>NZ_FMHI01000029.1 GCF_900090145.1 Streptomyces sp. WMMB 322
GACGAGGCGGGCCTGTGCGCCGTCGTGGAGGTCGCGTTCGATGCGGCGCAGGTCGGCGGCGGCGGTGTCGGCCACCGAACCACGATCCGACTCCAATTCCCGCACGCGCGTCGCGAGCGAGGACGGCCCGAGCAGCCCGAGCACCATCACACGGTCGACCCTGGTCAGGCCCCGCACGACCGCCGGCGTCACCAGCAGCAGCGCCAGCCCGGCCACGGCGGTCGCCGCGAGCTCGGGCGGGCTCTCCAGGTACGTTCCGCCGATCTGCGTGGTGCCGTCGGCCGTCACCCCGTCGGGCCCCACCTGCATCCCGGGCTGACCCAGATGGCGCGGGAAGACCCACTGCCACGCGGGATACAGCATCAGCCCCACGCTGACGGACCAGAGGACGACGGAGACGACGAAGGAGAACAGCGCCCACGGGAAGTGCAGCACCGTGTAGAGCAGATGGCGCCAGGAGACGCCGCTGCGCAGCACCGCCCCCACCCACGGCATCGGCCCGCGGCGCCGCTGGAGCGTCCGTACGGGCTCGGGCTCGGCGACCTCCACACGCAGCAGCGCCCTCGCGCGCGCCCGCTCCAGGCGGCCGACGGCGCGGCAGCCCAGCAGGCACACGGCGAGGAGGGGCACGCCGAGGAAGGTGATCAGCAGGCCGGCGCCCGCCGAGAGCGTCGTGACCGCGTAGACGAAGTACGCGCATGCGAGGGGCATGCCCGTGACCACGTGCAGAAGCTCCAGCCAGGTGCGGCCTTCGAAAGGTGCGCGCAGCACACCGGGCAGCCCACGGGTGCGGGGCCGCGCGATGTCGGTGGCGGTGGCCATGGGGTCTGCCCGTCCTTCCGGGGGTGTGGGCGAGTGCCGCGCGCCCGGCGTGATGCGGCCGGGCGGGCGGCGAGCCCGGGTCGAGGGCCCGGCGAGTGCCGCCCGCCCGGTCGGGCTTCGGGATCTCTCCCTCCGGCCTCGCCCGGGCGCGCGGCCCGCGTGAGCCTGCCTCACAGAATCCGCTGCCGGGGGCGCCGCGGCCATGGCGTGAGCACGCGTCCCGCCGCGGGGGTTTACCCCACCCCTGGGTGAGGTCCGCTCCGGAGAATGGCCGGGAGCCAGGGGTCGACGGCCGAACAGCCGCGCGTCTCCCGCGGGCACGACCTGCTCGCGGCACAGCAGACACCGGGCCGGGGAAATCCAGAAGGTTCCCGACCGGGCAGGGCCTTCGCAGACGCCTAGAGATCGGGGGCGGCGAGGTGGTCGGCCGAGCCGCCGGTCCACTCGACGATGAGGAGCGTGGCGTCGTCACTGGTGACTCCGCCGCGACCGCGCTCCAGATCGAGGGTCAGCCTGCGCACCAGCTGGTTGACCCCGGTGGTCAGCGGCGAGACCCGCTCGATGGTGTCGATGAGCCGTCTCTCCCCGAACTGCTCACCGCTGATCTTGTGTTCCTCGACGAGGCCGTCGGTGAAGGCGATCACCCGGTCCCCCCGGGCGAGTTGCAGGGAGGAGACCTGCGGGCTGGACCCACCGAAGCCGATCGGCAGCGCGGGAGGGCTCTCCAGTCTCCGGGTCACCCGGTGATCCCGGACGAGCATGGGTGCGGGGTGCCCCGCGTTGACCCATTCCAGATTCCCGGTCGTGATGTTCAGACGCATCATCTGGCCGGTCACGAACTGCTCGGGCCCGAACTCCGCATCCATGGCGGCGTCCATGATCGTGTACAGGTCCGCCAGATCGGCATCCGCACGCCGTGCATGCCGGTAGGCGCCCATGGCGAGGGTCGCCAGCATGGTGGCGTTCAACCCGTGCCCCATCGCGTCGATGATGGCCATGTGGAGGATGTCGTCGTTGAGGGCGTAGTCCAGGCTGTCCCCGGCGACGCTGTACGTCGGCTCCAGAGCGCCGGCGACGGCGACCTGCGGGGTCGTCATGGACAGCGGGGGAAGCAGCTCGTACTGGATCTCCGCGGCCATGCTCATCGGCCGGCCCTTGCGCCGGGTCTGGAAGAACTGGTCCGTATAGCTGTTCTTGGTGACGATCATGTCCGCGACCAGGCCGGCCAGCCGCCGGAGGAGCCGCAGGTCCTCGGGCCCGACGGTGTCCAGGGTGAGGGAGAGGATGCCGACTTCCTCGCTGCCGTCCAGCAGCGGCAGATACATCCGTGTCCCGTCGGCCCGCTGCTCCCGCTGCGCTCGCCGGCTCAAAAACGCCTTCCCCGGGAGGGAGCCGTCGACGGCCACCGGCTCCCCGACCGTGAGCCCGCTGCCCGGGAGAGGCACCAGCGTGCGCTGCTCGTAGTCCTGGAGATGGATCGAGACGTCCCGGCCGCCGACCCTGGAGATCTCCTCTGCCACCAGCGGAGCGATGAGCTGCGGCGGCATTTCGTGGGCACGGTCCAGCAGCTGCCCCAGCAGCCGCTCGCCGAAGCCCTCCGAGAGGTCCACCGCGACCCTGTCGCCGTTGTTCCGGGGCTTGTCCACAGCAGAGCCCACCTTCCCGCCTGCGCAGCTGCAGCCGCTGACACGATGGTCGCCCACGAGCGCCCCGGCAGCTCACCCGCATGGGCCGGTCGGGTGACCGGCAGCCGCAGTGACGCAGCACCGCCGCAGCACCGCCGCCGCGGTCACTGCGCGTCGCTGCTCGTACAGGGCCGGTACGGGCCCCGGCGAGCGGGGGCGGCCCGCGCTCACGTGATCACGGCAGTCTCGCCCGGCGCGCTCAAGGTGATCCGGAGGGGACGCCTCGGCCCTCCTCGCGCCAGGGGAGTTCGGCGGTGATGGTGGTGGGGCCGCCGGTGGGGGAGTTGATGACGAGGAGTCCGTCGACGGCGGTGAGGCGTTCGGTGAGGCC
>NZ_FMHI01000028.1 GCF_900090145.1 Streptomyces sp. WMMB 322
CCTGCCACTCTTGTGTTGCTGACCTGTCATCACGCCTGACGTGACGTGATGCATCGACACGAGCAAACTCGCTGCAGGCGACGCGTCGTTGCGATACGCGTCGAGAGGCTAAGGTTACGGCTTACAACTCGGACTGTAAGGAGGGGCGGGACGTGGCCACGGACGGTGAGGCCGGCCCTTACGGGACGGAGGCCGCACGTAAGGCGCTGTTCCAGCTGCTGGAATCCGGCCAGCAAGTCGTCATCACACGGGAGTTCGGCGACACGGTCGCCCGCGCCGTCCTCACGCCGCTGGACGCCCTCACCATGCAGCAGCGCGCGGCCCTGGAGTCCTGGCCCGCCCACGGCCTCACCCAGGCCCGCCAGACACTGGGCCACTTGGTGACGCAGGCCGCCGGCGGCGCCCCGCAACGCCTGCGCAAACGCACCCGCGACATCGCCGTGCTCCTCCCCGTCGACCTCGACGACGGTGCGCCCCCCACCCCGCCCCCCACTCCGGCCCCGGCACCCGCCGGGCCCGGCGACCCGGCTGCCGGCACCGTCCCGTCGACACAGCAGCCCTCGCGCCCGCCCCGCCGCGCACGCACGCTGACGGCACCCGCCGCTGCCCTCGATTCCCTCACCACCGGCCGGGCTCCGCTGTCCTACGGCCTGCCCGCCGTGGACGAGGCCACCGGCGGCCTCCAGCCCGGCCGCCTCGCCCTCATTGCCGCAGCCCCCGGAGTGGGCGGCAGCCTGCTGGCCGCGAGCGCGGCACGCGAGGCGGCCGTCTCCCACGGCCGCACCGTCCTCTACGCCGCCTCCGGCCCCAGCGCCACCGACGTCTCCTGCCGCATCGCCGCCGCCCACACCGGCGCCGACTACCAACTGCTGCGCGCCGGCACCCTCAACGCACCCGCCCAGGTACGCGCCGCACTCGACTCCGCCCGCCAGGCACCGCTGTGGGTCGACGACGGCGAGGACCTCGACACCGACGCGATCGCCGGCACCATCGCGGACGTGGAGAGCCTGGCCCTGCTCGTGGTCGACCGCCTCCAGGCCACAGCGGACCCGGCCGTGCCCCTGTCCGGCGAGGCCCTGCCCGCCGTGACGCGCGAACTGGTGCGCCTCGCCCGCACCCACCACCTGCCAGTCCTCGCCGCCCTCGACACCGACGACCCCGCCCTCCTGGCAAGGCTGCGCGCGGACGTCGTGCTCCACCTCGAGCGCGACGGCGAGACGGCCCGACTCACGGTCGCCGACTGCGATTTCGCTGCCGACACCAGCAGCCCCACCATCCGGCTGCGCCCCGACTTCCAGCGCGCCCGCTTCCTCGACGGCCCCGCACCGGCCCAGGCGCCCGCACAAGCCCCCGCGCCACCCTCAGCCCCCCCGGTACCGCCCTTGGAGGCCAACTCCCCCTCCACAGCACCCTCACCCGCGACAACGCCCCCCACGGCGCGCCCTGCCGCTTCACGGTCCGGGTCGGTCGATACGGACGTGGCCGACCAGATCCGCTCCACCGTCACCGCCGCGCTGGAGGCTGCCGGCGGCGACGCGGACGCCGCCACCAACGCGCTGGTCAAGCGGGCCGTCCCCGATGTGATGGGCTGGTTCGACCACACCCGCAAAGGCGGCCGCTACGAACACAGCTCCTTCCCCCCGGTCAATGACCTGCTGAAGAAGACGGGCCAGAAGTCCGGCGCCGACGCCGTCTGGGAAGGACGGCTGAACTGGAAGAACATGCCACTGCGCACGGACGCCACGGCGCGGGAGGTCGTCGCACTGGACGCGAACGCCGCCTACCTCGCCGCGTTCAAAACGCACCTGCCCATCGGACAGCTCACCCACGACACCAGCGGCCTCCACGACCCCAAGCGCGCCGGCATCCACCGCATCACCCCACCCACCTGGGACCACACCGATCTCCCCTCACCGCTGGGTGACCGCCGCAAGACCGGCGACGTCTGGATCACCGAACCCACCCTGCGCCTGCTCCAGCGCTGCGCCCGGGAGGATCTGTGCGACGCGCCGGTCATCCGCGAGTCCTGGACGTCCGGCGCGACGGAGAACGTGCTGGAGAAGCTGCGCCGCACGCTCGCCCGGGTGCGCCGGGAGGCGATCGAGGCCGGCGACGAGGTGACGACGGAGTATCTCAAGGCCGCCTACTCGAAGTTCATCTCGACCATGGGGGAATCCACCTACAACCGGGAGATCCGCCGCCCGGACTGGATGCACATCCTGCGCTCCCAGGCGTTCGCCAACCTGTGGCTCAAAGCCCGCAAAGCCCACGCTGCCGGTCTCGAGGTCGTCGAAGCCACCGGCACCGACGAGCTGCACCTGGTCGGCGACTGGCGCCAACTGTGGACCGAAGGACGCGACTTGAGCGAGATGAAGCCCAAGCACACCTACACCCTCGGAGGCGGTGACCAGTGAGCGCCCGCGAAGAGTGGGGCTGGTACGCCAAGCACGGCGCCCGCGGCATCCCCGGCTCAGCCGCCCTCTCCGCCGAACTGGAGCGCATCGTGCGGGAGACCGGCATCAAATCCCCCATCACCACACCACGCGGCCTGGGCGCCCGGCTGCACTACCTCGACAGCCACGCCGGCCGCCAGGCCCTGCGGGAGGCCGGCGTCCGCCCGGGCACCCTGCGCCGCTGGCAGCAGGGCAAAACCAAGCCCAGCAAGAACTCCCGGGAGAAGATCGAACGCGCCTACCGCGAAGTCCGCAGGCACAACATGGTCCGATCCGGAGCCCTCACCAAGCGCCTCCAGCAGGCGGGCCGCGGCACCCGCGTGGAGATCTACCCCGTCAACCAGACCGACGTCCCGGCACAGCGCCAACGCGACGTCCCGCAACGCTCCATCCGAATCCGGGACTGGGCCACCATCACCCACGCCTGGGCCGCCGGCGACGACGCACAGCTCGACCAGGCGTGGGGCGACATCATTGCGGACATCGCCTCCGAATACGTCGCCTACGCCTACGTCTCCGGCATCGGCATCGGCGCCTGACAACCCGACCGGTGGCGGCGCCGCGGCGGCGGCGACCCGAAACCCAACCCCCCTTACAACACTCCTTACAACTTCCCTTGCGACTCCCGGCCACCCCGCACACACACCAGGCGCCGCGGCGGGCTGCGAGGTGGGGCCGAATTCCCAGTTGGCGGACACGTCGGTGGGTACGGGTGCGTCGGTGCCCTCCGCGCAACCCAGCACGCTTCGAGCTCCACCGCACATCCAGGCCCCCCCATCTCCCGCTCTGGTGCGCCCGGTTCGCGCCGGTCACATCAGGTCATTGACGACTTGCACAAAGGTCGTATCCGGGGTGCGGCTCCCACCCGGGCCTCTCTGCCGCGGGCTTCCGGGCCGGGTTGCTGCTGGGTGCAATGGCCGGCACGGTACTGCGGACTCACCGCCCGTCCGGCGTCACCGCTGACGTACGCCCCCCCAACCGTCCGGATAACAGATGGCCGGAGGCGAGCGTGACGCGGCAGGATGCTCCGCATGACCTTGCCCACCCCCGAGCTGCACACCGCCCGCCTGCGACTGCGGCCATTCACCGACGCCGACGCGGCCTCGCTATACGCGCTGCACAGCAGCGCCAACGTGCTGCGCTACTGGGACTCCCCGCCGTGGACCGAACCGGCCCGCGCCCAGCGCTTCATCGCAACCTGCCGGACGATCGAAGAGGAAGGCACGGGAGCGCGGGTGGCCGTCGACCGCGTCTGCGACGGCGCGTTTATCGGCTGGTGCGGCCTGACCAGCTGGAACCCGGACTTCCGCAGCGCGTCCCTGGGCTACGTCTTCCACGCCGCCGCGTGGGGCCACGGCTACGCCACGGAGACCGCGCACGCCGTCCTGCGGTGGGCGTTCGACACCCTGGACCTGAACCGCGTCCAGGCCGAGACCGACACACGCAACGTGGCGTCCGCCCGGGTCTTGGAGAAGCTTGGCTTCGTCCGCGAAGGCACCCTCCGCGAGGACTGCGTCGTCAACGGCGACGTCTCCGACTCCTGGGTCTTCGGCCTCCTCCGCCGCGAGTGGTACCCGACGTCTTCGTTTGCCCCACCGATCCCGACCATCCACACCGCTGGAGCATCCGATAGTTCGTAAGGTCTGCCTGGAGCGGCAACCCTCATCGGCGTGCGCGGGTGCTGTCACTTCTCGTGAACATCGAATACGCCGCGGCCCGGGTGCCTCCCCCGAAGCATTGAACAACCGCTGTCGAAACCAGGGAACAAAGCCACCCATGCGTTTCCGTCGTGCGAAGAGCTCCGGAGAATTCCAGTCCCGACTCAGCTCATGCAATTGCGGCACGTTCCGCTATGAGAGGGGCTCTTGTGCGACGGAATACTTCAGGCCGAACTTCCGTGGAAATCCAGCGACTTCCATTCCGCAGAGTCTGTAAGGCGAGCGCACACACGCCCTTGCCTTACAACGAGACGCCCCCTTCTTCTCCAGCCCGCTTCCGGCGCGAAGCGCCGGCGCTCATCACCGGGGCCGAGAGAGAAAGTTGACCCAGTATCAGTCACCACAAGATCAACCCGGAGGGTTGATGCACCGTCAAGTTCCGGGCGGAGCCC
>NZ_FMHI01000027.1 GCF_900090145.1 Streptomyces sp. WMMB 322
GAGGATTTCGCCGAGCGCGGTCAGGACCGCCGACTCGTCGTTGTCGATCTTCTTCGACCACAGCGTCGCACCGGTCTCGTCGACTACCGCCGCCCAGTGATGCCCTTTGCCTGCATCGATGCCGGCCCAGACCTGGGCCCGTCGCCCGTTCACTCGCCCCTCCTCAGTTCCAACAGCACACCGTTGGCCCGAGGAACACCCCGCTGTCATCTCCGTAATCAGCGACCGAAACACACATCTCAATCAGCAGCCAGGGCGCCCGGGAGGACCGGGCGGCCACTCCTGCGAAGCCACTGAAGGCAAGAAGCCATAAGCCACACCCGGCCCTCCTGGGCCGCCAACAACTTACGGAGGAGCCATGGGCGAGCAGAACCGTACGAGGACAGCACCCTCCGCCGACGACCCGGCAGTGGCCGGGGCGTGGGACCTCCACGGAACCCTTCCGCACACGCTTCCGGCGGACGAGATCATCGCCCTCAACACCCCCAAGGCGGACCTGCACACGTGGCGCACGTACGCCTACCGGGACTGGACGTTCGACATGCCCCCCGGCGTCTTCACGCCGGGGGAGACGAGCCGGATGATCCACGACCGGATCCTGGACGGGACCATCCCCGTCGGCGGGAGGTGCTACGGGGCCATGGGCGTCGGCCTCGGTGTCGAGGCGGTCGTCGCCGGGCTCCGCGGGGCGAAGGAGATCCACGCGATGGATATCGACCCCGAGAGCGTGCGGGCGATGACGGATGCCTACGAGCGGATCGTGGGCGACCGGCCCGGAACCCTCTTCCACCCCCGGGTTTCCGACCTGTTCGAGAGCGTGCCCGACGGAGCACGGTTCGACGTGATCACCTTCAACCCGCCCGCCGTGCGGGAGACGGTGAGCGAGGACCCGGCCGTCGTGCGGAACGTGTGCGTGGGCATAGGCATTGTGCGGCGGTTCTTCGACCAGGTCGTGCAGCGCAACCTGCTGGCGAAGGACGGTGAGATCTACTTCATCGTCTCCAACACCTCCGAGCTGCGGAACATCGTCGCCTACGCGATCGAATCCGGGTTCTTCCCTGAGGTGATCCACCATCAGACGTGGGACACGGACGACGTGCAGACCTTCCTGTTCAAGTTGCGCCCGAGTGCAGCGGTCTGACGGGCGCCGGGGATGCACTCACATATCGCGGAAGCGATCAAGCAGCCCGACCTGATCCGTCTCGAGCCGGATCTGATCTGCCTGCGTTTCGAGACGATGAAGATCTACTCGGCCTTGGGAGCGGTTCGCCATCTGCTCGGTTCGGGGGCCGTGAAGCCGGGCGACACGCTCATCGACAGCTCCAGCGGCATATACGCGCAGGCACTTGCGCTCGCATGCCACCGCTACGGGCTCAAGTGCCACATCGTGGGCTCCACGACAGTCGACCGGACACTCCGCGTGCAACTGGAGATACTCGGCGCCACCCTGGAACAGGTCGAGCCGTCGAAGAACCTGCGACTGGACCAGGAACTGCGGGTTCGCCGGATCGCGGAAATCCTCGAGGAGAACCCGTCGTACCACTGGATGCGGCAGTACCACGACGAGATCCACTACTACGGCTACCGCGAGGTCGCCGACGTCATGGACCGGGAAATCCCCGCGGGGCCGGTCACCTTGGTCGGCGGTGTCGGATCGGGTGCCTCGACGGGGGGCATCGCCACGTACCTGCGGGAATCCGGCCGCGACGTGTCCGTCGTCGGCATGCAGCCCTTCGGCAGCGTGACGTTCGGTTCGGAACACGTGCCGGACCCGGACATGATCATCGCCGGCATAGGCAGCGCCATCGAGTTCAAGAACGTCCGGCACGACCTGTACGACAGGATCCACTGGGTCAACTTCGAATGCGCCCTGTCGGGGTCCGTCGAACTGCTGCGCAGCACCGGCATATTCGCCGGGCTCTCGGCCGGAGCCGCGTACCTGACCACCCATTGGGAACGGCGCGGGGACGGCTCACGCACGTACGTCTTCATCGCGGCCGACACGGGCCACCGCTACGTCGAGGACGCCTACGCCCAGCACCGAGGTGCCAAGGACATCGAGACGCTGAGGCCGCACGAGATCGCCTCCCTCGACGAACTGAAACCCCCCTGGTCGGCGGCTTCCTGGCGTGACATATCCCGCTCGGCGCACGGCGGGTGACGCCACCGCCCGGCAAAGAACCCTGCTTGCCCGAACGTGCTGCCTTCTGCTCGCAGAGCAGCCGGCACCACATCCACCATTCGACGAGAGAACTGAGAATGCCCTACCCGAAGCCGCACACCGTCGCGGAACTCACCGAGGGAATACTGAAGGGGGCTTACGGCCCGGATCCGAAGGACGTGACCGTCACCAGCGCCTTCTGGCTCTACCACACCACGCGGCTGGCGGGCGGCGACGTCACCTACCACAACCACTATCTCCTGCTGCGCGTGGGCGAGAGCTTCGGAGCCTGCTCCTTCGAAGCCGGCGAGGTGAGCCCCGACTTCTGCGAGAACGCCTCCGGATTCACTCTGGAGACGCTCCTGCGCAGCGAGTCCGCTTCCGTCCGCATCGCCGCACTGGACGCCTATCTCTCGCGGGTCCGTCCGCACCGGGAGGCCGGTGACGCCGAGCAGGTCACGCTGCCCACGGGAACGCCGGAGATACGGGCGAGGGCGCGGGACGCCGCCATCGCGGGACTCCTCGACCTTGAGCCGGGCGCCAAGGTGGCTCTGATCGGTGTGGTGAATCCACTGATCGAAGCGATACGTGACCGGGGCGGTGTCTGCCTGCCCTGTGACCTGAACCTGCGCACAACACAGTGGGGTGAGCCGGTCTCGGACGACATGACCGAGGTCTTGGAGCAGGCCGACGCCGTGGTGGCCACCGGAATGACCCTCGGCAACGGCACGTTCGACCTGATTCTCGAGCACTGCAGGCAGAACGACGTACCGCTCGTGGTCTACGCACAGACCGGCAGCGCCGTCGCCCGCGCGTTCCTGTCCAGCGGCGTCACCGCCCTGTCGGCCGAGGCTTTCCCGTTCTCGCAGTTCAGCGCGGACGCGACCGTCCTGTACCGCTACCGGGCCGAGGGCTCCGCGGCGGGACTCGAGGAGGCATCGTGAGCAACGGCGCCGGGACTTCACAGATGAAGCGCGACGACCAGGACACCGGTGAGCAGCTTCCGGGCGACCTGAATATGACGCGCACGCTGTGGCCGATACTGCTGGCCTCGGCGGTCGGGCTGCTGCCGTTCACCATCTTCAGTACGTATCTGGTACCGATCGCCGGCGAGTCCGGAAGCAGTGTCGCGGCGATGGGCGGACTCCGCGGACTCGGGGGCCTCGCGGCCCTCTTGGTCGGTACGGCACTGGCGCCGCTGATCGACCGGGTCCCCAAGGAGTGGGCCGCTGCCGGCGGGCTCGGAGTGCTGGCGGTCTCGGCCGCTCTCGGAGCGAGCGGCGAATACGTCCTTCTCGTGGCGTTCTGCCTGCTCGTCGGGGCTGGGACAGCCGTACTGAATCCGGCTCTGACGGCGGCGGCGGCCGACAGGTTCGGTTCTGGGAAGGCGGCGAGCAGGGCGGCGACGCTGGTCACGGCCACCCAGTCCATGACGGCGATGCTGGCGGCGCCCGTGATCGCGCTGCCCGCGCTGTTCTGGGGGTGGGAGGGAGACCTTCTCGCGGTCACAGCCGTCTCGCTGCTGCTCGCCGCCATCCTGGTCTCACGGCGCGGGCGTTCCGTTGTGGAGGAAGAAGCGGCCGACGGCGGCGAGAAGTTGAGCTACTTCGCCTCCTTCAAGGCCCTCGCCGCGGTGCGCGGTGCCGTGCCGCTGCTGCTGATATCCCTTCTCCGCACCGCAGTGTTCATGGGGTACCTGGCTTATCTGGCCGCGTACTACGACAGCCGCTTCCAACTCGACCCCGGACTCTTCTCGTTCGTCTGGACGCTCAGCGGCGCGTCGTTCTTCGTGAGCAATCTCCTCACGGGACGGCTGACGAACTCCGCGCAGCCGCGGGTGCGTACCGAGCACCTGCTGATCCTCGGCCTTGTCGCCGCCATGGCCTCCGTCGTCGGGTTCTACTTCACGCACTGGCTTCCGCTGGCTCTTGTCCTCACTTCGCTCCACGCAGCCAGTCACGCGGTCGTCGCCGCGTGTGCGGTGAGCCTGCTGGTGCGGCGCTGCGGGGCGCTGCGCGGATCCGCTTTGAGCATCAACGCTGCGGGCATGAGCCTCGGCGTCTTCGTCGGCGCTTCCCTGGGCGGCGCCGGGCTCGGCCTCGCCGGCTATCCCGGAATCGCTCTGGTCTTCGGAGCGCTCACAGCGGTGGCACTGGGGGCGGCCTTCCTGGTCTCGCGTCTCTCCGGCGACGAACTCACCGGCCAGGACGGCACGGAGAACCCCGATTCGTCCGACACGTCCACGACCCCGTGACCGGCCTCACGACGAACACGTCGTCCACCATCCGTTCCGGAAAGGAGTGCGCATGCGCCCGTCAGCATCATCGGCGCCGACGGTGAGCAGCGATTCCCGCATCCCGGAGGGGAAGGCGGGCCAGGCTCCCGGCGCCCGTGGTTCCGAGCCCTCTGCCTCACGCTTGAGGTTGACGACGACCTGCGTCGTCCTCCTCGCTCTGCTGCTGGTGTCGGTCGTCGTCGCCATCGGCCTCGGAACCGCGGTGATCACTCCCGGCGACACGGCCCGGTACCTGTGGGCGGCCCTGAGCGGCGGGAAGATCGGTGCGAGCGAGGCGACGACGTATCAGATCGTCTGGGAGATCCGCACCCCACGCGTGCTCTTGGCCGCACTCGTCGGCGCCGGGTTGAGCACCATCGGGGTCGCCGTCCAGGCGATGGTGCGCAACGCGCTGGCCGATCCGTACGTGCTGGGCGTCTCGTCCGGAGCGTCCGTCGGCGCCGTCGGCGTCACCGTCACAGGAGGGCTCGCTGGGCTGGGGGTCTACGCCATGTCCGCCGGGGCCTTCCTGGGGGCGTTGGCGGCATCCGCCCTGGTGTATGCGGCTGCCGTAAGTCGGGCCGGGATGTCCCCGCTGCGCCTCATCCTGACCGGCGTTGCCATGGCGCTCGGTTTCCAGGCCGTGATGAGCGTGATCATCTATCTGGTCCCCAACAGCGAGGCGACTAGCACGGTTCTGTACTGGACGATGGGAAGCTTCGGCGCCGCGACGTGGGCAGCGCTGCCTGCCGTGGCCGCGGCGGTGCTGCTCGGCCTGGTCGTGCTGCGGCGCTACAGCCGCGCCCTGGACGTGATGGCGCTCGGCGACGAGACGGCGGCGAGCCTGGGCGTCGACCCGGACCGGCACCGCAAGGGACTTCTGGTTCTCGTCTCGCTCGTGACCGGTGCCATGGTCGCCGTGAGCGGTGCCATCAGCTTCGTCGGGTTGGTCATGCCCCACTTGGTGCGCATGGTCGTCGGGTCCACGCACGCGCGCGTCCTCGCCGTCAGCCCGCTGGTCGGAGCGGTGTTCATGGTGTGGGTGGACCTCGTCGCCCGGACGCTCGTCGCCCCGCGCGAGTTGCCCCTCGGCGTCATCACCGCACTGGTGGGCGTGCCGGTCTTCGTCACGCTGATGCGCCGCAAGGCCTACATGTTCGGAGGCCGCTGATGGACCTGACCCTTGACGGGCTGTCGGTCGTGACTGACGGCAAGAACCTTCTGCGCGATCTCTCCCTGAACGTGCCGAACGGGCGGTGCGTCGGCCTCGTCGGACCCAACGGGAGCGGCAAGTCCACCGCGCTGAGGTGCATCTACCGTGCCCTGCGGCCGAGTTCCGGTGCGGTGCGGATCGGTGAGGAGGAACTCTCCCGTCTGAGCATGCGGCGAAGCGCCCAACTCGTCGCCGCCCTCGCCCAGGACGGAGAGGTCGAACTGGACTTCACCGTTGAGGAAGTCGTCGCTCTGGGCCGTACGCCCCACATCCGGGGCAACCACGTGCTCAGTGCCAGGGAGCGGGAGCTGTGCGAGCGGGCCATGAAGCAGCTCGACATCTCCCACCTCGCCCGGCGGGGCGTACTGACGCTCTCGGGAGGCGAGCGTCAACGCGTCCTCGTGGCCCGCGCGCTCGTTCAGGAGCCCAGGATCCTCGTCCTCGACGAGCCGACAAACCACCTCGACGTACGGCACCAGGTCGAGCTGCTGTCGCTGCTGCGCAGCACCGGCCTGACCACCTTGGTCGTCCTGCACGACCTCAACCTCGCCGCAGCGGCCTGCGACCAGCTCGGCGTGCTCTCCGAAGGACGCCTGGTCGCCTCCGGAACCCCGGAAAAGGTCCTGACGCCGGAATTGGTTCACGACGTCTTCGGCGTCCGCACCACCGTCGTCAGCCACCCGCTGACGGGTGATCCGCAACTGCTGTATTCCCTCACCCTCACCCCTGCATCACCGAACGGAAGTGACACGTCATGCACTCCACCCGGCCACTGAACTCCGCACGGCGACGCGCCGTCATGGGATCGACCATGGTTGCCGCGCTCCTGCTCACGGCATGCGGTGCAGATGTCGAGACCGACGGGAAGAAGTCCGAGAAGGCCACCGTCAAGAGGTGCGGAGAGCCGGTCCAATACACCGTCCCCAAGCGCACGGTCGCCTACGAGGGCGGCAGCGCCGACAAGCTCTTCAGCCTCGGACTGACCGACCACGTTCATGGCTATGTGATGCCACCGGCGAACCCTCCCGTGAAGGAGTCGCCGTGGGCGTCCGAATACGCCAAGGTGAAGAAGCTCAGCGACGATCTCCTCAACAAGGAAGTCGTGGTCGATGCAAAGGCCGACTTCGTGGTGGCCGGCTGGAACTCCGGCTTCAGCGACCAGCGCGGCATCACACCCGAGATCCTGGACAAGCTCAAGATCCAGAGCTTCATGCACACCGAGAGCTGCTACAACTACCCGAAGCACCCGGAGAAGAAGAAGCCTTTCGAAGCCCTCTACACCGACCTGGAGCGGCTCGGGAAGATATTCGAGGTGGAGGAAAAGGCGACGAAGATCGTCGACGACCTCAAGCAGCGTGAGAAAGCGGTGGAGGAAAAGGCACCCAAGGGCAGCCCGGTACCGGTCTTCCTCTACGACTCCGGCACGGACCAGCCCTTCACCGCGGGGAACCAGGTCCCGCCCAACGACATCATCAAGAAGGCCGGCGGGAAGAACGTCTTCTCGAACCTCGACCAGCGCTGGACACAGGTGAACTGGGAGAGCGTCACCAAGTCCGAGCCCGAGGTCGTCATGATCCTCGACTACGGGGACAAGCCCGCCAAGAAGAAGATCGATTTCCTCAAGAAGTCACCGCAGACCAAGAATTTGCCCGCAGTGAAGAAGAACAACTTCTTCATCCTCGACTACAACGAAGGCATCAGCGGCCCCCGCAACATCGACGGCCTGGAAAAGTTCGGCAAGTACCTGCGGAAACTGGAACGCTGAAGGACGCAGCAGCTATTGCGTGAAGAAATTCGGTATGCATAGCTCTGTGCGGGGTGCGTCGGAGGAGGCTGACAGGCGGAACGTGATCCGCGAGGAGGCCGACATGGACAGACGTGGGGGTTGGAGCAGCAGGCAAGGTTTCGGTGAGGGGGCGGGCCGATGTCACGGCCAGATACGCAGAAGCGGGCATTCGGAGCGGGCCGGCCTTGCTGCGGAATTGGCGGGGGAGTTCGGGGCGGAGCTGGTGCGGGCCTTGCGTGCGGGGCTGGCTCCCGGCCGGGCCGGTGCATACGGTTCGCGCGGGCCGTCGCAGCTGAGTTGGTACGCGTTCGCCGTGAACTATGCACAGGCGCACTGGTTGGGGCGGGCAGCGCACACCCGGCGGGAGAACAGCGAGGCGCTGGCGGCCATCACGAGGGCGATGTTGCTTGACCTGCCGGGTCGCCCCGAGGAGTCGCTCCTGCACCGTTCGCTGCAGGGCTGGGCATTCGTCGTGCCGGGGCCCCAGGAACGCGAAGTCCCCGCACAGGCACGGTTGGTATTGGACTGGGTGGCGAAGGCGTCCCGGCCGTTGATCGACCTGCACGATCCGGCGGTGGCCCGCGGCGTGCTCGATGCACTCCGCCGCAAGCGCGACGGCACGGCCGCAGCCCGGGAAACATGGCGGCGCAAACGGAAGGTGCTCGTGAGCGCCTTGTACTACGCCGTCGAACAGGGCGAGTTGGGCAGCCATCCGCTCGACAACATCCGGGGTGGAGTCTCGCGTCAGGTGACCACGGTCGATCCCCGTGTGGTCGTCAACCCTCAGCAGGCGCGAAATTTGATCACTGCCGTCTCCTACGTCGGCACTTATCACCGGGCGCGTGGCCGACGACTCGTCGGCTTCTTCGCCGGCATGTACTACGCCGGACTGCGTCCGGAAGAGGCAGCCGGGGTAGTAGTGACCGACTGCGTGCTGCCCACCAGCGGTTGGGGCAGGCTGGTCGTCAACCGGGCCCTGCCGCAGGTGGGCAAGAAGTGGACCGACAACGGGCGCCGCCACGACGAACGTGGGCTGAAGAACCGCCCGGCAGGCGAGACCAGGGTCGTGCCCCTTCCACCGCACCTCGTCGCCCTGTGGCGCGAGAGCATCAACACCTTCGGGGTCGCAGACGACGGCCGCCTGTTCTTCACCGAGCGCGGGGACATCATCGGCTCCACCTCGTACTACAGGGTCTGGAGCGAAGCCCGCACGCTCGCCCTGCCGCCGCTACTTGTGGCGTCCCCGCTCGCCACCAAGCCTTACGATCTGCGGCACTCGGCACTGTCCACCTGGCTGTGTTCAGGAGCAGACCCGGCTGAGGTGGCTCAGCGCGCCGGCAACAGCGTCGACGTCCTCCTCACCCGCTACGCGAAGTGTCTCTACGACCGGCAATCCATCACCAACCAGCGCATAGAGCACCTCCTACGCGCCTACGATCCGCCTTCTCCGGACGACGAAACAGCTACGGCTTCGCCTGAGCAGTGACCCGCCAAACCGTGCGCCTTTTCCGCAGAATCAACGAAGATGCGCTGGCCAAAGCCACTGATGGCTTTTCGTGCGGCTGAAGAGGAATCATCGCGGTCGCTGCAGGGTGGCTACTTTGCGCTGGGACCATCGAGCGCTCTGAGCTGCACTGATGCCACAAGCAAACATCGCCATCGGGCCGCGACTTGCGGGCGCCGCCAAAAGGCAAACGGTCAAAGAACCGTTTGCCTTTTGGCATGAACACAATAAATCCTGACCAGGATTTCTGCTGGTCAGGGCCTTGATCGGAAGTACCCCCGGCAGGATTCGAACCTGCGCACACGGCTCCGGAGGCCGTTGCTCTATCCCCTGAGCTACGGGGGCTCGTCGCGCTGTGAGCGGCGACAGGAAGAACAGTACCAGCTTGGTCATGGTGCCCCGGAATCGGTTTCGGGGCACCGGGGAGCGGTGGCAGCGGGCTTGGACGCGGCGCCGGCGCCGGGCCCCGCAAGGGTGGGAAAGGGCAAAACCCGGACGCCGGAGCAGTGGTGTGCCTAGGCTTTGTCGTGTGCCAGGTATGTCCGGCCGGGTCCTTGTCGTGGACGATGACAAGGTCATCCGGCAGTTGATCAGGGTCAATCTCGAGCTGGAAGGCTTCGAGGTGGTGACGGCTGCCGACGGCGTCGAGTGTCTGGACGTTGTGCACGGTGTGAGGCCGGATCTCGTCACGCTCGACGTGGCGATGCCCCGTCTCGACGGTCTGCGCACCGCCGAGCGGCTGCGTTCCGATCCCCGTACGCGCCACATCCCGGTCGCGATCGTCAGCGGCTGCACGCCGCTCGACGGTGAGGACGGCCGCGAGCCCCCGGTCGACGCCCTGCTGGCGAAGCCCTTCGAGCCGTCGGAACTCGTGCGGATGGTGCGGCAGTTGACGCGACGCCCGGAGGGCGGCGAAGCCCGGCGGGGTGATCCGGACGAGCAGGAGCCGGCCGGATGGACGGCTCGCCGCTGAGCCGTCCCGTACAACGGCAACCCGTCCCGCACCTGAGTGCTCCAAGCATGTGCTGACCCGGACACGTACGGGCCCCCAAGGACGTAACGCACGCCATGCGCGCATGCACGCGACGCGCGCCACGCACGCAAGCACGCCACGCGCGTAAGCAAGACGGTGTTCGAGTCCGGTGCAGCGGGCAAGGCACGCCGCCCGGTGCACGACCTCCACCGGCTCCGCCCGAGGGCCCGCGCGCAGGCGCCTGCCCCCGGTCCCGCGCGCAGGCGCGCACGAGTGCCGCGCTGTCATCAGCGGTGACGGGCGGTACCGTACGCGCCCCCCGATGCCGCACCGCGCCTGCCGTCAGGGGAATCCCGTTCGCGCCGACCCACCCCCTCTCCCATACGCTTGGCCTGTGACACCCGCCCAGCTCTCCCGCACCGTGCTGCACGCGGTACATCGTGCCGCGGCCGACGGTGAACTGGGCGCGGTACGGGGAAGCACCGGGCTGCCACAGCGGGTGACGGTCGAGTCGCCGCCCCGGCGGGGGTCCGGGGACTACGCGCTGAACGTGGCCTTCGCGCTCGCGGGTCCGGCGGCCATGACGCCCCACGACGTGGCACGCGTGGTGCAGCCCCGGTTGCTCCGGGAGGACGGCGTCGACGCGGTGGAGATCGCCGGAGGCGGGTTCCTCAACGTCACGCTCGACGCGGGTGCACGGGCGGGGCTCGTGGCGGAGCTGTCGCGTCCGTCCGTCGCCCTGGCCGGCGGCCCGGAGCACGGCAGCGAATCCCGCAGCCGGCCCGGCAACGGCACCGGCCCCGTCACCTCCGTCCAGGACGACCCCGCGGCCGACATCGCGCGCTGGAGCGCCGTCACCGGCGACGCCCCTGCCGTGCTGGCCGTGCGTACGGCGCAGGCGAGCGCTCTCTTCCGCGTGCAGTACGCACACGCGCGGGCCCGTGCGCTGTCGCGCAACGCGGGTGAACTGGGCTTCCGTGCCGATCCGGAGGCAGCGGGGGAGGCCGGCCCCGCGTACGGGCCCAGCGGCGGCGCGCTGCTGGCGCTGCTCGCGGACCACCGGCGCGTCAGCGAGCAGTCCGCCCCCGCGCGGCACGCCCGCCATCTCGTGGCCGTCGGCGAGGCCTTCTTCGACTTCCACGACCAGCACCCGCCGCTGCCCCGCGGCGACGAGAAACCCGGGGCCGTCCACCGAGCCCGGCTGGCCCTCGTCGAAGCCACCGGGACGGTGCTCGCAGGCGGCCTGACCCAGCTCGGCGTGAGCGCACCCGCGCATCTGTGATCCCGGAGCGACGTTGCGCACCACGAACCACGCCCTCCGGACACCCCGGACTTCGAACACCGCAAAGGACTCCCGATCAGCGTGAACACCAACCAGAACGTGAGCACGGCCGTGCGCGCGAGCGCCGGTGCGGCCGTCACCGTCACGGCCGTCTGCCGCACCGGTGAGAGCGAGGCACCCGAATGAGCCGCTCCGCGCACCCCGCAGGCCCCCGGCACGCCGATGTGCTGCCGGAGGGCGGGCACTACGTCGCGCCCCCGACCGACCTCAATGTGCTCGATCCCCGGGTCTGGCCGCAGACCGCCACCCGTACCTCCACCGGTTCCGTGTCCGTCGGCGGTCTCGATGTGAAGGACCTGGCCGAGGAGTTCGGCACTCCGCTCTACGTGCTCGACGAGGCGGACTTCCGGGCCCGCTGCCGCGCCTGGCGCGACGCCTTCGGTGATGACGCCGACGTCTTCTACGCGGGCAAGGCCTTCCTCTCCCGCGCCGTCGTGCGCTGGCTGACGGAGGAGGGCCTCAACCTCGACGTGTGCTCCGGCGGCGAACTCTCCATCGCGCTGGCTGCCGGAATGCCGCCCGAGCGGATCGCCCTGCACGGCAACAACAAGTCGAGCGCCGAGATCGAGCAGGCGGTCGGGGCCGGCGTCGGGCGGATCGTGCTGGACTCCTTCCAGGAGATCGCCCGCGTCGCGCACATCGCCGACAGGCTGGGACGGCGCCAGCCCGTCCAGATCCGCGTCACGGTCGGCGTCGAGGCGCACACCCACGAGTTCATCGCGACGGCGCACGAGGACCAGAAGTTCGGGCTCGCCCTCGCCGGGGACACCTCGTCCCGCTCGTCCGGGGACCGCGGCCACCCGGAGGCTCCGGGAGGTCCGGCCGCCGAGGCCGTGCGGCGCGTGCTGAAGCTGGACAGCCTGGAACTCGTCGGCATCCACTCCCACATCGGCTCGCAGATCTTCGACACGTCGGGATTCGAGGTGGCCGCGCACCGCGTCGTCGGCCTGCTCACCGACATCCGCGACGAGCACGGTGTGGAGCTGCCCGAGATCGACCTCGGCGGCGGCCTCGGCATCGCCTACACGCCCGAGGACGACCCAAGCGAGCCGCACGAGATCGCCGTCTCGCTCCGCAAGATCGTCGAGCGCGAGTGCCGCGGCGCGGGGCTTTCGGTGCCGCGCCTGTCCGTCGAGCCGGGACGGGCGGTCATCGGGCCCTCGGCCTGCACCGTCTACGAGACGGGAACGGTCAAGGAGCTCCCGGGTCTTCGTACGTACGTGAGCGTGGACGGCGGCATGTCGGACAACGTCCGCACGGCGCTGTACGACGCCGAGTACACCGTCTCGCTCGTCTCGCGCTCCTCGGAGGCCTCGCCGATGCTCTCCAGGGTCGTCGGCAAGCACTGCGAGAGCGGCGACATCGTCGTGCGGGACGCGTTCCTGCCGGACGATCTCGCGCCGGGCGATCTGCTGGCCGTCCCGGCGACGGGCGCGTACTGCAGGTCCATGGCGAGCAACTACAACCACGCGTTGCGGCCGCCGGTGGTCGCCGTGCGGGACGGGGAGGCACGGGTGATCGTCCGGCGGGAGACGGAGGAGGATCTCCTGCGTCTCGATGTCGGCTAGCGAGACATTCGTCCCACATTTTGGAACGAGCGTGGAATCTCCGTACCTGTGCGTGAGACTGGCAGCACCGGAAATGACGAGAGGCGAGGTCGGATGATGCGTACGCGTCCGCTGAAGGTGGCGCTGCTGGGCTGTGGAGTCGTCGGCTCAGAGGTGGCACGCATCATGACGGCGCACGCGGACGACCTCGCCGCCCGTATCGGCGCCCCGGTGGAGCTCGCCGGTGTCGCGGTCCGCCGCCCCGACCGCGTGCGTGAGGGCGTCGACCCCGCGCTGGTGACCACCGACGCGGCGGCGCTGGCCCGCCGTGAGGACATCGACGTCGTCATCGAGGTCATCGGCGGAATCGAACCGGCGCGCAAGCTCATCACATCCGCGTTCGAGCACGGTGCGAGCGTCGTGACCGCCAACAAGGCGCTGCTCGCCGAGGACGGCCCCACGCTGCACGAGGCGGCGGAGAAACACGGCAACGACCTCTACTACGAGGCGGCGGTGGCGGCCGCGATCCCGCTGGTCAGGCCCCTTAGGGAGTCAATGGCCGGCGACAAGGTCAACCGTGTGCTCGGCATCGTCAACGGCACCACGAACTTCATCCTCGACCGGATGGACTCCTCCGGCGCCGGATACGGGGAGGCCCTGGACGAGGCGACCGCGCTGGGCTACGCCGAGGCCGACCCGACCGCCGACGTCGAGGGCTTCGACGCGGCCGCCAAGGCCGCCATCCTCGCCGGAATCGCCTTCCACACCCGGGTCCGACTGGACGACGTCCACCGCGAGGGCCTCACAGAGATCTCCGCGGCCGACATCGCCTCCGCGAAACGCATGGGCTGCACGGTCAAGCTGCTGGCCATCTGCGAACGGGCCGCCGACGGCCGGTCCGTCACGGCTCGCGTGCATCCGGCGATGATCCCGCTGAGCCATCCGCTGGCCAACGTGCGGGAGGCGTACAACGCCGTCTTCGTCGAGTCGGAGGCGGCGGGTCAGCTGATGTTCTACGGTCCCGGCGCGGGCGGCGCGCCCACGGCCTCCGCCGTGCTGGGCGACCTGGTGGCCGCCTGCCGCAACAAGCTCAACGGGGCGAAGGGGCCGGGCGAATCGGCCTACGCGCAGCTTCCGGTCTCACCGATGGGCGAGGTCGTCACGCGCTACCACATCAGCCTCGACGTGGCCGACAAGCCCGGCGTCCTCGCCCAGGTCGCCACCACGTTCGCGGAGCACGGTGTCTCGATCGACACCGTGCGCCAACAGGGCAAGGACGGCGACGCCTGGCTCGTCGTCGTCACCCACAGCGCGCCCGACGCGGCGCTGAGCTCGACCGTCGAGGCCCTGCGCGGCCTCGACACCGTGCGCGGCGTCGCCAGCATCATGCGGGTCGAGGGCGAATGAACGGGACCCGTGCACAGGGGAATCGAGGACAGTGACCACCATGGAAACCGCAGCACCCGCCACCTCGCGCCAGTGGCGCGGCATCATCGAGGAGTACCGCGACCGGCTGCCCGTCGGCCCGGAGACCGCTCCCGTCACCCTCCGCGAGGGCGGCACGCCGCTCGTGCCGGCGCAACTCCTCTCCGAACTCACGGGCTGCGACGTCCACTTGAAGGTCGAGGGCGCCAACCCGACCGGTTCCTTCAAGGACCGCGGCATGACGATGGCGATCACGCGGGCCAAGGAGGAGGGGGCGCAGGCGGTCATCTGCGCCTCCACGGGGAACACTTCGGCGTCGGCTGCCGCGTATGCCGTGCGTGCGGGGATGGTCTGCGCCGTCCTCGTCCCGCAGGGGAAGATCGCTCTGGGCAAGATGGGCCAGGCGCTGGTGCACGGCGCCAAGATCCTTCAGGTGGACGGGAATTTCGACGACTGTCTCACTCTCGCCCGCGGCCTGTCGGAGAAGTACCCGGTGGCGCTCGTCAATTCGGTCAATCCCTACCGCATCGAGGGGCAGAAGACCGCCGCGTTCGAGATCGTCGACATGCTCGGCGACGCCCCCGACATCCACGTCCTGCCCGTGGGCAACGCGGGCAACATCACCGCGTACTGGCGGGGTTACGGCGAATACCTCGCGGACGGTCCCGCGACGCGCGCACCGCGCATGTGGGGCTTCCAGGCATCCGGCGCGGCTCCTATCGTGCGCGGCGAGCCGGTGAAGGACCCGAGCACGATCGCCACCGCGATCCGGATCGGCAACCCGGCGTCCTGGGAGTTCGCGGAGCGGGCACGGGACGAGTCGGGCGGCTTCATCGATTCCGTGACGGACCGTCAGATCCTTCGCGCCTACAAGCTGTTGTCCTCGCGTGAGGGCGTCTTCGTCGAGCCGGCCTCCTCCGCGTCCGTCGCCGGACTGCTCCAGGCCGCCGAGCAGGGCAAGCTGGAACCGGGGCAGCGCGTGGTGTGCACGGTCACCGGCAACGGCCTCAAGGACCCCGACTGGGCGGTTGCGGGCGCACCCCGGCCCGTGACGGTGCCGATCGACGCGGACGCGGCGGCGGAACGCCTGGGCCTGGCCTGACGGTTCGTCCGCGCCGGCGACGGGAAGTCATCCCCTGACACCGGCGCCGCCGGTGCGTGAGTTCGCCGAAGCAGGACGGGGGGCGGGACGGAAGCAGGGCGGGACGGAGGGACGGGGGAGCGGAAGCGGTTTCCGGTGCGGAGACCAGCGGCAAGGGAGCGCGCAGCAGCTTGCGACACGCATCGTGCGCCTCCTGTGCGCCCTGTGTCGCCACTGAACCTTCCTTCGATAGGCTTGCGTTCATCCCTCCCCCCTACGTACTCCGGGGGCCTTCCCGCGTCCCGTCTGGGAGGCCCCGCACGGTCCGCCGGGCCCTGGAGGCACAGGGTCCGTGACCAGTCCGGCGTCAGCGCCGCGGTCCATGGGAAATCGCGTCAACAATCCAAGGAGAGTCATCGGGAGATGGCCGGCCCCGCGTTCCGCGCCGCAGCTGTCCGCGTGCGCGTTCCCGCCACCAGCGCCAACCTCGGCCCCGGCTACGACGCCCTGGGCCTCGCGCTGGGCCTCTACGACGACGTCGTCGTCCGTGTCGCCGACTCCGGGCTGCACGTCGACATCGCGGGGGAGGGCGCGGAGACGCTGCCGCGCGACGAGGACCATCTGCTCGTACGCTCCCTGCGCACCGCGTTCGACCTGCTCGGCGGCCAGCCGCGAGGCCTGGAGGTGGTCTGCGCCAACCGCATCCCGCACGGGCGGGGCCTCGGCTCGTCCTCCGCGGCCATCTGCGCGGGCATCGTCGCCGCGCGCGCGGTCACCACGGGCGGGGAGGCCAAGCTCCACGACGCGGCGATGCTGGAGCTGGCCACCGAGATCGAGGGCCACCCCGACAACGTTGCGGCCTGCCTGCTGGGCGGCTTCACGCTTGCCTGGATGGACGCCGGCGCCGCACGCGCGATCCGGATGGAGCCCGCGGAGTCCGTCGTGCCGGTGGTCTTCGTACCGGCGAATCCGGTGCTGACGGAGACGGCGCGCGGGCTGTTGCCCCGTCATGTCCCGCACGTGGACGCGGCGTTCAACACCGGGCGTGCCGCGCTGCTCGTGGAGGCGCTGACCAGGCGTCCCGATCTGCTGTTGCCGGCGACGGAGGACCGGCTGCACCAGGAGTACCGCGCACCGGCGATGACGGAGAGCGTGGAACTGATGAACCGGCTGCGGGCGGACGGCGTCCCAGCTGTTGTCTCGGGTGCGGGCCCCACGGTGCTCGCACTGCCCGAGGGCCACGGAGCCGCCGACAAGGTGGCACAGCTCGCGGGCGAGCAGTGGACGGCGAACAGGCTGAGCCTCGACTCCGCGGGAGCGAGCGTCCTGCCGCTGAAGGCGGACGGCGGCGACCGCGGACCGTCTCAGTGACGGTGTACGCCCGGCGGAGCAGGAGGAAGGCCTTGGAGCGGCCGACGATCCAGGAGAGGGGGAATGTTTGTTGGGCCCGGTAGTGTTAACCTCAAGTCAGTGCTCGCAGTCTCGTGATCCACACGTGAAACTCTGTGCTGATCCGTAGAATGCAGTACTTGAGCGGTCCCCCAGGGCACATGCCCAGGATCGCCTCTTCCTCCAGGAGCCTCCCACGCTGCTTCGCTCTGCGGTGCAGTCCCGAGCACGCTCCGGAGTCGACGTGCAGGACGCACATTCACCTTGTACGTCGAACCATGAATTGATCTCCCCGCCACACATTCAGGCGGGAACCACCGTTTCGGCCAGGTCCGCGCGCACAGGAACCTCGCCGGACAGCACGACCGGTCGCCGAGCCTGACAGGCCGACGTCCGCTCCAGGGAAGGACCCTTTGTGAGCGACACCACCGATCTGATGGGCGTGAACGCCGCTCCCCCTGAGTCCGAAGGCTCGGGTGGCACCTCCTCCGGGAGGGCCCCTGCGGAGAAGGGCGACGCGCCTGCCACGGACGCTTCCGCCGCGCCTGCTTCCGGTGCTGCGCCGAAGCGCCGCCGCTCCGGCACCGGACTCGAGGGCATGGTGCTCGCGGAGCTTCAGCAAGTTGCCTCCGGTCTCGGCATCAAGGGCACCGGGCGCATGCGCAAGAGCCAGCTGATCGAGACCATCAAGGAGCGGCAGGCGGGCGGAGGTTCCGGCGCCGACGCGCCGGCCGCCCGCGGCGGGGACAAGGACGCCGGGGAGGGCGAGGACCAGTCCGCCGGCAGGCCCAAGCGCCGTCCCACCTCCCGTGCGCGCACGGGAGAGAGCGGTGCGGAGGGCCAGCAGGACTCCGGCCAGATCGACATTCCCGGGCAGCCCGCCAACGAGGAGAAGCCCGCGGGTGACCGCCGGGGCCGCCGCGAGGGCGGCGGCAAGGCGGAGGCCTCCGCGGACACCGCCGAGGGGAAGACGGACGGCCGCGGCGACGGTGGCCAGCACAGCAAGGGCGACGGCGGCGGCCGCGGCGACCGCAACGACGGCCGCGGCGACGGCGGTGGCCGTCAGCAGCAGGACCGGCCCTCCAAGCGCGACCGGCAGCGAGGCCGCGGCAAGGGCGACGGCGGCGGTCAGAACCAGAACCAGGGCGGTGGCCAGAACCAGGGCCAGGGCCAGGGTGGCGGCGGCCGCCGTGACGACGACGACTTCGACGGAGGCCGTCGTGGTCGTCGGGGTCGGTATCGGGATCGTCGTGGGCGTCGTGGTGGGCGTGAGGATGCCGAGCCGCAGATCGCTGAGGATGATGTGCTGATTCCGGTGGCCGGGATCCTGGACATTCTCGACAACTATGCGTTCGTGCGGACGTCGGGGTATCTGCCGGGGCCGAATGATGTGTATGTGTCGCTGGCGCAGGTGCGTAAGAACGGGCTGCGCAAGGGTGATCACGTCACGGGTGCGGTGCGGCAGCCGCGTGAGGGGGAGCGGCGGGAGAAGTTCAATGCTCTGGTGCGGCTGGATTCGGTCAACGGCACTTCGCCGGAGGGCGGCAGGTCGCGGGCGGAGTTCAACAAGCTGACGCCGTTGTATCCGCAGGAGCGGCTGCGGCTGGAGACGGAGCCGAACCAGCTCACCTCGCGGATCATCGATCTGGTCTCGCCGATCG
>NZ_FMHI01000024.1 GCF_900090145.1 Streptomyces sp. WMMB 322
GACGCCGGCCATCTGGCCTCTGCGGCCGGACTGGTGCCGGTCCCGCGTGACTCCGGGCGCCGCACCGGCAACCTGCACCGGCCCCAGCGCTACAGCCGCCGCCTGCGCCGGGTGTTCTACATGTCCGCGCAGACCAGCATCATTCGCGAGGGACCGAACCGGGACTTCTACCTCAAGAAGCGCGGAGAGGGCTGCAAACACGTCCAGGCCATCATCGCCCTGGCCCGCCGACGAGCGAGCGTGATGTGGGCGCTGCTGCGTGACGGAAGGGTCTTCACCTCCGCCCCACCGGTCACGCAAGCCGCTTGATTTCGTCATTGAGACTCCTGCGGGGCGGGCGACGGGTCGGGCGGTTCGGGACGACCGTAGAAGTTGAAGTTACCTTGAAGTCAATGGTTCGGTGTGCGGGCACTCCGTTCGTCGGCGGACGTCACCCGGGGCACCGCGGTACGCCCTGCTCCCGTACCGCTCCGATGTCGGCCGGAAGCGGAACCCGTGGACTCCGGGTGATGGGTGATCAGCCCTCCGCGAGGGGCTTTGACCGGCTGTGATGGCACAGCGACAGGGTGTCGTGCACGTGCATCGGCACATGCATAAGCACATGAACGGGGCTATGATCCGGGGCAGTTGAAGGACAACGGTGTCCCCACCGCGCACTGTGCGACACCCCCCACCGCACCAGCCGGGAGATCCAAGTGCCTCACCCGTACAACGGCATGGCCGCCAGGGACCTGCACGGGGTCGAGTGGCAGAAGAGCCGGCACAGCAACTCGCAGGGAACCTGCGTGGAGTTCGCGAAGCTCCCTGGCGGTGACATCGCCGTACGGAACTCGCGCTTCCCGGACGGCCCGGCGCTGCTCTACACACCCGCGGAAATCGAAGCGATGCTTCTCGGCGTCAAGGACGGCGAGTTCGACCACCTCGTGCAGGACTGACCCCGCTGCGGCAGCCGGGCCGTCAGTGAAGACGCCTTTTTTGCGGCGGAGGTTGAGCCGTCCGCCGGCGAATCACGGAACACGACGGCCGGCCCCGGCGCCGTTCCGGCCGCCTCGCACTCCGGCGCCCTCACGCCCCGGAGCCGTGACTCCCGTGCCGCGGGTGCGGCCCGCCAGGATGCGGCCTGCCCGGGTGCGGACTAAAGGGGCCGCACGGACGTGAGGCGGAAGAGCGCCCAGACGACCTTGCCGCGCATCATGCCGGTCATCGGATGCCAGCCCCAGCCGTCGCTGAAGGACTCCACGAGGCACAGACCCCGGCCCGACTCGGCGGTGAAGTCCCCGTACTCGGTGCAGTTGTTGGTGGTCTCCGGCGGCGCGCCGCTCGGGTCGCGCACGGCGCACACCAGCCGTGACGCCCAGCGCATCAGGTCGAGTCTCACCGGGGAGGACGGGTCGGGCACCGGGGTCGGCGGAGCCGTCAGTCCGTGTCGCAGTGCGTTGGTCACCAGTTCCGAGACGACGAGGGCGACGGTGTCGAACTCGCCCTCCAGCCGCCAGCGTTGCAGCGTCTCACGGGTGAAGTCCCGTGCACTCTTGACCGCGTCGAAGCGAGCCGGAAGTGCACAGGTGGCGGACCCGGAGACGGTCGAGTGGTCGAGGTGCGGGAGGCCGCGCCACAAGGGCTCCAGCACAGTCGATCCTTCGGTCCCCATGACGAGCCACTCCTGGCGTTCGCGGCAGTGATGATCCTGTGTGGATCCGGTCGAATTGCTGTCCCGATTGGTCTCGCTGTTCCTCGGTCCCCGTACCCCGTCTTCCACAACTGCCCTGACATGCAGTGCACTTGTCCGGTGCCCATGGTTCCCAATGCCCACGGCAGATGCAAGGGCAGATGCACGTGCACGCGAGACTTTCGATCGTGTGTAATCACCCGGGCACGCAACGAAGCGCATTGATGGCACACTTCCTTCAGAGCAGGGTGAAGGGTTCCTCGAAAATGGAGACACAACCGGCAATGGGTGTGAGCGGCGGCGCAATCGGGGCGAGTGGCTCAAGCGGGTCGATGGTGCGGCGCATCCTGCTCGGCTCTCAGCTCCGCCGCCTCCGAGAGTCCTGCGGCGTCACCCGCGAGGCGGCCGGTTATTCGATCCGCGCATCCGAATCCAAGATCAGCAGGATGGAGTTGGGCCGCGTGAGCTTCAAAGCCCGTGACGTGGCCGACCTGTTGACGCTCTACGGAGTGGTCGACGAAACCGAGCGGGAGCCGCTGCTCGGGCTCGCGAGGGAATCGAGCATAGCCGGGTGGTGGCACAGCTACAGCGACGTGCTGCCCGGCTGGTTCCAGACGTACGTCGGCCTGGAGGGGTCCGCCTCCCACATCAACACCTATGAAGTGCAGTTCGTGCACGGCCTGTTGCAGACGGAGGAGTACGCGCGCGCCGTCGTCACCGCCGGCCACCAGAGCCACATCCCGTACGAGGAGGTCGAGCGCCGCGTCGCCCTGCGCGCCGAGAGGCAGAAGCTGCTGTCCGGTGAGAACGCCCCGAAGCTGCTGTGCATCCTCGACGAGGCCGCGTTGCGCCGCCCGTTCGGCTCGCACGAGATCATGGACGCCCAGCTGCGCCATCTCGCCGAGGTCTCGGAGTCGCCCAACATCACCCTTCAGATCGTGCCGTTCGAGCTGGGCGGTCACCCGGCCGAGAGCGGTGCCTTCACGCTCCTGCGCTTCCCCGAGTCCGATCTGAACGACGTGGTGTATCTCGAGCAGTTGACCAGTGCTCTTTACCTGGACAAGAAAGATGAAGTCGCCCACTATGACCAGGTGTTGAGCCGACTGGTGAAGGACAGTCTGTCCCCCGTGCGCACGCGCGATCATCTTCAGGCAATACGCCGGCTCGGCTGAATTGCAAGTACGATGACCAGCTACCAGTACGGGAGTTGTGCCAGGTCCGCCAACCCCAGGCGGCGTTGCACAACTTGTTCCTGCCCCACGAAGGAATGACATGTCCTACTTCACGGACCTGGCGCTTCAGTACATAGACGGCCAGTGGTGCGAAGGAAGCGGCTCCTGGGATGTCATCGACTTCGACCCGTTCAACGACGACAAGCTCGCCGCCATCACGGTCGCGACGTCCGAAGAGGTCGACCACGCCTACCGTGCGGCCGAACGGCACCAGCGCAACTGGGCGAAGACGAATCCGTACACGCGGCGGCAGGTCTTCGAGCGCGCGATCGGCATCATCGAGGACAACGAGCAGGAGATCAGCGAGGCGCTCATCGCCGAGGTCGGCGGTACGCGGCTGAAAGCGAACATAGAGCTCCACCAGACCAAGGAATTCCTGCGTGAGGCCGTCCACTTGGCGCTGCGTGCCGAGGGCCGGATCTTGCCGTCACCGATCGACGGCAAGGAAAACCGTGTGCACCGCGTCCCCGTGGGGGTCGTGGGCGTCGTCACGCCGTACCACTTCCCGCTGCTGCTGTCGCTGAAGACGGTCGCGCCGGCCCTCGCTCTCGGCAACGCCGTCGTCCTCAAGCCGCACCAGAACTCGCCGGTGTGCGGCGGTTCGCTGGTCGCCAAGATCCTTGAGGACGCGGGACTTCCGCCCGGCGTGCTGAACGTCGTGATCAGCGACACCGCCGAGATCGGTGACACGTTCATCTCGCACCCGGTGCCGAAGGTCATCTCCTTCACGGGCTCCGAACCGGTGGGCCGTCAGGTCGCCACCGTGGCCGCCTCGCACTTCAAGCGCGCGGTGCTGGAGATGGGCGGCAACAGCGCGCTCCTCGTCCTGGACGACGCAGACCTCGACTACGCGGTGGACGCCGCGGTCTTCAGCCGTTTCGTGCACCAGGGCCAGGTGTGCATGTCGGCCAACCGCATCATCGTCGACCAGAGCATCTGCAAGGCGTTCAACGAGAAGTTCACCGCCAAGGTGAAGACCTTGAAGGCGGGCGACCCCCGCGATCCCGACACCCAGATCGGGCCGCTCATCAACCCCGTCCAGGCCGACAAGGTCCACTCGCTCGTGGAGCGCACCATCGCGGAGGGCGCGACCGCCCTCGTGCGCGGCACGAAGCGGGGCAACCTCATCTCGCCGACCATCCTCACCGACCTCCCCGACGGCTCGCCCGCTCTGCGGGAGGAGATCCTCGGCCCCGTGGCCCTGGTCATCCCGGTCGACGGCGAGGACGAGGCCGTGCGCGTCGCGAACGACACCCCGTACGGTCTGGGCGGCGCCGTGCACACCGGCAACATCGACCGTGGTCTGCGCGTGGCCGACCGGATCGAGACCGGCATGGTCCACATCAACGACACCACGGTGGTCGACGAGCCGATCGTCCCGTTCGGCGGCGAGAAGAACTCCGGCCTGGGCAGGCTCAACGGCGAACAGATGGTGGACGCCTTCACCACCACCAAGTGGATCTCCATCCAGCACGACCGCAGCGGCTTCCCCTTCTGAGGCACAGGGAGAGCGGCGGCGCCGTCGCCACCCTTGAGGACAGATCCTGGCCGCAAGGCCGCCTAGCGTTGCCGTCATCGAGAGACGCCGGAACGGGCGGCTCCTGGCGGAAGGTGACGACCATGCCCGTAGTCGTGAAGCCGGAGGAAACCGGTGACGAGCGCGGTGCGCTCCTGGCCTATCTGGACGCCCAGCGCGGCGGCATCCGGCGCTCGCTGCACGGGCTGACCGAGGAGCAGGCCCGCAGCGTCCCCTCGGCCAGTGCGCTCTCGCTCGCGGGGGTGCTCAAGCACGTCGCGGTGGGGGAGCGCGGCTGGCTGCGCACTCTCCGGGCCGGCGGCGAGGAGTTCGACTACGCGGCCTCGGCCGGTGAGTGGGAGGACAGCTTCCACCCGGGCGACGGTGAGACCGTCCAGGTGCTGCTCGACCTCTACGAACGTGTGGCGAACGAGACCGACGCGGCCGTGCGCGCCCTCGGTTCGCTGAACGAGACGTTCGAGGCGCCCAGGGTGCCGTGGGACGAGGGCGGCAAGCGCTCCTGGCGCTGGGCGCTCCTGCACCTCATCGAGGAGACCGCGCGGCACGCGGGGCACGCCGACGTCATCAGGGAGAGCATCGACGGCAAGGGCGCCTTCGACCTCGTCTTCGAGACCGGAGCCATGCCCGAGCCGGACTGGTCGGCCTTCGGGGGCGCCCCCCAGGAGTAGCCGCCGGTTGCCGGCGCGCGGCCCCGCAGCCCGCTTCGTCGCCCGCGCACCGCCGGTCCGGGACACCACCCCCTAGGCTTGCGGCGACGCGGCGCGACGCGCCGGAGTGCGAGAGGGAGACGATGTCGGCGATCCGGCTGCTGGTGCTGGGCGCGGTGCGCCAACACGGGCGGGCACACGGCTACATGGTCCGCAACGACCTGGAGTTCTGGGGCGCCCACGAGTGGTCCAACGCCAAACCGGGCTCGATCTACCACGCTCTCAAGCAGCTGGCCAAGCAGGGCCTGCTGCGCCAGTACGAGACCGCCCCGAGCACGGCCGGCGGCCCGCCCCGCACGCAGTACGAGGTGACCGAGGCCGGCGACGCCGAGTTCATGAGGCTCCTGCGCCACGCGCTCACCTCCATCGACGAGAAGCAGGACGTGCTCACCTCGGGCGTCGGCTTCATCGTCGACCTGCCCCGCGACGAGGCCGTGTCGCTGCTCAAGAAGCGCATCGCGGCCCTTGAGGAGTGGCGGCAGGAGGTGACGCGCCACTGGGCGCCGGACGAGAGCACCCCCGAGGAGTGGGGCCACATCGGCGAGATCATGAAGCTCTGGGTCCACAACGCCGACAGCGGCGCCGAGTGGGCGCGAGCTCTCGTGGAGCGCCTCGAGAACGGTGCGTACGTGATGGCGGGCGAGGGCGAGCGGCAGGTCGACGTGCTCCCGCCCGGCACCGGGAACCCGTTCGCGGGCCGGTGAAGCAGCTCATCGGCATGGACCTCTGACGCGTTCACCTCGCCCGGCACCATGCCTTGTGGACGGGCGCGGTCGCCGGGTGGACCCCGATGTCGGCCACCCCACCGCGCAGGCCGTACGCGAACTGTTCGCCAACCCCGTGCGGGGCGAGGGCGGTTCGTGAGCGACGGAGCACACCCTGCTGCCTGCCGTGGCCTGGCCGTCGCCCCCGGTGTGGTGTTCTTCACGCTCCCCGTGCGCCGTTGCCGGGCGCTGGGCCGCTGAAGAGGCCCGGCGGCGCACCACACGGCCTTCCGCCCGTCCCCGACGCCGTCCCGGGCGTGTCGGGAAGCACCCTCACGGGCACCCTGACCGGGACTTCCACCCGGGGGCGCTCATATGCTTCGGAGGAGCGGACGGGGGCGGACGAAGGCCGCGGATGCGACAGTCAGGGAGGGGGCAGAAAGTGGGCGGGGAGCGGAAGCGCAACGGCCGGACGGTGGAGAACGGGGACTCCCCGGAGGAGACCCGGCAGCAACTCGCCGACGAGGTGCACAGCGCGTTCACACCGCCCCTGGGCATGCCGCTGCCACCAATACCCGAGGACGAGCACCCGAGCTCGGAATTCGCAATTCCCGAGGGGCTGTTGACATCGCCGCCGCAGGACTTCGGCAGCGCCTTCACCCCGCCGGACGGCATCCCCAAGGTCTCCCTGATCAAGCCGGGCGGCCCCTGGCAGGACCGGATGCGCACCATGATCCGGATGCCGCTCGCGGAGCGGCCCGCGCCGGAGAGGCTCACCCGCTCCGAGGACACGGAGACCGGCCCCGCCGTGCCCCGCGTGCTCGACCTCACGCTGCGCATCGGCGAGTTGCTGCTCGCCGGCGGCGAGGGCGCCGAGGACGTCGAGGCCGCGATGTTCGGAGTGGCCCACGCGTTCGGGCTCGACCGCTGCGAGCCCACCGTCACCTTCACGCTGATCTCGATCACGCACCAGCCCTCGCTGGTCGACGACCCGGTCACGGTCGGCCGGACCGTACGCCGCCGCGGCACGGACTACACGCGTCTCGCAGCAGTCTTCAGACTCGTCGACGACATCACCAAGGGCGACGTCACGCTGGAGGAGGCCTACCGGCGACTGGCCGCCATACGCCGTAACCGCCACCCGTACTCCAAGAACGCGCTGACCCTGGCCAGCGGTCTGCTCTCCGGCGCGGCGTCCCTGCTCGTCGGTGGCGACGCGCTGGTCTTCGTACTGGCGGCGATCGGCGCGATGCTCGGCGACAGGCTGGCCTGGCTGTGCGCCGGGCGCGGGCTGCCGGAGTTCTACCAGTTCACGGTCGCGGCGGTGCCGCCCGCGGCGATGGGCGTCGCGGTGGCGCTCGTCGACTCGCAGGAGGCGACGAAGCTCAAGGCCGCGGCCGTCATCACCGGTGGTCTCTTCGCGCTGATACCCGGCCGGGCACTGGTGGCGGCCGTGCACGACGGCCTGACCGGCTTCTACATCACCGCGGCGGCCCGCCTTCTGGAGGTCATCTACCTCATCGTCGGCATCGTCGGCGGCGTACTGGTGATGCTCTACATCGGCTCGAAGCTGGGCGCGGAACTCACGCCCGAGAACACGCACGGCGCGGTCAGTCCCGTGCTCCAGCTCTTCGCGGCGATGGTGCTGGCGCTGGCGTTCTGCGTGCTGCTCCAGCAGGAACGTCACACCGTGGTCCTGGCCACGCTCAACGGCGGTGTGGCCTGGCTGGTCTACGGGGCGCTGACGAATCCTCCGGTGAACGTCGACGCGGTGCCCGCGACGGTCACCGCGGCCGGACTGGTCGGCCTCTTCGGGCAGTTGATGTCCCGTTACCAGTTCTCCTCGTCGCTGCCGTACATCACGGCCGCGATCGGACCGCTCCTGCCCGGCAGCGCGATCTACTTCGGGCTGCTCAACATCGCCCAGGGCCACATGGACGAGGGCATCCTGAGCATGTCCAGGGCCGTCGCCCTCGCGCTGGCCATCGCCATCGGCGTCAATCTGGGCGGTGAGCTGGCCCGTCTGTTCATCAAGAGCCCCGGAGTCGAGACGCCGCTGCCCGGCCGCCGCGCGGCCAAGCGCACCCGCGGCTTCTAGGCCCTGTCTGACAAATCCCGTCTGGGCTGCGATGCCTGGCACGCACTCCCCCAGCCTTCGGCCGGGGGCGCCCCCACGCTGCGTTGTCGATCGTCGGCGCAGCCCGCTGCGCTCTCCTCCTCCGCCTTGCGACCGCACGCACCAGACACCGCAACCCACGTCCTGACGGACGTACGACGCTATTTGTCAGACAGGGCCTAGAACCGCCACTGCCCGCGTCGGGCATCCGGCCACCGCCATCCGGAGACGTCAGCGCCCGCAACCGCCGGGCAGCTCCGGCACGGACGAGGGTGCGCCCCCGCCGGCAGGGGACGCACCCTTCGGATTACGCCTTTCGTACGCTCCCGTCTCGCCGGGGGCCCGGATCGGTGCTTCAGTGGTCGCCGTGGGCCTCAAGCCGCTTGATCGACGCTTCGACCTCGGCCTCGGCCTCGGCACGGCCGACCCAGTTGGCACCCTCGACGGACTTGCCGGGCTCCAGGTCCTTGTAGACCTCGAAGAAGTGCTGGATCTCCAGGCGGTCGAACTCGCTCACGTGGTGGATGTCCCGCAGGTGCTCCATCCGCGGATCGGACGCGGGAACGCACAGCAGCTTGTCGTCGCCCCCGGCCTCGTCCGTCATGCGGAACATGCCGATGGCGCGGGACTTGATGATGCAACCGGGAAAGGTGGGTTCATCGAGCAGCACGAGCGCGTCCAGCGGGTCGCCGTCCTCGCCGAGGGTGTGGTCGACGAAGCCGTAGTCGGCCGGGTAGACGGTCGAGGTGAACAGGTGCCGGTCCAGACGGATGCGGCCGGTCACGTGGTCCACCTCGTACTTGTTCCGCGAACCCTTCGGGATCTCGATGACGACGTCGAACTCCAAGGAAGGCTCCTCAATGATCAGCACATGTATCTGGTGATTAAGTGTCCCCCACGCACGTACACGGGCGCGAAAGGGGCTGATCGAGGTGCGTGACACCGCCTCACAGGTGCGTGACACCGCGATCCGGGCATACCGGAAGGTCCGGGCCCGTGCCCGTCGTGACGGGCGGCGGATCCGGCAGCACTGGCGGACCGCGACTCCGCAGCAGCGGCAGACCGTACGAGTGACGTCCGGTGCTGCCGCACTCGGACTGGTGCTCGCCGTCACGGTGGTGGCCACGAGCGGACCGTGGGACTCGGGCCAGCGTACGGCGGAGCGCACACGGGCAGCCGCCGGGGAAGGGCGAAGTGGCGGGAACCACACCGGTGACAGTTCCCCGGGAGCGCCGCAGGTGCTCGCCGCACTCGACATGGAAGCGGCCCGGAACGACGCCGCGGGGGGCGGACGCGACGCCAAGCCGTCGCACGGCCCGGGTGCGGAAGGAGTGCCGCCGCCGAGCGAGGACGCACTGGCCGACACACTCGAACCGCTCCTGAAGGGCGGGGACTTGGGCAAGCTCCGTGCCGTCTCCGTCGTCGACGCGGCCACGGGCCGGAAGCTGTACGCCACCAAGGCCGGCACCGCCGTCACCCCCGCCTCGACCGTCAAACTGGCGACCGCGACGGCCGCGCTCTCCGCCCGCGGCGCCGACCACCGCATCGCCACGCGGGCGTTGCGCGGCAAGGCCTCCGGTGAGGTCGTCCTCCAGGGCGGCGGCGATCCGACGCTCACCTCGACCGCGCTGGGCGGCCTCGCGCGCGACACCGCCCGCCGGCTGCGTGACCAGGGCTCCGGCAAGGTCTCGCTCCGGTACGACACTTCGCGCTACAGCGGGCCCCTGCGCCACTCCATCGGCACCAACGACAACCTCGCGCCCGTGAGCCCGCTCATGGCCGACGAGGCCCGTCTCGAAGGCGCCTCCGGGGACGGCGACGGCGGGGACGGCGACGCCCCGCCGCACGGCCCCGCCCCGCGGTCCTCCGAGCCCGCGAAGGACGCCGCCGAGGTCTTCGCCGAGGCCCTCGAGAAGCACGGGGTCGAGGTCGAGGGCAAGCCCAAGGAGGGCAGGGCGCCGGGCAAGGCGAAGGAGCTGGCCACGCACCGCTCGGCCCCGCTCTCCGCACTCGTCGAGCGGATGCTGACCTACAGCGACAACGACATCGCCGAGGCCCTCGCCCGCCAGACCGCCCTCGCCGAGGGCGAGCCCGCGAGCTTCAAGGGCGCCGGCAAGGCCGTACGCCACCGCCTCGGCAAGCTCGGACTCTCCCTGAAGGGCGCCCGCTTCGCCGACGGCAGCGGCCTCGACCGCCGCGACAAGGTTTCGCCCAAGCTGCTCACCGGCCTCCTCGTGCGCGCCGCCGACCCCGACCGCCCCGAACTGCGTCCCGTCCTGACCGGCATGCCCGTCGCCCACTTCACCGGCACCCTCGGCAGCAGGTACGGCAGCGACAAGGGCAAGCAGGGCGCGGGGCTCGTACGCGCCAAGACGGGAACCCTCACCGGCGTGAACACCCTCGCCGGCACCGTCGTGAACGCCGACGGCCGGCTGCTGGCCTTCGCCTTCATGACGTCCGGTACCAGCGACGGAAAGGGCGCGCAGCGCTCCCTGGACAGCCTCGCGTCCGCGCTGGCCAACTGCGGCTGCCGCGATTCGCCCTCGGATGGCTGACCTCGGCGGCAGGCACGGAACGCTCCTGCCCAGGCACCCTGCGCCCTCGGTGCAGCCTCCCGTCCGGCGGCGCTGACACGTACCGTGAAGTCATGACGAGCCTCGGTGGTGTGGAGATGGTCGACTGGAATCTCGCGGTCGCGACCGCGACCCGGCTCGTACGGCCGGGCCCCGAAGTGACACGTGAGGAGGCGCGAGCGGCCGTCTCGGAGCTTCGCCGTCACGCGAAGGCGTCCGAGGAGCATGTGCGCGGCTTCACGCGGATGCAGCCGGACCGCCCGTCGGAGTCGGACACCCCGGTCCTCGTCGTCGACCGGCCGGGCTGGGTGCGCGCCAATGTCGCCGGTTTCCGGGAACTGCTCTCACCGCTGCTCGAGAAGGTGCAGGAGCGCCGCGCCGGAACCCCCGGCGGAGCCGTGCTGGGCGCGGTCGGCGGCAAGGTGACGGGCGTCGAGGTCGGCATGCTGCTGTCGTTCCTCGCCTCCCGGGTGCTCGGCCAGTACGAGACGTTCGCCCCGGTGACCCGCGACCTTCCCGGCGGCGCCGACGGAGGGGGCCGTCTGCTGCTCGTCGCACCGAACATCGTGCATGTCGAGCGTGAACTCGAGGTCGACCCGCACGACTTCCGCCTCTGGGTCTGCCTGCACGAGGAGACGCACCGCACCCAGTTCGCCTCGGTCCCCTGGCTCCGCGACCACATCCAGGGCGAGATCCAGGCCTTCCTCAGCGAGACCGACATGGACCCCGGCACGCTGCTGGAGCGCCTGCGCGAGGTGGCCCAGTCCCTCTCCGGCACCCGCTCGCAGGGAACGGAGGGGGAGGAGCAGGAGACCGGCCGGGCCGGACTCGTCGAGCTGGTGCAGACGCCCACGCAGCGCGAGATCCTCAGCCGTCTCACCGCCGTGATGTCGCTGCTGGAGGGCCACGCCGACTACGTGATGGACGGCGTCGGCCCGCAGGTGGTGCCGAGCGTCTCGGAGATCCGCGAGAAGTTCCAGAAGCGCCGGGCCAAGGGCGCCGGACGGCTGGACCAGGCACTGCGCAAGCTGCTCGGGCTGGACGCGAAGCTGCGTCAGTACCGCGAGGGCGAGCGGTACGTACGTGCCGTCGTCGAGGAGCTGGGCATGGAGGGCTTCAACCGCGTCTGGACCTCGCCCAACACGCTCCCCACGAAGTCGGAGATCGCCAGCCCGGCCGACTGGATCGCGCGCATGCGCTCCTGAGCCCGGACAGGGCTGCGATCCGGCCGCTGCGTTCTGGCCGCTGCGACCCCGCGCCGGCGGGACCGCAGCGACCGGAACGACGTGTGCGCAGGTGCTGACAGCGCCGGAGCTCTGTGTCCGCCGGGCCCCGGCGGCTACTCTCCGGAGCGGGGGCGGACCACGGGAAGCCCCGGTAATCACTCGTCCGAGGGACCGAGAATGGCTGTTCCGCGTGCGATGCTCTGGGAACACTCCCATCTCTGTCACCATCAACACACTCAGCGTGACAAGACTCCTTCGAGGAAGTGAATCGGACATGGGTCCCCACCCCGCGGTCGCTGCAATACGTCTCGCGGTTCGCCGCGCACTTCACGACGTCCTCAGCGAGCAAGCAGTCGTCAGTGAGAACGCCGGCGACACCCGCAGCCCGGACGAGCCGCCGCTCGTCCTCGTGGCCTGTTCCGGCGGCGCCGACTCCATGGCGCTCGCCTCGGCCCTCGCCTTCGAAGCCCCCCGGCTCGGCCTCCGCGCGGGAGGCGTGACGATCGACCACGGTCTTCAGCCCGGATCGGCCGATCGCGCCCAGGAGGTCGTCGAGCGGCTCACCGCCCTCCGGCTCGACCCCGTCGAATCGATCGCCATCACCATCGGACGCACGAACACCGGCCCCGAAGCCGCCGCGCGCACAGCGCGGTACGCAGCCCTCGACGACATGGCCGAGCGCTGCGGCGCCAAGGCCGTGCTGCTCGGACACACCCGTGACGACCAGGCCGAGACGGTGCTCCTCGGACTGGCCCGCGGTTCCGGTACGCGCTCTCTGTCCGGCATGGCGGAAGTCACCGGGCCCGGGGACCGCTACCGCCGCCCGTTCCTCGCCATCGACCGGCAGACCACCCGCAAGGCCTGTCTCGCACAGTCGCTGCCCGTGTGGGACGACCCCCACAACGACGACCCCGCCTACACCCGCTCCCGCGTCCGCCACGAGGCCCTGCCGGTGCTGGAGAAAGCATTGGGCAAGGGCGTCGTCGAGGCGCTCGCCCGTACCGCACGTCTCTCCCGCGACGACGCCGACGCCCTCGACTCATGGGCTCTCCAGGCCGAGAGGGCCGTACGCACCGACCAGCCGGGCACCGACGGCTGGGACGGGGTGGAGCTGGACACCGCCCGGCTCTACGCACTCCCGTCGGCGGTACGCCGCCGCGTGCTGCGCCGCGCCGCCGTCGCCGCGGGCGCCCCCGCGGGCTCGCTCTTCGCCCGCCACATCGAGGAAGTCGACCGACTGATCACGGCCTGGCGAGGTCAGCGCGCCATCAACCTGCCGGGCCGTGTCGAGGCCGCGAGGCAGGGTGGCAGACTTGTCCTCCGGCATGGCTCACAGACCCCGCCGACACCGACCGGCTGACCGTCCTCCCGGGGCGGTCTCCGGCCGGCGGCAGCGTGGGCCGGGGACCTCGACCGAGAGCGGCACGCGTGGACGAGAAGGACATGGGCACCGACCTCAAGTCGGTGCTCATCACAAAGGAAGAGATCGACGCGAAGCTGGCCGAGCTGGCCGGGAGGATCGACGACGAATACGCGGGCAAGGACCTGCTCATCGTCGGTGTCCTCAAGGGCGCGGTGATGGTGATGGCGGACCTGGCCCGTGCCGTCTCGACACCGGTGACCATGGACTGGATGGCGGTCTCCTCCTACGGCGCGGGCACCCAGTCCTCCGGAGTCGTCCGCATCCTCAAGGACCTCGACACCGACATCAAGGGCAGGCACGTCCTGATCGTCGAGGACATCATCGACTCGGGGCTGACGCTTTCGTGGCTGCTCTCCAACCTGGGCTCGCGCGAACCCGCGTCGCTGAACGTCTGCACGCTGCTGCGCAAGCCGGACGCGGCCAAGGTGGCGATCGACGTGAAGTGGGCGGGCTTCGACATCCCCAACGAGTTCGTCGTCGGCTACGGGCTCGACTACGCGGAGAAGTACCGGAACCTCCCGTTCGTCGCAACGCTCGCTCCGCACGTCTACGGCGGCTGAGCACCCCGGCACCCAGCGGGAACCATGGGGGACCGCGCTCCGTTGGAGGGTGCAGGACCGGTTCTGTTTGACCGTCCTCGGCGGCGCCTTGCGACAATGCTGAGGTACCGTCCGAAGGTCAGCCTTTTTTCAACTCACTGTGGCAGGAGGGACGGGGCGCACGCGCTCCGTATGGATGGACGTGAAGCGATACTTCCGCGGGCCGGTCATGTGGATCGTGCTGGCCGTCCTCGCCGTGGTCGTGTTGATGCAGGTCGTCGGCTCGTCCGGCGGCTTCAAGACGGTGGACACGGGACAGATTGTCCGGGCGATCGACCAGGACAAGGTGAAGTCCGCCGAGCTCACGACAGGCGACGAGCAGATCGTGAAGCTCGAACTCAAGGACGGCGCCAAGGTCGAGGACAGCGACAAGGTCAAGGCGAGCTACATCGACTCCCAGGGGGTCGACCTCGCCAAGAAGCTGCAGAGCAAGTACGAGCAGAACGAGCTCCCCAAGGGCTATACGGTCGCGCCGCAGCAGCAGAACCCGTTCGTCGGGATGCTGCTGTCGTTCCTGCCGTTCGTGCTGATCATCGTGGTGTTCCTGTTCCTGATGAACCAGATGCAGGGCGGCGGCTCCCGGGTGATGAACTTCGGCAAGTCGAAGGCCAAGCTGATCACCAAGGACACCCCGAAGACGACGTTCGCCGACGTGGCCGGGTCGGACGAGGCGTGCGAGGAGCTCCAGGAGATCAAGGAGTTCCTGCAGGAGCCCGCCAAGTTCCAGGCGGTCGGCGCCAAGATCCCCAAGGGTGTGCTCCTGTACGGGCCGCCCGGTACGGGCAAGACGCTGCTGGCGCGCGCGGTCGCGGGCGAGGCCGGTGTGCCCTTCTACTCGATCTCCGGTTCCGACTTCGTCGAGATGTTCGTCGGTGTCGGTGCCTCCCGTGTGCGTGACCTGTTCGAACAGGCCAAGGCGAACGCCCCGGCGATCGTCTTCGTCGACGAGATCGACGCGGTCGGCCGCCACCGCGGCGCCGGCATGGGCGGCGGTCACGACGAGCGCGAGCAGACGCTGAACCAGCTGCTGGTCGAGATGGACGGCTTCGACGTCAAGGGCGGGGTCATTCTGATCGCCGCCACGAACCGTCCCGACATCCTCGACCCCGCCCTGCTGCGTCCCGGCCGGTTCGACCGCCAGGTCGCCGTCGACCGCCCGGACATGCAGGGAAGGCACGAGATCCTCAAGGTCCACCAGAAGGGCAAGCCGATGGCGCCCGACGTGGACCTGGGTGCCGTGGCCCGCCGTACGCCGGGCTTCACCGGAGCCGACCTCAGCAACGTGCTGAACGAGGCGGCGCTGCTGACCGCCCGCGGCGACAAGAAGCTGATCGACAACCGGTACCTGGACGAGGCGATCGACCGTGTCGTGGCCGGTCCGCAGAAGCGGACCAGGATCATGAGCGACAAGGAGAAGAAGATCACCGCGTACCACGAGGGCGGACACGCCCTGGTCGCGGCGGCTTCGCCGAACTCCGACCCCGTACACAAGATCACGATTCTCTCCAGAGGCCGTGCCCTCGGCTACACGATGGTCCTGCCGGACGAGGACAAGTACTCGACCACGCGCAACGAGATGCTCGACCAGCTCGCTTACATGCTGGGCGGGCGCGCAGCCGAGGAACTGGTCTTCCACGACCCGACCACGGGTGCGGCGAACGACATCGAGAAGGCGACGGCGACGGCCCGCGCCATGGTCACGCAGTACGGCATGACCGAGCGGCTGGGTGCGATCAAGTTCGGCTCCGACCAGTCCGAGCCCTTCCTGGGCAAGGAGATGGGCCACCAGCGCGACTACTCCGAGGAGGTCGCGGGCCTGGTCGACGAGGAGGTCAAGAGCCTGATCGAGACGGCGCACAACGAAGCCTGGGAGATCCTGGTGGAGAACCGCGACGTCCTCGACAACCTGGTTCTCGCGCTGCTGGAGAAGGAGACGCTCGGCAAGGAGGAGATCGCCGAGATCTTCGCCCCGATCGTCAAGCGTCCGAGCCGCCCGGCGTGGACCGGCTCCTCGCGGCGTACGCCTTCCACGCGTCCCCCGGTCTCGTCGCCCGCTCTGAGCAACGGGAACGGCTCCGTTCCCAGCCTCGAGAAGAGCGGCGGCAAGGAGATCGGCCCGCACGAGGCTGAAGCCGTCATCGAACCGGCCGATCCGACGGAGAGCTAGAAGGGTCCTGTGCAGCGGCCCACAGCGGGCCGTGGAATTCCAGCCGCGTCCCATCGGGTTGTGAGACCTGAAGGGGCGCGGCTGACTGCTTGCGCAGGTACCAGGAACGAGGCGACAGATGACCGATCCGGTGACGCTCGAAGAGGGCGGGTTCGCGACGGCCGAATTCGACGAGAAGCGCGCGGAGAACGCCGTACGCGAGCTGCTGATCGCCGTCGGCGAGGACCCGGACCGCGAGGGACTGCTGGAGACTCCCGCCCGTGTGACACGGGCGTACAAGGAGTTGTTCGCCGGCCTGCACCAGCGTCCCGAGGACGTGCTGACGACCACTTTCGACCTCGGACACGACGAGATGGTCCTGGTGAAGGACATCGAGGTGTTCAGCACGTGCGAGCACCATCTGGTGCCGTTCCACGGCGTCGCCCACGTCGGCTACATTCCGTCTGCGGACGGCAAGATCACGGGCCTTTCGAAGCTGGCGCGGCTCGTGGACGTCTACGCCCGCCGGCCCCAGGTCCAGGAGCGGCTGACGACGCAGATCGCCGAGTCCCTGATGCGGATACTGGATCCCCGCGGAGTGATCGTCGTCCTGGAGTGCGAGCACATGTGCATGTCGATGCGCGGCATACGCAAACCGGGCGCGAAGACCGTCACCTCCGCGGTGCGCGGTCAGCTGCGGGACGCCGCGACCCGTTCCGAGGCGATGAGCCTGATTCTGCGCTGAGGACGCGTTCAGGCCGCCGAAGCGGCCGACGGGCCGTCGTTGTCGTCGTCATCGGGGAGACGGCAGACGCGCTCCAGGAAGATCGCCGTCGCCACCACGGCGATGCCCGCCAGGACGGACAGCCCGGCGTAGATCGTCTGGTCGTTGCGGGCGGGAGCCTCTGACGGGTCCATCAGCAGGAAGACCCCGACGCCTCCGTAGATCCCGGCGACCAGCGACGCCACCAGGGCGCTGGCGTGCCCGAAGAGAACGGCGCGCGCCGCCATCATCGGGTCCACGCCCTTGGCGCCCGGTTCGCGCTCGCGCTGCGCCTTGAGCCGGGAGCGCAGCGAGAGGGCGGTGGCGAGCAGCACCGTCGCGATGATCGCGAGTACGACGGGCGCGGCGACCGGTACGGCGGGCAGGGTGTCGAGCGAGTTCCACAGCCGTGCCACCGCCCAGGCCAGCACTCCGGCCACGACGAAGAGACCCGCCAGAACGGGGATACGCAGTTCCTTCACGGGGTTCCCAACGACTACTCGGGCAGGCTGAGTTCCAGATCCGTGCGGGCGGCGACGCCTTCGTGCCCCAGTGTCGCCAGGAGCTCGGTCACCGCGCCGTGGCCCGGCACCACCGCCCCCGGGTCCACGTCGTGCCACGGTGCGAGGACGAAGGCCCGTTCGTGGACACGCGGGTGGGGGAGTGTCAGGAGCGGGTCGTCCGAGACGACGTCCTGGTAGGCGACGATGTCGACGTCGATGGTGCGAGGCCCCCAGTGCTCGTCCCGCACTCGTTCGAGGGCTTCCTCGATCGCGTGTCCCCGCTCCAGGAGGGAGCTGGGCGGCAGTGTCGTCCGTACGAGCACGACGGCGTTGAAGTACGAGGGCTGGCTGGCCGGATCCACGCCCCACGGCTCCGTCTCGTAGACGGGTGAGACGGCCACGACCTTCAGGCCCGGGGTGTCGGCGAGCGCGTCGACGGCGCTCTGGAGCCGCTCCAGGCGGTTCCCCACATTGCTGCCGAGAGCGATCACCGCCCGCTGCGGGTTGTGAAGCGTGGTGTCTGCCGCGTCCACCTGGCGCACGACGGAGGCGGGCACCGGCTGTACGGTCGGGTCACTGTTCGGCGTCATGCGCGACTCCGCTTGATTGAGATGGTCACGTCGTCGAAGGGGACGGTGATCGGAGCGTCCGGCTTGTGCACGATCACCTCGGCCTCCTGCACCCGCGTATGGGCGAGGCAGGCATCGGCGATCCGCTGGGCGAGGGTCTCGATCAGATCGACGGGCTCCCCCTCGACGATCTTCACGATCTCCTCGGCGAGAACGCCGTAGTGAACGGTCTTGGCGAGGTCGTCGCCTCCCGCGGCGGGGCGGGTGTCCAGTCCCAGCTCCACGTCCACGACGAAGGTCTGACCCTCCTCCCGTTCCCGCTCGAGGACTCCGTGATGCCCGCGGGCACGCAGGCCCCGCAGTGCGAGGTGGTCCACGCGTATCACTCCTGTCCTCGGTCCTGGTCACAGCGGTGCGGCGCGTGTCGTCAACTGCCGTCGGCTGTCGCGGGCATTGCCGCACCGAATGTACCCGCGGGCGGTACCGGTACCTGCCCGGGGCGGGTGCCTACCCGACAGCGCCGCTCTCCACGCTCGCATTCCGGGTGAGCTGCTGCGAAGGAGTGTTACGGGCCACACACGGAGTGGCGCGAATGCGTGCCTGCCCGGGCGTCCGAGGCGGGCGTCGGTGCGGCACGGGCGCTCCGGGTTGCGCCCGCGGCGCGGGGGCGCACGCGGCGGGCGGGCCCGGGAGGCCGTGGCTCAGCCGCCTCGCCGTCCCCGCCGCCGTCGTGCCGCCGCATCGTCCTTCTTGTCCGCGCTCGAGCGCAGTGTGGGACCGTGCCCGCGTGGCAAAGGACCGGTGTTGCGCACCGCCGTGCAGGTGGCCACCGACGGGGGCCGGCCGAGCCGCACCCTCGCCGAGCACGGCCTCGGCACGTTCGACGGCGACGCCGGGCCGGTGGCCGCACAGCCGCCCGCACCGCGGCCACCGCTGTCAGAGCTGGACGTCGCCGTCGTCGAGGCCGCCCTCGTCGTCGCCCTCGTCCTCGCGTTCGACGAGGACGGGCGAACCGTGGTGGGACCACACCTTCCAGTCGCCGTCCTCGGCCCGCCGGAAGACGTTCGTGGCGACGACCAGTCCGCCCACGAGAGGACCCGCGGAGCCGTCCTCCTCGGCGGGACCGCCGCTGAGAATGTTCTCGGTGCAGTTGACCAGGGCGGTGTCGCCGTGGACGGCGACCTCGACGTCCGTGAGGAAGAACTGCACGTAGTCGGTGTTCGCCATGATCAGGGCGTAGGAGCGCAGCACCTCCTCCCGGCCGGTCAGCACGGGCCAGCCCGGGTGCACGACGCTCACCCCGTCATCCATCCACAGGTTCTGCAGCGCATCGAGATCGGCGTGCTCCACCGCGTCGTACAGGGCCGTGTTCGCGGCCTCGACCGCTTCGATGTCCGTGCGGGCGCCCCGGCTCACACCTGCCGCCCCACCTGGTCGGTGCCCGAACCCACCTGGTCGGCGCCCGAAGTGCCCGAAGTGCCCGCGGTCGCGGCACCTGCGGGGCCTGGCGGCGGTCCGGCGACGGCGTCGGGCCCGGCGCCCTCCACGGCTTGTGCGACGCGGACCGCGTCCGCGCTCGCCCGTACCTCGTGGACCCGCACCGCCCACGCTCCCTCGCGGGCGGCCAGGGCCGACACCGCGGCCGTCGCGGCGTCACGTTCACGAGCGGGCGGCACCGGGGCGCCGTCGGCGCCGGCGAGCACTCGGCCGAGGAACCGCTTGCGGGAGGCTGCCACCAGCAGCGGCCTGCCCAACTCCTCGCGCAGACGGCCGAGTTCCGCCACCAGGCGCAGATCGTGCGGGGCCTGCTTGGCGAAGCCCAGGCCCGGGTCGGCCACGATCCGGTCCGGGGCCACACCGGCGTCCACCGCGCGGCCGAGGCTCGCGCGCAGCTCGGCGATGACCTCCGCGGTGACGTCGCCGTAGACCGCGCGGTTGTTCATGTCGATGGACTGGCCGCGCCAGTGCATGACGACGAAGGGCACCTGGGCCGCGGCCACGGCGGGAAGCATCCCCGGGTCGGCGAGGCCGCCGCTGACGTCGTTGACGAGCACCGCGCCCGCCTCCATGGCCCGTTCCGCGACCGAGGCCCGCATCGTGTCGACGCTGACCAGCACGTTCTCCGAGCTCAGGCCACGGACGACGGGGAGCACCCGCCGCAGCTCCTCCGCCTCGTCGACACGGAGTGCGCCCGGACGCGTCGATTCGCCGCCGACGTCGACCAGGTCGGCGCCCTCGGCGACCAGATCGAGACCCCGTTTGATCGCCGCTTCGCTGTCGAACCACTTGCCGCCGTCGGAGAAGGAGTCCGGCGTGACGTTGACCACCCCCATCACGGCACAGCGGTTCCAGTCCGGGAGTCCGGTGACGCGGCCACGCGATGGATTCATGTCTCCAGCGTAGGCCGCGCGTCCTCTCGAGGGGGGTCGGGTGGCGTGACGGGGAGTCCGGCGGCACGCCAGGACTGGAAGCCTCCCTCGAGGTCCGTTGCCCGGCGAAGCCCCAGGTCGTGAAGGGAACGGGCGGCGAGGCTGGAGGCGTAGCCCTCGTTGCACACCACGACGATGCGCAGGCCGAGGGCCTTGGGGTCTCCCCAGGCCCCACGGGCCGAGGGGAAGGCCTCGGGTGAGCGGTGCGGACACGTCGGGTCCAGACGCCACTCCAGCTCGTTGCGCTCGACGATCAGCGCACCGGGGATGGTGCCGTCCCGCTCCCGCAGTGCCGCGTAGCGGATGTCCACCAGCAGCGCGCCCTGCTCGCGCTGGGCCCGGGCGGCCGACTCGGCGCTGAGCCGTTCCAGTCCGGAGCGCGCCGAGGCCAGCAGGGAGTCGACGCGGCTCGGGGGCCGGGAGCCCGGGGCCGTACCGTCGCCGGCGGCCTGTCGAACGCCGGTCATGCCCGCTCCTCCGGTCGGGCGCCGGGGCGGGGGGAGGCCCCGGGGCGCCCGGCGTGCGGCGGGCGGCGCTGCGGGCCGGTGCTTCCGTGGCCGGGCGTCATTCCCACTCTCCCGGGCGCTCGACCTGCTCCAGGCGCAGCAGTGCGCCCGTGCGGCTGTACCGCCGCATGAGCGGCAGCGGCGGGTAGTAGGCGTGCACGGAGACCGCGTGCTCGGACCCGGTGTCGTTGAGCACCTGGTGCACGTGGTGCGGCCCGAACGCGCGTCCGCGGCCGGTGGTCAGCTCACGCTCCCGGTCCACACCGTCCGCCAGCTCCAGCGTCTTCCACCCCTCGGTGGGGAGCCGGGTGGCGAGGGAATGCTCGGTGAGACGGCCGCGGGCGGTGGCGAAGGCTCCGTGGGAGCCGCCGTGGTCGTGCCAGCCGGTGCCGGTCCCGGGCGGCCAGCTGATGATCCAGGCCTCGCTGCCGCCGGGCCCGTTCAGCCGCAGCCAGGTGCGGCCCCCGGGGTCGAGGGGGAGCGAGGTGACGAGTCCGGCGTCGGCGGCCGTCTCCCGGACGAAGTCGAGCAGCTCGGCCTCGGTGGGAGCGGGCGCGCCGCCGGCCGGCCCGGCGGGGCCCTTTGCGGGCGCGGATCCGGAACCGGACACAGGCGTGGCGGAGGATGCGGATGACACGGAGAACCGTCCTGAAGTGTGATCGAGGGCATGCGCTCACCAAGAGCGCGCGGAACGGCCTGACTTGATCAGCAGGACGGACGACACAGGCAGCCCACGTAGCGGAGCAGGTCCAGGTGGACCCTCCGCCAGGGATGCAGCTCGGTGCCGTTCATGCGGTGGAGTGAAGCACGAGACCCCTGGGTGGTCAACTTGCCTCCGCACGTTCCGGGATGGACGGACGGGCCCCTGCCACGCCGGGCGTGAGGCGGTTCCTCACGTGTCCGCCACCGTCCTCAGCCTCACCTCGTCGCGGCGTACGTCGCGTTCGTCCGCGTCGATGGAGCGGCGCAGCGCCTCGTGCAGCCGGCCCGGCGTCAGCACGCCGACGAAGCGGTCGGCGTCGTCCAGCACGGCGATCCAGCCCGCGTCGTGCTGGAGCATGCTGCTGAACGCCTGCTTCAGCGGCGAACCGAGCGGCAGCCACGCCTCCATGCGGCGGGCGTGGTCCGCGACCGTGGGCGGCGCGTCCTTGCCCGCCGCCTTCGCGGCGGCCGTCGTGTCGGCCTTCGCGCCGAGGCCGGAGTCCGCCGCGGTGCCGGCGCCGCGCTCGGACTCCTCGCCCAGCGCGTCGGCGGCGAGCCAGCCGTGCAGCTCGTCCGCGTCGTCGAGCACGACGGCCCAGCGTGCACCCTCGCCGCGCATGCGGGCGCGGGCCTTGTCGAGCGGATCGTCGAGGTGCACGACCGGGGGCTGCTCCAGGTCGCCGAGCTCGATCGGGGTGACCGAGAGCCGCTTCAGCCCGCGGTCGGCGCCGACGAAGTCCGCGACGTACGGGGTGGCGGGTGCGCCCAGCACCTTCGCCGGAGGGTCGAACTGCTCGATGCGCCCGTCCCCGTAGACGGCTATGCGGTCGCCGAGCCGCACGGCCTCCTCGATGTCGTGCGTGACGAAGAGGACCGTCTTGTGCAGCGTCGACTGGAGCTTGAGGAACTCGTTCTGGAGATGCTCGCGCACCACCGGGTCCACGGCGCCGAACGGCTCGTCCATGAGCAGCACCGGCGGGTCGGCGGCGAGTGCCCGTGCGACGCCGACGCGCTGCCGCTGACCGCCGCTGAGCTGGTCGGGGTAGCGGTCGCCGTACCGCGCCGGGTCGAGGCCGACCATCTCCAGCAGCTCGGCGGCGCGCTTGCGGCGCTCTGCCTTGGACCAGCCGAGCAGGAACGGGACGGTGGCCGTGTTGTCGAGCACCGTCTTGTGGGGGAAGAGGCCCACCTGCTGGATGACGTACCCGATGCGCCGGCGCAGTTCGACCGGGTCGACGGCGGAGATGTCCTCGCCGTCGAGCAGGATGCGCCCGGACGTGGGCTCGATGAGCCTGTTGACCATCTTCATCGTGGTCGTCTTGCCGCAGCCGGACGGCCCGACGAGGGTGACGAGTTCGCCCCGCGCCACCTCCAGGGACAGCTCGTGCACGGCGGTGGTGCCGTCCGGGTAGCGCTTTGTGACGTTCTCGAAGCGGATCATCGTCTCATTCTCGTCGCTCGGCTCGGGTTCGGGACGGGGCCGGTCTGCTCTGCTCCTGCTCTGCTTCTTTCTCGGCCTTCTCGGCCTTCTCGGCTTTCTCCGCTGTGCTCCCGGCCCGGGATCTGCCTGTCCCGGGCCGGGCTCTCGTGCCGGCTCCCGTCCGGGCGCGTACCGGGGTCTCGTACCGGGGCTTCGTCTCGGACGCCCGTCGGCCGCCGTGTCCTCGGTCCGGGCCGCGTTCTTCCCGGGGCCGGACGAAGTCCGTGGCAGGAGTGTGGCAGTTCGGACCAGTTGTCGGTAGCGGACTGTAAGGTCTCCCGGCATGCTTACGGACGCACGTGGCGCGCCCCGGCGGTGACGCAGGCGGCGGACGTGAGCAGTACGACGTGAGTACGACGTGAGCAGTACAGCGCGCGCCGTACGGGGCAGGCAGCCGGAGCCGAGCGGGTCGAGGGGGTGAGCGGGGTGAACGGGCCGAGTGTGCCGAGCGGCGGCGAGCAGGCGGCGATCCTGGCCGGGGCCGTCGAACAGCCGGGTGGCGGCTGCCTCAAGACGAACGACTGGATCTGCGCCGAGTACGTGCGCACGCGCAGCCAGGAGCTGACGGACGCCACCGTGGAGCACATCTGGATCACGGTCGCCTCGGTGCTGCTGGCGCTGCTCGTCGCCTTCCCCCTCGCGCTCGCCGCCCGGCGCTGGCAGCGCGCGTACGGGCCCGTGCTCGGACTGACCACGGTGCTCTACACGGTGCCGTCGCTGGCCATGTACGCGCTGCTGCTACCGCTCTTCGGCGTCGGAGCGGCAGTCGTCGTGACGGGGCTGGTGCTCTATTCGCTCACCGTGCTCGTACGGAACATCCTCGCCGGCCTCGAATCCGTGCCCGAGGAGGCCCGGGAGGCCGCGCGCGGCATGGGCTACGGCCCGTACCGGCTGCTGTTCGGCGTGGAGTTGCCGCTCGCGCTGCCCGCCCTGATGGCCGGCGTGCGGATCGCGACGGTCTCCGCCGTGGCGCTGACGACGGTCGGCGCGATCGTCGGCTTCGGCGGCCTCGGCAACCTCATCTACGACGGCATGGACAGCTTCTTCAGGGCGCAGGTGCTGACCGCTTCGGTGATCTGCGTGCTCCTGGCGTCGCTCGCCGACGTGCTGCTGCTCGGGGTGCAGCGGCTGCTGACGCCCTGGGCCCGTACCGGCGGCCGCGGGCGGCGCCGCGCGGGTGCGGGCACACGTGACGAGGCGGGCGGCGAGCAGGCACCGGACGCCGGTGGCGACGGCGGTGCGGACGCCGTGGACGACGGCGCCCGCGGCGCGCCGGAGCCGGCCGGCAAGGGGGCGTGACGGTGAGCTTCTTCCTGGACGCGTGGACGTGGCTGATCACGGGCGCCAACTGGACCGGCGGCGACGGCGCGACGCACCGGCTCGCCGAGCATCTCTTCCTCACCGTCGTCTGCCTCGGCATCGCCTGCGCCGTCGCCCTGCCCGTCGCCCTGTGGCTCGGGCACGTGGGGCGGGGCGGCGCGCTCGCCGTCAACATCTCCAACGTCGGCCGTGCGGTGCCCACATTCGCGGTGCTCGTCCTGCTGACGCTGAGCCCTCTCGGCAGGCTCGGCGACGTGCCCACGATCATCGCGCTGGTGCTCTTCGCGATTCCGCCGCTGCTCACGAACGCCTACGTCGGGATGCGCGAGGCCGACCGTGACGTGGTGGAGGCGGCCCGCGGAATGGGCATGTCCGGATGGCAGCTGCTGGGACGGGTCGAAGTGCCGCTTGCCTTCCCGCTGATCATGACGGGCGTGAGGTCGGCCGCCGTACAGGTCGTGGCGACGGCGACGCTGGCCGCGCTGCCCGGCGGCGGCGGGCTCGGCCGGATCATCACGGCCGGCTTCGGGACGTACGACACCCCGCAGGTCGTCGCCGGCGCGGCACTCGTCGCGGCGCTCGCCCTGCTGGTGGAGGGCGTGCTGGTGGTGGCCGAGCGGCTGCTGGACCCGATGCGCGGCCGTCGCACGAGCGGGAAGGCACGGGGCCGCGGAAGGCCGGGGAGAACCGGCTCCGAATCCCCTCCGCCCTCGCCTTCGTCGCCTTCTTCGTCGCACTCCCCTTCGTCGCCCTCGGGCTTCGATGAAAAGGTGATTTCCGCCCGGCCGACGTCCTGACCGATGACGAGCGACAACTCCCTGGCCCTGGGGTTCCGATGCCTGGGGTGACACCCGTACCCCTGACACGAACGGTGGACATGATGAACGAGGCAGCAACAGCGAAGCCGGACCGGAAGCCCCGCAGGGCGCGCACCCTGCTCGCCGCGGGCGGCGCGGTGGCCGTTCTGGCCACGGCCCTGACCGCGTGCGGCGGAAACAGCCTGGAGAAGGAGGGCGGCGGCTCCGCCGACGGCGGCTCCAAGGGCGAACTGGTCGTCGGCTCGGCCGGATTCACCGAGTCGCAGATCATGGCGGAGATGTACTCGCAGCTGCTCACCAAGGCCGGCTACAGCACGTCGATCAGCAAGCTGAAGAACCGCGAGCTGTACGAACCGGCCCTGGAGAAGGGCGAGATCGACGTCGTGCCGGAGTACGCGGCGACCCTCGCCGAATTCCTCAACGCCAAGGAGAACGGGCCCAAGGCGAAGCCCGTCGCATCCAGTGACGTCGGGAAGACGACCGCCGCGCTGGAGAAGCTCGCGAAGCCGCGCGGGCTGAAGGTGCTGCCCGCCGGTGACGCCGTGGACCAGAACGCCTTCGCGGTCACCGAGGAGTTCGCGAAGAAGCACAAGCTCAAGACCCTCTCGGACCTCGGCAGGTCGGGCGAGAAGATCAAGCTCGCGGCGAGCGACGAGTGCGAGGAGCGGCCCTTCTGCCGCCCCGGCCTGGAGAAGACCTACGACATCGACATCACCGGCATCGACCCCAAGGGCGTCGGGACGACGCAGGCGAAGGAGGCCGTCAAGGACGGCACCGACCAGATGGTGCTGACGACCACGACCGATGCCACTCTCGAGGACTTCGGGCTCGTGCTCCTCAAGGACGACAAGGGCCTGCAGAACGCGGACAACGTCCTGCCGGTCGTCAACGCGAAGAAGGCGGGCGGCGAGAAGGTCTCCGCGGCGCTCGAGAAGCTGACGCAGGTCCTGACCACCAAGGACCTCACCGACCTCAACAGGAAGGTGGACGCGGAGCGGCAGAAGCCGAAGGACGTCGCCGAGGAGTACCTCAAGGCGAAGAATCTCCTCTGAGGGCCGGGCCCGGAGAGCGGCCGGCCATCGCGTACTCGAAGTCCTGGGCGTGCAGGGCAATCGCGTCCGGGATGTCCCGGGCGTGCACGGCGATCGAGTACGGGAAGTCCCGGGCGAGCCCGGTCCGGGGAGCGCCGCGGGGCGTACGGCGGGCCCGGGGCACGGAAGTCCCGGGCGCGTACGGCGAGTCCGTGGGCGTGCGGGATGTCCGGCGCGTGCGGGATGTCCGACCGGCTTTTCGCGGAGTTCCGTGAGGCGTTCTCGGACGTATTTCCGGCCACGGGCGCGGGGTTGCCGGAGCGAGGAATTCCAGAAGGGGACAGCGGAGGCGAAAGAGGACAGCGACGGGTTGTGGCGGGGTAACAATGCCCCATGTCCGGTGCCTGATCGGAGTCTTGCAAGGTACATTCCAGGCCATGCCTCGTGGACGTCATCGCCATTCGCAGCCACTGCACCGGGTCCTCGCCCCGGCAACTGTCACGGTGGCGGCTCTGCTCTGCGCGGGAGCCGCCTGGCTGTTCGGCGAAGCCGGCGTCGGCGACGTGGAAACGGTGCTGCTCAGGGCGTGTGCGGCCGGTGCCGCCGTCGCGGCCGTGACCGGTGCCGTACTGCTGCGGGCCTGGGACCGGGCGGCGGGCAAGCGGGTCGGCGAGCTCAAGGCCAAGCAGGCGAGCACGGAGTGGCGCGCCGAGGAGCGGCAGGCGGAACTGGAGGGCCAACTCGAGGAGGCCCGCCAGGGACGTGAGAAGACACGCGGCAGGCTTCGCGACAAGCGTGCCGAACTGGCCCAGCTGCGCAACGAACACGCGGACCTCCTGCGCCGCTACGCGACCGCCGAGACGGAGCGTGCGAGCGCGCTGGAGGGGCGGCGGCAGCTGCAACTGGAGTCCGGCGAGCCGACCAAGGCGCTGGCCGCATCGGCCACGGACCACCGCCATCCGTCGGGCGCCCCGACTCCGCTGACCTATCTCCAGGCGAACGAGGCGCTGCGCAACCTCAGCCGGAACCTCGCGCGGCGGAATGAACGCGAGGAACAGGAACGCGAGGAGCGGCAACAGGAGGAACTGGAACGGCAGGAGAGGCTCCGCAGGGAGCGCGAACTGCGCGAGCAGGAGCGCGAGGCCGTGCGACAGGCTGCGCTGCACAAGCCGGGGGCCGCGGTCGAGGAGCGCAGGCCGGCCGAACCGGAGGTCGCGAAATTCGACTTCTTCGGCACCGCGGGCACGGCCAGGCCGAAGCGGCGCGCAAAGAGGCTCTCCGCCACACAGGGAGCACAGGGCGCCTCGTCCGCCCCGTCCAGGGCTGCACGTGAACCCCGCGAGGCCTCCGAGCTGTTCGAACTCCGTGAGCCGCGTGAGCCCGGTGAGAGGCGTGAGCCCGGTGAGGGGCGTGAGCCGGGTGATGCGCCCGAGCAGCCTCGCGGCGTCGAGAAGTCCGGGGTGCCGGAGAAGTCCGGGGCGCCGGATACGTCCGACGCGGCCGGTACGCAGGAGGTTCCCCCGCCCGCGGTCAACGGCCGTGCGGCGCAGCCGGAAGCGGGACGTACGAGCAGGGGCGCCGGCGCGAACGGCACGAACGGCGCGAACGGCACGAACACGGGAAGAGTGAAGGGGCGGGGCACCCGGTACGTCCCGGGGAAGCCGCCCGCGTCGTCCGGGAAGCCGGACGGTACCGGCACGGAGGGCACGGAGGGCACGGACGCGCCGGAGGCGAAGCGGCCCGGGAAGCCCGGTGAGCCCGCGAAGGCCGAGGCGTCCACGGAGCCCGGCACGGACGCCGACGGGAGCGCCGGAAAGGCCGGTTCGGGCGCCTCTGCTCCGGGCGCACGCTCCGCGCGGAAGCAACCGGAAGCCGGTTCGGGCTCGTCGTCGGCCGTGCCGGACAGTTCGCCGGGTAAGCCGGACCGTTCGCCCGGTAAGCACGCCAAGCGGGACGAGGTCACGCGTGACGAGTCCTCGGGGTCCGCGGAGTCCTCGGGGTCCGCGGAGCAGGTGGAGCCGTCGGGGGTGTCGGAGTCCTCGGAACCGTCCGGGACGTCGAAGCGGGCGGAACCCTCGAAGTCGTCGGCCTCCTCGGTCTCGTCGGCCTCGTCGGACCTGTCGGGACCTGGTGCGGCGGGCTCCGGAGGTACGGAGCGGCGGTCGGCACCCAAGTCCCCCCGACGGGGGGCGGCTTCCCGTTCCGCGTCCGGCTCGGGCTCCGGGTCCGGCAGCTCATCCGCGAAGGCGGCGGACGCGCCGAGCGGTACGAACGACGCCCCTGGAACCGCCCCAAAGGCCGGGAAGGGGCCGGACGAGAGCAAGTCCGGGGCGGAAGACACCGGATTAGCCGAGCCCGAAGCCGACTCTCAGCCGGAGAGGGGGACTGGGAAAGACTCCTCCGGGACTGTGAAGGGCCCCTCCTCGAAGGAGAAGGACTCCTCCGCAAGCGAGAACGACTCCTCCGCGAGGGGGAAGGACTCCTCCGCCGCGGACAAAGAGAGTTCTGCGGGGTCGGCCGCCGGGTCCGGCGCGACCGCGAAGTCGGATCCCTCCGCGAAGTCCGGTTCCCCCTCGGCGGATTCCGGCTCCGGAAAGCCGAAGCCGAAGCCGGAGTCCAAGCCGAAGCCGAAGTCCGAGAAGGGACCGGAGACCGACAAGCCATCGGGGCTCGACAAGGAATCGGGTCGCGACGAGGAATCGGAAGCCAGGGCGAAGCCGGAGTCCGGCAAGGAGCCGGAAACCGAGTCCGAGTCCCAGTCCGAGCCTGAGTCCGGGTCCGGGTCGAGCGCGGACAAGGCAGCCGACTCTGAATCCGGAACGAAGTCGGGGCGTTCCGCGCCGAATCCCCGTAAGCCGGCGGGCTCCAAGCCCAAGTCGGACACGGGTGTGCGCAACGTCGGCTGACGGAGCCGCCGAACCGCTGCGCCGGCGCGGCGGTCGGCGTGGGCTACTTGTCGATGTCGCCCACCACGAAGAAGAACGACCCCAGGATCGCGACCATGTCGGCGACCAGCGTCCCCGGAAGCAGCTCCGTCAGTGCCTGGATGTTGTTGAACGAGGCCGAACGCAGCTTGAGCCGGTACGGCGTCTTCTCTCCCTTGGAGACCAGGTAGTAGCCGTTGAGGCCGAGCGGGTTCTCCGTCCAGGCGTACGTGGCTCCCTCCGGCGCCTTCAGCACCTTCGGGAGCCGCTGGTTGACGGGACCGGGCGGCAGCTGCGAGAGACGGTCGAGGCACGCGTCCGCGAGGTCGAGCGAGTTGTGCGCCTGTTCCAGCAGCACTTCGAAGCGGGCGAGGCAGTCGCCCTCGGTCCGCGTGACGACCTGGAGCGTGTCCCGCAGCTCTCCGTACGCCAGATACGGCTCGTCGCGGCGGAGGTCGAAGTCGACGCCGGAAGCGCGTGCGATGGGGCCGCTAACCCCGTAGGCGTGCGCGGTCGCCCGGTCGAGGACCCCCACGCCGCGAGTGCGCCCGCGGAAGATCTCGTTGCCCGTCACCAACCGGTCGAAGACCCCCATCCGCGACCGCACGTCGGCGACGGCCTGCCTGGCCCGGCCCTGCCAGCCGGCCGGAAGGTCCTCCTTCAGGCCGCCGACCCGGTTGAACATGTAGTGCATCCGGCCGCCGGAGATCTCCTCCATGACGTGCTGAAGCTCCTCGCGCTCGCGGAACGCGTGGAAGACGGGCGTGATACCGCCCAGTTCCAGCGGATACGAGCCGAGGAACATCAAGTGGTTCAGGACGCGGTTGAGTTCGGCCAGCAGCGTGCGCGTCCACACGGCACGCTCGGGAACCTCCATGCCGAGCATGCGCTCGACGGCGAGTACCACGCCGAGTTCGTTCGAGAAGGCGGACAGCCAGTCGTGGCGATTGGCGAGGACGATGATCTGCCGGTAGTCGCGGGCCTCGAACAGCTTCTCCGCGCCGCGGTGCATATAGCCGACGACGGGTTCGACCTCACTGATCAACTCGCCGTCGAGGACGAGCCGCAACCGCAGGACGCCGTGCGTCGAGGGGTGCTGGGGGCCGATGTTGAGCACCATGTCGGAGCTCTCCGCGGCACCGCCGATGCCGACCGTGGTCTGCTTGCCCGGGCCGTCCGGTGCCGCCGCGGTGCCGTCCGTCATCGTCCGCTGACTCATGGACTCAGTGTCCCACCCGCTTGTTCGAGGTCTCCCGGCGGCGGTGTATCTCCCGGAGCCTGCCCTTGGCCGCTGACCCGGCCGTAAGGTGGCTGCATGACGACGGGGACGGGGATGTCCGACGCGGGGAAGGACCCGAAGAGCGTCTCGCGGGACGACTCGGGTCACCTCGCGCGCGACTCGGGTCACGGACCGGGGAACGGCTCGCACGGCGCCGGGACCGGGCCGGGCAGCACCGGGCCGGGCCTCGCCGGGCCGTCCGAGCCGGTGGGCGGGCACGAACCGGAGAACGAACCGGAGCACGAACCGGAGCGCTGGAGCGGCGTCGAACGAGCGCTGCTGCGGATGCGCCGGGTGGTGCTGCTGAGCACGCTGCTTCCGCTCGCAGCCGTAACGGCCGGCGTCCTCTGGCCGGTGGCCGGCCCGGCGTGGGCCGCCCTCGCGCTGCTGCCGTCCGCCGCCGCAGCGTGGGGCTGGGGCGCGCTGGAGCGCAACTGGCGCTCCTGGCGGTACGCGGAGCGCGCCGACGACCTGCTCATCAGCCGAGGCGTGCTCTGGCGGGAGCTGACGGTGGTGCCGTACGGGCGCATGCAGCTCGTGGAGGTGACGTCCGGACCGCTCGAGCGGCGCTACGGCCTCGCACGCGTCCAGCTGCACACCGCCGCAGCCACGACCGACGCCGCGATCCCGGGTCTCGTGCCGGACGAGGCGGAACGCCTGCGCGACAGGCTCACGGAGCTCGGCGGCGCCAGGTCGGCAGGACTGTGAGCGCCGTGGTGCTGGCGGCGGGCGCGCAGCCATGACCGGAAAGGCGGAGGGTGGGGTGGACGGGACGGACAGGGCGGACGCGGTGAACGGAGCGGAACCGGTGGCCGGGGAACCCACCGGCACCGCCTCGGGCGCCGAATCCGGCACCGGCACCGCCCCGCGCACCGCATCCGGCACCGCCTCGGGCGCCGAATCCGGCACCGGCACCGCCCCCGGACGGGACACCGCCCGCGGCGAGGACACCGTCCCTGGAAAGGACACCCCCGGCAAGGACACCGGCAGCGCGCCCCCGCCGTCGGGCCGCCCCTCGCGCCGTCCGGAGGGGAAGCGGCTGCATCCCGTCACGCCCTGGCGTCGCGCCTGGGCTCCCGTCGCGGGACTGGTCGCCTTCTCGGTCCATGACTTCGAACGCACCCGCGAATGGTTCACGCATCTGACGCCGGGCTGGCTCGCGGCGGCGTTCGCCGTGCTGCTCCCGGCGGCTGCGGCCTACGGCTTCTTCTCGTGGTGGTTCACCAGCTACCTCGTCACCGACACCGAACTGCGCATCCGTACGGGCCTGGTCTTCCGGCGCACCGCGCACATCCGGCTCGACCGCGTGCAGGCCGTCGACGTGGGGAGGCCACTGCTGGCCCGCGTCGCCGGAGTCGCCAAGCTCAAGCTGGACGTCGTGGGCACGGAGGCGAAGGACGAACTCGCCTTCCTCGGCGAGCGCGAGGCCGTCGACCTCCGAGCCGAACTGCTCGCCCGCGCCGCCGGGATCGCCCCGGAGGCCGCACCGGAGGCCGGTGAGGCCCCTGCCCGTCAGCTGCTGCGCGTCGGCACCCGCACGCTGGTCACGGGGCTGCTGCTCATGGGCACAGGCTGGGGCGCGCTGCTGATGATGCTCGCCGTACCGGTTCTCGTGTACTTCGCCAGCGGCAGCGTCCTGGGTGCCGTGGCAGCTCTGCTCCCCGCCCTCGGCGGTGTCTGGGCGAGTACGGGCGGCCGCTTCCTCAAGGAGTACGACTGGACGGTGGCCGAGTCGCCCGACGGCCTGCGCCTCGACCACGGCCTGCTGGACCGCGAGCACGCCACCGTGCCGCCGGGACGCGTGCAGTCCGTGCGCATCACCGAACCGCTGCTGTGGCGGCGCCGAGGCTGGGTGCGCGTCGAGCTGGAGATCGCGGGTGCGGGCAAGGACAAGGGCGGAGTGCTCATCCCCGTCGCCCCAAGGAGCGATGCGGCCGCCGTTCTCGCGCGCGTACTGCCCGGCGTCGACCTCGTGGCCGCCGCCGGGACCGCCGCTCCCGTCCCCCGCCGGGCACGCTGGTGCGTGCCGCTGGCGTGGCGCGGATACGGGCACGGGGCGACCGACGCCGTGTTCGTCACCCGCAGCGGGCTGATCAGGCGCCGGGTCACGCTCGTCCCGCACGCCAAGGTGCAGAGCGTGCGCTTCGTGCAGGGGCCGTGGGAGCGACGGATGCGGCTGGCGGACGTGGCCGTCGACCACGGCGCCAACGGATGGACGGCGGCCCGGCTGCGCGACGCGGAGGAGGCACGGGCACTGGTGCACGCCCAGGCGGAACGCTCCCGTACGGGGCGGCGCGAGGCCCGTCCGGACCGCTGGATGACCGGCGCCCCGAGGCAGGGGCAGGAACGGGAACAGGGGCAGGATCAGGGGCAGGAACAGGGGCAGGAACAGGGACCGCGGGCCGCTGCCCCTGCGGGCGAGGCACCCGGCGGGCCCGCCACCGCACCGGACGAGGGCAGCCCAGCCGGATCGGCCGGATCATCCGGGTCGGCGGAACCAGCCGGATGAGCCCGATGAGCCCGGCCGGCCCAACGAGCCCGGCCCGCCCGAGGAGCCGGGCCGGCGCCGGGTCAGCCGAAGGGGGACGGGACACCGCCGACGGGCTGGATCAGCCAGCTGAACGAACCGAGGCCGCCCGTCCCGATCAGCTCCGCGGCCTCGCCGGCCGAGGCCAGCTGCCGTACGTACGCCGCGGGATCGCTGGACGCCAGCGCAAGCGGCGGACGGGCGCCGTCGATCCCCAGGCTGTGGAGGGCGTCGCGCTGGGAGCGGACGGCCGGAGGCGCCACCCCGGTGGTCGCAGCCGCACGGGAGGCCGAACCCGTGCCGCGGTCGGCGGCGGCCCGTGCGCCTGCCGCCGCGCAGGCGTCCATCGCGACGTGGGCCGTGAGATCCCGGCTGCCGTCCGGTACGGGCCGCACCTCGCGGCCGTCGAGGTAGGCGGTGAGCGTGCCGAAGGGCGGTCGGTCCTCGCGGAAGTGCGCGAAGTCGACGGCCACGGCGAGGCCCTGCGCGAGTGTGCCCACGGCCGCCGCCCACGCCTCGTCGCGCGGAAGCCCGATCTCGGCTCGCAGCCCGGGTTCCGCGCCGCCGGTGCGGCCGGCGCCGCTCCCGACGCGGCCGGGCCTGCTCTCGACTCCGCCGGCCGGGCCGCCGTGGGGCTCGTGGTCAGGTTCGCGTCCAACTCCGCGACCGGCCCCGTCGCGCTCGGCTCCGTCGCGCTCGGTCCCGTCGTGCTCAGCCCGACCGCGACCGTGACCGCTCCCGTCCCGGCCGGCCGCGCCGGATTCGGCTCCGCGGGCCCCGGCTCCGCGCGGTTCGCCGGAGCCGCCCGGCCCCAGGGGCCACCACCGCTCCAGCCACTCGGCCTCGGGCCCGTGCAGGGAGTCGCCGAGCCGTTCGGCTCCGTCCGACGTCCGCACGAGCACGGTGCGGGGAACCCCGTCCGCGTCGGTCTCGGCCACCTCGACGGGCACGTTGTCGAGCCATTCGTTCGCGAAGAGCAGGCCGACGGACTCGCGGGGAGCCGGCAACTGCCGGGACCACACGATGCGCTCGTCCAGCCCGCCGGGACGGGGAGCGCGCTCCACGGCGTAGGGACGCACGCGGGCGGCGACGTCCGCGGGCAGCGCCCCGAGCACGCCGGTGAGCAGTTCGCCGCGCCCGGCCCCGACGTCCACCATGGTCAGCTCCCGGGGGTGCCCGAGAGCGTCGTCGACGTGCCGCAGCAGGCGGGCGACCGCGACCGCGAAGAGCGGCGAGGCGTGAACCGACGTACGGAAGTGGGCCGACGGGGCTTCGCGCACGAAGAAACCGTCCGGCTCCGCGCCGTCCGTACCCGTGCTGCCGGGCCCCTCGTCGTCCGCCCCAGCCCCGTCCGCCCCCGCCCCGCCCGAACCCGGGCTGTCCGGCCCCGCGTTCGCGTCCCCGGTTCCGTAGAGCGCGCGCTCCGCGGCGGCCCTCCACGGCAGCCAGACACCGTCCACGCTGTTCACGCCGTCCGGTCCCTCGGGCCGGTCCGGTCCACCGAGGCCGCCCGCGCCGCCCGCGCCGCCGGGACCCTCCGGTCCGTCCGTGCCGCCGGGTCGCGTCGAGCCCGTCTGGGGTGTGTTCACACGGCCACGTTAGGCGAGCGGTGCGGACGATTTTCCTCCACCTTGCGGAGTAGGCAGGCGCTCCGGGATCGGCCCCCGGGCTGACCCCTGCACGTACTCGGCCTGAATACGCTGGGTTATGTGAATCGCATCTACGATTTCATCCGCAGGCACCCCACCTGGGTGGACAGCTGGTGGGCGGTCCTGCTGCTGGTGATTTCGGCGGTGTGGATCGTCGCGAGCGTGGGGGGACCCGACGGGGCGGGTCTGCCGCGCGGGCCCCAGGAGCAGATAGCCGCGATCCCGATAACCCTCGCGATGTGCACGGTGGTCGCACTGCGCCGCCGCGTGCCCGAGAAGATGCTCGTCCTCGCGACGGGCACCGGGGTGGCCCAGGTCGTCACGCACGTCGACGTCGGGCCCAGCAACTTCGCAATGCTGGTGATCGTCTTCACGGTGGCGTCCCGGAACACCCGCTGGGCGTCGCGCTTCGCCCTGGTCGGGGCACTCCTGGCCCCCACCATCGCCGCGCTCCGCTGGCCCGACGAGAGGCAGACGCTCACCAGCGCGATCCTCGGCGACATCTTCATGACGGTGACGTTCCTCCTCGCGTGGGTGCTCGGCGACTCGCTGCGCACCCGCCGGGCCTACTACGCGCAGCTCGAAGAGCGCGCCACCCGCCTGGAGAAGGAGCGCGAGGCACAGACGAAGATCGCAGCCGCCGCCGAACGGGCCCGCATCGCCCGTGAGTTGCACGATGTCGTCGCACACAACGTCTCGGTGATGGTCGTTCAGGCCGACGGCGCCGCATACGTGCTGGACTCCGCGCCCGACCAGGCCAAGCAGGCCCTCGAGACGATCTCCGGCACGGGCAGGCAGGCGCTCGCGGAGATGCGCCGCCTGCTCGGCGTCCTCCGCACCGGCGAGGTGGGCAGCGCCGCGGGCGGCTTCGCCGGCCGGGCCCGTGAGAGCGGCAACGGAATCGGCGACTATCTGCCGCAGCCCGGCGTGGAGCAGCTCTCGGAGCTGATCGAGCAGGTCAGAGGCGCGGGACTCACCGTCAGCTTCTCGATAGAGGGGACTCCGCGCCCGCTGCCCAGCAGCGTCGAACTGACCGCGTACCGCGTGGTGCAGGAGGCGCTGACCAACACGCGCAAGCACGGCGGCCCGGAGGTCGGAGCGACCGTCCGGCTCCGCTACGGCCGTGACGAGCTCTCGCTGCTCGCCGAGGACGACGGACGCGGCGCGGAACGCGAGCTGTACGAGGACGGCGGCACCGACGGGCTCGGGCACGGCCTCATCGGGATGCGCGAACGCGTCGGCATGGTCGGGGGGAGTCTGGAGACCGGCCCGAGGCCCGGCGGCGGGTTCCGCATCAGCGCGGTGCTGCCGTTGAAGGCGGCCCACTGAGTGAGCAGCAGAGGAGCGAAGCCGTTGCCCGTGCACGAGGTGTCCCCGCAGAGCCCGCCCGCGAACGAGTCCTCCGCGAACGAGTCCTCCGCGAGCGGGCTGTCCCCGTGCGTCCTCACCGTGCACCTGCGCGTCCTGCCCGCGTGCGGCCCGCCTCGGCACGACCGGCTCGCGGACGAGCCGCCCGCGTGCACACCTCGCCCGGCGGGTGACTCCGCGTCCGTACCTCGCCCGGCGGACAAGCCGCCCGCGTCCGCACGTCCTCCGGCCTGTGACCCGGCGTCCGCGCGTCCGCCGTCCGCGCGTCCGCCGTCCGTACACACGCCCCCCGCACATCCCACGTCCGTACCTCCCGCCACGACCACCTCCAAGGGGCCCCGATGACGATTCGCGTGATGCTCGTCGACGATCAGATGCTGCTGCGCACCGGCTTCCGGATGGTGCTGGCCGCACAGCAGGACATGGAGGTCGTCGCCGAGGCCGGGGACGGCGCCGAGGCACTGGAGAGGCTGCGTTCGACGCCGGTCGACGTCGTGCTGATGGACGTGCGGATGCCGAACGTCGACGGGGTCGAGGCCACGCGCCGGATCTGCTCCGGGAGTTCCGGTTCCCCGAAGGTGCTGATCCTGACGACCTTCGACCTCGACGAGTACGCCTTCTCCGCGCTCAAGGCCGGTGCGAGCGGCTTCATGCTCAAGGACGTCCCGCCCGCCGATCTGCTCGCCGCGATCCGCGCCGTGCACAGCGGGGACGCGGTCGTCGCGCCGAGCACCACGCGCAGGCTCATCGACCGCTTCTCGACCGTGCTGCCCGCCACCGCACCCGAGCCCCTCTCGAACGGTCTGGAGCGGCTGACCGACCGGGAGCGGGAGGTGCTGATGCTCATCGCCCAGGGGCTCTCGAACGGGGAGATCGCCGCCCGGCTCGTGCTCTCCGAGGCGACCGTGAAGACCCATGTGGGCCGCATCCTGGCGAAGCTCGAACTGCGCGACCGTGTCCAGGCGGTCGTCCTCGCATACGAGACGAAGCTCGTCAGGGCGGGCGGCGGCACCCCGTAACGCCCTGCACGCGACGCCGTGCTCGTACGGCCGCTTCGCCGCTCCCGCCCGCCGGTGCTCCTGCGCCCCTTCGGCGCTCCCGCCCGCCGGTGCTCGTATGCCCCTTCGGCGCTCCCGCCCGCCGGTGCTCCTGCGCCCCTTCGGCGCTCCCGCCCGCCGCGGGGGAATAGCATGGCCCGCAGGACGTCCGGTACCCGGCGAGGACCGGAACGGAACACGGAAGGCCGCCAAGCCGTGAACGATCAGCACCCAGCCCAACCTCCGGACGGGCCCGGCCCTGGCCGGGACGCCCACATCAGGGCGGAGGACCGGCCCGCACGCCTCACCGTCGGCGTCGTCGGCACGGGCCGCGTCGGCGCCGCCCTAGGAGCCGCTCTCCGGCAGGCCGGGCACCGTCCGGTCGCAGCCTCCGGCGTCTCGGAGCGCTCGCGCCGCCGCGCGGCGGAACTCCTCCCCGGAGTGCCGCTCGTCGACCCGCCCCAGGTTCTGGCCCAGGCCGATCTGGTGCTGCTCACCGTGCCGGACGACGCGCTGCCCGAGCTGATCACCGGGCTCGCCGGGACGGGCGCAGTGCGGCAGGGCCAGCTCATCGCCCACACCTCCGGCCGGTACGGCGCGAGTGTGCTCGAACCGGCCCTGCGTGCGGGCGCGTTGCCGATAGCGCTGCATCCGGTCATGACGTTCACGGGGACGCCCGTCGACGTACAGCGCCTGGCGGGCTGCTCGTTCGGCGTCACCGCGCCCGAGGAGCTGCGCCTCGCCGCCCAGGCCCTCGTCATCGAGATGGGCGGCGAACCGGAGTGGATCGCGGAGGAGGCCCGCCCCCTTTACCACGCGGCGCTCGCGATGGGCGCGAACCATCTCGTCACCCTCGTCGGGCAGTCCGTCGACCTGCTGCGCGCATCCGGGGTCGAGGCACCCGAGAAGATGCTCGGACCGCTGCTCGGTGCCGCGCTCGACAACAGCCTGCGCTCCGGCGACGCGGCACTGACGGGACCGGTCGCACGCGGCGACGCGGGCACCGTCTCCGCGCATCTCGCCGAACTCGGCGAGCACGCACCGCGCATGGTCGCCGGCTACCTCGCGATGGCACGGGCCACCGCGGACCGCGCCATCGACAACGGCCTCCTCAAGCCCGAACTCGCCGAGGAACTGCTCGACGTCCTGTCCGAAGGGGGCCGCGGCCGATGAACGGGAACGGCAACAGCACGGCACAGAACACGCCGCCGCGCGCCGCGCCGGGGACCGCTGAGGCGGAGACGGAGGGCGGCGCGGTCGGCGGAACCGACGTGCGGCACATACGACTTGTCCACACCGCCGCAGAACTGCGCGCCTCCACAGCCGGACTGCGCGCCTCCGCCGCCGGTTCCGGTGCCGGAGCCCCCGGTGAGCGAGCCGTCGTCATGACGATGGGCGCACTGCACGCGGGGCACGCCTCGCTCATCCGCACCGCCCGCGAGCGCGTGGGACGGCAGGGGCAGGTCGTCGTCACGGTGTTCGTCAATCCGCTTCAGTTCGGGCCCTCCGAAGACCTCGACCGTTACCCGCGCACGCTCGACGCCGACCTGGCGGTGGCCGAAGAGGCAGGCGCGGACGTGGTGTTCGCGCCGTCGGTCGAGGAGGTGTATCCCGAATACGCCGCCTCCAACGGGTCGCGGACGGCCGGGAGAAACCAGGGGGAGGACGGGCCGCAGGTCCGCGTCTCCGCCGGCCCGATGGGCGACCGCTTCGAAGGTGCGTACAGGCCCGGGCACTTCGACGGCGTGCTCACCGTCGTCGCGAAGCTGCTGCATCTGACGGCGCCCGACGTGTCGCTGTACGGGCAGAAGGACGCACAGCAACTCGCCCTGATCCGGCGGATGGTGACGGACCTCAACTTCCCCGTGGAGATCATCGGCGTGCCGACCGTGCGCGAGTCCGACGGCATGGCCCTCTCCAGCCGCAACCGTTACCTCTCGCCCGAGGAGCGGACCAGCGCACTCGCCCTCTCCCGGGCCCTGTTCGCGGCACGGGACGCGCTGACGGACGGGGCGGACGCGGCCCTGGCCGCCGCGCGGGCGGTACTCGACGAGGCGGCACGTCGCGAACCACCGCTGCACGTCGACTACCTGGCCCTCATCGATCCCGCCGACTTCACCGAACTCACCGAGCGCGCGGGGCAGTCCGGCAGCCCGCCGCGCACCGGCGCGGAAACGCACGGACCGGAAGGGGTGCTCGCGGTCGCCGCCCGCGTCGGCGGCACCCGGCTGATCGACAACATCCCCCTCGGACCGCTGCGATGACGGGGCGCACGCTGCACACAGCATCCGCAGGCGGTACGCGGCACCCCGGACCGGACGAGGCCGCCCGGGAGGAGCCCGTCGAGGCAGGTGGCGCGGGCGGGCCCGCGGAAGCGGCCGGGACCACGTCCCGTACGATCCACGGCCACCACCTCGGCCACGGCCACGGCCACGGCCGCAGCCATGGCCACCACCTCGGCGCCGCCCTGCCCGCCGGCTGCACGGGCCCGCTGCGTGCCCCGGCCCCCGGCTGGCGCATCGACGCGGACGTCGTGGTCGTCGGCTCCGGCGTCGCCGGGCTGACGGCGGCGCTGCGCTGCGACGCGGCAGGGCTCCGTACCGTCGTGGTCACCAAGGCGCGCCTCGACGACGGCTCCACACGCTGGGCACAGGGCGGCATCGCGGCCGCACTCGGCGACGGCGACAGCCCGGCGCAGCACCTCGACGACACCCTCGTCGCCGGAGCGGGGCTCTGCGACGAGCAGGCCGTACGCATGCTGGTGACCGAGGGGCCCGCGGCCGTACGCCGCCTCATCCGCACCGGAGCCCGCTTCGACGCCGACCCCCTCACCGGCCGGATCCAGCTGACCCGCGAGGGCGGCCACCACCGGCGCCGCATCGCGCACGCGGGCGGCGACGCGACGGGCGCCGAGATCTCCCGGGCGCTGGTCGACGCCGTACGGGAGGGGCACGGCGGCCGCGGCGGCCTGCGCACCGTCGAGAACGCCCTCGTACTCGACCTGCTCAGGACGGCGGACGGTGCGACCGCGGGCGTCACTCTTCATGTGATGGGTGAGGGCCAGCACGACGGTGTCGGAGCGGTGCACGCCCCCGCAGTGGTGCTCGCGACGGGCGGCATGGGCCAGGTGTTCTCCGCGACCACCAACCCGTCCGTCTCCACCGGGGACGGCGTCGCCCTGGCCCTGCGCGCGGGCGCCGAGGTCAGCGACCTGGAGTTCGTGCAGTTCCATCCGACGGTGCTCTACCTGGGCGCCGGTGCCGAGGGCCAGCAGCCGCTGATCTCGGAGGCGGTGCGCGGCGAGGGCGCCCATCTCGTGGACGCCGACGGCGTGCGCTTCATGGCAGGGCAGCACGAACTGGCAGAGCTGGCGCCGCGCGACATCGTCGCCAAGGCGATCATGCGGCGCGCCGCCGAGGCGGGCGCGGCACCGGGCAGCGAGCACATGTATCTCGACGCCCGCCACTTCGGCGCCGGGATGTGGGAGTCCCGCTTCCCCACGATCCTCGAGGCCTGCCGCAGCCACGGCATCGATCCGGTGACCGAGGTGATTCCCGTGGCACCGGCCGCGCACTACGCCAGCGGCGGCGTGCGCACGGATCTGCACGGCCGTACGACCGTCCCCGGCCTCTACGCGTGCGGCGAGGTCGCCTGCACCGGCGTGCACGGCGCGAACCGGCTCGCGTCCAACAGCCTTCTGGAGGGCCTGGTCTTCGCCGAACGCATCGCCGAGGCCGTCGCAATGGCCGCCCGGGAGGGCGCCCGGACCGGCGGGAGCGCCGATGACGCCCCGGCCCCCGCACCGTCGGCTGCCCCCGCCCCCGCCCCCGCCCCCGCCGCCGCCCCCGCGCCCGAGGCCGCGCACGCACCGGAGGTGACTTCCCTGCTCCCCGCGGAGGCGCGGCCCGTCATCCAGCGCATCATGACCGGCGGCGCCGGGGTCCTCCGCTCCGCGACGAGCCTGGCCGAGGCCGCCGCCCGCCTCGACGCGCTGCCCGGGGACACGGCGCACAAGCCCGCCGACCCCGGCGTCGAGACCTGGGAGACGGCGAACCTCCACCTCGTGGCCCGCGTCCTCGTCGCGGCCGCGCTGCGCCGCGAGGAGACCCGCGGCTGCCACTGGCGCGAGGACCACCCCGGCAGGGACGATGCCGCCTGGCGCCGTCACCTCGTCATCGGAGTGCACGGGGCGGGCCGTAGTCTCGACGTCCGTACGACCCCGACGACCGCATTCCCGCCGACCGCGGGCGAGCCGGCCGCGCCGGCGCCGCCGACCACGGAAGCAGCCCGCCCGGAGCTTCCCGGCGACCAGGACCGTTCCGGGGTTGCAGAGGCCCCGCCACCACACACCCCTACGGAGAAGCCGTGACCAGCCCCCTTCCGGACTCCCCGGAGGAGCGACGCCCTCAGCCCGTCGACGTTCCCCTGCTCCAGATCGGCGGTCCCGCCTCGGCCCTGACTCCGCAGCCGGGCGGCTGCGGCGATGCGTGCGGCTGCGGTGCCGGTACGGACGGCGCCGGCGACGCATGGGACCTGAATCCGCTGGACTGCGGTCTCGACCCCGACCTCGCACGGCTTCTGGCGGACGCGGGACTGGACCCCGTACAGGTCGAGGACATCGCGCATCTCGCGATCGAGGAGGACCTGGACCACGGCGTCGATGTCACCACGGTCGCCACCATCCCCGAACTCGCAGTCTCCACAGGTGACTTCACGGCCCGTGAGGAGGGGACCGTCGCCGGGCTGCACGTCGCCGAGGCCGTCCTCTCCGTCGTGTGCACGGACGAGTTCGAGGTCGAGCGCCACGTCGAGGACGGCGACCGGGTCACGGCCGGGCAGCGCCTGCTGACCGTGCACACGCGCACCCGCGACCTGCTCACCGCCGAGCGCAGCGCCCTCAACCTGCTCTGCCGCCTCTCCGGCATCGCCACCGTCACCCGCAGCTGGGCGGACGAGCTCTCCCGCGCCGCGACCGCCGCCGACGCGGGCACCCACGCGGAGACGCGCGTGCGCGACACCCGCAAGACGACGCCGGGCCTGCGCGCCCTGGAGAAGTACGCGGTCCGCTGCGGCGGCGGCACCAACCACCGCTTCTCCCTCTCCGACGCGGCGCTCATCAAGGACAACCACGTGGTGGCGGCGGGCGGCGTCGCCGAGGCGTTCAGACTCGTGCGCGCCGAGTTCCCCGACGTCCCCATCGAGGTGGAGGTCGACCGCCTGGACCAGATCGAGCCCGTCCTCGCCGAGGGCGCCGACCTGATCCTTCTCGACAACTTCACGCCGGACGAGACCGCCGCGGCCGTCGCCCTCGTCGCGGGGCGGGCCCAGCTGGAGTCCTCGGGCCGTCTCACGCTGGAGAACGCCGGGGCCTACGCCGCCACCGGCGTGGACTTCCTCGCCGTCGGCGCCCTCACCCACTCCGCCCCGATCCTCGACATCGGCCTGGACCTCCGCGACGCGGGAGGCGCCGGCGAGACCCGCGAAGAGGTTGATGACTGATGCTCCTGACCATCGACGTCGGCAACACCCACACCGTCCTCGGCCTCTTCGACGGCGAAGAGATCATCGAGCACTGGCGGATCTCCACCGACGCCCGCCGCACTGCCGACGAACTCGCCGTGCTCCTCCAGGGCCTGATGGGCATGCACCCCCTCCTCGGCGAGGAGCTCGGCGACAACGTCGAGGGCATCGCCATCTGCTCGACGGTCCCCTCCGTGCTGCACGAGCTGCGCGAGGTGACCCGCCGCTACTACGGCGACATCCCCGCGGTCCTCGTCGAGCCGGGCGTGAAGACGGGCGTGCCGATCCTCATGGACAACCCCAAGGAGGTCGGCGCCGACCGCATCATCAACGCGCTCGCCGCGGTCGAGCTGTACGGCGGGCCCTGCGTCGTCGTCGACTTCGGCACGGCCACCACCTTCGACGCCGTCTCCGCGCGTGGCGAGTACGTCGGCGGCGTCATCGCCCCCGGCATCGAGATCTCCGTGGACGCCCTCGGCGTGCGCGGCGCGCAGCTGCGCAAGATCGAGCTGGCCCGTCCGCGCAGCGTCATCGGCAAGAACACCGTCGAGGCCATGCAGTCGGGCATCCTCTACGGCTTCGCCGGCCAGGTCGACGGCGTCGTCGACCGCATCGCCCGTGAGCTCACCGACGACCCGGACGACGTCACGGTCATCGCCACCGGCGGACTCGCGCCGATGGTGCTCGGCGAGGCGTCGGCCATCGACGAGCACGAGCCCTGGCTGACGCTCATCGGTCTCCGCCTCGTCTACGAGCGCAACGTCAGCCGTACCTGACGCCGGTCGCAGTCTCCGCGCGCCCTCACGCGCCCTCACGCCCCTTCAGGCGCCCGTGGCCGGTCCCGGGCGCTCCCGGGGCCTGCCGTAGTCTGAAGGCCTGTTCTGAAGGAGGCACGACAGCCATGGACTACATCGCGGCACTGACCCCGCCCGTCGTGATGGCGGTGGCATTCACCGCTCTCATCGTGACGATCGTGAAGAGCCAGGGTGGCGCGAACAAGGCCAAGGAGGACGCCGCCGTGGATGCCGCCATCGCGCGTGCGGAGAGCGCCGGGCGCAAGAAAGCGGACTGATCCGCGATCTTCCCCGCGGTATTCGGGACATCTCCGACTATTATTCACGGCGTGCCTCGGCCATTGGGAGAGCTGGAAGACGCCGTCATGACGCGGGTATGGCGGTGGAACCGTCCCGTCACCGTGCGGGAAGTCCTCGAGGATCTGCGGGACGACCGGTCCATCGCGTACACGACGGTCATGACCGTGATGGACAACCTCCACCAGAAGGGCTGGCTCCGCAGACGCCAGGACGGCCGGGCCTATCTGTATGAACCGGTCTCGACGCGTGCCGCTTACTCCGCCGCACTCATGAACGAGGCCTGGGCGTCGAGTGACAACGCCGCCGCCGCTCTCGTGGAGTTCTTCGGCCGTATGACCCCGGAACAGCTCGATGCCGTACGGGATGCGTTGCGCGTCGTTCAGCTGAACGACGTGCATGTCGAGACTCCGGAGAGAACGACGCGCGATCCCCGCTGACCGGACCGGCCGCAAGGAGAGCGACGGGGCGCGGCTCGGAGCAAACTGCCGCGAACGGCCGGGAACGCCCGCCGGAGGAACGAGCCGAAGCGGGGGGTTCCCGGTGCGCGCGGTACTCCGCGGAACGCCGCAGAACGGTACTGAACCCGCGGGACTTCTGAGCCGGGGAGCAGTGCCGCGTATGCGGAACCCCACGGGAAGCCGTTCGGGAACCAGCGGCGGAACGCACACGGAACGCCGCCGGGAACGGTAGCGGGAACGATGGCGGGAACGTCCCGGGAAGGCGGGCCGGGAACGCCTCGGACCCGGAGAGCACCCCCTTCGGCAAGGGCGATAGCGTCCGGTTCATGGCGTCCGCATCCCCTTCCGTGTCAGAAGTCACCGTCCGCCGCGCACGCACGGCAGATGTGCGCGCAGTGCGCCGCCTCATCGATGTCTACTCACGCGACCGCATCCTGCTCGACAAAGCCACGGTCACCCTTTACGAGGACATTCAGGAGTTCTGGGTCGCGGAACGCGATCACGACGCCGAGGTGGTCGCATGCGGTGCGCTCCATGTGATGTGGGAGGACTTGGCCGAGGTCAGGACCCTCGCCGTGGATCCCGCACTCAAGGGTTCCGGTGTGGGTCATCTCCTGCTGGAGAAGCTCGTGAACACCGCGCGATGGCTGGGTGTGCGGCGCATTTTCTGTCTCACCTTCGAAGTGGACTTCTTCATCCGGCACGGCTTCACGGAGATCGGGGACACCCCGGTCGACGGTGATGTCTACAGCGAACTGCTGCGTTCCTTTGACGAGGGAGTGGCAGAGTTCCTCGGTCTCGAACGAGTGAAGCCGAACACCTTGGGCAACAGCCGCATGCTTCTGCATCTCTGAGTGACGGAGCCGTGACCGCTCCTGCCACTCGACCGAGCGATGAGCGCGGCGCTTTGTCCGAAAGATCCCGCCAATCCCGCCGGTGGACCGGACAAACTCAACAGAGGGTTTGTGTTTCTCCCCGAAAAGGGGTTTCCTTTCTTCGTCAGTATCAGTAATCGAGTTATCGATGACGAATGGGAGTATGCGGTGGCGCAGAAGGTTCAGGTTCTTCTGGTCGACGACCTCGAGGGCGGCGAGGCCGACGAGACGGTGACGTTCGCTCTGGACGGGAAGACCTACGAGATCGACCTGTCCACCTCTAATGCGGACAAGCTCCGTACGGTGCTCGAGCCGTATGTGAAGGGCGGCCGGCGCACCGGTGGCCGTTCGGCCCGCGGAAAGGGCCGGGCGTCGGGCGGTGGCAGCAGCCAGGACACTGCGAAGATCCGCGCCTGGGCGAAGGAACAGGGTTACGAGGTCAACGACCGAGGCCGCGTTCCGGCCAATATCCGAGAGGCTTACGAGAAGGCCAACGGCTGATCCCGCGACTTACGTGCGGTGCTTCGAAGCCTCGCCCGGTGGCATTCCGTCGCCGCAGCGCTGACCAGCCGTACGAGATCGACGCGGTTCGCCTCACGCCCCGGTCCGGGAGGCCGCAGCCAAACGGCGGCCTCCCGAGGGTCGTAAGCGGCACGGCCCGCCAGCTCCAGTTCGATGCCGCCCCATTCGAGCCACTCCAGCAGTCCCGGCAATTCCTCCGCGCTGCCCTCCGGGACGAGCAGTTGAACGCATCCGCTTTTCCCGTCGAACGCGACGGGCCCCGTGCGCACGCCCGTGCGCCGCAGCAGCGCCAGTCCGGCGTCCGCGGAGAGCACCAGAGCGTCGTATCCGCCCGTGCCTTCCGTGACGCCCCCGATGCGCCGTCGCTCCCGGGACGGGACGCCGGGAGCCGTGTGCGGGCCGGGAATCGCGAAGCTCACGACCGGAGCAACTGACGAACACCCTCCGGGTTACGCAGCGTTGCGGCGCGGCTACAATCGATGCCCTTCGTGTTCACGCATGCGCGGAGGGCTACGCGTGCGGGAACCGGCAGGTGCAAGGCTGTTCGCCCTCAGCGGATGCCCCCGTCCGACTCGGACAACCCCGGCATGGACTGTCAGTACGAGCGGGTAAGAAGGCTCTGAGGTCGGTCCCGCCTGCTGCAGGCCGGACAGCGGCACAAAGACCTGGTGACACGGGGGTGCGGAGAGCTATGACGGTGAGCCGGGAGCCATTCGGCCAAGAGCCGTTCGCCATGGGCGTAGTGAATCAGGGTGGATACGCCTGGCCTGCGGGAACATCGTCTCGCACCATCGGGTTGGTACTGGTGTCGACTGTTCGGGGAAGGAGGCCCGACTGTGCTTCCCTCGGGAGCGTGGCCGGCCGTCGGCGCAGCCGGGCCGGAGTCGGCAGATGGAATGAGCGGTCCCCGCTTGCGGGACTAAGCTGCGGAAGGACAGAGAGGGGAGCGTCCCCTTACTGCCTGACCGCTCTGAGGAGCGATTAACGATGTTCGAGAGGTTCACCGACCGCGCGCGGCGGGTTGTCGTCCTGGCTCAGGAAGAAGCCCGGATGCTCAACCACAACTACATCGGCACCGAGCACATCCTCCTGGGCCTGATCCACGAGGGTGAGGGTGTCGCCGCTAAGGCACTGGAGAGCCTCGGGATTTCGCTCGAGGCGGTCCGTCAGCAGGTGGAGGAGATCATCGGCCAGGGCCAGCAGGCGCCCTCGGGCCACATCCCCTTCACGCCCCGTGCCAAGAAGGTCCTGGAGCTGTCGCTCCGCGAGGCCCTTCAGCTCGGCCACAACTACATCGGCACGGAGCACATCCTGCTCGGCCTGATCCGCGAGGGCGAGGGCGTCGCCGCCCAGGTCCTCGTGAAGCTGGGCGCCGATCTGAACCGGGTGCGGCAGCAGGTCATCCAGCTGCTCTCCGGCTACTCCGGCGGCAAGGAGGCGGCCACCGCAGGCGGCCCCGCCGAGGGCACGCCCTCGACCTCCCTCGTCCTGGACCAGTTCGGCCGCAACCTCACGCAGGCCGCCCGCGAATCCAAGCTCGACCCGGTCATCGGGCGCGAGAAGGAGATCGAGCGGGTCATGCAGGTGCTCTCGCGCCGTACGAAGAACAACCCGGTGCTCATCGGCGAGCCCGGCGTCGGCAAGACCGCCGTCGTCGAGGGCCTGGCGCAGGCCATCGTCAAGGGCGAGGTGCCCGAGACCCTCAAGGACAAGCACCTCTACACCCTCGACCTGGGCGCGCTGGTCGCCGGTTCCCGCTACCGCGGTGACTTCGAGGAGCGCCTGAAGAAGGTGCTGAAGGAGATCCGCACCCGCGGCGACATCATCCTGTTCATCGACGAGCTGCACACGCTGGTCGGGGCGGGTGCCGCCGAGGGCGCGATCGACGCCGCCAGCATCCTCAAGCCGATGCTGGCCCGCGGCGAGCTGCAGACGATCGGTGCCACGACCCTCGACGAGTACCGCAAGCACCTGGAGAAGGACGCGGCCCTGGAGCGCCGCTTCCAGCCGATCCAGGTCGCCGAGCCGTCGCTGCCGCACACCATCGAGATCCTCAAGGGTCTGCGCGACCGGTACGAGGCGCACCACCGCGTCTCCATCACGGACGCCGCCCTGGTCGGTGCCGCCACGCTCGCCGACCGCTACATCTCCGACCGGTTCCTGCCGGACAAGGCGATCGACCTGATCGACGAGGCCGGCTCCCGCATGCGGATCCGCCGGATGACGGCGCCGCCGGACCTGCGCGAGTTCGACGAGAAGATCGCGAACGTGCGCCGTGACAAGGAGTCCGCGATCGACTCGCAGGACTTCGAGAAGGCGGCCTCTCTCCGCGACACGGAGAAGCAGCTGCTGGCGCAGAAGGCCAAGCGGGAGAAGGAGTGGAAGGCCGGCGACATGGACGTCGTCGCCGAGGTGGACGAGGAGCTGATCGCGGAGGTCCTGGCCACGGCCACGGGCATCCCGGTCTTCAAGCTCACCGAGGAGGAGTCCTCGCGTCTGCTGCGCATGGAGGACGAGCTGCACAAGCGCGTCATCGGGCAGGAGGACGCCATCAAGGCGCTCTCCCAGGCGATCCGGCGTACCCGCGCCGGCCTGAAGGACCCGAAGCGCCCCGGTGGTTCGTTCATCTTCGCGGGCCCGTCCGGCGTCGGTAAGACGGAGCTGTCCAAGACGCTCGCGGAGTTCCTCTTCGGCGACGAGGAGGCGCTGATCTCCCTCGACATGTCGGAGTTCAGCGAGAAGCACACCGTCTCCCGGCTGTTCGGCTCGCCTCCCGGATACGTGGGGTACGAAGAGGGCGGTCAGCTGACCGAGAAGGTCCGCCGCAAGCCGTTCTCCGTGGTCCTCTTCGACGAGGTCGAGAAGGCGCACGCGGACATCTTCAACTCCCTGCTGCAGATCCTGGAGGACGGCCGCCTGACCGACTCCCAGGGCCGGGTCGTCGACTTCAAGAACACGGTCATCATCATGACGACCAACCTCGGCACCCGGGACATCTCCAAGGGGTTCAACCTGGGCTTCGCCGGCCAGGGTGACGTCAGTGCCGGCTACGACCGGATGAAGGCCAAGGTCAACGACGAGCTGAAGCAGCACTTCCGCCCGGAGTTCCTCAACCGTGTCGACGACACGGTGGTCTTCCACCAGCTCACCCAGGACGACATCATCCGCATCGTGGACCTGATGCTGGCCATGGTGGACGAGCGGCTCAAGGACCGTGACATGGGTCTGGAGCTGAGCACGGACGCCAAGGAGCTGCTCGCGAAGCGGGGCTACGACCCGGTGATGGGCGCCCGGCCGCTGCGCCGGACGATCCAGCGCGAGATCGAGGACCAGCTGTCCGAGAAGATCCTCTTCGGTGAGCTGCGTCCGGGTCACATCGTGGTCGTGGACACCGAGGGTGAGACCGACGAGGACAAGAAGTTCACCTTCCGCGGCGAGGAGAAGGCCGCCCTGCCCGACGCACCTCCGGTGGAGTCGGCGGCGGGCGGTGGCCCCAACCTCTCCAAGGAGGCCTGAGGCCGGGCCGTAGCGACCGAGAAGTCCCCCGTCACCGAGTGGCGGGGGACTTCTCGTCGTTCAAGCGGGGTGTTCGATGACGCGTATGCCCTCGGGCACGCCGGTCACCGGCGGAAGGCGCGGGTCCACGCGCAGCGTCGTCAGCGACGGGAACGAGCTCAGCCACTCCGTCTTCATGCCTGCGCCGAGGTCGTAGGCGATCCACAGATGTGTGAGCCGGTCGGCCACGAGGCCGTCCAGCAGTTCACCGGGGCTGAACCGGCCGACGATCTTCACCCGCTCCCTGCCGCCGAGGTTCCGTAACTCCCGCAGCTCGGCACGGTCCGCGACCGGGAAGAAGAGCCCTTCCGGGTCGAGGTGCCGGATGACTTCCGCCGCGTACCGCTCGGTCTCGAAGTTCCGCCAGCCGCGGGCGAGTTCCGTGCGCACCTTCAGTGACTTGCGGTCCCGCATCCGGGCCAGGTAGTCGACGGCGGCGTCGTCCTCGATGCGTGTCACGGTGAGTGCGAGCCGGTACGCCCTCTCGTCCGTGACCTGCGCGGGATCGGGGATCATCTCCAGCACGATCGGGCCCACCCAGCCGAGGCCGCGGGCCGCGCGGTCGTCGGCGGGCGAGACCATGTTCTGCGTCTCGCGGCGCACGCGGGCGTGGGTCTCCGGGTCCAGCTCGGTGACGTACTCCAGGCAGGCGGCCGCCATCAGCCGCCGCCGCTTCCGCTTCATCCCGAGCGCTCCGGGGGCGAGCAGCCCCTGCAGCAGCGTCGCGCACTCGCCGGGGCGGGCGTGGGCGACCGCCATGCGGAACACTTCCTCCCACTCCGGTTCGTGTGCGTGCTCCAGCAGCAGGTCGAGCTTGCCCTGTTCCACCGCCTCCTTCGCCGCGAGGTGGTCCTGGACCGTGCGGTGCACGAACTCCACGGACCTGTCGGCCTGTTCACGCAGCAGCCCGGTGCGCTCCAGCAGGTGGTCGAAGATCTCCTCCGGGCTTCCCTCGCCCGCGACCTTGGGCATGGCCGGGAGGTGGAGTGCGATTTCCTGCAGCGCGTCCGCGTGGTCGAGCACGGTGCGTTTGCCGGTCAGCATGCGGAAGGCGAGCTTGCGCAGCAGGGCCTCGCGGGGCGCTCGTGGCAGGTCGACCGTGTCCGCCTTCACGCGCCTTTCGGGGTCGCGGCGCTCCAGCAGCATTTTCATCGCCGCGTCGTACAGCTCGCGGCGGCCCTTCGGCAGGGAACCCGACCTGTCGCGGTTCAGGGCGCAGATCAGGCCGCACATCAGCGGGTTGGTGGCGAGCACGCGCAGCTCGCGGAAGAGCGGGATGGACCGCAGCAGCATGTCCTTGTAGTCGTTCAGACGGGCGTGGTCCCGGCCCTCGTCCCTGCCGGCCGCGGTGTGCCAGGCGGTGACGAAGGCCGCGACCTGGTCGCGGTTCATGGGGGCGAGAGTGATTTCCGTGAAGCCGTCCTCGGCCGGCCAGTCCGCGTCCACGGCCGGCGGACGCGAGGTGACGAGGCAGAGGTTGCCGGAGTACCTCTGCAGCAGAGGGCGCAACTGAGCGCGGACCGCCTCGCGTTGGGGCTCCGGTGCCTCGTCGATGCCGTCGACGAGAAGCAGGCCCCGCTCCGCGGCCAGTACGCGTTCGACCCAGCCCTCCGGTGCCTTCGCGGCGAGCGGGTGGCGCACCGACGACAGGAACTGGGCCGGTGCGGGGAAACCTTCGTCGGCGAAGCGGCGCACGGGCAGCACGAAAGGAATGCGGCCGTGCAGCGTCTGCAGCTCCTCGGGGAGGGCCGCGCGTGCCGTGGAGACGGCCAGCCACTGAATGAGAGTCGTCTTGCCCGAGCCCGCGACTCCGCGCAGCAGCACGCGCTTGTGCCTGGCCAGCGCGCGGTCCGCGGTCATGACGGGGGCGGCACCTCCGCCGGCGGCACCTGGCCCCGTGGCGTCGTCCTCGTCGTCGTCCGGCCGGGCGCTCCGCGGAGAGGGGTCTTCTCCGTCGCCCGTGGCCTCGTCGGTGTCGTCCTCGCTGCCGAACTCCGCGGAGAGGTTGAGGTAGGTGGCGTCGAGGGACCAGTGGTCGGGTGCGTCGGGGTTGGGAAGGTCGATCCCGTAGATCGTGACGCGGTTGTACTGCTCCGCGATGTGCCGCAGATACCGCTCCTCGAACTCGGCGTCCTCCGCGGCGGGCCGGGCCGCCTGCACGGCCAGTGCCTCCCTGTCCTCGCGTTCGACGAGTTCGCGCACGTGGTCGCACTGGTCGGGGAGCGACGTGCCGAGCGAGGGGGAACGCTCGACGATGTGATGGAGGAGGTGGAGGCAGACGGCCGCCAGCAGATCCTCGAAGAACCAGGCCGCCTCGTCGGACAGTTCGGAACCGTGCTGCCGTACGGCGGAGTGCAGCCGCCTGGCGTATGCGTGCGGCCCCAGCCGCACGGCGTCCGCGTCGGTGGTGTCCAGGTCGCCGGCCGCCCACAGCGAGCCGGCGAGAAGCGCGGCGACGCCCGTCTCCTCGTCCGCGGGCAGTTCCTGCCCGGTGGCCTGCAACCCCAGCCGTACCAACTCGGCTGCCACTTCGGACAGTTCGGCCCAGCCAAGTGTCGGTTCCTCGCCGCGGTAGGCCACCAGGTCGGCCATGAGCCGTCCCGAGGGGGACGCCTCAGCGGCCGCCGCGACCGAGCCGGGTACGAGAAGAGGGCTGATGAGCGGGTCGACGACGGAGGACGCGAGACGTACGACGGGCTGGTCCATGGACTCGGGAACTCCCGGCAGAGCTGCTTGTCGGCGGTCGAATGCGTTCGGAAGGGATGCGGATGGATGTGCGTCAGATCACGTTGTGTGTCCACCCTATTCGGACGAGTCGCGCCCCGGCCACGGTCGGTTGGCGGCGGATCAGGGGCGCGGGCGGGGGCGCACAATGACCTCGACGGACGGGTCGAGTCGCTCCGCGTCGATGTCCGGTGGCGGCCGGAACAGGGACAGCCGGGCCAGGCCAGGCAGGGCGGTGAGCGGCGACAGGTCGGTGCCTTCTCCGGGTTGTGCCAGCGAGACCTGGTTGACGGCCGGGAAGACGCCGGCGAGCGAGCGGAGCCGCGCTGCTGATCCGTCGCAGAGCAGTTGGACCTCGCTCACCTGCGGCATCGTCTTCCCCGAACGTGCCAGGCGGTCGAGTCCGTCGACGTCGAGCGTCAAGGCCCGCAATCGGGGCAGCTGTGCCACCTCGGCCCAGTCGCGCTCCGCGAGGTGCGTCTCGTTCAGGCGGAGATCGGTCAGGTTCGTGAGCCCGCCCGTGCCCGTGAGGTCGCAGACCATGCTGAAGAGCACCAGCGTGTCGAGGGACGTCGGAAGTTCCGCGATGCTGATCGTCGAGGGACGTCCGGACATGACCAGCCGCTTCAGTCCTGCGAGGCGGTGCAGTCCCGCCGGGCTGTGCAACCGGAGTGTGAGGGTGTGCAGTTGCAGATCCGCGAGGGGAGACACGTCCGTCACGTTCGTCTCGTAGAGTTCCAGATCCTCCAACAGCCGGAAGCGGCGCAGAAATTGAAGATCGCTGACGGCGTTGTTCCGCGAGAGCCTGAGTTCCGTGAGTTCACCGGTGGGGAGCGCTTCGGTGATCTCTTCGGCCGTGAAATCTCCGTGCAGGTACACCTTCCGGGGCCGGTCGAGCCGGGAGAGGACATCCAGTTCCTTCCGCGAGCGGACCGTCACCGCGACGTCGACGTCCGTCCGGCCCACGAGCGGAGCGATGATCTCCCGGCCGTACACCTCGGTGTCGAACCTGTCCCAGTGGCCTGCCAGTTGCCGGAGCACATCGGGCCGCGCATCGTTCAGGAACTCGGTCAGCCGCGCCAGCGCGGCGTCCGAACCGATCTGTGCGACCGCGTGTGCCACGGCCTCCGCCTCGTCGTCCTCCAGCAACTCCGGGCCGGGCAGCAGCTCCAGAGCGACAGGGCCGACGGCGGCCAGTTCTTTGGCCTCCTCGAAGCTGCGGGGCGGAAACATCGCCGCCGCGCGAAGCTCGACCTCGTTCCGCACGGCCGGATCCATCTTCGTGGCGTGCTCGAGGCAGGCCGTGGCCAGCAGATACAGCCTGATGCGGGCATCCGCTTCCTCGTCGCCGCGCTTCACGAGCATGCGCAGGATCCGCGCCCGCTCGTCGGGACGGGCGTGTGCCACGGCCATCCGGACCACGTCGTCCCACTGGTCCTCGTGGGCGTGCCGTACCAGCAGATCGAAGTCGCGTTCCTCGACCAGTTCCCGTGCGGCCAGATAGTCCTGGAAGGTGCGGTGTACGAAGTCGACAGCGCCTTCGACCGGTTCCCGGAGCAGCCCGGAGCGTACGAGAAGGAAGCGGAGGATCTCCTGGGGGGAACCCTGCTCCCGCGCGTACGGCATCGACGGCAGCACGCGCGCAAGCAGCTCGACGGCATCTGAACTGTCCATCTCCGCCCGCCCGTTGCGGATCAGCCAGTACGCGAGCTTCTGCAGCAGCTCCGTCTGCGACTCCGCGTCCAGCTCGATGCCGCCGAGCGGACCCAGGTGGCGTTCGCGGTCGCGCCTCTCCAGCATCATGCTGAGGGCGGCGTCATACAGGGCCTTCCGCCCGCGTGGCAGGAATCCCCGCCGCTCCCGGTGCAGTGCACAGATCAGCCCGCACATCAAAGGGTTCGTGGCCAGCCTGGCCAAGTCGTGCTTGACGCGCAGCTCGCCGAGCAGCGACTCCTCCAACTCCCCTCCGGCATCTGCCGCGTCGTGCCAGCGGCGCACGAAGACGGCCACATCCGCCGGACGCATTCCCGACAGCGACAGCTCCGCGAAGTCCTCGCTGCCGAGCCACTCCTCGCGCACGGCCGAGGGGCGGGAGGTGACCAGCAGCCTGCTGCCGGGGAAGGCGACGAGCAGGTCGCAGAGCCAGCGGCGAGTGCGTTCGCGGTCGTCCTCGGTCACCTCGTCGATGCCGTCGACGAGGATGAGCCCTCGCCCGGCGCTCAGCACGCGGGTCGCCCATCCGTGCGGCTGCGCCCCCGCCAGTGGACAGCCGACGGCACCGAGGAACCGTTCCGGATCGGGTAACGGTTCCCCGCCGCGTGCGAGGGTCCGCAGCGGCAGAACGAAGGGAACCATGCCGGAGAGATGGACCAGGTCGCCGGTCAGGCGCCGCTGGTCGGCCGTGGAGACCGCCAGCCACTGCATGAGCGTCGTCTTGCCGGAGCCGGCCACGCCGCGCAGCAGGACGCGCTTGTGGCGTGCCAGGGCCTCGTCCACGCGATGGTGAACGGCAGGCGTCCAGCTGCTTCCGGAGTGGGTGTCGGCCCAGTCGGCCTCGTCGGAGCGCTGCGTGACCTCCAGGTTCAAGTAGGCGGTGTCGAGCGGCCATTCGCGCGAGTGGTTCAGGTCGATGCCGTAGATGGTGATGCGGCTGTGCTTCCTCGCCACGTACTCCGCATAGCGCTTCTCGAAGGCGGCGTCGCCGGCGGTGCGGGAGGCGAGGCGCTCCAGGAGCAGGTCGGTCCGGATGGCCAGTTCCCTCAGGTTCTTGCTCTGCTCGACCAGGGTGCGGGCGACGAACGTGGAGCGCTGCGTGAAGAAGTGAAGGATGTGGAGGCACGCGGAGTCGAGCAGGTACTCGTAAAGTGCCACCGAGGGCCCGCTGAGGGTGGACGTGAGCCTCTTGCCGCCGGCCGCTTCGTACAGTTCGCGCCTCAGCGCCTGCTCCCCGAGCGACAGGGCCTGGACGTCGTCCATGTCCAGGTCGCCCAGTGCGTGCAGCGTCCGCACGAGGGCATCAATCACGGCTTCCGACTCGTCGTCGATGCCTGCCTCTTGGGCCGCTCGCTGCACCAACTCCCGTACGAGCTTGCGCAGATCCTTCTCCGACAGAACGCGCTTCTCACCCCTGAAGGAGACCAGCGACGAGATCCGTACCGGCTTCCCGGCAAGTCCGGCTCCCGGGCCTTCCTTCACGAACAGCTTCTTCACCAGCGGCATCACGGCACTCGATGCGAGCCGTGCCCCCACCACTCCGGAGTCCATGCCGGTCAGAGTACGGGGCCGTCAGACCGAGAACAGCTCGCTCTCCCGCACAACTCTCAGATGTGCGGGAAGAGTTGCGATCTCCCGCGGTGTCGTCGCGGGGACGACGAGCGTGTGCAGATGCGGAAAGGCCGACAGCCACTCCCGGCCGCCGTGACGTGCGTAGCCGTCGCGCAGCCAGAGGTGCGTCAGCCTGCCCGGGTCGAGGTGTTCGAGCAGCTGGTCCGGGTGGTACGTGCCGGCGATCTGGACGCGTGCACGGCCGCCCATGGCACGCAGAGCACGCAGATGGCCGGTGTGGTGCGCGGTGAAGTAGAGGTCCGACTCGTCGAGGTGGGCGATGATCTCGCGTGCGTACTCGTCCGTGTCGAACCGGTGCCACGCCCACACCAGTTGCCGCCGCAGGCCGAGCGACGGATGGTCGCGGAACCGGGCGAGCACGGGAAGCGCCGCGTCCGTACCCGTGCGGGAGGCGGCCACGACCGCACAGGCCGCCTCGGCGTCGGTGAGTCCCTCCGGCCCGGGGAGCAGCCCCAGCAGCATCGGCCCGCCGACGTCGGCGACATGACGGGCCGCGGCCATGCTCCTAGGCGGGAAGAGCCGTGAGGTCTTCGCGGTGACCTCCTCGCGCACCGCCGGATGCAGGTCGGTCGCGTGCTCGAGGCAGGCCGCGGCCAGCAGCAGATTCCGTACGCTGCCCGGCTGCGGGTCCCCGCCCGCACCCGCGGCCCCCCGCGCACCTGCGTCCCCGCCCGCACCCGCGGCCTCGCGCGGGGCACCCGCACCCGTGCCTGCACCGGCACCGCAGGCCCCGTCCTCGCCCTCGTCCGGTACCCGCGCGACGAGCCCGCGCAGCAGCCGGTCCCGCTCCCGGGGCTGCGCGTAGGCGACCGCCATGCGGATCACGTCCTCCCAGTCGTCCTTGTGGGCGTTGTCCAGCAGCAGCGGGAAGTCGCCTTCTTCGACGGCGGCCTTGGCGCCCAGAGCGTCCTGGAAGGTGCGGTGGACGAAGTCGACGCGTCCCTCGGCCGGTTCGCGAAGCACGCCCGACCGGTCGAGCAGGTGCCGGAGGATCTCCCGGGGTGTGGCCTCGACCGGCCCCACCAGCCGTGTGGAGCGGCCGAGTTGCGCGACGGCGTCCTCCTCGTCCATCTCCGTGCGCCCGTTGCGGATCATCCAGTGCGCCAGCCGCTGCAGCAGCAGCAACTGTGTGTCCTTCGTCAGGTGCAGCCTGTCCGGCACCGGAACGGAGCGCTCGCGGTCGCGGTGCTCCAGCAGCATCGAGAGCGCCGCGTCGTACAGCAGATCCCTGCGTCCGTACGGGAGGTCGCCGCAGCGTTCGCGGCTGAGGGCGCACAACAGACCGCACATCAACGGGTTGACGGCGAGACGTCCCAGGTCGGGGTTGGAGCGCACGGCGGCGACGAGGGCTTCGGCATGGCCCGGCTCGGCCTCGGCGGCGCTGTGCCAGCGGCTGATGAACGCGGCGACGTCGTGACGCGACATCGGCGAGAGCGACAGCTCCGTGAAGCCCTGCCCGGTCAGCCAGTTCTCGGGCGCCGCGGACGGACGCGAGGTGACCAGCCAGAGGTTGCCCGGAAAGTCGCCGGTCAGCTCCCGCAGCCAGCGCCGCGTCTCCTCCCTCCGGTCCGCCGGCACCTCGTCGACGCCGTCGATCAGGAGGAGCGCCCGTCCCGCGGTCAGCACCCGCAGGGCCCATCCGTCGGGCTGCGCGCCGGCGAGGTTGCTGCGCACCGCGTGCAGGAAGCGGTCCGGTGTGGGCAGGCCCTCGTGCGCGATGCGGCGCAGCGGCAGTACGAAGGGGACGCGGCCCAGCAGGTGCGTCGTCTGCTCGTCGTACGTCTGACGGGCGGCAGTCACTGCCAGCCACTGCATCAGCGTCGTCTTGCCCGAGCCGGCGCCGCCGCGCAGCAGCACCCGCTCGTGCCCGGCCAGGACGCGGTCGGCCGCCAGCGGAGCCCCCGAAGGCAGGGCCTGCTCCTGCTCCGGTGCGCGCCGCCGCCGTCCCGGAGGCGGCTGCGCCGCGTGCTGCCGTGCCGCATTCTGCTGCGTCGGCCGTGTGCCGGGCGCCTGCGGTGTTTCCGGTGCCTGCTGGGTGCCGTCCGGTTCGTCCGGCGTGTCCTTCGTGACTTCGAGCGGTATGTAGGCAGCGTCGAGACGCCACTCGCGGTGGTGGCCGAAGTCGAGCCCGTAGATGGTCAGTTCGCCGTGCCTGCGGGCGATGTGCTCCGCGTACCGCTGCTCGAAGCGGGCGTCCTCGGCCGAGCGTGCCGGGACGCGTTCGAGGAGGAGGTCGGCCGTGTTGATGAGGCGGTCGAGTTGATGGGTCTGCTCGGCGAGCGTGCGCGGGATGAACGTCGAGCGCCGGGTGAAGAAGTCCAGGATGTGCAGGCAGGCCGTGTGCAGCAGCGGTCCGAAGTGCGCGTCGGCGTCGGCCGAGAGCGACGCCGGAGGGGTGAGCCGCCGTGCCAGGCCGTGCGGTCCGAGACGAACTGCCTGCACATCGTCCATGTCCAGGTCGCCGAGGCTGTGCAGAGCGGTCGCCAGCGCATCGGCCAGTTCGCGCCGGGTCTCTTCGCCGGGGCCGTCGTGCGGTCCGGAGGCGTGGGAGGCCCGCTCCGTCAACTCGGCTGCCAGCTTGCGCAGGTCACCGTCCTGCAGGGTGCGTTTCTCGCCCCTGAAGGAGACGAGCGAGGAGACACGGACCGGCCGGTCGGTCAGTCCCGCTCCCGGGCCCTCCTGCACGAACAGCTTCTTGACGATCGGCGCCACCGCGGAGGACGCGATGCGCGTGGCGATCGTGACGGGCTCCATGTGCGGATCGTATGGGACGGAAAGGGCCCGCGGCGCGGGAGTTGAGGAGCCGCCGGGAGGCGGCGGAATGCACGTTTCCCGTCCCCCTGTGCACACACGGTTGTGCGACGTGGGTCACTCGCGGGCCCCGTGGTGCGGCCGTGCAGAGGGCCCTCGGCGTGAGGTGACGCACAGCTGCACCGGCGTGTACGAGCGGCGTTAGGAGCGCTGCGGAGAAGGGTTCCGACCTTCCGCGTGGCCCGCTTCGGTGCCGCACGGGGCGGTTCGACGGGGGACGGCCGCATGGCCGTTGTCCGAATAATCCTAAAGAGTGCCTTGCTGTCCTCTCTGTCCTTACCGGCCTTATTAGTAATAACGCTCTTTGGTATGCCGGATCGAGCGGGTTACCAATGATTTGTCCCCCCGAGAACCCACGCCTCGGGGCTCCCCAAGCCATTCCGGAGGTAGTACCCGTATGTCGAAGACGCCCAAGAACGCGCACAACCCCCGTGGCCGCAAGCGTGTCGCCGTGATAGCGGCGGGACTCGGCGCATCGGTGGTCCTGGGTGCGGGCTCGGCTGTCGCCGCCCACCCGGACGGGCTGAGCGACGTCTTCGCGTCGAAAACCGCGTCGCAGCTGGCCGACTCCGCGCGTGCACAGGCCGATCAGCAGCGCAAGGAGGCCGTGGCCAAGGAGAAGGCCAAGGAGAGGGCCAAGGAGCAGGCCAAGGAGCGCGAGAAGGACCGGAAGGACGACCGCAGTTCACGGTCCGCCGACCGCAAGAGCCCCGCGAAGAAGGCGAACTCCTGGACCAAGCCCGTTTCCGGCGACTACGAGCTGAGCGCCGGCTACGGCAACAGCGGCGGCCGCTGGGCCAGCAAGCACTCCGGCCAGGACTTCGCGGTGCCGACCGGCACCCCGGTCAAGGCCGTGGCCAGCGGCACCGTCGTCAAGGCCGGACCGGGCGGCGCCGGTGACGGCTCCTCGTACGGCAACGCGATCGTCATCAAGCACAAGAACGGCACGTACTCCCAGTACGCCCACCTCTCGAAGGTGAATGTGAAGCCCGGTCAGCAGGTGAAGACCGGCCAGAAGATCGGCCTTTCGGGCTCGACCGGCAACTCGTCCGGTCCGCATCTCCACTTCGAGATCCGCAGCACGCCCGACTACGGATCCGGCAAGGAGCCGGTCAAGGTCCTGAGCTCGCACGGCGTCAAGCTCTGATGACCTGCCGGTAACGGGTCATGGTCCGGCAGCCGATGCGCTCCGGACCGGCCCGGCCGGCGCCGCTCCGCCCGGCGCGGTTCACCCATGGGACGGGGGCCGCGCCGGGCGGTCCATGTGACGGCAGGCGGGCCCGTTCGCAGGCGGGCCCGTTCGTGCGGCCGCCCAGTGGCCAGGCGCCGGAGGACGCGCCGGACGGTCAGCCACGCCCCTGGTGCACGGTGGCCGGCACCTCCCGGGCGACTTCGAGGACGCCCTGACGCCTGATGGGCACCCCTCTTTGCCGACCGCGTCCGGGAGAGCACGACCGGCCGGGCGGGTGCCGCCGGAGGCGGGCCCGGCGGCGGAAGCGGTTCACCGGCGCACCCGGACGCGGCGTCGCCGGAGAGACTGGCGGCGCCGGTGCGGGAGGCGTACAAGCATGCGGTGGCCGGCGGCTCACACAGCGTTATTCCTGGTTGCCGCCGTGACCGCGCCGGTCGTCTTCGTCGCCACCTGGTTCGTCAAGGAGGTCCCCCTCGAGGGCGGCGAGCCGGCGGAGAAGGACGCGGTGGAAGCGTTCCCAAGCCGGAGGGCACTGTCAGTCCCGTGTGACAGCCTGAACGCATGAACACGCCGGGCATGGCGCGGCTGCGCGCCATGCGCATCGCCAAGGACGCCATGGACCGAGAGTGGTCCGATCCGGGCCTCGACCTGGACGCCGTCGCGGCCCGCGCCGGTTACTCGCGCTATCACTTCGTCCGGGCGTTCAAGGCCACCTACGGAGAGTCGCCGGGCCAGTACCTCAGCCGCCGCCGCATCGAGCGGGCGGAGGAGCTGCTGCGCTCGGCGAACCTGTCCGTGACGGAGATCTGCATGGCGGTGGGCTTCACCAGCCTCGGCACCTTCTCCGCGCGCTTCAAGCAGCAGACCGGCACCAGCCCGAGCGACTACCGCAGGCAGCACGGACGCCGGGCGGCGGCGATGATCCCGGGCTGCTACGCGATGCTCTTCACGGGCGGCTTCAAGGAGCGCCCGCGCCCGGGGCAGGAGCCCGGCCAGGGCGGGCCCGCGGAGCACCGGCCCGAGGAGCGCAACAACGAAGAAGCGCTGGACAGACCCCTCTGAGACGGTGAACGGGCAGCCGGGAGCAGCGCTCCCGCGGCTGGTTTCCCGTCCACCGCAACCATCCGGAGCACGCCGTGATCAAGAGCCTGGCCATCGTCACCGTCTGGACCACCGACCAGGAACGGGACAAGAAGTTCTTCGTCGAGACCCTCGGCTTCACCGAACGTACGGACCTGCACATGGGCGACATGCGCTGGGTCACCGTCAGCCCGCCCGGCCAGCCCGACGTCCAGCTCACGCTGATGCGCCCGGACGGGCCCGGCCTGGACCCCGAGTCGCAGAAGGCGGTGGAGACGCTGGTGCACAAGGGAGCGCTGGGAGCGGGCGTCTTCGCCACTGACGACTGCCGCGCGACGTACGCGGAGCTGAAGGCGAAGGGCGTCGAGTTCGTCCAGGAGCCGCAGGAGCGCCCGTACGGCATCGAAGCGCTCTTCCGTGACCCCTCCGGAAACTGGTACTCGCTCACTCAGCAGTGGGAGCAGGACGAGCTCGACATGAGCAAGCCCTGGAGCGGCTGCGTCGAGGACGTCGAGGACGCCGAGGGCGACGGCCAGGAGCGATAGCAGGGAACCGGGGACCGGACAGCCGACGGCGCCGCCGAGCCCGGGACATCGGCGGCGCCGTCGAGGTCGTCGTGGTCAGGTGAGCGGCAGCCGGTAGACGCCGCCCGGCAGCGGCTCGACGAGACCGTCGGCCACCAGCCCGTCCAGGGCCCGTGCCCGCTGGACGGAGTCGTTCCACACGCGGTCCAGGGTGGCCTGCGGAACGGGCGTCACCGCTTCGCGCAGCACGGCCAGCAGTTTCCCGCGCACCTGCCGGTCCGTCCCGGCGTAGGTCTGCGTGCGACGCGGCGGGTCCACGTGTTCGGGCGCGCCCGCCAGCTGCCACGCGCAGAGATGTCTGATCGGGCACTGCGAGCAGGAGGGGGCGCGTGCGGTGCACACCAGCGCCCCGAGTTCCATCGTCGCCGCTGCCCAGCGTGCCGCCGTCGCCTCGTCCTCGGGGAGCAGCGCGCGGGCGAGCTTGCGTTCGGCGGCGGTGGTCGCGTTCGGCGGGTACTGCCGGCCGCTGACCGAACGGGCGAAGACGCGGCGGACGTTGGTGTCCAGGACCGCGTGCCGCTGCCCGTACGCGAAGGAGGCCACGGCAGCGGCGGTGTACTCGCCGACGCCGGGCAGCGCGAGGAGCTGTGCGTGTTCGCGCGGTACGTCGCCACCGTGCCGTTCAGCTATGGCGGCCGCGGCGCCGTGCAGGCGCAGTGCGCGCCGTGGATAGCCGAGCCGGCCCCAGGCACGTACGGCTTCGCCCGGGGGTTCGGCGGCGAGGTCGGCGGGTCGCGGCCAGCGGCTGAGCCACTGCTCGTACACCGGCAGCACCCGGTTCACGGGCGTCTGCTGCAGCATGAACTCGCTGACCATGACCCCCCACGCACCCGCTTCGGGGCGGCGCCAGGGCAGGTCTCGGGCGTTCGCGTCGAACCAGTCGACGACGGGGGAGTGGAGGGCGCGGGCGGTCTGTTCGAAGGAGCCGGTGGTCTCGGCCGACTCGGCTCCGGGCTCGGGCTCGGGCGGAGCGGTCTCGGTGGTCGCAGTCATGGCAGGACCGATCCTGACACGGGGGGCAGCCGCCCGGGAAACGCGACGCACAGGCGACGGGAGTGGTCATCCGAGTCGTGAGACCCAGGATCCGGACATGCGGATCTGCGCGGGCCCTCGCGACGACTGCATGGGGCGTCCCGGGGCCGCATGCCAAGGGGGGAAGCCCTGCTGCGTTGTCGGCATCCGTCAGTCCCCTGGCCTTCGGCATGGGGAGCCCCAGGGCCTTTGGGTAACCGCAGGGCCTTCGGCATGGGCCCGTACGTGGACGATCTCGTGCCTCGGGCCTCCAGCGCATCCGGCGCCGCGCGCTGATCTGCGACGGTGCTGCGACGGTCCGGACGACGGGCCCCGGTGCGCGCCATCGTCCCTCCGGAGCCGGGAGTTGGGGCCGGAGCGCGCGAAGTGGGCCGCGCAGCGGGTGAGATCGCGAGGCAGCTCGCGAACAACGCCCCGCCGGCGGGCCCACGTGCCCACGTGCCCACGTGCATTCCGTTCCGGAACCGGCACGACATGTGCTGACTGCTGCTGACCGCCCGTCAGTTCGCTGCGCGAGCGGTGTGTGCGCAGCGCCTTCGCAATTCAGAGACGCAGGGTCCGCGCGTTCGTCATAAAAGTTGCCGCATCGTGCGCCGGGTACCGGGCTTCGGGGCACGCGTCGTCTCGTAAGGTTTCCGCGTGGGATCACTGCGTAATCCGATCGGCCCCCTCCCTTCCTCCATTTACTGGCGCAGAAGGGCAGTTGCCCTTGCCATTCTCGCGCTGCTGGTTCTGCTGACGGTCTGGGCGCTCGGCCTCGGCGGCGGTGACAGCGGCAACGAGGGCAAGGGCGACGACGGCAAGCCGCCCGCCAGCACCATCACACCCGGGCCGACGGATTCCGGTCCCGCGATCACCGAACGCCCCGGCGGGCGCGACGAGTCGGACGAGGGTGCCGGCTCCCAGGGCGGCTCCTCGGGCGGGGACGGCGGATCCGGCGGCGCGGACGACGGGGGACCGGACGACGGCTCGGGCTGGCGGCCCGGCGGCAGCGGCTCCTCCGCGTCCGGCGGCGGTGACAGCGCGGGCGGCGGTTCCGGCTCCGGTTCAGCAAGCGGCGGTGGCTCGGGCGACTCCGGCGGCGGCACTGCCGTACCGGCCGGGTCCGAGCTCCCGGCCTGCGGTTCCGGCGTCACGGTGACCCTGCGCAGCGTGCACAAGGAGTACGAGCCGGGGGAGAAGCCGGAGTTCGAGCTGACGGTGAAGAACAAGCGGGGCACCGCCTGCAAGATCGACCTGGGACGCAAGGAGTCGGTCGTCACCGTGAAGAGCGCGGGCGGCAAGAAGATCTGGGCCTCCGACGACTGTGTGCGCGACGAGAAGCCGGCGCTCTACCAGGTCCCGGGAAGCGGGACCGCCATCCACACCTTCGTGTGGTACCGGGAGCCCAGCGCCGTCAACTGCGGTACGCCGTCGAGTGATTCGGTGAAGCCCGGCGACTACGAGATCGAGGTCGACGTCAAGGGCCTGAAGAAGCTAGACGCCTCCTTCGAACTGAAATAGGGAACCGCCCGTGAACGGCGGCCCGGTGACAGGCGCAGATCGCCCGGCGGCTGCGCGCGGGCGTCCACGCTCCCAGGGACGGACGAACCCACGCGCCGGGCGGACGCATCAGTCGTCGGCAGCCGCACAGTGCCGTGCGTGCCGGGCCTCGCGGGCCGGTGAATCTCTGGCCGCGCAGCGCTCAGACGTACCGCTCCAGAATGCTGGACTCCGCGAGCCTGGAGAGGCCTTCGCGCACCGAACGGGCCCGCGCCTCCCCGACCCCGTCGACGGTCTGGAGGTCGTCCACGCTCGCCGCGAGCAGCTTCTGCAGACCGCCGAAGTGTTCGACGAGGCGCTCGATGACCGTCCCCGGCAGCCTCGGCACCTTCGCCAGCAGCCGGAATCCGCGGGGTGAGACGGCGGAGTCCAGCGTCTCGGGGGCACCGCTGTAGCCCAGTGCCCGTGCCACCGTGGGCAGTTCGAGCAGTTCGGAGTGCGTGAGCCTGTCCAGTTCGCCGAGGGCCTCGCCGACCGTGCGGGAGCGGCGCCCGCTGGGTTCCGGCACGTAGTCGCGGGCCACCAGCTCGCGCTCCGGCTCGACTCCCGCGATCAACTCGTCGAGCTGGAGGGAGAGAAGCCGCCCGTCCGTGCCCAACTCCACCACGTACTCCGCGATTTCCGTGGCGATGCGGCGCACCATCTCCAGCCGCTGGGCGACGGCGGAGACGTCGCGCACCGTCACCAGGTCCTCGATCTCGAGGGCGGACAGCGTGCCCGCGACCTCGTCGAGCCGCAGCTTGTAGCGCTCCAGGGTGGCGAGGGCCTGGTTGGCGCGGGAGAGAATCGCCGCCGAGTCCTCCAGCACGCGCCGCTGCCCGTCCACGTACAGCGCGATCAGCCGCATCGACTGGCTGACCGAGACGACCGGGTATCCCGTCTGGATGGAGATCCGTTGCGCGGTGCGGTGCCGGGTGCCCGTCTCCTCCGTCGGGATCGAGGCGTCCGGTACGAGCTGCACTCCGGCCCGCACGATCTTGGTGACGTCCCGGTCGATGATCAGCGCGCCGTCCAGCTTGCACAGCTCGCGCAGGCGCGTCGCGGTGAAGTCCACATCGAGGATGAAGCCGCCGGTGCACAGCGGTTCGACGTTCTTGTCCATGCCGAGGAGGATGAGTCCGCCGGTGTTGCCTCGCAGGACCCGCTCAAGGCCGTCACGCAGGGCTGTACCGGGCGCCACCGCGCTCAGTGTGGCGCGCATCAGGCCCTCGGCGCCGGAGCCTCCCCCACCGGTCCTGCCGGGAGCTGCTGCCCGGTCATTGGCTGCCACGGCACTCCTTCGGTCGTTCGTGCGTACGGGCGGGACCGGGGCAAAGTCTACCGGCGGCGCGCGCCGCACCCTACTGCGCTGGCGTCGCCGGACCCGGCCGGAGCGTGCCGGACGCCCTGGAGCGGGCGGGCAGCACGGCCAGCGCCTCACCGATGTCCGCGACCTCGCGCACCCGCATGCCGTCGGGAATCCTGCCGGGGTCGACAGGGACGAGGGCGTGTGTGAAGCCCAGGCGGGCGGCCTCGGCCAGTCTGCGCTGCACGCCCGTGACCCGGCGCACTTCACCGGCGAGACCGACCTCGCCGACGGCGACGAGGTTCTTCGGGAGCGGAGTGTCGCCGGCCGCGCTCGCCAGCGCGAGAGCTACGGCCAGGTCGGCGGCCGGTTCGGAGAGCTTCACGCCGCCGACCGTCGCGCTGTAGATGTCCCGCTTGCCGAGCGCGCTGATCCTTCCCCGCTGCTCCAGCACCGCGAGCATCATCGAGACGCGGGAGGTCTCCAGGCCCGACGTCGTGCGCCGCGGAGAGGGGATCTGGCTGTCCACCGTCAGCGCCTGCACCTCCGCGACGAGAGGACGGCGGCCTTCCAGGGTCACCGTCAGGCAGGTGCCGGGCACCGGCTCGGCGCGCCGGGTGAGGAAGAGCCCCGACGGGTCGGCGAGGCCGGTGATGCCCTCGTCGTGCAGCTCGAAGCAGCCGACCTCGTCGGTCGTCCCGTACCGGTTCTTCACGCCGCGAACCAGGCGCAGCCGCGCGTGGCGGTCGCCCTCGAAGTGCAGTACGACGTCGACGAGATGTTCCAGGAGGCGGGGCCCCGCGATCGACCCGTCCTTGGTGACATGGCCGACGAGAAGCGTGGACATCCCGCGGTCCTTCGAGGCGCGGATCAGGGCGGCGGCCACCTCTCGCACCTGGGCCACTCCGCCCGCGGCGCCGTCGATCTCGGGCGACGCGACGGTCTGCACGGAGTCCATGATCAGCAGGCTGGGCTTCACCTCGTCCAGGTGCGCGAGGACGGCGGAGAGGTCCGTCTCCGCCGCGAGGTACAGGTGGTCGCCGATCGCCCCGATGCGGTCGGCCCGCAGCCGCACCTGGCCCGACGACTCCTCGCCCGTGACATAGAGCGTGCGATGCGACTCGTCGGACGCCTTGGCCGCCACGTCGAGCAGCAGCGTCGACTTGCCCACGCCGGGCTCGCCCGCGACCAGGACCACCGCCCCGGGGACCAGACCTCCGCCGAGCACCCGGTCCAGCTCCGGGACGCCGGTGCCGCGCGCGGCGACCTGCGTGCTGTCGACCTGGCCGATGGGCAGCGCGGAGGCGGACACCCGGCCGGCGGCGGTCGTGCGTACAGCGGGGGCGCCGCCCACTTCGTCGACGGTGCCCCACGCGTGACACTCGGGGCAGCGGCCGAGCCACTTGGCCGTCTGCCAGCCGCATTCCGAACAGCGGTACGCGGGACGGTCCTTGGCGGAGGTTTTGCGGGCAGCCATGTTCGTCACCGTAGACGGGGGCGCTGACAACGCGGGCACCGCCCGGGTCACGTGCGCCTGCGGCCCGCTCCTGTGCCACGACGTCCCGGTGCGTCACCCGGTGCGTGACCCGGTGCGTGCCGGCGCGCGTCCCGGCGCGTGTCCCGGCTTCCGCGCTCTCTCGTCACGCTGCGTGTGCGTCTTCGACCGCTTCCCGTGATGCCCCTTGTCACCCGTGCGTGGACGGGGAGTTGAGCCCTTCGTGAGGCCTCGCGTCCCCTTTCGTGGGAGATGGTCACCCGTAAGGATTAAACCTGGACGACTGGGTCCGCAGCGGACGCATCGCCCGCCTACCGTCTGCGGGTGATGAGCAGCAGGCGCGACCACCCCACGCAGACCACCGGTGCACACCGTGCGCATTCGGCGCTGCGGCCGAATCAGCACCAGCGCTCCGGTCCGTCCAAGGTCTTCAGCCGAGCCGGCGCGTCCCCGAAGGCGGGCGCGAACGGCACGGCCGGTGCGGCCACTTCGGCCGTCGCCGACGGCCCGGCGCCCCCGCCCGGTGCCGTGCGCACGGCGGGCGCTCCCGTCGGCACGGTCGCATGGCCCGAGGCCGAGGGGTCGGCCGGGCAGTCAACAGGCGCCGCGGTGCCGTCGGTTGCGACGGTCCCGGCCGACGCCGTGCCGGGCGGCGAGCCGGCGGAGCGCGGGCTGGTCCGCTACGAGCCGTATCTGGACGGCCTGTTCACGTACTGCCTGTCGGTGATGTGCGAACACGACGCCGCCATCAGCGCCGTCGGCGAAGCGCTCGTGATCGCCGACCGGCAGCACGAGCGCGACCGCGCGCCGTCCCGCCGCAGCCTGCACCGCCCGTGGCTGTACGCGCTCGCCCGCTGGGTCTGCCTGCGCCGGCTGGCCGAGCAGAACAGCCGCGAGGGCGGCCGCGACACGGCCCCCGCCACCGCCGCGCATCTCACCGAGGCCGCCCGCACGCAGCGCCGCCGGGACCTCGCGGCCCTCGCCTGGCCGGAGGCCGCGGGCACCACGCCCGAGCAGCGTGAGGCGCTGGAGCTGGCCGTACGCCACGGCCTGCCGGCGCACGAGGTGGCCGCCGTGCTCTCGCTCAGCGCCGAGGCCGCGAGCGCACTGCTCTCACAGGCGGCCTGCGAGGTGGAGCGCACCCGCGCCGCGCTCGCCGTCGTCAAGTCCGGTGGCTGTCCCGCCGTGTCGGGCCTCGCAGGTGAGGACCAGCTGCTGCTCGGCCCCGCCTTCCGGCGCGAGCTCGTCAAGCACGTCGACGAGTGCCCGCACTGCCGCCGCGCCGCCGAGCGTGCCATGTCCGGCGTCGCGTGGCCGGGCACGGCCCCCGCAGGCACCGCGGTGCTCGCCGTGCTCGAGGCTCCGCGTCCGGCTGTGGAGGCGGCCGTGCTCACCGTTCGGCGGGCACGTCACAAGCACATGCCCCGCTTCGACAGAACCGGCTTCCCGGTGGAGATCAAGGACCGTGGGGCCCGCCGCGACAAGCTGCGCAGCAGGGCCGTGACCACGACGGTCGTGGCCACCGTCATCGCCGCTCCGGTGCTCGCGCTGTGGGCCGCGTACCGGGGTGCGCCGTTGACCGGCGAGTCCGACGGCTCCTCCGTCTCGGCCTCCGAGCGCGACGACGAAGCGGCCCTGCGCGGGCAGCCGTTCGAGAACGCCGCGGAGGACAGGGTGCGCGGGCGCGACGACCGCGGGCGGGACGGCAAGGACGACTCCGGCAAGAAGAAGGCCCACGGCAAGCACGGCAAGGACAAGTCCGGGGCCACCGCGGGTGCGGGACGGCTGTCGGTCGACGCCCGGCCCGCAGGGGGCGCGACGCTCATCAGGCTGACGGCGAGCGGGAGTTCGCCCGTGCGCTGGTCGATGTCCGGTGACGCCTCATGGCTGGTCTTCAGCCGTACGAGCGGCGTGCTGCGCCCCGGTGAGACCGTCACCGTACGGGTCGGCGTCCTGCGCAGCCGCGAGCCCGCGGGCGCCTGGGCCGCGCACATCCGGGTCGCACCGTCCGGTGCTCTCGTCACGATCAAGGGACGGGGCTCCGGGTCCACGTCACCCACGCCGCCGCAGAACCCCCCGAGTCCGCCGCCGTCGTCCGAAGAGCCCACGACGCCGCCGCCCTCGGAGGACCCGACGACGCCGCCGCCGGAGGATCCCCCGTCCTCCGAGGACCCGAGCTCGCCCCCGGACTGACACGGCACCGCCATCACGTGCCGGTTCGCACACAGTTACCGGTTCGCACACAGTCACCGGTGCACGCACAGTTGCCGGTGCACGCACAGACACCAGTACACGCACAGGCACCGGTACACGCACGGACACCGGCACCGGCCGGACGGCGCGGCGGAGCCGGCCGCCCGGCGTCCTCGTCAGCCCTGAGGCGGGTCGGCAGGTTTCGGATCCGCCGGTTTCGGGTCGGCCGGGTGCGGGGCCAGCAGCGGAAGCGGCGCGAACCGCGAGCCCGGGCCGGAGGCCGCACCCCCGTCGCCCTGGGCGCCGAGGCGCTGCTCGCACAGCCCGGCGAGGGTTTCGTAGCCCGCCTCGCCCATCAGCTCGGTCAACTCCGGTTTGTACGAGACGTACACGGGCTCGCCCGCCCCGTGCGCAGAGGGCGCCGAGGTGCACCACCAGTGAAGGTCGTGCCCTCCCGGCCCCCAACCCCGCCTGTCGTACTCGCCGATGGAGACGACCAGCACCTGCTCGCCGTCGGCCTGCTCGACCCATTCGAAGGTCCTGCGGATGGGCAACTGCCAGCACACGTCCGGTTTCGTCTCCAGCGGCTCACGGCCCTCGCGCAGCGCGAGCATGTGCAGGGCGCAGCCCTGACCGCCGGGGAATCCGGGCCGGTTGTGGAAGATGCAGGCGCCCTCCCAGCGGCGCGTCTGCCGCTCCCCGTCGTTCTCGTCCTTCTCCACCCAGCCGGAGCCGGTGCCCACGTCGTGGAACTGCCATGTCTCCGGCGTCAGTCGCTCCACGTGCGCCGCCACGCGCTCCTCGTCCTCCTCGTCGGAGAAGTGCGCGCCCAGCGTGCAGCACCCGTCGTCCGCCCGGCCGGGCCTGATGCCCTGGCATCCCTGCCCGAAGACGCAGTGCCAGCGCGAGGTGAGCCATGTCAGGTCGCAGCGGAAGACCTGCTCGTCGTCTGCGGGGTCGGGGAACTCGACCCAGGCCCGGGGGAAGTCCAGGCCTGTCTCCTCGGACCTGGGGCCGGCGCCGTCGTGGCCCTGTTGCTCCTCGTCGGCCGGGTCGCCGCCACCGTTCCGCTGCTGCGCGATCTGTGCCTCCTGGGGGCCCTGCGCCTGTTGAGTTCCCTGGGCCTGTTGTCCCGGCTGTCCAGGATTCGCCCGTCCGCCCTGCTTCCGGCGCTTCGCCGCTTTCGTCTTACCCACGTGCCCCAGCGTAGCCGCGGAGGCACCCGAAACGGCTAGCGTGACCGTATGAGACTCGGTGTCCTCGACGTGGGCTCGAACACGGTCCACCTGCTCGTGGTGGACGCGCACTCCGGCGCGCGGCCCCTTCCCGCCTATTCACACAAGGCAGAGCTCAGACTCGCCGAACTCCTCGACGAGGAGGGTGCGATCAACTCCGACGGCGTCGACCGTCTCGCCGCCACCGTCGCCGACGCGCTCCAGGTCGCGGAGGACCAGGGGGTCGAGGATCTTCTCCCGTTCGCCACCTCCGCGGTGCGTGAGGCGGCCAACGCGGAGCACGTCCTCGCACGCGTCGCCGAGGAGACCGGCGTCAAGCTGGAGGTACTCACCGGCGAGGACGAGGCCCGGCTCACCTTCCTCGCCTCGCGCCGCTGGTTCGGCTGGTCGGTGGGCCGGTTGCTGCTCCTCGACATCGGCGGGGGCTCCCTGGAGATCGCCTTCGGGCAGGACGAGGAGCCGGATGCCGCCGTCTCGCTGCCGCTGGGCGCCGGCAGACTCACCAGCGCCTGGCTGCCCGGTGATCCGCCCGACACGGACGGCCAGCGGGCGCTGCGCCGTCACGTACGGACCGAAATCGCGCGCGTCGTCGGCGAGTTCACCCGCTTCAGCTCCCCGGACCACGCCGTCGGCACCTCCAAGTCGTTCAAGCAGCTCGCCCGCATCGCCGGTGCGGCCCGCAGCTCCGAAGGCCCGTACGTCGAACGGCGGTTGAGCCGTGCTGCGCTGGAGGCGTGGGTGCCGCGCCTCGCCACCATGACCGCCGCCGAACGGTCGGAGCTGCCCGGGGTGTCGGCGGGCAGGGCTCATCAGCTCCTCGCCGCAGCCATGGTCGCGGAGGCCGCGATGGACCTCTTCCGCGTCGACGAGGTCGAGATCTGCCCCTGGGCGCTGCGCGAGGGCGTCATCCTGCGGCGCCTCGACCACCTGCGCAGCTCGTGAGATCCCTCACGGCAGCCGCCGCCGTACGCGCGCTGCCGCGGCCTTCAGAAGGCGTCGCGGCAGCGTCGTGACCAGCGGAACGATCAATGGGCGGCCCGTCGCGGAGCGGCCTCCCGCTCCCGGACCGGGCACCCGGGCGGAGCCTTAGGCTGTCTGCTGTGGTCCAACCTGCTCGCGTCCCCGATGTGAAGGTCGCCCTGTCGACGGCCTCCGTCTATCCGGAGTCGACGGCGACGGCTTTCGAGATCGCCGCACGTCTCGGCTACGACGGAGTCGAGGTCATGGTGTGGACGGACCCGGTGAGCCAGGACATCGAGGCACTGCGACGCCTCTCCGACTTCCACGGCGTTCCCGTGCTCGCCGTGCACGCCCCCTGTCTGCTGATCACCCAGCGCGTGTGGTCCACGGACCCCTGGGTGAAACTCCAGCGTGCGCGGTCGGCAGCGGAGCGGCTCGGCGCGTCGACGGTCGTCGTGCACCCGCCCTTCCGGTGGCAGCGCAATTACGCGCGCGACTTCGTCAGCGGCGTGTGGCGGATGGCGGGCGAGACCGACGTGCGCTTCGCCGTGGAGAACATGTTCCCGTGGCGCTACCGCGACCGCGAGATGCTCGCCTACGCGCCCGACTGGGATCCCACCCGGGACGACTACCGGCACTTCACGATCGACCTCTCGCACACGGCGACCTCGCGCACCGAGACCCTCGCCATGCTCGACCGCATGGGCGACAGGCTCGGTCACGTGCACATCGCGGACGGCACCGGGTCGAACAAGGACGAGCATCTGGTCCCCGGACGCGGCAACCAGCCGTGCGCGGAGCTCCTGGAGCGGCTCGGCGCGAGCGGCTTCGACGGCCACGTCGTCGTCGAGGTCAACACGCGGCGCGCGATGTCCGCGGACGAGCGGGAGAGCGACCTGGCCGAGGCGCTCGCGTACACGCGGCTCCACCTGGCCTCGGCGGCCGTAGGAGGCCCGTCCCCGCAGGGGCAGCGGTGAGCGCGGACGGGCCGGTGCGCAGACGCGGCCGTCCCGCGTCCGCGGAGAAGGCGGCCGGAGAGCCGGCGACCCGGGACCGCATCCTCGGCGCAGCCCGTACGGAGTTCGCGGAGCGCGGCTACGACAAGGCGTCGATCCGGGCGATCGCGCGCCGCGCGGGCGTGGACTCCGCCCTCGTGCACCACTACTTCGGCACCAAGGAGCAGGTCTTCACGGCGGCCGTGCAGGGTGCGTTCGCCCCGGCCATGGGCATTCCCGACCTGCTGCTGTCGGGCAGCCGTGAGGAGTGGGGCGAGCGGCTCGTCGGATACGTGTTCAAGATCTGGGAGGACGCGGTCACCCGCGATCCCCTGATGGCGATCATGCGTTCCGCCGTCAACAACGAGACGGCCGCGTCCATCTTCCGTGGGCTCGTCTCCCGCAACCTGCTGGAGCGCGTCGCCGGGGGACTGGACAAGCCGGACGCGGCGCTGCGGGTGGAGCTGGCGATCGCCCAGCTCGTGGGCACCGCCATGCTGCGGTACGTGATCAAGGTCGAGCCGCTCGCGTCGGTCCGGCCCGAGGAGCTGATCCCCCGGCTCGCGCCCTTCGTGCAGCGGCATCTGACCGGCTGAGGCCTGCCGGGGCCGTACGTGCCGGCCCGGGGCTGTGGCGCCGAAGACCCGGAGCTGTCGCGCCGGCGCCCCGGGCGGCCCCGCTGACGGAAGGTCTCAGCATGTGATCCCGGGGTCCGGATCCCGGTCGTGTGGGCGTATCCTCGGGCGCTACCGAATGTGCGAGCTGCCGCCCCGCAGACGAGGCGACGCAGGCGCCGGGCGGCGCGCACCGGAGACATCGCGCGTCACCGGAAGGCGTACGCGCCGTACGAGGGAGTTGCACGATGCCCGAGCTGAGGTCCCGCACCGTCACACACGGCCGCAACATGGCGGGTGCCCGAGCCCTCATGCAGGCCTCGGGCGTAGCCCGCGAGGACTTCGGCAAGCCGATCATCGCGGTCTCCAACAGCTTCACGGAGTTCGTTCCCGGGCACACCCACCTCCAGCCCGTGGGCCGGATCGTGAGCGACGCGATCAAGGCCGCCGGCGGCATTCCGCGCGAGTTCAACACGATCGCCGTCGACGACGGCATCGCCATGGGCCACAGCGGGATGCTCTACTCGCTGCCCTCCCGCGACCTGATCGCCGACTCGGTGGAGTACATGACCGAGGCGCACTGCGCCGACGCCCTCATCTGCATCTCCAACTGCGACAAGATCACGCCCGGGATGCTCAACGCCGCGATGCGGCTCAACATCCCGACCGTCTTCGTCTCCGGCGGCCCCATGGAGTCCGGCACGGCGACCCTCGTCAACGGCACGGTCCGCAAGCTCGACCTGATCAGCGCCATCTCCGAGTCCGCCAACGAGAGCGTCTCGGACGAGGACATGCGCCGCATCGAGGACAGCGCCTGCCCCACCTGCGGCTCCTGCTCCGGCATGTTCACCGCCAACTCGATGAACTGCCTCACCGAGGCCATGGGCCTCTCCCTGCCCGGCAACGGCTCCGTCCTCGCCACGCACACCGCCCGCAAGGCCCTCTACGAGGACGCCGGTGCCACGGTGGTCGAGCTGGCCCGGCGGTACTACGAGCAGGACGACCAGACCGTGCTGCCCCGGAGCATCGGCTCCCGCGCCGCCTTCGAGAACGCGATGGCGCTCGACATCGCCATGGGCGGCTCCACCAACACGATCCTGCACCTGCTCGCCGCCGCCCAGGAGGCGGAGCTCGACTTCACCATGGCGGACATCGACGCGCTCTCCCGCTCGCTGCCCTGCCTGACCAAGGTCGCGCCGAACGGCACGTACTACATGGAGGACGTGCACCGCGCCGGAGGCATCCCGGCCATCCTCGGCGAGCTGTACCGCGCGGGCCTGCTCAACGAGGACGTGCACAGCGTGCACTCCCCGTCGCTTGCCGACTGGCTCAAGAGCTGGGACATCCGCGGAGGGTCGCCCTCGGCGAAGGCCACGGAGCTCTTCCACGCCGCGCCCGGCTGTGTCCGCTCCGCCTCGGCGTTCTCGCAGTCCGAGCGCTGGGACTCCCTCGACACCGACGCCGCGGGCGGCTGCATCCGCGACATCGAGCACGCCTACTCCACGGAGGGCGGCCTGGCCGTCCTCCACGGCAACCTCGCCGAGAACGGCTGTGTCGTGAAGACGGCGGGCGTCGACGAGTCGATCCTCACCTTCAGCGGGCCGGCCGTGGTGTGCGAGTCGCAGGAGCAGGCCGTCGAGGCCATCCTCGCCAAGCAGGTCAAGGAGGGCGACGTCGTCGTCATCCGCTACGAGGGCCCCAAGGGCGGCCCCGGCATGCAGGAGATGCTCTACCCGACGTCGTTCCTCAAGGGACGCGGACTCGGCAAGGCGTGCGCGCTCATCACCGACGGCCGCTTCTCGGGCGGCACTTCGGGCCTGTCCATCGGCCATGTCTCGCCGGAGGCGGCCGGCGGCGGCACGATCGCACTCGTCGAGACCGACGACGAGATCGTCATCGACATCCCGAACCGCACCATCCGGCTGAACGTCCCGGACGAGGAACTCGCCGCGCGCCGCGAGGCGTTGAACGGCCGCTACGCGCCCCGCGACCGCGACCGCAAGGTCTCCACCGCCCTGCGCGCCTACGCGGCCATGGCCACCAGCGCCGACAAGGGCGCCGTGCGCGACCTGAGCCAGCTCGGAGGCTGACACCCGCCGTACGGCCGCCCGCTCACGTGGTCGTACGGCGGTTCCCTCCGCGTGGTCGTACAGCCGTCCCGCCCGAGTCGCCGTACGGCCGTCCGCCCGTCCCGGCGCGACGAGCCCGCCCGCCGTGGCCGTACGGGTCTACGGGCCCCCTACGGGTCCGCCGTACGGCCACGGCTCTGCCGCGGACCGTTCCACCCGGAGAGGCCTCGGGGAGAACCCTGAACCGCCCCCGATCTCCGCGGTGGCGACTTTCCCGGCCCGTCCGCGGTGCGCATCATCAAGTGCGTGCATGACCCCAGGAGCCGGAGAAGGGCATCGACGTGAGTGAGCAGACGGCAGGCCTCGCCGCCACCGACCCAGCCGGAGTCTGGGCGGCCGCCATCGGGACCGGGGGCGTCTTCGTCCTGCTGATCGTGCTCGTGTGGCAGATCGCCGCGACCTGGCGTGCCCGGATGCTCGCGGCGCGCGAGGAGCAGTACAAGGAACTCGCCCGCAAGTACGCGGAACTGCTCGAGGACAACGTCGAGTTGCACCGTCGCAGCATCGAGGAGCTGACGGCGGCCAGGCGTTCGGTCGACGCGCTGGAGCGGAAGATGATGCGCGAGGTCGAATGACCGCCGGCCGTCGTACTGCCGGTGCGTGGCATGCGCCGCCTGCCACGCCCGGCGACGGGGCGGCGGTCACGCGTGTGGCCGTCTCCCGTACCGCGTCTACCCGTGCTGCCCCGCCCCCGCGGAGCCGTCGTGGCCCGAGGGGCCCGCAGCGGCTGCCGAGAGCGAAGGCGCGGAATCTGCACGGGAGTTGTGCTCCTCCTGCCACGCCGCCAGTGCCGTCCCGCACGCGTGGTCGACGTGCCGCAGTCCCGCCAGGTTGAGTTCGACGGTCCGGTCCCGGGGCAGAGCCTCCAACTGGTCCAGCAGCTTGGGCAGCCTCAGGAACGTCGCGTTGCCCAGCACGCGTACGCGCAGAGCCTCGTCCGCGCCCGGGTCCTCCGTCTCGACCTGTACGTGGGAGATCTCCCAGGCGGTCTTCACCACCGCAAGCAGCAGTCCGGCCAGCACGCCCTCGAACAGGTTGGTCCCCACGATCGTCAACGCGGTCACCGCCAGTACCACGGCCTCCGCACGGTGCTCCCGCCACAGCGGCACGAACTGCCGTACGGGAATGAGCTTCCAGCCCGCGTGCACCAGCACTCCCGCCAGCGCGGCCACCGGAATCATCCCGAGCCCCCCCGGCAGCGCGGCCACGAAGAGCAGCAGCCACACCCCGTGCAGCACCCGTGAGAGCTTCGTCCGCGCGCCGGCGGAGACGTTCGCGGAGCTGCGCACGATGACCGCCGTCATCGGCAGTGCGCCCAGCGCCCCGCACACCGTGTTGCCCGCGCCCTGCGCCATCAGCTCCTTGTCGTACTCCGTGCGCGGACCGTCGTGCAGCCTGTCCACGGCCGCCGCGCTGAACAGCGACTCGGCCGACGCGATGAGCGTGAACGCCAGCACCGTCCCGGCGACGCCGAGGGACAGCAGCTCCCCGAAGTCCTGTGCACCGGGCGGCTGTACGGCCTCCAGCACGCCCTGCACCCGTACGCGCGCCACCGGCAGTTCGAAGGCGGCGGTCGCTGCGGTGGCGAGCCCCACAGCGGCCAGCGGCGCGGGCAGGACCTTCGCGGCGCGCTTCCACCGGGGCCAGAGGATCAGCACCGCGATCGTCCCCGTGCCGACGACGGCCGCGGTGGGGGCCGTGCTCCCGCCGAGCAGGTCACCCCCGAGTCCCGGCAGGCCCATGATCTTCGCGGGGCCGCCGGCGGGCGCCTTCGCGTCGGCCAGCGCGTACACCTGACCCGCGATGAGCACCATGCCGATCCCGGCGAGCATGCCCTGCACGACGGCGACGGAGATCGCCCGGAACCACCTGCCCAGGCGCAGCGCGCCCATGAGCAGTTGAAGCAGTCCGGCGCACAGCACCAGCACACCGAGCACACCGAGGCCGTACGACTGCACGGCTTCGTAGACGAGCACGGTCAGGCCGGCCGCGGGCCCGCTCACCTGGAGGCTGCTGCCCGGCAGCACTCCGGCGACGAGGCCGCCCACGATTCCGGTCACCAGGCCGAGTTCGGCGGGCACGCCGGATGCGACGGCGATTCCGACGCACAACGGAAGGGCGACGAGAAAGACGACGAGGGACGCGGTGACATCGGCCCGGAGGGTCGAGCGGGCCTTGATTCTCATAGGCATGGGGCATCTCCAGCCTGGCCCGCGCCGCGATGCGCGGCGGGACATGGCGTGACGGGTCGCTGAACGGATTCGCTGAACGGATTCGCTGAACGGACTCGCTGAACGGACTCGCTGACAGGAGCGGAGCGGAGGCAGCGTGCGGTGGGCACCGGGCCGCCGGTCGACTCCGTTCCGCGCGGGACGGACCCGCGGACGTGCGCGGAAACGCGGACGCGGGAAGCGGGAATCGGGAACGATCAGCAGCGGAAGGTCTGTTGGAGCACGGTCCGGTCGACCGACCGGCCACGCGCCACACGCTCACGCTCAGTGATGGACTCCGCCCGGATCTCTTCCCGTGCCGCTCCGGCATCGCAACCGCACACGCGTCCGGGAGCCCTCGTCAGCGCCTGGGATCCGGCGGAGCGGCGCGGCCCGTGCCTCGGCTTGCAGTCGTCCTCGGCCGTCCCGGAGTGCTCGTACGGAAGTCCCGCCTGCGCGGCAGCCGCGTTGGCGGGACGCATTCCCTGCCCCATGGCCTGTGCGGACACGCTTTCCGCGCCGAGGAGGGCCGCGAGCGTCAGAACCACGGCGGTGACGAAGGCCCGCACGCCGCTGCGTCTGCTCGCCGCCATCAAGCCTCCCTCGATCCACCCCGACCGCTCATTGACAGGGGGCTTCATTGTGTCAACCAGCCTGTGTGCGTTTGCAAGTCGGCACGGCCACTCTGCGTGAAAAGCGACGGACGGATGGCTGTAACCCACCGCCGCGTCGCGCGGAGTCATCCGTGCGTGCGGGAGCCGTCGTCATCGGCTCTTGACGCGTGCCACGAACGCGTCACACAATTCATCGCATGATGAATAAACGTCCTCCGGGGCCCCCTGCACGCCATACGCAGGGAACAGCACACCCGGCGATCAAGGCGGCCGGCCTCAGCGTCGTCCGGGGCGGCAGCACGGTCGTCGACGACCTCACCTTCGACGTCCCCGCGGGCAGCGTCACCGGCCTGCTCGGCCCGTCCGGCTGCGGCAAGTCCACCCTCATGCGCGCCCTCGTCGGCACCCAGGCCAAGGTCACCGGCACTCTGGAAGTCCTCGGCCGCCCGGCCGGCTCGCCGCCCCTGCGGGCCCGCGTCGGCTACGTCACCCAGGACCCCTCCGTGTACGGAGACCTGACGGCACGCCAGAACCTCGACTACTACGCGGCGGTGCTCGGGATCCCGCGCCGCCAACGCGCCGACGCGGTCGACCGCGCACTGGGCGACGTGGACCTCTCCCCCCACGCCGACTCCCTCACCTCGAACCTCTCCGGCGGCCAGCACTCCCGGGTCTCGCTCGCCGTCGCCCTGCTCGGCACGCCCGAACTGCTCGTCCTCGACGAGCCGACGGTCGGCCTCGACCCCGTGCTCCGCCGCGACCTGTGGAACCTCTTCCACCGCCTCGCCGCGGAGCGCGGCACCACGCTCCTCATCTCCTCCCACGTCATGGACGAGGCGGACCGCTGCCAGAACCTGCTGCTCATGCGCTCCGGCCGGCTCCTGGCCGCCGACTCCCCCGCCGCCCTCCGCGCCCGTACGCACACCGACTCGGTCGAAGGCGCCTTCCTGCACCTGGTGGACGAGGCCCGCAGGCACGAGACCACCGCCTGCTGACCCCACGCCGCACCGCCCCAGCGCCCGCCGCTGCCCCGAAACCACCCGCCCCGAACCGCGGAGAACAGCCATGAAGCCGGCCCGGACCCTCGCCACAGCCCGGCGCGTACTGCGCCAGCTCGGCCACGACCCACGCACGATCGGCCTGCTGCTGTTCGTGCCCGTCCTGCTGCTCGTACTCCTCTACTACGTCTTCGACGCCGACCGGCGCGCCTTCGATTCCATCGGCGCATCCCTGCTCGGCATCTTCCCGCTGGTGACGATGTTCCTGGTGACGTCCATCGCCACCCTCCGGGAGCGCACCTCGGGAACCCTGGAGCGGCTGCTGTCGATGCCGCTCGGCAAGGGCGATCTGATCGCCGGCTACGCGATCGCGTTCGGAATACTCGCCGTCGTCCAGGCGTCCCTCGCCACCGCAGCGGCCGTGTGGCTCCTCGACCTCGACTTCGCCGGCTCACCGGCCATGCTGCTTCTGATCGCCCTGCTCGACGCGATCCTGGGCACCGCCCTGGGCCTCTTCGTCAGCGCCTTCGCCGCCTCCGAGTTCCAGGTCGTGCAGTTCATGCCGGCGATCATCTTCCCGCAGATCCTCCTGTGCGGCCTCTTCGCGCCGCGCGACAGCATGCAGCCGGTCCTCGAATACATCTCGAACGCCCTGCCCATGTCGTACGCCGTCGACGGCATGAACCAGGTTCTCCAACACCCCGATCCCACCGGCGACTTCGTACGCGACGCGGTCATCGTCGCGGGCTCCGCCCTCCTGGTCCTCTGCGTGGGTGCGGCCACCCTTCGGCGCCGCACGCCCTGACCCGCGGCCGCGGCGCATCCACCAGCCGGACGGTTGCGCCGCGGCCCCCGCGCCGGTGCGAGGATGAGAGGAGCACGAGTACGCACTGGACGAGGTGAACCAGCCAATGACCCAGAAAGTCGCAGTCCTCGGCACCGGCAAGATCGGTGAGGCCCTGCTCTCCGGGATGCTCAGGGGCGGCTGGTCACCGTCCAACCTCCTGGTCACCGCCCGACGCCCCGAACGGGCACAGGAACTGCGCGAGCGGCACGGCGTGGAGGCCGTCAGCAACACCGAGGCCGCCAAGCGCGCGGACACCCTCATCCTCACCGTCAAGCCGCAGGACATGAACACGCTGCTGGACGAACTGGCACCGCACACCCCCGCCGAACGCCTCGTCATCAGCGGCGCCGCCGGACTTCCCACCACGCTCTTCGAGGAGCGTTTCCAGCCCGGCACCCCCGTCGTCCGCGTGATGACCAACACCCCGGCGCTCGTGGACGAGGCGATGTCGGTGGTTTCCGCCGGCACCCACGCCACCGAGGCCCATCTCGCCCTCACCGAGGAGATCTTCAACGGCGTCGGCAAGACCTTGCGCGTCCCGGAGGCCCACCAGGACGCGGCCACCGCGCTCTCCGGCTCCGGGCCCGCCTACTTCTACTTCCTCGTCGAGGCGATGACGGACGCCGGGATTCTGCTGGGGCTCCCGCGGGACAAGGCCCACGACCTCATCGTGCAGGCCGCCATCGGCGCCGCGGCGATGCTCCGCGACAGCGGCGACCACCCCGTGACACTGCGCGAGAACGTCACTTCACCGGCCGGAACCACCATCAACGCCATCCGCGAACTCGAGAACCACCGGGTGCGCGCGGCCGTCCTGGACGCACTCGAGGCTGCGCGGGACCGCAGTCGCGAACTGGCCGCAGGCAAGCGCTGATTCATGTGCGCGTGTGCACGCCGGGAGCGGTTTTGGGGCGCGTCAGCAGGTGGTGTAAGCTCCAACAGTTGCCGGTCAGCCGTAATGGCTCCACCGGCGGCACTCCCGCCGTCCGACGGCAACCACTGATGGTGTGAACCCCTCTCGCGGGGCTGTTTTTCGTGCGTCTGTGTGCGGAAATCAGTTCGGTGCGGGTTGTGTGGCGTCTCGATTTTGAGGTGCTGGGGGAGTTCCTCTAATGTGGCGGCCGCGTCGGAAGACGGCCCCTCCCGGCAGGGGATTCAGGGATGGAAATCCGGTCCGTTCGGATCGGGAATTCGGATCTGATAGTGTCGGGTTTACCGAGAGGGAAGCGCCCGGAGCGGCCTGTGAGGGTTGTGATGGAAGCGTCCGTTCTTTGAGAACTCAACAGCGTGCCAAAAGTCAACGCCAGATATGTTGATACCCTCGTGTCTCCACAGGTTTTGTTTGTGGAGGCGTGGGATTTCTTTGATTGACAGCGAGGATGCTGTGCACGCCGGGATTATTCCTCCTGGTTGTGCCGCTCTTTCGTGGTGTTTTTGATGCATTCACGGAGAGTTTGATCCTGGCTCAGGACGAACGCTGGCGGCGTGCTTAACACATGCAAGTCGAACGATGAAGCCCTTTCGGGGGTGGATTAGTGGCGAACGG
>NZ_FMHI01000025.1 GCF_900090145.1 Streptomyces sp. WMMB 322
TTCTTTTTGCTCGCGTCCACTGTGCGGTATCTGAAACAGCAACCGTTCTGGTTGTTCGTGTTCAATTGAACAGTGCGCCGGCACACGAGTTTTCCCCCGGCCATGTGTGGGGGGTGTGTTTCGGTGGTCATAGCGTGAGGGAAACGCCCGGTTACTTTCCGAACCCGGAAGCTAAGCCTTACTGCGCCGATGGTACTGCATGCGGGAGCGTGTGGGAGAGTAGGACACCGCCGAACTCTTAGTAGGAGAAGCCCCGTTGGAGGGTGGCACAGCCACCACACCAACGGGGCTTCTCGTCGTTGAACGGGGGCGCTGTGCATGGGGCGCCGGCCTGCCGGTAGTGTCTGGGTGCATCGTCGGCGCGTGTTCAGGGGAGGCCCGGTGGAGGTCCAGGACAGGAAGTCCGAGGAGGGCCGGGTCTTCACCATCCCGAACATCCTCAGCATGGCGCGCCTCCTGGGCGTCCCGGTCTTCCTGTGGCTGATCCTGTGGCCGGTTTTCGGCGGGCCGAACTGTGACGGCTGGGCCCTGCTGGTCCTCGCGCTGAGCGGCATCAGCGACTACCTCGACGGGAAGCTCGCCCGCCGCTGGAACCAGGTGAGCGACCTGGGCCGGATCCTGGATCCCGCAGCGGACAGGCTGTACATCCTCTCCACCCTGCTGGGACTCACGTGGCGAGGCATCCTGCCCTTCTGGCTCACCGCGACGCTCCTGGCGCGTGAACTCCTGCTGCTGGTGATGGTGTGGCTTCTTGACCGGAACGGGTATGCGCCTCCCCAGGTGAACTTCCTCGGGAAAGCTGCGACGTTCAACTTGATGTACGCCTTTCCCCTGCTGCTTCTCAGCGACGGAAGCGGTTGGATCGCATCTCTGGCGGCGATTTTCGGATGGGCCTTCGCCGGGTGGGGAACGGCGCTCTACTGGTGGGCCGGGATCCTGTACGTGGTACAAGTGCGACGTCTGCTCGGCGCCGGCGCAGCGGCTGCTTGAGGTTTTTCCCAGGTCGCGGCGGCTGGATTGTGCCGGGCGAATGTGTGGGCCTTCCCCGATCGGGGAAGTCGGTATGACCGTCGTCTTACCGAGGAGGACGCTTCCGATATGAAGGCCGTCGTTATGGCCGGAGGTGAAGGCACCCGCCTTCGCCCCATGACCGCGAGCATGCCCAAGCCGCTGCTGCCCGTGGCCAATCGCCCCATCATGGAGCACGTACTGCGGTTGCTGAAGCGCCACGGACTCACCGAGACCGTTGTGACCGTGCAATTTCTCGCCTCTCTCGTCAGGAATTACTTCGGGGACGGCGAAGAGCTCGGCATGGAGCTGAGTTACGCCAACGAGGAGAAGCCCCTCGGTACCGCGGGCAGCGTCAAGAATGCGGAAGAGGCCCTCAGGGACGACTCGTTCCTCGTCATCTCCGGCGACGCGCTCACCGACTTCGACCTGACCGAACTCATCGACTACCACAAGCGGCAAGGGGGGCTCGTCACGGTCTGCCTCACGCGTGTGCACAACCCCCTCGAGTTCGGCATCACCATCGTGAACGACGACGGACAGGTGGAGCGCTTCCTGGAGAAGCCCACGTGGGGGCAGGTGTTCTCGGACACCGTCAACACAGGCATTTACGTGATGGAGCCCGAGGTCTTCGACTACGTGGACCCGGATGTGCCGGTCGACTGGTCCGGCGACGTCTTCCCGCAGCTGATGAAGGAAGGCAAGCCGATCTACGGCTTCGTCGCCGAGGGGTACTGGGAAGACGTCGGGACGCACGAGAGCTACGTCAAGGCCCAGGCCGACGTGCTCGAGGGCAAGGTCGAGGTCGACATCGACGGTTTCGAGATCTCCCCCGGGGTGTGGGTCGCCGAGGGAGCAGAAGTACACCCTGACGCGGTTCTTCGGGGTCCCCTCTACATCGGCGACTACGCGAAGATCGAGGCGGGGGCCGAACTCCGCGAGCACTCGGTCGTCGGCTCCAACGTCGTCGTCAAGAGCGGCGCCTTCCTGCACCGTGCCGTGGTCGACCAGAACGTCTACATCGGGCCGCAGGCCAATCTGCGGGGCTGCGTGGTCGGCAAGAACACCGACATCATGCGAGCGGCCCGCATCGAGGACGGCGCCGTGATCGGGGACGAGTGCCTCATCGGCGAGGAGTCCATCGTCCAGGGCAACGTGCGGGTCTACCCATTCAAGACGGTGGAGGCCGGCGCGTTCGTCAACACGTCCGTCATCTGGGAGTCGCGAGGACAGGCCCATCTCTTCGGGGCCCGCGGCGTGTCGGGCATCGTGAACGTCGAGATCACGCCGGAACTCGCCGTACGGCTGGCCGGTGCCTATGCGACCACATTGAAGAAGGGCTCCACCGTCACCACCGCCCGGGACCACTCGCGCGGTGCGCGCGCGCTGAAGCGGGCCATGATCTCCGCGCTGCAGACCAGCGCGATCGACGTGCGGGACCTGGAGAACGTGCCGCTGCCGGTAGCCCGCCAGCAGACGGCACGCGGCAGCGCCGGCGGCATCATGATCCGTACGACGCCCGGCGTGCCCGACAACGTCGACATCATGTTCTTCGACGAGCGCGGAGCCGACCTCTCCCAGGCGGCGCAGCGCAAACTCGACAGAGTCTTCGCGCGGCAGGAGTACAGGCGGGCGTTCCCCGGCGAGATCGGTGATCTGCGCTTCCCGTCGAGCGTGTACGACTCCTACACGGGCGCGATGCTGCGGTCCGTGGACACCACGGGCGTGGAGGAGTCCGGACTCAAGGTGGTCGTGGACGCCTCCAACGGCAGTGCCGGCCTGGTCCTGCCGAGCCTGCTCGGGCGCCTCGGCGTGGACTCGCTGACCATCAACCCCGGCCTGGACGAGTCACGCCCCACGGAGACCGCCGACGAGCGCCGCTCGGGCCTCGTCCGGCTCGGGGAGATCGTCGCGTCCGCCCGCGCCGCCTTCGGAATCCGCTTCGACCCGGTCGGCGACCGTCTCTCCCTCGTCGACGAGCAGGGTCGGATCGTCGAGGACGACAGGGCTCTGCTGGTGATGCTCGACCTGATCGCGGCCGAGAGGCGCACCGGCAAGGTGGCACTGCCGGTGACCACGACCCGCATCGCCGAACAGGTCGCCGCCTATCACGGCACGCAGGTGGAGTGGACGACGACGTCACCCGACGACCTGACCCGCGTCGGCCGCGACGACACGACGGTCTTCGGAGGCGATGGACGGGGCGGCTACATCATCCCGGAGTTCAGTTCCGTCTTCGACGGCTCCGCCGCCTTCGTACGTCTCATCGGTCTCGTCGCCCGCGCTCAGCTCACGCTCAGCCAGATCGACGCACGGATTCCACGGGCGCACGTACTCAAGCGTGATCTCGCAACTCCGTGGGCCGTGAAGGGACTTGTGATGCGGACCGTGGTCGAGGCGGCGGGCGACCGGTCCGTGGACACCACCGACGGCATCCGCATCGTGGAGCCCGACGGCCGGTGGGTGATGGTGCTGCCGGACCCGGCGGAGGCAGTGACTCATCTGTGGGCCGAAGGCCCCGATGACGCCTCCGCACAGTCATTGCTGGACGAATGGTCCGCGGTGGTCGACAGCGCCGGCCGCTGAGCCTGAAAGAGACGGGTCCGTTCGGCGGCAGTGACCTTGCCGTGCGACGATGTGCGTCATGTCGCAGCAGCCGCCCGAACGGAGTATCGCATCGCGGCCCGCGCGGCCCGATGCCTCCATGTCGCTGCTGAACAACGCGATGCACAACAGCCTCGACGACGGGTATGCCCAAGCCGCTGCCCGCCGCGGGGTGGAGGGCCAGTCCGGCATGCCGGGGACCGTTCGGGCAAAGGTCGGTCTCGCCGCCGGGCTGGTCCTCGTCGCGCTGGTCGTCACCGTGGGCGCGGCGCAGGCGCGGGTGTCCGCACCCGAGCTCGCCAAGGAGCGGCAGGAGCTGATCTCCCGGATCGATGACGGCGACCGCCGCGCCGACTCACTGCAGAAGAGCGTCGACCGGCTGCGCAAGGACGTCGAGGCCCGGCAGCGCAGGGCCCTGGAGAAGCACGGGGGCAACCAGGCGGAGGTGGCCGGGCTGCTTTCGGGCGCGCTCCCCGTGCACGGACCAGGCATCAAGCTGGTCGTCGACGACGCCAAGGACACCGAGGACAGCGACGGCGGAGGTCCCCGGCAGAGCAGCGGATTCTCCGACAACGGGCGGGTGCGCGACCGGGATCTGCAGCGTGTGGTCAACGGGCTCTGGGAATCGGGTGCGGAGGCCGTGTCCGTCAACGGCCAGCGCCTGACGTCGGTTTCCGCCATCAGGGCCGCGGGCGACGCGATCCTCGTGGACAACAAGCCGCTCGTGCCGCCTTACACCCTGCTCGCAATCGGGCCGGGGAAGCAGCTCAACACGACGTTCCAGGACAGTGCCGACGGGCAGTACTTGCGGGTGCTGCAGGAGAACTACGGTGTGCGCACCAGCATCAGCACCCAGGACGACGTGCGGCTTCCGGCCGCGCCGAGCCTGATCGTCCGAACGGCAAAGCCGGTGCAGACAGGAGAGGGCAGCAGATAGTGATCGCCGTACTGGGCCTCATCGTCGGGGTCGTGGCCGGACTCGTGGTCCGGCCGGTCGTCCCGACGATCGTCGAGCCCTATCTCCCGATCGCCGTTGTTGCGGCGCTGGACGCGGTCTTCGGTGGGCTGAGGGCCATGCTCGACGGGATCTTCGACGACAAGGTGTTCGTCGTGTCGTTCCTGTCGAACGTAGTGGTCGCTGCGCTGATCGTGTTCCTCGGCGACAAGCTGGGGGTCGGGGCCCAACTCTCCACCGGCGTCGTGGTGGTGCTCGGAATCCGTATTTTCTCCAACGCGGCCGCGATCCGCCGGCACGTCTTCAGGGCGTGAAGCGGATGAGTGGCGAAGAAGGAAACAGGTTCCCGGGCGAACTGCCGCCCGAGAAACGGGCGGAGGACCGCGGAAGGAACAGTGGTCCGGCACGGTCGGAGCGGCCTGAAGGCGGCGGTGCGCGGGACGATGCGCAGGGTTCCAGCCCCGGCAGGCCGGAGCGGCCCGCCGGCAGCGCCGGTGCCGAAGCAGGCCGGTCGCACGCACGGGGTGCCGCCGAGTCGAGTGCGGGGCACGGCAGTTCGCAGGACCACGAGGGCACCGCGAAGGGCACCCCGGACAGCTCCGGCGACAAGGGCGACAAGAAGGCAGGGCCGGCACGCGAGAGGCGGGAGGCGTCCTCCGGGGCCGCCGGACAGGCGCCGGGCGGCGGGACGGGCAACGGGAGTACGGGAAGGCAGCGGCTGGCCCAGGCGGTCTGGCCGCCGCGCGTGACGCGGGCTCAACTCATCGTCGCCCTGCTGCTGTTCGTACTCGGCCTCGGGCTTGCGATCCAGGTCCGGTCCACGAGTGAGAACAGTTCGCTGCGCGGCGCGCGCCAGGAGGACCTGGTGCGCATCCTCGACGAACTGGACGACCGCAGCAAGCGGCTCGAGGGCGAGAAGCAGAGCCTCGAGCGCCAGCGCACCGAGTTGGAGAACAGTTCGGACCAGGCCGAGGAGGCACGGAAGCAGACGCGTCAGAAGGCGCGTCAACTCGGCGTCCTCGCAGGTACGGTGGGTGCCGAGGGCCCCGGCATCGAGCTGACCGTGACCGACCCCGGAGGATCCGTCGAGGCGGACATGCTGCTGGACGCCGTGCAGGAGCTGCGTGCGGCGGGGGCCGAGGCGATCGAGGTCAACAACGTACGGGTGGTTGCGAATACGTACTTCTCGGACAGTTCGGGAGGCGTGAGCGTGGACGGTCACAAGATCAGCCCGCCGTACCGCTTTCAGGTGATCGGCAAGCCCAAGGACCTGGAGCCCGCGCTGAACATCCCCGGCGGCGTCGTACAGACGCTGCGCAAGGAGCAGGCGAATGCGTCCGTCAAGCCCTCCGAGAAGATCGTCGTGAACGCCTTGCGCTCTGCGAAGCGGCCTGATTACGCTCGGTCATCCGGGCAGTGAGGTCGCGGCGGAGTCTTGCGGGGGGTCGGCGGACCCGGTGACCATCGCGTGAGGGAAACTGTCCGAAGGTCAGGGACGTTGTCTGGGCGTCGTATCGGCGGAGTGAGAGCATCGAGGGTCTGTCCTGCCCCACGGGCGGGTCTGTTTCGTGCGAGGGGAATCGCCCGTGAGTTTTTTTGCAAGGCTGTTCGGCAAGGGCCGCCAGGAGCACGAAGCCGGTGCCGCGCGGCGCCGGGCCACCCGGCATCACGATTCCGGGGCGGGGCCCGACGGCGAGGCCGCCGGACGCCCCTTGTTCCGCGACGAGGTCGCCCCTCCCGGCGGTGGCCATGCGGGTGGTCAGGGCGGGGATTCGGTTGACCCCGCAGCGTCGGGACGCATAGGTTCCGGTGCACCATCAACCTCGAGTACAGGTGGAGGATCTGCCGTGCCGGTGTGTAGCAGGTGCGGGACCCAGGTCGCCGAGGCGAGCCGGTTCTGTTCCAACTGCGGGGCACCGCTCCGGGGCGGTGCTCCCGTGGCCGAGGGTTCCTCGGAGACGACCTCGACGATCTCGATCTCCGGCTTGGAGGCGTACGAGGCGGAGGTCACCGGCCAGCAGCAGACCCCGCCGCTGTCTCCCGAGGCGCAGGCCGCGGTCGACGCGCTTCCGCTGGGTTCCGCCCTCATGGTGGTCCGCCGAGGCCCCAACTCCGGCAGCCGCTTTCTGCTCGACGGTGAGCTGACCACCGCGGGCCGCCACCCTGAGAGCGACATCTTCCTGGATGACGTGACCGTCTCGCGGAGGCACGTGGAGTTCCGGCGCGGCCCGGACGGTGTCTTCACCGTCTCCGACGTCGGAAGTCTCAACGGCACGTACGTCAACCGGGAACGCATCGAGGCCGGCGTGCCGCTCTCGAACGGTGACGAGGTGCAGATCGGCAAGTTCCGACTGGTCTTCTTCGCGAGCAAGCACACGGTCTGACCCGCCGGGAAGGGCATGGAACACACACTGCCCGGCGGCACCGGTGACGGTGCCGCGGCAAGGGCGGACGGTCCGCTGGGCATCGGAGGCGTGCTGCGGGCGCTCCGGGGCGAGTTCCCCGGGGTCACCGTCTCGAAGATCCGCTTCCTGGAGACGGAGGGCCTGGTGAAGCCGGGCCGCTCGCCGTCAGGTCACCGACGGTTCGGCAGCGAGGACGTGGAACGGTTGCGGGACGTCCTGCGGATGCAGCGGGATCTCTATCTGCCTCTAAAAGTGATCAAAGAGCGTCTGAGGCCCGTCGCAACGGGTCAGCACTCATCGCCGTCTGTCCAGCAATCCCGGCGGAGCACTCCTCGCGCACCGGCTGCCGCAGTGTCCGCTCCCGGGACCGGAGTCAGCCGCCGGCAGCTGCTGGCCATCACCGGAGCCATGGAGGCCGACCTCGCGGAGTGGGAGGCGCAGGGGCTTCTCTCCCCGCACCCCGACGGTTCCTACGACGCCGGCGCCGTTTCCGTCGCCCGTATCGTCTCGGACCTCGACGGTCACGGAATCCCTCCCCGACGCTTGCGCGAGGTGAAGGCCGCCGCCGAACACCAGGCAGAGATGCTCGCGAGCGCTGGGGCGCCGCCGGAATTCCGGCATGGCCTGCGTAGCGGCGGTGGCCCCGGGTCGTCGCCCGCCCGGCTGGCGGCCCTGTCCGTGCGGCTTTACGAGGTCTTTGTGCAGACGGCGATGGACGTAGGCCCTGCTGAGGGGCCCGGCCCCGGCAGCTGCCCGGGTGAGTAGGTTCACAGCACAGCTGAAGGCGGGTCCCGACTACCCAAACAGGCGGGGCACCGCCTAGGGTTGCTGTGTGAACGAGCTCGACGTTGTCGGTGTCCGGGTCGAAATGCCCTCCAACCAACCGATCGTGCTGCTGCGTGAAGTGGGTGGCGACCGGTACCTCCCCATCTGGATCGGCCCCGGGGAGGCGACCGCGATTGCCTTCGCGCAGCAGGGGATGACGCCTGCGCGCCCGCTCACCCATGATCTTTTCAAGGATGTCCTGGAAGCAGTGGGTCAGGAGCTCACTGCTGTCCGCATCACGGACCTGCGGGAAGGCGTGTTCTACGCCGAGCTGGTGTTCGCCAGCGGAGTCGAGGTCAGTGCGCGGCCGTCCGACGCCATAGCGCTGGCGCTGCGCACCGGTACGCCGATCTACGGCAGCGAAGGTGTGCTGGACGACGCGGGCATCGCCATCCCTGATGAGCAGGAGGACGAGGTGGAGAAGTTCCGCGAGTTCCTCGACCAGATCTCGCCCGAGGACTTCGGTACCAGCAGTCAGTGATCCTGTCGGCACCGGTATGACTTGACGGCCTCCGCGACTGCGAACCGTGACGTGTTCCCTGCCTGGGGTTACGGGAAACCACCCCTTGGGGGATTTTCACCCGGCGTGCCGAGTGCGGCGATCGTTGACGCACCATGGGTGACTGCCTACCTTCGGTGAGGCAGGTTCCGGGTCGTTCCCCGGGATGTGGAGGACGGAGGTCGGCGTGAGAGATACCGGCGGCGGTATGACGGCGGGCGACCCCCCTCCTCGCGGGGTCGCGACAGGTCCGCTGCAGGGGAAGAGCTGCACGGACGAATCGCCGGAACTCATCGGGTACCGCGGGCCCACCGCGTGCTCTGCCGCGGGGATCACTTACCGCCAGCTCGACTACTGGGCGCGTACGGGCCTGGTGGAGCCGAGCATCCGTGCCGCCTACGGCTCAGGCAGCCAGCGGCTCTACAGCTTCCGCGACATCGTGGTCCTCAAGATCGTCAAGCGGCTGCTGGACACCGGCGTCTCGCTGCAGAACATCCGCACCGCCGTGCAGCACCTTCGTACTCGCGGCCGTGCCGACCTGGCCCAGATGACGCTCATGAGCGACGGCGCCACCGTCTACGAATGCTCCTCGCCCGACGAAGTGGTCGACCTGCTGCAGGGTGGACAGGGCGTGTTCGGAATCGCTGTCGGCGTGGTGTGGAAGGACGTCGAAGGAGCCCTGGCCCAGCTGCACGGCGAGCATGTCGATACGGGCGAGACCATCGTCGGCGACCACCCGGGGGACGAACTGGCACGGCGGCGCAACCGCGCGGGCTGAGGATTGTCGGTGCCATGCGGCACCATCGACCAATGTGAGAAGCGCGCCGACGATCCTTCATCTGGACATGGACGCCTTCTACGCTGCCGTGGAGCAGGCCGCCAAGCCCAGCCTGCGCGGAAAGCCCGTCGTCGTCGGCGGGCTCGGGCCGCGCGGAGTCGTCGCCACGGCCTCCTACGAAGCGCGGATCTTCGGCGTCCATTCGGCTATGCCCATGGGCCAGGCCCGTCGACTGTGCCCGAACGCCGCATATCTCGCGCCCCGATTCAGCCTCTACCGGGACGTGAGCGAGGCCGTCATGGAGATCCTCGGCGGGCTTTCGCCGCTGGTGGAGCCCCTCAGCCTCGACGAGGCGTTCGTGGATCTGGAGGCCGGTGACGCGCTCGGCGAGGGGCCGGAGCCCTCGGACGTACGGGCCGTCGGCCGGCGGGTGCGGCAGAAGATCACCGAGACGACAGGCCTCAGCGGCTCGGTCGGGCTGGCCGGCTCGAAGATGCTCGCCAAGATCGGGTCGGAGCTGGCCAAGCCCGACGGACTCGTCGTCATCGAGCCGGGGACCGAACGTGAACTGCTGGCTCCGATGCCCGTGCGTACCCTCCCGGGTGTGGGGCCGGCCACCGAGGGGGTGCTGCGGCGGGCGGGGATCACCACCGTCGGCGACACGACGGAGGCGGGCGAGGCAGAGCTGCTGAGACTTCTGGGCAGGGCCCACGGCACTTCGCTCTACGCGATGGCGAACGGCTGGGACGACCGGCCGGTGATCGCGGAACGTGACGCGAAATCCGTGTCCGTGGAGGACACATTCGACGTCGACCTCACCGACCGGTCGCTCGTACAGGCCCACCTCGCACGTCTCGCCGAACGCTGTGCCGAGCGGCTGCGAGCGGCAGGAAGGTCCGGTCGCACGGTGGTGATCAAGGTCCGCAGCTACGACTTCTCGACCCTGACGCGCTCGGAGACGCTGCGCGGCCCCACGGACGACACGGGTGTGGTGCGCGAGGCAGCGGCCAGGCTGCTCGACACGGTCGACACGACCTCGGGCGTGCGCCTGCTCGGCGTCGGCGTCAGCGGGCTGGCCGACTTCACGCAGGAGGATCTGTTCGCGCAGGCACAGTCCGACGCGGACGCCGCATCGGTGGGGGAGGAGGCCCCGGGCGGCCGCCCGGGGGAGGGGCACGGGGCGGCGGCCCCACCCGAGGCGCCGGCGGCGCCTTCCCACCGGCGCTGGATTCCGGGCCGCGACGTGAGGCACGCGGAACGGGGTCCCGGCTGGGTGCAGGGCAGCGGTCTGGGCCGGGTCACCGTGAGGTTCGAGGAACCGGGCTCCGCGCCCGGCCGGGTGTGCACGTACGCCGTCGACGATCCGGCTCTGGAGCCGGCCGAACCGCCGCCGCTCGCGGCGATGGCGCGGCGGAAACAGGCGGGGGGACTGGGCCGTACGGGGGAACCGGCTCAGCTTTCGGTCCCCGCTATCCACCCGAAGTCCCTGTCGGGCGGCGGCGAGGACGGCATCGCCGACGGGCCCGAAGACGCCGGTGAGGACGGTGCGGGTCCTGCGGATTCGGCGGAGGGCGGCACGTCCAGCCCGTAGTGGAGATAGAGCTGGAGCTCCTGGCGGGGCGAGAGGTGTCTGCCCACACCGAGCACGGGCGTGCTGCGCACCAGCTCCTTCTCGAACGGGACGTGGAGGACGCCGTCGACAAGCTCACTCGGCTCCAGCGGCACAAGAGCCTCGCGCCGGAAGAAGCCCGTGCGCACGGCGGCCCACTCCGGCTCGCCCGTCGCGTCGTCGAGGTAGACCTCCCCGACCGTTCCGATCTTGCAGCCGCTGCTGTCGTGCGCTCTGCGCCCGATCAGGCTCCGTGGGTCGATGTCGTTCTGCACGGTCCCTCCAAGTCGTCGTCAGGGGCACCGGGTGCGTCACGGGACGGGGCCGGTCCTGGGTCGGGTGGTCTGGCGAACCTCTCCTCGGCCCTGCCGTACTGCCGCGCGACGGCGTGCTGCGGGGGCGCCGAGGCCGCCGGGAGCCGGTCGTACAAGCCGTATTACCACCCAAAGGCACATTTCAGTGGTTGGCCACCCGAGTGCACCTCCGGGTCCTGGAGGAGGAACCGCTGGTAGTCTCGTAAGCGGCTGTGGACCCCGTGCGGGAGAGTCCCCCGGCGTCAGCCGGGGGCGCCGAAGGAGCAACTCCTCCCCGGAATCTCTCAGGCTCACGTACCGCGCGGGTGAGGTCACTCTGGAAAGCAGGGCGGGCCGAGCAGTGCCTGGGCTCCTCCTCACCGACGGTGAAAGCCGGGTCCCCGCTCAGCCGGAGCGGGCCGGTGAAACTCTCAGGTTGAGATGACAGAGGGGGAGGCCGTCCGGGCACCAGCGCCGTGGTGTCCCCGTAGGTCACAGCGACCAGGAGGCCCCCGCAGATGACCGCCAACCGCATCCCTCTCGCCGATCTGGAACGCGGAACTCCTTTCGAACGACGCCACATCGGCCCCGACGCCGGTGCCCGGGCCAAGATGCTCGCCCAGGTCGGCTACGGTTCCCTCGACGAGCTGACCGCCGCCGCCGTCCCCGACGTGATCAAGAGCGATGAGGCCCTGAACCTGCCCGCAGGCCGCAGCGAGGCCGAAGTGATCGCGGAGCTGCGGGAGTTCGCCGCGCGCAACCAGGTGCTCCCCTCCATGATCGGTCTCGGCTACTACGGGACCTTCACGCCGTCGGTCGTCCTGCGCAACGTCATGGAGAACCCGGCCTGGTACACCGCGTACACGCCGTATCAGCCGGAGATCTCGCAGGGCCGTCTCGAGGCACTGCTCAACTTCCAGACCATGGTGGCCGACCTGACCGGCCTGCCGACCTCCGGCGCCTCCCTGCTCGACGAGCCCACTGCGGCGGCCGAGGCCATGGCGCTCTCCCGTCGGGTCGGCAAGGTCAAGCAGGGCGTCTTCCTCGTGGACGCCGACTGCCTGCCGCAGACCATCGCGGTGATCCGCACCCGCGCCGAACCGACCGGAGTCGAGGTCGTCGTCGCGGACCTGAGCGACGGAATCCCGGCGGAAATGGCGGAGAAGGGCGTCTTCGGGCTGCTGCTGCAGTACCCGGGAGCCTCCGGCGCGGTACGTGACCACCGTGCCGTTATCGACCACGCGCACGAACTCGGCGCGGTGGTGACCGTCGCAGCCGACCTGCTCGCGCTCACGCTGCTCAGTTCGCCGGGATCGCTCGGCGCGGACATCGCCGTCGGCTCCAGCCAGCGCTTCGGCGTCCCCATGGGCTTCGGGGGACCGCACGCCGGCTACATGTCCGTGCGCGACAAGTACGCCCGCAGCCTGCCCGGCCGCCTCGTCGGCGTCTCCAAGGACGCGGACGGCCACCAGGCCTACCGTCTCGCCCTGCAGACCCGTGAGCAGCACATCCGCCGGGAGAAGGCAACCAGCAACATCTGCACCGCCCAGGTGCTGCTCGCCGTGATGTCCGGCATGTATGCGGTGCACCACGGACCGGAGGGCCTGGCCGGTATCGCCCGCCGCACGCACCGGTACGCCACGCTGCTCGCCGAGGGGCTGCGCGGGGGCGGAGTCGAGATCGTGCACGGCAGCTACTTCGACACTGTCACGGCGCGTGTTCCCGGACGGGCGGCGGAGATCGTCGCCCGTGCGCGGGAGGCAGGCGTGAACCTGCGGGAGACGGACGCGGACCACGTCGGCATGGCTTGCGACGAGACCACGGACCGGGCGCAGCTGAGGGCCGTCTGGTCCGCGTTCGGCGTCGAGGCGGACGTGGAGGAACTGGACGGCCGCGTTCAGGAGGACGCGCTGCCCGGGGCGCTGCTGCGCACCGACGACTACCTGACCCACCCCGTCTTCCACGAGTACCGCTCGGAGACGGCGATGCTGCGATACCTGCGCAGGCTCGCCGACCGCGACTACGCGCTGGACCGCGGGATGATCCCGCTGGGCTCGTGCACCATGAAGCTCAACGCCACCACCGAGATGGAGGCCGTCACCTGGCCCGAGTTCGCCGGGATGCACCCCTTCGCTCCGGCCGACCAGGCGGAGGGCTACCTCGCTCTGATCCGTCAGCTGGAGGACCAGCTCGCGGAGATCACCGGTTACGACAGGATCTCCCTGCAGCCCAACGCCGGCTCACAGGGCGAGCTCGCCGGACTGCTTGCCGTACGGGCGTACCACCGCTCACGCGGTGACGAGCAGCGCACCGTCTGCCTGATCCCCTCCTCGGCGCACGGCACGAACGCCGCGAGTGCTGTCATGGCCGGCATGCGCGTCGTGGTGGTCAAGACCAGCGAGGACGGCGACGTGGACACCGCCGACCTGCGCGCGAAGATCGAACAGTACGGCGACGAGCTGTCCGTGCTGATGGTCACCTACCCCTCCACGCACGGTGTCTTCGAGGAGCACATCAGCGACATCTGCGCCGCCGTGCACGACGCCGGCGGCCAGGTCTACGTGGACGGCGCCAACCTCAACGCGCTGATGGGGCTCGCGCGGCCCGGCAGGTTCGGGGCCGACGTGTCCCATCTGAACCTGCACAAGACCTTCTGCATCCCGCACGGTGGCGGCGGGCCCGGTGTCGGGCCGATCGGGGTGCGCGAGCACCTGGCCCCGCATCTGCCCAACCATCCCCTCCAGCCCGCCGCGGGGCCGGCGAGCGGCATCGGTCCGGTCTCCGGCTCCCCCTGGGGCTCGGCCGGGATCCTCCCCATTTCCTGGGCGTACGTGAGGCTCATGGGAGCCGAGGGGTTGCGCCGGGCCACCCAGGCTGCCGTGCTCGGCGCCAACTACATCGCCAAGCGCCTGGAGCCGCACTACCCGGTGCTCTACACCGGGCCGCACGGCCTTGTGGCGCACGAGTGCATCATCGACGTACGGCCGCTGACGAAGCAGACCGGCGTGAGCATCGACGACGTGGCCAAGCGGCTGATCGACTACGGCTTCCACGCGCCGACGATGTCGTTCCCGGTGCCGGGCACGCTGATGACGGAACCCACGGAGAGCGAGGATCTGGCAGAGCTCGACCGGTTCTGCGAGGCGATGATCGAGATCCGCGGTGAGATCGAGAAGGTCGGATCCGGACAGTGGCCCGCCGAGGACAACCCGTTGCGCAATGCGCCGCACACCGCGGGGCAGTTGAGCCGGGACTGGGATCACCCGTACGGGCGGGAGACGGCGGTCTACCCTGCGGGGGTCAGCGCTTCGGACAAGTACTGGCCGCCGGTGCGGCGTATCGACGGCGCCTTCGGTGACCGGAATCTGGTGTGCTCATGCCCGCCGGTGGAGGAGTACGACGGCTGAGGCCGCAAGAGCGTCGGCGGCGGGGAACATTCGGCGCCGCGTGTGTCAGGGCCGGTTCGGTGCAATACCGGGCCGGCCCTGTTCGGTTGCCGCTGCGGGATCAGGCAGCGGTGGCGATGTTGCGGCTGTCGAGCGGACGGTGCGGATCGATGATCTTGCCGTCCGGCAGAAGCTCCCCGGTGTCCTCGAAGAGGAGGACGCCGTTGCACAGCAGACTCCAGCCCTGCTCCGGGAAGTGGGCCAAGGGGTGTGCGGCCTCCCGGTCGGCGGACTCGGCTGTCGGGCAAGGTGGCTGGTGCTGGCACATTGTCGCTGTCGTCTTCCGTTGTGTCGTGATGTCCGTGCGGCCGGTCACGATGGCCGTGACCGTTTCCCGTTCCGGTCTGGTCCCAGTGTTCCTCTGCGGAGGAGATTCCGCAGGGATTTCGTGTCACCGCTCTTCGACCAGGACAGACGCATCACTCGTGCGGGTGGTTGCCGTCAACTGAGCCGCACTCAGGGCCGGTTTGCCGTATTTGCGCAACAGTGACGCCGCCCCTGGATCACCGCAACAGGCACCGCGTACGGTATCCCACGACGGTCGTCAGCCGCTCCTCAGCAGGGGATCCGACGGCGCCGATCGGCCTGTGAGCAGCGGCAGAAGGGCATCGGCGCGGTGCGGGACGTGGGCCGCGATGCCGGGGGGAGCGGGTGCAAGAGGTATGAGCAGGTCCGAGGGTTCCGGGGCGCCCTTGTCGATGTCCGCTCCGGGGTTCGCGTGCAGCCAGAGGGTGAGCATGTAGCGCCGGGGAACGGACAGCAGCCTGGGCTGGTGAAGTCCGGGCAGCGTCTCGGCCTGCCGCAGGGCCCGTTGGGACGAGGCGACGTACGGGCCGCCGCAGAAGTAGGCGAAGGCCCAGCCGTCGGAGGTGAGGAGCGTCTCGGCCGCTCCGGCTGCCGGGGCCCCGGAAGGGGCGGCCTTCTCCCGCAGCAGGAAGCGCCAGCCGGTCAGGCGCGTGTACGGGGCGGCGTTCCCTGGGCCGAAGCCGGTCAACTCGTGTACGGGCAGTGGGAGTTCGATCTCCAGCGAAGGACCTGCGGAATCGGCGGCAGGTGTGCGTCCCCGGGGTGCGGAGGCGGGCGCCCGCAAGGCCGCGAGAACACTGCGTGCTGCGTCGGCCGGGGCGGAACGGAAGTGCAGCGGCATGATGGATCGCCACCTCTCACTGGAGAGACACGTGGTGCTCGGCATGGCGCGGACGGCACTGTCGGCGTGGGAAAGGGGCCGCGAAGAGGCGGCGGGACCGTCGACTGCGGGCACCGGACGGCCCGGTGATACCGCGTCCCGATCCGTACCGGAGTTTATACGAAAGGTGTTACGTCACCATTTCGCCTAACCCGCCGATATTTCTGTTGCAAGGCGGTATCCGGACCGTCTTGCGCGGTACCTGACCGTGTGAGCGGCAGCCGCCGACCCTGCCGCCTGGGCCGTTCCGGCCGCCGTGGTCGGCCGGATCCCGTCTGTGTTTCCCACAAGGACTGTGCACGTGGTCTGGGACCGCTGCCGCATGCCTGCGGAACATGCCGTTCACCGCAGGTGAGAGGTCACCGGCAGGCGGGTACGTGGAGATCGTCAAGGCGTGATCGACCGGTTCGACGGGCATCATGGCTGACACCACGCGGCTGTATCGAGGAGGGACACCCCGATGGGTGAGAAGGTCGTCTCCGACGGGTTCGACCTGTCCGCTCGGCATCGGTACAGGCAGAAGCTGAAGGAATGCCTGGAGGCGCTCGGAGTCCTCCTGGACGAAAAGCGCTTCGAGCGTCCCCGGAACCTCATGGGCCTGGAGATCGAGCTCAATCTCGCGGACGCCGACGGCATGCCCCGCATGATGAATGCCGAGGTGCTGCAGCGCATCGGAAGCCAGGACTTCCAGACGGAGCTCGGGCAGTTCAACCTCGAGGTCAACATCGTGCCCCACCGCCTGTCCGGGCGGGTCTTCGACCAGCTCGCGGAGGAGCTTCGCACCGGCCTGGCATACGCGGACCGGCAGGCCAAGGAAGCAGGCGCCGGGATCGTGATGATCGGCATCCTGCCCACGCTCACGGACGAGGACCTGGTCTCCTCGAACCTCACCGCGGTGGACCGCTACACCCTGCTGAACAACCAGATCATGGCCGCAAGGGGCGAGGAGGTCGTCCTCGACATCGAAGGCGTCGAGCGCCTGGCCCGGACCTCATCCTCGATCGCCCCGGAGGCGGCCTGCACCTCGGTGCAGCTCCATCTGCAGGTCACGCCCCAGCGTTTCGCCGACGTGTGGAACGCCTCGCAGGCCGTCTCCGCCGTGCAGGTCGCGATGGGGGCCAACTCGCCCTTCGTCTTCGGCAGGGAGCTGTGGCGCGAGTCGCGCATCCCGGTCTTCCTGCAGGCGACCGACACGCGTCCGGACGAGCTGAAGTCGCAGGGCGTACGGCCGCGCACCTGGTTCGGGGAGCGGTGGATCGGCTCCGCGCTCGACCTCTTCGAGGAGAACCTGCGCTACTTCCCGTCGCTGCTGCCGATCTGTGACGACGAGGATCCGCACGGGGTGCTGAAGGCCGGCGGCACTCCCGGCCTGCCCGAGCTGGTGCTGCACAACGGCACCGTCTACCGCTGGAACAGGCCCGTCTACGCGGTCACCGGTGACGTGCCGCATCTGCGCGTGGAGAACCGGGTGCTGCCCGCCGGCCCGACGGTGGCGGACGTGCTCGCCAACGCCGCCCTCTACTACGGGCTGGTGCGGAGCCTCGCCGACGAGCCGCGCCCCGTCTGGTCGCGGCTGCCCTTCGCGGCCGCGTCCGCGAACTTCGACGCAGCGTGCCGGCACGGTATCGACGCCGAGCTGACCTGGCCGCGGCACGGGCGTCCCGGCGGACTGGCCACCGGGCCGGCGGTGCGGCTGGTGCAGGAGGAGCTGCTTCCGCTCGCCGCCGCCGGGCTGGAGGCCTGGGGCGTCGAGAGCGCCGACCGGGACCGCTGCCTGGGCGTGATCGAGGAACGCTGCCGTCGTCGTGTCAACGGGGCGTCGTGGCAGGCGGACGCCTACCACCGGGCCATCGAATCCGGCCTCGAGCGGGAGAAGGCACTCGCGGCCGTGACCAGGCGCTACTGCGAGTTCGCACGCACGGGAGAGCCCGTGCACACCTGGGCCCCCGGGCCGTAGCCGCCGCGGCCGGCCGGGATGAGCCGGGCCCGCCCACGACGAGCTGCGCCCCCGCTTCGCAGGCACCGGCGGCGTCCGGCAAGCTATGGACGTCCACGGCCGTCGCGGACCGGTGAACTGGAGGCATGTGTGCAGTCGTCGCAAGCGAGCGACCCCGCTCGGTTCCCGGAGACCGGGCAGGTGCTCCCGGCGCGCACTCTCCGGCAGGAGACGCTGCTCGTGCTGGCCCTGTCGCTCGGTGCGAGCGCCGTCTCCGCGCTGATCAGTTTCGTCGGCTCGCTGACCGCCTCCGGAGCACTCGCCGACCAGGCGGCACGGCTGAACACCTCGCGTGCTCCCGACCGGCCGTGGCTGGACCTGGCCTGGCAGGTCTTCGGGATCGCCACGGCGCTCGTTCCGGTGGCGCTGGTGGCCCATCTCCTCACGCGCGAGAGCCGGTGGCACCTTTCGGGTCGACAGGGCCAAGGGGGAGGTCTGCGCTCCATCGGGTTCGACCGGACCAGGCCCGGATTCGACCTGGGACGCGGCGCGGTGCTCGCCGCAGCCATCGGCGGCAGCGGACTGGCCCTCTACCTGGCGGCGGTGCAGGCGGGCTTCAACCTGACCGTGGTGCCCGAGTCGCTGCCGCACGTGTGGTGGCGCATCCCGGTGCTCATCGCCTCCGCGGTGCAGAACGCCGTGGTGGAGGAGGTGATCGTCGTCGGCTACCTGCTCCGCAGGCTCGGCCAGCTCGACTTCTCACCGTGGGCCGCCCTGGCGGTCAGCTCGGTGCTGCGCGGCTCGTACCACCTCTACCAGGGCATCGGCGGGCTGCTCGGCAACATGGCCATGGGGGTCGTCTTCGTGCTGCTGTACCGGCGTTGGGGGCGTGTGGGCCCGCTCGTGGTGGCGCACGCGCTGATCGACATCGTGGCCTTCGCCGGTTACGCGCTCTTCGCGGGCAAGGTGGACTGGCTGCCCACCCCCTGACCGCCGCCGTGCGCCGGCGGGACCGTCACCAGCCTGCACACAGCCGGGCGTCGAGGACGGTGACCGCGGTCCCCGTCAGCTCGGTGCGATCACCCCGCAGCGTCGTACGGACCAGACCGGTGCGCGCGGAGCACTGGAGGCCCGTCAGCGAGTCCCGTCCGAGCCGCGCGGACCACAGAGGGGCCAGTGCCGTGTGGGCGCTGCCGGTGACCGGGTCCTCGGCGATGCCGACGGAGGGGGCGAACATCCGCGAGACGTAGTCGTATGCGTGGCCGTTCCCGTGACCGGCGCCGTCCCGGCCGTCCGCGACGGCGGTGACGATCACGCCTCTGTGCGGGAGGCGGCGCAGCGCGGCGCTGTCGGGGGTGAGGGCGCGCAGGGCGGCTTCGTCCGCCACTTCGACGAGGAGATCACCGAGCGGCCCCGTGTCGTGCACGGACACCGGTCCGGTGCCGAGTGCGGCGGCGAGCCCCGGGGGCGGCTGGGCCGGGGTCAGCGGGGCCGTGGGGAAGTCCAGCGTGATCACGCCGCCGGCGTCGGTGGCGGCGGTGAGTACGCCGCTGCGGGTTCGGAAGCGCACGGTGCCGGAGGCGATGCCGTCGCAGTGCAGGACGTGGGCCGTGGCCAGGGTGGCGTGACCGCACAGATCGACCTCCGCGGCCGGGGTGAACCAGCGGAGCGCCCAGTCGGCCTCCGCGTCGCCGGAGAGAGGGTGGGCGAAGGCGGTCTCCGAGAGGTTCATCTCGCCCGCGACGTCCTGCATGCGTTCTTCCGCCGGGAAGGCCTCCTCGTCCAGCAGCACCACCGCGGCGGGATTCCCGCGGTAGGGGCGGTCGGTGAAGGCGTCGACTGTACGGATCCTCATGAGCCGGGACGTTAGACGAGGGGGCGCGAGGCGTGCGACGGCCAATGCGGCGGAGGTGGACCGCTACAGGTCCTGGCCGGACCGTGCCACAAGCATCGCCGTGCGAGCATCGGCGATATATCGTTGAGCCATCACGACAAGTCAAAGGTCTGTCGAGTGCAAGTTGCGGAAAGGATGGCGTCATGCGTAACGACGAACAGCGGTCCGGCGGCCGGGGTCGTGGACGCGGCCCCGGACACTGCGGCCCGGCAGGGTTCGGCGGCCCGTCCGAGCGCCGCGCGTTCGGTGCCTTCGGTCCGCCCTTCGGCGACGGTCCGCCGTTCGGGCCGAGAGGGCGCGGCAGGGGAGGGCCGCGCGGCCGTGCACGCCGTGGTGATGTGCGGGCCTCGATCCTGGCGCTCCTCAAGGACCGCCCCATGCACGGCTACGAGATGATCCAGGAGATCGCCGAGCGCAGCGGCGGTGCGTGGAAGCCGAGCCCCGGCTCGGTGTACCCGACGCTTCAACTGCTGGAGGACGAGGGGCTCATCAGCAGCGCCAGCGAGGGCGGCAAGAACCTCTTCTCCCTCACCGGCGCCGGCCGTGACGAAGCCGACGCCGGCCCGGAGGCCCCCTGGGAGGAGGCCGGGCGCGGCATCGACTGGGAGGCCATGAACGAGGTGCGCAAGGCAGGCGGTGCCCTGGTCAGCGCCTTCCAGCAGGTCTGGGCGAACGGTACGCCCGAGCAGCGTGACAAGGCGATCGGCGTCGTCAACGACGCCCGCAAGAAGCTCTACCTGATCCTCGCCGAAGAGGAGTGACCGCGAGGGGCGGGGGCGGCGCGTGGCCCGAGGCCGTGCGCGGCCCCTGTCACTCCGGGAGTTCCGCCCCCGGCAGCAGCGGCCGGACGTCGAGTTCGCCTGCGCCGCACACCTCGCCCAGCTTCCATGCGGCGGTCCTGGCGGTGCGCTGGTCCGGAGGGATGACGCGCACCGCCTTCGGCTCGGGACACCTGCCGTCGTCGGGGTCCCCCTCGCCGGGCACGACCGTCCAGTGCAGCCGGGCGGATGCGTGCCCGCCGGGGGAGAGGGTGATCTGGCGAGAGGGCACGGAGCGGTCCCGCACCACCTCTGTGGGGATCTTGCCGCCGTTCTCGCCGGTCAGCTGGAGTCCCGGCCAGCCTTGTGTACGGCAGGCGGCCGACGAGGAGTTGGTGAGGACGAGGGCGGCGTAACGGTTGCCCGCTGCGGGCTGTCCCGGTCGCAGCGAGACCGACAGCGCATCCGTCCCGCACCAGCGCGGGCGGTCCGCTCCGCCGTCGGAGCCGCCGGTGCGCTCCCCGTCGCCCTCCGGCGCGTTCCGCGCTCCTGGGGCTCCCGTCGGGTCCCCGGAGGAGCCGGGTGTACGGGACGAGGCGGGGGAGCCGGAGTCCGTGCCGTCCACGGAAGCCGGTGAGTTGGAGGCAGAGGCGGCGGACCCTGTGCATCCGCTGACGGTCACAGTGGCACCCAGGGCGAGCGCGGCGAGAGCGGAGCGTGCATGGTGAACGGCCATGGGAATCTCCAAGTGCTGCCGTATGGGGGGCTGTTGGAGTACAAGACGCGACCTTCCGGGCATTCGGTTCCCTCCTGCCCTCCCCTGAGGCCCTTCAAGCGGCGCTCCTCCTCAGGGAGGAGGTGTGCGGCGGCATGCCCCTCCCGGCGGGGTACGTGCATATGCCCCACGGGGGGATGTGCGGATGAATGTGTGTGTGATGTGGTGGTCTCGTGGACACCGTTGCAGCCCAGGTGCTTGCCGGCAGGACGGCGGGCCCGGCGATCGAGGACAGGCTGAGCGATCAGCTGGCAGCCGTCGTCGCGACCGCGCGCCGACGGGCCTCGCGGGGTGGCGACCGGGACGTGGACACCGCACACCTTCTGCACAGTCTTCTCGAGTCGGACCCTGTCGTGCGGGCGTTCCTCGGCGGCGGTGGGTCGCTGACGGCGAAGCTGCTCGGCTACCTCGCACAGCGCAGCATCGGATACGGACTGCGCTGGCGGCGCTCGGCCGAGGCGACCGGTGCCGCGGACGCCGGCCCGGGAGCCGGAGCCGGTGCGGGTGCGCTGCCGGGGTGGTCGCCGGCCGCCGCCATGGCGATGGAGGTGGCGCTCGACCGCGTCAGGGCGCGGGAAGCCCGCCGTGCGGAGGGCGTCGACCTCTTCGCGGGGATCGTGGCCGACCCGGAGTGCCGTGCGGCAGAGGTGCTGCGTACTGCCGGAGTGGACGTGCGCGGACTTGCCAGGGGTGTCGGTCGCGGAATGGCGGAGGGCTGAAGACCCCGGCGAATGTCAGGGGTATCCGGGGTGACACTCCTGTCGATCGTTGACATGATGTGCGCATGCGGGAAACGACGCGGCCGGGTCCGTCCGTGCGGGGAGGAAGCCTCGGCCTGACCCTGGCCCTCGTCTCCGCCTTCGCTTTCGGCGGTTCGGGGCCCGCCGCCAAACCTCTCATCGAAGCCGGACTCGAACCCCTGCAGGTGACCTGGCTCCGGGCCGCAGGCGCGGCCTGCGTCATGCTGCCCCTCGCCTGGCGTCACCGCGGACTGCTGCGTGAACGCCCCGGGCTGGTCCTGGGGTTCGGGCTGCTTGCCGTCGCCGGCGTCCAGGCGTGCTACTTCGCCGCGCTCTCCCGCATCCCGGTCGGCGTCGCACTGCTCATCGAATACCTCGCACCCGCCCTGGTGCTGGGGTGGGTGCGCTTCGTACAGCGGCGCCCCGTCAGCCGGGCCGCCGGCGTGGGCGTCGTACTCGCCGTGGGCGGCCTGGCCTGCGTGGTGCGTGTCTGGTCCGGTCTGACGCTCGACCTCGTCGGGTTGCTGCTGGCGCTGGGTGCGGCCTGCTGTCAGGTCGGGTACTTCGTGCTCTCCGACCACGGCAGCGACGGCTCCGACGGCCGCGGGCCCTCCGATCCGATCGGCGTGATCGCCTTCGGGCTGCTCATCGGCGCCCTCGTGCTGACCGTTCCGGCGAGGCCGTGGGCGCTGGACTGGCACGTCCTGGGCGGGCAGGCCTCCATGGACGGGACGGCGGTGCCCGCGCCCGTGCTGCTGGGATGGATCGTCCTTGTGGCGACGGTTGCCGCGTACCTGACGGGAGTCGTCTCGATCCGCAGGCTCTCCCCGCAGGTCGCGGGCGTCGTGGCCTGTCTCGAGGCCGTCATCGCGACCGTGCTCGCCTGGGTGTTCCTCGGCGAACACCTCGCCGCCGTACAGCTCGTGGGCGGTGCGGTGGTACTGGTCGGTGCCCTCATCGCGCAGAGTTCGGCGCCCAGACGGCAGCAGGAGGAGCCGGTCGCCTCCGGAGGGGCGGCGGGCGGAGCCGGCGTGGACGGTGCCCTGCCGGACGACGCCCACGCCTGAACCGTTCCGGTCCGCCGCCGCGCCCTCACCGCGAAGTGGCCGTCTCTCACCGGCCGTTGAGGTAGCCGGGCAGTGGCGTGCCCGGAGTCAGGTCCTCCGCGGGAACAGGGGTGCCGTAGACGCGGCTGACGGGTACGACGCCGCTCCAGTGGGGCAGCGCGACGTCCTCCGCGTCGTCGGACGGTCCGCCCTGACGGACCTTGACGGAGACCTCTGCAAGATCGAGGCGCAGGACCGCGGTGGCGGCCAGTTCCCTGGCGTCGGCGCGGCGGGAGTCGGCCGCGCGCCCGGGGACCACGCCGTCGACCAGGGCGTCCAGGGCGGCGGTGAGTTCGTCGCCCTCGGGAACCCGGTACGCGGTCCCGTGGACCATCACCGAGCGGTAGTTGAGCGAGTGGTGGAAGGCGGAACGGGCCAGAACGAGCCCGTCGAGGCGGGTGACGGTGAGGCAGACCGGCAGTCCCTCCTCGGCGCTGCCCGCCCGCAGCGGCCGCGAGCCGGTGGACCCGTGCACGTAGACGCGCTCGCCCTTCCGGGCGTACAGCGTGGGCAGGACGACTGGCGCGCCGTCACGCACGAACCCCAGGTGGCAGATGTAGTCCTCGTCGAGGATCGAGTGCACCAACTCGCGGTCGTAGGAGGCGCGTTCACGGTGCCGCGTGGGGACGGTGCGCTCCGTGCGGATGTAGGAGCCGGCGGAGGGGGCGGGGGAAGGGACAGTGGACGCCAAGGAGCTCTCCCTTGCATTTCAATTTGCACTAGTGCAAAATCTAATTTGTGCTAGGAGAATACCGGATAGAGGGACGGCGCGCAGCGGAGATTGCGGCGAGCGTGGAGAAAGGGGTGCGGACCGGCGGTCTCGCCGCGGGCCGGCCCCTCCCGCCCATGCGGGAGTTGGCGCAGCAGCTCGGGGTCAACGCGAACACCGTGGCGGCCGCTTACCGGAGCCTGCGTGAACGCGGAGTCATCGAGACGGCCGGACGCCGCGGCAGCCGCGTACGCGAACGGCCGCCCGGAGCAGCGCGGGAGGCCATCCGTCCCGAAGTGCCCGAAGGATGCACGGACATCTCCACGGGCAACCCCGACACCGCGCTGCTGCCGCCGCTGCACGCGGCCCTCGCGTCGGCCGCCGACAACGCCTCGCGCAGCGCCGTCCTCTACGGCGCCCCCGCCGTCAGCGAACCGCTCGCCGCCGAGGCACGCCGGCTGCTGGACGAGGACGGGGTTCCCGACGGGCCGGTGGCGCTGACGTCGGGCGCGCTCGACGCCATCGAGCGGGTGCTCGCGGCGCATCTGCGCACCGGAGACGCCGTAGCCGTCGAGGATCCGGGCTGGGGGAGTCTGCTCGACCTGATCCCCGCCCTCGGACTGAAGACCCTGCCCGTGGCGGTCGACGACGAAGGCCCGCTGCCCGAGGAGGCCGCACGCGCGCTGCGAGGGGGCGCCCGCGCCCTCGTCGTCACGGCCCGTGCGCAGAACCCGACGGGCGCAGCGGTGACCCCCGCCCGCGCCCGCCGTCTGCGCGAGGTGCTCGCCGGCCACCCCGGGACGCTCCTCATCGAGGACGACCACGGGCACGGCATCGTCGAGGAACCGCTCAACACCCTCACGGGCAGCACCGATTGCTGGGCGCTGGTGAGATCCACGGCCAAGGCCTACGGGCCCGACCTGCGGCTGGCAGTCGTCACCGGCGACGCCGTAACCCTCGACCGCGTGCGCGGCCGCCAGCTCCTCGGCCCCGGCTGGGTCAGCCGACTGCTCCAGGACGCCGTACTGTATCTCTGGCAGACACGGGCCGTCGATGTGGCCGCGGTGGCCCGCTCCTACGGGCAGCGCCGCAACGCGCTCGTGCGGGCGCTTGAGGCGCGCGGCGTCGAGGCGCACGGGCGCAGCGGCATGAATGTGTGGGTGCCGGTGCCCGACGAGACGGGGGCCGTCGCACGCCTGCTGCACTCGGGCTGGGCCGTGGCCCCGGGGGCGCGCTTCCGGCTCGCGTCCCCGCCCGGCGTGCGCCTGACGGTCTCCCCGCTGCGAGCCGAGGACGCCGGCCGGCTCGCCGACGCGGTCGCCGCCGCCCTCCGTCCCGCCGCGGCCCGGCGCTACGACTGACGTCCCGCTGCCGCCGGGCCTTCCGGGCGCGGGTGTTGCCGCATCCCCCGCGGCCGCAGGTCCCACCCCGGACCTGCGGCCGCGGGGGAGCTTTCACCGGACGCCGCGGCCTGAGACGTGACGGTCCGGACGGCGGCACCGGGCCGCGGCTGGCAGGCATTTGCGGCGACGGTGCCGGCGGAACCTCAGCCCTCGGCGAGGTGGATGTTGCCGCCCTTCACGGAGACCTTCGCGGGAGGAAGCGGCTTCGTCGCGGGGCCGCCCTTGACGCTGCCGTCGGAGATGTCGAACCTGCTGTCGTGGCAGGGGCAGATGATGGTTCCGCCCTTCACCTCCGAGACGGAGCAGCCCTTGTGCGTGCATGTCGCGGAGAAGGCCTTGTACTCCGAGCCGCTCGGCCTGGTCACCACGACCTTCTGCTCCTTGAAGACCTTGCCGCCGCCCTCCGGGATGTCGGCGGCCTTGCCGAGTTCGCCGTTCGAGGCCCCGCCGCCCTCCTGGCTGCCGCCGTCGCCTCCGGCGTTCTCCTCGCTGCCCGAACCCTCGCTGCCGCCCGAGCCGCAGGCGGCGAGCGTGACGGCGGCCGAGGCGGCGCCCGCGGCGGCGAGCACGGACCTGCGGGTGGTCGATGCTGTCATGGGGAACTTCCTGTTCTCTCGGATGCTGCACGCATTTGCCTTTGCTTACCTCTGCCCTGGGAATCCTGCACAGGCGCTCGTCAGCTGCGAAGGGCTTTGTCAAGAAAAAGCAATTGCGTCCGGAGCAGCCGTTCGGCCGTCGAGGGGTCGCTTACGATGTGCGACTGCCCCGGCAGCGGCAGCACCGAGTGTTCCCGTCCGGCCGCCAGCAGCGCCGCCGACATGCGCAGGGTGTGTGCGAATGCGACGTTGTCGTCCGCGGTTCCGTGCACCAGCAGGAGCGGACGCCGCAGCAGATGTGCCTCCTTGCTCAGCGTGCAGCGGTCGTAGTGCTCCGGGTGCCGGTCCGGGTGCCCGAGGAAGCGCTCCTTCCAGTGCGTGTCGTACAGGCGGGGGTCGATGGCAGGGGCGCCCGCGACCGCCGCGTGGAAGACGTCCGGGCGTCGCAGCACGGCCGCCGTGGCCAGGGCGCCGCCGAAGGACCAGCCCTGGATGCCCACCCGGTCCAGGTCGAGGAACGGACGGGTCGCTGCGGCGGTGTGCAGCGCGTCGACCTGATCCTCGAGTACTGGTGTGAACTGGTCGCCCCGGATTGCCTTCTCCCAGGACGGACCGCGCCCGGGTGTGCCCCGGCCGTCGGTCACCAGGACCGCGTATCCGTGTTCCGCGAACCACTGCGCGACCAGCGCCGGCCAGATGCGGGCCCGCACCACGAGTCTCATCCCCGGTCCGCCGTAGGGGGCGACCAGCACCGGAAGCGGTGGGGCGTCCGGATCCCGGTGCTCGTACCAGCCCGGCAGGAACAGGGCGCTGCGCAGCCGCCGTTGCCCGAGCGTCAGCATTTCCGGCTGCGGCCGGATCAGCGGTTCCTCGGTGAGGGAGGAGATCGAGCCGGCGGCGACGCCTTCACGCAGAAGCGTCACGCGCGGCCCGTCGGGGGTGACGCTCTCGAGCACCACTGTGCCGCCGCGCAGCACCGCGGAGTGCAGGCCTGCACCCTCGCTGACCCGGACACGTCCGTCGTCGGGGGACCAGGACCACACATGAGTCTCCAGCGGATCCTCGCCCGCGGCGAAGAGCACCGTCTCCCCGTCGGTGCCCAGCACCTGGGAGACCTGCAGTCCCGGGGGCGTCACCACCTGCTCACCGACGCGCAGACGCCGCGTGTCCCCGTCCTCGTACGGCAGGACCAGCGCTCCCGACGCGGTCCGGCAGTACGCGCCCGGCAGCAACTCGACCCAGTGCTCGTCGTGCTGCCGTGCGAGCACGCGCGTCGCTCCGCTTTGCTCGTCGACCCCGAGGGTCAGCAGGGTGCACTGGTCGCGGCTCTGCACCGTGACGAGCGGGCCGTGCACGTCCCAGCCCGCAGCCACGACGTACTCGAACGCCTGCCGGTCCCAGTCCACTTCGGTGCGCGTGCCGTCGAGGCGCACCAGGTGGAGCGAGACATCGGCGTTGGCGGTCCCGGCCCGCGGGTAGTACTGGACCCGCGGCGGGAGCTCCGGGTCGGAAGGGTCGCCGAGGTACCGGCGGCGCACCTGTGCGTTGTCCACACGGGCGACGAGCAGAGCGCTGCTGTCGGGAGCCCACCAGTACCCGCGGCCGCGCCCAAGGGACTCGGCCGAGACGTGGTCGGTCAGGCCGAAGGCGACCGTTGCCTCCTCACCCGCTGCCGGTCCCGCCACACGACGGTCGCCCGTGCCGTCCGCCGCCATGACGTGCACGGCGCCGCCCGTGACGTACGCGATGAGGCGGCCGTCGGGGGAGGGGCGGGGGTCGGTGACCGGCCCGGCGGCCGGCAGCCGGAACGGCTCGCCGCGTCGCGTTCGCACGGCCCACGGCGTGCCGCCGAGTGCGAAGACGGCCAGCTCCGCGGCGTCGTCGGCCGCGTATCCCGTGATGCCCGTGGACAGATCGCGCTCCCTCTCCCTGCGTGACGCCTCCTCGGTCGTGGGAGATTCCGCACCGGGCGCGGCATGCTCCAGCGTCGCGGGGTCGGCGAGGGCGCGTTCCGCGCCGGCGTCCCGTATCCACAGTCCGCCAGAGGGGTCGCTGCCGCTGCGCGTGCGCAGGAACAGCGCGCGCTCTCCGTCCGGTGAGAGCGTCACATTGCGCACGGTCCCGAGGGAGAAGCGCCGGGTGCGGGCGAACTGACGGGGGAAGGCCGCCAGGGCCTCCGCCTCCGGCGGGGACGCGTGGGCGGCTGTGCCGGGAGTGCCGGGAATACCGGGAGAAGTCATGGGCGCACGATGCCACCGCCCCGGCCGCGGAGGCACCGGAATATCGGCGGGACGCGGCGCAGTGGACGGCTAGCCTGAGCGGATGCTGCGTGAAGTCACCGCCACCCGCTACGTCACCCCGCTTCGGGAGGGCGGCTCGCTCCCGGGGATCGTGGAGGCGGACGATCTCGGTACGTACGTCATGAAGTTCACCGGCGCCGGGCAGGGCCGCAAGACGCTGGTGGCCGAGGTCATCGCGGGGCGGCTGGCACAGCTGCTCGGACTGCGGGTGCCCGAGCTGGTGGGCATCCGGCTGGATCCGGTGATCGGCCTGAGCGAGCCGGACGAGGAGGTCCAGGACCTGCTGAAGGCCAGCGGCGGCCTCAACCTCGGCATGGACTTCCTTCCCGGGGCACTGGGCCTGGACCCGCTGGCCTTCGCCGTGAGTGCGGCGGAGGCCGGCCGGGTGGTGTGGTTCGACGCGCTGGTGGGCAACGTCGACCGGTCCTGGCGCAACCCGAACCTGCTCGTGTGGCACGGCGAGATGTGGCTCATCGACCACGGCGCGACGCTGGTCTGGCATCACAACTGGCCCTCGGCGCAGGCCGGTTCCTCTCGCTCCTCCCGCTCCTTCGGCGTTTCAGGGCCCTACGACGCCTCCGACCACGTGCTCGCCCCGTTCGGCCCGGACCTGGCCTCGGCTGCGGAGGATCTGGCCCCCCGGGTGACCGGTGAGCTCCTCGCCGAGTGCGCTGCCGCGGTCCCCGACGAATGGCTCACCGACGAGCCGGGGTTCGCGGGGCCCGACGAGCTGCGTGACGCGTACGTCAGGACGCTCTCGGCACGCGTTTCCGGGCTGCACGAGCGGATCACGATCGGCGAACCGAGCAGGGACGGTCCCTCGCGCGCGCCGGGCTGGCTGACCGGCGCGACGCCGCCCGTACGGCGCGGCGAGGGGAGCGCACAGCGGTGAGCGGTGGGAGCGGAGGGAGCGGAGGGAGCGGCGGCAGCGTAGGAAAGGCCGCCGGACGCGAGGTGTTCGAGTACGCGCTGCTGCGTGTGGTGCCGCGAGTGGAGCGCGGGGAGATGATCAACGCGGGGGTGGTCGTCTACTGCCGCGCCCGGTCGCTAGTCGTGGCCCGCACTCATCTTGACGAGGCGAGGCTGCGTGCCCTCGATCCCGGCGCCGACCTGGAAGGCGTGCGTGCTGCGCTGCGCGCCGCGGAGGGCCTGTGCCACGGAGGGGACGCCGCCGGGCAGGCCGCGCGCGAGGCGCCCGGCACGCGCTTCCGCTGGCTCGTGGCTCCCCGCAGCACGGTGGTGCAGCCGGGCCCGGTGCACACGGGGCTGACCAGTGATCCGGAGGCGGAGGCCGAGCGGCTGCTGGAGCTGCTGGTGCGCTGAATCTCATGTCCACGGGCACCCGTTGACAGCGGGTTGCGGGACTCATAGCGTCACGGCCACAGGTACTAAGCGGTTGCTCACCACTCATCAGGGCGAGGAGAAAACAGCATGTCCACCACCGACCAGCGCGTCGCGATCGTCACCGGTGCGGCGCGGGGCATCGGCGCGGCCACCGCGGTACGGCTCGCGGCGGAGGGCCGCGCCGTAGCCGTGCTCGACCTCGACGAGTCGGCCTGCAAGGAGACCGTCGAGAAGATCACAGCCGACGGCGGCAAGGCGATCGCCGTGGGCTGCGACGTCTCCGACTCCGCGCAGGTGGAGACCGCCGTCGCGCGGGTTGCGGACGAACTCGGGCCGCCCACCGTGCTCGTGAACAACGCGGGCGTGCTGAGGGACAATCTGTTGTTCAAGATGAGCGACTCCGACTGGGACACGGTCATGAACGTGCACCTGCGCGGAGCGTTCCTGATGTCCCGTGCCTGCCAGAAGCACATGGTCGACGCCGGGTTCGGGCGGATCGTGAACCTCTCCTCCTCCTCGGCGCTCGGCAACCGCGGCCAGGTCAACTACGCCGCGGCCAAGGCAGGCATGCAGGGCTTCACCAAGACACTCGCCAAGGAGCTCGGCAAGTTCGGCATCACCGCCAACTCCGTCGCACCCGGCTTCATCGTCACCGACATGACGGCTGCCACCGCGGAGCGCGTCGGCATGGGCTTCGAGGACTTCCAGGCCGCCGCCGCCTCGCAGATTCCCGTGCAGCGCGTCGGCCGGCCCGAGGACATCGCCAACGCCATCGCCTTCTTCGCCGGTGAACAGGCCGGCTTCGTCTCCGGTCAGGTGCTGTACGTGGCCGGCGGCCCGCTCAACTGACCGGAGGGTCACAGAACATGGCACAGCAGGACGCAGTACCGCAGGACAGCGGCGAGGTCGCGATCGTCACCGGCGGCAGCCGGGGCATCGGCTACGGCGTCGCCGAGGCGCTGATCGCCCGGGGGCACCGCGTGTGCATCACGGGCCGCAACGAGGACGCCCTCAAGGAGGCCGTCGCCGCTCTCGGTCCGCAGCGCGCGATGTACGTCGCGGGCAAGGCGCACGACGAGGAGCACCGGCGCACCGCAGTCGAGCAGGTCATGGAGGCCTGGGGCCGGGTCGACCACCTCGTCAACAACGCCGGCACGAATCCGGTCTTCGGCCCGATCGCGGAGCTGGACCTCGCAGTGGCCCGCAAGGTCTTCGAGACCAACGTGGTCTCCGCCCTCGGCTTCGCCCAGTCCACCTGGGCGGCATGGCAGCGGGACCACGGCGGGACGATCGTCAACATCGCCTCCATTGCCGGAATGTCGGCCTCGCCCTTCATCGGGGCCTACGGAATGAGCAAGGCAGCGATGATCAATCTCACACAGCAGCTGGCGCACGAGTTCGCGCCGACGGTGCGGGTCAACGCCATCGCGCCCGCGGTCGTGAAGACGAAGTTCGCCGCGGCCCTCTACGAGGGGCGCGAGGAGGAGGCCGCCGCGCGTTATCCGATGAACAGGCTGGGAGCGCCGGAGGACATCGGGGGCGCCGCCGCCTTCCTCACCTCCGGGGAATCGGCGTGGATCACCGGCCAGACGCTCGTCCTCGACGGCGGGCTCGCGCTCAACGCAGGAGTGGAGTAGCGGCTTCCTGCGCGTGCACACCTCTCCTCCGGGAGAATCCGGGTGCCGGTCCGTCGTCGGACCGGCACCCGCAGTCATCGGAATGACGCACGTCTCGTTGGTAATTGACGAATGGTTGACCAGTGCATGTTCCCGGAGTCGGATGCTGAGGTAGGGTCTCTTTCGCCTATCGGCCAGCGGCTCCGCGTAGGGCGCGCCCGTACCTCCGTACGAAGGCGTGGAGACAGCGCAAGCGACGCATCGACCGGCCGGCGGCAATTCCCTTTTGCAACTGCATCGGCAGTATTGGCCCACGCCGACTGAGGAGCGCGCAGGTGTTCGACCGGAACGGACCTCTGAAGGTCGCAGCGATCGTTGTCATATCAACGTCCATGGTCGCCGGGTGCAGTTCGATGTCGGGGGGCAGCAGCGAGGAGAAGCGCCGCGAGGTCGTCGCTGGGACCACCAGTGCTCCCAGCACACTCGACCCGGCAGCGGCCTGGGACGGGTCGTGGGAGCTCTACAAGAACGTCTTCCAGACCCTGCTGTCCTTCCCCAGCAGCTCCTCCTCTCCGGAACCCGACGCCGCCAAGCGCTGCGGATTCACCGACTCCGCGAGCCGCGTCTACCGGTGCACCCTCAAGGACGGTCTGAAGTTCTCCAACGGGAATCCGCTCGACTCCCGCGCTGTGAAGCATTCCGTGGACCGTGTCATGGCGATCAAGGCGAAGTCGGGACCGCTCGGCCTGATGGGGAGCCTGGAGCGGACGGAAACTCCGGACAAGCGCACCGTCGTCTTCCACCTGAAGAAGTCCGACGCCACTTTCCCCTTCATCCTCGCCACCCCGGCGATGGCGATCGTCGACCCGGAGAGCTACCCCGCGAAGAAGCTGCGCAAGGGCAGCAAGCTGGTGGGGTCCGGTCCGTACTCGCTGAAGTCCTACAGCAAGGGCAAGAGGGCCGAGCTGACCAAGTACAACGGTTACCGCGGTCCCGCGAAGCCCAAGAACGACGTCGTCACCATCGAATACTTCCAGGACTCGAAGAAGATGGTGGCCGCGCTCAAGGACAAGAAGATCGATGTCGCATACCGGGGACTGACGCCGGATCAGGTCACCGGTTTCCGCAAGGCGCAGGCGAACGGCAACCAGGAAATCGAGCTGACCGAGCTCCTGGGCGCCGAGATCAGCTACCTGGTCTTCAACCCCAAGGACCGCATGGCCGGAAACCCCGCCGTGCGCAAGGCCGTCGCTGAGCTGGTCGACCGCAAGGCACTGGTGCGCAACGTCTACCACCGCACGGCCGACCCGCTGTACTCCATGGTCCCCGGCGGTATCACCGGCCACACCGCCGCCTACTACGACCGCTACGGCGAGCCCGACCGGGCAAAGGCGAAGCAGACGCTCACCGAGGCCGGCATCACCAAGAAGGTGCCGTTGAAGCTGTGGTACACCACGGACCGCTACGGTTCGACGACGGGCGAGACGTTCGCCGAACTCAAGCGCCAGCTCAACAAGTCCGGGCTCTTCGACGTGAGCGTCCAGGGGCGCCCCTGGTCCGAGTTCGTCGAGGGGTACAGCAAGGGCAAGTACCCTGTCTTCGGCCGCGGTTGGTTCCCCGACTTCCCGGACGCCGACAACTACGTGGCGCCGTTCGTGGGCAAGAACAACGCGCTCGCCACGCCCTACGACAATCCCGAGATCACCGACGAGCTGCTTCCCAAGTCGCGCAAGGAGAGCAACCGCGCGACCGCGAGCCGCGACTTCACCCGCGCACAGAAGATCATCGCGAAGGACGCGAGGCTGCTTCCGCTGTGGCAGGGCCGGGTGTACGTGGCCTCGCGCAAGGACGTGGCAGGCGTCGAATGGGTGCTCGACCCCTCCACGCTGCCGCGCCTGTGGGAGCTGCACAAGAAGTCCAGCTGGTAGACAGGCGCCGGGCCGCGAGCCGCACGGCCGCCCGACCGGCGCGCCTCCCGGCGTCTTCCGGCGCACCTCCCGGCTCTTCTCGCGGTCTTCCGGCGGTGGGCGGCCCGCCGGGCCCGCCGGCTCCGCCGGGCCGCACCGGGGCAGCTGCGCGGAGGACCGCGGAGGACCGCGGCAGACGGTTCCGGGGACCGGCTGTCGGCGGCACCCGATAGTTTCGTGGCGTCAGAAGACACACGCGAAGGCGCCGCGGAGGTACGAGAGTTGAACGACATGCTGGGCACCCTGCCGGACTCCTGGCAGCAGGCCCTCGGCGAGGAGACCGGCAAGCCCTACTTCAAGGAGCTGGCCGAGTTCGTCGAGGAGGAGCGTGAGCGGGGCCCGGTCTACCCGCCGCGCGAGGAGGTCTTCGCGGCGCTGCACGCGACTCCGTACGAGCGGGTGAAGGTCCTGATCCTCGGCCAGGACCCGTACCACGGTGAGGGCCAGGGGCACGGCCTGTGCTTCTCCGTGCGTCCCGGCGTCCGTACGCCCCCGTCGCTGCGCAACATCTACAAGGAGATGCGCGACGATCTGGGCCACCCCGTCCCCGACAGCGGATATCTCATGCCCTGGGCGGAGCAGGGCGTGCTGCTCCTCAACGCGGTGCTCACGGTCAGGGCCGGGGAGGCCAACTCCCACAAGGGCAAGGGCTGGGAGAGGTTCACGGACGCCGTCATCCGGGCCGTTGCCGCCAGGGAGACGCCCGCGGTGTTCGTGCTGTGGGGCAACTACGCCAAGAAGAAGCTCCCGCTCATCGACACGGCACGGCACACGGTGGTGCAGGGCGCGCACCCCTCCCCGCTCTCCGCCAGGAAGTTTTTCGGCTCCCGTCCCTTCAGCCGGATCGACGAAGCCGTCGCCGCGGCAGGCCACCCTCCGGTCGACTGGCGCATCCCGGAGGCCCGCGCACGCGCCTGAGCGCGATTGTCAGTGGCTGCGGCTAGCGTCGTCGTGGCAGGTGACAGCAGCACCCGGCGGGCAGGCGGAGGAGGAGTTCCGTGACGGAGTCGCAGCAGGAGACGTCCCCGGACGGGATCCTGGTCCGCATCGGCCAGGCGATCATGCTCCACCGCGCGGGCGACCGTGAGGAGGCCCGCAACCGGCTTGCGCTGCTGTGGTCGGAGACAGGTGAGGGTGATCTCTTCCACCGCTGCACCATCGCGCACTACATGGCCGACACCCAGGACGACCCGGGCGCCGAACTGGAGTGGGACCGCCGCGCCCTGGCGGCTGCGGACGCGCTGACCGAGGAGGAGGTCGAGTGGGGGGAGCACTCGCTGGCCGTGCGCTCCCTGTATCCCTCGCTGTACCTCAACCTCGCCGCGGACCACGCCAAGCTCGGGGACAGCGATGCCGCGCGCCGTGAACTCCGCCGGGCGCAGGGCGCGCTGGGATCGCTGGCAGACGACGAATACGGTGCGGGCATCAGGGCCGCCGTGGGGAGACTGGAGAGCCGGCTGGGGCCGGCCTGACGCGTTCCGGACGGTGCGCGGCAAGGACGGCACCCCCGGGAAGGCGTGCGCTGACGCTCCCGCCCTGTGTCCCGGCCGTCGTTGCGCCCGTGCTCAGCCTCCCCGTGGCGCCGGGGAGGCGGGCCGGGTACTGAGCATCCCGTGCAGCAACTCCCGCAAACCTGCCCGCAGTTCCCCCAGGGTGGGTACCTCCGCGGCGTAGGAGCCGGCCGTGCACGAGAAGAGCATGCCGTCGCACCACGCCACCAGAGACAGGGTGTGCCGCTCCGGTTCGTTCGACCCGGCCCGGCTCAGCATCGCCACGAGCGGCTTCCGGAAGGCGCTCGTCCCGGTGCGCACATACATCTCCCGCAGTTCCGGCCGCCGCGTGATCTCCAGGGCCAGTTCGTAGCGCGCGATGAGAAGCGAGGGGTCGCGGGTGAGGTAGCGGTGCATCGCGAGCGCCAGCCCGTCCGCGAGTTCGTCGGCGTCCTCCCCCTGCGGCATCTCCTCGAGCGAGATCACCTGCGACTCCCGCACGGCCAGGTGCCGCACCGCAGCCTCGATCAGTGCCGCCCGCGTTCGGGCATGGTTGGAGGTCGATCCCTGCGGAAGGCCGGCCGCCTCGTCCACGGCCCGGTGGGTCAGTGCGCGGAGCCCGCCCCCTGCCAGTAGGGAGATCGCGGCGTCGCCGATCACCTCGGAGCGGGTGGCCGGGGGAGAGGAACGGGGCGCGGTCATGGCAGCCAATGTACGTCGGGGACGGAGAGGCACGTGATCCACTACAGGCGTAGTACACTACAGATGTAGTGACCGGGTGACGGTCATCCCCACGGAGAAGGAGACCGCACATGTCCGAGTCCCGCTCCCGGCCCGGCGCGCTCGTCATCGGAGCCGGCATCGGCGGCCTCACCGCCGCCGTCGCGCTGCACCAGCGGGGATGGCGGGTCACCGTCCTCGAACGGGCCCCCGCGGTGGAGGCCGTGGGAGCGGGAATGGGGATGACGCCCAACTCGCTGCGGGCGCTGGACACGATCGGCCTCGGGGACACCGTCAGATCCATGCGCACCTGGAGCGACGAGGGAGGGCTGCGCACTCCGTCCGGTCGGTGGCTCTCCCGGACGAACCAGGAGGCCGCGGCCGCCCGCTTCGGGGGCCCGTTCGTGCCGCTGCACAGAGCCACCCTCATCTCGCTCCTCCACTCCCGGCTGCCCGAAGGCGCGGTACGCACCGACACGGCCGCCGACGTCGCGGACCCCGGCGGCGAGGACCGGCGCGCACGGGTGCGCAGCGGTGCGCAGGAGTGGGAGGCGGACCTGGTCGTCGCCGCCGACGGCATCCACTCCCCGGCGCGATCCGTCCTCTTCCCCGGGCAGCCCGGTCCCCGCTATGCGGGTTTCACCGCCTGGCGGCTCGTCGTTCCGGCACCTGATGTCGCCTACCCGCCGCACGAGACGTGGGGCCGCGGCGCCCTGTGGGGCACCCAGCCGCTGCACGACGGACACGTCTACGCCTACGCCGCGGCGGCGGTACCGGCGGGGCAGCGGACGCCCGACGGTGAACTCGCCGAGCTGCGACGCCGGTTCGGCACCTGGCACGAGCCGGTACCGGCGATTCTCCGGGCCGCGGGGCCGGGAGATGTGCTGCGCAGCGACGTCCATCAGGCCGCGGCGCCGCTGCCGGCTTTCCACCGGGGACGCGTGGCGCTGCTCGGCGACGCCGCTCACGCCATGCCGCCGACACTCGGTCAGGGTGGCAACCAGGCCGTCGAGGACGCCGTCGTGCTCGCTCATCACGCCACGCCGGGGACGGATGTTCCCGCCGCCCTCGACGCCTACACGAACGATCGGCTGCCCCGCACCGGTGAGGTGGTGCGGCGCGCCATCAGGGTCGGCCGCCTCGTCACCCTGACCTCAGCCCCCGCCTGCGCTCTCCGGAACGCCGCGGTGGCCGTGGTCAACCGGCTCGGACCGCACCTGGAGCTGCGCGCACTGGACGGGATCGCCGACTGGAGCCCGCCCGGACATCAGGGCGCCGTGGGCGTCAACGGGACTCGGAAGGCCGGGAGTTGAAGCGGCCCGGCCCCTCCGTGCCCCCTCGCCGGCGGCTGCTGAGCGCCCGGGCGGCCGCCACCGCCCCGTACAGCGCGAGCGCCGCCGGCGCCACGTGCACGATCCAGTCGCCGGTGCGCAGGTAGAGCGTCTCACCGGTGGCGAGCGGCACCGTGTAGATCTCGCTGGTGCTGCGGTCGGTGCCGAGCCAGGGGCCGGTGCGCTCACCCCGCGGTGCGTACACCGCGCTGATGCCGGTGAGCGTGGCGTGCACCATCGGCCGGCCCGTCTCGGCGGCGCGCAGCGCGCCCAGTGAGGCGTGCTGCGCCGGTGCCCAACTGTCCTGGAAGGTCGAGGTGGAGGACTGCGTGATGATCAACCCGGCCCCGTCGAGAGCCAGTTGACGGCTCATGTCGGGGAAGGCGCTCTCGAAGCACACCAAGGGCCCGAACCTCACGCCCGATGCCTTCATCATCACCGGCCCGTCGCCGCGCAGCCGGTCCTCCCCGGCGGCGCGGCCCACCGACGTGGCCCAGCCGAGCAGGGAGCGGGCCGGGACGTACTCGCCGAAGGGCACCAGGCGCGTCTTGTCGTACCGCCTGCCGATCGGCCCGTCCGGGCCGATGAGCACCGAACTCTTGTAGATGCCGGGCCGGTCCGAGCGACGGGCGTCCACGTTGACCAGGATCCGTGCGTCCACCCGTGAGGAAAGATCCGCCAGTCGCCGCCGCAGCTCCGGATGGGCCCCCAGGTCGAAGCTGACGCTGCTCTCACCCCACACGATCAGGTCCGGCTTCCGGCCCGCCAGCCGGCGGGTCAGCTCCTCGCTGCGCTCCAGCCTCGCGCGCTGGCCCTCGACCACTCCTGGCTGGACGACGGCGACACGAATCCGCCCGTCCGTGCGCGGCACCGGCGCCCACGCCCATGCGGCAGCGAGAGCACCGCCGCAGACAGCGAGGGCGGCGGCAGCCGCGACCGCCGGGGCCAAGGGCACCGCCGGACGCCCGGAACCGCGTGCGAGCAGGAGCGCGGCCGCAGCCGCCAGGGCCGTGTTCGCGGCGACAAGCACGAAGCTGACCAGCCACACCCCGCCAACGGACGCCAGCCGGAGGGCGGGAGGGACCTGCCACTGGCTCGCGCCGAGCAGTCCCCACGGTCCGCCCAGGTACTCCCAGGACCGGACGAGTTCGGCGATGAGCCAGCCCGACGGCACCAGTACGACGGCGGCCGCCACGCTGCCCGGCCCCGGCCTCCCGCCGAGCAGCCGTCTCACGAGCCATCCCCACGCCGCCCACAACAGGCCCAGCAGCGCCGCCAGTACGAAGAGGAAGACGTGCAGGCTCGGCAGCAGCCAGTGGTGCACGGCAAGCATGAAACCCGTACCGCCGGCCCAGCCGACCAGCACCGCCTGCCCGCCGGTGGGGGCGCCGCGCAGCAGCAGAAGCCACGGCACCAGCGCCACCCATGCGAGCCACCACAGGGACGGTGCCGGGAAGGCGAAGGCCGGCAGCGCACCGGCCACGGCCGCCGCCACCGCACGCAGCCAGCGGGAGGACCGCCGCCCGGTGGCCCCGTCCCCTGCACGTTCTGCGGCCATGCCTCGCCTCCACCGTCCGGTCGCCGGATCACCGACTGTGCGAGGGCTTCCCCGGCAGGGGAGGGCGCATGCACCGGAGGGGACCGTACGGACCGCTGTGATCTGGGGCATAGACATCCGCCCACGCTGTGGAGACGCTGGGCCGCTCGACAACGATGTCCCGACCGGAGGCCCAGGTGCTGCGAGCGAAACGGATCCGGACCCTGCTGGGTCTGGCGACCGCGACGCTCTGCGCGGGCCTCGTCGGGGCCTCACCGCCCGCTGCCCCGTGCGGGGGAGGGGAGGTGCGCGCCGGCCCCGTCACGGACCCTGCCGCGTACGTCGACCCCTTCATAGGCACACGCAACGAAGGCAACACCTTCCCCGGCGCCGCCGTCCCGTTCGGGAAGGTGCAGCTCTCACCCGACACCACCGGCAGCAGCACCGGCTACGACTGGGACGAGGACCGCATCCGCGGTTTCTCCTCCGTCCACCTCTCCGGGGTGGGCTGCCGCATCGGCGGTGACCTGCCGGTCATGCCGACCACAGGTGACATCACGAGCACCGACAACAACGAGTACGCCTCCGGGTTCCGCCACGCGAAGGAGAGCGCCTCACCCGGCTCGTACAAGGTCGCCCTCGACGACTACGGCGGGACGACGGCGGAACTCACCGCGGGCAGGCACACCGGGCACCAGCGCTACACCTTTCCCGCCACGGGCAAGGCGAACGTGCTGCTCAACTCCGGCCAGGCGCTGCACAAGGTCACCGACAGCACAGTGCGCGTCCTCGACGAGAGGACCATCGCCGCCAAGGTCACCGGAAGCGGCTTCTGCCAGGGGACGGAGCCCTACACCGTGTGGACCGTGACCCGCTTCGAGCGGCCCTTCGACTCCTACGGCACATGGGACGGCGACGAGGTCACGGACGGCGGCGAATCCTCGTCCGGCGGCGGTCGGCGCGGGGCATACGCCCGCTTCGACACCCGGAACGGCGACCGCGACGTGGAGGCGGTGACGTCGCTGTCGTACGTCGACGAGGAGGGCGCCGCACGCAACCTCGCCGCGGAGGGCGGCCGTTCGTTCGACGAGACCCGCGATGCCGCCCGCCGGGCCTGGCAGGAGCGGCTGGACGACGTCAGGGTGAGCGGCGGCAGCGAGGCGCGCCTGCGGGTCTTCTACTCCTCGCTCTACCGGGCGCTGCTCCACCCCAACGTCGGCGAGGACGTCGACCGGCGCTACCGGGGCTGGGACCAGAAGATCCACCGCGCGAAGGGACACACCTACTACCAGAACTGGTCACTGTGGGACACCTACCGCACCCAGGCGCAGCTGCTCGCCCTCGTCGCGCCGCGCGAGTCCCGTGACATGGCGCTGTCGCTGCTCGACGTGGACGCACAGGGCGGCTGGCTCCCCCGGTGGGGCTATGCCACGCGGGAGACGAACATCATGGCCGGTGACCCGGTCACGCCGTTCCTCGCCAACGCCTACCAGCAGGGGCTGCTCACGGAGGACGAGGGGGAGCGCGCCTACCGCGCGCTGAAGAAGAACGCCGACGGGGTGCCGCCCGCGGATTCTCCCTATCTGGGCCGCACAGCCAACAAGGAGTACATCGAGGGCGGTTACATTCCTCACCAGCCCGACAGGAAACGGGAGAAGCCGGGCAGCCCGGACTTCAGGCACAGCGGCTCAGCCACCCTCGAGTACGCCACGGCCGACGCCGCCCTCGCCGGGATGGCCCGTGATCTCGGTCACGACTCCGACGCCGACCGCTACGCCGAACGCTCCCGCAACTACCGCAACATCCTCGACCCCGGCACCGGGTTCCCCCGCGCCCGCAAGGCCGACGGCACCTTCGCCGGACCCGCCGACCCGTCCAGGAGCGAGGGTTTCCACGAGGGAACGGCCTGGCAGTACATGTGGATGGTCCCGCAGGACGTCCCCGGGCTGATATCCCGCACCGGCGGACGCGAGGCGACCGAGAAGCGGCTGGACTCCTTCTTCGCGTACGACGAACTCACCGAGGACCCGAGGAGGACGGCGGGCGAGGAGTGGGTCGCCGGCCCCTACGAGTACTACGACTCGGACAAGTACAACCCCCAGAACGAGCACGACCTCCTCGCGCCGTACACCTACCTCTCGACCGGCTCCCCCTGGAAGACCACCGACGTCGTCGACGCTGCCCTGTGCCGCTTCACCGACTCCCCGGAAGGGGTCACCGGCAACGACGACCTGGGCACCATGTCGTCCTGGATGGTGCTCTCGGCCATGGGCATCTACCCGGTGGCTCCCGGCGCGGACACCTGGGCCCTGAACACCCCCGCGTTCGAGCGCGTGGAGCTGACCCTGGACCGCGACCGGTACCCGGAGGGGCGCTTCACCATCCGCGCCCCGCGGGAGAGGGAGAGCGACCGCTACATACGTTCGGTGTCCGCCGGCGGCTCGCAGATCTCCCGCACATGGATCAGCACGGACGACATACGGCGCGGCCGCTCCCTGGACTTCCGTCTCGGCCCCGAGCCGTCCGAGTGGGGCACCGGGAAACAGGACGCGCCGCCGCCGCTCGGGCAGCCGAATGCTCACAACCGTTGACCCGGCAGCGACTCCCGGACCAAGATCGCAGTTGACCCGGGGGCCGTGACGCTACGAGCAGCACCAGGGAGTGAGCATGAGCAGTGACGAGGGAGCCGGCCGGCGCAGTGCGGCCTGGTTCGCCGCGGAGGGCCGCAACGGCTTCATCCACCGGTCCTGGATGCGCAACCAGGGGTTCGGCCCGGAGGTCTTCGACGGGCGGCCCGTGATAGGCATCGGCAACAGCTGGTCCGAACTCACCCCCTGCAACGCCCACTTGCGTGACGTCGCGGAAGCGGTCAAGCGCGGCGTGTGGGAAGCCGGCGGACTGCCGCTGGAGTTCAACACCATGTCGCTCGGCGAACCGCTGATGCGGCCCACCACGATGCTCTACCGCAATCTGATGGCGATGGAGGTCGAGGAGACCCTCAGGGCCAACCCCCTCGACGGGGTGGTGCTGCTGTCCGGCTGCGACAAGACGACCCCGGCCATGCTGATGGGTGCGGCGAGCGTCGACATCCCCTCGATCATGGTGACCGGCGGGCCGATGCTCAACGGCAAGTTCCGCGGCAGGGACATCGGTTCCGGCACGGCGGTGTGGAAGCTCAGCGAGGAGATGCGCGCCGGCAAGCTCACCGAGGAGGACCTGCGTGAGGCGGAGGGCTGCATGTCGCGCAGCCGGGGCCACTGCATGACGATGGGCACCGCCTCCACGATGGCCTGCATGGCCGAGAGCCTGGGCATGCAGATGTCCGGCGGCGCGGCCATCCCCGCCGTCGACGCCAGGCGCTACGTCCTTGCGCAGGCGTCCGGACGGCAGGCCGTGAAGCTCGTCGAGCAGGATCTGCGCCCGTCCCGGGTGCTCACACGTGAGGCGTTCGAGAACGCGATCCGGGTGAACGCGGCCCTCGGAGGTTCGACCAACGCGGTGGTCCATCTGCTGGCCCTGGCCGGCCGCGTCGGAGTGCCCCTGGAACTCGGCGAGTTCGACGAGCTCACCGAGCAAGTCCCGGTGCTGGCCGACATGATGCCCTCCGGCCGCTTCCTGATGGAGGACTTCTACTACGCGGGAGGCCTCCCCGTCGTCATGCGCGAACTCGGCGCCCTCATCCACCAGGAGCCGGTCACCGTCACGGGAAGGGCCATCGGCGAGGAGATCGCCGGCGCGGAGTGCTACAACCGTGAAGTCATCCGCACCGTGTCCGAGCCGTTCATGCCCGCGGGGGCGGGAACCGTCGTGCTGTACGGCAGCCTCTGCCCCGACGGGGCGGTGCTGAAGGTCTCCGCGGCCGACCCGGAACTGCTCAGCCACCGGGGGAAGGCGCTGGTCTTCGACCGTGTCGAGGACTACACGGCCGCCGCCGACGACCCGGATCTGCCGGTCGACCGGTCCACCGTCATCGTCGTGCGCAACGCCGGGCCCAAGGGTTATCCGGGCTTCCCCGAGGTGGGCAACGTCCCCGTGCCGAAGAAGCTGCTCGAAGCAGGCGTGGAGGACGTCGTACGCATCAGTGACGCGCGCATGAGCGGCACCGGGTACGGCACGTGCGTCCTGCACGTCGCTCCCGAGGCGGCCGTCGGCGGACCGCTCGCCCTCGTGCGGACGGGGGACACCGTCGAACTCGACGTTCCCGCGCGCAGGCTCGACGTGTGCGTGGACGAGGACGAACTGGCCGCCCGCGCCAAGGAAGTTGCCGCGGACCGGGAGGCCGACGACGCCGGCAGGGCGCAGCGCGGCTGGGCGAAGCTGTACACCGACCACGTCATGCAGGCCGACCGCGGCGCCGACCTGGACTTCCTCACGGGCACCGGCGGCAGCGAGGTGCCGCGCCACTCGCACTGACGCCGCCGCTGGAGATGCCCCCGGACCCGGGTCCTCTACGTCCGGGGGCAGTTGTCAGCCCGCTGCGGCCTGCTCGCCCGGGGCGGCCGTGAGGGAGGCGAGCCGCTCCCGTACGTCGCGCACCGCACCCGGCCTGTGCCCCGGAGCCAGCTCTCTCAGCTCCGCCAGCTGCACCCCGAGCGGGTAGGCCTGCGCCGGGTCGGTGACCTGGTGCCAGCAGTGGTGGGCACGGTCGACCGCGCCGAACACCTCGGGCGCGTCCGTGGCCTGCCCTCGCTGCAGCCGTACGGAGGCCGCCTGCAGCCACAAGGTGCAGGCCCGTCCCGCGTCCCCTGCCCGGTGGGCGAGGTCGGCGCGCACCTCCACCCAGTGCACGGCCTCGCTGGAGTGCGGGCCCGAGGCACGCAGGGCTGCCGTCTCCCACTGCGCCGCCATCGTGGCCGCCTCGCCGTGGCGTCCCTCGAGCGCCGCCCGGTATATGGCCTCGTGCACGCCGGCCGGCACGTCTGCCGGCACCTTCGTGTCCATGTCCGGCAGGGGTGCCTCCGTCCCGGCGGGCGCGGGCGCGGGCGCCGCGGCCGGGCGGGCCGGCGCCGCGGGCTGCCCGTCCGCCGGCTTCCCGTCCGCGGGCACCGGGGGCCGGGCCCGAGGTCCGCCGGCGGCCTGGCCCGCCGGAGGGGCGGCGCGGGGTCCGGGCGGGGGCGACGACGGACGCGGCGGCACCGTGGGCGCCCCGGGCGCGGGGAGGAGGGGCGTGACCGTCGCCGGAGCGGGCCCCGGCGGCGCAGCGGAGGGCCCCGGCGCCGCACCGGGCACCGGCGCTGTCCCGGGTCCGGCGACGGGAACGTACCCCGCCCCGGGGGCGGCCGGAGAGGAAGCGGTTGCGAGCAGCATCCGCTCCGCGTCGCCGAAGCCGAACCCGGCATGATGCAAGGTGAGTTGGTGCAGCTCGTCGAGGGGCGGCCGCGCCCGGCTCACGCGCAGGACCGCGGCAAGCGCACGGCTGTACTCCGGCGCGGAGGTCAGACGCCTGGCGCGCGGCGCGGTGAGCGATCCGTACAGCACCAGTCCGTTCGCGAGGTGATGCTGTGCACGCCGCTGCCACATGGTTTCGTCGGCGGCCAGGTCGGCTATGACGGCGGTGAGTCCCGGCGGCCTGCGCCCCAGCTCCACTGACAGCCAGTGCCAGGGCAGACCCGTGTAGCGCACGGAACGCGGCGTGGAACGCGTCAGTGCCAGATGCGGCAGATGCTCGCGCGAGTCGAGCATGAGCTGCCCGGCAAGGTAGACCAGCAGCGGCCCGTCGTGCGCGGCGGCCGTACGCAGGTGTGACAGCACGGTGTTGGGGTCGCCGGGGTCGGCGAGCTGGACGACGCTGCCCGTTTGCGTGCCCAGCAGAACGGACGGGGGAGTCGCGGCCAGCGCGGGAAGGGCCTCGGTCGCGTCGACCGCCGGATGTCTGCCCGGTGGGGTGGCCGCCACCAGCAACCCGTAGCCCCGCTCCGCCTGTTCGCCGTGCGCACCGTACTCGTGCCGTACCCCGTACCCCATGTCAGCACCGTATCTGCTGACTTGCCCGTCTGCTCCCGTCGGGCCTCCGCCGACGAGCGGTCAGGGATCCGTCAACGTACCGCGTGGCAGAGCCGATTGGCGGATCACTTGTTGGTGACGGTCACCGGACGGTCGTGCTTCAGCTGGGTGAAGAGCTTCTTCGCCTCCACCTGGTTCCAGCGCAGGGCACTGCCCTTCGACGTCGTGATGGCGCCGGCCGTGGGCACGTTGATCTGCTTCCCTCCTCCCTTGCTGACGCCCTGGACAGAACGGAACATGCTGGTCAGTGCCCGCATACTCATGTTCTGGTCGACGACGAGAGTGTCCAGTCCCGCATCGAGCGCCGGATACACGTCCGACGGATTGAGCACGGTGCCCGGCGAAGTCGCCTTGTCCGCCAGGGCGGAGAGGAACTTCTGCTGGTTCTGCGTACGGCCGAGGTCTCCCTGCGCCTCCTGGTGGCGCTGCCGCACGAAGGCGAGGGCATCCGCACCGTCGAGGTTCTGGCAGCCCCGCCGCAGGTCGGCACCGGAGTCCTTGTCCTTGATGTCCCGCTCGATGCACATCGGAACGCCGCCGACCGCGTCGACGATGTTGACGAATCCCGCGAAGCCGATCTCGGCGTAGTGGTCGATGCGCAGCCCCGTGTTGTGCTCGATGGTGGCTATCAGCAGTTCCGGACCGCCCACCGAGTAGGCCGCGTTGAGCTTGTTCTTCTCCGGCTCGGAACGCTTGCCGGTCGACGGGCGCTTGTACCCGGGCACGGTCACCCATGAGTCGCGGGGGAGACTCATCATGGTCGTGCCGTTCTCGCCCTTGTGCATGAGGATCATCGAGTCGGTGCGGCGGCCCCCGAAGACACCGGTGCGCAGTTCCTTCCGGTCCGCCGCGGAGAGGCCCTCACGGCTGTCGGAGCCCACGATGAGGTAGTTGGTCCCCTTGCCGGCCGGAGGACGGTTGGTGAACTTGTCGAGGTTCACGTCGCGTTGGAGCTTCGTCTCGGCCCAGGCGAACGTGCCGCCGGAACCGACGAGAACCGTCGCGAGCAGTACGACCGCCGCGCGTCTGAGCGGCCGGCGCCGCTCGGGGCTGCGCGGCGCCCTCGGGGGAGTGGGGCCGAAGCGCGAGTTGTTCTCCCGCGGGGATCCGCCTCCCGGGCCTCCGGTGCCGACGCGGCCTCCGGGCCCGTTCGCTCCGCCCGGCCCCGAGGGTCTCCCGGCCGGCGGCCGTTGTGCGGGGTGCGGCACCCGGGTGTATCCGGGCGCCGCCGGCCGGCCCGCCGGCTCCGTACGCGATCCGGCCACTTCGCCCCTGATCGTGGCCCTGGACTCCCAGGAGGGCCGCAGCGGCTGGTCCGAGTCGTGGCGCGACGGGCCCCGCACGTTCACCGGGTCCGAGACCGCCCACCCCTGGCCGGTCCCCGCCCAGCCGTGGACGCTCGAGCCGCCGGGTCCGTAGTGCCTCCACTCCCCGGCCAACTCTGCGGTGTGGCCCGGAGAATCTCCTTCGGACGCTTGTGGCGTCCCACCGTCGGCCCACTGGTCGAGTGGGTCCCTCATGGTCCGACTCTCCTTCGGTCACGTCGATGCGGTCAGATGCGGTCGTTCACTTCGTCAGGAGGCTCCTGCGCTCCACGGTTTCCCCCAGCAGGTACTCGTCGGCCGTGCCGGACCTGGACATGCGCTGCCACTTGAGGCGGTTGCCGAGCATGGCGGTCACCACCGACTGGATGATGACCAGATACAGCAACTGCCTGTAGACGAACAGCTGGAGCGGCAGCGTCCACAGCTCGCGCATCCGCTCGTGGTCCAGCCGCAGGGCGTAGGCGGCCGTGACCATCTGGATCACCATGAAGCCGAGCCAGACACCGACCGCCTGTGCCGGGTCGCGGAAGAAGATGCCGTACAGGAAGAAGACGTCCACGACCGGCGCGAACAGCGGCAGTGCCACCTGGAAGAGAGTCAGATAGCTCAGGCCCCTCCGGCCGAAGCGCCCGGCCGGGCCGACCTCCAGCACGGCGCGGCGGTGCTTCCACATCGACTGGAGCGTGCCGTAGCACCAGCGGTACCGCTGCCGCCACAACTGCTTGAGGCTTCCCGGCACTTCGGTCCAGGCGATGGCCGACTCCTCGTAGACCACGCGCCATCCGGCCCGCCACAGAGCCATCGTCAGGTCGGTGTCCTCGGCCAGGGTGTCGTCGCTGACGCCCCCGACTCCCATCAGCGCATCCCGGCGGAAGGCACCGATGGCGCCCGGGACGGTCGGCATGCACTCCAGGACCTCGAACATCCGGCGGTCCAGGTTGAACCCGAAGACGTACTCCAGGTGCTGCCATCTGCCCAGCAGCCTGGTCCTGTTGCCCACCTTGGTGTTGCCGCTCACCGCGCCGATCGCCGGATGGGCGAGCGGCTGGATGAGGCGGTGGAGGGCGTCGGGCTCGAAGACGGTGTCCGCGTCGACCATCACGACGATGCCGTGACGCGCGTAGCCCAGGCCGGTGTTGAGCGCCCCCGGCTTGCCGGCGTTGGGCTGCCGCACGACCGTGACGCGCGGGTCGCGGATGCCCTCGGCGATCTGCGCAGTCCGGTCCGTCGACCCGTCGTCGATGACGATGACCTGGAGGTAGGGATGGGTGGAGGCAAGGAGCGAACGGACGGTGGACTCGATCCCGGCCTCCTCGTTGTGCGCGGGGACCAGGACCGTCACAGGCTCGTTCACCTCCCGCAGCCACGGCGAGCCCGGACGGTAACGCTGCAGGCGCCTCATGTGGACGCGGGCGAACATCACCAGCAGCAGCAGCCGCAGCACGCCGAGGCCCCCGGCGATGGCGAGCGCCCAGGCCATGGCGGTCGTGAAGAAGCTGCCCAGGGTCCGCGCCCATATCAGTCCCTCACCCCGCAGCCGGTCGGCCGCGGACACCGACGTCATCGCTGACTGCTGTCCCAGCCCCCCTGTGACGGTAGTGAACTTCTTGACGTTCCGGTTGCGCAGCAGTTGCTCAGCCTCGTGATAACCGAGGTCGGTGTGGCTGTACTGCCGTATCACTCCCTGGGACGGCTTGCGGGACTGCCGGTCCGTGGCGACGAGGAGATAGCCCTGCTCGGCGCTGCGCTGTGCTGCCGTCCACTCCTTGCCGCACATCGTGTCCGCGGCCTTGGTGTGCGGGAGGCGCAGCAGGCCCGTGTTGACGCCGGCGCTTCCGGCCAGCGCGGTCTGCGTGAGCGAGAGCTCCATCTGCGAGCGGAGGGGCGAGGCCACGCCCAGGTCGCCGCCCGTGTAGGTGTACGAACCGATCTCGTGCCCCTCGGCGCGGATGCGGCGCACCAGTGCGGGGTGGCGTGTGGCCTGCGATCCGTAGACGAAGAACGTGGCCTTGGCGTTGTGGCTGCGCAGCAGGTCGAGGATGCGCGGTGTCCACCGGGGGTCCGGACCGCCGTTGAAGGTGAGCGCGGCCGTGCGGGCCGGCATGGCCGCGGTCTCGACCTTCGTCCCGGACAGCCGCAGTACCGGATCCCCGGTGTCGGCGGCTCGCGGTATCGGCGTGGCGCACGGGGCCTTGGTGCGTGCGGAGTCGACCTCGTGGTTCGTCCAGCCCTCGAAGAGCAGGGCAGCCGACACCACGGGCAGGAAGAGCAGAAGCAGCAACCAGTGCCCGCGTGGGTCCCGGCGCAGCGCGTGCCGGCTCACCTGGTCGCGCCGCCGGGACGGGCCGGAGAAGTATCAGGCGTGGGGGTGGTCTCAGGGGGGTTGTTGCCGTTGTAGGGGGTGGGGGGTGTGGACTTCTGACCGGACCCGCTCGGGGCCGAAGTGCCGTCGGGGGAGGAGGGGTTGTGGGGGGAGGGGGAGGTCGAGCGGGCCGGGAACTGCGCACCCGCCGGTACATCGGAATCGTCCTGTGAGGAACTCGGCAGCGGTTCGTTCATGCGCGGGGGGTGGTCCGCGGCAGGCTGCATGCCACCCAGCACAGCTACGAAGAGAGCCATGTACCCCGTGCAGGCGGTCCCGACGGTCACTGCCGCGTATCTGACGAGTCGTCTACGCCTGTTTGAACTGGCAATGAATATCGGGTGATGCGCGTCTGCACGCCTCCGTCGGCTGTTGTTCATGGATCGCATGGGGCGTGAGTGTAGCCAGCCGGGAACGCGAGCGACGCGGAAAGATTCAGTAATCCACCTGTGAACTTTGTCGCCCTCGCCAGGGGCCGGTCGAGCAGCCTTCGGAATCTCATGGTCACCACTCCAGATCGGATGGCCGGTCAACCCCCCGGTTCCCCTGAAGCCATCATGCCGCTCCACGGTGGCCGTGTGTCCGGGCTTTGCCCGGAAGGCTTGTCCTCACCGCACGGGACGAGCAAGGACAGGTGGCGTGGAATTCCGCCCCGGCACGGTGGTCCGCCCGTGCCGACCTGGCTCCTGCGTGCGTGCACGGCCCCGCGCGAAGCGCGGCGAGGAAGACGGAAAGCCCTGGTCGGAGCGCTCGGCGTAACCCGTTGTACGTGCCGTCGGCCGAGGCAGGACGACGTTGTGGCAGCGGCGGAGGCGCACACGGAGACCTTGCCGTTCCGTCCTTTTCGGGGCGACTCGTCAGGTGGCTGCCGCGACGCGAATCGGCCGTTCGGCAGCCGGAGATCGGCTGGATCCGCTCGATGTCTACCGGTCGGTCACCCTCACCATATACAGCTGCGGCTCCGCGTCGAATTCCGCAGCGAACTTGTGAATTCAAGGCCTGACCGCCCTTGTGTAAATGGGCAATTGTTTCCGCTCATTCACCGACCAATTGCGTGTGGCTTCACGAAGAGGAATATACCTCTGAAACGAGACATTCGGCCCGCCCGGTTCTCCCGGCCGCTGGACGGGGTGACGTTGAACACCGTGTGAAGATCCTGTGTGCACAGACCTGTCTACGAGCCGGCCCGCGGGTGCGCTTCCGGCTGAAGCGTCAGGGCCCGCCCGGGGGCGAATCCGGCGTCAACGGCCATGGGAACAGCGCCGGCTGACGGCACGGGGGACCGAGGAGTTCTCCGCCGTCGCATCGGAGCCGTCAACTGCCGCGGGCCGGAGGGGACATGGACGGTGGAGGGCTCTGCACCGGCCGCCGCGCCGCCGGGCGTTCCAGGAAGCCGCCCTGTCAGCGGCGCGAGACCCGCGGCCGTGTGCTCGCTCGTACGGGCGGCGGTCTGCGCGCCACCGCCCGGTGCACCGCTCCGGACAGCCGTCCGGGACCGCGGATGACGACCGGCCCCGGTCCCTCGGTCCGGACGGGCGGCGTCCTGGACGGCCCGGCCCGCTCTCCGGCGCTGTCGGCCGCGAGCAGGGCGAGCCCCCAGGCGGTGACGCCTCCGGCCGTCAGCGCACCGGCAGCCCCGGGAGCTCCGAACCGGAACCCCTCGTCGAGCATCACGATGCCCACCGCGGCCGCGAAGGCCGGATTGGCGACCGTCGTCGTCGCCAGCGGCGTGGCCAGCCCTCCTCCCCGGTAGGAGGACTGTGAAGCGGTCAGACCGACCGCGGCGAGAACGCCGATGAGGACCAGCAGCGGCGCGGTGGACAACAGACCGGGCAGGGAGAGGCTCCAGCCGCCCGCGACCGTCTTGACGAACACCGACGCCGCCCCGTATGCCACGCCCGCCGCGGTCGCGAGCGTGACGGACCGCAGCGTCCGGGCCCGCCGCCCGGCGGTCGTCGCGGTCAGCAGAAGCAGGCCGAGCAGGCAGGTCACCGCCACCGCCAGGACCGTCTGCCCCGCACCACCGAGCCCGTGCGCGGGTGTCGGACCCGTCAGGACGAGCAGGACCGCCAGGCCGCCCGAGACGATGACGATGCCGTGCCACGCCGAGGCGCTCACCGGCCTCCTGACGAGCAGGGCAGCCAGCGGAGCCGCCAGCACCAGAGTGAGGACGCCGAGCGGCTGTACGACGGTGAGAGGGCCCAGGCTCAACGCGCCCACGTGCAGAACCGCGCCCAGGCTGTTCAGCGCGACCGCCCCCCACCACCGGGGCGCGCGAAGCAGCCCGTACCGGCTGGGCGGTGTGGTTGCCGCGATGCGTTCCTGCACGATGGCCGCCGTGGCGTAGCAGACGGCCGAGACCAGCGACAGCAGCACCGCCGCCGGGAGGGCGTTCACGGACGATCCAGGCGGAATGACCACATCCGGTTCATGTCGTCAACGATGCCCCGTCTCGGGCACCCTGTCCTCGTCCGGCGGGTGAGTCCTGCCGTACGGCCTCAGGAGTACACCCGCCCTCGCGTGTGCACCGCACGTCTTACGCACGGCCGCACTGGCTCAGCCGGACGAGACCCCGCCGGACGAGGCACCCTCGTTCGGGGTGAGAACGCCGGTGGCGACGAGCGCGAAAATGACGATCCCCAGCACCACGCGGTAGATGACGAAAGGCATGAAGCTGCGGGTGGAGATGTAACTCATGAACCAGGCGATCACCGCGTAGGCAACCGCGAAGGCGAGGAGCGTCGCGAAGACGGTCGGTCCCCACGAGACGTGCCCTTCGCCGATCTCCGCCAGCTCCAGGCAGCCGGAGGCCATCACGGCCGGGATCGCGAGCAGGAAGGAGTAGCGGGCGGCGGCCTCGCGGGTGTAGCCCATGAAGAGCCCGCCGCTGATGGTGGCGCCGGACCTCGAGACGCCGGGGACCAGTGCCAGAGCCTGGGCGCAGCCGTAGAGGAGGCCGTCCTTGACGTTCAGCTCCTCGATCGTCTTGCGCGGCCGGGCCCTCTTGCCCTTGCCCGAACGTCCGCCGTGGGCAGCGAGCCTGTCGGCGATGCCGAGGACGATACCGAGGACGATCAGAGTCGTGGCGATCAGCCGCAGATCCCGGAAGGGGCCCTCGATCTGGTCCTTGAACAGCAGCCCCAGCACACCGATCGGGATGGAGCCGATGATCACGAGCCAGCCCAGTTCGGCGTCGTGGTCACGCCTCATGCTGCGGTCGACCAGAGAACGGGACCAAGCGGAGACGATGCGCCAGATGTCCTTGCGGAAGTAGATGATCACTGCCGCCTCGGTGCCGATCTGGGTGACGGCGGTGAATGCGGCTCCCGGGTCCTGCCAGCCGGCGAAGGCCGCGGTGAGGCGGAGGTGGGCGCTCGATGAGATCGGAAGGAACTCGGTCAGTCCCTGGACGAGTCCGAGAATGAACGCTTCGAACCAAGACATCTGCTCTGACCCGTCCTCGCCGCGGCAATGATCACGCGGAGCAGACTACAGCCACACGGATGACGGCCGACGGCGGGGTGACGAGCTCTCAGGGACGTGTGGAGCCGTGCCGTTGCAGGGTCTTCGCCGTACATTGCGGGGCCTCACGGCCGAGCACGTCACGCTTGCGCCAGGCCAGCACGGCGCCCCCGAGACCGGAGAGCGCGATGAAGCCGAAGGCGGCGAGGAAGACGGGCGAGGTGGGTGCCGCCGCGTGACTGCCCGCGACCACATAGGCGACGGTGTTGGGGACAACGCCCAGCGCAGTCGCGGTGAGGAAGGCAGCCCATCCCATGCGGGAGACGGCCGCACCGTAGTTGGAGGCCGCGAAGGGAATGCCCGGCAGAAGCCGGATCACCAGCATCGAACGGAATCCGTGCCGGCTCAGCTGCCGGTCGACTGCGGTCAGCCAGCGCGCCCGCAGCAGCGGACGGAGCGCGTCCTGTCCGAGTACGCGGCCGAGGCCGAATGCGAGGCCCGAGCCGACGACCGTGCCTGCCACGGCGGCGACCGTGCCTGCCTGAGTGCCGAAGAGGGCGCCCGCGGCGACGTTGAGGACGGGACGGGGGACGAAGGCGGCGGTGCACAGCCCGTAGGCCACGGTGAAGAGGAAGCCCGCGAGGCCGCCGGAGAGATGTGCGGGCAGGCCGTTGGTGACGAACCGCTGCGGCTCGTACACCAGCATCGATATGCCCGCGGCGCAGAGCAGCACCAGCAGTGCCGCGAGCCGGTACCTCGGGGAGAGCAGCGTCTGTGCCAGCCGGCCGGGGAGACCGTCTGAGTGCTGCGGGGAGGGGACGGACACGCGGCGAGCGTAACCGACGAATGTGACCGTCCGCCGGGCGAGATGAACATCGCTTCTCCCCGGAACGGTCACTTCCACCATCCCGTGACGCCCGTGAGGGGAGCAGCCCCACCCCTCTCAACGGGGCGTCACCGGTCCACGGCGGAAGGGACCGCGAGGCCGTGCGCACGTGAGAAAAATCAGTCGACGTACGGCCGTTGGGGCGCAACCATCAGGTCATGTTCCGGCAGACCCTCCCCATGGCACGGCCCGCGGCAGCGGGCGTGCTCAGGGCTGCCGCGCTCCCGTTCTCCTCTGCGTCGCGGCTCACCGCCGCCGCCCCCTCAGCCACCGACGCCGCCCTGGCCGCCGCCGCTTCGGCCGCCGGCGGCGCCCGACGCTGACCCTTCCCGGATCGCACCGAGGACCCCGCAGGGGGAGGGTCGGCAGGCCCGAGGGGTCCCGGCTCCCACCGCGCTACCCAGGCGCGCAGCAGACGAGGAAGAACATGGCCAAGCAGGCATACGTGCGCACCAAGCCGCATCTGAACATCGGCACCATGGGCCACGTCGACCACGGCAAGACGACGCTCACCGCCGCCATCACCAAGGTCCTCAGCGACCGGGGCACCGGCGCGTTCGTGCCGTACGACCGCATCGACAAGGCGCCCGAAGAGGCGGCCCGCGGCATCACCATCACCATCGCGCACGTCGAGTACGAGACCGGGACGAGGCACTACGCGCACGTCGACATGCCCGGTCACGCGGACTTCATCAAGAACATGGTGACCGGCGCCGCGCAGCTGGACGGCGCGATCCTGGTCGTCTCCGCCGTCGACGGCGTGATGCCGCAGACGGCCGAACACGTGCTGCTGGCGCGGCAGGTCGGCGTCGAGCACATCGTCGTCGCACTGAACAAGGCCGACGCGGGAGAGGAGGAGTTGACCGAGCTGGTCGAGCTGGAGGTCCGCGAGCTGCTGACCGCCCACGGCTACGCCGGCGAGACCCTTCCTGTCGTGCGGGTCTCCGGGCTGCGTGCGCTGGAGGGCGACCCGCGCTGGACGGCGGCGATCGAGGCACTGCTGGACGCCGTGGACACCTACGTCCCCGACCCGGAGCGCCACCTGACGGCGCCGTTCCTGCTGCCGGTGGAGAACGTGCTGACGATCACCGGACGCGGAACCGTCGTCACCGGTGCGGTCGAGCGCGGCACGGTGCGCGTCGGCGACAAGGTGGCGGTGCTCGGAGCGGACATCGAGACCGTCGTGACCGGCGTGGAGACCTTCGGCAAACCCATGGAGGAGGCCCGGGCAGGGGACAGCGTCGCGCTCCTGCTGCGCGGCGTGCCCCGGGACGCGGTGCGCCGCGGGCACATCGTCGCCGTCCCCGGGAGCCTCAGTCCGCGACGGCGGTTCACGGCGCGCGTGCGTCTTCTCCCCACTCGGGACGGAGGGCGGCGCACCCCTGTGCACAGCGGCTACCTGCCGCAGTTCTACCTCCGGACCGCTGACGTCGTCGGTGAAGTCACCCTCGGTGCGGACGGTGTCGTGCTGCCCGGTGAGACCGTGACGCTCGACGTCGAGCTGGGCCACGAGGTCCCGCTGGAGCCGGGCCTCGGTTTCGCGGTACGCGAGGGCGGGCGCACCGTCGGTGCGGGAACGGTCACGAGCGTCGGCGACGAGTGAACGGGACGGGGGCCGGTCCCGGCCCCGGGCCCGCGTGAGCGCGGCCCGGACCTGCGGGGGGGAGACTCCCCCGGGTCCGGGCCGCGCCACAATGGCAGGGTGGACGACGAGCCGATACCCGTGACACGTGCCGTTCAGGGCGGCACCGCGAAGCTGCTGCCCGACATCGACCACGAGGGCGGCTGGCTGCTCACGGTCGACGGCGCACCCCAGTCCTACGTGGATCTTCGGGACCCGATGCATCTGGAGTTCGAATACGCGCGCCGCGTCGCACACGTCCTGGATCTGGCCGAACCCCGCCAAAGCACCCTGGACGCCGTGCACCTGGGCGGCGGCGCCCTCACCCTTCCCCGGTACGTGGCCGCGACCCGCCCCGGATCGCGGCAGCGCGTGGCCGACATCGACGCGGCGCTGCTCGCCTTCGTGGAGGAGTACCTGCCGCTGCCCCCCGACGCCGGAATCTCCGTGGCGGCGCAGGACGCGCGCGCCTTCCTCGACGGGTCACCTGCGGCGTCGGCGGACGTGGTGACAGCCGACGTCTACGGGGGAGTGCACGTGCCGGCGCATCTGACCACGGTCTCCTATGCGCGTGCCATAGGCCGCGTACTGCGGGCGGACGGGATCTGCGTCGTCAACGTGGCCGACACCGCGCCCTTCCGCTTCGCCGGCTCCCAAGTCGCCACGTTCCGCACGGTCTTCGAGCACATCTGTCTCGTCGCCGAGCCCTCCGTGCTGCGCGGGCGGCGCTTCGGCAACGTCGTGCTCGTCGCCTCGCACGAGCCCTTCCCCGTGGATGAGCTCGCCCGCAGAACGGCCGCGGACGTCTTCCCCGCAAGGGTCGAACACGGAGCGGGCCTGGAGCGCCTCACCGGCGGAGCCGTACCCGTCGAGGACGGCGACGCGGCGCCCTCGCCGGAGCCTCCCGGCGGCGCCTTCACCATCGGCTGAGGACTGCCGGGCGGAGGAAGGAGGGGCACACCCTGGCCAGAAGTGGTTACTGGATGGTAACTTGCGGCCATGTCCTCCACAGAGTCCCTTCCGTCCATCGGTCAGATGATGGCGGACACCGTCCCGATGGTCCGCACCCTCGGCCTCGAGTTCTCCGAGACGAGCGCCGAGCGGGCGGTCGTGTCACTGCCCGACCGGAGCGCCTGGCACAACCACGTCGGCGGCCCGCACGCCGGTGCCATGTTCACGCTCGCCGAGTCGGCCAGCGGTGCGATCGTGCTCGCCGCCTTCGGCGACCAGCTCTCGCGGGCGGTGCCGCTGGCCGTGCGGGCCGAGATCGGCTACAAGAAGCTGGCCATGGGGCCGGTGACCGCCACCGCCGAACTGGGCAGGACCGTCGCGGACGTGGTGGCCGAACTGGACGCGGGGCAGCGGCCCGAGTTCCCCGTGGAAGTCACGATCGCCCGCGAGGACGGCGCCGTCACGGGGGAGATGACGATCATCTGGACGCTCCGGCCGCACGGCTGACCGGCTTCGGAGCGCCCGCCTCCGCTCCACGGCCGTGACCTGCGGCGCACTCCCGCGGCGCCGTCCCGCCTTTCCCGGCATCGAGTAGGCTGCCCGCACGCGCGCCCGGGACGTATCCGGGTGCGCGCGCGGGACGCGGCCGAAGAGGGCCTCCCGTGACCATCACCGGCGGGAGGACAGCCAGTTGCACGTCCAGGAGTGGCTCGAGACCGTGCCGGCCGTGAGCGTCTACCTCCTCGTCGGGGTGATCATCGGCCTGGAAAGCCTGGGCATTCCGCTCCCGGGTGAGATCGTCCTCGTCAGCTCCGCGCTCCTCGCCTCTCAGCACGGCGAGATCGACCCCGTCGTTCTCGGCGCCTGCGCCACCACCGGCGCGATCATCGGCGACTCCATCGGCTACGCCATCGGACGCAAGGGCGGCAAGCCGTTGCTGGCATGGCTCGGCACGAAGTTCCCACGGCACTTCGGCCCGCACCATGTGGCCAGTGCCGAGCGTGCCTTCGAGCGGTGGGGGGTGTGGGCGGTCTTCTTCGGCCGCTTCGTCGCGCTGCTGCGCATCTTCGCCGGGCCGCTCGCCGGAGTCCTGCGGATGCCCTACTGGAAGTTCCTCGCGGCAAACGTGCTCGGCGGCATCGTCTGGGCGGGGGGCACGACAGCCGTCGTCTACTACGTCGGCATCGTCGCCGAAGCCTGGCTCAAGCGTTTCTCCTGGATGGGCCTGGTGATCGCCGTGATGTTCGGCATCGGTTCGATGATCGTCATGCGGCGTCGCGCCCGCAGGGCCGACGCCGAACATGCCACCGCGGCCGTGGCGGCGGGCGAAGCGCAGGATGCCGGCGAGGACCGCGCAGGTTCAGGAGCCGTCCGCACCGGCGACTGACGCCGGGAGGTCAGTCCTGCACGGGCGAGAACTCGTCCCGGTGGCCACGGGCCAGGTGCCGGTAGGCGGCGGCGTTGGCCTTGATCCCCTCGTGCTCCTCGGACGTCAGCTCCCGCTTGATCTTCGCCGGCACGCCCGCCACCAGCGACCCCGGCGGCACCTGCATGCCCTGCGGCACGAGTGCGTGTGCCGCGACCAGTGAACCCGCGCCGATGACGGCGCCGTTGAGGACGGTCGCGCTCATGCCGACGAGGACGTCGTCCTCCACCGTGCAGCCGTGCAGCACCGCGTTGTGGCCCACCGAGACGCCCGCGCCGATGTGCGTGGGAAAGCCGGGGTCGGCGTGGACCGTGCAGTTGTCCTGGATGTTGGAGCCCTCGCCGAGCGTGATCGCCTCGCAGTCCCCTCGCATCACCGCGCCGTACCAGAGGCTGGACCCCGGGCCCATGGTCACGGCGCCCACGACCACGGACGTCGGTGCGGTGTAGGTGTCCTCGTCGAGCTTGGGTTCCCTGCCGCTCACACCCGCGATCACCGCTCGCTGCTGCGTCATCGTCGTCTCCGCTCACTCCCCGGCCGGCGGACACCGGCCCCTCCTTGAACCGTATGTGATGGGTGGGCGGAAGATCACAGGGGCCTGTGGGCCCAGCGCAGGCCCCGCCCGGCTACCGTGACGGCGTGCGATCCATCCGGAACTCCTTCGCCTCGCTCGCATCGCGGGCGGTGCACGGGATATGGCGCCGGGCGCAGTACGCCGGCGCCATCACAGCGGAGCGTCCGGGCCCCTACGCATTCCGCCGCATCGGGACCGGCACCAGGCTCGCTTTCCCGCAGGGCACGGTCTTCGGCACGCCCTGGATAGAGATCGGCGACCACTGTGTGATCGGGCAGGAGGTCACTCTCGCCGCCGGGATGCTGCCGGAACTGGAGCTCGGCCCGGACCCGGTCCTCACCATCGGCAACGGAGTGGTCCTCGGCCGCGGCAGTCACGTCATCGCCGACGTCCAGGGGTCCGTGACCTTCGGCGACGACGTCTTCTGCGGCCCGTACGTCTATGTCACCTCGACCAACCACTCCTACGACGACCCGCACGAACCCGTCGGCAAGCAGTGGCCGCGCAGCGCCGCCGTCGAGATCGGCAGCGGCAGCTGGCTCGGCGCCGGTGCCGTGATTCTGCCGGGAGCGCGGCTGGGCCGGAACGTGGTCGTCGCGGCGGGCGCGGTCGTACGGGGCGAGATCCCCGGTCACGCCGTGGTCGCGGGCGCTCCCGCGCGGATCGTGCGCCGCTGGGAGGGTGAGCGGGGCTGGCAGCCGCCGCTGCGCACCCCCGCGCCCGTGCCGGTGCCGGAGGGCGTGACGCCTCAGCAGCTGCTCGCGGCGGCCGAACTGGCCGCGTGCGAGGAGGAATAACCTTCGCGACCGGCTTCGCGACCGGCTTCGCGACGGTGGCGCGGCTGCCCGGGCCGGGCGGCGTACGGAGCGTCAGGTGGACGCCAGCAGCACCGTGCCGACCAGGGCCAGACCCGCCCCGGCGGTCTGCACCGCCCGCAGCCTCTCCCGCAGTACGCCCCGGGCCGCGAGCGCGGTGACCACGGGGTAGAGCGACGCCAGCACCGCAGCCGTCGTGACGGGCCCGTACGACGTCGCGAGCATGTAGGTGCCGTTGGCCGCGACGTCCGCGAGGCCGACGAAGGCCAGCGCGGGCAGGGCGACGGTCAGGGCCCGGCGTCCCCCCTCGGCGGGCAGCGCGGGCCTTCCCCGCCTGACCTGCACGTACAGGGCGGCACCTCCGACGGCGACGTTGCACACGCGCTGTACGAACAGCGCGAGGAAGAGCCCGGCCATGGTGCCGGTGCCGGCGTGCTCGATCAGCGCCATCACCGCGCCGAAGCCCAGCGCCGAGACGAGGGTGAGCGCGATCGTCCGTCGCTGCACCGGTGCGCCCCGCAGCTCCGGACCGCCCGCCAGGACCACGCCGGTGATCGCGACGCCGATTCCCGCGGCCTGGACCCAGCCCGGCCGTTCGCCCAGTGCCAGGCCCGCCCCGACCGGAACGACGACGGCGAGGGAGGCCAGCGGCGAGACCACGCCCATGGGCCCCTGGGAGAGCGCCTTGTAGAAGGCGAGCATGGCCACCGGACCCACCAGTCCCGCGGCCGCCGCGAACCACAGCTGCCCGCCCCACTCGCTCCAGCCCCCGGTGGCGATCACGACCGCACCGAGGACCGCGGCAGCCAGCGCCTGGGAGACCACCACGACCGTCAGCGCGGACATACGCCTGGTGAGCAGCCCGCCACCGAAGTCGGCGAGCCCCCACATCAGGCTGGTGACCAGGGCCAGGGCGGCGGTCATGAGACACCTCGCAGTACAGTGGCGTGAACAAGCAAGTACAACTCAGCGTAGTTTAACAGACTGAACTCTGGCATCCATAATATTGGACGGTGTACGGAGCCCGTGACGGACCTCGACCACCTCACGCAGTCCCTGGCCCGCAATCTCAAGCGCCACCGCCAGGAGCGCGGATACACCCTCGACGCCCTCGCGGCCCGCGCCGGCGTGAGCCGGGGGATGCTCATCCAGATCGAGCAGGGCCGCACGAACCCCAGCGTCGGCACGGTCGTCAAGGTGGGCGACGCCCTCGGCGTGAGCATCACCACCCTGCTCGACTTCGACCAGGAACCGCAGGTGCGCCTCGTCCCCGCGGAACAGGCGGTGCGGCTGTGGTCCACGCAGGCGGGGAGCCACAGCACCCTGCTGGCGGGCACCGAGGCCCCCGGCCCGCTGGAGCTGTGGTCGTGGCGGCTCATGCCGGGCGAGGGAAGCAGTTCCGACCCGCACCCCGCCGGCACCACCGAGCTGGTGCACGTACGCGAGGGGCTGCTCACCCTGAGCGTCGAGGGAAGGGACCACGAGGTGCCCGCCGGGACCTCCGCGTCCTTCGAGGCGAACGTGCCGCACGGCTACCGCAACGAGGGCGGGGAACCGGTCGAGATGACCATGGCCATCTCCGTCCCGGCACCGCGCTGACCGCAACTCCCGCGGTCCGCGGGGGTGTTAGCGTGCCGCACATGCGCGCACCCGTCGGCAACTTCGAATCGGCCGCCCCCGCCTGGACGGTCGAGCACTTCACCGGCCCGGCGGCGGACGCCGTGCGTGGCTGGAAGGGCGGTGTGCCGCGCGACCGGCTGCTCTACGTCGACACCGACCCCGAGAAGGCCGACACGGCCGCATTCATCGAGAACTACGGTGAGGACCTCCACGGCACGTCCGCCAACTGCGTCGTCGTCGCCGCGAAGCGCGGCGGCGGGCGCACGCTCGCTGCGTGCGTGGTGCTCTCCGCGACGCGCGTCGACGTCAACGGCGCGGTGCGGCGTCAACTGGAAGCACGCAAGGCGTCGTTCGCACCGATGGAGACCGCCGTCGAGGAGACCGGGATGGAGTACGGCGGCATCACGCCGATCGGGCTTCCCGAAGGCTGGCCCGTCCTCGTCGACGCGGCGGTCACCGGTCTGCCGTGGACGCTGATCGGCAGCGGACGCCGGCGGGGCAAGCTCATCGTTCCGGGCGAGGCGCTGGCCGAACTGCCGGGCGCCGTCGTCCTCGAGGGCCTGGGCGTCTGAGCAGACGCCGCCGTGGCCGCCGCCCATCTCGCCGCCGCCTCCCTAAGGCGGCTGAGCCGTCCTCAGCCGCGCCGCGACAGGTCGATGGAGAGCGCGATGGAGTGCTCGCCGAATCCCATGGAGCGGTACAGATGTTCCGCGTCCGTGCTCGCGTGGAGGTCGACCCGGGTCACGCCCCGCTCGGCGAACCAGTCCAGGAGCGCTTCGGTGGTCGCCCGCGCGTAGCCGCGTCCCCTGTAGCGCTCGTCGGTGCAGACGTTGAAGATGAAGCCGAACCGGCCCGCGGGATGCCTCGGGGCAGGCAGTCGCTCCTCGACGCTGCCCACCGAGCACGCAGCGAGATGCCGCGGGCCCGGCTGGTCCCCGTCCACCACGAAGGCGCCGAGCCGTTCACCGCCCGGCAGTTCCCGGTCCAGCAGGCGGCGGGCCGTTCGCACCGCGTCCCGCTCCCACGGGCCCGGCTCGTCCCGCCCGTGCATCCCGAGGAACATCAGCCGCCGCAGGCGCACCAGTTCACGGGCGTCGTCAGGGCGGGCCGTCCGCACCCCCGTCACGACCGCGCACCCCGAAGGTGCGCAGGGAGGCGGGTCATGCGAGCTTCGGGATCTCGATCGCCGGACAGCGGTCCATCACCATCTCCAGGCCGGCGGACCGCGTGCGCTCGTAGGCGTCCTCGTCGATCACGCCGAGCTGGAACCAGACGGCCTTCGCGCCGATGTCCACGGCCGAGTCCGCGACCTCACCGGCGAGTTCGGAGTTGACGAAGACGTCCACGACGTCGACGGGGAACGGGATGGCTGCCAGCGTCCCGTAGCCCTGCTCTCCGTGGACCGTCTCCGCCTTCGGGTGCACCGGCACCACGCGCTTGCCGAAGCGCTGCAGGACACCGGCGACGCCGTACGCCGCGCGCGCCCGGTTCGTGGACAGGCCGACCACGGCCCAGGTGTCGCCCGACTCCGTCAGGATTCTGCGTACGGTCTCAGCGTCTGCGTACATGACGTGTCCAACGATCAGTGCCGGTCCGTCCATTCCCGGCCGGCGGGTGCATTCCCGGTCCGTGCATCCCCGGCCCGTCCACTACCGGGGCGGGCTCGGCGGGCTCGCACGTAGGGTGCGCGTATGCAGGAGCAGTACGTCACCGTGGCCGGTGAGGGCGCGCACGAGACCGAGGTCAGCCGCTCGCGCTTCGTGTGCCGGCTGGCTCCCGCCGACACCGAGGAGGAGGCGAAGGCCTTCGTCGCGCGGGTGCGCGCGGAACACCCGGGGGCCGGCCACCACTGCTGGGCCTACGTCATCGGTGCGGACGGCGGTGTGCAGAAGTCCGACGACGACGGGGAGCCGGGCGGCACTGCCGGCCTGCCGATGCTCCAGATGCTCACGCGCCGGGGCATCCGCTGCGCGGTCGCGGTGGTCGTCCGCTACTTCGGTGGCACGAAGCTCGGCGCGGGCGGCCTGATCCGCGCGTATGGCGGTGCCGTCGGGGAGGCACTGGACGCCGTCGGCACCCGCGTCCGGCAGCGCTACCGGCTGGTGACCGTCACGACCGACCACCAGCGTGCCGGGAGACTGGAGAACGACCTGCGCTCCGGCGGCCGGCCGGTGCGCGAGGTCACCTACGGAGCCGAGGTGACCATCGAGCTGGGACTCCCGGCGGCGGAAGTGGAGGCCTTCCGCGACTGGCTCGCCGACAGCACCGCCGGCACGGCCCGCCTGACGGTCGGCGGCGAGGCATACGGGAGTCTCTGACTCCTCCGCGGGCCTCCGGCCTCCCGGCCGTGCCGGCGCTCCGGCCGTCCCCCGCCGCCGCGGCGGTGCCGGTCTCGCGTCCGTGCGGCCCGCGAACGATCTTTTGCGGCCGGTGGACACCGGACATAACGTGACGACTGCGAAGTGTCTCCGTCCCGCAAGCCGTGGAGCCGAGAGGTCCGCAGATGCCCCCCAGACCGCCCGGCCCTTCCCCCGGCGGTCCCGGCGCGGGGCCGGCCTCGGGCGCCGACGAGCAGAGCCGCACACCCCACCGCTGGTGGGCGCTGACGGTGATCGCTCTGGCCCAGCTGATGGTCGTCCTGGACGCGACGATCGTGAACATCGCCCTCCCCTCCGCGCAGCGGGACCTCCGCTTCTCCAACGACGGGCGGCAGTGGGTCATCACCGCCTACACCCTGGCCTTCGGCAGCCTGCTCCTGCTCGGCGGCCGGCTGTCCGACCTGATCGGGCGCCGCAGGACCTTCGTGACGGGACTCGTCGGATTCGGTGCCGCGTCCGCTCTGGGCGGCGCCGCAAGCAGCTTCGCGGCCCTTGTCGGTGCCCGTGCACTGCAGGGTGTGTTCGGGGCGCTGCTCGCCCCGGCCGCGTTGTCCCTGCTGACGACCACGTTCACCGAGCCGCGCGAACGCTCGCGTGCGTTCGGTGTCTTCGGTGCCATCGCGGGTTCCGGGGCGGCGATCGGGCTGCTGCTGGGCGGGCTGCTCACCGAGCATCTGAGCTGGCGGTGGACGCTGTACGTCAACGTCCTCATCGCCGTCGTCGGTGTGGTCTGCGGACTGGCGATCCTGCCGCCGCACCGGTCCACCGTCCGCCCACGGCTGGATCTGCCGGGGGCCGCACTGGTCGGCGGGGGACTCTTCTGCCTGATCCACGGCTTCTCCAGCGCCGCCACGGACGGCTGGGGCGCCTGGCGGTGCTGGGCGTCGCTCACCGTCGCCGTCACGCTCCTTGCCTGCTTCGTTGTCCACGAGTCGCGGGCCCGGAACCCTCTGCTGCCACCGCGTGTCGTGCGCGACCGCAACCGGGCGGCGTCCTTCATCAGCATCTTCGTCGCGGGTGCGGGGATGTTCGGCGTCTTCCTCCTCCTCACGTACTACTTGCAGAGGACGCTCGGTTACTCGCCCGTCAGAACCGGCCTGGCCTTCCTGCCGATGGTCCTCGCCCTGGTCGCCACCGCGCAGCTCTCCACGAACGTACTGATCCCGCGCATCGGGCCGAAGCCGGTGGTGCCCACGGGAATGGGGTGCGCCGCAGCGGCCCTGGCCTGGCTCACGACGCTGAGCCTGCACAGCAGTTACGCGGCGCATGTCCTTCCGCCCCTGCTGGTGCTCGGTGTGGGGCTGGGCCTGGTCATGCCGTCCGCGATCAGCCTGGCCACCCTGGGCGTCGTCAAGCGGGACCAGGGCGTCGCCTCCGCCACCGTCAACACGATGCAGCAAGTGGGCGGTTCGGTCGGCACCGCGCTGTTCAACACCATGGCCTCCCAGGCCCTGAGCCACTACCTGCGCTCCCGTCCGCGCGCCCCGGACCTGGTCGCACGGGCCAACGTCCACAGCTACGCGATCGGCTACTGGTGGGCCGCGGGATTCTTCGCCGCGGGGCTGATCGTGACGGGGCTGCTCTACCAGCGGGGACGGCCGCAGGACCTGGCGGCCGGCCGGACGACGGGAGAGGAGGGCGGTACCGGGAGCTGACGAGCCGTCCGCTCCCGTCGCTGCCGAGCCGCCCGGGGCCCCGCGCCGCCCGCGCCGCACGGTCGTCACCGGGGGTCGCGGCGGCATCGGGACCACCCGTACCGGTCCCCGGATTCCCACCCGTCTTCGGTCTTGTCAGCCGTCAGCCGTCAGCCGTCAGCCGTCAGCCGTCAGCCGGGCCGCCGCGCACAGGCACGGTCCCGGCCACGCTCCCGATCAGGCCCTGCGGCCGGACATGGGGGCACCCGCCCCTTACCCTCTCCTGAAGCGCCCGACGGGACACCGGCGGGGACCGCGGGCCGAACGCCAACGGTCCGTCGCCGCCCGCCGCGTCCTGCGCGCGCCCGCACCGGCACGCACGAACGACGGCGAGGCAGGCAGGCATGGCTCAGCAAGCGGCAACCCCCGAGGGCGAGTTCGGCGGACGGACCGCCGTCGTGACAGGCGGCGCGTCCGGCATCGGCCTCGCCGTGGCCACGGAACTGGCGCGGCGGGGCGCCCAGGTGTGCGTTCTGGACCCGGCCTGCGACGCGCTGCCCGCGCAACTGCAGGGCCTTCCCTGCGACGTCGCCGACCGCGCCTCCGTGAACGCCGCGTTCACGAAGGTCGGGGAACGCTTCGGACGTCTTCACGTGCTGGTGAACAACGCCGGCATCGGAGCCCAGGGCACCGTCGAGGACAACGACGACGAGGAGTGGCACCGCGTCCTCGACGTCAACGTGACCGGCATGGCCCGGTCCAGCGCCGCGGCACTTCCGCTGCTGCGCCGCGCGGCCGCGGCGGGGGACGGCGGGCGCCCGGGCGGCGCTGCGATCGTCAACACCTGTTCCGTGGCGGCCACGGCCGGACTTCCGCAGCGGGCCCTGTACTCCGCCAGCAAGGGCGCAGTCCTCGCCCTCACACGTGCGATGGCCGCCGACCACATCCGCGAGGGCATCCGCGTCAACTGCGTCAACCCGGGTACGGCAGACACCCCGTGGATCGGCAGGCTGCTCGACTCCGCTCCCGACCCCGTCGCCGAACGGGCCGCGCTGGAGGCGCGGCAGCCCATGGGGCGGCTCGTCTCCGCGGCCGAGGTCGCCGCCGCCGTGTGCTATCTGGCAGGCCCGTCGGCAGGTGCCACCACCGGCACCGAACTCGCCGTGGACGGTGGCATGCAGGGCCTGCGGCTGCGCCCCACCGCAAGCTGAGCATTCCCGGCACGGAACCGCTGCCGGCGCCCTTGCGAGCGTCAACTCCGGCGGCGGGCCAATGCGTCCGGCGCCGCGGCGGCCGCCTTGGGTTGGTCGGCGCCGTGCGCCTCGCCTGCCGCAGGCGAGGCCATGCCGCGTCAGATCCGCGGCGCCGGAGGCCGGTTGGAGAGCCATGGCGACTCTCGGGAGGCGAACGTCCGCACCCCGCCGGCCGATTCCCGCATTGTCACTCCCGGCTGGTAGACCAGTCCGTGTCGAGAAGACCTACCACGGGGAGAGCGCGCGTGCTTGCGGGAGCAGTGCTGTGAGATTGCTGCACACATCGGACTGGCACCTGGGCCGGAGCTTTCACCGCGTCAGCCTGCTCGATGCCCAGCGGGAGTTCCTCGGCCATCTGCTGAGGACCGTCGAGGAGGAGCGGGTCGACGCCGTCCTCGTCGCGGGCGACATCTACGACAGGGCCGTGCCGCCGCTGGCTGCCCTCTCCCTCTTCGACGAGGTCCTGCACCGGCTCGCGCGGCTGGGCGTGCCCGCAGTCATGATCTCCGGAAACCACGACTCCGCCCGGCGCCTGGGCGTCGGGTCCGGGCTGATGGAGTACGCCGGCGTCCACCTGCGTACGGACCCGGAGGGCTGCGGCACGCCGGTCCTGCTCTCCGACGAGCACGGTGACGTGGCCTGCTACGGGCTGCCGTACCTGGAGCCGGCGCTCGTGTCCGCTTCGCTGGGCGCCGAGGAGCGTGGTCACACGGCCGTGCTCCGCGCAGCGATGGACCGCGTGCGTGCCGATCTAGCCTCCAGGCCCGACTCCACGCGCGCCGTCGTGCTCGCCCACGCCTTCGTCCACGGAGGTGAGTCCTGCGACAGCGAGCGGGACATCACCGTCGGAGGCGTGGCCTCCGTGCCCGCCTCCGTCTTCGACGGCGTCCACTATGCGGCGCTCGGCCACCTCCACGGCTGTCAGACAGTCAACAAGCGTGTGCGGTACTCGGGTTCGCCGCTCGCCTACTCCTTCTCGGAGGCCGCCCACCACAAGTCCATGTGGATCGTCGACCTCGACGCGGCCGGAGACGTCTCCGCCCGCCGCGTCTTCTGTCCCGTTTCGCGGCCGCTGGCCAGGCTGCGCGGCAGCCTGGACGAGCTGCTGCAGGACCCGGCTCACACTCCGCACGAGGAGGCGTGGGTGGAGGCCACCCTCACCGACACCGCGCGTCCGCATGCTCCGATGGCCCTCCTGGCCGAGCGCTTCCCGCACATCGTCAGCCTGGTCTTCGACCCGGAACCCTCCGGCGAGAGCGAACCCCGAGTCTCCTACGCACGGCGGCTGAAGGGCCGCAGTGACCAGGAGATCGCCGAAGACTTCGTGGGACACGTCCGTACGGGCCGGGCCGCCGACAGCGGTGAGCGCAGGATGCTCGGCGAGGCTCTGGAAGCCGCCCGTGCGGAGACCACGGCGGAGGAGACCGCCGGCCGCACGCCGGCGGCATACCGCCCGGGCGCAGCGGACGGCACCCCGAAGCGGGCGGAGGCCCGCGGATGAGACTGCACCGCCTGACGGTCACGGCCTTCGGGCCCTTCGGCGGCACTCAGCACGTCGACTTCGACGAGCTGTCCGCCGCCGGGCTCTTCCTCCTCCACGGTCCGACGGGCGCGGGCAAGACCTCCGTGCTGGACGCCGTCTGCTTCGCCCTGTACGGCACCGTCCCCGGCGTCCGTCAGCAGCCCGGCGGCACGCTCCGCAGCGACCATGCCGCTCCCGGCACGCTGACCGAGGTCGTGCTCGACCTCACAGTCGCAGGGCGCCGGCTGGAGATCACCCGCCGCCCCGAACAGAGCCGGCCCAAACGCCGGGGCACCGGCAGCACACGGGAGCGGGCCCAGTCCTGGCTGCGCGAACACGACGCGGGCACAGGAGAGTGGAGGGGGCTCAGCCGCTCCCACCAGGAGATCGGTGAAGAGATCGCCCAGCTCACCGGCATGAGCCGCGAACAGTTCTGCCAGGTCGTGCTGCTCCCGCAGGGGGACTTCGCGCGCTTCCTGCGGGCGAGCGCGGAGGACCGTGCCAAGCTGCTCGGCCGGCTCTTCGACACCGGCCGGTTCGCCGCCGCCGAGGAACAGCTGGCCCGTATGCGGCGCACCGCCCAGGACGAGGTGCGTGCCGGCGACGAGACGCTGCTGGGCCTCCTCCACCGCATGCGGCAGGCACTCGGCAGCGGCGACCCGGACCAGGCGGTCCCCGGCGACGGCTACGCGGCGGGGGAGGAGTCGGGCGGAGCGCTTCCCGGCCAGCGTGCACGCGAGTCCACGCACCGTCAGCCCGCACCGCGTGACGCCGCCGCCGGAGACGAGGCCCTCACTGCGGGCGCCCCGGGGCTGACCGCCGCCGTACTGGAATGGGCCGCCCTTGCCCGTACGAGCGCCCGCGAACGGCTGGACATCGCGGTCATCGCTTCCGCCACCGCCGAATCGGCACACCGCGAGGCGATGTCCCAGCTGGCCGAGCATCGTGAACTCGCCCGTCGGCAGAGGCAGTACAGCATCGCCCAGCGGCGTGCCCGTGAGCTGGAGGAGCGTGCCGACGAGCGCGAGGAGACCCGGCAGCGCCTGGAGCGTGCCCGGGCCGCCGGCGCCGTCGCCCCCGCCGTGGCGCTCCACGAGTCGGCCGTCGCCGCCCACGAGACGGCGCTGGCCGAGCAGACGCGGCGCCGATCACGGCTTCCCGCCGAGCTTGCCGACTCACCTGCTTCCGAACTGGCCCGCCTGGCCGGGGAGTACCGTCAGGAGCTGGGATCACTGGAGGCTGCACGGCGCGCCGAGGAACGCCGCGCGGCCATCGAAACCGAACTCGCCGGTCTCGAACGCGAATCACACGCCGACGAAGAGACCTTGCGGGAGGCCACGGAATGGCTCTCCCGCTGGGAGAGCGAACGCCTCGCGCACCAGCAGCGCGTCGACCACGCGCAGGAAGCCGCCACGCGCGCCGAACAGCTCGGCGGCCGGCTGGAGCCGGCGAAGCAGCGCCTCGACGCCGCACGGCGACGCGACGACCTCACGCAACAGGAGAAGGAAGCCGCGCAACGGCTCCTGGAAGCACGGGAGTCGGCTGCCCGGGCGCACGAGGAATGGCTGCGGCTGAAGGACCAGCGGCTGCGCGGCATCGCCGCCGAACTCGCCGCCCGGTTGCGCGACGGCGAGCCATGCACCGTATGCGGAGCCACGGCTCACCCCGACCCGGCACGTCCCGGCGCCGGAGCCGTCGGACAGGCCGCCGAGGACGCAGCGCTGGCCGACTTCCGCGATGCCGAAGCCGCGCGCGAGGAAGCGGACACTGCGGCACGCCGCCTGCGGGAAGCGCTGGCCGCGGCCGCCGCCGGGTCGCAGGGAGAGGACACCGGCGAACTCACTGCCGCCGTCGAAGAGTTGACGGAGGCACACGAGCGTGCTCACGAAGAGGCTTCCGACGCGCACGCCGCCCGGGAGGCCCTCGCGCGGGCCGAACGGGAACATTCCCGACGCCTCGCCCAGCAGCGGGACGCCGAGCGCCGCGTCGCCGCCCGTACCTCGCACCGGGACGCCCTCCAGCGTGAACTGACGGCGCTGGCAGTCCAGTTGGAGAAGGCCCGCGGCGATGCCCGGAGCGTCTTCGAACGGGCGGCGTTGCTCCGGCGCCGCACCGCCCTGTTGGAGGAGGCCGCCGACGCCGCACGCGGGGCGCAGGAGAGCGGCAGACATCTGGAGGAGACCGCCGCTCAGCTGGCCGCCGCGGCGGACCGCGCGGGCTTCGGCAGCGCGGAGGCAGCCGGCGCCGCGGTCCTCGGCGACGAGGAACAGCGGGTACTGGCAGAGCGTCTGGAGGACTGGCGGGCAACCGAAGCCACGGTCGGCGCCGAGCTGAGAGACCCGGACCTGATCGCGGCGGCCGCACTCCCGCCCGCCGAGCCCGACGCCGCACAGCACGCCACCGACGAGGCCACCCGCCGGCTGCGCGCGGCCTCGGCCGCCGAGGACGCCGCCCGAACCCGCTGCGCCGAACTCGACAGGCTCACGCAGCAGGCCGCCGACAGCGCAAGGCGGCTCGCGCCGCTGCGTGAGACCCATGAAAGGGTGGCCCGGCTCGCGGGTCTTGCGGCCGGAACCTCGGCCGAGAACGAGCACCGCATGCGCCTTGAGTCCTATGTGCTGGCCGCTCGCCTCGAGCAGGTGGCCGCGGCAGCGAGCGCCCGCCTCTCCCGCATGTCCGCGGGCCGCTACACCCTGGTCCACTCCGACGCCCGGGCCGGCGGGCGGGCACGCTCCGGCCTCGGGCTGCACGTCATCGACGCCTGGACCGGGGTCGAACGTGACACGGCGACCCTCTCCGGCGGTGAGACGTTCTCCGCCTCCCTCGCGCTGGCCCTCGGCCTCGCCGACGTCGTCACCGACGAAGCCGGCGGCACGAAACTGGAGACGCTCTTCATCGACGAGGGATTCGGCAGCCTCGACGAGCAGACCCTCGACGAAATCCTCGACGTCCTGGATTCCCTGCGGGAGCGCGACAGATGCGTCGGCATCGTCAGTCACGTCGCCGACCTGCGCCAACGCATTCCCGTCCAGTTGGAGGTCAGCAAGTCCCGGCACGGCTCGGCGCTGCACCGCCGGTCGGCACCGGCTCGCACCTGAGGGGAGCGAGCCTCCGGCGGCGCGGGAAATCCACCTGACGTGTGCGGCGAGGGCCAGCAGGCTGTACGTCATGACTCCCTCACCCCGCCGCGACCCCCTGCCCCTTCGCGGACGCACCGCACTCGTCACCGGAGCCAGCCGCCGGACCGGCATCGGTCACGCCGTCGCCCGCCGCCTGGCGGCCTACGGCGCGAGCGTCTACATGCACCACCACCGGCCGCACGACTCCGCTCAGCCCTGGGGCAGCGACAGCGAAGGTCCCGAGGCTCTGGCCGACGCCGTGCGTGAAGTCGCCACGCCCGGCGCGAGAGTGGCACACGGTCCCGGCGACCTCACCGCACGGGATGCTCCGGCCCGACTGGTCGGCGAGGCGACGGAGGCATTCGGTGGCGGCGGGCTCGACATCCTCGTGGCCAACCACGCGCTCAGCGGCGGCGACGGGCCTCTCGAGGCCGTCGACGCGAAGATGCTCGACGCGCACTGGGCGGTGAACACGCGCTCGGTGATCCTGCTGATCCAGGCGTTCGCGCGGCTGCCACGCCCCGACGACGCCCCCGCCGCCCGGATCGTGGTGATGACCTCCGGGCAGGACGTGCGCGGCGGCATGCCCGAGGAGATCTGCTACAGCCTCGCGAAGGGCGCACTGGCCTCCTCCGTGCGCACTCTCGCGACCGCGCTGGCACCCCGCATCACCATCAACGCGGTCAACCCCGGCCCCGTCGACACCGGTTATCTCAGTGGCGAGGAACACGCCGCGGTGGCGGCGCTCTTCCCCGGCGGCCGGTGGGCCGCACCCGACGATCCGGCCCGGCTCGTCTCCTGGCTCACCACCGACGAGTCGGCGTGGATCACCGGCGAGGTCATCAATTCCGAGAACGGCTTCGCGCGTTGAGCAGGGCTCGCCCGGGGCGGGGCCGGTCCGAGTGCCCCGGGCCGGCGGGCGGCGTCCTGCTGCGCGCCCGGGCATCGCGTGTCCCTGGTCCCGGTCCGGCTCGGCGGCCGGCGACGCCGGGGCCTGCCGGGCGGGCCGCCCGAGCTGGATGGGCGCACCGGGCCGGCGCCCGATGCCCGTTCGGGCTGCCGGTCTTCTTCTGCGGGCCTTCGCCCAGAGCAGGGCGCCGGCCGCCGCAAGGAGAAGCGCGGCGACGGCGGGCGCGCCCAGGGTGAGCGCACGTTGCAGGGACGGCGCGGCTGCGTAGCCGGCGCCGGCCTCGGCGGCGGCCCACAGGGGGGCTGCGAGTGCGCTGTAGGGGGCGATGCTGCGGTAGGGCAGGCAGGTGGCGCCGGCCAGGTGCGGGGTCACGGTGCGGATCACGGGAACGAACCGGGTGATGAGGAGCGCCTGGCCGCCGCGGCGGGCCATCAGGTCTCCGGCGCGCTGCCAGACGGTGACCGGGATGCGCCGGCCGATACCTGAGGTGTGCAGGCGGGCGCCGAGGACGCGTCCGGTGCGGTGGGCGAGGAAGTCCCCCGTCACCACCGCGCCGGCGGCGGTGGCGATGACGGGGAGCAGGTGCAGGTCTCCGTGGCGTGCGAGCGCCCCGGCGGTCAGCAGCAGGGTGAGGGTGGGGACGAAGGCGCCGATCAGCAGAACGGACTCGGCCAGGACGGCGGCCGCGAGGAACGGGTAGGCGACGCCGGCGGGCACCTCGCCGAGGACGGCGGACACGGCGCTCACCGGGCGGCTTCCGCCGCTCCGGCGCACCGGGCCTTCAGTTCCGGTTCGGTGGGACACCTGAGCTGCCAGACCCTGGCCGGGGGAAGATTGGCCCAGACCGTCCGGCAGCCGGTGGCGTACTGGCGCTGGTAGGAGGTCATGACCTCTTCGACCGCTCGGTGGCGGCGCGTTTCGGCGCGGGTGGAGAGCAGGTTGCGTGCCCGGCGGGTGCCGAGGTAGGCGAAGTAGGTGAGGGTGCCGCCGGGGTGAAGCAGTTCCAGGTACCGGCTCATGATGGTCTCGGCCTGGCGGGGGGTGAAGTTGGTCAGCGGCAAGCCGGAGATGATCACGTCGTAGCGCCGGTCGGTGTCCAGTTCCTCCACGCGGCTGCGCTGGACGCGGACCTGGTCGGGCCTGCCTGCCAGGTGCGGATGAGTGCGCACGAGGTGGCGCAGGCGGTCGGTGAAACGCGGGTTGGCGTCGACGACGTCGAGGCGGCTGCCCGGCGTGAGCGCGGCGACGAGGGGGCGCGTGACGGCTCCGGTGCCCGCGCCGGCTTCCAGGACGGTCAGGGGCCGGGGGCCTGGAGGCGCACCGGTTCGGTGAGCGCGCGGGCCAGTGCCTTGCCGCTGGGCGCGACGGCGCCGGTGGTGCGCAGATCGCGGGCGGCTTCGATGAGGAACCTCCAGCCCTCCCCATGGCGCTGCGCGAAGGAACGGTCGTGCGAGGTAAGCCAGTTGTCCATGGGCTTGGACGCTAGGAAGACCGCCACGCTCGCGAATCGGCTGATCTGCGCTCCCCTGCCCCTACGAAAGTAGGGTGCGGGCCCGTCTGATCGGCGGGGGTCTTCCTGCCGTCGCCCGTCTAGGCTTCCGCGGGTGGGGAGTTGGAGAGAACCGGCCACCTGGCGGGTGTACGGGCGCTGGGGTCTGGTGGTGCTGCTGGTCTTCGCGGCCGTGACGAACACCGCTGCCACCTCGGGCGGACGTTACCTGACACCGGCCGCCGTGGCGGCCGTGCTGTGCGGGTCCGCCTTGCTGGTGCGCCGACTGCCCTGGGCCCTGGCCCCGGCCCTGTCCGTGGTGGCGACCGCGCTGTGGGGGTGGGTGCTGCTGCCGCTGCTGCTGGTGGCTCTGTTCGACCTGGCCGCGGACAGACGAGCCCGGATCGCGGTCGGCTGCGCGGTGACCGTCCTGGTGGCCGACGTGTTCACCGCTCCGGTGGTCTCGCTGTGGAAACCGCAGCAGTACGGCTCCAGCCTGTTTCTGCTCCTTGCAGTGGTGGGCGGACTGTGGATGGGCAGCCGCCGCCGCCTGGTCGAAGCGCTGGGTACTCAGGTCGAGCACCTGCGCGTGGAGCGGGAACTGCGGGAACAGGCCGCCAGGGCCGCCGAGCGGTCCCGGATCGCCGCCGAGATGCACGACGTGCTCGCTCACCGCCTGAGCCTGCTCGCCCTGCACACCGGCGTGCTCACCACCAAGGCCGACGCCCTGCCCCAGCCGGTCGCCGAGAGGCTGTCCCTGCTGCGGACCGCCTCCACGGAAGCGCTGGCCGACCTGCGTGACGTCCTCGGCGCCCTCCGCGACACCGGCACCGAGGCGGCCACGGGGCCGGCCGCTCCCGTCCTGCGCGAGGCGGACGAACTCGTCGAGCAGGCGCGTGCGGCCGGCCAGCACATCGACTTCCACGCGACGGGACTCCCCGAGCAGGCTCCGGTCGCACACCGCCTTGCCGTCTACCGCATCGTGCAGGAAGGACTCACCAACGCCCGCAAGCACGCCCAATGCGCACCGGTCACCATCCGCCTCTGCTACGCCTCGCCCGACACCACCGTGGAGATCTCCAACACCGCCGGGGCCCCGGCGCCGGGACGTATCGATTCGGGGTTCGGTCTGGTGGGCCTGCGAGAGCGGGTAGCGGCCCTCGGCGGCCACCTGCACGCCGGGCCCTGCGGAGCCGGCGCCTGGCGGCTGGCCGCCCGTATCCCGCACCCGCCCGCTACCGGGCAGAACGGTTCCCGCACATGATCCGCGTCCTGATAGCCGACGACGATGCTCTGGTCCGCCTCGGGCTCACCGAGCTCCTCGACGCGGCGGAAGGCATCGACGTCGTCGCCCAGGCAACCGACGGGCTGCACGCCGTCGAACTGGCCACCGCACACCGTGTGGACGTCGCCCTGGTCGATGTGCGCATGCCTCGCATGGACGGCATCATCGCCACCTCCCGTCTGCGGGACCTGCCCCACCCCCCGAAGGTGATCACACTGACCACCTTCGACCTGGACGAATACGTCTACAACGCCCTCGCGGCCGGCGCCGACGGGTTCCTGCTGAAAGACACCGACCCCGCCGAAATTCTGCGGGCCGTCCACCTGGTGGCCGCCGGATCGGCCATGCTCCATCCCAGCGCCGCGCGGCGCCTCATCGACCGCTACCACCACTCCCGGCAGCCGCAGGCAGCGGCGGCCCGCACCCGTCTCGAACGTCTCACCCCCCGTGAACGTGACGTGCTGGCCCGCCTCACGCAAGGAGAGACCAACTCCGACATCGCCGCCCGCCTCCAGATGCGCGAGAGCACCGTCAAAGCCCACGTCAGCCGCATCCTCACGACCCTGGAGGTCACAAACCGCGTGCAGGCGGCGCTCTTGGCCCGCGACGCCCACCTCGGCCCCCGGCCCGACGGGACCACATGACATCGGCACCGTGACCTCGTTCAGTGCTGCCGGACCACGCGAACATCGAGGCCCTTGTGTGAACGGGGTGGCCGGCCGAGCCCGCGGAACCGCACGTCAATTCCGCCGCCAGTACGCGTGATTGGCGGCCGGGAGTCCGGCTCTCCGCTGTCCGGCCGGTGCGTGAGCGCCCTGTTCAGGTCCACCTGGTTGCGGTCCCCGGAAGCCGGATACCAACGGTCGATGAACCGACCAGTCGACGGGACGATTTGTCGCCAAGTCATCGCGTCGATGAGTGTGTCACCGCGCTCGCTTTCGGCGGACCCGGGAGGGCCGGAAGGGGCCGGGGCGGGGCAGTCCAGCGTTCAGGTCATCCGCCCGGCCCCCGCTGCCGGGAGCCGGCCGCCCGGTGGAGCCGGTCGGCTTCGTGACGCGAGCCCTTCGGGGTGCCGAGTGCCGAGTGCCGAGCTGAGTGCCGAGCATCGGGACGCCGAGATCGCGGCGGCGCCCCGGGCGTGTGCGTCCGGCCTCAACAGCCGCACGCACACGCCCCGTTCGTCCACCGCGACGTGACGTCCTGTCGGGTCGTCAGAGTGCCGACAGCTCCGCCACCAGATCGTCGAGACCCAGTGAGCCCTGCGAGAGGGCAGCCATGTGCCACTGCTTCGGGTCGAACTCGTCCCCGTGCGCCTTGCGCGCCGCCTCACGTCCCGTCAGCCACGCACGCTCGCCGAGCTTGTAGCCGATCGCCTGTCCGGGCATTCCGAGGTAACGCACCAGCTCGCTCTCCACGAAGTCCGCGGGACGGCCGCTGTGCATCCCGAAGAACTCCTGCGCGAGTTCCGGCGTCCACTGCTCGCCGGGACGGAAGGGCGAGTCGTCCGGGATGCGCAGCTGAAGGTGCATGCCGATGTCGACGATGACGCGCGTCGCACGCATCATCTGCGCGTCCAGATACCCCAGCCGCTGTTCGGCGTTGGCCAGGAAGCCCAGCTCGTCCATGAGCCGCTCCGCGTACAGCGCCCAGCCCTCGGCGTTGGCGCTGACCATGCCGACCGTCGTCTGGTAGCGGGAGAGCTGGTCGGCGACGTGCGCCCACTGCGCCAGCTGCAGATGGTGGCCGGGCACGCCCTCGTGGTACCAGGTGGAGACCAGGTCGTACACGGGAAAGCGGGTCTCTCC
>NZ_FMHI01000008.1 GCF_900090145.1 Streptomyces sp. WMMB 322
AGGATGTGCTGGTGGGGCTGGAGGCTCTGGAGAGTTACAGCACGTTGTCGCTGGATGCGCAGTTGCCGGGGTCGGATGACGGGTATTCGCTGGCGGACACGCTGGGGCGCAGTGAGCCGGGGTTCGATCATGTGATCTACCGGGAGTCGGTCAAGCCGCGGTTGGAGCGGCTGCCGGAGCGGGAGCGCCGCATTCTGTACATGCGGTTCTTCTGCGACATGACGCAGACGAGGATCGCTGATCAGCTGGGTATCTCGCAGATGCATGTCTCGCGTCTGATCAGCCGGACGTGTGAGCGGATCCAGCAGGAGGTCGACGCCGGCACGGACCGCGAAGACGACACCGGCGAACGCCGGCCCGAACTCACCGCCGCCTGACCCCGGCAACGGCACCGTCGGGCCCGGCGGCCCGTCACATCCCCGGTTTCGGGGTGATGTGGCGGGCCGCACGCACGGGAGACGCCCCTGCACAGCGGGAGAAGCGGGCGATGACACCCCGACAGCCCGCATGCGTCTCACGGGCCCGGCCAGATCTCCGGGCCGCCACCGCCAGGGCACCCCTGATGTTCACGAAGCCCTCCGGAACTGCACACATGCGGCCGTTTCCGTTCTGCCCGCCCGGGCAGCCGACCGCATGTGGAAGACCAGCAACCGCCCGGCGCCTACGACCGCCCCCCGGCCCCCCAGAGCCAGGCCCTCCGCTCCGCGACGCCGCTCACGCCGCCGGACGAGCGGGGGACGGCTCAGGCGGCAGAGTCGGCAGAAGCGGCAGAGGGGTCCTTCTGCCGCGGGTTCACCGAACTCGCGGAGCACGCCGCCGTCTCCACCTCCGGCAGCTGCGCGGCCGCCGTCACGCTGACCGATCCCGCGGGCGGCCCTCTGGCGGAGGCCCCTGGCGGGCGGGCCTCCGCCGTCACGCACCCCGAGGTCTCCGAACTGGTCGCCGTCCAGTGGGAGTCCGAGGAAGGACCGGTGCCCGCCGCGCTGGAGAGCGGCCGGCCCGTGCTCGTCCGCGACGTGCGGCACGAGACGCGGTGGCCCCGCTACCGGGCCATGGCACTGCAGCGGGGCCTGCGCGCGTGCGCGACGCTTCCCTTCCGCCACGAGGGCGCCGTGCTGACCGTGTCCGTCTACGCCTTCCACCCCGACGGGCTGACCGGGGTCGTCGAGGAGAAGCGCGCGGAGCTCGCCGGCCTGGCCGAGAAGGTCGTGCGCAGCCGCGGGCAGGGCGCGCAGTAGCCACAGCCGGACGACCACACCCCTCCATCGAGCGCCTACGTGTCGTCACACGCCGCCCTCCGAACTCTGCGAAGGTGGACGCACTGTGTATTTGTCCTATTTTATTCTCTGAGGGTGGCAGCGGCGGCACGACGGCGGAGGCGTGAGCGATGGAGGGCAGCGACGGCTACCGGCGAACACGGTCCGCCACCGCCGTCGCCGCCTGCGGCTACTGGCACCGCCGCGGCATGGAGACCCGTCCCGGCCAGGTCGTCGCCGCCCCCGGGGCCGAACTTCTGCTCCTCGCGGTGCTGGCCGCCACGGGCCCCGGCACCGTCCTGACGCCGAGGCCCTGCGAGACCTGGTACGCACGGCCCGCCCGGCTGCTCGGCCGTCCCGTGCGCACCGTGCCCGTGCCCGTCGAGTGCGGGGGAGTGCCCGACCCGGTGGCCCTGCGGGAGACGGCCGGCCGTGTGCGGGCCGAGGAACCCGAACCGCCCCGCGTGCTGGTGCTGTCCGTGGCGGACGACTGCACCGGCACCGCCGTGCCCCCCGAACTGCTGCACGAGGTGGTCGAAGCCGCGGGTGACGAGCGGCTGCTGGTCGTCAGCGACGAGACGTGGCGCGAGACGGCGCACGCGCCGCACAGCACGGTCGTCGTCAGCCCCGCCGAAATGGTCCAGGGCGGCCGGGAGACCGACGAGGTCGTCGTGCTCGCGGAACTGGGGGAGACGCTGCTGCCCCACGGCCCGGCCGCCGGGATCGCCCGCTTCCCCGACAGCGGACGCGGGCAGGGCCTCGCCGAGGCCGTACGAGGGGTGCTCACGTCGCTGCTGACGGGGCCGGCCGGTCCGGACGACACCGCCGTCGCCGACGCTCTCACCGAACCCGAGTCGCTGCGGGCACGCCGGGTGAGCACCGCGCGCGCCCACGGCTCGGTCCTCGCCGGACTGCACCGCGTCCTCACCGGGGCCGGAGCGCTGTGCCGCCCGCCGCGGGTGGGGCGCCACCTCTATGCGGACTTCGAGCCGGTGCGGGCCTCTCTCGAAGCTCACGGCATCCGGGACTCGCCCGGTCTGGAGGCACAACTGGTGCGGATGTTCGGGCCGTTCGCGTGCGGCGGGCACCGCTTCGGCGACGATCCGAAAGCGCTGCGGGTGCGGCTGGCCGGCGGCCTCGTCGCAGATCCGGACCTGCCCGCACCGGCATCGGCCGCGGGCGGCCGGGCACTCGAGTCCGTGGAATCGGCCCTTACCGAACTGACGGCCCTGCGGGGGTGACTGTGGAAGCGGACCGGACGCTGAGCGAACAGGAGACGGAGACAGCCACGAAGGCGCCCCCGCATGCGCCGTCCGCGCCCGCCCCGCCGGCACCCGCGAAGGCTCCGGCGCTGGTTCCCGTCGGGGCCAGGAGGCTCTGGCCACGGACCTTCGCCAACCGGCTGACCGCACCGCTTCCCGGCGTGCAGGCCCTGCTCCGCGTCGCACGAGAAAGGTCGATGCGTCCGGCGCCCGAGACCCTCGGCGACGTCGCGCGGCTTCCGTACGCACCGGGCCCGCTGCCCGCGGCACGGCCCGGGACCCTCGCCGTGACGTGGGTGGGGCACGCGAGCTGGGTCGTGCGCATCGGCGGTCTGACGGTGCTGACCGACCCGGTGTGGTCACGCCGCATCCTCGGCACGCCCGCCAGGGTCACGCCTCCCGGCCTGCCGTGGGCGGACCTGCCGCGCGTCGACGCCGTGGTCATCTCGCACAACCACTACGACCACCTCGACGCCCCCACACTGCGCCGGCTCCCGCGCCGCACCCACCTGTTCGTCCCCGCGGGGCTGGGCCGCTGGTGCCGCAGAAAGGGCTTCACCAGCGTGACGGAGCTGGACTGGTGGGAGGCGGCGGAGCTGCCCGCGAGCGACGGCGGCAGGGTCCGCTTCGAGTTCGTCCCCGCGCACCACTGGTCACGCAGGACGCTGACGGACACCTGCCGTTCCCTCTGGGGCGGCTGGGTGCTCACACGTCTGCGCGCCCGACGGGGGGAGCGCATGGGCAGGCGCGTCTACTTCGCGGGGGACACCGGCTACGGACCCTGGTTCACGCAGATCGGCCGCCGCTGCCCCGGGATCGACGTGGCGCTGCTCCCCGTCGGGGCGTACGAACCGCGGTGGATGCTCCGCCCGGTGCACACCTCGCCGGAGGAAGCGGTGCGGGCCTGCGCGGACGTGGGGGCGCGGGCGATGGCGCCGATGCACTACGGCGCGTTCCTGCTCTCGGCGGAGCCGCCGCTGCAGCCGCTGCAGCGCGTGCGTGCGGCGTGGGCCGCGGAGGGACGGGCGCGCGGCGATCTGTGGGACCTTCCCGTCGGGGCGTCGCGCGCCCTGGAGGAGCAGGAGGAGTAGACGTCCACGGCGGAGGAGGGCCCGGCCGCCGGCCGCCGGGTGGCTGGCCGTCGTGCCGTTCTCGGGAGCCCCGGTCGGCAGCGCCCGGCGGTCCCTCGCGGACGGTGCTCAACTCGCCCGGAACCGCCGCCACACCGCCGGGGCGACGCTGATGATCACGGTGAGGGCGACCGCCGCCGCGATCCCCTCCCACGGTTCGGGGAAGACGGAGCCGCTGAGGAGCCCGATGAGCTGGTAGACCACGGTCCAGGCGAGGCAGGCGGGGAAGTTGCCGTGCACGAATTCGCGCGTGGGCATCCGCGCGAGCAGACAGGCCACCATGACGGGTATGCGTCCCGCGGGTATCAGCCGGGAGACGATCAGCACGGGCACCTCGTGATCGCGGAGCTTGTCCTGGGCCTGGCCGAGCCGTTCCGGAGGCGCGTGCCGCCGCAGCCGCTCCAGCCAGCGCGATCCGCTCTGCGAATCCACGCCGCGCCGTCCGAGCGAGTACAGGGTGAGATCCCCGAGGAACGCGGCGGCGGCACCCGTCACGAACACCAGCGCGAGGCCGGCAACCGGAACGCTCTGATGGAGGGCCAGGACCGCGGCGAGGCTGACGAGCGAGCCCGTCGGCACCACCGGCACCAGCGAGCCGAGCAGCACCAGCACGAACAGAGCGGGGTAGGTGACGGCCTGCTCCGCGGACTCCCCGGGTACGACGGTGCCCCCTGCGGAACCCGCCCCCGCGAGTATGTGCGGAAAGGACATCAGGCCGACTCCAGCGTCATGCTCTCACCGTGCCCGAGCCGGTGGACCGTGACGCCGGGTGCCAGCATGCCCGCCTTGCGTACGAACTCGTCGCCGGGCGCGTGGAATTCGTGCGGCCGCACCGCGTCCATGCCGATCGGCCAGTACGTGCCGTAGTGCACCGGCACCGCCGTGCGCGGGCGCAGACGCACCAGGGCCTCGGCGGCACGCCCGGCGTCCAGGTGCTCCGGGCCCAGCCGGGGGCCCCAGCCGCCGACGGGCAGCAGCGCCACGTCGACGGTGCCGACCGACCGGGCCATGCCGTCGAAGAGGCCGGTGTCGCCGGCGAAGTACGTGCGGGCGGCTCCCTCCACCACGTATCCGAGCGCGGGCGCGCGGTGCGGCCCGTACGGCAGGCGGCGCCCGTCGTGCGCAGCCGGGACCGCGCGCACCGTCACATCCCGCACGGCGACGCGTTCCCCGGGCCCCACCTCCTCCAGGCGCAGCACGGACGCCAGCCTTCGCAGCCGCGGCACGGCGCGAAGGGCCCCGCGGGGCACGACGACGCGTGTGCCGGGCGTCAGCAGCGCCAGTGAGCCGAGGTGCAGATGGTCGGCGTGGAGATGTGAGACGAGCACCACGTCGGCGTGGGCGGCGGACCGCGGCGGCAGACTGCCGCGCCGTCTGCGCAGATGGGCCATGCGCCGCACCAGCAGCGGATCGGTGAGAACCGTCACCCCGGAGTCCCGCACCGTGGCGGTGGCGTGCCCCCACCATGTGACTTCCACCGGCACCTGTGTTCCTCCTCGTTGCTGGCCGCGTACTCCGAGCCTATGCGCCGGCGCACAGGGACGGGTCGGGCGCTGTGTCACGAGCCGGGCGCAACGTGGAGAATCGGAGAATATCCCGCGCATCGGGTGGGTTTCTCGTGTCTGTGGATGTGCGAGCGGAGCCGGGAGAGTTGGGAGGCGGTATGCGGGTGCGGATCTTTCCGCCCGCCCTGCTGGGGGGAACCCCTTGGCGCTGGCGGTCCTCCGGGGCCGCCGTGCTGCGGGTGCTGGCCGTGTGGCTGGTGAGCACTCTGACGCTGCTGGCGCTCGCCGGCATCCTGCCCGATTTCCGGCTGCAGTCACCCGGCGGCGACAGCGCCACGTTCATCGCCACGACCGCCGCCATAGGAGCCGGGGTCTTCGGCCTGCTCTCCGTGCTGGTGTGGCCGGTGCTGGTGCGGGCCCTGCTGCTGGTGCCGGCCCTCGTCCTGGGCACGCTCGTCTTCTTCCTCAACGGCTCACTGCTGTGGCTCGCGCTCTCCCTCGTCCCGTACGGACGCGGCTCGGCCGAGCCGGGCACCGCGGTGGTCGTGGCCGCGGTGATGTCCGCCGCCTCCTCGGCCACCGGCACGGCCCTGGCCGTGCGCGACGACGGTGCCTACCGCCGCCGTCTGGCCCGCCTCGCCGGGCGCAGGCGCCGCCGGGAGGGCCTGGGCCCGGCGCCGCGCACACCCGGCACCGTCTTCCTGCAACTCGACGGCGTCGGACACGACTTGCTGCGCGAAGCCGTGAGCGGACCGCCGAGCGGGCCCCCGCTGATGCCGGCCGTCGCCGAGATGTACGCCTGCACTCACCGCCTGACGCGCTGGCGCACCGACTGGCCGTCCCAGACCGGGGCCAGCCAGCTCGGCATCCTCCACGGCACCAACAAGGACGTGCCCGCCTTCCGCTGGTACGAGAAGGACTCCGGGGAGGTGCTGGTCAGCAACCGCCCGTCCGGAGCCGCCGAACTCCAGCGCCGCGCCGTCGAGGAGACCGGCGACCGCGGCCTGCTCGCCCTCGACGGCGCCAGCCGCGGCAACCTCTTCAGCGGCGGCGCCGGCCAGGTCGCGCTGGTGGTCTCGGTGGCCGCCCGCCGCGGCCGTGAGAACCGGTCCCGCGCGGGCTACTTCGCGTACTTCTCCGACCCGGCCAACGCCACCCGCACCGCCGTGTCCTTCGTCGCCGAGGTGGTGCGGGAGCTCGTCCAGGCGACGCGGTCGCGGCTGCGCGGCGACCGGCCGCGGGTGCCGCGGGGCGGCCTGTACCCGCTCATCCGGGCGTTCGCCACGGTCGTCCAGCGCGACGTGGTGGTCGCCGCCGTGCTCGGTGACGTCTTCAGCGGACGCACCGCCGTCTTCGCCGATCTGGTGGGCTACGACGAGGTCGCCCACCACTCCGGGCCGCGCGGCGGCGACGCCCGGCAGGTGCTGCGCCGGCTGGACAGGTCCGTGGCACTGATCGCCAAGGCGGCGCGCCGCGCGCCGCGCCCGTACCGCATCGTGCTGCTCTCCGACCACGGGCAGAGCGCCGGGGAGACCTTCCGTGCGACCTACGGCCTCACCCTGGAGGACCTCGTACGGGCGGGCTGCGGGCTGCCCGTCTCCCGCCGCGTGGGGCGTACACCCAGCGGGGCGGAGGCGCGCGCCGCCGCGCGCGCCGCGCTGCACAGACCGGAGGACGGGGCGCAGGACGAGGAGCGCAAACCGTCCAGGAACGAGGGCCCGGTGGTGCTGGCCTCCGGCAACCTGGGGCTCGTCTCCTTCCCCGACGTGCCCGGACGGATGTCGAGGGAGCAGGTGGACAAGCGGCACCCGGCGCTGCTGCGTACGCTCGCCGACCATCCCGGCATCGGCTTCCTGCTGGTGCACAGCGACCGGCACGGCCCGGTCGTGCTCGGCGGCGGCGGAGCCGAACACCGCCTGGAGACCGGTGAGATCACCGGCGGCGCGGACCCGCTGGCCCCGTTCGGGCCGGGCGCCGCGGAGGCCGTGCGGCGCAGTGCGGGGTTCCGCAACGTGCCCGACATCGTGATCAATTCGGTGGTCGATCCGGGCACCGGCGCCGTCCACGCCTTCGAGCAGCAGATCGGCTCGCACGGCGGCCTCGGAGGGGAGCAGAACGAGGCGTTCCTGCTCTGGCCGCGCGAGCTGTCCGCGCCGACGGATGGAGAGGAACTGGCCGGTGCGGAGAGGGTCCACCTCGTCCTGCGCCGCTGGCTGAACGAGGCCGCGGGCCCCCCGGTGCCGGCGACGCGCCCAGGGGGCGCGATCGAGGAGACCGGCCGGGAACTCCCGCACTCCCGCCCGCCGGCGGCCCGCCCCGCCTGACCGCGAGCAGGCCCACGGCCGGGCAGGGGAGCGGCACTTCAGCCGCGCAGCGGCCTGCCCACGTCGTGCAGATGCCTCAGCGCCTCGCGCCACGACTCGATCAGGCCCGTCTCGTGGTAGTCGATGCCCAGCTCGGCGCAGTGGTCGCGGACGATGACGCGGGCACGGCGCAGATGAGGTGAGGGCATGCTCGGGAAGAGGTGGTGCTCGATCTGGTGGTTGAGCCCGCCCAGCATCACGTCGGTCAGCGGGCCGCCCCGCACGTTGCGCGAGGTGAGGACCTGCCGCCGCAGGAAGTCCGGCCGGTCCGCCCCGGTTAGCATCGGCATGCCCTTGTGGTTGGGGGCGAATATCGACCCGAGGTAGACGCCGAAGACGGCCTGGTGGAGGAAGAGGAAGGCGAACGCCGTGCTGGGCGGCAGGACGAGGAAGAGCGCCGAGAGGTACGCCCCGAAGTGCGCGAAGAGCAGCGAACCCTCCAGCACGCGCCGCTTCATGTGCCTCTCGCGCAGCGCACGGACGCCGGCGACGTGCAGGTTGAACCCTTCGAGGGTGAGCAGCGGGAAGAACAGCCACGCCTGGTGGCGCCCGATGAGGCGGGGCAGTCCCTCGGCGCCGCGTGCCTGGCGCCGGGACCACACGAGGATGTCCGGACGGACGTCCGGGTCGAGCTCCTCGTGGTTGGGGTTGGCGTGGTGGCGCGTGTGCTTGTTCATCCACCAGCCGTAGGACATGCCGATGCCGAGGTTGCCGACGATACGACCGCCGATCTCGCTCGGCCGGCGCCGGCTGAAGACCTGACGGTGTGCGAGGTCGTGCGCGGCCAGGGCGAGCTGGCCGAAGACCAGCCCGAGGAAGCCGGCCACCGCGAGCTGCCACCAGCTCTCGCCCAGCGCGAAGAAGGCCGTCCAGCCGCCCGCGGCGGCCAGGCCGACCAGTGTCAGCCGGAGCGTGTAGTAGCCGGGGCGGCGCCGCATCAGTCCCGCCTCGTCGATCCGCGCGTACAGCCGCGCGAAGTCACTGCCGCGCGCGTGTGGTCCGTCCTCGTGCCCGCGCCGCGGAGCTGCCGTCCCTGTCGTCGTGCGTGCCGCGGTGTCCGTCGTGGTCCTCGTTCTGGGTGCTGCCGGTGTCGTCATGCACCGAAGCCTCCCGGCGCGGGGGTGGGTGCCGACAGCCGCGCAGCCCGCCTCTCACCAGGGGTGTCCGCCGCAGCAGCGGGGTGTCGCCAGGTGCACCCCCGGCGCGGGGGCGGGCCCGTGGCGCAGCCGGAGCCGGCCGTGACGGAGCGGCGGTCTCAGAAGTCCTGAGAGGACTCGTGGGCGGCGTAGGTTCCGCCGCGAACCGACCGCAGGTGGAAGTGGCGGACCAGCCGGATGACGGGCCTCACCAGCAGCTCCACGCTGCCGAATACGAAACACCAGGTGCCCGTCCTCTCCCAGCGCTCGGAGAAGAACATGAAGCTGCCGACGAGGAACCACACCGCGATGAAGATGTCGTTGACGATGCTCGCCACTTCGTACCGCTGCCGCAGCATCACCTCCGCGCCTTTCAGGCGGATCGTCAGTGGCTCTTTGCTCTCGCCGCGATGAGACCGTCTAGGGCTCGGATCGGACACCCTGGTCCTCCTGTCACGTCACGCTTCCCGGGAACCGTGCGTCCAGCTCAGCAGCTTGGCGGCGGTCCAGGTGTTGATGACGCGCTCCGCGGGCACGCCGCACTCCGCCGCACGGACGCACCCGTTGATCTGCCAGTCGAGCTGGCCGGGCGCGTGGGCGTCGGTGTCGATGGAGAAGTGGACTCCCGCGTCGACGGCCTGACGCAGCAGACGGCGCGGCGGATCGAGCCTTTCCGGACGGCAGTTGATCTCGACGGCGGTGCCCGACTCGGCGCACGCCGCGAAGACGGCCTCCGCGTCGAACCGGGACTCCGGGCGGCTGGAGCGCAGCCGGCCCGTGCAGTGGCCCAGCACGTCCACGAGCGGATGGCGCACGGCGGCGACCATGCGGCGCGTCATCTCCGCAGCGGGCATCCGCAGTTTCGAATGCACGGAAGCCACGACGACATCGAGCCGGGCCAGCAGATCCTCCTCCTGGTCGAGAGACCCGTCCAGGAGGATGTCGCACTCGATGCCGGTCAGCAGCCTGAACGGGGCGATCTGCTCGTTGACTTCCGCCACCACGTCCAGCTGCTCCCGGAGACGGTCGGCGGACAGGCCCCGCGCCACCGTCAGACGGGGCGAATGGTCCGTCAGCGCAGCCCATTCGTGGCCGAGCCCGGCGGCGGTACGGGCCATCGTCGCGATGGGGCTGCCGCCGTCGGACCAGTCGGAGTGCATGTGGCAGTCGCCCCGCAGAGCCGAACGCAGGCTCCGCGCCTCGTCGGTGACCGGGGCGTCGTCCACGGTCGTCGCCTCCGGCCGGGACTCCTCCTCGCTCTCCAGCTTCGCCAGATAGCCCGGGACCTCGCCGCCCAGCGCCTCCCTGACGACCTGCGCGGTCTTGGGCCCCACCCCTTTGAGGGACTCGAGCTGCCCCGCGGCCGCTCGCCGCTGCACCTCCTGCGCTCCCAGGCCGGCCAGCACCTCGGACGCGTTGCGGAAGGCCCGCACCCGGTAGGTGGGGGCCAGCGCGCGTTCCAGCAGGAAAGCGATCCGGTCCAGTGCCGTGATGGGGTCCACCGGGTGCCCTCCTGTGCGTGTCGTCCTGCCGGGCCCCGTCCGCGCCGTCGGCGTGTGCCCGCGGGGCCCCGCGTCGCCGTCCTCATCTTCCACGGTGCCGCACTTCGGCGGGCAGGGGCGCGCGCCCGGAGGGGGAACGAGAGCCGGACCGCTGACGACGGACCGGGAGCCGGTGCCGGGCCCGGGAGCGGACCCGGACCGGCCGCCGGGGTCAGCCCGTCCGCTCCAGCCGGGCGACGCCGATGTGCGCGTCGGCCATGCCGTAGAAGACGTAACGGACGCCGCCGATCTCCTCGACCGCCGTGGGGAAGACGACGTTGGGGACGGTGCCGGAGCGCTCCTCCTCCGTCTCGGGGGCCATCATCGGCTCGTCGGAACGGGCCAGCACCTTCGACGGGTCGGCGGGGTCGAGGATCATCGCCCCGGCCGCGTAACTGACGTGCTGCTGCTGGTCCATGAAGGCCTTGTCCAATTTCCCGGACACCCCGTGGTGGATGAGCAGCCAGCCTTCGTCGACGCGGAGCGGGGCGGGGCCGGCGCCGATCTTCAGCGCTTCCCAGGGGTGTTCGGACAGGGCGACCAGGCGGTGCTGCCGGGGGCGCACCAGGGCGCGGATGTCCTGTTCGGCCTCGGCGGCCGGGACGTAGGAGATCCAGATGCCGGGGCGTTCGTCGGTGACGCCGGCGGGCAGGTGGGTGCCCTCGCCGGGACGGAACCAGCCCAGGTCCCACATGGGGCGGTGCAGCATCGCGTATGCGGGCTCGCCGTCCGGGCCGGGGACGGGTTCGGGGAAGTGGACGACGTCCTTGTTGGGGAAGAGGTTGAGGTCGGTGTCGAGGCCGGGCTGGTACTCGAACCGGAGCGGGCCGATGCGGTGCCACTCCCGCAGGTCCGTGGAGACCGCGAGGGCCGCCCTCGGGCCGAGCGGGCCGTATGCGACGTACGACATCACGTGGTGCCCGAGGCTCGCTATCCACGTCACGCGCGGGTCCTCCACGCCCGCGTTGTTCATGCCGCGCTCCCAGCCCTCGTCGGGTGCCAGCACGACGCCGCGACGGTCGACGCCGGTGGGCACGCCGTCCGTCAGCGTCACCTCGGCGAGACCGACGCGCGAGACGTTGCCCTCGGCGACGAGGCGGGGGAGCAGATACAGGGTGCCGTCCTCGGTACGTCCGGACGCGGGGTTGAGCACGCCCTCGGCCTCCATCGGGTCGCCCGGGGACGGCGACATCACAACGCCCTCGCGCACGAGGCGGTAAGGGATGTGGGAGGAGGAGGGGGCGGCGGTCGAGCAGTCGAGCACGGTGGGATCAGCCCTTTGTCGCGGAGTGGATGTGTGCGGTCTCGCGCCGGCCGGCGGTGCGGGCCGGAGGCGCGGCCGCACCGGCGGCCGGCCCCATCGAGGCACGCGGCAGCAACTCGGCCGGTGCCAGCTCGACGTCGTCGGCGCGGCCCGCCGCGATGACCTCGTCGAGCGCGCGGGCCGCCGCGGCACCCCAGCCCAGGGCGTCGGCGCGTGCGGAGGCCAGCGGGGGGTGGGTGTAGGCGGCGAGAGGAGTGTCGTCGTAGCCGACGACGGAGAGGTCCTCCGGTACGGCCAGGCCCAGTTGGTGCGCGACGGCGAGGCCCGCGGTCGCCGACAGATCGTTCGCGTAGACGATCGCCGTGGGCCGCTCGCCCTCGCCGAGAGCGATCAGTTCGCGGGTCGCGGCCGCCCCGCCGTCGGCGGTGAACCCGCCGGGCAGGACGGGCCCCGGGGTGAGCCCTGCCGCCCGTACGGCCTGCTCCCACGACTCCCGCCGGCGCCGCGCGTGCCGGAACTCCTCGGGGCCCGCCACGTGTGCGATGCGGCGGTGTCCCAGCTCGGCAAGGCGCTCGACCGCCGCGGCGAACGCGGGCCTGTCGTCGAGGCTCACCGAGCACAGCCCCTGTGCGCAGTCGGGGTCGCCCACCACCACGGCGGGAAGGCGGAGTCCGGTGACCAGGGCGGGGCGGGTGTCGTCGACACGCATGTCCGTCAGCAGTACGCCGTCGACGCGGCGGTCCGCCGCGAGGCGGTGGTACACGGCTGCCTCGTCGCCGGGGCTCGTCACGTGCAGTACGAGGGAGTCGCCGCGGGGTGAGAGCACCGACTCGACTCCCGCGATGAAGGCGGGGAAGAAGGGGTCGGCGCCGATCGCGTCGGTGTCCCGCGTCAGTACGAGGCCCAGCGCGCCGGCCCTGCCCTTCGAGAGGGCCTGCGCGGGCCGGCTGGGGCGCCAGCCCAGTTCGGCGGCGGCCGCCAGGATGCGCGACTTGGTCGCCTTGGCCAGTCCGGGGCGGCCGTTGAGCGCGAAGGAGACGGCGCTGGGGGAGACCCCGGCGAGCCGCGCCACGTCCGCGATGGTGGGACGTCTCTCCCGTTCTGCTGCCATGCGTCAACCCTGTTCATCGAGGGGTGTGTTGGGGTTCGGCCGTGAATGCGGCGCATCGGATGCCATCGGATGGTTGAACCGCTTTAACAACTGCGCGATGCGAGCACTCAACCGGAACCCTGCGCCGGGTGTCAACAAGTGCGCCGGTGACGAATCCCGCCCGCGGCCTGCGGCCTTACCCGGGAGGTAATCGACCGCCGCCCCGAAGCAGCCGAAGGTGGTCCCACCGAGGAAACACCGTCCTGGGAGGACATCGCATGAACCGCTACGAGACCGCCGTGAAGCGCTACTTCGACGCGTGGAACGCCGGCGGGGCCGACAGCCGCAAGAGCGCCGTCGCCGCCGCGTGGACCGCGGACGGCTCCTACACCGACCCCCTCGCCGACGCACGGGGCCACGACGAGCTCGCCGGCGTGATCGCCGCCGTACGGGAGCAGTTCCCCGGATTCAGCTTCGTGCAGACCGGCACCGTCGACGGCCACCACGACACCGCCCGCTTCAGCTGGGAACTGCGGGCCGACGAGGCGCCGCCCGGCGCCGCAGCACCCGTGGCCGGGTCCGACGTGATCACGCTCGCCGAGGACGGCCGCATCCGCGCGGTGCTCGGCTTCCTCGACCGGATGCCCGAGGCCGCGGCTACGGCATGAGCAGCTGAAGGTCCTTTGCCGTCTCCGGGCCGGCGGGCAGGAACGTTTCCACCGCCAGCTCGGAGACCGTCACGTCCACCGGTGTGTTGAACGTCGTGACGGCGGAGAGGAAGGCGAGTCTGCGCCCCGCGTGCTCGATGACCAGAGGAAGCGCGAACGGACTGGCCCCGCCGGCCGACTCCTCGCCGCCCGCCGGCAGCGGATAGGCCGACACCTCCTCGTACAGGGCACGCAGCGGCTCGGACCGCAGCAGCGCGAGCTGCCGCTCCATCTGGTGCAGCAGATGGCTGCGCCACTCGCGGAAGTTGACGATCCGCCGGGCGAGCCCGTCCGGGTGCAGCGTGATGCGCATGGCGTTCAGCGGCGGCTCCAGCAGCCAGGAGGCGACACCGTCGAGCAGCATCGCGATGCCGCGGTTGGCGGCGAGGACCTGATAGGTGCCGTCCACCACGAGAGCCGGATAGGGCTCGTACGCGGTGACCATGCGCTCCAGGTCCGCCCGCAGGGACTCCAGGGCGGGGGAGTCGAGCGGCGTCTCCGGATAGTGCGGCGCGTGACCGGCGGACACCAGCAGGGCGTTGCGCTCCCGCACGGGCACGCCCAGCTCTTCCGCCAGCTTCAGCACCATCTCGCGACTGGGCCGGGAGCGGCCCGTCTCGATGAAGCTGATGTGCCGTGACGAGGAGCCGGCCCGCAGGGCGAGATCGAGCTGGCTCAGCCCGGCACGCTCGCGCCAGCTCCGCAGCATGGGCCCTGCCGTGTTGCCGGCCGCCGAGGTGGTCATGGGCCAAGAGTAGGCCGCCCGCCGGGACCGGCGGCCCGCCGCAGGGGAGGGCCCGGGGGTCCGTCCGCGGCGCGGGGCTGCGCCTAGGCTGGTGGGACCCCGTCAAGCACGCCGTCGAGCACGCCGCAACAGAAAGCGAGAGAGACCCTCATGGCTCCCGAACCCCTGACCCGGCAGCAGACCGACGAAGCCCTCGCCGCGCTTCCCGGCTGGAGCACCGACGGCGACAGCATCACTCGCACGTACTCCTTCGCCAAGCACCTCCCGGCCGCCGCGATGGTGGTCCATGTCGCCACCATCCAGGAGGAGCTGAACCACCATTCGGAGATGTCGCTGGGCTACAACAAGCTGTCCGTCACGGTGAACACGCACAGCGTCGGCGGGCAGGTCACCGCGAAGGACATCGAACTGGCCCGCCGCGTCGAGGAGATCGCGGCGGGACACGGCGCGAGCTAGGTTCCGGTTCCTTCACAGCGCGACCAGAGCGCGACGGCGCCGGGTGGTGACCTGACTGGTGACCTAACTGGTGCTCAGTTTCAGGCCGTACGCGGAGAGCGGGGCGGCGACCGGCTGGTAGTAGGTCGTGCCGCCGGTCGAGCAGTCGCCCGAGCCGCCCGACGTCGTTCCCTGCGCCTGGTCGCCGGAGACGAACGGCCCGCCGGAGTCGCCCGGTTCGGCGCACACGGACGTGCGCCCCAGGCCCCGCACCGTGCCCTGCTCGTAGGCGACGGTGGCGTCGTGCTGCTCGATGGTGCCGCAGCGCCAGCCGCTGGTCGACCCGGAGCGGCAGACCGACGAACCGGACGGCACCCGCTTGGCGCCGGCGACCGACAGATTCACCGAGCCGGGGCCCTTCACATACGGCTTCGCCCGCCAGCCGCTGTTCACCGCGACCCAGCCGTAGTCGTGACCCGGGAAGGACCGTGCCTGGACGGTGCCCTGCGCGGCCCTGTTGTGGCCCGTCGTCTTCGCCCCCTCCTTCCCGCAGTGCCCGGCGGTGAGGAACCCGTCGGTGCTGCCCTTGGTGACGGAGAAGCCGATGGAGCAGCGGGTGGAGCCGTTGGTGTAGTAGGCGTCGCCACCGCGCAGGTCCTCCGCGTACGGGCGGGGTTTCTCGGTGGACTGCGTCACCCGGACCAGTGAGGCGGACGCACCGCTGCGGGTGAGGAAGTCCTTCGCGCCCGCTGGTTCGTTCGCGCGCACGACGACGCTGTTGCTCGGGACGTCCACCGCCCACACCGAGGTACCGCGCGGTGCGCGCCTGAGCGCCGAGGTGTCGAGGGCGGCCTTCGCCGTCTCCAGGGCGTCGAGGCTGTGCTCGACCACCTTCGGCTCGGCGCCTGCGGCCTTGATGGCGGCGGTGTCCTCCCGGTCGGTGGTCGCCACGACGAGCTTCGAAGTCGCTCCCGTGACCCAGGCGCCGCCGTAGCGCCGCCCCAGCTTCGTGCGCATCTGCTGTTCGACGGTGACGGCCCGCTGCTCGTTCGCGATCCTCTTGACGGCTTCGGCGGTGGTGATGCCGAGGTCCTTGCTGATGCTCTTGAGCATCCCCGGCGCGATCTCCGGGGCGGGCGTCGCGTCACCGGTGGCGGCGGGGTCGGCGCCGGCGCGGCCGGGAGGGGAGGGCTCGTCCGCGGTCGCGGGCATCACGGCGATGCCGAGGGCGCCGACGGCCATGACCGTGGCGGCGAGGACCGGGAGCTTTCGGGGCATTGGCGCTCTCCTCGTGTCGCTGGTGGACGGGCGTACTCGGGCCATGCCTCAGCGTCCGGCCGCCGACGGGGGCGCACCACCCGTGGCGCGACCAGATGGACGTACGCTCCCTCAGGCTCCGCCACCCCCGGGTCCGCGGATGCGTCACCCGGCGGCCCGTGCCGCACGGACCCCGTGAATCCGCGCGGCACGGGCCTGTCTCCGCGGCGCCGCCCGGCGCCTGCCGTGCCCCTACTTCGGAGGCATCAGGACCGAGTCGATGATGTGCACCGTGGCATTGGCGGTCCTGACGTTGCCGCAGCCCACCGCGGCCTCGTCGTTGACCTTGTAGGAGTCACCGGAGCCGGCCGTGGTGAGGTCTTCCTTCGCCAGGGTCGGGAAGGAGCCGCCGGCCAGCTTCTCCTTCGGCAGCTTCTCGCCCACCACGTGGTAGGTGAGGACCTTCGTGAGCATCTTCTTGTCGCTGATGACCTTCTTCAGGTCGGCTTCCGGGATCTTCTCGAACGCCTCGTTCGTCGGGGCGAACACCGTGATGTCCTGCGAGCTGTTGAGGGTGTCGGCCAGGCCGGCCTTCTTCACCGCGCCGACCAGCGTGGACAGTTCGGGGTTGTTGCTTGCGGCGGTGGCGACGGGGTCCTGCGCCATGCCCTCGAAGCTGCCCTTGCCGGTCTCGGGCACGGCCTTGCAGGCCGGTCCGAACTCGCCGCTCGCCGCCTCCGGCTTCTGCCCCTTCTCCTCCTTCTCCTTGTTCCGGGACTCGGAGGGCTTGCTGTCCGAGCTCTTGCTGCCGCTGCCGCTGCCGCTGTCGCTGGAGCAGGCGGAGACGCCCAGCGGCAGCAGTGCCACTGCGGTGACGGCGACGGCGGTCCTGCGGATGCGTGAGGTGTTCATCGTTGTCTCTCTTCTGTGTTCGGAGGCCTGAAGTCCGGTCGGGAATGCGGGAGCCGGGGTCGCGTCACGTCACGTCGACCACCACCGAATGCCGTCCCGTGGCGCCGTCGGGCACGGTCCCGACGCGCTCGGCGGTCTGTGTCCGCCCGTCCTTGCCGGTGGCCCGCACCTGAAGCCGGTGGCTTCCCGGTGCGGCGGGCCACTCCCACACCCACTGGCGCCAGGTGTCGGGGCTGTCCTCCTCGGCCAGCCGCGCCCGCTTCCAGGGGCCGTCGTCGACCCGTACCTCGACGCGGCCGATGCCCCGGTGCTGGGCCCAGGCCACGCCGGCGACGCGCACCGTGCCCGCCTTGAGGGAGGAGAGCGGCCGGGGGGTGTCGATGCGGGACTGGGTCTTGACCGGTGCCTCGCGCGCCCAGTCCCGCCGCACCCAGTAGACGTCGTAGTCGTCGAAGGTGGTCAGCTCCAGATCCCGCAGCCACTTGCACGCCGAGACGTAGCCGTAGAGGCCGGGAACGACCATGCGGACCGGGAAACCGTGGGCGAAGGGCAGGGGTTCGCCGTTCATGCCGACGGCGAGCAGGGCGTCCCGCCCGTCCATGACCGTCTCCACCGGGCTGCCCAGCGTCATGCCGTCCACGGAACGGGCCACGAGCTGGTCGGCGCCGCCGCCCTGCGAGGGCGGGCGCACCCCGGCGTCGCGGAGCAGCGCCGCCAGCGGCACACCCAGCCAGGACGCGTTGCCCGTGTATGAGCCGCCGACCTGGTTCGAGACGCAGGTGAGCGTGATGTGCCGCTCGACGAGGCCGCGCTCCAGCAGGTCCGCGAAGCCGAGCGTCAACGGCTCGCGTACGCCCCTGCCGTGGATGCGCAGCGTCCAGTCGTCCACGTCGACGCGGGGGACGGTCAGGGCGGTGTCCACGCGGTAGAAGTCCTTGCTGGGCGTCAGGAACGGGGGCACCCCGTCGATCCCGAGGTCGGCACCCCGGGGGACGGGCGCGGCCCGGGAGCGGGGAGCGGGCAGAAGGACGGCGGCGCGGGAGGCGGCGGCCCGCGCACCGCGTGAGGCGCCCAGCCGGTGGCCGAGCAGTGCCGCACCGGCCGAGCCCGCTGCCACGGCAGCCGCAGCCAGGGTGAAGCCGCGCCGGCGCAGGGCCTCCGGCGCGGCGGGCCGCGCGGCAGTTCCGGGAGGTGTCTCCCCGTCGGCCGGTGCCGCGTTCCGCCGTGCGGGCGGCGGCAGTTGAGCGAGCCGGCCCGCCAGCAGGTACAGCACGACGGCCCCGGCGAGGGCGCTCACGATGGAGGGGACGGCGTCCAGCGGGCCCCCGCCGGGACGCTCCACCGCCGCCGACGCTCCGACGAGGCCGAAGACGACGACCCCGGCCGATCCCGTACGCCGACGGCGCAGGGCGAGCAGCCCGAGTGCGAGGGCGAAGAGCACCAGCAGCGCCCCGATGCCCAGTTGGAGGACGAGCTTGTCCTGGCTGCCGAAGGTGCGGACGGCGAAGTCCTTCACCGCTGCCGGGGTCCGGTCGATCACCGCACCGCCGACGGCCGTGACCGGACTCGCCTCGGGGCGCACTGCCACCGACACCGGTTCGGCGAGCGCGAGCGCCGCGACACCGGCGAGCAGACCGCTGAGCATGCCTGCCCCGGCGAGCAGCAGGCGTCGTCCCCTCCGGACGGTCCCCGCATCCGCGAGGGGTGTCCGGCGCTTCGTCCCCGGGATCGCTTCTCGGTCCGTGTTCACATCCCGGATTCGGCGTACCGGTGCCGCGGGATTGGTCCGGTGGAGAAAAAAACCGCAGCTCAGAAAGGATCGAAGAAAGTCAGCTCCCCGACCAAGCCACCCCCCTTCCGGCTCCGAATGCGGTCCAAGAGGGCAGTGTTCGCCCCCGTACGGAAGGAGCGGCATGGCAGAGCGCAGTGGCAGTGGCAGGCGGCGCCGGGTGGCCGTTGTCGGCAGTGGTGTGGCAGGCCTGACAGCCGCCTACGTGCTCCAGCAGTCGGACTCGGTGTCCCTGTACGAGGCGGACGCCCGGCTCGGCGGCCACGCCCACACCCACGACGTCCCGTCGGCGAACGGCCGGCTTCAGCGGATCGACTCCGGCTTCATCGTGCACAACGAGCGCACGTACCCGATGCTGCTGCGCCTCTTCCGTGAACTCGGCGTGCGGACGCAGCCGTCCGAGATGAGCATGTCCGTGCGGTGCGAGGGCTGCGGCCTGGAGTACGCGGGCGCGCGGGGTGCACGCGGCGTGTTCGCCCAGCCCCGCAGCCTCGCGCGGCCCCGCTTCCTGCGCATGGTCGCCGAGGTCCCGCGCTTCCACCGGCAGGCGCAGAACCTGCTGGACGAGACCGACGGAAGCAGCGGTGGGGGCGACGGGCGTGGCCAAGGCGCCCTCACGGTCGGGGAGTTCCTCGCCCGCGGCCGCTACTCGGCCTATTTCGTCACGCACTTCATGACGCCGCTCGTCTCCGCCGTGTGGTCCTGCGACGCGACGACGGCGCTGCGCTACCCGGCCGCCTACCTGTTCCGCTTCCTTGGGCATCACGGGATGCTCAGCGTCCGGGGATCGCCTCAGTGGCGGACGGTCGCGGGCGGCTCGCGCGAATACGTCGAGCGGATCGCCAAGCAGCTGGCGGCAGTTCACACCGCGACGCCCGTACGCACGGTGCGGCGCCCCGGCGACCGCGCGGAGATCGTCACCGAGGACGGGACGACTCACGAGTACGACGCCGTCGTCCTGGCCACGCACGCCGACACGGCCCTGAAGCTGCTGGAGGAACCCACGCGGGCGGAACGCGAAGTCCTCGGAGCCTTCCGCTACTCGCGCAACCCCACGCAGATGCACACCGACAGCTCGGTGCTGCCGCGTGCGGGGGCGGCCCGCGCATCCTGGAACTACCTGATGCCTTCCTGCCGCACCGACGCCGCGTCCGTGCGCATCACCTACGACATGAACCGGCTGCAACGGCTCGACGCGCCGGAGGACTTCCTCGTCACCCTCGGGGCCGGGGACCGGGTGGAGGCCAATTCCGTGCTGGCCAGGATGGTCTACGAACACCCCGTCTACACGGCGGAGTCGGTCGCCGCCCAGCAGCGGCTGCCCGAACTCGCCTCCGCAACAACGGCGTTCGCGGGCGCATACCACGGCTGGGGCTTCCACGAGGACGGCTGCCGTTCGGGCGTCGACGCGGCCGCCGCACTGGGGGTGCGATGGTGACCGCCGAGCCACGGGAGGCGCACGGGCACCGGGGAGGCACCGGCGAACCGGCCCTGTACGAGTGCCTGGTGACGCATGTGCGGACCCGGCCGCTGCGCCACACCGTCCGGCACCGCACGTACATGTGGCTCGTCGACGTGGACCGTCTGCCGCGGCTGCCCCGCATGCTGCGTCCCCTCGCCCGCTTCGAGAGCCGCGACCACTTCGGCGGCACCGCGCCGACGATCCGCGCCGGTCTGGAACGGTTCCTCGCCGCCAGAGGCTTCGGCCCGCCCGCCGGGCAGGTGCTGATGCTCGCCAACGCCCGAGTCCTCGGGCACGTCTTCAACCCCCTCACCCTCTACTGGTGCCACGACCGCGGGGGCGAAGAGACCTGCGTGGTCGCCGAGGTGCACAACACCTACGGCGAGCGGCACTGCTACCTCCTGCACCCCGACGAGAGCGGATCGGCCACCACAGGCAAGGAGTTCTACGTCTCGCCGTTCTTCCCCGTCGACGGCGCCTACCGGATGCGGCTGCCCCGCCCCGGCACCGCGCTGAGCCTGTCCGTCCGGCTGGTGCGCGCCGGAGGCAGTCCCTTCATCGCGACCCTGCGCGGACGGCGCCGCCCCGCGACCACCGCGGGCTTGCTGCGGGCCGCGCTCCGCCACCCCTGGCCCACGGCCGCCGTGACCGCCGCCGTCCGGCTGCACGGCGTCCGCCTGTATCTGCGCGGTCTGCCCGTGCGTCCCCGTCCCCGCCACCGGGTCCAGGAGGGTCTGGAGTGAGCCTGCACATGCCGTCCGAGTCCGCACGCCGCACCGCGGTCGACGCCGCCCGCTGGCCCGACGTGGCCCGTGCTCCACAGCGCGCGCCCCTGCGCACAGCCCTCGCCGCGCGCCTGGTGCGGCGCACCCTGGAACGTCTGCCCCTGCGGGTACGCACCGCCGGCGGAGAGGACCTCGGCCGGGGCGGGCCGCTGCTCGAACTCCACGACCCCGAGGCGTTCTTCGCAAGGATCGGACGGTCGGGCCTGATCGGCTTCGGCGAGTCGTACATGGCGGGGGAGTGGGACGCGCCCGATCTGGCGGGGGTGCTCACCGTCCTCGCCGAGAACGTCACCGCGCTCGTGCCGGAGCCTCTGCAGCGGCTGCGCACCCTGTGGGCGGCACGGCAGCCGGAGAGCGGACGCAACACCGAGGACCACTCGCGCGAGAACATCCACCATCACTACGACCTGTCCAACGAGCTGTTCGCCCTCTTCCTCGACGACACCCTCACCTACTCCTCCGCGCTCTTCGACGGGCTTCCGGCGCAGTGGCCCGACCTCGCGGCCGCGCAGCGACGCAAGATCGACCGGCTGCTCGACATGGCCGGAGTGGGCCCCGGCACCCGCCTGCTGGAGATAGGAACCGGCTGGGGAGAGCTGGCGCTGCGCGCCGCCGGCCGCGGCGCCCGGGTCGTCACGGCCACCCTCTCCGAGGAGCAGCTGAAGCTGGCCCGCGAGCGCGTGCGCACAGCCGGGCACGAGGAGCGCGTGACGCTGCTGCTGCGGGACTACCGGCAGCTGACCGGCACCTACGACGCCGTCGTCAGCGTCGAGATGATCGAAGCGGTCGGAGCGGAGTTCTGGGCGGGCTACTTCCGCTGCATCGACCGGCTGCTGGCGCCCGGCGGCCGCGCGGCCCTCCAGGCCATCACCATGCCGCACGAACGGATGCTGGCCACCAGGAAGACCTACACGTGGATCCAGAAGTACATCTTCCCCGGCGGGCTGCTGCCCTCTCTCGAAGCCGTCGACCGCACCACCCGCGAGGCCACCGCGCTGCGGGTGACCCACCGGGAGCTGTTCGGGCCCCACTACGCGGAGACGCTGCGCCTGTGGCGCGAACGCTTCACCGAAAGGGCCCCCGAGACCGTCGCCCTCGGTTTCGACGCGACGTTCCGGCGGATGTGGACGTTCTATCTGGCCTACTCCGAGGCGGGATTCCGCGCCGGATACCTGGACGTCGGGCAGCTGCTGCTGACCCGGCCGGGAGACCCCGCCCGTCCCGGCGGGCCCGAGAGGAACAAGGAGAACCACGCATGAAGCCAGACGGCGCGGCACAGCGACTCACCCCACTGCTCGAGGAGTTCGCCGGAAGTCCGCTCCCCGTGCGGCTGCGCGCCTGGGACGGCAGCGAGACGGCCCCCGGCGACTCCGCCGAGGACGCGCCCCTGCTGGTGCTGCGCTCCCGCCGTGCGCTGCGCCGGCTGCTGTGGCAGCCCGGCGAACTCGGCCTGGCCGAGGCGTACATCACCGGTGACCTCGACGTCGAGGGCGATCTCGCCGAAGCGCTGCGCACCGTGTGGCGCACCGCCCGCGCCGGCGGTCTGCGCCCGCCGCGGCCCACTCCGCGCGCCGCGGCCCGCGCGTTCCGGGTGCTGCTGGGGCTGGGCGCGGTCGGGCCGCGTCCGCCGGCGCCCGCACTGCGGTCCCGTCCCAAGGGGCGGCTGCACAGCCGTGACCGCGACCGGGAGGCCGTCAGCCACCACTACGACTTCTCCAACGACTTCTACGCCCTGCTCCTGGACGAGTCGATGGCGTACTCGTGCGGCTACTGGCGCCGACCCGGGGACCGGGCCTACTCGCTGGCCGACGCCCAGCACGACAAGCTCGAACTCGTGTGCCGCAAGCTGGATCTGCACCCCGGTGCCCGCTTCCTCGACGTCGGCTGCGGCTGGGGGTCGCTCACCCTGCACGCCGCACGGCACTACAAGGCCCGCGTCACGGCCGTCACCCTGGCGCGTGAGCAGGCGGCGGCCGTCACGCGCCGCGTCCGGGAGGAGGGGCTGGAGGACCTCGTCGACGTGCAGCTGCGGGACTACCGCGACATCGAGCCGGGCACCTACGACGCCGTCAGCTCCATCGAAATGGGTGAGCACGTCGGCGACGCCGGATACCCGGCGTTCGCGGCCTCGCTGCACCAGCGGCTGCGGCCCCGCGGACGGCTGCTCGTCCAGCAGATGTCCCGCGGCCGGAACGCGCCGGGAGGCGGCGCCTTCATCGAGACCTACATCGCCCCGGACATGCACATGCGTCCCCTCGGCGAGACCGTCTCGCTGCTGGAAGGCGCGTCGCTGGAGGTGCGTGGCGTGGAATCGCTCCGGGAGGACTACGTCCGTACGATCGCAGCCTGGCGCCGCACCCTCGAGGAGCGCTGGAGCGAGGTGACGGCGCTGATCGGTACGGAGGCGGCGCGCGTGTGGCGCCTGTATCTGGTGGGCGGAATGCTCGCCTTCGAGGAGGGACGCATGGGCGTGGACCAGATCCTGGCCGTCCGTCCCGACGCGGAGGGCCGCAGCGGAATGTCCGGCGGCGGCCGGTGAACGGCTACCCCTGGGGCGCCTTCGGGACCGGCCTCGCCGCGTGTGCCGGTGCCGCCCTCGCGGTGATGCTCGTGACCTTCGCCGTCGCCCTGGTCAAGGGCGTGCACCGCATCGTCGACGTGGCCTGGGGGCTGGGCTTCACCGCCGTCGCCGCTGTCTCCTTCGCGCTCTCCTCCGGCCACGGCGACGAGGGGCGGCGACTGCTGGTCACGCTGCTGACCGCCGTGTGGGGCCTGCGGCTCTCCGGGCACATCGCGCTGCGCGGACGGGGACACGGCGAGGACCCGCGCTACGAGCGCCTGTTGGCGCGGGCCCCCGGCAACCCGCGGCTGTACGCGCTGCGTACCGTGTATCTGCTGCAGGGCGCACTGGTGTGGCTCGTCTCCCTGCCCGTGCAGGCGGCCCAGTACGCGCCCGGACCGGTGTCCGCCGCCGAGGCTGCGCTGCTGGCGGCCGCGGTGGCGGTGTGGCTGACCGGTTTCCTCTTCGAGACCGTCGGGGACGCCCAGCTCGCCCGCTTCAAGGCCGATCCGGACCTCCGCGACCGCACGGGCGCCCGGATCATGGACCGCGGGCTGTGGCGCTACACGCGGCACCCCAACTACTTCGGCGACTTCCTCGTGTGGTGGGGCCTGTATCTGACGGCGTGCGCGGACCCCGCCGTCGCGGCGGCGACACTGGTCTCACCCGTGGTGATGAGTCTGCTGCTGACGAAGGGCAGCGGAAAGAGGCTGCTGGAGCAGCAGATGGCGCAGCGCCCCGGATACGCGGAGTACACGGCACGCACCAGCGGCTTCTTCCCCCTGCCGCCCAAGCCAGGCGGGGACGACCGGGCCGGGGCCGGCTGAGCCGGACGGGGCCGCACCTCCGGGCCCGGGCCGCCCCGCGGACTGACAACGCAGCGTGGGGGCACCCCCGGCCGAAGGCTGGGGGAGTGCGTGCCGGCCACCGGGGAGGGATTCGTCAGACACCCCTACGCCCGCGGCAGCTTCATCAGGGCCAGCGGCTCGGTCGTCGGCTGCGGCGAGCCGCCCGCCGGCTCGACGGTGACGCCCATCGCGGACGCCCCGCCCACCCTGCCCTCCATCAGGACGGCCTTGCTGTCACCGGGGGAGTCCACCAGCCCCGCCGAGCGCATCTTCTGCCCGTCGGCGAACCACAGTTGGTACACCTTGCCGGCGGGGGGCTCGGCCAGCCCGGAGGCGAGGAAGGCGGCACGGTCGCGGTCGCGGGAGACGACGACGCTGCCCGACGCCCCGCCCGGCAGCTCGCTGCGCCCGGTCGTCCTCGCGTCCGGCGCCGCCAGCACCCGCGCCAGCTCCGCCTCACGCTGACGTGACTGCTGTGCCTGCTCGCGTGCTTCCTGTGCCTCCCCGTACTGCCACACCGCGGCACCGCCGGAGACGGCCGTAACCGCCGCCAGGCACGCCGCGAGCGCGAAGCGCGGCAGGGAGCGCAGCCTGCGGCTCCCGCCCGGGCGCCTCCGCCCGCGCGCCTCCCGGACCGGGGCGGGCTCCCCCGTGACCCTCGGAGGCTCCTGGCGCACACCGGCGATCTGCCGCAGCACTCTCTCCCGCATCTGCGGCGAGGTGGCCTCGGAGACGGCCAGGCCCAACCGGCCGGCGGTGGCCCGCAGTTCGGCGACCTCCTGTTCGCAGGAGGGGCAGGCGGCCAGGTGGCGCTCGAACGTCTCGCGCTCCGCGGCGGGCAGCGCGTGCACGGCGTACGCGCCGGTCAGCGTGTGCAGTTCGGCCCCGGCCCCGCCGCCGGTCATGGCGCCGTCCGGCACGCCGTCGTCCGTCACGCCGTCACCCCCAGGCAGTCGCGCAGCCGGATCAGACCGTCGCGCAGCCGGGTCTTCACGGTTCCGAGGGGCTGGGCGAGGAGCTCGGCGACCTCCCTGTACGTCAGCCCCCGGTAGTAGGCCAGGGTCACCGACTGGCGCTGGAGCTCGGTCAGGGTGCGCATGCAGCGGCGTACCTGCTCACGCTCCAGCCGGGCCTCCACCGCCTCGGTGACCTCGTCGAACGCGGGCGTGCGGTTCAGCAGGGCCGCACGGTGCTCACGGTCCGCCGAGGCCTGCACCGAGCGCACCCGGTCCACGGCGCGACGGTGCGCGAACGTGAGCACCCACGACATGGCACTGCCCTTCTCGGGACGGAAGTGCGCCGCGGTGCGCCACACCTCCACCAGCACTTCCTGCGCGACCTCTTCGGACTGCGCGGGGTCGCGCAGCACGCTCCGGACGAGGCCCAGGACGGGGCCTGCGATGCGGTCGTAGACGTCGGCGAAGGCGTCCTGGTCCCCGCGTGCCACCTGGGAGAGAAGCTGGGCCAGATCGGGCGGAGCCGTGCCGCCCGGGTCCGCGATCTGCACGGTCTCGTTCACGCCACGGCACCTCCCCCCGATTCGCGTACGCATGCGGGCGGCGCGGGTCGCGCCCCGCCGCCCCGCGGTGCCCGCCGCGAGATCCGGTGTGCGGGACGCCGTGCGGTCGTGCCCATGTTTCCTCCCGGGAGATCTGCTCACAGAGCCTTCGTGGCGGACCGCCCGGCGGATTGGTCCACTCTCCGCCGCGTGCACGGGATCACGCACGACCACGTGCCCGTGTACGTACACGCACGACCGCGCGACCGTGTACGAACACGAACGACTGCGCGCGGCCGGGAGGTCCGGCCGCGCGCGGCGCGGAAGCCGGGCGCCGGACGGGCGGGAGACAAGCCCGGGCCCGCCGCGCGCCGTGCCGTCGCTCAGCCCAGGAAGTTCATGGTGTCGGGGTCGGGGCCGAGACGGGAGTCCGAGTTGAGCCCGGCGATCTCCTCCATCTCGGAGGTGTCGAGCTCGAAGTCGAAGACGTCGATGTTCTCCCTGATGCGGGACGGCGTCACCGACTTGGGGATCACCACGTTCCCCGTCTGCAGATGCCACCGCAGCACGACCTGCGCGGGCGACTTGCCGTACTTGCCGGCCAGCGACGTCAGCGCGGGCTCCGCCAGCAGGTCCTTGCCCTGCCCGAGCGGCGACCACGCCTCCGTCGCGATGCCGTGCTCGGCGTGGAAGGCGCGCGACTCGCCCTGCTGGAGGTGCGGGTGCAGCTCGATCTGGTTGAGGGCGGGCACCGTGCCGGTCTCGTCCAGCAGCCGCCGCAGGTGGGAGGGCTTGAAGTTCGAGACGCCGACGGCCCTGGCGCGGCCCTCAGCGTTGATCTTCTCGAAGGCCTTCCAGGTGTCGACGTACTTGTCGGCCTCCGGCACGGGCCAGTGGATGAGGTAGAGGTCCACGTACTCCAGGCCGAGCCTGTCCAGGGACGCGTCGAAGGCGCGCAGCGTGGAGTCGTAGCCCTGCTCGGAGTTCCACAGCTTGGTGGTGACGAAGAGTTCTTCGCGCGGCACGCCCGAAGAGGCAAGGCCGCTGCCCGTTCCCCGCTCGTTCTCGTAGATGGCGGCCGTGTCGATGCTGCGGTAGCCCGCCTCGATGGCGGTGCCCACGGCGCGGGCCGCCTCGTCGTCCGGCACCTGCCAGACGCCGAAGCCCAGCTGGGGCATGACGCTGCCGTTGTTGAGGGTGATGGTGGGAACGCTGCTCACGAACGATCGGTCCTCACATGTCGACGAACTGTTCCACTTCGGTACCCCTCAACGATCAGGGGAATCGCGGCATTCCTCGGCCCGGACCGGGCACCGGCCGGGGCGCAGGCGCGGCGAGGGTCTGCCCGTCGCACGGTGTTCCGCGGCACACCGCTGCGAGGAGCGCGGCACGACGGCTGCGCTCACGTGACGGCTGTGCTCACGTCACTGGTGGTACAGCGCCTCGATCTCCACGGCGTAGGCCGACTCGATCGCCTTCCGCTTCAGCTTCAGTGAGGGGGTCACGTAGCCCGCCTCCTCGGTGAACTGCGCCGCGAGTATGCGGAACGTACGTATCGACTCGGCCTGTGAGACCTGGGTGTTGGCGGCCACGACGGCCCGCCGCACCTCCGTCTCCAGGTCCGGGTCGCGCACCAGTTCCGTCGGCTTCAGCTCGGGCTTCTCGCGCATCTGGAGCCAGTGGGAGACGGCGTCCGGATCGAGGGTGACCAGCGCCGAGACGTACGGACGGTCGTTGCCGACCACGATGCACTGCGCCACCAGCGGGTGCGCGCGCACCCGCTCCTCCAGGACACCGGGCGAGACGCTCTTGCCGCCGGAGGTGACGAGGATCTCCTTCTTCCGCCCGGTGATGGTGAGATAGCCGTCCTCGTCCAGCGCGCCGAGGTCGCCCGTCGCCAGCCAGCCGTCGTGCAGCGCCTCGTCGGTGCCCTTGGGGTTGTTGAGATAGCCCTGGAAAATCTGGGGTCCGCGCAGCCAGATCTCGCCGTCGTCGGCGATGTGCACCGTCGTGCCGGGCACGGGGTGCCCGACGGTGCCGAAGCGGATGCGCTCCGGCGGGTTGCAGGTGGCGCCCGCGCTCGTCTCGGTCAGCCCGTAGCCCTCGTAGATGCGCATGCCGACGCCCTCGAAGAAGAGCCCGAGGCGCCGCTCCATGGCGCTGCCGCCGGAGATGGCGCCGCGGCACAGGCCGCCCATGGCCTCCCGCATCTTGCTGTAGACGAGGCTGTCGAAGACCTGGTGCTTCAGGCGCAGCGATGCGCTCGGGCCGGGGCCGCTGCGGAACGCCTTGTTCTCCATCGCCTCGGCGTAGCGCACCGCCACATCCACGGCCTTCTCGAACGGGCCGAGCTTTCCTTCCAGTTCGGCCTTGCGGCGGGCGGACTGGAAGATCTTCTCGAAGAGGTACGGCACCGCCAGCATGAACGTCGGCCTGAACGTCCTCAGGTCCGGCAGCAGCGACTCGGCGGCCATGACCGGCTGGTGGCCAAGCCGCACCTTGGACCGTATGCACACCAGTTGCACCATGCGCCCGAAGACGTGCGCGAGCGGCAGGAAGAGGAGCAGGGACGGCGGTTCGCTCGGCTTGTGGCTGAAGACGTGCTCGTACCTGCCCTGCATGGCGGTGGCGTCCGCGATGAAGTTGGCGTGTGTGAGCACGCAGCCCTTGGGGCGGCCCGTCGTGCCCGAGGTGTAGATGATGGTGGCCGTGGAGTCCGGCGTGACCGCGAGCCGGTGCCGGTGGACGATGTCGTCCTCCAAGTGGGCGCCGGCGGCCATGAGTTCCTTCTCGGCCTGGGCGTCGAGCTGCCACAGCCGCTTGAGCTGCGGCAGACGGTCGATGACGGAGCCGACCGTCATCGCGTGGTCCTCGTGCTCGACGATGGCCGCCGTGACCTCGGAGTCGTGCATCATCCAGCAGACCTGCTCGGCGGAGGAGGTCGGGTAGATGGGCACCACATGTGCGCCGATGGTCCACAGTGCGAAGTCGAGCAGCGTCCACTCGTAGCGCGTGCGCGACATGATGGCGACCCGGTCACCGAAGCGGATGCCTTCCGCCAGCAGCCCCTTGGCCATGGCCATGACCTGGTCACGGAATTCGGCGGCGGTCACGTCCTGCCACTCGCCCGCGGCGTCCTTGCGGGACAGCGCGACCCTGTCCGGGTCTTCCGTGGCATGGTCGAAAACAGTGTCAGCCAGCCCGCCAACCTGCGGTGTGGGCGCCAGAGCCGGGACCGTGAACTCGCGCAATGGGAATGCTCCTCGACGTGCAGTGCACAGCTGTGAAAAAAAGCACAGCGCGCGGCGACGGTATCCGATGTAAAAGCTGGTGGGGAGAGTCCCCGAATCCGGTCAGTCCGTCATATCGGGGCACATCGGAAGGGCGTCGTGGGGTTGTTGCAGATCGTACGGGTTTTCGGCACCGAACCTCCCCGAGTAAAGCAGCTGCAGGCCCCGCGAGAGAATGGCCCGGAGGACATTCAACGGCACCGTTCGTGGAATCCGGCCCCTGCCCGTGTTCCACGGGAGTCAACAGCACCGCACCGAGGGAGACATGCGCCGACTGGCACAACTGGCCGACCCGTACATCGCTCTGCTACTGGGCACCGTCCTGCTCGCCGTGTTCCTCCCGGCGAGCGGGGAAGCGGCCGCCGGTCTCGGGTGGGGCACCAAGGCGGCCGTCGGACTGATCTTCTTCCTCTACGGCGCCCGCCTCTCCACGCGGGAAGCCTTCGAGGGCCTGCGGCACTGGCGGCTCCAAGTGCTCGTCCTGTTGTGTACGTTCGCTGTCTTCCCACTGATCGGGCTGGCCACACGGGCACTCGTCCCGTACGTGCTCACACCTGGGCTCCAGGCCGGGCTGCTCTTCCTGTGCCTGGTCCCCTCGACCGTCCAGTCGTCGATCGCCTTCACCTCCGTGGCGCGGGGCAACGTGCCCGCAGCGATCTGCGCGGGCACCTACTCCAGCCTGCTCGGGATGGTGGCCACGCCGCTGCTCGCGGCCTGGCTCATCGGCGGGCACGCGGCGCTCGGCGCGGAAGGGATCGTCGGGATCGTCTGCCAGCTGCTCGCGCCGTTCGTGGCCGGGCAGCTGCTGCGCCGGTGGATCGGAGGCTTCATCACACGGCATCACCGTGTCCTCGGTCACGTCGACAGGGGAGCGGTGCTGCTCGTCGTCTACACGGCCTTCAGCCAGGGCATGACCGAGGGAATCTGGGGCCGGGTCACGCCTCTGCGGCTGGTGGCGCTGCTCGGGGTGGAGGCCGCGCTGCTCGCACTGATGCTGACGCTGACGTGGTACGGGGCGTCCCGGCTCGGCTTCACGCGTGCCGACCGCGTCGTCACCGTCTTCGCCGGGTCCAACAAGTCGCTCGCGGCCGGACTGCCCATGGCCAGCGTGCTGTTCGGAGCGCAGGCGAGTCTCGCGGTGCTGCCGCTGATGCTCTTCCACCAGATGCAGCTCATCGTCTGCGCGTTCCTCTCCCGGCGCTGGGCCGCGAAGGCACCGGAGGCGAGCACCACCGAGGGCAGCACCCGCGCCGTGGCGGCGGGAGGGTCGTCGCCCGGCCGGAAGCCGGGCCGGAAGGTGACTGCGGGGACCGCTCGGCGAAGGTGACCGCAACGGTGACGGTGAACCGCAACGGTGACGGTCAACCGCGCGGTGACGGGGAACCTCGGCGAGGGTGAACGGCCCTGCGCACGGGTGCGGCCCGGGGGTCGGCCCGGCGAACGGGTGCGGCCGTCGTCACCGAGCCGGGCCGGCCCTCTCCAGCGGCAGGTCCAGCACCGAGCGGCCCCCGGCGCTGACGCGCACCTCGTCCAGAGCGCCGGTGAGGTGCGCCCGGCTGTCCACCCTCTGACCCAGGTGCACGCCGAACGGTGAGGTGACGCTCACCGAACCCGGCACGTCCGGCGCGGTCACGCTCTCGCCGTCCACCTCCAGCCGCAACTGACCGTCCCCGCGGCGCAGTTCGGCACGATGCCACCGCCCGTCGTTGTACGCGCCCGCGGTGGACACCTGTGCCGTGGCGGCCGGCGCCGGAACCCGCCGTGCGGTCACCGCCGCCGTGACGCGGCCGCCCGCCCCGTCGGCCGTGAGCCGCACCTGCGGCTGCGCCTCGCCGACGCCGCCCATCCACAGCAGCGGCTGCTCACCCGCGCCGCCGGTGCAGCGGAACCACAGGCCGGCCGTGAAGTCCGCTTCGCCCAGAGGAAGTCCGCGCCGGAAGGGCAGCCGCACGGCGTCGTCACGCCCGTCGAAGGCCAGGGCCTGCCCATGGTGACCGGTCACCTGCCGCGCGCCGCCCAGCACCGCGGCGTCACCGGCGCCGGGGGCGCGGTCGGCCGTCACCGGGTCCGGACCCCTGCGGGGACCGAGCCAGTCCTGCGTGAAGGCGGCGAAGCGGATCTCGTCGCGGGCGTCGGCCGCGCCGCCCTCGTAGAGCAGGCCGACGCGGTCGCCACTCGCCCGGACCATGTCGGAGTAGCCGGACCAGTCGGTGGTCACCGTGCGGCCGCGGTCCACGCCCTCCCAGGTCGCACCCTCGTCGTAGGAGGAGCGGACCGTCATCGTGCGGCGCCGGTCGGGGTCGGCGGGCGCGGACAGCAGCAGCCTGTCCGTGCCGCCGCCCAGCGGCAGCACGGAACCCTGGACCTGCGGCGTGTAGAGGCCGGGCATCGCGCGGAAGGAGGAGGTGAAGAACTCGCCGCCGCCGCGGGCGACCGCCGTCGACCTGTGCCCGAGGTCGGTGCCCTGGGTCTCCCTGGCACTCGCGAGGACCGAGCCGTCGCGGCGTTCGTGGAGGGTCAGCTCCTGCGGCTTCTGCCGGAAGGTCCCTTCGGGCGAGTGCGCACGGCTGTCCCTGGCCCCGAGCCGCCAGTTGCGTCCGCCGTCGTCGCTGATGGCCAGCGCCGCGTGGTTCCTGACGGTCCTCCCGCCGCGCCACGTCTCACCGTTGACGCCGAGGACGAGGCGGCCGGCGTGGCGTCCGTGGCGCAGCTGCAGACCGTGCCCCGGGCCTGTCGCGTACCAGGAGTTCCAGTCCGGGGGCCGCAGTTGCGCGCTCAGGTCCCGCGGCGGGGACCATGTGGCGCCGTCGTCGTCGCTGTACTGCAGGTGGGGGGTGCGGTCGCAGGGGGACTCGCAGCTCTTCCCGTCCGCACGGCCGGAGTTGAACGTCTGCGCGAGCAGAATGCGCCCGGTTCGGCTGTCCACGACGGGCTGCGGGTTGCCGTGGGTGTCGCCGCCGCCGCTGCTGACCACCTTCAGCGGCCCCCAGGTGCGGCCTCCGTCGGACGACCGCCTGAGAACGATGTCGATGTCGCCCGCGTCGCCGCAGTCGTTCACCCGTCCCTCGGCGAAGGCCAGAAGCGTGCCCTTCACCGTCCGTACGACGGCGGGGATGCGGAAGCACGCGTAGCCCTGGTCCGGCGTCCCCCTGAAGAGCACCTGCTGGGTGAAGGGCGGTTCGGTGCTGCCGGCGGACTGCCCCGCGCCCACGGCGGGCTGCGGAACGGCCAGCAAGGAGGCGCACAGGGCGACGAGCAGTCCGGTTCTGAGGGTTGCTCCGTGACGTAAGGCTGAGAGACGAGGACTCATGTACGCCCCTTCCGCGGCCCGCGCGGCACGGGCCCGTGATCGCGGTTCACGGGATGTCCGGATGCACTGGGGGTAACCCTGCCCCGCTCTGCCCCGGGCTACGTCGGGGCGAAAGTGAACAATGCGCGTACGGGCGCGCCGAGGAGCGCACACGGACTCGCAGGCGCGGCACCGGAGATAGGGACGCGGACGCGCAGGAGCGCCCGCGGGAAGGCCCGGGCATGGGGAAGGCCCGGGCAGGGGGAAGCCCCCGGGACACGGGGAAGGGCCCGGCCGGCGCAGGGGGCGCCTCCCGCCGACCGAGCCCCTATCCCGTGCAGCAGGCGAGGCCGTCAGGCCCGGCCGGCCGTGGTGCGCAGGGCGAGCCGGTGCTCACCTGCGTACACGTTCATCGAGGTACCGCGGAGGAAGCCGACCAGGGTCAGCCCCGTCTCCGCGGCCAGATCCACCGCCAGTGACGAGGGCGCCGAGACGGCGGCGAGCACGGGAATGCCCGCCATCACCGCCTTCTGCGCCAGCTCGAACGACGCACGTCCCGAGACCATCAGCACCGCCTCCCGCAGGGGGAGCCCGCCCTGCTGGAGTGCCCGTCCCACGAGCTTGTCGACGGCGTTGTGGCGGCCCACGTCCTCCCGTACGTCCAGGAGTTCGCCCTCGGAGGTGAAGAGGGCCGCGGCGTGGAGGCCGCCGGTGCGTTCGAAGACCCGCTGGGACGCGCGCAACGTGTCGGGCAGCGAGGAGAGCACGGACGGTTCGAGGCGGACGCGCGGCCCGGCGGGGTCGTCCGGGTCCTGCGGGTTCTCGATGCTCCAGCGGGCGGTCGTACGGACCGCGTCGAGGCTCGCCTTGCCGCACAGGCCGCACGAGGACGTGGTGTAGACGTTCCGTTCCAGGGCGATGTCCGGGACGGGGACGCCGGGCGCGAGACGGACGTCGACCACGTTGTAGGTGTTCGAACCCTCCTCCGTCGCTCCCGCGCAGTAGACGATGTTCGCCAGTTCCTCCGCCTCGCCCAGCACGCCCTCGCTGACGAGGAACCCCGCGGCCAGCGCGAAGTCGTCACCCGGGGTGCGCATGGTGATGGCGAGCGGCTTGCCGTTCAGCCGGATCTCCAGCGGTTCCTCGGCGACGAGGGTGTCCGGGCGGGTGCTCACCGCACCGTCGCGGATGCGCAGCACACGCCGTCGCTCAGTGACCCGTCCCATTCGGTCCGTCCTGTCGGTGAGTTGTGTGGGCGGTGGCCCCGGACGGCCCCCACGCGGGGAGCCGCCGGGACGCGCCGTCGTCCGTCAAGCGCCTGCCGTGTTGCCTCCGCCGACGTGCTGATAGCCGAAGCGGCCCTTGATGCAGAGGTTTCCGTGCGTCACCGGGTTGTCGAGCGGTGAGCTGACCTTGACGATTTCATTGTCCTGCACGTGGAGCGTCAGGTTGCAGCCCACACCGCAGTACGCGCACACCGTGGTCGTCTGCGTCTGCCGCTCCTCGTCCCAGGTGCCCGCTTCCCGCATGTCGAATTCCGACTTGAAGGACAGCGCGCCCGTGGGGCACACCTCGATGCAGTTGCCGCAGTAGACACAGGCGGAGTCGGTGAGCGGCGCGTCGTGCTCGGTGGAGATGCGCGAGTCGAAACCCCTGCCCGCCATGGAGATCGCGAAGCTGTTCTGCCACTGCTCACCGCAGGCGTCGACGCACTTGTAGCACAGGATGCACTTGTCGTAGTCGCGGACGTACAGGTCGTTGTCGATCTTCGGCTGTTCGTTCATCGTCGCCGCGTCCGCGCCGAAGCGGTCCGGCTTGGCACCGTATTCCTTGATCCACTCGGCCGCGCGCGGGGTCGTGGACAAGTCCGTCGCGGAGGCGAGCAGTTCCAGGACGATCTTGCGGCTGTGCCGGGCCCGTTCGGTGTCCGTGCGCACCGTCATGCCCGCCTCGGCCTTGCGGGAGCAGGCGGGGGCGAGAGTGCGGGAGCCCTCGACCTCGACGACGCAGACGCGGCAGGCGTTCTTCGGTTCGAGCGTCTCGCCCTGGCAGAGCGTCGGTATGTCCTTGCCCGCCGAACGGCAGGCGTCCAGGATCGTGGACCCGTCGGGGACCCGGGTCGGCTCGCCGTCGAGCTCGAACTCGACGAGGCGGCGCGGGGGATCCAGCGGTACGGAGGTCATGCGTAGGCTCCCAGTCGGTCGATGGCGGACTCCACGGCGTTCCAGGCGGTCTGTCCCAGACCGCAGATCGAGGCGTCGCGCATCGCCTCTCCCACCTCGCGGAGCAGCGCGATGTCATCGGCGGTGCCCTCGGCCCCGCCGGAGGTGCCCACGCGCCCGGCGAGGCGGTGAAGGGCCTCCTCCTGGCGCACGGTGCCGATGCGGCACGGCACGCACTGGCCGCAGGACTCGTCGCGGAAGAACTCGGCGATGCGAAGCAGGATCCGCGGCAGCGGCACCGACGAGTCCAGCGCCAGCACCACGCCGGAGCCGAGCGTCGTCCCGGCTTCTCTCGTTCCCTCGAAGGTGAGCGGGATGTCCAGCTCGTCCCCTCGTACGAAACCGCCCGCGGCGCCGCCCAGCAGCACCGCCCGCAGGTCCTCGGTCACGCCCGCGAGTTCGAGCAGGTCACCGAGGGTGGCACCGAAGGGCAGTTCGTAGATGCCGGGACGCTCCACGCTGCCGGAGACGCAGAAGAGCTTCGGCCCCGTCGACTTCCCGGTGCCGATCGCGGCGTACGCCTCGGCGCCCATCTCCAGCACCGGCAGGACGTTCACGAGCGTCTCGACGTTGTTGGCGGCGGTCGGCTTGCCGAACAGGCCCTTCTCCACCGGGAAGGGCGGTTTGGAGCGGGGCTCTCCCCGGTTGCCCTCCAGGGAGTTGAACAGAGCCGTCTCCTCGCCGCAGATGTAGGCGCCGGCGCCGCGCCGGATCTCGATGTCGAAGGCGTAGCCCATGCCGAGCACGTCGTCGCCGAGCAGGCCGCGGGCGCGTGCCTGCGTGATGGCGTTCGTCAGCACCCGCAGCGCGCGCGGGTATTCGCCGCGCAGATACAGGTAGCCCTTGTGCGCGCCGGTGGCGTAGCCGGCGATGGTCATGGACTCGATCAGCGCGAACGGGTCGCCCTCCATCAGGACCCGGTCCTTGAAGGTGCCCGGTTCGCTCTCGTCGGCGTTGCACACGACGTAGTGCGGCTGGTCCGGCTGCGACGCCGTGGCCTGCCACTTGCGGCCCGTGGGGAAGGCGGCGCCGCCGCGTCCCACCAGCCCGGAGTCGGTGACCTCGCGCAGCACCCCGGCCGGTCCGAGGGCGAAGGCGCGGCGCAGCGCCCGGTAGCCGCCGTGGGCGCGGTAGTCGTCGAGGGACTCGGGGTCGGCGACGCCGATGCGGGAGAGCAGCTTCAGCCCCGGCTCGCCGGCCTGCGGCACGGCGAGAGCGGGAGCGGGCTCCTCGGGTGCGTCCTCGGGGGCGCGTGCGGCCGCCTCCACGTCCTGTGCCGTGGCGGGTGCGACGACGGCGGTCGCGTACGCCGCCACACCGGGGGCGGGAGCGCCCGGCGCCGGTGAACTCCCGTTGGACGACGCTCCCTCGGCAGCGGCTCCCGCTCCCGGCCCGGCCGCCGAGGGGCAGCCCTGCCCGGCACGTATCGACAGGACGGCCGGGGCGCGTTCGCACAGGCCCAGGCAGGGGCTGGGCTGCCAGACCGCGCCGTCGCGGGCCTCGCCCGCGGGGCCGAGGCGGCGCTCCACCTCGGCCTGGAAGGCGTCCGCGCCCGGCGCCGCCGCGCATGCGATGTCCGTGCAGACATGCACGACGGTGGCCGGACGCGGACGCATGGAGAACATCGAGTAGAACGTCGCCACGCCGTAGGCCTCGGCCGGCGGCACCGTCAGCCTCCGGCACAGGTAGGTGAGCGCTCCCTCGCTGATCCATCCCACGCGGTCGTTGACCGCGTGGAGCCCCGGCAACAGCAGGTCACGCCGCTCCCGTGCGTCCCGGCCGCCGACTGCCCAGCGCAGGTCGCCCGTGGTGCGGTCGTCCGCCCCTTCCCAGGCGCTGGGCGGAGGCCCGAGCAGGTCGTCGACGGCCGCCTTCTCCTCGTCCGTCGGCTTGCTGTCACCGAAGCGCAGATCCATTGCAGGTCTCAGCTCCTCACGGCTGCCGCGACAGGCAGCTTCTCGATCCGTATCGCGGATGCCTTGAACTCGGCGGTACCTGCGATGGGGCAGTTGGACTCGATGGTCAGCTGGTTGGTGTCCACCTCGTCCGGGAAGTGCATGGTCATGAACGCGAGGCCCGGGCGCAGACCCGGGTCGATCCACACCGGAGCGACCACGGAGCCGCGCCGCGAGGTCACCCGCACCTCTTCGCCGACGCCGACCCCGTACGTCTCTGCGTCCTCCGGGCACAGCTCCACGTACTCACCGCGCCGCAGCGGCGAGGCGAAACTGCCGCTCTGCACACCGGTGTTGTACGAGTCCAGGCGGCGGCCGGTGGTCAGCCTCAGCGGGTACTCCTCGTCGGTGAGGTCCACCGGAGGGTCGTGCTTGACGATGCCGAACGGCGCGAGCGGTCCGCGCTTGGCCGGGTCCGCCTCCCACAGCCGCCCGTGCATGTACGTCGGTTCGAGCTTCTCCGTGCTGGGGCAGGGCCACTGGATGCCCTGGTGCTCGGTGAGCCTGTCGTACGTCATGCCGTAGTGGTTGGGCGAGACGGAGCGCAGTTCGTTCCAGACCGCCTCCGAGTCCGCGAACTTCCACTCGTGGCCGAGGCGTCCGGCGATGTCGCAGATGATGTCGATGTCCTCGCGGGCCTCACCCGGCGGGTCGACCGCCTTGCGCACGCGCTGCACGCGCCGTTCGCTGTTGGTGGTGGTGCCGTCGGTCTCGCACCATGCGGCGGTCGCGGGCAGCACCACGTCGGCCAGTTCGGCCGTCTTCGTCAGGAAGATGTCCTGCACCACGAGGTGTTCGAGCTTCTGCATCCGCTCGACGGCCTGGCCGGAGTCGGCCTCGGACTGCGCCGGGTTCTCGCCGATGCAGTAGACGGCCTTCAACTCGCCCGTCTCCATGGCCTCGAACATCATCGTGAGGTTGCGTCCGTGCCGCGGCTCCAGCTCGACGCCCCAGGCGGCCTCGAACTTCTCCCGGGTCTCGGGGTCGAGGACGTTCTGGAACCCGGGCAGCCGGTCCGGGATGGCACCCATGTCGCCGCCGCCCTGCACGTTGTTCTGGCCGCGCAGCGGCTGGAGGCCGGCGCCGTAGCGGCCCACGTGCCCGGTCAGCAGGGACAGGTTGATCAGCGCCCGCACGTTGTCGGTGCCGTTGTGGTGCTCGGTGATGCCCAGCGTCCAGCACAGCTGGGCGCGTTCGGCGGTGGCGTAGGCGTGCGCGAGGTCGCGGATGGCGTCGGCGGGTACGCCGGTCACCTTCTCCGCGGCGCTCAGCGTCCACGGCTCGACCTCGGCCTTGTACTCCTCGAAGCCGGTGGTGGCCCGCTCGATGAAGGCGTGGTTGGCCAGCCCCGAGTGGATGATCTCCCGGCCGATCGCGTGCGCCAGCGGGATGTCCGTGCCGACGTTCAGCCCGAGCCAGCTCTCCGCCCACTCGGCCGTGGACGTACGGCGCGGGTCGACGGCGTACATCCTCGCGCCGTTGCGGATGCCGCGCAGCACGTGCTGGAAGAAGATCGGGTGCGCGAAGCGGGCGTTGGAGCCCCACATCACGATCAGGTCGGTCGACTCGACCTCCTCGTAGGAGGAGGTGCCGCCGCCCGACCCGAACGCGGCGGAGAGCCCGGCCACGCTGGGCGCGTGACAGGTGCGGTTGCACGAGTCGACGTTGTGCGTGCCCATGATGACGCGGGTGAACTTCTGCGCCACGTAGTTCATCTCGTTCGTCGCGCGGGCGCAGGAGAACATGCCGAAGGCGTCCGGACCGTGCTCCGCCTTGATCCGGCGGAACCCCTCGGTCGCCTTCTCCAGCGCCTCCTCCCACGTCGCCCTGCGCAGCGGGCCGCCCTTCTCGTCCCGCACCAGGGGATGGGTGAGGCGGGTGTACTCCTTCGACGACGGTTTCCCGCGGTCGCGTTTCATGCTGCGCTCCTTACGGTCTGTGCCAGCAGGTCGGTGACGGCGTGGATGGCGCAGAGCTTCGGAACGCGCGTGCCGGTCAGCGCGGCGAGTTCGACCACGGCTGCCAGGAGCACATCCAGCTCCATGGGCTTGCCGCTCTCCAGGTCCTGGAGGGTGGAGGTCTTGTGCTCGCCGACGCGTTCGGCTCCGGCCAGTCGCTTCTCGACGGAGATCTCGGGACGGCAGCCGACGGCCTCGGCCACCGCGAGCGTCTCGCGCATCATCGTCGCCACCAGGGCCCGTGTGTCCTGGTGGCGGCAGATCTGCGCCATGGTCGCCCGGGAGAGCGCGCTGAGCGGATTGAACGCGATGTTCCCGAGCAGCTTGATCCAGATGTCGTTCCGGATGTCCGCCTCGACGGGGCACTTGAGGCCCCCGGCCTTCATGGCTTCGCTGAACTCCTCGCAGCGCGCGGAGTCGGTGGTGTCCGGCTCGCCGATGGAGAAGCGGGTGCCTTCCATGTGCTGTACGACGCCGGGGCCCTTGAGCTGGGTCGCGGCGTAGACGACGCAGCCGATGGCTCGTTCGGGCGGCAGCACGGCACTGACGGCGCCGTCGGGGTCGACGCTCTCGATGCGCCTGCCCTTGTAGGGGCCTTCCAGACCGTGGAAGTACCACCAGGGAATGCCGTTCTGCGCGGCCACGACGGCCGTCTTCTCGCCCAGCAGGGGGTGGACCAGCGGCCCGCACGCCGCGTAGGAGTTGGCCTTCAGCCCCAGGAAGACGTAGTCGACCGGCCCGATGGCGGACGGGTCGTCCGTGGCGTGCACCCGTGCGGTGAAGTCACCGCGCGGGCTGAGGACCTGGACGCCGTTGTCCTTCATGGCGGCCAGGTGAGGTCCACGGGCTATGAGGTGTACCTCGGCGCCCGCCCTGTGCAGCGCTGCTCCGACATAGGCGCCGATTGCTCCGGCGCCGACGACTGCAACTTTCATATCCGCTCTCCGTTCGGTTGAGGGGACCGAGCGTGGGATGGAACCTGAGATAGTCGACAGAATATTGTATACACTCGCGAACGGACAATACTTGTGCGGCGATTGCGCCGCACAGGACTGCGTCCGAATTATCCCCTCGCGGTGGCCCCGAAGGAACCCGTCAGCCGCCGGTGAAGAGCTGCACGGCCTTGAGGAGCAGTTCGTAGAGTCCGTACGCCATCGGCGCGCCCACCCAGAGCCAGGCGAGCGCGAACAGTGCCGCCGGGGGTCCGCCGGCGGCCGCCGGTGCGTCGGGTGTGCTGTTCTCGCCGGTGCTCATCGCCCCGTCGCCTCCTCGTGCTCTTCGTCGCCGGCGGGACCGGCGGCGGCCGCCGGTGCGGGCTCGTGGAACTTCGAACTCACCGGCCGGATCAGCTCGTTCGCGATGAACCCGACGGCCAGCAGTCCGATCATGATGGACAGCGCCAGCCCGTAGAGGCCCGGGCCGGAGCGGCCCGCCGCCTCCTGCGAGTCGGCGACCCAGTTGACGATGAGCGGGCCGAGTACGCCCGCCGTGGACCACGCGGTCAGCAGCCGCCCGTGGATGGCGCCCACCTGGTAGGTGCCGAACAGGTCCTTCAGATAGGCCGGCACGGTTGCGAAACCGCCGCCGTAGAAGGAGATGATCACCAGCGCGCACCCGATGAACAGCGGCTTGGAGGAGTCGCCGAGCAGCACGATCCCCAGGTACATCAGCGCGCCCACGCCGAGATAGCACCGGTACATGTTCTTGCGGCCGATCACGTCCGACGTGGACGACCACAGAAAGCGCCCGCCCATGTTGGCCAGCGAGAGCAGGGCGACGAAGCCCGCCGCGGCGGAGGCGGAGACGGGAGTGGAGGTGTCGGCGAAGAAGTCGCCGATCATCGGCGCGGCCTTCTCCAGGATGCCGATCCCGGCTGTCACGTTCATCGTCAGAACGACCCACAGGCACCAGAACTGCGGCGTGCGCACTGCGTTGCGCGCGGAGACGTTCGCTGTGGTCACCAGCGGCTTGCTCGCCAACTGCTCCTGCGGCGGCTTCCCGCCCGGCGGCTGCCAGCCCTCGGCCGGCACGCGGACCAGCAGCACCCCCAGCGACATGAAGACCGCGTAGACCAGTCCGTGTACGAGGAAGGCCGAGGCGACTCCGCCCTTGTCGCTGCCGAAGCTCTCCAGCATCTGAGCGGACCACGGCGAGGCGATGAGCGCCCCGCCGCCGAACCCCATGATCGCGATGCCGGTCGCCATGCCGGGACGGTCGGGAAACCACTTGATGAGCGTGGAGACGGGGGAGATGTAACCGATGCCGAGGCCGATGCCGCCGACGAACCCGTAGCCGAAGACCACCAGCCAGTACTGCCCGGCGGCGGCGCCCAGCGCGGAGATCAGGAAGCCCGAGCAGAAGCACAGCAGCGAGACCGTCATCGCCCAGCGCGGCCCGTTGCGCTCCACGAGGGTGCCGCCGAAGGCCGCGGAGAGACCGAGCATGACGATGCCCAGCTGGAAGGGGAGGGCGCTGGCCGTCCCGGACAGGCCCATGGACGACTCGAGCGCGGGTTTGAAGACGCTCCACGCATAGGCCTGGCCGATCGAGAGGTGGACCGACAGTGCGGCCGGGGGGATCAGCCAGCGGCTCCAGCCGGGCGGTGCCACGGTGCGGGAGCGATCAAGGAACCCGAGTGCCATGGCGACGAACTGTAGGTAGTTGAAAGGGAGATGACCAGAGCGGCGGCAGATTTTGTCGACTGTATGTGGCCCGGCCGCTGCCACTACGTGACCTCTGCACCGACCTCCAGTACCTGACCGGGAGCGGCGACGGCGAGTGGCCCCCGGAACGTTGCGCGCGCCGCACGCAACGCCTCTTCGGGCGGAGTGCCGGGCCACAGATGGGTCAGCAGGAGCCCGGCGGCGCCCGCCTGCTGCGCGTACCGGCCCGCCAGACGGGCGCTGAGCAGATGCTCCGCGTCCTCGCGCGGGACGGTTTCGGGGTATGTGGCCTCGCAGAGGAAGATGTCGGCCCCCTGGGCGAGGAGTGGCACCTGAGGGCTCGGACCGGTGTCACCGGTGTAGGCGAGCACGGTGCCCCGCGGACTGGTGAGGCGGATACCGGCGTTCGGCACGAAGTGCGGAAGCAGCACGGTGTCGACCGTGAAGGGGCCGATCTCGAAGCGTGCTCCGGCGGTGAACTCGTGCAGGGTCCAGGCATCGGCGAGCATGCCGTGCCGGTCGAGGGCGAGCACCGCGTCCAGCGCTCCCGGCAGCGCGTACAAGGGGAGGCGTGCAGGACCGGCGCCGCCGAGGGCCCGTGCGCGCAGCAGCGGGTTGAGGTCCGCGCAGTGGTCCGGATGTCCGTGGCTGACGAGGACCGCGTCGATCTGCTCCGCTCCGGCGTGCCCCAGGAGCGCCGGCAGCGTGGCGTACCCCGGGTCGATCAGCAGCCGGAATCCTTCACAGGTGACCAGGTAGCCGCTGCATCCCTGGGTGCTCGTCGGCCACGCTCCGCAGCCCCCGAGCACGGTCAGCTCCATCCGGAGACCCTTCTTCTCATCCGCGGGTTCTGCGGGTTCTGCGGGTTGTGCCGGACTCCGGCTGTGCCCCTTGCCGGGGGCCCGGTTCCCGTCATCGTCGTACGCAGGTGTACGAGGCGTACACGGAGCCGCGGAACGAGGCGTCGGCGATCTCGAAACCCGTGGCCGTCAGCATCGGCTCCAGCAGCCACCGGAACGTGCTGTGTTCGGTGCGGATGTGTTCCGCGAGGTCCTCGCGGGTGTACCCCGTGGCCGGGTCCTCCGGGGCGTCCTCCAGCCAGCTCTCCACGAACTCCTCGATCCGCTGTGCGGGGACGTCGTAGACCAGGTCGTGGATGCGGAGGATGCCGCCGGGTCTCAGCATGCCCGCGATGCGGTGCAGAGCCAGCACTTTCCAGAAGTCGGGCAGCTGATGCAGCGCGTGCCGGGTGAAGACCGCGTCGGCCGGCGGACCGGAGTGCTCGTAGGTCAGGAAGCCGCCCCGCACGCATTCCAGGGTGGCCAGTCCTTCCGCGGCGGCACGCTCACGCAGTACGTCGCGCATCGCGGGGGAGACCTCCACGGCGACGACGCGCCCGAAGGCCCGTGCCGCGGGGACGGCGAACTGGCCGGTGCCCGCGCCGAGATCGACGACGACGGAGTCGGCCGAGAGCCCGTGCGAGCGGAGCAGGTCAAGGTCTCCGGCGGGGTCGGGATGCCCCTGCTTGCGGTCGAATCGGCTGACGAAGCCGGGGTCGAGGTGCTCGGGGCCCGCGTGGGCCAGTTCGTCGGGTGTCCAGTCGCGCTCCATGGGAGCAGAGACTGGCACGGCAAGGGGCGGGACGCGCGCCAATATCCGGTTGGGGCAGGGGAGTTCGGGATCCGGGCCCGTGTCCGGAATGCGGGGTGTGACGTGTCACAGTGAGCAGAAGATGGCCCCTGTGCGCGCCGCGGAGCCAGTGCACTCCGTAGACTGTATTCAATAGCCAAGAGTTTCAGGGTTCCCGTCGCTGACGGTTCTCTCATCTTTCAGGGTCCAGGGCCCCCGAAGGTCAGGAGTCGCCGAATGTTGTCCGCCGGACTGCCGGAAGGCACCATGCCCAAGCTGGAGCGTCCGGGCCCGCTCCGCGAGCGGGTCTACGAAGCGCTGCTGGAGCTCATCACCACCCGCTCGCTCAGGCCCGGGCAGCATCTTGTCGAGAGCGAGCTCGCCCAGCATCTCGGAGTCTCCCGGCAGCCCGTGCGGGAGGCGCTGCAGCGGCTGAACACCGACGGATGGGTGGACCTGCGCCCCGCACAGGGCGCGTTCGTGCACGAGCCGACGGAGGAGGAGGCCGACCAGCTGCTGACCGTGCGCACGCTGCTGGAGGCCGAGGCCGCCCGGCTCGCCGCCGCGAACGCGGACGCCGGCGGCGTCGCGGAGCTGGAGGACCTGTGCGCCCGCGGTGAGGCGGCCGTCGGCGGTGCTGAGGTGGAGACGGTCGTGGAGGCGAACGCGGCCTTCCACGCCCGCGTGATGGCACTGGCCGGCAACTCCGTCCTCGCCGAACTCGCCCGGCAGGTCGACCGCCGGGTGCGCTGGTACTACACGCCGGTCGCGCGGCAGCGCGGTGCGCAGTCCTGGATCGAGCACCGCGAGCTGATCAGCGCCATCGCCGACGGGGACGGGCAGCGCGCCGCCGACGTCATGCGGCAGCACACCGAGCACACACGCCGCTCCTACCACGAGCGCGAACGCGGCTGACGCCTCCGCTTCCCGGCGGGCGCCGCGGCTTTTCCCGCCCTGGCTCCGCGATTCCCCCCGGGGAGCCGGGCGTCCCGTGCGCCCTTGCAGGCCACCGTGCACTCCGGTCCCGCGGGCCCGCCCCGGCCCGGGGGCCGGCCGTTGTTCCTGCGGCCACGAGGGCGGTGAACCCGCAGCACGACCACCGTGGGACGCGGTGCCTCACAGGCGGCCGCCCGTGAAACGCGGGCGCATCACCACCGGGCGATGAGCGGCGGGGCCGGTTCGTGCTGCCGCCAGGCCTCGACGAGGCGGGCGAGGCGTGCGGGGGCTGCGATGCCGCGCACGGCCGCGATCCCGCCGTCGGTGATGTCGAACGTCACGGCGCCGATGACCTGGTCGCCGACCACGAAGAGGACGGCGGGCGCGCCGTTGACGAGCGCGTAGTGGATGGCGGGCGTGCCGCCGGCCAGTCGCCGTTTCGCGGGTGTGGGTTTGAAGCCGGCCCGTACGAAGGTGGCGACGCGCTGCGGAGTTTCGTACCGCAGCAGCTTCCCGGCCTGACCGGCACCGTCGGAGATCGCTGTCGCGTCGTCGGTGAGCAGCGCCACCAGCCGTTCGGTGCGGCCCGAGGAGGCGGCGGCGAGGAACTCCTCGACGATCCTGCGTGCGGCGGCGGGGTCGACTCCTCCGCCGCCGCGGCGTGCGGCGGTGATGCGGCGTCGGGCCCGGTGGAGGTGCTGCTGGCTCGCGGACTCGGTGATGTCCAGGATCTCGGCGATCTCGGCGTGGCTGTTGGAGAAGGCCTCGCGCAGGACGTAGACGGCCCGCTCGTGGGGTGAGAGGCGCTCCATGAGAGTGAGCACGGCCAGGGAGACCGATTCGCGCTGCTCGAACGTATCGGCAGGGCCGAGCATCGGGTCCCCGTCGAGAAGCGGTTCGGGCAGCCAGGCGCCGACGGCGCGTTCGCGGCGGGCCTGTGCGGAGCGCAGCCGGTCGAGGCACAGGTTGGTGACGACCTTTGTCAGCCATGCCTCCGGCACCTCGATCCGCTGCCGGTCGGCGGACTGCCACTGCAGGAACGCGTCCTGCACGGCGTCTTCGGCGTCGGCGGCGGAGCCCAGCAGCCGGTACGCCAGCGAGGCCAGCCGGTTACGGCCGGCCTCGAACCGGCTGGTGTCGAAGCGATCGGGGACGCTGCTGTCCACGCGGATCACCCTACGGCCACGCAATCGCCTTCTCGGCGGACGGATTCGCGGAGGTGTCCGGGGCGGCGGCCAGGCGGCGCCTGCGCCTGGGCAGGCCGAAGGTCGGGTGGGAGGTGGCCCACAGCGAGCCCTTGAGGATGCCCGCCTTGATCCGGGCGGCCTTCCGGCCGGCCACGTACTTCGGCTTCGCCCGTGCTTCGTCGTCGACCATCTGCAGGAGCCCGTCCCGCCGCCCGAGGCTGATGTGGTTGCCCACGTACCCGAGCCTGGTGCGGGCGATCTTGCGGCCGGTGAGGTGTCCCGTGATCGCGGCGATCGCCTGCATGCTGGTGCAGCCGGCCGAAGCGCAGGACATCGGCAGCGGCCGGCCGTTGTCGCCGATGGCGTGGACGCTGTCGCCGGCGGCGTAGACGTTCGGGTGCGAGACGGACCGCATGGTGCGGTCGACGACGATGCGACCGTCCTCGGTGACCTCCAGCCCGCCGGCGGCGGCGACGGGGCTGACCGCGAACCCGGCTGCCCACACCGTCGCGTCGGACGCCAAGGTGGAACCGTCGGCGCACAGCACCCGCGTCGCTTCGACCGTCTCGACGCCGGTGTGCTCCAGGACCGTGATGCCCAGCCGGTCGCAGGCCCGGCGCAGGTGGCTGCGGGCTCCGCCGGAGAGCCGAGCGCCGAGCTCGCCGCGGGCGACCAGCGTCACCGACAGGCCGGGCCGGGATTCGGCGAGCTCGGTGGCGGTCTCGATGCCGGTCAGCCCGTCGCCGACGACCAGCACCCTGCGGCCTTCGCCCCGCGCCTCCAGGCTGTCCAGGCGCTCGCGCAGGCGCAGCGCCGAGGACCGGCCGGTGACGTCGAAGGCGTGCTCGGTCACGCCCGGGACGCCGCTGGTGTCGACGTGGCTGCCGAGCGCGTAGACAAGCGTGTCGTAGCCGAGTTCGCCGGCGCCCTCGGCGTCCGCCACGGCGACGACCTGACGCTCGGGGTCGACGGCGGTGACACGGGCCAGGCGCAGCCGTATCCCCGTGCCTGCGAAGACGTCGGCGAGTCTCGGAGCCTCGATCTCCTGGCCGGCCGCGAGCTGGTGCAGCCGCAGCCGCTGGACGAAGTCCGGCTCAGCGCTGACCACGGTGATCTCGGTGTCCGCCGGGGACAGCCGGCGGGCCAGGTTCCCGGCCGTGTGGGCCCCGGCATAGCCGGCGCCGAGCACGAGGATGCGGTGCTTCATGGGGCGCTCCTGTCTGTTCGCTTGCTCCCTCGTGGGTTGAGCGGGACAGCGGGCCGATTGCTGACAGGAACTGAATGTGACGTGTGTCACGTAGTGTTGGAATCCGTGCGCGACCTGCTCGGGGCCGCCCCCTGCTCTGGTCCGCCGCCAGGTCGCGGTCCCCGTCCGCCGGTGCGCGAGCGGGGCCGGCGGCGGGACGCGGAAAGGCTTTGTCCAGTCCATGGAAAAAGTCGAAGGGGTTTCTGCAGAACTTCTTCCCCAGGGCGCAGAGCGCTGGTACGTTCCCAGTCAATCCCCGGGGAGCGACCCACGCTTCCGCGGGAGAGGTCGACGAGAAGTCCGGCCGCATGCAGGGGAGTTGAGCATTGCACCCTGCCCGCCGGCCGGGTGGCTTCCCAGAGCCGGCTGACGGTTGTCAGGGGAGGGAGGGTGACGGTGAGGCGCATGACAGCTCGGCCCGCGAACGCGCACCAGGCGCGACTGCTCCGCCTGCTGCGTGACGGTGGTCCGAACTCCCGCGCCGAGCTGGGCGACCGCGTCGACCTCTCCCGTTCCAAGCTCGCCGTGGAGATCGACCGGCTGCTGGAGACGGGGCTCGTCGTCGCCGACGGGCTCGCCGCCTCCCGCGGCGGCCGCCGCTCGCACAACGTCCGGCTCGCCCCCGAACTCCGCTTCCTCGGCGTCGACATCGGCGCCACGTCCGTCGATGTGGCTGTGACCAACCCCGAGTTGGAGATTCTGGGGCACGTCAATCAGCCGATGGACGTGCGTGAGGGCCCCGTCGCAGTCTTCGACGAGGTGCTCGCGCTCGTCGGCAAGCTCCGTGACTCCGGCGTCGCCGACGGCTTCGCCGGCGCGGGAATCGGCGTCCCCGGGCCGGTGCGCTTCCCGGAGGGTGTCCCGGTGGCTCCGCCGATCATGCCCGGCTGGGACGGCTTCCCCGTACGGGAGGCACTCAGCCAGGAACTCGGCTGCCCCGTCATGGTCGACAACGACGTGAACCTGATGGCCATGGGCGAGATGCAGGCCGGAGTCGCCCGCTCCGTACGGGACTTCTTCTGCGTGAAGATCGGCACCGGCATCGGTTGCGGTGTCGTCGCCGGCGGTGAGGTGCACCGCGGGACCACGGGAAGCGCCGGAGACATCGGGCACATACAGGTCGAGCTGGAGGGCCGCCCCTGCCCGTGCGGCAACCGCGGCTGTCTGGAGGCCTACTTCGGAGGAGCCGCCCTCGCACGAGACGCGGAGGCCGCCGCGCGCGACGGGGTGTCGCCCGAACTGTCGGCCCGGCTGGAGGCCGCGGGGCGGCTGAGCGCCGAGGACGTCGCCAACGCGGCCGCCGCCGGCGACGGCACATCCCTGGACCTCATCCGCGAGGGCGGCGCCCGGGTCGGCCAGGTCATCGCCGGTCTCGTCAGCTTCTTCAACCCCGGACTCGTCGTCATCGGCGGCGGCGTGACCGGACTCGGGCACACGCTGCTCGCAAGCATCCGCACACAGGTCTACCGCCAGTCGCTGCCCCTGGCGACCGGCAATCTCCCCATCGTCCTGGGCGAGTTGGGCCCCGTCGCCGGCGTGACCGGAGCCGCCCGCCTCATCAGCGACCACCTCTTCTCACCGGCCTGACCCGGCTCCCGGGGCCCGGCTCGCGCCGGGCTCCCGGTCCGCCCGCAAGGCCCCGTCGTACAGCGCGCGCACCGCCCCGCACCAACGGCACCCGCTCCACCGCACAGGCACCACACCGCACTGCACCGCACACAGCACGGCCGGCACCACAGCCCCGCAAGACGGCACCGAGCACGGTCCCGCCTGCCCGTACGCAGTACGCACGGAGGCCCGCCATGGCTCCAGACGATCCACAGGCTCCACTGCTGACGATGTCCCGCATCACCAAGACCTTCCCCGGCGTGAGGGCGCTGGACGGCGTCGACCTGGACGTTCAGGCCGGCGAAGTGCACTGCCTGCTCGGGCAGAACGGCGCGGGCAAATCCACCCTGATCAAGATCCTGGCAGGCGCCCACCAGCCGGACGAGGGAGACATCCACTGGCAGGGCGAGCCCGTACGGCTGCCCACGCCGATGGCCGCCATGCGGCTCGGCATCGCCACCATCTACCAGGAACTCGACCTGGTGGAGCACCTGTCGGTCACCGAGAACATCTTCCTCGGCAACGAGGTGTCCGCCCGCGGCTTCATCCGCGCACGCGACGCCCGCACCCGCGCAGCCTCGCTCCTGCGCCGCCTCGGGCATCCCGAGATCGACCCGGACGTGACCGTCGGCGCGCTCCCCGCCGCCGCGCAGCAGATTGTCTCCATGGCCCGCGCCCTCTCGCACGACGTGCGCCTCATCGTCATGGACGAGCCCTCCGCCGCACTCGACCCGGACGAGGTCTCCAACCTGTTCCGCATCGTCGCCGCGCTGACGGCGGACGGCGTCGCCGTCGTCTACATCTCCCACCGGCTGGAAGAGATACGCCGCATCGGTGACCGCGTCTGCGTGCTCAAGGACGGGCGCGTCGCCGCCCGCGGACTGCCGGCCCGCACCACCGGGACACGGGAGTTCGTCGCCCTGATGACCGGCCGCGAGGTGCAGTACGCCTTCCCCGAACGCCCGGCTGTCATCGAACCGTTGGAGGACCGCGTCCTCCACGCCGCGCCCCCGCCGCCGGTGCTGCGCGCCGAAGGCCTCACGCGCAAGGGGGAGTTCGCGCCGCTCGACCTCGAACTGCGCGCCGGTGAGATCACCGGCCTCGCCGGGCTCGTCGGCTCCGGGCGCTCGGAGATCCTGGAGACCCTCGCCGGAGCCCGCAGGCCCACCGCAGGACGCGTCCTCGTCGACGGCAGGCCGCTGCGTCCCGGCGACGTCACCGCGGCGGTACGGGCGGGCATCGGTCTGGCGCCCGAAGAGCGCAAGTCCCAGGCGCTGTTGATGCTGGAGCCCGTCTCCAGCAACGTCTCCGTCTCGGCGCTGCCCCGCTTCTCCACCGGCGGCTGGCTCGACCGTTCCCGCGAGCGGGCCGAGACCCGCGCCCGCACCCGCGATCTCGCCCTGCACCCCGATGATCCCGACAGGGCCGTTCGCACCCTCTCCGGCGGCAACCAGCAGAAAGTCGTCCTCGCCCGCTGGCTGCTGCGCGAGTGCCGCGTTCTGCTGCTGGACGAGCCCACCCGCGGCGTCGACGTGGGGGCACGCGCCGAGCTCTACACCGTCATCCGCCGGCTCGCCGACTCCGGCGTCGCCGTCCTTCTCGTCTCCAGCGAACTGCCCGAAGTGCTCGGCCTGGCCGACCGGGTGCTGGTGCTCAGGGAGGGCCGCGTCGTGCACACCGCACCCGCCCGGGAGCTCGACGAGCACCGGGTGCTCGACCTCGTCATGGAAGGGAGCCCGTCGTGCTGAGCCCAACCGGTGCCGAGACGGTCAAGGAGCCCGCGTCGCAGCCGTCCGCTCCGCCGTCCCGGCGCGGCATCAGCGCACCCCGTTCCGGGCTGCGTCACCTCTCACTCGCCGGGGTGCTTCTCGCGCTGGTCGTCGTCGGCGCGTTCACCAAGCCGGAGCAGTTCCTGACCGGCGACAACCTTCAGCTGATCCTCACCCAGTCCTCGGTCATCGGGGTCGTCACCGTGGGCGTCACGTTCGTGATCATCGGCGGCGGCATCGACCTGTCCGTCGGAGCGATCGTGGCGCTCGCGTCCGTGTGGGCGACGACCGTGGCCACGCAGGAGTTCGGGCTGGGCGGCGTGCTGCTGTGCGCGCTGTGCGTGGGGCTGGGCTGCGGACTCGTCAACGGCGTGCTCATCGCCTACGGGCCGATGGTGCCCTTCATCGCGACCCTGGCCATGCTCGCCTCGGCGCGGGGGCTGGCGCTGCTGATCAGCGACGGCAAGACGCAGGTGGTGACGGTGGAGTCCGTTCTCGACCTCGGCGTCTCCGACAGCTACGTGCTGGGCGTGCCGCCGCTCGTCCTGGTCTTCGCCGCCGTCGCAGTGCTCGGCTGGCTCGTCCTGGGGCGCACCACGTTCGGACGGCGCACCGTCGCCGTCGGCGGCAACGCCGAGGCCTCGCGTCTGGCCGGCATCGCCGTGCGGCGGCAGCGGCTGCTGCTGTACCTGCTCTCCGGCCTGTGCTGCGGCATCGCCGCGTTCATGCTCATCGTCCTGACCGGCTCGGGCCAGAACACCAACGGCAACCTCTACGAACTCGACGCCATCGCCGCCGCGATCATCGGCGGCACCCTGCTGAGCGGAGGCCGCGGCACCATCACCGGCTCCGTGCTCGGAGTGCTCGTCTTCACCACGATCACCAACCTGTTCGCTCTCAACAACCTCCAGACGGACGTCCAGCAGATCGCCAAGGGAGCGATCATCGTCGCCGCAGTCCTGGTCCAGAAGGGTCGGAAGACGTCATGACCGAATCGCCCGAGAACCCGAATCCGAACAACCCCGTACCCGGCTCGCCCCGTTCCGAGGCCTCTTCGCGCTCGTCCTCGTCCTCGCCCCGTGCGTTCGGCGCCTCGCGCAGGAACATCCTCTTCGGCGCCGCCGCCGGTGCCGCCTTTCTCTCCGCCGGATGCACCAGCAACAAGAGCAACGACGACAAGGACGCCGAGGCCGGGCAGGCCAACGTCGCCGACGACAAGCCCGGCAAGCAGGTCACCATCGGCTTCGCCGGGCCGCAGGCCGACCACGGCTGGCTCAACGCCATCAACGAGCAGGCCAAGAAGCGGGCGAAGCAGTACAAGGACGTCACCCTGGAGGCCACCGAGGGGTCCAACGACAACGCCCAGCAGGTGGGGCAGATCGAGACGCTGATCAACAAGAAGGTCGACGTCCTCGTCATCCTTCCCGCCGACGGGAAGGCGCTCACGCAGGTCGGTCTCAAGGCGATGCGTGCGGGCATCCCCGTCGTCAACCTCGACCGGGTCTTCGCCTCGCAGCAGGCCTACCGGTGCTGGATCGGCGGCGACAACTACGGCATGGGGCTCAACGCCGGCCGCTACATCGGGGAGAAGCTCAAGGACAAGAAGAACGCGAAAGTCGTGGAACTCGCGGGCATCGACAACCTCGAGCTGACCCGGGAGCGCACGAAGGGCTTCGACGACGCCCTGAAGAACTACCCGGGCATCGACAAGGTCGCGCGGCAGGCCGCCGAGTTCACCGTGGAGTCCGGTCAGTCGAAGATGGCCCAACTGCTGCGTGCTGAACCGAAGTTCGACGCGCTGTGGAACCACGACGACGATCAGGGCGTCGGCGCCGAGCGGGCCATCAAGCAGGCCGGCCGCGACGACTTCCTCATGGTCGGCGGCGCCGGATCACGGCGCGTGATGGAGACCATCAAGGCCGACGACAGCGTCATCAAGGCCACCGTTCTCTATCCGCCGACGATGGCGGCCTCGGCGATCGACCTCGCACGCGCACTGGGGCAGGGCAAGGGGGTCGGCGGTCTCGCCGAATTCGAGATCCCCGCGTCCATCACGCTCTACTCGGCCGTCGTCACGAAGTCCAACGTCGACGAATACCTGCCGACGGGCTTCAAGTAGGCCCGCCCCGGGCCCCGTCACCGGGCTCTCCGGTCCGCTCCGGCCCGACCCGGACGACCCGGACGGCCCGGACCCGCGACGGGACCCGCTTCGGGCCGAGCACCGCGCCGCGCACCACGCCAGGGCCGTGCCCGCCCCCCACTCGTATCCCCGACAGGGAGGAGCCCCATGTCCGACGACACAGCGCCCGCACCCGCACCCGCCCACTCCCGACAGGGCGGATCGGCGCCACCGCTCGGCGTGGGCATGGTCGGTTACGCCTTCATGGGAGCCGCCCACTCCCAGGGGTGGCGCACCGTCGGCCGGGTCTTCGACCTGCCGCTCGCGCCCGCCATGACCGCCGTGTGCGGACGGGACCCGGAGGCCGTGCGCGCGGCGGCCGGCAAGCTCGGCTGGGCGGCGGCCGAAACCGACTGGCGGGCGCTGATCGCGCGCAGCGACATCCAGCTCGTCGACATCTGCACACCGGGCGAGAGCCATGCCGAGATCGCCGTCGCCGCACTGGAGGCGGGCAAGCACGTGCTGTGCGAGAAGCCCCTCGCCAACTCGGTGGCCGAGGCCGAAGCGATGGCCACCGCGGCGCAAGCAGCCCGCGAGCGGGGCCAGTTGACGATGGTCGGCTTCAACTACCGCCGCACGCCCGCCCTCGCCCTCGCCCGGCGCATGGTCGCCGAGGGCCGGCTGGGCGAACTGCGCCACGTGCGCGTGCACTACCTGCAGGACTGGCTCGTCGACCCGGCCTTCCCGCTGGCGTGGCGGCTGCGCAGGGAAGCCGCCGGCTCCGGGGCACTGGGGGACCTCGGCGCGCACGCCGTCGACATCGCACAGCACCTGGCGGGTTCACCCGTCGCCGGGATCTCCGCCCAGACGGAGACCTTCGTGACGGAGCGTCCGCTGCCCGGCGAGGCACCCGGCGGCGCGCTCGGCGCCGTCACCGTCGACGACGCGGCCATCTTCAACGGGCGCCTGCAATCGGGGGCGTTGGCGTCCTTCGAGGTCAGCCGCGTGGCCTCCGGACGCAAGAACGCACTGCGCGTCGAGCTCAACGGGACACTCGGATCACTCGAGTTCGACCTGGAACGCCTCAACGAACTCCATTTCCACGACCACACCGACACCGCATCCGAATCGGGGTTCCGGCGCATCCTCGTCACCGAGGGCGAGCACCCCTACCTGGAGGCGTGGTGGCCGCCCGGGCACGGCCTGGGCTACGAGCACACCTTCGTGCACCAGGCGCGCGACCTGCTGCACGCGATCGCCACCGGCACCGACGCAGAACCGTCCTTCGCCGACGGGCTCCAGGTCCAGCGGGTCCTGGCCGCCGTCGAGGAGAGCGCGGCGAAGCAGAGCACCTGCGTCACCGTCGACGCCGGCTGACGAGCCGGCCACTGCCGCCGGACCGGACCCGGACACCCAGCCCAGCACGGATCAGGAGGCTGCGCCAATGCCCCGACAGTTCACCCTCTTCACCGGCCAGTGGGCGGACCTGCCGCTGGAGGAAGTCTGCCGCCACGCCCGCGACTTCGGCTACGACGGTCTCGAACTCGCCTGCTGGGGCGACCACTTCGAAGTCGACCGCGCCCTCGCCGAACCCGGCTACGTCGAGGGACGGCATGCCCTGCTGGAGAAGTACGGCCTGAAGTGCTGGGCGATCTCCAACCACCTTGTGGGGCAGGCCGTCTGCGACGATCCCGTCGACGAGCGGCACCAGGCCATCCTGCCCGCCCGCATCTGGGGCGACGGCGACCCGGAGGGCGTGCGGCAGCGCGCCGCGGCGGCGATGAAGGACACCGCGCGAGCCGCGGCTGCGTTCGGCGTGCGCACCGTCGTCGGCTTCACCGGGTCCTCCATCTGGCATCTGGTCGCCATGTTCCCGCCGGTCCCGCCGCACATGGTCGAACGCGGCTACGAGGACTTCGCGCAGCGGTGGCACCCGATCCTGGACGTCTTCGACGCCGAGGGCGTGCGTTTCGCGCACGAGGTGCACCCGAGCGAGATCGCCTACGACTACTGGACGACGCACCGTGCGCTGGAAGCCATCGGCCACCGCCCGGCATTCGGACTCAACTTCGACCCCAGCCACTTCGTCTGGCAGGACCTGGACCCCACCGGGTTCCTCTACGACTACCGGGAGCGGATCTACCACGTCGACTGCAAGGAGGCCCGCAAGCGGCTCGACGGGCGCAACGGGCGGCTCGGCTCCCACCTGCCGTGGGGCGACCCGCGGCGCGGCTGGGACTTCGTCTCCGCCGGGCACGGCGACGTGGCCTGGGAGGACGTGTTCAGGATGCTGCACTCCATCGGCTACGACGGGCCCGTCTCCGTCGAGTGGGAGGACGCCGGCATGGACCGGCTGGCGGGAGCGCCGGAGGCCCTGCGCCGGCTCAAGGCCTACGACTACGACCCCCCGTCCTCCTCCTTCGACGCGGCGTTCAGCAGCTGAACGGGGCGCCGGGCCGGGCCGGTTGCCGCCGGACCACCACCCCCCACCGCCGCGCCCCCGGGCAACCCGCCTGCCCGGGGGCGCGGTTTCCCCCGGGCGTCAGCCCTGCGCGCGTCAGCCCTGCGCCGCGTACGGGACGACGGACCGGGCGACGGGGGGAAGAGGGTGAGTTGGGGTTCGGCGTCCGGTCCTCGTCCGTCCGCGCCGCCGTGACGTCCGTCATCTCCTGCCGCTCCCGGCTCATTTCGCCTCGCCGCACGCTCAGAACCCGGTCACGGTCACGGAACGTCATAACCGCTGTCCACCGCTCCGAGTCGTACGCCTCGTCCGCGTACGGGCGGCGCCGAGGGCGGAAGCGCAGCCGCGCAAATGACTGCCTTCAGCAGGAACTTCAGGAAATCTGCCGAATATTTGCCTGTTCTTGACGCGAACGGCGATCGGCGGGACTGTCAGCCTCTCCAGCCCGGCAACCCAACCCAGGAAGGCAACGTCTCCCATGACTTCACGTTCTGTCAGAGCGCTGGTCTCGGTTCTGACCGGTGCGGGCCTGGCGCTGGCCGCCCCCGCGGCCGTGCCCGCGGTGGCAAGCCCGGCGCCGGCCGCCGCAGCGACGGCCACAGCCGCCGACGCGTGCTACAGCTGGAGCGGAACGCTCAGCGAGGGCGCGTCCGGCGAAGCCGTGCGGCAGCTGCAGATCCGCGTCGCCGGATATCCGGGCTCCGGCAGCCAGTTGGCCATCGACGGCCAGTTCGGCCCCGCCACCAAGGCCGCGGTGCAGCGCTTCCAGTCGGCCTACGGCCTCTCCGCCGACGGAGTCGCGGGCCCCCAGACCTTCAACAAGATCTACGAGCTGCAGGACGACGACTGCACACCGGCCAACTTCAGCTACGACGAGCTGAACAACTGCAACTCCGACTGGTCCGGCGGCAAGGTCGGCGCGGCCACCGCCCGCGCCAACGCCCTGGTCACCATGTGGAAACTCCAGGCCATGCGGCACGCCATGGGCGACCGGCCGATCACCGTCAACGGCGGCTTCCGCAGCGTCTCCTGCAACAGCGCCGTCGGCGGCGCGGCCAACAGCCGCCACATGTACGGCCACGCGGCCGACCTGGGCGCGGGTTCCCAGGGCTTCTGCGCCCTGGCCCGGGCGGCACGCGACCACGGCTTCACCGAGATCCTCGGCCCCGGCTACCCGGGCCACGACGACCACACTCACGTCGCGGGCGGTGACGGACGCTTCTGGTCGGCCCCCAGCTGCGGGATCTGACACTCCACTTCGCCTTCGGCAGCACGACGCCCGCCCCGGATCGCCGATGACCCGGGGCGGGCGTCGTGCTCCGGCGCGGCTCCGCCCGGCGACCGCAAAACGCGGATGTGATCACGGCCTCTTCCCCTCGCCCTCACCGGCGGCGCAACGCCCGCGCTGTGTACGGTGACGGGACTGCCCGCGGGACGTGCGCGGGCAGCCGTTCGGACGTCGGGGGAGGCGCGGGCAGCGCCGCACGGGGGCCGGGTCGCAGCGCCGAAGTGGCCGCCGCCGTGGGGGAGTTCTGCGCGCGGTCCGCGGCCGGCCGGTCCGCGTACCGTTGCACGGCCGGAGCCGGTGCAGTGCCGCGGTCGGTGCCGGTGGAGGATCTGTCGCGGGTCCGCTTTCTCCCCTAGGGTCGGAATGCCTGAGCGAGCGGGGGTGTGATGCCTACGGAGGAGTCCGAGGACGGCGGGAACCTTGACGAGGTACAAGAGCAAGTGCGGGCCATGCTGGGGGAGTTCCGCAGATCGCTGGTGCTCGTCCCGATCCGGGACGGCGGGATCCTCGCCGGGGACCAGGGGGGCCTGCGATGGATCTACGCGTTCACCGACACCGACACGCTGACGGCGTTCGCGCGGGGGCGGGGCGAGGGCGGGGAGTGGGAGTTCCGGCGGGTCTACGGGGCCCGGCTGCTGGACGAGACCCTGGCCGAGGTCGGCGTCCCCTGCGGTATTGCGGTCGATGTGGGCAGTGAGGGCGCGTTCCTGCTGCCGCCGGCGAAGGGGATCGTGCCCGACGAGGTGGCCGTGACCGAGGAGTCGGAGGGGGCGGCGTGAGCGGCGGTTACAAGTTCGATCCCGCGGCGGCGAAGCAGGTAGAGCAGGGCCTGAAGGCTGCGACGGCGGAACTGGAGGAGACCGGCTTCTTCTCCATCACCGCGCAGCAGGGCCAGGGCTTCCAGTTCCTGATGATGTCCGGCATGGAGATGGGCAACGGTGAACTGGCCGACGTGTTCGGCCAGTTCTGCGGCCTGTGGGGAATGGCGATCCACGAGAAGATGCAGCACCTGAACGACATCGCGGAGAAGCTGGACCTGTCCGCCGGTCTGTACCACGAGCAGGAGCAGTACGTGAACGACACCCTCAAGGAGGTCGTCGTCACCGCAGGCTCGTACAACCCGCAACAGGGCGTCGCCGAGGGGGACAAGGCGGGCGAGAAGTCCTGGGGCGAGGTGTGGGACGGCGTGAAGCCGCGCGTGCCGGAGGTGGACACCTCCGTGCCGGACCTGGGCGAGATGGGCGACCAGTGGGAGCAGGTCGGGGACGACTTCGAGACCTCCCCGTGGCAGGACGTGGCCGGCCCGGACCGGTGGGACGAGTCGGACTGGCAGTGGCACGGGCCGCCGGAGCAGGAGCAGGGCGGCCAGGGCGACGGCAGGGGCAACGGGGGGAATTGACCTGTGGGTCTGGGGGACGCGTTCGAAGCGGTCGGCGACGGAGTCGAGTGGGCCGGCGGCAAGGCCGCCGACGGCCTGGAGAGCGTAGGGCTGGAAGGCGCAGCCGAGGGCGTACGGGACGCCGGCGAGTGGACGGCGGACAAGCTCGGTGCCGACGTCTCCGAACGGCAGCTGGGGGAGACGGAGGACCCGAAGGAGATCATCCACGGCGACGTGGAGAAGCTGACCGACCGGGCCGAGCATCTGCGGGACTTCTACAAGGCGTTCGACAAGCTCGGCTCCGGCCTGAAGCGCCTGGACGTGCACGGCTGGGAAGGCGAGGCCGGGGAGGCGTTCCGCTCCGAGTTCCAGCCGCAGCCGAAGTTCTGGCTGCAGGCAGCCGACGCGTGCGAGGCCGCCGCGAAGCAGATGGTCCAGTACGCCTCCACCGTGCAGTGGGCGCAGGGCGAGGCCAAGGAGGCCATCGCCCTGTACAAGAAGTCGAAGGCCGCCTCCGACAAGGCAGTTGACGACTACAACGCCAAGGCCGACGAGTGGAACCGCAAGAACGACTCCGGTCAGGACGCCGGCCCGAAGCCGCCGCCGTTCCAGGACCCGGGCAAGGCCGGACTGGACCGGGCCCAGCACATGGTCGGCGAGGCCAGGCATCAGCGCGACGACGCCGCGCGCCGCGCGAAGGACGCCATGAAGGGGCTCGTCGAGCAGGCCCCGAAGCTGCCCGGCGCCTGGGACATGGCCAAGCTGGCCTTCAAGTCCATGGGCGAGGGCATGGCGCTCAACAGCGTGCACCTGGTCGGCGGGGCACTGAAGGGCCTGGGTGAGACGGTCGGCCTGGTGCGGATGCTCAACCCCCAGGATCCGTACAACCTGACCCACCCGGCCCAGTACATGCAGAACGTCAACGGCGTCGCCACCGGCCTGGCCTCCACCGTCGCCCACCCCGAACGCCTCGTCGGCATCGTCAAGAACCAGAACTGGCGCGACCCGGCCGAGGCCATCGGGAAAGTCGCCGTCGACCTCATCGGCGGCAAGGGCGCCGGCGGCGCCGCCAAGGGAGGCCTCAAGGGCGCCCTGAAGGCCGGCGGCAAGGAAGCCGCCGAGCAGGGCGCGAAGCAGGCTGCCCGGAAGTCGGTCAAGGAGCGCATCAGCGACCTCGCGCGGGACCTGAAGTGCAAGGTGCTGCGCAACGAGCCCGTGGACATGGCCACCGGGCGGATGGTGCTGCCGCAGACCGACGTCAGCCTGCCGGGCACCTTCCCGCTCGACTTCAGCCGCACCTTCGAGTCCGCGTACCGCAACGGCGGCTGGTTCGGGCCCGCTTGGGCCTCCACCATCGACGAGCGTCTGGAGGCCGACGCCGAAGGTGTCGTGCACGTCGCCGCCGACGGCAGCGTGCGCGCCTATCCCCATCCGGCGCCGGACCTGTCCGTCACCCCGGTCAAGGGAGTGCCGTGGACGCTGGAGCGTCACCCGGACGGCTCGTACGTCCTCCACGACCCGGTCGAGCGGATCACCCGCACCTTCGAAGCGCCCGCCGGTGTGGAACCGGGCGGGGACGGCATCGCCAGGCTCGCTTCCGTCTCCGACGCGCAGGGCAACTGGATCTCCGTCGAGTGGGATCTGGGACAGCCGCACTCCATGTCCCACTCCGGCGGCTACGAGCTGCTGTTCACCTGCGACGCGGGACGCATCACGGCGCTGTCGCTGAGCACCCCCGAGGGTCCGGTGCGGCTGCGTTCCTACGCCTACGGCGAGCGCGGCTTCCTCACCTCCGTGGCCGACTTCGAGGACCGTGCCACCCGCTACGAGGTGGACGAACGCGGCCGCATCGTCAAGTGGACCGACAGCAACGACAGTTCGTTCTCGTACGTCTACGACGACGAGGACCGCTGCATCCACCACGAGGGCGAAGCCGGACACCTCAAGTCCCGCTTCGAGTACGGCCTGGACAGCAGCGAACCCGGATGCACCACGACCCGGGTCACCGACTCCCTGGGACACATCTCCCTGTTCACGGTCGACGCCCAGCTGCGGATCGTGGCCGAGACCGACCGCGCCGGCCGCACCACCCGCACCACGTACGACGACGAGCACCGGCCGCTGACGGTGACGGACCCTTTCCCGGCCTCCGGCCGGGGAGACCCCAAGGGTGCGACGGTCTCGTACACCTACGACGAGGTCGGGCGTCCGCTGCGCGTCGTGCTGCCCGACGGCGGCGAGGTCTCCGTCGAGTACGACGAGCACGGCCGTCCGGTTCGCAGGACCGACGCCGACGGCGCGGAGTGGCACTACGCCCGCGACGAGCGAGGACTGCTCACCGCAGTCACCGACCCGGCCGGTTCGACCACCACCTACGGCTACGACGCCCGCGGCCATCTCGCGTCCGTCACCGACGTGTTGGGCGCCACCACCGCGGTCCGCTGCGACGCGGCAGGCCTGCCGGTGTGGATCACCGACCCCCTGGGAGGGACGACCGCGTACGTGCGCGACGCGTTCGGGCGGCCCGTCACCGTCACCGAACCGTCGGGCGCCGTCACCAGCTTGGAGTGGACGACGGAGGGCCACCTCCTGAGCCGTACCGACCCCGGCGGCGAGGTGCAGAGCTGGACGTACGACGGGGAGGGCAACTGCCTCACCCACACCGACGCCGTCGGCGGCGAAACCCACTACGAATACACGCACTTCGACCTGCGCACCGCCCGGACCGGCCCCGACGGCGTGCGGCACACCTTCGCCTACGACACCGAACTGCGCCTCGTCCAGGTCGCCAACCCGCAGGGACTGACCTGGAGTTACACCTACGACCCCGCGGGCCGCCTGATATCGGAGACCGACTTCGACGGCCGCACCGTGCAGTACGGCCAGGACGACGCCGGGCGCCTGGCCTTCCGCACCAACCCGGCGGGCGAGACGGTCAGCTTCACCCGCGACGCCATGGGCCGCGTCACGAGGAAGAACGCCGACGGCGACGCCACCGACTTCACCTACGACGCGGCCGGGCGTCTCATATCCGCCTCGGGCCCCGACGCGGAGCTGGTCTGCCGCCGCGACAAGCTCGGACGCGTCAAGGACGAGGTCGTCAACGGCCGTGTCCTCACCCACGATTACGACGCTCTCGGCCGCCGCACCCGCCGGGTCACCCCCGCCGGCACCGTCACCACCTACACCTACGACGCGGTCGGCAACCGCACGTCACTCACCACCAACGGGCACACGCTCACCTTCGACCACGACGAGTCGGGTCGCGAGACCAGTCGCAGCGTCGGCGACGCCCTGACGTTCACCAGCCTGTGGGACCCGGCGGGGCGTCTGGCGTCCCAGACGATCGCCGGCCCCTCGGCAGGCACGGTGCAGCAGCGCACGTACCGCTACCGCGCCGACAGTCATCTCGTGGGCGTCGACGACCGGTTGAACGGCTCGCAGCTCTTCGACCTCGACCCGGCCGGGCGCGTGACGGCAGTGCGTGCGGAGAACTGGTCGGAGGCGTACGCGTACGACGAGGCGGGCAACCAGACCAGTGCCGACTGGCCCGCGCAGCACGCGGGTTCGGACGCGCGGGGTGAGCGCAGCTACAGCGGCACGAAGCTGCTGACCGCGGGGTCGATCCGCTACGAGTACGACGAGGCGGGCCGTGCGGTGCTGCGGCAGAAGTCGCGGCTGTCGAAGAAGCCGGACACCTGGCGCTACTCCTGGGACGGGGAGGACCGTCTGACGTCGGTGACGACGCCGGACGGGACGCGCTGGCGGTACTTGTACGACCCGCTGGGCCGGCGCATCGCCAAGCAGCGGCTCGGCGGCGACGACGGCCAGGGCGACGGTGAACAGGTGCTGGAGCAGGTCGACTTCACCTGGGACGGTACGACGCTGGTGGAGCAGACGAGCACTGCTCCGAATCTGCCGGATCCGGTGACGCTCACGTGGGATCACGACGGTCTGCGGCCGTTGACGCAGACCGAGCGCATCACGAACGAGACGACGCAGGCCGAGATCGACTCGCGGTTCTTCGCGATCGCCACGGACCTGGTGGGTGCTCCGTCCGAACTGCTCGATGAGAGCGGCGGCATCGCCTGGCGCACGCGCAGCACCCTGTGGGGCACGACGACGTGGAACGCGGACGCCACGGCCTACACGCCGCTGCGTTTCCCCGGCCAGTACGCCGACCCGGAGACGGGCCTGCACTACAACTTCCACCGCCACTACGACCCCACCACGGCCCGCTACATCTCCCAGGACCCCCTGGGCCTCGACCCTGCCCCTAACCCGGTCACGTACGTGCACAACCCGCACACGTGGGCGGACCCGCTCGGCTTGGCCGCATGTCCCGCAGCTATGCGGCGGGATTTCGACGGCCTACCTGACGGAAAGCAGAAAGGGAAAGTCAAAGTAGTTGAAAGCGTGGGGGAATTGCGCGCCAAGTTCGACTCGTGGACACAGGGTGCAGAGCGTCTTCCTGCACGAGGACCAAAGATCCCTGAGGTGTACAAGCTGGAAGACGGAACTGTGGTGCAATGGCGAACGACGTCCGCTTCTGGTGGCGAGACGATCGATATCATTGAGCCAGGGAAGTCCACCCCTAAGAAGGTGCACATTGACAGCGGTTCGTGAAGGAGGCCGATGAGGGATCGGTTGCAGGCCTTCGTTACTGAGATCCTTCGTGATGCAGAAGACGACTGGATTATGGTAGATAGTGTCATCGCGTATGGATGGGAAGCAGGTGGTCAGGAAGGTGATGACCCTCGTGAGGTTACAGTCGAGCTGATCCGTTTCCTCCTGGAGGAGGGTTTGATGCGGGTCGGTGATCTCGGCGAAAGTGGGTTCGAGGCTTGGACATGTTCTGTGGACGAATCGGTCAGGAAATTCGTCGACGGTTGTGAGGCCTACGACTGGGAACCGCAGGGGGCACTTTGGTGGCTTGAAATCACCAACAAGGGCAGAGAACGGATTGATCGATCGGCGTGATTCTTCTGGCGTTGTTGCAGTGCTGACCACGTCGCATAGTGGTTCATGAAGGAACCTCAATCCCGCCTCCGCACTAAGGGAAATATGGACCAAGCGGCCTTGAGGTCATGAGCGGTAGGATCTGCTTCTTCGTTGACTCACTAACGTGGCGGGGTTGGGGGCGGCGATGGCAACGAATTCGATGCTGCTGGAACTCTGTGAACCCGGGCAGCTTCCTGGTGTGCGTTGTCCTTTCTGTATTCGCTCTGCGGGAGCTTCTTTGAGGCCTCGATGGCTCCTGGAAGCGCCAGGTCTGGTGTGCCCTGTTGCGGTGTACTGAGTTGCTTTCAGGCTGGATGCATGGGAGTCCTGCCTTGCGCACCGGCTCCCTGAACTCCTCTCCGGTCACGCAGCGTTACGCCCGCCGATCGCCATCCGCGCCCCTGCGCCGATCGCCGGGGCGGCCTGTGGCCGTGACTCGGCCCCTGGTCCGAGCGGGCGCCGGGCCCCGTGTCAGCCCGACCCCGGAGCCTTGCCGCAGCCGCCACCCGCCCGCCCGCCCCCAGTCGCTCACACTTTGTCCACATCGTGGATGAAGCCAACTTATCCGTTGCCAAAGGGGTTTCCGAATGGGACGAAGATGGCTACCGTCCTGTGGTGCAACGGACATGAGCCGCGTTCCCCCTCGTAGTTCGTACGGCTCCCGCACCTTCCCGTAAGCCCCGACTCCCGACGCACCACCGCACCACGGTCCTGCCAGGACAACCACCATGCGGCGCGACGGCGCGCGCCTGTGCCAGCTCAAGCGGTCAACGACACCCACGTCACCAACCGTTCTCCCTCTCAGGAGTAGTCGCGTGCACAGGATCACCCGTTCTTCATTCCTGCCCTCCGGACCAAACAGACACCCACGGCAGCGCCACTCGCCGCCCCGCCCCCGGCGGCGGCGCAGCGCGTTCCGCTCCCGCATCGCCGTTCTTCTCTCGGGCGTGCTGGTCGCCGGCGGCCTCACACTCGGCGCCGCACCGGCCTCGGCGGCACCGCCCCGCGGTGCGGACGCCAAGCCCGAGGCCGCCGACTTCCAACAGGTCACTCTCGCGAAGGGAGTTGCCGAGACCGGTGAGCCGATGACGTTCACGGTGCTGCCGGACCGGTCCGTGCTGCACACCTCGCGCGACGGCACGCTGCGCCTCACCGACGCGGGGGGCTCCACGAAGGTGGCCGGGCAGATCCCCGTCTACAGCCACGACGAGGAAGGGCTCCAAGGCATAGGCGCCGACCCGGACTTCGCCGACAACCGCTTCGTCTACCTCTACTACGCGCCGCCCCTGAACACCCCCGAGGGCGACGTTCCCGAGACGGGCAACCCGGACGACTTCAAGCCCTTCGAAGGTGTCAACCGGCTCTCCCGCTACGTGCTGTCCGAGGACGGCACCCTCGACATGGACAGCGAGAAGACGATCCTCGAGGTCCCCGCCAGCCGTGGCCTGTGCTGCCACGTCGGCGGCGACATCGCCTTCGACAACGACGGCAACCTGCTGCTGTCCACCGGCGACGACACCAACCCGTTCCAGTCCGACGGCTACACCCCGATCGACGAACGGGCCGACCGAAACCCGGCGTTCGACGCGCAGCGCAGCTCCGGCAACACCAACGACCTGCGCGGCAAGATCCTCCGCATCAAGGTGAAGGACGACGGCTCCTACGACATCCCGGAGGGCAACCTCTTCGAGCCGGGCACCGGGAAGACACGCCCCGAGATCTACGCGATGGGCTTCCGCAACCCGTTCCGCATGAGCGTCGACAAGCCCACGGGCATCGTCTACGTCGGCGACTACGGTCCCGACGCCGGCACCGCCGACCCGGCCCGTGGTCCCGCAGGGCAGGTGGAGTTCGCGCGCGTCACCGAGGCGGGGAACTACGGCTGGCCGTACTGCACCGGCGACAACGACGCCTTCACCGACTACGACTTCGGCACCGGCGAGTCCGGCGAGAAGTTCGACTGCGACGCCCCGAAGAACGACTCGCCCAACAACACCGGCCTCACCGAGCTGCCGCCGGCGCAGGCGGCCTGGATTCCCTACGACGGCGCGTCCGTGCCGGAGTTCGGTGACGGTTCCGAGTCGCCCATGGGCGGCCCCGTCTACCGCTACGACAAGAACCTCGACTCGGATGTGAAGTTCCCGAAGGAGTACGACGGTGACTTCTTCGCCGGCGAGTTCGGGCGGCAGTGGCTCAAGCGGATCGAGCAGAAGAAGGACGGCACCGTCACCTCCATCAACGACTTCCCCTGGGCGGGGACGCAGGTGATGGACATGGAGTTCGGTCCGGACGGAGCGCTGTACGTGCTCGACTACGGCACCGGCTTCTTCAACGGCGACGAGAACTCGGCGGTGTACCGCATCGAGAACGCCACCGACGGCCACAGTCCCGTCGCGGAGGCCACGTCGGACAGGACCAGCGGACAGGCGCCGCTGGAGGTCGCGTTCTCCTCCGAGGGCAGCAGCGACGCCGACGGGGACGAGCTCAGCTTCAGCTGGGACTTCGGTGACGGCGGGACCTCCGACGAGGCGAACCCGACGCACACCTACACCGAGAACGGCACGTACTCCGCGACGGTGACAGCCACCGACCCCGGCGGCCGCACCGGAAGCGCGAGCGTCATCGTCACCGTGGGGAACACCGCGCCCACCGTGACGCTGCAACTGCCCGCCGACGGCCAGCCGTTCGGCTTCGGTGACGAGGTGCCCTTCAAGGTCGAGGTGACCGACCCGGAGGACGGCGAGATCGACTGCTCCAAGGTCGAGGTCAGTTACGTGCTCGGCCACGACAGCCACGGCCATCCGATCACCTCGGCCAAGGGCTGCTCCGGCACCATCAAGACCAGCGCGGACGGCGAACACGACCCGAACGCCGACATCTTCGGGGTCTTCGACGCGAAGTACACCGACGGCGGAGGCGGCGGCCAGGACCCCCTGACCGGCCACGACCAGAGCATCCTCCAGCCGGAGCACCGGCAGGCCGAGCACTTCACCTCCTCGGCCGACGGCGTGACCGTCGCCGATGCGGAAGGCGCCGAAGGCGGACGTGCCGTGACCGGAGTGGAGAACGGCCAGTGGATCGCCTTCGACCCGTATGTCACCGAGCACGTCACCGAGTTGTCCGCCCGCGTCAAGAGCGGCGGCAGCGAGGGTGGCGCCGTCGAGGTACGGGCGGGAGCGCCGGACGGCACCCTGCTCGGCACCGCAGAGGCCGGTACCGGAGACGGCTGGCGGGATGTGACCACCGCCGTCGAGAACGCACCGCAGGGCACCGGGAAGCTCTTCCTGGTCTTCAAGGGCGGCGCGGGCGAGCTGTTCGACCTGGACAGCTTCAAGGTCACCACCGGTTGAGAGGAGGAGAGCAGATGACACGAACACGAACACGAACACGCAGGTCACGCGGAACGCCCGGAACCGGCGGACCTCGCACCGCTCGTGCCGCCGTCACCGCGGCCTCGGCGCTGCTGCTGGCCGCGTCGGCAGCGGTGCCGGTGCAGGCTGCGGCGCCGCAGAAACCGCCGCGCGACGGCGAATCCGTGCTGGTCTTCTCCCGCACGGCCGGCTTCCGGCACGACTCCATACCCGACGGGATCGAGGCGCTGCGGAACCTCGGTGAACAGCACGGCTTCACGGTCGACGCCACGGAGGACGCGCGCGTCTTCACCCCGGGACGCCTCGCCGCCTACGACGCGGTGGTCTTCCTCTCCACGACGGGCGACGTACTCGACAAGTCACAACAGGCCGCGTTCGAGGGCTACATAGCGGACGGAGGAGGTTACGTCGGCGTGCACGCCGCGGCCGACACGGAGTACGACTGGCCGTGGTACGGGGGGCTCGTGGGCGCGTGGTTCGACTCGCACCCGCACATCCAGCCGGCCACGGTCGACGTCGAGGACAGGGGCAACCCCGCCACCGCCCATCTGGGCACCGCCTGGGAGCGCACCGACGAGTGGTACAACTACCGCTCCAACCCGCGTGAGGACGTCCACGTCCTCGCGGCCCTCGACGAGGGCTCGTACACGGGCGGCAACATGGGCGGCGACCATCCCATCGCCTGGTGTCACGAGTACGGCGGCGGCCGGGCCTTCTACACCGGTGGCGGGCACACCAAGGAGTCCTACGCGGACGACGCCTTCCGCACGCATCTGCTGGGCGGCGTGCGGTGGGCGACCGGCGCCGCGCAGGCCGACTGCCGTCCGGAGAACGGCTACAGGGCCCTCTACGACAGCGGCACCGGGCTGGGTGAGTGGAAGCAGGCCGGGCCGGGCCACTTCGAGGAGAGCGACGACGGAACCCTCAACACCGTCGGCGGAATGGGCTTGTTGTGGCACGGAACCGAGCTGAAGGGCAGCTATTCCCTGAAGTTCGACTGGAAGATGGCCGGCGACGACAACTCCGGTGTCTTCGTGGGCTTCCCGGCCTCCGACGACCCGTGGTCCGCGGTCGACAACGGCTACGAGATCCAGATCGACGCGACGGACGTGCCGGAGAAGACGACCGGTTCGGTCTACGGATTCCAGTCGGCCGACCTGGAGGCCCGTGACGCGGCGCTCAACCCGCCGGGGGAGTGGAACACCTACGAGATCCGCGTCGAGGGCGAACGCCTCCAGGTATGGCTCAACGGCACCCGCATCAACGACTTCACCAACACCGATCCGGCCCGCAGTCTCACCGACGGCCACATCGGCCTGCAGAACCACGGTGACGACGACGAAGTGGCCTTCCGCGACATCAGGCTGCGCCCACTGGAGCCCGCGGCGGGCGGCACAAGCCGGCAGGGAGGACGGCACTGAGCCGGGGGCCCGGCCGCGCCCCGCCGCCCGGCGGGCGGGGCCGCGCCCGAAGGTGACCCCTACGTGAACCGCTGTCCGGCACACGCCGGATGACGGACCGCAGCCGGCGGTCCGTCGACACGGTGTCCACCGGTCCGAGGGGGGCCGCGGACACCGGCAGGCGGCGGGCGAGGAGAACGCCGACTCCTCCCCGCCGCCCCAGCCGTGAGCGGTGCGGCACCCGGCCCGGGAGCCGCACCGGGCACATCACCCAACGACCCGAACCAACCACCCGAACCCAACGACGCGACCGACACAACCGACCCGACCCGAACCGACCCGACCCGGAACGGCACCGGTACGGCCGCGGCAACGGGTCCGGGCTCCGCCCGGCCGGGTCCGACGACGGTTCCCGTCCGTGCGGGCGGCACGGTCCCGGGCGTGCAGCTCCGGTGCAGCTCCGTGCAACTCCGGGGCCGCGCAACCCTGTTCGGCACCCCCTCACCGCGACACCGCTACACCGCGAGACCCGGTCCACCCGTACACCCCCTCACAGCGGAGGCAGGCCGTGACCGAAGACAACCCGACCCAGTCCGACGCCACCCCGGACGGCGCGCGCACCGGTGTGTGGCTCATCGGAGCGCGCGGCTCCGTCGCCACGACGGCGGTCGCGGGCTGCGCCGCTCTCGCCTCCGGAATGCACCCGCCCACCGGCATGGTCACCGAGACCGACGCCTTCGCCGGAAGCGGGCTGCCCCCGCTGGGACAGCTGGTCTTCGGCGGCCACGACACCGCCTCGTGCCCGCTGCCCAAGCGTGCCGAACATCTCGTCGCGGGCGGGGTCCTCCCGCACGGCCTCCCCGCGGCCGTGTACGACGGGCTCGCCGCAGCCGACGCCTGTATACGTCCCGGCGGCCCCCTCCCCGGAGGTTCCCTCTCCGGCGGCCCCCTCCCCGGAGGTTCCCTCCGGCCCTCCGGGGCCGAGGGGGAGGACCCGCGCGAGGAGGACGAACTGATCGACGCCTTCGCCGCCGACATCACGGCCTTCACCCGCGACAACGCCCTCGCCCGCACAATCGTCGTCAACGTGGCCTCCACGGAGGGCAGTTGCCGCGGCGACGACGCTGCGATGCCGCCCAGCTCCCGCTACGCGGCCGCCGCGCTCCGCGCAGGCTGCCCGTATGTGAACTTCACGCCGTCCACGGGCCTGCACCATCCACGGCTGCGCGGGGAAGCCGGCCGCCGCGGGCTTCCCCACGCGGGCCGCGACGGCAAGACCGGCCAGACGCTGCTGCGTTCCGTGCTCGCGCCGATGTTCGCGCAGCGCGCGCTGCCGGTGCGCGCCTGGTCGGGAACCAACCTTCTCGGCGGGGGCGACGGCTCCGCCCTGGCCGACCCCGGCGCCGCCGCCGCCAAGAACGCCGGCAAGGAGCGCGTTCTCGCCGACAACCTGGGCGGACTGCCGGAGGGGCAGCTGCACATCGACGACGTCCCGGCGCTGGGGGACTGGAAGACGGCGTGGGACCACGTCGCCTTCGACGGCTTCCTCGGCTCCCGCATGATCCTCCAGACCGTCTGGCAGGGCTGCGACTCGGCGCTCGCGGCGCCCCTCGTGCTCGACCTCGCACGCATCGTCGCGCGCGCCCACGAGGCCGGCATCGAGGGAGCGGTGGACGGACTCGGGTTCTACTTCAAGGACCCCGACAGCGGCCCCGCCGATCTGCCGGGTCAGTGGCACGAACTGCTGGCCCTGGCCGGCCGGTTGCGGGCGGCCGCATGAGCGGCGAGTGCAGGACGCGCGGTCACGCGACGGACGGCCACGCGACGGGCGGTCACATGACGGGCCGTCGCGCAAGGAGGTGGGGGACGCCGTCCGCGCGCGGCGGCTCCGCCGCTGCCGCCTGGGCCGAACTGCTGCGCGTGTCGGCCCTGTTCACGGTGCCCGGCGACGCGATCGCGGGCGCCGCGGCAGCCGGCCACCGGCCCAACCGCGGTACGGCCCTGGCGGCCGGCTCGTCGCTGTGCCTGTACGAGGCCGGCATGGCCCTCAACGACTACTCGGACCGGCACATCGACGCTGTCGAACGCCCCGGGCGCCCGCTTCCGTCCGGACGCATCACCCCGGCACGGGCACTGGCGGCCGCAGCGGCGCTGACGGCCGCGGGAGTGGGCCTGGCCGCAGCGGCGGGCCGCCCGGCGCTGCTGACCGCCACCGCGCTCGCCGGCACGGTCTGGGCCTACGACCTGCGGCTCAAGCACACGCCGTTCGGCCCGGCGGCGATGTCGGCCGCCCGCGGCCTCGACCTCGTCATGGGCGCGGCGGCGACCGTGCCCGCCACCGCGGCCCCCGCCGTGCCCACCACCGTACCCCCCACCGCACGGCCCACCGCGCACCCCGGCACGCGAGGACGCAGGGGCGAGGTGCTGCGGGCCGCCGGACTGCTCGCAGCCCACACCTTCGCCGTGACCGCTCTCTCGCGCCGGGAGACGCTCGGCGCGTCACCGGCGGTGCCCCTCGCCGCGCTGGGCGCCGTCGGAGCGGTCGCCGCTGTCGCCGGCGGAGCCCCCGGGCCGGCGAGCGGCAGGACGACGGGCCGGGCCCGTGCCGTGATGGCCGCGGCCTACGCGGCCACCGCCGCCCGCCCCCTGGCCCATGCCGTCCTCAACCCCTCGCCGCCGCTGCTCCAGCGCGCCGTCGGAGGAGGGATACGCGCCACGATCCCGCTCCAGGCGGCGCTGGGCGCGCGTGCGGGGCGGCCCGGTCCGGCGGCCCTGGTGCTCGCGCTGCTGCCGTCGGCCGCGCGGCTCTCACGGAAGGTCAGCCCCACATGACCGGGACCGCAGGAGCCGGGACCGGGACAGCAACCGGGACCGCCCGGCAGCAGCGAAGCTCCGGCCTGCGCTACGCGTACGGCACCAACGGCCTCGCCGACCTGAGGCTCGCCGACGCCCTCGCTCTCCTCGCGGACCTCGGCTACGACGGCGTGGGACTCACGCTCGACCACATGCATCTCGATCCGCTCGCACCGGACCTGGCGCGGCGGACGGCCACCGTGGGCAGGACGCTGGGGCGGCACGGGCTGTCCGCGACCGTGGAGACCGGGGCCCGCTACGTGCTCGACCCGCGCCGCAAGCACCACCCCACCCTCCTGGACCCCGATCCCGAAGCGCGGGCCGCGCGCCTGGAGTTGCTGCTGAAGGCCGTGCGCGTCACCGCCGATCTCGGCGCGCACGCCCTGCACTTCTTCAGCGGCACACTGCCGGACGGCGTGGACGCGCACACCGGCTGGCCCCGCTTCGTGGACGGCGTCGGCGCGCTGCTCGCGGCAGCGCAGGCCGCGGGCGTGGCACTGGCGGTCGAGCCCGAACCGGGGCATCTGCTGGGCGACTTGGCGGCGTTCCACCGGCTGCGCTCCAGCCTCGGCGAGCCAGAAGGCCTCGGCCTGACGCTGGACGTCGGGCACTGCCTGTGCCTGGAGCCCGAGCCGCCGCACGAGTGCGTGCGGGCCGCGGCGCCCTGGCTGAGGCATGTGCAGATCGAGGACATGCGGCGCGGCGTGCACGAACATCTCCCGTTCGGCGAAGGCGAGATGGACGTGCCGCCGGTTCTCGCCGCGCTGCGCGAGGCGCGCTACGGGGGGCTCGTCACCGTCGAACTGCCCCGCCACTCGCACGCCGGGCCCGACTGCGCCCGCGACGCCCTCCGCTTCCTCCGGCGGGCCGAGGCCCGTGCGGCCAGCAGCGGCGGCGCGGCCGGCCCCGGGGGAGCGGCGGAACGGCCGCTGCCCGAGACGGAGAGAGGAGCAGCACCATGCTGAACCCCCGCGTCCCTCACGACCCCCCTCCCCCCGCCCCGCCCCGGCTTCCCGACGCGCACGGACATCCCACGCTCCAGGACATCCGGGTGCGGCTGGAGCACCACCTGGACGCCGACGGGCGCGCATGGCTGGCAGAAGCGCTCTCCGAGGCAGCCCAGGCAGCCGAGGCAGCCGAGGCACCGGCCGAGACGGGGCACGCCCCCGGGAACGCCGCCTGGGAGCTGCACTTCGCCTCCGCAGGGCGCCATTGCGGACGCACCGCCGCAGGTGACGCCCGCATCCTCCTCCTGCACGCGGCGGACGCCGGCACGGACACCCTCACCCGTCTGTACCGGCAGGGCACCGCAACCGAACGCGCCGCCGTGCTGCGCGCGTTGCCCCTGCTGCCCGCGGGTGCCGCCCCGGAGGCGCTGCCGCTGGTCGAGGACGCGCTGCGCGCCAACGACACGACCCTCGTGGCCGCCGCCGTCGGCCCGTACGCGGCAGCACATCTCGACCCGCACGGCTGGCGGCACGCGGTGCTGAAGTGCCTGTTCACCTCGGTTCCCCTCGACGCGGTCGCCGGCCTGGCGCGCCGAGCACGCGGCGACGCCGAACTGGCCCGGATGCTCGGCGACTTCGCCCATGAACGCACCGCCGCCGGCCGCCCCGTACCGGCGGATGTGCACCGCGCCCTCGGCCTGACGGGCCCCCCGGGCGGATGCCCGCCCGCCGCCGGAGCACCGGAGGACCACGCCCCCGCGCACCCGCCCGAGGAGATCTGATGCGCATCTTCGACCCGCACATCCACATGACCTCGCGGACCACCGACGACTACACCGCCATGTACGAGGCGGGCGTGCGCGCCCTCGTCGAACCGTCCTTCTGGCTGGGCCAGCCCCGCACGTCGCCCCGGTCCTTCTACGACTACTTCGACTCCCTCCTGGGCTGGGAGCCCTTCCGGGCCGCCCAGCACGGCATCGCCCACCACTGCACCATCGCCCTCAACCCCAAGGAGGCCGGCGACCCCCGCTGCGTGCCCGTCCTCGACGAACTGCCCCGCTACCTCGTCAAGGACGGCGTCGTCGCCGTGGGCGAGATCGGCTACGACTCGATGACACCGGCCGAGGACACCGCGCTCGCCGCCCAGCTCCAACTCGCCGCCGACCACGGCCTGCCCGCCCTCGTGCACACCCCGCACCGCGACAAGGCCGCGGGCCTGCGGCGCACGCTCGACGTGCTCGGCGAGTCCGATCTGCCGCCGGAGCGTGTCGTGCTCGACCACCTCAACGAGGCGACGGTGGACGAAGCGGCCTCGTCCGGCTGCTGGATGGGCTTCTCCATCTACCCCGACACCAAGATGGACGAGATCCGCATGGTGCGGCTGCTGCGACTGCACGGCACGGACCGTGTCCTGGTCAACTCCGCTGCCGACTGGGGCCGCAGCGATCCGCTCAAGACCCGCGCCGTGGGCGACGCCATGCTCGACGCCGGCTTCGGCGACGACGAGGTCGACAAGGTGCTGTGGCGCAACCCCGTCGCCTTCTACGGGCAGAGCGGCCGGCTCGACCTGGAGACCGCCGCCGGCTGCGGACCGGCCACGCACGAAGGCAACTCCATTCTTCGCGGCGGGAATTGAGAGGCGGACTGCCATGCGCTTCAGACACCCCGACGGCTCGACCGTCCACCTCGCCTACTGCACCAACGTGCACGCCGCCGAGGACCTCGACGGCGTGCTGGACCAGCTGCGCGAACACGCCGAACCCGTGCGCCGCCGCCTGCACCGCGACCGCCTCGGCATCGGCCTGTGGCTGGCCCACGACGCCGTACGCAGACTCACCGCCGACCCCTCGGCCGTCCGGGCGCTGCGCGCCGAACTCGACCACCGCGGCCTCGAAGTCGTCACCCTCAACGGATTCCCCTACCAGGGGTTCGGCGCCGAACGGGTCAAGTACCGCGTCTACAGGCCCGACTGGACCGAACCCGAACGGCTGGAGCACACCACCGAACTGGCCCGGCTCCTGACCGTGCTGCTCCCCGAGGACGCCGACGCAGGCACCGTCTCGACCCTGCCGCTGGCCTGGCGCGAGGGGTTCACACCCGAGCGGCGCCGCGCTGCCCTCTCCGCCCTCGGCAAGCTTGCCGCGCGCCTCGACGCGCTGGAGGAGACGACCGGACGCAGCATCCGCGTCGGCCTCGAACCCGAGCCGGGCTGCACCGTGGAGACCACGGCAGACGCGCTGGAGGTGCTCGGCGGCGCGGACGGACCGCCCGCGCACCGCATCGGCGTGTGCGTCGACACCTGCCATCTGGCCACCCAGTTCGAGGAGCCCGGCCGTGCGCTGGACGCCCTCACCGAAGCGCGCGTGCCGGTCGTCAAGAGCCAGCTCTCCGCCGCGCTGCACGCCCAGCATCCGGATGCCGAGGGGGCGTTGGCGGCACTCGGCGCCTTCGACGAACCCCGCTTCCTCCACCAGACCCGCGCCCTGACCCCCACCGGGGTGCGCGGCACCGACGACCTCGGCGAGGCCCTGCGCGACGGAGCCCTGCCGCAGTCCGTCCCCTGGCGTTCGCACTTCCACGTGCCGCTGCACGCGCCGCCCCAGCCGCCGCTGACCTCCACCCTCGACGTGCTGGAGGCCGCCCTGGCCCGGCTCGTCGGCGGCGCCGTCCCGCTGACACACCACCTCGAGGTGGAGACCTACACCTGGCAGGCCCTCCCGCACGGCCTGCGGCCGCGCAGCCGCGCCCAGCTGGCGGACGGGATCGCCGCCGAACTCGACGCGGCACGGGAGATGCTCACCGCCCTCGGCCTGAAGGAGCTGCCGTGAACGAGCCCCGGCAGGACCAGCAGTCGCCCCGCCCCCGGGGGTCCGGCCAGGCACCGACTCCGCTGCTCGTCCTGGACGTCGTCGGCCTGACCCCGCAACTCCTCGCCCACATGCCGCGGTTGAAGTCCCTGGCCGGCGAGGGCAGCTACCGGCCGCTGGGCACGGTGCTGCCGGCGGTCACCTGCGCCGCGCAGTCCACGTTCCTCACGGGCCTCACCCCGCAGGAGCACGGAATCGTCGGCAACGGCTGGTACTTCCGCGAACTTGGCGAGGTACTGCTGTGGCGCCAGCACAACGCTCTGGTCTCCGGCGAGCGACTGTGGGAAGCCGCCCGCGCCCTGCACCCCGGCTACACCGTCGCCAACGTCTGCTGGTGGTACGCCATGGGAGCCGGCACCGACTGGACCGTCACCCCGCGCCCCGTCTACTACGCCGACGGACGCAAGGAGCCCGACTGCTACACCCGGCCGCCGGAACTCCATGACGAACTCACCGACGCCCTCGGCACGTTCCCCCTCTTCCACTTCTGGGGCCCCGGAGCGGACCTGGTCTCCTCGCGCTGGATCGTCGAGGCGACCCGGCACCTGCTGCGCACCCGCCGGCCCGATCTCGCCCTGGCTTACGTCCCGCACCTCGACTACGACCTTCAGCGCTACGGTCCCGACGACCCCCGCTCCCACCGCGCCGCCGCCGAACTCGACGCCGTCCTCGCCCCGTTGCTGGACGATGCGGACGCCGAGGGACGCACCGTCGTCGCGCTCTCCGAATACGGAATCACACGCGTCGACCGCACCGTCGACATCAACCGTGCGCTGCGCCGCGCGGGTCTGCTCGAAGTGCACGCCCAGGACGGCATGGAGTACCTGGACCCCACCACCTCGCGTGCCTTCGCCGTCGTCGACCATCAGCTCGCCCACGTCTACGTCCGCGACCCCGCCGCCGACCTGGAGGCGGCCCGCGAGGTGGTGGAGTCCCTGGACGGCGTCGCCGAACTCCTCGACGAGCGCGGCAAGAAGGCGCACCACCTGGACCATCCCCGCTCCGGTGAACTCGTCGCCGTCGCCGAGCCCCGCGCCTGGTTCACCTACTACTACTGGCTCGACGACGCCCGCGCCCCCGACTTCGCCCGGCTTGTCGAGATCCACCGCAAGCCGGGCTACGACCCCGCCGAGCTGTTCATGGACCCGCTCGACCCGTACGTGCGAGTGCGCGCCGCGACGGCGCTCGCCCGCAAGAAGACCGGCATGCGCTACCGCATGGCGGTCGTGCCCCTCGACCCCTCACCGGTGCGCGGCAGCCACGGCCGGCTTCCCGGACGCAGCGACGAAGGCCCCGTCTTCATCTGCTCACGCCCCGGCGTGGCGGAGGGTACCGGTCCGCTGCCCGCCACCGACGTCAAGTCCCTGCTCGTCAACCTCGCTCTGGGAGAGCCCACATGAGACGTCCGACGAACACCCCCGACCCCGAACTGTCCCGCCGGCTGCGCCGCCGCGGCTTCCTCGGCGTCGCCGCAGGCGCCGCCGCAGCCTCCCTCCTGGGCACGGGCGCCGGAACGGCACACGCCGCCGGCGGAACCGAGGCGGCGGCGCACGGCCGCTGCGGCCCGCTGGTGCCCAAGGGCCGCCTGGGCATCCAGCTCTACACCCTGCGCGACAAGGTCGCCTCGCTCGGCTTCGCCGCCGTCTTCGAGGAGCTGTCCCGCTACGGCTACGAGCAGGTCGAGTTCGCCGGCTACAGCCAGGGGACCGGGGAGATCTCCCTCGCCGAACTGCGCAAGCTGCTGCGGGAGTACGGGCTGCGCGGCATCGGCAGCCACGTCGGCTACTACTCCGGCAACCCGGACGACTACACCTTCGACACCCAGCTGGAGAAGGTCCTCGACGACGCCGCCGCGCTCGGTCTGCCCCATGTCGGCACCGCCGCGAGCCCCGACCGGTACGGGCGCACCGTCGACGCGTGGAAGCGCGCGGCGGAGGACTTCAACCGGTACGGGGCCGCCGCCCGCAGGCGCGGCCTGAAGTTCTACCAGCACAACCACCAGATGGAGTTCGGCTTCGCCGAGGACCGCCCCGACGTGCGCCTGTACGACGTGCTGCTCGCCGAGACCGACCCGGACCTGGTGTACCTGGAGATGGACATCTACTGGGCGTACGCCGGCCAGTACCGCTTCAGCGTCCGCCCGGACGGCACCCCGGCACCCTTCGAGCCCGTCGACTACGTCCTCGCGCAGCCGGAGCGCTACCCGCTCTTCCACGTCAAGGACGGCGAGCACGACGAGACGTCCGACGACGGCTACCGGATGGTGGACGTCGGCGACGGCGACATCGACTACCGGCGCTTCCTGACGGAGGTCGGCCGCTCGCCCGGCGGGAAGAGGCACAACTGGCTGGTGGAGCACGACCGGCCGGAGGACTCCCTCAGGACGGCGCGCCGCTCGGCGTCGTATCTGCGCTCGCTGCGCGGCAGTTCACGCTGAAACGTCCGACGGCACCGGGCCGCTTCCCCCTGTGCGGGTGGGGGAGGCGGCCCGCGGCGGTGTGCACACGTGCCGCGTGTCCCACACCCCCGCTGCCCGGGGATGGCCGAGATGACACTCGTCACGCTCCGCGCACGTCGATAAGGTTGTCCGTGACGGTCCGTCACGACTCCGGAGGTATCGGTGGGGAAGCACGGGGGGAAACCCGATCCGTCCGAAAGCGACGGCCACAAGCCTGAGAAACCCATTCCGCCGCCGCCTCCTCCGCCGAAGAAGGACTGACCGTGTCCGGCCCGGAGCAGCTGGCCGCGTACCTGCACGACGCCGGTCATCTCTCCGACGACTGGCTGGAGACTTTCCGCAAGGTCCGGCGGGAGGACTTCATCCCCCATCGCATCTGGGTCCGTACCGAAGCGGGTTACCAAGCCCTCACCCGCGGCGCCGATCACGCACGGTGGCTGCGGCTGGTGTACTCCGACACGGCGCTGGTCACCCAGGTCGAGGACGACGACGGCTCGAACATCGCGCTGGTGCCGACCAGTTCGTCGAGCATGCCGCGTGTGGTCGCCGGGATGCTCCGCGGTCTCCGGGCAGAGGAGGGGCACCGCGTCCTGGAGGCGGGCACCGGCACCGGATTCAACGCCGCCCTGCTGGCCCACCGGCTGGCCGACCACAACGTCACCACGATCGAGGCCGACCCCGAACTCGCCGACGCCGCCCGGGTCTCGCTCACGCGCGCCGGCCGTGCCCCGACGGTGGTCACCGGCGACGGTGCCGAGGGCTGGGCCGAAGGCGCCCCCTACGACCGGGTCATCGTCACCTACGCGCTGCACCACGTCCCGTACCGGCTCGTTCAACAGACCGCCCCGGGCGGCCAGTTGCTGCTGCCCTGGGGGACCGGCCTCTACAACGGCGTCCTGGCCAGGCTCACCGCCGGACCGGCGGGCGACGGCACCGCAAGCGGACCGGTCCTGGGCGACTGCGCGTTCATGTGGGACCGGGGCCAGGCCCCGCCTCAGCGGGACGTCATGGCCGCCGTGAGTCACCGGGACGACGCGGTCGCCGGCCGCACCGCGCTCGACCCCCGCCTGGTCCTTGGCGACGACGACGCGGCTTTCGCCGCCGGCGTCGCGGTGCCGGGCTGCCGGTACACCGTGGGCCACGGTGCCGCCGGGGAGTGGACGCTGTGGCTCGCCGACGCCGGCAGCGGATCGTGGGCCTCGCTCGACTTCCTTCCCGGCGCCGGGTCCTTCGACGTGCAGCAGCACGGGCCGCGCATGCTGTGGGACGAGGTCGCCGCCGCGTACACCTGGTGGCGGGAGGCGGGCAGCCCGCCGCGTACCCGTTTCGGGCTCACCGTTGGGCCGGACGGGCAGCACGTCTGGCTCGACACCCCCGACAACCCCGTGCCGGGCCGGGAATGACCGGGGGTGGGGGTGCTGCCGCCCCGCGAAGTCGTCCTGCCCGCACGGGAGTCGAGGCGGATGAAGGCGCAGCGGCGGGCGCACCGAGGCACGCGCCGACGGACAACTGCCGGGCCACCCGCGGGATGCGGGCGGCCCGGCAGTTGCCGGATCTGTCGTCCTCTGTCTCCTCTTCCTCACTCACCGCCGATCGGCTGCGGGTTGGGCTTGATGACCGACTTGCGGGGCCGCCCCGGCTGCGTCAGGAACAGCGCGACGACACCCGCGAACAGCGACGTGCTGCCGGCGAGCCAGAACGCGCCGCCGAAGCCCCACGAGCTCACGACCATCGAGCCCAGGCCCGCGCCGGCTATGCCGGACAGCAGCTTGGAGCTGTAGACCATGCCGTAGTTGGTGGCGTTGTTGTTCTCACCGAAGTAGTCCGCCGTCATCGCCGCGAACATCGGGAAGATCGCGCCGCCGCCGAAGCCGGAGATCATCGAGCAGAGCAGGAACAGCGGCATCGACTTCGCCTCGCCGGACAGCAGGATGCCGAACTGCGACAGCCCCAGTACGGCGCAGACGAAGATCAGGCACTGCTTGCGCCCGTAGCGGTCGGACAGCCAGCCGATGACGCCTCGGCCGGTGCCGTTGACGATGGCCTTCAGCGACATGGCGGTGGCGACGATGCCGCCCGCGAAACCCATTTCGTTGCCGAAGGGCACCTGGAAGGCGATACCGAAGATGTTCACGCCGGACGTGCACAGCAGACAGAACCACATCAGCGGCACCCGTCCGGTCTGGAACGCTTCCTTGGCGGAGTACTGCTTGACCGCGGGCGGGTTCATCTTCAGCGCGCGGCGTGCGCGCGGGTCGTCCGGCTCCTTGAGCGGGTCGACGTGCGCGGGCCACCAGTTCTTCGGTGGGTCCTTGAAGAAGGAGCCGGCGAACGCCACCACGGCCGCGAGGAAGATGCCGACGGAGATCAGCACCCAGCGGAAGTTGCCGACGTCCATGAAGCCGGTGAAGATGAACACGAACGGCACCGAGCCGTAGGCGAAACCGCCGTTGACGAAACCGGTCTTGCCGCCGCGGCGCTCCGGATACCACTTGCCGACCATGTTCACACAGGTCGCGTACACCGCTCCGGCGCCCATGCCACTGAAGACACTGAAGCCGATGTAGGCGAGGATGACGTTCGGCGAGTAGGCGAGTGCCAGGTAGCCGATGAAGGTGCCCAGGGCACCCCACATCATCGCCTGCCGTGCGGGGAAGCGGCCCGACTCGCGCAGCTTGCCCACCGGGAAGGCCACGCCTCCCTGGAAGAGGACCCAGATGCCCATCATCCAGAAGATGTGCGCGCTGTTCCAGCCGTGCGCGGTGTGGAGGGTCGACTCGGCGGACGCGAACGCGTATTCGGCCGACGAGATGCCCATCATTCCGACCCAGGGGAGGATGACCATCCAACGGCGGTGCCGCCCCATGATGTCGATGTCGGTCTCGCCTATCCGGTAGGTCCGACCGTTCTTGTCGGTCACCTCCCTGTACGGGAGGGCCGACGGTGCTTCCGTTGTTGTCATGTTCTGCACCCCTTGCGTGGAGAGAGTCTGGCCAGCGCCCCCTGTCCCGATCTCTTGCTCTGGTGCTGCGTCCTGCCTTTCAGCTCGTCCTGCGGGTGTGGGGACTCCGGCGGCCGCGGTTCCGCCGGAGCCCTGCCGGGGCTTCCCGCCGTAGCGGCGGAGGGAGGTGGATCCGCCCTCATGTGGGAAGCCCACGGCATCTGCGGCTCGTCAGTGGTGTCGCTGTTGTCGTCTCCTGTGCGGTGTCACACGCGGTGTCACGTGCGGTGTCACCGCAGCAGGCCCGCCGCCCGGGCCCACCGGTACTTGGCGCCCAGCACCGCGACCGGCTTCTCCGTCGTGTACGGGTAGGCGACCACGCCGCGTTCGAAGAGGTACTGACTTGCCTCCTCGACCTCGGTGTCGCCCGCGAGGGACGCCACCACCGGCTTCTCGATGCCCTTCTCCCGCGCCTCGGCCACGACCCTGGCCGTCAGCTCCGCGAACACCATCGGCGGAGTGACGATCGTGTGCCAGTAGCCGAGCACGAGAGAGTGGATGCGGGGGTCCTCCAGCCCGAGCCGGATCGTGGCCTCGTACGTGGAGGGCGGTTCACCGCCGGTGATGTCCACCGGGTTGCCCGCGGCGCCGAACGGCGGGATGAAGGCGCGGAAGGCCTCGTCCAGGTCCGGCGGGATCTCCATGAGCGACATTCCGTTGTCGACGATGGCGTCCGAGAGCAGCACTCCCGAACCGCCCGCGCCGGTGATGATCACGGTGTTGTCGCCCTGGGGGGTGGGCAGCACGGGCAACGCCCGCGCGTACTCCAGCATTTCGTTCAGGCCCGGCGCCCGGATGACGCCGGCCTGCCGCAGGACGTCGTCGTAGACGGCGTCGTCGCCCGCGAGCGCACCAGTGTGCGAACCCGCGGCCTTGGCGCCCGCACTGGTGCGGCCCGCCTTGAGCACGACGACCGGTTTCTTCGGCACCGTCGCCCGTGCCGCTTCGACGAACGCCCGCCCGTCCTTGAGGTCTTCGAGGTGCATCGCGATGCACTTCGTGTTCGGGTCGTCCGCGAAGTAGGTGAGCAGGTCGTCCTCGTCGAGGTCGGACTTGTTGCCGAGCCCCACGATCGCGGAGACACCGGTGCTGGTGCTGCGCGCGAAGCCGAGGATGGCCATGCCGATGCCGCCGGACTGGGAGGTGAGCGCCACACCGCCCTTGACGTCGTACGGCGTGCAGAACGTGGCGCACAGGTCGTGCCACGTCGAGTAGTAGCCGTAGATGTTCGGACCCAGCAGCCGCACACCGTGCTTCTCGCCGATGGCGACGATCTTCTCCTGGAGCTCCACCTCACCCGTCTCGGCGAAACCGGACGGAATCAGCACGGCGTTGGGAATCCCCTTCGCGCCGACGGCCTCCAGGGTGTCCGGCACGAACTTCGCCGGCACGGCGAAGACCGCCACGTCGACGTCGCCGGGGATGTCGGCGACCGACTTGTACGCCTTGCGCCCCAGGATCTCGTCGGCCTTGGGGTTGACGGGGTGGATCTCCCCGGGGAAACCGCCGTCGACGAGGTTGCGCATGACCGAATTGCCGATCTTGCCCTGCTCGTTGGAGGCACCGATCACCGCGACCGACGACGGCTGCATGAGCCGCTTCATCGAGGTGCGGATCTCCTCCGGCGAGTAGCGCCGCCGCTCCGCGGGCTGCCCTTCGGAGAGGAGGATACGGATGTCCGCCGCCATCGCGCCGTCGGGCGAGGCGAACACCGGGTTCAGGTCGACCTCCACCAACTCCGGGAAATCGTGGGCGAGTTGCGAGACGGAGGTGATCACCTGCGTCAGCGCCTCGCGGTCGACCGGGTCGCCGCCGCGTACGCCCTTGAGGATCTCGGAGGCCCCGATGCCGTCGAGCATCGACTCCGCGTCCTCGCGGGACGCCGGCGCCAGGCGGAAGGTGACGTCCTTGAGGACCTCAACCAGCACGCCGCCCAGACCGAAGGCGACGACCTTGCCGAAGGTGGGGTCGGTGACAGTGCCGACCAGCACCTCCTGCCCGGGCTTGGCCATCTGCTGCACCTGCACGCCGAGCACGTTCGCGTTCGCGTCGTACCTGCGGGCGTTGCCGACGATCTCCGTGTAGGCGCTGCGCACCTCGGCGGAGGAGGACACCCCGACGCGGACGCCGCCCGCGTCGGTCTTGTGCAGGATGTCCGGCGAGACGATCTTCATGACGACGGGGAAGCCCAGCCTGTCGGCCAGCTGCACCGCCTCGTCGGCGGATTCCGCCAGTCCCTCGTCCGGCACCGGGATGCCGTAGGCGTCCGCGACGCGCTTGCCCTCGGGAGCCGTCAGCGACGTGCGCCCCTCGGCGCGGGCGGCATCCAGTACCGCCCGTACCGCTTCCTTGTCCGGCGTGGCGAGGCCGTCGTTCTTATCCTGCGCCATCGGTCAGATCACTCCGTTCGTCTTGAGCAGCGCCAGTTCTTCCTCGTTCAGGCCCAGCTCGCCTATGTAGACCTCCTCGTTGTGTTCGCCCAGCAGCGGCGAGGAGGTGATTTCCACCGGGGAGTCGGAGAGCTTCATCGGGGAGCCCACGGTGGTGAACGAACCGCGCTGGGGGTGATCGACCTCGACGATCATCCCGTTGGCGGCCAGGGACTCGTCCTCGACGATCTCCTTCGTCGAAAGGATCGGCCCGCAGGGGATGTTGTGGGCGTTGAGGGCGCCCAGCACCTCCCACTTGGGCAGCGTCGACGACCACTCCTCGATCATCTGGAACATCTTGTTCAGCTTCGGCAGCCGTGCCTCCGGGGTGTTCCAGTCCGGATCGTCGGCGAGTTCGGGACGGCCGATGAGCTTCGTCAGCGGCTCCCAGCCGACGGGCTGCACGATCACGTACACGTAGTCGTTGGGGCCGCCCGGCGCGCACTTGACCGCCCAGCCGGGCTGGCCGCCGCCGGAGGCGTTGCCCGAACGCGGCACCTCGTCGCCGAAGTCCTCGTTCGGGTACTCGCCGAGCGGACCGTGCGCCAGCCGCTGCTGGTCGCGCAGCTTCACACGGCACAGGTTGAGCACCGAGTGCTGCATGGCCACGTTGACGCGCTGTCCCCGGCCCGTGCGCTCGCGCTGGAGCAGCGCGGCGAGGATCGCGGCGACGGTGTGCACGCCGGTGCCCGAGTCGCCGATCTGCGCCCCGGTCGCCAGCGGCGGCCCGTCCTCGAACCCGGTCGTCGACATCGAGCCGCCCATGGCCTGCGCGACGACCTCGTACGCCTTGAAGCTGGTGTACGGGCCCTCGCCGAAGCCCTTGATGGACGCGTAGATCAGCTTCGGGTTGATCTGCTTGATGCGGTCCCAGGTGAAGCCCATCCGGTCCACCGCTCCGGGACCGAAGTTCTCCACGAGTACGTCGCTGCGCCGGATCAGCTCCGTCAGCAGCTCCTTGCCGCGGTCGCTCTTGGTGTTGAGCGTGATGCTGCGCTTGTTGCAGTTGAGCATCGTGAAGTAGAGCGAGTCGGCGTCCGGCAGGTCCCGCAGCTGCTTGCGGGTGATGTCGCCCGAGGTCGCCTCGAGTTTGATCACGTCGGCGCCGAGCCAGGCGAGGAGCTGAGTGGCAGAGGGCCCGGACTGGACGTGTGTCATGTCCAGTATCCGAATCCCGTCGAGTGCCTTCTCCGTCACCGTTGTCGGGCCGGTGGCATGACTGATATCCGTCACATCGGTCACCGCAGTCACCTCACTTGTGCATCGTCTGGTTCATGGGTTCCGGGGGCGTACGCGTCCGGGCCGATCCACCACGTCGACCAGCTGGGGCTCGCCGGACCCGCGTGTGCGCTCCGGCGCCGGCCTGATCCCGGAGGGCCCGCGCACCACTTCGCCGTGGCCGCCGGGCCGTGCGAACTCCTCGCGGGGAACGTCGCCGAGGGTGTTGCCGACCCGCTCCCGCTCCTCGCTGTACTCGGCCTTCCGGCCGTGGTGCCGCAAAGCGTGCAGATGACCTCCACGCCCTCCGTCTTCAGCGCCTCGGCGACCAGGTGCCCGCCGGTTGTCGGGTCCGGGCTCCCGCGGCTGTCCTGGCTGTCGTCGGGCATGGATCACGAGTCCCTTCGTCGGGTGAGAGCTCTGGTCGGAGCAGATTGCATACAGTCGACGAATACTGTATGAACCTTGTTATCCCGCATCGAGAGAGCGATGTCCAGGGGGCGTGCACCGATCGTTTCGAAGATCGACCAGGGAGCACATGTGGACCTTTTCGAGCACCAGGCGAGGGAACTCTTCGAGAACTACGGCGTTTTGGTACCGGAAGCGGCTGTCGCGGAGACGGGCAGCGCGGCCCGCGAAGCGGCGGTGAAGCTCGACGCCGATCAGCACGGCGTCGTGGTCAAGGCGCAGGTCAAGACCGGAGGAAGGGGCAAGGCCGGCGGCGTGAAGCTCGCGGCCGACGCCGCCGCCGCGGAGATCACGGCACGCCAGATCCTGGGCATGGACATCAAGGGCCACACCGTGCACAAGGTGATGCTCGCCCAGCCGGTGAAGGTCGAGAAGGAGTACTACGTCTCCTTCGTCCTGGACCGTGCACAGGGATGTTTCATCGCCATCGCGTCCGCCGAGGGCGGCATGGAGATCGAGGAAGTGGCCGCGGCGAGGCCCGAGGCCGTTGCCCGCGTCCCCGTCGATCCTGCGGAGGGCGTGACCGACGAGAAGGCCGCGGAGATCGTGGCGGCCGCGGCGCTGCCGGTGAACGTGGCGCCCGTGCTGCGCAAGCTGTGGCAGATCCTCCAGTCCGAGGACGCGCTCCTCGTCGAGGTCAACCCCCTTGTCCGCACGGCCGACGGCGAGATCGTCGCGCTCGACGGCAAGGTCACCCTCGATGACAACGCCCGCTTCCGGCAGGCACGTTGGGGCGAGCAGGGCCACGGTGGCGAGGCCGGCGGCCAGGACGCGCTGGAGGCGCAGGCCGCCGAGAAGGGCCTCAACTACGTCAAGCTGGACGGCGAGGTCGGAGTCATCGGCAACGGCGCGGGGCTCGTGATGTCGACCCTCGACGTCGTCGCCGGCTGCGGTGCGCGGCCCGCGAACTTCCTCGACATCGGAGGCGGCGCCTCCGCGCAGGTCATGGCCGACGGCCTGTCCGTCGTCCTCGGCGACCCGTCCGTGAAGTCCATCCTCGTCAACGTATTCGGCGGCATCACGGCGTGCGACGCGGTCGCCGACGGCATCACCCAGGCCCTCGGGCAGATACGGCTGACCAAGCCGCTCGTCGTTCGGCTCGACGGCAACAACGCCGTGCGCGGACGCGAGATCCTCGAGGCGAACGCCCATCCGCTGCTGGAGCAGCGGACCACCATGGACGGCGCCGCGCAGCGGGCCGCCGAACTGGCCACGGCCGCGGCTGCGGCCGCGTAGGGAGGCGGGAGACCATGGCGATCTTCCTCAGCAAGGAGAGCAAGGTCATCGTCCAGGGCATGACCGGCTCCGAGGGGATGAAGCACACGAAGCGCATGCTCGCGTCCGGCACGGACATCGTCGGCGGCGTGAACCCCCGCAAGGCCGGACAGGACGTCGACGTGGACGGGCGGTCCGTGCCCGTCTTCGGCTCGGTCGCTCAGGCGCGGGAGGCGACGGGGGCCGACGTGTCGGTCCTCTTCGTGCCACCTGCCTTCTCCAAGGCGGCCGTTGTGGAGGCGGCGGACGCGGGCATCCCGCTCGCCGTCGCCATCACCGAGGGCATCCCCGTCCACGACGCGGTCGCATTCCGCGCATACGCGCAGGAGCGCGGCACGCGCATCATCGGCCCCAACTGTCCCGGTCTCATCAGCCCCGGGCAGTCCAACGCGGGCATCATCCCCGCCGACATCGCACCGGAGCCCGGCCGTATCGGCCTGGTCTCCAAGTCCGGAACGCTCACCTACCAACTCATGTACGAGCTGCGGGAGATCGGTTTCTCCAGCTGTGTCGGCATCGGCGGCGACCCCGTCATCGGCACCACGCACATCGACTGCCTCGCGGCCTTCGAGGAGGACCCGGAGACGGACCTGATCGTGATGATCGGTGAGATCGGCGGCGACGCCGAGGAGCGTGCGGCTGAGTTCATCAAGGAGAACGTCACCAAGCCCGTCATCGGTTACGTCGCGGGGTTCACCGCTCCCGAGGGCAAGACCATGGGGCACGCGGGCGCCATCGTCTCCGGTTCGTCGGGCACCGCCCAGGCGAAGAAGGAGGCGCTGGAGGCGGCGGGCGTGCGGGTCGGCGAGACCCCCACGGCGACGGCGCGGCTCGTGCTCGACCGGCTGGCGTGAGCTGACCGGGCCGGCGTGAGCTGCGCGGGACGACGTGACGTTCCGCATATCTGGGCGGGGGCGGGTGTAAAGGCACGCGCCAACTGGCTACTGTCCAGTAATAAGTTCACGCCGGCTTCAGCGACCCGCCCCGTATGTGCAACGAGAGCGGAGAAGAACGATGGGCACCACACCCTCACCCTGTTCACTCCCACCCCGGACACCGAGAGGTACTCACGGCCTCACACCCGGGCCCGCCCACCCGGCGGGCACCCGGCGCCGCCGCGGCGCCGCAACCGAGGACCTCACCGGACGGCGGCCGGGCCCGCCGCCGCGGCGGGCGGAACGGCACCACCCCGGCCGTGCCGCCCGTCCACCGGGGATCACCGAGGTGAAGACCGCTGCCGGAGCTTGGTATGGTTGTCCGCGTCGCCACGGCAGAGCCGGGCGACGACCCTTGTCCGGGTGGCGGAATGGCAGACGCGCTAGCTTGAGGTGCTAGTGCCCTTTATCGGGCGTGGGGGTTCAAGTCCCCCCTCGGACACAGATCTTGCGCCCGCCGGCGTCGGCCCCTTCCCCGTCGGCGCCTGCGGATTTCTCTCCGGCGGGCGGCTTTCCCCTCTGCGTCCCGTGGGTGGTCCACCCCGTGACAGGCTCCGTTTACGCGCCGCGGCAACGTGCATCCTCACATCAGCCGCTGCTCCGCTGCCGGCCGTTCGCCCTTCTACCCGAGGCCGAGCCGGAAGAGCACCCGCCACCGCGGGTGGGCCACGGAGAACTCACATCGGCAAAGTCCCTGCACAGGGCCCGTCACCCTGGCATTAAATAAGCAGCCCCGCAGCAGTCCCCTGCTGCCGTCCGGTCCCGCAGCGCAACGGACGGCGCAGCCGCCCAACACCCCGCAAAGGGAGATCGATGTCAGATTCACATCCGCAGCAGATCGGCGTCCCCGCCGAGTCGAAAGCCGGAGAGACCCGGGTCGCGGCCACACCCGACAGCGTCCGGAAGATCGCGAAACTCGGCTACGAAACCGTCGTCGAAGCGGGAGCCGGCGCGGCCTCGGGGTTCTCCGACGAGCAGTACACCGAAGCGGGAGCGACCATCGGCGACGCCTGGCAGGCGGACGTCGTCCTGAAGATCAACGAACCCTCGCGGCAGGAGATCGGGCGGCTGCGGGACGACGCGACGCTGATCGGCATGCTCGCCCCCGGCCTCAACCCGGAACTCCTGGACGACCTGGCGCAGCGGTCCCTGACCGCACTGTCCATGGACGCGGTGCCGCGGATCTCGCGGGCGCAGTCCATGGACGTGCTCAGCTCCATGGCCAACATCGCCGGATACCGGGCCGTCATCGAGGCTGCGCACGTCTTCGGGCGGTTCTTCACCGGGCAGGTCACCGCGGCGGGCAAGGTCCCCCCGGCCAGGGTCCTCGTGGCCGGAGCGGGAGTGGCGGGCCTCGCCGCGATCGGCGCGGCCAGCAGCCTCGGCGCCGTCGTGCGGGCCACCGACCCGCGCCCGGAGGTCGCCGACCAGGTCCGTTCGCTCGGCGGTGAGTACCTCGCCGTCGACGTCGAACAGGAGGCGTCGACCGACGGATACGCCAAGCAGACCTCCGACGCCTACAACCGGCGTGCCGCGGAGATCTACAGCGAACAGGCCGCCGAGGTCGACATCATCGTCACCACGGCCCTGATCCCCGGCAAGCCGGCACCACGGCTGATCACCGCCGAGGACGTGGCGAGCATGAAGCGCGGCAGCGTCATCGTCGACATGGCCGCCTCCCAGGGCGGCAACGTCGACGGCTCGGTCGCCGGCAAGGCCGTCGTCACCGACAACGGCGTCACGATCATCGGCTACACCGACCTGGCCGGGCGCCTGCCCACCCAGGCCTCGCAGCTGTACGGAACCAACCTCGTCAACCTGCTGAAGCTGCTCACGCCGGAGAAGGACGGGCAGCTGACGCTGGACTTCGACGACGTCGTGCAGCGGTCCGTCACCGTCGTGCGGGACGGGGAGAAGACCTGGCCGCCCCCGCCGGTGCAGGTGTCCGCGGCTCCGGCCGCCAAGCCCGCCGAGGAGACGAAACCGGCCGAGGAGGAGAAGAAGCCGCGGCTGACACCGGCGGCACGGTACGGCCTCATCGGTGCCGGAATGGCCGCCGTGTTCACGCTGATCGCCTTCTCGCCGAGGCAGCTCGCCGAGAACTTCACCGTGTTCGCGCTGGCCGTCGTCATCGGCTTCTACGTCATCGGCAAGGTCCACCACGCCCTGCACACGCCGCTGATGTCGGTGACCAACGCCATCTCCGGCATCGTCGTCGTCGGGGCGCTGCTGCAGATCGGCCACGTCGGACCGGTCGTCACGGTCCTGTCGTTCGTGGCGATCCTGCTGACCAGCATCAACATCTTCGGAGGCTTCTCCGTGACCCGCCGCATGCTCGGCATGTTCTCGAAAGGCTGAGGCCCCATGACTGCCACCACGTCTGCACAGGCCGCGGATCTCGTAGCGGCCCTTCTGTTCATCCTCAGCCTGGCCGGGCTCTCGCAGCACCGCACGGCACGTGCCGGGATCGGCTTCGGGATCGCCGGCATGGCGATGGCGCTGCTCGCCACCGTGGTTCTCGCCGCGCGGGAGATCTCCGCCACCGCCACCGTCCTGATCCTGGTCGCCATGGCGATCGGCGCCGTCGCGGGACTGTGGCGCGCGCGTCTCGTGGCGATGACCGAGATGCCCGAACTCATCGCGATCCTGCACAGCTTCGTCGGCGTCGCCGCGGTGCTGGTCGGCTGGAACAGCTACTTCGAGGTCGAGGCGAAGGGCGACGCCCAGCACGTCGTCCCCGCCGAACTCCTGGGAATCCACCACGCCGAGGTGTTCATCGGGATCTTCATCGGTGCCGTCACCTTCACCGGCTCGGTCGTCGCGTTCCTCAAGCTTTCCGCGCGCATCAAGTCCCAGCCGCTGATGCTGCCGGGCAAGAACGCGCTCAACCTCGGTGCGCTCGCCGCGTTCCTGGTCCTGACGGTCTGGTTCACCATCACCCCCAGCCTGGGCCTGATGATCGCCGTGACCGTGCTCGCGCTCGCCCTCGGCCTGCACCTCGTCGCCGCCATCGGCGGCGGTGACATGCCGGTCGTGGTCTCGATGCTCAACAGCTACTCGGGATGGGCCGCGGCCGCTGCCGGTTTCCTCCTCAACAGCAACCTCCTCATCGTCACCGGGGCGCTCGTCGGCTCCTCCGGTGCCTACCTGTCGTACATCATGTGCAAGGGAATGAACCGCTCGTTCATCTCGGTGATCGCCGGCGGGTTCGGCATCGAGGCTCCCTCCAGTGGCGACGCCGAGCAGGGCGAGCACCGTGAGACGAGCGCGGAGGAGGCCGCCGAACTCCTCGGCGCCGCCAGCTCCGTGATCATCACGCCCGGCTACGGCATGGCCGTCGCACAGGCCCAGCACCCCGTGGCGGAGCTGACCCGCACGCTGCGCGAACGCGGCGTGGAAGTCCGCTTCGGCATCCACCCGGTCGCCGGGCGCCTGCCGGGACACATGAACGTCCTGCTGGCCGAGGCGAAGGTGCCCTACGACGTCGTGCTCGAACTGGACGAGATCAACGACGACTTCCCGGAGACCTCGGTCGTGCTGGTGATCGGTGCCAACGACACCGTCAATCCGGCCGCGGCCGAGGACCCGACCAGCCCGATCGCGGGCATGCCGGTGCTGCACGCCTGGGAGGCGGAGAACGTCATCGTCTTCAAGCGGTCGATGGCATCCGGATACGCGGGAGTCCAGAACCCGCTGTTCTTCCGCGAGAACACCAGCATGCTCTTCGGCGATGCGAAGCAGAGCGTGGAGAACATCCTCCGGGCGCTGGACGACGCGGGGTCCTCTTCCGGCTCCGGTGCGCGTCCGCAGGCGGCGGGGGTCTGAGACGAGGAGACCTTTGACGGGGCCGGGCCGGGCCGGGCCGGGGCCCGGCCCCGCCGGTCTCGAACCGGCAGGCGGCGCCACCGCCGCCTGCCGGCCCCTCGGACCGGGCGCCTCGCCGCTGCGGCACGAAGTCGGGCCGCTCCGTGGTCCTCCCAGGGAGGGGCTGGACCGACGTGCTGTCGTCGGCGAGCCATTCCCTACATGTCCTCGGGCAACAGGCGGAATGCTGCATGGCCGGTGAGAGGAACCATTACGCGGAAATGCCGGTCCGTGGTGAAGATCGAGTCCGTACGGTATGCGGCAGCCAACGCCACGTTCATCGCGTCCGCAAGGCCGACGCCCCTGCCCTGATCCGCGTCCCGGTAGCCCTCGAGGACGGCCAGGGCGGTGCCCATGTGCGGTCCGATCTCCGCGATTTCGAACCGTCGGGTGGCGACGTACCGATCGACGAACCGCAGCGCGGTGATTGCCTTGTGGGCTCCGGCCCTCGTCGAGACGAGGCAATCGAGCTCACCCAGCACCAGTGGGGAGACCACAAGGTGTCGAATTCTCCCCAGTGCTTTTCTGTGCTCTTCGTGACCGGCGAGACGCGGGTCCAGGAGGCGGTACAAAGCGTTTGTGTCAGCGATGACTACATCGGTCACGAGCCCATGCCTCGCAGGGTCTCCTCGATTTCGTCGTTGGTCACCTCGGGCAGGTCCAGGGACGGAAGTTCGATGTCTCCCATGGGGCCGGCGGGGTAGGGCGGGACTTCGGTCTCCTCGAAGGGACGCACTATGGCCACCGGGCGCCCGTTCTTGGTGACCGTGATGGTCTCACCGGCTTCTGCTGCGGCAAGGATGCGTGAGGAATTCTGGTTGAACTCTCGAGCAGTGGCTTCCATGTAGTACACGGTAGTACATGGAGCAAGGTCTCGCTTTTCGGGCCTGGTCAGCACTGTCTCCGAGTCCTGCCGGAGCGTGGTACCAGCGGGTGTCTCCTTTCCGGCAGTCATGGAAGGTCCGCACTCCTGTGGGTCCGTGGAAGCGGCCCCGCGGACCCACAGGAGCCATGATGTGCCGACTGCCTCATCGGCTGCGGCAGCGCTCAGGCATCGGTGTTCAGCACTCGCGCCGAACGAGTACGGCATCTCCCGGTGCCGTGGGTCGTTGCGGTGCGTGCCTGGGTCAGGTGCTGTGCCTGGTGCGGTGCGCCTACTTGTCCGGGCGCGGTGGCGGGGGGACCGGATCCCCCTGCTGCGGGGGGTCGATGCAGCCGGGGACGCTCCCGGGGGGTGCGCAGTTCTCCGGTGTGTTGCCGGTGACTTCACCGCCGGTGAGGCTCACCGCGCCACCATCCTCGTAGATGCCGCCGCCGCTTCCGGGACCCCCGGTAGCGGTGTTGTTGATGACGCGGGCGCCGACGAGCGTCGCAGTGCTGTCGGAGTTGTAGATGCCGCCGCCGAATTCAGCTTGGTTGTTGCTGATGGTGCCGGAGGTGACGCGCAGTGTCGACGGGTCATAGTTGTCGATTCCACCGCCGAGACCGCCGCTGGTGTTGCCGGTGACAGTGGTGCCGGTGAAGGTGGCGTTGGCCGTGGGATAGTTCTCAAGGCCGCCGCCGTCGGATGCGGCGGTGTTGTTGCGCAGCGCTCCTCCCGACATCGTCATCGTGCCTGCGTCGTTGCGGATCCCGCCCCCGTAGGTGTCAGTGGCCTCGTTGTTTTCGACTGTGGTCTGGTTGAGAGAGAGGCGGCCTTCCTGGTTGTAGATGCCTCCGCCGCTCCCGGCCTCGTTGTCGGTGACGCTGCCGCTGGCGAGGCGGAGCGTGCCGCTGTTGAGGATGCCTCCGCCGTCCGTGGATGTGAGTTTCCCGCCGCTGACGGAGGTGCTGGTCAGGCTGAGGGTGCCGCTTTCTGCGACTTCGAAGATGCGAAAGTCGTCGGTGGCGCCGGCCGAGCGTTGAATGGTGGCTCCGTTCGAGGTGATCCGGACGGTGCCGGTGATCAGGGGGAGGCCGTTTTCGCCGTTGTCGGGGTCGGTGAGGACGTAGGTGCAGCCGGTGGCGAGCGTGATACTCGCGCCGGTGGCGTTGGATTGGTTGACGGCGCCGACGAGGGCGGGAATGTCGTTGCAGGGGACGTAGGTTGCGGCCTGTGCTTGTCCAGCGGGCAGGAGTGCCAGGCCCAGAGCCAGACCGAGGGCGGCGCTCAGGCCACCACGTTTGCATGTGGTCTTCATGCGAGGTCCCGTCTTCCGTAAGGAATTGAAGGGCGTACGTGAGCGCCCGTCAACAAGCGTTCCTGCTATGCCTGTTCGGACGCGCAGCCGATGCATCGGGAATACCCCCAGCCGATTACGCCCTTCTGTGCATGCTCCCTGGTTGTGAAATGCAGGAGCAAGGCCGTGTTGGTGCATTCGGTATTCGGGGGTGAATGCGTTTTATATGAACGCCCTCGTTGAGGCTGCGTGAGACCTTCTTGCACGCCCCTGGCGCACATCCCGCTTTTCGAACGACGGCAGGGAGAAAACCAGTTGAATTCCGAAGCAAAGGGCCGGCTGTCACCGGGCAGGCTTTCGAGAGCGGGAAACTGTGCCTAGCCCGGCCGATTCCGGTGACCAGCCCGCGTGACGTGGCGGCAAGCGACCACAGGTGGGGTCCGCCGAGGTATCGCCACGGGGGACCGGGACAGCAGGAGAATCGCTGTCAAACCACTGTCCTGCTTGGCGAGTTCTGCTCGATGTAGCGCCGGAAGCCCTGTGCCAGAGGCTTGAAGCCGCAGGACTCGTAGAACGTGTGCACGTACTCGTCGTCCGCTGCCAGCAACTGCACTTTGTAGCAGCCGGCCGACTCGCCCAGGTGCACGGTGGCCTCCATCAACCGTTGTCCCACGCCTCGCCGTCGGCTGGAGCCGTCGACCACGACGTTCTCCACGAACAGGATGGCCCGGCCGCCCCGGGTGAGGTTCGGCAGGACCATGCAGTCCGCCGTGCCGACGACAGCACCGGCCACCTCGGCGACCAGTACGGTGCGCCCCTGCTGTTCGGCGATTCCGGTCCATATGGCATCGGCTGACTCCTGCGACAGGGGCGCGTCGTCAGGGTTCAGCTCGCGGTAGAGAGCAAGTAGCGATGCCAGGTCCCTGCCGACAGCCGGCCGCACGGTGATCTCCATGCACCGAACCCTAGAACGGTCGAAGTCCCGGAGGTCAGGAGGAAGGGCACCGGTCAAGACGGTGACCGAAGGTCGTCCCGCGTGCCGCGTCCCGTCACCGCTGGGCAGCCATCGCCTCGCAGGCTTGGTCGTCGGGACCGGCCCACCGATAACTGCTGTACCTCGGTCACGGAGCCCGGAAGACTGCCGGTATGGAGTTCTTCTGCTACCACCGTGACCGGCCCGGCTCGCTGGCGCTGCGCGAGGAGCTGCTGGAACAGCACTGGTCGTACATGGATGGGTATGCGTCGGAGATGATCGCCCGAGGGCCGACCCTTTCCGGCGCGGACGGACTGCCCACCGGCAGCGTGCACATCGTCGACCTCGCCGGCCCGGCAGCCGCCCGCGCGTTCGCCTTCGACGAGCCGGGCTACCAGGCCGGCGTGTACCGGGATGTGCTGTTGCGACGGTGGCGCAACCTGCTGGGGCGCACGATGTGGGAATTCCCCGGTGGCCGGACCGGCGGCGACCGGTTTCTGGTGCTCGGCCTGGGCTCGGGCGAGGCCGCCGACGTCACCGTGCCGTCCGACCGGGACGAACTCATCGCCTACGGACCCCTGCTGTCCGACGACGCAACCACATGGCTGGGCACAGCGGCGCTGGTCCGGGCACCGGACCCCGAGAAGGCACGCGCTGTCCTCGCCTCGGACCGGTACGCAGAAGTCGAGGTCCGCAGTTGGCAGTTCGGAGGGCGGCCCTCATGAGCCGCGCGCTGTCCGCAGGGGGCGGGCCGCCCCGGAGAGTGCCGCCCTACGGCTTTCCGTGACCGCAGCCGGGCCGGGCCCGTCCGGGAAGCGCCGGTCGAATGGCGAACTCGCTACGGGCCAGGTGCAGTTCAGCTGAAGACAGCCAGTTCGTACTCCGCCCATACGGTCTTGCCCGGGCCGTCGCGACGCGGACGCCAGCCCCAGCGGGCAGCGAGCGCGGCGACGAGCAACAGCCCTCTGCCGCCCTCCCGGTCCTCGGAGGGCAGGGCGGTCACCGGCATGCTCTCGGCGCGGGTGTCGGTGACCTCGACGCGCACCGTGCTCCCGAGAGCCGTCAGCGTCAGACGGAAGTCACGCCCGGAGACCCGGCCGTGCTGGACTGCGTTGGCCGCGAGCTCGTCGACGACGAGTACGAGCTCGTCGTGCGCGGTGCCGCCGTACGGGATGCCCCACGTCTCCAGCCGGTTCCCGGTCAGTCGGCGGGCGAGTCGCGCACCGCGCGGCGTGGAACTGAACCGCATCGTGAAGTGGCCCACGAGAGCCGGGACTTGCGCTGCGTGGGGCGGTGGAACTGTCTCATCGGTCATGGCCGCAACGCTCCCGCCGGTGGCGTAGCGTGACCAGTGGTGACGCGCTGCGAGCCGGTCGTTGTACGCGCAGGTGCGGGGCGTTGTACGCGGCAGGCGGCGTGACGGCGGCGGGCGGCACGGCGTTGAGCGGGGGAGTGGTCGCCGATGGGGCGGAAGGTGCCGATGACTCAGGGTGAGGCCGAGCGTGAAGCCGGGCGGGGAGACGTTGTCGGGGCGAGCCCGGAAGGCGAGCCGGGGACGGGTGTGGTCGTCGCGTTCGGACGGCAGTTGAAGCTCCTGAGGACTCGAGCGGGCCTGGACCGGGCGGAGTTCGGCAGGCGCACGGGCTACGCGCCGCAGTCGGTCGCCTCCTTCGAGCAGGGTCGGCGGATTCCCCCGCCGCGCTTCATCGACCGAGCGGACGAAGTGCTCGGCGCCGGGGGCGTGTTGACCGCACTGAAGGAGGAGGTCGCACGGGCCCAGTACCCGGCGTTCTTCCGGGACGCGGCGCGGCTGGAGGCCGAGGCAGTTGCCTTGCACGCGTACGCGAGCCAGGCGATCCCCGGCTTGCTCCAGACCGAGGAATACGCGAGGTCCGTCTTCGGAATGCGACGCCCGTTGCTTGAAGAAGAGACCGTGGAACAGCGAGTCGCTGCGAGGCTCGCGAGGCAGGACATCTTCTCGCGCAAGCCGATGCCGACGCTGAGCTTCGTGGTCGAGGAGTCGATTCTTCGACGTCCCATCGGCGGTTCAGCCGTCCTGCGCGGTCAGTTGGAGCACTTGATGCTGGTGGCACCTCGCCGCAATGTGGAAGTGCAGGTCATGCCCAACGACCGCACAGATCATTGCGGACTGGCAGGACCGTTCACCTTGATCGAGACCCGGGACGAACGGAGGATGGCCTACGTCGAGGTCCAGCGAGACAGCCGTCTCCATACCGACCGGGCAACGGTCAGGGAGATCGAGGAACAGTACGGCATCCTCAGGGCACAGGCGTTGACACCAAGTGACTCGCTGGCGTTCATCGAAGACTTGCTGGGAGTGGAATGAGCATCGGAATGCGCATGTCTCCTGTGCCGGAGTCGGCCTGGCTCAAGAGCAGCTACAGCAGTGGTGAAGGCGGCGAGTGTGTAGAGGTCGCCGCCGTACCCGAGTCGGTGTGCGTCCGGGACTCGAAGGTCCCGGCCGGACCCGTGCTCGCCGTACCTCCCGAGGCCTGGGCCGGGTTCCTCGCGATGGCGGTAGGCGAGCTCGACTGAGCCGCACGGTCGTGGGGCGGGGACCGCCCCACGACTGACGCGTGACGTGCCACTCCGTACCGTCCTCCTGACGGGTCGTCCGTCCGTATGAGCCACCCTCACCCGCTCGCCTCGAATGTCTGATTTGTCGTGATAGTCATCTGATGACCCCGACCATCGGACGGAAGAGGAACAGTGGACAGAAGAGGCTTCATCCAAGCCGGCACGACCGTAGGGGGTGCTTTGCTCCTCCCAGGCATCGAAGCCGCCACAGCGGCCGGGACGGCCGAAGCGGCCCCACGGCGGAGACTCCCGTCGGTCACCGACCCCTTGTATCTCACCCCGATCGCCGACGCCTCCGCCATCCCGCGCTTCGTCAACGCGTTGCCGCGCCCCTCACGTGTCGACCTCACGGCAGGCGGCACCCGGACGCTGAGGATGAGCCCGGCGGTCCAGGACCTGCTCGGTGGCGGACTGGGACTCACCACCCCCGTCTGGGGATTCGGGACGAACAAACACACTCGCGGCGGCGGGGGTTCCGTCAGCACACCCGGTCCGACCCTCGTGGCGCGCAAGGACCGGCCCGTCCACGTCCACTGGGCCAACCACCTGCCCTTCCGGCACCTGCTGCCGGTGGACACCACGATCCACTGGGCCTATCAGGACACCCAATACACCATCGCGAGGAATGGTGTGCCGGTCGTGACGCACCTGCACGGCGGGCATTCCGCCTCCCGGAGCGACGGCTACCCCGAGGCCTGGTACACCGCCGACGGCACTCAGGGTCCCCGTTTCGGGGGGACCCGGTTCTCCTACGAGAACAGCCAGGAAGCCGCCACGCTCTGGTACCACGACCACACCCTGGGCATCACCCGGCTCAACGTCTACGCCGGTCTCGCCGGTTTCTACTTCCTGCGCGACCGTCACGAACTCTCGCTGATCGAGCACCACAAGCTCCCCAGCGGTCCGTACGAGGTCGAGCTGGTGCTCCAGGACCGGACGTTCTACCCCGACGGGCGTCTGGCCTACCCGAACGTTCCCGCCGATGCCCCGGACTGGCCGGGCGGGCCCTCCATCCAGCCCGAGTTCTTCGGTCAGGTCGTCCTCGTCAACGGAAAGGCGTGGCCCTACTTCGAAGTGGAGCCCCGCCAGTACCGGCTGCGCCTGCTCAACGGTTCGAACTCGCGTTTCTACCGTCTCTCCGTCGACGGGTCCTGGCCCTTCCCGGTCACGCAGATCGCCTCTGACGGCGGCTTCCTGAACCGGCCGTTCCCGCTCGACGGCCCCCTCGTGATCTCCCCGGGAGAGCGAGTGGAGCTGATCGCCGACTTCCGAGGGATGCGCGGATCGGAGTTCACGGTCACCAACGACGCGCCGACACCCTTCCCCGACGGAGACCCGGTCGCCCCGCCCGCTGACCAGATCCTTCAGTTCCGGGTCAGCAGACCCCTGTCGCGGCAGGTGCCGGAGCCGCACCTGCCGAAAACCCTGCGCAAAGCACCGTTCCGGGTGGACGAGCGGACGGCGCGCACTCGCCGTCTGCTGCTGTTCGAGACCACCGGCAGCTACGGCAGGATCCTCCCGCTGCTGGGCACGGTGGAGCGGGGCGCACTGTCGTGGACAGAGCCGATCACGGAGAACCCGGCACTGAACACGGCGGAGATCTGGGAAATCTTCAACACCACCGCCGACACTCACCCGATCCACCTGCATCTGGTGCAGTTCCAGGTGCTGGACAGCGCGCCCTTCACCGCGGACCAGGACCCTGAGACCGGTGCCCTCTCGAACATCCAGGTGGGCACGGCTGAGCCGCCCGGCCCCGGCGACAGGGGCCCGAAGGACACCGTGCAGGTGCCGCCCGGTCAGGTCACCCGGGTCAAGGCGTTTTTCGACAAGCGAGGGCGTTACGTCTGGCACTGCCACATCCTCGAGCACGAGGACAACGAGATGATGCGGCCCTACGAGGTCGTCTGAGCGCGGGCGGGACCGCTCCCGCCGGCTCCGAAGGTTTGCGCGCGGCGGGCCCTCCGGGAGGGCCCGCCGCGCTTTGAGCGCCATGAACGTGTCACTAGGGGCCGGGCCTGCCCGGCACCCCTAGTGACGAGTGGCCCTCGTCGTGCGGCCGGCACAGGTCGGGTCGTCGGTCGCATCGGCTTGGGCGTCCTTCAGTGTGCACGGAGGGAGGAAGTGCCGAAGACCGCCCGTTGAGCAGCAGCCGAATATCTCCTCAACACGACGCGCATGGGCGGGTGTTGACCAGACATGAGGCTTCCCTCGGGGCAGTCGGGAGGGCTCCGCCCCTGCCGTACACGTGCCCACGATGCTGAGATACGGTCGGAGTTGGCTGAGATTATGAAGTGACAGCCGCGACCAGGGGACGGGGGTTCGGTCGCCGGATGCTGTATGACGCTGCGCGAACGGGGCCAGCCGCACAACTGTGTGCCGAGGGCGCGATGACGCCTGCCCTGGACATGCTCGGCCCTTCCATCACCCCTCGGTCGTCCAGTCCTCTGCCTTGGGAGTTCACATGGCACCGTCTTTGAAGACAGCAGTGGTGATCGCAGCGCCACCGGGGGGTGAGTTCGGCGGTTGGGGTTGGTGGGTTATCGGCGCCTTCGGCGTCCTGTTTGTACTGTCTATCTTCTTCACGTTCCTGGACGGCTGGAAGATGCGGAAGCTCTCCTACGATGAGCAGGTGGAGGTCTTTCTGAAGGATCTACGTTCGGGGGCTGTCACCGTCCGCGGCCACATCGGCTTGAACCCGCATAAGTACACGAAGCTGAGAGACAAGGACGCGGATCGGATCGCCGAGGAAGCCGGGTACTACCGGCAGACGTTCGGGACCAAGGGCCAATGGCTGTTCTTTCGCCCCGACTCCAGTGACGGGTCCAGGTAATTCGCGATGCCCCGGGAGTTGGCTACCGGGTTCTGGATTGTGTAACAACTTCAGTGCGTATGGAACGGGGGGAACGTGGCACAAGCCGACTTCCAAGTCGACCTGTCTGAATTGCGTCAACTCAAGAAGAAGTTGACCCAAAGTAAGGACCGTCTCGAGGAATCCTTGCGGCGCATGAAGGACACCGGTCCCAAGAATCTGGGCAAACGCTCGCTCGATAGTGCATGTGAGGACTTCGAGGACGACTGGGAGCACGGGCTGAACGAGACGAAGAAGCGCATCGAGATCCTGGAAGAAGGTATCGATGCGATTCTCAAGAATTACGAGAAGACAGAATCAGAGATCCACAAGAGTCTTACGCAGTCTACACGGGGGCGGTAATGACGGATGACTGGAGCGGGTTGGGTTGGAATCCCACACCGGGACACCCGCGTTTGGCGACCAATCTCGCGACGCACCTCAAGGGTACGGCCAAGACCCTCAAGGAAACCCATGACCTGCTGGATTCCTTGACGAAAGAGAGCTCGCACTGGAAGGGCAAGGCCCGGGAGAACTTCGTCGACAAGATCGCCGATCTCCCCAAGTACCTTGCGGATGCCAAGGATTCTTTGCAAGGAGCCAGCAAGGAAATCCAGTCCTGGAGCGACTCGCTCGACGGGATGAAGACGAAGGCAGCGCACTACGAGGCGGACGCGAAGAAGGCCCGGCAGCAGATAAGGGCTGCTCAGTCGAAGTACGACGCGGCGCGGAAGAACCCCGACCTTCAGCTTGCCGGGCAGAGCTTCAGTACCAAGGGTGAACTCGACAGCGCGCAGCACCGCCTTGATGCCGCCAACAACGAAGTGCAGTCGGCGTGGAGCCGACTGGACCGTGCCCAGGCGGAACTCCAGGAACTCATCGACGCCGCGGAAAAGTTGGAGCGCAACCACTCCGACACCGCTCAGGATCACGCGGACCAGATACGCAAGCACGCCGAGGACCACGCCCCGGAGGGTGGGTTGTGGTCGAAGATCTCGGACTGGTGGGACAAACACGGTGGCGATGTCCTGACGGTCGCGGCCACGATCGCAGGCATTGCCGCCATCTTCGTGCCAGTCCTCGCTCCGGTCGCGATCGGCCTGAGCCTGGCCGCGGCAGGGCAGCACGCCTACCAGTATGCGAAAGCGGGCAAGGACATGTGGCCACCCACGTCCAAGAACATGTCCGAATGGGCAACCCTCGGCGGAGATGTGCTCGGAGCCGTTCCCGGTGTGGGCCCCGCTGTTCGGGGCGCCAAGGCGGCGATCGCTACCGGCCGTGGCGCCAACGCCGCGAAACTGGTGGGCACGGGGATGAAGAACGTCCGCGGGATAGTGGAGGCAGGCGAAGCCGCGAAGGGGGCCACCGGTGCTTCCCGCGCAGTGCACGCAGTACGGAACGGCGCCGCTCATTTCAAGGAGTATTCGAAGGCGGCAGATCCATTGAACCCTGTATTCAGGATCACGGTGCAGAAGGGGACCGCTGCCATAGGTGCCTCTGCGGAAGCGGCTCGTACCACCGCGGAGGTCTCGCAAGCTGTATTGACGGGAGGGCTCGGTGCCCCCACAGCAGCGACCCTGTGGGACTCCAGTGAAGGTACAACGGATGCTGCGACCAAAGGTACGGTTGCAAACGACATTGTGGTGGGCGGAGGACTAGTAGAAGGGCCGCTGAAGAAGGTCTCTTCCATTGCGAGGGCACTGTGATGGCTGCTCCCACTGAAAGCGCCGGGCTCGCCCCCGAGCCCATCCCCCTCTGGTACCGGATACCCGAGGGGTTTCGTCCGATCGACTTCGAGCAGCCGCCGGAGGAGCGGTTCGACCAGGTTGTCGCCGATCTGTCGGAACTCCATCCCTCCGCAACGCCCGAACAGATAGCAGTCACTGCCCTCAGTTTCGAAGCCTCACTCGCCAAGCTGGTCGACGACGGAGTCGTGCACTTCAGCTCGTTCCTGCTGCGCACCGACGACGAACTGGTCTCCGGCGTCTGCCAGATCGCGGTGGTGCCACGTCCTCCGGGCGACTCGCACCTGTATCCGCTCAGTGTCCTTGAATCTCAGGACCCTCCCCCCAAGGGCACGCACCAGGGATTGGTGGAGCTCCCGGCGGGAGTGGCCGCCGTCATCGTTGCCGGTCACGAAATGGCTGTCCCGGGGATGGTGTTCGGCATCGAGGAAGACACGCTGTCACGGGTGCGCACGGTCACCTTTCAGCTTGCCTTCCCCTACACCCCTGAAGCTGTCTCCATCTCATTCGCGACGGAGGACTTGGAACACGGCGACGAATTCCTCGAACTGGCAACGGTGTTCGCCGGCGGCGTCTCCTTCACCGCACCTCCCGAGCCGCCACAGGAGGAGGAGCTTCAGGCAGCTCAGCAGATCCGGGAGGACATCAGGGAAACGTTCGGGTGATGGTGGCAGCGGGCGGGCCGTCCTTCGGCCCACCGTCGTCGAGCCGTCTGTCTTGGGAGTTCTCATGGCACTGTCCGTGGAGACAGCAGTGGTGATCGCAGTAGCGGGGGGTGAGTTCGGTGGTTGGGGTTGGTGGGCTATCGGTGGCGCCGGCGTCTTGGTGCTTTCGTCAATCTTCGTCACGTTCTTCGAGGGTTGGAAGATGCGGAAGTTCTCCTACGAGGAGCAGGTGGAGATCTTCCTGAAGGATCTGCATTCGGGGGCTGTCACTGTTCGCGGCCACATCCGTTTGAACCCGGTCAAGTACACGAAGCTGACGGACAAGGACGCGGATCGGATCGCCGATGAGGCCGGTTACTACCGGCAGACGTTCGGGACCAAGGGGAATTGGCTGTTCCTCCGCTCGTCGGCCGACCCTCCCGATTCGCACTCGTAAGGTGGCTTCGGTCTCATGCCAGGCGTCTGGCGCCCCCACTGCCGACACTCGGCCGCCCCGGGGACGCAGGTGACGTCATTCGCGGGCCCCTCCCGCCCCGGGCCGGAAGCTGGTTGCCGAACGGGACAATCGCCCGCAGCACGTTGACGCCCGCCGGGCCGTGAACGAGCGCTGTGACTGCGAGTGGCGGCGTGCGTGACATGCATGCCTTCTCCCTTCATGCGGCTGGAGGAGGCATGCGGAGCGCGGGTCGGCCCGGACTCCTGCCCCGCCGCGCCTCACGCCCCGCGCTTCCTCGCGGGGCGGTGTCGGACCCGTCCGGACCGCCGCCAGCGGCGGCACGCCGCGCCCGGTCCGCCGCTGGCCCCGGTGTGCGCTCAGCAGTCGAACACCGACCAGCAGATGTCGTTCCGCAACCGCTGGTCGTCGAGTACGAGTTCGCGAATCGCTTCCGGCAGCTGATCACGTTGCCACTGGCACTCGAGCCTGCCCGCGGCCTCGGCCTCGCCGACCGGTGCGGCAGCACGTACGGCCTTGATCGCATAGGCCGCCGCACCGAGTTCGTGTGCTGCGACGTGCGCGACGGCCCCGGCCTGGCCGGCGGCGTATGCGGCATGCCGGGCTGGCCCACGCAGGTCTCTGGCCGCGCCCATCGCGTGGCCGCCCGCCGCGCGGGCCTGCATCATTCTGACCTCGCCGCGCACCCAGGCGCGGGCATGCTCGATCGCCTGGCGCGGCCGTGCGTCCTCGGGCCGGACCGACTCGAAGAGATCGAGTACGTGCTCCGCGCACGACGCCGCCCAGAGAGCGAGGAGGTGGTGATCCGCATCAGTGAGCGTCCCACCGCGGCGGATCGTCACGAAACGAGGATCCCGGACCTTCGGGAGGATCATGGCGGGCAGTCTTCACCGGCGGCGGACGGGTCGGCAAGCCGGTTCCTGAAGAGACTGCTCGAACGTCCGGGTGCTCCGCCGGGCACCGCAAGCCCGGACGCGGCCGGAGGCCGTGCCACGCGCCTCGCGTGGCACGGCCTCCGGGAACGCCCTCCGGTCGTCACGCCTCCGCGCAGTACTCCGCCTCCTTGCCGATGGAGCGGTACATGCAGTCGGCGTTCTCGATGAGCTGGAGCACCGCGTCGCGGTTGCGGCTCGTCTCGCGCTCGATGACCTCGTCGGGCGGGTAGAAGCCGCCCTCCAGGAAGCTCCGCGGATACATCTCGTAGGTGTAGCCGAAGATCTTCTGGTCGCCCCACAGCCAGTCGTCGATCGATCCGTCCGTGATGTAGAGGTCGCTGGACTGCTCGGGGGTGTAGCCGTTGCTGGCGGCCATCTTCTCGCCGACGGCGGCGAAGGCGTCGCGGTCGTCCTGGGTGAGACCTTCGGCGGTGTCGTCGTAGGTGTATCCGTAGGGCCACAGCACCAGTTCGCTGTAGGTGTGGAAGTCGACGGCCGCCTTGATCTGCTGCTCGCCGCCGACCACCCGGGAGCGTGCGAAGTCGGCGACGACCTGTACCTCGGGCGCGGATTCGGCGGCCGGACCCCGGTAGGTGTCGGAGCCGGGGCTGCCCGAAGAGCCGCCGCAGCAGCCGAACTTGTAGGCCCAGTTGCGGTTCAGGTCCGTACCCACCGAGCTGGAGCCGGAGTTGGGCTGCCGGTTCTTGCGCCAGCTTCGGTAGGAGCCGGATTCGATGTCGTACTCGCCGCCGTCCGGGTTGAGGTCGGGCACGATCCAGATCTCGCGGCCGTTGACGGCGTCGGCGATCCGGGAGTCGCTCGCGTAGTCCTCGCCGAACTCCCGCAGCAGGTAGAGCGCCATTTCGACGGTGAGGTGCTCGCGGGCGTGCTGATGGTGGGTGAAGAGGACTTCGGGCTCGTCCTCGTCGGTGGCGACGTTGTCGCTGATCTTGACGGCGATGATGTCCCGGCCCTCGTAGGACTTGCCGATGACCTGCTTGCTCATGATGGACGGATGCTGCTCGATGCGCTGGTCGATCTCCGCCATCGCCTCGGCGTAGTTGTGGTAGCCGGAGTCGGAGGGCGGGAAGTCCCCTGGTTTGCGGGTCTGTTCGCCGGTGCGCGCCGGGGGCCCGGCGAGCTTCTTCAGCGTGTGTCCGAGCTTGCGCAGGCTGCGGGCCTGCGCCGCATCGGCACTGACGACGACGGAGTGGTCGCGGACCTCGTCCACCGAGACCCCGGTGGCGGCGAGCGCGCTGCGGTCGGCGGGGGTGGACGGCCCGTGGATCTCGTACTGCCTGATGTCCTCGTCGACGGTCGCGCCGGCCGGCCGGTCCGGGGGAGAGGCGCTGGCGGTGGTGGCGGTCAGTGGTGCCGCGAGTGCGAGCGCCAGGAGGGCGGCGCAGGTGACCGATCGTTTTCGGTGTGTACGAAGTCGCATGGCAACTCCTGGGTCGGGAGCAGGGGGTGGCCCCGCCGGGCGTGGACGGGAGCCGCGGCCGACGGGTGTGGCGATGCGAGCTGTCGTGCGTGGATCCCGGCCCGGCGGGCACAGCTCGGGCTGCGCGGCGCCGGGCCGGAGCGCTCGGCCCGGTGGCGAGGAGGCGTGGGAGCTCCTCGCCACCGGACCTGCCGGGTCAGAACAGGCTGTGCAGGAGCTTGTTCGGCGAACCGGCCATCGGGTCCTGGACCTTGTCGCTCGTGGCGTTGTCCACGAGGGCGTCCCGGACCTCGGCGGGGGAGGCGTCCGGGTGGTCGGCCAGGTAGAGGGCGGCGACGCCGGCGGTGTGCGGCGAGGCCATGGAGGTGCCGCTGATGGTGTTCGTGGAGGTGTCGCTGTCCTTCCATGCGGACGTCACGTCCACGCCGGGGGCGAACACGTCGACGCAGGTGCCGTAGTTGGAGAAGTACGCGCGGGTGTCCGAGCTGTCCGTGGCACCGACCGTGATCGCCTCGGTCACACGGGCGGGGCTGACGGTGCATGCGTCCTGGGGCATGCCGAGGAAGTTGCCGTTGCCGGCCGCGAGGGCGTAAGTGACGCCGGAGTCAACGGAGTTGCGCACGGCGGCATCGAGTGTGTCGCTGGCGCCGCCGCCGAGGCTCATGTTCGCGACGGCGGGTTTGGCGGCGTTGGCGGTGACCCAGTCGACGCCCGCGATCACACCGGAGGTGGTGCCGGAGCCGTTGCAGTTCAGGACGCGGACGCCGATGACGGAGGCTTCCTTTGCCACACCGTACGTAGCACCGGCGGCGGTGCCCGCGACGTGAGTGCCGTGCCCGTTGCAGTCGTTTCCGTTCTGGCCGTCGCCGACGGTGTCGGTGCCGATGGACGCCCGGCCGCCGAACTCGCTGTGCGAGGTGCGCACTCCGGTGTCGATGACGTAGACGTTCACGTCCGACGCCGTCGTGTTGTAGGTGTAGGTGCCGCTCAGCGGAAGGTCCCGCTGGTCGATCCGGTCGATGCCCCACGTGGCGTCGGGCTGGGTGTCGCTGACCGTGACCTTGGAGTCCTGTTCGACGAGAGCGACCCGGGGGTCGGCGGCCAGCTTCTGCGCCTGTGCCTTGGTCATCTTCGCGGAGAAGCCGTTCAGCACGTCTTCGTAGACGTGCGAGAGACGGCCGTCGCCGCGCTTGGTCAGTTCGTCCGCGACGGAACTCGTCGACCGGGTGCCGTCCTTGAGGGTGACGATCCAGCTGCCCGGGATCGCTGTTTCGGAGGCGGCCAGCCGGACTTCGGCGGAGGGGGGTGTCGAGCTGTGGGCGGGGGAGCCGGCCATCTGCATGCCCGCCAGCAGCATGACAGCCGGGACGAGTGCGCTCAGACGGCGCGTGACAGTTCGCATGGAAGTGCACCAGACCTTTCCTGAACCGGATCTCGGACGTGTGCGGACCGGACTGCTGCGTGCCCTGCCCTGGGCAGGGCGTGGGGCGGCACGCAGGTGTGCGACTGGTCAGGTGGTACACGGGGCAACAACTGCAGTTGCTTTCCGTCGAGTTGACCGGCACGCCGTCGCCCGGCTGCGCTGCTCCTCATCGGGCGGGGGCGAGGAGACAGCGCCGGGACAAGGGGCGCACCGCAGTTGTCAACAAGAGTTATGGAAGCTGTTACCCTGCTGCCGAGAAGTGTGGAGGCCCCCGCAGAGGGCGTCAAGAGCCGTGCGCGGCAAGGAAGTTGACGTTCCGGCGAGGAGTGGCCGCGGGCGGCTGCCCCGGAACGGCAGGCCCGGACCGGCCGCCGTCACACGCCTTCCAGGGCCGCCAGTCCCCGCCGGTAGACCGCGGCTGCCTCTTCCGTACGTCCCCTCCGCAGCAGCTGGTCGCCGAGAAGCCGGCATGTCCCGATGGCCTCGAGCGTGGCACCCACCTCCAGATAGCGCTCGATGGCGGAGCGGAAGAGGGCCTCGGCGGCCGCGGCGTCACCCCGGTCGACCGCGATCCGCGCCTCGATACGGTCCAGTTCGGCGGCCTGCTCGGGGTCCTGGCGGCTGGGCGCCAGGGCGGAGCGGCATTCGCCGACGAGTTCCGCGGCCTCCCCGGGACGCCCCGACTTGCGTACGACGTCCGCCAGTTCCGCGGTGGCATTGATGCGGCGCTGAACGGCGCCGGTCCCGCGCAGGATGCCCCGGGCCTCACGCAGCTGCCCTTCGGCCTCCGCGAGCCGGCCACGGCGCGCGGTGAGGAATCCGTGGGCGAACCGGCACGTGCCCACTTCCGTGCGCAGCCGCAGCTGCTCGTACAGGGCCGTGGCGCGCACGATCGTCTGCTCGGCCTCGTCGTACCTTCCCTGCGCCACGAGAACCCGGTTGATGTGGTAGTAGCCCTGGGCGAGGACATCGAGCGCGCTCACGTCCCCGGCACGCTCCAGCGCCGCGTCGGCGACGTTCCCGGCCCGCCTCAGGTCGCCACGCTCCACATGGGGGAGGCCGCACGCCGCGAGCAGGGCGAACTCCGCCGTCGGTTCGCAGGCCCGTACGGCCTCGTGCAGGTGTTCCTCGACGAGTGCGAGAGCGTCGTCGATGGACCCGGCGGCGAACAGCGCCCACAGGCGGCCCATCAGCGCCGGAAGCCGCTCGGTGAGCGCCTGGTCGTGCAGCAGTGCGTAGGCCTCGTCGAACAGCGCGCCGCCGGCGGCGGGGTCTCCCCGGTGACGGGCCACGAGTCCGAGCCCGTACCGGCCGAGCGCCCGCAGCGTCCGGTCCCCGTGCCTCTCGGCCTCCGCGGCCAGGGTCTCGTATACGGAGGACGCCCCCTCCGTCTCGCCGCCGGACAGGGCGACGCGTGCCTCGGCGGCCTCGGCCCGCAAGGCGCGGCGCCTGCCGGGGGGATAGCCGAAACAGAGGTCTTCGAGGCCGGTGCCGAGCCGGACGGCGAAATACGTGGCCGCTGCCGGTGAGGGGGTGCGCTTGCCGCCCTCGAGCGACGACACGTATGCCCGGGTGAACCGGTCGCCCGCCAACTCCGTCTGTGTCAGGCCGCGTTGGACACGCAGCTGAAGCATCCGCGGGCCGATCCCCGCCACATCGGCGTCGGCGGGGAACGAGGCGTCTGACATGCGGGTCACTGTAGGCCCACAGGTGACGCGGGCTCAGCGCTTGCGTTGAACTGCCGGCGCATCAGCGGAGGTTGGGACAGGAGTTCCTGGTTCCGAGGCCAGGGTGTTCCAAATTCCTGGTTCCGAGGCCGGGTTCCGGCTCCCGGTTCCGGGACGAGGCCGGTGCCCGGTCATCGGTACCCCGGGGCGACGGCACCCCGGGTCCGCCGTCGGTGCACCCCGCCCGCCCGGGCCGCCGGCCACCTGGCCGGCCGCCCGGGCGGTCCCGGGACACGCGTCAGCCGAAGATGTCCATGATCTGCTGCCGCACCGTCAGGACCGACAGCACACCGAAGAGCACGATGACCCAGATGAGCGCGGCGACACGGACACCGCGCACCTTGAGTGGCCCCGGCAGTGCCTTGCGGTTCATGTAGAGCAGCAGACCGGCGTAGACGAACATCATCATTCCGGCCACGCAGGCGGAGATCACCAGCAGCACGAGCGGCTGGTCGGTGACCGTCAGCAGGACGAAGATGCCGACGACGACGATCGCCCACACCAGGTAGAAGTACAGCCGGCTCTCGGAGAGCCGGGAGTTGCGCATGTATGTCGACTTCAGCACGTCGGAGGCGAGCCTGCTGGTGTAGTCGACGATGCCCGTCGCCGCGGTGAACAGCGAGAACGCGCCGATCAGCCAGAACAGCACGCCGAACCAGTCGCCGACCTGAGCCTGGAGGGCTTCGCCCTCCTTCTGCAGGAAGCTGATGTCGTTGGCCAGGCCCTCCGTTCCGAAGAGCGTGGAGTGGGCGAGGAGCGAGGAGAGCACGATCGTCAGCACGGTGACCGCGCCGAAGGTCACGGCCTGCTCCATGTTCGCGAACCGCCACCAGCGCTTCCACCGCGCCATGTTCTCCTCGTCGGGAACGAAGACGTACCCGGTGGTGGCTGCGGAGTCCTCCTCGCTCTTGCCCGTCACGGGGCTGACCAGCCGCGGCACGTAGTGGCCCATGCCGAAGCCCTTGTCGCGTATCCAGTTGCTCTGGCACAGGTTCTGTCCGCCGCCCGCTCCCGCGTAGGCGACCGCGCCCATGAGCACGGCCACGCCGAGGTCGGTGGGGAACTGGCCGACGTGCGTGGCGCCCTGCGGCAGGTCCGCCCAACTGGACGCCTTCACCGCGAAGATGACCGCCAGCGCGAAGAAGCCGCCGATCACCGCGACCTTCACGAACAGCAGGCCCTCCAGTGCGGTGTAGACGACCGGGGCGAGCGTGAGGATCGCACCGATGGCCAGCAGCAGGGCGATCGCTATGTAGGCGGGATTGCCGCCGAAGACGTACGAGGCCATCGTGGCGGAACTGGTGACCCAGCCGGGCCATAGGTTCGAGGCATACGTCAGCAGCGCCATCACCGCGCCCCAGTGCCGCCAGTACCGGTTGAAGCCCGTCATCGCGGTCTCACCGGTGGCGAGCGTGTAGCGCTCGATCTCCATGTTCAGGAACCACTGGGTGACGACGCCGATGACGGCACCCCACAGGAAGACGAGGCCGACCTGCGAGGCGATGTACGGCCAGAGGATGAACTCGCCGGAGGCCAGCCCCACGCCCGCGCCGACGATGCCGGGTCCGATGATCTTCCACGTCTTGCGTGGAGGCGGCGGCATCTCGCGCACTTCGGGTGGTGGGAGGTTGCGGGTGTTCAGGGGGAAGGGGCCTGCGGCAGAGCTGCCGGTGCCGCTTCGGTCGTCGGTGTGCGTCATGGGGAACGTCTCTTTCGAGCGGGTGTCGGGGGGCGGCGGGTAATGTGGCGGCAATCATCGAATGATTCGGTGGAGGCGTCCAGGGGGTGAACAAAGATCGTGGAGCGGTACCGGACCAAGCACCAGCGAGTCGTCGACGAACTCGGCCGGCGCATCGTGAGAGGTCAGCTCGCCCCGGACCGGCCGCTGCCCGTCGAGGACACGCTCGCCGCCGAACTCGGGGTCAGCCGTGGCGCCCTGCGCGAGGCGGTCAAGGTCCTCGCCGCGAAGGGCATGCTGCGCACCCGCCCCCGCACCGGCACGCAGGTACTGCCCAGCAGCGACTGGGATCATCTCGACCGCGACCTGCTGCAATGGCAACAGGCCTGTGAGCCGGTGCAGTTGCTGCGCGACACCGGCGAACTGCGGCGTGCCGTCGAACCCGAGGCCGCCCGGCTCGCGGCGGGGCGCGCAGGCCCCGGACACATACGCGCCATGTCGGAAGCGCTGGAGGCGATGGCTGCCGCTGCCGTGCACCCGGGTTCCGAGGAGTTCGTCGAGGCCGACATGGCCTTCCACCGGGCGCTGCTGGACGCCAGCGGCAACCGGCTGCTCGGCTCGCTGGGGCGCGCGCTCGAAGTCGCCCTGGCACACAGCTTCGCGGTGAGTTCCCAGACGCCCGGCGCCGTCGAGGCCTCGCTCCCCGCCCACCGGGCACTCGCGGAAGCCGTCGCGGGCGGCCGGCCGTCCGAGGCGTCCGCTGCCATTCTGGCGATCATCGATGCGGCCGAGCAGGAAATCGCCCGTTCCCCCGGACTGCCGGGCGTGAAACCGGCACCCAGCCCGCTGCGCTGACTGCCGCACGTCCCGTCCGTGTGCGCCCCTCTTCACCGCTCCGGGGCGCCGTGACGGACGCCCCCCGCCCCGCCGCGCTCGGCCCCTCAGCCGAGGGCGCACGGACCGCACCGTTCCCGGAGTCGCCTGTGAGCCCCTACGAGCGCTCCGCGCGTGCCGCTTCCGTCGCGGCGAGCAGGCTGCCCGCGACGGTCCTGGCGCCCTCGTCGCCCAGCAGCAGGGTGTAGTGGTTCGTGCCGGGAACCATGCGCGTGCGGATCATCGTGTCGCTGATGCCGGCCGCTTTCAACCGCTCGTCGTCGTAGAGGCCTTGGGGTTCGTCGAGGAGGCCGCGCTCCGCCCAGAGCAGTTCGGCGGGAAGGGCGAGGCGGTGCACCGCGGCCGCGGTCGCTTCGCCGAGCGCGTCGGTGCCGTCGGTGCGCACCGCGTCGATCCGGCACGAGGAGCGCAACTCCGGCTCCGTGCCCACCAGATCGCGCTGGATGTGGGCCTCGGTCCACGGCTCCCAGGAGGAGGCGAACGCGGGATGGCCGCGCCAGAAGGCGCGGTAGGCGTCGCGGTCGGGGAACGTGGTCTTCAGCCGCTCCATCGCGGGCCCGATCACGGCGGTGACCAGCTGGTCGGGCGTCAGTCCCGCCGGCACGGGGAAGCCGACTCCGCCGTCGACGAGGAGGAGCGAACGGAAGCTCTCCGGGTGCCGTACGGCGGCGACCGCCGCGACGAACGCGCCCATCGAATGCCCCGCGAGGACGACCTCCTGCAGGCCGAGCGCGCGGGAGAGCGCCACCGCGTCGTCGGCGTGGACCGCGATCCCGTACGGGCCGGGCAGGCTGTTGCTTCCCGCGCGGCCGCGCAGGTCGGGAGCGACGAGGGTGACGCGGCCCGCGAGGTGATGTGCGACGCCCGCCCACGACAGGGCGTTCGAGGTGATTCCGTGCAGGGCGAGGACCGTGGGCGCGGGGCCGTTCCCGTCCCGCCGTACGGTCGCCGGCCAGCGCAGCACGGTCAAGTGGCCTCCGTATACGGGCACTTGGAGCTCTTCGAAGGTGATCGCTGCCATGCGTTCTCTCCTCGTCCTGGGCGGCGGCGGCCGTGCGACGGAGCCGGTCCGGCATCGCCGGGCCGTCGTCGGTGCTGAAGGTTTCGGCCGGGGCGGTCGCGGGCCGCCGCATACGGCTCCTCGCCACCCGCACACATGGTCGGCGCCGTCCGGGTGCGGGGACGATGGAGCCCGGCCACATCCCTCCAGCCGTATCTGTGGTGCGGATACCCACGCGCGGGCCCGATCAGGCAGCGAGCCGGGGTCGGGGCGGGCGATGAGCCTTCGGTAAGGGCTCCCGTGCCGGAACCCGGTAATGGCTCCTGTTCCGGCACGGCACACCTGCCGCCCGTCGCCGCCGCGGCAGCGCACGCCGAGGGCACACCGACGGCCCATCGGCGGTTCAAGGCGTTCCCCGACGTGGAACGGCTGTCTGTTCGGAGAGGCTTCGAGCAGGGGAGAGCGACGTGCGGGCGACCTTCGTGCTGGGACGGATCGCCGGTGTCCGGATCGGCGTCCACTGGAGCGTGCTGCTCATCTTCGGCCTCATCGCCTTCGGCCTGGCCCGGGGGCGCCTGGCCGCCGCGTATCCGGACAGTCCCGTGGCCGCGTACTGGGCGGCCGGGTTGCTCGCGGCGGTCGTCTTCTTCGCCTCGCTCCTCGCCCACGAACTCGCCCACGCCGTCGTGGCCCGCCGCAACGGCGTCGACGTGGACGACATCGTCCTGTGGCTGCTCGGCGGCGCGGCCCGCCTGAAGTCGGAGGCGGCCGACCCCGCCGCGGAACTGCGCATCGCCGGCATCGGGCCGCTCGTCAGCCTGGTGCTGGGCGGCCTCTTCGTGCTGCTGGCCTGGCTGCTCCACCTCGGCTCCGCTCCCGGGCTCGTGGTGGAGTCGGTGGCCTGGCTCGGCGCCATCAACGTGCTCCTCGCCGTCTTCAACACCATTCCCGCCGCTCCCCTCGACGGAGGACGGTTGCTGCGCGCCTTCCTGTGGTGGCGAACCGGGGACCGGCTGAAGGCGACCGTCGGGGCGACGGCGGCGGGACGGGTGTTCGGCTGGCTCCTCGTGCTGGTGGGAGTCGTCTTCTTCCTCAGCAGCGGCTTCTTCGGCGGGCTGTGGCTGGCGATCGTCGGCTGGTTCGTCATCGCGGCCGCGACCGCCGAGGGGCGGCAGGCGCAGCTGCGGAGCGTGCTGGCAGGTGTCCCGGTGCAGGACGCCATGACGCGCGACCCGGTCACCGCGCCGTCCGGGCTGTCGGTGGCCGACTTCCTCACCGGTCCGTCCTTCCGCTACCGGCACTCCGCGTTCCCGGTCGTCCAGGACGGCGGTGTCCCCGCGGGGCTGCTGACGCTGGACGACGCCAGGAAGGTCCCGTGGGACCGGGCCGAGGAAGTGCCGGTGGACGAGGTGATGGTGCCGCTCACGGACGTCACCGTCGTGGCCCCGCAGGACCCGCTGGCCGACCTCGTGCCGCGCATGGAGCCCGGTCCGCGCAACCGGATCGTGGTGGTGGAGGGAGGACGAGCCGTCGGCATCCTCACCTCCACGGACATCAGCCGCACGGTGTCGTGGCTGATGAACTTCACCTCGCAGGGGCGCAAGGGGTGACGGGACGGCGGGGCGGGGGCCGGCCCTGACGCGGTCCGGGGACCCCGCCCCCGCCCCCGCTCCCGGCCTCACGGTGACGGGGTGCCGGCTCCGAACCGGGCCCCCTTCACCCGGGCTTGGGGACGAGACCGTCCGCGACCAGACCCGCGAGCACCGCCTCACCGAGTGCCTGCACGGCGGACTGCGGCCGGACCATGACGGTGAACTCCGCTACGCGGCCGGCCTCGTCGAAGTGGAGCATGTCGATGCCGTGGATCTGCTTGCCCTGCACGGTGGCGCGGAACGCGAGGACCGCTGCGGGGCCGTCGGCGGCGTCGGCGCCCGTCTCCGCCGTGCCCTCGAACTCTCCGACGTAGCGGAAGTCCTCGAAGGTGCGCAGCAGGACGTCGAAAAGCCCCATCACCATCGGCCTGCCCTCGAAGGGCGTGAACTTCACCGGGCTGTAGAAGCGGATGTCTTCGGTGAACAGGTCCTCCAGTGCTGTCCGGTCGCGCGTCTCGACGGCGGCGCGGAAGCGTGCGGCGGTCTCCATGGCCCTCCCCGGCTCCTCCTGCTCGTTGGCACACCTCGCGTGCGCAGGGTTCCGGCTTTCCGGCCTGCTCAAGGTTCTCGTGCCTGCTTTCTCGTGCCTACTGTGGCTACTACTCAAGGATCTGACTAATCAATTTCTTGAGTATGATGCACGACCGGACGACGAGCGGGAAGGGGGCGGGCCGATGGCCCTGAGGCACGCGGTGCTGGCGGCCCTGCTGGACGGGGAGTACAGCGGATACCAGTTGGCCAAGGCGTTCGGCGTCGGCGTCGCGAACTTCTGGCACGCGCTGCCGCAGCAGCTGTACGCGGAGCTGGCCAAGCTGGAGAAGGAGGGGCTGATCACCGGGCGGCAGGTCGTCCAGGAGACCCGGCCCAACAAGCGCCTCTTCCGGGTCTCGGACGCCGGTCTGGCGGAACTGGAGGACTTCGTCTCCGCCCCGTCGAAGGCCTCGTTCATCCGCGACGACCTGCTCGTGAAGGTCCAGGCGGCCGACAGCGTCGAGGCGGGGCCCGTCATCGACCAGCTCGAAGAGCGCGCGGCCGCGGCCCAGGCGAGGATCGAGCTCTTCGGTGAGCTGTTGCGGCGGATGCGCGGTGATACGGACGAGGCGGCGTTCCTGCGCCGCGGCGCACGGATCGGGCCGTATCTGACCTGCATGCGCGGCCTCGCGTTCGAAGAGGGCCACCGGGACTGGTGCCGGCGCACCGCGGATGTGCTGCGGGAGAGGCAGACGGCTCGGGGGAAGACCGGCAGCACCGGGACCGACGGCTCCGCCGGAACCGGCACCACCGGAACCGCCGGCACCGGTTCGAGGAAGCGGCGCAACTGACGGAACCCGCCGGGGCTCGGGGCCCGGGGGTGGCGTCGCGGGCCCGCGGATGTCACATCCCGGTACGCCGGACCGTCGTGGTGGGTGACGTCTGATTTCCGACCTGGAGCCGCACCATGAATACCGCCCTGTGGTCCGCGCAGATCCTGCTGGCAGTCCTCTTCCTCGTGTCCGGATCGCTGAAGGTCAGCATGAGGAAGGACCGGCTGATCGCCACGGGACAGACCGGCGTGGCACCGTTCCCGCCCGCCGTGATCAAGACGACGGCCGTGTGCGAACTGCTCGCCGTGGCAGGCCTGTTGCTGCCCCGCCTGACGGGCGTCGCTCCGCTGCTGACACCGTTGGCCGCGGTGGGCCTGGCACTCGTGATGGTGGGAGCTGTGACGAGCCACGGCTCACTGCTGCGAGCCGACCGTGCCGCCGGACGCGGTTCGCGGGAAGCCGTGAACGTCGCCGCGAACCTCGTCATCCTGGCGCTCTGTGTGTTCGTCGCGGCCGGACGCTTCTGAGGCCGGCCGGAAGGCCCGTGCTCTGCCCGCCGCGCCGGTGCGACCAGTGCCCGGCCGCGCGGCGCGGACGGCTGGACCGGTGCCCTGCCGCCGCGACGCGGGCGGCTCACCCGCCGCAGCGACGAGCCGCCCGCCGCTCCGTGGACGTGCCCGGACGTCAGCCCGGCAGCAGCGCCTCCGCGAGAGCGCGCCACTGGGGGAGCGGCAGCACGCTCGACAGGTCATCGGTGACGACCTGCAGCGCCACATGATCTGCGCCGGCGTCGAGGAACGAGCCGACCCGCTCCCGCACGGCGTCCGCGTCGCCGAAGGCGTACACCGCGTCCAGCAGGCGGTCGCTGCCGCCGTCCGCCAGGTCGTCCTCGCCGAATCCCATCCGCAGCCAGCTGTTGCGGTAGTTGGCCAGGGCCAGGTAGCGCCTGAGGTAGTCACGGGCCGTGGCGCGGGCCCGCTCCGGGTCGGAACCGAGGACAACCTTGAGTTCGGGGGCGAGCAGCGCGTCCGCGCCGAGGACCTCGCGGGCCCGGGCGGTGTGCTCGGCCGTCACCAGGTACGGCAGCGCGCCCAGCGCACGGTCCCGCGAGAGTTCCAGCATCCTCGGACCCAGGGCGGCGAGAGCGCGCTCCTGCGGCGGCACGGGCTGCGGTGCGGCGTCCAGTCCGTCGAGATATCGGCGCATCGCGCTGTACGGGCGCCGGCGCAGCTCCTCCCGTGTGGCGTCGTCCTGTGCCGCCTCGGCGTGGCTGACGCCCAGACCGAGCACGAAGCGCCCGCCGTGCGCCGAGTTGAGCCGGGCGTGCTGCGTCGCGACGTCCTCCGCCCTGTGCTGCCAGATACTCATGATGCTGGTGCCGACGGTGATGCGTGAGGTCGCCGCCAGGAGGGGCTCGGCCCGGTCCACGCCGGGACTGCCGCCGATCCAGAGGGAGCCGTAGCCCAACTCCTCGAGTTCCGCGGCCGCTTCCTCGATCTCCGTGCGCCGCGACGGACTCGCGGAGGCCAGTGCCGTGCTCCACAGCCCGATCCGGCCGAACCGCCGGGTGTGCCTTGAGGGTTCGTTCGTCGTCATGCCGGGAGAGCCGCGGGGGCCTTCGGCGGTATTCCTCCCGGTCACCCGATCGGTGCACGTCATTCCCGGACGGTCACCGAAACGGCCCGCCCGGACCTGTCCGTCCACCGGTTTCCGTTGTCCTGAGACACCGCAGCCAGCGGCTTGATTCGGCTCCGTGTCGCATCAGTGGTCAGGGATTGCTGCCGCACTTGCCTCAGCCGAAGACGGCGAACGCGACAGCGAAGCCGACGGCGAGGCCCACGAGGGCCAGGCCGAAGAACATGAGGAGGACCATGATGAGGAGGTTGAGTGCGCCGCTTACCGTTGCCCGGCCCGGGCTTGCGGGTGGTCCGGCCATGTAGGCGCGCAGTGCTTTGCGGCCCAAATGTTTGATGATGCGCTTGAGTACGGGGTGGCGGATGCGGAACGTTTCCAGGACGGAGTCGGCGGCAGCCTCGAGGACCTTCCGGCCGTCTTCGGAGGCGGTGGCCTCTTTCAGCAGCCGGCTGTCGGTCGATTCGAGGAGTTCCTGCAGGTTGCGCCTCATCCACTCCCCGGGCTGCTCTCCGTCTGGGCCCTCGACAGCCAGGATCGCCTCGTGCAGTCTGCGCTCGAATTCCCTGCGCTTGCCTTCGCTTTCGGGTGTGAACAGGCACAGCAGATGATGAGCGGCGTCCAAGCGCCCCCAGGTGAAATCACTCTCGCGCCAGTCACTCTTGAAGAATCCGCCGAAGTGCTGGAATCGGATGCCGTAGAGCTTCCGGTCGCCCATGTCCGCGAAGCGGTCCTCGTAGAGCGCTCTGCTCATCTTGTCCGGCCCGAGGCGAAGAAAATCGCACTCCGGCAGGGGCGGCTCGATGACCTTCGATGGAGGGGCGTACGCACGGGAGACGACCTCGATCGCGAGGCAGCGCGCGATGACAGCCTCAGCCTCAGCTTTGGTCTCCTCCGGTTCGTTCTTCTTTGCCGCGTGGTCGATGTTGGCTGCTCTGCGTACCTTCACGTACCGGATGGCCGCTTCTTCGATCAGCTCCTTCAGAATCTTCGGGATTTCCATGACCCTGAATTCGTCTCGGATGAAGAATGCAGCTCGCTCATCGGAGAGCACTGGTTCTCCGTGACCCTGCACCCGGATCAGGATCTGGCCGACGTGGGCCTCCATGAGTGCGGTCGCATGGCGGAGACGTTCAGTGATGAACTGGGCCCCCTCGATCAGGCGCAACTGCTGGGCTTCCCCGAGGCCGTCCGACAGATGGCAGTGCAGCTGCTCGCTGAGTGACTGCAGGACACGCGCAGCGGGGATGAACCCCCATCGCCATTCCCCGTCGGAGGTCGACAGTGGCTTGGTGATCTGCTCCATTTCGTTGAGTGGAATCCAGTTGGGGGACGGGCTGCCGTTGACGATCGCGGTGATCTGGTCGGCGGACGCTTCGGGGGGAACGCCGAGGAAGGTGACCGCGGTGTTTTCCGCAAGCCGCATGCGCAGGTCGTGGATCACTCCGCGGGCGCGGTTGTGGCGGTACTCGGGCAGGAGCTCCGCCGCCTGCTTGGTGAGGCGATCAGCCAGCTGTCTCCCGCCCTCCTTCGCCATCGTCCGCTGGAACAACTCGACGTGGATCTCGCGGAAACTCCCGTTCAGGCGTCTACTCAGCTCCTCGGCGCTCGACCGGAAGTCCGCCTCCTGGGGAAAGCTGGTGGCATGGAAGGCGACCTTGTAGGCGGCGGTCTTCTCGTCGATCTGGTCCGTGTGGTCGTGTTCGCCCCTGCCGGATGAGGGCGCGACGTAGACGACAACCCGGCGGATCGGGTTGTCCACGGTGCGATTTGCGATGGTCTCCAGCACCGGCTCGAATGGAGCGTTGTTGAGGACCCCGCCGTCCATGACGAAACTCGCTGGATCGTCCAGCGCCGTCTTGGGACGCACGCGGTAGCGCATGAGCGGGGATTCATTGACAGGCGGGAAAGCCACCGGGAAGCTGCCGGTCGCCCGCGCCGCCTGGACCAGTGCCTCCGCGTTCTCCGGTACGAAGTCCGCCTTCCTGAACTCCTTCCGGGTCCACTTGTCGCCGTCGCGTGTGTAGCTCACGGCCTTCTCGTCGTGCTGGAACCGGTAGAGACGCCGGTGGTCACGTACCTCGAAGTCGTTGCCGAACCCGTCCGTACACAGCCGGGACCGACCGGCCAGCGATGTGGCGGGCAGGAACAGTGTGACGGGAGCCCGAGTCGACTCATTACCCAGGTCGATGAGTCCGACCGCTTGGCGAACCTTGTCCTCGAACGACTCTCCGCTGAGCACGCTCGTCGAGGAGCTCTGCTTGAGCAGTTCGCTGAGAGCGGCGGAGTCCTTCCACACCTTGCGCAGATTGGGAAGGTTGGCGCCGCGAGCGATCGCGGTCGCCAGGAGCATGCCGTTCAACCCGCCTGCCGACGAACCTGCTACCACGTCGATCACGATCCGCGTGCGCGGGCACGATGCCGCGATCTCCTTCCAGATCTGGAACACGCCCTTGTCGCCGGGCTCGACGGTGTCCTCACCCGCACCGCTCGTGGCGTGCCGCAGCAGGTTGAGTTCGTGCGTGACGCCCCCCATCCAGACAGCGAGGCTGACGCCGCCGTTCATTACCAGAGCGAGCCGCGTCTCGTGGCCGGCGGGCAGGGAGGTCGGTGGCTTCGTCATGCCAGCAACATTGATCGGCAAGCCGGCAGTCCGGCTGCGTCGAAACGGGTTCGCTGGGCCATGTGGCGCACGATGTCGAGCCGGGCAGGCGCCGGGTGACGCGAACCGGTGACCATCCACCGGGTTCGCTTTCCCGGCGGACCGAAGACGCAGAGCTCGTGTTCGCCCCTGCCGTGAGCGCAGCGGAATTGAGAGCATCCGACCGCCGGGTGCCCGGGCCGCCCGGCCCGGGCACCCGGTCTCGCGGTCACGCCGAGGGCGTGCCCTCCTTCGCGGTGGCGTCCGTCGCCGCTGCTTCATCGTTCCGCTCACGTGCGACGTTGCGGCGGTGCTCCCGCACCGAGTGGGCGAGTGCGGCGGCCCAGACCGCGTACAGCACCACGTACACGGCCGTCTTCACCGTGCCGCCCGCGCTCACCCAGTCGCCGTTCAGCAGGGTGCGGACGTTGGTGAGGACGATGATGCCGCCGACGGCGGACCCGAGGACGCGCGGCGGAACATGCCGGACCAGCCAGGCCGCGAGCGGTGCAGCTATGACACCGCCCACCAGAAGGGCCGCCGCCCACGACCAGTTGACGCCCCCGGAGCCGAGCCCCGCCAGGAAGCCGATGCTCGCCGCGATGGTGACGAGGAACTCGCTGGTGTCGATGGAGCCGATCACCTTGCGCGGCTCCAGCCGTCCGCTGGCGAGGATGGCCGGGGTGCCGACCGGCCCCCAGCCGCCTCCGCCGGTGGCGTCGACGAATCCGGCGACGAGGCCCAGCGGGGAGAGGAAACGCTTGCGCAGCGGCTTGCCCAGATTGCGGGAGGAGAAGCCGGTGAAGGTGAAACGCCCGAGCAGGTAGAGGCCCAGCGCGAGCAGGATGAGCGACATGACGGGCTCGGCGACGGCGGTGGAGAGGCTGGAGAGCACCGTGGCGCCGGCGAACGCGCCGACCGCGCCCGGCACACCGATCTTCGCCACGACGCGCCAGTCGACGTTGCCGAAGCGCCAGTGCGAGGCGCCGGAGGCGAGGGTTGTTCCGATCTCGGCCAGGTGCACCGTGGCCGACGCGGCCGCCGGATTGGTACCCACGGCGAGCAGCAGTGTCGTCGACGTGACGCCATAGGCCATTCCCAGGCTGCCGTCGACAAGTTGGGCACCCAGGCCCGCCAGCGCCAACAGGATGAGCGTTCGCATGCTGCCCCGATCTTAGAGATCCCTAGTATTCCTACCGCTTAAGTAGAGAAACTTGCCCGACCGTCCGAGAGAGGGTCAAGGGTGTCTCGTCACGTGGACAGGATCAGGAGTCGTGCACGGTCGGAAAGGCCGCGCAGGCTCAGGGGTTGGTCCACGACTCGGGCTTTTCCGCGAGCCTGGTGACGCGTTCGGGAAGGTCGGAGCGCGCGACGTCGGCGAGCGTGACCTCGCCGAGGACCGCGCGCACGTTGGCGCGCACCGCGATCCACAGGGGCAGCAGCGACTCGGCCGGGCCGGTGTAGGAGAGTGCGGGCGGGCGCTCACCGCGCACGGAGACCAGCGGCCCGTCCACGACGCGGATCACATCGGCGATGGTGATCGTCTCGGCGGGAGCACCCAGGTTGTAGCCGCCCTGGCCGCCGCGGCGGCTGACGACGAGTCCGCCCCTGCGCATGTCGTTGAGGATGCCCTCGAGGAACTTGCGGGGGACGCCCTGGGCCTCCGCGATCTTCTCGGCCTTGACGGGGTGTTCGTCACCCGCGGCCGCCAGTTCCAGCGCGGCACGCACCGCATAGTCCGCTCTCGCCGAGATCCGCATACCCGCATTGTCCGGCACCGCGGCGGCGGTCCGCCGGTGGCATGCGCGAACCCGCTTCCCGCGAGCGCGCAGGAGCGTACGGCTTACGGCCTGCGGCGAGCGGCGGGGGAGGGGGACTTCAGGGGCGGGAGGCCACGAAGAGGCTCTGCACACCCCGGCCGATCGGTCCCTGTTCGTCGTGGAGCGCGGATTCCGTCATGCCGACGCCGGCCGCGTCGATGCTCGTACGTGCGTCGACGCAGACCCATTCCCCGGCCGGGTGACGGTGCAGATGCACGGTCAAGTCGGGGTTGACGAAGAGGTGTTGGGAGAAGTCCAGCACGTTGCTCACGCCGTTGCCGGAGTCCGCCGCCACCAGCACGCGGTCCAGCGGCGCCGTCTTCTCGCCGTCCACCAGGGGAACCCTCATCCGCAGCCAGCAGGCCGCGGGCCCGTTCCCGAGGAACGAGCCGTGCGCGAACCGGGACTCCATGGCCGTGTGGTAGCCGACGTCCCACGGGACGGGGAAGAACGGCTCGGGCTGCCCGCTCGCGGGTCCGGGCACCTCCGGACCCGGGGTCTCCTGGGGAACCGAGCCGGGTTCGGTGCGGATGCGCAGCGCCCGTGCGCGCATGACCTCCTTGCCGCCCTCAGGCGTGAGCGAGGCCTCGACGAGTTCCACGCTGCGTCCCTCGCGCAGCACCTGCGTGGTCACCGTCAGGGGCTTCAGCGGCACGGGACTTGTGATCTCGAAGGTGATCCGGGCCAGCCGCATGTCCTCGCGGGCGCCCGGACGCACCCGCACGGCGCGGCCCAGCAGCGCCGCGGGCGGCCCGGCGTGCTGGCTGTCCGCGGACCAGGGGCCGCGGGTGTTCTCGGTCGGCACGTACCGGTCGTCGGCCACCTGCTCGAAGAAGGCCTCTGCGCAACTGGTTATTTCTGGCACGGCTGTTCTCCTGCCCGCTGGGTGGTCCGGCAAGAAGGCTACTGGCAGGTAGTGGCGGGTGTCACGGCCGCGGGGATGCCGCTCTGCCGGACGGGGAAGGGCAGGTCAGCCGCCCTCGGTCGCAGGCCGGGATGCCGTGGCTGTCGCCTTGAACGGAGTTGGAGGTGAAGCCGAGTTCAGGTATAAGTTGCCCATGGCACTCACCGCGTTCGACGACTGGGACGGTCCGCCGCTGCCGTCGATGGTGAACCCGGCCCTGTTGCGCGAGACCCCCGCGACCGAGCGGGGCGCCCGCCGGCGGTCGGAACTGATAGCCGCCGCGCGCAAGGTCTTCGAGCGCTCCGGCTACCTGGACGCCCGCCTGACGGACATCACCAAAGAGGCCAAGTGCTCGACGGGCTCCTTCTACACGTACTTCAAGAACAAGGAAGAGATCTTCGCCGCGGTTCTCGAGGTCGCCCAGCAGGACATGCTGCACCCCGGCATGGACCGGGTGCCGGACACCGACGACCCCTACGCCGTCCTCGAAGCGAGCAACCGGGCCTATCTGGAGGCCTACCGGCGCAACGCGAAGCTGATGGCGCTGCTGGAGCAGGTGGCCAACATCGACCCCGTCTTCCGCGAGTTGCGCCGGCGCCGGAGTGAGGCGTTCATCCACCGCAACGCCCGCGGCATCGCCGATCTGCAAAAGCGTGGCTTCGCCGATCCCGGCCTCGATCCGATGCTGGCCTCGCGGGCGTTGTCGAGCATGGTCAGCCGCGTCGCCTTCGGGCTCTTCGCCGCGACCGGGGGTGCTCAGGAGCCGGTCGACTTCGAGCAGGTCGTCTACACGGTGACGAGGATCTGGGCCAACGGCCTCAGGTTCCCCGGGCATTCCTGAGCCGGCCGGTTCAACTCGTCAGAGCCGTCGGCCCGTTGCCGGACCCCGCCTCGCTGCCGCCCCAACTTGCCGCTCCCCTCGCCCGGTTGCGTCACCGGGAGGCGCCCGTTTGCACCTCCCGCCGCGCAGCGGCCGGGGTCACCGGCTCCGGTCCGCTGTCCAACGGCGCGCCGCCGCAGGGCCGTCGGGGGCGCCACTGCGTCCTCGGTGGGCGTCCTCGCAGCGCAGACGGTTGTGTTCCGGCTGTTGACACCGCAATGGCCTTCCCCGAAGCTTCGCCCAGAAGTTGAACATGACGTCAGCTTACGGCGATCAGTTGCAGTCCACCGCCAAGGGAGAGCCATGACTGAAACGGCGGAACCGAGCGAGGATGCGGCAGCGGCAGCGGCGGCGCAGCCCGGAACCCAACCCGAGGGCCATCGCAAGCTGCTCGCCGCGGGGCTGATCGGCAGCTCGATCGAGTGGTACGACTTCTTCCTCTACGGCACGGCTGCCGCGCTGGTCTTCCCCCACGTCTTCTTCCCCTCCAGCTCGCCGCTCACGGGCACGCTGCTCTCCTTCAGCACCTTCTGGGCGGGCTTCATCGCGCGGCCGCTGGGCGGCATCCTCGCGGGACACTTCGGCGACCGCTACGGCCGCAAGCCCATGGTCGTCGCCTGCCTGCTGGGCATGGGCCTGGCGACCTTCCTGATCGGATGCCTGCCGAGCGCCGGGAGCATCGGGATACTCGCGCCGATACTCCTGGTGACCCTCCGCTTCATCCAGGGCCTGGCGTGCGGAGGGCAGTGGGGCGGCATCGTGCTGCTGCTGACGGAGTCGACCAGCCCGAAACGCAGGGGATTCGCCGGCACCTTCGGGCAGATGGGCGTGCCCTTCGGCGTCATCCTCGGCAACGTGGCCTTCCTGGCGTCGACCGCCGTGATGTCGGAGTCGGCGTTCATGACCTGGGGCTGGCGCATCCCGTTCTTCTTCTCCGCGCTGCTCTTCCCGGTGGTGCTGTACATCCAGACGAAGGTCGAGGACAGCCCGGAGTTCCGCGCGCTGCAGGAGGCCTCCAGGAGCAAGCAGGAGAAGGTCGCCCGTGCTCCGCTCAGCGAGGCCGTCCGCAAGGACTGGCGCAAGATCCTCCTCGCCTGCGGGATGCTCGCCGCCACCAACTGCCTCTTCTACATCAGCATCGCGGGCGTCCTCAGCTACGCGACCGCGGAACTGGACATGAGCCACGAGTCGCTGCTCTCGGTCTCGCTGCTCTCCTCGCTGCTCGGGGCGGGCGTGATCCTCTGGTCGGGCGCGGCGTCCGACCGGATGGGCCGCCGTCCCATGATCCTCATCGGTTCGGCCGCGCTGATCGTGTGGGCCTTCCCCTACTTCTGGCTCGTCGACACCAGGAGCCTGCTGCTGTTCTTCGTCGCGCTGGCCGTGGGCAGCGTCTTCCAGTCCATGACATACGGGCCGGCCGCCGCCTACATCGGGGAGATGTTCGCGCCCAGGATCCGCTTCTCCGGCGCCTCCCTGGCCTACCAGCTTGCGGCCATCACGGTCAGCGGCGCGACACCGCTCGTCATGACCGCCCTCATAGCCGAAACCGGCTCGACCACGCTGGTGTCCGTCTTCGTGGCGGCCATGGGCCTGGTCACCTTCTGCTGCACCTGGGCCCTGCGGGAGTCCAACCCGGCGGAGGTGCGCAACGATCCGGACGCGGTGCCGGGCGAGCTGCTGCACGCCTGACCGTTCTCCACGGCCTGCCCGCACGCCCACGGCCTGCCCGGCACGTCATGACGAGGCCGGGCAGGCGGTCCCGGGAGGACCGGGGGCGCGAACTCCCGCCCCCGGTCGCGCCGTCAGGCGCCCTCGGGCTGTCCCTGCGGCTCCTCCTTGGCTCCGGTGCCCTGCGAACCGCCGCCGTCGGAGGGCAGGTTGGTCAGACGCACCTCACCGCGCGCGATGTCGCGGCCCGTGTCGTCCGTGACGGTGACGAGCCACAGCTGCTGGGTGCGGCCGCGGTGGATCGGCGTCGCCGTGGCCGTGACCCTGCCGGAGCGTATGGCCCGCAGGAAGTTGGTGTGGTTCGCGACGCCGACGACGTTGCCCCGGTCGCCGTACCAGACCGCGGCGGCGATGCTGGCAGCCGTCTCGACCAGCGAGCAGTACACGCCGCCGTGGACGATGCCGTAGGCCTGGAGGAGTTCGGGGGTGATCTCACAGGTGACGACGGTCCTGTCGGCCGTGATCTCGGGGAACTCCATGCCGACGGTCTTCTCGAAGCCCGTGCCGAAATCGTTCATTGACTCTCTCCGTGGTCGAGGGCTCTTCGTGACGGTCCGCGGCGGGCCGCCGCGCTCTGCGGCGTTCGCGGCAGAGCACGTACGCCTGGGGGCCGCACCTCTCCCGCGAAGTGCCGGGCGCCAGACCCGGGCGGGGGAGGGGAGACGGCGCTGTCCTGCACCAGTCTGGTGCCGGGGCGCGGACGTCCGGACATCGGCCCCCTTGTTCGGGTGTGCAACGTCGGGGAAGGGCCGTCGGCGCCCGCCCGCGCCGGAGCCCGGGGGCGATGCATGCGGAGTGCGGCGACGGGCCCGCCGTGGGCGGAACCCGCCGCCCGCCTCACCCGGCGACGTGCTCCCGGCCGGCTTCCCCCTCGCGCCGGCTCTCCACCGCGGAGCGACGGCCACGGCCCCTCACCCGCACCACCGCGACCGTCAGCAGCACCACGAACGCGGCCGCCACGAGGGGGAGTCCCGTCCACTCCAGGCCCGCCGAGATCGTCCGCTGCACCGTGCTCGCCGCCTCGATGACGGGGTCGCTCGTCGCGCCTCCGCTCAGGGACCGGATCTCGTACCAGCCGTAGTACGCCGTGTAGGCGCCCGCGAGCACGACCAGACCCCCGCCCACGCGGGAGGCGGCGGCGCCCATGCGCCGCAGACGGCCCAGGGCGGAGGTCCGCGCCAGGGCCACGGCGAGCGCGGCGGTGCCGACCACAGCACCCATCCCGGCCGTGTACGCACCGAACAGCAGCAGGCCGCCTGCCGTCGAGCCGCTCCGGAACGCCGAGACGACGACCGCGAGGAACGGCGCGATCGTGCAGCCGAGGGAGGCAACGGCGTACGCCCCTCCGAACAGCGCCATCGACGGCACGGAGCCGGTGACTCCGGGCGCGCGGCGGACGCGGGGCAGCAGCGTGGGAAGCTGCCGCCCGGCCAGGAGCCACACCCCGGCGCACGCGAGGAGCAGCCCGAACACCACGGTGAACCAGGGCAGATGCTGCTGCACCTGGCCCGCCAGAGGGGCGACGACCAGCCCGAACAGCCCGAAGACCGCCGCGAATCCCAGCGTCATCGCGGCGGTCGCCGCCAGCGCCCGCCCCACCGCGGCGCCCCGCGAGGGCGAGTCCTCACCCAGCACCAGCAGCGACAGATACGCGGGCAGCAGCGCGAAGCCGCAGGGGTTGACCGCGGCGAGCATGCCCGCGGTCAGTGCCAGCGCGAGGGGCAGGTCGTCCATGGGCCTTCCAGCGGCTCAGCAGGGCAGCGGGTCAGCCGGCGAGCCGGGCGACCTGCTCGGTCAGCTGGCCGGGAGTGGTCGCCGCCTCCTGCTCGACGGCCTTGCCGTTCTTGTCGAGCATGACGTACGAACTCTGCTGCGTGATCCCGAACTTCTTCCAGACCGCGCCCTTCTGGTCGTTCAGGTGCGGGAAGTTGCCGACCTTCTGCGTCTTGACGAAGCCCTTGATGGGTTCGGTCTTGTCGAGCCCGGCCACACCGATGAAGTTGACCTTGCCCTTGTACTTCTCGGCGAGCTTCGCCGTCTGCGCCGCCTGCCCCTGGCACGTCCCGCACCACGGCGCCCAGAACCACAGCACGGCGGGCTTGTCCGCCAGCGAGGCGCCCTTGAAGGCCTTCCCGTCGATCGTCCGGCTCGTGAACTGCAGCTTCGCCGGAGTGCCGTTCGGGTTCTTCTCGCCCGGGGCGACCCCTTCCGGTGCGTCCTTCTCCGGCGCCTTCTTCCCGTCGCCGGCGTTTTCGCCGTCGGTCTTCTCCTTGCCGGCGGGCTTCGTGGAAGCCGGGCCGCCGTCGTCCGAGCCGCATCCGGCCAGGGCCAGTGAACTCGCCACGAGCAGGGCAGTGAGGGCTACACGGGAGCGACCGGCACGCATCATCTGAATCCTCTGGTGGTGGATCGGGCTCGCCACGCTAAGACGTGGCGTGCGGCTTCAGTCGGACTTTAGCCGCAGCTGACTAATCCGCAGGCCCGCCCTCCTCGCCGGGCCGGCCACCGGCCCTGTCCGACTTCCCGAGGCCCGCCCGCCCGTCGGTCGCGCGAGTGCGTCCCCTGCGTCCACTCCATCGCGTGACTGCCCGGCCGTGCGCGGGCGGGTCGACGCGGGCCCGGCCGCGCCGGGGGAGCACGATGCGCGCACCACGGGCCCCGCGTGCGGCCCGGAGGAGCGCGGGCCCCGGAGGTCACGGACGATGGACACCCACTGGCATGCCTTCAGCTACACCGGCCACGAGAGGCCGAGCGACGGGGAGGCCCGTGATCCGGAGTCCCCCACGCCGCCGATCGAGCTGAACATGTGGTTCCGCAAGCCGCGTTCGATGATGGACGGCACGTTCACCGAGGCCACGGGCGCGGCGGGCTGGCTGGAGAAGGAACTCACGGAGTCCCCGCCGCGGGACACCGCCCTCCAGGTCCCGAGGCACATGGACCGCGCCCGTGACGCGCTCCGGCGCGGAGCGGACGCCTACGTCGGCTACTACACGGCTCACGACCGCTTCCTCGTACGGGCGGTCCTCGCCTGCCCGCGCCGGGGTGTGCCGTGTCCGTCCCCTCCGCGGTAGACCGCCGTCGTGCCTGCACAGCGCCGGGATCTCCGCGGGGGCGGGCACGGGCGGGACCACGGGGCGCAGCTTGCGGCCCGGCTCGTCCCGGCATGAAATATTGCGGTGATGAGCGGCGAATCGGTCACTTTGTCCCTGTGCGGTGACGTCATGCCCGGCCGCGGCGTCGACCAGATCCTTCCGCATCCTGGTGCCCCCGAGCTGCGCGAGGGATTCATGCGGGACGCGCGGTCCTACGTCGAGCTGGCGGAGAGGGTCAACGGGAGCATCCCCGCCCCGGTCGACTTCTCCTGGCCCTGGGGGGAGGCCCTGGACGTGCTGGAGGAGGCCGCGCCCGACGTCCGGGTGATCAACCTCGAGACGAGCGTGACGCGGCACGGCGACTTCGACCGCTTCAAGGGTGTCCACTACCGGATGAACCCCGCCAACCTCGGCTGTCTGACCGCCGCGCGGCCCGATGTGTGCGTGCTGGCGAACAACCATGTGCTGGACTTCGGACGGTCCGGCCTGGAGGAGACCCTGGACTCACTCGCCGGAGCGGGCCTGCGCACCGCGGGCGCGGGCCGGGACACGGCCGGGGCGCGCGAGCCGGCCGTGGTGCCGCTCGACGGGGGGAGGCGGCGCGTGATCGTCCTGGCGATGGGGACACCCTCCAGCGGCATCCCCATGGACTGGGCCGCACTCCCGAACCGCTCCGGTGTGAACCTCCTGGACCTGACCACCCGCAACGCGGCCGCTCTCATCTCCGGCAGCATGCGGGAGTCGAGACGTCCGGGCGACATCGTGGTCGTCTCCGTCCACTGGGGATCCAACTGGGGATACGACCTGCCCAGGAACCAGACCGTCTTCGCACGCGCGCTCATCGACGGCGGAGGCGTGGACATCGTCCACGGGCACTCCTCGCACCACCCTCGGCCCATCGAGGTCTACCGGGGCAAGCTCGTGCTCTACGGCTGCGGCGACTTCATCGACGACTACGAAGGCGTCGAGGGTCACGAGGAGTACCGCGACGATCTGCGGCTGCTCTATCTGGCCTCGGTCGAGGCGGACACGGGCAGACTGACGGAGCTGCGCATGGCGCCCTTCCAGGCACGGCGCATGCGGCTGTCGCGGGCGGCGCCGGAGGACGCCGAGTGGCTGCGGGCCGTCCTCGACAGGGTGAGCGGTCAGTTCGGGGTGCGGGTCGGGAACGGCCGGGACGGGATGCTGACGCTGCAGCAGGCCGGCGGCTCCTGACGGGGGCGGCGCCTCGCGCACAGGGCCCGCCGCCCCGGCGACGCCGGGCGGCCGCTTCCTGCCGCGCCGCCCGGCCGCCCCGCCGCCCCGCTGCCGGGAGGCCCGTCCGTCCGTCCGTTCCGTCGGGCCGCCCCCCGGGGAACCGGCGCAGGTCACCACTCGGCGAACGCGCCGTCCCCGTACCGCCAGAGCGGGTTGTGCCAGCTCTTCGCGCTGCCGTCCGCGTCCCGCACGGCCTTTTCGTCGATCTCCACACCGAGCCCCAGGGCCGTCGGCCGCAGCAGATGGCCCTCGTCGAATCGGAAGACGGACCGGTCGGCGACGTAGTCGAGGAGTTCGGCGTCCGCGTTGTAGTGAATGCCGATCGACTGTTCCTGGATGAGGAAGTTCGGTGTGCAGAAAGCGAGTTGGAGGGACGCGGCGAGAGCCAGCGGCCCCAGCGGGCAGTGCGGTGCAACGGCCACGTCGAATGTCTCGGCGAGCGCCGCGATGCGGCGGCACTCCGAGATGCCGCCGGCGTGCGAGAGGTCCGGCTGGAGCACGGCGATCCCCGCCCGGAGCGCGGGCAGCACGTCCGTGCGGGAGTAGAGCCGCTCACCCGTGGCGACGGGCAGCGCGGTCGAGCCGGTCACCTGCCCGATCAGATGCGTGTACTCGGGCAGCACGGGCTCCTCGACGAACATGGGCGCGTACGGTTCGAGCACGCCGGCCGCCCTGACCGCGCCGGCCGTGGAGAAGCGGCCGTGGAAGTCGATCGCGAAGTCCCTCTCGGGCCCCAGGACTTCGCGCGCGGCCTCCGCACGCGCCGCGACGTCGTTCAGCTCCGAGACGGTGGGCAGGCGGCTCATCCTCCCGGAGGCGTTCATCTTCACCGCGGTGAACCCGGCCTCGACCTGTGCGGCGACCTGGTCCCGTACGGCCGCCGGCTCGTCGCCGCCCACCCAGCAGTAGGCGCGGGCGCGCTCGCGCACCGGTCCGCCCAGCAGCCGGTGCACGGGAGCGCCGAGCGCCTTGCCCGCGATGTCCCACAGCGCCTGGTCGATGCCGGCGACCGCGCTGGAGAGGACGGGGCCGCCACGGTAGAAGGAGCCCTTCGTCATGACCTGCCACAGGTCCTCGATGCGTGAGGGGTCCGCGCCGGTCAGGAACTGGTCGGCGAGCTCGTGCACGGCGGTGCGTACGGTATCCGCCCGGCCCTCCACGACGGGTTCGCCCCAGCCGACGAGGCCGTCGTCTGTCTCGATGCGGCAGAAGAGCCAGCGCGGCGGCACGGCGAAGGTTTCGACTCGGGTGATCTTCAAGTGGTGCTCCAGATGGTGCGGTTGAGCGTGCCCGGCACGCCGCCCGGTCCGTCGGGTGCGGACCGGGCGGGCCCGGGCCTGTCGTGCGTGGTGGTGGTCAGCCCTTCACGCTCCCCTCGGTGAGACCGGTCCGCCAGTAGCGCTGGAGGACCAGCATGGCCGCGGCCAGCGGAATCACGGAGAGGAAGGCGCCGCCGATCGTGTACTGCAGCAGTTCGGGCAGCCGTTCCGCAGCGGTCTGCCACGTGGTCAGGCCCAGCGTGATCGGGTACTTCCGGTCGTCGGAGAGCATCACCAGCGGCAGGAAGTAGTTGTTCCAGATGCCGACGAACTGGAAGAGGAAGACCGTCACCAGCGCCGGTGACATCAGGCGCAGCACGAGCTGGAAGAAGATCCGCCCCTCGCGTGCTCCGTCCACGCGTGCCGCTTCCAGCAGCGTGTCGTCCACGGCCGACTCGGCGTAGATCCGGCACAGATAGACGCCGAAGGGACTGACGACGCCGGGGATGAGCACCGCCCAGTAGGTGTTCGTCAGCCCGAGCTGGTTGAACAGCAGGTACAGGGGGAGGGCGAGCGCGGTGTGCGGCAGCAGCACGCCCGCGAGCACGGACCTGAAGACCGCCTCCCGTCCGCGGAAGCGGTACTTGGCCAGCGCGAAGCCCGCCGCGGCCGCCAGCACCGTCGCCAGCAGCGCCCCGACTCCGGCGTAGAGCAGCGAGTTGAGCACCCACTGGAGGTAGATGTGGTCGTCGTGGGTGAGGATCTTGCCGACGTTCTCCAGCAGTTGCGGGCTGTCGAACCACAGCCCGTTGCTGCCGTACAGCTTCCCGGTGGTCTTCGTGGCGGCGACGACCAGCCAGTAGACCGGCAGCAGGAAGTAGCCGGCGGCGGCGGCGAGCGCCAGGATCATCAGGATGCGTCCGGGCGAGGGCGTGCGGCGCGGACCTGCGGGCGCGTTCACCGCGGCCGGGCCGGGCCCGTCGGCGGTGGTGGTGCTCTCGGGCCCGGGGTCTGCGGGAGTTGTGGTCGCGCTCATCGCCTGCTCCTGTCCTTGCGGGTGACGAGGGTGAGGAAGCCGAACGACAACGCGCAGGCGACGAGGGCGAGCAGTACGGCCTTGGCGGCGGCCAGATAGACGTTGGCGTTGGCGAAGGCGTCGTTGTAGGCACTGAGGTTGGGAGTGAAGCTGCTGGAGACCGCCGGTGAGAGCACCTGGATGACGAGGGGCTCCGCGAAGAGCTGCATCGTGCCGATGATGGAGAAGACGCAGGTGAGCACCAGGGCCGGCCGCACCATCGGAATCTTGATCCGCAGGGCCGTCTGCCAGGGACCGGCGCCGTCGATCCTCGCCGCCTCGTACAGCTCCTGCGGAATGGATTTGAGCTGCGCCACGATGATCAGCATGTTGTAGCCGGCGAACTCCCAGACGACGATGTTCGCGACCGACCACAGCACGTTGTCGTAGCCGAGGAAGTCCGGCGACGACGCACCCAGCGCCTCGGTGATGGGGCTGATGCCCGGGACGTACAGGAACCCCCACAGAATCGTGGCGATGACACCGGGGATGCCGTAGGGGAGGAAGTAGGACGCCCGCAGCAGACCGGCCCAGCGGTGGGAGAGCTGGTCGAGCAGCAGCGCCAGGACGAGGGCCAGCACCAGCATGACCGGCACCTGGACGACGCCGAAGAGCAGCACCCGGCCGAAGCTCTCGATGAAGTCGGCCTGCTGGAGCGCGATTGCGTAGTTCTCCAGGCCCCCGAAGCCGACCGTCGGCTCGCCGAGGCCGAGCGGCCCGTGCCGCTCCACCTTCAGCAGGCTCTGGTACACGGCGTAGACGATCGGCAGGACGAAGGCGAAGACGAAGAGCGCCAGGAACGGGCCGAGGAAGAACCAGGCGGCGGAATCGGGCCGGGAGGAGCGGCGGGGGCGAAAATCCCGTGCGCCGGTTGCGGGGCGGGACGCGCCGGAGGTGCCGGAAGGGACGGCCGGGCCGGCGCCGGCGTCGGCCCGGCCGGCAGATGCGGTGGAGTCGGAAGGTGTAGGCATCACGCGCTCCTCGCCTTGAGTCCCTTGGCCTTCATGTCGTCCAGGACCCGTCCCTGCACATCGTTGAGGGCGTCGACGAGCGTGCCGTGACCCGCCGTGGCCCGGCCGAAGGCGTCCTTGATGTGCTCGAAGGACTGGATGGTGGTCGGCGCCCACTTCCAGGACGTGTCGACATGCTTGTCCGACTCCTGGAAGACCTCGTTGTAGCGCTGGCCGCCGAAGAAGGGATCCGCCTTTCCCAGCGCGGACTTCTCCAGATCGATGCGGGCGGCCGGCCAGCCGTATCCCGCGGCGACGAGAAGGTCGATGCTCTCGGGGTCGGTGTTGAGCCAGTGCGCGAACTCGATGGCCTCGGCGGGATGCCGGGTGCCCTGAAGAACCGCCGTGGAGGAACCGCCCCAGTTGGCGGAGGCGGACTCGCCCTCCTCCCACTGGGGGAGCGTCGTCACACGCCACTTCCCCTTCGTGCCGGGGGTGTTGCCGCGCAGCAGGGCGTCGCCCCACTGGGCTCCGGGCCAGCTGGCCAACTGGCCCGTCTGCAGGGCCCGGTACCAGCCGCTCTGGGTGTCGGGCATGACCTTGACCAGGCCGTCCCGTATCAACCCGTCCCAGTAGTCGGCGACTTCGAGCGAGACCTTGCTGTTGATGTCGACCAGCCAGGTGTCGCCCTCGGACCGTATCCACTGCGCACCGCGCTGCCAGGGGAAAGCCGCGTACCACATGGCGTTCCTCGGCGGGAACGACGTGATGCGGGCACCCCCGCCGCGCTTCTTGATCTTGAGGGCGGCTTGCCGGAACTCGTCCCAGGTGCGCGGGACTTCGACGTCCCAGCGCTCGAAGAGGTCCTTGCGGTAGTAGTAGCCCATCGGGCCGGACCCCTGGGGCATCGCGAAGACGTCGCCGCCGAAGACCCCTTGGTTCCACTGCCAGTCGACGTAGGAGCCCTTCAGCTTGTCCGCTCCGTGTTCGCTGAGGTTCGTCAGTCCGTTCACGAGCATGAACTCGGGCAGTGCGTAGTACTCGACCTGAGCAAGGTCGGGCGGGCTGCCGGCCTTCAGCGACGAGTGCATCTTCTGGTAGCCGCCCTGTGTGTTGGCCGGCACGGTCTGCACCTGGACGTGGATGTCCGGACGCCTGCTGTTCCACAGCGCCACGGCCTTCTGCAGCGGAACCCAGGTCCAGAAGACCAGCCGGACCTTCTGGCCGTCCCTGCGCGGTGCCTGCGTCGTGCGCCGCGCCGCGCCTGCCGACTCGGCGCACCCGGCGAGCGCGGGCGCCGCTGCCGCGGCGGCGCCCCATGAGAGAACCTTCCTGCGAACGGGCATCCGACCTCCTCGTCTGGGGTCCCCCCGGGCCGGAGGCGCAGGGGGAGGGTCCCCCGCCGGGCGCAGGGGGAAATGCCGGACTTCTCAGTGCCCCGTGACGGCGGCTCAGTGCTCCATGACGGCGACCCCGCGGGGCGGCAGCGTCACCGCGGTGACCCGGTCCGTTCCGTACGGGCCCAGCCGGTCACGCATCGGTTCGGGCAGTTCCACGACGGCGTCCTCGTCCCCGTGGTTGAGCAGGAACAGGAAGCGGTGCTCGTCGTCCTCGCGGACCGTGGCCTGGACCCCTTCGGGCAGCCCGGCCAGCACGGGGCCCACGCCCGCGGCCTGACGGACCTGGTCCATCAGGCCGCGCATGGCGGCCCGATGGAGCCGGGTGCCGATGTACCAGGCGGTGCCGGCGCCGTAGGCGTGACGGGTGACGGCGGGGCGTCCCGCCAACTCACCCCCGCGGAAGACGGCGACGGCCTCCGCGCCCTCCAACTCGACGGCCTCCGACCACAGATCGCCCTCGGTGCCCGGCGCGCCGAGCGGCCCGCCGGGGTCCACGCCCTCGACGGGGACGCTCACGCCTTCGTCCAGCGGCCAGAACTCCTCGACGCGCAGACCGAGCAACTCCCGCAGCGGTGCGGGATATCCGCCCAGGTGCACCCGGTCGCAGCCGTCGACGATCCCGGAGAAGAACGAGACGAGCAGCTGCCCGCCGCCCTCCACGTACTGAGCCAGACGGCGGGCGTCGTCCTCGCCGAGCAGATACAGATTGGGGACGACGACCAGTTTGTAGCCGGACAGTTCGCTCGACGGCGGCAGGACGTCGCAGGCCACACCCGCGTCGAAGAGCGCACGGTGGTGGGCACGGTTGATCAGCGCCTGGTCCAGAGCGGTCGAGGGACGCGAGTCGAGTTCCAGCGCCCACCAGCTGTTCCAGTCCGTCAGCAGCGCGGCGTCCGCGCGTGAACGGGTTCCCGCGATCTCCGGTACGGAGCCCAACTCGCGGCCGAGATCGCTGACTTCGCGGTGGATGCGGGTGCCGGTGCCGCCGTGCGGGAGCATCGCGGAGTGGAACTTCTCGGCGCCGCCGCGCGACTGCCGCCACTGGAAGTACATGATCGCGTCGGCGCCCTGCGCCACGGCCTGCCAGCTCCACAGCCGCATCGCGCCCGGTGGCTTGGGGCCGTTGCGCGGGCGCCAGTTGACGGCGCTGGGCGCCTGTTCCAGCAGCAGCCACGGCTGCCCGCCGCGTGCCGAGCGCATCAGGTCGAAGTTGTACGCGGCGGAGAGGTGGGTGTCCGGGTCGTGGGGGTCCTGGTAGAAGTCCAGCGACATCACGTCCTGGTGCCGCGCCCATTCGAAGGCGTCGACGGGCTTGTGGTGCGGCATCAGGTTCGTCGTCACGGGCACGTCCGGCGTGACGCGGCGCAGCACCTCCGTCTCGGCGAGGAAGCACTGTCGCAGCGCGTCGTCGCTGAAGCGCCAGTAGTCCAGCTGCTGGGAGGGATTGGCGAAGGTGGGGGCCAGACGCGGCGGCAGCACCTCGTCGAAGGAGTCGTAGCGCTGCGACCAGAAGGCCGTGGACCAGGCCTCGTTGAGAGCGCCGACGGTGCCGTAGCGCTCCCCCAGCCAGCGGCGGAAGTCGGCGGCCGACACGTCGCAGAAGCACTGCCGGATGTGGCAGCCGTACTCGTTGCCGACGTGCCACACCTCCAGGGCCGGGTGCTGCGCGTAGCGGCCCGCGACCTGCTCGACCAGGCGGGTCGCGTACTCGCGGTAGACGGGGCTGGAGGGGCAGTAGTGCTGCCGGCCGCCCGGCCATTTGCGGCGGCCGTCCTCGGTCTCGGGGAGGATCTCCGGGTGCAGCCGCGTCAGCCACGGCGGCGGGGAGGCGGTCATCGTCGCGAGGCAGACGCGCAGACCGGCCTGCGCGAGGTTGTCCATCACGCGGTCGAACCAGCCGAAGTCGAAGTCGCCGGGCCGGGGTTCGACCTGCGCCCAGGCGAAGACCCCCGCCGTCACCATCGTGACCCCGGCCTCCTTCATCAGCCGGGTGTCCTCGGCCCACACCTCCTCGGGCCATTGCTCGGGGTAGTAGTCGCCGCCGAAGTGGATCCGCCTGTCTGACCTCTTCATGCTGCCGGGCACCTTCGGGTCGTCGGTCGCTGTCGCACGCAGATGGTTCAATCCATTAATTATGAATTAACGTAAGTGCACCCCGGGAAGGGGTCAACCCTCCCCGGCCGGTTCCGTACGAAGCGAGGGAGGTGCCCGATGACAGGGCCGGCGAAGGACGCCGACGCGGGGGCCGTACGCGCTCCCGGCCGGTTCCACGGACGGACCGCCGTCGTCACCGGAGCCGCATCAGGCATCGGCGCGGCCACCGCGCACCGCCTCGCGCACGAAGGCGCCGCCGTCGTGATCGCCGACGTCGACGAACCGCGCGGCGCCCGGGTGGCGGAGGGGATAGGCGACGGCGGCGGCGACGCGGTCTTCGTCCCGGCCGACGTGGCGGACCCCGGCGCGTGGCGGCGCATCCTCCGCGCCGCACGCGAATTCGGGCCCGTCGGTGTGCTGGTCAGCAACGCGGTCAAGGTGGAGGTCGCCCCCGCCCACGAGACCACGCCCGACTCGTGGAACCGGCAGATCTCCGTCGGGCTCACCGCCGCCTTCCTCGGCGTACGGGCCTGCCTGGAGGACCTTCGTGCCGAACGCGGAGCGGTCGTGCTCGTCTCGTCCGTCCATGCGCACCACGGCATTCCCGGGCACCCCGCCTACGCGGCCGCCAAAGGCGGACTGCTGTCGCTGTGCGGTCAGTTGACGGTCGAGTACGGACCACAGGTGCGGTTCAACACCGTGCTGCCGGGGCCGGTGCTCACCGGGCTGTGGGACCGGGTGCCGGAGCAGGAGAGGGCCGCCAGCGTCGCGGGGACCGCGGCCCGCCGTTTCGGCACGCCGGACGAAGTCGCTTCCGCCGTCGCGTACTTGGCCTCGCCGGAAGCGTCGTACGTGACCGGCGCGAGTCTCCTGGTCGACGGGGGGTGGAGCGTCATGAAGTCCTCGTCGTGACGATTCAGCATGAGGCGGCCCCCGGAAGAGACGGGCACCGGGCGGACCGGCGGTCAAGAAGGCATCGGAGAAGGAGAGTCAGGGCATGTCCGGTTACGCGCGCCGCGGAGTACACGGCCAGACCGTCGAGGCCATCGCACACCGCGTACTCAGCGGTCGCATCGGTGCGGGAGACACACTCGACCTTGGCGCGCTCCAGAGCGAACTCGGCGTCAGCCTCACCGTGTTGCGCGAATCGCTGAAGGTGCTCGCAGCCAAGGGGATGGTCGACGCACGGCAGAAGCGGGGCACATTCGTGCGGCCCCGCGCCGACTGGCACCTCCTCGACGCGGACGTGCTGCGCTGGCAGTTCGAATCCGCCGACGGCCCGGACACGGGCGCCGGCAACGCCCTGCTTCGTGACCTCGCCGAAGTGCGGGGCATCGTCGAACCGGCGGCGGTACGGCTCGCCGCCGAACGCCGCACCGACGCGGACCTCGCGACGCTGGACGACGCACTCGCCGCCATGGAGCGTGCCTCGGAGATCGGCGACGAGGCCGTCGACGCCGACCTCGCCTTCCACCGTGCCCTGCTCGCCGCCTCGCACAACGAGATGCTGGAGCGCATGGAGATGGTCATCGCCACCGGCCTCGCCTACCGCGACCGGCTCGTGCACGCCTCCGGCCACCGCCCGCAGAACCCCGTGCCCAGCCACAGGGCCGTGCTCGACATGGTCCGGGCGTGCGACGCCGACGGTGCGGAAGCGGCCATGCGGGCCCTGCTCGAACAGTCGGCCAGGGACCTGGACGAGATCCGCGGCAAGGGCGCGGCAGGCTGAGACCTCGCCTCGCCCTCGCCCTTGCGTCAGCGGCGGGCGGCGCCCGCGACGAAGCCCACGAATGTCGTCCACTGCCGGGTCGGCAGCGAAAGCACCGGCCCGAGCGCGGACTTCGAGTCCCGCACGTTCACCGTGCCCGCACCTGCCGCGACTTCGAGACAGTCACCGCCGCCCGAACCGCTGTGGCTGCTCTTGAACCAGTGCAGCTCGCCGTGACCGGCCTTGTGCTGCTCGGTGTTCATAGCTCTCCCGCAAGCTGCTCGATGAAGGCCCTCGGCTCCCTGAGGTTCAGGGCCACGGGGGCCCGGCTTCCTGCGTCAGCGGCGGGCGGCGCCCGCGACGAAGCCCACGAATGTCGTCCACTGCCGGGTCGGCACCGAAAGCACCGGCCCGAGCGCGGACTTCGAGTCCCGCACGTTCACCGTGCCCGCACCTGCCGCGACTTCGAGACAGTCACCGCCGTCCGAACCGCTGTGGCTGCTCTTGAACCAGCGCAGCTCGCCGTGACCGGCCTTGTGCTGCTCGGTGTTCATAGCTCTCCCGCAAGCTGCTCGATGAACGCCCTCGACTCCCTGAGGTTCAGGGCCATCGAGCGCAGCTTGCCATATCGGAGAGAGAACGAACTCACTTGCGCGCGGTCGCCGACGACATGACCGATTCCCTGCGATTCGAAGTAGCCGAAGTGATGGTGCTCCGCAGTCTCGATGAGCACCATCGGGCCGTTGAGCCCCGGGTGGAAGCCGCGCCCCAAGGGCATCACTTGCATCTCCACATTGCGCAACTGGCCCTGGGTCAACAGGTGTTCGAGCTGGTGCCGCATCGTTTGCGGGTTCCCGAGGGGATTGCGCAGTGCTGCTTCGTCGATGACGAACGAGAAGTTCACAGCCGGGCGCCTGGTCAGGAGGCGCTGTCTGTTCAGGCGGGCGTCGACGTGCTGTTCGACGACCTCTTCTTCCAGGGGTGGGCACCTACCTTCGAACACGGTACGTGCGTAGTCCTCCGTCTGGAGCAGGCCCGGAACGAGTTGCGGGTCGTACGAGCTGCGGCTCACCGCCTCCATCTCGATGAGGGCGAAGTCCCGGAAGAACGCGGGCAGTTTGGCGAAATCGACCTCCTCCTGGAGGACTTGCAGCGCACCGCCCGCCTCCAGTACGCGCTCGGCCGCGGCCGTGAAGGGGGCCTTCGCCGGGCGGCGGCCCTGCTCCACCGAGGCGACCGTCTCGTGCGAGTAGCTGATGAGTTCGGCCAGCTCCTCCTGCGTCAGCCGTGCCTTCTCGCGGAAGAGCTTCAGCAGCTTTCCGTAGCCGACCCAGATGGCGGGCCGGTCGTCGTTCTTCCTGCTGGCCTGCTTGCTGTTCGTCCCGCCCATGAGCGCCCCACGTCGTTGCCGAAGATGTGAGGTCCAACTCCGCTACCTCGCACGGAGGTACGGGCTGTGCCCCGTACAACGCCGGGCGGCACTCGTACACGGGCCGCCTTCGTTCACTCCGTTCACGTCAGCTCTCGGGAGGCACGCCCAGTGCCAGTACCGCCGTGTCGTCGACCAGCCCTTCGCCGAAGGCGTCCAGCAGGTCGGTGATGGCGGCGACGACCTCTCCGGCTGTGCTGGGCGCCAGCACGTCTGCGTAGCCCAGCAGCGCGTCGTCTCCGTAGCGCTCACCCGATTCGGTGGCGGTGTGGGCTTCGGTGAGCCCGTCGGTGTACAGGAGCAGGGTGTCTCCGGGGCCCAGATGCACGTTGGTGGTCGCCACATGCGGTGTGGCGAGCACACCGATCAACTGCCCGCCGGGAGTGGGGAGATACTCGGCGCGTCCGCAGCGGCGCAGCAGCAGCGCGTTGGGGTGCCCGCCGCTCGCGAGTGTCACGCCGAAGCCGTCGTCCTCGGGCCGGAGAACTCCGAAGAGGACGGTGCAGAAACGGGGGTCGTGCTCGAAATCAGCCGTGTTCAGCACGGTGTTGAGGTTCTTGAGCACGGCCACGGGGTCGGGGTTGTAGACGGCCGCGGCCCGCAGGGTGTAGCGGGCGAGCGAGGTCAGCACCGCCGCGGGCGCGCCCTTGCCGCACACGTCACCCAGGAACAGCCCCCATGTGTCCTTCGTGAGCGGGAACAAGTCGTAGAAGTCTCCGCTGACTTCGTCCGGGGAGGCGACGTGGTAGTGAGCGGTCACATCCATCCCCGGAGGTGATGCCAGTGCCGGCGGCACCAGCGTCTGCTGGAGCGTGCTGACCAGGCGCTGGGAGCGCTCGCGTTCGAGTTCCGCCTTCTCTCTGGAGCGCAGCAGCTCCGACTCGTACGCACGTCGGTCCCGGGCGTCGTTGACCGTGGTGCGGATCAGTTGCGGCTGTCCGCTGCTGTCCGTCTTGACGACGGAGGTGACGAGCACGGGCAGCCGGGATCCGTCGGCGGTCCTCAGTTCCAGGGTGACCCCGCTCACCTCGTGCTGGAGGTGGACCAGCGGTGCGAAGTGCGTCTCGTGGTAGATCTTCCCGCCCACCGTCAGCAGATCCACGAAGCGCATGTTCCCGACGACATCGTCGTGGGAGCGGCCCAGCCAGTCCAGAAGCGTGCGGTTGGCCTTGACGATCCGTCCGTCCATCAGCGTGGAGAGGTAGCCGCACGGAGCGTTCTCGAACAGATCCTCGGGGTTGTCCTCCAGCAGCCCGGCGTGCGCGGCCGCCCCCGGTGTGCCGTGGCCGTCGGGGGTGTCGTGCTGCTGCGGAGGGCCCTGCTCCGCGTCGTCCGCGCCCCGCATCATCCGTCACGGGCTGCGAACCCGGCGATGGCCTCCGTGGTGGCGGCAGGCGCGCTCAGCTGCGGGCAGTGGCCGACGGCTTCGAGGGTCACCAGTTCGCTGCCGGGGATCGACTTGTGGACGAACGCTCCGACCTCGCGGGGAGCGATGACGTCCTGGGCGACGTCGATCACCCGGGTCGGTACCGAAACGCGCCCGAGGTCGGCGCGGTTGTCGGAGAGGAACGTCGCACGGGCGAACACTCTCGCGACGGCGGGGTCGATCCGGCAGAAGCTGTTGGTCAACTCCTCGGTCAGCTCAGGCCGTTCAGGGTTGCCCATCACGACGGGGGCCAACGCCTCGGACCAGCCGAGGTAGTTGCTGTCCAGTGACTCCAGCAGCTCGTCGATGTCCTCGGCGCTGAACCCGCCCCGGTATCCGGCGTCGTCGATGTAGCGCGGCGAGGGCGTGAGCAGAATGAGCTTCTCGAACAGCTGGGGCTCCCACGCCGCGGCCAGGACTGCGAAGACGGCGCTCACCGAGTGCCCGACGAGCACGAGCGGCCCCAGGTCGAGTTCATGGCAGATCTCCAGGATGTCCTCGGCGTACGCGTCCAGTGAGGAGTACCGCTCCTCGCTCCACGCCGAGAGATCCGACTTCCCGGTGCCGACGTGGTCGAACTGGACGATCTTGAACTGCCGTGCCAGCTCCGGGGCCACGAGGCGCCACATGTTCTGGTCGCAGCCGAAGCCGTTGGCCAGCATCAACACGGGGCCGTCGCCCCGGCCGGTGATCACCACGTTGTTCCTGCTCAGTACATCCATAACGCTTCCATTGTCCTACTTGGCCTGGTATGCGGCGATGGGTGGAGCGTGACTCGGCGGCGCTCTCGTGCCGGGGAATGCCGAGGGTGCCGAGGGGTTGAGGTGAGGGTCGGCGCGCGATATGCATGAGTCATGCATGACTCTAATCGCACGGCCAATCTCCTCGGCGCCACCGCGCTCGCCGTGACCGACCTGGCTCTCACCGGAGCCACCAAGGCCGCCGGGACCAGCGCCAGCGGCTCCGCCGCGCTGGTGGTGCTCTCCGCCTCGCCCGGCCTGAGCGTCACCGAACTCGGCCGCCGCGTCGGTCTGTCACAGCCCGCCGCCGCCCGCATGGTCGACTCGCTCGAAGCGGGCGGGCTCGTCGAGCGGCGCCCGGGGCCGGGCCGGTGGGTCTCCGTGACGCCGACCGCCGCCGGCACCCGCACCGCCCGCACGATGCTCGCCGCACGCGGCACCCCGCTGAACCAGATCGTGGACGTACTGGACGAGGCCGAACGGGAGAGGCTCGACGCACTTCTGGCCAAGCTTCTGACGCGGCTCTACGCGGAGGTCGGCAACGCCGATCTGCTGTGCCGCCTCTGCGACCGCGAGGGCTGCGTGCACGACGGCGCGGTCTGCCCCGTCGGGCAGGCCGAGCGCGACGAACAGCGTGAGCAGCACGGCGGCCGGCAGCGTGAGCAGCAGGGCGGGGGGCGCCGGAGCGGTGCGGGCGCCGCACCGCGCCCCGACTGATGGGTCCGCTCCTCGCGCTGGCCTCCGCCGTCTTCTACGGCGTCGCCGACTTCACCGGCGGCCTGCTCGCGCGCCGCGCCGGCTTCGCCCTCGTCGCGCTCACGGGCCAGGTGGCAGGACTCGCGCTCACCCTGGCGGCGGCGCCGCTGTTCCCTGCGCACGGACCGGCGCTCCCCGACCTCGCGTGGGGAGCGCTCTCCGGGACCGGAACCGGCCTGGGCATGGTCTTCCTCTACCGGGGGATGAGCCGCGGAGCCATGAGCGTCGTGGTGCCCGTCAGCGCGGTGGGCGGTCTGGCCCTGCCCGTACTGGCGGCCGTCGCGGTCCTCGGGGACCGTCCGTCGGCGCTGTCCTGGCTGGGCATCCTCGTCGCCGTGCCGTCCCTCTGGCTGGCGTCACGCAGCGCGCCCACGCCCGGCGCACCGGCCGCCGTCACCGGAGCCTCCCTGGACGGACTCACCGCGGGCGCCGGAATCGCCCTCCAGTACGCGGCCCTCGCGCAGGCCGGTCAGAGCTCCGGCATCTGGCCCGTCACGGCAGGCCGCGTCACCGCCGTCGCCGTGATCCTGCCCGCGGCGCTCCTGGCGCTGCGTGCGGCGGGGCCGAAGGCGGCGGCTGCCGACCGGGCGGGCAGTGCGGCGCGGGCTGCGCGGACGGTGCTGACGCCGCGCCGCGCAGCCGGCGCCGCCGCGACAGGCATGGCCGCTGCGCTCGCCCTCGTGCTCTACCTCCTGGCCACCCGGGAACAGATCGTCACCGTCGCCGTCGTGCTCTCCTCGCTGTATCCCGCGATACCGGTGCTTCTCGGACTCACCGCCCTGCGGGAACGCCCCACAGGGCTGCAGTCCGCGGGGCTCGTGGGCGCCGCCGTCGCGACGGGGCTGCTCACCGCGGGCTGAGAGCGGGGGAAGAGCGGCGCGAACGCGGCGCGAACACCGCCGCGCACGTGTTGCCGGGCCATTCGGGGGAACCCCGCACCGCAAGCTCGATGAAGCCGACACAGCGTGGCCCGGCGCCGCCGGGCCGGCGGGACGGATTCCAATGACCAGCGGGTACATGGGTCCCCGGGACTTCGGCAGGGACCCGTTCGGAGAGTACATACGGCGCATCCTCGGGGGCGCCGACCCGTCGGGCGGCAGCGGCGGAGGCCGGGACCCCCGCTACTACGACTTTCTCCGTCTGATGAGCGAACCGGCCCGGCAGCTCATCTCCGAAGCGGCCTCGTACGCGGCCCAGCGCGGCAGCAGCGACCTGGACACCGAGCATCTGCTGCGCGCGGCGCTCACCACCGAACCGACCCGCACCATGATCACGCGGGCCGGCGCGGACACCGACACGCTCGCCGAGAACATCGACCGCGAGGTGGGGGAGGGCACGCCACGCAAGTCCATCGCCGTGAGCCCCGCCGTCAAGCGGGCGCTGCTGGACGCCCACGACATCGCCCGCGCGCGGGGTGCCTCCTACATCGGCAGCGAACACGTGCTCATCGCGCTCGCCGCCAACCGCGACTCGGCGGCCGGACAGATCCTGGGCGCGGCCCACTTCGACCCGGGTGCGGCCTCCTCCGGCCCCTTCCCCGGGCATCCGGGTCACCCCGGCCAGCCGGGGCAGCCCGGCCAGGGCGCCCCGCAGTACCCGGGAGGGCAGCCCCCAGGCGCGGAGACGCCCCCCGGCAGGGGCGCCCAGGGCAAGCCGCGTTCCGAGACGCCCACTCTCGACAAGTACGGCACGGACCTCACGGAGATGGCCCGCGACGGGCGCATCGACCCCGTGATCGGCAGGGACGAGGAGATCGAGCAGACCATCGAGATCCTCGCCCGGCGCGGCAAGAACAACCCCGTCCTCATCGGTGAGGCGGGTGTCGGGAAGACGGCCATCGTGGAGGGCCTGGCCCAGCGCATCACCGACGGCGACGTGCCGGACAACCTCCTGGGCCGCCGCGTCGTCCAGCTCGACGTCTCCGGCGTCGTCGCGGGCACCCGCTACCGCGGCGACTTCGAGGAGCGGCTCAGCAACATCATCGACGAGATCCGCGCACGGTCCGAGCAGCTGATCGTCTTCATCGACGAGCTGCACACCGTCGTCGGCGCCGGCGGAGGCGGAACCGAAGGCGGCTCCATGGACGCCGGCAACATGCTCAAACCGCCGCTCTCCCGCGGCGAGTTGCACGTCATCGGCGCCACGACGCTCGAGGAGCACCGCCGTCACATCGAGAAGGACGCGGCGCTCGCCCGGCGTTTCCAGCCGGTCCTGATCTCCGAGCCGAGCGTGCCCGACGCGGTCGAGATCCTCAGGGGCCTGCGGGACCGCTACGAGGCGCACCACCAGGTCCGCTACAGCGGCGACGCGCTGATCGCGGCCGTCGAGCTCTCCGACCGCTACCTGACGGGCCGGTTCCTCCCGGACAAGGCCATCGACCTCCTCGACCAGGCCGGTGCCCGCGTGCGGCTGCGCAACTCCACCCGCGGCACCGACATGAGGGCGCTGGAGCGCGAGGCCGAACGCGTCAGCCGGGACAAGGACCAGGCCGTCGCCGCCGAGGACTACGAGCGCGCCACACAGCTGCGTGACCGGCTCACGGAGCTGGAGGAGGAGATCGGCCGCGGCGAGCGCAAGCAGCACCCCAACGGGCGCATCGCCGAGGTGACCGTCGAGGACATCGCCGACATCGTCTCCCGCCAGACGGGCATCCCCGTCAGCAGCCTCACCCAGGAGGAGCGCGAGCGCCTGCTCGGCATGGAGGACCGGCTGCGCGAACGCGTCATCGGTCAGGACGAGGCGGTCTCCGCCGTGGCCGACGCCGTGCTGCGCTCCCGGGCCGGGCTGGCCAGCCCCGACAGGCCCATCGGCAGCTTCCTCTTCCTCGGTCCCACCGGCGTCGGGAAGACCGAACTCGCCCGCGCGCTCGCCGATTCGCTCTTCGGCACGGACGAGCGGATGGTGCGCCTCGACATGAGCGAGTACCAGGAGCGGCACACCGTCAGCCGGCTCGTCGGTGCTCCGCCCGGCTACGTCGGGCACGAGGACGCGGGCCAGCTCACCGAGACCGTGCGCCGCAACCCGTACTCGCTGCTGCTTCTCGACGAGATCGAGAAGGCGCACGCCGACGTCTTCAACCTCCTGCTCCAGGTGCTCGACGACGGACGCCTGACGGACTCCCAGGGCCGCACCGTCGACTTCACCAACACGGTCATCGTCATGACCAGCAACCTCGGCTCCGAGGCGATCACGGGACGCGGCGCCGTCCTCGGCTTCGGCAGCGGCGACGAGGAGGAAGAGGAGGATGCCCGGCGGGAGCGTGTGCTGCGGCCGCTGAGGGAGCAGTTCCGTCCCGAGTTCCTCAACCGCATCGACGAGATCGTCATCTTCCGGCAGCTGTCCGACGAGCAACTGCGCACCGTCACCGACATGATGCTGGACGAGACCCGGCACCGGGTCCATGCCCAGGACCTCGCGGTGGAGTTCACGCCGGCCGCCGTCGAGTGGCTCGCCAGGCGCGGCTACCAGCCCGAGTACGGGGCGCGTCCCCTGCGCCGCACCATCCAGCGCGAAGTGGACAACCAGCTCTCGCGGATGCTGCTCAGCGGTGAACTGAAACCGCACACCCGGCTGTTGGTCGATGCGGAGGACGAGGAGCTGGTCTTCCGCCCGCAGGGGGAGGTCACCTCGGCCGGTCCGGACGACGGGCGCATGCCGTGAACGATCACGGGCACGAGGGACAGCAGCGGTCCTGACACAAGGAGGCGATCATGCCGCTGACGTTCCGTAAGAGCTTTCAGGTCCTGCCCGGGGTCAAGCTGAACATCAACCGCAAGTCGTGGTCGGTGACCACGGGCGGCAAGAAGGGCCCGCGGCGCACCGTCAACTCCAACGGTCGCCAGACGACGTCGATGGACCTGCCGGGCCCGTTCGGCTACCGGCACACCACCTCCTCCAAGCGCAGCAGCAAGGGGGACAAGCTGAAGATGCTCAGCGAGGCCGTGCGGGGGAAGCACTAGGAGACGGACGAAGATCTTCAAAGGGGCCGCCCGGCTGCCGGCCGGGCGGCCCCTTCGTGCGGTGGGATTTCGCGGCGGCTTTCGACAGCGACCCAGGGGCCTTCGTCGGAGGGACCGCTACGAGCGGGGCTTCGCCCCGGGGACCTCGCCGGTCTCGGTGACCACGCGCACGATCTCGCGCAGCTTGATGTTCCGGTCCTGTGAGCTCTTCTTCAGCACGGCGAAGGCCTGGTTCTCGTCGAGGTGGTAGCGCTCCATCACGATGCCTATGGCCTCGCCGATGCTGTGCCGCGTCTCCATGGCGGCGTTCATCTGGGCGTGCGTACGTGCGCTGGAGAAAGCGACCGCCGCGTGCGAGGCGAGCAGCCAGCCGACGTGCTCGGAGCGCGGCGTGAAGACCTTCGGCTTGGACGAGTAGAGGTCGAGGGCCCCGAGGTTGTCGTCCTCGGTGTAGAGCAGGAAGCCCATCATGCTCCCGATGCCGAGCTTGCGGGCCTCGGGCGCGTACCGGGGCCACCGCTTGACGGTCGTGCTCATGTCCGCGATGCGGTAGACCTCCTTCAGCGTCCGTGCGGCGTCGAAGCAGGGGCCCTCACGGACCTCGCCCTGGATGCGGTCCGAGGCGCGTACCACGTCGCTGGTGGTGGCCAGGGTGCTGACCTGATGGTTCTCCAAGGTCATGACGCCCGCGGCCTCGCAGCCGTCAACCAGCTCCACGGCGTACTCCACGAGCCGGTCGAGGGTCTTCTGCACGGATTCCTGGGCGAGCAGGTCGCGTGCCATATGGGCGAGGCCTGTGGCGAACTCGTCCAGCTCGTCGGCAGACATACCCGTTCCCTCAATATTCGGCATCGGTGGACCCTTCCGTCGCGCCACAGTACGCCCCTCCACAACGGCATTCTGCGGGCCCGGGGCCGCGGCTATTTCAGCAGCCGGGACATGCGCCGGTCGGCGAGCGGCTTCCCGCCGGTCTGGCAGGTGGGGCAGTACTGCAGGGATGAATCACTGAATGAGACTTCCCGCACAACGTCCCCGCACACAGGACACGGTTGTCCTTTGCGGCCGTGGACCCGCAGCCCCGTCTTCTTCTCCGACTTCAGCTTTCCGGCGGCCAGCCCCCGCGAGCGTTCGACGGCGTCCTTGAGCGTGGAGCGCAGAGCGTCGTAGAGCCCGGTGACCTCCTCCTCCGAGAGCTCACTCGCGATCTTGAACGGGGAGAGGCGTGCCGCGTGCAGGATCTCGTCCGAGTAGGCGTTGCCGACCCCGGCGATCACGCTCTGGTCCCGCAGCAGCCCCTTGATCCGGTGGCGCTGCCCCCGCACGAGACCGGCGAAGGCCTCCCGGGTGAAGTCGTCGGCGAGCGGGTCCGGCCCGAGCCGTTCGATGCCCGGCACCTGTGCCGGGTCGTCCACGCAGTAGACGGCGAGGCGCTTGCGCGTCCCGGCCTCGGTCAGATCGAACCCGCCGCCTTCGCCGCCCTGCTCCGGCCCGGTCAGCGACAGCCTCAGAGCCAGCGGCCCCTTGCCGGGGCGGGGCGGCGCCGCCGGGACGGAGTCCCGCCAGCGCAGCCACCCCGCTCGGGCCAGGTGGACGACCAGATGCAGACCTCCCGCGTCCAGATCGAGGAACTTCCCGTGCCGGGAGACTCCCGTGACGGTCCGGCCCTCCAGCGCGGAGGGCTGCGGCTCGTACGTCTTCAGCACGCTGATCGCGACGGGCGTGACGCGCTCCACCGTGCGTCCGGTGACGCGGTCGTCGAGGAAGTCGCGCAGCGCCTCGACCTCGGGCAGTTCGGGCATCTCTCCTCCGCTCCCGTGCGGCCGCGGGCCTCGTGCCCGCCTGCGGCCCGGTTCAGCTCAGCTTGGCGGTCAGCGTGATGGTGGTGCCCGAAAGGGCCTGGGAGACGGGGCAGTTGGCCTTTGCCTCCTCCGCCGCGGCGGTGAAGGAGGCCTCGTCGATGCCGGGGACCTCGCCCTGCACGGTGAGGTGGATGCCGGTGATGCCGGTGCCCGGCTGGAACGTCACGTCGGCCCGCGTCTCCAGCCGCGTCGGGGGCTTGCCCGCGGAGTTGAGCCCGTTGGAGAGCGCCATCGAGAAGCAGCTGGAGTGCGCTGCCGCGATCAGCTCCTCCGGGCTGGTCCTCCCGTTGGGCTCCTCCGCGCGCGATGCCCAGGTGACGGACTGGGTGCCGATGCCGGAGGAGTCGAAGGTGACCTCACCCGACCCCTTCTTCAGGTCGCCGTTCCACACGGTGTGAGCGGTGCGTGTCGTCGCCATCGTCGGACTCCTCGGTCGCGTGTGCGTCTCTGCCAGTGTGCCGGGCGCGCCCGCGGCCGCGCCCGCACCGATCCTCTCCGCCGGGCGCCGCGGGCGGCGGGGGACGCGCCGGAGCAAGCCCCGGGCCCCGGTCGCGTTGCCGCCCCGAGCGCCCGATCGGCGCCCCGCGGCGGCCCGTTCGGGGTACGGTGCGCCGACTTGGGGGTATCGGACTGATGACCGCGCGGCCGGACGGCAGAAGGAGTGCAGGGTGATCAAGGGCGTCGACGTCTCGTCGTACCAACCGTCGGACTACAGCACGAAAGGGCTCGACTTCGTCTTCATAAAGATCACGGAGGGCACGTCGTACACGAACCCGAAGTGGGTCGCGCAGCGCCAGACCGCGCGTGACGCCGAACTCGTCACCGGCTTCTACCACTTCGGCCGCGCCGGGAGCATGAAGAACCAGGCCGACTACTTCATGTCGAAGATCAACCTGGTCAAGGGCGACATGCTCGTCCTGGACTGGGAGGACTCGGAAGTCTCCAACTCGGAGAAGGACTACTTCATCAAGTACGTCCAGGAGGAACGCCCCCACACCAGGGTGCTGCTCTACTGCAACACCAACTTCTGGTTCAACCACGACACGACGTCGTTCGCCGGCGACGGCCTGTGGATAGCGCACTACAACGGCAAACCCGGCAATCCCGGGATCGAGCACCCGTGGCACTTCCACCAGTACACCGACGACCCGATCGACACGAACCTCGCCAAGTTCGACAGCCGCGCCGATCTGCGCGAGTGGACGTACAAGGAGCCCTCGTAGGCGAGGAGTTGGGCTCCAGCCCGCATTCCCTCCCCGCAGGTTGGGCCGCCCCCGGCCCCCGGCAGGCCCTCGCGCGACAGGCGGTGCCGAATGCGGATAACCTCCCGGCATGCCCGAAGCCAACATAAGCGCGCCGACCGAAGAAGAGACGACCGGGGACGGGGCCGCAGAGGTCACCCGTGACGAAGAACCCGGGTCCGCCCCGGGAGCAGAGGGGGACCAGGGGGAGCAGTTGGACCAGGGGGACCAGGGGGAAGGGGACGCGCGTACCGGCCTCACGCCGCGGCAGGCGCGCAGGGTCCGCATCGTCCTCTCCGGCGTCGTCATGGTCGCCGTGGCGGTCGCGCTCGTCGTACGCCTGGGCAGTGCACCCTCGGTGCTCACCGTGGGCTTCTACGGCATCGCGCTCATCCTCTCCGGCACCGCGATCGTGCTCAGCCGCCGTGGCCGCACCCGTGTCGCCACCGGAGTGCTGGTGCTGGGATTCGGGGCCGTCGCCCTGGCCGAGTGGCTTCTCGCGTCCGTCCAGTAGCCGATCCCGGGGGCCACGGCGCGTAATAGGCTGACCACATGAGTGACGAACTCCCCGAAATGCGCGCTTCGGACGCCGAACGGGAGCGCATCGCAGACGTGCTGCGCGATGCGCTGGCCGAAGGGCGGCTCGGCATGGACGAGTTCCAGGAACGCCTCGACAGCGCCTACCGGGCCCGCACACGCGGGGAGTTGGTGCCTCTCGTACGCGATCTGCCGCACCACGGGGACGACGGTGCTTCCGCCGGCCGCTCGCCGGAGAGGCCCGGTGCCCTGGACGATTCGCCGCCCCCGTCGCTCAGCAAGACGCGACGGTGGGCGGAACGGATCGGCGGAAGCGCCACCTCGCGCTGGGGCATCGGCATCATGGGCGGATTCGGCCGCCGTGGCCAGTGGACGGTGCCGCGCGTCTTCACCGCCCTGGGCATCATGGGCGGCGGCGAACTGGACCTGCGGGAGGCCCGGTTCGAGGACCGGAACGTGGTCATCCGCTGCTTCGCGCTGATGGGCGGCTTCAGTGTCACCGTGCCGCCCGGTGTCGGCGTCGAGGTCCGCGGTGTCGGCATCATGGGCGGATTCGACTCCTCCGCCTCCGGATTCGGTGACGCCGACGCGCCGCACGTGGTGATCACCGGCGTCACGATGATGGGCGGCGTCGCCGTCGTACGGAAGATCCCGCGCGAGGAGAAACTGAAGTTGCGCGCCGAGCGGCGCCAGAAGCGGGAGCTGGAGCGCAGGGAGCGACGGCAGGGACGGGACCGCCACCGGCACGGCGGGCCGCACGCAAGCCACCGCGACCACGGGCCCGGCGGCCACGGCCACCGCGGTCACGGCAAGGAGTCCCTGTAGGGCGAACTCGCGGCCCGGCGTGCGGCCGTCCCGCCCTGATCACCACCAGGCAGCGGTGTCCGTGCCGGGCATGCCGGGCGGATGCGGCCAGTCCGGAGGAGACCCGTCGTAGGCGACGGGCGGCAGCGCATAACGCAGGCGTCCCAGCGGGCTGTCCGCCTCGGCCAGCCAGGGAGCGGGATCGACCGGGTCCTGGGCCGCGGCGTCTGCCGCCTCCTCCCGCGCGTACGGTGAGAGCTGCGAGGCCAGCCCGTCGACCAGCCAGTTGGCGGTCTGGGCGAGCGCCAGCCGCACGAGCCTCGCCCCGCGCCCGCCACGCCGCTGCTCGGTCAGGGCCCGCATCACCGCGGCCGCCAGCAGATAGCCGGTGCCGTGGTCGAGGGCCTGCGCCGGCAGGGCGCCCGGAATGCCCTCGCCCGCCTCGTCCCGCTGGCCCTCGACGGTGGCGATGCCGCTCGCCGCCTGCACCAGGCTGTCGAAGCCGCGTCTTCTGTGCCAGGGCCCGTACGCACCCCAGGCGCTGAGCTGGCCCACGACCACTCCCGGCCGGCGGTCCGCCAGCGACTCGGGAGCGAGTCCGAAGCGGTCCAGCGCTCCGGGACGGTAACCGGTGACGACGACGTCCGCCGACGACAGCAGTTCGTCGAACGCCGCCTGCCCGGACCGGGACGAGAGGTCGAGGAGCGCCGAGCGCTTTCCGGCGCCGGTGTCGGCGTGCGTGTCCAGGTTCTCCGGAAGCTGCGGCGCGTCGATGCGCAGAACATCTGCACCGAACAGTGCGAGCGCCCGGGTGGCGACGGGACCTGCGAGGACTCTGGTGAGGTCCAGCACGCGCACCGCGTGCATCGGGCCGTGGCCCGAAGACTCCGGCAGGGTGCGCAGGGGCGCCTGGTCCATGCGGGCCGTCGACAGCAGCGGACGGCGGGAGGACTGCGCGCCCTGAGGATGCACCGCCCACTCCTGCGGCGTGCGCACGGCCACGGCGAGGCCGCCCGCCGCGTGCACCGTCTCCTCGACCTCGGCGGCGTCGCGCTGGGCGAGTTCCGTGGCGAGGATCTCCGCGAGTGTGGTGTCGTCGCGGTCCTCGACGGAGATGCCGAGGGCGGACAGCAGCCGCGTGCGGTGGTGCGGGTAGTTGGCGTGGGTGCGCACCCATCCGTCCGCGGTGCGCCAGAAGCGGGACAGCGGGGAGAACGTCACAGGGGCGCGCCCGTCCGTCCTCAGGTGGCGCCCGCTGGTGAACGAGGTGGCCACCGCGCCGTCGTCGACCTGCACGGACGGAACCGCGAGGGGGCCGCCGTCGCCGGCGCTGCCCGCGCTGCTGCCCGTCCCGGTTGCTCTCGCCCGTACGGACGACAGTTCGGCCGCGGCCAGTGAGCACACCGCGACCGACGCGCGGGCCAGTTCGAGTACGGGCAGCCGGGCCGGCAGCACCGCTCGCCGTGTGTAGGAGACCCTCTCGAGCAGGGCGGCGTCGCCTCCCAGCGCGGCCCAGGCGTGGGCGATGCCCGGAAGACCGGCGTCACCGCCGGGCCCGGCGGTGTCCGCGGGCGCCCGGGCGGGCTCCGTGCTCACCGGGGCGCTGCCGGGGCCGGTCGCCGGGCCGGAGGGGGTCGCTGTACCGACTGCCGCTGAGGAAGATCGTTCCATGCCGGGCATTCTGGCACCGGCCGGGCGTTCTCCCGTGGCAGCGGACTCGCAGGCCCGGCCGCGTCGCCAGGGCGACGCACCCGAGAGGCCGGGTGGGTGCCGGCAGGGCGCGTGCGGCACGCGCATGCCGTGGACCTGCCGAGGGTGTCGGTGGCCGTCAGCCCTCCGCCGCGGACGGCGCCGAGGTCACGACACGCAGGCCCTGGTCGGAGAATTCCCGCCGGGCGGCTTCGTCCATGGACGGGTCCGTCACGAACGTGCCGAAGACCTCCTCCCCGCCGACGCGGGCGAAGCAGCGCAGGCCCAGCTTCGAGGAGTCCGCGACGACCACGGCACGGGCCGCCCGCTCGGCCATGAGCCTGTTGGTGCTCGCCTCGGCTTCGTCGTGGACGGTGCCGCCCCACTGCGCGTCGATGCCGTTCACGCCGATGAAGGCGATGTCCAGCGTGAGCTGCCGCAGAACCATCTCGCTGTAGGGGCCGGTGAGTTCGAAGGAACGGGAATGGGCCACACCGCCCGTCAGCACGATCCTGATCTGCGGCCGGACCGCCAACTCATTGGCGATGTTGAGGGAGTTGGTGACGATCGTCAGCCGCGCATGCGGCCCGGCCTCGGCGAACTCCGGCCGCGTGGCGAGCGACCGGGCGATCTCCGTCGTCGTCGTGCCTCCGCTCAGCCCCACGACGTCGCCCTCCTCCACCATTGATGCCGCCGTCTCGGCGACGGCGTGCTTCCGGGCGGCCTGGTGACCGTTCCTGTACCGGATCGGCAGGTCGTAGGCGACCGGGGCGAGCACGGCCCCGCCCCGGGTGCGCTTGAGCAACTGCTGCTCCGCGAGGGCGTCCATGTCGCGGCGCATGGTCGCAACCGACACCTCCAGGGATGTCGCGGCCTCCGCCACGTCGAGCCGCCCCCGCTCACTCAGCAGCTCCAGCAGGGCGTTCATCCGCTCGTGCCGTTTCATGAAGCCGGGGCTCCCAGCATGCGCAGCAGCCGTTCGGCCTCCCGCGAGACCGCTTCCCTTGCCGGCCCCACGTACTTGCGGGAGTCGATGAGCGACTGACTCTCCGAGAGCGTCCGGCGCACCTCGCCGGTGAACACGGAGACCAGATGCGTGGAGATGTTGATCTTCGTCATGCCGGCGCCGACGGCTGCACGCAGTTCGCCGTCAGGGACCCCTGACGAACCGTGCAGCACGAGGGGCACGGGAAGCCGCTGCCGCAGGGAGCGGATCAGCTCCTTGTCGAGGACGGCCGTTCGCTCCCGCATCGCGTGGGACGAGCCGACGGCGACGGCGAGGGCGTCCACCCCCGTGGCCTCGACGAAGGCGAACGCCTGCTCGGGGTCGGTACGCGCACCGGGGGCGTGCACACCGTCCTTGCCTCCCACCTCGCCCAACTCGGCTTCGACGTAGACCTGTTCGCGATGGCACCAGCCCGTCAGCTCCGAGGTGGTGGCCACGTTCTCCTCGTAGGGCAGAGCGGACGCGTCGATCATCACGGAGCGTACTCCCGCCGAGACGCCCTCCCGCAGCAGCGCGGCGTCGGTGATGTGGTCCAGGTGCACGGAGACGTCGGCCTCGGATGCCTCAGCCAGGGTGAGGGTGGCACGCAGGAGCGGCAGCAGACTCCCATGATATCGGACGCAGTTCTCGCTGATCTGGAGTATGAGCGGCACTTCCGCGCGCTCCGCCGCCGCGACCAGTGCCTCGGCGGTCTCCAGGTGCAGCACGTTGAAGGCGGGAGCGCCGAGACCCGCCGCGCGCGCCGGACCGAGGACGGCATCGGTGGAGACAAGGGGCATGCTGCGGACCTCCGTTGAGGACGGGACAGGGCAGGGACCAAGGCCGGAAGGCAGTGATGATCAGGCAGGAGGATTGGCAGGTGGCAGGTGGCAGGTGGCAGGTGGCAGGAACAACGGCACAGGCGCGGGCAGCGGCCGAAGAAGCGGCGGCGGGAAGCGGCGCGAGACGTAAAGGCCCGGGGGGAGCGGAGGACCGGTCCCGGGCCGGGCCGTCCGTCGGCGCTCGCCGGCCTCCAGCAGCCTCAGCGGGTTTCCAGCATCACCGAACGGGTCAGGCTGCGCGGCGTGTCGGGATCCAGACCGCGCTCACGGGCACGCGCCAGTGCAACGCGCTGCACCAGCACCAGCTCCGCCATCGGATCGCGCCTCCCGTGGTGCACGAACGCGGCCCCCGTGCGGGCCACTTCCTCTCCCAGCCCTTCCGGCGAAGATCCGAAAAGCCAGGTGACGCGCCCGGGGGCGGCGATGGATATGGGCCCGTGCCGGTACTCCATCGCCGGATACGACTCGGTCCAGGACTGCGACGCCTCCCGCATCTTCAGCGACGCCTCGTGCGCCAGCCCGACGCTCCAGCCCGTGCCCAGGAACGTGAACTGCTCGGCGTCCACCCACTCCTGCCGGACCTCGGCCGAGAGTGCCTCCTCGGCGTCCCGCACCGCCGCCGTGATGTCCTCGCCGAGATGCGTCCTGAGCAGCGCGAGCGCGCTCGTGGCGAACCGCGTCTGCACAACGGACTGTTCGTCGGCGAACGGCAGGGCGACCGTCTCGTCCGAGACGGCGGTCGCGGGGGTGTCCGGGTCGCCCACGACGGTGACGGTGGGGATGCGTCCTCGCACCGCTTCCAGCAGACGGAGCACCTCTGTCGTGGTGCCGGAGCGGGTGACGGCCAGCAGTCGGTCGTAGCCCCGGCCGGCACCGAGCATCGCCTCCGATGCTGCGAAAGCGTCCGTCACACCCAGTCCCGCGCTCTCGCGCAGGGCGGCGTACGCCTGAGCCATGAACCAGGACGTGCCGCACCCGACGACCGCGACCCGCTCCCCGGCGCGGGGCAGCGGAGCCCCGGCGGCCAGCTCGGCGGCCGAGTGCCACGTCCCGGGCTGGCTGCTCAACTCCCGTTCCATGTGCGTGGTTCCGCCCATCGACCCCACCTCTCCGCGCCTCCCCGGCGCCTCTCCACCCGGCTGCTCGTTTCCGGAATCCGGCTGGTCCCGTCGTTCGGGCGCTGGTCCGGAGGACCGCCGGGCACTCACGCTATTGCGCGAAGTTGCACTTTTTCACCGGTCTTCAATCAGTATCACGCAGTCGAGCCCCTGGTGCCAGGCCACGTACAGGTGAGCAGTCGTGCCCGATGTTGACGTCCTGAGTGGTTCCTCGGTGCGCTGGCCCGAAGTGCCGCCCGGGAGGCCTGTTTTCCGTGTGGTTTTCCGTGTGGCGCATGCCACGGCGCGGCCGCTGCTCCGCCTGCCGCCCGGGCTTGTGGAATGGGTGACGCGTCCTTAGCATCACCGGTGTTACATCAGTTGTGTCAAAGTGTCAGAGGGCGGGCCAGATGGCAGCAGCGACGTCGTACGGCGAGGGCCCGCTCCGCGGTGTACGCGTCGTGGAACTGGCCGGTATCGGCCCGGGACCCTTCGCGGCGATGGTGCTCGGCGACCTGGGCGCGGACGTGGTGCGCGTCGACCGTCCCGGCGGCGCCGCACTGGGAATCGACCCCGCCGGCGACGTCACCAACCGCAACAAGCGTTCCGTGACGCTGGACCTGAAGGACGCGGACGGCCTCGCGAACGCCCTCGGCCTGGTCGAGCGCGCCGATGTCCTCATCGAGGGCAACCGGCCCGGCGTCGCCGAACGCCTCGGGATCGGCCCGGACGCCTGCCTCGCGCGCAACCCCGCCCTCGTCTACGCACGCATGACGGGCTGGGGCCAGGACGGGCCGCTCGCGCCGCGCGCCGGTCACGACATCGGGTACATCGCCGTGACGGGTGCGCTCGGGATGACCGGTCCCGCCGAGGGCCCTCCGTACGCCGCCGCCAACCTGCTGGGGGACTACGCGGGAGGTTCGCTCTACCTGGTGATCGGTGTGCTGGCGGCCCTCCAGCACGCGCGCACCCCGGGCGGACGCGGCCAGGTCGTCGACGCCGCCATCGTCGACGGCACGAGCCACCTCACGGCCATGATCCACGGGATGCTCGCCGCCGGGGCGTGGCAGGACCGGCGGGGCGCTAATCTGCTCGACGGCGCCGCGCCCTTCTACGGCACCTACGAGACGGCCGACGGCGGTTTCATGGCCGTGGGTGCGCTGGAGCCCAGGTTCTACGGGGAGTTCACAAGGCTCCTCGGTCTCGGCGACGAGGCGCCCGGGCGCGACGATCCGGCCGCCTGGGGGGAGTTGTGCGCCGCCGTCGCGGACCGCTTCAAGACCCGCACGAGGGACGAGTGGGACGAGGTCTTCCGCGATTCGGACGCCTGCGTCGCCCCCGTGCTCTCCCTGCGGGAAGCTCCCCGGCACCCGCATCTGGCCGCCCGCGGAACCTTCGTCGAACACGCCGGAATCACCCAGCCCGCACCGGCGCCGCGCTTCTCCGCGACTCCGGCCGCGGTCTCCCGGCCGCCCGCGCTGCCCGGTGCCGACGCCGCCGATGTGGCCCGCGACTGGCAGCTGCCGGCACTCGCCGGGCCCGCCCCCTCCGACTCCGACCCCGCCAAGGACAGTGACGCATGAAGATCGCCACGCCCCTCCAGTACGCCGACAACCCCCGCACCGCAGCCGAAGAGGTCGTGAAGCTGGAGGCCGCCGGCCTCGACGCCGTGTGGGTCGCCGAGGCGTACGGCTTCGACTCGCCCACCGTCATGGGCTACATCGCCGCCCGCACCGAGCGCATGCTCATCGGCGCGGGCATCCTCAACGTCTACTCCCGCACCCCCGCGCTCATCGCCCAGACCGGCGCCGGCCTGGACGTCCTCTCCGAGGGGCGCGCGCTGCTGGGCCTGGGCGCCTCGGGGCCGCAGGTCGTCGAGGGCTGGCACGGCAAGGCGTACGACAAGCCGCTGGGCCGAACCCGGGAGACCGTCGAGCTGTGCCGGCGCATCTGGCGGCGCGAGGTCATCGACCACCACGGCATCACCGACATGCCGCTGCCTCCCGAGAAGGGCGGCAAGCTGGGCAAGCCGCTGAAGTTCCTCAACCGGCCGCAGCGGGCGGAGATCCCCCTCTACATCGCCTCCCTCGGCCCGGCGAACGTCCGGATGACCGCCGAGATCGCCGACGGCTGGCTGCCGCATCTCTTCGTCCCCGAGAAGGCCAAGCAGGTGTGGGGCACCGCGCTGGCGGAGGGAACCGCGCTGCGCGCACCGGAACGCGGTCCCCTGGAGATCTCCGCGGGCACCCTCCTGGCCATCGGTGAGGACGCGGCGGCCGTCCGGGAGTCCGTGCGGCCCCTGATCGCCCTGTACATCGGCGGCATGGGCGCAAAGGGCAGGAACTTCTACAACGATGTGGCCCGGGCGTACGGTTATGAGGAGGCGGCCGAGAAGGTGCAGGACCTCTACCTCGCGGGAAAGAAGCGGGAGGCGGAGGCCGCGGTTCCCGCCGAGTTCTGCGAGCTGGTCTCCCTCTGCGGTCCCGAGAGCTACGTGCGTGAGCGCGTCGAGGCGTTCCGCGAGGCCGGGGTGACGATGCTCAACGTGACGCCCGTCGGGCCCGACCCGGCCGCTCTGATCGAGAAGGTCAAGAGCTGGCTCTGACGTAGCCGTCGTCCGGTCGGCACCGCGGTCGCCACGGGGTGTGCGACACGGCCCACGGGGTGAACAGGCGAGACGTGAAGAGCGACCACGCGAAGGCCCGAAGGGGAGCACCGACCACATGAAGCGCCAGATCTTCACCGAGGACCACGAAGCGTTCCGGCAGACCGTCCGCACCTTCCTGGCCAAGGAGGTCGAGCCGCACTACGAGCAGTGGGAGAAGGACGGCATCGTCTCCCGCGAGGCGTGGCTCGCGGCCGGGCGCCAGGGTCTGCTCGGTCTCGCCGTCCCCGAGGAGTACGGGGGCGGCGGCACCGCCGACTTCCGGTACGCCGCCGTGCTCGGCGAGGAGTTCGCCCGCGCGGGCGCCGCGGGCATCGCCCTGGGCCTGCACAACGACATCATCGGCCCGTATCTGACGTCTCTGGCGACGGACGAGCAGAAGCGCCGCTGGCTCCCCGGCTTCTGCTCCGGCGAGATCATCACCGCCATCGCCATGACGGAACCCGGCGCCGGCTCCGACCTCCAGGGCATCCGCACGACCGCGGAGGACAGGGGCGACCACTGGGTGCTGAACGGCTCCAAGACCTTCATCTCCAACGGCATCCTCGCCGACCTGGTGATCGTCGTGGCACGTACGAAGCCCGAGGGCGGCGCGAAGGGCCTGAGCCTCCTCGTCGTCGAACGGGGCACGGAGGGGTTCGAGCGCGGCCGCAACCTCGACAAGATCGGGCAGAAGTCGCAGGACACCGCCGAGTTGTTCTTCAACGACGTGCACGTGCCGAAGGAGAACCTTCTCGGCGAACTGCACGGCGCCTTCGTCCACCTGATGACCAACCTCGCGCAGGAGCGGCTGGCCATCGCGGTCGGGGCGATCGCCGGCGCCGAGGAGATCCTCGGGCAGACGACGCGGTACGTGAAGGAGCGGGAGGCGTTCGGACGGCCGCTCGCCAGGCTCCAGCACGTGCGTTTCGAGATCGCCGAGCTCGCCACGGAGTGCGCCGTGACCCGCGCCTTCCTCGACCGCTGCATCGAGGACCACTCGAAGGGCGAGCTGGACGCCGCCCACGCGTCCATGGCCAAGTGGTGGGCGACGGAACTGCACAAGCGCGTCACCGACCGATGTCTCCAACTGCACGGCGGCTACGGCTACATGAACGAATTCCCTGTCGCCCGTGCCTACACCGACGGACGCATCCAGACGATCTACGGCGGCACGACCGAGATCATGAAAGAGATCATCGGCCGTTCGATCCTCGACTGAACCGGCCCCGACCCGCCCGAACCGCCACGCACCGAAAGGCTGCCGATCTTGAGCACCGAAGCGTACATCTACGACGCGATCCGCACCCCGCGCGGCCGCGGCAAGGCCAACGGCGCCCTGCACGGGACCAAGCCCATCGACCTGGTCGTCGGCCTCATCCACGAACTGCGCCGCCGCCACCCCGCAATGGACCCGGCCGCGATCGACGACCTCGTGCTCGGCGTCGTCAGCCCCATCGGGGACCAGGGCTCCGACATCGCCAAGACCGCGGCCATCGCCGCCGGGCTCCCCGACACCGTCGCGGGCGTCCAGGAGAACCGCTTCTGTGCCTCCGGCCTCGAAGCGGTCAACCTCGCTGCGGCGAAGGTGCGTTCGGGGTGGGAGGACCTGATCCTGGCGGGCGGCGTCGAGTCGATGTCCCGCGTGCCGATGGGCTCCGACGGCGGCGCATGGCACATGGACCCCCTGACGAGCCTGGAGACGGGCTTCGTGCCGCAGGGCATCGGCGCCGACCTCATCGCCACCATCGAGGGCTTCTCCCGCCGTGACGTGGACGAATACGCCGTGCGCTCGCAGGAGTTGGCAACCGAGGCGTGGAAGGACGGCCGTTTCGACCGTTCCGTCATCCCCGTGCTCGACCGCAACGGCATGACCGTCCTCGACCGTGACGAGCACATCCGTCCGGGTACGACGGCCGACTCCCTCGCCGGGCTGAAGCCGTCCTTCAAGGACATCGGCGAGATGGGCGGCTTCGACGCGGTGGCGCTGCAGAAGTACCACTGGGTGGAGGAGATCGACCACGTCCACCACGCGGGCAACTCCTCCGGCATCGTCGACGGAAGCGCCCTCGTCGCCGTCGGCAGCGAGGAGGTCGGACAGCGCTACGGGCTGCGCCCCCGCGCGCGCATCCTCTCCGCAGCCGTCTCCGGCGCCGACCCCACCATCATGCTGACCGGGCCCGCGCCCGCCTCCCGCAAGGCCCTCGCCAAGGCCGGGCTGACGGCGGCCGACATGGACCTGGTCGAGATGAACGAGGCGTTCGCGGCGGTGGTGCTGCGCTTCGCCCGTGACATGGAACTGCCGCTGGAGAAGGTCAACGTCAACGGTGGCGCCATCGCCATGGGCCACCCGCTGGGCGCCACGGGCGCGATGCTGCTGGGCACCCTCGTGGACGAGCTGGAGCGCCGCGACCAGCGCTACGGCCTGGTCACCCTGTGCGTCGGCGGAGGCATGGGCAGCGCCACCGTCGTCGAACGGCTCTGACTTTCCGACCGGAGACGGCCACCACCGCGGGAGCGACGGCTTCCGCGGCCGGCCGCACCGCTTCCCACCGCCATCCCGCCCTCACGTACGGAGAGAAAACCCACCATGCCTGAGTCCACGACCATCCGCTGGGAACAGGACGGGTCCGGCGTCGTCACCCTCGTGCTGGACGACCCGGACCAGTCCGCGAACACCATGAACGCCGCGTTCAAGGAGTCGCTCGGCGTCGTCGCCGACCGCCTCGAGCGTGAGAACGAGGCCGGCAACCTCCGCGGCGTGATCTTCACTTCCGCCAAGAAGACCTTCTTCGCCGGCGGCGACCTCAACGACCTCATCCGCGCCCGCCCCGAGGACGCCCAGGAGGTCTTCGAGGGCAGCATGCAGCTCAAGCGCGATCTGCGGCGCATCGAGACCCTCGGCAAGCCCGTCGTCGCCGCCATCAACGGCGCCGCGCTCGGCGGGGGCTTCGAGATCACGCTCGCCTGCCACCACCGTGTCGCCCTCGACGCGAAGGGCTCCAAGATCGGCTGTCCGGAGGCCACCCTCGGCCTGCTTCCCGCAGCCGGCGGCGTGACCCGCACGGTCCGTCTGCTGGGGATCGCCGACGCGCTGCTCAACGTGCTCCTCCAGGGGCAGCAGTACTTCCCGGCCAAGGCCAAGGAGAAGGGCCTCGTCCACGAGGTCGTGGACAGCGAGGAAGCCATGCTGGCCGCTGCCCACGCCTTCATCGACGCCAACCCGGAGTCCGTGCAGCCCTGGGACGTGAAGGGCTACAAGATCCCCGGCGGCACCCCGTCGAGCCCGAAGCTCGCCGCCAACCTCCCCGCATTCCCGGCCAACTTGAGGAAGCAGACGGGCGGCGCCCCCTACCCCGCCCAGCACAACATCCTGGCCGCGGCGGTCGAGGGCGCCCAGGTCGACTTCGAACTCGCCCAGGTCATCGAGGCCCGCTACTTCGTCGAACTGGTCACCGGCCAGATCTCGAAGAACATGATCCAGGCGTTCTTCTTCGACATGCAGGCCGTCAACGCCGGCCGCAGCCGCCCCAAGGGCATCGAGTCCCGCCCGGTCCGGAAGGTCGCCGTCCTCGGCGCCGGCATGATGGGCGCGGGCATCGCCTACTCCTGCGCGAAGGCCGGCATCGACGTCGTCCTCAAGGACGTCTCCCTGGAGGCCGCCGAGAAGGGCAAGCGCTACTCGCAGGGCCTGCTGGAGAAGGCGCTCGAGCGCGGCCGTACGACCGAGGCGAAGCGGGACGAGCTGCTCGCCCGCATCACACCCGCCGCGGAACCGCAGGCCGTCGCGGGCTGCGACGCCGTCATCGAGGCGGTCTTCGAGGACCCGGCGCTCAAGCACAAGGTCTTCCAGGAGATCCAGGACATCGTCGCCCCCGATGCCCTGCTGTGCTCCAACACCTCCACGCTGCCCATCACCGCCCTCGCCGAAGGCGTCGAGCGCCAGGCCGACTTCATCGGGCTGCACTTCTTCTCACCGGTCGACAAGATGCCGCTGGTGGAGATCATCAAGGGCCGCGGCACGGGGGAGGAGGCCCTGGCACGCGCCTTCGACCTGGTGCAGCAGATCAAGAAGACCCCGATCGTCGTCAACGACTCCCGGGGATTCTTCACCTCACGGGTCATCGGGCACTTCATCAACGAGGGAGTCGCCCTCGTCGGCGAGGGCGTGGAGCCCGCGACCGTCGAGCAGGCGGCAGCGCAGGCCGGCTACCCCGCCAAGGTGCTCTCGCTGATGGACGAGCTCACCCTCACCCTGCCCCGCAAGATCCGCGAGGAGACCCGGCGCGGGCTGGAGGCCGAGGGCATCGAGTGGAAGGCGCATCCGGCGGACGCCGTCATCGACAGGATGGTCGACGAGTTCGGGCGCACGGGCCGCAGCGGCGGAGCCGGCTTCTACGACTACGGCGAGGACGGCAAGCGCGTCAGGCTCTGGCCGGGCCTGCGCGAGCACTTCAAGAAGGACGCCGACCCCGGCATCCCGTTCGAGGACATGAAGGAACGGATGCTCTTCGCCGAGGCGCTGGACACCGTCCGGCTCTTCGAGGAGGGCGTGCTGACCTCGGTCGCCGACGCCAACGTCGGCTCCATCCTGGGCATCGGCTTCCCGCCGTGGACGGGCGGCGTCATCCAGTACATCAACGGCTACGAGGGCGGCCCAGCCGGGTTCGTGGAGCGCGCCCGCGAGCTCCAGGAGCGCTACGGCGACCGATTCGCCGTGCCGGACCTCCTCGCGGAGAAGGCCGGCAAGGGCGAGTTCTTCAAGGACGACACCCCTGGATGAATGAGTCCGGTGTCCTGGTGGCCGTAGGCGGTCGGGGATCGCCTGATCGTGGCGCCGCGCTGGTGTCCCAGTCGTGCCAGAAGGCGGCTGCCACGGTCAGGAGGCGTTGGCCGGTGCGGGCGAAGACGCGGCGGCGGGGGTTGTGCCGCCGTGGTCTTCCCGGCTGAGCCGGCCCGAGGGGGCCGGGGCCGGAGGAGACGGCCCCGGCCCACTGCCGGGAGCAGGCGGGGCGGCCATGCCGGCCGAGGGGAACCGAGGAGAACCTGCACCACCGCCAGGCGCAGCGGTTCCGCGTCGGAGAGTCCCGGGGCCGCCCGGTCCGGCGACGAGGAGCTGCGCCTGCGTCTCACAACCGCAGTCCGCTGCCTTGTGGCCCGTAGAGGTCCAGGAGCCGTGTGCGGGCGGCGTGCAGGCGTCGAGCGATGATCTCCGCTACGCATCGGGTGAGTTCCTGCCCGAAGACGGGCTCTTCTCGGCACAGTTGCCGTACGGCTTCCGCGTCGAATTCGAGCGCCCTGACAGGTGAGAGGGCGGAGGCTCCCAAGTGCCAGGTGTGGGGCGGGAACAGCCACGACCAGCCGAGCAGCTTGTCGGGGCCCAGAGTCTCCACTTGGGCGGCGCGGCGTCCGGGAACATGGAGATCGAGGGTTACCGCGCCGGTCCGGATGATCCAGAAGCGGTCGGCGCGGCGGCCCTCCTCGAAGATGCGTGCCCCTTTGGGGAATTGCGTCTCGTGCGACAACTGCACCATCCGGTCGCGCCCGGCGGACGGCAGGTGGCTGATCAGCCGGGGGCTTGTCGGGGACGTCATGGTTGTCCTTCCGTCGGTCTGCCGCTCATCGCGGCGCCGTACTGCCTTGTGTACATGGAGGTGGGCAAAACGGCCCGGGCCGAGCCGGCGGAGGTGTCCCGGCCCGGGACGCAAGCCCGTGCGTTCACTGCAGCCAGCGGTTGCGGCTGACGAACGGGAACCGCTCCCACGTCCTGCCGAGCCCCCAGGTACGGCCGGCGGAGGCGACTGCGAGAGCGATCAGGACGACGGCATAGACGAGGTGGTAGTCCAGGACCGGGTTGGTCGACATGCTGGGCGAGCCGTCCGACAGGTACCGCGCAGGCGGCCACTCGGCCGCCCACATCAGGCCCATCAGCACAGTCCCGGCCACTGCTGTGAGCCGCAGGGCGACGCCGGCCGCGAGGGCGGTGCCGATGCCGAGGAGCCCGAGCATGAACAGCCAGTCGGCCCAGACGGCTCGGGCCCAGGAGTGGAAGGTGGACTCGAACGGTCCGGTGGCCACGCCGGACAGGAAGCCCTTGGTCGGTGAACCCCCGTCGATCCAGCCCTTGCCGGAGGGGGTGGCGTACCCCCAGCCGAAGAGCTTGTCGAAGAACGCCCAGAGGAATACGCCGCCGACGATCAGCCGCACTGCGGCGAAGTTCTTCTCGACGGTCGTGGAGGCCGAGGACTCCGCGGTGTGCGAAGTGCTGCGGGCCTGGTGCCTGCGCCACGGACGGGATATCCGTGAGCGGGTCGGCTGGTGAACGGCCATGACGGTTGTCCCTTCAAGGGGGCGGATCGAACGCGGTCTGTGGTGTCCGAAGCAAATGTGCCGCGGCCGGCAACGGCGGCTCTGCCGGCATGAGGCCTCTTCCGGTGGGCCGAACGTCCCGCTTGCGCGGGCCCGTTGGGCCTCGACTGCCGGACGGTGACTGTGCGGTGGCACCGGAGGGGACGAGCACGGTCCCCCCGCTTCGGGACGCCGGTACGGGGCCCGGGGGTCCCGGCCGCCGAGGGCCGAACGGCGGCCGACGCCGGGCCGAACGGCCCCTCTCCGTCGCTGTGTTGCCGACCGGATGCTGTGGTCACGAAGGAACACAGGGGTGTGCCGGGCACACCGTCGAGAGTGGGGAAGGCTTCGTCATGGAACGTGCAATCGTCGTCGGGGTGGACGGCTCCGAGGAGAGCATGGCCGCAGCCGCATGGGCGGCCGAGGAAGCGGTGCGCCGCGAGCTGCCTGTGCATCTCGTGCACGCCTGGTTCTGGCAGCCCGTTGATGTGCCGATCGTCCGGCCTCCGGACGTACAGGAGCAGGCGGGCAAGGACCTGCTGAACCTGGCGGAAAAGGAACTCAGCGAGCGTTACCCGAAGGTGCGGCTGTCGTCCGAGGCAGTGGGCGAGTCGGCGTCCCCGGCGCTGCTGAAGGCCGCCGAGCGGGCAGAGATGCTCGTCATCGGGTCCCGCGGACTCGGTGCCCTCACCGGTTATCTGCTCGGCTCGTGCGGACGACGTGTCATCGGTTCCTCCCCGCGGCCCGTGGTCGCCGTCCGGGCCGGTACGGACTCGCCGGCACGCCGGGAAGTCGTCGTGGGCCAGCAGGGCGACGCGGAAGAGTGCAGTGAGGTGCTGCGGTTCGCGTTCGAGACCGCGGCCGCACGGGGGGCGACGGTGCGGGCGCTGCGTGCGTGGAGTCTGCCGCCGGTCTACATCTACACCCCCGGCCCCTTGGGCCCTCCCGGGCAGAGCGGTGGAACGACGGCGCTGGAGCAGGCGGCGCTGGAGAAGGCCCTGGCTCCGTGGCGTGAGCGCTTCCCGGAGGTGCCGGTCATCGCGCAGGTCGAGATGGGCAACCCCGGACACGTGCTCGTCGAAGCAGCCGAGGGGGCGCAGTTGCTGGTGGTCGGCCGCCGCACACGCCGTGCTCCGATCGGGACCCGCATCGGGTCCGTCGCCCAAGCCTGCCTCCACCACGTGCACTGCCCGGTGGCGGTCGTCCCGCACGACTGACACCGGCCGGGTGCCGCGTACGGCAGAGCCGGGCCCGCCGGCCCGGCTCTGCCGCGTGCCCGGCGCAGGTCCCGCGGCGTGCACCGTGGCGCGTCTCGTCGGCTGTGAGTGGCCTGACGGATCCCGCTTGTGGTGTGCGCGCTGTCAGCGACTGTGCCTTCGCCCGGGCTCGGAGGCCCCTTTTCCCTTGGGCTGTTCCTGTGCGGCGAGCGCCTGGGTGGCGATCACGGCGGCTTGCACACGGCGTTCCACGCCGAGCTTGGCCAGCAGCCGGGAGATGTTGTTCTTCACCGTCTTCTCGGCCAGGTAGAGCCGCTTGCCGATCTCACGGTTGGTCAGCCCCTCACCCACCAGGGCCAGGATCTCCTGTTCGCGTTCCGTCAGGCCGGGCAGAGTCTCCTCCGGCTCTTCCGAACCGGCGCGAAGCCGGGTCATCAGGCGTGTGGTGGCGCCGGGGTCGAGCATCGACTGCCCCGACGCGACGGTGCGTACGGCGGTGACCAGGTCGGTGCCCGTTATCTGTTTGAGTACGTAGCCCGATGCGCCGGCCATGATCGCGTCGAGCAGGGCTTCTTCGTCGTCGAAGGAGGTCAGCATCAGGCAGGCGAGTTCCGGCATGCGGGAGCGCAGCTCCCGGCATACACGTACGCCGTCCCCGTCGGGCAGTCGCACGTCGAGGACCGCGACCTGCGGGCGCAGCGCGGGAATGCGGACGAGCGCCTGCTCGGCTGTCGCGGCCTCGCCGACGACCGTCAGATCGGGTTCGGCGTCCAGCAGGTCGCGCACACCTCGGCGGACGACCTCGTGGTCGTCGAGGAGGAAGACACTGACCGGGGCTTTCGAGTCTGTGCCATCGTCGCTGTCCGTCATCTGATTCCCATGCTTTCGGAGTGCGTTCCGCCGCGCCGGCATGATGCATCGTCCTCGCAACCAGGGTGCGAACGCCAGGGCGGAACGGAATTCCGCCGCCGCGCACCCGTGGGCGGAGTCGACGGCGCCGTCGCCGGGCCGGGGCGCGGAGCCGGGTTCAGCCCGGCGCCGGAGGTTTTCCGGCAGGCCCGGGGCGAGGGCGGGGCCTTTCGGCCCTGGTGCCGGAGTGCCGAGCAGGGTGACGCTGGTTCATTGGCCGGACGGCTGTCCCGACCGGCAGGTATTCAAGGGTGGGGATGATGAGCGAGAGCGTCTTGTGGAGGCTGGACGGCCCCGAAGAGCCGGGAGCGCAGCAGCACATGAAACCGCTGGACCGCGCAACTGCGTTGCGGCTGCTGACCTCGGTCACTCTGGGACGTCTCTTCTTCACCCAGCAGGCCCTTCCGGCTGTGCGCCCCGTCATTCATGTCCTGGACGGTGAGGACGTCGTCGTCCGGCTGAGCGACGCGGCTGCGCTGGCGGCCGTGACCGTACCGGCCGACGGCACGGGGGCCGTCGTGGCCTTCGAGGCCGATGCCATCGACCCCGAACGGCACCTCGGCTGGAGCGTCGTCGTCACAGGCTACGCCCGTCGTGTCGACGACCCGGCGGAGCTCGAGCGCTTCGGAGGCCTTCTGCGTCCCTGGGCTCCCGGGACCGTCACCGGGACGCTGCGCATCCGGCCGGACCTGGTCACGGGAATCGAGTTCGTCGACGCCGCGGCCGACGGGTGACCCGCGCGGTTCACGGGTGCGGCGACGTGCGCGCCATGGACGGCTCTCGTCTTCCGGGACGTCACCACGGTGCGCGCGGGTGAGGTGTTTCGCCGCCCCGTCCGCTCCGGGGCTCGGCCTACCTCTCGCCGCCGGGGCGCAGGGGAGCCCGCCACGCAAGCCGGCTTCCCTCGTCCACGGCCGTGTCGATCGCGAACGTCCCCCCTACGCTGCGGGCCCTGTCCGCGAGGTTCTTCAGCCCGCTGCGCCGACCGTCGGCGGGGATGCCCCGGCCGTTGTCCGTGACGGTGAGGACGACTTCGTCCCCGGTGGCCTGGAGACCGACTTCCACCCGGGTTGCGTGGGCGTGGCGTGCCGCATTGCTGAGCATCTCGCCCAGGGCCGCCAGGACGTGGTCCGCCACCGCGGGGGCCACGTCCGTGTCCAGGAGGCCTTCCATGCTCAGGCGCGGTGGATATCCCAGTGCCGAAGTGGCCTCGCCCACCACACGGGTGGCCCGCGCCCGCAGGCTGGTACCCGCGCGCTCCTCCTGAACCCGCAGGCCGAAGATGGTGCTTCGAATGATCTTGATTGTTTCGTCGAGGTCGTCGACCGCACGTGAGACCCGCTCCGCAGCAGCGTTGTGTTCCATCAGGCGTGCGGCGCTCTGCAAGGTCATACCCGTGGCGAACAGCCGCTGAATGGCGAGATCGTGCAGATCGCGGGCGATGCGGTCGCGGTCCTCCAGCAGCGTCAACTGCTCGGCGTCGCTGCGGCGTTCCGCGAGTTCGTGCGCGAGTGCTGCCTGCGCCGTGAAGGCGAGGAGCGGGTCGATCTCCCTGTCGGTGAAGACAGGTTCCCCCGGTGCCCGTGCCAGCAGCAGCACGCCCAGGCTTCGTTCGGCGCCGCCCAGGGGGACGGCGACCGCCGGCCCCAGAGCGCGGTATTCACGGGGCCCCGAGCCGTAGCGTGGGTCGCCCTCGAGACGGGCCGACCTGGCAGGTGCACCGGACTTGTGAGCGGCACCGGAGAGAGTGCCCTCTACAGGCACGACGAGCCCGCGGCGATTCATCTCCTGTGATCCCAGGGCGAGTTCGACGACCAAGTCGTCCGTGCCGGGGATGGGGACGGAGACATCCGCGAGGGCGGCTCCGGTGATCTCCAGTGCACGTCGGGCGATCAGCTCCAGAACCTCCAGCCGCGGCCTGCCGGAGAACAGGCTGTTGGTGATCTCCGTATTGGCCTGGAGCCACCGCCGGTGTCGCTGGGCTCCTTCGTAGAGCCGGGCGTTGTCGATCGCCACGCCTGCCGCCACCGAAAGCGTCGAAATGACGCTTTGGTCCTCGGCGTCGAATTCCTGCCCGCCCTTCTTGTCCGTCAGATAGAGATTCCCGAACACCTCTGCCCGCGCCCGGACCGGTACGCCGAGGAAGGTACGCATCGGCGGATGGTGGGCGGGGAAACCGTACGACGCCGTGTGCTCGCCCAGGTCGGCCAGACGCAGCGGCTCGGGATTGCGGATCAACTCGCCGAGCAGGCCGTGCCCCGCCGGCAGAGGCCCGATCTCCTTGATCTGCTCCTCGGTGAGTCCGACGGTCAGGAACTGCGACAGCGTCCGCCCGTCCGGGCCGATCACTCCGAGGGCCGCGTACTGCGCGTCGACGAGGAGGGCCGCCGCCTCGACGATCCGCCGCAGCACCTGGGCGAGATCGAGCTCCCGGCCCACGGATACGACGGCTTCCAGCAGGCTGTGAACGCGGTCCCGGGTGCCACGGACGTCATCGATGCGTGTCTGCAGTTCCTCCAGCAGCTCGTCCAGGCGCATCTTCGGTATGTGCGGAATCGATTCCTGCACGCCTCGGGTTTCTCCTTTCCCGCCGCTCGCCCCCGAGGAAAGGCTATCGCTCACGCAGTCGATCGGCCCTGGCCCGACGGCGCATTCCGGGAGGGCCGCGAGGATTCAGACGACAGAACCTAGTGGTCGGGGGACTGCGGGGCGCGCTCCTTCGGGAACGCGCCCCGCAGTTCCTCCTTGAGCGACCGCTGGAACGCGGTCATCAGCGCCTGCACGACCATCGGCTGCATATGGGCCGACAGCGACTTCATCCGCTCGACCTGCTCCGGGTCGCTCTCGCGCGCCCGGTAGGGCTCCCACACCTCGTCCTTGAACAGGCGGCTCAGCTCCCGTGCGGCTGCACGCGCATGTTCGAGCATGGCTTCGCGTGCGGCGAGGATCGTCTCCTGTGACAGCGGCATGTCCAGCACCCGCACTCCGAGGTGCAGCAGTGCGGGGTCCACGAGGAAGCGGGCCGGGTCGTCCGTGGTCTCCAGGACGCCCATCGCGGTCAGCCGCTCCAGGTCGTCACCGGTCAGCTCGCGGCCCACGCGCCGCTCCAGGACCTCCCGCGTCGCCTCGTCGACGGTGTCGGGCATCCAGGAGGCCACCATGGCCCGGTGGATCGCCAGGTCGTGCGGGTCGGTGTCCTCGGGCAGGCGCTGCAGGTAGCGCTCGATGGCCGACAGCGTCATGCCCTGGTTCTGCAGTTCCTCGATCAGCGCCAGCCGGGACAGGTGCGCCGGGCCGTAGCGGCCGACCCTGCGCGGCCCGATGGTGGGCGGCGGAAGCAGACCCCGCGTGCTGTAGAAGCGGACGGTGCGGACCGTCACGCCCGCCCGCGCGGCGAGCTCGTCCACGGTCAGGCTGTCCGCGTCCGCCCGGCCGTTGCGCTGCTGCTGCTCCATGCGTCCGCTCTCTCCCTGACCCGGTCTGTTCCAAGTGTGTTCAACAGTATTGCTGTCTCACCACCCTTGTACTGCAAGGCTTCCGAGGGAGATTCCCCGGGTCCGCCGGGGAAGCCCGGGCACCGGCAGAGCCGTATCCAGCCCCCGGAGGCGCCGTCGGGACCGCGCGGTCGCGGAGGCCAACGCGCAGCTCAACCGCACCGAACAGGTCAAGCGGTACCGGCTGCTCGGCGACGAATGGAGCCCGCAGACCGGGGAGTTGACGCCGTCGCTGAAGGTGCGCCGTCACGCCGTGCGGGAGAAGTACGGGCACGTCGTCGAGGAGCTGTACGGCCAGGGAGGGCCCACGCCGCACGGCTGACCCGCCGTCCGCTCCGGCCGCCGCGCTCCCGGCCCTCGCGGGTCTGTGACCTCCCGCCCTCACCCGCCCACGGCGGAGGTGGGCGTGAAGGTGACCGGCAGCGCTTCGAGGCCGCGCAGGAAGGGGGAGGGGCGCCACGCCAACTCGTCCTCGTCCACGGCCAGATCGACGTCCGGGAGCCTGTCCAGCAGCACCTCGATACCCGTACGCGCGATGCCCTCGGCGATCTCCTGCGCAGGGTAGGGGCAGCGGTGGGAGCCGTGGCCGAAGGAGAAGAAGGCGCTGTTGCCGCCGGTGAAGGAGTGCTGGTCGGGGCGGATGTGCGGATCGGCGTTGGCCGCTGCGAAGCTGAGGACGAGCAGGTCGCCGCTCTGGATGAGCCTGCCGCCGAGCTGGGTGTCGCGCGTCGTCCAGCGCCCGGCGATGTTCTGCGAGGGCGTCTCCTCCCACAGCACCTCGTTCATCGCCTCGCCGACGCTGGCGCGTCCGCCGCCGAGGAAGGCGGCGAAGCGGTCGTCGGTGAGCATCAGCCGCAGCGAGTTGCTGATCCAGTCGGCGGTGGGCTGATGGCCCGCGACCAGGTCGACCATCATGTCCTCCAGGATCTCCTCCGAGGAGAACTCGCCCGAGTTGGGATGCGTCTGCATCCGTGTGGCCACGTCGCCGGCGGGCGAGATGGCGCGGGAGCGGAGCAGGCTCCCCATGGCGCGCTGGAGATGCTGCCTGCCTTCGAGCGCGCCCTCGGAGCCGTTGACGACGGCGTTGATGCTCGGGACGAGCTCGGCGCCCTCCTCGGCGGTGAAGCCGAAGATCCGGGCCAGCACGACGGCGGGGAGCTGCATGGCGTACTGGCCGACGAGATCGGCCTCGGCACGTCCGCAGAAGGCGTCGATGAGTCCGTCCGCGTGCTGCTCGGAGTGGATGCGCAGCTCGAACGGGTCGACCTCGCGCAGGGCGTCGCTCACCAGGGTCGAGCGGCGCTCGTGGCGGTCGCCCACCTCGTAGAGGATCGACGGCTGGCGGCCCACCATCGGCATCAGCGGCCAGTCCGGCGGTATCCGGTCCCACATGTTCCACACGGACGAATCACGGGTGAACAGCGCCGGATTGCCGGTGATCTGGTGCAGCTCGCGGTAGCCGAGCACCAGCCACGCGGGGACGTCGCCGATCAGTGTCACCGGCGCGATCGGGCCGTGCTGCTCGCGCATCTCGCGGTAGAGCTTCCCGCGGTCCTCGCTGATGAAGCGGGGCCCGAACATGGGGACGGCGTCAGGGTGCACGGGGGCACCGGACGGGGGTGCGGTCCGCTCGTCGGCGGAGTCGCCGTACGCCCGGGGCTCCTCGGAGGGGGACTGCGGGGGCGGCGTGGTCACTGAACGGTCTCCCGGGCGGAGGAGGACAGGGTGTACAGGTGGTTGACGAGGGTGATCAGCACTTCCTTGCTGGACGCGCGCGACCGGGCGTCGCATTCGATGAGCGGGATGTCGTCCGGCAGGTCGAGCGCGTCGCGCACGTCCTCCGCGGAGTGCTCGGGGCCGCCGAAGTCGTTGCGGGCGACGATGAAGGGCATGCCGTGCGCCTCGAGGCGGTCGATCGCATACCAGGAGTCGGCGAGGCGTCGGGTGTCCACGAGCACGACCGCGCCGAGCGTGCCGGTGAAGAGCCGGTCCCAGAGGAACCAGAAGCGCTCCTGGCCGGGTGCACCGAACAGGTAGAGCACCGTCCGCTCGTCGAGGCTGATGCGCCCGAAGTCGAAGGCGATCGTGGTGGTCGTCTTGGAGGGGACGTCGTCGGCGTCGTCGACGCCCACTCCCGCCCGCGTCATCGTCTCCTCGGTGTTGAGCGGACGTATGTCACTGACGGAGCGCACCATCGTGGTCTTGCCGACGCCGAAACCGCCGACGATGACGATCTTGAGGCCGTTGTCGGCGGTGCTGCGCAGTGGCGGGCGGGTTCCGGTCAGATCAGAGGTTGCGGAGTCCAACGAGCACCTGCTTCAGGATTTCTGGATCGGGGAGTTGATCCGCGGCTGCGGCCGTACGCGGATGGCGGGCGGTGATCCGGCCTGCGGCGTGCAGGTCGCCGAGGAGGATCCGGACGATGCTCACCGGCAGCCCGAGGTCCGAGGCGATCTCGACCACCGCCGTCGGCGAGCGGCAGATCCGGAGGATGGAGGCGTGTTCCGACTGCATCCCGGGGGTCGGCTCGCACTCGCTGACCACCAGCGTCACCAGGTCGAAGGCGTCGGTGCCGGACCGGCTGCGCCCGCCCGTGACGGTGTACAGCCGGTCCGGGTCGTCGTCCCGGCCCGGCCGTTTCATGCGGGGTCTCTGGTCTCGTCCTCTTGCCTGGGCGGCGTGGTGAGGTACTCGCTCAGCTGCTCCACTAGTTCGTTCATGTTGTGGCCGATGAGGCCCACGTCCGAGTCCTCCGTCGCGACGAGCGCGAGGTGGGCACCGGAGCCGGCCTCCACCACGAAGAGGATGCCGCCGTAGAACTCCGCCATCGCCTGCCGCACGCCGCCGCTGCCGTTGCCGAACTCGACGGACGCGCCGTGCGAGAGGCTCTGGATGCCTGCGGAGATGGCGGCGAGCTGGTCGGCCTGGTCCATGTCCAGCTCCGAGGAGCTGCACAGCTTCAGTCCGTCACGGGAGAGAACGAGGGCGTGCCGTGCCCCCGGGGTCCGCCGCAGCAGACTCTCCAGCAGCCAGTCGAGCTTGCCGTCTGTGATCATTCGGTGTTGTCCTCCGGACGTGACGAGGAGGGGGAGGGGGACACGGAAGAAGCCTCGTCGTCGGGCTTCTCCTGGGCGGACGAACCGCCCTGCACAGCGCGGCGGAAGGCCCCGAACCGCGATCCCGACTGCTCCGACGACCTGGCCGGCTCGGATGTCCTGCCCGCTTCGGGCGACGCGTTGCCCTTCCGCGAGGCCGCGAGTGTCTGGCCGCGGCGCCGCTTGGGCAGGCCGCGGGGACCGGCCTCGGTGGCCGAGGCGTGCTCGGGGGACGGTTCGGCGGAGCCCCCGGACGACAGGTCCAGGGTCTGCTCGGTGCTCTGCCCCGGCCCCTCGCCGGCCGGGGCGGCCTCGGGACGCCTGCGGCGGGGCAGCCCGGTGCTGCTCCCGGACTCCCGGCCGGACAGGGACGACCCGTCCGAGGACCGGGGGAGCGGCTCGGACGGCCGCGGCCCGGACGGAGCGGCGCCGGCGGGCGAAGGACGCGGACCCGTGACGGCACCGGAGTCGCGGGTCCGTGCGGGCGCCGCGGTCTCGGGCTCCCGCTTCGCCGTGGTGATCAGTGTCTGCGGGATCATCAGCAGGACGCCCGTGCCTCCGTGCGCCGACGGGCGGAAGGAGACGGAGAGCTTGTGCTTGTGGGCCAGCCGTCCCACGACGGCGAGGCCGAGCCGGGTACCGGAGAGGTTCGTCAGGTCCAGCGATTCCGAGCAGACGGCCTGCTGGGCGCGTTCCAGGGCGACGTCACCCATGACGAGCCCCCCGTCCTCGACGGTGATGATGACACCGGCCGACGCCTCCTCCACGTAGACGTGCACCTCGGAGGTGGGAGGCGAGAAGTTGGCGGCGTTGTCCATGAGTTCGGCCAGCGCGTGCATCACGCCCTCGGCTGCGTGACCGGCCACCGCCAGGTCGCACGAGGAGTGCAGGCGGATGCGCTGATAGCCGCTGATGCGTCCCATCGCGCCGCGCAGGATGCTCTCCATGACGATGGGCTTGGCCCATCGGCGCCCGGTGCGGGCGCCGGTCAGTACGGCGATGGAGTCCGCGAGGCGTCCCGTCTGCGCCGTGCGGTGGTCCAGGTGCAGCAGGTCGCCCAGGACCTCCTCGTCGGAGTACTTGTGCTCCATCTCCCGCAGGTCCGCGGCCATGCTCGTGGCCAACGCCTGCACGCGGCCGGCCGCGTTGGCGCACGCGGCCATCGCGGCCGCGCGCATGCCCTCACCGCGGTGCACCTCGTTGGCGAGCGAGTGCAGCACGCGCTGATGGGTGGGGTTGGCGACGGTCGGTACGGCGGCGAGCGCGGTCTGCGCGGAGGCGCCGGAGCGGAGCCGCTCCACGAGGATCGGGACGACGACGTCCGCGAAGTGGGCCGCGACCGCCCGCTCTGCCTCGGCCTCGGCGTTCTGGTGTGCGACGAGGGCGCGCAGCCCGCGTGAGACGAGGATGCCGCGGGTGGCGACTGCGATCGCGATGCTCAGCGCGAGCGCTGCCGCGCCGCTGCCCCAGGCGATGCCGGGGCGTATGGACTGGGGTGCCGTGTGGACGGCCACCAGGCACGCCGGACCCGTGAGCAGCACCGCGATCAGCAACGCGAGTGCGGTGCCCGTTCCCGCTCGCGGCTTTCTCGGCGGCTGTCCGGATCCAGGGGCCGCTGCGCCGGGGGCGGGGCGTTTGCTGGGTGAGGTCTCGGGGGTCATCAATCAGGGTCCTTGTGGGGACAGGTCCGGGCAGGGAGGTGAGTGGTCCACGACAGTCCGATCAGCGCCGCACCAATATAGGGGAGGCAGTGATCATTCATAGTCACAGGCCGAAAACATCTGATCAATCGCTCACCTACGTCCGCCCGTTCAGGATCCTCCGGGTGCGCAGGACCGGCCCCGGGGGCGGTAACTCCTGCCGACGGCTTTCCCGTTGGATGCCGTTCCCGCGCAGTGGCCCTCAAAAGTGGCACTGCGCGCAAATGCCGTTCCATGTCGTACCGGTCATGGCCGTGACCGCTCGTCAACTGCCCGCCTCGCGGGGGCGGTGTCCCGGCCGGTTGCCGTCCTCAGTCTGGCCATGGATGCCTCCCGTGGGAAGAGTCCGGCAGGTTCCGCATCGCGCTGCGGCCCCGTTACGGGTCTCCCCTCGGGCCTGCGCTCCGGGCAGGGGCCCCGGAAAGCGGGCGCACTCCGATTCGGCGGACAGAACGGCCAGACGGTGGCGCAGCGCACGGAAAGGAACCCGGCGGCCGCCCGGCAGGCGTACGCGCGTTCCCCGTCCCCCCGGAGCATCATGAACAAGATGAGCAGCACGAGCAGCGACCGCGGCGGCAGCACGGGACCGGAGGGTCCCCGCACCGCCCGCGACGATCCCCGGCCACCCCCTCCGGACGGCATGCTGTGGGACCTCGCGGGCGAGGTGCGGGTGCTGCTGACGCTGCCGGCGGCCCTGACCATGCAGGTGGCGCATCCGGCCGTCAGCGCCGGCGTCGACGAGTACTCGGTCTTCCGCACCGACCCGTGGGGCCGGGCCGAACGTTCCGTGGCCAGCGTGCAGCGCTGGGTCTACGGCGGCGCAGAGGCCGTCGAGGAGGGCCGCCGGCTGCGGCGCCTGCACCGGGACATCCGGGGAGTGGACGCGCACGGCCGCGAGTACCACGCACTGACCCCCGCCAACTACGCCTGGGTGCACGCCACCGGCTTCCCCGTCTTCCAGCACTCTCGGCGCTACCTCGGCGCCCGCCCCTACACGCAGGACGAGGAGCGGCAGTTGTACGCGGAGTGGCTGCAGGTGGGGAGGGTTCTCGGCATCCAGGACCGCGACATGCCGCAGACCCTCGAGGAGTTCTGGCCGTACTACCGTCGGATGCTCCGCGAAGAGGTGGAGAGGACCCTCGTCGTGGAGGAGCTGGTCTCCGTCGGCCGCAGGGTGCCCCCGCCCGACCGCGGCCCGCGCCCCGTGCGCGTGCTGCTGAGGCTCCTGTGGCCCGTGCTGCGGCCGGCGTTCGCCCGTTTCCAGCGCTTCGTGACCATCGGCTTCATGCCGCCGGACGCCCGCGAGGCGATCGGCCTGCCGTGGTCGCCGAGGCAGGAGCGGCGGCTGGTGCGCCTCGGGCGGGTGACGGGCGCCCTGGTGCCGAGGCTCCCGGAGCGGCTGCGGTTCCTGCCGCCGGCGTACGCCGCCCGCAAGGCGTACCGGGAGGGCCGCCGCGCCTGACGGCACGGCCCTGCCGAAGCGGGGACGCGGGTGAATTCGAGGCCCGCAGGGCCCCGGGGGCGGCGTGGCGGAGGCGGCCCGGCACGGCCCTCTCGGCACAGTGACCGGCACCGAGTCCCCACAAGGAGCTGTCATGCCCGAGGTAACCGAGAGGTACGAGCCAGGCGTCCCGTGCTGGGTCGATCTGATGGTCCCCGACCAGCAGGCGGCCCTCGACTTCTACAAGGATCTCTTCGGCTGGCAGGGCGAGATCGGGCCTCCGGAGGCCGGCGGGTACTCGATCTGCACTCTGCACGACAGGCCCGTCGCGGGCATCATGGCCACACCCGCCGAGGACGACCGGCCGGCGCCCCCTCCGGCGTGGACCATGTACCTGGCCACGGAGGACACGGACGCCGCCACGCAGCGCATCACGGACAACGGCGGCGCGTTGCTGGTGCCGCCCGTGGACGTGATGGACCTGGGGCGCATGGCCGTCGCCAAGGACCCGACAGGCGCGGTGTTCGGCCTGTGGCAGGCGAAGGAGTTCATCGGGGCGCGGACGGTGAACGAGCACGGCGCAGTGATCTGGAGCGAGCTCAACACCTCCGGCGTCGACGCCGCCACGTCCTTCTACCGCAACCTCGCCATCGAGGCAGGGCCGATGGACGGCGCACCCGGCTACAACGCGCTCAACGCCGGGGGGAGGACGGTCGGGGGCATGCAGGGCCTGGAGAACTCCCCGCCCGGAGCGCCCTCGCACTGGATCACGTACTTCGCGGTCGACGACACCGACAGCGTCGTCGACGCCCTCATCCGGGCGGACGGATCGGTGCTCGTGCCGCCGTTCGACATGATGGCGGGCCGGATGGCCGTCGTTCAGGACCCGCAGGGGGCGGCCTTCGCGCTCATCAGGCCCGTACCGATGGGGAACGCCTGAGCCGGACGCAGACGAGGAGCACACGGCCCGGCCCCGGGAGCGCAGACCGCCCCCCGGGGCCGGGCCGTGTGCAGCGTGTGCGGCGCGAGGTGCCGGGCGCCCCATCCGCGTGCTGACGCAGGCTCAGTGGCGGTGCGCCCCGTGCACGGCCTGGATCTCCTCCCACGACTTGGGCTGTTTCCTTTCGGCGGCGTTCACGTCCCCGCCGAGCGCCGGCTTCTTCGGCTTCGAGGTCTTGTACAGCCAGGTGTCGAACAGCGATGAGAGCGACTTGCCCGAGACCTTCTCCGCGTACTTCACGAAGTCCCCGACGCGCGCGTTGCCGCCCTCGCGCTCGGCCGGCCAGCCCTTGAGGATCCGGAAGAAGTCCTTGTCGCCGGTCTTGTTGCGCAGTGCCTGCAGCGCCATGGCGCCGCGGTCGTAGACGGCGGCGTGGAACTGGTTCTCCGGCCCCGGATCGCCGGGAGCGACCTTCCAGAACGAGTCGTTCGCGGGGTACGACTCGTAGACCTCGGAGGCGATCTCCTGTGCCGTGCCCTCGCCCTCCTTCTCCGACCACAGCCACGACGCGTACGAGGCGAAGCCCTCGTTGAGCCAGATGTCGCGCCACTTGCGCACGGAGACGCTGTCCCCGTACCACTGGTGCGCCAGTTCGTGCACGACGACGGAGACGTCGGTGCCGTCCTTGAAGCGCTCGTTGCCGTAGAAGGGCCGCGTCTGGGTCTCGAGCGCGAAGTGGGCCCCGCTGGCGGGCACGTAGCCGCCGATGGAGCTGAACGGGTACTCGCCGAACACGCCCTCCAGCCAGCCGGTTATCTCGGCGGTGCGCTCGACACTGGCACGCGCCGCGCCGTCCTCGTCCCCGAGTTTCCTGCTGTAGGCGTTGATGACGGGTGTACCGCTCTCCGTCCGGCTCCGGGTGACGTCGAACTTCCCCACGGCCATGGTCGCCAGATAGGTGGCCTGCGGCTGCCCTGAGCGCCAGTTGGAACGGGTCCAGCCGCCCGTGGCCGGCTCCTCGGAGACAAGGTCGCCGTTGCTGATGCTCTTGTAGCCCTCGGGTACCGCGATGCTGATGTCGAACGTCGCCTTGTCGCTGGGGTGGTCGTTGCTGGGGTACCACCACCACGCGGATTCCGGCTCGTTGGCGGCGACCGCGCCGTCGGGGGTGCGCTGCCACGACGTGTAGCCGTCGACCTCCACCTCGGAGGGTATGCCCGAGTAGCGGACGACGACGCTGAACTTCTCGCCCTTCGAGAGGGGTTCGGCGGGCGTGACTTCCAGTTCGTGGGAGCCGGAGGTGGAGACCTTCGCCGTACGGCCGTCCACGTGCACCTGCTTCACGCCGAGTGCGAAGTCCAGGTTGAAGCGGCTCAAATCCTGGGTGGCCTTGGCCAGGACCGTCGCCGTGCCGCTCAACTCGTCCGTCTTCGGCTGGTACTTCAGCCGCAGATCGTAGTGCGAGACGTTGTATCCGCCGTTGCCGTAGTCCGGGTAGTAGGAGTCTCCCGCCCCTGGTGCGCCCGGTGAAGGACCGGCTTCGGCCGCGGAGGCCGGGACGGTGAGCGCGAGAACGGCGGCCACCGCGCCCGGAACGATGAGTCTTTGACGCACGAGTCCTCCAACTCCCTTGCGACAGCGCGAAGATGCGCGATGTGAGCAGTCGCAGGCTATGTACTCCGCCCGCCATCCGTATCTGTTTCGTGTGTATCTGCACATGAATGGCGTGCGGCTGGAGTCCGCTGCCGCGTTCAGCCCTGCGTGCCCTTGTGCCCGGCGGCTCCCAGCAGCCGCACCGCCTCCAGGGCGCAGCCCCACGAGACCGTGACACCCGCGCCGCCGTGGCCGTAGTTGTGCACGCACAGCGTGCCGTCCGGCAGCGTCTCCGTCTCCAGCCGCACCCGGGGGCGGTACGGGCGCAGCCCCACGCGGACCTCCAGGACGCGCGCCTGCGCGAGCTCGGGGTGGACGCGGGCACAACGCTCCACAATGGCCCGCGTGGTGGCCGGGTCGGGAACGGTCTCCTCCTCGTCCTCGTCGGCCGTGCCGCCCAGCAACAGGCCGTAGGGCTGCGGCAGTACGTAGGTGGTCTCGCTCGCGCCCGCCTCCGAGGAGAGGAACCACTCCTCGATCCCCGGGTTCTCCACGACGACGATCTGCCCCCGTACGGGCCGCACTTCGGTGTCGCCGACCAGTTCGCGCGCGCCGAGCCCGCTGCAGTCGACCACGACCGGCGCCTCGGCCGACACCTCCGCGAGGGAGGCGGCGGTGCGCTGCTCCCAGCGGCCGCCCGCGGCCGTCAACCGCCTCCGCAGGTAAGGGAGATAGGTCTGCATGTCGACAAGAGGGGTGCGCGGCGGCGATCCGATGAGGGACATCCACTCCGGCGGCACCGAGGACGAGGAGCCTCCTTCAAGGGTGCCCCGCACCAGCCGTACTCCCGTGAGCGCCGGCTGCTCGGCGAGCCACGCGAACTTCCGGAACGAGCGCACCGCCCACTCCAGCGCCTTCTGTCTGGGTTCGATGCGGTACGGCCAGCACAGGCCTCCGGAGATCCCCGACGCCGTGTCCGCGTCCCGGTCGCGGCTCCACACCCGTACGCCCATGCCGCGCTCGGCGAGCAGCACGGCCGTCGTCAGCCCGCTCACCCCGCCGCCGACGACGATCACTTCATCCATGCCGCGACGTTATCCCGCCGCGACGCGTGAGAATCGCCCGACGGTAGGGGATGCCCCGGCAGCCGCTTGCGCACACGTACCGGCCGCAAAACACTCACGTCCTGCACATCCCTGCGGAGAACCCTTACGCGTGGCACATACAGCGGGCAGAATCCGCGCCATGTCCCGTGCAGCCGCCACCGAACTCCTCGACGTTCTCGAGCCGCTCGCATATCCGCAGCGCACCCGGCAGGTCGCCGCCCACGCACGGGCCGCCGGCCGCGAGGAGCTGACGGGGCTTCTGCACGGGCTCGAGGAGTACGGGACGTACGGGCAGCGGATCGCGGTCATCGCCGCGTGCGCGGGCCAGGACACCGACTACCTCTCCGCGCGGCTGGCGCACCCCGACCCCTTCATCCGGGGCCACGCCCAGCGCGCGGCCGCCGCACCCTCCTCCCGTGTCAGCGACGACGCGCTGTGGGTGGCCCTGCACGACGCGCCGTCCGCGATACGTGCCCAACTGGTGCGCACCATCGTCCGGGGCCGGCGCACACAGCTCGCCGACGGCCTGGTCGACGCCGTCCGCGGCCGCTGGGGCGACGCGGAGGCGGCGCGGCTGCTCCCGGCCTGCGGCCCCGAGACGGCGGCGCGGCTGCTGCCGGCGCTCTTCCACGCCGTCACCGGCTGGCGCTCGCTGGCGGCCCGGCATCCGGATCTCCTTCTGGCCGATGCGGGGCGGCAGTTGGAGGACCTGCCGCACGTGCTGCGCGAGCAGTGGTGGCGGCGGTACGGGGCCGGGATCGCCCGCACGGCCGCCGCCCGGCCGCGGCGCGTGCTGGATCTGCTGGAGCAGTACCGCGACGAGGGCCTGCTCACGCCGGAGTTCCTGCCGCACCTCGTGCGGCTCGTCTCGGCCGACCCGGGACGTGCGCTGCGGCTGCTGCTGCGTCCCGCCCAGATCGGCCGGCTGCGCGAGACCGGGCTGCCCGCGAATGTGCTGCGGCGGCTGGTGCACGTCGATCCGGCCGAACTGGAGGACCTGGGGCGGGTGTTCAGCGGCCACCCCGCGCGCCTGGCGGAGCTGCTGCACGCACTGCCGCCCGGCCGACGGGCCGGCTTCTACGAAGCCGTGACCGACGCCGAGGAACGTGAGCACGCACCCGTGGACGAGGAGGTGCTCCGGGCGCTGCCGCACAGCCTCCGTGAGGAGGAGGCCCGGCGGATGGCGCACCAGGCGCGCGCACGCGGAGCGCACTGGTCGACCGTGACGGCCGCCCTGGCGCATCTGCCCGACGAATCGGCGTACGCGGAAGTCACCGCCGCCACTCGTCGCCCCTCGCCCGAGGACAGGGCCCTGGCCTGGCCGATGCTGGTGCGTCAGGCCGCACACACCTCGCAGCGCCACGGGGGCAACCGGACCGTCGTGACGGCCCTCGTGGCGGACATGGCCCGGCTGCGCGACGAGCAGGAGTCCGTACGGGCCGCCGCGCTCGGCGCCCTCGCGGACCTTCCGGCGCGGCTCTTCGAGGACGCCGCCGTCGAGCACCTGGACCGCGTCGCCGGCGACGCCGTGGGCGCGCCGGGCTCCTCGCAGGAGAGCCGCGCCGCACTCGGCCGGCTCGCCCGCTCGGTGCTGCGCGAGCACGTCGCCGGCGCCCAACAGGGCCTGACCGGCTGGGCGTTGCGCACCATCGTCCGGCTCACGGGGAACACCGACGAGGCGGACCTCGGACGTCTCGACCGGAGACTGCCCCACGGCGGGGAGCATGCCGTCTTCGAGGCGCTGCGGTACTGGCTGGAGGCGGGAGCCGAGAACGACGACCACGGCCTGACGTTCGCGCTCGCACGCGCCGTGGGCAGCCGCGCTTCGGGGATGCCGGAGCTGCAGCAACTGCTGTGGCAGGCCGTCCAGTTCGGTACGGAGCACACCGCCCGCACCGCCGTCGAGCTGTGGCTGGCCGACCCTGCGAGGAGGGCGGAGCGGGCCGGGCGGGTGCTTGCCGTGGACGCCTCGGCGGCGCTCCTGCCCGTCGTCTCGCGGACGATCACGACGCGGCGCACGGATCTGCTCGACCCCGTCCTGGACGCCACCCCGCCCTGCGGCCGGTTCTTCAGCAAGGAGAGCCGCCGTCCGCAGCCGCCGGTCGGCAAGTGCACGGCCCGCTGGCTGCCGCGCCAACTGCGCGCCGCGGCAAAGCTTCTGGCGCAGGAGGCGGACGACGACAGCAGCCCGATGCCCGCGCGGCGAGCGGCGCTGCGGCGCCTCGCCGCGATTCCCGGCGAGGGCGGCAGAGAGCTGCGGCTGTGGGCGAACGACCCGGTCGAGGCCGAGTCGGAACTCGCCGACACCGCGCTGGCGGCCACCGTGCGGACCGACCGGCCCGACGAGGCGCTTCCGCTGCTGCTGGAGCACGTCCGCGACGGGCGCGCCCACATCGCCGTCCCCGCCCTGCCCCGCGCGTTCCGCTACACCGCGCCCTGGCGGCTGTCGGACGTGCTGCGCCGTCTGCTGCTCCCGCCGTCCGGCACGCCGCAGACGGAGCAGCGCCGCGGGCCGGGCGCCGAGCGCAGCCCGGAGGAGGTCCGCGCCGCAGCCGACTCGCTCGCCTCCCGCAGAACGGCCGTGCGGCTCGCCGTGGAGTGCCTGCCCCTGGCCGAGGCGGCGGAGCTGCTGCTGAAGGTCTACTCGTTCCCGGGCCAGCACCCGGATGTGAAGTCGGCATGCGTGAGGTGCGCAACGCGGCTGCTCGACGACGACCGCGCCTGGGAAATCGTCGAATCCGCGGCACAGGGAGTGCCCGTACTGCGCCACGCCCTGATGCGCGTACGTCCGCTCGAACTGCCCGAGAGGCACCGGGAACGGTACGCCGGGCTGATCACCGGCCTGTGCCACGTGGACGACCGGAGCGTGACCGAGGCCGTCTACTCCTCGCTGGCCGACTGGGCGCTGTGGGCACCGGACGCGGCGGCCGTGCTGTCCTCGGCCGTCACCGACCTGGGCAACCGCGGCACCTGGCGGCAGGCCGCCGAAGGGCTCGTCGAGCTGGTGATCACGCTTCCCGGTACCGGCCGCACGCTCGAACAGGTGCTGTCCGGGCTCATCGCCGCGGACTGCGCACCCGACACCCCCGACGCCCGCGCCGACCGCGACCGCCCGGCCAGGCGCCGCGTCCAGCACATCGCCCGCACCCTCGGCGAGTGCGCGAGGCAGCGGGCCGCGGCCCGCCGCCCCGCCGGACGGACGGGCGTACTCCTCGCCGGGCACGAGGAGTTCGTACCCGTCGCGGCGAAGCTGCTGTGCTCGGCGGTGACCCTGGAGAGCGACCCGGAAACCGTCGGCCGTCAGCTGCGCGGCATCGCCGGTCTGCACGGTCACCGCCCGGGACTGGCGTGGCGGACCGCCGAGGAGCTGCGCCGCTCGCTGCGTCCCCTCCAGCGGCCCGCCGAGACCAGGGAGCGGCTGCTGCCCGTGGCGCGGGAGCTCGCCGAGGACGGCGGCACGGCGGCGGGGCTGCTGGCCGTGACGCTCGCCGCCGCGGTCAACCCGGCATCCGGCTGGTCGGAGTCCTGGCGTGAACTGCTGCGGACGATGCGCCGCCACGACGTGCCCGACGTGCGGGCCGCCGCGCTGGAGCTGGAGACCGACCCGGGGGAGTGACCGGTCCCCGGGCCGCGGCGGGGGGCCGGGCCGCGCCGCCGCCGGAGCCAGGAATGCGCGCGACGTCCGGCAGAAGGGCCCGTAGCATCGGCGGGCATGTCCGCAACTCTCGTCGCCAAGGCACTCACGGCAGGTCACGGTGACCGCACGCTCTTCTCCGGACTGGATCTCGTCGTCGCCCCCGGGGAAGTGGTGGGCCTCGTCGGGGTGAACGGCGCCGGAAAGTCCACCCTGCTTCGGATCCTCGCCGGGCTGACCGGGCCCGAAGAGGGGGAGGTGTCGCTCAACCCGCCGGAGGCGACGGTTGGCCACCTCCCGCAGGAACCGGAACGGCGTGCGGGCGAGACGGTCCGCGCCTTCCTGGAACGCCGCACGGGCGTGGCGGCGGCCCAGAGGGCACTGGACGAGAGCACACGCGCCCTGGAGGAGAACCGGAACGGGGCCGCGGACGCCTACGCCCTGGCCCTGGAGCGCTGGCTGGCCCTCGGCGCCGCCGACCTGAGCGAAAGGGCGGCCGAAGTCACCTCCCGGCTCGGCCTGGACGTGGCCCTCGACCGCCCGATGACGACCCTCTCCGGGGGCCAGGCCGCCCGCACCTCCCTGGCGTCCCTGCTGCTCAGCCGCTACGACGTCTTCCTCCTGGACGAGCCCACGAACGACCTGGACATGGACGGTCTGCACATCCTGGAGACCTTCGTCGGCGGCCTGCGCGCCGCCACGGTGCTCGTCAGCCACGACCGGGAGTTCCTCTCCCGGACCGTGGACAGCGTGCTCGAACTCGACCTCGCGCAGCAGCTCGTGAGCCAGTACGGCGGCGGATACGACGGCTACCTGGAGGAGCGCGCCCGCGCCCGCAGGCACGCCCGCGAGGAGTACGAGGAGTACGCACGGACCCGTGCCGGCCTGGAGGCCAGGGCCCGGCAGCAGCGCGGCTGGATGGACAAGGGCGTGCGCAACGCCCGCCGGAAGATGCCCGACAACGACAAGAACGTGCGCAACGCCCGCATCGAGGCCACGGAGAAACAGGCCGCCAAGGCACGGCAGACGGACCGGATGATCGAACGCCTCGACGCCGAGGCGGTGGAGGAGCCCCGCAAGGAGTGGCAGCTGCGCATGGAGATCGCGGCCGCACCGCGCTCGGGGTCCGTCGTCGCCACGCTCCGGGGTGCCCGGGTGCGCCGCGGCGACTTCGCGCTGGGGCCCGTCGACCTCCAGATCGACTGGCGCGACCGCGTCACCGTCACCGGGCCCAACGGAGCCGGCAAGTCCACGCTCCTGGCCGCGCTGCTCGGCCGCGCCGAACTCGAGGCGGGCAGCGCCTCCCTGGGCTCCGGCGTCGTCATCGGCGAGGTCGACCAGGCGCGCCGCCTCTTCCACGGGGAGGAGAGCCTGCTGGACGCCTTCCGCGACGCCGCGGCGATGGAGCCGGAGGAAGTGCGCACGCTGCTCGCGAAGTTCGGGCTCTCGGCCCGTCATGTGCTGCGCCCCGCGGCGACCCTCTCCCCCGGCGAGCGGACCCGGGCGGCGCTGGCGCTCCTTCAGGGGCGCGGTGTGAACCTGCTGGTGCTGGACGAGCCCACGAACCATCTCGACCTGCCGGCCATCGAGCAGCTGGAGTCGGCGCTGGCCTCCTACGAGGGCACGCTGCTGCTCGTCACCCACGACCGCCGCATGCTGGAGGCCGTTCGCACGACGCGGCACATCGAGGTGTCCGGCGGCACCGTACGGGAACGCCGGCGCCCGGAGGCCTCCCCGGCGAAAGCTCCGCCCCGGTAGGCACCCAGGGACGTCTGCCCGCGGCCCGGAGGCGGGAGCGGGGCCGGCCGTCCACCCTCGACTGCCCAGTGACGCGGCCGTATTCGGGACTTCCGGACCGCGGACCCGGGCGCGGGATGCCACGGCCGGGCTGCTCCCGTGTGCCGCCGAACCGTCCCCGTGCAGCGGCCGGGCCACCCCGCGGGTGTGGCCCGGCCGCGTGCGCTCAGCGCTTCTTCCCGTCGCCGCCCAGCAGCCCGGCCCTGCGCAGCGCGTCCGCCATCTCGCTGTTGGCGGGCTGCGCGTCGCGGCGCTGCTGCCTGCCGCCGTTGCCGCCCCCGCTCTGCTTCCGGCCCTCGGGACGGCCTCCGCCCTGCCTTCCGCCGCCCTTGCGGGGGCCCGGCGTGCGGTCCGCGCCGCCCTGGCGCCTGCGGCGCTCACCGCCGCCGTCGCCGGCACCCGCACCGCCCCCGGAGGTGTCGTCGTCCAGCCGCATCGTCAGCGAGATGCGTTTGCGTGCCGCGTCGACCTCACGGACCTTCACCTTCACGATGTCGCCGGGCTTGGCGACGTCCCGCGGATCCTTCACGAAAGACTTCGACATCGCGGAGACATGCACGAGCCCGTCCTGGTGCACGCCCACGTCGACGAAGGCCCCGAACGCGGCCACGTTCGTGACCACACCCTCCAGGATCATGCCCTCCTCGAGGTCCGTGAGCTTCTCCACGCCCTCCTTGAACGCGGCCGTCCTGAAGGCGGGACGCGGGTCGCGGCCGGGCTTCTCCAACTCGCGCAGGATGTCCGTGACCGTCGGCAGCCCGAAGGTGTCGTCCACGAACTGCTTCGCGTCGAGCGAGCGCAGCACCGCCGTGTTGCCGACGAGCGTGGAGACGTCGGTGCCGGCGGCCCGCACCATCGTGCGGACGACCGGGTAGGACTCGGGGTGCACGCTGGAGGCGTCCAGGGGATCCTCGCCGTCGCGGATGCGCAGGAAGCCCGCGCACTGCTCGTACGCCTTCGGGCCCAGCCGCGCCACGTCCTTCAGTTCGCTGCGGTTCTTGAAGGGGCCCCGGCCGTCGCGGTGCGCGACGATGTTCTCCGCGAGGGACGTGCCGATGCCCGAGACGCGGGAGAGCAGCGGCGCGGACGCGGTGTTGACGTCCACGCCGACGCCGTTCACGCAGTCCTCCACGACGGCGTCGAGCGAGCGCGAGAGCTTCACCTCGGACAGATCGTGCTGATACTGCCCCACACCGATCGACTTGGGGTCGATCTTGACCAGTTCCGCGAGCGGGTCCTGAAGCCGCCGTGCGATGGAGACGGCACCGCGCAACGAGACGTCCAGGTCCGGCAGTTCCTGCGAGGCGTAGGCCGACGCGGAGTAGACGGAGGCGCCCGCCTCCGAGACCGTGACCTTCGTCAGCTTCAACTCCGGCTGAGAAGCGATCAGTTCGGCCGCCAGCTTGTCCGTCTCGCGGGACGCCGTGCCGTTGCCGATCGCGATCAGCTCCACGGAGTGCTCCCGCGCCAGCACGGCGAGCTTCGCCAGCGACTCCTTCCACTGCTTCTGCGGGGCGTGCGGGTAAATGGTGTCCGTGGCGGCCACCTTGCCCGTCGCATCGACGACGGCGACCTTCACGCCCGTGCGCAGACCGGGGTCGAGGCCGAGAGTGGCACGCGTGCCGGCCGGCGCGGCCAGCAGCAGATCACGCAGGTTCGACGCGAAGACCCCGACCGCCTCGTCCTCCGCGGCGGTCCGCAGCCGCACCCGCAGATCCAGGCCGAGGCGCACCAGGATGCGCGTACGCCACGCCCAGCGCACCGTCTCCAGCAGCCAGGCGTCGCCGGGACGGCCCTCGTCGCGGACGCCGAAGTGCTGGGCGATGGTGCTCTCGTACGAGCTGGGCGTGCCCCGCTCCGCGGTCTCTCCCGGCTCCTCCGGCTCCAGCGTCAGGTCGAGGATCTCCTCCTTCTCGCCGCGGAGCATGGCCAGCACCCGGTGGGAGGGAAGTTCCGTGAAGGCTTCGGTGTAGTCGAAGTAGTCCTTGAACTTGGCGCCCTGCTCCTCCTTGCCCTCGCGCACCCTGGCGGCGAGGTGACCGCGCAGCCACATGCGCTCACGCAGTTCGCCGATCAGGTCGGCGTCCTCGCCGAAGCGCTCGGAGAGGATCGCACGGGCACCCTCCAGCGCAGCGGCCGCGTCGGCGACACCCTTCCCGGAGTCGACGAAGGCGGCGGCTGCTGCCTCCGGTTTGACGCCCGGGTCGCTCAGCAGCCCGTCCGCAAGGGGCTCCAGCCCGGCTTCGCGGGCGATCTGCGCCTTGGTGCGGCGCTTGGGCTTGAACGGCAGGTAGATGTCCTCCAGGCGGGCCTTCGTCCCGGCCGAGCGGATCTGCTCCTCCAGCTTCGGGTCGAGCTTGCCCTGGGACCGCACGGACTCGAGTACCGCCTCGCGCCGGTCCTCCAGCTCCCGCAGATAGTGCAGCCGCTCCTCGAGGGAGCGCAGCTGGGCGTCGTCGAGGAGCTCCGTCGCCTCCTTGCGGTAGCGGGCGATGAACGGCACGGTCGACCCGCCGTCGAGCAGCTCGACGGCGGCCTTGACCTGGCGCTCCCGTACGCCGAGTTCCTCGGCGATCCTGCCTTCGATGGTCGTCGTCACGATGGTTGGTCCGCCTTCTTGGTGCTGGGTGTCCCCGGTGAGCATGCATTGTGGCAGGTGGCACCGTCAGACGGAGGCACGGACCGGGCCCGCGTGCGGAAAACTCCGCATGCGGGCCCGGCTGTTGTACCGTCTCCCGTTGTCGTGTCGCGTGGCAGGGGATTCAGACCCTGCGGCCGGCCCTCGACGCGCCGCCGAAGAGACGGGCCACGAGGCGGAAGGGCAGGGTCACCACGGTCGCGATGCCGCCCGCGACCATGCGGAGTGCGTCTGCGACAGCCCGGAACATACGCATCGGGTGGCCCCGAAGGGCGCACGTGAACCCCCGGCGGGCCCGGTGCCCGGTCCGCAGCGGGCCAACCCGGATGCAGCTCGCTTCACTTGCCGAACAGGTCCGCCGGGAAGGCACCCGCGTTCACGGCCGACGCGGCGAAGCCTCCGGCCAGTTCGGTGAGGCGCGCCACCCCCTCCGCACCCAGATGCTCGTAGGGGGCGCTGTCCAGACGGTCGGTGCTGTACTCCAGCTCCTTGCGCAAGGAGGCGCCCTCCTCGGTGAGTTCGCCCTCGGCGTCCAGCAGGCCGCGCTCCCGCAGCCGCTCCTGGGCCGCCGTCCAGTCCTGCTGGTTGTAACCGCGCGTCGACAGCACCCACTTGGGGGACATGCCGCGACCGCTGGAGGTGTGACTGACGAGAGCCTCCAACGGGTCCAGGCCCGCCGAGAGCAGCACGGCTATGTGCGAGTCGCCGCGGTGTTCGCGCAACACGGTGGCGGCGTGCCAGTAGGCCAGGTGCGGCGCCTCCGGCACGGGCAGGCCGGCATTGGCGGCGTAGAGCGGACGGCCCGGGCGCGTGCAGCCCTCGGTGGCCTTCAGCGCCAGCTGTGCCGCCTCGGTCATCTCCGGGGAGGTGAGGACCTCTTCGCCGAGCAGTTCGCGGAGCATCGAATCGACGGCCCGCAGCCGCGCGGCGAGCACCGTCGCGGGTGAGGCGTACTCCCACACGGCGGGCACGAAGCGCGCGACGAGCGCGGGGCTGAAGTTGTAGAAGGTGGCGGTGACCGTGCCGGCACTCACCGCACCCAGAGGCGCGGCACGTCCCGCGAGATAGACGGCGCTGGGGTCCTCGATGCCGTAAGGGGCGAGCTCCTGGCCCAGCGCGGGGGAGAAGTACACGGCCGAGTGGAGGGGGTTGAGCATGTTGTGGCACCGGCGGGCGGCGCGTTCCGGGAGAGACGTCATGACCACACGTTACCGATAGGTAAATCGCTTGTCCCGGCCTCCTCCCGCGGCAGCCGTGCGGCGCGGGCGTGCAGACAGGGGTGGCTTCGCCTGCGGCGCTACCGGCCCGCCGGACCGGGGGTCCAGCGGAAGCGCGGGGCCCGCCGTTCCATGAACGCGGCGGCGCCCTCGGCCGCTTCACCGCTCTCCGCGGCCACCCGCCGCCAGTGCCCGGTACGGGACGCTTCCACCGTGCTCCCGGTGAACTCCTTCGCCGCCGCCTGCGTCAGCTGCGAACGCTCGACCAGCGTGCGCGTGAAGGTGCCAACGCGTTCGTCCAGGCTCTCCTCGGGATGCACCTCGTCCACGAACCCGGTGCGAAGCGCGCGGTCCGCGTCGATCAACTCACCGGAGAAGAGAAGGTACTTGGCGGTCGCGGGCCCCACGAGCCGGACGAGGCGCTGCGTGGACGAGGCGGGGTAGACGATGCCGAGCTTCGCCGGTGTGACGCCGAACAGCGAGCCCTGCGCGGCGAACCGCAGGTCGCACGCCGCCGCGAGTTGCGCCCCGCCTCCCACGCAGTGGCCGCGCACGGCGGCCAGCGTCGGTTTGGGGAACGCGCTCAGTGCCTCCTCGGCCGCGACCGCGAGTTCCTGTGAGGACTCCACGGAGTCACGCAGAGTGGAGATGTCGGCTCCCGCGCAGAAGGTGTTCTGCGCGCCCGTGACGACGAGGACCCGCACGGATGCGTCGTCGGCGAGGGCCGAGAGCACCCCGGGCACCTCCCGCCACATGGCCTCGGTCATCGCGTTGCGCTTGGCCGGATTGTGCAGGACGAGGGTCGCCACGCCGTCCGCGTGCTCCGTGAGCAGCGTGGGCTGTGCCTGCCGCGTCTGCTCCGCCCACTGCGACTGCTGTGCCTCGGATGCCGGATGTCCTTGCGGCTCCGCCGGTCCTTGCTGCGCGGGTCGTGCTCGCTCCATGTACGGATCGTAGCCGGGCGAGTGACCGGGCAGGCGTCAGGCAGTGGCCGGCGAGCACCGGAGCACGGGCGCAAGGTCTGTCACAGACCCGTCCTGGGCGGAAGTCTTCTGTCAATTGCCATCGATAAGTGCCGACTTGCGGTCAGTGGGCCGGAGCCGGCCCCCGGCGTACCAACACTCAATGCACGCACATCTGCAAGAACGCTCGCGTGCAAGTACATCCGGAGAGAATCGGGGTGCGGGAAATGGAGAACCGCCGGGGCAGGGCGCCCGGAGCGGGCGGGGTGTCCCCGGTGGCCCTGCCGGTGCAGGAACGGACCGCATCACCGGTCCGCGAGGGAAGCTGGCGGTTCACCGCCCCCGCCCTGGACTCCTCCGTGCCGCAACTGCGGTACGCCGTACGCGATCTCGTCCGGCGCCAGGGCGCCGTACCGGAGGACGTCCTGCAGAACCTGCTGCTGATCCTCTCCGAACTGGCCACCAACGCCGTACGGCACGCGGCGCTGCTCTCACCCGAGATCGGAGTGGAGGTGGCCCTGCAGAACGGGTGGCTGCGCATCGCCGTGGAGGACAGCCACCCCTACAGGCCCAAGGCCCTGGATTTGGACCCCGATCAGGAGCACGTCGGCGGGAGGGGCCTGCTGCTCGTCAAGGTGATCACATCGGAGTCGGGCGGAGTGTGCGACGTCGAACAGACCGGCACGGGGGGCAAGGTGATCTGGGCGGCGCTGCCCGTCCCCGTCGTCCACGGCGGCCTGCCCCCGGCGGTCACCAGCCGGCCGCCGCTCCCGTGAGCTCGCCGATCGCGGGACGCGCCGCGTCGAGCACCGTCATGAACCAGGTGGAGAAGGCCCCTTCGGCCTGACGGCGGGCCAGCTCGCCCGGGGTGACGAACGCCGTCTCGGCGATCTCCTCCGGGTCGGGGTGCAGTTCGCCGCGTACGAGCCCCGCGAAGAGGTGGTTGTACTCCTGCTCGACGAGGCCCGAGTCGGGGTCGGGGTGGTTGTAGCGGACGGTGCCCGCCTCACGCAGCAGGAAAGGTGCGGCCCCGAGTTCCTCGCTCACGCGCCGTGCCGCCGCGGCGAAGGGCGACTCGCCCGGATAGGGATGTCCGCAGCAGGTGTTGGACCACACACCGGGGGAGTGGTACTTGCCGAGCGCGCGGCGCTGCAGCAGCAGCCGCCCCGAATCGTCGAAGAGGAATACGGAGAACGCGCGGTGCAGCCGGCCCGGTGCCACATGTGCGGAGAGCTTCTCCGCGGTACCGATCGTGGTCCCGTCCTCGTCGACCAGTTCGAGCATGATCGGTGCCGCTGCGCTGTTCGCCATGTTGATCCTTCTGTCGGGGCCGTCGGTCGTCCGCCTGCCGGCAAGGGCCCCAGTCTGCCGCAGATCAGTGGCACAACTTCGCTTCGTGGGCCGCATGTCCGCGCGGCTCCAGCTGGAACGTGCAGTGCTCGACGTCGAAGTGGTCACCGAGGCAGAGCTGCAGGTCGTGCAGCACCCGCTCGTGCCCCACGGTGCCCAGCGTCTCCGGTGTGACCACCACATGCGCCGAGAGCACCGGCATGCCGGAAGTGATCGTCCACACATGCAGATCGTGCAGCCCGACCACGCCCTCCACGGAGAGGATGTGCTCACGCACCTCGGCCATGTCCACGTCCCGCGGAGCCGCCTCCAGCAGCACATCCAGGGCCTCCCGCGCCAGTTTGAGCGTGCGGGGGACGATCATCGCGCCGATGACGAGGGAGGCGGCGGGGTCGGCACCCTGCCATCCCGTCGTCGCGACGATCACGGCGGAGATCAGCACGGCCAGCGAACCCAGGGCGTCCGCCAGCACCTCCAGGAAGGCGCCGCGCACATTGAGGCTCTCCCGCTGCCCGCGCAGCAGCAGCGAGAGCGAAAAAACGTTCGCCACCAGGCCGATGCCGCCGAAGACCGCGGTGAGCACCCCGTCGGTCTGCGCCGGTTCGATGAAGCGCTCCACCGACTCGAAGAGGATGTAGCCACCGACGCCCAGCAGCAGAAGGCAGTTGGCGAGCGCCGCGAGGATCTCGGCCCGGGCGAAGCCGAAGGTGCGCCGCTCACTCGAAGGCCTGTTGGCGAAGTGGATCGCGAGCAGGGCCATGCCGAGCCCGAGGGCGTCGGTCGCCACATGCCCGGCGTCGGCCAGCAGGGCCAGCGAGTCGGCGAGCAGCCCGCCGACGATCTGGGTGACCAGGACGGTCAGCGTGATGAACAGCGCGACACGCAGCCGCTTCCGGTACGCCGCGGACGCGGTGCCGCCCGCCGCCGGAGCGGGTCCTCCGTGAGCGTGCCCAGCGCCCATCGCTGTGAGCCTCCGCGTCCCTGGTCCTGTGCGCCACGCGCCTGTCGGACGCAAGTGAACTACGCCGGGAGGGCAGGTGCAACGCGACGCTGAACACCGTTGTCATGTGCCGTGACCTGCGGTTTCCGTCCGGGGGCGGACAGCGCGGAGGATCAGCGGACGCCGGGCGTGGTCAGCGTGCGCCGGGGTGCCGCAGGCACCAGCCCTCCCACGCTGAGGTGATCATGCCGCGCACGCTGTGGCGGGCCGCCCAGCCCAGCTCCTTCTCCGCGAGCTGTGCCGAAGCGACCACGCGCGCCGGGTCGCCGGGCCGCCTGGGAGCGACTCTCGCGGCAGGCTCCCGCTTCCCCGTGACCTCGGCGACGAGATCCGCCATCTCCCGCACCGACAGCCCCCTGCCCGTGCCGATGTTCACGGTGAGATCGCCGCCGCTCCCGGCCTCCGGCAGCCTGCGGGCCGCCGCGAGGTGCGCCTCGGCCAGATCCTGGACGTGGATGTAGTCGCGCACGCACGTGCCGTCCGGCGTGGGGTAGTCGTCACCGAAGATCAACGGGGCCTCGCCGCGGGTGAGGGCGTCGAAGAACATCGGCACGATGTTGAAGACCCCCGTGTCGGCCAGCCGCGGCTCGGCGGCGCCCGCGACGTTGAAGTAGCGCAGACAGGCGGTGGACAGGCCGGCGGCCCGGCCCGCGGCGCGCACGAGCCATTCGCCCGTGAGCTTCGTCTCACCGTAGGGATTCATCGGCACGCACGGCGTCTCCTCGGTGACCAGATCGACGTCCGGAGTGCCGTAGACGGCGGCCGAGGAGGAGAAGACGAAGCGGCGCACTCCCGCCGCGACGACCGCCTCCAGCAGCACCGTCAGCCCGTGCACGTTCTCCCGGTAGTAGCGCAGCGGCTGCTCGACGGACTCCCCGACCTGCTTGCGGGCCGCGAGATGCACCACGCCCGTGATGCCGTGCTCGGCGAACGTACGGTCCAGCAGCTCCCGGTCCAGCACCGAACCCCGCACCAGGACGGGCTGCGGCCCCGGCATCCCCTCCAGACGCTCCGGCACCGCCGCCGAGAGATCGTCCAGGACGACCGCCCGCTCCCCGGCCTCCGCCATCGTCCGCGCGACGTGCGCCCCGATATAACCGGCCCCGCCTGTGATCAACCACGTCATGACGGCAGACTATCCGCCGCCCGGGAGGCCGTTCCGCGCTCCGTGCACGCCGGTGCAGGCCGCGGCCCCGCTCGCGGCGGGCCCGCCCACGGGCGCCACCCGAACGAGTCCCCGCGGCGCCCGTGGCGTGCGCAGGGGACCGGAAGCCGGAAGCGGAGGCGGCAGGAACCGCATTTGGCGCTCCGACCAAGATCGACCATGCTGTGCTCCGGCAGGGCAACCCCCGCACGGTGAACGCGCGATGAAAGGGCGCCCGTGCGATCCGATAGCCTCTGCCGACGCGCCGCCCGCCACCGTGCGGGCCACGGCGCACCATGCCCGCTGCCCGGCCCTCCCCAGGCCGGAAGATGCGCTGTGCCAGCGTCCAAGGAGTGAGTTCGACTGTCGACCGCCATCCTCACCGGTCCGCCGGTCGCGGGGTCGCCGCTGGAGGGCGACCTGCGGTCGCTGGGGTTCGACGTCCAGGTCGCGGCGGAGACGGGCCAGGTGGCCGCGGCAGTGGCCGCCGCCCCCGCGGGAGCGAGGGTCGCGCTCGTCGACCCGCACTTCGTCGGCCACCGCCACAGCCTCCGGCTGGCGCTGACCGACCCCCGCTTCGCGGCGGGTGCCGTCACCGGGGCCCTGTCCGTACAGGCGCAGGCCCGCGGCGCGCTGACGCGCGCCCTGCACGAAGCGGACTCCGCGGGCTCCGGCGCCGCACCCGAGGCATCGGGCCCCGGACCCGACGACGAGGGCGCGGTCACCGCGCCGCCGCGCACCCTGCCCGACGCCGTGGCCGACGCACTGGAAGCCGGCGACGTCGCCGTGCACCGCCCCGAACTGGGCCCCCTCTTCGCGGCCGCCCCGGTGGGAGAGGAGGCACGAACGGCCGCACGCACCGCCGTCGACGGCGTCGACGACGAGGCGGTGCGCCTTCGCAACGCGGTGAAGTCGCGGGACGGCTTCTTCACCACCTTCTGCGTCAGCCCCTACTCCCGCTACATCGCCCGCTGGTGCGCACGCCGCGGCCTCACCCCGAACCAGGTCACGACCGCATCCCTGGTGACCGCGCTGATCGCGGCCGGCTGCGCCGCGACCGGCACGCGCGGCGGTTTCGTCGCCGCCGGTGTGCTGCTGATCGCCTCCTTCGTGCTGGACGCGACCGACGGGCAGCTCGCACGCTACGACCTTCAGTACTCCACCCTCGGGGCCTGGCTCGACGCCACCTTCGACCGGGCCAAGGAGTACGCCTACTACGCGGGCCTCGCCCTCGGCGCGACCCGCGGCGGCGACGACGTATGGGCGCTGGCCCTCGGCGCGATGGTGCTGCAGACCGTCCGCCACGTCGTGGACTTCTCCTTCAACGAGGCCAACCACGACGCCGTGGCCAACACCAGCCCCACCGCGGCCCTTTCCACCCGGCTCGACGACGTCGGGTGGACGGTGTGGCTGCGCCGCATGATCGTGCTCCCGATCGGCGAACGCTGGGCCCTGATCGCGGTGCTGACCGCCTGCACCACGCCCCGCATCACGCTCGTCGTGCTCCTCGTCGGCTGCGCCCTCGCAGCCTGCTACACCACCGCGGGCCGCGTGCTGCGCTCGCTCACCCGGAAGGCGCACCGCACCGACCGCGCCGCCCGTGCCCTGGCCGACCTCGCCGACAGCGGCCCCCTCGCCGAGGGGTTCGCGGCCCTGGCCCGCCGAGCACATCTTCGGCTTCCCGGGTACGGCCCTCCGGCCGTCGCCTTCCTCGGCACCGCCGCGCTGCTGGCCACCGCGCTGTGGACGCCGCTGGGCAGCGTCTGGCCGTGCGTGGCCGCCCTCGCCTATGCCCTGACCTCCGGCTTCGCCGTCGCCGCCCCGCTGAGGGGCCCACTGGACTGGCTCGCCCCGCCCGTCTTCCGTACTGCGGAATACGTGCTTGTGCTTGTCCTTGCGGCGCGGGCGGAACAATCAGGGGTGAACGGCGCGCTGCCCGCCGCTTTCGGGCTGGTGGCGGCGGTCGCCTACCATCACTACGACACGGTGTACCGCATCCGCGGCGGCACCGGCGCGCCTCCGCACTGGCTTGTCCGTGCGACCGGGGGTCACGAAGGACGAGCCCTGGTCGTCGCCCTCGCCGCGGCCCTCTGGGCCTCCGGCGCAGGCCGCGGCCCGGAGCAGGGCCCAGGCCCGACAGGTTTCACCATCGCGCTGACCACGCTCGCCGTGGTCGTCGCGGCAGTGGTGCTCATCGAGAGCATCCGTTTCTGGGTGTCCTCCAAAGCACCCGCCGTACACGACGAAACAGGAGAACCCGCATGATCGGCCTCGTGCTGGCCGCCGGCGCCGGACGGCGTCTGCGCCCCTACACCGACACCCTTCCCAAGGCACTCGTGCCGGTGGGCCCCGAGGGCGAGGAGGAGTCGCAGACCGTCCTCGACATCGCCCTGGCCAACTTCGCGGCCGTCGGCCTCACCGACGTCGCCGTCGTCGTCGGCTACCGCAAGGAAGCGGTGTACGAGCGCAAGGAAGCCCTGGAGAAGCGGCACGGCGTCAAGCTCACCCTCGTCGACAACGACAAGGCCGAGGAGTGGAACAACGCCTACTCCCTGTGGTGCGCACGCGACGTGATCAAGCAGGGTGCGCTGCTCGCCAACGGCGACACCGTCCACCCCGTCTCCGTCGAGAAGACCCTCCTCGACGCCCGCGGCAACGGCCAGAAGATCATCCTCGCCCTCGACACGGTCAAGCACCTGGACGAGGAGGAGATGAAGGTCGTCACCGACCCGGAGAAGGGCGTCCAGCAGATCACCAAGCTGATGGACCCGGCCACGGCGAGCGGTGAGTACATCGGCCTCACCCTCATCGAGCCCGAGGCCGCCGAGGAGCTGGCCGACGCGCTGAAGACCACCTTCGAGCGCGACCCGCAGCTCTACTACGAGGACGGCTACCAGGAGCTGGTCAATCGCGGCTTCAAGATCGACGTCGCGCCGATCGGCGACGTGAAGTGGGTCGAGATCGACAACCACGACGACCTCGCCAAGGGCAGGGAGATCGCATGCCAGTACTGACCCGCCTCATTCCGTCGCCCGTCGTCGTCGACATCAGCCGCGGCGCCCTGGACGACCTGGCGGGCCTGCTGGCCGATCAGCGGATCTCCTCGAACGGCAAGCTCGCCTTCGCCATCAGCGGTGGCTCGGGCGCGGCTCTGCGTGAGCGCTTCGCCCCCGCCCTCCCCAGCGCCGACTGGTACGAGGTCGGCGGCGGCACCATCGACGACGCCATCCAGCTGGCCGACTCCATGAAGTCCGGGCGCTACGACGCCGTTGTCGGCCTGGGCGGCGGCAAGATCATCGACTGTGCCAAGTTCGCGGCGGCGCGCATCGGCCTGCCGCTGGTCGCCGTGGCCACCAACCTCAGCCACGACGGCCTGTGTTCGCCGGTCGCCACCCTCGACAACGACGCGGGACGCGGCTCCTACGGTGTGCCCAACCCGATCGCCGTCGTCATCGACCTCGACGTCATCAGGGAGGCACCGGCGCGGTTCGTACGCTCCGGCATCGGCGACGCGGTCTCGAACATCTCCGCCGTACGGGACTGGGAGCTTGCCCACACGGTGCGCGGCGAGGACATCGACGGCCTCGCCGCGGCCATGGCCCGCCAGGCGGGGGAGGCCGTGCTGCGTCACCCCGGCGGCGTCGGCGACGACGCGTTCCTCCAAGTCCTCGCCGAAGGGCTGGTGATGACCGGGATCTCGATGTCGGTCGCCGGTGACAGCCGGCCGGCCTCGGGTGCCTGCCACGAGATCAACCACGCCTTCGACCTGCTCTACCCCAAGCGCGCTGCCAGCCACGGCGAACAGTGCGGTCTCGGGGCGGCGTTCGCCACGTTCCTGCGGGGCGACCGGGAGATGTCGATGCTCATGGTCGAGGTGCTCCGGCGCCACGGCCTCCCCGTATTGCCTCACGAAATCGGCTTCGACGAGGACGAGTTCGTGAAAGTGACGGAGTACGCCCCGGAGACCAGGCCCGGGCGGTACACCATCCTCGAACACCTCGACCTGTCCGCCGACCAGATCAGGGACGCATACCTCGACTATGCACAAGCCATCAGTAGCTGAACTCCGTCCGGTCGTTCACCCGGAGGGCGTGAAGGACAGGCGCAGCGGTGAGCACTGGGCCGGGCGGCTCTACATGCGCGAGGTCTCCCTGCGCGTGGACCGGCACCTGGTGAACACCGGGGTCACGCCCAACCAGCTGACCTACCTGATGACTCTCGCAGGCGTCCTCGCCGCCCCGGCGCTGCTGCTGCCGGGGATCGGCGGGGCCGTGCTCGGCGTGGTGATGGTCCAGCTCTACCTGCTGCTGGACTGCGTGGACGGCGAACTCGCCCGCTGGAAGCAGCAGTACTCGCTCGCCGGGGTCTATCTGGACCGGGTCGGGGCCTATCTGTGCGACGCCGCCGTGCTGCTGGGCTTCGGCCTGCGCGCCGCGGACCTGTGGGGCGGCGGCCGGATCGACTGGCTGTGGGCGTTCCTGGGCACCCTCGCCGCGCTCGGTGCCGTACTGATCAAGGCCGAGACCGATCTGGTCGGCGTGGCCCGCCACCAGGGCGGGCTGCCGCCCGTGAAGGAGGCCGCGAGCGAGCCCCGCTCGTCGGGGGTGGCGCTGGCCCGCAGGGCCGCCGCCGCGCTGCAGTTCCACCGGCTGATCCTCGGAATCGAGGCGTCGCTGCTCATCCTGGTCCTCGCGGTCCTGGACGAGGTCGGAGGGGACCTGTTCTTCACCAGGCTCGGTGTCGCCGTGCTCGCCGGGATCGCCGTCGTCCAGACGCTGCTGCATCTGGTGTCCATCCTCGCCTCGAGCAGGCTCAAGTGACGGAGGGAGCCACCATGCCGCAGCAGAGCCCGGAGCGGTCCGCACAGACCCCGAGGCTCGGCGCCGTCATCCTCACGATGGGCAACCGCCCCGAGGAACTGCGGGCGCTGCTCGACTCCGTCGCCAAGCAGGACGGAGACGCGATCGAGACCGTCGTGGTCGGTAACGGTGCGCCGCTGCCCGCGTTGCCGGAAGGTGTACGGACGGTCGAGCTTCCGGAAAATCTCGGCATCCCCGGAGGCCGGAACGTCGGCATCGAGGCCTTCGGCCCGTCGGGCGCCGAGGTCGACGCCCTGCTCTTCCTCGACGACGACGGTCTGCTTCCGGACACCGGCACCGCCGAGCTCGTGCGCGAGGCCTTCGCCGCCGACCCGGCGCTGGGCATCATCAGCTTCCGCATCGCCGACCCGGACACCGGCGAGACCCAGCGCCGCCATGTGCCCAGGCTGCGCGCCGCGGACCCGATGCGCTCCTCCCGGGTCACGACCTTCCTCGGCGGCGCCAACGCCGTCCGTACGAGGGTCATCGCCGAAGTCGGCGGACTGCCGGACGAGTTCTTCTACGCCCACGAGGAGACGGACCTCGCCTGGCGGGCCCTGGACGCGGGCTGGTCGATCGACTACCGCGCCGACATGGTGCTGCACCATCCCACGACGGCGCCCAGCCGGCACGCGGTCTACCACCGCATGGTCGCCCGCAACCGCGTGTGGCTGGCCCGCCGGAACCTGCCGGCCCTGCTCGTACCCGTCTACCTCGGCGTCTGGTTGTTCCTCACCCTCGCCCGCCGCCCCTCGCGCCCGGCCCTGCGCGCCTGGCTCGGGGGATTCCGGGAGGGGTGGGCCAAGCCGTGCGGCCCGCGCAGGCCGATGCGCTGGCGTACCGTGTGGCGGCTGACCCGACTAGGTCGCCCGCCCGTGATCTGACAAGCTCGTCTCCAGCACCATCACTTCTTCCAGTTCACTTGCGCGTGTGAGGACGAAAGTTTCCAACGTGACCGAGACAACGCACGGCGGTGCTGTGGGCGTGAAGCCTCCGCCCACCCCGGACGACCGTCTGTCCCCGGCCGACCTGGCGGCCAAGTACGGGCTCTCCGTGAGCGGTGCCCGGCCCTCGCTGCCGGAGTATGTGAGGCAGCTCTGGGCGAGACGCCACTTCATCCTGGCCTTCTCCAGGGCCAAACTCACCGCCCAGTACAGCCAGGCGAAGCTGGGCCAGGTGTGGCAGGTGGTCACGCCCCTGCTGAACGCCGCTGTCTACTTCCTCATCTTCGGCGTGATCATGGGCGGCCGTAAAGGCATCCCGGGCGGCCAGGAGAACTACATTCCGTTCCTTGTGACGGGTGTGTTCGTCTTCACCTTCACCCAGACCTCGGTGCTCAACGGGGTGCGCGCCATCTCCAGCAACCTGGGCCTCGTCCGCGCGCTCCACTTCCCGCGGGCGTCCCTGCCGATCTCCATCTGCCTGCAGCAGCTCCAGCAGCTGCTGTACTCGATGATCGTGCTGGTCGTCATCCTCGTCTCGTTCCGGCACTTCCCGGCCTGGTCCTGGCTGCTGATCCTCCCCGCGCTGCTCTGCCAGTTCCTCTTCAACACCGGCCTGGCCCTGATCATGGCGAGGCTGGGCAGCAAGACCCCGGACCTGGCCCAGCTGATGCCGTTCATCACACGGACCTGGCTGTATGCGTCCGGCGTGATGTTCTTCCTGCCGTACCAGCTCTCGAGGATCGACGCACCAGCCTGGATGATCGACGTGCTCCAGGCGAACCCGGCGGCCGTGTACATGGACCTGATCCGGTTCGCGTTCATCGACGGCTACCCCGCCTCGTCCCTCCCGCCGCACGTGTGGGCGCTCGCGCTCGGCTGGGGTGTGCTCGTCGGCATCGGCGGATTTGTTTTCTTCTGGAAGTCGGAGGAGCGTTATGGCCGTGGCTGAGGACACCCAGGAGAAGACAGATGTGATCCACCAGGCGGAGGGCCCCGCCACGGAGAAGCCGTGGGTCCCCACCGTCATCGCCGAGGACCTGCACATCGTCTACCGCGTCTACGGAGGCGCGAAGGGCAAGGGCAGTGCCACGGCGGCGCTGAACCGCATCATCCGGCGCAAGCCGGGCGGTGGCAGCGTCCGGGAGGTGCACGCGGTCAAGGGCGTCAGCTTCACCGCCTACCGCGGCCAGGCCATCGGCCTGATCGGCTCCAACGGTTCGGGCAAGTCGACGCTGCTGCGCGCCATCGCGGGCCTGCTGCCCGCCGAGAGCGGCCGCGTCTACACCAACGGCCAGCCGTCGCTGCTCGGAGTCAACGCGGCACTGATGAACGACCTCACGGGCGAGCGGAACGTCGTGCTCGGCGGGCTGGCCATGGGGATGTCCCGCGAGGAGGTCGCCGAGCGCTACCAGGGGATCGTCGACTTCTCCGGCATCAACGAGAAGGGCGACTTCATCACCCTGCCGATGCGCACGTACTCCTCCGGCATGGCGGCCCGGCTGCGGTTCTCCATCGCCGCCGCGAAGAACCACGACGTGCTGATGATCGACGAGGCGCTGGCGACGGGCGACAAGAAGTTCCAGCGCCGCTCGGAACAGCGCGTCCGGCAGCTTCGTGAGGAGGCCGGCACGGTCTTCCTCGTCAGCCACAACAACAAGTCGATCCGCGACACCTGCGAGCGGACGCTGTGGCTGGAGAAGGGCGAACTCGTGCACGACGGTCCGACCGAGGAAGTGCTCAAGGAGTACGAGAAGTTCACGGGCAAGTAGGCCCGCTCACGCGCGCCACCCGGCAGCTGAGGCGGCGGCCGGTCCGGACCTGGTTCCGGGCCGGCCGCCGCTTTCGCGTCCGGGGCCGGGCCTGACCGGACGGCCCTCGCACGCGGTCCCCTGCGCCGGTCCCGTACCTCGCGAGCCCCCTGCTCGCGCCGGGCGGGCCGGGCCGGGCACGCTCCGGGGCGGCCCTCCCCTCCGGTACCGGCCCTGCCGGGCAGCTTCCCCGGCTCGCCGGAACCACCGCGCCGGAACCACCGCGCCGGAACCACCGCGCCGGCCACGGCGCGGACCGCCGGACCCGCCGCCCGGGCCGTCCGCGGAAGCGGCACCTCGCTGACGGCGACGGCGAGGCAGCCCCCGCCCGAGCCCCGCCGCCGGCGTCACGGCCCGCCCGGTTGGAGAGGCCGCGCGTGACGGCTGCTTCGTCCCTGCCCGCCGGGCGACGCATGCCGTGGCCGGAGCGCGACTTCGCCGGCCCCGTCGCGGGTTCCCGCGCGCCGGGCGCCCGCCGGTGCGTGTGCCGCCCTCACCGGCAGTCCCGGCGGGCCGGACCCGCGCCCTGCCTGCCCGTTCGGGGCCGCGCGTGGGGCTGCTGCGGGCCGCCCCTCGCCGCCGTGCTGGAGCGGCGTGTCCGAAATAGGATGTTTTGACCCAGCGGTGTAGAAACGGAGATGTGACGGCAATGGCTTCTGGCAGCACGTGGTGAGCGCGGAGGCGGACGCCCATGCGCGTGCCGTCCTCGCCAAGGCCACGCGGGAGAACTTCCCAGTGGCGCCCGGATTCCTGCCGCGTGAGTGGCGCTACGACCTGATGGCCGTGTACGGGTACGCGCGGCTCGTCGACGACATCGGCGACGGTGATCTCGCCCCCGGCGGCCTCGACGCGAAGTACCTGGGGCTCGGCCCCGAATGGGGCAGCGAGGCCGGAGCCGACCGGCTCGCAATGCTCGACGCGTTCGAGGCCGACCTGCGCGGCCTCTTCGAAGCCGGACGTCCCGCCCCCGCACACCCCCTGCTGCGGGCCCTCGCTCCGACCGTGCGCCGCCGGAACCTGACGCCCGAACCGTTCCTCGCCCTCATCGAGGCCAACCGCCAGGACCAGAAGGTCCGCCGCTACGCCGACCACACCGAACTGCTCGGCTACTGCGAGCTGTCGGCCAACCCCGTGGGCCACCTCGTCCTCGCCATCACCGGAACCGCGACCCCCGAGCGGATCCGTTACGCGGACGACGTGTGCACCGGGCTCCAGATCGTCGAACACCTCCAGGACGTCGCCGAGGACCTCGGCCGCGACCGCATCTACCTTCCCGCCGAGGACATGGCCCGCTTCCACGTCACCGAGTCCGACCTGGCCGCCCCGAGTGCCAACGCGTCGGTTCGTGCCCTGCTGGCCTTCGAGGCGGACCGTGCCCGCGTGCTGCTCTCGTCGGGCGACCCGCTCGCCGCCAGCGTCCGCGGGCGCCTGAGGCTGCTGCTGGCGGGCTTCACGGGCGGTGGACGCGCCGTCCTCCGCGCCCTGAGCCGTGCCGGATACGACGTACTCCCAGGACCTCCCCGGGCCACCACGCGCGGGCTGCTGCGCGAGGTGGCCGCAACCCTGCGACGAGAGGGGTGAGCGGACCGTGGACAGAGCCCGGCCCGTACCGTACGTGCCGCCGTCGGTGGCGGCCGCGTACGACTACTGCGAGTCCGTCACGGGCCAGCAGGCCCGCAACTTCGCCTACGGAATCCGGCTGCTCCCGACCGGGAAGCGCCGGGCGATGTCCGCGCTCTACGCATTCTCACGGCGCGTCGACGACATCGGCGACGGCCCTCTCGACCAGTCCCTGAAGATCGCCAGGCTGGAGCAGACCCGCGAGCTGCTGGGACGCATCCGTGAGGGCGCCATCGACCAGGACGACACCGACCCCGTCGCGGTCGCGCTCAGCGACGCCGCACGCCGCTACCCTGTCCCACTGGGCGGGCTCGACGAACTGATCGACGGAGTCCTGCTGGACGTGCGCGGCACCAGGTACGACAGCTGGGAGGAGCTGGAGGTCTACTGCCGGTGCGTGGCCGGTGCGATCGGCCGGCTCTCTCTCGGCGTCCTCGGAACTCTTCCCGGTGTGGGCGACGCGGTCCGCGCCCCCGAGTACGCCGACACTCTCGGCCTGGCGCTCCAGCTCACCAACATCCTCCGGGACCTGAGGGAGGACGCCGTTCACGGACGTACATATCTGCCTGCCGAGGATCTTGAGAAGTTCGGCTGCTCCGCCGACTTCCACAACGGCGAGGCGCAGCCCGGCAGCGACTTCAGGGGACTCGTCCATCACGAAGTGCAGCGCGCCCGCGCCCTGTTCGCGCAGGGATACCGGCTGCTGCCGCTGCTCGACCGCAGATCCGGTGCCTGCGTCGCCGCCATGGCCGGCATCTACCACCGTCTGCTGGAACGTATCGCCGCCGATCCGCACGCGGTGCTGCGCGAGCGTGTCTCGCTCCCGAACAGGCAGAAGGCGTACGTCGCCGTGCGCGGGCTCACCGGCGTCGACGCACGGCACGCAGCGAGGCGGAGCGCACGCGCATGACCGGATCCGACACCGGGCCGGCAGCCGCTCACGCCACCCGCGAGCGTCGTGCCGTTGTCGTCGGCGGCGGGATCGCCGGCGCCACAGCAGCGCTCCGGCTCGCCGACGCGGGCGTGCCCACCACCCTCCTCGAGTCGCGTCCGCGGCTGGGCGGCCTCGCCTTCTCCTTCCGCCGGAACTCGCCGGCCGGCCCGCTCACCGTCGACAACGGGCAGCACGTGCACCTGCGTTGCTGCACCGCCTACACCTGGTTCCTGCAGCGGATCGGCGGCGTGGGGCTCGCACCGCTGCAGCGCCGACTCGATGTGCCCGTCCTCGACGCGGCAGGCGCCCGGCCCCTGTTGAGCAGGCTGCGACGCAACTGCCTGCCCGTACCGATGCACTTGGCCGCGTCGCTGGCCACCTACCGGCACCTCACACCGGCCGAGAGAGGCAGGGCGGCCCGCGCGGCGCTCGCCATGGACGCACTCGACCCGGCCGATCCGGCCCTGGACGACGTCGACTTCGGGACCTGGCTGCGCGCGCAGGGCCAGAGCGACCGTGCGATCAGCGCCCTGTGGGACCTGGTGGGCACCGCCACGCTCAACGCCCGTGCCCCGCACGCCTCGCTGGGCCTCGCCGCGACGGTCTTCAGAACGGGACTGCTCTCCGCGCCGGGTGCCGCCGACATCGGGATCTCCCGCGTGCCGCTGGGGCACCTGCACGACACGCTCGCCCGCGGAGCCCTGCGTGCGGCAGGCGTGAACGTCCTCACGCAGACCCGCGTGCGTGCCGTCGCCGCGACGCCCGGCGGAGGCTGGACCGTCTCCGCCGGCGACGGGCGGGGAACGGCCGCGGAGCACTACGCAGACGCCGTCGTGCTGGCCGTGCCCCAGCGCGAGGCGCACGGGCTGCTGCCGGAGGGGGCGCTGCCGTCGCCGGAGAGGCTGCTGCAGATCGGCACCGCCCCGATCCTCAACCTCCATGTCGTCTACGACCGCCGGGTGCTGCGTCGGCCCTTCTTCGCCGCGCTCGGATCACCCGTCCAGTGGGTCTTCGACCGCACGGGCCCCTCGGGCCTCGGCGGCGGCCAGTACCTCGCCGTCTCCCAGTCGGCCGCGCACGGGGAGATCGACCGGTCCGTGGCGGCCCTTCGGGAGCGGTACCTGCCGGAACTGGCACGGCTGCTGCCCGCGGCCCGCACCGCCCGCGTCGTCGACTTCTTCGTCACCCGCGAACGCACGGCCACCTTCGACCCGCGCCCCGGCGTCGGACGGCTGCGCCCCGCCTCCCGCACCGCGGCGCCGGGTGTCTGCCTCGCCGGAGCTTGGACCGATACCGGCTGGCCGGCGACGATGGAGGGCGCCGTACGGAGTGGAATGACCGCCGCCAGGGAAGCTCTCACTGTCATGGGCCGCCGGTACGACAATGATCAGGTACCCGGCACCACACGAGAGGGCGGTGGCATGATCAGCGCCGACACAGACGGCATGTCCGGCCGACGCAGACGGACGACACCGCAGGATTCCCCCACAGCAGCACCGCGGTCAGCGGTACCCGCACGCACGGCACCGAACGCAGAGGAGACCCCGTGACCACGGCGAACCAGCAACCCGTCGTCGAGAACACGAGCGTCAGCGCTCTGCTGGAGCGAGGAAAGCGCCTCGCCACCCCGCTCCTGCGCGCCTCGGTCGAGCGGCTCGCTCCACCGATGGACACCGTCGCCGCCTACCACTTCGGATGGATCGACGAGGCCGGATGCCCCTCGGAGGCCGACGGCGGCAAGGCCGTACGCCCGGCGCTCGCCCTGCTCTCGGCCGAGGTCACCGGGGCGCCGCCGGAGACCGGCCTGCCCGGCGCCGTCGCCGTGGAACTGGTGCACAACTTCTCCCTGCTGCACGACGACCTGATGGACGGGGACGAGCAGCGGCGCCACCGCGACACCGTCTGGAAGGTGCACGGCCCGGCGCAGGCGATCCTCGTCGGCGACGCGCTCTTCGCCCTGGCCAACGAAATACTGCTGGAGGCGGGCACCCCCGAGGCCGGCCGCGCGACACGGCGGCTGACGCGGGCCACGCGCAAGCTCATCGACGGGCAGGCGCAGGACATCTCCTACGAGCACCGCGAGCAGGTCACGGTCGAGGAATGCCTGGAGATGGAGGGCAACAAGACCGGTGCGCTGCTGGCCTGCGCCGTCTCCATCGGCGCGGTGCTGGGCGGGGCCGACGACCCCACGGCCGACGCGCTGGAGTCCTACGGCTACCACCTCGGGCTCGCCTTCCAGGCGGTCGACGACCTGCTCGGCATCTGGGGCGACCCCGATGCCACGGGCAAGCAGGCCTGGAGCGACCTGCGGCAGCGCAAGAAGTCCCTGCCCGTGGTGGCCGCGCTCGCCTCGCCCCCCCCCGCCGCCACCCGTCTGGCCGAACTGATGCGGGCGGACGCGAAGAAGAGCCAGGCCGAGATCGAGGACTTCGACGAGGCGGAGTTCGCCACGCGTGCCGCGCTGATCGAGGAGGCGGGCGGCCGCGAGTGGACCTCGGGGGAGGCGCAGCGGCAGCACGCCACCGCTCTCGCGGCCCTCCAGCCCCTCGACCTGCCCGCGCACGTGCGCGATCAGCTGACCGCGCTGGCCGACTTCGTCGTCGTACGCCAGCGATGACCGCACCCCGGCGCTCGCCGCGTCGCCGGGTCCTCTGGAAGGTATTGAGATGACAGCGACGACGGACAGTGGCGCCGGGGCCATGGCCGCCACCGCGGTGCCGGCGGCTCCCGAGAGCCTCGTGGGCCGAGCGGAACACGCGACCGCCCTCGCCGTGGAGGACCTGCTCGCCAGGCAGGACGCGGCGGGCTGGTGGAAGGGCGACCTGGAGACCAACGTCACCATGGATGCCGAGGACCTGCTGCTGCGGGAGTTCCTCGGCATCCGCGACGAGAAGACGACGCGGGAGGCGGCCCGCTTCGTAAGGTCCCGGCAGCGGGAGGACGGCACCTGGGCGACCTTCCACGGCGGTCCGGGAGACCTCTCGACGACCATCGAGGCGTACGTCGCGCTGCGGCTCGCCGGGGACTCCCCGGACGCACCGCACATGGCGCGGGCCGCGGCATGGGTGCGCGAGCAGGGCGGAGTCGTCGCCAGCCGGGTCTTCACCCGGATCTGGCTGGCGCTCTTCGGCTGGTGGCGCTGGGCAGACCTGCCCGAGATGCCGCCGGAGATGATCTGGCTGCCGAAGTGGTTCCCGCTCAACATCTACGATTTCGGCTGCTGGGCCCGGCAGACGATCGTCCCGCTCACCGTGGTGTGCGCGAAGCGCCCCGTCCGTGCGGCGCCGTTCTCGCTGGACGAGTTGCACCGCGACCCGGCCCGCCCGAACCCTCCCCGGCCGATGGCCCCCGCGTCCACCTGGGAGGGCTTCTTCCAGCGCCTGGACCGGAGCCTGCACGCCTACCGCAAGGTCGCCTCCCGCCCGCTGCGCCGGGCCGCGCTGCGCAGCGCCGCCCGGTGGATCGTCGAGCGGCAGGAGAACGACGGCTGCTGGGGCGGCATCCAGCCTCCCGCCGTGTACTCGCTGATCGCCCTGCGCCTGCTCGGCTACGACCTGGACCACCCGGTCATGCGGGCGGGCCTGGCGGCCCTCGACAACTTCACCGTCCGCTACGAACCGGGCCGGGGCGGCGGGCAGGGCGAGGAGCAGGACGGTCCGATGCGGATGGTCGAGGCCTGCCAGTCCCCGGTGTGGGACACCTGCCTGGCCGCCATCGCCCTCGCCGACGCCGGCCTGGCCCCCGACCACCCCGCGCTCGTCAAGGCGGCCGGCTGGATGCTCGGCGAGCAGGTCCTGCGGCGCGGCGACTGGTCCGTACGCAAGCCCCAACTGCCGCCGGGGGGCTGGGCTTTCGAGTTCCACAACGACAACTACCCAGACACCGACGACACCGCCGAGGTCGTCCTCGCCCTGCGCCGCGTACGTCATCACGACCAGGAGCGTGTGGAGACCGCCGTACGCAGGGCCGTGCGCTGGAGCCTGGGCATGCAGTCCAGGAACGGAGCCTGGGGCGCCTTCGACGCCGACAACGACAGCACCTTCCCCAACCGGCTCCCCTTCTGCGACTTCGGCGAAGTCATCGACCCGCCCTCCGCCGACGTCACGGCGCACATGGTGGAGATGCTCTCCGCCGAGGGAAGGCGCGACGACCCACGGGTGCGCAGGGCCGTCTCCTGGCTGCTGTCCGAACAGGAGGTCAGCGGCGCCTGGTTCGGACGCTGGGGCGTCAACTACATCTACGGCACCGGCTGCGTGGTGCCCGCGCTCGTCGCCTCGGGGCTCGCGCCCTCCCACCCGGCCGTCCGCCGCGCCGTCTACTGGCTGGAGAGCGTCCAGAACGGCGACGGCGGGTGGGGCGAGGACCTGCGCTCCTACCGTCCCGGCCAGGAGCGCGAGTGGGCCGGACGCGGCACCTCGACCGCCTCGCAGACCGGCTGGGCCCTGCTCGCACTGCTCGCGGCGGGCGAGCGGGACTCGATGGCGGTGGAGCAGGGGATCAACTGGCTCGTGCGGACGCAGCGGGCGGACGGCACCTGGGACGAGCCGCACTTCACCGGCACCGGATTCCCGTGGGACTTCTCCATCAACTACCACCTCTACCGGCAGGTCTTCCCGCTCACCGCCCTGGGCCGCTACCTGCACGGCCCGGGCACCGGAACCGGGCGGCAGGACGAGAGATGACGGTCTCCGGTGACCGCGGCCCTCTCCTGATCGCCTGCGCGATGGGCATCGAGCGGCTCGCGCTGCGTCGCTTCGGCGTCATCCAGCAAGGGGCGGCCGGGCCGGTCACCGTACTGCGCACCGGGATGGGTCCGCTGGCCGCCGGGCGCGCGGTCGCAAGGGCGCTGCGGGACGAGCCGGAGGCCGGTGGCACTGCCGTCGTGGCGACGGGATTCTGCGCCGGGCTCCTGCCCGGCATGCATCCCGGCGACCTCGTCGTGGCCGACGAGACACGGGACGCGTGGGGCCGCACGGAGTGCACCCGCACGGAGCTGCTGGCCGAGGCGCTGCGTCCGTACGGAACGGTGCACGTGGGGCCGCTCGCCGGCTCCGCGCACATCGTGCGCGGGCCCTCACGCTCCGCCCTGCGCACCGCCACCTCCGCCGTCGCCGCCGACATGGAGTCGGCCGCCACGCTCCGCACCGCCACGACGCCCGCCGGACGGCGCGGCGCGTCCGGCGGGCCGGACCCCTCGGCGCCGGAGCGGAGACGTCCCGTTGCGGCCGTACGGGTGGTGGTGGACGCGCCCGGACATGAACTGATCCGTCTCGGGACACTGCGAGGTGGAATATCGGCATTCCGCATGCTCAGCGGAGTTGTGCCCGCATTCCTCGAATGGCACCGATCCTTGCTGCTCCCCTGGAGGTGAGCGAGTCATGGCCATGCCTCTGCGTCAGACCGTCCGAATCGGCAGCTACCTCTTCCGGCAGAAGCTGCGAGGCCGCGAGAAGTTCCCGTTGATCGTGGAGCTGGAGCCGCTGTTCGCGTGCAACCTGAAGTGCGAGGGATGCGGGAAGATCCAGCACCCCGCGGGACTCCTCAAGCAGCGGATGCCGGTGGCGCAGGCGGTGGGCGCGGTGACGGAGTCCGGTGCGCCGATGGTCTCGATCGCCGGCGGCGAGCCGCTGATGCACCCCCAGATCGGTGAGATCGTCAGGCAGCTGGTGGCGAAGAAGAAGTACGTCTTCCTGTGCACCAACGCCATGCTGCTGCGGAAGAAGCTGGATGAGTTCACCCCCTCCCGCTACTTCGCCTTCGCGGTGCACATCGACGGGCTGCGCGAGCGGCACGACGAATCCGTCGCGAAGGAAGGCGTCTTCGACGAGGCGGTCGAGGCGATGAAGGAGGCCAAGCGGCGCGGGTTCCGCGTCACGACCAACTCCACGTTCTTCAACACCGACACGCCTCAGACCGTCATCGAGGTGCTCGACTACCTCAACGACGACCTGAAGGTGGACGAGATGATGATCTCGCCCGCCTATGCATACGAAAAGGCCCCGGACCAGGAGCACTTCCTGGGTGTCGAGCAGACCCGCGAGCTGTTCCGCAAGGCCTTCGAAGGGGGCAACAGGCGCCGCTGGCGGCTCAATCACAGTCCCCTCTTCCTCGACTTCCTCGAAGGCAAGGCGGACTTCCCCTGCACGGCCTGGGCGATCCCCAACTACTCCCTCCTGGGCTGGCAGCGGCCCTGCTACCTGATGAGCGACGGCTACGTGACCACGTACAGAGAACTCATCGAGGAGACCGACTGGGACGCCTACGGCCGCGGCCGTGACGACCGCTGCGCCAACTGCATGGCGCACTGCGGCTACGAACCCACCGCCGTGCTGGCCACGATGGGTTCCCTCAAGGAGTCGCTCCGTGCGGCCCGGGAGACCGCACGGGCCTGAGCCCGTACCTCCGCGGCGCGGTGGCACGCCATGCCGCCCGTATCACCACAAGGCAACCGACACCGTGAAGGGGGCCGGGAGATGAGCGACTTCGACCTCACCGAGTTGCTGGCGCAGCGCGGAGCCGAGCGCTACGAGCTGCACGCGCGGCACCTGAACCACCAGCAGCCGCGGATGCTGCGGACCATCGGCTTCGACAAGGTCTACGAACGGGCCGAGGGGGCACGGCTCTTCGACGCCGAGGGCCGTGACTACCTCGACATGCTCGCGGGGTTCGGTGTGATGGGGATCGGACGTCATCACCCCGTCGTGCGGCAGGCACTGCACGACGTTCTGGAGGCGCAGCTCGCGGACCTGACCCGCTTCGACTGCCCCCCGCTGCCGGGGCTCCTCGCGGAGCGGCTGCTCGCCCACGCGCCCGGGATGGAGCGGGTGTTCTTCGGCAACAGCGGCACGGAGGCCGTCGAGACGGCGCTGAAGTTCGCCCGGTACGCCACCGGCCGCCCGCGCATCCTCTACTGCGACCACGCCTTCCACGGGCTCACCACGGGTTCGCTGTCCGTCAACGGGGAGGCGGTCTTCCGGCGCGGGTTCGACCCGCTCCTGCCGGACACGGCCGTGCCGCTGGGTGATCTGGAGGCTCTGGAGCGGGAGTTGAAGAAGGGCGGGGTCGCGGCGCTCATCGTCGAGCCGATCCAGGGCAAGGGCGTGCACGCCGCGCCGCCGGGATATCTGGCCGCCGCCCGTGAACTGCTGCACCGCCACGGTGCGCTGCTGATCGTGGACGAGGTGCAGACGGGGCTGGGGCGCACCGGGGACTTCTTCGCCCACCAGCACGAGCCGGACGTGCGGCCGGACCTCGTGTGTGTCGCCAAGGCGCTCTCCGGGGGCTACGTACCCGTCGGCGCGACGCTCGGGAAGGACTGGATCTTCAAGAAAGTCTACTCCTCGATGGACCGGGTGCAGATCCACTCGGCCAGCTTCGGCTCCAACGCACAGGCGATGGCCGCCGGACTGGCGACCCTGGCCGTCCTGGAGAACGAGGACCTCACCGCCAGGGCGCGCCGCACGGGTGACCTGCTGCGCGGCCGGCTCGCGGCGCTCGTCGGGGAGTACGAGATGCTGCACGAGGTGCGCGGGCGCGGCCTGATGATCGGCATCGAGTTCGGCAGGCCCAAGTCCCTGAAACTGCGGGGGCGTTGGACGATGCTCCAGGCGGCACGCAAGGGACTGTTCGCGCAGATGGTGGTGGTGCCGCTGCTCCAGCGGCACCGCATCCTCACTCAGGTCTCCGGGGACGAACTCGAAGTCATCAAGCTCACACCGCCGTTGGTGATCGGCGAGCCGGAGGTGGACCGGTTCGTCCATGCCTTCAAGGAGATCATGGACGAGGCCCACGACGGTGGCGGCCTGATGTGGGAGTTCGGGCGGAACCTGATCAGACAGGCGGCGGCGAACCGCTGACGAGACAGGCTCCGCCCCCGTCAGCCCTCCTCGAGCAGCCTCTCCCGGAGACGCTCGCGCGTGGACCGCTCCAGGCCGAGCCCCTCGGTGAGGTACGGCTCGACGCCGCCCCACATCTCGTCGATGGTGTTGAGGGCGGCGTGCAGATAGGCGACCCGCGCGTCGAAGAGCGGTGAGAGCAGTTCCGCCACCTCGGGGGAGACGGAGCCCTGGGAACCGCGGTGCATCTTGTAGCGGCGGTGCGGGGAGTTGGACTGCAGATAGTCCTCCTCGATCGCCTCCTGTTCCACGCCGAGCGCCAGCAGCGTCACCGCGACGGAGAGCCCGGCGCGGTCCTTGCCCGCCGCGCAGTGCATCAGCGCGGGGACGCTGTCCTCCGCGAGGGAGTGCAGGATCCGGCTGTGCTCCACCGTGCGGTTCTTGATCATGGAACGGTACGAGGCGATCATGCGGGCCGCGCCCTGGCCGTCCGCCAGGACCGTCCGCAGCTGTTCCAGCTCGCCGTCGCGCACCATCTTCCAGAACTCGGCGCCGTCAGCCGGGTCGGACAGCGGGATGTTCAGGTTGCGCACGCCCGGCAGCTCCACGTCCGGGCCCTCGAGGGCCTGGTCGGCGGAGTTGCGGAAGTCGAAGACGGTGTGCAGCCCGAGGCCGCCCAGGAACGCGGCGTCTTCCGGCGTCGCGTGGGCGAGGTGGCCGCTGCGGAAGAGCATTCCGTGCCGCACCCGGCGCCCGTCGGCCGTCGGGATTCCGCCGAGGTCGCGGAAATTGCGTACCCCGGTCAACGTGGGTTCGGTGGACTGCTGGCTCACGGATGCTCCTCGTCTGCGCGACAGCCGGTGCCCGATCCGACGATACGACATGGGGGAGTGCGGGACCGGAGATGCGGGGACGGGAGATGACGCACGGTGCCCGGCCGGACGCGAGGGGTGCCAGGGGAGTGCGTCCGTGCTCTGAAACGCCTCTCCGGGGGTCGATTTCCGGCCCATTATGCGAGCTTGTGAATTGAGTGGCGAGTGCGTGTGCATGCGGTGAATATGCCTGCGTCAGTAAGCGGTCAAGGGTCCCCGATATATGCGTATGGGCACTTGGCCCCGGTTCGCTTTCCGAAACCGGGCGGCCGGATTTATTCCGATCCGGAAACGGTTCGTCACGATGGTGCCGGTGCCGCCCGGTACGGTCGGCCGGTGGGTCCAACAAGGCCCTGAAGCGGGCGATTTCGCAGATCAGCGCGTTTGTGGAAACGAACTCGACTTGTTCGGCGCAGAGTTGAACAGCTCCCTTGGCGGGCATGCCCGCTTCCGAGTAGGCGTGGCGAAGAGTAACTGTGGGGCCCTTCATGGGCGTTACGATCACCTGGCGTGCCCCGCACAAACGGCTGCGAGGTTCACTCTTAAGGAGCTGGCGAAGGGTGGCGAATATGTCATCTGCGTCCGCGATGAGTGGTTGTGCGCACTAGCGTGTCCGTGGCTCTGCCCGAGTCCATGCGCCACCGTGCTCGTGCTTCGTAGAGGCCCACCAGCAGACATCAAGTCAAACCGAGGAATCCGATGCCTGAACCCCCGAGCCATGCGGTGCAGTCAGGAAGGGGAGCACCCGGTCCCGCGCACGCCTCCGGGCCCCGCGCCGGGAACGCCCCGCTGCCCGTCGCTACGCCGGGATCCGACGGAGCGACCCTGCACGTCGGACCGGGAGCCCCGGGTGCGGCCGCGGCGAGCGGCTCCCGGCGGCGGCACGGACGCTCCCCGGCACCGCTGACTCAGGGCGACACCGCGCTCCGGCACAGCATGGTGCGCCTGGCAGTCCTTCCCGCGGTGATCGTCGCCGTGGCGGGCGCCGCGGTGGTGGCGTACGTCATGAGCGTCGAGGGGAGCACGGGTGCCTCGGGCTCGCCCGCGCAGGGTGCCGACGGCGCCGTGCTCTGGAGCATCCTCGGCGCTGCGCTCCTTCTCGTCTGCGGCGTCGTCTTCGGTGCCGCGCACTTCGCCACCGCACAGTCCCGCGACGCACTGGAGCGCCACACCGTGCTCCGCCGTTCCGTGGCACGCGGACGTTCCGAGATCCGCGCCCTGCTCAGCGCTCTGGAGCGGGGGGAGCGCCCCTCTGCGGGTCTCAGGCCGTTGCCGCCCCAACCCGCCCCAAACGCCGAGGCGTTCGAGCTGCTCACGTACGAGCTCGCCCACGCCCAGCACGCCGCCGAGAGGGCCGTCACCGACGCAGTGGCACTGGTGCGCAGCAACTCCAGCGGCAGCGAGGAGAAGGTCGAGGTCTTCGTCAACCTCGCCCGCCGTCTGCAGTCCCTGGTGCACCGCGAGATCGAGCTCCTCGACGAACTGGAGAACGAGGTCGAGGACCCCGACCTGCTCAAGGGGCTCTTCCACGTCGACCACCTCGCCACCCGCATCCGGCGCCACGCGGAGAACCTCGCCGTGCTCGGCGGCGCCGTGTCCCGCCGCCAGTGGAGCCGTCCGGTCACCATGACCGAGGTGCTGCGCTCCTCCATCGCCGAGGTCGAGCACTATCCCCGCGTCAAGCTCGTGCCGCCGATCGAGGGCACCCTGCGCGGCCACGCCGTCGCCGACGTGATCCACCTGCTCGCCGAACTCGTCGAGAACGCCACGGTGTTCTCCGCACCGCAGACCCAGGTGCTGCTGCGCGCGCAGCATGTGACGGCGGGTCTGGCCATCGAGGTCGAGGACCGCGGCCTGGGGATGCCCGTCGCCGAACAGGACCGCATGAACGCGGTGCTTTCCGACCCCGACCGCATCGATGTCGGGGAGCTGCTCCAGGACGGTCGCATCGGGCTGTTCGTGGTGTCGGCGCTTGCGCAGCGGCACGGCATCGTCGTGCAGCTGCAGAGCAACATCTACGGCGGCATTCAGGCTGTCCTGGTGCTCCCGCGTGAGGTGCTCGGCGACGAGCCCGCCGCCGGCGAACAGTCCGGAGCCGCGCACGGCGCGCGTGCCCACGGCACCGCGGAGGCGAACGGTGCCACGAGTGACACGGCGCCCCTGCCGCCCGCGAGGACGGAGAGCACCGAACACCCGCACGAGCGCCCGCCCTCCCCGCCGGGCACGCCCGGTGCCGCTCCCCCCGGAGCCCGCCGCCCGGCGGAGCCCGGAAGGCTCCCGTACGAGCCCGGCCCCCAGTCGCCCGCCCACTCCTACTCCGGGCGGCAGCCGCTGCCCCAGCCCGAGCGGTCCCCGTCCGCCTCCCCGTCCCCGTCGGCTTCTTCGTCCTCCGCCGCGGGGCAGGGTGCGCAGCCCCGCTTCCAGGCCCGGCCGCAACGCTCCGGGCCCGCCGGCGGTGCGGCAGCGAACAGTGATCGCCCCGAACTGCCCAGGCGCCGCCGCCAGGAACACCTCGTACCCGAACTGCGCGAGGCGCCCGCCGACCGCGGCGGGCGGGCGGAGGCCGAGTGGGACGCTGCGGCGCAAGGACACAATCCGGGCCTGATGGCAGCGTTCCAGCGCGGAACCAGCCTCGCGGAGGAGGCCGGTCGCGGCACCGACAGCACCGGACGCGGTGCACCTCACCCCGCCGGCTAGGGCTGTGCCGGTGCCTTGCCCGCGATCCCCCGGCCTTCGGCATGGACTCTCCCAGCCGTTCACCGGCCAGGCGGATCAGATGTCCCCGAGCCCGCGGTCGTACGTACGCAGCACGCGCCGCGGGTCTGATCCCAAGATTCCGACGGACCGGGCCCGCTCGTCGGCCCGGCTCCCGCCCGCTCTGCGGTGCACGCCCTGAAGGAGAAGAACGCGATCATGGTGAGCGAAGCCCCCATCGGCCACACGACAGACCTCTCCTGGCTGCTGACCGGACTTGTCCAGCGCGTGCCCCACACGCGCAGCGCGCTGCTGCTGTCCTCCGACGGCCTGGTGAAGGCAGCGCACGGGCTGGAGACCGACACCGCCGACCATCTGGCGGCGCTCGCCTCCGGGCTGTACTCGCTGGCGCGCAGTGCCGGGGTGCGGTTCGGCGAGGGCGGTGACGTGCGCCAAGTGGTGGTGGAGCTCGACACGTCGCTGCTCTTCGTCTCGACCGCCGGGCAGGGCGCCTGCATCGCCGTGCTCGCCGGGAGCGAGGCCGACGCCGCCGTGCTCGGATACGAGATGGCGATGCTCGTGAAGAGCGTCCGCCCGTATCTGGGCACACCCGCACGGCAGCCGGCCGGCCACTGAGGCGGCTGCATGAGACAAGAGCCTTTAGAAGAGCCGTTGCTGGACGACGACGCGGGACGGCTGGTCCGGCCGTACACCGTCAGCAATGGGCGTACGAAGCCCACTGCTCAGTTCGACCTTCTGACCATGGTGATGGCCACCGGCACCCGGCCGCAGAGCTACCTGGGCCCTGACCACAGCCATGTTCTGAAACTCTGCGGCGGTCCCGTCTCCGTCGCGGAGATCGCCGCACAGATAGCCCAGCCCGCAGTGGTCACCAAGGTGCTGCTGTCCGACCTCGTGGACTGCGGAGCCATCACTTCGCGTTCCCCGGGACGTGCGCCGCTGGGAAACGACCCGACCGATCGAGAATTGCTGGAGGCGGTGCTGGATGGGCTCCGTAGACGACTCTGAGGCGAGCCGTGCCGATCCGTTCCCTACCGCGCTGAAGATCCTTGTGGCCGGCGGTTTCGGCGTCGGCAAGACGACGTTCGTCGGCGCGGTGAGCGAGATCGAGCCGCTCAGTACGGAAGAGCTGCTGACCCAGGTCAGCGCTCCGACCGACAGCCTGGAGGGCGTCGAGAACAAGTCCACCACCACCGTCGCCATGGATTTCGGGCGCCTCACCCTCAGCGCCTCACACGTGCTCTACCTCTTCGGCACGCCGGGCCAGGAGCGCTTCTGGTTCATGTGGAACGAACTGTCCGACGGCGCACTCGGGGCCGTGGTGCTCGCCGACACCAGAAGGCTCGAACACAGCTTCGCGGCCGTGGACTTCTTCGAGCGGCGAGGCATCAGCTTCATCGTCGCGGTCAACGAGTTCGAAAACTCCTACCACTACGAGCCCGAGGAGGTGCGGGCCGCGATCGACCTCAAGCCCGACGTGCCGGTGGTGCTGTGCGACGCCCGGCAGGCCGCGTCCAGCACGCAGGTTCTCGTCTCTCTTGTCCAGCATCTGCTCAACACGAGGAGTTCCCATGGCACCGACACCGTATGACCCCACCAGCCACCTGCTGCTGACCCCCGAGGACGCCGAGGCCCCCAACAGGGTCGTGCGCCTGAGGGAGTTGGGCCTCGGGGAGTCTCCCGTCCCCGAGTTCGACGACTTCGCCCGCCATCTCGCGCGGGTCACCGGCGCGCCCTACGCGATGGTGAACTTCATCGACGAGGACAAGCAGTACTTCGCCGGTCTGTACGCGCCCGGGTCCGACCAGGCCGTCGAGCTGGACTCGTCCTCGAACGCGGGCGGTTCCGTCGGCCGTGTGATGGCACGCGACCACGGCTACTGCCCGCACGTGATCGTGCGGCGCAAGGCCCTGGTGCTGGAGGACGTGTGCGACTATCCGCGTTTCGCCGGCAACCCCGTCGTCGACGAGATCGGTATCCGCTCCTACCTCGGGGCTCCGCTCATAGACCGGACCGGCATGGCTCTCGGCACGGTGTGCGTCGTCGACCAGGAGCCGCGGCCGTGGGGGCGCCAGGGGCTGGAGACCATCAAGTCGATGGCGGCGGACCTCGTGGAGCAGATCCACCGGCGCGAGCACCAGGGGCCCTGAACCCCGTCCCGGCAGGGGGCCGGGTTCGGGCCCCGGGCCCGGCGGACCTCAGGGACGCTGTTTGTGCTCCGTCAGCGGACGGGTTCGGGCTCGCGCCGCACGAGTTCGCTCAGTCGCTGGGACCAGGAGCCCTTGGCCGTGCCGAGGGCGATCTCGCCCAGGCGCAGCCGCTGGATGTCCGAGGTGCCGGCGGGAGCGAAGATGTGGTGTGCGTCGCGCAGATAGCGTTCGACCGGGCGGTCGGTGAAGAGCCCGCACGCAGCGTGGATCTCCATGGCGTCACGCGCCGAGTCCAGGGCGCTCTCCACGTTCACCAGCTTGGCGTTCATCAACTCCGCGTCGCACGGATGCCCTTGGTCGAGCAGGTGCACGGCGTGGTAGGCGGCGAGGCGTGACGTCATCAGCCGCGACTGCATCTGGCCGAGCTTGAGCTTGATGGAGCCGAGCTCGCCGAGTGGTGCGCCGTAGCGCTGCCGCTCGGCGCAGAAAGCGGACGTCTCGTCGAGGATTGCCTGGTGGATGCCGAGGGAGACGGCGGTGAGGTTCGCGCGCCCGTACAGAATGCTGGAGGAGTAGGCGACGGCGAGCCCGTCACCCTCCTCGCCGAGCCGGTTGGCGGCCGGCACGCGGCAGTTGTCGAAGATGAGCTCGCCGAAGCTGAAGCCGTGCAGGCCCATGGCGGGGCGCTGACGGCCGAGCGAGAAGCCGGGGGCGTCTGCCTCCACGAGGAAGGCGGTGAGGCCGCCGGAGCCCTCTCCGGTGCGGGCCACTACGCCGTGCAGGTCGCCCACGTGGGAGTTCCCGACGTAGACCTTGCTGCCGTTGAGGATGTAGTCGTCTCCGTCACGTACGGCGGAGGACGACATTCCGAGGACGTGGCCCCCGGACTCGGGTTCTGTCACGGCTATGGTCGGGAGGCAGTCGCCCGAGGCAATTGCCGGTAGCCAGGTCTTCTTTTGCTCCTCGTTGCCGAAGTGAAGGATCTTGGCCACACCGAGCTGTGAGGCCTGCACCATGGCGCCCATCGCGCCGCTCACCCTGGCCAGTTCCTCGATCACCACCGTCTTGCCGAGGTGACCCACGCCCATGCCTCCGTATCCGGGTGGCACGGTGGCGCCGATCCACCCCTGACGGGCGATCAGACGGGAGAGCCCGACGGATGCGGCACGGGCCTCCTCCATCTCGGCTATTCGGGGCTTGACCTCGGTCTCAGCGAACTCCCGGACCGACTTTCGCAGTTCCTCGTGGTGATGGTCCGTGAAGTAGCGTTGCATGACGAGCCCTTCTCCGCGGGTGGCTCCGCTTCCGGTTGGGCGGAGGTCGTACATCGGCTTTGAACCCGCCCCTGGCATAGACCGTCCGCATTATGCTCCACTGTCGCACCGCCAGTTCAAGATCGTTCAGCCGGTTTGGCTGAAACCCTCCCTACTGCAACCTCAACTGGCTTGTGCAAAGGGGCGCATGGCACCGCTACAGGGGCGGTGCCTGTGGGGGCGCCCCACCAGCATTACCCACCGGCATAGCCTCGCTACCGCTTGCAGCGAGCAATTCCTGCCCAATGGCGGCAAGTCGACACCGAAGAAGACCGGTGAGGGTTCGCGAGGGTGCGCCGTCTATCGTTGAATTCTGTATGTTTTTGCTCCCATTTGAGCGTGTCTCATGGCAGCTCGGAGAGCGTCGGCGCGTTCCGGATCATGCGGCGCGTGCCGCACTCGCGCCATCGCGAGGGCCGTGAAGACGGCGCACGGGCCGACTGAGTGCGCTCGACCCGATGAGGGTGGCTTGAACTGCGCGATGAGTACGGCCAGTACGCCGTGAATGAGACACATGGCTCGGCGGCCGCAGTAGGCGCTCTCATCGCGGGGCGGTGACCTTCACGACACACGAACCGCCGCGTACGGTTACCCTCTGCGAACCGGCCAGGCGGGCGGACCGGGCGAGCGAGGAGGCGGAGACCGTGGGCGGCGTACGGCAGGACCACACGACGGCAGCGGACGGAACCACGATCGCCACGTACACCTGGCTTCCCGACGATGCCGAGGGCGCGGGCAGGGTTCCGCGGGCCCTCGTGCAGATCGCGCACGGCGCGGCCGAACACGCCCAGCGCTACGACCGGTTCGCCCGGTTCCTCGGCCGCTTCGGCTACGCCGTCGTCGCCTCCGACCACCGCGGCCACGGAGCCACCGCCGAGTACACGGGCGGATACGGCGTGGTGGGGGAGAGCGGCTGGCGCGCGACCGTCGAGGACCTCAAGGCCGTCGGCGACCGTGTGCGGGCCGAACTGCCCGACGGCACGCCCTTCGTCTTCTTCGGGCACAGCATGGGCTCGCAACTGGCCCGCGACTACGTCCAGGAGTACGGGGAGGGGGTGGCCGGGCTCGTCCTCTCGGGCACCTTCCGCTCGCTGCCGGGCTGCGAGGCCGGCATGGCGATCCGTCAGCTCGAGCACGAGATCGACAAGGGCGGCCGTGACGCCGTCTCGGACTTCGTGCCCGATCTGTTCAGCTCGTTCAACGACCCGTACCCGCACCGCACCGGGTTCGAATGGCTCTCCCGCGACGAGGACGAAGTCGACGTCTATGCGGGCGACGAGCGCTGCGGGTTCGCCTTCAGCGCGGGACTTTCCCTGGACTGGGTGCTCGGCAGCCGCAAGATCAACGACCCGGCGCAGCTGGCACGGATTCCGCGCGACCTTCCCGTGCACATCGCGGTCGGCGACCAGGACCCCTGCAACCAGGGCATGACCCTCGTCTACGAACTCCTCGAGGACTTCCGGTACGTGGGGATGCGAGAGCTGGACTGGCGGGCGTACGCGGGCGCCCGGCACGAGATCCTCAACGAGACGAACCGCGACGAGGTCCACACCGACCTGCTGCAATGGCTCGACGCGCACGTGTGAGACGTGCGCGGGGCGACCGGAGGGAGCAGCAGAGGTGAACAACAGGGACGGGGAAAGACCAGGGGCGGCGGTATGCGCCGACGACGTCCGCGAAGCGGCGTTGTCGCTCCCCGAGGCGACGGAGAAGCTCGCCTGGGGACAGCCGACGTTCCGCGTCGCGGGCAGAATCTTCGCCTCGCTCGGCGACGACGACACGACGATCGGCGTGAAGTGCCCGAAGGAGGAGCGGGCCGAGCTGATCGCCGCCGAACCCGCGAAGTTCTTCGTCAAGCCGGGTCACGACGACAACTACAGCTTCGTGCGGGTACGTCTGGAAGCACTCGAGGACGTGGACGAGCTCCGCGACATCCTCCTCGACTCCTGGCGGCAGGCGGCGCCCAAGAGGCTGCACGGCTGAACTGCTGCACCACCGGACCCGCGGGCGCGAGCTGACGGGCCTCTCGCCGCCGAGGCCGCCCCTCAGGGAAGGGCCGCGAAGCCCTGCTGGAAGCTGGAGGGCGGCCCCGGACGTGCGTAGTACCAGCCCTGCGCGGTGTCGCAGCCGAGATCCCGCAGCTTCGAGGCCTGGTGCTCGGTCTCCACACCCTCCACGGTCACGGCCAGGCCCAGAGCGTGCGCGAGCGTGACGATTCCCTCGACGAAGGTGACGTCGGCCGGGTCCGCCGGGTGCTGCTGCAGTCCCCGGGTGAAGGAGCGGTCCAGTTTCAGCGTGGTGGCGGGCAGACGGCGCAGGTTGGCGAGGTTGGAGTAACCGGTGCCGAAGTCGTCGAGCGCGATCTCCACGCCGAGTTCGGCGAGCTGGCGCAGCGGCTTGAGCTCGTCCTCGTCGGCGCCGATCAGTGCGCTCTCCGTCACCTCCAGGCAGAGGGAGGAGGGCGCCATGCCGGCGGCCTCCAGCACCGCCACCGTGTCGGGCACCAGATCCGGGTGGTGCAGCTGCCGGGGGGAGAGGTTCACATTGACCCGCAGCGGCCTGCTGACGTCGTCGCCCTTGCCCTTTGCCTTGCTCTTGCCGCCCTGCCCCTTCTTCCTGCCCGCGTTGCGCTCCTCGTGCCACGCGCACGCCTGCCGCACGGCCTGCTCCATCACCCAGCGCCCCAACGGGACGATGAGACCGGTGTGTTCGGCCAGCGGGATGAAGCGGTCCGGGCCCAGCAGCCCGTGCACCGGGTGCTTCCAGCGCACCAGTGCCTCGGCGCCGTCCACATGGCCGTCGCTCATTCGGATCAGCGGCTGGTACTCCAGGAAGAACTCGTCCCGCTCCAGCGCCGCCGGCAGACGGTTGGTGAGGCTGTGCCGGTCTATGGCGCGCGCGTCCGAGTCGGGGTCGGCAAGCTCGTAGCGGTTGCCGCCGGCGTCCTTCGCGCGGTACATGGTGATGTCGGCGCTGCGCATGACCTCTTCGGGGCGCAGCTCGCCGCTCGGCCCCTCGACGATGCCGATGCTCGCCCGTACGGACAGCTCACGTCCGTCGACGCCTATCGGCGTCGCGAGGGCCGCCAGCACCTGCCGGGCGAGCTCCGCGACCTCCTCGGGGCCGGACGGGTCGGTGACGAGCGCGGCGAACTCGTCGCCGCCTATGCGTGCCACGAGGTGACCCGAGCCGGCCGTGCAGGACTGCAGCCGCTCCGCCACCGCGATCAGCAACTGGTCGCCCACGGCGTGTCCCAGGCTGTCGTTGACGGCCTTGAAACCGTCGATGTCGAGATAGCACAGCCCGAAGCGCTTCACGTCGCCGCTGGTCGAGAGCAGCCGGTCGAGCCGTTCCGCGAACAGGGTGCGGTTGGGCAGCCCCGTCAGCTCGTCGTGCGTCGCCTCGTAGCGCAGACGCAGATGCAGCAGCCGGCGCTCGGTGATGTCCTCCAGCAGCGCGAGCTGGTAGCGCGGTTCGCCGTCCGCGTCGCGCAGCAGCGAGACGGTGAGGTTGGTCCACAGGACCGTGCCGTCGGGCCGGTGGTACGGCTTCTCCACGCGGAAGTGGTCGCGCTCGCCCCGTACCAACTGCCGGTGCATGCGCCACACATGAGGAGCGTCGTCCGGGTGCACCCACTCGTTGACGTTCCGCCGCCGCATCTCCTCCTCGGAGCGGCCGAACATCCGGGCAAGCGCACCGTTGGCGTCCCGGATGCGCCCGTCCATGTCGGCGATGGAGATGCCGATGGTGGCGTCGTTGAAGACGGCGCGGAACCGGGTCTCGCTGGCGTGCAGCGCCTCCTCGACGGCGGTCTGGGCCGCAAGCGCCGCCCTGGAGAGGGACTCCTGCTCGCTGAGGGTGCGGTCGCGCAGGGCCTGGGTGAAACCTGCGGCGATGGCGTGCTGGAGGCGGGAGCAGCGGGAGCGCGCCTCGTCGACGTCGAGCGTGCTGTTCTCCGGGTCGCGCCCGTAGAGAACCAGATAGGCGTCGATGACGCCGAGCAGGTGCGGCAGAGCGTCCGGGCTGGTGAAGTGACCGTCTACGAGCGCGACGCCGACCTCACGGCCCACGGCGGGTGTGAAGGGCTGGGCGTGGAGCGCGTCACAGAGGCGCACGGCCAACGGGTGGAGGTAGTCCTCCAGTTCGGCACGCGTCATCGAGGTCTGCGTGACCGGGTAGACGGCGCGGCTCCAGATGGTCGCGAAGCGCCGTAGTCCGTCCTTCTCGAGCCCTTCGGACTCCTGCGGCCCTGGACTCACCCGATGCTTCCCGCCTTGCGGCCCACCCCTGCGTAGCCGCTGAGGAGGAGGGGATCCTCCGCTTCGGGCATGTCCTCGGGACGCCACCGGGGCAGCGGCACCAGCCCCGGTTCGACGAGTTCGAAGCCGTCGAAGAACTGCTTGATCTCCGTGCGGGTGCGGGTGATCAGCGGAGAGCTCGTCTGTCTGTAGACGTCGCGGACTCCCGAGCCGAGGGTGCGCATCGGGCCCTCGTCCGCCGAACTGTGCGACAGCACAAGAATACTGCCGGGTGCGAGCGCGTCCCTGATCTCACCGACGGTCTTCCAGGGCTCGTCCTTGTCCTCGACGAAGTGCAGCAGCGCGACGAGCAGCAGCGCGACGGGCCTCCCGAAGTCCAGGAGCCGTTCCGCTTCCGCACTGCCGAGGATGTCCTGCGGGGAGCGGAAGTCGGCCGAGACCACGTCCGCGAGGTCGTTGCCCTCCAGCACGGCGCGGCTGTGGGCGACCGCCACGGGGTCGTTGTCGACGTAGACGACGCGGGCGGAGGCGTCCGCGGACTGCGCGGCTTCGTGGACGTTGCCGAAGGTGGGAATGCCCGAGCCGATGTCCAGGAACTGGGTGACGCCCTCGCCGATCGCGTAGCGGACGGCGCGGCGCATGAAGGCACGATTCGCCTGCATGATTTTCGGCAGGCCCGGCCAGGCCGCGATGGCGCGTTTCGCCGCTTCCCTGTCCACCTCGAAGTTGTGCGAGCCGCCCAGGTAGTAGTCATACATTCTGGACACGCTCGGCACCGTCAGGTCTATGCCCTGAGGGGCCCAGGCAGGACGCTCCATCTGGGTCTCCAGCTCGTTCCACTCCACGGCCGATTGCCGCTGGGTCATGAGGCTACTGACAGGTGCCGGGCAGTTGGAAGGAATCGGGAACTCTACGGCTTGATCTTGTCCGCTGGTACGGGAGTTTCCGGGGCATAGCACCCCGGCAAGTTACTCCCGGCCGCATGAGGGCCCCGAGAACGGGACGAACTGACCCGCCCCGCACCTGTGTTGGCTTCCGGTTCACCCGGCGGCGCCGGACGCGTCGCACGGATGCATGGCACCGTAACCCGCTTCGGCGTGCGGGCACCCGGGAAGCACGCACCTGCTCGGGTCGAATGCCGTACGGGGCGTTGCGTTCGGCATGCCGGTACCGCGCCCTGACCGGAGCGTGTGCCAACCCGGCGCCTGCCCAGGGCTGTTGAGGGCGCCCGCATCCGGGTCCTGGAGCCGGGCACCGAATCCTTCGCGGCCGGGGGTGGGATCGCGTCACCGATGCGGGGAGCGCCGTACCGGTGGTGCGCCGTTTCCGGGGCGGCAGCGAGGGCAACCCGGCCCGGACGCGGCGGGCCCGCCCGGCTCGCCGCAGACTGCTGAAGGGAGACCGGTCATGAACTGCTACGACTGCCGGGCACTGCAGGAGAACACCGTCGCGGTGGCCGTGTGCGGCCGCTGCGGTGCGGGTCTGTGCATGGACCACGCACACGTGGCGCCGCAGACCGTGCACGAGGCGGCCGGCACGGGCACGTACACGCATACGCCGAATGCCAGGCGTCTCACCTGCGGTGTGTGCCACGAGGCCGAGGTCTGAGCGGAGCCCGGAGCCCGGGGCCCCGGAGCCGGGCCCCGGGGGTGACCGGCGGCCGTGCCTCCCGCGGGCGCTGTGGAGGACACTGGAAGTGGAACCATCCCGGAACGGGAAGAGGCGAGAGAGATGACACTTCGCCGTCCCGGACAGCGGGCCGGCACGCAACGTCCGGAGCCGCCCCAGCCGTTCGAACGGTACTGGCCACGCACGGGGACCGAGCCGGTCACGGCCCGTAGCGCGATGGGCGTCCGGCTGATACTGGCGGTGCTCTTCACGCCCGTCTTCCTGGCCGGAACCGCCCTGTTCTGGTTCTGGGCGACGCAGACGGGCCCCGGTTCGGTGCCGGGCGCCGACTCTCTGTACACACTCACCGCCATCTGCGGGGGTCTGTCGCTGTTCGCCCTCACCGACCTGATCGTCGTGCTGCGGCGCAGGCGCAGGCGGCGTCCGCCAACTTCCGGGTGAGGCCCGACATGGACGTTTTCGACTGGACCACACGGGTACCGCCGGGTGGCATGACTGAGGACGAGGGCCACGACCCGGGGGCGCAGCCGGAGGACGAGGGAATCCCCGACCTCCAGGACGGCTCGCCCGAGGCGGAACTGGCCAACGACCCCCAGCGGGCGCCCGTACCGGGGGACGAGCCCGTGGCCGTGGAGAGCTACGGAACCACTTTCTCCGAGCAGGTCGAGGGCGAATCCCTGGACGACCGCCTGGCCGAGGAGGAGCCCGACGTCGGCGACGAGGGAGCCGAGGAACTGCCCGACGAGCAGGCCGGACAGCTGAGCGACGATCCGCTGTCGTGGCGGGCCGCCAACCAGGACACCTTCTCCACCGCGTCACCGGCGCAGGGGCTGTCGGGGGAGGAGACGGCCATGCACGTCGCGGAGGACGACGATGTCGAACTCGGCCTGGACGTCGAGGACATCGACGAGGCGGCGGAGGGCGTCGACCATCGGCCGCCCCGCCCGGCGGGACCGCAACAGGTGGACCTGAACACCGACGAGACCCAGTGACGGCTGTGGCCGGCACGGCACGCCTGCCGGCGGTCTCCGAGGTGACCGGCGGCGGTGACCAGGAGGCGTTCCGCGTTTCCGGATCACTGCCGAGGGACCTCCGCCCGAGCGGCGGCCGTGGCCGTCACAGACGCACGCCGCGCCCCCGCAGATAGCCGAGGGGATCGATGTCCGTGCCATAGCCCGGGCCCGTACGGATCTCGAAGTGCAGGTGCGGTCCCGTGGAGTTGCCCGTGGAGCCCGAGCGGCCCAGGCGCTGGCCGGGGCTCACGGTCTGGCCCGCCCGCACCGAGATCGCCGAGAGGTGCCCGTACTGGCTGTACCTGCCGTCGCGGTGGCGCAGCACGACCTCGTAGCCGTACGCGTCGGCCCAGCCCGCCGAGACGACCTTGGCGGCCGAGACGGCCTTCACGGTGGTTCCTGTGGGCACGGGGAAGTCGACACCCGTGTGGTGGCCGGAGGACCAGTTGCTGCCCGCCGCCCGGTAGGCCGTGCTGGGGCCGAAGCCGCTGACCGGGGCGGACGCGGCAGGGGATGCGGGCTTCCGTTCCGGTGCCCGGGCCTTCCGCTTCGCTTCGGCCTTCTGCCGCGCGACCGCCTTCGCCTCGGCCCTCGCCTCGGCTTCGGCTCTTGCTTCGGCCTGGGCTTTCGCTTCGGCCTTCGCCTCGCCGCGGTCCTTCCCGGCGGACTGCCCGGACCGCCGGGAGTCCTCGGCGGCTCCGGACGCTGCCCGTGACCGCGCGCCGGAACCGGCCCCGGGCCCGGCTTCCTTCCGGGCCCCCGGCTTCGCCTGCGGCTTGTCCGTACGGTGCGTGCCGTCCAGGTTCAGGCGCTGCCCGGGGAGGATGAGATCCGGGTCGCCGCCGACGGTCTTGCGGTTGCGCTCGTACAGGCCCGGCCAGCCGCCCTTCACCTCGTGTTCCTCCGCGATGGAGGAGAGGCTGTCGCCGCCCACGACCTCGTACGTCGTCGCCTTCTTCGAGCGGTCCGCTCTTGCCTTCTCGGCCCTCCGGGCCCGCTCCGCCTGCTCGGCACCGTCCCCCTGCGCCGCGTGTTCCCCGCTCTCCGCATGCCGCTCGGTGCCCGGCGCCCGTGCCGCCCGTGCCTGTACGTCTGCGGCCGAAAGGCCCGCCCGGGGCCCGCAGTCGGGCCACGCCCCGGGGCCCTGACCCGACAGCACCTTCTCCGCGACGGCGATCTGCTGGCCCTTCGTCGCCAGGTCCGCGCGGGGCGCGTAGGCCCTGCCGCCGTAGGCCTCCCAGGTGCTCTGTGAGAACTGGAGCCCGCCGAAGTAGCCGTTGCCCGTGTTGATTTCCCAGTCCCCGCCGCTCTCGCACGCGGCGACCTTCTGCCAGGCGCCGTCCGGAGCCGCATGCACGAGCTGTGCCCCGACAAGGGGTAACGCGACGCCGGCACCGCCCGCGGTGACCTTGAGCGACGTGCGGGAGAACGTGCCCGTGCGGTTGCGGCGGTGACGTCCACGAGCGGCCATGGCGGGACCTCCGGTCAAGTGGGCGCCCCGTCTTGGGAGTTACGGAGCGTCAGTGAGGTTACGGAGCGCGCCCACGATACGTTCGGCGCCCGGAAAGTCACAAGGGGTCACGACAAGTCGCACAGAGGGACACGGTTGAGCCGTCGCCGGACAGGTCCGGTACCCGGACGGTCAGGAACCGAAGCCGCGGTCACGCACCAGACGGTTCACGGCACGGTCCGCGAACCCCTCTTCCAGGTAGACCTCGCATACCAGCGCTCCCGTGCCGGACAGGTCGTGCTCGACCTCGTACAGGCTGATCTCGGAGCCGTCGGCCAGCAGGAACGCGTGCTCGTAGACCGTGCACCACACGTGCCGCTCGTGGGCCAGCACCTGCGGCCTCGGCACGGGGAGGATCTCGTGGCCGCGGGCCGTCTCCAGCAGCCGAGCGATCTCCTCGCCCGGCCGGTCGGCGTTCTCCGCGCGGCGCAGAAGACGGCGGGCGTGGTCGGGGGAGTCGGTCTCGCTGTACGTGCGCCTGCCGAAGGGATGGTCCGCCGTCAGCAGAAGTTCCACGGGTACGTCACGGGCAGGCCGTGCGTTCCGCGGGCCGTGCGCGGCGGACCGGTGCCCCTGGTGCACCCGCTGCTCCGAGCGGGCCAGCGCCTCCTCGCTCTCGTACACCTCGTGCAGAACACCGCCTCCGGCGGCGTCGTCTCTGTCGTAGCTGAGCTCCCACAGCGACAGGAGATCCCCGTCCGGCAGCAGGAAGACGTGCCGGTGGCTGATGCACCGCAGGCTCGGCGCGGGCGCCTTGCGCTGCCGCCAGCCGTGCAGCTCCACATGGCACAGCAGGGCGTTCTCGACGCTGGCGAGCACGGCGTCGGAGATGTCGAACGGATTCCGGGCCCGCGCCAGCATCTGTCGCACGTGTAGAGCAGGCGTCGGCACTGCTTGCACGCCCATGGCGGAGCCCCTCCCGGCATTCGGCAACGACGACCCCCGCAGCGACACACCGTAGTCCTCCGGGCACGCTCACGGGAGCGGATTCGATGGAATTCCGGTGTCGGAAGGGGAACCTCCGCACCGCGGACTGTGTAGCTTCTCTGAAGACGGGTACCGCGAACGCCACAGCTCCCCGCATCGAGGGAGGAGGCAGTCATGCAGTTCCGTGACCGCCGGGAGGCGGGGAAGGCCCTGGCCGAGAAGCTGACCCGGCAGCAGCACGAGGGACGGCTGCCGGAGCCCGTCGTTCTGGCACTGCCGCGCGGCGGTGTACCCGTCGCCGACGAGATCGCCCGGGCGCTGGGCGCGCCGCTGGACGTCGTCGTAGCCCGCAAGATCGGTGCTCCCTTCCAGCCGGAGCTGGGCGTGGGAGCGGTGGCCGGTGATGCTGCGCCCGTCTACGACCCTGTTCTTCTGGGGGAGTTGGGGCTGAGTGAACGTGACCTGGCGCGGACGGCAGAACGCGAACAGGCCGAGCTGAAGCGGCGGGAGGAAGCCTACCGGCGGGGCCGTGAGCCCCTGGACCTCGCGGGCCGGTCCGCTGTCGTCGTCGACGACGGTGTCGCCACGGGCTCGACCGCGCGCGCCGCGCTGCGTGCCGTGCGGCAGGCCGGTCCCGTACGCACGGTTCTCGCCGCCCCCGTGTGCTCGCGGGAGGCGACGGACCAACTGGCCGGTGAGGCCGACGAGATCGTCTGCGCGTACGTGCCGCCGGCGTTCGGCTCGGTCGGCTTCTGGTACGGGAGTTTCCCGCAGCTGAGCGACAGCGAGGTGCTGGACATCCTGCACGTGACGAGGTGACTCCACTCGCGACGAGCTGAGCAGGAGCTGCTCCGCGAACTGATCAGGAGCAAGAGCAAGAGCCGAAGCAGGCAGCCGAAGCAGGAGAAGAAGCAGAAGCGCCGGCGGGTTCGGCGCCCGTCGGCGCTGCTGCTCAACTCCCGTGCTCCGCAGTGCAGTCGGCCCGGGCGGCGCTGCCCCGCACCGAATCCCCGTACCGAATTGCCGCACCGCACCCCGCTCGGCATCCTCGCGGCGCGGTCACGGCCGCATGACGACCTTCACCGCGCCGTCGGCCTTCTTCTGGAACATCTCGTAGGCCTCCGGCGCCTGCACCAGCGGCAGGTGGTGGGTGGCGAAGTCGTCCACCCCGAGGACGTCCTCGTCGGTGAGCAGAGGCAGGATGTCCGGCACCCAGCGCTTGACGTTGGCCTGTCCCATGCGCAGCTGGATCTGCTTGTCGAAGAGCGTCAGCATCGGCAGGGGGTCGGCGGCGCCGCCGTAGAGACCGGAGAGCGAGATCGTCCCGCCGCGGCGCACGATGTCGATCGCGGCCTGGAAGGCGGAGAGCCGGTCCACCCCGGCCTTGGTCATGACCTTCTCGGCCAGCTTCCCGGGAAGCATCCCGCCCACAGTCTGTGCCGCCTTTCCGGCGGGGTTGCCGTGTGCCTCCATGCCGACGGCGTCGATGACGGCGTCCGTACCGCGGCCGTGTGTCATCTCCCGCACGGCGGCGCCGATGTCGTCGTGCTCCGTGAGGTCCAGCACCTCCGCGCCGCGGGCGCGTGCCCTTGCGAGCCGTTCGGGCACCAGGTCGATGCCGATGACCTGCCGGGCCCCGCGGTGCAGCGCGATCCGGCACGCCATGTCGCCGATCGGGCCGAGACCGATGACGGTCACGGTTCCGCCCTTGGGGACGTCCGCGTACTCGACGGCCTGCCAGGCCGTCGGCAGGACGTCGGAGAGGAAGAGGAAGCGGTCGTCATGCGGCCCGTCGGGGACCTTGACGGGGCCGTACTGGGCCTGCGGCACGCGCAGGTACTCGGCCTGGGCGCCGGGAACGGCCCCGTAGAGCTTCGTGTAGCCGTACAGCGGTGCGCCCACCCCGTGCTCACGGACCTGTGTGGTCTCGCACTGGGTCTGCAGGCCCTGGTCACACATGAAGCAGGAGCCGCAGGCGATCTGGAAGGGCACGACCACGCGGTCGCCCGGCTTCAGATGCGTCACCTCACTGCCGACCTCCTCGACGACACCCATCGGTTCGTGCCCGAGGATGTCGCCCGGTGTCATCAGCGGTGTCAGCACCTCGTAGAGGTGCAGGTCCGAGCCGCACAGCCCGGTCGACGTGATCCGGATGACCGCGTCGGTCGGCTCCTGCACGACGGGGTCGGGCACCTCGGCGACCTGCACGTCCCGCTTTCCCTGCCAGACGACTGCCTTCATTTCCTCATCACCTCCGTAGCAGGCGGCCGGGTACCCGGGAGCCCTCCCCGGACACGTGGAGACTGCCGCGAAACCCCGCCGTCACGCGTGACCCGTGCGGCGACGGGAATCACAGCAGGGTTGAACAGCCCGACAGTGGTACTGGGGATGCCATGAAGATCCAGCGGGGGAGGCCCGCGGGAAGCGCATGCGGCGGACGCCGGTGTGCGGCCCTGCGGACAACAGCACGACCCGGACGAGCCGGATGAGCCGGCGAGCCGCGGACGATCATGAGGAGCAGCGGTGACCACACTGCCCGTCGGTTACGAGTCCTACTGGATGCTGTCTGCCGGGGCGTCGGCCCATCCACCGCTTCCGGCCGGGAGCGTGACGGAAGTGGACGTCGCGGTCGTCGGTGGCGGAGTGGCCGGCCTGTCCGTCGCGTGGGAGCTGGCGCGGGCGGGCAGGAGCGTCGCCGTGCTCGAGGCCGACCGCATCGCCGCGGGAGTCACGGGCCACACGACCGGCAAGGTCTCGGCCCTGCACGGTCTTGTCTACTCGTATCTGCGGGAGAAGCGCGGCGTCGAGGACGCCCGCCTCTACGCCTCTTCCCAGCAGCAGGCCATCGACCATCTCGAGGACGTGACACAGGAGTTGGGGATCGGCTGTGACCTGGAGCGGATCCCCGCGTACACCTTTGTCGAGTCCGAGCACCACGCGGACGAGATACAGGCCGAGGCCGAGGCGGCCCTGGAGGCCGGGCTGCCCGCGTCCTTCGTCACGGACACCGGGCTTCCTTTTCCGGTGTGCGCGGCCGTACGCGTCGAGGACCAGGCCCAGTTCCATCCGCGCAAGTACCTGCTCGCCCTCGCCGAGGACCTGCTGCGGCGCGGCGGGCGCATCCACGAGCGCACCCGTGTCACCGGCCTGGACGAGGGCGATCCGTGCCGGGTGGTCACCGAGAACGACGCCGAGGTCGTCGCCCGTGACGTCGTGGTGGCCACTCACTACCCCGTCTTCGACCGGGCGTTGATGTTCTCCAGACTGGAGCCCCGCCGGGAACTCGTCGTCTCCGCGCTGCTGCCGGACGGCCAGGACCCCCGCGGCGCCTACCTCACCCCGGAACGCGGCACGCGTTCGGTGCGGACCGCTCCCTATCCGTTCGGGAAGGGAAAGCGGCTGCTGATCGTCACCGGTGAGAAGTTCACGCCGGGGACCGGGGGGCAGGGTTCCGTGGCCGCCGGCTACGAGCGGCTCGCGGCGTGGACGTACGAGCGCTTCCCCGACGCCCGGCTCGTGCACCGGTGGGCGACCCAGGACAACGACACCACCGACCGCGTCCCCTACATCGGCGCCTTCCACCCGGCGTCGCAGCACACCTGGGTGGCCACCGGCTTCGGCGGCTGGGGGATGTCCGGCGGCGTGCTGGCCGGGCAGCTTCTCGCCGCGCACATCACCGGTGAAGTGCTGCCGCCCTGGGCGAAGTTGTACGATCCGCGCCGGCTGAGTCCCCGTGAGGCGCCGGCGATGCTGCGGCTTCAGTCGGCGGTCGCGGGCCGCTTCGTCGGTGACCGGCTGCGCTCGTCGTACGCCGACTCCGTGGAGGAGGTCGCACCGGGTACGGGCGCGATCGTGCGGGTGCGGGGGCGCCGCTGCGCGGTGCACCGCACGCCGGAGGGCGAGGTGCGTGCGCTCTCGCCGCGCTGCACGCATCTGGGGTGCCTTGTGAGGTTCAACGACGCCGAGGGCGCGTGGGAGTGCCCCTGCCACGGCTCGCGCTTCGACACCGAGGGGCGGGTGATCCAGGGCCCTGCGACCAGGCCCCTGGAGCGGCGCGACGACGTGACGTGAAGGTGGGGGAGGGCTCGGCGGGGACGGGTGGGGCGGGCAGGATCGGCGTTCATCTGACCGGGTGAGCCGGACGAGTGAGCACGACGTATCGCCGGAGGTATGGGCACGGGGCTGCCTAGCATGCGGAATCCCACATTCCGCCGGAGGTGCACCGACTTATGTCCCCTCTCTCCCGCCCCGCCCGGTCCCCGCGTCCCGCCCGACCCGCCCCGTCCCCGCGTCCCGCCCGACCCGCCCCGTCCCCGCGCGCTCGCCGGCTGCTCGCCGTGGCCTGCGCCGTGTGCACCGCGCTCACGTGCGGCGCCGCGCTCGACCCGAAGACGGTCGCGACGAACACGCCCGTCCCGCCCGGCGATTCGGAGCGCGTGAGCAACGCCTTCGAGAAGCTCTCCGAGGCCGGCCGTCCCGCCCGGGGCCCCGGCATGAACATCCTTCTCGTCGGACTCGACCGGCGTGAGGGGCTCTCCCAGAAGACGAAGAACCGTCTGCATGTGAACGGCAAGCAGTGCGACTGCACGGACGTGATGATGCTGCTTCACATCTCCGCCGACCGGCGACGTGTCAGCGTGGTGAGCATTCCCCGGGACTCCTACGTGCGGTTCGCAGCGCACCGTGACCACGGCAAGGGCTTCGGCAAGATCACCGAACGCACCACGCGTCACCTCGGCAAGATCAACAGTGCGTACGCCCACGGCGGTCCCGCGCTCACCATCCGCACCGTCGAGCAGAGCACCGGGGTCCGCATCGATCACTACGCCGAGACCGACTTCCCCGGGTTCGAGAAGACCGTGAACCGGCTGAAGGGGACGCAGGTCTGCTCCGCCGAACCGCTCAAGGACAAGAACAGCGGCCTGAAACTCGCGGCGGGCACGCACACGCTGAACGGGAACCACGCGCTGCGGTTCGTGCGTGCCCGGCACGTCGACCCGCCCGGCGACCTCGGCCGCATCCGCCGGCAGCAGCACGTCCTCGGAGATCTCCTGCGCACGCTCACCAGCGACCGGACGGCCGGCAGTCCGCTCGAAGTGGTACGTGCCGCCGCCGCGTTGAGCGGCTCGGTCCGCTGGGACAAGGGGTTCACGACGCGAGACATGGCACGGCTCGCACGCGACCTGCGCGGCCTGACGGCGAAGCGGACGGAGTTCGCGACCGTGCCGATCCAGGACTTCGACCACCGCGCGCCCGTGTGGGGCTCCACCCTCCGATGGGACGGCCCGCGAGCCCGCGCCCTCTTCGCCGATCTGCGCGCGGACCGGCCCATCACCGGAAACACCGTCACGGGCCCGGCGCCCGGCGCCACGCCCGTGCCGTACCGGCCGGAGGACGTCTCCGTCCGGGTGGAGGGAAGCGGAAAGACCGCCGAGCACGTCGCACAGGAACTGCGGGACAACGGCTTCCAGGTCACCGGCCCGCGGCGGGCCACCGCCGACGGTTCCGGCCGCGGACGCACGGAGATCACCTACGACGACTACTGGCAGCGCAAGGCGAGCACCGTCTCGGCAGCGATGCCCGGGGCGGTGATGCGGCCCCAGAAGGTCAAGGGCAGCAAGCACTCCCAGGTCTTCACGGTGAGGCCCGGTACGGAGGGCGCCGACGTGACCGACGTCGTCTACGACCGCAGCAGCGTCGTGGGCGCCCCGGTACGCGGCGACGAACTCGGCTGCGACGGGCGCACACCGCACAGCAGGGACTGAAGGACCGAGAAGAAGGACCGACGGCACAGAAGCACAGCAGTCCGGGCGCGCAGTCCGGGCGCGGCTCGGATCAACTCCCGGGCCGCGCCCGGACTTTCGGCGTCCGTCCGCGCGACGCGGGGCCTCCGGGGGCGGACTGATGCTCCCCCGGAGGGCCAACGGGTCCCGGGGCCCCGGAGCCCGTTGGGCCGCAGCGCCTAGAACCAGTCCGGCTCGGTCTCCAGCGTCGTGGTGTCGAGCGATTCCAGCAGGTCGAACTGCGGTGCCGTGCGGGGCAGTTCGTAACGGAAGAAATAGCGCGCCGCCTGCCGCTTGCCCTCGTGGAAGGCGTCGTCGTGACCGGCGGTGGCCAGGAACTGTCCGAGCCATATCCAAGCCATGACGGTGTGCCCCACCGCCTCCAGATATACGGAGGCGTTCGCGAGGGCCACCGACGGATCGCCGGTGCCCCACAGCCGCGCGGTGACTTGGGTGACCCGCTCCCACGACTCCCGCAGGGCGGCGCCCAGTTCGGCCGCCTCGCCGTCGGTGGCCAGCGCCCGCTCCACCGTCTTGCCGATGGTCTCGCCGAGCGCCACGAGACCGGCTCCGCCGTCCATGACGGCCTTGCGGCCGAGCAGGTCGAGGGCCTGGATGCCGTGCGTCCCCTCGTGGATGGGGTTGAGGCGGTTGTCGCGGTAGTGCTGCTCGACGTCGTACTCACGGGTGTAGCCGTAACCGCCGTGCACTTGAATCGCGAGGTTGTTGGCCTCCAGACACCACTGCGAGGGCCAGCTCTTGGCGACCGGGGTGAGCACGTCCAGCAGGAGGCGTGCGTGTGCACGCTCCTCCTCCTGCTCGGCGGTCTGCTGCTCGTCGACGAGCCGCGAGCAGTACAGCAGAAGTGCGAGCGCGCCCTCGACGTAGGACTTCTGGGCGAGCAGCATCCGCCGCACGTCGGCGTGTTCGATGATGGGCACCTGCGGCGCGGAGGCGTCCTTGCCGGCGACGGGCCGGCCCTGCGGGCGTTCGCGCGCGTACTCGAGGGACTTCAGATAGCCGGTGTAGCCCAGGGCCATGGCGCCGGCGCCGACTCCGATGCGGGCGCCGTTCATCATGTGGAACATGTACGTGAGCCCGCAGTTGGGCAGGCCCACGAGGTACGCGGCCGCGCCCGGGGCGCCGCCCGGAGTGTGCGCGCCCTCACCGAAGTTGAGCAGGGTGTTCGTCGTGCCCCGGTAGCCCATCTTGTGATTGAGCCCGGCCGTCACGACGTCGTTGCGCTCGCCGAGGGTGCCGTCCTCACCCACGAGGTACTTGGGCACGATGAACAACGAGAGGCCCTTGACGCCCGGGGGCGCCCCGGGGATGCGGGCCAGGACCAGATGGACGATGTTCTCCGCGAGCTCGTGGTCGCCCGCCGAGATCCACATCTTGCTGCCGAACAGCCGGTAGCTGCCGTCCGGTTGGGGTTCGGCGCGGGTGGTGACATCGGCCAGCGAAGAGCCCGCCTGCGGCTCGGAGAGGCACATGGTGCCGAAGAAGCGGCCGGAGAGCATGGGCCGTACATAGGTGTCGATCTGCTGCGGGGACCCGTGCTCGCACAGGAGCCTGGCGTTGCCGAGGGTGAGGAAGACGTAGGCGGACGTGCCGATGTTCGCCGCCTGGAACCAGCTGAAGCAGGCGGTCGTCATCAGCTGCGGCAGCTGCATGCCGCCCAGTTCCTCGTCCATGGGGGCGGCGAGCAGGTCGGCCTTGCTGAAGGCCTCCAGGGCCTCCTTCACCTCCGGCACGGTGTGCACGCGTTCACCGTCGAAGCGGGGCTCCTGCTGGTCGTTCTTCTTGTTGTGCGTAGCGAAGTGGCGCGTGGCGATCTGCTCGCTCAGGTCGAGCACGGCGTCGAAGGTCTCGCGGGAGTGCTCGGCGAAGCGCGGGCGCCGGGTCAGCTCCTCGGCGTCGAGCCACTGGTGGAGGAGGAAGTCCAGGTCCCGGCGGGAGAGCAGGAGCGACGAAGTGGCCATGTGGCGTGATCCGATCACGGTCGGCGGCGTACGGGCGCATTCCTAAGCGCTTGCTTATCGTGCGTCCGCGCGGCACCCCGTGTCAACGGCCCCCCTCACGGCGCCGGTCAGGGTTTACGGGCCACCCCCGCGTAGCTCGGCACCTCCTCGCCGGACAGGTGCGCCGGGGTGTCCGGGTCCGGGCGCCACTGGTGGGGGAGTACGAGGCCGGGGTCGGCCGGCTCCAGACCGTCGAAGAAGCGGGCCACCTCCGAGCGCGTACGGGGCCGAAGCGGACAACCGCCCGGATACGTTCCGAGAACCGTCTCGGCCCGCGCCGCGGCGTCCTCGTCGAGGAAGTCGGCCGTCGCGTGCGTGAGGACGAGATGGCTGCCGGCGGGGAGCGCGCCGAGCAGCGTGCGGACGATGTCGTACGGATGCTGCTCGTCGCGCACGAAGTGCAGCACGGCGCCGAGGGAGAGGCCCACGGGGCGGCCCAGGTCGATGGTGTCGCTCAGGCCGGGGGCGTCGAGGATGCTCTCCGGGTCCGTGAGATCCGCGTGCACATAGGCGGTGCGGCCTTCGTCGTTGCCGTCGCGCGCCGCACGGGCATGCCGCAGGACGAGGGGGTCGTTGTCGCTGTAGACGACCTTCGCCCCGGGGTCGGCCTCCCGGGCCGCCTGGTGCAGATTCGGCTCGGTGGGGATGCCGGACCCTATGTCCAGGAACTGCCCGACCCCGCGCTCGGCAGCGAGCCAGCGGGTCGCCCGGAGCATGAAGTCCCTGTTGGCCCGTGCCGCGTTGCGCACCGCCGGCATTGCGGCAACCACGGATTCCGCAGCCCGCACGTCGGCGTCCGAGTGGTCACGGCCGCCCAGGTAGTAGTCCTGCATGCGGGCCGGGTGCGCTCTGCCGGGCTCCGGTGCGGGTCCGGCCCGGCCGCCGGCGCGGCCGCCGCGGGAGGCTCCCGCCGGCCGCGCCGCTTCCGTCCGTCCCGGGGGTCCGGTCACTCCAGTCACTCCGGTCACTCCAGTCAACGGTGGCTCCGTTTCCGTGCTGGGCGGTCGTGGTCATCCGTGGGTGAGCAGGAAGTCGGCTTCACCGCGCTTGGCGCCGCGTATGAAGGTGTCGATCTCGGCGGGGTCGTATATCAGGGCGGGCCCGTCCGGGTCGGTGGACTGCCGCAGCGCGACGCGGCCGTCCCCCAGCATCATCACCTCCAGGCAGTTCCCGCCGTTCGGGCCGCTCCACGGCTTGTGCCAGCCCTCGGCACCCAGCTCCCGGGAGGGCATGCCGTTGTAGATGTGCTGTGTCGTGTCGCGGCCCATGCAGTCAGAACTCCTTGCGGATCTCACCGAGGAGAGCCTCGGTGCTTCGTGCCGGTGCGGCCTGCGCACCTATGCGGTCCAGTGCCTCCAGATAGACGGTGGTGTCGCGGCGCTCGTCGTAGTAGACGGCGCCGCTGAGGCTCTCGGCGTAGACGATGTCGGGCAGTTCGGGGATCTCGAACCGGAAGAGCTGGAACGGCCCGAACATGGCGGGGTGCGCCCCGGCGGCGAACGGGATGATCTGCACGGTGACGTGAGGCAGGGCGGCGCTCTCGATCAGCCGGTCGATCTGGCCGCGCATCACCTGCGGAGTGCCGACGTGCCGCCGCAGGACCTGCTCCTCCAGCACGACCCACAGCCGCGGCGCGTCCGTCCGTCTCAGTAGTTCCTGGCGCTCCATGCGCAGGGCCACCCGGCGCCCCAGCTCCTCCTCCCCGGCGTTGGGGAAGCCGGTGCGCAGCAGCGCCCGCGCGTACTCCTCGGTCTGGAGCAGCCCGTGCACGCAGTGTGGCTCGTAGGCGCGGATCAGGCTCGCCTCGCCCTCCAGGCTGACGTAGAGGCTGAACCACGAAGGCAGCACGTCGCGGAATCCCTGCCACCAGCCGGGCCGGTTCGCTTCGTCGACCAGTTCGAGAAAGGCGGTGATCTCGTTCTCGGGAATTCCGTACGTTTTGAGAAGTTTCTCCACGTACGGCGGCTTGAGGCCCACCTCGGCCTTCTCCATGCGGCGGACCGTCGTGGTGTTCACGCTCAGGGCCGCGGCCGCTTCGGCGAACGAGCATCCGGCGGCCTCGCGCAAGTCCCGCAGTCGCATGCCGAGGACCATCTGACCCACGGTCGGAGCGGTACGGCCGTCAGCCAACACGCCTCCCCTCCACCGGACTTGCCCGGCCAGAAGTGTCCCATGCGATCAGTGCACGGGCCACTCTGTTCCTCCGATTCTGCAATTCGCAGACTGGCTATTGCCAACCGGGACGAGCACGGCGCATAGTGATGGATGTGATACAGCTCATGCCCCGCATGGTGCTGCCTCCGCGCCCTGTCCCTCCCCGCAGCAGGTAGTCGGAAGGCGTCGAACCCACCGTGGCCTTGTCCCGCCCTGTCATACCGCTCTCCCCGTCCTCACCCGTCGGGGCGCTCGTGCGTCGCGGCGGCTTCGAGCTGCCCGCACACGCCACGGCGGTGGCCGAGGCCCGCAAGATGGTGCGCGGTCAGGTGCGCAGCTGGGGACTGCCGGAGGAGGTCGGCCGCACGGCGCAGCTCGTCGTCTCGGAGTTCTTCACCAACGCCGTGGTGCATACCGACAGCTGCCGCGTCCGCTGCAGACTCCAGGTCTGCGAGCAGCGGCTGCGCATAGAGGTGTGCGACGAGGGCAGGGGATGCGACGAGGTGGCTCCCCGCCGGGCGTCCGCGGAGGATGTGAACGGCCGGGGACTGCAGCTCGTGAACGCGGTCGCGGAGAGCTGGGGTGTGCGCCCGGAGGACTCGGACTCCGGGCGCGTCGTGTGGGCGGAGCTGCCTCTTCCCCGGCTGTGACCGCATGTCCACACGCGTCACTCGCATCCCTGCCGCATCATCGGTTGCGCGGCTTGCGAATTTCCTTTCCCTACTGGGTAGTTGCGGTGCTCTTCGCCACATCGCCGTGCCATGCTTCGCCGTGACGGAACGTGTACGCAACGGGACGCGTGCACGGCGGGACGGTGAGGGACGCATGCGCGGAGACGAAGTCGCGGAAGGTCAGGGAGTGGACGTCACAACTCCCAGTGTGGCGCGTATGTACGACCACTACCTCGGCGGAAAGGACAACTACGAGGTCGACCGTCAGGCCGTCGAGGAACTCGACAAGGTCGTACCGAGCACCCGGCCGCTGGCCGTCAACAACCGCCGCTTCCTCCGGCGCGTAGTCCGCGTCCTCGCGGAGGAGTACGGCGTGCGGCAGTTCCTCGACCACGGGTCAGGCCTGCCGACGCAGGACAACGTGCACCAGGTCGCGCAGCGCGTCGACCCGAAGGCGCGGGTCGTCTACGTCGACAACGACCCCATCGTGCTGGCCCACGGGCGGGCCCTGCTGGACGAGAACACCAACACCGCGGTCATCCAGGCGGATCTGCGCGACACCGACGAGATCTTCGCGCACCCCGAGGTGGGCCGGCTGATGGACCTCTCCGAGCCCGTCGGTGCCCTGTTCGTCTCCGTGATGCACTGCATCCCCGACTCCTCCGACCCGGCGGCCGTGCTGCGCCGCGTCGCCGAACGCCTTCCGTCGGGCAGCTTCCTGGTGATCAACCAGCTGGTGAGCGAGGACAAGGCGACCCGGGACTTCGTCACGGACTTCATGGCGAAGGCCACCGGCGACCGCTGGGGCAGGGTGCGTCAGGCGCACGAGGTCGAGCGCTACTTCGACGGTCTGGAGATCCTGGAGCCGGGCCTGGGGGAGATCAACGACTGGCGGCCGGACTCGGACCTCGGGCCGAAGCAACTCACCGACGAGTGGTACGAGTTCGGAGGCGTCGCCCGCAAGCCCTGACCACCGGCGGCGGGGCGCGGTGCGCAGGGCGGGGCCCCGCCGGACGGGATACCGCCGGGCCGCTGGCGCTCCGTTGCCCCGGTCCGCTCCGCATCGGGCCGCGGCCAGGGCCTGTGCGGCGGTACATGCGGACAGCTCTCGACCGGACGGCTTGATACGGCGGCACGGTATCGCGGGGCACATGCCCCGGGCCTGTCCGGCGGAGAGTCCCTAGCCCGGGTGCCGCTCGAAGCGGCTCAGCAGCCTCTCCAGGAACTCGACCGTCATCGACGGCGGTTCGGCCGTAGCGCACAGGCGGTCCATGACCACCATGTAGTTCTCCACCTCTTCGCGCTTCTCCAGGTACAGCGAGGAGGTGAGCTGTTCCAGATAGACGATGTCCGGCAGGTCCGGCTCCTGGAAACGCAGTATCGTCACCGGTCCGCCGGCGGCGGCGAGGCCGCCGATCGCGAACGGCGCGATCTGCACGGTGATGTTGGGCTGTTCGGTCGCCCACAGCAGCCGTTTGATCTGCTCCCGCATCACCGATGCCCCGCCGAGCGGGCGTTGCAGGGCCGCCTCGTCGACGACCGCCCACAGCTTGGGGCTGTGCGGCCGGGTGAGGATGGCCTGCCGGTCCTGGCGGAGCTCCACGCGTCGCTCGATCTCCTCCGTCGACGCGCGTGGATGCCCCAGCCTCATGACGGCGCGGGCATAGTCCTCGGTCTGCAACAGACCGGGGACGAACTGCACTTCGTACATGCGGATGACGGAGGCCGCTTCCTCCAGGCCGATGAGTCTGTCGAACCACGGCGACATCACATCGCTGTACTTCTGCCACCAGCCGGGGGTGTTGGCGTGCCGCGCCAGGACCAGATACTCCTCGCGCTCCGGTCCGGAGGTGACTCCGTAGAGCGAGAGCAGATCGGCGACGTCCCGCTCCTTGCAGCCCACTCTGCCCAGTTCGAGGCGGCTGATCTTGGCGTGGGAGCCCCGGATCGCGTCCCCGGCCTGTTCACGGGTGATGCCACGCCCCTCGCGGAGCCTGCGCAGCTGCGTGCCGAGCACGATGCGCAGAATCGTCGGGCCGCCACGGGGATGGTCCAGGATCCGCCTGACCGAGGAATCGCTTTCCCGCTCTGCTGACATCAGGTCTTCCCTGCTCCCGTGAGTGACGAGCCGAGCGCCCAGTGTCCCACTCGGTCAACGGCCCGTACAGTCATGCTGCTTGCACATACCCCGGCCATGTGCCACACCGTTGTGGCGCCGCATACGGCCGGGGGCCACGCGCCCCCCGCTGTCCGACCCGGCATCGCCCGCGTCAGCCGCCCGCGGTCAGCAGGTCGTCGAAGTCGCCGTCCTTGGCGCCCTGCACGAACGCCGCCATCTCGGCGGGCGTATAGACCAGCGCGGGGCCCGAAGGGTGGCGCGAGTTGCGCACGGCGACGTGACCGCCCGGCAGGCCGGCCAGCTCGACACAGTTGCCGTTGGGGTTGCTGCGCGCGCTCTTGCGCCAGGTGACGTTCCTGAGGCGGGTGGCCTCGATTCCGTTCTCGATCTGCATGAATGGCCTCTCTGTGACGTCCATCTGACAGCCGTACGGGGGTTGTTGGGTCGTACTGTCTCACAGCCGCACGTTCTTGCATCTGTAATTGCAGATGTACTTGCAGGCGTAAGTACACGCGGTGGAGAATGGCTCGCGCAGCGGTACTGAGCGGTGAACGTGCCCCGGAATCACCACAGTTCGGCTCATCTGTCCCTCACTCTGGAGTCCTGGTGACCTCATTCGGATCCGAACGTCCCGCCTCGGCCGGGCCGCTGGACGCTCAGGCCGCCGTCGTGGAGCTCGAACACTGCGACTGGGACGCCCCGTTGACGCGTCTGCTCCTGCTGCTGGAGATCGCCGACCGGCCGGCCTGGCTGCGGGAGGTCGCCCGCGGCGCACGGCGCGGCGGCTCCGGTCAGTCCTCGGGCGCCTGAAGGCCAGCAGGGCCCGGGCACACCTGCGTCCCGGAACTCACGACGCCTCCGGCGCGTCAGTTCACTCCGCGTCAGCCTTGCGCCGTCACACTCGGCCGGCCCGTCACCTCGTCACTTCGCGGGCGCCACGCCTTCTCCCGGCCTTCGCCCGAATCCCGCACACTGGGACAAACGGACGAGCCCACCCGAGGAGAACCGCCCGATGAATGACCGCTCCGAAGCCCCGGCCGCCGAAGGCCGCGTGGTCGTCGGCGTCGACGGATCCGAACCCTCCTTGCGTGCCCTCGACATGGCCGCCGAGGAAGCGGACCGCAGAGGCGTCGCGCTCGAGATGGTGATTTCCGCCGGATGGCCCCGCCGCTCCAGGGTCCCCGTGCTGGAGGCCGACACCGAACGCATCAGGTCCGCCGCGGCGGCCGTCCTGGACGCGGCGGGGCAGCGGGCCCACGAGCGCGTTCCCGGACTGCGCGTCATGGCGCAGGTCCACACCGAGGCCCTGGCGGCCGACACCCTCGTCAAGGCCAGCCGCAGCGCCGCGCTGACCGTCGTCGGCACGCGCGGGCACGGCGGGTTCTCCGGGCTGCTCATCGGCTCGGTCAGCCTCCGCGTCGCCACGCACTGCGAGGGCCCGCTGATGGTCGTCGGCGACAGCCGCAAGGGCGGCGCCACCGACCGCGGCACCGTCATGGTGGGCATGCACTCCGAGTCGGACGAGGCCGCGCTGCGATTCGGCTTCGAGGAGGCCGGCCGCCGCGGTTCGTCGCTGCGCGTCCTGCACGCCTGGCACCACCCCCGCATGCCCGGCAGGCTCCAACTGCCGCCCAGCGAGGCCGAGCAGGCCCGCTCGGCCGCGTCGGAACTCGTACGCAAGCTGGTGGAGCCGGTCCGCAAGGACCACCCCGGCGTGCAGGTCAGCGCCGACGAGCAGGGCGGCAGCCCGGCAGCCACCCTCATCGAGGCCAGCCGCGCCGCCGACGTCCTCGTGATCGCCGTGCACCGCCGTCCGCACCGCCGCCTGGGACTGCAGCTCGGGACGGTCGCGCACGCGGTGCTGCACCATGCGCACTGCCCGGTGGTGCTGGTGCCCACCCCGGCGGGCTGAGCGCACCTGCGGGCGCACGGATACTCCACCGGCCTCCTGGCCCGTTTACGGCCGGTGCCTGGGCGCACCCGCAAATTCCGGAACCCAGCACGTGGAGGCCTACATGACACGCTCCGAGGCGACCGCTCCGACCACGGCAACCCCTGACGGCGGCGAGTACGACGTCATCGTGATCGGAGCGGGCCCGGTCGGGGAGAACGTCGCCGAGCGCGCCCATGCGACGGGACTCGGCGCGGTCGTCGTCGAGAGTGAACTCGTGGGCGGCGAATGCTCCTACTGGGCCTGCATGCCCAGCAAGGCGCTGCTGCGTCCCGTCGCCGCCCTCGCCGACGCCCGGCGCGTGGCCGGAGCGGCGCAGGCCGTCGGCGGCGCGGTCGACGCGGACGCGGTCCTGGCGCGGCGCACCTCGTTCACCTCGAACTGGCAGGACGGAAGCCAGGTCGACTGGCTTGGCTCCGTCCCCGTGGACCTCGTGCGCGGCCACGGCCGGCTCGACGGTCCGCGCCGCGTGGTCGTCGAGACGCCGGACGGCTCCTCCCGCACCCTCACCGCCCGCCATGCCGTCGCCGTGTGCACCGGCAGCCGCGCGGCTCTCCCGGACCTGCCGGGCATCGCCGAGGCGCGCCCCTGGACCAGCCGGGAGGCCACGTCCTCCAAGGAGGTGCCGGGGCGCCTCGCGGTCGTCGGCGGGGGAGTGGTCGGAGCGGAGATGGCGACCGCGTGGCAGGCCCTGGGCTCCGAGGTGACTCTGCTCGTCCGCGGAGACGGGCTGCTGACCCGCATGGAGCCCTTCGCCGGGGAAATGGTCGCCGAATCCCTCACGGAGGCCGGTGCGACGGTGCGGACCGGCGTCTCCGTCGAGCGACTGGAGCGGCCCTCCCCGGACCGGCCCGTCACGCTGTCCCTCAGCGACGGCAGCACACTCGAGGCCGACGAGGTCCTCTTCGCCACCGGCCGCAAGCCGCGCACCGACGACCTGGGTCTGGAGACGGTGGGCTGCGAGCCGGGCAGCTGGCTGACCGTGGACGACAGCCTCCGGGTGAAGGATGTGCACGGCGGGTGGCTGTACGCCGTGGGCGACGCCAACGGCCGTTCCCTCCTGACGCATCAGGGCAAGTACCAGGCCCGCATCGCGGGCAGTGCCATCGGCGCGCGTGCGGCGGGCGTCCCGTTGCTGGAGACCGACCGCTGGGGCGCGCACTCGGCCACCGCCGACCACGACGCCGTGCCGCAGGTCGTCTTCACCGACCCGGAGGCCGCGTCGGTGGGACCGACGGCGGCCGAGGCGGAACAGCGGGGCATGCGGGTGCGGGTGGCGGACCTGGACATGGCAGAGGTCGCCGGGGCCGCGCTCTACGCCGACGGCTACCGGGGACGCGCCCGGATGGTCGTCGACGCCGACCGCGAGGTGGTCGTGGGCGTCACCTTCGTCGGTCCAGGCGTCAGCGAACTGCTGCACTCCGCGACCGTCGCCGTCGCCGGTGAGGTGCCGCTGGATCGGCTGTGGCATGCCGTGCCCGCCTACCCGACGGTCAGCGAGGTGTGGCTGCGGCTGCTGGAGGCATGCCGCGGCTGACGGCTGACGGCTGACGGCTGACGGGTGACGGGTGACGGGTGACGGGTGACGGCTGACGTCCGGCTGACGCGGGCGGAGGGGGCGTCAGACCTACTCCGGCAGGCGCCTGTCCGCCGCCCGTACCGACCGGCCCCGCGAACCCGTTCCCGCCCACGGATCGTCCACGCTCAGCCTGTCGGCGATGTTGCGGACGTTCCACCGGTCGGGGCGCAGCTCCGGGTCCTCCAGCTCCGGCCACCCGACCGGAGTTGCCACGGGTGCGTGCCCGGCCGGGCACGCACCGAGCAGGGGGCGACGACCGTCTGCGCGTAGGCGTTGCGCTGGATGTCCGGATAGACGCGGTCGCCGCTGGGGGCACCTCCCGGGCCGCGAGGCCCAGGGGGACTTGCGGGGCTCGTCGGTGAGCCGTCCGGGATGGCGCGCCACCAGCACCCGGGAGACCGTGCGGGCGAATTCCCGCACCGCGTCGAAGTCCGACCCGCGGTCCAGTGCGGCGATGACGTGCAGCCCGCGCGAGCCGTCGTCATCGGCTGCGTGGGCAGTCCGGCCTCCTCCAGCAGTCCGCCCACGCAGCGCGCGGCCCACCGCACGTCCTCGAAGTCCGCGTCGCCGTTGGGGTCCAGGTCGAAGACGAGCAGGTCCGGATTGCCGGGCCGGTCCGTCTTCGACATCCAGCGGTGCGTGGTGACATACGCCTGCCCCGCGAGGTACACCAGGGTGTCGGCGTTGTCGCACACCACGTGCCGCACCGTGCCGTCCTGCTTGGGAAGTTCGGCGGTGTGCACCCAGTCGGGGAAGTAGTCCGGGGCGTTCTTCTGCATCAGCGGCTTTCCGCCGACACCGTCCGGATGGCGCTCCATCATCAGGGCCCGGCCGCGCAGCCGCGGCACGGCACGGCGGGCCACGCGCCGGTAGTGGCCCGCGAGTTCGCTCTTCGTGATCCCGTCGTCCGGGAAGAGCACCTTCCGCGGCCTGCTGACCTCGATGTCCGTCACGTCGCGACGAGTTGACCGCTCCCGGTGGCGCAAACCGCCATTCGGCCCTCTCCAGGCGGTTTCGTACGTCACCCGGGGGTCACCCGGCCCGCACCCCGGCGGGCTCTGCCGTCTTGCGCGCAGCGCGTCCCCGAAGCAGTCTCGGACTCCACAGGACCAACCCGCATGCACCGTTCCGTATCCGACTGGAGGCGCCGGATCCCATGGATGCCGTGCTGAACGAGGACGAAGCAGCCGCGTACGTCGGAGGCATCTGTTTCAAGACCGGGCCGCCGCGCCGCGTCGGAGTGGAGCTGGAATGGCTCATCCGCGACCGTTCCGCGCCGTCCCGCGCCGTGCCTCCCGGCCGGCTGGAGAAGGCGCTGGAGCCGCTGTGGACCCGTGGCCTGCCGGGCGGCAGCAGGCTCACAAGGGAACCCGGCGGTCAGCTCGAAGTCTCCTCCCCGCCCGGCGAGACGCTCGACGAGTGCATCGCCACCACTGCCGCCGATCTGACCGTTCTGCGTCACCGGGTGCGCGGCTCGGGGGCGCTGCTGTACGGACGGGGCCTCGACCCGTATCTCAGCCCCCCGCGGGTGCTGGAGGATCCCCGCTACCGCGCCATGGAGGCGCACTTCGACCGTTCCGGCCCCTGGGGCCGGATGATGATGAGGGCCACCGCCGCCGTCCAGGTCAGCCTGGACGCGGGTGACGACTCCGACGGGCCCTCCGGGTACCGCCACCGCTGGCGGCTTGCACACCGTCTCGGCCCCGTACTCGTGGCGGCCTTCGCCAACTCGCCGTTGTGGCGCTCACGTCCGACCGGGTGGGTCTCCACCCGGCAGAGCGTGTGGGCCCGCGCCGACCCTGCGCGCACCAGCCCGCCTCGTCCGCACAGCGACCCCCGCGAGGGCTGGGCACGCCACGCACTCGACGCCGAACTGCTGTGCCTGCGCCGCGACCCGCCGGCCGAATGGACGGCACCTCCCCGGCTCTCCTTCCGCGCCTGGCTGAAGGGTGCCCACCGCGAACGCCCGCCCACGCGCGACGACCTCGACTACCACCTCGGCACGCTCTTCCCGCCCGTGCGGCCTCGCGGCTGGCTGGAGTTGCGGATGATCGACGCGCAGTGCGGCGACGGCTGGATCGCGGCCACGGCCGTCGTGGCGACCCTGCTGGACGACCCCGTCGCCGCGGACTCGGCGTGGGCGGCGACGGAACCCCTGGAGAGCGACCCGGTGCTGTGGCAGCGCGCCGCGCGGAACGGCCCCGCCGACCCGCTGCTGGGGCCGGCGGTGCGCAGGTGCGTCGCGGCGGCCGAGTCGGCGCTCTCCCGCCGTGACCACGGCAGCCTCGTGCACAGCGCCGTGGCCGAATTCGCCGAGCGTTACTCCGAGCGCGGACGCTGCCCCGCCCACGACCAACTGGACGCCATGCGCGGCTGAGACCTGCGGCTGATACGCCGCGCGCCTCGGCGCCCGCCCCTCCCCCGGGTCACCGGCCCGGGTGGGGGTTCCCCCGGGGCGCCTCCCCGCGAAGCGCGTGGGAGAAGCGAGGGGCCCCAGGTGCCCACACGAGAGGAGACACCGAAGATGTCCGAACGCTCAGCCGCGCAGGCCACCACCGCCGCACCCGCGGGCCGTGAGCGCGCGCTCGCCGCCCTGGAGCGGGCGCGGCGGCGCACCGCGGCCCTCACGGACTGTCTGGACGAGGCCGGACTGACCGCCCAGCACTCCAGGTTGATGTCGCCACTGGCGTGGGATCTGGCGCACGTGGGCAACCAGGAGGACATCTGGCTGCTGCGCGAAGCGGGCGGCACCGGCGGGGTGCGTCCCGATCTCGACGCCGTCTACGACGCGTTCCGCACGCCGCGCGCCGACCGCCCCGCCCTGCCGATGCTCCCGCCCGACGCGGCCCGCGCCTACATCGCCGAAGTGCGCGCCCGCGCGCTGGAGGTGCTCGCCGCAGGTCCGCCCGACGGGGCCGACAGTGCGCTCTTCGAGGGCGACTTCGTCTTCGGCATGGTCGCCCAGCACGAGCAGCAGCACGACGAGACCATGCTCGCCACGCACCAGCTGCGCCGGGGTCCCGCGGTGCTCGACGCCCCCGATCCTTCCGCGCCCACCTCCAGGGCCACGGACGACAGGCACGGTGAAGTGCACGTTCCTGCGGGGCCGTTCACGATGGGCACCTCCGCCGAACCCTGGGCGCTGGACAACGAGCGTCCGGCGCACACCGTCGACGTACCGGCCTTCGACCTGGACGCCGTACCGGTGACGAACGGCGCCTACCAGCGCTTCATCGAGGACGGCGGATACCGTGACGAGCGCTGGTGGCACCCCGAGGGCTGGGCGTACGTGCAGAAGGCGGAGCTGTCCGCCCCGCTGTTCTGGCGCCGGGACGGCGAGATGTGGCTGCGGCGCCGCTTCGGCTACATCGAGCGTGTCCCGCCCGGCGAGCCGGTGATGCACGTGTCCTGGTACGAGGCCGACGCGTACGCCCGCTGGGCCGGGCGCCGGCTGCCGACGGAGGCCGAGTGGGAGAAGGCGGCCCGCCACGACCCGCGGACTGGTGAATCCCGCCGCTACCCGTGGGGTGACGCGGAACCCGACGAGGGACGCGCCAACCTGGGCCAGCGCCATCTGCGTCCCGCGCCCGCCGGCGCCTACCCGGCCGGTGCCGCTCCGTGCGGTGCCCGGCAGCTGATCGGCGACGTGTGGGAGTGGACGTCCTCGGACTTCACCGGCTACCCGGGATTCCGGGCCTTCCCCTACCGCGAGTACTCCGAGGTCTTCTTCGGCAGTGACCACAAGGTGCTGCGCGGCGGGTCGTTCGGCACCGACGCGGTCGCCTGCCGGGGCACGTTCCGCAACTGGGACCTGCCGGTGCGCCGCCAGATCTTCGCGGGCTTCCGGACGGCGCGCAGCAGCGGGGGAGGGAACTGATGTGCCGCCACCTCGCCTACCTCGGCCCGCCGTCGTCCCTTGCGGACCTGGTGATCTCTCCCGCGGGCGGTCTGTACGAGCAGTCGTGGGCTCCCCGCATGCAGCGGTACGGGACCGTCAACGCCGACGGTTTCGGCCTGGGTTGGTATCCGGCGCCGCGAACGCCGCGCGACGGCGACGGGGCAGCGCCGGACGGCGAGCAGCTCCCGGCCCGCTACCGGCGCGCCGTCCCCGTCTGGGCCGATGTGAACCTGCCCGACCTCGCACGGACGGTGCACAGCACCGCTGTGCTCGCCGCCGTGCGCGACGCGACCGAGGGCACCGCCCAGGACGAGACGGCCGCGGCACCGTACGCGGACGGCCGGCTCCTCTTCAGCCACAACGGCGCCGTGCGCGACTGGGAGCGTCTGGTGGAGGACCTCGGTGTGGCGCTGGAGCCCGCCGAGCTGCTCCGGCTGGAGGCCCGCTGCGACTCCGCGCTGCTGTGGGCACTGCTGACCGGCCGTATCCGCGCGGGCGAGCCGGCCGAGGACGCCCTGGCGTGGCTCGCGGTGCGCATCAGGGACATACGGCCGGGCGCCCGGCTCAACTTCCTTCTCACGGACGGCCGCACCGTATGGGCCACCCGCTGCGGCGACACCCTCTGGTACCGCACGGGGCCCGGAAGCGTGCGCGTCGCCTCCGAGCCGGACGACGCGCCCGCCGAGGACTCCGAGGCCGGCTGGCAGGAGGTCCCCGAGGACTCGCTGCTCGTTGCCACCGTCTCGTCCGTACGCACAGCACCCCTGGTCCACACCGCACCGCGGCCCCCGGCAGACGTGTCCGGGGGCAGCACCGGCATCCACACGAGGAGATCCTGATGACGGGCCGCTTCGACCTCACCCGCCGCCTGCCCGACGGGTACTTCACCGACGCGCTCCACACCGATGTGCTCAAAGGGCTCACCGGCCGCCCCAAGACGCTGCCGCCGAAGTGGTTCTACGACGCCCGCGGAAGTGAACTCTTCGAAGAGATCACGCAGTTGCCCGAGTACTACCCGACGCGGGCCGAACACGCGATCCTCACCGGGCGCTGCGACGAGATCGCCGCGGCGACCGGCGCCCGCACACTCGTGGAGCTCGGCTCCGGTTCGTCGCGCAAGACGCGGCTGCTCCTCGACAGTCTGCTGCGGCACGGCACTCTGGAGGCCTACGCGGCGCTCGACGTCAGTGCCGACGCGCTGCGCGAGGCGGGCGAGCAGCTGTGCCGCGACTATCCCGGCCTGCGGGTCACCGGCTGTGTGACCGACCTGGAGACCGACCTCGGGATTCCGGAGACTGCTCCCGGGCCGCGTCTGGTGGCCTTTCTCGGGGGCACCCTCGGCAACCTGGGCGGCGAGGCGCGGCCCGCGTTCTACGCCGCCCTGCGCGCCGGACTCCGGCCGGGGGACGCGCTGTTGCTCGGCGCGGACCTGGTGAAGGACCCGGGGGTGCTCGTTCCGGCGTACGACGACGCGCAGGGAGTGACCGCGGAGTTCAACAAGAACGTGCTGCGGGTGCTCAACCGCGAACTCGGCGCGCGTTTCGACCCGGCCGCCTTCCGGCACGTCGCGGTGTGGAACGAGCGGGAGGAGCGGATCGAGATGCGGCTGCGCTCGCTCCGTGCGCAGGCGGTGGAGCTGCCCGCCCTGGAGATGACCGCGGAGTTCGAGGAGGGCGAGGAGATCCTCACGGAGATCGCCGTGAAGTTCCGCCGCGCCGCTCTTGCGGACGAACTCGCGCGTGGCGGCTTCGCGTTGAGCCACTGGTGGACGGACGAGGAGGGGCGGTTCGCGCTCATGCTGGCCGAGCCGTCGCCGGTGCGGCCCGGCCCGGGGCCGCTCAGCCGGTGATGCTCCAGGAGAACGACTGGTCGGCGGCGGCGACCGTCGCGAGTACGGCGAGGTCGGCGGCGCCGAGCGTCATCCCGAGGACCGCCCGGGCGCGGCGCGTCGTGCCGCGCATCAGGGCGAGGCCGGAGAGCACCAGCGCGCACGGGCCGAGGACGAGGTTGAAGACGAGCAGTCCGGCCAGGCCCATCACGAAGGAGGCGACGGCCATGCCGTCGGCGTCGTGCAGACGGGCGGCGGCCGCGGTGCGCGGCTGGTCGCCCGTGGTGCCGGAGCCGTTCACCTTGTGTGCCTTCGAGTGCGAAGTGCCGGGGCGGACAAGGGTGTTCAGGGCGTTCACGGTCAGCTCCCCTGACGGTGGTGCTTGCGTTCACGGACGGCGAAGATCAGCAGCCAGGTGCCGATGGCCGCGGCTGCGGCGAGGGTCGCCGGGACCGGGATGTGGGCCGCGGTTCCCACCAGGAGTCCCAGCAGGAGGAATGCGGCAACGATGAAGATCATGTGTGGCCCTTCGTCTCGGAGGGGCGGTGCGCGCGGCATCCGCTTCTCCACTTCTCAGTGAACAATTGGAAATACAACTGTTCACTGAGAACAGAGTACCTTGGCACACGGGCGAGAACACCTGTTTACTCAATGACATGAGCCACACCCCCGCGTCCGCCCCGACCGCCCGCGAGACGCAGAAGGCCAGGACCCGCAGCGCCCTGCTGGACGCGGGCCTGCGGCTGCTTGAGCACCAGAGCCTCAGCAGCCTCGGCCTGCGCGAGGTCACCCGCGTGGTGGGAGTGGCCCCGGCCGCCTTCTACCGGCACTTCAGGGACATGAGCGACCTGGGGGTCGCCCTCGTCGAGGAGTCGCTCGGGTCGCTCCACGCCGTCGTGCGCGAGATCCTCGCCGGACCCGCCGAGGAGTCGGCCCGCATCGAGCGCACCGTCACCGCCATCGCCCGCTACGTGCGCGAGCACCCGACGCACATCCGCTTCGTCGTGCGCGAACGCCACGGCGGAGTGCCGGCCGTACGGGCCGCCATAGGTGCCCAGTTGGACCGCTTCGCCGACGAGGTCGCCGGCGCACTGGCCACGGACGAGGTCTCCGCGGGATGGAGCGAGCAGGACATGCGGATGCTCGGCGAACTCTTCGTCGACCACATGGTGATGACGGCTTCGGCCTTCCTGGACGCCGCACTCGGCGAGGGCCCCGACGAGGAGAGCGTCGCGCACACCGCCCGCCGGCAGCTGCAGCTGATCAGCGCCGGCCGGCGCCACTGGCAGGACGGCTGAGCCGCCGCCCCCTGTCCGGCGGAAGCACTGCCCGCCCGTCAACCGCCCCGGGAGACGCGGAAGGTCTTGACCGCCATGTCGAAGTACTTCTTGGAACCGCCCCATTCGGCGTCCGGCGCCGAGAGATACAGCGCGTAGTGCCGCTCGCCCTCCGTGCCGAAGCCGAGGTCCAGCGCATGGTAGGTCCGCGCCCTGCCCTGCCAGGTGTACTCCCAGACGGCGGCCTTGCGGCCCTGGTAAGTCGTGGCGTTCATACGGAGGTTGCGGTAACCCGGCGACTTCGCCCGGACCTCGGGCTCCAACTGCCGCCAGTGCTTCAGGGGACTGGCGCCCGCGAAGTCCAGCACGCTGAAGGTGAGTCCCGTACGGCCTGACGGATCGAGGAAGTCGACCCCCTGGCCGCCGGGCTTCTCCTGCCGCTTCCAGCCCTCGGGCACGTCCACGGAGAAGCCGAGGTCCTCCTTCACGCGCCGGTACCCGTCCGCGGCCGGCGGCCGCGGAGGGAGCGCCGTGGAGGAGTGTCCGGAGGAGTGGGACGAGGACGGGCCCGGCTTGCCGCCGCCGCCTCCCTCGTCCGCGCCTTCCTGTGCCAGCCACCATCCCCCTCCGGCGACGGCCGCCACCGCCGCCACCGAGAACACGGCCCAGGCGGCGGCACGCGAGCCGCGCCTTCGCGGGGCGGCGGGGGCCGGAGCGGGATCGGTGGCGGATGACGCCGGCGACGGTACGGCGGCGGACGAGTCGGGGACGGACGCGGGCCCGCGGGCCCCGTCGTGGTTCCGGACGCCCGGCCCCTGCCCGCGCTCGTCCCACGGCGCGCCCTGCGGCAGCGCCACGGTGCCCGCCGCGCCCGAGAGCCACTCCTCCGCCTGCTGGAGCGTCGGCCGCCCGCCGGGGTCCTTCGCGAGCAGGGCCTCGATCAACTCGCCCAGGGCACCGGCCTGTTCCATCGGCCGGGGCGGTTCGCTCGCCGTGGCGTACGCCGTCTCCACCCACGTGGCCCTGCGGAACGGGGCGGTCCCCTCCACCGCTTCGTAGAGCGTCGCGCCGAGCGCCCATGCGTCGGCGGCAGGGCCCGATTCACCGCCCTGCATCCGCTCCGGCGCCGCGTAGTCGATGGAGCCGACGAACTCCCCGGTGCGCGTGAGGGTGGTCGTCCCGGAGGCCGCGGCGATGCCGAAGTCGGTGAGGACGACGCGCTCGGTCTCCCGCGACAGCAGGACGTTGGCGGGTTTCACGTCCCGGTGCAGCACTCCCGCCGTATGGGCTGCGCGCAGCGCCGAGGCCATCGCCGTCCCCGTGCGCGCGGCCGCCTCCGGCGGCAACGGCCCGTCCTCGCGCAGGACATCGCTGAGCGAGCGGGAGTGCACGTACTCCATGACGATGCACGGCCGCCCGTCCTCCTCGACCACGTCGTGCACGACGATGACCCCGGGGTGGCTTATCCGGGCCGCGCTGCGGGCCTCGCGGCGCGTGCGCTCGTAGAGCCGCGTCAGCTCCTCGTCCTCGAGATGCGGCGTCACATGGAGCTTCTTGACGGCCACGTGCCGGTCGAGCAGTGTGTCGTCAGCGAGCCACACCGTTCCCATGCCCCCGCGGCCGAGCTGCCGGGAGAGCCGGTACCTCCCCGCCAGCAGCCGGTCCTCGTCGGTCACTTCGAACTCCCCGATCCCCCTTGAACACCCGTTCCAGTGGGGAACCCTAGCCGCCGCCGCGCCAGTTGTGACGGCGGAACGCCCATGCGGGGCGCCGTCCGCGGTTTCAGCCGTCGGTGCGTTTCGCCCTGCTCGGCTGGACACGCTTGGGCTCGCCCTTCACCTTCGGGTGCTCCGGCGGATAGGGCAGGTCCCCCAGCCCGTGCTCGCGCTCGTCCCTGGCGGCCAGCTCCAGGGCCGCGTCGAGGCGGCAGCGGTGCGCGTCCATCTCCGCGTGCACGTCGCCGACTTCGGCGTACCGCAGCGGCATCGTCACCACGTCGAAGTCGTCGGGGTGCGCGCTGCCCAGCTCCTCCCACAGCAGCGGGGCGGAGACGGTGGCACGCCTGTTGGGACGTACGGAGTAGGCGCTGGCGATGGTGCGGTCCCGCGCCGTCTGGTTGTAGTCGACGAAGATGCGGCTGCCGCGCTCCTCCTTCCACCACGCGGTCGTGATGCGGGACGGGTCGCGCCGCTCCAGCTCCCTGCCGACGGCGATGGCGGCCCGCCGCACCTGTGCGAAGTTCCACTCGGGCTCGATGGGCACGAAGACGTGCAGTCCGCGCCCGCCGGAGGTCTTCGGCCATCCGCGCAGGCCCAACTCCTCCAACAGCGGCCGGAGTTGCTGGGCGGCCCGCACCGCGTCCGCGAAGTCCGTGCCCGGCTGCGGATCGAGGTCGATGCGCAGTTCGTCCGGGTGGTCGGTGTCGGACCTGCGCACCGGCCAGGGGTGGAAGGTGAGACAGCCGAGATTCGCGGCCCACAGCACCGCCGCGGGGCCCGTCGGGCAGATCTCGTCGGCGTGCCGCCCGCTGGGGAAGCTGATCCTCGCGGTGGGGATCCAGCCGGGCAGGTTCTTGGGGGCGCGCTTCTGGAAGAACGACTCGCCGTCCACGCCCTCCGGATAGCGTTCGAGCGTCGTCGGCCGTTCGTACAGCGCCCGTGCGATGCCCTCCCCGACGGTCAGGTAGTAGCGGGCCACGTCCAGCTTGGTGAGCCCGCGCTCGGGGAAGTAGACCTTGTCCGGGCTGGACAGCCGCACCTTCTGTCCGCCGACCGTCAGCTCCACCGCCTCACCCATGTCCGCAACGCTATGCCGCCCGGTGCCGCGCCGCCTCCCGGCGGATGGCAAAGCTTCCGGCTGCCGCTGCCTTCCGGCGTCGGTCGGCGTCGGTCGGCGTCCGCCGGTGGGGGCGGGCGCGCACGTGCGGTGCGGGGCGCGGACCCCGCACCGCGGACGTCAGATGCCGAACGGCGCGGCGTAGCGCACCGTTCCGCGGGGCAGCGGGCCGTCGGCCCCGAGAGCCAGCGCCATCGCGGCCTCGTCCGGTACCTCGACGGGCAGGCGGATGCCGTGGGCGGAGGCCCGGGTGAAACCGAACCTCGGGTAGTAGTCCGGGTGGCCCAGGACGACCACCCAGCGTTCGCCCATGCCGGCCGCGGCCCGCAGCACGCCGCGCACGGCGGCGGAGCCCGCCCCCGTGCGCTGCAGCTCGGGCCGCACGGCCACGGGCGCCAGGCACAGCGCCGGTTCGGCGTCGATGTGGCTGGGGGTACCTCCCAGGCCGAAGGCTCTGGGGGAGTCAGCAGCGCGTGGCCTGCGGGCCGGCCGTCCTCGTCGTCGGCGACGACGGACAGGCCCTCGATCCAGGCGCTCTCGTCGGCGCGCAGCGCCTCCACGAGGCCGGCCTCCCCGGCGGTGGGGAACGCGGCGAGGTCGATCTCGCGGATGGCCGCGATGTCGGCGCCGCTCTCGGCGCGGGTGGTCCAGGTACGGCGAGTGGTCATGTGGATGAAGATCCGTTCAGGAGGGTGTCCCGAGGAGAACAGGCGGGCGCGCCCGCGCGGGAATACAGTGCTCGGCATGGACCTGCCGGTGATGCCGCCAGTCAAGCCGATGCTCGCCAAGCTCGCCTCGAAGATTCCGGCGGGCATGCAGTACGAGGCCAAGTGGGACGGCTTCCGCGCCATCGTCTTCCGCGACGGCGAGGAGACCGAGATCGGCAGCCGTACGGGCAAGTCCCTCAAGCGCTACTTCCCCGAACTGGTCACGGCGCTGCTCGCGAACCTTCCCGAGCGCTGCGTCGTGGACGGGGAGATCGTCGTCGCCCGCAACGACAGGCTCGACTTCGACGCCCTCGGGCAGCGCATCCACCCCGCCGCCTCGCGCGTGCGGATGCTCGCGGAGCAGACCCCGGCGTCCTTCGTAGCCTTCGACATCCTCGCGCTCGGCGACGACTCGCTCATGGGGACGCCCCTGGAGGAGCGCCGCACGGTCCTCCAGCGCGCGCTCGGCCCGGCGCGCGACCCGGTCTTCGTGGCGCCCGCCACGACCGACATCGACCTGGCCAGGCAGTGGTTCGACCAGTTCGAGGGCGCCGGGCTCGACGGGCTCGTGGCCAAGGCGCTCAACCTGCCGTACCGGCCGGACGAACGCTTCATGGTGAAGATCAAGCACGAGCGGACGGCGGAGTGCGTGCTCGCGGGGCTGCGCCCGCACAAGAGCGGCGAGGGGGTCGGGTCGCTGCTGCTCGGCCTGTACGACCACTCCGGCACGCTCCAACACGTCGGCGTGTGCGCCTCGTTCACCATGAAGCGGCGCCGAGAGCTCCTGGCCGAGCTGGAGCCGCTGCGGATGACCGACCCCGCGCAGCACCCGTGGGCGCGCTGGCAGAGCGAGGAGGCCCACACGCAGAGCCGCATGCCGGGCGCACCGAGCCGCTGGACGGGCACGAAGGACCTGTCGTGGGTACCGCTGCGTCCGGAGCGTGTCTGCGAAGTGGCCTACGACCACATGGAGGGGGACCGCTTCCGGCACACCACGCAGTTCCGGCGCTGGCGTCCCGACCGCGAGCCGCGGGGCTGCACCTACGCCCAACTCGAAGAGCCCGTCAGTTACGACCTGTCCCGCATGCTGACCGAGTCCCCGCAGACCCCCACCTGAGCACGTGAGAAGGGACGACGCCATGGGCCACACGATGTGCCACGGCAGACACCGCCTGCGCGGCCACCGCATCCACAGGACCCACAGCATCCGCCACGACCTCGGACTCCTCGCGCTGCGCCTCGGCACCGGAGGAGTGCTCTTCGCCCACGGCACGCAGAAGCTCTTCGGCTGGTTCGGGGGTTACGGCCTGGAAGGGACCGGCAAGTCCATGGAGCAGATCGGCTTCCGGCCGGGACGGGCCCATGCGCTCGCCTCCGGCCTCGGTGAGGCCGGAGGCGGAACGCTGCTCGCCCTGGGGCTGGCGACACCCGGGGCGGGCGCTGCCGTTGCGGCCGCGATGTCGGGGGCCGCTTCCGTCCATGCGCCGGCGGGGTTCTTCAACGACCGGGGCGGACTGGAGTATCCGGTCCATCTGGCGCTGGCCGGGTCGGCCGTCGCCCTCGCGGGCCCCGGCCGGTTCTCCCTGGACCATCTGCTGGTCCACCGGCTCGACCAGCCCTGGATGCTGGGCGTGACGTTCGCCGCCGCAGCGGCGGCCGCGGCGTGTGTCGTCTCCCGGCGGCTGCGGGTCCAGCGGGAACAGGAGGCGGAGACCGCTCAGCCGGGCTGATCCTGTGCGTCCTGGCCGGACGGCTCCTCCGGCACGGCGGCGGACTGGCGGACCTCTTCCATGTCCAGGTTCCTGGCCTGTCCGATGAGGTCCTCGAGTGCGGACTCGGGGAGCGCTCCCGGCTGCGAGAAGACGACGATGCGGTCCCTCACGATCGCGAGTGTGGGGATCGACTGGACCTCGAAGGCCGCGGCCAGTTCCTGTTCGGTCTCGGTGTCCACCTTCGCGAACGTCAGATCGGAGTGACGCTCGGCGGCAGCTTCGTAGACCGGCTCGAACTGGCGGCACGGACCGCACCAGTCCGCCCAGAAGTCGATCAGTACGAAGCCGTCGTCCGCGACGACCTCGTCGAAGTTGTCCTTGGTGAGCTCCGTGGTGCTCATGTGCTCTCCTGCTGTTGAGGACGGTGTCGGACCGTGACGGCCCTCGGCCGCTCCGGCGGTTCACGCCGGGAGTCCCGGTCCGCGTTCCCACCGTCGCACGCGGCGTAAACCGCTTGCCGGGCTTTGATGTGCCGCAAACGCTGTCATGAAGGGCTTCCGGGGTCTTGACCGGGGAGGGACAATCGCTATGGTCTAGACTAATGGCGAGCGTGATACCGGGTCCCCCAGCTCGAAGCCGTCAGAACTCTCCACGCTGCCCTTCGCCGCTGACGGGGCTGCCTTCACATCGCCTCCGCTTTCAATCAGGCCGTCCGCAAGGGTGTGCGGCACCTCTGTGTCCTCCCCTCCTCGCCGCTTTCCGGCCGGCCGGACCGTGAAGGAGTTGGCATGAACGTCAAGAGGAAGCTCGCGGCGGGAATCGGGGCCGGCATCGCGCCTCTGCTCGTCCTCACCCTGCCGGCGGCCCCGGCCAGTGCGCACGGCTACATCGACTCGCCGCCGAGCCGTCAGGCGCAGTGCGCCGCGGGCACGGTGGAGTGCGGAGCCATCAAGTGGGAGCCGCAGAGCGTCGAGGGCCCCAAAGGGCTCACCAGTTGCAGCGGCGGCAACGAGCGGTTCGCCGAGCTGGACGACGACAGCAAGGGATGGGCGGTCACTCCTGTCGGGAGCTCGACGAGCTTCAAGTGGCACCTGACGGCACGTCACGCGACGAGCACGTGGCAGTACTTCGTCGGCGGCTCGAAGATCGCGGAGTTCGACGACGGCGGTGCGCAGCCCGGGGAGACCGTCACGCACCAGGTCGACTTCGGCGGTCTGAGGGGCGAGCAGAAGGTGCTCGCCGTCTGGAACATCGCCGACACGGCCAACGCCTTCTATGCGTGCGTCGATGTGAACGTCGGCGGCTGAGGCGAGCCGGCCGGCCGATCCGCCGCGGCGCCGCCGGAGGTGTTTCCTCCGGCGGCGCCCCCGTGTGTGCGGCAGGCCCTGCCGCGGTCGTGTGTCCTGCGGCTTCGCTGCGGCGGCACCTCCGCGCGACCATGGAGCAGGAGCACGTGGGAGACTTGTGGGACCGTGTAGTTCAATAGTGAACTAGTGGCTTCGCCGGAGCCGACGAGAGGGTGAGAGTGGTGCAGTTCGGGATCTTCACCGTCGGGGACGTCACGACCGATCCCACCGACGGCCGCACGCCGAGCGAGCACGAGCGGATCAAGTCGATGGTCGCGATCGCGCTCAAGGCCGAAGAGGTGGGCCTCGACGTCTTCGCGACGGGGGAGCACCACAACCCGCCCTTCGTGCCCTCCTCGCCGACGACCATGCTCGGTCACATCGCCGCGCGCACCGAACGGCTCATCCTCTCCACCTCGACGACGCTGATCACCACCAACGACCCGGTGAAGATCGCCGAGGACTACGCGATGCTCCAGCACCTGGCCGACGGCCGCGTCGATCTGATGATGGGCCGCGGCAACACCGCGCCCGTCTATCCGTGGTTCGGGCAGGACATCAGGCAGGGCATCCCCCTGGCGATCGAGAACTACGCGCTGCTGCACAGGCTGTGGCGCGAGGACGTGGTGGACTGGGCGGGCCGCTTCCGCACCCCGCTCGAGGGCTTCACCTCCACGCCGCGTCCGCTCGACGGCGTGCCGCCGTTCGTCTGGCACGGCTCCATCCGCAGCCCGGAGATCGCCGAGCAGGCCGCGTACTACGGCGACGGCTTCTTCGCCAACAACATCTTCTGGCCCAAGGAGCACTACATGAAGCTCATCGGGCTCTACCGCGAGCGCTTCGCGCACCACGGACACGGCACTGCGGAGCAGGCGATCGTGGGTCTCGGCGGCCAGGTCTTCATGCGCCGGAACTCCCAGGACGCGGTGCGGGAGTTCCGCCCCTACTTCGACAACGCGCCCGTCTACGGGCACGGGCCGACGCTGGAGGAGTTCACCGATCAGACGCCGCTGACCGTGGGCAGCCCGCAGGAGGTCATCGACAAGACCCTCACCTTCCGCGAGGCCTTCGGCGACTACCAGCGGCAGCTGTTCCTCATGGACCACGCGGGCCTTCCGCTGAAGACCGTGCTGGAGCAACTCGACATGCTCGGCGAGGAAGTGGTGCCCGAACTTCGCAAGGAGTTCGCCGCGCGCAGGCCGGCCGGAGTGCCCGACGCCCCCACTCACGCGTCGCTGCTCGCGCAACGCGGCTGAACGCCGCCGGAATTGGTTCTGACCAATCCCGGCACGCGCATTGTGGCGTGTGTTACACAGTGGCATGCTCAACGGGCAGTTACCGGGAAGTAGCCCTACGGAGGAGCACCCGTTGAGTAGCACCCACCCCCACACCCCACCGTCCGAAGGGCAGCCGGAGCACACTCCCTCTCCGGGGCCCCGCAGCAGCCGCCGCACCGTACTGCGTGCGGGCGCCGCGCTGACCGGACTCGGCCTGGCCGGTGTCACGCCGGGCGCCCGGGCTGCGCATGCCGAAGACGCCGTGAACACCGGCGAACCGGCGGCCGGGAGCGGCTATCTCGTGGGCCGGGGCGTCGCCGACGCCACCGGCGAGATCGCCGAGGTCGGCATGATGGGCTACGGTCGCGTCGACCAGCAGGCCGAAGGCCTCCACACCCGCCTGCGCGCCCGTGCGTTCGTCTTCGCGGACCAGGAGACGCGCGAGCGCGTGCTCCTCGTCGTGGTCGACACGGCCATGATCTTCGAGAGCGTGCACCAGGCCGTGCTGAGCAGGCTCGGGGAGAAGTACGGCGACCTGTACACGCACCGCAACGTCATGCTCACCGCCACGCATACGCACTGCGGACCGGGCGGCTCCTCGCACCACCTGCTCTACGACCTCACCACGCTGGGCTTCCACAAGAAGACCTTCGAGGCGATGACGGACGGCATCGTCGAGGCCGCGGCCCGCGCCCACGAAGACGCAGCGCCCGCCGAACTTGCCCTCACACATGCGGAGTTGACGGGAGTCAGCGTCAACAGGTCACGCGAGGCCTTCGAACGCAACCCCGCCGGGCTGCGCGGCCACTTCCCGGACGGCATCGACCCGCAGAGCACACTGCTGCGCGTCGAGCGCGAGGGGCGGGCCGTCGGGGCGGTCAACTGGTTCGCCGTGCACTGCACCAGCATGTCCGGCGACAACAAACTGATCAGCGCCGACAACAAGGGTTACGCCGCCCACCACTGGGAGCGCGAGGTGGAGGGAGCCGACTATCTCGACGGCACCGCACCCGGCTTCGTCTCCGCCTTCGCGCAGACCAACGCCGGCGACATGTCCCCGAACCTCGACCTGAAACCGCCGACGACGCCCGCCGACTTCGAGAGCACCCGCGAGTGCGGACTGCGCCAGTACAAGTCCGCCGCGGGCCAACTCGACCAGCGGGGCACGAAGATGACGGGCGGAGTGGACTCCAGGCTCGTCTACATCGATCTGTCCGACGTGACGGTCGAGCCGGAGTTCACCGGAGACGGCAAGCAGCACAAGACCGCCAAGCCCGCCATCGGCGCGTCGATGGCGGCCGGAAGCCTGGAGGACGGCCCGGCGTTCCCCGGTTTCGAAGAGGGTGAGAACCCCCTCTGGGACACGATCTCGGACTCCGTCATCTACGAGGCCTCACCCGAACTGCGCGACGCGCAGGCACCGAAGGGCATCGTCGCCCCCGTGGGGGAGATGAACCGCATCTACCCGTGGGTGCAGGAACAGGTTCCGGTGCAGCTGGTGCGCATCGGGCAGCTGTATCTCATCGGCGTGCCCGGCGAGGTGACCGTGTGCGCCGGGCTGCGGCTGCGCCGCACGGTCGCGGAGACCGTCGGGGCCGAGGTGAAGGACGTCCTCGTCGCGGGCTACGCCAACTCCTACTTCCACTACCTCACCACGCCTGACGAGTACGACTCGCAGCAGTACGAGGGCGGCAGCACGCTCTTCGGGCGCTGGCAGCTGCCCGCGATCGAGCAGACGGCGGCGCAGCTCGCACGCGCCATGCGGGACGGGAAGAGCCTGCCCCTCGGGCCCGTCGCACCGGACATCTCCGGGAAGACGATCTCCTTGCAGCCGCCGATCGTGCTGGACGCGCCGCCGCTGGCACGCGAGTTCGGCGACGTGCTCACGGCGCCGCGCGCCAACTACCGGGCGGGGGAGCGGGTCACGGTCGTCTTCGCAGGCGCCCACCCCGGCAACGTGCTGCACCGGGGCGGGACCTATCTGCGCGTGGAAGCACGGAAGGACGGCGGGTGGCGCACCGTCGCGGACGACGGTGACTGGTCGACGGCCTTCCGCTGGGAGCGTTACGGGATCGCCGCCTCGAAGGTGACCGTCACCTGGGACATCCCCGAGGGGACGGCCTCCGGCGAGTACCGGATCACCTACGAGGGCGACGCCAAACCGGTCGCGGGCGACCCGAAAGCCATCTCCGGCGCCAGTTCCCCGTTCACCGTGACGGGCTGACACCGTGAGCGGCTGACGGGCCGCCCGCGGGGCGACCGGGCAGCGCTTACGGCAGCTGCTGCTGCTCCTGCTGCTGTCCGGCCTCCCCGCCGCCGTCGCCGATCGTCGCGCCGGTGGCCTCAAGCGCGTCGGTGACCGGCTGGAAGAAGGTCTCGCCGCCCTGCGTGCAGTCGCCGCTGCCGCCAGAGGTCAGGCCCACGGCCTGGTCCTCGGAGAACATCGCGCCGCCGCTGTCGCCGGGTTCGGCGCAGACGTTCGTCTGGATCATGCCGTTGACGACGTCGCCGCCGCCGTAGTCCACGGTGGCGTCCAGGCCGGTGACCTCGCCGTCGCTGAGGCCGGTGGTGCTGCCGCTGCGCTGCACCGGCATGCCCACGGCGGCCTCGGCCGCGCCGGTGATCTCCTGCGTTCCGCCCTGGCCCTCACCCAGCGGGTCGAGGTTCACGGCGCTGGGCGCCTCGGCCTGCGCGTCGTCGAGCGTGGCGATCGCGAAGTCGGTCTCCGGGAACTGCGAGTCCGTGATCGAACCGAGTGCCTGTGCACCGGCCTCGTCGGAAGTCCAGTTCTGGGCGGCGTTGCCGCAGTGGCCCGCGGTCAGGAAGGCGGGTGCTCCGTCGACCTGCACGTTGAAGCCGAGCGAACAGCGGGTGCCCTCGGCGAAGATGGCGTCGCCGCCGAGCACACCCTCGGCAGCCGCGTCGCCGCCTTCACCGGCGCCCGCGCCGTCGTCACCCTGGCCGGCACCGTCGTCACCCTGGCCCGCGCCGTTGCCGTTGCCTGCGCCGTCTTCGCCCTGGCCTGCGCCGTTGCCCGCGCCCTGGTCGCCCTGGCCTGCGCCGTTGCCCGCGCCCTGGTCGCCCTGGCCTGCGCCGTTACCGTTGCCCGCGCCCTGGTCGCCGGCGTCGCTCTCGCCGGCGCCGCCGTTGCCGGTGAACTTCTGGAACTTCCCGGCGGTGCGCTTGACCGACATCATGCCGTCCATGCCGGCGGCGGTCCTGTTCAGCGAGGCCCACTCCTCCTCGTCGACCGTGCTGTCGGCGAGAACGGAGACCTTGTTGGTGCGGGGGTCGATCGACCAGGCCGAGCCCGGCACCGAAGCGCCGTTGGCGAGGGTGTCACTGACCTTCTGCAGCTCCGCCTTGGAGTTCTCGACGATTCTCGCCTCGGCGCCGCTCTCCTGGACGCGCTGGGCGGTCTCCTCGTCGGTGACGTTCATGACGAGCCGTTTGGCCTTGCTGTCGATGAACCAGCCTGCGGTGCTCGACCCGTTCTCGTCCGCCAGCTTCGTGCCCATCGCGGCAGCGGCCTTCGCGCTCATCGTGCGCGGACCGGCAGCTTCCTGGCCCGCGTTCGCGTACGGAAGCATGATCGCCGCCGTCGCAAGTGCCGCAGTGCCGGCGCCGGCTATCACATACGCCCGTTTCTTGTCCTTGCGTCGATGGCTCAACTCACTGTCCTCCCTGGGGTGGTGGACCGGCGCCTCGCCGGCTCGGCGCAGTGGCACGCCATGGTTCTCCACAGGTACTCGCTCCGCCCGTTTCGTAGTTGAGACCGCTCAATGTCCGTGAGTTTCCCTCGCCGTTGCCTTGGAGGCGGTAGCCTCAGCGGGTTCCAGCGGGGAACGGGCGGGCAGCCGCCGGACCGTACGGGGGATGGCTGCACATCACACGCCACCACGTCTGAACTGCCCCTTTTTCAGAGCCTTTTGGTCAACCGGGGGCGGTCGCGACCAGTGATGTACCGGGGAGTACCGTTCTGTCCTCGCACAACATCCGCCCTTTGCACCACTTCTTCACCTTCAGAGGGAGACCATGACCGCTATACGCCACAGATGGCACCGCGCCGCCGCCGTCGCCACCGGTACCGCCGCGCTCGTCGGTACCGGGATGTTCGTCGCCTCCCCCGCGTCGGCCCACGTGCCGGGCTGGGAGGTGGACTGCTACACGACGAGCGTCCACCTGGAGAACTACAGCGACCGGGCCGAGAACACCATCAAGATCACCGCGGGTGGCAAGACCCTGGTGGACGAGACGTTCGGCCGCACCTTCGACAAGAAGGTGAACCTCCCCGAGCACAGCTCCCCCCTCGATGTCCACCTGGTCATCGACGCCGGTGACGACGACAAGTTCGACCGGGACGAGCACAAGACGTCGCCCGTGTGCGAGGAGTCCCCCTCGCCCACGCCGAGCGAGTCCTCGCCCGAGCCCTCGCCGAGCGAGTCCAGCAGCGAGGCCCCGGCGCCCTCCGAGAAGCCCAGCACCGCTCCCAACGGCGGAGGCGACGACCTCGCCGAGACCGGTGCCTCCAGCGCCACCCCGATGATCGCCGGCGCGGCCGGTGTCGTCCTGGCCGCGGGTGCGGGCCTGGTCGTGGTCTCCCGCAAGCGCCGCTCCGCGCAGGACTGAGTCCGCCCCGCGCACACTTCGGCAAGCCCGACGGGCCCGGCAGCCAAGTGGAGGCTGCCGGGCCCTGGTTGTGCGAGAGGTGGCCCGCGCGGGCCGTCCGTGACGTATCCGGTGACGGCGCCCGGGGCCGGTCGGGCCGGTCAGCAGCGCCCGAAGACCGCGGCGAGGCCCTGCCCGCCGCCGATGCACATGGTCTCCAGTCCGTAGCGCGCCTGGGTGCGCTGCATGTGGTGCGCCAGCGTCGTGAGGATCCGGGCGCCGGTGGCGCCCACCGGGTGGCCGAGCGAGATGCCCGAGCCGCACACGTTGATGCGCTCCTCGTGGTCCCTGTCCGTCCAGCCCAACTCGCGGGTGCAGGCGAGGACTTGAGCGGCGAAGGCCTCGTTGAGCTCGATCAGGTCCAGGTCGCCGGCCGACAGCCCGGCACGCTCCAGGGCCTCCCTGGTCGCACCCACCGGCCCGATTCCCATCGTCTTCGCAGGAACTCCCGTGCGGGCGAAGGAGATCAGCCGCAGCATCGGCGTCAGGCCGAGGCGTTCGGCTGTCGCGGCCGTGGTGACCAGGCATGCTGCGGCGGCGTCGTTCTGGCCGCTGGCGTTCCCGGCCGTGACCGTGGCCTCCGGGTCGGTCTTTCCCATCACCGGGCGCAGCGCGGCCAGTTGGTCCGCCGTGGTCTCCGGCCGCGGATGCTCGTCGACGGACACAGTGCTCTCGCCCTTACGTCCCGGCACCGTCACCGGCACGATCTCCTCGGCGAACCAGCCCTCCTCGATGGCGCGGGCGGCGCGCTGCTGCGAACGAAGAGCCAGGGCGTCCTGGTCCTCGCGTGAGACGCCGTACTCGCGGCGCAGGTTCTCCGCCGTCTCGATCATGCCGCCCGGCACCGGGTGGTGCTCGCCGCCCGCGGTGACCCGCCCGCGCGCGAGGGCGTCGTGCAGCTGGAGCCCGGGGCCCTTGATGCCCCAGCGGCCTTCATGGGTGTAGTAGGGGGCGGCGCTCATCACATCGACTCCGCCCGCGATCACGACCTCGCTGAAGCCGGCCTGTATCTGCATCGCGGCGTCGAGGACCGCCTGGAGCCCCGAACCGCAGCGCCGGTCGATCTGGATGCCTGTGACCGACTCCGGCAGGCCGGCGTCCAGCGCGGCGACACGGCCGATGGCCGGGGCCTCGGCGCTCGGGTAGGCGTGGCCGAGGATCACCTCGTCGACCTGCGAGCCGTCGATGCCGCTGCGCGCGACGACCTCCGCGATGACGTGTGCCGCCAGCGCGGCGGGCCGCCGGCCTGCCAGGGCGCCGCCGAAGCGCCCGATCGGCGTGCGAAGGGGGTGGCAGATGACGACGTCGGTGCGAGTCGGAGCGGGGGCTGACATGGAGGGGCCTTCCTGACTGGTTCGGGCTGGTCGCGGTCACGGGCGGGGCACGTCGGGAGCGAGGCTTGCCCACGACCCTTCCACCGCGCACTTTTCCGGTCCAATATCCGATTCGCCTCGCACTGATACGCGGGCGCACTCAATCGCTGCCGGAGGCCGCCGCGTTCACGATCCCGGAGGCGGCAGCGCGTCGGCCGCGACCTCCAGAACGCTGCGCAGCGCCGCCGACGGGTTGTCCGTACGCCAGGCCAGCGCCGCCCGGAGCACCACGGGCGGCCCGGCCAGCGGACGGTAGACGAGACCGGTCTGCTGGATGTGCATGCAGGAGGTGAGCGTCAGTGTCACGCCGACTCCCATCGCCACGAGGGCGAGGATCGTGTACGAGTCGGGGGCCTCCTGCACGATCCGCGGGTGGAAGCCGCTGCGCTCGCACGTCTCCAGCGTGACGTCGCGCAGGCTGGAGCCGGTGCGGGCGGGAAAGCTGACGAACGGCTCCTCGGCCAGGTCGCCCACGGTGATCCGCTCCTGGCGGGCGAGGGGGTGGTCCGAGGGCAGGGCGCACACCAGCTCCTCCTCGGCGATCACCCGGTGCTCGACTCCCGGCCGGTTCACCGGGAGCCGCACGAAGCCCAGGTCCAGCGATCCGTCCGCGACCCGTGCCACCGCCCTGTTCGCATACGTCTGGCCCAGCATGACGAGCTCGATGCCGGGGTGTGCCGCCCGTACGGCACGGGTGAGGCGGGGCAGCGCGGTGTGGCTGGAGGCACCGGCGAAACCGACCCGGACGCGCCCGTACTCGCCGCGCCCGGCGGCCTTGGCCACCCGCGTCGCGATGTCGATGTCCTCCAGGACCGTGCGGACGGGCTCGAGGAACGCCTCGCCGGCGCTGGTCAGCCGCACCGAGCGCGTGCTGCGTTCGAAGAGCTGGACCCCCAGCTCCTTCTCCAGCTGCCTGATCTGCTGGCTCAGGGGCGGCTGGGCCATCTGGAGCCGCTTGGCGGCACGGCCGAAGTGGAGCTCCTCGGCGACGGCGACGAAGGAGGAGAGGTAGCGCAGTTCCACGTCGGTACGCTCCCGTCGGCCAGTTATCAGTTTCACGTCTCAAACTGACCTTAATTCGGTATTGGACGCCAATCAATGCCGGGTGGGAACGTGGTCCCGGGCTGGGCGTGACCGTTGCCGTGACAGCGGCACCGGGGCGCACCGATGCGTACCGCACCGCACCGAGGAGATGTGGAGATGGCCGTGGAGACCGCCGTGGACAAGACGATGACGATGCGGGAGGCCGTCGCAGCCCATGTCAGGGACGGCGACACCGTCTCCCTCGAAGGCTTCACACATCTCATACCGACCGCGGCCGGGCACGAGATCATCCGCCAGGGCCGCCGCGACCTGACCGTGATCCGCATGACCGCCGACATCGTCGTCGACCAGATGCTGGCCGCCGGGTGCGTCTCGCGGCTGGTCTCCTCCTTCGTCGGCAACTCCTCCGCCGGCTCGCTGGGCGAGCTGCGCCGCCGCGTGGAGAGGGCCGACCCCGAGCCTCTGGCCTTCGAGGAGTACAGCCACTACGGCATGATCTGCCGCTACATCGCCGGAGCCCAGCGGCTGCCCTTCTACCCGTTGCGCAGCTACGGCGGCAGCGACCTGCCGAGCGTCAACCCGGCGCTGCGCAAGGTCACTTCGCCCTACCCGGGGCCGGACGGCGAGAGCGAGCAGATCTACGTCGTGCCGCCCGTCAACCCGGACGTGACGATCGTGCACGCGCAGCGGGCCGACCGCTCCGGGAACACCCAGATCTGGGGTCTGACCGGCGTCCAGGCCGAGGCCGTGTACGCGGCGCGCAAGGCGGTCGTCGTCGTGGAGGAGGTCGTCGAGGACGAGGTCGTGCGCTCCGACCCGAACCGCACCGTCATCCCGTCGCACGCGGTGGACGCCGTCGTCGTCTGCCCGCGCGGTGCTCACCCGTCCTTCGCCCAGGGCTACTACGACCGCGACAACGCCTTCTACCGCTCCTGGTCGGCGATCAGCAAGGACAAGGAGCGGCTGACCGCCTGGCTGGAGGAGTGGGTGCACGGGACCGCCGACCACGCCGAGTACGTCGCCAAGCTCGGCGAGGAGTTCTGGGAGGGGCTCGCCGTCGGAGAGGCGATGAGCCTGCCGGTGAACTACGGCCGCAGGCTGTGAACCCCGCCCGGCCGCCGTCATCTCCGTCCCGTCCCGTTTCACCCCGCACCGGCAACGGGCCCCGGCACGCGCCCGGGGCCACGCCACTCCCCGACCCGTACCCCGGACCTTCGCACCTCCGCACACGGAAGTGAGCCGCAGATGACCACCGACACCGTGACCTCCTCCGAGCTGCTGTCCGTCGTCGCCTCCCGCGAACTGGCGGGCAGGCGCACGGTGTTCGCCGGAATCGGGCTGCCCACGCTGGCCGCCTCCCTCGCCCATCTCACCGTCGCGCCCGGACTGGAGATCGTCTACGAGTCCGGGGTGTGCGGCGCGCACCCGTCGCACCTGCCCGAGACCATCGCCGACGCCGTGCTGATCACCGGGGCCGAGGCGGTCATTCCGATGCCGACGCTCTTCGGGTCGGTCCTCCAGGGCGGCCACATCGACGTCGGCTTCCTCGGCGCCGCCCAGATCGACAAGTGGGGCAACCTCAACTCCTCCGTCATCGGGGACTGGCACCACCCCAAGGCCCGGCTGCCCGGATCGGGCGGCGCGAACGAGGTGATGGCCAGCTCCGGCGAGGTGTTCGTCGTCATGCGCCGTCACGATCCGCGCTCCTTCACCGAGAAGCTCGACTTCTGCACCTCGCCCGGCCCGGACCGGGCCCTTGCCGACGGCATCCGCCCGCTGGGTTCCGGAGTCACGCGCGTCATCACGGAGTTGGGCATCCTCGCGCGCGAAGGCGTGGGCGAGGAGCTGAGGCTGACCGCTGTGCACCCCGGTGTGACGGCCGAGGACGTGAAGGCGAACACCGGCTGGGACCTTCGGACAGCCGGCGATCTCAGCGTCATCGAGCCGCCCTCGGCGGACGAACTGGCCCTGCTGCGCGAAGATGTGGACCCCGAGCGCGTGTATCTGCGCTGACGGACGACGACGGGGACGGCAGCGGACGGGCGACGTCCGGCCGGGACGGCCCGGGCGGCGGCAGCGGTCCGGGAAGCGGAGACGGAGCAGGCATGCGCATCAGAATCGTCGGTACGGGCGTCATGGGCCGCGGCATCGCACAGTGGGCCGCCACGGCCGGGCACACCGTCGAACTCGCCGACGTGCGCGAGGAGTCGGTCACCGAAGCCGTCGCGTTCGTGACCGGCATGCTGGAGCGCGCCGTGAAGAAGGGCCGGATGAGCCGGCAGGACGCGGACGCCGCCCGCGAGCGACTGGTGCCGCTCTCCTCGCCCTTCGCGGCACCCGGGAGCGCCGAGACCGCGCCGACCCTCGTCGTGGAGGCCGTGCGGGAGGACCTGGAGACGAAGGCCGCCGTCTTCACGGAGCTCGCGAAGGTGCTCCCGGAGGCCACCGTCTTCGCGACCAACACCTCCTCGCTGTCCGTCACGGAGATCGGCGCGCGGCTCGCCGACCCCTCCCGCCTGGCCGGGCTGCACTTCTTCAATCCCGTACCGCTGATGAAGATCGCGGAGGTCGTGCCCGGCGCGGCAACCCGCCGGGACGTCCCCGGATTCCTCACCGACTTCGTCGAGGGCTGCGGGCACCGGGCGGTGACCGTGGCGGACACCCCCGGCTTCCTCGTCAACCACGCCGGGCGCGGACTGGTCACCGAGGCGCTGGCGCTGCTGGAGGAGTCCGTCGCCCCGCCCGCGGACCTCGACGCGGTGGCCCGGGACGTGCTGGGCCTGCGCATGGGCCCCTTCGAACTCATGGACCTCACCGGGCTCGACGTCACCGCCTCCGTCATCGACACCATCTGGCGCGGATTCCGCCACTCCGAGCGGCTGCGGCCCTCGTACCTCACCGCGAACCGCGTCACCGCCGGACTGCACGGCCGCAAGACCGGCCGCGGCTTCTACCCCTACGGACCCGAAGCCCCCGGCGACGCCGCCGCCCCCACGCCGCCCCCCGCGGGCGGCGACGCCTCACGCGCGGTGGAGGTCGCCGGCGAGGGGCCGGACGCCGACGCGGTACGGGCACTCCTCGGCAGCGCCGAGGCGCGGCGCAGCGGGCGCGCGGCCGGCACAGAGGGCGGCGGTCCCGCTGCCGGGCCGCTGCTGCTGGTGCCGACCTGGGGCGGGACGGTCGCCGGCGCCGTCGCCGAACACGGCCTGCCCGCCGCCCGCACCCTCGGCATCGACCCGCTCTCGCTCGGCACCGCACGCCGCGTGCTCGCCGTGACGCCGGCCACCGCACCCGAAGCGGTCCGGGACGCGGCCGCCGTACTCGCCGCCGACGGCACGCAGGTCACCGTCGCACGGGACACCGCGGGTTCCGTCGCGCAGCGCCTGCTGGCCTCCGTCGTCTCGGTGGCCGCCTCCATCGCCGAACGCCACATCGCGGCGCCCGCGGACATCGACGTGGCCGTCACCGCGGGCCTCGGCTACCCCTGCGGTCCGCTGGCGTGGGGCGAACGCATCGGCGCCGCCCGGATGTTCGCGCTTCAGCGCGCACTTCTGGCCACCACCGGCGATCCCCGGTACAGGCCGACGCGCTGGGTCAGGGAGCGGGCTCAGCTCGGGCTGCCGCTGACGGCCCCCGACGTCACGCTCACCCCGCACACCGAGGAGAATCTCAATGAGCGTGTCAAGCCGCCTGCGTGGCCGGTGGGACGGAGGTGAATTGCCTCTTGTCGCGCAGCATCGCCCAGAGCACGTCGACTCGTCGGCGGGCGAGGGCGAGCAGGGCTTGGGTGTGCAGCAAGCCCTCGGATCGCTTCCTGAGGTAGTAGTCCCGGGAGGGACCGGGCCGCATCATCGCAGTCTGGGCGGCCAGGTAGAAGATGTGCCGCAGGCGCCGGTTGTAGCGCTTGGGCCGGTGGTAGTTGCCGGTTCGTCGGCCGGAGTCCCGGGCGACTGGGGCCAGGCCGGCGTGGGAGGCCAGTCGGCC
>NZ_FMHI01000026.1 GCF_900090145.1 Streptomyces sp. WMMB 322
ACACACCGAACACACTTCCACCACCTCCTCAACCACGAAGGCATCCCACACACCTGGCCCCCCACCTAAAAACACCCCAAAACCCCCCGACACGGTGGGCGGCCACCAACCAAAGACGCCGCCGGAGAATGCGAAACACCGGACCACCGCAGCCACTCGCCCGCCGGACCCGCCCGCCAACAAACACCGATCCCGCGCCGGCCCACTCAAAAACCGAAATCGACGCTTCCCCGTACACCGGCGCAACTACCCTTAACCGCCAAACACCACGGGCGTGTTGACCCCGCAGCCGAAGCAACCACGCCCATCCGACCACCACTCCGACCCGCCGAAGTCCTCCACCACCTGGGCCACCGGCACCGGTGCACCCGTATCTCTCTGCACCGGGTTTCCGCCCTCATTCACGTCGACAAGCCCCGCAGAGGAGATCCGGATGCGAAGTGTGCGCGCGCGATTGGTTGCCGTAGTGGTCGTGAGCACCGGTGTCGTGAGCACTGCTTTGCCCATGACCCCTGCACTGGCCGCGCAGCCCGCCGGGTGCAGCGATCCTTCGGCGCCGCTGACTGTGGAGGAGCAGCGCCTGCCCGAACGGGTGCCCCAGCAGATCCTGCACCGTTCCGGATTCGACTCGGTGGCCTCCGACTTCACGCGGGCTCTGTGCGCTGCCGGCTCCTACGGGCAGGCACAGGAGGTCGTGGCGCGGTGGGGGCATCGGCTGTGGCAGCGGGCGGTTGCGCGGGTGCAGGGCCGCGGTCCGGCCGGCGGGGATCTGAGCCGGGCGGATGACCGGCCCTTGTACTGGGCGCGGCTCGGGATGACGGCGGCGCTGCGCCAATGGCGGCCCGGCTTTGACCTCTCCGGTGCCCAACGCTCGGCGCTGCGCGAGCGGTTGGAGCGAAGCTCCCGCGGCCACGATGCCATCGACTTCCCTGTCGGTGAGGGGAAGGGACTGAAGCGGATGCTGGTCACCGGGTTCGACCCGTTCACGCTGGATGAGGACATTCGGATCAGTAATCCCTCGGGGGCGAGCGCCCTGGCGCTGGACGGCACGGTGATCCGCACCAAGAAGGGTCCCGTCAGGATCGAGACGGCCCTCTTCCCCGTGCGCTGGGCGGATTTCACCGACGGAATGGTCGAGCGGGCCATGCGGCCGCATCTGCCGCAGGTGAACTTGTTCGCCACCATCAGCCAGGGCCGGCCCGGCCGGTTCGACGTCGAGCGCTACAACGGGGCCTGGCGGGGGACCTTTCCCGACAACAACAACATCTCCGCGACCGGGACGGTCCCGGTGTCCGACACCGGGACGCAGCCTCAGTGGACGACCACCACGCTCCCCTTCAAGGACATCGCGTCCGCGCCGACGGGCCGCTTCCCCGTTCAGGACAACACGGCGGTGGTCGAGATTCCGGCGGGCGCGAGTGAGCCGGTGAAGCAGCCCGACGGCCCTACCGAGGGCTCCATCGCGCGTGAAGGGGGCGGCGGGGACTACCTGTCCAACGAGATCGCCTACCGTGCGACGCTGCTGCGCGACAGGCTCGGTCTGGATATTCCGGGTGGCCATGTGCACACCCCTGTTCTCGAGTTCGGCCCGGACAACGCCGACCCGGCAACGGGCACCATCACCGATCCGGAGTTCCTCAAGAATCGGCGGACCATCGTCAGCCAGGTCCGCTCACTTCTCCGAGTCGCGGCCGAGCACTGAGAAAGGCGTCCCGACGGTCGGGACGGCGGGTACAGCCGTGCGTCGCCGGCCCCGTGGCGTGGAGGTCTGCAGGGACATATCGCCTGTCACAATGCTCAGCCTCACGGGCCTGCTCAGCCCGCTTGCTGTGCAGATTGCTCAGTGGCATGCGTCGTGATTGTGCGGCCATCGTCACCCTGCTGTCATATTGATGCAATCTGCTGACTTCGACGCTTCGGACGGGCGGCATGAAGACCACTGACGACATGGCAGGGGCGGCTGCGGCGGCCGGCGATGGTGCTCGGCTAACCGGGGCGCCGGACCTGGAGACGCTTGCGGCGGTCGAGCAGCGTGTGCTGTGGCTGGCGACTTCGGTCATCGACCACGCCAACCGCGTACGCCCGAACCCGTCCGGCCTGAAGGTCGGCGGCCATCAGGCCTCCAGCGCCTCCATGACGTCGATCATGACGGCTCTCTGGTTCCACGAACTGGGGCGCGACGACCGCGTGTCGGTCAAGCCGCACGCCTCGCCCGTCCTGCATGCGGTGAACTATCTGCTGGGTGAGCTGGACGAGTCATATCTGACGACGCTGCGCAGTTACGGCGGCCTGCAAAGCTATCCGAGCCGGGAGAAGGACCCGGACCCGGTCGACTATTCGACGGGTTCGGTCGGCATCGGCGCCACCGCTCCGATCTGGGGTGCGATCGCACGCCGGTATGTGAACGGGCGCTTCGGCGGCGGCACCACGGGGCGGCAGTACTCGCTGCTGGGGGACGCCGAGCTCGATGAGGGCGCCTGCTGGGAGGCGGTGCTCGACCCGGCGGTGGCGGACCTGGGCGAGATCGTGTGGATCGTCGACTTCAACCGGCAGTCGCTGGACCGGGTCGTGCCGAACATCTCGGCGACCCGCCTGCAGGGCATGTTCGACGCGGCCGGATGGCAGGTCCTCACGGTCAAGTACGGGCGTCTGCTGGAGGAGTTGTTCGCACGAACCGGCGGCGATGCCCTGCGCACACGCATCGACGAGATGACGAACCCGGAGTACCAGCGGCTGTTGCGCTGCTCCGCCGGCCAGTTGCGTGAGCGTCTGCCCGGCTCCGGTCCCGGGCGGGAGGCGATCGCGCAGCTGCTGGCCGGGCTCGGTGACGACTCGGTGGTCTCCCTGCTGCGCAATCTCGGCGGGCACGACCTCGGGGCGCTGATCGACGCCTACTCGAGCATCGACGACACCCGGCCCACCGTCGTCTTCGCCTATACCGTCAAGGGGCACGGTCTGCCCACGGCCGGGCACCCGCAGAACCATTCGGCACTGCTGACCGGTGAGCAGATGCAGCAGCTCGCGGCACGCGTGGGCGCCGACGCGGACGCGCCCTGGGCCCGCTTCCCCCGCGGCAGCGCAGCGGCCGAGTTGTGCGAACGCACGGCGGCGAGGCTGCGCCGCCAGGACACGCCCCCGCAGCAACCCCCTGCACTGCCTTCGGACTTCGGACGCACACCCTCCGGGAAGGGCTCGACACAGCAGGCTCTCGGCCGGGCTCTGCTGGATCTGACGCGGGAGGCTCCCGAGGCGGCGGGGCACGTGGTGACGGTCTGCCCGGACGTCGCGTCGACGACGAACCTCGGCGGCTGGCTGAACAAGGTCGGCACCTGGTCCGCGACGCAGCGCCGGGACTGGTTCGACGACGACGCCGAGACCATTCTCCACTGGCGCGAGCAGCCGGGCGGCCAGCACATCGAGCTCGGCATCGCGGAGACGAATCTGGTCGGGCTGCTCGGTGAGCTGGGTGCCACGTGGAGCCGGTGGGGAACGCCGCTGCTGCCGATCGGTGTGGTCTACGACCCGTTCGTGGGCCGCGCCCTGGAGCCGTGGTCGTTCGGGATGTACGCGGGCGGGCAGTCGATTCTCGTGGGTACGCCTTCGGGGGTGAGTCTCGCGCCGGAGGGTGGCGCCCACCAGTCGGTCATCACACCCTCGATCGGCCTGGAGCAGCCGGGCTGCACCTCGTACGAGCCGGCTTTCGCCCTCGACCTGGAGTGGTGCCTGCTGGCGGGGCTGGCCAACCTCGGCAGGGCCGGGGGCAGTTCGACGTACCTGCGGCTGTCCACCCGCCCCGTGGACCAGTCGTTGGCAGCCGTGCCGGCCGACTCCGCTGCGCGGGAGCGGCGGCGCAGGCAGTCCGTGGCAGGCGCTTATCCGCTGCGCCGCCACGCGAATCCCTCGCTGACGATCGCCGCCGCCGGCGTGATGGTCACCGAGGCGGTCGCCGCGGCGGACCGTCTGGAGGAGCTCGGCATCGGCGCGGACGTCGTGTGCGTCACGAGTCCCGACCTGCTCTTCCGTGCTGTGCAGGCGCGGCAGGGCCTGCAGGAGGGCCCGGACTGGATCCTCGGGCAGGCCTTTCCCCGCGAGCGTGCCCGTCCGCTGGTGACCGTTCTCGACGGGCATCCGCACACGCTTGCTTTCCTCGCGGGCGTCAACGGGGTGCCTTCCCGCGCGCTGGGTGTCACCGGCTTCGGGCAGAGCGGCAGTCTCGCCGACGTCCACCGCCACCACGGCATCGACGCCGACGGAATCGTTGCGGCGGCGTTGGACCTGGCCGACTGACGGACGGTGCCGCGCGCCTGCGACGGCGACGGCGACGGCGAGTCATCGGCTCTTCGGCCACCGCAACGACTCCGTCTGGCCTCGGCAGAGCTCGGGAGGGCCCGCCGTCCGGACATGTGAGGAGAGCGAGTTCCGCTTGGCGGTCCTCCCCGGCGCGGCTCCAGGGAGAGGACGTCGAGTTCACCACCGGGGCCTGGCCGCCGGAGGGCAGGCCGAACTGCGGTAGTGCGGGCCGGGGGTTCCACGGCTTCGACGGCTTCTTCCTGCAGGAGCGGGGCACCGCGGCCGTCCGCCGACGGCGCAATGCAACGACCAGCCCGGCCCGCCGGGCCCGAATTCCGGCGGCGGAGCCTGCGCCTCACGAACTCAACCCGGCGGAGCGGGTGTTCGGCGCCACCCCGCCAGGGAACGGGCCGCGTCCAGGGCGAGTGCCCACGGGTAGGTCCTCCGGTCGCCCTCCCCCGGCGGGTCCGGCTCGAAGCCGCCCTCGCCGTACAGCACGTGCACGCCCGCGTTCCGCAGCGTCTCGATGCTGGTGGCGAACTGCGGGTGTGTGGCGTAGGCGCTGTTGACGCACGGCATCATCACCAGCGGCCACCGCTTGCCGACGGCCTCGACCACTCGGCCCGTGACGAAGTTCGTCGTGAGCCCGAGAGCGCTGGAGTTGACGGTGTTGAGCGTCGCCGGTGCCAGGACCGTGACGTCCGCGCCGGGCCACACCTCGCGCTCGTCGAATCTGCGCGGAGTGCTGCGCACCGGGTGTCCGGTCTGCTCCTCGAGTGCGGACAGCTGCCCCTCCATCCATTCGGCGGCCGTGGGCGTCAGGCCGACGCATACGGTCCAGCCGCCGCTCTTCGCACGCCGGACGATCTCGACGAGGTCGACCACCGGCGGCGCGGCGGAGGCCAGGAGGTGCAGCACGGGTGGAGCCATTCGGCCATCCCACCACAGCGGACCGCGCCGAACCTGCTTGCGTGAGGATCCCGTCGCGGCCTTTCGCCCGGGGCAGCGGCCGTCGCATGCGCGGCGGCGCGGCCCCGGAGTGCGACAGCACGCCGACCGCGCCGAAGGAGTTCCGGGGTGATGGTTTCCGCTCCGGGTCCGGTTCTCCGGGGGTTGCCGGGCAGAGCGGTCGCGGTGCCCTTCTGGAGGTAGAGGACGTTCCGCGTCACCCCCGTCACTCCCCGCTGAGCGTTACCGTCGAAAGTGGAGGAAGGGGGACATCATGGCGTCCCGGATGCTTCACGACAGCGCTCTGAACGATCTGCGCAGGAAGTTCACGGGCGAGGTCCTCACGCCCGACGACCCGGCCTACGAGGAGACCCGGCCCGTCTTCAACGCCATGATCGACCGCTCCCCCGCCGTGATCGCTCTGCCCCGCAACGAGGCCGAGGTCGCACGGGCCCTCGCGTACGGCCGAACGGAGGGGCTGCAGATCGCTGTGCGCGGCGGAGGTCACAGCGTCGCGGGGAACTCGATCTCCGACGGGCTCGTGGTGGATCTGCGCCACATGAACAGCGTCACCGTCGACCCCGGTGCCCGCACCGTGCGGGTGGGCGGCGGTGCCACCATGGCGGACCTCGACGGGGCGACTCAGCCCTACGGACTGGCCACGACCGGTGGGCGGGTCTCGACGACCGGTGTCGGCGGGTTCGTCCTCGGCGGAGGCTCGGGCTGGCTGGAGCGGGAGTTCGGCCTGGCCTGCGACAATCTGCTGGCCGTCGAGCTCGTCACCGCAGACGGTGAGCTCGTGCGGGCCACCGGTCACAACAACCGCGAACTCTTCTGGGCGTTGCACGGCGGCGGGGGGAACTTCGGCGTGGCGACGTCCATGACACTGCGGCTGCATCCGCTGCCGGCGCTGACCGCCGCACTGCTGATGTGGCCGGCGGCTGCCGGACCCGAAGTCGTGCGCGCCTACCGGGACTTCATGGAGGCGGCGCCGGATCAGGCAGGAGGAGGGCTGATCTATCTCACGGGTGGCGAGGAACCCCCCGTCCCGGAGGATCTGGTGGGGAAGCTCGCGTGCGCGTCGTTGATCACCTACACGGGCCGGGAGGCGGAGGCCCGTGACGTCATGGCTCCCATGCTCGGCCTCGGGCACACGGGCGAGCTGATCGGGCAGATGCCGTACGCGCAGGTGCAGCGCATGCTGGACGACCCGCCCGGCTACCGCAACTACTGGTCCGCGGAGCATCTCGACGCCTTCCCCGACGAGGCTGTCGACCTCTTCTGCGCGCGGGCTCACGACATGGTGGTGCCCTCGCCGTCGCAGCACGTCCTCTTCCCGCAGGGCGGGGCGGTCGCCCGGGGTGCGGAGCTGTATCCGCTGCCCTGGCGCAGCGCGCCGTGGACGGTGCACCCGTTCGGTCTCTGGGAGGATCCCGCCGACGACGCCAGGGCGAAGGAGTGGGCCCGTGGCCTGCGCGAGGACCTGAGGCCCTGGACAAGCGGCGCCGTCTATCTGAACTTCATCGGCCAGGAGGGCCGGGACCGGGTCGTCGCCGGTTTCGGGCCGGAGAACTACCGGCGGCTGGCGGCGGTCAAGGCGCAGTACGACCCGGAGAACGTCTTCCGGCTCAACCACAACATCACGCCGGCGGCCTGAACGGGCCCGGCCCTCAGGCCCCGGCTGCCCGGTCACAGGGCGGGGGCAGCGGTCACTGCTCGTCGAGGGCCGCGCGGAGCAGCCGGCGGGTACCTTCCTCGACGTGGTCGGCGTAGTAGTCGTAGAGGGCCTGCCGTCCCAGGCGGGCGGCGAGCTCGGCGTCGCCGTCGCGGATCGCCGCCAGGACCTGCCGGTGGTGGGCGATGGAGCGCTCCATCCACACGCTCGTCTCACGTGCGGCCGCGATCTTCCCCTCGATGACCTCCACGACGGCATCGTGCACGGCACGTGCGCACAGCCCGAGCAGCGAATTGTGGCTGGCTTCGGCGACCGCCCGGTGGAAGAGCGCATCGGCCTCGCTGAAGGCGTGCAGACCGGCTTCGTCGGCGCTCAGCGCCTCCATCCGCCGGATCTGCTCCTCCATGCGCTCCAGGTCGCTGTCACTGTGCAACCGCGCCGCGAGCCTGTTGCTCTCGGCTTCGAGCACCATGCGGAACTGCACGAGTTCGCCGAGTGTCGACAGGTGGGAGCGGGCGAGGCGTCCGAGTGTCCGGCTGAGGTTGTCCGGCGTGACACCCAGGACCTCGGCGCCCAGTGGATCTCCCGGGCGGGAGCGCACCAGCCCCGCGGACTGCAGTACGCGCAGGGCTTCGCGGACTGTGGAGCGTCCGACAGCGAACTGACTGACCAGCTCGCGCTCCCCCGGCAGCCGTGATCCGGGCGGCAGGTCGCCGCTGAGGATGCGCTCCTCGATCTGCTCCGCGACGCGTTGGTACGCGCGCACCGGCTCCACCGGGCGGAAGACGGCTCCCTCGGCGGACATGCTTTCCCCTCGTCGTCCCGGTCGGTTGCGGCTGTGCTGCTCACGGAGTCCGGCGCGGCCCGGAAGGACGAGCGCCGGAAGGACGAGCGCCGTCTTCCCCCTTGACCGACGCGTGAGCGTGCTAGGAGAGTACGGGAAATCAACTGGTCTGACCAGTCGCCCTGGTGCTCTGGCCAGCACTCATGGAGGTTGCGCATGCATTCCGGTCCCGGTGCCGGTCCCGACGCAGGTCCCGATTCGGCTCCCGCTGCTCCATCGCTTCCGGTGGTCGACGCGGAGGCCGCTGTCCGTCTCACCCGCGACCTGGTGCGGCTGCGCACCGTGAGCGATGCGGGTGCGCAGGACGTGGAAGGGCCGGCGGTCCGCCTTCTCGCAGCTTTGTTCACCGAGTTCGGCTGGGAGCACGAGGTGACCGAGGTCGCGCCGGGCCGCACGAACCTCGTCGCGTTCGTCGAGGGCGGCGGGGGCGACGGGCCGACGCTGATGTTCGAGGGCCATACCGACGTCGTGACGGAGGGGCGCGAGGAGGACTGGAGCGTCGATCCGTACGGCGGGGAGATCCGCGACGGCAGGCTGTGGGGTCGCGGCTCCGCGGACATGAAGTCCGGTCTGGCGGCGATGATCCACGGCGTGCGGGCCCTGCAGCTTGCCGGCCCGTTCCCCGGACGGATCGTGCTGGGGGTGCTGTGCGACGAGGAGGGGATGATGCTCGGCGCCAAGGCGTTCGCCGCCTCGCCGCACGCCGCCGCCGTGGACGGGGTGATCGTCTGCGAGCCCGAGGGGTACGAGGTGTGCACCTCGGCCCGGGGCGGCATCCGCATCCGCCTCGCTCTCACCGGGGTGATGGCACACGGGGCGATGCCGCAGGAGGCGCGTTCCCCCCTGGTCGCCGGGGCGCGGATCGTCGAGGCGCTGGCCGGTGTCGAGGAGTGGGCGGTGCGGCGCTTCGGCACCCACCCGCACGCCGGCTCGGTGACCGTCACTCCGACCGTGCTGCAGGCGGGAGACCCGGGCCAGCTGAATGTCATCCCGGCACACGGGACGGTCGGCGTCGACGTGCGCACGGTCCCGGGGACGGACCACGAGGAGCTGATCGAAAGGGTGCGGCAGACGGCGGGCGACGCCGCCGGCACCGTGGGCGTGACGGTCGAGCTGACCGTCGTCGACGACCGGCCCGCCATCGAGATCGGCGAAACCCACCCCGTCGTGACGGCGCTGGTGTCCGGGCACCGCGACGAGCACGGCTCCCCGCCGGCCTTCGGGGCGGTCCCCGGCACCACGGACGGGACCGTCCTCACGCGGGACGCCGGGCTGCCGACCGTCGTCTACGGCCCGGGCGGCAAGTGGATCGCGCACCAGAAGGACGAGTACGTCGAGGTGGCGGAGATCGGTGAGTACGCGAGGGTCTACGCGTCGGCGGCCCGGCACTTCCTGACGGCAGGAGCACAAGGGGGCCCGCGGTGAGCCCCTCCCCCGCTCGCCGGCGTCCCGCGCCCGCCGAGGCGTGGACGGAAGCGCTCCCGCGCGGCCTGACCGATTCGCTTCCCGTCGGCGAGGACAGGGTGCCGGCCTCTCTCAGTGAGCCGGTGCGGTTCCCCTACGACGGCAGCGAAGTCGCCCTCGTCCCGGTCGGCGACGAGGCACTGGCGCGGTGGGCGGCCGAGCACGCCGCGGGACTGCGCAGGCAGGTCGGCAAACTGCCCACTCGGGTGCGCCGGCAGGTTCTCATCGGGGTCGCCGCCTCCCTGCGGGAGGTCGCCGACGGCATGGAGGATCTGCTCGTTCTCGAGACGGGCAAGCCCCGCGCGGACTGCCGCACCGAGGTGGTGCGGGCAGTGGCCACCTGGGAGGCCGCGGCCGGCGAGGTCTTCCACGTGCACGGTGAGACGGTGCCGCTCGACGGGCTGCCTTCCGGCGACGGCATGACGGGGTTCTGGACGAGGCGTCCCGTCGGTGTCGTCGTGGGCGTCGCCGGCTTCAACTACCCGATGATGCTCGCCTCGCACAAGATCGCCCCGGCGATCGCCGCGGGCTGCCCCGTCATCGTCAAGCCCGCTCCGGCGACGCCGCTGGCCACACTGTGGCTGGTCCGTCTCGTACGGGAGCAGCTCACGGCAGCGGGCGCACCGGCGGGCGCGGTGCAGCTGGTCACCGGCGACGCCGCGGTGGGGGAAGCCCTGACGACGCATCCGCAGGTGGCGGCTGTCTCCTTCACGGGGTCCGCAGAGATCGGGCACCGTATCGCCCGCCAGGCGGCGCCCCGCAAGGTTGTTCTGGAACTGGGCTCCAACGCGGCACTCGTGGTGGCCGCCGACGCCGACCTCGACGCTGCGGCCGACGCCGTCGTGCGCGGCGGTCTGTACGCCTCGGGCCAGGCGTGCATCTCGGTGCAGCGGGTGATCGCCGTGGAGCAGGTCGCCGCGGAGCTGGAGCGGCGGATCGCGGAGCGGCTGCCGCGCGTCGTCGTGGGTGATCCGCGGGAGGAGGACACGCGTGTCGCGGCACTCATCGACGAGGCCGCCACGGACCGGGTGTGCTCTTGGATCGAACGTGCCCGCACCGCGGGCGCACGGGTGGTGCATGGCGGTGCCCGCAGCGGCCGGTGCATCACACCGACGCTGCTGACCGGCGTGCCCGACGGTGAACCCGCGTGGGACGAGGAGATCTTCGGACCGGTGGTGTGTCTGCGGGCAGTGCCGGACCTGGACACGGCGTACGCGACGGTCAACGCCGGCCGCTACGGGCTGCACGCGGCGGTCTTCACCCGGGACCTGGGCGCGGCGTTCGAGGCCGTGGAGGAACTGGAGACAGGGGGCGTGGTGATCAACGACGTGCCCGGCTACCGCTGCGACATCGCGCCGTACGGCGGTGTGAAGGACTCCGGCACGGGCCGCGAGGGGCCGCGGTTCGCGATCGAGGAGATGACGGTGACGCGCATGGCGGTGTTCCGCCGGTGACCGCGGCACACGGCGGGACGGAGGAGGCTTCAGTGGCGTACGCGGACGTGTTCCGGCTCGACGGCAGGCGGGTGGCGGTGGTCGGCGGAGCCAGCGGCATCGGCAGGGAGTCCGCGCGGGCGCTGGCCGCGCAGGGCGCCGAAGTGCTGGTCGCCGACGTCGACTTGCGGGGCGCCGAGGAGACGGCGCGGCTCGCCGCCGGTGAGCGGCCGGCGCCCGGTTCCCGTACGGGTCCGGTCAGCGTTCACCACCTCGACGTCCTGGATGAGGATGCCGTGCGCAGCGCCGTGGCCGGGTGGGGCGTCCTGGACGGTCTCGTCGTCACTGTGGGCGCCAACGTGCGCAAGCGGATCGCGGACTACACGCTCTGCGAATTCGACCGGGTCGTCGCGCTGAATCTGCGGGCGTACCTGACGCTCGTGCAGTCGGTGGCACCGGCGATGGCCGAGCGCGGCCGGGGCAGTGTGGTGGGTCTGACCTCGATGCGGGCCTTCCAGGTGGAGGCGGGGCAGAGCGTCTACGCGGCCTCGAAGGCGGGGCTGGTTCAGCTGCTGCGCACCGCTGCCGCGGAGTGGGGGCGGCGCGGGGTGCGTTTCAACGCCGTCGCGCCGGGCGTGGTGCGCACTCCGCTGACGGACCAGATCGCCGCCGATCCCGACTGGTACGACGCCTATGCGCAGGCGTCGGCGCTCGGACGGTGGGCGGGGCCGGAGGAGATCGCGGGCGCCGTGACGTATCTCGTCTCGGACGCCTCGACGTACGTCACGGGCAGCGTCCTGGCCGTGGACGGCGGCTGGACCGCGGTGGACGGCCGCTACGAACCGTCCGTGTGACGGGTTCCGGCGGCGGCCCGCGGCCCGCGCGAGCGAGCACAGCACAGAGCGCCACAGAAGGAGAGATATGCCCGACAGCCTCTCAGACGCGGATCAGGAAGGCGGGGGCCGGCAGGCCCGGCTGCCCTTCCGTGCCCTGCCCGCCTCCGACAGGCGCCGCCGCCGTTCGCTGTGGCTGCTGGTCGTGCCGGGGGTGCTGTACTGCGCGGCGCCCGTCTTTGCCAACAGCATCGAACCGCGCATCCTCGGGGTGCCGTTCCTGCTGGCGTGGATCATCATGGCGTCCCTCGTGAGCCCTCTGATCATCTGGCTCGCGGCCCGTCTCGACCCGGCGTACCGGGCGGACGCGCTGGAGCCGATACCCGCGGACGACGCCGACGACGTCCCCGGCGGAGCCGCAGAGGCGGCCGGGGAACGCGGAACGGCCGGAGGTGCGGCATGAGTTCGTCCGCGGCGACAGCGACGACGATCTTCGGGCTGGCGATGGTGGCGACGATCGTGGTGGGGCTGCTCAGTGCACGCGGCCGCGACAAGGGCCTGGCGGAGTGGTCGGTCTCCAGCCGCGGTCTGGGCGTGCTGTTCATCTGGCTGCTGATGGCCGGGGAGACCTACACGAGCTTCTCCTTCCTGGGCACGGCCGGCTGGTCCTTCTCCATGGGTGTGCCGATCCTGTACCTGGTGGCGTACCTGACGACGGGCTTCGCCGTGGCGTACGTGGTGGGTCCCGCCCTGTGGACCTATGCGAGCCGTCACCGGCTGATCTCGATTGCCGACATGGCCGAACACCGCTTCCGTTCCCGGCCGTTGGGGATGCTCGTCGCGGTGGTCGCGACCGTCTTCATCGTCCCCTACATCCAGGTGCAGATTCAGGGCATGGGGGTCGTGGTCAACGCCATGACGTACGGGAGCGTCGATCTGCGGGTGGCGGCGGTCATCTCGTTCGTCGTCGCCGAGGTGTTCATCCTGATCTCCGGTCTGCGCGGCTCGGCGTGGGTCAGCGCCCTCAAGGACGTCCTGGTGATCGCCGTGGTGGTCTTCCTCGCGGTCTACGTGCCCGTCCATTTCGTCGACGGACTGGGCGACTTGATGCACCGGATGGTGACGGAGAAGCCGGAGTGGCTGACCTTCCCCGGCCACGAGTCGGGCGGCCTCGACGGTACGTGGTTCGTGACGACCCTTCTGCTGAACGCCGTGACCATCACGATCTTCCCGACGACGGTTGCCGGCTATCTGAGTGCCAGGTCGCCGAATGCCCTGCGGCGCAACGCCGTTCTGCTGCCCTGGTACCAACTGCTGCTGTTCATCCCGATGATGGTCGGCGCGACTGCGCTGTTCGTGGTGCCCAATCTCGAGAACCCGGATCTGGCTCTGTTCTCCCTCGTCACCGAGGCGCTGCCTGCTCCCCTGGTCGCGGTCATCGGTGTGGCAGGGGCGCTCTCGGCGATCGTGCCGATGAGTGTGTTCATGCTGGCCATCGGCACGTTGTGGGGCCGCACCCTGCTGGGCGGCGGCAACGGTGCCGACCCGCGCAGCCGCCGCAGCGGCTCGGCACCGGCCGACGACATCCGCACGAAACGGCTCTCACAGCTGGTGTGTCTCCTGGCCGGGCTGCTGGCGCTGGCGGGAGCGCTGTTCTTCCCCAACACGCTCGTCCAGCTGTCCGTTCTCTCCTACGAGGGGCTGGCGCAGCTGGTTCCCGCCGTACTGCTGGCGCTGTACTGGCGCCGCATGCCGGCCTCCGCGGCGGCCGCCGGGATGCTGGTGGGCCTGACGGTGATGACGCTGCTGTGGGCCACCGGCAACGACCCGCTGAACGGCATCAACGGAGGCATCATCGCTCTGGCGGCGAACCTCGCCGTGACGGGCGCCGTCACCGCGCTGCGTCCCTCCGCGGGCGGGCCGCCCGCGGGCCGTCGGGAGCCGGCGCCCTCAACAGCCGCAGACGCGGCGCCCGTTGCGGGGGAGGTCACGTGACCGCGGTGCTCGACGAGCTGCGTCCCGTGCTCTACCGCGCCGCCCGCGTGGTCAGCCAGCAGGCGCACGGGGGCCCCGAACCGGAGGCGCTCGCCGTCGCCGGCGGGCGGATCACCGCCACGGGCACGGTCTCGCAGCTGCGGGAGCGCTTCCCCGGCGCCGAGGAGGTCGACTTCGGCGACGCGGCGCTCGTGCCCGGCTTCAACGACGCGCACATCCATCTCGCCATCGCCGCCGAGGACTTGCTGCATCTCGACCTGTCGGCCGCAGCCGTCTGCGGCGTCGAGGGTCTTCTCGGCCAGGTACGGGCAGAGGCGGCGCGGGCGGCTCCCGGGGACTGGATTCGCGGAAGCCGCTACGACGACACGAAGACCGGACCTCTCACCCGCTGGGACCTGGACCGGGCGGCGCCGGGCCACCCCGTGCTCGTCGTGCAGGTCGCGGGCCACTGGGGAGTGGCCAACTCCGCGGCGCTGCGCGCCCTGCACATCGACGAGGACTCCGTCCCGCCGGACGGCGGCGACTTCGGACGGGACGCGGACGGACGTCTCAACGGACGGCTCGTCGAGCGGGCCCTGATGAACGTCGTCTACCCCGCCACCGCCCGCGGCGGCGCCTCACCGCTGCGGCCCAGCTCACCGCAGGAGAAACTGCGCGGCCTCGCACGCGCGCAGCGGCAGTGGCACGCGGCCGGGCTGACATCGGTGTGCGACGCCCTGATCGCCCCGGAGGACATCGCTCTGCTGCGGCAGGCCCGTGCCCGTGGCGAACTGACCCTGCGCGTGGGCATGTTGCTTTCCATCGACCACTACGCGGCAGCGCAGGCCCTGGGTGTCGGCAGCGGCTTCGGCGACGACGTGCTGCGGCTCGTCGGCGTGAAGGCCTTCACGGACGGTGCGATCGGCGGACGTACCTGCCTGCTGGCAGTGCCCTACGCGGACTCGGACGACCACGGTCTGCAGACGACACCGACAGGGGAGCTGTTCTCGCAGGTCCGCACCGTGCACCGCGACGGCAGCCGCATCGGTGTGCACGCGAACGGGGACGCGGCGGTCCGTCTCGTCCTCGACGCGTTCGAAGCGGCGCAGCGGGAGATGCCCCGGCCCGGACTGCGGCACCGCATCGAACACTGCAGCATCGTCGACGCGGAGATCCTGACGCGGATGCGTGAACTCGCAGCGGTCGCCGTGCCGTTCGCGGGTTACGCGGCATACCACGGGGGTGCGCTCAACCGCTGGTACGGCCCGGACCGCGCCGAGCGGATGTTCGCACACCGATCCTTCCTGGACGCCGGCGTCACGGTGGCGGGCTCGTCGGACTACCCGTGCGGTCCCTACCAGCCGCTGCTCGGAATCCAGTCGATGGTCACCCGCGAAGGCATCGACGACGGGGTGGCGGTCGGCGCCACGCAGCGGATCAGCGTGGAGGAGGCGCTGGCGGTCTTCACACTCGGTTCGGCCGAGGCCGAGGGCACCGCCGGCCGGAAAGGGCGGCTGGAGGCCGGATACCTTGCGGACTTCACCGTCCTCGGCGAGGACCTGCTCACCGCGGAGCCCCACGGCATCGCGTCGGTGCCGGTCGGGGCCACCTATGTGGGGGGTGAGTGCGTCCACGGGGCATGAGCTCGTGCGCAGTGTCCGCGGTACGGGACCGGCTGGAAGGGCCGGGCGGCCCGAAAGGGGCGCCCGGCCCTGCTGCTCCCCCGCCGGCCCTTCCTCACTGGGTGCGCGGCTGGAGCGGCGGGTCGCCGCAGCGTGACGGCTCCAGACGGTCGGCGAGGGTTCGCAGCGTCCGTGCGAGCGTCTGCCGCGACCGGTGCGTCTTCGGCGGCTTCTCCTCGTCGGGGACGACTGGTGCATCGGGCAGCGCGGAGTGTGCGAGGTGCCGGGTGGCGTCTGTGACGAGGGGACCTTCGATCGGAAACATTTCCTCTCCTTTCGGATGAGCAGTGCGGTTCGGCCGGGTGGGCCGATCTGTTCGCGTACATGGAGGAAAGGTCTGGGCAGGGCCTGGGCCAGGCCTGGGCAGGGCCAGGTGACCCCGTTCTCGTGCGAATCGGGATCTCTCCGGGACCGGTGCGGGCCGGGGATCGGTGTCGGCTGAGGATCGTGGTGGGCTGAGGGCCGGGGTCGTCCGGGTCAGTGGGGTGCGGGGCCGGTGGTGGCGCGTACGACCAGTTCGGTGGGGAGCTTGATGCGGGGCACCTTTTTCTCCTCCCGCGGTTCGAGCAGCAGCCGCCCGGCGATGCGGCCCTTCTCCGCCATGGGCTGGCGCACCGTCGTCAGCCGGGCCCGCTCCGCCTCGGGGACGTCGTCGAAGCCGGCGACGGAGATGTCGCGCCCCACGACGAGCCCTCGCTGCTCGCAGGCGTCGAGCACCCCGAGCGCGAGTACGTCGCCGATCGCGAGGACGGCGGTGGGCCGCTCGGCGACATCGAGGAAGTGGGAGGCCGCGGAAGCCGCAGCGGAGCGCGAGTTGCGGCCCGCCGCCACGACGCGGACACTCCGCCAGTCGACTCCCACCTCCTCCAGGGCGTCGCGGTAGCCGGCGAGACGGCCGCGCAAGTCACCGCAGTCGGAAGCCAGTTGTTCCTCCACGGTCGCGGGGCCAGAGGTGCCCGGCGCGACGACCTGATCGACCATCACCGCGATCCGCCGGTGGCCGAGCCGGACGATGTGCTCGGCGGCGAGCCGCGCGGAAGCCCGTTCGTCGATGCCTACGAACGGGATCGAGGGATCGTCCCTCTCGTCGGTGGTCACCATCGGCAGGCCCCGTGCCCGGATCAGTGCCTTTGCGGGGTGGCCCACGGGCACGCAGTACAGACAGAAACCGTCGACCACCGCGTTGCGCACGGCTGTTTCCGGATCGTCGGTGCCGGGCGGCACCGGAGCATCCCTGTCGGCCGTTTCCGGGCCGTAGGCACGGGGCGGCATGGGGATGAGGAGCAGGCCGGTACCGGAGGCCTCCGCTACCTCGGCGACGCCTTGCAGGAAGCCGACCGAGTACGGGTCGGCGAAAGCGTAGGAGAGGGTCTCCGTGAAGAGCAGCCCGATCGCTCCGGCCCTTCCCCGCCGCAGTGAACGTGCGGTCGCATCCGGACCGGGATAGCCCAGGCGCCGGGCGGCGTCGAAGATCCGCTCGCGCAGGTCCTTGTTGAGCTGGTCGGGACGTCCGTAGGCGTTGGAGACGGTCGTCCGCGACACCCCGACCTCGTCCGCCACGGTCTGCAGCGTGGCCCGCTTTCCCCGTGACTCCATCGCCCCCACCTGCCCGCCCACCGTTCTTCTGTATCGATTAAGTCTGTATCGATACAGTAGCGCGGCGCGTCAGCGGCTGTCCAACTGTTTTTCTGCGGGAGGTCTCGGGTTCAGGCCGCTTCGACGGCCTGCTTGATGCGGCGGCCGAAGTCGTCCGCGTCCTTGCGCGCGGCGTTCAGCGCGACCCCGGCGATCATCTTGCCGACGCCGTGGCCGGTCAGCGAGTTGAAGAGCCGCACACGCGTCCTGGATTCCCCTGCCGGCTCGAGGTCGTAGCCGCCCTCCTCCGCGGTCACCAGGTTCTCCGAGGTCTCCGTCCAGCGGATCCTGGTGGGCGCTTCGAACTCTGTGATGCGGAACTCCCGGCGGGTGCGCACCCCACCGTCCTTGACGGTGCTCCTGTAGACGGTCCCCACTCCGGTCGGCCCGTCCGTCACCTTGGCCATCTCCAGCACCCTGGGGCTGAACTCGGGGTCGTTCTCACCGTCGGCGAGATAGGCGAAGACCTCCTCGATGGGGCGATCGACCTCCGTGGTCACCTCGAACTGTCCGGCCATCGTCTCTCCCCTGCCTCTGATCGCTCCCTCGCGGACCACGCAGTTCAGGGCTGCTTGCGGGCCTGCTTGCCGGCCTTGCTCGCAGCGTCCCGTTCGGAGCTGGCGCTCGCGGTGCTCAGCGAACCGCCGGCGCTCTCCAGGTGAGCGCGGACGAACCACTGGAAGAGTTCGAGGCTGCGCAGCTGCTCGATGAGCATGTCCTGGGTGATCAGATCGCTCTCTCGGGTGGCGCGTACCGCCGCCCGGTGGTCCTCGATGACCCCGCTGTAGACGAGGTCCAGGGCTCCGAGATGCTCGATGGCTTCGGCGCGGCCGATGGCGTAGTCCTGCCAGTGCCGCTCCGCAACGAGAACGCCCGGGGTGCCGTGCGGCGAACCGCCGAGGGTGGAGATCCGCTCCGCCGTCGTGTCGGTCATCTCCCGTACGGAGTTCACCTGCGGGTCCAGCATTTCGTGCACCGCGATGAAGTGCGGGCCCACCACGTTCCAGTGGACGTGCTTGAGGGTCAGGGCGAGATCGTTGAGAGCGTGCAGACGCATGGTCAGCAGCCGGATGACGTCTGCGCCCTCCTGCTGGGACATGCCGGGGACCGTATAGTTCGGTTCGGGTGCGCTCCTTGGCACGGCTGACTCCCTCTCGGCATGGACGGTCCGCCACGGTCCGGCGGCTTCTCCCCATGCCAACACCGCTGCCGCCCTCCCGCGCGCCGGGAGCGGCGCGGGGTCCGCCATTCGGTACGCGTGAGGCCCCGGCCGCCCGCGCGCACCTGCGCCTTGTCACCTGCCGCCGGAGCACCGGTCAGGCGGGCGGCGCCGAGACGCCGCGTACAAGCCGGCTGAGCCGCTGCTCGGCGGGCGGCGCCAGGTCGGCCTGGTCCAGAGCGGTGAGCGCGGCCGCGGTGAGCTGGCCGATGCGGGCCTCGACGGCGGCAACGGCACCCAGGCCGGTCAGCAGCTCCCGGATCCGCTGGAGCTCGCCGGCGTCCAGCTCCCGGTTGCCGAGCGCGGCACGCAACTGCTGCTCGGCCTCGTGCCTGCCGTGGGCGCGGGCCCGCTGCAGCGCGATGGCCACCAGATACGTGGAGGCACCGTCCCGGATGTCGTCGCCCGCCGGCTTTCCCGTACGGGCGGGCCCTCCGAAGACACCGAGGAGGTCGTCGCGCAGCTGGAAGGCGACACCGGCGCTGCGCCCGGCCCGGCGCAGCGCCGCGATGAGGTCGGGGTCGGCCCCCGCCATGGCCGCGCCCAGGTGAAGGGGCCGCTCGACGGTGTAGAGGCCGCTTTTGAGGTAGGCGACCCGCAGCGACTCCTCGGGCGAGTCGACGCCGGTGCCCTGCCCGTACAGGTCCAGGTACTGGCCGGCGATCGTCTCGGTGCGCATGGCCTGCCAGGCGGGACCGACGGCCCGTCTGGCCCTGCTGTCGAGCCCGGCGGTCTCGAACAGGTCGTCCGCCCACACCAGGGCGAGGTCCCCGGCGAGGATGGCGGCGGAGGCACCGAATGCGTCGGGGTTGCCGCGCAGGCCCGCCGCCCGGTGCTGGTTGGCGAAGGCGACGTGGGCGGCGGGCGCTCCCCGCCGCAGCAGCGACCCGTCCATCAGGTCGTCGTGGATGAGCGCACAGACCTGGATCAGTTCGAGAGCGGTGGCGACCTTGAGGACGGCTTCGGCGCCGGCTCCGTGCGCCGCGCCGCCCGCGCCCCGCCAGCCCCACCACAGGAACGCGGGGCGGGTGCGTCTGCCGCCGCGGAGGACGACGTCGGCGAGCAGGTCGATGACGTCCTCGGCGAACCGGTCGCTGCTGCGGGCGGCCTCCTCGCGGCGCACCGCGATGTGCCGGGTCAGCAGGGCCTCGATCACGGCCGCCGTGTCCTGGTCGGGGTCGAGGCCGAGCGTACGGACGTCCCGGACGTCCTGGTTCCCCTCGCGCACACGGGCGCTCGGCCGACGCTGCATGGCGGCTCCTTCCCGGAAGGTCGGCCCGGCAGCGCAGGCACGCCGTTCGCGCTCACGGACGGTCAAGGAAGATGTACGAGGAGTTTTTCAGCCCTGCTGCCGGGGTGCACGTCCGCACCGTGCGCCTGCCGGACCGCCGTCCGTGGACGCGCGCCCCGTACGGGTCGCCGCCGCTGATGCAGTCGGAGGCATTCACCGCAGCTGGGAGGGCACCCGCCCATTGAAAGGGACGAAAGGTGTGAAAGGCGGCATACATCCATGTCGACGGACGGAAGGACCGCGGGGCGCGGCCGGTCTCGCTGGATGACTCACGGGAGCGCGGCGTTCGGCAGGGTCCGTCGCAAGCTCGCCGAAGGGACGCGCGCCGTCGCGTGTACGGAGCCCCTCCTCCCGTCGGCTTCGGGCTCCGCCACCACTTCCGGTCGGGGCGGCACAAGGCCGCGGGCCGGTTCCACGGGGACTCCGCGCGGACGTGCAGGCATCGGCGGCAGAGGGGGTTGCGACTCATGAGCGACATGAAGCAGCAGGACCAGCACGAGGCGCTCTTCGCCGACTTCGCCAGGGCCGTGAACATTCCCGCGGGCCAACTCGAGCAGTGGCTGGATACGGAGCGGTCCCGCAACGTGGGCCGGCACAAGGGCCAGCGCGAGAGTCACGGTCACGCCGTGGGCCGGCGCATAGTGCGGCTCCTGCGCACGCCCAGGGCGGACTTCACCGCGGACGACCTCATCCACATGCGCAGAGCGATCCATCACATCGACCGGCAGCTCAGGCACCGTCCGCGCGGCGACATCAGTGACACGGACTGGCGCTACGCGCTCATGAACTGGGGACACGACCCGCAGCGCTGACGACCCGGGACGGCCGTGCGCGGCGCCCCGGCCGCCCTTCCCGGGATGCTGCGGGGCCGGGGTGGCGGAGCGACCATGGAGTCATGCTGCTCGCCGACATTGCCAGGACATCGAGGGAGATCACGGAAGTCTCCTCACGCAAGGAGAAGGTGACGCTCCTGGCGGAGTTGTTCCGCGCGGCTTCGCCCGCTGAAGTCCCGCTGGTCGTCACGTACTTGGCGGGGCGCCTGCCGCAGCGCAGGACGGGGGTGGGCTTCCGTACCCTCGCCGGGTCCCATGTGCCCTCATCCGAGGCGCGGTTGACGATCACAGGCGTGGACGCCGCGCTGGAGGAGATCGCCGCCGTGCACGGCAAGGGCGCCCAGGCCGAGCGCAAGCGGCTCCTGGGAGCACTGATGTCGGCGGCGACCGAGGAGGAGCAGCGTTTCCTCTTCCGGCTGCTCACGGGCGAGTTGCGGCAGGGAGCGCTGGACGCCTTCGCCGTGGAGGGTCTGGCGAAGGCCGTCTCCGTGCCCGCGGGTCAGGTACGGCGTGCGGTGATGTTCGGAGGTTCGCTCGGCGCGGTGGCGCGGGCACTGCTGGCCGAAGGGCCGCCGGCGCTGGAGGCGTTCCGGCTGGAGACGGGCCGCCCGGTGCAGCCCATGCTGGCGCAGAGTGCGAAGAACGTGCTGGAAGCCGTGGACCGGCTCGGTCCGTGCGCGGTGGAGGAGAAGCTCGACGGAATCCGGGTGCAGGTGCACAAGGACGGTGAGGACGTCGGGATCTACACGCGCACCCTGGACGACATCACTGCGCGGCTTCCCGAACTCGCGGAGATCGTTTCCGGGCTGGATGTGCAGCGGGCCGTGCTGGACGGAGAAGTGATCGCCCTGGGCGAGCAGGGCCGGCCGCGCCCGTTCCAGGAGGTCTCCCAGCGTGTGGGGTCGCATGTGGACGTGCCGACGGCGCGGGAGGCGCTGCCGGTCACGCCGCGCTTCTTCGACGTACTCTCCGTCGACGGGCGCGACCTTGTGGACCTTGACGCGGCGCAGCGCCATGAGGCTCTGGCGCGAGTCGTCCCCGAGTCCCTGCGTGTGCGGCGCATGGTCGTCCAGGATCCGCAGGCGGACGAAGAGCGCCGCGCCGCCGAGGAGTTCGCGGCGCGGGTTCTGGAGGAGGGCCATGAAGGCGTCTTGGTCAAGGCGCTGGATTCCGCCTACAGCGCGGGGCGCAGGGGCGCCTCCTGGCTGAAGGTGAAGCCCGTCTTCACTCTCGACCTGGTGGTGCTGGCCGCCGAGTGGGGCCACGGTCGCCGCGCGGGACGGCTGTCGAACCTGCATCTGGGCGCCCGGTGGCCGGACGGCTCGTTCGCGATGCTCGGCAAGACCTTCAAGGGGCTCACTGACGAGTTGCTGGCCTGGCAGACGGGCCAGCTTCTCGGCATCACGGAGCGCGAACATCCCTGGGGCGTGACGGTGCGGCCGCAGCTGGTGGTGGAGATCGCGCTCGACGGGCTGCAGCGCTCGACCCGGTATCCGGCGGGGGTGACCCTGCGCTTCGCGCGCGTGGTGCGCTACCGGACGGACAAGCGGGCCGCGGACGCCGACACGGTCGACGACGTCCTCGCGCTCCAGCGGTAGCCGGACGGAGCGCGCGGACGCCGCCGGAACACCGTTCCGTCGCGCCCACGGCCGAGGGGTGGCGGCAGAACAACGGCCGCGCCAGGGGCCCTTCAGCCGCGCGGGACCACCATCGAGAGGACCTTCGGCAGCGGGTACCAGTCGGAGGTCGTGAAACTCGCGTGCGAGGCGGCGAGTTGGGTGACCCGGTCACGGGCCTCCTGTTCACCGGGGTCGGTGTTGTCGATCTCCGGGGCGACTTTGTGCGCGTCGGTCATGATCGTGAGGTAGCCGTTCTCCTGGTACCAGGCGGTGTCGATGCCGCCGCCCGTGAACGTGGCGGCATCGCCGTCGAAGACGACGAACCAGGGACGCAGGGCCTCGTCGTAGCGCTCCGTGCGGGGGTCGCCCTTCTCGGCGCCGTGCACAGCGGGGAAGGCGCCGGCCTCGCCGAGCGCGCCCTTGGCGGCGAGGTCCTTGAGGTGGGTGGCGTACTCCTCGTCCGTCCACAGCTTGTCGGCGGGGTTGTCCTCCTCGACGGTGCCCGGGATGAGTTCGAAGAGGAACTTGCCCGCCATGGCTTCCCGGCTGGGCCAGCCTGAAGTGCCCACGGCCTCGTCCAGGTTGGCGTGCGAGCCTGTGACGTCGGAGGGCCGGAAGAGCGCGTCGCCCAGCTTCTCGCCGAGCAGCGCGTCGAGTTCGTCCGGACCGCGGTCCGCTTTGTCGTAGAAGCCGTCCTTCATCTCGACCTTGATGAGGACGGGCGGGTGCCCGGGGTGCGCATCGTGCCAGGCCCGGAGGTCGGCGAGGCAGCCGTCGAGGCTTTGGTCGCGTTCCTTGGTGCGCAGCTCCTGCGCCGACGCCGCGTTCTCGCAGTTGTTGTCGTTGCCGGTCGGGTTGCTGTGGGAGACGCGCCAGCCCTTGCCGAAGACGTTGGTCCACACGTCCAGTTCGAAGAGAGACGCGCCCGAGTCGAGCGCATCCGCGAAGTACTCGTACTTGTCCTGCTCGTAGGCGTTGTGGACGCCGACGCTCGTGGTGTCACCGTAGCTTTCGGCGGCAGCTTCCCCGGGACCGGCCTGGGCCGTGACGGGAATGGCGAGCGCCGTGGCGGCGGTGACCAGGGCGGCCGTCGATATGGCGACGGCCAGGCGGGATCTGCTCATCGGCTGATTCCTTGGGGTGTGGGGGGTCCAAGTGAGCATCAGCGTAGAGCGGTTGAGGCGTCTCGGTACGGTGCCCGGCGAAACTGCGCAGCGCGGGAAGAGACCGGAAGCGGCGCGTCGGGGCCCCTTGCCGGAAGACTTTCCCGGCAAGGGGCCCTGGGAGAAGGCTGCTTGGCGGTCCGCTCAGCGGCGGCGGCGCTTCGAGCGGTCCAGCGCGGAGACGCCGAGCGCCGCCAGAACGAGCTGTATCAGCCACTCGGTCCAGTCGACTCCGCCCGTGTCACCCACGCCGAAATACGTGGCGATTGCGGAGCCTATGAGGGCGGCCACGATGCCGACGCCGATGGTCAGGAGAATGCCGACGCGCTGACGGCCGGGCACGATCAGCCGCCCCAGTACGCCGATGATGATCCCGATCACGATGGCGCTGAGGATGCCTGAGATCTCCATTATCTCCCCTTGTGAGTCGTCGTGTTTTCTCCTTGTGCCCGCATCCCGGGCCCGCACGCAGGGCTTTTCACCCCGGCCGCGGTGAGGCCGGAGCAGCGTGTCCGGTGGCCGCCGGCCGCTGTCACCAGGGGCTGCGACACTGGCCGGTGTCCGTCGGGCCGACAACCCGGCGTTGCACGGTCCGCGAGGAGTTGTCGTCACAGGAGGTCCGCAGTGGACGCGCTCATCCCGGCAACCCCGTCGCGTCCGGCTCCCGGAGCGGTGCATTTGCCCGGGTGGCTCGGCCTCCAGGAGCAGCGTGACCTGGTGTCCGCCTGCCGGGAATGGGCGGCGGGCCCCGTGCCGCTGCGGCACACGCGGCTTCCGCGCGGCGGCGTGATGTCGGTGCGGACGGTGTGCCTGGGGTGGCACTGGCAGCCCTACCGCTACACGCGTACCGCGGACGACGTGAACGGGCGCCGCGTCGCCGCCTTCCCCGACTGGCTGGCCCGGCTCGGCCGGCGGGCACTCGCCGACGCGTACGAGGACGACGCGGGCGCCGAGGGTTACCACCCCGACACGGCGCTGATCAACTTCTACGACGGGGCCGCCCGGATGGGCATGCACCAGGACAAGGACGAGAGGTCGCCGGCGCCGGTCGTCTCACTGAGCATCGGCGACACCTGCGTCTTCCGCCTCGGGAACACCGAGTCGCGCGGCAGGCCCTACACGGACATCCGGCTCGCCTCGGGCGACCTGTTCGTCTTCGGCGGCCCGTCCCGCTACGCCTACCACGGCGTGACGAAGGTCTTCCCCGGCACGGGGACGGCCACGGGTATGGCGTCGGGAAGGCTCAACCTCACCCTCCGGGAGACGGGCCTGACAGGGTGAGACGGCGCCCGGCGGCGCGGAAATCGCCGTCGGGCACGTATAGGTCGCGCGTTGCTGCCAACCCGGGTCTCATGGACGAGAAGGACCCCGATCCGGACGACCCCCGCCACACGCCGGGTCTGGAGCCGGGCGGGCAGGTTCCGCCGGGTGAGACGCCGCCGGGCGAGGACAGCACGGGCGGTGCCGGTCCGGACGAGAGCCACAACCCGGCCAAGGGCTGGGCGAAGGCACCGGTGATCATTCTGGCGGTGCTCGTCGCCGTCTTCTTCATCTACTTCCTGGCCTGGGCCCTGGAGCTCTGAGCGAACCGGGCGGACTCTGCGGCGACCGCGGTGAGGACGGGCGCGCCGTCGCCGTCCGTCGGGGATGCGTTCCCTTTGTTCCGCTTCGCCGCGGCAGCCATCAGGGCCGGGGGCCGGCAAGCGGGAAGGGGCTCGCCTGTCTGGCCCCGGCCTCGGCCCGCGCTCCTCGTCGCGGGCCCGCTCTTCCTACGCCACCCGCGTCACGGCGCCGGCGGCGCCGGCTGAGGTTCCGGCTCCGGCGGGACGGGCTCCGGCGTGGGCGACGGCGGAATCGGATCCGGTGCGGGTCCCGGCGGAGGGGCGGGCGTGGGCGCCGGCACCGGATCGGGTGCCGGCCCGGGTCCCGGCCCGCCGGGCTCGGGCGGCGGAGTGGGATGGGGAGGAACCGGGTCTGGCCGCCTGCAGGCCGGGAACCCCGTGCCTGACTGCTGTGGCATCACAACTCCAGCGCATCTACGTAGCGGCATATCCGTCCCGGTCCGGGTGCCCGCTCGCGCGGCCGCCACTCCCCCGCCCCGGACCCGCCGGCACGCACCACCCGGCGCGGCAGGCCGGGCCGGGTGGTGCGTGCCGTACCGGGCGGAGGTCAGTCCGCGGAGACCTCGCTGCGGTCGCCTCCCCAGAGCGTGTGGAAGGAGCCCTCCCGGTCCGTCCGCCGGTAGGTGTGCGCGCCGAAGAAGTCCCGCTGCCCCTGAGTGAGCGACGCCGGCAGGCGAGAGCTGCGCAGCCCGTCGTAGGAGGCGAGGGCGGCGGCAAAGCCCGGCACGGGGATGCCCCGCCCCACTGCGGTGGCCACGACCGTGCGCCAGTCGCCCTGCGCGTCGCCGATCTCCTTGGAGAAGTGTTCGTCCGCCAGCAGCGTCGGAAGGTCGGGCCGCGCGGCGAAGGCGGCACGGATGCGGTCCAGGAAGGCGGCGCGGATGATGCAGCCCGCCCGCCAGATCGCGGCGACGGCACCGGGGTCGATGTCCCATCCGAACTCGTGGCTCCCGCTGCTGATCATGTTCCAGCCCTGCGCGTACGAGGTGATCTTCGAGGCGTACAGGGCCTGCTCGACCTGATCGGCGAACCGCTCGGCGTCGGCCGGGTCGAGCGGAGCGGCAGCCGGGCCCGGAAGATGGGCGCTGGCGGAGCGCAGGTCGGTGTGGCCGGACAGCGACCGGGCGAAGACGGCCTCGGCGATGCCGGAGACCGGCACTCCCAGGTCGAGCGCGGTCTGCACGGTCCAGCGGCCGGTGCCCTTCTGCTCGGCCTCGTCGGCCACGACGTCGACGAAAGGGTTCCCTGTGGCGGCGTCGGTGTGTGACAGGACCTCGGCGGTGATCTCGATGAGGTAGGAGTCCAGGCGGCCGGTGTTCCACTCCCGGAAGGTCTCGGCGATGCGGCCGGGCTCGAATCCGGCGACGTCGCGCAGCAGGTGGTAGGCCTCGCCGATGAGCTGCATGTCGGCGTACTCGATGCCGTTGTGCACCATCTTCACGAAGTGGCCCGCGCCGTCCGGGCCGACATGAGTGGTGCAGGGGGTGCCGTCCGGGGCCTTTGCGGCGATGCTCTCCAGCAGCGGGCGGAGCGACTCATAGGCCTCGGCGGAGCCGCCGGGCATGATGCTCGGTCCGTGCAGCGCGCCTTCCTCACCGCCCGAGATGCCGGTGCCGACGAAGTGCAGTCCGCGCTCGCGCAGTGCCTTCTCGCGGCGCCGGGTGTCGGCGTAGTGGGCGTTGCCGCCGTCGATGATGACGTCTCCGGGTTCGAGCAGCGCGGCGAACTCGTCGATGACGGCATCGGTGGGCGCCCCTGCCTTCACCATGATCACCAGCCGTCGCGGCCGCTCCAGCGCGGCGACGAACTCTTCCGCCGTCTCCGCGGCGACGAAGCTTCCCTCGTCGGAGAAGTCACGCACGAGGTCGCGTGTCCTGGAGACGGTGCGGTTGTGCACGGCCACCGTGTATCCGTTGCGGGCGAAGTTCCGGGCAAGGTTGCGGCCCATGACCGCGAGGCCGGTGACACCGATGTGCGCACTGCTGCTCATGCTGAAGCTCCTGGGATGAGCGGGCCGGCGGGCCGGTCCGCTCGGCTCGGGATGGACGGATTGCGGATCTTTCCGTGGGTCTGCGGGGCGGGACGTCACCGGATGCGTCCGGGAAGGGGCAGGGGCAGGGCGGGCAGACCGTCGAGGCTGACACCGACGTGCTCCTTCTTCTCGCAGTATCTGGCGAAGGACTCGTCGGTCTCGCGCGCGAAGCGCTGCGTGTGCAGCGGCCGGTCCTCCCGGTAGTCCATGTACGGCACGGCGAAGCCGCACGTGTCGCTGATGCGTTCCGCGCGCACCGTGATGACGGCACGCAGGTCGGTGCGTTGCTGCATGCTCCCGTCGAAGCGCGGAAGCAGTTCCTCCCACCGCGGGTCGTCGCGGAAGACGGGCTCACCGGTTCCGTGTATGCGCACGATGCGGGGCGGCCCGTCGAATGCGCACCACATCAGGGTGACGCGGCCGTTCTCGCGGAGGTGGGCGATGGTCTCGGCTCCGCTGCCGCCGAGGTCCAGGTATCCGACGGTGACGTCGTCGAGGACGGCGAACGACCCGGCGAGTCCCTTCGGCGAGACGTTGACATGCCCGTCCGCCGCCAGCGGGGCGGTCGCGGTGAAGAAGATGTGCTGCTCCTCGATGAAGGTACGTAGCCGCTCGTCGATTCGTTCGTAGATCGTCCCCATACCGGCATTGTGGGCCCGCGGACGGTGCGGACGCGCGGAGATCGGCGAAAGCACGCGGCCCCGCGCACGCGGATCCCTTCGGTCCCGTCACGCCGCGGGTTCCTGCGTCCACGGCCGTGATGCGGCCGTGGACGCCTCAGCTCAGCGTCGTGCCGTCCACGACGGTCTCGATGCCGTCCGCGAGGAAGCACAGATGTCCGGCGATGCGCACGGCCTCGTCGAACGGCTGCTCGTAGCACCAGGCCGCGTCCTCGATGACGCTGCCGGCGGTGTGGAGAGACCGGTAGGAGGCCTGCCCCTTGTAGGGGCAGTGAGTGTGGGTGGCGCTCGGCCGCAGCAGCTCCGTGCGGACGTCCTGCCGCGGCAGGTAGAAGCGGTTGGGCAGACCCGTCTCGGAGAGCAGGTATGCGCGGCGGCTCTCGGCGATGTCCGTGCCGCCGGCCCTGACGACCACGTGGCGGCTGGTGGGACGTACGTCGATGCGGTGGTACGGGTCGCGCACATGCCCGTGGACCTCTTCGTCCTCGTCGAACCAGGCGTCCACGGCCGACCAGTACACCGCCGCACGGCCCTTGAGCCACTCCGCACCCTCCAGCGGTTCGGGGTAGCTCCACACGGCGTTCTCGACGAGCCGGTCCCCCGCACGCACGCTCCAGTAGCGGGCATCCCCCTTGAACGGGCAGTGGGTGGTGTGGGCGCTCTCCTCCAGCATCTCCTCGCGCAGGTCGGCGAGGGGCACGTAGAGCTGGGGCAGCAGGTTGCTCTCGTGCAGGAGGGCCGCATCGGTGGAGTCCAGCAGCGTGCTGCTGCCGAGCAGCGCACGCACGCGGCGCGGGAAGCGCTGCCACAGCAGCCGGTGTGCGGGACCGTCGATCGTGTAGTTGACGGTCTCCGGGGGCCGCGATGCGAGCGGTCCGCCGCCGAGCGTGAGGGTCATGGTCTGCGCCTCCGGATCGGTGTGGCGATGTGCGCGTCCCACTCTCGCACCGCCGCGGCCCGGCCCGCGCACCCGATCCCGTACCCGTGCCCGTCCCTCTTGCCCGGCCCGCGATGTCCCGGCGGACGCGCACTCACGCCGGGGTGCCGGCGGCGAGGATGCGTTCCAGGGTGCGGCAACCCATCCGGCTCATGGCCGGGTTGCTCCCGGCGTAGTACCAGGCCGCGCCCATCGCCTGCTCGAAGGCCCACGCCTTGCCGCGCTCCCACTCGATGACGTCGCACCCGAGCACGTCGCGCAGTACCTGCCGCGGCCCGGCCCCCAGCAGATGCCACGCGCCCACCAGGTCGAGCGCGGGGTCCGCCGGTCCCAGTCCGCCGACGTCGAGGACGCCGGCGAGCCGTCCACGGGAGACCAGTACGTTGCCGGGGATGAGATCGCCGTGGTTCATCACATCTGCTCCCTCGGTGCGCGGAAGTTCCCGCAAGGCCGCCCACATCCGGCGGAGCCGGGGCACGTCCAGGAGCCCTGCGCTCTTCCCGAAGCAGGTCTGCATCCACGCGTCATGTGCGCGCAGGTCACCGCCGCGGCCCTCACCGCTCCACGTACGTCCGCGCGTACCGATCGCGCGCACGCTGCGGACGAACTCCGCCAGGTCGTGCGCGAACGCAACCGACTCCCCCGGGTCCTCGTCGGTGGCCACGACGCCGCCGGGCAGCCAGGTCTGCACCGACCAGGGCAGCGGATAGCCCCGCCCGGGCTCGCCCAGCGCCACGGGTTCGGGCGTGGGGAACGGCGTGCGGCCTGCCAGCTCGCGGGCCGCCTGCGCCTCGGCCTCCAGCTGCCGAAGCGTCGCGTCGACGTCGCCGCGGCGCAGCGGGAACCGGGCCGCGAACCGCTCGCCGATGCGGAAGATCGCGTTGACCGTCCCCTGAGTGGCCAAAGGCCGCACGGGAAGGTTCCGCCACTGCGGAAACTGATCGTCCAGCAGGCGGCGCACGGTCTCCCGCGAGATGCGCAGCTGGTCCGGGTGCATGTCCACGCCCGGGAGCCTCGCGCCCCGCGCTGCCCGGCCGCAACCGGTATCGGTTCCGGCAGCCGTCGCCGAGGCACTGGCCGTGGGCCTGGGCGAGGTGCAGTGGCAGACACCGTCGTGGAACGAGGGCGCGATCCGCATCTACGACCGTCCGGGCACCACGCGGCAGGACAAGGCGCGTTTCACGCTCCAGGTGCCCCGCCGCCGAGGAATGCCGCCTTCCCGCTGGTGCCGCGGCACCAGCGGGAAGGCGCGAGTCCGGACCGCTGCCGCCGCCGAGGCCGACGAGGATCCCGTCGCGCGAGCGACGGCATCGCGGAACAGTTGATCTCCGAGAGGCTCCCGACGGAGCCGGGCCTTCTGACGCACGAAGAGGCCTCTCCGGCCTCGCCCGGAAAGGCCTCTCCCGTCGGCCACTCAGGCCGTCCGACCTGCACCTTCGCCCTCAGCGAATGGGGACGCCCGACAGCTGTCGTGCGATGACGAGGCGCTGGATCTCGCTGGTGCCCTCGAAGATCGTGTAAATGGCGGCGTCCCGGTGCATCCGCTCGACGGGGTATTCACGTGTGAAGCCGTTGCCGCCGAGGATCTGCATGGCCTGCGCGGTGACGGTCTTCGCCGTCTCGCCGGCGTAGAGCTTCGACATGGAGCCCTCGGCTGCGTCGAACGGCTTGCCCGCCGCCGCCATCCAGGAGGCGCGCCACACCAGCAGGCGGGCCGCGTCGATGCGGGTACGCATGTCGGCCAGCTGAAAGGCGACGCCCTGGTTGTCGATGATGGGCCGCCCGAACTGGACGCGTTCCTTGGCGTAGTCGAGGGCGACCTCGTACGCGGCGCGGGCGATGCCCACCGCCTGTGCGCCGACCGACGGCCGCGAGGCTTCGAAGGTCGCCATGGCCGCGTTCTTCACACGCTCGCCGCCCTTCTTGGCGCGTTCACGTGCGCGGGCCAGGCGCTCGTCCATCTTCTCCTTCCCTCCCAGCAGGCAGCTGCCGGGGAGACGAACGTCCTCGAGGACGACCTCGGCGGTGTGGGAGGCGCGGATGCCGTGCTTTTTGAACTTCTGTCCCTGGGAGAGGCCGGGCGTGCCCGGCGGGACGATGAAGGAGGCATGCCCCTTGGTGCCCAGCTCCGGGTCGACGACGGCGACGACGACGTGGACATTGGCGATGCCGCCGTTGGTGGCCCAGGTCTTGGTGCCGTTGAGCACCCATTCGTCCTTGGCCTCGTCGTAGACGGCACGGGTGCGCATCGCGGAGACGTCGGAGCCGGCGTCGGGCTCGGAGGAGCAGAATGCGGCGACCTTCACGTCGTCGGGGTCGCCGTACATCTGCGGGACCCAGGTGCCGATCTGCTCCTCGGTGCCGTTGGCCAGCACGCCGATGGCCGCCAGGCCGGTGCCCACGATGGACAGGGCGATTCCCGCGTCGCCCCAGAACAGCTCCTCCATCGTCATCGCGATGCCGAGGCCGGTCGGGTCGAAGAACTGCTGCGCGTAGAAATCCAGGGAGTACAGACCGATCTTCGCGGCTTCCTGAATGACTGGCCAGGGGGTCTCCTCGCGCTCGTCCCATTCAGCGGCGGCGGGACGTATCACGTCGGCGGCGAAACCGTGGATCCATTCACGGATCTCCTTCTGGTCGTCATTGAGATCGAGCGCGAATGCGGGGTCGCCCATGACCGGTCCTTCCAGCAGCTGAGTTACCAATGGTAATGGCAAGTCTGTTACTGCTCGGTAATGGATGTCAACTCCCGGTCTCGCCCGGCCGTCCTGCTGCGGCGGGTGTTACGTTTCGCTGGGGAAGCGAGAATGAAAAGGGAGGGGAGGCGCCATGGGGACCGGACAGCCTACGGAGCAGCGAAGCTCCGCCGACCGCCGCCGCAAGGAGTTGCTGGAGGCAGCCGACCGAGTCGTACTGCGCGAAGGCCCCGGCGCCTCGATGAATGCCATCGCGGCCGAGGCGGGAATCACCAAGCCCATCCTCTACCGGCACTTCGGTGACAAGGAAGGGCTCTACCGCGCCCTCGCCGTGCGGCACACCGACGCCCTGATCAGCGCACTGAGAGCCGCTCTCGACGCCCCCGCCGAGCGGCGAAAACGCGTCGAGGCCACACTGGACACCTACCTCGCCGCGATCGAGACCCGCCCGCAGGTCTACCGCTTCCTCATGCACCCCTCCGAAGAGGCCTCCGGCAGCGACCGCGGCTTCGAAGCCGGACAGCACTCCGCTCCCCTGTTGCGGCGCCTGGGCGACGAACTGGGCAAGGTCATCGAGGAACGTCTCGACCTGGGGCCCGGTCGCCAGGAGTCGGCACGCATCTGGGGCCACGGCGTCGTCGGCATGGCGTATGCCGCCGGCGACTGGTGGCTGCGCGAACGCCCTTGTCCCCGCGCGGAGTTGGTCAGTCAGCTCACCGACCTGCTGTGGGGACAGCTTGCGATGGCGGACGACCGTCCCGGCGCCCCGGGCAGCGTCTGACACCTGCGGGAGGGCACCGCACGCAGGCGGGACACCCCGCGTACGTACGGCGGACCCCGGCAGTCCGGACGCACGGCGCGGGACCGGTTCGCGTCGCGCAACTTCCCTGTGGGTGAGGCGGTTCGGGCACGGCGGCGGACCTAGATAGGCTTCTCCCGACCGAGGGGCAAGGAGGAGCAGGACGATGGCAGGCAACCAGGAGCCGCTGTCTCCGCGGGCCAGGCTGGCCGTGACGGCAGGCAAGGCCGCGGCGGCGGTGTCGCGGGCGGCGGGTCGCGGCAGCGGATCGGTGATCGGCGGCAAGGTCGCTCTCAGACTCAATCCCGATCTGCTGGCCGAGGTGGCCCATCACCTGGACGTCGTCCTGGTGTCCGCGACGAACGGCAAGACGACCACGACGCGGCTGATCGCGGAGGCACTGCGCGCCAACGGCGGCGTGGTCTCCAACGCCCTGGGCGCGAACATGCCCGCCGGGATCACCTCGGCGCTCGCGGGCGGATCCGAGGCGCAGTACGGCGTGATCGAGGTGGACGAGAAGTACCTCGCCACGGTCGCGCGCGATGTGACCCCCAAGGCGATCGCCCTGCTGAACCTCTCCCGCGACCAGCTCGACCGGGCCGCCGAGACGCGCATGCTGGCCGAACGCTGGCGCGAGGGCCTCTCCGGCACGAAGGCCGTGGTCATCGCCAACGCCGACGACCCCCTCGTCGTCTGGGCGGCCTCGTCCGCGCCGAACGTGGTGTGGGTGGCAGCGGGCCAGGAGTGGAAGGACGACGCATGGTCGTGCCCGGCGTGCGGCGGCGTCATGCAGCGTCCGGACGACGACTGGTTCTGCGCCGAGTGCGGATTCCGCCGTCCCACTCCGAGCTGGGCGCTCTCCGGTGACGAGGTGCTGGACCCGCACGGTTCGGCCTGGCCGATCAAGCTGCAGCTGCCGGGGCGCGCCAACAAGGCCAACGCCACCACCTCCGCTGCCGTCGCCGCGGCGTTCGGCGTGCCGCCTCAGGTGGCGCTGGAGCGGATGCACTCGGTGACCGCCGTCGCCGGACGCTACGACGTGGTGGACTACCGCGGACGGCAGGTGCGGCTGCTGCTGGCCAAGAACCCCGCCGGCTGGCTCGAGACCTTCTCGCTGATCGACCCTCCCCCCGCTCCGGTCATCCTCTCGGTCAACGCCCGTGGCGCCGACGGCACGGACACCTCGTGGCTGTGGGACGTGGACTACTCACGTCTGGAAGGGCACCCGATCTGCGTGATCGGCGACCGCAAGCTGGACCTGGCCGTGCGTCTGGAGGTCGCCGGCGTCGGCTTCCAGGTCTGCGAGAGCGCTGCCGAAGCGGTCTCGGCGTGCCCGCCCGGACGCATCGAAGCGATCGCGAACTACACGGCCTTCCAGGATCTGCGCCGCGTCGTCGGCAACTGAACCCATCGACCCGCTCAAGGAGTTAGCGAGCATGAGTGACACGGGCCTGCGAGTGGTGTGGGTCTACCCCGACCTCCTCAGCACCTACGGGGACCAGGGCAACGCCCTGGTGGTCGAACGGCGTGCGCAGCAGCGCGGACTGACGGTGCAGCGCACCGACATCCGCTCCGACCAGCAGGTGCCCACCTCCGCGGACATCTATCTGATCGGCGGCGGGGAGGACCGGCCGCAGCGGCTGGCCGCGGAGCGCCTGCTGCGCGACGGCGGGCTGCACCGGGCCGTCGACAACGGCGCGATCATCTTCTCCGTCTGCGCCGGCTACCAGATCCTGGGCCGGGAGTTCGTCAACGACCTGGGTGAACCGCAGCAGGGCCTCGGGCTGCTGGACGTGGTCAGCACGCGCGGCGAGGCGGAGCGCTGCGTCGGTGACGTACTGGCCGACATCGATCCGGAGCTGGGCCTGCCGGAGCTGACGGGCTTCGAGAACCACCAGGGCATCACCAAGGTCGGCCCGGCGGCACGACCGCTGGCGCGGGTGCGGCTGGGGAAGGGCAACGGCACGGGCGACGGCACCGAGGGCGCGTGGAACGACACGGTCTTCGGTACGTACATGCACGGCCCGGTGCTGGCGCGCAATCCGCAGATCGCCGACCACCTCATCAAGCTCGCGCTGGATGTGAACGCGCTGCCCTCCGTGAACGACCAGTGGTACGAGGCGCTGCGCAAGGAGCGGATCTCCGCGGCGCTCCAGCCCGCCTGACCCCTCCCGCTCGCACTCCCCCGCCGCGGAGCCCGATCCGGGGCGGGGGATCCGCATGTCCCGGCCACGATCGGGGGCGCCTGACGGCCGCCGAAGCGGAGGGAATACGCTTGCCGGGCACAACGCCCGAGTCAGGAGAGAACGCGGATGGACCACGGCGGACACGGCATGACGACGGATCTGCCGCCGTTCACACTCGGCCGCGGACTGGAGTTCACGGGTGAGCCGTTCTTCCTGGTGGGGTGCCTCCTCGCGCTCGTGCTGTACGCAGGCGCCGTGGTGCGGCTGCGGCGGCGGGGCGACGCATGGCCCCTTCTCCGTGTCGTCGCGTGGGTGCTGGGTGTGTTCGCCGTCGCGCTGACGATGTGCACGGCGCTGAACGAGTACGGGATGGTGCTCTTCAGCGTCCACATGGTGCAGCACATGATCATCAGCATGCTCGCTCCGATCCTCCTGCTGCTGGGAGCGCCGGTGACGCTTGCGCTGCGGTCGCTTCCGTCGGCGGGGCGCGGTCGCAAGGGGCCGCGGGAGCTGCTCGTGGCGGTGCTGCACAGCCGCGCCATGCGCGTGCTGACCCACCCCGGGTTCACGATCCCGCTGTTCATCGCGAGTCTCTACGCCCTGTACTTCACGCCGCTCTTCGACTTCCTGATGAGCTCCACCGTCGGCCACCTGGCGATGATGGTGCACTTCCTTCTGGTCGGGCTGGTCTTCTTCTGGCCGATCATGGGTGTCGACCCGGGTCCGCACCGGCCCGGTTATCTGATGCGGATGCTGGAGCTGTTCGCGGGGATGCCGTTCCACGCCTTCTTCGGGATCGCGCTCATGATGGCCTCGGAGCCGATGATCGCCACGTACGCCGACCCGTCGGCGTCACTGCAGGTCACAGCACTGTCGGACCAGACGGCCGCGGGCGGGATCGCCTGGGCGTTCAGCGAGATCCCCTCGGTACTGGTGCTCCTCGCACTGGTCTACCAGTGGCACAAGTCGGACGAGCGCGAGGCCCGGCGCAGGGACAGGATGGCCGACCGCGACGGCGACAAGGAGCTCGCCGCGTACAACGCCTACCTGGCCTCCCTGCAGGCCCGTCAGCAGTGACTCTTGGGCAGTAGCGCCACGGCCGCGCCGCGGGCGACCATGGGAGACGGGCCCGGTCCCCTCGGTACGCGGTCCCCGTCACCGGCCGGGTCGCCGGGAGGAGGATTCTGTGATGCCTCGCTCTGCCAAGGCGCTGACCGTCGGCACGGTGGCGGCGCTCGTTCTCGTGACGGCCTACACGGTGACTCTGGGGAGCAGCGGGTGGCTCTGGCTCGGGTGGGCCGTTCTGGCTCTGGTCACGGTGGGGGCGCTGTCCACGAAGCGCGGCTGAGTCGCTGTACGGTTGGCCCCCTCCCCCGCAGGCGACGCCGGAAGCTACTCTGCGATCTCACCGGAATGCATGGGGGAAGGCCTTAGCGTGTTCTACAACTTGTTCAAGTACGTATTGCTGGGGCCCCTGTTGCGGCTGTACTTCCGTCCGCGGATCGAGGGGCTGGAGAACATCCCGGACGAGGGACCGGCCATCGTGGCGGGCAATCACCTCTCCGTCTCCGACCACTTCCTGATGCCGGCGATCCTCCGGCGGCGCATCACATTCCTGGCGAAGTCCGAGTACTTCACGGGGCCCGGCCTGAAAGGGCGCCTCACGGCGGCCTTCTTCCGCAGCGTGGGGCAGATCCCGGTGGACCGGTCGGGCAAGGGGGCCGGACAGGCCGCGATCGACGAGGGCCTCGGGGTGCTCCGCAAGAACGAGTTGCTCGGCATCTATCCCGAGGGCACCCGTTCCCACGACGGGCGGCTGTACAAGGGCCGCGTCGGTGTGGCGTCGATGGCGCTCCAGGCGGGGGTGAAGGTCATTCCCTGCGCCATGGTCGGCACCTTCGAACTCCAGCCTCCGGGGCGGAAGATGCCCCGGTTCGGCCGGGTGACGATACGCTTCGGGAAGCCCCTGGACTTCTCACGCTACGCGGGGATGGAGAGCGAGCGCGCGGTGCTGAGGGCCGTCACCGACGAGATCATCCACGAGATCCTCCAGCTGTCCGGCCAGGAGTACGTCGACATGTACGCGCCGGAAGCGAAGGCCCTCCAGGCGAAGGAGCGTCAGGAAGCCCGCTCCCGGGGGCGCGGCGGGGAACGCAAGGACTCCTGACTCAGCACTCCCCCGCAGCCGGATGCGAAGGCCCGCACGCGAAGGGGACGGCCGCAGTTGCGGCTGTCCCCTTCGCGTGCGGTGCGTGTGGCCCGCGGAGTCAGTGCGGCGCGCGCAGCAGGGTCCCACCGGCCTTGGGCCCCGTCAGACCGCCGCCGACGATCTGCGGCACCGGCTTGGAGTGGGGCGCGCAGACCGCGTCCTTCTCGCCTGCGTCGCCTTCGAGGAGGTAGGTCTCGACACGCTTGTTGATGCAGGGATTGGGGACGTTGGTGACGCCGTGCGACCCGGCGTCCCGCTCGGTGATCAGGCGTGAGCCCTTGAGCCGTTTGTGCACTTCGAGGGCACCGGCGTACGGCGTGGCGGCGTCCCGCTCGGACTGGGCGATCAGCACGGGCGGCAGCCCCTTGCCCGCGCCGACCTCCACCGGCTGCTGCTGCTCGACGGGCCAGGTCGCACAGGGAAGGTTCAGCCAGGCGTTCGACCAGGTGAGGAACGGGTTCTTCTCGTGCAGCCGGGTGTTGTCCCGGTCCCACTTGTTCCAGCTGGTGGGCCACTTGGCGTCGGTGCACTCGACGGCCGTGTAGACGGCGTTGCCGTTCTCCGCGGCCTTGTTGCCGGCCTTGTCGGACATGTCAGGGCCGGCAGCCTCGACGAGAGCCTTCTCATCACCCTTGAGGTGCGACGACCACGCCTTGGCGACGGGGGCCCACATCTGGTCGTAGTAGGGGGCGTTCTGGAAGAACGCCAGCAGTTCGGCCGGTCCGACGACGCCGCCGAAGGGCTTCTCCTTCGCCTCGGCCCGCAGCTTCTTCCACTGCGCCTCGACCTTCGCCGCGGTGTCGCCGATTCCGTAGGTGCTGTCGTGCTCGGCGACCCACTTCGTCCAGTCCTTCCAGCGGCCCTGGAAGGCGACGTCCTGATCGAGGTTGTTCTGGTACCAGATCTGGTCGCGGGAGGGGTTGACGACGCTGTCCACGACCATGCGGCGCACGTGCGTGGGGAAGAGGGTGCTGTAGACGGAGCCGATGTAGGTGCCGTAGGAGACGCCGAGGTAGTTCAGCTTCTTGTCGCCCAGCGCGGCACGGATCACGTCGAGGTCGCGGACGGTGTTGGGCGTCGTCATGTGCGGCAGAAGGCTGCCGCTGCGCTCCTTGCAGCCGTCGGCGTACTCCTTGGCCAGCTTGCGCTGAGCCTGCTTGTCCGCCTCGTCGTCCGGCACCGGGTCCGGCTTCGGAGCCTTGACGAACTCCTGGGGGTCCATGCACGAGATGGGCGCGGAGTGGCCGACACCCCGCGGATCGAAGCCCACGAAGTCGTACGCCCTGGCCGTCTTGGTCCACAGGGGGTTGTCCCTGGTCACGCGAGTGGGGAAGGACATGCCGGAGCCGCCCGGACCGCCCGGGTTGTAGACCAGGGAGCCCTGGCGCTCGTCCTTGCCTCCGGTGCTCTCGGCACGGTCGAGGGCGATCTTGATGGTGCGGCCGCCGGGGTCTGCGTAGTCGACGGGGACAGTGACGAATCCGCACTGGATCGGCTTGGCGAGGCCCCAGTCCTCGGGGCAGTCCTTCCAGTCGACGCCTTCCTTGGCCGCACGCGCGGCCGCGGCCTTCACCCCACGGGCCTCCGCAGCACCGCCGGGCGAGGCCTGGCCGCTACCGGAGTCCGCGAACGCCGACGGGACGGCGAGGAGACTCGCTGTGAGCGCCGCTGCGCCGGCGGCGGCGATGCTTGAATTCCGTATGATCACTGGGGGCTCCCCTGAAGTGGTGGCCGCTGGACGCAACAGTGATCGTTGATCACAGTTCCGCCGATCCTTCCTGTCCACCGCGGGCAGGGGACAGAGCACGTTTGCGATCTTTACCAAGTCGTTTCTACCGGCACTGTCTGCGGCGCGCCTGCGCAGCGCGTCCATCCGGGGCAGCGGGTCGTGACGGGCCTCGTGCCGCAGCCGTGGGTCATTTCCCGCGCGGTGGTGGGAAGTTGGCCGGCAGTCACTGCTCGGCTTGCTCCGCCTCCCGCAGGTCCAGGACGTTCACGGTCGCCAACACCCGCAGGCCCTCCTGGAATCCGGGCGGGTCCATGCCGCCGAAGAGCGCCTGACCCCCCGCCGGGCCCGGGAGCCACACTGCTGCTGCGCTCCGCCGGCCTCCTCGGCGGCAGGGTCTCCGGCTCGCCGGTGCACGTGCTCACCGCACAGGCCGACACTGGGCTCACGCTCGTTTCACGGCCGGCAGCGGGCGATGCCTCGGGCACCAACGGGCCGACCCGGATCCGGGGCGCCAAGCACCGGCCGTACGCGGCCTGTTGGAGGACGAGCGGCGCATGGCGCCCTTGTTCGTCTCATATCCGGATGTGCCGGCACCTCCGGTCGCGACTCTCCGTATGCCGCAACCCCCCGTCCGGTAAACGCTCTTGACGGCGCGGTGACGGCCGGATGATTCTCTTGTGGACGCAACACCGAGCAGTAACTTCGAACCCCCCACACAGCATCGGAGTACCTGTGATCCGCAAAGAGAAGCGTCGCGTTCTCATAGTCGCCTCCGCCAGCACCGCGCTGGCGGCTTCCCTTCTCGGGGCAGGCGCCGCTCAGGCGGCCAAGCCCGAGCAGGCCGCCGCGCCCGACATCTCCGTCGACAGCGTCCAGAAGGACCTCAAGGAACTGCAGTCGGTGGCCGAGGAGAACGGCGGCAGCCGCGCGCACGGCGAACCGGGATTCAAGGCGTCCATCGACCTCATCAAGAAGAAGCTCGACGAGGCCGGATTCGAGACCGAGGTCCAGGAGTTCGACCACGGCGGGAAGACGGGCTACAACCTCATCGCCGACTGGCCCAAGGGCGGCTCCGAGGACAGCACGGTGATGGCCGGCTCCCACCTGGACTCGGTGGGCAGCGGCCCCGGCATCAACGACAACGGTTCGGGCTCCGCCGGAATCCTCGAAGTCGCCCTCGCCGTCGCCAAGGAGAACCTGGAGCCGAAGAAGCATCTGCGCTTCGCATGGTGGGGCGCCGAGGAGCAGGGTCTGGTCGGCTCGCGCAACTACGTCGACAGCCTCTCCGAGGGCGATGTGAAGAAGATCAGCACCTACCTCAACTTCGACATGATCGCCTCGCCCAACGCGGGCTACTTCGTCTACGACGACGACGCTGCCGTGCAGAAGGTCTTCAAGGACTACTTCGAGTCCAAGGACATCACCACGGAGACCTCCTCCGAGGTCGGCGGCCGCAGCGACCACGCCTCGTTCAAGGACGCCGGGGTGACCGTCGGCGGCACCTTCACCGGCGCCGGCGAGACCATGACCGAGGAGCAGGCCAAGCAGTGGGACGGCAAGGCGGGCGAGCCGTACGACAGCTGCTACCACTCGGAGTGCGACGACGTCTCGAACGTCAACGAGAAGGCGCTCGACCTGAACAGTGACGCCATCGCGCACGCCGTGTGGGAGCTCAGCTCCTAGACCTCAGCACAGCTTCCTCCGAGGGAGGCGGCGCGGGGCCCGGTCCCGTGCTCCTCAACTCTCCCGGCCCGGCCGCCTGTTACCGGTGGCCGGGCCGCGGTGCTCCGCGGCGATCCCGAAACGCTGCCGTTCGCCTTGAGCGGAGGGCACATCGCCCACCGCCGAGACGGTGCTGACCACGCCCTCCTCGTCCGCCGCGTTGAGCTTTTCGAGTTTCTCCAGGTCAGCAGCCGATACGAGCGCCACCAGCGGCTTGCCGTGGCGCGTCACCACCACACGCTCGCTGCCGTAGACCACGCGGTTGATCAGATCCGCGAGGGCAGCGCGTGCTTGCGTCACCGGAATCTCGTACGTCATGCTCCCAGCATAACGTCATGTACGTCCTGTACATTTTTGACGTTCCAGCCCTGACCGAGGGAGAGATGTCGCGATGCCCGGCAGACCGTCAGCCCGTTACGTGCTTCCCGAGTTGACCGAGCGCACCAGCAATGGAGTGCGCACCCTCGATCCGTACTCCAAGCTCCTGGAGGAGCGGATCGTCTTCCTGGGCACGCAGATCGACGACGCCGCCGCGAACGACGTCATGGCCCAGCTCATCCACCTCGAGGCGGCGGCCCCGGACCGGGACATCTCGCTGTACATCAATTCCCCGGGCGGCTCGTTCACCGCGATGTCGGCGGTCTACGACACGATGCGGTACGTCAGCTGCGACATCGAGACCGTGTGCCTGGGGCAGGCGGCCTCGTCGGCGTCCGTGCTGCTGGCCGCCGGAACGCCCGGCAAACGGCTGGCACTTCCCGGCGCGCGCATCGTCATCCATCAGCCGGCCTTCGCCGAGCCCGTGCACGGGCAGGCCGACGATCTGGCCATCCAGGCGAAGGAGCTGCTGCGCACGCGGGAGCTGCTGGAGGAGATGTACGTACGGCACACCGGGCAACCCCTGGAGACCGTGCGCGCGGACCTGGAGCGCGACAAGATCTTCGACGCCGAGGGCGCAGTGGCGTACGGGCTGGTCGACCGTCTCACCGCCGCCCGCGGGACCGGCGGCTCCGGCCGGCCGCCGTCCGGGAGGTGAGGGACGGTGCGTCCTCCCGAGCTGCCTCCGCTGCCCGCACTGACCCGCGCGGAGTGCCAGGTGATCGACGCGTATCTGGAGGTCGTCGATGCACTGGGGCGCATCAACCCGGCGCGGGGCGAGCACACCTACAGCAGACTGCGCGCGGCACAGGCACTGGTGGTCAAGGCCGCGGCGCTGCGCGACGCCCTGACGCTGATGCACGAGCGCGGTGAGAGCGAACTGCACAGCACAACGATGGCAACCGCGCTGCGCGTACTGGACGGTGAGCGGCGCTCCTCGCTGGTGGGTCTGCCACCAGCCCCTCCGCGCGCCGGCGGAGGGGCGGCCTGAGGGAGGGTCCGCCCGAGGGAGCCGGGGCGGAGAGAGCCACCGGGGCCTCGGCCCGCGGCCCGCTCAGCGGGCTCCGGGCGGCGCCGTGCGGGCGATGGTGCCGGCGGCCGACTCCAACTGCTCCTCGCTCAGGCCGGCGTGCGCCGTCAGGCGAAGCCGGGAGATGCCGTCCGGGACCGAGGGCGGTCTGAAGCAGCCCACCTGAAGGCCGGCCGCACGGCACTCCGCCGCCCAGCGCACGGCGTCCTCGGGGGCGGGCGCCCGCACGGAGATCACAGCTGCGTCGGGGCGGCCGGCGCGCAGCCCGGCAGCCGTCAGCCTCTCGTACAGGAGGGCGGCGGCGGCCCGTGCGCGGCGGGAGCGTTCCGGCTCGCGCCGCACGATGCGCAGGGCGGCCAGCGCGGCACCGGCGGCCGCAGGGGCGAGCCCGGTGTCGAAGATGAAGGTGCGGGCCGTGTCGACGAGATGTCCGATGACGTGGGCCGGTCCGAGGACCGCGCCGCCCTGGCTGCCGAGGGACTTGGAGAGGGTGACGGTGGCGACCGTGCCGGGGGCACCGGCGAGGCCGGCGGCGTGCAGTGCCCCCCGGCCGCCCTCGCCCAGCACGCCGAGGCCGTGGGCGTCGTCGACGAGGAGGGCCGCGCCGTGCCCACGGCACACCTCGGCGAGTGCGGTGAGCGGTGCCGCGTCGCCGTCGACGGAGAAGACGGAGTCGGTGACGGCGAGCGCCTGCCCGCCGTGGCCGTCCAGGACCTTGGCCACGGCGTCGGGGTCGGCGTGCGGTACGACGGTGGTCCCGGCGCGGGAGAGGCGGCAGCCGTCGATGAGCGAGGCGTGGTTGCCCGCGTCGGAGACCAGCAGACCTCCGGGCGAGGTCAGAGCGGTGAGCGCGGCGAGGTTCGCCGCATAGCCGGAGGAGAAGACGAGTGCCGCCTCGAATCCGCAGAACTCGGCTAGATCCGCCTCGAGTTCGGCGTGCAGTGCCGTGGAACCGGTGACCAGGCGCGAGCCGGTGGAGCCGGCTCCCCACAGGTGCGCCGCCGCCGCGGCGGCCCCGGTCACCTCGGGGTGGCGGGCGAGGCCGAGATAGTCGTTTCCGGCCAGGTCGAGCAGCGGGGAACCGGCGGCGCGGGGGCGCAGCTCACGCACCAGCCCGGCGCGCTGCCGGTCGGCGCGGGCACGCCGGGTCCACGCGAAGGGGTCCCCGCCCTGCGCCTGCCGCGCATCGTGCCCGGCGTCGCCGGGCACGTCCGACGCACCGGTGGCCCCACGGGACTCGTCGGGCATGGGTCTTCCTCCTGGTTTCCGGCCGGCCGGGCTCCGTCCGGCTCAGCGCCGGTTCCGTTTCCTGCCGCGCATCGTGCCCGCCCGCGGCAGGAAACGGAACCTGGGGGCCGGGACCGGCAACGGGGCGCGCCGAGAGCGGGCTTTTGTCGGCACTCCATAGACGGTAGCCCGTTGCGCGCAGGGTGGTGGTGTGGCGATACACACACCGGCCCCGGCCGGTGTTGTGAGTTCCACCCTTGGCCTTGAGCGGCGAAGTTGCAAAGATCGCCGTCATGGAGCTGCTGAATGACTTGGTGGACAAAGGTCTGCGCCGCGAGCTGCCGACACGTGACGAGGCACGCGCCGTTTTGGAGACCTCCGACGATGAATTGCTGGACGTGGTGGCCGCGGCCGGAAAGGTGCGGCGCCACTGGTTCGGGCGGAGGGTGAAGCTCAACTACCTCGTCAACCTCAAGTCCGGGCTGTGCCCCGAGGATTGCTCGTACTGCTCGCAGCGGCTCGGTTCGCAGGCGGAGATCCTCAAGTACACCTGGCTGAAGCCCGACGAGGCGACCTCGGCCGCCGAGGCGGGGCTCAAGGGCGGCGCGAAGCGGGTCTGTCTGGTGGCCAGCGGCCGTGGACCGACGGACCGCGACATCGACCGCGTCTCCAAGACCATCAGCGCCATCAAGGAGCAGCACGAGGGCGTCGAAGTGTGCGCCTGCCTCGGCCTGCTCTCCGACGGCCAGGCCGCCCGCCTGCAGGAGGCCGGCGCCGACGCCTACAACCACAACCTCAACACCTCCGAGGCGACGTACGGGGACATCTGCACCACCCACGACTACTCCGACCGGCAGGAGACGGTGCGTCAGGCGCAGAGCGCCGGCCTGTCGGCCTGTTCCGGGCTCATCGCGGGCATGGGCGAGAGCGACGAGGACCTCGTGGACGTGGTCTTCGCGCTGCGCGAGATGGACCCGGACTCGGTACCGGTCAACTTCCTCATCCCCTTCGAGGGGACGCCGCTGGCGGATGAGTGGAACCTGACTCCGCAGCGGGCGCTCCGCATCCTCGCGATGGTGCGGTTCGTGCACCCGGATGCGGAGGTGCGGCTGGCCGGCGGACGCGAGGTGCATCTGCGGTCGATGCAGCCGCTCGCGCTGCATCTCGCCAACTCCGTCTTCCTCGGCGACTACCTGACCAGCGAGGGGCAGGCGGGCCAGTCCGACCTGGAGATGATCGCGGACGCCGGGTTCGAGGTCGAGGGCACGGACACCACCACGCTGCCCGAACACCGGGAGCAGCCCGGGCAGCGCCCCGAGGACCTGGTCACCGTGCGCCGGCGGGGAGCCGGCACCGCTCTGCCGCCCAATGCCTGAGCCCGCCCGCATTCCCGTGGAGAGCGCCCCCCTCCCCCAAGACCCGCTGAGCCCGGGTGAGTTGCTCGACCTGGACCGGCGGCACGTCTGGCATCCGTACGGGCCCATGCCGGGGCGCACCGCACCGCTGGTCGTCGAGTCGGCATCCGGGGTGCGTCTGCGCCTGGCCGAGGAGTTCTGCGGGCGGCGGGAGCTGGTGGACGGAATGTCCTCCTGGTGGTCGGCCGTGCACGGCTACAACCACCCGGTTCTCAACGAGGCGGCGCACACCCAGCTGGAACGCATGAGCCATGTCATGTTCGGCGGGCTGACGCACGAGCCGGCCGTGCGGCTCGCGAAGCGGCTCGTGAACATCACGCCGGAAGGCCTCGAACACGTCTTCCTCGCCGACTCCGGGTCGGTCTCGGTCGAGGTCGCCGTCAAGATGTGCCTGCAGTACTGGCGTTCGCGGGGGCGGGCGGCGAAGCGGCGGCTGATGACGTGGAGGGGCGGCTACCACGGTGACACCTGGCATCCGATGTCCGTGTGCGACCCGGAAGGGGGCATGCACGAGCTGTGGTCGGGGGTGCTCCCACGGCAGGTCTTCGCCGACGCCCCGCCCTCCGGTTTCGGCGCGGCACCGGACGAGAGCTATGTGCGGCACCTCCACGAGACGATCGCGCGGCACGCGGACGAGCTGGCCGCGGTGATCGTGGAGCCGGTCGTGCAGGGAGCGGGAGGCATGCGCTTCCACTCCCCCGCGTACGTGCGGGCGCTGCGCGAGGCCTGCGACGAGCACGACGTCCTGCTCGTACTCGATGAGATCGCCACCGGTTTCGGGCGCACCGGAGCCCTCTTCGCCGCGGAGCACGCAGGTGTCGTACCGGATGTGATGTGCCTCGGCAAGGCGCTGACCGGCGGTTACCTCACGCTTGCCGCGGCGTTGTGCACCCCACGCGTGGCCGAGGGGATCTCGCAGGGTGAGGTGCCGGTACTGGCGCACGGCCCGACCTTCATGGGGAACCCGCTCGCCACGGCCGTCGCGGACGCCTCCGTCGGTCTGCTCCTGGAGGGGGACTGGGCGGGCGAAGTGCGCCGCATCGAGAACGGGCTGCGCGAGGGGCTGGCTCCTGCCTCCGAGCTGGCCGGTGTGACGGACGTACGGGTGCTCGGTGCCATCGGTGTCCTCCAGCTCCGCCACAACGTCGACATGGCCGCCGCGACCCGGGCTGCCGCCCGCAGCGGCGTATGGCTGCGGCCCTTCCGCGACATGGTCTACGCGATGCCTCCTTACGTGACGAGCGACGAGGACGTGGCGGCGATCTGTACGGCGATGCTGGCCGCGGCGGCGGAGGGCTGAGGCGGTGCGGGGAATCATCGTCGTCACAGGGACGGGCACGGAGGTCGGCAAGACGGTCGCCACGGCGGCGATGGCAGCGGCAGCCCTGGAGCGGGGTCTGTCGGTGGCGGTCCTGAAACCCGCCCAGACCGGTGTGGCGGCGGGTGAGCCCGCCGATGTGGAGACGGTGCGGCAGCTGGCGGGCGAGGAGGTCACCGGAGCCGAACTCGCCCGCTATCCGGAGCCGTTGGCGCCCGGGACCGCCGCGCGGCGCTCGGGCCTCGCCTGCGTGGCCCCCGCGCAGATCGCGGAGGCCGCGCGGCGGCTGGCGCACGTGCACGACCTGGTGCTGGTGGAAGGCGCGGGCGGGCTGCTCGTACGGTTCGACGACGCCGGGGCGACCCTCGCGGACGCGGCAAGGCTTCTGGATGCGGAGGTGGTGGTGGTCGCCGCCGCGGGTCTGGGCACGCTCAACGCGACGGCGCTGACCACGGAGGCCCTGCGCGCCCGCGGACTGCGCACGCGCGGCGTGGTGATCGGCAGCTTCCCCGCCGAGCCCGATCTGGCGACGCGCTGCAACGTGGAGGATCTTCCGGCGGCGTCCGGAGCGGCGCTGGCGGGGGCGCTGCCCGCGGGGGCAGGTGCGATGAGCACCCCCGACTTCCGTGCGGCGGCGCCGAGCTGGCTCACCGGCAGGCTCGGCGGCAGCCGTAAGGCGTCCGACCCTCGGAGTCCGGCCCTCGGCATCTGACCTCGGCGTCTGCCCCCCCGGCCCCGGCCGGTTCCCGTGGCCGCGACGTGCGCGTGCCGTCCGGCTGCTCGGCAGCGACGCCGGGAGGCAGTGCGCCCTGCTGCCGCCCACAGCCGTCGGCCCGGGGGCGCCGCGCGGGTCAGCTCGTCCAGGTGCGCAGTTCGAGGGCGATGTCGCGCACGCCCGCAGAGCCGTCCTTGACGAGCCACGCCAGGTCGCGGATCTTCTCGGGAGACACCTGGACCCGCAGCCCGCTGGCGACGAGGTATCCGTAGGCGACGGCGCACGCGAACAGGGCATTGCCCCGTTCCAGCGCGGGCACGTGGAGCAGAAGCTGCAGCAGCGCGGCGGCCCGGTCCTGCGGCTCGGCGTAGACGGGGCGCTCGAATATGGTCGCTTCGTGCCTGCTGACGGCGGCGACGAGGGCCCCGTAGTCGGTGACACGGGGGTCACCGGGAGCCTTGGACTCCGCGACCATCAGAAGCCAGGCGAGGTCGATGCGGAGAGTCACGTACGCGGAAGACCCTCGCTCTCGCGGTGTCCGGACTCCGGAAACTCCTCCGCGAAGACCGACTCGTAGCTCTTCATGAACTCCGACGCCGCTTCGACGAACGTCTGCCCCGCCTCCCCGGCGTCGCGCTCGACCAGCTCCTCGATGTAGCGGTTCATGCTCACTCCCCGCTCGAGGGCGCGCTCTCGCGCCGTGTGTGCGGTCGCTTCATCCACCCGGACGTTCAGCTGAGTCTTCGACACACGTCAAAGCTAGCACTCAACTGCTAGCAGTGGCTATGGGCGGGGTCGAGCTGCCCCTTGCACGGCCGGATCCCGCTGTCAGTGCCCTGCCCTACAGTTCTGCGCCGTGACGGGCTGCGGGGGAATTCCGCACCGGACCGGCGGAGGGGGAGCAGCCGTGAGCTGGACGGGATGGGCCGTGGTCGTGCTGGTGGCCGTCGTCGGCGGATGGATGCTCTTCGACGGGCTGCACGCGCTGATCACGGGCGACTTCGTGACGCCCGCCGGCGGAACGCACGCCGGCCGGCTGGGCCCGTGGGCGGACCTGGTCTCCGGCATCGGGGGCGATCCCAGATCGCTGCTGGTCAAGTGGACTTTCGTCGGGTACGCGGCGGCGTACCTCATCTCAGTGGCGGCCTTCGCCGCGGGAGCGGTGCAGGCATGGTGGGCGGTGGCGCTCCTCGCCGTGCTCGGACTGTGGTACCTGCCGTTCGGAACGGTGGCGAACCTGGTAGTGCTGGTGCTCCTGCTCACGCCCTCGCTCCGCATACGCAGCTGACGCCGGACTGCAGCGTCCCCCGGGCCGAACCCCTGATGCGGGCCGCATACGACCCGCCTTCCGGGGAACTCGCCGCCGACCCCGTCCGTCTACGATGAACAACCGACGTCGCTCCCGGCCCCCGGGCCGGTGACGCCCACGCCCCCGCGCCGAGCAGGGCACCCCTGAACGAAAGGTGTGAGAGTCCGCCCATGGGCGACCCTCCCAACAGCACACAGCACCGTGACCGGCACGGCGCGAGCGCCACGTCCCGCCCCGCACCGCCCACCGTGTCCCGCCAGGTGCTTCTGTCTCCCGCGGAGGCGGCCCGGTGACCGAGGTGCTCTTCCTCCTCCTCGCTCTGCTGCTCGCCCTGGCCTGCGGCGCGTTCGTCGCCGCCGAGTTCTCGCTGACGACGGTGGAGCGCGCCGATCTGGAACGCTCCGTGCAGCGCGGCGAGCGGGGCGCGCGCAGCGCGATGGCGGCGGTGCGGTCGCTGACGTTCCAGCTCTCCGGTGCACAGCTCGGGATCACGGTCACCAATCTGGTCGTCGGCATGCTGGCCGAGCCGTCGATCGCGAAGCTGATCGCCGGCCCTCTGAGAGCCCTCGGGGTGCCGTCCTCCGCGGCGCCCTCCGCCGCGCTCGTCCTCGGCACCGCGCTGTCCACACTCGTGCTGATGGTGGTCGGCGAGCTCGTCCCGAAGAACTGGGCGATCTCCAGACCGCTGGCCATCGCCAAGGCGGTCGCCACCCCGCAGCGGGCCTTCTCCGCGCTCTTCCGTCCGCTGATCCGGCATCTGAACAACACGGCCAACCGGATCATGCACCGGATGGGCCTCGAACCGACCGAGGAGCTGGCCTCCGCGCGCTCTCCCCGCGAACTCGTCGCGCTCGCCCGCCACTCGGCCAAGGAGGGCGCGCTGGAGCCGGACACGGCCGACCTGTTCGTGAGGACGCTGCACCTGCCGGAGCTGACGGCCGAGAACGTCATGACCCCGCGCGTGCAGGTCACGTCGCTGGATGTGCAGGCCAACGCCGAGGACGTCGCCAACGCCACCCGTGCCACGGGCCTCTCCCGCTTCCCCGTCGTGCGCGGCGGCCTCGACACCGTCGTCGGCATCGTCCGGATCAAGGACGTGCTGGCGGTGCCGGCGGATGATCGTGTGCGCTGTCCGGTGACGGACCTGATGCGCGAGCCGCTGCTCGTGCCCGAGTCACTGACCGTGGACCGGCTGCTGGACCGCATGCCGGGCGGGGACAGGAGCATTGCCGTCGTCATCGACGAGTACGGCGGCACGGCCGGTGTCGTCACGCTCGAGGACATCATCGAGGAAGTCGTGGGAGAGGTGCGCGACGAGCACGACCCGCAGGAACCCCCGGACCTCGCCCCGGCAGGCCGCGACCCGGACGGGCGGCGCGTCTTCGACGCCGACGGCGCCACTCGCATCGACCAGCTGGAGACCATCGGCCTGCGGGCTCCCGAGGGCCCGTACGAGACGCTGGCCGGGCTGGTCGCGACCGGGCTCGGCCGGATCCCCGAGCGGGGTGACTCACTGGACGTCGCGGGCTGGCACATCGAGGTCGTCGATGCGCACGGACGCCGTGCCGCCCGCTCGCAGCTCACCGCTCCGCCCGAGCCCGGCGAGGAGCACGGCGCCGACGAGGCCGAGGAGGAGGTGGATCACCGATGACTGCGATCCAGCTGTTCATCGGACTGCTGACGCTCGTCGCCAACGCCTTCTTCGTGGGCGCGGAGTTCGGGCTGATCTCCGTGCGTCGCGCACAGATCGAACCGCTCGCGGAGAACGGGGACCGGCGGGCCCGCAGTGTCCTGTGGGGCCTGGAGAACGTCTCCGCCCTGCTGGCGGCGGCGCAGCTGGGCATCACGCTCTGCACGCTGGTGCTCGGTGTCGTGGCCGAACCCGCCATCGAGCATCTCCTGGAGCCCCTCTTCCACCTGGTGGGCGTCAGCGACGGCCTCGCCGGCATCATCTCCTTCGTCATCGCTCTGACGGCGGCCACGTACGCGCACATGCTGCTGGGCGAGATGCTGCCGAAGAACATCGCTCTGGCCGGTCCGGAGCGTGCGGCGCTGCTGCTGGGCCCGCCGCTGGTGGCGCTGGCGCGGGCGCTGCGTCCGGTGATCTTCACGGTGAACGCGTTCGCCAACAGCCTGCTGAAGCTGCTGCGTGTGGAGCCCAAGGGCGAAGTCGTCTCGACGTTCTCCGACGACGAGCTGGCGCAGATGGTCGCCGACTCCAGCGAGGCGGGTCTGCTGGACGCCGGCTCCACGGAACGTCTGCGGGACGCGCTGGAGCTCGGGCGGCGTCCCGTCGGCGCCGTCGCCAAGCCCACCGAGGAGGTCGTCGCCGCCCGCCTGGGAGTGACACCCGAGGAGCTGGAGCAGCTCGCGGCCAGCTCGGGCTTCTCCCGCTTCCCGGTGGTCGACAGCAAGGGCCGCGCTCTGGGATATCTGCACGTCAAGGACGCGCTGGACGCCCTCCCCCGCGACGCGGCCTTCCCCGCCACGGCGATGCGGCCGATCGCCCGGGTCCACGCCTCGATGCCGCTCGACGACGTTCTGGGAGCGATGCGCTCCAGCAGCACGCATCTCGCCGCGGTGATGGACGACGGCGGACGCACGGCGGGAGTGGTCACGATGGAGGACGTGCTGCGCGAGCTGGTGCACCGCAGTCCGGAGGAGGAGCCATACGAGCGGTGAAAGGTCGCCCTGAGCACCGGATACGATGAACGGCCGTGAACACCGCGCAGGACTCCCCAGAAGCCTCCGGGGCCCGTGAGACCCCCGTCATACGCAGCTTCGTCGCCATCGGCGACTCCTTCACCGAAGGAATGTCCGACCGCCTTCCGGACGGCAGTTACCGCGGCTGGGCGGACCTGCTCGCGAGGCGCCTCGCCACCCACGCAGCGGGCGCTGCCGCGCGGCCGGCCTCCGGGCCGCCCGCGGAGGAGGGCTTCCGGTACGCCAACCTCGCCGTGCGCGGCAAGCTCATCGGGCAGATCGCCGCGGAACAGGTGGACGCGGCCGCCGCGATGAACGCCGACCTGGTGACGCTCGTCGGCGGCCTCAACGACACGCTGCGGCCCCGGTGCGACATGGGCAGGGTGTGCGGTGTCCTGGAGGAGTGCGTGGGCAAACTGGCGCCGGGCTGCGGGCAGTTGGTGCTGATGCGCAGTCCCGGGCGCAACGGCCCCGGGCTGGAGCGCTACCGGGCCCGCATGGAGCACCTGTTCGAGTTCATCGACGACCTGGCCGGACGGCACGGTGCGGCAGTCGTCGACCTCTACACCGGAGGGCCGCTGGCCGATCCGCGGCTGTGGGCCGACGACCGGCTGCACCTGAACGGTGAGGGACACAGCCGGGTGGCCGAAGCGGTGTGCCAGCAGCTGGGTCATTCCGCCGTCTCGGACTGGCGCGCCCCTCTCGCTCCTTCCCCCTCACAGTCATGGGTCGCCCGGCGCCGGGCCGATGCACGCTTCACACGGGAACACCTGCTGCCGTGGATCGGCCGGCGGCTGACCGGACGCTCCAGCGGCGACGGCCGCACTCCCAAGCGCCCCGAGCTGACAGCGCTGGCCTGCGAGGACACCCCGTAGAGGCCGGGGCGCCACCCCGTAGAATCGGGCTGTGACTGACAAGCCCCGCATCCCCGACGTCCTGGCCTCCCGCTACGCCTCCGCCGAGCTGGCCCGGCTGTGGTCCCCCGAAGAGAAGGTGGTGCTGGAGCGGCGGCTGTGGCTGGCGGTACTGCGGGCCCAGCGCGACCTGGGTGTGGACGTACCCGAGGCGGCCGTCGCCGACTACGAGCGTGTCCTGGGGAACGTCGACCTGGCGTCCATCGCGGCACGGGAGCGGGTCACCCGGCACGATGTGAAGGCCCGCATCGAGGAGTTCAACGCGCTGGCCGGGCACGAGCACGTGCACAAGGGCATGACCTCCCGGGACCTGACGGAGAACGTCGAGCAGCTGCAGATCCGGCTGTCGCTGGAGCTGGCGCGTGACCGCACCGTCGCGCTGCTGGCCCGGCTGGGCCGGCTGGCCGGGGAGCACGCCGAACTGGTCGTCGCCGGACGCTCGCACAACGTGGCCGCGCAGGCCACCACTCTGGGCAAGCGCTTCGCCACCGCCGCGGACGAACTCCTCATCGCCTACGAGCGGTTGACGCAGCTGCTCGCGCGCTACCCGCTGCGCGGCGTCAAGGGCCCCGTCGGCACCTCGCAGGACATGCTGGACCTGCTCGGCGGGGACGAGGAGAAGCTCGCCGAACTGGAGCGCAGGGTCGTCTCCCATCTCGGCTTCGCGCGCGCACTCACCTCGGTCGGGCAGGTCTATCCCCGCTCCCTCGACCACGACGCGGTGACGGCACTGGTCCAGCTGGGCGCGGCGCCCTCGTCACTGGCGAAGACGATCCGGCTGATGGCCGGGCAGGAGCTGGTCACCGAAGGCTTCAAGGAGGGCCAGGTCGGCTCCTCCGCCATGCCGCACAAGATGAACACGCGGTCCTGCGAGCGCGTCAACGGCCTGATGGTGGTCCTGCGCGGCTACGCGTCGATGACGGGCGAACTGGCCGGTGACCAGTGGAACGAGGGCGACGTCTCGTGCTCCGTGGTACGCCGGGTGGCTCTGCCCGACGCCTTCTTCGCCCTCGACGGGCTGATGGAGACCTTCCTGACGGTGCTCGAGGAGTTCGGCACCTTCCCCGCCGTGGTGGAACGCGAACTCGACCGCTATCTGCCCTTCCTGGCCACCACGAAGGTCCTGATGGCGTCCGTACGGGCGGGAGTCGGCCGGGAGAGCGCACACGAGGTCATCAAGGAGCACGCGGTCGCCTCGGCGCTGGCGCTGCGGGCGGGAGCGGAACGCAACGAGCTCCTCGACCGGCTGGCCGAGGACGGGCGGATCCCCCTCGGGCGCGGGGAGTTGAGCGCTCTGATGGACGACCGGCTGGCCTTCACGGGCGCCGCCGCGGGCCAGGTCGGTGCGGTGATCGCCCGCATCGAGGAGATCACGAAGGAGCACCCGGAGGCCGCGGCCTACACGCCGGGGGCGATCCTCTGACGCGGCGTGCAACCCGCTTCTCCCCCGGACCTCGTCCGGGAGGTGCCTCCAGGGAGGAGCTGGAGGCCGCCCGCGGCAAGCTCGTACCGGACGTGACGGCAGAAGGGCTGCACGTGCTCTTCTGCGGTATCAATCCGGGGCTGATGTCGGCGGCGACCGGCCACCACTTCGCCCGTCCCGGCAACCTCCCCCGGACTCCGTCCGGGAGGTGCCCCCAGGGCCCGTGCTGCACGCGTCCGGATTCACGCCGCGCCTGCTGCGGCCGGACGAGGAGCGCGAACTGCTCAAGTACGGGCTGGGCATCACCAACGTCGTGCAGCGGGCCAGTGCGCAGGCCGACGAATTGAGCGCCGAGGAGTACCGGGAGGGCGGCCGCCGGCTCGCCCGCAAGGTCTCACGGTTGCGGCCGCGGTGGCTGGCCGTGGTGGGCGTGACGGCATACCGCACCGCCTTCGGCGAACGCACGGCCCGGATCGGCCCGCAGGAGCAGCCGATCGGCGGTGCGCGTGTGTGGGTACTTCCCAACCCCAGCGGACTGAACGCCCGTTGGACGCCGAAGGCCATGGCCGAGGAGTTCTCCCGGCTGAGGGAGGCGGCCGGGGCGCAGGCAGAACGCTGAGGCCGAATTCGGCGGCCGGGGAGGGCCGTTGCCCGTCACCGCGGCGATCATGTGGAACGGCAGCACCGGACCGAGCCGGCACACGCACCTCATCCGGCTTCTGAGCGTTGGTTCCGTCCGCCCGTAAAATGCGCGGATGGCCGTTGAGATAGTGGACTACGACTCAGCCTGGCGCAGAGAGGGCACCGAGGCCGGTGCGGAGCTGATCGACGCCGCACCCGGGCTGTTCCTGGACGTCGAGCACGTGGGCAGCACCTCTGTTCCGGGCCTGGCCGCCAAGCCGGTGATCGATCTGATGGCGTCGGTCACCACCCTGGACGATGTCACCGCGGGGCGGAGAGCCGCCCTGAGACGGCTGGGCTACCGCTTGCAGGAGACCGGGATGCCCGGTCGGCTGTTCTACTTCCGGAGCCGTGCCGACGGGCGGCGCAGTCATCACCTGCACATCGTCACAGCCGACACCTGGGACACGCGTAACGAGCGGCTCTTCCGTGACCACCTGCGCTCGCATCCGCAAGTGGCACAGGAATACGGCGAGTTGAAGCGGCGTGCCGCTGCCGATGCAGAGGACGGGCTCGCGTACACCAAGCGCAAGACGGAACTGATCCAACGCGTCGTCGACCAGGAGCGTGCCGCCCGAGGGCTGCCTCTCGTACCGGTCTGGGAGGAGTGAGCCCAGACCTGCGCGCGACCCGGCACACGGCCCGGTCTGCGGACTGACCGCCGAGGCCCGGCACGAGGCTGGGGCGTGTCCGCAAAGCAGCGTCGCCCTCCTCTGGGCCTGGCGGCCGGGGCGAGCCTGAGCAGGGTGGGGCGCGCGGTGGCTGGTACGTGCGATCGGAAGGCGGAGGGTCGGGGTACCTCCCGGGCGGCCAGGCCCAGGGGGAGAGAGCGCTGAGGGTACTTCCCCTGGCTCCGCGGGGGAGACCCCACCCCGGCGAACCCAGGGGGAGGGCTGCGCCGACGACCGGCGACGCAGCGTGGGGGCATCCCCGGCCGGCGGCCGGGGGAACGCGTGCCAGACCCCGCCTCCCCGTCACCGGCGTGCCGGAACAACCCGCCTAGGGAGGGTCGTTGACCGTGACGGCTGCGATCAGCTGGAAGGGAAGTGCAGGGCCCAGCTGCGATACGCCCACAGCGACCCACCGGCCCTCCGTCTGCCACAGCTCCACGTAGGGGACGCCCGCGCTCAGCCCCTGCCAGGGCTCGGGCATCTCCTCCCCCTCGGCGCCGCGCATCAGGGTGCCCCTCAGGCTGACCAGCTGCGGCTCGCCCCACCGCCCGGTGAGCAGCCGGCTCAACGCCCCGCACTCCGCCTCGTACTGCTCCCCGGTGGTGAGCCGGCCCGCGCCGTCGCCCTCCCAGAACTCCTCGCTCGTGGCCAGCTCCGCCAGGTGGTAGCCGGGACCGCTGACCACTTCGGCCTGCCGCCCTCGCTGCTCGGGGAACGGACGGTCGCGTAACACGTCGATGGTGGCGAGGTGTTGGGCCAGGTCGCTCATTCCTCCAGTAAACCTCCGCCCGCCGACATCCGGGCGGGCGGGTCCCAGGCCCGCGCATCCCCGGCGTCGGAAGCAGTTCCGCGCCGAAGTGCATCAACTTCCCCTGTTCTGACTGGAGTTGGGTCTACTCGCGGTAACTCCGGCTTCCGGATACCATCCGGCTCAGGGTGGAGGCAAGGAGGCGGACTTGACGCGGCTCTCCGGCAGGGATCCCTCTCTGCTGCGACGGATCAACTCGACCGCTGTACTGCGCGTGCTGCGCACCGAGTTCGGCCGGTCTCCGCTGACCCTCACGGACCTGGCGAACGCCACCGAGCTGTCACGTCCCACCGTGGAGGGCGTGATCGAGGGCCTCGTCGGTGCGGGGCTCGCGGCCGAGGCCGAGGGAAGCCCCGCCGGCACACCGCGCGCGGCGCGGCGCGGCCGCCCCGCCCGGCGGTTCCGCTTCAGGGCCGAGGCGGGGCACGCCATCGGCGTGGAGATCGGCGCCCACCGGATAGCCGCCGTGCTCTCCGACCTGACGGGCGAGATCGCCGGCACGGTCACCCGGGAGGTGGACGAGGACACCCCCGCCGTCGAGCGGCTGGTACAGGCACACAGCACCGTCTCCGAGCTCATCGACGTGAGCGGCACCGGATGCGGCTCGCTGCGCGCGGTGGGTGTGGGCACCCCGGGAATCGTCGAGGCGGACGGCACCGTACGGCTGAGCACGGCACTGCCCGGCTGGACGGGCCTGCCGCTGGGCGAGAAGCTGCGGGAGACGGCCTTCGGCTGCCCGGTGATCGTGGAGAACGACGCCAACTCCGCTGTCGTCGCGGAGCGTTGGCAGGGCGCGGCGGAAGGTGCCGAGGATGTCGTGATGGTGCTCGTCGGGCTGAGCCCGGGGGCGGGCTCGCTGATCGGCGGGCGGCTGCACCGGGGGTTCGGCGGTGCGGCGGGCGAGATCGGCGCGCTGCACCTGCTGGGCCGCGAGTCGACCCCGGAGCGTCTGCTGTCGACCACGGGCGAGCCGCTGCACCCCCTGGACGAGGCCGCCGTCGCCCGCGTCTTCGCCCTCGCGCGTGCGGGCGACGAGCAGGCCGAGCGCGCGATGGAACGGTTCGTTCAGCGCCTCGTCCACGATGTCGCCGCGCTGGTGCTGGCCCTCGACCCGGAGCTGGTGGTCATAGGGGGCTGGGCCTCGGGACTGGACGACGTACTGGGGCCGCTGCGCGACGAGTTGGAGCGCTACTGCCTGCGGCCGCCGCGTGTCGCCCTGTCGGAGCTGGGTGAAGCGGCAGTCGCCACGGGCGCGCTGCGGCTCGCTCTCGACAAGGTCGAGAGCGAGCTCTTCAGCGTCAACAGTGACTGAGCCGCCCGGCGGCCGCGGCGCGGTGGCGTCGGGGCGCCCCTTCGGGAGCGGGGCTCTCGGGGGCCGGCACCACGGGCTCGGGAACCTTGTCTCCGAAGGTGAGGCGGCAGGTGTCGGCGCGGTACGTGGAGACGGAGACGGCGGCGGTCGTGCCCTGTGAGACGTAGCGGGTGGTGACGACCAGCACGGGAGCGCCGGGCAGCCGGTCGAGCTGACGGGCGTCGTCGGCGCGCACGGAGCCGAGTTCCACCGTGCGCTCCTTGCCCTCCAGTTCGAGACGGTGCAGTTCGCGGAGCACGGCGCGGCCACGGGCGGTGCCTCCGGAGTCCATCGCGGGAAGCCCGGGCACCGAGGAGTGCGGCACGTACAGCACTTCCGTCGCTACGGGCTGGCCGTGGGTCATGCGGGTGCGGCGCACCGAGTGCACCGGTTCGCCGGCGTCCCGGCCCAGCAGCGCCGCAACGCCCGCGGGCGGGGTCGTCTCATCGCTCTCGCCGGTCTGCCACGCGTCGTCCGGGCTGCCGGGCCATCCCTGCTCACCCGGACCGACGTCCACGCCGAAACGGGGCGGTGCGACGGTGGTGCCGACGCCGCGCCGGCGCTGGAGGCGGCCTTCGAGTTCGAGCTGTTCGAGGGCCTGCCGGAGGGTGGCGCGCGCGACGCCGAACCGGGCGGCAAGCTCCCGCTCGTTGGGCAGGATCTCGCCGACCTCGAACTCGGAGTCCAGCGCGTCCGACAGCACGGTCTTCAAGTGCCAGTACTTCGGCTCCGGCACCGCATCCAGCTGTGTGGTCCCCACTGTGGCTCCGCCTTCCCCTGCATCCACCGGCCCGCGCGGGACGGGGCTTTATACGAGCTTGTTTTTTAAAGGTCCTTGCGTATGGCCGACCCTAGGGCGAGCCCGGGGCTTGGTCAAGACCAATAAGGTGGAGCCTGAGGCTGGTCAGCGGGCATGACGGGTGGGATGATCGATCATCGTTCAATGGTGTGCGGAGACGGAGGGCTCATGGCGGAGCAGCAGCGGATCACGGTCGTCACCGGCGGAAGCCGCGGCATCGGCTCCGCCGTCGCCGTACGCCTGGCACGGGCCGGCCACGACATCGCCGTCGGGTACGAGCGCTCCCGCGAGGCCGCCGAGGAGACCGCACGTGCCGTACGCGCACACGGCGTGCGGGCAGTACCCGTGCAGCTGGACACCAGTGTCGAGGCAGAGGTGGACCGGCTCTTCGACACGGTGCGCGACGAACTCGGGCCCGTGACGGGCCTGGTGAACAACGCCGGAGTGACCGGGCCCCTGGGACGCTTCACCGGCACACCCACGGACGTGATCCGCCGCGTCCTCGACGTGAACGTCCTGGGAACGCTGCTGTGCGCACGGCGCGCCCTGCTGGAGATGTCCACGGCGCACGGCGGCGACGGCGGCAGCATCGTCAACATCTCCTCCGGAGCCGCGACGCTGGGCGCACCGGGCGAGTACGTGCACTACGCCGCATCCAAGGCCGCCGTCGACGCGATGACGGTCGGCCTCGCCAAGGAGTTCGGGCCGGCGGGAGTCCGGGTCAACTCCGTTCAGCCGGGAGCCGTGCTCACCGACATGCACGCCACCATGGGCGACGCCGAACGGCCCTGGAAGAAGGCCCGGACGATCCCGGCGGGGCGCCCGGGCGAACCCGGGGAAGTGGCGGCCGCGGTGGCCTGGCTGCTCTCCGACGAGGCGTCGTTCACCAGCGGCGCGGTGCTGAGGGTTGCCGGCGGGGCCTGAGGAGCGGACCGCTCACGGCATGCGCCTGCGCCGGCACGGCTCACGGCGCCTGGAGGTGGGCCAGCTTGTCGGGGTTGGCGACCAGGTACACGCTCTGGATGACGCCGTCCGCCACGTCCAGGAGCATGACGGCGGTGGGCTTGCCGCCGACCGAACCGACCAAGGCCGTCGCGCCGTTGAGCTCCGTGAACTCGAACTCCAGGTCCGCGACGCCCTGCTGGGCGATGGCGGCCATGAAGCGCCCCACCTTGCCGGCTGAAGTGATCGTCCGCATGGGCGCCTTGGCCTTGCCGCCGCCGTCGCCGACCAGACGCGCGTCGGGAGCGAGCATGGCGAGCAGCCCGTCGAGGTCTCCCCTGGTGGCCGCGTCGAGGAACCGCTGGGTCAGCTCGCGCTGCTGCCCGGGGTCGACCTCGTAGCGGGGCGTGCGCTCCGCCACGTGGCTGCGGGCGCGCGCGGCGAGCTGCCGCACGGCGGCCGGGGTGCGGTCCAGGGCGGCGGCGATCTCCTCGTGCGGGAATCCGAAGGCCTCGCGGAGCACGAACACCGCGCGCTCCAGCGGGGAGAGGGATTCCAGGACCACGAGTACGGCGACGGAGACGGACTCGGCCAGGATCACGCGGTCCGCGCCGTCGGGAACCGCCTCGGCGTGGACGTCGGTGGGGAGGGGTTCGGGAAGCCACGGGCCGACATAGGTCTCACGGCGCGACTGGGCCGAGCGCAGCCGGTCCAGGGCGAGCCGTGTGGTGGCGCGGACCAGGAAGGCGCGGGGCCGGCGCACTTCCGCGCGGTCGGCCGAGGCCCAGCGCAGCCAGGTGTCCTGGACGACGTCCTCCGCGTCGGCGACGCGGCCCAGCATGCGGTAGGCGACCCCCAGCAGAACCGGCCGGTGCTCCTCGAAGACCGCGGTCCCGTCGCTCTCTTCGGCGTCCACGGGCCCATGATGTCACCCCGTTGCGGGAGGCTTGTGCGCACCACCTTGTCCCGGCCGGGCCGGCCGCTGGTTCGGCAGAAGGCTTCCGCGCCGGGCCACTTGCTGACATTGTGTCTACATACGGGTGTGCCCCCGGCGGGCCGTCCGGTGCCCGCCGTAGGAGAACCAGCGAGGAGTGGACCATGGCCGCAGTCGCCTCCCCCCATGCGCCCGTGCCCGTCACCGAGTCCTTCGTACACGTATCCCCCGACGGGCGGCCGGACTTCGACCTCGCCTACGAACGCCGTGGGAGCGGGGAGCCGGTCGTCCTGCTGCACGGCATCGGGCACCACTGGCAGGCCTGGGAGCCGGTACTGAGTGTCCTGGCAGCCTCCTGCGAGGTGATCGCGGTCGACCTGCCGGGCTTCGGCGCCTCGCCGGAACTGCCGGACGGCGTCTCGTACGAACTCGGCAGCGTCATACCGCTGCTGAACGACGCCTTCACGGCTCTCGGCCTGGAGCGTCCCCACGTGGTGGGCAATTCCCTGGGCGGACTGCTCGCGCTGGAGCTGGCGCTGCACGGGCACGCCCGTTCCGTCACCGCCCTCTCCCCTGCAGGTTTCTGGAAGGGCTGGGAGCGGCGCTACGCGTACGCCGTGCTGATGGGGATGCGCGCCGGCGCCAAGGGGATTCCCGACGGAATGCTCCAGGGCATCGCCCGCAGCGCCGCCGGCCGGGCAGCGCTCACCAGCACCATCTACGCGCGGCCGGGCCGCCGTTCACCCGAGGCCGTGGTGGCGGAGACGCGCTCGATGCGTTCCGCCACCGGTTTCGCACCCACGCTCGAGGTCGGACGGCGCCCGGACGTGGTCTTCGACCAGGACATCCCCGGCCTTCCGGTGACCATCGGATGGGGCGAGAAGGACCGGCTGCTGCTGCGCCGTCAGGCCGCGCGGGCGAAGAAGGCGATACCCGGGGCGCGTCTCGTGCCGCTGCCGGGCTGCGGTCATGTCCCGATGAACGACGACCCCGCCCTCGTGGCCCGCCTGGTGCTGGAGACGGTACGGGAGGCCTGAGGCGGGCCGCACGCGGAGGGACGGCGCAGGGACGGACGAGCTGCGGTGCGGGACCCGGCGGGCGCCGGGTCCCGTCCTGTTCAGGGCCGGTGCTCGGCGGGCACCTCTTCACCGGCCGGCACCGGGCCGGGCGGGGTGCCGTCGCCGAAGGGCCGGCCGCCCAGCTGCTCACGGTGGTGAGGGGCGAGCCAGCCGGAGAGGTCCGGCCCGGCGGGCACGATGCCCGTCGGGTTGATGCCGGTGTGGACCCCGTAGTAGTGCCGCTTGATGTGGGCGAAGTCGACCGTGTCGCCGAAGCCCGGCGTCTGGTAGAGGTCACGGGCATACGCCCACAGCACCGGGTCCTCTGCGATCTTCGAACGGTTGCACTTGAAGTGGCCGTGGTAGACGGCGTCGAAGCGTACGAGCGTCACGAACAGGCGGATGTCCGCCTCGGTGATGGTCTCCCCCACCAGGTAGCGGTGGTCCGCGAGCCGTGCGGAGAGCGCGTCCAGGCGGCGGAAGACATCGCCGTAGGCTCTCTCGTACTCCTCCTGCCCGGTCGCGAAACCCGCCCGGTAGACGCCGTTGTTGACGTCCCGGTAGACGCCTTCCATCACCTCGTCGATCTCGTCACGCAGCGGTTGCGGGTACAGATCCGGCGCGCCGGAGCGGTGCAGGTCGCTCCACTCGGTGGCCAGGTCCAGCGTCAGTTGCTGGTAGTCGTTGGTGACGAGCCTGCCGCTGGGGACGTCGACGATCGCGGGGACGCTCACCCCGCCCGGGTATTCGCTCTCGCGTGCGTCGTACGCCTCGTGCAGGAAGCGGATGCCCAGCACCGGGTCCTTCTCCCCCGGGTCGAGCGTGAAGCGCCAACTGCGGTCGTCCTGGAGGGGATCGGTGATGCCGAGCGAGAGCGCTCCCTCCAGACCGAGCAGCCGCCGCGAGATCGCTGCCCGGCTCGCCCACGGGCAGGCACGGCTGATGACGAGCCGGTAGCGGCCCGCCTCGACGGGCCAGCCGTCGGCGCCGTCGGCTGTGATCCGGTCCGTGAAGTGGCTCCTGGACCGTTTGAAGGGCTTGCTTCCGTACGCGGTGTTGCTCTGCGCGGTACCGTCCTGCGCGGTGGTGCCGGTCGCGTCGCCGTCGCGGCTCAATGTGCGGTTCCTTCCCTGTGGGTCTGCGGTGGTCCTCTACCCCTGTGCGGTCAGGTCCACCGCCGCGGCCGAGCCCCCGTCGGGGTGCAGGGAGGCGACGGCCGTCCTGCGACGGGCCCGGGGACCTCCTCGGCCCCGGACCCGCGCGAGGTCCGCCCACGGGTCTCAGACGATCTCTTCGCTCATCTCCGCGAGTTCACGGTCGCCGCTGCTGGTGCTGAAGGTGGGCGTGGTGTACGAACCGCGCCCTGCCAGTGCCCACCAGAAGGACGCCAGTCCGAGCACGCAGACCAGGGCGACGGGCGCGTAGTTGAAGGAGTCGGCGTTGATCGGGTGCGACTGCGGGAGGCAGAAGAGCACCGTCACGAAGGCCACCCACACCACGGCCGTCCAGCCGATCGGCACACCCCAGCGACCGAGGTTCCACTTGCCCTGCCGGAAGCGCTCCTTGTACCGCAGCCGGAGGAAGATCGGGATGGCGTAGGCGGGCGTGATACCGATGACGGCGATGGCGGTGACCGCCCCGTAGGCCGCCTCGCTGTAGAGGGCGGGCAGCGCGAGCAGCGCCGCCACCGTGACGGTGAGCAGCACGGCGGGTGCGGGAGTCCCCGTACGCGGGCTGACGCGCCGCCACAGCGCGGAGAAGGGCAGAGCGCCGTCGCGGGAGAAGGCGAAGACCATGCGGCTGGTCGCGGCGACCTCGGCGTTGCCGCAGAAGAGCTGGGCGATGATCACGATGAGCAGCAGCAGCTTCGCGCCGGTCAGGCCCAGCGCGTCGAGGAAGATCTGCGCCGGCGGCACCCCCGTGGCGCTGTTCTGCGTGCCCGCGTAGTCCTGGATGGCGAAGGTGACCCCCACAAGCAGCACGAACCCCGCGACCCACGACCAGCCGAGAGCGCGGACGATGCCCCGCGCGGCGCTGACCTCCGCGTCGGTCGTCTCCTCCGACAGGTGGGCACTGGCGTCGTATCCGGTGAAGGTGTACTGCGCCAGCAGCAGCCCGATCATCACGACGTACAGCGAACTGGACCAGCCGGTGTCGTTGACGAATTCGCCGAAGACGAAGGACGCCGGGCGGTGTTCGGACGGTACGAGCGCCAGCACTCCGACGATCACGGCGACACCGGCGAAGTGCCACCACACGCTGACCGAGTTGAGGACGCTGACCAGACGCACCCCGAAGAGGTTGAGGGCGGCGTGCAGCACGAGGATGCACAGGAAGATCACCATCACGACGCCGGGTGTCGGGTCCACGCCCCACTGAAGGTTGAGGAGCGCACCGGTGAACATGGCTGCGCCGTAGTCGATTCCCGCAAGCGTCCCGAGCAGTCCGAGGAGGTTCAGCCAGCCGGTGTACCAGCCCCACCGGCGGCCGCCGAGCTGGTCGGCCATGTAGTACAGGGCACCGGAGGTGGGATATGCGCTGGTGACCTCCGCCAGCCCGGCACCGACGAACATCACCATCAGACCGACCAGCAGCCAGCCCCACACCATCACCGCGGGCCCGCCGGTTATCAGGCCGAACCCGTAGAGCGTCATGCATCCGGACAGGACGGACACGACGGAGAAGCTGATGGCGAAGTTGCCGAACGGGCCCATGCGCCGGATGAGTACGGGCTGGTATCCCAGATCGCGCAGCTTCGCGTCGTCGTCGATCCGGTCGTCACGGCGATGCCTGACCGTGGGTAGCAACGGAACCTCCTGGTGGTGCGAGGGAGTGGTGGCTGAGCAGCGGGGGGCGGCGAGGGTGAGAGGGGCGGACGGCGTGCGGCCGGGAACCTGATCAGCTGTCCGCGGCGAAGGACTCTTCGCGTGCCCGGCAGTACTCCGCCCTGGCGGCTTCGGGACGTTCGGGATCCTCCGCGACCTGAAGCCAGGGCTGCTGGGTGAAGTACGGGCCCAGGGCGGCGAAGACGCGCGCGGCGTCCGCCGCCCGGTTGCCCGCCCACAGCGCGTGCGCCAGGTGATTGAGGTCCAGCACCGACTGGCTGGTGGGGTCCGTGTGGTCGAACCAGCCGTGCAGGGCGGTGCCGGCATCGAGAGCGACGGGATCGTGGGCCCACTGCTGCCGCAGCAGCGGATCGGCCCGGCCTTCGGCGACCTGGCGCCGGTACTGCTCGACATAGGCGTAGAGCGGGAGCGCCAGCAGCGCGGAGCCGGCGGGGGCCCAGGAGGAGACCCAGCGGACGAAGTCCACGGCGGAGGCACGCGAGGAGAAGGCCCCGCTTCCCCCGGACCGCGCGTGCAGGAAGTGCAGCATCCGGTGGTGGGCCTCACGGTTGTATCTGTCGCGTTCGTACACGCGGTAGAGCAGCCCCCACGGGCCCGGCGGCAGCATGGGCTCCGCGGCTCGTTCGCGGTGCTCACCCCGCTCCTGGCGCTCGTCCAGGCGGGCCAGCGCCAGCAGGCACACCCACGGCACGGGGTCGCCGGGCAGCAACTCGGCGGCCCTGTGGCACTCCTGGCGGGCGGTCTTCTCCAACTCGCCCGCGCTGTGGTGGTTTTCGCGACGGGCGCGGACGGCGCGCTCGACGGCCACCCTCGCCAGCATGGTGCGCGCGTCGGCGCTGTGGGGGTCCTCGCGGAGCCAGGCCTCCACCACCTGGGACCCCGCCGCCACGACGCCCAGCACCTGCGAACGGGCCGTCCGCAGCCCCCATGAGGTGCCCGTGCGGTCGAGGAGCGCGCGCATCGCCATCCAACGCCCCGCCCTCAACTCCTCGAGTGCGCCGCGCAGTTCGTTGTCGAAGCCTGCCGGGCTGTACACGGGGCGGATCCCGCGGCTGTGCCCTCCGGTGGTCCGCCGCATCAGCTCCGCTCCGTTACCACCCGGCGCGGCTGTGAACGGCGCGGCAGGCTGTGCGGGGGCAGGGGCGGGTGGTGCGGCATCACGGCAGTTCCTCAACGGCAGGGGCAGGGAACGCAGCAGCCCGCGCCGGCCACTTGGCAGGCGAGCAGGGACGCGTTGCCGCGTGTCCCGTATTCATCACCGAACCTAACTCCTCGGAGGTCACAGGGCGGCATCGGGGAATGTGACGGTCCTGCGCCGAAAGTCCCCCGGCGGGAGGGGCTTTCGGCATCCGTACCGCTTTCCCGCGTCCCTTCCCGCGGCTTCCCGGCGCCCTCTCGCGCTGCCCTGCCCACCGCGGTCCCGGCATCTCCCCTTCGAGGTGCCGCGCGTTTCAGGGAACCGGGCATCCGGGGAACAGCGAGCGCAGTCATGGGCGCGTGCGCACGGAAGCGCACCGACGCTCCAGGTCAGGACGCATGGAGAGAGCTTGGGGGCAGCCGGGACGGCCGTCAAGCCTCCGGAGCGATACACACATGAACACCGCGAGGCACGCAGAAGACAGCGGAACCCTTTCTGCCGCCGCGGCGTCGGTGTTCACTGAGTGCGGTGTTCACCGAGTCCGGTGTTAACCGCTGCGCTCTGCGAGGTGTCGCGTGCGCCGCCCGTGAGGCGGTGGTACGTATCGCCCGTCCGGTCCGTACAGGCCTGCTCCGTCCATCCGCGATCCAGGAGGCTCGTCCATGGCGCACGAGGACCCCATCTCCCGCACGACCGGCGGCACGGCACCGGGACGCCGCGCCATGCTGCGCGGCTCGGTCGCGGCATCCGTGGCCTGCTCCCTTCCCGTGCTGTCGGGGGCCGCCCCGTCGCAGGCGCTCAGCGGGCGTCCCGAGGCCAAGTGGGGTGTGCAGACGGGAGATGTGACGGTCTCTTCGGGCCTGGTGTGGGTGCGGGCGGACCGCCGCGCCCGGATGCTCGTCGAGACCTCGGCGACGGAGTCCTTCCGTCGCGCGCGCCGCTGGGAAGGCCCCGTGGTGGGGCCCGGGACCGACTTCACCGGCGTCACGCCGCTGCGGGGGCTCCCCGCCGGTGAGCAGGTCTTCTACCGCGTCACCCTCTCCGACCCGGACGATCCGCGCCGCACCGGAGAGCCGGTCCGCGGCACCTTCCGCACCGCGCCGGACCGGCGCCGCCGGAACGTGCGCTTCCTGTGGTCGGGGGACCTGGCGGGACAGGGCTGGGGCATCAATCCCGACCGGGGCGGCTATACGATCTTCGAGGAGATGCGCCGTCTGGACCCCGACTTCTTCCTCAACAGCGGCGACACCGTCTACGCCGACGGGCCCATCGTGGAGAAGGTCGAACTGCCGGACGGCGGAGTGTGGCGCAACGTCACCACCGAGGAGAAGTCGAAGGTCGCCGAGACCCTGGCGGAGTTCCGCGGCAACTTCCGCTACAACCTCATGGACGGGAACCTCCGCCGGTTCCAGGCACAGGTGCCCTCCGTCGTCCAGTGGGACGACCACGAGGTGCTCAACAACTGGTATCCGGGCGAGATCATCGACGACGACCGCTACCAGGTGAAGGACGTCGACACGCTCGCCGCCAGGTCCCTGCGGGCGTTCGGCGAATACCACCCGCTCAGCACTCTCCCGGCGAAGGACCGCAACGGACGCGTCTACCGGGTCGTCCACCACGGGCCGATGCTGGACGTCTTCGTCCTCGACATGCGCACCTACCGCAACGCCAACTCACCCGGCACTCAGAAGCAGGACCCCCAAGGCATCCTGGGCGAGGCCCAGTTGACGTGGCTGAAGAAGGCGCTGTCGCGCTCGCGGGCGGTGTGGAAGGTCATCGCCGCCGACATGCCGCTCGGTCTCGCCGTGCCCGACGGAAAGACCGACTTCGAGGGTGTCGCGCAGACCGACCCCGGCAAGCCCCTCGGCCGGGAGCTCCAGATCGCCGAGCTGCTGCGCCATATCAAGCGTGACCGCATCACCGGCACGGTGTGGTTCACCACCGACGTCCACTACACCTCCGCGCAGCACTACGACCCGTCGCGGGCGGCCTTCAAGGACTTCGAGCCCTTCTGGGAGTTCGTCTCGGGTCCGCTCAACGCGGGCGGATTCCCCGCCCTGAAACTCGACGGCACCTTCGGGCCCTCGCAGCCCTTCGTCAAGGCGCCGCAGAAGGCCAACACGCCGCCCAGCGAAGGCGGTCAGAACTTCGGGCAGGTCGACATCGACGGCGGCAGCGGTGAGTTGACCGTCCGGCTGCGGGAGCAGGGAGGCGAGGTCCTCTTCACGAAGGTGCTGCAGCCGGGCCGGACCGGCCAGTGAGCGGCGGGCGGGGTGGCAGCCGGCCGGGGCGCGGACGGTGTGTACCGGACTGCTGCGCTGCGGGCCGGTGACAGCGTGAGCCACCGTTCGGACGCACTGGACTACCCCGGCGTGGGTGCCACGGCGAAGAGTCCCGCGCACTGGCCGGAAGGCTTCCGCACGCTGCGCGTCAGCAGCACGGTGGGCCGCGGCGACGCCGCATTCGCCGCCGCCGCGGACGCGGTGATGACCTGGCGGCTGCACCGGACGGCCGGTGTGCGCTTCGGCACCGGCGCGACCCGTGCGGCCGAAGGCGTGAAGGTCGTCGTGGGCCTGGGTGCCGGGCCCCTGCGGCTCCATGCGCCGTGCCGGGTGGTGTGGACGGTTGAGGAAGAGCGGCGCACCGGGTGGGCGTACGGGACGCTCCCCGGCCATCCGGTGCGCGGCGAAGAAGCGTTCGTCGTCGTCCAGAACGAGGACGGCACCGTCCGGCTGGAGGTCCTCGCATTCAGCCTGCCCTCCTCCTGGTTCACGGTGGCCGCGGGTCCCCTGCTGCCCGTCTTCCAGAGGTGGTACGCGCGCAGATGCGGGCGTGTCCTGCGCAGGCTCGTACGCGAGGAGACGGGCGCAGGCGGCCCTGGTCACGGCCCTCGCGCGGCCGGGGACGAAAGCGGCATCGACCGGACAGAACATCCTTAACTCATCGGTCACAAGGCGTTCTTGATCGGGCAATGCCCGTGCGTGAGAGTTGATGGCATGACTGACATGTCACAGAACGAGCAGCGATCCCGGCAGGATCTCCGCGGCCTCTTCGCAGGCCTCGGAAAGCGCCGTCCGCTGCTTCGCCGACACCGCCCGCAGTCACCGCCGGGAGACGCCACGGGCGCCGCCACGGCAGGAGTGAAGTCCCAGCCGACCGGGGCGACTTCGCTGTGGCGGATGCGCACCACCGTTCCGGACGAGCCGGGGAAGCTCGCGCAGCTGTGCGGGGCCTTCGCCCGGCAGGGGGTGGACATCGTCTCGTTGCAGACCTTTCCCCTGGGCCCGCGGCCCGGAGAGACCGCGGCCCCGCCACCCGGTGGACCGCGAGGGGAGACCGCGGCCGCAGGCACGCAGACGGCGCCCGTCCCGCGAGGCGAGAACGCCGCCGGCGGCACCGGGCCCGGCGCCGAGCAGGCCCTGGACGAATTCGTACTGCGCGCTCCCGAGAAGCTGGAGGCGGGCGACCTCACGCGGATCGTGAACGGAGCAGGCGGCAGCAGCACCTGGGTCGAGCGCGCCGATTCGCACGACCTCGTCGACACTCCTACCCGCGTGCTGCGCCTGGCCGCCCGCACCGCCCTCGACACGGCCGAACTGCCCCTCACCCTGCGTCAGTTGCTGGGCCGGTGCACCGTACGGTACGTGCCGTCGGTATCGCCCTTCTCCGGCGTGCCGTCCTCGCTGGAGGTGCCACCGGAGGGAACGTACGAGGAGACCGTGCTGCGGCTGCCCGACCCGGCAGGCGGCGTCCTTGTCATCGAGCGGCCCCAACTTCCCTTCACACCGGCCGAGTTCGCGCGTGCCACCGCTCTCGTGGAGCTCGATCGCGTGCTGGGAGCCGGCATCCGGGTCCCGCGTTCCCGGGACAGCCTGACACTGCCCGAGGGCCTGCCGGTCACCGTCGGGCGCGCGGACACCACGGACCTGGATGCGGCCGTCAAGATGCACGAGCGGTGCTCGGCGGCGACGCTCGCCCAGCGCTACCACGGTCCGGTCAACGAGGCCGACCGCTATCTGCGCCACCTCCTCTCCCCGCACTTCGGCCGGACGCTGGCCGCCCGGACGGCGTCCGGGAAGCTCGTCGCGCTCGGCCATCTGCTCTGGGACGGCGACGAGGCCGAAGTCGCCCTGATCGTGGAGGACGACTGGCAGCACAGGGGCATCGGCACCGAACTGCTGCGCCGACTGGCCCGGTTGGCGCTCGAGGCAGGGACCTGCGAGATCTACGCCGTCACCCAGGCGTCGAACACGGCCATGGCCGCCGCGATGCGCAAGCTCGCACGGCCCCTCGATCACCAGGTCGAGGAGCGGACGCTCGTCATCACCGCACACCTCGCAGGTGATGGTTCCGCCCTCGCGGGCAGCGCTTCAGCTTCCGCACCGGCGTCCCGCTCCTGCGCACCTGCCGTGACGCCGGCCGGGGCCCCTTCCCTTCACGAGGACCGCCGCTGAGCGGCCGGGGGGCGGCGCGGGCGGGCCCGTCACGAGCGGGACCGCCGCCCCGCGACCGCGACGGGCCGGTGAGCCGGCCCGAGCCTCGCGGCCCCCGGCACAGCGGATGGATGACGCCGGGGGCCCGCACATACCAGGATGGGCCCATGTCCGATCCCATGAACTCCACCCCCCTGCCGCGACAGGTCGCCGACGCCTACGTCGACGCGCTCGTGGAACTCGACCCGGTCACCGGTACGTACCTCGGAGTGCCGGAGAGCCACAGCCGCTTCCCCGACTTCTCCCCCGCGGGCCAGGAGGGCCTCGCCGAGCTGAGCCGCACGACGCTGCGCCGCCTCGCGGAAGCCGAGCAGCAGCCCGGCGCCGACAGCGAGGCGGAACGGCGCTGCGCCCGGCTGCTGCGGGAGCGGCTGACGGCGGAACTCGCCGTTCACGACGCCCAGGAAGGTCTGCGGGCCGTCAGCAACCTCCACTCCCCCGTCCACTCGGTGCGTTCGATCTTCACCGTCATGCCGTCCGAGACGCTGGCCGACTGGACGACCGTCGCCCAGCGGCTGCGTGCCGTGCCGGAAGCCCTCGACGGCTACCGGGAATCTCTCGAAGCAGGCCTGGCCAAGGGACTGCACGCGGGCCCCCGTCAGGTCTCGACCGTCGTCGGACAGCTGGACGAGTGGGTCGGCGAAGGCGAGGGCGGAGACGGCCGGGGATGGTTCTCGGCGTTCGCGGCGGAAGGCCCCGACGCGTTGCACGAGGTTCTCGCGTCGGCCGCCGACGAGGCGACCGGCGCGGTCAGGGAGCTTCGCGACTGGCTGCGCGAGGTGTACGAGCCGGGCGTCGCCGGGTCACCCGATACGGTCGGCCGCGAGAGGTACGCCCGCTGGGCGCGCTACTGGAACGGTGCGGACCTCGACCTGGATGAGGCGTACGCCTACGGCTGGTCGGAATTCCACCGTCTGCTCGGTGAGATGCGCACCGAGGCGGAGAAGATCCTCCCGGGTGCGGCCACACCGTGGGAGGCGCTGCGTCA
>NZ_FMHI01000009.1 GCF_900090145.1 Streptomyces sp. WMMB 322
CGTGCTCCGTCGGTGGCGCAGATCGCGGAGCATGCGCGGATGTCGCAGGAGGATGTGCTGGTGGGGCTGGAGGCTCTGGAGAGTTACAGCACGTTGTCGCTGGATGCGCAGTTGCCGGGGTCGGATGACGGGTATTCGCTGGCGGACACGCTGGGGCGCAGTGAGCCGGGGTTCGATCATGTGATCTACCGGGAGTCGGTCAAGCCGCGGTTGGAGCGGCTGCCGGAGCGGGAGCGCCGCATTCTGTACATGCGGTTCTTCTGCGACATGACGCAGACGAGGATCGCTGATCAGCTGGGTATCTCGCAGATGCACGTCTCGCGTCTGATCAGCCGGACGTGCGAGCGGATCCAGCAGGAGGTCGACGCCGGCACGGACCGCGAAGACGACACCGGCGAACACCGGCCCGAACTCACCGCCGCCTGACCCCGGCAGCAGCCCTTCCGCACGCGACAGGGCCAGGGACGACCGGACATGGGAGCGCACGCCCGACCCGTTCGCGAACCCGCGGCGAGGTCGGGCGACTGCCCGGTCACGCCTCCCCGTTCCGCGTTCCGCGGCCACACGGTCCCGGGCACCAGCGCCTGGCACACGGCACCCGGCACCCGGCGACGCGACCACGACATCGGCCGGCACCTTTCCTTCCGTCCCGCGGCCGGCCAACACGTCTGCCCCAGGTTCACCACGGCCCGAGCCTGGGGCAGACCCCCACCCGTCCCGCGCAGTCGGCCGCATGCCCAACCGTTCGCACAGGCTTCGCAGTTCGCCGTCGTGGAGCGTGGCCCGGGCCCGCCGTCGCAGCGCAGGCCGACGCGGACATCCGGACGGCCCCGCGACTACTCTCCGGCGCGGAAGTCGTCCCTGCCCCCGGCCACATCCGCCGCCACCTCGGTGACGGTCCTGCCCAGGGAGAACGCACGTGCCCGAAGCCTCGTCATCGCTTCCTCGGCGTCCACACCGAGCCGCACCATCAGCATCCCGACGGCCCGGTGGACCTCCTCGTGATTGGCCTCCGCGTCCAGCCACCAGGCCACTTGCGCCTGTTCGTCCTCCCGCGGCTGATCCCGGTGGAGGCTGACGAGTCTCAGGCAGAGGACGTCGGCCGCGCGCATGCCCAGCCGGAAATCAGGCTCCTCCAGGGTGCTGGGCCCGGAGTTGTAAAGGTCGACCGTGCCCAGCACGCGGCTGCCCTGGCTCATCGGGAACGAGAAGGCGGAGCCGGCACCCGCTTCGACGGCATGGCGGGCGAAGACCGGCCACCGCCGCGTGTCCGGTCCGGCCGTGAGGTCGGCGGCGGCCACCGGCTCTCCCGACCGGGTCGCACAGTGCCACGGGCCCTCGCCCAGCGTGTACTGGATCTCCGCCAGTTGTGCGGCGATGCCGTCGCTCGCGCACAGGGTCACATGTGACCGTTGCTCTCCGCCGGTCAGCGAAAGCGATCCGCCGGCCGTCCGGAGCAGCCGCACACATGCGGCGCACAGCCCCGCCGGTATGCCGTCCGCGGGCTGGTCCGGCGGCGGGATGGCCGCCTCGGCCACGAAACCGCGCCACCGGCGGTCGCGGTCGTCCTCTTCCGGCTCCGCAGGCCCCTCCTCCGGCTCGCCGGGATCCGTGCCGTCAGAGTCCCCGCCGGGTCGCAATGTCCTCACCTCCGCCTTTCGTCATCACTACCGATCCGCCACCCCTCGGACTGTGAACTGCCCTGCCGCCGACGGCCGGACAGCAACCCGACAGCGACCGGAGCGCCACTGAAGGGCAACTTCCTTCACCACTCCGGGAGTCGAGCCGCCGGGGCCGGTGCACCCCCACTTGCCCCACCTGGGTCGAGCTGACCCGTCAGACGCGCCAGTCCTGTCTGTTCTGCATGTCCCTCCTGTCCCTCCTGTCGCGCCTGTTCGGGCGCCTCAGTCGCGGGTGAGATTCCGGACGGCCCCTACACGCAGGGTTTCCAGCACCTCGGCCTGGCTGCTCGCGCGGGAGACGAGTCCGGTGAGGCCGGCCCGGTCGATTCCGTCGACGTGGGGCGCGAGTTCGAGCAGCGTGCGCCGGCCACTCGGCGCGCACGGCGATTGGTGCGGCCGCGTCACGGACTTCCGCCGGCCGGGCCCCGACGGCATCCGGCCGCCGCACCGGAGGGTCGGTCTTCCGGTGCGGTCTTCCCGGGATCAGCGGCCGAGGGCCCTCTCCAGCTCGCGCTTGCTCATCGAGGAACGTCCCTTGATGTTGCGCTGCTGCGCCTCGTTGTAGAGCTGATCGCGCGTGGGGCCGCCCCTGGGGCCCATCCGGTTGCCGGAGCGCCAGCCGCCGCGTTCCGGTGCGGACCTGCCCGCCGTGGACGTACGGCTCGCCCGCCGGGCCTCGCCGGTGCGCGCGCGCTCCTTGTTCACGGTCCGGGACGCCAACTCCTCGGCGCGGCCGGCGGAGGCGCCGCGCTTCTCGGCGCCCTCCTTGATGTGCTCGTACTGCCTCTCGCGCTTGGCGTTCGCTCCAGCAGGCATGACTCTCCTCCTGCCTGTCGACGACTTTCGGCCCCGAGTGCCCCGCATGCACAGGGCACACGTGAGGGCCGGACATCTCTCCCGGAACGTGCCCGTCGAACCGCGCCCGCAAGGACCGTGCCCGCAAGGACCGTGCCCGCCGGGCAGGGCGGTCGGGCCGCCGCCATGCCGCGTTCGCGTGCCGTTCGACGAGCCGGCCGCCCGACCCGCCGAAACAGGCCTCGCAGACGGTCAGTTCGGGCCGGGTGCCGTCGTCCTCCTCCAGGCAGAGGAGCTCGCTGACGTACTGCAACTCGTCCGTGAGGCGGACGGCTTCACGCACGTTCCGGAACCGCCGCGCCCTTGGCTCACGGCCCGGACGGCCGCGCCACGGGCCCCGGAGGCGCCGCGTCCCCGGTTTGAACGTCTCATGCGGGTCAACCGGATGTGAACGTCGGACGTATGGACGAGCTTCGAGGCAGAACGGACACTTGTGTCACAGCTGTCCCGAACAGTGGAGGCGGCGGCAGGTGCCCCCTGCACGAGCACTCTGGAGGGTGCGCAATGGACTGGCGCTACCGGGCCGCGTGCCGGGACGAAGACCCGGAGTTGTTCTTTCCGATCGGTTCGTCGGGACCGGCGCTCATGCAGATCCAGGAGGCCAAGGCGGTCTGCAACGCCTGCCTTGTGAGAAGTCGGTGCGAGGCGTTCGGCTTCGGCGAGTACGACGGGGTGTGGGGCGGACTTTCGCCCGCCGAGCGGCGACTGGCCAAAGGGACCGGCGGGACGAGCCCGGGCTCCCGGCGGGCATGACCAGGCCGGGGCCGGGCCCCGGGCGGTGACATGACCGAGGTGCCGGGGCCGGGCCCCGGCCCGGGGGGCTTGCGCGGCGCGGGCGCGGGAGTCGGAGTAGGCGTCTGCGCGGGCGTCGCCGCCCGCGGGTGCGCGCTCAGGCGAAGTGCGGCGGCCCTTCCGGCCCGTCGTCCGTGACCGGCCCGGGCCGCGGCCCGTCCGCTTCGGGCGCCGGGTGCGGCGGAGAAGCCTCTGACCGGAAGTTGCGGCGGTCCTGCCGCGCGGGGCCGCGGTCCGCCCCGGCGGGCCTGTGCATCTCCGTCCTGGTCATCCGGCGGGCACGGTTGTTATCCGCGGGACGATGCGGGGTACCCAGGCGCCTCCCCCGGACCCAGAGGAGGCGCACGATGCCCGGAACCGATTCGGATCACCCCGTGGAGCAGCAGCCGCAGCCGCCGTTCCCCCAGCAGGACGACGAACATCCCGGCTACACCGACCGGATGAGCCCTCGGCCCGACCACGGGGAGTCCAGCTACGAGGGCAGCGGCCGCCTCACCGACCGCAAGTGCGTGATCACGGGTGGGGACTCCGGCATCGGCCGCGCGGTGGCGCTGGCCTTCGCGCGGGAGGGGGCGGACGTGCTGCTGACGTACCTGCCGGAGGAGCAGGGCGAGGCGGAGGAGACGGTGCGCCTCGTGGAGGACGCCGGCCGCCGTGCGGTGTCCCTGGGGTGCGACATCAGGGAGGAGGACGAGTGCCGGCGCGTGATCGACACGGCCGTCGGCGAGTTCGGCCGCATCGACGTCCTGGTCAACAACGCGGCGTATCAGATGTCCCAGCCGGACGGCATCGAGCACATCACCACCGAACAGTTCGACCGGGTAGTACGAACCAATCTCTACGGCATGTTCTGGCTGTCCAAGCTCGCCCTTCCGCACATCCCCGAGGGCGGGACCATCATCAACACCACGTCGGTGCAGGCGTACAAGCCCAGTCCGCATCTGCTGGACTACGCCATGACCAAGGGCGGGATCGTCAACTTCACGCAGGGGCTGGCGGCGATGCTCGTGGAGCGGGGCATCCGCGTCAACGCGGTGGCGCCGGGCCCGGTGTGGACGCCGCTGATCCCCGCGACGCTTCCCGACACCTCGGAGTTCGGCAAGCAGGCCCCCATCGGCCGTGCGGGCCAGCCCGCCGAGATGGCGCCGGCCTACGTCTTCCTCGCCTCACCGGAATCCAGCTACATCACCGCCGAGATCATCAACGCGACCGGCGGAACCCCGCTCCCGTGATGCCCGGAGGCGCGGCAGTACGGACGGCGGCGGCAGGTCCGCGGGTCCGGCGTCCGTCCGCGGATGCGTCTCAGCGGGCTCGCCGCGCCGCACTGCCCGCACCCCGGGCAGGTCCGGTCCGTGCTGTGCGGCACCCCACGTCCTCCGCCCGGGTACCGGCCGGTGGACGGCTGTTGAGACATTCCGCGATCTCCGCGCCGTGCGGCAGCGGAGAGGAGCAGTGGAGCGGAGCAGGAAGGACACAAGAACGGCTGGTCGGTCCTCGGCGCGATTCCCTGCCTCCCGCCAGGGACCGGCAGGTGTTCATGACGAGGGTGTTCATGACGAAGAACCCCTGAGGACCGCACGCGCGGAGCGAGTTGCCGCCAAAGGCGTGCGGGCCGCCGGGCGCTCCGCTGCCGGAAAATCCGTTCCTTCCGGCTCCGGAAGGACGGAGACTCATCGCATGGACGGCATGGGGGAGTTCCGGGAGGCGGTCACCGCATGGGCGGCAGGTGGCCACGGCGGCCCCGCACGCGAGCTCGCCGCGCGGCTGCCCGTCCGGACAGCGGTCCTGCTGGAGGGGCCGAGCGACGTCGCAGCGGTCAGCGCGCTGGCCGCGGCCCGCGGCAGGAACCTGGACGAGGAAGGAGTCTGCGTCCTGCCGGTCGGCGGTGCGATGAGCGTGGGACGCTTCACCCGCGTCCTCGGGCGTTCCGGCCTGGGCCTTCGTCTGACGGGCCTGTGCGACGAGGCGGAGAGCCGCTACTACGCGCGCGGCCTGGAGCAGGGGAGCGCGGCCCGGCCGGAGTTCTTCGTCTGCGCTGCGGACCTGGAGGACGAACTCATCCGGGCGCTGGGCGTGGAACGGGTGGAGGAACTCGTCCGCGCGGAGGGCGACCTGCGTTCCCTGCAGATCTTCCTGCGTCAGCCCGCCCAGCGCGGACGCACCTCGCAGCAGCAGCTGCGGCGCTTCCTCGGCACCAAGAAGGGACGCAAGATCCGCTACGGCCGCGTCCTCGTCGAGGCCCTCGACCCCGACCGCACACCCGCCCCACTGGACGGGCTGCTCGCCGGCCTCTGACTCCCGGGCGACGTCAGCGGCTTCTCCCCCCGACGTCGGGAAGACAGGTGAGCTGAAGGCCGCGCACGGCCACGGGGCCGCGCAGCGGCCGGAGTTCCACGGGCGGGCGCTACTGCCCCACCCGGCCGTCGACGCGTTCGCGCAGCAGGTCGGCGTGCCCGCAGTGGCGGGCGTACTCCTCGATCCGGTGGACCCACAACTCCCGTACAGCGGTGCCGTCCTGCCCCACCACCCGTGCGCCCGGATCCGCGTACTCGGCCAACGCCGCGTCGGTTTGCGCCTGTTCCCGCTCCAGGTCGGCGAACGCGGCCTCGACCGCCGCCTGTTCCCCGACTGCCTGCTCGAAGTCGGCGTCACGCGCCCCGTACAGCTTCGGTGCCGGATCACCGGGAGTGATCCAGTTGCGCCAGTCACGCTCCACCTCGGCGAGATGACGGACCAGACCGAGCAAGGACATCGTCGACGGCGGCACCGACCTGCGCGCCAGTTCCTGCGGACCCAGCCCGTCGCACTTCATCCGCAGCGTCAGCCGGTAGTCCCGCAGGAAGTCCCGCAGCGTCGCCAACTCGCCCTCCGGGGCGGCTCCGTCCTTGTTGCGGGGATCCTCGTCGGGGTCCGCCCACATGTCGGGGTGGACGGCGGCCTGGCTCCAGCGTTCGGGTACGTCGCTCACCGGGTTCACGATGCTGAGCGGTGGCCCGGCTTGCAAACGATTATCCCGGTCCTCCGCCCGGTGCTGCGCGGGCCGGTTCCGGACGCGACCGGGAACGACCGGCCCCGGCGGAGTCCACCGGGGCCGAACCGAAGTCGGCCAGGGACGGTTGACAGCCGGACGGACCGGCTCGCACACCGCGGCCCGGCACGGCCGCCGCCCGGCCTGCTCAGCCCGGGCGGTGGCCGGTGGGCGGATCTCCGCCCGTGGTGCGCGCGTTTCAGGAGAGGGCCAGGCCGTAGGCCGCGAGAACTTCCCCGACGGGCTGGTAGAAGGTCGACCCGCTGCCGGCCCCGACGATGAAGCCGAGCGCCGTGCCCCCGGAGAAGGCGGGACCGCCCTCGTCGCCCGGCTCCGAGTGCGCGGTGGAGCGGAAAAGGCCGCTGACGGTGCCCTCCGGGTAGTTGACCGAGACGTTGACCGCCTGGACGGTGCCGCACTGCAGGCCGCTCACCCGTCCCGCGTGGCACATCGACTGGCCGACGGCGGGCGAGGCACTGCGGGTGATGTCGACAGGTCCGCCTGCGCCGGTCTCCACCTCGCCCGGCCGTGCGACGTCGGGGTTCGTGTAGCGGATCAGCCCGTAGTCGTTGCCGGGGAAGGACGATCCGGCCGTCGAGCCGACGGGGACGGTCATTGCGGGATCGGCGTACCAGGTGTCCGCCCCCGTCACGCAGCGGCCGGAGACGATGGCGTAGTCGGTGCCGCCGTTGGTGGCGTTGAAGCCGACGGTGCACACGCGCCCCGCAGCGTAGAGGGAGTCGCCGCCCCGGACGGCCACCTGGCCGGCGGCCGGTCCCGCGTCCCGGTCCTGCGTGGCGGCGTCCCGGTCCCGGTCCTGCGTGGCGGGGCCGGCCGTGCCGGGCGTTCCCGCGTCGGGTGCGGCATGTGCGGCATGTGCGGCATGTGCGGCCTGCGCGGGCAGCGCCCCGAGCAGCATCACCGCGAGCAGGGCGGCACCCGCGGCGAGGCGCCCGCGCAGTGTGCCGCGCCGGTCCGCGTCAGGTCTTCGGCAGCTTCGTGATCTCATCGTCGAGTCCTCCTGGGCTGTTGGAGCCGATGGTCCGACGGGCAGTCCGGCCGGCCGGGGCACTGCGCAGAAGCCCGGCCCGCAGCCCGGCCGGTCCCGGGCACTCGGGCATGCCGCCAACCGCCCGCCGCTGCTTGCGTGTTGGGCCCGTCATCGGCCGGTCTGTCCGAGCCTGCCCATTGTGTGAGAACGGTGACGGGCGCACCAGACGGCCTCGCGCCGGGCGGGACGGGCTGCCGCCCCGCCGCGCGCTCAAGGGCGCGGGACCGGAGCCGTCCCTGCCCTCGCCTCGCCGCTTTCGGCGACGCCGAACGCAGCCACCTTGCGGACGGCGATGATCGCGACCGTCAGCAGGATGGCGTCCCAGGACAGATCGCCCGCGAGGCGGATCAAGCCGGCCGACATGAAGAAGTCCAGAAGGACGGGCAGGGCGGTGCGGATCGCGCGCGTGGTCACATAGGCCGCCAGGAAGGTCACCACGCCGGCCGCGGTGACGAGCAGCGCGGCCGCTTCGATCGCCGCTTTCACGCTAGGGCGCCTTCCGTTCGCCGGGACCGGCCTCCGCGTGCTGCCGCTCTCCTTCCGCTTCCCGCTCCAACTCGGCACGTTCATGAGCGATCTCACGGCCCAAGAAGTAGTTGAGCGCCGTCCGGATGGCGGCGATCGCGGCGAGCTGTCCGATCTCGGTGAATCCGGGCGAGACCGCGGTACGCAGCACATCGCCCGCCAGCTGGAATTCGAGTCCCAGTACGAGGAACCTGCCCAGCGTCAGGCGGATCCGGTTGAAGCCCTTCCCGTGCTTCCCGCCACGCGTCACGGCCGCGATGAAACGCACGAACGACCAGCACGCGCCGACAAAAATGATCAGTGCGCCCGCGGCCTCCACCACGCTTACGAGGACATCGATGGCCTCACGCAGGTTCGACTCCGGCAACAGCTCCCACGAAAGGATCATTCCTGCCGGTTACCCGGCGGCAGCAACCCCGTCCACCTGGCGCCTGCCACGCCCTTCCAATGGCAGACACCGGGCGGACACGATTCAGGTGTGCAGTCAGAGTCCCTCGTCGCTCTTCACGGGCGCCGCGGTGTGCTGCTGCTTGACGGCTCCCCCGGTGGGCGGGACCGCTTCCGCGACGCCCTCGTCATGGGTGCCGGCGTCCGCGATCCGGCGCGGGAGCCTCGCCGCGACGACGACCGTCACCACGGCCAGGGCGGCCGCGACGCCGAAGGCCAGCTTCATCCCGCTCACCTGCGCGGGCACCGCGGCGACGCCTTCGGCCACCAGGTGGCTGGTCCGCGCGGACATCACGGTCACCACGAGCGCGGTCCCGAACGCCGCGGCGACCTGCTGCAACGTCCCGAGCATCGAGCTGCCGTGCGAGTACAGGTGCGGGGGCAGTCCGCCCAGGCCGAGCGTGAAGACCGGCGTGAACGTCGCCGCCAGACTGACCATCAGCAGTGCGTGCAGTCCCAGCACCTGCCAGTACGGCATCGTCATCGAGACCTGGGTGAACCCGACGAGGGCGAGCAGGGTGACGATCGAGCCGGGCAGCACCAGCGGCCGGCTGCCGAACCGGTCGAAGAGCTTTCCGACGGTCGGCCCCAGCAGGCCCATGGCCAGACCGCCCGGCATGACCAGCATGCCGGTCTGCAGCGGGCTGAGTCCGCGCAGGTTCTGCAGATACAGCGGCAGCAGGATCATCGATCCGAGCATCGCCAGGAACCCGACGGACATGAGGATCAGGGACAGGCGGTAGGTGCGGTTCCCGAGGATGCGCATGTCCAGCAGTGGCACACCTCTGCGTTGCAGCTTGAGCTGACGGATCACGAAGACCGCGATGGTCGCGACCCCGGCGACGACGATGCCGATGCCGGCCCCGACGTCGCCGCCGCTGCCGCCGAAGAGGCTCAGGCCGTACACCAGACCGCCGAAGCCGAGCGCCGCCACGCCCACGCTGAACCAGTCGATGGAGCTCGTCTGCGGGTCGCTGATGTTCTCCAGCTTGCGCAGCCCGAACACGGTCACCAGAGCCGCGATCGGCAGGACGACCACGAACAGCAGCCGCCAGGAGCCGAGTTGCAGGATCAGCCCCGACACGGCAGGTCCGAGCGCGGGCGCCACCGAGATCGCCAGGGTGACGTTGCCCATCACCCGGCCGCGGTCGTGCTCGGCCACCACGATCATCAGCGAGGTCATCAGCAGCGGCAACATCACGGCCGTGCCCGCGGCCTGCACGATCCGGCCGAGCAGCAGCACTGCGAAGGACGGCGCGACGGCCGACAGGCCGGTGCCCGCGAGGAACACACCCATCGCCATCGCGTAGGCCCGGCGGGTGGTGACCCGCTGCAGGAACCAGCCGGTGACCGGAATCACGGCGGCCATGGTGAGCATGAACGCGGTGGACACCCACTGCGCCGACTGCTCGGTGATGCGGAACGAGGACATCAGACGCGGAATGGCGTTGATCATGATGGTCTCGTTGAGGATCACCACGAACGTGGCCAGCACCAGCAGCCGCACCACCGGCGGTGTTCGTCCGGCCTGCTTGGCCGGACGTTCTTGTATCGCAGCTGACACGGCAGCACCTCGTTGGGTTTCTGGTCACAGTCGCCTCGGGCAGCCGAGGGCCGTCGGGACGGACGTGGGTGTGGGCACCGGTGACGACCGGCATGCCAGGCAGAACTCATCGGCCGGCCCGAGTGTTCCGCATAGTTGCGCAGATCTCCTCCGATTTCTCGTCGGCTCCACGAGCTTCCGCCGGACCCCGCCGCGTTGCTCCCGACCGCTGCAACGAGATCGTCATACGGCCCATCGGCCGGCCGTGGGGCGCTGATCCGTCGACGCCGTGAAGGGGGTCGTGCTCCCGCACTGCGATCGCCGACACCGAGTGGGGGCCGGCGGCGAGTGGGACCGGCGGCGGCCCCCGACCGGGGGCGCGCGGTCGTGCGCCGTACCAGTGGCCGTCGGCGGACGGGGGCGGCAGGGGGGCGCCGCCGCTCCGCGCCCGTTGACTTGTCGCAAGGCATGACGCACGATGTTGCGACAAGATTTGAGACAAGCTGCCGGGCAAGGGCGTGGGAGCTCGTCATGGTGAAGGGACTCGTCATGGTGGAAGGAAGGGCCGTCGGATGACTGAGCGGCCGGTGCGTCCGGCGGATCTCGAGCGGGCCCGCGTGTGGCTGGTCGGGCACGGCCTGAACGACGCGCGGCCTACACCGCTGCTGGCCGCGCGTCTGGCGGTGCGGAGCGGCAGCCGGCTGGCCTCCGGCGTCCTGCTGGCCGCGTTCATCATCGCGGTCGCCCTCGTCTACAGCGTCGCCCGGTCTCCCGGCGCGGTCGACGGGCCGGGGGCCTACCGGCACTGGCCGCTGCTGGTCCTGACTGCGGTGGTGGCGGGCCTGGTGCTGGCCCAGTCCCTGCTGGACCGGCGGGTGCGGCGGGCCGACCGGCGCCTCGGCGCGACGTTGCCGCGACGGGCGGCCCACCCGGTCCGCCCCGGCTGGCGGACAGTGGTCGGCGTGCCGCGTGCGGTGTTCGCCGCCGCCACGTTCGCGGGCACGCTGGTGCTGGCGATCGGCGCCCTGACCACGCTGGATTCCACGGCGCGGTACGCGGCACTCGTCCTGATCGTCGGGCTGTGCGGGGTCGCGTTCGGCACGGCTGTCCAGCTGCGCCATGTTCTGACGCACCCGGTCGTGGCCGACGACGAGGTCTCGCTGGCCACCGACGTCATCATGCGGGTCGAGGACGCCCGCCATGTCACCACGCCGACCGTCGTGTGGTGTCTGCCGGCCGCCTCGGTGCTCGACGCCGTGCCTCGCTGGTGGATCATTGCCTGGTGTCTCTTCGTCGCACTGGGCGCCGTCACGCTGGCGCTGATCACTGTGGGAACCGCTCTGGCGGCACGGCGGCGCGGCACGCCGCTCGCGCCCCGGTGAGCCGATGATCGTCATCGACTCGGCCTCGCCCGTCCCGCCGTTCGAGCAGCTCCGCGCCCAGCTCGCCCGGCAGATCCAGGACCGCACACTTGCCGTGGGCACCCGGCTGCCGACCATCCGCCGCCTGGCCGCGGACCTCGGTCTGGCGGTCAACACCGTCGGCCGGACCTACCGGGAGCTGGAGGAAGCGGGGCTGATCGAGACCCGCGGATCGGCCGGCTCGTTCGTCTCCGCGGCCGGCGAGCAGGGACGCGAACGGGCACGCCGGGCCGCCGCCGAGTACGCCGCCGTCATCGCGAGCGCAGGCATCGACGCCGACGAGGCCGTCCGCATCGTCCAGGCGGCGCTGGCCGAGGGCACCGCGGCATCTCCCTCGTCCCGGACCGCTCAGAAATAAGGACCGGGCGCAGCGACATCCTTCCGGGCCGCCCGGGACAAGCCGGGTCGGACGGCCCCGCTTTGTTGTGGGCGGCCCGGGGCGTGGCCGCCGCGGACCGTCCGGCACGACCGACTCGACGGCGCGGGCATCGGCTCCTTGCTTGTCTCCGGTCCTCCGGGTCTCCGGGTCTCCGGTCCTCCGGTCCTCCGGGCCTCCGGGTCTTCGGGCCTCCGGGCGGAGTCGGGCGGCGCGGCGGCAGGCGATGTGTCAACGCGCGTGAAGGAGGGCGAAGTTCACACTCACCTGCCGGTCCGTCATCTCGCCCGTCACATCCTCACAACACAGGCCCGATGTCTTTGATCACGCTCATAAGCCCATGTGAGGACGGTGTAACGGGGAGACCGAACTCATTGGTCATCAGGTCACCTCCGGTAACCTCAACGGCTACGCCGAAACCCCGAGAGCGCAGGCCGCCCCGACGCCTGCGCTCATCACCGGAGCGACCAACCGACATGACCCCCCTTCACCGAGCAGGCTGTTCGACCCATGAGTGACTTCCTCGAACCGCGCTTCCTCGCCGTGTCCCTGTTCATGCTGTTCATAGCCGCCTGCCTGTTCCTCGCGATGTGGGTCAGCCCGGATCTGCGCCTCGGCGACGGATTCTTCCGCGAGGGCAAACAGCTCGGCACCGTGCCCACGGGCCTGGCGTTCGCCAGCGAGATCATGCCCACCGCCGCCGTGCTCTACCTGCTCGGCACGGTTGCCGTCAGCGGTGTCGACGGCGTGATCCTCTTCGTTTGCGCGGCCGCGTCTCCCGTGCTGATGCGACGATGGCTGGCCGGTGGGCTGCCCGAAGTCAGAGGCCGGACGTTCGGTGAGATGGTCACCCGCCACCTGCCGCACGGGTCCGCCAAGCGCTGGGTGGGAGCCGCGTGTCTGGTGGCCGTCCTGCCCCTGCTCATCGCGCAACTCCAGCCGCTCGGACACGCCGCCCAACTCATCGGGCTGAGCGATCCGTTCTCCCGGCGGCTGTTGATCGTACTGGCCGGCGGACTGATCCTCGCCTGTGCGGCGATAGGTGCCGCCCGCGGCGCGACCTTGCACCAGATCGGCACCGCCGCTTCCTTCCTGCTGATCGCCCCCGTGATGGCGGGAATGGTGCTGCTGCGCTTCGACGGTGACATCGGCACCCTGCTGGAGGCCGCGGAGCGGCAACAGGGGGGCACCGGGGCATATCTCGGCACCGGCGGCCTCTTCGGAGGGGGCGTCGCCGGGCACCTGGACCTCCTCAGCTACGCCGGCTGCGTGCTGCTCGGTGCCGCCTTCCTGCCGCACATCGCCGTACGTCTGGCCGGATCGCCGGATGCGCGCACCGCCCGGAGGGCGGCCGGGGTGGGGGCTGCCGCTCTGTGCTTCCTCGTCAGCATGGCCATGTTCCTCGGCTTCGGCATCGCCGCTCTGGTCGACCGCGAGGAGCTGGCCCAGGAAGGCCCGTTCGGCGGCGTGAACCTGGCATTGCTCGCCATGGCCCTGGACGGCGGCGAGACGGGCGAGGTGGGCAAGCTCCTGTTCTTCATCATGTGCGCCGTCTTCCTCACGATTCTCGCCTCCGCCTCCGTGCTGCTGCTGTCCGGATCAGCGTCGATCGTGCACGACCTGGGTCTCGGCGGCAGCTCCGAGGTGGAACCGAGCGCCCGCGACCGAGGGGCGGTGCGGGCCCGGGTCGCCATGGTGTGCCTGGGCATCGTCGCCATACTGATCTCGGCGTCGACGATCGACGTGAACCCGCAGTTCTGGCTGGTGATCACCTACACGGAGACGGTCTCGACGCTGCTGCCGCTGCTTGTGTTCAGCATGAGCAAGCGGTCGGTGCCGTCCGCTGCGATCAAGTACTGCGTCCTGGTGACCACCGTGATCAACCTGGCCCTCATCGCCCTCTCGCCGTTGGTCTCGGGCAGCACCCACGCGCTCTTCCCCCACGGGGACTGGAGCATGTGGCCGCTGACCTCCCCGAGCCTGCTGAGCGTGCCGGCCGGATTCCTGATCTGCAGGGCCTTCGCCCGGCGCGCACGCACCGGCAAGGACGCAGCGGCCGGCGACGAGTACGTCCCCCCGGCCACCGCACCGCTTCGCCGCTGATCGCCGGAGAGGGAGCCAGGGTTCCGTTCCGGGCGCGGACATGGCCACCGCAGTGCTCACGCCGCGGTGGCCATGTCGCCGTGTGGGCCTGCCGGTTGGGGGCCGGCGGGCGCCGGCCGGTCAGTCGGGTTGCGCCGCGTCCGCCGGCCCGGGCTGTCCCGCGTCGGCCAGCCGCTCGGCTCGCAGCGCGGAGCGCCTCAGCTTGCCGGCCGCGCTGCGCAGCGGGGTGTCGACGAACTCGACCGACCTGGGCCGCTTGTGGGGCGACAGCCTTGCGGCGAGGAAGGTGCTGATCTCCTCTGCCGTGATCGTGCCGATCTCTTCGACCTGGACTATGGCGTGGACCCGGTTCCCGCGTTCGGCGTCCGGCAGCCCGACGACCGCGCTGGACAGTACGTCGGGGTGCCCGGCGAGCGCGCTCTCGATCTCGGCGGGATAGACGTTGACGCCGCCGACCAGCAACATGTCCGAGCGGCGGTCGCGAAGGTAGAGGTACCCGTCCGCGTCGAACTCACCGATGTCGCCGAGGGTCGACCACCCGTCGGTCTCCTCCACCTCGGCGCCGATGTAGCGGAAGGTGGACGGGTTTCCCGGAACGGCCCGCATGAAGACCTCACCGGCGGTCCCGGGCTCGGTGACGGGCGTGCCGTCGAGCGAGACGATCCTGATCTCGCCCCAGGTCACGCGGCCCACCGAGCCGCGGTGCCGAAGCCACTCCGGGCCCGAGATGGTGCATCCGGCCTGGGCCTCGGTCCCGGCGTAGAGCTCCCAGATCCGCTCCGCGCCGAGCCAGTCGATCCACGCCTGCTTGACGGCGGGAGGGCACGGTTCCGCGCAGTGCCACACGGACACCAGCGAGGAGAGGTCGTAGCGTTCGCGGGTCTCTTCCGGCAGTGCCAGGATGCGCCGCATCATGGTCGGCACCATGTACATCCAGGTGATCGCGTGCCGGTCGGCCTCGGCCAGTACCCGCTCCGCGTCGAACCTGCCCAGGAGCGTGACGGTGCCCCCGTTGAACAGGGCCGTCATGGCCGTGGAGAAGGGCGCGTTGTGGTGGACCGGCGCCGTGATGAGTACCTGCTCACCGTGGCTGAGGCCCCAGGCTTCCGTGTCGAAGGCGTTGAACGTTCCCGGCGAGCCGGAGAGGATGATCTTCGGCCTGCCGGTGGATCCTCCTGAGGTCGGCGCCTTCCACGACGGGGCGATCTCCGTCGCGACGTCGGCGTCTGCCCCGCCGAGCCGGCGCAGCTCCGCGACCGTGGTGGACCGGAACCGCCCGCCGCCCAGGGGCACGCCGCTCTCCAGGCCGACGACGGCCGCGGGATCGGACAGTTCGAGGATCGCCTCCTCCTCGGTCGGCGCGAGTCTGGTCGAGAGCGGCTGAGGGACGGCGCCGACCTTGAGACAGGCGAAGGCCGCCACCACGACGTCCAGGCCGTTCGGCAGCATCAGAGCGACGATGCGTCCTCGCTCGACACCGGACAGCTTCAGGCCGAGAGCCGCGGAAGTGCTCGCCCGGTGCAGCTCTTTCCAGGTCAGCTCCTCGTCGTCCGCGCGCACCGCGACGGCGTCCGGACGCTCCGCGGCATGAGCCCCGGGGATGTCACCGAGTGGGAATCCGACTTCGGGAGTGAACATGTGCAGTCTCTCTTCGTCGTTCATGGGGTGGCCGGGCCGGCCGACTGGTCAGCGGTAGAGGTGCGTTCCGGGGATCGCCTCGGGGTCGCGGCGCACCTCCACCGGGTTCGTCTCGGGCAGGAACCAGGCGCAGACGAAGGTGATGACGCCCATGAGGGCGATGTAGGCCGCGACGAGTGTGGTCGTCCCCGTCTCCGCGATCACCGCGGTCATGAGGATCGGTGTGCCGCCGCTGACGACGATGGCTGAGAGCTGGTACGCGAGGGAGGCGCCGGAGTACCGGACGTTCGGCGCGAAGAGCTCACCGAGGAAGGCGGCCGCCGGGCCGTAGGTCAGTCCCTGGAAGAGGAATCCGACGGCGACCGCGACGAAGATCAGCGGTGCCGACCTCGTGCCCACCAGCGCGAAGTAGGGGAAGGCCCAGGCCGCTACCCCGAACCCGCCCACGAGGATCAGGATCCGCCGCCCGAACCTGTCCGACAGGTGTCCCGCGAAGGGGAGGACCGCTGTCATGAGCGCCGAGCTCAGCATCGTCACCATCAGGATCGAGTTCCGCTCCATGTGGAGCGTGGTCGTGCTGTAACTCAGCAGGCCGGTGATGCTGACGTAGAAGAGGCTGTTCGTCGCGGACAAGGTGCCGCAGCCGAGGAGGATGAGCCGCCAGTTGCGGCGCACGGCCTCCCTGAGGGGCGCCCGCACCACGCTCGCCTGCTGCTTCCGCGCCGCCTCGTTCTTCAGTTCCCGGAAGTCGGGGGTGTCCTCGACCTTCTTCTGGATGTACAGAACCACGGGGAACATCACCACGCTGATCAGGAACGGGATGCGCCACCCCCAGCTCAGGAAGGCCTCGCCCGGCACGAAGGTGCTGGCCCCGATGAGAATCAGGTTGGCGAGGATGACCGCGACCGGGACGCTCGTCTGACCGAACGTGCCTGCGAACCCACGGCGTTTCGGAGTGGCCGACTCCGTGAGGAGGAGCGCGATCCCGCCCCACTGGCCCCCCGCCGCGAGCCCCTGGACGAAGCGCAGCGCCACCAGCAGGACCGGAGCGAGTACGCCGACGCTGGCGGCGCTGGGCAGACAGCCGATGAGGAAGGTCGCGGCCGTCATTCCGACGAGGCAGGCCACGACCGTGGGCTTGCGGCCGTACTTGTCGCCGAAGTGACCGGCGAGAAGCCCGCCGAGGGGACGGGCCACGAAACCTGCCCAGAAGGTGCTGAAGGACAGCAATGTGCCCATGAGGGGGGAGGAGTCGGGAAAGAAGACGTGCGGGAAGGCCAGCGCCGCCGCCATGCCGTACAGGAAGAAGTCGTACCACTCCATCGAGCTGCCGATCAGCCCGGCTGTGAGCAGCTTCCAGGAGGTACGGCGCTCGGCCGTCGAGGCGGGAGCGGAGCCGCCGCCGTGGGCGTGCGTCTGCGCGGATGAAGTCATGCGATTCCCCTCGGGGTTGGGAAGAAGACGATGGGCGGGCGTCGGCAGACCGGCTCCCCGGGCATTCAGTGGGCCCCCGCCGGCCTGGGCCGGCCCGCTACCGGTACGGGTCGGGCGGCGCGCCGAACGGCGGTGACCTGCTACTTGCGATGTGCGTCACGACCAGGTGACGTGGAGGGTGAGACTAGAGCCGCCCAGGCGCTCCACAGGATGCGAAGCAAATACACTCCTGGCGACGGCAAGGTGTATGAAACCTCCACCCCGCTTCTCCGTAGGGGTATCGATGGCACGCATGGAATCCGGCAGGCCACGCAGGGAATCCGGCAGGCAGCCAGCGCCCGCGTCCGCCGGCACGGACCACGACGAACTGGCCTCCTACCGGCTGCGGCGCGAGCGCGAACTCAGCAGCCTGTACGCGACGACTCGTTCCCTGGCGGCGCTCGGCGAGGTCGACGAGGTCCTGCCCTCGATCGTCAGACACGCCCACGAACTGATCGGCAGCGACTTCGCCTACCTGTCGCTCCTGGACGCGGAGGGAAACCTCGCCCTCAAGGCCTCGGCGGGCACCATTTCGCCGGAGTTCTCCTCGGCGCGCATGCCGCAGGGGGACGGTCTGGGCGGGCGTGTGATCGAGTCCAGAGCCCCGTACTGGGTCAGCAACTACCGTGAGGCCCGCGCCCTCAGACACAATTCCGCCTTCGACCTGCTCGTGGCCGGTGAGGGCCTCATGGCCCTGCTCGGCGTGCCGCTCCTGGTGGGTGAGCGGGCGGTGGGGGTGCTCTTCGCCGCCGACCGCACCGAACGGCCCTTCGAGACTGATGAGGTCGCCCTCTTCAGCGCCTTCGCCGACCACGCCGCGATCGCCCTCAACAACGCCCGCCTCTACGAGGAGAGCCGCATCTCGGTGCAGCAACTCCAGGAGGCTTACCGCACGATCGAGGACCAGGTCACCACGATGGAGCGGGCCGCGGCCGTTCACGAGGCGCTCACTCACGTAGTGCTGACCGGCGGCGGACCCGGAGACCTCGCGCAGGTTCTGGTCGAGCACCTGCGGGGGATGGTGACCATCCTGGACCGCGACGACACAGTCGTCGCGAGCCGTTCTTCGGGGGCAGACGCCGCGGACACCGGCCGGGAACCAGCGCGGGAGCTGCTCGAGGCGGCGCGCAGGACCGGGCGGTGCGCCACCGCGGAGGGGGAGGACGGGGCCGTCCACAGCGTGGCGGTCATCCAGGCGGGCGGCAGTCATCTCGGTTCGCTGTCCCTGACGCGTCACACCGCGCCGGAGCCGCCGGACATCCGCATGCTCGAGCGTTCGGCCCAGATCATGGGCCTGTTGATCCTGATGCGTGATGCCCGCGTCGAAGCGGAGGAGCGGGTCTGCGGCGAACTGCTCACGGAACTGCTGTCACGTCCGGCGGTCCACCCCGCTCAGCGCGACAGAGCACTCGTCCGCGGGGTCGACGTCGATCGCCTCGACGTGCTCGTGGTGGCCGACTGCCCGGGGAAGTCCACGAGCCACGTGGTGCGTGAGCTGCATGCCGCCTCGCCCGAGTGGTCGGGACTGGCCGGCGAGTACCTCGGGCGGGCCACGATGCTGCTGCGCGCCGACGACGTGCAGGAGGCGGCAGGCGCCCTTCACCACCGGCTGCGCCACACACTCGGCGCGCCGGCGCTCGTGGTGGCCGATCGCATCCAGGGGCACGAACGTTCCCGCTCGTTCACCCTGGCACGGCGCTGCCTCGAGGTGATGCGCTCACTGGGAGAGACCGACCGTGCCTCGACCACACAGCAGTACGCGATGTACGCGCTCGTCTTCGACCCCGAACGCTCGCACGACCTCGACCGGTTCCTCACCGACGTCCTCGGCCCGCTGCTGGAGTACGACCGACGACGCTCCACCGACCTCGTCACCACGGCATCCGCCTACTTCGCCCACTCGGGGAACCTGAGCCGGACCGCTCGCTCCCTTCACGTGCACATGAACACCCTGCTCAAGCGCCTGGAGAGGATCGGGTCCCTGCTCGGCGGCGACTGGCGCTCCCCGGACGCTGCACTGCGCCTCCACTTGGCGGTCCGTCTGCATGAGTTGCGGGGGGTGCTCGAAGGGGGAAGCTCCGGCGCCCCGGGCTGAGCAGGTTCCTCTTCGCCTCCGCGGAACTCCGGGAAGCCGGAACGGCAGCGCCGGGCTGCTACTTCGAGCGCCTGGCCGAGTTGGGGCCGAGGCCGTGGAGGACCTGGCCGAGCTGGTCGGGAGTGAGCGGCGGCGCGGGCAGGGACGGGACGGCTTCGACGCGAAGTCCGTCGAGGACGAGGGCGAGACAGCGGCGCCATGCACCCGGAACGACATCGGCGGACGCCGGCACGACCCTGCCGAGTGCGGCCAGGACGAACAGCAGGTCCTCGGCCACGACGTCATCGCGAACGGTGCCCTGCTCCTGGGCGCGGGAGATGAGTATGCCGATCGTCTCGCGGTTGTGGAGATGGAGGGCGTCGAGGGAGGCGGCGCCCCGAATGGCCGTGGTCATCAGGTCGTTGGCTGCCCGGTTGGCCGCCAGTGTCGCGAACACCCCTTCCAGATAGCCGGTCAGGCCGGCCCATGCGTCGGCGTCGGCACGCGCCTCTTCGCCCAAACGCGTTGTCTCGGCCAGCAGTTCGTGGAAGACCGATTCCACCAGCGCGGCCCGGTCGGGGAAGTGCCGGTACAGCGTCGCGTTGCCGACTTCGGCACGGCGGGCGATTTCGTCGAGGGGGGCGTCGAGCCCCGATGTCGCGAACACCTCGCGCGCGGCGGTGAGGAGCGCCTCCCGGTTGCGTTGAGCATCGCGGCGCAGAGTCACCGCAGTTCCTTGCCGACCGTCATCTCATGACCCCAACTCTTCGGATTGCAGGCAAGCGTGGACCACTCCCCGGTTGTGATGCTAGCGTCCCGTCAACCGGGGAGCCGTCCCCGGTTGACGGGGGAGGTGGGCGTGGCGGACACGGCGCTGGTCCTGGGAGGGGGTGGCCTGACCGCGTACGCGTGGCAGACCGGTGTGCTGGCAGGGCTGGCAGGGGCCGGCGTCGATCTCAGGTGCGCCCACCTGCTCGCCGGCACGTCGGCCGGCTCGCTGCTCGCGGCCGAGCTTGCCGCGGGAACGGCGCCGGCCGACTTGTACGAAGGGCAGGTTCGCGGGGAGCGGCCCCTGCCGGACGTGCACTTCACGCTCGCCATGACCGCCAAGTACCTGTGGGCCGCTCTCGGTTCGCGTGATGCGGAGACCGTGCTCAGGCGGCTGGGCCGACTGGCGCTGGCAGTGCGCAACGTGCCGGAGAGGGAGGTCCTCGACGCGATCGGTTCCCGGCTTCCGGTCAGGGCCTGGCCGAAGAGGATGCTGCGGGTGTTCGCGGTGGACGCTCTCACCGGGGAGCCCACCGGCTTCAGTGCCCACAGCGGGGTCGACCTGGTTCGGGCGGTGGCGGCCAGTTGCGCGCTGCCCCCGCTCTTCCCACCGGTCACGATCGGAGAGGGGCGCTGGATGGACGGGGGCGTACGCTCCACGACCAACGCGGACCTGGTGCGCGGCTGCCGGAAGGCCGTCGTGCTGGCTCCGATACCCAAGGGCCCCGGGGCAAGTCCGGACGCCCGGGGCCAAGTTGCCTCACTGGAGGCCGACGGTACTCAGGCCGTCCTGCTGATCCCGGACAGGGCGGCCCGCCGCGCGTTCGGCCGCGATCCCCTGGACGCGACCCGCGTTCCCGGCGCGGCACGGGCAGGGCTGCGGCAGGGCTCTGCGAGCGCGGAGCGTGTCCGCGCGATCTGGTGCAGCTGAGCCGGCAGAGCGCTCCGGGCCCGGGAGAACTCACGAACAGGCCATTCCCGGCGACGAGTTGAGCTGCAGAGTTGAGCCGGGCGAGTTGAGCCGGAAAGTTGCGCCGGAAAGTTGAGCCGAACAGTCGGACCGAAAACGCGGCGTCCGTCCCCCGGCTCCGCTGCTTCGACGGACGACAGGGTGTGGACGGCGGTTCGCCGTCACCGGGCTGTGAGAGCGAGCAAGGTCCGTACGGCATCGCCGAGTCTGCGTGGGCGCAGCGTGCCCGCCGGGTGCGGCCGGGCCCACCCGGGCCCCGCCACCATGACGGCCGGGTGCATGCGTGCTCCGCGTACGCCCCACTTCAGGGAGCTCAGATGCCGGGCGAGGGGGCGGCTCGCCGTGCCGAACGACTGGGCCCACAGCACGACCGCGGCAGGACCGGTACGGCGGACCGCTGCGTCGAGCGCCTCGGTCGGTACCGCCGCGCCCAGCATCGAGATCGCGACGCCGTGTTCCGTCAGGGCGGCGTTGAGTGCCTCCAGCGGCAAGGTGTGCTCCTCGCCCGGGACGCATGCGAGGAGCACCGACGAAGCGGACGCCCCTCCTCCCCGGGGAGCGGCGGCTCGACGCAGAACCGTCGACACATGCCACGAGAGCAGGTGCTCCACCTCTATGTACCGCTCGCCGGAGCGCTCCCACTTCCGGCCCACCGCGTTCAGGGCGGGCATCATCACTTCGTCCCAGGCAGCCACGAGACCACGTTCCTCAACGGCGGCCGTCAGCAGACCTTCGATGGCGCGGGAGTCGAGCCGCCACGCGGCGCGGCGGAGCCCCCGCAGCTGCCGGCCGTCCTTGCCGGGCGGGCCGGCCGGCGGGGTGGGCGGTTCGTCCGCTCGTCCACCGGCCTGGTCCGCGGGGCGCGCGGAGGCCACGCCGGACGACTCGTTCAAGGCGGTGCGGGCCGCTTCGGACGGCGGTATCCCGGTACTGGTGAGCTGGCACATCCGCTCCAGCACCGAGAGGTCGTGTCGAGTCCACCGGCGGTGGCGGCCGCCTTCGTGGGCCGCCGGTCCGATGCCGTAGCGGTGGTCCCAGGAGCGCAGCGTCGTCGGGGCGATGCCGAAGCGGCGTGCCACCGCACCCGTGGTCAGGCCGACGGCCGGGATGTCGAGAGGCTGTGGAGTCCGGGAGTCGCTCACCCCGTCACCGTACGACGCACAATCGACGCGCTTTGCGCCGGCATCGCCCTGCCGCAAGCCTCGGGGCACCGGGGCGCACCGAACGCCCGGCGGGCCGGGGGGTCCGTCCAGCCGGCCCGACGGGCCTTCCGGCCCCTCCTCGTCAGGTCCCGCCGGGCTGCCACGGTCTGGCAGGAGGTAGAGCTCATGACCGCGACTGCGTACGCGGGTCTGACGACGTGTCCCCCGCTCACCGAGGAGGAGGTGAAGGCGGAAGAGATCGCAGCAGGTTTCGTCGAGGGCGACGAGCGGTGCTTCGCCGAGCTGTATCAGCGGTGGGAAGCCCTGGTGTTCAACCTCGCGATGCGGGTTCTCGGCGATCCCCGGGAAGCGGAGGACGTGACTCAGCAGGTCTTTCTCGCGGCGTGGCGCGGCCGGCACTCCTACCGGCCCGAGAGGGGGCCGTTTCCTGCGTGGCTCGCCGGGATAACGCGCCGGAAGACCGTGGACACCCTTTCCGCGCGCACCCGGCTCACCCAACTCGCCGTGGCAGCCGGTTCCGGAAGCCGCCCCGACGATGCCGCGGCCCAGGACCAGCCCGAGCGCGTGGTCGACCGGGTCCTGATCCTCCAGGTCCTCACGACGCTGCCGCATGTGCAGCGCGAGGTCCTCGTCCTGGCGTTCTACGAGGACCTCACCCACAGGCAGATCGCGGAGCGGACCGGTCTCCCGCTGGGCACCGTGAAGAGCCACATCCGCCGCGGCCTGCACCGGCTGCGCCGCTCTCTGGACGGCAACCCGGAGCCGGACCATGAGCGCGAGGGGATTCAACGATGCGCAAGCGACGCGAGGAACGAACCCCGTGTGCTGCGGGACGCCGCCTGAGTGCGAGGCCCGAGGAGAGGGAGGCCCGAGGAGAGGGAGGCACTCGGGGAGAGAACTGCGCCCGCTCGCCCGGGCCTTCGTGAACGTTGCGCTGCGCGGACGACGTACCGCGGCGGCCGGATCGCTGCGGTGGCCCTCCACGTCGGTCCACGACGGGAGTCCCCCGGTACGGAATCCTGACTGACCGGGCGGAGAGACAGGGAGCTTCATGTACGACACGGAGATCGCCATCGTGGGCGCGGGAGCCGCCGGCCTCTCCCTCGCATACCGGCTGTGCGCGGCCCGCCCCGGTCCTGCTTCTCCTTCGGTGGCGCTGATCGACGCACCACCGGGGCCGGCGAGGCCGCCGGAGAGGACATGGTGCTTCTGGGAGGGCGCGGGCGGCGAATTCGACGCGGCCACGTCCGCCGTGTGGGACACGCTGCGCGTGCGCGCCCCGGACGGAACAGCCGTGACGGGGTCCCCCTCACCACTGCGGTACAAGATGCTGCGCTCCAGCTCCTTCGAGGCGATGGTGCATGAGCGTCTCGACCGGGTGCCGCAGCTGCGCCGCGTCGAGGCGGAGGTCGGCGACGTCGTCGACCTGGCCCAGGGGGGCGAAGTCCGCGGGGTGACCGCTCAGGGCCAGTCGCTGACGCTGCACGCCAGATGGGTCTTCGACTCCCGCCCGCCGCGGAAGCTGCCGCCCGGCCGTACCGCCTTGCTCCAGCACTTCCGGGGGTGGTTCCTGCGCGCCGGCCGGCCGGTCTTCGACGTCCGCGTGGCGGACCTCATGGACTTCCGGACGCCGCAGCCCGCACACGGCCTCTCCTTCGCCTACGTGCTGCCGACGAGCCCGTCCGAAGCGCTCGTCGAATACACCGAGTTCTCACCGGCCGTCCTCGGCGAGGACGGGTACGAGCAGGCACTGACGTCGTACGTGACGAACGTGCTCGGCCTGGAGAGGTTCGAGGTGACCCGGGCCGAACAGGGCGTGATCCCCATGACGGACGCCCGGTTTCCCCGACGGGCGGGCCGGTCGGTCTTCCGCATCGGAACAGCCGGCGGAGCGACGCGCCCCTCCACCGGCTACACCTTCGCAGGCATCCAGCGGCAGACCCGGGCCGTGGCGGCCGCCTGCCAACGGGGCAGCACGCCGTTGCCCCCACCGGTCCACTCGGTTCGCTCCCTTGCCATGGACGCGATACTGCTGCGCGCTCTCGACACCGGGCGGGTCGACGGAGCGCGGTTCTTCACCGACCTGTTCCGGCGGGTGCCGATGGAGCGCCTGCTGCGGTTCCTCGACGGAGGCACCCGGTGGCGCGAGGACTTCTCGATCGGTCTGCGCACGCCCGTGGGGCCCATGCTCCGCACCGCCGCCGAACTGCCGTTGCTGCCGAGGCGTGATCAGCGTCCGGTGCAGCCCACCGCCAGGTGAGGCGAGCCGGATTCCGGTACCGGCCCCCGGCCTTGGACTCCGGTCCGGGATGCCGGTCCTGGAATCCGGTCCTGGAATCCGGTACCGGTCCCCGGCCCTGACTCCGGCCCTGACTCCGGCACTGACTTCCGAAAATGAAAGAAGGAGACGACACGATGTCCCTACTGCGGGACGAGGCCCTGGCAGCCGCGTTCGACCACGCTGCCCGCACCTACGACGGCCTCGTGGCCGTCAACCCCGGCTACCACGCGCACCTGCGGCGGTCCGCGCGCCGACTGCGGCTGCCGGGTGGGGGTGCCGGTCTGCGAGTGCTCGATCTGGGATGCGGCACCGGCGCGTCCACGGCGGCTCTTCTGCAGGTGGCACCGCTGGCGGAGATCGTCGCTGCGGACGCCTCGGAGGGAATGCTGGAGCGGGCCGCAGCAAAGCGCTGGCCTGCCGGTGTCACGTTCGTCCACGCGACCGCCGAGCAGCTTGCGCAGGCCGGTGTGGAAGGGCCGTTCGACGCGGTCCTGGCCGCCTACCTGTTCCGCAATCTCGACGACCCCGACGCTGTGCTCGGTGCGGTACGCGGCCTTCTCACCGCCGAAGGCCGCCTGGCCGTGCACGAGTACACGCTCAGCGGTCGCCGGGTCGACCGCGCCGTGTGGTCCGCCGTCTGCAACGGCGTGGTGCGGCCCGTCGGCACCCTGGCCGGCGACGGCCGTCTCTACCGGCATCTCCACCGAAGTGTCGTGGACTTCGACACGGCCGACGAGCTGGGCGAACGCGTGCGGCGAGCAGGATTCGCGCGCGTGCGCGTCCTGCCGATGCCGGGCTGGCAGACCGGGATCGTGCACACGGTGGTCGCTTCCCCGGCCCCAGCCGCTTCCCCGGCCCAAGCAGCGCCGCCGGCCCCTTCCCCTTCCCCTTCCCCAACCCCAGCCGAACCCGCCGCGAAGGAGGCCAAGCCGTGAGCCGTCCCGAAGCCGGCCGGGCTGGGGGCGCTTCGCACCGCCGGGGCCGTGACCGCAGGGCCCGGGTGCTGCCGGGGCACACCGGCACGCCGCGCATCACGGGCGAGGCGCCCGGGGCAGCCGTGATCGGTGGCGGTATCGCCGGCCTCGCCGCAGCGACCGCGCTCGCCGAGCGGGGCGTCAGGGTCACCGTCTACGAACGGGAGCCCCAACTCGGAGGCCGGCTGCGGGGCTGGCCCGTGGAGCTCGCCGACGGCTCCGCGGTGACGATGAGCCGCGGGTTCCACGCCTTCTTCCGTCAGTACTACAACCTGCGTGGCCTGCTGCGCCGTGTCGATCCGCAGCTGAGCATGCTCACCGGCCTGCCCGACTATCCGCTCCAGCACAGCAGGGGTTTCCGGGACGGATTCGCACGGGTGCCGCGTACGCCTCCGTGGAGCGCACTCGGATTCGTGGCGCTCAGCCCCAGCTTCGGCTGGAGAGACCTGGCGAGGATGCGGCCCCGCGCGGCGCTCCCGATGTTCGACGTACGGGTGCCGGACGTCTACGAGCGGCTGGACGGCGTCAGCGCATGGGACCTTCTGTCGCAGATCCGGTTCCCGGAGGCCGCCCGCCATCTGGCGTTCGAGGTGTTCTCGCGCAGCTTCTTCGCCGATCCCCGGCAGCTCTCCGCGGCGGAGCTGGTCCTGATGTTCCACATCTACTTCCTGGGGTCCAGCGAGGGCCTGCTGTTCGACGTGCCGGACGAACCGTTTCCCGCCGCGCTGTGGGAACCCCTCGCCCGCCATCTGGCCGGCCATGGTGCCGACATCCGTACCGGACGGACCGTCGAGAGCGTGCAGCCGGCGGCCGGGGGAGGCGCGCACGTCATCACGGGGGAATCCGCAGAGCGCCACGACGGTGTCGTTCTGGCCCTGGACACCGGCGGGTTGCGGCACGTCGTCGCGCAGTCGCCTCAGCTGGCCGACGATGAGTGGAGGGCACGCGTGCTGCGGCTGCGCACCGCGCCGCCCTTCCTCGTCACGCGGCTCTGGCTGGACCGCCGGGTGGCTTCCGACCGCCCCGGGTTCCTGGGGACGAGCGGATACGGCTCGCTGGACAACGTCAGCGTCCTGGAACGCTGGGAGGGCGAAGCGGCCCGCTGGTCCGCCCGCACCGGCGGCTCGGTGCTGGAGCTGCACGCGTACGCGGTCGACCAGGGGGCCGACCGGAAGGCCGAACAGGAGGAACTTCTGGCCCAGTTGCACCGCGTCTACCCGGAGACGCGTGATGCGAGGACCGTCGACGAACGCCACGAGTGGCGGGCCGACTGCCCGCTGTTCCCCGTGGGCGGTCACTTCGAGAGGCCCACCGTCCGCACGTCCGACCCGTCCGTCACGGTCGCGGGCGACCTGGTGCGTACGGATCTCCCCGTCGCGCTGATGGAGCGGGCGGCGACGACGGGCTTCCTGGCGGCGAACGCCCTGCTCGAACGGTGGGGCGTACGCGGGCAGACTCTCTGGACCGTTCCGGACAGAGGAAGGGTGCTTCCGCTGCGTGCCCTGAACCGCCTGGTCCGCTCCTGACAGTCCGCCGTCCGAGAGGCCATTGGCGAGTCAGCCGGGGAAGCGTCCCGTGCTCCGCAGCGCCCATCGCCTCTCCGCGTAGGCGATGTCGTCCCGCCACAGGCGCCCGGCCGCCGCCTGCATGAAGGGACGGAGCACCGGAGCCGCCGCTCTGGCGACCGCGAATCCGCGCCGCTCGGACGAGGCGACCACGGCCTCGATGACAGCGGTGCGCGGCCGTCCGGACCCGTCCGTTCCCAGCGGCGTCGCATGTGTTTCGACGACGGAGCCCGCGCCCTCGCCGTGGGTGATGCGCATCAGGACGGTGCGCGGTCCGGGAGCGGTGAAGACGGCCCGGACCGGCACCACTGCGCGGCTGGCCACCTTGAAGGAGACGTCCACGGCGAAGGAGTCGTCGTCCGGTGCTGCGTCCGACGAGTCGTCACCCGGCCGGCCGGCGACGGTGAGATCGACGAAGGAATAAGGGTGGAGCCACGCGCCGTGCCAGGGGTCGAGGCGATTGGCGATCACGTCTTCGGGTTCACAGCGTCCCGTGACCGTGCAGACCGCCGCCAAGTGCCGGTCGTGGTGCGGACGTTCGGGGACGACGGGCCTCTCCAGAGGCTGTTCGCCGCCGGCCTCGTCGAGACGCACCCAGGCCAGCACCCCGTCGTCGAACGCGGGGAAGGGTTCCCAGCCCGCTGTGGCGTCGCCGTCGAGCGCGAGCCCGTGCCAGTGGCAGATGAGGGTGCCGCAGCGGACCGGGCTGTCCTTGAGCGGCGCACCGAGGTGCGGACAGGCTCCCGGACCCGCACGAAGGCGCCCGGTGGCGTCCCGCCAGGCGACAACTTCGGTGCCGGCGACGGTCCGCCCCAGCGGGCGGCCGGGCTTGATCTCGCGGGTGGCGCCGAGCACGTACCAGTTGCCGGAAGGGCGGGTCTGTGCCCGCTTGAGTGCCTCGGCGATGATGCGGGGCTTCGCATCGCGCCACGTCGGACGCTGGCGGTCCCAGGGGACGGGGCGGCGGCGGAGCCGCAGCGGACAGCGCCCTGGAGCGGAGGACCGGCCGGGGTTCATACTCTCTCCTTCCCGGAACGCCGGACGCCGGCGGCCGCGTGCCTGTGCGGGACGGGGTGGGTGTGGGCCGGCGCCGGCGCCGCTGCCGGTCCGGGGACGCCGCGCCGCATCCGGGCGGCGGCCAGCCTGATCAGACCGTCGCAGGCGACGGCGCCGCGACGGCGGCGAGGAACGACCGCCCGGCGGTGCAGCACGGAGTACCCGTCGTCGTCGATGGCGTCGAGGATGGCGCCGTACAGCACGAGGGCGGTGCGGATGCACGGCCGGGAGACCGGGTCGAGCATGCGCACGCCCGGCACCGCCTCGCGGTACACGCCGCGGGTGAGCGAGGCGGCTGCCCGCAGGGCGGAGGTGATCCGCGGGTCGCGGGCCCCCGTGCTGCGGCTCCACTGGAGGAGTTCCCGGTCGACGCCGTGGGCGGACAGCAGATCGGACGGCAGGTAGATCCGGCCGCGGTCGAGGTCCTCTCCGACGTCGCGCAGGAAGTTGGTCAGCTGGAAGGCCACCCCGAGCGCGGCCGCGTGCGGTTCGGCTTCCTCGCGGGGTACGACGGTGCCGAGCACCGGCACCATCTGCAGGCCGATGACGGCGGCGGATCCGTGCATGTAGCGGCGGAGAGCGGCGTAGTCCGCGTACTCGGTGACCACCAGGTCCTGGCGCATCGACGTCATGAAGTCGGTGAAGTGCCGATGATCGATGCCGTACCGGGCCGCCGTGTCGACGACAGCGGCGACCACCGGTTCCGTGCTGGTTCCTTCGCGCACCCCGGCATCGAGCCGTTCCTGAAGACGGTGCAGGACCGCCGCCCGTTCGGCGGGTGTGGCGGAGGTGTCCATGTCGTCGACGATGTCGTCCGCCCACCGTGCGAAGCCGTACAGAGCATGCACGGCCGGTCTGCGCTCGACCGGGAGGAGCCGGGTGGCGAGGAAGTACGTCTTCCCGTGGCGGGCGTTCAGCTGCCGGCAGCGGGTGTAGGCGGCGCGCAGGGCGGGGTCGGTGATGCCCGCGGCGTCGAGTTCGCGGAGGGTCATGCCGACGCGGCCTTCGTGACGGTGCGCCGTGCCCGGGGCGGTGCGGACGACGGGTGCTGCCGGCCGGTGACCCGTGCCGCCGCGAGTTTCCCCGAGATGAGGACCGTCGGCACGCCGACGCCCGGTGTGGTTCCGCAGCCGGCCAGTACGGCGTTCCGGGTGCCGCGCACCAGGTTGCGGGGGCGGAAGGGACCGGTCTGGGCGAAGGTGTGGGCTGTGGAGAAGGGCGTGCCGGCGGCGTGCCCTTGAGCGGTCCAGTCCGCCGGTGTCACCAGACACTCCTCCTCGACGGCGGATCCGATCCCTTCGAGACCTCGCCGTTCGAGCTCGGTGAGGATGCTGTTGCGGTACCGGGGCGCGAGGTCCCGCCACTCCCGTGCACTGGGGCCGATGTCGGTGTTGGGGCAGGGCGCCAGGACGTAGTGCAGGTGCCGGCCGGGGGGTGCCAGGCCGGGGTCGGTCGCCGTGGGGCGGGTGATGAGCAGCGAGGGGTCGGACATCAGGCTTCCGGTGCGGGTGAGCTCGTGGAAGGTGCCCTTCCAGGCAGAGCCGAACGAGATGGTGTGATGGGCCAGTTCCGGCCAGGTGCGGTTCGTGCCGACGTGAAGGATCACGGCCGAGGGGGAGTGCCGGAGCGGGAGGGCACGGCGCGGCCGGTGCGTGAGCAGCCGGTAGGCGACCGGCAGGTCAGGGGTGAGCACGACGGCGTCGCAGGGGATGCGCCCCTGATCGGTGACGACGGCCGTGATGCGGTCGCCCGAGCGCTCCAGGCGGGTCACACCGTGGCCGAAGCGGAATTCGGCTCCGGCGTCCGAGGCGGCGTCCGCCATGGCCCGCGGCAGGGCGTGCATCCCGCCTCTCGGGAAGTAGACACCGGCGACGGTGTCCATGTAGGCGATGACCGCGTACGCGGCCAGGGCCCGGGCCGGCGGCACTCCCGCGTACAGGGCCTGGAAGGAGAAGACGCGCCGCAGCCGTTCGTCGGAGATGAACCTGCCGATGCGGGAGTCCAGGCGGCCGAAGCCGCCGAGCGCCGCGAGCCGGGCCAGATCAGGTGTCAGAAGTTGCAGCGGAGAGTCGAAGTTGGTGTCGATGAACCGGCGCATCTGGACCTTGTAGAGACGCTCCAGCCACCTCCTCAGCTGCCGGTAGCCCAGCGCCTCTCCGGCGCCCGCGAAGCTTTCGATCTCGGCCTCCATCGCCTGGGCGGAGGTGTGGACGTCGAGACTGCTGCCGTCGGCGAACTGCGCCCGGTAGGCGGGATGCAGCGGAACGAGTTCCATGCGGTCGCCGAGCTTGTCACCGACCGCGGCGAACGCTTCCTCCGCGATGTCGGGCATGGTCAGCACCGTGGGCCCGGTGTCCATCCGGTAGCCGTTCTGCTCCAGCAGACCGGACCGGCCGCCCGGCTGCTCGTCCCGCTCGACCAGGGTCACCCTCCGCCCGGCGCCCAGCAGATGCAGCGCGGCGGACAGGCCGGCGAGTCCCGCCCCGACGACCACGACGTGGTCGGTGGGTCCTTCCAGGGTCTTCATCGGTTCCTCCCGTCGACGGGAAGGCCGACCGGTTCCGGACCGCCTTCACCTCCGGCAACGGGCCCGCCCGCCTCCCGGCCGGGCGGCGCCGCGTGGAGGGGTACGCCGGCAACCGTGCCGAAGAGTTCGAGCAGGTGCTTCTCGGCGTGCGGGGCGAGCGCGGCACTGCGGAGGTGCCGGACGCTCTGTTCGAGCACCTGCTGGATCTTGTCCTCGACGATGCTCCGGGCTCCGGTCGCGACCAGCGCGCTGCGCACACGGTCCAGGTCCCCGTCCGTCAGCCCGCTGTCGCCGACAGCGGCGTCCAGCAGGGCCAGCGCGTCGTCCTGCCCCGTTGCCGCGGCGCGTGCCCGGGCCACCGCGACGAGGTAGGTGACCTTGCCCTTGCGGACGTCGTCGCCCGAGGGCTTTCCCGTCAGACGGGGATCGCCGAACACTCCGAAGAGGTCGTCGCGGAGCTGAAAGGCGACGCCGGCGCAGCGGCCCGCGGAGCACAGTGCGCGGGTGGTCCGCTCGTCCGCTCCGGCGAGGGCCGCGCCGAACGCAAGTGGCCGCTCCACCGAGTACAGGGCGCTCTTGAGGGAGGCGACGCGTTCAGCCACGGCCGTCGAACGGCAGCCGGTCACCTGTCCTTGCAGGTCGAGGTACTGGCCGGCGACCATCTCGGTCCGCATGGCCTGCCAGATGCCGCGCACGGTCCGAGCCGTTCCCGGGCTCATGTGCGTCGCCGCCACCACGTCGTCGGCCCAGGCGAGGGCGAGGTCACCGACGAGGATCGCGGCTGCCCTGCCGAACGACTCGTGCGGGCTGCCGGTCCGGCTTCCCCGGTACTGGGCGTCGAGGTCCGTGTGTACGGCGGGACGGCCCCGGCGGAGCGAGGAGCCGTCCATCACGTCGTCGTGCACCAGTGCGCACGTCTGGATGAGTTCGAGCCCTGCCGCCAGACGCAGTGCCGCCTCGGACTGTTCGGTGGTCAACCCCCGTCCGCAGCCCCTCAGTCCCCACCAGAGGAACTGCGAGCGTGTGCGCTTGCCGCCGCTCTGGGTGAAGCGGGCGACGCGTCCGGCCACGTCCTCGGCGAACGTGGGGTCGATCGCTCCGGCCTCGTCGAGCCGCTCGCGCAGGAGCCGGTCCAGCACGCGTCCCACGGCTGCGGGGACGTCGGCGTCGACGAGGGCCCATTCGTCCTCGCCGGGACGGCCGCGGTGCGGTTTCCGCGCCCGGTGACCGGTCGGATGCGGCCGGACTTCCGCGGGCTCGTGCCCGGCCCCCGGCCCTTGCAGGCCACCCGTGAAGGGGAGTGCCTCAGCTCCGCTACGGCGCATCGCACTTCCTCTCGTCGCGTTCGATCGGCTTGAGGTTCCGGCTCATTCCGTTCGGATGCGCCGTTCGGATGCAGCTCCGGGCATTTCGGCTGCAGCAGATCCGAGACGGGCGGTGACTCTCTGCACTCAGTCCATCACGTTCGGAGGCCTGCGGCCTGACCGCCACGGTCGGCGCATCGGGGGTCTTCTCGCCCCGTCCGTTCCTCTCCTTCGCCGCTCAGCGCCCATGACCACCGGTCGGTGCGGCCGGCGTCGCGCTCCGGGGGAGGCGGACGAACGACCGCCGGCGCTGTCGCCGAGGGCTACGAGCCGCCGGGTGACGGCGGGCAGGCCGTCCTTGCCGGTGGATGGCGAGACCCCGGTGCGGCGACCACGGCCGGTCGGCGCTCCTCGCACATCGGCTGTTCACGCGGATCGCCCGGAGTCAGCCGGCCTGCTGCACCGAGGAGTTGGCCGCGCGCCGCACAGATGTCCCCCCGCCCGGCCCGGCACACGCGCGCAACACCCGTACGACCTGCGCAGTCATCGACATGTCAACGGGATGTGATCACCGGTGCATAGCGTCTGCTGCGTTGCCTGCCCGGCACGTTCACTACCCGAGGGGGACTTCACTCAATGGCGAGAACGAGCAAGGTGGCGCGGTCCGTCCGCGCTGCCGTCCTGGCGGCGGCGCTGGCCGCCGGAACCACCGTCGCATTCCCGTCCGCCGCACAGGCGGCCGGCGCGGAGCACTACTACATCGAGATCGGCGGCACCGGCCCCACGGTGGACCAGGACGGTTGTCCCACCGCCAACACCTCGTACGACACCGCGAACAAGGCCCTCGGCCTCGGTTCCTCGGCGATCAAGGTGTGCTACCCGGCCAGCGCCGGCCCGCTCATCGGCCCCACCGGCGGGCTCGTCGAGCCGCCCGCGAAGGTCAACCCCGAAGCCCTCACCGCACCGACCTACGACGCCAGCGTGCGACTGGGCGTCGAGAGAGGGCTGCAGGCGGCGAAGGACACCCACAAGGCGCATCCCGGCGCCCGGATCACGATCACCGGATACTCCCAGGGCGCCCAGGCGGCGGACGAGGTGCTCCAGAGGATCGCGAGCGGCAGCACCGGCATTCCGCTCTCCCAGGTCGACGGTGTGCTGTACGCCGACCCGATGCAGCCCGAAACCGGTTTGGGGGCTCACCTTCCCAGAGGGCTGGGCATCCCCGGGGTGGCCACCTCCCCGGGCGCCGGCCCGGCGGAGTTCAACGGAATCCCCGTCACGCGGTACTGCATCGTCGGAGACCCGGTGTGCGATCTGCGGTCCGTCACGAACGCGCCCGGGTACTTCAGCCTGCACCCGAAGTACCCGGAAGCCGTCATCCCCAAGAACCTCACCCGGACCGGCCAGCACGGCGTCCGGTGGCTGAACGCGAACGGCGATCCCGTGTAGCCACCTGACGGAACGGGGGCGGAGAGGCAGCGGGGAGGGGGAACAGGCCCGGCCGGACCACGCTCCGGCCGGGCCTGGCCCCGCTCCACTCCGGCCGGGCTGGCCGGCTCGCCGCGGCGCTGCCCGGGACGGCCCGGGACGCTATGACTCGTCCTCGTCCTTGTCGTCGTCGGCGTCCGGCCCGCGTCCCGCCCCTCCACCGCCGAGGTCGTCCAGCGCGCGGGAGATTCTCGCGCGGGTGGCGTCGGTGCCGGGGAGGGCGGTGCCCCGTTCGAAGAAGTCACGGGACGCGGACAGGTCTTCGGCCACGGCGTCGTGCCAGGTCAGCCGGTGACGTGTCCGGATCTCCCGGGCGGTGCCGGTCTCCTCGTCCAGGACCGTGCGTGACCGGAGGCGGAGTTCGGCAGCCGCCCCCGCGTTGCCCATGGCCGCCTCGGCCGTGGACAGCCTGTCGAGCGCGGCGGAATACAGGGGAACGTCGCCGAGGCGCCTGGCCAGGTCCTCGGCCTTCCCGAGGGTGCCGACGGCCTCGGCGGGCCGAGCGAGGTCGAGTTGGAGACCGCCGAGGCGGAGGAGGGTCTTGCCCAGCAGCCTGGGGCTGTCCGCCTTCTCGGCCAGGGCGATCGCCTTCAGGTAGCGGTCGTGTGCCTTGTCGTGCTCTCCGAGCTGGTGGTGCACGTCGCCGGCGCGAGTCATGATCGAACCCGTGAGCCAGTGGTCGTGTGTCAACCCGCCCGCGAGCCGCAGGACTTCTGCGAAATGGGTCATGGACTCGGCGATCCGCCCCTCCAGATTGGCGAACGTTCCGAGACCGGCTGCGGCTCTGGCCTGCTCATGGGGGTCATCGGCCCTGCGGCTGATGTCCAGCGCTTCCGTGAACCAGGAGGCGGCCTGCCGGTAACGGCCCTGCACCCCGTACAGGATGCCCAGGCCCGTACGCAGCGCGGAGTCCATCCGCCGGTCGGTGGCCCGGCCGAGCATCGGCAGCAGCATCTCCAGCGAGGTCCGGCACTCGTGGAACCGGCCCTGTCTGGTGAGGTAGTCGACCAGGCCCTCGGCGATCCAGCAGGCCTCGTCCAGCCGCCCCACGGCCACCGCCTGACCGATCACGTCGACCAGTTCACCGCCCGCGTCGTTCAGCCAGACCGTTGCCTCCTCCCAGTCCGCGAAGGGGCCTGTGCCCTGCGGGCCGGTCGGGCAGGACGAGGTGCCCCAGTCGCCGGCGCAGCGGGCGGCGGCCACATACAGCCGGAAGACGCCCTCCCGGGCTGTCGCGGCCTCTTCGGGCGACGCGGCGGCCACGCGCCGGGCGTAGACCGCCACCAAGTCGTGCATGCGATAGCGGTCGGCCGTCACCCGCTGCACCAGGCTCGCGTCGGCCAGGCTCTCCAGGGCGCGCTCGGCGTCGGGGGGCGTCCAGCCGAGAAGGGCGGCCAGAGTCAGCCGGTCCAGCCGTATGGTGGGCGACAGGCCCAGGGCACGGAACGCACGCTGCTCGCCGACCGGAAGCTGACCGTAGGAGATCCGGAACGCGGCTTCGACGCTGCGGTCCTCCACCGCCAGTTCGTCGAGCCGCCGTTCGTCGTCGGCCAACCGCGCCGCCAGTGCCTCCACCGCCCACGACGGGAGGTCCTGTATCCGTGCCCCGACGATGCGCAACGCCAGCGGAAGCCGGCCGCACAACGTGGCCAGTTCGCGTACGGCCGCCCGCTCGCGACCGGACCCGTCCTCGCGACCGGACCCGTCCTCGCTACCGGTTCCGTCCTCGTGTCCGGCCCCGCCCTCGCGATCGGTCCCGTCCTCGTTGCCGGGCCCGCCTGCGGGGCCGCTCCCGTCGCCGCTTTCCGCGCCGCGGACGATACGGGTCAGGAGCCCCGTCGCCTCGTCGATGCCGAGAGGGGACAGCGAGACCCTGCGGTCCACGTCCAGCCCTGTCAGGCGCCGGCGGCTCGTCACCATGACCAGGGTGCCGCGGCCGGCTGGCAGCAGGGGGCGCACCTGCTCGGCGCGGGAGGCGTCGTCGAGTACGAGAAGCAGCCGGAGGGAAGCGGTCGCCGCCCGCCACGACGCGGCCAGCTCGTCCAGGTCCTCGGAGCCCTCCCCCTCGTCGGCACCCACCGCCCGCAGCAGCCGGCGCAGCACGCGTTGCTGCACCGCCGGCTCGCGGTCCTCGCGGTGCGCGTGCAGTTCGACGAAGAGGCAGCCGTCGGGGTACCGGTTGCGCAGGGCCCGCGCCGCGCGTACCACCAGGGCGGTTTTCCCGACTCCGGCCATGCCGTCCACCGCCCGGACCGTGACCTCACGGGTGTCGGCGGGCGCGACGAGAATCTGATGCTGCCGGTCCCGGCCCGTGAAGTCGGCTGTTTCGACGGGCAGTTCGTCCCGTCCTCGACGGCGCCGTCGGGTGTGGTCCTGTGCCGGGGGCGCGGCCGGCCGACGAGTCCCGCGTCCGGCCGGCCGTCCTTGCCGTACCGCGTTCTCGTCGAGCAGGGAAGCGTCCTCGCCCCGGAGGACTGCCGCGTGTACGCGCCGGAGTCCGGCGCCGGGCTCCACTCCTTGCTCGTCCACCAGGCGGTGGCGCACCCCGGCGTAGACGTCCAGGGCGTCGGCCTGCCGGCCGGCGGCGTAGAGGGCGCGCATGAGCAACGTGGCCAGCGCCTCGTTGCAGGGGTGGGCCGTCATGAGGGAGAACAGCTCTCCCACGGCCTCGGTGTGCCGTCCGGAACGGAGTTGGCACTCCGCCTTGTCCTGTACCGACAAGAGCCGCTGCTCCTCCAGGCGCAGCCGCTCTCCTTCCGCGAAGGGTCCGGGGATGCCGGCCAGGGGCTCGCCGTGGAACAGCCCCGATGCGCGGGACCAGGCGTCCACCGCGGCGTCCAGATCCCCGGAATCCCTCGCCGCACGCCCTTCGGCGATGAGCTCCGCCCAGCGTGCGACGTCCACGCGCGCGGTGCCCGGAGCGAAGCGGTAACCGCCGCGAACGGTGTCGATCACGGAATGCGCCGGGTTCCCTCCGTGAGCGTCCAGTCGTCGCCGTAATCGGTGGACGTAGACCGGAATCACTCTGGTGCCCGTACCGGGGGGCTCCGTGCCCCACACTCCGTCGAGGAGTTGCTGCGGGCTGACCGTCCTGCCCGGCCGAAGCAGCAACGCGACCAGGAGAGCCTGTTCACGAACCGGCCCGAGCTCCTGGGCCACGTCGCCGCGGAACGCCTGGGGCGGGCCGAGCAGCGCGAAGCGAAGCTGCTCATCTGCTTGCTGCTGATCTGCTTCCGTGGACACCTCGCGCGGAATCGGCACCCGGCAACCCTATCCACCGCCCCACCCTGCGACGACCCCCGCAGGACCTGCGCACATCGCGTACGACCGCACCGCAGCGCCACCGCGGACGAGTCCGTATCCGTTTGTGACGGCCGCTCAGATCATGCGCCGCAGCGCGGTCTCCACGGCATCGATCAGCGGATCCCCCTCGGTTCGCGGGTGCCGTGCGAGACCGAGTTCGACGTCCGGCAGGGCGGGCAGGGCGTCCGCGTCGTGGCAGACCATGGCCGGTTCGAGGTTCGTGGGCATGAGCGCTGCGACGCCGAGCCCGGCCCGTACCGCGGCGAGCACAGCGACCAGGCTGTTGCTCTCGAACGCCACGCGCCAGCGCCGGTCGGCACCTTCCAGCGCCGCCAGCACCGACGTGCGCCACGAGCACGCGTTCGAGAACAGCACCACTGGCAGCGGATCGGCCCTCACGTCCACACCCTGGCCGACGGCCCAGTCCAGCGGGCGGCGCACCGTCCAGCGCGGCGGACCGGGAACGTCCGGCACTTCGTCGAGCACGAGGTGGACGCGGCCGGTGTCCCAGGCCTCCCGCATCGCGGCCCTGGAACAGCTGAGCACCTCCAGCGTCGCCCCCGGGTGCAGCCGGGCGAGGTCGGCGAGGGCCTGCGGAAGCTGGGACGCGGCGAGATCCTCGAGCAGCCCGACGCCGCAGCGGCCGGTGAGCGCACGGCCGGTTTCGGTGAGTGCCTGCGCGGAGAGCGAGAGGATGCGTTCCGCGTAGGGCAGGAGCTCTGCACCCGCCCGGGTCAGCGAGACGCCGGACGGCGACCGGTGAAGCAGCGGACGGCCGACAGCGCGCTCGAGCTTGCGCACCTGCTGGCTGAGCGCGGGCTGGGTATGTCCGAGCGCGGTCGCGGCGCGGCTGATGCTCCCGGCCCGCACGACGGTGACGAATGACCGCAGCAACGCGGTTTCAAGATCCCTGGCCATTAATATTCATTATGCCTGCCCCAGCAAATTAACCACTTCCTATGCCTGGACGGATGACCTAGCGTCACGAAGGTGACCGGATACCGACAGGTGCTCGGCGTGCCGGGGATGGCATCGCTGCTGGGTATCTCGCTGCTCGCCCGTACCGCGATCACGGCGGACGTGATGGCCCTGACGATGTACGTCGTTCTGGGCCTGGAGATGAGCTACACCGCAGCCGGTGGTGTGGCTGCGGCTCTGACCGCCGGACTGGCACTGGGCGGGCCGTTGCTCGGCCGCATGATCGACGGGCGGGGACTGCGTCCCGTGCTGCTGGTGACCGTCGTCCTGCAGCTCGTGTTCTGGATGAGCGTGCCGGTCCTGCCGTACGGGGCCCTGCTGGGCGCCGCCTTTGCGGCGGGTCTGCTGATGGTGCCGGCCCAGCCCGTGACCAGGCAGGCCATCGCGGCGATGACCACGGCGGGACAGCGCCGGGCCGCGTTCGCGCTGGAGTCGGTGCAGGGCGAGCTGTCGTACATGATCGGCCCGGCGGTGGTGATCCTGTGTGCCGCGAAGATGTCCCCCGGTGTGGTGGCGTGGGGCGTCGGCGCCGCGATCGTGGCCGGCGGAATCGGGATCGCCCTGCTCGACCCCCCGCTGCGTGCCGAGCACGAGGCGGCTGCCGCCGTGGCCCGCCGGCCCCCGCGCCGCGAATGGCTCGGCGTCGGCATGATTGCCGTGCTGACGATGGCGTTCGGCACCACGACGCTGCTCAGCGGCGTCGACCTCGCCATCGTCGCCGCACTCGAAGAAGCGGGTCAGGTCTCCTGGGCCGCCGTGGTCGTAGCCGTGTTCGGCATGGCCTCCGTCGCCGGTGGGCTGATCTACGGCGCACTGCCCCGGCAGCTGCCCACGTGGCTGCTGCTCGGCCTGCTGGGACTCGTGACGGTTCCCGCCGGACTTGCCCGTGACTGGCCCTGGTTGTGCGTGGCCGTCGTCGGCAGCGGGCTTCTCACCGCGCCGGCCCTTTCCGCGGTGGCCGACGCGGTCAGCCGACTGGCGCCGGCCGGAGTGCGGGGTGAGGCCACAGGTCTGCAGTCCTCCGCGCAGAGCGCGGGTTTCGCGCTCGGAGCCCCCATGGTCGGGGTGGCGATCGACGTCTCCGTGCCGGCGGGCGGCTTCGCGGCGGCAGGGCTGGCCGCACTCGCCACCGCGTTGACCGGATTCCTGCTCTCCCGCCGCCCGTCCGCCCGTCCGCCCGGACACGGTCTCCCCTCCGCGACCCCGGCCTCGCCGGAGCACCGGACGTCGGACCGTGCGGAGCCGACGCCCGGCCCCGAGCATGAGGGACGCCCGGCGCCGCGCATGAGGTAGGACCCGTGCCCGCGGCCGCGCCGCTCCGGCGACGAAAACGTACGGCCGCGGGTGCCGGTCCGAGGCGCGGTCCGCCTCGACGCACAGGGCCCGCTGCATCCCACGGGGCTCACCCGGCCGCCAGGCCGGCTTGCTGATTCCACGGGCGGTGAAATGCCGTGGCCCGTGCCGCCGCAGGCGGTCAGAATGGCCGGATGCGCCGCATCGTCGTCATTGACGCTCCGTCCAACCTCGGCCTCCGGCCGCCCGTCGAAGGCGCCGTGCCCGGCTGCTACAAGCTGGCGGGCGCGCTGCGCGAGCAGCGGCTGCTGCAGCGGCTCGGGGCGTACGAGGGCGGAGTCGTCGTTCCGCCCCGCTACGACCGCGGTGGCTGGAGGGAGGGCGACGGCGTGTTCAACGCCGAGGCGATCGCCGCGTACACACGGAAGCTCGCCGACCGCATCGAACACCACGTCCGGGCAGGGGACTTCCCGGTCGTCCTGGGCGGTGACTGCTCCATCCAGCTCGGCGCCTCACTCGCCCTCCGCCGCATCGGGCGGTACGGACTCGCCGCCATCGACGGATCCGCGGACTTCCGCCACCCCGGGAACTCCGGCCGCATCGGTGCCGCCGGCGGTGAAGAGCTGGCCATCGCGACCGGCCGCGGCCAGGCGGACCTGACGGACCTCGAAGGGCTGCAGCCGTACGTCAGGGACGAGGACGTACGGGTCTTCGGCATCCGGGACTACGACGAAGAGCGGGGCGAACTCGCCGAATTGAAGATCACGAACGCGACGGTGGGGGAGATCCGGGAGTGGGGCGCCGAGGAACTGTCGCGCGCGGTTCTGCAGACTCTCGAAGTGCCCGTGACCGAGGGGTTCTGGGTGCATCTGGACGCGGACGTGCTGGACCCGTCCGTCATGCCCGCCGTCGACAGCCCCGACCCCGACGGCCTCCTGCCCGGCGAACTCGCCCCGCTGCTGCGGACCTTGGTGACATCGGATCGCTGCGCCGGCCTGAACCTCACCATCTACGACCCCGATCTCGACCCCGACGGCTCCTGCGCCGCTCTCCTCGCCGACCTCCTCGAGACGGCCCTCACCCGATCCTGACCGGCTTCGGACCGGTGGCGGCCGACGGGTGCCTGTCCCGGGCGTGCCGGCAAGCATCCGGAAGGTCGCCCAGGCCTTCCACGAGTCGCCGGGCAGAAACCGGAACGCGTGGTTGCCGGTGAGCGGGGTGACGGCCCGGACGTCCCAAGCGGTCCAGGGTCAGAGTGATCCCGGTGCCGTACGCCTCGGACAGAACGACGTCCACCGCATCGGTCGGACCGGGCGGAGCGCCCTCAGCCGGCGTCCCAGGCGTCCTCGATCGGAACGGGACGACCGAGGACGTCGCACGCGGCGCGGTGGCCGGAGCGGAGCGCCGCGTTGACCGTCGCCGGATCGTCGGTCCACGTCGCCTCGCCCGCGAGGTGCAGCACGCCGCCCACGGGTGTGGCGAGAAGGTCGTGGTCCTCGGGCGCCGATCCCACGGTCATGTACGCGTACGAGCCTCGCGAGCAGGGGTCGTCCTGCCACGAGGTCACGTGCACACGGGTGGGGTCCTCGACGCGGTCGCCGTAGAGCCGGCGCAGTTCGCGGAGGACCGAGCCGACGATCTCCTGCTGTTTCCATCCTCGCGTCTCCTGCGCGGCCGGACCGGCGGCGAACGTGAGCAGCGTCGGCACGCCGTGGACGGCCGTCAGGTCGTACCAGGAATGCCACCAGACCCCGCTCGGCCCCTGCTGACGGATGGCGTACACCTCGTCGTCCCAGAACTTCGAGCGGAAGCTGAGGAAGACCTTCTCGAAGGCGTTCATCTCCAGGCGTGCCAACGCACCGGCCACCGGTTCGGGCAGCGGGGGTTCGATGGTGAACTCCGCGGACTTCAGGACCCCGACCGGGACGGTGACAACGACACGCCGCGCCGTGAACACGCCGCGACCGGTGGTGACTTCGGCGCCTTCCGCCGACCAGCGCACCGAGGTGACGACGTGTTCGAGCCGCACGTCGAGCCCGGTCGCAAGGTGCGTCGCGAGGGCGTCGTAGCCGTCGGGGAAGACGACCTCGTCGCCGTCGATCGAATCGTCGTCGAGCCCGTGCGCGTCGAGCTCGTCGATCCGGACTCCGTACTGCTCCTCGGTCCGATGGCGCAGGTACTCCCGGACACGCTCGGCGCGTTCCGTCCCCCAACCCTGGGCGGCCAGGGCCGATTCGACCGCCTCGCCGTACGAGCGCCCGGGCGCGAGGGCGGACACGACGCGGGCCAGCTCGGCGTCCACCGCGCCGATGTCGGCCACGAAGCGCTCCACTTCGTCGTCGGTGAGACGAACGCCCGAGGGGCTGTAGTACGCGATGGGCCTGCTGTACGGCTGGTACCCGCCGACCGTGAACTCCGCGGTCCGCAGCCCGAATGCGGCTGCCGCTGCGGCGACCGGGCTGTCGGTGACCCCATGGATCCAGGACGCGCCGAGATCGGTGACGACCCCGCCCTCCCGGTCGCTCCGCACCCGCCCGCCGATGCGGTCGCGAGCCTCGAGCAGGACGACCCGCTGACCGCTCCGGGAAAGCAGCCGCGCCGCGGTCAGACCCGCGACACCCGCACCCACGACGATCGTGTCCGCTCGATCCATCAACACTCCGTGGTGTCTCGATCCCTGGGGCCCGGTGTGTCCTGCGGACGGCCGGGCGGGCGGTCTCTATTCTCCCGAGCGGCTGCCGCAGCCGAGCAACCCGGCCGTGATCCCGACGGGAGAACAGCGATGATCCGTATGAGCCTGCAGGACATGGCGACCGTTGTGGGCGGCAGACTCCACAACGTACCGGACCCCCATGCCCTGATCACGGCGCCTCCCACCCCGGAACCGGAAGCGAGCGGCGGGGGGCTGTTCGTTCCGGTCGTCGTGGAACGCCCTGACGGTTCGCGGGAGGACACCCACCCGCTCGCCGCCCTGGCCGTCAAGTCGGGCGCGGTGGCGGTGCTCACCGGGAAGCCGGCCGAGGAGCCTGCCATCGTCGTGCCGGATGTGCACGCGGCTCTCAAGGCCCTGGCGGTCCATGCGCTCGCCCGTCTCACCAGGACCACGGTGATCGGTTTGACGGGCTCATCGGGCAAGACCAGCACAAAGGACATGACGGCTCACCTGCTCGGACACGCGGGACCGACAGCGGCAACTCCGCACAACTTCAACGACCGGACCGGGCTGCCGCTGGCCATCGCCGCGGCCGACGCCTCCTCCCGTTACCTGGTGCTGGAGTTGGGTCATCACGGCCCCGGCGACATCCGGTACCTCGCGGACATCGCGCGGCCCGTGGTGGGCGCGGTCCTCAACGTCGGAGCTGCCCACATCGGCAACTTCGGCAGCCTGAGCGCCATCGCCCGGGCCAAAGGCGAGCTGGTCGCCTCGCTGCCCGCCGACGGGCTCGCCGTCCTCAACGCCGACGACCCCCTGGTGCGCGGCATGGCCGCCCGGACCAGGGCTCCCGTGGTCCTCGTCGGCTGTACGCCGGAGGCGGAGGTCCGGGCCGAGCACGTGCGTCTGGACACGTCAGGTCATGCGCACTTCACCCTCCGCACCCCTGAAGGGGCGGCACCCGTCGACCTTCAGCTGGTCGGTCAGCACTTCGTCGCCAATGCGCTCACCGCCGCCGCCGTCGCACGCCACGTCGGCCTGCCGGTCGACCGGATCGCCGCGGCGCTCGGGGAGTTGAAGACTGTGTCACCACGCCGCATGGAGGTCTGCGAACGGCCGGACGGTGTCACCGTCATCGACGACACCCACAACACGACGCCCGAATCGGTGCGAGCCTCCCTCACAGCTCTGACCGCGCTCGCGAACGGCCGCGACACCGTTGCGGTGCTCGGCACGATGCACAAGCTCGGCGACGCCACCAAAGAGGCGCACTTCGAAATCGGCCGGCTGATCGCCGAACTCCGCATCAGCGGACTGGTCGTCGTCGGAGGGGAGGACGCTCCCTGGCTGGAAGAAGGAGCACGATGGCTGGATGAAGCGGCGCGTTCCCACGGGGTGGACAGCGTCCTCGTCCCCGGAGTGCGCCAGGCCCGGGCGGTGCTGAAAGCACTCCTGGAGCCCGGCGACGTGGTTCTGCTCAAGGGCCCGAGGTTCAGCCGGATGCAACAGCTCGCCCAGGAAGTTCGGAACGACTTCTCGCCCGCCGACGTCCGCGGCGCGGACCTCAAGGGGCGAGAACCGCAGACGCCAACACCTCGGTGACATCGATGAGGTGGGTGCGGCCGGCCGCCGCCGGGGCAAGCATCGACAGCTCCGTGCAGGCCAGCACCGCGCAGTCCGGGTCCGGGTCACCCTCGTGGCCGATCTTCAGTTGCTCGATCCACTGAGCGAACTCGTTGCGCAGTTCGGGAATCGGTTCACCCCGTTTCACCCGCGCGATGAAGTCGCCGATGTCGTCCTGGTGTTGCGGACCGGGGTAGCGGGCCACCGTGCCGAGGGCCAGATGCGGTTCGAACAGGCCCAGGCCCACCGTCGCTTCGGTCGCCAGGAACAGCGGCCGCCGGTAGCGGTTCCGTTCGAGTGCGGCCGCGGTCTCAGCCAGGAGGTCGCAGATGGGCACGCTGACAGCTTGCGTGAGCTGGGGCCGGTACGCGTGCGTCGTGGCGGACGGGATGGCGATCACATCGACCCCTGCCTGCTCCAGTTGCTCCACCGTGCGCAGCAGCAGGGGAAGCGGACTGGCTCCCCCTCCGAGCAGGTGTGCGATGCGGCTCGGCAGCTGCTCGGCCACGAGCACGGTGGCCGGGTACGCGTCATCCGTGGTCGCGCCGCTGAGGCGGAGCACCTCGCTGCAGAAATGCAGCGACGCGTACGGGCCGACACCCCCCACGATTCCGATCCGTCGCTTCACAGGGCCCTGCCGCTCGATCCCCGATGAGGGCTGCAGCCCGTTCACCGCGGTGACGACCCGGTCCGGCATCGCTGATCGCACCTCCCCTCCCGGAGCCGGACCAGCCGAATGGTGACCGAATGTGATTCCGGCTCAGGTTCCCTCCAGCATGTCCCGGTGCAACGGCCGTCGGCAGAGCGTGAACCGGGGCGCTCGAAGCGCAGGTTCCGGCTCCCCGTGCGTGCAGGAACCTCCGGGACCATGCGCGCTCCGGCCGGCGGAGCGAATGCCCGTACACGTGCACGGGCCGGTCATGCCGACAAGGGGCAAAATTGGACACCGAGGATGAGACCGCAGTAAAACTGCGTGAATGCGCATCCTTTGGCGTCGCGTGAATCCGGGGCCCTCGGCGCTCGCTGATCCCGCATCCCAACTCGCCGCGAGCCCCCTCCTGCCCTCAAGTACGGACCACTGCAACCTCATCCGCTCAGACCCCTGTTCGGCAACGCGTGCCGACAGGCCGGTCACGTCACTGAGTTCTTGAGGCAGTCAGTCACATGAACTGGTGCGACGTGAAGAATCCGGAGAAGCGCCACTACTCCCTGCTCTGCCCGTTGTGCGGACAGAGACGGGCGGACGACGGGCTGATGCTCTCCTGTGCCCGCAACCATTCGCCGGCACTGCTGCAGACCTCCTACGAGGAAAGGGAGTTCAAGCCGCTCACGGACGTCGACGGGGTTTTCCGCTACCGGTCATGGCTGCCGGTCACCCGCACCTTCGCCGGGGCCGGAGGTACGACCGTGCTGCGCAGCGAGCGCATCTCCCGCTTTCTCGGCCTGCCTCGACTGTGGCTCGCCTTCAACGGCTACTGGCCGGAGAAAGGGTGCTTCCTGGAGACCTGCACATTCAAGGAGCTTGAGGCCTATGCGGTCCTCGGCCGAATGCCGCAGGAATCCCCCGTCCTCGTCGTCGCCTCCGCCGGAAACACCGCCGCGGCCTTCGCCGCCGTCTGCTCCCGGTACGCCCGACCCTGCCTCCTGATCATCCCGGACAGGGGGCTCGGGCGGCTGAGGCTGCGGGAAGCACTTCGTCCGGACGTACGCCTCGTCGTGCTGGAGGGCGCCGACTACGCCGACGCCATCGCCCTGGCCGAAGCGGTTGCGAACCGGCCGGGCTTCACCTTGGAGGGCGGCGTTCGAAACGTCGGGCGTCGCGACGGTCTCGCCACCGTCATGTACCGGGCGGTGGAGGAGACGGGCGAGCTGCCCGAGCACTACTTCCAGGCAGTGGGCAGCGCCGCGGGGGCGATCGCCTCGCACGAGGCCGCCAAGCGCCTGCGGGAGGGGACGGCCTCCCGGAGGACCGCGCTGCCCCGGCTGTTCCTCTCGCAGAATGCCGGCTTCGCCCCCATCCACACCGCATGGCAAGGCCGGACCGGCGCCTTGACGCCCCACGACGGCAGCCATGCCTTCGCCGACGAACTGACGAACCGGTGCCCTCCCTACGAGGTGCATTCCGGCGTACGCGATTCTCTGACCGAAAGCGCCGGAGAGGTGCTCACCGTCGAGCGGGCCTCGGCGATGGCAGCGACGAAGGTCTTCTGGGATCTGGAGCAGATCGACCTCGAACCGGCTGCCGCAGTTGCTGCGGCCTCCCTCTTCACCGCGGTCAACGAAGGTAAGGTGCCGCGCGATTCCTCCGTGCTTCTGAACGTCACGGGCGGGGGGCGGGCTCGGCTCTCCCAGGACTTCGCTCTCCAACAGGCCGAGCCCCACCTGCGTTTGAAAGCGGACGGGCCCCGCGACGAATCCCTGGATCTGATCGAAGGCCTCTTCGCCACTCCCGACGCCGCCCGTCCCCGCAAGCCCCCGGTGCAGCCGACCGCACCTGTCTGAGGGCCCGCCGCCGGCTGGGCGCGGGACACGAACGTCCGGTCAGTGACTCTCCGAAAGGCAATGGAGGTCGCTTCACTTGGTGAGTCGGCGGTCGTTGATGAGCCTGCTTCGGCGGTGGGCCTCACAGAGTCGCTCACTGCCCGTAGCCTGCGGGCATGCAGCCACCAGTCTTCTCCGTGCAGGCCGACCCGGGCGACGCCGCTTCCTGGATCTTGTTGGCCCGGCGTCTGGAAACCGACGGTTACGACGCGCTGTTGACGGCTGACCACCCGGGCACCGCGGCGTCTCCGTTCGTCGCGTTGGCCGCCGCTGCAGCCGTCACCGAGCGCATCGGGCTCGGATCCTATGTCTCTCAGGCCGGCGTTCGCGAACCCCTGCTGCTCGCCTCGGACGTGGCCACTCTGGATCTGGTCTCCGACGGACGCGCACGTGTGGCGCTGGGCGCCGGACACACCCCGGCCGAGTGGGAGATGACGGGGACGGAGCGGCCTGACGTCGCCGGGCGCGTCCGGCGTTTCCAGAAGGTGGCTGAAGCCTGCTGCGCACTCCTGGCGGGGGAGACGGTGACTCTCGAAGGACCGGAAGTACGGGCCCGCCAGGCCCGGTTGACCTTCCCCCGGCCAGTACAGTCCCGGGTGCCTTTCACGTTCGGCGGCGGCAACAGCGTCCTGTTGGACTGGGCCGGAGCGCACGCGGACATCGTGGGTCTGAGCGGGCTGGGACGCACCTTGCCGGACGGCCATACGCACGAGGTGCGTTGGAGTGCCGCGGACATCGATGGGCAGGTGGAGCTGATCGAGCAGGGAGCCTCGGGGCGGGCCGGCGCCCCGGCACGTGAGGCTCTCGTCCAGGTGGTGAAAATTACCGATGACGCTGAGCATGCCGCGCGTGACCTCGCCCGACGGCTTGGGTGTGACGCCGCCGAGGTGCTGGCCTCGCCCTACGCGTGGATCGGCACACCGGATGAGATCCGGGCGGCCATGGCTGACCATGAACGCCGCTGGGGAATCACCCGCTACGTCGTCCGTGAAGCCCACCTGGACGCTGTCGCCCTGGTACGCGCAGGCTTCGATGGTTCCGACAGCCTCAAGGACCGAGGTGGGGCATCGTAGACATGACCTGCGTGCGCAATGCCCTTCCCTGTTGGCCGTGTTCGGTTCCGGGCCCGCTGTCCGCCCCGATTCCCCGTGGTTGCCCGCCCGTTCCTGGCGTGTACGGCACAGCCCGATGGCTGGGCCCTGTCGTCCGGATCTCCGCGGGCCCGCGACGACAGCTACGGCACCTCTCCCCCTGGCTTCGCCGGGCGGTGCCCCCAGCGTTGTCGGAGTCTTCCGAGCACTCCCCTGGCCTTCGGCATGGGGGACCCCAGTACGAGGACGCTCCTCCGCCTGCGATGCGTCCCCTCGCTTTCGCGGGGGAGGCCCCATGCATCTGACGCCGCGCTGATCCACGAAGATCCAAACGAAGAACCTAGCGCAGCTCGCCCTTCAGCATGCCCATCGTGTACTGGTCGTACCACCGCCCGTCACGATGGAACCCCTGACGCAGACGGCCCTCTTCCACGAAGCCGACCTTCCGGTAGACGTGGTGCGCCGCATGGTTCTCCGTGACCACCGTCAGGGAGATCTTGTGCAGTCGCATGCTGTCGAACCCGTACCGGCACATGGTGCGCAGCGCATCGGTGGCGTACCCGCAGCCCCAGCGGTCCTTCTCGCCCACGTAGATGTCCAGCTCGGCGCGGCCCGTCTCCGGCTTGGCGTCCCGCAGCCGCACCAACCCGATCAGCGTCCCGTCTTCACGTACTTCGATTCCGTACAGCGTGTCTCCGTACGAGTTCGGTCCGCGCTCCTCGAGGCGCTTGCGCACCCCGTCCAGGTTCTGGTCGTAGTAGGCGTCCATCCAGCGCACCACGTCGGGGTCGTTGTTCCACCGCCACAGCGACTCCGCGTCGGACGGTGCCAGCGCGCGCAGCAGTACGAGTTTTCCGAGAGTCATGGAGCGCATTGCAGCACGGCGTGGGCGGCGCCTCCAGCGAATTCCGCCCGCCTCATATGGCAGGCATATGAGGGGAGTTGTGGGGGTTGTCCTGGCATGGAGAGGCGGTAATCCATACCCCTGCGGATCGGTGCCAAGTCCGCCGGCCGGCTCTGTTCACGAGTTCTGAAAGCAGTTGAGGGCTTGCCAGGACAGCCTCGTGATGTTTTCTGGGTGAAAGATCCTGGTCATGCCGCAGATGTCGAAGGTCGAGCTGTAAGCGGCGGTCAGGCGTCAGGGTCGATTTCGGGGTGCGTGAACCGCACGGGCTTGCCCAGCGACCGGGCGTAGGTGATTTCGGCTCGGGTGCTGTCTCCGATGTAGTCGCCGACTACGAGCACCTCATCAGCGAGCCGGATCTTCGCCCGGTGAAGATCGTCGAGGCGAACCTTCAGCGCCTCGGCCTCGACAGGATCGGACCAAAGCTCGTGCGGCGACTTCATGTCACAGCCCGGTTTGACGACAATCTTTCCAGCTGTGGTCTCCCGCAGGTCGGCCTCTGTCATCTCGGTCATGAAGCGGGTGGAGCCGCAGACCACGACGATACGCGGGAGGCTCAGCCGCTTCTTCGCATCGGCGAGCTTCTCCTCGGGGGTGAGCGGTTGCGGGTATGACACTGGTTCCTCCTGGGGGGTGGTCCAAGGGGTGTCTGCGGAGACAAGAACGAGGGTGTCCAATTTCAGCAACCGGTCGACGGCCGCACCCTGGCCGCTCGCCCGGGCATCACGGGTCGTCGTCCTGCGCGCTACGCGGGCCGCCGCACAGGTTGGAGCGCCGTCATTCCCCGCGGACATCCAGCGACCTCAAGATCGTCGACTGCCGTCAGAACCGATGCACGATCCCTCTCACTTGAAGTGAACGAGGCCAGCCGGCTCTTCGCCGACCGCCGGAAAGAGGGAGATCCCTCCTACCGGCCCAGATGTCGGTGACCTGCTGGCAGGAGACCGCAGAAAGGCTGCACCCGCGCCGTCCAGGGGAGCGCTTACGTCGTTTCTGAACGCTGACCTACTGTCAGCACACATGGTGGTTCACCCGCCCTTCTTCGGACGCGTCTGGTGCGGTAGCAGTGCCGTGAATACGACGGCTGTGCCGCGTCGTTCCCCGTGAAACGACCGCGAAGGCGGCTTGTGCACGTGCTGGAGTGGAGTGCGGTCAGCGCGGTGTGGATCCGAGGAACTCCAGGAGAGCGTGCGCGGCGTCGTGCGGGTTGTCCTCGGTGATGAAGTGTCCTGCCTGGGCGATCCTGACTTGCTGGGCACCGGGTAGCGCTGCGGTGAGTTCGTCGCCGGTGGCCGGCACGAGCCACTCGTCGTTTTCGCCCCAGAGGACAAGTGTGGGGATTGAGATTCGGTCCAACGTCAACTGATCACCGGCGTGACTCGTCCTGACCGACTCGTTCCGCTCGGCAGGTCAAGCGAGCAGGCCGCACGCGACAAGTGCGGTGCGGACGACTTCTGTTTCCTGCTGGTCGGCTTCGACCAGCGGCAGGCGCAGGCCGCCCACCCGGTGTCCCAGCAGGTTGAGAGCCGCCTTGACCGGAATCGGATTGGTCGTCACGCCGAGCGCCTGGTAAAGCGGCTGCAGCACGGCGTCGATCTCCGCACGCCGGTCGGGTTCGTCGACCATGCGCCGCATCAGGTGTCCGGCGACGTGGCTGGCGACGAGGATTCCCCCGCAGCCGTCCAGGTCGAGGACGCGGGCGAAGGCGTCGTCGTTGCCCGCATACAGGCCGAGCCCGTCCACTGGGGCGAGGTTGGCGTTGTTGGCCTGCTTGACGTAGTCGATGTGCTCGATCTGGGCCAGCTCGGCCAGCAGATCGTTCGGCATGTCGATACCGGCGCGCGTCGGGACGTTGTACAGCACGACGGGTTTCCCGGCGGCCTTGGCGATCTCCGTGTAGTGTCGCACCAAGCCACGGCGGTTCGGCCGGTTGTAGTACGGCGCCACCGACAGCACCGCGTCAGCGCCCAACTCGACGGCGCGTTCGGTCATTTTGCAGGCCTGAGCCGTGTTGTTCGAACCGGTGGAGGCGATCACGCTCGTACCGGCCGGCCGTTCGGTACAGGCGAGTTCGATCAGCCGGAGATGTTCGGTGTTGGTGAGAGTGGAGGGCTCCCCTGTTGTCGCGGCCACCACCACACCGTCGGACCCGTTCGCGAGCACATGGCGCAGCAGTGACACGAAAGCCTGCTCGTCCACCTTGAGGCCGCTGTCGAAGGGGGTGACGATCGCCGTCAGCACAGACCCCAGCGACGCACGACTCATTTCAGTCATTTGACCACCCCTCGGACACTTCGTTGTGCGGCACAGCCTCTCCTACTGGCACATAGAGGGGCAACCAACTCGGCTTTCCATCCGGACGAGGCAGCCGGAAGGACCATCCCCGAGCGCCGCGCAGCCCTGGCGGATGTCGCCGCGGGGACCAGCGGCCCGCACGTACAGGTGCGGCCAGGGGCTGTGTCCCCTGTTGTTCCTCGTTCGCCGCGCTTCACCGTCTTGACGCGTACGCCTCGGGCGCGGGGCGGTTCGCGCGCGAACGCGATGCCGCGGGGAGGCGGGGGCGTTTCTCCACGATGCGAAACCGATGCTCCAACCCTTGCCATTGCTATCGTCTTTCGATAGATTCCTATCGTTGAGCGATGCAATGGTGAGGGGTGGGTCATGGGAAAGCTGGCAGTGCGTGCGCTGCGCGCCGTGCTCGTAGTGGTGCTCGCCGGCACCGTGTTCGTACAGGCATTGATGGTGTGGGTGTTGGTCAGCGGCAGCGACCCGGAGGACGGATCGCTCCCTCTGACCCCGCTGCGTGTGATCACGATCCTGGGCCTCGGGACCGTCCAGGTCGTCGGGGTCTGCGTATGGCGGCTGGTGACGATGGTGCGACGCGGAACCGTCTTCTCCCACGCCGCCTTCCGCTACGTGGACGTCATCATCGGCGCGATCATGGCGGCTGCCCTCGTGTGGTTCACGGTCACGGTCCTCAATGCACCGGGCCAGCGGGCCGACCCGGGCGTCACCGTCATCATGGGCGGGGTCGGGGTGGCCATCCTGGGGGTCGCGCTCATCGTGCTCGTGCTGCGGACGCTGCTTGCCCAGGCCGTCGCGCGCGATGTCGAAGCGGCGCAGATGCAGGCCGAGTTGGATGAGGTGATCTGATGCCGATCGCCGTTGACATCGACGTGATGCTGGCCAAGCGGAAGATGTCCGTGGGCGAGCTCGCGGAGCGCGTAGGGATCACGCCCGCCAACCTGGCGGTACTCAAGAACGGCCGGGCCAAGGCGGTTCGCTTCGCGACGCTCGCCGCGCTCTGCCAGGTGCTCGAGTGCCAGCCGGGCGACCTGCTGCGCTGGGAGACCGATGACGCCGCGGGCGGATGAAGTGCCCCAGGGCGGGCGCGAGATGCGCCCGGCACCACCGGACCTGTGAAACGGCACGGAGACCGGGGGAGTTGTGACTGCGACCTGAACGCCTCCCAAGCGTGACGGTGGTCAACGTCTCGGTATCTGCCCTACGTTCACCGGGCCATACTGGTGCGATGAACCGCTACCTGCTCGACAATCGTTGCCCGGAGGCAGGCGAGCGGTTCGCGGCGCTCGCCGAGATGTTCGATCCGTGGACCTTTCGTCACCTCGACGACCTGGGGCTCGGTGAAGGATGGCGGTGCTGGGAGGTCGGCGCCGGCGGCGTCTCGGTGCCGCGCGGGCTGGTGGAGCGCGTGGGGGCCGGCGGCCGGGTACTGGCAACGGACATCGACGTGTCGTGGGCCGAGCCTGCGGCCGGCGGCGCCCTCGAGGTACGCCGGCACGACGTGATCCGCGACCCGCCGCCGGCGGAGACGTTCGACCTGGTCCACGCCCGGCTGGTCCTGATCCATCTGAAGGATCGCGCGACCGCGATGCGAGCCGTGATCGATGCGCTCCGGCCCGGCGGATGGCTGGTGATCGAGGACGGGGACCCAGCCCTGCAGCCACTTGCCTGCCCGGACGAACGGGGCCCGGACGAAGCGCTGGCGAACCGGCTGCGAACCCGGATCCGAACGCTGATGGCCGAGCGTGGGGCAGACCTCGCATACGGTCGCACACTGCCCCGGCTGCTGCGTGAATCAGACCTGACGGACGTCGGCGCCGAGGCCTACTTCCCCATTGCGTCACGCGCGTGCAGCGTCCTGGAGGCGGCCACGGTCCAGCACGTCCGCGACCAGCTCCTGGCCGCAGAACTGACGACGGCCGAGGAGATCGAGACGCACCTTGCGAACCTCGCGCACGGCGACCTGGACCTCATGCCCGCACCGATGATCACCGCATGGGGTCGCAAACCGGCCTGATGCTCCGGGACAACCGGCCGCTGGGCACTGGCACAGATGCCAGTCCAACCGGCGCCTCCACCTGGCACCTCGAAGCGGGAACGGCACGGCACGACCAACAGGAATCGGCGGATTTCTACTGGGAGTTGGCCCAGATCATTTTCTGCGGAGGGGTGACGGAATCGAACCTGCGCTCCGGGCTTGGGAATTACTGAGCCGCTGGAGCCATCGAGGGTTGATCCGCACTGATGAAGGCTGTGTGCGGCGGCCCGGGACTGGCCACGCGTGACCGGTGTTGACCCTGGCTGTCCGGCCGGTTCGGCACGGTCGCCCAGGTGGTCCTACAGACCGTCAGGCAGAAGCCGAAAGGCGTGGTTGCCGGTGAGGGGGGTGACGGCTCGGAAGTCCCGGCGGTCGAGGGTCAGGACGATCTCGGTGTCGTACGCCTCGGCCAGAACGACGTTCACCGCATCGGTCAGATCGAGCCGCAGGGCCCCGTAGTGGGGGACTTGCGGACCCAGGTCCGCACCGTGTCCGCACCGTCTCGGCGGCAACGATGCCCAGTTTCGCGGCGACCGCCTTCATAGCGGCCCACTCTATGGGGCAGTGGGGGGCGGATCTCCGAGACCATGCGCACTGCACGATCACGAAGCTCAGCCGGGTAGAGAGACCGACGGGCCATGACTCGAGCGTCTCAGGGAATCGAGCCTCCATCAGACCCGGAGCGGTTCAATCTCGGGGCACATCAATCTCCCCCCTGCCGTCGTGGCAGGGCTGCTCGAGTGCCGTGCCTTCGCGCGGCTGTTCGTTGACCGCTTGCACCCGGTGGTGCGGATACGAGCCACCTGAGGCGGCTGTCGACGACAGCTGGACTGCCCGTCATCGAGTGCTCCAGTGCCAGGCCGTCGATGATCAGGCGATGCGCATGGAGGGCGGTACGGGACACCTTCGATTTGACAGTTCGACATTCTGCGCAAGAATTGTCAGTCTGTTGGGCGGCGAGGGATCCGCGCTGAGCTGTATCTCGGCCCGGGAGAGCCTGGCTGACGGCTTGTCAGCCACGTTGCAGCGCCTGCACAGCCACCAGATCTGCTGAATCGATGGAGGAAGTGACAATGACTCACGTAGCAACCGCCGCCCCGCCGACCGACTTCGATCTCATCCGCTCCCGTCTGTCTCAGGCCATGCCCTTCACTCGGACGATCGGCATCGAGTACGTCGAACTGTCCGCTGAGCGCGCTGTACTTCGCCTGCCGGACCGAGCGGACCTCCACAACCATGTAGGCGGTCCGCATGGGGGTGCGGCCTTCACCCTGGGCGACTCCGCAGCCGGCGCCCTCAGCATCGCCGCGTTCTCCGACCTGTACGACGAATACATCGGGCTCTTGGCGAGCGGGACGATCCGGTACCGCTCCATCGCCGAGGGCGATCTCACCGCAGAAGCACGTCTGGCCAGACGGAATGCCGACATACGCGCGGATCTCATGGCCCACCAGAAGGCCCGGTTCGACGTCGAGATCGCCATCCGGGACTCATCCGGGGAAGTCCGGAGCGAGATGACCGCGAACATCGCCCTGTCCCCGGTCAGGCCGTAGAGGACTGAGCCGCCTTCTCCAAACTGTCGACGGAGCACGGCAGTCGAGGGGACGGGCGGCTTGTGCACGCAGCGAAGCTCCTGGCGGACGATTTGGGAATCGAATCCCAGCCGCGCTGCCGGGAGCTCTGCGCACTGGTCCACCTCAGCTCCGCGTTCTGCCGCCAGTGCACCGGCGGCACATCGCCCGCAACAGCGCAGCGATCTCGTCGACTCATCCTCGGAACACAGGCGTTGCTGGTCCTGGCCATCCGGTGGATTGCGTAACGGGCCGTGTCGGCGGCAGAAGTTGAGTCGACGTCAGAAGTTTTCTGGACTGCTGTGTTACCTGTGCGTAGGGTTCCGTGCTGCATCGGCACCACAGGGCTCAGGCCTTGGACACGAGAGAGGGTATAAGGCATGGAAGACAGGACTCGGCGCACCCTGCTGAGATCTGCGGGAGTCGCCGGAGCGTCCGCGGCAATCGGCGGGGCGGCAGCGTCTTCGGCTTCGGCCCGGCCCAAGGAGGAACGATTCCCTCGGACCGCCGATCATCCGAGCACGTACGACTGGACTGAAGCGGAGCTCAAGGATCGCAAGAGGGTGCTCGCCGCAGGATTCACCGAGCAGGAAGCCGACGGCTGGCTGCTGCTCAACCGAGGTGCGGCAATATTCTTCGAGTTGCCCGAGCAGCATCCGTCGGACCTCCCGGAGGCGGTCGAGGCGATCCACGTCCTGCAGGGCAAGTACCTGGCGCGTCCGACGTACCGCAGATATCTCGAGGCCGCCAGGGACGAGGGCGCGGAGGGACGCGCTCGCTGAGCCGAGCGGCTCGAACCCGACGGCTTCTCCGAGGGCTTCGCTCCCGCTGAGCGCTCACTTCCGGGCGCGTACACCGCAACTTCCACACTACGGGAACAGGCCCGGTCATAACCGGTGTTGACCGTGACTTGCTTCCGGTTCTGGCACGCATCTGGCACGGAGAACGAGAGGGCTGGGGGCGGGCCGCTCAGTCCTCTTCGAGGTCTTCCGGATCGTGGAGCCGCACGGCGATGTCGTGGGCCCACGAGAGTGCCCACCGACGCAGTTCGTCGATCGCCTCGTCGTCGAGGCCGTAGGCGCCGAATTCGCTGTCGTCGATCCAGTCCGCTCCGCCGAGCCGCGCTTGGAGTTCGGAGAGGTCGAAGTCATCCCGAGCATGGCGTTGACCCAGGGCTTCAAGTTCCGTGCGGCTCCAACGATCTGCTGCGGCCCGCACGTCGATGAGGTCCCGTGCCAGCCCGCGGTCGGCCAGAGCGCGGACTTTGGTGCCGACGACGTCATCGAGGGAAAGGACCAACCCGAATTCGGTCGCCACCGGCGGACGCCAGAAAGCCTCTTTGAGGATGTCCACCTCGCACTGTTCGCCGGAGTTGGGGTCGGTGACGATCAGTCGGGCCGAGAGCGGGTCGGCCTCCAAGGCACGTACGCTCCAGCCGCGGCCTTCCAGACCGGTACGTACAGAGGCTGCGATGTTCTCCATGCGGTCGGGGTTCTCGGTGGCGACGTCGAGGTCCTGGCTGAGCCGGTCGACCAAGCCGTGGGCCTGGACGGCGTAACCTCCTGTGACCGCGAGCGGATAGGCCTCGCCAACCGCGAGGACATCTGCCAGGAGCCGGCGATGGAGTTCCGTGAGATTCATGCAGCGGTCTGGTTGCCCGGCCTGAGTTCGGTGAAGGCGCTCTCCCAGACCTCACGAATGTCGCGGCTGATCAAGGTGCGCAGCACGGGCCACATGCTGGTGAGCAGATCCCGGTTGAGGTAGCGAACCAGATCTTCATGCATACCCTCGGCAAGGACGATCCGGTAGCAACTCATCCGCAGACGGGGCTGGTCGAGGTCGAACTCGGTGAGACCGGACCACGCCAGGTGGAGAGGAAGGCTTACGCTGCCGTGCAACGGGCCTTCGAGCTCAGCGAGATCGGCAGGTCGCCGCCGGGCGAACCGGTTGCGACGCACGTCGGACATGCTGGGCGTGGATGCCATGGCTCCATTATCCCGCAGGATCGAGTGCACTGCGTCCCTCTCGGAGGCCGGAGCCACGACGGCGGTTCCGGAAAGAGACCATGAGCAGGAGGAGTCATGAGGGGGGCCGCGAGAGATCGTGCAACAAACAAGGCCCGGGTCTGTGACCTGGGCCTTCGTTGTGGAGCGGGTGACGGGAATCGAACCCGCGCTCTGAGCTTGGGAATCACGGAGGCACGGAGCCCAGCACAGGACAGGTGACCTGCGCCCACGACAACGTGTCACATCTCTGAAGCCCTCTTGTGATGCCCACAGTCGACCGCGACTCGCTGTCCGTTCTGGCACACATCTGGCACAGACTCAGTCGTGGCGCTAGAGATCGTCAGGCAGGAGCCGAAAAGCATGGTTGCCGGTGAGTGGGGTGACGGCTCTGAAGTCCCGGCGGTCGAGGGTGAGGATGGTCTCGGTGTCGTATGCCTCGGCCAGGACGACGTTCATCGCGTCGGTCAGATCGAGCTGCAGGGCCGCGTAGTGGTTCTGGACCTTTCGGGCCTTGCGCAGTGTGCTGGCCGGCAATTCGGGAATGGCAACGCGTCCGGTTCGCTCTTGACCGAGCAGCCAGTCGTTCACCGCGTACGCGGCTTTGCGGTCGACGTTGCGCGTGGTGATGTGTTCGATCTCCAGGATGACCAACGGCGATACCACGATCAGTGCTGCCTGGCGCATGGCGGTCCGAGCGGCTCCGTTCTCAGGATCCGAGGTGTTCAGGGCGGACACCAGGCCTGAGGTGTCACCGATGACGATCACTCGGTGTCCGCCACGCCGTCCGAGACCGCTCGGTCGATCTCCTCAGCGGTGACGGGCCCGCCGAAGTCCAGGCTCGGGATGTCCCACTCCTCGTCCCAGCGCCGGGTGCGCAGCGCCGCGAGGTGGAACGCCTCCCGGAAGTACTCCGACTCCGAGCGCCCCTCTCGCGCGGCCGCCTTCTTGATCAGCGCGAGGTCTTCCTCGTCGACCATGACGGTCGTCTTCTTCAAAGCCATAAGGTTATGGTACCTCAACCATAACTGTTGAGGTGCTTCTGTCGCGCCGCCGAACCTTGGCCCCGACGGCCTCTACGCCCGTCTTGGAAGGGGTGCCGCTTGGGCCGAGGAAGTAAGCGTCCGATGCCGGCGCCCCAGGAGGCCAAGATCCTCCGTCTTGCTTTCCGCATGCCCGTAGCCCCGCCGTCCGCGGCGCTGAACGCCGGGTGGTGGAGGTCTGCGGCGCCGTGACGGAGGCAGACCCGCGTCGCTGCCTGCCAGTTGCCGACTGCTTGACTCACTCGGTCTTGTACGGTCGCGCAACAGCTACGCGGCGACGGGAGGTTGGGGCAACAAGCATGCTCTGGGCCGCTGACCTGGACCTTCGTTGTGGAGCGGGTGACGGGAATCGATCCCGCGCTCTGAGCTTGAAATCACCGTGCGAATCTGCCGAGTTGGCCCGCTGATCTGCATCAATGGTCTCTGGACGGTCGTTCTTGTGCTGGGATGCGACCGCTGTTGACCGGTCCTGGCTGCCTGATCTGGTGCGCGTCTGGTGCGGCTTGCCGGAGGCACGCGGCTGGGGCGCCCCGGACTACGGAAACCATGGTCGCTGAGATCCACCCGAGCCGGTTTGGTCTATCGCCAACGGCGTCGCGAACGCCAGTCTTCATGTCGCCCACGCGCCGTTGAACAGTGCGCACTCCAGTAGGTCGGGGGTCGTGTAGGACGGCCAGGTTCCCGTAGAGGCCACTTGGCATGTGGCTGCGTGCATGTACGAGAGGTAGACGTTGTAGCGGTGGGCCGACCAGTTCCAGTCTCCCCAGGCCCAGGCCGCGACCGAGCCATCGGGATCGATGCCGGTCTCCCGGCCAATGGCGCTGGCGAGCGACCGTAGACGCCTGGAAATCCTCCCGTCGAGGATCAGCGGCGCCGGGTCCGACACAGTCGGTAGAGCCTGGCCGGTGAAGTACAGGAACTTTGTGAAGAAGGACGGCCCGAGCCCAGGGACCGCCTGGTGAAGCACCGCGTAAGCCTCCTTTGCGCCCCGCTCTTGCAGAGTGGTGACTGAGGCGGTGAGAGCCGCATCCAGGTTCTCGGCCGTCAGGATCCTCTGCAGCGTGGAGGGCCCGCTGCCCCCGGGGGTGCCACGCTTACCCTTCCCCCATACGTAGGTAGCGATCAGGGCTTCTCTAGGGATCCCTCGCTTCAGTGCGTCAGCGACGATCAAGGCCACTTGTGCTCGGCTGACCCCGGCCTCCCCGGCGTGAGAACGGCCTGCCAAGCCGGCCGGCCACGGGGTGATCTGGGCCCACCGCGCGGGGACGTAGCTGATGGTGTGGGCGCCAGGCGTGCCCTCTGGATACATCACCTCGTTCCGGGCCCACCAGCGACCCAATGCAGTCAACGCCGTCTCGGGCAGCAGGCGCGCGGCCATCTCTCGGTCCACAGCGTCCGCACGGCTTTGTCTGTCCATGGTTCCCAACTTGGATGTGCCCCCTATCTCGATCCGCCGTCCTCACTGCCAGCCCGGTGACAGTCCTGCACAGCTCTCTCGGCACCAGGCTGCTTCCTGCTGCCGACGTCGACCTTCGCTTCACTTCTGCCAAGACTGCGCATGTGGCCAATGTTCAACGCCGGCGCCTTCCGAGCGTGGGGAGTCCTCCCGAAACCGTCCGCACGCTCACCGAGGACGAGTGGGGCTTGCTCGAGACACTCGGACGACTCCTATTCCGTCGAGCCGGCCTGCCGACAGGGTTCTCCGGTACGCCAAGTTGCTTCATTCGGCGTCGGATCTGCTGGTAGAAGCTGTCCAGCCGATTCGCGTCTGTCGGAAGATCAAGCCGAACTCTCTTAATGAAAGAGCCGTTCCTCGGACGCAGAACCACACATGGCTTGCCCCAAGGGTCAACGAACGACCATGCAGAGATCTTTGGCGAGACTCGATGCACTCGCGCCTTCTGTTGATGGTTCTGCACCTGCGTCCGAGTCGATCGGTAGAGCGTCTGGAGCCTCTTGACGTCATCCGGGAGCTCCACATCCAACCGGACAGCGTTGCGTTGAAGCAGCGGATCTAGGGAAGCAACAACAAACCCATCCGCCCCCCGACGGACCCAGATAGCAACTGTCGGTATCCCCGAACCATCCCCCATGGCAGCCCCCTTGATGGCACTTCAACGCGCCTCGTCCCGTAGTACTCCCCTTGCTCGATGGGTTCGCAAACCAGACATGTCGGTCGGATGGGTTGGTTGGATCCCCTACCACCTGGCACGTGAGAGTAAGTACGCGTAACCAACGCCCTCGACTGGGGACCATGCGTTTGACAGGGGCGCACTTGGGTGGACGCCTCTAACTGGTGCGCACTGACCAGGGTCAGCGATGCCGGATAGCTTCTCCGCATGAGTGAAGACGAGGATTACCTCGACAAGAGTCCGTCGGCAGCGCGTATGGGGAAGGCAGCCGAGTACCTAGTCGCAGCCTCATGCATCCTCGCCACAGGTGGAGAGTTGAACGTGTCGACTTCTCTCGTCGACGATGAAGGGGTAGATCTCGTCTTTCATCAACGCGGACGCTCCGCAACCTTGGCCGTACAGGTAAAAGCCCGCATGTCCACCGCTGCGAATGTCCAGCGCGGCCGGCTAGTGGCGAATGTGCGCTCCCAGACGTTCCAGCCCCGCTCTGACCTGGACATGTTGTTCATCGCCGTGAACGTAGAGCACGGCACAATCATGACCGCTTGGCTTGTGCCAAGTGGAGCGTTCGATGAGATGGCAGGGGAGCCCAACAGCAGCGGGCTCCGCAGGTTCTCCGCATCGATGAAGTCGGAGTCCAGGGATCGCTGGAGACCATATCGCCTGTCCGCCGCCGAACTCGCGGGACGCATCCTCGCCCGACTCGACGAGTTGGCTCAGACAGACACGTAGCTGCCCCTCAGGAGTCCTTGCGCCGTCACCGCTAGCTCGTTCCGCATCAAACAGAAATAGGGCCGGGGTCGTGATCTGGCCCTTCGTCGTGGAGCGGGTGACGGGAATCGAACCCGCGCTCTGAGCTTGGGGAGCACTGTGCCTACGAGGGCAGTTGAGGCCCTGACCTGCGTGTCGGCACTTGCGGTTGGTGGGCTGGCGTCCTCAACGCCCCGCTCCTGACCGCGACTAACCGCCCCTATGGGCACGGCACGGGCACGCGACCCTCTCTGGTGGAGATGGTGAAGAGCTGCGGCCGGGAGGGTTGTCGAATTTTCCAAACGCCAGGACGAGTTCGCGGCCAGGTTCGGCCGTCACGGTTCCGCCTTCCGCAGCTCCGCCTGGTCCTTCGTCATGGTCACCTGGTCGCCGTCGACTATGCAGCTCACATGCCCTGTCCATCGACCGTTCGGACTTCTCTCCCACCTTGTGAGCAGTCCTGACCGCCAACTGCCTTCCACTAACACCAGGCACGGCTTGGCTTCGATGGTGGGGCGGTACGAGGGGAAGCAGGCGATGCACGCGCCTCTCCCCTCACTCATCGCCACAGAGAGTGCGACGTTCTGGGGGTCGTGGAGGTCTCTTCCGTAACGGCGGGCCTTCCGCTGACCGTCGTGAAGGGCCTCGCACTGCGTGTTGCGGTGAAACACCGAGCCGCCGGCGGTTGTCACGACTCGGGGAGTGAGCCCTTCCGGTACGGGCGCACAGTGCAGGCACTCCCCAGGTAAGAATTCGTGTTTGCAGCGCTCACCTGACACACCGCAAGGCTGTCAGGCCCAGCTCACGCTCCACAGCAGCGATCAAGCCGATTTCGCTCTCCGGCAGGAGCTTCCAGGCTGGCAACTCGTCTGGGCAGGCCATTGGTTGGGGTCTGGGGACAGCCTGGGCAACAAGCACGGCCCAGTCCTGGGACCTGGGACTTTTCTATGGAGCGGGTGACGGGAATCGAACCCGCGCTCTGAACTTGGGAATCACCGTGCAGATCTGCTGAGTTGGCCGCTGACCAGCACGGAGAGGTCCCTGTCCAGTCGCCGAACGGAGCCTCTCGTGGCCCGTGTTGACCGTCTCTTCTGGTGCGCATCTGGTGCGGTAGTCGTGTGGCGAACACGACGGCTGGGCCACAACGTTGCCGTGAAGCCACCGCTCCCCGCCGAAGCCCCGTGGCTCTCCGCATGAAGCTATCGTTGCCGGTCGAGTGCTCCAGGTAGCCCCGCGATTCACTTTTCGGTAGGGGGGCATCGACCTCTTCGTTCCGAAGCACTCGAGCAGCGAGTTGGACTCCCCGGACGCGACCGCGTACAACTGCGACAACGGGGTCTCCTCCGCGCTCGTGGCTTCAACGACCTTCGAGCTGTGCAGGAGACCCTGCCTTCATGCGCGCTCCGCAGCCGACTTACCCGACAGGGAACCACCGTTCGAGCCGCAAGCGAACCTCTCGATACGACAGCGGCTTCTCAGTGCTTCGGCAGGTGGTCCAGGAACTGTTTCCAGCCCGGGCCCGGACTCTTCGCGCTGATGTCGCACCATGACTTGTCCGCGAAGTGGAGGCGCACGGTGGCCCTCGCTTCGCCGGGGTGCCTTTCCCAGGTGGTGCTCTCGACCCCGGTCAGCTGCTCGCGCGGCATCGACCACGCCAGCTCGGCCGCCTCCGGGCCGACGTAGACGAGGGACATGAGTCGGTCGCCCACGACGAGCATCTGATGGTCGGCAGGGCGGGTCTTGCTCAGCAGACCGCCCGCGAGGCTGTTCCAACCGCCCTTGAGTCGCTTGAGCTCGCGGCGGCGCTTGGGGCTCCGGAACAGCCAGCAGATGCCATCCCAGATTTTCTCCCCGAGCCAGCTGAAGGGGAGGGTCACGAAGTGGTAGACGGAGAGCAAGGCGACCAGCGGGTACTCCCACCAGGGGACGCGGCGGCGTTCAGTCTTGGGCCTGGGCGGAAAGACCGAGGGCTGCGAACGCAGCCCCTTGGGCACCGTCCTCCCCAGTTCATCGACGCACTTCACGGGATGGAGCGCCCTCACGCGGTCGTTGCCGCGGAGGACTCCCTCCACCATGACGCGTGACTGCTGCTCGGAAGGGACCGGGTAGTGCGGCTGCCTTGCGCTCACTGCATACCGCCGTACGTGCTCGTGCTCACCCGAAGTCCTCCTTGACCTTCTGCTGGTTCGTCTTGCCCGCGTCCATGCGCTCGTTGAAGCCCTGTGACGGCGGGCGCTGATCGTACGCCGTGGGCTCGTCCGGCTTCGTCCCGGGCAAGTCGCTGGGGGCGTACTCGGCGTACGCCTCCTTGGCCGTGCCGACTGCATCCTGGCCGACCACCGGGGCAACGATGTAGTCCCGCACAGCGCCCTTGGCCTCCCTGTAGGTTTGCCATTTGGCGAGGTCTTCCCGCTTCCTTCCATCCATGAGGTATCGGTTGCGGGCGCTCTTGTATCCGTTCCGCCCCTTGCTCCCCAAGCGTCTGATTTCCGTGCGCAGCTTTGCTGCGCGCCTGAGAAGCTTCAGCCGCTTGGCCAGGTCGCTCAGTTTGTCGGAGTCTCGGTTACCAACTCGCTCATGGGACAACAGGTTTCCCCGGCCCACCTCGACGCGAGTGGCGCGGATGCCCCCTCGTTGCGAACCATGGGCGGACGTCGGTGAGGTCATCTCGGCCGGTCCACTGGCTGCCTGGAGCCATCAAGGTGCGGCTACGTCGCCGTGGTTGCCGTATTTCGATGCCCTACGGCGCACCGCACGATCACCGCGTTGGGAGTGATGTAGGGCGACTGCCGACCTGCAAGGGTGCGTGCCGGCGTGACGAGGGTCAAGTCGTCCCCATGCACCTCGTTTTCCCGTGAGTCCCCCGTCCGATGTGGCACGAGACTGGCACGGGGCCGACGGTGGTAGTGAGGCAGCCGACCCTTGTCGCACCCCGGGTCGCGGCCTTTACCGTGCGGACGACCTCACCACCAACTGACTGAGGATACGGCTTTCTGGTCCGTAGCTCCAGATGGATCGGGCGGCTGCGTTCATTCAGGGCAGAGTTGAGTCGTCGCCGGTCGCGATCAGTCCCGCCCTTGCTCGTGAAGGGCTGGTGTCAGTACCAGATCGCGATCGGCCGCCCGCGGCGGTCGAGTTGCGGTGGGTCGGGCAAGCAGAACGCGTCCTGTTTGGCGATGCGATGTGCGCTCCACGCCGCAGCCGCCGCATCCAGGACGTCGTCCGGAGGTACTCGACCCGCGAGCCCCAGATCGTCGGGGAGGACGACGCCGGCTTTCCGGAGCAGGGCGCGCCGGGTCATCTGGCCTTCCCAGCTGGTCTTCTTATGAGGGAGCGGCGCCTTCCCGTTGAGTGCCCAGAACGACACCTCAGGGTGGACCTCGTACAAGCGGCCGCCGTCGCTCTCCAGACATTCGTTGGCGGCCCTCAGCTTGGCTGCCAGTCCCCAGGTCTGCTGACTCAGCCCGCTCCCGGTCAGTTCCTGGCACCGCCGGTTGGCGGCCTCGTAGTGATTCTCGAGCCACACCTGTTGCGGTGGCACACGGAACACGGAGTTCGCTCGGGGCCCCAGGACGGCTTTTGCCTCCGTGTCCGCCTTCCGCCATCCGTGACTCACGAGGCCGAGGGGCATGTCCACTGCGACAACTTCGGCTCTGAGAGTGGCATCGAGGATGTCTCGTAGGTCATTGCTGAATTGCGCGTCGGTATAGGCACCGTCGGAGAGTTCGACGGCGACCCACCCCTGTTTGCATGCGTCCACCCCGAGGATCACCATGCGGTCAGTATCGCGTCTGGGGCCCATAGGCTCACCCGTCCTGCGGCAAGAACCGGGTTCCGGTACTTGCCGTGACTCGCCCTGGCTGGCCACGGCTGGGGAGGGTGCGGAACGGCGCGAGCCGCCGAGCACTCAACGGCCCGAGACCAATAGAAAAGTCTGGACAACAAACAAGGCCCAGGTCTCCGACCTGGGCCTTCGTTGTGGAGCGGGTGACGGGAATCGAACCCGCGCTCTGAGCTTGGGAAGCTCATGTTCTACCATTAAACTACACCCGCGAGGAGCCGTTGACTGCTCGGCTTCCATCGGTTCAACGCCGGACACTCTACCCCATCACCGACCCCCGCCGCACAGGTCGAGGGGTCTTTTTGCTGCTCCGGGGCGGGGTGAGGGGACGGGCTGGGGGCCTTCGGAGCAAGGGAGTTGGGGCGTAGCGTGGGGTGAGGGGAGGCGCCCGGAGGGCTGTCGGTTTGATCCCCTAATGTGGCTTTCGTCGACCACGTACTTGGGGAGAGGAGAGCGATGGAGGCCACCGTCGTTCAGTGTGCCGAGGGGCATGTGTTCAGTACCTCGATGTTCCCGATGCAGAACCTCCGCAGCGGGCGCATCGGTCCCGGGCGGTTGCTGCGGTGTCCGCGGTGTGCGCGGCTGAGGCAGGCGGTGCCGGTGGGGGATGTCCCGTCCGTGCCGCGTCCCGGTCGCGGCGAGCGGTAGCCGCAGGGAGGGTCCGTACGGGTAGCGTCCGGCACGGGGAGAGTCCGCGGACAGCCGGACAGCCGGACAGCCGGACAGCCGGACAGCCGGACAGCCGGACAGCCGGACAGCCGGGGAGGCAACGGCGACTGCCGTGGGCGGGCCGCCCGCCGGAGTTCGCATTTCAGTGCATATGGACAGCGCCGCACGGTTCCGTGTGACAGTGACGTGTGGCAGTGGGGCCGGTTCGATTGGGCCGGCCCTTTGCCGTGCGCGTAGTCTCTGGCCGTGCTTCTCTCTGACAAGGACATTCGCGCCGAGATCGACACCGGCCGGGTGCGGATCGATCCGTACGATCCCGCGATGGTGCAGCCCTCCAGCATCGATGTCCGACTGGACCGCTATTTCCGGGTGTTCGAGAATCACCGGTACCCGCACATCGACCCCGCCGTCGAACAGCCCGATCTGACGCGGCTGATCGAGGCGGAGGGCGACGAACCCTTCATTCTGCATCCGGGCGAGTTCGTGCTCGCGTCGTCGTACGAGGTGGTCACTCTGCCCGACGACATCGCGTCCCGTCTGGAGGGGAAGAGCTCGCTGGGGCGGCTCGGCCTGCTGACGCACTCCACCGCGGGTTTCATCGATCCGGGCTTCTCGGGTCACGTGACCCTGGAGCTGTCCAACGTGGCGACGCTGCCGATGAAGTTGTGGCCGGGGATGAAGATCGGGCAGTTGTGCATGTTCCGGCTGACGTCGCCGGCCGAGCATCCGTACGGGTCTGCCCTGCACGGTTCGCGCTATCAGGGTCAGCGGGGGCCGACGCCCTCGCGTTCGTACTTGAACTTCCACAGGACGCAGGTCTGATCCGTCCGGCCGAGAGGGAGGAGCGCACGTGGGTGACGAGAGCGGTGACGAGAGCCGGGAGAACCTGACGTATCCCGTGTTCGGGGAGGCGGTACGGGAGTTGGCGCAGGCAGTCGCCGACGACGGGTACGACCCGGACATCATTCTGTCGATCGCGCGGGGTGGTCTCTTCGTCGCCGGCGGGCTGGGCTACGCGCTGGACGTGAAGAACCTGCACGTCATGAACGTGGAGTTCTACACGGGAGTGGGCGAGACCCTGGACATGCCCGTCATGCTGCCGCCGGTGCCCAACGTCGTGGACCTGAGCCGGAAGAAGGTGCTCATCGCGGACGATGTCGCCGACACGGGCCGGACGTTGAAGCTGGTGCAGGATTTCTGCGCGGAGCACGTCGCCGAGGTGCGGAGCGCGGTGATCTACGAGAAGTCGCAGTCCGAGGTGAAGTGCGAGTACGTGTGGCGGCGTACGGATCGGTGGATCAACTTTCCGTGGAGCGTCCTGCCTCCGGTGCGCAGGCCCGGCGACCCGGTCACGCCTTCACGGGAAGCGTCGCTTTGAGCGGACCTCCGTCTCGCTCTCACGCGCCGTCGCGGCCCAGACTCCGGTCGGCCCGGCAGGCTCCAGTTCCCTCGCCCGTCGCCCGTCGCCCGTCGCCCGTCGCCCGTCGCCTGTCGCCTGTCGCCCGTCGCCCGTTCATCGCGTCCCGGAGACGCGTCCCGTTCATCGCCTCCCGGTGACACGTCCCGGTGATACGTCCCGGTGACACGTCCCGGTGACGCTTCGCGATGACCGGTCCCGTTGCCGTCTCGTCGCGCCCCGGTGACGCGTCGGAGCCCGGCCGGTCACTCCCGGGAGGCCTGCCAGGCGGGCCGGGCGATGCCCGTCGCGACGAGGATCTGCTGCCCTGCCTCCGTGTTGCCGATGTGTGTTGCCATGGTCATCGCGGCATGTGCCTCGTCGACGGTGGCGTCGGGGGCGATCGTCAGGAGCGCGAAGTTGTCGAGGGTGCCGCGGGTGATGACGACCGTGTCGTCCCCGAGGGGGAACCAGTCGACCTCTATGAGCCGGCCCGCGACGAAGAGCGGCTCGCCGAGCCCGTCCCAGACGTCGGCGTCCAGGCCGACGCGCTCTATGGGGCCCAGGTGTTCGCTCAGTACGGTCACCAGTCCCGGCAGCTCCGCGTGAATGTCGCGCGAGTGCGGCCACCAGGCCCCGTCGAACAGCCCGTCGTGGGAGGGCTCCGGCTTCAGGCGAAGCGCCAACAGGCCTGGTTCGACGGGGAGATGGAGTGCGCTCAGCGCGGAGAGATCCACGAGCGGCGTGTTCGGTTCCGTGTCCGCGCTGCCCGCGATGTGGATGCCTGGTATGCCCGGGGTGTCTGGTGTGCCCGGAGCGTCGGAGACGTGCGGTGCCGTGCCCGGGATGCTCGATTCGCCCCTCATGGTGCCCGCCCCCTTTGTCGCCCGACTTTGTTGCCCGGATTCGCCGCCCGGAGAGATCAGGCCGAAGCCGGCAGCCGGACACCTTCGGAGCGGACGGTGGTCTCGGCGGGCGTTTTCTGCCGTTTTTTCCCAGGCTACTACCGGAGGGCCGGTGCCTCAGTGCGGCGCCGAAGACCCGTCTACCTGCGAGGACGCCGGGTCCAGGCTTCGAGCGGGGGGCGGTCGGGCGACGGTGTGATCTTTCCGAGGCTCTCCCAGCCCCACGAGCCGAGCGCCTGACGGGCCGGGGCGTCCTCCTGGTCGATCAGCGTGACGGCGAGGCCGATGCCCGAGGGGGACAGCAGGTGCTCCTGGAGGCGCGTCGCGATGCCGAGGCGACGGAAGGACGGCAGCACCATCAGTTCGGTCATCACGAACACCCGCCCCGCGGCGGTGAGTTCGGCCATCTCCGCGGGGAGCGGGCCGTGGAGCCCGTGCCACCACTTGTGGGTGCGTTCCGGGCGGTAGCCGTAGACGCTGCCGACGAGCGTTCCACCGGCGCTCGCGATCACCAGCTCGAAGCCGGCGAGCTGGACGTGCTCGCCGAGGCGGCGCAGATACTCGTCCCGGTCGTGGAACGCTTCACCGGCCGTGCCCCGGTACGCCTCGACGTACAGGTCGGCGACGGCGTCCCGCTCCCGGTCCGCCTGCCACCGGCTGAGTCGCCGCAGGAACACCTCTGCCATGTCTCCGCCCCCTCCCCGTCCGGCCGCCTCTCCCTTGTCTCGCGACCAGGCCGCACCGGGCTCGACCGGTATTGACCGGCAGTGACCGATCATCCACGGGGAGAAGCGGGAAATGCTGAGAATACTCCGGTTTCGGGGATTCCGGCCTGCTCCTTCGCGTCCTGAAGTCACCGCGCGCGGGGCCGCGTTGCCCGGAGGGGCGGCAGCGGCGCGGTCCACGGGGCGTGCGCGGGCGGAAGAGGCGCTGTGTTTTGCAGGCGAAATGGGCACCCGCGCCCTGGAGAGGCATCAGCGGGAGAGGTATCCGCGCAGGCAGCCCCGGACATCCCGCCCCGCGCGAGCCGCTGGAGAGGAGCGACCATGCTGGACATCCTCGTCACCGTCGGCGTCATCCTCGTGCTGATCGCGCTGGCAGCGCTGCTGCTGCACCTGATCAACACGCACCGCGACCGGAGCATCGCCACGGCCCGCTACGAAGACTTCCACCCCGGCAACCCGCCGCGGTCCCCCGGCGACCGGGAGGAGAGCACCGGCCGCGGCGCGCCGCGGGAGCAGCAGGACCGGGAGGGGCCGGAAAGGGGCGGCGACGGACCGCCGCCCCGGGCGGAGTAGCAGCACCGGCGGGCCGACGGCGCTGTCGGGCGAGGTGCCGGGAGAAAGAGGTGCCGGCAGAAGAAGCGCAGCTGTCCGGCTCGAAGGAGGGACCTCGAGGGACGGGACCTCGAGGGACGGGACCTCGCAGGACGGGACGTCCCCGCCTCAGTTCGCGGCAGCGCACAGCGGCGCCGGAATCACTACGGGCTCGAGCCGTGTCCGGTCAGGAAAACCTCCGCCGGGCGAAGGCCGTCCGGCTCGGTCGGTGCGCGCTAGAGCGTCCCCAGCTTGATCAGTACCAGCAGTGCCACGAGCTGGACCGCCGAGGCGCCCAGCGCCCGCGGCCATGCGAGGTCGTGGGAGCGGCTGACCATCATGGTGAACAGCGCGCCCGCAGCCACCCACGTCACCCAGCCGAGCACCTGGACGACCGGTGCGGTGCCGCCCATGAAGAGGGCGACGAGCAGCCGCGGAGCGTCCGTCAGCGACATGATCAGCATGGACAGTCCGACCGTCGGAGCCCATGCGCCGTCGCCGCCGAACTGCCGGGCGAGCGTGTGCGTCACCGCGCCGAGGATGAGGCCGGCGAGCACCACCGCGATGCCCGTGCTGAGGACGTACGGGATCGCGCTGGAGAGCGTGGCGTTGATGACCTCCTCGCGGGCCTGGTCGAGACCGAATATGGCCAGCAGTCCGTAGAGGAACGTGACGAGGACCGCCGTGGTCCACACGCTGTGGTCGCGCATCTGCCAGAAGGTCGCGCCGGGGCGCAGCAGGATGCCGCTCAGCAGGTCCTTCCAGTGGAGCCGCGGGCCGGAGGGCGGCGCGGGGCGGCTGTAGTCGTAGCCGTCGTCCTGGCCGTAGCCGCCGGCGTGGGCGTACGGGTCGGGCACGGTGAAGGACCGGGTGTGTCCGGCGGAGTTCGCGTACGGGTCGGAGACGGGGCCGCCCTGCCGCTGCCCGGGGCCCGCCGCGTAGGGGCCGGGTCCGAACTGCGGTCCGCCCTGCCCCCGTCCGGGATGCGGCTGTCCGCCCCGGTCGTCGAAGTACTCCGGCTCGCCCTGGCCGCCGCCCATGCGCGGCCACTGCTGGGCCGGACGCTGTCCGTACGCTCCGGCGCCGGGTGGCGGAGCGCCGACCCCCGGTCCCTGAGGTCCGCTGTACTGCCCTCGCTGCTGCGCGTTCCGGGAACCCCGGCCGCGTCCGATCCTGAAACCAGCCACGCCTTCGAACGTACCTTGTCCGCAGGGGCGCGATGCGGGGCCGGAGAGATTGGGGACGGCATTGTGGCCGATCCGGTACAACCCGTAGGGGTCACCCGCAGGGACGGCTGAGGGCGTCGTCGTTCGCGGGTACGAGGCGCGGGTACGAGGCGCGCGTCGCGAGCCGCCGGACGGAGGGCCGTACGGGCGGGACGTGCAGAGCCGGGGCCGCACCCGTGAGCAGGCCGCGGCCCGGGAATGTGCGACCCGGGGGTGCGGTGTCCGTGCTGCGCGGTCCGAGCGGGGAGACCCGCGTCCGCTCCCGCGCGGCCTGCGCTCCTCACGCCTGTGACGTGGCCCTCGCGGCTGCGGAGTCGTTTCAGCCGCCCGGCAGTTTCACCGCCAGGGTCACCACCGCGCCGGAGTCCGGGCCCGCCGGTTCGACGCTGAGCCTGTCGGTGACGAGGCGCGCGAGCCACAGGCCGCGGCCCGCGGTGGCTCCCGCGACGCCCGGAGCGAGTTCGGGAATGACGTCCTCGGAGAATCCGGGGCCGGAGTCCTCCACGCGGCACTCCAGCTCGCCCGCGAGGTGACGCATCACCAACCGGCCCGTTCCGCCCGCGTGTTCGACGGCGTTGGTCGCCACGGCGTCGACGGCGACCACGAATTCACCTCTGCGGGGCTCCGCGAGCCCGGCAGAGGCCGCGCACTCCTCGACCTCGATGCGGATGCGCGGAAGGTCGCGCGAGGTGAAATGCAGTCGGCACAGGCGCTCGTTGGTCAGCATGCGCCCATCTCCTCGACGGTGGTCGGTCTACGAACCGGGTGGTCCTCTCCGTGCCTGGACGGTGTGCGGACCCGGTTGCTTGTGCCCAGCACGTTATCGGGCTGTGAGCTCCGAGTGGAGAGGTGTAAGTGCCAATCATCGGCGACAGCGGGCCGCGCCGGGGCGTGACGCGTCTCCCGTCTCGCGGAGACAGGGGGGACAGGGCGGGCCTTCACCGCCACGTCGCCGCCGTCCAGCAACGGGGTCGCCTCCTTCTGTCCGGGATTTCGCAGCCGCTGGTCAGCGAGGCTAGGACGCGGGGTGCCGGTTGGGTATCCCCCGAAGGCGATTGACATGTGAAGAACGTTAAGTGACCGAATAAGAACGGAGGTTGTCGCAAACGAGCGGAGCTTGCCGTTCTGCACGGCAAGCTCCGCTCGATCACGCGTATTTGTGCCGGGAGTCGGGACCAGGAGGCCTAATTGGCGGGCTCGGGCTCCGTGCTCTCCTCCTTCTCCGGCTCGTCCGACGGACCGTCCGACGAGCCGCCGTCGTCACCCGGCGTGCGCACGGAGTCGAGCAGCAGCTGCGCGACGTCGACGACCCGCAGGTCCTCCTTGGCCTGAGCATCGTTCTTCTTGCCGTTGACCGAGTCCGTCAGCATGACGAGGCAGAACGGGCAGGCGGTGGAGACGATGTCCGGGTTCAGGGAGAGGGCTTCGTCCACGCGCTCGTTGTTGATGCGCTTGCCGATGCGCTCTTCCATCCACATGCGGGCGCCGCCCGCGCCGCAGCAGAAGCCGCGTTCCTTGTGGCGGTGCATCTCCTCGTTCCGCAGGCCCGGCACCTTGCCGATGATCTCGCGCGGCGGTGTGTAGACCTTGTTGTGCCGGCCCAGGTAGCACGGGTCGTGGTAGGTGATCAGACCCTCGACGGGCGTGACGGGGACCAGCTTGCCCTCGTCGACGAGGTGCTGGAGCAGCTGCGTGTGGTGGATGACCTCGTAGTGGCCGCCCAGCTGCGGGTACTCGTTGGCGAGCGTGTTGAAGCAGTGGGGGCAGGTCGCGACGATCTTCTTCTTCGACGCGGGCTTCTTCGTCGACTCGTCCTCGTCGTCCTCGCCGAATGCCGCGTTCAGCGTGGCGACGTTCTCCTCGCCGAGCTGCTGGAAGAGGAACTCGTTGCCGAGGCGGCGGGGCGAGTCACCGGTGCACTTCTCGTCGCCGCCCATGATCGCGAAGTTGACGCCCGCGATGTGCAGCAGCTCGGCGAAGGCCTTGGTGGTCTTCTTCGCCCGGTCCTCCAGGGCGCCGGCGCAGCCGACCCAGTACAGGTAGTCGACCTCGGTGAGGTCCTCGACGGTCTTGCCGACGACGGGCACCTCGAAGCCGGTGGCCTCCGCGAGCTCCTTCGTCCACTCCAGACGCTGCTTCTTGGCCAGGCCCCAGGGGTTGCCCTTCTTCTCCAGGTTCTTCAGCATCGTCCCGGCCTCGCTGGGGAACGCGCTCTCGATCATCACCTGGTAGCGGCGCATGTCGACGATGTGGTCGACGTGTTCGATGTCGACCGGGCACTGCTCGACGCACGCGCCGCACGTGGTGCACGACCACAGCACGTCCGGGTCGATGACGCCGTTCTCCTCGGCGGTGCCGATCAGGGGGCGTTCGGCCTCGTCCAGTGCCGACTGCGGCACGTCCTTCAGCTGCTCGTCGGTCGCCTTCTCCTCGCCCTCCATCGTCTTGCCGCCGCCGGCGAGCAGATAGGGGGCCTTGGCGTGCGCGTGGTCGCGCAGCGACATGATCAGCAGCTTCGGAGAGAGCGGCTTGCCGGTGTTCCAGGCGGGGCACTGCGACTGGCAGCGGCCGCACTCGGTGCAGGTGGAGAAGTCGAGGAGGCCCTTCCAGGAGAAGTCCTCGACCTGGGAGGCGCCGAAGCGGACCTCCTCCTCGTTGTCGTCGTCGAGGGCGGTCTCGAAGTCGATCTCCTTGCCGCCGGAGACCATCGGCCGCAGCTCGCCCAGCGCGGTGCCGCCCTGCGCGTCCCGCTTGAACCAGATGTTGGGGAAGGCGAGGAAGCGGTGCCAGGCCACACCCATGTTGGTGTTGAGCCCGACGACGATCATCCACACGAAGGACGTGCCGATCTTGATGAGCGCGACGAGGTACGTCAGGTTCTGCAGCGCGCTCACGCTCAGCCCCTCGAAGGCGGCCACGAGCGGGTACGAGACGAAGTACGCGGCCTCGTAGCCGTCGACGCCGTGCAGCGCACCCTCGAGCCCGCGCAGCACCAGGATGGCGACGCCGATGGTGAGGATGACGTACTCCACGAAGTACGCCTGGCCGGCCTTGGAGCCCGCGAAGCGGGACTTGCGGCCCGCGCGCGAGGGCAGGCTCAGCAGGCGGACGACGATGAGCGTGATGATGCCCAGCGTCGTCATCAGGCCGATGAACTCCGTGAAGATCTCGTACGGCGCCCACGTGCCGATGAGCGGCAGCGTCCAGTCGGCACGGAAGAGCTGGCCCATGGCGTGCACGAGCGTCAGCACGAGAGCGAAGAAGCCCACGGCGACGAACCAGTGCGCGAAGCCGATGACGCCCCAGCGGTTCATCCGGGTGTGGCCGAAGAACTCACGGGCGACGGTGAGCGTGCGCGCTCCCGGCTCGTCGGTGCGAAGGCCCTCCGGCACCGGCTGTCCCAGCCTGACGAAGCGGTAGATCTGCGCGATGGCGCGCGCGAACAGCGCGATGCCGACCGCGGCCAGCACCAGCGAAACGACGATCGCGGCGAGTTGCATGAGGGCTCCTCGGGCGGCCTTCGGGCGAGACCTGATCGATTGGCTTACTAAGCAGTAACTTAACTGGTCCGTATGACATTACCCAGTCCTCCGGTCCTGCTGATACCCGGGCGGGCGGTGATATGCGTCGCGGGGCGCCATGGCACGCGCGTGCGCCGTGCGGAGCCGCCGGTCCCGCTGCTCCGTCCCTGGTGAGGGGCGGGTGCGCATAAACACTGCATAAGAGTTGAGTGGACCACGCTCAAGCCAGTTGACGTTATCGGGGCGGCCATGCACTCTTGAGTCAGCTTCACTCAAGACATCAGCTGGAGGAAACCGAAATGGCACGTGCGGTCGGCATCGACCTGGGCACGACGAACTCCGTCGTCAGTGTTCTCGAAGGCGGTGAGTCCACCGTCATCACCAACGCCGAGGGCGCCAGGACCACGCCGTCCGTTGTGGCGTTCGCCAAGAACGGCGAGGTGCTCGTCGGCGAGGTGGCCAAGCGTCAGGCCGTCACCAACGTCGACAGGACGGTCCGGTCGGTCAAGCGCCACATGGGCACCGACTGGAAGATCAACCTGGACGGCAAGGACTTCAACCCGCAGCAGATGAGCGCCTTCATCCTGCAGAAGCTGAAGCGCGACGCGGAGTCCTACCTCGGCGAGAAGGTCGAGGACGCCGTCGTGACCGTCCCGGCGTACTTCAACGACGCCGAGCGTCAGGCCACCAAGGAGGCCGGCGAGATCGCGGGCCTCAACGTGCTGCGCATCGTCAACGAGCCGACGGCCGCCGCCCTCGCCTACGGCATGGAGAAGGAAGACCAGACGATCCTGGTCTTCGACCTCGGTGGCGGTACCTTCGACGTCTCGCTGCTGGAGATCGGCGACGGCGTCGTCGAGGTCAAGGCCACCAACGGCGACAACCACCTCGGTGGTGACGACTGGGACCAGCGCATCGTCGACCACCTGGTCAAGCAGTTCCAGTCCGGGCACGGCGTGGACCTGTCCAAGGACAAGATGGCCCTCCAGCGTCTGCGTGAAGCGGCGGAGAAGGCGAAGATCGAGCTGTCCAGCTCCACCGAGACCTCGATCAACCTGCCCTACATCACGGCGTCCGCCGAAGGGCCGCTGCACCTGGACGAGAAGCTGACGCGCTCGCAGTTCCAGCAGCTGACCGAAGACCTGCTGGCGCGCTGCAAGACCCCGTTCCACAACGTGATCAAGGACGCCGGCATCCAGCTGTCCGAGATCGACCACGTGGTGCTGGTCGGCGGCTCGACGCGTATGCCCGCCGTCGCCGACCTGGTCAAGGACCTGACCGCCGGCAAGGACGCCAACAAGGGCGTCAACCCGGACGAGGTCGTCGCCATCGGCGCCAGCCTGCAGGCCGGTGTGCTCAAGGGCGAGGTCAAGGACGTCCTGCTGCTGGACGTCACCCCGCTGTCCCTCGGCATCGAGACCAAGGGCGGCATCATGACCAAGCTGATCGAGCGCAACACCACGATTCCCACGAAGCGTTCGGAGACCTTCACCACGGCCGAGGACAACCAGCCGTCGGTGCAGATCCAGGTCTTCCAGGGCGAGCGCGAGATCGCCGCGTACAACAAGAAGCTCGGCATGTTCGAGCTGACGGGCCTGCCGCCCGCGCCGCGCAACGTGCCGCAGATCGAGGTCAGCTTCGACATCGACGCGAACGGCATCATGCACGTGTCCGCGAAGGACCTCGGCACGGGCAAGGAGCAGCGGATGACCGTCACCGGCGGCTCGGCGCTCCCGAAGGAAGACATCGAGCGCATGATGCGCGACGCCGAGCAGTACGCCGACGAGGACGCCAAGCGCCGCGAGTCGGCGGAGACCCGCAACCAGGCGGAGCAGCTCGTCTACACGACCGAGAAGTTCCTCAAGGACAACGAGGAGAAGGTCCCGGGCGAGATCAAGACCGAGGTCGAGACCTCTCTCGAGGACCTCAAGGAGAAGCTGAAGGGCGAGGACACCGCGGCGATCCGCGAGGCCAGCGAGAAGGTCGCGTCCACCAGCCAGAAGCTCGGCCAGGCCATGTACGCCGACGCCCAGGGCGCACAGGAGGAGGCCGCAGGTGCGCAGGCCGGCGCCGGGGCCGCCGGTGAGGGCAAGGCCGAGGGTGACGAGGACGTCGTCGACGCCGAGATCGTGGACGACGAGCAGAAGCCGAAGGGTGGTGCCGCGTGACGGAGGAGACTCCGGGCTTCGACCAGAAGCCCGACGTCCCCGCCGACGCCGTACAGCCCGATGACGCTGCGGCGCAGGCCGCCGGACCCGTCCCCGCGGAGGACGCGGGGGGTCCGGCGGAGCCCGCCGGGGACGTGACCGAGAACGAACAGGAAGGCCGGGCCGGAGCGGACTTCGGCGGGGAGACGGGTCAGAATCCTCAGGAAGCGGCGCTGACCGCTCAGCTGGACCAGACCCGTACGGCTCTGCACGAGCGGACGCAGGACCTGCAGCGGCTCCAGGCGGAGTTCCAGAACTACCGCCGCAGGGTCGAGCGCGACCGCGCGGCGGTGAAGGAAGTCGCCGTGGCGAATCTGCTCACGGAGCTGCTGCCGGTGCTCGACGACATCGGCCGGGCCCGGGACCACGGTGAACTCGTCGGCGGCTTCAAGTCGGTGGCGGAGTCGCTGGAGATGGTCGCGGCCAAGATGGGTCTGATGCAGTTCGGCAAGGAGGGCGAGCCCTTCGACCCGACTGTGCACGAGGCGCTGATGCACTCGTACTCGCCCGACGTCACGGAGACGACGTGCGTGCAGATCCTTCAGCCCGGGTACCGAATCGGCGAACGGACCATCCGCCCCGCGAGGGTCGGTGTGGCCGAGCCGCAGCCGGGTGCCCAGGGTCCGGCAGGTGAGGAGTCCTCCGACGAAGAGGAGAACGGTGGCCCCGACCAGGGCTGACCAGACAAGGCAGGACGGCACGCGCGAATTCGGCACCGGGGAGGAGGGACGCCGCGGATGAGTACCAAGGACTTCATCGAGAAGGACTACTACAAGGTTCTCGGCGTCCCGAAGGACGCCACCGAGGCCGAGATCAAGAAGGCGTACCGCAAGCTCGCCAGGGAGAACCACCCCGACGCCAACAGGGGCGACGCCAAGGCGGAGGAGCGCTTCAAGAACGCTTCCGAGGCCTACGACGTGCTCGGCGACGCCAAGCGCCGCAAGGAGTACGACGAGGCGCGCGCCCTGTTCGGCAACGGCGGCATCCGGACCGGCGGTCCGGGCGGCCCCGGGGGTGCCGGCAGCTTCAACTTCGACCTGAGCGACCTCTTCGGAGGCGGTCAGCCCGGAGGAGCCGGCGGTGGTGCGGGCGGCTTCGGCGGTGGTCTCGGCGACGTGTTCGGCGGCCTGTTCAACCGCGGCGGTGCCGGTACGCGCACCCAGCCGCGGCGTGGCCAGGACATCGAGTCCGAGGTGACGCTCAGCTTCACCGAGGCCGTGGACGGGGCGACGGTCCCGCTGCGGATGTCCTCCTCGGCCGCGTGCAAGGCGTGTGCCGGAACGGGCGACAAGAACGGCTCACCGCGCGTGTGCCCGACCTGTGTGGGCACCGGCCAGGTCTCGCGCGGCGGCGGTGGCGGCTTCTCCCTGACCGATCCCTGTGTGGACTGCAAGGGCCGCGGGCTCATCGCGCAGGACGCCTGTGACACGTGCAAGGGATCGGGACGGGCGACGAGTTCGCGGACCATGCAGGTCCGCATCCCCGCGGGCGTCAGCGACGGGCAGCGCATCAGGCTGCGCGGCAAGGGCGCACCGGGCGAGCGCGGAGGTCCGCACGGCGACCTGTACGTCGTCGTGCACGTCGACAGCCACCCGGTCTTCGGGCGCAGGGGAGACAACCTGACTGTGACCGTGCCCGTCACCTACCCGGAGGCGGCGCTCGGCGGCGAGATCAAGGTGCCCACGCTCGGCGGCCCGCCGGTCACGCTGAAGCTGCCGCCGGGTACGCCCAGCGGCCGTACGATGCGGGCCCGCGGCAAGGGCGCCGTGCGCAAGGACGGGACGAAGGGCGACCTGCTGGTCACCATCGACGTATCGGTTCCGAAGGATTTGAGCGAGAAGGCAAAGGGCATCCTGGAGTCCTACCGCGACGCGACCGCTGCGGAGGACCCGCGGGCCGCTCTGTTCAAGGCCGCGAAGGGAGACTGAGGTGAACGGCCGAGGTGGACGACGCAACCCCTACCAGCTGACCGACGAGTCCCCTGTGTACGTCATCTCGGTCGCCGCTCAGCTCTCGGGCCTGCACCCGCAGACCCTGCGCCAGTACGACCGCCTCGGGCTGGTCTCCCCGGACCGAGCCGCCGGGCGGGGCCGGCGCTACTCGGCACGCGACATCGAACTCCTGCGCCAGGTACAGGAGTTGAGCCAGGACGAGGGAATCAACCTCGCGGGGATCAAGCGCATCATCGAGCTGGAGAATCAGGTCGCCGCGCTGAAATCCCGGGTCGTGGAGCTCCAGCAGGCGGTCGAGGGCGCGGCCGCGGCCATGCAGCAGCGCGAGGCACAGGTCCACGCCTCCTACCGCCGCGACCTCGTCCCGTACGAGGACGTGCACCCGCAGTCCGGCGCGCTGGTGGTCTGGCGGCCCAAGAAGCAGCGCCGCGACTGACGCGCCCACAGGCTCCCGGCGGGCATCGGCCCCCGGGAGCCGTGCTGCGGCCGACGGGGCTCAGACGGCGGCTGCGGGCACGGCGGCGACGGCCTTGAAGTACGTGTAGTGGAAGGTGCCGCCCGGCGCCGCGGCCCGGTACAGGTCGGCGATGCCGCGGTCCCAGTCGGCGCGGCACATGAGGCCTGCGGCCAGGACGTCGTCGCGGATGAGTTCGTACATGGCGATGAAGGTGTCGCGGGTGAAGCCCTGGACCAGGTCCGGCCGGTTCTCGTCCGCGTAGACGGTGAGCGGCCGTACGTCCACGCCCGCATAGCCCGCTGCTGTGAGCAGCGGGTGCAGCCGTCGGCCGATCAGCGCGTCGCCCCTGGCCGCGGACTGGAGCCGCACCTGGGTCTCGACCACCGCGTGTGCGCCGGCGCTGTCGGGGTGGAAGAACACCGATCCGTGGTCTCCCTCGATCACGGTGATGGTGCCTCCGGGGCGCAGCAGCCTGCGCAGGCCCGTCAGTACGCGCTGCGGCTCCGGCAGATGCTCCAGCACGAAGCAGACGAACAGATGGTCGAACTCCCCGTCCCCGTACGGGAGATCGAGCAGATCGGCCCGGCACCACTCCACTTTCGCCCCGGGCGCCCGTGCCGCCACACGTTCTCGCGCGATGGCCAGAGAGCTCTCCGAGGTGTCGACGGCCACGATGTGGGCCTGCGGGCTGGAGGCGACCAGGTGCAAGGTCTGGGCGCCCGTTCCGCAGCCGGCTTCCAGCACGCGGCTGCCCGGGGGGTAGGCCGTGCCCTGGTGCAGGAGCGCCGCGAGGGTGTCCGCCTGGTCGCTGAGGCGGCCGGCCTCACGCGCCGAGTAGCCGTGTACGTAGCGGGCCGATGTCACTGGTCGGCCTCCCTCCCGGGGCGTGCGCACCCGTCGTCGACGTTGTCCGATCTCACTCTGCTGGGACGATGGACCTGTGGACAGGGCCAAAGAGAGGGCAACTGACAGGTCCGTATCGGCGTCACCGGCGGTGGGCTCCGACTTCCTCCAGCTCGACATCGCCGACGCGCCGCGGGGAGGGCTGGCCGACTGGCTGGCCCGGCGGCTCCGGCTCGCGATCTCGGACGGACGGCTCCCGGTGGGCAGCAGGCTTCCCGCCTCGCGGGTGCTGGCAGCGGAGCTGCGGGTCTCGCGCGGCGTTGTCACCGAGGCGTACCAGCGGCTGAGCGAGGACGGGCATGTCGCGGGACGCGGCCGGGGCGGGACGGTCGTCGTCGCCGCGGCCGCGAGTCCTGCCCCCGCGACGACGGAGCGGCGCCGGCCCCGGGCGCGCGGGGAAGTCTTCGACGCCGAGCCCCGTACGGAGATCCTCGAGACGCTCCGGGCCGTCCCCGCCCGCGTCGATCTGACGCCCGGCGTGCCCGACCTGGCGGCGTTCCCCCGTACGGCCTGGCTGCGCGCCGAACGCTCGGTGCTGGGAGAGCTCTCGGTCTCCGGCCTCGGGTACGGGGACCCGCGCGGGGAACCGGAGCTGCGCCGTGCCGTGGCCCGCTGGCTTGCCCGCAACCGTGGCATCGGTGCCGACGAGGACGAGGTGGTCGTCGTCGCCGGCGTCTCGCAGGGGCTTGCTCTGCTCGCCCAACTACTGCGGGAGGAGGGTCTGCACGAGGTGGCCGTGGAGGAACCCGGCTCGCTCGGGGGCCGTCAGGTGCTTCGCAGATGGGGGCTGAGCACCCCGCCCGTCGAGGTCGACGAGGACGGCGTCGACGTCGGCCGGCTGCGCGCCTCCGGAGCCGCGGCCGTGCTGCTGACCCCGGCCCACCAGTTTCCCACCGGCGCGGTGCTCGGCGGCGACAGGCGCCGTGAGCTGATGCGCTGGGCGTACGAGGGCGGCCTGGTCATCGAGGACGACTACGACGCGGAGCACCGCTACGACCGTCCTCCCGTGCCGGCGCTGCGGTCGATGCTGCCGGAGCGGGTCTGCTACGCGGGCAGCGTCTCCAAGCTCCTGGCCCCCGCGCTGCGCGTGGGGTGGGTGCTGGCACCGCCGCGTCACCGGGAGGCCCTGGTGGACGCCAAGCGGCACACCGACCTCGGCAACGCGGTGCTGCCGCAACTCGTGCTGGCGAGGCTGATGGAGTCGGGGGAGCTGGAGCGGCAGCTACGGCTCATGCGGCGGCGGCACCGCCGTCGCCGGGACGCGATGATCGGCGCCGTGAGGGCGCATCTGCCGGATGCCACCGTGCACGGTGCCGCGGCCGGACTGCATCTGACGGTCACTTTCGACGACGCGCGGTTCACCGACACCGCCCTGGCGGCGACGGCGCTCGAGAGGGGGACCAAGGTGCAGCCGCTGTCCTGGCACCGTCAGCGCCACGGCCCGCCGGGGCTCGTCCTGGGGTACGCCGCGCGGACGGAGGCCGACATCCTGGAGGCGGTGAGGGATCTGGGCGAGGCCCGCCGGCGCATGTCCTGACGCGTGCGTCCTGGCCGCGGCGGGGCATTTCCTGCCGGTGCCTGCCGGTGCCTGCCGTGACGGCGCGGATCGCCGGGTGTGCCGACGGGAGGGGGCGCATGTTCCGGGCGCGGGGTGGTCGCGAAGCGCACCTGTGACCCGACCGGGTGTGTGCGGTTGGCCGCCGGGGAAGCGGAGGCGGAGCGTAGATGCATGACGTCGACTCGTGCGGCGCTCGCCGCCCTCCTGACCTGCACCACTTCGCTGGCTCTGATGGGGGCGAGCGCGCCCGCGCCGTATCCGCCCGCTTCGAAGGGGAGCCCCTGGCCGCAGGGAACGGTGAGTACGGTCGGGAAGCTCGTCGCCGAGCTGCCGGGTCGTCAGGCGGAGTCCTGCTCCGCCGCGATCATCGACTCGCCGAGCGGCAGCGTCGTCGCCACCGCCGCGCACTGCATCTTCAGCCCGGAGCGTCCGGCCAGGCCGCGGGCGATGTACTTCCAGCCTGCCTACAAGGGCCCGAGCGGCGGCAAGAAGGGCAGGCGCGGCGGCACGGGCGACGCCCCGAAGGCGGTGATCGCTCACGGATGGAGGGTGACGGCGTGGAGGACGGCGCCCGGCTGGAACAGCAAGAAGGACCTGGAGTCCGTGCTCCCGTACGACTGGGCGTTCCTGCGGATGGAGAAGCGGAACGGCCGCACGATTCAGCAGGTGTACGGCGCGAACAAACTCAGGACCGAGCCACTGCGCGGCGGCACGACCGCGACGCTCGGCTACCCGGCCTCCTCGCCGTTCGACGGGGAGACGCTCAACTACTGCGCGGGCAAGGCACATCGCTACAAGCGCGGTGAGATCGCGGCAGGCAACGTGGGCGCCCTGTCGCTGTCCCCCTGCCGGCTCACGCAGGGGGTCAGCGGCGGCCCGTGGCTGCGCGACTTCGACAAGAAGCGGGGCGCCGGGACGCTGGTGGCCGTGACCTCGGTCGGCTCCAAGAACGAGCTGCTGGGGCGGCCGTATCCCAAGTCGGCCCGGGCGGTGCTCAAGGAGTTCGGGGCCGTGCACGGGCGCTGAGCCGCCCCGGTCCGCTGTCGGCCGGCCGGCACGCACGCCCGCACGCCCGCCGGTCGGCCCGCTGAACCGCCGGGCTCCGACGGGGCCGCGTGCCTGCTCCGTGCGGGCCCGCCCCGTGTGCGGCGGACGGGAGCTCACGCCTCCCGGCTCATGCCCAGGGTCCGGTCGACGGTGATCTCGATCAGTACGCGTTCGGGGTTGGGGGTGGGCCGCCGCCCGTATCGCTCCTCGTAGCGGCGCTCGGCGTCGGCGACCGACTCGGCGTCCGTACGGATGCGTGCGCGGCCCTCCAGCGTCGACCAGCGCCCGCCGTCGACCTGGCAGAGGGCGACGCGCATGCCCGCTTCGCCGGCGGCCGCGATGTTGCGCGCCTTCCTGCTGTGGCGGCGGGTGACCACGCGGGCGGTGCCCACCGCTTTGCGCGCGGGGCCCGCGCCCGGCGTCGCGTCCGCCTTCGCGGGGGCGTCCGGCTGTGCGGTCGTGTCCGCCGCAGGCCCGTCCGGCCGTGCGGGCGGGCCGGGTTCGTAGGTCACGCTCACGGGCACCACGTGCGGTGTGCCGTCCGGCCGGAGGGTGGTGAGGGTCGCGTAGCGGCGCTCCCTCCAGAAGGCGTCGAGGGGGGACGCGGCGGACGGTTCGGGCGGGTGGGTTTCCATGCTCGTCATGGGAACGAATCTAGTCGCGCGATAGTTGAGTGGAATAGACTCAACTTGCTGGATGCTGAAGCTAGCAGTGAGCAGCAAGCCGCATACGAAGGAGGCACGCACGCCAGTGGACGCGGAGCTGACCAACAAGAGCCGGGAAGCGATCAGCGCGGCCAGCGACAGGGCGGTGACGGACGGGCACCCGGACATCACCGCGGCCCATCTGCTGCTCGCGCTGCTTCAGGGCCAGGACAACGAGAACATCTCCGACCTGATCGCCGCCGTCGACGCCGACCAGGCCGCCCTCCGCTCGGGCGCCGAACGCCAGATCGCGGCGCTGCCCAGCGTCCAGGGGTCGACGGTGAGCAAGCCGCAGCCGGACCGGCCGCTGCTTGCCGTCATCGCGGACGCCACCCAGCGGGCGAAGGAGCTCGGCGACGCCTATGTGTCCACCGAGCACCTGCTCATCGGCATCGCCGCCAAGGGCGGCCAGACGGCCGACCTGCTCAAGGAGCAGGGAGCCACGGACAAGAAGCTGCTGGAGGCGTTCCAGTCCTCGCGCGGCAGCCGCCGGGTCACCAACCCCGACCCGGAGGGCACGTACAAGGCCCTGGAGAAGTTCGGCACGGACCTGACCGCCGCCGCGCGCGAAGGCAGGCTCGACCCGGTCATCGGCCGGGACCAGGAGATCCGCCGCGTGGTGCAGGTGCTCTCCCGCCGTACGAAGAACAACCCCGTGCTCATCGGTGAGCCCGGCGTCGGCAAGACGGCCGTCGTGGAGGGCCTGGCCCAGCGCGTCGTCAAGGGCGACGTGCCCGAGTCGCTCCGCGACAAGCGCCTGGTCGCGCTCGACCTCGGGGCGATGGTGGCGGGCGCCAAGTACCGGGGCGAGTTCGAGGAGCGGCTGAAGACGGTGCTCTCCGAGATCAAGGAGAGCGACGGCCAGATCATCACCTTCATCGACGAGCTGCACACCGTCGTCGGCGCGGGTGCCGGGGGCGACTCCGCCATGGACGCCGGCAACATGCTCAAGCCGATGCTGGCCCGCGGCGAGCTGCGCATGGTCGGAGCCACGACGCTCGACGAGTACCGCGAACGCATCGAGAAGGACGCCGCGCTGGAGCGCCGCTTCCAGCAGGTGCTGGTGGCCGAGCCGACCGTCGAGGACTCCATCGCGATCCTGCGCGGGCTCAAGGGGCGCTACGAGGCGCATCACAAGGTCCAGATCGCCGACAGCGCGCTCGTGGCCGCCGCGGCGCTCTCCGACCGCTACATCACCTCGCGGTTCCTGCCCGACAAGGCCATCGACCTCGTCGACGAGGCTGCGTCCCGGCTGCGCATGGAGATCGACTCCTCGCCCGTCGAGATCGACGAACTCCAGCGCGCCGTCGACCGGCTGAAGATGGAGGAGATGGCGCTCGCCAACGAGACCGACCCCGGCTCCGTCGAGCGCCTGGAGCGGCTGCGCCGCGAACTGGCCGACCGCGAGGAGGAGTTGCGCGGACTGACCGCCCGCTGGGAGAAGGAGAAGCAGGGCCTCAACCGCGTCGGCGAGCTCAAGGAGCGCCTCGACGAGCTGCACGGCCAGGCCGAACGTGCCCAGCGTGAAGGGGACTTCGAGTCGGCGTCACAGCTGCTGTACGGGGAGATCCCGGACGTGGAGCGTGAGTTGGAGGAGGCCTCCGCCGCGGAGGAGGAGGCCGCGTCCCAGCCCGAGCGCGAGACGATGGTGAAGGAGGAGGTCGGCCGCGACGACATCGCGGACGTCGTGGCGTCCTGGACGGGCATTCCCGCCGGCCGGCTGCTGGAGGGCGAGACGCAGAAGCTGCTGCGCATGGAGGACGAGCTGGGCAGGCGCCTGATCGGTCAGACCGAGGCCGTACGGTCCGTCTCCGACGCCGTGCGGCGCACGCGCGCCGGCGTCGCCGACCCGGACCGCCCCACCGGATCGTTCCTCTTCCTCGGCCCCACCGGGGTCGGCAAGACCGAACTGGCCAAGGCGCTCGCGGACTTCCTCTTCGACGACGAGCGCGCCATGATCCGCATCGACATGAGCGAGTACGGGGAGAAGCACTCCGTCGCCCGGCTGGTCGGCGCGCCTCCCGGCTACGTCGGATACGAGGAGGGCGGGCAGCTCACCGAGGCGGTGCGCCGCCGCCCGTACTCCGTCGTGCTGCTGGACGAGGTCGAGAAGGCGCATCACGACGTCTTCGACATCCTGCTCCAGGTCCTCGACGACGGGCGCCTCACGGACGGCCAGGGCCGGACGGTCGACTTCCGCAACACCATCCTCGTCCTCACCTCCAACCTGGGCAGCCAGTACCTGATGGACCCCCTGGAGAAGCAGGAGGAGAAGCGCGAGAAGGTGCTCGCGACAGTGCGCTCGTCCTTCCGCCCGGAGTTCCTGAACCGCCTGGACGACGTCGTCGTCTTCTCCGCCCTCAGCGGGGAGGAACTGAGCCGCATCGCACAGCTCCAGATCGAGGCGCTGCGGCGGCGGCTGTCCGACCGGCGGCTGGAGCTGGAGGTCACGCCCGACGCCCTGGCCTGGCTGGCCCGCGAGGGCAACGATCCGGCGTACGGGGCAAGGCCGTTGCGGCGTCTGGTGCAGACGGCGATCGGCGACCCGCTGGCCCGCGAGATCCTCTCGGGCGAGGTGCGCGACGGTGACACGGTCCGCGTCGACCACGTCGAGGGCTGGGAGGGCCTGATGGTCGGCAGCACCACACCCGAGGCCGCGGGAGACGCGGACACCGTGAGCGCCTGACCGGCGGTGACGCGGGTACGTCCCGCGTCGCTTGCCAGGAAGGGCCCGGCATGGTGGAGGATGGCGACATCCGTACGAAGGGAAATACACGGTGAGCATCGATCCGTCCTCGATTCCGAACTTCGGGGGCAAGGAGCCCGGCCCGGAGGAATCCGGCCCGACCGGCCCTGTCATCCCCGACCAGGAGCTGGTCAAGCAGCTGCTGGACCAGATGGAGCTGAAGTACGTCGTCGACGAAGAGGGAGACCTCGCGGCGCCGTGGGAAGAGTTCCGCACGTACTTCATGTTCCGGGGCGAGGAGGAGCAGCAGGTCTTCTCGGTCCGTACGTTCTACGACCGGCCCCACCCGATCGAGGACAAGCCGAAGCTGCTGGAGTCCATCGACGACTGGAACCGGCGCACGCTGTGGCCGAAGGTCTACTCCCACACCCACGACGACGGCACCGTCCGTCTGATCGGTGAGGCGCAGCTGCTGATCGGCACCGGTGTCTCGCTCGAGCACTTCGTCTCCAGCGTGGTCAGCTGGGTGCGTGCGTCGATCGAGTTCGACAGGTGGCTCGTCGAGCAGTTCGGCTTGGAGAAGGACGCGGAGTCCGGCGAAGAAGGGCCCGACGGCTCCGCCTGACGCCAGGGCCTGTCCGGCGGGCGGCCGGGCGCCCCCGTTCCGGGGCGCCGGTCGCTGCGTCAGGCGTTCCGCAGCGCGTTCCTCACCTGCGTGACCATGGGTGTGAGGATGCGGCGGCCACCGATCTCGTGGAAGTCCGGGTCGTAATCCGCGATGGCCCGCTCGACCGAACGGCCCCACAGGACCGGGTGGTCGATCTGCGCGGCGAGTTCGCCCGCGATGCCCTCCGCGGAGTGCGGCCGGGCCGTCGTGTTGGCGATGACGGGCACGGACGGCGGCGCCCACGCAGGCGCGGCCCTGTCCAGAACGGCACTGAACTCGCCCGCGGCGGGCCCCATGAGCCGCGAGTGGAACGGCCCACCGACGTCGAGCCTGCGCACGGAGCGGGCTCCGCTGCCGAGCAGTGCGGACGTCAGGTCTTCGAGTTCGTCGTCCGGGCCCGCGAGGGTGTGCAGACGCGGCGCGTTGGCGGCGGCGAGGTCGACCCGCGTCGGGCCGCGCTCGTCGAGAACCGCCCGGATCTCCTCCTCCGCAAGGCCGTTGACGGCGATCATTCCGCCGCCGGAGACGCGTGCCATGGCCGCGCCGCGCTCCGCGGCGAGCCGCAGCCCCTCGGCGAACGGGAAGACTCCCGCGGCCTCCAGCGCGTTGTACTCGCCGAGGCTGTGACCCAGCACCACGGACGGCCGGTCGCCGTTCTGCTCCTGGTGCTGCCGCAGGGCCAGCGCGTTCACGGTGTAGAGCGCCGGCTGGGTGTACGCGGTGTCCCTGAGCGGGCGACGCGGGTCTCCGGCGCACAGGTCCGCGACCGAGTAACCGAGGACCTCGTCCGCCTCGGCCGTCAACTCGGGGTAGCGGGCGAAGAGTTCGCGTCCCATTCCTTCGAACTGGCTGCCCTGGCCGGGGAAGAGCAGCGCTGAGGGACGGTGCTGCCGGTGCTCGTCGGCGGCCGGCGCCGGGACACGTCCGGGCCTGTCCGCTGCGAGGGCCCGGTCGTAGGCGGCCGCCAGCTCCGGGAGTTGGGGCGCGTCGAACATGCTGAAGTGGTGGCCGGGGACGACGGTGGCACGCAGCTCGCCGGTGAGCAGATGCCGCCAGCTTCCGACCGTGCAGTCGGCGGGGGGCGCTCCGTGCGCGGTGCTCAACAGCCCGTCCGGCACGGGCTGTTCGGCCGTGAAGAGATGGACGGGGCCGCTGTAGCGGCGCGGCCGGTACGCGGTCAGGGCCCGGTCGCACACGCGCCACACCTCGTACATGCGGCGCAGCTCGCGGACGGTGGCCTCGCTCCAGCCCGACGGGCGCACCGACTCGATGGCCTCCTCGGCCGTGCGCGGCGGCCGCTCCGGTGCCGGGGCGGGAAGCCCGAACATCAGCCGCAGCAGACGGGGATACAGGGTGAGGAACTCCGGCTCGGTCAGCGCCCGGTCGCCCGGCTGCGGCGGCGGGGTGTCCCACATCAGCACCCGCTCGACCTCCTCGCCCGCCTCGGTGAGCAGGTGGGCGGCCTCCAGCGCGACCGCACCGCCCATCGAGTAGCCGCCGACGCGGTACGGGCCGTGCTCCCGCACCCGGCGGATGAGGCGGACATAGTGCTGCGCCATGCGCGGGACGGTGGTCAGGGAGCCGGCGAGCGCGGACGGGTAGCCGATGCCGTACACCGGGCTCGCATCGTCGCTGTGCGCGGCGAGCGCCTGCGCGAAGGAGACGGAGCCGCCCGAGGGGTGGATCAGGAACACCGGCACGTCCCTCTCCGAGCGGTCGGGGCGGCCCTCCTTGACCAGCACTACCGTGTCGCCGGCCTGGCCGGGGAGGCCGGCACCGGCGTCCTCGGCGGCCTCCGCGTCCTCGGCGGCCTCGTCGTGCGGTCCCGTGGACCACTCGGCGACGCGGCGGGGTGTTCCCAGCGCCGTGAACTGCTCCGGCGTCAGGTCCGCGCCGAGCTGCCCGCGCAGCGCGTCGACGAGGCCGATGGCGTGCAGCGAGTCACCGCCGAGCTCGAAGTAGTCGTCGTCGGGGCCCGCCGACGCGATGCCCAGGTGAGACCGGAAGAGCGCGGTGGCGGTCTCCACCGGGCCGGCGGAGCCCTCCGCTCCGGTGGCTTCCGCTCGGGTGGCTTCCGCTCCGGCGCCCCCTCCCGAGCCTTCCGGTCCCGAGCCGTCCGGTCCCGAGCCTTCCGGTGCGGGGCGCGCGCGCTCCTCCCCGCGGCTCTCCGGCTGCCGGTCACCCGGCTCCGGTTCGATCCAGTGGCGGGTGCGCCGCAGACGCAGCCCCGGCAGCGGCGTCTTCCGCGCCTCGCCCGTCTCGCCCGCGCCGCCCGCCCGCGGGGAGCCGCCGCCGGAGTCCCCGTGTGAAGTCCGGTCCTCCTGGGCCGCAGCCGCGTCGAACCGGCTGTCGAACCGTCCGTCGCGCACCTCCTGCAGCCCCGCCCGCGCCTGATCCATGTCGCCTGCGGTCACAGTGGTGCGGCACGGCAGCGCAAGCCGGCCGTGGGCCAGCGTGTACGCGAGGTCGTCGAGCCGTGTCCGCGGATTCCGGTCCAGATGGGCCAGCAGGTCGCCGGCGAGTTCGCGCAGGCGGTCCGCGTCGGGTGCCGACAGCGGCAGCACGTGGGCTGCGCCGGAGCCCGGCCGGAACGGCCCACGCGCGGGGGGAGCCGGCGCCCTCTCCAGAACGCAGTGCGCGTTCGTGCCGCCGATGCCGAGGGATGTGACGGCGGCGGCGTCGAGAGGCCGCTCCGGGCGGGTCAGCCGTCGGTGGACGACGAAGGGCGTCTCGGACAGGCGCAGTTCGGGGTTGGGCTCGGTGAAGTTGATCTGCGGGGGGAGCGTCTGGTGATGCAGCACCAGAGCCGTCTTGATCAGTCCGGCGATGCCCGCGGCCGCGTCGAGGTGGCCGATGTTCGCCTTGATGCTGCCCAGCGCGCACTCGTCCGGCGGGTCGCCGGTGGTCTCGTACGCCTGTTGCAGGGCGGCCACTTCGATGGGGTCGCCGAGGTAGGTGCCCGTTCCGTGCGCCTCGACGAAGCCGACCGCCGAGGCCGGGACGCCGGAGACCTCCAGGCATGCGCGGACGACCTCGTCCTGGCCGGCGGCGCCGGGCGCGCTGTAACCCGCCTTCGCCGAGCCGTCGTTGTTGACGGCCGTGCCGGCGACGACGGCGTATATGCGGTCCCGGTCGGCGATCGCGTCGTCCAGCCTCTTCAGCACGGCCACTCCGCAGCCGCTTCCGCGCACCATGCCCGAGGCGGCGGCGTCGAACGGACGGCACTGGCCGTCGCGCGAGAACGTGCCGCCCGCCTGATGGCGGTAGCCCACGGTCTGCGGTGTGAAGACGCTGACTCCGCCCGCCACCGCCACGTCGCACCGCCCCGACCGCAGTGCCGCGCACGCCTCGTCGACTGCCACGAGCGAGCTGGAGCAGGCCGACTGCACGGTGACGCTCGGGCCGCGCAGATCCAGCGCGTACGAGACGCGGGTGGCCAGGAAGTCCTTGTCGTTGCCGAGCAGTACGGGATACGTGAACGCCTGGTCGCGGTGTTCCGCCGAGCGCAGGACGTTGTGGAGCAGGTACGAGCTGAGGCTGGTGCTGCCGAAGACGCCGACGCGGCCGCCGTGCGCGGTGGGCGGTGTGCCCGCGTCCTCCAGGCCCGCCCACACGCATTCGAGGAAGATCCGGTGCTGCGGGTCCATGAGACGGGCCTCGGCCGGGGTGATCCCGAAGAACTCCGCGTCGAACTCGTCGATGCCGGGAAGGTCGGCGCCGAAGGGCACGTAGCCGGGGTCGTCGAGCCGGCTCTGCGGGACGCCCGCGGCGCGGAGTTCGGCGTCCGGGAAGCGGCGCACCGCCTCGGTGCCGGAGGACAGCATCGACCAGAGGGCGTCGATGCCGGCCGCGCCGGGGAAGCGGCCCGCCATGCCCACGATCGCCGTCCGCCCGCTTCCCGCGCCGGGCCCCGAAGGGACGCGGGCGGGACTGCCGGCCGGGGTGCGGGCCGGGTTGCCGGTGGGGGTGCCCGCCGGGTTGCCGGTGTTCAACTCCCCTCACCCGCCTTCTCCTTCATGCACAGCCTGTGGACATGGGCGGCGTACGTGCGGACCGTGGGGTGGCTGAAGACGTCGACCATGCGCAGGCCCGCCAGCCCGAAGCGCCCGGCGACCTGCTCGTGGATGAGCGCGACGTGCAGGGACGCACCACCGATGTCGAAGAGCCGCTCGTCCGGGTCGAGGGAGTCGACCGTGATGACGTCGCGCCAGATTCCGGTGATCTGCTCCTGGACGGACGCCAGTTCGGGCACCGCTGCCCCCGCTTCCGCCGCCGGTGCCGTCGCTGCTTCCGCCGCCGGTTCCGCCGCCGCCGTCCCCGCCGCCCGTTCCGCCGCGGGCGCGGTGGGCCCGCCCTGCTGACCGCCGGCTTCCCGCGCACCGTCCGCCGCCGGCGGGACGGGCAGCGCCGCGCGGTCGATCTTGCCGCCCTCGGTGAGGGGGAAGCGTTCGAGCGCCGTGAGCACGCGGGGGACCATGTACGCGGGCAGTCTCGCGGCGGCCAGGTCCGTCAGTTCCCGCGAGGTGACCTCCTGCCCCGCAGCAGTCGTGTAGTACCCGGCGAGATACGGGCTGCCGGGCCGGTCCTCGCGCCTGACGACGACCGCGTGCGTGACGTGCGGGTGCGCGCGCAGGGCGGCCTCGATGTCGCCCGGCTCCACGCGGAAGCCGTACAGCTTGATCTGCTCGTCGCCGCGGCCCACGTAGTCGACGGTGCCGTCGGGCCGCCACCGGGTCAGGTCGCCGGTCGCATAGAGCCGTTCACCGGGGGGACCGAACGGGTCGTCCGTGAAGCGCTCGGCGGTCAGCTCGGGGCTGCCCAGATAGCCGTGGGCGAGTCCGGGCCCGCCGAGGTGGAGTTCGCCCACGACCTCCACCGGCACGAGCTGCCGGTGCGAATCGAGGATGCGGACCCGGGTGTTGGGGGTCGGACGGCCGATCGGCACCGGCGCGGTGACGTCGTCCGGAGAGTTCATGACGTGGTACGTGGCGTAGGTCGTGGCCTCGGTCGGCCCGTAGGCGTTGATCAGGCGCATTCCCGGCGCGGCCTCCAGCGCGGCCGCGGCGAGCGCGGGGTTGAGCACCTCGCCGCCGACCACGAGCGTCTCCAGCCCGGCCAGGGACGACGGGGCCGCCTCCACCTGGCGGTGGAAGAGCGCCGTGGGCATGTCGGCGTGCGTGACCGCGTGCCGCGCCATGTGGGAGGCCAGCCCGTCGGGGGTCAGGGCGCCCGACGGCGGCAGCACGAGCCGCCCGCCGTTGCCCAGCGTGCCCCACATGTCGAAGGTGACGAGGTCGAAGGAGAGCGACGCCACGAGCAGCAGCCGGGTCGCGGTGCCGATTCCGGCCCAGCGGGGCGCGCCGAGGGCGAGGTCGACGACGGCGCCGTGCGGGATGCGGACGCCCTTGGGCTTCCCGGTGGAGCCCGACGTGTAGATGACGTACGCGATGTCCTCGCCGGTGAGGGCGACGGCGGGCGCACGGGAGGGGCCGGCGGCGATCGCCGCCCGTTCCGCGTCGAGGAGCTCCCCGGTGAGGGTGACCACCAGGTCCGCGTCGTCGGCCATGAACGACAGGCGGTGTTCGGGATACGCCGGGTCGAGCGGCACGTAGGCGCTGCCGGTCTTGAGGACGGCGAGGAACGCGACGACCGCGTCGCTGCCGCGCGGCAGGCACACGCCCACCCGCGAGCCGGGCTCGGCGCCCCGTTCCGCGAGATAGTGGGCCAACTGATCGGCGCGGCACACCAGTTCGCGGTACGTCAGCTCCTCCTCGTCCGACACCACCGCCACCGCGCCGGGCGTGGACCTTGCCCAGTGGTCCACGAGCTGGTGCACGCAGACGTCCGCTCCGGCCGTGCCGTGCGGGGCGGCGCCGGGCGGTCCGCCGGCGAACGTGCCGAGGATCTGGGCCTGTTCGGCCGCCGTCAGCATCGTCAGCTCGTGCACGGGCAGGTCCGGCTCCGCCGTCGCCGATTCCAGGACCGCGCGGAAGTGGCCCAGCATCCGCTCGACGGTCGCCGCCCGGAACAGGTCGGTGCTGTACTCCGCCGTGAGGCGCAGTCCGCCGCCGGGGTCCGGGATGAGGTTGACGGTCAGGTCGAACTTGGCGATGCCCGTGTCGTAGTACTCGAAGGACGATTCGATGCCGGCGAACGTCATCTCGTGCCGGTAGACGTCCTCGGGGACCAGGCACACCTGGAGATACGGGTTCTCCGTCGCCGACGTGCCGCCCAGCTTCTCCAGCAGCAGCCCGTAGGGCGCCCGTTGGCGGGCGTAGGCGGCGGTGACCTTCCGCCGGGTGCGGGTCAGCAGCTGACGGAAGGAGGGCGCGCCGTCCAGGTCGGCGCGCAGCGGCAGCATGTTGAGGTAGTAGCCGACGGCCCCGTTGGTCCGGAGCTGGTCGCGCCCGGAGAAGGGGGCGCCGACGGCCACGTCACCGGTGCCGCAGTACCGGGAGAGCAGCACGTGGAGGGCGGCCAGGAATGCGCTGTAGCGGGTGGCTGCGGCCGACCTGGCCAACTCCTCGACGCGGCGGACCAGTTCGGGCGACAGATGGCCGCGCACGAGCGCTCCGTTCCCCGAGGCCGTCTCCGGGCGCGGGAAGTCGGTGGGCAGATCCGTCGTCTCCGGCAGGCCGGCGAGCTCCTCGCGCCAGTACGCCACGTCGTCGTCCACGTGGCCGCCGGTGACCAACTCGTGCTGCCACAGCGCGAATTCGCAGTACTGGCCCTCGGGCGGGCCGAGGCCGTGGGGAGAGCCGGTGGTGTACTGCGTGTAGAGCGCGGAGAGTTCGGCGAAGAGGATGTCCGCCGACGCTCCGTCGAACGCACTGTGGTGCAGGGTCAGCACCAGCAGGTACTCCTCGTCCCCGCACCTCACCAGATGTGCGCGCAGGTGCGGGCCGCGGGAGAGCTCGAACGGTCTGTGCACCGCGTCCCGTACGGCCTGCCGCAGCGCGGCGTCCCGGTCCCCGGAGGTGCTCACGTCCTCGGTGGTCATCTCCACCGGTTCGGCCGGGCGGACGATCTGCCGCAGCGTGCCGCCGCTCATGACGAGGTCGGTGCGCAGGGCCTCGTGCCGTTCGGCGACGGTGTCCAGCGCGTAGGACAGCGCGTCGCGGTCCAGCGGCCCGCGCAGCCGCAGTGCGAGGGGTTCGTTGTATACGGCGCTCCCGGGGTGCAGCGAGTCGTGGAACCAGAGTCCGCGCTGCCCGTACGTCGCGGGAACGGGTTCGCCGGGCTGCGCGGCCCGCATCCGAGGGGCCGCGGCGGGCGCGGCACCAGCCGCGGTGTCCGGCGGCGAGGGTTCGGCGAGCGTCCTGCTGACCACTTCCTGAAGGTCGCCGAGGTCGTCCGCCAGCAGGATCTCGAGCACCGGCACCGCTCTGCCCAGGCGTTCGGTGAGGTCGGCCGCCATCCGGCCGGCGGCGAGCGAGTCCCCGCCGTTCGCCAGGAAGGACAGCCCGGGGTCCGGCGTCCGGTCCGTGCCGGACGTGCTGCCGAGCACCTCGTTCCACAGGCGCAGCAGTTCGGGCTCGACCTCGGTGTCCTGCGGGTGCTCGCCGACGGCCGGGCCGAATTCCGGTACGTGCGTGTCGGCGGCGAGGGCCGCTCTGTCGATCTTGCCGTGCCCGGTCAGCGGGAACCTCTCCCGCACGACGATCCGGTGGGGCACCGCGTACCAGGGCAGCCGCTCCCGCAGCTGCTTGCGGACGCGGGCCACGTCGAGCGACTGGCCGGCGGGGCCGGGCGCCGGTACGACGTACGCGACGAGCTGATCGGTGCCGGAGCCGCCGCCGGTGTCCTCGGCGGGGGCCGTGCTGCCGTCGCCCCGGCCATCGGCGGGGCCGGTGCCGGAGCCGGGCGCCGGGAGCTTGAGCACGACGGCCTGCGCGAGCCCGGGCTGGTCGAGCAGGGCGTGCTCGACGTCCCCGGGCTCCACCCGGTGACCGCGGATCTTGATCATGTGGTCGACGCGGCCGAGGAAGGTGTACACGCCCTCGCGGTCCACGCGGACGATGTCCCCGGTGCGGTAGTACGGCCGAGGTGTGCCGTCCTCGGCCGTGCGCGTGTAGAAGGCGGGCCGGTCCCCGCCCTGCGGGTGCATGTAGCGCCCGACTCCCACCCCGCCGATGTGCAGTTCCCCGCGTGTGCCGTCGGCGTGGTCCTGGTCCGTCCCGTCGGCCGCGACTGCCGCCGTCCCCTCCGGCTCCGTCTCCAGCGGCTCGACGAGCAGGTCCGTGGCGCGGATCGCGGTGCCGATGGGCGTGCGTTCCGGCCCTTCGTCGGCCTCCGTCACCTCGTACATCGACACGCACACCGACGCCTCGGTGGGCCCGTAACCGTTGATCAGGGTCAGGCCGGGAAGGGCCCGCTTGATCTCGCCGAGCAGGCCGCGGGGAATGGGCTCGACGGCGACGATGATGCGCTCCAGCGACCGCAGGTCGAGCCCGGAGCGCAGCCCCTGCGCCATGGCGGGCAGGAAGGCCGCGGGAACGTACGCGTGTGCGATGTGCTCGTCGGCCAGCCACTGCGCGAACTCCGCGGGGTGCCAGCGGCGGTTGTCCGGCGTGACGACGAGCTCGCCGCCCGTGGTCAGCGACGTCCAGGTCTCCAGCACGGCAGCGTCGAACCCCGGGCTCGCGCATGTGCTGTACCGGCTGCGGGGCGCCAGTTCGCGCCTGGCCACGCACTCGTCGAGGAGGTTCAGGATGCCCGCGTGCCGGATCACGATTCCCTTGGGACTCCCGGTCGACCCCGACGTGTAGATCACGTAGGCATCGTCGGCGGTCACCCGGGCCGCGTCTCCCCACGATCCGGCCGATATGTGCTCGTGCGGGTCCGGCCCGCTGATCACGGCGGCGGGCGCGGCGTCGGCGAGGATGCTGTCGATGCGCTGCCGCGGGTAGGACAGATCGACCGGCAGATACGGCTTGCCGCAGCGCATCGCCGCCAGCGCGGCGTTCACCTGGTCCGGGCCGGGTTCGATCAGTACGGCGACCGGCCCCGGCCGGTCCTCCACGAGGGGCCCGAGCTGCCGGGCGAGTGCGTGGGAGGAGTCGCGGAGCTCCCGGTATGTCGCCGCGGCCGTTGCGGACCGTACGGCGACGGCCGACGGGTCGCGCTCCGCGGCCGCGTCGAAGCGGCGCAACAGGGTGTCCGGCTGTGTCCTGGGGGTCCTGGGGGTGAGTTCCTGCTGTGTCATGGCGGATGCTCGCAGGGTCGGCGTGCTTCAGCGTTGCGCCCTGGCCGCAGGCCCCCGGGTCCCTCCGGCCGGTTCCGGACGGACCTGTCCCGATCCGGTTCCCTGGCGCCAGGTTCCGTGCTCACGTACCTCCAGCATATGCGCCGAGCGCGGAGGTTCCCGATCAACTCCGTTACGGGGCAGGGAATCCCGTGGTCAGCCGTTGATCGGCAGCTCGAACCAGACCACCTTGCCGGACGTCACCGACCGCGCCCCCCACTTTCCGGCGAGCTCGTTGACGAGCACCAGCCCCCTGCCCCACTGGCCGTCGGCGGTCAGCTCCGCACGGTGCGGAAGGCGCTCGTCCCCGTCGGAGACCTCCACCACCAGGCTTGCACCCTTCGCCAGCTGGATCCCGACGTCTCCCCGCCCGTGCTGGAACGCGTTCGTGACCAGCTCGTTCGCCAGCAGCCGGGCCGTCTCCCGCAGGGCCCCGAGACCCCAGTCGGTCAGCGTCCGGTCGATGAGCTGCCGGGCCCTGGACGCCATGGGCGCCTCGGGCGGAAGGATCCAGCGGACGCTCCTGTGCCCCGGCATGGGTGTCGCCCGGGCCATCAGGACGGCGAGGTCGTCGCCCGCCGACCAGGGCGCGAGCTTGCCGACCACGTTGTCGCACCACTTCTGCACCGACAGGACGGACGGCCCCGGAGCGGTCAGCGCCGACTTCAGCGCCTCGATGCCCTCGTCTATGTCCTTGCCCCGCTGTTCGATCAGGCCGTCCGTGTAGAGCACCAGCGTGCCGCCCTCCGGCAGCACCAGGTCGGTGACGGGATAGTCGGGTACGCCGAGCCCGATGCCGAGCGGCACCCCGGGCTCCACGGGGACCGGACCGGTGGAGCTGTCCCGGTGCCGCAGCATCGGCGGCGGGTGGCCGGCGCTCGCGATGCTGCACTCCCGGGTCACGGTGTTGTACACGGCGTACAGGCATGTGGCGTGCTGCATCGCGGGACTGCTCTCCACGATGTTGTCGAGCCGCGTCAGCAGGTCGACCGGCTCCAGGTCGAGCCTCGCGAGCGTGTGCATCGCGGTGCGCAACTGGCCCATACCGGCGGCGGCGTGGATGTCGTGGCCCATCATGTCGCCGACGACCAGCGCGACGCGGTGGCCCGAGAGCGGTATGACGTCGAACCAGTCGCCGCCGACGTCCGCGGAACGGCTCGTGGACCAGTAGTGGTAGCCGATCTCCAGGCCCTGCCGTACGGGTATCTCCCTCTCCCCCGGCAGCATGTTGCGCTGGAGCGCCAGTGCCGTCCGGCGCTCCTCGTCGTACATCCGCGCGTTGTCGAGATTCAGGGCGGTGCGCGCCGTGAGTTCCTCCGCGACCCGCCGGTCGTCCTCGTCGAGGGGGTCGCGCTGCGCGGACCGGCCGAACGTGACGAGCCCGAGGCACAGCCCGCGTGCCACCAGCGGCGCCATCACGACCGAGCCCAGCCCGGCTTCCCGGAGGCACGGCAGGGCCGCCTCCGAGGCGAGGGCCGCGGCCTGTTCTTCGTCCGGCCTCTCGGTGTGCCAGGAGAGCCCCGAGAACAGGCTCGTGTGCGCGGGCGATCCCACCGGGTGCTCGTGCCGGCTGCCGGAGACCGCGGAGCGCGGGCTGCCCGAGGGGCCGTCGGCGGCGGCGCGTCCGGCGAGCAGCACCGTGGACACCGGGACGCCGTGGTCGGCGAAGGCGCTGCCGTCCAGGAAGTCGGTGCGTATCTCCACGGTGGCGACGTCGGCGAAGTCGGGCACGACGAACTCGGTCAGCTCCCGCGCCGTCTTCGTCATGTCCAGGGTGGTGCCGACCTTGCTGCCGGCCTGGTTCACCATGTCGAGCCGCTGGCGCACTGCGGAGGCCTCCAGCAGGGCCGTCTCCCGCTGCGTCACGTCGACGATCAGCCCGCCCAGGCCCAGGACGCGGCCGTCCTGTGCGGTCAGCCGGAAGAACGTCACGGACCAGACGCGGTCACGGTCCCGGTGGCCCTCGGTACGGCCGGAGATCAGGACGTTGTGCAGGGGCACGCCGGTCTCCATGACCTTGCGCAGGTGCTTCTCGTACTCGCCCCGGTCCGCGGGGCGCACGATTTCGCTCACGCTGCGCCCGACGTGGTCCTCCGCCGGTACTCCGTTGAAGCGGGCGAGCACGTCGTTGACCATCACGTAGCGGAGGTCCGTGTCGAGAATCCCCATGCCGTGCGGAGAGGTCTGCACGAAGGCGTCCATGAAGGGCGCGAGGGCTCCGTCAGGGGCGGACGCGGCCTTTCCTCCCCCGGCCCCGCCGCCGTCGTGCTGTGCCGGGTCGCTCACCTCGCACAGCAGCCCGGTGGCGGCCCGTCCCTCCGGTTGTCCTCGCGTCCCGCCCTGCGCGCCGTCCTCCCACAGGGGTGAGCAGCTCAGCAGCACGTCCTGCTGCACCCCGTCACCGAATGTCACGGGCACGACCCGCCTGTAGTTCTCCCCGGCCGCGGCGCGGCCCCTGGCCTCGGCCAGGGCGCTCTGCGCGGTCTCCGCGAAGAGCACGCGGCAGTGCCTGCCCAGCACGGCGGCGGCCGGTCGGCCGAACCATGCTGCGGCAGCGGGGCTCCACGACGTCACGTGCGACGCGTGATCGATGGTGAAGGAGGCTGTAGGCATCTTCTTCCAGGGCTGTGTTGGATGAATTGCCCGTTTTTTAGTGTATTGGCCGATTCCTGCTCCTGCCCGGCGGTGCGGGCGACGCCGGACCGCCCGGGCTTCCGCGTCCGGAGCATCCGTGCCCCGGTCACCCCGCGCCCCGCGTGAACCCCGTGACGAGCAGCTCCGGGGACATGGATCGGCACTCTCGTCAGGGCCTCAGCCGGGAGCGCCCTTCAGCCGTGTGACGGCGTCCGCCAGCACCTCCTGCCGCTTGCAGAAGGCGAAGCGGACGAAGGGGGCGCCCGCCTCCTCGTGGTCGTAGAAGACCTGCGTGGGCACGGCCACCACGCCGCAGCGCTCGGGCAGCGCGAGGCAGAAGCCGATGCCGGAGCTCTCGCCCAGGGGGCGGATGTCGGTCGTGACGAAGTAGGTGCCGGGCGCCCGGAAGACGCCGAAGCCCGCCTCGGCGAGGCCCCGGGAGAGCAGGTCACGCTGGGCGCGCAGGTCTTCACGCAGCTGCGTGTAGTAGCTGTCGGGCAGCGCCAGCGCTTCGGCGACCGCGTACTGGAAGGGCCCGGCCGAGACGTACGTGAGGAACTGCTTCGCGGAGCGGACCGCGCTCACCAGTTCCGGCACCGCGGTCACCCAGCCGACCTTCCAGCCCGTGAAGGAGAAGGTCTTGCCGGCCGAGCTGACGGTGACCGTGCGCTCGCGCATGCCGGGGAACGACGCGATCGGGATGTGCTCGCCCTCGTAGACGAGATGCTCGTAGACCTCGTCGGTGACCACCAACAGGCCGCGTTCGACGCAGAGTTCGGCGATCGCCGCCAGCTCGTCCCGGCTGAGCACCGTGCCGGTGGGGTTGTGCGGCGTGTTGAGCAGGATCAGCCGCGTGCGGTCGGTGACGGCGTCGTGCAGCTCGTCCAGGTCCAGCCGGAAGGTGCGCTCCCCCTGTGCGCCGCCCTCCGAGGGGGACGGCCGCAGCGTGACGGGGACGCGGGTGCCGCCGGCCATGGCGATGGCGGCGGCGTACGAGTCGTAGTACGGCTCCAGGGCGACGACCTCGTCGCCGGGCTCGACGAGCGCGAGCAGCGCCGCGGTGATGGCCTCGGTCGCGCCGGCGGTGACCAGCACCTCGGTGTCCGGGTCCGGGTCGAGGCCCAACTGCCCGTACCAGCGCCGCTGGTGGGCCGCGACGGCCGTGCGCAGCTCAGGGACGCCGGGACCGGGCGGGTACTGGTTCCCGCGTCCGTCGCGCAGCGCCCGTACGGCGGCCTCGCGCACTGCTTCGGGGCCGTCGGTGTCGGGAAAGCCCTGGCCCAGGTTGATCGCGCCCGTCCGGACGGCGAGAGCGGACATCTCGGCGAAGATCGTGGTGCCGAACTCGGCGAGACGCCGGTTGAGCAGCGGGCGTCCCGTGGCGCCCGGATCAGCAGTCATGGCGGTCATCCTGAGGGAAGCGTCCGCGTTCCTCAACTCCCTGGCCCCAGCGCACGCAACCCCCCGCTGCCGCGACCGGTCGCGGCAGCGGGGGCCACCCGTTGCGAGCCGTCAGAGCTGTCCGCGAACGGCTCCGGCCGGGAACTGCGCGTTGTGGACGTTGGTGTAGAAGAAGAACGGGTTCTGCTTGATGCCCTGAAGCTCCCAGTAGGTCAGCACGGTCGAGGCGTTGGCCTCGGTCTGGGTCCGCTGCGCGCGGATGCAGCCGGAGGACGAGCCGTTCTCGGGCGGGGTGTTCAGGGTGACGATGACCGGCCCCGCCTCGCCGCTCTGCCCGATGTGGATGTGGGCGGCGGTCGGGGGAGCGACGTTCTCGACGCTGAGCTTGTAGCACAGCTTGCCGTGCGAGATGCGGTACAGGAACCTGCCGGTGCCGTCGGGGTCGCCCGGGCCGGGGACCTCCTGCGCGCCGTCGAGCAGCACGAGGTGCGTGCCGTGGCCGCCGACGGGGTCGGCGGGGGCTGCGGGGGCTGCGGTGGCGGTGCCGGCCGTCGAGGCCAGCAGGGCGGCGGCCCCGAGTGCGGCCGTGGCGGCAGCGGTGGATACGCGCATGCGAATGCTCCTCTTCTCTTCCGTGCACATTCGGTGCTGGATCAAGAACGCTCCGTACATGGCGGTCGATGGCGACGCTATGCACGGCACGGGACATCCGCATCCGCAGCAGGCATTCGGCTCATGCGCACGCGTCCCGGGGGAGGGCACGCGCAGCCGGGGTCCTCAACCTCTGCTCTTCCTCAACTGTGCTTTGAAGGGCGGGAGTGCGGGGCAGGAGCGCCACACGCCGGCAGTTGGCCGGCGGGTCCGGGCGCCCTGGGGGCGTCCGAACCCGGGTGCTCAGCGGTGCGAGGCGGCACCGCGCAAGTGACGAGGGGGAACCGCCCATGGCAGGTGTCGCCGAAATGCTCGTGTTCATGGTCTTCGTGGGAATCGTCATCGGGATCGTCGCGATCGTCGCGAAGAAGTCGTCCTCGTCCTCCGGGGGCGGCCGCAAGCGCCGTGCCCGGTACTCGGGCGGCGGCGCGGCCGCGGGCGGCGGCTGGTGGGCCGGCGGCGGCCACGACGCCGGTGGTTCGTGCGGCGGCGGTTCGTCCTGCGGCGGGGGCGGCTGCGGTGGTGGCGGCGGCGGTGGTGGTGGCTGCGGAGGCGGCGCCTGACCTCCGCGCCCGGCATTCGCGCCTGGCCTTCGTGCGGGCGGGCGCGCTCCGGGGGCCCCGAGCGCCTTACAGGGAATCCGTCCTTCCGTCGAGAGAGCCCGGCAGTTGAACATCTGAACTGCCCGGCCCCCGGGGGGATGGAAACCCGGAGAATATTGGGCCATGGAGCTGTGGCAGTACACATTTCATGATTCGGTGATTCTGTATCCCCGGAACTGGCGTGGGTACGAGCCGGCGGCGCACGACCCCTGATCACTCGTCGAGAGTGCGCCCGGTTCACCCCTCCACTGTGTGCCTGCGGAGCCGACCCATGCTCACCACTGTCTCCACCCCGTACACCGACACCCGCGCGGACGACCTCGCTTGGGCCCTCGGCCGCGGGCCGCTGCCCGCGCTCGCCTGCCGCGAGCTCGAACTCGACGGCATCAGCGTGCAGTTGAGGCTCCTGGGTGCATCGCACCAGGTGATCCTCGACGAGGGCGGACGTACCTGCTCGGAAACCGTCGCCTGCATGCCCGGCAGTACGCCGCTGCCGCTCGCCGTCTCACGCCGCACCGGCGCGTGGGACTACGACTTCGCGGCGCGCGTCGAAACGCTCACGCCTGCCTCGTTCACGGGCCGCGCCCAGGAGTTGCTCGAACTCGTCTCCGGCCATCCCGGAGGTCTCGCCGGTGTGTTCCCCGGAGCACCGGACGCGTTCACCGCCCTGATGGTGCAGCGGTCGGCGGGCCAGGTGCGCTGGCGCACCTGGCATTCCTATCCGCAGGAGCTCCGGCTGGTCTCCACCCGTACATGCCTGGTGCGTTCGGCCGCGCGTTCGCGGGGCGCCCCGTCCTCGGCGCTCTCCGGGGTCGCCGAACCGTCCGCGACGGTGCGGTAGTTGACCGGCTCGTACCCGTGCGCCCGGACACGGGGTGTCCGCGGCCGCTTCGCCTCACGCGGTCCGCGGCCGCGGCATGCGTGTGGGTGACCGGGGGCACGGAAACAGTCACGTAGCGTTCGCGCCATGACCGACCGCCTTCTCGCCCAGCCTCAGGACGTGCGGCTTCCGGTGCCCGCCGGGCTCGGTCGCGGGCTCGTTCTCGCGTCGGTCTTCGTGTGCGCGGCCTGCGGTCTCGTCTACGAGCTCGAACTCGTCGCGCTCGCAACCTACTTGGCGGGCGACTCGGTCACACAGGCGTCCGTCGTCCTGTCCGTGATGGTCTTCGCGATGGGCATCGGCTCGCTTCTCGCCAAGAGACTGCGCTGCCGGGCGGCGACGGGATTCGCCGCCGTGGAGGCGCTGCTCGCACTCGTCGGCGGCGGTTCGGCGATGGCGCTGTACGCGAGCTTCGCCTGGTTCGGCGGCGCGCACGTCGCGCTCGTCGGCTTCTCGCTCGCCATCGGTGTGCTGATCGGTGCCGAGATGCCGCTGCTGATGACCCTCATCCAGCGCATCCGGCACCAGGACGCGGGCGGTGCGGTCGCCGACCTCTTCGCCGCCGACTACGTGGGCGCGCTCGTCGGCGGGCTGACCTTCCCCTTCCTTCTGCTGCCGCTCTTCGGCCAGTTGACGGGGGCTCTGCTGACGGGCGTGGTGAACGCGGGCGCGGGCGGAGTCGTCGTGCTGTGGCTCTTCCGCCACGACGTGAGCACCCGCACGCGCTGGGGCCTGCTCGCCGCGAACGGCGCGGTGGTGGTGCTGCTGGTCGCCGCCACGTCCTTCGTCGGCCCGTTCGAACGGGCCGCGCGGCACGCGGTGTACGGACACGACGTGCGGGTCGCCGTCCGCGACGGCGAACGCGAGGCCGTCCTCACCGGCGACCCGGACCCCACGGCCTACCGGCACGGCGCCGAGCCGTTGCGGTTCTTCCTCAACGGGCGGATGCGGGCCTCGTCCGCCGACGGCGACCGCTACCAGGCCTCCCTCGTCCGCCCCGCCATGGCCGTCCCCCTCGGCCCCGGGGGGACCCCCAGGCCGCGACGGGTGCTGATTCTCGGAGGTGCGGACGGGCTGGCCCTCCGTGAAGTGCTCCGTCACCCGGGCGTGCGGGAGGTGACCGTACTCGGAGGCGACGAGGCAGCGGTGCGGCTCGCCCGCACGGACCCGGGGCTGCGGCGGCTGAACGAGGACGCCTACGCCGACCCGCGCGTGCGCGTCGTCCAGGATGCCGGGATCTTCGAACGGCTGCGGGACCGGGCGCGCGACCCGGGGGCGGCGCCGTACGACGTCGTCGTGTCCGACCTGCCCGAACCCGCAGTGCGGGACGTCGCGAAGCTCTACTCGCAGGAGTTCTACGGTCTGGTGGACCGTGCGCTGGCGGCCGACGGACGTCTCGCCGTGCACGCCGGCCCGGCGACCGCCGACCCGCGCACGTACTGGACGGTGGAGGCGACGCTGCGGTCCGCCGGGCTGCGCACCTCTCCGTACGTGGTGCCCCGCTCCCGCGACGGGGACGCCCGAGACCGGGACGCCCGCGGCCGGGGTCCCAGCGACTGGGGGTTCGTGCTCGCCTCGCGGGGCGGCCCGGCGAAGCCCTGGACCGAGGCACCCGCGGGGGCCTCGGAGCTGACGGCTGTGAGCAGCAGCGCCGCCCCTGCTGCGGGCGACGGCAAGGTGTCACCGCCGTACCCGCTGACTGCGCATCAACTGCGTTCGGCGGGGCTGCAGACGGAGCGGACCCGCCTGCCGGGCCTTCCGCCCTCCACTCTCACGCGCCCTCGCTACTGACCTCCTGCCGCGCGGGGCTCCTTCCGCGTCGGCTGCCCACCGCCCCCACGCGGGTGCGCTGCGCGGGCGGAACGGCGCAGAGGCGGTCACATGTACGGGGTCTCGTGGGTAGGCTCCGCCCTATGGAGCACGAGGTGAACGTTCCGTTTTCCGTCGGATCGGTGCGGGCCGCGCTCGCTGAGCCCGGACGCGTGGCGCACTGCGTGCCCGGTCTGCAACTCGACGGCGACGAGGCCGTCAGGCCCGCGAAGACCGGCAGGAGCACCGGAAGCGCGGACGCCCGGAGCACCGGAAGCACCGTCGAGGGACGCCTGCGCGTCCGCGTCGGCGGCTCCACGATCACGTACCGGGGCAGCCTGACGATCACGTCCCGCGGTGAGGAGTTCACCGTCAAGGGCACCGGCACGGAGGCGCGCGGCAGCGGCTCCGTGCGGCTGAACCTCACCGTCGTACCGAGGCGGGCGAAGGACGGCGAGAGCACCCGACTGGTCTGCTCGGGGACGGTCAAGGCGGACGGGCGCCTCAAGGACGTCGAGCCGAAGACGGTGACGTCGGCCGGGCACAGGCTGCTTGAACGGTTCGGGGCCGCCCTCGGCGAGAGCATCCAGCAGGACCCGCCGCCGGCACTCGACTCCCCGGACGCGCCTGCGGCGGAACCGGCCGCGACGGCCGGGCCCACGGGCGGCATCGGCGAGCCCGACGACAACGAGCGCGTCATCCCCGGCATCCCGGGCCCCGACAACCGCGAGGCGGCGCAGGAGGAGAAGCACGGCAAGGGCCGGGCGGAGTCCGCCGAGGACAGGGCCGCTGCCGACGAGAGCGCCGGTGGCAAGGACCGGGCCGGTGAGCAGGCCCGCGACCGGGCTGAGCCCGGGGGCACAGACAACGGCACCGGCGACGGCACGGGCAAGGGCACCGACAACGGCACAGCCGAGGGGACGGACGCCGGCCGGGACGCGGGCCCGGACAAGACCAGGGCGGAGACCCCGGGCCCGGACGGTGACACCGGCGGGAAGAAGGGCCGCGGCACCGGCGGGAAGCAGGCCGGCGGGGAAGCCGAGGGGCAGGAGGCGGACAAGGACCGCACGGCCCCGGAGGGGGAGGCTCCGCAGCGCGAGGGCATCTTCGGCACCGAGGTCCCGCCGTCCTCCCTCGACCCCTTCAACGAGGAACCCCTCGACGAGGCCGAGGTGGAGGCCGCGGCCGAGGCCGAGGCGGCGCATGCACGCCGCACGATGATCGGGCGCAGCGCCGAGGAGGTCGACCACGCGCCGCCGCGCGGCCGCTACGCCCCCATCCCGGTGCCGGAGCCGATCGCCAACTCGGCGGCGCTGCGCTGGGTGGCGCCGGCCGCGGCTGCCGTCGTCGCCGGTTTCGTCGTCATCGGGCGCGCCCTGCGCCGCCGCCGCTGAAGGTGCAGGCGCAGGCCGGCGCGTACGGCCGGGTCGTGCTCTGCCGGGAAGTACCGAGGTTTAAGGTCGCGTCATGACTGACACCGCCACCACCGACGCCGATGTCACACTCCGTGCCGGAGACGCCGAGTTGACGGTCGAACCGCACCGGGGCTGCCGGATCGCCTCGCTGAAGGTCGGCGGTACGGAGCTGCTGCGGCAGGGCAACAGGTACGGGTCGTTCGTCATGGTCCCCTGGTGCGGACGCACCGACCAGGGCCGCTTCCGCAGCGGCGGCGAGCTGTACCAACTCCCCCTGGACAGCGGCCCGCACGCGATCCACGGCACCGCGCGCGACGGCGCGTGGCGCACCCTGCGGCACGACGAGCGGTCGGCGGCCTTCACGTGCGACCTGAGCGACCCCTGGCCGTGGGAGGGCCAGGTGACGCAGATCGTCGAGCTCGACGAGGCCGGCAAGGGCCTCACGCTCACTCTCGGGGTCGAGACGGCTGACGCGAGCTTCCCCGCGCAGGCCGGCTGGCACCCGTGGTTCCTGCGCAACCTCGGCGGGCGGGGCGGTGACGTGCGCATCGACTTCGACCCGGAGTGGCAGGAGGAGCGCGGTGTCGACCACCTTCCCAGCGGCTCGCGCATCGCTCCCCGCCCGGGCCCCTGGGACGACTGCTTCGGCATGCCGCAGGGCGTCGACGTCACCCTGACCTGGCCGGGGCAGCTGGAGTTGAACGTGGCGAGCCGCGCCGAGTGGGTCGTCGTGTACGACGAGCAGCCGGAAGCCGTGTGCGTGGAACCGCAGACGGGTCCGCCGAACGGTCTCAACTCCCATCCGCAGCTGGTCACTCCGATCCAGCCGCTGGAGACCTCCACGACCTGGACCTGGCGGCCCCTGTCGTAGCGTCCCCGTCCTGCCCGCATAGGCTCCGGGGCATGAGCCGGGACATGAGCACTGCAGACGCGCTGCTGCGGCAGATCAAGGAAAAGGCCGTCGTGCACGGCAAGGTCACGCTCTCCTCGGGGCAGGAGGCGGACTTCTACATCGACCTGCGGCGCATCACCCTCGACGGAGAGGCCGCGCCGCTCGCGGGCCAGGTCATGCTCGACCTGACGGACGGGCTCGACTTCGACGCGGTCGGCGGCCTGACGCTGGGCGCCGACCCCGTGGCCTCGGCGATGCTGCACGCGGCTGCGGCCCGGGGCCGGAGGCTGGACGCGTTCGTCGTGCGCAAGGCGGGCAAGGCGCACGGTCTGCAGCGCCGCATCGAGGGGCCGGACATCGCCGGGCGGCGGGTGCTGATCGTCGAGGACACCTCCACCACCGGCAACTCGCCGCTCACCGCCGTCGAGGCGGCGCGGGAGGCCGGCGCGGAGGTCGTCGCGGTGGCCACCATCGTCGAGCGCGGGGCGGCGCAGGCGATCGAGGCGGCGGGGCTGAGGTATCTGCACGCGTACGAGCTGGCGGATCTCGGCCTGACCTGAGGAAGCCCGCCGCCGAGCGGCCTGCCCGGAGCGGCCTGCCCAGGGCCGGGAGCCCGCGGCGGGCGACGGCCGGGGACGACCCGGATGACGGCCGGTGGCCGGACACTGCCACATCCCGTGGCGGCGAGCACGGCGGTCGGTCTGGGAGTATGGGGGTGACGATGACGTCGTTCCGTTGATTTCGTTGATTCCCGTCGATCCGGCCACGGACTGACCGTCGACCCGGATCCGGCCTCCGCAGCAGAGCCGATACACACCCAAGGAGCGGACAGATGCCCATCGCGACCCCCGAGGTCTACAACGAGATGTTCGACCGGGCGAAGGCGGGCAAGTTCGCCTACCCCGCCATCAACGTCACCTCGACGCAGACCCTGCACGCCGCCCTCCGGGGCTTCGCGGAGGCGGAGAGCGACGGGATCGTCCAGATCTCCACCGGCGGTGCCGAGTTCCTCGGCGGGCAGTACAGCAAGGACATGGTGAGCGGTGCCGTGGCGCTGGCCGAGTTCGCGCACATCGTCGCGAAGAAGTACCCGGTCAACGTCGGCCTGCACACGGACCACTGCCCGAAGGACAAGCTCGACGGCTACGTGCGTCCGCTGCTCGCGGTCTCGAAGGAGCGCGTGGACGCCGGGCAGAACCCGCTGTTCCAGTCCCACATGTGGGACGGCTCCGCCGAGAACCTGAAGGACAACCTGGAGATCGGCCAGGAGCTGCTCGCCCAGGCCGCCGCCGCGAAGATCATCCTCGAGGTCGAGATCACCCCGACCGGCGGCGAGGAGGACGGCGTCACCCACGAGATCAACGACGAGCTGTACACGACGGTCGACGACGCGCTCCGGACCGCGGAGGCGCTCGGCCTGGGCGAGAAGGGCCGCTACCTGCTGGCCGCCTCGTTCGGCAACGTGCACGGCGTCTACAAGCCCGGCAACGTCGTCCTCCGCCCCGAGCTGCTGCGCGACCTCCAGGAGGGCGTCTCCGCCAAGACCGGGAAGCAGAACCCGTTCGACTTCGTCTTCCACGGCGGCTCCGGCTCCACGGACACCGAGATCGCCACGGCGCTGGAGAACGGCGTGGTGAAGATGAACCTGGACACCGACACCCAGTACGCCTTCTCGCGTCCCGTCGCGGACCACATGTTCCGCAACTACGACGGTGTGCTGAAGGTCGACGGCGAGGTCGGCAACAAGAAGACCTACGACCCGCGCAGCTGGGGCAAGGCCGCCGAGAAGGGCATGGCCGAACGCGTGCAGCAGGCGTGCGCGAACCTGCGCTCGACCGGCACGCGGCTGAAGTAGTACGCAGGGGCGCAGGGAGCCCGGGCAGAACAGCGCCCGGGCGGAACAGAGCCCGCCCGTCCCGTTTCGAGGAGGGCCGGACCGCGCCGCGGCGGGGGCCGGCCCTCCCGTGCTGTGCGCCGGGCCTGCCCGTGCCACGGGGGAGCGGCGGGTTCGCTCCACCCGGGACCGCGTCCCCCACCGACAAGGCAGACTGGAAAGCATGAGCATTCACGAGAACCTGCTCGGGGGTCCGCCCCCGACCCACCTGCCCGACGACCCCGGTCCGCGCGAACTGCTCGCGTCGGGGGCGGCGCCCGTCGAGGTGGCCGCGGAGTATCCCGCGTCCTCGCTGGCGTGGGCGCTGCTCGCGGACGACGCCTTCGAGGCAGGACGGGTCGTCGAGTCCTACGCGTACGCGCGTACGGGCTACCACCGCGGTCTCGACGCGCTGCGCCGCAGCGGCTGGAAGGGCCACGGTCCCGTGCCGTTCGAACACGAGCCGAACCGCGGCTTCCTGCGTGCGCTGCACGCGCTCGCGCGGGCCGCGCAGTCGATCGGGGAGCACGAGGAGTACGAGCGCTGCTCGTCGTTCCTCAAGGAGAGCTCGCCCACCGCTGCGGCGACCTTGTCGTAGGCAGGGGACGGCGGCACAGGCGGTCGAGTCGGGGCAGGGCCCGTCAGGGTCGGCGGTTCCGGCCGCGGACCGCGTTCAGGCAGTTCGGGCCGCACTCGCGGCCGCGGACCGTGGACGGCCTGACGCAGGCGAGCCCGCTGGGCATATGACCAAGGCGCTGACCAGGTGCTCTTGTCCCGGCGGGCCGCCTCCCCGATGATGAGTTCCAGGCCCGTACGCCCGGAATCCGGGGCGGGCCTGAGGGGACCGGGGCTCCATTGCCGATCGAGAGATTGGAGCGGACCGCTACCCGGACACCACGTCGAGGAGAAGCGATGTCGCACGACGTCGAGGACCCAGCGGCCGGTTCGCAGGCCCCCAATCTGGACTTCAAAGGCACCACTCCGTACGAGGACTACGTGCAGGCCGACGTCCTCACCCACCTCCAGCACCCGCTCTCGGAAGACCCCGGCGAGATGGTCTTCCTCGTCACCACGCAGGTCATGGAGCTGTGGTTCACGGTCATCGTGCACGAGTGGGAGACGGCCGCGAAGGCGCTGCGCAAGGACGACCTTCCCGTGGCGCTGGCCGCGCTGAAGCGCTCCACGTACGAGCTCAGGTCGCTGAACGCCTCGTGGGAGCCGCTGGCGCACCTGACTCCGGCGCAGTTCAATTCCTACCGTTCCGCGCTCGGCGAGGGTTCCGGCTTCCAGTCCGCGATGTACCGGCGAATGGAGTTCCTGCTCGGTGAGAAGTCCGCGTCGATGCTCGTTCCGCACCGCGGAGCACCGCGCGTGCACGACGAGTTGGAGAAGGCGCTGCACGAACCGAGCCTGTACGACGAGGTGTTGCACCACCTTGCGCGGCGGGGTGAGCCGGTGCCACAGGAGGTGCTGACCAGGGACGTCTCCCAGGCGTACCGGCCGCATCCGGAGGTGGAGGCCGTGTGGGCCGACGCGTACGCCCGGGAGGCGGACGAGGCCGGCGGCGAGGAGAAGGAGACCGTACGGCTCGGCGAGGCGCTGACCGAGGTCGCCGAACTCGTGTGGCGCTGGCGCAACGACCATCTCGTCGCCACCCGGCGGGCCATGGGCTCGAAGGTCGGCACCGGCGGCTCGGCGGGCGTGGCATGGCTGGAGAAGCGTGCCGCGAAGAACGTCTTCCCGGAGCTGTGGACGGCGCGCAGCCATGTCTGACGCGGCAGGACCGGGGGCGGGCTCTTCCACCGCCGCCGCAGAACTCGACGCGCGCGACGAACTCGCCCATCGGCGCAAGGACTTCGTCCTGGATGACGGCACCGTCTACCTGGACGGCAACTCCCTCGGCGCGCTGCCGCGTTCCGTGCCCGCACGCCTCGCGGAGGTCGTGGAGCAGGAGTGGGGGCGGCTGCGCATCCGCTCGTGGAGCGAGTCCGGATGGTGGAGCGCGCCGGAACGGATCGGCGACCGCATCGCACCGCTGGTGGGAGCGGGCGAGGGGCAGATCGTGGTCGGTGACTCGACCAGCGTCAACGTCTTCAAGGCGGTCGTGGGCGCGGTGCGCATCGCCCGCGGGGAGGATGCGGAGCACGGCGTCGGGCCCTCGCCCGCCGCGCGGGGCTCCGGCGGCCGCGACGAGATCCTCGTCGACGCGGCAACCTTCCCCACCGACGGCTACATCGCCCGCTCGGCGGCGCGGATGACCGGAGCGACGGTACGGGCGGTTCCCGTTTCCGGGATGGGCGCCGCCGCCGGTGCGAACACCGCCGCCGTGCTCGTCAACCATGTCGACTACCGCACCGGCGAGTTGCACGACCTGCGGTCCCTCACCGCCGACGTGCACCGCGCCGGCGGCCGCGTCGTGTGGGACGTCTGCCACAGCGCCGGGGCGCTCCCCGTCGAACTCGACGCGTACGAAGCCGACTTCGCCGTCGGCTGCACGTACAAGTTCCTCAACGGCGGTCCCGGGGCGCCCGCGTTCCTGTACGTGCGGCGCGAGTTGCAGCCCCGCTTCGACACGCCGCTGCCCGGCTGGACCTCGCACGCCGACCCGTTCGCCATGTCCGACGGGTACGTGCCGGCGGAAGGCGCGGTACGCGGGCGCGTCGGAACGCCGGACATCCTCTCCATGCTCGCCCTGGAGGAGTCGCTGAAGGTCTGGGAAGGCGTCGCCGTCTCCGCGGTACGCGCCAAGAGCCTCGCGCTGACGGACTTCTTCCTCCAGCAGCTGCATGCGTACGTCCCCGATGGACGGGCCGGGCGCCTCCGGCTGCGCTCGCTCACGCCGGAGGCGCACGAGCGGCGCGGCAGCCAGATCTCGCTGCTGTGCGAGACGGAGGGGCACGACGGGACCGACGTCGCGGAGGAGCTGATGGCCCGGCTCCACGAGCGCGGCATCGTCGGCGACTTCCGCCGGCCCGGCGTGCTGCGGTTCGGATTCACGCCGCTCTACACCTCGTTCGGCGACGCCGACCGCGCGGCGAAGGTGCTCGCGGAGCTGGTGCACGCGCGCGGGGACGGGTGAGCGGCGGTGAAGTTTTGACAGCCGACGAGGAACGGGCGCTGCTGGGCCTGAAGCCGGTGCCGCCGGAACGGACGGTCGCCTACGGCGAACACCCCTCCCAGGTCGTGGACTTGTACGGGGTGGGGGCGCCGGGGCCGCGCATCACCGTCCTGCACGGCGGCTTCTGGCGCGAGGCGTACGACCGCACACACCTCTCCCCCTTCGCCGCTGCGCTGGCGCAGCGCGGCATGGCGGTGGAGCTCGTCGAGTACCGGCGGGTGGGCGGCGGTGGCGGCTGGCCGGAGACGGCCCGGGACGTGGGCGCGGCCCTCGGTCTGCTCGGGCCGCCGGACGTGCTGCTGGGGCACTCTGCCGGCGGCCAGCTCGCGCTGTGGGCGGCGGCGGAGACCGGCGGTGCGGCGGACCCGCCGGGCCGGGACCGGGCCGCCGGGCGCGTCGTCGCCGTCGCCCCCGTGGCCGACCTCGAGCGTGCGCACCGGCTCCGGCTCAGCGCGGGAGCGGTGAGCGAATTCCTCGGTGGCGAGGCGTCGTTGGCGCATCGGCTCCCCGAGGCGGACCCGATGCGGCTGCCGCCGCGGGTGCCGGTGGAGGTCCTGCACGGCACAGCCGACGACGTGGTGCCCGTGGAGATGTCGCGCCGCTACGCGAACGACTGGGGCGCGCGGCTGAACCTCCTGACGGACGTCGGCCACTACGCGCCGTTCACGCCGGGCACGCCGGCGTTCGGCGTTCTCGTCGACGCCCTGGGGTGAACGTCCCCGCGGGCCTGCCCGGTTGGTCAGGACCACGCCGGCCCGCTGATCAGGGCGGCACCGTTCCGGGCCGGGGCACTGCGGCCTGCGGCGATCCGGGGGTGCGCCGCTCAGGGCAGCATGCGGAAGTCGGCGAAGTCGAAACCCGGCGAGACGACGCAGCTGACCAGCGTCTCCCCTTCGCGGTCCACCGGACGGGCCCGCTGCCAGACGCCGGGCGGCACAACCGCCTGCGGCTGCTGGCCGGTTGGGACGTCGGGGCCGAGCGTGAGCGTCTCCGGCTCCCGCCCGGGTGTCTCACCGTCGCCGCCGAGCTGGAGGTGCAGCGGCGAACCGGAGTGCCACAGCCAGATCTCGGCGGACCGCACGACGTGCCAGCGTGACTCGTCCCCCGGCCCCAGAAGGAAGTAGATCGCGGTGGCACCGGCCCGCTCGCCGTCGTATCCGTCCGGGTGCAGTGTCACGCCGCTGCGCCACGTCTCGCGGAACCAGCCGCCCTCGGGATGGGGTTGCAGCCCGAGCGCGTCGGCGAGCGGGGGTGCCGAACGGCTCGTCCGGCGGTGGTCCGTCATGGGCGCGTGCTCCTCGTCTCGTCCGTGGCCGGGAGGCGCGGTGCGGCCCGGGACGCGGGCAGCGCGCCCCGGGCCGTGCACCGTCGGCCCTGCCTCTACAGGAAGGAGTTGATCTGGATGGTCTCGTCCCGTCCGGGACCGACTCCGACGGCCGAGACGGGCGCCCCCGACATCTCCTCCAGCGCCTTCACGTATCCCTGCGCGTTCTTCGGCAGGTCGGAGAACGACTTGGCCTTGGTGATGTCCTCGGACCAGCCCGGCAGGTACTCGTAGACCGGCTTGGCGTGGTGGAAGTCGCTCTGGCTGAAGGGGAGTTCGTCGAAGCGCTTGCCCTCTGCCTCGTAGCCGACGCAGACGGGGATGCGCTCCCAGCCGGTCAGCACGTCGAGCTTGGTGAGGAAGAAGTCGGTCAGACCGTTCACGCGGGTCGCGTAGCGGGCGATGACCGCGTCGAACCATCCGCAGCGCCGGTCGCGGCCGGTCGTGACGCCCCGCTCGCCCCCGATCTCGCGCAGTGCCTCGCCGTCGGCGTCCAGCAGTTCGGTGGGGAAGGGGCCCGCGCCGACGCGGGTCGTGTACGCCTTGAGGATGCCGATGACGCGGCTGATCTTCGTCGGTCCTACGCCCGACCCCGTGCAGGCGCCGCCCGCCGTGGGGTTGGAGGAGGTCACGAACGGATATGTGCCGTGGTCGACGTCGAGCAGCGTGCCCTGGCCGCCCTCGAAGAGGACGACCTTCCCCTCGTCCACGGCGTCGTTGAGGATCAGGGTGGTGTCGGCGACGTAGCCGCGCAGGGCGTCGGCGTAGCCCAGCAGCTCCTCGACGATCTGCTCGGTGCGCACGGCACGCCGGTTGTAGAGCTTGGCGAGCACCTGGTTCTTGAAGTCGAGGGCCGCCTCGACCTTCTGCGTCAGGATCGACTCGTCGAAGAGGTCCTGGACGCGGATGCCCACGCGGTTGATCTTGTCCGCGTAGGCAGGGCCGATGCCCCGCCCCGTCGTGCCGATCTTCCGCTTCCCGAGGAACCGTTCCGTCACCTTGTCGACCTCGGTGTGGTACGGCGTGATCAGGTGCGCGTTGCCGCTGACGAGGAGCTTGGAGGTGTCGACGCCGCGCTCGTTCAGCCCGCTCAGCTCGGAGAGCAGGACCGAAGGGTCGACGACGACGCCGTTGCCGATCACGGGCACACAGCCCGGCGAGAGGATGCCCGAGGGGAGCAGGTGCAGCGCGTACTTCTGGTCGCCCACGACGACCGTGTGACCGGCGTTGTTGCCGCCCTGGTAACGCACCACGTAGTCCACCGAACCGCCGAGGAGATCGGTGGCCTTCCCTTTGCCCTCGTCACCCCACTGAGCACCGAGCAGCACAAGTGCGGGCACAGGCGTACACCCCTTCCGGGCGGGGCATGTCCCACGTGCGTGGCGAGTGCCATCGCAAGAGCCGCGGACCGGTGCCCCAGATAGAGGAAGCCCCTGGCGCAACAGCGACAGGGGCTCTTGCACCGAGAGGTTACCTGAGAGAGGAACAAGGTGTCGGCTCCAGACCCCGCGGGGAGCTCGCAGCCCTCGCTGCTCCTGGTCATCGACCCCGTCGCCAAGCTGTGGGACGGGGAGTCCGTGCGCATCGCACGGGACGTGCTGTGCGCGGGCGCGTCCGGCGTGAAGGTGTGCCTGCCGGAGAGTCCGGAGGAGACCGAGCGGGCCCTGGCCCGCCGGGGAAGCCGGCGTCCGGTGGTCGTCGGTGACGACAGAGCGCTGCTGCGGGCCGTCCGACTGCTGCACCGCGAGCGGGAGTTGGAGGAGGCGACGCTGTCGGTGGTTCCCGTCGGCCCGGAGGAGACCGTGGCGCTGATGCGCGGTCTGGGCGTGCCGCCGGACGCGGTCTCGGCCGCCCGCACCGTTTTCGGCGGCGCCGAGCGGCGGCTGGGTCTGCTGACGGACGACAGCGGCGGTGTGGTGCTCGGCGGGATCCGCATCCCGGGGTCACCGTGCACGGGTGAACTCTCCGCACGCGGGGGTGCGTTGAGGGCGAAGGCTGCTCTGTCGCGCACGCGGCGCCCGCGGCGCTCGCGGACGGCCGGGCAGCGGCTGCGGGTCGAGGCGGACGGCGAACTGCTGGCGGATCTCGACCGGCCGGTGACGGAGGTCTCGGTCTACTCACCCCGCTCCCCGGGACGGGGAGCGCCGCCGGGCCCCCGCTCGCCCCGGGGCAACCAGGAACCCGGCCCGGGCGGTGAGGGCACCAGGGAGGGTGCGCGGAGCCTGGCGCAGGTGACCGTGCTGCCGCAGGGAGCGGACCGGGTGCAGGCGCGGGCCAAGGCGGTGACGGTCTCGGGCCCGGACTTCCGCTACCGCGCGGACGCCCTGGACGGCGGGCCGGTGCGTGTGCGGACGTGGACGGCGCTGGCAGGGGCGTGGAGCCTCATGCTCCCTGCGTGAGGGGCCGGCGGCGGTTGCTCCTGTGGTCTGGTGGCTGGTGGTTCAGGTCAGGTTCCGGCTACTGCCAGAAGCACTCATCGATCACGATCTGCGGGTCGGTGACGCGGGATACGAAGCTGTACCGCAGCCATCCGCGTCCGTGGTCGAAGTAGAGGACGTGCTGACCGGCAGGACGAGTGGACTGGACGGGCTCGACGCTCATGCCGGCTGGCAGGTCGCGATCGGCATCGATACCTCGGAAGTACGGGTCGGGGGCGGTCACGAGCTCGGCGCGGGCGGCATGGAGAAGGGCCCGGGCGTCGTCGGGCAGGGCGTTGCGGTTGAGTTCAGCTTCCGTGGTCCAGTCGGCCTGCCAGGGCGGGCCCATGAAGTCGTCCGTCACTGGCCGGGTTCTGCCTTCGCTGCTTCACGGCGGATGCGCCCGGCTTCTTCGATGAGGGCCTTTGCACGGGTGTAGTCGCGTTCCTGGGCAGCCTCGTCCTCCAGGCTGTGAACCCTGGCTTCGGTCTTGGGGTCGCGGGCGAGGGCGAATTCACCCCACCAACGGGCCAGGAAGGCGGGGACGGGAGCGAGGTCGTAGGCGTCGGCGATGTCGCGGCGCCAATGCCGGTCGAAGTCGACGAGGAGTTTGGGCGCGTGCTGCTGGATCGCGGCTCGGAGGGCCTTCGGGTTCCTCTCCGGCATGGGGGGGACGGTGTTCCCCTCGGGATGTACCGGCTGAGCGGGCATGTCGGGGGTTCTCCTGGTGCCGATGGTGTGGGGCCAAGGCTACGGCAGAGGGTGGAATGTGGCCGACGATGTTCTCAACTTCCCGGGCGTTCTGCTTTCCTGCCGGCGACTGTCCGCCTCTGCCGGTCCGGCGTTCGCCGGCGGATGGGCGCTCCTGTGGCCTGGTGGCCCGCGTCCGGGCCCCGGCGGACGGTTCGACGGCCACCTGCCCGGCCTGTCACCGCGGCATGCGCGACCCGCCACCCACCTGACCGAGCCCTGCTACGACTCCGCGTCGCGGGCGGCGCGGAGCGCGCGCCAGCGCTCCAGCATTCCCTTCAGTTCGCCCTGCATGAACTCCAGGAAGTCGTAGGTGTCCTTCACCCGCCGTCCGGCGGGAGTGCCGGCTCCGAGGGCCTGTTCGCCGGCGCGCAGGGTGGTGGTCCAGCGGCCGATGATCTGGTCGCGGTCCAGGAGCGCCTCGTACCAGACGTTCTCGTGGACGCGGTAGATCTCGCGGCGTGAGCCCGGCTCGCGTTCGCGGCTGACCATGTGGACCTGGGAGAGATAGCGGACGGCGCCCGAGACCGCGGCCGGGCTGACGCGGAGCCGTTCCGCGAGCTGTGCGGAGGTGAGCCATCCGTCCTCGGAGGCCAGCAGGCAGGCGAAGACGCGGGAGGCCATGCGCTGCATGCCCGCCTCCGTCATGTCGGCGGCGAAACGTTCGACGAAGGCGGACGCGGCCGCGTCGTACCCCGCGTCGCCTTCCGCCTCGTGTCCGGTGGTTCCGGATCCGGGTTCCGGTCTGTCTGCTGGCACCGGTTCGGCTCCCTCGATGATCAGCTGCGTACCGCAGATCCTAACGCTTCCTTAACTTCACAAATTTATGAAGCAAGCGTAGCTTCTTGTCCATGGACACATCCGCCACCGCGATCTCGGTCAGCGGTCTCGAGAAGACCTTCGGCCGGGTACGTGCACTCGACGGGCTCGACCTCGAAGTCCGCACCGGCGAGGTGCACGGCTTCCTCGGGCCCAACGGAGCCGGGAAATCGACCGCCATCCGCGTCCTTCTCGGCCTGCTGCGCGCCGACGCCGGAACCGCCCGGCTGCTCGGCCACGACCCGTGGAAGGACGCCGTCACCCTGCACCGGCGCCTCGCATACGTCCCCGGCGACGTCGAGCTGTGGCCCGGCCTCACCGGCGGGGAGGCCATCGACCTGCTCGCCCGCCTGCGGGGCGGCCTCGACCCCGCGCGCCGGGACGAGCTGACCGAACGCTTCGACCTCGACCCGACGAAGAAAGGCCGCACCTACTCCAAGGGCAACAGGCAGAAGGTCGCCATCATCGCCGCCCTCGCCTCGGACGCGGAGCTGCTGCTGCTCGACGAACCCACCGCGGGACTCGACCCGTTGATGGAGGTCGTCTTCCAGGACGTCATCCTCCAGGCGAAGGCGGCCGGCAAGACCGTGCTGCTCTCCAGCCACATCCTCGCCCAGGTCGAGAAGCTCGCCGACCGCGTGAGCATCATCCGGCTCGGCAGGATCGTCCAGTCCGGGACGCTGAGCGACATGCGGCACCTGACGCGGACCACGATCGAGGCGGAGACCGAGCGGCCCGTGACCGGGCTCGAAGACCTGCCGGGAGTGCACGACGTACGCACCGAGGACCCACGGGTGCGCTTCGCCGTCGACGGCGCGCACCTCGACGGGGCCGTGCGCCACCTCAGCGGGCTCGGCGTCCGCAGCCTCACCAGCCACCCGCCGACGCTCGAAGAGCTGATGCTGCGGCACTACGGCGACGAACTCGCCGCCAACGGGCACCGGGGCGACGCCGGGGGAGCGGCACGATGAGCACCGGGACCGGATCGGAAACCACCGGAAGCACCACGCCCCGCACCGCGGACGCGGCCCGCGACAGGCCGGGGAGCACGCCCCCGGCGGCGGCGTCCGGCACCGGAGGCCCGCCCGCACTCCACCGGCTTCTGGCGGGCACGGGCACGCTCGTCCGCTTCGCCCTGCGCCGCGACCGCGTCCGCATCCCCGTGTGGATCGCCGCGCTGCTGATGGCCAACCTCTCGACCCTCGCCCAGTTCGAGGGCCTCTACGGCGGAGCGGCCGAACGGGCCTCCATCGCGAAGACGATGGGCAGCCCCGCCGCGCTCGCCATGACCGGGCCGCGCCACTACCTGGAGGGCGGCTACGGCCTGGGCGCCATGCTCGGGCACCAGGTGATCGGTTTCTACGGTGTGCTCACCGGCCTCATGGCGGTCCTGATCGTCGTGCGGCACACACGCGACGAGGAGGAGACCGGCCGCGCGGAACTGCTGCGCTCCGCCGTCGTCGGCCGGCATGCAGCGCTGACCGCCGCCCTCACCGTCGCCGTGACCGCCTCGCTCGCGCTCGGGGGGCTGCTGGCGGCCGGCCTCGCAGCGGCCGGCGCACCGGGCGTGAACTGGGGCGGATCGCTGCTGTACGGGGCGGTGTTCGCGGGCCTCGGCATCGTCTTCGCGGGCGTCGCCGCCGTCACCGTGCAGATCACGGAGCACGCCCGTGGCGCCGCCGGGATGGCCCTGGGCGTGATCGGACTCGCGTATGCGCTGCGCGCCGCCGGTGACGTCGGCGACGGCACGCTGTCGTGGCTGTCGCCGATCGGCTGGGCGCAGCGCAGCTATCCGTTCGTGGACGACCTGTGGTGGCCGCTGCTGCTCACGCTCGCCGCCGCGGTGGCGCTGTGCGGCACCGGCTACGCGCTCAGCGTGCGCCGCGACGTCGGTGAGGGCCTGCGCACGCCGCCCGCGGGGCGCCGCACCGCCTCGGCGGTGCTGGTGCGTCCCTTCGGGTTCGCGCTGCGGCTGCACCGCGGCATGCTGGCCGGCTTCGGCGCCGGGGTGTTCCTGCTGGGGACGATGTACGGGTCGATGCTCGGCGACGTGGAGGAGATGCTGAAGGACATCGACGTGATGGACCAGGTCCTCGCGCAGGCCGGTGGTTCCTCGCTGGTGGAGTCCTTCGCCTCGGTCGTCATGATCGTCAACTCGGTCGTCGCCGCCGTCTACGTCGTGCTCGCGGCGCTGCGTCCACGGGCCGAGGAGGGCGCCGGGCGGGCCGAACCGCTGCTGGCCACGGGTCTCTCCCGCACGCGCTGGGTCTGGAGCCATCTGTCGGTGACCCTCGTGGGCGGCACGTTCACGCTGCTGCTGGCCGGGCTCGGTTTCGGCGTCGCGGGTGCGGCGTCCACCGGCGACCGCGGCCTGGTGCTGTCGCTGACCGGTGCGGCTTTGGCGTACGCGCCGGCGCTGTGGGTGACGGCCGGTGTCGCCGCGGTGCTCTTCGGCTGGCTGCCGCGTGCGACGGCGGCGGCGTGGCTCGTTCCGGTGTACGCGTTCCTCGTCGGATACCTCGGCCGGCTCCTGCAGTTCCCCGACTGGATGAACGACCTCTCCCCGTTCGGGCACGTGCCGCAGCTGCCCGCGAAGGAGATGGACTGGACGCCGATGGCGGTGCTCACCGCGGTCGCGGCCGTCCTCCTCGCCGCGGGGCTGGCGGGCTTCCGCCGCAGGGACCTGGAGACGAAGTAGCCGGCGGAGGCAGCCCGCCGCGGCAATCGGTCCGCGGCGGGCTGCCTCCGCCTGGAGAAGGCCGTCAACGGGGGGCCGGGGGCGGTCCGTTCGTCCGCGTGTTCAGTTCAGGCGGGTGTTCGGTTCACCCGCGTGTTCAGTTCACGCGGGTGTAGGCCAGTTCCGCGCCGTCGGGGAAGGTGCGAACCAGTCCGCCGTTCCCGGTGTGCAGCGTGGACGAGGCACCGGTGGCGCAGGTGCCGGAGGAGGCCGTCCTGTCCACGGCGGGCGGGCCGATGCGGACGTCGTCGCGGCCCGCGCCCGCCGAGAACAGGTCGGCCTTCGCCTCGCAGTGCTGGTTCGGGGCCTCCGAGACCAGGGAGACGGACCTGCCGCCGGCACCGACCTGCTCGACCGTCATCCGCTGGGTGCCGCCGGCGGGCAACCGGCGCTGCCAGGTGCCGAGATACTCCCGCGGCAGCTTCTCCGGCCCGGCCACGCGGTGGAGGGTGGCGGTGCGGCCCGCCGCCTCCCACCTCAGCGTCGAGCCGGAGCCCTTGGTGAGCTTGTGCGAGCCCAGGGCAGAACATGCGTCCTCGGGCACGCTCTTGACGACCTTGGTGTCCAGCTCCACCGAGTCGCCGGCCGAAACGAGCTTTCCGTCGCTCTTGCACACGTATTTCTTGCCGAGGCTGATGCTGTTGGCGACGACCTCGCCGATCTTGCCGTGTGAAAGCACGAAGCGCCGGTGCTGGCCCGTGGGTTCGCCGTCCCGCTCGACGGGGCCGCTCCACGTGCCCACGTAACTCCCGGGGATGTCGGAGGAATCGCCGGTGCCCGCGGCCTTGCCGGAGTCCAGCAGGGGGAGTTCGGCCCCGGACGCGGCGAAGGCGACGCCCGCCACGGCGACCGCAGCCAGCGCGCCGATCGCAAGGCGTCTGCGCGGACGGCGCGGGGGAGCCGGGTGCGCCGTCGGCCGCACCGGGTCCCGCGGGGCCGGCGGACGGGGCAGCGTCGAGGTGCCGGCGTTCCCGGCCCGCTCGCCGCCGGGCACCTCCGGCGCGCCCGACCCCGAGGGCGGGGTGTCGGTGTCCAGCAACTGCACGGCGTGACGGCCCAGTTCGGCGATGAGCGTCGCAGGCAGCCACGGTGCCGAAGCGGTGCCGGACGGGACGGGCCGCACCTTCGCGATGACGTCCTCCGGGGCTGGACGGTCGGCCGGGTCCTTGGCCAGGCACGAGGCGATCAGTCCGCGCAGCGGCTCCTCGACCCCCTCCAGATCGGGCTCCTCGGACGCGATGCGGAACATCACGGCGTGGATGCCGCCGCCCTCGCTGCCGAAGGGCCTGCGGCCCGTCGCGGCGTACGCGAGCACCGAACCCATGGAGAAGACGTCGCTGGCCGGGGTGACCTGCTGGGCGCGGATCTGCTCCGGCGACATGTAGCTGGGGGAGCCCACGATCACGCCGGTGCCGGTCACCGTCGAGTCGGGGAGGGCGTCCAGGGCGCGCACGATGCCGAAGTCGATGACGCGCGGGCCGTCGATCGTGACGAGCACGTTGGACGGCTTGAGGTCGCGGTGGACGACCCCTGCGCCGTGGATGTCGACGAGGGCGCTGGCGAGCCCGTAGGCGAGCACGCGGACGGAATTCCCGGGGAGCGGGCCGCCTTCCTCGCCGCCTTCGCCCTCGCCCTCGTCGCCGTCTTTGCCCTCGTCGCCGCCGGCGGGACCGGTGGACGCTCCGCGCTGCGTCCGGTTCGCCACGACCTGTTCGAGGGAGGGCCCGGCGATGTAACCGGTGGCCACCCACGGGTTCTCGGCCTCGGTGTCCGCGTCCAGCACGGGGGCCGTCCAGCGCTCCCCCACGCGCCGCGCGGCCTCCACCTCCAGGCGGAAGCGCGCGCGGAACTCCGTCTCGGCCGCCAGTTCCGATTTGATGAGCTTCACGGCGACCGTGCGTCCGCCCTCGGACCGCGCCAGATAGACCCGGCCCATTCCCCCGGCGCCGAGCCTGCTCAACAGCCGGTAGCGGCCGATCGATTGCGGGTCGTCCGCCGTCAGCTGAGCCATTGCATTCCCCACGTCGGTCTTTCCACTCGGTGCGCCGGAACCCTTTCACCCTCGGCCGCGAAGGTCACAGCCCGGCTGCCAACACGTTCCCGTTTGATGGTCGCGGCCCGATGAGGAAGGCCCGCAGGTCAGTTGACCCGGCCGGTGAGGCGGTCGCTCTGCATGGAGCTGAGCCGGCCGACGAGGACGAGCGCGAGGATCGTGGCGGGGATGCTGAAGAAGTCGGTGAAGATCGCCACCGCGACGGTTTCCTGAGCCGCCTCGACGCCGGTCTCGCCGTACCAGCTCTCGTAGTCCAGCAGGGAGAAGAGGAAATAGAACAGCCACATCGTCCACCAGCCGTTGACGATGCCCCGCCGTACGCGGGGTTTCGGCCCGTAGCCCTGCCACTGCGGTGCGGACGGATCGCTCGCGGACCAGACGTCGTTCATGACCTGCTTGGGCATGAACAGGTTGCACACCGGTACGAACCACGAGCCGACCGCCATGGCCGACGAGTAGCGGACGCGGCCGGGCGCGAAGTTCTCCGCGTTGACCCGCACCCGCCAGAACCAGACCAGCCAGAGAACGATCACGCTCAGCGCCAGCAGGCCCTCGGCCGTCTCCACTCCGACGGTGGCGCCCCGGAGCCGGCCGTAACCGGGGATGCGCCGGAGGTCGTCGGCGAGAACCACGTTCGCCTGCACGCTGTCGAGCTTGCCGACCACGAGACCGTCCACGACGACCGCGATCACACCGATCAGCAGGTGGAGGCCGAGGAGCACCGTGAGGGCGTGCGCGATCCGGCGGGGCGAAACGGCCGGCCGGAGCGGCTGCGCCGGCCGTGCGCCGCCGGGCCCGCCGGGAGCGGGCCCGTGGACGGGTCCCGGAGCAGGGCCGTGAGCAGGGCCGGGAGCCGGGCCCGGGAAGCCTGCCTGCCACGGCTGTTGCGGCGGCGGTTGCGGTGGTGGCTGCAGCGGCGAGTACGGGCCGGGGGCGGGTGGGCCGTAGAGGCCGTGCGGCGGCGGGGTGGATGCCGCGGGCCGTCCCGAGGGCGGCGGTGCCGAGGGCCCCTGGGGAGCAGCGGGAGGCGGCGTCGACGGCGTGAGCGCCGCGCCCTCCTCCCGGCGAGGCCATGAGGACGGCGCGGCCGGACCGGATGCCGCGGGCGCGGGCCCGGCAGCGCCCACGGCCTCGGCGCGCGGCTGCTCGACGCTCTCCGGGTCCTCGCTGTCCAGCAGCTGTACGGCGTGCCGGCCCAGCTCGGCGAGCACCTCACCCGGCAGCCAGGTGCCCTTCAGCTCGCCCTCCGTGCGCTGCATCAGCGTCTCCAGCGCCGGTCTGTCGCCCGGCTTCTTGGCGAGGCAGGAGACGACCATCTCGCGCAACGGGCCCTCCAGCCCGGACAGTTCGGGCTCCTCCTCGGCGATGCGGAACAGCAGCGCGTGCACCCCGCTGTCCGCCGTGCCGAACGGCATCCTCCCCGTCGCCGCGTATGCCAGTACGGCGCCCAGGCAGAAGATGTCGCTGGCGGGCGTCACCTGCGTCCCGCGCACCTGCTCCGGCGACATGAATCCGGGGGAGCCGACGAGCGCGCCCGTCTGTGTCAGCCCGCCCGCCGACTGCACGGCGGAGTCGAGGGCGCGGGCGATGCCGAAGTCGATGACGCGCGGGCCGTCGATGGTGATGAGGATGTTGGAGGGCTTCAGGTCGCGGTGGACCAGCCCGGCCCGGTGGATGTCGCCCAGCGCGCGGACCAGTCCGGAGGCCAGCCCCGTCACAGTCCGGTGCGGCAGCGGCCCGAACTGGTCGTCCACGACCTCGGAGAGGGAGGGCCCGGCGATGTAACCGGTGGCGACCCACGGCGTCGCGGCCTCGGTGTCCGCGTCCAGTACGGGCGCCGTCCACGTACCGCCGACCTTGCGGGCCGCGGTGATCTCCTGGGCGAATCGGCGCCGGAAGTCGGGCTGCCGGGCGAGTTCGTCCTGCACGGCCTTCACGGCGACGGTGCGGCCGCGGCCCGAACGGGCGAGATAGACCCGGCCCATGCCCCCTTCGCCGAGCCTGCCGAGCAGCCGGTAGTCGCCGATCCAGCGTGGATCCCCGGCGCTGAGCCCCTTCATCTCCGTACCTCTTCCCCCCGGATGATTCGAGTGCCACGAGAATAGATCGGCGGGCACCGGGGGTTGAGGGGAGCCGGGAATCCGATCCCGTAACGCGTCCTGCACGGGGCACGGGGGCGCATCCGGAGGGCGCCCCAATTGAGATGACAAGCTCTCAATTCGCCCTAATTGATGGGCTGATGAGCGTAAAGCCTTCGCTGTTCACCGGCTGCCTTATTTTCCCGCTATGGACTCGGTCAGCCAGATCCTCTTCCATTTCGCGCTGGATCTCGTATCCGTGTGCGTACTGACATTCGCCGTCTACTATCCGCGGCACCGGCGGCGGGACCTGATTCCGGGGTATCTCGCCCTGAACGTCTCGCTGTTCGCGCTCGCCTCGGCCCTCGGCCGCAGCGGCGACAAGGGCGGCATCGCACTCGGATTCGGGCTGATCGGGGTCTTGTCGATCATCGGCCTGCGTTCGGAGTCCATGCAGAACGAGGAGATCGCCTACTACTTCACGGCGCTCGTCCTCGGTCTCATCTCCGGCCTGCCGAACGTGAGCCTGCTGCTCGCGGCGATGCTCTGCACACTGCCGCTGGCAGCCGTCTGGATCGGCGGCCACCCGCGGCTGTTCGCCCGTACGCTGCGCGCCCTCGTCACGGTCGACGAGGCCGTCACCGAACCGGCGGCCATCGAGTCCTTCGTGCGGGAACGGCTGGGGGAGCCCCTGTCCTGGAAGATCCAGGAGGTCGACTACGGACGGGACCTGACGGTCGTCGACGTGCGGTACCGGCGTGCGGGCACCGCACGTCACGGCGGCGGGCCGAGGCTGCGGGCGGTCGTGCGGCCGCCGCGGCCGCGGGAGTCGCCCCGGGGGGTGCGGGAGTCCCCGCGGGACCCCCCGGGGGAGAGCGTGCCGTCGTAGAGCGGGCCCGGCCCCGGCGGTGCGCGCGGCGCCGGAGCGGACACGGAGGCGTCGTTGCCGGGGGCCGGGAAAAGCGGGCCCGTGGCAACCGCCGGCGCGGTTCCGCGTGCCCGCGGCGGGGAACGGCCCAGGGTACGGCGGTGCAGCGGTGTTGATTGCCCTGCTGGGGCACCCTCTAGGCTGTGGCCGTCCCACCCGGCGCCTTCCCCGAGCTGAGGAGCCACCACGTGACAAGTACGAGCACGAACCCGTCCACCGCCGCGGGCCCTGCCGCCGCCGTCCCCGACCCGGCCGCCGGCGAGGCCGTACGAGCCGCGGACCGGGCGCACGTCTTCCACTCCTGGTCCGCGCAGGGGCTGATCGAACCGCTGCCCGTGGCCGGCGGCGAGGGCTCGTACTTCTGGGACTACGACGGCAACCGATACCTGGACTTCTCCTCCCAGCTGGTCAACACCAACATCGGGCACCAGCACCCGAAGGTCGTCGCCGCCATCCAGGAGCAGGCGGGCCGCATGTGCACCATGGCCCCCGGCTTCGCCGTCGACGTGCGTGCAGAGGCGGCGCGGCTCGTCGCGGAGCGCACTCCCGGCGACCTGGACAAGGTCTTCTGGACGAACGGCGGTGCGGAGGCCGTCGAGAACGCCGTCCGCATGGCCAAGCTGCACACCGGACGCCCGAAGGTGCTGAGCACGTACCGCTCGTACCACGGCCACACCCAGGCGGCGATCCACATCACCGGTGAACCGCGCCGCTGGGCCAACGACACGGGCTCGGCGGGCGCCGTGCACTTCTTCGGCCCGCACCTGTACCGCTCGCACTTCTACGCCGAGACGCAGGAGCAGGAAGCCGAACGCGCCCTCGCCCACCTCGAGGAGACCATCGTCTACGAGGGCCCGGGCACGATAGCCGCGGTGATCCTCGAGACGGTTCCCGGCACCGCCGGCGTCCTCGTGCCGCCGCCGGGCTACCTTGCCGGGGTCCGCGAACTCTGCGACCGCCACGGCATCGTCTTCATCCTCGACGAGGTCATGGCCGGATTCGGGCGCACCGGCGCATGGTTCGCCGCCGACCACTTCGGCGTCACCCCGGACCTGATCACCTTCGCCAAGGGCGTCAACTCCGGCTACGTACCGCTGGGCGGCGTGGCCATCTCCGCCGAGATCGCGGCCACTTTCGACAAGCGGCCCTACCCGGGCGGCCTCACCTACTCCGGCCATCCGCTGGCGTGCGGTTCCGCCGTGGCGACGATCAGCGCCATGGCGGAGGAGGGCATCGTCGAACACGCGGCGCAGATCGGTGAGAACGTCATCGGCCCCTCGCTGCGGGAGATGGCCGAACGCCACCCCTCGGTCGGCGAGGTGCGCGGCATGGGCGTCTTCTGGGCGCTGGATCTCGTACGGGACAAGGAGACCCGCGAGCCTCTCGTGCCCTACAACGCGAGCGGCGCGGACAACGCCCCCATGGCCGAGTTCGCGGCCGCCTGCAAGCGCGGCGGTGTGTGGCCGTTCGTGAACATGAACCGCACCCACGTCGTTCCGCCGTGCACGATCAGCGAGGCGGAGGTCAAGGAGGGGCTCGCCGTCCTCGACGAGGCACTCGGCGCCGCCGACGCCCATACGACCTCGGGGCGGGACTGAGGCCGGGTCCGGGCGAGTTCGTCTCGCGAGCCGATTCGGGCCGAGCCGATGATCAAGCGAAGTACGCTGCGGGCGCAGCTCGCCGGCGCTCTGCGGGACGAGATCCTGGCCGGGAGACTCCCGGCCGGGAGCCACTTCACGGTCAAGGAGATCGCCGAGCAGTACGGGGTGTCCGCAACACCCGTGCGCGAGGCGCTGGTCGACCTTGCCGCGCAGGGGCTGCTGGACGTGGAGCAGCACCGCGGCTTCCGCGTCCACGAGTTCACGGTCGACGACTACAGGTCGATGGTGAAGGCCCGGATGGCGGTGCTGGACGGGCTGTTCCACAGCTACTTCACGGCCGACGGGCCGGTGCCGATGCTCACGCTCGACGACGCGGTCCTCGCGTCGGTGCGGCGCCGGGCGGAGGCCGCGGTGCGGGCTGCCCGCGCCGGTGACCTCGACGTGCTGATCGGCTACGACCTGCGCTACTGGCGGGAGTTGGGTGAGGTCATCGGGAACCGTTACATCTCGGACTTCCTCGACCGGCTCCGCGTGCAGTGCTGGGTCTGCAGCGTGCCCTGCCTGCGCAGCGACCCGGATCTGGTGAACCGGCTGTGGTCGGGGCACAGGGAACTGGCGGACGCCTTGGAGCGCGAGGACATGGAGGAGACGCGGCGGATCATGTCCGATTACCACCGGCACGCGCTGGCGCTGGCGGACAAGGCCTCGGGGTTCGGTCCGTGAGCCCGGCCCGCGCGTCGGCCGGCACCGGCACCGGCTCCGGCGTCCGCGCGGCCGGCACCGGAGGCGGTGCTCCTGTGGCCGGAGCCGCGGCCGGAACTGGCGCTCCTGTAGCCGGAACGGTGGCCGGAACCGGGGCCGGAGCGGTGCTCCCACGGCCGGAACCGCGGCCGGGGTGACCGGTACCGGCGCTCTTCCCCACGTCACCGCCGTCGGCACTACGCTGTTGCGACCGGGCCGGGAACTCCCCCGGCGAAGCGAAGGGAAGGGTGGAGAATCCCTTGGCATGTGATCTCTGGTTGGTTCCTCTCGTCGACGTGCTGTGCCACAGCCCCGACAACCCCTTCGCCGAGGAGATCGCCACGTACGACAAGGCGCTGACGGAAGCAGGACTGCCGCCCGTGCCCGTCTACAACTACATGCCGGGCCTGTCGGGGGACGTTGCGCCCGTCGCCGGGTTCGACTACGACGCGCTCCACTTCCTGCGCCGCGCGCACATCCTGCAGATGTGCAACCTCGAGGTCACCCCCGTCGACGAACTGGGCGGCGACTACGAGCAGTTGCTGGAGATGTTCGAGACGACGGTGCAGCAGTCCCACCTGGTGTGGCACTACGACCACGCGGGCGCATACGTGCCCCTCGACTTCCCCGTGCCGCTCGCGAACGACGAACTGATAGACGGCGGCGGGCCGCTGGGCTCCAGCCACGGTCTGCTGCGTGAACTGGAGGCCGTCGCACCGTACCTGGGCATCGACCCGGCCGCGCCGCCGCCGGTGCCGCAGGCCCCGACGCGGCCCACGGACCTGGCGGAGCCGGCGGAGACGCCGGTCGCCCACGGGGACGGGCCGTTCGCGCGGGAGCGGCACGTGTGGCTGGGGCTGCACGCGGCGGCCACGCGGAGCCTGGCCCAGGGGTCGATGATCGTCTTCAGCTGACGCGAAGTGCGCGGCCTCCCGGCACAAGTGCGCGGCCTTCCGGCCCGGGCCGGAAGGCGGCCGTCACAGCGGCCCCTCGGGCGGTCGCTGGCGGGGCATGCTCGGCCGGAACCCCGGCGGGGCGGGGAAGCGGTGCACGTTGTGTCCGGCGGCGCAGACCTCCGCGGGGCGCGCCGCCCGGGTACCGACCGCCTGCGGGGCCGGCGCCGCGGGAGCGGCCCTGAACTCCAGCATCCAGTCGGCGGTTTCACTCCTCACGATCTCCGAGACGTCCTCGGTGAAGCGGCGCAGCAGCGACAGGCCGCGCTCCGCCGCCTCGCTCGCCCCGCCCTCCGCCGGTCCGAGCATCTCGCGCACGGATTCCGACGCCCAGTCGTACTGCAGGGTCTCCAGTCGCCGCTGGATGGCCTGCGCGGTCGCGACGTCGCGGATCCAGCCCGAGGTCAGCCCGAAGTACCGGTCGGCGCACACGCACGCCAGGGCGCCGAGCAGCGCCAGATAGCCCCACACGGCGTGCCGCGCGGGCAGCGTCCCGGTCAGGGTCAGCAGGGGCAGCACCGCGGCGCCGGCGGCGCCGAGGGACACACCGGTGCGCAGGGCACGCGCGCCCCACTGCTTCCAGGTGCGGTCGGAGAGATACCAGTCTGCGACGATCAGCGCGCGCTGCTCCACCCATACGTACAGCTCGTCGAGGCGCTCCCCCGGCTCACCCCAGTCACCGAGCGGGAACGCCCGTCCCGCCCCGGGCCGCATCTCCGGCTTGCTCACCGCCACACCCCACAACACACGCGCCACGACGACGACTTTTCGAAGGGCCCTTCCTACCGCCATAAGTGGGGGCGCACTGCCGGTTTGCGGACGAAGTACCACCGAAATGCGCACTGTTCAGGTATAGGACGGATTCCACTCTCACTCGAAAGAGTGCCCCGTGAAGGACGTGCAGGCCGACGTCTAGGCTGCTCCCGTGAGGATTCTGGTCATCGGCGGCGGCGCCCGCGAACACGCCCTGTGCCGCTCTCTTTCGCTCGACCCCGAGGTCACCGCGCTGCACTGTGCACCCGGCAACGCAGGCATCGCCGAGGTCGCCACGCTGCACGCGGTGGACGCGACGGACGGCTCCGCGGTCGCGGCGCTCGCGGAGACGCCGCAGGTGAGGGCGGACCTCGTCGTCATCGGACCGGAGGCGCCGCTCGTCGCCGGTGTCGCGGACGCCGTACGGGCGCGCGGCATCGCCGTGTTCGGCCCGTCGGCGCGGGCGGCGCAGCTGGAGGGTTCCAAGGCGTTCGCCAAGGAGGTCATGGCGGCTGCGGGCGTGCCGACCGCCCGCAGCCGGCTGTGCACCACGCCGCAGGAGGCCGACGAGGCGCTGGACGCCTTCGGTCCTCCGTACGTGGTGAAGGACGACGGGCTCGCCGCGGGCAAGGGAGTCGTCGTGACAGGCGACATCGAGGAGGCCCGCGCGCATGCCCGCGCCTGTGAGCGGGTGGTCATCGAGGAGTTCCTGGACGGGCCCGAGGTCTCGCTCTTCGCGGTGACGGACGGCGAGACCGTCGTGCCGCTCCAGCCCGCTCAGGACTTCAAGCGCGCCTACAACGGCGACGAGGGCCCCAACACCGGTGGAATGGGCGCCTATTCGCCGCTGCCCTGGGCGGACCCGAAGCTCGTGCAGGAGATCGAGCAGACGGTGCTCCAGCCGACCGTCGACGAACTGCGGCGCCGCGGAACGCCGTTCTCCGGGCTGCTCTACGCGGGCCTCGCGATCACTTCGCGCGGTGTGCGCGTCATCGAGTTCAACGCCCGCTTCGGCGACCCGGAGACCCAGGCCGTACTGGCGCGGCTGCGGACGCCGCTGGCCGGGCTGCTGCACGCCTCGGCCACCGGAGGGCTGGCCGGCTTCCCGCCGCTGAGCTGGAGCGAGGAGGCCGCCGTCACCGTCGTCGTCGCGGCGCGCGACTATCCGGCGACGCCCCGAACCGGTGACGTGATCGAGGGGCTGGACGCGGTGGCCCGGCAGGACGCACCCGAGGCCTACGTGCTGCACGCGGGCACCAAGCGGGACTCGAAGGGGCGCGTCGTCAGCGCGGGGGGCCGGGTGTTGTCCGTCACCGCGACGGGGCCGGGGCTCTCCGGAGCACGCGAACGGGCCTACCGGGCGCTGGGGCGCATCCGGCTCGACGGCTCGCACCACCGGACGGACATTGCGGCCGGGGCGGCGGAGCAGTAGGCGAAGCCCAGGGCCGCCCGGTGGCCGCCGGCGACCGCGCCATCGAGGACGCCCCGCGCGCCACGGCCGCGCGCCACGGCCGCGGCGGCCCACTTGCCCATACCGGACCGCACGCCCATAGCCGACCGCACCCCCCATAAAGGGCACGCGGGGACAGGACGGGCACCCTGCTCACCCCCCGGTGACGCAAGAGCTCTGCCCAAAGCCATTCCATCGAGTGACCGGACACCGGAGCGGCTGACGGCTGACAGGCCCCCAACTAGGGTTCCGCGCAAGCCGTATGGGCGTTCGCGGCCCTGTTTTCTGGCCGTGCCCGGCTCTGCCTTCTCGGCCGTGCCCGGCCCAGTCCCGAGTGGCCCTGCGCACGTTGCGGTGTCGGCGCGCGGTGCCACAGTGGGACCACCGAAACCCGGGAAACCGGACACGTCGTGATGGGGGTGAGCAGTTCGTGGTGGGCCGCCAGGCAGGGACGCGCTCCGCGCGCTCGCACGCTCTCTCCGTGCTCCGCATCCGCGGCACGGCGCTCGCTCTCGCGCTGCTGCCCGCGGCCGCCGCGGTGATACTTCTCGCCGCCGAGACGACGGGCCGGATCGGCCCCGGCTGGTCGGGCGTCCGGCTCGCCGTGACCGGCCTGGCGGCGCTGGCCCTGGCGGTGGCCGGCGGCGTCGCGGCCGTGATCGCACGGTCGCGTCCGGCCGTCTCCCCCACCGTTCCCGTGGAGGAGGCCTCCGCCGCCGACCTGTACGACCTGGTGCGGGACCTGGCCGAGCGGCTGGAGGTGCCGGTTCCCTCCGCCGTGGCCCTCACCCCGGACTGCGACAGCTGGCTGGAGGACCGCTCGCACCGCACACGGGGGCGCGTGGCCCCCGTGCTGGTCATCGGCTCGCCGTTCCTGTGGTGGATGAGGGTGGCGGAGCTGCGTGCCCTGCTGGCGCCCGTGGTCGCGGGCACGGGGCCTTCCCTGCACCCGGACATAGCCGCCGCCCGCCGGTTCGTGCGTGGGCTGGACGCGGCCGTCGCCGTCGCCGACAAGGTGCACGCCGGGCGCCCCGGCGCGGGCGGGCCCGGCGCCGCGGTGCGCCGCGCGTGGCTCCGCTTCGCGGGCGGCTGCGCCCGGTTGATGCTGCGGGCCTGCGCGCCGCACGCGGCCGAGATGGAGCGCGGGGTCGCCGCAGCCGCCGCAGCCCGTGCACAGGGTGTGGATCACGCGCTGCGCACGGCGGCGCAGGAGCAGGTTGGCCTCGCCTACGCGGGCTGGGACAGGCTGCTGACGCGGGTCGCCCTGCCCGCCTGGCGCATCGGCCGGTGGCCGGCCCGCCTCGACGCGGGAGTCGTCTCCGCGCTGACCGACCTCTCCCACCGTGACAGTCTCGCCGAGGGCTTCACCTCGCGCCTCGGCGAGCGGCCCGCCTGCGATCTGCTCGACGAGCCGGGTGCCGTCGACGAGGCGGTCTCGCTGCTCGCCGCCCGCCTCTTCCACGGCGGCCCGCCGGAGCCGGGCCCGGACTGGGCGCCCGTCGACTGGCAGAAGTATCCGGAGGAGGTCGTCGACCGCATCTGGCGCACCCGCGCATCCCGCCTCTTCACGCACCTCGCGGCGCTGGACCGGCCGGGCGGCGGCGCGGTCGGCGGTGGAGCGACACCGGCCCGGATCATGGAGTGGCTGACGGACGGCGCGGAGGCCCGCACGGAGGAGCTGGCCGCCCGCATAGGCGCCGCCGTCGCGCGCGAGTCGTCGCACGAGTCGTGGGAGGACCCTCTCGTGGCGCCGCTGATAGCGCGCCCGGGCGACGGCGCCGGTGTCTCGCCCATGGGTCTCCCGCTCCATGAGCCCCGCAGCGGGCGGGAGTTGATGACGGAGCACATCACAGCGCTGATCTGCTGCGCGGCTGTGGACACCGCGGGAGCCGCCCCCGGCCTCGACTGGCTCGACGGTCCGGCGCTGCTCGTCGACGGTGCGCGCACGGCCGACCTGACGGGCCCCGTGCTCGAACTCGTCGAGGGCGGCGACGCCGAGCCGCTGCGGGAGTGGATGGCACTCGTGGGGGTCAGGCCGGACAAGCCCGTACGCCTCGTATGATGCCGGGCGGTGACGTGCTGCTCGCGTAATGTGACGGTGCGGCTCTGTCGGGGGCGTCGACAAGCAGGGGGGTTGGGGCAGAGGTGGGCAAGGCAGACATCCGGCGATGGGAGTCCGGGGCGCTTGCGCACGCGGTCACGGACCCGTTCGGGCAGGGACCGCTTCCCTGGCTGCGCTTCGGTGAGCAGTACTTCGACAACGGCCGCATGGTCCCCTGGTACGTGGACCACACCGGCCTCGAGGACGTGCTCGCCGGCGAGCGCATCCGGCGCAGCACGGGCGTCGGCCGCCCCCGCACCGCGGACGACCTGCACTGCCAGATCAAGGGCTTCGCGGGCAGCGACGGCGGCACGGCCCCCGGCGAGTCGCTCGACTTCCGCATCACCGTCGACCCGCCCCAGTCCTTCGGCGTCGACATCTACCGCATCGGCCACTACGACGGCGACGGCGCCCGGAAGATCACGACCAGCCCGCGCCTGTCGGGCATCCGCCAGCCCGACCCGCTCGCCGCCGGGAGGACGGTCTCCTGCCACCACTGGTGGCTCTCCTGGCGGCTGCAGATTCCCGAGGACTGGTCCACCGGTGCCTACGTCGCGGTCCTCACCACCGCCGACGGGTGCCACCGCTCGCACATCCCCTTCACCGTCCGCGACCGCACCCCCGGGGATCTTCTCCTCGTCATGCCGGACATCACGTGGCAGGCCTACAACCTCTTCCCCGAGGACGGCCGCACGGGCGCCAGCCTCTACCACGCATGGGACGAGGAGGGCCGGCTGCTGGGCGAGGCGGACGCGGCCGTCACGGTCTCCTTCGACCGCCCGTACGCCGGGGCCGGCCTGCCCCTGCACGTGGGTCACGCCTACGACTTCATCCGCTGGGCCGAGCGCCACGGCTACGACCTCGCATACGCGGACGCCCGCGATCTGCACGCGGGCCGTGTCGATCCGTCCCGCTGCCGGGGCGTCGTCTTCCCCGGCCACGACGAGTACTGGACGGTGCCCATGCGCCGTGCGGTGGAACGGGCGCGTGACGCGGGCACCTCCTTGGTCTTCCTGTCCGCCAACACCATGTTCTGGCAGGTGCAGTTGGACCCGCTGCCCGGCGGCGCCCCCGACCGGCTGCTGACGTGCCGCAAGCGCCGCGGCCCCGGCCGCGCCGCCCAGTGGCGCACCATGGGCGAACCCGAACAGCTCGTGCTGGGCATCCAGTACACCGGCCAGGTCCCCCGCCCGTACCCGCTGGTGGTGCGCAACGGCGGCCACTGGCTGTGGGAGTCCACCGGGGCGGCCGAGGGAGACGAACTGCCCGGCCTGGTCGCGGGGGAGGCCGACTGCTACTTCCCCCGTACGGGCCTGCCGGAGCACTCCGAGCGCGCGCTGCTCGCGCACTCCCCGTACAGCGACGTGCGGGGTGTCCGCCGCCACCAGGAGACGTCGCTCTACCGGGCTCCTTCCGGCGCGCTGGTCTTCTGTTCCGGCACCTTCGCCTGGTCGCCGGCGCTGGACCGGCCCGGACATGTCGATCCCCGCATCCAGCGGGCGACGGCCAACCTCCTCGACCGGGTGAGCAAGCGGAACTGAGGGCGAGGGCCGCGGGAGCCAGGCGTGCGAGGCGCCGAAGCGACCGGCGGCGGCCCGGACCGCCGCCGGTCCGCCGGGCCCCGAGAGGTGTGCGAACCCCTCGTACGGGACAATCGGGAGCCGAAGCGCTTCCTGCGGTGTGTCCCTCGCTCCCCCTCGCCTCTCCCCGCGCTCGCCGGGAGGGCTCCAGGGAGGTGCCCGGGGCACCGGGGAAGACCCTGAACCGACCCCGGAGGACTCGTGTCCGGATTCGTGGAGAAGCCCGACCCCGTGCAGGTCCCGGGCCTGCTGCATCTGCACACAGGCAAGGTGCGCGACCTGTACCGCAACGAGGCGGGTGACCTGGTGATGGTGGCCAGCGACCGCATCTCGGCGTACGACTGGGTGCTGCCGACCGAGATCCCCGACAAGGGCAGGATCCTCACCCAGTTGTCGCTGTGGTGGTTCGAGCAGCTCGCCGACCTCGTCCCCAACCACGTCCTCGGCACCGACGTGCCCGAGGGCGCCCCGGCCGACTGGGAGGGGCGCACCATGGTGTGCCGTTCGCTGCGGATGATCCCGGTGGAGTGCGTCGCACGCGGCTATCTGACGGGTTCGGGTCTCGCCGAGTACGAGCAGTCCCGCACGGTCTGCGGGCTCGCACTGCCCGAAGGGCTCACCGACGGCTCCGAGTTGCCGGGCCCGATCTTCACGCCCGCCACGAAGGCGGCGGTCGGCGACCACGACGAGAACGTCAGCTACGAGGAGGTCGCGCGCGAGGTCGGCGCGGAGACCGCCGCCCAGCTGCGGCAGTTGACGCTCGCCGTCTATCAGCGCGCCCGTGACGTCGCCCTCGACCGGGGCATCATCCTCGCCGACACCAAGTTCGAGTTCGGGTACGCGAACGGAGCGGACCGCGGCGACGGCATCGGTGTGCAGGCCGAGTCGGACGTCGGCCTGGTCCTCGGCGACGAGGTGCTCACCCCCGACTCGTCCCGCTTCTGGCCCGCGGACAAGTGGCAGCCGGGGCAGGCGCAGGAGTCGTTCGACAAGCAGTTCGTCCGCGACTGGCTGTCAGGCCCGGAGTCCGGGTGGGACAGGAGGGGGGAGGAGCCCCCGCCGCCGCTCCCGGAGAGCGTCGTGGAACAGACCCGCACCAAGTACGCGGAGGCGTACCGGATGCTCACGGGGCTCGGCTGGGAACAGGTGAACTGATCACGAGCGTGGGCCCCTCCCGTGGGCCCCTCCCACTGCGCGTCGCGGTGGGGCGTCTGCGCATCCCGTGTGATCCACGAGCTGAACGCACGGCGCTTTACCCGGAGTTGAATCGTCCGTCCGGGAGGGTGCATACGGGGGCAGATGCGCAGTAAATGAAGGGCCCTTTCGAAAAGGTATCCCTCCGAGGGGTGTTCGGCGCCTTCGTTTTTTCTATGCTCGGTGTTCTGTTCCGCATGTGGGTGCTCAACTTCTGACCACCGCCCACGTGCACGGGTCCAGGCGGGGCGACCGGGCAGGGGGAATTCACCGTGGGTACGAATGAGATGTCCTATCTGGGTCTCACCGAGGAGCAGGAACACATGTACCGGCTCTGTCTGAGGGAGCCCGGCATAGGACTCGACGGCCTCATCGACCAGCTCCGTCTGCCTCCGAACACGGCACGCAGGGAGCTGCGAAGACTGCGTGAACTGGGCCTGCTGCGATCCGTGGGCGCCACCGGCGGGCGGGGCCAGGCGGGGGAGGAGGGGCTCGCCGCGGCGGACCCGGACGTGGCGGTGGCCAGGCTGCTCGATCTGCGCCTGCACGAGCTGCACGAGAAGCTTCAACGCGTCACGCAGCTCCAGCCGTTGGTGGCGTCGCTCCGTGCGGAGCGGGGCGAGGTGCGGGAGCCCGCCGTCGTCGGCATCGAGCAGGTCACCGACCCGGCGAAAATCCGCGACCGCATCGACGACCTGGCCTTCTTCGCCCGTGAGGAAGTCGCCCTCGTGGAGCCCGGGGTCGCGCTGCGCCAGGACGAGATCGACGAGGCTCGCCCGCGCGTGCTGCGCTGCCTGCGAAGAGGGCTGACGGTGCGCACCGTCCTCGTCCGCAAGGCCCTCGACCACGAGCCGACCGTGGCCTATCTGCGGGAGCTGGAGTCGTACGGGGCGCGGATACGGCTGGTCACCCACACCACGGCGAAGATACAGATGTACGACCGCCGCACGGCCGTCGTCCCCGTCGACCCCGAAGACACCGCTCCCGGCGCGTTGTTCGCGCAGGAGAGCGGACTGGTCTCCAACATCCTCGCCCTCTTCGAGTCCATCTGGGCCGAGTCGGAGGATCTGACGTCGCTGCTCGGGGAGTGGAGATCCGACGCCGACACCCCTTCGGAACTGGAACGGATGGTGCTGCGCGCGATGTGTTCCGGAGGCAAGGACGAGGCGGGAGCGCGCGATCTGGGTGTGTCCGTACGTACGTACCGGCGTTACATCGCGGACCTGATGCAGCTCCTCGGTGCCGGGAACCGGCCGCAGGCGGCGCTGCTGGCGCGGGAGCGCGGCTGGATCTGACCGGCGCAGCGGGTGCCCGCGGCCAACGGGCAGGAGCCGGCGCCGGAGCGGCGGAACGGGAGCCGGTGGCGGACCTGCTGGCGGGACCAACGGCGGGGAAGCGGAGGCCGGTTCGACCCGGCCGGAAGGATGCGGGAGCGGACGCGGCGCGGCCCGGGCGCGCCCCGGACACGACGCGGGACTCGGACACGACGCGGGACTCGGACACGACGCGGGACGCGGCCACGCAGGGCTCGGACACGTAGGACTCAGGCGCGCGTGCGCCCGGGTTCCGGTCGGGGCTCAGGCGCGCGTGCGTCCGGGGCTCAAGTGGGGGCTCAGGCCCGGGCGCCCGACGCGGCGGGGCCCATGGACGGCGCCAGCGACGGCGCCTCACGCACCCCGAAGCGGTGCCGCAGCGCCGAGAGCGCCGCGAGATGGCCGCACATGCCGTGCACACCGGGCCCGGGCGGCGTCGAGGCGGAGCAGAGGAAGACGCCGGGCAGCGGCGTGCGCCAGGGGTCGAGCCTGGGGACCGGCCGGGCCAGCGACTGGTACAGCGTCATCGCGCCGGACCCGATGTCCCCGCCCACATAGTTGGGGTTGTACGTCTCGTAGTCGCGGGCGGAGACGCCGCGTGCCGCGATCACCGTGTCGCCGAAGCCGGGTGCGTACCTCTCGATGCGTGAGCGCACGAGGGCCACCGGGTCGCGCGGATCGCCGTTCGGCACGTGCGCGTACGCCCACACGGGACGCCTGCCCTTGTGCGCCCGCCCCGGGTCGGTGGCCGCCGGATCCACGAGCAGCACGAACGGCTCGTCGGTGGCCTCCCCCCGCACGGCCAGCCGCTCCTGACGGGCGATCGCGGTGTGGCTGCCGCCCAGATGGACGGTGCCGGCGCGGCCCACGTCCGGGTTGGTCCACGGGACGGGCTCCGAGACGAGGAAGTCGGCCTTCGCCGCGCCCGGCCCGTAGCGGAAACGCCTCAACTGCCGTGCGTAGCGGGCCGGGAGACGGCCGTCGGCGAGAGTGAGCAGCTGGGCCGGAGTCGTGTCGAGCAGGACGGCACGCGCGTGGCCGAGTTCGCGCAGGCTGCTGATGCGCGAGCCGGTGTGGATGCTCCCGCCGTGGGCGCGGATGTCGTCCGCCATGACCCGGGCGATGCGTTCGCTGCCGCCGCGCGGCAGCGGCCACCCGGTCGCGTGGGCGAGGTGCCCCAGCAGCATCGCGACGGCGTCCGCGGAGAGGGACGGCAGCTTGCCCACGGCGTGCGCGGCGACTCCCGTCAGCAGCGCCGGCGCCACGTCCCCGCGGAAGCCGCTCAGCAGCCGCCGGGGCAGCAGCCGCGCCGCGAGCAGCAGCGGTGCGACGGGGTCCGACGGCAGGGAACGCTGGCCGCTCATGATGAAGTCCACCAGGCCCGTGCTGTGTTCGACCAGCGGCTCCATCAACTGCCGCCAGCGCGCGCCGTCCTCGCCCAGGCTCTCGCAGGTGGCGTCCAGGCCCGGGTGGGCGAGGCCGGCGCGTCCGTCGTCCAGAGGGTGCGCATAGCCGATCCGGGGGGCGAGGAGTTCCACGCCGCGCGGGGTGAGGTCGAACTCGCGGAAGAACGGGGAGGCGGCGGCCATGGGGTGGACGGCGGAGCACACGTCGTGCAGGACGTCGCTGTCGAAGTACCGCTCGCCGCGCAGACCGCCGCCGATGGACTCCCCGGCCTCGTGGAGCTCCACGCGCAGGCCCGCCCGCGCGAGCGTCACCGCCGCGGCGAGCCCGTTCGGGCCGGTGCCGACGATCGCCGCGTCGACCGCCTGTGTCACCGCGGCCCGCCGACGGGCGTGCCGTTCGCCACCGGCGTCCCGTTCCGGCTCGCGGTGTCCGCGGACACCGCCGTCCCGGACGGGTCCATGGGCCACGAGGCGGCGGAAGTGGCGGCCTGCAGCTGGGAGTTGGCGAGGCGGTGGTAGAGCGCGTCCCGCTTCATCAGCTCGTCGTGCCGGCCCGTGGCCTGCACACGGCCTTCGTTCATCACCACGATCTTGTCGGCGTCGACGACGGTGGAGATGCGGTGCGCGATCGCGATCACGGCGCAGCGGGCGGAGACCTTGCGCAGCGTCTCGCGGAACTCCCGTTCGGAGTCGGAGTCCAGGTGGGAGGTGGCCTCGTCGAGGAGGAGCACCGCCGGCTTCTGCAGCAGGGCCCGCGCGATGCACAGGCGCTGCCGCTGCCCGCCGGAGAGTCCGCTGCCCTGGTCGCCCAGTTCGGTGTCCAGCCCCTGGGGCAGATCGTCGACGACCTTGGTGAGTCCGGCGAGTTCGATGACTTCGCGGATGTCCTCGTCGCGGGCGTCGGGCTTCGCGTACACGACGTTGTCCCGCACGGTGCCGCGCATGGCCGCGGTGTCCTGCTGCACGTAGCCGACGAGGCCGCGGAGCGTGGCCAGCGGCATGGTCTCGATGTCCTTGCCGCCGACGGTGATGCTTCCGGAGTCGAGAGCGTGGAAACGCTCGATCAGCTGGAAGAGCGTGGTCTTGCCCGCACCGGACGGGCCGACGACCGCGGTCATCCCGCGGGCGGGCACGGAGAAGGTGATGTCGGAGAGGGTCTCGGCCGGCTGCTCGCCGGCGGTCTCGTCCGCCGCTGCGCCGTCGCCGTTCGTGCCGTTCTTCGCGGCCTTCGCCGCGCCTGCGTCCTTGCCGCCGTACGTGAAGTGCACGGAGCGGAATTCGACGGCGTCCTGGTCCTCCGAGAGCGACGCGCTGGACGGCGCCTTCGGCCGGTGCCGCATCCTGTCGAGAACGCCGCCCTCCTGCGGGAGCGTGGTGAGCTCGTCGACCCTCCGGATCGCGGCGCGCCCCTGCTGGAACTGGCCGATGGCCAGGAAGAACAGCACCAGCGGGGAGACCATGTAGAAGAGATACATCACGAAGGCGGTGAGATCCGCCATCGACATCGTCCCCCGGGTCACCCGGGTCATGCCGACACCGACGACGACGGCGAGCGCCGCCTGCGTACCGACGTTCATGGCAGGCATGAACAGCGCGTTGAGTCCGTTGACCCGCACCCCGGAGTTGCGTGCCCGCCAGGCCAGCAGGCCGATGCGGTGCGTCTCACGGTTCTCGGCGCGGGACGCCTTGACCGTGGGCAGCGCCGACAGCGCACGCTGCACGTCCGAGCCGTAGGCGCTGGTGTCCTCGCGGTTGACGACCGCGGCCCTGCGCACGCTGCGTGCCAGCACCAGCGAGACGCCGCTGGCGATGCCCAGGCAGGCCAGCGTGATCAGCATCATCCACACGTCGATCAGGAACATCACGACGACGCCGCCCACGACCGTGAACCCGTTGATTACGAGCTGCGCCAGGCTCTGTGACAGCGCGATCTTCGCGAGCGAGGTGTCGGCGACGGTGCGTGTGAGGACGTCGCCCTGCTGCTGCTTGCTGTAGGCGGCCAAATCCACGTGGAGCAGGCGCCTGGTGAGGAGCATGCGCACGTCGTAGACGACGTTCTCCCCGGCCCGCCCGATCAGGTACGACTGGAGCGCGGAGAACGCGCCGTCCACGCAGAACAGACCCACGAGGATGAGGACCGCCGTGGTGAGCGGCTTGTTCTCCGCCGCCTGTTTGATCAGTTCCCCGATCGCGTACGGCTGTGCGAGCTGCGCCGTCACCCCGACCAGGCCGATGACGATGCCCGCGGCGAGCAGCCCGCGGTGGCGGCGCGCCAGATACCAGACGGCGGCCGGACCGGTCCCGCCCCGCCGTCTGCGCGCGTGAGCCGGGCCCAGGTACTCCGGCGGATCCTCCGCCCGGGGGGCCTCGGTCTCCGTCGTGTCCTTCGCCTCCACGGTGCTGCTCATGCCGGGGTCACCTCGTCGTGTAGGTGCTGACGAACATGGGGGAGTCCTCCGCGTAGGGCGTCTCCTCCCAGTCCGCCCAGCGGTCGACCGGCTTCAGGCCGGCGGCTGCCGCGTACTCGTCCACCTCCTCCGGCGTGGTGAGCCGGGCGAGTTCGGAGCCGACGGAGGACTTGCCGTCCTCGAACCAGATGTGCGAGGCGTGCCAGAGGCTGCGGTCCTCGAAGACGGTGGAGTACGTCAGCAGCCCCGTGTTCGGCTCCGGGTAGGGGATGAAGTACGAGGTGCGCTGCTGCCCCTCGTGGAGGGCCCGCAGGCCGCCCGGGTTCGACGTCTCCACGACGAGGACGCCGCCGGGAGCGAGCCGGTCGGCCGCGTGCTGCATGACGGCCTGCTGGTCGTCGGCTTCGAGGACCATGGAGAGGGTCGCGCAGACGCAGTAGACGAGTTTGTACTTGTTGTCGTCGGTGTACTTGCGGATGTCGCCGTGCACTGCTTCGACGTCGGCGTCCGCGTCTTTCGCCTTGGCCGTCAGCTGCTGAAGCATCTCCGGCGAGGAGTCGACTCCGGTGACGGGAAAGGCCCGTTGGGCCAGCGGTATCGCCACCCGTCCGGTGCCCACGCCCAGTTCCAGGGCGCGTTCACCGGGGCTCGGGTGCAGGGAGGCGAGCTTGCGCACGGTCGGCTCGGTGTAGGCGCCGCTCGGAAAGATCCGGTCGTAGAAGTCTCCGAACTGCCGCCCGTAGCCTATGTCGTCCACAGAGCTCATCAGGGGCCCCCTCTCGGTCTTGTGGTGCGGGTCTTCCGCTGTGCTCCGCCGGGGCTTTCGGGTTCCCCGGCGGCTCGGGTCGTCCGGCTTTGCCGTGTGTTCTCGGCGCCGGGGCGGCTACTTCTTCTTCTTCGAGACGTTCAGCGCGATGGCGGCGACGACGATGATGGCGATGACGAAGATGACGATCGAGCCCATGCTCATGTGCTTCGACCCCTTTCGGAATCAGGTGGTGGTTCACCCGCCGACGCAGGCGCGCAGGCGGACACTTGTGCGTACTGCTGCTCACGCGGGCTGTGCGGGTACCTCCCCGCGTGAGTCATCCCTTATGTGTGATTCGTAGGACGGGCCCCAGCCGGAGGTGTCGCCGGCCGCCGTCTCGTCCGGACCCTTCATCCGGGTGTACGGGGAGACGAAGACGACCTCCGGCTCGGTCTCCTCGTACCCGGTCGCCCGCACGAGCGTGAACTGGAAACCCTTCACGCCCTCCGCGTTGCCGTCCTCACGGATGCGGTGGCGCAGAAAGGCGCAGAGAATCCGGTAGGAGGGGAGCTTCATCATCCCGCTGAAGCCCTTGTCGAGCTGGGTGATGAGTTCGGTGACGATGTCGAAGATGGCCTTCTCGGGGCGGCGGCCCGGGAACCAGAACATCTGCGGGAGCTTGCGGCCGACGATGACCTCCACCATCCGCCAGGGGGAGGTCTCCCCTTCGTGATTCAGCGTCCGGTAGAGGATGTGGTAGTCGTGCTGCGCCGGAGTGGGCGCGAAGAAGCGCCAGTTGGGGAACATGGCCGAGAAGATGTCCAGCTTCTGGGCCTTGTTGAACAGCGGATTGGGATGCTGCGCCGACAGCGTGCCCAGCAGCAGCGCCGCCCCCGCCGCCCGCGTCAGACCGCCCGGCCCGGTGAACGCGGTGGACAGACCGGAGCGGGCCGCGCGCACCAGGGTCCCGGTGAGCGAGCCGGGAGCAGCCGGGGTTCGGGTGCTGGTCATCGTGCCTCCTTGGACTGGTTCCCGTTGGAGCTGTGCCTGCCCCCGGCCCGGCCGCCGTCCGCGTCGTCGCCCTCGACCTCACGCAGGAACTCCAGGATCCGGCGGCCCACTTCCCCGCCGAGGCGCGCGTCGGTGAGCATCGTGTCGTGCTCGGCCGCCTCGATGACGGAGTTGCGGACGATGCGCCCCTCGCCCCGGTGGGCCGCGCCGAGTTCGTTGTGCATCAGCAGCTGTTCGGGGTCGCGGTCGACGGTCCGCTGCGCCGAGAGCACCAGCGCATGCGAGGAGATCGGCGGCAGATCGCCGCTGAACCGGTGGAAGTCGGCCTCGGTGGCGTCCCATTCGCGCAGCCCGGCCCGCCACATCCTGCTGTCCGCGTACTGCGCGAAGGCGCGGCTGCGCACCTCGGTGGGCAGGTCGTGGACCCAGCGCGGACGGACCAGCGTGGCCCCGAGCCCGGCCCGCAGGCTGCCGCTGAACATGCTCAGGCCTTCCTTGAGCCTTTCGGCGGACTCCTTCTGCTGCTTGGAGCGGGACAGCTCGTCCGGGTGCGAGCTGTCGAGGTAGATCACGCCCCGTATGCGGTCGCCGAGTTCGGCCGCCGCCCGCCGGCCGATCTCGCCGCCGAGCGAGTGGCCGACCAGATACACGGGCCGTCCCTTCGCGACGGCGCCCTCGACCAGGTCGACCAGGTCGTCCACCGACTCCTGGAGGGTGAACGGGCCGGCGCAGCGGCGCTTGCTCGGTCCGTAGCCGGCGCGGCTGTAGGTGATGATCCCGTAGTCGCTCTCCTCGACCAGCTTGTCGGTGATCCAGCCGAAGTGCTCCATCGTGGAGATCATGCCGGTGCCGAAGACGAGCACCGGAGAGCTGTCGTCCTCGGAGATCCGCTCGTTGTAGTGGAGTTCGTTGCCGTGGCGGGTGGTGAGCACCCGGCCGTGGGGCCAGGGGTCGGTGGCCCGCATGCGCCGCATCGCCGCGAGGAAGCCGGCGACGGTCACGCCGATCGCCGCCATGGATGCCGTGGCCTTCAGCATCCGGTCGTCGCGCCCCGCCACGGCGGGGTGGCTCCTGGGGGTGCTGGTGTAGGCGACCATCGGGTGCATCGCCTCGAAGGCGGTGATGAAGCGGCCGAGCCCCATGAAGTAGCCGTTGGCCACGTGGAACGCGGCGGCGCTCGCCATGACGGGCCGTGCCAGCATGCCGCCCTTGAGGTACGCCACGGGGAAGAGGCACTCCAGTGCCAGCACGCCGTGAGCGAGGTAACGGGCCGGCACGGGGTAGCGGTTGGTGAGGTTCCACATCCCCTCGTGCCCGTATGTGCGGGTGCGCATGATGCCGTTGAGCGCGGACCCGTCACGCCAGGGCTGCCCCAGCAGCTTCACCCAGCCCGACACCAGGTACGAGAGGTTCGCCTGGAGCGCCACGTACCACAACAGGGCGTCCTGCACGGCGGGTTGTGTCGACAGACGGGCCAGGCCGGCGGCGGTCTGCACGAACGAGGAGACCTGGTCCGATCCGTCGGTGCCGTAGCGGTGGCGCGGATAGAGGGCCGCGTTGCTCAGCCCGAGGAAGATGTTGGCGGCCCCGCGCCAGCGCGCGTTTCCGGGGGCCAGCAGGGCGGCGCTCGCGGCAATGCGTGCGACGTGGAGCGCCCGCGTCGTCCCGGGATTTCCGACTGCGTCCAGAATGCGCCGGGTGGGCCGGGTGGACGAGGCGTGCATTCCGCGCGCGATGGTCCAGTCGTTCAGTCCGCCCTTGCGTATCTGCCGCTGGTGGGTGATGTATTCGAGGCTCGATGTGAGCGACGTCACTGCCGTCAGCCGCTCCGAAATGGCGAGCGCGCGGCCGCGGGAGACCGGAACAGGTCCGAGAAATGTCGAGGTCAGCTTTTTGGCAAGCGATTTCACGTCGGTCTCCTCGGTTCCCGTGTTCCCGAGAGGGGGTGGCGAGTGTGGTCGGAGTGGGGGTGGCGTCTGAATCGCGTCAACGACGGACGGCGTGGTGCGAAGTCGGTTGCTGCGACGAGTGCAAAGAATCAGGAAGGAGCGGGGAAATCATCGGCCAAGACCAATTCGGCCTCTTGAAAGAAATCTTCAGAGGTGATGGTGTGACCCGGTCGGCCGGTGTCAGGACCGGCCGACCGGGCGGAGCCCCGATCTCACAAGGCCCTGCAGAAGGGGGTACTGCGGGGCCGTGCGACTAGCGGGTGCGAGCCGGGATCAGCCCTGGCCCGCCTCGAAGGCCGCAACCGTCGCCGAGGCGATGGCGACGCCGCCGAGGAAGGCGCCGGGGGTGCCCATCACCGGGGTGTAGTCGGTGAAGACGACACCCTCGGTGTCGGCGATGTCGACGGAGGCGAGCTCTGCCGACTCGTTGATCTGCGAAGTCACATCCTTCATGTGCGTACTCCTGTTCTGTTCCGGATCCTCCGGAGTCCCTGGGCCGTGGGCCCGTGGGGGAGGAAGTGGTCGACGGCCGGACCGAGTTGGCCGGCCGGGGTAACGCGCTTGGTCAGCCGACGGCCTTGCCGGCCGCGTACGCGCCGGTCACGACGGCCGCGCCGCCGACGAAGGCGCCCGCGAGCGCGGGGGTGGCGAGAACCGGAGCGGCTTCCTCGGCGATCTCGCCCTCGTGGCCCTCGTGCAGCTGGTCCTGAATCTGCAGATTCAGCTTCTCTTCAAGCATGAGTTTCCTCCGAGCCTGTGGGACATGACTGGCTGTTTTCTCGCGAAAGTGGTCGAAGCCAGGTAGCTCAGGGTGGTCATCGGGCGCGGAGCCCCCGTCGATTGAGCTTTCGGTCGTCACCGCAAACTGCAGCGAAGCGGGTCTAGCGCACGCTTGCCTCCCCGTGAATGCCCAGGTTCGCTTCCGCAGGGATGAAGATGCCAGCACGGAGTGCGCGGCAGAAGGGGAATCCGTGACAGTTTGCTGCAATGCGAAGCGTCAGCTTCATGCCACGCAGGAAAAAGGCCTGGACCATCTGGCAGTCGGTCGAAGCCTGTTTACGGTTTGCCGCTCGGCAAGCTCAAGTAAACCTCAATTGTTGAGAATTGGCACGAGGGTAAGCAGGGGATTGCCAAAGATATCCGCCTCGGGAATGGATGTCCCGTCATGGTGCACCACTGCTGAATGGTCCGAATTCGTCCGCGTGTGAGCCCCGTTGACGTATCGGGGCGCATCCCGGCGCACCGCCGCCCGGCCCCGCACACCGTGGACGCGGGCGAGGAACGCGGGAGCCCGGGCCGGCCCCGGCCCCCGCGTCACAGCCAGCCTCGCTCGCGCGCCATGCGCGCCGCCGCGTGCCTGTTCTCCGCGCCCAGCTTCGCGGTCGCCGCGGAGAGATAGTTCCTCACCGTCCCGGGCGTGAGCGAGACACGCTCCGCGATGTCCGCGACGGGAGCCCCGTTCGACGCGAGGCCCAGCAGCTGGGTCTCGCGGGCCGTCAGCGGCGAGTCGCCGGTGCTGATGGCGTCCGCCGCCAACTCCGGGTCCACGTAGCGGCTTCCGCCGTGCACGGCCCGGATGATCTCCGCGAGTTGCTGCGCGGAAGCCGTCTTCGGCACGAAGCCCCGCACGCCCGCCGCGAGCGCGCGCTTGAGATGGCCGGGACGGGCGTGGCTCGTCACGATCATCGTCCGGCACCCGGGCAGCTCGTCGCGCAGCTGCGTCGCGACCTGGACACCGTCGGCGCCGGGCATCTGGAGATCCAGCACGGCCACGTCCGGGGTGTGCGCGCGGGCCATGGCGACCGCCTCGGGCCCGGAGGCGGCCTCCGCGACGATCGTGAGGTCCTCCTCCAGGGCGAGGAGCGCGGTCAGGGCGCCGCGGATCAGATGCTCGTCGTCGGCGAGCAGCACGCGGATGCCGCCGTCCGGGCCGCCGTCCGGGCCCCCGCCGTCGTTGCCCCCGTCTCGCCCGCCGCTCACTCCGCCATGTCCTTCCCGTACGTGCCGGTGCCGGGGCCGGTGCCGGTGCCGTGGGTGCCGTTGCCGGTGCCGCAAGTGCCGGTGGAGCCGGCCCGGTCCGGGCCTGCCGGGCCCGTGACGGTCCCTGCCCGCGCCCCGTCCCGGTCCGCTGTCCCGTCTCCGCCGGGCCCGTCCCGGCCCCCGGTTCCGCTCCCGCCGTCGGCCCCGTCCCAGGCCGCGTCCCCGGCCCCGTCCTCGCCGTCGGTCCCGTTCCCGGCCGCCAGCGGGACCTCGGCCGTCAGCCGGAATGTACCGCGCTCGCCGTCACCTGCCACGCGCAGCGTGCCCCCGACCCCGTCGAGACGTTCCCGCAGGCCCGCGAGCCCCGAGCCCGCACGCCCGCCGGGCGGCCGGCCGCGCGTGCCGTCGTTCTCCATCACCAGCAGGGCGCTGCCGCCCGCCGGGTCCGTGCCCACCCACACGGTGCACCATGTCGCGTCCGCGTGCCGCAGCACGTTCGTCGCCCCCTCCCGCACGACCCAGCCGAGGGCGGCCTGGACCGGGCCCGGAATCAGTGAACCGCCGTTGTCCGTACGGCAGTCGACGCCGGCGGCGCGCAGAATCCCGCGGGCGCCCGCGAGTTCGGTGGAAAGGTCGGCCTCGCGATAGCCGCGGACCACCGCCCGCACCTCCGACTGCGACTCCCGGGCGATGCGCTGCACCTCGGTCATCTGCTCGACGGAGGCCCGGGCGTCGGACCCGCGCTGCGCCAGCTGGGCCGCCAGTTCGCTCTTGAGCGCGATGGCCGACAGGTTCCGCCCCATCACGTCGTGCAGGTCGCGGCTGAAGCGCAGCCGCTCCTCGGCGACGGCCAGCCTCGCCTGCACACCGCGGGCCTCCTCCAGTTCCCTGATGACGGCGATGTACCAGGCGGAGGAGCGGCCGGTGAAGACGGACAGAATGCCGCCGAGGCCCCCCACGGTGAGGGCCGCGAGCACGCCCGCCCCCGGCAGTCCCGCCGCCGCGAGCGCGGCGGCCACGGCGGCGAGGTAGCCGCACAGCGCCAGCGCCGCCGTCCTCCTCGGCACAGCCACACCGAAGGTGACGGCGAACGGCGCCAGCGTCCCGTGCAGCCCGAGGCCCACGTTCAGTCCGCCCTCGACCGCCCCGATCGCGACGAGCGCGACCGTCAGCGCGGTGGTCGCACCCACCAGAGCCGCCGGCGCCGCGAGCCGGGCACCGGTGACGCTGCTCGTGCCCAGATAGCTGTCGACGGCCTGGTGCAGCAGGCCCGTGCACAGCAGGCACTGCACCAGGCCCAGCGCGAGGACGGTCCAGGCGAGGGTGAGGGGAAGAGCACCGGGGCCCGCCTCCGGTACGAGCTGCACGACGAAGCCGACGAGCGTGAGCCAGGCGTACGCGACGAGCATCCACCGCGTGGACGCCTCCACCTGTTCGTGGCTGCTGCGCTCCTGCCAGCGGCGGTACTTCGGGGCGACCCCCCACCAGCCGATCACGTGCCCGTGCTCCTCATCATCCCTCTAGCGTCGCGGCTCCCAGCGGAACCAGCGCCGCACGGCCACGGTCCCGAGGACGATCCACGCCACCAGGACCGTCAGCGCCTTCACCGTGTCCATGCCGCTGAGCGTGCCGACCCAGCCGTTGCGTACGAGCTCCATCGTCGGTGACACCGGCAGCAGTGAACACACATTGGCCAGCGCATCCGGCATGACATCCAGCGGGACCACCACTCCGGATCCGACGAAGGAGACCGCCATGAAGGGGAATGTGGTGATCTGCGAGGCTTCCGTGGTTCGCGTGAACGCGGCGGACACCGCCGCCAGCAGCACCATCAGCACCAGCCCCAGCAGCAGCCCGGCCGCGACGAGCTCCGGCCGCTCCGGCGGCGCCAGGTCCAGCAGGACCGCGCCCCCGCCGAGCAGCAGAAGGCACTGCCCCAGCGCCAGTACGAGTGACGGCAGCGCGCTGCCCGTGAGGATCTCGCCGTCGCTCGCCTCACCGGTGCGCAGCCGTTTGAGCACCAGCTCCTCCCGCCGCGTGACGTAGATGCCCGTCAGGTTGGCGTAGACGGCGAAGACGAGCACATAGCCGATCGATCCCGGGATCAGCACTGTCCCCATCGACAGTCCGGTGCCCTTGAGACTCATGCCGCTGATGGTCTGGCGCATCAGGACCGTCAGCAGGACCGGGGTCGCGAGCGCGACGAAGAGCATCGCCTTGTTGCGCATGAGGAGGGTCAGTTCGGCCCGCCCGAGGGAGCGCAGCCTGCGCCAGACCGCCGAAGTGTCCATCGTCCCCGGCGCCTTCACCGTGGCGGCGTCCGTGCTGCTCATACGCGCTCCACCTCCATGTCACCGGCTGCCGTACCGGCGCCGTGCTTGCCGCCTTCCGCGGCCCGGCCGTCCTCGTCCGTCTCGTCGGGCAGTTGCGCGATCTCCAGGAACACCTCTTCGAGGGTCGCGGTGCGGGCGTGCAGCCCGGGCAGTTCGACCCCTGTCTGCCGCGCCCACAGCAGCAGATCGGTCAGCGCCGCCTGGAGATGCGGCGTACGGATCTCCACGCGCCGGTCCCGCAGCGTGGCCGGGGGCAGCGACGGCGGCAGATGCTGCGGCGAGAGCCCGTCCGGCAGCGTGAAGCGGATGCTGGACGGCCGCTCCGCGACGACCTGTTCGGGGGTGCCGGCGGTGACGACGCGTCCCGCGCGCATGATGGCCAGCCGGTCGGCCAGCTCCTCGGCCTCCTCCAGGTAGTGCGTGGTGAGCAGCACTGTCGTGCCGGCCCTGCGCAGCTCGCGCACCAACTCCCAGGTGTCCCGGCGCCCTTCGGGGTCCATGCCGGTGGTCGGCTCGTCCAGGAAGAGCACTTCCGGGTGTCCGACCAGCGCCATCGCCAGGTCCAGGCGCCTTCGTTCACCGCCGGAGAGCTGCTTCACGCGGACGTTCGAGCGCCGGTCGGAGAGCCCGACCTGGGCCAGCACCTCGCCGATCGGTCGGGCGTCGCTGGTGCAGCCGGCCCACATCCGTATGGTCTCGGTGACCGTGAGCTCGGAGGGGAAGCCGCCCTCCTGGAGCATCACGCCGCTGCGGGGCCGCACCGCGGCGCGCTCCGAGTACGGGTCGAAGCCGAGCACCTTCACGGTGCCGCCGCTGGGCCGTGCCAGGCCCTCCAGCAGCTCGACCGTGGAGGTCTTGCCCGCTCCGTTCGTGCCCAGCAGCGCGAAGATCTCGCCCTCCCGTACGGAGAACGAGACACCGCGCACGGCTTCGAAGCCCTTCGCATATCGCCGTTTGAGTCCATCGACCTCGATCGCATCCATGCACTCAGTCTTCCGCGGGGATCGGCGGTCACCTGGTGCGTGCTGTCACGAGTGCGTATGACGAACCTCATGCGCGGGCAGGGAGGTCCGCACACCCGGGGTGCACGCGTGGGAAGGAGGTCCGCGAACGCAGAAGCAGAAGCAATTGCGGTCCGGAAACGGAACGAGCCCCGGTCCGAAGACCGGGGCTCTCTCATTCGTGAATCGTCGATCCGGTGGAACCGGAAGATCCCGATGAGCCTGGAGCGGACGACGAGGCTCGAACTCGCGACCTCAACCTTGGCAAGGTTGCGCTCTACCAACTGAGCTACGTCCGCCTGCTTCCACCCTGCTTTCTTTCCCGGCTTCCCGGGAGGTCCTGCTGAGTGGTGCGCCCCCACTGTACCTGATCGTTACCGATACCGGTCCTGCGAGAACGAGAGCGGGTGACAGGAATCGCACACTGCGCCTCCCCCTTGGAAAGGGGGCGCTCTACTACTGAGCTACACCCGCGCGCTCCGTGAGGTTTCCCTCGCGGCGACGGGCCCGACTCTAGCGGATCAACCGGGGTCCGTGGCAAGTCGGGCCGCCCGGCCCGCGGTACGGGTGCGCCGCGCGCACCGCATACGTGCCGCGGGGGCCGGGCGCGGAGGTCAACGGGAGGCGTTGAAGGCGTCGTAGACCTTCTTCGGGATGCGGCCGCGGGCGGGCACCTCGAAGCCGTTGGACTCGGCCCAGGCGCGCACGGCGCGCGGGTCGGGGGCGACGGAGGTGCGGTGGTAGGCCTTGCCGGACTTGGCCCGCTTGCGGCCGGCTTCGACGAAGCGCGCCAGGTCCTCGCGCAGCTTCTTCGCGTTCTCGATGTTGAGATCCACCTCGTACGACTTCCCGTCGAGCCCGAAGGAGACCGTTTCCGATGCTTCTCCGCCGTCAAGATCGTCGGAGAGGGTGACCACTACACGTTGTGCCACGGATATCGGACCTTCCATCAGGTTCGCGAATCGGATCACGGGATTCCCGCGCTGACGTGGGAGGACCAGGGGGAGGTGCGAGTGATCCGCATGATTGAGGTGGGACATTTCTTTTGTACAGCTGCGGACTTTGCAATGTGAAGCGAGAGTATTTCGACTCGCGTGTCAGACCGCAATCGGGACCATACTTTTTTCACGGCATTTTTCCCAGAGCTCCGGGCGGTGCCGGTGCCGTGGGGCGGGGGTGGAAAGCGGGTGCGGTGAGTACCCGGCGAAGATATCCACGCGCGTAGATTCTCGTGGCCGGTAGGCTGGCCGGGCGCGTCGCTTCGCTGGCAGCACGCACCAACGCTCAGCAAAACCACCATCACCGGGAGTACCTGTGGCTCGCGTCGTAGTCGACGTCATGCTGAAGCCGGAGATCCTCGACCCGCAGGGACAGGCGGTGCAGCGAGCACTGCCGCGTCTCGGCTTCGAGGGCATCGAGGGCGTACGCCAGGGCAAGCGCTTCGAACTGGAGGTGGCGGAGCCCGTCACCGACGAGGCGCTGGCCCGTGTCCACGAACTGGCGGGGACGTTCCTCGCGAACACAGTGATCGAGAACTACACGGTGCGCGTCGAAGAGGGGGCCGCTGCGTGACCGGCGGTTCCGGCGCGCGCCTCGGACGCATCGGCGTCGTCACCTTCCCCGGGTCCCTCGACGACAGCGACGCCCGCCGCGCCGTGCGGCTCGCGGGCGGCGAGCCCGTCGAACTGTGGCACCGCGACAAGGACCTGCGTCAGGTCGACGCGGTCGTGCTGCCGGGCGGCTTCTCCTACGGGGACTACCTGCGCTGCGGCGCCATCGCCCGCTTCTCGCCCGTCATGGAGCCGCTGCTGGAGCAGGCACGCGCCGGCATGCCGGTGCTCGGCATCTGCAACGGGTTCCAGGTGCTGTGCGAGTCGCATCTGCTTCCCGGTGCGCTCACCCGCAACGACCACCTGCACTTCGTCTGCCGCGACCAGAAGCTGCGCGTCGAGCGCGCGGACACCGTCTGGACGTCGGACTACGCCGAAGGCCAGGAGATCACCGTCCCGTTGAAGAACGGCGAGGGCGGCTACGTCGCCGACGAGCGCACCCTGGACGCGCTGGAGGCCGAGGGCCGTGTCGTCTTCCGGTACCTGAACGGCAACCCCAACGGCTCCCGCCGCGACATCGCGGGCATCTCCAACGAGGCCGGGAACGTGGTCGGTCTCATGCCGCACCCCGAGCACGCCGTCGAGACCCTCACCGGGCCGACGACCGACGGGCTGGGCTTCTTCACCTCGGTACTCAAGAGGCTGGTCACCGCATGACTCCGTCCACGCAGCCCGCACACCGCACGGCCCTCGACACCGTCAAGCACGCCACCGACACCCCCGGCACCGAGCAGCCGTGGGCCGAACTCGGCCTCAAACAGGACGAGTACGAGCGCATCCGCGAGATCCTCGGCCGGCGCCCCACCGGGGCCGAGCTGGCCATGTACTCGGTGATGTGGTCGGAGCACTGCTCGTACAAGAGCAGCAAGGTGCACCTGAAGCAGTTCGGCGAGAAGGCCCCCGAGAGTGACGCGATGCTCGTGGGCATCGGCGAGAACGCCGGCGTCGTCGACATCGGCCAGAACTACGCCGTCACCTTCAAGGTCGAGTCGCACAACCACCCCAGCTACGTCGAGCCCTACCAGGGAGCGGCCACCGGCATCGGCGGCATCGTCCGCGACATCCTGGCGATGGGCGCCCGTCCCGTGGCCGTGATGGACCCGCTGCGCTTCGGCGCCGCGGACCACCCCGACACCAGGCGCGTCCTGCCCGGCGTCGTAGCGGGCGTCGGCGGCTACGGAAACTGCCTGGGGCTGCCCAACATCGGCGGCGAGGTGGTCTTTGACCCCTGCTACCAGGGAAACCCGCTGGTCAACGCCTTGTGCGTGGGTGTGATGAAGCACGAGGACATCCACCTCGCGCAGGCCTCCGGCACCGGCAACAAGGTCATCCTCTACGGCGCGCGCACCGGCGGCGACGGCATCGGCGGCGTCTCGGTGCTCGCCTCGGAGACCTTCGAGGAGGAGGGGCCCGCCAAGCGGCCCGCCGTCCAGGTCGGGGACCCGTTCCAGGAGAAGCTGCTCATCGAGTGCACCCTGGAGATCTTCAAGGAGAAGCTGGTCGCCGGCATCCAGGACCTGGGCGGCGCCGGGCTGTCCTGCGCCACCTCCGAGCTGGCCAGCGCCGGCAGCGGCGGCATGCGCGTCGAGCTGGACACCGTCCCGCTGCGCGACTCCTCACTCTCGCCCGAGGAGATCCTCATGAGCGAGTCGCAGGAGCGGATGTGCGCGGTGGTGGAGCCGGACAAGGTGGACCGTTTCCTGGAGATCTGCGAGAAGTGGGACGTCATCGCCACGGTCATCGGCGAGGTCACACCGGGTGAACGGCTGGAGATCTACTGGCACGGTGAGCAGATCGTCGATGTGCCGCCGCGCACCGTCGCTCACGAAGGCCCCGTCTACCAGCGGCCGTTCGAGCGCCCACCCTGGCAGGACGAACTTCAGGCCGACGACGCGGCCGCGCTGCCCCGCCCCGCCACGGGCGACGAACTGCGGGCCGCCGCACTGGCGTTGGTCTCCTCCCCCAACCAGGCCGCCAAGTCCTGGATCACGGACCAGTACGACCGCTACGTGCTCGGCAACACCGTCCTGGCGCAGCCGGAGGACGGAGGCATGATCCGCGTCGACGACACCACGGGTCTCGGCGTCGCGGTCGCCACCGACGGCAACGGCCGCTACGCCAAGCTCGACCCTTACGCGGGCGCCCAGCTTGCACTGGCCGAGTCGTACCGCAACGTCGCGGCCACCGGCGCACGCCCCCTGGCGGTCACCGACTGCCTCAACTTCGGCTCGCCGGAGGACCCTTCGGCCATGTGGCAGTTCGCCGAGGCGTGCCGCGGGCTCGCCGACGCCTGCCGGGAGCTGGGCACTCCGGTGACCGGCGGCAACGTCTCCCTCTACAACCAGACGGGCGACGCCGCGATCCACCCGACGCCCGTCGTGGGCGTCCTCGGCGTCATCGACGACGTGACCCGCCGTACGCCGATCGCGTTCGCGGAGGAGGGACAGCTGCTCTATCTCCTCGGCGAGACGCGGGAGGAGTTCGGCGGCTCCGCCTGGTCCCAGGTCGCACACGGGCACCTGGGCGGGCTCCCGCCGGCCGTCGACCTGGAACGGGAGCGGCTGCTCGCCGAGATCCTCATCGCCGCCTCCCGTGACGGGATGATCGACGCCGCGCACGACCTGAGCGACGGCGGACTGATCCAGGCGCTCACCGAGTCCTGCCTGAAGGGCGGCAACGGTGCGCGCGTGGTCGTGCCGGACGGGATCTCGCCGTTCGCCTTCCTCTTCTCCGAGTCGCAGGGACGCGCGCTGGTCGCGGTCCCGCGCAGCGAAGAGGTCCGCTTCAACGACATGTGCGGGGCGCGGGGACTTCCGGCCGCGCGGATCGGTGTCGTGGACGGCGAAGAGGTCGAGATCCAGGGCCAGTTCAGCGTGTCGCTGCGTGAGCTGCGCGAAGCGCACGAGGGCACGCTGCCGGCGCTGTTCGGCTGACCGGCTCCGGTTCGCGGTCGCTGCGGCGCGCGTGCGCGGGAACAGCGCCGCCTCCGCCGCGACGGGATGTGGGCGCGCGGCGCGGTGGACCGTCTCCGGCGGCGTGGCGACTGCCGGTCCGCCGACCCCCGCGGGGCGGGCCCCGGAGCGCGTGTTCGGCGTTGCGGGTAACGGGCGTTCCCGGTGGGCGAGTTGGCCGCATCGAGGTGGGTTCGGCGCCGCCGGGCCCGCGCCGCGGAGCGTCCCGCCGTCCCGCCGTCCCGCCGTCGCGCCGTCGCGCCGTCGTGGCGGGATGTGGGCGCGCGGCGCGGCGGCCGACGCCTGCGGCGCGGGCGGCGCCTGCGGCGCCCGAGCCGGGAGTCCGCGCCTGCGGCGCGAGGCGCGATGGGGAGTCCGCGTGCCGGGGTCGGACCGCTCCGGCTCCCGCCGGGCCGACGCCTGCGGCGCGAGCTGGTTCCCGCCGTCGCGGCGGGATGTGGGGCGCGCGGCGCGGCGCGGTTCCGGCGCCGGGAGCTCGCGCGCCGACGCTTTCGGTGCGCCGCGTCCCGCGGTCGCTACGCCGCCGGCGCCAGCCACGCCCCTCCGCCGCCACCCCTCCGGCGCCAGCCGCGCCCCTCCGGCGCCAGCCGCGTCCCGCCGTCGCTACGCCTCCGGCGCCAGCCGGATCAGGCTCCAGGAGACCGGCGGCAGCACCGCCTCCAGTTCGCCCTCCGCGCTCACCGCCGTCTCCCTCACGGGGCGTGGCGTGACGCGTTCCGGTTCGGCCTGTGTGTTGACCGCGTCCGGGTCGTGGTCGGCGATCATCAGGTGCTCGATGACGCGGTACTGCTTGCCCGGAGCGCGCAGCGCCGCCCGCAGTCCGAGGTGCTGCTCCTGGTCGCGGTTGACGGCCAGCACGGTCAGCTCGCCGGTCTCCTCGTCCAGCGTCGCGGCCGTGTCGATCGCGGAGACGGCCCCGTACCGCGGCGTCTCGACGACGGGTCCGGACACCTCGGTCCGCAGCACGGTGCCCCGGGCGTACCGGGCCGTCAGCGCGAAGGGGTGGAAGGTGGTCTGCCGCCAACTGGGGCCACCCGGCTCGCTGCGGATGGGCCCGATGACGTTGACGAGCTGCGCGAGGCAGGCGACCGGGACCCGGTCGGCGTGGCGCAGGAGTGTCATCAGCAGCGAGCCGACGACGGCCGCGTCCGTGACGCTGTACGTGTCCTCGATGAGGCGCGGCTGCTCCTCCAGCGGCAGTGCGCGTTCGCCGGGGAAGCGGGACTGGTACCAGACGTTCCACTCGTCGAAGGAGAGCATCATCCGCTTCTTCGAGCGGCGTACGGCGCGCACGTGGTCGGCGGTGGCGATGATGTCGGAGATGTAGGCGTCCATCTCGGCGCCGCTGGCGAGGAAGCTGGCGCGGTCGCCGTCGGTCTCCTCGTAGTAGGCGTGCAGGGAGAGGTAGTCGACCTCGTCGTACGTCTCGTGGAGGACCTGCCGCTCCCATTCGCCGAACGTGGGCATCCGCGCGTTCGAACTGCCGCACGCCACAAGCTCGATGGACGGGTCGACCTGATGCATCGCCTTGCCGGCGGTGGCCGCGAGGCGCCCGTACTCCGTGGCCGTCTTGTGGCCGGTCTGCCAGGGGCCGTCCATCTCGTTGCCCAGGCACCACAGCTTCACGCCGTGCGGTTCGCGTACGCCGTTCTTCACCCGCAGGTCCGACCAGGCGGTGCCGCCGGGGATGTTGCAGTACTCGACGAGGGCGCGGGCCGCGTCGATGCCGCGGGTGCCGAGGTTGACGGCCATCATCGGCTCGAGGCCCTGGCGGCGGGTCCAGCCGAGGAATTCGTCGGTGCCGACCTGGTTCGACTCCAGGCTCCTCCAGGCCAGGTCGAGGCGGCGCGGACGCTCCTCGGCCGGGCCGATGCCGTCCTCCCACCGGTAGCCGGAGACGAAGTTGCCGCCGGGGTAGCGGACGAGGCCCGTGCCGAGCTCGTTCACGAGTCCGGCCACGTCGCCGCGGAAACCGTGTTCGTCGGCGGTCTCGTGCTCCGGTTCGTAGATGCCCGTGTAGACGCAGCGGCCCATGTGCTCGACGAAGGTCCCGTACACACGGGGGTCCACGGTTCCGAGGGTGAAATCGGGGTCGATGGTGATGCGGGCGGTGCCGTCGGGCTGTTCGGTCATGCGGTGGGTGCCTCTCTCGGTGCTGTTCCTGGTCCGGGCTCGCTCATGAACGGGCGCTGTGCCGCTGTCACTTCAGGCCGGTGCCTGCGATTCCTTCGACGATCCGCCGCTGGAAGAAGAGGAAGACGGTCAGCAGCGGCAGGGCACCGAGCACCGCCGAGGCCATCAGCTGGGCCTGCGGCAGCCCGAAGGCGTCCTGTACGGAGTTGAGGCCGACGGGGAGCGTCATCATCTGCGGGTCCGTGACGGCCAGCAGCGGCCAGAGGAAGTTGTTCCAGGACCACACGAAGACGAAGATCGTCACGGCGGAGATGGCGGGACGGGCCAGCGGCATCACGATCTGCCAGTAGATCCGCAGCCAGCTCGCGCCGTCCGCGCGCGCCGCGTCGGTCAGTTCGACGGGAATGCCGTCGAAGAACTGCTTGAAGACGAACACGGAGACGACGTTGGGGACCTGCGGCAGGACCACGGCCCAGTACGTGTTGAGCATCCCCGTGGCCTGGAGCGTCAGGAACTGCGGAATCATCAGCAGCTGCGGCGGGATCATGACGCCGGCGAGGATGACCAGGAAGACCGGCCGCCGGTAGCGGAACTTCAGCCGGGACAGCGCGAAGGCGGCCAGGGACGTGGTGCACACCGCGAGCACCGTCGTCAGCGTCGAGGTGATGAAGCTGTTCAGGTACCAGTACTGGATGCGCCCGGCCGACAGCAGCTCCTCGTACGAGGAGAGCGTCGGGTTGTCCGACAGCCACGAAGTCGGGTCCGTTGCGACGTCGTTGGGCGACCGCAGGGACGTGGCCACAGCCCACGCGATGGGCACCAGCCACAGCAGCGCGAGAGCGATCAGCACGCCCAGCGTCACGCGGCTGAACAGCCGCTCCGCATCGGTGCGCCGGCGGCGGGGCCCGGACGGTGCCGCTTCCGTGCTGCGGGGCGCTGCCGGTGTGAGGGTCGTCATCGTGCTCAGACCTCCTTCTCGGTGCGCCGGATCAGCGCGAACCAGACGAGCGAGATCAGCAGGATGATGACGAAGAGCAGCAGCGCGACCGTCGAGGCGTAGCCGGCACGTCCGTCGGTGAAGCCGGTCTGGAAGATGTACAGCAGCGACGGCCGGGTGGCGTCGTCAGGGCCGCCGTTCGTCATCATGTAGATCTGGTCGAAGACCTTGAGCGATGCGACGAGTTGGAGCACCGCGACGAGCGTGGTCGCACGACCCAGCATCGGGACGACCACCAGCCGGATGCGCTGCCACGGCCCGGCGCCGTCGATCGCGGCGGCCTCGTGCACGTCCCGCGGGATCTCCTGGAGCGCGGCCAGGTAGATGACGAAGTTGAAGCCGATCGTCCACCAGATCGTCGCGGCGGCTATGGAGATCATCGCCCAGTCCGGGTCGCCCAGCCAGGAGGGCGCCTGCACGCCGAACCAGGTGACCACGTTCTGCGCCAGCCCGATCTCGTCCGCGTAGATCCACATGAACAGCAGCGCGATCACGGAGGAGGGCAGCATGAACGGGGCGAAGAACGCCAGCCTGAAGAACCACTTGCCGCGCGAGAACCGGTCCGTCATGAGGGCCAGCGCCAGCGAGAAAACGATCAGTGGCACCGTCGTGAGCACGGTGAACCAGAGCGTGTGGCCGAGGCTGGACCAGAACTCCGCGGATGTGAGGGCCTCCGCGTAGTTCGCCGTCCCGACCCACTCACCGGGTCCGTCCTTGACGAGGCTGTCGTTGAAGAAGCCGGCGACCGCCGTGTAGAGGAGCGGGCCCAGGAGGAACAGGACGTAGAACACGCCGAATGGGAGCAGCATCCCGGATGCCGTCCACCGCCCGCCCCCGGTCCCGCGTCCGGACGCGGGCACGCCCGCCCCGGCGCCCGGGTGCACGCTCGTGCCCGCGCTCATACGGGTGCCTCCGTTGCTGCCAGGTCCTTCACGGCCGCCAGCATGCGTGCCGCGCCGGGGCCCGGACGGGTGTGGCCGCCCACGACGGAGGCGACGACGTCGCCGAAGCGCCGGTAGAGGTTGCTGTCGGCGCCGGAGTACCAGGCGGCCGGGTCGTAGGCCGCCCCGTCCGCCGCGTCGGCGTAGTGCGCCTGCGGCACCAGCTCGTGGTACGCGCCGGAGTCCGCCGTCGGCTGCCAGGCCGGTATGTGGCCGCCCTTGGCCCAGTCGAGGCTCGCCTCCAGCATGGAGTGGGTGAAGTCCAGTGCCTTGTCCGCCCGTTGGGCCTTCTCGGACGGGGCCTTCGGCAGGATGAAGGCGTGCGAGTCGGCGGCGCACGCGTACGGCGCGTCGCGGAAGATCCGCGGGAAGGTGCGGATGTCGAACTTGTCCTTCACCGCGCCCTGTACGGCCAGGAGCTGCCACTCCCCGTCCATGAGGAACCCGGCCTTGCCCGAGGTGAGCAGTGTGATCGCGCCGCCGTCGCCGTCCGCGCCGGGTGGGATGAGCTTCTCGGCAGACATGCGCCGGATGTAGGCGAGGGCTTCCCCGGCCGCTCCCACGTCCATGACGACCTTCCGGCCGCCGTCGGTGACCAGGTCCGCACCGAGCTGCCGGTAGAGGGACCAGAACAGCCGCCAGCAGGTCGCGGGGTCCTTGACGGTGGCGATGGAGCCGCCCCAGACGCCGGTGACCTCCTTGGCGGCCCGCATCGCGTCGAGGAACTTGTCGGGTCCGTCGACGTCCGTCAACTTGCCCTTGCCGTCGAGCAGTCCGGCCTTCTTCGCGACGTCGGTGCGGTAGTAGAGCACGAAGGGGTGGGTGTCCAGCGGCAGCGCGTAGAGCTTGCCGTCGTGGTGCGCCGACTTGAGGGCGGCCTTGGCGAACCGGTCCGGCCGCAGCCCGTTCTCCTCCAGCTCGGAGCGGGATATCTCCCGCAGCAGCCCGGAGGCGGCGAGCGTCGGCAGCCGTGAGACGTGGGTGATGGCGACCTGCGGGGGGCGGCTGCCGAGCGTCGCCAGGGTGAGCTTCGTGTAGTACGGGGCGCCCCAGACCAGCGTGGTCGACTTGAGGTCGACGTCGGGGTTGGCCTTGCGGTAGCCGCTCTGCATGGTCACCAGCTGGGCGCCGTCACCACCGGTGAAGGGATGCCAGAAGTTGAGCAGCGACGGCGGGCCCGCGGAGCCCGTGAACGCCTGCCCCACCGGAGTGCCGCACCCCGCGAGCGCCCCGGCGGCCGTGAGGGAGCCCACGGTGCCGAGGAACCTCCTCCTGCCCTGCACACGCACCACGTCCGTCCATTCGACGTTGAGAGCCGCGGGAGACGAACGGCCGGGAACCGCCCGTCGGGACCAGCCCCGGCCAAGCGGCCGGACCCAGCGGAAATCCGCTGTTCCAACGTTGTACGCAGGGCGTAATCTGACGTCAACACGTCCGACGGATCTTTCCGTCCGGACATACGGGGCCGGCGGGAGCAAGGGCGGGCACACCAGCCCGTACGAGGGGAGCGGAATGGGCGGGACGAGACTCAAGGACGTCGCGGAGCGGGCCGGCGTGTCCATCAAGACCGTCTCCAACGTCGTGCGCGGCAGTGTCCGCGTCGCCGAGCCCACCCGCCAGCGCGTGCTGAGCGCCATCCAGGAGCTCGACTACCGGCCCAACGTCTCCGCCCGCCACCTGCGCACCGGCCGCAGCGGCGTCATCGCCCTCGCCGTGCCGGAACTGGTCCAGCCGTACTTCGCGGAACTCGCGAAGGCCGTCATCGACGCCGCACGCGAGCACGACGTCTCCGTCCTCATAGAGGACACCGGCGGCGACCCCTCGGCCGAACTGCGCGTCGCCTGCGGCCTGTCCGACCCGCTCATCGACGGCGTGCTCCTCTCCCCGCAGCGGCTCGACCAGTCCACCCTCGCCCGCCGTGAACGGCGCGTGCCGCTCGTCCTGCTCGGCGAGCGCGACTACGAGGTGCCCGCGGACCACGTCCTCATCGACAACGTCCTCGCCGCGCAGGAGGCCACCGCCCACCTGATCGCCGGCGGACGGCGCCGCGTCGCGGCCGTCGGCTTCCAGGCCGACCCGCTCTTCACCACCTCGCAGCAGCGGGCCCGCGGCTACCTCAGGGCGCTGGAGTCCGCCGGCCTCCCGCACGATCCCGCACTGACGCCGCTCGTACCGGCCTTCACCCGTACCGACGGCATGACCGCGATGCGCGAACTCCTCGCCCTCCCGGAGCCGCCGGACGCCGTCTTCTGCTTCTCCGACCTGCTCGCCTCCGGGGCCGTGCGGGCCGTGTACGACGCGGGCCGCACCGTGCCGCACGACGTCGCGGTGATCGGCTTCGACGACATCGAGGAGACCCGGTTCAGCGTCCCCTCCCTCAGCACCGTGGCACCGGACAAGCACCAGGTCGCCAAGCTCGCCGTCGAGGCCCTGCTCGCCCGCATCGCCGGGGACCCGGAGGCGCCGCACACGACGCTGTACGCGGAGCACCGCCTGGTCGGGAGGGAGAGCACGGCCCGGCCCGCGGGAACGGCGTGACCGGCACGGGCCGGGGTCCGAACCGGTCCGAACCGGCCCGGCGCGGCCGCGAGCAGCCACCGCCCGCCCCACGCGGCTACCGCCCGCCCCGCGCAGCCACGGCCCTCCGCGAGTGGCCGGGCCCCGGGTGACCTGGCACGCTCCGCCCACCGGCCGTCCGTCCAGCGCCTAATCTCTTGACCATGCCGCCCGTCAAACGAAGCAAGGCCCCCGCAAGGCGCAATTACGACCCCGCACGTGTCCGTCAGGCGCTCATCGGCCAGGTCGAGGCCGTCACCGCCGCCGCGCACGCGCTCACCGACGAGCAGCGCGCCCGTCCCTCAGGTCTGCCCGGCTGGGACGTGCACCGTCTCCTCGTCCACATCGCGCTGCAGATCGACTCGGTGCCCCGCTTCCTCGCCGGTCCGGAGTCGAAGACCGCCGCCCCCGAGGTGGACCTGCCGACCTGGGCGCTGTCCACCGCAGGCGCCGCCGCCGAACTGGACCTGGAGACCCGCGAGGAGGCCGACCGCGCGGCCGCCGGCGGCGCCGCCCGCATCGACGAGGCCGTCGCACAGCTGGAGCCCGTGCTGGAGTCGGCGGTGCGCGAGGACCTGCTCATCCCGCACGGTGCCGGCGCGATGCGGATGCTCGACTTCACCGTGACGAGGCTCGTCGAACTCGTCGTCCACAGCGACGATCTGGCCCGTGCCACCGGCAGCGCCGTCACCTTCGACCGGCAGGCGCTCGCCGCCACGGTGCGGCTGCTTACCGACACCCTCGCCGTGAAGGCGCCCGGGGCCTCGGTGGAGGTGCGGGTGCCGCCGTTCGCGGTCGTCCAGTGCGTCGAGGGCCCGCGGCACACTCGCGGCACCCCGCCCAATGTCGTCGAGACCGACCCGCTCACCTGGATCAGACTCGCCACCGGACGGGTCGGCTGGGACGAGGCCCGCAAGGCGGCGGTGGTCTCCGCGAGCGGTGAACGGGCCGATCTCAGCGGCCAGTTGCCCCTGCTGGGCTGAGCGCGGGGAGCCGTACCGGAACCGGCCGGCGCACGTCGCGGAACAACGCGGAGGACCGGCCTCCGCCTTGCCCGCGGCCTCGTCACCACAGGTAGCGGCCGTGTCACCCGATTCCCCCCTCCGGGTCCGGAGGTGTCCCCGATTCGGAGCAACGCGCCTCCTGTCCTAGACTCGGGGGCGTGCCACGTGGTGACGGACGACTAAGTCACGATCTTCTTCCCTCCGAGAAGGGCCCCCAGGACGCTTGCGGCGTCTTCGGCGTGTGGGCTCCCGGGGAAGAGGTCGCGAAGCTCACGTATTTCGGTCTGTACGCGCTGCAGCACCGCGGTCAGGAGTCCGCGGGCATCGCAGTCAGCAACGGCTCACAGATCCTGGTCTTCAAGGACATGGGCCTTGTCTCCCAGGTCTTCGACGAGACCTCCCTCGGCTCTCTCCGCGGCCACATCGCGGTCGGGCACGCCCGTTACTCGACGACGGGCGCGTCCGTGTGGGAGAACGCCCAGCCCACCTTCCGTGCCACCGGGCACGGCTCGATCGCGCTGGGTCACAACGGCAACCTGGTCAACACCGCCGAACTCGCGGAGCTGGTGGCCGCGCAGTCGACGGAGAGCAGCGGCCGGGCCACGCGCGTCGCGGCCACCAACGACACCGACCTGGTGACCGCCCTCCTCGCCGGGCAGACCGACGAGGACGGCCGCCCGCTCACCGTCGAGCAGGCGGCCCCCGTGGTGCTGCCACAGGTGAAGGGCGCCTTCTCGTTCGTCTTCATGGACGAGCACACGCTCTACGCGGCCCGCGACGCGCAGGGCGTGCGTCCCCTCGTCCTCGGGCGGCTGGAGCGCGGCTGGGTCGTCGCGAGCGAGACGTCGGCGCTGGACATCGTGGGCGCGAGCTTCATCCGGGAGGTCGAGCCGGGCGAGATGATCGCCGTGGACGAGGAAGGCCTCCGCTCCACCCGGTTCGCGGAAGCGAAACCCAAGGGCTGCGTCTTCGAATACGTCTACCTGGCCCGCCCGGACACCGACATCGCCGGGAGGAACGTTTACCTCTCCCGCGTCGAGATGGGCCGCAAGCTCGCGGCCGAGGCGCCCGCCGACGCCGATCTGGTCATAGCGACACCGGAGTCCGGCACCCCCGCCGCGATCGGCTACGCCGAGGCGAGCGGCATCCCGTACGGCAGCGGCCTGGTCAAGAACAGTTACGTGGGCCGCACGTTCATCCAGCCGAGCCAGACGATCCGGCAGCTCGGCATCCGCCTGAAGCTCAACCCGCTGAAGGAGGTCATCAGCGGCAAGCGCCTCGTGGTCGTGGACGACTCGATCGTCCGCGGCAACACTCAGCGCGCCCTGGTGCGGATGCTGCGCGAGGCCGGTGCGGCCGAGGTCCACGTGCGGATCTCCTCCCCGCCCATCAAGTGGCCGTGCTTCTTCGGCATCGACTTCGCCACCCGTGCCGAGCTGATCGCGAACGGCCTGACCGTCGACGAGATCGGCAAATCCCTCGGCGCGGACTCCCTGGCGTACATCTCCATCGACGGCATGACCGAGGCGACGACGATCCCCAAGTCGCAGCTGTGCCGGGCCTGCTTCGACGGCGAGTACCCGATGCCGCTGCCCGATCCCGAACTGCTGGGCAAGCACCTGCGCGAGCCGGACGCGGCCGGCGGCCGGCACGGCACCGAGCAGCCCTCCGTCCCCGACGTCGACGGCGTGGGCACCCTCACCGCGGGAGTCGGCGGCACCGACGCCCTGCGGCGCCCGTAGCCGCGCAGCCCGTCCCGGCCCACAGGCCCGCGGACGCCCGCCCGCTTCCCCCACGACCCGAAAGAGCCGATCCGATGCCTGCCGAGTCTGCCGAGCCCGCTGGATCCGCCGGCGCCACCTACGCCGCCGCCGGCGTGGACATCGAGGCGGGCGACCGCGCCGTCCAGCTGATGAAGGAATGGGTGAAGAAGGCCCAGCGCCCCGAGTCCGTGGGCACGCTCGGCGGCTTCGCCGGCCTCTTCGACGCCTCCGTCCTCAAGCGGTACGACCGTCCCCTGCTGGCCTCGGCGACCGACGGCGTCGGCACGAAGGTCGCGATCGCACAGCGCATGGACCAGCACGACAGCATCGGCCACGACCTTGTCGCGATGGTCGTGGACGACCTGGTGGTCTGCGGCGCCGAGCCGCTGTTCATGACCGACTACATCTGCGTCGGGAAGGTCGTCCCCGAACGGGTCGCCCAGATCGTCAAGGGCATCGCCGAGGGCTGCGTCCTGGCGGGCTGCGCGCTGGTGGGCGGCGAGACCGCCGAGCACCCGGGCCTCCTCGGACCGGACGAGTACGACGTCGCGGGCGCCGGCACGGGCGTCGTCGAGGCCGATGCGGTGCTGGGCGCGGATCGTATCCGTACGGGGGACGCCGTGATCGCCATGGCCTCCTCCGGCCTTCACTCGAACGGGTACTCGCTGGTGAGGCACGTGCTCTTCGAACGCGCGGGCTGGGCCCTGGAGAGGCAGGTGCCGGAGTTCGGCCGCACCCTCGGCGAGGAACTGCTGGAGCCCACCAAGATCTACTCGCTGGACTGCCTCGCCCTGACCCGCACCACGCAGGTACACGCCTTCTCGCACATCACCGGCGGCGGACTGGCCGGCAACCTCGCGCGGGTCGTGCCCGAGGAACTGCAGGCCCGCGTCGACCGCGCGACGTGGACGCCGGGCCCGGTGTTCGACCTGGTCGGCCGCGCGGGGAACATCGCGCGCAACGAACTGGAGAGCGCTCTGAACATGGGCGTCGGCATGGTCGCCGTCGTGCCGCAGGAATCCGCCGAAGCCGCGCTCACCACTCTTGCCGACCGGGGAGTGGAGGCCTGGGTGGCGGGAGAGATCACCGAGCGCCCGGCGGGCGGCGAAGCCGTGACGCTCACCGGTGACTATGCGGCGTGACCCGGACGCCCCCGCGGGCGTGGTGGCCGCTGCGATCACGCCGGTCTGCGCGGCACGTCACGAGCGGCGATGCGAGACGTACGCGCACGCCCCGGAACAGCACAGAACCCGGTCCGGCTGATGCCGGACCGGGCAGGGATCTGTGGACGTCAGCTCCGGCGCCGTTGCGCCGAAGAATCGGAGGACCCGCCTTCGTCCTCCTCGTCGTTGTACACGTCCGCGTACTGTGCGTACGGGTCGTCGTCACGCTCATCGTCCGCGAAGCGGTCGCCGTTCGGCGGCTCGTTCGACGTCGATGCGCCCAGCTCCTCAGCCAGGCGCGAGAGGTCCGTCCCACCGCTGTTGTACTTCAGCTGGCGGGCGACCTTCGTCTGCTTGGCCTTGGCCCGGCCGCGCCCCATGGCTCGACCCCCTCAACGACGGGGCTCGACGGCCCCAGAGTCTTGACACGCGTTCACAATTCAGAGCGGACCCTCGAAGGAGAGACCGGCCCGTAGGGCTTCAACGGTACCTGCTTCCGCCGCCGTACGGTACGCCGCCCGCACGACACGGCCGCCGGCAGACGCGTCCGGTGGCTCTCTCTTCGCTGGTCAGCTCTTATTTTACCGTGCGTCCGAGTGTCGACCCGCCGAGGGGTCGTGAGAAGACCCCCGGCAGCCTCAGCTTCCGGACTTCCCCGGACCTTCACCGCCCGGTCCGCCGTTCGCCATACGCATCTCTGCGATGCGGTCCGCAGCCGCGGCCGGCGGTACTCCGTCCGCGGCTGCCCGCTCGAAGATCGAAAGCGTGGTGTCGTAGATCTTTGCAGCCTTTGCTTTGGCACGTGCGAAGTCGAAGCCGAGGAGCTCGTCCGCGACCTGGATCACGCCGCCGGCGTTGACGACGTAGTCCGGCGCGTAGAGGATCCCGCGGTCGGCGAGGTCCTTCTCCACACCCGGGTGGGCCAGCTGGTTGTTGGCGGCCCCGCACACGGCCTGGGCGGTCAGGACCGGAACGGACTCGTCGTCGAGCGCTCCGCCGAGGGCGCAGGGCGAGTAGACGTCGAGCCCGTCGAAGCGGACCAGCGCTGCCGCGTCCGCGACGGCCTCGACCTCCGGGTGCGAGGAGCGCACCCGCTCCACCGCTTCGGGCCGCACGTCCGTGACGACCACGCGGGCGCCGTCCTCGAGCAGGTGCCCGACCAGGTGATGGCCGACCTTGCCGACGCCCGCGATGCCGACCGTGCGGCCGCGGAGCGCAGGAGCCCCCCACAGGTGCTGGGCGCAGGCGCGCATGCCCTGGTAGACGCCGAAGGCCGTGAGCACCGAGGAGTCGCCCGCTCCGCCCCGCTCGGGGGAGCGTCCCGTCGTCCAGGGGCACTCGCGGGCGATCACGTCCATGTCCTGCACGTACGTGCCCACGTCGCAGGCCGTGACGTAGCGGCCGCCCAGCGAGGCCACGAAACGGCCGTAGGCGAGGAGCAGCTCCTCCGTCTTGATCTTCTCCGGATCGCCGATGATCACGGCCTTGCCACCGCCGTGGGGGAGGCCGGCCATCGCGTTCTTGTACGACATGCCGCGGGCGAGGTTCAGCGCGTCCATGAGGGCGGCTTCCTCGGGCTGCTCCTCCCCCGGGTAGGCGTGGAACCTCGTCCCGCCCAGGCCGGGCCCGAGTGCGGTGGAGTGGAGGGCGATGACGGCCTTCAGGCCGCTGGCCCGGTCCTGGCACAGCACGACTTGCTCGTGCCCGCCGAGCTCGGACCGGAAGAGAGTCCGCAGAATCCCTGTGCCGCTCGCTCCGTCGGCGCTGATGGTGGGCGCCGGGGCGGGCCGCGGGGAGGGACGTACGTCAGCCACGGTGGTGACTCCTGATGTCGGGTTGTACGCCCTCTTGGTCGCCGTCCGGGCTTGTGACGCGCACGGCGGGGAGGGCCGGTCGAGAGCAGGGTACGACCTGCGCGCGGCCGGATCGTTGCGGTGCCACGATCGGTGGTAGTCAACTGTCTTCGGGACCCGCCCGGCACGGCGCGGGCCGGGGCTCCTGACGGAGCCCGATTTCGCGAATTCTGGAGGAGAACGCGTGGGTCAGCAGGCGTCGGTCATCGTCCCGTACGCGGCGTATCTGCGGGTGTACGAGCCACTGGCCGCGTTCCCCGAGCCGGAGCGTGCGCACTGGGTGCGGTACGCGAAGCGGGACCGGGTGCCCACCGCCCAGGACGAGTTGAGGCGTTCGCTGGCCGATCTGCTTCCGGTGCCGCCGGTTGCGGTGCCGGTGCGCGAGAGCGCGGACGCCTTCGTGGCGGAGGTGGACGGTGTGGTCTGCGTGTGCCCCTGGCGGACGCGGCTGCGCGGCTGGCAGGCGCTTGCAGCGCTCTCGCAGGCGGCGGGTGAACAGGAGGTTGCGATGCCGCAGACGGTGCTGGACGCGGCCGTTCCGCCCGTGGTGCGCCGGCAGGCCGCAGCGGACTATGAGCGCTGGTTGACGCGCAATCCGGATGCCCGTCCGTGGATCCGCACGGCGCTGTGGCACGTGCCCGTGCGCTGGTTCGTTCTTTTTTCTTCGGAAGAGAAAGAGTTTGCGAAGCCCGGAAGCGGTGAGGAGAGCGTTCAGCAGTTCGTCCTCCGCTATCGCACCCCGATGGTCGAGGCGAGGCGTCGCCTCGCCCGCGGTCTGAAGGTTCTCCGCGAGGAGTTGGAGGAGGGGCCGCTCGTCGACGGGCTGGTCGACGTGGGCAGATGGCTGGAGGAATTCCATCCGCGGTCCCTCGTCGAACTGGACTACGGCGGTCTGGCGCACGCGATCTCTGAGGAGCAGCTTGCGGACGACGACTCCGCCGCGGATGTGGCGGAGGGAATCGCGGCACTGCGCGCAGGGGACGGGGAGCGGGCCGGCGTCGCCTACGAGCGGCTCACGGACCGCTGGCGGGCTGTGAGAGAACTGCAGTTCGCCAACTGACTACGCGGGTTCGGTCCGTGAGGTTCATGTGCACGGTTGTGTTCGTGAACTGAACGCGGACGGGGGCCTACGGGGTGGTGCACGTCACGGACCTCCAGGACCAAGGTCCCGAAAGGGGCCAAAGCCTCAAGCGTGACGGACAGCACTTTCTTGGGCCTTGCTCTCAGAGCCGTCCCTCGTGTCAAAATAGGACAAGGAGTTCGACGGGGGCTCCATCCATCCAACTGTGGTCGGAAAGATCGGTATTGCCCACCTTGGTGGGGCTGGTGCCAGTTGGTCACGCTGTGACTGTTCGTCACGGCGGTGTGACTGTCCGCTATGGGCTGGTCCATCGGCTTCCGTCGAGGTTCACCACCTCAGAGGGCAATTCCATCGGTTTGGCCGCCGTGGCTGGACAGATGGTGTAGTTGTAGTGCCGAGGACAAGCCGTTCGTCCTATAACCGACTCGGCTCGCGTAGGTCCATATCGGGCAACGCGGGCCAAGGTGCAGAATTTTGGGAAAGAACCGTATGGTTCGGTTCCTTCGAGGAGGCCGCTCATGACCGCTCGCACCCCTGATGCCGAGCCGCTGTTGACCCCGGCGGAGGTTGCCACGATGTTCCGCGTGGACCCGAAGACGGTCACACGCTGGGCAAAGGCAGGCAAGCTCACGTCGATCCGCACGCTCGGTGGTCATCGCCGATACCGCGAGGCGGAGGTGCGCGCACTGCTGGCGGGCATCCCGCAGCAGCGCAGTGAGGTTTGATCAGACGAAATAACTGCATATACGGGCGTATTCGGGGCCCTCATCCCCGATCGGCGCCCGAGGCAACAGACGTCAGGCAACTGTCCCCAACGGTGCTTGATCGTTGATCGCGCTGGACTCCGCCGGGTCCGGCGCGATCTTTTTGTGTCCGGATCTGCCGTGTCCGGACTGGTCGTGCCCGGAGCCGCGGCATGCCGGACCGGTGCCGACGGGTGGGAAACCGCATGGTCGGCAGGGGTCCGACTGGTGTTGCGCGAGGGCGAGTTGGCACGCCGGCAGGACTGCTTCGGACGGCCGGGACGCCGATGAGTCCCAGTGCAATTGCACATATTAAATTGGCCGGTGATGAGAAGGGCATATGGTCCCGTGCGCCCGGAACCGGAGCGGTGACTCCTGTCACACCTGATGTCGGTTGTGGAGAACGATCATTCTCCTATATCAGGACGGACTCGTCGCCCGGTTCTTCGCAGCTTCACAGTCCGCCACCGAACGCCCTTATGCGGAACGGGCGTTGAGTAGTTGGACGCGGCAGGTGGTGCGCGTCGGCCCCTGGGGGAGTCCGGGGGCGGTCCTTCTGCTCACTCCGCGGGCCTGCCCGCAGGCTCCTCCGCCGCGTGTTCCATCGCCAGGCGCTGCAGTCGGTGGCAGACGGGGCAGTGGTGTGTCACGTGCCGGTAGCGGGTGGCAGCCGCCAGGTGTGCACGCAGCAGCGCCTTCGTCTCATGTCGCCGAGCACGGCGCGGAGTTGTCCCCATTGATGCCCCACCTCCCTTTACGAGAAGTACCGGCCGGGCGGTTGGCCGTCAAGGAGTGCTGAGCGGGGCGCACGCAGCACCGGGCACGGCGCACGGACGGCTGCGGAAGCCGCTGACAGCGCTTGTGGCGGCTCGGGCGCAGGGCTGACGAGGTGTCACGTCATCGCGCACCCTGGGGCCCCGTATGCCGCTTCACAGCGCCGCAGCAGGGCTGCCGGCCCCGCACCACAGCGCCGCAGCCCGCCCCTGTGTACGGGACGGGCTGCGGCGCTGCTTGTGCCTTGCTCGACGGAGTCGAGTGTCAGGTTGATCATCACTGCAGTCGTCGTCGAGGGGCGTCATCGAAGCCAGACCGTAGTTGTGAGTGGCACCGCCTTCTCTCAGGACAGCACGCGATAGGTCATGTGTGTGACCGAGTTCCCTGCTCGCGACTCCACCTGCTCAAGATTCAGTGACGGCACGCCATCGAACAGCCGTGTGCCGGCGCCGAGCGTGAACGGCACGATGTGTAGCCGAAGCTCGTCGATCGCGCCTGCGGCGAGGTACTGGTTGATGGTGGTCGCACCCCCGTGAATCGACACGTTGCGGTCCCCGGCCGCCTCGCGAGCCTGCCGCAGTGCGGATTCGATGCCGTCGGTGACGAAGTGGAACGTGGTGCCGCCGTCCATCGGTTGCGGGTCGCGTGGGTGGTGGGTGAGCACGAAGACCGGTGCGTGGTACGGCGGATTGTCGCCCCACCAGCCCTTCCACTGCCGATCCCACGCACCGCGTACGGGGCCGAACATGTTGCGCCCCATGATGAAGGCGCCGAACTCCGTCAGCCGGTCGAGCTCTGCCTGCCGCGTCTCCGCGGTTGCGAACATCCAGCCGTGCAACCGGTCTCCCCAGCCGTCTCCGGCGTCGTCGCCGAACGGGCGCTGCTCGGACTGATTGAGCCCGGCCGCGTAGCCATCGACGGAGATCGAGAGGTCGCAGGTCACCCTGCCCAAACGCTTGGTCACTGCACCATCCTCCTGGTGGCGAGCTTCCGTCGCCTCAAGGTGAGCCGCCTGGTCCTGGTAACTACCGAGGCAGACCGTTCCGGGACTGCGAACTCATCGCACGGCCCCAAGCGCCGTTTTCGCCGCTGCTCAACAGCCCGCAGCGACCTCTGTGAACTGGAGTGATCACAACTCTCGCCGGGGACAGACAGCCAGCGGTGCTCGGTCGCCCGGCCGACACCCACGACCGCATCCGCCGCGACCGCATCGACACCAGCTGCGACCACCAGCCCCCCGCCGACCACCCCACAGCGACGGCACACAACAAAACTCCCGGACCCACATACCGTGGGTCCGGGAGTTTCCGATGTCCTGAGACATCACACTGCGGTCCTGACGGGATTTGAACCCGCGGCCTCCACCTTGACAGGGTGGCGAGCACTCCAAACTGCTCCACAGGACCTTGTCCGCACCCGGCGTCCGGGCGCGAGCGAGACTCTACAGCAGCCCGACGAGCGGAGCGAACTCACCTTGTGCGACGGGTTCGTCACCCTCACGGCGCTGCCGCATCCACCGCCTTCATGATGCGTTTGTCCGAGACCGAGTAGGCGGTGCCCAGGGCGTGGGCGTAGTAGCTGACGCGCAGCTCCTCGATCATCCAGCGGATCTCAAGCGCCGCCTGCGGCACGGGACGTCCGCGAGGGAACTGCTCGAGCAGCCAGAGGTATTCGTCCTGCATCTCCTGAACCTTCGCCATCCGCGTGCGGTCGCGTTCGGCGTTGTTCGGCATCTGCTGCAGACGGCGGTCGGCGGCGACGAGATAGCGCAGCAGGTCCGGCAGCCGGGCCGCGCCGTGCCGGGTGACGAAGCCGGGGCAGACCAGGTCGGCGAGCTGCCGGCGGACGTCCTCGGCGGACTCCGCGAGGGCAGGGCTCGTGACGCCGCGCAGACGCTGCTCGCAGGAGTGCCAGGCGGCAAGCACCTCCTGAACCTGCTTGACCGTCTTGAGCGTGGCGTCGACCAGATCCGTACGTACGGCGTCGAAAAGCTTCCGGAAGGCCTCCTCGTCCCACGCCGGACCGCCGTGCCCTGCGATGAGGTGGTCGGCGGCGGCCGTGACGCAGTCCTCGAAGAGCGCCTGCACGCTGCCGTGAGGGGACCGCGAGAGGGCGAGCTTCTGCGGGTTGGACAGCTTCGAGGCGGCGAACTTGGCAGGGTCGGAAGGGATGTTGAGCAGGATCAGCCGGCGCGTCCCGCGCCACATGGCCTGCTGCTGCTCGGCCTCGGTGTCGAAGAGGTGAACGGAGACGGAGTCGCCGTCGTCCACCAGCGCCGGGTAGGCCTTCACGGGCTGGCTGCCGACCGTGCCCTTCCCGCCCGACGCCCGGGGACGCGTCTCGAAGACGCGGGGCAGGGAACCTATCGTCCACTCGGTCAGACCCTTGCGTGAGGAGAGGGCAGGTGCCGCGTCCCCCGGGCCGGATGCGGGCGCCTGCGCGGAAGGTGACTTCGCCCCCCGCTCCCGCTCACCCTTCCGCTGGGCGCGTGCGGACGACTCGAAGGCGCGCGCGATGGCGGCCTGCGTCTTGTCCCGCAGCCGGTGCTGCAGTTCCTCCAGGTCCTTGGACTCGGCAAGGGTGCGGCGCCGTTCGTCCGTGACCCGGAAGGTGACCTTGAGGTGGTCGGGCACCTTCCCCGGGTCGAAGTCGCCTGCCTCGAAGGGCACTCCGACCATGCCCCGCAGCTCACGGGCCATCGCGGTGGTCAGCGGCTCCTGCCCGGGCGTGGCGACGCGCAGGAAACGCGCGGCGAAGTCCGGAGCGGGGACGTAGTGCCGCCGGACGGCCTTGGGCAGCGAGCGGATGAGCTCCGTGACGAGGCTTTCGCGCAGGCCGGGGATCTGCCAGTCGAATCCCGCCGGCGTGATCTGGTTGAGGACCTGGAGCGGGACGTGCACCGTCACGCCGTCCGCGTCCGTGCCGGGCTCGAACTGGTAGGTGACGCGCAGCGTGAGGTCGCCCTGCTGCCACACGTCCGGATAGTCGCTGCGGCTGATCTCCTCCGCCTGCTCGTTGATGAGCATCGACTTCTCGAAGTTGAGCAGGTCGGCGTCCTCATGCCGTTGCTTCTTCCACCAGGCGTCGAAGTGGGCGCCGGAGACCACGTGTCCGGGGACGCGCTCGTCGTAGAAGTCGTACAGCGTCTCGTCGTCGACGAGGATGTCGCGGCGGCGCGCGCGGTGTTCCAACTCCTCGACCTCGTCGAGGAGTTTGCGATTGTCATGGAAGAAACGGTGGTGCGTGCGCCAGTCGCCCTCGACCAGGGCGTGCCGGATGAACAGGTCACGGCACGTCTCCGGGTCGATGCGGCCGTAGTTGACCTTGCGCTGGGCCACGAGCGGCACCCCGTAGAGCGTCACGCGCTCGTACGCCATCACCGCCGCCTGCTTCTGCTCCCAGTGCGGCTCGCTGTAGGTGCGCTTCACCAGGTGCTCGGCGAGCGGCTCGATCCACTCGGGCTCGACCTTGGCGTTGACGCGGGCCCACAGGCGCGAGGTCTCCACGAGCTCCGCGGACATCAGCCAGCGCGGCTGCTTCTTGAAGAGCGACGAGCCGGGGAAGACGGCGAACTTGGCGCTGCGCGCGCCGAGATACTCGTTCTTGTCGGTGTCCTTGAGCCCGATGTGCGAGAGGAGGCCGGCCAGCAGCGACTGGTGCACGGCGTCGGCCGGCGCCTCCCGGTCGGAACCGGCCGGGAGGATGTCCATCGCTTTGGCCACCTGGCGCAGTTGCGCGTAGATGTCCTGCCACTCCCGTATACGCAGGTAGTTGAGGAACTCCGCCTTGCACATGCGGCGGAAGGCGGACGAGGACAGTGCCTTCTGCTGCTCGCGCACGTAGCGCCACAGATTGAGGAACGCGAGGAAGTCGCTGCCCTCTTCGCGGAAGCGCGCGTGCTGCTGGTCCGCCTGCTGCTGCTTGTCCGAGGGGCGCTCGCGCGGGTCCTGGATCGAAAGGGCCGCAACGATCACCATCACCTCACGCACGCAGCCGTTCCGCTCCGCCTCCAGCACCATGCGGGCCAGCCGCGGGTCGACGGGGAGCTGCGCGAGCTTGCGGCCGGTGCCGGTGAGGCGCTTGCCGCCGTCCTTCGACGCGCGGGAGGCGGCGGAGGTGCCGAACGCGTGCAGTTCCTCGAGGAGTTGGACGCCCGCCTTGATGCTGCGGTGGTCCGGGGGGTCGATGAAGGGGAACTTCTCGATGTCCCCGAGGCCGGCCGCGGTCATCTGGAGGATGACGGAGGCCAGGTTCGTGCGCAGGATCTCGGCGTCCGTGAACTCGGGACGGGAGAGGAAGTCCTCCTCGGAGTAGAGCCGGATGCAGATCCCGTCGGACGTACGGCCGCAGCGGCCCTTCCGCTGGTTGGCGCTGGCCTGGCTGACCGGTTCGATGGGCAGCCGCTGGACCTTCGTGCGGTGGCTGTAACGGGAGATGCGGGCGGTGCCCGGGTCCACGACGTACTTGATGCCGGGCACCGTGAGGGAGGTCTCCGCGACGTTCGTGGCCAGGACGACGCGGCGCCCCTGGTGACTCTGGAAGACGCGGTGCTGCTCGGCGTGGGAGAGCCGGGCGTAGAGGGGAAGGATCTCCGTGCCGCCGGCGGCTCCCGCGGCGCCTCCCTTGCGCCCCCTGCCGGCGATGCGTTTCTCCAGCGCGTCCGCCGTGTCCCGGATCTCGCGCTCGCCGGAGAGGAAGACGAGGATGTCGCCCGGGCCCTCGGCCTGCAGCTCGTCGACCGCGTCGCAGACGGCCGTGGTCTGGTCGCGGTCCTTTTCGTCGGAGTCCGCTTCGAGCAGCGGTCTGTAGCGCACCTCCACGGGGTACGTGCGTCCGCTGACCTCGACGATCGGCGCGTCGCCGAAGTGCCGTGAGAAACGCTCCGGGTCGATCGTCGCCGAGGTGATGACGACCTTCAACTCCGGGCGTCTGGGCAGCAGCTGGGCGAGATAGCCCAGCAGGAAGTCGATGTTGAGGCTGCGCTCGTGCGCCTCGTCGATGATGATCGTGTCGTACCGGAGAAGATCGCGGTCCTGCTGGATCTCGGCAAGCAGGATGCCGTCCGTCATCAGCTTGACCAGGGTGTTCTCCCCGACCTGGTCCGTGAAACGGACCTTCCAGCCGACGGCCTCGCCCAGCGGCGACCTCAGCTCGTGGGCGACGCGCTCGGCGACCGTGCGTGCGGCGAGCCGGCGTGGCTGGGTGTGGCCGATGACGCCGTGGATGCCGCGGCCCAGCTCCATGCAGATCTTCGGGATCTGCGTCGTCTTGCCCGAACCGGTCTCGCCCGCGACGATCACGACCTGGTGGTCCCGTACCGCCTCGAGGATCTCGTCCTTCTTGCGGCTGACCGGAAGCTGCTCCGGATACGAGATCGCGGGCCGCGACTCACGGCGAGACGTGACCGTCAGCTCGGAGTCGTCCATGGCCGCGGAGATCTCCGCGAGGACCGCCTCGCGGGCCTCGGGCTTGCGGATCTTGCGCGCGCCGTCGAGGCGCCGCCCCAGCCGCCGGCGGTCGCGCAGCATCAGCTCGGGCAGGCGCTCGCGCAGAGCGTCGATGGACGGGGAGGGGGACGTGGATGTCGGCATACCGGATCCAGGATCGCATTTCACCGAATCCAGCGGCCAGCCAATTCCCCCGGCGTCCGGCTGTGCGCGTCCTGCTGCCCCGCGGGTGCGGGCCCGGGCCAGTGCCGCCCGGGGTGCGGAAGCGCATGCGGCGGGGTCGGGCGACCGCACGGAGACACCGGAACAGGGGTCACAAAGCCCCTGAAAGGCACAAACCGCTCCTAAGGTTGCGCACATGAGCGAACCGCGCGAGCCGGAACCGGACGATCCGAGTGATCCGCGCGACGAGCGTGATCTGCGGGGTCCGCGCGACGGGCGTGAACCGGGGGGTCCGCGCGTCTCGGGTTCGGGCGGTTCGGGCACCTCTGGCGGTTCGGGTTCGGGCGGTGCGGGTTCGGGCGGTGCAGGCGCCTCCGGCGGTCCGGGCTCGGGCAATCCGCGCCGCGCCTCCGGCGGACCGGACGGCTCGCCGGACCAGGACCGCACCGAGAGCCCGCACGTCCGGCACGTCCCGCCCGGCGGGCACGGTGCCCGGGGTGTGCAGCGCCCGCCGACGGATCTGCGTTCCGGATGGCGGACCTTCAGGCGCACACCGTTCTTCCCCGCGGCCGTACTCGCGCTCATCGTCGCCGCGGCCGCCGGGCTCTTCGCGGGCTCCTACACCTACGCCCTGGCCGACCCCACGCCGCGGACCATCCCGGCGGCCGTCGTGGTGCAACCCGCGGGCGAGCAGGGCGCCCGGGCCTTCGTCAACGGTCTGGAGAAGGCGCTCGGATCGTCGCTCCAGGTCCACCGATACCGGACGTTCTCGCAGGCCAAGGAAGCCGTAGACGACCAGAAGGTGTTCGCGGTGCTGCGCGCGGACAGCCGCGACCGCGTCGAGCTCGACCTCTCCAGCGCCGCCGGCGCCTCGGTGGCCGAGGTGCTGCAGGAGGCCGCGCCGAAGGTCGCGAAACAGGTGGGTGTGAGCGTGACCGTCAAGGACCTCAAACCGCTGGGGAAGGGAGACCCGCGAGGGCTGACGATCTTCTACATGACGCTGGCCGCCGACGTCATCGGGTTCATCGGCGCGATCCAGCTCACCATCAACGTCCCGGACCTGTCCCCGGCGGCCCGGCTCTCATTCATCGCCGCGTACGCGCTGATCGGCGGCTTCGTGATCGCGGCGACGGTGGGCTGGGCCCTGCACGCCGTGCAACTGCCGTTCGTGCACTCCTGGATGATCCTCGCGCTGACCATGTTCGCCTCCGGCATGGTCTACGTGATGTTCAACGCCCTCATCGGACGCTGGGCGATGATCCCCACCTGGCTGGTGATGGTGCTCCTCGGCAACCCGTCGTCCGGCGGTGCGGTCTCCTGGCCGCTGCTCCCGTCGCTGCTGGGCGCGGTCGGCCGCTGGCTCCCGCCGGGAGCGTCCGTCAACGCCCAGCACACTGCCGTCTACTTCCCGGGCAACGTGCACGTGATGCCGTACTTGGTGCTGGCCGCGTGGGCGGTGGTGGGCATGGCTCTCTTCCTCGCCGTCGACGCCCGGCGGAAGCCCGGCGAGTCGTGACGGGCCCGCCCCGACTGCCGTGTCGCGGCGGCGTGTTCGACGGGGAAAACCGCTGTCGCCGCGCAGCACCGAGCTGACACCCTGTCACCGGACACCTCACAGCGGACGAAGGGAGGCGATGGCGATGGAACCGTTCGATTTCGTGAACGCGCTCAGCGCCGTCGTCAGCGCCGTGGCCGCCGTCGTGAGTGCTGCCGTCTCGGTGAAGTCGTCGAACGGACGACGGCGGGCTGCGGAAGCGCACCGGTCCGGACGTGAGGAGGGCATGCCCCCGTTCATTGCCTCGCGCGGCCGGAAGCTCCCTGCCCCGGGCGTCCGGCGACTCGTCCCGGCCTGAGACCGGAGCGGACCGGCAGCCCGGCACGGACCGGCACGGCGCCTGAGACGCCGCGGGCACTGACCCGGCACGTCCGGCAGATTCGAGGGCACCCCCGGCCGGCGGACGCACCCGCCCGCCGGCCGGGGTCACTCGATGCTCGTCCGGTGCTACGAGGACCGCTCTACGACGCCGGGCCGCCGATCACCGGATAGTGGTCGGAGAGATTGGTGAAGGTGCCCTCGGAGGTCTCCCAGGGCGCGCACTCCTCCTTGACGACCTCGTTCTGCCAGTTGGCGGGACGGACGTGGCCGTTGCGGTGCAGGACGTAGTCCAGGTCGGAGCGCTTGCCGTTGTCGTTGCGGCCCTTGGCGATGGTGTTCTCCACGTGGTCCGAGGAGTAGGGGTGTCCCGTGCGGGCGTCCGCGGGAGCGAGGTCGGCGTTGGCGAGCATGGACGCGTACTCGTCGCTCCGCGAGTCGGTGTTGAAATCGCCCGCGACCATGACCTCCTCGTCCGCGGGGATCTGCTTCTCGTCGAGGAAGGAGTCGATCGCCCGGAACTGGTCGGCTCGTATCTCCTTCGCCTCGCCGTCCCCGCATGCCGAGTCGCCCGCCTGTACGTGAGTGCCGACGACGTGCACCCTGGTGCCGCCGACGTCGAGCACGGCGTAGACGAAGCCCTTGTTGGAGAGGTAGTCGGCGCCGCATCCGTGGTCGTAGACGAACTGTTCCTTGTGGACGACGGGCCACTTGCTGAGGATCGTGACGCCGCCGTCCTCGAGCGCGATGTCCGACCACGAACCGCCCGTCGCGTCCCAGCCCTTCTTGCTGCGGCCGAGTACCGGCGTCTGGTGCGGGTACTGGCCGGCGGCCTTCTCCTGGAGCTTGTCGGAGACGGAGTTCTCGAACGCCTCCTGGAGGACGACGACGTCGTTGCCCTGGAAGAAGTCCGCGTCGGGGATCGCCTCCCCCCTGTGGTCCTGGCCCCAGTTGGGATAGATCAGCTTGCTGAAGAGGAACGCGTTGTAGCTGAGGACCTTCAGGCCCGGGGCTTCGGCGGCGGCCTCCTGCCCGGCCTGCCCGGCCTTCCCGGTCGCCTCGGGGGCGGCCGTCGCCGAGGAGCCGGTCGCCACGAGTGCCGTGGCGGCGAGGACGCCGGCGGCGACAAGGCTCTTGAGACGGCGCGCTCTCCCCGGCCTTCGGGACGGGGGCGTCGGTACGGGGCCGGCGGATGCTGAGGGTGGCATGTTCGTCTCCCGTGGGGGGTGAGGGATCCGTACGTCCCATATCCAAGCAAGCGGGCTTGATTTCTGTAACCGTGCTCGCGCGCCAAAGTTGCTTCGCCGGGGGCGAGTCGGGACGGCGCGAGGGCGCGAGCGCGTCCGGCGCGGAGGTGGGCCGGGCGGCTTGGGAGGTTGTTCCCGAGACAGGGCGAATCTTCTGCGGTGCAACTTTTCGGACGGGCGGAGCGTCTTGTTCGTATCGGCGCCACCTGGCGCACCGGGGGGACTTGCCGGGGGATCGGGAGGGGCAATGCGCGTTCGCACGCTGTGCGCAGTCGTGGCGGGGCTGGCCGTCGCGCTCACGGGAGGAGCGGCATCGGCGGCCGGCCAGGCCGGCCTGGCCGGAGCCGCCGCCGGGAAGGGGGGAACGACGGGGGCGGTGGCGACGGCGGGTACGGCGCCCGAACAGGCCTCCGTCCAGGAGGACTTCAACGGGGACGGATTCCAGGACGTCGCCACCGCGGCGCCCGGTGCCACGATCGCCGGGCAGACCAGGGCGGGGTACGTCGTCGTCACCTACGGCTCCGCGTCCGGGCTGTCCGCCGGCAGCAGCACCTACATCAGCCAGAACACCGCCGGTGTTCCGGGAACGGCCGAGACCGACGACTTCTTCGGCGCCAGGCTGATCGCCCGTGACCTCGACGGCGACGGCCTCACCGACCTCGCCGTGCGGTCCTCCAGCGAACAGGTCACCAACGGCTACGGCTCGGTGACCGTGCTCTGGGGCCGTCAGGGAGGGATCAGCGGAGAGGACGCGACGCTCGTCGAGGCCCCCTCGGACCCCTACTGGGAGATGGGCGCCAACCTGACCGCCGGCGACTTCGACGGCGACGGCGCCACGGACCTGTTCATGCAGCACGGTGGCGACTGGGAGTCCCGCTCGGTGCTCTTCGGCCCGTTCACCCGCGACGGCAAGGCGGCGGACGAGCAGCAGATCGGCATGTTCACCAGCGACAACGACATCTTCGTCACCACCGCGGGCGACATGACGGGCGACGGCATCGACGACCTGGCCACGTTCTACGTCTACCAGAACCACGCCGAGGGGGGCCGGTTCTGGCGGGGCACCGAGTCCGGTCTCTCGACGCAGGCGACGCACCTGAACTCCGCGGCAGCGGCGGCCGTCGGCGACTTCGACAAGGACGGCAAGGGCGACCTGGCGACCCGCACCGTCCCGGGCGGCATCACGGAGGACCTGCCCTACGACTCCGGCACCGTGAAGATCTACTACGGCACCGCGGACGGCCCCAGCGCCACCCGCACCAGGACGATCACGCAGAACAGCGCGGGCGTCCCCGGGACGAGCGAGAACGGCGACCAGTTCGGCGCCCGGCTCGACGCGAACGACGTCAACGGCGACGGCTACGCCGACCTCGCCGCAGGCGTGCCCTTCGAAGCCATCGGTACGAAGAAGGCGGCGGGCGCCGTGGTCCTGCTCAAGGGCGGCTCCGGCGGCCTCAGCGGCACCGGCGCGCAGGCCTTCCACCAGGACACCTCCGGCATTCCCGGCGTGGCCGAGGCCGATGACCGCTTCGGCGGGGCCGTGCGCCTGCTCGACGTCACGAAGGACGGCAAGGCCGAACTCGCCGTCTCCGCACCGGAGGAGAACGACACGGGGGCGGTCTGGTCGCTGCGCGGCACTGCCGGCGGCCTGACGGCAACCGGCTCGCTCGCCTTCAACCCCGTGGACCTGGGCACCCCGTCCGCCGGCGCCGGCTTCGGCTACGTCTTCTCCAACGAGCCCGGCACATTCCTCTACACGCCCTACTGACAGAGCCGCTCGGCGGGCCCCCGGCGGGACTGCCGGGGGCCCACCGCGCGCGTGAGCCTCACACCCGGTCGGCAGCGATCAGCAGGTACTGGAAGCTGCCGTTGCGGTACGCGTCCAGGAAGGTCTCCTCGATGCCCGTCACCAGGTGGCCGGCCTGCCGGCGCAGCTCCCAGTACGGAATCGTCTCGGCCGTCAGATCCTGGACGTGTACCGGTACGAGCCTGTTCCGGGCCATGGCGCGGAAGTACTCCGAGCGGGGGTGGATGTCGCAGATGTAGTGGGCGTTGATGAGCGACACCTCTCGGGATGCCTGCCCGTAGGTGTCGTTGTAGCAGCCCGTGATCACCACGTACCGGCCGCCGCGGCGCAGCAGCCGGGCATGCTCGGCGAACAGCAGGTCCAGCTCGACGTACATGGTCGACTCGTTGTTCCAGGACGCCGCGTACGCTCCCGAGGCGAACCCGGTGTCGAGCATGTTCCGGTGGTGGTATCGGACCTTGCCGTCGATGCCTCGCGTGCGCGCCTGCTCGTTGGCGAAGTCGGCCTGCTTGGCGGAGAGGGTGACCCCGTCGGCGTGACAGCCGTACCGCTGGTGCGCCACGACGCTGCCTCCGCCGCGACCGCAGCCGGCGTCGAAGACGCGGTCGTCGGGGGAGAGTTCACCGAGGTGGGAGGCGAGGAGTTCCGCCTGGGCGTGCTCCAGCCGGTGCAGTTCGCGCGTGATGCGCTCGGCCCGCTTGTCGTCATCGGGTTCGTCCAGGACCGACAGGTCGGCCGCCCCCACCCCGTAGTGATGGTGGTAGAGGTCGTCGATCTTTCCGAGTTCGAGGTTGACCGGGTTCTCTTCGGTGTTCCAGTAGTCCGCGACTCTGGACTGGTACGTGGACTGGTTCGGCACCTTCGCGTAGGCGGTGCCGGTGTGAGACGTGGCCAACGATGGCTCCTTGCCGTAGTGCGTCTGCGTTCTGCGCCGCTGCGTCCGGCCGGACGACCAGCCGGGCGACCGGCCCTTGATCACCAGTAGTCGGGCAGGCTGTAGCGGTCGGTGTTGGTGGCGTGCCACTCGTGGTTGCCGGACACCCAGGCGGCCAGGCCCCGGGCGTATCTCTCGACGAGGGGCGACGCGGCGGAGGCCAGTGCGGCCTCCGTCTCGAACGCGTCCATGACCTGGTTGTGGATTTCGACGCTCTTCAGATAGGCGGCCTTGAGGCCGCACTTGTCGTTCGCGGCCACCACTTGGGGCAGGTTCAGGTGGTCAGGGTCGCTGGCCAGCTCCTTGGTGAAGGAGTACAGATCGTTGACGATCGTCGTCGCGTTGCAGGCGAGGGCCGTGATCCGCTGGGTCTCGGGACGGGCGTAGAGCGCCTCGGGCAGTTCGTAGCCGTCCACGGCGTCGACGACGGACAGGCAGGGGCGGAAGTTGTTGAACTGCCGCATCACCAAGTACTCCCAGATCTGCGGCGTATGCCGCGTCTCCGCCCAGGAGGCCTCGGCGAGGTAGCCCAGGTGCAGCCGCGCGACGTCGTGCACGAACCGGTCGGTCTGGCTCGGCGTGGCGATCGCCGCGTACTCCTGCAAGGCGCAGTGGTACGAGCGCAGCGGACCGTCCGCCTGCACTCCCCGTCGCCACTCCTCCTCCAGCGCGGGGGTGCCGTGGAACGGGTCGAGGGCCGACTGGGCCACGACGAGCCGGCCGCCCAGCCCGCGCCGCGCACCACCCCTGCCCTCGTCCTCCTCGCAGTAGCAGCTGTCGACGATGTTCTCGGCCAGCAGCAACTTGCCGGCGACGGTGAGGCGTTCCAGGTCCGCCGCGCCCGGATGCTGGAGCGTCACGGCACGGCCGAAACGGAACTGGGCGAAGTCCCCGGTCCACTCCGGGGGGAACAGCTCCAGCCGGCGTGCCCACTCCTCCAGCCTCCGGTCGATCTCGGCGGCCTTCTGCGGGTCGGCCGGTGCGGCGGGCCTGTACCTCAGTCCGGGAACGGCTCCCGTGCGCCGGCCACGCCCGGCACCGACGGGCCGGGGAGGGCCGGGCGGTGTGAACCGTGAGGAACCGGCGGTGACGTTCGTGGGCGTGCTCATGGTGCGTACTCCACACGGTCGGTCCGCAGCCGGGCCGGGCTGGACGTTCTCCAGGACTCCGGCTGCTGCGTCGGTACGGGGGCCAGCGAGCGAAGCGGTGACGAGGGGGTCGGTCGGGTCCGTCGGGGTTGTGAACCGGGAGGGGCGGTGAACCGGGCGGCGCGCAGAATGATCTAAGCAAGCGGGAGGAGAGCGCCGGTAGGGCGTGCCGGGGCACCCCCACGCGCGGAGCGCATAAACCGGCGCGAGGATTCGGACGGCGCACGCCACGCCAGGCCGTACGCGGCGAACCGCGCCGGCCTCTGCCGACAGTTCGCTCGTCGGGGGCGGGGCCCCGCACCCCTTCGGCGGGCCGGCGCACGTCCGGCCGCACGGCGAAGCCCCCGCCGGGAGCCCTGGACCTCACGTCCCGGCGGGGGCTTCGTGCTTCGCTCTGCTGGTGTGACTAGATGCCGCGCTTCACTTGCCGGCCTTGATGTCGGCCGCGGGCGGGAGCTTGGCCGAACTCGGCGGGGCGACCGTGCCGGTGGGGTTGGAGCAACCGGGGACGCTGCCTTCGGGGGCGCAGTTGTCCGGGCTGTTGCGGACGACCCTGCTGGCGGTGAGCGTGACCTGACCGCCGGCCTCGTTGAGGATGCCACCGCCGGTGTTGATCGCGGTGTTGCGCGTGACCGTGCTCCGGACGAGCGTGACGGTGCTGCCGGAGCCGAAGTTCGAGATGCCCGCGCCCGACACGGCGATGTTCTCCCTGACCGTGCTCGACTTCAGGCGCACCGTGGAGCCGTTCACGTTGCGGATGCCGCCGCCCGTCGTGGAGACGTTGTCTCTGACCGAGACGTCCTCCATAGACGCCGTACCGTTGATGTTCTCCAGACCGCCGCCGATGCTGCCGGACCGGTTCTCGCGCAGGGATCCGCCCTTCATCGTCATGGTGCCGCTGCTGTCGTTGGTGATCCCGCCGCCCCAGGTGGACGCGGTGTTCCGTTCCACGGTGCTGCGGCTGAGGTCGAGCCGCCCGCCCAGGTTGGCGAGACCACCGCCGAAGCCGGCCTCGTTGCTCCTGACGACCGAGCGGTTCAGCTTCAGCGTCCCTCCCTGCTGGTTCGCGATGCCGCCGCCGGACCCCCCGGAAGACAGGCTTCCGTCCCTGATCGTGAGCGAGTTCAGGGTGAGCCTGCCGCCGTTGAGCACGTGGAGGATGCGGAAGTCCTGTGTCGCTGTGGGGGCGCGCCGGATGGTGGTGTTGCGGCCGGAGATGGTCACGTCGCTTCCGGTGATCTCCGGAAGGCCGTCGTCGGCGTTGTCGGGCGAGGTCAGGTTGTAGGTGCAGTTGGACGCCAGGGTGATGGGACCGGTGTTGGGGTGGGTGTTGGCGAAGTTGATCGCCTTCTTCAGGGCGGTGATGTCGTTGCACCGCACGTGGGTCCCGCCGGTGGCGTTCGCCGGCACGGCCGGCAGGACCGCGACGGACAGACCCACACCGACCGCAGCCGTGACGGCACCGGACCGCAGAACGAGCTTCATCGTGCGACTCCCTCGACGCTGGAGAGTGGAACGGCACATTGCCGTCCCCCCAGCGGTCACGCAGGTCGGCCGGGGTGACGGAATGCCGGGATGACGTGTCACTCGTAGCCACGGCGGAGAGCGGTCCCACTTGGCTCGCCGCCGAACGGCCCCGCTCCCCGGCCCTCCGGCCTTGTGCCGTTCGGCGGCGCCTCCTCCCGCGGCGTCAGGGGTCTGTTGCCGAGACGGTTCCCGTGGCGTCTATCGTCACCCGGTGCGAACAATCGTGATGCCCGTCCGCGGAGCGGGGGGCTTGTCGTGGTGACGCGGCGGCTGCGCCTCGGGCATCCGGCGCAAGCGGTCGTGGCCGGCTTCGCCGCGGCTGTCGCCGCTGGGACCGGCCTGCTCATGCTGCCGGCGGCCAAGGCGGGCCCGGGTGGCGCAGGTGCACTGGAGGCGTTGTTCACCTCCACATCAGCGGTGTGTGTGACCGGCCTGATCACAGTCGACACACCCGCCTACTGGAGCGGATTCGGGCAGGCGGTGATCCTGGCGCTGATCCAGGTGGGCGGTTTCGGCATCATGACCTTTGCCTCCGTGCTGGTTCTGCTGATCTCCAACCGCATCGGACTGAAGGCGCGCCTGACGGCCGCCGCGGAGACCAAGACACTGGGTCTGGGCGATGTCCGAGCGGTTGTGACCGGTGTGGTCAAGGTCAGCCTGCTGCTGGAGGCAGTCACAGCGCTGGTGCTGACTCTGCGGTTTGCAACCGCCTACGGCGAGCCGTGGCCGCGGGCGGTGTGGCTGGGCGTCTTCCACGCCGTTTCGGCCTTCAACAACGCCGGCTTCGCCCTGTATTCGGACAGCCTGATGGGGTTCGTCACCGACCCCTGGATCTGCCTGCCCATAGCACTGGCGGTCATCGCCGGCGGCCTGGGCTTCCCCGTTCTGTTCGAGCTTCGCCGTCGGTTCCGCAAGCCGCGTGGCTGGTCCCTGCACACCAAGATCGTGCTGTGGGCAACGGGTGTCTTCCTGGCCGGCGGCAGCGCCTTCATCACCGCGATCGAATGGTCCAACCCCGACACCCTGGGCACTCTCGACGTGCCCGGGAAACTGCTGGCCGGGTTCTTCCAGGGCGTCATGCCGCGTACCGCCGGATTCAACAGCATCGACACCTCCCAGATGAACCCCGCCAGCTGGCTGGGAACGGACGTGCTGATGTTCATCGGCGGCGCCAGCGCCGGCACCGCCGGCGGAATCAAGGTCACCACGTTCGCCGTGCTGTTCTTCGTCATTTACGCCGAGATCCGTGGTGAGAGCGCCGTCAACATCTTCCACCGCCGCCTGCACGGCGACCTTCAGCGCCAGGCCCTGACCGTGGTGCTGCTGTCGGTGGCCGCCGTCGCAGCATCCACCATGATCTTCATGGTCTTCACCGACTACAGCCTGGACCAGTCGTTGTTCGAAGTGACCTCCGCCTTCGGCACCGTCGGACTGTCCACAGGCATCACTGCAGACCTGCCTTCCGGCTTGCAACTCCTGCTGATCGTCTTGATGTTCATCGGCCGGCTCGGTCCCATCACCTTCGCCTCCGCGCTCGCCCTGCGCCAGCGCGTCCGCCTGTACGAACTCCCCGAGGAGCGACCTGTCATTGGCTAGGAAGACCGTCCCGAAGAAGCAGCGCACCGGCGCGGGGGGCTCCGTCGTCGTCCTCGGCCTGGGCCGCTTCGGCCGCGCCCTCGCCCTGGAACTCGTCGACGAAGACACCGAAGTCCTCGGAATCGACGAAGACGCCGAAATCGTCCAAGCCCTCTCAGGCTCCCTCACCCACACCGTGCGGGCCGACTCCACCAAGGAAGACGCCCTGCGCCAACTGGGCGTCCACGAATTCGACCGGGCCGTCGTCGCCATCGGTACCGATCTGGAAGCCAGCATTCTCACCGCCTCGGTGCTCATCTCCTTCGGCGTCGAGAACGTCTGGGCCAAGGCCATCAGCGAAGCCCACGGCCGCATCCTCACTCAGCTCGGCGTCCACCACGTCGTCTATCCGGAGCACGACATGGGCCAGCGCGTCGCCCACCTCGTCCGTGGCCGCATGCTCGACTACATCGAATTCGAAGACGACTTCGCCATGGTCAAGACCAAACCGCCCGCCGACGTCGTCGGCCTTCCCCTGTCGAACAGCGCCGTCCGCTCCCGCTACGGCATCACCGTCGTCGCCATCAAGCGCCCCGGCGAAGGCTTCACCTACGCCACCCCGCAAACGGTCGTGGAAGCCGACGACACCATCATCGTCGCCGGACGCACCCGGGCAACCGAACGGTTCAGCGAACTCTCGTAAAGCTGCCGCTGCCGCTGCCGCGGTGCCGTCGGCGCCGGAGCCGGCAGCACCCGGCACAGCGAAGCCCCTGCCGAGATGACTTGGGTTCTAGTAGTCGTCGCAACACCCCAGCTCAAGGGGTGCGATGGACTTCGAGATCCGAAAGGACAGAAGCCCGGGGGCCGGTCGTCGCCTGACTCGTGAGCGGGAGGTATATCTCCAGCTCATGAGTCAGGGCTACGGCAACGCGGAAGCATGCAGGATCGTGGGGGTCAACCGGCGGACCGGCAAGAGATGGCGCAACGGCTACCACTCACCGACCTACGGCAAGCCGAAGCCACCGATCTGGGAGAAGATCCCCCGGCACGTCGAACTGCGCGCGGATATGCAGGACAAGGCGTCGTTACCCACCGTCTGCTGTCCCGCCTGCGCGCCGGGGCCGGGAAGGTGCGCGGCGGGGAAGGCCACCCATGGGCCGCTCTCCTGCCTGATCAGATCAGCCGTACATCGCCACGCGGTACAGAGCCGCAAGCGCGTCGTCGATGGGATGGGGCTGTGGCTTGCCGGACGAGCCGAGTCTGTTCCACCTCTGCATGTTCACCGCGACAGACATCTGCCGCTTGCCGTCGGCACGGGTCATGGCCAGCGCTCCACCACCCCAGACCGTGCCGCCATGTCCCCAGAAAGCGCCCGGACCGGGCCCTTCCATCGGGTGCAGGCCGAGGCCGTAGTCGATCGTCTTTCCCTCTTGGGAGACGACAGGGACGGTGCGTTGCATCTGCGCCAGCGACGACGGACTGACGATCTCGCCGGCGAGCAGCATGCCGTAGAAGTGGTTGAGGTCCGTGACGGTCGATATCAGTGAAGCCGACGGCCCCACCCAGGACATGTCGTAGACGCTGTAGTCGCGCGGCGGGTCGATCATGCCGAACCACTTCTCGTAGAGCCGCGAGTGCGGTCCGTCGATGTTCGGTTCATCGGGCAGTTCGGTGGCCCGGAGCGCGGCGCGCTCGATGACGTTCCGGGTTATGCATCGCTCGGCCGTAGTGGCGGTCACTTGTTCCAGGAGTTGGGCCAGGAGCAGGTAGTTGGTGTTGGAGTACACCCCCGGAGTGCCGCCCGGGGCGCCGACGGCAGGTGCGGCGACCCCCATCTCGATCAGCTCGGCGGGGTGAAACCGCGTGAACCTGTGGTCGTCCAGGCTCTGGGGCCCCGTGTCTGCGAGGACGGGAAACGCCTTGAGGGAGGGATAGGCATACGGGAGGTACTCGGCGAGACCGCTGGTGTGGTTGAGCAGCATCCGTACCGTGATCGCGTCGCCGCGCTCTCCAGGCACCAGCTTCGGTAGGTACCGGCCGATCGGTGTGTCGAGAGCGATCCGACCGGTCTCGACCTGCTGCAGAACCGCGGCAGCGGTGAAGGTCTTGGTGATGCTGCCGACGCGGTGCCGCATGTCGGCGGTCACGGGGCGACCGGTGGCGACGTCGGCGGCCCCGGCGGCGGCGCGCCAGACCTGATCTCCGTGACGCACCTCGGCGAACAGACCCGGCATCCCGGCTCGGTGGACGTTCTCGACGGCTGCGTTCAGTGCCGCGGGATCCAGTGGGTTCTTCACGTCATGCGTCCTCTCGTGTTCCCCGGGGGTGAGCTCCGCGTCGGTCGCCTGGCCCGGACAACAAGTCACGAATGGCATGCCGGCCCGCCCGGCATACTCATGTCCCCAGTATGCACGCAGTGCGTGCAACGCTGGGTGCACAGGTAGGGTGACATTCTGCGAAAGGAGCGGAGTGACAGGCCGAAGGCGTTGGTCAACCGAGGAGATCCTCGATGCGGCGGCGGAGCTTCTGCGTACGAGCGACGCGGATTCGTTCAGCGTGCGCAAGCTGGCCGCGGCTCTCGGGACCGATTCCTCAAGCCTGTACCGGCACTTCCGCAGCAAGACCGAGCTGCTGCGCGCGGTCGCCGACCGGATCCTCCTGGCAGCGATGAACGGCTACCGCCCCGACGGCGACTGGAAGCAGCGCATCACAGCCTTGGCCCTGCGTGTGCGGGAGGCCTTCGGCGGGCAGCCCCAGCTCGCCGCGGTCTGGGGACGTTACGCGTCGAGCGGCACCGGTTCCCGGCTGGTCATGGAAGAGATGCTGCAGGCCCTGCGAGCGTCGGGACTGCCCGACGAGGAGATCCCGGCGCGCTACCACCGGATCGCGGTCCTCCTCGTCGCATTGATCGCCTCCGAGGCCGGCGTCAGCACCATCACCCCCGAGGAGCAGGAACAGGGCATGGAGCTGTTCCGCGTTGCGGTCCTGGGCGCAGACCCCGAACGCTTCCCTGCTCTGGCCCACTTCGCCCGCGACGTCCGACCCCTCGGGGCAGACCGCCGCGCCGCATTCGAAGAGATCCTCGCCACCCAACTCGCTCACATCGAGGCCGCAATCTGCCCGAGCTAGCCGACCGGCTCGACCGAGAGCGTCGGCGGACAATCGCTCGGCGGACTCGGATCCCGCGACTCCGATGATGACTTCGCGCAATCGCCGACACAGAACCGCCCCGGCTACAGCACAGCTCACCACTTCAACGAGCTACGACAGACCGACTGAGTTGACCCTGACTCCACAGCTGGGAGCAGAGCCAGGAGGAGAGCCGTGCCCTCACGCCGGACAGCATCCGCGAACGTGTCGAACTGCTCGTGGAGAAGGTGGGCACACCCGTCGGGGTCCACGCCCACAACAACACGCCGGGGCCGTGGTGCTGCACGCGACGGCCGCTTACCGCGACGGCAGCGCCGTGCTCGTGACCGGGGGGAAGGGCGCGGGCAAGAGCACCGTGCTGCTCGAACTGGTCGAGCGCTTCGGTTATCGGGTCATGAGCGGCGACAAGACCGTCGTTCACGAACTGCCGGACGGCAGCGTCCTGGCCGCGGGCTGGCCCGACTACCCGCACCTCGGGTACGGGACCGTCGCCAAGTACCCGGGACTGCGGGAAATCGCCGGGATCCCTGAGGACTACCGGCCCGCACAGGACCACGCGTTCTCGCCCGTCGGCAAGTTCGCGGTGGACCCCGTCCGGTTCCGCGACCGGTTCCCGAGCGCACAACTGGGCGTGCAGGCGCCCGTTTCCGCGATCATCCACCCGTCGATCGGCCCGGGCGACCATACGGTGCTGGAACCGGTCGGCGGGTCAATGGCGGAACGCGCTGCTGCGCTGGATGCGAACCTCGAGTCGGCGTTCGACGGAGCCACGCCGGGTGGAACAGCTACCTCCACGACGGCCGTGGCGCCCAGGCCGGCACGCGTGGCCGGATCCTGGCACAACTCGCCACCGTGCCGGCGTGGTTGCTGACCGGCCCGGGCGACCTCACCCCGGAGAACTGGCCGCCGCCCACCGCCCCTGCGGACAACACCCCGGGCGATGCCGCATGATCGAGCTGACGGTACCCAGCCCTGGTTCCTCCTCGGAGCGCTGTTCGCCGTCGCGGGCCTGCTCGCCCCCCTGACCGTGCGCCGGCGCTCCGCAACCGGTGCCTCCCAGGGACACGGATGGGAATGAGACGACCACGAGACGGGGTCCCGGATCGTGACCGATGCCGCGCCGCCGCAGACGGCCGGCGCGTTGATGAACAACGTCGCATCCGTCGCACTCGCTCTCGGTCTCCGGCAGGGGAGGTTTGTGGCTGCGCTGGTCGGACGTGGACCTTGAGGCAGGCATTTTCGGGTTCGGAAGAAGTCCTCCCCTGAAGTACTTGCACGGGTCCGGCGGCATCCTGCGAGACGTCTCGAAGCACGTCGGCGGACTCATCTGGGAGATCGCGAAGAGCGACGATGGGTCGACAGATGAGGTTCAGATGTCAGCAGGTGATGTCACAGTCAGCAAAACGCCCCCTCCGGTGACCCCGGAGGGGGCGTTTTCACTGCTCAACTGCTGTGGCTGGGGCCGGGGTCGAACCGGCGACCTTCCGCTTTTCAGGCGGACGCTCGTACCAACTGAGCTACCCAGCCCGGTGTCTGAGGCGAAGCCTCAGTCGGGTGGCCCTCAGGAGGTGCAGCATCCTGAGGCAAGCGGTCCTGACGGGATTTGAACCCGCGGCCTCCACCTTGACAGGGTGGCGAGCACTCCAAACTGCTCCACAGGACCAAGCATCGCGCGAGAACCAGTCTCGCACAGGGTGGTGCGTGCCCCCAACGGGATTCGAACCCGTGCTACCGCCTTGAAAGGGCGGCGTCCTGGGCCACTAGACGATGAGGGCTGATGGCCCACCTGCGCGCTTCACTCAGTCAGCGCGTCGGGGACGTGAGAAGCATATGGGATAGCGGAGCGTTCGCCAAAACGGTTACGGGGAGTCCGCCGGGGAGGCCGGGGGCGTGGGCCCGGGGGAGCTGAAGGCCGCGCGCGGGCCGGGCGAGCCCGACTCCGGAGACGGCGAGCCCGACCCCGGAGAGCCCGACCCCGGAGAGGGCGAGGGTGAGGGCGAGCGGGTTGAGGGCGCCTTGTCGTCCGCCAGATGGCGGGTGACCTCGGCGGTGGTCAGGCCCAGCCCGCCCAGAGTGATCTCGTCCCAGGCCTGGAGCCTGCCGTCGTCCCGGCCCAGGTAGAGGACCGACGCGGAGACCTTCTGGGGCTCCTCCTTCTCCACCGCGCGCAGGCCGCCGCCGCCGGTCGAGCCTTCTATCATCAGCCGGGTTTTCCGAGGCAGCCGCTCGTGGGCGCGCTGGTGGGTGTGGCCGGCGAGAGCGAGCGGCACGAGCCCGTCGGCCTCCTTGACCAGCACGGGGTTGTGGGCGACGGCGATGTCGACCGGGGTGTCCGCGGCCTTCTGGGCGCGCAGCGCCAGGGCCAGGCGCCGGCCTTCCTTGCGTTCCCGCGGGTCGCCCTGGGGCTTGATGGAGCGGTCGGGTGTGAACTGCGGGTCGCCCCAGCCGGCGAGGCGCAGTCCGGCGACGTTGGTCGGGACACCGTCGTCGAGGACGTGGACGCTGCTGCCCTTCTTCTTCCCGAGCTTCTCGAACGCCTTCTGCGTCTCGTCGGAGTCGTGGTTGCCGCGCACCCAGACGTACGGGGCGCCCAGGTCGGTCACGGGTTCGAGGAATCCGTTCTCGGCGGAGGTGCCGTGGTCCATCGTGTCGCCCGTGTCGATGATCGCGTCGATCTCGTACTGCTCGACGAGCGATTTGATGATCTGCCAGGCGGCCGGGTTGAGGTGGATGTCCGAGACGTGGAGGAGGCGCGTCGTGGAAGGGTCCGGCTGGTACGCGGGGAGGGTGGAGGTCGCCTCGTAGAGCTTGGTCACGTTGGTGACGAGACGCGCCAACTCCCGTTGGTAGATGTCGAAGTCGGCGACGATGCTGCGCGCGTTGCCGACGACGGAGGGTGCGCCGGCCAGCAGCCCGGAGAACTTCGGTTCGAATACGGACTTCGGGTTCCACGTCGCGTATGCCGCCGTCCCGGAGGCCCCCAGCAGCGCGAGGGCGAGACCGCTCGCGACGAGGGCGCGTCCGGGGCGCCGGTACACGGCGAGCCCCAGCACTCCGGCGCCGACGACGACTGCGACGGCGGAGCGCAGCGCGAGGTCGCCCGTGCCGGCCTGCACGTCGGAAGTGATCTCGCTCTCGAGGCCTTCGAGGCGTTCCGGATGGTCGACGAGTGCGGAGGCCCGCTCCTGGTCGAGCTGGTCGACATCGACGTCGAGGCGGAGCGGGGCGGCGTGGCTGCGCAGTTCCAGGGCTCCGAGCGGCGAGACGTTGACCTCGGTGCCGCCCGTGAGGGAAGGGCGCAGCGCCATCTTCGTGTCCATGGGGCCCACGGGCGCCTCGATCCCGCCGACGACGAGCAGGCCCAGCCAGGCGCCGACAAGGGTGGTCGCCGCGAGTCCGAGGGCACGTACGTACGGGCGCGGGGCAGGGCCGAGGCCGAAGGCTTCCGGGGAGGCGGCCCCGGCGCCGTGGGCGCTCCGGCCGCCCGGGGCGTCCCGACGGGTCCGACGGGACGGAAGGCGGTTGCGCAGCGCGGATGCGAGGTCCGTGACGGACGTTTTGCGTATCCATTGCGGCAGAGCGGGCGGTTTACGGGGCTTCCTGGCATCACGGCCCATGAGGCCCCCTATGCCCGTCCGGCCGGGAGCCTATGCCCAGCTCCCGGGACCGGCCGTGCGCGGCGGAGCGGCGTTGGCCGACAATGGCCGCGTGCTGGAGATGACGCGTGAGGACTTCGAGGAGCTGGTGGCCGAGGCGCTCGACCGCATTCCGCCCGAGCTGACGCGGCTCATGGACAACGTCGCGGTCTTCGTCGAGGACGAGCCGCCGGCGGAGGACCCGGAGCTGCTCGGTCTCTACGAGGGCACGCCGCTGACCGAGCGGGGCGAGTGGTACGCGGGCGTGCTGCCGGACCGGATCACGGTCTACAGGGGACCGACGCTGCGCATGGTGGACGGCGAGGACGGCGGCCGCACGGATGTCGTCTCCGAGGTCGAGGTGACCGTCGTCCACGAGATCGCGCACCACTTCGGGATCGACGACGAGCGGCTGCACGAGCTGGGGTACGGGTGAGCGCGGACAGCGGGGCGGAGGGGGAACCGGGCGGAAAGCCGGAGGGGGAACCGGACGCAAACCCGGGCGGGCGGCCGGGCAGCGGGCCCGGCCGGAACTCCGGGGGAAGGCCGTCCGGCCCGGAAGGGACCGGCCCGCCCCGCTCCGGCGGACCGGGCGGCCCGGACGCACCGGACGGCCCCGGCGGCCCGGACGCACCGGACGGCCCCGGCGGCCGGCCGTCGTGGCAGGAGGCCGTCGACCCCGACGTCGACCTGCACGTTCCGGCTCAGCGGGCCGAGACCGCCGGCCGGCACGGGCTGGTGGTGCTCGCCGTCATCGGTGCGGGTGGTGCGCTGGGCTCGCTCGCCCGTCATGCGCTGTCGCTGTGGCTGCCCGCCCGCGGTGCCGCGGGGTTCCCGTGGGGGATCTTCGTCGTTAACGTCTCGGGTTGCGTGCTGATCGGCGTGCTGATGGCGCTGGTCGCCGAGAGCGGCCGTGACGCCCGTGCGCCCGCTCTGCTGAGGCCGTTCCTGGGGGTGGGCGTGCTGGGGGGTTTCACCACCTTCTCGACCTACGCGGTCGACGCCGCGCATCTCCTCCGCGCGGGCCCCCACGCGGCGCCGGCCGCGGTCGCGTACGTCGCCGGGACGCTGCTGGGGGCGCTGGCAGCGGTGGGCGCCGGTGCGGCGGCCACGCGTGCGCTGCTGGAGGTGCGTCGACGGTGACGTGGGTGCTGGTGGCCCTGGGCGGCATGGTGGGTGCCCCGCTGCGGTATCTGACGGACCGTGCCGTGCAGGCTCGGCACGAATCCGTCTTCCCCTGGGGGACGTTCACGGTCAACGTCGTCGGCTGTCTGCTGCTGGGCCTGCTGACGGGGGCTGCCGCCTCGGGAGCGGCGGGTTCGCGGGTCATGGCGCTGCTGGGCACGGGGCTGTGCGGCGCGCTGTCGACGTACTCGACGTTCTCGTACGAGACGCTGAGGCTGGCAGAACGGGGTCGTTGGGGGCCGGCGTCGGCGAACGCGGTGCTTTCCGTGCTGGTCGGCCTGGGTGCCGCGTTCGCCGGACTCGCCCTGGGACGCGGCGTGTTGGCCTGACGCCGGCGTGACCTGTTGCGCGGGGCGGCAGTTGAGCAGTGGGCTTGCCGTTCCCGCTCCCGGCGCCTGGAGGTTCCCCGTGGGCTCGTCACGTTCCTCGTTCCGCTCCCGGGCCGTCCCTCCCGGCCCGATTCCCGTGCGTCCCGGGAGAGTTGGAAGATGTGCCGTCCGTACGGCCGCGGGTGCGGTTCTGCTTGCACTGCTCCAGGGGTGCATGAGCGTTCAGGGCGGTGCGGGCGGCGACGGCGCCGGGCGGGGAGAGGGGAGGTCCTCCGCCGGTGCGGCGGACGAGGTGCCGGACGGCGGCTTCAGGGGCGGCGTGGAGCGACACGGGGAGGACGCCCGCGGCGGCGAGGGAGCCGGGAGCGGAGGCGGCTCCCACCGTGCGCGCCACGGCGGCGACGCCGGGGCGAAGGACGCTGCCCGGAAGCGCCGGGCGGACGGCGGCGAGAAGCGGCAGCGCAAGCAGAGGACCGCCGATTCCGGTGCGGAGAAGGACAGTTCGCGGAACACCCCGAAGGTTCCCGGCTCCTCCGTGCCGCCCCGGCCTCCGCGTCCCGAGCCGCCCGCACCGCCGAGGCCGAGTGTGCCGAAGCCCACTCCCAGCCGGCCGGAGCACCCGTCGGAGGTTCCGACGTCGCCCACCAGGGGATAGTCCTCCGCGGGGGGTCCTCCGGGGCCTGCTCGCACTCTCCGGGGCTCATTTGCGCCGTGCCCCGCGGGGTGCGTATGCTGGGTGATCGTTTGATCCCATTTGCCCGGCGCCCTTGCAGAGCGCGCCGCGTGGCGCGTTTCTCTCAGCCGTGGCTGACCGCATTGAGGCGGTCTTTTGCGAATTCACGGAGTCTGAGCGCGTGCTGCTGAACTCCGGAAGGTTCGCATTTCGCATGTCTGTTGCCTCGATCGACGCTGTCCTCCCGCAGGACGAGGACACCGTCACCTTCGCCGATCTCGGGCTCCCCGAGCCCGTCGTGCGCAAGCTCGCGCAGAACGGCGTGACCATCCCCTTCCCCATCCAGGCCGCGACCATCCCGGACGCGCTGCAGGGGAAGGACATCCTCGGCCGTGGCCGCACCGGCTCCGGCAAGACCCTCTCCTTCGGGCTGCCGCTGCTGCACGGTCTGGCCGGCGGCCGCACCGGGCGCAAGCGTCCGCGCGCCGTGATCCTCACGCCCACGCGCGAGCTGGCGATGCAGGTCTCCGACGCGCTCCAGCCCTACGGTGACGTGCTCGGCCTGAAGCTCAAGGTCGTCTGCGGCGGCACGTCCATGGCGAACCAGATCACGGCTCTGGAGCGGGGCGTGGACATCCTCGTCGCCACTCCGGGCCGCCTGCGCGACCTGATCGGACGCGGCTCGTGCTCCCTCGAGGACGTCGAGGTCGCCGTGCTCGACGAGGCCGACCAGATGTCCGACCTGGGCTTCATGCCCGAGGTCACCGAGCTGATGGACCAACTGCCCGAGGGCGGCCAGCGGATGCTCTTCTCCGCCACCATGGAGAAGGAGATCGACACGCTCGTCAAGCGGTACCTGGATGCTCCCGTGGTGCACGAGGTCGACGCGGCGCAGGGCGCGGTGACGACCATGAGCCACCACGTGCTCGTGGTGAAGCCGCGGGACAAGGCACCCGTGACCAGCGCGATCGCCTCCCGCAAGGGCCGCACGATCATCTTCGTGCGGACGCAGCTCGGCGCCGACCGCGTCGCCGAGCAGCTGCGCGAGGTCGGCGTGGGCGCGGACGCGCTGCACGGCGGCATGACGCAGGGCGCACGGACGCGCACCATGGCGGACTTCAAGGACGGCAAGGTCAACGTGCTGGTCGCCACGGACGTGGCGGCCCGCGGCATCCACGTCGACAACATCGACCTGGTGCTCAACGTCGACCCGGCCGGCGACCACAAGGACTATCTGCACCGGTCCGGACGGACCGCGCGGGCGGGGCTGTCCGGCACCGTCGTCTCGCTGGCGCTGCCGCACCAGCGCCGGCAGATCTTCCGGCTGATGGAGGACGCGGGCGTCGACGCCTCGCGGCACATCATCGGGCGGGGCGACGTCTTCGACGAGGAAGTGACGCGGATCACGGGCGCGCGTTCCCTGACCGAGGTGCAGGCCGACGCGACGGCGAACGCCGCCAAGCAGGCCGAGCGCGAGGTCGCCAAGCTCACCCGGCAGCTGGAGCGTGCCCAGCGGCGTGCGACCGAACTCCGCGAGGAGTCCGAGCGGTTGACGGCGCGTGCGGCGCGCGAGCGCGGGGACGACCCGGAGGCCGCCGTCGCGGAGGCCTCGGCGGCTCTGACCGCGGAGGTCGAGGCCGAGGTGCAGCGCGAGCTGCGCCGGGAGCAGCGGCGTGAGGAGCGCGAGCAGCGCGACCGTGACCAGCGGGACAAGGGCGACCAGCGCGACCAGCGGGACCAGCGCAGGGACGGGAAGCGCGACGATCGCGGCGGCGACCGGCGTGACGGCGGGCGTCCGGCGTACAACCGCGACCGGGACCGCCCCCGTGACCGGGACCGCCGCGAGGGACGCCCCGCGTACAACCGTGAGCGCCGCGACGGCGACCGGGGCGGCTTCCGCCGCGACGACCGCCGCCCCTCGTCCTCGTACGGGTCCTCCTCGCACGGGCGGGACGCCCGCGGCCACGACGACAGGCGCCCGTACGGCCGCCGTGACGATCACCGCGGAGGCGGCCGCCAGTTCGACCGCCGCGCCGACAAGCCGCGCTGGAAGCGCAACGGCTGACGGTCCTCTGACACCTCCCCCAGCACGAAGGCCAATGCCTTCGAAGCCCGGCGGTCCGCCGGGCTATGCTGCGGGGGCGGGCCGTTAGCTCAATTGGCAGAGCAGTGGACTTTTAATCCATTGGTTGAGGGTTCGAGTCCCTCACGGCCTACGAAGGCGAGAGGCGACGTGTGCCCGCGGTCAGCGCGGGCCGGGTCGCCTTCGTTGTTTTTGCGCGGCTTCGCCCGCGCGAGGCGGGGGCTCCGCCACCCGCACCCCCTTGGGCTTGCGGGTGTTCGGGTTGTGTGGCGTCGGGCCTACCGGGACGGAGGCCAGTACACCTGGCTGAACTGCGAGGGAGTGCCCGGACCAAGGTGATCGGTCCGGGCACTTCGTGGCTCGGAAACCCTCTGCGTGAGCGACGCGTGAGCGGACGGGCCCTGACTGGGTGGCAGGAGAGCGCATGCACGCGGCTGGAGCCGACTGCTGCACCCTGACAGCCCGGTCCGGGCTGGGGCAGCTCACACCTCTTTCCTCACGCGCCACTTGTTGAACTCTGCCAGTCACTGAGCCGTCCGATGAGCCAGACGAACGGCTGTGTATGGCCGGCGAGCACGCAGCTGCCCGCGATCACGCTCCCCAGCAGGCTTTCCACGTTCCGTGAGCACAGTGCGGCTGTTGCCTCATCGTCGACCAGGCGAAGCGAACAGGCAGGCATCGCGGCGGTGTTGTCGGGTTCTCGGGTGACGCCGTGTTCGTTGATCCGGACTACAAGATCCTCTTGCCCTCCTGGCAGCACGATCGTGACCACGAGATGTGGCGCCGGCGCGGGAAGCTCGGCCAAGTTGGATTCCAGATAGGTGGTGAACGCGTCAGCCCAGTTCGTCACGTCGAATCGTGTGGACTCCTCGTCCCTTTCCTTCCGCAGGTCCATGGCATCGGGCGACGTGGGAAATGCCGCGGCTTCCTTCTCTGCTTCGATCAGGGCCTGCAGCGTCTCGTCGACGTCCGCTCGGGTGTGGGACGCCGAGCAGATGAACCTCAGGCGGCCTCGCCCGCGCTCGACAATGGGGTAGGTCACGGCAGCGGCATGGACACCCCGCCGGAAAAGCCCTCGGGCTGTCGCATGCAGCTTCTCGCCGTCCGAGAAGAAGGGGGTGATGATGAGCCCCTCCCCGGTGCCGAGTTCGTAGCCGGCGTCCGAGAAGCGCTTCCGCATGTAGTGGGCGGTGTCCCACAGCCTGGCCCGCAGCGCGTCGCCCGCAGCGACCCTCCGCAGGGCGGCAAGGGCCGCCGCCACGTCGGCAGGTGAGATGTTCGCCTGGAAGACATACGACCTCGCCGACGCCCTCAGCAAGTCGATGTGCTGCTCCCGGGCGGCGACCACTCCGCCGATGCTCCCGAGGGCCTTGCTCAGGGTCGTGAGGACGAAGTCGACGTCCTCGGTGACGCCTTCCGCGGCGCACAGGCCGGCACCTCGCACTCCGTAGAGCCCGAACGAGTGGGCCTCGTCCACGAGGACGAGCGCGCCGGACTCCTTCGCGGCAGACACGATCTCTCGCAGCGGCGCCGCCCCCTCACCCATGCTGTACACGCTCTCGAGTACCACCAGCGTCGTACGGTAGGGCGAGGTCTCCGCTTCAAGGATCGCCCGCAGGTCGGTGGCGTCGTTGTGCCGGAAGGTCCGCACCCTCGCGCCGCTCAGGCGGGCCCCGTCCACCAGGGAGGCGTGGCAGAGCTGGTCCATGACCACGACGTCCTGATCGCCCACGATTCCGGCGACGGCTCCCAGGCTCGCGGTGAACCCGGTGGGGAACAGGCAGGCGGCCGGCTTGCCCACCATGGCGGCGAACTCCTGCTCGAACTCAGTGTGTAGGCCGGTCTGCCCCGAGCCCGCCGCTGATATCCCCATCCCGGTACCGAACCGGCCCAGCGCACTGCGTGCCTCCTCGATGACCTCCTCGTCGCGGTTGAGTCCGAGGTAGAGGTTGGTGGTCCAGATGAGCGCCTCATGCTCCTCGCCCGTACCGGGGTCGGCGACGACGCCTCGCTCGGCGCTTCCGGTGCGGACGACCTTTCCGTACGGGTCCAGCCCCGAGCGCGCCAGGAGACGCCGGAAATGCTGTACGAGCGCGCCCCGGTCGGTCGCGGACCAGGCCGGCACCTTGGCGGCGAAGGCCGGCGGGTGCCCGGACCGGACCTGCTCCTGGAACACATCGAGCCGATCCGCGGCCCCGACGCCCTGCGGTCTCGCGCGCACCTCGCCGCCGCCGGAAGCACGGCCCAGCACCGCCAGCAGCCCCTCGACGGCCTCCTTGGGAGTCATCTGCTCCACCAGGGTGGATGACGGCAGGTCAGTGGCCAGCCCTCGTGAGAGGCGCACCGTGAGCTCCGCGATGTCCAGCGAATCGAACCCCAGCGCAGCCAGCGGCTCGTCCGGCCGGACCGCATCGGGGCCGGGGGCGCCGAGGAGCAGCGCCGTCTCTTCCAGCACCCTGGCGAGCAGTACCGAGCGCTGCTGCCCGTGCGGCGAGGGCAGCGCCCCGGGTCCGGTCCGGGAGGCGGCCGGGCCGTCGCCGCCTGCCTTCTCTTGGGGAGCCGCCTTGTCTTGGGCAGCCGCCTCGTCGCCGTGGTGCACGGGGGTGGGGAGCCGAAGCCGGTCGACCTTGCCGTTTGGCAGTTTCGGTATCTCGGACGGCAGCATGACGTGGTGGGGGATCATGTACTTCGGCAGGCGGTCGGCCAGCCGGGAGCGCACGGTCGATGCAGTCACCGACTCCTGCCGGCTCACCGCGTACGCCGTCAGGAAGCTCTTGCCTTCGCCTGTGGTGGCAACGACTGCAGCCTCGTCCACTCCGGGCATCGAGGCCAGCACGGCCTCGATCTCGTCGAGTTCGATCCGGTGGCCCCGGATCTTGACCTGCCGGTCGGCGCGGCCGAGGAACTCGAGCTCTCCTGTTTCCGTCCACCGGCACAGGTCGCCGGTCCGGTAGATCCGCTGCTCCGGGATCGGGCCGTCCGGCGCGGGGGCCGGGAAGCTGTGCCGGGTGCGCTCGTCGTCATGGAGGTACCCCCTGGCCAGCTGGTCGCCGGCGAGAGCCAGCTCTCCCGCCGTGCCGGCCGGCACCGGCTGCAGGGACTCGTCCAGCACGTACGCTCGGGTGTTCAGGACCGGGCTGCCGATGGTGATCGGCCCGCTTCCCGCTTCGACGGCGGTGACGAACACGGTGGCCTCGGTCGGGCCGTAGACGTTCACGACCCGCGGCGCACAAGGATCAGTGTGCAACCGCTCCAACAGAGAACGGGACAGGACCTCACCACCCAGCACCACACACCGCAAACCACCGGGCAGCGGCCCGGTCGCGAGCAGCGCCTGCATCGCGGACGGCACCATGATGGCCGTGCGTACGCGGTGCGCTGCGGGCAGCTCGCGCAGGGCGAGCACGTTCTCGGACAGGACGACCGTGCCGCCGAGGACGAGCGTCCCCAGAATCTCCATCACCGAGGGGTCGAAGCAGACCGAGGCCGCGGCCAGGACGCCCGCAAGGTCCTCGTCGCCCAGCAGCTCGCGCATCGAGGCGGTCATCGCCACCACGCTGCGGTGCTCGACCGCCACGCCCTTGGGCTTCCCGGTGGACCCTGAGGTGTAGATGACGTACGCGAGATCAGCGGCCGAGCAGGCCGCCGGCGATGCCGCCGGGCGGTCGGGCACAGCGTCGAGGCGCACGCGATCGGGGGCCGCCGAGCACAGCGCCGCCGTACCGGCGTCGACGACCACCGACGCCGCCCGGGAATGCTCGATCATGTAGCGCACCCGTTCGGCCGGGTAGGCGGGGTCCATGGGCACGTAGGCGCAGCCTGCCCGCAGTACTCCCAGCAGGGTTGCGACGAGCTCCCACGTCCGGCCGAGGCACACGCCGACGAGCGCCCCCGGCGCCACGCCCCGGGCTGCCAGCTCCCCGGCGATTGCCTCCGCCCGGGCCCGCAGCCGCTCGTAATCGATGTCGACCGTCCCGTCCACGACGGCGATCCGACTGCCCTGGCGCGACGCCCGGGCCTCGAACAGCCCCCAGACGGTCTCGTCCGGACCACCGCCGCCTGCAGCGGGTGTGCGCGCGTCCCAGCGGTCCGGGGCGCCCGCTCTGCCGTGGGCGGCCTCGTGTTCTGCGTGATGCATCTCCTGCTCCCGAAGACTAGATGTCAATTCCAGGGGATGGGCTGCGCGCATGAAGTGAGGGAGCCCAAAGTCCGGTCGTGACGCCAGACTTGGACTCCCTCGCGATCGCACTGTACGTGAAGACGGACAATCTGCTGAAGGACTCGCCTTGACCGGCTCCGTGCCGGCCGGCAGCGGCATCGCCCCGCAGCGCAGCACGGGCCGAGCAGCCGTCCCGAGCACGATCTGTTCGTCCAGCAGAGCGAGTTGAAGAACGTGCCTCGCCGCCTCATCGGGGAAAAGCCGCTCCGCCCCGGGAGTTGAGCGCCCGGAGCTGATTCGTCCCCGGGAGCCTCGAATGACTGTCACCTGCCGTGCTCACAACCGGCTAGCGGCTTGCTCCCACCTTCTCCGCAGCCCTGGTCGGTGGTCCTCCGCCGACCCGGGCCTATTTGTTTCTGCTGTTCCTGCGTCGCTGCGGGACTGCGGGGCCGGGGAGGCGTGGTCCGTGACGGTGGCGCAGGCGGCCGGTGCGGGCTGCCCGGGAGAGGGGGGCCAGGTGAAGATCGTTCGCGGGCGGGGCCGGGAGGCTGTGAAGACCCGGCCGGGCGGGCAGTGCGGGCTGATAGATAATCATTCCGACGAGCGTCACCTTCCGGCCCTCGTGATCCCTCTCGCCCCGAACGGAGCCCGACTCATGCCCAAGCCCCGCTTTTCCGCCGTTACTTGGGGCCTCGCAGCCGCAGCCGCCGGCGCGCTGCTGGTCGGCTGTTCGTCGGAGGAGGCGAAGCTGCCCAAGGACGAGGTGGCGAACACGGTGGCCGAGAAGCTCGCCGCGCAGACGGGCCAGCCGAAGCCGGATGTGACCTGCCCGAAGGACCTCGTCGGAAAGGTCGGCACCACGATGCGCTGCAAGCTCACCGCGAGCGACGGCAGCAGCCTCGGCGTGACCGTCAAGGTCACCTCCGTCGACGGCGACGACATCAAGTACGACATCAAGGCCGACGGGTAGTCCTCCCGAGGCGGACCACGGCCCCCGCTCGCCGGACCATCCGCCGAGGCCGGGGGCCGTTGGCTACTGCCAGGCACGCGCCGGTGCGTGGTCGACCACCCGGGACAGGTAATCGAGCTTGCGCAGCACGTCCTGCGGGCGCAGCCGCTCCTCCTGCCAGGTGAGGACCTCACCGTTCTCGAACCGCAGGGGCCGGTCCTTCAGCGCGGGCTCACGTGCCAGGTGGCGAGTGAGACCGGGTGACGCGAGCCGCTTCGCCGCAGCCGGGTCCTCGGCGATCACGTTGTTGTCGGCATCGAATCCCGCGTTCCCGGTCCCGACGATCTCACCGCCCCCGAACACCGAGTCCAGGAAGCCGTCTTCACGGATGACGGTCCGGGGCACCTCCCCGGGTGTCGAGACGGCGAACACCGCGAAGTACTCCGACTGCTCCCTGCCGTTGACCCGCGTGCCCGTCGATTCGTCCTCGTACTCGAAGTACCGGAACTCCCGCCCCTTGTACCGGCCGTGGGTGTAGTCCGACACCTGCAGCCCGGTGCTCACATCGGGAAACGGCTCCACGCCCTCAAGCCGGTCCACGACCCCCGACCTGCTCGGCTCGTGCGACCAGCCGTGCTCGCGGGCCAGCTCTGCCAGCCCGGCATCCTCGCCCGCACTGCGCGTGTCCTCCTGCTTCCCCCAGTAGATGAGCCCGAGCACGCCGGCGAAGAACCCGCCCATCACCAGCACCACTGCGCCCATGACGAGCACCGCGACCCGCCGCGGGTACTCCTTGTCGCCGACGACCAGCGTGAACTTCTTCTTGCTCAGCCCGTGTTCGGCGATGCTCCGGCCGCCCGTCCACTTCTCGCTCACGAATCCCCCTCCGGTGGTGTGACGCCCTCGCCTGCCCGCAAGGCCCCACGCGGGCCGGGGAGTTCGGGCCGGGCCAGCGTAGGGAAACCGAAGCGGCTGCGCGACGTGGGACAGCCCCGCGCGGTCATCGCATGTGATGCCATGTGAGGCTGAGGTGCAGGTTGTATCGGAGTGCGCGGGGGCTGGGCCTGCCGGGGCACAGGAAGGCATGCTGACGTCATGGAAGCCTTGGTGTACGTGCTTTTTTTCGCCGCGATGGCGGCGCTGCTGATCTGGTCCCGGAAGCGAACTCTCCAGCGTCAGCAGACCCATGTGCAGGATCGTGCCGAGCTGAGGGCCCTGGCGGAGGGCCGTGGCTGGACCTTCCAGACCGGGGTCCCCGGGCTCATCGACGAGTTCTCCGGTGCCGGTCCCCTGCCCGCCGCGAAGGGAGTGGCGGGCGGCAACGTCGTCACGGGAACACATCGCGGATTCGCCTTCCGGGCCTTCGAGTACCAGACCCGCCTGTCCATCGGGTCCGGGATCGACGACCACATGAAGCAGCAGATTCACTACTTTCCCGTGTGGGCAGTGCAGTTGACCGCATCTGTTCCCGACATCCGCATCCAGCACCGGCGCTGGCACAGCAAGTTCACCTCGGGCACTCCGCTCGTCACGGGAAACCCCCAGCTCGACGAGCAGTTCCACATCGTCGCCGAGGATGAGCAGAGCGCTTTGATGTTGCTGCAGGGCGGGCTGGGCCAGTTCCTGACCTCCGACCCGCGCGCGGGCGAGTGGCCGCTCGAGGTGCGCTACGGACACCTGTTGACCTGGCGTCGGGAGGAGAAGCTCTCGACCGAGAACCTCGACGTGATGCTGGAGTTCGTCACGGATGCCGTCGGAAGGCTTCCGGCTCAGACGTCCTGACGGGGCCGCCCCGGCCGCCGTCAGCCCGGTGGCCGGGACGCCGTTCTCTCTTTTCCCTCGCTCATGGACGCCGCTCCCTTGTCGGCCGGGCGCCCGCCAACGGTCCTCGTGTGAATGTCTCTTGCAGAGACTGTGGTCTTGCCCGTTGCCGGTGCAATCGGCAGGGGAGCATGCTTGACTGCGCGTCAAACAACGGGGCGGTGACGGCAGTTCACCCCGCGGGGTAACGAGTCGAAACGGGGGGTCCGCATGACGGACATGCGAGTGGAACCGAGCGAACTTCGCTCGGCTTCGGGAAAGATCAAGAAGGCCGTCGGCAAGGGCGACGACACCAAGCTCGCTGACATCGCGAACGGCGCCGACTTCGGACACGGCGACGCGGCCAAGGCCTTCTCAGAGCTGATGGCCACCTGGGACGTGGCCGTCACCAAGACGCTCAAGAAGGACGCGGAGTCCTCCGCGGAGAAGCTCAACGACAACGCCGCGTCGTACGAGCGCTCCGAGCAGCAGTCACAGAACCACTTCACCGGGCCCGCGGCCGGCGTGCCGGGTCCGCTCTACTAACGGGGAAACAATGGCGGCACAACTCGGCGAGACCCGCGATCCGCGCCAGCTGATACCGGGCGATCCCGAAGACCTCAGCGGCCGGGCCGACAAGCTCCGCGCCAGGTCCAAGACCCTCGAAGGCATTGGCGACGACCTGGGCGCCGTCCGCATTCCCAGCTGGGAGGGCAAGGCCAGCGACGCCTTCTGGAAGGACTTCTCACCACAGAAGGCGCGCTGGCACCGCGGATCCGACTCCATGACCGACGCCGAGAATGCCCTGCGTGACTACGTCAGGACCCTCACCTGGGCCCAGTCGCAGGCGGAGCGGGCGATCGAGCAGTACGAGGACGGGAACGAGGCCGCGGCTCAGACGACGCTCAACTCCGCGCGCAGCCAGCTCGAGACCGCGGGTGACACCGCAGCGAAGAAGTTCAAGGCCGAGGGCGGTAAGGCCGAAGGCGCCCCGGACTGGCTGTTCTTCTCGGCAGAGGCGGCCGAGAGCAACGTGGGCAAGACGAGCAGGGAGATCGCCGGCGGTCCTCGCGAGTTCACGGACCGGATGAACCCGCTGATCGAACCGAAGGCCTGGGGCGACTACAAGAACTTGTCGGAGGAGCAGCGGGACGCGCTGCGGGAGAAGACTTCCGGCAAGGGCCCCGGCATCTCCGTGATGGGCCCCTCCGTCTCCGGCGGCGCGAGCGTGTGGGGGGCGGAGGCCCAGGGCCGCACCGACTTCGCCGGCGGCGAGGTCTCCGGCAAGGCGGGCGTGAACCTTCTCGGCGTGGAAGGCCAGGCAGGCGTCGGTCTGCAGGACGGGAACGCCACCGCCTCGGCCTCCGGAAAGGCCTACCTGGCCCAGGCCTCGGCCGAGGGCAAGTACGAGATGGGCCACCTCGAGACCTCGGGCAAGGCTTCGGCCTTCGCCGGCGCACAGGCGGAGGCCAAGGGGTCCGTCGGCATGGACGGCGTCCACGGTGAGGCGGGAGCCTTCGCCGGGGCCAAGGCGGAAGCGGAGGGACACGCGTCGGTGGCGGGCATCGGCGTCGGTGGTACCGCAGAGGGCTGGGCCGGAGCCGGAGCCGAGGCCAAGTTCGACGCCGGTTTCAAGGACGACGGAACCTTCGTCGTCGGCGGCGAGGTCGGGGTCGGCCTCGGCCTCGGCGGCAAGCTCGGTGGTCAGGTCGAGATCGACCCGGGCAAGGTCACCGACGCCGCCGGCGACGCGGTGGACGCGGTCGGGGACTGGGGCTCGAGTGCCAAGGACACGGTCGGCGGCTGGTTCGACTGATCCGCGGTGGGGAGCTCCGCAAGGGGGCTCCCTTCCAACGGGGGAGTTCCGCAAGGGGGGGCTCCCCGCCAACGGCCTCTTCCCGTCGTTTCCCGTACCGTCGAGATCCGTATCGCAAGGAGTTGATCCACCATGGCGGGCACACTTCCGGTGCCGCTCCACGTCGAGCTTCCGCAGGGCTGGGAGGCGGCACCCCCGGACAAGGCCGGTGCACCGCATGCCGCCTTCGTCGGACTGCACAAGGCCTCCCAGGGCCAGGGCTTCACGCCCAACATCACGATCACCGGCCGCACCCACGAGGGTTCGGCCAGCCTGCACCGCCTCGCCGAGGAGTCGGTGCAGCGGCTGCGCGAGAATGTCGGCTCCGTGGCCCTCGTCAAGCGCACCGAGGTGGGCACCTCGACGGCGCCGGGCCTCGTCGAGGCTCCGGGGATCGTGCAGAACCTGCGCATCCAGGCCGACGTCAACGGGCAGCCGATGGAGCTCGGGCAGAGCCAGTTCATCCTGCTGCTCCAGAACGAGCAGCAGCGGGGTGAACTCGTCGAGATCGAGGTCGCGTTGACGGCGAAGACGAGCCAACTCGACGACGTCCTGGAGGACTTCCAGACCTTCCTCTCCGCGCTCCGCCCGGCCGGTCCCAGCCAGGAGGGCGACGGGTCGGCCTGACGCCGCGACGCGAACCAACCGCTTGCGTCGTTGCTGTCCCTTTGCAGGGACCGACAGGCGACCTCGGCGTCACCCGCGCCCCGCCGCCAGCGCCGGTCGCCGCCCGGCCGGTCCCTCCCGCCGAGCCCGGCGCCGCGGAGGTTCGTCCGCCGGCACCTCGATCGAGTAGCCCCGCAGCGGCCGCGCGAAGCGCCAGCCCCCGCAGCCCAGTTGGAGCTGCAGGTCCCAGGTGCCGGGCGCCAGTGGCTTGCCGTTGTCGGCCGTGGAGGGATCGACGGTGAACTCGGTCTCGAAGCTGAGGGAGTAGGAGTCCGCCTCCTCCTGTGTCCCCTCCTCCTTGGTCCGTGTCTCCTGCGTCCGTGCGGTGCCCGGCAGGCGGGAGGTGAGCCGGGCCGGCAGCCTCATCCGGCGCGCGGCCCTGGCCACCCTGGCCACCGTCTCCGCCGCGGCGCCGCCGTCCCGCGCGGGCACTTCGACGACGCGGTGGTCGAGGGGCACGCTCAGTACCGTCCCGCCTTCGCGGTGGCGGAGCAGGCCGCGTACGTTGCTGCGCTGCACCGCCTTGGTGAAGTCGGCCGCTTCCCGGGCCCCCGGCACGGCGGCGACGCGGGGCGGCAGCCGCAGCAGACGGCGACGGCCCGCGCGGGAGAAGACCAGGGGGGCGGTGGAGGTGCCCTTGCCCTTTCTGCGGACCAGCCGGGTTTCGCACCTGACGGTGAGTCGTCCGTCCTTCCGTGCGGCCGAGCGGACGCGGGGCCGGTGGTCCACCCCGGCTTCGAACTGTGCGTGTTCCACGAGTGGTTGGAGCTCGCGGTGCCTGGCGAGCGCCGCGACGATCCGCAGCCGGGTCGTCAGTGCCGCGTCCGCCTCGGGCGGCATCTCGGCGGCCAGAGCGCCGACGGCGTCGAGCCATTCGGCCCTGCGCGGCCCGGGCTGGTCCAGGAAGCCCTGCCCGCTGAGCCGGGCGAGCGCCTTCTTGCCGTACCAGTTGGCCGCCAGCCGGTAGCGGTGCCTGCCCGGGGCGACGCGGGTGTCGGGTGCGTCCAGGATGGCGAGGACCCTTCGGATGCTGTCCACGTACGGGCCCGGCTCGATCGTCCCGTAGCTGATGTTGTGGTCCTCGCCGGGATGGCGCACCCAGTGGTAGCAGGTGTAGTCGTGCACGGTGGCGACGCGGCTGGTGAGGAGGTAGGCGCGCAGGGTGAACATGTGGTCCTCGAGCCGCACTTGTCCTTCCGCGAAGCGCAACTCGTTCTCCCGCAGGAAGGAGCTGCGGAAGAGTTTGTGCACGGTCATGGAGGCGAGCAGTTCTCTTCCGGTGCGCAGATCCGCGGCCGCGAGGGGCTTTTCGAACAGTGCGCGTGGCGCTCGCCGTCCGTGTCCGGCCATGCGTCCCACGACGATGTCGGCACCGGTCTCGTGGGCCCGCGCCCAGAGGCGTTCCAGGGCTTCGGGTGCGAGCCAGTCGTCGTCGTCGACGAAGTGGACGAACTCGCCCCGGGCGGCGTCCATGCCTATGTTGCGCGGCTTGCCGGGCCAGCCGGAGTTCGCGATGCGTATGACGCGGACGACGGATTCGGCTTCCTGGGCGGCGACTTCGGCCTCCAGCAGCGCGACCGTGTCGTCGGTGGAGCCGTCGTCGACGTAGAGGACTTCGAAGTCCGTGCGCGGCATGGTCTGGCCGAGGAAGGAGCGCAGTCCGGTCAGAACCGTCGTGCCGGTGTTGTGGGTCGGGACGACGATGCTCACCTTCACCGGTGATGCGCGGACCGTGGGCGAGGTGTTTCGCACTGCTGCCTTTCGAGTGGATTGCGGCTTATCTGTATGCCTGCCCGCAACGTTTGAAGCGAGGGTGAACGGCAGCCCACAGGCCGGCAGGAATGCAGTGACCACCACGTCCATGTCCCTCGGGCAGTGCCGGGTGCCACGGACGCCGTGAAAGATGCCGTGGGGGATCTCACCCGCCGCGCACCGGCGGAGCGTCGCCGGCAGGGAACGGGCCGACGTGGCGTGCGGTCGCCCGCCGCACGCCACGTCGTCCGGTTCACCGCGGATTCAGGCCGGTCGGGCCGGAGCCGCCGCCGCGCGGGCCAGCACGCAGTCGAATTCGACGACCCGTCCCGTGGCTCCCTCACGCGTGACGGGATACATGCCGGTGATCTCGAAGCCCGCGTCCTCGTACGCGGCGATGGCCTCGGACATGTGCGGGCTGCCCTCGTAGAGCTGAAGCGCGGCGACTTCCGACTGCATCCCGACGAACTCGCCTATGCGCTCCCCGGCGCCGGCGAACACCTCCATGTCGAAGCCCTGGGTGTCCATCTTCAGATAGGGCCTCGGGGAGGCGATGCCCGCGACGGCCTCGTCCATGACGGCGTCGAGCCGCCGCACCGGCACCTCGGTGGTGGTGGCGGTGTCGGCGAACCGCTTGTAGCGCTGCTGTCCGTACGCGCTCGGCTCCAGCAGCGAGTTCATGGTCTTCCACCCCAGATGCATGTGCTCGACCGACTCGCTGCGCCCCAGCGCGAAGGGGTGGACCTGCCAGTCCGGGTCGCGTTCGGCGGCCTTCCGCAGCTTGGCCAGTGCGTCCGGTACGGGCTCGAAGGAGACGATTCTGCCCCGGTAGCCCAACTCCCGCAGCTGCCTGCCGTACTGCCCCTTGTTGGCTCCGACGTCGAAGACGCAGTTGACGTCGTAGTTGGCCAGCAGTTCGGCGACGTGACGGGCGCACAGGCCGCTCGCGGCCGCCTTGTGCAGGCCCCATCCGCCGGCGGGCGTGCGGGTGCGCGACCGCTTGCCGCCGACCATCCAGGCGTCGTCGGTCATCTTCGTGGCGGTGTAGCCGCCGCGCCGGGAGACGACTGCGGTGCCCGGCCCGAGATCGAGCACCTGAACTCCCAGGCGCGGCAGCGCACCGAGCGCCTTTCTGAACACAGTTGTCATCTTGTGAGGCTAGGTGCGGGTCGTCCGGCCGTGTCAAACACGAGCTGAGGCCCCTGGGGGGAGATCCCCGGCCCGGCCCGGCTCGTGGGTCGGGCGCCGGGCCGGGAACCCGCTCGGGGGGCTCGCTGCGGGGGCCTTCTCAGGCGGCGTGGGCCGGCGGCAGCCTCGGTACCGGCGCCGGCGGCAGGGGCCCGGTGTAACGCGCGGAAGGCCGAATGATCTTTGAATCCCCGGCCTGTTCAAGGATGTTGGCGCTCCAGCCCACCACGCGTGCCGCGCAGAAGGTCGGCGTGAACATCGAACGAGGCAGGCCGCACAGCTCCATGACGACGCCTGCGTAGAACTCCACGTTGATGTGCAGCTCGCGGCCCGGCTTGAGTTCGGCCAGCACGGCCTCGACGCGTTCCTCGACCTGTGTTGCGAAGTCGACGAGCGGGCCGCCGAATTCATGGGCGATCCCCTTCAGCATGCGCGAACGCGGGTCCTCCGTACGGTAGACGGGGTGCCCGAAGCCCATGATCCGCTCGCCCGCCCGTACTTGCTCCCGGACCCAGGCGTCGGCGCGGTCCGGGGTGCCGATGGCGTCCAGGGCGTCCAGCGCGCGGCTGGGCGAACCGCCGTGCAGCGGCCCGGACAGCGCGCCGATCGCACCGGTGAGGCAGGCGGCGACGTCGGCCCCGGTCGAGGCGATCACGCGCCCGGTGAAGGTCGAGGCGTTGAAGCCGTGGTCGACGGTGGAGATGAGGTAGCGCTCCACGGCCCGGGCCTCGCGCGGCGCGGGCTCCTCACCGGTGAGCATGTACAGGTAGTTGGCCGCGTGCGGCAGGTCGTCGCGCGGCTCGACGGGTTCCAGCCCCTGGCCCAGCCGGTGCAGCGCCGTCAGCAGCGTCGGTACGAGCGCGCACGCGGCGAGGGCGTCGTCGCGGCGCTCGTCCGGCGTGAGGTCGTAGACCGGGCGGAACCCCGCCGCCGCCCCGGCCAGTGAGAGCGCGGTGCGCAGCCCGGCCAGGGGCCCGGAAGCGGCGGTGGCCCGGGACACGGCGGGCAGTGCCGCGCGTACGGGGGCGGGGAGGTGGCGCAGTGCGGCGGTGCGTTTCGTGAACTCCTCGCGGCCGGCGCGGTCGGGGAGTTCCCCGTGGAACAGCAGATGCCAGACGTCCTCGAACGTGCGGTGCTCGGCCAGCTCCACGGCCGAGTACTGCCGGTAGTGGTAGAAGCCTTCGCGTCCCCGTACGTCGCCGAGGGCGGTGTCCGTGACGACGACTCCGGACAGTCCGCGCGGGACCTCGATGCCCTGTTGCTCCATGTCGGATCTCCGTTTCCGTCCCCGTCCCCCTTACGTGATCCGACTGTCCATGCTTTACTCAGTTGCGTCAATATTGATTCAGTCAATGCTGGCCGATGCCCGGTGACCGACTCAGGTCTGGTGGATGAGCGTGAGCGAACTGAACGGCGACGGCCCCGGGGAGCGGCCCCGGCTCACCACCCGGCAGGCGGCGGAGCGGCTCGGGGTGAAACCCGAGACCGTCTACGCGTACGTCAGCCGCGGCCTGCTGAGCAGCCGCCGCTCGGCGGGCGGACGCGGCAGCACGTTCGACGCGGCCGAAGTCGAGGCACTGGCCGTCGCCGCCCGCAGGCCCGCCGCCGCAGCACGGGAGGCGGCGCCCGGTGCCATGTCCGTACGGACCGGGATCACGCTGATCGAGCCGGACGGATGCTGGTTCCGCGGCGTCGACGCGCGTGAACTGGCCGCCGCGCACACCTTCGAGGAGGCGGCCGACTGGCTGTGGACGGGACGGCTCACACCGGGGGCGCGGTTCCCCGCCCCGCCTCCACTGCTGGAGGCCGCCCGTGCGGCAGCCGGCGCGCTGCCCGGCCACTGCGCCGCCACCGACCGGCTGCGCGCCGCCGTCGTCGCGGCGGCCGTGGCCGATCCGCTGCGGTTCGACCTCGCGGAGGAGGCGGTGATCGCGCGGGCGCGCGGGCTGCTGCCCGTCATGGTGGATGCGCTGCCGCCGTGGGGGAGCGCTTCGGACGAGGAGGCCGCCGCGCCGGTTGCCGAAGGCGGGCTGGCCCGCGCGCTGTGGCCACGGCTGACCGGCCGCCGCCCCACGGAGGCGTTCGTACGCGCCCTGGAGCGGGCGATGATCCTGCTCCTCGACCACGACCTCGCGGCGTCGACGCTCGCCGCACGGGTCGCCGCCTCCGCACGGGCCCACCCGTACGCCGTCGTCTCCGCCGCCCTCGGCGCACTCGACGCCCCGCTGCACGGGGCCGCGGGCGCGGGGGCGCACCGCATGCTGGCCGAGGCCGTGGAACGCGGCAGTGCCGCGGCCGTGGTGGCCGGCACCCTCCGGGCCGGGCGTCCGGTTCCGGGCGTCGGACACCGCGTCTATCCCGGTGAGGACCCGCGCGCCCGTGCCCTGTTCACCTGGCTGGAAGAGGTTCCGGCCTGCGCCCGGGCCCTCGAGGCGGCCCACGAGATCGCGGCGACGGCCGGGCGCCCGGCCAACATCGACCTCGCCCTGGCGGTGCTCACCCTGGGCGCCGGCATGAGCCCCGAGGCGAGCGAGGCGGTCTTCGCCGTCGCCCGTACGGCCGGCTGGATCGCCCACGCCCTCGAGGAGTACGGCGAACCGCCGCTGCGCCTGCGGCCCGGCGGCCACTACACCGGCCCGCGGCCGCCCCGCCCGCTGCCCTCGCCGGACGAGTAGGGGACGGGAACCCGGTACCCGGAGGGGGTGCGGCCGGGGCCCGGCTCCCTCATGCCGCCGGCGTCCCCCTCGCCGTCGGCCGGCGGCTGTGCGACGCACGGGCGCGCGTCCGGAGAAATTCCGCTTGCACCTCACGCCGCGTGAGGACTCATCGTGAGGTGCGTACGAGAGAGGAGCGGAGATGAGCTACTCCGTGGGGAAGGTCGCCGGACTCGCCGGGGTGTCCGTGCGCACGTTGCACCACTACGACGAGATCGGCCTGCTGGTGCCGAGCGAACGCAGCCACGCCGGTCACCGCCGCTACGGCGACGCCGACCTGGACCGGCTCCAGCAGATCCTTTTCTACCGGGAGCTCGGCTTTCCGCTCGAAGAGGTGGCGGTCCTGCTCGACGACCCGGACGCGGACCCGCGGGAACACCTGCGGCGGCAGCACGAACTGCTGCGTTCGCGGATCCGGAGACTGCAGAAGATGGCCGCCGCCGTCGAACACGCGATGGAGGCACGGAAGATGGGCATCAACCTCACGCCCGAGGAGAAGTTCGAGGTCTTCGGCGACAACGACCCCGACCAGTACGCGGAGGAGACCCAGCAGCGCTGGGGCGACACGGAGGCCTACCGCGAGTCGCAGCGCAGAACGGCTTCCTACACCAAGGAGGACTGGCTGCGGATCAAGGAGGAGGGCGAGGAGTGGGGCCGGCGCTTCGCCGCCCAGATGGACAGCGGCGAAGGCCCGCAGTCCGAGGCGGCGATGGACCTCGCCGAGGAGCACAGGCAGCAGATCTGCCGCAACTTCTACGAGTGTCCGTACGAGATGCACACCTGCCTCGGCGAGATGTACGTCGCGGACGAGCGCTTCACCGCGTACTACGAGGCGATCAAGCCGGGGATGGCCGGGCACCTGCGGGACGCGATCGTCGCGAACGCCGCGCGCCACGCCTGAGCCCGGAGGAACCGCGACCCCGACCGCGACGGGATCGGGATCGGGCCCCGGATCGGCGCCGGGCCCGCGACCGGTCCTGCGCAGTCATCTGATCCGGGAGCCGGCCGGCCCGCCCCTGCACGGCCGGCCGACCGCTCGGCCGCCCGCCCCACCCGGCCGGACCGCCGTGCAGACGGTCCGGCCGGGCCGCCCGTGGTGACGCGGAGGCACAGCCGCGGCGACGACGGCCGTGCCTCCGCCAACTCCTGTCCGCCGCTCGCCCGTTCTTAGTCCACGTGGGTCAACATCCCCTCCCCAGGTCCCCCCGTTCGGTGCGCCCCGTAGGAGGCGGCACCGCCCCCGCACGATGTTGGAGCGGTCATGCCGAGATCGGGGGCGACGAGCACCACGGGCGAGTGAGGGGCTTCGCGATGGCCGAGCTGTACATCGACGGTGAATGGACCGGAGGAGTCTCGGGCCGGTCGCGCGACGTGATCAACCCCTTCGACGCCTCCGTCATCACCACCGTCTCCGAGGGCGACGAGACGGACGTCGACATCGCGGTACGGGCCGCCAAGCGGGCCTTCGAGCGCGCCGACTGGGCATGCGCGCCGGCCCGCCGGCGCGCGGACGTCCTCTACCGCGTGCACGAGCTGCTCCTGCGCGACCTGGAGCAACTGGCCCGTATGGAAACCCTGGACACCGGGAAGACGCTGGCCGAGTCGCGTCTCGACATCGAGGACATCGCGAGCGCCTTCCGCTACTTCTCCGAGATCGTGGGGAAGGAGGCGGGACGCGTCGTCGACGTCGGGCCGGACGTGCTGAGCAGGGTCGTGTACCAGCCCGTCGGCGTGTGCGCGCTGATCGCGCCGTGGAACTACCCGCTGCTCCAGACCTCGTGGAAGGTCGCACCGGCGCTCGCCGCGGGCAACACGTTCGTTCTCAAGCCGAGCGAGGTCACGCCGCTGACGACCATCGCGCTGATGGGCCTGTTGGAGGAGGCGGGCACGCCGCCGGGCGTCGCCAACCTCGTGCTGGGCGCGGGCGGCACCGTGGGAGCGGCCATGACCTCGCACCCGGAGGTCGACATGGTCTCCTTCACCGGCGGCCTGGCGACCGGCCGGAAGGTCATGGAGAGCGCCGCGTCCGGCGTGAAGAACATCGCCCTGGAGCTGGGCGGAAAGAACCCCAACATCGTCTTCGACGACTGCGACTTCGAAACCGCGCTCGACTACGCCCTGGACGCGGCGTTCCTGCACTCCGGCCAGGTCTGCTCGGCCGGCTCGCGCCTCATCGTCCAGTACGGCATCCACGAGCGCTTCCTGTCCGAACTGGCCTCCAGGGCGGAGGCGATCCGCCTCGGCAACGGTCTCGAGCCGATGACGGAGAGCGGCCCCCTCGTCTCCGCCGAGCACCGCGCGAAGGTGGAGAGCTACCTGGAGATCGCGCGCATGGACGGCGCCCGGCTCGTCACCGGCGGGCGGCGGCCCGACGATCCCGAACTGGCCCGCGGATTCTTCCTGTTGCCCACCGTGTACGCCGACTGCAAGTCGACGATGCGCATCGTGCAGGAGGAGGTCTTCGGGCCCGTCGTGACGGTGGAGCGCTTCTACACCGAGGAGGAGGCGCTGGAGCTGGCCAACGACACGCGTTACGGGCTGGCCGGCGGCGTGTGGACGAACGACGCGGGACGCGCGCAGCGGATGGCCGGCCGGCTGCGTCACGGCACCGTCTGGATCAACGACTTCCACCCGTACCTGCCGCAGGCCGAGTGGGGCGGCTTCGGCAGGTCCGGCATCGGACGGGAGCTCGGGCCGAGCGGGCTGCGTGAGTACCAGGAGGCCAAGCACATCTACCACAACCTCTCTCCGGCGCCGTCGGGTTGGTTCAAGGGCTGAGTGCCGGAAACGCGGCGTGCGGGAAGGCGGAGGAGAGAGCGCGGTGGCAGACACGTCGGCAACGAGCGGGTCCGGCAGGGACGAGGACGCCTACGACTACGTGATCGTCGGCGGCGGCACCGCCGGCTGTGTGCTGGCCGCGCGGCTGAGCGAGGATCCGCTGACGCGGGTGTGCGTCATCGAGGGGGGTCCCAGCGACGTCGGCGACGAGAACGTGCTGAGGCTGCGGAACTGGATCAATCTCATCGACACCGACTACGACTACCGCTATCCCATCGTCGAGCAGCCACGCGGAAACTCGCACATCCTGCACTCGCGGGCACGTGTGCTGGGCGGCTGCTCCTCCCACAACACCCTCATCAGCTTCCTGCCCTTCCCCCACGAACTGGAACAGTGGGTGCGCGACGGCGCGGCCGGCTGGGACGCCGCAACGCTGCTTCCCTACCGGCACCGGCTGCGCAACTCGATCCGCCCCGTGGCCGGCAAGGACCGCAACCCCATCGCGCACGACTTCGTCACCGCCGCCGTCGACACCCTCGACGTCCCCGTCGTCGACGACTTCAACGCCCATCCCTTCACCGAAGGCGCCGGGTTCTTCTCCGTCGCCTACGACCCGGCCACCGGGTGCCGCTCGTCCGCGTCCGTCGCCTACCTCCACTCGGTGATGGGCCGCTCCAACCTCACGCTGCAGCTGGAGAGTTGGGCGTACCGCCTGCTGCGGGACGAGCAGAGCCGGCTGACCCGTGTACAGGTGCGGTACGCGGACGGGTCGGAGGGCACCGTGCGCGCCGAACGTGAACTGGTGCTGTGCGCGGGGGCGATCGACACCCCGAGGCTGCTGATGCTCTCCGGCATCGGTCCCGCGGACGAGCTGCGCGAGCTGGGCATCGACGTCCTGACGGACCTGCCCGGCGTGGGGGAGAACCTGCTCGACCACCCGGAGTCGGTCATCGTCTGGGAGACGGCGGGCCCGCTGCCACCGAACTCCGCGATGGATTCCGACGCGGGCCTTTTCGTGCGGCGCGACGCGGGTGAGCCCGGCCCGGACCTGATGCTCCACTTCTACCAGGTGCCGTTCACCCTCAACACCGAACGCCTCGGCCTGCCCACACCCCCTCACGGGGTGAGCATGACGCCGAACGTGCCCAAGTCCCGCTCCCGGGGGAAGATCTGGCTGCGCAGCGCAGACCCCCGGGAGAAACCCGCCCTGGATTTCCGCTACTTCACCGATCCCGAGGGCTATGACGAGCGGACGGTCGTCGACGGTCTGCGCGTCGCACGCGAGGTGGCGGCGACCGGGCCGCTGCGCGAGTGGCTGATGCGCGAGACCGCGCCGGGCCCCGCCGCGACCACCGACGCGGAGCTGTCGGAGTACGGGCGGCGGGCCGCGCACACCGTGTACCACCCGGCAGGTACGTGCCGCATGGGCGGTGACGGCGACGCCGGCGCGGTCCTCGATCCGCTGCTGCGGCTGCGCGGCGAAGAAGGCGTGCGGGTGGTCGACGCGTCCGTGTTCCCGAGCCTGCCGCTCGTCAACCCGATGGTCACCGTGCTGCTCGTCGCCGAGCGCGCGGTGGACCTGATCACGGGCCGTGCCGGTCCGGCGCACGGGGCGGTGCCCGCGAGCGGCAGCGACATGAGGGGAGAGCAGCGATGACGGACGCCGCGGGTTCCGCAGCGGCAGGTGGCGGAGGGGAAGGCGGCGGCGCCGGCGAAAGCGCCGGGCACGGCTCCGAGTTCCGCAAGGAGATGGGGCCCTGGGCGAATTTCGCGCTGGGCTTCACCTACCTCTCTCCCGTGGTGAGCACCTACACCCTCTTCGCCACGGCGCTGGCCACCGGCGGCCCGCCGATGATCTGGGCGTTCGTGCTCGCCGGAGCCGGGCAGTTCCTCGTGGCGCTCGTCTTCGGCGAGACCGTCGCGCAGTACCCCATCGCGGGCGGCGTCTACCCTTGGGCGCGCCGCCTGTGGGGCATCCGCTGGGCGTGGATGACCGGTTGGGTCTACATGTGGGCGCTGCTGGTCACCATCACCGCCGTCGCCTACGGGGCCGGCCCGTACATCGCGATCCTCTTCGGCTTCGAACCGTCCGTGCACACCACCGTGTTGTGCACCGTGGCTCTCATCGTCGTGGCCGCGCTCATCAACTACGCCGGGACGAAGGCCCTTTCGAAGGCCGCAGTCATCGGCTTCACCGCGGAGCTGATCGGCGCCATCGTCGTCGGGGTCTGGCTGCTGAGCACGCACCGCTTCCACGGGCTCGGCGTGATCTTCGACAACTTCGGGGCGACGGAGGGCGGTTCGTATCTGCCGGCGTTCCTCGCCGCCGCCATCATCGGCTTCTACCAGTACTACGGCTTCGAGGCGTGCGGCGACCTCGCAGAGGAGGTCGCACACCCGGGCACGGTCATCCCCAGGGCGATGCGCCGGACCGTCTACGTCGGCGGGGCTGCGGCGACGTTCACGTGCCTGACGCTGCTGCTCGCCGTCTCCGACTACAAGGCGGTGATCGCCGGCGAGGACACCAACCCCGTCGTGCGGGTGCTCTTCGACGCGCTGGGCGAGGTGGGCGCCCGCATGGTCATGGGCGTCGTGCTCATCTCGTTCCTGTCCTGCACGGTCAGCCTCCAGGCTGCCGCCGGGCGTCTCATCTACTCCTACGCGCGGGACAAGATGGTCGTCGGGCACCGGGTCCTGCGTTCCTTCTCCTACGCGCGCGCCGTGCCGCACAACGCGTTGCTGGTGGCCGCCGTCATCCCGACGGTCATCGCCTTCGGCTCGCTGATCTCGGAGGACGCCCTCACCAAGATCGTCTCGTTTGCGATCCTCGGGATCTACGGCTCGTTCCAGATGGTCGTACTCGCCGCGCTGCGCGCACGGTTGAAGGGGTGGCGGCCCTCGGGGGAGTTCCAGCTCGGGCGCTGGGGGCTGCTCGTCAACGCCGGCGCGCTCGCGTACGGCATCTTCGCGATCATCAACATCTCCTGGGCGCGCACCCCTGACCAGCCCTGGTACGAGAACTGGATCGTGCTGCTGAGCGGCGGCGTGGTCGTGGGCGTGGGCCTGCTCTACATGTTCACCACACATCACTACGGGCGCAGCGACACCCCTGCGGGCGACGCGATTCCGCCGCGCTCCACGGTCTGAACGGGCAGCATGCGCGGGGGGTTCGCGGGCCGTGGGGCCGCGCCCCGGTCCACAGCGGCGACGTCCGTGCCGGGACCGCGCGCATTCGCCGCGGACCGGCGGTCGCGCGCGCAGGTCTGCTGCTGCGTCTCTGCTGCTGAGTGCCCGACTCGTGTACGGTCCCGTTCGTGCAGCAGCAACGTGCCGCCGCCCGCCTGGAGTTCAAGGGCCGGGCGGCGGCCCGTGCCCTGCTTGTGCTGCCGGTGACAGGAACCGCTCGGCCTTGCGGCGGGCGCCGCTTCACCGGCTCCCCTTCCTCCTGGTGCGCCGGGCCCCGGTCCGGCGCAGCGGATGAACTGATGTGCGGGGATCGTTCGGTGCAACCAAACGGGGCGCAGCACTGTCCTTGGGACAACGGACCTTTGTTCACGGGCCGCCGCCCGCACGCATGTGCCGGTGCCGGCCCCGCCACTGACGATGGAGCTTCGAGTTGATGCGTGTATCCAAGAGGGCCCGCCGGACCGGCGCTGTGGCGGTGGCGGCCGGAGCACTGCTGGCCGCGGGACCCTTCGTCTTCCCGGCGCAGGCGGCCGGGCCCTCCGGCGTCAAGGCCAAGGGCGCCTTCCTGCTGGACAACTCCTCCGGTGAGGAGCTGTGGGGCAAGGGCTCCGACACCAAGCGGCAGATGGCCAGCACCACGAAGGTCATGACGGCCGCGGTGGTCGTCAGCTCGGGCGTCGACCTGGACCGCAGGGTCACGGTCAAGAAGGCCTACCGCGACTACGTCACCAAGTGGGGCGCCAGCACCGCGGACCTGAGGACCGGCGACAAGCTGAAGCTGCGGCAGCTCCTCTACGGCCTGCTGCTCCCCTCCGGCTGCGACGCCGCGTACGCGCTGGCCGACGCCGTCGGCAAGGGCGGCTCCACGAGCGCCCGCGTCAGCTCCTTCATCGGGAAGATGAACGCGAAGGCACGCCAACTCGGCATGAAGAACACCGAGTTCGACTCCTTCGACGGCATCTCGAAGAAGGGGCGCAACCAGTCCACGGCACGCGACATGGCCAAGCTCGGCAGGTACGCCCTCGGCAGCACGAACATCCGCAAGGCCGCGAAGTCCATGTCGACGAAGCAGAAGGCGACCAACGGCCGCACCTACACCTGGTACAACACCAACCGGCTGCTCGGCTCGTACCAGGGCGTCATCGGCATCAAGACCGGCACCGGCACCAAGGCCGGTCCGTGCCTCGTCTTCGCCGCCGAGCGCAACGGCCGCTCGATCACCGGCGTGCTCCTCAACAGCAGCGCCCGCTACACCGACGCGAAGAAGATGCTGGACTGGTCGCTCCAGCAGAAGACCCCGAAGCTCGACCTGCGCTCGCTCCCGGAGGGCGCGGAGCGCGACTGACGCGACCGCGCGGAGCGCCTGCCGCTCCGCGCGCGGACGGGCGCGTGCGGACGAGCGGCGCATGCGGACGAGCGGCGCGTGCGGGGTGCGGGTCCGTACCCCGCACCCCGCACCCCGCGCCCCGCACGCGCCGGCGCCCGTCGCGTCAGTCGCGCCTGGCTCCGCGCGACCCGCTCCGCGACCACCGGCTCCGCGCGGCCCGCTCCTGTGCCCGCGACTGCCGGTTGCGGCGCTGCTCCGGGCGCCCCGCCCGTCCGCATCGCTCCGGCGCCCGCGCGCACCGCGCGGCCCCCACGCACCCCAGCCGTCCGAACCGCCCGGGGGCGGCCGTCACCGTACGGCCGGCCCCGGGCCGCGTACCGCGGGGCCCGCCGGCTCACCGCTCCAAGGACGCCCGCGTGGCCGTGTGCGCGCCCGCGTCCTGCTGGAGGACGACGATCACCAGATCGTCGTTGATCGACTCGGCCCACCGTGTGACGTCCCTGTGGACGAAGGAGACCACTTCCGACGGGTCGATCCCCCCGGGCCCGCCCACTCCCCGGAGATGCCCGCCGACTGCGCCCCTCCCCGTCCCCGAAGCGCCGGAATAGCGTTCTTCGAGCCGCCGCTCCAGCGGGTAGAACCCGCCGTCGCGGCTCCGCGCCTCAGTGACCCCGTCCGAGCAGGCGATCAATGCCTCGCCCTCCGTCAGCCGGTACGTCGTCTCCCTCACCGGTCCGCCCGGCCAGAGGTCGCCGAATCCGAGCGGCAGCGCGGGTTCGGGAGTCAGGGGTACGACGCCCTCCGGGCCGCCGAGCCGGAACACCGGCGGATGGCCGCGACTGAGAATCCGCACGCATCCCCCTTCGTGGGGAAACTCCAGCAGCACCGCCGTCGCGAACATCTCCTGCGCCCAGCCGCGCGGCGTGCCCATGACGGGGACGGCCAGCGAGCCGCCAACCTCCATGTCCTCCCGGTCCATGGCCATCGCCCCCTCGATGCGCTGGGCCACCTCGGACAGCGCGGGGCAGGACATGGCCGCCTCACGGAAGGCCGAGGTGATCGTCGCGACCCCCTCGGTCGCCCCGATGCCCTTGCCGCGTACGTCGCCGATCACCGCCCGCACCCCGTACGGCGTCGGCCGGACGCTGTAGAGATCGCCGCCGATGAGAGCGGCCTCGTCGGCGGCGCGGTAGAGGCCCGCCATGCGGACGTGACCCAGCCGTTCCGGCAGCGGCCGCAGCAGCGCCCGCTGCGTGGCCTCGGCGACCGCCTGCACCTGTACGAGCTGAAGCGTGGTGCGTTCCAGGATCATGGACAGCAGAGCGGAGAAGCCGGTGACCAGGATGAGGGTGATGACGGGGCCTGTGACGTTCTCCGGGTACACGTCCGTCAGGGCCACGTGCAGCCCGATCAGCAGCCCGACCGAGAGCAGTCCGATCAAGAGCGTCACGGCGGGCCGGGACAGCAGCGCCGCCAGGACGACGGCGGCGGTGAGGAACGACGCGAACGAGTAGCGGCCCGGCGTCAGCAGCTCCAGGACGAGCGCCAGCAGCACCAGCGACGGCGGCAGGGCTTTCACCCATCCCGGCAGCAGGTCCGTGCGCCGTCCCCCCACCATGTTCCTGGCGTGCAGCACACCGGCCGGAAGCCTCAGGCGTTCCAGGAGGTGCTTGGTGGTGCTCGTGCCTCCCGCGTCCACGTCTGTCGTTCCCTTCTGCGGGTGCGCCGCCGCTGTCGCTGCCTTCCGCCCCCTGATCGGTCTTCGCACGGACCCTGCCGCGGGTGCCTGTGCGGCTGAGGGCTGTCCGCCGGACACACCCCGGCCGTCCCGCGCGGTGGGCGACGGGACGGCACGCACCAGCGGTTCAGGCGAGGCGCGCCTCCACCACTCCGTCCACGTGCCGCGTCTCGAAGACGGGCTGGGGGGACGTCGCGGGTCCGCTCACGTTCCAGCCGTCCGAGAGCCGGAACACGCTGCCGTGCCAGGGGCAGCGCACGCATCCGTCGACGAGCTCTCCCTGCGAGAGCGGTCCCGCCATGTGGCTGCACCGGTCGGCCAGGACGTGCACCGTGTTGCCGCTCGCCCGCACCACCAGAACCGGGGTCTCGCCGACGATCCGCCGCACCGCCTTCCCGACGGGGAAGTCCGCGACCGCACCCAGCGCGTGCCAGCCGGGCTCCGTACGCACCGGGATGTCCTCGGCGTGGTTGACGGCCGCGGCCTGCCGGTAGGCCAGGTGACCGCCGAGCGCGCCGCCGACCGCGACGACGGTGAGCCCGGCGTAGCCGAAGGCCCGTCCGCGCACGGTGTGGCCCCGCACGCGCGCGCCCAGCGAGTAGGCGTAGAGGATCACCCCGGCGGAGTTGGCGATCGCGTGCAGCAGACCGACGCGCATCTGCGGTTTGCGCAGCTCTGCCCAGTCGACCCATCCGGTGACTGCGGCGGGCACGGCGGCGACGAGCCCCGTGGCGATCAGCACCGCCGGCGCGTAGTGCCGGCGCTTGCCCGGAATCAGGTCCAGTACGGCGGCCGAGAACCAGGTGCCCAGCGGCACCTGGACGAGCGCCGGATGCAGGGGGTGGCCGAGCCAGTGGCCGTGCAGTACGTCGCGGTCCTCGTCACTGAGGGGGAGTGCGTGCACGGCCCGCTGGAGTCCCTGGACCGGGGGGTCCAGCCGGGTGTCCTGCTCGGTTCTCTCGATGGCGGCGAGTACGCGTCCCTGCCGCTCGGAGTCGGGCAGCACGGCGCGCAGTGCGCTGGCGCAGGCAAGCAGCTTCTGTGAATAGGACATACAGCCCGGTTCCCGTCAGAGAGAAGGACAAACCGTGACATCGAGGGCCGTGGCCCCCGGCCCGGGCCCGGCCGATGGGCCGGTCGGATTGCTCCGCCGCCCGCCGCCCGCCGCCCGCCGCCCGCCGCCCGCCGGCCCGCCGATCCTCCGGAGCGCCGGCCCTCCGGAACGGCGCCGTACAGCGTGGGGTCGTGACGGTCCGCCGGGGTGAACACACAAGGGTGCAGAACAACGGCCGGGCGAGGGAGTGGGCGAGCCTCCCGGCCCGGACGGGCGGGCTCCGCGGTCTCCCCTCGTGAAGGGTGGCCGTCACGATTGGTTCACCGGTCACGCACAGCGACCACACTCGTCGTGCAGAGTGAGCAAGTGCCCCAATTGGCCCTTCCTGTCCAGGAATCCGCATGTCATGGAGCTACAAATCTCACTGGAACCGCTTGGAATCTCAGCGGCGGCTCTATTAACGTTCCATAACGCAGCGCGGTCGTCACTGCCGTCACGAGAGACGGCTCCGTGCGCCGTCGCCGAATCCTGAAAGTGCACCACCCCGAGCCACAACTCGATATCGCTGCACCAAGGGAACCGGGGAACCACCCCCTGCCACACGGCAGGGACTGGGGTGAATCGGCAAGTTCCGCCCACGGGCGGGCAGTTCGTAGGAGACCTTCCTGCTCCGAACCCGTCAGCTAACCCGGTAGGCGAGAAGGAAGGAAAGGAGAACGGCCCCCGTGGCGTCCAACAGGCATGCCCCCGAGGGTGCGTACGACCCGTACCTGGACGACGAAGAGTCCGACAGATACGGCGAATACGGCCCCTTCGGCAACGATGGCCCGCACCAGCAGCCCGGCGGCTTCGACTTCTTCGAGCAGACCGGCAGCTACGGCCAGTACGACTCTTACGCATCACAGCCGGCTGACACCTACGCCGCGTACGACAACTACGGCTCGTACGGCTACGGGACCGACGGGGCATACGCCACACAGGAGTTCGCGGCGCCCGAGTTCGGCGCGTACGACTTCGGCCAGGGTGAAGTGCCCCCCGTTCCGGACGCGTTCGATGACGCTCCCGGGTCGGCCCCCGGCGAGGAGTGGAACCCCACCGAGGAGTCCGTGCGCCCCGTGCGCGGGCGGCACAAGCTCGTCAGGCAGCGCGGCGGCAGCATGGCTCGCAGCAGCGCCGTCCTCGGAGTCGGCATGATCGCGGCGGTCGGCGCCGGTGGAATGGCCACCGCGCAGGAGAAGCCGGTGGCGTCGATCTCGATGCCGGACGTGGCCGAGAAGGCCAAGGACCTCCCGGGCGTCAAGCTGCTCGCCGGTGGCGACGAGAACGTCACTGGCCAGCCGCTCACCCAGGCCGCTCTCACCGCGAGCGACACCCGGGAAGGCCAGACGGACGCGGGCGAGGCCCTGCGCTCCCGCATCCTCCAGCAGGCCCAGGCGCAGCAGTCGCAGGCCGAGGCGGCCGCGCGCGACGCTGCCATCGAGAAGGCGGCGGACGCGGCACAGGCGAAGGCCGCGAAGGCCAAGGCCAGCGCCGAGGCCGCGGAGCGCCAGAAGGCGGAGGAGGCCCGCCTGGCCAAGCTCGCCAAGAGCTTCAAGCTCCCCCTCTCCGGCTACCAACTCACTTCTCAGTTCGGCGAGTCCGGCAGCCTGTGGTCCAACGGCCACACCGGCACGGACTTCGCGGCACCGTCCGGCACGCCGATCAAGGCGATCCACTCCGGCACGATCAAGGAGGCCGGCTGGGCCGGTTCGTACGGCTACCGCACCATCCTCCAGCTCGACGACGGGACGGAACTCTGGTTCTCCCACCAGTCGTCGATGAACGTCTCTGCGGGTCAGAAGGTCCGTACGGGCGAGACGATCGGACGCGTCGGCTCCACCGGGAACGTCACAGGCGCTCACCTGCACCTGGAGGTCCACCCCGGCGGCGGCGACGCGATCGACCCGGCGGCGTGGCTGCGGGGCAAGGGCCTCACCCTCTGACCCTGGCCGCGGAAGGAGGGGCGGCCGCACGGCGGCTCCCCTCCCGCACGCCACACCGACACCGTCACCATTTCCGGCACTGCTGCGGCGGCGGTGCGGCATCAGCGGCACCGCCACAAGCACCCCTACTCGTACGCGAGTTCATGACGCAGTTCATTACGCGTACCCACGGCGGCACCCCCGCATCCCGGGCGTAGGCCACCTCCACATCTTCACAGCACGACGAGTGCCCGTCGCGAAGACCTGTCGCGCCGCCGCCGCCTCGCACCGTCGAGGTGCGCTGGACCACGCACAACTCGCCCATGCCCCTCGGCGTACACAAGGAGGGGACGAGGCGGCGGCGGACGGGGGCCTCTTTCCTCCGCGGGTTTCCTCCGCGAGCAAGGTCCCGCCCACAAGTTCCGGCGGCCCTGGTGGACCGACCCCCCGACGCCAGGGCCGTCGGTCTTTCCTCGCGCGGGCGCGGGAACCGGTGGCCGGGAGCCGGGAGCGGGAAGCCGAGGGTCGGGCCGAGGGCCGGGAGCCGGGAGCCGGGGGAACGCAGGAACGCATGCCGGCGGCCGATGTCGCAGGCGCGGGCGCGGGCCGCACGGCGCGCACACGTGGGAATGGTTGGGAAAGGCCAGGGCAGGGCGGGAAAAGAGCTGGGTGGGCGACCGCAGGTGCCGCTACGGTCGGCCCATGTCTGAGACCGATTCCCCTGACGCGACCGCCCCGACGACCGGCGGGCTCGCCGCACGCCGTCCGCTCGGGCAACTCTCCGTGTCGTCGCTGTGCCTCGGCGGCAACGTCTTCGGCTGGACGGCCGACGAGGCCGCCTCGTTCGACGTCCTCGACGCCTACACCGCGGCGGGCGGCAACTTCATCGACACCGCCGACGTGTACTCCGGCAGGCGGCAAGGCGTGGACGGCGGCATGGACTCCGAGACCGTCATCGGCAACTGGACGGCGGCGCGCGGCAACCGCGACGACCTCGTCATCGCGACCAAGGTGGGTGCTCACCCCGACCGCAAGGGACTCTCCGCCGCCAACATCAAGGCCGCCGCGGACGATTCGCTGCGCCGGCTGCGCACCGACCGCATCGACCTCTACTACACGCACTTCGACGACGAGAGCGTCGAGGTCTCGGAGATCGTCTCCGCGCTGGACGATCTCGTGCGCGCCGGCAAGGTCCGCGAGATCGGCGCGTCCAACATCTCACCGGAACGCCTCGAAGCCTCCCTCGACTTCAGCGACGGGGCCGGCGCCGCCCGGTACGCCGCGCTCCAGCCGCACTACAACCTCGTCTCGCGCGACACGTTCGAGGGCCCACTGGCGGAGCTCGCCGAGCGCCGGCAGCTCGCGGTCATGCCGTACTTCGCCCTGGCCATGGGCTTCCTCACCGGCAAGTATCGTGCGGACGACGGTGGTTCAGCCGGTTCAGCCGGCACGGCCGGTACGGGAGGAAGCCCGCGCGCCGAGCGTGCCTCGAAGTACCTGGAGACCGAGCGCGGCCGGCGCGTACTGGCCGCACTCGACCGGATCGCCGAGGCGCGGGGAATCGCCCACGCGACGATCGCCGTCGCCTGGCTGCTGACCCGCCCCACGGTCACCTCCCCGATCGCCAGCGCCCGGTCGACCGGGCAACTCGCCCCGCTGCTGGCCCTCGACGAGGTCCGGCTCACCGAGGAGGAGACGAAACTCCTGACGGACGCGTCGGAGTGATCGCGGAGCCGTCGGCCTGATCGAGGAAGCTCGGGCGTGACGGCGGACGCGTCCCGCCGGGTCAGCCGGCGGGACGCGTGCCGGGCCGCTCCTGCAGCTCATCGAGCCGCGCAAGGTCGTCGCGGACCGACTCCCGTTCCTCGTCCGAGAGTTGGACGGCGGCGGCCTCTGCCAGCAGGCGCGCCGACGTGGTGTCGTCGCCGAGCCGTCCCGCGACGTCCGCGCGCAGCACCAGCAGACGCAGCAGCTGGACCGGCGTGGGCTGCTCGTCCTCCAGCCGCAGCACCCGGTCGATGATCTTCGCCGCGCCCCGTGGATCCTCGCGCGAGTCCGCGAAGAGCGCCGCGTTGTGCAGGGCACGTGCGAACGTCTCCCTGGGCGCCGGGCGGTGGTGCTGGTCCTCGCTGGTCTTTTTGCCGATGCGGATGCAGTTGCCCCCCGGATCCGACATCAGGAACTGGCGCACGCCGTACGACATGTCCTTCAGCGGCCCTATGCGCGGCAGCCCGCGGGTCGGGATCCTCCCGTACGCGGCCCTGAGCCCGGAGCGGAACGACTCGTACAGCGTGTCCACGTCGTCGGTGAGGACGTAGCACGTGCTGAAGGACTCGGCGGGCTCGTACTTCTTCATGCCGAAGAACTGGAGCTCGATGCCGCCGCGCTGCACGACGGCGAAGGGGTTCGGGCTCCTCTGCTGGAAGGTCACCTCGAACCCGAGGGCGGTGTAGAAGTCCAGGACGGGCTGAATCGTCCGGCACGGCAGGATGGGAATGGTCTTCTCGCTCATGCCGAGCACTCTAGTCAAAGTTGAATAGCAGGCCCAGGCCCTTTCCTGCGGTCACCCGGAACCACTTCTCAGCGCTGCGGCTGCCCGTACGCGTGCTCGACCTTCAGCCGTACGACCAGGCGCCGGTCGGCGACCATCGCCGCCCGGTACTCGTCCCAGTCGGGATGCTCGCCCTGGATCGCGCGGAAGACCTCGATCAGTTCCTCGACCGTGTCGTCCTGGGGGTCGGCTGCGACGGGCGTCAGCTCCGCGTCGCCCTCGGCCACCGTCCAGGCCCAGCCGTCGTCGCTGCGGACGTGGAAGCTGGCGCGAGGGTCGCGCAGGAGGTTCCGCGTCTTGGCGCGGTCGGCCGTGACGGAGATCCGGATGAGACGACGGGCCGAGTCGTAGGTGTAGTTGACGTTCGACAACTGCGGCCGCCCGTCGCGCTTCAGCGTCACGAGCACGCCCAGCTTGTGCTCGGCGAGCAGCGCGAGCAGTTCTTCGTCCACGAGCCTGGCCCGTCCTCTCGGTCTGTCCGGTCGGTCTGTCCGGGCCGTCCGCCCGGAGGCGTTTGCGGGTGCGCCCGTCAGATCTGCCCGCGCTTGACGGCGTCCACGAACACGCCCCAACCGCCGGCCGGGAACACCACGACGGCGCCGACGCTACCGGCCCGCTTGCTGTCCCGTACGGGAACGACACCGGCCAGGCCAGGCGCGACCTCGACGCAGTCACCGCCACTCCCGTTGCTGTAGCTGCTCTTGCGCCACAGGCAGGTGCTCAGGTCAGTGCTGGTGCTCATCTCGGTAGCCCTTTGCTGCCGTCTGGATCATTGCCAGGGAAGCTCCCGGTGGCAGAGCTGATGCCCTGAGCAGATCGTAAGACCTGGTGTACTGCTTCACGAGCGTTGGTTCATCGATGAGTTGGCCGCTGTGGAGTCCCTCCGTGTACATCACGGGCGGAGCATCCGTGAAGGTCATGAACTTGCTCATGCCCATCATGAACGGAAACGCTCCAGCGTTCACCGGAACCACCTGCGTAACGACGCGGCAGTCTTCCGCGAGTCGGACTACGTGCTCAAGCTGCTCTGCCATCGTCGCGGCAGAACCGATCGTCTGGAGGAGCATGAGCTCGTGCAGCACCACCCAAAGCTCTGGAGGGCGGGCGGCGTCGAAGAGATCGGCTCTGGAAAGCCGGGCGGCTACTTTGGCCTCGACATCGCTCGCTGCCTCCAGAGGATGCGTTGCACGCACGACCGCACGGGCATAGTCCTCCGTCTGCAGCAGCCCTGGTACCAGGGCGGGTGACCACTCCTCCACGGTCAGTGCATGCCGTTCCATCTCGGCGACGTCGGCGAAGTACTCGGCGTGCCCTCCACGCTTGGCCGTTCTCGCATCGTCGCAGCGCCGCTCGAAGAAGCCGTCGGTGCCGAGCAGTTGATCGGCATGACGGGCGAGGTCCAGCGGCATCCGCCGGTCACCCATCTCGATCTGGCTCAGGAAAGCGACGCTGTAGAAGCATCCCTCCGCCAACTCCTGAAGCGTCAGCCCCGCGTTCTCCCGTTTCCAGCGCAACTCGGCCCCGTAGAACGCCGGAACGCTCGCAGCCGCATCGACATCCTTGCGTGGTGGCATGGTTGAAGACCTCCGCATTCAGCACGGTTCGCCGCAGAACCTGAACCCCTGTCACATTACGCAGTGAGCTACCACTCTGTGAGCGAAACGTCACAGAGCGCACCGAAAGGCTGTGGAACCGATGACCGGCGGCGAAGAACGCCCCGCCCTCGCGGAGCTCGAACGGCAACACCTGACCCGCAGGTGCTGCGTCACCCTGACGATCCCGCTGCTCGCGGAACCTGAAGCACTCTCGCCCGTACGCCACCGCATCGGCGCCTATTTCGAGCTGTGGGGCCTTCCCGAACTCGCCGAGGTGGCCCGCCTCTGCGTCAGCGAACTCCTCACCAACGCCATCGTCCACGTCGGCCCGGGCACCCCGGTCACCCTCCACGCCTCCATGGCCGGCCCCCGCCCGCGCCTCAGCCTCACGGACCCGGCCCCGGGTGCGCCTCCGGTCCTCCAACAGGCGCCGCACGAAGCCGAGTCGGGCCGCGGGCTCGCCCTCCTGGAGGCGCTGACGCATGGGTGGGGGGTTGAGCGGAGGGCGGGAAGTAAGACGGTGTGGTGCGAGCTGGGCACATGAACTGAAGCTGCTCACCACGAAGCAGTAGGTTCCGAGCATGGACAAGGCAGAAGCACCGCGAGTGGTGGTCGGGGGCGCTGTGTGCGACCAGGGGAGATTGCTCGGAGCCAGACGAACTGGCCCGCCGGCCCTCGCCGGACGCTGGGAACTGCCAGGTGGCAAGGTCGAGCATGGCGAGACACCGGCTCAGGCACTGGTTCGGGAACTACGCGAGGAACTGGGGATTGAGGTCGAACCTCTGGAGCGCCTGCCCGGAGAATGGCCTCTTCAGCCGGGAGTTGTCTTGCACGTCTGGCGTGCGCGCTTGTTGAAGGGCCAACCCCAGCCGCTCCAGGACCATGACGAAGTGCGGTGGCTGACGCCCGCAACGGCCTTCGAAGTTGACTGGCTGGACCAGGACCGACCGGCGGTCGCTGCTGTCGTGCAGTCACTCACTCGCTCCACAAGCCAGTGAGAGCGGCGCCCTGGTCGGACGTGCCTGGAGCCTAGCCGCGTGTGCTGAACCGGGCGTGCCCTCCAGCATCTTTCGCCTCACCGCAGTCGTCCAGGCCGTCGACCGCTCCCTTGATGTGCCCTGCGCAAGCTGCGGTTGAAGAGGCTCAGTTGTTCGTGGCGTATGGTCCTCAAGTTGATGTGCCGTTAGCTAAGCGTGATTGTCCTGTGCGCTGCAGTCAATGTGGCATTGACAGCGTTGGCGGATGGTCAACTCTTCTAAGCCTGTTTCGTTCGGCGAGCCCGAAGGTGTTACTGAGGGCGACTGGTTTTCGAGTCACGCAGCGTTGTACGAGCACGGACTGCACAGGAGGCCGGGGCGCGGAATATCTGGTTCGGCAGAAAAAGGAACCGACTCCATAGTGCTTTCGGGCGGCTACGTCGATGACGTCGACGAGGGTGACGTCATCCTGTACACCGGTGAGGGAAAGCAGGAGGACAATGAACTCGTAGAAGATCAATCCTGGGACTCGCCCGGGAATGCAGGCCTGGTACTTACAGCCGCCCTGGGAAAGCCGGTGCGAGTGATCGAAGGGCTTGAGATTCGCGGAGGTCGCCGTAAGAGAGTGACTGGTGGCTACAAATATCGTGGTCTCTACCGAGTCGCGGATTTTTGGACCGACATAGGTAGGGCCGGGCTTCGGATCTGCCGATTTGAGCTCCGTAAGATCACTTCCGGTGAGCAGATTCCTCGAATCCCGGCATCGCCGAAGGTAGAGGGTGATACTGACCTTGAAGCGCAAGCCCGTCGTTACATTACAAGGCAAGCACTTTCCCGGGATTCCGCAGTCGTCCGACAGGTCAAAGACATGTATGAGGGCATGTGTCAGATCTGCTCGACCCAAATTGTTGTGTCGCCTTCAGGTAAAACGTATAGCGAGGCGGCGCATATCCAGGCCTTGGGTAAGCCGCACGAGGGGCCGGATGAACTGGGCAACGTACTTTGCCTATGCCCGACTTGTCACGTGCGCTTTGACCGAGGTGTTTTGCAGATTCAGGACGACTGGTCGGTCCTCGACACGATTCAGGGTGAGGTCGTGGCGGTTCTTCGCCGCGATGAGGGTCACGCGATTCGGCTGACCTATGTCCGACAGCACCGCTCTCGATGGTCAGATCGCCTCTCGACCGAGCGGGCTTGAAAAGGCACACGAAGCAGTTGGGCGTGGAGGCGGCGTGCTTCAGGATGACCCCCTGCCCACCGTCGTCGCCTTCCACGCGCACCCCGACGACGAAGTCCTACTGACCGGCGGGACTCTCGCCCAGTCGGCAGCGCAAGGCCACGGGGTCATACTCTGCACACCAAAGCCCTGGATGTTGGCGCTCAATGGCGCCTGCTGCGCCCCCCATTGGCCGCGTACGCCTCCGTCGTTGCGATGTCCGGGACGATGCCCGCCACTGGCGGCAGCACCTTGCCGTCGCCGGTGCCTGCGTCGAGTGCGACGCCGCATGGCCGACCGGCCGCGGGTACGACGAAGTCCAGGAGCTTCCAGCCCATGACCTTGCGGTGGTCCCAGGTCTGCTTGCCGTCCGTTTCGCAGGTGCCGGGCTGCCGCATGCCGATGTCGGCCTCGCTTCCGTTCTTCGCGAAGGCGGCCAGGATCTTCTCGTCGGAGAACGCGAGAAGCCAGCGGATTCCCTCGACGTCGGCGGACCAGATGCCGCCCTGGTCGTCCATCGGCACGAGCAGGGTGCGCAGACGGATGCTCCGGAGGAAGGCGGTGAACTCGGGTCCTCCGGCGGCGGCTTCTTCACGGACCTGCTTCTGGGCGGCCACCAAGTCGGTCAGTTGCACGACCGCCCCCAACCCTCTGCTGCCACTCCCGTATCAATGGGGGCATGCTGGCAGCGATACGAGGTGCCCGCAAGTATGTGCTAGTCGATGCAACGGGCGTATGAATGGGCGAACTTGGGCTGCTTGATCCCGGTTTGTTCGCCGCCGGCTTGTCCGTCCGGTGCCGAACTGTGCCGTCGGCTTCCTCCGTTCACATGCCAGCTCGGTCTCAAGGAACCCCCGGACCGCTTTGCGCAGTTGAAACCCGGGCGCAGTCACCGGTCCGGCAAACGTGGCCCGGCAAACGACCCCCGGCACCAACCCCCGTCAGCGGACCGGGAACTGGAGCGGACCGTGCGGCGCCGTTCCTGCGCCGCCGGGCGGGCCGCCCGGTGCACCCGCAGCCGGGCCTCCCCAACCCGGGGGCCTGGGCGGACGGTAGCGGTTGAGGTTGATCGCGGCCGAGGCCGTCGCGGGCCCGGCGATGCCGTGCCGGTGCCAGAGGTGGTGCAGGAGTTCCTGCTCGCGTGCGTGGAAGTCGGGTGCGGGCGTCCCGTGGTGGGCGCGGGCCCGCAGCAACGCCAGGGACGTCGCGAAGTGCTGGTATTCGGCGACGGTGCGGGCGCCGGTCGGCCCGTGCCTTCGCCGGGCGAGCGTGCGGGCCATCGCGCGTGCCCGCATGGAGGCCAGGCCCCACGGTTCCGGTGCCTCGAACCAGCCGGCCGCGGCGTACGCGGGAAGCGTGTCGCGCACCGTACGCAGCTCCAGCCGCCGCAACCAGATCGCCAGCCATGTGAGCGCCGTGAAGACCGGAATCATGAACAGGGCGTAGACGAACAGGAACGTGAAGTCGGGCAGGGATGCGGAGCCGTTCCAGATCGCGTGCAGCAGCGCCGCGGTCAGCAGTCCGAGGACGGGGATGAGGATGCGCAGTGTCCGTCCGAGGCTTGGCAGTGCTGCGGCGATGCCGAAGGCGATGCCGGTCAGTGCGGTGAAGAGGGGGTGCGCGAACGGGGCGACGATGATGCGTATGAAGAACGTCATGGCGGTCACCGACTCGTGCAGTGCGTCGGGGCCGAGGAGTTGGTCCTCGCCGAAGGCGGTGCCCAGGTAGAGCACGTTCTCGGTGAAGGCGAAGCCCGTTGCGGTGATGCCGGCGAGGGCGATGCCGGATATGACGCCGTTGAACTGCCGCCTGCGGAAGAGGAAGAGCAGCAGGATGGCCGCACCCTTGGCGGTCTCCTCGACGACCGGGGCGACGACGGCGGACCCCAGCACGTCCGCGCGGGACTGCGCGTCGGCGTCGGCGAAGGACGTGATGAGCCAGTTGGCGGCGAGGCTGTTGGCGAGCAGCGCGACCAGGGTCGCGGCGAACGCCCCCCAGGCGAAGGCGAAGAGATGGTTGCGCCAGGGCGTCGGCTCGACGCCGTCGATCCAGCGGAACGCGGAGACGAGCAGAGGCACCGGCAGGACGGCCAGACCGAGCCCGACGAGGAGCCCGAGCGTGCCGGTCTGCTGCCGCACGATGCCGAGGATGATCAGACCGCAGAGCGCGAGCAGCGTGATGAGCGCGAGAGCGCGCAGCGTGCGGCGGTGACGGCTCCACCACGAGGGCGTCTCCGGCACGCGGTAGCGCCACTCGGCGGGGGAGGCTGGCATCGCCGGGAACTGGGGCTGCCGGTCCCAGGCCGGGACCGGGTGCGTGTGGGGCTGGGGCTGCGGTTGCGGCTGCTGCGTGGGCGGTTGGGACGGCGGATGCGGCTGGGGCGGGCCGTACGCGTGTGCGTACGGCTGCGGCTGCGGGGCCGGTTGTGTGGCCGGTTGCGGGGCCGGTTGCGGGGGCGGGCCGCCGTAGGGGTGCGCTTGCGCCTGTGGCTGCGGCGTCGAGTGCGGGGCGGGCTGCGAGGCGGCAGGTTCCTCCGGTGCCGGTGCCGGTGCCGGTGCCGGTGCCGGTGCTGGGGGTTGCTGCGCTGGAGCAGGGCCCGGAGCGTACGGGCCGCCTGCCGGGCGCCAGTCCGCCGCGTCCGTCGAGTGCGCCGAGTCCGCCGCGTCCGTCCCCTCAGCCGCTGCCGTCCCCGTTTCGGGTTCCGGCGTTTCCGCAGAACCCTGCGCTTCTCTCGCGTCGGCCGCCCACGTCGCCTCCTGGCCCGTCGTGCTGCGGTCCCGCGCCGGCGGATCCGTGCCTGCCGCGTCGTGCCGCTCTGCGGAGGGGGCCTGCGCATGCGGGGGCGCGTCGCGCGCGCCGGAGGGTTCGTCGTCCACCACTCGACAGTAACCAGGCAGGCGACGGCCCGTAGCGGAGTGCCCCGGATTGACGGACAGGGCCTGTGAACAGGGCCGTCAGCAAGGACGGAAAGGGCCGCTCGTTCACCCGTTTGGCCTGATTTGCTCCTGGATGTTCTGGTACGGGCGTGCGTGCGGCTGTGGACCGCGTTTGCCTGGAAGCAGTGCTGTACGCCATTGGGAGTAGGAGGCTCTTCATGATCTCCCAGGAGCAGATCCCCGCAGTGGTGGATCACATGATCTACGACCCTGACGGAAAGAAGATCGGCGAGGCACGTCACGTGTTCCTGGACGAACGCACGGGCGAGCCGGAGTGGGCCACGGTCCGTACAGGTCTCTTCGGCACTCAGGAGACGTTCGTACCGATCCATGAGGGCCGCGTCGTCGGGGACAACATCGAGGTGCCCTTCCGCAGGACGAAGGTGAAGGAAGCGCCCCACATGGACGTCTCCAGGGGTCGCCTCACGGAGCAGCAGGAGCGCGAGCTCTACAGCTTCTACGGCCTGGCATGGGACGGGTCGCAGGCGGCGCCCGAGGCAGGAGGAGAGGCCCAGGGCACGGCCGCAGGCGCCGGTACCCGGACGGCCGAGGCTCCTGAGGCCGGTGCGGCCGCCGGTGCGGCGGGTGCAGCCGGAGTGGCGGGAGCCACCGGGGCGGCAGGAGAGGCTTCCACCGGTGCGACGCCCTACGCGGGCGAAGCGGCAGGTGCCGCTGCGGCGCCGGCGTCCGCCTATGCGACCGGGCAGGATGCCATGACGCGCTCCGAGGAGCATCTGCACGTCGGCACCCAGCGGTACGAGACGGGCCGTGCGCGCCTGCTGAAGTACGTCGTGACGGAGGAGGTGGAGCAGGCCGTTCCGGTGCGCCACGAAGAGGTGCGTCTCGAGCGTGAGCCCATCACCGACGCCAACCGGGAAGCCGCGATGAGCGGGCCCGAGATCTCGGAGGACAGCTACGAGGTCGTCCTTCACGACGAGCGTCCCGTCACGGAGGTCGAGGCGGTGCCCGTCGAGCGGATCCGCCTGGTCACCGAGGAGCACGTCCGTCAGGAGACCGTCCGCGGGACGGTCCGCAAGGAGCGCATCGAGGTCGAGGGAATCGACGATTCGACGGCCTACGGCTCCGGCGGGACGGCCGCCTGACGGGACCGGCGACACAGGGAAAGGGACGGAACGGTGCGGGGCAGGGTTCATGCCCTGTCCTGCACCGTGCCCCTGGCTGGTTCAGACGCGGCGGAAGAGCAGGTCGCGCACCTTGTGACCCTTCTCCAGGCCCTGGCCCTCGAAGCGCGTACGGGGGCGGATCGCCGGACGCGGCGCGAAACCGCCGTCGAGCTGCGTGTTCTCGTACGAGGGGTGCCCGGAGAAGACGTCGAGCATCTGCTCGGCGTACGGCTCCCAGTCCGTAGCGCAGTGCACGAGCGCGCCCGAACGCAGCGGACCCGCCGCGAGATCGAGGAACTCGTGCTGGATCAGACGCCGTTTGTGGTGGCGCTTCTTGGGCCACGGGTCGGGGAAGTAGACGCGGAGGCCGGAGAGGCACTCGGGGGCGAGCATCTCGCGGAGCAGGATGATCGCATCGCCGTTCCCGACGCGGATGTTGGTCAGCCCGCGCTCCTCGGCGAGGCGCAGCAGGTTGCCCTGCCCGGGGGTGTGCACGTCCACGGCGAGGAGGTCGGTGTCCGGTTCCGCGGCGGCCATCTCGGCCGTCGCCTCACCCATGCCGAAGCCGATCTCCAGGACGACGGGACGCTCTTCACGCCGCTGCCGTCCGGGCCGCTCCACGGAGGTCCCCGGGGTGTCCGGTGTCTCAGGCGTCTCCGGCCTTTCCCGCGTCTCCGCCCTTTCCGGCGGCTCCGAGCCGTCGGCGTCGGAGAACAGCTCGGCCAGGTCGATACGGTGCCGGCCGTCGATGTCGAAGCCCCACTTCGGCCAGAGTCGGCGCAGCGCCGCTCGCTGCCCAGCCGTGACGCGGCTGCGGCGGGGCTGGAAACTCCGGATGCGGCGCTCGTGATGGGACCCTGCCGGGTCGGCCGACGGGCCGGTGCCGTCCGGGAACATGGCAGGTTTGGCGGGTTCGGCGGGTTTCTCAGGCTTCTCAGGCTTCTCAGGCACAGTACGTCCACTGTAAGGGCGTGACGCACGGCCCTGAGCTGCGCTCCCGCTCTTCCCGTCCCGGGCCGCCGCCACCCCGCGCTGGCGTGCGCCGGGCCGCCGTGCCCGGCCCCTGTCTCCAGGGGGTGCGGCACTCCGCATCGCCCGCTCCGGCCCCGTCCCGGCGCTCCGGCCCCGTCCCCGCGCCCCGTCCTCCGGGCCTCCGGCTGCCCGCGTCCGCTCGTCCCGGCGTGCCTGCCCCCGTACGGGGCTCAGCGGGCCGCCGTCTCCAGCGCCTTCAGGGTGCTGAGCGCGCGTGAGGCCACCTCCCGGCCGATGGGCAGCGACGCCGTCGCCGCCGGGGAGGGCGCGTTGAGGACGTGCACGGCGTGCGGGCCCTCGGTGATCAGGAAGTCGTCGACGAGTGTCCCGTCGTGCAGCACGGCCTGCGCCCGCACTCCGGCGGGTGCCCGGACCAGGTCGCTCTCGGACACCTCGGGGAGCAGTCGCTGCACCGCTCTGGTGAATGCGCGTCTGGAGAGGGAGCGGTGCAACTCCCCAGCGCCGTAACGCCAGTGGCGACGCGCCATGCGCCATGTGCCGGGGTGGGTGAGGACGCCGGCGAGCTCGCGGGGACGGACCGTGCCCCAGTCGTAGCCCTCCAGCGCCAGGGCGGGCACGGCGTTCGGGCCGAGATGTACGCCGCCGTGGACGCCGCGAGTGAGGTGGACGCCGAGGAAGGGGAAGGCCGGGTCGGGCACGGGGTACACCAGACCGCGCACCAAGTCCTCGCGGGCAGGTGCCAGTTCGAAGTACTCGCCGCGGAAGGGCACGATGCGCGCCGCCGGTTCGTCGCCTGTCAGCTGCGCGACCGTCGCGCAGTGCAGGCCCGCGCAGTTGACCATGGCGCGGGCCCGCACGACGGAGGAGGACGGCGGGCGCCCCGCGGAGCCGGCGGCGGCGTCCCGGGCTTCCACCCGGAGGGCCACGCCGGTGCCGGGGCGTCGCTGCACGGCCGTGACCTGCGAGCCGTAGCGGATCTCGGCGCCGCCGTCGCGCGCGAGCCGCGCCAGCTGTCCGGCCACCGCGCCGAAGTCGCACACACCGGTCGTGCCGACGTGGATCGCGGCCAGGCCGCGCACGTGCGGCTCCCGCTCGGTGATCTGCGCGGGGCCCAACTCCCGTACGGGGATGCCGTGTTGCCTGCCGCGCTGGATCAGCGCGTGCAGCCGGGGCAGCTCCTCGCGCTCCGTGGCCACGATGAGCTTGCCCGTCACCTCGTGCGGAATGCCGTACTCGGCGCAGAAGTCCACCATCTCCGCCGCGCCCTCCACGGCGAACCGGGCCTTGAGCGAACCGGGTCTGTAGTAGATCCCGCTGTGGATGACGCCGCTGTTGCGCCCCGTCTGATGCCGGGCCGGCCCGGGGTCCTTCTCCAGGACGACGACGCGCGTGCCCGGCGAGGCGCGGGTGATCGCGTAGGCGGTGGACAGGCCGACGATGCCGCCGCCGACGATCACGACGTCGCAGTCGTAGCCGGGGCGGGAGCCGCCGCCGCGGGAACGGGCACGGCGGGAGCCGCCGGGCGTCGCGGGCGCCGGCTTCTGCATGGCTCTCCCCGGTGTGGTGCTGGAGACGCTTGACGTGTCGTGCGGGTGCGTTCTGCCCGTCGGGGGCGTGTGGGCGGGCACGTCATCCATCATGAACCGCGCCACTGACAACATGCTGCGACGCAGGTCACGATGTCATCGCGCCCTGCCGGGCGCCACCCCCGCCCAGGCAGTACCCGCTCAGGCGGTACCCGCACCCGGCGCCCGTTCTCACGCCGGCGCGGCCAGCAGCGGACGCGCCTGCTCCCTCAGCTCCGCCACGCGCGGCTCGTCCCCGTACGGTTCGAGCCGGTTCAGCAGGTCGCGTACGTACTCGGTGGTGCGCGCCGACGAGATGCGGCCCGCCACCTCGACCGCGCGGGCGCCGGCCGCGCACGCAGCGTCCAGGTTGCCCGACTCCAGTTCGGCGACGGCCGATACGACCAGGCGCAGGCCGTGCGACCGTACGAACTCCTCAGTCGGCTTCGAGAGGGCCTTCTCCGTGAAGCGGCGCACCTGGCGCGGTGCCTTCAGATCGCGGTAGCACTCGGCGGCGTCTGCCGCGAGGCGGTCGTAGGAGTAGAAGTCCAGCCAGGAGGGGTCGGCGTCGCCTTCACGCGCCCGCTCCAGCCAGCTCTCCGCGGCGGACAGGGCGGCGCCGCAGGCGTGGGAGTCGTCTGCCTTGGCGTGTGCGCGGGCCTCGACGAGGCGGAAGAAGCTCATGGTGCGTGCGGTGGCCAGGCCGCGGTTGCGTTCCACGGCGGCCTGCGCGAGGTCGACGCCCTCGTCGGCGAAGCCCCGGTAGGTCGCCTGGAGTGACATGGAGGCCAGTACGTAACCGCCGAGGGGGACGTCGGCGGCGGCGCGGGCGAGCCGCAGGGCCTGGATGTAGTACCGCTGTGCGGCCTCCTGCTGCCCCGTGTCGAAGGCCATCCAGCCTGCGAGGCGCGTGAGTTCGGACGTCGCGCCGAAGAGGGAACGGCCGACCTCGTCGGTGTACGCGCCGAGGAGTAATGGTGCCGCGTCCACGCGCAGGCACTCCGGCACCATCGACGAACGCCAGTCGCCGCCGCCGTACTTGGAGTCCCAGCGGCGGGCCTCGTCGGCGGCCTCGCGCAGCTTCGCGACGTCGGTGTGCCCGACGCGCAGCGGCGACGCGAGTTCCGAATCCCCCGCACCGTCAGAGCCGTTGGCGGCGCCGTCGGCTCCCGGGCCGGCTCCTGTGCCCGACGCGGCGGCGGTCTCCGGGTCGCGGGCGACCGAGCTGTCTGCCGGGGTTATCAGCCAGCGGGACGCGGGCGTCGCGTACGCACTGACCGCGAAGGACCCCGCGAGCGACTGCCAGATGCCGCCTCCGCCGCGCCGGCCGCCGTGCAGATCCAGACGGTAGAGGTCGGTGGCGGCCTTCACGGCGGCCCGCACGTCGCGCGGGAAGGCGAGGCCGACCTCGGGCGCGGGGTCGGCGTCGGCGAGACCGATCTCGTGCAGCGGCACCGGGCGGCCGAGCTTGCTGCCGATCGCCGCGGCGATCAGGTGCGGCGCGGCACCCTGCGGGACCATCCCCTTGGAGACCCAGCGGGCGACGGACGTCTTGTCGTAGCGGAGCGTCAGACCGCGCTGGGCACCCAAGTCGTTGACCCTGCGGGCGAGTCCGGCGTTGCTGATTCCTGCGAGGGCGAGAACGGTGCCGAGTTTCTCATTCGGCCCGCGTGGCTCCCTGGACATGCGCGCACACCCCTGACACACACCGACGGCCGCCCCGCCGGCCGGTGCGAACCGGCGGCAAGACACCTGCTACCCGCGCGAGAGGCGCGGGATGCGTCCCTCGACCGCCGGACCTGTGCGGCAGGCACCACGGCTGGAACGCACTGAAGACTTAGCGTAGTTCGCCGGATCCCTACCGTTAAGGGGCGCCCGGTGGGATGGCGGGATTCGTGTCCGTGCGCAGGGCGGCACCGGGCGGCACGGAGCGACGCGCGGTTGTGTACTGCCTGTCGCCGGATGCGGCGGCTGGCAACTGCCTGCGGGCGGGCGGATGTCCGGTCGGCGGCGCTCGGCCGGCGGGGGCGTGCAGGGGCCCGTGGGCGGCGGCCGGGCGGAGCGTGGGAGGCCGCGGAATCCATGGGAGTGAGTGTGCTCGTGCGGCCGCGTATGTCGCTGCTTGTCCCGATGTGCGTGCGCGCGCCCGCCGTTGGGCGCGTACAGGCGTACAGGCGTACAGGCGTACGGGCGTTCAGGCGTACGTGCGTGCGGCACGTGCCAACGCTGTTGCGGCACAAGGGAGTCGGCCGAAATCCATGTGGAGAAGTCGTCGGACAACGGTGTTTCCGGGGGTGCGCCCGTGCTCCCGGTGTGTGGTCGTGCGCCCGCTCATGCGCCTGTGAGGACGGGCGGGCGGGAGGTTCCATGAGAGATGCGTGGGTCGGCCCGCTGAACTGGACCAGCGGGCTGGGGGAAACCGTCGCCCCATTCCCCGCGGGCGGCGGTCCGGCCCGGGAAGTCGGAGAAGCCTTCCCGGGCCGGCGGCCCCCGCCGGATGCTCTCCTCCGTGTCGACGGCGCCCGCCCGCCGGCCTGATGCGCGTACCGTCCGGGCTCTTCCCGTCGTCTTGCTGCGCTGCCTGTGCCTCCGCGACCTTCGGGACACGGCGCCTCCGTGCGCGCGTCGTCGACGATCCCGGTCGCCGCGCAGGGACGTCGGCGCGGCGCTCCGGGACGCCGTCGCTTGCGCCGGCACCTCACTGCCTTTCGACTCGCTCAGGGAGGCGTCGTGGCCGCGTCCGAGAGGGCCGACCCGTCGTCCGCGCCGGTACCGGTTCCGCACGTTCGTACGAGCGCGATGAACACGGGGCGTAGGAATCCGCGGGCGGCGGAACCTGCTCCGGAGCCCCGTCAACGGGCTGCCCCGCGCTCATACTTGGCCGAATAACATCGGTCAGCCGTGCGGTGCCGCAAGCCGACGCCAGCGGTATATGCCTGCCCTCCGCCCGTGCCGTGACGCCCGGCCCCCGTCCACCGGAACCGTTCGGCGACCCGGCGCACGAACCCTGCAACCCTCCTTCACAGGCGGCGCGTTGAGGCCAGATATGCGCCCCTTTCACGCCTCTCGTGCACCGGTCTCGTGGCAACATGGCCGCAGGGCAGCAATGGGGCATCCCTGTCGGAGGCAGGGGAAGGGCCCTCCCCGCCGGAGGCAGGGAGGGCGCGAACACCCCGACGGCGTCACTCAGGCAGCGGAGGCGGGCGGCGATGCGGTGGTTGGTGGGATGGAGCAGCGCCGCTCCTGGACGCGGACGGTATACGCCCGGCTCGCTGGAGCCGGTGGGCGCTCAGTTGCTCTGGAGCGACCCCGACCCCCTCTGGGCCGTCGGGGACTGGCGTCCGGACGAGGTCCGCGTGATCGAGGCCGACGCCGCCAACCGCCTTGCCGTCTTCGGGTGTTGCGGCGCCAGCGACGAAGAGCTGCGCCTGGGCCTGTCCGCCGCACGCGGCGGCGCGTACCGCCATCTGACCGCCTGGCCCGGCAGTTACACGGCCGTCGCCTACGTCGGCCGCCGGCTCACCATCGCAGCCGATCTCGCGGGAGCCCGGCCCGTCTTCCACACTCCGTGGGACGGCGGCACCGCCTACGCCACCGCGGCCCTGCCGCTCGCCGACCTCACCGAGGCACAGCTCGACGTCGGGCATCTCGGCGCGCTGCTCGCCTGCCCCGACGCTCCCGAGGCGCTCGGGGACGGCACCCCCTACGAAGGGGTACGGCGCGTACCACCGGGACATGCGCTGATCCTGCGCGAGGGCAGCCGCGAGATCACGAGCTACGAACCCGCGTCGTCGCTCGTCGTCTCCGCCCCTCCGCCCGTCGACCCCGAGACCGCCGTGGCGCGGGTGCGCGATGCGCTGGTCGAAGCGGTACGTGCCCGGATGGCGGCGCCGCGGCACGCGTCGGAGAGCGACCTGGGACACGGCTACGGAGCGGGCGGCGGCACGTACGGGAGTCATGGCACGTACGGGAGTCAAAGCCCTTACGGCAGCGATGTGGTGGCCGGCAGCCGCGGCGCGTACGGCGACGGCGACGGCAACGGTGCGGCGTACGGCGACGGCGACAGGTACGGCGACGGCAACGGTGCCGCGTCCGGCGACAGGTACGGGAGCAGCAGCACGTACGGGAACACAGACACGTACGGGAACAGCGGCACGTACGGCAACGGGAACGGGTACGGGAACGGCGGTGCGTACCCCGGCGGTTCCTACCCGGGCGCGGCCTACGCGGACGAGGGGTACGGCGAACGGGCGTACGCCGAGGGGGCGTTCAGCGACACCGTCCGCCCCGGCGGTATCCACGGGCACGACGAGTACCTGCACGAGGCCTACGGAAGCGACACGCATCCCCACCCGCGTCCCCATCCCCATCCCCATGAACGCACCGCCTACGGCAACTCCGGGTCCGGGTACGGCGGTTCGCCGCGAGGCGGCTCCCGCGCCCGCAACGGCGGCCGGGCCGCGAACGGCATGGACGGCCGCGACCCCGGCCCCGTCCCCGGCATGGGCCCGGCCGACAGACGCGCCGCACGCGGCGGCCCCGCCCCCGGCGTGGGGGCCGACCTGTCCGGCGGACCGGCCTCCGGCACCCTCGCGCTCCTGGCCGCGGGGCTGCCCGGCGTACCGGGCACCGTCCACGGCACGCTGGACGGCTCGGAAGGGGGCGCGCGGTTGCTCGCGGTGACCTTCAACGACCTTGCCACCAGCACCGGTTCGGACGGCTCGGCCGCCGCCGAGCTCGAGCGTGCGCGCAGCATCGCGGAGAATCCGCGGCTGCACCATGTCGTCGTCGCGGCAGGTGAGGAGGCCCTGCCGTACGCCGACCTGGACGGGCCCCTCACGGACGAGCCCGGACCGTCTCTGGTGGTCGCGGGGCGACACCGTCAGCGGCTGGCCGTCGGCAGCTCGGACCACTTCGTCGGATACGGCGCCCGCCAGGTCATCGACGCCCACCCTGCGCGCCTCGCCGACCTGCTGATGGACCGCCGCCGACGTCATCTCCTGCGGCCCGTAGCGGCGTTGGCGCGGGCGGAGGACGTACCGCCGGGGCGGTCGGTGCTGGTGCCGTGGACGGTCTACAGGGCGGCCCGCAAGCTCGCGCGCACGCAGTACCGGGACGGCGTCATCAGCACCGCCGAGCGGCTGCGTGCCGGCGGCTCGTCCCGGAACGGGACCGGACGCAACAGCGCCGGACGGAACGGCACCGGTCAGGGGCGTGGCGCCGGAAGCGGCTCAGGAGCGGGCTCCGGAAACGACACGGCCGCGGACACGGGGAAAGGTTTTGCCGATCTCGGCGTCTTCGGCGGGGCCGGCGGCTACGGCAGCGAGGGCGCTGTGGGATCCTCCGTCGCCGCGCTCACGTGGTGCCGTCCAGGTCCGGCGGCGCGCTGGCTGACGGGGGAGGCGCTCGCCGAGGTCTCCGCGCGGCTCGAGGCCGCGGCCCGGCTCCGGCCGACGGTCGAGCGCCCCGGCGAGCGCCGCGCCCGCGCCGCCCTCGCGCGCCAGGCCTCGGACCACCGCGTGCTCGAACAGGCCGCCGAGATCCGCAACCAGCGGCTCCACGCGCCCTTCTACGACAACCAGGTCGTCAGGGCCTGCCGGGACCTCCCCGAGGCGCTGCGCGTCAAACCGGGCGCCCGGGCGTCGGTGCTGCGTGCGGTGCTCGCGGGAGCCGGCGTCCACGACCTCCCGCCGGGCTGGGGCACCCCTTCCCACGCGTACCAGGCAGCCTCCGTGCGCGCGGGTCTGCGTACCGCCGCCGGCGAACTCATCGACCTCTTCGACTCGCCGTTGCTTGCCGACGCCGGGCTCATCGAGGCCAGAGTCGTACGGAAGGCCATCCGCGCGGCCTCCCAGGGCGAACCCCTGCCGCTCGACGGACTTGCCGACCTCGTCTCGACGGAACTGTGGCTGCGACGGCTCATCTCGCGCCGCGGCACATGCTGGACGGGTTCCGCCGCGCCCCGGCAGCGTGCCGCGGCCTCGGGTGTGCTCCCCGCCGCCCAGAAGCGGCCCGCGCTGTGACGCTCCGGCAGGGCTCGCTCCGCCGGGTCGCCCGCCCGCCGGGCCGCCCACCCGCCGGGTCGCTGCCCCAGAGGCAGCTGTCCCGCTGAGCCGTCCATCGCGCTGGGCCGCACACCGCCGAGGTGCCCGGTGTCATGCCTGGGGAGAGGTCTGTGATGCCTCCGGCGCGGAGGACGTCGGGGGCGGCGGCCGAACGGCGGACGCGCCTGCCGCCCGTTCCTGATGCAAGGCCACTCCGGCAACGACCAGTGCGACACCGGTCAGTTCGAGCCACGTCGGCACCTGCGCCAGCACGACGAAGCCGATCAGGCACGCCGTCGCCGGCAGCAGCGAGAGCATGAGCGCGAACGTCGCACGGGGCAGACGTGACATGGCGAGCTGATCGCAGACGTAGGGGATGACCGAGGAGGACACGCCCACCCCGAACGCGCTCGCCAGCAGCACCGGCGACGTGATCGCGTCCGCCGCCCCACTCACGCCGACGGGAGCGACGACGGCCATCGCCACGAGCATCGCCGCACCGAGACGGTCGATGCCCGAAGCGCCTCCGTCAGCGGCCAGCCGGTGACCGAGTACGACGTAGAGCACGAACAGCGCACAGTTGCCGAACGCGAAGGCCAGGCCGAGTGGTTCGGCCGCGAGATGCACGTCCGTGAGCAGCCAGACACCGCCGACGGCCATGAGCAGCGCACCCGCGTTGCGTGCCGAGCGGAGCCCGGCCACGGCGAGCACCACCGGCCCGAGGAACTCGATCGCTCCCACCGTCCCCAACGGCAGCCGCTCCAGGGACAGATAGAACGAGCTGTTCATCAGCCCCAGCACGCTCCCCAGCGCCAGCAGCAGCCGCCGTTGCCGCCACGAGGAGGCGACCCACACCCGCCATGGCCTACGCCAGAGGGCGAAGACGACCGCGGCGGAGGCGCAGCGGAGCCAGGCGACTCCCAGCACCTCGATACGGGCGAACAGCAGCACCGCGAAAGCCGGCCCGAGGTAGTGGAAGACGGCGCTGGTCACGAAGTACGCGGGCGGCGGCAGACGGTCGGCCGCCCTTACCGTCGCGGAACGGCTCCCGGACGGAGTCACACCCCTTCCGGCGGTGGAACCGGCACCCACCACAGCTCGACGAAAGCGCGACACATTGACCATGCCTGACACGATTGCAAGCATGAATGCGCAAAACCATGCCGAATATGCAAACCTGGCCATGAAACGGTTTCTGATCCGCTCCGAAAATCACCCCTCACTTTTGCGATGATGAAGATGGATGCTGTGGACAGGGCAATCCTGACCGAACTCGACGCCGACCCACGCCTGCCGACCGCCGAGCTGGCCCGCCGGATCGAGGTCTCGGTACCGACCGCCCGGGACCGCCTGCGAAGGCTGCAGGAGGACGGCGTGATCCGCGGCTACCGCCTGGACGTGGACCCGGCGGCGCTCGGATACCCGGTCGCCGCCTTCGTGCGCGTACGGCCCGGGCCCGGCCAGCTGCCGAAGATCGCCGAACTCGCACAGAGCCTGCCGCAGGTCAGCGAGTGTCACCGCATCACCGGCGAGGACTGCTTTCTGGTCAAGGTCCATGCGGCGGACGTCGGCTCCTTCGAGGAAGTTCTCGACAGGTTCCTTCTGTACGGGCAGACCACGACCTCGATCGTCCAGTCCACCCCCGTACGGCCCCGCACACCCGGACTCGGCTGAGCCGGTGCTGTGCACGGCACCGGACGAACCGGACGAAGGAAGGCACCGGACGAAGGAGGCAGCGCCGCCGGTTGGGACCCGACCGGCCGTCGGCAGGCGCGTCTGCCGACCGGTGACTGCGGTACGCACCGGAGCCCGGCGCGCACACGCCCGACCAAGCTGCCCTCGCGAACCGGTCGGTCCTGGAGGCCCGGGCCGCTCATCGAGAGTCAGCCGCCCGTCGAATCCTCCGTTCGGACTCCGTTCGGACTCCGAACGGGGCCCAAACGGACGAACCTTCGGCGTGCGCGGCCGTCCTTCCGTCCTCGCACTCGTGCCTACGGCCGTGGGCGTTACGGCCGCGGGCGCAACCCTTCCAGGAGTATGTCGAGCAACCGCCTCGAGGCCGCAGCCTGCTGCGCCGCATCCGGCAGCGAGGGGGCCGCGGTGGCTATCACCAGCAGCACATCGCCGACCGTCACGTCGTCGCGCAACTCCCCCGCATCCCGGGTGCGTTGAACCATCTGGCCGACCACGCTGAGCAATTCCGCACAGCCGGAGTCGTCCTCGAAGCCGTCGAGGCCGTCACCGCCCTGCCCCGCCTGCCCCTGCGGTGCGGAGCCCACGGATGTGCCGTCCTCGACCAGTCTCAGTCCGCCCTGCCCCTCCTGCCCGTACGCCGCCTGCCGCTGCTGCGGCAGCCGCGCCGAACTGCCGTCCGCGACGGCTCCGTCGCCGCCCCAGCCGTCCGCGCGCAGTATCTGCGGCGGCAGCAGACGGCCGGCCCCGGAGGCGACCGACGTGCGCAGAAAGCGCGAAAGGGCCGACCACGGTTCGTGCTCCTGGCCAAGGGCGGTGCGCGCCTGCTCGGTGAGCCGCGAGGTCTCCTCCGCTGCGATCCGCCGGACCAGTACCTCCTTGCTCGGGAAGCGCCGGTAGACGGTTCCCACGCCGACCCGGGCCCGCCGGGCGACGTCCTCCATGGGCGCGCCGTAGCCCAGCTCACCGAAGACCTCGCGGGCTGCGCGCAGCACATGTTCCAGATTTCTCTGTGCGTCCACCCTCAGCGGAGTGGGGCGCGGGGCCGCCACGGACTGCTGGGCCCCGCCGGCCGTGTTCGCGCTGGTCGTTCTGTCGTCCCGGCCGAATCCCTCGCCGGACCTGCCTGCCCCCTGGCTCCCGTTCTCCGGAGCCGCCGACATGGCAGCAGCAACGGAAGCAGAGCCGTGAATACCCTGAATACGCATCAATGTTCCCCCGGTCATCAAGTCTCCCCCCGGAGACCCTCACGCTGTCGCGGTCGGTGACGCCGACACCGTGGTCCTCAAGTACCGCGTCTCCGACGACCACGAACATAGTTGAGCTGTGGTCAAGAGAGAAGAGGGCGTTGTCGTGGACGGCCGGGGGTGGCTGGAAGAGCTCCCGCACCCACCCGCTCGCACCCCTCGGCGCCACCCCTCATTCCATTTCTGACCTGCTATGACGGCACCGCGAGGAGACCTCCGAGAGAAGCGGACGCGCACTCTCCGCCAGTCACTCAATTCTTTGAGCCTGTGGACAAACCCCCGGTCGCGGGTGCGTCATGGACTGGTGACGAAGGCAATGAACGGCCCCGCGCGCATTCTCGTGATCGGCGGCGGATATGTGGGCATGTACACGGCCCTGCGACTTCAGCAGAAGCTGAAACACCACCTCAGGCGAACGGCGAACGGTTCCAACGGTTCCTCCGCCCCCGCCAGGAGCTCCAAGACCCCCGGATCCCCAGGATCCCCCGGCGCCGACGGCGTCGAGATCGTCGTGGTCGACCCCGAGCCCTACATGACCTACCAGCCCTTCCTTCCGGAAGCGGCCGCCGGCTCGATCTCGCCCCGTCATGTGGTGGTGCCTCTGCGCAGAGTCCTTCGTGACTGCCGGCTCGTCGTCGGCGAGGCCGTCTCCATCGACCACGAACGGCGCGTCGCCCACGTCAAGACCCTCGCCACCGAGGAAGAGGGCACCGATGCCGTCGAGATCCCCTACACCGAGCTCGTACTGGCGCCCGGCTCCGTCTCGCGCACCCTTCCCGTCCCCGGTCTCGCAGAGCACGGCATCGGTTTCAAAACCGTCGAGGAAGCCATCGGCCTCCGCAACCACGTGCTCGAACAGCTCGACATCGCCTCGTCCACCCGCAACCCCGAAGTCCGCGACGCCGCCCTCACCTTCGTCTTCGTCGGCGGGGGCTATGCCGGAGTCGAGGCCCTGGGCGAACTGGAGGACATGGCCCGCTACGCGTGCCGCTACTACCACAACGTCCGGGCCGAGGAGATGAAGTTCCTGCTCGTCGAGGCCTCCGGAAAGATCCTCCCGGAGGTCGGGGAGGAAATGGGCACATACGCACTGCGCGAACTGCGCTCCCGGAACATCGACGTACGCCTCGACACCCGCCTGGACTCCTGCGAGGACCGGGTCGCCGTACTCAGCGACGGCTCCCGCCACCCCACACGCACCCTCGTGTGGACCGCGGGCGTCAAGCCGAATCCCGTGATCGCCGCTGCCGGCATGCCGCTCAACGGGCGCGGCAGACTCAAGTGCACCGCTCAGCTGCGCATCGACGGCGTCGACAACGCATGGGCCGCCGGGGACGCGGCCGCCGTACCCGACCTCCTCGCCGAGGAGAAGGGCGAGAAGGGCGCCCTGTGCGCCCCCAACGCCCAGCACGCCGTACGGCAGGCCAGACGGCTTGCGGACAACATCGCGGCGACCCTGCGCGGCGCGCCCGCCACCGACTACCGTCACGCCTACGCGGGCTCCGTCGCTTCACTCGGACTGCACAAGGGCGTCGCGCACGTCTACGGACGCAAGCTGAAGGGCTACCCGGCGTGGTTCATGCACCGCGCCTACCACCTCAGCCGCGTCCCGACGATCAACAGAAAGGCACGGGTTCTCGCCGAATGGACCTTGGCGGGACTCTTCAAGCGCGAGATCGTCTCACTCGGTTCACTCGAACATCCCCGCGCCGAGTTCGAACTCGCGGCGGGCGGCACCCGTCGCCACGAGGACGACTGAGAGCACGAAAGCGTGCTCTTCCCGGGACGGCTCGGGGTAGCCGACTCCCGGGGGACGCCGGGTGAACCGACGGGCCGCCGGTGCATGATCCAATGTCTGCGCCGCGCACCCTGCGGAGCGTGTGACCATGAGTGGGCTCGCATCCGCACACAGTGACCAGCACGACGGCCGAGCGGGGAGCCGTCTTTCCGAACGACACGAGGAATCGGACGACCGTGATTTTCACGCGCTGGAGCGCCCGACTGCCCGGCACACAGCGACGCAATTCGGCAGCGCAGGCAGCGAGGGCGACAGCAGCGCAGGCGCATGAGACGACGGAGAGCGCCGCGGACGGTGCCGGGGGTGACAGCGACGGTTCCGACCCGGTCGCCGACGACGCCGTATCGGGGAGTGCCGGCAACGTCCCGGCGGCGCGGGCCGAGCGCCGCGACGCCGCGACCGTGGACGGAACGGATCCCGCCCGCCCGGCCACCCGAGCGGCCGCGTCCGCTGCGTCCACTTCCTCCACCGCCGCCCGTACGAGCAGCGAGGCACCCGGGGCCGGAGTCACGGGTGCCTCCAGCGCACACGTCACCCGCAGCATCGACGCCCTGTCCGTGCACGACCTGCTCGGCCAGGTCCCCGCCCTGGCTGCCGTCGTACACGGCGCCGATCACCGCATCGCATACGTCAACGACGCCTACATCGCCGTCTTCGGCTCCCGTACGCAGGGCGACACGGCCCGCGACGCCCTTCCCGAACTCGTCGAACTCGGTCTCCTCCCTCTGATGGACCAGGTGCTGCGCAGCGGCAAGCCCCGCACCGTCAAGTCGCGCCGCGTTCCGCGCTCGGCCGACGCGCGTGACAGCCGGGACGCCTTCTACACCTTCACCTGCACGCCGATCACGGCCGACGGCGAGAACGGTGTGCTGATCTTCGCCGCGGAAGTCACCGACCAGGTCGAGGCCGCCGAGCGGCTGCGCGCCAGCGAACGCCGTCAGCGTGAGGCCGCCGTCACGCTTCAGCGCAGCCTGCTGCCCCAGGAACTGGAGCAGCCGGACGATCTGCGGGTCGCCGCCACGTACCAGCCGGGCGGTACGGAAGCAGCAGTCGGCGGGGACTGGTACGACGTCATCACCCTCGGCGCAGGCCGCACGGCCCTCGTCATCGGCGACGTCATGGGCCGCGGCGTGCGCGCCGCCGCCGTCATGGGCCAACTCCGCACAGCCGTACGTGCATACGCCCGTCTCGATCTGCCACCGCACGAGGTCCTGCAGTTGCTGGACGGGCTGGCCGCCGAGATCGACCCCAGCCAGATCGCCACCTGCGTATACGCCGTGCATGATCCCAACGAGGGGCTTTTGCACTATGCCTCAGCGGGTCATCCACCGATCATCGTGCGCGACATGGACGGTACGGTTCAGCGCGCCCCCGAGCCGACCGGCCCTCCGCTGGGCACGGGCGGCTGGGTACACGCCTCCAGCTCGCTGCCGCTCCCGCCCGGAGGCTCGGCCGTCCTCTACACCGACGGCCTCGTGGAACGGCGAGACGCCGACATCGACGCCGGAATCTCCAAGCTGGAGCGAGCCTTCGCGGGCGCCACCGGCTCGCCCGACATCGTCTGCGACCGCCTGTTGCGCTCACTCGGCATCACGGCCGAACACGATGACGACGTCGCAGTCCTCGTCCTCCATCACCCCGCCCGTACGGGCCACGACGCCGAGCTTTTCCACAACGCCGCCCTTGACCTGCTCGGCGGCACCGAAGCAGCCCCCCGCGCCCGGGCTTTCGCCTCCGGTGTGCTCACCTCGTGGCGCTTCCCCACCGAACTGCACGACCTCGGCGTATTGGCCGCCAGCGAACTCGTCGCCAACTCCCTCCAGCACGGCGTTCCGCCGATGCGTCTGCGTCTGCGACGCACGGACCGGCGTCTCATCGTCGAGGTCACCGACGGCGACGAGCACCTGCCCCAAAGGCGTGCTGCCGATGCCGCTGACGAGGCGGGACGCGGCATTTCCATCGTCGCCACCATCGCCTCGGCATGGGGTTCGAGAAGGACCCCCGGAGGAGGCAAGTCGGTGTGGTGCGAGTTCACCCTCCCCACGGCGTGACGCAGCCCCGAAAGTGGGGTGTTGAGAGGCCCGCCTTCCGATCACCTCCTCAGTGGTTGTTCGCGTTCACCTGCTTCGCACGTACTTGCGGAGTGTGCTGCCGGGCATCTCTTCAGCCCACGCCGATCGAAACCGACGCCGACCGCTCCACAGTTGCGGGCTCTGCGGCAACGTCCCTCCCCGCAACGGACGTGTGCGGCTGGGCGCTGCCGCCCGCCACCACGACGGACCGGTACGGCCGGTCCTGCGCGGCGGACAAGCGCCGGCCCAGCCACAGCGCCAGCGCGCTCACCAACAGCGAACACCCCACCAGCATCACGATGTAGACCCCGTACGCACCCGTGGCGGCCAGCAGCCCGCCAACCGCGGGGCCCACCGCGAGTGCCAGTTGCTTCACCAGCGCGAACGCCGAGTTGTACTGGCCCACGAGCCGCCTCGGCGCCAAGTCGGCCACCAGGGGAGCAACCGTCGGCGAAAGCATCGTCTCGCCGACTCCGAAAAGCGCATACGTCGTGATGAGCAAAGCCGTCGCGGTCGCCTGCGTCCCGTGAACGAGGCCGGAGGCACCGGCGGCCACCCAGGCCACGGCCCATATGACCCCCACCAGAGCGATGACCCGGCTCCGCCGGTGCCGCTCGACCAGCCGCAGCACCACGAACTGTGCCAGGACGATCACCGCGGTGTTCGCTGCGAGGGCGACGCCCAGCGTCGCCGTCGATATTCGCGTGACCTCCACTGCGTATGCCGACAACCCCGACTCGAACTGTCCGTAGCAGGCGAAGAACAGCACGAAGCCGAGCACGCACAGAAGCACCATCGGCCGGTCGCGCAGGAGTACCGACCATCCGCCAACCGCCGTCTCGCTCGCCGCTGTTCGGTGGACGCCGGTCTCACCCGTCCGGGGACGAGGGAGCCGGACAGTCGCCAGCACCGTCGCAAGTACGACGAACATGGCGGCCTCTACGACGAACAGCAACGTGAACGTTGCAGGCCGCTGCTCGTCGACCAGCAGCCCTCCGAGAAGTCCACCGGCGCCCAGGCCGAGGTTGTTCAGGAAGAACTGCGTGGCGAAAGCGCGTGAACGAGTCACGGTCGTCGAGCACGAGACGATCATGGTCGCGAGTGCGGGCTGCAGGACGGCCACCCCCGCGCCCATGAGGGCCGACGAAGCCAGCGCGGACGTCGCGCTCTCCGATATGCCGAACCCCAGCGCACCGACCATGCCGAAGCCGGAGCCGACGAGGGCCACGGGCATCGGACCCCGTCGGTCGATCACCCGCCCGGTGAAGGGCAGCACGACGAGCGCGACCACGGCGAACACCGCTAGCACGGCGCCTGCAGCCCCGTCGCCCAGGCCTCGCACCCGTGACGCGTACACAAACAGGAACGGCGCGGTGAAGCCGTTGCCGAACGCCGCGAGGGCGTTCCCGAACTGGATCCGGCGCAGCACAGCACCCATCGCCCTGGTCACACTCACCTACCTCTGATCAAGTCCTCGACCAGCGAGGAGACTTCAAAGTTAAAGTTCGAAGCTAAAGACTACACAAGGCAAGGGTTCATGTCGAACGACTTCACATGGAATACTCCCGGCCCATGCCCCCAGTGCCGGAGCGACAGCCCACCCTCGACGAGCAGATCGCCATCTACCAGCGCGAGTACCGCGACTTGGACCCGCAGGTGGAGAAGGTGGTCAACGCGCTCAGCCGCCTGGACCGGCGGATGAACGTCGCGTACGGGCGCCAACTCGGCATCCTCGGCCTCGGCCACGCCGAGTGGGAAGTCCTCAAGGAACTCGTGATGGCGGGCACGCCGTACCAGCTGTCACCCGGCACCATCGCCAAACGCCTGGGCCTGACACCCGCTGCCATGACGCACCGGATCGACCGCATGCTCGCTCAGGGACTCGTGACCAGGGAGCGGGACCCGGAGAACCGGGTGCGGGTCATCATCGGCCTCACCGACGAGGGTCGTGAGAAGTGGATCCAAGTGATGCGCAAGGCCTCGGTGTTCGAGGAGGAGCTGCTCCAAGATCTCACCAAGGTCGAACGGACCCTCCTGGGCGAGTTGCTCACACGCCTGCTGCGCCGCGTGGAGGACGCGCAGCCCGATGCCGGCGGCCGGCTCACCGACCTGGACTGATGGCCGGTGAGCCGGCCGCAGCAGCAAGTTGACACGGCTCGCGCCGATCCGTAGTGTTCTCCGGGTTGCCACGGAGCCTCTCGGCTTCTGAGGCGACGCTCTTGCCTTCCGAAGGCAGTCTCTACTGAAGTGTTCCCCCCGCCCTGCGGGGCTGTTTTTCGTGCGTCTGTGTGCGGAAATCAGTTCGGTGCGGGTTGTATGGCGTCTCGATTTTGAGGTGCTGGGGGAGTTCCTCTAATGTGGCGGCCGCGTCGGAAGACGGCCCCTCCCGGCAGGGGATTCAGGGATGGAAATCCGGTCCGTTCGGATCGGGAATTCGGATCTGATAGTGTCGGGTTTACCGAGAGGGAAGCGCCCGGAGCGGCCTGTGAGGGTTGTGATGGAAGCGTCCGTTCTTTGAGAACTCAACAGCGTGCCAAAAGTCAACGCCAGATATGTTGATACCCTCGTGTCTCCACAGGTTTTGTTTGTGGAGGCGTGGGATTTCTTTGATTGACAGCGAGGATGCTGTGCACGCCGGGATTATTCCT
>NZ_FMHI01000007.1 GCF_900090145.1 Streptomyces sp. WMMB 322
TCTGGCGTTGACTTTTGGCACGCTGTTGAGTTCTCAAAGAACGGACGCTTCCATCACAACCCTCACAGGCCGCTCCGGGCGCTTCCCTCTCGGTGATTCCAACCTTACCAGGGAACTTTCCGAATCCGTTTGCCGGACCGTCGAGTTGGGTCTGGTCGCGGATGCTGCGGACGAAGATCGGCCGGTACCCGCTGAGTTGGAGATGTAAACGTACTGGAGCGGAGCGCCTGGATGCAAATCGAGGCGCTCCGCCCTGCGTTGGGGCTCAGACCTCGACGACCACGGGGAGGATCATCGGGCGGCGGCGGTAGGTGTCGGAGACCCACTTGCCCACGGTCCGCCGCACGAGCTGCTGGAGTTGGTGAGGTTCGGCGACGCCGTCCTGGGCGGCCTTGCCCAGCGCCTCGTCGATCTTCGGGACGACCTGCTCGAAGTCGGCCTCGTCGATGCCCGAACCCCGCGACTGGACATGCGGTCCGCCGACGATCTTGCCCGTGCTGCTGTCGACGACGACGAAGACCGAGATGATTCCCTCGTCGCCGAGAATGCGGCGGTCCTTGAGGGAGGACTCCGTCACATCGCCGACGGACAGGCCGTCCACATACACGTAACCGGCGTGCACCTTCCCCGCGATGGTGGCCTTGCCGTCGATCAGGTCGACGGCCACGCCGTCCTCGGCGATGACCACCCGCTCACGCGGAATGCCGGTCTGCGCCCCGAGTTCGGCGTTGGCCCGCAGGTGCCGCCACTCACCGTGGACGGGCATGAGGTTCTTGGGCCGGCAGATGTTGTAGAAGTACAGCAGTTCGCCGGCGGAGGCGTGCCCGGAGACATGGACCCGGGCGTTGCCCTTGTGCACGACGTTGGCGCCCCAGCGGGTGAGGCCGTTGATGACGCGGTACACCGCGTTCTCGTTGCCCGGGATGAGGGACGAGGCGAGGATCACCGTGTCGCCCTGGACGATGCGGATCTGGTGGTCGCGGTTGGCCATGCGCGAGAGCGCCGCCATCGGCTCGCCCTGCGAACCGGTGCACACCAGCACCACTTCCTCGTCCGGAAGGTCGTCGAGCGCCTTCACGTCGACGACGAGACCGGCGGGAACACTGAGGTAGCCGAGGTCGCGGGCGATGCCCATGTTGCGGACCATCGAGCGGCCGACGAAGGCCACTCGTCGTCCGAACTCGTGGGCCGCGTCGAGGATTTGCTGGATGCGGTGCACGTGGCTGGCGAAGCTCGCCACGATGATGCGTTTCTGCGCGCTCCCGAAGACCTGGCGAAGGACGTCGGAGATCTCGCGCTCGGGCGGGACGAAGCCCGGCACCTCGGCGTTCGTCGAGTCGCTCAGCAGGAGGTCGATGCCCTCCTCGCCGAGGCGGGCGAAGGCACGCAGGTCCGTGAGGCGCCCGTCCAGCGGAAGCTGGTCCATCTTGAAGTCGCCGGTGTGCACGACCATGCCCGCGGGCGTGCGCAGGGCGACGGCGAGCGCGTCGGGAATGGAGTGGTTGACCGCGACGAACTCGCAGTCGAAGGGGCCGATGCGCTCGCGGTGGCCTTCCTCGACCTCCAGCGTGTACGGGCGGATGCGGTGCTCCTGGAGCTTCGCCTCGATCAGCGCGAGGGTCAGCTTGGACCCGATGAGCGGGATGTCGGCCTTCTCACGCAGCAGGAACGGCACGGCGCCGATGTGGTCCTCGTGCCCGTGCGTCAGGACGATGCCGTCGATGTCGTCGAGGCGGTCCCTCAGGCTGGTGAAGTCGGGAAGGATCAGGTCGATCCCGGGCTGTTCCTCCTCCGGGAAGAGGACGCCGCAGTCGATGATCAGCAGCCGGCCGCCGTATTCGATGACCGTCATGTTGCGGCCGATCTCGCCGAGCCCGCCGAGGGGGGTGACGCGAAGGCCGCCCGCGGCCAGCTTCGGCGGCGAGCCGAGTTCGGGATGCGGATGACTCAAAAGACTCTCCTCACCACGCGCGCGCCACGCTCCCCCTGCCTCCGGCATGGGGAACCCCACTGGCCTCCGGGTGAGGGGCCCCGTGGGACACGTGGCGCGCGCGATATTCGTGAATGGGTTGAATGCTTTTCGCTCGTACTGACTATGTCCGGGTATTTCGGTTGGTGCCCGTTATGGAGTTATGGCGTCGGTGTTCAGATCTCCACGCCGCCGTGGGCCAGGTCGTGCCGCAACTGCTGGGTCTCCTCCGGGGAGAGCTCCACGAGCGGCATGCGCAGCGGTCCGCCCGGCAGTCCGCGAAGACTGAGGGCGGCCTTCGTCGTGATGACACCCTGCGTACGGAACATGCCTGTGAAGACGGGCAGCAGCTTCTGGTGGATCTCGGTGGCCTTCGTCACGTCACCGCTCAGATGCGCCTCGAGCATCGAACGCAGCTCGGGCGTGACCAGATGTCCGACGACCGAGACGTAGCCGATGGCGCCGACGGAGAGCAGCGGCAGGTTGAGCATGTCGTCGCCGCTGTACCAGGCGAGCCCGCTGGTGGCGATGGCCCAGCTGGCACGCCCCAGGTCGCCCTTGGCGTCCTTGTTGGCGACGATGCGCGGGTGCTCGGCGAGCCGGACGATCGTCTCGGTGTTGATCGGCACGCCGGAGCGGCCGGGGATGTCGTAGAGCATCACCGGGAGTTCGGTGGCGTCGGCGATCGCGGTGAAGTGCCGGAAGAGCCCTTCCTGCGGCGGCTTGCTGTAGTACGGCGTCACCGCGAGGAGACCGTGCGCGCCGGCCTTGGCCGCGTCGCGGGCGAGCTCGAGGCTGTGCGCGGTGTCGTTCGTACCGGCTCCGGCGACGACGTGGGCGCGGTCTCCGACCGCCTCGACAACTGCCCGCACGAGCTGGGCTTTCTCGACATCGCTGGTCGTCGGGGACTCACCGGTGGTGCCGTTGACGATCAGGCCGTCGTTGCCGGAGTCCACGAGGTGAACGGCGAGCTGCTGCGCGCCGTCGAGGTCGAGTGCGCCGTCTGCGGTGAACGGCGAGACCATCGCTGTGAGGACGCGCCCGAAGGGCGTGTGCGGTGTGGAGGTCGGAGCCATGAGGTCCACGCTACTCGCAGGCCGGGCTGTCGTGCTCCCTCGGGGCCATGGTCATGGTCATCCGGGAGGGGAAGAAGGCGGTGTCCGAGCCCGTCGAGGGGCGCTGGGCGTGGGAGACCCGGCACTGCCTGCTCGGGGGTTCAAGCAGTGCCGGGCCGTGATTTCAGCGTAGACGCACTACGCGAAAGCGTGCAATCCGGGCACTTACGGCGCGACCCGGCCGTTTGCGTTGAACGCCTCGTAGGTCAGCGGCATGAGCTTCGCCCACTGCTCCTCCATCAGTTCCCCCACCATCTCGATCTCCCGCTGCGGAAAGGACGGCACTTTCGCGTCCTCGTGCTGGGTGCGCAGTCCGAGGAAGTGCATGAGGGAGCGGGCGTTGCACGTCGCGTACATCGAGGAGTACAGGCCGACGGGGAGGACGGCCCGGGCCACCTCGCGTGCGACTCCGGCGTCCAGCAGCCGCTGGTACGTCTCGTACGCCTGGCGGTAGGAGTCCTCCATCGCGGAGACCGTCAGCTCGTGCTGCTCGGGAGTGCCCTCCACGAACTCGTACTTCCCCGGCCGGCCCTGCTGCACGAGCTTGCGGGTGGGGCCGGGGGTGTAGAAGACGGGCTCGAGGCGGCGGTAGCGGCCCGATTCCTCGTTGTAGGACCAGCCGACGCGGTGCCGGTGGAACTCCCGGAAGACGAAGAGCGGAGCGCTGACGAAGAAGGTCATCGAGTTGTGCTCGAAGGGACTCCCGTGACGGTCGCGCATCAGGTAATTGATCAGACCCCTGGAGCGTGCGGGGTCCTTGTGCAGCTCCTCCAGGGATTTCTCGCCTCCGGTGGAGACCCGGGCCGCCCACAGCACGTCGGTGTCGGCAGCGCTGTGCTTGACCAGCTCGACGGTCATGTCTCCGCGGAAGCTGGGGGATGCGGAGTGGTCTGGGGTGTCGGTCACGGAGGTCCTCCGGGTCGTGCGGCTGCCGGGCGCGCCCAGCCTACGGCTCGCCACCGACAGCACCTGTCCCGTGCCCGGTCTGTTCCGGGCTTGAGGCGGCAGCCCCCTGCAGCCCCGTGCATGTGCTGTTGCGCGCGTCCGTTTCGCCTGGCTGACGGCTTCCGTCCGGACAAAAGGGGGTGTCTGGGCCGATAAGCGGGGTCGGTGCGTGAAGGCGCCCGCCCGCTTGATATTTTTTGACACACGTCCCCATTCACCCGGCACTTCTCAGCCGTCAGGGGCGTTCTACCTACGAAACCCTTTTCAGAAACGATCTCGACAGGAGTCTCCTGCCCATGTTCCGCCGCGGAGAGTCTGTACCGTTCGCGTTCCTCGCCGACGCCGACCGGTTCCGCAGCAATGTCACGCCCCCGCCCCGTGCCCAGCGCAGTTTCGCCGAGAAGGCAGGCGGCGCGCTGTTCGGCCTGACTGTGGTGGCCGGGCTGGCCGGATCGCTGATCCTGGGCGTGCCCGCGCTCGATCCCGAGCGTCAGTCACAGCACCACGGCCCCGCCGCGGCCGAGAGCCGCTGACGCCTCGAGCGTCCGCTTTCCTCCGGCCGGGCACTGCTGTCCGGCCGGTCCTCGGGTCACCTCCCCGACGCGCCGCGCTCACCTGCCGGGCTGGCCGGGTCCCGCACACCTCGCTAGTGTCCACGCGCATCACCCGATCCACCCGATCGAGACCGTTCAGAGCGAGGACCACCAGTGCCCCTGCCCTTCATGACGGCCGCAGAACGACCCGGCGCGGCCGAGCACCCGGAGCCCGCCCCGCTTCCGTACGACGTCCGCGAGCACTGGCGCCGCCCGTACCGTCCCGGCCCCTGGAGGGTCGGGGGCGCCGCCGTGATGCTGCTGCTCGCCTCGTACATGCTCTTCTCCGCCCTGATCATCGCCCTCGCCGGAGCTGTGCCGGGCGCCCTGATGTGCCTCGGCGCCGCGCTGGCCGTGATCGCGCTCGCACTGCGGCTGCTGCGCGTGGGGGTGTGGGTCTCGGCGCACGGGCTGCGACGGGTCGGCCTGCTGAACACGGTGACGCTGACCTGGACCGAGGTGGCCGCAGTACGGACGGTTCAGCAGCCCGTACGGTGGCTCGGGCTGCCGCGCACCGTGCAGGGGCAGGCGCTGGACGTCGTACGGGCCGGTGACGGGGAGCCGCTGCGCACGCTGCTCACCGACCACAACGCCGACTTCCTGGCGCGGCCCGAGGCGTTCGACCGGGCCGCGGACGTCATAGAGGGATGGGCGGCCGAGTCACAGCCCGCCGTCCACGGGCCCAAGCGCCGGTAGGGGCCTGCCGTCAGGGAGCGCCGTCGCCGCCGGGTCCCTTCGGGCCCCGGTCAGGGGGGCTCCCGGCGTGTTGCTCGTCGCGCTCCTGCTGGTCCCGGCGGTGCAGCGTGATGGCGTGCTGCATGGCCTTGCGCGCGCGAGGGGTGTCACGGGCGTCGCGGTAGGCGACCGCCAGACGGAACCAGGAACGCCAGTCGTCGGGAGCGCTTTCGGTCTCGGCCTTTCTGCGGGCGAACACCTCGTCCGCGGACTCCCGGTCGATGCGGCCCGACGGCGTGCGCCGCAGTTCGTCGTGCGGCAGGCCGCCCTCCGCTTCCAGCTGCCGTGCCAGCCGCTCCGCGTTCCGGGCGAAGCGCGTCGTGTGCCACAGGAACCAGAGACCGATCAGCGGCAGGACGAAGACCGCGAGACCGAGGGCCACGGTGACCGGCGTGCCGTGCCGGACCAGCAGCACTCCGCGGCTGCCGACCAGCACGAAGTAGACGACCAGCACGCCGGCCAGCGTGAAGTACGCGATCTTCGCCCGCACGCCGTCACCCGTCCAGGTCGAGGAAGTGCTCCAGACCGTAGGTGAGTCCCGGAGCGGAGCCGACGCGGCGTACTCCGAGGAGCACACCGGGCATGAACGAGCTGCGGTGAAGCGAGTCGTGCCGGATGGTGAGGGTCTCCCCCTCGCCTCCGAACAGCACTTCCTGGTGGGCGACGAGACCGCGCAGCCGGACGGCGTGCACCGGGACGCCGTCGACGTCGGCGCCGCGCGCACCGTCCAGGGAAGTGGTCGTGGCGTCGGGCTGGCCGGGCAGTTCGGCTTCCTCGCGGACGGAGGCGATGAGCTGCGCGGTGCGCACGGCGGTGCCGCTTGGTGCGTCGGCCTTGTTCGGATGGTGCAGCTCGACGACCTCGACGGATTCGAAGAACCGGGCGGCCTGCTGCGCGAACTGCATGGTCAGGACCGCGCCGATGCCGAAGTTCGGGGCGATGAGGACGCCGGTCCCCGGCGATGCGGCGAGCCAGCCCCGCACGGCCTCCAGCCGATCGTCCGTCCAGCCGGTCGTGCCGACGACGGCGTGGATGCCGGACGCGACGCAGTGCTCCAGGTTGCCCATCACGGCGTCGGGGTGCGTCAGGTCGACCACGACCTCGGCGCCGGCGCGGGTGAGGTCCGCGAGGTCGCCGTCGCGGTCGAGGGCGGCGGCGAGTTCCATGTCCTCGGCGGCTTCGACGGCCCGTACGGCCTCGGAGCCCATGCGTCCTTCGGAGCCGAGGACGGCCACGCGCAGCTTGCTCATTGTTCGTTCCTTCGGGACTGACCGGACCGGTGGTGCCGCCGGGTCCTGGCGGGGGACGTGGGACGGGAGTGCGGGGCGGCCGTCAGGCGACCGCCTCGTGGAGCTGGGTCGTCTGCCGGTCGGTGAGGGGCCCGATGACGGCGAGCGAGGGACGCCGGCCGAGCACGTCCCGTGCGACCTCGCGTACGTCGTCGGGCGAGACGGCGGAGATTCTGGCCAGCATCTCGTCGACCGACAGCTGTTCGCCCCAGCACAGTTCGCTCTTGCCGAGGCGGTGCATGAGTGCGCCGGTGTCCTCCAGGCCGAGGACCGTGGCGCCCGACAACTGACCGATGGCGCGGCGCAGTTCGTCGTCCGGGAGACCGTGGGCGGCGGCCTGGTCCAGCTCGTCGCGGCAGATCTTGAGCACATCCGGCAGCTGCCCGGGCCGGCAGCCCGCGTAGACGCCGAACAGGCCGCAGTCGGCGAATCCGGAGGTGTAGGAGTACGTGCTGTAGGCCAGGCCGCGCTTCTCACGGATCTCCTGGAAGAGCCGGGAACTCATTCCGCCACCGAGTGCCGCGCTGAGCACCCCGAGCGCCCAGCGCCGGTCGTCGTTGCGTGAATAGCCCGGCATTCCCAGGACGAGGTGAGCCTGTTCCGTGCTGCGGTCGGCGATCTCCACGCGGCCGCGGGCACGCAGGGGGCGTGTGCCGGTGCGCGGGCCGACCGGCTCCCGGCCGTCGGCGCGTTCGAGCGCGCCGGCCCTGTCGAAGGCCGCACGCACCTGGGTCACGACGGTGTCGTGGTCGAGGTTGCCCGCGGCGGCCACCACCAGGTGCGGCGGGTCGTAGTGCTTGCGGTAGAAGCGGGCCAGGCGGTCGCGTGTGAAGCCGTTGACGGTCTCGACGGTTCCCAGAACGGGGCGGCCCAGCGGCGAATCGCCCAGCAGCGCGCGGGCGAAGAGGTCGTGCACACAGTCGCCGGGATCGTCCTCGGTCATCGCGATCTCTTCGAGGATGACGCCTCGCTCGGCCTCCACCTCGGCCGGATCGAGGACCGAACCGGTGAGCATGTCACCGAGAACGTCGATGGCAATCGGCAGGTCGGAGTCGAGGACCCGTGCGTAGTAGCAGGTGAACTCCTTGGCGGTGAAGGCGTTCATCTCCCCGCCGACGGCGTCCAGCTCGGCCGAGATGTCGAGGGCGCTGCGCCGCCTGGTGCCCTTGAAGAGCAGATGCTCCAGATAGTGCGTGGCGCCGCCCAGCGCCGGCGTCTCGTCGCGGGAACCGACGTGCACCCAGATCCCGAGGGTCGCCGAGCGGACGGTGGGCACCGTCTCGGTGACGACGCGCAGCCCGCCCGGCAGGACCGACTTGCGGACCACGCCGCCTGTCTCCGGGCGGCCGCCTGACATCGCCTTCACTCCCGATGGTGTACGGGCGACGGCCCGCCCCACCGCGGTGGTGGGGCGGGCCGTCGCACGGTGTGCATGTGTCACTTGTCACCCGCGTCGGCCTCGGCCGGCGCGGTGTCCTTCTCGTCGGAGTCGCCGGAGCCCTCGGACTCCTCGTCCTCGAGTACGGGGATCAGCGAGAGCTTGCCCCGCTGGTCGATCTCCGCGATCTCGACCTGGACCTTCTGGCCGACGCCGAGCACGTCCTCGACGTTCTCCACCCGCTTGCCGCCGGCGAGCTTGCGGATCTGCGAGATGTGCAGCAGTCCGTCCTTGCCGGGGAGCAGCGAGACGAAGGCGCCGAAGGTGGTCGTCTTCACGACGGTGCCCAGGTAGCGCTCGCCGACCTCGGGCATCGTCGGGTTGGCGATGCCGTTGATCGTGGTGCGGGCGGCCTCGGCGGCGGGGCCGTCGGCGGCACCGATGTAGATGGTGCCGTCGTCCTCGATGGTGATGTCGGCGCCCGTGTCCTCCTGGATCTGGTTGATCATCTTGCCCTTGGGGCCGATGACTTCGCCGATCTTGTCCACGGGGATCTTCACGGTGATGATCCGCGGGGCGTTGGGGGACATCTCGTCCGGCACGTCGATGGCCTCGTTCATCACGTCCAGGATGTGCAGACGTGCGTCACGGGCCTGCTTGAGCGCCGCGGCGAGAACCGACGCCGGGATGCCGTCCAGCTTGGTGTCGAGCTGAAGGGCCGTCACGAACTGCCTGGTGCCGGCGACCTTGAAGTCCATGTCGCCGAAGGCGTCCTCCGCACCGAGGATGTCGGTGAGGGTGACGTAGTGGGTCTCGCCCTCGATCTCCTTGGAGATCAGGCCCATGGCGATACCCGCGACGGGCGCCTTGAGCGGCACACCGGCGTTCAGCAGCGACATGGTGGAGGCGCAGACCGAGCCCATCGACGTCGATCCGTTGGAGCCGAGGGCCTCGGAGACCTGGCGGATCGCGTACGGGAACTCCTCGCGCGTCGGCAGCACCGGCACGAGCGCACGCTCGGCGAGCGCACCGTGGCCGATCTCACGGCGCTTCGGGGAGCCGACGCGGCCCGTCTCACCCGTGGAGTAGGGCGGGAAGTTGTAGTTGTGCATGTAGCGCTTGCGGGTCACCGGCGAGAGGGTGTCCAGCTGCTGTTCCATGCGCAGCATGTTCAGCGTCGTCACGCCGAGGATCTGCGTCTCACCGCGCTCGAAGAGCGCCGAGCCGTGGACCCGCGGGATCGCCTCGACCTCGGCGGCGAGCGTACGGATGTCCGTGACGCCGCGGCCGTCGATGCGCTTCTTCTCCTTGATGACGCGTTCGCGGACCAGTTCCTTGGTCAGCGTCCGGTACGCGGCGGAGATCTCCTTCTCGCGGCCCTCGAACTGCGGGATGAGCTTCTCGGCGGCCAGACCCTTCACGCGGTCCAGCTCGGCCTCGCGCTCCTGCTTGCCGGGGATGGTGAGGGCCTGGGCGAGCTCGTCACGGACCGCCGCGGTGAGAGCCTCGAGAACGTCGTCCTGGTGGTCCAGGAAGACCGGGAACTCGGCGACCGGCTTCGCGGCCTTGGCGGCGAGGTCGGACTGGGCCTTGCACAGCACCTTGATGAAGGGCTTGGCGGCGTCCAGGCCGGCGGCGACGACCTCCTCCGTGGGGGCCTCGGCACCGCCCTTGACCAGTTCGACGGTCTTCTCGGTGGCCTCGGCCTCGACCATCATCACCGCGACGTCGCCGTCGGGGAGGGTGCGGCCGGCGACGACCATGTCGAAGACGGCGTCCTCCAGCTCGGTGTGGGTCGGGAATGCGACCCACTGGCCCCGGATGAGGGCGACGCGGGTGCCGCCGATGGGCCCGGAGAAAGGCAGACCCGACAGCTGCGTGGAGCAGGAGGCGGCGTTGATGGCGACCACGTCGTAGAGGTGGTCGGGGTTGAGCGCCATGATCGTCTCGACGATCTGGATCTCGTTGCGCAGGCCCTTCTTGAACGAGGGGCGCAGCGGGCGGTCGATCAGCCGGCAGGTGAGGATCGCGTCCTCGGACGGACGGCCCTCACGGCGGAAGAAGGAGCCGGGGATCTTGCCGGCCGCGTACATCCGCTCCTCGACGTCCACCGTGAGCGGGAAGAAGTCGAGCTGGTCCTTGGGCTGCTTGGAGGCGGTCGTGGCCGACAGCACCATGGTGTCGTCGTCCAGGTACGCCACTGCGGAGCCGGCGGCCTGCTTGGCCACCCGGCCCGTCTCGAATCGGATGGTGCGGGTGCCGAAGGTGCCGTTGTCGATGACGGCTTCGGCGTAGTGGGTCTCGTTCTCCACCAGGGTTATCTCCTCGTATGCGTCCGGCACCCGTGTGGTGCGGACCGGCTGCGGAGGAGCGCTCCGTGTGCGGGCCGGTCTTCGATCGAAGCACCCGGAAGTCTGTCCGGGGGCCACTACCGAGGACCGGCTACGGGCGGGGCGCTCCTGCCGCGTCTGTTGCCTGTGTCTGTGTCTGTGTCTGTGTCCGACCGCGCTCCTGTGGTGGCGGTCTGTGTGTTGTACGTCGTGCAGGGACCAGCCTACAAACCAACCGGTCCCTTCAGGTACGGCGAAGGGAGCGGTCCCCTTTGATGGGAACCGCTCCCTCCGTCACATGTCAGCGGGCGCCCGCCGCGCCACGGCGGATGCCGAGGCGTTCGACGAGGGCGCGGAAGCGCTGGATGTCCTTCTTCGCCAGGTACTGCAGCAGGCGGCGGCGCTGGCCGACCAGCAGCAGCAGACCACGGCGGGAGTGGTGGTCGTGCTTGTGGGTCTTCAGGTGCTCGGTCAGGTCCGAGATACGGCGGGAAAGCAGTGCCACCTGGACCTCGGGGGAGCCGGTGTCACCTTCCTTGGTGGCGAACTCGGAAATGATCTTCTTCTTGGTCGCGACATCGAGAGACGACACGCGTACTCCTCATGGGTTCTGCCCGCGAGCGCCCCTGGTCTTCGCCTCAGGGGATGCTTCGATTACTCGGAGGGCCGGCCCAGCCTACCAGCGCCGCCGCACGCCTCCGCCCGCCCCCTGTGCAGCGGTCGGGGACGGGCGGAGGCGGGTCCGGCTCGGGCGGCGGCGGGGCCGGGTCAGCCCCCGATGGACCCGCGGACGCGGGCGTAGACCTCGAGAACCGCGAGGCAGAGCGGGATCAGCGAGAGCAGCACGAAGGTCTCCGTCAGCTCCATGAACCGGCCCCAGAACGGGGTCAGCCCCGTCCGCGGGACGATCAGGCCGATCGCTGTGACCAGCGCCGCCGCCACCGCGATCGATGCCGCGATCCAGACCGTGCGGATGTCGAGCCCGGCGCTGTCGCCGGCGGCGAACTCCCGGACGAGCTGCGCCGGGGGGTTGAGCGACAGCCCCAGTGCGAGCAGCGTCAGAGCGCCGAGGCCCGCGAGGAGCGCGCAGGAGACCTGCGCGGTGTAGCGGAAGAGCCGGGCCCGCAGCAGCATGGCGATGCCCGTCGCGAGGGCGAGCAGCTGGCCCCAGCCGCTGTCGGAGAAGCCCAGCACGGCCGCCGAGCCCACCACGGCGGCGCACCAGCCGCCGACGAGGCCGACGAGCATCTCGTGACCCCGGCGGGCCTGGGCCGCGATGCGCTCGGCGTCGACGGGGCCCTGGGCACTGCGGGAGCCGTCCTGACCGTCGTCGTAGCCGCCGGGACCGCCTGCGCGGGGCTCGAAGCCTATGGGCAGCCGGGCGAAGCGGGCGGAGAGACCCGGCAGGAAGGCGATGGTGCCGACGGAGACGGGGGCGGCGACGGCGGCCGCGTCGACAGGGCCGATGTCGGCGATGACGGCGATGAAGGTGAAGACCGTGCCGACGGCCGAGACGATGGCGGAGGCGACGAACGGACCGTCGCCCCTCGGCGTGATCGCGATGAGCACCGCGGAGGCCAGCAGCACCGCCACGCAGCCCAGCAGGAACTGGAGGCGGCCGACGCCCTGGCCGTCTGGGAGCGGGAGTACCCCGGACCCGGCGATCATGATGTGCGGCATCGCGCCGAGGCCGAGGGCGATGGACGAGGCCCTGTCGTCGTACACGCGGGCGCGGACGCACGCGAGAGCGACGAGCAGGAGCCCGGCCGCCGCGGCGATGATGCCGGGCAGTCCGTGCATGTCGTGTTCGACCGGGTCGGCGAACCACAGCGCGAAGGCCATGAGCACCAACAGCACTCCGCCGCCTACGAGTCCGGCCACTCGCATCCGCTGTTCGTTCCACAGGGCGCGGTCGCGCCGTACCGACGCGGCGACGGCGTCGCTGACGTCGTCGAAGACCGCCGAGGGGAGCGAATCGGCGAACGGCCGCAGAAGCAGGACCTCGCCGTCACGGATGCCGTTGCCCGCCAGCGAGAGCCCCGACTCCAGGACCCGCCCGTCCCGGCGCACCAGGTGATAGCCCGACAGGGAGCCCTCGGCGGGGCTGCCTCCGGAGAGACGGGCGATCTCCGGATAGACGTCGGACAGGGGCACGTCCTCGGGAAGCGCGACGTCGATCCGCCCCCCAGGAGCAACTACCGTGACGCGGCAGAAGCCGGTCGCTGCGGTCGTGGCCACCTTGTTGTTCCCCCTTGCTCACTGCTCGGACTCGGCGTCACGATGAAATACAGACATCTCGGGCTGATGGATTGCCCCAAGCTTCCTGACTACGGAAGCAGTTGGGAAGATTGCGGGTCACCTTACCGTCCGCGGCGGACAGTCGGTCCTCCCGGATCCCGGAGACTCTCATACCTACTAGGATCAGCGTCTGCATGACCGGTAGCTGTTGCGATGGCGGGGGCGTCGGTGCGTAATTGCGAATTTATCGTGAAGGACTGATGAAACGGTGAGTGTGGTCATCGTGAAGCGGCAGCCACGGGTCATGCCGCCGACCGTGCCCGAGGGGGAAGTCAAGCTCGAATCCCCACCAGAACTGCCGCGGGACGGTGACAGCGACATCTGGATGAATCTCCTGCCCGTGATGGGCATGGGAGGTTCGGTCGCATTCTTCTTCATGCCGGGCTCGCAGCCCTACATGAAGGTCGTCGGCGGCCTGATGGCGGTCTCCACGGTCGCCATGGCGATCGCGCAGGTCGTCAAGGCACGCCGGGGAGGCCGTGCCCAGATGGGGCAGGCGCGGAGGGACTACTTCCGCTATCTGGACCAGATCCGGAAGGACGTACGGAAGACTTCCGAGGCACAGCGGAGCGCGCAGCTCTATCAGCATCCGAGCCCGGATCAGCTGTGGGCGATCGCCGGCGACCCGAAAAGACTCTGGGAACGGCGGCCCTCCGACAACGACTTCTCGTCCGTGCGAATCGGCACGGGCTGGCAGCAGTTGAGCACTCCGCTCGTCGCACCGGAAACGGCACCCAAGGACGAACTCGAGCCGCTCACGGCGGAAGCGATGAAGTCCTTCCTGGACATTCACCGTTCACTTCCGGATCTCCCCATCGCGGTGAGCCTGCGGGCCTTTTACCACGTGGTCGTCACCGGAAGTACGGACGAGGTGTACGGCAATGTACGCGCCGCCGTCGGTCAGCTCTCCTCGCTCCACTCCCCGGAGGAGCTGATGATCGCGGTCGTCGCCCACCCCGGCTCGATGGCGGAATGGGACTGGACGAAGTGGCTGCCGCACGCGCAGCACCCCTCGCAGTCCGACGGCGCCGGCCAGGCGCGGCTGTTCTACGACGACCTGGGGCAGCTCGAGGAGGCGCTCAGCAGCCAGCTCGACGGACGCGCCCGCTGGAACCGCGACGGCACGCCCGTGGCCGACCAGCCCCACATCGTCGTCATCCTCGACGGCGGTTCGATACCGCCCGACTCCCAACTCGCGGGCGCCGAGGGCCTGCAGGGCGTCACCTTCATCGAGGTCGCTCCGGGCACGCTGGACGACCAGATGTCCGGCGGCCTGACCGTCCACGTGCGGGAGAACTCCCTCGAGCTGTACGTCGGCCGGGAGTCGGCCTACTCCGGCAGGCCCGACCTGCTGAGCTACGAGCAGGCCGAGGCGCTGGCCCGCCAGCTCTCCCCGATGCGGATGGGCAGCGGGGAAGAAGGCGAACCGCTGCTGTCCAACCTGGACTTCACCGACCTCATGGGCATCGGCGACGCGGGTTCCGTCGACGTGGCGCGCACCTGGCGGCCGCGTTCGCTGCACGAGCGGCTGCGCGTGCCGATCGGGATCGGCGGCGAGGGCGAACCGGTCATGCTCGACATCAAGGAGGCGTCGCAAGAGGGCATGGGCCCGCACGGCCTCTGCGTCGGTGCGACCGGTTCCGGCAAGTCGGAGCTGCTGCGCACGCTCGTGCTCGGCCTGGCCGTCACCCACTCTTCCGAGACGCTCAACTTCATCCTCGCCGACTTCAAGGGCGGTGCCACCTTCACCGGCATGGCCGACATGCCGCACACCGCGGCGGTCATCACCAACCTCGCCGACGAGCTCACCCTCGTCGACCGCATGCGGGACGCGATCACCGGTGAGCTGAACCGCCGTCAGGAGACGCTGCGCAGGGCGGGCAACTACGCCAACATCACCGACTACGAGAAGGCCCGCGCGGCGGGCGCGGCCCTGGACCCGCTGCCCTCCCTGGTCCTGATCATCGACGAGTTCAGCGAACTCCTCACCGCCAAGCCCGACTTCATCGACATGTTCATCCAGATCGGCCGCATCGGCCGTTCCCTGGGCGTGCACATGCTGCTGGCGTCGCAGCGCCTGGAGGAGGGCAAGCTGCGCGGTCTGGACACCTTCCTCTCGTACCGGATCGGTCTGCGTACCTTCTCGGCCGCCGAGTCGCGCACCGCGATCGGCGTCCCGGACGCCTACCACCTGCCGAACGTCCCGGGCGCCGGCTTCCTCAAGTACGACACCGAGACGATGGTGCAGTTCAAGGCCGCCTACGTCTCCGGTGCCTACCGCACGGCCGGCCCGACGCGGGTCAGCCAGTCCACGCAGACGCGTCCCGTGAAGTTCACCGCCACGCCGGTGGCACTGCCGGCCATGCCGGAGCCGGAGGCACCGGAGACCGACACGGTCGACGACGCTCTCGCCGACACCGTGCTCGACGTGATCGTGCAGAAGATGGTGGGCCAGGGCCCGTCCGCACACCAGGTGTGGCTGCCGCCGCTGGACGAGCCGCCGTCCATCGACCAGCTGCTGCCCGCGCTCGCCGCCACCCCTGAGCGCGGCCTGACGGCACCGGAGTACACGGCCCTCGGCCGCCTGGCGGTGCCGGTCGCCCTGCTGGACAAGCCGTTCGAGCAGCGGCGCGACGTTCTGTACCGGGACTTCTCCGGCGCGGCCGGTCACGGCTTCGTCATCGGCGGTCCCCAGTCCGGCAAGTCGACGCTGCTGCGCACGCTGATGACGTCGTTCGCCCTCACGCACACACCGTCCGAAGTGCAGTTCTACTGCCTGGACTTCGGCGGCGGCTCGCTGCTGTCGATGGAGGAGTTGCACCACGTCGGCGGCGTCGCCAACCGTCTCGACGGTGAGAAGGTGCGACGCACGGTCAGCGAGGTCATGTCGATCCTCAACGAACGCGAGGAGTACTTCCGGACGCACAACGTCGACTCCATCGCCACATTCCGGCAGCGCCGCGCCGCCGGGCAGCTGCCGGACCAGAAGTGGGGCGACGTCTTCCTCGTCATCGACGGCTGGGCGACCTTCAAGAACGACTACGAGATGCTCGAGAGCGACGTCACCGACATCGCGACCCGAGGACTCGGCTTCGGCATCCACCTCATCCTCACCGCCTCGCGGTACACGGAGGTGCGTCCCGCGCTCAAGGACCTCCTGCAGAACCGCGTGGAACTGCGGCTGGGCGACCCGTCCGAGTCCGAGATCGACCGCAAGGTCGCGGCGAACGTCCCGGTGGCCATGCCGGGACGCGGCCTCAGCCCGGACAAGCTGCACCTGATGACGGCGCTGCCGCGCATCGACGGCTCCGCCACGCTGGAGGACCTGCCGGACGCGACCCGGCAGACGATCAGCGCGATCAACGAACACTGGCAGGGCGAGCCGGCACCCGCGGTCCGGCTGCTGCCGACCCTGCTCGAGGCCTCCAGGCTACCCAAGGGCTCCGACTACCCCGAGCACGGGCTGGCGTTCGGCATCGACGAGAGCTCGCTGCGGCCGGTCTTCGTCAACTTCGAGACCGACCCGCTGTTCGTGATCTTCGGTGAGAGCGAGTCCGGCAAGAGCGCCCTGCTCCGGCTCCTCATGCACCAGATCACCGAGCGCTACACGCCGGACAAGGCCAAGATCGTCGTCGGTGACTACCGGCGTGCGCACCTCCAGGGCGTTCCTGAGGCGCACCTGTCGCGGTACTGCGCCGCGTCACCCGCGCTGCAGGAGACGCTCGAGGGCCTGGCCGGCTCCATGTCCCGGCGCATGCCGGGGCCGGACGTCACACCCGAACAGCTGCGCAACCGCAGTTGGTACGACAGCCCGGACGCGTTCGTCGTCATCGACGACTACGACCTGGTGGCCACCGGGCAGAACCCGCTGATGCCGCTGCTGGAGTACCTGCCCTTCGCACGGGACGTGGGGCTGCGCGTGATCCTCGCCCGCTCGTCCGGCGGCGCCAGCCGCTCGCTGTACGAGCCGGTGATGCAGCGGATCAAGGAGCTGGGTGCGCAGGGCGTCGTCCTCTCGGGCGACAAGTCCGAGGGAGCGCTCCTGGGCAACATCTCCCCGACCCAGCTCCCGCCGGGCCGCGGCTACTTCCAGACGCGGCGCCGGGGCGGGCAGCTCGTCCAGACGGGGTGGCTGCCGGCGAACAACTGACGGCCTCCTCTCCGGGGCAGATCCGAACGGACGAAGCCCGTGCAGGGAGTTGGAACCCTGCACGGGCTTCGTCCATTCACAAGCACCGGATGCACGCACGGGGCTGACTCGATCCGGTCTGCGTGGTCAGGGGTGCATGGGAGGATGACGGGTCGGCGGCGGGAGGGGCCGGACCGGTGGGGGTTCGCGGCCACGTCGACGACATTCACGCCGCGGTGCGAAGAAGGGAGCATGCGCCCATGGGGACGCAGCAGGAGAAGGACGAGCTGTACGCGATGGACATCTCCGACGCCGTCTGGGAGTCCGCGCCCGGCGACCCGGAGGAGGAGAGGGTCGAGATCGCGCACCTCCCCGGCGGCGCCGTCGCGATGCGCAACTCCAAGGACCCCGGCACGGTGCTGCGTTACACCGCAGCGGAATGGCGTGCCTTCGTACTGGGCGCGCGGGACGGGGAGTTCGATCTGGAGCCGACGCCGGAGAACGGCGGGAAGTGAGACGGCGGGCCGGGCGCTGAGGCTGTGGCGGAGCGCCGAGGCGGTGGCCGGAGGGGCCGCCGCCGACGCGCCGTCCGGGGCCCGGGGTTGCGGGGTCCCGGACGGGGCGAGTCCCGCCCGGGTCAGCCCCGGCCAGGGGCGGCGGCGAGGAGGCGCGCGTGGTCGGCCTTGGCCGACTTCCGTTCCATGGACAGCACCTGCGTTCTGCGCTGCACGGTCATCAGGCCCCTGCCGCCGGGAAGCGCGAGGACTCCCCCGAGCTCGATGTCCCCGGCGAACCAGGCACCCCGCTCCATCGACTCGTCCCAGCGGTTCCAACGCAGCGGATTGCGGGCGGACATGGTCTGGGACCAGACGGATCCGTCGTCGTCCACGTATGCGCTCTCATCCGCAGCTTCCGCCCCCGCATCGTCGGGGAGTCCGAACTGCACGGGGACGCCCATCGCTTCCTTCGTTCCCGTGAGCTTCCGCACCGCCGGAAGCGACCGCCACGGGTACGCCTCCAGAACGCTGCGGGCCTTGCGCAAGCGGGACAGCGCTCCGCAGCAGGTGTAGAGGGCAAAGGGGTAGGCGAGTACGGCCACGGCACCGATGAGACCGCCCACGCTGTTGCCGCCCCGGCCGTAGCGGCCGCCGTCACCCTCGCTCAACCGCACTTCCGCGAACACGCCGCTCACAACGAAGGCGGCGACGAACAACACGCTCCACAGCGACAGCTTGAGCACGACCCGGCGACGCGTCGCCTTCCACGTCGCCTGTGTGGCCGGATCGTCGAACGCCACTGCGGCCAGGGGCAGTCGGGGCTCGGATTCCACGCGCTGACTTCCTCTCAGACTTGCGGGCTTCAAGAAGACGCTTTCAAACGCGACGCCGGTCGAGCCCCGCACGCTGTGCCTTCTGTGTGCGCTCTGCACCGGCACGGCTCCGCTCGCCGGCGAGTTCGTCCCAGTGCAGAGGCTGCGCGATCATCAGCTCACCTGACCCGGGGACGAGTGCGACCCCACCAAAGACGTCGTCACCGGCGAACCACACGCCCGCCTCGATGTTCTCCGGCCACAGCTTGCCCAGGGGCTGGTGGGCCGACATCTTCGGGGAGCCTTCGTCCGGTCGGCCCAGGCGCAGCGAACGCTTGCCGGAGGCACGGATGTTGAGCTTTTCCACGGGGGCGCGGAATTCGAAGCCGTACACGTCGGCCACGCGGGCGGCCAGCCGGACGGACCGGGACTGCTCGAACCAGAAACGCGTCCCCAAGAAGAGAACAAGGATGGCCATCGGAGCGAGCGGTATGACGTAGTCCGACTTCGTCACCGGTACGCTCGCTGCCGCGGCGAGGCACAGCAACACCAGGATCCCGTAACGCTTCCCCAGCACCGACCGGTGATACTCCACCGCCCCCTGGGCGTTCGTACCGTCCGTGGCATACGGGACGCGACCGCGCACGGGCGCATACAGCGCAAGGAGGGCGCCCGTGCTGCCAAGTGCGGCAAGGCCGATCAGTCCCGGAATGGCGAGGAGGAACAGCGAGTCGGTGAGCACACAGAGCGCAAGCCCGTAGAAAACGGCGAACGCCCCCGTCCAGAATGCGACCCGGCGAAGCGGCGAAGGTCCGCGCGGCTTCGCAGGGCGTACGACGCCGTCGGTCACCCGAAGTCGCTCCTCACCGCGTGGGCCGCCGACCCCGGCTCGGGCTCCGCAGAGCGGGCCGCACCGTCGGCAAGCGCCGGGTCGGTGAACCTCACCGTGGCGGCCACACCGAGCAGCACATTGCGGTAGTCGTCCGCGAGCTCAAGCGCCGGCGTGACCAACTGGACGGCGATTACGGCCGAGTTGCGGGTGTCCGGTATGGCCACCATGCCACGCCAGACAGGAGCGTCCGCAGGACCCTCACCTCCCTCACCGGCTGCTCCCGGCACCATGCTGCGCTGCACGGATTCGGTGAGGAAGCCGGGCCCCGAGGGCAGTTCGACGGGCCTGATTCCCTTGTCCGAGTTTTCTCCGGCCCCGGAGGTCATCAGGGTGGCGAGCACCGCCTTCGGATTGACGCCCTGCATCTCCACGCTGGAGACCGTCAGGACCGACACCGCGGCACTGCCACGGTCGTCAGGGTGCATGCCGATGGCGCAGCCCTGGACCCGCTGCTTCTGCATCTCCCACATGACGATGGCGTACAGACGGAACACCTGGTCCGCACGGTCCCGGACGTCTTCCGGCAGGGCGAGGATCTCCCGCGCCATCTCGTCCAGGCGTTCGCGCTCGGGACGGATCTCGAGCTGGAGATAGCCGTGCGGGATGTCGTACCAGAACGCGGGCGCCGGCCTGTCTTCGTAGGTCTCCTGAGCGGTACTCAAAGCCTGAGCCCTGCCACGAGGTCACCCATTCCGTCCATGATGTCCGTGGCCGCACCCGGCGCCCCGTATGCAGCGGCACCGGCCTTGGTGAATTCCGCTCCGTTGTGGGCGGGTCCGGCATCCGGAAGAACGCCCATCTGCTCAAGAGAGGAGGAGGTGTTGGCCAGCACGTTGGCCCCGTTGATGCCGTATTGCAGAAGACCCGTGTTGGGGTCGGTGGCCACGTCGAGCGCCTTGAAATTGAAGGCCGAGACGGTCTCCCGCCCGAAGGCGGCGACCTTGGAACCGGCGGACATCGCCTCACCGCCCTCCCTGGCGGCGCCTGCCAGCATGCTGACCTCACCACCGGCCTTGCCCAGGGCACCGGCACCGGGCACCATCCCGAGCGCGTCCCCGCCAAGAGAGGCCCAGGCGCTGAAGGCTTCCATGCCGCCGTACTTGCCTGTCAGCGAGTCCCTGAAGTCTTCGCTCGAGAGGTTCTTGGCCATGGACGCGGCGCTGGCCACCACCGCGATGCCCGCGAACACCGGCGCGAGCGGAGTCGGGAAGAGGGCAAGCAGACCCGCGATGGCTCCGATGGTGCCCGCGTGATCGAGGAGGAACTGACCGGCGGCCTTCAGCCCGTCACCGATGGCGCTGAGGGTCTTGCTGAACCAGCCCGGCTCCTTCGGCGCCAGCTTGTCATCCGCCTCGTCCAGGCTGTCAGCGACCTTGTTGGCCTCGCTTTCGTGCTCCTTCTCCAGCTCCTTGGCCTTGGCGATGACGTCGTTGTACGCCTTGTTGGCCTTCTCCAGGGCTCCGGAGGCCTCGCTCAACCGGCGCTCGGCCGCCCGCAACCGCTCCGTCGCCGCATCCGCCTCGGCCTGGCTCGGGAACTCCTTGCCGCCGAGCTTGAGGTCGGGGTCCTTGCTCGCCGTCTCCTCCCGGTCCTTCGCGGTGCCGATCGCTGACTTCTTCTCTTTCGCCTCGTCGTCGTACTTCTTGGCGAGCTCGCGATTGGAGGTCAGGTCCCCGTCCCACTTGGCGAGCTGGGCGGCAGCCTTCTCCAGGGACCGTGCGGCGTTCTTCATGTAAGTCGGCAGGTCGCCGTCGAGTTCGTCACGGAAGGCGTCAGCGGCGTCGCCCTCCCAGTGGCTGCTCTCGCCCAGAAGCCGCTCGATCTGCTGGTGCGAACTGCGCAGCGCCTTGGCCGCCTTGTCCACCTTCGTCTTGAGCGAGTGGACCTCCGACGGAACGCCGGGTACGGGATTCCAGCCCAGGTACGGATAGGGATTGTCAGCCATCACTTGCCCCCGCCGGAAGTTCCCTGGTCCGCCATCTGCTTGAGGGCCTTCTCCAGGTTGTCTTCCATCTCCTTGTAGCTCTTCTTGTTCGCCTTCACGCCCTCGCTGATGCCGCCGATCAGCTCGCTCATCTGCTCGGAGCCGTACTTCCACTTCTCCTGGAAGCCGTCGCAGGCTTCGTCGAGCCGTGCCGTCCCGATCTGGTCGCCCCTGACGCTGGACAGCGCCGAACGGGCCTCATCCAGATCCTTGACGCTGCTCTCCAACGTCTTGACGAACCGATCGAGTTGGTCCGTATCCGTCTTGAAGTGATCCCCCATGAAGTGCCTCTCCTGAACAGCGTGGAAACGGATCAGAGCGAGGCGGCAAGCACACAGAGGTGCGACCCCCGCGCATGTACACCACGCCTCGTAGCGATCGCAGATTATACGAGTTCACAGGCCTTCTGGAAGGATCGAACTGTCGAACGTCCGCCACTGCCGAAGGCCGTCGGCCGGCCCCAGCCGTCATAGGTGCAGCATGAGTTGAAGCGCACGGCAGATCACTGCAGTACGAGAGGGCCAGGAGGCGCTGCGGGGGTCTCCCGGGTTCCCGGACGTCTCCGATCGGAACCGGTCCGGAAGCTCCACAACAACTCCACAGCCCCGCACGGCATGATGGGTGAGCCGCACCGCACCTCATGTGTGAGCGGTTCGAGTGGACATCACCAGCCCCCGAACAACCGCCGGAAAGACTAAGGACTCCGAGTGAACGACCAGTCGCGCGACGACGCAGCCAACAAGTCCCGCACGCCGCTGTCCAGCAACAAGCTCATGCTCTTGTGGTTCGGAGCCATCCTGGTCGTGGCCGTGTGCATCTGGGTCGGCCTCGTGCTCACAAAGACGAGCGACCCGGCTTCGGCCACCTACACGGTCGCCGGCATCTGTGTGTTCATGGCCGCAGTGGTCGACATCGCCACTCGCAACAAGCGCCGGAACGCGGCACGTCGGAACGCCACGTCAATCGAAGAGGCCCGTGGCCGGATCGACGCCGCCGAGGTGCGTGCGCTGAAGGACAAGAGCGGAGAGGTCCGCGCAGTGAAGGCGGTACGAAGCCAGGTACCGGGGCTGTCCCTCACAGACGCCGTGCAGCTGGTCAGGAGTCTCTGACCAGGCGGTCGGCCGAAGGGTTCCGCGACCCCGACGAAAGGCCCCCGCGGCCCCCGGCCCGGGGGGCGGTGCACCGGATCTCGCCACTACAGCCGTGTGCCGGGCCATCCCCTGTCGCCACTGGAGTACGCCGCCAAAGCCTCGGCTTGCGCGCGGCGGCCCCCGGCCGCGGCTTCAGATGCCCTTCAGCGCTCACACTCCTCCTGCTCCCACGCGCCCTGGACCCAGGGCAGCGATGGACCCGATGAACCAAGTTCCGCTGCTCATCGCCGTGTAGGTGGAGGCTGATTCGGCGGCGGGGGCGGCGTGGTGGGAGGTCCACCGAACTGCCCCGCCGGCGCGTGGGGTTGCTGGCCGGGGTACTGCGGAGGCACGCCCAGGGCGTTGCCCGAACCCCACGGGTCACTCACCCGATCCCGGCGGTCCTTCCGCTTCACCAGGACGACAACCAGAACCGCGACGCCGACCAGGACGACGAAGATCAACCCGAACAGGACAATCGGCGGACCCAGCACAAACATCCATCCCCCAGAGTCCCCAGAGGACGAGGATCCCGAGTCGGAACCGGGACTGGTGTCACCCGCCGCCGAACCTGACGACTTCTCCGCCTGCGCCAAAGGGCCTGCCTTGGGACCGGCCGCATAGTCATACGTCACCGCCCGGAACGGGCGAACCACGCCGTAACCGAACTTCTCATCCGGCAACTTGGGCGTATTCCCCTTGGCGTCTGCCAGCGGCTTCGCCGACTTGATCAGCCGGTTGATCACCTGGCCGGCCGTGAGGTCGGGGTGCTTCTCCCGCACCAAGGCAGCGGCTGCAGACACATAGGCAGTCGCATCGGAAGTGCCGCTGCCGATGCCATACCCGGACTGGTGTCGCCTGTTCGCGGAGACAATGTCTTCAGCCGGCGCCACGAGGGTGGTGTTCGAACCCCATGCAGATCCCTCCCACAGCGTGCCGTCACGTCCGAGACCACCCACGGATACAACGCCGGGGTATGCCGCTGGATAGCTCTTGTGCTTACCGGCGACGTTCCCAGTACTTGCCACGACGACAGCGTCTTTCGAAATCGCGTACTGGACCGCCTCTCGATCGCCTTGGTCGGCAGGGCCACCATACGACAGATTGATTACGTCCGCGCCGTGATCTACCGCATACCGGATACCTTTGCCGTAAGTAGACGCAGTGGGCACCGTGATAGGCATGATCTTGGCACGAGGCGCCAGCCCTTTCATACCTGAATTGCCACCCGCACCATGACCGTGGGCAGCGATCAGGCTGGCCATTGCCGTACCGTGCCGACCACCGTCAACGGTGTCAGATTTTGCGCTCGTGTAGTCCTTGCCGGCACCTACGGAGCCCTTCAGGTCTGGATGACCTTTGTCCACGCCAGTGTCAACTACCGCAACGGTTACGCCTTTCCCTGTAGCGTGATCCCAGATGTCCTCTGCGGCAAAGAAGTCAAGCGCCCATTGCCGATCGCGGATGTCGTCTGCGGAAGCCACGGGAGCAGGGCCGAGGAGCAGGGCTCCTGTCAACACCCCCGCGCCAGTGGCACACAGTGCTCGTCGAAGATGCATTTCCCCTGCTTAACCGTCCAAAGGACGCGCCCCGGGCGACTCCTAATCGGATTGAAGCCCCCGGGACACGAAACTCCGTTCAATTCACCTCACCGCGGCGGCTGATTCGGCGGCGGGGGCGGCGTGGTGGGAGGCCCACCGAACTGCCCCGCCGGCGCATGGGGTTGCTGACCGGGGTACTGCGGAGGCACGCCCGGGGCGTTGCCCGAACCCCACGGGTCACTCACCCGGTCGCTGCGGTCTTTCCGCTTCACCAGGACGACAACCAGAACCGCGACGCCGACCAGAACAACGAAGATCAACCCGAACAGGACAATCGGCGGACCCAGCGCAAACATCCACCCCGCTGAGTCGTCGGATGATGACGAACCGGAATCCGAGCCGGACCCCGCCTCTCCCGCGGCGGTGTCCGAGGGCTTGTCCGACTGAGCGAGCGGGCCGGCCTTGGGGCCAGCAGGAATGTCGTAGGTCACGGCTCGGTAGGGCCTCACGACGCCGTAGCCGAACTTCTCATCCGGCAGTTTCGGGTTGCTCGCTTCTTCAGGTCCAGGCACCTTCGCAGTTTTGATCAAGCGGTTGATCACTTGGCCTGCGGTGAGCTCAGGGTGTTTCTCACGCACCAGGGCCGCGGACGCGGAAACGTATGCCGTGGCATCCGAAGTTCCGGTTGTCATCGCATAACCAGAAGCCGAGGTGGTGTCAGCACCAACGTTCTTCGTCGCAGGAGCGACCAACGTTGTGTTCGACCCCCACGATGAATTCTCCCAGACAGCCCCGGTGTCATCCACCCCCCCTACCGAAACGACACCGGGATACGCAGCAGGATAGTTCGTCTCCTTCTTCCCATCATTACCCGCTCCCGCAACAATGACCACGTCCTTCTTGATCGCATATTCGATGGCCTGTTGTTCCGGAAGACTCTTAGTCGTCACGATCGATAGATTGATGACGTCTGCTCCGTGATCGACTGCGTAACGCACCCCGTCTGCCCAGGAAATGCCCAACTCGCCATCTTCGTGCTTGAATCTGATGGGAAGGATTTTCGCCTCTGGCGCCAGCCCCATGACCCCAGCCCTATTCCCTGCGCCATGTCCTCGCCCAGCGATCAGGCCAGCCATGCTAGTTCCATGCCCGTCTGTGTCCTCCTGGGCACTTCCACCTTCTTTGGTGAAGTCTTTCCCCTTGAGGACTTGCCCTTTGAGATCTGGATGCGAAGCGTCGACGCCCGCGTCAACTACAGCAACAGTGACGCCCTTGCCTGTGGCCCTTTCCCAAATCTTGTCCGCATCGAAGGCAGACAAGGCCCACTGGCGGTCGCGGATGTCGTCTGCGGAAGCCACGGGAGCGGATCCGAGGAGCAGGGCTCCCGTCAACGCTCCGGTGCCCACCAGGTGCAGCACTCGTCGGAGGCTCAACTCCTGCTCCTCTTCGTACTCTCGACGATGGCCCTCGCGAAGTAGCATCCGCGAGGGCCATCTGTGATCTTCAGTGGCTACCCGCCACCGTTCCTATTCGATCGTCTTGGGAACGCTCCGGCCGTCCTCCGGCGTCCAGGTCTCTTCATCCTCGACCAGATAGTCGGGACGGCTTCCCTGTTCGCGTTCCTCGTCACCCGGTCGCTGGCTCGTGCCTCGAGCCCCACCGCCGAGCATTCCTCCCCGTCCAGCGGCACCCCCCTCGCCACCACGGCCCCTGCCAAGCCCCGTGCCGCCAGGAGTGGCAGGACTACCGCCACTGATCCCCTTGGGAGCTCCGGCGACACCGCCCTTCGCCTTGGCGAGAGCGCCACGACCGGCAGCGCCCGCAGCTCCCCTACCGCCGGCGGCCGCACCTCCACCTCGGCCGCCCATCGCACCGGCGCCGCCGATGCCGGAGCGGCCGGCGGCACCACGGGCAGCAGCTCCTCCGCCAGCCGTCAGGCCACCGCCAGGAACGCCCGCGGTAGCGCCGGAGCTACCGGCTCCGATGCCGCCACCCGTGCCGGAGGAAACACCACCGCTGCCGGGAACGCCGCTCGTTCCGCTGCCGGAGATTCCAGACGGCAGGCTGTCCACCTTCGTCTGGCTGGCCGGTACTTGTTGACCACCGGAAATGCCGGGGTCACGGGGACCAGTTGTCACCGGCACCTTGGAGGACCCGTCCAAGTTGGTAGAGGTCTTCGCTCTGCCCGCAGCAGAAGGCCCGGCGGTGGAACCCGAGGTAGCAGGAATCGGGGTGGGCATCGGGCTGGTGGGCTCCGACGGAGGGATGTCGTCGCGACCATCGCCCACGCCCGGAGCGCTACGCAGCCGCTGCTTGTAACCCACGTAGCTGCGGCCGAGGTTCTCCATGATGGCGACGGCCTTGAGCTGCTCTTCCTTTTCGGCCCCGATGTAGCCTTCGTTGGCCTCTGCGATCAGGTCCTTCGGAATGTTGCCGCTTTTTACGTCAGCTTCCGTGTACTTGTCGTCACGCCCGGAGTCGGTGACGAGGTCCCACGCCTTACCGAACCAACTGGGCTTCTCGATCTTGCTGATCGCGTCCCGCTGGGTACGGAGGTCGTCTGCAGCCTGAGTCATGACTTGGGACACAGTATGGGCGTGTGAAGCGCTGTTGGCGATCTGCTGGAGGATCTTCTCAGCCTTGGCCTTGAACTGGTTGGCGCTTTCGCCCTCCCAGTGTTCCAGGACGTCATCGACAGCCTTCTTGAGCTGGCCGTAGGCACTGCCGCCGGAAGGTGTCCCGCCGCCTTCGCCGACGAGCTTGTCGTGGACCCGCTTCCAGTTCTTGCCGATTCCGTCCACGCCATCGGGGTTGGCGTTTTCGATCATGCCTTTCAACTGATCGATGTCGTGGGCCGTGAAGTTGGTCTCGAGGGGAAACTGCTCGTTGGCCTTCTTGTAGTCCGAGATCTCCCTCTCGTGACCCTTGAGGCCCTCGTCGTGCGATTCCTTCTTGGCGCGCTCCATCGCTTGCCGCTGAGCCTCGATCTGCTCAGGCGACTGATAAGCCGGGTATCCCACAGTCAGTCACTCCCACCGTTAGTCATCAAGCCCACAGGTCAGGCCCCGAAGTCGGTGTCGCTCGACACCGCGCGCTTGTTCTTGTGCTCCTGGTCGTCGTAATTGCGCCGGACCTGGGATGCGTTGGAGCTGAACTTGACGATCAGATTTTGCAACTGCTTGATGTAGCCCTCGATGTCACTCTTCACACCGTCGTGCGCCCCGCGGAAGCCCTGCTCCTCGCTGAAGCCCTTCCCCAGCCATCCGGGCGGGAGGTACGTCTCGTACTTGGCGCACGTGTGCGGGCCGCCCATGTCGTCGACGACCCGGTTCAGCTTCTTGATGACCTCGTCCAGGGCGCTCAGATCGACCTTGTATCCGCTGCTCATGCCCCGTCTCCTCTCCCCCTGCTGCCTATTGCCTCGTTGAAGTCGTGGTCTGCGCCGGGCTGCCCGCCGTCGAGCGCTTGCGGCGGTGGTCGCGGGCTGCGACAGCGGTGCCACCGATGAGAATCGTCAGTACGGTGCCTGCGGCCATGACGTAGACCGAGAGGCGCTGCGTGCGTTCGGTGTCGCTCTCGCCGACCGTGAGGGACATCGGAGTGACGTGGCGGCTCTGCTGCGCCTGGTCACGCCTGGGCCGGTCCTGAGGCTTGTCGTCACCCGAGAGGGCTGCGACGGGGTCGACGACGCCCCAGCCGAGTTGCGGGTCGGGGCCGGCGCCGGGCCTGTTGGCCGTCTGCTGGAGACGCGCAGTGATCTGCTGGGCGTTCCAGTCGGGGTACCTCTCGTACATCAACGCGGCGACGCCGGCGACGTACGGCGCCGAGAAGGAGGTTCCGTCGGCGGAACACTGGCCGCCCTTGGGCACGGTGGAGACCATGCCGACGCCGGGGGCCGCCACGTCGACGAATTCCCCGGACTGGGAGAAGAAGGCACGCTCGTTGTTCCGGTCCGAGGCGCCGACGGCGAGGACACCCTCGTAGGCGGCCGGGTAGGTGTTCTCGAGCTTGCCGTCCGCGCCGTCGTTGCCGGCAGCGGCCACCACCAGGATGTCCTTGGCGACCGCGGCGTCGATGGCGGCCTCGAGCCCGGCGTTGGGCTTCTTCGCGACCGTGTCGGAAGAGATGTTGATGACGTCCACGCCCTGGGACACGGCGTAGCGGATCGCCTTGGACATCGTCTCGGAGTTGCCCTGCTTGTTCTCGGCACCCGTGTACCGGAGCGGCAGTATCTTCGCGCCCGGCGCGATGCCCGAGAACCCGCTGCCCGGGACCTTGTCGGCGGCGATGATCCCGGCCACGCGTGTGCCGTGACCGTTGACGTCGGTCGTGCCGTTCGTCTTGCCGACGAAGTCGTCACCGCCCGGGCTGAGCGCGGGACGGATCTGCGAATTGCCCTTGTCGACACCCGTGTCGATCACTGCGACCGTGACGCCCTTGCCCGTCGCCTTGCTCCACAGCTCGTCCAGGAGTACGCGCTGGAGCGACCACGGGGTGCTCTTGATGTTCTTGCCGCCGAACTTGCACTCGCTGCTGCTGTTCAGCCCCTGGTCCTGGCCGGCCCGGCCCGGCGAGTGGCCGGAGGAGGAACTTCCGCCCTGCGAGGGGGACATCGGGGCCGCGGCGGCGGGTACGGCGGAGCCGGCGGCGCTGAGACCGAGCGCCGCGAGCAGGACGAAGGCCCGCTGGGCACAGCGGGTGCTCCGGGGCCTTTGCGCGTCGCGCTCATGGGCCCCAGAGGTGAGGACTTCGGCGTTGGATCCAGTGACAGCCTTGGACATTTGTGATTCTCCCCCGGGGACGCCGGTCGGTGCCGACGTGCCTGCCCCGGCCCGGCCGGAACGCCCTTGACGCAACGGCAGGAGCGGGCCGGCCGGTGAGAGGCCGGGCCCACTCCTCGTACGGGCGTTGCCGGTTGTTCAGCCGCCCCAGACGTTCGCGTTGCTCTTCTCGGTGGACTGGTAGTTGTCCGCCGAGTTCTGCAGCGCGGTCGAGATCTTGAGCAGAACCTGGTGCAGGTGGTCCGCCGTCTGGTCCCACTGGCGCTGCTTGGCCTGGTAACCCTCCTGGGCGGAACCTTCCCAGGTGTTGGCCACGCGCTTGACCATGGCCTCAAGGTCGTCGAGCTGGCTCTTGATGCGGCCGGCCGTGGACCTCACGTCCTGCGAGGCCTGCGACACGGTCTGGAAGTTTACGAGAATTCCGGACACTTACGACTCCTCCTTCAGCGATTCTTCGGTAGTAGTAGCTGTGAACTCAGGGGTTGAACGGACGGGTGCCGATCGGGCAACTGGCCCTGGATCAGCCGAAGTCCGACATGATCTTGCTGACCTCGGAGTTCTGCTGCTCTTCCGTCGCCGAGTAGTTCTGACGGGTGGAGTCGACCGCTTCCTTGATGTCGGTGAGGATGTTGTTCATCTTGCGCGCATCCTCGTTCCACTGCTGCTGCAGCCGGTGGTAAGCGCTGGCCGCCTGGCCCTGCCAGCCGCCGGCGATCTGGCTGATCACACCGTCGAGGCGCTTGACCTCACCCTGGACGGAGCTGTTGACCTCGCTGATCTTCGACGACAGAGCGCGGAGCTCGTCCTCTGTTACCCGAAACTGTCCTGCCATGGCGCACCTTCCCCCATGCTATTCATGTGAACGTCTCAGCAGCCCGGATCGGGCTGGTGGGTCACCCTATGCCACGCACAGAACGGGCCGTCAGCTGACACCGTGAGAACACTACCTTGCCCCACCGACACAGCCGTTCGCATGTCATTACCGTCACGTGGTCAACACACCGCTGCGACCAATCCGTGATCCCCGCGGTCGGCGCCTCGCGCCCCGAAGTCACCCTGCCCCCCGTCGCCCCCCTGAAACGCCCGGAACCCCGAACCGGGAATGCGTAACTCCCGCCCTGTGGACGGGAGTTACTGCCTACCCCGGAATCGGCCGGGCGATGCGTGCGGCGTGTCCGGCCGTCACAGCCCCTGTTCCTGCGAGGCGCTCCTGGTGTCGAGCGTGGGGCCCTTGGGCAGCAGCGACGACCAAGTCTGCGGGACCGAAGCGATCTTGGCCTTCTCGTAGCCGAGGCGCGCAGTCGGGCTCTTCTCGCTCGCGCCCGCCGCCTGCTGTTCGTCTCCGCCGCCCTTGGGGAGGGCGTAGCGCAGACCCGAGTCGGTCAGCAGGAACTGGGCGCCACCGCCGCCCCTGCCGCTGAACTCCCGGTAGAGCAGGCCGGATCCGGGGCTGACGTACGCGTTGGCGGAACCGTCGACGACGTTCGCCGGGTAGTCGGGCCCGGCCCAAGCGGCCAGTTTCGGTGCGCCGTTGGCCATCTTGCCGGTGTAGACGCTGCAGGAGACCTGACGTGAAGTGGAACCGAACCCTTCGGGCGGGCGGTTGACGTGCTTCAGGACGTTCTCGGGCCAGCCCTTGCCCCCGGTGTCCATCTGGTCCGACGCTCCCGCGCCGGCCACCTCGACGTTGCTGACCGACACGAGCTTCTCGCCCTGTTGCACCAGGTAGAGCCGGGCCACCAGGGGAGTCACCCGCTGCACCCTCTCCTTGAGCACCATGTAGTAGTACGTCACACCACCGGAGCTGGACTTCAGCACCTTCCCGACCGAGCGGGCCTCGGCGGGCAGCGAATCGACGCCCGGGAACGCGGGGTCCGTGCCCTGCGGGGCGTCAAGCTTCGGGAAGACGAGGTCGGCACCGCTGTTCAGGGTCTTCAGCCACTGGCCGGAGACCTTCTGCGGCTCTCCGGGGTCGCGGAGCACCTGCTTGGTCAGCACGTTGCGCTCGGCGAGCTTGGCCTGCGTCTTGCCCTGCGGCCCGTCGAGCAGGAGTTTGGTGCCGGTGCCGTCGATCACGTAGCGGTCGCCGGTCTTGGCGTCCTCGACATACAGGCCCTCGCCCCGGTCGAGCCGGTACTTGTTCTTGAGGGTGTCCTTGTCACGGCCGCCGAGTACGAAGACACCCTGCTGCGGCTCGCCTTCACCGCTGGGGCCGGGCTTTTCGCAGACCGCCCACTCCTTGGCCGATTCGGCGTCGGCATCGTCCGGCAGCCGGTCGGGGGCGTACGGGATGCCGATGGTGGCGCCGCGCGGGATGGGGCTTGCGTCGATGTCCTTGCCGGAGACCTCTATGACCTCGCCCTTGCCCTTGTCCAGGACGAGCTTGGCGGAGGCGAAGTTCAGCACAGGGTGGAGCTGCTTGGTCTTCTTGCCGGACTTCGTCTTGTGCGGCAGGACGACGTACCGCGTCGTCGAATCGCTGTCGACGATGATGTGTTCGCCCGGCTTGTCCCAACCGGGCGGCGCACTGGGGGCGATGGCGCCCCATGCGATGCTTCCGGCGACCAGCACCACACCCACGACGATGCTGGGCATCATCGCCCGCACGGGACGCGGGGCCTCCTCGTCGGAGACTCTCGAATCCGGCTGCAGAAAGGCCGCAAGCGTGCGCTTCCGCGCGAAGGTGTGGGCGCTGAGCTCGTCCCGCCGCGTCGACATCGGTCCCCGTCTCTTCCGTTCCCGTGCTGATGAAGTAACCGGTGAGGGTGGTGCCTTGGTGGCTCCGGGCGGCCACGAAGACCGGTGTCACATGCTCCGCGTCGCCCTTTCCGGTACGGCGCCGGCCCCCGGGTCCGCCTCCCCCGGCGGCACTACTATGCCGCCCCACGGTGCGTGCGCAAACGCCCGGGTGGGAGCAGAGGTCGCGGTATCCGCACAATGCCCTCACTCACCCTGCTGTCGGCCGCCTGCGGGACCGAGTCGGCGGTGAGTATCCTGACGTCCGGCCGGCATCCGTCGCGGTGCAGGCCGGTCCGGCTCCCCGTCCCGCACGGGGCCGGCGAAACGACGGCACAGCAGGGGGCGACCGCAGACGCCGGAGGGGCGAGGCCGAACCGGCGGAACCACGAAGGCATTGCGCAGAAACCACCCGTGCGGCGCGGCCCTGTCCGGTGACGCGCACCGCACGCGGAATCGGCGACTGTGGTCAGCAGCCGTGCAGATGACACCTCGAAGGGGAATTACGGGGGATGACGAGCGCCACCCGCAGCCGGTCCCGGAACCAGCGCGTCCCGTCTCAGCGGAATGACGGGCAACAGGCCCCGGCCGCCTCTCAGGCACCCACCACAGCCACTCTCCGGCTGAGCAGCAAGCCCGGCAGTTTCGGCCCGGTGCGGCTTCAGCAGCTGATCCTGATCGAAGTCGCGGCGGGACTCGTGCTGGTCGCCTGGATCGCGCAGAAGTGGCTGGTGCTTCCGGCCGCCGTGGTGGCCGGACTCCTGACCCTGTTCGCGCTGGTGCGCCGGCGGCAGCACCCGCTGTCCGAGTGGTACGAGTTGAAGCGTTCGCTGCGGCGGCGCAAACGCGGGGCGAAGTACCCGGTGCCGGCAGGAACCGATCCCAGTCTCGCGCCGGTCGTGGAGTGCGACGAGGCGGTGCAGACGTCCACCTATGTGACGCGTGAGGACCGCGCTGTCGGCATGGTCGGCGACGGCACGTTCCTCACGGCCCTGATCGCCGTGGAGGGCAAGGACGCCCCGCTGCGCCCCGGGCGCACGGGCCGCGTCGAACGCCCCGTGCCCCTCGATGTGCTCCACGGAGCGCTGACGACCGATGACATCCGGCTGGAGTCCGTCCAGATCGTCCAGCACACGCAGCCCGCTCCGGCGCCGCATCTGCCGGAGCAGTCGGTGGTGGCCCGTTCGTACGGCTCACTGCAGGAGGCCTCGGGCATCCCGTCGCTGCGGATGACCTGGGTGGCGCTGAAGCTCACGCCGGAACTGACGCCGGAGGCCATCGAGGCGCGCGGGGGCGGGCTCGGAGGCGCGCAGCGTTCCCTCGTGCGCGCCGCGGACCAGCTCGCCAGCCGGCTCGAGGGCGCGGGGTTCAGCGCCACGGTGCTCAACGAGACGGAGGTCATCCAGGCGCTCGCCACCTCCACATGTCTCAACCCCCGTGCCGGCAACGCCAATTCCCATGACGGCCGTCAGCCGCAGCGGCGCACGGAGGAGTCGGTGCGCGGCTGGCGCTGCGACGACCGCTGGCACGCGACGTACTGGATCAGCCGCTGGCCGCAGGTGGGCCCGAACGCCGTGAGTTCGGCGCACCTCGCGTCGATCCTCACCTCGCTGCGGGTGTTCACCTCCGTCTTCAGCATGACCATCGGCCCGGGCGACGGGCGTTCCGCCTCCATCTCGGGGCACGTGCGCATCGTCACCCGGAGCGAGAACGACCTGTCCACCGCGCGGCGCGAACTGCAGCGCACGGCGAGCCGGGCGAAGACAGGGCTCGTCCCGCTGGACCGGGAGCAAGTGCCCGGCGTGCTCGCCACTCTGCCCCTCGGAGGCACCAGCTGATGTCCACTCCGATGATGCCGAGACAGACCGGCATGCCCGGCGCCGGCCTGGGCCGTCAGCAGCCGCAGGGCGGCATCGGCCAGGACGGCGAACCGGCGCAGCCGCGGCACGTGGCGACCGCGACCGACACCGGGGTCATTCCGGTCTTCGGGCACGACGACGAGTCGCAGCAGCAGGCCGCACGGCCGCGCCGCCCGGGGTTCGGCCTGCGCGGGCCGCGCCATCTGCGTCACAAGGTCGCGGTGGAGCAGCTCGCCGCGATAGGTGTTCCGCTCGGCGACGACGGTGTCGTCATCGGCACCGACGCCCAGCGGCAGCCCGCCGTTCTCGGGCTCAGCCGGCGCACGGCGTACGACGTCCTGCTGATCGGCGGTCTGTGGACGGCGCAGGTGCTCGCGCTGCGTGCGGCGGGCACGGGGGCGCGCGTCGCGGTGGAGACGGGCCGTGCGCACGTGTGGACGGCGCTGGTGCGGGCCGCCGGTGCCGAGCAGCAGTGCATGACGCTCTACGACGTCGGCCATGTGCCCTCGCTCGGTCCGTCCGTGAGCAGTCCCGTGGTCATCATCCGCGACTGCGGCATGAAGCCGCCGCGCGGGCGGGTGTCCTCTGCACCGTGGCAGTCCGTGGTGACGCTGCTCCCGTATCTCAGCCCGGCCGCGCCGAGGCTGCTGCAGACCTCGTCCCTCGTGGGCATTCAGCGGGTCTCGCCGGACGAGGCGGCGCACCTGTCGCGGACGATGCGGCTGCCGCGCGAGGAGACCGAGGCGCTCTCGACACTGGGTGACGGCGTCACACTGTGGTGCACGCGCAAGGACAGGTACTACTCGCTGACGCAGCCGACGGACGCCGAGGCGGGGCTGCTCGGCAACCCCCGGCGCCTGGACTGACAGCGCGCGAGGCAGTCGTGTCCGGCGGGGCCGAGTCCTGCCGAAGTCCTGCCGGACACATGCCGGTTCGGGGTGGTCCGGGACGGTTCGCGGCGCCGGTGCGGTGACTGCCCGGTCGGCCCGGTCCCCGGTGCTCGTCCGTTCCGCCCTGTTCCGGTACGGGCCGACGCACCTGCGTACAGCACCGACAGAGGTCGTGAACCGGGAAGAAGTTGACCGCCCGGCAGTGCGCTCCGAGACTGGAGCGAGACCTTCGACTGGTTGAGTCGGGTCGTTCGAACAGAAGTGGCCCCCCGGCTATCGCACCGGGCACGAACGGGCCCGCAGTGCCGTGCCTCGAGGCGCCGAGATTAGGCTGGGGCACTGCGCCACAAACGGGGTGTGCGACCACACAGCAGGAGGCATTGTGAGCAGCGATCGGGACGAGATCCGCTGGGGCAGGACGGCGCCCGATGCCGATCGAGGCGACGCGGATCCGGCGCCCGAGAACGACACGGAGTCGACGGGGCAGTTCACCATCGACTACACGCCCCCTGCCTGGTACACGCAGGACGCCGACAGCGCCGCCGCCCCCAACACCCCTGGCGTGGGGGGCAATCCGAGCGGTCCGACGACGCCGCCTCCGTTCCAGGCGACGACTCCGCCGCAGCCGCTGCCGGGGCCGCCGCAGGAGCAGCCTCCCGGGCCGGGCCCGGCCGTTCCGGAGCCGCCGCAGAACCCTCCCGCGCAGCCGGGGCAGTTCGCGCAGCCACCCTCTTCCGGCGACGCGTACGCCGACCCCCGGAGCGGGTCCACCGGGAGCCACGACTGGCAGGGCGACGGGGTGGGCCGCCCCTCCCCCGCACCCGCCGATGCCACGCATGTGTTCCCGTCGCTGCGGCAGTGGGACGCTCAGGGCCGTCCGGCCCAGCAGGACCAGGGGGACCAGGGGGACCAGGGGGACCAGCGCAACGAGCCGCAACAGCAGTCCCGCACCGGGGAGTTCGGCGAGGCACAGGGCGACTCCGGGCAGCGGCCGGACCGGAGCGACGGGGCCGGCACCTCCACGTCCGGGCCGGCGGCGGACGAGACGGGTGCCGGGGCGCCGGACGCCTCTGCGGCCTCGCCGCCCTCGTTCCCGTCCTTCCCCTCTTTCCCGTCCGTTCCGGAGCCGGAGCCGGAGCCCGGCGGCGGCGCCTCGGCGCGTGCGGAGGGAGCCGGGGACTCGGAGCCGGAACTGCCGGACGACGAAGGCTCCTCCGCCGCCGACGCGCCGCATGCCACCGACGACGACGCACGGCAGGAGGCCGCCCGGGGAAGCGGCCCTGACGGCGCCGGACCGGACGCGGCCGAGGAGCCCCGCGCCTTCGGCACCTCGTCGGACGGTGAGGGAACGGACGTCCATGACGCGGGCGACGGTGGCACGGCCGACCGCGAAGACGCGGCAGGGCCCGGGACGTCCTCCGGGCCGCCGGCTCCGGAGGTTGCCGCCACCGCGGACGACGACACCGCCGCTGACACCACCGGCGCCGACCCCAGGACCGGCGAGGGCACCACCGCTTCCGCGGCGACGCAGCTCCCCCAGCAGGGCGCCCCCTGGACGCCTCAGGGCACCGGCACCGGGCAGTCGGAACAATCCGGTGAACTACCGCCGCTCCCGCCGGACTTCCAGCCTGCTGCGTCGGGTTCGGGCACCTCCCCCGTGGCGGGGAATCCCCCTGCCGCACCCGCTCAGGAGACCCCTGCCCCGGGTACGCCCGCGGCCGGTACGCCGGCGCAGGTCCCGCAGCAAGGCGGTTACGGATACCCGCAGCCGGGTGGAGGGCAGCAGCCCGGCTACGGATACCCCCAGCCCGGCCAGCAGCCGCCCCAGCAGCAGCCGCAGGGCTACGGCTACCCCCAGCCGGGACAGCCCCAGCCCCCGCAGGCGCAGCCCCCGCAGCAGCAGCCCGGTTACGGCTACCCCCAGCCCGGACAACAGCAGCAGCCGGGCGAGATGCCGCCCGCGGCGGCAGGCGGTCAGGCGGCGCAGGCCGGTTACGGCTATCCGCAGCCCGGGCAACAGCAGCAGCAAGCACAGTGGCCTCCGCAGGCGCAGCCTCCGCAGCAGCAGCCCGGGGCCGCCCAGCAGACACCGCAACCCGGCTACGGCTACCCCCAGCCCGGACAACACCAGCCACAACCCGGCCAGCAGCCGCCCCAGCAGCAGGGCTACGGCTACCCCCAGGCGGGACAGCCCCAGCCCCCGCAGGCGCAGCCTCCGCAGCAGCAGCCCGGGGCCGCCCAGCAGACACCGCAACCCGGCTACGGCTACCCCCAGCCCGGACAACACCAGCCACAACCCGGCCAGCAGCCGCCCCAGCAGCAGCCGCAGGGCTACGGCTACCCCCAGGGGTGGCAGTCCGGCCGGCCCGCGCAGCAGGACCAGCCGCCGTACCAGGCCTATCAGCCGCCGCAGCCTGGCCCCGCCGGGCAGGGCGCGCCGCAGGGCCCGCAGCCCGGAGCCGGTGGCCCGGGTGCCATGGGTCCGGGTCAGGCGCCGGCCGAAGATGCGCGGCGCCAGGGTCACGGCGGCAATCCGCTCGGCTACACGGCCGCGGTCGAGCTCTCCTCGGACCGGCTGGTCAACAACCGGAAGAAGCCGCGTTCCCAGAACCCCGCCCTCGGCGGCAAGTTCCGGTTGGGCGGCAAGAAGGAGGAGGCGGAGCGGGAGCGCAAGCTGAACCTGATCCGTACGCCGGTGCTCTCCTGCTACCGCATCGCCGTCATCAGCCTCAAGGGCGGCGTGGGCAAGACGACGACCACGACGGCGCTCGGTTCGACTCTGGCGACGGAACGGCAGGACAAGGTCATCGCGATCGACGCGAACCCGGATGCGGGCACCCTGGGACGCCGCGTGCGGCGTGAGACGGGCGCGACGATCCGTGACCTGGTGACGGCGATCCCGTACCTCAACAGCTACATGGACATCCGCCGCTTCACGTCGCAGGCGGCGTCGGGCCTGGAGATCCTGGCGAACGACGTCGATCCGGCCGTCTCCACCACGTTCAACGACGACGACTACCGTCGCGTCATCGACATCCTCGGACGGCAGTACCCGATCATCCTCACCGACTCGGGCACGGGGCTGCTGTACTCGGCGATGCGCGGAGTGCTCGATCTCGCCGACCAGTTGGTCATCATCTCCACGCCGTCCGTGGACGGTGCGAGCAGCGCAAGCACCACACTGGACTGGCTCTCGGCGCACGGCTACGGGGATCTCGTGCAACGGAGCATCACGGTGATCTCCGGTGTCCGCGAGACCGGCAAGATGATCAAGGTCGAGGACATCGTGGCGCACTTCCAGACGCGCTGCCGCGGGGTGGTGACCATCCCGTTCGACGAACACCTCTCGGCGGGCGCCGAGTTGGACCTCGACATGATGCGTCCCAAGACCCGTCAGGAGTACTTCAACCTCGCCGCTCTCATCGCCGAGGACTTCGCGCGTCAGCAGCAGGAACAGGGCCTCTGGTCCGGGAACGGCAACAACCCGCCCGCGCAGACGGCACCGCCGCTGCCGGGCCAGCCGGGCTACGGTCAGCAGCCGCCGTTCCCGCAGCAGCAGCCGCCTCAGCCGGGTCAGCAACCGTATCCGCAGCAGGACGGCGGCTGGCCGCAGCAGCCTCCCGGGCAGGTGCCGCCCCAGCGGTAGCGGGTGCGGGACGGTCACGAGGCCGGCCCGGGGTCACCACCCCGGGCCGGCCTCGTCATCTCCGCTGGGGCTCTGCCGTTTCAGGACGTGCCGGTCTCCCCGGACCCTGCCGTCTCCACGTCACCGTCCGCGTCGCCGTCCCCGTGGACCTCTGCCCCTGCCCCTGCCACGAGGGCACGGCACTGCTCGACGTCGTGCGCCATCCGCGCCAGCAGGGCGTCCAGGGTGTCGAACTTCTCCTGTCCGCGGATGTAGTTCAGGAAGTCGACGGAGACGTGCTTGCCGTACAGGTCCAGATCGACGCGGTCGATCGCGTATGCCTCGACGGTTCGCTCCGTCCCGTCGAACTGCGGGTTCGTGCCGACGGAGATCGCCGCGGGCATCCGCTCGCCGTCGGCGTTCAGCCACCCGGCGTACACCCCGTCAGCGGGCACCGCCGTGTGCGGGACCGTCTCCACGTTGGCCGTGGGGTAGCCCAGTTGGCGACCGCGCTGCGCGCCGCGCACGACCACGCCCTCGACGCGGTGCGGCCTGCCCAGCACTTCGGCGGCCCCGCCCACGTCCCCGTCGGCGACCAGGCCCCGGACCAGCGTGGACGAGAAGGGCTCTCCGCCGCCGGCGGAGCCGCGTTCGTAGAGATCGACGACGATGACCTCGTAGTCGTACGTCCGGCCGAGTTCGGTCAGGAAAGCGACGTCACCCGCGGCCTTGTGTCCGAAGCGGAAGTTCGGCCCCTCCACCACGCCGACCGCGTGCAGCTTGTCGACCAGCACCTTCGCCACGAAGTCGGCCGGCATGAGTTTCGAGAAGTCCGCGGTGAAGGGCAGCACGAGTACGGCGTCCACGCCGAGCTCCCCCATGATCTCCGCGCGCCGCGGATGCGGAGCGAGCAGCGGCGGGTGGCTTCCGGGACGCACGACTTCGCTCGGATGGGGATCGAAGGTGACGACGACGGCGGGCACTCCCAGTTCGCGGGCGCGTGCCACCGTCTTGTTGATGATCAGCTGGTGCCCTCGGTGCACCCCGTCGTACGAGCCGATGGTGACGACGCTGCGCCCCCAGCCCTCCGGGATGTCCTCCAAGCCACGCCAGCGTTGCACGTCCCTGCTCCTCGCCGATGCCGATGGTCCGCCGGTCCAAGGGTGCCATGGTGCTCAACGGCTCACGCAGGGGACCCGCGCCTGAGGAGCGCCGGTCGGCGCCCGTCCCCCACCCGGTGCTCCGGCGGGGCGCGGGCCCGGCCCGGCCGGCTGTGCCGGCGGCTGCTGCTGTGGCAGTGCCTCCGCGCCGCGCTCGCCCGCTGCTCCGGTTTCTCCCACCTCTCCCGTCGCGTGCCCCTCCCTCCGGCGCTCGTTCCCCATCCCGTCCGGCACGTCGTCCCGCGCCGCCTCCAGCACGGCAGGGTCACGCTCGCCGAGCAGCAGCACGCCCAGCAGTTCCCCGGACACCGGCCCGCCGAGCCCGCGCAGGACGCGGGCCAGGCCGGCCCTGAGGGAGGCGCAGGGCGTGCGCTGCAGTGCACCGACCAGCATCTGGACGCCCTCGCAGCCCTGGGGGCGGTACGCGAGCCGGCGCCGCACGAACGCGGCCAGCGCCTCGCCGGCGGCCTCCGGCCGCATCTCGGCGTAGTGGCGCATCACTTCGGCGGTCGGTACGGCGAGCTCCGCGACAGGCACGGCCGCGAGCGCTTCTGCGAGGTGCCGCGCTCCGCTGCCGGGCTGTTCGCACAGGTGCGCCCGGAAGGCGGCGAGTACGGGAGCGGGCCCGTCGGCGAACGCTGCGACGAGTGCGTCCGACAGCTCTGCCGATCCCGAGGTGGCGAGGAGTCCGACGGCGGCCGCCAGGTAGTGGTCCGGCTCCGTACAGGCCGCAGGCGTACCGGCGTCCGGGGCCGTTCCGGACGGGCCGGAGGTGCCGGAGGTGCCGGAGGTGCCGGAGGTGCCGGAGGTGCCGGAGGTGCCGGAGGTGCCGGAGGTGCCGGAGGTGCCGGACGCCACGGAGGGGCCGTGCGCCAGCCGCAGCAGCATGGCCAGCGCTGCCGGACCGTGCAGGGAGGAGCCGCCCGGGATGCGCAGCAGGGCGTGCGCCGCGCGCCGCAGATGTGCACGGTCGGAGTCCGAACGCACGTGCCGCGCCATCACGGGCCCGTACTCGGCGGCCGCGATCTGTCGCAGGGTCCGCTCGTCGTGCGCCCAGCGCTCGACCGCGCGGCACAGCGCGGAGGGCTCCTCCTGCGCGAGTTCGCCGAGAAGCTCGTCGGCGCGCGGGTGACAGGCGTCCGTCAGCAGGTCCAGCGTCATGTCGACCGACTGCCCCCGGTGCGTGTACAGCAGGGCCTGCGCGGCCGACGCGACCGTCGGCCGGGGCAGCTCGCGGTCGTCGTGACTGCCGCCGCCCGCCGGCTCGGCGAGTCTCCTCCGGTCGGTGAACCAGCCGCACAGCAGGGGCTGTACGGCATGCGGCTCCGCGGCCAGCACCTCGGCGACGACGTGGAGGTACCGCTCCTCTCCCCGGTCCTCCGTCGCCGAGTGCGGTGCGTCGGCCGGAAGCAGGAGGCGCAGCAACCCGACCCGCTGGGCGGTCGGCAGGGCCAGCCGGCGCCAGAACGACGGCCCGAACATGCCCGCGCCGTCGCGCTCTTCGGCGACGACGCGCTCCGCGAGCCCCCGCAGAAGGCCGTAGTACGGGCGGGCGTCGGGCACGCGCAGCAGGGTCTCCCGCAGCAGACGGCCTGCCCACCACACCGTTTCGTCCTCTTCGCGGGAGCAGACCGCGTCGGCGAGCGGCCGCAGCCGCCTCTCCAGCGCCTCCGCTCCCTCGAGCCGGCCGCACAGCACCAGGGCATGCACCACCGGGCCGATCCGGTGCCGGGGGACGGTAGCTGCTCCGTGAGCCTCGTGGGACCTGTCACCGGACTCCCGCGGCTGTACGAGGGCTTCCAGGGCGGCGTCGACGTCGAGATGGCGGCCCTGCATCCACTCGCCGAACTCCTCGTCCGCGAAACGGAATTCCTCGCCCGCCGCCTCCAGCACGCCGTCGGCGAGCACCGCTTCCGCCCAGCCGGCCGAGGTGGGGAAGATCTCCTCGAAGTCGCCCCGGCTCAGGGCACCCTGTGACGGCCCGAGGCTGCGCCGCGCGGCTTCGTGCAGCGCACCCGCCGTACGCGTCGCAAGCCGTCGTACCGCACCGGCTGAACCTCCGGGGGCGAGCGTGCGCGCGATCCGCAGGGCGACGAGGGCGAGATACGCGGAGAAGATCCCGTCCCGGGTCGGTGGCAGGGAAGACGACCCCGCGTCCAGGTCCCGTCCCTCTCCTTCCCCTCGTTCCGCTCCTTCCTTTCCTTCCTCCTGCTCCGCGTGCTCCTGCTCCGCGTGCCCCTGCTCCTGAGCGGCGCGGATCTCCGAGCGCATGCGCAGTGTCAGTGGATGCGCGGCGTCCGCCGGGGCGAGGTCTTCGGGGCCGAGACCGTACAGCTCACGCGCCCGCGCGGCGTGCGGGGCGGACAGGTCGCCGAGGCGCACGTGCGGGGGCGCATCGGGAGGGCAGGGCCGCCCGCCGTCGCCGAACAGCATGTCGCGGGGGAACAACTCTCCCAGTTCCGCCCACTGTTCGGGCCCGCATGCGATCAGCAGCCTCGCTCCTGCCGCTCGGAGCCAGCCCGATGTGCCCGCCGCCCAGCGGTGCAGGTCCCGGGCGAGCCCGGCGGGCATCTCCTCCGGCCCGTCGAGCAGCACAAGCAGTGGACGCCGGGCATCGCGCGCCAGCCGGGCGACGACGTCCGCGCAGGAAGCGGTGGTTCTCCCCGCGGAGCGGCCGTGCGCCTCCGCGACCGGGCCGAGCACCCGTCCAAGAGCTTCCCTGACGCTGCCGTCGCCCTCGTGCAGGTGCGCGCCGCGCAGCCATACCGTGGGCGCGGGTGCCGCCCCGCCGGCCCGTACGGCTGCGAACGCGGCGAGTTCCGTCGTGCGTCCTGATCCGGCGCGCCCGACCAGAGCCGCCACCGAGGCTCCGCTCGTGCAGAACTCCCGCAGGGCCCCGGTCACTTCGGGACGTTCCACCCGGCGGGAGGCGGACATGACGCCCGCCGCGCCACAGGACGGCAGGGTCGCCGCGGCCAGCCGCAGCGCGCCGGTGAGGTTGAGGTCCGGGCCGAACCCGGGGACGGTCGCACTGTTCCGCGCGAGCAGCGCCCCCAACTGCCCCTCCGCGTCCCACAGTCCGGCCGTGTGCAGCGGTACGGCGAATGCCGCGCCGCGGCCCGCGTGGGGCGCGTGCAGCGCGGTGCCCAGTACGGCCAGCACCGCGCCGGTCGCGGTGTCCAGGACCGGTGAACCGGACGCCGGAGCGTTCAGGCGGAGGCCGGCCGCTGCCGCCTCGGGCAGCGTCAGCTCCAGGGCCCCTTCCAGGTCGTGGAAGCGGTCGGTGGAGGTGTAGGTGACGGTGGTCGGCCGCCCGGACAGTTCGGCCGCGATCCAGCAGCCCCGCTGCCGCTGCCGAGGGACGGCGACGGCACCGTCGCCGGTCTCGTCGCGCCCGCCGAGGTGCATGCCGAGGTCCCCGCCTTCGCCGGGGTCCCTGCCTTCGCCGGGGTCCCTGCCGTGACGGTGCGCGCCGCAGACGTCCTCGCAGCCCTCCGTGAACAGCAGGACGTGCGTGCTTCCGGTGGCCGGTCTTCCGGCGCCGATGAGAAGGGGAGCCACGCCGAGCCCCGTCGTACGGATCAGGGCGAGGTCCCATTCGGGGAGCCGGGTGATCGCGTCGGATTCGGCGAGGTGGCTGCGTTCGCGGCCTTCGCCGCCGGCGTGCACGACGACGCGGCCGAGCCCGTCGACCGCCTCGTGGCTGGTGATCACGGTGCCCGTGCCGTCGGCGACGAATCCGGTCCCGCGCACCCGTCCCGCCAGATCGCAGATCCGCACCAGCGCCTGCTCCGTGAGCACCGCTCCCATCACGCACCGTTCCACCTCGGCCGACCGAACGGCCCGACGGTAGAGGGAAGTTGATCAGCGGCGACAGTGCCTGCGGGAAAAGCGCCCCCGCCCGCGCCGCCGACTCACCCCGAGCGCCCGGCCGTTGGAGTGAATACCGCGACGTGCGGGAATGGGCGACAGGGCAGTGCGGCAGTGCGGCAGTGCGGCAGTGCGGCAGTGCGGCAGTGCGGCCGGTTACGCGGTCAGCACTTCGCACTCCCCGCCCGCCGTGAACTCCGTCAGCTTCTCGGCGGCGGCGCCGGCGTCCGTGACGAGCGTCCACGGGCCGCGGGCACGGGCGTGGTACGGGAACGGGCTGCGGCCCAGCTTGGAAGCGTCCGCCAGCACGAACACCTCGCGCCCGCGCTCCGCCATCAGCTCCTTCGAATGTGCCTGTTCGGGAGTGGGGCAGGAGAGGCCGTCGCGTGCGTGCAGCCCGTCCGCCCCGAGGAAGACCACGTCGGGCGTGAGCCGTCGCAGAGTCTCCTCTCCTTCGGGGCCGAGGATCGCGCCGTTCGGACGGCGCACACGGCCGCCGAGGACGATCAGTTCGATCCCGTGCGCCTCGGCGAGATGCCCCAGGGCGATGGTCGAGTTGGTGATGACGGTGAGCGCGGTGCGCGCCCGCAGGAGACGAGCCAGCCGCCCCGTCGTCGTGCCCGCGTCGAGGAGGATCACGTCGCCGTCGCGCACGCGGTCGGCGGCCGCCCGCGCGACGGCCTCCTTCTGCGCGCGGTTGCCGGACTCCTTCTCGTCCAGGGTGCGTTCAGCGGCGTGACCGCCCGCGACCGCGCCGCCGTAGGTGCGGTGGATGTGCCCGTCTCCTGCCAGCTGCTGCAGATCACGGCGGACCGTGGAGACGGAGATCCCGAAGCGGGCTGCGAGTTCGGCTATCTCTCCGTTGCCCGCGAGCACCTCCCGCAGGATGTCGTCGCGGCGCCGCGCGGTGTCACGGCGGGGTGCGCGCGGACGGGCAGCAGTCATCGGGTCATCGTCCTTCGTCCGCACCGGAGTTCACCATGCGAGCCTCGCCGCTCCTCCCTTCGCCCGGCCGGCCGGGCCGCCCCGCGCCCGGGACGGCAGCCGGTGCCGCCGAGGCCGCCTCGGCGGACGGACGCCCGACGGGCCCCCGGCACGGCGGCCACGGCGAGGCATCCGGCGAGCACCCCGAACCCGGTCGCCCTCGTGCCCGCGCCGCCCGTGCGCCGGCACAGGTACGGGCCGGCATGACAACCCCGGTTCCCGAGCGCATTGATGAGGCCCATGGCCGTCAGGTTCCTGCGCCGCCGTAGGTCTCCCTGATCCGTGCGACCGAGCTGCTGAAGTCGGCTCCGGCCCGGAAGGCGGCCGCCATGGTGCCCGGCGACGCCTTGCCGGTCCCGGCGATGTCGAAGGCCGTGCCGTGGTCGACGGACGTACGGAGAATCGGCAGACCGACCGTGACCGAGACCGTTCCGTCGAAGTCGACGGTCTTGGCGGGGATGTGGCCCTGGTCGTGGAAGTGCGAGAGCACCCCGTCGAAGCGGCCCTGCAGCCCCTGGTGGAAGACGGAGTCCGCCGGGACCGGGCCGACGACGTCGAGCCCCTCGGCCGCGGTCCTGTCCACCGCGGGTCGCAGCACGGTGATCTCCTCGTCCCCGAAGTGGCCGTTCTCGCCGCCGTGCGGATTGATGGCTGCGACGGCGAGTCGCGGCTCGTCGTGTCCGAAGACCCGCAGCGCGGTGACGGCGTGGCGGATGCCGGCCGCCACGCGCTCCTCGTCGATCTGGTCGAGGGCCTTGCGCAGGGAGACGTGCCGCGTCGTGAAGAAGATCTTCAGCCCGCGGACGACGAACATCGTGTCGAAGTGTGCGGCGCCGGTCAGTTCGCCCAGCATCTCGGTGTGGCCGAGGTGTTCGGCGCCCGCGGCCCAGACCGCCTCCTTGTTGATGGGCGAGGTGACGATTCCGTCGACCTCGCGCGCCATCGCGGCAGCGGTGGCCGCTTCGATGGCGGCCACCGCCGAACGGCCCGCCACGGCACTGACCTTGCCCCATTCCAGATCGTCGCCGGCGATGCCCAGGTCGATGATGTCGATGGTGCCCGGCGCGAAGCGGGCCTCCGCCACCGAACCCACCGCGTTCACCTCGACGTCCAGACCGCACACCTTGACGGCCCTGCGCAGCACGGCGGCGTCTCCGACGGCGATGCCGCGCCCGACTTCCGCGGTCCGAGGATCGGCGAGGGTACGGGCGGTGATCTCCGGCCCGATGCCGGCGGGGTCGCCGAGGGTGACGGCGAGAACGGGGAGCGGACGGCTGGTCATGGGGAAACCCCTTCTGCTCTGCGGTGGTTGGAACCCGGTGTGGAGTCGTGGACCGTGCCGGACCCGGCCGGGCCGGTGGTCGCGCCGCCCGGAGGACCGAGGTGATCGGGAGCTCCCCGAACCCGTGGCAGGCCCCGCGTGTGCATGGCGCGCAACCGCTCCACGCAGGCCACGGCGGCATCGGGACCGCCGATCAGTCCGCCCTTGGTGGCGAAGGGCAGGCCGCTGTGGGGGCCGCCGACGAGATGGCCCGCCACCGCCAGCGGCAGGACCTCCGCCTCGATCGCGAAGCCCTCGGCGCCGAGAGCGCCGGTGACTGCGGCGGCCACGTCGCCCCCGGAGGTGTACAGACCGCCCGGCTCCAGGACATCGACGGCCTGCGCTGCGACCTCGGCGAGGCAGCGCAGGATGCGCTCCGCCGCGGCGGGATCGCGTACACGACTCGGCGCCACCCGTACGCCGAGCACGGCGGTCCCGGCATCGGCCGCGGCCCGCAGTTCGCCGACGATCCGCTGCGCAGCGGGCGCGGGAGCGTCCGGGTCGATCTGGACGTAGTGTGCGCCGAGCGCCTTCTCGGTCCTGGCGAGCTGCTCGTGTGTGGCCTCGGTGACGCTGCCGACGATCGCCAGGATCCGGGGCGGGTTCCCGGCCGGACGGACGCCCAGTTCCGCAGCGAGGGCCGCCCCGAAGGGGCCGGAGTCCAAGGAGACCCAGCGTGTGCCGTCCTCGGCGGTGAGGCGGGCCGCTGCGGCTGCGACGGTACGCAGATGCTCGTTGTCGGTGGCGTCGCAGACCAGGACGGCGGCCGGCTGCCGCAGCGCCCCGAGTACGCCGCCGACGCCGTCCTCGACCACGTCGAGCGGCACTTCGGCGGTGGTCAGCGCGCTCTGCTCACCGATGACGGAGGCGACCCGCGAGTGCTGCACCGCGCTGAACAGGTCCTGCGCGACGGGCGTCCGGGTCAGCGGCACCCCGTCCACGAGGTGGATGCCGCCCACCGTGGTGCGCCCGGCGTCGGGGAAGGCCGGAACTGCCAGTACGCGCACGGGCGTCGAGGCGTCGCGAGCTGTGACCGCGTCGACGACCGCGTCCAGTTCACGGCCGGGGTTGCCGCGCAGCGTGGTGTCGACACGCTTGACGACGAGGCCGTCGCCCGCCGCCGCGGCGACCGCTGCGTGTACGGCGTCATAGCTCTCCGCGGGCGGGAAACGCCGGGACCCGGTGTTGACCACGAGGACGTCGACGGCCCCGGCGTACCGCGGCACTTGCGCGGGTTCGCTCACGGTGACGGTGTGCAGGCCCAGCCGTGCGAAGAGGGCGCCCGTGGCGTTGCTGCCGGTGAGGTCGTCGGCGATCACGAGAATCTGCGCCACGACGCCTCCTTCCGCCCCGCCCGCCCACTACGTGACCGGTCCGCGCAACAATTCCTGCGTGTTCCGCTCAACGAAGCCTCGTTGTCGCGCATCGCGGCTGTCAAGGCACGCAACGAGCGGAACAGGACGCAGCTCTCGCACGAACCGCGCAACTTGGCGCGTCGCCGGTACTGTTGCTCGTGCTCGTGCTGGTGCTGGACGAAGACCTACTGCCGGGCGAACACGGCGAGGCTCTTCGCCCGGCCCTGACGCTCCTCGACGAGCGCCACCAGGTCGCCCCCGGGACCGAACACGGCGACAGGCGCCGGGCCTTCGCTTCCCGTGGGCGCGGGGTGCGGCGCCGGCATGCGCAGTTGCACGCCGTTGCCGATCATCCGTGCCTGTTCCTCGTCGACGTCCCAGCGGGAAAAGGCCGCGGCGGCGGCCTCCGCCAGCGGCACCGACGACAGGCCTTCGCCGCTGTCCGCCTCGCTCTGCAGCGCCTCCAGTGAACGGGCATCCGCCAGCCGGTAGGGACCGACGCGGGTACGGCGCAACGCCGTCAAGTGCCCGCCGGTACCGAGAAATTCGCCCAGGTCACGCGCCAGCGCCCGTACATAGGTGCCCGAGGAGCACACGACCGAGACCACCAGATCGGTGACTTCGGTGCCGTCCTCGGCCCTCTCCCCTCGGCGCACCTCGTGCACGTCGAATGCGGAGACGGTGACCTCGCGGGCGGCGAGTTCGACGTCTTCGCCCTCGCGCACGCGCTGGTAGGAGCGCTTGCCGTCGACCTTGACCGCGCTCACCTTCGACGGCACCTGCCGGATGCGCCCGGTGAGTTTGCCGACGGCCTCCCCGACGGCCTCGTTCGTGAGGCCGGAGGCTCCTCGCGCCTCGGTCACCTCACCCTCCGCGTCGTCCGTGACGGTGCTCTGCCCGAGCCGGACCGTCGCGACGTACTCCTTCTCCGTCAGGGCGAGATGACCGAGCAGCCGTGTGGTCTTCCCGGTGCCGACGACGAGCACGCCGGTGGCCATCGGGTCCAGCGTTCCGGCGTGCCCGACGCGCCGGGTGCGGGCCATGCCGCGCAGCTTCGCCACGACGTCGTGCGACGTGAAACCGGCGGGCTTGTCGACGACGACGAGCCCGCCGGGATCCTGGTCCTTCTTACGCGCCACAGCTCATTCGTCCTCGGCCTGCGCGTCCTCGGCCTGCTCGCCCTCGCCCGGCTTGCGGTAAGGGTCCGCTCCGCCCGCGTAGTCGGCACCGGAGGAGGCCTTGCGCACCTCTTCGTCGGACGCCTTCGCACGCGCGAGCAGATCGTCGATCGTGCGGGCGTTCTCCGGGAGGGCGTCCGCGACGAAGCTCAGGCTGGGGGTGTGCTTCACACCCGCTGCAGCCCCGACCGCGGTGCGCAGCACGCCCTTTGCGCTCTCCAGCCCGGCGGCCGCCGCCTTGCGGTCCTCGTCGTCGCCGTAGACGGTGTAGAAGACCGTCGCCTCCCGCAGGTCACCGGTGACTCGGGTGTCGGTGACGGTCACATGTGTGCCGAGCCGCGGGTCCTTGATCCCCCGGTGCAGCTTCTCGGCGACCACCTCACGGATGAGGTCGGCAAGCCTCTTGGCCCGTGCATTGTCGGCCACTTGTCCGTCTCCTCGCTAATCGTCTTCTTCACCGTGGAAGCGCCGCCGCACCGACAGCAGCTCCACCTCCGGGCGGGCGGCGACGAGCCGCTCGCACCGGTCCAGCACGTCCGTCACGTGCGCCGCGTCCCCCGAGACCGCCGCCAGACCGATCCTGGTACGGCGGTAGAGATCCTGCTCCGCAACCTCCGCCACGCTCACCGCATGCTTGCGCTGCAGTTCGGCGACGATCGGTCGGATGACGGAGCGCTTCTGCTTCAGCGAACGGACGTCGCCCAGCAGCAGGTCGATGGAAAGAGTCCCCACATACACCCGGAGATCGTAGAAGATGCCGCCGGGGCCGATCGACGGAGTTACTCCGCCGACCGGCCCCGGACCGGCTCAACCCGCTTGCTGCGGCGCCGCGTCAGGCGCGGGGCTTCTCCCGCATCTCGTACGTCGCGATGACGTCGTCGACCTTGATGTCGTTGAAGTTGCCGAGGTTGATACCGCCCTCGAAGCCTTCACGGATCTCGGTGACGTCGTCCTTGAAGCGGCGCAGCCCCTGAATGGTGAGGTTCTCCGCGACGACCTTGCCGTCGCGCAGCAGGCGGGCCTTGGTGTTCCGCCGCACCTCGCCGGAGCGGATGAGGACACCCGCGATGTTGCCGAGCTTGGAGGAGCGGAAGACCTCGCGGATCTCCGCCGTGCCGAGCTCGACCTCTTCGTACTCCGGCTTGAGCATGCCCTTCAGGGCCGCCTCGATCTCCTCGATGACCTGGTAGATCACCGAGTAGTAGCGCACGTCCACGCCCTCGCGCTCGGCCATCTGCGTCGCACGCCCCTCGGCGCGGACGTTGAAGCCGATGACGATGGCGTCGGAACCGGTCGCCAGGTCGATGTCGGTCTCGGTGACCGCACCCACACCGCGGTGCAGGATGCGCAGATCGACCTCTTCGCCGACGTCCAGCTGCAGCAGCGAGGACTCCAGCGCCTCGACCGAACCGGACGCGTCGCCCTTGATGATGAGGTTGAGCTGCTGCACCTCGCCCGCCTTGAGCACCTTGTCCAGGTCCTCCAGGGAGACCCTGCGGGTGCGCTTGGCGAACGCGGCGTTGCGCTCACGGGCGGCACGCTTCTCGGCGATCTGACGGGCCGTGCGGTCCTCCTCGACGACCAGGAAGTTGTCGCCGGCACCGGGGACGTTCGTCAGACCCAGGACGAGGACCGGAGTCGCGGGACCCGCTTCCTTGATGTTCTCGCCCTTGTCGTCGAGCATCGCGCGGACCCTGCCGTAGGCGTCGCCCACGACCATGGTGTCGCCGACTCGGAGCGTGCCCCGCTGGACCAGCACGGTCGCCACGGCGCCACGGCCGCGGTCGAGGTGCGCCTCGATCGCGATGCCCTGTGCGTCCTGTTCCGGGTTGGCCCGCAGGTCGAGCGCGGCGTCAGCGGTCAGCACGACCGCCTCGAGCAGCGCTTCGATGTTCTCGCCCTGCTTGGCGGAGATGTCGACGAACATCGTGTCGCCGCCGTACTCCTCGGCCACCAGGCCGTACTCGGTCAGCTGACCGCGCACCTTCGTCGGGTCCGCGCCCTCGACGTCGATCTTGTTGACCGCGACCACGATCGGCACCTCGGCCGCCTTGGCGTGGTTCAGCGCCTCGATCGTCTGGGGCATCACGCCGTCGTTCGCCGCGACCACCAGGATCGCGATGTCCGTCGACTTGGCACCACGGGCACGCATGGCGGTGAACGCCTCGTGACCGGGGGTGTCGATGAAGGTGAGCCTGCGCTCCTCGTCGTTGACCTCGGTCGCGGCCTGGTAGGCACCGATGTGCTGGGTGATGCCGCCGGCCTCGCCCGCGATGACGTTGGTCTTGCGGATCGCGTCCAGAAGGCGCGTCTTGCCGTGGTCGACGTGGCCCATGACGGTCACGACCGGCGGACGCGGCATGAGCGCCCTCTCGCCGCCCTCGTCCTCGCCGAACTCGATGTCGAAGGACTCGAGAAGCTCGCGGTCCTCCTCCTCCGGGCTGACGATCTGGACGACGTAGTTCATCTCCTCGCCGAGCAGGCCCAGCGTCTCGTCGGAGACGGACTGCGTCGCGGTGACCATCTCGCCCAGGTTGAACATCACCTGGACCAGCGACGCCGGGTTGGCGTTGATCTTCTCCGCGAAGTCGGTGAGCGAGGCACCGCGCGAGAGCCGTACGGTCTCGCCCTTGCCGCGCGGGAGCATCACGCCGCCGACCGACGGCGCCTGCATCTGCTCGTACTCCTGGCGGCGCTGCCGCTTCGACTTGCGGCCACGACGGGCCGGACCGCCGGGCCGGCCGAACGCGCCCTGCGTACCGCCGCGGCCACCCGGACCACCGGGACGGCCGGCGAAACCGGGACGGCCACCGCCGCCGGGACGACCGCCGAAGCCGCCGCCACCGCCGCCGGGACGGCCACCGCCGCCCGGACGACCGCCGAAGCCGCCGCCACCGCCACCGGGACGGCCACCGCCGCCTCCGCCGGGACGCGGACCGCCGCCGGGGCCTCCGCGGCCGGGCCCCGGACGCGGAGCGGCAGCGGGACGCTGAGGCATCATGCCCGGGTTCGGCCGGTTGCCACCACCGCCGCCGGGACGCGGACCGCCGCCCTGGCCGCCGCCCTGCGGGCGCGGCATGTTGCCGGGAGTGGCGCGGCCGCCCGGCGCCTGCGGACGCGGACCGCCCTGGCCCTGGCCCTGGCCCTGACCGGGCTTCGGAGCACCCTGGCCGGGCTTGGGGGCGCCACCGGGACGGGGCGCCTGCGGGCGTGCCATGCCGGTCGAACCACCGGACGTGAAGGGGTTGTTGCCCGGGCGCGGACCGGACGGACGGCCACCCGGCTTGGGCGCGCCCTGGCCCGGGCGTGCGCCCTGGCCGCCGCGGCCGCCCTGCCCCTGGCCCTGGCCGGGCTTCGGAGCGCTCTGGCCGGGCTTGGGACCCTGGCCGGGCTTCGGAGCCGTCGCGCCGGGCTTGGGTGCGGCGTCCGCCGAACTGGGCGCCGAGAACTCCGGCTTCGCCGGGCCGGGCTTGGGTGCGCCCGGCTTGGGGGCCTGCGTTTTGCCGGACGCCGGTGCCGCCGGAGTGACCGGGCCGCCGGTCTCTCCCTCGGCCGCAGGAGCGGGCGAGACGGGGGCTTCCGGCGCCGGCTTGGGGGCGCCCGGCTTGGGTGCACTGGACTTGCTCGCGGCTCCGGCACCCGGCTTGGGTGCGGCCGCACCGCCCGGCTTGGGGGCGGCGGGCTTGGCGGCTGCCTTCTTCGGCGCCGCCGGCTTCGCCGCGGACTTCTTGGCGCCGGAAGCGCCGGCACCGCCGTCCGCGTCGAACGCGTCGGTCAACTTGCGTACTACGGGCGCCTCGATCGTCGAGGACGCCGAGCGGACGAATTCGCCCAGTTCGTTGAGCTTGGCCATGACGACCTTGCTCTCGACTCCGAGCTCCTTCGCGAGCTCATAAACCCGGACCTTAGCCACTTCGCTCCTTACGGTCCGGGGGGCTCATCCGCCGCCGGACCTTCGCTACTTATGCATGGGCGTACTCATCGCGTACTCATCGAGTGCTCATCGCAATCTCGACCTACTTCCGACTCGCGAGGTACCTCTCCGAACGGAGGGTTCCGAACGGACTGTCTTACGGTTCCGCATGATCGATCTGCTCCAGCTGACGCCGGACCTCTGTCACGTCGAACGGCCCCGGGCCGCGGAAGGCCCTGTTGAACGCCCGCCGCCGGACGGCCTGGTCGAGGCAGAACGACGTGGGATGCACGTACGCGCCCCGGCCGGGCAGCGTACCGCGAAGATCAGGGACGCAGTGGCCCCCGCTCTGCACCACACGCAGCAGATCGGGTTTGTCCGAGCGCTTCCGGCAGCCCACGCAGGTCCGCTGCGGGCATGCTCGGACTCGCGTCCGGCCAGACACGTTAAGTCTACCTCCCCGTACTGTCACACCCCTTCGGGGGTAACAGGCACCCTCATGGTTTCAGCCCTGCTCGGCAGCGTCTCCGGGCGCCCTCTCCGGCTCGGCCGAGACGGCTTCGCCGGCGTCCGCGGTGTCCGGACGGATGTCGATGCGCCAGCCCGTGAGCCGTGCGGCGAGGCGGGCGTTCTGGCCTTCCTTGCCGATCGCGAGGGAGAGCTGGTAATCGGGCACCGTCACGCGCGCGGAGCGCGCCGCGAGATCGATGATCTCGACCTGATTCACACGTGCCGGGGAGAGCGCGTGCGCGACCAGTTCCGCTGGGTCGTCGGACCAGTCCACGATGTCGATCTTCTCGCCGTGCAGCTCCGCCATGACATTGCGCACACGGCCGCCCATCGGGCCGATGCAGGCGCCCTTGGCGTTGAGGCCGGAGCGCGTCGACCGCACGGCGATCTTCGTGCGGTGCCCCGCCTCGCGTGCGATGGCGGCGATCTCGACCGATCCGTCCGCGATCTCCGGGACCTCCAGCTCGAAGAGCTTCCTGACCAGGTTGGGGTGGGTGCGCGAGAGGGTCACCGAAGGGCCGCGGACACCCTTGGCGACCCGGACGACATACGTGCGCAGCCGGGTGCCGTGCGCGTAGTCCTCCCCCGGGACCTGCTCCTGCGGCGGAAGGATCGCCTCCAGCTTGCCGATGTCGACCAGCACGCTCTTCGGGTCCTTGCCCTGCTGGACCACGCCGGCGACGACGTCGCCCTCCCGTCCCGCGTACTCGCCGAACGTGACCTCTTCCTCGGCGTCCCGCAGCCGCTGGAGGATGACCTGCTTCGCGGTGGTCGCGGCGATACGCCCGAAGCCGCTCGGGGTGTCGTCGAACTCGCGCGGCTCGGCTCCCTCCGGCAGCTCGGACGGGCTCTCCTTGGCCCACACCGTCACATGCCCGGTCTTGCGGTCCAGCTCGACGCGGGCGTCGCGGTAGCTGCCCTCCGTGCGGTGGTAGGCGATGAGGAGGGCCGATTCGATCGCCTCCACGAGGAGATCGAGAGAGATCTCCTTCTCCCTCACCAGCCCCCGCAGGGCACTCATGTCGATGTCCACGGCTACGCCTCCTCCTTGCCTTCGTCGTCAGCGGCCGCGGACCCGTGCTGCGCTCGCTTCTCGGCGGCCTTGCGGTTGAACTCGATCTCCACGCGGGCCTTCGCGATGTCGCCGAAGGCGAGCCGGCGGGTGGTGGGCCTGCGCCCCTTCACGCCCGGGACCTCCAGGTCGATGCCCTGGTCGTCCGCTGCCGTGATGCGTGCGGTCACTTCGCCGCCGCCGGCGGTCTCCGTGAGATTCGCCTTGACCAGACGGCCCAGGGCACGGCGGTAGTGACGCGGCTCGGTCAGCGGGCGGTCCGCACCGGGTGAGGTCACTTCCAGCACGTACGGGTTGCCGCCCATGACGTCGGATTCGTCCAGCACTTCGGAAAGAGCGCGGCTCAGCTCGGCGCACGTGTCGAGCTCGACTCCGTCGTCGGAATCGACCACTACGCGCAGGACCCGGCGTCTCCCGGCGGGGGTCACCTCGATCTCTTCGAGATCCAGCCCCTTCTTGCTCACGAGCGGCTCGAGCAGTGCGCGCAGCCTCTCGCTCTGGGTGGTGCTCATCCGGGTGACTCCTCGGCCGCGTGTGCTGTTGTGGGGGTGCCTGTAACAGGGGAGGTGAACTGGGTCGTGTACCGGTCCAAGCCTAACGTCTGCCACGGGCGGCGCCGACCAGACGGGCGATCCGGGCGGGATGTCACGGACGTGCGGGTACTGATGCGGTACCGAGGTGGCCCGTCGATGCGTTCGAATGGACGCGGGTACGCTCTCGGGGCGGTGATCACCGTAAGTGGTGTCCGCCGCAGAGATTCCAGCGATGTTCCGACGCCGCTCAGGGAGCCCGATGCCGCTCACGCCTCCCCCAGACCCTCCGGCCCGGTGGCGCCCCCACCCGCCGGCGGGCCCGCGCAGAAGGTCGATGGTCGCGGGGACTCTGGGCACTCTGGCCCCTCTCGGGGCGCTGACGACGCTCGTCGCAGGTTGTTCGGGGGACGGAAGCGGCACGGACGCCGCGCAGAACACCGGCGAGGACAAGCGCCTGCGTCGCGAAGCGACCAAGCAGAGCCTCGAGTTGCTGGCCCGCTACGACGCCACCGCCGACTCGCACTCGGGCCTCGCGGACCGGCTGCGTCCGCTTCGCGCGGCGACGATGCGGCACGCGGAGGTGCTCAGCGGCGACCACGACGGCAAGAGCGGCAAGAACACCGACGGCCGCGGCGGCAACGGCGACAGGAGCGGCCGCGACGGCGCCGGAGAGGCCGGTGCGGGAAAGAACGGCAGGCCCGGCAGGCCGCGGGTTCCGGGTGACGAGAAGGCGGCGCTGACGGAGCTGGGCGACGCGGAGCGCCGCACGGCCCGGGCCCGCACCGAAGCGCTGGTGAAGGCACCGCCGGAGACGGCCCGGCTGCTGGCGTCCCTCGCGGCGGCGGGCGCGGCACACGCCTATCTGCTCGGCGCCGGGGACGGGAAGGACGGTGGCTCATGAAGAAGCTGGTCGACGCCGTGCAGGCGGCCCTCGCGGCCGAGCACGCCACTGTCTACGGCTACGGCGTCGTCGGCGGCCGCATCGATTCGTCCCGCCAGGACGAGGCGCGCAGCGCCTACGACGCGCACCGGGCACGCCGCGACGCGCTGCGCCGGGAGGTGCGCGACCTGGGCGGCGAACCGGAGCCTGCCGCCGCGGCGTACGCACTGCCCTTCGCGGTGCCGGACAGCGCCGCCGCGGTGCGGCTGGCAGCCGAACTGGAGGACCGGCTGGCCGGGGTGTACGCGGACCTCGTGCGGGTCAGTGAAGGTGCCCGCAGGCGGGAGGCGGCCGCGCTGCTGAGCGAGGCTGCGGTCCGGTCGGTGCGGTGGCGGCGCACAGGCGTAGCCTTCCCTGGTCTCTCCGAGCGTTCCGGCTCCGACGGCCCGGTGCCTTCGGGTTCGCCGTCGCCCGGTGGGACATCCGGTTCGCTCTGACCGTCCCCGAGGGGGGCCGGCGAACCGGAACCGAGCACCGGACACCGGGCACGGGCAGAGCGCTTCGCACGCACACCAGCACGCACACCGCACGCGCACTGACCGAGCCGTGCCGCACCGGCACGGCACAGCTCGCCCGTGTCCCGCTGCCCGCCGTCCGCCGTCCGCCGTCCGGAAAGGTCCACGTCACCGCATGCCTTCTGCACTGCCTCTCGATCCCCCGCAGCGGCTTGTGCGCACCCTCGCCTCTCAACACGGCCACGCCGGTGAGGAGTTGGGCCGGGCCGGCGAGGACTGGCTCGGGGAGTTGCCGGCGACTCTGGAGCGGATGCTCGGGAAATGGGAGCTGACGCCGGACCGTGTGGTCTCGCCCGGCGGCCGCAGCAGCCTGGTGACCCTCGTACGGCAGGCCGACGGCACTCCGGCAGCGCTGAAGCTGCTGGCCCCGTACGTCTACGGGGTGCGGGAGCGCACCGAGCGGGAGGGTGCCGCTCTGGCGCAGTGGGACGGGCGGGGCGCCGTGCGGCTGCTGCGTCGCGACGCCGCGGAGGGAGCGCTGCTGCTGGAGCGGCTGCACGGGGAGATGTCGCTGCGCTCGCTCCCGGAGGCGAGGGCGACGCTGGAAGCCGCTTCGGCGGCACGCCGGCTGTGGGTTCCGGCCGCGGCAGTCCGCGACGGCGGGGAGCCCGGCGCGGACTGCCTGCGCACGGTCGCCGAGCACACCGCGGCGAGCTGCGCCTTCCTGCGTTCACCCGCGACGCCGCCGGAGGTGCGGCCGCTCCGCGACGAGGCGCTGGAGCTGCGCGACGCGCTGCTCTCCGACCCTCCCGAACAGGTGCTGCTCCACGGCGACTTCAGACAGGGCGCGGTCCTCGCCGCGGATGCCGGCCGTGCGCCCTGGCTCGTGACCGGCCCGGATCCGTTGCTGGGTGAGCGCACGTTCGACCTGGCGCGGCTGGTGCGCGACCGGCTGCACGATCTGCTCGCCTCCCCCGGCGCCGCCTCGGCGACCAGGCGCCGCCTCAACAAGCTCGCCGACTCCCTCGATGTGGACCGCGAGCGGCTGCGGGGCTGGTCGCTCTACCGGGCGGTCGAGTCCGGCGTACGGCACATGAGCAGCGGAAACCGGGAGGACGGGGAGCTGCTGCTGGAGTTCGCGGGCTGGCTCTGACCGCGGGACGCGGGGCGCCCGGGGGCTCCCTCGCCGGCAGGCGCCGCGTCCGGCACTGTGCGCTCAGAGGGGTACGGCACCGGTCAGCATCGCCGCTGCCGTCATCACGAGGGTGGTCGCGAACGCCCAGCCGAAGATGAAGCGCTGGTGCTCACCGAGCTGGACGCCGGTCATGCCCACGAGGATGAACGTCGCGGCCGTGAGCGGGCTGAGCGGAAAGCCCGTCGTCATCTGCCCGAGGATTGCGGCCCGGGCGATCTCGGCCTCTCCGGTGCCGAATCCCTGCGCGGTCTCCGAGAGCACCGGCAGCACGCCGAAGTAGTACGCGTCGGGGGTCAGGGCGAGACTCAGCGGCATGCCCGTGACGGCCACGGCTCCGGGGAGGTGGCCGCCCAGCGATGCGGGGATGACGGAGACGAGCGCCTGGGCCATCTCGTCGATCATCTTGGTGCCGGTGAGGATCCCCGCGAGCACCCCGGACGCGAAGATCATGGTGGTCACCAGGACGACGTTCTTGCCGTGCCGGTCGAGCAGCGCCTGCTGGTCCTCCCACCTGGGGTGGTTGACGAGCAGGGCGAGGGCGAAACCGACGACGAACAGCACCGGCAGCGGCAGCAGTTGCAGCACGAGGCAGACCAGCAAGGTCAGGGTGAGCACCAGGTTGAAGACCGTCAGCCATGCCCGGGGGCGGGCGGGTGCGTCCCGGTCCGGCGTCGCATCGGTGGACGGGGTGGCTGCGGCCGAGGTGGCGGTGGCCGTCGTGGCCGGGATTTCCGCCGTGGCCTTGGGCCCGCTCTCCGGCCGTGCGGAATGCGCCGCGTCGACAGCGCCCTCGGCGGAGCCTTCGCCGGGGCCTTCGCCGGCACCGGCTGCGGGCCCCTGCTGCGCGGACAGCTCCCCGAGACGCTTCCGCTCGCGCCGTCCGATGAGGTACGAGGCCAGCAGAACCCAAGCGATTCCGCAGCCCATGGCGGGGAGGACGGGCACGAAGATCTCGGAGGTGTCGAGCTTCAGCGCGGCGGCGGCCCGCGCGGTCGGACCGCCCCAGGGAACCATGTTCATCACGCCGGCGCCCAGGCAGATGATTCCGCTGAGGGCGAGCGGCCGCATGCCCAGTCGCCGGTAGACAGGCAGCAGTGCGGAGACGGTGATGAGGAAGGTGGAGGCCCCGTCGCCGTCGAGTGCCACGCACATCGTCAGCACGGCGGTGCCGACGCAGATTCGCAGCGGGTCCCCGCGGGCGATCCGGAGGATGCCGCGTATCAGCGGGTCGAAGAGACCGGCGTCCACCATGAGGCTGAAGTAGAGGACCGCGAAGGCGATCATGATCCCGGTCGGCGCCACCGTGGCCAGGCCGTCGAGAACCATGTCGCCGAGTTCGTCGCCGAATCCTCCGGCCAGGGCCGCCAGCACGGGGAGCAGGACCAGAGCGACAAGCACGGACAGCCGCTTGGTCATGGTGAGCAGTAGGAAGAGTCCGATCGTGGTGAAGCCCAGTGCTGCCAGCATGATCTCTCGCTCTCGTGTCCCGGGCCTGGCGGCGGGCGACTCATGGAGGTGGGGGCGTCGCGTTGCCCGAGAGTTTCCGAGCCGGATCGAATGGGTGTCCAGCATTGAACGGGGATCCACTGATGCGATCTGTGCATGAGTTCGCTCTGCTCGCGCCTATGCTCACCGCCCATGGACGCCACACTCCGCCAGCTTTCCGCGTACGCCGCCGTGGCCCGGGCGGCGAGCTTCACCGCCGCCGCCGCACAGCTTCACGTCTCTCAGTCGTCGCTGAGTCGGGCGGTCGCCGACCTCGAACGGCTGGTGGGGGCCCAGTTGCTGGAGCGCGACACCCGCAACGTACAGCTGACCGCGGCCGGGGCGGAGGCGCTGCGGATCGCGGACCAGATCCTCGGTGCGCACCGGGCGGGGATGAAGGAGATGGAGCGCTTCCTGCTCGGCGAGTCCGGGACGGTCGCCGTGGCGACACTGCCCTCGGTCGCCGCCGTGCTGCTCCCGCAGGTCATTTCCCGGTTCCGCAGAGAGCGGCCCCACGCTTCCGTACGGATCATGGACGGGCCGGAGCGCACAGTGCTGGCCCACGTCACCTCCGGCGACGCGGACTTCGCGATCACGACGGGGGAGCCGTCGGCGCAGCTCGAACACCGGCCCCTGGTCCGCGACCGGTTCGTCGCGGTGCTGCCGCCCGAGCACGAACTGGCGGAACGGGACGAGGTGACCTGGGAAGACCTCGCACGGCATCCGTATCTCGCCATCGGCCGGGACTCCAGCGTGCGGCGGCTCGCCGATGCCACCTTCGCGCAGATCGACGCCCGGGTCGCACCCGCGGCGGAGGCGGGGAGCGTGGCGACGGTCGGCGGTCTGGTCGCCGCCGGGCTGGGGGTCTCGGCGATGCCTGCCCTCGTCCTTCCGCTTCTGGGCAGCGGTCCCTTCGTCACCAGGCCGCTCTCCCGGCCGGTGGTCCACCGGCGTCTCGACGTCGCCATGCGGACCAGGCGGACGGTGCCCCTCGCGGCCCACCGCTTCCTGGAGACTCTCGACGCGCTGCGCGAAGCGGGCAGCGGCCTCCCGGACGGCGTCTCGTGGGCGTGAGGCGGCCACTGGAACGGCCATGCGAAAAGCGCATCGATTGATGGTCCTTTCTTGCTGGACAGGCATTTCTCGCTCGGAGAGGCTGAAGCGGAAGACACCCGCGACGAGGCCGAACGAGGGAGCCGCTCTGTGACCGACGACCACCACGCCTCCGGACGCCGCGGGCAGCTGTGCGACCTGAAGGTGGTCGAGTTCGCCCATGTCGTCGCCGGACCGCTGGCCGGCTCGATGCTGGCGGACCAGGGCGCGGACGTCGTACACGTCGAACCCCCGGGCTCCGGTGACGCGGCCCGGGCCATGGGCCCCCGGCGCGACGGCACGCCCCTGTGGTTCAAGGTCGCCGGACGCAACAAGCGGTCCGTCACCCTCGACCTGCACCAGGAGGAAGGACGGCGGCTCGCGCACCGCCTCGTCGCCTGGGCCGACGTCGTGATCGTCACGCTGCGGGCGGGCCGCCTGCGCGAGTGGGGTCTCGACTGGGAATCGGTGCACCGGCTGAACCCGAAGGCGGTGCTGCTGCAGATATCGGGCTACGGCGCGACATCGTCACTGGCCGACAGCCCGGGTTTCGGCAAGATGGGCGAGGCGCGCAGCGGGGTCGTTCATCTGACCGGCTTTCCGGACGGCCCTCCCGTCCACACCGGCTTCTCGCACGGCGACGCGGTCAACGGGCTGATGGGTGCCTACGCGGTGCTGGCCGCCCTGCACCGCCGCGAACGCGACCCGGACTTCGACGGGGAGTGGATCGACCTCGCCCTCTTCGAGCCCCTCTTCCGCCTCGTCGAATGGCAGGTCATCGTGCACGACCAGCTGGGCACGGTGCCCGAGCGGTCGGGCAACCAGCTCGCCGTCGCACCCGCCGCGGTGATCAACACCTACCGGTCCCGCGACGGCGAGTGGATCACCGTCACCTCCGCGACGCTGCGTTCGGTACGCAACGTGGCTGTCCTTCTCGGCCTGCCCGAGGAGGAGTTCGCCACCGCCGAGGCGCAGCAGGCCAGGCGCGACCAGCTCGACGCGGGACTGCGTGAGTGGGTCGCGCAGCGCTCCACGGACGAGTGCCTGGAGCTGTTCGCCCGCAACGAGGTGGTGGCCTCCCGCGTGTTCGACGCCGCCGACATCGCGGCCGACCCCGTGTACGCGGAACGGGAGGACATCGTGACCGTCGAGGACCCGGAACTCGGCCCCGTTCGCATGCAGGCCGTCATCCCTCACTTCCGGCAGAACCCGGGGCGGGTGTGGCGCACCGGGCCGGCTCTCGGCGAGGACAACCGCATCGTCTACCAGCGCTGGCTCGGCATCGGGGACGAGGAACTCGCTGAGCTGGAGCGGCACGGTGTCGTCTGAGCCGGGCGGCGCTTCCGGGGTCGGGCGGACACCCCTGCGCTCGCTGCTGTTCGTACCTGGCACGAAGACGGAATGGCTGCCCAAGGCCGAGGCGTCCGGCGCCGACGCGGCGATCCTCGACCTGGAGGACGCGGTGGCGGGCCAGGACAAGCGGACGGCCCGTGCGCGCGTGGCCGAGGCCGTCACCCGGCACGCCGCACCCGGGGACCGCGCAGACGGCGGCATGGAACTCTTCGTGAGGATCAATCCGCTCGGCGACTGGTCCGCCGCCGAGGAACTCCGGGCCGCCGCCCGGCCCGGCCTCGCCGGAATCGTCCTGCCGAAGGTGTGCTCCGAGGAGGACATCAGGATCACCGACCGCCTGCTGACGTGGTGCGAGCGCGAGCACGGCCTGCGGGCGGGCACCTTCGCGGTGGTCCCTCTGCTGGAGACGGCGCGGGCTCTGCGCAACGCGCACGACATCGCAGCCGCCTCCGCCCGCGTGGCCTACGCGGGCGCGCTCACCGCCCCCGGCGGCGACGTCGAACGGGCGGTCGGTTACCGCTGGAGCCCCGAGGGCGGCGAGACGCACGCCCTTCGTTCGCGCGTCCTGCTGGACGTGCGTGCCGCCGGCGCCGAACACCCCGTCGGCGGTCTGTGGACGGACATCGGCGACCTGGCAGGCCTGCGGCGCTTCGCCGAACAGAACCGGGCACTCGGCTACACCGGCATGATGGCGATCCACCCCTCGCACGTTCCCGTGGTCAACGAGGTCTTCTCCCCCGGCGCGGACGAACTCGCCCGCGCCGAGCGGCTGATCGCCGCCGTACGCGACGGGCAGGCACGGGGCGCGGGTGCCGTGACCTTCGAGGGCCGGATGGTGGACGAGGCGATGGCCGCCGGCGCGGAGCAGCTTCTATTGCGGCACGGGCGGCGTGAGCAGGGTCCGGATGCCGTGGAGAGCCCGCCCGAGGGCTGAGCGCGGCTGCCGCGCAGCGACTCCGGCTCCGGAGCGCCGCCGGTACGACGCGGGGCGGCGCACGGCGGCGCGGAGCGGGGCGGCGTACCCGGCACCCGGGCGCGCGGCCGCCGCTCCCGCTGCCCGTGTCAGGCGGCGGACGAGAGACGGGCGACGGCGTCCGCCACCGTCAGCTCCTCGCGCTCGCCGGTGCGTCGGTCCTTCAGCTCGACCAGACCGTCCTTCGCGCCACGGCCCACGATCAGGATCGTCGGGACGCCGATCAGCTCGGCGTCGGTGAACTTCACTCCCGGCGAGACTCCCGCGCGGTCGTCCACGATCACGCGCACGCCGGCCGCACCCAGCTTCTCCGCGACGTCGACCGCGAGCTCCGTCTGCAGCGCCTTGCCCGCCGCGACGACGTGGACGTCGGCGGGCGCGATCTCCCGCGGCCAGCACAACCCCTGCTCGTCCGCGGTCTGTTCGGCCAGCGCCGCCACGGCGCGCGTCACGCCGATGCCGTACGAGCCCATCGTCACGCGCACCGGCTTGCCGTCCTGGCCGAGCACGTCCAGCTCGAAGGCGTCGGTGTACTTGCGGCCGAGCTGGAAGATGTGGCCGATTTCGATCGCCCTGTCGAGGACGATGCCGGAGCCGCAGTTCGGGCAGGGATCTCCGGGCTCGACGACGACCACGTCGAGGTAGTCGTCCACCTCGAAGTCGCGTCCGCAGACCACGTGCCGCGCGTGCTTGTCCGGCTTGTTCGCACCCGTGACCCATTCGGTGCCGGGCGCGACGCGGGGGTCGGCGATGTACCGGAAGGCCTTGCCGGCCATGCCGTCCTGCGGGCCGACGTAGCCGCGCACCAGGTCGGGCCGGCCGACGAAGTCCTCCGCGGTGACCAACTCGACCTCGGCGGGAGCGAGATGCTCGCCCAGCTTGCCGAGATCCACGTCGCGGTCGCCGGGGACGCCGACGGCGGCGATCTCACCGTCGATCTTCACCAGCAGGTTCTTCAGCGTGGCCGAGGCCGGGATGCCCAGGTGCTCGGCGAGCGTCTCGATCGTCGGGGTGTCCGGGGTGTCGAGTTCCTCGATCGCGGGATGCCCGGCCGCTTCCGCGGGCACCACGGGGACCGACAGCGCCTCGGTGTTGGCCGCGAACCCGCATGAGGGGCACTGCGCGTAGGTGTCCTCACCCGCGGCGGCCGGCGCAAGGAACTCCTCCGATGCCGAGCCGCCCATGGCGCCCGAGACGGCGGAGACGATGCGGTAGTCGAGGCCGAGGCGCTCGAAGATGCGCTGGTACGCCTCGCGTTCGCGCGCGTAGGACTCGGCGAGGCCCTCGTCGGAGACGTCGAAGGAGTAGGCGTCCTTCATCGTGAACTCACGTCCGCGCAGAATCCCGGACCGGGGACGCGCCTCGTCCCGGTACTTCGTCTGGATCTGGTAGAGCGTGACAGGCAGGTCCTTGTACGAGGTGCACTGGTCCTTGACGACCTGGGTGAAGATCTCCTCGTGCGTCGGCCCGAGCAGATATCCGGCGCCCTTGCGGTCCTCCAGGCGGAAGAGCAGGTCGCCGTACTGGTCGTAGCGTCCGGAGACCTCGTAGGGCTCCTTGGGCAGCAGCGCGGGAAGCAGCACCTCCTGGGCGCCGATGGCGTCCATCTCCTCGCGTACGACCCGGGTGACGTTCTCCAGCACCGTGAGCCCGAGCGGCAGCCACGTCCAGATGCCGGCGGCCGCCCGCCGCACATATCCGGCGCGCACCAGCAGCTTGTGGCTGGTGGTCTCGGCATCGGCCGGGTCGTCGCGCAGCGTCTTCAGCATCGACCGGGACAAACGCTGGACTCGGGCTGCCATGGAATTCTCCGTGCGGTGGTTGAAAGAAGCCGGAAACAACTGAGGAGGAGGGTATCCGGCCCGCTGCACGGCACGGAAATGCGATTCCCCCGTCGCGTCAGGAACGCCTCAGCGGCAGCCATGCCCCCATCACCGCGTACGGGCTGGGCGCGCTCGGGAAGTGCACGTTGCGGGCCAGGTCGCGGTAGCCGAGCCGGTGGTAGAGGTGGCGGGCGGGGCTGTCGGTGTCGATCGCGGAGAGCAGGGAGCGCGGTTCGGCGGCGGTGTCGGTGAGCATGGTGATCAAACGGCGTCCGAGACCCCGCCGCTGGTGGAGGGGGAGGACGTGGAGTTCGGTGATGACGAACGAGTCGTCCAGCCAGTCGCCGCAGCCCGCCGCGCGCAGATATCCGGCGACGACGGTGGACCACCACTGGGTGCGGTCGTTGGGCATTCCGTAGACGAAACCGATCAGCCGGCCTTCCGGTGTGCGGGCGCCGAGCGCCCGCGCTCCGGGGGACTTCATGTGCCGCAGCACGATGTGGCGCCGCACTGCGATCTCCTCGTCGCTCAGCCCGAAGGCGACGGCCTGCACGGCGAGCGCATCGTCGACGTCCGCCTCCAGGTCGAGCGGTCCGACGAGGGGTTCGCGGGGGTCCTGGGGTGATGGTCCCCCGGCAGAATGCAGCATGCCCGGGAGGCTACTAGGAGCTACCGACGGTCAACGCCTCCGCCGACCGCCGTGGACGCCCGTTCTCAGAAGAGGACGCTCATGAACGCGCCGGTCTCGCGGAAGCCGACACGTCTGTACGCGGCACGCGCCGCCAGGTTGTAGTCGTTGACGTAGAGGCTCGCGAGGGGCGCCACTTCGTTCAGCGCGTAGCGCAGCACCGCCGCCATGCCGGAGACGGACAGGCCTTCGCCTCGCCGCTCGGGGGTGACCCAGACGCCCTGGATCTGGCAGGCATGGGGCGTGGCAGCGCCGATCTCGGCCTTGAAGACGATCCGGCCGTCCTCGACGCGGGCGAACGAGCGCCCGGAGCCCACGAGTTCGGCGACCCTCGACTGGTAGACCAGGCCGCCGTCACCCGCGAGCGGGGAGACACCCACCTCCTCGGTGAACATCTCCACACAGGCGGGGAGCACCAGTTCCATCTCGTCCTTGCGGAGGCGGCGCACCAGAGGATCGGGGCGCACGTCCCGGGGGACCTCTTCGGTGATCATGAGCGGCTGCCGGCGGCGGACCTCGCGGGCGGGGCCCCAGTGCGGTTCGAGGTAGGACCACAGGGCGGCGGTGGAGTCCGCCGGGCCGACGATGGAGGAGCAGCGGCGCCCCTGCCGGCGTGCCCTTTCGGCGAAGGCGCGGACGGCCTCCGGTCCCGCGCACAGCGGTACGAGGTTGGCCCCGGCGTAGCAGAGGGACTTCAGCCGGCCCCGCTGGTACCAGCCCCACATCTCACCGCCGAGACGCAGCGCGTCGAGCCCGGCGGCGTGGACGCGGGAGGCGATGAAGGCATTGTTGACAGGCTCACGACGCAGCACGGCGAAGACGTCGTCGAGTTCGGCCGGGTCGACAACCCTGGTGGAGGTGGTGGTCAACAACGTGTCGGCTGCCTCACCGTGACATGCCCCCTGAGGACGGAAGGGATGGAGTGGGGGCTCTCCGACTGTACCTGCCACGCGGCCGGCGCGACTGCGCCACAGGGCCCCGTCAGCCATCGCGGCGACGGGGCCCGGTTCCAGGCGCGTGTGCGGACGTCCGCGGACGTCGGCGGCAGTTCAGCCGCTGACGGCGACCTCGGGTTCACCGGAGGCGACGCCGTCCTTCTCCATCTTCTCGGCGATCTTCATCGCCTCGTCGATGAGCGTCTCGACGATCTTGGACTCGGGGACGGTCTTGATGACCTCGCCCTTGACGAAGATCTGCCCCTTGCCGTTGCCCGACGCGACTCCGAGGTCCGCCTCGCGGGCCTCCCCGGGGCCGTTGACGACGCATCCCATGACGGCGACGCGGAGCGGAACCTCCATGCCCTCCAGTCCCGCGGTGACCTCGTCGGCCAGCTTGTAGACGTCCACCTGGGCACGTCCGCAGGACGGGCAGGAGACGATCTCGAGACGACGCTGGCGCAGGCCGAGAGACTCCAGGATGGAGATGCCGACCTTGCACTCCTCGGCGGGCGGCGCCGACAGCGAGACCCGGATCGTGTCGCCGATGCCCTCGGCCAGCAGGGCGCCGAAGGCGACGGAGGACTTGATGGTGCCCTGGAAGGCGGGACCGGCCTCGGTGACGCCGAGGTGCAGCGGGTAGTCGCACTGGGCGGCGAGCTGCCGGTAGGCGTTGATCATCACGACCGGGTCGTTGTGCTTGACCGAGATCTTGATGTCGCGGAAGCCGTGCTCCTCGAAGAGGGAGCATTCCCACAGCGCCGACTCGACGAGCGCCTCCGGTGTGGCCTTCCCGTACTTCTGCAGCAGCCGCTTGTCGAGGGAGCCCGCGTTGACGCCGATGCGGATGGGCGTCCCCGCGGCGGAGGCCGCCCGTGCGATCTCCTTGACCTTGTCGTCGAACTGCTTGATGTTGCCGGGGTTGACGCGGACGGCGGCGCAGCCCGCGTCGATCGCGGCGAAGACGTACTTCGGCTGGAAGTGGATGTCGGCGATCACCGGGATCTGCGACTTGCGCGCGATGGTGGACAGCGCATCCGCGTCGTCCTGCGTGGGGCAGGCGACCCGCACGATCTGGCAGCCGGACGCGGTCAGTTCGGCGATCTGCTGGAGAGTCGAGCCGATGTCGGCCGTGCGGGTCGTGGTCATCGACTGTACGGACACCGGTGCGTCACCACCGACCGCGACCGGACCGACGTGGATCTTCCGGCTCTTGCGGCGGTCGGTGAGCTTGGTCGGTACGTCCGGCATTCCGAGCGAAATCGCTGTCGCTGTCATCAGGCGTGCAACCCCAAGGTGTGGTTCGAGAAGTCCCGGGAGATCGACGGGCTCCGGCCCCCGAGATTACGGCACCCCCACCCCTGGGAGCACATCCCTCTCCCGCGAACCGGATGAAGCGTACATACGGAGCAAAGGCACGGCGGGCGGGACGGGACGCGTTTCCGGCGGCGCCGACGGGCGTTCCCCTGCCCGGCCGGGCTCGCCCGACCGAGCCTGCCAGGACCGTCTGCTCTCCCCCGCTATCCCGCGAGTCTGACCGGGTTGACCACGTCGGCCACCAGGACCAGGAGGGTGAAGCAGATGAAGATCCCCGCGACCACGTACGCCACGGGCATCAGCTTCGCCACGTCGAACGGTCCGGGGTCGGGTCGCCGGAAGACCCTGGCGAAGGCCCGGCGCAGCGACTCCCACACGGCGCCCGCGATGTGGCCCCCGTCCAGGGGCAGCAGCGGCAGCATGTTGAAGAGGAAGAGCGACAGGTTGAAGCCCGCGACGAGGAACAGCATCGTCGCCACGCGCTGCGTCGGCGGGATGTCGAGCGAGAAGACCTCGCCGCCGACGCGGGCCGCGCCCACGACTCCCATCGGCGAGTCCTGCTGCCGCTCGGCGCCGCCGAAGGCGGCGTTCCACAGGTCGGGGACCTTCGACGGGAGGGCGACCAGCGCCTCCACGCCGGAGACCATCATGTCGCTCATCCGGTCGACGGACTGCGGGAAGGTCTGCGGGACCACGCCGCTGGCCGGCGTGAAGCCGAGGAAACCGGCCGTCACGTACTCGCCCTCGACGTAGCCGCCGCGGCCGTCGGACTTGGCGACCTTGTTCGGGATCAGATCGGCCTGGAGCGTCTTGCGGCCGCCGTCACGCGCGACGGTGATGGTGGCGGGCCCCGTGGTGTCCCGGATCTGCTGCTGGAGGGCGCCCCACTCGGTGACGCGCTTGCCGTCGAAGGCCACGATCTTGTCGCCCGGCAGCAGACCGGCGGCCTTGGCCGGTGAGTCCTTCGCGCCCGCCGGGCACTTGTCGGACTTCGACGACGCCGGGATGACGCACTTGGACACGGAGGAGACCGTCGTGGTCTGGGTGTTGATGCCGAAGGACATCAGCACGACCAGGAAGATCACGACGGCCAGGATGAGGTTCATGAACGGCCCGGCGAACATCACGACGACGCGCTTCCAGGGCGCCCGCGTGTAGAAGAGGCGCTTCTCGTCGCCCGGCTTCAGCTCTTCGAAGGCCGCGGCACGCGCGTCCTCGATCATGCCCCGGAACGGCGAGGTCGAGCGCTGCCGCAGCGCCCCGTCCTCGCCGGGCGGGAACATGCCGATCATGCGGATGTAGCCGCCGAGGGGCACCGCCTTCAGGCCGTACTCCGTCTCGCCCCTGCGGCGGGAGAAGATCGTCGGGCCGAAGCCGACCATGTACTGCGGCACGCGGATGCCGAACATCTTCGCCGTCGAAAGGTGCCCCAGCTCGTGCCAGGCGATGGAGAAGAGCAGCCCCACGATGAAGACGACTATGCCGAGAATCGTCATGAAGGTGATCACGCGCGGGCCTCCGCTGCTGCCGTCGCCAGTTCACGGGCGCGTGCGCGCGCCCACGTCTCCGCGTCGAGGACATCGTCGAGCGTGAGCGCCGCCTCGGCAGGCGTCCCGTGCTCCTCGACCACAGCGGCAACCGTATCCACGATGCCGGGGAACGGCAGCCTTCCGCTCAAGAACGCCTCGACGCATTCCTCGTTCGCCGCGTTGTAGACGGCCGGTGCGGTCCCCCCGTACCGGCCCACCCGGAAGGCGAGCGGCACGGCCGGGAACGCCTCGGCGTCCAGCGGGAAGAAGTCCCACGACATCGCACGCGACCAGTCGAAGACCGGGCCCGCGTCCGGAACCCTCCGGGGCCAGCCGATGCCGAGCGCGATCGGCAGCCGCATGTCCGGCGGCCCGCACTGGGCGAGTGTCGAGCCGTCGGTGAACTCGACCATGGAGTGCACGGCCGACTGGGGGTGCACGACCACCTGGATACGGTCGAAGGGCAGGTCGTAGAGGAGGTGGGCCTCGATCACCTCCAGGCCCTTGTTGACGAGCGTCGCCGAGTTGACGGTGATCACCGGGCCCATTTCCCAAGTGGGGTGGGCGAGCGCCTCCTTCGGTGTCACGTCGGCGAGTTGAGCCTTCGTACGGCCGCGGAAGGGCCCGCCGGACGCGGTGATCAGCAGCTTGCGCACCTCCTCGTGCGTGCCGCTCATCAGGGCCTGGAAGAGGGCGGAGTGCTCGGAGTCGACGGGCACGATCTGGCCGGGTGCCGCCAGCGCCCTCACCAGGGGGCCGCCGACGATCAGCGACTCCTTGTTGGCCAGCGCCAGCGACCGGCCCGCCTTCAGTGCCGCGAGTGTGGGGGCCAGGCCGATGGAGCCGGTGATGCCGTTGAGCACGGTGTGGCACTCGCTTGCCGCCAGTTCGGTCGCCGCGTCCGGCCCGGCCAGCACCTCGGGAATCGCCTTCCCCGGCCCGTACTCGGCGCGCAACGTCTCCCTCAGCTGCACGGCCTTGTCCTCGCGGGCGACGGCCACGGTCCGCACCTGGAGCCGGTGCGCCTGCCCGGCCAGCAGCTCCAGCCTTCCGCCGGCGGCCGACAGTCCGGTGACCCGGAACCGGCCGGGGTTGCTCAGTACGACGTCGACCGCCTGGGTGCCGATGGAGCCGGTCGATCCGAGGATGACGATGTCGCGGGGCCCTTCCGGCACGTCCGGCGCCACGGAGGGCCGCAGGTGCGGATCAGCGAGGGATTGGGTCATGGCCCCATTCTGACGGTTCCTCTGCCTGCTGCATCAACCGCCTGCCGCCCCCGCCCCACCGGAGGTCCGCCGGCAGGCCGCGACTTCGCTGCGGAGCCACCGTGCGCATCGGCGCGGGCGCCCGGCGCGCGTGCCCGCGCCGGGCGCCCACCCCCTCCCACGCCGGATCAGCGGTGCTTCAGCCGATCCGCCTGTGCACGTCCTTCTTCTTAGAGGGTCCCGGCACTGCCTCGGCGATCCACGGACCGTCCGACGAGGCGTCGACGACGCCCTCCTCCAGCCACGTGTAGGCGCCGTCGAGGATGCCGCCCACGACCTTGCGGTCCAGGTCGTCCGTGTTGTGCCACAGCCGGCCGAACAGCTCCTCGACCCGGATGCGCGACTGCCTGCAGAACGCGTCGGCCAACTGGTACGGCGCCTTGCCGTCGGGGCCGCTGCTCAACGCGTCGCGCCGCAGCTTCTCCGCGCGTACGCACGCCGCGCTCTGCGCGAACAGCTCGGCGCCGATGTCCACGACCCGTCCGAGGAAGCCCTGCTTGGTCTCCATGCGCCCCTGCCAGCGCGACATGGCGTAGAAGGTGGAGCGCGCGAGCTTGCGCGAGGTGCGCTCCACGTAGCGCAGATGCCCGGCGAGTTCACCGAAGTCCGAGTACGTGCCGGGCAACTGGCCCGGCCCCGCGACGAGTTTGGGCAGCCAGCGGGCATAGAAACCGCCGGCGGCCACGGCCGCGCGTCCCTTGTCGGAGATCGTCTTGTCCGGGTCGATCAGATCGCCCGCGACCGCCAGGTGCGCGTCGACGGCCTCGCGGGCGATGAGGAGATGCATGATCTCCGTCGAGCCCTCGAAGATGCGGTTGATGCGCAGATCCCGCAGCAGCTGCTCGGCGGGGACGCCCCGCTCGCCGCGCGCCGCGAGCGACTCGGCCGTCTCGAAGCCGCGTCCGCCGCGGATCTGGACGAGTTCGTCAGCCATCAGCCACGCCATCTCGCTGCCGAACAGCTTGGCCAGCGCGGCCTCGATCCGGATGTCGTTGCGCTCCTCGTCGGCCATCTGGCTGGAGAGGTCGACCACTGCCTCCAGAGCGAACGTCGTCGCGGCGATGAACGACATCTTGCTGCCGACTGCCTCGTGCCTGGCGACGGGCCGCCCCCACTGCACGCGCGCCTCGCTCCACTCGCGGGCGACCTTCAGGCACCACTTGCCGGCGCCCACGCACGTCGCCGGCAGGGACAGGCGCCCCGTGTTGAGGGTCGTCAGGGCGATCTTGAGCCCTTCGCCCTCCTTGCCGATGCGGTTGGCCGCGGGGACGCGGACCTGGTGGAGGCGGGTGACGCCGTTCTCCAGGCCGCGCAGACCCATGAAGGTGTTGCGGTTCTCGACGGTGACGCCCTCGGACTCGCCCTCGACGACGAACGCCGTGATGCCGCCCCTGTGCCCCTCGGACTTCGGCACGCGGGCCATGACGACGAGGAGGTCGGCGACGACGCCGTTCGTCGTCCAGAGCTTCACACCGTCGAGGACGTAGTCGTCCCCGTCGGGCACGGCCGTCGTCGCAAGCCGGGCCGGGTCGGAGCCCACGTCCGGCTCGGTGAGCAGGAAGGCGGAGATGTCCGTACGGGCACAGCGCGGCAGGAAGGTGTCCTTCTGCTCCTGGGTGCCGAACATCTTCAGCGGCTGCGGCACCCCGATCGACTGGTGCGCGGAGAGCAGCGCGCCGACGGCCGGGCTGGCGCTGCTGACCATGGCGAGCGCCTTGTTGTAGTAGACCTGCGTGAGGCCGAGGCCCCCGTATTCGGGGCCGACCTTCATCCCGAGCGCGCCGAGGTCCTTCAGGCCGGCGACGACCTCGTCGGGGATGCGGTCCTCGCGCTCGATCCGGGCGCCGTCGATCGTCGTCTCGCAGAAGTCGCGCAGCTTCGTCAGGAACTCCTCGCCGCGGCGCACCTCCTCGGCGGACGGCTCGGGGTGGGGATGGATCAGGTCCAGCCGGAAGCGGCCCAGGAACATTTCCTTGGCGAAGCTGGGCTTGCGCCAGTCCTGTTCGCGTGCGGCCTCGGCTACTTCTCGGGCTTCGCGCTCGGAGACAGTCATCTCACTCATCTCGCCGCGTGGTAGGGACAGTGAACGCCGTGCGGCGCCGTGCGGCGCCGCGCACTACCGGCCGGTGCTACTCGCTCGTATGTACCCGATTCATCCGGTGCGTACCAGACTTTCCGCACGCGGTGTCCTGGATGCGCCGCGGCGCGTGGCGGCGCGGTCGCACGCCCTTCTGCCCCGTGGGCCGGCCGTCATGCCGCCCGGCGCCGTGCGGAGCGGGCCCGCGCTCGGGCAGGCCGCATCCGGACGGGGTCGCAGCAGCCTCGGCGCCCGGTCAGGGCACCACCCGGAAGTGCGTCGTCAGACGGCCCTCGTCGTCGTGGACGTGGTAGGCGAGCATCGGCGGCAGCGCGTAGTCGAGCGGCCCTCCGGCCTCGCCCTCACAGGGCATCTTCAGCGTGGAGACGACGCCGGGCGCCGCGACCAGCGGAAGGCCCGCGAACGTCGTGACGGCGGGCGTGTGGCTGTGTCCGCACAGCAGCGCCGCCACATGTGTGTGACCTTCGACGACGGCGGCGAGCCGGTGCTCCCCGAACTGGCGTATGGGATCGACGTATTGACCGTGCAGCGGCACTGGCGGGTGGTGGAAGCAGACGAACGCGGGCCTGTCGTGCGGCGCTCCGGCGAGCGCGCTGTCGAGCCAGGCGAGAGTGCCGTCGTCGAGGTAGCCGTCGCCGCGGCCGGGGATGCTGGAGTCGCACATCGCGAAGGTGGCACCGGGCAGCACGACCAGCCGGTTGACGGGCGAGGTGTCGTCCGGGTCGGCGTCCAGCAGCGCGGCACGGTACGGGCCGCGTGAGTCGTGGTTGCCCGGACAGTGCAGCGAAACGTGTCTGGAGCCGTCGAGCAGCTTCGCGGCCTCCGCGTACTCCTCCGGGGTGCCGTGATCGGTGACGTCGCCGGTGAGGACCACGGCGTCCAGGTCGCCCGGCAGCTCCTCCAGGTACCGCAGTACGCGCTCCGTGCGTTCGCGTGCGCGGACACCGCCGTCCCCGCGGTCCTGTCCGATGTGCGTGTCACTCATGTGTGCGAAGACGAACAACCGCTCGGTCCTTCCACTCGGCCGCGAGAGCGCGGGCAGGGTTGTGCACGAATATCCGCTCGGCGGCCTCCGGGCCCAACTCCCGGGCGAGGCGCGGCCGCAGCACCGCCGGCAGGTAGTGCATACCCGGAGCGCCCCGGGCTTCGGCATGCGTGATGTCGGAGCCGATCATGATCCGGTCGCCGTGCCCGTGCTCGACGAGCGACGCGAGGCACTCCGTCAGCCGCGCGTCCGTCGCGCGGTGGGCGCGGGAGGGGCCGTCGAAGACGAGCCAGGCACCGCGTCGCGCGAGCTCGCGGTGGTGCGCGGGATCGGGGAGGCGGCCGACGTGACCCAGCAGCACACGGTCCGGCGGCACACCCTGGCCTTCGCAGAGCAGGTCGAGCACCTCGTGTGCGGCGGTGCCGCCTTCGAGGTGCACCGCGACGGGTGCGCCCGTGGCGTGGTGTGCCTCGGCCGCAGCGTGCATCACGCGCGTCGCGTGTGCGTCCAGGCCGTGGAGGCCGCCGGCCACCGTGATCAGCCCGGCTCGCGGTCCCTCGCCGCAGACGCTGCCGCGCACTCCCCGGGTCAGCTCCTCGACGAAGAGCTCTGCGAGGCCGGCCGCCCCGGCGCCGAGGGGATCCGGCTGTCCGGGACGGCCCGTCGTGCGGTGGGCGCTCTTGCAGCCGGGGGGCTTGTGGTGCACCGCCTGGTGCAGGCCCGTCGCGGCGATCAGATGCAGCCGGGTGCGGCGGGCCAGCTCCGCCAGGGCGCCCGTGCAACGTCCCATCCCGTAGGGCGTCCACTGCACGGCCGACTGCCCGCCCGCGTCCGCGAAGGCGACCGACTCGGCCTCGGCCGCGGCGGCGTCGTCCAGCTCCCGGCCGGGAAGCGCCGGAGAGCGGAGGAAGAGATGGGCGTGCGCGTCGCACACTCCGAGCCGGTCGCCGGGGACATCACCGAGGACGGTGCGGACGGCACTCACGGGCTGCGGCCCGGCCTCTTCGTTCCCACTGGTCACGGGCATGGCGTGAATCTACCCCGCGCAGCGGGCGAAGAGCTCGGGCCTTTACCGGGCGCGTGCTTCTGATAGGACAGAGGCATGCAGGTCGAACCCGGCGAAGACGCTGTAGACACCTTCCTTGCCGCCTTCAACGCCCCGAACCAGGCCTACGTGACCGAGTTGCTCTCGCGCGCGCTGACGCAGGACGTCGTCTTCTGGGGGCCGCTGGGGCGCAGCACCGGGGTGGAGGCGGTGGAGAACTTCATCAACGAACTCCGCGCGCATCCCGACGGCCCGGGAAAGGTGACGCGGACCACGGTGGTCGACGCCCCCGGCGAGTGGGCGCGCTACAGCTGGAGTTACCACAACGGAGCGGGTCAACTGCTGCTGACGGGAACCGACATGGTGCACCTGCGTGACGAACGCATCGACCAGATGGTCGTCTTCGCCGGGGACCTCGCGGCGATCTGAGCGCCCCGCCCCGCCCGCCGGTCCGTTCCCGTCCGGCGCAGAGGGCCGGACGGCACACACGACGCGACGCGGCGGACCCGGACCGCGCGCACACCGCGCACGGTCCGGGTCCGTCTGTCTCCGCCGGGTCCGCCGTTCCGGATTCCCCCTGGAGCGGCGAGCGCTACAGCTCCAGATTGGTCAGCACCATCACGCGCTCGTAGGTGTAGTCCTCCATCGCGAAACGGACGCCCTCACGGCCCACGCCCGACTGCTTCGCACCGCCGTAGGGCATCTGGTCGGCGCGGTAGGAGGGGACGTCACCGACGATCACGCCGCCCATCTCCAGCGCACGGTGCGCGCGGAAGGCGGCCTGGATGTCGTGCGTGAACAGGCCTGCCTGGAGGCCGTACTTGGAGTCGTTGGCCACGGCGAACGCCTCGTCCTCGCCGTCCACCTTCGTCAGCGACATGACCGGCCCGAAGACCTCCTCGCAGCCGATCTGCGTCTCGGGGCCCACGCCCTCCAGCACGGTCGGCGCGTACGTGGCGCCCTCGCGCTTGCCGCCCGCGAGCAGCTTCGCGCCTGCCGAGACGGCCTCCTCGACCCACGCCTCCACGCGCTTGGCCGCGTCCTCGCTCACCAGCGGCCCGACGTCGGTGGCCGGGTCGGAGGGGTCTCCGGTGCGCAGGGCCTCGACGGCGGTGACGATCCTCGGCACGAGACGGTCGTAGACGGAGGAGTCGGCGATCACGCGCTGCACCGAGATGCAGGACTGGCCCGCCTGGTAGTTGGAGAACGTCGCGATGCGCTGCGCCGCCCAGTCGAGGTCCTCCTCCGAGGAGAAGTCGCCCAGCACGATCGCCGCGCCGTTGCCGCCGAGTTCGAGCGTGACGCGCTTGCGCGGGGCGGAGTCGAGGATGGACCAGCCGACGGGCGCCGAGCCGGTGAAGGAGATGATCGGCAGCCGCTCGTCCTGCACCAGCTCCGGCATCCGGTCGTTGGGCACGGGCAGCACGGACCACGACCCGGCGGGCAGGTCCGTCTCCGCGAGCAGCTCACCGATCAGCAGACCCGACAGCGGTGTGGCCGGGGCGGGCTTGAGGATGATCGGGGTGCCGACGGCCAGCGCGGGTGCGACCTTGTGGGCGCACAGGTTGAGCGGGAAGTTGAAGGGCGCGATGCCGAGCACCGGCCCGAACGGGAAGCGCCGGGTGTAGGCGAGGCGTCCCGTGCCGCCGGCGTCCGAGTCGAGCCGCTGCGCCTCGCCGCTGTTGAAGCGGCGCGCCTCGTCGGCGGCCCAGCGGAAGACGGAGACGCACCGGCCGACCTCGCCGCGCGCCCACTTCATGGGCTTGCCGTTCTCCGCCGAGATCAGCGTCGCGATCTCCTCGGACCGCTCGCGGACGCGGGCCGTGACGTGGTCCAGAGCGGCGGCACGCACGTGCGCGGGAGTCGCGGAGAACTCCTCGGCGACGGCGGCAGCGGCGGCCACGGCCTCCTCGACCTGATCGGCCGTGGGAAGGCTGATGCTTCCCACGTGCCTGCCGTCCCAGGGCGAGGTGACATCGAGCGTGTCGTCGCCCGTGGCCTCACGGCCGGCGAGCCAGAACGCGTGCGGGGAGGTCGCTGTCGTCACTGCGGGGCCGCCCTTCCGGTGTGGTGGTGTCAGAGCAATGCGATGTGAGCGTGCAAGGCGGCAGACCACGGCGGAACGGCCACGGTGGAAACCGGGCCTGTCCGCGGACACTGCCGGTGGAGCCGGACGGCTTTCGTCCGTCTCTTCTGCCAACGGTAGAGCCTGCGGATGGGCACGTTTCTTGTCCGGTGCGGCACACTTGCCCCTCGCCACACGCCGATTTGGCACGGCCACCGAGCGTGGCCTTCCCGGCCGCCGCGGCGTCGCCGCCGGGGTCCGTCCGGCGGGGCGGCCCGCCGTGCGACCGGGCCGAGGACGGCGCCGGCGGTCCGGCGGCGCGGCACGCTCAGGGCTGCGGCGCCGCGCAGGCCGCCCGCCCGCGCTCCGCGGCGGTCACCGGGCCGCTCACCCCGTGGCCTTGAGGGCGAGCCACAGCTCCATGCGTACGTCCGGATCGTCCAGGGAACGGCCCAGGATCTCCTCGACGCGGCGCATGCGGTAGCGCAGCGTGTGCCGGTGCACGCCCAGATCGGCGGCCGCCGCGTCCCACTGGCCGTGCCGCGAGAGCCAGGCGCGCAGCGACGCGACGAGATCGCCGCGCCCGTTCGCGTCGTGGTCCCGGAGCGAGCGCAGCAGACCGTCGGCGAAGGCCCGCACCGCGTCGTCGGCGAGCAGGGGCAGCACCGAGCCGGCGGCGACGTCCTCGTGCTCGACGAGCGGGGCACCGCGGCGGCGGGCCACCGAGAGCGCCTGGTCCGCCTGCTTGAACGCGACGGTCGCGGCGGCGAGACCGGTGGGAGCGGAGACCCCGATGGCGAGCGCGTCGTCGGGCACGGATGCCGGCCCTCCGGACTGATGCGCACCGCCGGAGCCGGACGCTTCGACGGCTTTGGCGCACGCGGCAGCGTACTGGGCGCACGCCGCGACGGCGGCGCCCCCGTCGGCGGCGAGCACCACGAGACGGTTGCCGTCCGGCACGACGAGTACGGCTTCCCCGTTGCGTGCCGCGGCGGTCTCGACAAGGTCCGCGAGCTGTTCCAGAGGTCCCGTCAGGCCGTCCGCGATGCCCTCGGGCACGGGGACCGGCACGCCCGAGGACTCGGTGACCGTCACGACGGGCAGGTTGCCCCCGGGCCCGCCGCCGACGGCCGCTGCGGCAGAGGCGCCGCCGGCCGCCGGCCTGTCCCCGTTCACGGCGGCCTGCCCGTCGGCGCCACGCCGCCCGCGGGACGCCGAGCCCGCCGCGGGCTCGGCCACCAGAACCCGCATCGGCGCGTCCAGCAGTCCGCCGTAGAGCGCACCGGCGACGGCACGCGCGTGATCGGGCTCGCCGGAGAGCAGCATCCTCATCACCGCGGCGCCGAGGCGCTGTTCGGCCTCCTGCAGTGCCCTCGACCGTTCCATCGTGAGCGTCAGCAGCGCGATGGCGGAGTGCACCGCGTAGCGTTCGGCGGTGCCCAGCGGTGCGGCCGTCCCGACGGCGAGCACGGCCTTCGCGCGGCGCCCGCTGCCGACCGTCTGCAGCTCGACCCGGTCGTCACCGGCGTCCGATCCGCTGACGACGGCGCTCGCGGGGGCCGGCCTGTCGCGCAGCCGTTCCGCGTCCGTGACGAACCGGGCGGCACGGCGCACCGCCCAGGCCGGCGCGGTGGCGACCATGGCACCGGAGACGTCGTACAGCGCGGCCCAACCGGCCACCTCGGAGGCGAGTTTGGTGAGCAGGGCGGAGGGGCCCTCCTGCGACAGTGCCGCCCGTGTCATCTCCCGCTGCGCCTCGAAACCCGCCGTGACCGCCCGGTACTGCTCGGCGGCTATGGCGGCGGAGACAGCCTTGCTGATGGCGATGAAGGGGGTACGGCGCGGAACTTCGAGCAGCGGCAGGCCCTCCTCACGGCATGCCTCGACGGTCGCTTCCGGCACCTTCTCGTAGTTGACCCCGGCGGCGAACCCCAGGCCGACCACGCCCTTTTCGGTGAGCCGCCGCACGTAGGCGCGCATCGCCTCCGGGTCCTCGGCGTCCAGCTTCAGGGCCGTGAGGAGGAGCAGTTCGCCGCCGTCCAGATACGGGGTCGGGTCCGCCAGCTCGCTGGCATGCGCCCAGCGCACATCGGTGTCCAGCCTGTCCTGCCCGGTGAGCACGGCCAGTCGGAGCGCGGAGTGCTGCACGAGTGAGGCAAGAGTGGGTGGCATAACAAGGCTCACCGTACAGGCGCCCAGCTCATTTCGGTCATTCCCGAACTCATTCCCCCAACTCCGTGAGGATCGGCGGTGTCCGCTCTCCACGGACAGTGGTCACCGACAGCACAGCGTGACCGGGAGGCAGGTCGTTCGCCAGGTCGGAGGCGGACCAGCGCTCGCGCTGCACCCTGCGGACGGTGACGGACTCGGCCGTCACGTGCCTGCCCGTGGCGAGCCTGCGCACCGCGTGCATCATCTTGGTCAGCGGCTCGTCGGAGACGAGCTGACGGTTCGTCACGTCGCGCGTCTCCACCCACTCCGTGCCCCACACCTCGGCGAAGTGTTCCGCGTCCCAAGGGGTCACGCCGGCGCACACCATGCGGCAGCCCACCGCGCCCAGCAGTGGGCCGCGAAGCTGCGCCGGCACCTCGTCCAGAGCGCGCAGCGTCAGCAGGACGCCGCCGTGCGCGGACCGCACGCGCTGCAGTCCGCGCAGCGACTGGGGGGTGACGGTCTGGGCCGCGTCGTCGAGCACGAGCCCCGCGAAGAGGGACTGGTCCTCGCGTGCGCTCACGCACTCGGTGAACTGCGCGAGGACGAGCCGCGCGAGGATGCGCGACGCCTCGGCGTGGCCCCGCTCGGGCAGGTCGATGCGCACACGCAGCGGCTTCTCCAGGGCACGCAGCGAGAACGGCCTCGGCGACGCCCCCGCCCCGGCGGCACCGGCAGGACCGCCGGGGCCCTCGGGCACGAAGAAACCGGAGAACGCGGGCCTGTCCAGCAGCGCGATGCGGTCCGCGAGAAGCGCCGGTGCGTCGGCGGGACGGCCCGACTGCCGCCCGTACGCGTCGAGTTCACGAAGCTGGGCGTGCAGGCCGGCGTCGTCGAGTGCGGTGCGCAGCTCATCGAGCGCGGAGGCGGAGCCGTCCAGCAGTTCGCGCAGCTCCGGCACGGCGGGGAAGCGGCCGTGTGCGGCCCGGAAGGGCCCGATGAGCTGGGCCAGTGCCGTCGCCGCGCGGCGGCTGTCGCCGCCGGGGAGGGAGTCGGTCAGGTCCCCGACGAGGGCCTCGGCGAGCATGCCCGCGGCCTCGTCCGGGTCGTGCGCCCCGCCGTAGAGGTCGAGGTCGTGCGTGGAGTCGGGGTGGCCGACGCGGACGACGAGGTCGAAGGACTCCTCGCGCGCCAGCCGGTCGCCGTTCGCCGTCACCGCGACGACGGCGGCCTGCCCCGCGAGCGCCTGGAGGCAGAGCGATTCGGTGACGGGCCGGGCGAGCCGCGTCGTCTTCCCCGACCCGGGGGGCCCGACGGCGAGCGCGGAGGTGCCCAGCAGCGACGGCTCCAGGGCAACGCCGGCACCCCGGTAGTTGAGCGGGTTGCGCTCGCTGTCGGCGGCTGTGCCGATGCGCACCTGGCTCACGCTCAGGTCGTGCCGTGCCGCCCGGCCGTGCGGCAGGTCGCGGCGCCCCGAGGGATGTGCGCAGGCCCCGGCGCCCTTCGCCTCGACGGCCTCGACGAACGCGGAGAGCCGTCCCGGGCGTGCGCGTACGGACTCCCAGGCGCGGTGGATGCGGGCGTGGTCGACGTCGTTCATGCGGCCGCCGCGCACCTCGGCGGCGAGGAGGTCGGCGGCGCCGGCAGCGCCGTGGCCCCGCAGGTCCGGCCACTCGACGGGGTCCGCCTGCGGCGGGGGCGCCGGGACCGGGGGCGCCTCCGTGGCCTCGTGCCGTTCCCTCGCGGGCCGGTGCGCGCTGCTGCCGGAGAGGCGCGCCCACGCGCGGCGGGCCAGCTCCGGCCAGTGGCCCAGCCGTCCGAAGACGACGGCGAGGGCGGCGACGACGAGGCCGTAGTAGATGTACGAGGCGACGACGTACTCCATGTGCCCGAGCCAGGAGTCCGGCGTGAGGACCTGCAACGGCCAGAGCCAGTAGCCGCCCAGGTAGTTGTTGTAGAGCAGCGACCAGACCAGCCAGCCGATCAGGAACGCGACCAGCGCGCCCCCGAGCAGCTGACGCGTCGGCGTGCGGTCCGGGTCGACGGGCGGCAGCGGGCGGTACCCGTACCGCCAGATTCCCGGTTCCGCCTCGGGGCGCGGAACCCGCAGCCAGTCGGCGAGCCGGGTGCCGGATCCGGGCGCATGCGCGGGCATCGGCGGAGCCGCGGGCCGCGGCTCCTGAACGGGCGGCCGGGGCCGGCCCCCGGGACGCGGGGACGTCTGCTCCGCCGGCGGTGCCTGTTCCGCGGGCGGTGCCTGTTCCGCCGGAGGCGGGGCGCTCCCCCGCCGGTCCTGCCCGCTCCCCTGCGGGGGCAGCCCCGTGCGGGGCTCCCTCTGCGAACCGTGTGCGCTGCCCGCACCCTGCCCCCGGTGCGGAGACTCCATGTCCATGTACTGCCTCTACCCCTGCCCGGCCGGTGGGTTTCCGCCCCGTCACGGCGCCCTGGTCCCTGGTCCCTGCTCCCGGTCCCAATCTAGCCGCCGGAGGGGGGAGTTGACCCACGCAGGTCGGCCCGCCGGATCCTCCGGCGACCGTGGACGCGGTACGTCGCCACTCCCCGTGCCTATAGCCGTGACGGCCAACACGACACGGGGACTTCTCCGCACCGGTGCATGTCCCGCCCTCCTCCGGGCCTCTAGCCTTCGAGGGACGTGCAGACCCCTTCGCCCTGAGAGAGAGCGCTATGAGCACGATGACGGAAATGTCCGGTGGCCCTGCCCTCCCCCAGGAGCGCCGCGTCGTCACGTCCGTCCCGGGCCCGAAGTCCCAGGAGCTGATGGCCCGCAAGCAGGCCGCCGTCGCCGACGGCATCGGCACCGTGATGCCTGTCTTCGCCGAGCGCGCGGGCGGTGGCGTCCTGGAGGACGTCGACGGCAACTCCTTCATCGACTTCGGTTCCGGCATCGCCGTGACCGGTGTCGGCAACAGCGCCGACGCGGTCGTGCGCCGCGCTTCCGCGCAGCTCGCCCAGTACACGCACACCTGCGTGATGGTGACGCCGTACGAGCCGTACGTGGAGGTCTGCGAGGAGCTGGCGAAGCTCACACCCGGCGACCACGCGAAGAAGAGCGCCCTGTTCAACTCGGGTGCCGAGGCCGTGGAGAACGCCGTCAAGATCGCGCGCTCGTACACCAAGCGCCAGGCCGTCGTCGTCTTCGACCACGGCTACCACGGCCGCACGAACCTGACGATGGCTCTGACGTCGAAGAACATGCCGTACAAGCACAGCTTCGGGCCGTTCGCGCCCGAGGTGTACCGGGTGCCGGTCGCCTACCCGTTCCGCTGGCTGACCGGGCCCGAGAACTGCGCCGAGGAGGCCGCGGCCCAGGCCATCGACCAGATCAACAAGCAGGTCGGCGCCGAGAACGTCGCCGCGATCCTGATCGAGCCGCTGCTCGGCGAGGGCGGCTTCATCGAGCCGGCGAAGGGCTTCCTGCCGCGCCTCGCGCAGTTCGCGAAGGAGAACGGGATCGTCTTCGTCGCGGACGAGATCCAGTCCGGCTTCTGCCGCACGGGACAGTGGTTCGCCTGCGAGGACGAGGGCATCGTCCCCGACCTGATCACCACCGCCAAGGGCATCGCCGGCGGAATGCCGCTGGCCGCCGTCACCGGCCGCGCCGAGATCATGGACGCGCCGCACGTCGGCGGCCTGGGCGGCACCTACGGCGGAAACCCGGTGGCCTGCGCCGCGGCGCTGGGCTCCATCGAGACGATGCGCGAGATGGACCTGCCGGCAAGGGCCAGGCGCATCGAGGAGGTCATGAAGCCGCGGCTGCGGAAGCTGGCCGAGCAGTACGACGTCATCGGCGACGTCCGCGGGCGCGGCGCCATGCTCGCCATCGAGCTGGTCAAGCCCGGCGGCAAGGAGCCGGACCCCCAGGTCACCGCTGCTCTCGCCAAGGCGTGCCACGAGAACGGTCTGCTCGTTCTGACCACCGGGACGTACGGCAACGTGATGCGTTTCCTGCCTCCGATGGTGATCGGCGAGGACCTGCTCGATGAGGGCCTGGACGTGCTGGAAGGCGCCCTGGCCGAGCTGTGAGCAGAACCGGGAATCCGTACGGCGTGAAGAATCTGTGCGAGGCCGATGGCCGGTCCGTAATCCGGCTGTCCGGCCCCGCTGACCTGCCGTACGGTTCCCGTATTCGGGTACTTCGGAACTCCACTCCGGACTCCCGGCCTGAGCCGGCCTCTCCCCAAGACCGGCTCGGAAGTGCCCTGGCGCACGCTCCTCACCGATCGGGGGACCGTCGGCTCCACACCCCCCGGGGCCTGCGGAATACCGGTCGCCACGGCCGCTCCGGAACTCTCCCCCCTGTTCCGGGGCGGTCGGTCTTCCACCTCGCTCTCTGCGCGCTCTGTTGCGTGCTCTTCGCCCTGATCACCTGGCAGGTCGCCCTCGGCGGTCCGCTCGTCGGAGCCGACATGCGGCTGGGGAACGCTCTCCAGCGCACCTCCCCTCCCGACGCCGTGGCCGAGGCCTTCGCGGATCTGGGCAACCTCGTCGTGGCGGTCCCGGTGCTCGTCGCGGCGATGACGTACGCCCTGGTGACCGGGGGTGCGCGCCGCTGGCTGCCGCCGCTGTGCCTGGCGCTGGCGCTGGCCTTCACCGCTCTTGCCGTCACGGCCGTGAAGGTGTGGCTGGGCAGGCCCGGGCCCCCGGGCGGCACCAATTACTACCCCTCGGGTCACACCGCCACGGCGGCCGTCGCCTTCGGCGGCGCGGCCCTGCTCTTCTCGCTGACGGTCCGCCGGCCCCCGTACTGGCCGCTGCCCGCCACGGCCGCGCTGCTCACGCTGGCGTGCAGCGCGGGCCTGGTGTGGCGTGGCTACCACTGGCCGCTGGATGTGGTGGCGAGCTGGTGCCTGAGCTGGGTGGTGCTCACGTCGGCCGCGTTCGCGCTGCGCCGGCTGCTGCGGCGCCCCGGCAACGGCGGTGCCCCGCACAGGAGTTGAGGGTCCTCGTCACGACGCCCGGGAGGTGCGGGTTCGCGTGAAGCGCCGGAGCCGGGCCGTACGCCGGACGTGGCACCGGACCCGGACCCGGACCCGGAGCCGTACGCCGGACCGCACAACCGCGGCCGCAGGGGGAAGAGGCCACGCGGGAGGACGGTCCGGCGTACGGGGTACTTCGGGGGCCTGCCGGTGCCGGGCCGGTCAGGAGTCAGCTGTCGAAGCCCATCCCCGACGCGTCCATGGCCTTCAGCCACAGGTTGCGGCGGCCTCCCCGCGCGTCCGCACGCGCGAGCGACCACTGCGTCAGCGCGATCCCGGCCCAGCGCACCGGCTCCGGCGGGAACGGCAGCGGCTTCTTGCGCACCAGCGTCAGCTCCGTGCGCACCGTCGGCTCACCTCCGAGCAGGTCGAGCATCACCTCTGCTCCGAAGCGGGTCGCCCCCACGCCCAGGCCGGTGTAGCCGGCGGCGTACGCGACGCGCCCGCCGTGCGCCGTACCGAAGAAGGGTGAAAAGCGTGAGCAGGTGTCGATGACACCGCCCCAGGCGTGGGTGAAACGCAGACCCCTCAACTGCGGGAAGGTGTCGAAGAAGTGGCCTGCCAGCTTGCGGAACGTCTCGGGCCGCTGGTCGTACTCGGCGGCGATCCTGCTGCCGTAGTGGTACAGGACGTCGTAACCGCCCCACAGGATGCGGTTGTCGGCGGTGAGCCGGAAGTAGTGGAAGTGGTTGGCGCTGTCCGCGAGGCCCTGCCGCCCCTTCCAGCCGACGGCGGCCCGCTGCCGCTCGTCCATCGGCTCGGTCATCAGCGCGTAGTCGTAGACCGGGACGATGTAGGGGCGCAGCCTCCGCAGCAGCGAGGGAAAGGCGTTGGTGGCGAGGGCGGCCTGCCGGGCACGCACGCGGCCGTACGGGGTGCCCATGGTCACCGCGGTGTCGCCGGCGCTCAGGCCGCGCACCGGTGTGTGCTCGTAGATGCGTACGCCCGCCTCCAGGCATGCCCGCTTGAGGCCCCAGGCGAGCTTCGCCGGGTTGAGCATGGCCACGCTCCGGCGGAACCACAGGCCGGCGAGGAAGGAGGGCGAGTCGACCTGTGCGCGTACGGCCTCACGGTCCAGGAAGGTCACGCGGTCACCGAATCCGTGCCGCCGTGCCTGAGCCGCCGACTCCTGGAGCTCGGCCACCTGGTGCGGCCGGGTCGCCACTTCGATCTCCCCGGTGCGTTCGAAGTCGCAGTTGATGCCGTGGCGCCGCACCGCTCCCTCGATGGCGTCGAGGTTGGCGAGCCCGAGGCGCTCCAGCTTCTCGATCTCGCCCGGCCAGCGGGCGAGCCCGTTCGCGAAGCCGTGGGTGAGCGAGGCGTCGCAGAATCCACCGTTCCGTCCGGAGGCCGCCCACCCTGCCTCCTTGCCCTCCAGCAGGACGACGTCGCGGGACGGGTCGCGCTCCTTGGCGATGAGCGCGGTCCACAGGCCGCTGTAGCCGCCGCCGACGACAGCCAGGTCGCACTTCGTCTCCCTCGCCAGCGAGGGCAGCGCGGCGGGGCGGTGCTCCGGGTCGTCCAGCCAGAAGGGCACGGGCCGCGCACCGGTGAGCGCCCGGGCGGCCTCGGCCTCCCCCTCGCCGGCCGCGGCTGCCGCACCGGCCGGGCGGGAGCCCGTACCGCCCGCACCGCCGGCCGCCCTCGGGCGGGGTGATCTGCGCGGCAGTGCCGTCACGCCTGCCTCCTGCGCCGGCCGGCGGCGATCTGCCCGCCGAGGACGATCGCGACGGCGATCAGGAACATGGCCGTACCGATGACGTTCACCTGCACGGGCACGCCGCGCTGCGCCGCCCCCCATACGAACATCGGGAAAGTGACCGTCGAAGGACCGGCGTTGAACTGCGTGATGATGAAGTCGTCGAAGGACAGCGCGAAGCTGAGCATCGCGCCGGCCGCGATACCCGGCGCCGCGAGCGGCAGCGTCACCCGCAGGAACGTCTGCAGCGGCCCCGCGTACAGATCGCGTGCCGCCTCCTCCAGGCGCGGGTCCATGCTCATCACCCGCGCCTTCACGGCCACCACCACGAAGCTCAGGCAGAACATGATGTGGGCGATGAGGATCGTGACGAAGCCGAACGCCACCCGGGTGTTGAGGAAGAGCGTGCCGAGCGAGGCGCCCATGACGACCTCGGGCATCGCCATGGGCAGGAAGATCAGCGCATTGCCGGTGCCCTTGCCGCGGAACCGGTGGCGGGCGAGGGCGAAGGCGGCGAGCGTGCCGAACGCGGTGGCCACCACCGTGGACAGCAGGGCGATCTGGAGGCTCAGCGCCAGCGACCCGCACATGTCGGCGACGCCGCAGGGGTCGGTCCAGGCGTCGGCGGAGAAGGCGCGCCACTCGTAGTTGAAGCGTCCCGCCGGCTTGTTGAAGGAGAACAGCATCACCACCACGTTCGGCAGCAGCAGATACACCAGTGATGCCGCACCGGCGATGACGACGGCGTGGCGGCGCAGCCGGCGCAGCGGCGCGAGGACCGCGGAGCGCTTGGCCGGAGCCGGTGAGCCCTTCGGTGAACCGTCCCTGTTCCGGGGGGAGTCGGCGAGGTGCGTTGCGTCGGCCATCACACCAGTTCCTCCGTTCCGGCCTTGCGCATGTAGACGCTCACCACGATCAGGATGATCGCCATGAGGATGAACGACATGGCGGCCGCGGCGGGGTAGTCGAGGACGTTGAGGAACTGCTTCTGGATGGCGTTGCCGACCATCTGCGTGTTCGGCGAGCCGAGCAGCTGGGCGTTGATGTAGTCGCCCGACGCGGGGATGAAGGTCAGCAGCGTGCCGGCCACCACTCCGGGGAGGGAGAGCGGGAAGGTCACCTTGCGGAAGACGGTCGCGGGCTTCGCGTACAGGTCCCGGGCCGCCTCGTGCAGCGAGGTGTCGATCCTCTCCAGTGAGCTGTACAGCGGCAGGATCATGAACGGCAGGAAGTTGTACGTCAGTCCGCACACCACCGCCAGCGGGGTCGCGAGGAGCCTGTCGTCCCCGGTCAGGCCCAACTGGCTTGTCACGTCGAGGACATGCACGGACTTCAGCACGGTCACCACCGGACCGGCGTCCGAGAGGATCGTCTTCCAGGCGAGGGTGCGGATGAGGAAGCTGGTGAAGAAGGGCGCGATCACCATCACCAGCAGCAGCCCGCGCCACCGCCCCGCACGGAAGGCGATCGTGTACGCGAGGGGGTAGCCGATGAGCAGGCACAGCAGCGTGGCCGTCGCGGCGTAGAGGAACGAGCGCACGAAGTGCGGCGCGTAGGCAGCCAGCGCGTCGGTGTAGTTGGTGAAGTCCCAGGTGACGCGGAAGCCCTCCTCCAGGCTGCCGCTCTGCACGGACGTGGAGGCCTGGTAGAAGAACGGCGCGACGAAGAAGACGGCGAGCCACAGCCCGGCCGGAAGCAGCAGCCAGTACGGCGTGAGGCGGCGCCGGGAGCGGGCGGACGCACCGGCATCGTCGCCGGACGGCCCGGCGGGGGCCGCCGCCCCGGCCGGCCCGGGCGGCGGGGAGGCGCCCGCGGACGCCGGGAGGGTGGTCGTCACAGCGCCTCCTCCACCGTGCCGGCGTCGGCGTCCTGTGCGGCGTCGAGCGCGAAGGTGTGTGCGGGCCGCCAGCGCAGTACGACTTCGGTGCCGGGCGTGAGACGTGCGTCCCGTTCCACGTTCTGTTCGTAGACGCTGAACTCGGGGCACACCGGGCTGTCGACGACGTACTGGAGGCAGACGCCCAGATATCCGGCGTCGCGTATGCGGCCGGTGAGCAGGTTGTCGGCGCCGCCCGTGTCCGCGTCGGCGTCCTCGGCGTGTGTGAGGGAGATCTTCTCGGGGCGTACGCCCACGAGCACCTTGCCGCCCGCCTGCGGGTTCTCGAGGGCGCACCGGTCCGCGGGCAGGCGCAGCACGGTGTCGGAGGCGACGGCCTTCAGCACCAACTCCTCGCCCTTCGCCTCGGTGATCTCCGCCTCGATGAGGTTGGACGTGCCGAGGAAGTTGGCGACGAAGGTGGAGCGGGGCCGCTCGTAGAGCTCGTCGGGCGGACCGAGTTGCTCGACGCGTCCCGCGTTCATGACGGCCACGGTGTCGGCCATCGTCATGGCCTCCTCCTGGTCGTGCGTGACGTGGACGAAGGTGATGCCGACCTCCGTCTGGATGCGCTTGAGTTCCAGCTGCATCTGCCGGCGAAGCTTGAGGTCGAGGGCTCCGAGGGGCTCGTCCAGCAGCAGCACCTGCGGCCGGTTGATCAACGCGCGGGCGAGCGCGACGCGTTGCTGCTGCCCGCCGGAGAGCTGGCGCGGCTTGCGCTTGGCGAGCGGTCCCAGCTCGACGAGTTCCAGCATCTCCTCGACCTGCTTGCGCACGGAGCCGATCCCCCGGCGGCGCAGCCCGAAGGCGACGTTCTCCGACACGTCGAGGTGCGGGAAGAGGGCGTAGTTCTGGAAGACGGTGTTCACGGGGCGCTTGTGCGGCGGCAGCGCGGTGATGTCCTCGTCGCCGAGCCGGACGCTGCCGCCCGTCGGCTCCTCGAGCCCGGCGATCATGCGCAGGGTCGTGGTCTTGCCGCAGCCGGATGCGCCGAGCAGCGCGAAGAAGGAGCCTTCAGGGATGGTGAGGTCCAGCGGGTGCACGGCGGTGAAGTCGCCGAAGACCTTGCTGATTCCGGTGAGCGTGATCGTCATGGCCGATGCCCCCTAGGCGCCGATGAGTTTGGCGAACTTGTTCTCGTAGCGGGCCTGTTCCTTGTCGGACATCGGCCGGAAGGCCTTTCCGCGCCCTGCGGTCCTGGCGTCGGGGAAGATCAGCGGGTCCTCCGCGAGGTCCTTGTCGATCTTCTCCATCTCGGCCTTGGCTCCGGATACCGGGCAGATGTAGTTGACCCAGGCAGTCAGTTCTGCGGCCACCTCGGGGTCGTAGTAGTAGTTGATCAAGTCCTCGGCGTTCGCCCGGTGCCGTGCTTTGGCGGGTACGAGCAGGTCGTCCGTGGCGAAGCGGTAGCCGCTCTCCGGGATGGCGAACTCGATGTCCGGGTTGTCGAGCTTCAGCTGCACGATGTCGCCCGCCCAGGCCAGACATGCGGCGATGTCGCCCGAACTCAGCTCGTCGATGTAGTCGTTGCCGCTGAAGCGTCGCAACTGCTTACGGTCCACGGCCTTCTGTATCCGGGCGATGGCCTTGTCGAAGTCGTCGCCGTCGAACTTCTCCGGATCGATGCCGAGGTCCAGCATCGTCATCCCGACGGTGTCGGTCATCTCGGTGAGCATGGACACCTTGCCCTTGAGCGACTCGTCCTCCAGCAGCTGGCTGACGCTGGTGACCTTCTTTCCACCCGTGGCCTTCTTGTTGTACGCGACGACGCAGGCGATGCCCGCCCACGGGTAGCTGTACTGCCGTCCCGGGTCCTGCGCGGCCGTACGGAAGCGGTCCTCCAGGTTGGCCACCGCGTTGGGCATACGAGCGGGGTCCAGACGCTGCGCCCAGCCCTGGCGGATCAGGCGCCCGGCCATCCAGTCGGTGAGGCAGACCAGGTCGCGTCCGGTGCTCTGGCCGGCGGCGAGCTGCGGCTTGATCTTGCCGTAGAACTCGTTGTTGTCGTTGATGTCCTCGACGTACTTGACCTTGATGCCGGTCTGCCGCTCGAAGCGGTCCAGCGTGGGGCGCTTCTTCTTGTCCTTGTCGTCGACGTCTATGTAGAGCGGCCAGTTGGCGAAGTTCAGGACCCGCTCCTTCTTCGAGTAGTCGGGATTCTCGTCGGGGTCGTCGCCGCGGCCACCCTCGGCGGGCGGGATGCCGCACGCGGCGAGCGCCGCGCCGCCCATGGTCAGGGAGCCGAGGCGCAGCAGCCGGCGGCGGCTCATGGCCGCGCGTCCGCTGGTCAGGCTCCGTTCCCAGGCCTTGCGCACGGGGTCGGGCAGGCCTTCGTACAGCTGCGGGTCCAGGTCCATCGGGGCTGCCTTCCGGTTCGATGGGGCGGGGAAGGGAGTTCGGGAGGGTGCGAGGCCGGGGCCGCTGGTCTCAGCGGTCGCCGAAGACCGTGCGGTGCCAGTCCTTGCGGGGCTGTGCGGTGGTGTCCTGCATGACGTGCTTGAGCTGCGTGTACTCCTCGAAGGAGTAGGCGGACATGTCCTTGCCGTAGCCGGAGGCCTTGTAGCCGCCGTGCGGCATCTCGCTGATGATCGGGATGTGGTCATTGATCCAGACGCAGCCCGCCCGGATCTGGCGTGCCGCGCTGCCCGTGCGGAAGACGTCGCGGCTCCAGGCCGAGGCGGCCAGCCCGTACGGGGTGTCGTTGGCCAGGGCGATGCCCTGGTCGTCGGCGTCGAAGGGCAGGACGGTCAGTACCGGCCCGAAGACCTCCTGCTGGACGATCTCGCTGTCCTGCGGCGCGTCCGTGATCAGGGTCGGCAGGTAGTAGGCGCCCTTCGCCCGCCCGCCTCCCGGCGCCTCGCCTCCGGTGACGACGGTGGCGTAGGCACGGGCGCGTTCCACGAACCCGGCGACGCGGTCGCGGTGCGCGGAGGAGACGAGTGGCCCCAGGTCGGTGCCGGGGGCGAAGGGGTCCCCCACCCGCACCTCACGCATCAGGTCGGCGACCCCCGCGACGAACTCCTCGTAGAGCGGCCGCTGTACGTAGGCGCGGGTCGCGGCGGTGCAGTCCTGGCCGGAGTTGATCAGGGCGCCGGCCACCGCCCCGTGCACGGCGGCCGTCAGGTCGGCGTCGTCGAAGACGACGAACGGCGCCTTGCCGCCCAGCTCCAGATGGAGCCGCTTGACGGTGCCGGTCGCGATCTCGGCCACGCGCCTGCCGACGGCGGTCGACCCGGTGAAGGAGACCATGGCGACGGACGGATGGCCCACCAGCGTCTCCCCCGCGTCGGGGCCGACGCCGGAGACGATGTTGACCACTCCGTCCGGGATGCCCGCCTCGCAAGCCGCCTCGGCGAACATCAGCGAGGTCAGCGGCGTCAGTTCGGACGGCTTGAGGACGATCGTGTTGCCCGCGGCCACGGCCGGGAGGATCTTCCAGGCGGCCATCTGCAGCGGATAGTTCCAGGGCGCGACGGAGCCGATGACGCCGAGAGGTTCGCGGCGCACGTACGAGGTGTGGTCGCCGCTGTACTCGGCGGCCGCGACCCCCGGCAACTGCCGGGCGGCGCCCGCGAAGAACGCGACGTTGTCGAAGGAGCCCGGCACGTCGAACTCCTCGGAGAGCTTCAGCGGCTTGCCGCACTGGAGCGACTCCGCGTACACGAACTCCCCGGTGCGCTCCCGCAGTACGGCCGCCCAGCGGTGCATCGCGTCGGAGCGCTCGCCGGGTGTCGCGCCCGCCCACTCCGGCAGTGCGCGCCCCGCCGCCTTGACTGCGGCGTCGACGTCGTCAGGACCCGCGAGTTCGTAGGTGAGGACGCTTTCGCCCGTGGCCGGGTCGAGGACGGTGTGCGTCCGTCCAGAGGTGCCGGACCCGTACCGGCCTCCGGTGAACTGCGCGCCCGCTGCGAACCGTGAGGACACGTCGAAGCGCTGGACCATCGGGCTCTCCTGCCAGGGCGGGGCGTCAGCTGCTGTTGGACGCCGATCCTGGCAGGACCCTTCCGATTCAACAAGGGATTCCGTCGTTACCTTTTGATTGCGCTACGGAATCTGCATCCTCTGCGTGCTTCGAGCCTCACGATCCGCAGCCCCGCTGCCCCTCAGGCCCCGCCGTCCGGGGCCGCCGGCAGCACCCGCGCCGCGCTGCCGCCACTGCGCGCGTCGAGCGAGGAACCGTCCCCGCCGGTGCCGGGACCGGAGTCGTCGGACCCCTCGTTGTAGAAGATCAGCATCACAAGGAGGAAGGCCACGCAGATCACGGCCAGGACGGTCCCGACGATCCCCATCACGAAGCCCGCGACCGCCTGGCCCCGGCCGCCCAGCTCACCCCTGTCGACGGCCCGCTTCGCGGAGAGGCCGAGCCCGAGCGCGACGGGGCTGATGAAGATCCCGACGAAGCTCCCCCAGCAGGTGGAGACCGCGACGAGCCCGATGATGCCGGTCACCATCGCCGCGACCGACTTCCCGTTGGACGGCGGAGGGCCGTGCCAGCCGTAGCCGCCGGGGACGGGCCCCGCTCCGTATCCGTAAGGCTGCGGACCCGGCGCCGGATACCCGTAGGCGGCACCGCCCTTGCCGTACTGCTGGTGGTGGGCCTGCTGCCCGTACGGTGCCTGGGGACCGTACGGCGTCGGCGCACCGTACGGCGAAGCCCCGTACCCGGCGCCCGCACCCCCGGCCGGGCCCCCCGCAGGCCCGCCCGGTGCCGGAGGGACCGGGGGCGGCGCGGCGCCGGAGCCCGACGTGATCGTCGGCTGCTCCGCCACCGAACGGCGCTTCCGGTCCTCTTCGTTCTGGTCCATGCTCCCCCTGCCCGGTGCGACCCCGTCCCGAGGAGGCGCCCACGGATTGTGCGGTTCCTCGCCGGGCCGGCCCGGCTGCCCGGTGTCGTCTTCCATGTCCCCTCCCGGGGTTCTCCGTCCGGCAGCCATGCTATTCGCCTGCCGGAACTCCCCGCATACGATGATCCGGTTCGCTTTTCCCCACTGGAGGCCTCACTTGTCCGACCTCAACGCATTCATCGCCGGGCTGCCCAAGGCCGAGCTGCATGTGCACCACGTCGGTTCGGCCTCACCCCGCATCGTTGCCGAACTGGCCGCCCGGCACCCCGACTCGAGCGTCCCGCACGACCCGGAGGCGTTGAGGGACTTCTTCACCTTCACGGACTTCGCGCACTTCATCGAGGTCTATCTCTCGGTCGTCGACCTGCTGCGGGACGCCGAGGACGTGCGGCTGCTCACTTTCGAGATCGCCCGCGACATGGCTCGCCAGCAGGTGCGCTACGCCGAGCTGACCGTCACCCCGTTCAGCTCCACCAGCCGCGGCATACCCGCGGAGGCTTTCCTGGAGGCCATCGAGGACGCCCGCGTCGCGGCGGAGAAGGAACTGGGCGTCGTCATGCGCTGGACCTTCGACATCCCCGGTGAGGCGGGCCTGCCCGCGGCCGAGGAGACCACCCGCATCGCCACGGAGATGGGCCCCGACGGCCTGATCTCCTTCGGGCTCGGCGGGCCCGAAATCGGCGTCCCCCGCCCGCAGTTCAAGCCGCACTTCGACCGGGCGACCGCCGCCGGGCTGCACAGCGTGCCGCACGCGGGCGAGACGACGGGACCGGAGACGGTCTGGGACGCCCTCACCTCGCTGAAGGCCGAGCGCATCGGGCACGGCACGAGCTCCGTGCGGGACCCGCGGCTCCTGGAGCACCTCGCCGAGCACGGCATCCCGCTGGAGGTCTGCCCGACCTCCAACGTCGCCACCCGCGCGGTCGAGGACCTGGACGACCACCCGCTGCGGGAGATGGTCGACGCCGGCGTCCTCGTGACGGTCAACAGCGACGATCCGCCGATGTTCAGCACGGATCTCAACACCGAGTACGCCATCGCCGCACGGCTGCTGAGCCTCGACGCGGCGGGCATCGCGGACCTGGCGAAGAACGCGGTGCGGGCCTCCTTCATGGACGGGCCCGGCAAGGCCCGGCTGAACGGCGAGATCGACGCGTACCTCACCGACTGGGGCCGGAGGGGCTGACGCCGCACCCCTGCACCGTGCGCAGACGCCGGAGGGGCAGGCGGCCTGTGGCCTCCTGCCCCTCCGGCGCGTCGTCGGTGCGTTCGCGCAGCGACCGGCGTCAGGACTGGTACGGATTCTGCGGCGGCTGCCCGCCCTGCGGGTTCTGACCGGCGAACGGGTTCCCCTGCGGCGGTATGTGGGGGGCCTGACCCGGCTGCGCAGCGCCGTACCCGGCCTGCGGGCCTCCGGTGCCGCCCGGCTGGGGAGCGCCCCCGCCGTGTGCCAGCAGCTGCTCCGCGTTCTCCTTCGTCGTCTCGCTCGAACCGCCGCAGAAGGTGCACTGCAGGTAGTGCTTCGCCGGCGCTATCGGGAACAGCGGGATGAAGAACAGCGAGAACTTCATGACGCGCTTGCGCAGCGAATGGGCCGCCGGATTGCCGCAGAAGCCGCACAGCAGATTCAGCATGGCCAGCTGATGCATCTTGGTCGAGGTGCCGAATATGAGCACGCGATCCCCGTTTCCGAGTGTGTTCCGGATGTTCAGGTGTCGGTGCAGCCAACCACCCGGGGCGTGCCTGCCGTCAAGCGGCCCGTGTCACGAGTCGGCCCCGACCGGGCAGGGCCCCGGCGTGGCCGCGTACCACTCCGGGGCCCTGAGAAGGCAGCGGCCCGTGCTCGCCGGGCCGTGGCTCAGCGGGTCACAGCGCCGTCATGACGTGCTTGACGCGGGTGTAGTCCTCCAGGCCGTAGGCCGAGAGGTCCTTGCCGTAGCCGGACTTCTTGAAGCCGCCGTGCGGCATCTCCGCGACGAGCGGGATGTGGGTGTTGATCCACACGCAGCCGAAGTCGAGTGCACGGGACAGGCGCATGGCACGGCCGTGGTCCTTCGTCCACACCGACGAAGCCAGCGCGTACTCGACGTCGTTGGCCCATCCCACGGCCTGGTCCTCGTCGGTGAACTTCTGAATCGTGATCACCGGTCCGAAGACCTCGTTCTGGATGATCTCGTCGTCCTGGCGCAGCCCGGACACGACCGTCGGGGCGAAGAACCAGCCCGCCTCGCCGACCCGTTCACCGCCCGACTCGACCTTGGCGTGCGCGGGGAGCCGGTCGATGAAGCCGCTCACCTTCTCCAGGTGGGTGGGGTTGTTGAGCGGGCCGTAGAAGCAGTCCGGGTCGCTGAGGTCGCCGGTCTTCACCTCGCCGGCGGCCTTGGCCAGCGCGGTGACGAACTGCTCGTACACGCCTTCCTGCACGAGCACGCGCGTCGCGGCGGTGCAGTCCTGTCCGGCGTTGAAGAAGCCGCCGTCGCGGATGCCCTCCACCGCGGCCTGGACGTCGGCGTCGTCGAAGACGACACAGGGCGCCTTGCCGCCCAGCTCCAGGTGCACGCGCTTGACGTCCTTGGCCGCACTGCCGGCGACCTCGATGCCCGCGCGCACGGAGCCGGTGATCGAGGCCATGGCGGGCGTCTTGTGCTCGACCATGAGGCGTCCGGTGTCGCGGTCGCCGCACACGACGTTGAAGACGCCCTTGGGCAGGATCTCGCCCATCACCTCGGCCATGAAGACCGCCGAGGCGGGCGTGGTGTCGGACGGCTTGAGCACGACCGTGTTGCCCGCCGCCAGAGCCGGGGCGAACTTCCACACGGCCATCATCGCCGGGTAGTTCCAGGGCGCGACCTGCGCGCAGACGCCGACGGGCTCACGGCGCACGTAGGAGGTGAGCCCCTCCATGTACTCGCCCGCGGACTTGCCCTCCAGCATCCGGGCGGCGCCCGCGAAGAACCGGATCTGGTCGAGCATCATGGGCAGTTCTTCCTGCCGTGTCAGCTCCAGCGGCTTGCCGCAGTCCCGGCACTCGACGGCGAGGAACTCGTCCGCACGGGCCTCGAGGGCGTCCGCGATCTTCAGGATCGCCTTCTGCCTCGCGGCCGGAGTGGCATCGCGCCAGGCCGGGAAGGCCTTCTCGGCTGCGGCCATCGCGGCGTCGACATCGGCGGCGGCGGAAAGCGGGGCGGTGGCGTACACCTCGCCCGTGGCCGGATCGACCACGTCCGTGGTCCGGCCGTCAGCGGCGTCCCGGAACTCCCCGTCGATGTAGTTGCGCAGCCGACGCAGCTCGGTGGTCACTTCGCACCCCTCCTGCTCCGTTGTCCATTGGGTGAGACCGCCACCCTAACCAGCAGCGCAACGCTTTCGATACACCACCACACCAGCAACGACGGATTCTGTTCTTGCAGGTGCGTATTGCTTCGAATTACATTGCTTATGGGTTGCTATTCGGAGGAGGTCTCATGCACAGTGTCGTGCGTGGCCCGAGACGCGAAGAAGACAAACGGCATCCGTTCGCTTGACGACGTATCGCTGGCGATCATCGAACAGCTGCAGGAGGACGGCCGCCGGCCCTACGCCGCCATCGGCAAGGCCGTCGGACTGTCGGAGGCCGCCGTACGCCAACGGGTCCAGAAGCTCCAGGACCAGGGTGTCATGCAGATCGTCGCCGTCACCGACCCCCTGACCGTGGGCTTCCTGCGGCAGGCGATGGTCGGCATCAACGTCGAGGGCGACCTCGAAGCCGTCGCGGACGCCCTCGCGGAGATCGACGAGGTCGACTACGTGGTCATCACCGCCGGTTCCTTCGACCTCCTCGTGGAGATCGTCTGCCAGGACGACGAACACCTTCTCGAAATGATCACCAAGCGCATCCGCTCGCTTCCCGGCGTGCGCTCCACCGAGAGTTTCGTCTATCTCAAGCTGCGAAAGCAGACCTACACGTGGGGAACCCGATAACCGTGAGCAAGGATCTCTCCAAGAGCGCCCACGAGCACCTGTGGATGCACTTCACCCGCATGTCGACGTACGAGAAGACGCCCGTCCCGACAATCGTCCGCGGCGAGGGCACCCACGTCTACGACACCGACGGCAAGCGCTACCTCGACGGCCTCTCCGGACTCTTCGTCGTACAGGCGGGTCACGGCCGCGCGGAACTGGCCGGAGCCGCCGCCAAACAGGGGCAGGAGCTCGGGTTCTTCCCCATCTGGTCCTACGCCCACCCCAAGGCGGTCGAGCTCGCGGAGCGGCTCGCCCACCACGCGCCCGGCGACCTGAACAAGGTCTTCTTCACCACGGGAGGCGGCGAGGCCGTCGAGACCGCGTGGAAGCTCGCCAAGCAGTTCCACAAGCTCACCGGGAACCCCGGCAAGTACAAGGTCGTCTCCCGCAACGTCGCCTACCACGGCACGCCGCACGGCGCCCTGTCGATAACCGGCCTCCCCGGTCTCAAGGCACCGTACGAGCCGCTCGTGCCGGGCGCGCACAAGGTCCCGAACACGAACATCTACCGTGCGCCCGTACACGGCGACGACCCCGAGGCGTTCGGCCGCTGGGCCGCCGACCAGATCGAGCAGCAGATCCTCTTCGAGGGCCCGGAAACGGTGGCGGCCGTCTTCCTCGAGCCCGTCCAGAACGCCGGCGGCTGCTTCCCGCCGCCTCCCGGCTACTTCCGGCGCGTCCGCGAGATCTGCGACCAGTACGACGTACTGCTCGTCTCCGACGAGGTCATCTGCGCCTTCGGACGCCTGGGCACCCTCTTCGGCTGCGACAAGTTCGGCTACGTGCCGGACATCATCACCTGCGCGAAGGGCATGACCTCCGGGTACTCGCCGATCGGTGCCGCGATCGTCTCCGACCGCGTGGCCGAACCGTTCTGGAAAGCCGACAACACCTTCCTGCACGGCTACACCTTCGGCGGCCACCCGGTCTCCGCGGCGGTGGCGCTGGCCAACCTCGACATCTTCGAGCGCGAAGGGCTCAACCAGCACGTCCTGGACAACGAAGAGGCCTTCCTCGGCACTCTGCGCAAGCTGCTCGATCTGCCGATCGTCGGCGACGTGCGCGGCAACGGCTACTTCTGCGGCATCGAACTCGTCAAGGACAAGGCCACCAAGGAGACCTTCACCGAGGAGGAGTCGGAGCGGATCCTCTACGGCTTCCTCTCCAGGGCCCTCTTCGACGCCGGGCTGTACTGCCGCGCCGACGACCGCGGAGACCCGGTCATCCAGCTCGCACCGCCGCTCATCGCCGGCCAGAGCATCTTCGACGAGGCCGAAACGATCCTCCGCTCCGTGCTGACGGAGGCGTGGACGAAGCTCTGACGGAGCGGGCCCGGCGAACTCCCCGGCGGCCTGCCAACCGGCACGCCCCACAACACCCGCCGGATCAGCACCACTTGAGCGCGAACCACAGCTCCATGCGTACGTCCTGCTCGGCCAGGTCCTGGCCGAGCAGGGCACCGACGCGGGCGATGCGCTGCCGCACCGTGTTGCGGTGGACCTCCAGCGCCACCGCCGTACGGTCCCAACTGCCGTTCAGCGAGAGCCACATGCGAAGGGTCTCCACGAGCTCGGGGCGGCCGTCCAGCGGCGCGAGCCGCGCCTTCGCCAGCGCCCTGCCCTCCTCCGGCGCCACCAGCGAGGCCACGTCCGCGACTTCGCCCTCACCGGCCGGCGCCTCACGCACCAAAGGGCGCCTTTCCGCGAGCGCACGCCGCAGCGCGCGCCGGGCTTCCCTGTCCCCGCGGTCGAGCCCGCCGGCCGGCACCGGGCGGCTCACGCCGAGCGTCCAGCCCTGCTGGGGGCCCACCGGAACATCCCCGTCGGCACCCGGCCCTCCGTCCGCTCCGGAACCCCCCACCGGTACGAGGGCGTGCAGCTCCCCGCCGTCGAGGTCGATGAGGGTGGTGCCCAGCCCCGCCGCCAGCGCCGCCGCCGCGAACGGGTCCTCCTCGCCCGCGGCGCCGGCGCGGCCGTCCGCACGGGCGGCACCGTGCCCGCGACGACGGCGCCCGTGCACCACGGCCCACCGCTGGGCGCCGCCGCCGAGCAGCGGCGCCGCCTCCTCGGCCGAGGCACCCAGCATCAGCCGTACGAGCGCGGCGGAGCGCCGCTCGCCGGCCGCCGCCGCGCGCCGCTCCGTGAGCAGCGTGAGCAGGACCACCGCGACTGCCGCGATGGCTCCGTCGATGCCGTCCCTGTGAGGTGCGCACAGGCCGAGCACGAGGGGCCGGCGCCGTCCTCCGCCGCTCAACCCGTAGACGCTCAGGTGAAGTTCACCGGCCGTGCCCGCGGCCGACGACGGCCCGGAGCGCAACAGCCCGGTGAGCGAGGCGAGCTCGGCACGGGCCTCCTCCGGAGGAGCCGTGCCCGCGGAGGCGAGCTCGGCCCCGTCCGGGGACAGCAGCACGGCCCAGCCGTCGAGGCGCTGGGCCAGCTGCCCGAGCACCGCCGGTACGGGATGGGGCCCGGCCGCCGCGGCGGCCAGCGTCTGCTGCGATTCGCTCAGCCTCCGCAGCGCCTGGTGCCGGCGCTGGGTGACCGCCTGCCACACGGACCGCGCGACCGCGGTGAAGGGGGTGTCCCGCGGCACCTCGACCAGCGGGAGGCCGTACCGGTCGCACGCGTCCGCGAGTTGTGCGGGCACCTCGTCGTGCACGGGAGCGATGCCGAATCCGAGCGCGGCCGCTCCGGCCTCGACGGACCGCTCCACGTAGCGATCCCAGTGCGCGCCCTGCTCCGGGCCGGGCGGGCAGTGGACACCCGCGCTGAGCAGCAGCTCACCGCCGAGCAGATACGGCAGCGGGTCCGCCATCTCGCTGGTGTGCACCGAGTACACGGCCGTCTCGCGCCCCCCGTCGGGGCCCGCGATCTGCCGCAGTCCGAGCTCGGCGTCGTCCGTGAGCACGGACAGCGGGACGGGCACGGTGGGCGGGACCAGTTCCTGCACGGCCGGCACCTCCCGTCGGCGGTCACGAGACCGCCGGGACGGTCGAGAACCCCGCACGGTCATGGACGATTCATACAGCCGAAGCCGTCTTGATGGAGGAAACGTACACTTCCTGGCTCCCTTGACGACACCTAGGCTCCCGGTCGAACGCTCGCACAATCCCGTCCCCCACCGGGCGCACCTCCCCGCTTCTCCCTCTCTCCCCTCCCCGCCCCCGCTTCCTCCCCCTCCCTCGCCCCTCCCCCGACTTCCCCTCCCCGCCCGGCCCCAGGAGCGCTCCATGGCTGTCGACTACGCAGTGATCATCATCTACCTCGTGGGCATGCTCGCGGTCGGCTGGTGGGGCATGCGCCGCGCCAAGTCCAAGAGCGACTTCCTCGTCGCCGGCCGCCGGCTCGGCCCGGCCATGTACTCCGGCACGATGGCCGCCATCGTGCTCGGCGGCGCCTCGACCATCGGCGGGGTCGGCCTGGGATACCAGTACGGACTCTCCGGTGCCTGGCTGGTGTTCACGATCGGCTTCGGGCTGCTGGCCCTGAGCATCTTCTTCTCGGCGCGCATCTCGCGGCTGAAGGTCTACACGGTCAGCCAGATGCTCGACCTGCGCTACGGCGGCTCGTCCTCCGTCATCTCCGGGCTGGTGATGTGGGCGTACACGCTGATGCTCGCCGTCACCTCGACGATCGCCTACGCGACCATCTTCGACGTCATCTTCGGCCTGGACCGCACACTGGCGATCATGCTGGGCGGCGGCATCGTCATCGCGTACTCGACGCTCGGCGGCATGTGGTCGATCACGCTGACGGACATGGCGCAGTTCGTCGTCAAGTCGGTGGGTGTGCTGCTCCTGCTCCTGCCCATCGCGGTCTGGAAGGCGGGCGGCATCGACGGCATGCAGGAGCAGCTGCCCGACGACTACTTCTCCCCCATGAACATCGGCGTCCAGACGGTGTTCACGTACGTACTCATCTACTCCTTCGGCATGCTGATCGGTCAGGACATCTGGCAGCGCGTCTTCACCGCGCGCAGCGACACCGTGGCCCGCAGCGGCGGTTCCGTCGCGGGTGTCTACTGCCTCGTCTACGCGATCGCGGGTGCCGTGATCGGCACTGCCACCAAGGCGCTCTACCCGAAGCTGGACAGTCCCGACGCCGCGTTCGCCACCATCGTCGGCGAGGCGCTTCCCATCGGGGTGAAGGGCCTCGTGCTGGCGGCGGCGCTCTCGGCGGTCATGTCGACCTCGTCCGGCGCGCTCATCGCATGCGCCACCGTCGCCAACAACGACATCTGGAAGCGGCTGCGCCGCACCGCCTCGGGCGGCCCCGCCGAGGGCGAGGCGAACGCGGCTCCCCATGACGAGATCCGCGGCAACCGTGTCTTCATCCTGATCATGGGCGCGGCGGTCGTGGTGATATCCATCGCGCTCAACGACGTCGTCGAGGCCCTGACCGTGGCGTACAACCTGCTGGTCGGCGGGCTGCTGGTGCCGATCCTCGGCGGTCTGGTGTGGAAGCGCGGCACGGCCAACGGTGCGCTGGCAGCCGTGGCGGTGGGCGGCGCGACCGTCGTCGCGATGATGCTCTGGAAGGGAGTGCTCGCCAACGAGGCGATCTACTACGGGCTTCTGGCCTCGCTGATCGCCCACATCGTCGTGAGCCTGGCCGGCAAGCCCACCGACCCGGCGGTACTGGCCGAGTGGCGGGCACGCCTGGCGGGCGAGTCCGCGTCAAGCGGCGAGAAGCCCGCGGCCGACGCACCCGCCGGAGTCTGACCCGCCCCAGCACCCTGTGCCGTCCCGGCACGGCCGCCCAAGGACGGACGTGCCGGGATCCGCACACACGCCCCTGCCCGCTCCGGGCCCCTCAACCCCGGGCGCCCCGTCCCGCATGCACCACGAAAGGCGCAACCCCCCGCATGGCATCCGCACCGGCAGTCCGCACAGGCAGCGACCTCGTCACCGAATCCCTCACCGCCCTCGGTGCACACACCGTCTTCGGGCTGCCGGGTCAGCACGCACTGGGTGCCTTCGACGCCGTACGCCGCTCCGGACTGCCGTACGTCGGCCTGCGGGTGGAGAACAACGCGGGCTTCGCCGCCGACGCGTACGCGCGCATCACCGGCACCGTCACGCCGCTGCTGATCTCCACCGGCCCCGGCGCCCTGATGTCCCTGGCCGCGCTCCAGGAGTCCGCGGCCGCGTCCGCCCCCGTGCTCGGCATCAGCAGCCAGGTGCCCACCGCCGGTCTCGGCGGCGGCCGCAAGGGGTACCTGCACGAACTCCGCGACCAGAAGGCGTCGTTCCGCGACATCGTGAAGTCCGTCCACACAGTGCGGGCGGCCTCGCAGATTCCCACGGTGCTCGCCTCGGCGTGGGCCGAAGCGGCGGAGGCCCCCTGCGGTCCCACCTGGGTCGAGATACCGCAGGACGTCCTCGTCGCACCCACGGACGTACCGCCCCCGGAGTCGCTCGCCGCCCCCGGCGGCCCGGCACATCCACGGCCCCTGCCCGCCCGTCCCGAACTGACCGCCCGGGCGGCCGCGTTGCTCGACGCGGCGGAACGGCCGGCCGTCCTCGCCGGCGGCGGTGTCGTACGGGCCGGCGCCCGGGCACAGCTGCTCGGCCTCGCCGAACGGCTGGACGCCCCCGTCGCCACGACCTTCGGCGGGAAGGGCGCCTTCCCCTGCGAGCACCGGCTCTCTCTCGGCTCCTGGCTCGAGGACCGGCACACCACCGACTTCCTCGCCGCAGCCGACGTCCTGCTCGTCGTCGGGTCCGGACTCGGCGAACTCTCCTCGAATTACCACACGTTCGCCCCTCGCGGCCGCGTCATCCACATCGAGGCGGACGTCGGCAAGCTGGAGGCCAACCACCCCGCGCTCGGCATCCACGCCGACGCCCGCGCGGCCCTGGAAGCGCTCACCGCGGCCGTCGCGCCGCGGCCCGCGGGCCGTGCGGAACGTGAGGTCGCCGCGCTGCTGGACCGAGTACGGGACAGGATCGCCGCCCAGGGCCTCGACCTCGAACAGCAGGTGCTCGGCGCGGTCCGCGAAGCCCTCCCCGACACCTCCCCCAGCTTCTGGGACATGACGATCCTCGCCTACTGGGCCTGGTCCGCGTTCGACCCCCGCGAAGGTGCCATGCACTCCGCGCAGGGCGCCGGCGGCCTCGGTTACGGCTTCCCCGCCGCACTCGGAGCCGCCGCGGCCGACCCGGAGCGCCGCACCCCTGTCCTCGCCGTCTCGGGAGACGGCGGAGCGATGTACTCCATCGCCGAGCTCGCCACAGCCCGCCAGTACGGCCTCCCCGTCACATGGCTCATCGTCGACGACGGCGGCTACGGAATCCTCCGCAGCTACATGACGGAGGCCTTCGGCGAGGCGACAGGCACCGAACTCGCTCGTCCCGACTTCGTGGCGCTCGCCGAGTCGTTCGGCGTTCCGGCGGTGCGCAGCTCCCCGGAGCGGCTGCGCGAGGACCTGTCGGCCGCGCTCGCCTCTCCCGGACCGTCCGTGGTCCTCCTCCCCGCCGAACTGCGGATGTTCGCGCCCACGCACCTCGACGCGCACTGACCGCCTCCGCAGCCCGCGCACCCTCCCGTGCCGCTGCAGGAGCGGGCCATCTGCGGGGCCCGTTCGGTGGAATCTGCGCCGCGCCCCGGCGGATGACGCCGGATGGACGGTTGGCTGTCCTTACGGTTCCTGTGACCGATGGCCCCGGGCCCGCTTCACCCCTTCGTGGGACGGGGCCCGGCAGGGACCAGCAGAGCAGAGGTGAGTGGAGGTGCCCTCAGTGGCAGCACCCCCGGACAACGACGTGCTCTGGGCACGCGGACTGCACTACTCGTACGGCGGTTCACCCGCCCTGCAAGGCGTCTCGATCGGCGTCCGCGCCGGCGAGATCGTCTGCGTCACCGGACCTCGCGGCAGCGGCAAGACCACCCTGCTGAGCTGCCTGTCCGGTCAACTCACCCCGCACGACGGGGAGATCTGGTTCAACAGCGTGCCGGTGCACACGCTCTCGCGCACCTCGCGCGAACGGCTGCGCCGCGACCGCTTCGGCTGGGTCGGCAGCGAGCCGCAGCTCATCCCGGAACTCACGGCGTGGGAGAACGCGGCGCTCCCGCTCATGCTGTGCGGAACCGGATCCCGCGCCGCCCGCAAGGCGGCCGTCGAATGGCTGGAGAGGCTCGACGTCGGTGACTGCGCGCGCAAGCGCCCCTCGGCGCTGCGGCAGTCGCAGCGCCAGCGCGTGGCGATCGCCCGCGCCCTCGCCCCCGCGCCGGCGATCGTCTTCGCCGACGAACCGACAGCTCCCCTGCACCAGACGGAACGGGCCCAGGTACTGCGCACGTTGACGACCGCCGCGCGCACGCACGACATCACGGTGGTGCTCACGACACACGACCCGGCGGTGATGCTGCCGAAGGTGACACCGGGAGACCCGGAGGCCGCGGACGCGGCGGGACCGACACTCGCGGACCGCAACCTCACGCTCGTCGACGGGCGCCTGGGCGGCGGCCTGATCTCCACGGGCCCCGGCGGCACCAGCAGCGGCGGGGACGACGAGAACGACGGAGCCGGTGGCAAGGGCATGGCCACTGGCGAAGGCGACTCGGACGGCGAAGACTCCAAGGGTGCCGCGTGCTCGCTCTCCGTCTAGCCCGCGGTGGTCACCCCCTCACGCTGCTGCGCCGCCTCCTGGTGGCATGCGCCACGGCAGTCGTGGGCTTTCTGCTGCTGGCGGCTCTCAGTCATGCCCTCGCCCACCCGCAGCAGCCCGGTACCTCTCTCGTCCAGCTGGTGTGGTGCCTCGCGCCGCTCGCGGCGGCCGTGCAGTTCGCCGCGGCGGTCGCCCGCACGGACCCCGGTTCGCGCTCGCCCTCGGCCCTGGACGCGGCGGGCGTGGGCCCGGCCCGCATCCCCCTTCTCGCGGCGGCCTCGACGGCGATGTCGTCGCTGCTGGGCAGCGCAGTCGCGCTCGTGATCTATCTGCATCTGCGCGGTCAGCTGGCGTCGTTGCCCTTCGACGGCGCGGCCGTGAAACTCCTCGCCGCCGACCACCCGCTGCCGGTCGCCGCCACGCTGGTGCTGCTGTGCGTTCCGCCTCTGGTGGCCGCCGGCGCCGCAGCGCTCGCCACCCGGCCCGGGGTCCTCCCGGCCATCGCGGGCGCCGCGGCCGGCGGCGGCACGCACGCACGCACCGCGGAGTCCGGCGCGCACGGCGAGGCGGAAGCACCCCGTGCCCGCGCGGCGGGCGACCGGGAGGCGCAGCCCTTCCGGGTGCTGCCGGGCGCGCTGCCGGCGTCCGTCACCCTGCCCTGGGGGGCCGCGTTCATCGCCGCGGGTCTCGCGACGGAGACGTACGCGAGCCGGTCGCCGAAACCGCTGTCCCTCTCGGCGGTCCTGTCGAACAGTGCCCCCGGTGTTCTGGGGGGCTGGCTGCTCACCGTCCTCGGTCTCGTGCTGGCCGGCCCGGGACTCACCCAGCTGTGCGGGCGGCTCCTGGCGGTCGGCAGGCCGGGCGCGGTACGGCTGCTGGCGGGGCGGGTGCTCCAGCAGGAGGCGGCGCGCATCGGCCAGCCGCTGGGTGTGCTGTGCGCGGTGGCGGGCGGCGGAGTGGCGGCGAGCGAACTGTACGGTGCGTCACCGCAGGACGGTGCCCGCATGTTCGGTCCGCTGACCCTGCTGGGCGCCGCTCTGGTGGTGCTCTGTGTGACGGCGAGCGCGCTGACGGCCGCGGCCGAGTCGCGTGCCGCCCGCAGGCCCGCGAACGAAGCCCTGGCGAAGCTCGGTGCTCCGCGTCGGCTGCTGCGGGGAGCGGCGGCGCTCCGTGCGGTCGTCGTGTGCGTGGTGTTCGGCGCCCTGACCTGGGGGGTGGGCCAACTCGCCGCGCTGCCGCTGACGTCCTGACGCAGGGCGGACACCCGCCCGCGCCCCCCAGAGGGCGGCCCCCTTCCGGCAAGCGGGGCCGCCCTCGTGCTGCGGGCGCATACGCTGACGGGATGCTGGACCACGAGATCGAGAGCCTCGAGGAGTTCGACGACGTCGTCGAGGCGACGGGATCGCTCAGCGGATGGCGCCTGCAGTCCCTGGACCTGCGCGGGCGGGACGGTGCACTGGCGTCCGCGGAGACCGACGGCGCGGTCTTCCTGGGCTGTGCGATGAGCGCCGAGTCGGTCGTGCGGGTGCAGGAGAACGGCGGGCTGGTGTTCCCGCCCGTGCCGAAGCTGCCGTTCAACCCTTACCGCGGGCGGCTCTACACCCCGGAGGAGCTGTTCTCCGGCCTGGCCGAGGGGTACGAGAACACGCCGGACGCCGGCTCGTACGCCTGGTTCCGGCGGACGAAGAGCGACGGCGACGTCTTCTCCTCGATGCTGCGCGCCGTGCACGACGACGCGATCTCCGACGCACTCGACGAACAGCTCGTCGGAGCCCGCGTCGTGGGGGTCATGGGCGGTCACAAGCTGGCGCGCGGCAGCGCCGCGTACGCGGGGGCGGCGCGCCTGGGCCGTGCGCTGACCCGGGAGGGCCACACCGTGGCGACGGGTGGCGGCCCGGGTGCCATGGAGGCCGCGAACCTCGGTGCATACGCGGCGCCTTTCGAGGACGGAATGCTGGACAAGGCGCTGGAGATGCTCTCGACCGCGCCGTCCTTCGAGGAGTCCGTGGGTGAGTGGGCCCGGGCCGCCTTCGCGGTCCGGGACGGCTGGCCGGGCGGCGGTGTCTCCGTGGGCATCCCGACGTGGTTCTACGGTCACGAGCCGCCCAACGCCTTTGCGCAGCACATCGCGAAGTACTTCGTCAACGCGGTGCGCGAGGACGGGCTGCTGGCACGATCGAACGCCGGGGTGGTCTTCCTTCCGGGCGCGGCCGGGACCGTGCAGGAGATCTTCGACAACGCGACGCCCAACTACTACCAGTCGCGCGGCGCTCCGACCCCGATGGTCCTCGTCGACGAGGAGCACTGGACGCGCACGCTGCCGTGCTGGCCCCTGCTCCGGGCGCTCGCCGGTGAGCGGCCGATGGCGTCGAGGATCGCGCTGGCCGGCTCCGTCGAGGAGGTCCCGGAGACGCTCGCCCGGCTCAGGGGCTGACCGGCCGGCCGGTGCGGGGACTTGCGGACTCCCGGACGTCCCTCGAAGCAGCGGGTGTCGACGCCCGTCCCTCGCCGAGCCGGACCACTTCGCGGCCGTCGAAGGTGACGCCGACGTCGGCCCCGGCCTCCGGCGCGTCGCGCAGCGGGCACGAGGCCTCCAGACGCGGGCCGGTCTCCGGCCGGAGCAGCAGCGTGACGTCTGCGGCGTCGCCACCGCGGAAGGTGCGGGCCTCGACGGTGCAGCGCAGCCCGTCCCGTGGTGCCGTCAGAAGGACACCCGCCGGGCGTACGAGGAGCTGGCACGCGCCGCTGTCCGTACCCTCCTCCACCGGGAGTTCACCCCAGGGGGTGCGGGCGGTGCCGCCGCGCACCGTCGCGTCGACGACGTTGTCGAAGCCCAGGAACCGGGCGACGAACTCCGAAGCGGGACGCTGCCACACCTCCAGCGGCGTGCCCGTCTGGGCGATGCGCCCCTCGTTCATCACCACGACGCGGTCGGCCAGTACGAACGCCTCCCCCTGGTCGTGGGTGACGGCGAGGACGGTGGTGCGCAACTCGCGGAACAGCGACCGCAGTTCGACGACGAGGCGCTCCCGCAGCCCCCGGTCGAGCTGCCCCAGGGGCTCGTCCAGCATCAGCAGACGCGGCTGCGGCGCGAGGGCGCGGGCGAGGGCGACGCGTTGCTGTTCACCGCCGGAGAGGGAAGTGACCGTGCGCCGTTCCGCGCCGGGAAGGCCGACGAGACCGAGGAGTCGGGCCACTTGCTCCTGGGCGTCCCGCCGCGCGGTGCCGCGCATGCGCAGACCGAAGGCGACGTTCCCGCCGACGTCGCGCTGCGGGAAGAGCTGGTGGTCCTGGAACATCAGCCCGACGCCGCGCCGGTGCGGCGGCACACCACGCTGGTCCCGGCCGGAGAGTTCGACGCTGCCCGCGTCCGGGGTGTGCAGCCCCGCTATGACGCGCAGAAGCGTCGACTTGCCGCTCCCGCTGGGCCCCAGCACACACACCGTCTCGCGGTCGGCGACCTCCAGGTCCACACCGTCCAGGACGCGCTGTCCGGGACCGAAGCCGGCTGTCACACCGGTGAGCCGCAGCATCAGAACTCTCCCGAGGGGTGGGTGCGTACGCGTTCCAGAACCAGGAGGGTCGCCGCGCACACGACCATCAGGACGGTGCTCATGGCCATCGCCTGCCCGTAGTTGAGCTCGCCGGCCCGGCCGAGGAAGCGGGCGACGGCGACGGGGAGCGTCGGGGCGTCGGGGCGGGCGATGAAGACCGTCGCACCGAACTCGCCGAGGGAGACGGCGAAGGCGAATCCCGCCGCGACGAGCAGCGCGCGGCTCACCATCGGCAGATCCACCTCGCGCCAGGCGCGCAGCGGCGAGGCACCGAGCACGGCCGCGGCCTCGCGCAGCCGGGCGTCGATCGCGCGCAGCACCGGCAGCATCGTCCGGATGACGAACGGAACGCCGACGAGCGCCTGCGCGACGGGCACGATCATCCACGACGAGCGCAGGTCCAGGGGCGGTTCGTCCAGGGCGACGAGGAAACCGAAGCCGACGGTGACCGCGGAGGTGCCCAGCGGCAGCATCAGCATCGAGTCGAAGCCCCGCACCAGCCGGTCGACGGCCCCGCCGCTCCGGCCGCCGCCTCCGGTGCGTGCCGTGAGCGCCGCCGCTGCCGGCACACCGACCGCGAGGGCGATGAGCGTGGCCACGGCGGCGTACGCGAGTGAGTTGCCGATGGCGTCGACGGGCGGGACGGTGAATGTGGCGGTGCCCGAAACCTCGCCCAGTGCACGGTAGTTGGCCAGTCCGTAGCCGCCGGGTCCGTCGAAGGACCGGGCCGCCAGCACTGCGAGAGGCACAAGGATCAGCAGGCCCGTCACCGCCAGGACGGAACCCAGCAGCGCCCACTGGGCGCGGCCGCGGGGACGGCGCGCGGAATCGGCGGCCGGGACCATGCTCAGCGCCGCCTGCCGTTTCCGCACGGTGCGGGCGTGCACGGCGAGCAGAGCGGTGACGGCCGCGAACTGGAGCAGCGTGAGCACGGCTGCGGTCGGCAGGTCGAGCAGCGCGGCGGTCTGCCGGTAGATCTCGACCTCCAGCGTGGCGTAGCGCGGTCCGCCCAGCACCTGGATCACGCCGAACGAGGTGAAGGTGAAGAGGAAGACGATGAGCGCGGCCGCACCGACCGACGGTGCGAGGGCGGGCAGTGTCACGCGCCGCCACGCGGCGAAGCGGCCCGCGCCGAGCACGCGTGCCGCCTCCTCCTGGCGCGGGTCGAGTTGGGACCACAGCCCGCCCACCGTCCGTACGACGACCGCGTAGTTGATGAACACGTGGGCGATCAGGATCGCCCAGACACTCGTGTCCAGACGCAGCCCGGCCCACTCGTCCAGGAGGCCGCCGCGCCCCAGCAGCGCCAGGAACGCCGAGCCCACGACCACCGTCGGCAGTACGAAGGGGACGGTGACGACGGCACGCAGCACCTGCTTCCCGGGGAAGTCGAACCGGGCGAAGACGTAGGCGCACGGCAGCGCGAGCGCCAGCGTGCACGCCGTCGAGGCAGCGGCCTGCCACACCGTGAACCACAGCACGTGCAGCGTGTCCGGGTCACCCAACACCTTTGCGAGCGAGCCGAGTTGCCACGAGCCGGCCTCGGTGCGCAGCCCACGGCCGACGATCCCGGCGACGGGCCAGGCGAAGAAGAGCGCGAAGAAGGCGACGGGCAGCGCCATCAGCGCGAGGCGCGGCGCGGCACCGGTACCGGTGCCCGAGCCGGTGCCGGTGCCGGTGCCCGAGCCGGTGCCGGCGCCCGAGCCGGTGCCGTGCCTGTGCACAGCACGTGCGTGCGGTGCCGGTTGCGCGAACTCCTGCTCCGGACGGGCCCGTTCGCGCGTCACTTCACGACGATCGACGTCCACGACTTGATCCAGCGCTCGCGGTGTTCGTCGATCCTCGCCGGGTCCATGGTGGCCGCGTCCCCGGTGCTCCGGCCGTACTTGGTGAACACCTCGGGCAACTCGGCGTCCTCACGGGCCGGGTTGACGAACATCTGCAGCGGCAGGTCCTCCTGGAAGGTCCGGCTGAGCATGTAGTCGAGCAGCGCCCTGCCGCCCTCGGCGTTGCGGGCGCCCTCCAGGAGCCCGGCGAACTCCGTCTGCTGGAAGCACGTCCGCTTCGCGATGCCCGTGGGCGCCTCCGCCGGGAGCGGCTTCTTGCCCAGTACCTCGGCGGGCGGGCTGGAGGCGTAGGAGACGACGAGGGGCCGGTCGCCCTTGCCCTTGCCGCCGGCCGAGCCGCTGAACCGCTCGTTGTACGCCTGCTCCCAGCCGTCGACGACTTCGACGCCGTTGGCGCGCAGCTTCTTCCAGTAGTCCTCCCAGCCGCTGTCCCCGTACTCGTCGACGGTGGCCAGCAGGAAGCCCAGCCCGGGCGAGGAGGTGGCGGCGTTCGGGGTGACGAGGAGGTTCTTGTACTCGGGGTCGGCGAGGTCGTCCAGTGAATCGGGCGGCGTCCGGTCCCGCTTCTCGAACCAGCCGCGGTCGTAGTTCACGCATATCTCACCGGAGTCGACGGGCGTGACGCGGTTCCGCTCCTTGTCGAGCTGCAGCTCGGCGGGTACGTGGCCGAGGCCGTCGGCCTTGTACGGCTCGAAGACCCCCTTGCCGAGGGCCCGGGAGAGCAGGGTGTTGTCGACGCCGAAGAAGACATCGCCCTGCGGATTGCCCTTGTTGAGGACCGCCTGGTTCACGGCGGCGCCGGCGTCACCGCCACGCAGCACCTTCACCGTGTAGCCGGTCCGCTCCGTGAACTTCTTCAGCACCGGCTTGGAGACGGCGAAGGAGTCGTGCGTGACAAGGGTGACGGTCTTGTCGTCGTCGCCGCCCTGTCCTGAACCGCCGCACGCGGTGAGTGCGCCCGTGAGGGCGAGGACGCCGGCGGTGGCCGCGGCTGCGCGCAGCACATGCTTGTTCATAGAAATCATCGACTTCCTACCCGGCATGACCCGGGCGAGGTTCGAGGGTCTGCGGGCCGTACGTGCACCCGGCCGCGGACGCCGCCCGGCGCCCCGCGGGGTGTACGTGCAACCGCACTCTCAGCGCTGTGTGCGCTCCCCTGTCGGTCTGCTGTCTGTTGTGCGGGCCCTCGTCGCTTGATGTGCCTGCGACAAGGCGCCCCGACGAAGATTACCAGCCACCCCCGCGTCGGCCCCGGCCCGCTCGCTCCGGTACGAACACCCCGGTACCCGGTATCCGGTACCCGGCACGAACACCCCGGTACGGGCCGGGCCCGCCCGAACGCACCGGGCGGCGCCGGCTCAGCGTTCCGTCGCCGCCAACTGCCCGCAGGCGCCGTCGATCTCCTGCCCGCGGGTGTCCCGTACGGTCACCGGCACGCCGTGTGCCTGAAGCGCCTGCACGAACGCGGCCTCGTCCTCGGGGCGCGACGCCGTCCACTTCGAGCCCGGAGTCGGATTGAGCGGAATCAGATTGACGTGCACGGGCCTGCCCTTGAGCAATCGCCCCAGCAGATCCGCCCGCCACGCCTGGTCGTTGATGTCCTTGATCAGCGCGTACTCGATCGAGACGCGGCGCGAGGACTTCGCCGCGTACTCCCATGCGGCGTCCAGCACCTCGCGGACCTTCCAGCGGGTGTTGACCGGGACGAGGGTGTCGCGCAGTTCGTCGTCCGGCGCGTGCAGCGAGACGGCCAGACGGCACTTGAAGCCCTCGTCCGCGAACCGGAGCATCGCCGGGACGAGCCCCACCGTCGAGACCGTGATCCCGCGCTGCGAGAGCCCCAGCCCGTCGGGCTCCGGATCGGTCAGCCGCCGGATCGCACCCACGACGCGCTTGTAGTTGGCGAGCGGCTCGCCCATGCCCATGAAGACGATGTTCGACAGCCTCGCCGGAGTTCCGGCCGCGCCTTCCGCCTGGCCGCCGGCTCCCGGAACCTCGCCGTCGCGCAGCGCCCGCACACCGTCGACGATCTGGTGGACGATCTCGGCGGTCGACAGATTCCGGTCGAGCCCCGCCTGACCCGTCGCGCAGAACGGGCAGTTCATGCCACAGCCCGCCTGCGAACTGATGCACATCGTGACCCTGTCCGGGTAGCGCATCAGGACCGACTCCACGAGGGTTCCGTCGTGGAGCTTCCACAGCGTCTTACGGGTCATGCCCTCGTCGCAGCTGATGTGCCGCACCACGCTCATCAGGTCCGGCAGCAGCTCGGCGGCGAGCTTCTCGCGTGCCGCCGCGGGGATGTCCGTCCACTGCGCGGGGTCGTGCGCGAGCCGGGAGAAGTAGTGCTGCGACAGCTGCTTGGCCCGGAACGGCTTCTCGCCCGCCCCGGCCACGGCCTCCCGGCGCTCGGCGGGCGTGAGATCGGCAAGGTGCCGCGGCGGCCTGGCGGCCCCCCGCGGCGCGACGAAAGTCAGTTCTCCGGGCTTCGGCATAGCCGTACCAGTGTCGCAGACCGGGGGAGGTGGCCCAGGCCGGAGAGGTGCGACGACAGTCACCATCCGGCATCGACTGTCAGCGCCGGCCAACCTCGCACGGCCCAGAGACGGCCCGAGGACCGAACTCCTGGTCTGGTGATGTCAGCCCTGAACCCCCACACTCCAATGACATGGGGGACAACGGACTGTGGATCGCAACGCTCACAGGCTTCACGGCTGTGCTGGCGAGCCGGGTGACCAGCCGCGGGCACACACGAGCCGCGCAGCTGCAAGCCGAGGCAGCAGCAGCCATTCAAGACAAGGCGCGACGAGACGAAGAGAGACGGACGTCGTACCTCGCCTTCCTTGAGCAAGCCCACCTCATGGGCAGTGAGTACCGCCGTACTCCAGCCATCCTCAGCGTTGAAGATCGCCAGGAACGCAGCGGGCGCCTCCTAGAGCATCGGGCACGCCTACGCGAGCGCTATGGGGCCTTTGCCAAGAACTCGTCTCATTTGGAGAGTCTGCGGTAGCAGATGAGGATGCAGGCGATGCTGGTGAAGGCGAGGAAGTGGTCAGCTTTGCGTTCGTAGCGGCGGTGGAGGTGGCAGCAGCCGGCGAGCCAGGCCATGCGGACAAACATGTCGGGCGCGCTTGACTTGTTGTCGAACTTCGGAACAACCAAATACGACATAGCCCAGCAGATTCGCCCAATAGCAGTCGAGACCCATGGAGCATTGAATGCCACGCCATGACACGTCAAACGCGCCCGTCTTCAGTCTGTACTACATCGCTATCGATACCGAGGCCGGCGTGACGCCGGAGCAATTCGAAGCCTTTGTTCGCCATAAAGGCGTGCACATTCCCTGCTACCCCGGATGGCGCTGGACGCTGCTGCGCGGCCTGCGTGGCGAACGAGCAGGCCAATACATGATGCTGTTCGAAATCGATGACGCCGGGCAGCGCGACCGCTACCTGGCGGCTGACGGCAATCAAACAGAATTGGCACGCCAGTTCTGGCGCGATCGCCGCGAGGCGCGGGAGCTTATCCGCGAATGGAAGAAATACGCCACATTCAGCGAATTGCCCACGATCTATACCGACTACCGCTTGCTGGCGGAAAACAAGAAAAGCACCGTCGCCGATGGGCCGCGTTATCAGGAGCGCCACCCAGGAGAAGAACCTCTCGCCCGGGTGATCGGCATCCACAATCTCGCGCTGCGCCCCGACGTCCGGGCAGATACCTTCGAAAGCTTCATCGCTGAAAATCATCATCGCATCGAGGACTATCCCGACTGGAAATTCCGCCTGCTGAAAGGCGAGCGCGGAAACCGGCTGGATCAGTATGTAGTGCTGATGGAGATTGCCAGCCTCGCGGCACTCCATGCGTTCTATCCTGATGCGGACATCGCGACTGCTGAGGCTGCTGCATTCGCCAAATCCTATCGGGACACGAAGCAGATGTACGAGGAATGGAAGCAGCTGGCTTCGTTCTCCGGCTCACCGCAGATCTACACCGATTACCTGTCGGTGGCGGAAAGCCTGAGCTGACGCAAGTGAGGTGATCTCACCGAATTTCAGTTGGTCTTGCCGTGTTCGAAATGAGTGAGTTCAAGTGCGGCTCTGACGATGTGGCTGATCTTGCGGGGGCTGGTTGTGACGTGTCGCAGGGCGCGCCAGCGGCCGGTGAGCAGGGCGAATCCGCGTTCGCCGAGACATCGCAGGCTGCGGAGTAGGGCGTTGTGGGTTCGCGTGTCCACGTCGAGCACCTGACCATCTGCTGGCTGCTTGATCGGTGTGAACACGCCGATGCCGACTGCGTCGTAGCCGTTGTCGGCCAGGGTGGGCAGGGCGAGTTGCGAGGCGGCCGGGACTGATGCACGGGTCCGGGCTCACTTCGCCGGAGACCCGCTTCCCTCGGACTACCTGCTCGTCGACGCCTCCTCACGCTGACAGGGAGCGGCGCCCGGGTACGGGACGGGAGGACGGAGGCAGGAGCCGGGCTGCGGGGCCGGGTGGTGGAGGCGCGGAACGAGGGGGCTGCCGCATACCGCATCCAGCGGCCCGTCCCGCTCAGCCCCCGCCGACGAATGCGACGAGCAGCAGCCACACGACCGGGGCCGTCGGGAGGAGCGAGTCGAGCCGGTCCATGATGCCGCCGTGTCCGGGGAGCAGTGTGCCCATGTCCTTGATGCCCAGGTCGCGCTTCATCATGGACTCGCCGAGGTCGCCCAAGGTGGCGGTGACCGCCACTGCCATGCCGAGCAGCAGGCCCTGCCACCAGACGCCGCCCTCTACCAGGAACTGCATGCACAGGGCCCCCGCCACCATGCAGAAGGCGATGGCGCCGCCCAGACCCTCCCGCGTCTTGCCGGGGCTGATGCTCGGCGCAAGCTTGTGGGTGCCGAAGCGCCAGCCCACGGCGTACGCACCGGTGTCGCTGACGACGGTCAGCAGCAGGAACGTCAGTACCCGCCACGGACCGTCGTCCGCGGCGAGCATGAGCGCGACGAACGTGGCGAGGAACGGCACGTAGAACGTGGCGAAGACGGCCGCTGTCACGTCCCGCAGGTACTCGTCGGGCGACTCGGTCATCCGCCACACGAGCACGGCGAGGGCCGTCAGCGCCATGATCACCCATGCGCCCTCGGGCCCCCGCAGATAGCCCGCGATCACCATGGCGGCGCCGCCCACGCCCAGCGGCACCAGCGGTGCCTGGATCTCCTTGCACTCGCTGAGCCGTGAGGTCAGCTCCCACAGACCGACGACGACGGCGACGACTATCACGCCGAGGAAGACGGGCTTGTAGAGGAAGAGCGAGGCGAGGATGACCGCGCCGAGTCCGACGCCCACTCCTATCGCGGCACGAAGGTCCCGTCCGGCTCGCTTCTTGCCGCCGAGCGGGGCGGGGCCGGGGTCACCGGGGGCGGGGCGTCTGCCGCCGCCGTCCCGGCTGCCGGAGCCGCCGGAGCCGTGGGAACCGCCTTGTCCGGGCCCGCTCTGGTCACCGCCAGGGCCGCCCGGGTCGGACACGATGGGCATACGCCGAGTCTGCGGCACGGCACCGGTCCCGTGCGCGGGAGCTTCACCCGTGCCGGGCTGGAAGGCGCTCCCGGACACGGCGCCACCCCGGGCGCGTGCGTCCGGGGGTCCGGTACGGGGCGGCGGGGCTCCCCACGTTGAGTCGTTCACAGATTGCAGCCTCAGACCTCGGACCTCGGACGGATCTCGGACAGTCCCGCACGCGGGGACCTCAGACCTCGAGCAGCTCGGCTTCCTTGTGCTTGAGCAGCTCGTCGATCTGTCCCGTGTACTTCGACGTGGTGTCGTCGAGCTCCTTCTCGGCCCGGCGCCCCTCGTCCTCGCCCACGTCGCCGTCCTTGATGGCGGCCTCGAGGGTCTCCTTGGCCTTGCGGCGGACGCTGCGGATGGAGATCTTCGCGTCCTCGGCCTTGCCCTTGGCGACCTTGATGTACTCCCTGCGGCGCTCCTCGGTCAGCTCGGGGAAAGTCACCCGGATGATATTGCCGTCGTTCGACGGGTTGACGCCCAGGTCGGAGTCGCGGATCGCCTGCTCGATGTTGCGCAGCGAGCTCTTGTCGAACGGCGTCACCACCGCCATCCGCGGCTCCGGAACCGAGAACGATGCCAGCTGGTTGATCGGCGTCATCGTGCCGTAGTACTCCGCCACGATCTTGTTGAACATCGCAGGATGCGCACGGCCCGTGCGGATCGCGGCGAAGTCCTCTTTGGCGACCACGACCGCCTTCTCCATCTTCTCCTCGGCTTCGAGGAGGGTCTCTTCGATCACCACGTGCTCCTGGTTTCCTTGAATGAGCCTTGCGGATAAGCCCTGTTTCCTGCACGGTGTCCGACCGGCAGGCGGTTGTCCACCCCGTGTCGAGCCGTTCGTACGACGGCGAGTCACCCCGCGGCACCGAGCCGCACCCGCGCCTGCCGAAGGCCGAACGTCAGCCTCTCGTGCCCTGGTTGCTCACCAGGGTGCCGATCTTCTCACCCTTCACCGCTCGCGCGATATTGCCCTCCGCGAGCAACTCGAAGACCAGGATCGGCAGTTTGTTGTCCCGGCAGAGCGTGACGGCCGTGGCGTCGGCGACCTTCAGGTCGCGCGTGATGACCTCGCCGTACTCGAGGGCGTCGAACTTCACCGCGTCCGGATTCTTGGCCGGGTCCGAGTCGTAGACGCCGTCCACACCGTTCTTGCCCATCAGCAGCGCCTCCGCGTGGATCTCCAGGGCGCGCTGCGCGGCAGTGGTGTCGGTGGAGAAGTACGGCATGCCCATACCGGCGCCGAAGATGACGACCCGGCCCTTCTCCAGGTGCCGCACCGCACGGAGCGGAATGTACGGCTCAGCGACCTGCCCCATGGTGATCGCCGTCTGGACGCGGGAGTCGATCCCCTCCTTCTCCAGGAAGTCCTGGAGCGCCAGGCAGTTCATGACGGTGCCGAGCATCCCCATGTAGTCGGAGCGCGCACGGTCCATTCCGCGCACCTGCAGCTGGGCACCGCGGAAGAAGTTGCCGCCGCCGATGACCACGGCCAGCTCCGCGCCGTCGCGTACGACGGACGCGATCTCGTGGGCCATCTTGTGCACGATGTCGGGATCGACGCCGAGCCCCCCGCCGCCGGCGAACGCCTCACCGGAGAGCTTGAGCAGGAAACGCTTGCGGCCGCTGCGGCTGCTCCTGCCTGTGTCGGATGTATCGCTGTCCTTGCTCATGAACTCTCCTCGTGCACATACGAAGAGGCCACTGCCGGCGGATCTCGAAATCCCTGGTGCGGCAATGGCCTCCTCGTCACAACTGCCCTGTGCCCGACCTTATCGGGCGCGTACCGCGCGCGTGCGTCACGCGTCGGCACGCCTGCACGGGGCCGGTACCTCAGGCACCCACGCGGAAACGCGCGAAGTGCTTCAGCGAGACGCCCGCTTCTTCCAGGACCTTCTGGACGCTCTTCTTGTTGTCCTTGGCGAAGGGCTGGTCGAGGAGGGTGTTCTCCTTGAAGAAGCCCGTGACGCGACCCTCGACGATCTTGGGCAGCGCCTGCTCCGGCTTGCCCTCCTCGCGTGCGGTCTCCTCGGCGATGCGGCGCTCGTTCTCGACGGTCTCGGCCGGGATCTCGTCGCGGGTGAGGAACTTCGGCGCGAAGGCGGCGATGTGCTGCGCGACGTCCTTGGCGACCTCCGCGTTCTCCTTGTCCAGCTCGACGAGCACGCCGACCTGCGGAGGCAGGTCCGGGCTCGTGCGGTGCAGGTAGGAGGCGACGTAGGCGCCGGAGAACTGGGCGAAGCGGTCCAGGACGATCTTCTCGCCGAGGTTGGCGTTGGCCTCGTCCACGTACGCCTGGACGGTCTTGCCCGGCTCGATCTCCGAGGCGAGCAGCGCCGCGGTGTCGGCGGGGGAAGTGGCGGCGACGTGGCCTGCGATGGCGTCGGCGACGGCGAGGAACTTCTCACCCTTCGCGACGAAGTCCGTCTCGCACTTGAGCTCCACGAGCACGCCGGAGGCGTTGTCGTCTGCGATGCGGGCGACCAGCGCGCCGTTCGAAGCGGTGCGGCTCTCGCGCTTGGCCACGCCCTTCTGGCCCTTGACGCGCAGAACCTCGACGGCCTTGTCGACGTCGCCCTCGGACTCCTCCAGGGCCTTCTTGCAGTCCATCATGCCGGCGCCGGTGAGCTCACGGAGCTTCTTGACGTCGGCGGCGGTGTAGTTCGCCATGCTTGGTTTCCTTCTGTGACCAGGCTCCGCCTCACGTCCGCACTTCGCAGCGCGGGGGCGGAACTCGTGTCCTTCTTGAGGTCTCTTCGCGGCCGGTCCGGGGCGTCGCCGGTCACCGTCGTGCGGTGCGGCGGAGCCGCGCGTGAGTCTGCGTCGCTTCCCGGGCGGCCGTGGCAATCGTCACGGGGCGCGGCGGACGGCGGCGAAAAAGCCGCCCGCCGCACCCAATGGGACGTCAGGCGTTCTCGGCGGTCTTCGGCTCGGAGTCGTCGGCCGGCTTGTCCTCGGCCGGCTTCTCCTCGGCCTTGGCCTCGGCGGCCTTCTCCTCTTCCTTCGCCTCGGTCTTGCCCGCGGCGCCCTCGCTCTTCTCGCCCTCCAGGAGCTCACGCTCCCACTCGGCGAGCGGCTCGGCGGACTTGTCGCCGCTCTTGGCGGCCTCTGCGGCGCCGGAGCGGGCGATGAGGCCCTCGGCCGCGGCGTCGGCGATCACGCGGGTGAGGAGCGTGACGGAGCGGATGGCGTCGTCGTTGCCCGGGATCTTGTAGTCGACCTCGTCGGGGTCGCAGTTAGTGTCCAGGATGGCGACGACGGGGATGTTTAGCTTCCGCGCCTCGCCCACCGCGATGTGCTCCTTCTTGGTGTCCACGATCCAGACGGCACTGGGCACCTTCTGCATCTCGCGGATACCGCCGAGGGTCTTCTCCAGCTTCGCCTTCTCGCGGGAGAGGACCAGCAGCTCCTTCTTGGTGAGGCCGGAGGCGGCCACGTCCTCGAAGTCGATCTGCTCCAGCTCCTTGAGCCGCTGCAGACGCTTGTAGACGGTCGAGAAGTTGGTCAGCATGCCGCCGAGCCAGCGCTGGTTCACGTAGGGCATGCCCACGCGCGTGGCCTGCTCGGCGATGGCCTCCTGGGCCTGCTTCTTCGTGCCGACGAACATGATGGAGCCGCCGTGCGCGACGGTCTCCTTGACGAACTCGTAGGCGCGGTCGATGTACGACAGCGACTGGAGCAGGTCGATGATGTAAATGCCGTTGCGCTCCGTGAAGATGAAGCGCTTCATCTTCGGGTTCCAGCGGCGGGTCTGGTGCCCGAAGTGGACGCCGCTCTCCAGCAGCTCCCGCATCGTGACGACGGCCATGGCCGTATCTCCTTGTATTGCTCGGTTGTCGTCAGCGCTGGCCGGGACGGCCATCGCTTGCCTGACGCCTCTGGCGCGCTGCCCGCGGGGCCTGTGGAGGGGCCCGTCGTGGGACCGAGATGCGCGGCCACCGGGTGAGGGTGGCGAGGCGTGCGAAGTCAGCCCGGTGGCCCGGGCCGCACCAGCAGTGTACGGGACCAGGGAGGGGCACGGCTCCCTGGCAGAGGGAATCCGGATTGCCGGACATGCGCCGCGGCCGTGCGCAGACTGCGGCATGTGCCGGGGCGCGCGACGGACGGTACGCCCAGGGCAGGCACCTGGAGCAGACACCTCCGGCAGGTCCCTCCCGGGAGCACGGCGTGAGCACGCTGTCATGCCCGTGGGCGCACCGGTCACGGAGGCGCCGATGCCCCTCGCACGGGTGATCGCGCTGTCCACCAGGAGCCGGTTGTCCACGGAAGTTCAGCAAGATCCCCGCGCCCGGCCCCGGAACGGGACCGTGCATGTACGGCGACCGATCAGGGGGTGCTGTCCGTGGTCCGGGGTGAGCGGGCCGGCCGGAGTGCGCGAGGTGTCACAGGCGTGCGAGCCGGCCGAGGTTTTGGAGTTTTGCTCCGCGGGGTGGTGCGTGTGCCGGCCCGCGCGGTGCTTTGCACCGCGATCGTGCTGGTGCCGGCCGGCCCCATGAGTGCGCCGGCGCACGCGGAGGAACGGCATGTGCCGCCGTCGGGGACGGCCCGGCGGGATGCGGTCCCGCGGGATCACGGCGGCGGCGACGGGAGGGTGTGGCCAGTGGCGGGGCACGCCGGGCTGCCTCGGGTCGCCCGCGGCTGGAAGCCGCCGCCGAAGCCCTGGGCCGCCGGTCACCGCGGGGTGGATCTCGCAGCTCCCCCGGGCAGCGCGGTGCGTGCGGTCGCATCGGGGCGGGTCTCGTTCGCGGGCAGGGTCGCCGGACGCTGGGTGGTGTCGGTGGAGCTGGCGGGCACGGGACACCCTCCGCTGCGCATGACGTACGAACCGGTCAGGCCGTCCGTCCACAGGGGCGACCGCGTGCGGGCCGGCCAGACCGTCGGCAAGGTGGCAGGCGGGCCCTTCCATTGCGACAGCGGCTGCCTGCACTGGGGCGCATTGCGGGGACGGCGCTATCTCGACCCTCTGTCGCTGCTGCGCGGCGGACCGTCGAGGCTGCTGCCGGTCTTCGGGGTGCCGGTGCCCGGTCACGCTCGCAACGTCGGCCCAGGAGGCACCGCCGGTGCGGGGTCCGGGCCGGGCGCCGGCGCGGGGACCGCTGCCGCCAGGAGGGCGGACGCCGAGCGACACCCGGTGGTGAACCGCGCCGCGGTGACGGACCCGGCCGTGACCGGTCAGACGCTTCCGGATCTGGGCCGGCTGTCACTTGCCGCGGGGCTGGGGTGTGCCGCCTGCTGGGCGCGACGGCGGCTGTCCTGCGCACTCCGTTGTCCTCGAGCCGGACGGCGACGGCGGGGGTGCCGCACCATGACGGGACGTGGCGCCCCGCAGGAGGGCGGGGCGCAGCCCGGGAGCCGGTCGCGTCCGCCGCCCCGTGTCAGCTGCGGACGCCGCTGAGGGCCATGGAAACCGCCGCTTCTGTGATCTCTTCGGGGCTCTCCGCGGCGCCGAGTTCGATGCGCCGTACCGCCGCGTCGACGACACCTTGGAGGAGCATCGCCGCCAGGCGCGGCTGGTCGTGCCCCAGCGCCGCGAGGGCCTCGACGACCATGGCGACGAGCCCTCCGTGGGCCGCGCGGATCTTCTCGCGTGCTCCGGCGTCCAGCTCACCTGCGGAGATCGCCACGACCGCCCGGTGCCGCCCGTCTCCGACGAGCGCCAACTGCCGGCGGACGTAGGCTTCGATCTTCTCTTCCGGTGATTCGGCCTCGGCCATGGCCACCTCGACCTCGGCAGCCCACACGGGGAAGTCGACGGCGCAGAGTTCCTCGACGACCGCGCCGCGGGAACGGAAGTACTCATAGACCGATGAGCGCGCGAGGCCGGTGCGCTGTGCGAGGGCGGGGAAGGTCAGGGCGTCGGTGCCGCCTTCGGACAGCAGTGCACGGGCAGCGTCGAGAAGCGCGGAGCGCTGCATGGTCCGGTGCTCGGCCACAGAGGCCGCTCGAATCCTTGGCACGCCCCCACCATACGGACGGAGGTACCGGTTCAGCGACCGACGTCGGCGAGCTTTGCCCGAAGCTGAAGGACGGACTTGGTGTGGATCTGGCTCACGCGGCTCTCGGTCACTCCGAGGACCTGGCCGATCTCCGCCAGTGTCAGGCCCTCGTAGTAGTAGAGGGTCACCACGGTCTTCTCCCTGTCAGGGAGGGTGTTGATCGCGCGGGCGAGCAGGCGTCTCAGCTCGCGGTCCTCGGCGACCTCGACGGGATTGTCCGCGGCGGTGTCTTCCAAGGTGTCCATGAGGCTGAGGCGGTCTCCGCTCTCGCCGCCCACGTGCAGCAGTTCCTCCAGGGCCACGACGTTGGCGAGGGACAACTGGCTGAAGACACCGTGCAGTTCCTCCAGTGGGATGCCCATCTCCGCCGCGACCTCCGCCTCGGAGGGGCTGCGCCGCAGCGTCGATTCCAGGGTGGCGTAGGCACGTTCGACTGCCCGTGCCTTCTGGCGCACGGACCGGGGGATCCAGTCGAGGGCTCGCAGTTCGTCGATCATGGCTCCGCGGATGCGTGTGATCGCGTACGTCTCGAACTTGATGGAGCGCTCCGGGTCGAACTTCTCGATGGCGTCGATGAGTCCGAATACCCCTGAGGAGACGAAGTCGGCCTGTTCCACGTTGGGGGGCAGCCCGACGCTGACGCGCCCGGCGACGTACTTCACCAGGGGCGAGTAGTGCAGGATCAGCTGTTCCCGCAGCTGCTCGTCGCCCGTGGCCTTGTACGACCGCCACAGCTCGTCCAGCGCACTGTGACCGGCACCGAGTCCGGTGTACTCGGTGCCGGCGGGTGCCTCGGTGGCGGTGCCGGCGCGTTCAGGCCCGGGAGTGTGCTGGGGCATGCGTCGCCTTGAGCCGTTCTGCTGAGTAGTCGTCACGCGGCGGAAGCGTGTGCGTGACCGGGTGCCTCTTCCTTGGGAGGTGTGAGCGTAGCGTGACCTCACGGTCGCAATATGCGATGAGCTCCCGCGTCAGCATGCGCAGATACGTTCCGCTGCCCGCACCCGGGAGTTACTGCCGTGGTAGCGCCCGGAACCGGCCTTCGGGGGTGGGCGGGACGCAACCAGAGCATGCGGATCACCCTTTCATTCGATAGCCGCAGGTCAAGGACCGGCTCATCACTCGATGGGGTGCCCGGCAGCGCTCCGGGACGCCGCGGACCGGTTCAACTGCCAACCGGCGCCCAGGCGTTCGACGAAGCCCAGCGCGCACAGCTCCTGCAGTCTCGCCAGGGCCGCATCAGCAGTGATGCCGACGGCCTGCGCGAGCTGCGCGGACCGGGCGGCCCCGCGCGCGGGCAACGCGTCGAGCACCATTGCGGCCTCGCCAGGCAGCACGTCACGCGGCACTGCCGCGCCTCGTCTCCGCGGGGCCAGCTCACCGATGCTGCCCACCATTTCGATCACTTCGGCTGCGTCCGTGACGAGGCTCCCCTCCTCCCTGAGCAGTTCGTGCACCCCGGCGGAGAGCCCCGAGGTGACCGGCCCGGGCACACCCATGACGAACCGGCCCAGCCGTCGCGCGTGCCGTGCCGTCGACAACGAACCGCTGCGCAGCGCCGCTTCGACGACGACCGTGCCCCGTGTGAGTGCGGCGATCACCCGGTTGCGGAGTACGAAGCGGCTCGGCGTCGGGTGATCCTTCGGAGGCAACTCGGCCAGCACCAGACCCTGTTCGGCGATGCGCGCGATCAACTCGGCGTGGCCCGGCGGATAGGCCACGTCCACCCCGCACGCCAGAACCCCGACGGTGGCGCCGCCCGCCGCGAGGGCGCCCCTGTGCGCGGCCCCGTCGATGCCGTACGCCGCACCGGAGATCACGGTCCAGCCGCGTTCGGCCAGTCCCGCCCCGAGCAACGCCGCCACATGCACGCCGTACTCGGTGCAGGCGCGGGCGCCGACGATCGCGACCGAACGAAGCGCCCACAGCCGAAGACTGGGGGCACCGCGCACCCACAGCCCGATGGGCCTCGTCACGCCCAGGGCGTCGAGCTGACCGGGCCATTCGTGGTCTCCCGGGCAGACGAAGCGCCCACCGAGGGCCTCGACTGCCGCCAAGTCGGCCTCGGGACGGGCTCGTTCCGCGCGGGAGCGCAGTCCGGCCCAGCGGCTCTCGTCGGCCCCCGGCATCGCACCGGAGTCGTCGCGAAGCGCACGCACCACCTCCTGCGCGCCGTAAGTCCTCAGCCAGCGCCCCGCCTTCTCGTCACCGGGCTCCACGATCCTGGTCAGGGCGGCGCGGGCGAGACGCTCCTCCGGGCACGGCTCGCACTGCTCGGGATCCTCGGGAACCTTCCCTGTGGCGGGGCGGCCGTGCGCGTCGGTGGTCATGGCCGCCCCCGGAGCGAGACCCCAGCCGGGGAAGGAGATGTGCCCCGTCGGATCCCTGTGCGGAGCTCGAGGGCCCAGTCGACGTCCTGGGCCGTCGGGCGGTCGTGCCCCGCCAGGTCGGCGACCGTCCAGGCGACACGGAGCACTCTGTCCATCCCGCGGGCGGTGAGCAGCCCGTGCTCCATGTCCTCCTCCGCCCTGCTCAACGCTCCCGGCTCGGCGGGCCAGCGCGTACGCAGCTCGTGTCCGGGGACATCGCTGTTCGCCGACCACGGCGTCCCCATGTAGCGCGCGGCAGCGCGCTCCCGCGCGGCCAGCACGCGCTCCGCCACCGCCGCCGTGCTCTCCGACTTCCCGTGCAGGCCCGCCAGTTCGGAACGGGTGAGCGGCTTGACGTGGACCCTGAGGTCGACCCGGTCCATCAGCGGCCCCGAGAGCCTCGCCCGGTACCGCCTGACCGAGGCGGGGCGGCATTCGCACTCCCCGCCCTTCATGCCGTGACGACCGCACGGACAGGGGTTCGCGGCGAGAGCGAGCAGGAACCGGGCGGGCATCCGCATCATCCCGGAGGCCCGTGCGACCACGACCTGCCCCGACTCCAGCGGCTGCCGCATCGCGTCGAGGACGCGTCCGCTGCACTCGGCCGCCTCGTCCAGGAACAAGACCCCGTGATGCGCCATGGACACCGCTCCCGGACGCGGGAGGCCCGATCCGCCGCCGACCAGGGAGGCCATCGTCGCCGAGTGGTGAGGGGCGCAGTAGGGCGGGCGCGTGACCAGCGGCTGCCCCGGGGGCAGCACACCGGCCACCGAGTGGACGGCGGTCACCTCCAGCGACTGCTGCGACGTCAGCGGCGGCAGCAGCCCCGGGAGGCGCTCGGCCAGCATGGTCTTGCCGGCCCCGGGCGGGCCTTTGAAGAAGATGTGGTGACGGCCGGCCGCCGCCACCTCCAGCGCTCGGCGCGCGGTGTGCTGGCCGGCGACGTCGGCCATGTCGAGGGGGCGCTCCGCTCTGCGGGCGGCCCCGGGTGCCGCCCACCCCTGGCCGGGCAGCGACAGCACTGACAGGCCACGGTCGCCGGCCGGCTCGTCCACGGGCAGCCCTTCGGGCGGCTCTTCCTCCGGAACGGGCTCGTCGTTGAGCAGCGCGATCAGCTGCCGGAGGCTGCGGACGCCCAGGACGCTCACATCCGGCACCAGGGACGCCTCGGGCACCGCCTCCTCCGGGACGACGACCTGCCGGTGTCCCGCGTCGGCCGCGGCCAGAACCGCCGGAAGCACTCCCCGCACGGGACGCACGCGCCCGTCGAGGCCCAGTTCGCCCAGCATCAGCAAGCCGGCGACGCTGCGCGGATCGATCCGCTCGGCCGCTCCCAGCACCGCACAGGCGACGCCCAGGTCGAACCCGCTGCCGCTCTTGGGCACGGAGGCCGGACTCAGCCCGACGGTGAGCTTTTTCTGGGGCCACTCGGCACCCGCGTTGACCACCGCAGCCCGTACACGGTCGCGGCTCTCGGTCAGGCTCTTGTCGGGCAGACCCACCAGCGTGAACGTCGCGACGCCCGGCTCCAGATCGGCCTGGATCTCGACGACGACGCCCTCCACGCCCACCAGCGCCACCGAGCACGTCCGGGCGAACCCCATCAGGCCACCCCGCGTGCGTGCTGGACCAGTGGCGCGCCCCGGTCCGGCAGCAGCACTCCGACGAGGTCGATCCGCACTCCACCGCGGGGCGGCTGCCCGTACCGGCCGAGCCAGCATTCGGTCAGCCAGCGCGAGGCCAGTCTCCGCAGCCGTGCCGACTTCGCGGGTGTGACCGCGGACATCGGATGCTCGAATGTCCCGCCCCGCCCAGCACGCCTGGTCTTGACCTCGCAGATCACCAGCGCGTCCCTGTCCCGCGCGACGATGTCGAGCTCGCCCTCGGCGCAGCGCCAGTTGCGCTCCAGAACCGCCATTCCCGCCTGACGCAGCCTCCGGGCCGCGACATCCTCCCCGTACCGACCGAGGGCTTTACGGGCGCTCATCAGCACCACCTCCGGTCACCGACTGTGACGGAAGGAGGGCGAGCCAGTTGATCAAGGCGGAGATCCGGGGACAACCGGTGGACTGTGGAGAAAGCCGTCACCCTCAGGGAGACGACGACGCCGCTGGAACTTGGCTCGGCGCGTGCGGAAGCGCGGTCCACCGGCAACCAGGGCCGGCAAGGGTGCCGGATGCGCGGGACAGGCGGCGGGAGGCGGTCAGCCCTTGAAGCCGGAGTTCTCGGGCAGATCGAGGTCGCTCTTGTTCAGCTCCTCGATGTTCACGTCCTTGAAGGTCAGGACCCGCACCTGCTTGACGAACCGGGCGGGACGGTACATGTCCCACACCCATGCATCGGCCATGGAGACCTCGAAGAAGACCTCACCCTGAGCCGAGTGCACCTGCATCTCGTAGTCGTTGGTGAGGTAGAACCGCCGGTCCGTCTCGATCACGTACTTGAAAAGACCGACGACGTCCCTGTACTCCCGGTAGAGCTTCAGCTCCATCTCGGTCTCGTACTTCTCGAGGTCCTCGGCGCTCATGGCATGTTCCCCTTCAGCCGTGCGTGCCCCCATTGTGCGTCAGCCGCGAGTGCCCCGTCCGGCCCGCCGCGCGATCGGGCCGTACGCCGCCCCGCCGAGGATCAGCGCCGCACCCGCGACGACGGCGACGATCAGCGGCTGGAGCGGGCCCGGGTCCGAGGTCCCGCCCGGCAGTGCCGAGAAATCGCCGGGCCGCGCGAGCATCCCCAGTCCGCTCGTGGGCCACGCGACGGCGTCCACCCGGGCCTTCACCGCGGATCGCGGAACCGCCCCGTGGTCGCCGTCGTCGAGGTGGACGCGGGAGTCGACCGAATCCATCCGGTGGTCGCCGAGCAGGAAGAGCTTGCCGCCGGGCACCTTCGTCGCCTTGAAGGGTGGCTGGGAATCGGGTCCCTTGCTCTTCAGATACGACTCCTGGAGGGTCTTCCCGTTGACCGAGAGCCGGCCCTGCTTGTCGCAGCACTCGACCTTGTCACCGCCGGTGCCCACAACCCGCTTGACCATCGGGACGGAGCCCCACACCGAGTCCTGGAAGACGATGACGTCGCCGCGGCGGACATCCTCACCGTCTATCCGCTCCGCGAGCACACGGTCACCGGCCTTGACCGTCGGGTCCATGGAATCCGTCGGCACCGTGTAGGGCTGGTACAGGACGGCACCCATCACGAAGGCCCCGAGGAAGAGCACGCAGCCGATCGCCACGGCGATCCCCGAGAGTGCCTGTCCGAAGCGCCCGCGACTTGCTCCAGTACGTCCAGACTTGGTCATCCCTGCACTCCCGGTCAGCTCGCCGCTTCGGTCTGCGCGCACCTTACCCGGGGTAGAGAGGCGTGAGTACGGGGGGAGGTCAGCGGTTGACGGAGCACTCGGCCGTCGCTCGGGCAGCACGCCGCCTGCGCCGCCACAGCACGAGCGGCACCGCACCGGCGAGACCGGCGGCCGCGGGCACCGCATCGGCGGCCTTCGAGGCGAGCCCCTTCTGGTCGAAGGTGTCGGGCACCGGCAGCCCCGACCAGCGCGTGACCGGCCAGGCAACCACGATGGCGCGTCCGACGACCCTGTCCGTGGGGATCATGCCGTTGTCCACCTTCCGGTGGAAGCGCGAGTCCAGGGAGTCCTGACGGTGGTCGCCCATGACCCACATCTTGCCCACGGGCACCTCGACCGGGCCGAACGGCTTGTCGTCGCACGGGGTGTTCCCGGGGAAGAGATAGGACTCCTCGAGCGCCTTGCCGTTGATCTCCACCGGGCCGCCGCGCTTGCACTCGACCCTGTCGCCGCCGACGGCGATGACACGCTTGATCAGGTCCTGCTCGTCGGCGGAAGGCATCAGGCCGATGGCGCTCAGCACGGTCTGCACGGCACCGCCCGCCCCGCTCGGCTGCGGCACCGGCGCCTCGTTCAGCCAGCCGCCCGGGTCGTGGAAGACGACGACCTCTCCCCGTTCCGGTTCCGAACCGAACCAGGGGGTGAGCTTGTCGACCAGCACCCTGTCCCCGACCTGCAGTGTGTTCTGCATGGAGTTCGACGGAATGGAGAACGCCTGGACGAGGAACGTCTTGATCAGCAGCGCAAGGATCAGGGCGATGCCGATGAGGATCGGCAACTCCTTGAAGAACGACCGCTGCTGCCTGTTGTGGCTGTCCGGCGTGTGATCACTTGTGGTGCCGTCTTCCGCACCCGTGCTCACGCTGATGTCACTGCCTCTCTCTGCGGTCGGCGGCGCATCCCGCGCCGCGCTCTGTGCTCCGGGCCCCGAAGCGGACACGGATTCGGATGCCTCAGGGCTTCTGGTCTCCGTGCCGCTCTCGCCCTCGTTCTCTCCGGAACCGGAACGAGCGCCGACCGCCAAGTCCCCCACAATCACTCCTCACAATCCACTGCCGCCTGTTCCACATACGGGACAGGCCCACCACTCCCATAACGAGCGGGAGTTCCGCAGGGATCGGATATTGCGTCAGTCGGTTGTCACCCTCCCCGACCGGCGGAGCAGCAGCTGATCCGCCCGGGGCGCCGGGCACGGCGCTGAACGAGTCCGAGGCCTCCAGCTTGCCCCAGTGGTCGAACGGCCACGCGATCACGACCGCCCGTCCCTGGACCCTTCCCTCCGGGACGGTGCCGCCCTTCTCACGCAGATGGAACCTGGAGTCGGCGGAGTTGGCGCGGTGGTCGCCCATGACGAACACGCGGCCGACCGGCACTTTCACGTCGAACTTGATCTCTGAAGGCTTGTTGCCCGGATTGATGTACGGCTCCTCGATCGGCTTGCCGTTCACGGTCACTTTGCCTTGTGCGTTGCAGCACTTGACCTCGTCGCCGCCGACCGCGATGACACGCTTGATCAGGTCCTGCTCGTCGTCGGAGGGAAGCAGACCGATGAAGGTCAGGAAGTCCTTGCCCTGCTTGATGACGACAGGGTCCTCCTTGCGCTTCTTCTCGCTCGCCGGGAGCCAGCCGCCGGGGTCCTCGAAGACGACGACGTCGCCGCGCTCCGCCTTCGTGCCGAACCACGGCGTCAGCTTGTCGACCAGGACGCGGTCGCCGATGCGGATCGTCTGCTCCATGGAGCCGGAGGGAATCACGAACGCCTGGACCAGGAACGTCTTGAGGACCAGGGCGATGAACAAGGCGACACCGACGAGGATCGGTATCTCCTTCGTGACGGACAGACGTCTGCGCCTCTTGACGCGCTTCGCAGCACGCCGGCGCTCCGCCCTTCCGCCGCTCGGGCCGGGCGGGATGCCGAGTCTCTCGTCCCTGGATTCATGGCCGGGCAGGTCCATCAGCCGCGCCGAGTAGGCGCTGAGCCGCATGGTCTCCCCCGAGCTCACCTGGGGCGGGGGGAGCGGGCCGTTCGGGCCGGGGAACTTCGCCGGTGGCTGCGTGGGGCCGGGCGCCGTACCTGCGGGGACGCCGTAGCGGTTGCCGCCGCCGTTCGAACGGGCCTGCGGGCTGCCGAAGTATTCGAACGGCTCGCTGTAGTCGTAGTTCCCGGAGTAGTAATCGGAGCCGTCGGGGCCGCCGTTGCGGCCGTTGAAACCCGGATCCGGCGCTCCCCCGTAGCCGTTGCCCTGCCCGCCATAGCCGTTGGCGCTGCCATAGCCGTTGGAGCTGCCGTAGCCGTTCTGACCGTTGGAGCCGTTGCGGCCCGCTCCGCCGTACGGATCGTCGTCGTAGTCGTTCGGTACGCCGTAGTCGTAGGGCCCGTTGCGGGAGGGACCCACCCGGTCACTCATGGGCACCTCCCCCTCTCCCGCGGACCGCTCCCCAGCGTTCCATCGGCCATGCGATGCGGTCGGCCCGCCCGATCACCCGCTCCACGGGAACGGTGCCACCGCCGGCGTCACCGAGGTGGTCCCGCGAGTCGCTGGAGTCGGAGCGGTGATCTCCCATCACCCACAACCGCCCTTGCGGCACTTCGATATCGAACGGCACGGCTGACGGGTCGTCACCGTCATGCAGGTAGCCCTCGTCCAGCGGAACACCGTTCACCTCGATCCTTCCGCGCTCATCGCAGCACCGGACCCGATCCCCGCCGACGCCGACCACACGCTTGACGTAGTCCGTTTCGGACGGCCTGACCAGGCCGGCCGCAGCACCGGCCTCTCGCAACAGGCCGGTCACCGGATTCCCGTCCGACTCCTCCTCGTCCCTGAACGAACCCCTGCCGTCAAAGACCACAACGTCTCCGCGCCCCGGAGAGTTGCCGATCCGATAGGCAAGCTTGTTCACCAGTATCCGGTCACCGACCTCCAGCGTGGGGGTCATTGATGCAGAAGGGATCAAAAAAGGCTGCACCACGAACACGCTGACCAGCAAGGGCACGCTGAGCAGCGACGCAGCAACTGCGCACAAGCGAGCGGAGCGTGACCAGCCCCTCCGCGTCTGCCCGTCCGGGCCGGAGGAGCGGTCCCGCTCCGCTTCGTCGCGCTGCGTCTCGCCGTCCATCGGGCCGAAAGCCTAGTCGCCCGCCGGCCCCGGGACAGCTCGATCAGTTCTCGCGCTTCTCCTTGATCTTGGCGGCCTTGCCGCGGAGCTCTCGCAGGTAGTAAAGCTTCGCACGCCGCACGTCACCACGGGTGACGACCTCGATCTTCTCGACGATCGGGGTGTGGACCGGAAAGGTGCGCTCGACACCGACACCGAAGCTGACCTTGCGGACGGTGAAGGTCTCACGCACACCGCCGCCCTGGCGGCGGATGACGACGCCCTTGAACTGCTGGACACGGGAGCGGTTGCCCTCGATGACGCGCACGTGCACGTTGACCGTGTCGCCGGGGCGGAAGGCCGGAACGTTGTCGCGCAGCGAAGCCGCGTCGAGGTTTTCGAGAAGCTGAGACATGACCGTCTGCTTTCCTCGCTGATGCCACAGGTCATCAGCGGAATGATCGTGATGCTGACTGGAGAGCGCCGCTCCCGTGCGGGCGTCGGTCCCCCTGTGGCAGGGTCGCCACGCCGGGTACGGAGCAGCCGCCTATTCTTCCACGTGCTGCCCTGTCGGCCAAAATCGGCCGTCCGGGCCTTCGCTCCAGCCCAGACGCTCCAGCTCCGCACGGTCGTGCTTGTCGAGCGAGGCCGGGTCGCAACGGGCGATGAGATCGGGCCGGTTCGCGGCCGTGCGGGCCAGTGCCTGGTCCCTGCGCCAGCGGGCGATCCGGCCGTGGTGGCCGCTGAGCAGCACGTCCGGAATGCCGCGGTCCCGCCACAGCGGTGGCTTCGTGTAGACGGGGCCCTCCAGCAGATGGGCCATCGTCCCGGCAGCGAACGAGTCGTCCTGGTGGCTCTCGGCGTTGCCGAGCACGCCGGGCAGCAGGCGTGCGACGGCCTCCACCATGACCAGGACGGGCGCTTCGCCGCCGGCCAGGACGTAGTCGCCGACGGAGACCTCGCGCACGTCCAGCCGCGAGGCGTACTCGTCGACGACCCGGCGGTCGATGCCCTCGTAGCGGGCCGGCGTGAAGACGAGCCATGGTGCGGCGGACAGCTCCACGGCCAGCCTCTGGTCGAAGGGGCGGCCGCTCGGAGTGGGAACGACCAGCACGGGTGCCGGGTCGGCGTCGCCGATGATCTCGTCGAGCGCCTCGCCCCACGGTTCCGGCTTCATGACCATGCCCGGGCCGCCGCCGTAGGGGGTGTCGTCGACGGTGTGGTGCCTGTCGTGTGTCCAGCGGCGCAGGTCGTGCACGTGGACGTCGAGCAGGCCACGGGCCCGGGCCTTGCCGACGAGGGAGACGTTCAGCGGCTCCAGGTACTCGGGGAAGATGGTGACGACGTCGATCCTCACCGGCCGCCGCCCTCCCTCTCGCCCTGCTCCTTCCCGCCGGCGCCGCCGCGTTCCTCCAGCAGTCCCGGCGGCGGCTCGACGACGATCCGCTGCGCGTCGAGATCCACCTCGGGGACGATTTCACTGACGAACGGGATCAGCGCCTCGCTGCCGTCCTCCCGCCTGACCACCAGAAGGTCCTGGCCCGGCGGGTGCGCGATCTCCTCGACCCGGCCGACGGGCGCACCGTCGCGGGTGACCACGTCGAGGTCCACCAGCTGGTGGTCGTAGAACTCCTCCGGGTCGTCCGGCTGTTCGTCGGGGTCGACCTCGGCGATGAGGAGGGTGTTGCGCAGAGCCTCCGCCGCACTGCGGTCCTGGACTCCCTCGAACCGCAGCAGCAGGCGCCCGCTGTGCACACGGCCGCGCTCGATGATCAGCGGCCGGGGACGGGGCGGGTCGGTGGCGAGCACGGCGCCGGGAGCAAGCCTCGACTCCGGCTCGTCCGTGCGCACTTCGACGGTGACCTCGCCCTTGATGCCGTGGGCGCGGCCGATGCGTGCGACGACTAGCTGCACTGTGTTTCTCCGTGCTCGACCTGACTCGGCCTGATTCGGCCTGATGCCGGCGCCGCGGTGCGGACCGCCGGCGCCGTACCCGGAAGCGAACACGGGCCGGGGCCGGCGAGTGCCGTCCCCGGCCCGTGCCGGTGCTCTCCTGTGCGGGGGTCAGCGGACCTGGTCCACGTCGACGAGGTCGACGCGGACGCCACGACCGCCCAGGGCGCTCACGACCGTACGCAGAGCACGCGCCGTGCGCCCGCTGCGGCCGATGACCTTGCCGAGGTCGTCGGGATGCACCCGGACCTCGAGCACCCGCCCACGGCGCAAGGTGCGTGATTCGACCTGCACCTCGTCCGGGTTGTCGACGATGCCCTTCACCAAGTGCTCGAGGGCCTCCTCGAGCATGATCAGGCCCCGGTCGACTCGTCGGAGGACTCGGCCTTGGCTGCCTCGTCCGCCTTCTTGTCGGCCTTCTTCGCCTTCTGGGTGATGGCCTCACCCTTGGGCTCGTCCGCGGACTCCTTCGCGGCGGCCTCGAAGAGGGCCTTCTTGTCGGGCTTCGGCTCGGCGACCTTCATCGGCTCCGGAGCCGGCAGACCCTTGAACTTCTGCCAGTCACCGGTGACCTTGAGGATCGCAGCGACGGGCTCGGTCGGCTGCGCGCCGACGCCCAGCCAGTACTGGACGCGCTCGGAGTCGACCTCGATGCGCGAAGGGTTCTGCACCGGGTGGTAGAGGCCGATCTCCTCGATGGCACGGCCGTCACGGCGCGTGCGGGAGTCGGCGACGATGATGCGGTAGTGCGGCGAGCGGATCTTTCCCAGTCGCTTCAGCTTGATCTTGACTGCCACTTCTGTGGTGTCTCCTGGTCTTGACGTGGGTGGACACAAACGGGTGACCACGTGGGGTTGCGGTACCCGGAGGTCCGATGGACGCGTCAGTCGGAGGAGAGAGGGGTCCGTGCGACTGTCGAGTACAGCGCACCATGATGCCACAGACGACGCGCCCGGCCGAACCCGCATCCGCACCCGGCCGGACAGCGCAACTGCCGGGGCCGCGCTGCGAAGCCGCCCCGGCAGTCCTGTGTTCGCCGGGTGTCAGCCGACGGCCGCCACGGCCTCGACCCTCTCCACCCCGGTGTCCGAGGAGGCTGTGCGCTCCGCCCCGGGGTCGGGGATGCTGAACGGCTTCCCGCACGCTCCGCACATGATCGGCGCCTGCGCCAGCACCGACGGGACCACGCGCACGTTCCGCCCGCAGTCGCAGACGGCCTTGACGCGGACACCGCCGCCACTTGAGCCGTGCCGGGCCGCCGGGCCGCGGAAGCTGCCGCCGCCGTCCGCCTCGGTCGCGGCGTCGTACGCCTTGAGCGCCCGCTGGAGGCGCTCGATGGTGGGGCGGTAGCGACTTCTGGTCTCGGGAGTGGGCGTCACGAGCGAGAAGCCGCTGCTCGCATGCGGCTCGTCGGGATGCGACAGCCCCAACTCCTCGGCTACGGCGAGGAATCTGCGGTTGTGGTAGCGACCGGCGCGGGAGGTGTCTCTGATACCGCGCGCGGCGGCGATCCCGTGAACGGCCTCGTGCAGAAGCCTCTCGAAAGAGAGCCCGCCGCCACATGCGGACGAGGACTCTCCGATCAGCGATTCGGGCGCGGCCAGATCCGGCAGCTCGGGGTGGTGCCTCTGAATGTCCGCCCAGGCAGCTGCCAGCTCGGCGGCGAGAACTGGTGGTGTCGTGCTCACGTCGTGCTCAACGAGTCGGACCGCCTCAGTGTTCCGATTCCGGGACAACCTAAGTAATTTGCACGTACCGGTCAGTCGCGACGCTGCCGCTCCAGCCGGGGCGAGCGCACAGAAGTACGGAGAACCCGCGCAGCCCGGCCATCCCGGACGTACCTCCGAGAGAGGCCCGTCGGGAGCGATCGGTACACCTCGGTGACCATACCGACATTCCCCTGAGCCTTGTGCACCGGGGCCCGCCCCGCGACCAGGGAGAGAGCAGAATCACGTACCGGCTCTCGTTGGCAATATCCAGGATTCTGGATATTATCCACCGCATGATCAGTGGCGCCGACGGGCGTTTCCTCACGCGGAACGGCATGGCCGCACGTCAGCTGGCCGCGCTGCTGCTGAACCACGAAGCGGACACGCGTCTTCCACGGCTTCGCGACTTCGCCGGCGACCTGAAGGTGGGTAACGGGACGGTTCAGGCGGGGCTGCAGCTGCTGGAGGAGGCCGGGGCCGTCGAGACCAAGGCCCGCGGCCACCTCGGCACGTTCCTCGTGCACGCCGACCGCGCCATACTGTGGCGGCTCGCGGGCCTGGGCACGCTTCTCGCCGCGATGCCACTGCCGTACTCCCACCGGTACGAGGGTCTGGCCACCGGACTCAGGGCCGCCTTCGAGCAGGCCGGTGCGCCCTTCGCCATCACCTTCATGCGGGGCGCCTCCACCCGGCTCGGCGCCCTTCTGGAGGGCAAGGCCGATCTGGTCGTGCTCTCGCGCTTCGCCGCCGACCGCATCGCCGAGGAGCACCCGGTGGAGCTGGTCGCCGACCTGGGGCCCGGGACGTACGTGGGATCACACGGGCTGCTGCTGCGGCGCGGCACTCCCCTGGAGACCGAGGGGCTGCGCGTCGCCGTCGACTCCTCGTCCGAGGATCTGCGGATGCTGACGGCAAGGGTGTTCGCGGGGCGCGAGGACATCGAGTGGGTGGAGGCCTCGTACATGCAGCTGCGGGGGCTCTTCGCGCAGGGCCGGGCCGACGCCACCGTCTGGAACCTCGACGAGGTGAGCGATCACCTGGGCCCGGACGTAGAAGTCCTGCCGCTGGACGAGGAGATCACTAGTGAGCTCGCGTCGCGGAACTCCAGCGCCGCACTGATCGGACGGACCGGGGAGTCGTCCGCGCTCGACGCGGTACGGGCCGCACTGGACTTCGGAGTGGTGACCGACGTACAGGGAGAGGTCCTGCGGGGCGAACGCGTGCCGTTGTACTGACACTTCGAGCCCGCGCCTGCTCGCGGTCTCCCATCGCTCCGTCCTCCCGCTGCGGCACCTGCTCTGCGTGCCGGTGCCTGCCGTGCCGGGCTCTTCCGTGCCGCTGCTCTCGGTACCGGGCTCTGTGCGTACCGGCTGACCGGCGCGTACCGGTGGAAGAAAGAACGACGCCGGGTCTCCTCAAAAAGCAGAATCCTGATTATTGTCGTGACCGCCGATCGTGCGGCGGAGGGAAGCGTCATGCAGCAGGGGCTGGAGGAGAAGCTGGCTCTGCGGATCCAGTTGTTCCGGGAGACCGGTCAAGTGCGCGCGGAGGTCGCCGACTTCGTCGAGGACGAGCTGAGGGGACTGGACAGCGCGGGACTGCATGTCTCCGAGGAGACCGCCGGGATGCTCACCAGCCATCTGATGATGGCCCTGAACCGGCTGATGAACGGCGAGACCCTCGACGACCCCGCGGCCGGAGAGCACATGGCGGCCGAACTGGCCGACCGGCCCGACGCCGTGCAGCTGGCACGGCAGATCGCCGCACGGGCCGAGCACGACCTCGGCACGGCGGCCCTCCCCGCATCGGAGACGGCCTATCTGGCCATGCACCTGGCCGTGCTGACGGCCCGGAACCCGGCGGCGGCCGTGCGCGGAAGCGTCCCGGACCCCGCGTCCGCAGAACAGAACGGAGGCCGGCCATGACGAAGATCCTCACCGGAGGGGTCGGCAAGGCCCAAGTCGCAGACACCGTGGGAGAGCTGGGCATCGACGGCCTGGAGGTCTCGGTCTCCAGCGACATGGACGCGGCGATGAAGCTGCGCATGGGGCAGGCCGACTACTACCTCGGGACCTGCCACACCGGCGCCGGAGCCTCCCTCGGGGTGCTGCTCGGAGTGCTGGGCAGCGCAACGTGCCACACCTTCGGACGCGGCATCCCCAGCGCCGCAGAGGTGACCGCGCTGCTCGAGGACGGGAAGAGGGTCTTCGGCTTCGGCATGGACCAGATCTCCGAGACCGCACCCGTCATCGCGCAGGCCATCGCCGCGCACGGCCGCTGACCGCCGGACCCGAAGGAGCACCCCGTGAGCACCGTTCTGGCCGGCGCGCTGAGCGCAGGCGGACACAGCCTCGACTTCTCTCTCGCCCAGAAGACGACCGTCATCCTCCTGTGCGCGCTGACAGCGCTCATATCCCACCTGGCGCTGGCCGTCTTCAACGACGGCGTACGTCCGTTCATGCTCGACTTCATCCAGGGACGCAGCACACGCAGCGCCACCACGGCGGTCTCCTTCGGACTCTCCGCCGGCTTCATCTTCGGTCTCGGCGCACCGATGGCGCTGTCCACCGGAGTGCTCAACCCGTGGCTGCTCTTCCTCCCGACCGACGTCCTCGGGCTCCTGTCGCCGAAGAAGTGGCTCGCTCCCCTGCTGGGCGGCGCCTGGGGCGCACTCGTCGTCTTCGGGCTCAACGGCGCCAACGACGTGGCGCACGATCTGCCCGTCGACTTCCTGACGGCGATGCAGCAGATGGCGACGCCCATCCTCTTCCTCTTCACGCTCTTCCCGGTGCTCGCGATCACCAGGCAGTTCGGCAAGCTCCGCGGCGGCATCGCGGGCATCGTGGAACTCGCTCTGGTGATCCTCACGATGAAGCTGTGGCCCGACGTCTTCCCGGGCGCAGCCGCGATGGCGGTGGGCGTGGTCATGCTCATCGGGTTCGCGACCGCCAAGGACCTGCGGCAGCGGCGAGCGGACCGCGAGGAGAAGGCGGCCGAGCAGCGCAGCGGGGCTCCGGCGGGCGGGGGCGGCCCGGCCGGACCGGACGCGGCAGTCACCGAGGCCGAGCTGGACGATCCGATGCGGTCGCTGTTCAGTGCGAGCGCCACCCGGCTGCGCAAACATCTGCCGCTGTTCATGCTGCTGGGCGCGGGAGTATGCCTCCTGGCGCAGATGCACGTCTTCGGCGGCGGTGAGGCGACGAGCTTCCTCATAGCCAAGGAGGACTACTCCGGCGCCGCGCAGGTGGACTTCTACCGCGTCTTCGGCTTCATACCGCTGATCGCCACGACCGCGCTCGCCTCCGGCGCATATGCGATCGCCGGATTCACCTTCGTCTACCCCATCGGATATCTGCTGCCGAGCCCGTGGCTGGCACTGCTCGCCGGCGCGGCCGTCTTCGCGGTCGAGGTGCTCGCCCTCTCATGGATCGGCAGGATGCTGGGCCGGCTGCCGTCCGTGCGCGACTCCTCCGAACACCTGCGGAACGCGATCAGCGAGAGCCTGTGGCTGGCCATCCTGTTCGGCTCGCTGCTCGCGGCCAACACCATGGGCGGCGGGCTCGGCATCCTCATCGTGGGCGGCCTCTACCTGCTCAACGAGGCGACGGGACGGGTCGTGGTACGCATGGCCGCCGCACCGGCCGCCGTCCTGGTGGGCGGTGTGCTGCTCAATCTTCTGTACTGGCTGGACCTGTTCACCCCCGTCAAGGGCTGACGGGGACGGTCGTCCGGGCACCGGCCGGGAAGGCAGCGGCGAGCACCATGTACGAGCAGCGTTCTGTGCGGTCGCTCCGCACCGTCTCCGGGCCGCTCGAAGCGGCGCGGGTGCGCGGGCCGGTCCTGGCGCACGAGCATCTGGCGCTGGACCTCTCGCGCGGAGGGGACCCGACGGCTGTGCTGGACGGGCGCCACCGCCCGGCCGTCACCGCCGAACTCGCGGCGCTGCGCGAGGAGTTCGGCCTCAGCCTCGTCGTCGAGCTGACGTGCCGGGGCATGGGCCGCGACGCGGCGGCGCTCGCCGGGATATCGCGGGGGTCGGGCGTCGCCGTCGTCGCGGGCACGGGCTGGTACTACGAACGCTTCCACCCGGTGGAGGCCGCGGCCGCCGGAGCCGACGAGCTCGCCGGGAAGCTGGTCCGTGAGATCGAGTACGGCATCGGCGGTACGGGGGTGCACCCCGGCGTCATCGGCGAGGCCGGCAGCCACGGTGACGTGCCCGGTGCGCAGGAGGCCCGGACGCTGACCGCCGCCGCGTACGCCGCCAGGTCGACCGGGCTGTCCCTCGCGACGCACGCCCAGCTCGGACGGGGCGGCCCCGCCCAGCTCGAACTGCTCACCGGGGCGGGCCTGGAGCCGCATCGCGTGAGCATCGGCCACCAGGACCTGACGGACGACTCGGGGGTCCACCGCGAACTGGCGGCGGAAGGCGCGTACGTCGCCTTCGACACCGTCGGCAAGGAGAACTACCGCAGCGACGGCGAACGGCTGCGCCTGCTTCTGGCACTGCTGGAGGCCGGGCACGCCGACCGGGTCCTGCTCAGCTGCGACATCTCGCGGTACGGCTATCTCACGAGCGAGGGCGGCACCGGGTACGGCCACCTCTTCCGTTCCTTCCTTCCGCGCCTGCGTGCGGCGGGAGCCGACGACGCCCTGATCGACCTGCTGACCCGGAGGAACCCGCTGCGCTTCCTCACGGGCGGCACGAACGACGACGAGGAGCTGTGAGATGAGCCCGCCACGACTTCCCACGACGTTCCCGCTGCCCACCGTGCCGCTGGAGGAGGCCGTACAGGCGCAGTTCCGTCTGCTGGAGTGCACCGCGCGGCACTTCGAGGGCACGCAGCTGTTCGAGGCGGACGCCGGTGTGGTGCCGGGGCCGGGCAGGCCGCGCACGACCGCCCGCGTGGAGGCGGTGCTGGCGGACTTCTTCGGCGCGGAGGCGGCGGCCCTCGTGCAGGGTGCGGGCACCGGCGCGATCCGCAGCGCCCTCGGCGCGGTGCTCGACCCGGGCGACCCGCTGCTCATTCACCGCGCCCCCGTCTACCGCACCACGGCCGTGACGCTGCGCGGCCTGGGCGTACGCACCCACGAGGCCGACTTCAACGACCGGGCGTCCCTCGAATCCGCCCTGGCGGGCGGGGAGTTCCGCTACGCCTACGTCCAGCACTCCCGGCAGCGCCTCGGTGACTCCTACGAACCGCGTGAGGTGCTGGAGCTGTGCCGGACGGCAGGCGTCCGCACGGTCGTCGACGACAACTACACGGTCTTCCGGGTTCCGGTGAGCGGAGCGGGGATGGGCGCGGAGGCCTCGTGCTTCTCGCTGTTCAAACTGCACGGCCCCGAAGGTGTGGGCGCCGTCGTCGGCTCCCGCCGGCTCGTCGGGCGGGTGCACGCGGACAACTACTCGGGCGGGGGCCAGGTCCAGGGACATCAGGCACTGGACGCGCTGCGCGCGCTCACGCACGTACCGGTGATGTGGGCCCTGCAGTCGCGGACCGGCACCGAGATCGCCGAACGGCTGGAGGCGGGCGAGGTGCCCGGAGTGGCGGAGGTGCGCCTCGCCAACGTGCAGGACCGTGCACTGGTGCTGTGCCTGGACCGGCCGCTGGCCCGCGAACTGCCCGCGTACGCGGCACGGTACGGGGCCGCACCGTACCCGGTCGGCGCCAACTCGCGTTACGAGGTGGCCCCGTTGTTCTACCGCCTGTCCGGCTCCTCCCTCGACGACGAACCCGCCCTGGCCGACTGGACGGTGCGCATCAACCCGATGCGGGCGGGAGCCGGTCTCGTCCTGGACATCCTCCGCCGTGCGCTGGAGGACCTGTACGCCGCGAACGGGACGGGAGGGGGAGGCGGAGCGGGAGGCGGAGGGCGAGTGGCCTGACGCCCGGCAGACACCGATCCGTCCGCGACGGACCGCCCGCGCGGCCTCCGTCCGGACCGCGCGCAGACCAGGGTCACGACCGTCCAGCCGTCCCGAAGGGCCGATCTTGTTCCTCGACACCGTCCTCGCCCGCAACCCCGGTCTCGCGGACACGGCTGCCGCACTGCACCGGGACGGCGCGATACCGCCGGACACCTACGTCGTCGACCGCGACGCCGTGGAACGCAACGCGGCCCTGCTCGCCGAGCGGGCCGGGGATCTGGGTCTGTCCCTGTGGTTCGTCGTGAAGCAGCTGGGCCGCAACCCGGAGCTGATCGCCGCCGTGGCCCGGCACATTCCGAGCTCCGCCGCCATCGACGCGCCGGAGGCCCGCGCCCTGCACGCCGCCGGAGCCCGCCCGGGCAACATCGGTCACCTGGTGCAGATCCCGCGGCGCGCACTCCCCGGGATGCTCGCCTGGCGCCCGGAGGCCGTCACCGTCTTCGACACCGACAACGCCCGCGCCGTGTCCGACGAGGCGAGGAGGCAGGGCTTCGTGCAGGACGTGCTGCTGCGGCTGGCCGGCGCGCCCGGCTCGGTGTACCCGGGTCAGGAGGGCGGTGTTCCGCCCGACGGCGTGGACGCCTTCGCGGAGGAGGCGGAAGCGTTGCCGGGCATCCGGATCGCCGGCGTCACAGGCTTCCCGTGCCTGCTGTGCGATCCGTCGACCGGCGCACCGCGGCCGACGGAGACCTTCACGCTGCTGCTGGAGGCCCGCGCGCGCCTGGAGCGGCGGGGTCACCGGGGCCTCAAGGTCAGCGCACCGGGCGCCACTTCGGCCGCCGCGCTTCCGCTGCTCGCCCGGCTCGGTGCCACGCACGGCGAACCGGGCCACGCCCTGACCGGGACGACTCCGCTGCACGCACTCGACCCCGGCCAGCCGGAACGCCCCGGGTACGTCTACATCACCGAGGTCGCCCACACCCTCGCGGACGGCCGGCCCGCCCTCCTCGGAGGGGGCTTCTATCCCCGCGCCGGCATCAGGGACGCGCTGCTGCCGCGGACCGGGCTGCGGCTGCCCGTGCGGGAGATGCCGGCGGAGAACATCGACTACTACCGGCTCCTGGCCCCTCCCCCGCCCGGCGCGGCACGGGTGAGGGCCGGCGACACGGCGGTTCTCGCCTTCCGTACCCAGATGTTCGTCACCCGCAGCAGCGTCGCCGTCGTCGCAGGTCTCTCCTCGGGCGAACCGCGGCTGACCGGCCTGTACGACTCTCTGGGGCGGGCCCTGTGAGCGCCGCACGGCCCGGTTCGGGCCCGGCACCGAGCACGGGGAGGACCGTCGTCGTGGTCCTGGACGGCCTCGGCATCGGTGCGATGCCCGACGCGGGTGCGCTGCGGCCGGGAGACGTCGACGCCGACACGCTCGGGCACCTCCTCGACCGTTACCGCGCCGAGCACGGCCGGCATCTGCGGCTTCCCGCGCTGGAGGCCCTCGGCCTCGGGCTGCTGCGTGCGCACCCGGCGCTCGCGGCCGGGACGGCGCTGCCCGTCGCAGCCGGGCGGGCCCGCCTCGGCTACGACGGCGCGGACACCTACGCCGGCCACCAGACGATGATGGGCGCCGACTTCAGCCGGGTCGCCGTGGCCCGCCTGGCCCAGCACATCGCGGAAGTGACCGCGGCGCTCGAACAGGCCGGGTACAAGGCCGAGTTGCTCGGCGGGAAACCTCTGCTCACGGTCGACGGCGACATCCTCGTGCACGACAACCTGGAGGCCGATCCCGGCATCAACTGGAACGTCTCCGCCCGCCTCGAGGACCGGCCGTTCGAGCAGATCCTCGCCGTCGCCCGTACGGTACGGGCGGCCGCGCCGGTCGCCCGGGTCATCGCGGTCGGCGGCCGCTCGGGGAGCCCGCTGCCGCAGTTCGTACGGCACGGCGCCGGCGGCACCGTCGGCCTGGACACACCTGCGAGCGGCTTCTACCGGAACGGCGGCCTGCGGGTGCAGCACCTCGGCGCACCGGTCGATCACACCAGGCAGCTGCCGGAGCTGGCGGCGCGCGCCGGGGCGGAGGTCACCCTCGTCGGGAAGGCGGCGGACATCCTCGCCTGCGACAGCGCGGTGCGCCTCCCCGGCGTACGGACCGGGGAAGTGCTGGCCCACACGCTCGCGGCCGCGCGGGCGCACCGCGCCGGTGCCGCGGAGGGGGCACCCGCTCTCGTGGTGGCGAACGTGCAGGAGACCGATCTGGCCGGGCACCAGCAGGACGCCGCGGGCTTCGCCGCGGTGCTGGGGGAGGCGGACGCCGGACTGGGCGCGCTGCTGCGGGAGTTGGACCGTCCCGGCGACCGGCTGATCGTCACCGCCGACCACGGCAACGACCCGTTGATCGGGCACGCCTTCCACACACGTGAGTTCGTGCCGGTCCTCGTCCACCGTCCGGGCTCCGGCGACGCGGGCCCCGTACTGCTTCCGGATGCGGCGTCGCTGGCGGACGTCGGGGCCACGGCGGCCGGTTTCCTGGGCATCGGCCCGCACGGACCGCACGGGGGATCGCCACTGCCGGTCTGACCCGTCCGGCCGGCGCGGCCCGCGAAGGGGCGTGCGCCTGCGAGGGGCGTGCTCACCTGCCGGCGCGGTCACGGTCAGCCGAAGACGTGGTCCTGCCGGTCGGGTCGATGTACGGGATGGTCCCGCCCCTGCTCGCGGATGCCGCCGGGGCCGTGCCGGGAGGACACGGCCCCGGTCGCTTGTGCCGTACGTCTTCCTCCTGGCGGGGCGTCCCATGCGCCCCAGTGGAGGCCCTGTGGAATCCCAGCGAGCCGACCGGGCATGCGGGGGAACTGCGGCCTCCCCGCACGCCGGGTCCCGCCCCGCTCCCGGCGGAGCGTCAGCCCCCGTCAGTGCTCGACGCCATGCCCGCGCCCGGCTCGGGCTCCCGGCCCGTGTTCCGCGGCCGCGATCCGTTGCCGCCGCGTCTTTGTCCGCGCAGCCCCGCAGCGCGCGCCTCCGGCCACTCCTCGGCGGTGATGGCAAAGCGCTCGTGGTCGCGCCAGGCGTCGTTGAGGAAGAGCAACCGGGGCGAGAACCCCTCGTGCCGGAACCCGAGCCGGCGCGCCATGGCGGTGGAACGGTGGTTCTCCGGCTGGACGTTGATCTCCAGGCGGTGCAGTCCGAGCCCCTGCGGGGCGCTCTCGAAACAGGTGTCGACGATGAGCCGCATCCCCTCGGTCATGCGGCCCGTACCCGCGTACGGCACGTAACTGTCGTAGCCGAGCGAGGCGTTGCAGAAGCGGGCGCGGACGATGTTCGCGACGTTGACGCGGCCGACCAGGCCGTCGTCCTCGCTGTCGAAGATCATGAAGCTGCGCAGCGCGGGGCCCTGACGCCGCAGGAGGTCGGGAAGACCTTCCGGCTCCACGGGATTCCACGGGCTGAGGTGGTCCGCCGAGCGGAGCACCGCCTCTCGGTAGGCGGTCTCGTCGCCGGGCTGCGGGGGCCGGATGTATACGCGCATGAACGACATCATCCGCCCCCGCGCCCGATGGTTCACTTCGGGGGCAGCATGTCCTTGAACTCCTGAGGCAGTTCGAAGTCCTCGGGGCTCTGCCCCGCACCCGTACCGCCGAACGCGCTGCCCTGACCTGCGGCCTTGCGCTGGGCCGCGGCCTGCTCCTCCTGCTTGCGCTTCATGGGGTTCCCCGACTGGCGCTTGCCCTTGGCCTTCTTCTGCTGCTTGGGCTTCTTCTTCCCTGCACCACCCATGCCCGGCATGCCGGGCATCCCGGGCATGCCGCCGCCCTGTGCCATGCGGGACATCATCTTGCGGGCCTCGAAGAACCGCTCCACCAGGTTCTTCACAGCACTGACCTCGACGCCGGAGCCCCGCGCGATACGGGCCCGGCGTGAACCGTTGATCAGGGTCGGCTCCGCCCGCTCCGCCGGGGTCATCGACTTGATGATGGCGGCCGTGCGATCGACCTCGCGCTCGTCGAGATCGTTGATCTGCTCCTTCATCTGGCCCATTCCGGGCATCATCCCGAGCAGCTTCGAGAGGGAGCCCATCTTGCGGACCTGCTCCATCTGCGCCAGGAAGTCGTCGAGCGTGAACTCCTTGGGGCCCTTCTGCAGCTTCGCGGCCATCTTCTCGGCCTCTTGCTGGCTGAAGGTCTGCTCGGCCTTCTCGATGAGCGTGAGCACGTCGCCCATGCCGAGGATGCGGGACGCCATGCGGTCCGGGTGGAACGCGTCGAAGTCGTCCAGCTTCTCGCCGTTGGAGGCGAACATGATCTGCTTGCCGGTCACCTGGGCGACCGAGAGAGCGGCACCGCCTCGTGCGTCACCGTCGAGCTTCGAGAGCACCACACCGTCGAAGCCGACACCGTCGCGGAAGGCCTCGGCCGTGGTGACCGCGTCCTGGCCGATCATCGCGTCGACGACGAAGAGGATCTCGTCGGGGCTGACCGCGTCCCGGATGTCCGCGGCCTGCCGCATCAGCTCCTCGTCGATGCCGAGGCGACCCGCCGTGTCGACGACGACGACGTCGTGCTGCTTCTCCCGCGCGTGGGCCACGGAGTCCTCGGCGACCTTCACCGGGTCGCCGACGCCGTTGCCGGGCTCCGGCGCGAAGACGGCCACACCGGCCCGTTCGGCCACGACAGAGAGCTGGTTGACGGCGTTCGGACGCTGAAGGTCACACGCGACGAGCAGCGGCGCGTGCCCCTGCTGCTTGAGCCAGCGGCCCAGCTTGCCCGCCAGCGTCGTCTTGCCGGACCCCTGGAGGCCGGCGAGCATGATGACGGTCGGCGGGGTCTTCGCGTGCCGCAGGCGGCGGGTCTCGCCGCCGAGGATGCCGATCAGCTCCTCGTTGACGATCTTGATGACCTGCTGCGCGGGATTCAGCGCCTGGGAGACCTCGCTCCCGGCGGCACGCTCCTTGACCTGCTTGATGAAGGCACGCACGACGGGGAGCGCGACGTCCGCCTCCAGCAGGGCGATACGGATCTCGCGCGCCGTGGCGTCGATGTCCGCCTCGGACAAGCGGCCCTTGCCCCGGAGGTTCTTGAAGGTCGCTGCGAGGCGATCGGAGAGAGTGTCGAACACGGCGTTCGCGGGTCCTTCGCGTCTGGGTACTGGGTCAGGTCGGCAGTCGGCCTCCCAGGGTATCCGTCCGCGAGGACTGCGGTCAGGTCCGGTGGGCGACCGGCCCCGGCCGGGGATCGCGCGACCGGCCCGCTACCCCGGCTCCTGCGCCGCGCGCCCCAGCTCCCGTTCGAGGTCGCGTGCGAGGGCGGCGGCGTCCGGCGGAGCCAGCGGCGCACCGTCGGCGCCCGTCAGATAGAAGGCGTCGACCGCGTTGGCGCCGAGCGTGCTGACGTGCGCGCTGCGCACCAGAACGCCCGCTCCCTCCAGGGCACGCCCGATGCGGTACAGCAGACCGGGTGCGTCCTGTGCCCGCACCTCCAGGACGGTCGCCAGCTCCGAGCCGCCCGGCGCGACGGTGACCCGCGGCGGCGGAGCCAGTCCCGCGCGGCGCCTCCGCGGCCCGCGGTAGGCGGCCTCGCGCTCGGCGAGGCGGGCCGCGATGTCGAGAGAGCCGTCGAGGGCGCGCGCCAGATCCGCGCGCAGGCGCAGGGCGGGAGGCAGCGACCCGTACTCGGCGGCCACGCGCCACGACAGCAGCAGCACGGCCGCGTCCCCGTCCGGCTCGCCGTCGGCTCCGCCGGTCACCTGGCCGGGGAGCCGCATCATGCGCAGGTCCGCCGCCCGTACGGTCATCCGGTGCAGGGCGAGTACACCCGCTACGGCGGGCAGCACGCCCAGGGCGTACGCGCCCGTGCCGCCCGGAGCGCCCGGGGCCCCCGTGGCGCCGGGTGCCCCGGGGCCCGGGACCGGGTGGCCGGGTGCCGGATGGCCGGGTGCCGGGCGCGGGGCCGGAACGGTGACCAGCAGTTCGACGCCGACTCTCCGGGCGCGGGACGCCTCCGCGTCGCCCTCGTCGTCCCGGCCGCCCCGGCGGTCTCCGCCGGAGGGGTCGCGCGGTGCCGCCCCTCCCGTCCCGCCCGTCCCGCCCGTCGTACTGAGCGCGAGGGCGGGGCCCTGCCGGCGCCACGACTCCAGCGCGAGGCGTTCCGCTTCCGCGGACGGCACGAACGGCTCGGTGTGCTCCTCGACCGCCTCGCCGGCGAGTACGCCGGCGACCCGCGAGACCAGGTCGGCGACGAGGGTGCCGCGCCACGCGGACCACGCGGCGGGGCCGGTCGCGAGCGCGTCGGCCTCCGTCAGCGCGTGCAGCAGTTCGAGGGTTCCGGTGCCGCCCACGACGTCGGCGACGGACCGGATCGTCGCCGGGTCGTCCAGGTCGCGGCGGGTCGCGGTCTCCACCAGCAGCAGATGGTGACGTACGAGCCGGGCGAGCACCTCCGCGTCCGGCGCGTCGAAGCCCATGCGGCCGGCCATGTCGTAGGCGATCGTCTCCCCGACGAGGGAGTGGTCGCCCGGCCAGCCCTTGCCGATGTCGTGCAGCAGGGCCGCGACCAGCAGCAGGTCCGGCCGCTGCACGTGGCGCGTCAGCGCGGAGGCCCGCACCGCGGTCTCCACCAGATGACGGTCGACGGTGAAGCGGTGCACGGGATTGCGCTGCGGACGGCAGCGCACCCGCTCCCAGTCGGGCAGCACACGTCCGATCAGGCCCTCGGCGTCCAGCGCCTCCCAGACGGGCACCGTCGCCTCGCCCGCGCCGAGAAGCGTGACGAACTCCTCGCGCGCCTCCGCGGGCCACGGCACCGGAAGGTCCGGCGCCGCCGCCATCCTCCGCACCGAGGGCAGCGCCAGCGGCAGCTGCGCCTGCGCCGCAGCGGCGGCCGCCCGCAGCGGCAGCACGGGGTCACGGTCGGGCCGTGCCGTACGGGCGAGCGTTGCCTCCCCCTCGTGTTCGACGACGCCTTCGGCGAGCGGTGTGCGTTCCTGCGCGGTGCCACGCCGGGCACCGCCCGACGAGCCGCCCAGCAGTCCGCGCAGCCGGGAGGCGCGCCCGCCGCGGGAGTGGATCACACGGCTCACCTCGCGCCACGTCACGTCCGCCGCGTAGGCGATGGTGCGGGCCGACTCGTAGACCTGACGAAGCAGCGCGTCGGCGTCCGGCAGCCCGAGCTCCGAGGCGACCTGGTCCTGGTCCTGGAGCGCGAGCCGGTCGGTGGAGCGGCCGGTCGAGAGGTGGAGCACGTCGCGCACGTCCAGCAGCGACTCCCGCGCCCGCGCCAGGCCACTGTGCGGCGCGTCCGCCAGCCAGGACGCGGCCACCGCCCGCAGCGCCGTGGCGTCGCGCAGCCCCCCGCGGGCCTCCTTCAGGTCCGGTTCCAGCAGGAAGCGCAGCTCACCGTGAGTACGGGCCCGTTCCTCCGTCAGCTCCCGAAGCTCCGGGAGGCGCGCGGCGGCCTGCGCCCGCCACTGTGCGAGGAGCCCGGTGCGCAGCTCGGAGGTGAGCGTCTCGTCGCCCGCGATGTGCCGCGCGTCGAGCAGGCCGAGCTGGACCTTCAGGTCGTCCTTGGCGGTGGCGCGGGCCTCCGCGGGGGTGCGTACGGAGTGGTCCAGAGCGATGCCGAGGTCCCAGACCGGGTACCAGATGCGGTCCGCGATCCGGGCGATGCCGCCGGGTCCGGCGCCGCCGTCGTGGAGCAGCAGCAGGTCGAGGTCGCTGCGCGGCGACAGCTCGCCCCGCCCGTAGCCGCCGACGGCGACCAGCGCCACGCCCGGACCCGGGTCCCCCAGCAGCCCCGCCAGCCAGTGGTCCGTCACGCGCGCCAGTTCGGCACGGCGGGGCGCCCCCACCGCCGTGCCGTCCTCGCCCCGGAGGAGACGCAGGCGGGCCGCCGCGTAGCCGCCCGGCTCCGTCTCCGGCCCGGCTTCCCGGGCCGTGTCCTCCGCCGTGCCGGGAGGCCCGCTGCGTCCGCCCATGTGAACCGTCACTAGAGGGCGTCGGGGCCGCGCTCGCCGGTGCGGACCCGCACGGCGGTCTCGACGGGCACCGTCCAGACCTTGCCGTCGCCGATCTTTCCGGTGCGGGCGGACTTGACCACGACCTCCAGGAGTTCCTCGGCGTCCCCGTCCTCGGCCAGGACCTCGATGCGCACCTTCGGCACGAGGTCGACGGTGTACTCGGCGCCCCGGTAGACCTCGGTGTGGCCGCGCTGGCGTCCGTAGCCGCTGGACTCGGTGACCGTCAGGCCCTGCACACCGAAGGCACGCAGCGCCTCCTTCACGTCCTCCAGCTGGTGCGGCTTGATGACCGCGGTGATGAGCTTCATGCGTCAACCTTCTTCTCGGAGATCCGGCCTGCCGTCTTCGACTCGTCGTGCTGGTCCGGGCCGGGCGCCGACGCGGCGGGACGGGCCGGGGACGTGACGGAGGACCCGGAGGGGGAGCCGCCGACGGCACTGAAGTCGTACGCGGTCTCGGCGTGGTAGGCGCGGTCCAGGCCGCTCGTCTCCTCCTCCTCGCTCGCGCGCATGCCCACGGTGACGTGGATCAGCTTGGCGATGATCCAGGAGACGACGAAGGAGTAGCCCATCACCGCGAAGGCCCCGGTGGCCTGCTTGCCGAACTGGGCGAGGCCGGCGTCGCCGCCGGTGGCCAGGAAGCCGACCATGAGCGTGCCGATGACGCCGCCCACGAGGTGGACGCCCACGACGTCGAGCGAGTCGTCGAAGCCCAGCTTGAACTTGAGGCTGACCGCCCAGGAGCAGACGAGACCGGCGACCAGACCGATGGCCAGCGCCCCGACGGCGTTGACGTTCGCTCCGGACGGCGTGATGGCGACCAGCCCGGCGATGGCACCCGAGGCGGCACCGAGGGTGGTGAAGGCACCGTGCCGGATGCGTTCGTAGACGAGCCAGCCCAGTACGGCCGCTCCCGTGGCGAGCTGCGTGTTCATGGCCATGATCGCGGCCGTGCCGTCCGCGGCGAGAGCCGAGCCCGCGTTGAAGCCGAACCATCCGAACCACAGCAGAGCCGCACCGAGCACCACCAGCGGCAGGCTGTGCGGACGCATCGGGTCCTTCTTGAAGCCGATGCGCTTCCCGACGACCAGTACGGCCGCGAGCGCACCGACACCGGCGTTGATGTGGACGGCGGTGCCACCGGCGAAGTCGATGACGCCGAGCTCGAAGAGCCAGCCGCCCTCGGCCCAGACCCAGTGCGCGACGGGGAAGTAGACGAGCGTCGCCCACAGCCCGATGAAGGCGGCCCACGCGCCGAACTTCACGCGGTCGGCGAGGGCCCCGCTCATCAGGGCCGGGGTGAGGATCGCGAACATCATCTGGAAGAGCGCGAAGGCGAAGACCGGGATGCCGCCCTTCTCGGTCAGCGATCCGTCGGTGATGCCCCTGAACCCGGCGAAGTCGAAGTTGCCGATGACGCCGCCGGTGTCGGGACCGAAGGCCAGGGAGTATCCGTAGAGCACCCACAGGACGGTGATCACGCCCAGCGAGACGAAGGACATCATCAGCATGTTGAGCGCGCTCTTGACTCGGACCATGCCTCCGTAGAAGAAGGCCAGGCCCGGCGTCATCAGCATGACGAGGCATGCACTGATCAGTACGAATGCGGTATCGGCGCCATTCAATGGACGTCTCCTCGAGGTACCGGCCGCACGGAACGGACGGGACGGGCGGGCAGGCCGGGGGGTGATGCAGCCACGTTCGCCGCGTTCCGTTTCCTTTGATGCCGCGCGTTGTTTCGCCGTGGTGACGATGCGCGCCGTGGTGTTACGTGCCGGTGAACCGCCCACGGGCGGGACGAAGAGATGCTGCGCGCTGCGGACATGCAGAACCGGCCGCGGCGCACCCTGTACGACATGGCGTCGGGGGGAGCCCTGTCTGCTGCCCGGGTGCGGCCGCGGCCGGTTGTCATGGGTCGGACGGATCAACTCGCCCGCAGGTTCCACAAGTTCGCCGATCCGTACATCCGCGCATCAGCGGACCGGACCGGGTCCGGGTCGCGCCGGTCCGGACCGGACCCCTGCGCGGCTGCGGATCACGCCGGGTGTGGCGCCCCGGTGTGCCGCCGGGCGCCACCGGCGGATCATGCGCGCCCGAGGTCATCCCGCCACTGCGCCCGCCTCGGTGTCGGGCAGTTCCTCGGCCAGCCGTTCGCCGAGCCGCACCACCTCCGCGACCCCGCCGAAGTCGCGCGCCGCCCACGCCGCGGTGCGGCGCAGCCTGTTGTTCACCCGCTCCGACCGCAGTCTCCGGGCGACGTCGATCGCCTCACCGGCGCGGAAGGCACAGTGCTCCGGCTCCTTCTGGAGCAGGTGCACACTCGCCATGCCCAGCAGGTTCAGCGCGTAGGAGCGGCGGTGCCCGCCGCCCTCCGTCTCCTCCGCCTCACGTCTGAACAGCTCCACGGCCCGCTCCATCGCCGGCCGCGCCATCGACGCGTAAGTCGGGCTGCGCCCCGAGGAGTAGGCCAGGTCGCGGTAGGAGTGCGCGGTCTCCGCGTTGAGTTCGGCCTCCGAGAAGAAGCGGATCCAGTCCGGGTCGCGGTCGGCGGGCCCGCTGTCCTCGAAGGTGTCCTCGGCCATGCGCACCGCACGCCGGCACTTGCCCGGCTGGCCCATGTTCGCGTACGCACGGGCCTCCATCGCGTGCAGCATCGCCTGCGTACGGGCCGTCGCTCCGTCACGGCTGCCGTACTGGGCGAGGTGGATCAGCTCCAACGCGTCGTCCGGGCGCCCCAGATGGATCATCTGCCGGCCCATCTTGCTCAGCACGTACGAGCCGAGCGGCCGGTCCCCCGCCTCCTTCGCGGCGTGCAGGGCGAGCACGAAGTACTTCTGGGCGGTGGGCTGGAGGCCGACGTCGTAGCTCATCCAGCCCGCCAGGGCGGCGAGTTCCGCCGTGACGCGGAAGAGGCGGCGGCCGACCGGCTCCGCGTGCTTCTCCTGCAGCAGGTCCGTGATCTCGTGCAGCTGCCCGACGACGGCCTTGCGGCGCAGCCCGCCGCCGCACTGCGCGTCCCACTGCCGGAACATGACGGTGGTGTGCTCCAGGAGCTCTATCTCGGGCATCGAGAGCTTCTCGCCCCGCCGCGCCGCGCCGCCCTTCACGGGCAGCGACAGCACCTGCCCGCCGCCGCTTCCGGATGCCGACGACGCCGCCCCGCTGCCGTGCGGGGAGGCCGCGGCAGCGGGGACGGCGCCCTCGGCACCCGCGTCCGGCACCGCCGGACCCGGTACCAGCCAGCGCTGCATGGGCTCTATCAGCGAAGGGCCGGCGGCCACCGACAGCGACGTCCCGAGGAACCCGCGCCGCCCCAGCATCAGGTCGCTGCGTGTGAACTCGTTGATCATCGCCACCGTCTGGGGCCCGGCCCACGGCAGATCCACCCCGGAGGCGGCCGGCGACTGACGGACCGGCCGCAGCCCGAGGTCCTCGACCGCGACGACGCAGCCGAAGCGCTCGGAGAACAGCTCGGAGAGGATGCGCGGGATCGGCTCGCGAGGCTGCTCCCCGTCCAGCCAGCGGCGTACGCGCGAGGTGTCGGTGCTGATGTGGTGCGCACCCAGCTGCCGGGCCCGGCGGTTGACCTGGCGCGCGAGTTCGCCCTTGGACCAGCCGCTGCGCCGGAACCACGAACTCAGCTGACTGTTGGGGAGCTTGTCGCCCTCACCAACCGGTAATGCCCCCATCAGGCCCCTCACCGCCCCCACGACACCATGCCTCCGGCATACCCACGGAGCGAAGCAACGCCGCCGTGTGTACTGAAAGTAACCTCGCGATCACCCGCGGGGCGAGGCCGTTTGCACAATCGCCACCATTCGCCACCCCTTCGAATGAACCCCTCCGCTGCCGCACACGATTCACTTGACACACGACCCGGCCGACAGCTTCCGAGTGGCGTGGGTGTGTCCCGTCACTGTGCGCAGACGGCTCGTAACCATCGGCAGGCAGGACCCGTTGGAGGGAGCATGGGCTTCACGATCGGCGCCATCGGCGGTCTGGGCGGCATCCGCGACTTTCATCAACTGCGCCCCGGCGCGAGGCGACGCCACCGCGAGTGCGCCGCCACGACCGTGGCGGAGTACACCGGCCTGTGCGGATGGTCAATCGTCCCGGGTGCCCGCGCCGCGCGTGCCGCCGGAGGGCGCACCGAGTGTTCGTGCGGTGCCGCGGTCTGCCCGGCTCCCGGGGCGCATCCGCTCGACGCGTCGCTGGAGGTGCCCGCGGGTGCGACGCTCGACGAGGCCGCAGAAACCTGGGCGCACTGCCCGGGGGCCGCGCTGCTGCTGCCCACGGGCCGGCACTTCGACGTGATCGAGGTCGGCGAGGCCGCCGGCCGTCACGCCCTCGTGCGCCTGGAACGGATGGGGCTGCCGCTGGGCCCCGTGGCGCTCGCGCCGCACGGACGCATGTGGTTCTTCGTCGCTCCCGGCGCCGCAGCCGAACTGCCCGAGCTGCTCTACCGCATGGGGTGGGACGACGCCCGGCTCGACCTGCGCGGTCTCGGCGAGGGCGAGCACGTGACCGCACCGCCCTCCGACCTCGGCGGCCTCGGCCCCGTCCGCTGGCTGCGCCGGCCGGCGCCCGAAGGCGCGGACCGTCCGCCGCAGGCCCGGCTCCTGCTGGGCACGCTCGCCTACGTCTGCCACCGCTCGGCGGCCTGAGGGCAGGTCCGGCCCAGGCGGCAGAGGAGCGCCCCGTCCCGTCTGCATCTGCACCGTGGGACGGGGCGCTCCGACGGCCCGGCAACCGGCCGCACTACCGATGCGGCCGGTTCACTCCCCGCCGATCAACGCGTCGACGAAGGCCTCCGGCTCGAAGGGCGCCAGGTCGTCCGCGCCCTCACCGAGGCCGATCAGCTTGACGGGCACGCCCAGTTCACGCTGGACCGCGACGACGATGCCGCCCTTGGCGGTGCCGTCCAGCTTGGTGAGCACGATGCCCGTGATGTCCACGACCTCGGCGAAGACCCTGGCCTGCACGAGCCCGTTCTGCCCGGTGGTGGCGTCGAGCACGAGCAGCACCTCGTCGACGGGGCCCTGCTTCTCCACGACGCGCTTGACCTTGCCCAGCTCGTCCATCAGTCCGGTCTTGGTGTGGAGCCGGCCCGCCGTGTCGACGAGCACCGCCTCGGCGCCCAGCTCCGTGCCCTCCTTGACCGCCTCGAAGGCGACGGATGCCGGGTCGCCGGCCTCCGGACCGCGCACGGTGCGCGCACCGACGCGCTTCCCCCACGTCTCGAGCTGGTCGGCGGCGGCGGCGCGGAAGGTGTCGGCCGCGCCGAGCACCACGGACTTGCCGTCCGCCACGAGCACCCGGGCGAGCTTTCCCGTGGTGGTCGTCTTGCCGGTGCCGTTCACACCGACGACGAGCACGACTCCCGGCCGGTCGACCGCTCCGCGGGTCTCGGTGTGGACGGTGCGGTCCATGTCGGGCCCCACCAGTGCGAGGAGTTCGTCACGGAGCAGGCCGCGAAGCTCCTCGGTCGTGCGCGTGCCGAGGATCCGCACCCGCTCGCGAAGTCGTTCGACCAGCTCCTGTGTGGGCGTGACTCCGACGTCGGCGGTCAGAAGCGTGTCCTCGATCTCCTCCCAGGTCGCATCGTCGAGATGTTCCCGCGAGAGCAGCGTGAGGAGCCCCTTGCCGAGGGCGTTCTGCGAGCGGGAGAGCCGGGAGCGCAGCCGCACGAGGCGTCCCGCCGTGGGCTCCGGGGTCTCGATGGCGGGCTCGGCGGGCGCCGGCGCGGCGGGCGCCTCGGTGCCGGCCGGGAGGCCGACCTCCTCGATCGTTCTGCGCGCCGCTTCGGCCGTTCCCGCGGCCTCGTCGCCGACGTGTGGTTCGGCGGGTGCGGTGGCCGTGGCCCGCGACTCGGCGGGCTTCTCGGCGGCGGCGGTCTTCTTCTTACGTCCGCTGACGACGAGCCCGCTGATCACGGCCAGCAGGACCACGGCGATGACTGCAACAAGGATGACGATTTCCATAGCCCGTCCAGTATCCGCCACCGTCAACCGTGCGCCTGCACGGCCTCGCGCACGCCGCCGCCCCGGTGTCGGACCGGGGCGGCGGCCGTGCAGAGGAGAGGGCGGCGGGGTTAGGTCAGCCCATCTCCTCCAACGCCTTGCCCTTCGGTTCCGGAACCCACTTGAGCAGGAACGGGATCGAGAGCAGGGCGAAGACCGTGTAGATCACGTATGTGCCGGACAGGTTCCACTCCGAGAGGCTCGGAAAGCTGGCGGTGATGACCCAGTTGGCGATCCACTGGGCGGCAGCGGCGACTCCGAGGCCGGCGGCGCGGAGCTTGTTGGGGAAGATCTCCCCGAGCAGCACCCACACCACGACGCCCCAGGAGAGGGCGAAGAAGAGCGTGAAGGTGTGGGCACCCACGAGGGCGACAGTGCCCTGTGTGTCCGGCAGCGAGACGTTCTCCCCCGATCCGCGGACGGCCGAGAAGGCCCAGGCCACGAGGGCCAGCGAGACGCTCATGCCGACCGATCCGATGAGGCCGAGCGGCTTCCGGCCGATCTTGTCGACCAGCAGCATCGCGATGACGGTGCCGACGATGTTCACGATCGAGGTCGTGAAGGAGTAGAAGAACGAGCTCTCCGGATTGATCCCGACGGACTGCCACAGCGTCGCGGAGTAGTAGAAGACCACGTTGATGCCGACCAGCTGCTGGAAGACCGACAGCCCGATGCCGACCCAGACGATGGGCAGGAAGCCGAAGCGCCCGCCGAGCAGATCCTTGAACGTCGACTTGTGCTCGGTACGCATGCCGTGCTCGATCTCGGTGAGCCGCGTGTCGATGCGGTCGTGCTCGCCCTCGACGCTGCTGAGCACCTCGCGGGCCCTGGCGTGCTGTCCGACGGAGATCAGGTAGCGGGGCGACTCGGGGATGGCGTACGAGAGCAGGAAGTAGGCGACCGACGGGATCAACTCGATGCCGAGCATCCACTGCCACGCCTCCAGGCCCGCCAGCTCCCCGCGCTGGTCGCCGTCGGCGAGTGTGAGGATCGCGAAGTTGACCAGCTGGGACGCGGCGATGCCGGTGACGATCGCGGCCTGCTGGAACGAGGCGAGGCGTCCGCGGTACTCCGGCGGGGAGACCTCGGCGATGTAGGCGGGCCCGATCACGGAGGCCATGCCGATGGCGACCCCGCCGAGCACGCGCCACAGGGCGAGGTCCCAGAGCCCGAACGGCAGCGCCGACCCGACGGCGCTCATCGCGAAGATCACGGCGGCTATCTGCATCACCCTGATCCGGCCTATGCGGTCGGCCATGCGCCCGGCGAGTGCCGCGCCCACCGCGCAGCCGATGAGAGCGGCGGCGATGACCTGGGCCAGCATGGCCGAGCCGGCCTCGAACCTGCCGCGTACCGCCTCCACGGCTCCGTTGATCACGGAGCTGTCGTAGCCGAAGAGGAAGCCGCCCATGGCGGCGGCTGCTGCGATGAAGACGACACGTCCGAGCGGGGCGGTCTGGCCGCCTGCCGCCGGTGGCGCCGACTGTGGTGTGCTCGTCAAGGTCTCTCCTGCGTGCCCGGCGCTCAGACCGGGTTCGGGACTTTGTCGCCTCCGAGGCGGGCACGCACACTGCACGCAACACCGCTTGAAGGTAAAAGTGACGCTGCAGAGACTATGGCTTTAAGTTTCGAAGTCAATAGGTCGAGTCTGATGGAATCGACGTTACGCCCGTCACTTAGACATTCAAGATGTGAAGAGAAGGTGCACCAGGACGCGTTACGGCACCTGACGGACCTGACCGGGGCTCAACTCAGTCGCTGGCTGATGACCTTGGTCACGCCGTCGCCCTGCATCGAGACGCCGTACAGCGCGTCGGCGACCTCCATCGTGCGCTTCTGGTGCGTGATCACGATGAGCTGGGAGCTGTCCTTGAGCTCCTCGATGAGGCCGATCAGCCGCTGAAGGTTGGTGTCGTCCAGCGCCGCCTCCACCTCGTCCATGACGTAGAAGGGGCTGGGCCGCGCCTTGAAGATCGACACCAGCAGCGCCACCGCCGTCAGCGACCGCTCGCCGCCGGAGAGCAGTGAGAGCCGCTTGACCTTCTTGCCGGGGGGCCGTGCCTCGACGTCGACGCCGGTGCTGAGCATGTTGTCCGGATCCGTCAGCACCAGACGGCCCTCGCCGCCCGGGAAGAGCCTCGAGAAGACGCCCTCGAACTCCCGCGCCGTGTCGTAGTACGCCTCCGTGAAGACCTGTTCGACGCGCTCGTCGACCTCCTTCACCACCTGGAGCAGGTCCGCCCGGGTCTTCTTCAGGTCCTCGAGCTGCTCGCTCAGGAACTGATGCCGCTCCTCCAGCGCCGCGTACTCCTCCAGCGCCAGCGGATTGATCTTTCCCAGCTTCTGGTACGCGCGCTCCGCCGCCTTCAGCCGCTTCTCCTGCGCGGCCCGCACAAAGGGCACCGGCTTGTTGCGGGGATGCTCCGGGTCCTCGGGGAGTTCCTCGCCTTCCGCGGGCGGGGACGGCGGCACGAGCTGGTCCGGGCCGTAGTCGCTGATCAGGCCGGCAGGCTCGACGCCGAGCTCCTCCAGCGCCTTCGTCTCCAACTGTTCGACCCGCATGCGCTTCTCGGCGCCCAGCACCTCGCCGCGGTGCATGGAGTCGGTCAGCTTGTCCAGTTCGTCCTTCAGTTCGCGGCCCGCGTTGCGCTCCGCGGCCAGGGCCCGCTCCCGCTCGCTCTTCGCCTGGCCGGCCGCCTCGCGCTCCTCGGCCGCCCGGCTCAGGGACGCCTCGACGTGTGCCAGCAGCTGCCGCGCCCCGGAGGCCACCGCCCCGGCGACCTCGGCCTCGTGCCGCATCCGCGCCCGCCGCCGCTCGGCACGTACGCGGGCCTCACGTTCCGCGCGGGCCGCGCGGTCGAGTGAATCCGCCCGCCCCGCGAGCGACTTGACGCGCTCCTCGTGCGTGCGCACCTGGAGCCGCGCCTCCATCTCCGTCTGGCGCGCGTTGGCCCCGTCGGCAGAGAGCCGGTCACGCAGGGAGGTGTCCGGCTCGACGTCCTCGCCCTGTTCGGCCTCCTCGGCGACGGCCAGCCGCTCCGCCAGCTCCTCGGCCTCCTCGTTCGCCTTGACGAGGGCCGCCTCGGCCTTCGCGACGGCCGAAGCGGTGCGCTCGGCCTCACCCGCGGCGCCGCGGGCCTGACCGCCCAGCGTTCCGAGCCGTCCGGCGATCTGCGACTTCTCCTTGTCGGCCGCGCTCCGCCGCGACCCCAGCTCCTCGACGAGTGCCGCGCACTCCCGGCGCCGCGCCTTCGCCCGCTCCTGCTCCTCGCTCAGCCCGGAGTGGCGGGCCGCCAGCTCCTCCAGCTCCGCCGCGGCCTCGTCCACGGCCGCCTGTGCCTCCAGGAGGCTGGGGGCACCGGCGGAGCCGCCCTGGGCGAAGTGGGCGCCCAGCACGTCGCCTTCGGCCGTCACCGCCACCGTGCCGGGCTGTTCCGCCACTGTCTGCTCGGCGTCCTCCAGCGTCCCCACGACCACCATGTCCCGCAGCAGCCTGTGCACGGACGGCATCAGCTCGGCGGGGGCCCGTACCAGTTGCGCGACCGGTGTCGGCCCGCCCTCGCCCCGCACGGCCGGCTCCGGCGCCGCCGCACCCATGGCGGAGGCGGGCGCGGAGCCGGACGTCGAGCCGGACGTCGAGCCGGACGAGGCGGGCGTGGAGGCGGGCGTGGAGGCGGGCGTGGGCGGCGCTGCGGAGCCCAGCAGCAGCGCCGCCCGGCCCGCGTCGTGCTTGCGCAGCAGCCGCAGCGCGTCCGCGGCGGTGGAGGTGTCGGCGACGGCGACCGCGTCGGCCGCGGCTCCCAGAGCCGCGGCGACCGGCACCTCGAACCCCGGTGTGACGCTCAGCAGTTCGGCCGCCGGGCCCAGCAGCCCGGTCAGCGCGTCCGTGGCGGACAGCAGCGCACCGGTGCCGTCCTTGCGGCGCAGGCCCAGCGCGAGAGCGTCGTGGCGTGCGGAGGTGGCAGCACGTTCCCGCTCGACGGTGGTGACGGCGTCACGGGCCGCGGAGAGCGCCGCCTCCGCGTCGGCGAGCTCACGCTTGGCGGCCTCGTGCTGCTCGGCCAGCTCGGTGTCACCCGCGTCGAGCCCCTCGACCTCCGCCTGGAGGGTCTCGTACTCCTCCTGCGCGGCGGCGGCGCGCTCCTGCGCCTCGTCCCGCGCGGACGTCAGCCTGTCGATCTCGGACTGCGCCGAAGCCGCCCGGCTGCGGGCCGCGTTCACCTGACCGTGCAGCCTCGCAAGGCCCTCGCGGCGGTCGGCGATGGCACGGGCCGCGTCCTTGAGGCGGCGCTCCTCCTCGTGCAGCTGCCTCTCCAGCTCGGCCCGGTGCGAGACGGTGTCGTCCAGTGCCCGTTCGGCCGCCTCCAGAGCGGCCTCCAGCTCCGCCTCCTGCTCGCGGATGCGGACCGCTTCCCGCTCCATGTCCTCCGGGTCGCGGCCTCGACGCTCCTCGACGGGCTCGGCCCCGGCATGCTGGACGCGCTGGTCCGCGAGCCCGATGGTGCCCCGCACCCGCTCGGCGAGCTGTGAGAGTTCGTACCAGGTCTGCTGGGCGCGCTCCAGACGCGGCGTCAGCATCCGCACCTGCGCTTCGAGCTCGGCCTCGCGCCGCAGCGCTTCCTTCAGCCGTGCCTCGACGGCGTCCTTGCGCTCCTTGAGCGCGGCCTCGTCGGCGATCTCCGATCTGAGCGCTTCCTTGAGGGTCACCAGGTCGTCCGCCAGCAACCGCAGCCTGGCGTCCCGCAGATCGGCCTGGATGACCTGCGCCTTTCGCGCCACGGCGGCCTGACGGCCGAGCGGCTTGAGCTGGCGCCGCAGTTCGTCGGTCAGGTCCTGTACGCGCGCGAGGTTCGCCTGCATAGCGTCCAGCTTCCGCAGCGCCTTCTCCTTGCGCTTGCGGTGCTTGAGGACTCCCGCGGCCTCCTCGATGAAGGCGCGCCGCCCGTTCGGGTCGGCGTGCAGTACGCCGTCGAGCTGGCCCTGGCCGACGATGACGTGCATCTCCCGGCCGATGCCGGAGTCCGACAGCAGCTCCTGGACGTCCAGCAGCCGGCAGGTGTCCCCGTTGATCTGGTATTCGCTGCCGCCGTTGCGGAACATGATCCGCGTGATGGTGACCTCGGCGTAGTCGATGGGCAGCGCGCCGTCGGCGTTGTTGATGGTGAGGGAGACCTCGGCGCGGCCGAGCGGCGGCCGCCCGGTCGTACCGGCGAAGATGACGTCCTCCATCTTGCCGCCGCGCAACGACTTGGCGCCCTGCTCCCCCATCACCCACGACAGGGCGTCCACGACATTGGACTTGCCGGAGCCGTTGGGACCTACGACGCAGGTGATGCCGGGCTCGAAGCGCAGCGTCGTGGCGGAGGCGAAGGACTTGAATCCCCGCAGTGTCAGGCTCTTGAGGTGCACGCCGTCGGACTCTAGTCCACTCGGCGACCCCGCCCGTCCGGGACTGCCACGGAGCGCGGCGAACTCCCGGCGTTCCTTTCGGTTTCACCATGTGAGGCGTGGGGCACATCAGTCGGTAAGCGCAGCGCCCAACAGCCCACGCCACACGATGAGGTGGAGGAAGCACCACCCGGAAACAACGAAGGGACGCCGAAGCGTCCCTCGCGGATTTCATGAGCGGCAGGCTGCACGCCGGCCCGGCCCGGAGCAGTCAGGTCAGGTCAGCGCAGGCTCTGCCTGGTGTACGTCGATGTCGATGCCTTCGAGCATCGAGTCCTGATGCCGTGCGGCAGCCGACAGAGCGTCGTTCTCGGCCTGCATCCGTACAAGTTCGGATTCCAGGTCCTGGACACGCTGCTGCAGCCGTCGCATCTCGGCGAGGACTCGGGGGTCGGAGCCGCCGACGTAACCGAGAAGCGCCTTTGCCATGATCGATGGTCCTCCACACTGAGTGACCAACCCGAGTGGTGGCTGGTCGTGAGGGAAATTTCGCGCCCGCTGTACCACTTCTGAACTTGTTTTTCCGGATCAAACAGTCCGGTTGCGGGGGACTTCAAGCTTCTCACCAAATGGTTTGACGGTCAACACGATCACGCCCCGCGGCCCTGGGCGGCCCTTGCTCGACGGCGTACATGCGCCGGAGGCGGCGGCCCGCGGGGGGCGTAATGATCACTCTCCACCACTCGTTGCGGCAGCTTTGCATGGTCAGACGCGAATGGCAACCGGTTTGGATCATCGAATGACGAAGCCGGTGTAGCCTCCGCGCGGCCGGCCCCAGATCTCGGTGACGCCGTCGACCTTCCCGGGCGTGTCGTCGGAGCGCAGCCACTCCAGCAGCGCTTCGCCCTGGAGCCGCCCTCCCTCGGCGACGACCTGGACCCGTCCGTCACCGAGGTTGACCACGAAGCCCTCGAGACCCCCTATGCGCAGAGCGGCCGCACGCGTGAACCAGCGGAAGCCGACGCCCTGGACCCGGCCGCGCACCCAGGCCGTCATGCGCACCGTTGTTACTGACGAGTCATTGTCATCCGGCTTCGTATTACCCGAAGTCATGGCCGCACGCTATCCGGACATTTCCTCGGTCGGCACATGCGCCCCGTCTGTCATGGCGTAAAGTCCCGCCCACCAAGCTTCACTCGATCGGATGAGGCTTTGAAAGCCGAACACGTGAGGACTTTCTGAGATGGGCCGTCACAGACGTGTCTCCCACGCTCCCGGTCCGGTCGTCACTTACGACATGGGACCTCGGCAGCGCTCCTCGCACCGTAGGCCGGCACCCCCGGTTGTACAGCGGGGCGGGCTCTCGGCACGGGCCGGGATTCTGGGAGCGTCAGCGGCGATGGCAATGGGCGCGGTGGCCGTCGCTTCCACAGTGCTTCCCAGCCCGGGAGGCGCTGCTGGTACGCAGTACAGCGATGTCCAGGCGGGTGGTGGTCCTCCCGACCAGTCGTCCAAGCCCAACGTGCCCGCCCCCGAAGGCGGTTCGGACCCGATCGGCGACGGCGGCCCCGAGGGCGGAAACGTGCCCCCGGACCCCTCGCAGCCCGGCGGCGGGAACCAGGACCCGGGTCAGACGCAGCCTGCCGAGCCGGGTGGCGGGAACGGCCAGGGCAGCGGCGAGACGGGCAACGGCGACGGCAACGGCGGCTCCAGCGGGAACGGCCAGGGCAACGGCAACGGCGGCTCCGGCGGGAACGGCCAGGGCAACGGGAACGGCCAGGGCAACGGCAGCGGCGGTGGCTCCGGCAACTCCGGCGGGTCGTCGGGCGGCCTGAGCCAGACCGAGCAGGACGAGGCCCAGGTCCTGGCGCTGGTCAACGAAGAGCGCGAGGACGCGGGCTGCAAGCCGGTCAAGGCCAGCAGCAAACTCGCGGAGCTGGCCGGGGACTTCAGCCGCAGCATGGCGATCGAGGGCTTCTTCAGCCACCTCGGCCCCGACGGATCGAGCCCCTGGGACCGCGCCGAGGACCTCGGCATCCTGGACCTGGGCGGCGAGAACATCGCCCGCGGCCAGGAGAGCCCCGAGGAAGTGGTGGAGGACTGGATGCGCAGCCCCTCGCACCGCGCGAACATCCTCAACTGCGAATACCGCACGATGGGCGTCGGCGAATACGTCGACGAAGACGGACCCTGGTGGACGCAGGACTTCGGTTACTGAGCACCGCAGCACACTTGGGAGCCCCGACAGGTCATGGCCTGCCGGGGCTCCGCCCTTGCCGGTCCGGTCACCGGGGACCGATCCGCTTCCCCGCACGTCCCGGCGGCACGGGCACTGTGGGGCGCGGGCGAGGCGGGGGCTGGCACCTCGGGCAGTAGTAGCTGGAGCGGTTCATCCAGGGGCGGCGGCGCACAGAGGCGCCACAGCGCCGGCAGGGCTCGCCCTCACGCCCGTAGGCGTCGAGAGAGCGCTCGAAGTAGCCGGACTCCCCGTTGACGTTGACGTAGAGACTGTCGAAGCTCGTACCGCCGGCGGCGAGCGCGGCGTTCATGACGTCGCGGACGTGGCCCAGCAGCTCGGTGGTGCGGGGCCGCGTCAGCGACGCCGTGGGCCGTTCGTAGTGGAGCCTGGCCCGCCACAGTGCCTCGTCGGCGTAGATGTTGCCCACCCCGCTGATCAGCGACTGATCGAGCAGGGCCCGCTTGATGGTCGTACGGCGGCGGCGCAGGGCGCCGTGGAAGGCCCGCTCGTCGAAGAGCGGGTCGAGCGGATCACGGGCGATGTGCGCGATCACGTCGGGCAGCGCACCGGATTCCGGGACGACGGACTCGGGATGCAGGGACAGACCGCCGAAGGTGCGCTGGTCGACGAAGCGCAGCTCGCCCGCCTCCGGGTTCTCGAAGGTGATGCGGATGCGCAGGTGCTTCTCGTCCGGAGCGTCGGCGGGCTGGATGAGGAGCTGCCCGCTCATGCCGAGGTGGGCGAGCACACAGACGCCGGGGTCCAGGGGCAGCCACAGATACTTGCCGCGGCGCCGGGCGGGCCCGAAGCGGTGTCCGCGCAGCCGGGCCGCGAAATCCTCCGCGCCCGCCACGTGCCGCCGCACGGCACGGGGGTGAAGCACCTCGACGCCCGTGATCGTCCGGCCGCTCGCCCAGCGCTCCAGGCCGCGGCGCACCACTTCGACCTCGGGCAGCTCGGGCACGCTTCTCCTCACATGGAACAGTGACGCGACGGCCCGGCCGGGACCCGCGCGAGGCGGGGCGGCCGGGCCGGTCTCGTCAGACGCCCTGGGACGGGGCCCTGGTGCCGGACGGGGTCTCCGGTCCGGAGGACGACGAGTCGTCGCCGGCCGTGGCCTCGCGGATGGCCCGCCAGGCCGTCTCCGCCGCCTGCTGTTCCGCTTCCTTCTTGCTGCGGCCGGTGCCGGTGCCGTACGCGACACCACCGACGCGGGCAGCAGCCGTGAAGATCTTCTCGTGGTCGGGGCCGGTCTCCGTGACCAGGTACTCCGGAACACCCAGCCCCTCGGCCGCGGTGAGCTCCTGGAGGCTGGTCTTCCAGTCCAGGCCGGCGCCGAGGTTCGAGGACTGCTCGATCAGCGGGTCGAAGAGCCGGTGGATGAGCTCACCCGCCGCCTCCAGGCCCTTGTCCAGGTAGACCGCGCCGATCACGGCCTCCAGGGTGTCGGCCAGGATGGAGGCCTTGTCACGGCCTCCCGTGCCCTCCTCGCCCCGGCCGAGGCGGATGAAGGCCCCCAGTTCCAGCTCCCGGGCCACCTTGGCCAGGGCGCGGGAGTTGACCACGGCGGCGCGCAGCTTGGCGAGCTGGCCCTCCGCGAGGTCGGGGTGGAGGCGGTAGAGCGTGTCGGTGACGACCAGGCCGAGGACGGAGTCGCCGAGGAATTCGAGGCGTTCGTTGGTCGGCAGTCCGCCGTTCTCGTACGCGTAGGAGCGGTGGGTCAGCGCACGCACCAGAAGGGCGGGCTCGAGCCGGTACTCGAGCCGCCCTTCCAGAATCGCGTGGGACGAGGCCTCATCCACCAGATCCGCCGCTGCCGCCCGGTGCGTTCCTCCGCGGCGGTCAGCGCTTCCATGTGCCGGAGCGTCTGACATGGAGCCTGTCACCAGCCGATCAGACCTCGAGGACCTGTCGCTTGTTGTAGGTGCCGCAGTTCGGGCACGCGATGTGCTGCTGCTTGGGCTCCTGGCAGCGCTCGCACTTCACCAGGGTGGGGACCGCAGCCTTCCACTGCGACCGGCGGTGGCGCGTGTTGCTGCGCGACATCTTCCGCTTCGGAACAGCCACGGCTACTTCTCCTGTGTGTCATCCCCGGCTTCGCGGGGCGCGTCCTTCTCGCCGTCCTTCATGGTTTCGGCGAGTCCCTGCAGTGCCGCCCAACGGATGTCGACGGCGTCTTCGTGATCGTGTTCCGGGTCGTCCGCCAGACGTGCGCCGCACGTGGCACACAGCCCGGGGCAGTCTTCCCGGCACACCGGCTGCAGCGGCAGTGACAGCACCACCGCGTCCCGCAGCACGGGCTCGAGGTCGAAATAGTCGCCCTCGATGGAGAACGTCTCCTCCTCCTCGGCGTCGTCGCCGGTGTCCGCGCCTGGGCGGCTCCGGTCGTCGGCGTCGGGGTAGGAGAACAACTCCTGGAAATCCGCCTCGCATTCCTGCTCGAGCGGCTCCAGACACCTTACGCACTCCCCCTTGAGCGGTGCACGGGCGGTGCCCGTGACGAGCACCCCCTCCATGACCGACTCCAGACGGAGGTCAAGCTCGATCGTCGCGTCGTCAGGCACCCCGAGGACCTCTACGCCGAGGTCTCCGGGAGACTTCACCGTGCGGGACAGCTGCTTCATCGCGCCGGGCCGGCGCCCCAGCTCCCGTGTGTCGAACACGAGGGGGGCTCGGGGGTCGAGGCGGGCGTTCAGGGCTTCCTGCTTTCTACGGTGTGGCACCGCCCGGCCGTTGGCTCCGGGCAGCAGTCATCGCCATGTGCGCGTGACCGAAGAGCCAGGATACTGGACCGTCCCGCCTCCGCCCAATCGAGTCCCGGCCGGTATCAGCCACCCTGCCCGTAGCCCGGGCCGTGGCCGTGACCCTGGCCGTGGCGGGCCTCGTACTCGCGGACCTGGTCCAGGTCGATCATGCTCGTGTCGAAGAAGCTGGTCTCCTCGAGCTGGGGCTGCCCGCCCTGCATCTCCTGGTGGGCCTGCGGGTGGCCGGGGTAGTGCTGGTTCTGGCTCTGGTCCTGGGGGAAGTGGGCCTGCTGCGCGTAGTACGGGTCCTGCTGCTGTCCGTAGTACGCGTACTGCTGCTGGTAGGCGTAGGCGTCCTGGCCCCCGTAGTACGCATCCTGCTGCGCGTGCGCCGCGTACGGGTCGGCGGCGGCGACGGGCTGGTAGGCGGGCTGTGCGGGGGCGGCCGGAGCCGGGACGGCGGGCGTCGTCGCGGACCGGGGCTCACCGGCGGAGGCCAGGCCGGCCATGTAGTCGGCGTCGCTGGTGTGGATGTCCTGCCCGGCCGCGTCCTGCGCGGCCATGTGGGCACCGAGTTCGTCGGACGGACGGTGTCCCAGGAGCTTGGAGCGGCCCCTGCCCACCGCCTCCAGCGTCTTCGCGAGCACCGCCGAGACCGAACCCAGCCTGGCGTCGACGTAGTTGTCCGCGCGCTCCCGCAACTCCTGCGGGTCGGAGGAGCGTTCCGGGGCGTCCTCGGCGTACTCCTCGTTCCACTCCTCCGAACCCGGCCCGCTGCCCAGCAGCTTCTCGCGGCCCCGCTCGACGGAGCCGATGGTCTTGCTGAGCACGACCTCGAAGTTGGCGAGTTTGCTGTCGACGTAGTCGTCCGCCTCGGCCCGGATCTCCGCGGCCTCCTGCCGGGCCTGGGTCAGGACCTGTTCGGCCTCGGCCTGCGCCTGGCGGACGATCTCCGTGCCGGAGACCAGTGAGCCGCGCTCGGCGTGCCCCGACTCGATGATCCGCTGCGCCTCGGCTTGGGCCTCGGCGACCATCTGCTCGCGCCCTCCGAGCAGTTCCTCGGCCTGTGCGAGCGATCCGGGCAGCGCCTGGCGCACTTCTTCCAGCATGGCGAGCAGTTCGGCCCGGTTCACCACGCAGGAGGCCGACATGGGCATCGCGCGAGCGCTGTCCACCGCCGTCACGATCTCGTCGAGTTTCTGCTGAACGTCCACGGAAGCGACTGTACGGCCAGTCGCACTCAACTCGACAGCCGATGCCCCGACTCGGCCCCTTCCGGCAGGCTCACGGCTTGGTGAGACGCGCCGCCAGAGCGCGCTGCACCGGCTCGGGCACCAGGTTGGAGACGTCGCCGCCCCAGGTGGCAACCTCCTTGACCAGGCTGGAGGAGAGGAAGCTGTAGGTGGGGTTGGTCGGCACGAAGAGCGTCTCGACGCCGGAGAGGCCGTTGTTCATCTGCGCCATCTGCAGCTCGTAGTCGAAGTCCGAAACCGCACGGAGCCCCTTGACGATGGCGGGGATGTCGCGGTCCTTGCAGAAGTCGACGAGCAGTCCGTGGAAGGCCTCCACGCGCACGTTGCCGAAGGCGGCGGTCACTTCGTGGATGAGGTCGATGCGCTCGTCCACGGAGAACAGGCCCTGCTTCGACTTGTTGATCATCACGGCCACGTAGACCGAGTCGTAGAGCTTGGAGGCGCGGGCGATGATGTCGAGGTGTCCGTTGGTGATGGGGTCGAAGGATCCCGGACAGACTGCGCGACGCACTGGTGGTTCCTCGCTCTCCGGACGATGGGGGGTCTGTGGGGTGTCCGCGGAGTTCATGGTGTGGGGGTCTCTCCGCTCGCGGCGGCGCGACCGTACCAGAGCGTCCCTTCGCCGTAGCGCCTGGCCCGCAGGCCCACAAAGCCCCCGGGCCAGCGGAATTCGCCGCCACGCGTACTCCGCTCCACGGTGACGAGCGCGTCGTCGGTCAGCCAGGGCCCGGAGCGGAGTGTGAGCAGAATCTCGCGGACCTGCTCGTCCGTGACGGCGTACGGGGGGTCCAGGAAGATCACGTCGTAGGGGTCGCCGGGCGGTGAACCGGCGATGGCCGCCTCGGCCTTGGCGTGGCGCACCTCGGCACCGGGCAGCCCCAGCGCACGCACGTTCTGCCGGATGGTGCGGGCCGCGCGGGCGTCCGACTCGACGAGGAGCACGTGAGCAGCGCCGCGCGAGAGCGCTTCGAGGCCGACCGCGCCGGAACCGCCGTACAGGTCGAGTACGCGTCTGCCGTGCCAGGCAGCCGTGCCCGAGCCGCCCAACTGAGCCTCCCAGCTGGAGAACATGCCCTCGCGCGCGCGGTCGGAGGTGGGCCGCGTGCCCTGGCCCGGCGGCACGGTCAGGCGGCGGCCGCCGACGGCTCCTGCGATCACGCGGGTCATGGTGCGGGTGCCCTTCGTTCTCTCGTGCGGCCGGTACCGGCCCGGACTCCGGCCGTCGCAACCGAGGATCCCACGGCGGCGGCTCGCCCGCCCGCCCCGGGGCGGCGGCCGGCCGTCCCCGTCATCCCTTGTCGAGGAAGTCCTCGCGCTCCTCGTCGAGCAGGGCCGCCAGCGCGGTGCGCAGCTCCGGCAGCCGCTCCAGACCGGGGTCCTCCGCCACGACGGCGGTCGCCGCCCGCCGCGCCGCCTCGATGATCTCCTCGTCCTCGATCACGGCGAGCATCCGCAGCGAGGTGCGGACGCCCGACTGCGCCTGCCCCAGCACGTCGCCCTCCCGGCGCTGTTCCAGGTCGACGCGGGAGAGCTCGAAGCCGTCCAGCGTGGCGGCGACCGCGTCCAGCCGGGCACGGGCGGGGCCCGCCTCCGGCGCCTCGGTGACCAGCAGGCACAGGCCGGCTGCGGAACCACGGCCGACGCGTCCGCGCAGCTGGTGGAGCTGGGAGACGCCGAACCGGTCCGCGTCCATGATCACCATGACGGTGGCGTTCGGTACGTCCACGCCGACCTCGATGACGGTCGTCGCGACGAGGACGTCGACCTCTCCCTCGGCGAAGCGGCGCATGACGTCGTCCTTGACGTCCGGCTGCATCCGCCCGTGCAGCGCCTCCACTCGAAGCCCGGCCAGCGGCCCCTCGCGCAGCTGCGCCACGGTGTCGAGCACGGACAGCGGCGGGCGCCTGCTCTCGTCCTCGCCGTCGGCGGCCCCTTCCCCCTCCCCCTGCGCCGCTTCCTCCGCCGCTCTGTCGCGTCCTGCGGTCTTCCGCCTGCCGGAGCTGCCCGCCGGCTTGCCGGCCCCTTCCTGCTCCTCCTCGTCGCCGATGCGCGGACAGACCACGTACGTCTGGTGCCCGGCCTCCGTCTCCTCCCGTACGCGCTCCCACGTACGGGCCAGGAAGTGCGGCTTGTCCCTCGCGGGCACGACATGGCTGGCGATGGGAGAGCGGCCTGCCGGGAGCTGGTCCAGCACGGAGGTCTCCAGATCGCCGAAGACGGTCATGGCGACGGTGCGCGGGATGGGCGTAGCCGTCATCACCAGCAGGTGCGGCGGGTGAACTCCCTTGGAGCGCAGGGCGTCCCGCTGCTCCACGCCGAAGCGGTGCTGCTCGTCGACGACGACGAGACCCAGGTCGTGGAAGCGGACCTTGTCCTCGATCAGCGCGTGCGTGCCGATGACGATCCCGGCTTCCCCCGTGGCCAGGTCCAGCAGGGCCTGGCGGCGGGCGGCGGCGCCCATGGAGCCGGTGAGCAGCACGACCTTCGTGGCGTTCTCCGCGCCGCCGAGCATGCCGCCCTCGGCGAGCTCGCCCATCAGGCCCGTCACGGAGCGGTGATGCTGCTGCGCGAGGACCTCGGTGGGGGCGAGCAGCGCGGCCTGGCCGCCGCTGTCGACGACGGTCAGCATCGCGCGCGTGGCCACCATCGTGTTGTGCGTGACCGTGAAGTTGTCGGTGACGTAGGCGCTGTCGGGGTGGCGCACGCTGATGCACTGGACCTGCTTGCGGCCCACGGGGTCGGCCGCACGTACGGACCGGCGCAGCGAACGGGGTGCGCTCCCCCTTGCGGTGCCGCGGACCTCCCCGGCCTCCGGGCGGAACGGGCCGTGTTCCGGCGGCAGCAGCACCGTGACGGCCGACTCCGCCGGCGTCGGCCCGTCGTGCGGGGGCCTCTCCGGTGTGAGGCGTGCGTGTCCGCCGAGGGAGCGCGCCAGCCACGCGACGTCCTCGGCGAGCGCCCGGCAGCGGGAGCGGAGGACGACGGCGTCCCCTCCCCCGGCTCCTTCACCTGCCGGTTCGGGCCCGTCCTCCCGGCCGTCGGCTCCCGCGTCGAGGATGCCCCGGAGCAGGGCCAGCCTGTTCTTGACCGAGTCCTCCATGAACGCGCGCGGAACGCGGTCGGCGCCGCCGGGACGCCCCAGCTCGGCACCCGTCGCATACGGGTCCGCCGGGCCCTCGGCGGGGGCGCCCAGATCCACCGGGACCGCCTGCGGCAGATACCACTTCGGCGAACCGGCGGGCGACGTCAGGTCGTTCCTGATCTCCCGCGTGGTCAGCACCTGCGGACGCTCGCCCCGTTCCCACGCCTCGGCCGTGGCCACGAGCCACAGGTGTTCGTCGTCGCACTCGACGGTGCTTCCGTCGGAGAGCGTCAACCGCCATACCTCGCGCTCTCCTTGGGGAAAGATCCCCTCCACCGGCGCCGGTTCGCCGGAGGGCGTGATCACCTCGTCGCCGACGCCGATCTCCCGCATCTCGCGGAACCCGCCCGGCGTGAGGACGAGGGCGTCCAGCGGCTGCGCCTTGCCGGACCCCACTTCGCCCTGGAGGAGCCGGTGCATCGGGTGTTCGGTGGCCAGGTCGTCGAAGACTTCACGGCTGACACTGCGCTGCCCGTCGGTGAGGGTGAAGGGCAGCTTGGCGTCGAAGGCGTCCAGCAGGCCGCCCTCGACGGGCACGCGTGCCACGGCGGGCAGTTGGGCATCGGCAGCCCTCCGGCGGGCGAGGGCGACCTGGAGGATGAAGGCCTCGTCCCACTTCAGCCTGTCGCGGGCCGCCGCCACGTCGGCCTTCGTCCGCGGCCGGTGCACCTTCTCGAACGCGTCGGGCAGCGGGATGAGGCGCCGCTCCTCGCGGATGGCGGACGGCAGCGGGTCGACGAGGCCGTCCCAGCCGGTGGCCTGCATCGAGGCGAGCACCGTGCCGAGAGACTTGGCGATCTTCCAGGACGCCATCTGCGCCACGGCCGGATAGATCGGCATCAGCCTGTTGGCGAACGCGTCGACTTCCTCGCTGCCGCTTCCGGCGCCGAGCTTCTCGTACTGCGGATGCGCGAGCTGGAGACGGCCGTTGAAGACGCCGACCTTGCCGGCGAACATCGCCCGCGTGCCCGGCTGCAGGTCCTTCTGCGGCTGGTAGATGCCCCGCCCGAAGAAGACCAGCTGCAACTGGCCGCTGCCGTCGGTGAGAACGACCTCGAGCCGCTGCCCCCGGCCGCGGTTGAAGGTGTGCACCTTGGACTTGGCGACCTGTGCGACGACGGTCACGTGCTCGTCCAGCGGCAGGTCCGACAGCCGCGTCAGCTGACCGCGCTCCTCGTACCGCCGCGGGTAGTGGTGGAGGAGGTCGCCGACCGTGTTCAGGCCGAGATGTTCGGACAGGACCTTGGCGGTGCTGCCGCCCAGGTGCTTCTTCAGGGATTCGTCGAGCGCGGACACGCCTCCATTGCACACCATCACGCTGACAGGACCGGGGCAATGGACGAGGCCGGGGCCCGGCCGGTGTGCCGCGCGGCGGAGGGCCGGGACTGTGGTCCCCGCCGGTCCGGCTCGTGGCGCGCGGTGCCGCCTGTGCCGGCGAGGAGACCGGGGGAGGCAAGCGGGGAGGGCCGGCGGGGAGCCGGCCCGGTCCTCACTCGACGCCGATCAGCAGCAGCGAGGAGTGCTGCCGCCCTTCGTGCACCACCGTGTCCACGGCGAGATGACCGGCGCGCACCTGCTCCTCCAGCCGGTCCGCCAGCCCCCGCGGAGCGTGTTCGCCGACGATCAGCGTGACCAGCTCCCCGCCCGCGGCGAGCATCCGCTCCAGCACCTCCGCGGCCACCTCGGCGGCGTCGCGGCCGATGACGACGACATCGTCCTCCACGAGACCGAGCACGTCACCGGCCTCGCAGACCCCGGCCATCGTCCAGAACGGGCGGTCTGCGACGGTCACTCGGCCGTAGCGGGTCGCTCCGGCCGCATTGGTCATGGCGACGACGTCGTCGTCGAAGCGGCGCTCCGGATCGTGCACCGCCAGCGCGGCGATGCCCTGCACCTCGGCCCGGGTGGGAACGACCGAGACGCGCAGCCGCGGTGCGGCCGACCGCGCCCCGTCCGCGGCACGCGCGGCGGCCGCGTGGAGGTCGATGTCGTTCGGCAGCAGCACGACCTCGGCCGCGCCGGTCTCGCGTATGGCGGCCGCCAGGGGCTCCCCGTCCGGGCCTCCGAGGGCTTCCTTCGCCCGCACGACCCTCGCGCCTGCCTCCTCGCAGAGCCCGGCCAGGCCGTCCCCCCGGACGACGGCGACGACGGCGCGGCCCCGCGGGGCCGAACTGCCGGTGACAGCGCCGGATTCGGACTCGGCACCGGAACCGGCACGGGCACCGGAACCGGCTCCGGCACGGGCACCTGCGCCCGCACCGGAGTCGGTTTCGCCGGCCCCCGGGGCGCAGGGCCCGCCGCCCTCGCCCGCGGTGAGGCGGGTGATGCGGATGCGATGCGGGCGTCCCGCGCCGACACCCGCCTCCACAGCGGCACCGGCGTCGTCGACGTGCACGTGCACGCTCCACAGCCCGTCCCCGCCGCCGACCACGAGCGAGTCGCCGAGCCCGTCGAGGCGTTCGCGCAGGGCGGCCACCGCGGCCGCATCGGCGTCCAGGAGGTACATCACCTCGTACGCGCCGCCGCCTCCACCGGGTTGTGCGGGCCCCGCGGCCGAAGTGCCGCCGTCCACGGGGGCGTTGAACGCGGTGTACGCCCGGCGCCTGCGCGAGGCGGCCTCCGGCTCCGGATCCCCGAGGGCGTCGGCCAGCGCACCGAGCACCGCGACAAGGCCGCTGCCGCCGGCGTCCACGACTCCGGCGCGGCGCAGCACGTCGAGCTGCCCGGTGGTCTGCGCCAGCGCCTCGCGGGAGCCTTCGTACGCGGCGCGGGCCACCTCCGCGGCACCCGTGCCGTGCCGGCCGGCCGCGTGCGCCGCGGCGTCGGCCGCCGCCCGCGCGACGCTGAGCATCGTGCCCTCCACGGGGTGTGCGACGGCCTCGTACGCCGAGTCCGCCGCCCGTGCCAGTGCCTCGGCCAACAACCGTGCCTCTCCCGGGACTTCGGCCGCCCCCTCCGTCGCGGCTCCTGCCGGGGCGTCGGCCGGAGCGTCGGCCGGGTCGGAGGCACCGGTGCCTGCCGAAGCTCCGGCGGCCCCGTACGCCTCCGCCATGCCGCGCAGCAACTGCGCCAGGATCGTGCCGGAGTTGCCGCACGCGCCGAGCAGCGCGCCCCGGGACAGCACGCGGAGGGCGGGCGCGGCCTGGTCGCCGCCGTCCCATTCGGCATCCAGGGCCTGCGCCGCGGCCTGGAGGGTCCGCCGCAGGTTGGTGCCGGTGTCGCCGTCCGCCACGGGGAAGACGTTGATCGCGTCGATCTCCTCGCACGCCTCACCGACCGCCTCCAGCGCGAAGGCCGTCCATGCCCGTATCACCGTGGAGTCGAACGGCTGCGGCACGTGAGGACCTCCTCTGGGGACCGGAGACCGGGGCGGTCTCCGTGCGGTCGGTTTCCGGTCTGCTTCCCGTATGCCCATACTCCGCGGCGAGCTGCCGCACAGGGCCGGATCCGGCAAGGACGACGGGGTTCCGAAGGCTAGATCAGAGCACCGGCGGCGCGCGCAACAGAACCGGCCTGCGGGCGGAGGAGGGGGCGCCCGGCGGAGAGGCCCCCCGATCCGACAGCCGATCCGATGGCCGGCGAGGGCCGGCGCGAGGGTCAGGCGTGCGCCCTCGCAGGCCTCACGGGCTGGTTTCGCCGTTCATGAGCAGGCGTTGTATGCTGCTCCGGTTGCCTGATGAGTATCGGGCGTCATGACCTCCCTGGCAGTGCCGGTCGATCACTGTGCCTGCGTCGCCGGGATTTTCCGTACATGCATCTGAAGTCTTTGGAGTGACCCGTGGCTGCCAACTGCGACGTCTGCGGCAAGGGGCCGGGCTTCGGCAACAGCATCTCCCACTCGCACCGCCGCACCCCGCGCCGCTGGAACCCGAACATCCAGCGCGTGCGTGCAGTGGTCAACGGGACGCCGAAGCGCCTCAACGCCTGCACCTCGTGCATCAAGGCCGGCAAGGTCTCGCGCTGACTCTCCCCCTGGGCCTGTAGGTATCCTCCCGCGCCGCCCGGCGCAGGGAAGGGCCCGGGTGGTGCTTCAGCAGTGCGGCCACCAGCCGGTTGCTTTCCGGAGCCGGTCCGTCGTCACGACGGGCCGGCTTCTCGCATGCCGAGGGCCGCTCCGAATGCTCCGCCGGCACCGCGACGATCCCTCGGCGCGCGACGAAAGCCTGAGCGGCAGCGGCACCCGCGCCGCGTGAACGGGGCGGGCCGGGCAGCCGGTTCCGGCAGCTCCCCACCGTCACAGTCAGCTCCCGCGCAGCCGCCAGCCGTGGTCCACGGGCCCCAGCCCCGCACCGAGCGCGAACCCCGCCGCGATCGCGCCCGTGACGTACTCCTTCGCCTCCCTCGCCGCATCCGGCACGGTCAGACCGCGTGCCAGTCCCGCCGCGAGTGCGCTGGCGAGGGTGCACCCGGTGCCGTGGGTGTGGCGGTTGTCGTGGCGCGGAGCCCGCAGCCAGTGCTCCTCGTGGCCGTCGGTGAGCAGGTCGACGGCTTCCCCGCCGCCGGTGCCCGCCCCGTCACGAGCCAGGTGCCCGCCCTTGACCAGTGCCCAGCGCGGCCCGTACGACAGCACGGCTGCGGCTGCCTCGCGCAGCCCCGCTTCGTCCGTGACGCGCACGCCCGTCAGCTGTGCGACCTCGTCGAGGTTGGGGGTGGCCACGGTCGCCGTCGGCAGGAGCTTGGTGCGTACGGAATCCAGCGCCTCCTGCGCGAGCAGCGGGTCGCCGTGCTTGGAGACGCCGACAGGGTCGACGACGACCGGTTCGCTCAGCCCGGACAGCAGCCCGGCCACGGTCTCGACCAGTTCCGCCGAGGCGAGCATTCCGGTCTTCGCCGCCTGGACGCCGATGTCGTCCACGACGCTGCGGAACTGCGCACGCACCGACTCGGCCGGCAGTTCCCAGTAGCCCTGCACACCCACGGAGTTCTGCGCCGTGACGGCGGCGACGACGCTCATTCCGTGAGTCCCGAGAGCCAGCATCGTCTTGAGGTCGGCCTGGATGCCCGCGCCGCCTCCCGAGTCGGAACCGGCGATCGTCAGCACTCGGGGCGGCGCGGAGTGGGCGGGTGTCGTCTCCATGTGCACAAACGTAGCCGGGCGTCCCGGACGGGCACGAGGGGCCGCGGCCACGGGCATCCCGGCCGGCCCCGGTCCGCCCGTGCCGGTCTCAGCTCCCGTCGCTGTCGCTCCCCGCGGCGAAGTGGTCCCAGCCGCCCGACCGCTCCCACGGTCTGCCGTCCACGGTCACACGGGGCGGCGTGCCGGGCGCGAGCACCCGGCCGATCTTGCGCCAGCGCGCCGGAAGTTTCGCGGTGGAGGGGAACGTCGCCACGAGAGCGTGATCCTCGCCGCCGGTGAGCACCCAGTGCAGCGGATCGACGCCCACCGCCTGACCGATGTCGGACATCTGCGCGGGCACGTCGAGGTCCGCCGAGCGCAGATCGATGCGTACGTTGCTGGACTCGGCGATGTGCCCGAGGTCGGCCACGAGTCCGTCGCTGACGTCCGTCATCGCCGTGGCGCCGAGCTCCGCCGCGGCCGGTCCCGCGTGGTACGGCGGTTCGGGCCGCCGGTGCGCCTCGACGAAGGCGCGGGGCGAGCGGAAGCCGCGCGAGAGCACGGCGTGGCCCGCCGCCGACCAGCCCAGCCAGCCCGTGACGGCCACGGTGTCGCCGGGACGCGCCCCGGACCTGGTGACCGGCTTCCTGTTGCGCAGGTCGCCGAGGGCGGTGATTGAGACGGTGATCGTCGCGCCGCGCACGACGTCACCGCCCACAACGGCCGCCGATGCGACCTGTGCCTCGTCACGGATGCCGTCCATGAGCTCCATGGGCCAGTTCGCGGGGAGTTCGGCGGGGACGACGAGACCGAGGAGCAGCGACGTCGGCACGGCCCCCATCGCGGCGATGTCGGCCAGGTTCTCGGCGACGGCCTTGCGTCCCACGTCGTACGCCGTGGACCAGTCACGCCGGAAGTGCCGCCCCTCGAGGAGGATGTCGGTCGTGGCGACGACTCTGCGGTCGGGCGCGGAGACCACCGCCGCGTCGTCGCCCGGACCGATCTGCACGGCCGGCGTGGTGTTCAGCCGGGACGTCAACTCCCGGATCAGGCCGAACTCTCCGAGCTCCCCGACGGTGCCGGGCGTCCGCGGCCGGCCCCCGCGGTACTCCCCGCTCAGATGCATCGCTGCGCCCTTTCGCCTGTCTCCCGCTGCCCGGCCCACGTCCGGCCGGTCTCCGGCTGCAGGAGCGTCAATCCGCTGTCACCGGCTGTGCTGCAGGTCTCCCGCGCGGTTGTGGCGACGCGGTACCGTGGCGATCCCGCTCCACCCATGATCCTCGTAGCCGCCCTGGAGGTTCCGTGGTACAGGCGTACATCCTGATCCAGACCGAGGTCGGCAAGGCATCGACCGTCGCCGAGGTCATCACGAAGCTTCCCGGGATTCTTCAGGCGGAGGACGTGACCGGCCCGTACGACGTCATCGTGCGCGCGCAGTCCGACTCCGTCGACGAGCTCGGACGCATGGTCGTGGCCAAGATCCAGAAAGTGGACGGCATCACACGCACCCTGACCTGTCCGATCGTTCATCTCTAGCTCCCCCGTATGCTCGCCCGGTGAGCACTTCCTTCCGCCGGGCCTCCTGCGCCGCCACCGTAGCCGCCGCACTCGTGGCAGCCGCCGGGTGCACGGGCGGGGACGCGAGTGGCCCGACGCCGCCCAGCCCCTCCGGCGAGGCCGCCGGCGCATGCCGGTCGCTGCACGACCGGCTGCCGAAGCGTGTGGACGGGCAGCAGCGGATCACGCTCGATCCCGCCTCGAAGTACACCGCGGCGTGGGGCGATCCGGCCATCGAGATGCGCTGTGGTGTGCCGCGCCCCGAGAAGCTCTCGCCCGGTAGTGAACATTACAACCCCACCGCGGAGGCGGCGGAAGTCAACGGGGTCTCCTGGCTGCTCGAACAGCGCGACGGCGGCTACCGCTTCACGACCACCGACCGTGCCGCGAACGTCGAGTTGAGCGTTCCCGAGGACTACGCGCCGGAGATCAGCGCGCTGCCCGATCTCGCGAAGGCGATACGCGCCTCGGTGCCGAAGCGCTCCTGACTGCCGCCGCCGCACGCCGGGCGCGCGCTCCCCGGCCCGCTACCGCAGGCCCGTCTCGCGCGTCAGAGCCGCCTGGATGAGCCGGTCCACGAGCTCCGCGTAGCTCACGCCGCTCTTCTGCCACATCCGCGGGTACATGGAGATCGGCGTGAATCCCGGCATCGTGTTGATCTCGTTGATGACGAACTCGCCGCCGTCCGTGAGGAAGAAGTCCGCACGGACGAGGCCCTCGCATGAGGTCGCCTCGAAGGCCAGGACCGCCAGCTCCTGAACGCGTGCGGTCTGCTCGGGCGTGAGCGGCGCGGGCACGATGCCGGAGGCGGAGTCGATGTACTTGGCCTCGAAGTCGTAGAAGTCGTGCGCGCTCACGGGCGGGATCTCGGCGGGGACGCTCGCCCTGGGGCCGTCCTCGAACTCCAGCACCCCGCACTCGATCTCGCGTCCGCTGAGCAGCGATTCGACGATCACCTTCGGGTCGTGACGCTGCGCCTCGGCCACGGCCTCGTCCAGGCCTCCGAGGTCGTCGACCTTCGTGATGCCCATCGACGAACCGCCCCGGGCCGGCTTCACGAACAGCGGCCACCCGTGTTCGCCTGCCAGGTCCACGATCCGCTTGCGGGCCGAGCCCGGGTCCGTCCGCCACTCGCGGGGACGGATCGTCACGTACGGGCCGACGGGGAGCCCGAAGGAGGCGAAGACGCGCTTCATGTACTCCTTGTCCATGCCGACCGCCGAGGCGAGCACGCCCGCACCGACGTAGGGCACCCCGGAGAGCTCCAGCAGCCCCTGGAGGGTGCCGTCCTCGCCGTAAGGACCGTGCAGCACCGGGAAGACGACGTCGACCTCGCCCAGCGCCTTCGGTACGGAACCGGGCTCCTGGTACGTCACCTCGCGGTTGCCCGGTTCGACGGGCAGCAGGACCCCGCCGGGCTGTGCGTCGGCCAGTTCCGCCACGCTGGGCAGCTTGCGGTTCTCGATCGCCATCCGCTCGGGCTCGTCGGCGGTCAGCGCCCAGTGACCGTCGGAGGTGATGCCGATGGGCAGCACCTCGTACTTGTCGCGGTCGATCGCACCGAGGACGGCGCCCGCCGTGACGACGGAGATCGCGTGCTCGGAGCTTCGGCCGCCGAAGACGACGGCGACGCGGGGCTTGCGTGAAGGGCTCTGGCTGCTCATATCGCGTCGACTGTACCGCCTGGGCCCACACGCGTCAGGGTCCGCGCCTCCGCGTCGTCACCGGCTCCGCGCACCGCGCAGGCGGCAGCGGAGGCCGCGGCGGACGACGAGCCCCGGCAGCCCAACTGCCGGGCAGCCGCGGCGATTACGGCCTCGCCGCTCGTCGGTGGTCGGGGCGCGCACCAGACGGCCCCTGCCGGTCAGACACGTTCCGCCTTCGCGCTGCGTGACATGAGTTCCTTCAGGGCCACCAGGGGCGGCTTGCCGTCGTGGACGATGCCGACCACGGTCTCGGTCAGAGGCATCTCCACGCCGTGCATACGGGCCAGTTCACGTACGGACTCGCACGATTTGACACCTTCCGCGGTCTGCCGTGTCACCGCGATCGTCTCCTCGAGCGTCATGCCGCGGCCCAGGTTGGTGCCGAACGTGTGGTTGCGGGAGAGCGGCGAGGAGCACGTGGCCACCAGGTCGCCCATGCCGGCCAGGCCCGCGAAGGTGTGCGCGTCGGCGCCCATCGCCAGCCCGAGCCGTGTGGTTTCGGCGAGACCGCGGGTGATCAGTGAGGCCTTGGCGTTGTCACCGAGTTCCATGCCGTCGGCGATGCCGACCGCCAGCGCGATCACGTTCTTGACCGCTCCGCCGAGTTCACAGCCGACGACGTCGGTATTGGTGTACGGACGGAAGTACGGAGTGTGACAGGCGGCCTGCAGCCGCTGCGCCACGGAAGCGTCCGTGCAGGCGACGACCGAGGCGGCCGGACGTCGCGCGGCGATCTCCTTCGCCAGGTTGGGCCCGGTCAGTACGGCCACCCGTGAGCGTTCGACCTCCGCGACCTCCTCGATGACCTCGCTCATCCGCTTCGCGGTGCGCAGTTCGACGCCCTTCATGAGGGATACGAGCACCGTGTCCTCGTGCAGCAGCGGCGCCCAGCCGGCGAGGTTGCCGCGCAGCGTCTGGGACGGCACGGCGAGCACGGTGAACTCGGCGCCCTCCGCCGCCTCCGCCGGGTCTGTGGTGGCGCGCACCGACGCGGGAAGTTCGACGTCGGGAAGGTAGTCGGGGTTCATGCGACGGGTGTTGACCGCCTCGGCGAGCTCCGCTCTCCTCCCCCAGAGGGTCACCTCGCAGCCCGCGTCGGCGAGCACCATCGCGAAGGCGGTGCCCCAGGAACCGGTGCCGAATACGGCGGCTTTCGTCACGCGTTCTCTCCCCCGGCGCCGCCCGGGGACGCCGTGTCGTGCTGTGCCGGTTCCGCCTGCTGGGGAACCTGGTCCTGCGGCTGTTGTTCGGTTGCGCGGTGGTCGTAGCGCTCGGCGGGCGCGGGCTCGCCGCGGACTTCGGAAAGCAGTGCGGTGATCTCGTCCATGATGCGGTCCGTGACCTCGCGGAGCACAGCGGCGGTCGGTTCCGCGTCGTAGAACTCCGAGAGATCGATGGGCGGTCCGGCCTGCACGATCAGGGTCTTGCGCGGAAAGAGCTTGATCTCGCCACGCTTGGGATAGGGAGGCACGGCGAGATTCGCCCCCCACTGCGCAACGGGAATGACAGGTGCCCGCGTTTCCAGAGCCACGCGTGCGGCACCGGTCTTGCCCTTCATCGGCCACATGCCGGGAGCACGTGTGAGGGTGCCCTCCGGGTAGAACGCGACGCATTCCCCCTTGTTGATGGCGTCCACGGCCGCGCGGAAGGCCCCCATGGCGTCCTTGGACTCACGGAAGACGGGGATCTGGCCCGTGCCGCGCATGGCAGCTCCCACGAATCCGCTCCGGAAGAGACTGACCTTCGCGAGAAACCTCGGGACCCTTCCGGTGTTGTACTGGAAGTGGGCATAGGAAAGCGGGTCCACAACAGAGTTGTGATTCACGACGGTGATAAAACCGCCCTTTTCCGGAATATGCTCCATTCCGCGCCAGTCTCGCTTGAAGAAGAACAAGAGCGGCGGTTTCACCAAAACCGCGGCAAGGCGGTACCAGAAGCCGATTCTGCGGCGGGACACCCGGACACCATCTCCTCTTGCCTGTTCGAACAGCCACGTGGTCCCGGCGGGCGGCAGGGCACGGCCTGCCGCAGAGAACGGGCGCGGGACCCTCGGCACCGCGGGCGTGGGCCTGACCGGCGCGCCCGGCGTGCGTTCACCCCGGCGCGCGAGGGGCAAGTCTCACCCCGTTACCCCCGCCGTGTCGAGCGCACGGCCCGCCTGCTCTGCCCCGCCACCGTAGCCGGGCGCCTGACGGGCTCTTCGGGCGGCGGGTGAGAATGAAGGGGTGCAGCCACATGTGACGCCCGTCGCGTGGACCCTCGTGGTGCCGTTGAAGCCGCTGATACGGGCCAAGAGCAGGCTCGCCGCGACAGCGGGCGGCCCGGGCCGTGCCCGGCTCGCCCTGGCCTTCGCACAGGACACGGTGAGCGCCGGTCTGACCTGCGGGGCGGTGCGGGATGTGGCAGTTGTCACCGACGACCGCGGTGCGGCACGGGAACTGGCCGCGCTCGGCGCACGCATCGTGCGGGACGCTCCGTCCGCCGGTCTCAACCCCGCGCTGGCACACGGCGCCGCAGAGGTGCGTGCGCGGCGGCCCGACGCCCCCGTCGCGGCCCTGAACGCCGATCTGCCCGCGCTGCGCCCCGAAGAGCTTGCCCGGGTGCTCACCTTCGCCGCGCGCTCGCCTCGCGCGTTCCTCGCCGATGCCGACGGTACGGGCACCACGCTGCTCTCGGCGCTTCCGGGCCATGCGCTCGGCCCGCACTTCGGCCCCGCCTCCCGCGCACGGCACCGGGCTTCGGGTGCGCAGGAGATCGTTCTCGCGCAGGTGGACAGCGTCCGCCGGGACGTGGACACGGCCGCCGACCTGGTGGCAGCCCGGGCGCTGGGACTGGGCCCGTTCACGGCGAGGGCCTGCCGCGAGCGGACCCCGTGCGACGGCGCCGGAGCCGCGCCCGTCAACAGCGGTCCGTGACCCTCCAGGCCCCGTCCGGCCGGACGGGGCCTAGGCTTCGCTGCATGCAGGCCACTTCGTACACCTACGACCCCGTGACGCGCACGGGCAGCGTTCTGCTCGACGACGGAACGCCGCTCCCCTTCGACGCCGCCGCCTTCGACGCGGGGGGCCTGCGCCTGCTGCGGCCGGGGCAGCGCCTGCGCATCGAGGTCGAGGGCAGCGGGGACGACCGGAGAGTCACCTTCGTGACGCTCCAGACCCTTTGAGCGCTCGCGCGACCCGGCCGGCCTCTTCCGGGTAGGCACGGGACTTCCCCGAGCCGGGAGGACCCTCGCGGCATGCGATCGCGGCAACCGCCGTGCCGGCCGCACCGGGCGGGCTCCTGCGCAGGGCCGAGAGCCCCTGAAACGCCCGCCGGGCCGGACTCCGGCGGGAGTCCGGCCCGGCGCTGCGGGGCGTGATGTGCGTTGCGTGGTACGGGCTGTTCAGCGCTTGCGTGCTGTGGCCCTCTTGGCGGCCGTCTTGCGCGCGGCGGTACGGCGGCCGGGGGCCTTCCTCGCAGGTGCCTTCTTGGCGGTGGCCTTCTTGGCCGAGGACTTCTTCGCGGTGGTCTTCTTCGCCGCCGCCTTCTTCGCGGTGGTCTTCTTCGCCGCCGCCTTCTTGGTGGCGGCCTTCTTCGCCGCCGTCTTCTTCGCGGGCATCCGCTTCGCGGTCGTCCTGACGGCGGCGGCCTTCTTGGCGGCTCCGCGCTTCGCGGCGGTCTTCTTCGCGCCCGCGCGCTTGGCCGCCGCCTTCTTCGCGGAAGTGCCGCCCATCAGGCTGCCCTTCGGGGCCTTCTTCACGGCGACGTCGTTCTTCGGAAGCTTCTTCGCCCCGCTGACCAGTTCCTTGAAGCCGGCACCGGCGCGGAAGCGCGGCACCGAGGTCTTGCGGACACGCACGCGCTCGCCGGTCTGCGGGTTACGGGCGTATCTGGCGGGCCGGTCCACCTTCTCGAAGGAGCCGAACCCGGTGACCGAGACCCGCTCCCCTGCCACAACGGAACGGACGATCGCGTCCAGTACGACATCGACCGCTTCCGAGGCCTGCTGCCGTCCACCGAGCCTGTCCTGGATTGCTTCGACGAGCTGCGCCTTGTTCACGTCTTCCCCTTCGGAACTATTGCAGGAACGAATGTGTTCAAGCTTTTTCGCACGCTAGGCAGATATATACCTCGAATCAAACATGAAACGGGCGAATCACCCTTGTGCCGCAACGAACTCGCCCTTCATCGAGTTCCGTCAGCGCGCTTGCCTGCCTGTTCCTCGGGGAAGCGTCCCTCGTCGATATCCGTCATGAGACGGTCCACGCGCCGCTCCGCGTCGGCGAGATCGTGCTTCGAGGCCGCGGTGATGACGAGCAGCTTTCGCTGCAGCGCCACCCGTACGCCCTCGGGGACTTGCAGTGTGCGCACTCGTGTGTGCGCCTCCTTCAAGCGGGCGGCGAGCCGGTCGTAGAGATCGAGTTGACCGTCGCGTTCCATGCACCGATTGTGCCATCTGCGGTGAGTTGTCGCATACCGTCTCCCCAACGCACTCGCGCCCCACGCGGCGGAGGCGTGGGGCGCGGGCTGTGATGCGGTTGTGGGCCGTGCGGAGCGTGGGCGCTCAGATGCGCGTCACACTTGCTGCGTAAGGGGTTTGAACGAGGGGCGCCGCGATTCGTAGTCGGCGATGGCGGCCTCGTTCTTCAGGGTGAGGCTGATGTCGTCCAGCCCTTCGAGCAGCCGCCAGCGGGCGTTCTCGTCGAGTTCGAAGGCGGACTCGATCCCCGGTGCGACGATCTTGCGCTCGACGAGATCGACGGTGACCTCCGCCTGCGGGTCGGACTCGGCGAGCCGCCACAGCGCCTCGACGGTCTCGCGCGGCTGCACGACCGTGAGCAGGCCGTTCTTCAGGGAGTTGCCGCGGAAGATGTCCGCGAAGCGCGGCGAGACGACGACCTTGAAGCCGTAGTTCTGGAGCGCCCAGACGGCGTGCTCGCGGGAGGAGCCGGTGCCGAAGTCCTCACCGGCGACGAGCACCGTGCCGCCCTTGTACGCCTCCTGGTTGAGCACGAAGTCGTCCTGCTTGCGCCACGCCTCGAAGAGCCCGTCCTCGAAGCCGTCGCGGGTGACCTTCTTCAGCCAGTGCGCGGGGATGATCTGGTCGGTGTCGACGTTGCTGCGGCGCAGCGGTACGAGCCGCCCGGTGTGTGTCGTGAAGGCTTCCATGGTGTTCCGTCTCCTCAGACGCCGGCGGGCACTCGTACGTCGGTCAGGTCGGCGGGCGAGGCCAGGCGCCCCAGCACCGCCGTCGCCGCGGCGACCTGCGGCGAGACCAGGTGCGTGCGGCCGCCCTTGCCCTGCCTGCCCTCGAAGTTGCGGTTCGAGGTGGAGGCGGCGCGCTCGCCCGGCTTGAGCTGGTCGGGGTTCATGCCCAGGCACATCGAGCATCCCGCGTGCCGCCATTCGGCCCCGGCCTCCGTGAAGATCTTGTCCAGGCCCTCCTCGACGGCCTGGAGTGCGACGCGTACGGAGCCGGGCACGACCAGCATCCTGGTCCCGTCGGCGACCTGCCGCCCCTGGAGGACGGCCGCGGCCGAACGCAGGTCCTCGATACGGCCGTTGGTGCACGAGCCGACGAAGACGGTGTCCACGCCGACCTCGCGCAGCGGCTGCCCGGCAGTCAGCCCCATGTACTCCAGCGCCTTCTCGGCTGCCAGCCTGGCGCCCTCGTCCTCGAACGAGGCCGGGTCCGGCACGGAATCCGACAGCGGTGCACCCTGGCCCGGGTTCGTTCCCCAGGTCACGAACGGGGCCAACTCCCCGCCCTCGATGACGACCTCGTGGTCGAAGACCGCGTCGTCGTCGGTGCGCAGCGTCTTCCAGTACTCGACGGCGGCGTCCCAGTCGGCGCCCTGCGGCGCGTGCTCCCGGCCCCGGACGTACTCGACGGTGGTGTCGTCGGGGGCGATCATCCCGGCGCGGGCGCCGGCCTCGATGGACATGTTGCAGATGGTCATCCGCGCTTCCATCGACAGCTTCTCGATGGCCTCGCCGCGGTATTCGATGACGTAGCCCTGGCCGCCGCCCGTGCCGATCCTGGCGATGATCGCGAGGATGAGGTCCTTCGCCGTGACGTCCTCGGGGAGTTCGCCGTTGACGGTGACCGCCATCGTGCGGAACGGCGCCATCGGCAGCGTCTGGGTCGCCAGTACGTGTTCGACCTGGCTGGTGCCGATGCCGAAGGCCAGGGCGCCGAACGCGCCGTGCGTGGAGGTGTGCGAGTCGCCGCAGACCACGGTCGTTCCCGGCTGGGTCAGGCCGAGCTGCGGCCCGACCACGTGCACGACGCCCTGCTCGACGTCGCCCAGGGGGTGCAGCCGTACGCCGAAGTCCGCGCAGTTCTTGCGCAGCGTCTCCAGCTGCGTGCGTGAGACGGGGTCGGCGATGGGCTTGTCGATGTCGATGGTGGGGGTGTTGTGGTCCTCGGTCGCGATGGTGAGGTCGGTGCGGCGCACACGCCGGCCGTTCTTGCGAAGACCGTCGAAGGCCTGCGGGCTGGTCACCTCGTGCAGCAGGTGCAGGTCGATGAAGAGCAGGTCCGGCTCGCCTTCGGCGCGCGTGACGACGTGGTCGTCCCAGACCTTCTCCGCGAGTGTCCGTCCCATCGCTTTCCCTCCGGCCGGCCGCGTCGCCGGCCCACATCTCGAGATCCATTGGCTCACCACGGCCGCAGGGGCCCTGCCGGTCCTTGGTGTGCTCCGCCACTCCAGGGTGGCGGGTGGCGCCGGAAAAGGAACTTGCGTTTCATACTCTGAGACGCGAGTATCGACGCATGGACAACTCTAGCGGTGTCGGCGTTCTCGACAAGGCGGCCCTGGTACTGAGCGCCCTGGAGTCCGGTCCGGCCACCCTCGCCGGGCTGGTCGGGGCGACCGGCCTGGCACGTCCGACGGCACACCGGCTCGCGGTGGCCCTGGAGCACCACCGCCTGGTCGCCCGGGACATACAGGGGCGCTTCATCCTCGGCCCGCGCCTGGGCGAACTCGCCGCCGCGGCGGGCGAGGACCGCCTTCTCGCCTCCGCCGGGCCCGTACTCACGCACCTTCGCGACGTGACGGGCGAGAGCGCACAGCTCTACCGGCGCCAGGGCGACATGCGCATCTGCGTCGCCGCCGCGGAGCGGCTGTCCGGATTGCGGGACACCGTCCCGGTCGGCTCGACGCTGCCGATGAAGGCGGGTTCGGCGGCACAGATCCTGATGGCCTGGGAGGAGCCGGAGCGTCTGCACCGCGGCCTCCAGGGAGCACGCTTCACGGCGACGGCGCTCTCGGGCGTACGGCGCAGGGGCTGGGCACAGTCCGTGGGCGAACGCGAACCCGGCGTGGCCTCCGTCTCGGCACCTGTGCGGGGTCCGTCCAACCGCGTCGTAGCCGCCGTCTCCGTCTCCGGGCCGATCGAGCGGCTGACCCGGCATCCCGGCCGTATGCACGCACAGGCGATCGTCGACGCCGCGGCACGGCTGAGCGAGTCCCTGCGCAGGACGACGGGCTGAGCGGCGGCACTCGCTCCCGAGGCCGCACGCCCCCGTGAACGGCAGACGCCGGTCACGCCCCGCCCTCCCGCGTCAGGCCTCGGTCCGGCCGGACGCCATCCGCTCCGCAGCGCGCTCTCCGCGGCTGCCCACCGGTTCGGTTCCGTGCGCCGAACCGAGCCCGTGGGGCGGCATGTTCGCGTAGATCGACTCGTGACGGCCCGCCGGGACGGCGTACGTCTCGTGCCAGATCCCCACGGCCGCACTGCCGTTGCGTGCCTTGCGGTTGTACGCCGCCCACGCCGGCCGGTGTTCCTTGTCCGCCGCCGACGCGTACGCGAACAGCTTCTCCTTGGACTCCCAGTACTGCACCACGCTGATGTCGCGGAGACCGCCGAGCTGAACCCTGAAGCCCAGCAGGCCACTTGAGGGATCCTTCGAGAGCTCCTTCAGCATCCGCGGCATCGCCGTGAACACGGGCAGCCAACTGCGCAGCGCCCGCAGCTTGTTGATCCGCATCCCGATCAGGAACACGACGACGTCGCCACGGGCCGCGGCCGTCATCCGCCCCTCCGGCACCTTCCCTGCCATGGCACACACTCCCTCCGTTATTGGATAGCTTCACTATCCACTATAGGATAGTGCCGCTCTCCAACCGGAAGCGCAAGCGGGAAACGACAACTCGACGGGACGGGACGCGATGCGTCTGGCGGAACTGAGCGAACGCAGCGGGATCAGCACCGCGACGGTCAAGTACTACCTGCGCGAGGGGCTGCTCCCGCCGGGCCGCCGCGTCTCGGCGACGCACGCCGAGTACGAGGAGACCCACCTGCGGCGGCTCGGCCTCATCCGGGCCCTCACCCAGGTCGGCCGGCTCCCCGTTGCGACCGCCCGCGAAGTGCTGGCATGCGTCGACGACACCTCCCTGGACCAGCACAGCCGCATCGGGGCCGCCGTGTGGGCGCTCCCCCACGGGGACCGGCCCGCACCGGACGACCCGGAGGCCGACGGCGCGGAGCGCACCGCCCAGGCCCTGCTCAAGGAGCTCGACTGGGAGTTCTCGCAGTCCGCCGGGCCCGCGTCCCCCGCGTACCGGATGCTGGTCGGCGCGATCGCGGCGCTGCGGCGCCTCGGCTACCCGTGCGGGCAGGAGAACCTGCTGCCGTACGCCCGGGCGGCCGCGCAGGTGGCCAGCCGCGACCTGGATCTCGTGGCCGGCATCGACGACGCGGAGGAGCAGATCGAGGCCGCCGTGGCCTGCACCGTGCTCTACGAACCGGTGCTGCTCAGCCTGCGGCGGCTCGCGGAGGCGGAGGAGTCCAACAGGCGCTTCAGTGAGGAGGGTTGAAGGCGCTGGGAACGAAGGCCGGTAACGAAAGAAGCCCTCCGCTTTCCGCGGAGGGCTTCTTTTCGATCGAGTACCCCCGACCGGATTCGAACCGGCGCTACCGCCTTGAGAGGGCGGCGTGCTAGGCCGCTACACAACGGGGGCCCCTGCCTGACCGGTACTGAGCACCGGCCCGTACCCCCGACCGGATTCGAACCGGCGCTACCGCCTTGAGAGGGCGGCGTGCTAGGCCGCTACACAACGGGGGCCTCGATCTTGTGAATTGCGCCTGTGAACTGCGTCGATACAAGATCGCGCTGGGCTACCAGGACTCGAACCTAGACTAACTGAACCAGAATCAGTCGTGCTGCCAATTACACCATAGCCCACCAAAACGCAACCCCCGACCGCAATACACAGCGGGGATTTTGTCCGGGTGACCGCCTTCCGGTCGGGCCTCGCGGCCTCGCCCCGTTCGGCGACAGGAAGAACAGTACCCGATCGACGACGGCGCTCCAAAACGGGTTCCGTCCGGCTACAGGCGAGTCAGGAACGCCTGCCAGGAGCGGCCGGGGAGGCAGAGGACCGGGCCGTTGCCCATCCGCTTGGAGTCCCGGACGTGGACGGCCGCGGGGGCGGCCGCGACCTCGACGCAGGCGCCACCGCTGGAGTCGCTGTAGCTGCTCTTGCGCCACTCGACGGCTACCTCGACGCAGTCGCCGCCTCCAGGATCGCTATAGCTGCTCTTGTGCCACACCAGCTCACTCATAGCTCACCCGCCAACTGCTCGATCAGAATGAGGGATCCCTCCGGACAAAGGGCTTGCGACCTGATCATGGCACAACGCCGAGCCAGTACTCCTACTTCGTCTGGCTTCGAGACAAGAGTGCTCTTGCCGTTGTTCTCCATGTAGACCAGTCGTTCGCACTCCGCAGTCTCGACCAGCTTCATCGGGCCGTGCAATCCCGCGTGCAGAGCCATTGTCGTCGGCATCACCTGGACGGTGATGTTGGGACGCTGAGCGCACGAAAGCAGGTGCTCGTATTGCCTCTTCATCGTGTCTGCTGTCCCGACCTGTCTGCGCAGCGCCGCCTCGTCGAGGACGACATCCACCACGCACACCGGCTTGCGCTCCAGCAGCACGGCTCGCTCCAGCCGAGCGGTTGTCAGAGGCTCGATCTCTTCCTCGGCGATGGGCGGGAATCCACAGCGCAGCAACTCCCGCGCGTAGTCCTCGGCCTGGAGCAGCCCGTCGATTACGTGTGTACACCACGACATGACGCTGAGGGCGTCCTGCTCCAGCTGCACGAACCCCTGGAAGTACTCCGGATACCGCTCCAGCCTCACGTACTTGCTCGCGGCGCGGAGGACGCCGCCCGCACCCAGTGCCTGTTCGGCCGCTTCGATGAACTCGTCCGTTGCCGGCTTGGCGCCCGTCTCCACCGCACTCACCGCCGCGCCCGTGTAATTCATGCGCGCGCCGAGTTCGTTCTGGGAGAGACCGGCCGAGGTGCGCAGCAGGCGCAGCACCTCCGCGAAGTACTGGGCGGCCGGAGAGGCCACCTTCTTGCCCTGGGTCATCGTCGCGCCCCCACGCCTTCAACTCGGTTCAACGCGGCTCAACTTCCGGGGCCCGAAGGTCGCCGGAGACCGCCGTCGACATGCGATCACTACCGAACGTAGTCGAGTGGGGTGACCCTGGTCACATGAACTCGGAAAGTGATGAGACGGCCCCGGTGCTCGCTTCGCTCGTCTGGTGGCGGAGGTTCCCGTCCACCTCCTCCACCGTCACGGTCGCCCGGCGCGCGACGCGTACGGCGCTGACCGGCTGGGGCCTGGACGGTGACGCCGTCTCCGACGCGGCGCTCGTCGTGTCGGAGTTGGTGACCAACGCCGTGCGGCACGGTCATGTACGGGGCCGCCTTGTCGAGTTGCGGCTCGTGTACGACCTGGAGAAGACCGTGACGGTCGAGGTCTCCGACGCGGGTGACGGGCAGCCGCCGCCAACTGCCGGTCGTGCGGCAGACGTTGCTCTTGCCGAGTCGGGGCGCGGGCTCGCGCTCGTCGCGGCGTTCGCGGATGCGTGGGGCGTACAGGAGCGCGTTGTCGGCAAGACGGTGTGGGCTCGCCTGCTGGTCGATCCACGCCCTTCACATGGAGTCAACACACGTTGACTTTCCGTTTGCCCTTGGATCGAGGCACCAGCAAGATCGATCCCGGAAACCCGAAAAACCGTGCATATGACTGCACAGACCCTGGGTCCGCGTCGCCAGACGCGGCCCCGGACGGCTGCCGGCTACTCAGTCGAGGAGGTCCGCCTGCGACGGCCGACATGGAACGCATGCCGTGTGAGAAGACTCCGGGCGCTGTCCGCAACGCACTTGAGCGTCGGCCCGACTGGCTGATGGGGTTCACCCGGGTCTTCATGTGCGCTGCTGGGGAGTTCGACCAGAAGGCGATGGACGAAGCGGTTGAACGTTGGTATCCGGCCGCCTGCGCCTGCGCCACCCCCGGTTACATGGACGAACTCGAGGAGACTGTACGGCGAATCAATGCGGGCGAAACCGACGGCATGGTCTTCTGGGACGCCGACGGCAACGGATACGACTGGGACAACAACCTGGTCGCCCGTCGCGAGGCGGGGCGTTGAGCACCTGCGGAATCGTCGCCGAAGCCGCCAGCGGGCGGAACCCTCCGACCCCGCGCCCGCCGGACGCTCCCTCCCCGTTCACTCCGGACGCCGTGCGGCGACGCTCTTCTCGAACCAGTGGTGCGCGTACGGCTCGTCGTTGAAGGCGGGGACCTCCTCGAAGCCGAAGGAGCGGTAGAGGCCGATCGCGGCGGTCAGCGCCTTGTTGGTGTCCAGGCGCAGCGTGGCGGAGCCGTGCCGGGCGGCGCGCGTCTCCAGTTCGGTCAGGAAGCGGCGGGCCAGGCCGAGGCCGCGGGCCCGGGGGGCGACCCACATGCGCTTGATCTCGGCCGGGGCACCGGCGGGCAGCTTCAGGCCGGCGCAGCCGACGGCCTCACCCTGGAGCCGGGCGACGAGGAACAGGCCGCTCGGGGGCCGGAGTTCACCCGCGTCGGGCAGCAGGCTCCGTGCCGGGTCGAAGCCGGTGTAGAAGCGCTCCTGGAGCTCCGTGAAGTAGCCCTGCAGGCAGTGCCGGGCGTCGGGGTGGTCCGGGTCGACGGTGTCCAGGGTGACCGTTCCGGCGGTCAGCAGCCGGTCGACCTCGGCCATGGCCGCGACCAGGCGTGCACGCTGGGCGCTGTTGAGCGGCTCCAGCATGGAGCCGGCCAGTTCGTCGCTGCGGCCGTCCAGCACGGCGCGTTCCGCGCGGCCGGTGCCGGTGAGCCGGACGGTGCGCACCCGCCTGTCCCGGGGGTGCGGCTCCACCGTCACCAGCCCGGCGGCCTCCAGGGAGCGCAGGAGCCGGCTGATGTAGCCGGAGTCGAGGCCGAGGCGCTCGCGAAGCCGCCGTACGTCCTGCCCCTGCTCGCCGATCTCCCAGAGCAGCCGGGCCTCGCCGACGGGCCTGTCGCGGCCCAGGTAGTGGTCGCAGAGCACGCCCACGCGTTCGGTGACGGTGCGGTTGAACCGCCGCACCTGGTCGATCTGCACATCAGCCATTCTCTGACTCTAGTCAGAGAATGCGCACAGGACCAGGGGCGGCGCCCGTAACACCTCACATCGCGGGAGTTCAGCCCTCCTGCCGGGCCGCCACCTTCTCCAGCGCCGCATCCACGCGGGCCAGCGTGCGCTCGCGGCCCAGGACTTCGAGGGACTCGAAGAGCGGCAGGCCCACCGTGCGGCCCGTGACCGCGACACGCACCGGAGCCTGGGCCTTGCCGAGCTTGAGGCCGTGCTCCTCGCCCGCCGCCAGCACCGCGTCCTTGAGGGCCTCGGCCTTCCAGTCGGCGCCGGATAGCTTCGTACGGGCGGTGCGCAGCACGTCCTCTGCGCCGGGCTTCATCGCCTTCGTCCAGGACGCCTCGTCCTCCACGGGCTCGTCCAGGAAGAGGAAGTCGACGTTGGCGGTGATGTCGGACAGGACCGTCAGCCGCGTCTGGGCGAGGGGGGCCAGCTCCTCGAAGGCGGCCCTGTCGAACGACTCCTCGCGCCACGGAGCGTAGGGGGCGTGCAGCCAGGGCTCGCAGGCCGCGACGAAGTCCCCGGGCGGCATCTCACGCAGGTGCGTGGCGTTGATGGCCTCGCACTTCTTCAGGTCGAAGCGGGCCGGGTTGGCGTTGACTTCGGAGATCTCGAAGGCGGCGATCATCTCGTCGAGCGAGAAGATGTCGCGGTCCTCGGCGATCGACCAGCCCAGCAGCGCAAGGTAGTTGAGCAGCCCCTGCGGCAGGAACCCGCGCTCGCGGTAGAGGTTGAGGGAGGCCTGCGGGTCGCGCTTGGAGAGCTTCTTGTTGCCCTCGCCCATCACGTACGGGAGATGACCGAAGGCGGGAATCGTGCCGGCGCCGACGCCGAGCTGCGCGAGGGCCCGGTAGAGGGCGATCTGGCGGGGGGTGGAGGAGAGCAGGTCCTCGCCGCGCAGCACGTGCGTGATCTCCATCAGCGCGTCGTCGACGGGGTTGACCAGCGTGTAGAGCGGCGCTCCGTTGGCGCGGACGATGCCGTAGTCCGTCACGTTCTCCGGTGCGAACGTCAGCTCACCGCGGACCAGGTCGGTGAAGGTGATCGGCTCGTCCGGCATGCGGAAGCGGACGATGTGCGTGCGTCCTTCGGCCTCGTACGCGGCGATCTGCTCCGCGGTCAGCTCGCGGCACTTGCCGTCGTAGCCGGAGGGCCTGCCGGCCTTGCGGGCGGCCTCGCGGCGCACCTCCAGCTCCTCGGCGGTGCAGTAGCACGGGTAGGCGAAGCCCTCCCCCTGGAGCCTTGCCGCGATGTCGGCGTAGATCTCGGTGCGCTGCGACTGACGGTACGGGCCGTGCGGGCCTCCCCCTGGGCCTGCGGCCCGGGCGGTACCCCCAGGGCCCCCGGAGGCGGCGTCGAACGCCGTGGGTCCCTCGTCCCAGTCGAGGCCGAGCCAGCGCATGGAGTCCAGCAGCTGCTCGTAGGACTCCTCCGTGTCGCGGGCGGCGTCGGTGTCCTCGATGCGGAAGACGAGCGTGCCGCCGTGGTGCCGGGCGAACGCCCAGTTGAACAGGGCGGTCCGGATCAGGCCGACGTGGGGGTTGCCCGTCGGTGAGGGGCAGAACCGTACGCGTACGTCCTTCGTGACGGCCGTGGACGGGGATGCGGGCGCGGTCGCCTCAGTCACGCTTGACCACCTTGTTGGTGAGAGTGCCGATGCCTTCGATGGTGACGGCGACCTCGTCGCCGACGACGAGCGGGCCGACGCCCGCCGGGGTTCCGGTCAGGATGACGTCGCCCGGCAGCAGCGTCATGGCCTCCGTGATGTGGACGACCAGGTCCTCGACGGAGCGGACCATCTCGCTCGTGCGGCCGAGCTGGCGCTGCTCTCCGTTGACGGTGCACATCACGCCGAGGTCGGAGGCGTCCAGCTCGGTCTCGACCCACGGGCCGAGCGGGCAGGAGGTGTCGAAGCCCTTGGCCCGGGCCCACTGCGACTCGGTGCGCTGGATGTCGCGGGCGGTGATGTCGTTGCCGCAGGTGTAGCCGAGGATCACGTCCTTGACGCGCTCACGGGGCACGTCCTTGCACAACCGGCCGATGACGACGGCAAGTTCGGCCTCGTAGTGCACCTCGGACGAGAAGGACGGATAGGTCACCGGGTCGTGCGGGCCGCACACGGATGTGGACGGCTTGAAGAAGACGACCGGGGAGTCGGGGACCTCGTTGCCCAACTCCTTGGCGTGCTCGGCATAGTTGCGGCCGACGGCGACGACCTTGTTGGGCAGCACGGGCGGCAGCAGCCGGACCTTGTCCAGGGGGATCTTCTGGCCCGAGCGCTCGAACTCCGCGAAGGGGTGGCCCTTGATGATGTCGAGCACGGGGCCGCCTTCGGTCTGCGCGTCCCCTTCCACGACACCGAAGGCGACGTTGCCGTCGAGGGAGAATCTTGCGATGCGCACGGGTTCGGGCTGCCCTTCTGACGTGGCCGGACGGGGTGACGACCGTGGCCGGACGGGGTGACGACGCTCCAGCGTATTCCACGCGGCCGGGTGGGCCTCGCCCCCACCCTCCCGCTGCCGCTTCGCCGACCCGGGCTCGGCCGCACGGGCACGCTATGGCAGGGGCGGCTGCGGCGGCGGGCGATGGTGGCTCGCGGGCACCCTCACCGGCGCACCGGGTGCGCGTGCGGTCCCGTGCGGCCGGGAGACGGGCGCGAAGGTGCAGACGACGAGAGCCGGACCACAGGTCCGGCTCTTCGTCGTGCGGAGCGGCCTCGGCCGCCCCCGGGTGCCTAACGCAGTCGTGCCATCAGCGCGTGCTCGACCAGCGTGATCAGCGCGCTCTTCGCGTCCGCGCGGTGACGGGCGTCCGTGGTGATGATCGGGGCGTCGGGCCCGATCTGAAGGGCCTCGCGCACCTCCTCCGGCGTGTAGGGCTGATGCCCGTCGAAGCCGTTCAGCGCGATCACGAACGGAAGGCCGGAGTTCTCGAAGTAGTCCACTGCGGGAAAGCAGTCCGCGAGACGGCGCGTGTCGACGAGGACGACGGCACCGATCGCACCGCGCACCAGGTCGTCCCACATGAACCAGAAGCGGTCCTGCCCGGGTGTACCGAAGAGGTACAGGATCAGGTCCTGGTCCAGGGTGATGCGGCCGAAGTCCATGGCCACCGTGGTGGTGGTCTTGTCCGCGGTGTGCGACAGGTCGTCGATACCCGCCGACGCCGAAGTCATCACGGCCTCGGTGCGCAGCGGATTGATCTCCGACACGGCACCGACGAACGTCGTCTTGCCCACACCGAATCCGCCAGCAACCACGATCTTCGCGGAAGTGGTGGAACGGGCAGCAGCGCCGCCGCTAGAGCTTCCGAAGTCCACTGAGCACCCTTTCGAGCAGTGTCACGTCTGGCTGGCCGTCGGAGTCGGTGTCGTCGCCGCCTGGCTGGTGGATGGCGACAAGACCCGCTTCGGCCAGGTCGGCGACGAGGATACGGGCGACGCCGAGGGGAATGGTGAGAAGTGCGGAGATCTCAGCTACCGATTTGATCTCGTAACACAGGCGGCAGATCCGCTGGTGCTCGGGCAACTGCCCCTGCAGCCTGGCGGGTTCGGCCGAGGTGTGCACCAGCGCCTCGATGGCGAGCTGGTAGCGGGGACGGGTCCGTCCACCCGTCATGGCATACGGGCGCACCAGCGGCTGCTGCTCGCTGCGGCCACCCTGGTAGGCCTGGTCCTTGCGCGGCTGCGGCTGCACCGGCTGGATGCGGGGCGGCGGCGCCTGTTCGAACTGGCGCCGCTCGAACTCGCGGTCGTAGCGCGACGAGTCGTACGCCCCTTCCTCGTACCGCGAGGTCTGGCGGCGTCGCGGGCCCGGCGGTGGCTGGGCCGGCCCCTGCATCTCGTCGCCGGGCTGCCCGCCGGCGGCATGCCTGCTGGGCGCGGAGGGGAAGTTGAAGCGCTTGAGGGGCTCGTTCTCGCCATGACCGCTGCCGTACGAGGACGGACCGCCTGGGGGCAATGTCATGTTTCCTCCTCCGACTCACGGATGTGCGGGCCACATTGTTCCGTCCTGCTTCAGCACCACCTTCAGCGGCACCGCACTCAACGCACCTTATGGCGCCTGGGCGCAACGCGCACTGCCTGTCTGCCGGTTGGGAACTAGTTCAGCAGGCTTCCTTGCAGTTCAGCGCGGAGGTCGGGTGTGAGAACCGTGCCTGCGCGGTCGACGAGAAGTGCCATTTCGTAGCCGACAAGTCCGATGTCGGCCTCGGGATGTGCGAGAACTGCGAGCGCCGAGCCGTCGGAGATGGACATGATGAAGAGAAATCCTCGCTCCATCTCCACAACCGTCTGATTGACGCTGCCGCCCTCGAAGATGCGGGAGGCTCCGGCGGTGAGTGAGGTAAGCCCGGACGCGACTGCCGCCAGCTGGTCGGCGCGGTCACGCGGGAAGCCCTCGGACATCGCGAGCAGAAGTCCGTCCGCAGAGACCACCACTGTGTGGGAAACACCCGGGGTGCTGTCCACGAAGTTGGTGATCAACCAGTTCAGGTTCTGCGCCGCCTGGCTCATCGGGCTCACACTAACGCTCCTGATCGTAGGTGCTGCCGGGGCCGAAGCCCTGTTGGTCATTCCGGGAGGCATCACCCGCACCGCGCCCTCGGCGTACGCCGCGGTGGAGGTTGCTCAGCCTGCCGCGGACGTCCTCGGGTGCGCGGGAGACCATGGGGCCTCCCTGCGGGTTCGCATCGGCGGTGCCCGCGACCAGGTTGGCCCTGGGCACCCGCCGGGGAAGGCCGGATGCAGTGAGACCACTGGACTGCGGGTCCCGCAGCCGGCCTGCCCGGCTCCAGCGCTCGTCGTTGGCGTTGCGCCAATCCTCGGAAGGTTCCGGTTGAGGCTGGTGCTGCTGGTGTTGCTCTTCCGGTCCCGCCTCTTGCCGAGATCGCCCCGCCTCCCGGCGCGGCAAGCCTGCGCCGGTTGTGGTGCGATAACTGCTCGGGGCAGGGCCCGGACGGTCGAAGCCTACGCGGTCCCGGCCATTCTCGTGAACGCCCGAACGTGATTCCGCTTCCGCTCCCTGGGAAGGGTAGGCCGTGCCGCGCGACGGCAATTGCTCGGGTCCGCCCGTCAGTTGGGGCCCGTCCGTCGGCCGTGACCCGTCGAACGGCGACGGCGACGGCGACGGCGACGGCGACGGCGACTGTGAGAAGAACCCCGAGCCGCCTCCGCGCTGCTCCCACTCACGAGGCTGCTCCAGGGGCTCCTGAGGGGCCTGCCACTGCTCCCCCGCCTCCTGGCGGCGCTGACGCGGCTCCTGCCACTGCTGGGACGCCGGCCCCTGCGGCGGCTGCTCCTGCTGCTCCCGGAAGCTCTGCGGCTGCGGCGTCTCCTCCCGCGGACTCTCCCACTCCGGCTCGCCCCGGCGGTTCTCCAGCGCCTTTCGGCGCCCGTCCCGCAGCGGCGCGTCCCGGTCCAGGGGACCGAGCGAGGAGAGGTCGTCGGGCACCTGGTAGCGGCCGTCGTCGAAGCCGAGTTCACCTGCGGTGCGGGAGGAGGGCAGACCGCGCCCGTCCGGGCCGGCACCGGGCGGCGAGGGCTGTTCCGGCATGATCCGCGAGACCGTGAAGTCCTCGTAGCCCTCTTCCTCGCCGCCGCCTCCGCGCGTGATGGCTTCGGGCAGCATCACCAGGCACGTCGTCCCCAGCTGCTCACCCGAGGGGCGCAACTGGACGCGGATGCCGTGCCGGTCGGCGAGACGGCCGACCACGAACAGGCCCATGCGGCGGGCGAGGCTGGCGTCCACGGTGGGCGGATTGGCCAGCTTGTGGTTGATCTCCGCGAAGTCCTCCCCGGTCAGGCCCACTCCCTTGTCGTGGATCTCGACCACGACGCGGTCGTCGGGAAGCCGCGTCGCGTTGACGTCGACCCTCGTCTGCGGCGAGGAGAACGACGTGGCGTTCTCCAGCAGCTCGGCGAGAAGGTGCACGAGGTCGTTCACGACCTGGCCGTGTATCTCGATCTCGGGGATGCCGGAGAGCTGGATGCGCTCGTAGTGCTCCACCTCGGACGAGGCGGCGCGCAGGATGTCCACGAGCGGCACCGGCTCGTTCCAGCTGCGCCCGGGCTCCTCGCCGGCGAGGACGAGGAGGTTCTCACCGTTGCGCCGCATGCGGGTCGCGAGGTGGTCCAGCCGGAAGAGGTTCTCCAGCTGGTCCGGGTCGGCCTCGTTGTTCTCCAGGTCGGAGATCAGGCCGAGTTGGCGTTCGATGAGGCCCTGGTTGCGGCTGGAGAGGTTGGTGAAGATCGCATTGACGTTCCCGCGCAGCAGTGCCTGTTCGGCGGCGAGACGCACCGCCTCGCGGTGCACCTGGTCGAAGGCGCGGGCCACTTCGCCGATCTCGTCGGTGCTGTCGATCGGGATCGGCTCGACGCGGGTGTCCACGCGGCCGGGGTCCGTCCGCGAGAGCTGGTCGACGAGCATCGGCAGCCGCTCCTGGGCGACGCCGAAGGCGGCGTTGCGAAGATTGCCCATGCTGCGGCTCATCGAGCGGGCCATCATGCCGGCCAGGAAGAACGCGACCAGCAGCGCGACCAGCACGATCGCCGCGTTGACCAGGGCGTCGCGAGCGGCGTCGTCGGAGATCTGCCGGGTCTCGCCCACGGCGCGCTCCGTCAGCTCCTTCTCCACGGCGCGGTAGGCGTCGAACTTGCCGGTGGTCGTCGCGAACCAGCTCTCCGGGGTGACGCCCTTGGACGCCAGCGCCCGCTTGCCGGCGCCCGAGACGATCATCGGGATCGCCTTCTGCGTCGACGGCGGCGGCACGAAGTCCCTGCCGGCGGCGGTCGCCTCGGCCCGGGCCTCGGCCACGCGCTCCTTGCCCTTCGCGGAGGCCTTCGCGAGCTCCTGCTTCAGGAGTTTCACGTCCTCGGGACGGCCCCCGCCGACGTACTCCTCCATGGCGATGCGCTCCAGGTAGGCGTACGACGTCAGGCCCGTGTGCTGCCGCTTCACGTCCGCCTTGCCCGGACCGGGCCGCACCAGCAGGTGCATGCCTATGGAGCGCTCCAGGGACTGGGCGGCCTTGCCCAGCGAGACGGAGTAGACGGTGCGGCCGTAGGAGGTGATGTTGCCGGTGCCGAAGCCGAGTTCGTTGGCGAACTCCATCAGCGGGTGCTGGACGGCGACGTAGCCCTCCTCGGTCTCCACACCGCCCAGCCGCTCGCTGTAGGCGGCGGTACGCAGCGGGCCCAGCTTGGGCTCCACCTTGCGGAAGACGGCGAGACGGCGCTCGAGGCCGGGCTTGTCGGGCATCCGGGACGCGGCCCGGTCGAAGTCCTTCTTGGCACGGTCGGTGACCGCGCGGGCCCGCTCCACTGCCGGATCGTTACGCCGCCCCGCGAGCAGGGGTTCGGCGGTGCGGTCGCGCTCGTCGATGAGGGCGTTGCCGTACGTGGCGGCGGCTCGCACGAGTTCGGCCGTGCGCTCGGCGTCCCTCGCCTCGTTCCAGGTGTCCACGGAGTCGCTCACGCGGAAGCCGCCGAAGACGAGGCCGACGAGTACGGGGATCAGGAGGATGGCGTACAGCCTCGTCCTCACGCGCCAGTTGCGCACGGCCAGGCGGCTGCCCCCCGAACGGCCCGTACCGTCGGGAAGGCCGGATGTCACCGAACTCCGCGACGGCGGGGTGAAGTTACCCCTGGACCCCTCCCGGGTTCCGGCCGCAGCGCCCGTCTTGCTTCGCCTCACGCGACTCCTCACCTCTTGACCCTCGGTGTCCGTGTCCGACGTCCATGGGTCGGCGACGTGCCAACTCGTTACTGCTGAGTTCAGCGCATTTCAGCACGTCAGGGCCGAGTCCACCAAACACCTGCGCGGAGGCCCCGGCGGGAGTCAACAGGCCCCGGAAACCGGGCACATGCGGGCAAGGAGGGCAAATGGACCGGATTTTGTGAGCAGAGTGAAGCCTTGCGCTCGCCAGCCGTGTTCACGGCGGCGTAATTCACTGTCGAAACGTTATGAACATGAAGGAGTTCAGGACGAACAACACAGCCGGGCGGAGGAGCTCCTGCCCGGCTGTGTGATCAACTCGCCGAACGGCGCGTCGAGTTGGCTGCGCCTCTCACTTGAGCCGGGCGAGCAGGGCGTGCTCGACCAGCGTGATCAGGGCACTCTTCGCCTCGGCGCGGTGCCTGGCGTCGGTGACGATGATGGGAGCGTCCGGGCCGATCTGCAGGGCCTCGCGGACCTCTTCGGGCGTGTAGGGCTGATGCCCGTCGAAACCGTTCAGCGCGATGATGAACGGCAGGCCCGAGTTCTCGAAGTAGTCCACAGCCGGGAAGCAGTCCGCCAGACGGCGGGTGTCCACCAGGACGACCGCGCCGATCGCGCCGCGGACCAAGTCGTCCCACATGAACCAGAAACGATCCTGTCCGGGCGTGCCGAAGAGGTACAGGATCAGGTCGTCGTCGAGCGTGATGCGGCCGAAGTCCATGGCCACCGTCGTGGTGGTCTTGCCTCCGGTGTGGGTCAGATCGTCGATCCCGGCGGACGCCGACGTCATGACCGCTTCGGTACGGAGGGGATTGATCTCGGAGACCGCACCCACGAAGGTCGTCTTGCCCACACCGAAGCCGCCGGCCACCACGATCTTCGCGGAGGTCGTCGAACGGCCGGGCGTCGGGGCTCCGGCTCCGTAACCCACCATCTGGCCCGTCTGCGGGCTAGAGCTTGCGAAGTCCACTGAGCACCCTTTCGAGCAACGTCACATCTGGCGCGCCGCCGGGCTCGGAGCCACCGCCGGGCTGGTGGATGGCCACCATTCCGGCCTCGGCGAGATCGGCGACCAGGATCCGGGCCACACCCAGCGGTATCGCCAACAGGGCCGATACCTCCGCGACCGACTTGACCTCCCGGCACAGATGACAGATGCGCTGGTGTTCCGGGAGAAGACCCTGGAGCTGAACCGGGTCGGCGCTCGTGCTCACCAGCGCTTCGATGGCGAGCTGATAGCGCGGCCGGGTTCGGCCGCCCGTCATCGCATAAGGGCGCACCAGCGGCTGGTCGCCCTCACCTCCGTACGGTGCGTGCTGGTATGGGGCACCGTACGGGCCGGGCGAGGCTGGCGGGGTCATGGCTCCTCCGGGGAAGGCATGAGGTCGGGGTCGGCTAACGGTCTGAGGTGGCTCATGTCGGGAGGCTTTCGGATCAGTTGAGGATGCTCCCCTGCAGTTCTGCGCGCACGTCAGGGGTGAGGACGGTTCCTGCGCGGTCCACGAGCAGTGCCATCTCGTATCCGATGAGACCGATGTCAGCCTCAGGATGGGCGAGGACGGCCAGGGACGAGCCGTCGGAGATGGACATGATGAAGAGGAAGCCTCGCTCCATCTCCACCACGGTCTGGTTGACGGGGCCTCCCTCGAAGATGCGGGAGGCACCCGCGGTGAGTGAGGTCAGCCCGGACGCGACCGCCGCCAACTGATCGGCGCGGTCGCGCGGGAATCCCTCGGACATGGCCAGAAGGAGGCCGTCCGCGGAGACCACCACCGTGTGCGACACACCTGGGGTGTTGTCCACGAAGTTGGTGATCAACCAGTTCAGATTCTGCGCCGCCTGGCTCATCGGACTCAACTAACGCTCCTGCTGGTAATGGGGGCCTGTGCCGCGGCCGTTCGTTGTACCGGCTTGTCGGCCCTGCTGGATGCCGCGACGGAGGTTCGTCAGCCTGCCGCGGACGTCATCGGGTGCACGCGAGACCTGCGGTCCTGCTTGTGCGGAGGACTGCTGCTGTGCGGTACCCGCGACCAGGTTGGCGCGGGGCACGCGACGCGGCAGACCGGAAGTGGTCACTCCGCCCGCTGCGGGCTGGCGCACCTGCTCCGCGCGGCGCCAGCGTTCGTCGTTGGGCGAAGCGCCCCAGTGCGCACCGGAGTCGGCCCCGTGGTGGACGCCGGCGGAGTGCGACGAGTTCGCCGCCGCTCCCTCGGAGCCACGGGCCGCGTGCCGCTGCGGCATCGGTGGCACGGCCGAGGCCGGCTGTCCTGGCCGCGGAGCGGGTGCGTGCTGGGACGAGGACCGCTCTGGCTGCGCCGGGGGCTCGGAGGGCTCCCGCTGCGGCGGAGGCGCCGAGGACGCGGCACGGAACCAGTTGGACTCGATCGACTCGAAGATCGGCGTCGGGGCGTCGGCCGCCGCCGGCGGCACCGAAGGAATGCCGAAGTCCGGGTCGTACGAGGGCTCCTGGTCGCCCTGCGGCTGCTCGCGTCCGGGAGCGGCACCCTGGCCGCCGCTGGAGGCGTTGGTGTAGCCGGGGCGGGCGAACTCGCCGGTCTCGCTGGACTCGGACTCGTCGTGACCGCGGGGGCCGTCCTCGGCGGGGCCGGAGGCCGTCGCCCAGCTCGGACGCTGCTGGCTCCAGTCGTCCGGGCGCATGAACTGTGAGGTGTCGCTCGGACCGCCGGGCTGCGGACGCTCGAACTCACCGGTGTCGGACGGGGACTGCGGGCGCTTGAACTCACCCGTGCCGGAGCCCGGACGGGGACGCTCGAACTCACCGGTGTCGGACGGCGACTGCGGGCGCTTGAACTCACCCGTGCCGGAGCCCGGACGGGGACGCTCGAACTCACCCGTGTCCGCCGGGGACTGCGGGCGCTGGAACTCACCCGTGTCCGAGGGGGACTGCGGCATCGCGTACTCGCCGCTGGGCTGGTTCTCACGCTCCCAGGGGCCGCCCCAGCCGTCGCGGGGCCGCTCGAACTCGGCGGGCTCCGGGCCTCCCTGGCCGCTGTCGCCGCCTCCCGGCAGCGCTCCGGCCGGGCCGGGCCGCTGCGGAAGCGGGGGCACCTGGCGGTTCGGCGGGCCCTGGGCGTCCTGGCCCCTGCCGGGGCCTCCGGGGCCGCCGGGACCGCTGCTGCCGAAGAGGTTGGTCGTCGGAGGACCGCCGTCGCCCTGACCGCTGCCGGCACCCACCGGAACGTCAGAACCGGGCAGTGCGGGACGGGACTCGCCGCCGCCCACCTGCCGCGTAGGCGGACCGCCGAGCTTGGCCGGGCCGGTGCCGCCGGGGCCGGCGCCCGGCCCGCGCTGCAGCGCCGCGGCAAGCCCCGAGCCCTTGGGCACGCTCGGGCCGTTGCCGCCGGGACCGCCGGCGCTTCCGGGCTTGCCCTTCTGCGGGCCCTGGGCGCCGCCCTGGGCCACGTCGACGGGAAGCATGACGAGGGCGGTCGTACCGCCGGAGTCGGAGGGGCGCAGCTGGATGCGTATGCCGTGCCGCAGGGAGAGGCGGCCGACCACGAAGAGACCCATGCGGCGCGAGACCGAGACGTCGACGGTCGGCGGGCTGGCCAGCCGCTCGTTGATCGCCGAGAGGTCCTCCGGGGAGAGGCCGATTCCGGTGTCGTGTATCTCCACCAGCACACGCCCGTCGGGCAGTGCGTGACCGGTGACCTTGACCTTCGTCTGCGGTGAGGAGAACGACGTGGCGTTCTCCAGCAGCTCGGCGAGGAGGTGCACGAGGTCGTTGACGACCCGGCCCGCAACCTCGGTGGCCGGAACGGAGTTCAGCTCGATCCGCTCGTACTGCTCCACCTCGGAGGCCGCTGCGCGCAGCACGTCGACGAGCGGGACGGGCCTGGTCCAGCGGCGGCCCGGCTCCTCGCCCGCGAGGACGAGGAGGTTCTCACCGTTGCGCCGCATGCGGGTCGCGAGGTGGTCCAGCTTGAAGAGCGAGGAGAGCTGGTCCGGGTCGGCCTCACGGGACTCCAGCTCGGATATGAGCGAGAGCTGACGCTGGATGAGGCCCTGGCTGCGGCGGGAGAGGTTGGTGAACATCGCGTTGACGTTGCCCCGCAGCAGGGCCTGCTCGCCGGCGAGCCGGACGGCCTCCCGGTGGACGTCGTCGAACGCGGAGGCCACCTTGCCGATCTCGTCCCGGCTGTGGACACCGACCGACTCGACGGAGGTGTCCACATCCTGCGGCTCGGACTCGGACATCTGGCGCACCAGCTCCGGCAGCCGCTTGCGGGCGACGTCCTGGGCCGTGTCCTGGAGGCGGCGCAGCGAGCGCACCATGGAGCGGGCGACGACGAACGCTCCGACGAGGGAGATGCCGAGGACCAGAAGGATCACGGCACCGTTGAGGAACGCCTCGCGCTGGGCGGAGGCACGCAGCTCACGGGCCTGCTGCTCCATCTGGGAGAGCAGCGTCGACTCGATCTTCCCCATCTCGTCGATCTTCGAGCGGTCCTGGTCGTACCAGTCGGGGTACGAGCGGTTCTCGCTCTTGATGCCGTCGGGGTTGTTCAGCACGCGGTCGCGGTACTTGTCCGCCAGCGTGATGTTGACGACGCCGCCGTCGAGCGGCTTGGTCAGCGCGGAGGCGCGCTCCTCGCCGTAGATCTGGTTGAAGCTGCCGAGCGAGGCGCTCTCGCTCTCGGCGGCCGTCTTCGCGTAGAGCCGGTCGCTCTCGGAGAGTTCGGGGCCGCCCTTGCGGGCGAGGCCGGCGGAGATGATCGCCCGCTGGATGGAGGCGTACTCCTTGGCGGTGGAGAACGACGAGAGAGCACGCGTGCTCTGGATCATCTCGGAGTTGTTCGTCGCCTGCGCCATGTCCTGCGACAGGGCCAGCAGCGAGTCGATGAGCTGGTTGTAGCTGTTGACCGTCTGCGAGACCGACGCCGGGTTGTCGTACGCGCGCTCGCGGATGTTCTTGATCGCCGTCAGCTGCCTGGTGATGTCCAGAACGGTGGACTGGACGCCCGCCATCACTCTGTCGCTGCCGTCGATGTCGGCGGTGGCTTCCTTGAACGCCTGGAAGGACTGGTCCGTCTTCTCCCGGGGGCCGACAACGGTGTCGTCCTTGGAGTCCCCGGTGGCGATCAGCGGGCCGGCAGAGCGGTCGCGCTCCTCCTGGAGGGCCGAGGCGAGCTCCGTCGCCTGCTCGGTCATCTCCGTGAGCAGCTTCATGTTGTCGAGCTGGTCGACGTTCCCGAGGGAATCCTGAATCCGCAGGGCACCCAGGGTCGTTGCAGCGACCACGGGCAGTGCGAGGAGCGACACCAGACGCGTACTGATCCGCCAGTTGCGCAGGGCGGCTCGCGAGCCCGGCCCGGGAGGCGTCCTCAGCCGCTGCTCGTCGCTCTTGTCGCCTTTGACGGCCGGGCGGTTGGCCGCCCCGCCGTCCTCGTCGTGCACCGCGGCCGTCGGACCGCTCTGCTGGGCGCGCTGGGGTGAGGATCCGTCCGTCATTCCGCGCGGCTCCGGATCCCCCGCAGCGCTGCCATCCCTCTTGAAACGTCCCTGCACTAGCGTCGCAACCTCTGGACCAGGCGCCCCTCCGCTTGGGACGGCGGGACGGTATCGAGTCGTGGGGGTCCCAAGGCCCCCCTGGCGGTCGTGATTTGACCGGCGCGCGTCCCCTGACCGCCGCGCGGCGCTGCTCTGCGCCCCTGCGCGCCGGTTGTTTCCCGCAGCGGTCCGTGGAATTCCAGCACAGTGCCGGATCTCCAACAAGGGCTGTGGAAAACCCGCCGGGCGCGGTGACGCTCCGCCAATATTCCGTCACTTCCTGTGCGACACACTTTCCGCGATTCCGGACTTTTCAGTGCCGGATTGCGGACCCCTCCCGCCCCAGCAGTATCAGACCCGGAGCCGGAACCTCACGTCTGGCCCCGATGTCCGGTTCGGCACTCACGACACCTCATCACGTAAGTCCCTTTTGCTCACGCTCCGGTGAGCAAACTCACACGCTCCGCGTCGCCCGCATCACGTAACGAAATGAAAATGGGTCCTAGCCTGTTTACAGAACACGGCGGAACGACAAGTCAATTGGAAAGTGCGAGGTACGGTCGAGCGTGAAGACCACCCTTATCATGCGCAGCACAGCCAACCCGCGCCGCACCACCCTGGCCCACCTCCAGGACGCGGACGAGTTGACCACGAGGGCCGTCGCCGAAGAGGCCGGGGACCTCGACAACCTGGAGCCGCAGACCGCGAATCCGGCGCGCACCGTGCTCGAGGACGCACCCGCAGGCTGAACGACGGCCCCGTGGCACACGTGGCACACAAGGACGGCCTCCCGTGAACTCACCGGGAGGCCGTCCTTCGTTGTTCGGGTCTCGCTGCTCTGGTCCCGCTGTTCGCAGGTTCGCCCGGCCGGCGGCCGCCGGAGCCCGGCCGTGGCGGCCGAACTCCGCTCGCGCCTGGGCGAGTTGCGCTCGGCAGGTTGCGCCTCGGCCGGTTGCGCCTCAGCCCTGCCAGCTGTGGGGGGCGCGGAAGCCGCGTGCGCGCTCCAGGCGCCTCCAGCCGGCCTTGCCGCTGCCCGCGGTGCGCGAGCCCGGGATCTGGGCGTGCCGGGCGGAGGCAGCGGCGCGGGCGAGCAGCAGCGCCGTGACGGCGGCCAGTTCCTCCTCGTTGGCCTCGCCCTTCTCCACGCGGACGAGACGGCTGCTGACGGCTGTGTCGGTCGGGTTCATCGAAGTATTCATCCCTTGCTTCGGGGTCACTGTGGGGGGTTTCCGTGCTTGCGTGAGGGCAGATCGGCGTGCTTGGTGCGCAGCATCTGCAGGGAGCGGACGAGGACTTCGCGGGTCTCGGCCGGATCGATGACGTCGTCGACGAGGCCGCGTTCGGCCGCGTAGTACGGGTGCATCAGCTCGGCCTTGTACTCCTTGACCATCCGCGCCCGCATCGCCTCGGGGTCGTCCGCGCCGTTGATCTCCCGGCGGAAGATCACGTTGGCCGCGCCCTCGGCGCCCATGACCGCGATCTCGTTCGTCGGCCAGGCGAAGGTCAGGTCGGCGCCGATGGACTGGGAGTCCATGACGATGTACGCGCCGCCGTACGCCTTGCGCAGCACCACGGAGATCCGTGGCACCGTCGCGTTGCAGTACGCGTACAGCAGCTTCGCGCCGTGGCGGATGATTCCGCCGTGCTCCTGGTCGACGCCGGGCAGGAAGCCCGGCACGTCCAGCAGCGTGACGATGGGAATGTTGAACGCGTCGCACATCTGCACGAAGCGGGCGCCCTTCTCCGACGCCTCGATGTCCAGCACCCCCGCCAGCGACTGCGGCTGGTTGGCGATGATGCCCACCACCTGGCCGTCCATCCGGGCCAGGCACACGATCAGGTTCGTCGCCCACCGCTCGTGGATCTCCAGCAGGTCCCCGTCGTCGACGAGTTCCTCGATCACCTTGCGCATGTCGTACGGGCGGTTGCCGTCCGCCGGCACCAGATCGAGCAGCACCTCGCCACGGCGGTCCACCGGGTCGGTGCTCTCCTCGGCGGGAGGATTCTCGCGGTTGTTGCTCGGCAGCATCGACAGCAGGTACCGCACCTCTTCCAGGCACGTGGCCTCGTCGTCGTAGGCGAAGTGCGCGACGCCCGAGGTCGCGGCGTGCACGTCCGCGCCGCCCAGTCCGTTCTGCGAGACGTTCGCGCCGGTCACCGCCTGCACGACGTCCGGGCCGGTGATGAACATCTGCGAGGTGTCGCGGACCATGAAGACGAAGTCCGTCAGCGCCGGCGAGTAGGCCGCGCCGCCCGCACACGGGCCGAGCATCACCGAGATCTGCGGAATCACGCCCGACGCGCGGGTGTTGCGCTGGAAGATCCCGCCGTATCCGGCGAGCGCCGAGACGCCCTCCTGGATACGCGCGCCCGCACCGTCGTTGAGGGAGATCAGCGGCGCACCAGCCGAGATCGCCATATCCATGATCTTGTGGATCTTCGTGGCGTGCGCCTCACCAAGCGCACCGCCGAAGATGCGGAAGTCGTGCGCGTAGACGAACACCGTCCGCCCGTGCACCAGCCCCCACCCGGTGACGACACCGTCGGTGTAGGGCTTCTTCTCCTCCAGCCCGAAACCCGTGGCACGGTGCCGCCGCAGCGGCTCCACCTCACGGAACGTCCCCTCGTCCAGCAGCAGTTCGATCCGCTCCCGGACGGTCAGCTTCCCCTTCGTGTGCTGAGCCTGCGTCGCCCGCTCACTGGGCCCCTGCAGCGCGCGCTCCCGCAGAGCACGCAGCTCCGCCACACGTCCGCGCGCGTCCGGTGCCCCGGTGGCTGCGGCTTCGGACGCGGCTGCGGTCTCCGCGGCCTGCGGCGTCTGCTGCGACGACTGGGTCTGATCGGTCATGTATAGACCCTACGAAACGGCAGGGTCGTTCATCCTCGTCAGATTCAGACAGTGTCCGAGGGTGATTCATGGTCGCGCTGGACAGAACGGCGCCCGAGCGTGCCTTCAGGGCAGGGATGTCTCTCACGCGGCCCGCCCCGGGCTGTGGGATTCCCACAGCCCGGTGACGGTGCCCTGTCAAGTTGCCGCGGGCCGTCCGGTCCAGCCGCACAACCGCAGCTCAAGGCACCCGTACCGCACAGCTCACGCTCGTACCAGCCGTCCCCGGTGTCACGCGCAGCCGCAGCGAGCGCCCCGTGCCGAGCACCTCGACGCCGTCGGACGCCGACAGCACCTCGCCCACAGGACGGTGCCACGTCACCTCGAACGGCCCGCCGGTCCTTGGAGGTTCTGCCACGTGGACGGTGGCGGTGCGCCGTCCGCCGCCGCGGGCAGCGCGCACCAGGACGCTGGACGGTGCGCCCGAGGTGAGCCGGCCCGCCGACCCCGCGGTCCAGAAGTTCGCGGCGCTCAGCCCCAGGTGCCGGACGCTGACGGCCTGCACGGCCGCGGTGTTGGCGTCGACGACGACCCGCCGCCGGTCCGCCGCGCGCGCGGCGACACGCTCCGCCCCGGCGCCGGGCATCAGCACGTAGGCGTAGCCGGCGTCGTGGGGATCGCTGCCGTGGCTGGTCCACAACGTCACATAGCGACGCGTGACGGGATCGGCGACGCTTCCCTCGTTGATGTCGGACCATGCGCCCGTGCGCGCCTCGCACAGCACACGCAGCCGTGTGCCGCCCGGCCAGATCCAGCCGCCGTGGCCCTCCAGATGAGCCCAGCCGGCGCGGGAGGCGGTCCGCGGCCGACCGGTGCCGCGCGTACCCGTGTCCCACGCCCGTCCGTCCACGGTGAGGGCAACGGCCCCGGCGGTCCTCGCGGGGGCTCCCAGGTTGCGGTTGTCGAAGACGGTCTCCACCTCCGTGCCGTCCTCGCATGTGATGCCTGCGCCGAGGCAGACGATCTCGTCGTCGAGGCAGAACCAGGACTTGCGAGCCGTGAGGGTGCTCTCCAGTCCCTTCACATGCTGGCCGACGGCGGCGAATTCGCCGTCGGTGACGCCGCCGGCCCACCGGGCGTCCGGCTTGGGCTCCCCCCACTCGCCTCCGGCGTTGTCGGGGAGTCGCTTGGTGGAGACGGTCGTGCCGGGAAGCCGGTACCAGTCGACGGTCGGCCAGAAGTCGTCGGCGTACTGGTCCAGCGTTCCGGACGGTCCCCACCAGGAGAGCATCCCCGCGCCGGTGTGCCAGCCGCGTGGATTCTCGCCGTTGCCCGCCTCGTAGTAGGCGATGCGGTCGGACGCCATGGCGACGTTCGCGCACCAGCCGGGACGGCGGTGCACCGCCCGGGCCATGGCCGGAAACAGCCGGTGCTCCACGGGTTCCGGCGCCGCCTGCCCGTCCTCGTCCACGACCGCGTGCAACCGCGCCAGGTCCGCCACGTCGAACTGCGGATCGGTGAGCACCGGCAGCGCGGTGTCCCGCTCGGTCCAGCCGCGCACCATGGCGTTCCAGCGCCTGCGCCGGGCCTCGTCCGCTCCCCCGCCCAGCAGGGCGACAGCGGCGATGAGTTGATGCCCGCGCGTGTGGTCGCTCTGCCGAATCCTCCTGGTGTCGTTCTTGAGGATGCCGCGCGATATGGCCCTGCCGCTGACGCTGTCCATCATGAGCCCGTCGTACAGCAGCGGCGCATAGGCGTTGTCCACGCTGTCCAGGATGATCCGGCGGGCCGGGTCGGTGACCTCCCAACTCGTGCCGTCCAGCAGGGTGAAGAGCCTGCCCAGGCCGTCGAGCAGCACGTAGCCGTACGTCCCGGAGTAGGCCACCCATGTGTGCTGGATGAAGGAGCCGTCCGCGTAGAGCCCGTCCCCCTCGGTGACGTACGGGAAGACGGGCGAGAGGGAGGCCGTCGCCAGAGCGATCTTGCCGGGGGCCTCGCCGAGGATGCCGCGCACCGCGTAGACGCGGCAGAAGTCGACGCGGTTGGCACCGGTGGAGCGTCCCGTGTACTCGTCGAACACGGACTCCGGGAGGAAGTGGTCGACGGCGGCGAGGAATTGGCCGCGCTGCTCGGCCCCGAGCTCGTCGTGGAGCATCGCGACGATGTCCAGCAGCAGGCGCGGGCTGCCGATCTGCCACTCCCACCAGTTGCCGTACGGCTCGGTGCCGGCGTGATAGACGCGCTCGTGCACATGGGCCAGCCCGGTCCGCACGGCGTCGAGCAGGCGGGGGTCGCCGGTGCGGCCCGTGCCGGGCTGGACGTAGCCCTCGGTCATCGTCGCGAGCCGCTGGTAGGACTGCGTGATCCCGGACGGCGGGTCGAAGGGGTACTCCGGGAAGAGGGAGTCGTCCGCCGGCCGCATCTGCTCCAGCAGCGCACCGGCCTGTTCACCGGTCTCCGCCAGCCTCGACGCGTACGGCTCGGCCCCGGGATCGAAGCCGTGGCCGAGCCGCAGCCGGAGCCAGCGCTCGCGCAGCGCGGCGAAGTCGTCGGCGGCCGGCTCCTGTTGGCGCCTCGCACGGCCGAGCGCGGCGGCCGGAGGCGCCGTCGGCGATGTCACTGTGAGAGCGGTTGCTGCTGTTGCGGCGGAGGCGGCCAGGAAGGTGCGTCTGGGCCAGATCGGAATGGACGGCACGGCTGTACCCCTCTCGAAGTGGCTTAGACCTCTCGGGTCCCCCGTCGGTTTAGCAGCCGCCGCACCAACGGACAATGGGGCAGGGGGTGTTCACGGAGCAAGCGCGTTCAGCAGGGCCCGGACCGGAAACGCATCGGTCGCCGCCGGGCGACTCCGGCCCGGACCTCGCTCACTCGTGCGGTTCGACGCCCGCCCGCAGCAGCCCGTACGTGTAGGCGTCGTCCAGGGCCTGCCACGACGCGGCGATGATGTTGTCCGCCACGCCCACAGTCGACCACTCCGCACCGCCGTCGCTCATGGAGACCAGCACTCGCGTCGTGGAGTCGGTACCGTGCCCGCCCTCGAGGATGCGGACCTTGTAGTCGACGAGGGAGAGCCGGGCAAGCTCCGGGTGCAGCCGCTCCAGCCCGCTGCGCAGCGCCCGGTCCAGGGCGTTGACCGGCCCGTTGCCCTCACCGGTGGCGACGATGCGCTCGCCCTTCGCCCACAGCTTGACCGTGGCCTCGTTGGCCTGGTCGCCGTCGGGACGCTGTTCGACGATGCTCCGCCAGGACTCCAGGCGGAAGAAGCGCCGGGGGCGGCCGTGCACCTCGTCCCGCAGCAGGAGCTCGAACGAGGCGTCCGCCGCCTCGTAGGTGAAGCCCTTCAGCTCCTGCTCCTTGACGCGCTCCACGATCCGGCCCACCAGGTCCCGGTCGCCCTCCAGGTCGTAGCCCAGCTCCCGGCCCTTCAGCTCGACCGAGGCGCGTCCGGCCATGTCGGAGACGAGCATCCGCATGGAGTTGCCGACGAGTTCCGGCTCGATGTGCTGGTACAGATCCGGATCGACCTTGATCGCGGAGGCGTGCAGTCCGGCCTTGTGCGCGAAGGCGGAGGTGCCGACGTACGGCTGATGCGTGGAGGGCGCGAGGTTGACGACCTCGGCGATGGCGTGCGAGATGCGCGTCATCTCCTGCAGCGCGCCCTCGGGCAGCACCTGCTTGCCGTACTTGATCTGGAGCGCCGCCGTGACGGGGAAGAGGTTGGCGTTGCCGACGCGCTCACCGTAGCCGTTGGCCGTGCACTGGACGTGGCTGGCGCCCGCGTCCACAGCCGCGAGGGTGTTGGCCACGGCGCAGCCGGTGTCGTCCTGCGCGTGGATGCCCAGGCGGGCGCCGGTGTCGGCGAGGACGGTGCGTACGACGGCATGGACCTGCGCGGGGAGCATCCCGCCGTTGGTGTCGCACAGCACGACCACGTCGGCGCCGGCCTCGTGCGCGGTGCGCACGACCTGCTTCGCGTAGCGGGCGTCGGCGAAATAGCCGTCGAAGAAGTGCTCGCAGTCCACGAAGACGCGGCGGCCCTGCTCCCGCAGGTACGCCACGGTGTCCCGGACCATCTCCAGGTTCTCCTCGAGGGAGGTGCGCAGCGCCAGCTCGACGTGCCGGTCGTGCGACTTCGCGACGAGCGTGACGACCGGGGCACCGGAGTCCACCAGCGCCTTGACCTGGGCGTCGTCGGCAGCCCGCACTCCCGCCTTGCGGGTGGCGCCGAAGGCCACGAGCTGCGCGTGCCTGAAGTCGATCTCCGCGCGGGCGCGGGCGAAGAACTCGGTGTCGCGCGGGTTGGCCCCCGGCCAGCCGCCCTCAATGAAGCCGACGCCGAACTCGTCGAGGTGACGGGCGATGGTCATCTTGTCGGCGACGGTCAGGTTGATGCCCTCGCGCTGGGCTCCGTCGCGGAGCGTGGTGTCGAAGATGTGGAAGTTGTCGTCCGGGGCGAGCATGCTCATGACGGCTGTGGCTCCTGTTGGATGCTGTGCTCCTGGGAGACGAGGGGGAGATCCGTGATTCCGGGCCCGCTTGTCCCTCGATTGTCCTGCTTCTGTCCTGCTTCCTCCTCGGGCCGCCGGTTCCGGATGCGGGTGGGCCGGAAACCAAAAAGACCCCTCGCGGGTGCGAGAGGTCTGGCGCGCGGGTCTGGGAGACGGTGACGGCTGCCGCACGGTTCTTCCTGCGGCAACCGGTCACTGCGGACCGGCGCGCCTGCTGCCGATAATCATGGCGAACGAGGACACGGAGGGAGTCTCGCACAGACCGGGCAGCGGCTCGCAAGGTGTCTCACGATGCGGAAACTGCGTGCGCACAGGCGCGCCCACGCCCCGCCAGGGGGCGAACCGCGGCCCGGGCGGGCCGGGCGGCAGACGGCCCGGGGGCCCGCAAACAGGCCCCGAGCCCGGCGCGCCCGTCCCCGGTGACCGGAGGCCGGACCGCCGCGGAGGCGACGGTCCGGGCGGGTGCGGAGGCTGGCCCGGCAGCCGTCCGCCCGCACGCCCGCGGCGGCGTGCGTCGCCACACCGCTTTCCGGCCCGCCGGCCGAGGTCAGGCCAGCGACCGCATCCAGCCGTGCCGGTCCTCGGCGTGCCCCGTCTGCACGGCGAGCAAGGCCTCGCGCAGCCGCATGGTGATCTCGCCGGGCTGCCCGTCGCCGACCTTCCATGCGCCGCTCGCGGACTTCGCCTCCCCGACAGGGGTGATCACGGCTGCCGTGCCGCAGGCGAAGACCTCCGTGATGGTGCCGCTCTCGTTGCCCTCACGCCAGTCGTCGACGGTCAGCCGGGCCTCCTCCGTCCGGTACCCGAGGTCGGCGGCGAGCGTGAGCAGCGAGTCACGGGTGATGCCGGGCAGGAGCGTCCCGGTGAGCGACGGCGTGACGATCCTGGCGTCTGCGCCGGAGCCGTGGACGAAGTACAGATTCATGCCGCCCATCTCCTCGATGAAGCGGCGCTCGATCGCGTCCAGCCACACGACTTGGTCGCAGCCCTGCTCGGCGGCCTCCGCCTGCGCGACCAGCGAAGCGGCGTAGTTGCCCGCGCACTTGGCCTCACCCGTGCCTCCGGGCGCCGCCCGCACGTACTCCTGGGAGAGCCAGACGGACACCGGCTGGACGCCGCCGGGGAAGTAGGAGCCGGCGGGCGAGGCGATCAGCATGAACAGGTACTCGTTGGCGGGCCGCACCCCGAGGCCCACCTCGGTGGCGATCATGAAGGGCCGCAGGTAGAGCGACTCCTCGCCGCTGCCCGGCACCCAGTCCTTGTCCTGCCGGACCAGCAGCTCGCACGCTTCGATGAACGTCTCCTCCGGCAGGACCGGCATGGCCAGGCGGCGGGCGCTGCGCTGGAAGCGGCGGGCGTTGGCGTCCGGGCGGAACGCGGAGACCGACCCGTCCGGCTGCCGGTACGCCTTCAGCCCTTCGAAGATCGACTGTGCGTAGTGCAGCGTCATGTTGGCGGGGTCGAGTTGCAGCGCGGCGTACGGCTGGAGCTGTGCGTCGTGCCAGCCACGGCCCTCGGTCCACTTGATCGTGACCATGTGGTCCGTGAAATGACGGCCGAAGCCCGGGTCGGCCAGCACAGCCTCGCGCTCCGCAGCAGGCAGCGGCTGCGAGGAGGGCTTGAGGTCGAAGTCGATTCGAGGCGTCGTCATGTGAGCGCGTCCTTCACTGTGTGTCGTGGCGGACCGCGCTCCCGTACGCCCTCCGTCGTGGTACTGGGACGTCCGAGCTTTCACTCATGCGTCAGCCCCGAGTCCGATTATCACCCGCGGAGGCTCGCAGAGGGAGTCCGGGTGGGCGGCCCCTGCATGGATGGTGGCACCCCGACCCCCCACTGGAACAGCGGCCGGGCACCGATGCCCGGCGAGAGCCTGCGCCGGGTCAGCCGGATACTCGCGTCGCCAGGGCGTCGCCGATCTCGTCCGTGGTCCGTGCCCCGGAGCGCTCGGCGAGGTCATTCGTGACGGCTTCCTCGACGCGGGCGGCCTCGGCCTCCAGGCCGACGTGCCGGAGCATCAGGGCGACGGAGAGGACGGTGGCCGTCGGGTCCGCCTTGCCCGTGCCGGCGATGTCGGGCGCGGAGCCGTGAACGGGCTCGAACATCGACGGGTATTCGCCGGTCGGGTTGATGTTGCCGGAGGCGGCGAGGCCGATACCGCCGCTCACGGCGGCGGCGAGGTCGGTGATGATGTCGCCGAAGAGGTTGTCGGTGACGATCACGTCGAAGCGCGCGGGGTCCTGGACGAGGAAGATCGTCGCTGCGTCGACGTGCAGATAGTCGGTGGCGACGTCCGGGTACTCCTCGCCGACCCTGTCGAAGGTGTTCTTCCACAGGTGGCCCGCATGCACGAGCACGTTGTTCTTGTGCACCAGGGTCAGCTTCCTGCGGGGACGGGCCTGCGCGCGCTCGTACGCGTCACGGACGACGCGCTCCACCCCGTAGGCGGTGTTCACGCTGACCTCGTTGGCGACCTCGGCGGGCGTGCCGGTGCGGATGCTGCCGCCGTTGCCGACGTACGGGCCCTCGGTGCCCTCGCGCACGACCACGAAGTCGATGTCGGGGCGCCCGGCCAGGGGCGTGTCCGTGTTCGGGAAGAGCTTCGACGGCCGGAGATTGACGAAGTGGTCGAACGCGAACCGCAGCTTGAGCAGCAGCCCGCGCTCCAGGACCCCGGAGGGCACGCTCGGGTCGCCGATGGCGCCGAGCAGGATCGCGTCGTGCTGCCGGAGCTGCTCCGTCTCCGCGTCCGTGAGGGTCTCGCCCGTGGCGTGCCAGCGCTTGGCACCCAGCTCGTAGTGCTTCGTCTCCAGTTTCACGTCCTGCGGGAGGACTGCGGTGAGGACCTTCAGGCCCTGGGCCACGACCTCCTGGCCGATTCCGTCACCGGGGATCACTGCGAGGCTGATGGTGCGAGACATGCGGCGACCTTACCTGCCGTCCCAGGAGCTGACACTTCGGTCCACATGCCGGACCAACGGACCAACGGACCGCCGGTCCGGCATGTGCGGGCTGAGCGGCCGTCAGTGGCCCGTGGCCCCGCCGTTGTCCCGGCGGTCGAGAGCGCGCTGGAGGGCGGCGGCGGCCTGCCTGCGCTCGGCGTCACGGCTCGTACGGGCGTTGTGACGAAGGCGGCGGCGTGCGGTCTCATCCATGATCAGCAACTCCTTCTGCACACAGGGGCTTCAAGAAAGACTTCAAGAAGGGAAGGCGGGGCTGGTGCTGCCGGAAGGGGCGGGGGCGGAACGGTGCGTCAGGGATCACCTGCGCCGGTGCACCGGGCCTCGACCGCCGCTCGCTGGATGAGCGAGAACGTTCGGCTTCCACAAAGATAGAACCCGGACGCCGTGATGTCTCGCCAATTAGTTGGCCTTCCTACTATCTGAGACGAACACCACTCGGATCCGGCCACCGAGGGCTCCGCCCCGTCGGCTCCCGGTCCTCCGGAGCCGTCGGCCGCCTGCCTCACGCGGCCCCGCGCTACGGAAGGGCGGCGAGCAGACCCGGCAGCTCCGCGAGCCCGGTGATCCTGCGCACCCCGGCCACCGGGCCGGGGTGGGGGGCGCCGGAGCGGTCGATCCACACGCCGCTCAGCCCCGCCTCGTCGGCAGCACGCGCGTCGATGTCGTGCCGGTCTCCCACGTAGGCGACCTCCGAGGGCGGCAGCCCGAGCGCCTCGCAGCCGGCGTGGAACGCCTCCGGTGCCGGCTTGGCGTGGCCGAGTTCGTCCGCGCAGAGCAGGACTTCGAAGCGCCGGCGGATGCCCAGGCGGTGCAGCTTGCGGTCCTGGTTGGCCGTGGAGGAGTTGGAGAGCGCGCCGTGCCGGTACGCGGGAGTGAGTGCATCCAGGGCGGGAACGGCGTCGGGGAAGAGAGTCCAGGCCTGCTCGTACAAGGTGACGTAGCGGCCGAACCAGAGATCGGCCTCCTCATCGGTCAGGGAAGTGCCGAGGAAGCTGCGCGCCCGCTCCCTGCGGTGCTCGTGGAAGCCCAGCTCGCCGGAGAGGAAGCGGGCGAACTGCTCGTTCATGACCTGCTTCCAGCGCTCAAGAGCGGCCTCGGGCGAGGGGTGGCGGTCCAACAGCCCCTCGGCCTTCATGTGCCGCAGCGCGCCGGCGCGGTCGGAGCCGGTGTAGTCGAAGAGGGTGTCGTCGACGTCCCACAGAACCGCACGGATGGGCATGTGCCGGACGTTAGCAGGCGGCCGGCGGCCCGGCCGGAGCCGCAGCCGGTACCGGGCCTGCGCCCGAACGGCGCCCGGCTGCCGGAGCGTCGGGGGACACAGCCGGACGTCAGCAGGACGCGGGGAGCCGACGAACGGGCCCGGGCGCCGCGGCCCGGCACCGTACGAACGGGTGCCGGGCCGCGGGGTGCCCGCGGTCAGCCCATGTGCGGGTAGCGGTAGTCGGTCGGCGCGACCTGGGTCTCCTTGATGGCACGCGGCGACATCCAGCGCAGCAGGTTGAACTTCGAGCCCGCCTTGTCGTTCGTGCCGGAGGCGCGGGCGCCGCCGAAGGGCTGCTGGCCGACGATCGAGCCGGTGGGGCGGTCGTTGAGGTAGAAGTTGCCCGCGGCGAAGCGGAGTTTCTCGCTCGCCTCGGCCAGCGCCGCCCGGTCCCTGGCGAGGACGGCACCGGTGAGGGCGTAGGCGGCGACGGACTCCATCTGCTCCAGCATCGGCTCCCAGTCGCCGTCCTCGTAGACGTGCACGGCGAGGATCGGGCCGAAGTACTCCTCGGAGAAGACCTCGTTCTCCGGGTCGGTGCAGGCGATGACCGTGGGCTTGATGAACCAGCCCGTGGAGTCGTCGTACTCGCCGCCGACGAGGATCTCGCAGGTGGGGTCCTGCTTCGCGCGGTCGATGGCGGCCTTGTTCTTCGCGAAGGCGCGGTCGTCGATCACGGCGCCGATGAAGTTGGACAGGTCGCTGACGTCGCCCATCGCCAACCCCTCGGTCTCCGCGAGGAGTTCGTCCTTCAGGCCGCTGTCCCACAGCGAGCGGGGAATGTACGCGCGGGAGGCGGCCGAACACTTCTGGCCCTGGTACTCGAAGGCCCCGCGCACCATCGCCGTCTTCAGCACGGCGGCGTCGGCGGTGGGGTGGGCGACGATGAAGTCCTTGCCGCCGGTCTCGCCGACGATGCGCGGATAGGACTTGTAGCGCTCGATGTTCTCGCCGATCGTCCTCCACAGGTACTGGAAGGTCTTCGTGGAGCCGGTGAAGTGCACGCCCGCCAGGTCCGGATGGGGCAGCGCCACCTCGGAGACGTCCTTCCCGTCACCGGTGACGAGGTTGATGACGCCCTTCGGCATGCCGGCCTCCTCCAGCATCTCCATGAGGAGCACGGCGGAGTGGGTCTGCGTCGGGGAGGGCTTCCAGACCACCACGTTGCCCATCAGGGCGGGCGCGGTGGGCAGATTCCCGGCGATGGCCGTGAAGTTGAAGGGCGTGATCGCGTAGACGAAGCCCTCCAGCGGCCGGTGGTCGAGCCGGTTCCACACGCCCTTGGGCTGGATCGGGGGCTGCTCGGCGAGGAGTTCGCGCGCGAAGTGCACGTTGAAGCGCCAGAAGTCGATCAGTTCGCAGGGGGCGTCGATCTCGGCCTGCTGGATCGTCTTGGACTGGCCCAGCATGGTCGAGGCCGCGATCGTCTCGCGCCACGGGCCCGACAGCAGCTCGGCGGCCTTGAGGATGATCGCGGCGCGGTCGTCGAAGGACATCGCGCGCCACGCGGGCGCGGCGGCGAGCGCGGCGTCGACGGCGTCCTGCGCGTCCTGCCTGGTGGCGTTCGCGTAGGTGCCGATCACCTTGCCGTGGTTGTGCGGCTGCACGACGTCGACGCGTGCGCCGCCGCCCATCCGCTTCTCGCCGTTGATGGTCATCGGCAGATCGACCGGGTTCTCGGCGAGCTCCTTGAGCTTGCGCTCCAGCCGGGCGCGCTCGGGGCTGCCGGGCGCGTAGGTGTGGACCGGCTCGTTGTACGGGGCGGGGACCTGGGTCACAGCGTCCATGGCTGCCGTCTCTCCTTCGTACGAGGGCACTGTCTGGGTGTTCAGCCGCGGGTGGCGAGCGAGCGGAGGAAGAATCCGAGGTTGGCCGGACGTTCCGCGAGGCGCCGCATGAAGTATCCGTACCAGTCGGTCCCGTAGGGGACGTAGACGCGCATCCGGTGGCCCTCGGCCGCGAGCCTCGACTGCTCGCTCTCCCGGATGCCGTAGAGCATCTGGAACTCGAACTCGTCGTGCTTGCGCCCGAGTCGCCGCGCCAGCTCCTGCGTGATGGCGACCATCCGCGGATCGTGCGTGCCGACCATGGGATAGCCCTTGCCCGAGAGCAGGATCTTCAGGCATCGCACGTAGGCACGGTCCACTTCGGCCTTGTCCCGGTGGGCGACCGACGCCGGTTCGTCGTACGCGCCCTTCACCAGCCGTACCCGCGAGCCCTCCCCCGCCAGGTCCCGGCAGTCGTCCTCGGTGCGGAAGAGGTAGGACTGCAGCACGGCCCCGGTCTGCGGGAAGCTCTTCCGCAGCTCGGCGAGGATCGCGAGGGTGGAGTCCACGGTGGTGTGGTCCTCCATGTCGAGCGTCACGGTGGTGCCGGCCTCGGCCGCCGCCTCGACAACCGGCCGGACGTTGGCGAGCGCGATGTCGTGGCCGCCGTCCGGGAGCACCTGGCCGAAGGCCGAGAGCTTCACCGACAGCTCGGCCCGCGCTCCCAGGCCCTCCCCCGCCAGGGCCTCGGCCAGGGCGAGATAGGCGTCGCGGTTGCGCAGCGCCTCCGCGCGGACGGTGGTGTCCTCGCCCAGGTGATCGAGCGTGACGTCGAGACCGCGGCCGGTCAGCGACCGCACGCTCTCCATGCACGCCCCCAGCCGCTCGCCCGCCACGAAGCGGTTGACGACGGGGCGGGTGACCGGCGTCGACGAGACGAAGCGGCGGATGCCGTCGCTGCGCGCGGCGGCGAGGAGCACTGGACCGAGCACGGGCACCTCCACTGACGTACTTCTTCGCGCTCCTGGCGTCTTGCGGGGGTCCGTTCGCCCGGACCGGAACGGTGCACGGGGGAGCGGAGCGCAACGGCGTCGGAAGCCACCCTGAATCTAAGGATCGCGCCATTCCGCGGCCATCGACAGCTGTCAGGCATCCGTGTCCCAGATCTCAGACATCTGTACGAGAATGGTGGCGGCGGGCCGCCCGCGACGAGCGGAGGCGGACCGCACGACAGCACGACAGCACGGCGTCGCTCCGGCGCGACGGTGCCGCGGCACGGCGGCACGGCGGTCGGCTCGGCTGCGGCACGGGCGTCACATCGGCACGATTCAGGACAGCGGGACAGCGGGATGGCCATGCGCGAGGACTACCAGGCACTCATCGACGAGGTCTGCGCGCTGCTCGGCACCCCGGCGACACTCGAGGCGCGCGACTTCGCCCTGATCGCCTTCGGCGCCCACGAGGGGGACGGCGAGGGCGACGAACCCGCCCTGGACCCGGTACGCAGGCGTTCCATCCTGGGGCGCCGCTCCAGCCCCGAGGTCCGGGAATGGTTCGAGAGCTTCGGCATCACCAGGGCCACGGGCCCCGTACGCATCGACCCCGAACCCTCGGCCGGTGTGGAGCACGGACGCATCTGCCTCCCCGTGCGGCACCGGGGCGTCGTCCACGGCTACATCTGGCTGATGGACGACGGGGCGCTCGACCTCGCCGACCCCCGGCTCGCGTCGGCCATGGCGGTGGCGTCGCGGATCGGGACCTTGCTGGCGGCTGAGACACAGGCCGAGACACGCACCGGAGACCTGCTGCGGGAGGCGCTCACCGAGGACGACCGGGGCAGGGCCGAGGAGTCGGCGGCCCAGCTGACCGAGCTGCTCGGCCCGGCTGCCTCGGGGCCTCTGGCGCTCCTGGCCGTGGCCCCCTGGCCGTCGGGCGGGGCGAGCGGCGACTCCGCGGGTTCCGCGCCGGCGGCCGCACCTGTTCTGCCGCATGTGATGGCGCGGTGCGTCCTTGCGGCCCGCGTCCCCCGGCCCGGCCCTCCAGCCGGGTCCGGTCCTCCAGCCGGGTCCGGTCCTCCAGCCGGGTCCGGTCCGGCGCGCGCGCCGGACCGGCAACCGGTGCTCGCCGCCGTGGTGCGGCTGCGCTCGGCGGAGGTCCGAGCCCCGGCCCGTACGGCCGCCGAGCAGCTGCTGCGCGTGCCGCGCTCCCCCGCCGCCGCGGGCATCAGCGCACCGCGCCGCGGGCTCTCCGGCGCCGCCACGGCTTGGCGGGAGGCGCTCGCCGCGGCGCGGGCCGCCGGCGCGGAACCGGAGCGGCTGGGGCCGGTCGCCGAATGGGAGGCGATCGGCCCGTACCGGCTGCTGGCCTCCCTGCCCGCGGACGCCGCCCACGACGCGGCAGTCGCACCGCTGTTGCAGCCGGCGCACCGCGAACTGGCGCGCACGGCCGAGGTGTTCCTCGACCACGCGGGCCAGGCGGGACGGACCGCCGCGGCGCTGGGCATACACCGTCAGACGCTCTACTACCGCCTCTCGCGCATCGAATCCCTCACCGGCCTCGGCCTCGACGACGGCGGCGCCCGGCTGCTGCTGCACATGACCCTGAAGGCCGCCCGGCTGTGAACCGGCTGTGACCGGTGCAGGGTCCGCGATTTGATGCGCAATCGTCGGCTCTCGATGCGCACCGGACGCGCAATTCCAGGTTCGATGCGCAATCACCACGTGCGCGGCATGGCGACGCACACCGTTCCGGGGCTTTGTCGATCTCTGGGGACAGCGCTTGCCGATGGGGTCCGGAGTCAGTTGGTGATCATTCGACTCGTGATGTCGAGGAGAAGTGACGGCACTGCCGTGGGGCGGCGAAAAATGGAGAGCCGGACCCGTCAAGGCGTTGGCAGGATGTCCGTCCTGCTCGACACCCGACGGGGGAGGACCCACCGACCATGCCTCGCGCCATCACTCTGATCCGCTGCGCCTCCCTGTCCGACGTCGCCGAGTATGCCTACGCGGCCACGGCGCCGGCCGAGTCACGTCTGATCTTCCTCGCCGGGGCGTGTCCGCTGAACGATGACGGCTCCACTGCGGCGATCGGGGACTACGCGGGTCAGGCGACGAAGGCCGTCGAGAACATGCAGGCTGCTCTCGCTTCCGCGGGTGCGTCGCTCCAGGACGTCATCAGTACCAGGGTCCTCGTCGCGTCGGCCCGGCAGGAGGACCTGGTGGCTGCGTGGGAGGTGGTCCGGGACTCGTTCGCCGACCACGACGTCCCCAGCACCTTGATGGGCGTCACCGTGCTCGGCTACGAGAACCAACTCGTCGAGATCGAGGCCGTCGCCGCCGTGCTCGATTCCTGAGCCCACTGACACGCTCGCGATTCGATGCGCGACATCGGCGGTCGAGGCGCAGCCCTCGCGCTCAGCAGCGATCTCCGGCGACGACGCGGCAGTTCGTCCTGTCATGGCGCCGGTGCTCCGCCCCGGCCGTCCGTGGAATCGAGACGGCCCGTCCGCGCGATGCGCTCGAAGACGTACGCGCTGGGCTTGGGCACGCGGGCGAAACCGCTGTCCCGCTCGACGGCGACAAGGCCGAATTTCGGACCGTAGCCCGCCGACCATTCGAAGTTGTCGAACGCCGACCAGTGGAGATAGCCGCGGATATCTGCGCCCTCCCTCCTCGCCCGCGCGAGGGCGGCGAGGTGGGAGATGAGGTAACCGACGCGCTCCGCGTCGTCCTCCGTGGCCACGCCGTTCTCGGTGACGTACAGAGGCAGGCCGGTCTCGGAGGCCCGGTGGAGCATCTGCCGGAATCCGTCGGGATGGGCAGCCCAGCCCATCTGGCTCGTCCGCGTTCCGGGCGGAGGTGGCGCGAACAGCGTCGGGCATGCCGGGTCGACCCACTGCTTGCGGTAGTACTGCACCCCGAGCCAGGCCCCCCGGTCCGGTCCGGCGAGACCGTCGAGATACAGGTCGACGATCTCCTCGCGCATGGCCCGGCAGAACGCCTGGCAGCTCTCGTCGTCCGGTCGGGCCGGTGCCAGCAGCGGCAGCTGCACGACGAGACCGGCGCTGGACTCCCCCGCACCGGTTCGCATGGCCCGCACCGCTGACCGGTGAGCCTCCAGCAGTACACGTCCGACGCGCTTCCACAGGGCGGCGTTGGTGACGCCGGGCGGATACCGGCCTTCGAGATACCCGTGCAGGGCAACCATCTGCGGCTCGTTCACGGTGCATACGAACGGCATGAGGTCGCCGAGCTCGGCGGCGACGCGAGCGCAGTACCGCTCGAACACCTCGACCGCATCCGGGGCGAGCCAGCCGCCCCGGGCGGCGAACCACCGGGGAACCGTGAAGTGGTGCAGCGTGACGAACCCGGTCAGCCCGGCGTCGGCCAACGCGCCGAGCACGCGGCGGTAGTGCGCCAGCGCAGCAGCGCTGAACTCTCCGGGAGCCGGTTCGATGCGCGACCATTCGAGAGAGAGCCGGTGCGCGTTGTGCCCGAGGGACCGCAGCAGCGCGAAGTCGTCGGCGTAGCGGTGGTAATGATCTATGGCGTCGCCGGACGACTCGATGGCCGCGGTCGAAGGATCGTGTTCGTATTCCCACCAGTCGTTGTTGACATTGCCGCCTTCGACCTGATGGGCGGCTGTGGCGCTTCCCCACAGGAAGTCGGCGGGGAACTCGGCCCCGGACTCCGGTGCACCGCCCTCCGGGGTCGTCACACTTCCTCCGCAGCGAGGCGGGCCGGACCGTGGCGCAGCATTCGGGCCTGAGGACCTTCAGGGGATTGAAACGTTATATCCAGTGTGATCACCTGCTCCGCGCCCGAGGCCCGAGCAGTTCGGCCAGTGCCCGGCGGGCCGCCTCCCGGCTGCCCGCGCTCTTGCCCCCCAGGTGGAGCGGCAGATCCAGCGGGTGAATGCTCAAGTGGCGTGCGGCGCGCCGCGCGATGTCCGCGGGGCCGGCGCCGAGGCCGTGGTCGGTAAACAGCGTGACGGCGTCGTTCCACAGTTCCGGGGAGTCGATGAGGTCGCGGACGGTGGCGATCTCCGCCTCTCGGCCGGTGGGGACGGGCACGGTCCAGGAGTGGCGGCCGTGCCGCACCTCGAGGGGGTCCTGGGCGGGGTCGGCACCGGGGAGGTGGACGGTCGCTGTGGTGCCCGGTGGTACGACGGCCTCGACGGTGAGTCGGTCACCGTCACGGCGCCAGGCTGCACTCGCCTCTCCGTACGGAGTGAGGTGCCGCGCCTCGGCGTGGGTGAACGCCGGGTAGGGGACGGGCCGGATGGTGATGTGCCGGTAGCCGGGGGCGGCGGGTGCCAGGCCGGCCAGTGTGCGGTGGAGCCAGTCGGCGACGGCTCCCAGGGCGTAGTGGTTGAACGAAGTCATCTGGCCGGGGTTGATCGTGCCGTCGGGGAGCATGGAGTCCCAGCGTTCCCAGACGGTGGTCGCGCCCATGGTGACCGGGTAGAGCCAGGAGGGGCAGCCGCGTTCCAGCAGGAGGCGGTAGGCGAGGTCGGGGTGTCCCGTTGCGGTGAGGGCGTCGGTGATCAGGGGGGTGCCGACGAAGCCGGTCGCGATGCGGAACCCGCTGCTGCGGACCAGATCCGCCAGCCGCTCGGCGGCGCCCGCGCGCTGCGCAGCGGTGGGCAGCAGGTCCCAGGCGATGGCCATGGCGTAGACGGTGGGGGCGTCGGAGAGCACCCTGCCCGCGCTGGTGACGTAGTGGCGTATGAAGGCGTCCCGGGTGCGTTCGGCGAGCGTGGCATAGCGTTCGGCGTCGGCGTCGCGGCCGATGAGGCGGGCGGCCTCGGCGGTGATTCCGGACGAGCGGGCCAGGCACGCGGTGGCGACGACGTCAGGGTCCGCCTTGGCGGCAAAGGGGTTGTCGGGAGGTGCGTCGGGGTCGAGCCAGTCGCCGAACTGGAAGCCCCCCGCCACGACGCCGTCGGTGGTGCGGGCTGCGACGGCGTCGGTCCATGCACACATGGAGTCGAACTGGCGGCGCAGAACCCCGGTGTCGGCATAGCGCTGGTGGAGCACCCTCGGCACGACGGTTGCGGCGTCCCCCCAGGCTGCGGCGGTCGGGCTCTCGTCGCGCAGGACGTCGGGGACGACGAACGGCACGGCGCCGTCTGAGTGCTGGTCGGCGTCGAGGTCGGCGAGCCAGGAGGAGAGGAATCCGGCGGTGTCGAAGAGGAAGGCGGCGGTCGGTGAGAAGACCTGGATGTCTCCGGTCCAGCCGAGGCGTTCGTCGCGCTGGGGACAGTCGGTGGGGACGTCGAGGAAGTTGCCGCGCATGCCCCAGACGACGTTCTGGTGGAATTGGTCGACGTCGGAGTCGGAGCAGGAGAACCAGCCGGTACGGCGCAGGTCCGTGCCGACGACGACGGCCTCCGCGTCGGCCGGGGCGAGCCCCCGGAGTCCGGTGACCTCTGCGTAGCGGAAGCCGTGGAAGGTCAGGCTCGGTTCCAGCACCAGCGCCTCGTCCGCCCCGTCGTTCCCGCTCGCGGCGCCGGCGGTGGGCAGGAGGTAGGTGTCGGTGGCCTCGGCGGTGCGCAGCGGGCGTACGCCGAGCTCGCCGTGCTCGTCGAGGACCTCGGCGTGGCGAACGATGACCTCGGTCGCGTCGCGGGGAGGCCGGGTGGTGAGGCGGACCCAGCCGACGAGGTTCTGGCCGAAATCGATGAGCGTCCGGCCCGAGGGAGAGGTCCACACCTTCACGGCGGGCACGGTCTCGGTGGCCCGCACCGGTGGTCCTTCGGCCGCGACCAGCCTGCCGAGGCCGGCCTCGACGACCTCGACGGTGTCCTGGGCGGCCGCCGTGGTGACGGGACGCAGGTCGGTGCGCTGCCCGTCGTAGATGTCGTCGGCGAGGACGCTGCTGTTGCGCGCGGACCACTGTTCGTCGGTGACGACGGTCTCCGTCGAGCCGTCGGAGTAGGTCACTTCGAGCTGCGCCAGCAGTGCGAGCCGGTCGCCGTACAGGGCGCGGCCCGGTTCGCCCCAGGCCAGGCGGCCCCGGTACCAGCCGTTGCCGAGCAGCACCGACAGCTCGTTGTCTCCCGCACGGAGCAACTCCGTGACGTCGTGCGTGGCGTAGCGCAGGCGGTTGGCGTAGCTGGTCCAGCCCGGCGCCAGGACCTCGTCGCCGACCCTCGTCCCGTTGAGGGTCGCGGCGTAGACGCCGTGCGCGGTGGCGTACAGGCGCGCCGAGGCGATGCCCACGCCGGAGCGCAGTGTCAGCGTGCGGCTGAGGAGCGGTGCCGGATCGCCGATGCGGCCGAGGGTGGCCGGGCTGATGAACCGTGCGTTCCAGTCCTCCGTCGCCAGCAGGCCGGCTTCGACCGTGGCGGGCTCGCTCCAGTCCGTCCACCCTTCCCCGGAGGCGACCCTGACACGGACCGTGCGGCGGGCGCGGGAAGCGAGTGGCGTGAAAGGCCAGGGCACCAGGAGTTGTTCGGCACTGTCGACCCGGACGACCGTGCCGTCGCAGTCGAGTTCGCAGGAGGTCTGGCGCCAGTCCGGGTCGTCGGTGGTGACTTGCCATGACAGGCGTGGGGTCGCGGTCCCGATCCCGAGCGGGGAGCCGTCGAGGTGTTCGAAGCGGACGGGGCTGACAGCGGTGTGGGGCATGAGTGATGGGCCTCCTCAGCCCTTGATCGCGCCGGAGGTCATTCCGGCGACTATCTGCCGGTTGAAGAAGAGGAACATGATCAGCGGTGGAATCGTGATCAGCAGGATGTCCATGAACAGGAGGTTGTACTGGCTCTCGAACTGACTCTGGAAGTTGAACAGGGTCTGCTGGACGGTGGCGTTCTCCTCGCCGGGCAGGAAGTAGAGCGGGTTGACGAAGTCGTTGAAGACGTTGACCGACTGGACGACGATCACCGTGACCGTGACCGGCCGCAGCAGGGGGAAGATCACGCGGAAGAAGAGGCGGACCGGGCCGGCGCCGTCGATCACGGCCGACTCGTCGAGGTCGCGCGGGACGGTGGCGATGAAAGCCCGGAAGAGCAGGACACAGAAGGGAAGGTGGAAGGCGACCTCGACGAGGATCAGGCCGAAGAGGGTCTTGAAGAGGCCGAGTTCCTGCAGCACCCAGATCGTGGGGACGACGGCCGGGGGAATGATGAGCCCGGACAGCACCAGGAAGCTGATCGGCCCGGTCGTCCGGCTGGTGCGGCGCTGCAGGATGAACGCCACCATCGCGCCGAGGACGACCATCAAGGTGACGCTGGCGACCGTGAGGATCACGCTGTTGATGAACGCGATGATCAGGATGTAGTCGCCCGTCTCGAGGACGGCCTGGAAGTTCTCGACGATCTGCCAGTCGCCGGGCAGCGAGAACTCCAGTCGGGCCGCCTCCTGTTCGCCCTTGAACGCGGTCAGGGCGATGAAGGCGAAGGGAATGACGAAGACGACGAGGAAGGCGAGAGTTGTCAGCGCGCTGAGTGTGTAGTTGGGGCGGCGGGCCCTTGACCGTGGGCGGGTGCCGGGGAGTACGGCCCGCACCGTCTTCGTGCTCTCGCTCACAGCTCCCCCTCCTTGCGGTTGAGGAACCAGAAGAGCGGGACCACGATTGCGGACACCAGGAGGAAGAGCACGACGTTGCCCGCTGTGGACAGGCCGTAGAAGCCGGCCTGGTACTGCTTGTAGATGACCGAGGCGATGACGTCGGAGGTGAATCCGGGGCCGCCGCCGGTCATCGTCCAGATCAGGTCGAAGGTGCGCAGCCCTCCGATGAGGGAGAGGATGACGACGGTGACCGTCGCCGGGCGTGCCAGCGGCAGTGTGATGTTCCGGAACCGGGCGAGCGGCCCGGCTCCGTCCACCTCCGCCGCCTCGTAGTACTCGCGAGGAATGGAGACGACCCCCGCGATATAGATGACGGTGGCCAGTCCGACGCCCTTCCAGACGTCGACGAAGGCCACCGACAGGAGTGCCCAGGCCGGGTCGGTCAGCCAGGCCGGGCCGTCCACGCCGAGCGCCCTGAGGGAGCTGTTGATCAGGCCTTCGGAGGGGTGCATCAGCACGGTGAAGGTGATGCCGACGCCGATGGTGCTCACCAGCACGGGGAAGAAGACCAGCGAGCGCAGGAAGCCGCGCCCGACGATCGGGCCGGTGAGCAGCACTGCGAGCAGCAGGCCGAGGACGACCTTCATGCCCGAGGTGACGACGGCGTAGATGAGGGTGTTGGTCAGGCCCTTCACCAGCGCCGCCTCGCTGACGAACTGCTCGAAGTTGGCCAGGCCGATGAACTCGTACTCGAAGAGGGTCCAGCGGGTGAGGCTGAAGAAGAACGCGGCGAGGGTCGGCACCAGGAACAGCGTCGCGTAGACGACCCCTGCGGGGAGGTAGAACCCGAACGGGTAGGCGCTCTTGAGGGCCGTGCTCCCTGCCCGGGTGTCACCTCGCGACGTTCGAGGGCGCTGCTTCCCTGCCCGCCTCTTCTGGGGGGCCTCGAGCGTGGTGGTCATGGTGATTCCCGTCACCAGCCCTTGAGGCCGAGTTGCTTGGCCTGCTTCGCCACGTCCTTGTCGTAGAGCTGTGCGCCCTTCTTGGCGGGCCGGATGCCCGAGCCGACCTCGATGCAGATCTGCTCCAGGGCCGGGCCCTTGACCGGGGAGAGGAACTCCAGAGCGGGAGTCACGGCGTCGTCCTCGAAGTAGCGCTGTGTGTCCTTGACCGCCTGCGGAGCGTCCGCGGGCAGCTTGCAGCCCTTCACCGAATAGGGCCCCGAGGGAGGCTGCGCCTCGGTGATGGACTTGCAGCCCTCAGGGCCGGCGATGAAGGCGAGGAACTTCTTGGCCGCCGTCAGCTTCTCTCCCTCGGTCGACTTCGGTATGTACGCCGCGGCCGGACTCCAGGCGGTCAGTCCGTTCTTCGCGGCGTCCTCGCCGGGGAGGGCGAAGAAGCCCATGTCGTCCTTGGCCTCGGGAACGGCTTCGATCACGGGGGTGATCGAGTTGGTGAGCATCGGGTAGTGGGCGCCCTCCCCCTTGCCGATCATGCGCAGGCCCTGCTCGTAGGTGGCCGAGCCGAAGCCCTTGTTGAGGTAGCCGGCGTCATGGACCTCCTGGAGGCGTTCGAAGCCCCGCCGCGCGGCGGGCGAGGTGGCGAACTTGACGTCGTTGGCGGTGTATTCCTTGGCGAAGTCCGGCTCGGCTGCGGCGACGTTGTGGTAGTCGCCCAGAACGAACAGCTGCGAGGTCCAGGTCTCCTGGTAGGTCTGGATGACCGGGGCGATGCCGGCGTCCTTGATCTTGGCGTTGTTCTCCATGAACTCGTCCCAGGTCTTGGGCACCTCGAGGTCGAGGTCGGCGTAGACCTTGCGGTTGTAGAGCACGCCGCCGCCCATGTTCGAGCCGGCGGGCGCGCCGTACACCTTGTCGTCGACGGAGGCGGTGGGGACGAACAAGTCGTCGAGCTTGCCGACCCAGTCCTCGCCGGCCATCGGGACGAGGTTCTTCTCCGGGTCGATCGCCTGGAAGAGCGAGCCGGTGTTGTACAGGAAGACGTCGGCCATCTCGCCGGTGGCCAGCCGCGTCTTGACCACGTTGTCGCCCTCGCCGCCGCCCGGCCGCGTCTCCACGTTCACCTTGATGTCCGGATGGGAGGCGGAGAAGTCCTTCGCGAGCTGCTCGCCCACAGGGAGGCTGTCCGGGCCGGTCGGGACCAGGAAGTCAAGCGTCAGTTCGTCCTTGTCGCCGCTCGAACCGAGGCTGCCCGAACTGCATGCGGTCAGGCTGAGCGAGAGCGCCACCAGTGTGGCGAGAGCCGGTGAACGGCGGGGCGTGATTCCGAACCTCATGTGCGTCGACCTCCGTGGAGTGCGGGCTGCGCCGACCGGTGTGGACGTGACACCGCCCGGGGTTCTGGATCGTGAAGAGATGCGCCGCGGCATGGGCCGGGAGCCTATTGAAACGATTCAATCTGCTGGAAGTGAGTACATGTTTGACCCAGGGGTCACCACTCGTCAACCGCCGATGTTGTAACGAAAAGGCAAAGCGGTGGCGTGGATCACACACGGTCCGGCGTCGGCCGGACCCTCCGGCGGGCCGTGAACCTCCCGTACCGCCGATAGCGGTCATCGGCGCATCGCTCGAAAAAGCACGGCCACGGCACCGCACAACCGCAGGAAACGCCCGGCGGTGCAGCCGCCACGCGTTCCGTTTCGCCGGGCGGTTTTCCGCTCCGCCTGCCGAGGCCGTGCCGAGTGCGTAGCGTCTGCGGAGTGACGGACGGGGACGGCGGCCGAAGCGGCCGGGACCGGGCCGGGGACGCCCCGGACGGGCAACTCCTGGCCCTATACGACGAGTTGATGCGCGGAGCGCCCGCCCAGCCTGCTCCCGGCGTGACGTACGAACAGGACGGGCCGCTCGTGCGTGCCGTCGGCGGCTTCCGGGCCTTCGTCTTCGGCCCCCGCGACACCGGTCTGCGCGGCGCCGCCCTGGACCGCCTTATCGCGCGGCAGCGCGACCGTTTCGCCGCGCGGGAGGAGACGGCCGAGTGGCGCGTCCACGCCCACGACCAGCCGCCGGATCTGTCCGAACGGCTGCGGGCGGCAGGCTTCGTCGCGGGCGACTCCAAGACCGTACTGGTCGGCGCGAGCGCGGAGTTGGCCGCCGGCGTCCCGGAACCGGACGGGGTGGTGATCCGCCGCGTCACCGAGGCCGGGGACATGCGACGGATCGCGGCAATGGAAGCCGCCGTCTGGGACATGGACCTGAGCTGGCTTGCGCGCTTCCTGACGGAGCGGGCCGCGGCGGCACCCGACGGCGCGGTGGTCCTGGTGGCCGAAGCGGGCAGGGCCGGCGGGCAGGTCGTCTCCGCGGGATGGATGATCTTCCAGGCGGGACGCGGCTTCGCCGGGCTGCGCGGCGGCACGACACTGCCGGAGTGGCGTGGCCGTGGTCTCTACCGGGCCCTGGTCGCCGAGCGCGCCCGGCTCGCCGCGGCCCGCCGCGTGCCGCATCTGCAGGTCGATGCCTCGGACGACAGTCTGCCGATCCTGCGCCGCCTGGGATTCCGGGCCGTGACGACCATGACGCCCTACGTGTGGACGCCTGCCCGCAGCTGAGACGCGCCCCGGCCCCGGCCGCAGCTGAGACCCGCTGCGGCTGAGGCCGTTCAGGCGCCGGTGGTGCCGTCGATGGCCTCGCGGAGGAAGTCGGCGTGGCCGTTGTGGCGTGCGTACTCGTGGATGAGGTGCAGCATCACCAGCCGCAGGGACACCACTTCACCGGTCCGGGCCTGGTGGCCGGTGACGTCCAGGGACGCCGCCTCCCGCTCGATGCGGCGCGCGTGCCCGACCTCCGCCTGCCATGCGCCGAACGCCTCGGCCCGGGTGGAGCGGCTCGCGTCGTACGCCGTCTGGAAGTCGCCGGCGTCGGACCAGACCAGCGGAATGTCCTCGCCGTTGATCGCGCGGCGGAACCAGGCGCGTTCGACCTCTGCCATGTGCCGCACCAGGCCGAGCAGCGAGAGCGTGGACGGCGGCGAGGACGCCAGCCGCAGCTGCTCGTCGCTCAGGCCCTCGCACTTCATGGCGAGGGTCTCGCGGTGGAAGTCGAGGAAGGCCCGCAGGGTCTCGCGCTCTCCCCCGGTGAGCGGCGGAGAGGTCCGGTCCTCCCCCTCGGCCCTGGCGGGCCCGCGCGTACCCTCCCCACTCGGCCCTGCGGGCCCGGGTGTACCCCCAGTCATGTCCTGTGCCCTGCCTTTCAGCTCTCACGTGCGTGCCGCCCCGCGCCTCTGCGAACAGGCGTGCGCCCGGGCCGTGTTCGCACGGCCCGGGCGCACGCCGGATGTACTGTCCCGCTTCCCGTCAGTCGGAGAGGTCGACGCTGCGCGCCGACGTCGCGCCGATCTCGCCCTTGATCTCGGCGAGCACGGGAGCCGGGATGTTGTCGTCGACGGTCAGCGCCACCAGCGCCTCGCCGCCGGCCGTGGCACGGCCCACCTGCATGCCGGCGATGTTGATGCCCGCCTCGCCGAGGATCCGGCCCACGGTGCCGACCATGCCGGGGCGGTCGGTGTACCGGAAGAAGGCCAGGTGCTCGGCCAGCGGCAGGTCCACGTCGTGCTCGCCGACGGCGACGATCTTCTGCAGGTGCTTCGGCCCGGTCAGCGTGCCGGAGACCGAGACCTCCTCGCCGCTGCTGAGGGTGCCGCGCACCGTCACCATGTTGCGGTGGTCCGCGGACTCGCTCGACGTGGTCAGCCGCACCTCGACGCCGCGCTCCTGAGCGAACAGCGGCGCGTTGACGTAGCTGACTGTCTCGTCGACGACGTCCTCGAAGACGCCCTTGAGCGCGGAGAGTTCGAGCACCTTCACGTCGTGCTGGGTGATCTCGCCGTACACCTCCACGTCCAGCCGCACCGCGACCTCTCCGGCGAGCGCGGTGAAGATCCGGCCCAGGCTCTCGGCGAGCGGCAGCGCGGGCCGCACGTCCTCGGCGATGACGCCGCCCTGGACGTTGACGGCGTCCGGGACGAGCTCACCGGCCAGCGCCAGCCGCACCGACTTGGCGACGGCGATGCCCGCCTTCTCCTGCGCCTCGCCGGTGGAGGCGCCCAGGTGCGGCGTGCACACGACCTGGTCGAACTCGAAGAGCGGCGAGTCCGTGCACGGCTCGCTGGCGTAGACGTCCAGCCCCGCGCCGGCGACCCGGCCCTCCTTGAGGGCGGAGGCCAGAGCCGCCTCGTCGACGATCCCGCCGCGGGCGGCGTTGACGACGCGCACGCCCGGCTTGACCTTGTGCAGCGCGTCGTCGCCGATCAGGCCCAGCGTCTCGGGCGTCTTGGGCAGGTGGACGGTGATGAAGTCCGAGGTCTCCAGCAGCTCGTCCAGGGAGAGCAGCTTGACGCCCATCTGCGCGGCCCGCGCGGGCTGCACGAACGGGTCGTAGGCGACGACCTTCATCCCGAACGCCGACATCCGCTGCGCCACCAGCACACCGATGCGGCCGAGTCCGACGACACCGAGGGTCTTCTCGCTCAGCTCCACGCCGGTGTACTTGCTGCGCTTCCATTCACCGTTCTTGAGCGCGGTGTTGGCCTGCGGAATGTTGCGGGCGCTGGCGATCAGCAGACCGCAGGCGAGTTCGGCGGCGGTGACGATGTTGGAGGTGGGAGCGTTCACCACCATCACGCCGGCCTTCGTGGCGGCCGGAACGTCGACGTTGTCCAGACCGACCCCGGCCCGGGCGACGACCCTGAGTTTGCGTGCGGCGGCCACCGCCTCGGCGTCGACCTTCGTCGCGGAGCGGACGAGGATCGCGTCCACGTCGGCGATGGCGGTGAGGAGTTCGTCCCGGTCGGCGCCGTTGCACTGCCGGATCTCGAAGTCCGGGCCCAGTGCGTCGACGGTGGCGGGCGAGAGCTCTTCGGCGATCAGTACTACGGGTTTGCTCACGTGATCTCCAGTATCGGGGCACCTCCCGGGCCGAAGGCCCAGGGGGAGGATCATCCTCGCTGCGGGCAGCGGCGGGGAACTACGGCCGCATCCCGGCGACCGTATCGGTGGAGGGGGGTCGTCCCCGCGGGGCGGCGGCGCAGGGCAGACGCACGACGCTGTGAGCCTGTGACGCGCTCGGCTTGCCCGTGCAGTGTAGCTATGCGGGCGCGGTGCGGGCTGCCCCTCCCCGTAAACGATCAACCACGGACCGGTACCTCCGGCGGTGCCCTCACCCCCCGGCGGCGACGTCCGTACCCGCGTACACGACGGCCTCGCCGCGCACGTCACGGCTGGAGTGCGCCGTCAGCAGACGGTACTCGCCCGCGGGGGTGTGCCAGGAGTGCTTCTCCTCGTCCCACACCTGGAAGGCGCGCGGCTCGACGGCGACGGTGGCCCGCACGGTCTCACCGGGCGCCGCGCCGACGACGGCGAAGCCGGCGAGCGAACGCAGCGGCCGGTGCGGACAGCCCTCCCCACGCGGGGGCTCCAGATAGAGCTGCACGACCTCACGGGAGGGCCGCCGGCCGCTGTTGCGGACGGGCACGGTCACCTCCACCGGCTGCCCTTCCCCCCACGGCTCGGCGGACGGCTCACCGTAGGTCCAGGCCGAGTAGCCCAGGCCGTAGCCGAAGTCGCGGGCGGGCCGGCGCCCGAGACGGTCCCAGCCGCGGTGGCCGACGTCGAGGTCCTCGCTGTAGTCGATCACTCCGGCGCTGGGGACGCCGTCCGGGACGGGGACGTCGCGGGCGTCGGCGGGAAGCGTCCAGGGCAACCGCCCGGACGGTTCGCACGCCCCCGTCAGCACATCGGCGAGGGAACCGCCCGCCTCCTGTCCGGGAAGCCACCACCACAGCACCGCCGGAACCTCGTCCAGCCAGGGCAGCAGCACGGGGGCACCCGCGTTGACGACGACCACCGTGCGGGGACTGGCCTCGGCGACGCGGCGCACCAACTCGTGCTGGCGGCCCGGCAGTCCGAGGCCGGTACGGTCCCATCCCTCCGACTCCGACTCGGGGTTGGTGCCGACGACCACGACAGCCGTGTCCGCCTCGCGGGCCGCCCGCACGGCCTCAGCGATCTCCGCGTCCGTGCCGGGCTCCGGCGGCAGATGGCGCAGCTCCAGCCGCGCGAAGCGGCCGAACCCGTCGACCTCGACGACCTGCACCGTCGCCGAGACCGTCACCTCCACGGCCTCGCCGCTCACGGTGACGCCGCGGAGGTGACCCTCCGGGTGCCCGGCGGAGGCGTCGAGGAGGACCTCCTCCGCGACCCTGTGGGTGCTCTCGCTGAGCCATTCCCCGTCGATCTCGATGCGGTGCGCACCGACGGGGGCGATCTCCAGGAGGTGCTCGCCGGGCTCGTCGAGCCGCAGGCGCGCTTCGGCCCGTACGGACACCGCGCCCTCGGGGAGCCCGCGCAGGGCGCCGTCCCAGGGTGCGGTACGGGTCAGGGCCGTCAGCAGGCGCCCGTCGGCGTCGAGCACGCTCAGCTCGACCGCGCCGCCCTCCAGGACGTCCGTGTCCACGAGCGGCAGGTGGCGCAGCGTCCGGCCGCCGCGGTGGCCGGTGACCACGGCTGACGGGAACGCCGCGCGCAGCGCGTCCAGCGGGGCGCTCACGTACGGCGGGGTGACGTGTGCGCTGCCGCCGCCCTGGACGAACGGTTCGAGGGCGTTGGCCCCTATCAGCGCTATGCGGGAGGTGTCCCGCGGAAGGGGAAGCAGCTCGTCCTCGTTGCGCAGGACGACGGTGGCGCGGGCCGCGTTCCGGCGCAGCAGAGAGGCGGTCGCGAGCTGATGCCCCGAGGGCAGCTCCTGCGGGGCCGGGCCGCCGGGGTCCGGGGCCGGGCCGACCGGGTCCTGGCCCGCCGGGGCCCGGACGCCGGGCGCCGGCAGCGGAGCGGACGAGGAACCGGACAGGGGATCGGGCAGGGAACCGGACGAGGGACCGGGCAGGGAATCGGACTGGGGATCGGAGAGGGCGCCCACGCGGGCCGCGAGGCGCAGGATGCGGCGCACCTTGTCGTCGATGTCCTCCTCGGGAACCTCACCCGCGCGCACGGCGTCGAGCAGTCCGTCGGCCCAGGGGCCGCCGGGGCCGGGCATCACCAGGTCGAGTCCGTTGCGGGCGGAGGCGACCGTGCTCTTCGTCGCCAGCCAGTCGCTGACCACGACTCCGTCGAACTCCCATTCTTCCTTGAGCAGTTCACGCAGCAGCCTGCGGTGCTCGGTGGCCGGCGCCTCCTCGGAACCCCATGCGAGCCCGTTGTAGGCGGCCATGACCATCCACACGCCGGCGTCCTTCACGACCCGCTCGAAGGGCGCGAGATACACCTCGCGCAGCGCGCGGTCGCTCAACCGCGAGACATAGCTTGTGCGTTCGGTCTCGGAGTCGTTGGCGACGAAGTGCTTGACGCACGCGCCCACTCCCTCCCGCTGGAGCGCGGCAACGTACGGGACAGCGATGCGCCCGCTGAGCAGCGGGTCCTCCGAGAAGCATTCGAAGTGCCGCCCCGCCAGGGGTGTTCGCTGGAGGTTGACCACCGGCGCGAGGACGACGTCCGCGCTCTTGGCGCGCGCCTCCCCGGCCATCAGTGCGCCCAACTCCCCTGCCAGCGACTCGTCCCACGTGGCCGCGAGGGCCGAGGGCGCGGGCATCTGCGCCGACGTCGTGGGCGCAAGTCCGCGGCCGCGCACGCCGATCGGCCCGTCCGAGACGGTCAGCGCCCGCAACCCCGCGGACGGAAGCGGAAAGAGCATCCATTGGGTTTCGCCGGTGAGCACCCGCACGCGCTCTTCGAGGCTCAACCCGGCCACCAGCGCGTCGAGTCGGTCGTCCGGCGGCTGCGAGGACGGAGCGGCCCGGCCGGCGATTGTCATGAGTTCTCCCGCAGGACGTCGTAGGGGTGTCCCCGGCCCCGCCATGGTCCGGGGGAAGGCGCCGAGGCCGCCTCACCCCAGGCATGCTCCCCAGGCACGGCCGTCCGAACCGCGGGCACAGCCACGGCGGACGGGCATGCCACAGGCGCACGGCAGTAATGGCAGGAAAGGTGGGATCTTCGTCATTGCTGACATCGACGGCACCTTGAAGAATCGGGGTCATGTCCGGGAGACCCCGAAGAAGCGGCGGAGACGTGCTGGTCGTCGTCTTCGACGGCGTGCAGAGCCTCGATGTCACCGGCCCCGTCGAGGTGTTCGCCGGCGCCTGCCTGTCCGCCGGCGACCCGGGCGCGTACCGCCTGCGCACCGCCTCGCCCGGCGGTGGACCGGTCCGCACCTCCAGCGGCCTCACGCTCGTCCCGGACCTCGCACTCGCCGACGCCCCGGCACCGGAGACGCTTCTGGTGCCGGGCGGTCAGGGCACTCGCGCCCCCGACTCCCTCCTGATCGACTGGCTGCGCGCGCACGGGCCCTCCGCCCGGCGCCTCGTCTCCGTCTGCACCGGCGCGATGCTGCTCGCCGAGGCAGGGCTGCTGCGCGGCCGCCGGGCGACGACCCACTGGGCGTACAGCCACACCCTCGCCCGCCGCCACCCGGACACCGACGTCGACCCCGGTCCCATCTACATCCGCGACGGGCACGTCTCGACCTCCGCCGGCGTGACGGCGGGCATCGACCTCGCGCTCTCCCTCGTCGAGGAGGATCTGGGCCGCGACGTCGCACTCGACGTCGCGCGCCATCTGGTGGTCTTCCTCCACCGTCCGGGAAACCAGGCGCAGTTCAGCGCCCAGCTCTCCGCCCAGACCGCACAGCGCGAGCCGTTGCGCGACGTCCAGCAGTGGATCAGCGAGCACACGGACGGTGATCTCTCCGTCGCGTCGCTCGCCGAACGGGCCCGGCTCTCGCCGCGGCACTTCGCCCGTGCGTTCCTCGCCGAGACCGGCGTGACGCCCGGCCGCTACGTCGACCGCGTGCGCCTGGAACAGGCCCGCAGGCTGCTGGAGGAGAGCAACGACAGCGTCGCGGAGATATCCCGCGCCTGCGGATACGGCACCCCGGAGGCGCTGCGACGGGCCTTCGTGAGGGTGCTCGGGTCGGCGCCCGCCGAATACCGGCGCCGCTTCCGGCCCCCGTCCGGCGGCGCACGCCGCGAGCAACTCGCCCCCGACGAAGCCTGACCGACTGACCGACTGACCGAAGCCCGAACGGGCCCTGTCCCACGCCTCGTTCCGGCGTTCCGGGTCTCACACCCTTCCGGCCGCCCCGGACTCCGACCGACGAACCCCTCTTTCGAAAGGGAAGCCATGCAGATCGCGATTCTCCTCTACGACAACTGCACCGTCCTCGACGCCGTCGGCCCCTACCAGACGCTCGGCCCGCTGCCGGACGCCGAGACCGTCTTCGTCGCCGAGCAGGCAGGCCCCGTCCTGGACGACAACCGGAGCCTTTCGCTGGTGGCCGCGAAGTCCCTGTCCGAAGTCACCCGGCCGGACATCGTGATCGTCCCCGGCGGCCCCGATCCGGACGTGGGCAACGAGACGGTGCTCGGCTGGCTGCGCGCGGTCGACGCGACCTCGGCATGGACGGTCTCCGTGTGCACCGGCTCTCTGCTGCTCGCGGCTGCGGGACTGCTGGACGGCCGGCGGGCCACGTCCCACTGGACGACGCTGGAGCGGCTGCGGGAATTCGGGGCCGAGCCGTCGCGTGAACGCGTGGTGTTCGACGGCAAGTACGTCACCGCCGCCGGAGTGTCCGCCGGCATCGACATGGGGCTCACGCTCGCGGGCAGGATCGCCGGCGACGAGCACGCGCAGGCCGTACAGCTGATGATCGAGTACGACCCGCAGCCGCCGTACGACGCCGGCTCCCCGGACAGGGCGCCGGCCGCGCTGGTGGAGCTCATCAGCGGGGTACCGGCCCCCGGCCAGTGAGAGCACGCCGGGCCGCCTCACCTCAGACGTCGGCCTCTCGCGGCCGGCCCGTACCGCGGAGCTCCGGCGGGAGGTGGCCCATGTCGTTGCAGAGACGTGGTGTTGAAGGGAGGCAGTGAGGCGGGGCGGACGGACGCACAACGGATCACCGTCACGGCCGCGTCGGCGTGGTTACGGTTCCCCTCGCGCTCGGCCGGCTGCGGGACCGACCACCTCCACGAGTACGCCCTGTCTGCCCGCCGGGCGGCGGGCAGACAGGGCGTCAGGTGCGTCGGCTGACCGGCCGGAGGGGTCAGGCCTGCTCGTCGACCCAGCTCATCAGCCCGCGCAGCTTGCGGCCCGTGCTCTCCAGGAGGTGGTCGTTCGCCGCCTTCTTGTACTCGTTGTACTTGGGCAGGCCGGCGTTGTACTCCTTCATCCAGTTGTTGGCGAAGGTGCCGTCCTGGATGTCGTCGAGCAGCTTGCGCATCTCGGCCTTGACCCCGTCGTTGATGATGCGCGGGCCGCTGACGTAGTCGCCCCATTCAGCGGTCTCCGAGATGGACCAGCGCATCTTCTCCAGGCCGCCCTCGTACATGAGGTCCACGATCAGCTTCAGCTCGTGGAGGCACTCGAAGTAGGCGATCTCCGGCTGGTAACCGGCCTCGACCAGCGTCTCGAAGCCCGCCTTGACCAGCGCCGACGTACCGCCGCAGAGCACGGCCTGCTCACCGAAGAGGTCCGTCTCGGTCTCCTCGGTGAAGGTCGTCTTGATGACGCCGGCGCGGGTGCCGCCGATGCCCTTGGCGTAGGAGAGCGCGAGGTCGAACCCCCGCCCCGTCGCATCCTGTTCGACGGCGACGATGCACGGAACGCCGCGGCCCTCCTCGAACTGGCGGCGTACCAGGTGGCCCGGACCCTTCGGCGCGACCATGCACACGTCGATGTTCGACGGGGGCTTGATGAAGTCGTAGCGGATGTTGAGTCCGTGACCGAAGAAGATGGCGTCGCCGTCCTTGAGGTTCGGGGCGACGGACTCCTCGTAGACCTTGGCCTGGATCGGGTCCGGGACCAGGATCATGATGACGTCGGCCTCGGCGGAGGCCTCCGACGGCGTGGTCACCTTCAGGCCCTGCTCCTCGGCCTTCGCGCGGGACTTGGAGCCCTCGTGCAGGCCCACCCGCACGTCGACCCCGGAGTCGCGCAGGGACAGCGCGTGGGCATGGCCCTGGCTGCCGAAGCCGAGAACCGCCACCTTGCGGCCCTGGATGATGGACAGGTCGGCGTCGTCGTCGTAGAACAGCTCGGCCACTTGGGAATTCTCCTCTTTCGGGGTCCGGGGGAGCCCCCGGGGTGGTTCTGAAGGATTTTCTTGAGGGGTACGCCGCCCAACCTACGACGGCCGGGCGGTCCGCACTGCGAGGGGTCACCGGCCGGTGCCCGGGGGGGTGCCCCGGGAAGCAGTCCACCTGGACCTGGCGGCCCGGGAGGTGTCCCCTGGGGAGGGCCCGCCCGCGGGCGGGCACACGCCTCAGGCGGACCGGTCCAGGGCGCGCAGGCTCCGGTCTGTGATGGAGCGGGCGCCGCGCCCGACGGCGATGGTCCCTGACTGCACCAGCTCCTTGATGCCGTACGGCTCCAGCATCTTGAGCATGGCGTCGAGCTTGTCACTGCTGCCGGTGGCTTCGATGGTGACGGCCTCCGGCGAGACATCCACGGTCTTGGCGCGGAAGAGCGAGACGATCTCGATGATCTGGGAACGGGCCTCGTTGTCTGCGCGGACCTTCACCAGAACGAGTTCACGCTGGACGGCCGAGGCCGGGTCCAGCTCAACGATCTTGAGAACGTTGACGAGTTTGTTGAGCTGCTTGGTGACCTGCTCCAGCGGCAGGTCCTCCACGTTCACGACGATCGTGATGCGGGAGATCTCGGGATGCTCGGTCACGCCGACGGCGAGCGAGTCGATGTTGAAGCCGCGGCGGGAGAACAGCGAGGCGATCCTGGCGAGGATGCCTGGGGTGTTCTCCACCAGGACGGAGAGCGTGTGCTTGGACATCTGTCGTTCCTATCTCGTGCGTCCTTGAGTCCTTGGGCTTCCGTGCTCACTCGTCGCTGTCGCCGAAGTCCGGGCGGACTCCCCGCGCCGCCATGACCTCGTCGTTGGAGGTGCCGGCGGCCACCATCGGCCAGACCATCGCGTCCTCGTGGACGATGAAGTCGACGACGACCGGACGGTCGTTGATCGCGTTGGCCTTCTCGATCACCGAGTCCAGCTCGTCGGGGTCCTCGCAGCGGATGCCGACGCAGCCCATGGCCTCGGCCAGCTTGACGAAGTCTGGGCAGCGAGTGCCCTTGTTGGGCTGCTGCACCTCCTCGGCGCCGGAACCCGTGTGCAGCTTCGTGTTCGAGTAGCGCTGGTTGTAGAAGAGCGTCTGCCACTGGCGCACCATGCCCAGCGCACCGTTGTTGATGATCGCGACCTTGATCGGCACGCCGTTCAGTGCGGCCGTGGCCAGCTCCTGGTTGGTCATCTGGAAGCAGCCGTCGCCGTCGATCGCCCAGACCGTGCTCTGCGGCCTTCCGACCTTCGCACCCAGGGCGGCCGGAACGGCGTAGCCCATCGTGCCCAGGCCGCCGGAGTTGAGCCACGTCGCGGGCCGTTCGTAGCCGATGTAGTGGGCGGCCCACATCTGGTGCTGGCCGACGCCCGCCGCGTAGACGGTGTCGTCCGGGGCCAGTTCGCCGATGCGCTCGATGACCTGCTGCGGGGAGAGGCTGCCGTCGTCGGGCAGGTCGTACCCGAGCGGGTACGTCTCCCGCCAGCGGTCCAGCTGCTTCCACCAGTCCGCGTATCCGTCGGCGGCGGCGCTGCCGGCGGCCGCCTCGCCCAGCTCGGCCTGCACCGCCACCACAAGGTCGGCGATGACCTCGCGGGCGTCACCCACGATCGGCACGTCGGCGGCTCGGTTCTTGCCGATCTCGGCGGGGTCGATGTCGGCGTGCACGATCTTCGCCAGCGGCGCGAAGGAGTCGAGCTTGCCGGTGACCCGGTCGTCGAAGCGCGCGCCCAGCGCGACGATCAGGTCCGCCTTCTGCAGGGATGTGACGGCCGCCACGCTGCCGTGCATGCCGGGCATTCCGAGGTGCTGCGGGTGGCTGTCGGGGAAGGAGCCCAGGGCCATCAGCGTCGTGGTCACCGGGGCCTTCGTCAGCTCGGCTAGGACCTTCAGCTCCGCTGTCGCCTTGGACTTCATCACACCGCCGCCCACATACAGCACCGGCCGCCGGGCCTCCGCGATCAGCTTCGCGGCCTCGCGGATCTGCTTCGCGTGCGGCTTGGTCACCGGGCGGTAGCCGGGCAGTTCGCAGGTGGGCGGCCAGTTGAAGAACGTGCGGCCCTGCAGGGCGTCCTTCGCGATGTCGACGACGACGGGGCCGGGCCGGCCGGTCGAGGCGATGTGGAAGGCCTCGGCGATGGTGCGCGGGATGTCGTCCGGGTTCGTGACCAGGAAGTTGTGCTTGGTGACGGGCATCGAGATCCCGCAGATGTCCGCTTCCTGGAACGCGTCGGTCCCGATCGCACCCGAGGCGACCTGCCCGGTGATGGCGACCAGCGGCACGGAGTCCATGTGCGCGTCGGCGAGGGGAGTGACCAGGTTGGTGGCGCCGGGGCCGGAGGTCGCCATGCAGACTCCGACCTTGCCGGTCGCCTGCGCGTACCCGGTGGCCGCGTGGCCCGCGCCCTGCTCGTGCCGCACCAGAACGTGCTTGACGCGGGCGGAGTCCATCATCGGGTCGTACGCGGGAAGGATCGCCCCGCCCGGGATGCCGAATACGGTGTCGGCGCCGACCTCCTCGAGAGCACGGATGAGGGACTGGGCTCCCGTCATCGCGGCCGGCGCGGCCTTCTGCTGTCCGACGGTGCGGGCCCGCGGCTGGGGTTTGGGAGCCGCGGTGGACTGCTCGGTCATCGCTGATCTCTTCTCGAGAGTGAGGGTTGACGCTCGTTTTGTGCGGTTGATGCTCGGTGGCGGAGCTTGTGCTCCGGCGCTGATGCAACAAAAAACCCCTCGTGCCGTGAGGCAGGCGAGGGGAGCGCGTCGCTGTGGTCGCAGGTCCGGAACGAGGACCCGGTCAGTCGACGCGCTTTCCAAGTACGAGAATTCGGGTGCGCATGGCACAGACCCTCCCCCGGCACACTTTCCGTGTCAAGTGGGTGGGACACGCGTCTCAGCATGCGGGCACGGCGCGGGCGGCCGTGTGACCGGTTCCACAGCTTCTTGCATGTCCCCCGAGGCCAGCCACGGAGGCATGTTCTCGCGCCGCTCCTGCAACCGTACGGGCAGGGCTCCGGCGACCACGACCGAACGGCTGCCGCCCCGGCCCGGAGCGGTGTGCCCGCCCCTGCCGCCCGCCGCACCCGCCCCCGGCGGACTCTGGGGCCGCCCGCACGCGGGGACGCCTCGCGCGGGCGTGCGGTCCTCCGGCACGGGCAGCACGCCCCGGGAGAGGACGTGGCGTAACCGGTGTTCGTCGAGCGGCCCGGCGAAGACCGCACCCTGGCCGTGGGTGCAGCCCAACTCCCGGAGTCTGGCCGCCTGTTCCGGAAGATCGACGCCCTCGGCGACCGACATCAGGCCGAGGTCCCCCGCGATGCGCAGCAGCCCCTTCGTGATCTTGCGCTGTCTCGTGGAGTCCACGACCCCCTCGACGAGACCGCGTTCGAGCCTCACGATGTCCACCGGCAGCCGCCGCAGCGCCGAGACGGCGAGCGGTCCGCTGCCGAATCCGTCCAGGGCGACGAGCGCGCCGAGCCGGTGCAGTGCGCTGAGCCTCGCCTCCAGCTCGTCCAGGGGAGAGCGGGCGTCGGCATCCGTCATCTCCAGGATCAGCGAACCCGGCGGCAGCTCCTGCCGGCTCAGCACCGCCTCGACCGTTAGACCGCCCCGTCCCGGCTCCGTGAGGCATACCGCGGGCAGCCGTACGGAGACGGGGACCGGGAATCCCGCGACGTGGCGCGCCACTGCCTGCTGTACGGCTGCTTCCAGCAGGGTGCGTCCCGTCTCGGCCGCGCCGCCGGACGGGACCGCCTCGCCCGGCCCGCGGCCGCCGCCGGCGTCGCCCGCTCCTCCCCCTGCGTCACCGCTCCCCGCTCGGAGGAACTCGGCCGGCGTGAACAGAACACCCTGTGCGGACCGTCTGCGTGGGTGCGCGGTGACCGCCGTGATGCTGCCCCCGGCCAGTTCGACGACGGGCTGGTGCAGCAGCGTGATCCCGCTGCCGGACTGCGGCCCCGCGGCCGGGACCGGCGTCGTCTGCGCCTCGCCGGCGCCCCGGTCCTCCCGGTCCTCGCGCGCGGCGGCGGACGCGCGGCCGGTGGCGCCCGGACCGGCCGTCCCCTGCGTGCCCGCCGCCTCGTCCTCCGCCCGCGGCGTGTACAGCTCGACCCTCGCCTTGCCCGCCTGCTTGGCGCGGTACATCGCGAGGTCCGCGTTGCGCATCAGCGTGGTCGGGGAGATACCGGGCTGCGCGAAAGCGATGCCGATCGACGCGGCGACGCGCACCTCACGGCCCTCCACGGTGTACGGCTCGGAGAGGGTCATCCGGAGCCGGTCGGCGATCTCGTGGATGCGCAGCTCGCGTTCGGCGTCGGCGTGCGTGCTGGGGTTGCCGTCACCGAGGATGAGCACCGCGAACTCGTCACCGCCGAGACGGGCCGCCGTGTCGCCCGCCCTGACCGATTCCTGGAGCCTGCGGGCGGCCGCGACGAGCAGTTCGTCCCCGCCCTGGTGCCCGATGCTGTCGTTGACCGCCTTGAAGCCGTCCAGGTCGATGAAGAGCACCGCGTGTTCGCTGTCGCCGCCGCGGCGGCCGACCAGCGCCTTGCGCACGCGCTCGGTGAACAGCGCCCGGTTGGGCAGGTCGGTGAGCGGGTCGTGGGAGGCGTTGTGCTGCAACTGCGCCTGGAGACGGACCCGTTCGGTCACGTCGCGGCTGTTGAAGATGAGGCCGCTGCGGTAGCGGTTGACCGTCGACTCGACGTTGAGCCAGTGCCCGCGCCCGTGCCGGAAGCGGCACTCGATCCGCGTCGAGGGCTCCTGCTCGGGCGGCGTCGCCAGGAAGCGCCGAAGCTCGTGCAGTACCCGCGCGAGGTCCTCGGGGTGGATCAGCGCCGCCAGCTCGGAACCGATGAGGGCGTCGCCGTCCCGGCCGTAGACACCCGCCGCCGCGGGTGAGACGTAGCGCAGCATCCCGGTGGGCGAAGCGATCATGATGACGTCGCTGGACCCCTGGACCAGCGAGCGGAAGTGGTTCTCCTTCTGGGCCAGTTCCTGGGTGAGGCTGATGTTGTCCAGCAGCATGATTCCCTGCCGCACCACCAGGGAGAGCACGACGGTGCAGGCGGTGAAGAGCACCACGCGGTCGATCTCGCGCCCCGCGACGGCGTTGTAGAGAATCCCCAGCGTGCACACGGCCGCCGCCAGATACGGCGTGAGCGCCGTCAGCGAGCCCGCGATCGGACGGCTCGGGCTGTCGTCGTACGGAGCGGCCTCGCGCTCCGCGGCCGCAGCTGCGGCTCCGGGCACGGCGGGCACGGGGACGGGGACGGCCTTGGGCGCCGGGCCGCGCCGGGCGGACTCCCGCTCGCCCTTGACCCACGGCGCATAGGCGAGGAGCAGCGCACCCGCGAACCAGCCGGCGTCCAGCAACTGCCCCGACGTGTAGTGCTCGCGCAGCATCGGCGAGGTGAACAGCGCATCGCACAGCACGGTCAGGGCCAGGGCCCCGATGGCGGTGTTGATGGCCGAACGGTGCGCCGCGGAACGCCTGAAGTGCAGCGCCAGCACCATGCTCACCAGCACGATGTCGAGCAGCGGGTAGGCGAGGCCGAGCGCGGCACGCGCCACCGAGTCGCCCTCCCAGTACGTCGTGTGCACGAGCGCGAGCGACCAGGAGATCGTCAGCAGCGAACCGCCGATCAGCCACGAGTCGAGCCCCAGGCAGACCCAACCGGCGCGTGTGACGGGCCTCTTGGCCAGCACGAGCAGGCCGATGATGGCGAACGGAGCGAAGAGCACGAAGCAGAAGTCGGCGGCCGAGGGGCGGGGCACCGGCTGGTGCAGCACCACCTCGTACCATCCCCAGACGGCGTTGCCCGCGGCCGCCATCAGCGACGACAGGCCGAACAGGAACCACGCGGGGCCCAGTTGGGTGCCCCGGTGCGTGCGCGCGTAGCGGATGCACGAGGCGGCGGCGAGCAGCCCGGCGGCGCTCAGCCCGAAGTCGCCCATGAACAGCGAGAACTGCTCGGACCCCCAGCCGAAGGCGGCCCCCACCGCGTACCCCCCGCAGAGGACGACGAGCAGGCACTGGGGCAGCACGCTCAGGACCCGCCCGCGCACCGGGGTGCCGGACCCGCGCGGCGGCGCCGCGCCGGGCGGGGAGGCCGCTGCTCCCGGCCGGCTTCCGCCGGGCAGTTCACCGCTGTCCGGGGCGGCGGCCGGCGCGGACGGCGGAGCGAACGCCGGCGCACCGGCCGGGGCCCGCACGAGGCTCTGGCGCGTGGCGGCGCCCCCGGCCGTCATCGTGTCCCCTCGGGGAACGGAGGCTTCTCGTACCGCCGGGCCGCGCGGACGCGGCACACGCACGCGGGTACGCCCGCGCTCCGGCCTCGCTGCGGGACCGGCCGACGGCATCGTGTCCGTGGTGTATGACGCTTCGTCCACCGGCAGTTCGTCCATTGGCCGCGCATTCGCCCGTCGCCCCCCTCGTGTCCGGGTTCGCCCCCCTCTTGGACGATACACCAGAACAGTCACAGAGGGACATAGTCCCGATACAGAACGTGACGACCAGCGACGTTGCGGCCACTGGGAGCGTTCGTACGCCTCCGGAGCGTATTTTCCCGGCGGTTGCGGCGCCCTCCGGACAACTCCCGGGCGCCCCGGATCACTCGGCCACGGCCACCGTGTGCTCCAGCGGCTCGCCCCGCGCCCACCGGCCCAGCTGATTGCGCAACAGCCGCTTCGCGCGCGGCAGGAAGGCAGTCGTCGGCCCGCCGACGTGGGGCGTGATCAGCACACCCGGGGCGTGCCAGAGCGGGTGTCCGGCGGGCAGCGGCTCCGGGTCGGTCACGTCGAGCGCCGCGCGCAGCCGGCCCGACTCCACCTCCGCCAGGAGGGACTTGGTGTCCACGACTCCACCGCGTGCGACGTTGACGAGCAGAGCGCCGTCCTTCATCCGGGAGAGGAATCCTGCCCCCGCAAGGCCCCGGGTCTCCTCCGTCAGCGGCGTGCACAGGATCACCACGTCGGCGTGCGGCAGGAGCCGGGGAAGGCTGTCGAGCGCGTGCACGGGACCCCGCGGCGACTCACGCGCCGTACGGGCGACGCGAGTCACCTCCTCGACCTCGAAGGGCACGAGCCGCTCCTCCACGGCCGAACCGATCGCTCCGTGGCCCACGATGAGCACGGACTTGTCGGCCAGCGCGTCGTAGACCCCGGGGCTCCACTCCTCTGCGTCCTGCGCCCGTACGAAGGTGGGCAGCCGGCGCAGCGCCGCCAGCGTGAGCGTGAGCGCCAGTTCGGCGGTGGAGGCGTCGTGCACGCCGCGGGCGTTGCACAGCAGGGTTCCGGCGGGAAGGTCCGGCACGGCGTCGGCGACGTGGTCTATCCCCGCCGTGAGCGTCTGCACCACCCGCAGCCGTGGCATCTCCCGCAGCGGGCGCACGGCCACGGCCTGCCCCTTCATGTAAGGGACCACGTAGAAGCCGCAGCGTGCAGGGTCTGCGGGGAACTCCTCGTCGCCGTCCCAGAAGTGGTACGTGAGGCCGTCCGGGAGTCCTTCGATGTGCGCGGGGGGAATCGGCAGCCACACGTCTGTGGCGGTCCGTTCCGCCGACGGTGTCCCCGATTCCTGCGGTGCCGGTGAGGGTGCCATGGTCAGAGGCTAGTTGCTGACGCGCCCCGCGCCGGAAGAGGTCCGTGAGGAGTGAGGCACGTGCCCTCGTCGGACGCTGCCGCGGGCAGGCGTTAGTTTGGGGGCCGGCAGAGGGGAGTCGGGTCCAGGTGGAGCGCAGGACGATCGGTGCGGCAGCGCTCGAAGTGGGTGCGATCGGCCTCGGCTGCATGCCGATGAGCTGGGCGTACTCCACCTCCGAGCAGAACGGTGAGGAGTCCGTCCGTACGGTGCACGCCGCGCTGGACCGCGGCGTGACGCTGCTGGACACCGCCGACATGTACGGGCCGTTCACCAACGAGCTGCTCATCGGCCGCGTCCTCAAGGAACGCCGCCACGACGCGTTCGTCTCCACCAAGTGCGGGCTGCTGGTCGGAGAACAGCACATCGTCGCCAACGGCCGCCCCTCGCACGTGAAGCGGGCCTGCGACGCGTCGCTGCGGCGGCTGCAGACGGACTTCATCGACCTCTACCAACTGCACCGCGTCGACCCCGAGGTGCCGGTCGAGGAGACGTGGGGCGCCATGTCCGAACTGGTCGCCGCCGGCAAGGTACGCGCCCTCGGCTTCTGCGCCGTCGGCGCGCGGGCGGACCACAGGAAGAGCCCCGGTGCGGCCGGGGTGGACGCCGCGACGATCCGTCACCTGGAGCGCGTGCAGGGCGTCTTCCCCGTCAGCGGCGTGCAGGCGGAGCTGGCCGTCTGGTCGCGTGAGGCGCTGGAGTCGCTGCTGCCGTGGTGCGTCTCGCACGGGGTCGGGTTCATGGCCGCCATGCCGCTCGGCAGCGGCTACCTGAGCGGCACCCTCACTCCGGGCGGCGGCTTCGAGGCGGACGACGTGCGTGCCCGGCACCCGCGCTTCACCGCCGAGATGATGGCCGCCAACCAGCCGGTCGTGGCGGGACTGCGCCGGATCGCGGAACGGCACGGCGCGACGCCCTCCCAGGTGGCCCTCGCGTGGCTGCTGGCGCAGGGCCGGCAGGTGATCCCGCTGCCGGGCACAAAGAAGGAACGCTTCCTGACGGAGAACTGCCGGGCGGCGGACCTGGAGCTCACACCCGCCGACCTGGCCGAACTGGGCGCGCTGCCCGCCGCACGGGGGTCGTGGGAGTAGGCCCGCGGCCTCGTCCCCGTGCTCGCATCCGTACGGGAAGTTCCGCTGTGCGCGGCAGGGAGTTCACGGATGTGGTGTGCTGAGTCCTCCGATCACACCGTGACCGAGCACACCGACACCGGGAGGCACCGACCGTGCGAAGCCGCTACCTGCCGTCCGTGCGAGCCGCCGCGGCGGGGCTCGTCGTCCTGGCGCTGGTGACCACGGGCTGTTCCGACGACTCGGGCGGACCCTCGCCCGAGAAGTCCCGGTCCGCCTCGCCCAGCGCGGAGAGCGGGCCGGACGCCACGGCGTCGGCGGCGCCCGCGAAGGGCTCGGTGAAGGTGGAGCGCACCATCACCACCCGTCTGAAGTCGCCCTGGGGCCTGGCGCCGCTCCCGGACGGCGGGCTGCTGGTCTCCCAGCGCGACGACGGCAAGATCCTCCGCGTCGACGAGCGCAACGGCAAGAAGACCGAACTCGGCACGGTGCCGGGCGTGCAGGCGAGCGGCGAGGGAGGCCTCCTCGGCATCGCCGTGCCGCCCGACAACGCCAAGATGGTCTACGCGTATCTGACGACGGCGTCCGACAACCGCATCGTCCGCATGGTCTACGACCCGGAGAAGCCCGCCGGCCGGCAGCTCGGCGCGCCCGACACGGTCCTCAAGGGAATCCCGAAGGGCGAGATCCACAACGGCGGACGCATCGCGTTCGGGCCCGACAAGATGCTCTACGCCGGCACGGGAGAGTCGGGCCAGGGGGGCCTGGCGCAGGACAAGGAGTCACTGGGCGGCAAGATCCTCCGCATGACTCCCGACGGCGACCCGCCCGGCCAGGGCAACCCGGAGCCCGACTCGTACTTCTACAGCTACGGCCACCGGAACGTGCAGGGCCTCGCCTGGGACGCCGAGAAGCGGCTGTGGGCGAGCGAGTTCGGCCAGAACACGTGGGACGAGCTGAATCTCATCCGTCCCGGCAAGAACTACGGCTGGCCCGAGGCCGAGGGGCGCGAGGGGAAGTCGGGCTTCGTCGAACCGGTGGAGCAGTGGCGCACGGCCGACGCGTCGCCCAGCGGCATCGCCGTCGTCAAGGGATCCGTGTGGATGGCGGGCCTGCGCGGCGAACGGCTGTGGCGCATCCCGCTGAAGGGCACGGCACCGGCGGCCGACCCGCAGGCGTTCCTGGAGGGCAGGTACGGACGGCTGCGCACCGTCGTCGCCGACGGCAGTGGCGGCCTGTGGCTGATGTCGAGCGAGACGGACGGACGCGGAAGCCCGGAAAAGGGCGACGACCGTATCCTGAAGCTGAAAGTGAGCTAGGTCTGTCGTTTGGGCCGTCGCGGGCCCGCGACGGCCCAAACGACAGACCATGGGTCCGGCGAGGCCGCGGGCGCGGACTCACCGGACCGGAGGGCCGATGTTCAACCTGATCGAGGAACTGTTCTCCCCGGGCCGCAGGCACACGGACGACGAACGCCGGCGGCTGGAGCACACACGGGTCGAAGAGGGCAGCAACGATCCGGGGCAGGGCCCGATCGACCTGAGCTCCGGACGCGTGCTGATCCGCCCGCGGGAGGAACAGGCCACGCACACGACGGACACGGACACGGACACGACCGGCACGGATACGGCGAACACGGACACGACGGACGCGCGGACCGACCACGACGGCGACAGGAGCCGGTGATGGACATCGCGGGCAGCATCTTCCATCCGAGCCAGCAGCACGCTCAGCACGAGCAGCAGCGGCTGGCGCACACATACGTCGTCGAGGGAACTCACGAACCGGGCTGCGGCCCGGTCGACCTCGGCTCCGGCAGGATCGTGATCGCTCTCCAGGACCAGCACGCGATTCTGCCCGCGCGGCCCAAGCTCGAAGACGACTCCGCCGGTGAGGACTCCGGCGCCGACGGACCGCCCGACCTGCTCTGACCGCCCGCCTTGCTCTGCCGGGGCGGCGCCGCCTCACCGCCCGCCGGCACCGGCCCGGCAGGCTCAGCCCGCCGCCGGGCGGGTGTCCGCGTCGGTGAGCAGCCGCAGCCGGTGAGCCATGGCCGCCGCCTCACCGCGCCCGCCCACCCCGAGCTTCGCCAGGATGTTGGAGACGTGCACGCTCGCCGTCTTGGGCGAGATGAACAGCTGCTCGGCTATCTGCCTGTTGCTGCGCCCTGCGGCGACGAGGCGGAGCACGTCCCGCTCACGCTGCGTCAGTCCGAAGGTGTCCGCGGGCTCCTCCGCCTGCGCCGGGGAGCGCCGGGCTCCCGATGACGGCGCGGCAGCAGCAGGCAGCCGGGCCCGTACGGAGAGCTGTTCGATCTCGGTGCGGAGCGGTTCGGCGCCGAGCCGCCGGGCGACCTTGTACGCCGCCGCCAGCAGTTCGTTCGCGCGCTCGCGCGCCTCCCGGCTCTGCGCCCCGTCCTCGAGCAGCGCCTCCGCCAGGCGCTGACGTGCCAGGGCCAGGTGGTACGGGCGCTCCATCGCCTCGAAGGCCTCCGTGACCGCCTGCCAGGCCCCGGGGTCCGAACACCCCTCGGCCCGGCGGATCTCCGCCGAGACGAGCGCCGCGTGCGCCCCCCAGACGGGCGCCGGGTGCGGCAGGCGGCGCGCGGCGGTGCGCAGCTCCTCCAGCACGGCCGCGCGCCCCTCCTCGGCGGCGGGCAGGCCGCGAACGCCGGCCTCGTGCACCGCCGCGGCGTGCAGCAGCGGCCAGGCGTAGCGGTGCGTGCCGGGCGGGAAGCCCGCCTCCAGCGCGGCCCTCAACTCGGCGCGTACGGCAGCGAAGTCACCGCGGCCCGCGGCCACAGCCAGCTCGAAGTGGCGCAGCTGGACGGCGGCGTTCGCGGCGGCCGCATGGCTGCCCATCACCTCGCGGGCCGCCTCCACAGTCGCCTTCAGGCCCTCCAGATCGCCGTGGCCGAGCTGGAGATGGGCTTTCATCAGGGCGGCGAAGCCCTTGGTCTCCGCCGAGCGCGCCGCGGCCGCCGCCTCCTCGGTGATCCGGGCGGCGTCGGCCCACTCCCCCAAGGCGTACAGCGACTCGGCCTGGTTGCCCAGCGCGAAGCCGCACATGTCGGGGCGTCCGTGCGTCGCCGCTCCCTCCGCCGCCCGTACCGCGGCGGCGACCGCTTCCCGGGAGCGGCCCGCGGACTCCAGCTCCGTGGCGATGTTGATGTCGGCCCGCCCGACGACCCCGAAAGCGCCCGCCGCTAGGGCAGCTTCCCGCGCGATGCTCATCTCGTCGATGCCGGCACCCAGATCGCCGGAGTCGGCCATGAGGATGCCGAGGGTGATGCGGCCCTGCCACTCGATCGTGGTGGCGCCGACGACACGGGCGAGCTCGACGGCCCGCACCGCCGTGCTCATGGCCTCCGGGCCCGGCCGGTGCATCATGCCCCAGCTCGCGGCGCTGGTCAGCACGTCCGCGTGCACGGCGGACGGCGGCAGCCCGCGCACGAGTTCCTGCGCGCGGGCGATCTCCGCCCATCCGTCGCCCCGGCCCAGGGCCTCGACGGTCTTGGCGCGGCTGACCCAGAACCACGCTGCGCGCAGCGGGTCGACGTCGTGGTCCAGCAGGTCGAGGGCGCGTTTGGTCAGGGCGAGGGCGCGTTCGACGTCACCGCCGGTGCGGGCGGCCACGACGGCCTCGGCCAGCAGCTCCATGAACGACAGCGACTCCGCGGCCGGTTCCTCTGCGCAGTCGGCGGGGCGGGGATAGACCTCCGCCTCGTCCATGGGGCGCAGCCGCTCCCGCGCCTCCTCCGGGACCTCGTGCCACAGCTCGATGGCGCGCTCCAGCAGCTGGTGCTGCTCGGCGAAGGCGTGTCTTCGCCGAGCCTCGACGGCCGCGGCGAGCACGGCGGGCAGCGCCTTCGCCGCGTCCCGGCCGTGGTACCAGTAGTGCGCCAGGCGCGTCGTGCACTCCTCGGCCCGTACGAGCGAGGGGTCTGCCTCCAGGGACTTGGCATAGCGACGGTTGAGTGCTGCGGCCTCCCCCGGCAGCAGGTCCTCGCCGACCGCCTCGCGCAGCAGGGCGTGCCGGAACCGGTAGCCGTCTCCGTCCTCGGTCGGCAGAAGCACGTTGGCGCCGACGGCCACGCGCAGCGCGTCCAGCAGTTCCGCCGCGGGCAGTTCGCAGACGGCGGCGAGCAGCGCGTGCCCCACGGCGGACCCGCCCTGGGCGGCGACCCTCAGCACCTGCTGGGCGTGCTCGGGAAGCGCTTCGACACGTACCAGCAGCAGGTCGCGCAGGGAGTCGCTGATGCCGCACGTGGCGCAGTTGGCGGTGAGCTCCTCGACGAAGAAGGGATTGCCGTCGGAGCGTTCGAAGATGACACGCGCCTGCTCGGGTTCGGGTTCGGCGACCCCCTGGATCGCCGCTATCTGCGCGTGCACCTCCGCCCGTGTCAGCCGGGGCAGTTCGATGCGGCGGACGCTGCGCAGCCGGTCGAGCTCGGCCAGGAACGGGCGCAGCGGATGGCGGCGGTGGATGTCGTCCGAGCGGTACGTGGCGAGCAGGACCAGCCGGGAGGTGTGCACGGAGCGGTAGAGGTAGCCGAGGAGTTCGCGGGTGGAGCGGTCCGCCCAGTGCAGGTCCTCCAGGGCGATAACGACCGTACGGCCGGTGGCCAGCCGCTCCAGCAGCTGTGCCGTCAGCTCGAAGAGGCGGGCGCGTCCGTCCTCTTCGTCGTACGCCTCGGCGGCAGCGGCTCCGGGGCTGCCCGGCGCGGGCGCCAGATCGGGCAGCAGGCGGGCCAGCTCGGCCTCCCGGCCCGCGACGGCCGCGGCCAGATCGGCCTCGCCCAGTCTCCGGTGCAGGCCGCGCAGGGCGGTGGCGAAGGGCGCGAACGGCAGCCCGTCCGCGCCCAGTTCGAGGCAGCCGCCGACGGCCGTGGTGGCGCCGGCGGCACGGGCGGTGCGGAGGAACTCCTCCAGCAGGCGGCTCTTGCCGACGCCTGCCTCACCGCCCAGGAGCAGTGCCTGCGGCTCGCCCGCGTCGGCGCGGGCGAGCGCATCCTTGAGCAGCGTCAGTTCGTCGGCGCGGCCGACGAATACCGGACTGATGGTGGTCTGGCTGGGCACGTCGCCCAGCATGGCACCCGCCACCGACATCGCGGCAGCCGGTTTCCCGCCCGGCGCCTGCCCTCTCAGGACGGGCTGCAGCGGCGCCGGTGCCTCCTTCACGCGGACCTGAGCCAGAAGCGGCGTGCCCGCCTCGCGTGGCGCGCGGCCTCCTCCCGGTGCTGGTGTCCGCCTGCGTCGGCCTCAAGGGCGCGGCGCTCGGCCGCGGCCTTCTGCCGCATTTCGGCGATGCGCAGGAGCCCTGCCTCGTGGCCGTAGTAGTGCATCTCTGACTCTCCCGGTGTCGTGTGGACGGTCTGTTTTCCGCTGTCTCCACACTCGTCTCCCAGGTGGGGTCGCCGCATCGGGCACCTGCCCGGTCTTACGGCTCCAAGGGGCCTTAGCCGTACGGCCGGGGGGTCTTAGGGGACCTTCAGGCACGGCCGAGCCGCCCGCTCCCGGGTCCTGGGACCCGTGGGCGGGCGGCTCGGCCGTTGGTCGCTTCAGATGTGAACGGGGGTCACTGTGCGGGCGGCCCGGCGGGGGCGCTCGGCATCTCGGGGGCCGCGGCGAACAGGTCGAAGTACATGCCGCCGGCCACGGCGAGGCCGATCACGCCGAGGACGACTCCGCCCAGCGCGACCGACTTGACCCAGGAGGCCGTCTCGGCCCGCTTGGCGACGAGCGCGAACAGCACACCGCCCACGAGTACGGCGATCAGCGCGAAGATCCCGTTGAGGAGGGCGGTCGCATGCCAGGGCGCACCGTAGAGCGCGTTGATCTGGTCGGCTCCGCCGCCTCCGCCCTGCGGGGCCTGGGCGCTGCTCTCGATCTGCCCGATGAGCTGTTTGCGATCGCGCAGCATCTCGCTGAGAGAGGTGCCCGTGAGGGACGCGAGGCCCAGCGCGGCGCTCACGACGGCGCCGGCGCCGGCACCCGTCCCGCTGCGGCGCACGTCGGTCGCGACGACCGTCTCCTCGACGTGGACCTCGTCGGGGGAGGCGTCGTCCTGGAGGATCTCGGTACGGGTCTCGGCGGTACCGGCGGCGGTCTCTTCCGCGTTGCCGGTGGCCTTCTTCTCAGCGTTGTCGGTGGTGTCGGTGTTGTCGGTACCGGTCTCCGCCGGCGTGGCGGCGGTCTCTTCGGTCTTGTCGGTCTTGGTCGTCTCGGTAGCCATGGGGCGTCACCGTAGGGGCCGTTTCTGAGAGTCCGATGAGAGTTCGGGACGCGGCGCGGGGACCGCGGCGGCCACGGGTTCCGGCAGCGCTTCGGGAGAGGGTTCGGGGACGGCTTCCGGCTCGATGCTGAGGCGCGGAAGCAGCCGGTCCATCCAGCGCGGCAGCCACCAGTTGGCACTGCCCAGCATGTGCATGAGGGCCGGGACCAGCAATGTACGCAGCACGAACGCGTCCAGCGCCACGGCGGCCGCGAGGCCGATGCCGAACATCGCGATGATCCTGTCGCCGCTGAGCACGAACGCGCCGAAGACCGCGATCATGATGACGGCGGCGGAGTTGATCACCCGTCCCGTCTCGGCCAGCCCCACGCGTACGGATCTGCGGTTGTCGCCGGTCAGACGCCACTCCTCGTACATGCGGCTGACGAGGAAGACCTGGTAGTCCATCGACAGCCCGAAGAGCACCGACACCATGATCACCGGCAGGAACGGTTCTATCGGGCCGGAGCCGCCCAGGCCCATCAGGCCGCTGCCCCACCCCCACTGGAAGACTGCGACGACGACGCCGCAGGCCGCGGCCACCGCCATCACGTTCATCAGGGCGGCCTTCAGCGGGATGCCGATGCTGCGGAAGGCCAGCAGCAGCAGCGCGCAGCCGAGGGAGACCACGACGCCGACGAACAGCGGCAGCTTGCCGAGTATCACGGAGGCGAAGTCGTCGTGCGCCGCCGTGATGCCGCCGACCTTCACATCCAGCGAGCTGGACCCGGTGGCCTGGGGCAGCACGTCCTCGCGCAGGTCCTCCACGAGCTGCGAGGTGCTCTCGTCCTGCGGCGCGCCGTCCGGGACGACTGTGATCACGCCGGTGCTGCCGCTGCCGTTCAGCTCCGCCCCGGAGACCTGCGCGACGCCTCCGACGTCGCGCAGCTCGCCGGGCAGCTTCTCGAAGTCGAGCTTCGCCTTGGCGTCGTCGATCTCGCCGACCAGCGTGAGCGGACCGTTCGTGCCGGCCCCGAACCCGTCGGACATCAGGTCGTAGGCCTGCCGGGTCGTCGTCGTACTCGGGTTGCTGCCCTGGTCGGAGGTGCCCAGCTGAAGCCCGCCGACCGGAACCGCCAGCCCCACCATCAGCACCGCGGCGATGCCGCCGAGCAGCCGCGGACGGCGTGCGACGAAGGCCGACCAGCGCGCCGCCGCACCGGCACGGGCACGGCCGCCGCCCTTCCCCGGCTTCTCGTCCTCGTCCGTCATGTGCAGGTCGGCCGGCTCCTGCGGTCCGTCTTCTGCGAGCCTGCGCCGTTCGCGCCTGCTCAGTGCGCGCTTGCCGATCACGCCGAGCAGGGCGGGCAGGAGCGTCACCGAGGAGAGCACCGTCAGCACCACGGTCAGCGAGGCGGCGATGGCGACGCCGTTGAGGAAGCTCAGCTTCAGCACGAGCATGCCGAGGAGTGCGATGCAGACCGTCACGCCCGCGAACACCACGGCCCGTCCCGCCGACGCGACGGCACGCTCCGCCGCCTCCGCGACGGGCATGCCCTCCTTCAGGCCCCGGCGGTGTCTGGTGACGATGAAGAGGGCGTAGTCGATACCGACGCCGAGGCCGATGAGGGTGCCGAGCATCGGCGCGAAGTCGGCCACCGTCATCACATGACTCAGCAGTCCGATGCCGAGGATTCCCGTGCCGACACTGACGAGGGCCGTCACCAGGGGCAGCAGCATCGCCGCCAGGGAGCCGAAGGCCACCAGCAGCACGACGGCCGCCACGGCGATGCCGACGGCCTCGCTGATGTGGCCTTCCTGCTTCTCGGTCAGCGCGACGCCGGGCCCGCCGAGCTCGACGTCCATGCCGGGCACGTCGTCGCCGGCGCGCTGCGCGGTGTCGACGACGCGCTGCACGTCCTTCTTGTCGAGCTTCTCCGGGGGGGCGTCGAACTTCACCGTCGCGTATGCGGTGCGGCCGTCACGGCTGATGCGGTCCTGTTGCTCGCCGCGGTCGCCCGTGCCGGAGCCGCCGTAGGGGCTCTGGACCGAAGCCACCCCGGGCAGGGCCGCGACGTCGTCGAGGGTCCGGTCCATGGTCCTCTCGACCTGGGTGTCGCGGACCTTGTCGGTGGCGGCGTCGGTTCCCTTGCCCGTGTGCCAGACGATCGTGTCGCCGTCGCCGCGGCGGTCCGGGAAGCTCTCGCTGATCAGCGTGTTGGCCCGCCCGGACTCGGTGCCCGGCACGTCGTACTTGTTGGAGAAGGCCGAACCGGTGAGGACGGCCGAGGTGCCCACGCCCAGCAGGACGGCACACCAGAGAAGGATCACGGACAGACGGCGGCGCAGGCACCACCGAGCGAGAGCCGTCATGTACGCGTCGACCTCTTCCAGGGGTGTGGGGCGTGTACGGTTCCCCGGCCCGGGTGGCACGTCGTTCCGTACGGGTCCGGCCGGGAGCGGGCTTTGGGTCCCCCAGGCCGCCGGGCCGAGGGTGGGGGTCCCCCCAGGCCGTTAGGCCGAGGGTGGGGGTCCCCCCAGGCCGTTAGGCCGAGGGTGGGGGTCCCCCCAGGCCGTTAGGCCGAGGGGGAACATCGTGATGCGGTCGTGATGTTCCGCTCTGGCAGAGTGACACCGCACGAAGATCCTTTGCCACCTTTGTGTTGATGACCACATATGCGGTGCTGCCGTGGCTCAGCAGCAGGTCGTCCCGTACGCCGGTTCCCGGCGCAATGTGTGCCGGCGCAAAGCCCCGGGGGCGGGCAGGCCCCGGCCCGGGGACCGCACGCGGGAGCACACAGGGGCCGCACAGGGCCTGCTCGCACAGGGCCCGTGCGAAAGGGGCGGCCCGTGCGGACCGCCCCTTCCCTTGCTCCGGCTCCTCGACGCGGAGCCCGGACTCAGCCCTCGACGCCGAGCTTCTCCAGGATCAGCTCGCGCACACGCGCCGCGTCCGCCTGCCCGCGAGTGGCCTTCATGACCGCGCCGACGAGCGCACCGGCCGCCTGCACCTTGCCGCCACGGATCTTCTCCGCGATGGCGGCGTTGCCCGCGATGGCCTCGTCCACGGCGGCGCCGAGCGCGCCCTCGTCGGAGACCACCTTCAGCCCGCGCTTCTCCACGACCTCGTCCGGTGTGCCCTCGCCGTCCAGCACGCCCTCGATGGCCTGCCGCGCGAGCTTGTCGTTGAGCGAGCCCTCCTCGACGAGCGCACACACCCGGGCGACGTCCTCCGGGCCGATGGGCAGGTCCGCCAGGTCGGTGCCCGACTCGTTGGCGCGGCGGGCGAGTTGGCCCATCCACCACTTGCGGGCCTGGTCGGCGGGCGCGCCCGCGTCGACGGTCGCCACGATCAGGCCGACGGCACCCGCGTTGAGGGCGGACTGCATCTCGTGCTGCGAGATCCCCCATTCCTCCCGCAGCCTGTTGCGGCGCAGGCGCGGCAGCTCCGGCAGGCCCGCCCGCAGCTCCTCGACCCACTCGCGCGACGGAGCGACGGGGACGAGGTCCGGCTCGGGGAAGTAGCGGTAGTCCTCCGCCTCCTCCTTGACGCGGCCGGAAGTGGTGCTGCCGTTGTCCTCGTGGAAGTGCCGGGTCTCCTGGACGATCTTCTCGCCCGCGTCCAGCACCGCGGCGTGCCGCTGGATCTCGAAGCGGGCCGCCCGCTCCACACTCCGCAGCGAGTTGACGTTCTTCGTCTCGCTGCGCGTGCCGAACGCCTTCTCACCCTTGGGGCGCAGCGACAGGTTCACGTCGCAGCGCATCTGCCCCATTTCCATGCGGGCCTCGGAGACGCCCAACGCCTTGATCAGCTCCCGCAGTTCGGCCACGTACGCCTTCGCCACCTCGGGCGCGCGCTCCCCCGCACCCTCGATCGGCTTGGTGACGATCTCGATGAGCGGGATGCCGGCACGGTTGTAGTCGAGCAGCGAGTGCGAGGCGCCGTGGATGCGGCCCGTGGCGCCGCCGATGTGCGTCGACTTGCCGGTGTCCTCCTCCATGTGCGCGCGCTCGATCTCGACCCGGAAGACCTCGCCGTCCTCCAACTGCACGTCGAGGTAGCCGTTGAAGGCGATCGGCTCGTCGTACTGGGAGGTCTGGAAGTTCTTCGGCATGTCCGGGTAGAAGTAGTTCTTCCGCGCGAAGCGGCACCACTCCGCGATCTCGCAGTTCAGCGCGAGACCGATGCGCACGGCGGACTCGACGCCCTTGGCGTTGACGACCGGAAGCGCGCCGGGCAGCCCAAGACAGGTCGGGCACGTCTGGCTGTTGGCGTCGGCGCCGAGGGTCGTCGAACAGCCGCAGAACATCTTCGTCGCGGTGCCGAGCTCGACGTGGACCTCCAGCCCCATGACGGGGTCGTAGGCGGCCAACGCGTCCTCGTACGGCACCAGTTCAGTGACGGTCACGGATTTCGCCTCTCAGTCGTCCCAGAGGACATCGTCGATGTCGAGCCGTCGCAGCTCCCGTACGAGCAGCGCCACACCGGTGACGATCCCCGCCGCCGAGACGGCGACGTCGACCAGCTGGAGCATGTCGCCCTCGCGCCGGGCCTCCCTGCCGCGCTTGACCGTGCCGACCACGCTGAAGAGGGACGCCCCGATGGACACGTACATTCCGATGCGGGACTTCTTCAACCCCTTGGCCTTCTGCAGCTTTCCACTCACAGCGACGGTGCCTCCTCAAGCAGCGGGTGCCCCCAACGTGCCTGGTGAGCGGCTTCCAGGGCCGCACCGACACGATAGAGACGGTCATCGGCCATGGCCGGGGCGATGATCTGCAGCCCCACCGGCAGGCCGTCCTCCGGGGCCAGACCGCACGGTACGGACATGGCGGCGTTCCCGGCCAGGTTGGACGGGATGGTGCACAGGTCGGCCAGATACATGGCCATCGGATCGTCGGCGCGCTCACCGATCGGGAAGGCCGTGGTCGGCGTGGTGGGCGAGACCAGAACGTCCACCTCGCCGAACGCACGCTCGAAGTCACGCTTGATGAGCGTGCGGACCTTCTGCGCCGAGCCGTAGTAGGCGTCGTAGTAGCCGGAACTGAGCGCGTACGTGCCGAGCATGACGCGGCGCTTGACCTCGTCGCCGAAGCCCGCCGCGCGGGTCAGCGCGGTGACCTCCTCCGCGGAACGCGTCCCGTCGTCGCCCACGCGCAGGCCGTAGCGCATCGCGTCGAAGCGGGCCAGGTTGGAGGAACACTCCGACGGAGCGATCAGGTAGTACGCGGCCAGCGCCTTGGTGAAGGACGGGCACGAGACCTCGACGACCTCGGCGCCCAGTTCGCGCAGCAGCTCCACCGTCTCGTCGACGCGCTGGAGCACTCCCGCCTGATAGCCCTCGCCCCGGAACTCCTTGACGACGCCGACGCGCAGACCCGCCACGTCACCGTTGCGCGCGGCCGTGACGACGTCCGGCACGGGCTGGTCGATCGAAGTCGAGTCCAGCTCGTCGTGGCCCGCGATGACGGAGTGCAGCAGAGCCGCGTCCAGCACATTGCGGGCACAGGGCCCTCCCTGGTCGAGGGAGGAGGAGAAGGCCACCATGCCGTAGCGGGAGACCCCGCCGTAGGTCGGCTTCACGCCCACGGTGCCGGTGACGGCGGCGGGCTGGCGGATGGAGCCGCCGGTGTCGGTGCCGATCGCCAGCGGCGCCTCGTACGCGGTGATCGCCGCGGAGGAGCCGCCGCCGGAGCCGCCGGGGATGCGCGTGAGGTCCCACGGGTTGCCCGTCGGCCCGTACGCGCTGTTCTCGGTCGAGGACCCCATGGCGAACTCGTCCATGTTGGTCTTGCCGAGGATGACGACGTCCGCCTCCTTCAGCTTCCGCACGACGGTCGCGTCGTACTGCGGGATCCAGCCCTCGAGGATCTTCGAACCCACCGTGGTGGGGACGCCCTCAGTGGTGAAGAGGTCCTTCACGGCGACCGGCACGCCTGCCAGCGGGCCGAGCCGCTCACCGCGCGCACGCTTCTCGTCGACCTCCCGGGCCTTGGCGAGGGCACCCTCACGGTCGACGTGCAGGAACGCGTGCACCTTCTCGTCCACCGCGTCGATGCGCGCCAGATGCGCCTCGACGACCTCGACGGCGGTGACCTCGCCGCTCGCGATCCGCTCGGCGGTCTCCGCCGCGGTCAGTCTCGTCAGATCGGCCATCGCTCAGTCCTCCCCCAGGATCTGCGGCACCTTGAAGCGCTGCTGCTCCTGCGCGGGGGCTCCCGAGAGCGCCTGCTCGGGAGTCAGCCCCGGACGCACGTGGTCCGGGCGCATCACGTTGGTGAGCGGCAGCGGGTGGGAGGTCGGCGGTACGTCCTCGTTGGCGACGTCGGAGACGGTGGCGACAGCACCGATGATGTCGTCTAGCTGACCGGCGAAGTGATCCAGCTCTTCGTCCTTCAGCTCCAGGCGCGCCAGCCGGGCGAGGTGGGCGACCTCCTCGCGCGAGATGCCAGGCATGCAGCGGTCCTCTGGGTGAGTGTCGGATTTTCCGCTCCCAATCCTATGGCTCCCGCGAGGGCGGCTGCGCCGGGCCCGGTCTCCGGGCGGGGTGCGGGCCGGGTGCGCCTCCGGTGCGTGGTGGGTGCCAGGGGCGTGCCGTTCCGGCGTACATGTCCGGACGGCACGATTTACGGCCGACTTCACGGAACAGGTTCGTGAGCTCTGCATCGGCCACAATCACGCTTGAGTGTCCGGACACGCACGCCTCCACGCCCCGCCCCCTCCCGTCGCTCCAGCGGCTCTCCCCCACTGGCCACATGGGTCCACCGGTCCGCACCCGTACGGGTCCACTTCCGCCACTCCCCCTGAACCACTCCTGGCAGGAAGGTTGTTGAGCCCTTCCGCACCCCACGTGGCGACCGCCGGCCCGGTCACAGCCGGACGGGAACCGGATGATCGGGAAGACGCCAACGGGGCGCAGGGACTGGTGCCGAGTGCTTACCGGGACGGGAGCGGCACTGGTGGGACGGCGGGAGGGGGTGGGACGCGCAGGCGGTGTTTCCGGGACACTCAAGCGTGATTTGTGCCCGATGCGAACCTGACGAATCTGTTCGCTGAAGTCGGGCGCAAATCATGCGGTGCCGGGGGCGCCGCCGGAGCGGCACGCCCCCGGCACCACCCACGCACCGTCGGCGCATCGGAACTGCAGGGCCGTTACTGGACCGGCTGCCAGCCCGTGGGGCGGTTCGCGTCGTGGGATCCGTTCGGCTTCGGCGGCGGCCCCGAGGAACGGGGCCCGCTCCCCGTGGAGCCGGTGTGCGGACGGATCGAGCTCGTGGCCGACGCCGACGGGCCGCACTCCAACTGCGGCCGCGGACGGGCGCTCTCCAAGGAGTGCGGGACTCCCTCGCGCGCCCTCAGCCACGCCGTCGTCTCGTCGGGCGGCATGGCAGCGGCCACCAGCCAGCCCTGCACCGCGTCGCACCCCAGGTCCCGCAGCCTCTCCCAGGTCTCGTCGTCCTCGACGCCCTCGGCTACGACCAACAGGCCCAGCGAGTGGGCCAGATCGACGGTGCAGCGCACGATCTCCGCGTCCTCCGCGTCGACCGCGAGCCGCGCGACGAAGGACCGGTCGATCTTCAGCTCGCTCACCGGCAGCCTGCGCAGATGCACGAGCGAGGAGTAGCCGGTGCCGAAGTCGTCCAGCGACATCTTCACTCCGTGCCCAGCCAGCGCCGCGAGGGTGTCGGCGGCGCGGTGCGGGTCCTCCAGCAGGACGTGTTCCGTGATCTCCAACTGGAGCGCGCCTGCGGGGACTCCGTGCCGCGCGAGACGTCCGGCGACGGCGCCGGCGAAACCGGGCGCGTGGACGTCGCGGGGCGAGACGTTCACGGCGACGGGAACCGTGAGCCCGTCGGAGCGCCAGCGTGAGACCTGGGCGAGAGCGGTCTCCAGCACGTATTCGGTGAGCCGCGGCATGAGCCCCGACGTCTCGGCTATGGCGATGAACTCGTCCGGGGGGACGCGTCCACGCTCGGGGTGGACCCACCGCACCAGCGCCTCCAGGCCGGAGACGACACCGTCGAAGCCGACCTTCGGCTGGTAGTGCAGCGCGACCTCCCCCGCGTCGAGCGCCCGTCGCAGATCGGCGAGCAGGCCCAGCCTGTCGGGGGTGTTGCCGTCGCGCGTGGCCTCGTAGACCTCGACGCCCGTGCGGTCCCGCTTGGCCTCGTACATCGCCACGTCCGCGCGCCGCAGCAGCCCTTCGGCCTCCCGCGCGTGCTCCGGGAAGACGGCCACTCCCGCGCTCGCCTCGAGGACGAGCGTCAGCCCGTCGAGGTCGAGCGGCGAGCCCAGCGCGGAGACGAGGGTGCGGGCGGCGCGCATGGCGCTGGTGGTGGAGTCGGCCAGCGGCAGCAGGACGGCGAACTCGTCACCGCCCAGCCGGGCGGCCTCGGCGCCGCGCGGAAGTTCGGCCCGCAGCCGTTCGGCGATCTTCAACAGCAGTCTGTCGCCCGCGAGATGCCCGAGTGTGTCGTTGACGGAGCGGAAGCGGTCCAGGTCGATGAGGACGAGGGCGGAACGGGCCTCCGTGCGGTCCGCCTCGTCCAGGGCGGACCAGGTGCGCTCCAGCAGCCACTGGCGGTTGGGCAGACCGGTGAGCGGGTCGCGCAGCGCCTCCTCCGCGCGGACGCGGGCGATCCACAGCGTCGAGTCCAGCGCGATGAGCGGCACCGCGAACAGCGGCAGCAGCACGGGCCGGTACGCGGCGACGACCGCTATCAGCGGGGATATGCCCAGCAGGGCGACGGCCACGAGCCCCTGACGCTGCAGCGCCCTGCGCAGCGCGGTGGGCAGGCCCGTCTTGCGCGGGGCCTGCGAGAACCACAGCAGGGTGCGCGTGATGACGAGGTAGGCGAAGGCGGCCATGACGACCTCGGGCACCGCGAAGTAGCCCCAGTCGTCCGGACTCCACGGATTCCCGACGGACGGGTGCACGCCCGCGACGGCCAGCGACAGCGCGGCGGCTCCTATGCCCAGGATGTCGACGGCGCCCTGCACCACCGCCTGCCGCCAGTGGCGGCGCACCGCGCCCACCAGCCCCACGACGGCGAGGCTCACCAGTACGGCCGGCGCCCAGCCGTACAGCAGCAGGATCGCCAGCGTCAGTGCGGCGCCCGATCCGGTGCCGCTCCACCAGCGGTCACGGCCCAGCGCGACGAGGTGACCGACGATCAGGGCCGTGAGCACCGCCAGGGACCAGCCCGTCACCGCGTCCGGGAAGAGGGCCCTGCCGTCCGTCGCGACCCGGAAGATGCCGGTGCCGAGAGCCAGGCCCGCCCCGACGACCACGAGTAAGGGCAGGCCGGGCACCCGCAGCGCTGCGATGCGTTGCACCCACGGAACGTCCTCCGCTCCGCCCGTGGACCCCGTACTGCCGCTCGTGTCGTCGGGCAGGCTGGAGTACGGGGGGCCGTGGCCCCCAGGAATTTCCTGCATGCCCGTCCCTCCGCCGGCCGTCCGTGCCTGCTTCCCCAAACCAGGCACACACATCAACAGTAGGCCGCACACCGCTTCCAGGGCAGCGATCGTTCCGGGTTGGCTGTGCGCGACCCGGCTGATCCAGCCCCTTTCACACACAACAGCCGATAACTGTGCGGCTTCTGAGTGCATACCCGGACGCAAACGCACGGGACACCTGTGACGGCCACTCAACAATGTTAAAAGCGGGACGAGTTGGCGCGTCCCCCGTGCCCTATTCGGGATGCTTTTCGGCCACTTCGCGTGCGGCGTCCGGGCCTTGCTCCAGAAGAACGGCGAGACCGTCATCGTCCAAAATAGGCACCTTCAACTGGACGGCCTTGTCGTATTTGGACCCAGGGCTTTCCCCGACGACCACGAACCCGGTCTTCTTCGAAACGGATCCGGTCACTTTCGCGCCCCGTTCCTGGAGGGCCTCCTTCGCGCCGTCCCGGGTGAGCGTCGCCAGCGTCCCCGTGACGACGACGGTGATCCCTTCCAGCGGCCGTGGACCCGACTCCGCCGAGCCCTCCTCCTCCATCCGCACGCCCGCCGCACGCCACCGCTCGACGATCTCGCGGTGCCAGTCCTCCGCGAACCAGGCCTTCAGCGAGGCGGCGATGGTCGGCCCGACGCCCTCCGTGGCCGCCAGTTCCTCCTCGCCGGCCTCGGCGATCCGCTCCAGGGAACGGAACTCGCGGGCCAGCGCCTCGGCGGCCACCGGCCCCACATGACGGATCGAGAGCCCGGTGATGATCCGCGGCAGCGGGCGTTCCCTGGCGGCCTGGATGTTCTCCAGCATCGCCAGCGTGTTCTTGCGCGGCTCGCCCTTCTGGTTGGCGAAGAGGGTGACGACCTTCTCCTCGCCGGTCTCCGGATCGCGCTTGGGCAGGCCGCTGTCCGGGTCCAGGACGTAGGACTTGATGGGCAGCAGATCCTCGACCTCCAGGTCGAACAGGCCGCCCTCGTCCTTCAGCGGCGGATCGGCCGGCTCCAGGGGCTGTGTGAGCGCCGAGGCCACCACGTAGCCGAAGTGCTCGATGTCGAGGGACTTGCGGCCCGCCAGATAGAACAGGCGCTCCCGCAACTGGGCGGGGCAGGAACGGGCGTTGGGGCACCGCAGGTCGATGTCGCCCTCCTTCATCGGGCGCAGCGCCGTCCCGCAGTCCGGGCAGTGCGTGGGCATCTCGAACTCGCGCTCGCTGCCGTCCCGCAGATCGGCGACCGGCCCCAGGATCTCCGGGATCACATCGCCGGCCTTGCGCAGCACCACGGTGTCCCCGATGAGCACGCCCTTGGACCGGACGACCTCCTGGTTGTGCAGGGTGGCGAACTCGACCTCGGAGCCGGCGACCGTCACCGGCTCCACCACCGCATACGGCGTCACCCGGCCGGTGCGGCCGACGCCGACACGGATGTCGACCAGCTTCGTGTTCACCTCCTCCGGGGCGTACTTCCACGCGATCGCCCAGCGCGGTGCACGCGAGGTGGAGCCCAGGCGCCCCTGGAGCCGCACCTCGTCGAGCTTGACGACGACTCCGTCGATCTCGTGCGCCACCGAGTGACGGTGCTGCCCGTAGTAGGCGATGAACTCGCGGACACCGTCGAGCCCCTTCACCACCTTCGTATGGTCCGACGTGGGCAGGCCCCACCCCCGCAGCAGGTCGTAGGCACCGCTGAGCTTGTCCACGTCGAAGCCGTCGCGGGCACCGACGCCGTGCACCACCATGCGCAGCGGACGCGTCGCCGTGATCTTCGGGTCCTTCTGCCGGAGCGAACCGGCCGCGGCGTTGCGCGGATTGGCGAACGGCTTGTCGCCCGCCTCCACCAGGCGGGCGTTGAGCTCCTCGAAGCGCTCCATCGGGAAGAAGACCTCCCCGCGGACCTCGACCAGTCCGGGAACGTTCTCGCCGCTGAGCCGCTCGGGGATGTCTGCGATCGTGCGGACGTTGGGCGTGATGTCCTCGCCCGTGCGCCCGTCGCCGCGGGTGGCCGCGCGGGTCAGCCTCCCGTGCTCGTAGGTCAGATTGACCGCCAGGCCGTCGATCTTCAGCTCGCACAGGAAGTGGTGCTCCACGCCTTCCAGTTCACGCGAGAGGCGATCGGCCCATTCGTCGAGCTCCGCGTCGTCGAAGGCGTTGTCCAGGGACAGCATCCTCTCGCGGTGCGCGACCTCCGTGAACTCCGTCTCGTACTGGCCCGCGACCTTCTGCGTCGGCGAGTCGGGCGTCACCAGATCCGGGTGGTCCGCCTCCACCGCCTCCAGTTCGCGCAGCAGCCTGTCGAACTCGGCGTCGCTGACGACGGGCGCGTCCTTGACGTAGTAGCGGAAGCGGTGCTCCTCGATCTGCTCAGCCAGCCGCTGATGCCTCTCCCGCACGTCCGCGGGCGCTGGGGCTTGCTCGTTGCCGGCCACCGTCTCGTCCTCCCGTCACTCAGGGTCGTCAGCGAGGGATCTCGCCGCCCGGACGCAGTGCGCGAGCGCCTGCCGCGCGTACACGGGCGAGGCTCCCGCCATACCGCACGCCGGAGTGACCACGACCGACTCCGCGAGGAGGGCCGGTGACAGCCCGAGCCTGCGCCACAGCGACCTGACACCACTGACGCTACCGGCAGGGTCCGACAGTCCCCCCTCCGGCGGTCCGCTCCCCGGGACGACGCCGGCGAACAGCACCGTGCCGCCCTCGACGGCTTCACCGATCGCATCGTCCTCACGCTCGGTGATCAGACTCGCGTCGAAGGAGACACCGCGGACGCCGGCACGGCGCAGCAGTGCGAACGGAGGCCGCGGCGCGCACGAGTGCACGACGACGGGCACGTCCTCCGCCCCGCACGCCGCGGTGACCTCCCGCAGGGCGCCCTCGGCCACGGCACGGTCGACGGCGGCATGGGTACGGTATCCGCTCGCGGTCGGGACGCGCCCCAGCAGCGCGGCCGTCAGCATCGGCTCGTCCAGCTGGAGCACCGGCCGCGAACCGGGCACCCTGCGCCGTACGTCCGCGAGATGCGCCCGCAGCCCCTCGGTCAGGGAGGCCGTCACATCGCGGCATGCGCCCGCGTCACCCAGCACCGCCTCGCCGTTGCGCCGCTCCAGGGTGGCGGCCAGTGTCCACGGGCCGACGGCGGAGACCTTCAGTGCGCGCCGCGCGGTGCCGTCCCCCTGGGTGAACTCCTCCAGCGCGTCCAGGTCTTCGCTCATCCAGGACCGCGCCCGCCGGGTGTCACGGCCGGGCCGGTCGCCGATCCGCCATCCGCTGGGCTCGAGATGCGCGTACAGCTCCGCCAGCAGGCCCACGGTTCGACCGGTCATGTCCGCGCCGGGCCCGCGTGCGGGCAGCTCCGGCAGGAAGGGGAAGGCCTCCAGCGTTCCCGTGACCGTGCGGGCCGCCTCCCGCGCGTCCTCACCCGGCATCGAGCCGACGCCGGTGGCCGCGGCGGCGCCCCACACCTCGCTGCCCGCGCTCATCCGCCCGGCCGCACGGTCAGATCGGTGACCTCGGCTCCGCGCGGCATGTCCAGCGCGGTGATCAGCGCGGTCGCGACGGCCTCCGGGGTGATCCACCGGTCCGGGTCGTACTCCTTGCCCTCCTGGCGGTGCACCTTCTCCTGCATGGGCGTGGCCGTGCGCCCGGGGTAGACCGACGTCACGCGCAGCCCGTTGCCGCTCTCCTCGGCGCGCAGGGCGTCGGCGAGCGCCTTCAGCCCGTGCTTGCTCGCCGCGTACGCGGACCACTGCGGGTTGGCGCGCAGGCCCGCGCCCGAGTTGACGAACAGCACGTGCCCGCGGGCCAGGCGCAGTTGCGGCAGCATCAGGCGCGTCAGCTCCACGGGGGCTACGAGGTTCGCGGCGAGGGTGTGGTTCCAGACCTTGGCGCTCAGTTCGCCCACTCCGCCCAGCTCGACGACGCCCGCGACGTGCTGGAGGGAGTCCAGCTGCCCCGGCAGGTCCTGCTGGGCGAGGGCCCATGAGAGGCGCTCGGGCTCGGCGAGGTCGCCGACGACCGTACGCGCGCCCGTGAACCGCTCCCTCAGCTCCTTGGCCCGTCCGGCGTCGCGCGCCAGCAGCCACAGTTCGTCGCCACGGTCCAGAAGCCGCCGCGTGACGGCGGCGCCGATGCCCGAGCCGGCACCGGTGATCAGATGCGTTGCCATGACCCCATCGTCCCCCAGCGCCGCCGCGACCCGTGAACCGGCCGCTCACCGATGAGTTTCCGGCGCGGTCCGGGTCTGATCGCTGTGAGCCGGGCGGCAGGCGTGTGCGGCCGTCCGGGAACGGCACGGACAAGGGAGGGCAGCGATGCCGACCGAGACGAGCGACGCGGACGTACCGGCGGTCGAGACGTCGGGCCTGGTGAAGGTCTTCGGGGAGAACCGCGCCGTGGACGGCATCGACCTGAGCGTCCCCGCCGGTTCCGTCTACGGCGTGCTGGGCCCGAACGGCGCGGGCAAGACCACCGCCGTGAAAATGCTGGCCACGCTGCTGCGTCCGGACGGCGGACAGGCGCGGGTGTTCGGGCACGACGTGCTGCGGGAGCCCGCCGCAGTACGGGCCAGGGTCAGCCTCACCGGGCAGTACGCCTCCGTCGACGAGGACCTGACGGGCACGGAGAACCTGGTGCTGCTGGCCCGGCTCCTCGGTCACTCGAGGTCCGCCGCGCGCACCCGCGCCGCCCGGCTGCTGGACGCCTTCGGACTCACCGACGCGGCACGGCGCCAGGTCAAGCAGTACTCGGGCGGCATGCGCCGGCGCATCGACATCGCGGCGAGCATCCTGAGCACACCCGATCTGCTCTTCCTCGACGAGCCGACCACCGGCCTGGACCCGAGGAGCCGCAACCAGGTGTGGGACATCGTTCGGGCGGTCGTCGCACAGGGCACGACTGTTCTGCTGACCACGCAGTACCTGGACGAGGCCGACCGGCTCGCGGACCGCATCGCGGTGATCGACCACGGAAGAGTCATCGCCGAGGGCACACCCGGGCAGTTGAAGTCGTCCGTCGGTGCGGGCTCGGTGCATCTGCGGCTGCGCGACGCCGGACAGCGCGGCGAGGCGCACGACCTGCTCTCCCGGACGCTGACCGCCCAGGTGCAACTGGAGAGCGACCCCGTGGCGCTGACGGCACGCGTGCCCGGGGACGGCACCGAGGCCGGCGCGGCCGAACAGGCGGCGCAGGCGCTGGCGCAGCTCACCCGCTCCGGAATCACCGTCGACCACTTCTCGCTGGGCCAGCCCAGCCTGGACGAGGTCTTCCTCGCCCTCACCGACCGTCCGGCACACGAACCCCGGCACGCCGCGGCGGCGGCACCGGCCAAGGAGACGAGATCATGAGCACCGCGCCCACCCGGCCCCGTACGCCCGCTCCCCGCTCCTCCCCCGCGCCGGCCGCCTCGCTGCCTGCCGCGCTGGTCGCCGGGCCCCGGCCGCCGCGGCCGGGCGCCCTGTCCGTGTGCATGACGTTCGGCTGGCGCGCGATGCTGAAGATCAAGCACGTGCCGGAGCAGCTTTTCGACGTCACCGCCTTCCCGATCATGATGACGCTGATGTTCACCTACCTCTTCGGCGGTGCGCTGGCGGGTTCCACAGGCGAGTACCTGCAGTTCCTGCTGCCGGGGATCATGGTGATGAGCGTCGTGATGACCACGATGTACACCGGTGTCTCGGTCAACACCGACATCGAGAAAGGGGTCTTCGACCGCTTCCGCACGCTGCCGATCTGGCGGCCCGCACCGATGGTCGGCTACCTCCTCGGCGACGCCTTCCGCTACACGGCGGCGTCCGTGGTGATCCTGGGCGTCGGGCTGGTGATGGGGTTCCGCCCGGCGGGCGGAGTGGCGGGGGTTCTGGCAGGGATCGCGCTGCTGGTGGCCTTCTCGTTCGCCTTCTCGTGGCTGTGGACGATGTTCGGGCTGCTGCTGCGCACGGAGAAGTCGGTGATGGGCGTCAGCATGATGGTGCTCTTCCCGCTCACCTTCCTCAGCAACATCCTCGTCGACCCGAGGACCATGCCGGGGTGGCTCCAGGCGTTCGTGGAGGTCAACCCGGTCACGCATCTCGTCGCCGCTGTACGGGGGTTGATGGAGGGCGCGTGGCCCGGCGCGGAGATCGCATGGACGCTCACCGCGGCGGCCGTGCTGATCGCGGTCTTCGGGACGCTCACGATGCGGCTGTACAACCGCAGATGAGCGGGAGGCGGGAGACGGACCGGGCCGGTGACGGCCACCGGCCCGGTCCGTCTCCCGGGGCCCCGGCCGGTTCACGCCTCCAGCAGCCGCAGTGCGCTCGCACCGTCGTCGGCGAAGGCGACCAGTTCGGACAGCGGCAGCGGAAGGAAGCCCTCGGCCTCCATGCGGGAGAGCTGCTGACGCAGCCCGTCGTAGTAGCCGGCCGTGTTGAGCAGTACGACGGGCTTGGCGTGCAGCCCGTGCTTCTTCAGCTCCAGGATCTCCGTGGCCTCGTCCAGGGTTCCGGTGCCGCCCACCATGACGACGAACGCATCGGCGCGCTCCAGCAGTTGAGCCTTCCGCTCGGCCAGCGTCGCGGCGACGACCATCTCGTCCGCGTCCGCACGCGCCGAACTCTGCAGGAACTGAACGGAGATGCCCACGAGGCGTCCCCCGTGACCGTGGACTCCGTCGGCGACGACCTTCATCAGCCCGACGTCCGATCCGCCCCACACCAGAGAATGTCCGCGGCTGCCGATAAGCTCGGCGAACTCGCGGGCCGACTCCGTGTACACATCGGCGAGTTCGGCAGCGGAGCAGAAGACGCAGATGTTCAGGGGGGAACTGTCCTTGGAGACCATGGACAGCAGCCTAGGCCGCGGCCTGCGCGGCCACATGGTGGTCTGCGGTGACAACGCGCTCGCGCAGCGGGTCACCAGGGAACTGGCCACGGTCTACCGGCAGCACGTGACGGTCGTCCTGCCCTCGCTGCGCGGCGGGAGTCACGGCCCGCAGATCGCGGAGCTCACCGGGAGGCGGGGGCTGTCGGTCGAGACGGTCGAGGCGAAGGTCCCCGACGACGACGCGCTGTTACGGGCGGGCATCGAGCGGGCCGGAGCGCTGGCGCTCACCTCGGGCGACGACCAGCTGAACATCTACATCGCGCTGCGGGCCCGCCGGCTCAACCCGCGGGTGCGCCTCGTCATACGGATGTTCAACCGCAACCTGGGCCAGTACCTGACGGACCTGCTGGACCGGGCCGCACGGCTGAGCGGCGACCGGCGGGCGGGCGGCACCGCAGCGCAGGAGCCCCCGTCGGACGCCACGACGACGGTGCTCTCCGACTCCGACACCGCCGCGCCCTCCATCGTCGCGGCGGCCGTCGTGGGCAGCGACAAGGTGATCTACGCGGACGGGCTGCTGCTGCGCGCGAAGGAACGCACGCTGCGCACCGTGGACCGCCGCAATCCGCTGTGCACGCTCGCGTTGATGCCCGCCACGGAGGGCGCAGAGGACGACGAGGGCTCCTCCGAGGACGACGAGGGCTCCTCCGACGGCAGCGTGGGCGAGGGCGCCACGGGGACGCGCGGGACGAACGGGACGGGCGGGACGGGCGGCACCGGAGCGTCCTCCCCCGCGGGTGACCGGCCCGGCAGTGACCGGTCCGGGCGGGGCCCCGTCCTGCTCCCGGGAGAAGAGGACCTGCGCGGCCTGCCGCCGCACCGGGAGGCCGTCGTTCTGGAGGCCATCACGCGAAGGAGCAGCCGCGCCGCCGCCGTGCGCGCCCCGCGGCTGCCACGGATGCTGGCCCTCAAGGAGCTGTTCTCGCGACGTCTGCGGTACTCGCTGCTTGCCATGACGGTGGTCGTGTTCGTCCTGGCCGCGGTGAACTGGGGGATCAGCGGCGACTCCCCTCTGCACGCGGCCTATGTGACGCTCCTCGACCTCTTCGCGATCAACGAGCCCAATCTTCGGGAACCGGCCGGTGAGCAGGTCCTCCAACTGCTCGCCGGCCTGGCTGGGATGATGCTGCTGCCGCTGCTGCTCGCGGTGGTCCTGGAGAGCTACGGGGCCTTCCGCAAGGCGGCAGCCCTGCCGACACCGCCGCGCGGGATGTCCGGGCACGTGGTGCTGGTGGGCCTCGGCAAGGTGGGCAAGCACGTACTGGAGCGGCTGCTGGAGCTGAACATCCCCGTCGTGTGCATCGAGAAGAACGACGAGGCGCGGGGCATCGCTCTCGCCCGCAGGCGCCGGGTTCCCACGCTGATCGCCGACGTCACGCGGGAAGGCGTACTCGAGGACGCGAAGATCAAGCGCAGCCGCGCGCTTCTGGCCCTCACCAGCTCCGACGGCATCAATCTGGAGGCGTCGCTCAACGCCAGGCAGATCAAGCCCGAACTGCGGGTGGTGATGCGGCTGTTCGACGACGCCTTCGCCACCACGGTCTACCGCACGCTCCGCGACTCCTATCCCGCCGCGCAGACCCGCAGCCGAAGCGTCTCGGCGCTGGCGGCTCCCGCGTTCGCCGGAGCGATGATGGGACGGCAGGTGCTCGGTGCGATCTCGGTTGGCCGCCGGGTGCTCGTCTTCTCGGCCGTCGACGTGCGCGGCAACCCGCTGCTGGAGGACCGCACGGTCGAGCAGGCCTCCCAGCCGGGTGCGTGGCGGGTGGTCGCCCTCGACACGGCTTCCGAGGACGAGCGCCGCCACGACCTGTCGTCCATGACGTCGGAGGGCGCGGGCTTGACGTCCACCGGCGCGGGGGAGCTCGAGTGGCGCCTGCACCCGGGGTACGTGCTCAAGGCCGGCGACCGTGTGGTGGTCGGCGCGACCCGCCGTGGCCTCAGCCGGCTGCTGGCGGCCGGCCCCACCCGTGACAGGCCGCGCATCCCGGGCACCGGGGAGCACCGGTTCCCCGATCCGCGCACGCCCTGACCCGCCCCGTAGGGGGTCCCCCGCGCGACTGCGAGGGGGACCGTGCCCCGCCCCCCGGTGGGAGGCGGGAACAGCCGGCAAAATCGTTTCTCAAAGCCTGAAGTGGAAGATTCCCCAGGTGAGTTGACGCTCGTTGCCGCCGTTGACCCAGTGGCCCAGTCCCTTTTTCATGTTGGTCAGGTACTCCGAACTCACCTTGCCGGCAAGGCCGGCGACCCCTTCGGCCTCCTGCCGCTCGGTCTCCCGGAGCACGCGGCCGTAGTGGTTGACGAGCTGCTCGCGGTGCTCCTCGAAGCCTTCGCCGCCGACAGGGCTGAACCCGAGCCGGGCCAGCTCACGCCGGTAGAAGCCCGGCGAGCCCATCGTGTCCAGGTGGATGCGCTCCAGGATCGGCTTCAGCACGGCCGTCGAGGTGCCGTCCGCCGCCATCGGGTCGGTGAAGACGAGCTGCCCGCCGGGGCGCAGCACCCGCGTGATCTCCTCCAGTACCCGCGTGCGGTTGCCGCTGTGCAGGAAGGCGTCCTGCGACCAGACGACGTCGACGCTGTCGTCGGGGTAGGGGATGTTCTCGAACGAACCGTCCACCACCTCGATCTTGCCGGTCAGGTCGCGCTGGGCGTTCAGCTCACGGTTCCGCTCGTTCTCGACCTCGCTGAGGTTGAGCGCGATGACGCGGCTGCCGTACGTCTCGGCCAGGTAGCGAGCCGAACCGCCGTAGCCGGCACCGAGGTCGAGGACGACCGACGACTCGTCCAGGTCGAGCTTCTCCGCCATGCGCTGGACCGTGCGGCGGCTCGCGTCGGCGATGGGCTCGTCCGGGCTCTCGTAGAGCCCGATGTGGATGTCCTCGCCGCCCCACACCGATGCGTAGAACTCGTCGGCGTCGGACGAGTTGTAGTACGTACGAGCGGTGCTGACGGCGGCTGAGTATGCACCGCCGCCCTCCTCGTCCATGCGGTACTCCTTCTCCGCGACATGCACAAAGAAGTCCGGCTGCTCCTCACGGTAGGTGTGCTGGAAGTCGCCGTAGGTTTCTATGTGCTGGAATCCCACCTCGGACATGAGCCGGCGGGTGTAATCCTTCCGCAGCGGGAACATGTTGAGGTGATACACGGAGTTGTCGGAGAAGTTGTACCGCATGCGGCACAATCCCTCGTCCAGGTACTCCGGTTCGACCGCGACGTCCTCGCCGCAGTAGTAGAACGTGTGCTTGCTGGAGAATCCACGGTCCAGCATCGCGTCGTAGTTGCGCTGATCCAGGATCAGCACTCCGTCGTGCTTGAGCATCGCGTAGAACTCGGCCAGCGCCTTGCGGCGGTCACGCTCCGAGAAGAGGTGCGTGAAGGAGTTGCCGAGGCAGACGATGGCGTCGTACTCCCCGTGCACGTCCCTGTTGAGCCAGCGCCAGTCCGCCTGGACCACGCGGAGGATGTGACCGCCGTTCTCCATTCCGTTCTTGAAGGCTTTCGACAGCATGTCGGCGCTGCCGTCCGCACTCACTGCGTCGAAACCTGCTTCGAGGAGTCGCACCGAGTGGAACCCGGTCCCCGTGGCGACGTCGAGCACACTCTTCACTCCCCGCTTTCGCAGCAGGTCTATGAAGAAATTGCCCTCACTGTGTGAGCGCTTTTCCCAGTCAATGAGAGAGTCCCACTTGTCGACGAAACTTGGGACATACTCCTCCGTGTAGTGGCCGGTTTCCCGGACATCGACGGGGTTCTCTCCGAATTCCTGCGTCGGTCGCGCGGTAATGGGGTACCTCCGATTGCTGAGAGGGTGGCCTACGGCGCGGCCGACCCGGGACGCCAAGGCTTCAGTCACGGGCACCGCGCGCTCGGACTCCAGCGCATAGCTATCCACTCAGGTCCGGGTCTATGCCACCCAACCGAACGGTCGACCCCTTGTTCGACCGAGAACCGCGCTCCCACCAGCATCTATGCGATCTCAGGTTCCCGGAGGTCGAGTTGCCCTGAAACCAGGACAGTTGGGTATGCTGCAAGCCCACCCAGACAATTCGGCACACCATGCACCGAACACGGCGAGACCACATATGGCGAAGAGCACCTCGTTCAGCACGCGTGACATCGGCATAGACCTTGGCACGGCCAACACGCTTGTATACGCGCGGGGACGCGGCATCATCCTCAACGAACCGTCCGTCGTGGCGGTCGAGTCGCGCACCGGAAAAGTGCTCGCCGTAGGCACGGAAGCGAAAGAGGCAGTGGGCCGCACTCCCGGCTCCATCACTGCGACAAGGCCCCTCAAGGGCGGCGTCATCACCGATTTCGAAGCCACCGAGGGAATGCTCCGGCATTTCATCCGCGTGGCGAAGGTGGGGCGCGGCAGAGGGCCGAGGGTCGTCGTATGCGTCCCGAGCGGTGTGACGGGCGTGGAGCGCCGCGCCGTGCTGCAGACGGCCGCGCGTGCCGGTGCGCGTTCGGTGCACCTCATCGAGGAGCCGATGGCGGCCGCGATCGGTGCCGGGCTGCCCGTGCACGAGGCCCGCGGCTCGATGGTCGTCGACATCGGCGGCGGCAGCACGGAGGTCGCGATCATCTCCCTGGGCGGCACGGTCGTCACGCGCTCCGCGCGGGTCGCCGGAGACGCGCTGGACACGGCGATCGCCTCGTACATCGAGCAGAACTTCGCCATGGGGGTGGGGGAACGCACCGCGGAGGACGTGAAGATGTCGATGGGCAGCGGGATTCCGACCCCCGTGCGCGGCCGGGACAAGGAGACCGGCATGCCCAAGACCGTGGAACTGACCGAGGACCAGATCAAGGAGGCCACCGAGAAGCCCGTCGCGGCGATCATCGACGCGGTGCGCGCCGCCTTCGACGCCTGTCCCCCGGAGCTCTACGGCGACATCATGGAGCGCGGCATCGTCCTCACGGGCGGCGGAGCGCTGCTGCACGGACTGGACGAACGGCTGGCGAAGGAGACGGGCATGCCGGTGTTCGTCGCCGAGGAGCCGCTCAGTTGCGTGGCGGTGGGCACCGGCCGCTGTCTGGAGGAGTTCGACAAGCTGGAGAAGGTCTTCAGCGGGACGGTCCACGGGGGGTAGTTCTCCCCGGAGTCCGGCTGTGGCGGCGGGCCTCGCCCGCCCCGCGGCCCCACGCGCCCCCTGGCCGTCTCCGCGTGGCCCGCCCGGCCGCACAGGTCGCTGCCCGGGGCAGTCCCGGCCCGTTCGCCGCGGGCAGCGTCACCCTCGGCTGACGCCCTTCCCCAGCGCTTCCGGCCTGGGCGCCGCCGGCCGCGCCCGCTCCGTCGTGGCGATCGTCGCAGAGCCGACGACGCGCGTGCCGTCGTAGAGGACGACCGCCTGGCCCGGGGCCACTCCGCGCACCGGTTCGGTGAAGCGGACGCGCAACTCCGCCCCGTCCGCGGCCGGTTCGGCGCTGACCTCGCACTCGCCGCCGTGCGCGCGCAGTTGGGCGGTGTAGATGCCGGGGCCGTCCGGAGGGGTGCCGCACCAGCGGGGCCTGACGGCCGTCAGGCCCGTCACGTCGAGCGAGGCCGCGGGGCCGACGGTGACCGTGTTGTCGACCGGGGAGATGTCCAGCACGTACCGCGGCTTGCCGTCGGACGCCGGGTGCCCGATGCGCAGGCCCTTGCGCTGGCCGATGGTGAAGCCGTACGCGCCCTCGTGGGTGCCGAGCTTCTCGCCGTCCTCGTCGACGATGTCGCCCTCGGACGTGCCGAGACGGTCCGCGAGGAAGCCCTGGGTGTCGCCGTCCGCGATGAAGCAGATGTCGTGGCTGTCGGGCTTCTTCGCGACAGCCAGGCCGCGCCGCTGCGCCTCTTCCCGGATCTCGTCCTTGCTGGTGAGGGTGTCGCCGAGCGGGAACATGGCGTGCGCGAGCTGCCGGGCGTCCAGCACGCCCAGCACGTAGCTCTGGTCCTTGGCGGCGTCGCTCGCGCGGTGCAGTTCGCGGGTGCCGTCGTCGCGGGTGACGATCGTGGCGTAGTGGCCGGTGCACACGGCGTCGAAGCCGAGCGCCAGCGCCTTGTCCAGCAGCGCAGCGAATTTGATCTTCTCGTTGCAGCGCAGGCAGGGATTGGGCGTGCGGCCCGCCTCGTACTCGGCGACGAAGTCCTCGACGACGTCCTCGCGGAAGCGTTCGGCCAGGTCCCAGACATAGAAGGGGATGCCGATGACGTCGGCGGCGCGGCGCGCGTCGCGCGAGTCCTCGATCGTGCAGCAGCCGCGGGCGCCCGTACGGAAGGACTTGGGGTTGGCGGAGAGCGCCAGGTGCACTCCGGTCACGTCGTGGCCGGCCTCCGCGGCGCGGGCGGCGGCGACCGCCGAGTCGACACCGCCGGACATGGCGGCGAGTACGCGCAGCCTCGGGGCGTCCCCGGAGGAGGGCCGGGCTGAGGTGGCGGGCCGGTGGGGGGCACCCCCGGCCGGCGGCTGGGTGGGGGCACCCCCGGCCGAAGGCTGGGGGATGGAAGCGTCAGTCATAACCCGTCCAGAGTAGACGGAACGGCCCGCCGAACCGCAGGCGAGTAACGGCCGCGGCCCGGTGGGGCGACGGCGGAACCGGGGCAGTGGCCGCAGGCGTTTGCAGAGGTATGGGATCGATCTCTCGGCGTGCTGCGATCATCGGCGGAGGCGGTGGTGCGGTGCTCGCCGCTGCTGCTGCCCTGACCTGGGACAAGACCTCACGGCTGTGGTGGCGGCTGCCGGGGGTGGACAAACCGCGCAAGAGCGGCGAGGTCGATCAGCCGGGAGTGAGCTGGATCGCCGCCTCGGAGGCGAATCTGCGCTTCGCGGACCGGCCCGACGACTACGTCATCGACCGCGTCGTGATCCATGTGACCCAGAGCGACTTCCGTACCGCCGTGAAGGTCTTCCGCGATCCGCTGCACGCCTCGGCCGCGCACTACATCGTGCGGGCGAGCGACGGGCGGACGGTGCAGATGGTGCGCGAGCTGGACGTCGCCTACCACGCGGGGAACCGCGGCTACAACGAGCGGAGCATAGGCATCGAGCACGAGGGGTTCGTGGACCGCCCGCAGAACTTCACCGAGGAGATGTACCGCTCCTCGGCCGAACTCACGGCCCGCATCTGCGAGCGGTACCGCATACCCGTCGACCGCGAGCACATCATCGGGCACAACGAGGTCCCCGGCGCCGACCACACGGACCCGGGCCGGCACTGGGACTGGAAGCGCTACATGAGCTACGTGCGGCAGGCACGGGACGGCTCTTCCCAGAGTGCCGGGAACTCCGGGGGCTCCGGGAGTTCCGGGGGCTCCGGGAAGAGCTGAGCCATGCGCACCTGCCGCAGCGGGACCGGCGCTCAGCGGCGGGCGGGGAACTCCACCACCTGCTGATAGGTGGGCCGGTTCTGCCACGCTATCCGCGGAACCGTGATGCCGCCCATGGCCCGGTGCACTATCGAGTCGGCGCAGACCTGGTCACCCGGTTCGCACTCGTCGTCCCCGGGGTACGTCTCCTCGGCCGGGGTCGCGGCCGCCTCGGACAGCGTCGTCAGGAGCATCTCCCGGCACTCGGCGAGCGAACCTCCGCCGCAGTACGGCCTGTCGAGCGGTGAGGCGACCGCCTCGCCCTGCACGCTGCGCAGGTCCTTCTGGACGAAGGACCACCAGCCGGTCTGGAACGACGACCCCTTGTGGGGCTGGCCGGCCCCCACTCCGCCGCCGGAGCCGCCGCTGCCGTTCTGGCCGCCGGAGGGCGACTCGTTGACCGACGCGAGCGAGGTCAGCGACGTGTACAGGTCGTCACCCAGCACGGGCTTGAACTGGCCCTCCACCAGCAGAGGCCACCAGACGTCCAGCACCCGCGCGGCTTCCGCGTGCTCGTAGGTGCCGTCGTCCTTCGCGGCTTCGAGGCGCTGCGAACCCGATTCCTTCCACGCGCGCAACTGCTTGATTGTTCGGGCGAGTTCAGGGTCGGTGACCTCGGACTCGCCGATGACGTCGAGGAGTTCGGGCAGCACCTTCTCGGCGCGCAGGTCGACGGCCGCCGCCTCCTCCATGGCCTGGACGAGCTTCGCGCGCGTCACGGAGCCTTCCTTCACGAGCGCCCCGACGCGGGTGTCGAGCAGATCCCCCCTGTGCACGGGCCCGTTGGCCCAGCCGGCGGAGTAGCTCTCGGCCTGCTTGTTGTTCCAGTTGACGAAGTAGCCCTGGTCGACGGACTGCGGATGCTCGGCGGGAGGCGTGACGGCGGAGGTGTTGGCCTCCGGGTCCCAGTCCTTCCACTCGTACGCCTTCTCCGCCCGTATCGGCTGGTCCGGGTCGGTGTCCTTCGAACGGACGGGATTGTCACCGGAGTTGAAGTAGGCGGTGTGGTCGGCGTCCGCGTAGAACCAGTTGAAGGTGTAGCCGATGTCCTGCGCGGCCTTCTGGAAGCTGCGCGCCGAGGTGATGGCCGACGGGTCGTTGAACTTCTGGAAGCCGATCACCGAGTCGGCGTCGTGGTGGTACGTCGAGCGCAGCGCGGTGAACGCGACCGGCTTGCCGTCCACCGTGCCCGTGTGACTGACCAGCCCGTACGCCGAGCGCAGTGTCACCACGTCGTACGAGCCGGCCTTCGTGCCGTCCGCGAGCGTGGGCTTCCACTCGTTGTGCCGGGAGAGCTTCTCGAAGGGTGTGCACTTCCCGCGCAGCATGTAGCTCTGCGATTCGGTGGTGGGTTCGGCGCCCGACTCCTCGCACAGTTCGACGGCGAAGGTGTCGGTGATGTCCTGGCCCGCGGAAGTGGCGCTCCACGAGTAGTCCAGGCCGCGGCCGAGTTCCACGTAGAAGCTCAGCCCCGGGAAGGAGGCGCCGCGCGAACGCAGCCCCGGCCCGTCGAGTTCCTGCACCATCATGATCTGCGGCGAGTAGTAGCCGGTCTGGGGGCCGAAGACGGCGACGGGATTTCCGGAAGCGGTGTGCTTGCCGGAGACCATCAGGGCGTTGGACATGCCCTTCTTCGCGGTGATGAGGTCGCCGGGCAGCACGCCGTCCGGCTTCGCTCCGCCGTCCTTGCCCGTCTTCTTCCTCGCGGAGGCTCCGGCGCCCTCCTCGTTCTGCGAGTGGTCGAACGCCGTGACCGAGCCGCTCTCGGGGGTGGCCACTCCGCGCGGGTTCCGCGGGGACTGCGCGTACGGAAACTCCTTGCCGTGCACGGTCGTTGTGGCGCCGGCGTCGTTCTGCGCACGCCAGGCCGTGTACGCCTTCTCGCCGCCGGCATCTCCGTACTGCTTCTGGAACGCCAGCTTGGCGAGCGCGTTGCCGACTTCGCCGCCGCCTCCGTTGCCGAAGATGGCACCGATGACGGACGCGATGGCGACGACGTCCGTGACGGTGAAGTCCTTGATCTTCGAGCCGTTGCCCGTGAGGACGTACTCGCCGGGGTGGTTGAGCGCGCCGAGGGTGTCGTCGACGAAGGCGTTGAGCCCGCTGACGTAGTCCTTGATGTCCTGGTAGGCCTGTGCGCCCCGCTCGCCGGAGTCGCGGATGCGCTCCACCTGAGCCTGGAGATCGTCCTCGGTGTAAGGGGCGACGGCCCACAGGCTCTGTTCGAGCTCGCGGTTGCCCTCCGCGCCGCCGGCGAAGGACGACAACTGGCCCCGTCCGACGTGCCGCAGGACGTCGATCAGCCACAACCGGTCCTGACCCGCTGCGTATCCGGCGCCGAACTCCGTCCCGGAACGGGTCGTGCCCTTGATGTGCGGCGTGCCGGTGGCCTTGTCGCGCGTGATGGTCACGTCCGCGCGGGGCTTCTTGACGCTCTCCACCTGGTCCTCGGGCACGCCGAAGGAGGCGTCGTTGAAGTAGTCGGAGAGCTTTTCGTCGCTCAGGCCCGAGTACTCGTGCAACAGCTTGTCGTACGGGCCGAGTTGGTCCGCCGAGTGCTTGGGCCGGGTGCCGACGGCCTTGTGCAGCAGGATCTCCACCAGGCTGGCGTGGCCGTTCTGCCCGGCGGGGAGGATGTCGCGGCACTGGCCCCCGCACGGGTCCTGCGCGGCCAGCGCCGCGGCCTTCTCCGCGGCTGTGGCTTCCGCCCCGGCTGCGAACGCGGGTGAGCCGCCCAGGAGCGGGGCGAGCAGCGCGGCAGCGGCGACGGCGGCGAGCACGCCGCGCAGCCCCGCGGACCGGCTTCTTCTGGAACCTCCGGACGACGCACGGGAGTTGATCACCGGTATCTCCTGTGGGGGTGAGAAGCGGCAGCGTGCGACGAACGTTAACCCCCGGTACTACTCCTGGGTAGAGGGCCGGTCGACGGTATTCCGGCCGGGACCGGAATCGTCTCGTTCTCGTGGTGCTGCGGACGCGGTACCGGGGACCTGCCGGCCCGGCGGCGGGCGCACTGCCCGGCCGACGCCGCAGCTGGCCGGTTCAGATCCGGAAGATCGACCCGACGTACTCCGCCAGCAGTCGTTCCTTCAGCGGCACGGGCAGCGCGTCCAGCAGGACGAGGACGGGCGCCATCCGCCCGCCGGTCCCGGCCGCCACCCCGCCACCCGGGCCACCGGTGCCGCCGGGGTCACCGGTGCCGCCGGGGCTACCCGCGTCGCGGTGCCCACCCGGCCCGTCGGCTCCGCCGAGCCCGGCGAAGGCCAGCACGGCGGCGACCTCTTCCGGCCCGATGGCCGACGGATCGAGGGTGTGCGCCAGCCGCGCCAGCTCCGGGTCGACGCGCACCGGAGGGAGCGCGCGTGCGGCGCTCAGCGACTCGCCGAGGGCGTCGAGGAACTCGTCGACCCGGCCGACTGTCGCCGGGGTCAGGGTGAGGTGCAGGTTGGGCGGCATACCGTCGTGGCTGAGCTGCGGCTGGAGATACCAGCCGCGGGTCCGCATCTCGTCGGCGAGGTGCAGCACGAGACTCAAGTCGCCCTCGGCGGCGGCCGGTTCGGAGCCGGGTTCGCCGGGCCCGCCGATCACTCCGCCTGCGGCGCCCTCGTCCGCGACCCCCGTGCCGACGGCGTGCGCGTCTGCGTCTGCGTCTGCGTCTGCGTCTGCGTCTGCGTCTGCGTCTGCGTCCAGCGTGAACGCGACCAGCCCCGCCTCCGGCCGCCCGAGTATCCGTACTCCCCCGATCCTGCCGAGCCCGTCGAGCAGCCGGTCCGACGCCGCCGCGACCTGCCGTGCCAGGTCCGTGTAGCCGTCCTCGCCGACGTGCCTCAGCACCGCCCATGCCTGCGCGAGCAGTCCCGCCGACTTCGTGCCCTGCACCGTCGGGTTGACGACGGGATAGCCCGGCCATCCGGCGTGCGCGAAGTACTGGTACCTGCGCAGCTCGGCGTCCCGGTGGAGCAGCACCGACGCGCCCTTGTCGGCGTATCCGTACTTGTGCAGGTCGACGGAGAGCGAGGTGACGCCGGGCAACGTCAGCTCGAACGGGGGGACTTCGCGCCCCGCGCGGCGCAGATACGGCAGCAGCCAGCCCCCGATGCAGGCGTCGACGTGGCACAGCACGCCCCGTTCCCCGGCGGCCGCGGCGATCTCCTCGACCGGGTCGAGGACACCGTGCGCGTAGGAAGGAGCGGAGGCGACGACGAGGGCGGTCCGTTCGTCGACCGCGGCCGCCATCGCCGGTGCGTCGGCCCGGTACGTATCCCTGTCGACGGGCACGACCACGGGCTCCACCCCGAGATAGGCGGCCGCCTTGTGGAACGCGGCGTGCGCGGTGGAGGGCACGACCATGCGCGGCTCGCGCACCCCCCGCACGGCCCGTGCGTGGTCGCGGGCCGTCTTGACCGCGAGCAGGATGCTCTCCGTGCCCCCGCTGGTGAAGGTCCCCTGCGTGCCGGGCGCGCCGAGCAGGGCGGCGGCGCTGCGCACGATGTCGTTCTCCAGGCGGGCGACGCTCGGAAAGACCGTCATGTCAAGGCCGTTGACGGTCGCGTACGCCGAATAGGCGGCGGCGGCCAGTTCGTCGAGCCCCTCCACGCCGGCGTCGTAGACGTAGGCGAAGGTGCGGCCTCCGCGGGTCGGCGCGTCGGCTTCGCGCAGTGCGCGCAGTTCGGCGAGCACGTCACCGGCGGGACGGCCCTCGGGCAGGCGGGAGTCGGATTCAGCGGTCAAGGTCTTCTCTCGTCCTTCACAGTCGCGGGAGCCGGGACGTCGGTGTATCTGCTCAGCAGCCACAGGCTCACGAGCGCGAGCACGGCGGGCAGCACGCTCATCCCCAGGACGATTCCGGTCAGTGCCGAGGCGGGCTGGTCCACGGCGTGCGCCGCGTCGGAGGAGCGGAAGCCGCTGACGGCCAGCACCGCGGCGAAGGCGCCCGCGCCGAGCGCGAAGGCCAGCGTCTCCACCGCCGTCCACAGGCCGGTGAAGGTGGCGGCGCGCTGCCGTCCCGTACGTACGGCATCGGCGGCGAGGTTGTCCGCGAGCATGCGCAGCGGCAGCAACTGCATTCCCCCGTAGGCGATTCCGACCGAAGCGATCGTCGCGTACGCGGGCCACGCGCCGGCCCAGGGCGTGAGGACGAGCACGACCGTCGCGCCGAGGAACACCCAAGAGGCGCAGAACTGCGCGTACTTGACGCCACGCGCCCGCGCGAGCCGGTTCCACAGCGGCATGACGAGCGCCAGAGGGCCGATCATGCACACGAACAGGGGTGTGACGGCGCTCGCCGAACCCAGGACGTAGGTGGCGAAGTACTGAACACCCGCGAGCATCACGCCGATTGCGAGCGCCTGCACCGCCCACATTCCGGCCAGGTACAGGAACGGCCTGTTGCTGCGGGCAGCGGTGAGCTGTGCCCGCAGCGAGGGCTCGGCGGTGGTGTGGGAGACCGCCGGTGCCTTACGAGTGCCGTGCCACGCCGCGAGCATCCCGAAGGCCAGCACGGCCGCCACGGCCACGCCCATCAGCCGGTAGCTGCCCGGGGTGTCGCCTCCCGCGTGCGCGATGGCGGGCGCCGCCGCACCCGACAGCAGGATCGCCACACCGAGGAAACCGACCCGCCAGGCGAGCAGTCTGCCGCGCTCGCCGCTGTCGTGCGTCAACTCCGCGGGCATCGCCACATACGGCACCTGGAAGACGGCGTAGGACGTCGCGGCCAGGAGGAAGAGCACCGCCACGTACGCGGCCGCGGCCGTGCCGCGCACCGGGGGCGCCGCGAAGATCAGCGCGAACAGCGGCGGCAGCGTCAGCGCGCCCGCCAGCAGGAACGGGCGGCGCGGCCCTCCGCGCAGCCGGCTGCGGTCGCAGACGGCGCCGACGACCGGATTGACGAGTACGTCCCAGGCCTTGGGGAGGAAGAGCGCGACGCCCGCAAGCGCCGCCGGGACGGCCATGACGTTGGTGAGGTAGTAGAGCAGCAGCAGTCCGGGAACGGTGGGGAACGTCCCGGTGCACAGCGACCCGAGCCCGTATCCGAGGCGCACCGAAGCGGGCAGCGGTGCGCTCACGGCGGGGGCCGGTGAGTGCGCGTGATCCCGTGGTCCACCGCCCACCGCACTCTCCTTCACCGCAGCCGTGACGCGGGCGTGCCGCTCGTCGACCGGTGCGCGGCGCACCGGTCGGGTGCCTCAGTCAACGGCACGACCGGCCGGGCGTTCCAGACGGTGATCGGGAAAAGCGCCGACCGCGCGAAGGCGGCACCGCCGCGGTGGAGAGGACCCGGCAGCCGTTCAGCTCAGCCCGGCGCCGCGGGCCCGCTCGACGGCCGGGCCGATCGCGCCCGCCAGCGCCTCCACGTCCGCCTCCGTAGAGGTGTGCCCCAGCGAGAAGCGCAGCGTGCCCCGCGCGAGGTCCGGCTCGGCGCCCGCGGCGAGCAGCACGTGGCTCGGCTGGGCGATCCCGGCCGTGCACGCGGAGCCCGTCGAGCACTCGATGCCCTGCGCGTCGAGCAGGAGCAGCAGCGAGTCGCCCTCGCAGCCGGGGAAGGAGAAGTGCGCGTTGCCGGGCAGGCGCCCCGCCGGGTCCGGGTCGCCGTTGAGCACCGCGTCGGGAACCTCCGTGCGCACGCGCTCGATCAGCTTGTCCCGCAGGGCACCGGTCTCCCGCTCGAAGGCCGTGCGCCGCTCGGCGGCCAGTTCGGCCGCGGTGGCGAAGGCGGCGACAGCGGGCACGTCCAGCGTGCCGGAACGCACGTCGCGCTCCTGGCCCCCGCCGTGCAGCAGCGGCACGGGCGTGTGCTCCCGGCGCAGCAGCAGCGCGCCCACCCCGTAGGGACCGCCGATCTTGTGCCCTGTCAGCGTCAGCGCGGCGAGCCCGGACGCGGCGAAGTCCACCTCGGCCTGACCCACGGCCTGCACCGCGTCCGAGTGCAGCGGCACGCCGAACTCCTCGGCTGCGGCGGCCAGTTCAGCCACCGGCATGACCGTGCCGATCTCGTTGTTCGCCCACATCACGGTGGCCAGGGCAACGCTGCCCGGGTCGCGCGCGACGGCGTCACGCAGCGCCCGCGCGTGCACCCTGCCGAACTCGTCGACGGGCAGCCACTCCACGTCCGCGCCCTCGTGCTCGGCGAGCCAGTGGAGCGTGTCCAGGACCGCGTGATGCTCGACGGGGCTGGCGAGGATGCGCGTACGGGCCGGGTCCGCGTCCCTGCGCGACCAGTACAGGCCCTTGACGGCAAGGTTGTCGGCCTCGGTTCCGCCCGCCGTGAAGACGACCTCGCTGGGCCGCGCACCGAGAGAGGCGGCAAGCGCTTCTCTGGCCTCCTCGACGGTGCGCCGCGCGCGCCGCCCGGAGCCGTGCAGCGACGAGGCGTTGCCGGTGACGGCGAGTTGGGCGGTCATCGTCCGGACCGCCTCGGGGAACATGGGCGTCGTGGCGGCGTGATCGAGGTAGGCGGAGCGGGCCATGATTCCTCGATTCTACGTACGTACGGGGCAGCTGCGTGCGTCGGGAAGGCGCGGCCGGCCACCGCGGGCGGCATCGGCCCGAACCCGCCCGACTGTTACTGTTCCGGCACCGCTACCGCGGGCGACGGCCCGGAGGACAGTCCGTCACAACATCCGTGCGTGCGGCCGTATTCCACGTGGGCGCAGGACCACGGAAGAACAGGGCAGGGGGGCGTGGCGATGCCACAGGTGCTGAGCAAGGGCGCGCGCATCACCGGAGGAGTCTTCTGCCTCCTCCTCGCGCTGCACACCTGGATCTGGGTGCTGCGGGACATCCTCGAACTCGGCTTCGCGGGCACCTGGAAGGTGTGGACGGGAGCCTTCGGACCGAGTGCGGGCGGGCTGACGGAGATTCCCGCCACCACCGCCGACGACGTCGGTCTCGGCCTCCTCCAGATCGCCGCCGCGTTCGCCGCGTTCACCGGCGCCTGGGCGGCCGGCGGCCTCATGGCCGTCACCACGGCGCTGACCCTGGCGTGGCGGCTGCCCGTGATCTGGCATGCGGGCCTGCACTCGGAGTCGACGCCGTACTACGCGCTGCGCGGCTTCTTCGACGACCCGTCGGTGGACGCCGCCTGGTCGAGCTGCTTCTGGGCGTCGCTGTTCTGCCTGCCGCTCGCGATCGTGCTGATGGCGGGCATCCGGCGGTGGACGGGACAGCCTGACGGGCCCGCCCAGCCGTACGGGGCTCCGGCTCAGCCCTACGGCCAGCCGTACGGGCAGCAGTTCGGGCAGCCGTACGGGCAGTTCGGGCAGCCTTTCGGGCAGGGGCAGCCCCAGCCTCCCCACGCCGCGCATCCGCCGGAGCCGCTGCTGCCGAGCGAGTGCCCGCAGCGCCCGACCGGGGTGCACGCGGTCGTGGCGGCGCTCTTCTGCGCCCTCCTGGTGCTCTTCAGCGCCGGCTGGAGCATCCACGCGTTCTCCACGGCGGGGGCCGACCACTGGCTCCGCCTGTTCACCGGACGGGGCACCGTCGTCACGCTGCTCGACGCATCCCCGGGCTGGGAGTGGCTCACGCTGATCGCCGTGGGCGGCGCCGCCTGCGTACTGGCCGGGGTCCGTACGCTCTCCGCGCGCGGCTTCTCCCTGGGCCTCGCCGTCCTGCTGCTGCCGCGCGCCGTCACGGTCCTGTGGGGCTACTTCGACGCGGGCGTCTTCTTCGAACTGGGCGCGGCGCCCGTGGCGGGCTTCTTCAGCCGCCTTCAGCTGCTGATCACGCTGGCCGGCGCGGTGACCTTGATCGTGCTGACGCTGCGGCCCGGAGTGCCGGCACAGCCCGGGCCCGCGCCGCTCGCGGCAGGTGCCCCGTCCTTCGGGTCGCCTCCCGGGCAGATGGGGCCGGGGCAGTTTCCGCCGGGGCAGGCCCAGCCGTACGTCCCGCCGCAGCCGGGGCCCGGGCAGGCGGGTCCGGCGTATGCCTATCCTCCGGTCCAGCCTGCCGCCTCGCCCCCTCCGGCCGGGCCGCCTCCCGGGGCACCGCCGGGGACGCCACCCCCTCCGGCCGGGCCGCCTCCCGGGGCACCGACGGCCGCACCGCCCGCGTCCCCGCCGTCGCAGGGCGGCGGGGACGGCGCCGAGGGTACGGACGGCGCGGGCGGCACGGACGGCGGTGTCGGCGGTGTCGGCGGCGTCGGCGGCGTGTTCGGGCCACCGCCCGCGTACTGAGCCCCGGGCGCGGCAGGGGCCCGGCCCGCACCGGTTCCGCTGCGGGCGGCGCCCGTTCAGTCTCCGGCGACGGCCGCCAGCGCGGCGGCCACCTCGGCCTCGGCGGACGCCTTGTCGATGCCGAGGCCCGCGAGCGTCCCCTCCCCGTCCTCGAGCTCCAGGAGCGCGAGGAGGATGTGCTCGGTGCCGATGAAGTTGTGGCCCAGGCGCAGCGCCTCCCGGAAGGTGAGTTCCAGCGCCTTCTTCGCCTGTGCGTCGAAGGGGATCATCTCCGGCACGCCGTCGACGGCCGCGGGAAGCGTCCCGGTCACCGTCTCCCGCACCGATTCGAGTGACACACCTCGCGCGACGAGTGCCTTCGCGCCGATGCCCTCCGGCTCGTCGAGGAGCCCGAGGATGAGGTGGCCGGGGCCGATCTCGGTGTTGCCTGCCTGACGTGCCTCGTTCTGGGAGGACACCACGACGTTCCGTGCCCGCGGGGTGAAGCGGCCGAAGCCCTGCGAGGGGTCCAGGTCGGCGCTCTCGCCCGGCACAGGGGCCTTGGGCACGAAGCGCTTCTGGGCCGCCTGCCTGGTCACGCCCATGCTCTTGCCGATGTCCGTCCAGGAGGCGCCCGAGCGGCGGGCCTGGTCCACGAAGTGGCCGATGAGGTGGTCGGCGAGGTCGCCGAGGTGGTCGGCGGCGAGCACGGCGTCCGAGAGCTGGTCGAGCGCGTCGGAGTGGACGTTCTTGATGGCGTCGATCAGGTCGTCGAGCCGTACCCGGCCGGCCATGGGAATGGGATCCGTCATGTGGCAACCTTAGGTTGACAACCCGAAGAGCGTCAACCGTTGGTTGACAGATGCCCGGAGGGTGACAGGACTGTCCGTTCCAGGGGGGACGCCGATGCCCGTACTCGTCCCGTTACTGACGCTGTGCGCTGCGGCGTACGGCGCGGCCGCGGGCTCGCTGCTGCCGCGCGCCGCCTACCGGCTGGCCGTGCCGCCGCAGACGCCATGGCGCGGACGGTGCCCTGCGGGCCACGAACTCACCGGCGCCGCACGCGGATGGCTCGGCCGCGCCCGCTGCCGGGCATGCCCGCCGGCCGGGACGGCGGCAGCGGCGGGCACCGGCCCGGGGGATGCCGGCGCGCCGCACGAGCCTGCCGCGCCCTTCGGCGGCTCGCCCCGGCTGTTCGCCGCCGTCTGCGCGTCGGTCTGCGTGACACTCGCGCTGTTCGTGGGCCCGCGGCCCGAGTTGGGCGTCTGGCTGCTGGCCGCGCCCTTCGGCCTGCTGCTCGCCGCCGTCGACCTCCGAGCCCAACGCCTCCCCGACATACTCACGTTGCCGCTGGCCGTGGCGACCGCCGCCCTGCTCGGCCTCGCCGCCCTGGCACCGCGGGCGGGCGGCGAATGGACGGGGGCGCTGCTGGGCGGAGCCGTCCTCGCCGCCGCCTACTTCGTGATGTTCCTGCTCAACCCCCGCGGCATGGGCTTCGGCGACGTGAAGCTCGCCGCCGCCCTCGGCCTCGCCCTCGGCTGGTACGGCTGGAACGTGGTCTTCGCCGGGACGTTCCTCGGCTTCCTCCTCGCCGCCTGCTACGGCCTCGCGCAGGTACTGGCCGGACGCGCGAAGTTGAAGACGGCGGTGCCCTTCGGCCCGTTCATGCTGCTGGGCACGCTGGCGGGAGTGCTGCTCGGCGGCGCCACGGCGTGAGGGGGCGACAGGCTGCGATCAAGTCCTCAGAGGTGAGATGCGGGACGCCCTCGGCGGTGCAGCCGCTCCGTCTCCCGGCGAGCACGGGGTGGCCTCATCGGCGCCGACAGCCGCCCCTGCCACACGCCCGGAGTCCACCGGCACCGGCACCGGCACCGTGAACGCCTCGCCGTCGACGCGGCGGCCCGCACCAGGCGCGCAAGAAGTTCCAGGAAGCCTTCGACGGCTTCAAGAAGGGCATGGGCCGTTCATGGTGCTGGGTACGCTTGGCGGAAGACCACTCAGCGGGCTCGCCGCAGCCGGACGGCCGGCGTCCGCGCGCTCGCAGGCAACCGGGGGAAAATGCGCATGCTGATGGCTGTGTGGAAGCGGCACGGTCTCGTCTTCGCGGCCGGAGCCGTGTGTGTTCTGGTCAACAGGCAAGGTCTCGGGCCGCTTTGGTTCACCGGCGTCACGCTGATCCTGGCGGGGCTGCTCCTGGCCGTCGCCATGAACTTCCGGCAGCGCCCGCGCGAAGGCCTGGCGCCCCTGATGCTCCCGGTGCCCTTCACCGGGCGCTGGACGGCGTTCAACAGCCCAGGGTCAAAGATCCCCAGCCACACTCACAGCCATGCTCAGACGTACGCGATCGACGTGAAGTACGAGCCGCGCCCGGGCAACGGCAAGGGCGGCGACGGCGACGGAAACGAGACTCCGGCCACCCCGCCCGTCACGTGGCTCTGGCCCCTCGCGCGCCGGCCGCAGTCCTACCCGTCCTTCGGCCGCCCCCTTCTCGCCCCGGCTGCCGGGATGGTCGTGGCGACCGCCGGCAGGCAGCGGGACCACCTGACACGTACGTCACTGCCCGGCCTGGTCTTCCTCCACCTGGAGGGGTTCGTCCGCGGCCTCGGGTGGCCCCGGCATCTCCTGGGCAACCACGTCGTGCTGGACCTCGGCGGAGGCGTCCACGCGGTCTTCGCGCATCTTCGCCGCGACTCCCTCCGGGTGAACCCGGGCGACCGGGTCACGGCCGGGCAGCAACTCGCCGAATGCGGCAACTCCGGCAACTCCTCCGACCCCCATCTGCACTTCCAGCTCATGGACGGCCCGGACGTGATGACCGCACACGGCCTGCCCTTCGAATGGCGCTATGCCGACGACGACGGAAGCGAACACACCGGCGTACCCCCGAACTTCAACAGTTTCGTCCCGACGGCTCCGGCGCCGCCCTCTTGAGGGAGCGGCCGTCTCCCGGGAGCGGCACGGGCCGGGTCTGCCCGTGCCGGGTGAAGCGGCGTCCGGCTGCCCGGGCCTGCGGCGGGACCGGCTCCGGCCGCATCATGACGGCCGGAGCCGGTCACTTCCTGTTCTCCCGGGGCTCGGCCCCGAGCCTCAACTCCCGTTCTCGGCCTGGAACATCCAGCGGTGCTTCTCCAGGTCGGCGGTGAGCTGTATGAAGATGTCCTCGGTCACGGGGTCCGGTTCGCTCACGGACTTCATGCGCTCACGGGCTCCGGCGATGGACGCCTCAAGCGCCTTGACCATCGTCCGTACCGCGTCGGTGTCCTTCTGCCAGCCTTCGTTCACCCGCTCGATCGCGCTCGTGGCCGCGACCGTCGAGGAACGGCCGTCCGGCGGCAGACCGAGCGCGGACGCCCTTTCCGCCACGGTGTCCGAGTACGAACGCGCCGTGGAGACCACCTCGTCGAGCTGGAGGTGGATGGACCGGAAGCGGGGCCCGATCACGTTCCAGTGGATCTGCTTCGCGACGAGGGAGAGATCCACCAGGTCCACGAGTTCGCCCTGCAGGGCTTCGCCGACGGTCTTCAGGTCGTCGTCCGGGAGCGTGCTCTTCACTGCGTAGGTCACAACCGTCTCGCTTTCTCTCGGCCGGCCCTGTATTTCCGGTGCCGGGTATCCGGATGAGCGCGCGGGATTCATCGCCCGGCGGACGCGTCCCGGCAACGGTCGATCACCATGCGGACCCGGCCGGTCACCGAACGTCGGGGCAACCGGCACCCGGTCGGCACCCGAGGTCGCAGCGGTCCGCAAATGGCGTGCGCAGGGGCCCCGCCGTACGGAGACTGGGCGCATGACGAAGTGCACTGCGGATGAGGCAGCGGCTGAGGCAGGTGACTGGGCGGCCGTCCTGGACCACACGTACGAGAGCTCCTCGGGCACCGTCCGGTGGGGCCGGCTCGCCCCCGCGGACGGGCCTCCCGTCGTCCTTCTGCACGGCACGCCGTGGTCGTCGTTCACGTGGCGGGCCGTGGCCCGTGCCCTGGCGCAGACGTACCGCGTCCACGTGTGGGACATGCCGGGCTACGGGACCTCCGCGAAGTACCAGGGCCAGGACGTCTCGCTCGCCGCGCAGGGCCTGATCTTCAGCGAGCTGCTCGGCCACTGGGGCCTCGGGGCCGGCGGCGCGCACCTTCCGGCGGTGCTGGCTCACGACTTCGGCGGCTGCGTCGCTCTGCGGGCGCATCTGCTGCACGGCGCCGAATACGGGCGTCTCGCGCTCGTCGACCCGGTTGCGCTGGCCCCCTGGGGGTCACCGGCCTACCGGCTGCTGGGCGAACAGGCGGAGGTGTTCGGGCAGTTGCCGCCCGCGCTGCACGAGGCACTGGTGCGTGAGTACATCCGCTCGGCGAGCGCGCACGGCCTGCCTCGGCGGGTGCTGGACGGGCTGGTTGCGCCGTGGGTGGGCGAGTCCGGCCAGGGCGCGTTCTACCGGCAGATCCAGCAGAACGACCAGCGCTTCACGGACGAGATCGAGGGACGCTACGGCGAGATCCGTCCGCCCGTGCTCGTCTGCTGGGGCACCGCCGACACCTGGATTCCCGTCGACCGCGCACACCGGCTGGCGGACATGATCCCCGGCGCCCGGCTCCGGTTCGTCGAGGGCGCCGGGCACCTGGTGCAGGAGGACGCGCCGGCCGAACTGACCGCCGCGCTCGCGGACTTCCTGCACGTCACGGCCGGGTAGCGACGCGGAGGGAGCAACGGACCGCGACCACGGCACGAGCGGGCCGCTCGTCGCAGAAGGCAGAAGGTAACCGCAACTCCCGCGCCCCCCGCGCGAAATCGCTGCATCGTACAGAAAAACTCCGTGCGCCGGCCGCCGCTCCTAGCGTGCGGCAGATGCTGCAGGCCGGTCCCGAGCGCGCGCCGCTTCCCCCGCTGCGTACTGAACCCCCCGCCGCCACCCGCGAGTTGCCGGAAGTCCCGGACCGCGGCGACGGCGGGGACGGCAGCGGCGGGGCGGGGCGTACGGACCGCGCGGGCCGCGCCGCCCGGGTGGAGAAGAGGCCGGCGGGAGAGCAGGACGCGCCGCACCGCGACCCGTATCTCGACAACGCCAAGTATCTGACGATCGTGCTCGTCGCCGTCGGGCACGCATGGGCGCCGCTGACGGTCGGCAGCCGGCCGACCGCGGCTCTGTACTACCTGCTCTACACGTTCCACATGCCCGCGTTCGTCATCATCTCCGGTTACCTCTCCCGCGGTTTCGAGTACCGGCCACGGCAGATCCGCCGCCTGCTGACCGGCGTCGTCGTCCCCTATCTCGTCTTCCAGACGCTGTTCACGTTCTTCATGCGGTGGGCCGGCGACGAACCGGAGCGTGAATTCGCCTACCAGGAACCGGAGTTCGCCCTCTGGTTCCTGGTCGCGCTGTGCCTGTGGCGGCTGACGACCCCACTGTGGAAGGCTCTGCGGTGGCCGCTGCCGGTCTCGTTGGCCGTCGCGGTCGCCGCCGGTGTGACGCCGAGCGTCAGCGGCGATCTGGAGCTGATGCGCGTGGCACAGTTCCTGCCGTTCTTCGTGCTGGGACTCCGACTGCGGCCCCGGCACCTCGAGTTCGTGCGGCACCGCGCCGTGCGGATTCTCGCCGTGCCGGTCACCGCGGGCGCGGTGGCGGTGTCGTACGCGGCCGTTCCGTACATCTCCGCGGCCCCGTTCCTGCACGACAAGGACGCACAGAGCCTGGGGCTCCCGTCATGGCTGGGCGCGGTGATGACGCTCACGGCGTTCGGCTGTGCCCTGGTGATGACGGTGTGTTTCCTGTCCTGGGTGCCGCGCAGGCGCATGTGGTTCACGTCCTTGGGCGCCGGAACGCTCTGCGCGTACGTGCTGCACGTGTATCCGCTCCAGTACGCCAAGGAGCTGGGCTGGTTCGAGGACGAGGGCGCACAGCATCCGCTCGACCGCTTCGCGATCACGGTCATCGCGGCGGGACTGATGACCCTGCTGTGCACGGCGCCGGTGCGACGGGCGCTGCGGTTCGTTCTGGAGCCGAGGCTGACGTGGTTCTTCACCCCGCAGGCGAACGCCCCCGCGCCGCGCGCGCCGGCCCCGCACGCGCCGGCCGCGAGCGCGCCCCGGCTGCCCGTGGCTCCCTCCTCGCGGCGGCTGGAGCTGCCGGCGGCACCGGTTTCGGAGAAGTCGCCGCCCTGAGAGCTCCCGTCGGAGCCGGCCGCCCGCCCTGCCCGCACCGCCGCCCTCCCCCGCGGGGCGGCGGCACGGTCCTCACCGGCAGCGGACCGAGGCCGGGCAGGACACCGGCGGGTGCCCTGCCCGGCCGGCTCCGGCCGGTGAGCGGTCAGCAGTTGCGGATCGACCAGACGGGCGTCCAGTCGTAGGACGTGCTGCCTTCGCCGGGAGCGACGGCCAGCAGGTGGTTGCCGCTCTTGCCGTAGAAGTGGGCGACGGCGCCGCCGGTCTGTGAGTTGCGGTAGGAGCCCGTGCCGACGAAGTTCGACAGGGCGTAGGTGTCGCAGTAGTAGAGGAAGAAGACCGCGTAGTCCCCCCTCGTGCTGTCGTATGCGGCGACGCACAGGTTTCCGGAGTCGCATGTGAGGCTGCCGCCCGCCGGCACGTGCACGATCTTCCGGGCCTTCGGCCAGGTCGTCGGAGGCTCCGCGAGCGCGGACCTGACCGACGGTGCCGCTGAGCCGGGTACTTCCGGCATGGTCAGGATCTGACCCGCCGGCTTCTTCTGTTCGCCGGCGGAGGAGGCCGCCTGGGCCGGTGCGGTCGTGGCGAAGACGACCGCCAGCAGGCAGGCCAGAGTGCCGAGCACGGCAAGAACGGAACGTCTCTTACGCATTCTGTGGATCCCCCCTGGGATGACGGAACACCGGGCCCCACGGTCGAGTGCGGGCCCGTCCGTTCCCTCAGGCTCGCCTCATGCTCCGCGCTTTCGCCAGACGTCGAAGCTGGGGCTTAAACGTCGAGCGGCGCGCCCAACGGGCGGTCGAGGAGGGCGAGTCCGGCAGGGGTGATGGTGTGCAGCACGTGCCTGCTGCGGCGCACGCTCACCAGCAGGCCCGCCCGGCGCAGGACGCCGGTGTGCTGGCTCACCGCCGCGTCCGAGATCCCCAGCCGCCGCGCGAGCTCCCCCGTCGTACGGCCGGTGACGACGTCCTCGAGGAGGGCGGCCCGGGTACGGCCGAGCAGCGTGCCCAGATCGGCGTCCCGCTCCGTGGCGCTCCGCCGCCGGGCCCACCCGAGGGTGTGCTGGATCGGATAGACCAGAACGGGCGTCAGGCCGGGGGACGGAGCCGCCAGCATGACGGGGTTGCGCGAGCAGAAGAAGGAGGGCTGCAGCACCAACCCCCGCCCTTCGAGCCGCAGTTCACGTTCGACCGGGTAGTCGGCCTCCAGGACGGGCGGTTTCCAGCGCAGCATCGGCCGGAAACTGGCCAGGAGTCCCTGCGTGCCGCCGTCCATGGCCGCCCGTGCACGCGCGGCCCGGTCGGCCTCCACCTGCGCCCGGATGTGCGCAAAGAAGGGGACGAGGGCCCGCCGGTGGTAGGCGTGCAGGGCCGAGCCCAGCCGGCGCAGGGCCTCGGGTTCGCCGTCGGCCAGGGCTCGGACGGCGGCCGGCAGCGGCGTGCCCCTCCGTGACGGGGAGGTGGCGAGCACCGCGAGGTCGCTGCGCAGGGCGGTCCTGGGGGTGCTGAGCACGGTGTCGACCGCGCTCCTGAGACCCGGCGCGGCCGGGCCCGGCGTGAGGAAGTCCGGCGAGTAGCCGCGCGCCGGAAGCAGTGCCGTGAGCAGTCTGTCCGCGGGGCCCAGCCGCGGCCCGACCAGGCGCCTCCAGTCACCGAACGCCGGTGTGTCGTCCCCGCTGATCAGCACCTGGAAGCTGTTGGTGATCTCCCAGAGGTGGTCGGGAGCGTCGGCGACGCGGACACGTGCGATGTCGTCGGCTGTGAAGTGCATCCGCAGCATGGGCTCTCCGACAGGGCTCGGTCACCGGCCGGTAGTCGGTGCTCCCTGACATTGTCCGAGCCCTTCGGCGGGGCGAAGCTGCATTCGGCCACCCGGCCGGTCGGGACGCGACCGGCCCGGAGCGGGCGGCCGCCGCCCCGTACGCCAGGACCGCCGCCCGTGACGGGCGGCGGTCTCCCCTGATCCCCGGGTATCCGGTGGTCAGCGGTTCGGTCCCGGCTTAGCCGCCTGTTCCGGCGCCCGGGCGAGCTGCCGGGACTGCGCGACGAGGCGGTCCGCGCTGTCCCAGACCTCCGCGTCCTCCTCCAGAAAGCCCCCGGCGAGGTTGACGGTCGTGACACAGACACGCAGCGGCCCCGGCGCCGGGCGGGCGCGGACGTGGACGGTGAGCTCGACGGTGGGCACCCAGCCGCTCAGTCCCAGCTCGAACGCGGTCGGGGGCAGAGCGTCCACGGCCATCAGCACCGACAGCGGGTCCGGATCCCGTCCGTCGGCCAGTCCGAACCAGGCGCGCATCTCGCCGCGGCCGCTCGGCGCTCCGACCGCCCAGCCGCACGTGGCCGGGTCGAGCCGCAGGTCGAGGCGCTTGCCCATCTCCGGGCCGGCGTCCGGGCCGGCCGGGTTGTCCTGAGCGCTGAAGCACTGCCCGCGGGGAGGCATCGCGGGCGGCTCGGCGCTGGTACGGATGTCGCCGGTGACCGTGTCCAGGTCCCCGTAGGAGGCGAGGACGCGGATGCGCTCGACCTCGCGGCCGTCGGCAGCGGTCTGGAAGAGGCCGGCCGTGCCGGTGGAGAGGGTGCGGCCGCTGCGGACGGCCTCGCTGCGGATGACGGCGGGCCCGTGAGTGGTGGCCGACAGGTAGTGCGCAGTGATCGTGAACGGGTCGGGGTGGGGCAGAGTCTCGCCGAGTGCGCGGCCGAGGGTCGCCAGCAGGTACCCGCCGTTGAGGGCGTGGCCGATGGCCCAGCCCGGGGAGAGGTGCGTGTCGTGGACACCGGGCTCACGTTGCCTTACGGAGGTGTCGCGGTCGAACTCGCTCAGGGTGGCTTCGCAGATGGTGTCGGACATGTGAGCACCGTACACGGAGAAGTTACCCACGGGTAGTCGCGCCTGAACAAACTCGCGCCGGGCCCGGGAGGCTCGTCAGCCTCCCGGGTCCGCGTCCGGCACCGTCGAGCGCCGGTGCCAGGCGCGCGGGGCGCGCCAGCCGAAACGCAGCGCCAGCAGGCGCACGGCGAACGCCAGGGAGGCGGCCGCGAGCATCGTCACCGCGTTGAGAGCACCGGCGTCCAGCAGGAGCGCCGTCACGGTCGCGCCGATGATGGCGGGCACGGCGTACAGGTCGCGGTCCCATCGCAGCAGTGACGGCACCTCGTTCGCGAGCACGTCGCGCAGCACCCCGCCTCCGGCCGCCGTCGCCAGCCCGAGCACGGCGGACGCGAAGAGCCCCAGCCCGTATTCGTGGGCCTTGACGGTGCCGACGACACAGAACAGGCCCAGCCCCGCCGCATCGAAGACGTTGATGGCCTTGTTGATCCGCTCCACGTGCGGGTGCAGGAAGAAGACGAAGGCCGTGGCGATCAGCGGAGCGTGGAAGTACCAGGCGTCAGTGAAGGCGGCGGGCGGCACGGCGCCGATCACCACGTCACGGAAAAGCCCGCCGCCGAGCCCGGTGACCTCCGCCAGCACGGCCATGCCGAATACGTCGAAATTCTTGCGCACGGCGAGGAGGGCGCCGGATATCGCGAAAACGAAGATGCCGGCGATGTCGAGCCAGTGCTGCACGGCCGGGTCGAGCAGGTGCTGATTCACGGACCCATTCTTCCCATGCCGGCACCCGCCCGGGACAACCGTGCGGGAGCACGGAGCGAAAAGAGGCCCACCCGGCGCTCCGCGGACTGCAGCCGCCACTGGAGGCGGCTCTGACCTGCGCCGATACCAGCGGACGGCGAACCGGGACAAAGCATGACACCGGGAGAGCGGAATGCAATTGCTGCACCACGCTGGGTTCATTCGGAGCCCGCCCGGTGTGAGGCGGCGCATAAGACGCACGTCACATCCGAACCCGCTTAGTGGCCAACTTCGGATACCGCCGCAACCCTCGCGGCATATCGATGGTTGTGTCCTTCATGTCCAATTAAGTACCTGCATTTCGGTCCGTAGCCGCTTAGTAGGTCACATATTTGGCAGCCGCCTCGGGAGCCTTTACCAATGTCAGCGTCGCTTCGCGCCGGGAACCGAACTCGGCGCCCCCGCCGATCCGGCAGACACGCGACGCAGCCAACGAAAGGTATTCGCTCTTCCATGCGCATCCCCAACCGCCTGACCAGGACCCAGAAGTCCGCCGCTGTCGGCCTTGCGGCCGCCGCAGGAGTCGCGACCCTGACCGCCGGCGCCGCGTCCGCCCACTCGGACACCACCACGGGCCAGGGTCCGGCCAAGCCGGTTGCGAGCCACTCGGTGAACGTGGCCGGCCATCCGTCTTCCCAGGCAGCCAAGGCCGCGACGGGCGATCACGACACCGACAACACGCGCAGCCACGCACCGGCCAAGCCCCTCGTGAAGGGTGAGGCGAGCAAGCAGACCTCCGCCGCCAAGCCTGCCGCCGAGGCAGACAAGGCCCAGAAGACAGACAAGGCCGAGAAGGCCGAGAAGGCCGAGCAGACCCGCAAGGCCCAGGAGGCCCGTGCCGACAGGACGGCCGAGCGTTCCACGGCGGGACTGAGCAAGTCCGAGAAGGTCGACGTCTGGATCAAGGAAGCCCGCTCCATCATGAAGAAGGAGGGCATCCCCGGCTCGCACCACGGCATCAAGAAGAACGTCATGCGTGAGTCCGGCGGCGACCCGAACGCCATGAACGACTGGGACATCAACGCCAAGAAGGGCACGCCTTCGAAGGGTCTGCTGCAGACCATCCAGCCGACCTTCGACGCGTACCACGTCGACGGCACCAAGAAGAAGATCACCGACCCGGTGGCGAACATCGTCGCGGCCTGCAACTACGCCGCCGACAAGTACGGGTCGATGGACAACGTGAACTCCGCGTACTGATCCGGCGCGGAACGGCAAAGGGCGGCTGCGTGCTCACGCAGCCGCCCTTCTGCGTGCGTGCGGCGGCGCCGTGCGGGTGGGCTGTGCGTGGGTGGGGCGCCTGGGGTGGGTGCTGGGTGCCGGGGGCGTGCCGCTCCGGGGGGCAAGTCCGGGCCGCATGATTTCCCTCCCTGAACCGTCAAGGGCCTTCGTGCTGGCTTCCATATGCCGGTCCGCAAATCACTTCCCCACGCTTCGCTGGGGAGACCCCAAGGGCCCGTCCATGCCCCCCTGCGCGCCCCGCCCCCTCCCGCCCGTCCGCGGCTCTCCCCAGGGGCCCCACCAAGACCCCCTCATCCACACCGGGACAGTGGGCCCGTGGCCCGTCGTCCTCCACCTCCGTCCTGAGCATCGGCGAACCGGTGGACGCGCACGGGAGTTGAGCCACCGGACGAGCCTGGGCCAGTGCCCCGAAGGGCCACCGGTGAGGCAGCCGCAAGTCAACCGGACTCCCGGACCGGAGAAGAGGGACGAAAGCGGCAGACGCCGGACGGGCGGGAGGGGGCGGGACGTGGAGGCGGGGGGCACGGGGCTTAAACGTGATTTGCGGACCGCCATATGAAGGGCAGCACGGAAACCCTTGACGGTCCAGGGAGGTAAATCATGCCGCCCCGGGACACCCGCCGGAACGGCCCGCCCCCGGCACCCACCACGAACCCCAGGCGCACCCCGCACACCCGCCAACCCGCACCCGCCCCCGGCGCGGCGCCTCCCCCTGCCCTCGCCCCGCCGCTAACCGGCGACCGGCGTGCTGTCCTCCGGCTGCTGGTCCGGGGCGTTCTCCGGGTGGTGGCACGCGGCCTCGTGACCGGGGGCCAGGGAGACCAGCGGCGGCTCGGCCGTCTTGCAGATCTGCGTCGCCTTCCAGCACCTGGTGTGGAAACGGCATCCGCTCGGCGGCTTGATCGGCGAGGGCACGTCGCCCTGGAGCAGGATGCGGTCCCGGCCGCCCTGCGCCCTGCGCCGCGGGTCGGGCACCGGCACGGCGGAGAGCAGCGCCCGCGTGTACGGGTGCATGGGCGACTCGTACAGCGACCTGCGGTCGGTCAGCTCCACGATCTTGCCGAGGTACATCACCGCGATCCGGTCCGATACGTGGCGGATCACCGAGAGGTCGTGCGCGATGATCACGTATGTGAGGCCGAGCTCGTCCTGGAGGTCGTCCAGCAGGTTGATGACCTGCGCCTGGATGGACACGTCCAGCGCCGAGACCGGCTCGTCCGCGACGACGAGCTTCGGGTTGAGGGCGAGGGCGCGGGCGATGCCGATGCGCTGCCGCTGCCCGCCGGAGAACTCGTGCGGGTAGCGGTTGTAGTGCTCCGGGTTGAGACCGACCAGGTCCAGCAGCCGCTGCACTTCCTTCTTCACGCCGCCCTCGGGCGTGACGCCCTGGAGCTTGAAGGGAGCGCTGACGATCGCGCCGACGGTGTGCCGGGGGTTCAGCGACGAGTACGGGTCCTGGAAGATCATCTGGACGTCGCGCCGCAGCGGGCGCATTCCGCTCACACCGAGGTGTGTGATGTCCCGGCCCTCGAACTCGACGGTGCCCGCGGTCGGCTCCAGCAGCCGCGTGATCAGCCGGCCCATCGTCGACTTGCCGCAGCCGGACTCCCCGACGACGCCCAGTGTCTCCCCCGCCCGCACGTCGAAGTCGATGCCGTCGACCGCTTTGACAGCGCCGACCTGCCGCTTGAGAAGGCCCTTGGTGATCGGGAAGTGCTTCGTCAGCCCGCTCACCTTCAGCAGCGACTCGCCCGGCTCGGGGTCGGCCTTGGTCTGCACGGCGTCCGTCGCGCGCTGGGACGGGATCGTCATCTGCTCGTCCTCACTCACAGCTTCGGGGCAATCTCTTCGTTCCAGATGCGGTCCCGGTCCGCGCGGTCCATGTGGCAGGCGGACAGGTGGCCCTCGCTCACTTCCCGCAGCTCGGGCCGTTCGGTGCGTGTGACGTTGCCCTTGGGCACATCCGCGTACGGGCACCGCGGGTTGAAGGCGCACCCCTGCGGGATGTTGATCAGGCTGGGTGGCGAGCCCTTGACGGGGATGAGCCGTTCGCTCTGCGCGCGGTCGATGCGCGGCATCGAGCCGAGCAGACCCCAGGTGTAGGGGTGCTGCGGCTCGTAGAAGACCTGCTCGGCCGTGCCGTACTCGACGCAGCGGCCCCCGTACATGACGAGGATGTCGTCGGCGAGCTCGGCTACGACCCCCAGGTCGTGCGTGATGATGATGACCGCGGAGCCGAACTCTTTCTGCAGGTCGCGGATCAGGTCGAGGATCTGCGCCTGCACGGTGACGTCCAGCGCGGTCGTCGGCTCGTCGGCGATCAGCAGTTCGGGGTTGTTCACCAGCGACATCGCGATCATCGCGCGCTGCCGCATGCCGCCGGAGAACTCGTGCGGGTAGCTGTTGACGCGCTGGTCGGGCTGGGGGATGCCGACCCGGTCGAGGAGTTCGACGGCACGCTTGCGGGCCGTCTTCTTGTCCACGTCGTGATGGACGCGGTACGCCTCGACGATCTGGCTGCCGATCGTGAAGTACGGGTGGAGCGCGGAGAGCGGATCCTGGAAGATCATCGCCATCTCGCGGCCGCGCAGCCTGCGCACCGAGTCCGCGTCGGCGGACAGCAACTCCTGTCCGTCGAGCCAGATCTCGCCCGAGAGCTGCGCCTTCTGACGCCCGTACTGCCCGACCGTGTGCAGGCCCATGATGCCGAGCGAGGTGACGGACTTGCCCGACCCGGACTCGCCGACGATGCCGAGCGTCTTGCCCTTCTCCAGCTGGAAGGAGAGCCCGTCGACGGACTTGACCAGACCGTCCTCGGTGGGGAAGTGCACGTGCAGATCGCGCACTTCGAGGAAGGAGCGGGCGGGAGCACGGCCGGCGACGGGCTCGCCGACCGCCGAGGTGCCCGTCGTGTGCGATTCCGTCATGCGAGCCTCACTCGGGGGTCGATCACGCCGTACAGCAGGTCCACGATGAGGTTCGCCACGACCACCGCGGAGGCGGTGATGAGTGTGACGCCGAGGATCAGCGGCAGGTCCTTCTCCCCGATCGCCTTCAGCACGGCCTGGCCGAGGCCGGGGAGGCTGAAGGTCGTCTCGGTGAGGATCGCACCGCCCATGAGGGCTCCGAGGTCGACGCCGAGAAGGGTGATGACCGGGGTCATCGTGGAGCGCATTGCGTGCTTGCGGATGACGACCGGCTCCCGTACGCCCTTGGCGCGGGCGGTGCGGATGTAGTCCTCGCCCATCACCTCGAGCATGGTGGCGCGCGTGAGCCGGGCGTACATGGCGCCGAAGAGGAACGCCAGGGTGAGCCAGGGGAGGATCATCCCGCTGAACCACGCGGGGAAGCTCTCCTCGAGCGGCGTGTACTCGTTGCTGACCAGCCCCAGCCCGTAGGAGAAGATCGCCAGCGACAGCAGGCCGGTGAAGTAGATCGGCAGCGAGACACCGCTGAGGGCCATGCCCATGGCCACGCGGTCCCAGAGCGTGCCGCGGCGCAGCGCCGAGACGACGCCGGCGACCAGCCCGATGACCAGCCAGATGATCGCGGCACCGACGGCGAGGCCGAGGGTGACGGGCAGCCGGTCGGCGAGGATCGGCCAGATGGCCTGCTCGGTCTTGAACGAGTAACCGAAGCAGGGCGCCTCGCAGTGGTACGTGTCGCCGGCGCTGGTGTAGTCGCGTCCGACGAGGATGCCCCTGAAGAAGTCGAAGAGCTGGACGAGGATCGGGTCGTCCAGGCCGAGCTTCTCCCTGATGCCGTCCAGCGCCTGCGCGTCGGACTGCTTGCCCGCGAACATCGTGGCGGGGTCCACCCCGGTCCACTTCGGGATCAGGAAGAAGATGCCGAACACCGCCAGAACGACGACGACGAGCATCACGACGACGGCGAAGAGCCGCCTGATGAGATATGTGAGCACTGCTACCGGCCCGGCGGGGCCCGGTGGACTCCCCGAGGTCGTCGGAGAGTTCACCGGGCCACCACTGCGGCCCTCACCTGCCCTTCATGACTGGCGGCGGGTGCGCCGGCGAAGCGGTCGGGACGGTCACTTGACGCCCAGCGAGGCGTAGTCGTACCGGCCGTTGTACGAGTCGGCAACGTAGACGTTCGTCAGCCTGCTGGAGCGCCAGATGATGTTCTTCTCGAACGTGAAGGGCAGGTAGTAAGCACCCTTCATGATCTCGGCGTTGATGTCCGCGTACTTCTTGGCGGCCTTGTCGGGGTCGAGTTCGGCGATCGCGTCGGCGAACATCTTGTCGATCTTCGGTTCATCGATCATGGCGAAGTTGTTGTTGCCGTTGGGCAGGATGTACTTGCTGCCCCACAGCGGCAGACCGAAGCCCTGTCCGGAGGGGAAGTCCGCACCCCAGCCCATGATGATGATCCCGTAGTTCTTCTTCTTGACCACCTCGGGGTTGCCGATGATCCCGGCGGTCTGCGCGCCGTCGTACTCATCGATCTCGGCGTTGATCCCGACCTTCTTGAGCGACGCCTGCATGGCCTCCGCGGACGCGACCTCGACCTGCTTGTTGTTGCGGACCGCGATGGTGGTCTTGAAGCCGTTCGGCTTCCCGCACTTCTTCAGCTCGGCCTTGGCCTTGGCCACGTCGGCCGCGCCCTCGTTCTTGGCGATGCCGTACGGGTCGTACTTCAGGTCGGACCCCGGCACGGACGACGGCAGCATGTTGGTGCCGATGTCGCCGCCGGCCAGCGGGCCGCCGCGGGCGTTCTGAATCGACTTGTGATCCGAGCCGTAGATCATCGCCTTGCGGCAGTGGATGTTGTCGAACGGCTTCACCGTCTGCGGGAAGACCGCATAACGGATGAACCCGGTGGCCGGGTTGTCGATGTTGCCCTTGTGTTCCTTCAGCGCCGTCTGACGTCCCGCGGCCTCCAGGCCGGTGGCGTTGATGTCCAGGTCGTAGTCGCCGTTGATGAGGCGCTTGTCCATCTCGTCGGCGTTGGTCAGCAGGGTGACGGTGATCTTGTCCGGCAGCGCCTTGCGGATGTTGTCCGAGGACTTCTTCCACTCGGGGTTGCGGACGAGCGTCAGCTTCTTGTTCGGCGTGTACGACTCGAACTTGTAGGGACCGTTGGAGAAGGGCTTCAGGCCGTACTTGGACTTGGTGTCCTTGTCCTGCCGCACCGGCGAGGACGACGGCATGGCCAGCATCTGCTCGAAGTCACCGTTGCGCTTGGGCAACTTGAAGACGATCTCCGTGTCGCTCGGCGTCTCGATGGCTTCCAGACCGAGCTTGTCCTTGGACTTGTCCTTGTACGGGCCCTTGTACTTGCCGTCCGGGTCGAGCGTGTCCTTGATGTAGACGGGACCGCCGGAGAGGACGTCCTGAGCCCACTGGCGCTCGATGCCGTACTTGATGTCCTTGGAGGTGACGGGCTTGCCGTCCTCCCAGGTGGCGTCGTCGCGCAGTTCGTAGCGGTAGGTCTTGCCGTCGTCGGAGATCTTGGCGGTGGATTTCGCCAGGTCCGGGACCAGCTCCAGGCTGTCCTTGCCGGGAGAGGGCTTGTAGGTGATGAGTTGACGCGTGTAGTAGCGCATGAAGTCCCAGGCGAAGCCGTAGTAGCCGCGCGTCGGGTCCCAGGAGTCGGCGTCCTGGGTGCCGATGAACTTCAGCGTCCCGCCCTTCTTGTCGGACGCGTTGGCCATCTTGCCGTTGGCCGCGTTGAATCCGGGCGCCTTGCCGTCGCCTTCGTTGTCACTGCCGCCGCCACCGCACGCTGCGGTGGACAGGAGGGCCGCGACCGCGACGGCCGACGCGGCGATCCTGCGCCTCGATGAGCGTTGGGTTGTCACGATCTGCATCCTCCGGTGTAGGTCACGGCCCGCACGGCTGCGCCGGGCCGGGTTACAGGACCAGGGCACGCCTGGTGATGTGGGGGGAGTCATCGGGACCCCTTGGGGTCGAGGGCGTCGCGCACGCCGTCGCCGAAGAGGTTGAAGGAGAGGACGGTGATGAAGATGGCGACGCCGGGGACCACCATGTACATCGGGTCCGCCTCGTAGTAGCGCGTCGCCGTCGAGAGCATCTGGCCCCAGGAAGCGGTCGGCGGCTTGACTCCGACGCCGAGGAAGCTGAGGGCGGCCTCGGTAAGGATGTTGGTGGGAATCATGAGCGTCGTGTAGACGGTGATCGGCGCGATCAGGTTGGGCAGCAGCTCCTTGAAGAGGATGTAGCGCCGCCCCGCGCCGAGGCTCCGAGCCGCCTCCACGTACTCCCGCTCGCGCAGCGAGAGCGTCTGGCCGCGCACGATGCGGCCGATGTAGGGCCATCCGAAGAAGCCGATCACCAGGATCATCACGGTGAGCCGCACGCCCGTACCCGTCAGCCCGAACATCTGGTTGGGGACCACGGAGATCAGCGAGATGATGAACAGCAGCTGGGGGAAGGCCAGCAGCATGTCCATCACGCGGCTGATGGCGGCGTCGAGCCAGCCGCCGAAGTAGCCGGCGAGAGCACCGAGCACGGTGCCGACAACCACGGCCACCACGGCCGAGAGGAAGCCGACGAGCAGCGAGACGCGTGCGCCGTAGATGATGCGGCTGAACACGTCGCGCCCGTTGCCCGGTTCGACGCCCAGCAGATGCTCGCCGCTGATGCCGCCGAGCGCGCCCTTAGGGGTCTGGAAGAGGGGGTCGATCATGTCTTCGTGGTGCTGGTGCGGCGGATGCCCCAGCAGGCTCACGATGAACGGCGCGAACGCCGCGATCACTATGAGCACCAGCACGACGGCGCCGCCGGTGAGTGCGACCTTGTCCCGCTTGAGGCGGTTCCACGCGATCCGTCCGAGAGAGCGTCCTTCGATGGACTTGCCTTCTGCGCCGCCACCCAGTGCCGGATCGACGGGCGCGATCTCCGCGGACGTGTCGTGCAGTGGTGCCGTCATCGTGGGGAAACCCTCTCTCGGCCGGGGGTGACCAGCCACGCCCGCCGCTGTAGCGGCCAGTTCGCAATCAACTCGTTCGCGAGGCCGATGCCTCAACGCTCGGGAGTCTCTTCGGCCGTGCGATCACCCGCCAGTCCCCCCGGGGAAAGGATGCTCAACTGTGATGTGACGGGCCGGATTCCGTTATACGAACAGAACAGGGCGACTATCGGAATCCGGTCAATGCGCGTGGACAACCACCCACCTGCGGTTCCGTGTAACAGGTGCCCTCGGCGGAAGTCCGGTTGCGTACCGACCGGGCGGACGGGACGTCAGGTGCGGGGGTAGCCGTAACCGTGGCCCGGGGCGGCGTCGGCCGTCGGCACGTCACGGTCGAAGAAGGGCCGCGAATTGCGGCGCAGCCACATCGCCACCGGGTCGTAGTCGTCCGACATCGCGACGCTGGAGACCGGCAGCCCCTCCGGTACGGCCGCCACCGACTGACGCATCATCTGATGCGCCGACTCCACGGCCTGCCGGTCCGTTCCGTACAGATCGAGACCGATCGCGAGATAGCCCGCGCCGAGCGCCGGCTGGACCCAGGCCCGGCGCAGGGAACGCACGGCGGGCGTGCGGTGTGCGTTCTGGCTGAGCAGCGCGTAGAACTGCGCGACGTCCAGGCTCGGTTCGCTGATGCGCAGCGGACCGGCGGGCAACTGGTCCAGGCCGAGAGCGATGCGCCGCAGGTCGAGCCACGGGACGCCGACACCGCCGCCGGGGGCGTGCGGGTTGAGCCAGATCCCCCAGCGCTCCGGAAAGAGCGCGGAGGCGATCTCGCGGCCGCTGAGGATTTCGTGCGAGCGGTCCCAGCCGGAGGCGGCCAGCTCCTGGGCGGAGGTCACGCAGGGGGCGTAGCCGTACCCGCCGACCTCCATGTTTCCGTACTGGGCGTCGGGCGTGCCCGGACGCCCCTTCCACAGCAGCATCCACACTTCGCCGTCGGTGAGCGCATCGAGGAGCGCCTCATAGGTGTCGTACCTGCCCGGCGACACCTGCCCCAGCAGCTGCTCGACGCCTGCACCCGCGCTCACCTGGCTGCCCTTCCCTTGGAACCGCGCCCCCCGGCCTCTGCGCTGCGGCAGGCAAGCGGGCGGACTTTCTCGATGATCTCTGCCGGGCCCGCGATCGCGGCCCTCCCCGTTCTCCCCGTCATCAAACCAGCTTACGAGCAGGGACCGACATGGGGCGTCGTACTCAAGCGCTACGTCCTGGGGCGGAGCGTGCCCGGCACACCGGGACCTCGGTCGCGTGTGCAGACCGGCACACCGGGACCTCAGTCGCGTGTGTAGAAGGGCCGCACACAGTGCCGCATCCAGTCGACGACCGGGTCCTGGGCCGCGTCCATCAGCACGAGCTGTACGGGCCACTTGATCTGGACGCGGCCCAGGGCACGCGCGAGCGCGTCGTGCGCGGCCTGGCGGCTGTCCGGATCGAGGTGGTCCAGTTCGATGCCGACGAAGAGCGACGGCGCATCTCCCTCGGAGCTGGCGAGTGCGCGGCGGGCCGTCCGCATCCACGGCAGGGCCGCGAACTCACCGGCCGCGGCCACGAGGAAGTCCTGGGGCTCGTCCTGCCAGTCCGGCTCGAAGAGCCGCACCCGCGCTCCCCGCGCCACACCCCAAGAGGCCTGCTCATTGGGGGTGTTGGCACACAGCTCCATGACGGCCTCGGGCGGCAGCGGCATGCCGACGGTGCCCTCCGGGTTCACGGCGATGCCCACCTGCGGCGGCAGCCCGCGCGCGAATTCGCGGGCGGGCGCGACGGTGAAGGACATGTGGCCGCCCACGACCTGGAGGAACTGCTGCTCGGAGCTGAAGACCGGGACGTAGACACCACCGTTCAGATTGACGGTCGGCAGGTCCAGTTCGGGGCTGTCGGGGCCGCCGCCCTCGGGCAGCGGTACCCACACGCTGCTGCGTTTGAGCACCTCCAGCAGCCGCGCGCCGGCGCCCGGCACTTCGAGGGAGGCGGCGAGGGCCTCCTCCAGCTCGTTGCCGGGCCAGCCTCCGCCATGGCCCGGTCCGTACTGCTGAGGAATGGTCATGGCGGTAACCCTAGTTGTGTTCTCCCGGGACGCCGGCGACGGGTGACGTGGTGGTGGGCCTGCGCGGGGGAAGCGTCTTCCGGTTCCGGACCGTTTCCCGGCCGGCGCCCTCCCTGCATGGCTGGTATGCCCGGAAGGCCGGGCTTGCTCCGGGTGGCGCCGCGTGAGCTCCGGGAGGAAGAGGGCGTCGACGGCGGCCGATTGCACCCGGAGGGTGGGCGCCTGCGGAGACACTCGACGCGCTCCCAGGAGGAATCCGAGGGGAGGGGCGGTGAGGGCGGCCCGCCTCGTGCCCGGGAGGACGTGCTGCTCCCGGGCGGACGTACTGCTATTGCGGGGCGCTTCCGTCGTACGGGTGGGCAGGCATCCGGAGGGCGAGGATGGCGATGTCGTCGTGGCCGTCGCCGGGGTGCTGGTCGGCGAGGGTCCGGCACAGCTCGTCCAGCGGCAGGCGGACGCTGCGGCCGGCGATCGCGGCGAGGGAGGCGAGACCCACGTCGATGGACTGGTCGGGCCGTTCGACGAGGCCGTCGGTGAAGAAGACGACGGTGGCTCCCCCGGGCAGGGAGCGGATGCCGTCGGAGCGGGGCCGACTGGGATCGACGCCGAGTGGCAGGCCGGGCTCGGTGTGCAGGTACTCGGCCGCGCCGACGGGTGTGAGCAGCAGCGGCGGGAGGTGGCCTGCGCTGCTCCACACCAGCCGCCAGCCGTCGCGGCCCGGCTCGACGCGGGACACGCATGCGGTGGTGATCGGGTTGTCGATGCTCGCGCGCAGCGCCCAGTCGAGCCTGGTCAGCACAGAGCTTGGCGGGGTGGGCCGGTCGTAGAGCAAGGCGTGCAGCATGTTGCGGATCTGGGCCATCGCGGCTGCGGCACGCAGGCTGTGCCCGGCGACGTCGCCGATCACGGCGCCGACGGCGCCGCCGGGCAGCGGGAGCGCGTCATACCAGTCACCGCCCAGACGCTCGGCCGCGGGCCGGTAGTCGACTGCCGCCTGGAAAGGGGCCAGGTCCGGCAGCGTCGGCAGCAGCATCCGCTGGAAGGCGAGCCACCGGGACGTGACGTCCCGCAGCGAGACGACACGCAGGGGATAGCCGTTCGTGGATGCCGCGCTGACGCGCATCTCGACGACTCTGACGCCGCCCCCGGGCTGCGTCAGCTCCACGTCTGCCGACTGACCGGCCACGATCGGGAAGCCGAACGGAGCATCCAGCAGATCCCCGGCGGGACGGCCGAACAGCTCTGTCGCGGCTGGATTGCACAGCCGGACGATCCCCTGTTCGTCCACGGCGATGATCCCGTCGGCGGACGCGGAGATGACCATGTCGATGAGTTCGTCTCCGAGCCCGCCGGCCCCGCCTCCCGACTCGTCTCTCGTCATGGGTCTCCACCACTCAGATATCGCCGATGACACCGGGCCACGGTGGCGCGTCCAGGCCGGCGGCTTCCATTTCCTCGACGCTGGCGATCGGGTCGCCGATGTGCATACCTTCCGAATCAATGGTGATCTGGCGCACGGCCTCGTCGTGGGCCGAGCCGCGGTTCTGCACGACGGCCACGGTGCGCTTGATCATCCCGGCGGCCTGGAAGTACCGCAGCGCGATGGTGACGTCGGTGAGGCTGGCCAGTTCGCGCGCGATCGACGGGGTCTGCACCGGTGTGAAGCGGCTGATGGGTGCGGAGGTGAACAGCGTGGTGATGCGGCGCTCGCGGACGACCGCACCCAATGCGATCACCAGGTCGAGCAGCGCTCTGGGCGTGCCGATGCGTTCCAGTGCTGACAGGGTGTCGATGACCAGGCGGTGGGGCTGGAAATCCATCACAGCCCGCCTGATCCGGATGAAGTAGTCCTCCAAGGCGGCCACTTCCGGGTAGTCGCACACCACCTTCAACTGGCCGGCTTCCTCCTGGGCCTCCAGGTCGATTCCCCAGCCGGCGGCGTTGCGCCTCATCTGCTCGCGGGTCTCGTCGAAGGTGAACCCCAAGCAGCGCTCCCCCGCTGCGACACCTTCGTCCAGGAACTTCAGGCTGGTCAGTGTCTTGCCGGACCCGGAGGGCCCGGACAGCAGGACGACGGCGTCCCGGTAGAACCCGCCGCCGCACATCCGGTCCAGTCCGGAGTTGCCCGAGGACACGCGGGTACTGGAGGCGGTCGTGGACGGCATACCGAGGAACGCGAGGGGGATGACGACGAACCCTTCGTGCGGGTCGATGGTGAAGAGCCATTCCCCTGTGCGGTGCGGGGCACCGCGGAACTTGACGATCTCGACGGTCCGGCGCCGACGCTCCCCGACCAGCACATTGCGCAGGATGATCACGTTGTCGACGACGAACTCCTCGACTCCGTACCGGGATACGCCGTCGTACTCACTGGTCCGCTCGGCTGTGATGACCGAGGTGACCCCCAGTGAGTTCAGTGCGGCGGCGAGCCTGTGGCTCTCCCGGCGGACGATCCCGGCGTCGGCGAACCGGGCGAAGACGGCCCCCAGCGAGTCCAGCGCCACCCGTGAGGCGCCGATCCGGCGGACCGCGTGCTCGATGCGGGACGTCAGCGCGCCGAAATCGTAGGCCCCGATGACGGCGGCTTCCTCGTCCTTGCTCTCCGCGGCGTCGACGAACACCCACTTCCCCTCGGCTTCCCATTGCTCGATCGGAAAGCCCAGCGAGACGAAGTTGCGGCGGATCGCCGCCGGCGGCTCCTCGAAAGTGACGAACACCCCCGGCTGGTCGAATTTCGCGATGCCGCGGGCCAGGAACTCCCCGGCAAAGATCGTCTTGCCGCTGCCGGTCGTGCCCGTGACCAGGGTCGGCCTGCCTGACGGCAACCCCCCGATCGCCACCTGGTCGAACCCGTTGATCCCGGTGGGAACCCGCTCGATCGCATCGGTTTCAAGCACCGCCCGCCTCCTTCTCCGCCCGGCTTCCCGGCGGCTCGTCCGGCAGACCCAACGCAAGTGCGACCCTCGGCGGGTCGGACAAGTCCCCGATCACCCGAAGCTCCGGCAGCGGCAGATGCCTGACCACAGTCGGGGTGGCCAGGATCCGCTGCTCCTCCGCCAGGCCGGGCCTGGCCACCACGTCCACCACTTCCAACTCGTAGCCGCCCGGCAGCCGGGCCCGGGCCAGCGCACGCAGATTCGCCTCCGCAGCGCGGGAGCGCTCCGAGTGCCCGGCCACATACAGGCAGAAGGCGTAGCTCGTCGTCACTCGTCCGCCCCCTCAGGGGGCGGCGCGGGAGGCACAGGTTCCGCTGCCCGGTCACCGCGACCCGCGCCGCAGCCGCGCCCCCGCTCTCCAGTGACATCCATCCAGGCACCTGCCCTTGCCAGTCCGGGTAGCACCCGGGAGCTTCACCAGAAAGAACACGACGCGCGGCCCGTACCCGAGGCAGACGTGCGGGCGCCGACAGAGCCCTCTCAGCGCCCGCCGTCCTCTCGCCATGACGCCGGTGGACACGAAAGCCGCCCGTCGGCGGCTGCCCCGCCCTGACAACATCGCACGGCATGACACCCGGCGCGAGCAGGGAGCAGCCATGCCGGTACCCCGCGCCGGTCGCGCGCCTCCGGCAGGCACCCCCCGTCTCGCGCCTCCGGCCCCGCGCCGGTCTCACGCCTCCGGCGCGGGGGCGCGGCTACTCGAACGCCATGCCCACGAGGGCGCCCGCTGCCCGGCGGTCCAGGAGGACCACCGACTCGCAACCACGCGGCAGCCGCCCCGCCTCCGCGTTCGCGATCAGCCGCCGCACCGCCTTGCGGTGGCGCATGAAGGCGTAGCCGGAGACGGTGCGCCCGCGCTCGGCCTGGCCGCGCAGCGCCGTCGCCGGCGGTACGTCCAACAGGACGAGGTGAAGGGCCCTGCCGCGCCGCAGGGCGTCCCGGCCGAGCCAGTTGCGCACCCACGCCTGGCTGCCGCAGTCGTGCACGACGACGCTCGCACCGGAGGAGAGCGCCCGCCGCAGCCCCGCGTAGTGCGCGACGCGGGCGAGGGGCCGGTACACCGCATAGGGCAGCCAGCGCGGCAGCGCGGCCGCCCAGCGCTCGCGCACGTCCTGGGAGTCGACGCGGCGGACGGCGTCCTGGAGGCCGAGGACGCGCCGGATCAGCGTCGACTTGCCGCTGCCGGGAAGGCCGGAGACCACGACGCGGTCGCCCGTGGGGTACCGCAGCGTGCACCGGGCTGCCGTTCCGCGGAGATCGACGGAGGCGGCCGGGGGGAGTGAGGCCGCAGGAACTGCCGCGGCAGCCCTCCCGACGGCCGCGGGATCCTCTTCCGGCGCCGCCGCCGGCGCGGATGCCGCCGCCTGAGCCGGAATCGCCGCAGGAACCACCGCCGGGGCCGCAGCGTCGGCAGCGTCTCTGGCCTGGCCGGGGGGCGAGTACGCCCAGCCGGTCACGGTCGCGTACGCACTGCGCAGGCTGCCCACCTGATCGCCCCTCCCCGGAGATGACCGCCGTCCCGGCGGCCTTCTCAGAGAGTGTCAAGGAACGGTAATGCGCAGCAAGGCGGCCTCCCCGCCCGGTGCGGTACGCACCGTCGACGGTGCTGCGCCGCCGTGCCATGATGAGCGGGCCAGCCAACTGCATACCGGCCGTTTGAATCCACGCGGGAGAGTTCCCGGCCGTGCGCGCAGCGCGGTCCCGCCGGGGCGCCGAAGGAGCAAGTCCTCCCTTGAATCTCTCAGGCACCGATACCGCGCAGGACGAGGCAGATCTGAAAAGCGGGCCGCCCACGGGCGGCTCCACCCACGGTGCAAGCCGCCGCCCGTGCACAAGGGCTCGCGGCGAACCTCTCAGGTTCCGATGACAGATGGGGAGGACATCCGCGTCACCGAGTCACGGGAGCCTGACATGAGCGACACCGACAGCGGGACCACCGGCAGCGGTCCCCGCACCACCGCCCTCGACGCAGTACACCGCGCGCTCGGCGCGACGATGACCGACTTCGCCGGCTGGGACATGCCCCTGCGCTACGGCAGCGAGCGGGACGAGCACGTCGCCGTGCGCACGCGTGCGGGCCTCTTCGACCTCTCGCACATGGGCGAGATCACCGTCACCGGGCGGCAGGCGGGCGAACTGCTCGACTACGCGCTGGTGGGCAACCTCTCCCGGCTGGCCGTCGGACGTGCCCGCTACACCATGCTGTGCGACGCCTCGGGCGGCATCCTCGACGACCTGATCGTCTACCGCACCGGCGAGGAGACGTACATGGTCGTCGCCAACGCCTCGAACGCGCAGACCGTGCTGGACGCGCTGCGTGAACGCAGCGCCGGCTTCGGCGCCGAGGTGCGCGACGACCGGGACGCATACGCGCTGATCGCCGTGCAGGGCCCGGAGGCCGCCGGCATCCTCAAGGGCCTCACGGACGCCGACCTGGACGGGCTGAAGTACTACGCGGGGCTGCCCGGCACCGTCGCCGGACGGGACGCGCTGATCGCCCGTACGGGATACACCGGCGAGGACGGCTTCGAACTGTTCGTCTCCCCCGCCGACGCCGTCGCCGTCTGGGAGGCGCTCACCGGGGCGGGAGCCCCCGCAGGCCTCGTGCCCTGCGGGCTCAGCTGCCGTGACACGCTGCGCCTCGAGGCCGGGATGCCGCTGTACGGGCACGAACTGACCACCCGGACAACGCCGTTCGACGCGGGCATGGGCCGGATCGTGAAGTTCGAGAAGACCACCAACGACGGCGCCTTCGTCGGGCGCGAGCCGCTGGAGGCCGCCGCCGCCCGCGCGGAGACGGCGCCGCCGCGCAAGCTCGTCGGCCTCGTCGCGGAAGGCCGCCGCGTGCCGCGTGCCGGGTACGACGTGGTCTCCGCCGCGGACGGTTCGGTGATCGGCGAGGTGACGTCGGGGGCGCCGTCGCCCACTCTCGGCAGGCCCATCGCCATCGCGTACGTCGACCCGGCGTACGCGGAGCCCGGCACCGAGGGTGTCGCGGTGGACATCCGCGGCAGCCACGAGCCGTACGAGGTCGTGGCTCTCCCCTTCTACAAGCGGCAACGCTGACAAGGACGCCGGCGGCAGGACCCGGACCGGCTCCGGGCGCCGGGCCGCGCGTGCCCCGCGCCGTTCGACGTGTCCTGCGTCCCACTGACCAAGACTGATTCCCTCCGTCCCCCTCTCATCCAGGAGAATCGCACCATGAGCAACCCGCAGCAGCTGCGCTACAGCAAGGAGCACGAGTGGCTGTCGGACGCCGACGACGGCGTCTCGACCGTCGGCATCACGGCGCACGCCGCCGACGCGCTCGGCGATGTCGTCTTCGTCCAGCTTCCCGAGGCCGGGGACACGGTCACCGCGGGCGAGCCCTGCGGCGAACTGGAGTCGACCAAGTCGGTCAGCGACCTCTACGCGCCGGTCTCCGGCGAGATCACCGAGATCAACCAGGATGTCGTCGACGACCCGGCGCTGGTCAACTCCGCCCCGTTCGAGGGCGGCTGGCTGTTCAAGGTGCGCGTCACGGGCGAGCCGGAGGGCCTGCTGACGGCAGACGAGTACGCCTCGTTCGCCGCCGGAAGCTGACCCCGGGCCGGCGAGGGCCGGCCTCCACGCCCGGAGCCGCGACGAGCGGCCCCCTTCGACCGAGCAGCACCACCGAACGCCGTATGTCCGCCAATGTGCCCGACCGGCCTGCCACCAGGGATGGTTCCATGTCGCTTCTGAACAGTTCTCTCCACGAGGTGGACCCGGACGTCGCCGCCGCCGTCGACGCCGAACTCCACCGCCAGCAGTCCACCCTCGAGATGATCGCGTCGGAGAACTTCGCGCCCGTCGCCTCGCTGGAGGCCCAGGGCTCCGTCCTCACCAACAAGTACGCGGAGGGCTACCCGGGGCGTCGCTACTACGGCGGCTGCGAACACGTCGACGTCATCGAGAACATCGCACGCGAGCGCATCAAGTCCCTCTTCGGGGCCGAGGCCGCGAACGTACAGCCGCACTCGGGCGCGTCCGCGAACGCCGCCGCGATGTTCGCGCTGCTGAAGCCGGGCGACACGATCATGGGCCTGGACCTGGCGCACGGCGGTCACCTCACGCACGGCATGAAGATCAACTTCTCCGGCAAGCTGTACAACGTCGTCGCCTACCGCGTCGACGAGAAGACCAGCCAGGTCGACATGGAGGAGGTCGCCCGGCTCGCGCGCGAGCACCGGCCGCAGATGATCATCGCGGGCTGGTCCGCGTACCCGCGGCAGCTCGACTTCGCCGCCTTCCGCCGGATCGCGGACGAGGTCGGCGCGCTGCTCATGGTCGACATGGCGCACTTCGCGGGCCTGGTGGCCGCCGGGCTGCACCCCTCCCCGGTGCCCCACGCCGACGTGGTGACCACGACCACGCACAAGACGCTCGGCGGCCCGCGCGGCGGTGTGATCCTCTCCAAGAAGGAGCACGCCAAGAAGATCAACTCGGCGGTCTTCCCCGGCCAGCAGGGCGGCCCGCTCGAGCACGTCATCGCGGCCAAGGCCGTGTCGTTCAAGATCGCGGCATCCGAGGAGTTCAAGGAGCGCCAGCAGCGGACCCTGACCGGCGCCCGGCTGCTTGCCGAGCGGCTGCTGCAGCAGGACGCGGTGGACGCGGGTGTCTCCGTGCTCTCCGGCGGCACGGACGTCCACCTCGTCCTCGTCGACCTGCGCAACAGCGACCTGGACGGCCAGCAGGCCGAGGACCGGCTGCACGAGGTCGGCATCACCGTCAACCGCAACGCCGTGCCGAACGATCCCCGTCCGCCCATGGTCACCTCCGGGCTGCGCATCGGGACGCCCGCGCTGGCGACCCGCGGCTTCCAGGAGGAGGATTTCCGGGAGGTCGCCGACATCATCGCCGAGGCGCTGCTCCCCGGCTTCGACGAGGACAAGGCCAAGTCCCTCAACGCGCGCGTCACCGCGCTCACCGAGAAGCACCCCCTCTACCCCGGCCTCGGCAAGTAACAGGCCCCTGTGCCGCGGCGCGGCGTCCGCGCCGCGGCACCGGACATCCGGCCCGGCAAGGCCACCTCAAGGGCCATCAAGGCCACAGCGCGGCCCCGCACGGAAAGGAGGCGCCCGCCATGGCGGTCTCCGTCTTCGACCTCTTCTCGATCGGCATCGGTCCGTCCAGCTCCCACACGGTGGGCCCGATGCGTGCGGCCCGCATGTTCGCCGGGCGGCTGAAGAACGAGGGCGTGCTGGCCCACACGGCGTCCGTGCGTGCGGAGCTGTACGGGTCGCTCGGCGCCACCGGGCACGGACACGGCACCGCGAAGGCCGTGCTGCTCGGGCTCCAGGGCGAGTCGCCGCGCACCGTCGACGTCGAGGGGGCCGACGACGAGGTGGAGCGGATCCGCAGCTCGAAGCGGCTGCGGCTGCTGGCGACGGAGATAGGGGACGCCCACGAGGTCCCCTTCGACGAGCAGAGCCAGCTGATCCTGCACCGTCGCCGCTCGCTTCCGTACCACGCGAACGGAATGACGCTCTTCGCGTACGACGCGTCCGGCGCCACGCTCCTGGAGAAGACGTACTACTCGGTGGGCGGCGGCTTCGTCGTCGATGAGGACGCAGCCGGTGCGGGGCGCATCAAGCTCGACGACACCGTCCTGACGCACTCCTTCCGCACGGGCGACGAGCTGCTGCGGCTCACCCGTGAACGAGGGCTGTCCGTCTCGGAGTTGATGCTCCAGAACGAGAAGGCCTGGCGCACCGAGGAGGAGATCCGCGCCGGTCTGCTGGAGATCTGGGAGGTCATGCGGGCGTGCGTCGCCCGCGGCCTGAGCCGCGAGGGCATCCTGCCGGGTGGCCTGAAGGTGCGCCGCAGGGCGGCGACGGCCGCTCGCCAGCTCCGCGCGGAGGGCGACCGGCAGACGCACGCCACGGAGTGGCTGACGCTGTACGCGATGGCCGTGAACGAGGAGAACGCGGCCGGCGGACGCGTCGTGACGGCTCCCACCAACGGCGCGGCGGGCATCATCCCGGCCGTCCTGCACTACTACACCGAGTTCGTGCCGGGTGCCGACGAGGACGGCATCGTCCGCTTCCTCCTGGCCGCCGGCGCCATCGGGCTGCTCTTCAAGGAGAACGCCTCGATCTCCGGCGCCGAGGTCGGCTGCCAGGGCGAGGTGGGCTCGGCCTGCTCCATGGCCGCGGGCGGCCTGGCCGAGGTACTGGGCGGCGGTCCGGAGAAGGTCGAGAACGCCGCCGAGATCGGCATCGAGCACAACCTCGGGCTGACCTGCGACCCGATCGGCGGTCTCGTCCAGATCCCCTGCATCGAACGCAACGGCATGGCGGCAGTGAAGGCGGTCACCGCCGCCCGCATGGCGCTGCGCGGCGACGGCCGGCACCACGTCTCGCTCGACAAGGCGATCAAGACGATGAAGGACACCGGCGCCGACATGAAGGTCAAGTACAAGGAGACGGCCCGCGGCGGCCTCGCGGTCAACGTCATCGAGTGCTGACAGGTCCGGGTACTGCCCGGTCCTGGTGCTGCCCGGTCCGGGCTTCGAGGAGGCACCCTGAGAAGGTGTCCGGCATCTTCCGGCGCGTCGGCGAGGGGAATCCGACGAAGGAACCGGGGCACGGCCCTCCGGAGGGAGGCCGTGCCCCGGAGTCCGTGACACCTCCGGTGAGGATGTGCGCCTTCAGGTGGTGGCTGTCTCGGACTGGTTGTCGGTGGAGAGCTGCGCGTTCTTGATGCGCAGTCCGACGACGAGCAGGACGGCAGTGCCGAGGAGCATGAAGCTGACGACGAGGAAGACCCGCGTGGCTCCCTCGGTGAAGGCGGTCTCGGCGAGCTGGTCCTGCATTGCCCGCGTGTTGCCGCCGCTCTTGCCGGCTTCGGCCAGCAGCTCCTCCCGGGTGTCGAGCATCTTCCGTATCCACACCGTCGACAGGACGGCGATGCCGAGCGCACCGCCCACCTGCTGCGTGGAGTTGAGTACCGCCGAGGTGACCCCCTGGTCCTGGTGGTCGACGCCGTGGACGGCGGTCAGGGTGAGCGGGATGAACATCAGGGCGAAGCCGGTGGCGGTGACCAGCATGGGCGGGAAGACGTGCCCCCAGTAGCCCGAGTCGGCTTCGAGCATCGCGTACCAGTACATGCCCGCGGCGGCCAGAAGCGCACCGGAGGCCGAGACCCAGCGGGGGTCGAAGCGGGACACCAGGGTCGAGCCCAACTGCGACGCGCCCATCATGAAGAGGGCGAACGGCAGGAAGGCGATGCCTGTCTGCAGGGCGGAGTAGTCCAGGACGTCCTGCGCGTACTGGCTGAGGAAGAGGAAGAACGAGAACATCGCCGCGGAGACGATCAGCATCGCGCAGTAGCTGACGCCGCGCGTGCGGTCCCGCAGCACACGCAGGGGCAGCAGCGGACTGCGGGTTCGGCGCTCGACCACGAGGAAGACGAGCAGGAAGACCACTCCCGCACCGATGGCGATCAGCGTCCCGCCCTCGGACCAGCGGCTGCCGCCATGGGCCTCGTCGCCGCCGGCGTTGGTGAAGCCGTAGACCAGGGCCGCCAGGCCCACCGTCGCGGTGAGCGCCCCCACCAGGTCGAACGAGCCCCGCTTGGGCTCCGACTCGGCAAGGTACCGGGTGGCGAGGAGTGCGACGAAGAGCCCGATCGGCACGTTGATGAAGAACGTCAGCCGCCAGGTCATCTCGGTCAGCACACCGCCGAGCAGCAGACCGACCGCCGAGCCGAGCCCGGACATCGCCGCGTAGACGCCCATGGCCCGGTTGCGTTGCGGGCCCGCGGGGAACGTCGTGGTGATGAGGGCGAGTGCGGCGGGGGCCGCCATCGCCGCGCCGATGCCTTGCAGCGCCCGTGCGGAGATCAGCCACGCGGGAGTGGTGGCGACACCGCCGAGCAGCGACGCGGCTGCGAAGACCGCGGCGCCCGCGATGAAGACGCGCCGCCGGCCGACCAGGTCGCCCAGACGTCCGCCGAGCAGGAGCAGGCCGCCGAAGGCCAGCGAGTACGAGGTCAGCACCCACGACAGGTTCTCCGGCTGGAAGCCGAGCTCGGAGCGCAGCCGCGGCAGGGCGATGGTGACGATGGTCGCGTCGAGGACGACCATGAGCTGCACCAGGCTGATGAGCACGAGCGCCATGCCCGGACGGCGGGGGTGCTGATCGGCCGCGGCTCTCTCCTGTTCGGCCGGCTCGGTCGGGTTGGCAGACAAAGAACCCTCCTGGTCTTCCGGCTCCTGGTGTTCTGGCGCATGTGCCCGGTGAACGTAGCCCCTGGGAGCCGTGCGTGGTGGCGTGATGACAGAGTGCTGACAGGAAGTCCCGGAACCTGTCCGACGAATCACCTCGTACGCCCGTCAGGACGCGGGTGCGGTCCCCGGTGTGCTGGGGGCACCTCCCGCGAAGCGGGGGAGAGCGTGCGTGCAGGGCGCCGCCCCGGACGGGATTCGGCAACGGGGCCTACGCCCGCTGGGCGGCGCTTCGCTCGGCGAACCAGGAGACGAGGGCGGGTTCACCGGTTCCGCGCAGGTAGAAGTGGTCGCCGGCGAAGCACTCCACCGCAAAGGGCCCGGTGGTGACCGGGCGCCACGCCTCGGCGTCCGCGGCGTCGACCTCCGGGTCACGGTCGCTGAAGCACGCGGTCACCGGGAGGTCCAGGTCGGTGCTCAGAGCCGGCCGATACGTCTCGATCAACCGGTAGTCGGCGCGGATCGCCGGCAGGGCCACGGCCCGCAGCTCGGGGAGCTGCAACAGGCTGCTGTCGGTGCCGCCCAGGTTGCAGACGTCGGCCCATAGCCTGTCGTCGTCCTGGTGCTTGTCGCCGGGCCGCTGCCGGGCCGGGCCCGGACGGCCGGAGACGATCAGATGCTGAGGGCGGGGGCCGTCCCGGACGGTGAGCCGGCGCGTCACCTCGTGTGCGACGGAGGCGCCCATGCTGTGGCCGAAGCACCACAGGGGCTTGTCCGCGAGGGGGGCGAGGGCGCGGGCGAGTCCGTGCGCGAGCGCGTCCATGTCCGTGTACGGCTTCTCGGCCATCCGGTCCCCGCGCCCCGGGTACTGGACAATCACCGGCTCGATGCTCTCGGGCAGCGCACCGCCCAGTGGGCGGTAGAAGGTGGCAGAGCCCCCGGCATGCGGAAAGAAGAGCACTCTCAGTGCGGCCCCGGGGCGGGGGTGGAACATGCGCAGCCATGCGTTGGGGGCCGTCGTCATGTCGCCGGCCTCCTTTCCTGCGTGCCGGCCGGTGCCAGGTCCTCCGCGCCGAGCAGCTCGGGCGGGTCCGGCCGGTGCATGCGCACCGGACCGCACGCCTCGGCGACGGACATCGCCAGCCGGGTGAGGGCCACGTGCCGTTGCACGTGTGCGTCGGAGGGGGCGCCGTCGGCGGCGTCCCGCCACAGGGCGGTCATCGCGCGTGCGGTTGCCTGGGGCCAGAGCTCAGCGACGACCTCGCTGTAGGACGCGCCGGCCGGGGGGCCGACCGGCTCGACGCTCGGTACCCGCAGGTGCGGCGCCGTGGCATCGGAGAAGCGCACCAGGTCCTTCATTTCGTCGGGCATGTGCGGGCGCATGCTCCACTGCACCGGCCCGTGGGTGTTGACCAGCGTCAGGTGCCCGCCGTCGTACCCGATCGTGATCCTGTGGAGCATGTGGCTGTAGTTGTCCGGGGCGGAGGCCACCAGCTCATTCTGGAGACGGAACGTCATCGGCACCCCGGCGAACCGGCCGCTGAGGCTGCGGTACGGCGGCGGTGCCGCGCCGCCGGCGGGTTCCTCGAGCACTCCGTGGATACCGAAGGGCCTGATCCCCCCGAGGGCTTCGCCGAGAATGTCGAAGATCGTGTACAGGACCTGGAAGGCGCAGGTGACGTCGACGAAGAGGGGACGCTGCCGGGCTGTGGCCTCCTGAGCGGCGTTCAGGAAGCGCCGCACGGGCTCCACATGGGGGTAGTGGGTGTTCATGCGGAACACCACCCGCCGTTCGCGGGCCGCCCGCAGGCAGGCGACCAACTCATCCGGATGCAGCGGGTGTTCGTGCAGGACGTGGATGCCGCGTCGCATGAGCTCCTGCGCGAGCTGAGGCCCCCGTCCCCCCGTCATCACCCCGCCGACGGCGACGCACGCCAGATCGACGCCGTCGGGCACCTCTTCGGGTCCGGCCCACAGGGGCACCCCGTAGTGCTCGGCGCACGCCTTGCTGCGTGCACTGCCGCGGGCGATGATGCCCGCCAGTTCGAACGGGAAGCCGGGCCGCTCGAAGGCCGCGAGGTAGGCACGGCCGAAGCCCGTCCCGGCCACTGCCACCCGGGGACGTCCGTCCGCGGCCCGCCGGGTGGCGGGGACACCGGCCGTCACAGCTCCCCCTCCTCCACGCGGAGGGCGCCGAGGATGGGGTGTTCGAGGATTTCGAGCGTGGTGACCTCCGGGGTGTTCCGCAGGGCTTCGAGCACGACGTCCGGGTCGAGCGTGTGGGCGGCGTGGTGGATGCCGGGCCCGGTACGTCCGTCCAGCACGTCGATCGCGGCCAGCGCGCCGGCCAGCCCCGTGAGGACGTAGGTGTCGTGACCGCGCAACGCCAGGCTGCGCGTGGCCGGCGTGCCGTGGTGGCTGCCGGTGACCTCGAAGAGCATCAGCTGGAAGGGCTCCTTGCCGAAGAGGTCGAGAGCGGCCGCCCTGGTCAGTTCGTCCGCGGCCTCGGTCAGATCGGACTCGCCACGCATTGCCCCCTGGAGCCGGCTCAGACAGGTCATCATGTGCGCCCCGCCCTCGTAGACGGTGAACCAGTCGACCTCCGCGAGCCCGAACTCCCGCGCCACTTCCTCGGCTTCGAAGCTCAGATACGGGTAAGCGTCGAGCCGGCGGCCGGCGTACGGCGGTTCGACGCCGGTGCGCGGCTCGAGTTCCCGTTCCACCCGGATGCCTCCGCGGATGGCCGCCTGCGCCTCACCGTACGACCCGCCCAGGCTGAGCAGGTAGTCGGCGGCGCCGGCCGGGGTCAGCCGGTCCATCGTGCCGACGTACGCCGTGAGTGCGCGCGGCTCGGACATCGAGCGGGCCAGGTGACGGGGCAGCAGCCCGGTGAGGCCGGGCTGCATTCCGGCCGTGAGGACTGCGGTGCCGGTGAACGTCCCGGGGCGGTGCAGGGCGTCGAAGACCGGCTTGTCGCCGCCCGGGTCGACATAGGCCGCCCCGGCGGCCAGTGCCGCCCACGCCACCCGGTCCAGCACCCGGTACGACGGTCCCGCGCAGTTGAGGACGAGCCGCGCACCCCGGCAGAAGCCGGCGAGCGAGCGGCCGTCGTTCAGGTCGACCTCGAGGGCTTCACCCTCGACGCCGAGCTTGTCGAGGAGCGCCGCCGCGGGCGCCTCGTTGCGGCCGCCGATTCTGACGGTCACGCCGGGTCTGCGGTCGGTGAGGGCCTTCAGCGCGGCGGCTCCCACGGCTCCGTAGCCGCCGAGCACCGCGATCTCGACGTCGGTCACGCCTTCTCCTCCGGCAGGTCGACCTGGGCTCCGGTGAGTGCGTCGCAGCAGGTGAAGTGGGAGCCGGGGATCTGCTCGACGTCGAGGCCGCCGACGCAGACGTCCTTCCAATAGGCGCGCATGTCGGCGGCCATCGTCGGCCAGATGGGCTCCTCGTCCCTGTGGACGAGGAGACGCACGTCCCCGGTGTAGATGTCGGGGGTGTGGGTCCCCGCCGCGTTGAAGAGGGCGCGCGTGCCACGCAGCGCCCCGAGGATGTCGTCCGCCGGCCAGCCGAACATGTCGGCGATCGCGTCCACCCGGGCCTGCAGGGGCCGCCCGGCGAGACCGGTGAGGGTCGACGCCGCGGAGCGCAGCTCCGGGTCCGGGCTCTCGGCCAGCGCGGCCAGCGACTCGGTGGTGATCTCGCCGGTGGGGACCAGCTCTTGCAGGACCCGTCCGAGGGCGGTCTGGCCGGGGTAGCCGAGGGCCGACGGGTCGGCGCCGGCACCCATCAGGAACATCGCCTCGTAGAAGACCTCGTCGCGGATGGCGGCCGGCAGCGGGTAGCTGCTGATCAGGGTCAAGCCGCAGACGGGGACGCCGAGTTCGGTGAGCTGCTGCGCAGCCGTGAGCGCCAGCAGGCCGCCGCCGCGGGCGCCTATGAGGTGGAAGGGGCCGGGGCTGAGCTTGCGGAGCTCCTGCACGACGGTGTCGGCCAGGTCCTCGATCCGCACGGTCTCCCCGATGTCCCCGATCGCGAGCATGGGGACCTGGATGACGGGATCGCGCTCGCCCAGCTCCGAGCCGACGCGCTCGGCGCCTTCGCCGAACCCGTCGTTGATCAGGACGTGTACGGGGTTGCCGATCTGCTCGGTTGCTCCGGCAAGGACATAGCTCGCCTGGTCCATGGTCTCCTCCTGGGCGGTGGCGGTGCTGTCGTCGAGGAATGCCGCGACTTCCTGGACCGACGCCCCGTTGAGCAGCTCCCTGAGCAACTCGTCGAAGAGCACGGCCCCGGCCTCGGGGACGCTCTCGCGGAGCTGGGTGACCACCTGGGCAGCCAGCAGCGAGTCGCCCCCGAGCGAATAGAAGTTCGTGTCGAGGCCGACGTCCTGACGGCGCAGGACCTCGGCGTAGATCCCGGCGATGGCCTGCTTCAGCTCGCCGGCTCCCTGCTGCTCGCCCTCGTGGGACTGCTCGGAGTCCGGGTCCCGCTCCTCGGCCCAGCCGGCGAGGACGGCACGGTCGACCTTGCCGTTGCCCGTCAGCGGCAGCGAGTCGAGCACGTGGAAGCGCGAGGGGATCATCTCCGCGGGAAGCCGGGAGGCGAGGCGGCGGGTGAGGTCCTCGGTGTCGATCGCCACCCGGTCCTGCTTGAACCGGGCCGCGAAGACGTGCATGCCGATGCCGGCGAGTTCATCCGCCGGGTCCGGAAGGCAGTACACGGTCTCCGCCCCGGCCTCGGCGAGCAGGTCCTGCCACTGCCGGCGGGCGATGAACGTCTGGTCCTTCCCGTGCCTGACGTCCTGGAAGTCGCCGGCGGTGGCGTCGAAGAGAAACTCCATCGAGGTGAGGATCTGGTAGTTGTCCCTCGTGGTCTCGATGAAGACCAGCCAGCCGCCGGGCACCAGGGCCTCGCGCATCCGCCGCAGCACCGCGCGGGCGTCCTTGGCGTAGTGCATGACGTTGCCGCAGAGGATCACGTCGACGGAGTTGGGGCGCACCCCCTGGTCGCGGAAGGGCTCATTGAAGTCGAACATCGCGTAGTCGACCCACGGGTACGCGCCGTAGGTGTCGGCGCCCTTGTTCAGGAAGAACTGCGAGACGTCGGTGAAGGAGTAGCGCACGTTCTCGCCGTCCAGCGCGGGGATGGTGTCCGCGCTGGTGCCCCCGACTCCGGCGCCGATCTCCAGCACCCGCAGCGGGGCGCTGCCGCGGTGCCGGCGGGCCACGCCGAGCACGGTGCTGGTCGCCAGCCGGTTGAGATAGCGGGAGAGGAAGCCCTCCATGTAGGCCGCTTCCTGGATGCTCAGGTCGCCCTCCGGGAAGAGCAGCCGCAGCGGGTCCTGTTCGTCGCGCATCAGCTCCGGCAGGTGCGCCGAGGCGGTCTTGAAGTACTCCACCAGTTCCGGCCGGTCGTGCGCCTGCGGCATCAGTCGCTCGACCTCGGCCCAGGCCCGCGCGACATCGTCGGGGGTGACCAGGCGGAGGCAGGCGTATCCGTCGTCGTCCTCACGCAGGTAGCCGTTCTCGACGCAGGCGGCGAGCCAGCGTCGCACCAGCCGTTCGTGCTTCGGGGCGACGCGGGCGGTGCGCATGATCTCCGTCGTGGTGTGCCGGTCCTTCGTCGTGGGCCACAGCCCGGACTGGCGCAGCACGTCGACCATGCGGTGCAGGGCGGCGTCGTCGAGCACCGTGCCGAACTCGACGACCTTGCTGACGTCGACGCCCTCGCGTATCGCGTCGCCCGCCGCGACGACGTCGTCGACGAGGGCGGTGTCGGTCGGCGAGGCGGGCGCATCGGTGCCGGCGGGCTCGACGAAGGCGGCCAGCCTGCGGTCGTTGCGTTCGCCCCGGGTTGTCACGGCGGCGGCGTTGACCTCGGGGTCGGCGGACAGGGCGGACTCGACCTCCGCGAGCTCCACCCGGTGGCCGCGGATCTTGACCTGCCGGTCGTCGCGACCGATGAACTCGATAGTCCCGTCCGGGAGGTAGCGGCCCAGGTCGCCGGTGCGGTAGGCCCGCTCGCCGGAAGGCAGCCGGATGAAGGACCGGGCGGTCTTCTCCTCGTCGCCGAGGTAGCCCTCGGCCAGTCCCGCGCCGGCGATGTACAGGTCGCCCACGACGAGTTCGGGGCGTGCCCGCAGCGCGCCGTCGAGCACGTGGAAACGCTGGTTCTCCAGCGGCTTCCCGTAGGGGATGCTCGGCCAGGCGGGGTCGACCTCGCCGATCGGATGGACGATCGACCAGATCGCGGCCTCGGTGGCGCCGCCGAGGCTCGCCAGCTCGATCCCCGGGATGCGGGCGCGGATCGCATCGGGCAGCGGAACCGGAATCCAGTCCCCGGACATCATGGCGAGCCGCACGCTGGTGCAGTCGGTGTCCGCCGCGCGCAGATACTCCTCCAGCAGCATCATCTGCGCGGGCACGGTGTTGAGCACGGAAACCCGGTGCCCTGCGACGAGTTCGGCCCAGTGCGACGGGTCGGCGTGCCGCTCGGGGGCCGGCAGGACGAGCGTCCCGCCACGGCCGAGGACGCCGAAGATGTCGAAGACGGAGAGGTCGAAGGCGAGGCTGGAGAGCCCCAGCACGACGTCGTCCCCGGTGACCGCGAAGCGGCGGCAGACGTCGTCCAGTGTGTTGACGGCCGCCTGGTGGCTGACCTCCACACCCTTCGGGGTGCCGGTGGAGCCGGACGTGAAGATGACGTACGCGGAGTCCTGCGGCGAACCCTGCGGACGGGCGGGCTCTGCGGTGGCGTCGGCGAGGGTGTCGACGTCGATGCGGCGGCATCCCCCCGGCACGGCCGCAGTGCTGCGTGAATGACTCAGCACCAACTCGACGCCCGCCGCCGTCAGGATCTGATCCCGGCGGGGCTCCGGCTGGGCGGCGTCGACCGGCACGTACGCCCCGTCGGCCAGCAGGACCCCCACGGCCGCCGCGACTTGGTGACGGCTCTTGTCCATGACGACGCCGACGCGGTCGCCGCGCTTGTGGCCCGCCGCGCGGAGCGCCTCCGCGACCGCGGTGGCCCGTGCCAGCAGGGCGCGATAGCCGATCGCGGCCTCGGCGTCCACGACGGCGGTCTCCTCGGGGCGCGCCAACGCCTGGCCGACGAGTGCGTCGGACAGCAGGGCGGTGCTCAGCGGGCGTGCGGTGTCGTTGACTTCGGCGCGCCGGGCGAGCTGCTCGACGGGCAGCGCCACCGGGTCGTCGGCGGCCCAGGGCGCGTCGGCGGCGGCGAGCGCTCGCAGCAGCGTCTCGAAGGTCCCGAACATGTCGTCCAGGACCGCCGGGGGTATCACGTCGTCGCGCGAGTCCCAGTTGATCAGGAGGGAACCGTCGGGCTGTTCCATCGCCTGGCAGTCGAGCCATGCCTGGGGGGTCTGGCTGATGCCGTTCTCGATCCTGGTGCGCATGGGGCCGGCGGCCGGCGACACATCGGCCAGTCCGATCGCGCTGGTGAACACCACGGGCATCAGGGCCTCCTGCGGCCCGCGCCGGCGGCTCAGCTCGCGGATGACCTCCACGCCGGTGAACAGGCGGTGGTCCAGGTCCTCGAACAGCTGCTCGCTGAGCGCCCTCGCGCGGCCGGCGAATCCGCCTCCGGCGGCCGTGTCGACCGCCAGCAGATCGACGGATGTGAAGTCGCCGACGATGGCTCCGACGTCCTCGTGCAGCGGCAGCCGGCTGAGGACCGTGACGTCGAGGGTGAAGCGCGGGTGGCGGCTCCAGCGCCCGAGCACCTCCGCGTACGCGGCCATGACCGCGTTGGACGCGGACAGGCGGCGGCCCCCGGCACGTTGCTTGAGCGAGCTCCAGGTGGCGGGGTCGAGTTGCAACTCACGCCGCGTGAAGCGGGTCGCCCCGAAGCGGCTCGGCTCCGCGACCATGGGCAGCTCCGGTGCGGCCGGCAGGTCGTCCAGGCGCTCCAGCCAGTACGCCCGGTCGCGTCCGTAGGCCGGTCCCTGCCGCACCTGCCGCTCGGCCCGCAGATAGTCACGGAAGCTGATGGCCGGCGCCGGAAGGTCAGCCTCGGGGTTCTCGTAGAACGCGCCGAACTCGTCCAGCAGCAGATAGATGCTCACATAGTCGGCAATCAGGAAGTCGATGGAGAAGTGCAGTACGGCCCGGTCGGCGAACTCGGTGACCGCGATGCTGTACAGCGGGCAGCCGGTGACCTCCTTCGCCTCGTGGGAGAGGCGCTCGCGCGTCTCCATCAGCCGCGCCTCGCCGTCGGACGCCGAGAGTCCGCGTACGTCGGTCCAGTCGATCACGGGCTCCGGCGGGTCCTTGAGAACGCGCTGGAAACCGTCGTAGTCGAGGACGGTGCGCAGCATGTCGTGCCGGTCGACCACCTTCGACCACGCACCGTGGAGGCGCTCCCGGTCCAGCGTGTCGAAGAACAGTTCGCCGTAGGCGTGGCACGGCACAGAGCCGTACTCGAACGCGTCGCGCCGGCCGAGCAGGTAGGCGGACTGCACGTCGGTCAGCGGGAACGGCTCGAAGCGCGCCTCGGGTTGTGGCTCCACAGTCCGGGTGTCGCGCTCACGCAGGGCGTTCAGGACGTCGTCGCGACGGCTGACGAGCAGGTCGCGGCGCTCCGGCGTCATGGCCCCCTCCGGGCCGCGGAAGCGCAGTTTGCCGTCGTCCTCCCACAACTGGATCCCGACTTGCTCAAGTTCGGCGATGACGTCGCTGGCAGTCACAGGACACCTTCCTCAAGTCGCACGGGTGCGTCGTGGTCGTCGGTCACCCCGGTCAATTCGTCGATCAGGGCGGCCACTTGTGTGAGCGTGGAACGGTCGAGCAGTTGTCGCAGGGTGAGTTCGACGCCGAAGCGGCGGATCAGTCGCTGCACGACGCGGATCGCGGTCAGGCTGTCCCCGCCGAGTTCGAAGAAGCCGGCGTCCCGCGAGACCTCGGGAACCTCCAGCAACTCCTGCCAGATCTCGGCGACGGCCTGTTCCGTCGCGCCCCGCGGAGCGGCTGCCCCCGTGGGCGGCGGGGCTTGTGCCGTGGCGGCGCGGGCGAGGGCCGCCCGGTCGATCTTGCCGTTGGCGTTCAGCGGCATCGAGTCCAGTACCCGGACATGTTCCGGAACCATGTAGCCGGGCACGTCGTCGGCCAGTCCGGCTCGCACCCTCTCGGGGGTCAGGCCGGTGCCGGTGACGGCGGCGACGAGGCGCTTGGCGGACGGAGTCGTCTCGACCCACGCCGCGGCGTGTGCGACGCCGGGCAGTTCCCGCAACCGCGTTTCGATTTCGCCGAGTTCGATGCGGTGGCCGCGGATCTTCACCTGGTGATCGGTACGGCCGAGGAACTCCAGAATCCCATCAGGGTGATAACGCCCCTGATCCCCCGTCCGATACCAACGCCGACCCTCAACCACCGGAAAACACTTCGCCGTACGCTCCGGATCATTGCGATAACCCCGGGCCCCCCCGCCCCCGCCGATCCACAACTCACCCGGAACCCAGTCCGGCCGGTCCCGACCCTGACCATCCACCACCCGATAACACTGATTCGGCAACGGCAGACCATACGGAATCGACACCCACTCCGGATCAACCCGCTCCACCTCAAACGCGTTCGACCAGATCGCCGCCTCCGTCGCACCACCCAACGCCACCAACCGCGCCCGCGACGACACCCCCGCCAAACGGTCTTTCAAATCCAGACCGACCCAGTCCCCCGACACCAACACCACCAGCAAACTCGGCAACGCCACCGAATCCGCAGCCGTCAACACCATGTCCAACAACGCCGGCACCGTATTCCACACCGTCACCCCATGAGCACGCACCAACCGCGCCCACACCGCAGCCTCCCGCCGCTCCCCCTCAGCAACAGTGACAACCTGCCCACCCACCGACAGCAACCCGAAAACGTCATACACCGACAGATCGAAATCCAACGCCGAAACCGCCAGCACACAATCCCCGGACCCCACCCCGAACCGCGCATTCACCGCACTGATCGTGTTCGACGCCGCAGCATGCGAAATCTCCACACCCTTCGGCTCACCCGTCGAACCCGACGTGAAAATCACATACGCCAAATCCCCGACCGACGGCACAACAGGCTCCGCCAACGGCACAGCCCCCACCGCCACCCCCAAACCCACAACCTCCACACCAACCGGCCAACCACCAGACCCACAAGACCCAGACAAACCAGAGGAACCAGAGGAACCAGAGGAACCAGAGGAACCAGAGGAACCAGCAGAAGAATCAGCGGACTCAGAGAAACCAGCAGACCCAGAAGAACCAGAAGACCCAGCAGAGACAGAGAATTCGGCAGACCCGGAACCCTCCCCCACCAGCACATGCCGCGCACCCGCAGCCCTCAGAATCCGATCACGCCGCGCCCGAGGCTGATCCACCCCCACCGGCACATAACACCCACCGGCCGCCAACACCCCCAACACCGCAACAACCTGACCAGGACCCTTCGGCACACACACCGCAACCGGATC
>NZ_FMHI01000022.1 GCF_900090145.1 Streptomyces sp. WMMB 322
ACGGGGTGTCTGGACGGAGGAGTCCACCCCAGCAGCCAGCTGGGCACTACCTCCAAACCCGGCCCTTTAGAGCCGGGTCAAGTTGACGCGAGCCGGACCACCAAGGTGGCGCGCTCGTCCCCGCGCGGGGCCGTGGCGACGACCTCCTTGCCCCTGCCGGTGGACACCACTTCGTGCGGCACCGGGCGGCCGTTCAGCGTCACCGACTCGACCTCCGCCCCGGACGGCAGGACGTGGCCGATGGAGAGCTTCGCGTCGAGCTGGTCACGAGTGACGTCGGTGGTGAGGGTCTTCCCTGCCCGGCGGGCGCGTACGTCGATCGACCCGTCGGCCAGACGGACATTGCTGCCGGCGATGCGCTTCTGGCCCTGCGGGATCTGCGGGACCACCGAGAGCCGCCCGTTGCCCAAGTCGGGCGAGACGCCGAGCTGGTGATGGACCACAGGCCAGAGCACGCCGTACGCACCCCAGGCCTGCAGCACCATCGAACGCTCCGTCATGTGACGCTCGATGTTCGGCTCGAAGTCCGGGCTGGGAGCCACCTCGGGCATGGCGCCCGGCATCTCCCACACCGAGGGGTCGAGCTGGATGCGGGCGTTGGCCTTGGTGTAGCGCTGCTGCTGACCGCGGCCGAGACGGCCGTAGTTGCCCTCGGCGACGGCCATGATGCCGGTGTTGAGGGAGTAGCTGGCTCGCTCGCTCTGCACGCTGGAGACGGTGCTGTCGCAGGACGGGCCCTTGTTGCCGCCCTCCGCGGAGGTCGGGCCTGTTCCCGTGTGGAAGAGCCCGAGCTCATCCGAATAGCAGTTCTCTTCCCGCTTGTTCAGCGCGGTCCTGCCGTGCTCCGAGGACGCCAGAGGACGGGTGGGCTCGCCGGGCCTGACCATTTCGGCGTCCATCGGGGTCACGCCGATCCAGTGCCTCTGGAGGAGCGGGCTGTTGTCCGGGTCCTCGAGCGAGTCCCCGTACTGGTCGGTGTCCTTGCCGGCCCACCAGGTCTTCTCGAACTTCTTCTCCAGCCTCTCGGCGCGTTCCGTGGCCCAGGCCGCGGTCTTGGCGTCGTTCTTGCTGCGTGCCATGTCCGCCAGGTCGCGGTAACCGCGCATCGTGTACACGGCGTTGTCGATCTTCTCCTCGCCCATGCCCTCCCGCTCGACATTGCCCAGACCCTCGGGCCATCCGTCGCCGTCCTCGTCGAGAGTGCGGTCGATGAACTCCATGTTCCGCACGCTGAAGTCGTACAGCTCGTCGCGGAAGGCGTCGTCCCCGGTCCACCGCCATATCAGGGCGACGGTGCTCGGGAACTTCGCGGTCTCGTCGGTGTTGCCGTCGTCGTCGTTCGCGCCGAAGAAGACGGATCCGTCCGGGGTCATCTCGTGGATGACCTTGCCGCTGCGCTCGTTGACGATCTCGCTGACGTTCTTCAGCGACAGCAGGTGCGCCTTGATGTCGTCGAACTGGCCCATGGCGACGCTGGCGAACGCGGTGTACTCGCCGTCGGTGCCGAACAGCCAGGGGTAGTCCGGCCAGCCCGCGCCGAGCCAGCGGGCGGAGGGCAGCGTGCCGGATGGAGCCGGGAAGTTCTTGCCCGCGTTCGTCTCGCGGAGCTTCAAGTCCCTGGACTCCTGCGGGGAGTCGGCGAGGTTCTGTTTGGACCACTCCACGCTGCGCTCGAGCTGCTTGTCCCCGGGGAGGTCGACGGCGGTGCGGGAAGCCACCTCCCGGCGCTGCTCGATCTTGTCCTTCAGCAGCCCCGCGGGGTCGGCCAGCGCCTTGTCGTACTGGGCGCGGGCCTCCTTCGGGCCCTGGTCGGAGCCCGCGACTGCGAACCAGAGTGTCTTCGGGGATCCGGAGCTGAGCTTGACGCGGTAGTTCATCCGGCCGCCTGTGCCCTTACCGAACTCGCTGTCGTCGCAGGTGGCAGGCTTCTTGCCCTTGATCGGGCAGATGACGGGGTCGCTTTGCGGGCCACGGAAGTCCGGTCCGAGCTCGTGGCTGTCCGCGGGCAGCCGGCCGCCGACGAGCGCAGCGTAGTCGTGCGGGGCGGCGTTCTTGACCGGCGGCTTGCCCTTGTCCCGGAAGGAGAGGGCGTCGTCGGCGAAGCTGCCCTTGTCGGGGAGGTTGAAGTCGGTCTGGTCGGGTGTCGTCTCGCCCCAGGGGTAGGTGCTCATGAGTTCGGAGTGGGCGTCGAGGGTGAGTTTCACCTCGGACTGCCGCTGGGCGGTGAGTGTGAGCCCGACCAGCCCGGCACGCATGCCGTCCGGGGCGAACTCGGTCCGGCTCGCGCGGACCCCGCCGGACGGGGCGTAGTCGGTACGTGTGTAGCCGTGCCCGCTGCTGAACTTGGTGGCCTTGGCCTCCTTGCCGAGCCATGCGTCGTCCAGCCCGAACCACATGCCGTCCAGCAGCTTGATCGGCTGGGTCCACATTCCGCCCATTTCGCCGGAGGTGTGGAATCCGGCGGCGGGGTAGAGGCCGCTCTCTGCCGAGCGAGTAGAAGCGGTCGCCGACCACGACCGAACGCCGGTCGGACAGCCGGTCGGTCTCCGACAGTTCGGGTGAGCGCGGGAGTTCGTAGCGGGCCCGGCCGTCCTCGGCTCGCGCGTTCGAGGAGGAGGCGGGGAGCAGGCCGGACAGGAGTATGCCGGTGGTCGCGAGCAGGACTGCGGTTCTCGGCCGCATCGTCACCTCGTCAAATGATCTCCGCACTCGCTGACTCGCCTGAAAGGAAGCCGACGCGATTGCGGAGGCGGCGGAACATGGACCGGCGACAGTGAACCTCCTTGACGGAACCCCGTCAATGCTTGAACGCGATACGGGCAACTCGGCGGCGTCGGTGGGCACTTCAGTAACGGCATCCTCGATTCTCCGAACGCGGACGCGTGTGGCTTTCGCATGCACGGGCGATTTGCGTGGCGTTCCGGCTGCACGTTCCGAAGGCCACCGGGGATCCGGGAGTTGCTCCGCCGGGGATCTGCCGCCGCATCTGCTCGGCATGAACGCCGAACAGATGCCGAGGTCCGCCGAGTCGGCACCCGGGGGAGCCGGCCGCCTGCTTCGGAAAGGAAGGCACGTTCGCGGGAGCGGGACCGCCGCAGTCAGGCCGCTCGCGGCACGGGAACTCCGGGGAACGAGCCATGTGTTCCGTCAGTCGGGCCCGGTCGTCGTGCCGTCCGTCCCGCGCGTCTCGGATCCGCGGCTCGCCGTGATGACCCGGACGTCACAACGCTCGATCTCCTTCGCCACCTGCGCCGGAGGAGCCTTGTCCGTCACAAGGGTCGCGATGCGCTCCAGACCGCAGAGCCGCACTGGGGCGGTGCTGGTGAACTTGGCCGCGTCCACGACGAGTACGACCTCGTCGGCCGCTTCCATCAAGGTGACCTTGACGGCCCGCTCCACGTCCGCCTCGACGTACACACCACGGGCGTCGACCGCGGCCGCACCCAGGAAGAACGTCCGCACCCGCAGGTGCCGTGCCTGGTCCACGGTGGTTTGGCCGACGAACGCCTGGCTGGGTGTGAAGAGTTCACCGCCCAGGCAGACGACCCGCGCGCCGGGCAGATGCAGCATCTGCTGGACGACAGAGACCGAGTGGGTGACCACGGTGCCGGCGAAGGCGGCGGGCAGGGCGGCGGCGACTCCGAAGGTGGTGGTCCCCGCGTCGACCGCCACGACATCGTCGTCGCGGACGAGTTCGGCGGCCCGCGCCGCGATGCGCTTCTTCGCCGCCGCGTTGGAGCGTGCGCGGGAGATGAACTCGGAGGTGCGAAGGGTGGCGTGCGGCAGGCTGATGCCGCCGTGGACCACACGCACGGATCCGTCCGAGGCGAGTTTCCGCAGATCCCGGCGGATCGTCATGTCGGAGACGCCGAGGTCGGACACGAGATCGGACACCGAGATGAAACCGCTCACCCGGACCCGGTCGAGGATGCGAGTGCGCCGGTCGGCAGCGCCGGTGTAACGCATCGCTGTACTCGCCCGCGCTCCGGAGGACTCCGAATCAGGGCCGCTGCCCGGCCGCGGCACGGATGTCGGGGCCGGGGCCCGGCCTTCGTCCTGGGACTTCGCCGGTACTTCGGCGTCCCGCTCACCCATCGCGATCTCACTCCTCTTCGCATTGCCTCAAGTCGTTCGAACCTCTCGCCGCAGTGAGAGACACCTTACGCAGAAGTGTTGACTTTCCAACATCCTGGTGATGATTATCGACCACTCAGTTTCCAGGAGGTGCGATGAGCATGCACCAAGAGCCGCTGGTGTTCGTCGGCGTCGCCACTCTCGACACCATCGCCATGGTCGACCACATGCCCGGCCCGGACGAGCGGCGGAAAGCCGAAGCGATGGTTCGGGCCGGCGGCGGCCCGGCCGCGACCGCCGCGGTCGCGGCGGTGAGGCTCGGAATGCCGGACGTCCGCTTCGTCGGAGCCGTCGGCGAGGACGAGGACGGCGAGCGCGTCCTGGCCGGGCTGGCCGAAGAGGGCGTCGACGTCAGCGGAGTCATACGGGTCCCGGCGCATCCGACCGGTGCCAGCGTGGTCGTCGTCGACAGTTCCCGTGACACCCGCGCCATCTGCAACCGGCCGGGACCTGAGTTCGCGATCCGGGCCGGCTCGGCCGCCGCCGACGCGCTCCGGGCGGCGTCCTGGGTGCACGTCGACCAAGTGGGCTGGGACGTGATGCGTGATCAGCTCGCGGAAGTCCTGGACCACACGGCACAGGGCGTACCGAGGATCTCCGTCGACGCGGGCAATGCCATACCGGGATATGCGCCCCGGGGTGTGGCGCTGGACGTGCCGAACGAAGCGTCCCTGCTGGCCCGTTACGGCGCCTCCGACCTCGACGACGCCCTTGGCCGGGCCGTCGGGGAAGGCGCCGGGTGCGTCGTCGCCACCCTGGGGCCCCGGGGTTCCGTAGCACTTACCGCGGACGGCGACCGGGTGAGCGCACCCGGCGTCGCGGCCGACGTGGTCTCGACCCTCGGTGCGGGCGATGTCTTCCACGGCGCCCTGCTGAGCGCGGTCGTCCGCGGCGAGCCGCTCGGATTCTGTCTGGCCTACGCAAACGCGGTGGCCGCCCTCTCCTGCCGCGCCCTGGACGGCCGCTCGCAGATCCCCTCCCACCAAGAAGCCACCGCCGTCCTCAACCACTCCGTCTCCGCTGCCCGTTCAGCGGAAACCCACCGTCAGAAGGTCTGATCCCGTGTCCGATTCGAGCGCGGCAACCAGCGCCCGCACCACCCACACCCCAGACCTGTCGGCGCTCCGGCGTCCTTCCGGCGCGTTCGCCATGCTCGCCGTCGACCAGCGCGAGGCGCTGCGGGCCATGATGGCCGGTCAACGCGGCCGGGCTGTCACGGACGAAGAGGTCACCGCGTTCAAACTGGACGCGATCCGCGCTCTGACTCCGCATGCATCCGCAGTCCTCCTCGACCGGCAGTTCGTCCTCGACCAGGCCCTGGACCAAAAGGTGGTGGCTCCGGGCTGCGGTCTCATCGCCGCCTGCGACCGCTTCGTACCCGGCGCCGACGAAGTGGTCACCGACGCCGTGATCGACGACGACGTGGACCTGGCGCACTATGCATCCCGGGGGGCGGCCGCCGCGAAGCTGCTCGTCGTCTGGCGCCCGGACGAGGACCCGCTGCGCCGGACCGAGATGGTGCGGGACTTCGTCTCGCGCGCCCGTGCGGCGAAGCTCGTCAGCATCATCGAGCCGGTGTCCCGCGCCCCGCGCGACGGGCGTTCATGGAGCCGGGAAGAAGGTGTGGTCGCAGCTGCCCGCGAACTCGGGGATCTCGGGGCGGACCTGTACAAGGCGGAGGTCCCCTTCCACGGGGAGGGCGACGAAAGGCAGATCCGCCGAGCCTGCGTCGAGCTCAGCGCCTCGATCGCCTCGCCCTGGGTCGTGCTGTCCTCCGGCGTCGAGGACGAAGTCTTCCCGCGCGCCGTCGAGCTGGCCATGCGTGAGGGTGCCTCCGGCTTCCTTGCGGGGCGTGCCGTATGGCGTGCGTGTCTGGAAGCCGACGACCGGCGTGCCTCGCTCGCACGGGACGCGGTGGCGCGGCTGCGGCGGCTGTGCGAAGTCGTCGACACGGTCGCGGGGGAGCGGTGATGAAGATGCCCCGCGTATTCGTGACCGCCACCGCACGGCCGACCTTCGACCTCGACGCCGCGCGCGAACGGGCCCGGGCGGCACGTGAGCTCCTCTCGTCGCTCGGCGCCGACGTGACCGGCCCCACCGGCCTCGTGCTCACGCCTGAGGACGCCGACGCCGCGGCGGCGGAGCTCGATCCCTCCGCCGACCTCGTGGTCAACATCTGTGCGTCGTTCTCCGACGCGGGCCCGGCACTGCGCCTGTACAGCGAGCTGCGCCGGCCGGTGCTGCTCTGGTCCTTCCGCGAACCCGGCCCGGTGGGAGGCCGGCTCCGGTTGAACTCGCTGTGCGGGGCGAACCTCTTCGGGCACGCGCTCGTACGTGCCGGCGGCTCGGTCCGCCTGCTCTACGGCGACCCCTGGGAGCCGGCCGTACGTGAGCCGCTGTCGGCCGCGCTGGAGGGCGAGTTGCCGGCCGCTCCGGAGTTGCCCGCCCTCCAGCGCGAACGAGCCCCGGAAGGGGAGGTCCGCGCCGCTGTCGAGTCGCTGAGCGGCAGGCGGATTGGCGTGGTGGGCGACGGGCCGCCCGGGTTCACGCCGAGCGAGTACGACGCGGCCACGCTGCGGGACGTCTTCGGCATCGAGGTCGAACGTCTCGAGGTCGACGAGGTGTTCGCCCGCATCGATGCGGTGCCCGAGACGACCGTCGAAGAGGAACTCGCTGCCGCCACGCGCGTGCGGCCTTCGCTGCGCGGACTGGACCCCGCCCACACGGCCGGTTTCGCCGCGGTGACGAGTGCTCTGCGGGAGTGGAGCGCGGCGGACGTGCTGGCGGGGGTCGCGGTGCGGTGCTGGCCGGAGTTCCCGACCAGGCTCGGTGTGTGCCCGTGCTCGGCGCTGTCGCGGCTGGCGGACGAAGGCACCCCGACCGCCTGCGAGCGGGACGTCCACGGCACGGTGACGATGCTTCTGCTGGAGGCGCTGGGCAGCGGACCCACGTACCTCGTCGACACCGTCGACCTCGACGCGGCGGACAACGTCGTGAGGCTGTGGCACTGCGGCTCGGCGGCCACGGCCCTTGCGGCCGACCCCGAGCAGGCCACCCAGTCGGTCCACTGCAACCGCAGGATCGGTGTCGCGGGAGACTTCGCGCTGCGTACGGGCCCGGTGGTGATGGCCCGGATCACCGAGGAGAGCGATTGCTCCGGTCCCACGGGGCTCCGGCTGCTGATCGCGTCGGGCGAGTCGGTCTCCGAGCCCAACCGCTTCCAGGGCAACACCGCCGCGGTCCGGCTCGACGCGCCGGCCGCGGAGTTCGTCCACGGCCTCGTCACGGGCGGGTTCCCGCACCACACGGTGCTCGCCTGGACCGACGTACGTCCCGGGCTGCGCGCAGCGGCCGACATCTACGGCATTCCCGTCATCGAGTGGTGACCGGCGGGCCGACGCACAAAGGAGAAAACGATGAGCAAAGACGCTGTCGGAACATTCCTGGGCCGCCGCCGCGCGGCCCAGATACTCGGAGCCGGCGCAGTGGGCCTGTTCGGCGCTGCGTGCGCGGGGCCCGGGACAGCCAAGGGCGGAGACAAGGGTGCGTCCTCGGTGCCCTCTCCGGCGGCGTCCGGTGAAAAGGTGGACGGAAAGATCTCGTTCGCCCACTGGCGGGCCGAAGACAAAGCCGCCTTCGAGGAGTTGGTGGCCGGATTCGGCAAGGCCCACCCGGGCGCCGTGGTGCGCCAGGACATCTCGCCGTCGAACGACTACCAGTCCTCCGCCCTTCAGCGCATACGCGGCGGTTCGGTCGGCGACGTGTTCACCGCCTTCCGCGGTGCCCAGTTCGTCGACATGGCCAAGGCAGGACTGTTCGCGGACCTCTCCGATCAGCCGTGGCGGTCCCGCTTCGACCCGAAGTACGTCAAGGACGGCAGGTCCGGGGGCAAGCAGCTCGGCTTTCCCTACCAGGTCGTCTTCAACATGCCGGTCGTCAACAAGGAACTCGTCGAGAAGGCCTCACGCGGCAAGGCACCGAAGGACTGGGACTCCTTCCTGGCGCTGTGCGACCGGCTGAAGTCCCAGGGGCACACCCCGATCGCGTGGCCCGGAGGCGACCCCGGGAACGCCGGGCAGCTCTTCAACTGCATGGTGATGAACAACGCCCCGTCCCCCGACATGTGCACCAGGATCGAGTCCGGTGAGTACAAGTGCACTGACGACTGGTTCATCACGACCCTGAAGCAGTACGCGCAGCTCCGCCCGTTCTTCCAGTCCGATGCCACCGGCACCGCCATGGAGCCGTGCCAGCAGATATTCGCCGACGGCAAGGCGGCCATGCTCGCCACGGGCTCGTACGACATCGCAGCGATCCGCAAGCTGAAGGCCCGCTTCGACGTCGACCTGCTTGCGCCGATCACCACGTCCGCGGACAAGGCGAAGTACGATGGCATCTACAACGCCACGTTCATCCTCGGTGTCAACGCCGAAGCGAAGTCCCCGCGGGCCGCGGTGACCTTCGTCGAACACCTCTCGAAGCCCCAGGTCGCGGGACGGTACGCGAACGCCACCCGGCAGCACGTGTCCGTCAAGGGCGTCGAGTACACCGACCCGGACCTGAAGGCGATCTCTCCCTGGTTGGAGAAGAAGACGCTCGCGGCGCCGCGCTTCCAGTTCGTCGACCTGGACATCCGCGGTGCGGTCGAGGGCGCATGCACGGCGGTCGTGGGCGGCAAGTCACCGCAGAAGGCGGCGGAGGAAGCCCAGCGCGTCGTCGACCAGAAGCGCAGCAAGTAGGTACACATGGCCACTCACTCCATCGGCGGCCGGCTGGAGAAGGGTCCGTCCGCCGGGGCACCGCCCGGCACGGCGGGCGGGCCCCGCCGCCGTCCCGCCCCGCGGGCGGGACGGCGCCGCGCGACCCGGACGCACCCCGCGCTGTGGCTGTTCCCTCTGCCCGCTGTCGTGCTGTACGCCGTCTTCTTCGCCGCGCCCACGGTGCAGGCCTTCCAGTACGCCGTGACGGACTGGGACGGCATCAGCGCCGCCTTCAACAGCGTGGGTGCGCGGAACTTCGGCACCATCGCGACGAACGACGACCTCTTCCGGCGCGCCTTGACGAACAACCTGCAGTTTCTGCTCGTCGTCGTCGTGCTGCAGACGGCGCTCGCCCTGGTGCTCGCTCTGCTGCTGCAGCGCAACTCGCGGGCGTCGACGGCGCTGCGCGCCCTGTACTTCCTGCCGGCGATCCTCTCCTCGGTCTCCGTCGCGTTCGTCTGGAAGTTCGTGTACGACCCCAACTTCGGACTGGTCAACCAAGTCCTCGGCGGAATAGGGCTGGACGGGCTGCGCAGTGCGTTCCTGGGAGACGCGGACAAGGCCATCTACTGGGTCGCGATCACTCAGGTCTGGGCACACGCCGGACAGTTGATGATCATCTTCATCGCCGGACTCCAGCAGATCCCACGGGAGCTGTACGAGTCCGCCGACCTGGACGGAGCGGGGCGCTGGCAGCGCTTCCGCTACATCACGTGGCCGATGATCGCTCCGGCGACGGCCATCGTCATCGCCTACACGACGATCCAGTCGTTCAAGGCCTTCGACCTCATTCTCGGCCTCGGCGGCAACCCGCCCAAGGGCTCCCTGGACATCCTCTCGACCCGGATCTACACGACCTTCACCAACTCGCAGTACGGCTACGCGGCGGCGGAGTCGGTCCTGTTCATGATCATCATCGCGCTCGTCAGCCTGCTGCAGCGGCGAGCGGTCAAACTCACCCAGCGCACGGCATGAGGAGGGAACCCGTGATGACCAGCCTCGGCCGACGCGTCGTCCTCGCCGTCTACGCGCTGCTCGTGGCGGTGCCGCTGATCGTCGTCGTGACAGGCACGTTCAAGACGACCAAGGAGCTGTTCGGTTCGCCGTTCGGCCCACCCGCCTCACTCTCCACCGGCAACTTCCGCACCGTTCTGGGCGACGCCGAGATGGGGACCGCGTTCGTCAACAGCGCGATCGTCACCGGCTGCGGGGTCGTGCTCACCCTCGCCGTCGGCAGCCTCGCCTCCTACGGCCTCGCGCGCATCCCGGGACGGCTCGGCTGGCTCGTCTACGGCTTTCTGGTGCTCGGCATGGCCGTCCCCGCCCAGGCGAACATGATTCCCCAGTACGTGCTCTTCCAGCAGCTGGGCCTCCTCGACGGCCTCACCGGCCTCGTCCTCATCGAGTGCGTGGTGACCCTGCCGGTCGCGGTCTTCATCCTGACGGGGTTCATGCGCACTCTTCCGCGCGAGCTGTACGAGGCGGGCTCGGTCGACGGGGCGAACCCCTGGCGGACCTACATCTCGCTCGTACTGCCCGTCTCCCTGCCGTCGCTCGCAGCCACCGCGATCTTCCTCTTCGTCATCCAGTGGAACGACCTGCTCTACCCGCTTCTGTTCATCCACGACCCGGCCAAGAGAACGCTGCCGCTGGCCCTGCTGCAGTTCCAGGGCGAGTTCCTGACGAACTACCCGCTGCTGTTCACAGGAGTCGTGGTGGCCTCGGCTCCTGTCGTCGTCGCCTACGTCTTCCTCCAGCGCTACTTCGTGGCCGGCATGACCGCCGGTTCGGTGAAGGGATAGCCATGGCAGAGCAGTTCATCGTCCGGCGGGTCGCCTCGGTGCACCCCACTCCGGACGGTGCGGAACTCGGCGTCGTCGCGCTCCCGGCGGCCAGGGCCGGCACCATGCCCGGCTGGGTCACCGGCGAGCCGCCGCTGGAGCAGGGCATCGAGACGACTCTGCCGAACCTCCCCGACATCGACCTGCCCCCGGTGGAGGAGCGGCCGATGTCGCTGCGGATCGGGGCGGTCGCGAGCGGCACCGTCCGCATCGTGCTCGCCCCGCCGGGGCACGAGGTGCTCACGGACGACGGCACCGCTCTGGGGATCGTCGTCGAACCGCGCCCGGAAGCCGTCCCGGTGGAACTCCGCGAGAGTCCGGACGAGGTGGTCGTCGCCACCGACCGCGTCCGTGTACGCGTCCGGCGCCGCCCGTTCAGCCTCTCGGTCGAGGACACCGTGACGGGCGAGACCGTGATGCGCACCGCCGAGTCGCTGCGGCAGGCGGCGGGCCTGCCGATGGCGCCGCCCGTGCTCCGTGGCGAGCACGGCACCACGCTGCATCTCCAACTCGGCACGGACGAGGACATCACCGGCTTCGGCGAGCAGTTCTCCCGCCTGGTGAAGAACGGCCAGCGCCTCGTCCTGCGCTGCGAGGACGCCCTGGGGACGGGCACCGGTCTCGCCTACAAACCCGTGCCCGTCTGGCACTCCGGCAGCGGCTACACCGGATTCCTGAACACGGGCGCCGTGACCACCGCCGACGTGGGCCACACCCGTCCCTCCGTGCTCGAACTCTCCGTCGACGACGAGGTCCTCGACCTGTACGTCGTCGTGGCGGCGCAACTCGCGGAACGCCTCACCGGATACACGGCGCTGACGGGCCGGCCCCCCGTGCCTCCGCTGTGGGCCTTCGGCTACTGGATGGGCCGGTGCCGCTACCACTCGGCGCAGGAGATGCTGGAGGTCGCCAAGGGGATGCAGGAGAGTGAAGTGCCCTGCGACGTCCTGCACTTGGACCCCGACTGGCTCGTGACCGACCGCCTCAACTGCGACTTCATCTGGAACGAGGCACGATTCGGCGAGCGCAGGGAGTTCATCGAGGCACTCGCCGGGCTGGGTGTGCGCCTGTCGGTGTGGGAACTGCCCTATCTCGATCCCGAGTCACCCCGCTTCGCCGAGGCGGAGTCGTGCGGCTACCTCGTGCGGCACACCGACGGCAGCCTGGCGGCGATCGGCAGGACGCCCACTCCCGACGGGAGGCCGCGGGCTCTGATCGACTTCACCAACCCCGAGGCACGCTCGTGGTGGCAGGCGATGCACCAGGACTTCCTGCACGACGGCGTCGCGGTCTTCAAGACCGACTTCGGCGAGGCGCTGCCCGACGACGTCCGCCTCCACGACGGCACACCGCCCCGACACGCTCACAACCTCTACCCGCTGCGCTACAACGGCGCGGTCAGCGAGGCGATCGCCCGCTTCACCGGACGGTCGCCGCTGGTGTGGGGGCGCAGCGGGTGGGCAGGGTCGCAGCGTTATCCGGGCCAGTGGGGCGGCGACGCGGAGTCGACGGTCGCCGGCATGCAGGCCACGGTGCGCGGCGGCCTCTCCTACGCGGTCTCGGCCCCCGGCTTCTGGAGCCACGACATCGGCGGCTTCTTCGGGCCCGAGCTCACCCCCGCCCTCTACGTCCGCTGGACGCAGTTCGGTGCGCTGTCCCCGCTGATGCGCGCCCACGGTCTGAGGCCGCGCGAGCCGTGGGAGTTCGGGGAGCGCGCCCTGGAGATCGTCCGTGACTGGGTTCGGCTGCGGTACTCGCTGCTGCCCTACCTCTGGCAGGTCGCACACGAGTCGAGCGCGCACGGCTGGCCCATGATGCGTCCCCTGGCGATGACCGACGACGACCCGTCCGCCGCCGGCGTCGACGGGCAGTTCCTGCTCGGCCGCGATCTGATGGTCGTCCCCGTCTTCGACGACGGCGAGGACCCGGCACACCGGCGGTTCCGCCTGCCGGCCGGAGGGTGGAGGGACCTTCTCACCGGCGAACGGTACGAGGGCCCCGCGTGGGCCGAGGCCGAGGTCCCGCTGGAGAGCATGCCCGTACTCGTACGCGACGGTGCCGTGCTGCCGCGCGTCGACGTCGACGCCGGAGTGCGGTGCACCGACGACCTGGTGAGCCGGCCGTGGCGGCTGCACGCCTACGGTGACGCGCCCGAGGCGGTGGACCTCGTCGCCTTCGACGGCGCACGCCGCCAGGTACGGCTGGACCTGGACCGGCCCGGTTCCGCCACGGAGCCGGACGGGCTCGTGAGCGAAGTGGTGCGGCATGCCTGATCCCCGCTCCACATGTCATCGCGTCCGAAGAGGCGCCCGGTCAGGCGCATCCGCGCAGAACCGACGTGCGGAGAACGGGAGTTGCCCGCACGGTTCCGCGAACCGCCCGTCCTCGCGCGGGCTCGGTGCGCGTGCTGTCAGCGGCCGTGAAGAAAAGGGAGCAGCAAGGTGGAACAGCCAGCAGCCGGCCGCACGGCGACCGTGAGGGCCGGAATGCTCATCGACGGCGAGTGGCGTCCGGACGGCTCGCCGCACCCCGTCACCGACCCCGCCGACGGCGGCGTCGTGGGCGAGGTGAGCTTCGGCACGACCGCCGACGCCGACGCCGCCGCGGACTCGGCGGCACGCGCCTTCGGGGAGTGGAGCGAGTCCCCCGCCCGGTACCGGGCCGACATCCTCCTCGCCGCCGCGGCACGCATCCGCGAACGGTCGGCGGGTCTGTCGGTGCTGCTGGCCCGTGAGGCCGGCAAGCGGCTCCCCGAGGCCCGGGCCGAAGTCAACGCCTCCGCCGAGTACTTCCGCTGGTTCGCCGAGGAGGCCCGTCGTCCCGGCGGTGCCGTCATCCCCCACGAGGCGCCCGGGAAGCGGCACTTCACGCTGCGCCGTCCCGCCGGCGTCGTCGCGAGCCTGACACCGTGGAACTTCCCGTGCTCCATCCAGGCGCGCAAGCTCGCGCCGGCGCTCGCCGCGGGGTGCACGGTCGTGGCCCGCGTCTCGGAGAAGGCTCCGCTCGCGGTGACCGAGATGATCAGGTGCCTCACCGATGCGGGCGTGCCCCGGGGAGTGGTCAACGTCGTGCACGGGCCTGCGGCCGGGCTGACGTCCGCGCTGCTCGCCCACCCCGCCGTCCGCATCGTCTCCTTCACCGGGTCCACCGAGGTCGGACGCCTCGTCATGGAGCAGGCCTCGCGGCGCATCGTCCGCCCACTGCTCGAACTGGGCGGCGACGGCGCGTTCGTGGTCCTCGACGACGCGGACGTCGAGGCGGCCGTGGAAGGCGCCCTGATCGCGAAGTTCCGCAACACCGGCCAGTCCTGCATCGCGGCGAACCGCTTCATCGTCCAGGACGGCGTGTACGACGAGTTCACCGGCCGGCTCGCCGAGCGCGTCGATGCGATGAGCATCGGCAGCGGCACGGCCGAACCGGTACCGGACCTGGGCCCGGTCATCGACCGCACGCGCGTCGACGCCGTGACGCACCTGGTCGGCGAGGCGCTCGCCGCCGGCGCGAGGCGGCTGACGCGCGAACGCGAACTCCCGGCCGCCGGACACTGGTTGGCGCCGGTCCTCCTCGCCGACGTGCCGGCGGCCGCCGGCCTCGGGTGCCGCGAGGTGTTCGGTCCGGCCGCCGCGGTCTTCCGGGTGTCCGACGACGCCGAGGCGCTCCGGCTCGCGAACGCGACGGAGATGGGCCTGGCCGCCTACGTCTGGACGCGCGATGTGGGGCGTGCCTGGCGGTTCGCCGAGGCTCTGGAGACCGGCGTGGTCGGGGTCAACGACGCACTGCCCTCGGCCTCCTTCGCGCCGATGGGGGGCGTCAAGCAGTCGGGCCTGGGCCGGGAAGGCGCAGACGTCGGGCTGGAGGAGTTCACGGATGTCCGTTACCTCGCCCTCGGCATGTGACCGTGTCCGCCGGCCTGCTGCTGCTCTCCCTCGCGGTGCTGGGCGGCGCGTCGGCCCAGCGGGTGACCGGCCTCGGCTTCGCGCTGGTCGCCTCGCCGTTCCTGGTACTGCTGCTCGGCCCGCTCCAGGGGGTGCTGCTGGCCAACGCCCTGAGCCTGCTGAGCAACCTCGTCGTCTTCGCCTTCACCTGGAGAGACGTCTCGCTGCGCAAGGTGCTGCTGCTCTCCGTGCCCGCGATGGTCATGGTCGTTCCCGGGGCCCGGGTCGCTCAGCACACTCCCGCCGCCCCGCTGATGGTCGTCGTCGGCTCGGTCACGCTGCTGGCTCTGCTGACCGTGACCCTGCTGCCCCGTGCCCGCGTTCTGCGGGGAACAAGCGGTGCGATCACCGCGGGCGGCGCCTCCGGCTTCCTGAACGCCGCGGCCGGCGTGGGCGGTCCGCCCGTCTCGCTCTACGCGGTCTCCACCGGCTGGGACCAGCGCGAGTTCGTGAGCTCGGCGCAGCTGTACTTCGCGCTCGTCAACGCCGCGTCGCTCGCGGCCAAGGGCGTGCCCGACATCGACGTGCCCGTCGCCATGTCCGCCCTGACCGCACTGGCAGCGGGATCCGCCGCCGGCCACTGGCTGGCCCGGCGGATGCCGGTCGCCCGGGCCCGTGCGGCGGCGACCGGCCTGGCCCTGCTCGGTGCGGCAGCGGCAACGGTCAAGGGGGTGGTCGCGCTGTGAGACCTCCCGGTCGGCAGACGTCGGCGCTTGACCTGCGTACATGCGCACCGGACCGGACGGCGCCCCTGCCCTCGCACGCCCTGACGAGCAGGAAGCCGTGCGACCCGACGAGGACCACACAAGCCCGACAGTCCCCGGCTCCCCGGGGACACCGACACGAGAGATCGAGGTCAGCCGATGTTTGATCAGATCAAGAACTGTACGAAGGCGTTGATTTGCGTCTGTTGCGACGCTCGCCGTTCGCGCACACCGCGCCGGGCGGCCCGGGCCGCCGCGCCCGGTCCCGGTGGTCTCACCGAAGGCGCGGCCACGTTGTCGCCGCCCGTTCGAAGGCCCCTGCGACGACGGGCGCTGGTGCCGCTCGCAGTGCTGCCCCTGCTCGCTCTCACCGCGTGCGGCGGCCCCTCGGGCGGTGACGACGGCGACGGCAGGGCGGCGAAGTGCGAGAAGAGTGAGGGCAAGGTCCGGCTGAGCTTCTGGTCCTGGGTGCCCGGGATCGAGAAGGCCGTCGACGAGTGGAACCGGCAGAACCCGCGGATCCAGGTGAAGGTCAAGAGCACACCGGCCGGCAACGCGGGGACGTACCAGAACATGGCCAACGCGCTGAAAGCCGGCAACGCTCCCGACCTCGGCCAGATGGAATACGACTCACTGGCCAACTTCCGTCTCAAGGACGGGCTGAGGGACATATCCCGGTGCCCGGGCGTGAAAGCGGCGGAAGCGGAGTTCGTCGACTGGACGTGGTCCCAGGTGACCTTCGGCGCCGACGGAGAGGACGGCGTCTGGGCACTCCCTCAGGACACCGGGCCCATGGGGCTCTTCTACCGCAAGGACCTCTTCAAGAAGTACGACATCCCGGTGCCCGAGACCTGGGCGCAGTACTACGAAGCGGCAAAGAAGCTGAAGAAGGCCGGCCCCGGCTCCTACATCACACACTTCTCCCAGACCGACCCGAACTGGCTCACCGGGCTGATGTGGCAGAACGGGTCGCAGATGTTCCGCCGGCAGGGCGACAAGTGGAAGGTGAGCGTCGACAGTCCCGGCAACAGGAAAGTCACGGACTACTGGCAGAAGATGATCGACGAGAAGCTGGTGGCCACCGACCTGCAGGGGTTCTCGCCCGCCCTGTACAAGGCATGGAACGACGGCGAGGTTGCGACGTGGGTCGGTGCGGCCTGGGGTTACAGCACGATCCGCGACAACGCAAAGAAGACCGCGGGCAAGTGGGCGGTCGCGCCGATGCCCCAGTGGTCGAAGGGCGAGCAGAAGGCCGGCAACTGGGGCGGTTCCACAACAGCCGTACTGGCGGGAAGTAAACATCCCTATGAGGCCTCGCAGTTCGCTTGGTGGCTGAACACCGACCCCGAGGCGCTCGCCATTCTCAACCGCGAGGGCGGGCTCTACCCGGCCGCGAAGAAAGGCCTCGAACTGCCCGCACTGCAGAAGCCGGTGGACTTCTACGGCGACCAGAAGATCTTCGGCACCTTTGCCCGCGCCTCCCGGAACGTCGACACCGACTGGACCTGGGGACCGACGATGACCGACACCTACCGGAGCATGGGCGACGGAATCGCCGACGCGCTGGGAGGCAAGGGAACGCTCGGCGGCGCCCTGAAGCAGACGAACCGGAAGACGGTGGAGTCGCTGAGGAACCAGTCCCTCGAGGTCGCGAAATAGCGGCGCCGGACGCCGGGAGCCTGCGACGGCGATGCCGGAGCAGGCTCCCGGCGAAGCCCCTTCTCTGCTTTCTCGAAGGATGAACAGAAGTGACCATCGACATCTCACACGGGTCCCGTGCACCCGGGACGATCCCGAAGTCGCGGCCCCGGCGCAACTGGACGCCGGTGCTGTTCCTGCTCCCCTTTTTCGTGCCTTTCGTTCTCTTCACTTTGCTGCCCGTCGGCTATGCCGCCTACCAGAGCATGCTGAAGACCGTACGAGTCGGCGGCACCTTCGGCAGCAAGAGCACCGTCTTCGCCGGCTTCGACCAGTACCGGGAGGTGCTCGCGGACGGCGAGTTCCTTGCGAGCGTCGGCCGTGTTCTGGGGTTCGGCCTGGTTCAGATACCCGTGATGCTGCTGCTGGCCCTGGTGCTCGCCCTGCTGCTCGACTCGACGGTGGCACGGCTCAAGCGCTTCTTCCGCATCGTCTACTTCGTGCCGTACGGCATTCCCGGGGTCGTGGCAGCGCTGATGTGGGCGTTCCTCTACGACCCCCGGCTCTCACCGATCGTGGACCTGTTGCGCGAAACCGGAATCCGGCCGGACTTCCTCGGCGGCGGGATGGTCCTGTGGTCGATGGCGAACGTCGTCACCTGGACCTACACCGGCTACAACATGCTGATCATCTACGCGGCGTTGCAGGCCATTCCCCCGGACATCTACGAAGCGGCCCGCGTCGACGGTGCGGGCGGCACCACCATCGCCTGGCGGGTCAAGGTTCCCGTCATCCGTCCCGCACTGGTGCTGACCGGCGTCTTCTCCATCATCGGAACCCTTCAGCTCTTCACGGAGCCTCAGGTCTTCCGCTCCATCTCAACCAGCGTCACCAGTACGTACACGCCCAACCTCGCCGCGTTCTCACTCGCCTCCAGCGACAACTACAGCGAGGCGGCGGCGATGTCGGTCACCTTGGCGCTGGCCACATTCGTGCTGTCCTTCGCATTTCTCAAGTTCACCGGACGGAGTGACGACGCATGAGCGTGCTCACCGACACCGCGGGCAGCCACGCCCCGCCGGCCGCCCACCGTGGGCGCCCGCGCGGGCCTCGCGAGAGCCGCTGGTCCATGATCGCGGCCACCGGCTTCCTCGCACTGATCGCTCTCTACATGCTGTTGCCCGTCTACTGGCTGATCGTGTCCGCAACCAAGACGCAGGGCGACCTGGTCGCCACGTTCGGGTTCTGGTTCTCCGAGTGGAACCTGAGCGAGAACCTCCGGCAACTGGTCGCACAGCAGGACGGGATCTTCCTGCGGTGGATGCTCAACAGCCTGCTGTACGCCGGAGCAGGAGCGGCCGTGGGGACCCTGCTCGCCGCGATGGCAGGCTACGCCCTCGCCAAGTTCGCCTTCCGCGGCAGGGAGTTCGTCTTCTCGGTGGTCCTCGGCGGCGTGCTCGTTCCCGCCACGGCACTCGCCCTCCCGCTGTTCCTGATGTTCTCGGAGGTGGGAGCGACCAACACCTTCTGGTCGGTCTTCCTTCCCAGCATCGTCAGCCCGTTCGGGGTCTACCTGTCGAGGATCTTCGCCGCGGCGTCCGTTCCCGACGACGTGATCGAGGCCGCACGCATCGACGGCGCCGGAGACTTCCGGACGTTCTTCACGATCGCCCTGCGGCTGATGTCGCCCGCGCTGGTGACCATCTACCTGTTCCAGTTCGTGGTCATCTGGAACAACTTCCTGCTGCCGCTGATCATGCTCCAGAACGAGCGTCTCTACCCGCTGACGCTCGGACTGTCCACGTGGCAGTCGCAGATCAGCCGCGTGCCGGAACTACAGGTGCTGACCGTCACGGGCTCGCTGGTCTCGGTGGTGCCGATCGTCGTGACGTTCCTGGTGCTGCAACGGTACTGGCGTGCCGGACTCGCCGCGGGCGCGGTGAAGGCGTGAGCCGGGCGTGGGACAGGCTGGGCGGCCGCCTCGGACGCATCGCCTACGGCGGCGACTACAACCCCGAGCAGTGGCCGCGCCCGGTCTGGCGCGAGGACGCACGTCTCATGCGGGAGGCCGGCGTCAACCTGGTCACCGTCGGTGTCTTCTCCTGGGCCGTGCTCGAACCGCGCCCGGGACACTACGACTTCGGCCTGACGGACGAGGTCCTGGACCTGATGCACGACCACGGGATCGCCGTCGACCTTGCCACTCCGACCGCCGCGCCGCCGCCGTGGTTCTCGCGCCTCCACCCGGAGGCCCTCCCCGTCACCGCGGACGGCACCCGACTGTGGCACGGTTCCCGCCAGGCCTTCTGCCCGAGCAGCCCCGCGTACACGGAGTACGCGTCAGCTCTCGTGGAGGAGCTGGCGAAACGGTACGCGGACCATCCCGCGCTGGCCCTGTGGCACGTGCACAACGAGTGGGGCAATCACAACGCGCACTGCTTCTGCGACACCAGCGCCGCCGCCTTCCGCCGCTGGCTGCGCCAGAAGTACGGCACGCTCGACGAGCTCAACCACGCCTGGGGCACGGCCTTCTGGAGCCAGCGGTACGGCGACTGGGAGGAGATCATGCCGCCCCTCGCCACACCGGCGTTCGTCAATCCCACCCAGCACCTCGATCACCAGCGGTTCTCCTCCGGCGAACTACTGGCCCTGCACCGCCGGGAGGCCGGAATCCTGCGCCGTCATTCACCGGGCGTTCCGCTGACGACCAACCTGATGGGCACGCTGGAGAAGAAGACCGACGGCTTCGCATTCGCCCCCGAATGCGACCTGATCTCCGTGGACCACTACCTCACCGCCGCCGACCCCAGGGCGCACATCGGTCTGTCCCTCGACGCCGACCTGGCCCGGGGCATGGCCTCCGGTGAACCGTGGATCCTCATGGAGCACTCCACATCCGCGGTGAACTGGCAGCCACGGAACGTGGCCAAGACACCCGGGCAGATGCGCCGCAACAGCCTGGCCCACCTGGCACGGGGCGCCGACGGCATCATGTTCTTCCAGTGGCGCCAGTCCAGGGCCGGCGCCGAGAAATGGCACTCCGCGATGCTGCCCCACGGCGGTACGGACACCGAGATCTGGCGGGAAGTCACCTCTCTGGGTGCCGCGCTGGATTCGCTCGCGGAGGTCAGAGGAAGCCGCGTACGGGCCGAGGTGGCAGTGCTGTTCGACTGGCAGGCGTGGTGGGCGCTGGAACTGGAGGCCCGCCCCTCACAGGACCTTCGCTATCTGGACCTCGTCCGCCGCTGGTACGAAGCACTCTGGTCGAACGCCCTCACCTGCGACCTCGTGCATCCCGGCGCCGACCTCTCGTCCTACCGCCTCGTGCTCGTCCCCAGCCTCTACGCGACCACCGACGCCGACGCGTCGTCCCTCGCCGCCTTCGTCGAACGCGGCGGGCAGGCGGCGATCGGCTTCTTCAGCGGCGTCGCCGACGAACACGACCATGTGCGCCTCGGCGGTCATCCCGGCGCCTACCGCGAGCTGCTCGGGCTGCGCGCCGAGGAGTTCCACCCCCTCCGGGAGGACGAGACGATCGCACTGAGCGACGGATCCCGGGCCGGGCTGTGGAGCGAACGAATCCGGGCCGACGGAGCCGAAACCGTGCTCTCCTTCGCGGCGGACGCCTCGGGCGGGCCGGTGCCGGGCGGCCCCGCCGTGACCCGGCATCCGTACGGACGGGGCAGCGCCTGGTACATCGCCACCGCTCCGGAAGAGGGAACCTTGCGGGATCTGCTCCGCGGCATCGCCGGGAATGCTGGGGTCAGCCCGGCCGCGAACGTGCCCATCGGGGTGGAAGCGGTGCGGCGCCACGGCTGCGGAACCACCTACCTCTTCCTGATCAATCACACGGATCAGCCGGCCAGGGTGGCCGCCGAAGGGCGGGAGCTCCTCCACGGCACGCAGGTGACGGGTCTCATCGACGTTCCGCCGGGAGATGTCGCGGTCATCCGCGAGGACCCGCACGGTCACGATGGCCCACCGCTCCAAGCCCCCGCAGCTCACGCTGCCCGTCCGTCGTGGACGTGAGACAGCGCCGCACGCCGATGGCGCGTCGCGCCTTGTCTCCTCCGACGAACCACCCGCGAACGCATTGTCCGTGACGACGAACACAGCCGTGGACGGGCTTCCTAACGTGACCCGGCACGAGCGAGCTACGTGAAGTCACGGCATGGATCGACGAGCGACTCCCGGCGCTGCTCGACATGTACGACGTACCGGCAGCCGCCTGGGGTGTCCTGAGCGGGGACGAACTCGTCGACGGGGCAGCCGGAGTGCTCAGCAGGGCGACCGGGGTGGAGGCCACCACGGACTCGGTCTTCCAGATCGGATCGGTCACGAAGCTGTGGACCAGCACGCTGGTCATGCAACTCGTCGACGAGGGGCGGGTCGATCCGGACGAGCCCGTCCGCAGGTATCTGCCTGAGTTCCGCATCGCGGACCGGGAGGCCTCAGAGCAGATCACGGTGAGGCAGCTGCTGACCCATACCTCCGGCTTCGAAGGTGACATCTTCACCGACACGGGAGTGGGCGACGACTGCATCGAGAAGTATGTCGCCACCCTCCGGGACGTTCCGCAGCTGATTCCCCCCGGGGAACGGTTTCTCGTACAACAACGCGGGCTACTGCGTGCTGGGCCGGCTCGTCGAGGTGCTGCTGGGCAAGCCCTACGACGCATGTCTGCGGGAACGGCTGCTCACCCCGCTCGGGCTGAGCCACGCCGCGACCGGGCCCTACGAGGCGATCATGTTCCGGGCCGCCGTGGGGCACGTCGCATCCGAGCCGGGCGCCCCTTGTGAGCCGGCGCCGGTGTGGGCCCTGGCCCGGTCCAACGCTCCTGCCGGATCGACGCTCGCCATGAGCGTGCGGGACCTGCTCGCCTTCGCCAGGATGCATCTCGAGGACGGCCGGGCCGGCGACGGGCGCCGCGTTCTGGCGCCGGGAACTGCCGCACGCATGCACGCCCGTGAGGTCGGCCTGCCCGATCTGGGTCTGAGGGGCACCTCGTGGGGGCTCGGCTTCGAGCGGTACGACACCGGCACCGGCGCGATCATCGGGCATGACGGCAGCACCATCGGGCAGGACGCGTTCCTGCGCATGGTGCCCGAAGCGGGTGTGGCCGTCGCAGTGCTCACCAACGGCGGCGATGCCCATTCGCTCCACCGCGACATCGTCGCCCACGTTCTCGGCGCGCTGACGTCCGCCGCGCTGCCGGAGCTCCCCACCCCGCCGCCGAACCCGGAGCGTATCGACGCCGGCCGCTACGTCGGCACCTACTCGGCGCAGGCGAAGACCGCAATTCCCGGGTGCTCGCATTCTCCAGCCGCCAGGACGAGGCAGATCCGCCTCGCGTCGAGACGATCCTGGGCCGCCAGGTGCCGCAGAGGTACTCCCGTGTTCTCAACGAGCGCGGCGTCTTCGGCGCTCTGCTGCGCAGCGACCTCCCCGTCTACATCGACCCCATTCCCGACGGCAACGAGCGCTCCCTGCCGCGGGTCGCCGTCGCCGTCCGCGCCGGTGACGAGGTGCTCGGCTCCATCTGGGCGGCCGTGAACGGCCCCCTCAGCGAGGAGCGCACCGAGGCACTTCGGGAGTCGGCCAAGCTGGTTGCCCTGCACATGCTCCGGGTACGTGCCGGTGCTGACGTGCAGCGAAGAGTGCGGGCAGGTCTGCTGAGTTCAGCACTGGAGGGAGACGCGAGCGCTTCTGGGGCCCTCGAACGCCTCGGCCTGTCGGCTCGGCCGTTGCTCGTGCTCGGACTCGCCCTCGATGAACGCCGACAACGGCAAGGACACCCCGGCGAAGCCCCACCGGGCCCGGACGGTGCCGCTGTGGCACACACCCGGCACCGGCTCACCGACGCCTTCGCCCTGCACCTCAGCTCCGCCCACCCCCGTTCCGCTGCGGCCGCGATAGGTCCGGTGACCTACGGGCTGCTGCCACCCGGAAGCGTGGAGGCGGCAGAGGTGGAGGGGATGCGGGTCGTTCACCACTTCCTGGACCGGGTGGGGGAGCGGCTCCCGGCGATCGCGGCCGTCGGGCCCGTCGCCCTCGACGCGCCCGGCCTGGCGCACGGCCGCACCACCGTCGACCGCGTACTGCGGGTGCTGCGGGAGCGCGGAGGGGACAGGCGAATAGGCCGCCTCGAGGAACTCCAGGCCGAGGCGCTCGTCATGGAACTCCGCGACATCGCCGCCACGAGGGGCGACCGCCCGACAGGCGTACTGGCCAATCTCATCGACTACGACCGCCGGCACCGCAGCGACCTCGTCGGGACGTTGCGGGCCTGGCTGGAGTCCTTCGGCGACGTGACCGCAGCCGCCGATTCCGTCTTCGTGCACCAGAACACCTTCCGCTACCGGCTCCGACGCGTGGCAGAGGTCGGGGAGATCGACCTGCTGGACTCCGGTCAACGTTTCTCCGCGATGCTCCAACTCCGGGTCTTCCATTCCGAGTCGGCGGCGGAACCCGGCCAGGACCGGGGAGCCGGTGCGTGATTCGCGGGTGGGCCCGGGGCTTTCCCCGTAGCCGCCGGTATCACCCCGCACCGCGACCGCTGCGTCCTGGCCGCGGCACGATGCGCAGTAGCATCGCCCGACATCCAACGAGGAAGGGCGAATTCACGTTGGTGGACATGAAGGCGGCCGCGCGCCCAGGCCTTCCTTGCCGATGGACCGGTACATGCAGTAGACCTGGCGACCGAAAGCGGTCGCAGGAGTGGGGGACGGGCACGCGAGTCATCACGTCGCCGTCACGTGTCACCCGAACAAGTTCAGCGGGTCTGCCGTTCCGGCAAACCCGCTGATCACAGTGTCGGGACGGCGGGATTTGAACCCACGACCCCTTGACCCCCAGTCAAGTGCGCTACCAAACTGCGCCACGTCCCGGTGCCCGTCCGGCTCGGGGTGTGTGCCCGCGCCGCTCGCGCACGAAGAACAATACATGACGTGCGGAGGTGCCCGCGCACCCGTATCGGGCCGTGCAAGGCCAGTGGTCCGGGTCGTATCGGTCCCTGCAAGGCCAGTGGTCCGGGTTTGGGCGGCAGGACCTTGGGAACTGCGGCAGCGTTCGCGACGCTACCCAAAGGTCTGGAGTGCCACCAGTGAGCCGGTCCCGCATCGTCATCGTCGGAGCTGGATTCGCCGGATACGAGGCATCGAGGCGGCTCTCGCGCAAGTTCCGCGGGGATGTGGAGATCGTTCTCGTCAACCCGAACGACTACTTCCTCTACCTGCCCATGCTCCCGCAGGTGTCCGCCGGCGTACTGGAGCCCCGCCGGGTGTCGGTGTCGCTGGCGGGCACCCTGCGTGGGGTGCGGCTCGTGCTCGGGGAGGTGAACGGGGTCGACCTGGAGTCGCGGAAGATCACGTACGTGGATCCGGAGGGCAACGGAGGCGAGCTGGGCTATGACCGGCTCGTGCTGACCGTGGGAAGCGTGAACAAGCTGCTGCCCATCCCAGGGGTCGCCGAGCACGCCCACGGCTTCCGGGGCATGCCTGAGGCGCTGTATCTGCGTGATCACATCACGCGGCAGATCGAGATGGCGACTTCGGAGGAGGACCCCGCCGAAAGCGATGCCCGCTGCACCTTCGTCGTCGTCGGCGCGGGCTACACGGGGACGGAAGTCGCCGCGCACGGAAAGCTGTTCACCGATTCGCTCGCCAAGCAGCACCGCAAGGCCGGCAACGAGCTGCGAGGTGACAGGCTGCCCCGCTGGATGCTTCTCGACGTCGCCCCCCGTGTGCTGCCGGGGCTCGACGAGCGCCTGTCGAAGACGGCGCACCGTGTGCTGGCCAAGCGGGGCGTGGAGGTCCGGACGGGGACGTCGGTGAAGGAGGCGACGAAGGAGGGAGTCCTCCTGGACGACGGGGAGTTCGTCAGGACGCGGTCACTGATCTGGTGCGTCGGTGTGCGGCCCGATCCGCTGGTGGAGGACACGGGGCTGCCTTCGGACAAGGGCCGTTTGTGCGTCGACGAGTACCTGCAGGTGCCGGGCCGTCCTGAGGTGTACTCGTGCGGTGACGCCGCCGCGGTGCCGGACCTGACGAAGCCGGGTGAGTACACGCCGATGACCGGGCAGCATGCCGTGCGGCAAGGGAAGACGGTGGCGGACAATGTGGCGGCGTCGTTCGGATACGGCAGGCGGCGCCCGTACAAGCACAAGGACTGGGGCTTCACGGTGGATCTCGGCGGAATCCAGGCGGCCGCCAATCCGCTCGGGGTGCCGCTGGCCGGCCCCTTGGCCAATGCAGTGACGCGTGTCTATCACTTGGCTGCGCTGCCCGGGAACCGCGTGCGTGTGGCTGCCGACTGGCTGCTGGACGCGCTGCTGCCGCGCCAGGCCGCCCAGTTGGGCCTGGTGAGGTCGTGGTCGGTGCCGCTGGAGTCGTCGTCGCCGGAGTTGGCGCACTCCCCGGAGCGGCCGGGGGGAGCCGAGGGGCGGCCGGCAGCCGAACACGAGGCTCGCGGCAATCCCCCCACTCAAGGGTGAGGGAGCTGTCCACAAGCCGGTGGTCGCGCACAGGAAGTAGCGGCTCAGAACTTTGAGTGGTCGGCGCGGGCTAGCTTGTCTTCCGTGCCCGGCGAGAGGCGCCGGGACATGTGCGAAGAGGAGGAGCCCATGCACGGGGGGCTGCCGTTCATCGGTGTCAGCGTGCTGGTGTACGGACTGGTCGGAGCCGTCGTCATAGTGCGCGCGGCCCTGCGGCGGCGCCGGCGGGCGAGCAGTGCAGCACCGGCGACGGCGCAGGGGGTGAGCGCGTGGTCCGCAGCGTCACGGTGATCATCCCGGCCCACGACGAGGAAGAGGGCCTGCCCGCGACCCTGGAGTCGGTGCTGCGCCAGTCTGTGCCGGCGCAGCAGGTCATCGTGGTGGACGACGCCTCCCGGGACGGCACCGGCGACGTGGCACGCGCCTACGGCGTCTGCGTGCTGCGCCCGCCGCGCAATCTCGGCAGCAAGGCCCGGGCGCAGAACTACGCGTTGCCGCACTGCTCAGGGGAGCTGGTGCTCGCGGTCGACGCCGACACTGTGCTGGCGAGGGACTACATCGAGCGGATCCTTCCCGCTTTCGACGATCCTGACGTCGTCGTCGCGGCGGGCAATGTTCAGACCCGGTTCGCGCGGACGGTGTGGGAACGCGGCCGCTCCGTGGAGTATCTCTTCGGCTTCCACTGGCATCGGCCCATTCAGCAGCGCGCCAACAGCCCGATGGTGTGCTCCGGTTGCTGCTCCGTCTTCCGCAAGGAGGCACTGGTGGACTTCGGCGGCTTCCCGGAGCGGACGATCGTGGAGGACATGGACTTCACCTGGTCACAGCAGATCGCGGGACGGCGTGCGCGCTACGTCGGTGACGCCGTCGCCTGGGCGGCGGACCCGGAGACCCTGCTCTACTTGCGCAAGCAGGTGTGGCGGTGGATGGCGGGCTTCTGCCAGAACGTGCGCCTGCACACGGCGCAGTTGCTGCGCAGGAAACCGATACTCGCTGTGTGGGTGCTGCTGGCCATACTGGAGATCCTCACCGCGCCCCTCTGGTGGAGTGCGCCGTTCGTTCTGACGCTCGGCATGGGACGCCCTGCTCTGCCCACCGTGCTGTGGTGGCTGGGCGCGGAGCTGGTCTTCACCCTGCCGCCCCTGGTGTACGCGGCTCGGAGACGCCGACTCCCGCTGGGGCGTGTGCTGTTGAACATTCCCTGTGTCTATCCGGCCAAGATCGTGAACCTGCTCTATGCGTGGAAGGCCGTGGCGGTGGAGCTCGTGCTCGTTCCCCTGAGGCTTTCGCGCGGCTTGACCGTCTACGAGAAGGGGAGGGGGCCTGCGGCCGTGTGAGCCGGTGCGCTTCAGCCGTCGACGCAGGGATCCGGATCCCGGCGGTTGTTCCTCCTGGGCGCCCGCCCCGGCCCCCGGCCCCCCCGCGCCCGGGAGCCGGCTGCACAGGCCAATTCGCTGAAGGAAGAGGCGCGGCATCAGTGGAACGGTACTCATCAGCGTGACGGAGGTGACGGAGGTGACGGAGGTGACGGATGTGACAGATGTGGCCGAAGTGCCCGCTGGGGTGCGGTGACAGGGGTGCCGCCTCGACGTACAAGATGCCCGTGCGTTGATCGCCTCGGCGGGCGCAGGCGGCATGGCTGACCTTACGGAACGCTGACATGCGTCCCGGTTCGGCCGGTCAGGGGTCCTGCCGCCGTAGCGTGGACCCATGCGCGTACTGGTGACAGGCGGTTCAGGGTTCATCGGGTCCCACATCGTGACCGCGCTCGAGGCCGCGGGCCACGAGCCAGTGGTCCTCGACACGGCAGCGGCAACCGGGATCCGGGCAGACGTACGGGATCCGGCGGCAGTCAGGGAGGCTCTGAGAGGAGCCGATGCGGTCTGTCACCAGTCCGCGATGGTGGGGCTGGGCAAGGGGTTCGCGGATGCGTCCGCGTACGTGAGCTGCAACGACCTCGGTACTGCCGTGCTCCTTGAACAGATGGCCGATGCCGGGGTGCACAGGCTGGCCCTGGCCGGGTCGATGGTGGTGTACGGGGAGGGGAGGTACAGCTGCTCGGTCCACGGGGTGGTGCGGCCCGGCCCCCGGTCCGTAGCGGACCTGGACAGTGGCCGGTTCGAGCCTCCCTGCCCGCGGTGCGGCGCCGCGCTCGACCCCGAACTCGTCGAGGAGGACGCCCCGGCAGATCCGCGCAATGTGTACGCCACGACGAAGCTGGCGCAGGAGCACCTGTCGGCCGCGTGGGCACGGGCCACCGGCGGCCGTGTCATCAGCCTGCGCTACCACAACGTCTACGGAGACGGGATGCCGCGTGACACTCCGTACGCGGGAGTGGCCTCGTTCTTCCGCTCGGCACTGGAACGGGGCGAGGCCCCACAGGTGTACGAAGACGGCGCACAGCGTCGCGACTTCGTCCACGTCGACGATGTGGCGGCGGCGAACGTCGTCGCGCTCGAGGCCCTCGATGGTCTGCCGGGCGGGGCGCTGCGCGCGTACAACACCGGAAGCGGCCGGCCCCACACCGTGGGGGAGATGGCCCACGCCCTGGCGGAGGCGTTCGGCGGGCCGAAGCCCGAGGTGACGGGGGAGTACCGTCTGGGCGACGTACGCCACATCACTGCGTCCTCCGAACGCTTCCGCCGTGAGCTGGGCTGGAGCGCGCGCGTGCCGTTCGCGGAGGGAATGGCCCGGTTCGCGAAGGACGAACTGGCCCTCCCCGTACGCTCCTAGGTCTTCTGCCCGTGGAGGTCGGTGACCATGATCACCGGTAGGTGATCTTGAATGGGCGAGGGCCTTCCGGCCTGGTGCGGATTGCGGCATTGCACCGGCGGCCGGCGAGGCCCTCATGCCGCACCGTGACGCACCTGCGACCGAGACCGGGACGGCTGTCCGGCCCGCAGCGTGGTCGACGGACGCGCCTCCGGTCGCGGGTCCTCCCCGGTCACTGCCGGACACGGGGCCGGAAGGCAGTGCGGCGCCGCGTCCTGGTAGGAACCGACGGCTCGCCGCCGTCCACCTCGGGCCCGCGGTCGAGCGCCGACTGCGCCGGGCGCCGACCCCGGCGTCCCTTCCGGGCACGTCAGCGAGCGGCCGGGAGCATGACCTCGAACCGGCAGCCGCCCGGCACGTTGCGTACAGCGGCGCGCCCCCTGTGGGCCTCGACGATGCCGCGGACGATGGCCAGCCCGAGGCCGGCGCCGCCCGGCGGCGTACGGGCGTCGGTGCCGCGCCAGCCGGTGTCGAAGACACGCGGAAGGTCTTCCGGGGGGATCCCGCCGCAGCCGTCGGTGACCGACAGCACCACCGAGTCCTCGACCTGTCTCGCCGTCACGGCAACCGTGCCGTCAGCGGGAGTGCGCCGGATGGCGTTGACGAGGAGGTTGGCCAGCACGCGGGACATCTCCTTGCCGTCCACCTCCATCGGGACCTGCTCGACGCCGGCCGCGGCCAGCCGCACCCCCAGTTCACCGGCGAGGGCGTCCGCTCCCGCGAGGGCGTCGCTGACGAGGTCGTAAGCGGAGATGCGAGTCGGCGACAGCGTGAGCGAACCGGCCTGGATGCGGGAGAGTTCGAAGAGGTCGCCGACCATGCCGGAGAGCCGTTCGACCTCACCGCGTATCTGCCGGTGGTAGCGGGCCGGGTCCGCGGCGATTCCGTCCTCCAGAGCCTCGGCCATCGCACGCAGCCCGGCCAGGGGCGAGCGCAGGTCGTGCGAGATCCACGCGACCAGTTCCCGCCGTGAGGCCTCCAGCGCACGCTCCCGTTCGCGGGAACGGGCCAGCCTTGCGCTGGAGTCCGCCAACTGCCGTGCCAGCGACGCGAGTTCTGCAGGCATGGGTGTGGTGGGCTGCACGAATCCGCCGACGCCGGGACCGGCCGCGTCCTCCCCGGCCCCGATGGTGCCCTCGGCCCGGGACCGACCGCCGCTCCCGCGGGGCGGTGCGCCCGTCGAGTTCGAGTGTCCGGCGTCACCGGCGCCGGCGAATCCGCCGGTGCTTGCGTCTCCGTCTCCGCCCGCCTCGCCCAGCGCGCGCGCCGCCTGCTCCAGCGCACGGTGCCCTCCGATCACCCACCGGCCGAGCAGCAGTGCGGTGGCGGTCGCGGTCACGCCCGCCATCACGCACACCGTGGTGATCACGCCCAGGTCGTGCTTGTTGAGAAGCATCGCCCACGCCACCGACAGGGTTCCGGCGAGCACCGAACCCACGGCCACGGCGGTGAGTACGGCGAGCGACACGGCCACCGACCGGCGCCGGAGCGCGCGCAGTGCGAGCAGTCCGGCCAGCCCGACGCCCGCGGCTCCCAGCGCCGCATAGAGCGCGATCAACAGCAGGTCACGCATCGCGGCCTCCGCTTCCGCCGTCGCCGTCTCCGCCGGAATCCCGGCGCCCGCCACCGTCAGCGGCGGACAGGCCCCCGCCGCCGTCGTCGAAGCGGTAGCCGACGCCCCACACCGTCGTGATCAGCCGGGGGTGCGCGGGATCGGCCTCGACCTTGTGCCGCAGACGCCGTACGTGCACGGTCACTGTCGACAGGTCGCCGAAATCCCAGCCCCACACGTCCGCCATGAGCTGCTCCCGGCTGAAGGCCCGTCCCGGGTGGCGCAGGAAATGCGCGAGCAGGTCGAACTCACGGAGCGTCAGCGAAAGGGGCCCGCGTGCGTCGAAGACTGAACGGGCAGCCGGGTCAAGGGTGATGCCGCCCCCCGTGAGCAACTGGCCCTCCGGCGGCGGCGCTCCTGCTCGGCGCAGCACCGACTCGATGCGCAGCACCAGTTCGCGCGGGGAGAACGGCTTGGTCACGTAGTCGTCCGCGCCTACCTCGAGGCCGAGGATGCGGTCCTCCTCGTCGCCCCGTGCCGTCAGCATCACGACGGGCACCGGCCCCTGCCGGCGAAGCTGCCTGCACACCTGGAGGCCGTCCAGTCCCGGCAGCATCAGATCCAGCACGACCAGGTCGGGGGGCGCGGCCTGCGCCCTGGTCAGTGCGTCGATGCCGTCGGCCGCGCGGTCGACGACGAAACCGGAGCGGTCGAGATAGCCGGCCACCACTTCCGTGACGGTCGGGTCGTCGTCCACGACAAGGACCCTGCGTGCCGCGGCCGGAGGCTGTATTCGCATAGGGCGAGTCTGGCACCGGGCAGGCGGCAGAGAACCGGCACAGGTGGGGCCGGGTGCGGATGTCAGCCTTCCGTAAGGTGCGTCGATCCCATATGTCCGGTATGGGTTCGTAGGGTGAGGCAGATGAAGATGACCACCAACTCGCAGTCCTGGCAAGGCGACCTGGTGCTTCCCTGCCTGAACGAGGCCGAGGCGCTGCCGTGGGTGCTGGAGCGGATTCCGGCCGGATGGCGGGCACTCGTCGTCGACAACGGTTCGACGGACGGTTCCGCGGAGATCGCACGCGACCACGGCGCCACAGTGGTGCGCGAGGAGCGCCGCGGGTTCGGAGCCGCCTGCCACGCGGGGCTGCTCGCGGCCGAGGCGGAGTTCGTCGCGTTCTGCGACTGCGACGCCACCCTCGACCCGGGCATGCTGCCGCGCGTCTCGGCCCCCGTCCGCGAGGGCACCGCGGACCTCGTACTGGCACGGCGCCGCCCCACGCGGCGCGGAGCGTGGCCGCTGCACGCCCGGCTCGGGAACCGCGCTCTCTCGCGGATGCTGCGGCGCCGCACCGGCGTGCGGCTGCACGACCTGGGACCGCTGCGCGCCGCACGCCGCGAGGCGCTGCTCGGACTGGGGCTGACGGACCGCCGCAGCGGCTACCCGCTGCAGATGGTGGTGCGCGCCGCCGACGCGGGCTGGCGCATCGACGAGACGGAGGTCGACTACCTGCCCCGTTCGGGCAAGTCGAAGGTGACCGGCACATGGCTCGGCACCTGGCACGCGGTGCGCGACATGCAGGCGGTCCTGCGATGAGCGGCGCCGGGGACGGCCACCGCACCGGGGACAGCGGAGCCGTGGACCCCGCCCCGCCCGCATCCGGTGCCCGGCTGCCGCTGCCCGCCGCGTCACCGGACGCCGCGGCGGGCCCTGCCCGGTGGCCCGCCCCTGCCGGAGCACCCCGACCCGCCTCCGCCGAAGCACCCGTTCCTGCACCGACGACCCTTCTCGTGATCGCCAAAGAGCCGGTCCCGGGCCGGGTCAAGACACGTCTGACGCCCCCCTACCGTCCCGAGGACGCGGCCCGGCTCGCCGAGGCGGCGCTGGCGGACACCCTGGAGACGGTCGCGCGAATGCACGTGCGCCGACGCGTACTGGTGCTCGACGGGCGGCCGGGGCCCTGGCTGCCCGGCGGGTTCGAAGTGGTGCCGCAGTGCGGCGGCGGCCTCGACGAACGGATCGCGGCCGCATTCGGACTGTGCGACGGGCCGGCGCTGCTCATCGGCATGGACACCCCGCAGATCACCACCGGACTGCTCGCCCTCGCCACGGACTCCGGCCCGTGGGACGAGCACGACGCCTGGTTCGGCCCCGCGGCGGACGGCGGCTTCTGGGCCCTCGGCATGGCCCGCCCGCGGCCCGGCCTCGTGCTGGGCGTGCCGATGTCCAGGGCGGACACGGGTGCACGGCAGCGTCACCGGCTCGTCGAGGCAGGACTGTCCGTACGGGACCTGCCGGTGCTGCGCGATGTGGACACCGCTGCCGACGCGGCCCGGGTCGCCGCACTCTCCTCGGGGCACTTCGCCTCCGTGCACGCGGATCTCGCCCGGGCGGTGGCGCAGTGAGTGCACCCGCGCCGGCGTGGTGCACGGAGCAGGACCCCTACGCTGACGCGCTGCGCGCCGGCCGCGGACCGCTGTTCCTGCAGCGCCGCGACGGCTGGCTGCTGCCGCTGGAGGTGGAGCGGTGGTGTGCGCAGGCCGACCGGGCGGACATGAGCGTCCTGCGCCGCTGCTCGGGCGCCGTCCTCGACGTCGGCTGCGGCCCCGGGCGGCTGGTGGCGGCACTGTCCGGGCTGGGCGTGCCCGCGCTGGGCGTCGACACGTCCCCGGCCGCGATCGCCCGTACGCGCGGCGCGGGTGGCACGGCGCTGCAGCGTTCCGTGTTCGAGCCGCTTCCCGGCGAGGGACGCTGGCAGAGCGTGCTGCTTCTGGACGGCAACATCGGCATCGGGGGCGATCCGGCGAGGCTGCTGGACCGCATACAGGAACTTCTCACGCCCGACGGGTTGTTGTTCGCCGAGGCCTCGTCCGCGGAGGTGGAGGAGAGAAGTGAGGTGCGGCTGTACGACGGCACGGACGCTCAGGGCCCGGCCTTCCTCTGGGCGAGGCTGGGCCGGGAAGCGCTCAGGGAGCGGGCCGCGGAGGCCGGCTGGCGGGTCGTGGAGGAATGGCGGTGCGGCGAGCGGCCGTTCATGGCCCTTGGCCGCGCCCGCCCTGCGGGCCCGTCCTGGAGGCCGGGGAACGGTCCGGGCCTGTCGGCCGTACTCACCAGCCAGTGATCAGCAGATGATTGACCGTCAGCGCGGTGGCCGCCTGCGCCGCGAGCCACCAACGGCGGCCACGGCGCGGCAGCAGCGCCGTCGCCGGCAGCAGCCACAGCGTGAACGGCAGCCAGATGCGTTCCGTCTCGCCCTTGCTCATCCCCGACAGGTCCGCGGCCAGCACGCAGCACACAGCGCCCGCGACGAGAAGCAGCAGCGCTGCGCGCCGCCTCGTCGACTCCTCCCGCTCGGCGTCGGTTTCCCCGCCACTTCGGCGGGTCCGGCGGGCCCGCAGGGAGGCGGTGGCGGCGGCGCCCGCCCTGCGCAGTGACGCGACGACGGCAGGCCCTGCCACAGCAGTCTGCGCAGCCAGGTTCGCCCACACGAAATAGCCGTAGGGGCGGACCCGCGCTGCTCCCTGGTAGTAGCGCTCGACAAGGGTCGACCAGCCCTCGAACCACCAGAACCCCGCGGCCGTGAAGAGGACGAACCACGGCGCCATGCCCAGCAGTACGAGGGGAACGGGGCGCACCGCACGCGCCGCGGCCAGCACCGCAAGAGCGAGGAACCCCGTCAGAATCAACCCGTACGACAGATAGCAGGCCAGCCCGAACAGGAGTCCGGAGCCCACCGCGGCCCACGCGGGAGCCCGTACGCTGCGGGTCGCCGCAAGGGCGAGCAGCGCCAGCGCCCACGCGTTCACCGCCGTGAAGTAGCCGTCGGCCGAGACGCCGGTCCACACCACGGCGGGTGTGAGCACCACATAGGGGGCGCACGTGCGGGCCGCCCGCTCGGAGACCAGCGCCCGGACCGTCACCAGCACGGCCGCCACTGCCGAGGATCCGGCGGTGATGACGAAGACGCTGGCCCAGACGCCGCCGCCGAGTCCGACCCGGTCGAGCCCGACGAAGGTCAGCAGCGCCGCCGGCGGATGGCCGGCGACATGCGGGGGCCAGTTGTCCGGCGCGTCCATGAGGATGCGTGCCGTGAAGCCGCGCAGTGTCGCACCGATGTCCTCGACCTCGCCGACGGACTGCAGATACTCATAACTCGTCGTCAGCCGCGTGGCGACGCCCCGGTGCCAGCCGTCGACGAGCGTCAGCGACCAGCTCCACGCCATCCCGGCCGCCCATGCCGCGTGCAGGAGCGAACGCCAGTGCAGGGTTGCGGCGAGGCGCGGCCCGTAGGCGATCAGGAGTACGGCCAGGGCAGGCGCGAGGACGGTGCCCGGGCCGGCGTGCGGCATCCAGTACGCGTAGAGGGGCGGCCAGCGAAGCCGCAGCGTGCCGGGGCTGTCCGCGTAACTGCGGCCCGCCACCGCCGCTGCCGCGAAGAGCAGTGCTGCCGCGGCCACTGCGCAGAGGTCGAGCACCCTGCGGCGGTGGACGCCACGAAACCCCCGTACGGCGCCGTTCACCGCCGCTCGGCGGCGGCTGGTCCCGCTGTCCGGGCCGGTTCCGCTGTCCGGGCCGTCAGTTCGCGTGGAGGTGGTCACCTGCCCACCGTAGGGCGGTGACCAGCATCGCAGCGGCTCTCCGGGGCAGATGTCACCGGGTCGTCAGATCGGCGGCGCCAGACCTCCCTCTGCGGACGCGCACTGCACTCACTTCACCCACGGGCCACGGGGCGCCTGCTCGGCCGCACGGCTGCCGGATCACCCGTGGCGGAAATGTGACCATCTGGCATCTTGCGCAATTGGGACATGCGAGCGCAGTCTCGGCATCAGTGGCCAGCAGGGCTCGGCGTCGGCCCTGGATTCCCGTTCGCCCCTGTGGGGGGTGGTGGACGGGGTCGCCCCGTCTGTTCCTGTGGGGGGAGCAGGCGGGGCCTCGCCTTTTCGTGGACGGTTGCGGCGCCCGGTACCCCTCCTCTGAGGGCTTGCGTGTGGTCGTGACGGTGGGGCCGGGCGCCGGGTTGTGAAAGTTGCGACGCCGACGTTGACGGCAAACCAGCCAAGGCGCACGATTCCAGCCATCAGGTGTGGTCCGGTCCTCCCCGACGTCCTCCGCACCGGAGAGGGGGCCTCACCGGCCGTTGCCTTCGGCGGCCCGGTGGGTCCCCGGTCAGGATGCGGCCAGGCCGAAGGACCGCTTCCTCACCGCCCGGGCGGCAGCCGGCCACAGCACTAGCGTGCTTGGTCCGCGTCTCTCGTTGCCCGGACGGGCGGCAGGAACTCCCGCACCAGCGTGCGGTGCCACCAGTGGCCCGTCTCCCGCCGTTCCGCACGGGTCGTGAACCGGTACCGGTACAGCAGCGCCCGTACGTGCGTGGGTGGTTGGCCGGGGAAGGGGTTGTACCGCAGCAGCCGCAGGGTCTCGCGGTCGCCCTCCAGCAGGCGGGCGACGAACGGTTCGAACCAGCCGGCCGCGTAGGCGGGGGAGAGGGCGGCGAACCACATCTGCCAGTCCAGGCGCAGATGGTACGGGGCGAACTGGCGCGGCAGACGGCTCACATCGCCGGGCTTGCCCTTGAAGCCGTACTCCCGCCAGACCGTCTCCTCGCCGGGCAGTTCCTCGTCCGTGCCCTCGATCACGATCTCGTGCCGCACCCGGGTGACGCTGCCGAAGGCACCGTAAGTGTTCACCAGGTGAAGCGAGTTGAAGGAGGCGTTCATCTGCTGGCCCCGGCTCACCATGTTGCGCACGGGCCAGTAGCTCAGCGCCAGCACAAGAGCCGTCACGGCGCAGACCACCACGACGTACCACAGCGGTGGCGCGGCGAAGGGGGGCGGTGCCCCGGAGAAGGCCGAACTGTCCACTGCCGCGAGGGCGATGACGATCGTCAGCCAGTTCAGCCACGAGAAGTTGCCGGACAGCACCAGCCACAGCTGGGTGACGATGACGACCGCGGCTGCGAACGTGGCCACCGGCTGCGGCATCAGCAGCCCGAAAGGCACGACGAGTTGGGCCACGTGGTTGGCCGCCGTCTCCACGCGGTGCAGCGGCTTGGGCAGCCGGTGGAAGAACCAGCTCAAAGGGCCGGGCATCGGCTGCGTCTCGTGGTGGTGGTCCAGACATGTCAGCTCGCGCCAGCAGCGGTCACCACGCCACTTGATCAGTCCCGCCCCGAACTCCAGCCGGAACGCCAGCCAGCGCAGCAGCCAGAGCACGAGCACAGGCGGAGCCGTCTCGTCGTTGCCGAGGAAGATCCCCAGGAAGCCGGCCTCCAGCAGCAGCGACTCCCAGCCGAAGCTGTACCAGATCTGCCCCACGTTGACGATCGAGAGGTACGCGAGCCACAGCAGCGCCCACATCAGCATCGACGCCCAGAGCGGAACGGCGTCCGCGGCGCCCGCCACGATGGCCGCCGACAGTGCCGCGCCGCCCCAGCAGACCGATGCGAACAGCCGGTCGGAGCAGCGCCACTGGAAGAGACTCGGAAAGGCCCGGAAGGGAGCGCGCCGCACGAACCGTCTCACCGGGGTCAGCCCGTGCTCACCGATCAGCGCCCGGAACTGCAGGGCTCCGGAGACGAAAGCGACCAGGTAGATGCCGGCCAGCGCCCTCTGGAGCACGATCCGGGTCAGCCAGTAGTCGGATGCCGCAAACCAGTCCATGTGCCACGGATACCACCGTCGTGGTCCGTCATGGGCGGGTGAGGGGGTGAAGGGCGCGGCAGGGCGGGTACCGCTGCCCGTGCCATGCTGGGCCCGCCGGGCACATGGAGGACCGGGGCGTTCGCCGAGGAGACACATGCCGCTGACCGACATGCCGCTGGAGCAACTTCGTGCCTACCGGCCCGAGACCGCAGCGCCGGACGACTTCGAGGACTTCTGGGCGGGCACCCTCTCCGCGGCCCGGGAAGCGGCAAGCACGGCACCGCCGGCGACGTTCCCGCGGATCGAGGACTCCCCGCTGCGCACGGTGGACGTCCACGACGTGCGCTTCCCCGGCTGGGACGGGCAGCCCGTGGCGGCGTGGCTGCTGCTGCCGCGCGGCGCGGACGCACCGCTGCCGGCGATCGTCAACTACATCGGCTACGGCGGCGGAAGAGGGCTCCACACCGAGCATCTGCTGTGGAGCGCCGCCGGCTACGCCCACCTCGTCGTCGACAGCCGCGGCCAGGGCCATGCCACCCCCGACCCGGACCCGGTGCCGGGACCGCACTACGTGGGCGGCTTCATGACCCGCGGAATCGACGGCCCCGAACACCACTACTACCGGCGGCTGATCACCGACGCGGTGCTCGCCGCCGAGACCGCGCGCAGCCACCCCGCGGTCGACCCCGCGCGCGTGATCGTCACCGGGCACAGCCAGGGAGGCGGTCTGGCCCTGGCAGTCGCCGCCCTGGCCGGGACGGACGTCGCGGCGGCCCTCGTGGACGTTCCGTTCCTGTGCCACATCCGGCGCGGTGCGGAACTCGCCGTTGCCGGCCCGTACCCGGAGATCGCCCACTATCTCGGGGTCCACATGCGAGACGACCCCGAGAGCGTCTTCTCCACGCTCGAGTACTTCGACGGTCTGCACTTCGCCCGGCGTGCGGCGGTGCCCGCGCTCTTCAGCGTCGCCCTCATGGACCCGGTCTGCCCGCCGTCCACCGGCTTCGCCGCGTACAACCACTACGCGCACGACGACAAGGACGTGGTGGTCTGGCATTTCGGCGACCACGGCGGCGGGCGCGGCTCGCAGACGCTGCATCAGCTGCGCTGGCTCGCCGACCGAGGGCTGGCGCCGGACCACGGCCAGCGGCAGGGAGCCTGACCCGCCGGCTGCCGCGTCACCGCACCGGCCGCGCGGCCTTCTCCGAAGCGCCGCAGACCGCCGGGCCCCGGCGCCAGCGGCGGGGACCGGGCTCACGGCCGGATCGCGCGGCTCAGTCCGCGGGCTGTGCCGTCGCAGTCGGGCCGGCCAGTTCCCGCTTGAGGATCTTGCCCATGTCGTTGCGCGGCAGCGCGTCCCGGAAGTGCACGGTGCGGGGCCGCTTGTGCGGGGCGAGCTGCGCCGCGACGAAGTCCGCCAGTTCCTCGCCTCGCGGTGGTGAGGCGGGCTCGGCGGGCACGATCCAGGCGACGACGTGCTCGCCGAGATCCGGGTCCGGTGCGGCGGTGACCGCGGCCTCGGAGACGCCGGGGTGCGACAGCAGTACGTTCTCGATCTCGCCGGCACCGATCTTGTAACCGCCGCTCTTGATGAGGTCGGTGGCCTTGCGCCCCACCAGCCGCACGTAACCGTCCGCGTCCCGCGTGGCCATGTCGCCCGTGCGGAACCAGCCGCCGTCGAAGGCCCCGGCCGTGGCGTCAGGGCGGTTGAGGTACTCGGTGAAGAGATTGGGACCGCGCACCTGCACCTCCCCGACCACGTCCGTGCCCTCCGGTTCCGCCCCGCCCCCGGAGCCGATCCGTCTGCCCGCGTCGTCGACGAGGCGCACGTCCACATCGCGCAGCGGCACGCCGACGGTGCCGGGCCGGGGTTCCCCGTCGGCGCGGACGCTGGTGTTCATCAGCGTCTCCGTCATTCCGTAGCGCTCGATGACGTGACGGCCCGTCGCTTCGGTGATGCGCCGGTGGTCCTCCAGCGCCAACGGAGCGGAGCCGGAGACGAGCAGCCGCGCACCGGCGAGCGCCTCGACAAGCCGCGGCTCGGAATCCAGCGCCTCCGCCAGCCGGTGGTACATGGTGGGCACGCCGAAGAGCATGGTGCCGCCCCCGGCGAGGGCGTCCGCCACTGCCTGCGTGGAGAACCGCCCGAGGTGGTGGAGGCCTCCGCCGCGGCGCAGCGGGCCGAGGACGCCCAGGATCAGGCCGTGTACATGGAACAGCGGCAGCGCGTGCACTACGACGTCGTCCGCCGTCCACTCCCAGGCGTCCTCCAGCGCGTCGAGCGTCACGGCGACCGCGCGCCGGGAGAGGACGACGCCCTTGGGCGGCCCGGTGGTGCCGGAGGTGTAGACGATGAGCGCCGGCGACTCGGCGTTGGGTTCGGGCGCGAGAGCCCACGTGGTGGCGTCGGCCTCTCCGGTGACCACGATGTCCGTGCGGGGAACCCCGCTCAGCGCCTCGGGCAGCTCGGCGTCCGGCTCGGCCAGAACCATGGAGGGTGCGCTGTCGGCGACGACGTGCGCCAGTTCGCGTTCGCCGCTGCGCGGGTTCACCGGTACCGCGGGAACACCGGCGAGCAGGGCGGCCACCACGGCGACGGCGGTCTCCAGGGTGGGGGTGGCCCACACCGCGATCCGTCCGGCGTCGCCGATGCGCGTGGCCATCTCACCCGCCGCCGCGGCGAGCTGCCGGTAGCTGAGCGCGCGCTCACCGAAGCGGAGGGCAGCGCGGCTGGACTCGGTGTGCAGCGCGGGCAGGAGCAGTGACACCCGGTTCTCCTCAGACGATCCCGACCGTGGAGCCGTCAGCATCTCATCCGCCTGTGACGTTGCTGCCTGCCTGGGGAAAGAGCGCTGTGAACGCCCCCGCCGGATCGGTCAGTCCGCGGGCGAACGGCTCGTCGAAGTGCCGGACGAGGAAGAGCAGGAACGCGATCAGCGCGGTGAAGATGCCCGCCAGCAGCAGCTCCCTCGTCGATCGCTGGATCTGCAACGCGAAGAGCATCCCGACCGACACCACTGCGCCGGCGAACAGCCCCAGCCACACGACGCCCGGCAGCGTCGGCTCCGCGCTGCCCGCACGGCTGGTGCGTGCGGCGTCGACCGCCGCGACACGGTCCGCCAGCGCCGCGTACGTCTGCTCCTCACGTGACGTGCTCGGCTCCCAGGCCAGTACGTCCTTGCGAAGCTGTGCCAGGAGCCGGCCGCCGTGAGGGGTGAGACTGCCGTGCTCCACCATGTACGGCCACTCCTCGGCGACGGTGTGGTGGACATAGGCGGCGACGTCCGACCTGATTTGCTCGCGAGGGGCGGCGGGGGCGGCCTGGGCTCGCTCGTGGACCTCGTGGAGGGCCTGGGCCTCGTCGGTGGCCACGTCGTCGGCGACGTTGCGTGCCTCCCACACACCGGCGATGGCCAGGCCGAGCACGATCGCGTACACCACCCCGGTCATCATCGTCATGTACTCGATCACGTCGGGGGTTTCGGAGGGGTCGTCGGAGGCCGCACGCCGCTGCCGGAGCACGACGGCCACGGTTACGGCGGCGCAGGCGGTGAGGGTCGCGAGGACGAGGAGCATCCATTCGGGCACGGTTGCACTCCCTTGTGATCGGCGGGGGCGTTCGGCGGAGGCGTCGGAGGCGAAGGGGCCTGACGGCACCCGCCCCGTTCAACGGCCGAAGGGTGACGACGACGGAGGCGGGCCCGAACCGGCGCCGCTGCGCTGCGAGTTGCCGGAACGGCCGCTGCGGGCGCGCAGCGCGGCGGCGGCGAGCACGGCGGGAGCCACGAGCAGAAGAAGCCGCCCGGAGAGCGGCAGCCGGCCGCTGTCGGTGCGTGGGACCGGTTCGAGTCGGGCTGGTGCAGCCGGACGGGAGCGAGCGGGCGCGGGGGAGGGGACCGCTTCGGACGGGGCGGGCCGCGCCTCGGGAGGCGGTACATGTGCGGGCTGCCGGGGGCGGTGCACGACCGGGGCCTGGGCCCGTGGTTCGTCACTGGGCGCCGGCTGCGGAGCCGCAGTGGCGGAAGGCGGCGTCGGCCGGGGTGGGCCGGGGGACGGCGGCGCGGTGGGTGCGGGCGTCGGAAGGGGTGGGGGCGGGGTTTCCGGTTCGCAGACGCACTCCCAGGAACAGTGCCGTGCGGCCAGTGCGAGCCGGAGGCGGTCGGCGATGACGGTGAGTGACACGGCGTGGCACGTGCCGTCCCGCGTGGCGAGCCGGAGGCGGACACCGGCCGCTTCGAGGGCGAGGCCGAGACCGTCGCCGTCAGCAAGGCGGTCCGGGTCTTCGTCGGTGCGAGGTGAGGGTATGCGGCGCGTGCCGTCGTCCGTTCCGGCTGGCGGCGGGGACCAGGCCGCTGCGGGTGCGGCGCAGGTGAGAGCAAGTGCCGCACCGGCCACGGTGGTTGAGGCGGCGCGGTGCCATCTGTGGCGTCGTGTCACGTGACCGAGCATGTGGGGCGCCGCCTGCACAAGGCACGGCATCCTCCCGGTATTCGCCCGAAGTGCTGAAGCCCGCGGCGCAGTTGACGAGCCGGGTGCCGGGCCGGCCGGATCGCTGCCGGTGAGGGACCGGGTGCTGCCTCGTGCCGCCGGTCGCCCGCCGTGCGGGGCTCAGCCCGTCAGTGCGCGACGGCGTACGGCAGGGGGTCGTCGAGCACCGCCCGAACGACCGAGTACGCGGCACCCAGCGACGGGCCGTCGCTCCCGATCGCCGAGACCGCCACCTCCGGAACGGTGTCCTCACTCGCCGTGCGCTGCCGCAACTCCCGCTCCAGCGGGGGGAGAAGCCAGGGCGCCAGCCCGGCGAGGGCGCCGCCGAGGAGTACCGCCCGCGGATCGAGGAGGTTGACCGCTCCGGTGAGCGCGATGCCCAGGGCTCTGCCGGCGCGGCGCAGAGCCCGCAGAGACGCCTCGTCGCCGTCCTCGGCGCGGGACCTCAGCCTTGCCAGCGCCGCGGTACGCCCGCCGGCGCCGCGTACCGGGATTCCCGCTGCCCGGAGCAGAGCCGCCTCGCCGGCGTACTGTTCGAGGCAGCCCGAGCCGCCGCAGGCGCAGCGCGGCCCGTCCGGCTGCACCGGCACGTGGCCCAGCTCCCCGGCGAACCCCCTGGTGCCGCGCAGGAGTTCACCGTCGAGGACGACTCCGGCGCCGATGCCGACCTCGGCCGAGACGTGGATGAAGTCGCGCCGTGCCTGGCTCTCCCCGCTCTCCCCGTTCCTCCCGGCGAGCCACAGCTCCGCCAGCGCACCGAAGTTGGCCTCGTTCTCCACGGTCAGCGGCAGGGGCGCGCCCGCCGGGGCGAGATGCGCCGCCAGGTCCGTGTCGTACCAGCCGAGGTTCGGCGCGCGTACCACTGTCGTCGACGAACGGGTGACGAGCCCGGGTACGGCGACAGCCAGGCCCGCCGGGCGCAGCCCGGCGGCGCCGGCCTCCTTGACGACCCGGTCGCGGAGCGAACTCAGGCGCCGCAGCACGCACTCCGCCCCGGCCTCGCCGTTGGGTCTCTCGTCCCCGGCGCGTACGCGGACCCGGCCTTCGAGGTCGACGGCGCACACCGTCAGATGGTCCACGCCGATCTCGGCCCCGATGCCGCACGGGCCCAGGCCCGTGAGCGCCAGCGCATTACCGGGCCTGCCCACCCCGCCGGAACGCCCCGGGCCCAGCTCGACGAGGAACCCCGCGCGCAGCAGCTCCTCGACGAGGGTGGATACGGAGGCGCGCGTCAGCCCGATCCTCGCCGCGATGGAGGCACGCGAGACGGGAGCGGCGTAGGCGACCGCGTACAGCACACGCGAGAGATTGCGCTGACGCATCTCCTGCTGCGAGTTGGGTGGGACTGCCATGAACCTAACGTCCGTTGCTCCGCTGTGAGTTGAACCGCCCGCCCGGCGGGGCGTGCTGTCCGGCCGGGTCGCCGGCAGGGGTGTCAGCGCTGCCGCAGCAGCGTATCCGCCCCCGCGAGAGTGTCCGCGACGCGGGTCAGGGTGGCCTCGTCCCGCGGGATCGCCTCGTAGGCAGGACCGTTCGCGGTGCCCCATCGGCGGGCCACGGCCGCCGGGTCCTCCTCCAGCAGCAGCCCCGCCGCCTGGGCCGCGGCGCCCAGCGCCACGAGCTCCTCGGCGCGCGGCACCTGCACCGGCCTGCCCGACAGGCGCCGGACGGTCTCACGCCAGGCGGTTCCCTTCGCGCCGCCGCCGATCAGCAGCAGCGGGGCGTTCCCGCCGGCCTCCTCCCCGTTCTCCCCGTCCAGCACTTTGTCCAGTGCCCGCAGCAGGGCGAAGACCGCGCCGTCGTAGGAGGCCTGGAGGATCTGGCCGGCGGTGGTGTCGTGGCGCAGGCCGCTCAACAGTCCTGAGGCGTAGGGAAGGTTGGGGGTCCGCTCACCGTCGAGGAAGGGCAGCAGCGCCACCTCGCCGCCGGTTTCGACGGCCTCGCGGTCCAGGGAGAGCAGTGCGGCGACGCGGTCGACGGCCAGCGTGCAGTTGAGGGTGCAGGCCAGGGGGAGCCAGTCGCCGCGGGCGTCGGCGAAGCCCGCCACGGTGCCGGTCGGATCGGTGGGCCGGCGCGAGGAGACGGCATACACCGTGCCGGACGTGCCGAGGCTCAGCACGGGCTGTCCCGGGCGCAGGCCCAGCCCGAGCGCGGCGGCCATGTTGTCGCCGGTGCCTGCCGCGACCAGCGCGCCCGCCGGCACCGGCAGACCGGACCGCACGGTGCCCGCCGCCTCGCCCGGAGTCGTCACGCGTGGCAGCAACTGCGGGGAAAGGCCGATGAGTTCGAGCATCGCCTCGTCGTAGGCGCCGGTGGAGCTCGCCCACCAGCCGGTGCCGGAGGCGTCGCCCCTGTCGGTCGTCCCGTCACCGGTGAGCCGCCCCGTCAGGTAGTCGTGCGGCAGCCTGACCGCTGCCGTGGCGGCGGCGGACTCCGGCTCGTTCTCGCACAGCCACGCCCATTTGGTGACGGTGAAGGCGGGTGCGGGGACGCTGCCGAACCGGTCCGCCCAGGCGTCCGGACCGCCCAGCTGCTCGATGAGCCGGTCGCTCTGCGGTGCCGAGCGCACGTCGTTCCACAGCATCGCGGGGCGCACGGGCCTGCCGCCCGCGTCGAGCGTGACGAGCCCGTGCTGCTGCCCGCCCACGGACACGGCCGAGGCCTGCTGCGCCGCACGGCCGCACTGTTCGAGCGCGGTTCCGAGCGCCTGCCACCACTCCTCCGGGTCGCTCTCGTGGCCCGGTCCCGGTGTGACGGTGTGCGGCGCCTGGCCGCGTGCGACGACCTCGCCGGTGGCGGTGTCGACGACGAGTGCCTTGGTGGACTGCGTGGAGCTGTCCACGCCGATGACGAACGGTCCCTCTGGTGCGGACATGAAACCCCTCAGCCTCCTTCTTCGCGGCCTCTTCCCACGCTGCCGCCGCTGGGCGCATACTAATTTGTCAACGGACATGACTAATAGCCGTGGGCGCGAGGAAGTGCCACGGGGAGAGGGCGGCGGAATGAATTACGAGCCGACGCCGGAGGACAGGTTCAGCTTCGGTCTGTGGACGGTGGGCTGGCTGGGACGCGACCCGTTCGGTGAAGCGACCCGCGCGCCGCTCGACCCGGTCGAGGCCGTGCACCGGCTCGCGGAACTCGGTGCGTGGGGCATCACCTTCCACGACGACGACCTCATCCCGCACGGCACCCCGTCCTCCGGACGGGAGGCCCACGTCAACAGGTTCCGGCAGGCCCTGGAGGCCACCGGCATGACCGTCCCCATGGCGACGACCAACCTCTTCTCCCACCCGGTCTTCAAGGACGGCGCCTTCACCGCGAACGACCGCGACGTGCGCCGCTACGCCCTGCGCAAGACGATGCGGAACATCGACCTCGCCGCCGAGCTGGGGGCCAGGACGTACGTGGCATGGGGCGGCCGCGAGGGGGCGGAGTCGGGCGCGGCCAAGGACATCCGCGCGGCGCTGGACCGCATGAAGGAGGCGTTCGACCTCCTCGCCGAGTACGTCACGGAGCAGGGCTACGGCCTCCGCTTCGCCATCGAGCCCAAGCCGAACGAACCCCGCGGCGACATCCTGCTGCCCACGGTCGGGCACGCGCTGGCGTTCATCGACCGGCTGGAGCGGCCGGAGCTCTTCGGCGTCAACCCGGAGGTCGGGCACGAACAGATGGCGGGCCTCAACTACCCGCACGGCATCGCACAGGCCATGTGGTCGGGGAAGCTCATCCACCTGGACCTCAACGGCCAGTCCGGCATCAAGTACGACCAGGATCTGCGCTTCGGTGCCGGAGACCTGCGGGCCGCCTTCTGGACGGTGGACCTGCTGGAGGGCGGCGGCTACGAGGGCCCGCGTCACTTCGACTTCAAGCCGCCCCGCACCGAGGACTACAGCGGGGTGTGGGCGTCGGCGGCGGGCTGCATGCGCAACTACCTGATCCTGCGGGAGCGTGCGGCGGCCTTCCGCGCCGACCCGGCGGTGCAGGAGGCGCTGCGCGAGTCGCGGCTCGACCAGCTCGCCCGGCCCACTCTGGAGCCGGGCGAGACGCCGGGACGGCTCCTCGCGGACCGCTCCGCCTTCGAGGATTTCGACGCGGACGAGGCGGCCGGGCGGGGCATGGCTTTCGAACGCCTCGACCAGCTCGCCATGGACCATCTGCTGGGTGCCTGAACTCCCGCCCTCGCGTCTGCACCCGTGCCCGCGGAGGACGGCGGTCGCTCAGCGCCCGGCCGCTTCCGCGGGCACGGACTCCGGCAGCCCGAACAGCGGGAAGAGGCGGTCGTCGAAGAAGGCGCCCACGTGTGCCACGTGGCCATCCTCGATCTCGAGCACCTGCAGGTGGAAGGGCTTGTAGTCACCGCCCTCATGCCGGCTGTAGAGCGCGAAGGCGGGCTGGCCGTTGGCAGAGGTCGGGATCATCAGGCCTTCGCCGGGGCCTATAGGGCACTGCGCGCCGATGAGACGCGCTATGGCGTCGCGGCCGCTGACCCACTCGGGGAACGGAGGCATCTCCCAGACCGCGTCCTCCTTGAAGAGCTGCACGATCGCCGTGACGTCGGAGTTCTCGAACGCCTTGGCGTAGCGGTCGAGAAGCTCGCGCTGGGAGGGGTCGGTCGGCTCGGAGAGCTCGTCCTCCGTGAGCGCCGCCTGCTGAAGCTGGGCGCGTGCGCGCTGGAGGGCGCTGTTCACGCTCGCCGTCGAGGTCCCGAGCAGCTCGGCGACCTCTGCGGCCCGCCACTTGAGGACCTCGCGCAGCAGCAGGACGGCGCGCTGCCTCGGGGGCAGATGCTGCAGGGCTGCGACGAGCGCGAGCCGCATGCTGGAGCGCGAGACGACGACCGCTGCCGGGTCCGAGGGCTGTTCGCCGCGGAACATCGCGTCGGGCACGGGCTCGAGCCACGGCACCTCCGGCGCCTCCACCACGGGGCGCTCCGGATCGTCGCTGGGCGCGCCGATCCCGGAGGGCATGGGCCGGCGGCCACGGCTCTCGATGGCGGTCAGGCACGCGTTCGTCGCGATCCTGTACAGCCACGTACGCAGCGACGAGCGCCCCTCGAAGCGGTCGGCGGCCCGCCATGCCCGCAGGTAGGTGTCCTGCACGAGGTCCTCGGCGTCGTGGACGGACCCCATCATCCGGTAGCAGTGCGCCAGCAGTTCGCGGCGGTAGGGCTGGGCCCGGTCCAGCAGATCGTCACGGCTGAGAGGGACGTCGGCGGACGGCGCGGTGACGGAGTCGCCCAGGGTGCTGTCTGTCATGGAACAGGCCTTTCGCCTTTCGACTGCGGTGGCGGGTGGTGTACCGGCCCGCAAGTATCGCAAGGTTGTACGAATTTTGGGAGCCGTACGAAGAGATGTCTCGGTTCATACTGCTATTGATACGGACATTCTCCGCCCATCGGCCGCCTGACCGGAATGGTCCGGCGGTGAAGAAAGCCGCGTGAGGGGAATTGCCCGCCGTGGGGCGCACCGCTCCGGGCAGTCAGGCCGGGTGCGGTGGAGACGGGGTGTGCGGGGGGCGCCGGTCCGGGGACGTGTGAGCGCAGCCGCTGTCCTCCTGGCCGCGCAGGGCGCCGGCCCGGAAGGCACATGCCGTTGTGTGTTCTCTCTGGTGGTCAGTCGTCCTTGCCGCGGCGCCGCTTGCGCGCCCGGCGGCGGCTCTTGCTGAAGAACCATCCCGCGGGAGGAGCGTCGGCCCGCCAGGGCTGCGGTTCGGGCGGACTCTGCCGCCAGCGTTCGCGCAGCATCCGCGTCCGCGCGGCCGGCTCCTTCACTTCGGCGCCCCGGATGAAGTTCTCGTCGAAGGCGAGCCCCTCGTCCCAGTTCTGCCCGTTCTCCTCTTCGCCCCCGTCACCACTGCGGCCCCGTGGCTCGCTGCCCATGGGCCATGCCTCCGTCCCGCTTGTCCGTCTCTCGACATCTGTAGTCTCAACGCCTCGGCGGACAGCTGTGTTCCACGTCACCGGCTGCGGGGCTGCTTCCGTCGAAAATGCGACGCGGGTGCGAGAACCGGCAGAGGCGGAATGTGCCGCATCAGGCGATGACTCCATGACTCTCCGCACCACCGGCGGTGCGCGTTATTCACCCTCTGTAGCGATGGCGGGATCACGCCGGCCTCCGGCGCCACGCGCACCAAGACCCCGGAGCACGTCCCGCCGGCCGGGGAGAAGCAGTGCCGCGGAAGCGGCCGCTGTGGGCGGGCGGCCCGGGTTCCGGTTCTCCGGTACCCGGGCCGCCCGCCCGCGCGCGTGATCAGCGATCTGCCGCCGGCGACCCGTCGGCCCGCCCCGGCACCTTTCCGCGTGCGCTTCGCCGCAGTCCCGGCTTACGAACCGGAACCGTGAGAACGAGGAGCCCGAGCAGGACGAGGCCCGTCCCCGTCCACGCCCAGCCCCCGAGGCGCTCACCGACGACGGCGACCCCGAGAGCGGCGGCGACCACGGGCTCGAAGAGCGACAGCGTCGTCGCCGTACCCGCCGTGACACGGGCCAGACCGGCGCCGAAGAGCACGTATGCCACGCACATCGGCACAACTGCCAGATATGCGGCGACCAGCACGCCGCGTGGTGCGCTCAGCAGCGGTCCGCCCGTGAGGGCGAGCACCGGGAGCAGTACGAGCGCCCCCAGCCCGAAGAGGCTGCCCATCGCCGCACGGGAGGTGTGCCCCGCACGGATGATGCGCGCCCCGTAACAGGCGAAGACGGCGTAAGCGGCGCCGGAGAGGAGCCCCAGCGCGACGCCGCCCGGCACGTCGTGACCGCCCTGCGAACCACCCCCGGCGGTCAGCGCCAGCAGCGCACACCCGGTAGCGGCGCAGAGCGTCGCGGCGAGCCAGCGTGGCGTCAGCCGCACGCCGACCAGCAGCCGCTCCATCAGGGCGGCGAAGACGGGCGAGCAGCCGATCGTGACCACCGTGCCGGTGGCGACGCCCGCTCGGTCCATCGAGGAGTAGAAGGCCAGGGGGTACACGGCGACAGCGACGCCTCCCAGGAGCGCCCAAAGCGCCACGGGGCGGCCCGCGTGCAGCACGCGGAGCGCCGAACGTCCCGCGAGTACGAAGGTGAGAAGGCCGCCGACGCCCATGGTGGCGGCCCCTGTCGACAGCGGTGAGGCGGAGGCGGGGGCGAAGCTCGCGGCCGTGCCGGTGGTGCCCCACAGCGCCGCCGCGGCAAGAACGAGCAGGGGCCCTGCCCCGCCGCGCCTGCCGGGGCCTGAGGACGGCGAGCCGTTGGACGACGGCGCCTGCGGGGCCGGTGAGTCTGCATGCGGGTGCGCGTGCGAGGACGGACTGGCAGAGAAGGATGACATGCGGTTTGCGTCCTGATCCGTTGGAGGCCGGTGATCACGGTCATCGGAAGGGCGCAGCAGTCGCTGGCAGCGGGCGGGAAGACCTCAGTGGCGGCGCCGCGTGGAGCGGGCCGCCGGGAAGAGCCCGGACTGCCGGGGAGCGGGCGGGACGCAGGAGCGTCGCCCGCGGATCAGTGCGCCCTCAGCGGGACGCGGGAGGCGGTGTGACCGCGTGCCAGTAGGTCCTGTCCATGCCCGTGAGCGTAGCCGAAGGACAGGGGCGTGTGTACCGGGGGCCCACCGGGTGTACACGCACAGCGCCACCGCCCCCCGTGCGGGGCGGTGGCGCTGTGCGTCTGCACCCGGCCGGCGGAGCCGCCGTGTGGCAGTGACGCCCTCAGTCGTCACCGGGGGTGAGGGAACACGTCAGTTCCGCCCACACCGCGTGCCCGCTGTCCGGGCCGCCGTCGAGGCTGCGGCGGATGCCCCAGTCATCCGCGAGGACGCTGACCAGCAGCAGGCCGCGGCCGCTTTCCCCATCGGCGTCCGATGGATCGCCCGGAGGCGGCCGGAGCGGGTCGGGACCTCCACCCTGGTCGGTCACTTCGAGACACAACCGCAGGCCCACGAGCCAGAGTTCACAGCTGACCTTGTCACTGGCGGTGTGGCGCACAGCGTTGGTGAACAGCTCGGACACGAGCAACTGTGCGTCCTCGCATGCCTGTTGATCGACTCGCCATTCGTGCAGGCGGTCGAGCACTCGTCTTCGCGCCCACCCGACCGACGAGTTGAGCGCGGGCAGACGGAACGCGTCCCGGAGCGGGCGTACCGACACAGCTGAGGGCCGATCTTCTAAAGAGAGGGCGTCATGGGGGGAAGCCACGGATCCACTATGAGCTTGTTCGGTCACACCTGGCAAGGATCAGTCTGCAAATTACAGAATCGTTCGAAGCAGGCTGTCGTCTCACAGGACGTCCATGCCAAACTGCTTGCTCATGACGGGAGTTGGAGGCGAGCGATAGTGGTGGACTCGCGGACGAGCGGTGGCGCCCCCACCGTTCTGCGGGTGGTTCTGGGAAGGCGCCTGCAACATCTGCGGGAGAAGTGCGGCCTGTCGTACGAAGAAGCGGGGCAGGCGCTCGACGTGACCCACGCCACCGTCCGGCGGATGGAGAAGGCCGAGGTCGGCCTGAAGGTCCTCTACGTCGAGAAGCTTCTGCAGACCTACGGCGTGACCGATCCGGCGGAGCTCGACCAGTTCCTCGCCCTGGTGCGCCAGGCCAACCAGCCCGGCTGGTGGCATCGCTACCGCGACGTGCTGCCCGAGTGGTTCAGCGCATTCGTCAGTCTGGAGAGTGAGTCGCACAGCATCCGCGCCTACGAACCGCACTACGTGCCGGGGCTGTTGCAGACCGAGGCATACGCGAGGGCAGTGCTGCGTTCGGGAATGCCCCATGCCCCCGAGGAGGAGATCCGGCGCCAGGTCGCGCTGCGGATGGAGCGTCAGACCGTTCTCGACCGCGACGAACCGCCCATGCTGTGGGTGGTGATGGACGAGACGGTGGTGCGGCGCTCCCTCGGCGGTCCGGAGGTGATGCGTGAGCAGATCGACGTGCTCATCGAGGCGGGCCGGCGGCAGCACGTCCGGCTGCAGATCATGCCGTTCAGCGCCGGCCCGCATCCGGCGATGTACGGACCGTTCCATCTCTTCCGTTTCCCCATCGACGAACTGCCCGACGTCGCATGCGCGGAGAGTCTGGTCGGAGCCGTCTATTTCGACCAGCGCGACGACGTGACGACCTTCCTGGAGGCACTGGACCGGATGTGTGCCCAGGCCGCACCCGTGTCGCGAACGGAGGCGATGCTCAGTGCAATGCGCAAGGAGATCTGAACCATGGGTCGTATCTACAACGGCATGCCCGCCAAGAACCTCGGCACCGAGGGCTGGCACAAGCCCTGGAGCGGCGGCAACGGCGGCAGCTGTGTGGAGGCTCTGAAACTGGATGACGGACGGGTCGCCCTGCGTCAGTCCACGGACCCCGACGGGCCCGCCCTCATCTACACCCCCCACGAGATCAAGAAGTTCATTCAGGGCGTTCAGGCCGGCGATGCCGACTTTCTGCTCGCCTGACCGGCAAGACCACCATGGAGGACGACGTGTCGGAGACGGGCTTCAGTCCTGAGCAGATCGACACCACCACGCCGAATCCGGCCCGTATGTACGACTACTACCTGGGCGGTCTGGACAACTATGCGGTCGACCGGGCGGCCGCCGAGCGCGTCCTCGGGCACGCACCGTTCATCCGTCCGACCGCCCAGGGGAACAGGGACTTCCACCACCGCGCGGTGCGTACGGTCGTGGAGAGCGGCATCCGTCAGATCATCGACATCGGCACGGGGATCCCCACCTCGCCCAACACGCACGAGGTGGCACGTGCCATTGCCCCGCAGACGCGTGTGGTCTACGTCGACAACGACCCCATCGTGGCGACGTACGCCGGTGCCAAGCTGACCAATTCGGACAACGCGAGCTTCGTCCTGGCCGACCTCCGTGAGCCCGAGGCGATCCTCGATCACCCCACCACGCAGAATCTGATCGACTTCGATCAGCCGGTCGCCCTGATGCTCGTCGCGGTGATGCACTTCATCCGGGACGACGAGGAGCCCGGCAAGATCGTCTCCGAGGTCACCAGCCGCCTGCCGAAGGGCAGTTGCCTGATCCTTTCGCACGTCACCGACGACGTCGACGAGGGCGAGGAGGGGGCGAACGCCGCCGAGGTCTACAAGAACTCCACCGCGCAGCTCATCATGCGCAGCTACGACGAGGTCCTGCCCTTCTTCAACGGCTTCGAGCTCATCGAACCGGGACTGGTGAAGCCGCCGCTGTGGCGCCCGGACGGCCCGGTCCCGAGTGAGCACGAACTCGTCGACCACCGCGGTTACGCGGGAGTCGGGTTCAAGGGCGGCGCGTAGCCGAGGAGTCGGCACGATGCGCCGTCCGGCGCACAGTCGCACAGAGCCAGCCCCGGGCAGGGCCGCCGTCACGTGGGGGTGCGGTCCCTGCCCGGCGGCGTGTCTGCGTACGGCGTCTCCGAGCCCGCCTCCGCGCCGTCCGTCACGAGAGGCTCCGTGACGCTCCGCCATCCCGTCCTGCGCTCCGGCCCCCGGGTTCACCTCCCGGGCGCCGCCCCTGCGTGCCTACGCGCGTAACTGCCAACTCCCGTCGCGTGTAGGGATCTTTGCCCGGTGGAAGCTACCTTCCGGTACCGCGTCACCGCCGTAGTGCAGGCCGCCGGGCTGTGAAGACGGCGTTCCTCTCCCGGGCTTCGTCAACACCCTTGCGATGCAAGCCAGTCACACTTTCCACAGCTTTCTTGACATGAGCACTTCCAGTGGAGGCCGGTGACTGGTACTTCTGTACATGACAAACGCACCCTCCATGCTCCCCCCACCATGAGAGGTTCCATGAAGCCACGCAGATGGACGACCACGGGCGCCGCCGTGGCGTCGTCCCTCGGAGTCATCACCCTCACCGGGGCCGTGCCCGCCTCCGCGCAGGACGCGGCCCCGGCGTATGTCGCCCTGGGCGACTCCTACTCCTCCGGCCTCGGCGCGGGTGACTACGGCGACAGCGGCGACTGCAAGCGGAGTTCGAAGGCGTACTCCGAGCAGTGGGCCGCGGCCAACTCGCCGGCCTCGTTCGACTTCACGGCATGTTCCGGCGCCCGCACGGGCGACGTGCTCCAGGGTCAACTGGGCCCGCTCAACTCCTCGACCGGCCTGGTGAGCATCAGCATCGGAGGAAACGACGCGGGCTTCGCCGACACCATGCAGGCGTGTGTGCTGCAGGGCGAGAGCGTGTGCCTGGAGAAGATCGAGGAGGCGAAGAGCTACATCACGGGCACGCTGCCCGGCGAGCTCGACTCCGTCTACAACGCCATCAGCGACCGAGCGCCCTCCGCCAAGGTCGTGGTGATGGGCTACCCCCGCATATACAAGCTCAACGGGGAATGCTCCGTCGGGATCAGCGAGACGTCGCGCGCGGCGATCAACTCCGCGTCCGACGTCCTCAACGACACGATCGCCAAGCGGGCGGCCGACCACGGCTTCACCTTCGGCGACGTACGCGGCTCCTTCACCGGACACGAGATCTGCTCCGGCGACTCGTGGCTGCACAGCGTCACCTTCCCGATCGGGGAGTCCTACCACCCCACGGAGGCCGGGCAGACCAGCGGCTACCTGCCGGTCATGAACCAGAACGCATAACCGGCTCGGCACCGCTTTCCCGTCTGGAAGGCAACTCTCCCCCGGCCGGGACGAGCAGGGCCCAGGTCCTGCTCGTCCCGGCCGGGCTCGTCGTGAGGCAGGGCCGGCGCGACGTCCTCCTGCTCGTCAAATTTGATCAGATGGTCCGACGGAGCCGGCACCTCTGGGCAACGAAAGCGGAAGGAACCCCGCAGGGCGAATCGGAGTTCTAATGGATAGAGACGGGCGGGCAGACCCGTCCTGAAGGAGGACGACATGACCAACAGAGGCAAGATCGCCGTCGGCGGCGTGGCTGTGGGACTTCTCCTGTGGTGGCTGACGTCGTTCTGGATCGCTCTCGCGGTGATCGTCGGCGTACCCGCGATCGCCTACCTGGCGCTGGACCCCTCGCAGCGCCGCCGGCTGCGCCGGGTGAGCCGCAAGGAGCTCAACCGCTGACCGCGAGTGCGGAGGACCCCGGTGATGTGAGCTGTGCGCGGAAGCTGCCTGCGGCTCACCGGAGTTGGGCCCTGCGCAACACCGGCAGCAGGACGCTCACCGGCGTCCGGACGGCCGGGCCGCTCTCCCGTCGTCGGTCCGCGGTGTCCCCGAGGACGCGGTCGTACCGCCGGGGGAGAGCACCGAGTTCCTGATGGCGGCCGAGCGCGGGCAGCCGCTTCGCGACGCCATCGCCGTTACGTTGCACGGACAGCCCGGCGAGGTGCAGATGCCCGTTCGTTCCGCCCGGCTGAGACCGAGCCGGGCACCGGCCGCGCCGCGACGCCTCACGCGGCCGGGCGGAGCGCCATCCCGTCCAACGCCTCGAGCAGACCGGGCAGTTCGGCGCCGCGTCCCACCGGGAGAACTTCGCCCGGCTCGTCGTCCAGAAGCAGGAAGGCGATGTCGTCGGTGCGGGCGACCATGCTCCAGCCGGGGCCGTCCGCACGCAGTGTGCGCGCTTCTCCCGAGGCGAAGGCCGAACGTACCCGCCCGGGGGGCGGCGGGGTGTGCACGTACTCCCGCACCTCCTCCAGGACGCGCTTGACGGATGGGTTGGGGCTCTCGCCCGCCTCGACGAAGTCGACGTCGTCATCGACTTGTTCGCGCCACACCGCCCACTGCAGCGCGATCTCGTCGGCGCCGAGCCGGCGTTGTGCCGGGCCCCACTGCTCCGTGTCCGGCGGTACGAGTGCGGCGCGCCCGCCGTCGACCTCCGGGTCCGGTGCCGGGTCGTGCGGCGCCGGAACGCCCGGGGCCGAGACCGCCACGTTCAGCGGCCAGCCCGGCAGCGCCGCGGCCACGGAGCGGTCCGAGGGGGAGAGGTCGTACTCCATGCCGCAGTCCCACGCGGCGATGGCGCAGGCCACGAGGGTGACGTCGTCGGTCGCCACGGTCCAGCGGGCGCCGGAGCCGTCCTGGCCGAGAACCAACCCGTAGCCCTCGGCGTACGGTTCGAGGCCGAGTCGCGCGCAGGCCTCCGGGTAGTCGTCGCCCAGAACACTCGGAAACTGGGCGGGAGTCAGGAGTACAGCCGTCAGCACAAACAGCGCGTCATCGTCCTCGGCGGCCACGGGCCCTCCCCTTCCGTAAGTTCTGGGGAACCTTAACTCTAGAGTCAGTCCGTTTACAGAGCAGGGCCACTGACGGAGGGACGCGACGACGTGGGGCGATACGACCGGCTCAAGCACATCCTGCGACTCGACCCGGAAGAGGACTTCGAGGAGATCTACCGGTTGTCGGCGACGTACGAGTTCCCCTGGGACTTCGCCCGTGCGCTGGAGCTCGCGCTGTACCGCACCTACGCGGTGCCCAGCATAGGGCGGTTGCTGGCGCAGACCGCGGAGCTGACCGACCGCACGCAGAAGCGCTACGACGACACCGCGCTGCTCCTGGACGCCGTGATGGAGCACGGTCACAAGTCCGACGAGGGCCGCACCGCGATACGCCGCATAAACCAGATGCACCGCAGCTACGACATCTCCGACGGCGACATGCGCTACGTGCTGTGCACATTCGTCGTGATGCCGAAGCGGTGGCTCGACGAGTACGGGTGGCGCCGCCTCTCGCGCCACGAGCAGCACGCGTCCGCCGTCTACTACCGCGTGCTGGGCAGGCATCTCGGGATCACGGAAATCCCGTGTGGCTTCGACGAGTTCGAGACGTATCTCGACGAGTACGAGGCCGCCCACTTCGGCTGGGACCCCGACGCGCGTCGCGTGTCCGACTCGACCCTGGAGCTGATGGCTTCCTGGTATCCGTCCCCGCTCGCCCCGGCGGTGCGCGGCGCGAGCAAGGCGCTGCTCGACGACTCCCTGTTGCACACCTTCCGTTACGGTCCGCCGCGGCCGGCCGTCCGCAGACTCGTGCAGGGCGCCCTGCGCACGCGGGCGCGCGCCGTACGCCTGATGCCGCCACGGCGCACCCCCCACTACGCCCGGCAGAACTGGGAGATCAAGGGGTACCCGGGCTATCCGGTCGGCTACCGCCTGGAGGATCTGGGGACCTTCCCACGGCAGGTGCAACGCGGCGCCGCCGGATGCCCCGTGCCGCACGGCAACGTGTGACGCCTGCCGGTCTGGTGGATCGGCTGGCGGGCTGGCTCTACGTCCGTGCCGCCAGCGCCAGGTAGCGGTCGTCCTCGTCCGCGTACGAGGTCAGCCGCCAGCCCGAATCAGCAAGCAGCGCACGGAGATTGGGTTCGGCGCGGACGTCGTGCGGACTCAGCGCGCGGCCGTGTCGCGCGGCGAGCGCGGCGCGGCCGACGGGATGGAAGAGGGCGAGAGTGCCGCCCGGGCGGACCACCCGGGCCAGCTCTGTGAGCCCGGAGTCCGGCCCCGCGAGATGGGAGATCAGCCCTGCCGCGAAGACGGCGTCGAGGCGGCCGTCACGCAGCGGAAGCCGGCACACATCTGCCAGCAGCAGATGCGCGCAAGTGTCCCTCCCCGCACGCACGGCCGCACGGAGCATCTCCGGCGTGAGGTCGGCACCGAGGACGGTGCCACCGCTGCCGACCGCGGCGCGGAGCGGGGGAAGGGCGCGCCCCGTTCCGCAGCCGGCGTCGAGTACCGCGTCGCCCTCGCGCAGAGCGAGTCCGCCGACCGCCGCCTGGTACGCGGGGCCGTCGTCGGGGAAGCGTGCGTCCCAGCGGGCCGCGCGGGCGGAGAAGAACTCGCGCACCCGGGCCGCCTCGTCACTCGTCTCGTTCTGCATGACCCTCATGATGGCCGACGCCGAAGAGCAGGGCACCGCTGCGGACCTGCGCGGCCCCGGTGGAACCCTGTCCCTCTGCCGGAGACCCGGCCGGCGCGGCGGCGCCCTGCCGGGGGTTCAGTCGGTGAGGCCGGAGAGCGCCACCACCTTCGAGATGCGCACCCGTACGAGCAGTTCGCCCGGAACGGCGTTGCGGGCGCCGAACTTCGCCCCGGCCTCCTCGCCCATGTAACGGGCGCCGATCCGGGTGGCCCAGTGCAGCATCGTGTCCATGTCGCGGCTCAACTCGGCCCGGCCGCTGAGGACCACGAACGCGAACGGGGGCCGCTCGTCGTCCACGCAGACGGAGACACGGCCGTCGCGGGCCAGGTTGCGGCCCTTGACCGTGTCCTCACCAGTGTTGAAGAGCAGATCGTCACCGTCCAGCACGAACCACACGGGCGCCACGTGGGGGCTTCCGTCGGCGCGGACCGTCGAGACCTTCCCCGTACGTGTGCCTTCGGAGATGAAGGCACGCCACTCGTCTTCCGTCATCTTCTCTGCCATGGGCCCATACTGCGCGAGGCGTACACGATTCGTGGCGTCACGTGCGGCAAGTGAGCGTGTGGTTGCTCCGTGCGTTGTGGTGGGTAAGGGTGGCACGGCAGCAGCTGAGGAGAAGGGGGAACGCCGAGATGGCGCTGAACACAGGGCTCGACTGGCTGCTCGATGACCTGACCGACCGTATGCCGTCCGTGCAGCACGCGATGGTTCTCTCGACCGACGGGCTGGTGACCGCGAACAGTCAGACCCTGGAGAAGGCCGACGCCGAGCATCTCGCCGCAGTGGCATCCGGTCTGCAGTCCCTGGCCAAGGGGTCGGGGACGCAATTCGGAACGGGAGAAGTACGGCAGACGATGATCGAGTTCGACGAGGGCCTGCTCTTCGTGACCTCCGCGGGCGAGGGAAGCTGCCTGTGCGTGCTGACAGGAGCCGATACGGACGTCGGAGCCGTTGCCTATGAGATGACGTTGCTGGTCAACCGCGTCGGCGAGCACCTCGGACTGCCGACGCGCAACAGCATGTAGCGGTCCGCCGAGCGCCTGCGGGCACCCTGCACCTGACCGTGCGGGGAGTTGTCCACAGGCCGTGCAGGGTGCGCCTTCACCGTCTAACGTCGTCACTGTCAGTAGCTGGGCTCGTGGAGCCCCGGCCGGCCCGTAGCCGGAGACGACAGGAAAGACGGGGGAGACCATGCACGACGACGTCGCGATGAGCACGGCCGCAAAGGAACTGGGCCTGGCACGGGGCGAGATGGCGCTGGCGGTGCAGCTGGGCCACGTACGCACGGTGCACGCTGCACCAGCGGCGGCCACGGTGGGTACGGGCGGTGAGCCGGTACGGCGCAGGGTGCCCCGTGCCGAACTGGCCAGGCTGCGCGCAGCGGAGGACTTCCCGGAGGGGCTCCGGGCGCGGCTGAGTGTCGTGGACGCGGGCGGCGGAGCCGAGCTGCTGGGCATCACGCCGCCGCGCTTCGCGCGCCTGGCACGAGCCGGCTGCTTCAGCCCGGTCCGCTTCTACGTGAACCGGTACGGGACGGTGGTGTGGCTGTATCCGGCGCAGGAGTTGACTTCTTTCGCGGAGTCCCGGCCGGAGCTGCTGTCGGGGAACCTTCCGCGCGGGCTGCGGATGTTGCTGGCCGAAGGGGTGGATCTGAGGGCAGGGCACTGGCGCGGGCGCCGCGTCGGGCAGCTGTGCCGGGATGCGGAGGGGCCGTGGGAAGCGGCCGCCGCCCGGGCCGCGGTGCTCGGTGAGGACGTCCTGCGGGAGTCCGTGCCGGACGCGGAGGAGCGGGCCCGCCTGGCTGCACTGCGGCCGGAGCTGGTGTCGGTTCGGGGCAGATCTCCGTTCGTGCGCAAGGTGACGGAGGAGCTGTGCACGGCAGCAGCCGAGGACGAGATCTTCTGGCACCGCCTCATGCTTGCGGCCGACTTGGAGAGCGCACGCGCCTCGGAGACCGTCGCATTCGAGGAGACCGGCCCTTCCGGCGGTTGCGCTGTTCCCGCCCGTTCCGCCGCCGAGGGCGCCGGTTCGGACGACTCCCCGAAGGGCGACGCCGCTTGCCTGGCCCCACGGGTTCAGGCGTGTGCCCGGCGCAGCTCCGCAGCCGCGGAGCCCGGTCCGGGCAGGGCAGCACGCACGGGCCGGGACGGAAGCCCCGGGCAGGTGCGGCCGGGGCAGCGGGCCCGCGTGCTGAACACGCTGCGGGCGCCGCGTCGGGGGCTGCCGTGGTGGGGCGGTGGGGCACGCCGAGGAGGCTCAGCCGCCCAGCTTTCTGAACAGTCCCTCCTGCATCACCGAGACGATCAGCCGGCCCTCGGCGTCGAAGATCAGTCCGCGGGCCAGCCCCCGGCCGCCCGTCGCGATGGGGGACTCCTGCTGGTACAGGAACCACTCGTCCGCACGGAAGGGCCTGTGGAACCACATCGCGTGATCGAGTGAGGCCATGTCGAAGCCCCGCGGTCCCCAAAGCGGCTCCACGGGGATGCGTACGGCGTCCAGGAGGGTCATGTCGCTGGCGTAGGTGAGAGCGCAGGTGTGCACGAGCGGATCGTCACCGAGGGAGCCGATGGCCCGCATCCACACCCCGCTGCGCGGTTCGGCCTCCTGCAGTTCGCCCGCCTCCCAGCGCAGCCGTTCGACATAGCGGATGTCGAACGCCATGCGGCGTTCCATGCGCTCGAGGGATTCGGGAAGTTCGCCCAGGTGGTTCCGGATCTCCTCGGCAAGTTTCGGCAGGCTCTCCGGGTCCGGCACGTCCGGCATCGGGACCTGGTGGTCGATGCCCAGTTCCGGCTGATGAAAGGAGGCGGTGAGGTTGAAGATCGTCCGGCCCTGCTGCACGGCCACGACGCGCCGTGTGGTGAACGAGCGCCCGTCCCGCACCCGTTCGACCTGGTACACGATGGGAACCCCGGGCACTCCCGGCCGCAGGAAGTACGCATGCAGCGAATGCACCGGGCGGTGCCCGTCGGTGGTGCGTCCGGCGGCGACGAGGGCCTGCCCGGCGACCTGGCCGCCGAAGACGCGCTGGAGATTCTCCCGGGGGCTGCGCCCGCGGAAGATGTTGATCTCGATCTGCTCCAGGTCGAGCAGGGCGGCCAGCTGCTCTGCGGGGCTGGTCATCGGACGTGCTCCTCTTTCACGTGGCGCGGGCGGCCCCTCACAGCCGGCCCACGTCGGTCACCTTGATCACGGCCCGTCCCTCCTCGTCGGAGGCGGTGAGGTCGACCTCCGCGGAGATGCCCCAGTCGTGGTCGTCGTCGGGGTCTGCGAAGGTCTGCCGGATGCGCCACAGAGCCTCCTCCGGGACCTCCTCGATGCTGAGCAGGCCCGGGCCGCGGGCGTCGGGGCCGGTGCCGAGGTCGTCGTACTCGTCCCAGTAGCCGTCCATGGCCTCGGCCCAGGCGTCCTCGTCCCAGCCGGAATCGGCGTCCATCTCGCCCAGTTCGGTGACCTTGTCCAGTGCCGCCAGCTCCACGCGCCGGAACATGGCGTTGCGCACCAGCACCCGGAAGGCCCGGGAGTTGGCGGTGACGGGCCGGACGTGGTCGGCGCGCTCCTGCGCCTCCTCGGCGCTCTGCTCCTCCGGGTTGGCGAGCTGTTCCCACTCGTCGAGCAGGCTGGAGTCGACCTGACGGACCATCTCGCCGAGCCACTCGATGATGTCCTGGAAGTCCTCGGACTTCTTCTCGTCGGGGACGGTGTGCTCCAGGGCCTTGTAGGCGCCGGCGAGGTAGCGCAGCACGATGCCCTCGGTGCGGGCCAGTTCGTAGAAGGAGACGAACTCCGCGAAGGTCATGGCCCGTTCGTACATGTCACGGATGACCGACTTGGGGGAGAGGGGGTGGTCTCCGACCCACGGGTGGGACTTGCGGTAGAGCCCGTAGGCATGGAAGAGCAGTTCCTCCAGCGGCTGCGGGTGGCTGATGTCCATCAGCCGTTCCATCCGCTCCTCGTACTCGATGCCGTCCGCCTTCATCTGCGCGACGGCTTCGCCCTTGGCCTTGTTGGTCTGTGCGGCCAGGATCTGCCGCGGATCATCGAGCGTGGATTCGACCACGGAGACCATGTCCAGCGCGTAGGAGGGGGATTCGGGGTCGAGCACATCGAAGGCGGCCAGCGCGAAGGTGGACAGGGGCTGGTTGAGCGCGAAGTTGTGCTGGAGGTCGACGGTCAGGCGCACGGTGCGGCCCTGGGCGTCCGGCTCGTCCAGCTGCTCGACGACGCCGCCGTCCAGCAGCGAGCGGTAGATGGCGATCGCCCGGCGGATGTGCCGCAGCTGGGAGCGGCGGTCCTCGTGGTTGTCCTCCAGAAGCTTGCGCATCTGCGCGAAGGCGTCTCCGGGCCGGGCGATGACGGACAGGAGCATCGCGTGGGTCACGCGGAACCTCGAGGTGAGCGGCTCCGGGTCGGAGGCGATCAGCTTCTCGAAGGTCTGCTGCCCCCAGTTGACGAAGCCTTCCGGTGCCTTCTTGCGCACGACCTTGCGCCGCTTCTTCGGGTCGTCCCCGGCCTTGGCGAGGGCCTTCTCGTTCTCGACGACGTGTTCCGGGGCCTGGGCGACGACGAAGCCCGAGGTGTCGAAGCCCGCCCGGCCCGCGCGTCCCGCGATCTGGTGGAACTCCCGGGCACGCAGTGTGCGCACGCGGCTGCCGTCGTACTTGGTGAGCGCCGTGAACAGCACTGTCCGGATGGGCACGTTGACACCGACGCCGAGGGTGTCGGTACCGCAGATGACCTTCAGCAGTCCGGCCTGCGCGAGCCGTTCCACGAGCCGCCGGTATTTGGGCAGCATGCCCGCGTGGTGCACGCCGACGCCGTGCCGCACGTAGCGCGAGAGGTTGCGCCCGAAGCGGGTGGTGAAGCGGAAGTTGCCGATGATCTTGGCGATCTCGTCCTTCTCCGCGCGGGTGCACATGTTGATGCTCATCAGCGCCTGCGCCCGCTCCACCGCCTGCGCCTGGGTGAAGTGCACGATGTAGACCGGCGCCTGATGGGTCTCCAGAAGCTCCGTGACGGTCTCGGTGAGGCTGGTGGTGCGGTACTCGTACGACAGCGGCACGGGACGGCTGGCCGAGCGCACGACGGCGGTGTCGCGCCCCGTGCGGCGCGTGAGGTCCTCCTCAAAGCGGGTGACGTCCCCGAGCGTCGCCGACATCAGAACGAACTGCGCCTGCGGAAGCTCCAGCAGCGGGATCTGCCACGCCCAGCCGCGGTCCGGCTCGGCGTAGAAGTGGAACTCGTCCATCACCACTTGGCCGACGTCGGCCTCGGCGCCGTCCCGCAGGGCGATCGAGGCCAGCACCTCGGCCGTGCAGCAGATGACAGGGGCGTCGGCGTTGACGGAAGCGTCGCCGGTGAGCATGCCGACGTTCTCCGTGCCGAAGATCTTGCACAGGTCGAAGAACTTCTCCGAGACCAGGGCCTTGATCGGAGCGGTGTAGAAGGTCACCTCGTCCCGCGCGAGGGCCGCGAAGTGGGCGCCCGCGGCGACCAGGCTCTTGCCGGAGCCTGTCGGGGTGGAAAGGATCACGTTCGCGCCCGAGACCACCTCGATCAGCGCTTCCTCCTGCGCGGGATAGAGCGAGATGCCCCTCTCCTGCGCCCAGCCGGAGAAGGCTTCGTAGAGGGCGTCGGGGTCGGCTTCGCTCGGCATCTGATCGATGAGGGTGGCTGTCACGCACCCCATACTGCCTTCCTTGCTCCCGCTACCGGGAACCGGTGTTCTTCCCGTGATCATCTGCCGATACGCTGTGCCGCCGACAGGGCGTCAGCGCTGCGGGCGATCAGTACGTTCACGGCGGCCAGTTGGGCCGGGGCAGCCCACGGCCCCGGGGTCGTTGCGAGCAGTTACAGGGGTGGGGACGGACATGATGGGACCGGCGCATTCGCTGTCGGGCGCGGCGGCATGGCTGGGGGTGGGCGCCGCGGCAGCCGCGCTGGACCACCCGATGCCCTGGCCCGTGCTCCTGGGCGGCGCCCTGATCAGCTCGGGCGCCGCACTCGCCCCGGATCTCGACCACAAGGCCGCCACCATCTCCCGGGCCTTCGGTCCCTTCTCCCGCGGCCTGTGCGGAGTGATCGACAAGCTCTCCGAGGCCGTCTACAACTCCACCCGAGGGCAGGGCGAGCGGCGCCGCTCCGGGGGTCACCGCACCCTCACGCACACCTGGCCCTGGGCGCTGTTCCTGGGTGCGGGATTCTCGGCGGCGGCCGTCTTCGGCGGCCGCTGGGCGGTGCTGGTGATCCTCTTCATTCACATGGTGCTCGCGGTGGAGGGCCTGCTGTGGCGCGCGGCCCGCGTCTCCAGCGACATCCTGGTGTGGCTGCTCGGTGCGACGAGCGCCTGGAGTCTCGCCGGCGAGCTCGACCGGCCGGGCAACGGCGCCGACTGGCTCTTCGGCGGGCAGGGCATGGAGTACCTGTGGCTCGGGCTTCCGATCGTGCTCGGCGCACTGGTGCACAACATCGGCGACGCGATCACCATCTCGGGCTGCCCGATCCTGTGGCCCGTCAAGATAAGCGGCAAACGCTGGTATCCGCTGGGCCCGCCGGAGTTCATGCGTTTCCGCGCCGGAGCGTGGGTGGAAACGCGGGTGCTGATGCCCCTGTTCATGGTGCTCGGAGGTGCGGGAGCGGTCTTCGCGCTCGGCGTGCTCGGCTGAGGCCACCCCAGGGGCTGCCGGCGCTCTCGGGAATGCCGGCGCCGTGCCGCCTGCACGTGACCGGGGTGTTCTCAGCCGTGCCAGGAACGCCAGAGAGCCGCGTACGCACCGTCCTGTGCGACCAGGGTGTCGTGGCTGCCCAGTTCGCTGATCCGGCCGTCCTCCACGACAGCGATGACGTCTGCGTCGTGAGCGGTGTGCAGCCGGTGTGCGATGGCCACGACGGTGCGCCCGTCGAGCACCTGGGCCAGCGAGCGTTCCAGGTGCCGGGCCGCGCGTGGGTCCAGCAGCGAGGTCGCTTCGTCCAGCACCAGCGTGTGCGGGTCGGCCAGTACCAGCCGCGCCAGCGCGATCTGCTGTGCGTGCGCCGGTGCGACGAAGATCCCCCCGGAGCCGACCTCGCTGTCCAGGCCGTCCGGGAGCGAGCGCGCCCATCCGTCCGCGTCCACCGCTGCGAGCGCCGCCCACAGTTCGGCGTCGCTCGCACCCGTGCGGGCAAGCAGCAGGTTGTCGCGGAGCGAACCGACGAAGACGTGATGTTCCTGGTTGACGAGTGCCACGTGCCGCCGGACCCGATCCGCCGGCATCCGCGACAACTCGGCGTTTCCCAGGGTGACTTCGCCCGTGCGCGGTCCGTAGATGCCGGCCAGCAGACGGCCGAGCGTGGACTTGCCCGCCCCCGAGGGCCCCACGAGCGCGACCCGGGTGCCGGGCGGCACGCGCATCGTGACGCCGTGCAGCACGTCCGTCCCCGTGCGGTAACCGAAGCGCACGCCGTCCGCGCGCAGTTCGCGGCCCTGCGGAGCCAGCAGCCTGTCTCCGGAGTCGGGCTCGATCTCCCGGACGCCGACGAGCCGCCCCAACGAGACCTGGGCGACCTGGAGTTCGTCGTACCAGCGAAGAATGAGCCCGACGGGTTCGAAGAGCATCTGCACCAGCAGTGCGCCCGTCGTCAGCTGTCCCACGCCGATCCAGCCCCACAGCACGAACGTGCCGCCGAGGATCAGCACCCCCGCCACGAGCAGCAGGTTGGTGACGTTGACGACGGGGAAGAGGACGGAACGCAGCCAGAGCGTGTAGCGCTCCCAGGCCGTCCACTGCGAGATCCGCTCCTCGGACAGCGCGACGCGGCGCTCGCCCAGCCGGTGGGCCTCCACCGTGCGGCCCGCGTCGACGGTCTCCGCCAGGGCGCCCGCCACGGCGGCGTACCCGGCGGCCTCGGAACGGTACGCACTGGGCGCCCGGCGGTAGTACCAGCGGCAGCCGAACAGCAGCACCGGCAGCGCGACGAGGACCGCCAGCGCCAGCGGGGGCGCGGTGGCCGTGAGGCCCCCGAGCAGCAGCGCGGCCCACACGACGCCGATGGACAGCTGCGGTACGGCCTCACGCATCGCGTTGGCCAGGCGGTCGATGTCCGTGGTGATCCTGGAGAGCAGATCCCCGGTGCCGGCCCGCTCCAGGACACCCGGAGGCAGCCGGACCGAACGGACGAGGAAGTCCTCACGCAGGTCCGCGAGCATCCGCTCGCCGAGCATCGCCCCGCGCAGCCGCACCTCCCGCACGAAGAGGCTCTGGACGACGAGGGCCAGCAGGAACAGACCGACGACGCGGCTGATCTGCAGGTCGCGGCCACCCGAGGTGAGGTCCTCGACGAGCCCGCCCAGCAGGTAGGGGCCCGCCATCGACGCGAGTACCGCGACGGTGTTGACAAGGATGAGCGTGATGAAGGCGCGTCTGTGGCGCCGCAGCAGTTCACCCACGTAGGTGCGGACGGTGGCCGTTCCGCCGACGGGCAGTGTGGTCGCATTCTCCGCCGACGCGGGATCGTATTCGGGCGGCGCGATGCCGATGCGGACGGTGGAGCCGTCCGGAGCCGCAGAGCCGGCAGAAGCCGTGTCGGCCGGAGCGGTGGAGCCGGCCGGGACGGAGGCACCCGTCGGAGTGGTCGGGGCGGTCATGCGTGCTCTGCTCCTTCAGCCTGTGCGAGGCGCGGACCGTCGGATACGGGGGAGGGGGCAGTGGAAGAGGGGGCACCAGCGGCACCCGCACGGGGCCGTGCACCGTTCTCCGGTTCGCGCGTGACGACGGCGCGGTACCCGGCGTGCGTACGAAGCAGCTCGCGGTGCGGTCCCGCCGCGAGCACCTCCGTGCCGCGTACGAGGACGACCCGCTCCGCCTGGTCCAGCATCAGCGGGCTCGAGGTGAAGACGACCGTCGTACGGTCAGCCCGTACCCGGCGGAGGGACCGTGCGATACGGGCCTCGGTGTGGGCGTCCACCGCCGATGTCGGTTCGTCCAGCACCAGCACCTGAGGGTCGGTGACCAGCGAGCGCGCGAGCGCGAGCCGCTGCCGCTGCCCGCCCGAGAGCGACCGCCCGCGTTCGGTGACGGACGCATCGAGCGGATCGCCACCGGGATCGGCGTTGCCCTGCATCAGCGCGTCCAGCACGTCGCCGCACTGCGCGGCCTCCAGCGCGCGATGCTGCGGCACCGCACCGGAGTTGGGCACGTCCAGCAGTTCGCGCAGCGACCCCGACAGCAGCACGGGGTCCTTGTCCTGGACGAGCACGGCCGAACGGGCGCTCGCGAGCGGCACGTCGTCCAGCGGCACCCCTCCGAGAAGGACGGATGCGCAGTCGTCGCCTTCCGGCGCGTGGCCGCCGAGCCGGTCCGCGAGCTTGCCCGCCGCCTCCGGGTCGCCGCACACCACGGCGGTCAACTGCCCGGCGGGTGCGAGAAGTCCGGTCACGGGGTCGTAGAGATCGCCGCCCAGAGCCTCCTTTGCCTCCGGTTCCGTCCCGCCCTCGGCGGCCCCCGCCGGCTCCTCTCCTGTTCCGGGGGCGACCCTCCCGGAGCGGTCGTCGCTCTTGTTGCCGCCCCTGCGCAGGGACAGGACGCGGACGGCCCGCTGCGCCGACGGCCGTGAGAAGGAGTAGGCCATGGCGAACTCCTGGAACAGGCGCAGCGGGAACAGCAGAAAGGTCACCGCCCCGTACACGGTGACGAGTTCGCCGACGCCGATGCGTCCGTCGAGGGCGAGGCCCGCGCCGCGCCATACGACGCCCACGAGAAGCAGGCCCGGGAGCGCGATCTGAACCGCTTCGATCAGTGCCCACATTCGTGCCGTGCGCACGGCAGCACGGCGGACTTCCTGGGACGCGAGCCGGTAGCGGTCCAGGAAGAGCTCCTCGCCACCGATGCCGCGCAGCACACGCAGCCCCGCCACCGTGTCCGCCGCCAGCTCGGTGGCCCGTCCCGCCTTCTCGCGCTGCAGGTCGGCGCGGCGCGTGGCGCGGGGAAGCAGGGGGAGGACCGTGACGGCCAGCACCAGCATCCCCGCTGATACGAGCAGGCCCAGCTGCGGCTCGTAGACGACCAGGCCGGCGCAGACACCGACGGTGGTCAGCAGCGCCGCGCTGAAGCGTGACGCGGACTCCACGCACCAGCCGATCTTCTCGATGTCGCCGGTGGAGACGGCCACCACCTCTCCCGCGGCGACCCGCTGAGTGAGCGTCGCCCCCAGGGCCGCCGTCCGGCGTGCCAGCAACTGCTGCACACGGGCCGCGGCGGTGATCCAGTTGGTGATCGCCGTGCGGTGGAGCATCGTGTCGCCGACCGTGACCGATACGGCGATGACGGCGAGCAGCGCACCGGCCTCGGCCAGGCCCTCACCCGAACCGGCCACAACGGCCTGCAAAGCCAGCCCGACCACGGCGGGAACGAGGGCAACGGAGGCCATGTGCAGGGTGCCCCAGCCCAGCGCCTTGGCCTGGCCTCCCAGCTGCTTGCGGCCCAGCCACAGCAGGAAGCGGGGACCGGACCGCACATCGGGAACGCCGGGGTCGGAGTGGGGAAGATCGCGAATGTGCATGACGTCCCAGAGCGGTCGGTGCGAATGGTGACCCGGTGTGTGCGGCGCGATGAGGGGGCGTCCGCTTCCGTAGCCTCTCACCGTGGCGGTGCCGCCGCGCAACGGGTTTTCCGGCGCCGTGCGCCGGCCGGACCAACCCCCGCCGCACTGCCGGACCTGCGGAAGTGACCGGTTCCGAAAGGCTCGTGGATGCCGCCCCCGCCGCGTGGTGCGGGGGAGTGCGACCATGGTGGACATGCGCAGGACCGGGGTGGAGCGGGTGCGGAACGCGCGGGCAGCCGAGAGCCGCAAGGCGGGGGTCCGGACGACGAGGACGGCCCTCACGGGCGCCGTGGCGGCTCTCGCAGTGACGCTGGGGGCGTGCGGCGGTGATGCGGGCGCCGCGAAGGAGGCGGGCAGCGGGAAGCACGGCGGCGACGCCGCACCTGAGGCCGACCCCACCCGTATCCCCGGTGTGAGCGATGCGCTGCACAAGCGGCTTCCCGGCAAGACCCGCCAGGTGGTGGCCGTTTACGGCAAGGGCAAGGACTCACCCTCGGCGACGGTGCGGCTGTTCACCAGGAAGGGTGAGAAGTGGACCGCCGAGCGCAGTTGGCGGGGCCACAACGGGCGCAGGGGCTGGACCCGGAACCATCGTGAGGGGGACAAGCGCAGCCCTGTCGGCGTCTTCACCCTCACCGACGCCGGCGGTGTGCGTCCCGCGCCGGACGCGAAGCTGCCCTACACGGCGAGCGCCGCCTTCACACCGCCGTCGTACTGGCCGAAGAAGACACGGCACGACTTCGATCACGTCATCGCCGTCGACTACAACCGCAACAAGGGAACCTCCCCGCTCGACCCGGTGCGGCCCGAGGGGAAGGAGAAGGGCGGCAGCATCTGGCTGCACCTGGACCACGGCAGCGGCACGTCCGGCTGTGTGAGCATCTCCCGCGCCGGCATGGTGTATCTGCTGCGGACGCTGGACCCGGACGAGCACCCGGCGGTGGTCATGGGAGACAGAGCCGCTCTCGCCCGCTGAACCGGCCCGCACGGGCTGCACTTGGTTTCCGTAACGTCCAAGTGCCGTACGCGAGCGTCTACTTCCTCTGCTACTCACAGGTGCCTGCTGCAAGTGGCCTCGCGACGCAGCGAGTTGCGGTCCAGCAGCAAGCAAGAATTTGCAGAAAGTGACTGGAAAGACTTGCTCCACATCTTGACGTGCTCACGTGGACGACGGCAGGCTCCCTCCCGAACCCCCCACGGCGGCCTGGCGCGTGGCTGCCTTCCTCGGCACCTGTGTGTCCGACGACGAAGGAGCCGCACACGATGAGAAAGCGTCTGATCTGCGCGAGCACGGCCGCGGTCCTGGCAGCGGGCGGTGTCACGGCGCTCAACGCGTGGCCGTCCCAGGCTGCACCCCCCGGTGAGAAGACCGTCACGGCAACGCTGTTCGAGAAGCCGTTCGCCGACGTGGGCAAGGAGTGCAAGGAAACCCTCGGTCCGGCCGGCTACGGCTATGTCGAGGTCTCGCCCGCGAGTGAACACATCAAGGGCGAGCAGTGGTGGACGTCGTACCAGCCGGTCAGCTACAAGATCGCCGGGCGGCTCGGCGACGCCGAAGCGTTCAAGAGCATGGTGGCGGCCTGCCACGAGGCGGGAGTGAAGGTGATCGCCGACGCGGTCATCAACCACATGGCCGCCGGCTCGGGCACCGGCACCGGTGGGACGCAGTACAGCAAGTACGACTACCCCGGCACCTACGGCGACTCCGACTTCCACGGCTGCCGCAAGGACATCTCCGACTACAAGAACCGGGAGGACGTGCAGAACTGCGAACTCGTCAGCCTGTCCGACCTCGACACCGGCAGCGACAAGGTGCGCTCCACGATCGCCGGTTACCTCGACGGGCTGAGGGACATGGGCGTCGACGGGTTCCGCATCGACGCCGCGAAGCACATGTCCGCACAGGACGTCGAGGCCATCAAGGGCAAGATGTCCGACCCCGGCTTCTGGGTCTCCGAGGTGATCCACGGAGAGGGCGAGGCCGTCCAGCCCGAGGAGTACACCGGCCTGGGCGACGTGGACGAGTTCCGCTACGGAACGCACCTCAAGAGCGCCTTCCAGGGCGGCGACGTGGGCGGCCTGAAGAACATCGCGGAGGGCAAACTGCCCTCGGGCAAGGCCCGCACGTTCGTCGACAACTGGGACACCGAGCGCAACGGTTCGACGCTCACCTACAAGGACGGCGACCTCCACAAGCTCGCCAACGCCTTCATGCTGGCCCACCCCTACGGTGCGCCGAACGTCTTCTCCGGCTACGAGTGGTCCGACAAGGACGCAGGCCCGCCCAGCGGCGACGGAGCCTGGACGGACATGCACGCGCAGCGGGAGATCACCGGCATGGTCGGCTTCCGCAACACCGTCGGCGATGCGGAGCTGACCGACTGGTGGTCGGAGGGCTCCGCCCTGTCCTTCGGACGTGCCGGAAAGGGCTTCGTCGCCCTCAACGCGGGCGACGCGGAAGTCGGGCGGACGTTCCAGACACCGCTGCCTGCCGGCACCTACTGCAACGTCGCGAAGGCCTCGCCGGACGACTGCGGCGGAAACACCGTCACCGTCGGAGACGACGGCAAGGCGGAGACCACCGTTCCGGCGAAGGGCGTGGTGGCCCTGCACACGGGTGCCGAGTCCTGACGGCAGCACGACCGCCGCGCTCGCCACGCGGGCGCACGGCCACCTGACCTTCCAGGGCCGCTCCCGGGCCCCCGCCGGGAGCGGTTCTGGAAGGTCACTCGGGCCGCGTGGCCCGCTCCAGCTCCAGCAGCACCGAACGGTAGCCGCGGCCTCCCGTCGCATGGTCCATGCCCACCTCGCACATCCGGTTCGACGACAGGTGCGCGTCGAAGTCCCGGGCGGTCACCTCGGCCGCCTCGCGCGCCGTCGCGGAAGCGGTGAGTTCCTTGTGCAGCATGCCCCTGTCGCCCGCGAAACCGCAGCAGCGCGCGTCCACCGGGACGACGACCTCCTCGGCGCACGCCTCGGCGACGGTGCGCAACTGCTCGACCCCGCCGAGGTGTTGCGTGGAACAGGCCGGGTGGAGCACCGCCGATTCCTGACGCCGTTCCACCGTGAGCCGCGGCAGCAGCTCCTGCGCCGCCCACGCGACGGAGTCGATCACCGTCAGACGTTCGTGCAGACTGCGGTTGGCGGGGCTGAGATACGGCACGACTTCCTCGCCGATGCCCAGCGTGCAGGAGGAGGCGTCGACCACCAGCGGGAGCCGGCCGCCGTCCGTCCAGCGCCAGGCGGCCTCCACGATCCGGTTCGCCATCAGCGCGTTCCCCGCCGCGTAGCCCTTGGAGTGCCAGATCGTCGCGCAGCAGGTGCCCACGACGTCGTCGGGAATCCACACCGGCCGCCCCGCCCGCGCCGAGACGATCACCACGGACTGCGGAAGCGACGGGCCTTCGTACCCGTGCGGTTCGCCGAAGATGCGGTTGACGCACGCCGGGTAGTAGACGGCCGCGGCGCCGTGGCGGTCCGTGGCGGGCAGCCGCCCGGCCGCCGCCGCGGGGAGCTGCGGCAGCCACTCGGGGACGAGGTCGGGTCGCACGGCCTTGCGGGCGGCACCCGTCAGTGACGCGAGCAGCCGGTCGCCCCGGCGCGGCAGCACCCTGCGGCGCAGCGTGTCCGCCGCGGCCAGCGCCAGCCGGGCCGCCCGCTCCACGACACGGAAGCGCCGGGCGGCCCGCTCCGCGTTGCGCTCCGCGCGTGGCGAGTGCCGCAGGCGCCGGAAGTCCTTCATCATCGCGCCGGTGTCGATGCCGACCGGACATGCGAGGGCACACGTCGAATCTCCCGCGCAGGTGTCGACCGCGTCGTAGCCGTAGCTCTCCAGCAGGCTCTCGTTCACGGCGGACCCGGCCGGCTGGCGCAGCATCTCCCGGCGCAGCACGATGCGTTGACGGGGCGTCGTCGTCAGGTCCCCGCTGGGGCAGGCCGGTTCGCAGAAGCCGCACTCGATGCACGGGTCGCCCACGGCCTCGACCTTCGGGATCGACTTCAGCCCCCGCAGATGAGCCTTCGGGTCGCGGTCCAGCAGCACTCGCGGCGCGAGCACGCCCGCCGGGTCGACGGTCTGCTTGATGCGCCACATCAGCTCGGTGGCCCGCGCGCCCCACTCCAGCTGGAGGAAGGGCGCGATGTTGCGCCCGGTGGCGTGCTCGGCCTTGAGCGAGCCGTCGAAGCGTTCGACCGTCAGCCGGCAGAACTCGTCCATGAACGCCGCGTAGCGAGCAACGTCGTCCTCGTCGGCGGCGTCGAACGCGAGGAGGAAGTGCAGATTGCCGTGAGCGGCGTGCCCGGCGACGGCGGCGTCGAAGCCGTGCCGCTCCTGCAGGGCCAGCAGCGCCTCGCACGCCTCGGCGAGGCGCGAGGGCGGCACGGCGAAGTCCTCCGTGATCAGCGTCGTGCCGGACGGCCGGGAACCGCCGACCGCCGAGACGAAGGCCTTGCGCGCCTTCCAGTAGAAGCCGATGGTCTTCGCGTCACGTGTGAAGGTGTTGGTCACCGACGGTACGGGCGCGACCAGTTCGAGGTCCGCCATCACCGCGGACGCCTCACGCTCCCGCTCCCGCTGCGCCGCCTCGTCCGGTTCCCGGAACTCCACCAGCAGCGCGGCCGTCCCCTTCGGCAGGCCGGCCCAGTCCGCCGGGACGCCCGCCACGCTGACCGAGGCCCGCAGCGTGTTGCCGTCCATCAGCTCCACGGCCATGGCGCCCGCCTCGTTGAAGCGGGGCACCGCGGCGGCCGCCGCGGCCAGCGAGGGGAAGAACAGCAGCCCTGTCGAGGTGTGCCGGTTCAGCGGCAGCGTGTCGAAGACGACCTCGGAGATGAAGCCGAGCGTGCCCTCGGAGCCCACCGCGAGACCGCGCAGAATGCTCACGGGGGTCTCGCCGTCGAGGAAGGCGTCGAGACGGTAGCCGTTGGTGTTCTTCAGCTCGTACTTGGCGCGGATGCGGGAGGTGAGCTGCGCGTCGGCCTCGATGTCGGCCTTGAGCGCCATGAGGCCTTCGCACAGGGCGGGTTCGGCCAGCGCGAGGGCTTCGTCGGCGTCCGGCGCGGCGGTGTCGACGACCGTGCCGGACGGCAGGACGAAGGTGAGCGAGGCGAGGGTGCGGTAGGAGTTGCCGTCCGTGCCGGCGGTCATGCCCGAGGCGTTGTTGGCGACGACGCCGCCGACGGTGCAGGCGATCGCGCTCGCCGGGTCCGGGCCCAGCCGCCGGCCGTAGGGCATCAGCGAGGCGTTGGCCCGCACCACGGTCGTGCCGGGGCCGATGCGGGCACGGGCACCGTGCTCGTCGAGGACCTCGACCCCCGCCCAGTGACGGCGCACGTCGACCAGGATGTCCTCGCCCTGCGCCTGCCCGTTCAGGGATGTGCCGGCGGCGCGGAAGACGACCTGACGCCCGTTCTCCCGGGCGTAGGAGAGCACGGCCGAGACGTCCTCGGTGTCCTCGGCGACCACGACGACCTGCGGCACGAAGCGGTACGGGCTGGCGTCCGAGGCGTAACGCACCAGGTCGGAGACTTTCCACAGCACCTTCTCCGCGTCCAGCAGCCGGATCAGGTCGTCACGGAGCGGCTGGGGCGTGCCGTCCGCAAGATCCTCCGGGACCCGGTCGTGCGCGGGAACGTGGCCGGAGCCCGTGCGGGGCCGCAGGGCGCCGTGTCCTGGGTCGAGCAGCGGCATGGTCTCTCCTGGGAGGGCGCACGGACGGGTGTGCGGCCCATGCTAGGGGCAGACACGGGGGCCTGTTCCGGCCGGATTCCGTGTTCGGCGGCTCCGCGGAGGGCGCGTAGTCTCGGATGACCGTTGCAGACCCAGCCTCGGGCCCCGTCCCGGAAGCCGCGGACGGGAACCGAGGACGGGGCCGGGAACCCGGACCGGGAACGCCGGACCGGGAACCCGGACCGGCCGTCCGCATCGGTCGCAGCCCCGAAACGCGAACGCCGAGGAGCCCGTTGCACCACGACACCACCGGGTGGACCCCACCGCACAAGGACGGCGACGCCGCCGGGCAGCAGCCCCGGCAACTGAGGCGCATCCTGCGCCTCTTCCGCCCCTACAGGGGACGGCTGGCCGTCGTCGGGCTACTGGTCGGGGCCTCCTCGCTGGTCTCCGTGGCCTCCCCGTTCCTGCTCCGGGAGATCCTCGATGTCGCCATCCCCGGCCGGCGCACCGGACTGCTCAGCCTGCTCGCGCTCGGACTGATCCTCATCGCGGTCGTCAGCAGCGTCTTCAACGTGCTGCAGACGTATCTGTCGACCACCGTCGGACAGCGCGTCATGCACGACCTGCGCACCGACGTCTACGCCAAGCTCCAGCGGATGCCGCTGGCGTTCTTCACCCGCACCCGCACCGGCGAGGTGCAGTCCCGCATCGCCAACGACATCGGCGGCATGCAGGCGACCGTCACCTCCACCGCGACCTCCCTCGTCTCCAACCTCACCGGCGTCGTCGCCACCGTCGCCGCCATGCTCGCCCTGGACTGGCGGCTGACGGCCGCCTCACTGCTGCTCCTGCCGTTCTTCGTGTGGATCAGCCGCCGCGTCGGCCGGGAGCGCAAGCGCATCACCACGCAGCGGCAGGCACAGATGGCCGCCATGTCCGCCCTCGTCACGGAATCGCTGTCCGTCAGCGGCATTCTGCTCGGGCGGACGATGGGCCGGGCGGACTCCCTCACCCGTCACTTCGCAGGCGAGTCGGAGCGGCTGCTCGGGCTGGAGGTCCGCTCCCACATGGCGGGCCGCTGGCGGATGTCGGTCATCGCAATCGTCATGGGAGCCATCCCGGCGTTGCTGTACTGGACGGCCGGGCTGCTCGTCCACTTCGGCGGGCCCGGCCTGTCCATCGGCACGCTCGTCGCCTTCGTCACCCTCCAGCAGGGGCTGCTGCGGCCGACCGTCTCACTGCTCTCGACGGGCGTCGAGATGCAGACCTCGCTCGCTCTCTTCCAGCGCATCTTCGAATACCTCGACCTGCCCGTCGACATCGAGGAGCCCGCCTCGCCCGTCAGGCTGGAGCGCGTGCGGGGCGAAGTCCGCTTCGAGCAGGTCGACTTCGCCTACGGAGGGAAGGGCGCTCCCGCCACCCTGCACGGCATCGACCTCACCGTGCCCGAGGGCACCTCCCTCGCCCTCGTAGGCGTCACCGGTTCGGGCAAGACCACGCTCGGCCACCTCGTGCCGCGCCTGTACGACGTCACAGGCGGCCGCGTCACACTCGACGGCGTCGACGTACGCGACCTCGACTTCGACACCCTCGCCCGTGCTGTCGGCGTGGTCTCCCAGGAGACCTACCTCTTTCACGCCTCCGTCGCCGACAACCTGCGCTTCGCCAAGCCGGATGCGACCCCGGAGGAGCTGCACGCCGCTGCCCGGGCCGCCCAGATCCACGACCACATCGAGGCGCTGCCCGACGGCTACGACACCCTCGTCGGCGAGCGGGGCCACCGCTTCTCCGGCGGTGAGAAGCAGCGCCTCGCGCTGGCCCGCACGATCCTGCGCGACCCGCCCGTGCTCATCCTGGACGAGGCGACGAGCGCACTGGACACCCGCACCGAGCGCGCCGTGCAGCAGGCCGTCGACGCCCTGTCCGCGGGCCGCACCACCCTCACCATCGCCCACCGGCTCTCCACCGTCAGGGACGCCGACCAGATCGTCGTGCTGGAAGCGGGACGCATCGCCGAGCGCGGCACGCACGCCGAACTGCTCGCCGCCGACGGGCGGTACGCGGCCCTGGTGCGGCGGGACGCCCGCGTCGGCGAGGCGGCACCCGGCCGGACCGGTCCGGCCCGCACCACCCGGTCCGGGCCGCCGTCCGGTTCCGCGCCGGAGCCCGCGCAGGACGGCTCCCCGGCCGACGTCTCCGTGCACTGACCGGCCCCCGTGCACTGACCGCCGCCGGGCAGGCGTGCAGCGGGGCCGGGCACCTGCCGGATACAGGCCCGGTGGGAGGCGGTGGTACGCATGTCGCATGGAGCTTCGCGTGATGACGTTCAACCTGCGCTTCGCCGACTACGACCCCGCCGCCCCGCATTCCTGGCAGCAGCGCCGCCCCGCGGTGGCGGCCCTGCTGCGGGAGGAGGCACCCCACCTCGTCGGCACCCAGGAGGGACTGCACCGTCAACTGCGGGACGTTCACGAGGACTTGCAGCATTCCGGCAGGAGCTGGGACTGGATCGGCCTGGGCCGGGAGGGCGGCAGCCGGGGGGAGTTCATGGCGGTCTTCTACGACGCCGGCCGCCTGTACCCCGTGGAGTACGAGCACTTCTGGATCGCCCCGGACCCGTACGCGGTCGGGCAGAAGTGGCCCGGTGCCGGCTCGCCGCGCATGGTCACCTGGGTGCGTTTCTGCGACCGGGAGGGCGGCGGGGAGTTCTACGCCCTCAACACCCACCTGGACAACGTGAGCGAGGAGGCCCGGCTTGCGGGTGCCCGGCTGCTTCTCCAGCAGATGCGCGGACCCAAGGCCCCGCTGCCGCCGTTCGAGCCGGGCCTCCCGTGCGTCCTGACGGGCGACTTCAACGTTCCTCCCGTGCCGGGCGGCGGCGGTGTCCACGAAATCCTCGTGAAGGACGGCGGGTTGACCGACTCCTTCACCGCCGCGCCGGCCGGGCGGCGCGGCGAGGACCACCACACGTGGCACGACTACTCGGGCATGTCCGCGAGCGGATCCCGCATCGACTGGATCCTCACCTCGCCCGGTGTCCGCACGACCTCCGCCCGGATCAGCACCTTCACCCACGAGGGCCGGCACCCCAGCGACCACTTCCCGGTCGTGGCGACACTCGACCTCGGCAACGCCTGAGGGGCCGTCGACCGCACCTCCACCACGGGCCGCCGTACTGACGACCGGAGAACACGGCCCGAGTGCCGCACGGCATGCGGACGGTCCACGCACCGGCCCGTACCGCCCGGCATGCGCGGAAGGGGCGCCCCGGATCCGGCACCACCGCGGTTCCCGGCCTTCGGATCCCACTCCGGGGCCGGGAGCCGTCAGGTCACTGCTTGCGCAGCGTCGGCCGCAGCGCTTCGAGCACATCCGGGTCGTCGATCGTGCTGGGCACCGGCTCGTCGGTCCCGTCGGCGATGCTCCGCATGGACTTGCGCAGGATCTTCCCCGACCTGGTCTTCGGCAGCGCGGGCACCACGGCGACGTCCTTGAGCGAGGCCACGGCCCCGACCTGGTCCCGCACCAACTGCACCAGTTCGCTCCGGAGTTGTTCCTCGTAGCCCTCGCCGGTGGCGTCGATGCCGGACTTGAGCACCACGAAACCGCGCGGCACCTGTCCCTTCATCTCGTCGGCGACTCCGATGACGGCGCACTCCGCGACGTCCGGATGGCCGGCCAGTGCCTCTTCCATGCCGCCGGCGGACAGGCGGTGGCCGGCAACGTTGATGACGTCGTCCGTGCGTCCCATCACGAAGAGATAGCCGTCCTCGTCGAGGTAGCCGCCGTCTCCCGTGAGGTAGTACCCGTCGAAGGCCGACATGTAGGACTGCACGAACCGTTCGTCGTCGTTCCACAGCGTCGGCAGCGCGCCCGGCGGCATGGGCAGCTTCGCGACGATGGCACCGTTGGTGCCCGGCGGAACCTGCTTGCCCTCCCCGTCGAGCACCTGGATGTCCCAGCCGGGCAGCGGCTTCGTCGGTGATCCCGGTTTGACCGGCAGCAGTTCGATGCCTGCCGGGTTGGCGACGATCGGCCAGCCCGTCTCCGTCTGCCACCAGTGGTCGATGACGGGAATGTCCAGCAGTTCCGAGGCCCAGCGGTAGGTTTCCGGGTCGAGGCGCTCACCCGCCAGGAACAGGTACTTCAGCGACGACAGGTCGTACCGGCGGGCCAGTTCGCCGTCCGGGTCCTCCTTCTTCAGCGCCCGGAAGGCCGTCGGCGCGGTGAACATCGAGCGCACGCCGTACTCGGATGCCACGCGCCAGAACTGTCCTGCGTCCGGGGTGCCGACCGGCTTGCCCTCGTAGAGCACCGTCGTCGCTCCCGCCAGCAGCGGCGCGTAGACGATGTAGGAGTGCCCGACGACCCAGCCGACGTCGGAGGCGGTGAACAGTGTCTGCCCCGGCCCCACGTCGTAGACGTTGGACATGCTCCAGGCCAGCGCCGTGGCGTATCCGCCGCTGTCGCGCACGACGCCCTTGGGCTTGCCTGTGGTCCCGGAGGTGTAGAGGACGTAGAGCGGATCGGTGGAGCGTACGGTCACCGGGTCCGCCGGCGAGGCCGCCGCGCAGGCCTGCACCCAGTCCACGTCCGTCGCCCCCAACGCGGCCTCGGCCTGGGGGCGTTGCAGGATCACCTGGCGCGCCGGCGTGTGCGAGGCCATCTCGATCGCCTGGTCCAGCAGGGGCTTGTACTCGATGACGCGGGATCCCTCGATGCCGCAGGACGCCGAGACCACGACGGTGGGGGAGGCGTCGTCGATCCGCACCGCGAGTTCCTTCGCAGCGAACCCGCCGAAGACGACGGAGTGCACCGCGCCCAGACGTGCGCAGGCCAGCATCGCGACGGCGGCTTCGGGGACCATCGGCATGTAGATCACGACCCGGTCGCCCACGGAGACGCCGGCATCCCGCAGTACGCCCGCGAAGACGGCGACCTCGTCGCGGAGCCGTTCGTAGGTGTAGGTGGTCTTCGTGCCCGTGACGGGCGAGTCGTGGATCAGCGCCGCCCGGCTGCCGTGACCGGCCTCGCAGTGGCGGTCGAGAGCGTTGTGGCAGACGTTCAACTCCCCGTCGGGGAACCAGCGGTAGAAGGGCGGCCGTGAATCGTCCAGCGCCCGCGACGGCGCCCTGTCCCAGTCCAGCGCGCCGGCCGCATCCAGCCAGAACCTCTCCCGGTCCGAGACGCTCGCACGGAAGATCTCCTCGTAGTGGCCCACCGTGGTCCTCCTTCCGGGCGGCCCTGCGGCGCCGCCCGCTTGCCCGTTGTCGTCCGACGGTGAGCGTGCCCCGCCGGGACGGAACCATGGCCGGTGCCGCAGCCGGGGGTGTGCGGCCCGCCGCTCGTCGCCCGCCGATACGGGGACGATACGGCCGGGGAACGCGGCGGTCAGCCTCGCGGCTGCCAGTGGGCTGTGCGGAACGCTGTGCCGGCAGGGGACGAGCCGGTCGGAGGGAGGGGGCCGGTCGTCCCGGCGCGCGGGGGGAACGGCCGTCGGATCGCTCCCGTGCTGCGCCGGCCGGTGGTCGGCGCCGCCGGTCAGTCGCCGGAGGCGGGCATGCGGGCGTCGAGAAGGACGCTCACCGCGTCACGGGCCTCCAGGGCGGCCTCGGGCGATCCGCTGACCGTTCCCACGGTGATCGCTCCGTCGAACAGCACGATGATCTGGCTTGTCACGCGCTCGGGGTCGGGGACTCCGGTTCCCTCGACCAGGCGGCGGAAGATGGCGCGCAGTGCCGCCTTGTGCTCCCTGACGACCCGGGTGACGGACTCGGAGCCGCTGCCGAGTTCACCGAAGGCGTTGTTGAACGCGCAGCCTCGGAAGCCGGGTTGCTGGAACCAGGCATGGAGCCACTCGAACAGGGCGAGCAGCTGCTCCCTGGGCGTGTCGTAACCGGCGATGTGCTCCTCGATGGCGCCTCGTGCGATCTTGTCGCGGCGCCGCAGATAGGCCTCCACGATGGCGCCCTTGGACGGGAAGCACTGGTACAGGCGCTTGAGGGAGACCCCGGAGGAGTCGCGTATGCGGTCGATGCCGACGGCCTGCACGCCGTGCGCGTAGAAGAGGGCGTCCGCAGCATCCAACACCCTTGTGCTTGTTGGGACTTCGGTATCCATGGCCGCCTCTTCGACACTTGAAGAACCATCCTCGCGCACTGTACTCTGCGCGAGCGAGAACGGTCGTTCTCCAGCTGTTCGGCCAGGCGGGCCGCACCGGTCGAATGTCCGGTCGGCTGCTTGGGGGGCCGCCTGGACGAACGGCTCACCCTCGGCAGGCGGGGGGTGCACCGCTCCGCGCTCTCCCGCGCCATGCGGCGCATGGCGGGGGCGCGCGGAGCGGTGCGCGGGCTGTCCGCCGGCCAACTGCGGGCGCACTGCCGCGGCTTCGCCCGCGCAGGCAGGGCCCGGGGGAAGGAAGAGTGCGGTGCGATACGGCGTCAACATCCTCAACTTCGGCACGGGCACGGGCCCGGACACGCTGCTGCGCTGGGCCCGGTACGCCGAGGAACGAGGCTTCCACTTCGCGATGATCTCCGACCATGTGGCGGTCACGCCCGAGGTCGCCGAGCAGTACGAGGCGCCGTTCTACGACCCGTTCACGACTCTGGCCTGGCTCGCCGGGCAGACCGAGCGCATCGAGCTGGGCACCACGGTGACCGTGCTGCCATTCCGGCATCCCCTGCTGACCGCCCGCGTGGCTGCGAACATCGACAGGTTCAGCGGCGGACGCCTCATCCTCGGTGTCGGGGTGAGCTGGAGCGAGAGCGAGTACCGCTCGCTCGGCGTGGATCACCGCCGGCGCGGAGCGATCACCGACGAGTATCTGGAGGTCCTCGCCAAGGCCTGGCGGCGCGAGAACATCTCCCACCACGGTGAGTTCGTCTCCTTCGACGACGTCGCCACCGGCCCGTTGCCGGTGCGCATACCTCCGGTGTGGGTGGGGGGTGGCACCACGGCCGCCATGCGCCGCGCCGTCCGCCACGGGGACGCATGGCATCCGCTCAACCAGAGCATGCGCTTCTACCGGGACGCGGGGCTCCCCGCGCTGCGCCGCATCGCCGAGGAGGAGGGCAGGGCTGTACCGCAGTTCGCGCCGCGGCTGCCGCTGAGGCTTACGGCCTCGCCGCTGCCGGAGGAGACCCGCCTGGCCGGGCAGGGCACTCTGAGCCAGGTCAACAGCGACCTGGACGGGCTCGCGGAACTGGGCGCCACGCACGTCCTCTTCGACACCTACCGCGGTGAACCGGCCTCGATGCGGCCGCAGAAGGAGGACGAGGAGCTGCTGGAGACCCTCGCTGAAGACGTACTCGGCGATCTGCGGAGCTGAGCCCGGAAGGCGGCCTGCGCGACAGCTGAGCGGAACCGAGCATTCCGTAGAGTGGTGCGGGCAAGGGTCCGCGACATCCGCTGACACACGGAACCGAGGAGCCGAGGTACGCCACGTGAGCACGATCCCCGAAGTCACCCTGAACAACGGAATCCGCATGCCGCAGCTGGGCTTCGGTGTCTACCAGGTACCGGAGGACGAGACGCACGGCGTGGTGGCCTCCGCGCTGGAAGCGGGCTACCGCAGCATCGACACCGCCGCCCTCTACCGGAACGAGGCCGGCACCGGCCGCGCCCTCGCCGAGTCGGGAATCCCGCGCGAAGAGCTCTTCGTGACCACCAAGCTGTGGAACACCGACCAGGGCCACGACGCCGCCCTGAAGGCATTCGACACGTCTTTGGAGAAGCTGGGCCTGGACCACGTCGACCTCTACCTCATCCACTGGCCGCTCCCGGCGCGCGATCTGTACGTCGAGACGTGGCGGGCCCTGGAGAAGATTCATGCCGAGGGGCGGGCCCGGGCGATCGGCGTCTCCAACTTCCAGCCCGCTCACCTGCGCCGGCTCAGGGAGGAGAGCGACATCGTCCCCGCCGTCAACCAGATCGAGCTCCATCCGCGCCTCCAGCAACGGGAGTTGCGTGAGTTCGACGCGGGGCTGGGCGTCGCCACCGAGGCGTGGTCGCCGCTGGGCCGGGGCAACGGTGTGCTCGTGGACCCGGTCGTGACCGGAATCGCGGAGAAGCACGGCAGGAGCCCGGCGCAGGTGGTGCTGCGCTGGCACATCCAGCTGGGGAACGTCGTCATCCCCAAGTCGGCCACGCCGGCGCGCATCCGGGAGAACATCGACGTCTTCGGCTTCGAACTGGACGACGAGGATCTCGCCTCCATGGGAACCCTCGAGACCGGCGCGCGCGTCGGGCCGGACCCCGACACCTTCAACTGACCGGGCGCCGGACGGGCCTGCCTCGGGGCGTGAGTACGTCCGGCGAGGCAACGCTGCCCGGGACCGCGGGCGGCGGAACCGGGCGGCGCGTTCCGCTGCCCGGTTCCGCCGGGGTGTGTCAGAGCGACGGGCCCTGCGCCAACAGTTCTTCGATGCGGGCCAGTTCGTCGTCCCCGAAGCCGAGATTCCCGCACGCGGCGACGCTGTCCGCGAGCTGTTCCGGGCTGCTCGCGCCCACGAGGGCCGATGTGACGCTGTCGCGCAGCACCCATGCCAGTGCCATCTGCGCCAGCGACTGCCCGCGCTCACGGGCCAGTTCGTTCAGGCCGCGCAGCATCGCGACCGTCTCGGCCGTGATCTGCTCACCGCTGAGGAAGGGGCTCGCCCCCGCCGCACGCGACCCCTCCGGTACCCCGTCGAGGTAGCGGCTGGAGAGAAGGCCCTGAGCAAGCGGCGAGAAGACGATGCAGCCGGCTCCGACGTCCGTCAGGGTCTCCAGCAGGCCCTGCTCCGGCCCCCGGTCGAGCATCGAGTAGCGCGGCTGGTGAATCAGCAGCGGCGTGCCCGACTCCCGCAGGATGCGGGCTGCTTCGCGAGTCTGCTCCGGCGAGTAGTTGGAGATCCCGGCGTAGAGGGCCTTGCCCTGGCGCACTGCGCTGTGCAGTGCGCCCATCGTCTCCTCCAGCGGCGTGTCCGGGTCGGGCCGGTGCGAGTAGAAGATGTCGACGTACTCCAGACCCGTCCGGCCCAGGCTCTGGTCGAGGGAGGCCAGCAGGCTCTTGCGGGAACCCCATTCCCCGTACGGACCGGGCCACATGAGGTGCCCCGCCTTCGTGGAGACGAGGATCTCGTCCCGGTAGGGGCGCAGGTCCTGGTGGAAGATGCGGCCGAAGGCGGTCTCCGCCGCACCGGGCGGCGGACCGTAGTTGTTCGCAAGGTCGAAGTGTGTGACGCCCAGGTCGAAGGCACGGCGGACGATGGCCTGCTGGCGCTCCAGCGGCCGGTCGGTGCCGAAGTTGTGCCACAGGCCCAGGGATATCGCCGGGAGGCGAAGCCCGCTGCGGCCGCTGCGGCGGTAGGGCATCGTCTCGTAACGGCCGTCGTCGGCTGCGTACACGGAGTCTCTCCTCGGGTGTTGCGTGGCTTGTCGGAGGGGGCCCGGCCGGAGGGGGCCCGGCCGGAGGGGGCTCGGCCGGAGGGGACCGGTCCGGAAGGGGCGGCGACGGGACCGGCAGGCCGCGCTGTGGTGGACCGCTCCAGCCTCGCCCGCCACGGGCTGGGCGTCCAATAGAAGAAAGTGAACAGATTCAGCAGCTAGCCTTCTCAATCATGGAACTGCGGCATCTCGAGTACTTCGTCACCGTCGCCGAGGAGCGGCACTTCACCCGCGCCGCCGAGCGGCTCGTGGTCTCCCAGTCCGGCCTGTCGGCGTCCGTGCGGGCGCTGGAGCGGGAGCTGGGCGCCAAGTTGTTCGTGCGGACCACCCGCAGTGTGGAGCTGACCGGGCCCGGCAGGGCACTGCTGGACGAGGCGACCCGCACGCTGGCGAGCGTCCGCGCAGCGAAGGAGGCCGTCGCCGCGGCGCAGGGGCTCCTGCGGGGCACCCTGTCCGTCGGCACCGAGCAGTGCATAGCGGGTGTACACGTGCCGCGGCTGCTGGCCCGCTTCCGTGCGGCGCATCCGCAGGTGGAGATCCGGTTGCGGCAGGCCGGTTCGCGCCGGCTGGCCGAGGACGTCGGCGCCGGCCGGCTGGACCTCGCCTTCGTGGCCCTGTGCGGCCCGCCCCCGCAGGGCGTGCACCTCACGCCGCTGACCGGGGAACCGCTCGTCCTGCTGTGCCACCCGGGGCACGCACTCGCCGGAGGAGAGGCGGCGCGATGGGCGGAGCTCAAGGGAGAGGCGCTGGTGGACTTCCAGCCCGACTGGGGCGTGCGGCAGCTGACCGACCGCACCTTCGCCGCGGCCGGCGTGGAACGGCAGGTCGCCCTGGAGGTCAACGACGTGCACAGCCTCATCGAACTGGTCGAGCAGGGCCTCGGAGTGGCCGTCGTACCGCGCCACTTCGCACGCAAACCCCAGGCCGCGGGCGTGTGCGCCGTGCCGCTGGCGGAAGGGCCGCAGCCGGTGTGGGAGGTCTCGCTCGCGCGCCCGACGGGGGACGCGGCCAGCCCCGCCGCACGGAAACTCTGCGCCCTGCTGGACCTCCAGCGCAGCGAGGCGGACAAGCCCCCGTCGTGACGCGGAGCGCCGCCGCCCCGCTCGGGCCCCAGGCCCAACAGTCGTGCGGGCGCGCAGTGTTGACCGGTGCCGTCGCCGTGGACACCATCGGTGACCTGCCGCGTCCGGGAACGCACACGACCCACTCCTCCCGCGGTACCCCACGCCGGACCGGTGCCCGGGAGGGCCGATGACATCCGCAGAACCCGCCGACCATCCGGCCGCCGCCGGACCGGAAGGCCCCGGGCCTGCGCCGGAGCACGGACACCCCGGCAGCCCGCTCTCCCGGGCCGCACGCCTCTCCCGCCGCCGCTTCCTCACCACGGCCGCCGCGGGCGCGGCCGCCGCCGGCACCGACGTGGGGTCACCGGGCTCCGCCGCCGCGGTTCCGTCCGCCGCGCTCTCCGGCTCCGCCTCCCGCGTCACGCTCTCCTTCACCGCCGCCACGAACGGCGCGGCCACCCTCGCACCCGGCGGCGACCGGCTCGTCGCGGAGGTGCAGAACATCCTGTGGTCCGTGCCGCGCAAGGGCGGACGCGCCGTGCCGCTGACGGATCCCGAACTCGAGCCGACCCGCCCCGAGTTCTCGCCCGACGGCAGTCAACTGGCCGTCTGCGCCTTCAAGGGCGGCCAGTTCCACCTGTGGACGCTGCGCCCGGACGGTTCCGGACTGCGGCAGCGCACCCACGGCCCCGGGCGGTCCGTTACCCGCGGGCCGGCGGGAGCCTGTTGACTGGGGGCGTGGACTGCATCTTCTGTGACATCGTCGCCGGCCGCCGCGAGAGCCACCGCGTCCTCGAGGACGAGTTCGTGGTGGCCTTCCTCGACGTGCGGCCGCTCTTCCCCGGCCACACTCTCGTCGTACCGCGTGAGCACCACGAGACGCTGACGGACCTGCCCGCCGGCGGCGTGGGCCCGTTCTTCGAGCGGGTGCAGCGCATCACCGCCGCCGTGGAGGCCGGCATGGAGGCGGCCGGTTCGTTCGTCGCGGCGAACAACCGGATCAGCCAGTCCGTGCCGCACTTCCACACGCACGTCGTCCCCCGCAATCGCAAGGACGGTCTGCGCGGCTTCTTCTGGCCCCGCACCCGCTACGGCAGCGAGGCCGAGGCAGCGGCAGTCGCCGCCCGGCTGCGCTCCGCGCTGGGGGAGTGAGCCGGAAGATCCCCCGGTGCGGCGGTGCAGCAGGTTGCTCCGCCGGTCACCGGGGGCCGTGCCGGGCCTACTTGGCGTCCGCGTAGCACTCCACGACGGCTGTGCTGAAGGCGAACCGCACGGGGGTGTCGCCGAAGGCCGCCCGTCCCGCCCGCTCTCCCGCGTCGGTGATCGCCTCGGCGACCTGCTCCGCCTGTTCCGCGGGACAGTGCACGATCACCTCGTCGTGCTGGAAGAAGACCAGCTCGGCCGGCGAACCTGCCAGGTTCTGGCGCAGCGCCGCCAGCATCAGCACCGCCCAGTCGGCCGCACTTCCCTGCACCACGAAGTTCCTCGTGAAGCGCCCCCGCGCGCGTGCCGCGCCCGAAACCGCACCGGACCCTGCAGGGGGCCCGGGCGGTCTCTCGCCGCCGCTTTCCCGGATGCTCTCCGACTCCGGCCCGGTGCGCTCCCCCTCCCCCTCCCCGTCCCCATGCCCGTCGCCGTCCGCGGGCCCGGCGGGCGGACAGGTGCGGCCCAGATGCGTACGCACCAGCCCGCCCTCCTCACCGGCCCTCGCAGCGTCGTCCACGTAGGCGACTGCGAGGGGGAAACGCCGGCGCAGCGCTGCCATGTTGCGCAACCCGTCGCCGCTCGTCTGTCCGTACACCGCGCCGAGCAGGGCGAGTTTGGCCTGCGCGCGGTCCCCGCCGAACGCCCGCTGCGACAGCGCCGTGTACAGGTCCTCGTCGCTGCCGGCGAGCGCCATCAGCCCGGGATCGCGCGAGACCGCCGCGAGCACCCGCGGCTCCATCTGCCCGGCGTCGGCGACGACCAGCCGCCATCCCGGGTCGGCGACGACAGCGCGGCGAACAACTTTCGGGATCTGCAGCGCGCCGCCGCCGTTCGTCGTCCAGCGGCCCGACGCCGCACCGCCCGGCACGTACTCGGCGCGGAAGCGGCCCTCCCGCACCCACGAGCGCAGCCAGGACCAGCCGTGTGCGGTCCACAACCGGTAGAGCTTCTTGTACGCCAGCAGCGGCTCGACCGCCGGATGATCGACACGGCGCAGCTCCCACGCCCTCGTCGAGGAGAGCTTCACGCCCGCCTGCGCGAATGCCCGCAGCACGTCCGCCGGCAGATCGGGACGCACCCGCATCCCCGGTCCGAACGCCGCGGACACCTCCTCCTCCAGCTCGGCCAGCCGCCGCGGAAGGCCGTCGCCGCCGTACCGCTCGCCGAGCAGCTCCTCCAGCAGCTCGCGGTGGACGTCCGCCCGCCACGGCACCCCCGCCCGCCCCATCTCCGCCGCGACGAGCGTCCCCGCCGACTCACCCGCCAGCAACAGCCTCATCCGCTCGGGGTGTTCCGCGGCCGTGGTGCGCTCCAGCTGTGCCGCGTACGCCTCCAGGAGCGCCGTCATCGGCTCGACGCCCTCCGGCAGGGGTGTGGGGCCCGCGTCGAACAGCGACGGCGCCGCCTCGGCGCCCCGTGAGGCTGCCGGAGGGTCAGACGGTACGGGCAGCCCGTACAGACGGGCCCACGCCGCGGCAAGGGAGCGGGGCGCGCCGTGCCGCCCCTCGTGCGCGAGCAGCAGCGCCTCCGCCGTCTCCACGTCGTAGCACCGCTCCACGTGGACGCCCGCGTCGGCCAGCCGCGGATGCACCGCCGCACTCGACCGCCACACCCACCGTGCGACGCCGGGACGGGAACGCACTGCCGATACGCAGGACTTCTCGGTGCGCACGGGCCCCGCCGGCTTCCCGTCACCACCCAGCGGGCAGACCTGTGCCCGTCCGTCGTCAGTCTCGGCCAGCGCCCACCGCACCGCCGTGCCCAGGTCACCGGTCATGTGGGGAGTCTTCCACCGGGCACTGACAACGCCTCGCGCCCCGTGACGCTCACGGGGCGCGGGACAGGTGAGGGCCGGCGGCCTGAGGACGGGCCCGCCTACCGGATGGACTTGATCAGTTCACCGTCCGGCGTGTCACCGCTGAGCTCCCACACGAAGGAACCGCCGAGGCCCTGCTGAGCGGCCCAGTCGCTCTTGCTTCCGATGGTCGCCGGGGTGTCGTAGCTCCACCACTGGCTGCCGCAGTGTGCGTACGCGGTGCCGGCGACCGTACCGGTGGAGGGGCAGCGGCTCTTGAGCACCTCGTAGTCCTCGATGCCCTGTTCGTAAGTCCCGGGGGCGGGTCCCGTCGCGGTACCGCCCGGCTGCGACTGGCTCACGCCGTCCCAGCCGCGCCCGTAGAAGCCGAGGCCCAGCAGGAGCTTCTCCGCGGGCACGCCCATTCCGGTCAGCTTCGAGACGGTGGCCGCGGCGTTGAAGCCGTCCTTGGGGATGCCGTCGTAGCCGGTCAGCGGGGAGTGCGGCGCGGTCGGCCCCTGAGCGTCCCAGGCGCCGAAGTAGTCGTAGGTCATGGGCAGATACCAGTCGGCGTACTGTGCGGCTCCCGCGTAGTCGGCCGCCTCCAGCTTGCCCCCGGCCGACGCGTCGGCGGTGATCGCGGCCGTCACCAGCTTCTCCCCGCCGAACTTCGCGCGCAGCGCCTTCATCACCTCCCTGAAGGCACCAGGGCCGCTCTCGTCGCAGGAGAGCCCGCATGCGTTGGGGTACTCCCAGTCGATGTCGATGCCGTCGAACAGCCCCGCCCAGCGCTCGTCGTTGAGCAGCTTGTGGCAGGAGTCCGCGAAGGCCGCGGGGTTCTTCGCAGCCTCACCGAAGCCGCCGGACCAGGTCCAGCCGCCGAAGGACCACAGCACCTTCAACTCCGGGTGTTTCTGCTTGAGTTTGAGGAGCTGGTTGAAGTTGCCGCGCAGCGGCTGGTCCCAGCTGTCGGCCTTCCCGTCGACGCTCTGTTCGGCGGTGTAGGCCTTCTCGTAGTCGGCGAATCCGTCGCCGACCGTGCACTTTCCGCCCTGCACGTTGCCGAACGCATAGTTGATGTGCGTGAGTTCGGCGGCGGCTCCCGAGGTCTCGATGTCCTTGACGTGGTAATTGCGCTGGTAGACGTCCCAGTTGGCGAAGTAGCCCACCAGCTTTCCGCCCGCCTGCTGCTGGCCCTTCGCGGGCTGTGCGGCCGCGTGCGCACCTGCCGCGGGGGCCGCGGCCGCGCCGGTTCCCGGGAGCGTGAGCGCGAGGACGGCCGCGAATCCGGCGGCGGCGAGGACGAGAGGGCGGCGCCGGGGTGCGGGAGGAGCGGGTCTGCGTCGTCGTACGAACAGTCCGGTCATGGCTCTCCTCAGGGGAGTTGGGGGAGACGCTGCTGAAGGCCCCTCGGTGCGGGCCGGGATGACTGACCGCCACCAATGCGACGGCAAGGCAAGCTATCGCCGGAATGTAGAAGGACTAGACCAGTGTGTCAATGGTTTGTACCAATCGGGTTGTCCCTCGCGCAGGGCGGCTCCAGTTCTTGCCGCCGGTGACGGGATGCCGCCCATCGGGCATAATTTTTTCGCCGCAACCCCTGGTCAGTCCCCGTCGCAACCCGACACGGCGTCACAGGCGAAGCGGTCTCGCGCAGGGCCCGGCCCCCGGCCGTGGTCCTGTTACGGCGGCGCCATCCACACCCCGGACCGCCGCCGCAGCCCCCGAACAGGAGGAGAGCGTCGTGATGCCTCAACACGGACCCCAGCCGGTCCAGCGTCAAGTGCCCACACAGGAAGCCCGTGACCTGCTGGCCCTCGTGCGCGAACTCGTACAGCGGGAGATCCGCCCCGACGCGGGCGACGAAGAGGCAGCGGGCCGCTTTCCGCGTGAGATCTTCACGCTGCTGTCCGAATCGGGGCTGCTGGGACTCCCGTACTCGGAGGAGTTCGGCGGTGGCGGCCAGCCCTACGAGGTCTATCTCCAGGTGCTCGAGGAACTGGCCGCGGCGCGGCTGACCGTCGGGCTCGGCACCAGCGTCCACACCCTCTCCTGCCACGCGCTCGCCGTCTTCGGGACCAAGCAGCAGCGCGCGGACCACCTCCCCGCCATGCTCGGCGGCGGCACCCTGGGCGCGTACTGCCTGTCCGAACCCTCCTCCGGCTCCGACGCGGCCTCCCTGCGCACCCGCGCCACGAGGGACGGCGACGAGTGGGTCCTGGAGGGCACCAAGGCGTGGATCACCCACGGGGGAGTCGCCGACTTCTACACCGTGCTCGCTCGCACGGGCGGCGAAGGACCGCGCGGCATCACGGCGTTCCTCGTGCCCGGCGACGCCGGCGGCCTGAGCGCGGCGGCGCCCGAGCGCAAGATGGGAATGAACGGATCACCCACCGCACAGGTCCACTTCGACGGCGTACGCGTAGCCGACGCACGCCGCATCGGCGAGGAGGGCCAGGGCCTGACCGTGGCGCTCTCCTCGCTGGAGTCCGGCCGGCTGGGCATCGCCGCATGCGCTGTCGGCGTCGCACAGGCCGCCATGGACGAGGCCCTCGCGTACATGCTCGAGCGTGAACAGTTCGGCCGGCCCATCGCCGACTTCCAAGGCCTGCGCTTCATGATCGCCGACATGGCGACACAGATCGAGGCGGGCCGTGCCCTGTATCTGAGCGCCGCGCGCCTGCGGGATGCGGGAGTCCCCTTCGGGAAGCAGGCCGCCATGGCGAAGCTGTTCTGCACCGACGCCGCGATGCGCGTGACCACCGACGCCGTGCAGCTCCTCGGCGGATACGGCTACACCGCCGACTTCCCTGTCGAGCGCTACATGAGGGAGGCCAAGGTCCTGCAGATCGTCGAGGGCACCAACCAGATCCAGCGCATGGTGGTCGCCCGTCAGCTCGCGGGCCCCGAGAGCCGCCGCTGACCCGCGGCGGCACGATGCCCCTGCCCGCCGGAGCACGGCGCCCCCGCATCCGCGCGGGGGCGATACCGCTAGGGCCTGTCCGGCGGTCTTCGCGGGCTCGCGACTCCCGGCACCGCACCTCGCCGCGTTGTCGGGATCGCCCGAATACGCCCAGTATGAGGACGACCCTCCGCCTTGCGATGCGTCCCCTCGCTTTCGCGGGGGAGGCCCCATGCGCCGGACGCCCCTCGCTGATCCACGAAGATCCGCCGGGCAGCCCCTAGACCGCCGCCTCCACGTCCTCGACCACCTTCTTGTCGAGTGCCGCACGCACCAACGCCGCCGCGAACCGCGCCCGGTCACGTTCGGTGACAAGACCGGCCAGCTTCGAGGGCGAGGCGGGCAGACCCAGCCGCTGCGCGCCCTGCTGTGCCTTCTGGTCGATGTACGGGCCGAACTCCGGCCACACCTCCTGCGCCTCCCGCAGGAAGATGTCGACGCCCGTGGGTCCGATCCCCGGCACCTCGCGCAGCAGCTGTGCGACCCGTCCTTCTCCGCGCATGCGCCGCAGGTCGCCCTTGTACTTGCGCAGCAGCAGCTCAGCGCCGTCACCGAGCTGGGTGGAGGTGCGCTCGTCGTAGCGGCGGTAGCCGCCCACACCGAGGGCGTCCACCCGCTGCTGCCACGTCGCTTCCGCCATCCGCCGGGCATCCGTCATGCCGGCGTCCGAGAGCGCCCGGGCCGCGGCGACGGCGACGTCCGCGCGGATGCGGGCGGAGAGCAGCATCGAGAGCACCAGCAGCCGGTACAGCGGCGACGGGGTGTCCCGCAGCTTGATGCCCGCCTGCTCGGCGTACGTACGGCCGTGCGTCTCCAGCAGCGCCCGGACCGTCGCCCGGTCCGAGGACCGCCGCGCCGGTTTCGTCCCCGGCCTGCTCTGCGTCTGTGTCATGGGGGCCTCGCTCGTGTCGATGCGGTGCCTTCGGAGACGACACGAGTGCCCAAGGACGGCGCTGTATCCACCTGCCGGGCGGCGAAGACACGTCCCGGGGGGAGGCCGGCCGCTCTGCCCCCGCCGGCTAGGCGTCTCCCATCAGCGACAGTGTGCGCCGGCCGCCCGCATGCGAGAACGGCTGCCGCCGCCAGTCCAGCCCTTCCGGAAGCGTCAGCAGCGCCGTCAGCCCGTGTTCCTGGACCGCTTCACCGTCACCCACCGCCGCCTCGGCCGCGGCACGACCGGAGCCCTGGCAGACCGTCAGCCCGAACGGATTCCACGGCGAGGCGCACAGCGCGTGCTCGGGGAGCCTGTCCTCCTGCGCGAGAAGCGCGATCGGCCGGCCGCAGTCCGGGCAGGTCACCCGGACGATGTCGAAGGTTTCCTCCTCGTACGCCCCCTCGGCGGCCGTCTCCTCCCGTACCGCCACGGCGGCCTCCTCGGAAGTACGGACCCGCTTCTCAGTGCGCATGCAAATCCCCCTCATGTGGACCTGCCGGGCATCGTGCCCCGGCCTCAGCAAGCACTTCCCGTGGCGTCATTCGCGTAATCGCCGCACGCCCGGGGACACGGGAGCATCGATGTGGCCTTCGTCACACGCCGGGCTCCGACGTGCGCTCCTCCCTGCGCCCGCTGTGCCCGAGTGCGCCCGGCACAGTAGGTTGACCTGCTGTGGAGGAAGTGGATCGCCAAATCGTCGAGCTGCTCGTCAAGGACGGGCGCATGAGCTACACCGACCTGGGCAAGGCGACGGGCCTGTCGACCTCGGCCGTGCACCAGCGAGTGCGCCGGCTCGAACAGCGCGGTGTCATCCGCGGATACGCGGCCCTCGTGGACCCGGAGGCCGTCGGCCTGCCGCTCACGGCCTTCATCTCGGTCAAGCCCTTCGACCCGAGTGCGCCCGACGACATCTCCGAACGCCTCGCGGAGGTACCGGAGATCGAGGCGTGCCACAGCGTCGCAGGCGACGAGAACTACATCCTGAAAGTCCGCGTCGGCACGCCCATCGCCCTCGAACACCTCCTCGCCCGCATCCGCACCCTCTCCGGCGTCTCCACCCGTACGACGGTCGTCCTCTCCACCCCGTATGAGGCGCGCCCCCCGTCCGTCTGACCCGCCCGGTGCCCGCCGGCGGCGGAACGGGAGACTTGTCGCCATGAGCGAGCGCACCGCCACCGGGCACGAGAACCGCACCGTCCTGCTCCGCGGCGGGGAGGTGCACAGCCCCGCGGACCCCTTCGCCACGGCGATGGTCACGCAGGGCGGCAGCATCGCCTGGATCGGCTCCGAAGGGGCCGCCGACTCCTTCGCCGACGGAGTCGACGAAGTCGTCCATCTCGAGGGCGCGCTCGTCACCCCCGCCTTCACAGACGCACATGTGCACACCACTGCCACGGGGCTGGCCCTGACGGGCCTCGACCTGACCGGCGTCGCCACACTCCGCGACGCTCTGGCCCGCATCCGCGGCTACGCCGCATCGCGGCCGGGCGACCGGGTCCTCATCGGTCACGGCTGGGACGCCACGCACTGGCCCGAGGGCCGTCATCCCACCCGTGCGGAGCTGGACGAGGCCACGGGCGGGCGGCCCCTGTATCTCTCCCGCACGGACGTGCACTCGGCGCTCGTCTCGACCTCGGCCCTCGAACTTGTCCCCCGCATCGCCGAGTTGCCCGGGTTCGCCGACGACCGGCCCCTCACCCGCGACGCGCACCACGCCGTACGCGAACAGGCCCACTCCACCCTCACACCGGCCCGCCGCGCCGAGGCCCAGGAGGCGGCGCTCGCCCACGCCGCTTCCCTGGGCATCAGCGACCTCCACGAGTGCGCAGGCCCGGGCATCTCCAGCGAGGACGACTTCACCGCGCTGCTCTCCCTCGCCGCGCAGGGCGACGGGCCCCGCGTGCACGGTTACTGGGCACAACCCGTCACCTGCGAGGCCGACGCCGCCCGAATCCGCGCCCTCGGCGCCGTCGGGGCCGCCGGTGACCTCTTCGTGGACGGCTCCCTCGGCTCCCGCACGGCGCACCTGTGCGCGCCCTACGCCGACGCCGACCACACCGGCAACGCCTATCTCGACTCCGCAGGCATCGCCGCCCACGTCGCCGCGTGCACCGAGACCGGTCTCCAGGCCGGCTTCCACGCCATCGGAGACGCGGCGCTGATGGCCGTGACCGACGGCGTGCGGGCCGCCGCGGAACGCGTGGGTACGGACCGGGTGCGCGCGGCACGCCACCGCGTGGAGCACGCCGAGATGCTGAACGAGGAAACCATCGCCGCGTTCGCCGAGTTCGCCCTCACCGCGTCCGTACAGCCCGCCTTCGACGCGGCCTGGGGCGGTCCCGGCGGCATGTACGCGGCGCGGCTCGGCCAGGAGCGTGCCGCCGGCCTCAACCCGTACGCGGCGCTGCAGCGCGCCGGGGTGCCTCTTGCCTTCGGCTCCGACAGCCCCGTGACGCCCTTGGGCCCCTGGGCGGCCATCCGGGCTGCCGCCTTCCATCGCACACCCGGGCACCGCATCTCCGTGCGCGGCGGGTTCACCGCGCACACCCGCGGCGGGCGGCGCGCGGTCGGCTCCGACGAGGCGGGGGTGCTCGTCCCCGGCGCACCCGCCGATTACGCGCTCTGGCGTACCGGTGAACTGGTCGTGCAGACGCCCGACTCGCGCGTCGCCAACTGGTCTACCGACCCCCGCTCAGGGACCCCCGGCCTGCCCGATCTCACGCCCGGCGGCCAACTGCCCGTGTGCCTGCGGACGGTGGTGAGGGGAGTGACGGTCCACGAGCGGCCGAACGAGTGATGTATGAGTGTCCGTTACACGCCGCCGACGGGCCCTCAGGCTGTGACCGCCGCGCTCCCTGCGCCTGACTGACCTGCTGATTCGGCGAAACGCCGCAGGTAGCGTCGCTGTTGACAGCCGATGCCCGGCGACGGGTAGGTTCGGCCAGGTCCACCACAGGACGTCCGGCCAGCCGTTCCCCGCGCAGTCGTCGAACGCCGCTGGGCCAGGGGGTGGTGTACCGCACCGGGACATCACCACTGGGAGCCAGGTCCAGCGCCAGCGGCACGGGGGTTGAAAGGTCGAGGCTGGCCGGCGGGTGTGACCCGGGTGGGGCCCGGATGCTCAGTAGACAACGGCTCTCGGTCGACTCGCAGCCAGCGGGTCCCAGGTCGGCCCGAAGGGCACCGGGCCCCGACCCGCAGATGTCCCCGCGACTCGCGCCGTGCGATCACCGGGCTGGCCGCCGCATTCCGCTCCTGTCCCGCCGCCCTGCCGCATGCGCTCCCGGCTCACCGCTGCCTGCCGTCGGCGCCTCCCGCCCTGCGGGCTCGGAGGCCTCGGGGCGCCGCGGCCGCAGCACATCCCCTGGTCCGCTGCGGCATTCCCTGCCCCGCCCCCGCGAAGGCGCACCGCCGTTATACGGTCGCTTCACCACCGCACGACCTGCAGGAAGGGCGCGACCTTGCCACCGGGTTCCGACACCACCGCCGAATCCGCCGCCGGCGGCCAGTCCGCCGACCGGCCGCACGGTCCGGAGGAGTCGCCGCGCACCAGGGGCCCGCAGAGCGGAAGCGGAACCGCGGGCCGGGACGGGGCCACCGCCACGGCGGCACAGCAACCGCCCGTTCCTGCGGACGCCCGGCCCGTCAGCGGCGACGCCGCGGCTGCGGCAGCGCGTCGGGGCGGCAGGCTGTCACGGTTTGGCACCCTCGTCAGGCGCGAAGCGGCCCGCACAGCGGCCGCCGCCCTCGCCGGCCTCGCGCTGGCCCTCGCCTTCCCGCCCTACGGTCTGTGGCCGCTGTCGCTGCTGACGGTCGCCGCGCTCAGCCTGCTCACCCGCGGCCGGACCGTCCGCCAGGGGGCCTGGACGGGATTCGCGTTCGGGTGGCCCTTCTTCGTCATGCTGCTCAAGTGGCTTCACGTGGTCGGATGGGACGCGGTCCTGGGGCTCGCCTTCATCGAGTCGCTGTTCGTCGCGGCCCTCGGTGCCGCGCTCGCCGCCACCTCCCGGCTGCCGCTGTGGCCGCTGTGGGGCGCCTGCCTGTGGGTCGCCGAGGAATGGGCCCGTGACCGTGTGCCTTTCGGGGGCTTCCCCTGGGGGCGGCTGGCATTCGCCAATACCGGGTCGCCCTACACGCCGCTCGCCGCGCTGGGCGGGGCGCCGCTGGTCACCTACGCCGCGGCGCTGACGGGCACCGCCCTCGCCGCGGCGGCGCTCGCGCTCTGGCACCTGCGCGGCGTGCGGGCAGCAGGCCGGACTCAGCAGCAAGAGCACGGGAAGCCGGAGCCCGGAGCTACGTCTGCCCCTGCCCGGACGGGATCCCGCCGTCCGCTGGCGCCGCTGCTCTCCTCACTGGCCCTGGCGACGCTCGTGACCGCCGCGGGGTACGCCGTGCCCGTGCCCACCGCTGCGGACGACACGGCGGACATCGCTGTGGTGCAGGGCAATGTGGAGCAGCCGGGGATGAACTTCCTCGGCCGCCCCATGAAGATCCTCAACAACCACGTCGACACCACCCTCGACCTCGCACGGCGGATCAAGGCGGGGAAGGCCGAGCAGCCCGACCTGGTCATCTGGCCGGAGAACTCCTCCGACCTCGACCCGTACCGGTGGCCCGAGGCCCGCGAGCGCATCGACGAGGCCGCGAAGGCGGTGGGCGTCCCCATTCTGGTGGGGGCCCTCGTCGACCATCCGGGCACCAGGGGGTACGTCGAGAACCAGGGCATCGTGTGGGATCCGGAGAAGGGGCCCGGTGCTTCGTACACCAAGCAGCACCCCGTGCCCTTCGGCGAGTACGTGCCCTTCCGCGACGAGCTGAGCAAGGTCATCACCCGCCTTCAGCAGATTCCCCGTGACTTCTGGCCCGGCGACCGCACGGGCGTCCTGCAGACCGGGCCCGCCCGCCTCGGCGACGTGATCTGCTTCGAGGTCGCCTACGACGAGATCCCCCGGGCCACCGTCAAGGACGGAGCCCGTGCCCTGGTCGTCCAGACCAACAACGCCACTTACGGCAGGACGGGCCAGCCCGAACAGCAGCTGGTGATGTCCAAGCTGAGGGCGGTCGAGCACGGCCGCGCCGTCGTCACGGCCGCCACCAGCGGCATCAGCTCCGTCGTCGGCCCCGACGGCACGATCAAGCAGCGCACGCAGGAATTCGAGCGCGACGTGCTCAGCGCCAGGCTTCCGCTTCGTGACGAGATCACCTTGGCCGACCGCGTCGGCGCCGTACCGGAGTGGGTGATCGCTATGGTGGGCGTTCTCGCCTGTGCCGCGGCCTGGTACACGGGCCGGCGCAGCCGGACCGGCCTCCGGTGGACACGGCGGACGGGGAAGGTGCAGCAGACCGATGCACAGCGGAAGCAAGAGGGGCAGCAGCGGTGACGGACGGCGGACAGGCGCGGCAGTACGGCCCGCTCGGCACGGTTCTGGTGATCATCCCGACCTACAACGAGGCCGGCAACATCGAATCCGTCACCGCCCGCGTGCGTGAGGCTGTGCCCGACGCGCACATCCTGGTCGCCGACGACAACAGTCCGGACGGCACCGGCGAGATCGCGGACCGGCTCGCCAAGCAGGACGAGCACGTCCACGTACTGCACCGGCCCGGCAAGCAGGGCCTCGGTGCCGCCTACCTCGCAGGCTTCCGATGGGGCATCGACCACGGATACGGCGTACTGGTGGAGATGGACGCCGACGGATCCCACCAGCCCGAGGAGCTGCCGCGCCTGCTGACGGCGCTCAAGGGCGCCGATCTGGTGCTCGGTTCGCGGTGGGTCCCGGGCGGACGGGTCGTCAACTGGCCACGCTCGCGCCGTCTTCTCTCCCGCGGCGGCAGCGTCTACTCGCGTGTGATGCTCGGCCTGCCGCTGCGTGACATCACCGGCGGCTTCCGCGCCTTCCGCAGCGAGACCCTCAAAGGGCTGGGGATGGACGATGTGGCCTCGCAGGGCTACTGCTTCCAGGTCGACCTCGCGAACCGGGCGGTCAGCGCCGGCTATCACGTCGTCGAGGTGCCGATCACGTTCGTCGAGCGGGTGCGGGGCAATTCGAAGATGAGCCGCGACATCATGGTCGAGGCCTTGTGGCGGGTGACCGCCTGGGGCGTCGAGGGCCGCGTGAAGCGGGCCCTCGACCGCAGGCACACTTGAGGCATGACGAGTCGCGCACCGTACCCGTTCGAGCCGCCTCACGACGAGCAGGGCTCCGGCCGCTCCACGAGCGGGCGGCAGGGCCCGGGTGGCCCCCGTCCGTCACGCACACGCAGGTTCCTGCCTCTGGCGGTGGCGGCGTGGGCGCTCCTGGAGATCTGGCTGCTGATCCTCATCGGCGAGGCCGTGGGCGGCCTCGCGGTGCTCGGACTGCTGGCCGCCGGTTTCGTGCTCGGCGTCTTCGTCATCAAGCGTGCCGGTCGCCGCGCGTGGCAGCGGCTCACGGAGAGCATTCAGCAGGCCCAGCAGGCCGCCCAGAAGGGGGAGGCCCCGCCTGAGGGGTCGGAGAGCTCCCGCGGCGGCAACGCGCTGACGATGCTCGGCGGACTGCTGATCATGGTGCCGGGTGTCATCTCGGACGCGCTGGGCCTGCTGTGCATCTTTCCCCCGACGGCAGCCCTGATGAGGCGCACCGCCCAGCGTCATCTGGAGCGGCGGTCCGGATTCGCGCCGGGCACCTTCGGCGACGCCTACCAGCAGGCCCGCAGGGCGGAGAACCAGATGCGCATGCACAGGCCCGACGGCAAGGTCGTCGAGGGCGAGGTCGTCCGCGACGACGAGCCGCCCTCCCGCTAGCTCCCTGAAGTGGTGCGGACCCGCCCGTACCACCGGGACCCTTCTGTACACACCGGAGCGCGGGCCGTGACCAGTAGCAGGTCACGGCCCGCGCCGCGATGTGTGGATCCGCTGGGTCCGAAGGCGCGTATGCCGCGCGCTTACGCGGACTTGCGCTTGTTGTTGCCGTCGCGCGGATGTACCGCGAGGTTCATCGTGCCGGACCTGAGCACGGCCAGCCGTTCCGCGAGGACCTCCTCCAGCTCCTCGCGGGTGCGCCGCTCCATGAGCATGTCCCAGTGCGTACGTGCGGGCTTGCCCTTCTTCTCCTCCGGCCCCTCGCCGTCCACAAGGAGTGCCTGTGCACCGCACACCTTGCACTCCCACTCCGGCGGGATCTCGGCCTCGACAGAGAACGGCATCTCGAATCGATGCCCGCTCTCACATGCGTACTCCACGGCCTGGCGCGGTGCCAGGTCGATACCGCGGTCGGTCTCGTAGCTGGTCACCACGAGTCGCGTGCCGCGAAGAGCTCGCTCACTCATGAATCGTGCCTCCCGGGCTTCTCGCCCACAGGACAGGTGTCGCTGTCGTCGTCATCTGCTCAACGTCCGGTCGGCGGTGAAGATTCCCGAATAGGGAGATGCGTCGCCCGTCGTGCCGCCCTTCGTGTACCCACCAATGACCGGTTTGTCACAACTGACAGGAGATGTAACCCAGCGTTCCCATCTCTTTGGCATGCAGTAACGGTCCATCCGGCGAGCCGAGGGCGTACACTACCGCGCCGCCGCCCCAAGTTCTAAATCCGGTCGGGCCGTGGGTTGCCCGCCGCGGCCGCCGCCCGCTCCACCGGTACCCGCAGCAGCAGGACGAAACCCAGCACGAAGAAGACCACCAGCGAGATGATTGCAGCCCGGTAGCTCTCCGTCAGCTGATAGGCGAGTCCGAAGACGAGCGGGCCGAGCCAGCTGGTTCCGCGATCGCTCACCTCGTACAGCGAGAAGAACTCAGCCTCCTTGCCCGCCGGTACCAACTGCGAGTACAGCGAGCGGGAGAGGGCCTGACTGCCCCCCATGACGAGGCCGATCCCGGCCGCGAGGGCGAAGAAGAAGACCGGCGCCCCGGCGGGCAGGAAGTACCCTGCGCCGACTATCGCCGTCCACGCCACGAGCGAGCCGAGCACCGTGCGCTTGGCGCCGTGGCGGGCCGCCAGCCGGCCCATCAGCAGGGCGCCCGCCACCGCGAGCACCTGGACGAGCAGCACCGCACCGATGAGCGTGGTCTGGTCCACGCCCAGTTCCTCGGAGCCGAAGACCGACGCCTGGGTGATCACCGTCTGCACCCCGTCGTTGTAGACGAGGTAGGCCAGCAGGAAGAGCATCGTCAGCCGGTAGCGGCGCAGTTCACGGAACGTATGGCCGAGCTGCCGCCATCCGCTGAGCAGCGAGACGCGCGAACCCGCCACCGCCCCGGGTCTCTCCCGCAGCCGCAGCAGCGGCACCACTGTGAACACCGCCCACCACACGCCGGCGGAGGCGAGGCAGATCCGCACCGCGGAACCTTCGGAGACCCCCAGCTCCTCGTGCTGGAGGAACAGCGCCAGGTTCCCCACGAGCACAACCGAGCCGGCCGCGTAGCCGAATGCCCAGCCGCGGGAGGAGACCGCGTCGCGCTCCTCGGGCGTGGCGATCTGCGGGAGGAAGGCGTTGTAGATGACGGCGGAGGCCGCGAACGAGACGTTCGCCACGACCAGCAGCACGCCCCCCAGAACGTAACGGTCGCCCTCGAGGAAGAACATCCCGGCCGTGGCGCCCGCGCCCAGGTACGCGAAGACCCCCAGCATCGGCTTCTTGCGGCCCGTACGGTCGGCGACCGCCCCCGCCATCGGCAGCACCAGCACCGACAGCAGAACCGAAAGCGAGACGGTGTAGGCGAAGTAGGAGCCCGCGCGCACCGGGAGGCCCAGCGGATGCACGTAACCGTCCCCGTCCGCGGCCGACTTGGCGACCTCCGTCAGGTACGGGCCGAGGAAGACGGTCAGGACGCTGGTGGAGAAGACCGAGTTCGCCCAGTCGTAGAAGTACCAGCCGCGCTGTTCACGGCGGCGGTCGGCCGTGCCGTCCCCGGTACCGGTCACCACAGCAGTCACTGCCCTGCCCCCTCGTCTCCGGCGGCGTGCCCGGCCCCGGTGCGCGGCCGCCCGGCGTGTGCGCGAAGCGGCGCGTGTGCCGCAGCCGCTCTACCGCGGGCCGGGCCCGGGCATCCACGCACCCCGCTCGGTGAGGACGTCGCGCAGTGTTTCGATGTGATCGGTCACAATGCCGTCAACTCCCAGGTCGAGCAACTCCCGCATCCGGTTTCGCTCGTTGACGGTCCATACGTGCACTTGCATCCACCGGGCGTGTGCCGCACGTACGAACGCGGCGTCCACCAGGCGGATCCCCGAGCGGTGTTCGGGAACCTGGACGCACACGGCGCTCTCCCGCACCGCCCTCGCCGGTACCAGGCCGTACGAGCGCAGCCGCAGCCTCACCACGCCGCGCGTGCCGAGCGAGGTGGCCAGCCGGGGGCCGGCCATGGCCTGCGCCCGCGCCACGCGGTCCTCCTCGAAGGAGCCCACACACACGCGAGCCCATGCGCCCTGTTCCGAGAGCAACTCCAGCAGCGGCACGAGGGCGGGCTCGGCCTTGACGTCGATGTTCCACCGCGCTTCCGGGAAGGCCCGCAGCAGGTCCCGCATCAGGGGGAGGGGCTCGCTGCCGCCGACACGGGCACGCCTCACCTGCGACCAGGGCAGTTCACTGATCGGGCCGCTGGCGTCCGTCATGCGGTCCAGCGTCTCGTCGTGGAAGGCGACGAGGCGGCCGTCGGCCGTGGCGTGCACGTCCGTTTCGAGATAGCGGTAGCCGAGGGAGACCGCGCGGGCGAAGGCGCTGTGCGTGTTCTCCAGCCCGTCCGCGGCACCGCCACGGTGGGCGAGGGCCAGCGGACCGGGATGGTCGAGGAAGGGATGGCGCGGCTTGCGGCGCAGCGCTGCCGGATGTGAGGGGAAGGAGACCGGGGGCTTCCGAGGATCGGTGCTCATCACCGCCGCAGTATCGCGCCCCCGCGCCACCATGCGCGCCTGCGCCCCACGGTCTCGTCCTCGTTGCGCCGGCCGGTGCCGCGTGCCACCACGTGCGAGCTGCCGGGGAAGATGAGCGGTGCACCGTCGGACGGTCCCGCCGGTGCTGCCGGTACGGCGAAGACCCGCAGGAAGAGCTGGGAGAGCGGGCCGATGGCGAGCGCGTACACGACGGTGCCGGCGCCTGCGGTGCCGCCCAGCAGCAGTCCGGAGACCAGCACCGTCGCTTCGATCCCGGTGCGTACGAGGCGGACCGAGCGGCCCGTGACCCGGTGCAGGCCGGTCATCAGGCCGTCCCGCGGGCCCGGGCCGAAGCGTGCGGAGATGTACAGGCCGGTGGCCACCCCGTTGAGTACCACCCCTGCGGCCACCGCGAAGATCCGCAGCGCGAGCGCGTCAGGTGCCGGTGTGAGCAGGATCGTGGCGTCCATCGCCACCCCGACCAGGACGACGTTGGAGACGGTGCCAAGTCCCGGCCGCTGCCGCATCGGCACCCACAGCAGCAGCACCACGGCTCCCGCGACGACGGAGACGGTGCCGATCGAGAGGGTGGTGTGCCGGGCAAGTCCCTGATGCAGCACGTCCCACGGCGGGAGGCCGAGACCGGACTCCACCATCAGTCCGATGCTGCCTCCGAAGAGGAGGAGTCCCGCGTACAGCTGCGCCAGGCGCCTGCCGGTGTGCCCGCCCGGCTGCGTCGGGCCGGACGGAGGTGACGGGCGAGACGGACGTGACAAGGGAGGCTCCTTCCCCTCCGGTGCACTGCTGGCTCCGGTGAGCAGTTGCGTGGCAGTCTGGTGCCAGGAAACAGGCCACATCCATGGCCAATCAGGGAGAGGTGGACCGCAATCATGGTGCAGTGGACCTCGGCGGTGGGTGCTCCGCAGCTCGCCCGGCTGCTGGCGTCGCAGCGCGCGGCCACCGCGGCCGACGCCGGACATCGAGTACCGGCCTACCGTTCGCTCGCGGACGGTGTGCGCCTCCTCGTGCTCGAAGGCCGCATTCCGGTTGCCGCCCGCCTGCCCGCCGAGCGTGAGCTGGCCGCGGCACTGCGCGTCAGCCGGACGACCGTCGCCGCCGCCTTCGAGGCACTGCGCAACGAGGGTTTCCTCGCCTCGCGGCGCGGCTCTGGCAGCTGGACGGCCGTGCCGGCGGGCAAGCCGCTGCCGACACGCGGACTGGAGCCGCTGCCGCCCGAGTCCGCCGGGTCGGTGATCGATCTGGCCTGTGCGACCTTCCTGGCGCCCGAACCCCACCTCACCGAGGCCTTCCAGGGGGCGGTCTCGGACCTGGCGCCCTACACGGACACCCACGGGAACTACCCCGGAGGGCTGCCCGCCCTGCGGGAGGCACTGGCGGCGCGCTACACCGCCCGCGGCGTCCCGACGATGCCCGAGCAGATCATGGTCACCACCGGCGCGATGGGCGCCGTCGCCGCGCTCGCACGGCAGCTCGTCCCGCGCAGCGAGCGCGTCGCCGTCGAACACCCCTCGTACGCCAACGTCCTGCACCTGCTGCGCGATGCGGGCGCCCGCCTCGTGCCCGTGCCCATGGCCGAAGGCCTGGCCGGCTGGGACCTGCCCGCGTGGCGGCAGGCGTTCCGCGAGAGTGCCCCGCGCATGGCGTACGTCATCGCCGACTACCACAACCCCACGGGCGCGCTCGCCCCGGACGATCAGCGGCGGGAGATGGTGGCGGCGGCACGCGCCGCCGGCACGGTCCTCGTCGCCGACGAGTCCATGACCGACCTGACGCTCGACGAGAACGTCGAACTGCCGCGCCCGATGGCCGCGTTCGACCCCGGCGGCTCCGCCGTGATCACCGTCGGCTCGGTCAGCAAGGCCGTCTGGGCGGGGCTGCGCATCGGCTGGGTCAGGGCGGCACCCGAGGTGATCCGCAGTCTCGTGGCGGCCCGTGTCTACGCCGACTTGGGCAGCCCCGTGCTCGAACAGCTCGCCGTGGCACGGCTGATGACGGGCGACGGCTGGGAGGCGGCGGTCGCGGCCCGCCGGGCGGGAGCCCGCGCCAACCGGGACGCGCTCGTCGCCGCGCTCCATGACAGGCTGCCCGACTGGGACTTCACCGTTCCCAGCGGCGGACTGACCCTCTGGACACGCACCGGCGGCCTGTCCGGCTCGCGCATCGCCGAAGCGGGGGAGCGCATCGGGGTACGGGTACCGGCCGGGACCCGTTTCGGTGTGGACGGGGCCTTCGAGGGCTATGTGCGGCTGCTGTTCACCGTCGCAGGGCCCGTCGTCGACGAGGCCGTGGCCAGGCTGGCCAAGGCGGCCGACCTCGTGCGCACAGGTGCGGTCGCCGACGGCGACGTGCCCCGCACCTACGTGGCCTGAGCCCTCGCCTCCGGCTTCGTCCGCGACGCACCGGAGGACTGCCCGGCCTGTGCCCCCAGCGCCTTTGCCTGTGCGGTGGTCAACGGAGGCAACAGCCCCAGCACGGCCTGGCGTTCGGCCTCACCGGCCGCGTCGTCCAGGGGGTCGGGCGCAGCCGGCACCTGTAGCCGGAGCACGGGCCCGGCGCCCAGCCGTGCGAAGCCACGTCCGGGACCCGCATGCGCCCCGGGCGGTGTGACGGTGACCTCGCCGAGCACCGCCCACATCTCCTCCGGCGACGCCTCGCCGAGCAGCACCCGGGCCCTGGTGCACGAGTGCACCGCCCGGCCCAACTCGGGTGCGCACTCGAAGTGTTCCGCCACCACGACCGTCACCTGCGCCGCCCGCCCGTGCCGCAGCGGCACCTGAAGCAGCTCCCGGGGGTCGCGTCGCCCCTCTGTGCGTGCGAGATGGCAGACAGCCGCGGGCCTGTCGACGACCACCCACAGCGGCCGCCGCACGTCCTCCGGGACGGGACGGCCTGCCTGGCGGGCGCGGCTCGCCGTCGTCAGCCGCCGTTCCGTCTCGTGCACCACCCACTCCAGCGACGCGACGGCCCCGCCGGCCGAGGTCTCCACGGCCAGTACGCCCTCACGCCCCGTCAGGCACGCGAATCCGCCCGAGCCGCTGCCGTCCACGACGACCACGTCTCCGTGCTGGAGTGCCTGGAGCACCACCGACCGCAGCAGTGTGCTCGACCCGGCGCCGGGCGTCCCGGCGACGAGCAGATGCGGCTCGCCCGAGCGCGCCCCCGTGCGCCATACCACCGGCGGGACGTCGCGTGCCTGCCCGGCGTCGTTCACCGGGATCCGGCGGGGCAGCGCCTCGGCGTCCGTGAACCCGAGCACGATCTCTCCGGGGCCCGTCACGAAGCGCTGGGCCCGGACGCCCTGCGGCAGAGGCGGAGGGACCGTCATCTCCAGCTGGTTGCGCTCCTCGTCCCATGCGAAGCGGTACTCGCGGTCGCGTCCGGACTTGGCGCCGACGCGCTGCTCCACGGCAAGCCGGTGGGCGGGATCGCCGTCGGGGAAGTGGGGCGGATACCGCAGCAGAAGACGTCCGATGCGGCCGTCATCGGTGAACTCGGCCTCCTCGAAAGCCCGTTCCCATGCGCCGTCGTGCGCGTACAGAGGGTCCGGATCGGGATCGTCCCGCAGCGTGAAGACGGGCACCAGCGCGTCGTAGACAGCCTGGAGGCGCGTGTTCTCCGCCTCCTCGCGGGCCGCTCCGCCCGCCGTCCGTGCACCGTCGCGTCCCTGCCAGGCGGCTGTGCCCACGACGACCGCGACGGCGAGGGCCGGCCCCCACGGCATCAGGGCCACCACCATCACCGCCACCGCGGCCAGGAAGAACACGGGGCCGCGCCGCTCCTTGGGCGCACGGGCCCACCAGCGCAGCACCAGCATCGTCAGCCGTGCCAGACCGCGGACGAGCACGACCAGCGGATGCAGCACGTCCAGCGCCCCGGCCGTGCCGGCCCGCAGAACGCGGCGGGCCGGACGTACGGCAGCACCCGCACCCGCCGGCTGCCGGGGGAACGGCCAACGCACCACGGAACCTCCTGTGACGAAGCGGCGCACAGCACGCCGGGCGGGGCGGCCCCGCACGCGACGTGCGCCGCGCTAGAACTTCAGCCCGCTGAGCAGGCCTGCGAGGCTGGCACCGCCCGCCTTGATGCTGGGGGCGAGGGCGGTGCCGGCCAGGTAGAAGCCGAAGAGGGCGCACACCAGTGCATGCGAGATCTTGAGCCCGTCCTTGCGGGTGAAGAGGAAGATGATGAAGCCGAGCAGGAGGACGCCGGAGATGCTGAGGATCATGGGGGACTCCTGATGTCGGGGGTGGTCACCCTGAGTCCTCCAAGAGTCACAGAAAGTGCGTGGGCTGGGAAACTGGCACACGGGTGATTTGCCGGACCGTGCCTTGTGCGGTGCTGGCACTGCGGCCCGAACTCCTGCCGCAGCAGCGGGTGTTGACGGCCCGGCTGCCGGAGGCTCCCCCGTGGCCCTCCGGCAGCCGGACCCGGAGCTTCAGTCCGAGCCCGTGAGCCGGGGTGTGTCCGCCGGTCGCCCCTCGGCTGCTGGTCACGCGCTCCGCGGCCGTCCGCTCCGTGGACGGGCCGCTTCTTCCGGAGTCCCGGCGAGGGCTTTGTCCGCAGATTGACCGATTCGTCATGGAATCATTCGCGCTGTGCTGTCGCTGATCCTTCTCCACTTCGCCGGGGCCTGTTGCGCTCCGCTCCTGGTGCGGTGGACGGGCACGCGTGCGTTTCTTCTGCTGGCCCTGATCCCGGCGGCGGCACTGGGATGGGCGGTCCGGCAGTACACGGGCGTCGCGGACGGGGAGGCGCTCGTCGAGCGGTGGCCGTGGATGCCCGACCTGGACGTGGGCCTGGATCTGCGCTGCGACGCGCTCGCCCTGCTGATGGCGGCCGTGGTCAGCGGCATCGGCGCGCTGGTGCTCGTCTACTGCGCGGGCTACTTCAGCCGCCCGGCGTTCTCGCTGGGCCAGTTCGCCGGGAATCTCACCGCGTTCGCGGGCGCCATGCTCGGACTGGTCCTCGCGGACGACCTGATCGTGCTCTACGTCATGTGGGAACTGACGACGGTCTTCTCCTACCTGCTCATCGGCCATGTACCGGAGCGCCGTGGCAACCGGCTCGCCGCGCTCCAGGCGCTGATCGTGACGGTCGCCGGCGGACTGGCCATGCTGGTCGGCTTCCTGATGCTGGGCCACGCAGCCGGCACGTACCGCATCTCCGGCATCCTCGCCGATCCACCGCCCGCCGACGGGACCGTCGCCGTCGCGCTCGTGCTGATCCTCGCCGGCGCCCTCTCGAAGTCCGCCCTGTGGCCCTTCAGCTTCTGGCTGCCCGGAGCGATGGCCGCGCCGACGCCCGTCTCCGCGTATCTGCACGCAGCAGCCATGGTCAAGGCAGGTGTCTACCTCGTGGCACGGCTCGCTCCCGCCTACGCCCACGCGCCGCCGTGGCAGGTCACGGTGCTCTCCCTGGGGGCGGCGACGATGCTGTTCGGCGGATGGCGCGCGCTGCGCGAGCGGGACCTCAAGCGGCTGCTGGCCTTCGGCACCGTCAGCCAGCTCGGCCTCCTGACCGTCCTGACCGGCACGGGGACACGCGACGCTGCGCTCGCCGGTACCGCCTTGCTGCTGGCGCACGCCCTGTTCAAGGCCCCGCTCTTCCTCGTCGTGGGCATCATCGACCACGCCACCGGAACCCGGCGGACGGACCGGCTCTCCGGACTGGCACGCTCCATGCCCGCCGCGTGCGCCATCGCCGTGACCGCGGGTGTGTCCATGGCCGCGCTGCCGCCGGTGCTCGGATTCCCCGCCAAGGAGGCCGCGTTCGCCGCCCTGCTGCACGGAGGCGGCGCCGGCGTGCCCGGCCCGGTGTCCGTCGCTGTGACGGCTGCGGTGACGGCCGGATCCGCTCTCACGACGGCGTACACGCTGCGCTTCCTGTGGGGAGCCTTCGCCACGAAACCCGTCGGCGAGGGCATCCACGAGCCCACGCCCGTCCGCGCCGGCACCGGTCTCCTTCTGGCCGCACCCCCCGCCGTGTGCGCGCTGGCAGGAGCGGCCCTGGGGCCGGGCGTCTCCAGCATCGCGCCGCTGCTCTCCCGGTATGCCCACGCGTTCCCCCCGTCCGGCGGCACGTACGAGCTGGCGCTGTGGCACGGGCCGGGCCTCGCGCTCGTGCTCTCCGTGCTGGCCTGGCTCGCGGGCGGCGCGCTCTTCCTCATGGGAGGCCGGATGGAACGCCTGGGGGAGAGGCTGGCGGTCACCGACGCCCGGCACGTCTTCGCCCGCCTGCTGTCCGGCCTCGAACGCACGGCCCTGGAGGTCACCGGCACGGTGCAGCGCGGATCGCTCCCGGTCTACCTCGGAACAGTCCTCGCCGTTCTGATCGCAGCGCAGAGCGCAGCCATGATCATCGCCCCGCCGTGGCGGCACGCCGGCCCGGTGCGCTGGTTCGACTCCGTGCCGCAACTCGGCGTCGCCGTGGTGGTGTGCATGGTGGCTGCGCTGTGTGCCGCATCCCGGCAGCGCATGACGGCGGTGGTACTGGCCGGCGTGACGGGCTACGGAACCGCCGTGCTGTACGTGCTGCACGGCGCACCCGACCTGGCGCTGACCCAGTTCGCCGTCGAGACCGTCTCCCTTGTGGTGTTCGTGCTCGTCCTGCGCAGACTGCCTGCCCGCTTCCCCGATGAGCGGCGCACCAGCGTGCCGCGGCGCCTCACACGGCTCGTGACCGGACTGGCCGCCGGAGGGTTCGCCGCCGTACTGACGTACGTCGCCGGAGCCGCCCGGCAGGCGCAGCCCGCGGGCCCCGAACTGATCGCCGCGACCCGGGCCGACGGGCTGAAGAACGTCGTCGCCACGACCCTGGTCGACCTGCGCTCCTGGGACACACTGGGCGAGTCCGCGGTGCTCGGCGTCGCCGCCGTGGGTGTGACCAGCCTCGTCTTCCTGCGCCGCCGCGCCGGAAGTCCCGTCACGACTGTGCCGCAGGGCGCCGGCCCGTCCGCGCATGTACGCCGCGGACTGGGCGCCGAGGGCCGCGGCACCCACCGGGCCGGGCACGTGTGGCCGGTCCATGCGCAACAAGCCGGGAGCGGCGCCCCCTCGCCCCGCCCGGGAGCGGGTGCCGTCCCCCGCCGTACTTGGCTGACCGCCAGCGGCACCCTCGACCCCGAACGGCGTTCGGTGATCTTCGAGGTGCTGGCCCGGCTGGTCTTCCACCCCATCATCGTGCTCTCCCTCTACCTGCTCTTCTGCGCCGAGAACCTGCCGGGCGGCGGCTTCGGCGCTGGCCTCGTCGCCGGGCTGGCGCTGTCGGTCCGCTATCTCGCGGGCGGACGGTACGAACTGGACGCTGCCGCCCCGGTCGACGCCGGTTTCCTGCTCGGGCTCGGCCTGATGACGATGACCGCGACGGGATTCGCCGGGCTGGTGCTGGAGGGTTCCGTCCTCAAGTCGGGCACCTACTACGGGAAGTTGCCGGTCATCGGAGACTTCCACGCCGCCAGCCCCGTGCTCTTCGACACCGGCATCTACCTGCTCGTCCTGGGGGCCGTCCTGGACGTGCTGCGCAGCCTCGGTTCCGAGATCGACCGGCGCGTCGAGCGCTCCCTCCGCGAGAGCGAGGGCACGGCCCGCGCCGGAGGGGAGGCCGCCAGATGAACGAGACGGTCGCGCTGGTGGCCACCGGCGGTGCACTCATCGCCGCGGGCACGGTCCTGCTGCTCAGCCGTCCCCTCACGCGCATCGTTCTCGGCACGGTCGTGCTGGGCAACGGCGTCAACCTCCTGCTCCTGGCCACATCCGGAGCCGCCTCCCGAGCACCGCTGCTGTACAAGGTCACCGGGCCCCAGCGGATCTCTGACCCCCTGCCGCAGGCGTTCGTGCTGACCGCCATCGTCATCACCCTCGCCCTGACGGCGTTCCTCTCCGCCATGGCCTACCGCGCCTGGCAGCTCTCCGGCAGCGACGACGTGCAGGACGACGCGGAGGACCTGCGCGTCGCACACCGCGCCGAGCACGGCGAGGAACACCGCGAGGAGGGCTCACGACGCCTGCCGCGGGAACGTGAACGCCGCGCCAGGCGACGTGAGTTGCTCGCACTCGGCGAGGAGGACGAGCGGCTGGTCCGGGAGGGCGTCCCGGGGCGTCCGCGGCGCGCCGGTGCCCACTACCACGAGGCACGTCGCCGGGCCCGCGCCGAGACGCGCCCGTCCCACGTCCGTACCGCACGCAGGGACGAGGACCTGACCGACGACCTGTGGGAGACGATCCTCGGGGCGGACCGTTGAAGGCCCCCGGCCCGGCATCCGCACCCTCGGCCGACCGCGCCGCCGGAGACATCCGGTGATCGCCGCGGTACCCCCGGGCACCGACGGCCCGGCATCAGCGCTGGTGGCCCTGCCGGTGGTGCTGCCTCTCTTCGCCGCGGGACTCAAACTCGGCGTGGGCGTACGCCTCCAGCGCACCCAGCGCGTCATCAGCACCGTCGTCCTCGCGACCGTCCTGGCCGTGGCCCTCATGCTGCTCATCGACGCGGACAGATACGGCCCGCAGGTGATGTACGCCGGAGGCTGGAAGCCGCCGGTCGGCATCGTCCTCGTCGCCGACCGGCTCTCGTCGCTGATGCTGGTGATCTCCTCGTCCGTGACGCTGTGCGTGCTGCTCTACTCGGTCGGCCAGGGCATGGCGGACCGGGAGGAGGGCACCCCCATGTCGGTCTTCCACCCCGCCTATCTCGTGCTGGTGGCCGGGGTCTCCGACACCTTCCTCGCCGGTGATCTCTTCAACCTCTACGTCGGGTTCGAGATCATGCTGACCGCCAGCTATGTCCTGCTGACGCTCGGCGGCACCGTCACGCGCATCCGGGCCGGAGCCACTTACGCGATCGTCTCGCTGCTCTCCTCCGTGCTCTTCCTCGCGGCGGTCGCCGTCGTCTACGCGGCCACTGGCACCGTGACCATGGCCGAACTCGCCCGCCGCTTCGACGAACTGCCGGGCGGGGTATCCCTGTTGGCGCAGATCTCGCTGCTGGCTGTCTTCTGCACCAAAGCCGCCGTCTTCCCCCTCGCCGCGTGGCTGCCCGACTCCTATCCGACGGCGCCCGCCCCCGTCACCGCAGTCTTCGCGGGACTGCTCACCAAGGTCGGCATCTACGCGATACTGCGCACGCAGACCCTGCTCTTCCCGGGAAACAGGCTCAGCGACGTACTGATGGTGCTCGCGCTGCTCTCACTGCTCGTGGGAATCCTGGGCGCGGTCGCACAGACCGACCTGAAGAGGCTCCTTTCCTTCACCCTCATCAGCCACATCGGTTTCATGGTCTTCGGTATCGCCCTGGCCACCCGCGCCGGATTCGCCGGCTCGGTCTTCTACGTCGTGCACCACATCACGGTGCAGACCACCCTCTTCCTCGTCGTCGGGCTCGTCGAACGCCGCGGTGTCACCACCGACCTGCGGCGGCTCGGCGGCATCGCGAAACTCTCACCCGCCCTGGGGCTGGTCTTCTTCGTCCCGGCCATGAACCTCGCGGGTATGCCGCCGATGTCGGGGTTCCTGGGCAAGTTCGGGCTGCTCCGCGCGGGCGTCGCACACGGCGGCGCAATGACGTACGTGCTGATCGCGGCGGGCTCCGCCACGAGTCTGCTCACCCTCTACGCCCTCGCCAAGGCGTGGAACCTCGGTTTCTGGCGGGCGGCGCCGCCGCAGCTGTACGTGGTGGGGGTCGTCCTCGACACCGTCGAGACGGACGAGGAGACACCGGGGGAACCCGCCGCCGTGTCCGAAGCGGGAGCCACCCCCGGGGGCAGCGGGGCGGTCGACGTCGACGTGCTCGCCGGGCGGGCCGAGGCCGCGAGCTTCGGCGGCCGCGCCATCACCACCGGTCAGCCGCCGGCGGCGATGCTCGCCCCGACGGTGGCGCTCGTCGCGTTCGGGCTGGCCTTCACCGTGTTCGCGGGGCCGCTGTCCTCGCTGACGGTCCGCGTGGCCGACGAGCTGACCGCACGCACGCCCTACGTGACGGCGGTGACGGGACGATGAGCGAACAACCGCAGACCGGACCGGATACGCCCCAGGGCACCCCACCGGGCGGACCGCCGGGCGCGGCACGCGGCGGGCCACCGGGCGGCAGCCCCCGCGGCCGCAGACGTCTCTCGGCGGCACAGTGGCCGACGGTGCTGGGACTGACCGTCGTGTGGGTGCTGTTGTGGGGCACGTTCAGCGTCGCCGACGTGGTCACCGGCATCCTCGTCGGCCTCGTCGTGTGCGTCGTCTTCCCGCTGCCGCCGATCGAGACCCAAGTGCGGCTGCGTCCTGTGGGCCTCCTGCGGTTCACCGTCCGGTTCGTCATCGACATGACCGTCTCCACCTGGCGCCTCAACCGGTACATCCTCGGGCCGCGGCCGCCGCTGTGCGCGGTGCTGGCCGTGCGGATGCGCACCCCCAGCGACCTGATGCTGACGGCGACGTCCGTCGCGGTCGCAGCCGTACCCGGCAGCAACGTCCTCGACGTGCACCGCGCGTCCGGGACGCTGTTCGTGCACGTGGTGGGGGCCGGGGGAGAGGCGGAATGGGAGCGGGCCCGCTACGAGGTGCTGCGCCTGGAGGACCGCGTCGTACGGGCCTTCGGCACGCGCGCCGACATCGCCGCGCTCGACGCCTGGGAGCGTCACGGGCCGGCGAACGGCAGCGGCGGCTCTCCCGGATTCGACGGGCCCGGCCCCGGAGCCGGCCCGGGCGGCACCGATGACACCGGTGGGAGGAGCGGCCCGTGGAAGCGGTCCTGAGCATCGTCATCGCCCTGCTGCTCACCTCCGGTGTGCTCGTCACCGTGAGGCTGGTGCGCGGACCCTCCACGCTGGACCGGGCCGTCGCGCTCGACGCGCTCGTCGCGGTGGTGATGGCCGGAATCGGTGTACTGACCGCGGCGCGCCAGATCCCGTACTACCTCCCGGCGTTGCTCGTCCTCGCCTTTCTGGGCTTCACCGGTTCCGTGAGCATTGCCCGCTTCCTCGCGCTGCGGGACGAGGCCGGAAGCGAGGATCCCGACGTGGACGACGGAGGAGACCGGCAGACAGCGGGGCACGACAGCGCCGCTCAGCCCGGCGGACCGGGCGGCGGACCTGAAGCGAGCGGCGGCACGGCGGAGCAGGGGAGTGGCGGATGACCTGGACCCAGCACAACTGGTCGGAGGCCGCGGACGTGGCGTCCCTGGTCTGCATGCTCGCGGGTGCCGTGCTGTGTCTGCTCGCCGGGATCGGGATGGTGCGGCTGCCCGACGTCCTCACGCGCATGCACGCCGCGACGAAACCACAGGTGCTGGGCCTGCTGCTCGTGCTCGTCGGGGCCGGGCTGCGGCTGCGCAACGTTGCGGACCTGGGGACGCTGGCCCTGGTCGGTTTCTTCCAGCTGCTGACGGTCCCGGTCGCGGCGCACATGGTCGGCCGGGCCGCCTATCGCACCGGAAGGACGGACCGTGAACATCTTGTCGTCGACGAGCTCGGCACGGCACCCGGCAAGAACCGCGACGGTCGGGACGGTTAGCCGGCGGGGCGGACAGCCGGACGGGTGCCCCGGCGGACGAGCGTCCGTCCGGGTCCGGCAGGGGGTACGGCCTGCTTTCGCGCGGAACACGGCGAAACGGTGGATTTTCCGTGACCGGAGGCCTCCACTGCGGTTCACCGGTGAATGCCCCCGCGTCCCACGGGAAGAACCTCCCAAGGTCTCGATTCGCGCAGCCGGCCGGCCGCCCGTTCCACGGGCAGCGAGCCGGAACCGAGAGGAAGTGAACGTCATGCGCGTGAGCCCGCGTCCGTCGCGGCGCACCGCACGCGTCGAGTACACACTGCCGCGGAGTGCCGCATCGGCCCGCACGGCGCGGCAGTTGACGACCGGATTCCTCACCGGCACCCGCACACCGCCCGAGGCGGCGGGGCAGGTTGAGGAGGCCGCGCTGGTCGTCTCCGAACTCGTCACCAACGCCGCGCTGCACGGCGGCGGCCGCTGCCGCCTGCGACTGAGCAGCGGTGAGGGAACGGTCACCGTCGCGGTCCGCGACGACGGCGGTCTGCTGCCCCGAGTGCACCACGCGGGAAGTGAATGCGAACGCGGTCGTGGCATCGCGATGGTCAGCCGTATCGCCCGGCGTCTCGACGTCACCACCGCACCCGGTGGAGGCAAGACAGTCAGCGCCGTGCTGGACGCCGCATGACTCTTCTGCATCCCGCCTGACTCTCCGGCCGCCTTCAAGTGACTTCGGTCTGCGCGGGCCGGCTGCGCCCCCGTTCAGGGCTGCCGTGACCACTCCGCCCACGCAGAGGCGACATCGGAGTGGAAGCGGCACCGGCTGTCCGCTTCCAGCGGGCCCCGGAAACTCTCGTGCACTCCGACGATGTGGAAGCGCAGACGGCCACCGGGCGGTAACAGCCGGGAAAGGTCGGGTGCGGGGAGCGGCTCGCCCGGGCGCACCGCGTTGAGATCGAGGAAGAACTGCGTCCGCTCGTCCGTGACACGGGCGCAGAGACTGTAGTGCAGCACTCTGAGTGTCGCGGTGCACAGGGTGCCGCTCACTGCCATCCACACACGCCGGCCCGCGACCGCAAGGACTCTGACCTGTATCGTCGGCGTCCCCATGAAAGCCCTTGTCGAGACGGTGTGTTCGGGCACAACGAGCAACACATCTGCCGGCGCGGTTCCGTACGGACTCATCCGGTGCAGCTGCGGTTCTCGTTGGCGCACACAACTATCACGGCCGGTGCGGCATTCGGACAGGTGGGTCACCGACAGGCACGTTCTCGCCGCAATTCCTCACGAGAACACGCCGGTTCGCGGCGGGCAGCGGCAGCCGGCAGCGGGTGCTTCGTGGCCGGCCGTCATCCGCCGGGCCGCCGCACCACCGGGGAGGCTCACAGGTCACGGCAGAACGCGTTTGTTCGGCTCCCAGGGGCTCCGGGGCGCGCTTCGCATGACGCCCGGGGAGGGGCCGGCCGCCCCTCCGTACAGTCGGCGCGCCCCTCCAACCAGCTTCTAGCCAGGGCGCGTTGAGCTGCGCGGCCCGCCCGGCTCCGTCCCGGCGAGGACCGTCGCGCCCAGCTCTTCGCAACGCTCCACCCGCACCGCCAGCCCGCTGCCCTCCATCGCTGCGGTCGCCGCTTCGGCCTGTGCCTCGCCGGCCTCCATGAACAGATGACCGTGCGGCGCCAGCCACCGCGGCGCCTCAGCCACGACGCGTCGCAGCATCTCCAGTCCGTCGCTGCCGCCGTCCAGTGCCGCCCGCGGCTCGTGGACGCGTGCCTCCGCCGGAAGCAGACTCAACGAACCCGTCGGTACGTAGGGGACGTTGGCGAGCAGTACCTCGATGCGGCCGCGCAGCCCGGCAGGCAGTCCGTCGAAGAGATCCCCCTCATGGACCCGGCCGCCGACGTCCGCGAGGTTACGCCGAGCGCACCGCACCGCCACGTGGTCGACGTCCGAGGCGTGCAACTCGACCGCTCCGTAGGGCTCGTGACCGGGCCCGGCCACCGCCGCCGCCAGCGCCATGCCCAATGCACCGGAGCCGCAGCACAGATCGACGACGAGAGCACCGGGACGGGTGAGCGCTGCGGCACACCGTACGAGGAACTCGGTGCGCCGCCGGGGCACGAAGACCCCGGGCTCCAGCGCGATCCGCAGACCGCAGAACTCCGCACGGCCCAGGACGTGTTCGAGCGGGAGGCCGGCGGCTCTGCGCTCCGCCATGGCGGCGAGTTCCCCGGCGGTGGCGGCCGCGGAGAGCATCAAGTCGGCCTCCTCCTCGGCGAAGACACAGCCGGCCTCGCGCAGCCTGGCTTCCAGCGCGGAGCGGGAGAGCGAGGAGGGGAGAGCAGAAGGACTCACAGACATACGGGCACGCCTCTCGGGATTCCGGGGGTGCTTCCGGTTCCGGGCTCCGCGCGGGCTCAGGCCGGCGGGACGGCACGCCCGCGGGAGAGGAGCGGAACACCCAGTTCCACAGCGCTGATCGGTCCCACCTCCCCGGGCCTGGTGTGCGGCTGGGCCGGTAACCCTACCCGAGCGCCGGGGGGCGCGCAGCGTTCCCGGCCTCCGTCCTGAAGCCGACGAGACCGGTGAAGGCCTCCTTGCCGTGCTGGGTGACGGACACCGTCAGGGTGCGCTCGCGCGCGGGCCGGTCCTCGTCCCCCGCCTCGTCCGGGCCGGGTGAGACCTCGACCCAGCTTGGGGCGTCCAGGTCGACGTAGCGATGGAACTCGGCCTCCATGCGGGTCAGCCCCGGACGGTGCGGGGCAGCGGCGAGGTGCGCCGACTGCCGGGCGGCTTCCATCAACAGCATGCCCGGAGCGTGGTCGACGGGGTGGTCGAAGAGCCAGGGGCTCGTGGTGAGCACCCGCAGCTGACGGCGGCCGCCGCTCCCGACACCGGCCGGGGCGAGCACCACCTCGCGTTCGCTCTCCCGGCCCACGAGTGAGGGAGTCAGCGCCGGCGGCGGTGCGAGAGCGGCGGCCATGGCGTCCGGCGGCGAGGGAGTGCCGGGTCCACGGAGCCTGCCGTAGATCTGAGGGCTGTGCGCGGTGTACACGGTGGAGGCGCTGCCGATGACCCGGCCCGCGCTCCGCACGGTCATGCTCAGCGTTATCCGGCGCGGCCGCTTGCCGCGAACGGGAGCCTCCGCGGCCGAGAGGTGCAGCACCACCTCGGCCGGCGCGCCGGTAACCGGTAAGAACGGCGTGGAGAACGTGCAGTGGTGGTGATCCCAGATGAGCTGGTGCCCCGGCGGCACCCCGTATGCGGCGTGCGCGATCAGCGGCAGCACCTGACGCGTCGTCTCCACCAGCAGCATCGGATCCTGTACGCCGTCATCGTCCGTACGCCAGAAGCCGTGGTCCCGCGGCCACTGCGCGCCCACCTCGAACTCGCGCTGTCCGCACCGCCGCCAGCCCGTCAGCAGCACTTCCGAGTGGGCGGTCTTGTGCACGAACTCCCGTGGCACCGGCCACGAGTACGCTGTGCTCTCCGGCAGATCGGGCACAGCGGGGGTGTGAGCCATGCGGCCCTCCGGGTGGGATGGTGTCCGAGGTTGACGTGATCTGTGCCTGAAAACGATAGAACCTTCAGGGGGCGAGGTCCGATGGCGCCAGCAAGAGCAAAGCCGATGCAGCAACGGGCTGTCGAGACAAGGCAGTTGATCCTGGAAGCGGCGGCCGAGGTCTTCGACGAGGGAGGCTACAAGGCGGCAAGGATCTCGGAGATCATGCACCGCGCCGGCATCACGCAGGGCGCCCTCTACTTCCACTTCTCCTCGAAGCTGGACCTCGCCCGTACGGTCATGCTCTCCCAGCGCGACTCCGTCGTCCTGCCTCCCGGGCCCGACGGTCTCCAGCGTCTGATCGACACCACCCTCCTCCTCGCACGCGAGCTGCAGACCAACAAGCTCCTGCGCGCGGGCGTACGGCTGGCCGTGGAGCAGGAAGAGATCGGCTTCCACGACGATTCCCCGTACCGCGAGTGGGCGGAGGTCTTCCGCGGCCAGCTCGCCGCCGCGGCCGAACGGGGGCAGCTGCGCAGCGGAGTCGAGGTGGAACGGCTCGCGGTGCTCCTCGTCGGCTGCTACACCGGCGTCCAGCACTTCTCCAAGCTCTCCAGCAAACGGGCCGACCTTCCGCACCGCATCGCGGACCTGTGGCACTACATGCTCCTGGGAATCGCCCCGCCCCAGGTCGCCGCGGACATGATCGTCGACCCGGATCCCCGGCTGCTGGCCGCCGGATGACGACCCGGGTGGCGCTGACGGGGGCGAGCGGTTTCATCGGTTCGGCGGTGCTGCGCCGGCTGGCCCGTCACGACGTGGAGATACGGGCTCTCACGCGCCGGGAGCATCCGCTGCCGGCACAGGTGGAACAGGTCCGCGCGGACCTGGCCCGCCCCGAGACCCTTCGCGGAAGCTGCTCCGGTTCGCGCGTTCTCATCCACGCGGCCTCCTACGTCGGCTCCGACGAGCAACTGGCCACCGGAATCAATGACTTGGGCACGGAAGCGCTGATGTGTGAGGCGCGTCGCGCCGGTGTCGAGCGCATCGTGCAGCTGTCCACCACCGCCGTCTACGGGCGCGGACCGCACCGCGACGTGGCCGTCGGCGACGTGGACCCCCACCCGGGTTCCGCCGCGAGCCGCAGTCGCCTCGCCGGCGAGGCGCACGGCCTCCGCCACGGCGCCGCCGTGCTGCGAGCGGGCCTGGTCACCGGAACCGGAGACCGCTGGGTCGTGCCGGCACTGGCCGAACTCGTCCGCCGTGCACCGGGGTTCTGGCGGGGAGGACAGGCACGCCTGTCGCTGATCGGCGTGGAGGACCTGGCGCGACTGGTGACGCTGACCGCGCTCCGGCCTGCCGCGCCGGGCGAGGCCCCGGAACGGGTGCAGGGAATCCACCACGCCGTCCACCCCGTTCCTGTACGCACCCGGGAACTTCTCGAGACGCTTGCGCAGCTGGGGGTGCTGCCCCGCGTCACACAAGACTTGACCTGGCAGGAATGCCTCGCCCTCATGGAGGCGAACCCGGGACGGATCAGTGAGCGTCAACTCGCGCTCCTGGCCTTCGACCACCATTACGCCACGGACTTGTGGGAGGCGTGCGAATCCGCTCCGGGGCCGGGCCCGCTGGCTGCGCTCGCCGACGCGGCCGACTGGTACCGCACCCGCCTCGCTCTCACCGACGGCCCCTGACGGCGCGGCCCTCGCGCACCGTTCGTCCCACTGGTCACGCCCGCAGTCCCGCTGACTTACTCCGTCAGCGCAGCGAGGGCGGCCCTTCCGGCGCAAAAAAACAGAACACTTTGTATGTTTGTGGGGGCGGCAATCTCAACTCTCCCCGCAGCCGCTGCTTCTGACGGCCCGTCTCCCCGCGGACCGGAACGCATGAAGGGACACAGCCGATGAGGCAAGAGCGAGCAGAACTCACTCGTCAGGCACTGACGATGGCGGCAGCAGAGTCGTTCGACCGCCTCGGCTACCAACGGACGACCCTCTTGGAGGTCAGCCGCGGCGCAGCGATGAGCAAGGGCGCGCTCTCCTTCCACTTCGGGAGCAAGGAGGAACTGGCCGACACGGTACGGCGCGAGGCGTGCACGCGGGCCAACCGCGCCGCCGAGCTGCTGCGGGGGAAGGAGCTCCCCGCGCTGCAGACGCTCATCGACCTGACGCACCTCGTGGCCCATCAACTCGAACACGACCATCTGTCGAGGGCCGCCGTGAAGCTCGCGCGCGAACTGGGCACCCCTTCCGAACCGGAGACGAATCTGCTGACCTGCTGGCAGCAGGTCTTCACAGACGTGGCCCGCGAAGCGGAGAAGGAAGGAACCCTGCGCTGCGAGGCCACCACGGAAGCCGTCGCCGAGCTCGCCTTCTGCCTCGCCTCCGGTGCGCACTCGGTGCAGACGAGCTCGGTGAACGACTCCACCGTCGATGTCCACCAACGCATCGCAGCCCACTGGCGGTTGCTGCTGCACGGCCTCGTGGAACAGCCGGAGCCGGAGGAGCTGTGGAGCGCCGGCACCGAGACGGACTGGGCGCGGGCCGCGCAGGGCGGACGGCCCGGGCCCGCACACTGAGCCGAGGCGACGTCTCTCGGCTGCGGCACGGCTTCGGGGGCCGCAGCCGAGAGTCACGCGAGCGCCCCGCACGGTCACCGGGAGTGCGTGAAATCCGGCCGTCCCGGTGGCGGCCGAAAGCTCACGGAACGGGATGTTGACCATGATGGACAACTGTCTGCGCTGCTTACCGCGCACGTGATACGCAATTGGCAAGCCCCGGCGCTGCCGCGCGGGGGTGCCGCCCCCGCTTCCGCCGTGGCGGGGGAAGATCCGCCGCGGGTGCGCCGGCAGAAGGTCAGCTGACGGGCCGCCCCCGGTCAACCGCTGGTGCACCGTCCGCAGAAGGAGTCCATCATGGCGAACGCGAGCGGCAATCCGCCGACCGCCCACGCAGGTTCCCCGGCCGCCCGCTCCTCACGACCCAAGGGTCCGGCCCGCATCGCGCTCGAAGTCGCCCTGTGGGCTCTTCAGCTGTACCTCGCCTACTTCATGGTCACCGTCGGGGCCCTGCCCGCGCTGACCGCCGACTCCGGCGCCAAGGGCACATTCCAGGACATCGGCTTCGGCCTGTGGTTCATGTATCTCACGGGTGCACTGGAGCTGCTCGGCGCCATCGGTCTCATCACGCCCTGGTTCTCGGGCCTCGCCGCGCTCGGCCTGATGTTCGTCATGTCCGGTGCCTGCCTGACGCATCTCACCCTCTACGACGGCAAGGGCGTCGAGACCCCGGCGATGATCCTCATCCCGCTCGCGATCGTCGTCGTCGGCCGGTGGTCGACGGTGAAGAAGCTGGGCACGTGGCTGACGGGAGGCGGAAACCGGCGCTGAGCAGCCGGCCGCGGCGCACGGCCGGTTTCCGTCCCGCTCCGGCGGGGCGGGACCGGCCGCCCCGGGCCGCACCGGCTCTCGCTCCCGGGGCGCCCGTCCGTGCCGCACAGGCTCGTACGAAAAGGCCGCCGCGGCCGCGATGAGAAGTACGCGGCAGCCGGGTCTGCTCCAGATGCGTGCGTCCCGTGCACGCCCCGAGAGGAGACCGTCATGAACCAGTCACCCGGCACGCCCTCCGGATCCCCGGAATCCGTCCCCGCGTCCGCGCAGGCGCCTGCTGTCCGTCACGACCGTGTCAAGCACATCTCACTGCTCGTGCTGCAGGTGATACTCGGCCTGTTCTTCGTGATCGCCAGCGCCGTCCCCAAGCTGATCGCCCATTCATCGGCGGTCGGGCCCTTCGAGGACATCGGCTTCGGCCTGTGGTTCATGTACTTGGTCGGTGCGCTGGAACTGGCCGGCGGGATCGCCCTGGCCACCCCGTGGCTCTCGGGCCTCTCGGCGATCTCGCTCATCGGCCTGATGATCGGCGCGTTCATCACCCAACTGACGGTTTTCGACGGTGAGTACGCGGCCACGCCGCTGCTGCTCATCCTCCCGCTCGCCCTCATCGCATGGGGCCGCAGGGACACCCTCACCGCACTGCCCGGACTCGTGCGGCGGTCCGGGGGACGTGGAAACACCGCTGTCTGAGCGCGGCCCCTCACTCCAGTACGGATCTGACCGACTCCGGCGAGCGGCCCACCACGGCGCTCCCGTCGTCAGCGGTGATGATCGGCCGCTGAATCAGGGAGGGGTGGGCCGCCAGCGCGTCGACCCACCGGCCCCGGCTGTCCGCGTCGCGCGGCCACGACTCCATTCCCAACTCGCGCGCGACCGGCTCACCGGTGCGGGTGATGTCCCACGGCTCCAGCTTCAGCCGCCGCAGCACATCCTCCAGTTCCGCTGAGCTCGGCGGCTCCTCCAGATAGCGGCGGACCGTGTATTGAGCTCCCTCCGCATCCAGCAGCGAGAGTGCCGAACGGCACTTGGAACAGGCGGGGTTGATCCAGATCTCCATATCGGGTCCTTTCGTCGGCCCTGGTTCCTGCCCGCCGCCCGTGACCGGACCTCCGGCGGTGGGCCGCGGGGGCGACCCCACGCCGCGCGGCGAAATGATGCCGCAAGGTGTTCGCGCTGCCGAAGCCGGAACGGACCGCCACGGCCTCCACGGGCAGGGGGTGTTCTCCAACGGTTCCTCGGTGAGCTGGAGTCGCTGGCCGAGGATCCACCGGTGCGGAGTCGTGCCGGTCGCCTCCTTGAACCGCCGGGCCAGCGTGCGGGGTGACATGGAGGCGCGTGCGGCCAGTTCCTCCACTGTCAGCGGCCGGTCGAGATGAGCCCGGATCCAGTCGACCAGTTCTGTCATTCCGTATCCGGCGCGGGCTTCGGGCAGGTGCGTTTCGACGAACTGCGCCTGCCCGCCCGATGGGCCGGCACCACCATGCCGGCCTGCTCACCGACAAGGGCGACGACATTCCGAAGCACGCGCTCATCATGGCAGGAAATGCCCGAGCCATGGCAGTCCTGCCCTTGTCGTCCGAGACGTTCGGTACCTCGAGGTCCTGGCCGCGCCGCAGAGCGGCTACCGCATCCTCTACGAAGCGCCGCTCGCGGACGGACGTCTCGAACTGCGAACCGGATCCGCTCCCGCGCACCGGGCCGTGCCGACGGCTTCCCGCCGGCAGGGATGCGGCTCAGGGGCCTCGTCCGGGCCGCGTGGGACCAGATCCCACGGCCCGGCGCGGGACCTTGCTCCACAGATACCCCGCCGGTGTGCCGCTGAGGAAAGCTAGCCTGGCTCCGTGAGCGAGACCTGGGAGCCGGACGGCGACGGCGTGCTGCGCCTTCCCTCGGGACGTCTCGTGCGCGGACGCGGTCTTCGCCGTCCCCTTCCGCCGGGGCCCGAGCCGGCCTTCTCCGTCTTTCTGCTGGGCAGGAGGCCGCCCCAAGTGGGCTGGGATTCACGGTGGTTGCGCTGGCCGGACTTCTGGCTGCCCGCGAGTCGCACGCAGGCCCTGGCCCTGCTGAGCGAAGCCTGGTCACGGGCGGAGGCCGAGCGCGTCGAAGTGGCATGCGGGGGAGGACGCGGACGCACGGGCACGGCGCTGGCCTGCCTGGCCGTGCTCGACGGAGTTCCGGACAGGGAGGCGGTCGCCTTCGTACGCCGTCACTACGACCCACGTGCCGTGGAGACGCCGTGGCAGCGCCGCTACGTGCTGCGCTTCACGAAGTGACCGAGCGCCGCCCACGCCGGCCCGGTCATGCCCCCGCATTCTGGAGGAGGTCCGGATCCCGTCCCAGGACCGTGCGTCCGCCGTCGACGGGCAGAGTGACCCCGGTGATGTAGGCCGCCTCGGACGAGAGCAGATGCGCTACGGCCGAGGCGACCTCCTCCGGGAGGCCCGTTCGCCCCAGCGGATGCAGCGCACGCATCTCCGCCTCCACGCGTGCCGCGACGTCCGGCTCCTGGGCGGCGAGCAGCGAGGCGTACCGTTCCGTGCCGATCGAGCCCGGCGCGACGGCGTTGACGCGGATCCCGTGCGGCCCGTACTCGACGGCCAGTGCGCGGGTGAGTCCCTCGATGGCCGCTTTCGCCGTCGCGTACGGGGTGCAGCCGGGAACGGGACGGCGTGCCTGGTGCGAGGTGATGTTGACGACGGACCCCTGCGTGCCTTCGGCGAGGAACCTGCGTACGGCGGTGGCACACCCGGTGACCGCGGGGTCCATGACGGCGGATATCAACTCCAGGACCGTCCGCGTCGGGGACGTGTCGAGGGAGGCGTCGCGGAAGAGGGCCGCGTTGTTGACCCAGCCGCGAAGGGTGCCCGCCGACTCCGCGAGATCCGCGGCATGTTCGGTCACGGCCTCGTCGGAGGCGCTGCCTTCGACGCTCACGACGCGTGACCGGGCCGGATGGCCGGCGGTCCACCGTAGGGAGTCCGGATCCACTTCGACTGCCACGACGCTGTGACCGTCGGCGAGCAGGCGTTCCACAACTGCCCGCCCGATGCCGCGGCCTCCTCCCGTCACCACGTAGGCGCTGCTCATGGATGCCGTCTCCGTCCTTCGCCTGGCTGCGTCCACGACGGCAGCCTCACCCGCCGCACACAGCGTGTCAACAGCATCTGTCGAAGCACTTCGATATCTGATTGACCCCGTACGCACGCAGTGAAGCCTGCCACGGTCCGTCAGGTGGAACCGCGGCGGACGAGCTCCAGCCGCAGCGTGGTCTCCCGGACCGCAGAGGGTTCCGCGCTGCCCATGCGCCGCATCAGCAGCTCCGTCGCGGCGCGGCCGGACTCCTCCAGCGGCTGCCGCACCGTCGTCAGATCCAGGGCCCCGGCCAGATCGGTGTCGTCGAAACCGGCCAGCGCAAGGTCCTCCGGCACCTTCAGGCCGAGCGCCCGCGCCGCGCGAAGCGCACCAGCGGCGAGGAGGTCGTCGCCGGCGAACAGCGCGGTGGGCCGACGGGGCCCGGAGAGCAGTCCCTCCGCCGCCGCAGCCGCCTGCTCCAACCCGTGCGCCGTGAAGTGGACACTCTCCGGCGGCAGCAGCTGACCGGAATCCTCCAGAGCGGCCCGGAAACCCGCCAGCCGCCGCTGCCCGGGAGAGACGTACGCGTCGGATTCCTGGGACTCACCGAGGAACCCGAAACTGCCGTGCCCGCGTTCCACCAGGTGCTCCGCCACCAGGCGCCCGCCCTCGGCGTCATCCGTGCGGACGGAGTCGAAGCCGGGGCGGTTTCCGTCCACCAGCACGGTCGGCAGCCCGAGGCCGCTGAGGCGTTCTGCCGTGCTGTCCTCCAGCGGGAGGCTCACAACGATGAGACCGTCGAGGCGCCCGGTCAGGGGCAGCCCGGCGAGCAGCGGCGAGGCGGAGCGGGCGGCCGATGGGTGGTCGAAGACAACCACCTCCAGCGGGCTGCCGGCCACCGCCTGGAGCACACCCTTCAGGCGCCGCGCCACCGACGGATACGAGGTGTAGGGGGCGATCACCCCGATCCGGCCCACTCCCTTGCGTGCCTTGGCCACCGCATCAGGCTTGGGCGTGTAGCCCAGACGGTCCGCAGCCTGGAGGACCCGCTGCCGTGTACGGTCACTGACCCGGGCGGGGGTGTTGAGCGCCAAGGACACGGTCGAGATGCTCACGCCCGCCTCGGAGGCGACATCGTAGATGGTGGCCCGGCGCGGCAACTGCCCTCAGCTCTCCTCGACTTCGCAGCGTGACCACGGCATCGTACCGGGCGCTGTGCGGACGGCCCTGAGAAGCGCTCCGGCTGCCGAACGTCGAACTTGTTGCCCCCCGGGTCCGCCACGTGACGTGGTTGCCGCCCCGGTCCTCGACCCTTCGCAGCGCCTTCGCGCCCAGCTCCGTGCCGCCGCACCTCGGCATCACCCGCGCCGGGCCGGCCGTGCAGGTCGATGTGGAGACGGTTCTTGCCGTGCTCGGCCTCGGGCACCGACTGGAGGAGGATCCGCCTCCCCAGTCCGGTCCCGCTGAATTCTCGACGGGATCGTCGGGGTGGCGCACCGCGGTCAGGGCCCGGAATGCCTTGCGCCCGTCGCCCGTCGTGCAGTCGCTCTCGTCCACGGCTCCCTCGCTGATCAAACTGCTCGATGAGCACGCTGTTGCGCTTCGAGGGCGCGAGAGAAGTCCGGTTGTGAAACCAGTCATAATGGTTACATGACTGTGGCGGCAAGCGGACTCGTTCTCCGCTCCCCGGAAGGCACGCGTTTCGTCTTCGACGCCGGGGCGCTGTGCCTTGAGTTCCTCACCACCGGCGGTCCCGGCGCTCTCACCGGCTACGAGACGCTGCACACACCGGAGGACCTGGCCCGATGGTGTGCCGCTTCACGGCTCCGCCTCGACCCCGGCGACGTCCACATCAGCGGCAACGAGTTCCGCGCCGCACGATGGCTGCGCGACGCGCTCTCGCGCCTCGCCCGCGCCGTGGCCCACGGCCGGCCCCCGCACCCCCGGGACGTGGACGAGGTGAACCAGACGGCGCAGCTGCCGCCCCTCGTCCCCCAGATCGCCGCCGACGGACTGCACGGCAGACACCTTCCCGCCGACGCCTTCCAGGTCCTCTCATCGGTCGCACGCGACGCCGTCGACCTCTTCACCGGCCCGCTCGCCGCACGGGTCCGCGAGTGCGGCGCTCCCGACTGCTCCCTTGTCTTCGTCGACACCTCGCGCCCCGGGCGGCGCCGGTGGTGCGCGATGGAGCGCTGCGGCAACCGGCACAAGGTGCGTTCGCTTCGTGCAAGACGCAGCACACAGAGGCACGAGGCGGAGCGGAAGCCCCGGTGACCTGACCGCGCCCGTCCCTCGGCGGATCACCTCAGGCCGTCGCCGCGAGCCTGTTCCTCCGCTGCATGCAGGAACCACTCATGAGCCGCGGCAGCGACCTGCTGCAGCGCACCCGGTTCCTCGAAGAGGTGGGTGGCGCCGGGCACGACCTGGACCCGGTGCTCGGCATCCAACTGCTGCGCCGCCTCCCGGTTGAGTTCCAGCACCTGCTGGTCGCGCCCTCCCACGAGCAGCAGTACGGGTACATCCACCCTTCCCAGCGCGTCCCCCGCCAGGTCCGGCCGCCCGCCGCGCGAGACCACGGAGACGACGGGGCCCGAGCGTTCCGCCGCGGCGACCAGCGCCGCCGCCGCGCCGGTGCTCGCACCGAAGAGGTGCACCGGCAGCGCCTCGGTCAGCGGATACTTGCCCAGCCAGTCGACCGTCGCCACCGTCCGCTCGGCGAGCAGGGAGATGTCGAAGCGGTACTGGCCTGTCACCGCGTCGGCGCGCTCCTCCTCCTCGCTGAGAAGATCCGTCAGCAAAGTTGCCCACCCGTGCCGCCGCAGATCCTCGGCGACCGCGCGGTTGCGGGGGCTGTGCCGGGAGCTGCCGCTTCCGTGCACGAACAGCACCACACCACGCGGGGACGGGGGCACATTCATGTCGCCCGGCAGCTCCACACCGCCCGGCACCGCCACCGACACCGTCTCCGAAATCATCAGTGCTCCCCCTTCCGGCTCGGGATCTGTGCCTTCCGGAGTAGCCGCGTCGCGGCCGTGTCATGCACGTACGGGCCCGCTCCGCGGTGACCGCGGAGCGGGCTGTGCCGACGTGGGCCTCCCGGCCCCAGCGGTGCCCGCCGAGGGGCGGCCCCGCCGCGGTACTCAGCGCTTGTAGAGGCGGAAGTAGTCGAACTGAGCCGTCGCTCCCTCCCCGCCCATCGAGGCCAGGCCGAAGCGCAGCCGCTTGTCTCCGGGAACCGTCCAGGTCCCGCCCGCGATCCACTTTTTCCCGTCGCGGCTGGTGAAGGCCTGGACGCGGTGCTCGCCGCTGCGCGGAGCCGTGGTGTGCTTCAACCGCAGCCAGGTGGTGCGAGCAGGTGGACCGACCGAGGTCGAACCGTAGGCGATGTCTCCGGCGTACGGTTGCTCCTTGCCGTACTCGGTCTGACGGGTATTCCAGATGGCGGCGTGCGACAGCCGCAGATACCTGTCGTCACCGGCGTAGGCGACGAGGCCCGCCTGCTGATAGTTCCGCTCGCTCTGCTCACCCAGGTCGATCGTCAGCTTCGTCTCCACGGTGAACTCGCCGCGCGGCACCTCCCGCAGCATCAGCGACGCGGTGTTCTCGTCCTTGTGCAGTTCGGCGTCCTGCGTGGGCCACACATACTGCCCCCCGGCCACGCGGCCCGCAGGCTTGCGCACCCACTGCCAGCCAGGACCGGGCCGGCCGTGGTCGAACTCGTCGCTGCGGGAGGGGTCCAGGCGCCCCGGCCACGAACGCTCTGCGCCGCTGCCCGGTCCGCCGTCGGAGCGCTGAACACCCTTGCCTGCGGCTGCCCTTGGCGAGGCGACGGGTGCCTGCTGCCTGTCCGCCGAGGCTCCCTTGCCCCCACGGACGGCGGGCCAGCCGCCGCTCCAGTCGAGACGGTCGATGAGCATGGGACGGCGGTTGATGCCGAAGGGCTCGTCGAGGTACGGCTCGGAGCGGTCGATGGCGTGGTAGACCATCCAGTCCTGCCCGGCGAAGTCCTTCACCACCGCGTTGTGCCCGGTGCCCACCCATCGGTTGCCGTTGGGTGTGAGGGCGATCGTCCCGCCCGTGCGGGAAGCCGTGAGCGGGGTGCCCTCCCGGTCGAGGAAGGGCCCCCGAACCGACCGGGACCGGCCGACGAAGACCGAATAGCCGGTGGTCGGCCCGGCGCAGCAGTCCCCGGACGAGGCGAACAGATACCACCAGCCGCCCCGCCGGATGACGTAGGCACCCTCGAAGCGGTTGTCCGTCGCGACCTTCGTGGGCTCGCCCTCGGTCCGAGTGCCGTCCCCGGACAGCTCCGTCACCTCGATACCGCCGTAGTACGAGCCGTAATACAGATAGCGCCGCCCCTCCGGGGTCACGACGTGTGCCGGGTCGAACGTCCACAGGAAGTCGCCCTCTCCGCCGCTGCCGTGCCGGGGCGCAACCACCGGCTCGCCGTGGCTCTTCCAGGGACCCGCCGGGCTCGGTGCGGTGGCCACCCCGATGGCGCTGTCGTCACGTTCCCCGGTGACCTTCGTCTGGGTGGAAACGAAGTACAGCCAGTAGCGGCCGTCGTGATAGCTGATGTCCGGAGCCCAGTAGGCCGCGTCCTTGTCCGCCCACTCCGGCGCGTTGTGGTCGCCGAGCGCATCCGTGACGTACGACCAGTGCACCAGGTCGGTCGAGCGCGCGACGGGCAGCGAATGCGCCTTGCCCTCACCGCTGCGCAGCGGATCCGTGGTCCCGAACGCATACCAGTAGCCGTCCTTGCCGCGCACGACAGCGGGATCGGCGAAGGTGTCGGCGAAATCACGCGAGACCGGATTGACGTAGGTATGGCCGGACGCGGAGTCCGCAGGCGACGGCCGCGGGTCGGCGGACGCGGCCGAGCCGAGCGCCTGCGGAAGAAGGGTGGCGATGACGAACAGGGCCAGCCCTGCCACTGCTTGACGGATGCGGGATCCGGTTCTCCGTACGGTCACGTGTCCTCCCGGACGCTGTCGGCGGCAGGAGCATGTGTACTGCGTCCGCTACAACGTTGTAAAGACGGTGGACCGGGACTGTTGCCCACAGACAGCCCCGGCCCGCACACAAACGGCCGCCCACCGCACGACATCCGTGCGGCGGGCGGCCGTTCAGCATCCCTGCAGGCCGGGCCCAGGCCCGGCCCGAGCGGGACCGCCCCTCAAGTCTGAGGCTTGCGGCCGTGGTTGGCCGCGTTCTTGCGACGTGCCTTCTTCTTACGACGACGCTTCGACGACATGTCGACTCCTTCCTGGGGCGCTTTCTCTTACATCAGTCCGTGCCCTGTGGATCACGGTCGTGAGAGCACGTACCCACGAGCACAGCATCCACCCTCCCAGCAGTCCGCAGCCAGGGCCCTGGCCCCCCGGGCCGGCGGGCGAGTTGTCCCCGGCCACCCCCGCAACTGTGCAGACTCGCTCGACGGCGTTCCCGGTCGCCGCCCGTTGTCGATGTCGTCCTGCCGCAACCACTTCGACAGCGTGACGGGATGGATGCCGAGTTCGACCGCGGTCTGCTCGGCCTGCTTGCCGGCGCGGACCAGCGCGATCGCCCGGAACTCCGGCGGATAGGGACGGGGCATGATTGCCAGCCTTTCGTGAAGGGCTGTCACCAGACCTGGAACCTTGGATGTGGGGCAGGTCAGGATGTCGCACGATCGCGCACCAGTCCCGTGTCGGGGGGTTTTGGGGTGTTTTTAGGTGGGGGGCCAGGTGTGTGGGATGCCTTCGTGGTTGAGGAGGTGGTGGAAGTGTGTTCGGTGTGTGGGGTGGTTGTTGACGTGGTGGGGTTCGGTGTGGTGTTCGAGGCAGTAGGCGGTTAGGAGGGCGGCTGCTTCGCCGATGTTCCATTCGACGGGGTGGAGGCGTAGGCAGCCGTTGGAGATGTGGGTGGTGCCGGGGTTTTTGCAGGCGGGGAGGAGGTTGCGCATGCGTATGGGGAGGAGGGTGCCGAGGGGGATTTGGAAGGGGACGCTGTCGATGTCGATGTAGTTTTCGCCGCTGGTGGAGGGGTGGAGGTCGATGCGGTAGGAGCCGATGCCGACGGAGTCGTGGTGGTGGGGGGCGCCGGCGGGTCCGGCCATGTTGGCTGCGACGTGGTTTTCGGTGATGGTGTGTAGGGCGCGTATGCGGCGGGATTCGCGTATGTAGGGTGCTTTGGCCAGGCCGTCGGCTGTGCCTGTCACGTCGCCGCGTAGGCGTAGGCCGGGGAGGCCGGTGCCGCCGTCGGGGCGTGGTGCTTCGGTCTGCAGCCAGTACAGCAGGGAGAGGCTCAGCTGGCGTGCCTGGTGCAGGTGGTGGGCTGCGTCGTGGTCGCTGGTCTCGGTGATGGGGCCGAGCCAGTAGTCGTTCATGGGCCAGTTGACCAGGGTGATGTCGGAGTCGAAGGAGCCGGGGGTGTGCAGGCCGGCGGCGAGGATGCGGCGGAACATCCACAGTTCCCGGTCGCCGTTGTCGCGGGCGGGGTCGGTGAGGTGGTCGATGGGGTCGCCGGGCGGGTTGGGGTCCAGCCACCGCTGGCAGGGCTCGAGGGTGCTGGGGATGGGGGCGAGGAAGCCCAGGAGGGGGCCTGGCCAGAAGTCCGGCCGGTAGGTGCGCCAGTGGTCGTAGGTGGCGGGGCGGTCGATGGTGTGGTCTTCTCCGTCGTGGTGGGAGAGGGCGAAGGTCACGGTGAAGCTTTGGATGTTGGCCGGCTGCGCGGTGGCGGGTGCGTGGGGTTCGCCGTGTTCGTCGGCGCTTTCGGCGCCGATGACGTACTCGGCGCCGGCGGCGGGGAGGACGTCGCCGTGTTCCGTGGCGTCGAGGAAGAACGGGGCGCATGCGGTGACGGTTTCGCCGTCGGGGCCGGTCGCCTGGAGTGCTTCGACCCAGTCACCGTCCCGTATGGCGGCGGTCACGCGGTGGTTGAGCAGTACTGTCAGGCGTTGCGCCGCGACGTGCGGGGCGAGTGTGGCTTCGATCACTGCCAGGGCGAACGCGTGGTTCGTGGGACAGTCCGGACACGCGTGCGGCGCCCGGGTTGAGGGAGCGCCAGGTGCGGGCGCGTTGGGTGAGCGGGTACCAGGTGCGGTAGTAGGAGCGGATGTCCTGGCGGAGCCGGCGGTAGGAGGCGGTGCAGCCGAACTGTTCGATCCAGGGGTGCTCGTCGGGGGGGACGGCCTGTGAGGTGAGCTGGCCTCCCAGCCAGTCCGTCTCCTCGATCAGCACGACCCGGTGTCCGCGGCGGCACGCGGCCAGTGCTGCTGCCACACCCCCCAGGCTCCCGCCGGCGACGACGAGATCCGCTCGCATTTCACGCATGGCTGTGGGGCTCTCCTTCTGTACTGGTGTGAGGGCGCCGCACCGGCTGCGGCCAGAAGAGTCCCTTTCCAGGTGAGGGAACTTCATGACCATGCTCGGCGGCGAGTTCCTCGAGGGAGACACCCGCGAGGCTGCGCTTGAGGTTTACGACCATGAATGGGCAGTCCATGACGGGATGTTCAGCCGGGCGTTCCAGCGCGTGCCGCAGGAAGTGCCGCGCCCCCTCGGCCCGCGTGATCAGCTCATTCAGCGCGGTGACGGTTTTCGTTCACGGTCTGACGCCACCGGTCGCCCGAGTCCTGCAGGACGGCACGGGTGTCCTCCGGGCTCAGTCCCAGATGCCGCATGAACTGCACGAATGCCGGCATCTGCAACTCCCTCGGGCCGTAGATGCGCCGGCCCCCGTGCCGGGCGGCCGGCGTTACGATGCTCCGCTCCTGGTAGGAGCGCAGCGCCGAGGTGGCCACGCCGACCCTCCGGGCCGCTTCGCCGATTTCCACGAGTTCCATGGGCGTCATGTGACTTCAAGCCGACTTCAAGCGCCAGGGTGACGTCGTGGACAACGACGCACACGCCTGGGCTTTCGACCGGCCCGTCACCTCGCCCCTTCGCCCGCCCCGCCGGCGTCCTGGGGCGCCTGGCCGGCAGGTTCATGCTGTGGACCAGCAACCAGGACGAGGTGCTGGAACTGCTCGAGGTGCGGCCCGGCCACGCCGTGCTGGAGATCGGGTACGGGCCGGGCGCCCTGGTACGCCTGCTCGCCGCCCGCACCGGCGCCGCTGCAATCCGCGGCCTCGACCCGACACCCGGGATGCGCCGGGCTGCGACCCGGACCAGCCGGGCGGCCGTACGTCAGGGGCGGGTCGCCCTCGGCCTGGGCACGGCGCAGGACACCGGCGAGGCCGGGCGCAGCGCCGACCGCCTCGTGTGCGTCAACAACATCGCCCTGTGGCCCGACCTGGAGACCGGAGTGCGGGAGGTGCACCGTGTGCTGCGTCCGGGAGGGCCGGCGGTCATCGCCTGGCACGGCGGCAGCTCACCGGGCCGCATCGCACGCAGCCTGCGTCTGCCAAAGGAGCAGCTGGACCGTATCGAGGGGGCGCTGGCCGGTGTGTTCTGCGAGGTGGGACGCAGCCAGCTGAGCAACCTGGTCGCTTTCACCGCGGTGCGATGAACTCCCGGATCCGCATGGTTGGTTCAGGTGCACTTCTCGCCCCGGCCGTGCCGCTGGACCTGCTGCTTGAGCGCGACGGCGCCGGTGGCGCTGCAGTCGATGAGCGTGTGTGAGGCCACCTGGGCGTCGTCGGGTCCGAGGGCGGTGCACGTCTGGAAGCGCCCACCGGAACCGAAGGCAGCGCTGCCCACGACCGTGCCCCGCATGCCTGCCGGCTCTGTCCTGTGTGCCGCTCCGCGCGCCCCCGGCTTACTGCGTGCTGTTGTCGAGCAGGCCGGCCAGGCGTCGGAGGGCCTTCTGGTTGGCGCGCCGCAGCAGCCACCTGACCAGGGGAGCGGTCAGCCGTTCACTCAGGGGCGCAGTCTGCCAGGAGTAGGTGAAGAAGATCCGGGTGCCGCCGCCTGGAATCTCGTTGAGGAGATACGTGCCGGTCGCCACTCGCCGTCCGCCGGCGCCGGTGTTGCGCTCAGTGATCCCCAACGGGCGCTGCGCCGCGACTACTTCGATATCGATGCTCTCGCTGCGGCCGGCGACGACGGCGGTGACGCGGGCCGCGGCGCCGACACCGCGGGCGGGGCCGGAGTAGTGCCACTGGCGCAGCATGTGGTCGGTGAACTCCTCGTGCGCCGCAAGGACGTCCAGGACGTCGTAGACCTCTTCTGGCGGCTGGGGCACCTCGATGTGCACAATGACCGGTCGCACGGGCCTCATCGTAGTCGGTGCTGCGGGCCCGTTCCGGTGTGGCGACGGCATGCGGGCCTCAGCCGCGTTGCACAGCAGATGGGCCCCGTGCCAGAGCCGCGCCAGCGGCTCGGTGGGCACGGGCAGCGTCCGCACCGCGGCGCAGAGGGCCCGACCCTCGCTCCGGGCACGAGGCAGGCGTCCCACATCGTCCCGGCGCCCAGCGCCATCACTGCTGTGGCCGGTTCAGGCGCCAGGTACGTGAGACCGCGATCGGTTCGACCAGTTGGAAGGGGCGGCCGCCCGGTGGCGTTCGACACCTGCGGACGGAGCGATGTCACGCAGGGGCGCCGAGCGGCGGATGCTCGAGCACGCGTGGCTTGTACTCGACCAGCTGGATGCGGCCGTCGAAGGTCCGGTGCTCGATCATCTCGAGGGCGACGTCCGGGTAGCCGTCGTAGATCCGTTCCGCGCCCGTGGCCCCGGTGATCACCGGGAACATCCCGACCCGGAAGCGGTCGACGAGTCCGGCCCGCAGCAGGCACCGGCACAGGCTGAGGCTGCCGATCGTGCTGAGGAGCCCCGAGCCGTTCTCCTTCATGGCGCGGACCGTCTCGACGGCGTCATTCCGTACGAGCGTGGAGTTGGCCCACGTCAGTGGCTCCTCGAGCGAGGAGGAGAAGACCACCTTGGACGCTTGCGTGAGCTCGTCGACGGACGCCTCTTCTTCGGCGCTGAACTCGTCTTGGCCCTCCGGGACCTCGCCGGCGGCGAAGCCTGACATCAGGCGGTAGGTGTTCGAGCCCATGAGGTAGGTGACCTCGGGCTGCTCGCCGAGCCAAGCGAGGTACTCCGGGCCCTCCAGGCCCCAGAACCCGGGCCACCCCTCTCCCGATGCGTAGCCGTCGAGGGAGGTGATGAAGTCGACGAGAAGCTCTGACATGGCGGTGTCCTTCCTCGGGTTTCACGAGCTTGGACCGGCCGCGGACCACGAACTCATCGAATCCGCCGGTTCTTTCGATCACAGATCGGCCCTGGATCGGAAACCCCGACTACACCCTCGATCGTGAAGAGCCGGCAGTCCGCTCACCGGGCGGACCCACCGCGACAGCAAGGTCAAGAGCACAGTGACAAGCGAGGCCCCCTGACATCCCCGACGCGAAGCTGCTGCTCGCGCTCACCGACGAGCCCCGCGTACCCGTGGCCGCCCTGGCCCAGCACCTCGGCCTCTCCCGCAACTGGAGTGCAGGCGCCGATCGTCCCGTGTGCGTCCACGGTCGCGTCGTGCGGCTGCGGGCCTGACGGGCAGGCGTAGGGGAAGCGCACCGGGTGCTGCGCCCCTCGAGGCCGGGGTTCTTGCGTGGCAGGGTGGCGCTGCGCCGCGCATCCCGGTGCCTTGGTCTGCGGGGTGAACGGCGGGATCCGGGCAACGCTCCGGTCTGTTCGTCGTCATCGTGTTCGGTGTTCTCGCGGAACGCACCGGCCGGCGCTCGGGCACTGCGGGGACCATGCCGGGCATTGCTGAACTGCCCGGCGGGTCCGCTGGTGTGTCCGGCACACCTGTTCCGGAACCGCCGGGGCTCTGTGGAGCCGGCGGCCGAATGCTGCCCGGCCGCCCCCTCTTTTTTGTGCGGCGTGCACTGTCGGCGTGCACTGCCGGTGGGGGAATGGAGACATGGATGGGCGGGTGGGGGAAGGAAGTCCGCAAAGGCGGGCAGGTACGGCAACGGGCTGTGCGGGTTGCGTGGTGTGGAGCGAACACGGTGGTGGAGGAGGTCCGGTGCCGTGGCCTGTCGCTGGGCGACGCTTATCGGCGGGACATGACTGGTGGCGGCCGTTGTGGCGTGAGTCCCGGGATGAGCGTGGTCGGTTGAACCTGTTGACGGTGCCGGTGACGAAGCCGGCGGCCGGCTCCTTGGGGGTGGGGTCGTTGAATGTGCCGGCGGTCGGGTGGACAGGCTGGGTGGGTGATCGGGACTGACCGGCTGTTGCTGAGGCCTCTTCGGGGCGGGGACGTTGATGCGCTCGTTGCGCTCCACGGGGATGAGCGGGTGAACCGGTTCGTCCCCGCCTACTCGCACGAACAGGCCTCGGCCCGGCTGGCCTTGGTCGAGCAGCAGTGGGCGGAGCGTGGTCACGGGCTGTGTGCGGTCGAGCTGAGGTCCAGTGGTGAGTTCATCGGCCGGGTCGGGCTGAACTACTGGGAGATCTTCGACGAGGTCGAACTCGGCTGGATACTCAAGCCCGAGGCATGGGGCCTCGGGCTTGCGACCGAGGCCGCCCGCGCATGTCTGGAGTGGGGGTTCGCGGCTTTGGACGCGGAGTACTTCACCTCCATGATCCATCCCCGGAACACTGCCTCGGTGCGGGTGGCAGAGCGGCTCGGCTTCACCCCTTTGCGTGAGGAGATGCTCTTCGGCAAGCCGGTCACGGTGTACTCCGTGGACAACCCGGCCTCGGCCTGACGTACTCGCCACTGCCATGTTCTTGCCGGCCAACGGGGTTCCGACCGGGGGCGGGGTGAAGGCCAGCCGGCGGCGGCCTGCTGCCCGGCGCGTTGCGATGATCCGCAACGGACGCTGCGCGCGCGGCCACGACTTCGATGCCGATGCTCCCTGCTCCCTGTTCCCGGTTTCCTGCTCCCTGCTCCCGGTTTCCTGTTCCCTGTTCTTGGTTCCGGGTGGCGATGGCTGTCGGGCGGGCGGTGGCTGCGGCGCCCGGGGGCGGGGCCGGGGCCGTGTGGTGCGGCATGCGGTCGGTGGATTGCGTGGGCGCCGTGCGGGCGTGGGGGACGCGGGGATCTCTTCGCGCTGCCGGGGCGTCTTGATGTGCACGGTTACCGGTTGCGGGGAGTTCGTCGTGGCCGGTGTGCGGGGGCGGGTTCTTTTCGGGTGTGGCGGTGGCGTGCGGGGCTCCATTCGTGGTGGGGGTGGAGGCGGGCGCGGGGCGGCCGTTCCGACTCGGTGCGCTGTTCAGCAGATTGCGTCAGGGGGATGTCGGGGCGACGATGACCGCACAGTCGCCGCCCGGGTGAGCACAGCGATCTGCTCACCCGGGGGCGGGCCGGCCGCGACAGCGAGGTCATGCACAGTGACAGGCGAGGAGCCCCTGGACACCCTCGATGCGAGGCTGCTGCTCGCGCTCACCGACGAGCCCCGTGCGCCCGTGGCCGCTCTGGCTGCGCGTCTGGGGCTCTCCCGTAACACCGTGCAGGCCCGACTCGGGAAGCTTCAGCGCCGGGGCGCTCTGCGCTCCTTCGAGCGGTGCATCGACCCGGCGGCCCTGGGCTACCCGCTGTGGGCCGTCATCACCACGCGTGTGACCCAGCGCAGGCTGGAGGAGGTCGCCGGCGCGCTGGCCCGCATCCCGGAGGTCGTCGAGGTGGAGGGGCTCAGTGGTGAGAGCGATCTGCTGGTGCGGGTCGTCGCCAGGGATGCGGAGGACCTGTACCGCATCGCGGGGCGTGTTCTCGCGGCGCCGGGGGTGGAGCGCACGAGCACCGCACTGGTGATGCGTGAACTGGTCCGTCACCGCCTCACGCCGCTGCTGCGGCGGACCGCCGAGGAGTGAGGACCCGGAGCGGCCACGATGCTCGGGTGCAGGCCGGCGGGGCAGCTGCCGGCCGCACGCGGTGCCTTGGCCGGTACCTTGGCCGGGTCACCAGGCCCTCGGTGTCATCGGGCCCCTTCGGTGTCATCGGGTCCGTGGAGACTGACGGGCGGCCGAGGGGGGTGCCGCGAGCTGTGGGCCGGGGGTGCGTCCGGCCCCTGGGCGAGGCTCGTGCTGACCTCGCAGCCGTGGCATCGTGCCGCGGACCTCTGCCGTGTCGGTCACCAGGTGCCCCGTGCCTGCAGGCACGGTGGATGTCCGCATGGAGGATCCGCATGACACGCGGGTGTCCGGGGCCGGCGGGGGAGGGCGGCAGACGGGGATCGCTCGGCGGAACAGCACTGATCGGATCGCAGGTCGTGGAGCACCTGGAGCATGTGGCCGGGCATGAAGCCCTCCCGCATTCCCTTCCACGGGCGTCGAGGTCATCACGGGCGCCGGCGTGCCCCTCGCCCTCGCCGAGGCCGAAGCGGCCGTCGGCGTGGCGGACTCAACCGGCCTTCGATGAGGCCTCACTGGCTTTCTTCCAGACCTCGATGGACACCCTGCTCACTGCCGGCCGCCGCTCGGGCGCGGGCCACTTCGTGATCCTCTTCATCGTCGGAGCGGACCGTCTTCGCCCGGCTGGGTTGCTTCCGGGCGAAGGTGCTGCAGGAAGACCTCCTCGAGGCCGGAGGCATCCCGTACTCGGTCATCGGGCGAGGCAGTTCATGGAGTTCATCGACGCGATCTTGTTCTGGACCACCGAGGGGGGACCGTGGGGCTGCCCTGTCCGCGGCTGCAGCCGCCGGCGGCCGCGGATGCCGCCGCCACCGTCGCCGGTGCCGCCGCCGGCGCACCCCTCGGCGGCGTCCTGGGTCTCGCCGGCCCCGGCGCCTGCCCCCCGTGATGGACCCGGCCGGATCGCCCTGGCGGCCAAGGGGGAGGGGCGTCTGCCGTCACGGACGAGAGGAGAGTGCCGGGATGTTCGGCGCCGTCCGCAACGGCGTCCTCACCGCTCCCGACGACGCCCGTATCGGCCCCACCCACTGCAACGACCGGCTCCTGAACCCGGCCGGGATGCGCCCGGCTGCGATGCGCCCGGCTGCGGCTGCGGCTGCGGTCGTGGTTGTGGTTGCGGTCGTGGTTGTGGTGGTGGGTGGGAGTGGCTTCGTTGATCTCTTCGGACAGTGATGGTCGAGGGCCTTCCGGAGGCAGGTGGTGATCAGCCGGCTGGCCGATGCCGACGGGAATGACGGCAGCGGCTCGGGGGGACCAAGGTCGCCGGTGACCAGGAGTGGCCCTGCCGATGGCGGAGGAGAGGAGCACTCGCCATGAGGCTGATGCGCCTGGAACCGGCGCGGTCGGCCGGATGGACCTCGCTCTGCGGATCGACAGCGGCACAGATCAACTGGCCTGTCCGCTGCAGCTCTTGAACCGGTTGGAGTGTGACAGGCGGGAGAGGCCGGCGATGACCGCCAGTCCGAGGCACACGGTCATCACGGCCGCCATGGGGGCCGGGCTGTGGGTACCGAAGAGCCCGACCGCCGGCGAAGCTGCCGCGCCCAGGGTGAACTGCCCGCTGCCGAGCAGAGCGGATGTCGCCCCAGGAGCGTCGCGGCCTCGGCTCTGCGCCACCGTGGTGACGGCGGGAAAGAAAACACCGAATGCCGTGACCGTGACGAACAGACAAGCCCATGTGATCAACAGGCTGCTGCCGATCGTCGTGGCCTTGTTCACGTGTCGTGACGTCAGTTGTTCACGGGTTTGGGAGGCACCCCGATTCACGGTCGGGTGATGTTCACGAGTTTTGAAGGCAGTTGAGGGCTTGCCAGGACAGCATCGTGGTGTTCCTGGGTGAAAGGTCCTGGTCATGCCGCATATGTCGAAGGTCGAGCTGTACGCGGCTATCCGACGTGACCATCGGGACGGACTGTCGATCCGGGCCTTGGAGCGCAAGTACTGCGTGACCTGGCGGACGGTGCGGAAGGCCGTCAACTCAGCCTGGCCGGAGCCGCGGAAGAAGCTTCCGCGCCGGGCGACTGCCCTCGATCCCTACAAGCCGGTGATCGACGAGATCCTGCGATCGGACCTGGACGCGCCACGCAAGCAGCGGCATACGATCACGCGGATCTTCCACCGGCTGATCGAAGAGCACGGTGCCGAAGTCTCGTATCCGATGGTCCGGCGCTACGTCGCCGACCGGAAGCCGCAGATCCTCGCGGCGTCGGGCAAGGTCCCGGTGGAAGCGTTCGTACCGCAGACGCACCAGCCCGGTATGGAGGCCGAAGTCGACTTCGGCGACGTGACCGTGCGGCTCGCCGGCGAGCTGGTCACCTGCTACCTCTTCTCCTTCCGCCTGTCCTACTCAGGCAAGGCCATCCACCGCGTGTTCGCTTCCTGCGGCCAGGAAGCCTTCTTCGAAGGCCACGTGCACGCCCTGCGGACGCTGGGCGGTGTTCCGCGGAGCAAGGTCCGCTACGACAACCTCAAGGCCGCCGTCGCCCAGGTACTGGGCCTGAACCGGGCGAGGGTGGAGACCGACCGGTGGATCGCGTTCAAGTCCCACTTCGGCATCGAGAGTTTCTACTGCCGCCCCGGCGTCGAGGGCGCCCACGAGAAGGGAGGCGTGGAGGGGCAGATCGGCTACTTCCGGCGCAACCACTTCACCCCGGTCCCGGAAGTCGGATCACTGGCGGAGCTGAACGAGATGGTCGAGCAGTGGGACCTGCACGACGGCAGGCGCCGGATCGGGTCCCGGCCGCGGACCATCGATGAGTACTTCGCCGACGAGCAAGCACTGCTGAGGCCCCTGCCGCATGAGCCGTTCGAGACCGGCCGGACCTTCACCCCGCGGGTCGACCGCTACGGCCAGATCGCGGTCCGCACAAACCGCTATTCCGTGCCTGTGAGGCTGATCGGTAAACGCGTCCGCGTGGTGCTGCACGCCTCCCACCTGGTGGTCTACGACCAGAACGTGGAAGTGGCCCGGCACGAGCGGCTCATCGCCAAGGGCAGCTGCCGCCTGGAGCTGGACCACTACCTGGAAGCCCTGGTCCGCAAACCGGGCGCCTTCCCCGGCGCGACCGCGCTGGAACAGGCCCGCTCCGCGGGCAAGTTCACCCCCGTCCACGACGCCTGGTGGGCACAAGCCCGCAAGATCCACGGCGAACGCGAAGGCACCCGAGCGCTGATCGAGGTTCTGCTGCTGGGCCGGCACATCCCGCATGAACACCTGGTCGCGGGCCTTGCCGCCGCCTTGCGGTCCGGAGCCCTGACTGCCGATGCGGTCGCGCTGGAGGCCCGCAAGGCCGCCCAGACCGAAAACGAACCAGCAGCCCACGTTCCAACGGCCCGGACCTCACCGGGACAGCCGACAGCGACGGTGACATTCCTGCACGAGTGGCGGCTGGCTCACCTTCCGCCCGACACCCGGCCACTGCCGTCGGTGGCCGCCTACGACCAGTTGCTCCGACGCCGCCGCACCAGCATCGGCGCCCATCCACAGGGAGAAGCACAGTGACCGTCCCCCGCCAGCGCGGCTTGACCGAACAGGCCGCCGACGCCGCCATCGACACCTCCTGCCGCATGCTGCGGCTACCGTCGATCCGGCATGAGTTCTCCGACATCGCCGACCGGGCGATGAAAGAGCAGATGACCTACCGCGGGTTCCTCGCCGAGCTGCTGATGGCCGAATGCGACGACCGTGCCCGCCGACGCTCCGAACGGCGGATCAAAGCAGCCCACTTCCCCCGCGAGAAGTCCCTACGGGCCTTCGACTTCGACGCCAACCCCAACATCGACGCCGCCACCGTCCATACCCTTGCCGGCTGCGACTGGATCAAGAACGGGCAACCGCTGTGCCTGATCGGCGACTCCGGCACCGGCAAGTCCCACATGCTCATCGCGCTCGGCACCGAGGCAGCCATGAAGGGCTACCGAGTGCGCTACACACTCGCCACCAAGCTGGTAAATGAGCTGGTCGAAGCTGCGGACGAGAAGCAGCTGAACAAGACCATCGCCCGCTACGGCCGCGTCGACCTGCTCTGCATCGACGAACTCGGCTACATGGAACTCGACAAGCACGGCGCCGAACTCCTCTTCCAAGTCCTGACCGAACGCGAGGAGAAGAACAGCGTCGCCATCGCCTCCAACGAGTCCTTCGGCGGCTGGACCAAGACCTTCACCGACCCCCGCCTCTGCGCGGCCATCGTCGACCGCCTCACCTTCAACGGCACCATCATCGAAACCGGCACCGACTCCTACCGCCTCGCCAACTCCCGCAAACGCGCCGAAGAACCAACCAAAGTCGGCTGACCACACCAGCCTCAATCACCCATGCCGCGGGCACCAAGAGCGTCTCCCCGAACAGTTCAGCCCTGCTGCGGAAGCAGCAACAGCAATCCGCAAGCGGCGAGTAGAGCGAGCAGACCTGCCACATAGAACGGCGCGGTGAGCGCTACCGTGGAGGCGGCCCATCCGCCGGTCAATGCTCCGACCATGCCGCTTCCGTAGAGCGCGATCCGGTGCACGGCTGTGACCCGGCCGAGAACCGCGCGGGGTGTCTCCCGCTGCCGCGTGGACAGGGCGACAACGTTCCACACCGCGAAGCCCGCGCTGCTCAGGGCCAGCAAGCTTCCTGCAACGTAGGCATTATCGGTGACCGCGATCGCGACAGCCGGCAAGCCTGTGGCCAGCCCGGAAGCAGCTAGAAGCGTACGCACGGCGAAACGGTCAGCCAAACGTTCGGCGCCGAGCGCTCCCAGCAGGCCCCCCACAGCCCCTGCGGCTAGCAGTGCCCCGAAAGCCGCAGCCGGCACCCCCAGAGTGCGATCGCTGTAGAGGACCAGCACCGACCACCACCCTGCGTCCGCAAAACAGACCACCGCGCCGGCACAGCTGACCGCCCGCTGCCTCCGGTGCCGCAACAGCCAGCGCGCCCCGACCAGTAACTCAGCGCGTAGCCGTCCGTGCTCAGTTGGCAGACCGTCTCCAGCCACACCAGCGGTGGCGGCACGAGGCAGCGTCAGGATCAGCATCACGGCGGTCACCAGCACCGCAGCGTCGACCGCGACGGGCACCAACAGCGCCACACTGAACAGGGCGGCACCAATGAGCGGTCCGACGAATTCATTGCCGACGATCTCGGTGCTGAACAGCTTCCCGTTGGCGCTCTCCAGCTGCTTGTCGGCCACGAGGCCGGGGAGGATGCGGTGAGCGCTGGTGTCACGGAAGGTCTCAGCAGCTCCCATCACCAACGCCGCACCCGCCAGCATCGCGATGCTCGCCGTATCCAGCGCCAACACCGTGAGCAAGGCTGCCAGCGTGACGACACGCACCACATCGGCGAGAGCAACGATCCGAGCTGGCGAGCGCCGATCCGCCACCAGACCTGCCCCGAGCCCGAAAACCAGCCACGCTCCCTGCTGACAGGCCGCCACCAAGGCGACACCGAACGGGCTGTCGGTGAGAGCGGCAGCAATCAGCGGGAATGCCCCGGCACGGATCCCATCGGCCACGTTCGCCGCCGACGCCGACGCCCAGAAGCGCCAGAAAGGCGCGCCTAGCCCCCCGGCCAAGACCGCTATCACACCCGCCCCCAGTCGCATGGCAGTCAGCTGCACGCGGAGACCTGAAGCTACACGACGGCAGCTACGAGTTCGAGAACACGTCCTAACGCCAACGCGCCGTCATTTCCCGTGAACATCCAGCAGCCTCAAGATCTGCAACTGCCGTCAGAACCGATGCACAAACGCCGTCGCTTGAAGTGAACGAAGCCAATCGTCGTCTGCACACCGAGCATGAGCATCGATCCGCCTCAGCGCGACGGCGCCTGAGGCGGTCTGCAACGTCTCCGCGCGCCAGCGGGATACGAGCCGGCCGCAGGCCAGGCTCCCGGCCATGTTGCCCACGGCGTTGAGACCGTAGACCAGGCTGGAGACCCCGGGGGTCTGATGGTAGATGTCCTGAAAGACGAACGAGGTACCTGCGATGCAGGCGAAGACGGCCGCGCTCCCGAAGGCCAGCGAAAGCACCGGCGCCAGCACCGAACGCCGCTTGGCCACCCGGCCGACGGCCCGGAGACCGCCGGCCATGCCCCCGGATGTCCGGTCATGTCGTGGAAGAGACTCCGGCACCCACCGCAGCACTCCCACCAGGAGCGCCAGGCCCGCAAGGGCAAGGAGGAAGAAGACGACGCGCCACGAGGTCACAGCAAGAACCGCTCCGCCGAACACAGGCGCCGCCACTGGGCCCAGGGCGGTGATGGCACCCAACGCGGCGATCTTCTTGGCGAGTTGCATACCGCTGAAGACATCAGTCATCACCGCACGGGCCACGACGATTCCCGCCGCGCCTGCGATGCCTTGACCCACGCGTGCGGCGTCCAGGACCACTGCGGTGGGAGCCAAGCCGCAGAGTACGGAGAAGACCGCGAACAGCAACGTCCCGCCCAGCACTACGGGGCGCCTGCCGACGGCGTCGCTGAGCGGTCCCAGGACGAACTGGCCCACGATGATGCCGATGAGAAAGCCCGTCAAGGAGACCTGGGCGCCGGCGCTGTCGGTCTGGAGGGAGCGTGCTACTTCCGGAAGAGCGGGCACATACATGTCGGTGGCAAGAGGGCTGGCTGCGCTCAAGCCTGCCAGCACCACGAGCAGGCGCACGCCGCCCCGGTCTTGTCTCGAGCGGTTGAGGCGGGAGCGGTGCGCCCCCGTATGCCCGGCTGTCATAGCGGTGGTGCCGCCCCGGGACCGCTTGCGGCCACCCCGTCGATCACGCCTGTGCCGCCTGCATCTCCGCCTGACGCGGCCAGTTGCTGCAACAGTCCGGCAGCGATGCGCACAATATCGCGTTCAGCGGGCGTGAGAGTCTGATGCAGAGCTGTAGCCAGCCAGGCGTTGCCGTCCGTCACATGCGCGCGCAGCGCCTCGTGACCGGCCTCGGTGATGTCGACGTCGCTGCTGCGCCCATCTCGCCGACTGGGCGAGCGTACGATCCGGCCCTGCTCCGCCAGGTCGTTGAGTACACGAGTCAATGACTGCGGCTGCAGTCCCTCGATGGCAGCCAGCGCCGTCGGGGTCAGCGGGCCGTCGTGTCGCAGGTTCGCCAGCACCGAGACGGCAAGACGAGACAGTCCCGGCCCGCTTCCCGACTGCTCGGCCCGCAGCCGGGAGGCCAGGCGTGAGACCCCCCAACGCAGCATCTCCGCAGTCTCGTTCACTCCGCCTGAATCACCCACACTACGAAGCTAACACTTCGCAAAACTCAAGCAAGATGCTCAACAGCGAGGAAAGTAATAAGTGTTCGAGTCCTATTGAGTGCTGCGGCGGTCAACCAGCCGCAGCGGGTTCCCCGACTCGTTCGCGGGTGCCGGCCAGGCGGTAGGAGTCGGTGCCGGTTTCGATGACGCCTGCCGTTGAAGGTGAGGCGGTCGACTGGCTGCGCAGAGGCGGAGGTCGGTGAAGGTTTTTGGTCCAGCCCTCCGGGGCCGGCACGTCTTCCCTCACGCGGGCGCTGCGGCCACCTGGCCGTATCCCGTTCCTGCGGCCCTGGTTGGTCCCCGCGGTGGCATCCCGGTTCTCCAGGTGCTGCCTTGACCGTTCAGGTGCGAGGAAGGTGTGCCGGTGACCGAGGCGAGACTCCAGGTCATCGCGGACGGGCCCGTCCCGCAGCAGCCACTGGCGACGGACCCTGGCAGTTCCGGGCCGCGTGTCTCGCCGCGTTCGTCGCCTCCTGGCGGGCCTGCGGGGTTCAGCCCGGTGACCATCGACAACGACAGTCGTCCTGCTGGAACGAACCCCTCGCAGCCCCTGGGCCGACCCGCGTCGGGAGGTGACGCCCGAAGGGATTTCACCCGGAGGAAGTTCGCCGCCTTGATCCATCGCTCCGACCGGCGGCGGCCCCGATCGTCGCATTCAGCCATCAGCAGCTCGGCAAGGAAGCCCCGATAGGTCATCGGCCCCTTCAGCGCCCGGTCGGCGATGTCGGTGAACTCTTTTGCGGATCGACGCCAGCCGCAGCATGCGCAGGAAACCGGTCCCTGCGCCCAGAAGGGCAGGGCAGCAAGTACGGGTCTTTGTCCTCATGCACCCCGGCAAGAGCTGGAGGGCGTCCGCCTGGCAGCAGACCCCTCCCGGGGGCACACACTTGCTGCTCGTGACCGCCGAGGACTCCGGCGATCGGCGACTCCTGGACCACGCGAGGAGAAACACGACCTCGCAAGGGCGCCCGGCGGTGGCGACATCACCGCTCGGCCGACACCCCACCGGGCCGCCGCTTGACAGCGCGCTGCGCTCCTCACACCGGCCCGGGCCGCCTTGGCCCGCTCGGCCCGGGGACACGCCCCGGAACTCTCGCCAAGCGCCCCGCGGCTGACCTGACGTGTGCTGTGCTTCCGCGACATCGACCATGCAACGCCGTCCCGGCCGCCCGGTCCCGGCCGCCCGGTCCCGGC
>NZ_FMHI01000016.1 GCF_900090145.1 Streptomyces sp. WMMB 322
GCCATGTGTGGGGGGTGTGTTTCGGTGGTCATAGCGTGAGGGAAACGCCCGGTTACTTTCCGAACCCGGAAGCTAAGCCTTACTGCGCCGATGGTACTGCATGCGGGAGCGTGTGGGAGAGTAGGACACCGCCGAACTACTATTGAAGGGCTGTGGTTCTCGAACTGTTGGGTTCGGGAACCACAGCCCTTATTCGTGTGGTTACCGGGAGTTCATTTTCCGCGCTCACCATCGGCGGCATGAGCGCGACAGAGATGAAGGCCGCCGGCATACGAAGCGGAGACGAGGTTGTGGTGCCGGCCTTCGGTGGTGCCGAAGTGGCGGGCGCGGTGCGTGCGGTGGGGGCCAGGCCGGTGTTCGCGGACATCGATCCCCTGAGTTTCTGCCTGTCCCCCTCGGCGGCGGAGGCCGCCGTGACGGACCGGACGGTTGCCATAGCGCCCGTCCATCTCTTCGGTCACCCCGCGGACATGGTTTGCCTGCGTGAGCTGGCGCAGAGGCACGGTCTGCACGTCGTGGATCCCGGCCCCGGTTCTACTGTGGCCTCGATCGACGGCGCGCGCCGTCGGCAGTCGGCGGGTTACCTGGAGCGCCGCCTGCGAGGCGTGGTGACGCCGGCCGTCGCTCTCGGGGTTCAGCACGAGTTCACGGAGTACGTGGTGCGTGTGCCCGGCAACGGGCGGCCCGACCGCGATGCTTTCAAGCACGCGCTCAGGGCACGCGGTGTGGGCTGCTACGTACCGGTGAAGAATCCGGCGCACCGTACCGCGGAGTTCCGCACCGATGTGTGGCTTCCCGAGTCGGAGCGGGCGGCGGACGAGACACTGGCTCTTCCCGTTGAGGCGTCGATGACGAAGCGCGAACTCCACCGGATGGTCTCCGCCTGCAACGGCCTCGGCGGGCTGCTGATGGATGCGGCCTGCTGAAGATCGCACGCTGCGAACCAGGAGACGAACCGGCAGACGGTGCACGGTGGTTGTCGCCGCGGGACGGGGATTCGTGGCGGGCTGCCGCATCAGGTAAGATCGACTCCGCTGCCGCGCCCCAATAGCTCAGTCGGCAGAGCGTCTCCATGGTAAGGAGAAGGTCAACGGTTCGATTCCGTTTTGGGGCTCTGAACAAGCAGTTCGAAGGGGGGCTTCCGTCCGAGGACGGAAGCCCCCCTTTTCGTTGTCGTGCCCCGCTGCCGGTGGCTGCGGCCCGGGACTACTCGGGCACGCGCATGGCGAGGATGGCCATGTCGTCCGAGGGAGCCGCGCTCGCGAAGCGTTCGACGGCGCGCATGATCCTTGCGGCCACGGCCCCGGCCGTCAGTCCGGTGCAGCTGGTCAGCACGTCGGCGAGACCGTCGTCCCCGAGCATCCGCGTGCCCTCGCGGCGTTCGGTCACGCCGTCCGTGACACACAGCAGTACATCGCCCGGGTCCAGGAAGACGGTCTGCTCGTACAGTTCGAGGTCCTCCATGACGCCCAGGAGGGGCTGCGGGTCCGCGGCCGGTTCCACGCTGCCGTCCTGGCGAAGCCGCAGCGGCAGCGGATGCCCGGCGCAGACGACCTTGAGCTCGGCGCTCCCGTCGCGCTGCGGCCGCAACTCCCCGTACAGCAGCGTCAGGAAGCGGCTGCGCGCTCCCTCGTCGAGGATCGCCGTGTTGAGCCTGTCCAGGACCGCAGGCCCACCCAGACCCTCGCGCGCGAGCAGGCGCAGCGCGTGTCTCGCCAGGCCGGTGACGGCTGCCGCCTCCGGCCCCGTGCCGCAGACGTCGCCGATGGCGAAGCCGTAGGTGTCCTCGGAGATGTCGAAGAGGTCGTAGAAGTCGCCGCCCACCTCGTTGCCTTCGCCGGCCGCACGGTAGATCACCTCGACCTCGACTCCGCCGCTGACTTCGGGGAGTTCGGGGGGCAGCAGGCTGCGCTGCAGCGACTGGCTGATGGCCGTCCGCTCCGAGTAGAGCCTCGCGTTGTCGAGGGCCAGTGCGGCACGGCGGGAGAGGTCCTCGGCGAGTTCCAGGATCTCCTGCCTGAACCGTTCGTCCGCCGGCTTGCCGAGCGTCAGCATCCCGATGACGCGGTTGCGCGCGACCAGGGGCAGGACCACCGTTTCGCCGCCCACCGCCGACGCCGTGGCCCGCGTCGAGCCGGGCGAGAGCTGGTGTTCCTCCTCGCCGAGCACCACGGTGCGCAGCGAACTGCGCAGGGCCGCCGAGTGCGCCTCGTCGGACGGCGCACTCCACACGCGGGCGCCGGGAGCGGGCACCGGTTCCGGCGGATCGACCTTGCTGAGCAGCGACTTGAGGTGGTCGATGCGGTCCTCGTCCTCGTGCAGCACATACGACAGCTGCGGGTCCGAGCCGGGGTCGGTCACGGTGTAGACGGCGCACCATGCCGCCAGGGTGGGCACCGTCATCTGTGCCATGAGGGCCAGAGTCTGGTCCCTGTCCAGCGTGCCTGCCAGCAGGTCGGACGCTTCGACGAGGAAGGAGAGCGAGCCGCGCCGAAGCCTCTCCAGCTCGGTGAGACGGGCCCGTTCGACGGCGAGCGCGATGCGGTCGGCGGCGAACTGGAGGCGCAGCGCCTCCTCGTTGGTGTACCGGCCGGGCGCTTCCGTGGCCACGCCCAGCGAACCCGTCAGCCGGCCCTCGACCTTCAGCGGGACCGTGACGACGGAACGCATGCCGGTACCGGCCAGCAGCGGGACGGCACCCGGCACGACGGTGAGGTCTTCGTGCACTGAAGGCATGCGCGCCGACCCGTACCGGCCGGTGCCCGCCTCGACCGGTACGCGGGCGAAGCGCTGGCGCGCGGAGGGCAGCCCGGTGGAGGCGCGCACTTCGAGTTCCGTCTCGTCGTCCGTGGCGAGGAGGAGGTAGGCCGAGTCACCGTCCAGCATGTCGCGTGCGCGTTCCACGGTGCGCTGGAGCAGCCCGTCAAGATCGTCGGGGGCCGGGGAACCGATGAAGATTTCGAAGGGGTCGGCCGGGCCGTCTCCGGTGTCCTGGCGGGCGGCCGAGTCCGGTGCCGGGGAGCGCAGCGGGGACTGAAGAACGGCACGTTCGTGGTCCCGTACGAGCAGGCACACGGTGGACGGTTCTCCGTCGCTGTCGCGCACGCGCAGGTGGGAGGCGTAGACGGGGATCGTACGGCCGTCTGCGTCCCGCAGCCCGTACGAGCCCTCCCACCGGGAGAGGTGCAGCGCTTCGGCGATGCCTGTGCTGGTGCCGGGGGTGTGGGGCCATGCGGCGAAGTCGGTGAGCGGCTTGCCGACGACCTGATCGGCCGGGTAGCCGAAGAGCTGCTGGGCGTCCTCGTTCCAGGCGGCGATCGCGCCGCCGCGGTCGACCTGCACGACTGCGACCCGTACGCGCCTGTCGGCGACGGGAAGCGCGTCGTCGGGCAGTGCGGGGCCTGCCGCGCGAGTGCCGACGGGGCGTTCGGGCAGGTCGAGGCTGAACCAGACGCGCTTGTCGGCGGCCGTGTAGTCCACGCCCCAGTGCGAGGCCAGAGCCGCGCACAGCAGGAGCCCACGGCCGCCCTCCCGGTCCGGGCTGCCGAGGACGTGTGCGGGGTCCTGGAGCGGCAACTCTCGCTCCGGGTAGCGGTCGACGACTTCGATGCGCACGCCCTCGCCGTTGCGCAGGCACACCACTTCGGCGGCCGTGCCGGCGTGCACGACGGCGTTGGTGACGAGTTCGCTGGTCAGGACGACGGCGTCGTCGACGATGTCGCCGAGCCCCCACCCTTGGAGGGTGTCCCGCACGAATGCGCGGGCGGTCGCGACGGAACGTCCGACAGGCTCGAACGTGGCCGCTGCCCTCGCGGTGATCACTCGTCTCCCCTTGTATCGCTGATCGCTTCCCGCCGGTGCGCCGTCCGCGCCTGGCGGGGTGTGCTGCGCCGCGATGGCGGGTGCACTCACGCTGTCGTCTGCCGGGCTGTTCCCATTACCGCCGGCCGGGAGACCCACGTCGCCGTCCGCGGGCATTTCCCCGCGATCGGCGCTCTGCTCTTGCGTCACCCGCAGCGCCCCTCCGTTGCCTTTCATGTTGCCGCAGCCGCCCCGCCTTCTTCGTGTGCTTCCACACGATCCGCACTTTTCGCGCTCTGCCCACAACGCGGGCCGGATGGACAGCCGGAAGCCAGGTTACTTACGTTCGCAGTGTGCGCGGGTGCCGGATCCAGTGTGTTTTCCGTCCGGGGTCTGTGGAGAGCCGTGTGCCATGCTGCCGAACTGTTATCGCCTGGTTCGGGCAGGGTGAAACACTGGGAAGGCTCGAAGCAGAAGCCCGGGTATGACGGCAGGACGGTCGACCCTTCGGGAGGGACACGGTGGAGTCTGGCGCAGCGGTGCGTAACAAGAGTGCGCGCGCGAAGAGCAGCCGCTCCCGGAAGAGCGGGACGATCGAGGTCGACGCGGCATCCGTGAACCGGTTGCTGCAGGCGCTGACGGCAATGCGGGACGGCAACTTCCGCAAGCGCCTCACCGTCACGGGCGACGGGCCCATGGCCGAGATCGCTGCGGTCTTCAACGAGGTCGCCGATCAGAACCTTCATCTGACGGGTGAACTGGCCCGCGTACGGCGGGTGGTGGGCCGCGAGGGCAAGCTGACGGAGCGGCTCGAGACGGGGACGTGCGAAGGCTCGTGGGCTGCGGCGATCGACGCGTCCAACGCCTTGGTGGAGGACCTGGTCAGGCCCGTCTCCGAAGTCGGCAGGGTGCTGACCGCGGTGGCCGAGGGCGACCTGGAGCAGCGGATGGATCTGCGCTCCCGCGGGGCCGACGGCAGCGGGCGGCCGCTGCGCGGCGAGTTCCTGAAGGTCGGGCGCACCGTCAACGGGCTCGTGGATCAGCTTTCGGTGTTCACGGACGAGGTGACGCGCGTTGCGAGCGAGGTCGGCACCGAGGGGAAGCTGGGCGGGCAGGCGCGCGTGCGCGGTATGTCCGGTTCGTGGAAGGATCTGACGGATTCTGTCAACACGATGGCGTCCCGGCTGACCGCTCAGGTGCGTGACATTGCTCTCGTCACGACCGCCGTCGCGAAGGGTGATCTGTCACGCAAGGTCACCGTCCATGTGGCCGGTGAGATGCTGGAGTTGAAGAACACCGTCAACACGATGGTGGACCAGCTCTCCTCCTTCCAGTCCGAGGTGACCAGGGTCGCCCGCGAGGTCGGCACCGAGGGCGAGCTCGGCGGCCAGGCCCGTGTGCAGGGAGTGGCGGGCGTCTGGAAGGACCTCACCGACTCCGTCAACCTCATGGCCGGCAATCTCACCTCACAGGTGCGTGAGATCGCCCAGGTCACCACGGCTGTCGCCAACGGCGACCTTTCGCAGAAGATCACGGTCAACGCGAGGGGCGAGGTCGCCCAGCTCGCCGAGACCATCAACACGATGACCGAGACGCTTCGTACGTTCGCGGACGAGGTGACCCGTGCGGCGAACGAGGTCGGCACGGAGGGTGTCCTCGGCGGTCAGGCGCAGGTGCCCGGCGCCGCCGGGATCTGGAAGGACCTCACCGACTCGGTGAACACCGCTTTCCGCAACCTCACCGCGCAGGTCCGCGACATCGCGCAGGTGACGACGGCGGTCGCGAACGGCGACCTGTCGCAGAAGGTGACCGTGGACGTCTCCGGCGAGATGCTGGAGCTGAAGACCACGGTGAACACGATGGTGGACCAGCTCTCCTCGTTCGGCGCGGAAGTGACCCGCGTCGCACGGGAGATCGGCGTCGAGGGCGAACTCGGCGGTCAGGCGCAGGTACCCGGCGCCGGCGGCACCTGGAAGGACCTCACCGACTCGGTGAACACGGCCTTCCGCAACCTCACCGGGCAGGTCCGCAACATCGCGCAGGTGACGACGGCGGTGGCGAACGGCGACCTGTCGCAGAAGGTGGCGGTGGACGTCTCCGGCGAGATGCTGGAGTTGAAGAACACCGTCAACACGATGGTGGACCAGCTCTCCTCGTTCGCGGAGCAGGTCACGAGGATGGCCAGGGACGTCGGTACGGAGGGCCGCCTGGGCGGTCAGGCCCGCGTCGACGGCGTCTCGGGCACCTGGAAGGACCTCACCGACTCCGTCAACTTCATGGCGGGCAACCTGACTTCGCAGGTGCGCAACATCGCCCAGGTCACCACGGCCGTCGCCCGGGGTGACCTCTCCCAGAAGATCGAGGTCGACGCCCGCGGGGAGATCCTGGAGCTGAAGAACACCATCAATACGATGGTCGATCAGCTCTCCTCGTTCGCGGAGCAGGTCACGCGGGTTGCCCGCGAGGTGGGCACCGAGGGGCGGCTCGGCGGTCAGGCGCAGGTGCCGGGCGTCGCGGGCGTCTGGCGGGATCTGACCGACTCGGTGAACGGCATGGCCGGCAACCTCACCGACCAGGTGCGCAACATCGCTCAGGTGGCCACTGCCGTCGCCCGCGGTGATCTCTCCCAGAAGATCACCGTGGACGCCCGCGGGGAGATCCTGGAGCTGAAGAACACCCTCAACACGATGGTCGACCAGCTCTCTTCGTTCGCCGAGCAGGTCACGCGGGTGGCCCGTGAGGTGGGCACCGAGGGCATCCTGGGCGGCCAGGCCGAGGTCAAGGGCGTCTCCGGGACGTGGAAGGACCTCACCCAGTCCGTCAACTTCATGGCGAACAACCTCACTTCGCAGGTCCGGAACATCGCCGAGGTGACCACCGCGGTCGCGCAGGGCGACCTGTCCAAGAAGATCACCGTCGATGCCAAGGGCGAGATCCTCGCACTGGTGACGACCGTGAACACGATGGTCGACCAGCTGTCCTCGTTCGCGGAGCAGGTCACGCGGGTGGCCCGTGAGGTGGGCACCGAAGGCATGCTGGGCGGCCAGGCGCGGGTGCCGGGCGTCACCGGCATCTGGAAGGACCTGAGCGAGAACGTCAACCTGATGGCGAACAACCTGACGAGCCAGGTGCGCAACATCTCGCAGGTCGCCACCGCGGTCGCCAACGGTGACCTGACGAAGAAGGTCACCGTCGAGGCGAGCGGTGAGGTCGAGCAGCTGGCCGACACCCTCAACACGATGGTCACGGCCCTCTCCACGTTTGCCGAGGAGGTCACCAGGGTCGCCCGCGAGGTCGGCACGGACGGCGTCCTGGGCGGCCAGGCCCGGGTGGCCGGAGTCGCCGGCACGTGGAAGGACCTGACCGAGTCGGTAAACTCGATGGCCTCCAACCTCACCGGCCAGGTCCGCAACATCGCGATGGTCACCACCGCCATTGCACGCGGTGACCTGACGAAGAAGATCGACATCGAGGCCAACGGCGAGATCCTGGAACTGAAGACGACCATCAACACGATGGTCGACCAGCTCTCCTCGTTCGCGGAGCAGGTCACGAGGGTCGCCCGCGAGGTCGGCACCGAGGGGCAGTTGGGCGGTCAGGCACGCGTGCGCGGCGTCGCGGGCACGTGGAAGGACCTGACCGACTCGGTGAACGAGATGGCCTCCAACCTGACCCGCCAGATGCGTGCGATCGCCGACGTCGCCACCGCCGTGACGCGCGGTGACCACAACGTGCGCATCGACGTGGAGGCCGCGGGAGAGATCCTGCAGCTCCAGGGCTACATCAACACGATGATCGCCAACCTCCGCGAGACCACGCTCGCCAACCAGGAGCAGGACTGGCTCAAGGGCAACCTCGCCCGCATCTCCGGCCTGATGCAGGGCCGCCGCGACCTCAAGGACGTCGCCGGTCTGATCATGAGCGAACTGACGCCGGTCGTCTCCGCGCAGCACGGCGCGTTCTTCCTCGCCTTCTCCACCGGCGAGGACAGGGAGGACGTCGGCATCGGCGCGGACCACGGCGCGGAATGCAACTACGAGCTCCGTCTGGTCGGCAGCTACGGCTACTCGACGGAGGCCATGCCGACGACCTTCACGCCTGGCGAGTCCCTGGTCGGGACAGCCGCGCAGGAGGCGCGCACGATCCTCGTCGAGAACGCTCCGCCCGGCTACCTGAAGATCTCCTCCGGGCTCGGAGAGGCACCGCCCGCGCACGTCATCGTGCTGCCCGTGGTCTTCGAGGGGACGATCCTCGGCGTGATCGAGCTGGCGGCGTTCCAGCCGTTCGCGCAGATCCAGAAGGACTTCCTCAACCAGATCGCCGAAATGATCGCCACGAGCGTCAACACGATCAGCGTCAACACGAAGACCGAGGTCCTGCTGCAGCAGTCGCAGGAACTGACGGAGCAGTTGCGGGAGCGCTCGGAGGAGCTGGAGAACCGGCAGCGTGCGCTGCAGGAGTCGAACGCGCAGCTCGAGGAGAAGGCCGAGCAGCTCGCCCAGACCAACAGCGACATCGAGATCAAGAACCGGGAGATCGAAGAAGCGCGGCAGGTTCTGGAGGAGCGTGCCGAACAGCTTTCGGTCTCGATGCGCTACAAGTCGGAATTCCTGGCGAACATGAGCCACGAGCTGCGCACCCCGCTCAACTCGCTGCTCATCCTCGCGAAACTGCTCGCCGACAACGCGGAGAGCAATCTCTCGCCGAAGCAGGTCGAGTTCGCGGAGACGATCCACGGCGCCGGTTCGGACCTGCTGCAGCTGATCAACGACATCCTCGACCTGTCGAAGGTCGAGGCGGGCAAGATGGACGTCAGCCCGACGCGCATCGCGCTGGTCCAGCTCGTCGACTACGTGGAGGCCACGTTCAGGCCGCTGACGGCGGAGAAGGGGCTCGACTTCTCCGTACGCGTCTCACCGGAGCTGCCCGCCACGCTGCACACCGACGAGCAGCGGCTGCTGCAGGTGCTGCGCAATCTGCTGTCCAACGCGGTGAAGTTCACCGACACCGGCGCCGTCGAGCTGGTGATCCGCTCGGCGCACGCGGACGTTCCCGACGTCATCAGGGAGCAGATGCTGGAGCACGGATCGCTGCTGGACGCCGATGCGGAGATGATCGCCTTCTCGGTGACCGACACCGGCATCGGGATCGCCGCCAGCAAGATGCGTGTGATCTTCGAGGCGTTCAAGCAGGCGGACGGCACGACGAGCCGCAAGTACGGCGGTACGGGCCTGGGCCTGTCCATCAGCCGTGAGATCGCCCGGCTGCTCGGCGGTGAGATCTACGCGGCCAGCGAGCCCGGCCGGGGCTCCACCTTCACGCTGTACCTTCCGCTGCATCCGACGGAGCTGCCGCCGCAGGGGTATGCCCAGCTCGGCTCGGGCACGCTGGCGGTCGCCGCCGCCGCGGAGACCGGAGCGGCCGCGGCGGAACGCATCGCTCCGCTGGAGCGGGTCGAGGACGCGGAGGCTCCCCGGACGGACGGGGAGGAGGCAGAGGGACAGCAGGCCGAGGCCGGCCCGGAGCGCGGGGCCGCGGAGGCCCAGGAGCATGCCGCGAACGACATCGCCGCGTCCGAGGCGGAACGGGCCGCGGCCTCCCTCATGCGGCGCCGCAGGCAGCGCAACGCCGCCGAACCCGAGCAGCAGCCGGAGCTGCCCCCGGAGGCACAGCCCGGGCCGCGTGCGCTGAACAACGGCCGCGGTGGAGGGCAGGCCCGTTTCGACCGAACGAGCTCCGGTGCGGGTGCCGGTGCCGGCCGGGGGAGCGGGGCTGACGCCGCCTCCACGGCGTCCCGGGCCGCTGAGGACGAGGCCTGGCTGCACAGCGGGCAGGACCTCGTCGAGCCGGGCCCCGGCGGCGACTTCGGCGGTGAGAAGGTGCTCATCGTCGACGACGACATCCGTAACGTCTTCGCGCTCACGAGCGTGCTCGAACAGCACGGCCTGCAGGTGCTCTACGCGGAGAACGGCCGCGAGGGGATCGAGGTCCTGGAGCAGCACGACGATGTGACGGTGGTGCTGATGGACATCATGATGCCCGAGATGGACGGCTACGCGACCACTGCCGCGATCCGCAAGATGCCGCAGTTCGCCGGGCTGCCGATCATCGCGCTGACGGCCAAGGCGATGAAGGGTGACAGGGAGAAGAGCATCGAGGCGGGAGCGTCCGACTACGTCACGAAACCTGTGGACACCGATCACCTGTTGTCTGTCATGCGGGAGTGGATGAGTGCGCGCTGATGTGGCACGGTGCTCGTAGCAGTCGGCTGCTGACAGAGTGTGCCGAGAATATGTGGAAGTGCGGTCAACCGGGAACCTTGCGGTCTCCTGAGACGTTTTTGCTGCGTACACAGTGACATCACGGTGACAGGGTGTGGTGAACACCGGCGTGCGGCTACGATGGCCCGCACAAGGACGGGCGGCGCTGTCGATGGGCGGCCCTCAGGGGCGGTGTCCGACGGACTGCCGGGGCGAGGAGGACGGGCCATGGTGCAGAAGGCCAAGATCCTCTTGGTCGATGACCGGCCGGAGAATCTGCTGGCGCTGGAGGCCATTCTCTCCGCGCTCGATCAGACACTGGTGCGGGCATCGTCAGGGGAGGAAGCGCTCAAGGCGCTGCTGACGGACGACTTCGCGGTCATCCTGCTCGATGTGCAGATGCCCGGCATGGACGGCTTCGAGACGGCGGCCCACATCAAGCGCCGGGAACGCACGCGTGACATCCCGATCATCTTCCTGACGGCCATCAACCACGGTCCGCACCACACCTTCCGGGGCTACGCGGCAGGAGCGGTGGACTACATCTCCAAGCCGTTCGACCCTTGGGTTCTGCGGGCCAAGGTCTCCGTATTCGTCGAGCTGTACATGAAGAACGTCCAGCTGCGCGAACAGGCGTCGTTGCTGCGGCGCCAGTTGGAGAACGGCAGCACTTCCTCCGGTCAGGCGGGGAGCGAGAGCGCGGACAGCGACGAGGGCGCCGAGCCCCACGCACTGCTGACCGAGCTGTCCACCCGTCTGGCCGCCGTGGAGGAGCAGGCCGAAGCGCTGTCCAAACAGCTCGGCGACAGCGCCGAGTCGGCCACTGTCGCCACGGCCGCGCATCTCGAACGCAAAATCACCGGGCTGCGCCGGGCACTTGACGCCCTCGAACCCGGCACGGGCGGCAGCGCCACGGCCCAGGTGCCCTCCCAGAACTGACCGGGCAGGGCCCGGGAAGCAGTACGGCCCGTACCGGCATGCCGTGCGGCCGGGATCCGCCGGGCCGCCTCCTGATGCGCCGTCACCGGTCTGCCGGCCACATGCTGCCCCGACGGTGCGAGACCTGCCCCTGGCACCCGCGGCGCCACCACGCAGGCCCTGCACAGCCGTTCGTGCTCCGGGGGCCCGACGACGGTAACCTCACCGTCATGGCCTCTCGTACGTCAGGCTCCGGAAAGGCAGCCAAGAAAGCACCCGCGAAGAAGGCTGCCGCGAAGAAGGCGCCGGCGAAGAAGGCCACCGCCAAGAAGGCAGCACCGCGCAGGCCTCCCGCCAAGGCGAAGGCCAAGCCGGCACCCAAACCCGCGCCGTCGCCCACCGGTGGCATCTACCGCCTGGTGCGGGCCGTCTGGCTCGGTCTCGCCCACACGCTCGGCGCGCTGCTGCGCGGCATAGGGCGAAGCACCAAGGGCCTCGACCCGGCCCACCGCAAGGACGGCATGGCCCTGCTGCTGTTCGGCCTCGCGCTGGTCGTCGCCGCGGGCACCTGGTCCAACCTCGACGGCACCGTCGGCGAGCTCATCAAGATGCTCATCACGGGAGCCTTCGGGCGGCTCGATCTGCTTGTGCCGGTGCTCCTCGGTGTCGTCGCCGTGCGCCTGATCCGCCATCCCGAGAAGCCGGAGGCCAACGGCCGTATCGTCGTGGGACTTTCGGCGCTCGTCGTGGGCGGGCTCGGGCTCGTGCACATCGCCTGCGGTGCGCCCGGCCGCGGCGCGGGTGAGAGCGCCATCCAGGACTCGGGGGGCCTCATCGGCTGGGCCTCGTCGCGGCCGCTGATCGAGACGGTCGGCGGGGCGCTGGCTGTGCCGCTGCTCGTACTCGTCGCCGTCTTCGGTCTGCTGGTCGTCACCGCCACGCCCGTCAATGCGATTCCGCGGCGGCTGCGTGCCCTCGCCGTGCGGCTGGGCCTCGCGGATGCCCCTGCCGCAGCGGGTGAGTTCGAGGGCGACGAGACGGACGAGGAGCGCCCGGCTCGGGGGCGTGCCCACAACATGCGCAAGGAGTACCTCGACCCCGCGCACGCGGAGAAGGAGGCGCTCGACGCGCGCCGCTCCTCACGCAAGGGCCGTGGCCGCCGGGGCGGCGTGGCGGCGGATGCGGAGCGGTCCGACGAGTCGTTCGACGTCTCCGCCGGTGCTGCGGCCTCGCTCGACGGGGCGCTGCTGCACGGCGTGCAGCCCTCACCGCTCGTCGCCGACCTGAGCAACGGCGTCTCCTCCGGTGAGCGTCGCGGGGCCACCGGAGAGAAGGCCCCGCCCGGGGACGCGGCCGCGCGGGGCGAGCGCGGTGAGACGGGTACCGGCCGGCGCGAGGACACCCCCGTGCCCGACCTGACGAAGCCGCCCGTCCGGAAGGACCCGGAGTCGCTGCCGCCGCGCGCGGAGCAGCTCCAGCTCTCCGGGGACATCACTTACTCGCTGCCCTCCCTCGACCTCCTGGAGCGGGGCGGGCCCGGCCGTACGCGCAGTGCCGCCAACGACCGTGTGGTCGAGTCGCTGACGAACGTCTTCAGCGAGTTCAAGGTCGACGCCGCCGTCACCGGATTCACACGTGGTCCAACCGTGACCAGGTACGTGATCGAACTCGGTCCGGCAGTGAAGGTCGAGAAGATCACGGCCCTGACGAAGAACATCGCCTACGCCGTGGCGAGTCCGGACGTGCGCATCATCAGCCCCATCCCGGGCAAGTCCGCGGTCGGTATCGAAATCCCCAACAGCGACCGGGAGATGGTCAACCTCGGTGACGTGCTGCGCTCCGCCGAGGCGTCGGGCGAGGAGCACCCCCTGCTCGTGGGCCTCGGCAAGGACGTCGAAGGGGGGTATGTCTCGGCCAATCTCGCCCGCATGCCCCACATACTGATCGCGGGCGCGACCGGTTCCGGCAAGTCCTCCTGCATCAACTGCCTGATCACCTCCGTGCTGGCCCGTGCCACTCCGGAGGACGTGCGGATGGTCCTGGTCGACCCCAAGCGGGTCGAACTGACCGTCTACGAAGGCATTCCGCACCTCATCACGCCCATCATCACCAACCCCAAGAAGGCCGCCGAGGCGCTGCAGTGGGTCGTGCGTGAGATGGATCTGCGCTACGACGACCTGGCGGCGTACGGGTACCGGCACATCGACGACTTCAACGCGGCCGTGCGCAGCGGCAAGGCGACGGCGCCGGAGGGCAGCGAGCGGGAGCTGGCGCCCTACCCGTATCTCCTGGTCATCGTCGACGAGTTGGCCGACCTGATGATGGTGGCCCCGCGGGACGTCGAGGACGCGATCGTGCGCATCACGCAGCTTGCGCGTGCGGCGGGCATCCACCTGGTTCTGGCGACGCAGCGTCCGTCCGTGGACGTCGTGACCGGTCTGATCAAGGCCAACGTGCCCTCACGGCTGGGCTTTTCCACTTCCTCCCTCGCCGACAGCCGCGTCATCCTCGACCAGGCCGGTGCGGAGAAGCTGATCGGCAAGGGCGACGGCCTGTTCCTGCCCATGGGTGCGAACAAGCCGGTGCGGATGCAGGGGGCCTTCGTCGGCGAGGAGGAGGTCCAGGCGGTCGTCGCGCACTGCAAGGATCAGATGTCCCCGGTCTTCCGGGACGACGTCGTCGTCGGGCAGAGCAAGAAGAAGGAGATCGACGAGGAGATCGGCGACGACCTGGACCTGCTCTGCCAGGCGGCGGAGCTGGTCGTCTCCACCCAGTTCGGCTCGACGTCGATGCTGCAGCGGAAGCTGCGCGTCGGCTTCGCCAAGGCCGGGCGGCTGATGGACCTGATGGAGTCCCGTGGCGTGGTCGGGCCCAGCGAGGGCTCCAAGGCGCGTGATGTGCTGATCAAGCCCGACGAACTCGATGGTGTGCTCGCCGTGATCCGCGGGGAACCTCACCCGTAAGGACGAGTGAGGCAACCGTTTCCCTGGCGTATACGTCAAGTTGGAGATGGGAGTGTGCGGAAGTGTCCGAAGTCAGGCGGTACGACAATCCTGATGGCGTACAAAGTTCGTCCGCCCGCTTGCCCCGCTCTTTTGCCCCGCCCCTAGACTGAACCCCCAGCAGGTGGCTACACGCTCGAAAGGCGCCCCCGTGTCCATCGGCAATGAAGCGGAAGAGGACCGTCCATCGGTCGGTCAAGCCCTCAAGCAAGCACGTAACGAAGCACGGCTGACAGTGGACGAAGTCAGTACGTCTACGAGAGTGCGCGTCCCCATCGTGCAGGCGATCGAGGAGGATGACTTCTCCCGCTGCGGCGGCGACGTCTACGCCCGCGGTCACATCCGGACCCTGGCGCGCGAAGTCGGACTGGACCCCGAAGAGCTCGTCTCGCAGTACGACGAGGACCACGGCGGACGTCCTCAGCCGACGCCGCCGGCCGCGCTCTTCGAGGCCGAACGCATCAGGCCGGAGCGGCGCAGGCCGAACTGGACCGCCGCCATGGTCGCCGCGATCGTCGCGGTCGTCGGTTTCGTCGGCTTCACCCTCGTCGGAGGCGGCGGGGAGCAGGAGCCGTCGAAAGCGAAGGAGTCACGCTCCGCGGAGCCGACGGAGACTTACACCCCGTCAAAGCCGCCGCAGAGCTCGGACCCCGAGGACCAGAAGCCCTCCGAAGGCCCCGAGGCTTCCGACAGCGCGATCGCCGCCGCCCCCGCCGACAAGGTCACGGTGCAGATGACGGCCGAGCAGGACGTGTGGATCTCCGCGCGGGACCACAACGGACGGCTGATGCACGAGGGCGTGCTGAAGAAGAGCAAGAGCAAGGTCTTCACCGACGACGAGCGCCTCAGCCTCGTACTCGGCAACGCCGGAGGCGTGAAGCTCTACGTCAACGGCAAGGAGGTCAAGGACGTCGGCGAGGACGGCCAGGTGCAGCGAGTGAGCTACACCAGGGGCGACCCCGAGGCGGGCTGACCCCGGCAACGCCGACCCGATGCGCAGCCCTGACCAGGGCACCGCAGTGCGACGACCGCGCAAGGACCCGGCCGGAGCGCGTCCCGCCCACCAGCCGCAGCATCACCTGCGGCCGGTGGACGGAACGCGACGAAGTACGCTGAGTCCATGCCCGAACGCCGCACCGTCGCCCTTGTCACGCTTGGATGCGCACGCAACGAAGTCGACTCCGAAGAGCTCGCAGGCCGCTTGGCGGCGGACGGCTGGGACCTCGTCGAAGAGGCCGCCGACGCCGATGTCGCCGTGGTCAACACCTGCGGTTTCGTCGAGGCCGCCAAGAAGGACTCCGTCGACGCGCTGCTCGAGGCCAACGACCTGAAATCCGCAGCGGGTTCGGACGGCGGCGGCCGCACCAAGGCCGTCGTGGCCGTGGGCTGCATGGCGGAACGGTACGGCAAGGATCTCGCGGAAGCACTGCCCGAGGCCGACGGTGTGCTCGGATTCGACGACTACGCCGACATCTCCGACCGGTTGCAGACCATCCTCGGCGGAGGCGTGCACGCCCCGCACACCCCGCGGGACCGCCGCAAACTGCTGCCCATCAGCCCCGCCGAGCGGCAGGGTGCCGATGGCGTCGCGCTGCCCGGTCACGGCCCCCAGGCGCCCGAAGGGCCCGAGGACCTCCCGGCGGGGGTCGCTCCGGCTTCCGGGCCCCGTGCGCCCCTGCGACGGCGGCTGGACGGCAGTCCCGTCGCGTCCGTGAAGCTGGCGTCGGGCTGCGACCGGCGGTGCTCGTTCTGTGCGATCCCCTCCTTCCGCGGTTCCTTCATCTCCCGGCGGCCGTCGGACGTACTGGACGAGACGCGCTGGCTGGCCGGACAGGGCGTGCGCGAGGTCATGCTCGTCTCCGAGAACAACACCTCCTACGGCAAGGACCTGGGCGACATCCGTCTCCTCGAGACGCTGCTGCCCGAGCTGGCCGCCGTCGAGGGCATCGAACGCGTCAGGGTCAGCTACCTCCAGCCGGCCGAGATGCGCCCCGACCTGATCGACGTACTGACGCAGACGGACAAGGTCGCCCCGTACTTCGACCTGTCCTTCCAGCACTCCGCCCCGGGGGTGCTGCGGGCGATGAGGCGCTTCGGCGACACCGACCGCTTCCTCGGGCTGCTGGAGACGATCAGATCCAAGTCGCCGCAGGCGGGCGTCCGTTCGAACTTCATCGTGGGATTCCCGGGCGAGAGCGAGGCCGACGTCGCCGAGCTGGAGCGTTTCCTCACCGAGGCCCGCCTGGATGCCGTCGGCGTCTTCGGGTACTCCGACGAGGACGGGACGGAGGCCGCGGGCTACGGGGACAAGAACGACCCCGAGGTCGTCGCGGAACGCCTCGAGCGCCTCTCCCGGCTGGCAGAGGAGCTGACGGCGCAGCGAGCCGAGGAGCGTCTCGGGGAGACGGTGCGCGTGCTCGTCGAGGCGGTCGAGACCGACGGCGAAGGCTCGGGCGGCTCCGGCGGCGGCGAGGCCCACGAGACCGACGGGCCCGTGCTGGTCGGCCGCGCCGCGCACCAGGCGCCGGAGACGGACGGACAGGTGCTGCTGAGCGGAGGTCCCGCGCCGCTACGAGGCTCCGCGATCGGACGTATGGTCGAGGCGAAAGTGGTCGCCACAGAAGGCGTGGACCTCGTCGCGGAGCCTCTGCACGGCAGTGCCGAGGGGCGCGACGAGGGCGGCGGAGGCAGCAAGGAGGCCGGCGGATGACAGGAGTCCCGGCCTCCGCGGCGAGCGGTGGTGCCATGGCGAAACCCCAGCACAAGCCCCAGCGCGAGCCCCTGCCACCTGCCACCGCGGACGCGGCGCGCAAAGTGAGCCTGTGGAACATCGCCAACATCCTCACGATGGTGCGGCTGCTGCTCGTCCCCGCGTTCGTGACGCTGATGCTGTGGCAGGGCGGGCACGATCCCGCCTGGCGCTCGTTCGCCTGGGCCGCCTTCACGGTCGCCATGATCACGGACCTCTTCGACGGGGAACTGGCCCGCCGCTACGACCTCGTCACCGACTTCGGCAAGATCGCGGATCCCATCGCGGACAAGGCGATCATGGGGGCCGCTCTGGCCTGCCTCTCGGTCCTGGGCGACCTTCCCTGGTGGGTGACCGCCGTGATCCTCTTCCGGGAGCTGGGCATCACGGCGCTGCGCTTCTGGGTCATCCGGCACGGCGTGATCCCCGCCAGCAGGGGCGGCAAGCTCAAGACACTGGCACAGGGCGTCGCCGTGGGCATGTACGTGCTGGCGCTGACGGGGCCGCTCGCCACCCTGCGCTGGTGGGTCATGGCGGTCGCCGTCCTGCTGACGGTCGTGACCGGGCTGGACTACGTCCGGCAGGCGATTGTGCTACGCAGGGCAGGGCGTGCCCGGGAGCGGGAGGCACGAGGGGCGGGCCGGGCCGGGCAGGAGCGCTCGTGACCGACGTCCCTGCGCCGGAGGAACGTGACGAGGATTTTCTCGACCGGGCCGCGCATGTGCTGGAGCTTCTGGTGGAACGCGGGGAGTCCGTGGCCGTCGCCGAGTCGCTGACGGGAGGGATGGTGGCCGCCGAGTTCACTGCGGCACCGGGTTCCTCGCGGGCGTTCCGCGGCTCGGTGACGGCGTACGCGACCGACCTGAAGAAGGACCTGCTGGGCGTCGACGGAAAGCTGCTCGCCGAGCGGGGCGCCGTCGACGAGGACGTGGCACGGGCGATGGCCGAGGGCGTGAGAGCGGCGCTGGGCGCTTCCTGGGGGCTGTCGACGACGGGCGTGGCCGGCCCGGATCCGCAGGACGGCAAGTCCGTCGGCACGGTCTTCACGGCCGTGGCCGGCCCGGACGGGGCGACGGTGTGCCGGGAACTGGATCTCGACGGGGACCGCGCGGAGATCCGCAGGGGGAGCGTGAGGGGCGCCGTGGCGCTGCTGCACGACGAACTGGCCGGGAATGCGCGGAGGAAGGATAAGGAACATGACGGGGGGAATGGTTGTTTGCAGCCCTGAGTGAACACGACATCGCTCCCCGCACGGGCGCAGCCCGAGGCGGTACGGTGGAGCCTGAAGGATTCACGCCCGATGGGGTGGTGGGTATCAAGCTGTGGAAGACGCCGCGCGTTGAGAGGGAGGAGCACCGATGATTCTGCTCCGTCGCCTGCTGGGTGACGTGCTGCGTCGGCAGCGCCAGCGCCAGGGCCGTACCCTGCGCGAAGTCTCTTCATCTGCCCGGGTTTCGCTCGGGTATCTCTCCGAGGTCGAGCGTGGTCAGAAGGAAGCTTCCTCCGAGCTGCTGTCCTCCATCTGCGACGCGCTGGACGTACGGATGTCCGAGCTGATGCGTGAGGTCAGCGACGAGCTGGCACTTGCGGAGCTCGCCGAGTCCGCTGCGAGCGAGACGGTGCCCGCGCCGATGCGGCGTACCGTGCTCAACCCGATCTCCGTGACGTCCGTCACAGGAGTGCCGGAGGAGCGCGTGACGATCAAGGCGCCCGCCGAGGCCGTCGACGTCGTCGCGGCCTGACGCGCGTCCCGCAGGGACAGCCACGGGAGTTCGCCGAGAGGCCCCGCCGGTTCGCCGGCGGGGCCTCTCGGCGTCGTGAGGCGGTCGGAGCCCGTGCGGCCGGCCCGCGGGACCGCTGATGTGCGGCAGAACGCACTGATGCCGCTCTGCTGTCGCGCGGTCGCACGGAGTGCGCGACGATGGGCCGAGCGTGACCAGCGACCGGCGTGCCCGGGAGGTGCGGAGATGACGGGATGCATACGGCGGCTGCCCGTGCGCCGGGCCCTGACGGCCGTGGCCGTCGCGGCAGGTGCGTGGCTGGTGTGGCGGCTCATAGCCCCGGGCGGCGGCGCTCCGGCAGCCGCGACGGCAGCGGTACTCGGCTGGGGGCTGGGCCTGATACCCGTCCATGTGACGTTCTCAACTCCCCGTCAGCAGGCCCCGAGCAGGACGGTACGGCGGCCCGCACAGACCTACCGGCACGAAGTGATGCGGCGAACTGCGGGGCGAGACACGAAAGTTCGCTGGTCGCGCGAAGCGGACAACGACTGACCGCGGGGAACATGCGGGCGAAGGGTCAGCGGGAGACCGGTCCGGAAGGCGGGGTCCCGGGCTCATCGGGGTGCGGACCCGGCTGGCAGCGGGGGCAGTAGAAGGCGGTGCGGGGGCGGTCCGCCGGTCCGTGCGAGCCCGTGCGCACGGTGGTGCCGCACCGGTGGCAGGGGCGGCCGACGCGGCCGTACACCCACAGCGCGCGGTCGCGGTCGGAACGGGCGGGGGCGTGCGTCGTACGGCGGTCGAAACGCTCCTTGTTGGCGTCGAGGAGATTGTGCGCCGCGGCGAGAAGTGTCTCCAGGCGCGACGGCGGAAGTTCCCCGAGGGCAGCCCAGGGCGAACTGCCCGCGAGGAAGCACAGTTCGGCCGCGTAGACGTTGCCGATCCCGGCGAGGTTGCGCTGGTCCAGCAGCGCTTCGACGAGGGGGCGGCCAGGCTCGGTCAGAAGGCGGCGCAGGGCCTCCTGCGCGTCCCAGTCCGGGCCGAGGAGATCCGGCCCCAGATGTCCCAGGGCCCCGGACTCCTCGTCGGTGCGCAGCAGTTCGAGAACGGGGAGACGGTAGCCCGTCGCCGTGGCTGTCGCCGTCGTCAGGACAGCACGGATCTGATGAGCGGGCCCGCTGCCACCCCGCGCAGGACGCTGCGGGGTGCTGACGCGCCATGAGCCCTCCATCCCGAGATGCGAGTGGACGGTGACGCCGCCCTCGACGCGGATGAGGATGTGCTTGCCGCGTGACGCCGCTTCGAGGACCCGTCGTCCGCCGAGATCCGACGTCGCGAACCGGGGGACGCGGAAATCGGTCCTCGTGAGTGCCTGCCCGGCCAGTGCCTCGTGCAGCCGGCGCGCGGTGTACCAGACGGTGTCTCCTTCGGGCATGGGCTCATCCTTGCAAGGAGCGGAAGCGGTCGGAGAGGGACGCGGTCGGTGGAACGCCGACTCCCCGTGCCGCGCGGCCGGTTGAATCCGGCCGTTCTTCCGTCATCGGGCCCGCAGGCGGAGCCCGCGCGGAGTGGCGTGGAAGCCCGCGCTCTCCAAGAGGCCGCCGAAGGGCGAGGAGAGGGCGGGAACTCCGTTCACGCGCTCCACGGTGACCGTGCCGAGAGCACCGTCCAGCGCCGCACGCGCCAGGGCCTCGGCCGCGGTGCCGGGCGCGGGCACCTCGCCGGGGGCCGTGAGGCCGTCGCCAGGGGTGGTGCCCGGATCTGACGTGCCCGGCCACACGAGCAGCGTCTTACCGCCCCGCTCCATGTAGATGGTCAGCTCGCCGTCGACGAGGACAACCACCGCGCCCGCCTTGCGGCCGGGCTTGTGCGTGGCGCCCTCCGGAGGGTCGGGCCAGGGGAGGGCCGCTCCGTAGGCGTTCGCCGGGTCGGCGGCGGCCAGGACGACGGCGCGGAAATGCTGGTCGCGCTCACGGGCCGTGTGCACGGCGCGCAGTCTGTCGATTGCACCGTCCATCGCGAACTGGGCCGCGCCGAGGCCTTCCACGACATAGCCGCGCCGCGCCTGCCCGCTCTCCTCGAACGCGGCCAGCACCCGGTAGGCGGCGGAGAAGCCGCCCTCCACGCCTTCCGCCGACACCGCACCCCGGGTGACGATGCCGTGCCGGTCCAGAAGCGTGCGGGCCAGGGCATGAGCCCGGTGCGTCGCGTCCGTCCCGGCGGGCGGCAGGAGAGACCAGCGGCCCGCGACCGTCGGCGGCCCGTTGCGGGAAGCCGTGGGCCGGTTCGTGCCGCTGCGGGTGGCGGCGGCGGTGAGGGAGCCGTAACGCCCGCGCGGGACCGCACGCTTGGCGCGGTGAGCCGTCGACCCCGCCGTACGGCCCGAGCCCAGGAGCGCGCGCAGCGGGGCCAGCGTGTCGTTGGACACCCGGCCGGACCACGCCAGATCCCACAGGGCGTCCGCGAGTTGGGGGTCCGTCGCCTCCGGACCGGACGTGGCGCGCACCTGGTCGGCGATCTGACGGAAGAACAGGCCGTACCCGGGAGCGAGGGCGTCCAGTACGGCCTGGTGAAGCGGCGTCAGCTCCAGCGGCAGCGGCGGTGGAAGGAGCAGTTCCGCCGTGTCGGCCGGATACAGCGAGAGCCAGCCGTCCTTGCCGGGCAGCGAACCCGCACCGGCCCAGAGGACCTCGCCGGACGTGGTGAGTTCGTCGAGCATGCCGGGGCCGTAGTCGCGCACGCGGCCCGGCAGCACCAGCCTCTCCAGTGCCGAGGCGGGCACCGGTGCGCCCTGCAACTGCTCGACGGTGCGCATCAGACCGTCGATGCCGCGTACGCTGCCGCCGCCCGGAGCGGACACGTGCTGCCACTGCGGAAGGAACGCCGCGAGCGCGGAGGCCGGCACCGGCTCCAGCTCCTCGCGCAGTGCGGCCAGCGACCGGCGGCGCAGCCGGCGCAGCACGCCCGCGTCGCACCACTCCTGGCCGACCCCGGCGGGATGGAACTCGCCCTGCACCAGACGCCCGCCCGCCGCCAGCCTCTGGAGCGCGCCCTCCGCGACGGCGGTGCCCAGCCCGAAGTGCGCCGCCGCGTCCGCGGAGACGAAAGGGCCGTGCGTACGGGCGTAGCGCGCGAGCAGGTCGCCGAGGGGATCCGGAACCGGCTCGGTGAACGCCTCCGGGACGCCCACCGGGAGCGCCGCTCCCAGCGCGTCGCGCAGCCGGCCCGCGTCCTCCACGGCGGCGAAGCGCTCCTCACCGGCGACACGGACGCGGATCGCCCGGCGGGCGGCTTCCAGCTCCTCCGCCCACCTCCGGTCCGCTCCGCGCTCCCGCAGTGCCTCGGGCGTCAGCGGGCCCAGCAGCCGCAGGATGTCGGCCACACCCTCGGCATCCTTGACGCGCCGGTCCTCGCTGAGCCACTGCAGTTCGCGCTCCAGCTCCGCCAGCACCTCCGCGTCGAGCAGTTCACGCAGCTCCGCCTGGCCGAGCAGCTCCGCCAGCAGCCGCGAGTCCAGCGACAGGGCCGCCGCGCGGCGCTCCGCCAAGGGGGAGTCGCCCTCGTAGAGGTACTGCGCGACGTAGCCGAACAGCAGGGACCGGGCGAAGGGCGACGGGTCGGTGGTGGTCACCTCGACCACGCGGACCCGGCGTGCCTCGATGTCGCCCATCAGCTCCGACAGGCCCGGCACGTCGAAGACGTCCTGGAGGCATTCCCGCACCGCTTCCAGCACGATCGGGAACGAACCGAACTCCGAGGCGACCTGGAGGAGTTGGGCGGCCCGCTGCCGCTGCTGCCACAGCGGGGTGCGCTTGCCGGGGTTGCGGCGCGGCAGCAGGAGCGCACGGGCGGCGCACTCGCGGAAACGGGCGGCAAAGAGAGCGGAGCCGCCGACCTGGTCCGTGACGATCTGCTCCACGTCGCCCGCGTCGAAGAGGACGTCGGACACGCCGACCGGGGCCTGCCCGTCGTCGAAGGCCGCCCCGCCCCCGGACGGCTGCCCGGCCGCGGCCTCCTCCAGCAGATCCAGACCCATCAGATCGGCGTCGGGAAGGCGCAGGACGAGGCCGTCGTCGGCGTGCATGACCTGGGCGTCCATGCCGTACCGCTCGGTGAGACGGGCACCGAGGGCCAGCGCCCACGGCGCGTGCACCTGCGCGCCGAAGGGTGAGTGCACGACGATCCGCCAGTCGCCCAGCTCGTCGCGGAAGCGCTCGACCACGATCGTCCGGTCGTCGGGGACGTGGCCGCACGCGCTGCGCTGCTCCTCCAGGTAGGTGAGCAGATTGCCGACGGCCAGTTCGTCGAGCCCGGCCGCGGACAGCCGCTCACTCGCCGCCTCTGCGCCGAGCGAGCCGACCTCGCGCAGGAACGCCCCCAGCGCGCGCCCCAACTCCAGCGGACGGCCCAGCTGATCGCCCTTCCAGAACGGCAGCCGCCCCGGCACACCCGGAGCCGGTGTGACCAGGACGCGGTCGCGGGTGATGTCCTCGATCCGCCAGGAGGTCGTTCCCAGCGTGAAGACGTCGCCCACGCGCGACTCGTAGACCATCTCCTCGTCCAGCTCGCCGACCCGGCCGCCGCCCTTCTTCGGGTCGGCCCCCGCGAGGAAGACGCCGAAAAGACCCCGGTCGGGGATGGTGCCTCCGGAGGTGACGGCCAGGCGCTGGGCGCCGGGCCTGCCGCTGACGGTCCGCGCCACCCGGTCCCACACCAGCCGCGGCCGCAGCTCGGCGAAGGCGTCGGAGGGATAGCGCCCCGCGAGCATGTCCAGCACCGCGTGGTACGCCGACTCGGGAAGCGAGGCGAACGGTGCCGCGCGGCGCACGAGCAGCAGCAGCTCCTCCACGTCCCAGGTGTCGACGGAGACCATCGCGACCACCTGCTGCGCCAGTACGTCCAGCGGGTTGGCCGGGATGCGCAACGACTCGATGGCGCCCTCGCGCATCCGCTCCGTGACGACGGCCGACTGCACCAGATCTCCCCGGTACTTGGGGAAGACCACACCGGCCGAGACTGCACCGACCTGGTGGCCCGCGCGGCCCACGCGCTGCAGCCCCGACGCGACCGACGGCGGCGACTCGACCTGGACGACCAGGTCGACGGCGCCCATGTCGATGCCCAGCTCCAGGCTGGAGGTGGCGACCACGGCGGGCAGCCGGCCCGATTTCAGCTCCTCCTCGACCTGGGCACGCTGGTCCTTGGAGACGGAGCCGTGGTGCGCACGGGCCAGCAGGGGAGGGGCGCCCTTCGCCGATCCCGCCTCGGCCATCAGCTCCGCGGGCGAATGGTGCTCGGGCATGGGCTCGCCGGTGGCGCGCTCGTACGCGATCTCGTTGAGACGGTTGCACAGCCGCTCCGCGAGACGGCGGGAGTTGGCGAAGACGATCGTCGAGCGGTGCGCCTGCACGAGATCGGCGATGCGCTCCTCCACCGATGGCCAGATCGAGGGCTTGCCGCCACCCCCGGGGCCGCTGCCGCCCGCGGCACCGGCGCTGTCCTGCGCGGGGGAGCCGCCCAGTTCGCCCATGTCCTCGACGGGCACTACCACCGAGAGGTCGAACTCCTTGCCGGACGGCGGCTGCACGACGGTCGCCTTGCGCTGCGGCGAGAGGAAACGCGCCACCTCGTCCACGGGCCGGACCGTCGCGGACAGCCCGATGCGCCGTGCGGGGCGCTCCAGCAGCTCGTCCAGCCGCTCCAGGGACAGGGCGAGATGAGCACCGCGCTTGGTGCCGGCCACCGCGTGCACCTCGTCCAGGATCACCGTCTCGACGCCGGAGAGGGCGTCGCGGGCGGCGGAGGTGAGCATCAGGAAGAGCGACTCGGGCGTCGTGATCATGATGTCGGGCGGTCGGCGGGCCAGCGAGCGCCGCTCGGCGGCGGGGGTGTCGCCGGAGCGGATGCCGACTCTGATGTCCGGCTCGGGCTGACCGAGACGCAGCGACTCCTGGCGGATGCCCGTCAGCGGACTGCGCAGATTGCGCTCCACGTCGACCGCGAGTGCCTTCAGGGGCGAGACGTACAGCACGCGGCAGCGCTTGAGCGGGTCCGCGGGCGGCGGAGTGGAGGCCAGCCTGTCGAGCGAGGCGAGGAACGCGGCGAGGGTCTTCCCGGAGCCGGTCGGAGCCACCACCAGCGCGTCCGACTCCTCGGCCAGCGCGCGCCAGGCCCCCGCCTGGGCGGAGGTGGGCGCGCTGAAGGCCCCCGTGAACCAGGCCCTGGTCGCGGGGGAGAAGACATCGAGTGCCGAGGCCGGTGAGGGGCCCGGCGACGTCCGACCCATGGTCCCCATCGTGCACCTCACCACTGACAACGCCGCACAGCGGCGCAGAATGGGCCCATGGGGACGGGTGAGAGCGCGCGGCACTGGCGGCATCCACAGCTGCCGGAGGTCGATCTTCTGCGGGCCAGCTACCTGCGCAAGACCTTCGCCCGGCACACCCACGACGCCTATGTGATCGGGGCCGTCGCCCAGGGCGTGGAGGCGTTCGTGCTGGGCGGTGCCGAGCACCGCGCCGTGCCGGGCCGGCTGGCGCTGATCAATCCCGGCGTTCCGCACTCGGCGCACGCGGGCAGCCCGGAGGGGTGGAGCTACGACGTGCTCTACCCCGCGCCCGCGCTGGTCACCCGCACGGTCGCCGAGACGACGTCGCTCCGCGGGACTCCCGGCTTCGCCGCCACGGTCGCCGACGATCCCGAGGGCGCGGCTCTCGTCGCCCGTGTGCACCGTGCCGCCGAGGCCGGGCAGGCACTCGCCGCGGACAGCCTGATGCGGATCGTCATCGTCCGGCTGCTGCGGCTGTACGGAGGCACGCTCCCGTCCCGGCCGGTCGCCACGGCGGGATCCCGCACGGCCGAGCGGGCCCGCGCCGTCCTGGAGGAGCGGATGGCGGACCCTCCCACCCTGGAGGCTCTCGCGGGCGAGCTGGGCACCGGCACCTTCTCGCTGCTGCGCGCGTACCGCGAGCGGTACGGGATGCCGCCGCACGCCTGGCTGACCGACGCCCGCGTGCACCGGGCACGCCGGCTGCTCGACGCGGGTGTGCCGCCGGCGCAGGCCGCTGCCGCGGTGGGGTTCACGGACCAGTCGCATCTCAGCCGGCACTTCGGGCGCATCGTGGGTGTGCCGCCGGGCGCGTACCAGCGTGAGCGTCTGCGGCCGGGCTGAAGCCCGGCCGGACCGCCCGCGAAGCAGGGCCGGTGCCCCGCGGCCGGTGACGGCCGTGATGACGGGTGCGCGAGCACGGTCACGTTCGCGTGCAAGAACGTACAAGACCGCTGTCGGCCGTCGTGGTTAGCGTGGGGCCGTGCTCGAACAGAAGAACGTCTCGCAGTCCGCCGATGACCCGCCTTCCCGCACACGGCACGACGACCGGGCCGTCGTGCGCGACGCGCTGGGCGTGGGCGTCGCCGTCGGGCTCTCCGGGTTCGCCTTCGGGGTGACGGCGGCCGGCGCGGGCATCAGCCTGCCGCAGACGTGCGCGCTCAGCCTGTTCGTCTTCACCGGCGCTTCGCAGTTCGCCCTCGTCGGTGCGCTCGCGGCGGGAGCGAGCCCGCTCACCGCCGCAGCCGGTGCCTTCTTCCTGGGCGTGCGCAACGCCTTCTACGGACTGCGGCTCGCGACGCTGCTGCGGCTGCCGGGTGCGATACGTCCCCTCGCCGCCCACATGGTGATCGACGAGACGGCGGCGGTGACCCTCGCGCAGCGCACCCGGCGGGGAGCCCGGATCGGCTTCACCGTCACGGGGGCGACCCTCTTCGTGCTGTGGAACCTCACCACGCTGCTCGGGGCGCTGGGCGCCGGTGCACTGGGCGACACCAGGACGTGGGGCCTGGATGCGGCGGGGCCCGCGGTCTTTCTCGCGCTCCTGGCTCCGATGCTCCGCACTGCGGCCGCGCGTGCGACCGCCGCCCTCGCGGTCGCTCTGGGGCTCGGGCTGCTGCCCGTGCTTCCGGGTGGCGTGCCGGTGCTGCTCGCGGCGCTGGCGGCACCGGCGGTGCTGCTGATGCGGGGACGCAGGGATCAGGAGCGGAACCGGGAGCGGGAGGCGGCTTCGGCGGAGGAGCAGGACCCGGGGGCGGCTACGGAACAGGACCCGGAGCGGCTGGCGGCTCCGGAGCAGGACCCGGAGGGTGCGGCAGGGCCGGAGGCCCGCACCCGCACCGGCACGGGCGCCCCGGCCGGGGATTGCGGGCGGACGGGGGAGGAGGGGCGATGAGCGTCTGGATCGCGATCGGCGCGACGGCGCTGGGCTGTTACGCGGCGAAGCTGCTGGGGCTGTCGGTGCCGGAGGGAATGCTGGAACGCCCGGTCGTCAAGCGGCTGGTGACGCTGCTTCCGGTCGCGCTGCTCGCCGCGCTGACGGCGCAGCAGACCTTCAGCGAGGGCGGCGCGCTCCTGCTGGACGCGAAGGCCGCGGGCCTGGCCGCCGCCGCGGTGACGCTGCTTCTCCGGGCGCCCTTCCTGGTCGTGATCGCGGCGGCGGTACTGGTCACCGCGGCCGTGCGGGCCCTGGGCTGGGCGCCGTGAGCGGAGGGCGGACGGCCCGGCCTGCAACGGGCTGGATACTGGTCTCATGCGGTTGACGGACTTCTGGCAGCGGATGGCGGACCACTTCGGCGAGTCCTACGCCGACTCCTTCGCACGTGACCATGTGATGGCGGGACTCGGCGGCCGTACGGTCCGCGAGGCCCTGGACGCCGGCTGGGACGCGAAGGACGTCTGGCGAGTCGTGTGTGCCGTGATGGACGTGCCCGCAGAGAAGAGGTGACCGGCCCGCCGCTGCGCGGCCGTGGCTGCTGAACTCGCCCTTTTGAAGGGGGATTTCGGGAGTTTTCCACAGACTCCCGGAGCGCCTTGACGTCAAAATCGAACATCGATTCTTATGGAGGCCCTGGCGGGTTCTCCCGCTCCCGCCTTCCCGGCCGGGAAGCAGGCAGCCGGACCGATTGTCAGTGGCAGGCGCTAGCGTCTTGGACGTGAAGCGATCGACTCAAGCAAACCGGGTGGCACCCATGGCAGAAACCGACCGCGAGAAGGCGCTCGAAACCGCCCTCGCGCAGATTGAACGGCAGTTCGGCAAGGGCGCCGTGATGCGCATGGGGGAGCGGCCGAACGAGCCGGTCGAGGTCATCCCCACAGGGTCCACCGCCCTCGATGTCGCCCTCGGCGTCGGAGGCCTCCCGCGCGGCCGAGTGGTGGAGGTGTACGGGCCGGAGTCCTCCGGCAAGACGACCCTGACGTTGCACGCGGTGGCCAACGCCCAGAAGGGCGGCGGCACGGTCGCGTTCGTCGACGCCGAGCACGCGCTCGATCCCGAGTACGCGAAGAAGCTCGGTGTCGACACGGACGCGCTGATCCTCTCCCAGCCGGACAACGGCGAACAGGCGCTGGAAATCACGGACATGCTCATCCGCTCCGGCGCGCTCGACCTGATCGTCATCGACTCCGTCGCCGCGCTCGTTCCGCGTGCGGAGATCGAGGGTGAGATGGGCGACTCGCACGTCGGTCTCCAGGCGCGGCTGATGAGCCAGGCGCTGCGGAAGATCACGGGCGCGCTCAGTCACTCCAAGACCACGGCGATCTTCATCAACCAGCTGCGCGAGAAGGTCGGCGTGATGTTCGGCTCGCCCGAGACGACGACGGGCGGCCGGGCGCTGAAGTTCTACGCCTCCGTGCGGCTCGACATCCGCCGGATCGAGACGCTCAAGGACGGCACGGACGCGGTGGGCAACCGCACCCGCGTCAAGGTCGTCAAGAACAAGGTCGCCCCGCCCTTCAAACAGGCCGAGTTCGACATCCTCTACGGGCAGGGGATCAGCCGCGAGGGCGGGCTGATCGACATGGGCGTCGAGAACGGCTTCATCCGCAAGTCCGGCGCCTGGTACACCTACGAGGGCGATCAGCTGGGCCAGGGCAAGGAGAACGCCCGCAACTTCCTGCGCGACAACCCCGACCTGGCCAACGAGATCGAGAAGAAGATCAAGGAGAAGCTGGGCATCGGAGTGGCTCCGGAGGAGCCGGGCAGCGAGCCCGGTGCCGATGCCGCCGGGGCCGCGGGCTCCCCGGTGGACGGTGCGGCCGGGACGGCCGGTACGGCAAAGGCGGCTCCCGCGTCGAAGGCGAGGGCTCCCAAGTCCGCTGCCGCGAAGAGCTGATCCGTGACACGGCGCACCCCATGGCCGGTCCAGGAAGACAGCGGTGGCTCCACTTCGTCGAGGGCCGGGGCGGGGCCACCGCGTAAGACGCGCACGTCACGCAGGCGTGCGTCCGGCGGTCGCCGCCCCGATGACCAGGGGCTGCCGGGCGACGCCGAAGAGGAGGGCGGACTCCCCGTCCAGGTGGGCGGGGGCCGGCCCGGGGAGCCGACAGGCGGGCGTGCTTCTCACGAAGGCGGCGACGAAGCCCCGGAGGGAGACGGCGAGAGCCCTCCGTCCGGGCATGCCCAGGACGGGGGCCCGGAGCAGGATCCGGCGGAGCGTGCGCGCGCGATCTGTCTGAGGCTGCTCACCGGTACGCCGCGGACGCGACAGCAGCTGGCCGACGCGCTGCGCAAGCGGGAGATCCCCGACGAGGCCGCCGAGGAGGTGCTCTCCCGCTTCGAGGAGGCCGGGCTGATCGACGACGTCGCCTTTGCCGATGCGTGGGTCGAGTCCCGGCACCACAGCCGTGGTCTGGCCCGCCGGGCGCTCGCCCGCGAACTGCGCACCAAGGGTGTTGAACCGCAGGTCGTCGAGAACGCCGTCGGGCAGCTCGACGCCGAGCGTGAGGCGGAGACGGCACGGGCCCTGGTGGAGCGGAAGTTGCGGTCCACCAGGGGGCTCGACCGGGAGAAGCGCATACGGCGGCTTGCGGGGATGCTCGCCCGCAGGGGGTACGGCGAAGGGCTGGCGCTGCACGTGGTGCGGAGGGCCCTGGAGGAAGAGGGCGAGGACCCTGAGGCGCTGGACCGGTATCTGCCGGAGGACTGAGGCGGAGTGCGCGCCTCCGGCCGCGGCCGCCTGCCCGGCCCCGCCGCCGGCCGCCTGTGCACGCACATCCCCCCGGGGGGCCCGGCCCGCATCGAGGCTCCGCCTGTCCGCGCCTCAGGCCTGGGCGGTCCCAGGTCTGGGCGGCCTCAGGTCCGGGTCTGCCGACGGGGCCTGCGGTACGCGTCCGGCTGCCTGCCGGGGAGGGCGCCGCCGCGCACCGCGTCGGCGCACGCCCGCAGGTCGGCGGTGCGCGGCCCGGGCAGGGCCGCCACCAGATGACCGTCGGGCCGTATGACCAGCACGGTGTGGGCTGCCGCGCCGGGGTACTGCTCCGTCACCAGCAGCTGTGCCTTCAGCGGCAACGCCTCCACCGCTGCGGCCAGTTCGGGCATCATCCCTGCCGACAGCCAGTGGCGGCTGTCCCACACGGCCGTTCCGGGCGCGACGAGCAGGACGAGCAATTCACTGCCGGAGCCGCACAGTTGTCCGCGCAGCCTCCCGCGTCCCCCGTCCATCGCGATCACCGGTACGTCCTCCACGGGCGCGCCGGGCGGCGTGTCCACCGGCACGGTCCCGACCTCGCCCTGCGGAGGGGTCAGCGGCGAGCGCCGGTAGGCCGCCGGCGCCCCCAGCAGTCCCCGCCCCAGATGCCCGTCCGTGAGCAGCTCCATCGGCGTGCGGGCGCCGCCGCCGGGCAGCATCGACCGCAGGCCCCCGCCTTCCCGCCGCACCACCGGCAGTGCCTGGTCGACGGCGCGCAGCCGGGCTCCGACGGCCCCTCGCCGCTCCGACTCGTAACTGTCGAGAAGCGCGTGGATCGCGTCACGGTCGGTGCGGGCCCCCCGTACACCGTTCGCCTCGTGCCAGGCCAGGGCGAGCTTCCAGGCGAGGTTGGCGACGTCGCGCAGCCCCTCGTCCACGGACTGGACGCCGAGCGCGCCGACGAGGTGCGCCGCGTCGCCGGCCAGGAACGTACGCTCCACACGCCACCGGCGCGCGAGCCGCTGGTGCGAGGTGTGGACGCCGGTGTCGAGGAGTTCGTACCGCACGGCCTCATCCACGCCGGTGACCTCGCCTCCGCGTCCGCGCGCGCCTCCTCCGTGCCACAGTCCGAGGGTGTCCTGCACGCGTTCCAACAGCGCCTCGGGCGTGACGAGTTCGCCCCGGGGCGGGAGCAGCCAGTCGAGGCGCCACACGCCGTCGGGCAGCGGCCTGGCCGTCACCTCGGTCTGCGTCCTGCCGGCCCGGTTCCCGCTTCCCGCACCCAGTTCACGGTGGAGCAGCGCCTCTTGCTCCCACGGCAGTTCCGCGCGGAGTGCCGCCACGGCGTGACGTTCCACTGCGGTGCGTCCCGCGAATCCGACTCCCAGGAGTTTCCGCACAGTTGACCGTGCGCCGTCGCACCCGACCAGGTAGCTGCCGCGCCACCATGTGCCGCCGCGGCCCGCCCCCGCGCCTTCGCCGGCATCGCGTCCGGTGGCCGCGGTGTCCGTGCCGTCACCTGAGTCCTGGTCGCCGGCGGGAGCGGCCGAACCGCGCGGCCGCGTGTGCGCGGTGACGCCTGCCGCGTCCTGCTCGATGAGATCGACATGGCTGCGCGTGACGACGTGGGCGAGCTTCTCCCGCGCGAGCGCGGCGCGCAGCCCGCGCTCCAGAGCGTGCTGCTCCACGTGGACCGGCGAGGTCTCGTCGGTCAACTCGACGTCCTGCACGAGCTGCGAGCGCCGCCGCGTGCTCCAGCGCCTCCAGCGGACGCCGGGAACGACGGCGTGCGGCGTCGCCATCGACGCCAGCCACGCGGCGGTGTCGGGGCGCAGCACGCAGCTGCGGGCGGCTCGTCGGACGACCTCGCCGTCGCTGTTGTCCAGCACGAGTGAGGGAACACCGGACCTGGCGAGCGCCAGTGCCAGGGCGAGCCCTGCCGGCCCGGCGCCGACGACGATGACTTCGGACTCGCTCACGCGCCGGTCCCCGTGCGGCGCGGGACACCGTGAACCGCTCGGCCCGCACACGCGGTTGAGGAGGGAAAAGCCGGAACGGGTGGAGCACAGCGCGCGATCACAAACGTATGCAACCCAGTGCCGGGTCACCCGTCAAGCTGAGCCGGAACGGCGGGAGCGGCGGCCCGGACACATGGTGACAAGTCCGGTCCGCCGCTCCGGCGGCTGCTCCCCCGCGGCCTCCGCGTCAGGCAGGGCTCCGCGTCAGGCAGGGCTCTGCGTCAGGCAGGGGGCCCGGCGCTCGCGCCCTCGGGAGTCGCGGTCTGCGCCTCGGTCACCTTGATGCCTGTCTTGGCGCGGCGGCCGCGCTTCTCGATCCAGTTGGCGACCGCGGAGAGAGCCAGGCACAGGGCGACGTAGATGGCGCCGAAGACGAGCACGACCGGCACGTACGGGTTCTCCCCGTCGACCAGGATGGTGTTGGCCATCTGCCGCCCGGCGTAGAGGAGTTCCTCGTAGGTGATGACGAAGCCGAGTGAGGTGTCCTTGAGCGTGACGACGAGCTGGCTGACGATCGTCGGCAGCATGGACCGCACGGCCTGCGGGATGAGCACCGTCGTCATCACCTGGGTCTTGCTCATGCCCAGCGCGTACGCGGCCTCGCTCTGGCCCCGCGGCACGGCAAGGATGCCGGCGCGCAGCACCTCGGCCTGCACCGCCCCGTTGTAGAGCGTGAGGCCGATGACGACGGCCCACAGCGGCTCGTTGGTGAAGAAGCCGACCCACAGCACGTAGATGGTGATCAGCAGAGGAACGGCGCGGAAGAGCTCGATGACGCCGGTCGCGGCCCAGCTGACGGGCTTGTGATCGGACAGCCGCCCCACGGCGAGCACCACGGCCAGCACCAGCGACAGCACGCCGGCCATCGCGAACGCCTGAAGGGTGCTGACGAGTCCGTCGACGATCGAGTTGCGTACTCCGGCGTAGTTGAAGATGTCCCACATCGCGCCGTCGAGCTGGCCCTTGGCGGCCAGCCGGTAGACGATGAAGGCGATCAGCGCCACCAGCGCGGCGGAGCCGATGACGGCGTAAGTGCGGTTGCGTGCGCGGGCCTTGGGCCCCGGCGCGTCGAAGAGTACGGACGAGCTCATCGGGCGACCTCCAGCCTGCGCTCAAGCAGCCGGAAGAAACCGCTGATGAGGAAGACGAGCACGAGGTAGGCGAGGGCCACCCAGACGAAGATGACCATGACGTTGTAGCCCTTGTCGCTCAGCACCTTCTGGACGCTGAAGAGTTCGGGGTTGTTGAAGGCGCCGGCGATGGCGGAGTTCTTCGTGAGCGCGATCATGATGCTGCTCAGCGGGGGGAGAACGGTCCTGGTCGCCTGCGGCAGCACGATCATGCGGAGCGTCTGCACGAAGGTCATGCCCAGGCTGCGCGCGGCCTCTGCCTGGCCCATCGGCACCGTGCTGATGCCGGAGCGCACGGCCTCGCAGACGAACGACGAGGTGTAGAAGCCGAGTGCCAGCACGCCCAGGACGTAGGAACTGATACCGGGGAAGACGATCTGCGGCAGTACGAAGAAGGCCACGAGGAACAGCAGCGTCAGCGGCGTGTTCCGCAGCAGCGTCACCCACGCGGTACCGAACGCGCGCAGCGGCGGCACCGGCGAGACCCGGAAGCCGGCTATGAGCACGCCGAGTATGAGGGCGAGCGCGGCGCTGGCCGCGGTCAGAGAGACCGTTCCTATGAATCCGTCACGGAACAGGTCCAGATGGTCGAGCAGAACATTCATGGGGTCTCCGCAGGGCGGTCAGGGAAAGCCGCGTCCCGCACGCCCGCCCGCGCGGACGGGCGTACGGGACGCGGTGCGGCGCCGGCCTGCCGGTCAGGCGTGACCGCCGCGCGAGGTGGTCGAGCGTCGGGCCGGCCTTAGGCCGAGCTGTCAGCCGCGCTCCAGGGCCGGGGGCTCCTCGAACTTCGAACCGGAGCGGCCAAGCGTCGCGTCGTAGGCCTTCTTGTAGCTGCCGTCCTTCTGGTGCGCCTCGACGGCGTCGAGCACCGCGTTCTGCAGCTCCGTGTCGCCCTTCTTCAGGCCGATGCCGTACGGCTCCTCGCTGAAGGTCTCGCCGACGACCTTCAGCTTGGTGGGACGCTCGGCCGCGTAGCCCTTGAGGATGGCGTCGTCGGTGGTCATCGCGTCGACCTGGCCGTCGAGCAGCTGCTTGACGCAGTCGGTGTACTTGCCGAACTCGACGGTCTCGGCACCGTACTTGGACTTGTTGTCCTTGATGTTCTGCAGCGGCGTCGAGCCGGTCACGGAGCAGACCTTCTTGCCCTTGATGCTGTCCGGGCCCTTGATCGACTTCTCGTCCTTGCGGACCAGGAGGTCCTGGCCTGCCATGTAGTACGGGCCGGCGAAGGACACCTGCTTCTTGCGCTCGTCGTTGATGGTGTACGTGCCCACCATCAGGTCGACCTGGCCCTTGGAGATCGCGGTCTCGCGGACGGAGGAGTCGATGGTCTTGAACTGGATGTCCTTCTCGCCGAAGCCGAGGTCGGCGGCGACCATCTTCGCGACCTCGATGTCGAAGCCCTCGTACTTCTTGGACGAGGGGTCCTGGAAGCCGAGGTAGGGCTGGTCGGACTTGGCGCCGATGATCAGCTTGCCCCGCTTCTGTGCCTTCTTCAGCACGGGCGAGTCGACCTTGACGTCCTTGGCGACCTCGTACTTCGGCAGCGCCTTGGTGTCCGTGTCGCCGCCCGGCTTGTCGCCGGCGGGGCCTTCCTTGCCTCCGCAGGCGGTGGCGGAGAGGGCGAGAGTGAGGACCACGGCCGCCGAGGCGGCTGTCTTACGGAACTTCATGATGGGCATCCCTTGCTCGGTGTTCTGCTGGTCGGCCGTCGTTGCACAGCCGGTCGTGCGGGTCGCAGGTCCTGCGGGCCCGCTGCCTGGGTCTTCGTCCTCCCGGCTGCCGCCGGGGCGGCAGCCGGACGGCCGTCGGACCGGGCGGCGCGTGGACCGGCGGGTCGTTGCGGGGGGCGTCCTGGATCTGGATCGGATCTGCTCGGAACTCCGCTCAGCGGCACGTCAGTGGTGAAGGATCTTCGCCAGGAAGTCCTTCGCCCGGTCACTGCGGGGGTTGTTGAAGAACTGGTCCGGTGTCGCCTCCTCGACGATCCGGCCGTCCGACATGAAGACGACCCGGTTGGCAGCCGAGCGTGCGAAGCCCATCTCGTGCGTGACGACGACCATGGTCATGCCCTCGTCGGCGAGCTGCTTCATCACCTCGAGGACCTCGTTGATCATCTCCGGGTCGAGCGCCGAAGTGGGCTCGTCGAAGAGCATCACCTTGGGGTCCATGGCGAGCGCGCGGGCGATGGCCACCCGCTGCTGCTGACCTCCGGAGAGCTGGGCGGGGTACTTGTCGGCCTGGTTGCCGACACCGACGCGGTCCAGCAGCGCGCGCGCCTTCCGCTCCGCCTCCTGCTTGTCGGTGCGGCGGACCTTGGTCTGCCCGAGCATCACGTTCTCCAGCACCGTCTTGTGTGCGAAGAGGTTGAACGCCTGGAAGACCATGCCGACGTCCGCGCGCAGCTTGGCCAGCGGCTTCCCCTCCTGGGGCAGCGGCTTGCCGTCGATCGAGATGCTGCCGGAGTCGACGGTCTCGAGACGGTTGATGGTGCGGCACAGCGTGGACTTGCCCGACCCGGAAGGTCCGATGACGACGACGACCTCTCCGCGCGCGATGGTCAGGTCGATGTCCTGGAGCACATGCAGCGCACCGAAGTGCTTGTTGACGTTGTCCAGTACGACCAGATCGTCCGCGGCCGGCGCGGCGTCCTTGGTCACCGATACTTCGCTCATCGGCGTGTAGCTCCGTCCTCGTCGGTTGCGAGGACACTAATGAGCGACGGCCGCCAGCGTCATTACATCTGAGGGGAAATTGAGCATAACGATCCCGTCGCGGAACGGACCCGGTCCCGCTGTGACCTCGGAATCCGTGCCCGGTAGTACCGGCTGCATAACAGAAACCCGCGAGCGACCGGGAGCCCCTTGACTCACCTGCGCCGATAGGGGTTGATGCAATGCTGCGGTGTTTCCGCCGCGGACCCGGACCGGCATCACGGAGGGAGGCCCGAGTGAGGTTGCTGCTCGTCGAGGACGACATTCACGTCGCCACGGCGCTGTCGGCGGTGCTCGGGCGGCACGGCTTCGACGTGGTGCACGCCCGCAGCGGCGAGGAGGCGCTGCGTGAGCTGCTGCCCTCGGACGATGTGGCTCCCTTCGGTGTCGTGCTCCTCGACCTCGGCCTCCCGGACCAGGACGGCTTCGAGGTGTGCGGCCGCATAAGGAAGATCAGCTCGACTCCCGTGATCATGGTGACGGCGCGCGGCGGCGTACGGTCCCGCATCCACGGCCTCAACCTCGGCGCCGACGACTACGTGGTCAAGCCGTACGACACCGGGGAGCTGCTGGCCCGCATCCACGCGGTGAGCCGCCGCGCGGCGCCCGAGGAGAGCGCCGAGACGGTCCGCGACGAGGGCACGCCGGCGGAGAGCACGCTCCGGGTCGGAGCCGTCACCATCGAGCTGCCCACCCGCAAGGTGTGCGTCGACGGTGACTCCGTGGCGCTGACGCGCAAGGAGTTCGACGTGCTGGCCCTGCTCGCGCAGCGCCCCGGCGTCGTCTTCCGGCGCGAGCAGATCATCAGCGAGGTCTGGCGCACCAGCTGGGAGGGCACCGGACGGACGCTTGAGGTACATGTGGCATCGTTGCGCTCCAAGCTGCGCCTGCCCGCACTGATCGAGACCGTACGGGGCGTCGGCTACCGTCTCGTCGAGCCTCAGCAGACGGTCTAGGCGCAGGGGAGCGGGGGGCCGGAAGAGACCATGCATGCCCGTCTGCTGCCACTGCTGATCATTCTGCTCACCGGTGTGCTGCTGGCCCTCGGCTTCCCGCTCGCCATGAGCCAGGCCGCCACCGAGCAGCAGCGCGTCGTCGTCGACCGCATCGACGACACGGCACGGTTCGCCGCCCTCGCCCAGTTCGTGACCTCCTCGCCCGACGAGGGCGAGCGCCGCGCCATACTCCAGGACGAGCTGGACCGCTACCACTCCCTCTACGGCATCCGGGTCGGCGTCTTCCTCCGCGACGGGAACGCCCTGGGCGTCTCGCCCGGCGGCTGGCAGGTGGCCGACTCCGTGCAGGGCGCCGACGCCTTCGACGAGGCGCTCGCGGGACGCCGCAGCCACGACCCGCAGCAGGTCTGGCCCTGGCAGAAGGAGCGCATCGCCGTCGCGTCGCCGGTCATCCGGGACGGCGATGTGGCAGCCGTCGTGCTCACGGAGTCACCCACCGGGCAGCTGCGCTCACGCATCCTCCAGGGGTGGCTCCCGATCATCGCGGGCGAGGCCGCGGCGATGCTGCTCGCCGTCGGGCTCGCGCTGCGCCTGACGGGCTGGGTGCTGCGCCCGGTCAGGACGCTGGACCGTGCCGCGCACGAGATCGCCGTCGGAGAGTTCAAGTCCCGCGTCGCCGCGTCCGGCGGCCCGCCCGAGCTGCGCCGCCTGGCCCGTTCGTTCAACGAGATGGCCGACAACGTCGAGGGGGTGCTGGAGCAGCAGCGCGCGTTCGTCGCCGACGCCTCGCACCAGCTGCGCAACCCGCTCTCCGCGCTGCTGTTGCGCATCGAGCTGCTCGGCCTCGAAATGCCCGAGGCGGACGAGGAGTTCAAGTCCGTTCAGGCCGAGGGGAACCGTCTGGCGCGGGTGCTGGACGACCTGCTCGACCTGGCCCTCGCCGAGCACTCCTCCGCCGATCTGCGGCTGACGGACGTGGCGGAGGTGGCGGCCGAGCGCGTGGAGGCGTGGCTGCCGGTCGCCGAGATCAAGGGCGTCGTGCTGGAGTCGGCGGGCCCTCAGGCAGTGACCGGGTGGGCCGACCCCGTCGCGCTCTCCAGCGCGCTGGACGCCGTGGTCGACAACGCGATCAAGTTCACGCCGGAGGACGAGAGGGTCACGGTGAGCGTCTCCCGGGAGCGCGAGAGCGTCGTCGTGGAGGTCGCCGACCACGGCCCGGGGCTCAGCGAGGACGAGATGGAACGCATCGGCGACCGCTTCTGGCGCAGCAGCCGGCACCAGAACATCTCCGGCTCGGGGCTCGGGCTGTCCATCACCAGGGCGCTGCTTGCTTCGGGCGGGGCGGAGCTCGCGTACGCGCACAACGAGCCGAAGGGCCTGCGCGTCCTGATCACGGTGCCGCGGAATCCTCCCCCGGAGCCTTCGGCCTGGGAGGCGCCCCGAGGGGATGAGGGCCGCCGGGCCGTCGGGCCGTCGGTGAGGCCCGTCTCCCTGACGAAGCGCTCACGGCAGTCCGCGGAGGCGGACGGCTGACGCCGCCGCGGAGGCGATGCCCGCCCCGAGCCCGCGGACCGGGGCTGAAGGCGGCAAGGGCCGGTGCGCGCCCCTGCCGCGCGCCGCGCACCGGCTCCCCTGCCCACCGGAATCAGGACTCCGCGGGCAGTCCCCCGCTGCGGGCCACCCGGGAGTACCAGGTGGCGCTGGACTTCGGGATGCGGGCCTGCGTCTCGTAGTCGACGTACACCGCGCCGAAGCGTTTGGTGTATCCGTAGGCCCATTCGAAGTTGTCGAGCAGCGACCAGAGGAAGTAGCCGCGGACGTCGGCGCCCTGCGTGATCGCGTCGTGCACGGCGGCGAGATGGCCGTGCAGATAGCGGATTCGGTCCGGGTCGTGCACCCGGCCGTCGGCGTCCAAGACGTCCTCGTACGCGGCCCCGTTCTCGGTCACATAGAGCGGGACGCCCGGGGCCTGCTCGGTGAAGTCGAGCAGCAGCTCGGTGAGTCCGGCCGGATCCACGGGCCAGTTCATCGCGGTGAGTTCGCCCGGCGCGTGGTGGAAGGCGACGTCGTCGGCGGCCGGCCACGGGCTGTGCTCGCCGGCGGCGTGCCCGTCGAGGCGGGGGCCTTTCTGGCCGGGGCGGGCGGCCGAGACGACGGCCGGGGTGTAGTAGTTCAGGCCGATGAAGTCGAGCGGCTGGTGGATGGCCTCGGTGTCGCCGTCCCGCACGAACGACCAGTCCGTGACGCCGGCGGTGTCGGCGAGCAGGTCCTGCGGGTAGGCGCCGTTGAGCAGTGGCCCGGTGAAGACCCGGTTCGCCAGCGCGTCGATGCGGCGCCGTGCGTCGAGGTCCTCGGGGGCCTCGGTGAAGGCCCTGACCACGCTCGGGTTCAGGCTGATGCCGATGTCCGCGCGGGCCGGCAGCACGCCGCGCAGCGCGGAACAGGCAAGGCCGTGACCGAGGTTGAGGTGGTGAGCCGCGCGCAGGGCAGCTGCCGGGTCGGTGCGCCCGGGGGCGTGCACCCCGGAGCCGTAGCCCAGAAAGGCGCTGCACCAGGGCTCGTTGAGCGTCCCCCAGGTCTCGACGCGGTCGCCGAGCGCCTCACCGACGAGCGCGGCGTACTCCGCGAACCGGTACGCGCTGTCCCGCTCGGGCCAGCCGCCGGCGTTCTCCAGCTCCTGGGGCAGATCCCAGTGGTAGAGCGTCACGACGGGCGTGATCCCGTGCGCCAGGAGTTCGTCGACGAGCCCCCGGTAGAAGTCGAGCCCCCGCTGCACGGCGGGCCCGCGCCCGGTGGGCTGCACCCGCGGCCAGGCCACGGAGAACCGGTACGCGGTGAGGCCCAGGTCCGCCATGAGCCGCACGTCGTCGCGCCACCGGTGGTAGTGGTCCACGGCGACGTCACCCGTGTCGCCGTTCGCCACCTTCCCCGGCGTATGGCTGAACGTGTCCCAGATCGACGCCGTCCGCCCGTCCTCCTGCACCGCCCCCTCGATCTGATACGCGGCGGTGGCCGAACCCCACAGAAATCCTGCGGGAAACCGGTTCACGGCGGGGGCGGTGGTGACGGTGGGGCTGGTGTTGTCGGTGGTGGTCAAGGTGCGCTCCCATAGGTAGGTATTGAGCTCGCGCCGGGAGAGGCCGGCGGGCACGGGGGCAGAGCCCGGTCTTTCGAGCCCCGCCGGCGACTGAGGCGCGGGGTCCGGGGCAGAGCCCCGAGGCGTGGAGAACGGGGGCGTCACCGGGACGCCCCCGTTCGGGCATCAGCCCTTGACCGCCCCCTGCATGATTCCGCCCACGATCTGCTTCCCGAACAGCAGAAAGGCGATGAGCAACGGCAACGTCCCCAGCAGCGCCCCCGCCATGATCACCGAGTCGTCGGGGATGTACCCGGTGCCCAGTGCGTTCAGCGCGACCTGCACCGTGGGGTTCTCCTGGTTGAGCGCGATGATCGGCCACAGGAAGTCGTTCCAGGCCATGACGAAGGTCAGCAGCCCGAGCACGGCCATAGCGGGCCGCGCCGCGGGAAACACGACATGCCACACCACCCGCAGGCTGCTCGCCCCGTCGACCCGTGCCGCCTCGATGAGCTCGGTCGGCAGCGCCTGCACCAGGTACTGGCGCATGAAGAACGTGCCGAACGCGGACACGAGCGTCGGCAGAATCACGGTCTGCAGCTGATTCGCCCACCCCAGGTCCGTCATCCACAAGTACAGCGGGACGACGGCCAGTTGCGGCGGGATCATCATCGTGCCGATGGTCATCAGCAGCAGTGCCGTCGAGAACCGGAACTTCAGCTTGGCGAAGGCGAACCCGGCCAGCGTGGAGAACAGCACCGTACCGACCGTGATCGTCGACGCGACGATGATGCTGTTCCACATCGCCGAGCCGAGTCCTGCCTGGTTCCAGGCAGTCTCCAGGTTCTTGAACAGGTTCCCGCCGAACCAGAACGGCGGCGGCGTCTGCGCGAGCCGCGCGTTGGTGCGCGAGGCCGCGACCGCCGTCCACAGCAGCGGGGCGAGCGATATCGCGGCGAACAGGGCGAGCACGGCGTACGTGACCGGCCCGGCGTGCAACTGCTTGCCCGCGCCGAGCAGCCGTCGGCGGCTCGGTGGTCCGGCATCCTCGACCGGCAGCGGACCAGGCGGCGGAGTTTCGGTGTTGATGACGGTCATTGGGTCTTCCTCAGCCGTCGGGAGATCAGCATGTTGATCGCGGCGATGACCAGCAGAATCAGGAACATCGACCAGGCGATCGCGGACGCCTTGCCGAGATTGCCGACGATCCAGCCCTGGTCGTACATGTACAGACCGAGCGTCTGGTACTGGTGCTCGGACCCGCCCTTGGTGCCGCTCACGCCGCCGAACAGCAGTGGCTCACCGAAGAGTTGGGTGGCGCCGATGGTGGAGACGACGATGGTGAACAGGATCGTCGGACGCAGCATCGGAACGGTCACGTGCCGGAACTGGTGCCAGCGGCCCGCCCCGTCCAGGGCGGCCGACTCGTAGAGGTCGGCCGGGATTGCCTGCATCGCCGCCAGATAGATCAGCGCGTTGTACCCGGTCCACCGCCAGATCACGATCGACGATACGGCGAGTTGTGAACCCCAGTCGGACTCCCGCCAGTTGACCTCGTCGAGGCCGATGGAGCCGAGCACCCAGTTGATCATCCCGTTGTCGGGGGAGAACAGCAGCACGAAGACGAGCGTCGCCGCCGCCACCGATGTGGCGTACGGGAGGAGCATGACGACGCGCCACACGGTCGAGCCGCGCAGCCGGTAGTTGAGCATGTGGGCGAGCCAGATCGCCGCCATCAGCTGCGGCACGGTGGAGAGCACGCCGATGGTGAACGTGTTCTTCAGGGCGTTCCAGAAGAACTCCGAGTCGAAGAGGTTCTTGTAGTTCTCCAGACCCGCCCAGGTCTGGGTGTCGAGCGAGGACAGCTGCACGTGGTGCAGCGAGTACCAGGCGGTGTAGAGCAGCGGCACCAGGGAGAAGGCGCCGAAGATGACGAAGAAGGGGGAGATGAACGCGTACGGGGACGCCTTCATGTCCCAGCGGTACAGCCGGCTGCGCCAGGAGTCGGCGCGCTGCGGAGTACCGCGACCCTGAGCGCCCCCGGCCGCGCCCGACCCCGTGACGGAGCCGGGCGCGGCGTCGGTGCTCGACGCTGACTGCGCGAGAGCTTCACTGGAGGTCACTGGCCGAGTACGTCCTTGACTTCCTTGGTGGCGGCGTCCCAGCCCTGCTCGGGCGACTTGCCCTTCTGCTCGACCTGGAGGACGCCGGTGTCGGTGATCGCCGTGTTGATCGGCTGGTCCTTGATGCCGAAGGTCTGCACCGGGATGGTCTTCGCCGCGTCGGAGAAGATCTGCGTCAGCGGGGCGTTCGAGAAGTAGGCCGTGGTCTCCGCCTTCGGCTTCAGGTTCTCGTACGCCGACGGGGTCGACGGGAAGCTGGCCTGCTTGGCGAAGACCTTCGCCTGCTGCTCGGGAGCGGTGAGCCACTTCGCCAGGGCGACGGCCTCCTTCTGGTGCTTGCTCGCCGTCGGCACCCCGATGAACGAGCCGCCCCAGTTGGCCGCGGTCGGCGCGGCCGCCACGTCCCAGTTGCCCTTGCCCGAGTCACCGGACTTCTCCTGGATGTAGCCGATCATCCACGCCGGGCAGGCGATGGTGGCGAAGGTGCCGTTCGCGAAGCCCTGGTCCCACGGCTTGTCGAACTGCTTGAGCTTCGCCGACATGTCGGAGGTCGCCACCTCCGTCGTGGCGTCCCACGAGTCCTTGACGCCCTGGGACTTGTCCCAGATGACGTTGCCGTCCTTGTCGTAGTAGCGGTCCTTCGCGCCGCCGAGCGCCGCGTTGTAGACCGACGACGCGGAGTCCACGAACTTGGTGCCGCTCGGCGCCTTCTTCATGTAGTCCTTGCCGACGTCGACGTACTTGCTCCAGTCGCCCTTCCACATCTCGGCGAGCTTGTCGCGGTCGGTGGGCAGTCCGGCCTTCTTCAAGAGGTCCTTGCGGTAGCAGATCGCCATCGGGCCGACGTCGGTGCCGAGGCCGATCAGCTTGCCGTCCTTGGTGGTGGCCTGCTTGTTCTTCCAGTCCAGCCACTGCGACTTGTCGACCTCCTTGCCCAGGTCGACGAACTTGTCCGCCTGCGTCTGCACGGCCTCGGTGATGTTGCCGATCTCGATCGCCTGGATGTCGTCGGTGCCGGAGCCGGCCTGCAGCCGTGTGAGGATCTTGGGCCAGTAGACGTCGGTGCGGGTGGTGACGTTCTCCTTGATGGTGATGTTCTTGTGCAGCTTCATGTACTCGTCGTAGAGCCCGGCCTGCTTGTAGCCGAAGGTGCCGAAGGTGCCGACCGTCAGTGTGGTCGAGCCCTTGTTTCCCGCGCCGGCGTCCCCGGAGCCGTCGTCGGCATCGCTCGCACAACCGGCAAGCAACCCTGCGGCCAGGGCGGCGACGACGGCGAAGGTCATCGCGCGTCGGGACATTCGGGCAGTCGTGCGCATTGCGTCCTCCAAGTGCTCAAGCGCTCTTGTTGCTGAGACGTGCAGACCCCCCGGCCAACTGCCAATTGCTGTGCTGGGCCCGTTCGTTCGCATGCGGCCCGGGCGGGGAACGTGCGGCTTCTGTATGCGTCCAGTACGGTGGGAGCGCTCCCACTCGTAATGAGTTGAAGGGTCGCCGCCCGAACCCGGGGGTGTCAAGACACTCGACGGCGACATGTCCGTGCGGTTATCGGGCTGTTAGATTCCGCTCAAGATCTGGAGAGGCAGGAGTCATGGTGGCTCACGGCACGCACGGCAGGCGCCCGACCCTTGAGGAGGTCGCGGCCAGAGCCGGCGTCGGCCGGGGCACGGTCTCCCGCGTCATCAACGGATCGCCGCGGGTCAGCGACCGCACCCGCGCCGCGGTCGAGGAAGCGGTCGCCGCACTCGGCTACGTACCGAACACGGCGGCCCGCGCCCTCGCGGCCAACCGCTCGGACTCCATAGCCGTCGTGGTTCCGGAGGCCGAGTCCCGGTTCTTCTCCGAGCCGTACTTCTCCGGCATGGTCGGCGGCGTCGGCCTCGCCCTCGCGCAGACCGACATGCAACTCCTGCTCACCTTCGCCCGCGGCGAGCGCGAACAGGACCGGCTGGCCGCCTACCTCGCCGCCCACCGCGTCGACGGCGTCCTCCTGGTCTCGGTGCACTCCGACGACCCGCTCGCGGACCGCCTCGCCCAGATGGACATCCCGACCGTGATCAGCGGCCCCCGTTCCGCGGACGAACCGCTGCCCTCGGTCGACACCGACAACTACGCGGGCGCCCGGCTCGCCGTCGAGCACCTCGTCTCCCGCGGCCGCCGCTCCGTGGCGATCATCTCCGGCCCGCTCGATGTGTACGGGGCCGTGCGCCGCCTCGTCGGCTACCGGGACGAGCTGGCCGCGAGCGGGATCGGCTACGAGGAGGAACTGGTGGCCCACGGGGACTTCACGGAGGAGGGCGGCCGGCGCTGCATGGCGGAACTCCTGGAGCGCGGCACCGACTTCGACGCGGTCTTCGCCTGTTCCGACCTGATGGCCTCCGGCGCCCGCCAGGTGCTGCGCGAGGCCGGCCGCCGCATCCCCGGCGACGTCTCCCTGGTCGGTTTCGACGACTCGGTGATCGCCCGCCACATGGAGCCGGGGCTGACGAGCGTCCGCCAGCCCACCCGGGACATGGGGCGGGCCATGGCGGAGCTGCTGCTCGAGGAGATGGCTCTGGCCGCCAAGGGCAAGCGCTCCTCGGTCCGCCGCGGAACGCAGCGTCACCTGGTCCTTCCGACGGAGCTGGTGGTCCGCGCCTCGTCATAGAGGCGGACCGGACCGGGCACGTCCGGCCGCGGCGCCCCGGGGCCGGTACGGCCCTGGACTGCCCCGGGAACGCCGGACGACCCCGGTTCTCTCGAACCGGGGTCGTCCGAACTTCTGGTCCAGCCAGGCAAGGGTTTCACAACCCGTGGCCCGGGACACGGCGGCGGCATCTTCCAGGACGGCACCGGCGGGGGTGACTCTCAGCGGCACCGCCCGGGCGTCGCGAGCCCGCGAAGACCCGCCGGACAGTCCTCAGCGGCCCAGGCGGAGGGTGAGGATCTGGAACGGGCGCAGGGTGACCTCCACGGAACCGTCCGCGGACAGCTCGTGCGCCGCGGCATCCGGCAGCGGACGCTCCAGCAGGTCCGTCTCGCTCACCGACGTGACCGGCGTCCCCGCCGTGAGCACCGCGCGTGCGCGCCCGCCGTGCGACTCGTACAGGCGGACCACCAGATCGCCGCTGCGGTCGTCCGCAAGCTTGAGCGCCTCGACGACCACCTGGTCGTTGTCGACGCCGACGAGCGGTGCGACCGTGCCCCCGGCTCCCCGCACCGTGCGCTCCGGCAGGTTGATCCAGTGGCCCTCCCGCACCGCGTCTCCCACCGTCGCGCCCGGCGCGAGCGCGAACCGCAGCCGGTGCGAGCCCTGGTCGGTCTCCGGGTCCGGGTAGCGGGGCGCGCGCAGCAGCGACAGCCGCACCGTGGTGGTCTGGCCGCCGTCGTCGCGGACCGTGCGGGTCACGTCGTGCCCGTACGTCGAGTCGTTGACGACCGCCGCACCCCAGCCCGGCTCCTCGACGTGGAGCCAGCGGTGCGCGCAGATCTCGAACTTGGCCGATTCCCACGAGGTGTTGGTGTGCGTCGGACGGAAGACGTGCCCGAACTGCGTCTCGGACGCGGAACGGTCCGCCTTCACATCGAGCGGGAAGGCGGCCTTGAGGAACATCTCGCTCTCGTGCCAGTCCACTTCGGTGTCGATGTCCAGCACCTTAGAACCGGCGCGCAGCGTCAGCCGCTGCACCACGCTCGAAGCGCCGAAGGAACGCTCGACGCGGACGGTCGCCCGCGCCTCGCCGGACTCGGACAGCTCCAGCCCGTCCGTGCCCGTCAGGTCGGTGACGTTGTGACGGTAGAAGGAGTCCACGTCCCAGGCGTCCCAGTGGTTGGGCAGATCCGGGTGCACCTGGAGCAGGTTGGCCGCCTCACCGGGCGCGACGCTTTCGCGGCGGGCGTCCTCGTCGTACGCGGAGACGACCAGGCCCCGCCCGTCCACCTCGATCCGCAGCAGCCCGTTGGCCAGCACCCAGCCGCCGCCGGGCCGTTCCTCCACGGTGACGGGCGCCCCGCCGGTGCGCCCGCTCGCGGGTGCCGCACCGCCCGCGGCCACGCCGTCGCGCGCGTGCGGCGCGGCGTTGAAGACGACCGGGACGTCGCCCTCGCCCGCCAGGGCGGACTGAGCCGCGGCGATGATCTCCTCCAGCTCCGCCCGCACGCGCGCGTACGTCTCGCGTGCCTCGCGGTGCACCCAGGCGATCGACGAGCCGGGCAGGATGTCGTGGAACTGGTGCAGCAGCACCGTCTTCCAGATCTCGTCCAGCTGCTCGTACGGGTAGGTGTGCCCGGTGCGCACGGCCGCCGTCGCCGCCCACAACTCGGCCTCACGCAGCAGGGATTCGCTGTGCCGGTTGCCCTGCTTCGTCTTCGCCTGCGAGGTGTACGTGCCGCGGTGCAGCTCCAGGTACAGCTCTCCGGCCCACACCGGCGCCTTGGCGCCGTACTCCTCGTGCGCCTTGGAGAAGAAGGCCGAGGGCTTCTCGACGGTCACGCGCGGTGAGCCCTCCAGGTCCTTCAGCCGCTCCGCCCGTGCCAGCATCTCGCGCGTCGACCCGCCGCCGCCGTCGCCCCAGCCGAACGGCGCGAGCGAACGCGAACCGCCGCCCTTCTCCTGGTAGTTGCGCGCGGCGTGCGCCATCTCGGCGCCGCCGAGGTCGGAGTTGTAGGTGTCGACGGGCGGAAAGTGCGTGAAGACGCGCGTGCCGTCGATGCCCTCCCACCAGAAGGTGTGGTGCGGGAACTTGTTCGTCTCGCTCCACGAGATCTTCTGCGTCAGGAACCACTTCGCCCCCGCCAGCTTCACGATCTGCGGCATCGCGGCGGTGTATCCGAACGAGTCCGGCAGCCAGACCTCCTTCGTCTCGACACCGAACTCCTCCAGGAAGAAGCGCTTCCCGTAGACGAACTGCCGGGCCATGGCCTCGCCGCCGACCATGTTCGTGTCGGACTCGACCCACATGCCGCCCACCGGCACGAACTGGCCGTCCGCCACCTTCTTCTTGACCTTCGCGTAGACCTCGGGCCGGTAGTTCTTGATCCACTCCAGCTGCTGCGCCGAGGACATGGCGAAGACGAACTCCGGGTGGTCCTCCATGAGGTTGACCATGTTCGACGCGGTACGCGCCACCTTCCGCACCGTCTCGCGCAGCGGCCACAGCCATGCCGAGTCGATGTGCGCGTGCCCGACGGCGCTGATGCGGTGCGCGGAGGGACGCGCCGGAGTGGAGAGCACGTCGCCGAGTGCCTCCCGTGCGCGGGAGGCGTTGCCAACGATGTCATGAACGCCGAGAGCGTCCAGCGAATCCTCGATCGCACGCAGCAGCTCCCACCGCCGCGCGTCCTCCAGCGGCAGCTCCCGCATCAGCGACCCGGCCACCTCCAGGTCCTGCACCAGCTCCCACACCTCGGCCTCGAAGACGGCGAGGTCCATCCGCCGCAGCCGGTACAGCGGACGGTCGCTGGAGGTGAGCCTGTCGCCCTGGTACGTAGGCGTCTGCGGCGTGTTGACGATCGGGTTCGCCGCCGCCTCGACGAACAGCTCCACCTCCTCGCCGCCGGCGGCCGCTTCCGCGATGCGCACCCAGTCGTTGCGGGGATTGAGCGCCTTGACGGCCTCACCGTCCGCCCGGTAGATCAGGCCCTCGCACTGGAAGCCCGGCATGTTCCGGTCGAAGCCCAGATCCAGCACCGCCTCCACGGTGCGGCCCCGCCATTCCTCCGGCACCCGCCCCGTGACCTTGAACCATGTCGTTCCCCAGGCGGGCCCCCACCGCTCACCGGCCTTCGACGGTCCGTACGTCGCGGCAAGCCCCTCCGCCACCGGCACGGGCTCACCGGGGACGTCCCACCGCTCGACAGTCAGAGGCAAGGGGCTGCTGTATACGGCGGGCTTGATGCGTTCGGCCAGGACACGGCGAAGGCGGTCCTCGACGATGCGGCGGTCGTCGTGCATGGCGGCTGCTCCGATCTAAGGGTCCTCGGGTCCTCGTTACGTTCGACCTGGTGAGGAGCCTGCCATCATGCGGGCCGCGGCGACAGCGTTGTGTTTCAGCCTGCGGTGGCGTATTGGAGGAACCGCTCAGGAGCTCTCAAAGGTCGTCCGGGAGCAGCTCGAACGCGGGGGCGTGAACAGGGCGAACGATGCTGAAGTGCTTCCGGTCCACGGTGCTCACCTGCTTCGCCTTCCACCGTTCAGCGATCGCGATGACGCAAGCATCCGTGCCGCCGAGTGGCAAGTCGGCGTACTGCCGCACGAGTTCAGCCATGCGTGCGATGTCCTCTGGCATGAGACCGGTGACCGTTCCCAGCTGGCCGGCTGCGAGCGCATCCAGGAACGACGCTTCGACTTGTGCGCCACAGCGAGTTCCCAGCAAGTGGCACACTTCGGCAATGACCGGGGACGGGATCACAAGGTTTCGCGGGTTGACGTTGTCATACCAACGTACACACGCTGCGTGACAGGCATCATCGGCATCCGCCAGGGCTACGAGGGGCCCCGTGTCGATCACGATCACTCGCCGAAACCTGTCTCGCGCAGAATCTCATCCGCGCGCGTCGACGTGTCCGAGTGGCCGGAATGTCCCATGCCGATGAAGGCGGGTCGTACAGAGCGGGGGCTCTGCTCTATGAATGGCCTCAGAGTCTGCACCACGGCATCGATATCGTCATCAGGCACGCTGTCGATAAGAGCGTGCAGCTCTTCCCGCGTCGTCATGGTTTCCAGGGTAGCCAAGGTGCCGCTCATCAGCAGCCGCGTATCGCTGCCGACAGTCGTGGGGCGCGGAGATCATTTGGGCCGGCGCCTCACGACGTGTGGCTACTCCCGGCGGCGGGAACGGTCGTTGATCACGTTGATCGCAGCGACAGCTTGGTTGTTCAGCCGGTGCTCGCGTATTGGACGAATGCGGTCCAGCCGCTTCGCGGCACTGTGAGAAGAGGACCCTCCGGGTTCTTGGAGTCCCGGATGTTGACGGTGGGGGTCGCGTCGGTGACTTCGATGCACTCGCCGCCGGCGTTGTCGCTGTAGCTGCTCTTGCGCCAGGCAACTTCCAGGCAGTTGGCGCCCTCGCTGTCGCTGTGGCTGCTTTTCCGCCAGGCGACTTCGATGCACTCGGCGCCTTCACTGTCGCTGTAGCTGCTCTTGACCCACATGAGATCGCTGTACGCGGAAGCCTGTTTCTCGACGTTCATAGGTCACCTGCCAACTGCTCGACAAGACGGGCCGACTCCTCGGTGTCCAGAGCCTGAGTCCGGATGATCCCATGACGTTGGGCGTAGACCCGAACTGCAGTGCGTTCGGTGATCACGCTGCTGACGCCTTGAGCTTCCGTATAGGCGACCAGGCGGCCATCTTTCGTCTCCAGCAACGTGATTGGGCCGAGCAGGCCGTTGTGCTCCCAGCGTGATGTCGGCATGACCTGGAGTGAAACGTTACGCAGTTTCGCCCTGTCCAACAGCCAGTCGAGTTGTGCCCTCATGACTGCACGTCCGCCGACCGGCCGTCGTAGCACGGCTTCTTCGATGACGAAGCTCGTAACCGGGGCGGAGTGATCGTCGAAAATGTGTGCCCTCTCCAGTCGGGCCGCTACGCGATCTTCAATGGTGTCGTCTTCGAGAGGGGGACAGTGGCCCCGGATGAGTGCCCGTGCGTACTCCTCAGTCTGCAAGAGTCCTGGAACGGTGAGAGGCGCATAGGAGTAGAAGCTCGCGGCGTCCTTTTCCCAGCGTGCGAAGTCCCGGAAACGAGCGGGAAGAACGGACCGCTCGATGTCGTCCTGAACCGCCTTCAGCAACCCGCGCGCGTCCAGTACCCGCTCCACCCCGTCGATGAACTGCGGTTTCGGCGCTCGCCGTCCCCGCTCGACGGAGGAGACCAAGTCGACGCCGTAGCCGATTCGTTCGCCCAGTTCGGGCTGTGTCAGTCCCGCCCGTTCCCGGAGGAACTTGATCTGCCTGCCGATCGCCCTCAGCAGCGGATCGACGGTGTCTCCGGTCTCGGTCCGCTGCGCTGCGTGTTCGCCCTCGGTCATGCGGCGCCACCCCCTTCGTGCCCGTACTCAACGGGGGTGCGGCGGCCCCGTCACTGCTGACGCGGGGTACAGCACCGCGGACGCTTCGGTACGGCCGCACCTCGTACCGGCCGACCCCCTCGACCGATTATGTCCGGGCGGACACTCTCTGTGACGTGAAAACCGAGATCGCCCCGACCGAAATCAGCGCTCCCGTCCACGAGTTCGCGCAGCTGTTCAGTTCGACTCCCCGTGGTGCCCGGCTCGCCCGTCTGATGGGAACCGAACAACTGGCGGCGTGGGGCTGGCCGTACGACGACGAGGTCTCCCGGACGGGCACGCTGCTCATCGCGGAACTGGCCGCCAACGCCGCCACGCACGGCCGTGTGCCAGGACGCAGCTTCCGGTTGCGCCTGCTGACCGGCCCCGGTCTGCTGCTGCCCGGCACCCTCCGGATCGAAGTCGCCGATGCGCGGGACGAGTTCGGGGCCATGGCGCCCGAACCGCTCGCGCCGGACGCCGAGTCGGGCCGCGGCCTACTGCTCGTCGACTCGCTCGCGCACCGCTGGGGCGTCTCCCCGAGGGACCCGTCGGGGAAGACGGTGTGGGCCGAGCTGAGTCTCGGCGCGGCCGGCGGTCTGTGAGCCCGACGGAAAATGCTCACAGGTGCTGCCGGGCTGTAAGCATTCTCCTCCGTCCTCGCCCGCGTCCGCACGGCAGTTGGCCGCGTCAGGTACGACTACGATGGCGCCGGTTCCGCAGGCGCACACAACGGGGGGACGCCGTGGCCGGGTTCGACCCGCAACACTTCTCGCTGATCAACGACGAACCCGTCACCGACGCGCAAGGGGATCTGCTGGGCGCCCGCGACCCCGCCGCGCAACTCGCCAAGCTGCTGGTCGACTCCCGCCGTTCCACGCCCCTCACCCTGGCGGTCGACGCCGGATGGGGGACGGGCAAGAGCAGCCTGATGCGCCTGGTGGACACGGAGTTGACGCAGGTCCACGGAGTGCGCACGGTCTGGTACAACGCCTGGACCTCGACCGGCGCGGACGTCCTCGAAGGTCTGATCAAGTCGGTTCTGATGCGTTTCGACAAACGGGTCCTGCGCCGGACCGTCCCAGCGCATCTCCGACCGCGGGACCCTCCTGAGACTGATCCGCGCCTCGTTCCTGCTGGCAGGCGGCCTGTTCGGGCTGAGCCCCATGGTGAACGAGCTGTGGAAGGGAATGTCCGGGAGCCCGCAGGCCCGTAACGAGATGCGGGACGCGATCAGGGAAGCGGTGCGGGAGCGGGTCGAGACCGGCGAGTTCTCGCCCAAGCAGCTTCTGGTCGTCTTCATCGACGACCTGGACCGCTGCTCGGAGGAGACGGTTCTCGCGGTGTGCGAGGCCGTGAAGGTGTATCTGGACGTGCCCGGCGTGGCGTTCGTCATCGGGTGCGACCGCTCGGCGCTCGCATCCAACGGTCTGCTGCGCGACCTGTCGCCCGCCGGGTCGGCGTTCATGGAGAAGATCTTCCAGACGACCTACCGGATTCCCGTGCCGGACGGTACGGGAATCGAGGACTTCATCCACCGCTGTGCCCAGCGGTCCGGCATCCAGCCGGTGCTGAACGCCGACGTGGTCTCCGTGATCGCCGAGCGCTCCGGGCGCAATCCGCGGCGGATCAAGAAGCTCATCAACGGGTTCGTGCTGGAGGTCGGACTCAACCCGCTGTGGCGGGACTTCGTGCGCGAGGACGCGCGAAGCGTGGTCAGCACCCTGGTGCTCCAGCACTTCTACACCGACTTCTACCGGATGCTGGTCGACAGCGGAAGCGACGCCGCCAGCCCCTTCGGCGACGTCCTCACCGAGTTCCAGACCTACCGCAAAGTCCGCCTCCGGCTTCGGCTGCGGCCCCGCCAGGTGGAGGACGGCGTAGCGAGCGACGAGGAGGTCTCGCGCTTCTTCGCGCAGCACGAGGTGCGGCAGCCCTCGCTCACCGACACGGACACCTGGAGCGAGAACCTGGAGGAGCTGGAGCGGGAACTGCCCAGAGAATTCCCGGTCCTGGTCGCCGACCGCGGATTCACCTCGCTCGTCGACGAGTTGGAGCGGCAGCCCCGGTACGAGGAGCTGATCCAGCGACTGCGTCAGCGCCCCTCGCCGGTCGACGAGCTGGAGCAGCCGCAGGCGTACGGGCAGGTGATCCAGTCGCTGTGGCAGCAGCAACTGCGCCCCACCGCGGAACAAGGCGCACCGGTGCCGGCTCAGCAGTACCAGGGCGCGTACCAGCCGCAGCCCTACCCGGGCTCGCCGTACCCGGGGCCCCCGTATCCGGTGTCCCCCTACTCGGCGTCCCCGTACTCGGGCCCCTCGTACCCGGGGTCCCCGTACCCGGGGTCCCCGTACCCGGTGCCTCAGTACGGGGCCGAGCCTCCCCTCTCGGACCTTTCGAGGGCACGCGCCGCCCAACCACTCGCGGACATGCGCATCCTGTGGATCGACGACAACCCTGCCAGTGTCGAGACGGAGGCCCAGGCGATGCGCCGGGCGGGGGCGTCCGTCGAGGTGGTCGAGAACCGGGCGGAGGCGGAGCGGCAGCTCGCGGCCGGTGACCACGATCTGCTGATCTCCGACATCGCGCGCGGCGCGGGCCGCGAGGCCGGGTTCAACGATGCCGAAGGTCTCCGCCGCGGCGACTACTACAAGGGCCCCCTGATCTTCTACACGGGCCGGGTCACCCCGGCGCGGCAGGCACAGGCCGAGCAGCTGGACGCGGGGATCACGGCGAGCCCGGACAAGCTGCAGCAGCTCGTCGCCGACGCCGCTCAGGAGCGCCGGTCGCGGACGTCTCCGGCGGCCGGGCCCGGCGACTCGACCGCGTAGCGGGTTCGCAGCCCCCGAAGTGCCGTTCGCGCCTTGCGACGGCGGACGGCGCGGCGAGGCGGCCGTCCCCAGCGACGTGGCCCGTGGCGTGTGGAGTCGGCATGCCGCCGGCGGCGGAGGGACCAGCGGTCACGCGGTCCCTCCCGCGTCCTGGGAGATCTGTTCAGGGGTGTGGCGTTCGTCTAATCTGTGGCTCGCTCGGAGCCGGCGGCCCGGACCCGGCTGGCGGGGAGGCCGCCCCCGGATCGCCGGGAGCGGGCCGCGCCTGATCGGTGGCGCACGGCGCGGTACGGGCGCGCAGACGAACGGGGGAGAGGCGCCATGTCTCAACTGGACCGTGGCGGTCCGGCGGTTCCGCCTGTCAGCCCTGGGCCGGGGTGGCCGACGACTCCGCCTCCGCACCGGCCGCTGGGGACCGGCGATCCGCGCGAGGCCGGTCCGTACCGGCTGGAGGCGGTGCTGGGTGCGGGCGGGATGGGCCGTGTGTACCTGGGGCGTACACCGGCGGGCAGTGAGGTGGCGGTCAAGCTCGTGCACCGCGAGTACGCGGGTGACCGGGCCTTCCGCAAGCGCTTCGAGCAGGAGGTGGCCGCCGCCGGGCGGGTCCAGGGGCTGTACACCGTGCCGGTGGTCGACGCGGACCTTCAGGCCGAGGAGCCCTGGCTGGCCACGGCCTACGTTCCCGGGCCGTCGTTGCAGGACGCCGTGGACGACGAGGGTCCGCTGCCGGAGGCGGCGGCGCTGGGTCTTGTCGCCAAGGTGGCCGAGGCCCTGCAGTCCATCCATGCCGCCGGTGTGATCCACCGTGACCTGAAGCCTTCCAACATCATCCTCACCGCCGAGGGGCCCAAGGTCATCGACTTCGGCATCGCGCGGGCCGCGGACGTCACCTCGGTGACCGGTACGGGAATGCGCGCGGGAACGCCCGGGTACATGGCGCCCGAGTACATCCGCGGGCATGAACTGACCGAAGCCGTCGACGTCTTCGCCCTCGGACTCGTCGCGCACTTCGCAGTCACCGCACGCCTCGCCTTCGGCGGCGGCAGCGCCCACGGCGTCACCTACCGCATCCTCGAACAGGAACCCGACCTCGACGGCTGCCCCGCGCCCGTCCGCACGGTCGCCGCGCGCTGCCTGGCGAAGGACCCGCAGCAGCGACCCGACCCCGCCGCCGTCATCCAGCTCTGTCGCGGGAATCCGGCGCCGGAAGCGACCGTCGTCGACGTCCACTCTGCTCCGACCCGGCCCGCCCACTCCGCGGTGCCCGCGCCGCCTCCGACGAAGCAGGACCCGGAAGAGGCGGCACCGTCCCGGCCGGCGAGCCCTTCCCCGCCGGTCGGGTACTCCCCGTTCGCCGCCCTTGCCGCGCCCTTGCGGAGAGGGCGAGGCGGCGCAGGGGCAGGCGGGGTCGTCCTCGGGCTCGTCCTCGTTCTGGCCGTCGTACTCACCGTCTTCCTCGTGCCCTGGGGCGGCACCGGCGGGGACTCGCCTCCCTGGCTGAAGCCCACGGTCACGCTCACGGGCCCCGGGGACTCGGCCGCGGACGTGGCGTTCAGCCCGGACGGCAGGACGCTCGCCGCAGGCGTTCAGCAGGGCAAGTTGCGGCTGTGGGACGTGGCGACCCGCAAGCAGCGCGCCACCCTCGAGCAGCGCGACGAACGCGGCGAGGAGCAGCTCCAGAGGATTTCCTCCGTCGAGTTCAGCCCCGACGGCAAGGTGCTCGCCGGAGCGGCCGGCGACCACACGGTGGGACTGTGGGACCTGGCCGGGCGCCGACAGGTCGCCACCTTCGAGGCGAGCCCCACGGATCAGGTCAGGGACATCGCGTTCAGCCCGGACGGCAAGGTCCTCGCCACCGGCAGCGAGGACGGCAAGGTGCGGCTGTGGGACGTAGACAGCAGCGAGACCCGCCGCATCGCCACACTGGATCACGGCCAGCCGGTGTGGAACGTCGTCTTCAGCCCGGACGGCGGGACGGTGGCGTCCGCGGCCTACGACCCCGCCGGCAGCTCCCTGCACACGGCGATGCTGTGGGACGTGGCCGACCACACATCCGCCCACGCCCTCCGCCATCCCAAGAGTGTCGCCGGTGTGGCGTTCGGCAAGGACGGCACCACCCTGTTCACCGTCGGTTCGGACGACAGGATCAGACAGTGGGACGTGAACAGCGGCCGTGAAAAAGACCCCTTGGCCGAAGGCGGATTCACCTCCGCGGACGGCGTCGTCTCCAGCTCGGACGGCAAGACGCTCGCGACCTTCGCGTGGACCGAGGCGCGGCTGTGGAATCCGGACGACGGAACACCGCGGGCCGTCCTGACGGGCCACAAGGACAGCGTGGAGAGCGTGGCCGTCAGTCCGGGGGGCGGGCTCGTCGCGACCACGGCGAGGGACGGCAAGCTGCGCATGTGGAAGGTCCCGAAGGCCGGTTGAGCCGAGGGAGCCGGGGCGCGCGGCCGGGCACCCGCCCCAACCGCAGGGCCGGCGAAGGAACTTGTGCGCGGCAGAGCTGACACGGGGCGTCAAGTGCTGCGCCGAACGGGAACTTTGACGCGACGGGCGTCAAGTGCCCCCGCGGCGCTACGGCTTGACGGACCTGTAGAAGTGCTGGGCGCCCTTGTGCAGGGGCAGCGGTGCCGTGTAGATCGCGGTGCGCCGGTCGACCTTCTGCGCCGCGTGGACCTTCTCGCCGATCCGGTCGCGGCTGTTGAGCGCCGCCCGCGTCATGCCTTCGGTGAGGGCGGTGTCCGTACGGTCCGTGGTGACCAGCAGGTTGGCCACTGCCACGGTGTCGACGGGCTCGCCCTGCTGAATGGCCGGGTAGGCGTCGGGCGGCATCACGGCGGCACGGTAGTGGCGCGTCTCGGGTTCGAGGGCGTGGAGCTTCTCCACCAGATCGCCGAGCTGTACGAGCTGGATGTTGGTTCTCGCCGACAGGTTCTCGATGGCGGCGGTCGGCAGGCCACCGGACCAGAAGAACGCGTCGATCTTGCCCTTCTCCAGCAGGTCTGGCATACGGTCGATCCCCTGGTGCACGGTGTGCACGTCCTTGTCGACGTCCAGACCGGCCGCCCGCAGCAGCCTTCCCGCGATGAGGTTCACCCCGGACCGCTCCTGGCCGACGCCGACCCGCATCCCCTTGAGGTCCTTGGCGCTGCGCACACCCGAACCGGCCGGTACGACGAGCTGCAGGTAGTCGTCGTACAGCCGGGCGCACGCGCGCAGGCGGTCGGCGCCCGGTTCCTTGCGGTCGCGGTACGTGGCGACCGCGTCCGAGGCGGCGATGGTGAAGGAGGCCTTGCCGGAGGTCACCAGGTCGAGGTTCTGCACCGAGCCCTGGCTGCTGCGCAACCGCAGTTGCACATCGGGCAGTTCGTGGTGAAGGCGGTCCTGGAGGAGGGAGCCGTAGCGCGCGTACACACCCGTGGACACGCCGGTGGCGAAGGTGACGGTGCCGCTGGGGGCGGCGGTGCCGCCGGGCACCAGCCACCACACCAGCACCCCGAGCACGGCGACCACAGCCGTGCCCGCGCGCAGCAGGTGCCGTCTGCCCATGCGGAGGCCGCCGCTCAGGCGGCGCGCTGTACGTCGGAGGCTCACCATGGACGGCGATCGTGCCAGGCACCGGCGCCGGACGCGAGGGCGGGGCCACGGTGCAGGGAGGAGGGGCGGGCGGCTCTCATCGTCGCCGCAGGCCGTGCAGCAGTTTCTCGACGGCGTCGGGGACGACGGCTTCCAGCTCCTGGCCGTCGAGCATCCCGCCGTTGGCCATGGCCGTCAGCCCGTGCAGCGTCGCGAGCGCCAGCAGGGCGAGGTGTTCGGGGTTGCCGGGCACCAGCTCCCCCGACTCCTGCGCGACGGAGATCACTTCGAGCGAGACGGCGAACGCCCGCTCCGCCGCGGCGCGCACGGACTCGGCACCCTCGCGGTGCTTGCCGGCGTACATCAGCTCCAGCAGGGCCGCGTGCCGCATGGCGAAGCGGACGTATGCGCGGGCGAGGGCCTGCAACCGGGCGGTGCATTCCGGCTCGGCGTCCCGCACGGCGGCGTCGAGGTCCTGGCCGAGGCGGACGAAACCGTCCTCGGCGAGCGCGTCCAGCAGCGCCTGCCGGTCGCCGAAGTGGCGCCGGGGTGCGGCGTGGCTGACGCCGGTCTCGCGGGCGAGCTCGCGGAGGGAGAGGGCGGTGACGCCGCGCTCGCGCACCGTGGCCTCGGCCCGTTCGAGAAGCGCGGCGCGGAGGTTTCCGTGGTGGTAGGAGCCGGCGCGCATGGCGGCAGAGTACTCGACCGCCGCGGTCGGCCCAGGTGGGTCCGGTTCGGTCCGGGCGTATCCCGGCAGCTCGCCGGGATCCCGGAGTTCCGGTGGCCGTGTTCCGCGCAGCCGCGCGGAACACGGCCCGGGTGGACGGGATTGACGGCCATGTTGTCGGTGACTACATTCCCGTCATGACTACCTCACGATGGACGGCACAGCAGCTCCCCGATCTCTCCGGACGCACAGTCGTCGTGACCGGAGCCAACAGCGGCCTCGGCCTCGTCACCGCGCGGGAGGCGGCCCGCGCCGGAGCGCACGTCGTCCTCGCCGTGCGGGACACGGCCCGCGGCGAGGCCGCCGCCTCCACGCTGCGGGGCAGCACCGAGGTGCGACGGCTCGACCTGGCCGACCTGGCCTCCGTGCGCGCCTTCGCCGAGAACTGGCAGGGCACGCTCGACGTCCTGGTCAACAACGCCGGCGTGATGGCGATACCCGAGCGCCGCACGGCCGACGGCTTCGAGATGCAGCTCGGCACCAACCACCTCGGCCACTTCGCCCTCACCAATCTGCTGCTGCCCCACATCAGCGGCCGCGTCGTGACCGTCTCCTCCGTGGCGCACCGAACCGGCCGCATCGCCTTCGACGACCTCAACTCCCACGGCGGGTACAACCGCTGGCGCGCCTACGGGCAGTCCAAGCTCGCCAACCTCCTGTTCACCGCCGAACTCGCCCGGCGGCTGGAGTCGGTGGCCTCGCAGGTCACGGCGCACGCCGCCCACCCCGGGTACTCGGCGACCAACCTCCAGGGCCACACGACGAACAAGGCCGAGAAGGCGTTCATGGCCGTCGCGAACCGGCTCGTCGCGCAGCGCGACGAGATGGGTGCGCTGCCCACGCTCTACGCCGCCACCCAGCCGCTGCCGAGCGGCAGTTACACCGGCCCCGGCGGTTTCATGGAGAGCCGCGGACACCCGGCACCGGCCCGCAGGAGCGCCGCCGCGAAGAACGCGCGCGACGCCGAGCGCCTCTGGGGTCTCTCCGAGAGCCTCACCGGCGTCGCGTTCCCGCTCACTTCCGCGCCTTCGGGACGTGCCTGAGCCGGGAGCCGGCCGGCAGTGCGGACGGGTCTGCTTCCGCGCGCGGGGCGGTACGCGGGGGAGCGGGCCGCCCCGGCCGCGGGGCGTGCGCAGCGCCCGAGCGCGTACCCTGTTCGACTGAGATGACTGCGAAGACTTATGAGCTGCGGACGTTCGGCTGCCAGATGAACGTCCACGACAGCGAGCGGATGGCGGGCCTGCTGGAGGAGGCGGGCTATGTGCGCGCGCCCGAGGGCGCGGACGGCGGCGACGGCGGGGCCGCCGCGGACCTTGTCGTCTTCAACACCTGCGCGGTGCGGGAGAACGCCGACAACCGCCTCTACGGCAATCTCGGTCAGCTCGCCCCGAAGAAGGCCGCGCGGCCCGGCATGCAGATCGCGGTCGGCGGCTGCCTGGCGCAGAAGGACCGCGAGACGATCGTGAAGAAGGCCCCCTGGGTCGACGTCGTCTTCGGCACGCACAACGTCGGCAAGCTGCCTGTCCTCCTGGAGCGTGCCCGCGTCCAGGAGGAGGCGCAGGTCGAGATCGCCGAGTCGCTGGAGGCCTTCCCCTCGACGCTGCCCACGCGCCGCGAGAGCGCGTACGCGGCCTGGGTCTCCGTCTCCGTCGGGTGCAACAACACCTGCACCTTCTGCATCGTCCCGCAGCTGCGCGGCAAGGAGAAGGACCGCAGGCCGGGCGACATCCTCGCCGAGGTCGAGGCGCTGGTTTCCGAGGGCGTCACCGAGATCACGCTGCTCGGCCAGAACGTCAACGCATACGGGGCGGACATCGGCGACCGCGAAGCGTTCAGCAAGCTGCTTCGAGCATGCGGACGCATCGAGGGCCTGGAGCGCGTGCGCTTCACTTCCCCCCACCCGCGCGACTTCACCGACGACGTGATCGAGGCGATGGCCGGGACGCCGAACGTGATGCCGCAACTCCACATGCCGCTGCAGTCCGGCTCCTCGCGGGTGCTGAAGGCCATGCGGCGCTCCTACCGGCAGGAGCGCTTCCTGAGCATCATCGAGAAGGTCCGTGCGGCCATGCCGCACGCGGCGATCTCCACGGACATCATCGTCGGCTTCCCCGGCGAGACCGAGGAGGACTTCGAGGAGACCATGCACGTCGTGCGCGAGGCGCGCTTCGCGCAGGCCTTCACCTTCCAGTACAGCAAGCGGCCCGGGACGCCCGCCGCCGAGATGGACGGGCAGATCCCGAAGAAGACCGTGCAGCAGCGGTACGAACGCCTCGTCGCGCTCCAGGAACAAATCTCCTGGGAGGAGAACAAGAAGCAGGTCGGACGCACCCTCGAACTCCTCGTCGCCGAGGGGGAGGGCCGCAAGGACGAGGCCACCAGGCGGCTGTCCGGACGCGCTCCCGACAACCGGCTCGTGCACTTCGCCCGTCCCGCCGAACAGGTGCGCCCCGGCGACATGGTCACCGTCGAGGTGACCTACGCGGCCCCCCACCACCTGCTGGCCGAGGCTCCGCCCACCGCCGTGCGCCGCACACGTGCCGGCGACGCGTGGGAGTCGCGCAATACCGCGCCGGACGCGGCGGCCGGGAAGCAGGGCGTGATGCTGGGCCTGCCCACGGTCGGCGCTCCCGAACCGGAACCCGCCGACGCCGGGGGCGGCGGCTGCCGCGTCTGCTGAGGCCGCCGGCGGTGCCGTACGGACCGCGCACGAGGTCGCATCGCGCGGTTACGCAGAGCGACTCACGCCGTTAAGCTGCGCGCCATGCTTGTCGCCGCCGCCACGTGTCCCAGTCCGCCCCTGCTCGTCCCCGAGGTCGCCGGAGGCGCGGCCCACGAGATGGACGCCGCACGCGCCGCGTGCGACGAGGCTCTCGGCGCCCTCGCAGAGGCACGTCCCGACCGTCTCGTCGTCGTCGGCCCGGCGGAGCAGTCCGCGCGCGGCACACACCCGCAGGGAGCACGGGGTTCCTTCCGCGGTTTCGGCGTGGACATGGAGGTCTCCCTCGGCAAGGGAGAGCCCCCCGCCGACGCCCGCCCGCTCCCGTCGTCCCTGGCCGTCGGCGCGTGGCTGCTGGACCGCGAGGGATGGACAGCCGCACCGGTGGAAGGACTCGGCGTCGGCGAACCGCTCAGCCGCGTGCGCTGCGAGGAGACCGGGCGTCAACTGGCGGCCGGTACCGAACGGGTGGCTCTTCTCGTGATGGGTGACGGCACCAACTGCCGCACGGTCAAGGCCCCCGGCTACTTCGACGAACGCGCCACGGCCTTCGACGCCGAGGCGGCCCGTGCCCTGGGCACCGCGGACGCCGACGCCCTGCTGGCGCTGGACGAGGAACTCGCGTACGAGCTGAACGCCGCGGGCCGCTCCTGCTGGCAGGTGCTCGCCGGCGCGGCGGGGGGCGGCAGTGCGCTGCGCGGGCGGCTGCTGTACGACGAAGCCCCTTACGGAGTGGGCTACTTCGTCACGAGCTGGACCTGACATGTGACGTGACGGGCGCGGGCGTGCCCCCGGCCGGAACTCCGGCGGGGGCACGCCCGCATCTCGCGCTCGCGGTGCGGCGAGCCCGGCTCACCACCGGCGGCGGGCCGGGGCCGGCACGGTCAGGAACCGCCCCGGGGGCCCTCGCTGCCGCCGCCCTGGGAGCCGCCGCCCTCACGGCCGTACTTCTCGGTCTGCTCCTTCGCCTTCCGGCTGCTGGACCGGATCTTCTCGCTGTACTTGCCCTTGGTCTTGGAGTCGGCCATGTCCGCGGCCTTGTCGATGCCCTTGGACACCTTGTCGCCGTGCTGGCCCAGCATTCCCTTGACCTTGTCCATGAGACCCATGGCGGCCACCTTCCTTCCGTCCGGTGCGCCTCAGCGGCGGTTCAGTTGCGGGCGTCGTCCGCGGCTTCGCTGTCGGCTGCGCCCTCGGCCGACTGCTGCTTCGGGATGCCGACGTCGTCCGGCTCGTCCCCGCCTCCGGCAGCCGCCGAGACCTCCTGTTCCTTCGCCTTCCCACCCGCTGCGGCTTCCCCAGCGGGGGCGGCGCCGGCGGCCGGTTTCCGGGGTGGACCGGAAGAACGCCGCAGAAGCCGTGCAAAGACGCCCATATCTCTACTCCTGACCTTACTGACATAGCTGCGATCCGGCGCACCGGGAAAGAGCGCCGCTCCCCGCCTGCGGCGGAACCGTCGCCGGAAACAGGGCTTGGGGCCCTCGCAACAGGCAACGAAACCGCGGGGCCGCCGTCACGTCGCTCGTTCGGGTCCGGAGAGGCGCGAGAGGTTTGGGACACTGGCGGCGTGAATGCCGCAGACCCGTCCCCGGTCCCCCCAGCCGCACCCGGCGGGCCCCTGACCCCTCAGCCCCGCCGCGGCGCCGTCCCGCCCGTCGTCGCAGTCGTCGGGCCCACCGCCGCGGGCAAGTCCGACCTCGGCGTCGCGCTCGCCCGCCGCCTCGGCGGAGAGGTGATCAACGCGGACTCGATGCAGCTCTACCGCGGCATGGACATCGGCACGGCCAAGCTGACGCGGCGCGAGCGCGACGGAGTGCCGCACCATCTCCTGGACATCTGGGACGTCACGGTCGCGGCCAGCGTCGCCGAGTACCAGAGGCTCGCCCGAACCGAGATAGAGCGGCTGCGCACCGCGGGACGCGTCCCGGTCCTGGTGGGCGGCTCCGGGCTGTACGTACGGGGCGCCATCGACGCCATGGACTTCCCCGGCACCGACCCGGCCGTGCGGGCCCGCCTGGAGGACGAACTCGAGGCCGAGGGCTCGGGGGCCCTGCACGAGCGGCTGGCCGCCGCGGACCCGCAGGCCGCGCGCGCGATTCTGCCGAGCAACGGGCGCCGTGTCGTGCGCGCCCTCGAGGTCATCGAGATCACCGGCCGTCCCTTCACCGCGAATCTGCCGGGGCACGAGGCGGTGTACGAGACGGTCCAGCTCGGAGTCGACGTGGCCCGCCCCGAGCTCGACGAGCGGATCACCGCACGCGTCGGACGGATGTGGGAGGCGGGCCTCGTGGAGGAGGTGCGCGAACTGGAGGCGGCCGGGCTGCGCACGGGGCGTACGGCGTCGCGCGCGCTGGGCTACCAGCAGATCCTCGCGATGCTCGCCGGCGAGTGCAGCGAGCAGGACGCACGAGAGGAGACCGTGCGTGCCACGAAGCGCTTCGCACGCCGGCAGGACTCCTGGTTCCGCCGCGACCCGCGCGTGCACTGGCTCAGCGGTGCCGCGGGGGACAGGCCGGAACTGACCGGCAAGGCGCTGGAGTTGCTGGAGCGCGCCGTCACGGTCTGACCGCACGCACGGTTCCGGACGTCCCCGGCGGGGCCTGCGCGCCGGCCCGCCCGGCGGTTCAACGGGGCTGCCGCGCCGGGGAATCGGGGTGGGGAGCGAAGTGACCGGGGCGGCCCGGGCGTTCGTGGACAGAACGGTCTCGCCTCTGAGACGGTCGAGTACATGTTGTCCGGCAAGAAGGATCTGTCCGAGCACCCGGGCGAACGCTCACCACCCGTACCCCGTCAGGCAGGGCGGCACCCGCGGGAGGCCGCCCGGACTCAGCAGCACCGCCGGTCCCGCGTGGAAGGCCCGGAGCTCGCGCCGCACGACGGCCGGAGGCAGACGGCGCGGGAGCAGCAGCTGGAGCGGGAGGTCGGCCGGCTCCGTCAGGCAATGGAGCACCGTGCGGCGATCGACCAGGCCCGCGGCATCATCATGGGCTTGCGGGCATGCTCCAGCGAAGCGGCATGGCAAGTCCTCGTCGAGGTCTCCCAGAACACCAACACCAAGCTCCGCGACGTCGCCACCACCCTGGTGGCCACGTCAAGCGTCGACTCACTCCCGGCGGACCAGCGCCGTCAACTCGGCGCCGCATTCCGCCGGATGGACACCGGAACCTGACGGGCCTCGCGCCGCATCCGGAAATTGCGTGGTGCCGCCTGCCGGGCCGGCGCGCTCAGGGACGGGCGGACGTGCCGTCTCCTCACGCGTTCACATGAAACGGCGGACGGGCGAGACCGCAGCTTCCCTCAGCCGCTGCGCGGCAGGGCGCTTCTTCCAGCGGCCTCGTTGCATCCGCTCACTGACCTCGAGGTCCTGCTCGAAGTGCTCATCGAGCCGGGCGGTGAAGGTCTCCTCGAGCACGGCGAGCATGACTTCCTCGTCGTGGTCGAGCGAGCGGCGGTTGAAATTGGTCGAGCCCAGGAGCGAGGCCACCCGGTCGACCGTGATGACCTTCGCGTGCATCATCGTCGGCTGGTACTCCCAGATCCGCACTCCGCAGTCGAGGAGTTCCTCGTAGTGCTGCTGGCCGGTCAGCCGGGACACCCGCTTGTCCGAGTGCGGGCCGGGAAGCAGGATGTCCACCTCCACGCCCCGGCGGGCGATGTCGCACAGCAGACCGATGAAGTACGGGTCGGGGGCGAAGTAGGCAGTCGCGATGCGCACGCGCTCCTGCGCCGACTCGAGAACGACGCGCAGGAGGGTCTGCATGTCCTGCCAGCCGAAGCTGGCGGAGCCGCGGACCACCTGGATCACCGCGTCGCCCTGGGGCTCCAGTTCGATGAAGCGGTCGCGTTCGTCGAAGAGTTCCTCGTGGCACTCGGCCCAGTTCTGCGCGAAGGCGGCCGCGATCCCGTCCACGGCCGGCCCGCGGACCTCGGCGTGGGTGTCCCTCCACTCGTTCTCGTTGCGGGCGTCGCCGCACCACTCCTGGGCGATGCCGACGCCGCCGGTGAAGGCGATGCTCTCGTCCACGACCAGCACCTTGCGGTGGCAGCGGTGGTTCTGCTTGAACGGCGACGACCACATCGGCTTGCGGAACCACGCCACTTGGGCGCCGGCCTGCTCCATCATCTCCAGCAGATTCTGTTCGATCGGTCTGCTGCCGAAGCCGTCGAGCAGCACCCTGACCCGCAGGCCGTTGCGGGCCCGGTCCGCCAGCGCCTCGGCGAACTGCCGCGCGATGTCACCGCGCCAGTAGACGAAGGTCATCATGTCCACGGTGTGCTCCGCGGCCCGGATACGGGCCAGCATCGCTTCGAAGATCTGGTCTCCGTTGCGCAGCGGAACAAGTGCGTTCCCCTCGGTGGCGGCGATGCCGATGAGGCGCTCCAGCCGTCGCCGTATGCGCTGCCGCTTCTCCTCGCCGGACGCGGGAGCCGCCTCCGGTGGCTGCGGGCCGCGCTGGGGCGGGGGCTGATGCGGGTCTTGCGCGGTCGTCATGGTCACCTGCCGGTCAGGAACGGGGGGGGCGAGGGCACGGCTCCGAAATGCCCGATGCGTGCTTCCGCCGAGCGGACTGTACCCAGCGGCGATACCGGGAGGTACCCCAGGTGGGCCACTCTCATCCGCGGCCGCACTGCCGGTTCTCCCGAGCGGGCATGCCGGTGCCCGGCATGGGCAGCGGTACGCCGGTCGATTCGGGGGTGCCCCGTGGCCGTCGGAGTCGTCCTGGTCGTGTGTGTGATCCTGGCCGCACCGGCCTTCCTGTTGCCGCGGCTCTCGCGACGCCGGAACCACAGCCGCCCGTACGGACCGGTCCGGGCGACAGCCGTGAGCCATGTGTGAACTGCCGTGTGCGGGCAACCCAGCCGGTGCGTCGTTGCGTGGCCCGGGCCAGGTGACGGCGAAGACCCCACTCGGTTCGGAGCGCAGCCGGTGGGGTCGGCCCGTCACAGGACCCCGGGCGGGGAGCGCGAGCCGCTGATCACCTGGTGGATCACCTCGCAGGTGTACTGGCACTCCTCCATCAGCCGCGTGGCCTCCGCTGTCAGGATCCCGTAGGGCTGATCGGGGTCGGACACCGGTAGCCCCTCGGTCCAGGCGCCTCTTCGTCGCCGTGCACCCCGCCGGCTCCGGCTTCGCCGGACAGAGCGCCCCGCGACGTTTCGTCCGGCCGCTCCGGGCAACTCAGCCACCGGCCGCGCGGCGCCTGTCGTGCGGCTTCGAACTTCGGACCGGCCAACTGAACGGAGAACCGGACATGTTCAAGGCAATCGCAGACGTTCTGCGCGCCATCGGCGGCGCCGTCGCCACCGTCGTCACGCTCCCCTTCCGCCTTGTGGCGCGTCTCTTCGGCGGAGTTTCCGACAGCGCCCACGGCAGGCACTGAGCACACCGCCGTGGGCCGGCGGTCGGGCGGCGGAAACGGTGCCGGTCACCGCCGCCGCTGCCTTCCGCTCAACACGGCCTGCTGTGCGGCTGGTTCCGCGGTCGAGGCGTGGCACCTCCCGTGCCGCGCAACTCGACCCGCTCCGGGACCGCCCGGCGCACAGCCCGGGTTCCGGGCCCGCACGCCCGTGGAGCTCCGGGGGCCGGGACTACGGGGATCTCAACTGCTTCAGCGCGGCTTCGATCACGGAGCGCAGGCGCCCGTCCACGACGCCTTCCTGTGTGCTCGCCACGATCTCCTCCGCAACCGAGTTGAGCTTGGTGTTGGAGTGCTGCGAGACGGTCACCAGCACCGTCCACGCATCGTCCGGGGTGAGGCTGTACGCAGCCATGAGTACGCCCTTGGCCTGATCGATGACGGGCCGGGTCTCCATCGCCCTCCGCAGCTGTTCCAGCTCCACGGACTCATCCGCCGCCCCACCAGACACGGCCGCCCTCGCTCCTCTCGTACCGTCGACGCATCCACCGATGCCCAGCGTCACGAAAGCCTATACACAGCACATATGGCATGGGTATGGCGTCGATCTCAGGGCCGCCCCCGGGCCCTGCGGACCGTGGCACGGTGCCCGCCGGGAAGGCCCGAAACGACCTGCCGAAACGGGGCGGGAGCGACCCGGCCCCACAGCTGCCGCATCGCTGCTGAACCGCTGAACGCCCGGTCACAGCCTGATCACGTGATGGCATCGGGACGTCCTGGACGTCCGCCGTGGCCATTCCGGCGTGCCATCATCGACCATCGTTCGGAGCCTGCAGTTGTAGTTGGGAGGGCGGGTGGCGATGGAGGCTGGCCCTCGTGACAATGAGGAGACCGCTGTCGACGAGGTTGAGCGCGCCGGGTCCGCGGGGGGACGCATCGACGACCTTCCGGGCCTTGACGGCAGCACCCGGGGCGCTCCCCTCGGCAACGGTGACTCCGCGGCCGACCGCTCAGGTGGAGGGCGGGGCGTGAGCGACGGCCCGGACAGCGCCGACGCGGGCCTCGCGGACGACCTGGACCTCGACGACGGGACCGATCCCGCCGACGACCTGGACGGCTCCGACGCACCCCCCGAGGCCCGGGACGCCGACGTGGAGGCACAGGATCTGCGTCCCCCGCGCAAGTTCCGGGTGTGGCAGCTCGCCCCCATCGTGGTGCTGAGCGCCCTCGGCTCGCTGATGTTCGCCTTCCCCCTCGCCTTCGAGCCGGACGGCGGCACGGGCGCGGTCGTCTCCATGCTGGGGCTCCTGATCTGCGGCTGCGCCGCCGGCTGGGCCGTGGTGGCCGCCCGCCGTGTCGGGCTGTCCTGGCCGGGCCTGCCCGCCCCCGAATCGGACGAGCGCCCGGACTGGCGGATCGTCGCCCTGTACGCCGTGGTCGTGGGGACCGTGGTGGCGCTCGCGATCTGGCGGGTGGCCAGGCTGCGCTGACCCGGCGTGCCCGGGTCGGGTGCGCCCCGCTCCCGTACGATCGTCAGCATGAGCAGCGCACAGCCCGTGCCGTTCCTCAAGGGGCACGGCACCGAGAACGACTTCGTGATCCTCCCCGACCCCGACGGGCTCCTCGAGCTGTCCGCGGGGACGGTCGCGCGGCTGTGCGACCGGCGGGCCGGGATCGGCGGCGACGGTCTGCTGCACGTCGTGCGCTCCGCGGCGCACCCGGAGGCCCGGGAGATGGCGGACGACGCGGAGTGGTTCATGGACTACCGCAACGCCGACGGATCGGTCGCCGAGATGTGCGGCAACGGCGTGCGCGTCTTCGTCCGCCATCTGGAGCGTGCCGGGCTGGTCAAGCCGGGGGAGGTGGCTGTCGCGACCCGTGCGGGCGTGAAGCGCACACACCTGGCCGAGGACGGCTCGGGCGTCACCGTCTCCATGGGCGCGGCGGTGCTGCCCGGGGGCGATGTGACGGTGAGCGTGGGGGACCGCAGCTGGCCCGCTGTGCACGTGAACACGGGAAATCCGCACGCGGTCGCCTTCGTCGGCGAACTCACGCACGCCGGGCGGCTGTTGGACGCCCCGGACGTGCAGCCCGCGTCGGCCTACCCCGACGGCCGGAACGTCGAGTTCGTCGTGGACCGCGGGGCGCGGCACGTCGCGATGCGGGTGCACGAGCGCGGTTCCGGCGAGACCCGTTCGTGCGGCACCGGGGCGTGCGCGGTGATGGTCGCCGCGGCGCGTCGTGACGGGGTGGACCCGGCGGCCGACGGTGAGGACGCGACGTACACGGTGGACGTGCCGGGCGGCAGGCTCGTGATCACCGAACGGGCCGACGGCGGAATCGAGATGACGGGGCCGGCGGTCATCGTCGCCGAGGGCACCCTCGACCCGGAGTGGCTGCACGCGTGAACGCGCAGCCGGGGGCTGTGTCCGTTCCGCTGCTCTCCTGACGGGTGTTCAGGAGCGTCACCCTCAACTGGCCAGCCTCCAAACGTCCCTCGGACGGGTGATCCGTTTCACGCTGGGCGGGACCCGGACATCGGCGTGTGCTGGGGTCGGTACCATCACAGGCCCGGGCCTGAACGGGGCGTTGCTTCGACGCGAACAGCGGGAGGTGCCATGAGGAGTCTGCGACGGCTCAGCCGCGCGGCCCTGCTGGGCCAGGCACCGCGGCGCGACGGCCTCCCCGACGCCATGGAGCACGTCGCCAAGGTTCACCGCGCACACCATCCCGGTGCCGATCTCGGGGCACTGCGCCGTGCGTACGTCCTCGCGGAATCCTCGCACCGCGGACAGATGCGCAAGAGCGGCGAGCCCTACATCACGCACCCGCTGGCCGTGACGCTGCTGCTGGCCCAACTCGGCGCCGAGACCATCACGTTGACGGCTTCGTTGCTGCACGACACCGTCGAGGACACGGACGTGACGCTGGAGCAGGTGCGCAAGGAGTTCGGCGAGGAGGTCGCCTATCTCGTCGACGGCGTCACCAAGCTGGAGAAGGTGGACTACGGCGCGGCGGCCGAGCCCGAGACCTTCCGCAAGATGCTCGTGGCGACGGGCAACGACGTCCGGGTGATGTCGATCAAGCTTGCCGACCGGCTGCACAACATGCGCACGCTCGGAGTCATGCGCCCCGAGAAGCAGGTGCGCATCGCCAAGATCACCCGTGACGTGCTGATTCCGCTCGCCGAACGGCTCGGCGTTCAGGCGCTCAAGAGCGAGCTGGAAGACCTCACCTTCGCCATCCTCCATCCCGAAGAGCATGCCTTAGCCCGGGAGTTGATCGCGGAGCACACCCGGGAGCCCGATCCGCTCACCGGCGTCGCGACGTCCGTGCGGCGGCTGCTGCGCGAGGCGGACATCGCCGCCCAGGTTCTGATCCGGCCGCGTCACACCGTCTCCGTTCACCGACTGCGTCTCAAGCGGGGCGAGTTGGGCCCGTGCGACTTCGGCAGGCTGCTGATCCTGGTCGAGGAGGACGCCGACTGCTACGCGGTACTCGGTGAGCTGCACACCTGCTTCACGCCGCTCGTCGCAGAGTTCAAGGACTTCATCGCCGCCCCCAAGTTCAACCTGTACCGCTCGCTGCACACCGCGTTCGCCGACGAGGAAGGCCGTGTCGCCGAAGTCCTCGTACGCACACGGCAGATGCACCGCGTAGCCGAGGCCGGTGTGATCGCGCTGGGCGACCCCCACCGCGCGGCGGCGCAGAGCGGCGACGGCGAGAGCGGCGCCGAGCCGGGAGGCCCCGGCTGGCTGTCGAGGCTGCTGGAGTGGCAGAGCCACGCCACCGACACCGAGACCTTCTGGGCGGAGCTCCACGACGAGCTGGCGCAGGACGGGGAGATCACCGTCTACTGCGCCTCCCCCGGGGTGCCGCCCGCGGCCGGCGGCGGAGCCCTTCCGCTGCCCGCGGGTGCGACGTGCGTCGACGCGGCCTACGCGCAGTACGGCGAGGCGGCGCACCGCTGCATCGGCGCCCGCGTGAACGGGCGGCTGACCGCATTGAGCACCGTCCTGCGGGACGGTGACGCCGTGCAGCTGTTCATGGAGCCCGCTGCGGCGTCGGTGCCGTCCGGTCCCTCCCCGGAGTGGCTGGACCACGCGCGTACACCGGCGGCGCGCATCGCCATCCGGCAGTGGCTCGCGGCCCATCCACCAGCCCAGGAGCCGGAGTTGGCCCCGGCGGGCGGGGCGGGCGCCGCCGAGGCGCCGGGACGTGGCGACGAGACACGCCCCTGGAGCTCCGCCGGCGCGGGGCCTTCGGCGTCCGGAGGGGGCAGCGGTGCCCCGTACGAACTCGGTGGCGCCGCCGAGGACGCGCACACCGACGGGGGTGCGGGCGGGCGTACGGCCCGGCGCAGGGCGTGGGGCCGGGGAGCGCCGGCCGCCGAGGCCGCCGCTTCCGTCGTCGTGGAGGAGCCCCACTCCCTTGTGCGGCTGGCGGGCTGCTGCACGCCCGTCCCGCCCGACAGCGTCACCGGCTTCGCCGTGCGCGGCGGAACCGTCACCGTCCACCGCGACAACTGCCACTCGGTGGCCCGCATGACGGCCACCGGGCGGCGGCCCGTGCCGGTGCGCTGGGAGCAGGGCGCTTCCGGATGCCGGGTGACGCTGCGCGCCGAGGCCCTGGGCCGCACGCACCTGCTGGCGGACCTGACGGAGATCATCGCTGCGCAGGGCGCCACCGTCGTCTCCGCCGAGGTCGAGCCGCCCCGTGAGCAGCGCGTACTGCACACCTACACGCTGCAACTCCCGGACGCCGCCGGGCTGCCCGCCCTGATGCGCGCGATGCGCGGCGTCCCCGGCGTCTACGACGTCACGCGGGCCGCGCGCCCGCTGCCGGCCCGCTGAAAGGGCCGTCCCCGGCCCGGTCACGGGCGTCGCGGTTCTTTCGGGTGGGACGGGGACGGGCGCTGTTGTGGCGCCCCGGCGGTCGACCAGGCTGCTGATAGCACTAATGCATGGTCGACTTCCCCCCCGCAGTGAACAGGCCTGCTCAGACCCCTGTCACCGGCCCCGTCCTCCGATCCCGCGCCCGTGTCTCCGCGGCGGTCGCCTGCGCGGTCCTGGCGCTCGTCGGTGCCGGGGCGCCGTCGCCGAAACCGCTCGGCGTGGGCGACCGGCTCTTCCCCCACCTGGGAAATCCCGGATACGACGTGCGCGCCTACGACATCTCCCTCCGCTGCGGAAAGCACAACAGCGAGCCGCTCGACGCCCGTACGGTCATCGACGCCGACGTCACCGCCCGCGACGGACTCGCGCGCTTCAACCTCGACTTCAGCTCCGGCAAGGTGTCCTCCGTCAGCGTGGGCGGACGTCCCGCGCGGTACGAGCGTGCCGGCGAGGATCTAGTCGTGACGCCTGCCGAAAAGCTGCGCAAGGGTGAGCGCATGCGCGTCGTCGTCCGTCACACGAGTCCCACGGCCGGGTCGTCGGACAGAGGCTGGGTACGCACCCGCGACGGCCTGGTCATGGCCAACCAGGCCGACGCCGCACACCGCGTCTTCCCCGGCAACGACCACCCCTCGGACAAGGCCCGCTTCACCTTCCGAGTCACGGCCCCCAGCAGCCTGACGGTGGTCGCGGGCGGAAAGCTCCGCGACAAGGTGCGCAGCGGGAAGAACACCCGGTGGACCTACCGCGTCGCACGTCCCATGGCGACTTCGCTCGCCCAGGTCTCGATCGGCGACTCCTACGTACGCCGCTCGAAGGGCCCCCACGGACTGCCGCTGCGGGACGTGGTGCCGCGGGACCAGCGGGAGAGACTGCGGCCGTGGCTGGAGAAGACCCCCGGCCAGCTGAAGTGGCTGGAGCGGCGTCTCGGCCCCTACCCCTTCGAGAACTACGGCCTGCTGGTGGCGGACGCCGACCTCGGATTCGCCATGGAGACCCAGACGCTCTCGCTGTTCGGGAGGCCGTTCTTCACCGCCGGCCGGACGCCCACCTGGTTCACGGAAGGGGTCATGGTGCATGAACTCGCGCACCAGTGGCTCGGCAACAGCGTGACCCCCGAGAGCTGGGACGACCTGTGGCTGAACGAGGGGCACGCGACCTGGTACGAGTGGCTCTACGGCGCCGAGAAGGGCGGTACGCCGCTGGTCGACCGTGTGCGCCGGGCGTACGAGAAGTCCGACGGCTGGCGCAGGAGTTACGGGCCTCCGGCGAAGCTGAACGCGCCCCGGCAGGGCAACAGGACGGACATCTTCCGCCCGAGCGTCTACGACGGCGCCGCGGTCGCGCTCTACGCGCTGCGGGAGAAGATCGGCAACGAGGACTTCGCGCGGCTGGAGCGGGAGTGGATCACGCAGCACCGCGACGGGAACGCCTCCACCGCCGACTTCATCCGGCTCGCGAACGCGGTCGCCAAGAAGGACCTGAGCAAATTCCTCAAGGACTGGCTGTACGGGGAGAAGACCCCGCAGATGCCGGGCCACCCGGACTGGCGTGCGAGCTCCTGACCGCCGGACCGCCGGACCGCCGCCCGCACCCCATCGCCCGCACCCCCTCCGCCCCGGGCCCGCCGAGGACCCGGGGCCGAGGGGTGCGGTGCAAATCCGGATGACCGCGCGGAGCGCGCGTGCCACTATTTCTGCCGGCGCCGGACGCGCTTCGCGGGGCCGGAGGCGGGAATCTAAACCGCCGGACGGGCGTTCTTCAGGTAACGGGATGCCTTGCACTTCTCCGTCCCGCATCTTTCACCTCGACGTAAGGACCAAATGACCTACTCCTCTTCTCTTCCACACACCGGCCGACGTGTCGCCGAGGCCGACCGCCGAGCTGACGCCCTGATGGAAGAGGACGTCGCTTGGAGTGACGGGATCGACGGCGAGCGTGACGGCGATCAGTACGACCGCAGCGAACGGGCGGCCCTGCGACGCGTGGCGGGTCTCTCCACCGAGCTGGAGGACGTCACCGAGGTCGAGTACAGGCAGCTGCGCCTCGAGCGCGTGGTGCTCGTGGGCGTGTGGACCTCCGGAACCGCGCAGGAGGCGGAGAACTCCCTCGCGGAGCTCGCGGCCCTCGCGGAGACGGCGGGAGCGCTCGTCCTGGACGGAGTCATCCAGCGTCGCGACAAGCCGGACCCGGCGACGTACATCGGGTCGGGCAAGGCGGAGGAGCTGCGGGACATCGTCCTGGAGACCGGCGCCGACACCGTCGTCTGCGACGGTGAGCTGAGCCCCGGGCAGCTGATCCATCTCGAGGACGTCGTCAAGATCAAGGTCGTCGACCGTACGGCCCTGATCCTGGACATCTTCGCGCAGCACGCCAAGTCCCGTGAGGGCAAGGCCCAGGTGTCACTGGCGCAGATGCAGTACATGCTCCCGAGGCTGCGCGGCTGGGGTCAGTCGCTGTCGCGGCAGATGGGCGGCGGCGGCTCCGGGTCGGCCGGAGGCGGCATGGCCACGCGTGGTCCCGGTGAGACGAAGATCGAGACGGACCGGCGGCGCATCCGCGAGAAGATGGCCAAGATGCGCCGTGAGATCGCGGAGATGAAGACCAGCCGCGACATCAAGCGGCAGGAGCGTCGCCGCAACAAGGTGCCGTCGGCCGCCATCGCCGGATACACCAACGCGGGCAAGTCCTCGCTGCTCAACCGGCTCACGGGCGCGGGCGTCCTGGTGGAGAACTCCCTGTTCGCCACGCTGGACCCGACAGTGCGCAAGGCCGAGACGCCGAGCGGCCGGCTGCACACGCTGACCGACACCGTCGGCTTCGTACGGCATCTGCCGCACCACCTGGTCGACGCCTTCCGCTCCACGATGGAGGAGGTGGCCGACGCCGACCTCATCGTGCACGTGGTCGACGGAGCACACCCGGCTCCCGAGGAGCAGCTGGCGTCCGTCCGCGGCGTGATCAGGGACGTGGGAGCCTCCGACGTGCCCGAGATCGTCGTGGTCAACAAGGCCGACGCGGCCGACCCGCTCGTGCTGGAGCGGCTGTTGCGTGCGGAGAGCCGGGCGATCGCGGTGTCCGCCCGCACCGGCCAGGGCATCGAGGAGCTGCGTGCCCTCATCGACGAGGAGTTGCCGCGTCCCTCCGTCGAGCTGGAGGTACTGGTTCCGTACACCGAGGGCAAGTTGGTCTCGCGTGTGCACAGCGAGGGCGAGGTGCTCTCCGAGACGCACACCGAGGACGGCACTCTGCTCAAGGCGCGCGTCCATGCCGAACTGGCCGCGGAACTGCGCAGGTTCGAGCCGCAGCCGGCAGGCGACGCGCAGGGTCTGTAGCGGCCCCGACCGGACGTCGGCGCCCCGGAGCTGTCGGAGCCGTCCACGAGCGGCACGACGGCACGGCCGCGGTCCCGCCACCCGGAGCAACCGGGAGGCGGACCGCGGCCGTTGCGCTATGTCCGTCCGGACGGACTTTCAGTTCTTCCCCGCGTACTTCCTGCTGACCGCGTCGAAGACGCCCTTGGCGGTCGGCCCGAGGCGAGGCCCGGCCAGCCACGCCGCGGGCTGCGGACCGATCGAATTGACCGAAACCAGCTCGGCCTTGCCGTCCGCGCCCTTCATGAACCAGCCGCCGCCGGAGGAGCCGCCCGTCATGGTGCAGCCGATGCGGTACAGGGCAGGCTGCGACGGGTCGATCGTGAGCTCGCCCGGCCTGTCGGTGCAGCTGTACATCCTGGCTCCGTCGAACGGCGGCGCCGCCGGGTAGCCGTACGAGCTGAGCCCGGAGAAGCGTTCCGCGCGCGGGGCGTCGAAGTTGATCCGCACGGCGGCTCCGACCGTCTCCTCCAGGGACTTCCCCGCGGGCCGCTCCGGCCTCACGTGCAGGACCGCGAAGTCCTGCTGCGCGCCGCCGCCGCCCGACGCCGAGCCCTGCTTGATCCAGTAGTCGCTGGTCTGCGCCCACTCGCCCCACCACTGGCCGTACGGGGCGATGTCCTGCGGCTGGGCGCTGCGCACCTGCGACGGCGGGAGTCCGCGGTTGTTGTAGGCGGGCACGAACATGATGTTGCGCAGCCAGCCGCCGTTCCTGCCGGAGTGCACACAGTGCCCCGCGGTGGCGACCAGGTTGGACTTGCCCGGGTTGCGCGGGTCGTTGACCACCGTGCCGGAGCAGACCATCGGACCCTTCGGGGTGTCCATGAAGACCTTGCCGGCAGGTGCCGCGTTCCGCGTGTACGGGGTGTCGACGCCGCGCGCCTTCACGGGGCGCGGCTCGGGGCCGCTGGCGCTCGCACCTGACGCGGCTTCGAGGTCCTCGGGGACGTGCTTGCCGTTGTCCTCGGCCTCGTCCATGCGGTCCCGTTTCCAGTGGTCCTTGATGTAGGGGTTCACGAAGTCGCGTCCCTCACGGACCCATTGGTCGCGGTCCCAGTTCTTCCATTCGCCGTCGCGCCACTTCTCCAGGTCCTTCAGGGACGTGGGCAGGTCATCCGGCAAATCCTCCGGAATCCCCAGGTCCTGGGTCGGCGACGGCTGCGCGGATGCCCGGGCGCTCGCGTCGGTGCCGCCGCCGGACTGGCAGGCGGTGAGTGCGAGCGCGAGCGCGGTCAGCGCCGCGGTGGCGGCGGCGGTCCTGCGACGGCGCCCGTGCCTGCGTATCGGTGACATGTGAACGATCCCCCTGGGTGTGGAAGGGAGGCCCGAGTCGGCACGGGCCCGGTGTCGGTCTGCGGCACCCGCCCCGGACGCAACAGACGTGCGCCGCGGAGACGTCGGCCGGGCGACGGGAGCGGGGCGCCCTGGCCTCTGTCCGCCCGAAGGCGTTCGAAGGCCCTGAACACCCCGCTGCCCGCGGCTACTTGGCGGAGACGCTGTCGAAGATGCTCTTGGCCTCCCTGCCGATGCGCGGACCGGCGAGCCAGCCGCCCTCGACGGGCCCGACGGACGTGACCGAGAGCAGCTCCCTGCCGCTCGGGCTGAGCCATCCGCCGCCGGAGGAACCACCCGTCATGCTGCAGCCGACGCGGTACATCGTGGGCTGACGGGCGTCGAGCGTCAGACGTCCGGGCTTGCCGGTGCAGGTGAGCATCTTCGTACCGTCGAACGGGGGCGCGGCCGGGTACCCGTGGGGCGTCAGACTCGGAAGGGCCTTGACCCGGGGCGTGCCGAAGTTGACCTTCGCGGCCTTGCCCACGGTCTCCTCCAGGGAGGGGCCCGACCTCCTGTCCTCCGGGCGCACCTTCATCACCGCGAAGTCCTGGGGTGCGCCCTTGCCGCCAGTCCTCGCGCCGTTGGCGATCCAGTGGTCGGTGGTGCGTGCGTACTTCGCCCACCAGACACCGTCGGGAGCGACGTCCTTCCGGTCCGCCTTCGCAAGCTGCGCGTCGGACAGCCCCTTCGGGTTGTAGCGGGGCACGAAGACGACGTTGCGGAACCAGCCGCCGTCCTTGCCCGCGTGCAGACAGTGCCCCGCGGTGGCGACCAGGTTGGACTTGCCCGGGTTGCGCGGGTCCTTGACCACGGTGCCGGAGCAGACCGTCGGACCCTGCGGGGTGTCCATGAACACCTTGCCGACCGGCGGACTGGACTTGGTGTAGGGGAGCTTGACCTGCTTGGCGGGCACGCGTGCGGGAGCCGGGTCGGTGACGCCCTCGTCCTCCCCGGTGCCGCCCTTGCCGCCGCTCTCACTGTCGTCGATCTCGCCGTCGTCGACCTTGCGGTCCTGCTCGTCGGCGTCCTTCATCCGGTCCGGGTCCCACAGGTCGTCGATGATCGGGTTGATGAACTCCTTGGCCCTGCGGAGCCATTCGTCCCGGTCCCAGTTCTTCCACTCGCCGTTGCGCCACTTGTCGAGGTCCTCGAGGGAGCTGGGGAGATCCTTGGGCAGATTCTCCGGAAGGCCCAGGTGGTCCCGCTTCTTGTCCTGCTCCGACGCGGACGCGGAAGCACCGGGCTCGCCCCCGGCGCCGTTGTCCTCCGGTCCGCACGCGGTGACCGTGACGGCGAGCGCGGCGACGAGCGCCGCGACGGCCGGCGCGGGACGCCGTCGCCGCACCTGCCCTGTGTGGGCTGACATGAATGAACTCCCCCTGAATGTCCTTGTGCCTGTTGAATTGTCACGGCCCCTGCGGGGCGGCGAGTGTCACGGCCCCTTGCGCAGCGGCCGGCCGGAGCCTTCGGCCGTGCGGCCGCCCGGCGCCGCACCGGCGCGGAGCCAGGGGAAACTATGCCCCGTGAGGTGGGGGACGGGCCCGGCAGGGTCCACGGTTCCGACCGGTTCACGTCACAGATCTTCACTTCGCCCGTGATCAGGGCGCTCCGGCTTCGTTGGTACGGACGGGGGAGGCGGCCCGCTCTTCGGCGTGCCGAGTCGACACCGGAGGAGACCTCTGTGAACGCCCGTACCGGAGCGGACCGTTCAGTCCCGCGTGAACTCGTCACCGAGCAGGCCGGTGCTCCCGCGCCGAAACCCCACACGGCCCCCGTACCGCCCACTCCGTCCGGCTCACCTGTCCCGTCCGCCGCGTCGTCCGGTCCGGCGGCCTCCGTTCCCGCGCCCCCGTCGTCCTCCGTTCCCGCGCCCCCGTCGTCCTCCGGGCCACCGTCTCCCTCGTCCTCGGTACCCTCGTCCGCTGCCTCCTCCGCACTCCTGCCCGGGCAGGCGCAGGGCCCCGGGCCCGCTGCCCGGCCGGACGGGCCGGCGTCCGCGGACGCCGGCCCGGACGTCGCGGCACGGACGGCGGACGAGGCCGCCGTCCGCAACCTGCTGTGCTGCTGGGTGCGGGAGAACGACATCACCGGCCCGGCCCGGGGCCAGGACACCCTCGTGCTCCCCATGGACGCCACCGGTGTGCTCCTGCGGGTTCCCGTGCGCTACTGGTCGCCGACCGGACGGCACGACTTCGGACCGCCGCGCCTGGACGGCGCCCCCATGGGCACGGCGCCGCTCGACGCCGTGGTCCTCGCCGCACTCATCGCACGCGAAGTCGTGAACCGGAGCGGCGCCGAAGCCCGGGACGCCGACCCAGCCGCATCCGCAGCACCCGGCGCTTCCGTTGCACCCGGCGCTTCCGCCACACAGGCAGGGCCCGTCGCGTACGCCTCCGCGCCCGCCCCCGGCCCTGCCTCCGTTCCCCGGCCCGCCTCCATCTCCGCGCCCGCCTCCCTCCCCACGTCCGCCTCGATCGACGCAGCCGACCTCGTCGCCCGTGTCGCCGACTCCGTGCGCCGCGCCACCGGGTTCCTGGCCGAGCGGAGTGCGGCGCCCCAACCCCCGCCGGGCAACGGCCCGTTTCTGGACGCCGAACAGTCGCTCGTCCTCGGTCATCCGCTGCACCCCGCGCCCAAGAGCCGCCAGGGTCTCTCCGACGAGGAGTGCCGGGCCTACTCGCCGGAGATGCGGGCGTCCTTCCCGCTGCACTGGATCGCCGTCGACGAATCCGTCGTGGCATGCGACTCGGCCTGGACGGAACGCGGCCGCACTGTCGGCGCCCGGCAACTCGCCGCCCGGCTCGCGGGCGAGGCGCTCGTCTCCCGGCTGCCCGCCGGGACCGTGCCGCTGCCCCTGCACCCCTGGCAGGCCCGCCACCTCTCGCACCGGCCCGCCGTGGCCCGACTCCTGGCGGACGGGCTCCTGCACCACGTCGGCGAGGCAGGTGACGCCTGGCACCCAACGTCCTCCGTCCGCACGGTGGCGCGGCCCGGCGGGCCGGCGATGCTCAAGCTCTCCCTCGGCCTTCCCATCACCAACTCCCGCCGCGAGAACCTGCGCAAGGAACTGCTGCGCGGACTCGAGGTGCACCGGCTGCTGCGCTCCGGCCTGGGTGCGCAGTGGCGGGCGGTGCACCCCGGCTTCGACATCGTCCGCGACCCTGCGTGGCTCGGCGTCGACGGGCCCGACGGCATGCCCGTGCCCGGCCTGGACACCGTCGTGCGGCACAACCCCTTCCGCCCGTCGGACGACGCCGTCTGCGTCGCCGGACTCACTGCCGAACAGCCCTGGCCCGGCGTCCCGCGCGGAGCGCTGCGGTCCCGGCTGGCGGACGTCGTGGAAAACCTCGCCGCCCGAACGGACCGCTCCGTCACGACCGTCGCCACCGAGTGGTTCCTGCGCTATCTCGACGCCGTGGTGCGTCCCGTCCTGTGGCTGGACGCGCACGCCGGGATCGCACTGGAGGCGCATCAGCAGAACACGCTGGTGCTGCTCGACGGCGCAGGATGGCCGTGCGGCGGGCGCTACCGCGACAACCAGGGCTACTACTTCCGCGAGTCGCGGCGTGACGCGCTCCAGCAGCGGCTGCCCGGCACGCGGCTCGGCGTGGACAGCGACTCCTTCGTCGACGACGCCGTGACCGACGAACGCTTCGCGTACTACCTCGGAATCAACAACATCCTCGGGCTGGTCGGTGCCTTCGGCGTCCAACGGCTGGCGGACGAGGCGGTGCTGCTCGCCGCGGCGAGACAGTTCCTGCGGATGCGGGCCCGTGCGGCCGAGGGCGGTCCCGCCTCCGCGCTGCCCGCCCTTCTGCTGGAGTCGCCGACGCTGCGCTGCAAGGCCAACCTGCTCACGCGGCTGCACGGCATGGACGAACTCGTCGGCCCCGTCGACACCCAGTCCGTGTACGTCACCGTCACGAACCCGCTGTGCCGGTGACCGTCGTCGTGGTTGCGAGAGGAGCTGCGCTCAGGTGAACCGTCCGAACCCCGCGGCCTCCGGCGGACCGGAGACCTCCGGCCGGCCCGGCACGCCGGGGGAGTCCGTGCCGTCCGGAGCGCCGGACAGCGACGACACCCTCGACCTGGGGCGCTCCGGCGATCTGGCGGCGCTGCTTGCCGAACACGGGCGGTACGGCGCCCCCGGCTCCCCGGAGCGGCAGCGGGGATCCGGACCTCCGGCAGGGGACTTGCCGGCGGACGGTCCCGCCCCCTCACCACAGGTCCCGGGCCCGGACGACCTGCTCGACCGCGTCGGCGAATGGCCGCCCGCGCAGACGCCGGTGGGCACGATGAGACTCCTGCCGGTCCGCCTGGACCGCGATCTGCGGCTCGTCGCCGCCTGGATGAACGACCCTGCGGTGGCGGCCTTCTGGGAGCTGTCCGGCCCGCAGGAGGTGACGGCGAAGCACCTGCGGGCCCAACTCGACGGCGACGGGCGCAGCGTCCCCTGCCTCGGCCTTCTCGACGGGGTTCCGATGAGCTACTGGGAGATCTACCGCGCGGACCTCGACCCCATCGCCCGGTACTGCAGCGCCAGACCTCACGACACCGGGCTGCACCTGCTGATCGGCGGCGTGCCCGACCGCGGCCGCGGCATCGGAACCGCGCTGCTGCGCGCCGTCTCCGAGCTCGTCCTCGACCGACGGCCGCGCTGCGGGCGGGTGCTGGCCGAGCCGGACGTGCGCAACGTGGCCTCCGTCGCGGCGTTCCTGAGCGCCGGGTTCCGGCTCTCGGCCGAGGTCGACCTGCCGGGGAAGCGGGCCGCGCTCATGGTCCGCGACAGGGCGCTGCGGGAAGTGCTCTGACGGCCTGATCCGGCCCGCTGCCGCAGACCCCCTGCCACAGACCCGCTGCCACAGACCTGCTGCCACAGACCTGCTGCCACAGACCTGCTGTCACAGACCTGCTGCCGCCCCCGAGTCACTGTCCTCCCCGCCCTCCTGTCCCTGTCCCCGAACAAGGAGTCCCACAGTGCACCTGCCGGCTTCCGACGGCACCCACGACGACGAAGCGCGCCGCCCCGGGGAGCTGCACCTGCCGCCGGGCATGGACCCGGACAGCTGGCGCAGGGCCGGCAGACGGCTGCTGGTGAAGATGATCAGCGAGTTCGCATACGAGGAGATCATCCGGCCGGAGCCCGACACGGACCCGGACACCGAGGCCGGAACCGGCGCGAACGACGGGAGCCGGCCCGGCACGGAAGCGCCCTCCGCACCCGCACCCGCACCCGCACCCGCTCCCGGCGGTCCCGCCACGCGCCCGTACCGCCTGCGCGTCAGCGACGACCTCACGCTCCGCTTCCGTGCCCGTCGCGGCGCCTACGGGCACTGGATCATCGACCCGGCCTCGCTGACCCCGGCCGGAACCGACCCCTTCGCCTTCCTGCTGCGCGCCCACGACACGCTCCTCGCGCTGACCGGGGACACCACGGGCCACCTCATCCGCGAACTGTCCGCCACGCTCCTCGCCGACGTACGGCTCAGCGAGCGCGAACTGCCCGCCGCCCGCCTTGCCGACCTCGGCTACGCCGAACTCGAAGGGCACCAGAAGGGGCACCCCTGGCTTGTCGCGAACAAGGGCCGCCTGGGCTTCTCCGCGTCGGACGCGGCCCGCTGGGCGCCCGAGGCGCGCCGCGAACAGCGCCTCCCCTGGCTGGCCGTGCGCAGCGGTCTCGCCGACTACCGGGGCGTCCCCACGCTCGCCGAGCCCCACCGGCTCTACGAGCGCGAACTCGCGCCCGAGACCCTCCGGGACTTCCGCCATACCCTGCGCTCACGGGGACTGCCCGCCGAGGACTACCTCTTCCTGCCCGTACACCCCTGGCAGTGGGACGAGACCATCGCACCGCTCTTCGCCGACGCGCTCGCCAAGGGCGACATCGTCCCGCTGCGCACCGACGGCGACCTGCGCCTGCCCCAGCAGTCCGTGCGCACCTTCCTCAACACCAGCCGACCCGAGCGGTACACGGTCAAGCTGCCGCTGTCCGTGCTCAACACCCTTGTCTGGCGCGGCCTTCCGACGGAACGGACTCTCGCCGCGCCGTCTGTGACGCAGTGGATCCACGGACTGCGCGACCGTGACGCGTTCCTGCGCGACGAGTGCCGCGTGATCCTGCTCGGCGAGGTCGCCTCAGTCACCGTCCGGCATCCCCTCTACGACCGGCTGCCGCAGGTGCCGTACCAGTACCGCGAACTGCTCGGCTGCATCTGGCGCGAACCGCTCACCGGGCAGCTCGAAGCCGGTGAGCGGGGGCGGACCCTCGCCTCCCTGATCCACACCGACGCACGCGACAGGTCGCTCACCGCGGAACTCGTCGAGCGTTCCGGGCTGCCGCCCCGGGTGTGGCTGCGCCGCCTCTTCGCCGCCGTTCTGCCGCCGCTGCTGCACTTCCTCTACCGCTACGGGACGGTCTTCTCACCGCACGGTGAGAACGCGATCGTCGTCTTCGACGAGGACGACGTGCCCGTACGGCTGGCGGTCAAGGACTTCGTCGACGACGTCAACGTCAGCGCCGACCCGGTGCCCGAACTGGACGACATGCCCGGCGAGGTGCGCGAGGTGCTGCTGACGGAGCCCCCGGGGTTCCTCACGCAGTTCATCCACTCCGGTCTCTTCGTCGGCGTGTTCCGCTACCTCGCGCCGCTCTGTGAGGAGCAACTGCAGGTCCCCGAGGGCGAGTTCTGGTCGCTGCTGCGCGCGGAGACCGAGCGCCACCAGGCCCGCTTCCCCGAACTGAAGGACCGCTTCGCGGCGTTCGACCTGCTTACCCCGCGCATCGAACGGCTCTGCCTCAACCGGAACCGTCTGCACCTGGACGGCTACCGCGACAGCTCCGAGCGGCCGCACGCAGCCGTCCACGGCACCGTCGCCAACCCCCTCCACCCGGCGTGAGAGGACCGGGAGCGGACGAGGTGTCACAGGCGCCGCGTAGGGTGTCGGATCTATGAGCAAGCCCGCCCTCACCGAGCTCCTGCACGCCGCCGTCACCGCTGTCGGCGGTACGGAACGGCCTGGTCAGGTGGCCATGGCCGAAGCCGTCGCCGACGCGGTCGACGACGGCACCCATCTGCTGATCCAGGCGGGCACCGGCACCGGAAAGTCCCTCGGCTACCTCGTACCCGCGCTCGCGCACGGCGAGCCCGTCGTGATCGCCACGGCCACGCTCGCGCTTCAGCGTCAGCTCGTGGAGCGCGACCTGCCCCGTACGGTCGAGGCGCTTCAGCCGCTGCTGCGCCGTCGCACCCCGTTCGCAATGCTCAAGGGCCGCTCCAACTACCTGTGCCTGCACCGGCTTCACGAGGGCGTCCCGCAGGAAGAGGAAGAAGGGCTCTTCGATCCCTTCGAAACAGCGGCCCCCACCTCCACCCTCGGCAAGGACCTGCTTCGGCTGCGCGACTGGTCGGGCGAGACCGACACGGGCGACAGGGACGATCTGCGGCCCGGGGTCTCCGACCGCGCATGGTCCCAGGTCTCGGTCTCCTCGCGCGAGTGCCTCGGCGCCACGAAGTGCGCCTACGGAGCCGAGTGCTTCGCCGAGAGCGCGCGTGAGCGGGCCAAGCTCGCCGAGGTCGTCGTCACCAACCACGCCCTGCTCGCGATCGACGCGATCGAGGACGCATCCGTGCTGCCGGCCCACGAGGTGCTGATCGTCGACGAGGCGCACGAACTCGTCTCGCGCGTGACGGGAGTGGCCACCGGCGATCTGTCGCCCGGCGGTGTCAGCCGTGCCGTCCGCCGCGCCGCGAAACTCATCGACGAGAAGACCGCCGACCGGCTCCAGACAGCCGCCGAGGGGTTCGAGCGGGTCATGGAGCTGGCCCTGCCCGGGCGGCTCGAAACCGTCCCCGACGATCTCGCGCACGTCCTCATGGCGCTCCGTGACGCCACCCGCGCCGGCATCACGACGCTGGGCAACACCCGCGACAAGTCCGTTCAGGACGAGGACGCGGTGCGCAAACAGGCCCTGGCGTCGCTGGAGAACGTGCACGATGTCGCCGAACGCGTCGTGGAATCCTCGGAGTTCGACGTGATCTGGTACGAGCGGCACGACCGCTACGGTGCCTCTCTGCGCGTCGCACCGCTGTCGGTCGCCGGGCTCCTGCGGGAGAAGCTGTTCACCGACCGCTCGGTCGTCCTGACCTCGGCGACGCTCAAGCTCGGCGGCGACTTCAACGGGGTCGGCGCCTCGCTCGGCCTCGCCCCCGAGCGCGTGGTGGGTGACGATGCGCCGGACGGCGACGGCGGGACGGCGCACAAGGAGATCCCGCGGTGGCGGGGCCTGGACGCCGGCTCACCGTTCGACTACCGCAAGCAGGGAATCCTCTACGTCGCGCGGCATCTGGCACCGCCGGGCCGTGAGCCCTCGCGGCGCGACATGCTCGACGAGCTGGCCGACCTGGTGGGGGCGGCGGGAGGCCGCACGCTCGGGCTCTTCTCCTCCATGCGGGCCGCTCAGACGGCCGCCGAGGATCTGCGCGGCAGGATGGAGGTGCCGATCCTGCTCCAGGGCGAGGAGACGCTGGGGGAGCTGATCCGCCGCTTCGCAGAGGACGCGGAGACGTGCCTGTTCGGGACGCTGTCGCTGTGGCAGGGCGTCGACGTCCCGGGTGCGAACTGCCAGTTGGTGGTGATGGACCGCATCCCCTTCCCGCGCCCCGACGATCCGCTGATGAGTGCCCGGCAGAAGGCCGTCGAGGAGCACGGCGGCAACGGGTTCATGGCTGTCGCGGCCACACACGCGGCGCTGCTGATGGCTCAGGGCTCGGGGCGGCTCGTTCGGGCGTCGGGGGACCGGGGCGTGGTCGCCGTGCTGGACCCGCGGCTCGAGCGGGCGCGCTACGGGGGCTTTCTGCGGGCCTCGATGCCCGACTTCTGGTACACGACGGACCGCAACCAGGCGCGGCGTTCACTTGCCGCCATCGACAAGGCGGCGAAGGAGTCCCTGGCCGCGAAGGAGTCCGTGACCGGGGGCGCGAAGAGCGCCGCGAAGGCGTAGCGCGTTGCGCGGACACGGCGGAGCCGCCGGTTCCGGCGCAGTGGAACCGGCGGCCCGTTACTCGCGAGGGGCCCGGGGCCCGGGCCTTGCGCGGGACTCAGACCCTGCGCAGCACGGCGACGACCTTGCCGAGGATCGTCGCGTCGTCACCAGGGATGGGCTGATACGCGGAGTTGTGGGGCAGCAGCCATACGTGACCGTCCTCGCGCTTGAAGCGCTTGACGGTGGCCTCGCCGTCGAGCATGGCCGCGACGATGTCGCCGTTCTCGGCGACCGGCTGCCGCCTCACGGTGACCCAGTCGCCGTCGCAGATGGCCGCTTCGACCATCGAGTCGCCGACCACCTTGAGCACGAACAGTTCGCCGTCGCCGACGAGTTGACGCGGCAGCGGGAAGACGTCCTCGACCGACTCCTCCGCCAGGATGGGGCCGCCGGCGGCGATCCGGCCGACCAGCGGCACGTAGGAGGCGGACGGCTTCCCCGTGGTGTCGGTGGTGACCTGGGCCGCCGGAGCGTCCGAGCCGCGCACCTCGTAGGCGCGGGGACGGTGCGGGTCGCGCCGGAGGAAGCCCTTGCGCTCCAGCGCCATGAGCTGATGCGCCACGGAGGAGGTGCTGGAGAGGCCCACGGCCTGACCGATCTCCCTCATGGACGGCGGGTAGCCGCGGCGCTGCACCGAGTCACGGATCACTTCGATCACACGGCGCTGGCGGTCGGTGAGCCCCGAACTGTCCGCACGGATCCCCGGAGGTCGCCCCGGCAGCGAGCGCTTCGCCTGCTGCGCGTCCTGTGCCTCGGCGTCCAGTGCGCCGTCCGCGTCGTCAACCGGCGTCACCGGCGGGATGTGGTCGAGCGACTGCGCGGAACGGTTCTGGGACGTGATGGTGGCGCTGTTTGCTGTGGTGGTCACGTCGGCCCCTCTCGAGCGTTTCTCCCTAGTGGGACAACGGTAGTTGGTTTCGAAAGGTTGCGCCAAACACACGTTCGAGTGAAAATCCCGCGACCGACTGGCACGGCGCGTGCCCGCGGTGTAAACGCCGCGGGCCCGCCGAGCGCCGGTGCCGGTTCGCAGAGTCTCGCAGGCGTGCCCCGCCGACGGGGGGCGCATTCGATCTCGCGTACTCTCGTCTGCTGTCGCGCACCTCGACACGCTTTCCAGCAACTCGCGTGCAGACACCAGATCTAGTGGTTAGATTGGCGCGCGCCACCACAAGTTGTGGTCCCCCTGCTCGCAGTTGGGGGTTTGTGGACTATGCTGGTGGCAACTTCGCGGGCTCCTGCCGGGGCCGTGCGAGGGCGTAACAGGCATGCACGAGGCGGGCTTTCGCAGGCTCAAGGAGGGTGAAATGCACTGTCCCTTCTGCCGGCACCCCGACAGTCGCGTGGTCGACAGCCGCACCACCGACGACGGCACCGCCATCAGGCGGCGCCGCCAGTGCCCCGACTGCTCCCGCCGCTTCACCACCGTGGAAAGCGCGTCCTTGATGGTGATCAAGCGCAGCGGTGTCACGGAGCCCTTCAGCCGGGACAAGGTGATCTCGGGCGTGCGCAAAGCGTGTCAGGGCCGTCCGGTCACCGAGGACGCCCTGGCCCAGCTCGGCCAGCGGGTCGAGGAGGCCGCCAGGGCGACGGGCAGTGCCGAGCTGTCCACGCACGACGTCGGGCTCGCGATACTCGGCCCGCTCCAGGACCTGGATCTCGTGGCCTACCTGCGGTTCGCCTCCGTCTACCGCGCCTTCGAGTCCCTCGAGGACTTCGAGGACGCCGTGGCGGAGCTGCGGGAGGCCCGCGCGAGCGGACCGGCCGCCGGCGACGGCGCAGGCGGCGAGGGCCGGGAGGACCGGAGGGGCCAGGGAGATCCGGAAGTGCCGGTCTCCCGCGGGGGTCGCGGGGAGAACGGCGCCGACGGCGCGGGCGGGACCCCGGGAGCGCCGGTCAGGACGTCTGCCGCCGACTGAGCGGCGGAGCGTCGAGAAGACCTCGGGCTCCGGCGGGGGTGCGCATCGTGGCGCATGCCGCCGAGAGCCATGGAACAAGCAAGGTGCCCCGGGAAGATTCGGGGCGCATCGGGGCGTTATGCCCGTACAGGGAGGCGGAATGACAGAGACGACGAGCGGCCCGGCACGCGGCTTCCGTGCGAAGGGCGGCAAGGTGGCTAAGGGGCTCCGGATCGAGCGCATCCACACCACTCCCGGGATTCATCCCTACGACGAGGTGGAGTGGGAGCGCCGTGACGTCGTCATGACCAACTGGCGCGACGGCTCGGTCAACTTCGAGCAGCGTGGCGTCGAATTCCCCGCCTTCTGGTCGGTGAACGCTACAAACATCGTGACGAGCAAGTACTTCCGCGGCGCGGTGGGCACGCCGCAGCGGGAGAACAGCCTCAAGCAGCTGATCGACCGCGTCGTGAAGACCTACCGCGCGGCCGGTGAGCAGCACGGCTACTTCGCCTCCCCGGCGGATGCGGAGATCTTCGAGCACGAGCTGGCCCACGCGGTGCTGCACCAGATCTTCAGCTTCAACTCCCCGGTCTGGTTCAACGTGGGCACGACCCAGCCGCAGCAGGTCTCGGCCTGCTTCATCCTCTCCGTGGACGACTCCATGGAGTCGATCCTCGACTGGTACAAGGAAGAGGGGATGATCTTCAAGGGCGGTTCCGGGGCCGGCCTCAACCTCTCCCGAATCCGTTCCTCCAAGGAGCTGCTCTCCTCCGGAGGCAACGCCTCCGGGCCCGTCTCCTTCATGCGCGGAGCGGACGCCTCCGCAGGCACGATCAAGTCGGGCGGCGCCACGCGCCGCGCGGCCAAGATGGTCGTGCTCGACGTCGACCACCCCGACGTCGAGGCCTTCATCGAGACGAAGGTCAAGGAGGAGGAGAAGATCCGTGCCCTGCGCGACGCGGGCTTCGACATGGATCTCGGCGGCGACGACATCACGTCCGTCCAGTACCAGAACGCCAACAACTCGGTGCGTGTGACCGACGCGTTCATGAAGGCGGTCGAGTCCGGCTCGAAGTTCGGGCTGCGCGGGCGCATGACGGGCGAAGTCGTCGACGAGGTCGACGCCAAGGCGCTCTTCCGGAAGATGGCCGAGGCCGCCCACGTCTGCGCCGACCCGGGCATCCAGTACGACGACACCATCAACCACTGGCACACCTCGCCGGAGTCGGGCAGGATCACCGCCTCCAACCCGTGCAGCGAGTACATGCACCTGGACAACTCGTCCTGCAACCTGGCCTCGCTGAACCTGATGAAGTTCCTGCGCGACGACGACGAGGGCCACCAGTCCTTCGACGCCGGACGTTTCGCGAAGGTCGTCGAACTCGTCATCACCGCGATGGACATCTCCATCTGCTTCGCCGACTTCCCGACCGAGAAGATCGGGGAGACGACCCGTGCCTTCCGCCAGTTGGGCATCGGCTACGCCAACCTGGGCGCGCTGCTCATGGCGACGGGCCACGCCTACGACTCCGACGGCGGCCGTGCGCTCGCCGGGAGCATTACCTCGCTGATGACGGGCACGTCCTACCGGCGGTCCGCCGAACTGGCCGGGGTGGTCGGTCCGTACGAGGGCTACGCGCGCAACTCCGACGCGCACAACCGCGTGATGCGGCAGCACTCCGACGCCAACGACTCGGCGCGGCGCGCCGACGACCTGGACACCCCCGTGTGGGCGGCGGCCACGGAGGCGTGGCAGGACGTGCTGCGGCTGGGCAGGAAGCACGGCTTCCGCAACGCGCAGGCCTCCGTGCTGGCACCGACGGGCACCATCGGCCTGATGATGGACTGCGACACGACGGGCGTCGAACCCGACCTGGCCCTCGTCAAGTTCAAGAAGCTCGTCGGCGGCGGCTCCATGCAGATCGTCAACAACACGGTGCCCAAGGCGCTCAAGCGGCTCGGATACCCGGCCGAGCAGGTCGAGGCGATCGTCGAGCACATCGCGGAGCACGGCAACGTCGTCGACGCTCCGGGTCTGCGCCCGGAGCACTACGACGTCTTCGACTGCGCCATGGGCGAGCGTTCCATCTCCCCGATGGGGCATGTGCGGATGATGGCCGCTGCCCAGCCGTTCCTCTCCGGCGCGATCTCCAAGACCGTGAACATGCCCGCGTCCTCCACCGTCGAGGACGTCGAGGAGATCTACCTGCAGGGCTGGAAGCTCGGCACGAAGGCGCTCGCCGTCTACGTGGAGAACTCCAAGGTCGGCCAGCCGCTCTCCGCCAAGCGCAAGGAGGAGAAGGCCGAGGCCGAGCCGGAGAAGGTCATCGAGTACCGGCCGGTGCGGCAGCGCCTGCCCAAGGGCCGTCCCGGCATCACCACCTCCTTCACGGTGGGCGGCGCCGAGGGCTACATGACGGCGAACTCCTACCCGGACGACGGGCTGGGCGAGGTCTTCCTGAAGATGTCCAAGCAGGGTTCGACCCTCGCGGGCATGATGGACGCCTTTTCCATCGCCGTCTCCGTCGGCCTGCAGTACGGCGTGCCGCTGGAGACGTACGTCTCGAAGTTCACGAACATGCGCTTCGAGCCGGCGGGGATGACCGACGACCCGGATGTGCGGATGGCACAGTCGATCGTCGACTACATCTTCCGGCGTCTGGCCCTGGACTTCCTGCCCTTCGAAACGCGCTCGGCCCTGGGCATCCACTCGGCGAGCGAGCGTCAGCGCCACCTGGAGACGGGCTCGTACGAACCGTCCGAGGAGGAGCTCGACGTGGAGGGCCTCGCGCAGTCCGCGCCGAAGGCCGAGACGGTCAGGGAGGCCAAGGAGAAGGCGAAGGAGGAAGCCAAGGCAGAAGGGGTCAGCGAGTCCCAGGCCCCGGCTCCTGCTCCGGGGGGTGCCCACAACTCCACGGAGCTGATGGAGATGCAGCTCGGCCTGAATGCCGACGCACCGCTGTGCTTCTCCTGTGGGACGAAGATGCGCCGCGCGGGCAGCTGCTACTTGTGCGAGGGCTGCGGCTCGACCAGCGGGTGCAGCTGAGTACGGGCGCAACGGCGTCCGATGCGACATCGGGCAACTGCCGCTGAGCAGCTGATCCGTGCTTGAGAGAGGGTGCCGGCCGTCGGCCGGCACCCTCTGCGGCGTTCAAGCACCGTGCGTTTCGCGGAGGACAACGGTCAACCGGCTGATTCAACCAGCCCGTTCGGAGAGCCTCAGCGGGACGCATCCTTACCGGCTCCGACGGAGCCGCCTCCACGGTCCGGCGGCCGTCGCGCGCTTGAGGCCAACGCACCCCGCTCACTGCGCGGCGGAGGACGACCCGTCCCCGCTCAGTTTGCGGTGAGGCGCAGCCCGTCCAGTTCCTCGCCGATCGCCTGCCGCAGTGCGTCATGCCGCGGACCGAGGGCGAACCGCTCATCGGTCCATCGCTCACTCGGGTACAACCAGACCGGCTTGCCCACCAACTCGCCCGCCTCCCAGTCGAACCGCGGCCAGACGTGGGCGTGCAGGAAGTTGTCGGTGTTGCCGAGGATTTCCAGATTCACTCGCCGGAAAGCGGGGTCCAGGCGGCGGCAAGCGCGTTCGACCGCTTCCCCGAGCCGGTCCATGCCCGAGAGGAAGGACATCCGCTTCGCCTTCGGCAGATCCGACAGGCGTTGCACATCCGGCTCGTCGATCAGCAGTACCGAATAGCCGGGCAGGAACTGGGTGTCCCCGATCACCGCGAACCCCGCCTCCAGCCGTCGCAGCACGGTGGGGTTCTCGCCCCTCAAGGCACTCCCGATCCGGTCCCTGCGCCAGTCGTCCGTCATGGAGGGAACCTATAGGGCAAGAATCACCTGAGTCCTCCACGGCCGGCGATCCGTCCGAAAACCGCAGCTCAGCGCAAAGGCGATCTCCACCAGCAGGAACGGCCGCCAACGGGCGACGCCTGGCAGGGTCGACCACTCGGGACAGTACGGCCCGCCCGGCATCTGCCCGTACGGACCGGGACATCGCCGGCCAGGCCGACCGGGCGCCTGACCGTCGGCGCGGGCGGGCTGCGCGACGTCGTGCCGTGGGCGGAGGATGGCCGCATGGACGAACCGACGACGGACCCCATGAGCACGGCGGGCCGAGACCCGCGAGGCCCCGTCCTGGTCACCGGGGGCACGGGCACCCTCGGCCGCGCGGTCGTACGGAAACTGCTGGAGCGCGGAGATGCGGTCAGGGTGCTCAGCCGCCGTCCGCGCCCGCACCACCTGGCGGTGGCCGGGGCAGCGGGCGGCGGGCAGAACCCCGAGTGGGCGACGGGCGATCTTGCCTCGGGCGAGGGGCTCGCCGCGGCCGTCGCCGGGGTGCGAAGCGTCGTCCACTGCGCCACGACCGGGACCGGCAAGGACGTCGAGGCGACGCAACGGCTGACCGAGGCGCTCAGCCGGTCCGGCGCCGAACCCCACCTGATCTACATCTCCATCGTGGGCGTCGACCTTGTGCCGTTCTTCTACTACCGGGCGAAGGCGGAAGCCGAGCGGATCGTCCAGGGCAGCGGGCTGCCGTGGACGATCCTCCGCGCCACCCAGTTCCACGACCTGATCGCGCGGCTCACCACGGCCCAGCGGTGGCTGCCCGTCACGCTCTACCCGGCCGGGCTGTCCTTCCAGCCGATCGAGGTGGGGGAGGTCGCGGAACGCTTGGCGGATCTCGCCCTGGGTGAACCTTCCGGCCGGGTCGCGGACATGGGCGGTCCCGAGGTGCGCACCTCCCGGGAACTGGCCCGGCTGACCCTGCACGCGTACCGGCGTCGCCGGCCGCTGCTGGCGGTACCCCTTGCGGGCAAGGCGGCCCGCGGCTACCGGGCCGGGCATCACACCACCCCCGGGAACGCCGTGGGACGCAGGACCTTCACCGAGTACGTGGTGGCGTCCGCAGCCGCCCGGGACAGCGGTCGCAGGCAGTGATCTGCCGGTGCCGGAGGGCTCGAGCCGGCGTTCGGGGAACCGTGCGCGTACGGCTTGTCACCCGGTTGGCCGTACGATGGCGCGGTGCTGGTCAAGTGGATGCGCTGCACCGTCGTGGACCGTCGGGGGTTCGAGCGGGGGCAGCGGAAGTGGGCTGGGCTGCTCGGTGAGCCGGGTTTCCGGGGGCAAGGCGGTGGATGGAGCCGCTCCAGGGAGAACGTGGCGCACCTGTTCGGCTTCTGGGAGAGCCGTGCCTTCTACGACTCGTTCATGGCGCGCTCCCACGACAGGCTGCACGCGGCCCAGGTCGGCACGTACAAGGACATGCGCGTGCGCCTCTTCGAGTACCGCTTCGATGTGAAGACCGGCTTCCGCCCCGTCTTCGCCGACGCCGACCTGCTGCGCGTCGCCCACTGCCGGGTGCGGGGTGACCGCATCGAGCACTACACGCTGATGCAGGAGAAGGTCTGGAATCCGGCGATGGCCGGGTCGCCGGGGATGCTGCGCGGAGTGTTCACGCAGTCGCAGACCGAGGACGAGTTCATGGTGCTGTCGATGTGGGACTCCGCGGCGGAGCACGGCAAATACCGCACGGAGCGGGTGGAACGGCTCGCACTGCGCGCCCAGATCGGAGCGGATGTGACCGGAATCGCCGGTGATGTGATCGACCTTGAGCCTTCCTGGACCGTCTGACCTCTGCCCCGCGCCATAGAGTGGCCGCATGGCACGACCGAGGCGCATCGTCCTCGTCCGGCACGGAGAGTCGGAGGGGAACTGCGACGACAGCATCTACGAGCGGGTGCCGGACCATGCCCTCGCACTGACGGAGAAGGGCGTGCGGCAGGCCGCAGCAACCGGTGAGCAGCTGCGCGAACTCTTCGGCAACGAGCGTGTCTCCGCCTACGTCTCCCCCTACCGGCGCACCCTGCAGACACTTGCCGCCTTCGCGCTCGACCCTGCGCTGCTGCGTGTACGCGAGGAGCCACGACTGCGGGAGCAGGACTGGGGGAACTGGCAGGACCGTGAGGACGTACGGAAGCAGAAGCAGTACCGCGACGCCTACGGGCACTTCTTCTACCGCTTCGCCCAGGGGGAGTCCGGAGCGGACGTCTACGACCGGGCCGGTGCGTTCCTGGAAAGCCTCTGGCGCAGCTTCGAGCGGCCGGACCACCCGCCGAACGTCCTGATCGTCACGCACGGGCTGACGATGCGGCTCTTCTGCATGCGGTGGCTGCACTGGACCGTGGCGGAGTTCGAATCGCTGTCGAACCCCGGCAACGCGGAGAGCCGTACGCTGGAACTGGGGAGTGACGGGCGCTACCACCTCGACCGGCCCTTCGAGCAATGGTGCACACCGCGCTCGTACGGACCCTGAACGTGACGCCGCGGCACGGCCGACCGCGAGCGGGCGGCGTCGGACGGGCCAGGCACCGCGCGAGATGACGAGAACCGAACGACGCACCGTGAACGCATCACCATGAAGGACGAAGCCCAAGACGCGGCAACCGGAGATCTCCCTGGTCGTCCGGACGGCAAGTCCCGGGCGCCGCAGGGCACGTGGGACGGTCCGCCGCACCATGGCCAGGAAGGCGGTGCCTCTTGCGCCGGGCCCGTCGGCGAAGGAACGCCGGACCGGCGCTACGCTGATCCGGCCATGCCGATCACACCTCCAACTCACCGCGTCGAGCGGTCGATCCGCGCCAAGACGGGTGCCAAAGTTGTGGCCGGGATCGACGAGGTGGGCAGGGGAGCCTGGGCAGGGCCCGTCACCGTGTGCGCCGCGGTCACGGGGCTGCGCCGACCGCCGGAAGGCCTCACCGACTCCAAGCTCCTCACCGCGAAACGGCGCACGGAACTCGCCGGCCTCCTGGACGAGTGGGTCTCGGCCCATGCCCTCGGACACTCCTCCTCCGAGGAGATCGACGCGCTGGGCATGACGGCCGCACTCCGGCTCGCCGCGTCGCGCGCGCTCGAGGCCCTGCCCGTTTGCCCGGACGCGGTGATCCTCGACGGCAAGCACGACTACCTGGGCGGCCCGTGGCAGGTGCGGACCGTGATCAAGGGCGACCAGTCGTGCATCTCCGTGGCGGCTGCTTCCGTTCTGGCCAAGGTGCGCAGGGATGCCCTCATGGCCGAAGTCGGAGCAGACCACGCGGACTTCGGGTTCGCCGACAACGCCGGCTACCCCTCCCCGGTGCACAAGACAGCGCTGCAGGCGTTCGGCCCGACTCCGCACCACAGGATGTCGTGGGCGTTCATGGATGCCCTGCCGCGCTGGCAGCACCTCAAGCGGACGCGCCTCGTCCCGGACGAAGAGACCCCGCGCGCCGAGCAGATGGGCTTCTTCTGAGCCCGCCTCCCCGGACCGGGAACCCACCTCGGAAATCCCTGGCCGAACCCGCTTACGCAGCTCGTTCCGGCGTTTGATAGACAATCCCTCATGCCTCTCACTCCCGAGGAGCCACAGATTCAGGAGAGCGCCCAGGGCAGCCGCAACTCGGCGGCAGCGACCCGGACTCCGCAGGCTTCCCGCCCAGCAGCACCCATTCCCGGCCCCCGGGCCACTTCGCGTCCCACACCGCCGCGCGCGGACAGAAAGGGACCGACTCCGGGCCGCCCAGGCACTGTGCGCACGGGTTCTCAGCGCACAGCCGCCGCGTCCGGCCGCCCCGCCGCAGCGATCGAACTGGTCTCCGCCACCGACACGACGGCCGTCGACGTGGCAGACGAGACCGTGGACAAGCTTCTCGACGAGGGCACCCCACCGGGTGACGTTCTTGTCATCACGACCGGCGAACAGCATCCGTGGGCACAGCACGAGCTCTCCTTCGGTGAGGACGCCTACTGGGGTCAACTGGCCGACGGCGAGGACGTCTTCTGCGTACACGCCACCGCGACGTCACGCGTCACGCGGCGGGCCGTCGTCGTCCTGGCCGTCAACGGAGGTACGGACACGCAGGCTGCCGAGGCCCTGCCGGCCGCGCTTGCGAAGGCAGGGCGCAGCCTGATCGTCTGCGGCGACCCGCAGCGGCTTCGGCAGCTCCTCTGAGCGGGCAGCGCCGAGACTGACCGGCCCCGCGCCGAGGGCGGCAAGGTCTCGGCGCGGTCACCCCTGCACGGTCATCCCTGCACTGCGAGGACCAGCGGGAGGACTCCGCTCGCCCCTGCCTGCAGCAGCAGCCGGGCCGCCACCGCAAGCGTCCAGCCCGTGTCGGCGAAGTCGTCCACCAGCAGCACCGGGCCGCCTGCGTCCGCGACCGCCGCCGACAGCGGCCCGGGCAGCGTCAGCGAACCGTGCAGGGCGCGGAGGCGCTGCGCCCCGTTGCTGCGTGCGGGCGCGCCGTGCGGACCCCCCGCTTCGTAGGCGACAGTGCCCAGCAGGGGCATGCGGCCGATCTCCGATATGCGCTCACCCAGCGACCGCACCAGCCGGGGCCGCGTGCGCGAGTCCACGGTGACCACACCGACCGGACGGTCCCGGGCGTCAGGGGCGCCCGAACTCCAACCACCCGGCGCTTTGGCCCAGTCGGCGAGTACTTCCACCACCGCCGTCACGACGTCGTCGGGTACCGGGGCGTCGTCCGCGCCGGGTGCGAGCAGCGGACGGAGCCGATTGCCCCAACCGATGTCCGAGAGCCTTCCCAGGGCGCGGCCGGTGTCTGCCTGCTCAGCGGCCGGGATGCGTCCCTTCAGTCCGACACCGACGGCAGGCAGCCCCGTCGGCCACATCTTGCGGGGTTCCACCTCGACTCCCGGCCGGGCGAGTTCCCCGCGGGCCGCCTCCAGCGTGACCGCGGACACCTCGGGGGTGAACCGGGGGCCGGCGCAGTTGTCGCAGCGACCGCAAGCCGCCGCCTCCGCGTCGTCGAGCTGCCGCCGCAGGAACTCCATTCGGCATTGCGCCGTATCCGCGTACTGCCGCATTGCCTCTTGTTCGGTCTCACGCTGGCGCGCGACCCAGGCGTAGCGCTCCGCGTCGTACTCCCATGCCTGGCCCGTGGCCGTCCAGCCGCCCCGCACCCGCCGCACCGCTCCGTCCACGTCGAGAACCTTGAGCATGGTTTCGAGCCGCGACCGGCGCAGTTCCACCTGCGGTTCCAGCGCCGGAAGCGACACCGGGCGGTCAGCTGCGGCCAGAACGTCGAGGGTTCGGCGAACCTGCTCCTCGGCGGGGAAGGCCAGGGAGGCGAAGTAGCGCCAGATCGCCTCGTCCTCCCGGCCCGGCAGGAGAAGCACCTCCGCGTGTGCGACACCCCGGCCCGCCCGGCCCACCTGCTGGTAGTAGGCGATGGGAGAGGAGGGGGACCCGAGGTGGACGACGAAGCCCAGGTCCGGCTTGTCGAAACCCATGCCCAGTGCTGATGTGGCAACCAGGGCCTTGACCCGGTTTTCGAGCAAGTCGGCCTCGGCCGCCTCCCGTTCGGCGTTCTCGGAGCGGCCCGTGTACGCGGCAACGGCGTGTCCCTGGCTGCGCAGGAACGCCGTCACCTCCTCCGCGGCGGCGACGGTGAGGGTGTACACGATGCCGGAGCCCGGCAGCTCCTTGAGGTGATCCGACAGCCAGGCCATCCGGTTCGCCGCGTCGGGCAGCCTGAGCACGCCGAGGCTGAGGCTCTCCCGCTCCAGCGGCCCGCGCAGCACCAGCGCGCCACCACCGGCGGCCTCCGCGCCGGAGCCCACGGCGGGTGCGTGTGTGCCGAGCTGCTCGGCCACATCGGCCGTCACCCTCGCGTTGGCCGTGGCCGTGGTGGCGAGCACGGGCACGCCGGCCGGCAGCTCGGCGAGCATGGTGCGCAGGCGGCGGTAGTCCGGCCGGAAGTCGTGACCCCAGTCCGAGATGCAGTGGGCCTCGTCCACCACGAGCAGGCCGGTGGCAGCGGTGAGCTCCGGCAGGACCTGGTCCCGGAAGTCCGGGTTGTTCAGGCGCTCGGGGCTGACGAGCAGCACATCCACGCCGCCATCGGCGATCGCAGCCTGGATGGCTTCCCACTCATGCGTGTTGGAGGAGTTGATGGTGCTTGCGCGGATGCCGGCCTGCTCGGCGGAGGCCACCTGATTCCGCATCAGGGCCAGCAGCGGTGAGACGATGACGGTGGGCCCCTCCCCGGCGGCCCGCAGCAGTGCCGTCGCGACGAAGTAGACCGCCGACTTGCCCCAGCCGGTGCGCTGGACGACGAGGGCCCGCCGCCGCTCCGCCACCAGCGCTTCGATGGCGCGCCACTGGTCCTCGCGCAGTCGGGCTTCGCCCGAGGCGTCACCGACGAGGCGGGCGAGAACAGCGTCGGCCTTGAGGCGAAGCTCCGTGTTGTTCATGGCTCCATGCAACCGGATGCCGGACGCATTCGGCCAACGAGCCTGTGGACAACCGGACCACTGGTGCGACAGAAGTACTAACCGGGAAGCTTGTGGACAACCCGGGTCACGTGTCGAGTTCTTCCCTGCACGGTTTCCTCATGACACAGCGAGACAACCCGCACCACGGTCACGACGAGGAATCCGGCGTCCGCCGGAGCGACGGCACCGTACCCGCCCCCGTTTCCAGGCCGCCCGGTTCCCGGAGCGAGATCGCGCTTCGCGGCCCCGCCGAGCTGGCCGACGCACTTCCCTACCTGCTCGGCTTCTACCCCGACGACTCCATCGTCGTCGTCGCCCTGCACGGTCCGCGCGGACGCTTCGGCGGGCGCATCAGGATCGGTATTCCTTCAGACCGCGGCGAATGGCCCGCGGTCTGCGAACAGGTCGCCGCGTGCCTGGAGAGCGAGGCCGGCTCCCGCGACCGCAGGCCCGAGGGGGCCATCGTCTTCCTCTGCCAGGACCCGGGCCCCGGTCAGAAAAGGCAGGAGGTCATGGAAGGGCTGCGTCCGCTGGCCCAGGCGCTGCGCACAGCGTGCGGGGCGCGGGAGATCCCGGTCTACGAGGCGTTGTGCCTGTCCGGCGGCTTCCACATCTCGTACTGCTGCCCGGACTCCGAGTGCTGTCCGCCCGGGGGACGTCCGCAGGAGGAGGCCGGCACCTCGGCGATGGCCGCAGCTGCCGCGTACGCCGGCATCCAAGTGCGCGGCTCCCTCCGGGAGATGGAACGGCGGCTCACAGCGATCGGGGAGGATGCGGCCCGGGCTCAGGAACAGGCTCTCGATTCCGCGAGCTCGGCCCTCGTCCCCCGGATCCTGGACCCCGACGGATGTCCGGCGGTGAGAGCCGAGACGCTCCGGCTGGCATGGTCGCTGATCACCCGCTTCCGCGACGCCCTCCCGGGAGAGGACGACGCCGTTCTCGCGGACGCCCACGACGACGAACTGCTCAGCCATGACGAGGCGGCGGCGATGATCCTCGGCCTCCAGGACCGAAGGACGCGTGACCGGGCGGCGGAGTGGATGGAAGGCGCCGACTGCGAACCGGCCGTGCGGCTGTGGCGAGCCCTCTCCCGGCGCTGCGTCGGGCCGTACGAGGAGCATGCCGCTGCCCCCTTGACGCTGGCGGGATGGGTCTCCTGGTCAGCTGGCGACGGGCCCTCGGCCAGGGTCGCCCTCGACCGTGCCCTTCGCAGCGACCCGGACTACGTCTTCGCCCGGCTGCTCCACCGCGCCTTCAACGACGGGGTGGACCCGGAGCCGTTGCGTCGCTGCATGCGCAAGGAGCGGGCGTTGCGCCAGGCGCAGGAAAACCACGGCACCGCCGGCCCGTCGACGTGCCCTCTGCCGTGACCAGCATCGCCGTGAGCCGTTCATCTCAGTGCAGACGCCGCTCATCTCCAGCACCGGCCCTCGCCGGACCACGAACAAGCGGAAGCGGAGGGACGCCCGTGTCCACGATGTCGCAGCCGGCTTCGCCGCAGTCGCACACGCCCGCTCGGCAGACGGCGGGCGCAGCCCCGCCCGCACGTGCCGCCGGGCCACGAGGGGCTCCGGCTGGTGGGCGCGTCCCTCCAGGGCCTCCGCCCACGGCGGAACACCAGTCGGCCCACGACGCACTGATCTGTGTCGCTGCACCGCATCTCGTGGTTTCCGCCGAGCACGGTCAGATGAACGGTGAGGGCATGGAGGGCTTCTACTACGCGGGGAGACGAGTGATCTCCCGCTGCCGCATCCTTCTCGGCGGCAAGGAACCGCTGCCGCTCCATGGGCGGATGGTCGGTGCAAGGCAGGCCCGGTTCACAGCGACGGCACCGACCACGGTGGGGACGGGACCCGACCCGGAGATCCTCCTCGACCGGTTGCGGTCGGCCGACGGCACGGAGCGCATCACCGTCCATAACACGGGTCGACGCCCGCTGAGACTTCCCTTCGAACTGCACCTCGGGACAGACCTCGCAGAGATCGCGGCCATCGCCGTCGGACGCACCGGCGAGGAGCTTCCAGCCTCCGTTCACGGTTCCGGCCTGTCCTGGTCTGCGGGCAGCCTGCGAGCCACCGTGGCCGCCGATCCGCAACCCGGCACCAGCTGGGCTCGTCTCGGACTGCTCAGGTGGGACTGGGAGCTGGCGCCCGGCGCCCAGCGCACCGTCGTGCTCAGGACCGACCTGGCCCGCATGGATCCCGGGCGCCCAGGCTCCCGGAAGGGCGAGGACAAGACCAAGAGCAAGGGGAGGGGCAAGACCCGGAAAGGTGCCCCCGGCCCGGTCTCCGTCATCACTTCCCGCCCCGCCAGGCCGCCGCGGCTCTGGCGGGGAGCCGACGCGAACGCTGACGACAGAAGAATCGCTGCGCTCTTCCGCGCCGGCCTCGATGACGCCAACGCGCTGCTGCTCAGCGATCCGGCAGCGCCGTCCGACCTCCATCTCGCCGCAGGCGCCCCATGGCGATGCGCGTTCGCGCCGGCCGAGTCCCTCCGGGCGGCCCGGCTCCTCCTGCCCCTCGGAACCCGCCTTGCGGCAGGCACCCTGCGCACACTCGCCCGCAGCCAGCTCACCGCACCGGGCCCCGAGGAGGGCAGGCTGCCCGGCTCGCTGCGCCATTCCGGGCCGTACGCTCCGCCGAGCTGCAGCGGGACGGAAGCCACGCTGCTGTTTCCCGCAGTCCTCGCAGAAGCACGCCGGTGGGGCCTGCCCGAATGCGAGATCGAGCAGCTTCTGCCGGCCGCCGAGCGCTGCCTCAACTGGATGGTCGGCGTCGCCCCGAGAGGAGGCTTCGTCCCCGATCCCGCGCCCGACGGCCCCCACCGGTGTGAGGTCCAGGCGAGCGCGCACCGCGCGGCCCTGCTCGGTGCCGAGTTGCTCGACGCCTGCGGCCGCGGTGGTGGAGCGGAGCTGCGGGAGTGGGCGCAGGAGCTGGGCCGCTGCTTCCGGAATGAGTTCTGGGTGGAGGAGAAAACCGGGGCCGGGCCCGTGATGGTCCGCACCCGGGGCGGAGTTTCCGGGGGCACCCTTGCCCATTCCGGCGCAGCGGCGGCCGAGTTGCTCGACACGGGGCTGGCCGGCGGGGGACGGCCCGCCACCGGAATGCTGACCGCGGAGCAGACGGAGCAGCTCTGCCGGCACCTGCGGAACCCGGCTCTCGATTCCGGGTGGGGCCTGCGCAGCCTCGGCCGAGACGATCCGCGGCACAACCCGTTCGGACACCGTGGTGGCGTCGTCCGGGTCCAGGAGTCCGTCGCGGCGGTCGCGGGGTTCGCCGCTGCGGGTCACGGAGGTGAGGCAGGTTCACTGCTGCGCGGCCTGCTCGATGCGGCGTCGTCGTTCGGCCTCCGCCTCCCGGACATGTACGCGGCCCAGCAGCGTGCCGACGGCGGGGTGCCACTGCCGCATCCTGCCGCGTGCCGTCCCGCGGCGGTGGCCGCGGCCGGTGCCGTGCATCTGGTCACCACGCTCGTGGGGGTACGTCCGGATGTTCCGGCGGGAACGGTTTCCGTCCGGCCGCTCAGTGAGGCGCCGTTCGGCGCCGTGCGGATCGCCGGACTCCGCATCGCGGGCCGGCCTTTCTCGATCAGGGCGAGCGGCGCCGGTGAGACAGAGGTGGAGGAGGTGGCAGACGGATTGCGAGTCACCCTCGACTGAGCGGAGTTGGGGCGGCAACAGCGGGAGCCCGGGGGCACGAAAGCCGCTGCGGAGGGCGCTTGGCGACCGCCTGTTTATCGTCAGGCAGACGACTATGATCACCTCATGCCCTACGATCCGTCGGCCTTCCCTCCCTTCGCCGTCACCGTCGACCTCGTGGTGCTCACGGTGCGCAGAGACGCGCTCTGCGCGCTGGTGGTGCGCCGGGGTGAGGCGCCGTACGAGGGGAAGTGGGCGCTTCCCGGGGGCTTCGTCCGGGCCGACGAGGACCTCGCCTCGGCCGCGGCACGCGAGCTCGCGGAAGAGACGGCTCTGCGTGCGCACGGCACGGACAGCCCCGGTGCCCACCTCGAACAACTCGCGACGTACGGCGACCCCGACCGTGATCCGCGGATGCGGGTGGTCAGCGTCGCCCATCTCGCGCTCGCGCCGGATCTGCCGTCGCCGACGCCGGGAGGGGACGCTCGAGGTGCCCGCTGGGCACCTGTTGAGGACTTGCTCGGGGCCGGCGACGGCTCTCTCCGGCCGTCGGTCGAAGGCGAGAAGACCCTCGCCTTCGACCACGAACAGATTCTCGCGGCGGGGGTGGAACGCGCCCGTTCCAAGATCGAGTACTCCTCCCTCGCCACTGCCTTCTGCCCGGCCGAGTTCACTGTCGGCGAGCTGCGCAGGGTCTATGAGGCGGTCTGGGGTGTGGCGCTCGACCCGCGCAACTTCCATCGCAAGGTGACGGGGACGCCCGGCTTCCTGGTGCCGAGCGGCGGCACGACGACACGGCAGGGCGGCCGTCCCGCACAGTTGTTCCGCGCCGGGGGCGCCAACCTGCTCAACCCGCCGATGCTGCGCCCCGAAGTCTGACCCCTGCCAGGGCACGCTCGTCCGCAACGCACTTGCCCGGCCGAGACGCATTGCCGGTGAAAGCACGACATGTCGCGTTATCTTGCGTGGGTGCATCCTCCATGCGTCACGCGGGAGAAGCGATGATCCAGGCAATCGGGCTGACCAGTCTGCCTCGCCGCCACCAACTCACGCCCGCTGTCGACGACCTCACCTTCGAGGCACGTCCCGGCCGCGTCACCGTGCTTCTCGGAACGGAAGGCTCGGGCAAGACAACTGCCCTGCGCCTCATGCTCCAGCTTCAGGCAGGGCGCGGGACGGCGCTCTTCCGCGGACGTGCGGTCCACCGGATCCAGCACCTTGCGCGCGAAGTCGGTGTGCTGCTGGGCGAAGTGAACGGTCACCCGGGGCGCACCGCCCGCAGTCATCTGCGGATGCTCTCCGCCGCTGCCGGCGTTCCGCACACCAGAGCCGACGACGTGCTCGACGTCGTCGGCCTCAGCGGGTTGGCCGACCAGCGGATGAGCACGTATTCCCGGGGTATGGACCGACGCCTCGCCATGGCGTGCGCCTTGCTGGGAGACCCGCACACCCTGGTCCTCGACGAGCCTGCCCACGGGCTGTCCCCACGTGAGACCGCGTGGCTGTACTCACTGCTACGCGGCTTTGCGCATCAGGGCGGCACCGTCCTGGTCACGTCGCACATCTCCGACGAGGCGGCCGAACTCGGCGACCGCGTCGTCAGTATCGAATCGGGCCGCCTCGTTGCCGACCAGCATGCTGCCGACTTCGTGCGCACCCGTCTGCGTCCCCGTGTCGCCGTCCGGACGCCGCACGTCGACCGCCTCGTCGCCGTACTCACCCAGGAGGCACGGAAAGCGGGCAAGGACCGGGTCAGCGGCCCGATCAAAGTCGTGCGTGAAGGCGGCACCAAGGTTTCGGTGTACGGCAGCAGCTGCGCGGAAGTCGGGGAGCACGCCCACCGCAACGGCATTCTCGTCCATCAACTCACCGACGAGCGCGGGGTCGCGGGAGACGCTCATCCTCCGGGTCCGCTCGACCGTGCCGACGGCCGCCGCCCACCACGGGAAGGCAGCGCCGATCCCCAGACCATCACGCCGAGTTCGGAGGCGGAGGGGACACGACCCGCACATGTGGGCACCACCGGCTCCGAGCCCGGAGACGAACCGGTGCCCCTGGCGCTGGAGGTGGAACTCGCAGAGATCGACGACCCCCCGGGCGAGGCGGCCGGGGCCTCGTCCGATCCCGGCGACTCCGAGCACATCAGTACTACGGAATCCCGCTCCACCGTGGCGAGTTCGGCTCCGAAGTCATCGTCCGTATCCGCAGAGCCGCACAGTGCCGCATCCGATGCGGTATCCGATGCGGCCCCGGACGACGATGCCGACCCGCACGCCGACCCGCACGCCGACCCGCACGCCGACCCGTACTCCGATACGCACTCCGATCCGCATTCCGGGGCCGAGTCCGAGCGGCGCTCGGAACGCCCCTCCGCCCACGAGCCCGTGCTCGTGACGACTTCGGCCGCTTCGCCCACACGCTTCGCCTACGGGGCCACCTCGTCGGTCCGGGCGGTCACCGGCAACTCACCGGCCCTCGTGGCCGGATCGGATCACGCAGAACGCACGTCCCCGGAAGAGGAATCCGTCACAGCGCCGGACGCCGAGGGCGGTCCCGGAACAGACGCCGCAACCGGTCCCGCACCGGACCGGAGCGTTCACGCGGCGGCAACTTCCGCAGAGGAACCGACACTTCAGCTCGGCGAGGGCCCTCTCGTGGATCCCTCCGCCGAATCTGCCGCCCCCACCGAATCCGCCCGCTTCGCAGGCTCCGACGAGCCCACCGGCTCGTCCGCGGCTCCTGCTTCCGCCGACACCACCGCCGACGCCACCGCCTCCTCCACAGACCCCGGGAGCGACCCCGGTGAAGCCTCTGCGACCCGTCCCGTCCTGATGAAGCTGCTGGTCGACCCGGACGCCCCTCGCAGGATCAAGCCCCTCTGGGCCCCGAAGCGCGCTCCCGCACGGGCGCCCGCCGAACTGCCGCCGCAACTGCACGCCCTCGCCCGGCCCGGCCCGGCCGCGCCCCTGCGCTACGAGGTGTGCCGCCTGGCCAGCGTCCGCAGTACCTGGATCGCCGTGGCGGTCACCGTGGGCGTGGCGTTCTGCGTCTCGCTCGTGATGGCACGAACCGGTCTGGGACTTCCCCCCGCAGCGGACAACTCACTGACACCTGTGGTGCGTCTCCTGACCGGCTGGCCTTCGGGCGATCTCAGCATCCTGCCCCCGGTCGCCGTGGCGGCGGGCCTGCTGGGAGCCTTCGCGTTCGGCGAGGAGTTCCGCTATCCCGCTCTCGCCCCCGCCCGCTCACCGGTACCGCGCCGCATCAGCCTTCTTGCAGCCAAACTGGCCGTCTCGGCGACTCTGACGGTGCTGCTCGGCATCACGGTCGCCGTCGTCAACGCAGCGGGCGTGACGCTGTTCTTCGGTGCCGGAGCTCTCTTCCTTCCCTCCGACGTCACTTCCGCCACTGACGGGCCGTGGCAGATGCATGTCGCGGGAGTGTTCGTCCTCGCTGTCGGCTGCGCCTGGGCGGGAGTTCTGGCTGCGGGCGTCTTCCGGTCAGGTGCGGTCGGCACGGCAGTGGTGGTGGCGGTCCCGTTGTTGCTCGCTCCGCTCGTACGGACGTTTCTCGGCGACGGCCTGCATACGACCGAGGGGCTCCCCGGGCGGCTGGAAGCGGCGCTGCTCATGCCCTGGCCGCCGGGGACCGAACGCTGGGCGGCTGCACTGATCGAACTGGCCTCACAACCTGTCGGCTTCGCGCTGGCGTTGACGGTGGGGGCGCTGTTGGCCGGCTATCTCGTCTCCACACTGAACAGCAGAGCAGGGTAGTCACGGGCCTGTCCTGCTCGTCGCTCCGGCTTTCCGAAGCGTCAACATGCCCTGAAAAACGGGCAGATGACGTCACAACGCTTTCTTTCCGATAAGGCGTCAATTGACAGGAAGTCAGTGATCACCCTTTCGTGTGCTTTTCACCAAAGCCCTCAAGGCGGCCCGGAGCGCCGCCGACAAAGGATGCGTGACTACCCTTGCGCACTCCATGATGACCGCCGCTCGCTCAGCCGACTCGGGACAGGTCGGCCCGGGCGAACTAGACCGCTACGCATACGCCGAGTCCTCCGGCTCCGCACGTACTTCCAGCAACGTCCCTGCCTGGCAAGGCTCCGAGGCCGACATCAACCGACCAGGGCGGCGGGCTGCCGGCAGCCGCGGGCGAGGACTGCACGGCCAACTCGTCCAGCAGCTCGGCCAGATGATCGTCTCCGGGGATCTCGGGGCCGACCGGCCTCTCGTCCCCGAAGAGATCGGTCACCGCTTCGAGGTATCCCGCACCGTCGTACGTGAGTCTCTCCGCGTCCTGGAAGCCAAGGGGTTGGTCAGCGCCCGGCCCAATGTGGGTACGCGGGTACGGCCCGTCAGCGACTGGAATCTGCTCGACCCGGACATCATCGAGTGGCGGGCCTTCGGGCCGCAGCGCGAGGACCAGCGCCGGGAGCTGCGTGAACTGCGCAGCACCATCGAGCCGTTGGCCGCGCGCCTCGCAGCCGGTCAGGTGCGTGAGGAGGTGCGGCAGCGCCTGTCGGACATGGTCGAGATCATGACGCACGCCGTGGGTCAGGGAGACACCCTGACCTTCTCGCGCGCGGACGCCGAGTTTCACGGGCAGCTGCTGCAGGCAGCCGGGAACCGCATGCTCGAGCACCTCTCGGGCATCGTCTCCGCGGCCCTCCAGGTGTCCGGTGGCACCGGCACGGGATGCGAGGTCGCCACGGAGGCATCCGTCGCCCGCCATCAGCGGGTGGTGGATGCGCTCACCGCCGGCGAGGGCGGCGCCGCGGAAGCGGCGATGCGACAGGTGCTCGGCGGTCGCCCCGACGCGACTGCCGCCGTCCCCCAGACCGGCGCGAGCGGTGCCGGCGGCTCCGACCACGTGGTGCCCCCGCCCCGCGAGCACTGACCGGCGCGGGCGCCGGGAGTCGGGTGCCGCGCTCGCGGGCACCGGCTCGGGCCCTGTCGGCGGCCGGGGATGTCCCGTCTCGTGGCACACACGGCTGTACCGCCGGAATCCGGGCGGCGCAGCCGTGTGTGCCCTTGTACATACGGGGCAACTTCTCAGAGTGATGTCCTTTTCGTCAGCATCCTTCCGGAATACATCGAGTAAGGATGTGACCCGGGCCACGCGTATTGCCCGTAACGCTTCGCGTCGCAGCGCGATGACTCAAGAGGTGACAGCCGCGGAGGGAATACTGGCCAGGAGCCCGGTGCTCGTACAGGCGCTGTATTCCTCCCACAGCTCAGCCCGCGCCGTCGGTTCATTCCCACCGGCGGTTTGCCGTTTCCATCGTTCCGAGAGGTTGTTCGTGTCGGCCAGCACATCCCGTACGCTCCCTGCGGAGATCGCCGAATCCGAGTCTGTGGTGGCGCTCATCGAGCGGGGAAAGGCTGAGGGGCAGATCGGCGGCGACGACGTGCGTCGGGCCTTCGAAGCTGACCAGATTCCGCCAACCCAGTGGAAGAACGTACTGCGCAGCCTCAACCAGATCCTCGACGAGGAGGGTGTGACGCTGATGGTGAGTGCCGCAGAGGCCCCCAAGCGCACCCGTAAGAGTGTTGCGGCCAAGACTTCCGCCAAGCGCACCGCCACGAAGACCGTCCCGGCCAGGTCCGCTGCCACGAAGAAGGCGGCAGCCAAGCCGGAGCCGGCTTCGGCGGAGCTCGACGCCGCGGTGCCCGAGGGTGTCGTCGATGTGGATCCCGTCGAGGTGGCCGTCGCCGAGCCGGCTGCCGAGCCGGTGAAGAAGACCGCCAAGAAGGCGGCCACGGCGAAGAAGACCGCCAAGAAGGCGGCCATGGCGAAGAAGGCCACGGCGAAGAAGTCCGCAACCAAGAAGTCCGTGGTCGACGAGATCCTCGAGGACGCCGACGAGGCGACCGACGAGGCACCGGCCAAGCCTCTGAACAAGCCGGGTGCCAACGACGGCCCCACGGCCGAGGTGAAGAACGAGAACGAGGGCTTCGTTCTCTCCGACGACGACGAGGACGACGCGCCGGCCCAGCAGGTCGCCGCCGCAGGTGCCACCGCGGACCCGGTCAAGGACTACCTCAAGCAGATCGGCAAGGTTCCTCTGCTCAACGCCGAGCAGGAGGTGGAGCTCGCCAAGCGGATCGAGGCGGGGCTGTTCGCCGAGGACAAGCTCGCCGCCGAGGACAAGCTCGCGCCCAAGCTGAAGCGTGAGCTGGAGATCATCGCCGAGGACGGCCGCCGGGCCAAGAACCACCTGCTCGAGGCCAACCTCCGCCTCGTGGTCTCGCTGGCCAAGCGCTACACGGGTCGCGGCATGCTCTTCCTGGACCTGATCCAGGAGGGCAACCTCGGCCTGATCCGTGCGGTCGAGAAGTTCGACTACACCAAGGGCTACAAATTCTCGACGTACGCGACGTGGTGGATCCGGCAGGCCATCACACGTGCAATGGCCGACCAGGCGCGCACCATCCGCATTCCGGTGCACATGGTCGAGGTCATCAACAAACTCGCGCGTGTGCAGCGGCAGATGCTCCAGGACCTGGGCCGCGAGCCCTCCCCGGAGGAGCTGGCCAAGGAGCTGGACATGACGCCGGAAAAGGTCGTCGAGGTCCAGAAGTACGGGCGTGAGCCGATCTCTCTGCACACGCCTCTGGGCGAGGACGGCGACAGCGAGTTCGGTGACCTCATCGAGGACTCGGAAGCCGTCGTCCCCGCCGACGCGGTCAGCTTCACGCTTCTCCAGGAGCAGCTGCACTCGGTTCTGGACACGCTCAGCGAGCGCGAGGCGGGTGTGGTGTCCATGCGGTTCGGCCTGACGGACGGTCAGCCCAAGACCCTCGACGAGATCGGCAAGGTCTACGGCGTCACGCGTGAGCGGATCCGTCAGATCGAGTCCAAGACCATGTCGAAGCTGCGCCACCCATCCCGCTCCCAGGTTCTGCGCGACTACCTGGACTGATCGGCGCCGCCGCGGCAGCTCTCACGGCAAGGGCCGGTGACCCTACCAAGGGTCACCGGCCCTTGCCGTGAGTATGCAGCGTCGCCTCCGGATGCGGAGCTGCTCCATCCGGCTCACTGTTGATGGTCCGGAAGGCCTTTCCCAAGGCCCTCTCACCGCCAGGAGGCTGTATGCGTCCGCTGCGTGCGCTCCCGCTGCCCTCGCTGATACCCGTGCTGCTCGGTGTCGTGCTGGCCCTCGTGCCGGCGCCGCAGGCCCACGCGCGGGACCGGGCAGTGGTGGGCGGGCGTCCGGTGGAGGCTGCCGAGCATCCGTGGGTCGTGGCCCTCTCCAGCCGGGACCGCTTCGGGAACAGCCGCTCCGGCCAGTTCTGCGGGGGAGCGCTCGTGGGTGCCCGAACTGTGATCACGGCTGCGCACTGTCTGAGCCGGGAGGTGCTGGGCGTGGCACACGGAGACGTCGACGACCTGCACGTCATATCCGGCAGGAACGACCTCGGTACGAGCACCGGACGTGAGGTGAAGGTCCGCAAGAAGTGGATCAACCCCGGGTACGACGCGGCGACGAACGCGGGCGACATCGCGGTCCTCACGCTCAGCGAGCCGCTGCCCGCGGGCTCCACGATCCCGATGGCCTCCGGCAGCGACACCGGTTACACCGCGGGTTCCGCTGCGGAGGTCTACGGCTGGGGCGACATGAGCGGGAACGGGGACTACGGCCCCCGGTTGCGCGTCGCCGAGGTCGACATGATGGACGACTCCGCCTGTGCCCGCGCCTACCCCAGTGGATCCGAGGGTGTCTTCGACGCGGCCTCCATGGTGTGTGCGGGGGTGGCGGAGGGCGGTCGTGACGCGTGCCAGGGCGACAGCGGCGGGCCGCTGGTGGTGAACGGGAGGGTCGTCGGGCTGGTCTCGTGGGGGGCGGGCTGCGGGGAGGAAGGCAGACCCGGCGTGTACACGCGGGTCTCCTCCGTGGCGGGTCTCGTCCGTGAGCACAGCGAGTGACAAGAGGTAAGGGCGGGGAAGGCCGACGCCCGGGCGGCTGTTCGCCCGCAGCGGAACCCGGGGACGGCTTGCCCCTGGAGCCCGCTCAGCGCGGGAGGCGGCCGGCCCGGGACGCGGAAGGGCGGTCATCCGGTGGTACCGGATGACCGCCCTTCGATTCCGGCCTGTTGCCGGTCCGAGCTCGTCGGTTCTCGGGACGTCTGGTCAGTAGGGCAGCTCAGCCCTCTCCCGCCTCTGTGCCGGCAGGAGCAGTGAGCTTCTCCGTCTCGTCCTGTATCTCCGCGGCGATCTTCTTGAGCTCCGGCTCGAACTTACGCCCGTGGTGTGCGCAGAACAGCAGCTCTCCGCCGCTGAGCAGTACGACGCGCAGATAGGCCTGAGCGTTGCAGCGGTCACAGCGGTCGGCGGCCGTCAACGGAGTCGCGGGGGTCAGAACTGTAGTCACGTCGCCTCTTCTCTAGCTCGACGAGCTGTCGTACCAGGGTCAACATCCAACCAGGCCGAAAACGTTCCCGCTCTCGGCGATTCCTCGAAGATTTCTCCCCGGGGGCGGCTGCATGTTGCCGGGTGGCGGCGAATGAGCCGTATTGCGTGGGTTGCTTCGTGATCACGATGCTTGGTGGCTGTTGTCCAGTTGTTTGTCTCTGCAGTGTTCCCGTGTTGAAGGGGACGTGCCCGGAGCCTAAATGGTTCATGCGCCAAAGGGAACGTGATGTGTGCGTCACCCCATCGAGTTATCGAACGTACGAACGATCATCGGCTACCATGAATCCCTTCCCGGGTGGCGAGCCACGCCCTCTCCTGCACTCTCGGTACCCTCTGACGCGGCAACCAGCCACCACAAGCAGAATTCAGCGAGGAGCGAACCGCGTGACCGCCGACTCTTCCCTGGCCTCCGGCAGGGGGAACACCAAGCCGTCCACCGCGTTGCTCAGCGGGACAGACAGGGACGGCGGCGCCAACTACACCGCGCGGCACCTGCTCGTCCTGGAGGGGCTCGAAGCGGTGCGCAAGCGCCCCGGCATGTACATCGGCTCCACCGACAGCCGGGGCCTGATGCACTGTCTGTGGGAGATCATCGACAACTCCGTCGACGAGGCCCTCGGCGGTCACTGCGACCACATCGAGGTCGTCCTGTACCAGGACGGCTCCGTCGAGATCCGCGACAACGGCCGCGGAATCCCGGTCGACGTCGAGCCCAAGACCGGTCTGTCCGGCATCGAGGTCGTGATGACCAAGCTGCACGCCGGCGGCAAGTTCGGCGGCGGCTCGTACGCGGCGTCGGGCGGCCTGCACGGCGTCGGCGCCTCCGTCGTCAATGCGCTCTCCTCCCGGCTCGACATCGAGGTCGACCGCAGCAGCCGCACGCATTCGATCAGCTTCCGCCGCGGCGTTCCCGGCATCTTCACGGAGTCCGGTCCGGATGCGCCCTTCGATCCCGGGAGCGGGCTGCGCAAGGGCAAGAAGCTGCCCAAGAACCGCACCGGTACCCGCGTGCGCTACTGGGCGGACCGGCAGATCTTCCTCAAGGACGCCCGACTCTCGCTGGAGACGCTGCACGCCCGCGCCCGGCAGACCGCCTTCCTCGTGCCCGGGCTCACGCTGGTCGTGCGCGACGAGCGTGGACTGGACGGACAGGAGGTCTCCGAGGAGGTCTTCCGCTACGACGGCGGGATCAGCGAGTTCTGCGAGTACCTGGCGCAGGACAAGCCGGTCAGCGACGTGGTGCGCCTGCAGGGCAAGGGCCAGTTCAAGGAGACGGTGCCGGTCCTCGACGACCGGGGTCACATGATCCCCACGGAGGTGCAGCGCGAGCTGGGTGTCGACATCGCGCTCCGCTGGGGCACGGGCTACGACTCGACGCTGAAGTCCTTCGTCAACATCATCGCCACCCCCAAGGGGGGCACACACGTCTCGGGATTCGAGCGGGCCGTCACCAAGACCGTCAACGAGGCGTTGCGCTCCACGAAGATCCTTCGCGTGGCCGAGGACGACATCGCCAAGGACGACGCGATGGAAGGCCTCACCGCCGTGGTGACGGTGCGGCTCGCCGAACCGCAGTTCGAGGGGCAGACGAAGGAGGTCCTCGGCACCTCGGCGGCCTCCCGCATCGTCGGACAGGTCGTGGCCAAGGAGCTCAAGTCGTTCCTCACCTCGACCAAGCGAGACGCCAAGCAGCAGGCACGGGCCGTGCTGGAGAAGATCGCCGCGGCTGCCCGCACGCGCATCGCCGCCCGGCAGCACAAGGAGGCGCAGCGGCGGAAGACTGCACTGGAATCGTCCTCGCTGCCCGCCAAACTCGCCGATTGCCGTAGTGACGACGTCGACCGCAGCGAACTGTTCATCGTCGAGGGGGATTCGGCGCTCGGTACCGCGAAGCTGGCCCGGAACTCCGAATTCCAGGCGCTGCTGCCGATCCGGGGCAAGATCCTCAATGTTCAGAAGTCCTCCGTCGCCGACATGCTCAAGAACGCCGAGTGCGGCTCGATCATCCAGGTGATAGGAGCCGGGTCCGGGCGGACCTTCGACATCGACCAGGCGCGGTACGGCAAGGTCATCTTCCTCGCCGACGCCGACGTCGACGGCGCTCACATCCGGTGCCTGCTGCTGACGCTCTTCCAGCGCTACATGAGGCCCATGGTCGAAGAGGGCCGGGTCTTCTCCGCGGTGCCTCCGCTGCACCGGATCGAGCTGGTCAACCCCAAGAAGGGGCAGGAGAAGTACATCTACACCTACTCCGACAACGAGCTGCGGCAGACGCTCATGGAGCTGGAGCGCGGCAAGGTGCGATACAAGGATTCGATCCAGCGTTACAAGGGCCTCGGTGAGATGGACGCCGGCCAGCTCGCCGAGACCACGATGGACCCGCGTCACCGCACCCTGCGCAGGATCAACATCAGTGACCTGGAGGCGGCGGAGGCGGCCTTCGACCTGCTCATGGGCAGCGATGTGGCCCCGCGCAGGGAGTTCATCAGCTCCTCCGCGGCGACCCTGGACCGTTCGCGGATCGACGTCTAGTCGCAGCCCCTGGCCGGCGCCGTGCACAGGGCGCCGGCCAGGGGCCGGTCCAGCGGTGATGACCGCTGGACCGGTACGTCACCTGAAAAGGTGAACAGTCCCGGATGCCCCATCCGTGATCTTCTGTGCTTGTCCATTCTTTGGGCATGCGCACCGACGATCCCTGGTACGACGCCCTGGCCTCCGGTCCGGGCGATCACGACGCCCCGCCCGCGGCGACGGCCGCGACCCTGCCTCCTCGCAGCGACGACGCGCGCACCGGGGCCGGTGAGGGTGCGCGCACCGGTGACGGGCAGCCCGCGAACTGCGAGGACGGTCCGGAGACCCGCGAGGCGCATGCCGCCGCGGTATACGTCGCCGTCCAGCGGAGTGAGGCCTTCCAGCAGGTGCGGCGGCGCTACCGGCGCTTCGTCGCGCCCGTCAGCGTCGCCTTCCTGGCCTGGTATCTCGCCTACCTCGTCACCGCGACCGCGGCACCGGAGCTGATGTCCCGTCCGCTCGCCGGAGTGTTCAACGTCGCCATGGCCGCCGGTCTCGCGCAGTTCGCCAGCACCTTCCTGCTGACGTGGGCGTACGTGCGCCACGCGCGGCTGCGCCGGGACGGACTCGCACTCGACCTGCGCTGGGAGACCGAGGACATGGCCCGCGCGTACACCGCCCCAGCCCCCCGTACGGCCATGGAGAGCATGCGTTGACCGGCAACCATCAGACGCTGACTCTGGTGCTCTTCAGCGCCGTCATCGCCGCCACCCTGGTCATCACCACGCTGGCCAGCCGCAGACGGCGCGGCTCACCCGAGGAGTTCTACGCGGGCGGCCGTCTCTTCAGTCCTATGGAGAACGGATTCGCCATCGCGGGCGACTACATGTCGGCGGCCTCCTTCCTCGGGATCGCCGGCGTCATCGCCCTGTACGGCTACGACGGCATCCTCTACTCCGTCGGATTCCTCGCGGCCTGGCTGGTGGTGCTGCTTCTCGTCGCCGAACTCGTGCGCAACTGCGGGCGGTTCACGCTGGCGGACGTCGTCACCGCAAGGCTGCGTGCGCGCCCGGTCCGCATCGCCTCGGGCGTCTCGTCCGTGACCGTCTCGGTGCTGTATCTCGTCGCGCAGATGGTCGGTGCCGGCAGTCTCGTGGCGCTCCTGCTGGGGAGTGCGAGCGGGGCGGCGCGCTCCTGGACGGTGATCGGCGTCGGGGCCCTCATGATCGTTTACGTCTCCTGCGGCGGAATGCGTGCGACGACGTGGATTCAGATCGTGAAGGCGGTGCTTCTGCTGGGCGGGGCCGTCACGCTGACAGTGCTCGTGCTGATGCGCTTCGGCGGCGATCTCGGTGCACTGCTCGGCGCTGCCGCCGAACGCAGCGGCCACGGGCGGGACTTCCTCGCTCCCGGCCTGCGCTACGGGGGCGAGTGGACACACCGGCTGGACTTCATCAGCCTCGGCCTGGCGCTCGTACTGGGAACTGCCGGGCTGCCGCACATCCTGTCGCGCTTCTACACGGTGCCCACCGCGCGGGCCGCGCGCCGCTCGGTCGTCTGGTCGATCGGTCTGATCGGCGCGTTCTACCTGATGACGATCGTCCTCGGGTTCGGGGCCGCTGCGCTGCTGGGCAGCGGGACGGTGCGCGCCTCCGATCCCGCCGGGAACACGGCGGTGCCCCTGCTCTCCCTGGAACTGGGCGGAGGAGCCGGATCGACCGGGGGCTCCGTACTGTTCGCGGTCGTCGCGGCGGTCGCCTTCGCGACGATTCTCGCGGTGGTCGCGGGGATCACCCTCGCGTCGTCGGCGTCGGTCGCTCACGATCTGTACGCGTCGCTGAGCAGGCGCGGCGCGCGGGGTGAGGTGGGCGTCGCCCGTGTCGCGGCGGTAGGGGTCGGCGCCACCGCGATCGGACTCGGGCTTCTCGCGCAGCATCTCAATGTCGCCTTCCTCGTAGGTCTGGCGTTCGCGGTGGCGGCTGCCGCCAACCTGCCGGTGCTGCTCTACGCCCTGTTCTGGCGCCGGTTCACCACGAGGGGGGCGGTGTGGTCGGTCTACGGCGGGCTGGTGCCGGCGATCGTGCTCGTGCTGCTCTCGCCGGTCGTCTCGGGCGCGCCCGGTGCGCTCTTCCCCCGGTTCGACTTCGCCGTCTTCCCGTTGGAGAACCCCGGCGTGGTCGCGATTCCACTCGGCTTCCTCTTCGGCTGGCTGGGCACCGTCACCTCGCGTGAGGTGCCCGACGACGCCAAGCACGCGGAGACGGAGGTGCGTTCGCTCACGGGTGCGGGGGCGGTCTGACGGGCCGCGTGCGGAGCATGGTGCCCACACCGGCGGCGGTCACATTGTGAAGAGTTAGGTCCAGACCTATTGACATCGCTGTCTCGGCGCCGGAAATTGTCTTCAAGAGATGACGGCATGCCCGTCGATGCGGTCGGTCCGTGCCGAGTGAACTGCCGTGCGCCCCACACCTGTTCACCCGAAGTGCGGGCCCGTCCGCCGGACTGCCGGAGCGCGAACCCGGCCGCGCCACGCGGCCGGGACCTTCTGGGCCGCACAGGCGGTCCTCCCCACAGGAAGGCACCGCTCGATGAGACCGAAGACCTCGCTGACGGCTGGGCTGCTGGCCGCCGCCGCCCTCGCGATGACCCCGCTGCTCTCGGTGCCGGCGAGCGCCGGAACACAGGCCGCGGACCGGGACGCCGCCAAGGCAGCGCAGTTCACCGACGACTTCGACGGACCGGCCGGCAGCCCCGTGGACGGTTCCAAGTGGAAACTGGAGACGGGCGACAACGTCAGCAACCACGAGCGCCAGTACTACACATCGGGGACCGACAACGCAGCGCTGGACGGCAACGGCAACCTCGTCATCACCGCCAAGAAGGAGAACCCGGGCAACTACAGCTGCTGGTACGGCCCGTGTGAGTACACCTCGGCGCGGCTGAACACCGCGAGCACCTTCACCACCACCTACGGGCATGCAGAAGCCCGCATGAAGGTGCCCCAGGGGCAGGGCATGTGGCCGGCGTTCTGGATGCTCGGTGAGGACATCGGCAGTGCAGGATGGCCCGCATGCGGTGAGATCGACGTCATGGAGAACATCGGATCCGAGCCGAGTACCGTGCACGGCACCATCCACGGGCCCGGATACTCCGGTGGCGAGGGCATCGGTTCCGGCTACTCCCTCCCGGACGGGCAGAAGTTCGCGGACGACTTCCACACCTTCGCGGTCGACTGGTCACCGGATAAGATCGTCTGGTCGGTCGACGGCAACGAGTACCAGACCCGTACTCCCGCCGATCTGGGCGGCGACCGCTGGGTCTTCGACCACCCCTTCTTCATGATCCTCAACCTCGCCGTCGGCGGCGACTGGCCGGGCGACCCGGACGGGAGCACCAGCTTCCCCCAGCAGCTCGTGGTCGACTACGTCCGTGTGACGGGCGGCAACTGACGGCCCTCCCCGGCCGTCCCACGAACCGTCCGGACCGGCGTTGCCGGGCGCCGGTCCGGACGCCGCCGGTGCTTCAGCCCGAGGAATCCCCCGGGTGCAGCGCCTGCGGCAGCACCACTGTGAACTCGGCGCCTCCGCGGGCCCCTTCGCCCACCCGCGCGGAGCCGCCGTGACGCTCCGCCAGCCGGCGCACCAGCGCAAGGCCCAGGCCGCGCTGACGGTGCGCAGGCGGGTCCTTCGTGGACCAGCCTTCGGAAAAGACCTGTTCACGCAGCTCGCCGGGGACTCCCGGGCCGCTGTCGGTCACCTGGAGGACGACGCCGGAGCCGTCCCCCGTGAGCGCGCCGTCCCGGAGTCCCTGCGCCCCCGCGCCGTCCGCGTCACCGCCTTCCCGCGTGCGGCTGCCCGTGTGCACCTCCACCTCCACCAGCGCATCGGCCGAGCCCGCAGCCGCGTCCAGCGCGTTGTCGACGAGGTTGCCCAGCACCGTGGCCAGCTCGCGCGGGTCGACCAACCGGTCCGGCAGGTGTGTGTCGGGGGTGAGACGCAGCGCGACCCCCCGCTCGGCCGCGACCGTCGCCTTCCCCACCAGCAGCGCGGCGAGCAGCGGGTCCTCGACGCGTTCCGCGATCTGTTCCGCCGTGGCCCTGTGCACACCGACGGCTTCGCTGAGATAGGCGACGGCCTCCTCGTGCTGTCCCAGTTGCAGAAGCCCCAGCAGGAGGTGCATCCGGTTGGCGTGTTCGTGGTCCTGCGCGCGCAGGGCGTCGATCAGGCCGCGTGAGCCGTCGAGTTCGCGGCCCAGCAGCTCCAGCTCCGTACGGTCGCGGAAGGTGGCCACCGCTCCGCCGTCGCCCGTGGGCATGCGGTTGGCGACGAGCACCCTGCCGCCGCTGACGGCGAGCAGATCCGTCCCGGTGACGTCGCCGCAGAGGACGTCCGCCGTGCGGCCCGGCCCCAGCACCTGCGCCAGGGGACGGCCGGTGTCCTCGGGCCGCAGTTCCAGCAGCCGCTGTGCCTCGTCGTTGACGAGTCTGATCCGGCCCTCCGCGTCGAGCGCGACGACTCCCTCGCGGATGCCGTGCAGCATCGCCTCACGCTCGTCCAGCAGCGAGGAGATGTCGGAGAAGGCCAGGTCGTGGGTCTGCCGCTGGAGCCGCCGCGAGACGAGCACGGAGGCGAGGACGCCGACGGCGAGCGCCCCGCCTGCGTAGGCGAGCAGTTCGGGGACGGCACCGAGGAACTTGTCCCGCACGCCCTCGTAGGCGATGCCGACGGAGACGGCACCGATCACCTCGCCGTGTTCGTCGCGCAGCGGCACCTTGCCACGGGCGGAGCGTCCCAGGGTTCCCTCGTCGATGTGACGCACCTCGTGCCCGGCGAGGGCTGCGCTGGGGTCGGTGGAGACGTGGCGGCCGACTCGGCGCGGTTCGGGATGTGACCAGCGGATTCCGCGGGTGTCCATCACCACGACGAAGCCGGCTCCGGTGGACCTGCGTATCCGCTCGGCCTGCCGCTGTACCGGACCGTGAGCGGACGGGCCGGGCCCGCCGGCGGCGAGATGGCGGGCGAACTCGGGTTGTACGGCGGTCGTCTGCGCGATGGCCAGGGCCCGGTCCATCGCCCGCTCGTCCAGCTCGCCGCTGAGCGGTGCGAGGAAGAGGCCGGTGACCAGGGCCGTGACGCCGGTCGCGATCGCCAGCTGCATCAGCAGAACCTGGGCGAAGACCCGCTGCGGCCAGCGCGGGCGCATCAGTGACGCGGACAGGCGGCGCCTGCCGGTGGGCGCTTCCGGCGGTGTCTGCGGCGGTGTCTGCGGCGGTGGCACGGTCATCGGCTGCCGAGTCGCTGCCGCACCCCTGACGGGCTCGGAGCCGGACGCGGTGAATGGAGCGGTCACGTGGACCTCGGACGGATCGGGGAACGGGCCGGGAAACGGTGGCGGCGGCCTGCACCGCGGGCCGCCGGGGCAGGCCGCAGGACGGGGCCGGCCGCTGACGGGACAAAGGGCCGGGAAAGGCGTGGAAGGACCGTAGCCGCTGTACGCGGCCTCGCGCTGTGACATGCGGCATCGCCGCGTACGATCGTCAGCCGCCGCACCCGCAGATCCCGCGTGCGACATCAGTCCCGCGGGCCCGCACATTCCGGAGGAAGCACTCGTGGAGCGACCACGACGCGTACCGGTCATCGTCCTCGCCGGATTCCTCGGCTCGGGCAAGACCACCCTGCTCAACTATCTGCTGCGGAACAGCGGCGGCACCCGCATCGGCGCGATCGTGAACGACTTCGGCAGCATCGAGATCGACGCGATGACGGTGGCCGGACAGGTGGACTCGATGGTCCCGCTCGGCGACGGCTGTCTGTGCTGTGCCGTGGACACGAGCGACATGGACGGTGTGCTGGAAAGGCTCGCCCGCCCGTCGGCGGGGATGGACGTGATCATCGTGGAGGCCAGCGGACTGGCCGAGCCGGAGACCGTGATCCGCATGATTCTCGCCTCCGGGAGCAGGCACAGCGTCTACGGCGGACTCGTCGAGGTCGTCGACGGCGCCGAGTTCGAGACCGTGCGGGTGCGTCATCCCGAGCTGGACCGCCACGTGCGGGCCGCCGATCTCGTGGTGCTCAACAAGTCGGACCGCGTGGGGGAGACGGAGCTGCGGCGGCTGCGCGAGACGCTGGAGGAGACCGCCCCCGGAATTCCGGTGGTGCCGGCCGAGCACGGCCGCATCGACCCCGCGCTGCTGTTCGACCCGGTGCACCGGCCGCGCCCGCCCGTCGAACAGCTCTCCTTCGACGCGCTGTTGCGCGACGAGGCCGAGGACGCCGGCGGGGGAGCGGACGAGGACCACACCGGTCATCTCCACGCGGCGTACGAGAGCGTCGAGTTCACCTCGGCCACGGCACTGGACCCCAGGCGTTTCCTCGCCTTCCTCGACAGCCGTCCGCCCGGCCTCTACCGGATCAAGGGCTTCGTGGACTTCGGCGCGGCCGACCCCGTCAACAGCTACTCCGTGCACGCAGTCGGCGGGTTCCTCCGCTTCGCACCCTCCCGCCGCAAGACTGGCGAGGCGGGCGAGACGGGCGAGACGGGCGAGGCGGCGCCCACGCAGCTGGTGATGATCGGCGCCGGCACCGACGGCGATGCGCTGCGCAAGGAGCTTGCGGCGTGCGTCGCCGACGCCTCGGTCCCGCCGGACCCACAGGCCATGTGGGGCGTACTGCGTTATGTCGAGGACGACGGGACCGACGAATACGCGGCGCACGTCGAGGACGACGAACACGGGGCGGCCGAGGAGGCCGGGGAGCCCGTCGCCGACGGCGCCGCGGACGGCCTCCACTACGGGAACGGTCCCCGAGTACCCGCCGAGGGCCAGGACTTCACATTCGACCCCGGCACGGACTACTGAGCCGCGCGTAAGGCTCCCGCCTCGGGCCCGGTGACGCGGGCCCTGCCGGGCCGCCCCGCTGGCGGAGCGGCCCGGCCCGGCGTCGACCGCCGTGGGCAGAACCGCTATACGGGCCCCGCGACCACCGCGACGGGCTTCTTCAGGGGGACGCCCGATCCGTCCCTGCGCGGATCCAGCTCGGGCAGCTCCGCCGGAGTGCCGTTCTTCGAGGCGGCCTTCGCGGGAGCGGGCCCCGCCCACGCCATCGCCAGTGAGTCCTCACCCTTCAGGAACCGCTGGCACCGGACGCCGCCCGTCGCCCTGCCCTTCCTGGGGAACTGGTCGAACGGCGTGAGTTTGGCGGTACTGATCGAATCGTCCAGCGTTCCGTGCGAACCGGAGAGCGTGAAGACCACCGCGTCCACAGCGGGATCGACGGCGGTGAAGGAGATCACCTTGGCCTCCTCCGCCAGTTTGATCCCTGTCATGCCACCGGCCGCACGTCCCTGCGGCCTGACCTGACTCGCGGCGTAGCGCAGCAACTGCGCCTCGCTCGTGATGAAGACGAGGTCCTCCTCACCCGTGCGCAGCTCGGCGCCGCCCACGACACGGTCGCCCTCGCGCAGGGAGATGACCTCCAACTCCTCCTTGTGCGACGGGTAGTCGGGGACGACCCGCTTGACGACGCCCGCCTCGGTGCCCAGCGCCAGGCCGGGGGAGGACTCGTCCAGCGTGGTCAGGCAGACCACGCTCTCGTCGTCCTCCAGGGTCAGGAACTCCGAGATCTGGGCGCCGCCCGAAAGGTTCGGCGCCGTCGCCGACTCGGGCAGCTGCGGCAGATCCACCACGGACAGGCGCAGCAGCCGGCCCGCCGAGGTGACGGCGCCGATCTCGCCGCGCGTCGTCGCGGGCACGGCGGAGACGATCACGTCGTGCTTGGCGCGCTTGGCCTCCTGGTCGAAGACGGGCTCGCCGTTGGCCGTACGGGCGAGCAGCCCCGTCGAGGACATCAGCACCCGGCACGGATCGTCGGAGACCTCGAGCGGAACGGCCGCGAGGGGGGCGCCCGTCGACTCCAGCAGCTCGGTGCGGCGCGGGGTGCCGTGCTTCTTCGCGACCTGGGCGAGCTCGCTCGAGACGAGCTTGCGCAGCTCCGCGTCGGAATCGAGGATCCGGGTCAGCTCCTCGATCTCCCCGCGCAGGCGGTCGCGTTCGCTCTCCAGCTCGATCCGGTCGAACTTCGTCAGCCGGCGCAGCGGCGTGTCGAGGATGTACTGCGTCTGCACGTCGCTGAGGCCGAACCGCGCGATGAGCGACTCCTTGGCCTGCGCGGCGTTCTCACTCGACCTGATGATCCTGATGACCTCGTCGATGTCGACGAGGGCCACGAGCAGCCCCTCGACCAGGTGCAGCCGGTCCTGCCGCTTGCCGCGCCGGAACTCGCTGCGCCTGCGCACCACCGTGAACCGGTGGTCGACGTAGACCTCCAGCAGCTCCTTGAGGCCCAGCGTCAGCGGCTGACCGTCCACCAGCGCCACGTTGTTGATCCCGAAGGACTCCTCCATGGGCGTCAGCTTGTAGAGCTGCTCCAGGACGGCCTCCGGGTTGAACCCGTTCTTCACCTCGATGACCAGACGCAGGCCGTTCGCCCGGTCGGTGAGGTCCTTCACGTCTGCGATCCCTTGCAGGCGCTTGGAGTTGACCAGGTCCTTGATCTTGGAGATGACCTTCTCCGGACCGACCGAGAACGGCAGCTCCGTCACCACAAGGCCCTTGCGGCGGGCGGTGACCTGCTCGACTGTGACCGTCGCGCGCGTCTTGAAGGTCCCGCGGCCGTTCGCGTAGGCGTCCTTGATGCCGTCCAGGCCGACGATCCGTCCGCCCGTGGGCAGGTCGGGGCCGGGCACATGGCGCATCAGCGTCTCGAGGTCGGCGCCGGGGTGCTTGATCAAGTGCCGGGCGGCGGCGATGACTTCGGCCAGGTTGTGCGGGGGCATGTTCGTCGCCATGCCGACGGCGATGCCGGACGAGCCGTTGACCAGCAGGTTGGGGTACGCGGCCGGGAGGGTGCCCGGTTCCTGCTCGCTGCCGTCGTAGTTGGAGGCGAAGTCGACCGTCTCCTCGTCGATCGACTCGACCATCAGGTTCGCAGCGGGCGTCGCCCGGCATTCCGTGTACCGCATGGCGGCGGGCGGGTCGTCGTTGCCCAGCGAGCCGAAGTTGCCGTGTCCGTCGACGAGCGGGAGCCGCATCGTGAACGGCTGGGCCATGCGCACCAGCGTGTCGTAGATCGCCGAGTCGCCGTGGGGGTGGAGCTTACCCATCACCTCACCGACGACGCGGGCGCACTTCACATGGCTGCGCTCGGGACGCAGACCCATCTCGTGCATCTGGTAGAGGATGCGCCGCTGCACGGGCTTCATCCCGTCCCGCGCGTCGGGCAGCGCCCTCGAGTAGATGACCGAGTACGCGTACTCCAGGTAGGAGCCCTGCATCTCGTCCACGACGTCGACGTCGAGGATGCGTTCCTCGAAATCGTCCGGCTGTGTCTTCGTACTGCGGGGGGCCATCGCGGCTGCGGCTCCTTCTGTGCTTACCGTGCGGGCGGCCGGTCGGCCGGCCTGTGCGGAGGCGGGTCTGACGCGGACCATTGTGGACCGCGCCGCTGACAACCGGTCGCCCGACCCGGCGGTCGGGGATGTCGTCACCGTGCTCGCCGCCGCTCGTGCGGTGAACGCCACGGGACGAGCCCGGTTCCGGGGCGTACGGTACGGGAACTCCGCACGCTCTCGGCTCGGTTGCATAGGGTGACAGGACCGCTTGCGTACGTACACGCAACTGACGCGATCGAAGGGACTCCATGCCCATGGGTCACACTGCCACGCCCCCGCCGGCCACCGGCGGGCTGACAGCGACCGAGCACCGGCTGGCCAACGGCCTGCGCGTGGTGCTCTCCGAGGACCATCTCACGCCGGTCGCCGCGGTCTGTCTCTGGTACGACGTCGGTTCCCGCCACGAGGTCGCGGGCCGCACCGGCCTCGCCCACCTCTTCGAGCACCTGATGTTCCAGGGTTCCGCGCAGGTACAGGGCAACGGCCACTTCGAACTGATCCAGGGTGCGGGCGGATCGCTCAACGGCTCGACCAGTTTCGAGCGCACGAACTACTACGAGACCATGCCCGCCCACGAGTTGGAGCTCGCGCTCTGGCTGGAGGCGGACCGCATGGGCTCCCTGCTGGTCGCTCTGGACGACGAGTCCATGGAGAACCAGCGCGACGTCGTCAAGAACGAGCGGCGCCAGCGCTACGACAACGTGCCCTACGGAACGGCGTTCGAGAAGCTGACCGCCATGGCCTACCCGGAGGGCCACCCGTACCACCACACCCCGATCGGATCGATGGCCGACCTGGACGCGGCTTCCCTCGAGGACGCCCGCGAGTTCTTCCGCACGTACTACGCGCCGAACAACGCGGTGCTGACCGTCGTCGGCGACATCGATCCGGAACAGACGCTCGGCTGGATCGAGAAGTACTTCGGCTCCGTACCCGGTCACGAGGGCAAGAAGCCGCCGCGGGACGGGACGTTGCCGGACGTCATCGGCGCCGAGCAGCGCCAGGTCCTCGAAGAGGAGGTGCCCTCACGCGCGTTGATGGCCGCCTACCGGCTCCCGCACGACGGCACCCGTGAGTGCGACGCCGCGGACCTGGCGCTCACCGCGCTCGGCGGAGGCGAGTCCTCGCGCCTCAACAAGCGCCTGGTGCGCCGCGACCGGCTCGCGGTCGGCGCCGGGTTCGGGCTGCTGCGGCTCGCGGGCGCGCCGTCCCTGGGCTGGCTGGACGTCAAGGCGTCCGGCGGCGTCGAGGTGCCGCAGATCGAGGAGGCCATCGACGAGGAGCTGCGGCGCTTCGCGGAAGAGGGCCCCACACCTGAGGAGATGGAGCGCGCGCAGGCCCAGCTGGAGCGCGAGTGGCTCGACAGGCTCGCCACCGTGGGCGGCCGCGCGGACGAACTGTGCCGCTACGCCGTGCTGTTCGGCGACCCGCAGCTCGCGCTGACGGCCGTTCAGCGGGTCCTCGACATCACCGCCGAAGAGGTGCGGGCGGTGGCCGCCGCACGGCTCCGTGCGGACAACCGTGCAGTGCTCGTCTACGAGCCCACCGAACAGGCCGCCGCAGACGGCGAGAACGACGAGACCGAGGAGCCCGGCCAGTGAGCGACGCCCCGAACCCACAGACCGCCGCGGCAGGTACGTCACAGGCGCAGGGCAAGCAGATGGACTTCCACCCCCAGCCGCGCGGCGGACAGCCCAGGCCCTGGGCCTTCCCCGCGCCGGACCGCGGCGTGCTCGGCAACGGCCTCACCGTGCTGCGCTGCAACCGTCCGGGCCAGCAGGTCGTGGCCGTCGAAGTCACCCTGCAGGCGCCGCTGGACGCCGAGCCGGCGGGGCTCGACGGCGTCGCGACGATCATGGCCCGGGCCTTCTCCGAGGGCACGGACAAGCTCGACGCGGAGCAGTTCGCCGACGAGCTGGAGAGCTGCGGCGCCTCGATCGACGCGTACGCCGACCACGCGGCCGTGCGCGTCTCGCTGGAGGTGCCCGCCTCCCGTCTGCGCAAGGCGCTCGGGCTGCTCGCCGACGCGCTGCGCGCGCCGGCCTTCCCGGAGAGCGAGATCGAGCGGCTGGTGGGCAACCGCCTGGACGAGATCCCGCACGAGCTGGCCAACCCCACGCGCCGCGCCGCGAAGGAACTGGCCAAGGAGCTGTACCCGGCGTCGGCCCGCATGTCCCGTCCCCGGCAGGGCACCGAGGAGACGGTCTCCCGCATCGACGCGGCCGCCGTCCGCGCCTTCTACGACAGGCACGTACGACCCTCTGCGGCAACGGCCGTCGTGGTCGGCGACCTCGAAGGCGTCGACCTCGACGCCGTCCTGGAGGAAACGCTCGGCGTCTGGACCGGGGCCGCGACGCAGCCGCGCACGGCGCCGCCCATCACCGCCGACGACTCCGGACGTGTCGTCATCGTCGACCGCCCCGGCGCCGTGCAGACGCAGTTGCTGATCGGCCGCATCGGCCCCGACAGGCACGACCGCGTCTGGCCGGCCCAGGTGCTGGGCACGTACTGCCTCGGCGGCACGCTCACCTCGCGGCTGGACCGTGTGCTGCGCGAGGAGAAGGGCTACACCTACGGTGTGCGCGCCTTCGGCCAGGTGCTGCGCTCCAGCACGGACGGCACCGGCGCGGCGCTGCTGGCCGTCTCCGGCTCGGTCGCCACGGACGTCACGGGCCCGGCCCTCGCCGACCTGTGGGAGGTGCTGCGCACCCTGGCGGCCGAGGGGCTCACGGACGAGGAACGCGACGTGGCCGTGCAGAACCTGGTCGGGGTCGCGCCGCTGAAGTACGAGACGGCGGCAGCCGTCGCGGACACCCTCGCGGAACAGGTCGAGCAGCAACTCCCCGACGACTACCAGGCGAGCGTCTACGCGGAGCTGGCGCGCACCGGCACGGTCGAGGCGACCGCCGCGGTGGTGGCGGCCTTCCCGCCGGACCGGCTGGTGACGATTCTCGTCGGCGACGCCTCCCAGATCGCCGAGCCCGTACGGGAGTTGGGGATCGGCGAGGTCAAGGTGGTGAGCGGCGGCTGAGGAGCCGCGCGGCGGACATCCGCCGGCAGAGACGAGGACAACGCGCGGGCGGTCCCGGTGGACGGCAGAAGTCCACCGGGACCGCCGCTTTTTGTACTGTTCGACCTCCGGAGCCGACCTCGCCGAGCGAGAGCAGTGCCCGAATTGGCATTTCTGTCATGTTCTGCGATGTGGTGTGCGTGACAAATCGCCGGTCTGGTTTGGCTGTTGCCAGATGCCCCATTTAGCGTCGATCCGGCTGTTCGTCAGAAGTGACCGCGACCGCGGCCGACGATCGGCATCGCCGAGTCTCCCGTACGACGACGTACACATGGAGAACCGGGGGCCCTTCCCTCTCGGCGCCGCCAGGCGCAGGGGGTCCCTCCCCGTCCGAGCCGGAAACGGCGAGGCGCAGGAGGGGTGGGGTGAATCGGTCCGACCGCCCAGCGGACCGTAGGAGACCTTCCTGCTCCGAACCGACTGGGGGCCCCTTCTGCCCGGATTCACGCAGGATCCCGCCGGGCGTTCCGCTGCCACCGTGCACGGAGCCCCGAGCGCGCTCGCGCGTGGAACGAGACAGGCAGAAGGCAGACCCGGTAGGCGAGAAGGAGGGAAAGGAGTCACGCCGCAGCATGGCGTTCATCCGTGCCACCGGGACGCACCGCCGTACCCGCCCCATGAGCCGGCGCGCGAAGGCAGCAGGCATAGCCGGGCTGACCTTCGGCGTGGTCGGATCGCTCGCGTCGCCCGCCCTGGCCGAGACCGGCGGACAGCCGCAGGCGGCGAGCAGCGGGGCCGACAAAACCGTTGAGGAGACCTCTGGCGGAACCGGCCAGGACACTCCCAGGACCACCCTGCACCACGCCGTCGGATTCGGCGACGCGATCGCCGACACCGTCAGCGACCAGGCCCGGCTCCAGGAAGCCGCGGCCGCACAGGCCAAGGCCGCCAAGGAGGCCGAGCGCAAGGCCGCCGCCGAGAAGGCGAAGCGCGAGCGTGAGGCCAGGGAGAAGGCCGCGAGGGCGGCCGAGCGGAAGAAGCTCAACGCCTACGTCGCCCCTGTCGAGGGCGCGTCGGTCTCCGTGTCGTACCAGAGCTCCGGCGGACTGTGGTCCTCCGGTGCCCACACCGGCATCGACTTCCAGGCGGACGAGGGGACCGAGGTCCGTTCCGTCGCCGCCGGGGAGGTCGTCGAGGCAGGCGCCGACGGTTCGTTCGGCAACAGCGTCGTCATCAAGCACCGCGACGGCACCTACACCCAGTACGGCCATCTGTCGTCGGTCGCCGTCTCGGCGGGCCAGCAGGTCAAGCCGGGTCAGAAGATCGCGCTGTCGGGCTCCACGGGCAACACCACGGGTCCGCACCTGCACTTCGAGGCCCGCACGAGTTCCGAGTACGGCTCGGACATGGACCCGGTCGCCTACCTGAGGCAGCACGGCGTGGCTCTCTGACCGTTCCGCGCGCGACTGCCCGACGACGGGGCATGCGTACCCGTACGCCTGTCCCCGTCCGGGCCGTCCGGGCGCATGCACGACGGAGCCCCCGGCCGCCGACATGCGACCGGGGGCTCTGCGCACGGCGGAAGCGCCGCCGTGGACTGCGCATCGGACTCTTCGGTGATTCGGACGCGACGGCCTGGGCGGAGAGAGGGCGAGAGCCCGCCTTCGCGCCCGCGGACGCCGAAACGGGCGCAAGGGGCAGCCCTGGTCCGGAAGTGCTGACCGCCCGGCCGGCCGGTCAGACGGTCTCGGGCAGTTCTTCCAGGCCCTCGGAGACCAGCGTGGCCAGACGCTCCAGCGCGCCCTCCGCGTCCACCGAGTCGGACGCCAGCACGATCTCCTCGCCCGCTTCGGCGCCCAGACCGAGGACACCGAGCATGGACGCTGCGTTGACGGGGGCGCCGTCGTCGCCCTTCCTGACCGTGACGGGGACGCCGGCCGCAGCGGCCGCGCGGCAGAAGATCGAAGCGGGACGGGCATGCAGACCCTCGGCCCACCCGACGGTGACGCGGCGCTCTACCATGGTTGTTGCCCTTCAAGTCGTGCTTTCGGCCGGGAACAAGTCTCGCACGGCTCTCTCGGCTGTCGGCCGCACCCCTCGACGTGCGCTGCCGGATGTCCGGGGCCGGAGTTGCCCGTACGGCCTTACCCTGTGTCCCATGCGTACCCCTCGGGAGCGTGCGTACCCGGCGCACTGGGAGGCCGACGTGGTGCTCCGGGACGGCGGCACCGCACTGATCAGGCCCATCACCCCGGACGATGCCGAGCGACTTGTCGCCTTCTACGAACTCGTGTCCGACGAGTCGAAGTACTACCGCTTCTTCGCCCCCTACCCGCGTCTGTCCGACCGTGACGTGCGGCGCTTCACACATCACGACTACGTCGACCGGGTGGGCCTCGCCGCGACCGTGGGGGGCGAGTTCATCGCCACCGTCCGCTACGACAGGGTCGACGAAACCGGACGCGCGGCCGCCGACTCCGGCGCGGGCGGCTCCGCGCAGGCCGAGGTGGCCTTCCTGGTACGGGACGACCACCAGGGCCGTGGCGTGGCCTCCGCGCTCCTCGAGCACATCGCCGCGGTGGCGCGGGAACGCGGCATCCAGCGGTTCATCGCCGAAGTGATGCCCGCCAACAACAAGATGATCAAGGTGTTCACGGACGCGGGTTACTCGCAGCACCGCAGCTTCGAGGACGGCTCCGTCCACCTCACCTTCGATCTCGAACCGACCGAGCGGTCCCTGGCCGTCATGAGCGCACGTGAACAGCGGGCCGAGGGCCGCTCCGTGCGCCGGTTGCTCGCGCCCGGCTCGGTCGCCGTGATCGGTGCGAGCCGCTCGCCCCGAGGCGCCGGCCGCAGGGTCCTGGAGAGCCTGCGCTCCTGCGGATTCACGGGTCGGGTGTACGCGGTCAATCGCGAGCTTCCCGGTGGAGAGCGGGAAATCGGCGGTGTGCCCGCGCACCGTTCCGTCAAGGACGTGCCGGAAGACCTCGACCTGGCCGTGGTGGCCGTCCCGGCGAGCCAGGTGCATGCGCTCGCGCGGGAGTGCGGTGAGGCGGGCGTGCAGGGACTCGTCGTGCTCACCGCGGACTTCAGCCGTGACGAGCAGCGTGAACTCGTCCGGCTGGCACGCTCCTACGGCACCCGCGTCATCGGTCCGAACGCCTTCGGGCTGATGAACACGGCGCCGGAAGTGCGTCTCAACGCGACGCTCTCTCCGGAGATGCCCGCGCGCGGCAGGGTCGGCCTGTTCACCCAGTCCGGCGCCATCGGCATCGCCCTGCTCGCCGGTCTGCATCAGCGCGGCATCGGGCTGTCCAGCTTCGTCTCCGCGGGGAACCGGGCGGACGTCTCCGGCAACGACGTCCTCCAGCACTGGGACGACGATCCCGACACTGACGTCGCGCTCCTCTACCTCGAATCGATCGGCAACCCGCGGAAGTTCACCCGGCTCGCCAGGCGCATCGCCGCACGCAAACCGGTCGTCGTGGTCAAGGGCGCGCGGCACAGCGGCAGTGCGCCCCCGCCGGGGCATGCGGCACCGGTCTCCACCACGCCGGTCGCCACCGTCACCACGCTGCTCAGGCAGGCCGGTGTCGTCATGGTCGACACGGTCACCGAACTGCTCGACGCGGGCGCCCTGCTCGTCTCGCAGCCGCTTCCGGCCGGGCCCCGCACGGCGATCCTCGGGAACGCGGAGTCCCTCGGGCTGCTCTCGTACGACGCGGCGCTCGCGGGGGAGCTGCGTCCGCAGCCCGTGCGCGACCTCGGGACGTCAGCGACGCCCGGCGAGTACCGGCAGGCACTGCGCGACGCGCTCGAGGACCCGGAGACCGACGCGGTCGTCGTCACCGTCATCCCCTGGGTCGGCGACACCCCTGTGGCGGAGCTGGCGGACGCGCTGCGCGAGGCCTCCGAGGGAGCCGACAAGCCGGTCACCGTCGTGCATCTGGCCATCGAGGGCCTGGACGCAGCTCTCGCCGGGCACGGCATCCCTTCCTACCCCGCGCCCGAGCGCGCGGTGCGCGCCCTCTCGGAGGCCTCCCGCTACGCGCGCTGGCGCCGCGAGGCGGAAAACCCGGGACGCGTACCGGAGTTCGAGGCCGACGAGGCCGCGGCCTCGGAACTGCTCGCCCGTGCGGCGGCGGACGCGGCAGGTGCGGGTGCCCCGGACACGACCGGGAAGGCGGATGCGGAGGCGGCAGAGCCGGCCACGGCTGCCGGGGGCGGTGAGGCGGCCGCGCCGCCCGGACCCGCCCGGACCGCGGACGTCTCCGCCGCCCGGCGCGGGGAATCCGCCGCCGGGGACGGCGAGGCCGAGGGCACCGGGACCGGGGAGACCTCCGGGACCGAGGGCACCGGCGCCGAGGGCACCGGCGCCGAGGGCACCGGGACCGAGGAGACCTCTCGGACCGAGGAGACCTCCGGCCACGCGCCCGGAGGCCCCTCCGGGACGGCTGCCGGCGCGGTCACCCCTGTCGCCGCCACAGCCTCCACCACCTCTCCCGTCCCCCGTCCCGCTTCGGACAGGAGCCCGGGAGTCACGCTGGGCGCCGAGGACACCGCCGCGCTGCTCGCCTGCTACGGCATCGTCGTCCAGCCCACGATCCCGGCACCCGGACCGGAGGAGGCCGCGGCCGCGGCAGCACGTCTCGGCTACCCCGTGGCCCTCAAGACCACCGCACCGCACCTGCGCCACCGCGCCGACCTCGGCGGCGTGCGCCTCGACATCTCCTCGGAGAGTGAACTGCGCCGTGCGCACGCCGAGTTGACGGAGGCCTTCGGCGACTCCGGCGGGATGCGTCCCGTCGTGCAGACCATGGCGCCGCGCGGCGTCGACACCGTCGTCCGCGCGGCCTTCGATCCGACCATCGGCGCGGTGCTCTCCTTCGGCCTCGCGGGGACGCCGTCGGAGCTGCTCGAAGACGTGGCCCACCGCCTCGTCCCCGTCACCGACAAGGACGCCGCCGAACTGGTGCGGGCCATCCGCAGTGCTCCGATCCTCTTCGGGTGGCGCGGCGCGCAGCCCGTCGACGTCGCGTCCCTGGAGGAGCTGCTGCTGAGGGTGTCGCGTCTGCTCCATGACCATCCCGGGGTCGTCGCGGTGGACCTGGAGCCCGTCGTCGTCGCGTCCCGGGGGCACACGGTGCTCGGTGCGACCGTGCGGGTCGCCGAGCCCTCGCCCAGGGCCGACCTGGGCCGCCGCAGCCTGCCCGCTTACTGACACTCCACCGGCCCGTAGGATGGCCCGCATGGCGAAGACCGGTACGACGACCCAGGGGCTGCGTGAGGCGATCGAGCGCAGCGGCTACTACCCGACCCTCGTGGCCGAGGCCGTCGAGGCGGCGGTGGGCGGCGAGCCCGTCACTTCCTACCTCGTGCACCAGGAGACGACGTTCGACTCCAACGAGGTGCGCCGCCATGTCACGGTCCTCGTCCTCACCGGTACGAGGTTCCTCGTCAGCCACACCGACGAGCAGCCCGCGGACGGCACGTCCTCGTCCCCGTACGCGACGACGTCCACGGAGTCCGTGAAGATCCAGCGCATCTCGTCCGTCGTGCTCTCCCGTGTCGTCGCCGACCCGGAGTCCTACAAGCCCGGGACGCTGCCGCGCGAGGTGGTGCTGACCATCGGCTGGGGCGCCGTCTCCCGGCTCGACATGGAGCCCGCCACCTGCGGAGACCCCAACTGCGAGGCGGATCACGGCTACACGGGCTCCTCCACCGCAGACGATCTCTCGCTCCGGGTGAGCGAGGCGGCGGACGGGCCCGACACCGTGCGGCAGACCCTCGCCTTCGCCCAGGCGCTCTCAGAGGCGACGGTGACACCCTCCTGATGGCACAGGCCGCCACCGAGAACCCGCAGGAACCACTGCCGCTGGACCCGCGCACCGCACCCGTGCCGCGTTACGGTCTGGCGTCGCTGTCGGATCTGCTGCCCGCCATCGTCACCGCACAGGGCCTGGAGGGCCTGGAGACGGGGCTGCGGCTCGAACCGGCCGACCGTGCCTGCGTGTTCCTCGTCGACGGTCTCGGCTGGGACGTGCTGCGTGCGCATCCCGAGGAGGCGCCGTTCCTCACCTCCCTGCTGCACACATCCCTCGGGGGCACCGGGTCCGCGCTGACCGCCGGGTTCCCCTCCACGACCGCCACCTCGCTGGCCTCCGTCGGCACCGGTCTGCCGCCCGGTGTGCACGGCCTGCCCGGTTACACGGCGCTCGACCCCGACACGGGCCGACTGATGAACCAGCTGCGCTGGCAGCCCTGGACGGACCCGCACGCCTGGCAGCCGTACCCGACGGTCTTCCAGCTCGCCGATGCCGGCGGGATCACCGCGAGCCAGGTCTCCGCACCCCACTTCGAGCAGACGCCGCTCACTCGCGTCGCGCTGTCGGGCGGCACGTTCCTCGGCGTGCTCAGCGCAGAGGAACGCATGGACCGGGCGGCCGAGCGCCTGGCCGCCGCGGACCGCACGCTCGTCTACACCTACTACGCCGAACTCGACGGTCACGGCCACCGCTACGGCATCGACTCCGACGCCTGGCGCGGCCAGCTGATGTACGTGGACAGGCTCGCCCAGCGGCTCGCCGAGCAACTGCCGCCCCGTTCCGTGCTGTACGTCACCGCCGACCACGGCATGGTCGACGTCCCGCTCACTGCGCAGGCGCGGTTCGACGTCGACGACGACTGGGAGCTGAGCGCCGGCGTCGCCGAGCTCGGCGGGGAGGGCAGAATGCGCCACCTCTACGCCGTGCCCGGAGCCGCACGCGACGTGGCGTCGGTCTGGCGCGAGGTGCTCGCGGGGCACGCGTGGGTCGCCACCCGTGAAGAGGCCGTGGAACTGGGGTGGTTCGGGCCGCGGATCGACGATCGGGTGCACGCCCGCATCGGCGACGTCGTGGCCGCGATGAGCGGGCACTCCGCCGTCGTGGCCACCGAGCGCGAGCCGAAGGAGTCCGCGCTCATCGGGATGCACGGCTCCGCCACCCCTGCCGAACAGCTCGTCCCGCTCCTCGAAGTCCGTACGTGACCCAAGCCGCCCGTACGCCCGCTCCCGGCCCCGTACGAGCACACACCGACCTGCCCGCCCGAGCAGAAAGGCCGACGTCTCCATGCCAGAGCTGGTGTTCTTCTCCGGAACCATGGACTGCGGCAAGTCGACACTGGCTCTCCAGATCGAGCACAACCGTTCCACTCGCGGCCTTCAGGGCATGATCTTCACCCGCAACGACCGTGCGGGGGAGGGGCGCCTCTCGTCCCGGCTGGGGCTCGTCACCGACGCCGTGGAGGCGAGGGACGGCTTCGACTTCCACGTCCATCTCGTGAAGCATCTGACCGCCGGCGGCCGCACCGACTACGTCATCGTGGACGAGGCGCAGTTCCTCACCCCCGACCAGATCGACCAACTGGCCCGCATCGTCGACGACTTGGGCATGGACGTCTTCGCCTTCGGCATCGCGACGGACTTCCGCACCAGGCTCTTCCCCGGCTCGCAGCGGCTGATGGAACTCGCCGACCGCATCGAGGTGCTTCAGGTCGAGGCGCTGTGCTGGTGCGGAGCCCGGGCTACCCACAACGCCCGTACGGTCGGGGGGAAGATGGTCGTCGAGGGCGCGCAGGTCGTCGTCGGCGACGTGGGCGATCCCACGGGCGAGGTCGGCTACGAGGTCCTGTGCCGCCGTCACCACCGCCGCCGGCTCACCGCCGCCGCGGCGGGGGCGGGGGCGCTGTCCCCGGACGTGCTTCCCATCGACGCCCCCGCCACGCCGCACGTCACCTAGGGGCCGCCCCCACCCCGGCCGTCAGGGGTGCGCGATCACGCTGAACTGCGCGCCTTCCCGGTCGGCCGCGGTGGCGACGCGGCCGTGCGGGGTGTCGGCCGGCAAGTGCACGACGGAGCCTCCGAGTTCGACGACGCGCCGAGCGGTGGCGTCGGCGTCGGCAACGGCGAAGTAGGTCTTCCAGTACGGTCCGCGGTCGCGGGGGAGCGCCTGCCCGACGCCGTGGATGCCCGCCACGGGCTCCCCGTTCACATGGAGCGTCACGTAGTCCCGGCCGTCCGGGTCGTGCGGCCCATCGCCGTCGCCGTCGCCGTTCCCCGAGCCGCCGCCGGCGGGCTCGTATCCGAAGACGGCCGGATAGAAGCTGCCGGCCGCCGAGGACTCACGGGTGATCAGCTCGTACCAGACGGGTGCTCCCGTCACGTCCGTGGCGGCCGGGGCCAGACTGTCCGGCTGCGAGGCCTGCTGCCACACGCCGAAGCTCGCCCCCGCGGTGTCGGCCGCGATCGCCATGCGGCCCGCGTCGTCCGCGTCCAGCGGTCCGACGGCCACCGTGCCGCCCCGTTCGCGGATCAGACCGGCGGTCACGTCGGCGTCGTCGCTCGCCATGTACGGCAGCCAGGCGACGTTCAGCCGCCGTCCGGGCACGATCTCCCCGAGGCCCGCGACTTCGTGGCCGTCCGCCAACGCCCGTACGTAGGGCCCTGGTTGGCGCGGCCCGGAGTAGAACTCCCATCCGAACAGCCGGTGGTAGAACTCCTGGCTCCTGGCCAGCTCCTGCACCAGCAGACTGGCCCAGCATGGTGTGCCGGGCATCTGTCTCGGCTGTGTGTGCCGAGTGACTGATTCCGTCATGCGCTGTCTCCCTCATGACCATCGTCGATGTGGCCACGTCGTGTATTGGCTGCGATGTAACGCTTCGGATTCCGTACCCTTCCGTGCCGCTTACCGATGCTCCCATCACCTGTGGCGTCATCGTCCCCGACACCGCCGGTAATTCCCCTTTCGCAGCGGTCTGTTCCGCACGCGTGAGTGAAAATGGCGGGATGACAGCGATCACTTCCGCATCAGCTCTCGCGCACGAACTCACCGGCGACGAACCTCCTGTGCTCCTCGACGTGCGCTGGCAGCTCGGCGGCCCGAACGGCAGGCCGGACTACGAGGCGGGCCACCTGCCCGGAGCGGCCTACGTCGACCTGGACTCCGAACTGGCCGGCCCGCCCGGCGGTTCCGGCCGCCATCCGCTCCCGGAACCCGAGGTGTTCGGGGCGGTCATGCGGCGTGCCGGTGTGTCGGGTACCCGTCCCGTCGTCGTCTACGACGGTGGAACGGGCTGGGCCGCGGCCCGTGCGTGGTGGTTGCTGCGCTGGGCCGGGCACGGGGACGTCCGCGTGCTGGACGGCGGCCTCGCCGCGTGGGACGGGCCGCTGGAGAGGGGCGAAGTGACACCGGAGCAGGGCGACTTCGTCCCGCGCCCCGGAGCACTGCGAGTGCTGGACGCCGACGGGGCGGCGGCACTGGCGCGGCGCGGGGTGCTCCTGGACGCCCGTGCCGCCGAGCGGTACCGCGGCGAGGTGGAGCCGGTCGACCCGGTCGCCGGGCACATCCCCGGTGCCGTGTCGGCGCCGACGTCGCAGAACGTGACGGAGGCAGGGGAGAAGGGTGCCCCGCTGCTGCGTGACTCCGGGGAACTGCGCAGCCGCTTCCGTGAGTTGGGTGTCACGGACGCAACCGAGACCGGCGTCTACTGCGGTTCCGGCGTCTCGGCCGCACACCAGATCCTCGCGCTGGCCGTGGCGGGAATCGACGCGGCTCTGTACCCGGGTTCGTGGAGCGAATGGTCCGCGGACCCGGCCCGCCCGGTCGCCACGGGCGCCGAACCGGGCTGAACCGCGGACCTGTTGACGACGGCCCGGTGAAGGCGGGGCGTGAACGGGTGGGGCGGGCGGAACGGCCGGAGCGCCCGACAGGGGCCGCCGAGTGCGGCGGCCGCTGACCGGGCGCTCCGGTGCGCCGTGCGCGTCAGTCCTTCTTGCGGCGGGTGCCGAAGACGATCTCGTCCCAACTGGGCACCGCGGCACGGCGGCCGGGACGCACACCGTCCGCCTCGGCCTGACGGTCGGTGTTCCCCTTCAGCCGGTCCCGGTGCGCGCTGACCGAACGCGGCATCAGCACGTCCGCGTACGCCGAGCCGGCGCCGGCGGCCGTGGCCGGAGGCTCGACAGGCTCTTCCTCTTCGTCGGTCTCGCGGTCGTCGTCGGAGGCGTTGTCCGTCTCCGACGTGGACGAGCCGTGGACGGCGGACGCCGGCGCACTCTGCTGCTCCGGCACGACCAGGTCGCCGCGGAAGTTGGGCACGGCCTCCAACAGGCTTGTCAGGGAGTCCGGTTCGCCGTCCGCGTCGGCATCGCCGGCGAAGGCGCCGGTGTCGGTGTCCACGCGGTCGCTCTTGTCGCTCCGCTCCCTGGGCAGCCTCGCGATCCGCGGCACGAAGGGAGTGCTGGGCTCCGGGGTGTCGTCGGTCTCGCCGATGAGCGAGCGCGCCTCGTCGTCGACGGCCTGCACAAGGCGCCGCGGCGGGTCGTAGGTCCACGTCGCGGAGTGCGGCTGGCCGGCCACGCGGTAGGCGAGCAGCACTTCCCACGTGCCGTCGTCGCGTCTCCAGGAATCCCAGTGCACCGCGTCCTTGTCGGCGCCGCGCAGCAGCAGCCGCTCGGCCACGGCCTCTCCGAGCTGCGGACCGGCGTTCTCCCCGGGGCGGCGCACCGGCGTCTTGCGTGCGCGTTCCGCCATGAACGCACGCTCGGCGAGCACGGGGCCCTCGAAACGGCGCACCCGGTCGACGGGGATCCCGGCGAGCTGAGCGACCTCCTCAGCGGAGGCACCGGCCCGTATGCGCGCCTGGATGTCACGGGGCCGCAGGTGGCTCTCGACCTCGATCTCGATCTGGCCGAGGCGTGCGCGGTCGTTGCGTACGGCCGCCCGCAGCCGCTCGTCAATCGGAAGCGTGTATTCCGTGCTGTCGGCAGCTTTGAGCACCAGACGTGTGCCGTCGTTGCTGACGGCCACGACACGCAGTTCGGGCATGTGAACCTCCCGGGTGGTGCCTGCCGACATCACGTGCGTCGCTGCTCCCGCTGGACGAATGTGGCCTGCCCGTGTGCGGCCTGCCACAACCTTGCCGACCTGTCCGACGACCGGGACCTTCCCGGAGCCGCCTGCGGCACGGTTATCACTTCGCAACGCATAGTGACCGTCCTCGTCACCTGTGCTGCCTGAGCCGGGTCTGAGCCGAGGCCAGGGCTCGTCACACTACTCCATTAGGGCCACGGGGGTGGACCGGCGCGCCGTTCAAATTGCTCGCGGGGAAGGGGATTTGAAGGTCCGGACAAGCCAGGAAAGGCCGTCCGCGGGTGGCAAGAGTCACAGAACCGCCCGGAGCGGAGCCATTCCCTTCGTATATTGCCCACTTGGGCGCGCCTTATGAACGAATCGCGCAGCGCCGCATATTGACAGGTCAGCACAGCAAGTCCCCCGTACCGGCGACGACTTCGGACGCATCGGCGAGGCCCCTCTTTGCGCGGGGGTGCGCCGGGGGCGGACAGAGGCAGAGCACCGGCGAACGGGAGCGGGCCGTGCTCCCCCTCCCGAACAGGACCGCCGTCTTCCGCGCCCCCGGCCGGGCCCCCGCACCGGGCAGCGTCACTCGCCGAGCACCCGCCGCAGATAGTCGTTCCCGAAGACGCGGTCCGGGTCGAGCCTGTCGCGGACGCGGGTGAATTCCCCGAAACGCGGATATGACGCGGCGAGATACGAGGCGTCCCGCGAGTGCAGCTTGCCCCAGTGCGGGCGTCCGCCGTGGGCGGTCATGATCCGCTCGGCCTCCGTGAAATAAGCCTCGTGCGGCGAACCCCGGTACATGTGCACTGCGATGTATCCCGTCTCACGCCCCTGAGCCGTGGAGAGCGGGATGCCGTCCGCGGGGGCCGTGCGCACCTCGACGGGGAAGCTGATGTGAAGGCGCGAACGCTCGACGAGCTGCTTCAGCTCCCAGAGGGCCGGCACGAGCGCCTCGCGCGGCAGCGCGTACTCCATCTCGATGAAGCGCACACGCCGCGGGCTGGTGAAGACCCGGTAGGGAATGTCGGTGTAAGTACGCGCCGAGAGCGCCTTGCTGGAGACGCGGGCGATGGACGGGACGACCACGGGCGCGGCGGCCCCCAGAGAACAGATGCCCTGGAAGACGCCGTTGGAGAGCAGTTCGTCGTCGATCCATCCGCGCACGCGGGGCAGCGGCCGCACCGGACCGTCGCTGCGGTTGTTGCACTTGGTGTTGCAGTTGTCCGTGTGAGGGAACCAGTAGAACTCGAAGTGCTCGTTCTCGGCGACGAGTTGATCGAACTCGCTCGTCACCTTCTCGAAGGACATCGGTTCCTCACGCGCGGTGAGCAGGAACTCCGGTTCCACGGAGAAGGTCAGCTCACTGATCACTCCGAGCGCACCGAGCCCGAGCCGGGCCGCGGCGAAGACCTCCGCGTTCTCCTCTTCCGAGCAGCGCAGCACCGAGCCGTCGGCGCACACCATCTCCAGCCCGGTGACCTGTGCCGCCAGCGAGGCCGATGTGCGGCCGGTGCCGTGGGTTCCCGTGCTGACGGCGCCGGAGACCGTCTGCTGCATGATGTCGCCCATGTTGGTCAGCGACAGCCCGGCCGCGGCCAGCGTCTCGTTGAGGTGCTTGAGGCTGGTGCCGGCGGCCACCGTCACCGTGCCGGCGTCACGGTCCAACCCGCGGATGCCGACGAGGCGTTCGGGCCGGATGAGCATCCCGTCGGTGACGGCCGCGGCGGTGAAGGAGTGCCCCGTGCCTGCGGCCTTGACCCGCAGGCCGTCCTCGGCGGCGCGGCGCACCGCTTCCGCCAGCGCCTCGGTGGTGGAGGGGGCGACGGTGCGGGCGGGAGCCATGGCGACGTTCCCCGCCCAGTTGCGCCACGTCGTGCGGGTGCCCCGGTCCGTGTGTGCCGTCCGGCCGCCCCGGCCGCTGCTCGTCGGCTGCGCGCTCATCAGGCCGTGCCCCCTCTCGCAGTGACATCGGATCATACTCACGGTTCGCGGCCCGTTCCTCCGGGGGCGCCCGCCCGTGCCCGCCGGCCGGAACTTTGTGCCTCCACCCGGGGGCGAGGGAGCCGGGACGGCCCCCGGCACTCCCCGGATGGGAGGATCGGGACATGTCCGAAGCGCTCGATGCCGCAGACCCGGCCGGCTCCGCCCGTCCCGCCGACGCCCGCCCCTACGACGCCCTGCTGCTGCTGTCGTTCGGAGGTCCGGAAGGGCCCGACGACGTCGTTCCGTTCCTGGAGAACGTCACCAGGGGGCGCGGCATCCCGCGCGAACGCCTCGCCGAGGTCGGCGAGCACTACTTCCTCTTCGGCGGCGTGAGCCCCATCAACGCCCAGTGCCGCACCCTGCTGGACGCCCTCCGCAAGGACTTCGCAGAGCAAGGGGTTGACCTCCCCGTCTACTGGGGCAACCGCAACTGGGCGCCGTACCTGACCGACACCCTGCGCGAGATGACGCGCGACGGCCGCCGCCGCGTGCTGACGTTCGCGACCAGCGCCTACGCCTCGTACTCGGGCTGCCGCCAGTACCGCGAGAACCTTGCCGAGGCGATCGCCGCCCTCGAAGGGGAAGGGCTACGGCCGCCCCGCGTCGACAAGCTGCGCCACTTCTTCAACCATCCGGGCTTCATCGAGCCCATGGCCGACGGCGTCGTCGCCGCGCTGGAGACGCTCCCCGCCCAGGTGCGCGAGGGCGCGCACCTCGCCTTCACCACCCACTCCATTCCGACCGCCGCCGCCGACACCTCCGGGCCGCCCCAGGACCACGGCCCGGGAGGCGCGTACGTCGCGCAGCACCTGGAGGTCGCCCGCCTCGTGGCCGCGGACGTGGCGGAGCGGACCGGCGCCGACCGCCCCTGGCAGCTCGTGTACCAGTCCCGCAGCGGCCCGCCCCGGGTGCCGTGGCTGGAGCCGGACATCTGCGACCACCTGGAGACCCTCCACGCGGACGGCGCGCCCGCCGCCGTGATGGTGCCGATCGGCTTCGTCTCCGACCACATGGAGGTCCTCTACGACCTCGACACCGAGGCCACCGCCAAGGCCGCTTCGCTGGGGCTTCCCGTGGCCCGCTCCGCGACCGTCGGTGCGGACCCCCGTTTCACGGCGGCAGTACGGGAACTGGTCCTGGAGCGGGCAGCGACCGAGCGTGGTGAGCGGCCCGAACGGTGTGCCGTCGGCAGTCTGGGGCCCAGCCACGACGTGTGCCCCGTGGACTGCTGCCGCGGCAGGACGGCCAAGCCCGCCGCGGCGGGCGCGGACAGCCCCTACGCGTAGGGCCCGCACCCCGCGAGCAGAAGCACCGGTGGAGACATGCGACGAAGCAGACGAGAGCCCCCGAGGCAAGGAGAAACGTGAGCGCCCAGGTCGACCAGCTCAAGGCCGAACTCCTCGAACTCGCCCTGGAGGCCGCACACCGGGCCGGTGCCCTCCTCAACGACGGACGCCCTGCCGACCTCGAGGTCTCGGCGACGAAGTCCAGCTCCGTCGACGTCGTCACGGAAATGGACCTGGCCTCCGAGAAGCTGATCACCGGGTACCTCTCGGAACGCCGCCCCGACGACGGGTTCCTCGGTGAGGAGGGCGCGTCCTCGCCGGGCACCAGCGGTGTCCGCTGGATCGTCGACCCCCTCGACGGCACCGTCAACTACCTGTACGGGCTGCCCGGCTGGGCCGTCTCCATCGCCGCGGAGTTCGAGGGCGAGACCGTTGTCGGCGTCGTCGAGTCGCCGCCGCGCCGCGAGACCTTCCGTGCGGCGCTCGGTCACGGCGCCTTCTGCAACGCCCGGCCCCTCCGGTGCCGTCCCGCGCCGCCGCTCGACCAGGCGCTGGTCGCCACCGGCTTCAACTACGTGGCCGAACGGCGCGCGGCGCAGGCCGACCTGGTGCGCCGGCTGATCCCGCGCGTGCGCGACATCCGCCGTTCCGGTTCCGCCGCCGTCGACCTGTGCGACGTCGCGGCCGGGCGGCTCGACGCCTTCTACGAGCGCGGCCTGCACGCCTGGGACCTGGCCGCGGGCGACCTCATCGCGCGGGAGGCCGGAGCGCGCACGGGAGGACGCCCCGGACTGCCGCCGGACGGTGAACTGGCCGTCGCGGCTTCTCCCGGCGTCTTCGAGATCCTCCAGCCGCTGCTCGACCGCCTCGGCGCCTGGCACGACTGACGGTCCGCCGCGGCCCCGCCCCGCCGGCGCGCGAGGTGCGGGCAGCACACGAGTGAGCCCCGGGGCGGGGCCCCGGGGCTCACAACAGTTCCGTCAGTTCCGTGGTCGGGATCCGGCCGGCGGCCTGGAGCGGGCGTATCGCTCTCCGCGCGACCCGGGGCGCTCAGACCGTGCTGGCGCCGATCTGCACACCGTGCTCGGCGGCGATGCGGTGGAGGTCTTCCAGTTCCGACTGCTCGACGTCCACGAGGAAGTCGTCGCCCGACTCACGAGCGCGGCTGAGGTCGGTCTCGGTGTTCTGTATGCGCTGCAGAAGTCCGGCAGTGAACGCGTCCATGTGCGCCCCCTCGTCATGGGTCAGTGGCACGGGGATGTGTGCCGAGGGTTCTGTCGATCATGATCACGACGTGCTCCCTGGCTGGACGGTCGGCAGCCGGGCGTCCGGGTCTCCGGTCGGGTGGCTAGCCGCCTACAGGGCGTGATCGCGGGGTGTGCCCCTCGTCCTCCCCCTCTGCAACCTCAGAGAAACCTCAAGGCCGGAAAAATCTCACGGGCCCTCCGCGAAGCGGCTCTTACCGACGATTTACCGAGGTACGCGGCAGGATTGCAGCAACAAGCCGGCCCACCGCGGCACGATCGCGGACGGGTTCAGTACCAGGAAGGAAGGGTGCCGTGCGGGTACTCGTCGTCGAGGACGAGCAGCTGCTCGCCGATGCCGTCGCGACCGGGCTGCGCCGGGAGGCCATGGCCGTCGACGTGGTCTACGACGGAGCGGCGGCCCAGGAGCGCATCGACGTCAACGACTACGACGTCGTCGTCCTCGACCGCGACCTGCCCCTCGTCCACGGCGACGACGTCTGCCGCAACATCGTCGATCTCGGACTGCCCACGAGGGTGTTGATGCTCACCGCGTCGGGCGACGTCAGCGACCGCGTCGAGGGCCTGGAGATCGGCGCGGACGACTATCTGCCCAAGCCGTTCGCCTTCACCGAACTCGTGGCGCGCGTACGGGCCCTGGGCCGCCGCGCCACCTCCCCGCTGCCGCCCGTGCTCGAGCGCGCCGGCATCAGGCTCGACCCGAACCGCCGGGAGGTCTTCCGCAACGGTGCGCAGATCCAGCTTGCCCCGAAGGAGTTCGCCGTTCTCGAGGTGCTGATGCGCGGCGAGGGCACCGTGGTCTCCGCGGAGCAGCTGCTGGAGAAGGCCTGGGACGAGAACACCGACCCCTTCACCAATGTGGTGCGGGTCACCGTGATGACGCTGCGCCGGAAGCTCGGCGAGCCCCCGGTGATCCTCACGGTCCCCGGCGCCGGATACCGGATCTGATCGCGATGGCCGCCTCGACGACCCCCTCCGACCCGGCCGAGCCCCGCCGGCAGCCGCCCGGGGCCCCCGCCCCCGCGCCGCCGAAGCCCACGTGGGATCCGGGCGAGCCCTCGCGCCCGTACCCGTGGCTGCGTCCGACGATCCGGATACGGCTGACGCTGCTGTACGGCGGCATGTTCCTCATCGCGGGCATGGTGCTGCTCACGCTGATCTATCTGCTCGCCGCCCAGGCTCTTCACGAGGGCAGCAAGCTGCCCTTCCGCATCCTCAACGCCAACGCCCAGCTCACCTCCGACAGCTGCCCCGGCCTGACGGGCACGCTGCCGAGCGAGCAGTTCATGCAGCGGCTCGGCGAGTGCACCGACGCGCAGCGTGCGGTCGCGCTGGACGAGCTGCTCCAGCGTTCGCTGATGGCTCTGCTCGGCCTTGCGGTGGCCGCCTTCGCCTTCGGGTACGTGATGGCGGGGCGGGTGCTCTCGCCGCTGGGGCGCATCACCCGCACCGCCCGCCAGGTCGCGAGCTCCGACCTGCACAAGCGGATCGAGCTGGAGGGCCCCGACGACGAGCTGAAGGAGCTCTCGGACACCTTCGACGACATGCTGGACAGGCTCGACCGGGCGTTCACCGCCCAGCAGCGCTTCGTCGCGAACGCCTCCCACGAGCTGCGCACCCCGCTCGCGATCAACCGCACGCTGCTGGAGGTCCAGCTCTCCGACCCGGAGGCGTCGCCGGAGCTGCAGCAGCTCGGCAAGACCCTGCTGGCCACCAACGAGCGCAGCGAACAGCTGGTGGAGGGGCTGCTGCTGCTCGCACGCAGCGAGAACGAGATCGTCGACCGCAAGCCCGTCGATCTCTCCGAGGTCGCCGCTCACGCCGTGGAGCAGGTGCGTGCCGAGGCGGAGGACAAGGGCGTGGAGCTGCGCGGGGTGCGGCACCCGGTGTACGTGCAGGGCAACGGCGTGCTCCTCGAACGCGTCGCCCTGAACCTCGTGCAGAACGCGGTGCGCTACAACCAGCAGGAGGGCGGCTGGGTCTCCGTCGCGACCGAGGCGCTGCCCGGTCACGGGATGCTGCTCGTCGAGAACACGGGCCCGGCCGTGCCGGCCTACGAGATCGACAACCTCTTCGAGCCCTTCCGGCGCCTGCGCAGCGACCGTACGGGCAGCGACAAGGGGGTGGGCCTCGGCCTCTCGATCGTGCGGTCCGTGGCCCGGGCCCACGGGGGCACGGTGACGGCGGAGCGGCGGGAGGAGGGCGGTCTTGCGCTGCGCGTCGTGCTCCCCGTGTGAGGGGCGGTCCTCCGGGGCACTCCGGAGGCGCGACGGAGTTCCGTACCGGCGCAGACCGGGGCCGGATCCGGGAGGGTAACCGCCCGGGTTCGCCGTATGCGGAATTTTGTCCCGTGGCGCGCACCAGCCCTGTCTGTGATCGATCACACACGCGATTTTCCCGGGGCCCACCCTGGGTGACCTCGAAAGGGAAGAATTACCGGAAAATCCGGGTTTCCGCAGGTGGGAATCGTGGGCAGTACCCGGGGTGCGTGCGCGCAGCGCGAGCAGGGGACCGTTTAAGGTCTCCTCGGCAACTGACGCGATCACCTCTTCAGGGGCGCGGTTGGGTGTCGATTGAGTAACAGACCTTGATGTGAGGCAAAATCTCCGCCTCAGGTCGGGCACATCTCCGGCCTCTCATGCGTTACGAGCGCTGAGACACCACAGAAACCCAGAGGGGGAGAGCGAAATGGCTACGGACTACGACACCCCACGCAAGACCGATGACGACGTCAACGAAGACAGCATCGAGGAACTGAAGGCCCGGCGGAACGACAAGTCGGCGTCCAACGTGGACGTGGACGAGTTCGAGCAGGCCGAAGGCCTGGAGCTGCCCGGCGCGGACCTCTCCAACGAGGAGCTGTCCGTACGCGTCCTGCCGCGTCAGGCCGACGAGTTCACGTGCATGAGCTGCTTCCTCGTCCACCACCGGTCCCAGCTGGCCGCCGAGAAGAACGGCCAGCCGATCTGCCGCGACTGCGCGGCGTGAGTGGGGCGGGGCTGCCGTAGTGGCGGACCACATGCGTGACGACGAGCGAGGCGAGCCTGACCAGCGGACCTCGCTCGTGCCTGTACCCGCGAAGTCCCGTCAGCGGCCCCGTCTCCCGTGGCCGCGCAAGGGGGGCGGCGACGCGGGAGACGACGCGGAGCAGCGCGGCAAGGTGCGGGCCTTCCTCGGGCTCGTCGCCGACCGTGTCATCGACGTCGCGCCCCGTATTCCGGTGCGCGATCTGGAGACTCTGCGAAAGCAGTTTCCCGGCCTCGGGCCGGAAGAGATCGCGGACAAGCTGGTCGCCGGGGCCGCGCGCAGCTCGGCGACCGTCGGTGCCGGAGTCGGCGCCGCGGCGATGCTGCCGGTGCCGCCGGCGATGCCCGCCGAGCTGGCCGCCGAGATCGTCGGCGTCGCCTCCGTCGAACTGAAGCTCATCGCGGAGCTCCACGAGGTGTACGGACACCGCCTGCCCGGCAACGTCAAGCAGCGGGCGGCGGCCTGCATCGGAGCGTGGACGTCCGAGCGCGGTATCGACATCACCAGGCCCACCACGTTCAACGCCGCCCTCGGCGGCCAGATGAAGCGTGAGCTGAGGCAGCAGCTGCTCAAGCGGACCGTACGCAATCTGCCGAACCTGACGCCCTTCATGGTCGGCGCGGCCGTCGGCGCCGTGATGAACAGCCGGGACACCCGAAAGATCGCCGAGAAGATCCGCGCCGACCTGCGCGCCGCCGGAAACGGCTGGGAAGCGCTGCCGCCCGGCGCCGGAGAAGACCCCGACGGCCTGGGACCGGGCGGCTGGACCGCACTGCCCCCGTCCCCCCGCTGAACCGTCCCACCGGGCCGTGCTCACATCGAGCCGTCCTCCCGCCCGTCCGCCGCGCCGGCGGAATCCTCACTCGGGTGCGGTCTGCCGCGGTCCCGCGGTGGCCGCCGCGAGCGCGTCGGCCAGCTTCCGCGGGGTGCGAGTCGAGAGATAGAGGTACGGCGTCGGATCGGCCGGGTCCGTCACCTCCACACGCACCGCGGTCCTGATGTAGCTGCGCAGCAGCATGTGGGCGCGCGGGTCCGACTTGTGCGTGCGCCAGGCGAAGGCCTCCTCCTCGTCCAGCACGTGCGCGGTCCCCAGTGCGGAGAGCGGCACGCGTGCGTCGCCCGCGACCAGCGAATCCGCGACGACGCGGATGCGCGCGGAGCCGTACGAACTGACCGCCACCGCCGCGAGAACGCCCGCCACCGCCAGCCCGCCGAGCATCGGCAGAACTCCCAGGGGAAGCATCGTCAGCGCGCCCCCGAGGCCGAAGAGGCCGGCGATGAGCCACCAGGAGCGGGGAGCTGTGAGGCGTTCGTCGTAGGGCCGATCCTGAGCAACCATGTGCCAAGCCTGTCACGGGCGATGCGGGCACCGGGCCGGGGATCCGCGTCTCTTCGGCGTCACCCGGGCGCAACTCGGCGGTAAGGTCTGCACACGTGAGTACAGCCCCACTGCGGAACGCCCCCGGGACCCCGGGCAGGCCCGATCCGCCGAAGACATCGCTGACGCCGCCGCCCGAGGCCGGCGCAGCGGTACGACACCCCGACGCACCGGCGCCCGGGGAGCTGCTGGGCTCCCACTACGGGCACTGTTTCGGCTGCGGCGCCGAACAGGCGCACGGCCTCCACCTGGAGGCCAGAGCGGGCGAAGGCGTCGACGTCACCGCCGAGTTCACAGTCCGTCCCGTGCACCAGGGCGCTCCCGGCCTTGCGCACGGCGGCGTCCTGTCCACGGCCCTCGACGAGACGATGGGCTCGCTCGGCTGGCTCATGCACACGATCATGGTGACGGGACGCCTGGAGACGGACTTCGTCCGCCCGGTCCCGGTCGGCACCGTGCTCCATCTCAGCGCGTCCGCCGCCGCGGTGCAGGGCCGGAAGGTCTTCACCACGGCGACGGGCAGGATCGGCGGCCCCGAAGGCCCCGTCGCCGTCCGTGCCGAGGCCCTCTTCGTCAAGGTGCAGGTGGAGCACTTCACCGACCACGGGCGCGACGAGGAGATCCAGGCCGCCATGGCCGACCCCGACCAGGTACGGCGGGCCCGGGCGTTCGAGGTGAACCCGTGAGCCGCCCGCCCGTCGACGTCATGCTGCGGCGTCTGGACCCCGGCGTCCCGGTCCCCGCGTACGCCCATCCCGGAGACGCGGGCTGCGACCTGGTGACCACCGAAGCGGCCGAGCTGGCGCCGGGGGAGCGCGCCGTGCTGCCCACGGGGATCTCCATCGCTCTGCCCGAGGGCTACGCGGCGTTCGTGCACCCGCGCTCGGGCCTCGCAGCTCGCCGGGGCATCTCCTTGGTCAATGCACCCGGAACGGTCGACGCCGGGTACCGTGGAGAGATCAAGGTGATCGTGGCCAATCTTGATCCGCGCGAGACCGTGCGGTTCGAGCGTCTCGACCGCATTGCCCAACTCGTCGTCCAGCAGGTGGAGAAGGTGCGTTTCCACGAGGTGGCGGAGTTGCCGGGCTCGGCGCGGGCCGCGGGGGGATTCGGCTCCACAGGCGGTCACAGCCAGGCCGCCGCACATCAGAATGACAACGTTCCGGTCGGAGCCGACCGGCATTCCGACCTGAGAGGACAGTGACGTGTTCCGACGTCGTCGCAACAAGAGCGAAGAGCCTGAGACGGGCACCTCCGACGACTTCGGCTCGTACCCGCAGGACGGAGAGGAGCCCCTTCCCGCCGATGCGGTCGCGGACGCCGAAGCGACGCGTGTGAAGCTGCCGCCGGCGCCACGTCCCGACGGCCCCTGGGACGTGAGCGAGGTCTCCGACCCCGGCAACGGCCGGGTCAACCTCGGCGGCATGTACGTGCCGGGCGTGGAGGGCATGGAACTCCGGGTCGAGGTCGCGGGAGAGTCGATCGTCGCGGCCACGCTCGTCGTCCAGGACAGCGCCCTCCAGCTGCAGGCCTTCGCCGCTCCCAAGCGCGAGGGGCTGTGGGAAGAGGTACGCGAGGAGATCGCGACCGGCATCACCAAGCAGGGCGGTGTGATCGACGAGGTCGAGGGCCCGCTGGGCTGGGAGCTGCGCGCCCAGGTCCCGGTGCAGCTGCCGGACGGGACGAACGGAGTGCAGGTCGTGCGCTTCGTCGGCGTCGACGGCCCGCGCTGGTTCCTGCGCGGGGTGATCTCCGGCCAGGGCGCGGTGCAGCCGCAGATGGGCGGACTGCTGGAGCAGGTCTTCCGGGACACGGTCATCGTCCGCGGCGAGTCCCCGATGGCTCCCCGCGACCCGATCGTCCTCAAGCTCCCCGAGGACGCGCAGATGGTGCCGGACGGGGTCCAGCAGGAGACCGTCGAGGAGGGCTCGCGCTTCGCGGGCGGCCTCGACAAGCTGCAGCGCGGCCCCGAGATCACCGAGGTGCGCTGACCCCACGATTCGCAGACGTGGACGAGCCGCCGTGCGTGCCCGCCGAGAGCGGGCCGCCGGCGGCTCGTCGCGCACGTGGCGTCTTCCCGGACCCCGGGCGTTGCTGTTCCGGCCCGACGGGCTCGACGCGCGCCCGGCCCGTCTCCGCGGAGCCCTGCCGGTCTTCGCCGTACTGGATCAGCCGCTGTCGCAGGGTGCCCGCACCGGTACGCTGGCAACATGACTGGCGCCACCCGAGCAGACAAGGCACAGCGCGGTGGAGGCGGGCGGTTCAAGCGTTTTCTGGAACGGCTGTCCTCCTCCGAGGAGGAACTGCACTCGCAGGAGTTGCAGCAGGAGGCCGACAGCACGGGCTGCACCCGCATCGCTGCCTGCGGGGACCGTCAGATCGTGCGCGTGACAGGTACGCTGCGCACCGTCACCCTGCGCCCACGGGCCGGGGTGCCGACGCTGGAGGCGGAGCTGTTCGACGGGTCCGCGCCTCTCGACGTGGTCTGGCTGGGCCGCCGTGCCATCGCCGGCATCGAACCCGGCCGCGGCCTCACCGCATGGGGGCGGATCTCGATGAACCACGGCCGGCCGGTGATGTTCAACCCCAAGTACGAGCTGCGACCCATCGGACAGGAGTAGTGGGTGACCCCTCTCGACAAGCCGACCGCGGACGGAACCGGAGCAGGGACCGGAACAGGTCCCGATTCCGGAACCGGGGCCGACGGAGAGGCGGTTGCCTCGCGCGCCGTCACCGAAGCAGCGCTCTTCGAAGCCTTCGGCGGATTCCGCGGACTGGTGGAGACGACCCTTCCGGGTCTGGTCTTCATCACGATCTACACGGTCAACAAGGACATCCACGCCGCGGCGCTGACGGCCCTGGCGATCTCGGCCGTGCTGGGCGTGACGCGGCTGGTCCGTCGTGACACGGTCAAGCACGCCTTCAGCGGAGTCTTCGGCGTCGCCTTCGGCGTGCTCTTCGCGATGATGACCGGCAACGCCAAGGACTTCTATCTGCCGGGCATGTTCTACACGCTCGGGCTGGCGGTCGCCTACCTCGTCACGGCCGCGGCCGGTGTGCCCCTGCTGGGCCTGGTGCTGGGGCCGGTCTTCAAGGAGAACCTCTCCTGGCGCAAGCGGAATCCGGGCCGCAAGAAGGCGTACACGAAGGCCAGTTACGCATGGGGCCTCATCCTGCTCGGCAAGTGCGCCGTCCTCTTCCCGCTGTATCTGTGGGGGGACACGACGAAGTTCGGCTGGGTGACGATGGCGCTGAAGATCCCGCCGTTCCTGCTCGCCGTCTATCTGACGTGGATCTTCCTCGCCAAGGCGCCCGCCCCCATCAACGTCATCGCGGAGATGGAGGCGGAGGAGAAGGCCGAGCAGGAACGCGAGCAGCGGGGCGAGCGGGAACAGGCCCAGCGGAGCACGCTCGGCACGACCGGCGGGGAGTTCGCCGATGACGCGTCACGCGCGCTGCTCGCGGACTCCGAACGGCTCCGTGACGACCCCTCCGGCACCGACGGCCGCCGCCCCGGCCAGGCCGGACGGCACCGCCGCTGAGGCGACTCGCGGCGTCCTCCGCTGCGGAAGTCCGCCGCGCGGCGCTCCGTCGCGCGGCGGCTACCCGCCGACACGCATCGAGAGCAGGTCCTCCAGCTGTTCCTCGCGTGCCGGAGCCGCCACGAACAGCAGCTCGTCGCCCACTTCCAGCGCGTCGTCGCCGTCCGGCACCAGCACCCGGTTGCCCCGGATGATGGTGACCAGAGCGGTGTCCTCGGGCCACGTCACATCGCCCACACGTGTCCCGGCCAGCGCCGCCTCGGGCGGCAGCGTCAGTTCCACCAGGTTCGCGTCGCCCTGCGAGAAGCGCAGCAGCCGCACCAGGTCGCCGACGCTCACGGCCTCCTCGACGAGGGCCGACATCAGACGCGGCGTCGAGACGGCTACGTCGACACCCCACGACTCGTTGAACAGCCATTCGTTCTTCGGGTTGTTGACCCGCGAGACGACCCTCGGAACGCCGTACTCCGTCTTGGCGAGGAGCGAGACCACCAGGTTGACCTTGTCGTCACCGGTGGCCGCGATCACCACGTTGCAGCGCTCCAGCGCGGCCTCGTCGAGCGAGGTGATCTCGCAGGCGTCGGCCAGCAGCCACTCCGCCTGCGGCACGCGCTCCACCGAGATCGCCGTCGGCGCCTTGTCGATGAGCAGCACCTCGTGGCCGTTCTCCAGCAGCTCGCCCGCGATCGAGCGGCCCACGGCACCGGCCCCCGCAATAGCTACCCTCATCGGCCGAGTCCCCTGTTCGATGTGCGTACGCCGGTCACGAGCGCCCCTCCTCGGGGCCTGTCCCGAAGACGGCCTCCACCTCGTCGATCTGATCGCAGCGCATCATCACATGCACCAGATCGCCTTCCTGCAGCACCGTCTGCGAGGTCGGCAGCATCGCTTCACCCACCCTGGTGAGGAAGGCGACGCGGACCCCCGCCTCCTCCTGGAGTCTGCTGACCCGGTGGCCCACCCAGTCCGGGGACGTGTGCACCTCCGCGAGCTGGACACCGCCGCTGGGATCCCGCCACAGCGGCTCCGCACCGGAGGGGAGCAGCCGGCGCAGCATCTGGTCGGCCGTCCAGCGCACCGTGGCCACGGTGGGGATGCCGAGGCGCTGGTAGACCTCGGCCCGCTTCGGGTCGTAGATGCGCGCCGCGACGTGCTCGATGCCGAACATCTCCCGCGCCACCCGCGCGGCGATGATGTTGGAGTTGTCACCGCTGCTGACCGCGGCGAACGCCCCTGCCTCCTCGATCCCGGCCTCGCGCAGGGTGTCCTGGTCGAAGCCGACCCCGGAGACTCTGCGCCCGCCGAAGCCCGAGCCCAGCCGGCGGAAGGCTGTCGGGTCCTGGTCCACTACCGCGACGGTGTGGCCCTGCTGCTCCAGCGCCTGCGCGAGCTCGGCGCCAACCCGGCCGCAGCCCATGATCACAACATGCACGCCCGTCCCTCTCGTCACATACAGCGGGCCGTCTCAGGATCGCACGGCTGACCGCATACGATCCTCCCCGTGCCAAGGATGACCCATCTACCGAAGCGGCTTCTGCTCGGGCGTGCGCTTCGCAGTGACCGGCTCGCGCAGACACTGCTGCCGAAGCGGATCGCGCTGCCCGTGTTCGCCTCCGACCCGCTGTCGTCGGTGGCCTATGCACCTGGAGAGGTTCTCCTCGTGCTTTCGGTGGCGGGGATCTCCGCGTACCACTTCAGCCCGTGGATCGCCCTGGCCGTGGTGATCCTGCTGTTCACGGTCGTCGCCTCGTACCGGCAGAACGTCCGGGCCTACCCGTCCGGAGGCGGTGACTACGAGGTCGCCACGACGAACCTGGGGCGCCGGGCCGGCCTCACCGTTGCGAGTGCCCTGCTCGTCGACTACGTGCTGACCGTCGCCGTGTCGATCTCCTCCGGGGTGGAGAACCTCGGCTCCGCGGTGCCGTTCGTCGTCGAGCACAAGACCCTCGTCGCCGTGCTCACCATCGTGTTGCTGACGCTGATGAACCTGCGCGGCGTACGGGAGTCGGGCAAGCTCTTCGCCGTCCCCACCTACTGTTTCGTGGCCGGCGTGATCGGGATGATCGTCTGGGGCGTCATACGCGGGGCCGTGCTGGACCATGAGATGCGGGCGCCCACGGCCGACTTCGAGATCAGGACCGAAGAGCCCGGCGGGCTCGCGGGGTTCGCCCTCGCCTTCCTGCTGCTGCGCGCTTTCTCCTCCGGCTGTGCGGCCCTCACGGGGGTCGAGGCGATCAGCAACGGCGTACCGGCCTTCCGCAGGCCCAAGTCACGCAATGCTGCCAACACCCTCGCCATGATGGGCCTCATCGCGGCCGTGATGTTCGCCGGCATCATCGCCCTGGCGCTGGCCACCGACGTGAAGATGGCGGAGAACCCGGCGTCGGACCTGCTCATCAACGGCAGCCCGGCGGGCTCGGATTACAACCAGGACCCCGTCATCACGCAAGTGGCGGCCGCGGTCTTCGGGAGCGGTACCTTGCCGTTCGTCTTCCTCGCCGCCGCGACGGCCCTCGTGCTCTTCCTGGCCGCCAACACCGCGTACAACGGTTTCCCGCTGCTCGGTTCGATCCTCGCCCAGGACCGTTATCTGCCACGGCAGTTGCACACCCGCGGCGACCGCCTCGCCTTCTCCAACGGCATCGTGATGCTGGCGGGCGCCGCAGCCATACTCGTCGTGATCTACGACGCCGACTCCACCCGCCTCATCCAGCTCTACATCGTCGGCGTCTTCGTCTCCTTCACGCTCAGCCAGACCGGCATGGTGCGGCACTGGAACCGGCTGCTGGCCGAGGAGACCGACCCGGCAGCGCGCCGACGCATGCACCGCGCCCGCGGCATCAACGCGTTCGGGGCCTTCTTCACCGGGCTCGTCCTGGTCGTCGTGCTGGTGACGAAGTTCTCGCACGGCGCCTGGGTCTCGCTGCTGGGGATGCTGCTTTTCTACGGCGTGATGACCGCCATCCGCCGCCACTACGACCTCGTCGGCCAGGAACTCGCGGCAGACGATCCCAAGGAGGAGCGTGTCCGGCCCTCCCGCGTGCACTCCATCGTGCTCGTCTCCAAGACGCACAAGCCGACGCTGCGCGCACTCGCGTACGCGAAGCTGATGCGCTCGGACACCCTCGAGGCCCTCACCATCAGCGTGGACGCGCAGGAGACGGCAGCGCTTCGCAAGGAGTGGGAGGACGCCGGCATCGACGTCCCGCTGAAGATCCTCGACTCGCCCTACCGCGAGATCACGAGGCCCGTCGTCGACTATGTGAAGCGGCTGCGCACCGAGAACCCCCGGGACCTCGTCAGCGTCTACATCCCGGAGTACGTCGTCGGCCGCTGGTACGAGCAACTGCTGCACAACCAGAGCGCGTTGCGCCTGAAGGGCCGGCTGCTCTACACACCCGGAGTCATGGTGACCTCCGTGCCCTGGCAGCTGGAGTCGTCCGAACTGGCGCGCAAGCGCCTCAGGAAGCGAGCCGAGTGGAGCGCACCGGGCGCCGTGCGGAGGGGGCCGGCGGCGCGGCCGGGAGGGAGCCGCGGCGGCAGGGGCAGGAACGGTGGCGGCGGGGGCCCGCGCGCCGGGAAGCCGGGCGGGAACGGGAAGTAGACTGCACGGTCGGCACCGGACAGGCTGCCGGCCTCGGCCGAGGGCCTGCCGAGGACCGCTCCGCCCACGATGCGGCGCAACCACCGCTCGGGCCGTGCCCGCACGGAATCCCCGACCGCCCCGACGTACCGACCACACGATCCGCTGCCAGCCGCCGCGATTCCGCACCTCTGGAGTTCACCCGCCATGCCCGATGCCCCCGCAGACGCTCCCGCTCCCACGCTGGTCGGTGAGGAGTACGAGGTCGAGATCGGCCCCGTCGCACACGGCGGCCACTGCGTGGCCCGTACGGAGGCGGGGCGGGTGCTGTTCGTACGGCACACACTGCCCGGAGAGCGCGTCGTCGCCCGCGTCACCGAGGGCCGGGAGGATTCCCGCTTCCTGCGCGCGGACGCCGTGCGCGTGCTGGAGGCCGCGAAGGACCGCATCCCCGCACCCTGCCCCTTCTCCGGTCCGGGGCGCTGCGGCGGCTGCGACTGGCAGCACGTGAAGCCCGGGGCGCAGCGGCGCCTGAAGGGCGAGGTGCTGACCGAACAGCTGTGGCGGCTGGCCCAGTTGACGCCGGAGGACGTCTCGTGGGACGGCACCGTCGAACCGGCGCCCGGGGACAAGGTTCCCGCGGGCGAGGTGCCGGGGTGGCGGACCCGCGTGCAGTTCGCCGTGGACGGCGAAGGACGCGTGGGGCTGCGCCGGCACCGCTCTCACGAGGTCGAGCCCGTCGACCACTGCCTGATCGCCGCCCCCGGAGTCGAGGAACTCGGCGTCGAGCGGCGCGAGTGGCCGCAGATCGCGGGCATCGAGGCGACCGCCGCCACCGGCTCGCAGGACCGGCAGGTGGTCCTCACGCCGAAGCCCGGCGGCCGGCTCCCCATCGTCGAACTGGACCGTCCCGTCTCGGTGTTGAGGGTGGGGGAGAAGGGAAGCGACAAGGGACGCCTGCACCGCGTGCACGGCCGCGACTTCGTGCGCGAGCGGGCCGACCACCGCACGTGGCGCATCGGCGCCGGCGGTTTCTGGCAGGTGCACCCGCAGGCCGCGGAGCTGCTGGTGGACGCCCTGATGCGCGGACTGACCCCGCGCAAGGGCGAGATGGCGCTCGACCTGTACTGCGGCGTCGGCCTCTTCGCGGGCGCGATCGCCGACCGCATCGGTGAGAGCGGCGCCGTCCTCGGCATCGAGTCGTCCAAGCGCGCCGTGGAGGACGCCCGGCACAACCTGGCGGACTTCCCCCGGGTCCGGATCGAGCAGGGCAAGGTCGAGTCCGTGCTGCCGCGCACGGGAATCACGGAGGCCGACCTGGTCGTGCTGGATCCGCCGCGTGCGGGCGCGGGCAGGCAGACCGTGCGCCACATCGCCGGCCTGGGGCCGCGGAGGATCGGCTACGTGGCATGTGATCCGGCAGCGCTGGCGAGGGACTTGGCCTACTTCAGGGACGCCGGCTACGTGCCGCGCTTCCTGCGCGCCTTCGACCTCTTCCCGATGACGCACCACATGGAGTGTGTGGCGATCCTGGAGCCGCTGGGGAAGGGCGCGTGAACTGCGGGTTCGCGGTCTGTGTGCCGGCGGCCTGGTTCCGGAAGCTCGACGGGCGGATGGCGGTCCATCTACGAAATCGATGTGACCTGCAGTTCTGTGTTGACGAAATGACCGGGCGGACAGCGGTGTCACCGCGGCTCTCGCTGGGGAGCCGGATGGCCGCAGCCGGTGAAGGTGCGTCCGCAGGGGCGTCGGCGCGCCCCCTGCCGAGCTTGCGTGAGAGGCAGTGGGGTCGCTTCCGGCGACATACATCAGCGTGGTACATGCGCTAGGCTTGGTACATGTCCATGAAGCGAACCAACGTCTACGCCGACCCGGAAGACCTCGCCATCATCAAGGAGGCGGCGAAGCGGCGGGGGATCAGCGAGGCCGAGATCATCCGCCAGGGCATCCACCTCGCGGCCATGGCGAACCGCGTCTGGGACGAGCCGCTTTTCTCCCGTACGTTCGAGGGATCCGGCCGTACGCCCACGAAGCGCGACGTGCGCAACGCCGTCGCCGACGCCGCTGTCCGTGAGAGCGAGGCCGGATCAGCCGCGTGATCATCGTCATCGCGGACACGTCCGGGCTGCTGGCCGCGCTCGACTCGACCCATCCGGAGCGTCGGCCGGCCGGCGAGGCGATCATGGCTGCGGGTCTGCTGGTGATGTCTCCACTGCTGCTCGCCGAGATCGATCACGTCGCCACTCGCGAACTCGGCAGGGAGGCGGCACTCAGCGCGGTCGATGACATCCGGCACTGGATGCGTCGTGGTCGCGTCGTCGTTCCCGAGATCACCGAAGATCACCTCGGGGCCGCTCAGTCCGTACGCGCCCGCTACAGCAGTCTCGACCTGGACCTGGCGGACGCCGTGAACGTGGCCCTCGCCGCCGACTACGACACCGACGCCGTCCTCACCCTCGATCGCCGAGACTTCCGCGCCGTGCGCCCCCTCGGTCGTCACAAGGCGTTCCGACTGCTGCCCGACGATCTGCCCCTTTGAGCGGACCGTCCAGTTCCGGGTCGGCCGCGGAGAGCGGCAGGCGCCGGGGATGCAGAGGCGGCGGCCCCGGACGCGCAACGATGCGCCTTCAAGGGCCGCCGCATCCCGTCAAGCCGCCGAACCCGCCAGGGCGACCCGGCCGTCACCCGGTTCGACCCGGCCGTCACCCGGTTCCGCGTGCCCTGCGGGCCGGCCGGTGACGGTGGCGTCCCCGGCCGGGCGGTCCGCCTCCGCCTCTTCCAGAAGGGAGATCAGGCTCTCGCGCGCCCGCGCGACGCGTGAGCGCACCGTGCCCAGCGGGCAGCCGATCACCGCTGCGGCCTGCGCGTAGGAGAGTCCGAGGAGTTGGGTGAGGACGAACGCTTCGCGGCGCCGGCCGTCGATGACTGCCAGCAGTTCGCTCAGCGCCACTCCCTCCTCGAATCCGGGCAGCCCGCGCGGCTGAGCCTTCTCCACCGCCGTCTCCCAGTCGTCCGAGGCCGAGAGCCGGGGACGGCACGAGCCGGCGCGGATGCGGTCGGCCACAGCCCGGCGGGCGATGGTGAGCAGCCAGGTACGGGCCGAGGACCTTCCCTCGAACCCCGGCAGACTCCGCAGCGCGCGCAGATAGGTCTCCTGGACGAGATCGTCCGCGGCCTGGGCGTCGCCGCTGAGGTGAGTGACGAACCGGCGGACATCGAGTTGCGTGGCCCGGACGAACTCCTGCGCCGCCTCCTCGTCTCCGGAGCGGGCGGCCAGCGCCCACGCCGTCGCTTCCGTGTCGTCAGCCACCGTACGGCTCCCCTCCCCGCCACCGGAGCGGACCGAGGAGGATGGGCGCATGCTCTGCTCCCGCGCCCGCACCGCCCTCTCCGCCCGGCTCGACGAGGAGGACCTGCCTCCCGGTGTCACCGGGCGGAGACTGGAGGAGCACCTGACGGGATGCGCCGACTGCCGGGCGTGGGAGGTCAAGGCGCTCCGGCTGCGACGGGACGTCACCGGCGACGTGCCGGGTGACGTCACAGGGAGCTCCGGGTGCGGGGGACAGGCCCCGCACCCGGGGTCGCCGGGAGGCAGCTTCGACGGTCCCGGTCCGGCTTCGGGGAGTCCTGGCCGGCGGGCCTGCTGAACGGAGCTGTTTCCGAGTGGTGTCTGGCGGGGTCCCGGGGGGTCCGGGCGCCCGCGTGCGCACAGGGGTCATCGTCTGACGTCCTTCGGGTGATCCGGCTGCCGTGTCCGGTCAGCCGGTGAACGATCCCGCGCCCGGCGCCTGCGGGCAGGCGCCGGCCGGGCTTACGGCCGTGCTGTCGTCAGACAGCCCGGCCGCCCGGCGGACCTCTCAACCAGATGACGTGACTCAGGAAGAACTGCCGCGGAGCGCGCCGCCGTTCCGGGCGGCCCGGCCGCAGTACGGGAATCGGCGCCGGCAGGGAAAGTGCGGGAGTGGTCAGGAGCGGCCCGAAGAACTTCGCGGACGCCACACGCAGAAGCTGGAAGACCGCCCGCTCTCCGCCCCACATCCACCAGGCGCTGAGCAGCGCCACGAGGAGGTGGGCGGCGAGCATACCGGTCGAGTCGCCGTGTCCGCCGTGGAGCGGGGCCGGAACGTCCCCTCCGGAACCGGGCGTTGCCGGCGGCGCGTGACTCGCCGTCCCGTGCTGCATGTGCGGGCTCATGTCGTGGGCGTGACCGGCCAGTTGTCCGTCCGTCGCGTGCATGCCGTGCGACCCGTGCGTCCCGCCCGTCCCGCGCGTTGCGTGCAACCCGGGGGGTGCGGCATGTGCGGACGAAGGGGCCCCTTGAGGCGTCGTGGCTTGGCCCAGCGAGAAAGCCGTGTGCAGGAAGAACTGCGTGAAGACCGTCAGGGCGCCGACGAGCAGAGGCCCGCGCTCCCTGCCCGTCAGGAACCAGGCGACGCCGGCGGTGCCGGCCCAGCCGACGGCGAGCATCCAGGCCGGCACCGTATGTCCGGACGTCATCGCATGTCCGGTCGCCGCGAGCACCGCACAGACAGCCGCGAACGCTCCGGCGCGCAGCACTCTGAGGACGCTTCCCGCATGCATGGTCCGCCCATCGTCGCACCCGCTCAGCGGGCCGGACATGGACGGCCGAAAACCGCTCACTCACGGACAGAAGCTGTGAACGCGCGGCCGGCGGCCGTCCCCTGGCGCGTCTCGTTCCGTGTCCCGCATTCCGCCGCACCCGATGACCGGCTGTTGTGACGGAACATGACCCCGACGTCCTCGGCGTTCACGCTGATCGCCGGGGAAGGGACGGGATGCGACGGGACGCAGCGTGGCGGGTCCGACCGTGCCCCACCCCGGCAACTCAGGTGAGGAGTACGGATATTGGCTTGCCGGCCCGCCACGGCGCGTGGACCCGCCAGGATCGTCGGCGCGCCGGTGAGTACCCGGCGCAGACCGGGCGCGCATCACGCCTCCCGGTCGCGGCGCACCCGCCCAACCAGGAGATCCACGGCCAGGAACAGCAGCAGCGGGATGCCGAACCACGGGAGCCAGTACGCCACGAGCGCGGTCACGGCGACGGCGGGGGCAAGCACCCTTCCCGGGAGCCGGCGCCACGCTCCGCGCGCCGGAGCACGTCCCGCTCGCGGCAGCCGCCCGGAGGAAGCGCTGCTGCGCATGGGCCGTCGCAGCCACCACATCCGGTAGCCCCAGAAGATCATTCCGATCAGCGCGAGGGCGAGCACGGCCAGCACGATCTGGTTGACCAGACCGAACAGCAGGCCCATGTGCGCGTCCACGCCCCAGCGGGACAGCTTCGCCAGCAGGGGGTAGTCGTCGAAGCGGAGAGTCGCGGTGATCTCGCCGGAGTCCGGTGCCACCGCGACCGAATCCTGCCGCTCCGGCCAGGAGCGGGTGTTCTCCTTCACGACGTACGCACTGCCGTTGCCGGCAGGGGGCGTGATGTCCAGGACGCCGCCGAGCCCGGCTTCGCGCGCCGCTCGTACGGCGCCGTCGATGCCGATGTCCCGGCCGCCCGCCTCTCCCGCTCCCGCTCCGTGGCCGTGGCCGTGGTCGTGTTCTTGCGCTTTCGGCACGCCGGCCGCGACCGTCGGCGTAGGGCTGTTCAGCTGCTCCCGGAGCTGTGTGATGTTGGCTCCCGCGTATGCGGACCACGTCAGACCCGTCGCCGACAGCCCCAACAGGCCTGCGGCCGCCCAGAGTCCGACCGCTCCGTGCCATGACCTCACCCGCCGTCGTCCCGCGGGCGCCGACTGCTCGGGAAGCAGCGTGCGGCGCAGCCTGCGGCGCGAGCGCCGCGCCCCGATCCACAGCACCAGCCCGCCGGCGACCTCCACCCACAGCCAACTCGCCGCGATCTCGCTGTAGTTGCGTCCGAGATCGCCCAGGTGGAGGTTGCGGTGCAGATCGTCGAACCAGGCGCGCGCCGGAAGCCACTGCCCGAAGGTCTCCAGCGTGCCCAGCACCGAGTGGTCGTAGGGATCGACGAAGGCGGTCCGCGTGTACCCCTCCTCCAGCCCCGGCTCCTCGAAGACGACCCGCGTACTGTCATCGGGGCCCGGCCCGGTCGTCACGGAGACCAGGGTGCCGTCCGGTACGGCCTTCTTCGCCGCGGCCACCTGAACCTTCAGCGAGTCCGGTTCACCTCGCGGGGCCACCTTCAACTCGTGCTGGTACAGCGCCCTCTCCAACTGGGGTGTCGCCGTGTAGAGAAGACCGGTCACGGCCGCGACAAGCAGGAACGGACCGATGAAGACTCCAGCGAAGAAGTGCAGGCGCAGCAACAGCGCCCGTATTCCCGCCCATGTGCCCGCCGTGTCTGTTGCCGGCGCCCCGGAAGGTGACTCCTCCACCCGCGGCGAAGTAGCCGTGCTGCTCACCATGGTCTTCCTCTCCCTGCTCCTGTCGGCCCCCGGTGCGGGGGTGCGGGCAGGTAGTCGGCGGGAGCGACGGCCCGGTTCCCGCGCGGCCTGCTCGAAGGATGTGACCCCTCGCACGCGCTGCCGGCCCCGGCGCCGCCGTCCGCATCTTCGCGGCCACGGAACCGCGAAGAAATGCGGAACGAGGGGGAGGGGTTCGTGGAGTCAGCGTTCCAGGTTCCGCATGTATTCGCCGAACTTCTCCAGGCCGTCGATGTTGCGCGGGCCGCTGATGCCCTCGTTGTAGTCGAGGATGAAGAAGTTGTTCTTCTTCACGGCGGGCAACTCCTTGGTCTGCGGCGATTTCCTGAGGAACTCGATCTTCTTCTCGGCGGGTTTGTCACCGTAGTCGAGGATGATGATGACCTCCGGCCGGGCCTTGGTGACGCTCTCCCAGTTCACCTGTGTCCAGCGCTCGTCGAGGTCGGAGAAGATGTTCTTCCCGCCGGCCTTCTTGATGATGTCGTCGGGCGGGACCTGGTTGCCTGCCGTGAAGGGCTGGTCGGTACCCGAGTCGTAGAGGAAGACGGGGGCGGGGTCGCCCTTCGGTGCCTTCGAAGCCACGGCCTTCTCCCGCTCCCGCAGCTCGTCGACGACCTTCTTCGCCTTCTCCTCCACCCTGAATATCTTCCCGAGCCGCTCCAGGTCTGTGTAGAGGGCTTCGAACGGCTTCTTCTTCTCGGGAAAACCGGGGTAGTTGTAGCAGCTCTCGGTGTGCATGAAGCTCTGGATCCCGAGCTTGTCCAGGATCTGTGGGGTGATACCGCGCTGGTCGCTGAAGCCGGAGTTCCAGCCGGCGACCACGAAGTCCGACTTGGCGTCGGCGACGAGTTCCTTGTTGAGGAGATCTTCGCTGAGCTTCTTCACCTCGGCGTATTCGGACGCCCATGGCGACTCGCTCACGGGAGGGTTCGCCGGTGGCATCACGTAGCCGTGGACGTGCTTCGTCAGCCCGAGACTGAAGAGTTTGTCGGCGCTTCCTCCCTCGTAGGCGACAGCGCGCTTCGGGACGGTGTATTCGACCGGCTCTCCGCACCTTTTGACGGTGACCTTCTCCGAATTCTTCCCGCCGGTCGCGACGTCGGCGCCGCAACCGCTGAGGAGGAGTGCGGCGGCGGTCGATCCGATGACGGCGTGCCGCCGCGCGTTGTTCAGTGGCCGGATGACGGGCATGACGTGTCACTTCCATTCGGTGATGAAGGGCTGAGGGAATACAGCAGTTGCGGATCTCCGGTCAGCGGGTGGCTGACGAGGGTGGTGCGGACGCCGAAGACGTCGTGAACCAGCCGGGGGGTCAGGACCTTCTCCGGAGTTCCGGTGGAGACCAGACGTCCCTCGGAGAGGACACCGATGCGGTCGCATGCGGCGGCGGCCAGGTTCAGGTCGTGCAGCACGATCAACGTGGTCAGGCCCGTGCCGCGCAGCAGCGACAGCAACTCCACCTGATGCCGCACGTCGAGATGGTTGGTCGGCTCGTCGAGGACGAGGACCGCAGGCTCCTGGACGAGAGCACGGGCGACGAGAACGCGCTGCCGCTCGCCGCCGGAGAGCGTCATGACGCCGCGCCCGGCCAGGTGAGCGATGCCGAGCTGTTCCATGGCCCGCTCGCACAGCTCCCGCTCCCTGTCGCCGAGCACCTGGTTGCCCCGCATGTGGGGTGTACGGCCCAGCGCGACGATCTCCTCGACGGTGAAGTCGAGTTCGACCTCCCCGTCCTGGGCGAGGGCGGCGACGAGCCGGGCACTTCGCCGCATGCTCAGCGACGACAGCTCCTGCTCACCGATCCACACCGTCCCGGAACTGGGGCGCAGCGCCCGGTAGATGCACTTCAGCGCGGTGGACTTGCCGCTTCCGTTCGGTCCGACGAGACCGACGCACCGCCCGTCCGTCACGTCCAGGGAGAGGTCGTGCACGAGTTTCCTGCCGTCGGTGACGACCGAGAGCCGGTCGAGTGTCAGGTCCATCAGCGGCCTCCGAACATGTAGGCCCTGCGGCGCATCAAGGAGACGAACACCGGGACGCCGACCAGCGCGGTGATGACGCCGAGGGGAAGTTCCCGCGGGGCGACGAGAGTCCGGGCCACCAGATCCACCCAAACCATGAAGACCGCTCCCACGAGAGGAGCGACCGCGAGTACGCGTGCGTGGGTGGCTCCGACGACCATGCGGACCAGGTGAGGCATGACCAGACCGACGAAGCCGATGGCACCGCTCACGGCGACCATCGCGCCGGTGACGAGCGAGACGAGGACCAGGAGCCCCTTGCGGTGCCGGTCGGGGTCGACACCCAGGCTCGCCGCGGTCTCGTCGCCGAGCGCCATCACGTCCAGCGCGCGGCTGAAGCGCCTCAGCACGACCACCCCGAGCAGCACCGCCGCGGCCACGACGGGCAGGGCGGCCCACGTGGCGGCGCCGAAGCTGCCCATCGTCCAGTACAGGACCGTGCTGGTGGCCTCGCTGTTGGGGACCAAGTAGATGATCAGACTCATGACGGCCTGGAAGCCGAGTGCCATGGCGACGCCGGTCAGGACGAGCCGCAGCGGCGAGAGCCCGCCCCGGCTCGCCGCTGCTCCGTACACGAGGGCCGAAGCCGCGAGCGCTCCCAGAAAGGCACCGGCCGACATGGCGTGGACCCCCAGACCGGCGAGCCCGCCGGTGACGGTGACGCCCACCGCGCCGACGGACGCCCCTGAGGAGACGCCCAGCACGTACGGGTCGGCCAGCGCGTTGCGCACCATCGCCTGGATGGCCACACCCGCGGTGCTCAGACCGGCCCCGACCAGCGCGGCCAGCAGCACTCGGGGAGTGCGGATCTCCCAGACGATCTGATAGGTCGTCGCCTCGCTCGCGCCGATCTGCCCGCCGCTGAGGGCCGCCCAAAGGTAGCGGGCCGTCTCGCCCGGCCGGATCACCGCAGACCCGAGACCGATCGCCACCACGACGGAGACCAGCAGCACCACGAACAGAGCGACGCAGGCCGCGGTCAGACCCCGTCGCGGGGACGACGGCCCCGGACCAGGGGCGCCCGCAGCGCCGCGCGCGCTCTCGTCCGTGTGTGCGCCACTGCTCCCCGGCGGCGCGGAGGGGGCGGACGGGTGCATGCGCAGTCCTTTCCGGAACACAGAGGCCGTGTTCATGGGGAGTGAGCCGGTCACGAGGCTCCTGACGTACCGGACGAACCGGCGTTCTCCCCGCCGTCCGCGCCGATGTGTTCGCCGGGCAGACGGGAGACCAGGAACGCGGCACCCAGCGCGGCCGTCACGAGCGCGCCGAAGACCAGAGCGACCCCGGGATAACCGGCGAGACCCAGACCGACGCCGCCGAGGGACGCCCCCGCGAAGACGCCCAGGCTCATCCCCGCGGCGTTGATGCTCAGCGCGGAACCGCGCAGCGCCCCGCAGCGCCGCACGAGCAGACTCACGGCGCAGGCGGCGACGACCGCGTGACTCGCCGCGTGGAGCGAGGTGAGGACGAGAGCGGACGGAAGCCGGCGTGTGAAGTAGAACCCGACGACGGAGGCCAGAGCCACGACGAGGCCGAGGATGAGCAAGTGCTCCGTACGCACCCGCGGCCGGGCCGAGTTCGTGAGCCGTCCCGTGAGGAGATTGCTCACGAAGAACGAGGCACCGCTGAGCGTCCAGACCAACGAGAAAAGACCGGGGCCGAGTTGGAAGCGGCTGTCGTAGTACGCGGCCAGGTAGGCCAGATACCCCATGAACACGGCCGTGCGGAGCAAGGAGATCAGCAGCAGGGGCACCGCGCCCCGCACCGCAGCGAGGGCCCTGAAGGAGGCGAGGTAGCTCAACTTCCCCCCGCCGTCGGCCTCTTCCTCCTCCTCGACGTGGGAGCGGCTGCGCCGGGAGAGCAGGATCGCCGCGAGCAGCAGCGAGGCGACCGTGACCGCCAGGAGGTCTCCCTCCCACCCCCAGAAGACCGCCGGAAGCGCGATCAGGGGCGCCGCCAGCATCGCCGTCATCGACTGGGTCGCCGTGACCAGCGTCGCCGCTCTGCCGGCCGCCTTCCCGGAACCGAACCGGTCGGCCGCCGCCGCTGTCAGAGCCGGGTTGAGTACGGCCGTCCCCGCCCCCACGAGCAGGCAGAACGCCACGAGAAGCAGGTACTCGCCACTCGCGCCGAGCGCGGTCGAGACCGCAAGCACTCCGAGCCCGCCGGCAGCCGCCCACTCCTTCGGAACGCGGTCGATCAGCGGTGCCAGTGCCGTACCCACCAGCAGCGCCGCGAGCCCGCCGAGTCCGCGGAGCCCGCCCATCGCCGCGACGCTGCTCCCGGACTCGTCCGCGATCGGGACGAGATAGGTGCTGAAGACGGTGAACGGCAGCAGCCCGACCGCCGAGGCCAGCAGGATCGGCCACAGCGCACGCGTCATGTTCAGGTCGCTCGGAAGGTGCTCACCCGCTCCGGACTCCTCGCGCCTCATGTGTGAAGTCCCGGCGCCGGCGCTCACGATGCCTCCTCGAGTGCCGGCGCGGAGCTGTCGGCCCGGTAGCGGTACAGGACGGTCGCGTCGGCGCTGAACTGCGAGAACGGGAAGGCCTCGGCTGACAGGGCGGTGACGCCGCCGGTAAGGAACGCGCGGGCGACGGCGCTGCCGGTCTGCGCGTAGACCACGAGCGGGATGTCGTGCAGCCTGCAGTGTTCGAGGATCAGGTCGAACGTGCCGTTGCTGAGCGTCATGCCGGTGGCCACCACGGCATCAGCTCGCCCCAGGACCTCGGTCATGTCGTCCGATACCGGCTCGCCCCACTGCGTGGTGCGAAGGTTCAGGTCGCAGGGCAGGCAGACGCCGCCCCGCTCCCGTATCGCTTCGATCAGCGGATTCACCACACCGATCAGAGCCACCTTGGCGCCCGGTTCGACGTCGAGGAGCCCGGCGATGGCGGCGTCGCGCGCCCGTGCCCTCAGTTCCGGGGTTCCGGTCGGCAGGATGAGCGGCTCGGCATCGGCGGCGTCCCGGTGCGGTCGCACGTTGGACAGGTAGGCATCCAGTGCGGCGATACGCACCGGCGTCGTCTCGCTGCGCAGCAGTCTCTCCAGTGGGAAACCGGAGGCGTTCTCGCAGAAATCGGGGCTCAGTTCACCCGCTTCGAAGGAGCAGGCGCCGAAGCTCTCACCGGCGCGCAGCAGGAGATAGTGGTTGTGGTACGTGACCTCGCCGCCCGCCAGGCGCGTGGTGTGGTAGAGCCAGAATGCGCTGGTGACGGTCACATTCTTCGGATCGGGACCGTAAGCGCCCTCCAGTACTCCCTCGGTCAGTTCCGTGACGGTGTGCGGCTTCGGGTTCGGCATTTCTCGGTTCTCTCGTCGAGTGGTGGGTGGATGCTCTGTCCTCCGAGCAGGAGCCGGTCGTTCCCGGCAGACGCCAGGTGCTGTGCGCGAACGCGTCAACTGCCGTGCTGCGAAGCGGAGATACCGGTCCACGAGGCCGTCGACCACGGATGCCTCAGCTCGTCGAGGGACGTGATCTCGTGGGGTGCGAGGGTGTCGATGTCCTGGGCCCTGCGGTGCTGGGCGAAGGCACTGTCGACATAGCGGTGACCTGTGTCCGCCGCGATGAACACGTAGGTCGGCGAGCCGTTTCTGCGGCAACGTTTCCGCTCCCACAGAGTGGTCAGGTATGCCGCACCGGCTGACAGCCCGGCGAATATTCCGGTGCTTCGCAGCAGTTCGACAGAACCGGACAGGGCGCATTCGAAGTTGACCCAGTGAATGCGGTCGTACAGCTCGTGCCGGACGTTCCGGAACTCTATGGCGCTGCCTATGCCTGCGATGATCATGTCCGGGTCCGAGACGTTCTCCGACCCGAACGTGACGCTGCCGAAGGGCTGTACGCCCACCACGGACACATCCCGGCCGGCCTCTCTGAGGTACGTGGCGAGGGCGCCCGTCGATGCCCCGGAGCCGACGCCGCCGACCAACGTGACCGCGCCCGGCGGGATTTCCCCGTCCATGACCTCGGCGACGTCGCGGTAGCCGTAGTAGTGGACTGCGTCGTGATACTGGCGCATCCAGTGGTAGGTCGGGTTGTCCTCGAGGATCTCTGCGATGCGGCGTACCCGAAGCTCCTGGTCCAGTCTCAGGTTCTTCGACGGCTCGACCTGTTCCAGGGTGGCGCCGAGAATCTCCAGTTGCACCCGGAGCGTCCGGTCCACGGTCGTGGAGCCCACGATGTGGCACTTGAGCCCGTAGCGGTGGCAGGCGAGTGCCAGCGCCTGCGCGTAGATGCCGCTGGAGCTGTCGATGAGCGTGTCGCCCTGCTTCACGGCCCCGGAGTCGAGCAGATGGCGAACCGCCCCCAGAGCCGAATAGATCTTCATCGTCTCGAAACGCAGGCAGATCAGATCCTGTTGCACGCGGATCAGATCGGGCTGCTTCATCGCTTCCGCAATGTGTGGATGCATCCGCAGGCCCTGTCAGACCGCTGCGTTCCGGCGCAGCCCGGACAGGAACGGCGGCACCTCCTGGAGAGCCCATGCCCTGGTCCCGGCCGGGTCGCCGGCGGAGAGTGCTGTCTTCGTGCGGCCTTGCTCCCGCATGGCTCCTCCGTAAGTTGTTGGGCGGCCCAGGAGGGCCGGGTGTGGCTTATGGCTTCTTGCCTTCAGTGGCTTCGCAGGAGTGGCCGCCCGGTCCTCCCGGGCGCCCTGGCTGCTGATTGAGATGTGTGTTTCGGTCGCTGATTACGGAGATGACAGCGGGGTGTTCCTCGGGCCAACGGTGTGCTGTTGGAACTGAGGAGGGGCGAGTGAACGGGCGACGGGCCCAGGTCTGGGCCGGCATCGATGCAGGCAAAGGGCATCACTGGGCGGCGGTAGTCGACGAGACCGGTGCGACGCTGTGGTCGAAGAAGATCGACAACGACGAGTCGGCGGTCCTGACCGCGCTCGGCGAAATCCT
>NZ_FMHI01000017.1 GCF_900090145.1 Streptomyces sp. WMMB 322
GGCCTCACCGAACGCCTCACCGCCGTCGACGGACTCCTCGTCATCAACTCCCCCACCGGCGGCCCCACCACCATCACCGCCGAACTCCCCTGGCGGGACTGATCCGCGCCCCCGCCCGGGCCGGGCCGGACCCGGCCGGGCCGTGGCAACCCGTGACCGCGCTGCTGCGTCCCCCCGACCCGGCGGCCCGCTTCTGGAATGCTGAGCGCGTCGCAGACGTCCTTATGAGCAGTCCGCAGCGAGAAGCCGGGGGAACGGAATGGCGCAGAACGCGAACGGCGCGAACGGTGCGAGCAGTGCGCAGGACGGACAGAACGGACAGGACGCGCAGGACGCAGGCTCACAGGACACGCGCGACAGGGTGCGGGTGGTCATCGCCGAGGACTCGGTGTTGCTGCGGGAGGGCCTGACCCGGCTGCTGACCGACCGGGGCCACGAGGTCGTGGCGGGCGTCGGGGACGGCGACGCGCTGGTGAAGACGGTCGCCGACCTCGCCGCCGCGGGCTCGGTCCCGGACGTGGTGGTCGCCGACGTACGGATGCCGCCGACCCACACCGACGAGGGTGTGCGGGCGGCGATCGCGCTCCGCCGGGCCCACCCCGACCTGGGCGTCCTGGTGCTCTCGCAGTACGTGGAGGAGCAGTACGCGACGGAGCTGCTGGCCGGCTCCAGCAGCGGCGTGGGCTACCTGCTCAAGGACCGCGTGGCGGAGGTGCGGGAGTTCGTGGACGCTGTGGTCCGTGTCGCCCGGGGCGGTACGGCGCTCGATCCGGAGGTGGTCGCACAGCTTCTGGGCCGCAGCCGCAAGCAGGACGTACTGGCGGCGCTGACCCCGCGCGAGCGGGAGGTGCTGGGGCTGATGGCGGAGGGACGCACGAACTCCGCGATCGCGCAGCAGCTCGTGGTCAGCCACGGCGCCGTCGAGAAGCACGTGAGCAACATCTTCATGAAGCTGGGTCTGTCGCAGAGTGACGCTGATCACCGCCGGGTGCTGGCGGTGCTGACGTACATCAGCTCCTAGCCGCTCCCACTGCCGGCCGCGGGCGGCCGGCGGTGGGTCCGGCATCCGGCCGACGACGCCCTGAGCAGGTGTCCAGCGGCCGGCGCACAGCAGGAGGAAGGGCCACACGGGGCACGGATCCGGACATGGCCGGTGTCTCAGGAGCCCGTCCGCGATGTGGTCAGTCCAGGGAAGGCAACCCTTACCGACGTACGATGTCAGGCGAGCCCGCAGCCTCGAGGAGGTCCGATCCACCGTGACCAACCAGGTCAACAGCCCGGCCGGGCAGCGCCCTGGCGCCGACGAACCCGCCGCGGGCGGGACGAACGGCACCGGAAGTGTCGACGACGTCGACGGCCCCGGCGGTGAGGCGGGCGCCCGTCCCGCCTCCGGCAAAGAGGTACGCCGCCTGGAACGGGTGATCATCCGCTTCGCGGGCGACTCCGGCGACGGCATGCAGCTGACCGGAGACCGCTTCACCTCCGAGACCGCCTCGTTCGGCAACGACCTCTCGACGCTGCCGAACTTCCCGGCGGAGATCCGTGCCCCCGCGGGCACGCTCCCCGGCGTCTCCTCCTTCCAGCTGCACTTCGCCGACCACGACATCCTCACGCCGGGTGACGCACCCAACGTCCTCGTCGCGATGAACCCGGCGGCGCTGAAGGCGAACATCGGCGACGTGCCGCGCGGCGCGGAGATCATCGTCAACACCGACGAGTTCACCAAGCGCGCCATGGCCAAGGTCGGCTACGACGCCAGCCCGCTCGAGGACGGCTCGCTCGACGGCTACCGCGTGCACCAGGTGCCGCTGACCACGCTGACCGTGGAGGCACTCAAGGAGTTCGACGTCGGCCGCAAGGACGCCGGCCGCTCGAAGAACATGTTCGCTCTGGGTCTGCTGTCGTGGATGTACAACCGCCCCACCGAGCAGACCGAGCACTTCCTGCGCACCAAGTTCGCGAAGAAGCCGCAGGTCGCCCAGGCGAACATCGCCGCCTACCGGGCCGGCTGGAACTTCGGCGAGACCACCGAGGACTTCGCCGTCTCCTACGAGGTGGCTCCGGCCACCACCGCGTTCCCGCCCGGGACGTACCGGAACATCTCCGGCAACCTCGCCCTCGCCTACGGGCTGATCGCCGCCTCCCAGCAGTCCGGGCTGCCCCTGTTCCTCGGCTCGTACCCCATCACCCCGGCCTCGGACGTGCTGCACGAGCTGTCCAGGCACAAGAACTTCGGGGTGCGCACCTTCCAGGCGGAGGACGAGATCGCCGGCATCGGCGCAGCGCTCGGCGCAGCCTTCGGCGGCGCGCTCGGCGTGACGACGACCTCCGGGCCGGGTGTGGCGCTGAAGTCGGAGACCATCGGCCTCGCGGTCTCGCTGGAACTGCCGCTGCTGATCGTCGACATCCAGCGCGGAGGCCCCTCCACCGGGCTGCCCACCAAGACCGAGCAGGCCGACCTGCTTCAGGCGATGTACGGACGCAACGGCGAGGCGCCCGTGCCGGTCGTCGCGCCGTCCACGCCCGCCGACTGCTTCACCGCCGCCCTGGAGGCGGCGCGCATCGCGCTGACCTACCGCACTCCGGTCTTCCTGCTCTCCGACGGCTACCTCGCCAACGGCTCCGAACCGTGGCGCGTACCGGAGCTGGGCGAACTGCCGGACCTGCACGTGCAGTTCACCCAGGTGCCCAACCACCGCCTGGAGGACGGCACCGAGGCGTTCTGGCCGTACAAGCGCGACCCGCAGACCCTGGCGCGGCCCTGGGCCGTCCCCGGAACGCCCGGCCTGGAGCACCGCATCGGCGGCATCGAGAAGCAGGACGGCACCGGCAACATCTCCTACGACCCGGCCAACCACGACCTGATGGTGCGCACCCGGCAGGCCAAGATCGACGGCATCGACGTCCCCGACGTCGTGGCCGACGACCCGGACGGCCTGGCCACCACGCTCGTGCTGGGCTGGGGTTCGACGTACGGGCCGGTCACCGCGGCCGTACGCCGGCTGCGCAGGGACGGGCAGCACATCGCGCAGGCGCACCTGCGGCATCTCAACCCGTTCCCGTCCAACCTCGGCGCTGTGCTGAGGCGTTACGAGAAGGTGATCATCCCCGAGATGAACCTGGGACAGCTGGCCACCCTCATCCGCGCCGAGTTCCTCGTCGACGCCCACTCCTACACCCAGGTCAACGGCATGCCCTTCAAGGCAGAGCAGCTCGCGACCGCACTGAAGGAGGCATCCCTCGATGACTGAGACGACCGGGACGCCCCGGGAGAGCGAGGCTCTCTCGCTCGTGCCCAAGGCCGAAGCCGCGCAGAGCATGAAGGACTTCAAGTCCGACCAGGAAGTGCGCTGGTGCCCCGGCTGCGGCGACTACGCGGTGCTGGCCGCCGTGCAGGGCTTCATGCCCCAACTCGGCCTGGCCAGGGAGAACATCGTCTTCGTCTCCGGGATCGGCTGCTCCTCCCGCTTCCCGTACTACATGAACACCTACGGGATGCACTCCATCCACGGGCGTGCGCCCGCCATCGCCACGGGCCTGGCGAGCACGCGGCGCGACCTGTCGGTGTGGGTCGTCACGGGTGACGGCGACGCGCTGTCCATCGGCGGCAACCACCTCATCCACGCGCTGCGCCGCAACGTGAACTTGAAGATCCTGCTGTTCAACAACCGGATCTACGGGCTCACCAAGGGCCAGTACAGCCCCACTTCGGAGACGGGCAAGATCACGAAGTCGACGCCGATGGGCTCGCTGGACTCCCCCTTCAATCCCGTCTCGCTGGCGCTGGGTGCGGAGGCGTCGTTCGTCGCCCGTACGGTCGACTCGGACCGCAAGCACCTCACCAGCACCCTCCGCGCCGCGGCGGATCACCACGGCACGGCGCTCGTCGAGATCTACCAGAACTGCAACATCTTCAACGACGGCGCCTTCGAAGCCCTCAAGGACAAACAGCAGGCGCAGGAGGCCGTGATCCGCCTGGAGCACGGGGAGCCGGTCCGCTTCGGCGCCCCCGGCGAGGACGGACTGGGTTCGAAGGGCGTCGTCCGCGACCAGGCCACCGGTGACCTGCGCATCATCGACGTCACGGAGGAAGGCAGCGACGGTGTGCTCGTGCACGACGCGCACGCGGAGTCCCCGACCACCGCGTTCGCGCTCTCGCGGCTGGCCGACCCGGAGACCCTGCACCACACGCCGATCGGTGTGCTCAGGGACGTCAACCGGCCCGTGTACGACGCGGACATGAACACACAGCTCGAAGCCGCCGTGGAGAACCAGGGCAAGGGGGACCTCGGGGCGCTGCTCGCGGGCAACGACACCTGGACGGTCGCCGGCTGACGCGACGCGACGGCACAACTCGGGTGCGGCCCCGCCGGATTCCTTCCGGCGGGGCCGCCCTTGTGCCGGCCGGCAGTCCGCCGGGGTCCTCGGAGCCGCCCCTCCGCGCTGTCAGTACCGTCATGTGAAACGGAGATGACAGCGGGTTTCCGCGGCGGTTACCGTCGATGCGGTATCGACGGCTGACTGCCGAGCCCCGAGGAGGACGGTTCGTGGGATCCCGAAGCGACGAGCGAACCGGCCTGCTCTACGGCTTCGCCGCCTACGGCCTCTGGGGAATCCTCCCCCTCTACTGGCACCTGCTCGAATCCACCAACCCCGCCGAGGTCCTCGCGCACCGGATGGTGTGGTCCCTGCCGACGGCCCTCGTGCTGCTCGCCGTGCTGCGGCGCTGGGCGTGGATCCGTCCGCTGCTGCGGCAGCCCAAGCGGCTCGGCCTCGTCGCCGTCGCCGCGACGGCGATCTCCATGAACTGGGGACTGTTCATCTGGTCGGTGAGCGTCGGCAGGGTCCTGGAGTCCTCGCTGGGCTACTTCATCAACCCGCTGGTCTCCATCGCCTTCGGCGTGCTGCTGCTGCGCGAGCGGCTGCGGCCCGCGCAGTGGGCGGCGGTCGGCATCGGCACCGTCGCGGTGGCCGTGCTGAGCATCGGCTACGGGCAGGTGCCGTGGCTCTCGATCGCGCTGGCCCTCTGCTTCGCCACATACGGGCTCGTCAAGAAGCGCATCCTGCTGGACGGTGTCGACAGCTTCAGCGCCGAGACCGCCGTCCAGTTCGTGCCGGCCATGGGGTTCCTGCTCTACCTCGGCGCCACGGGTGAGGGCTCGTTCGTCTCCGGCGGCCCGGGCCACGCGCTGCTGCTCGCGGTCTCCGGTCTGGTCACGGCGGTTCCGCTGATCTTCTTCGGGAGCGCGGCCGTGCGGCTGCCGCTGTCCACCATCGGCCTGCTCCAGTACGTGGCGCCGGCGCTGATGTTCATCCTCGGGCTGCTGGTCTTCCACGAGGAGATGCCGCCGGAACGCTGGGCCGGCTTCGTACTGGTGTGGATCGCTCTGTGCGTGCTCACCTGGGACGCCCTGCGCACCAGGCGCCGCGCCCGCGAGGAGCTGCGCAGGGCCGCCGCGCGCGCGGAGGAGTCGGCGACGGCCGCGACGCGGGGGCGGGCCACGGCCGCTGCGTCCTCTCCGGCTCCTGCGTCCTCCCCCGCGCCTTCGTCCTCTCCGGCTTCTTCGACGGCCGCCTCCCCCGCGTCCGCGGAGGCGTCCCCGTCCTCGCACCCCTGCCCTAAGCAGTGACGTCCCGGGTGGTGAACCGGGCCCAGGCCGCGGAGCCGAACACGGCCGTGTACAGGGCCTGCAGGCCGAAGTTCTTCACCAGCTCGTCCCAGTAGACGGGGTCGCGCAGCACGTCGGCGAAGCTCAGCCAGTAGTGCGGGAAGAGGTAGGGCTGCACGGCATGCAGCTGCGGGACGGTGTCCACGATCTGAACCATGAGCAGCAGCCCCACGGTTGCGGCCATCGCGGCGATCCCGCTGTTCGTGAGGGTCGAGATGAACAGTCCGAGAGCGGCCACTCCCGTCAGTGAGACCGAGACGGCCACCGCGATCGCCACGGCCCGCAGCAAGCCCTCCGAGAGGGGGACCGTGGTCCCCGACAGCAGGGTGACCTCCCCGAGCGGGAAGAGAACGGCGCCGGTCGCCAGGGCCGCGGCCGTGACGACGAGGGTGGCGGCGAAGCAGAAGACCACCGTGCCCGCGTACTTCACGAGCAGCAGCCGTGTGCGCCCCGACGGAGCGACCAGGAGGTAGCGCAGCGTTCCCGCGTTGGCCTCGCCCGCCACCGAGTCGCCCGCGACGACGCCGACCGTCATCGGCAGGAAGAACGGCAGCGTGGCCGCGAGCGAGGTGAAGACGAGGAAGAGGCCGTTGTTGGTGATCTGCGAGATGAACGCCGGTCCGCCGCCGTCGCCTCCGCCCGAACCACCGTCCGCCGTCTCGATCTTGACCGCGATACCCACCAGCACCGGGATCACCGCGAGCACGCCCAGCAGCGCCACGGTGCGCCACCGCCGGAACATGGTGAGCAGTTCGCTGCGCAGCAGACCGGACGTGCGCAGACGGCCCTTCTCCCCCCGGGGCGCCACCGCCCACGGCGGGCCGGCGGTTCCGCCGGCACCGCTCGTCGCGGCTGCCGCCTCAGCCCGCGACATCGAAGCCCTCCCCGGTGAGCGTGACGAAAACGTCCTCCAGCGACGCACGCGTCACGCCGAAGCCCCGCACGCGGACCCCGGACCGTACGAGCGCGGCGTTCAGGCCGGCGAGATCGGGCTCCCCCGCCGCATCCGGCGACTCGGGCCCCCGAGCCGCCTCCGGCGGCGGAAGTTCACCCGTGACCTCGTCGCCGGTCACCGTCAGGTCGCCCACGCCGTGCTCCTTCAGTACACGCGCGGCCTCCGCGCCGTCCGGTGTCGTGACGGTGAGCCGGCCGCGGACGCCCGCCGACATCTCGGCGACGGTGCCCTGGGTGACGAGCCGCCCGCGGTTCATCACGGCCGTGTGGGTGCAGACCTGCTCGATCTCGTCCAGGAGGTGCGAGGAGAGAAAGACGGTGGTGCCCTCCTGCGCCAACGCCCGTACGAGTGAACGGATTTCGCGCATGCCCTGCGGGTCCAGGCCATTGGTCGGCTCGTCCAGCACCAGCAGTTCGCGCGGCTTGAGCAGGGCCGCGGCGATCCCCAGGCGCTGCTTCATGCCCAGCGAGTAGGCCTTGGCCTTCTTGCCCGCTGCCGCCGAGAGCCCGACCCGCTCCAGCGCGTCCTCGACCCTCGTCCTGCGGGTACGCGGATCGGCGGTGGGGTCCGCGGCGTCGAAGCGGTGGAGATTGGCGCGCCCCGAGAGGAAGCCGTACAGCGCGGGCCCCTCGATGAGGGCGCCGACGCGCGGCAGCACCCGCCGCGCCGCGGACGGCATGGGCTCGCCCAGCAGGCGGGCCTCCCCCTCGGTGGCGTCGATGAGGCCGAGCAGCATGCGGATCGTGGTGGTCTTGCCCGAGCCGTTGGGCCCGAGGAAGCCGAAGACACTGCCGCGCGGCACGGCCAGATCGAGCCCGTCGACGGCGAGTTGGCCGCCCCGGTAGCGCTTGCTGAGTCCGCGCGTCTCGATGACCGCTGCGTGGGACGGCTCAGCCATGGCGCTCCCGTGGTCTCTCGCTCGATCTGCCTCCGTCACGTCCGTCCCCACCGCCCGCGGCGGGCGATGGGGACGGTACGGGCCGGTCACGACCTCCCGAAGGGAAGGTCACCTGGCGGCGGCGTCGGCGGCCTTGATCAGGCCCTCCTTCGTCACGGCGCCCACATAGATCTTTCCGTCGTCCGTCATCAGAGCATTGACCAGCCGGGTGTGGAAGATCCGGCCGGTTCCGAAGTCGCCCTTGGCCTTGTCGGTGAAACTGTCGAGGAACTTCCCGGCCTGCGGCGACTTGCTGTCCTCACCGCCGGGTGCGGGGAGGCCGGGCATTCCGCTCGCTCCGCCCTTCCCCATGTCGAACTCGGCGACCGAACCCCAGCCCTTGCCGAGCGTCTTCAGCCCGGACAGCCCCGGGCCCTCGCCCTTCTCGAGGTCCTTGAACTTCTCGCCCTTGTCGTGCTTCCGGAACTTGTCGAACTTCTCTGCGGCACCCGGCGGCATGCCGTGGTGCTCACGGTGGGCCCCGCCGCGCGGCAACTCGGTGACGTCGGTGCCCTTCGGGGGCTTGAAGTCGAAGGTCCCTGCATCCGGCTTGCCGAAGTCGACCTTGGTGTAGCGCACGTCGACGGCCGGCTCGCCGCCGCCCTTCGGGGCGAGGGTGAACGTCAGGGGTGTGCCGGTGTCCGCGTCGACCGCGATCCGTACGGAGTCGACGGTCGAGTGCGGGGCACCCTTCGGCTTGATCACCAGCTGGTAGGCGTCACGGCCGGCGACCTGCGCCGTGCCGTCCACGGTCACGGACGTGGAGTCTTCCGCCGCCTTCAGCGCCTGCTCGGCCGCCTTCTGCGGAGTGATGTCGCCGACCCCGCCGGCGCCCGGCATCCCGAAGTGGCCCTTGTCGTGCTTTCCGTGCTTGTCGTCCTTGTCGTGCTTTCCGGCGCCCTTCGGTGCCTTCGCGTGGAGGGCGGAGTCGGAACCGCTGTCGTACACCCACATCTCGTCGCCGTTGTGGATGAGGCTGTACTCGGAGGTCTCCTCCACGACGGAGACCCGCTGCTTGTCCGGGCCGTCCGCGGCCACGCGGAGGGTGTGCTCACCGGAGGCCAGCTCCATCAGCTTCTCCTGGGGCTCGGCCACCCCGTCCTTGCCACCGCCGCGCGGGCCGTCCTTCTGATGCCCGCCGTCACCGTGCGGTCCGCCGCCGAAGAGGCCTCCGCCCTGCTTGCCGCTGCCGCCGCCCGCGCCGGGCAGTTCGGGCAGGCCCAGGTCGGTGCTGACCTTCACGGTGCCGGACATGTGCTGGGTGTCGGACGCGGCCAGCTTCGCCACGAGCTCTTCCGCCGAGATCTTCGGCAGGTCCGGGGCACCCACGTCCGCCAGCGCAGGGACGAGTCCGATGGTCAATGCGGCGACTCCGGCGACGCCGGCCGGTATCCCGTAACGGACGGCCTTCCTGCCGGTGGTCCTCGGTTGGATCTGTGCCATGTCGTGCCCTACCTCCGGGTCGGTGGCCGGTCCTGTACGTGCACTCGTCCTTCCCCTGCCTTCGGCGGGGAGACCCCACTCCTGCCTTCGGCGGGGAGACCCTCGCGGGAGACCCGCACTGCCTCGGGCGGGGAGGCTCCGCCCCGCTCGGCCATTGTCCCCGAATTCCACGGGGACGTGCGGGGTGGAGTCTCAATGGCACCAAACCGGTGAGCCGTTGGCGTCCGCCGGAGGAGGCAAGTCCGCCTACTCCTGCGGGTGGAGAGAGGCCGGGGAAAAGTCCCCCGTGCGGAGGCCGCCGACAGTGGTCGTCCCTGAAGCCGCCGGGCGGCGCGGACCGCTCCGTGACCCTTTCCCGGCAGCGACGCCGCAGGTGAGCGGCCTTGCCCAAGGGGTGACGCGGAGTGGTACCCGGGATGGGCGAACCCTCAGGCGGCGCGGTGCACGACGGCGTCGCACAACTGCGAAAGGGCCGCCTTGGCCGCGCAGTCGGGCAGCGGCATGAGCGTCTCGCGCGCCTCGTTCGCGTAACGGATGGTGTCCTGGCGGGCCTGCTCCAGGGCGGGGTGTGCCCGCAGCCCCGACAGGGCCTCGGCGTGACGGGCGTCGTCGGTCAGGTCGCCGTCGAGCAGTTCGAGCAGCGCCCGGTCCTCGGCCGTGGCCTCCGGGGAGGCGGCACGGGCACGGAGACGGAGCACGGGAAGAGTGGGGATGCCCTCGCGCAGGTCGGTGCCGGGCGTCTTGCCGGACTCGGTGGAGTCGCTGGCGATGTCCAGTACGTCGTCGGCGAGTTGGAACGCGGTGCCGACACGTTCCCCGTACTGGGTGAGGATGGAGACGACGCTCTCGTCGGCCCCGGACATCAGCGCCCCGAAGCGCCCGGCGACCGCGATCAGCGACCCCGTCTTGCCCGCGATGACGTCCAGATAGTGATGCACCGGGTCGCGGCCCTCCCCGGGGCCGGCGGTCTCCAGGATCTGGCCGGTCACCAGCCGCTCGAACGCCTCCGCCTGGATGCGGACGGCCTCGGGCCCGAGGTCGGCGAGGATGTGGGAGGCGCGGGCGAAGAGATAGTCGCCGGTGAGCACCGCGACCGAGTTGGTCCAGTTGGCGTTGGCGCTGGGGACGCCGCGTCTCACGTCCGCCTCGTCCATCACGTCGTCGTGGTACAGCGTCGCCAGATGGGTCAGCTCCACGACGACGGCCGAGGGCACCACCCCCGGCGCGTGCGGGTCGCCGAACTGTGCGCCGAGCATCACCAGCAGTGGGCGGAAGCGTTTCCCGCCGGCGCGTACAAGGTGCTGCGCGGCGCCCGTTATGAACGGGACGTCGCTTTTCGTGGCCTCGAAGAGGCCTTCTTCGACAGCAGCCAACCCCGCCCGGACATCGGCTTCGAGAGCCTTGTCCCGCAAGATCAGTCCGAAGGGCCCGACTTCGGTCACGAGGGGGTTCTCCTGTCTGCATACGACGAGGGAGCGAACACGGGGAACGCTCACTGCTTTCACTTTCAGGTCGTCGCCATCACGGGCAGCGTATCCGGTCCCGAGTGGATCTCCGTGGGCGCGTATGCCCTGACGTATGCGGACCCCGCCGCCGAGGGTCCGCGGCCCCGCCGCCGGCTCGTTCCCCCTGGTCCGCCCGCCGCGCTCCGGCGGGCGGCGCACGGTCCTCCCCGCGCCTCGGCGGCAGACGAACCCTTCCGGGAACGGCGGCGGGGCGGTGCCCGTACGCTGAACTCGCCCGTGACCGGCGACGATCTCGAAGGACAGGCACCGTGACAGACGCGACCCCTCCCCCACTGCCCGAGGGCGACCCCTTCGGCCCGGACAACCTCCCCTACGGCGTGTGCACCACCCCCGAGGACCCCGCCCGGCCGCACATCGTCGTGCGCTACGGCGACCACGTCCTGGACGCGGGCGGGGCGGCGGAGGCCTTCGGCTCGTCGTACGCGGAGCTCCTGCGGCAGCCCCTGCTGGGGCCCCTGATGGCCGCGGGACGTCCCGTGTGGCAGGCGGTGCGCGGGGAGCTGCGCGAGTGGCTCACCGCACCGCAGCACCGGGAGACCGCGGGCCGGTTCCTGCGGCCGCTGGCGGAGGTGACGATGCGCCTGCCCTTCGAGGTCTCCGACTATGTCGACTTCTACGCCAGCGAGCATCACGCCACGAACGTCGGAAAGATCTTCCGGCCCGACAGCGCCGCGCTGCCCGCCAACTGGAAGCATCTGCCCATCGGTTACCACGGCCGCGCGGGCACCGTCGTCGTCTCCGGCACCCCCGTGCTGCGGCCCAAGGGCCAGCGCAAGCCGCCCACCGAGGACTCGCCGGTCTTCGGCGCCTCGCGGCGGCTCGACATCGAGGCCGAGGTCGGATTCGTCGTCGGCACCCCGACCGCACACGGCGACAGCGTCCCGCTCTCCGCCTTCCGCGACCACGTCTTCGGCGTGACGCTCCTCAACGACTGGTCGGCGCGCGACATCCAGGGCTGGGAGTACGTGCCGCTCGGCCCGTTCCTCGGCAAGTCCTTCGCGACGTCCGTCTCCGCCTGGATCACTCCGCTCGACGCCCTCGACTCCGCCCGTACCGCACCGCCGGAGCGCGACGTGCCGCTGCTGCCCTATCTCGACGACTCGGCGGAGCCGGAGCCCGGCGGCATCGATCTGAGGCTGACGGTGAGCATCAACGGTCACGCCGTCTCCGAGCCGCCGTTCTCCGCGATGTACTGGACCGCCGCACAGCAGCTCGCGCACATGACGGTCAACGGCGCCTCGCTGCGCACGGGCGACCTCTACGCGTCCGGCACGGTGAGCGGGCCGGAGCGCTCGCAGCGCGGCTGCCTGCTGGAGCTGACGTGGGGCGGCAAGGAACCTCTCGAACTGCCGCACGGCAGCCGGGGGTTCCTGGAGGACGGGGACGAAGTGACCCTCTCCGCATGGGCGCCCGGCCCCGGCGGCGGGCGCATCGGCCTGGGCGAGGTCACCGGAAAGGTACTGCCCGCGCGGTAGGGGCGCGGGGCGCGCAGCGCCATCGGGGACCGCTGCTCCGGGTCGCTGCGCCGGTCCCCGGTGGCGCTGCGCCGGCCGTGGTCCGCCGCAACAGCGGACCACGCCTTGCCCGCCACGGGAGCACCGCGGGGGCACGGCGGGGGCACCGCACCGCCCCGACTCCCGAGCCCGGGGCGGCACCAGCACCACCCCGCGACCGACCCCGGACCGGGCCCCCACGGACCCGGCCATGGAACGTACGGACGCGGCCACCGCACCACAACGCCCCACCCGCACACCGGTGTCGGCACACCGCGACAGCAGCCGGCTCGCCGCCGCAACGGCGGACCACGCACCGCCCCGCCGCGGGGCCATCGTGCACTGCGGTCCGAAGACCGCTGCGATCCGTCGCGGCACGGCCGCCCGCCGCAGGCCGGGCAGGCCGGCCGGACCGGGCCGACGGCCCGCGGGGCGCGCCGGCCGCCCGGGCCGCCCGGCGTCACTCCCCGGGCCCGCCAGGGCGCTCCCGCACCGCGTCCAGGCGCTCGCGCACCCACCGCTCCACGTCGTTGACGTGGCGGCTCGCCGCCGCGAAGGCGCCGAGGCTGTCGCGGGCGCGCAGCGCACCGTGGATGTCCATGTGCTGCTGATGCGTCCAGGCGAGGACGTCGGACTTGACCAGGGCCCGCCACATGCGGGCCCTGGCCGTCCGGTTGCTCACCGACGAGACCAGGGACTGGAGCGTGCGGTTGCCCGTCGCCGCGACGATGTCGGCGTGGAACGCCAGGTCCTCGCGGACGAGTTCGCCCGGGTCCTGCACCGTCCGCATCCGCTCGATGCGCTCCAGCAGCCCGTCGAGTTCGGCGTCGCCGATGCGGGTCGCGGCGAGCGCGGTCGCTCCCGGCTCCAGCACTTTGCGGCATTCGAGCATCTCGTCCAGTGCGGTGTCGTGGGCGAGGTCGAGAAAGCTGCCGATGGCGCTCATGAGCCGCTCGGGACGCAGATCGGTGACGAACGTGCCGTCGCCGCGCCGCACTTCGAGGACTCCGGCCATGGCGAGCGCCCGCACCGCCTCGCGCAGCGAGGGACGGGACAGCTCCAGTTCACCGGCGAGCGCCGCCTCGGGAGGCAGCCGGTGCCCGGGGGCGAACTCGCCGCTCTCGATGCGCCGTTTCAGGCGGCCGATCGCCACGTCCACGACGCTGACGGCGTCATTCGCACGCGGACGGGGGACGCCGCCTGTGCCGCCGTCCTCGCCGGCTCTGTCGGAAACCATGGCGGTCAGGATGTCACCGTGGCAGCCGCGTCGCTCCACACCGGTCCGTCGGGGAAGCGGTGGGCCTGAAGCGTCTCGCGGCGGATCTGCGCGCTGTAGCCCGGGGCTTCGGGCACGCGGTAGCGGGAGCCCTCGACGCGCACGGGGTCGTGGAAGTGCTCGTGCAGGTGGTCGACGTACTCGACGACGCGGTCCTCCATGGAGCCGCTGACCGCCACGTAGTCGAAGACCGAGAGGTGCTGCACCAGTTCGCACAGTCCGACGCCGCCGGCGTGCGGGCACACCGGTACGCCGTGCGCGGCGGCGAGCAGCAGGGAGGCGACCGCCTCGTTGACGCCGCCGAGCCGGCAGGCGTCGATCTGGCAGATGCCGATCGCCTCCGCCTGGAGGAACTGTTTGAACATCACGGCGTTGTGGGCGTGTTCTCCGGTGGCGACGTTGATCGGGGCGATGCGGCGCTGGATGGCCGCGTGCCCGAGCACGTCGTCCGGGCTGGTCGGCTCCTCGAACCACCAGATGCCGAACTCCTTGAGCGCGTCTGCCCATTCGATGGCCTCGTCGACGCCGAGCGTCTGGTTCGCGTCGATCATCAGCCGGCGGTCGGGACCGATGATCTCGCGGGCGATGCGGCAGCGGCGCACGTCGTCGTCGAGGTTCGCGCCGACCTTCAGCTTGACCGAGTCCCAGCCCTGCTCCACGGCCTCGCGGCACAGACGGGCCAGCTTCTCGTCGTCGTAGCCGAGCCAGCCGGCGCTGGTGGTGTAGGCGGGGTAGCCGTGCTCGCGGACGTACGCCTCGCGCTCGGCCCGGCCCGGAACCCGCGACTCCAGCAGTTCCAGGGCTGCTTCGGGTGTGAGCGCGTCCTTGAGGTAGCGCCAGTCGACGATGTCGACGATCTGGCGCGGGGTGAAGTCGGCGAGCAGCTTCCACACGGGCTTGCCCGCACGCTTGGCGGCCAGGTCCCAGCCGGCGTTGATGACGGCGGCCGCCCCGAGGTGGATCGCGCCCTTGTCGGGGCCGAGCCAGCGCAGTTGGCTGTCGCCGAGGAGATGCCGGGAGAAGCCGCCGAGGTCACCGGTGATCTCGTCGACGGACATGCCGACCGCGCGGCGGCCGATCGCCTCGGCGGCGGCGACGGCCAGTTCGGTTCCCCGGCCGATGGTGAACGTGAAGCCGTGCCCCTCGGAGACCTGCTCCCCGTCGCCTGCCGTTCCGTCGCCGTCGTCGCCGACGTGCAGGATCACGTAGGCGGCGGAGTAGTCGGGCGCCTCGTTCATGGCGTCGGAGCCGTCGAGGGCCTGCGAGGTGGGGAAGCGGACGTCGATCGTCTCGATGTCGACGATGCGGGCGGTCATCGGCACTCACTCCTGATACGTGCGAGAGGGCGGCGAAGGGTGCGCCGCGTGGGACACGCTGCGGGGCACAACGAACCCCGCTGGCCAAGATGTCAGATGTCTCGCCCACCCGCCAGACCCTCAACTCACGCCACAGAGCCATGTAACGCCAGATCCTGACGTGTACGGCCAGGGACGGACGACCCCTTGTCAGCGATATGGAGAGGGGTTTACGTTCCACCGGTCAGATGTCTTGCCGTCGGCAGGGCGCGGACGGAGACGAAGCGCAGAAGCCGAGCACCACCCGGCCGCGGACGCTGCGGGAGCGGCCCCCGGGCAGAGAGGAGCACCGATGACACGCATAGTGCGCTTCGCCGACGAGGGCGGCACCGTACGGACAGGCATCGCGGACGGCACCGGAGCCATCCGCGCGTTCGACGGCACACGGCGCATCGCCGACCTGCTGCGGCTCCCCGTGGACGAACTGCGCTCCCTCGCCGGGAGCACCGCGGGCGGGCCGGCCGTCTTCACCGAGGACGACGTGGTGCTGCTGCCGCCGCTGGACGGGATGATGGAGCTGTGGGCGGCCGGCGTCACCTACGAGCGCTCCCGTGAGGCACGCGTCGCCGAGAGCACCGAACAGTCCGTCTACGAGCGCGTCTACGACGCCGAACGCCCCGAACTCTTCTTCAAGGCGCAGCCGTGGCGGATCGTCACCGACGGCGAACCGATCGCCGTACGGGACGACTCCGAGCTGAACGTGCCCGAGCCCGAACTGGGAATCGTCCTCAACAGCCAAGGCCGGACCGTGGGTTACGTCGTCACCGACGACGTCAGCTCCCGCTCCATCGAGGGCGAGAACCCGCTGTACCTTCCGCAGGCGAAGATCTACGGCGGAAGCGCCGCGGTCTCCTCCGGCATCGTGCCCGCCTGGGAGCTCGACGACGTCTCCGCACTGCGGATCACCCTCACCGTCAGCCGCGACGGCGCCGCCGCCTTCGAGGGCGAGACCTCCACGGCCGCCTTCCACCGCGACCCGCACGGCCTCGCCGAACACCTCTGGCACGCCCAGCCGTTCCCCGACGGTGCGGTCCTGGCGACGGGCACCGGCATCGTCCCCGGCATGGACTTCACGCTGCAGGACGGCGACACGGCTCGCATCGAGATCGAGGGCGTGGGCGTGCTGTCCAACCCGGTCGTCGGCGACCAGGCGAAGCTTGACTGGCTGGTGGAGGCGGCGGAGCGGCCGCTCATCCGCCGCGAGCGGCGGGTGCGGTAGCCCCTGGTCTGATGCCTCGCGGCCGACGGTCGCCGCCTGCGTCGAGTTCCGCGGATCTGATCAGCGTGATCGGATTTCCCAGGCCGGCCGCTGGAGCTCATCGTTGTGGATGATGATGTCGGCGCGGTCTGTTGGGCGGGCAGTGGCGAAGTAAAGCTGCTGGGAGGGGATGTAACGGTCGCGCCAGGCCCGCTCGATCTCGGCTGTGCCGGCCGCGGATCCGGCCAGCGCCTCGCCTCGGGTTCTGGCGCGATTCAGCGTCCGTTCGAACGTGACAGACAGGAAGATGCTGAGGTCCCAACGGTCGGCCAGCTCCGGGCGTAGGAGGAAGACGCCGTCGAAGAGAAGCACGGAGTCCGCGGGTGCTTCGGTGACAGGAAGACACAGTGCGGTGTCGGTGCCCCGGTCGTAGACCGCCTGCTGGAACTTTCGGTCACCGGCCGGGCCCAGTGGGTCGAGCAGGACCTGGCACATCGTGTCGTGATCGTGGCTGTCGAAGTAGCAGCCCTCGGGCGAGTACTCGCCGCGCCGATAGCGCTGTGCCTTGGGGAACAGGAAACCCTCGATCGTCGCGCGGATGACGTGGCGCCCCTGTGCGCGCAGAACAACGGCAAGTTCGTCGGCCAGTGTCGTCTTGCCGGCGGCCGGCGGCCCGTCGATGGCGACGCGCACCGGGTGCCCGACCGCGACGGACTCGATCGTTTCGGCCAGGCGGCCCAGGAGTTCGCCGCGGGTACCGTCGTCCACGGTGTGCCACCGTCCCTGTGTCGTGATACGAGCCCACCCTATGGCCGGTCACGTGTCAGGCTGCTGCCGACTCCTCACATTCGACGAGGGCGCCGTTCTCGAACCTGCCGCCGGAGCGGACGAGGGTGACGAGGTGGGCACCGGTGATCGCTCGGGCACCGCCCGCGAAGCGGGGAGAGCGCGCGTGCCTGGGACACCTCCCCTGGCTGTGCCGGAGACCCCACCCCGGACGAAGTCCGGGGTGGGGTCGCGACGGGGCGAACCTTGCCAGGAGGGGCATTAGCTTGCTGCCTCGCACTCGGCGTGCGGGTCCTGGGCCTCCAGGCCACCCGTGCCGCGTTGCCGTTCCCGTAGCCGCACGGTCACGCGGCGGGCGGTGAGCATGAGCCCGAGGATGGGGGCGCCGACGAAGAGTGGGACGAGCACCCACAGCAGCCCGGAGCCGCCGTAGCCGGTCTCCGCGCCCGCGCCCGTGGCGAGCAGCAAGGCAGCGAGGAAAGCCACGGCGAGTCCGGCGGTCACGGGGCGGAAGCTGCCGGGATGCCAGATGGCGTAGGGGCCAACCGCGTGCACGGGCCGGGCTGCCTCGTAGGGGCTCTCGGGGGCGGCCTCCGAGGGCAGGCCGGGGCCTTGGGTTCCGCCGGAGACCTCGCCGTACACGTAACGGAGGTCGTCCGGGCGGTCGTCCAGAACCAGCACCGCGCTGCTCACGCGCGCGGGATCGTCCGGGACGGCGGCCTCGCCCGGGTCAGGGGTCTGCCAGTACAGGTGTCCCGTCCGTCCCTCCAACTCCGCTGCCAGCGCCTGCGGTTCGAAACAACGGTCCACGAAGAGATCCCGCATTCCCTCGCCCGAGGTGAGGCGCAGTGCGGGGCGGAGACTGCTGCGGTCCCAGCCCCCCTTGACCCTTGAGTTGCGCCGCAGATTCCGCCCGGCGGTGACCTCGGCCACCCGCACGCGGGCACGCCGCACGCGGTCCCGCGCGCCCTGGAAGGAGGCGGCCAGCGGCTGGGAGTTCCTGGTGAACAGGCCGACGGCGGCGTACCCGAGCACGGACAGACCGATGATGACCAGCGCGACGTAGCCGAGCGTGGACGGGCCTCCCTCGACGAGCGCCTTCAGGTCCTGCTCCGGCCCCAGGACGGCGCCGTGCTGTGGGGCGTCCGGGGAATAGAGACCCCACACCAGATCACCTGCCTCGGCGGGCTGCCGCAGCTCCACCTCACCCTGCATCCGCGGCTGTTCGCCGCGCTCGGTGTCCCCTTCAGCAGGTGTGACGGAGACATGCGAGCGAAACCGGACCTTGCTCCGGTCCTCGTACTTCCGGACGTCGTGGACCTCCGTGATTTCGACGGGAGCGACGGCGGGGTCGCCCGCGCGGATGCGCAGGAGCTGTTCCGTGGCCGACTCCGTGGACGTACCGGCCAGCACGGACGTCGCGAAGAGCACCGGCACAGCGATACACGCACCGATGACCCGTCGTCGCGGCCACCAGTACCGCGCCCGCTCACCACCGCCCCCGCCACCGGCAGCAGCCCCACGTACCCGGACCAGCCAGTACCCGGAAGCGGCGGCCACCACCAGCAGGCAGGCCAGCAAGTCCCAGCGGGGATACGGCGCCACCGTCCGCACCAGCAGGCATGCGGCGAAGGCGAGCACGCCCAGCCGGCCCACCACGGTGGCCGTCCGGAGCCTCCAGTCGCGTTGGATCACCCGAAGTCGTCCCTCATCCTGTCCTGCGCGCTCTTGTGCTGCGCGCCCGTCAACGCGGTCATAATCAAGGTCGCCGAGCACCCCAAGGAACTCGTGAAGTGAACGCACCCGTCGACGCCGCCCTGCTGGACGCCCTCATCCACGCCGCCGACGCCGACGGCATAGCCAAGCACGTCGTCGGCGCCGTCATCTCGGACGCAGAAGGCAAGGTATTGCTGCTGCACCGCGCCGCCGACGACTACCTCGGCGGCCTGTGGGAGCTGCCCTCCGGCGGCGTCGACTCGGGCGAGACCCTGACCGAGGCCCTGCACCGGGAAGTTGCCGAGGAGACCGGACTCACGATCACGGCGATCGGGACCTACCTCGGACACTTCGACTACCTCTCCAAGAGCGGCAAGAAGACCCGCCAGCTCAACTTCACCGCCACGACCGCCCGCGAGAACGACGCGATCAAGCTCACGGAACACGATGCACATCTGTGGGCCGACCGTACGGAGCAGGAGCAGGTCTCCAGCGCCGTACGGTCCGTCCTTGCAACCTGGCGAGAGGACACCGCGTGATGAATCCGCCCGCCCGCAGTCGTCACAGGTAGAGCTGCACGCGGCAATTCGCGCAGCAGGTCTTGCCGTTGATCTTCTTGATGCCGGGATGGACGCATCGGACGGGTTGGGGTTTCGAACTTCGCCGTGGCGGATCGTCGCGTTGCGGGTCGTCCCGATGCGGGCCGGGCGGTGAGGTCATCGCCTCCACCTCCACCAACTGCGCTCCGAACTGCCCGCTGTCTCAGGCGCGTTGGGGCGGTCCTGGTGGCGCAACTGGCGGTGGACCATGTAGTCCAGCTCCGCTATGCACTGCCCGCAGCCGTACATCTCGCCGGTGGCGCCGGATGCGTGCACCGGCCCGAGCCACAGCACCCGCACCCCGGCGCGGCGGCAGTAGAGCATGCACAGGCCCGTCTCCCACGGGTTGCCGTCATCGGTCTGTGCGACCAGCGGCCACGTTCGGCCCGGGGGCCGTTCGGCTGCCACGGTGAAGGTCACGGCCTGCCCCCGTTCGCCCAGGCCGGCTGCTCGCCCTTGGGCCGCATGACCGCGTAGTCGGAGAAGGCGCGCAAGTAGCGGCGGTGACCGGTGCCTTGGGTGTGCTTGCGCATCCACTCCTCGACCGGTTCCGGGTCGTGCTGCGGTCCGGACTCGGCACGGCATTCGGTGGCCTCGCCCGAGACGCACTCGGCTTCGTAGACGGGTTCCGACGTCTCGTCCTGCTCGATGGTGAACGGGACGTAGCGGAACTTGCGCCGGGTCACCGCGTCGTTTTCTGCGGACAGTTGCTGTGGCGGAGAGCGGTGGCGAGGGCGCGGGCCGTCTCCACGTTGCAGCGTCCCAAGTCGATGAGCGCGCCCGGCCCCGGCCCGGTGCACGAGACCGCGTCGAGCGACAGCGACGGCAACCGCACCCCTGCGTCACTCAGGGCGTCACTCAACTCGCCACGCGCCTCTTCCGCTTCCTTGAGTTTCCCCGGAATTCCTTGTTTCTCCGTCGTCATAACTACCCAATCCACACATTTGCCTGCAGCCCCGACCGGGGATGTACTACGTTGCGTAGTCATAGCGTTGCCCTGCATGACGGGCGATGACCAGGTGTTCATGTCCCCAGCCGCCTTTGGGGAGACGGGAGTTGCCCGGTGCCAGCACGTCCCCGCCAACTGACCCCCGACCGAAGTGCCCGCCATCTGTTCGGAGCGAAGATGCGCGCCCACCGGGAGCGCGCGGACATGAGTCTTGAGGGCCTGTCGGACGTCGTGAACGTCAGCCGCAGCCACCTCGCCCGGATCGAGACAGCCGAAGCGATGCCCCCGCCGTCACTGCCGGCGCGGCTGGACGCGGCATTCGGAACGGACGGGATCTTCGAGGAGCTGTACCGGCTGGCGAGCAGGGAAATCCACCCTGATCAGTTCCGGCGCCAGATGGAGCTGGAGGCGCGAGCCAGGCTCATTGAGCAGTACAGCCCTCAGATCGTGCCTGGCGTGGTGCAGACGGAGGACTACGCCCGCGCTCAATTCGTCCTGTCCAGCCCCAAGGCAGGCCCGGACGAGATCGAGGAGCTGGTCACGGCCCGTATGAGCCGTCAGGCGGTGCTGCGGGCCGACCCACCGCCTGACCTCTCCCTGATCCTCGACGAGGCGGTGCTCCGGCGCGCCTTCGGCGGACCGGCTGTCATGCGGGCCCAGTTGACCCGTCTCGCCGAGCTGGCGTACACACCGACGACCGTGGTGCAGGTTCTCCCCTTCGACCAAGGGGGACATGGCCTGGTAGGAGGCCTGCTCAGGCTGATGACCATGGACGATGGCGCGCGGGTGGCCTACGAGGAGAGCATCTCCACCGGGACTTTGCTGGAGGACATTGGGATCGTCGCGGAGCGGCAGCGGGCATACGATCTGCTGAGGGCATGCGCCCTGTCGCCGCGCGACTCGGCGGCGTTCATCACGTCCGTAATGGAGGCGCTACCGACATGACCATCAACCCCGACCTCTCCCACGCCGGTTGGGTCAAGTCGAGCTACAGCGGCAACGGAGGCGAGAGTTGCGTCGAGTGGGCACCCACACACGTCAACTCAGGCGCCGTCCCCGTCCGCGACAGCAAGAACCCGGACGGCCCGGCCCTCACCTTCGGGCTCTCCGCCTGGACGTCGTTCATCGCCAGCGTTCAGCAGGACGAAGTCCCGGCGGTCTGACCCTGGCCCCCGCCCGCCGACGCGCGTCCGCCGTCAACCACCGTGCTGCGGCGCCTACGAGTTCTCGGGCAACTTCACCGGGACGTCGGAGACACGGGCGTAGACCTCCGTCGGGCCGCCCTTCCAGGCCACCTTGAACGACTTGGTCTGGAGAGAGCCGACCTTGCCGTTCGTCCGGCTCTGGTCGCCGCCGTCGGGGCACTTGAGCGCCAGGCTCGTCCCGCCCGCCTTGCCGAGGGTGCCCGTGCAGTTCCGGCCGCGCTCGCGCAGCAGCGTCACCTTGTCGCCGACGAAGGTCAGCACGTACTGCTTGCCCTTCGCCTTCCAGATGCCCGTCAGCTTGCCGGCCTTGCCGGACTCACCGGATCCGCTGCCCTCGCCGTCGTCGTGTGCGCCGCCGCCCGCCTCGTCGGACGCGTCCCCGGAGTCGTCGCCGGACGACTGGTCCGGCTTCTCCGCGGGCTCGGACGCGGACGCGGATGTCTCCGGCTTGCCGTCCCCGCCCTCTCCCTTGCCGCCCTTGGCGTCGTCGCCGCCGCTTCCGCAACCGCTCACCAGCAGCGCACCGGCCGCGATCACGGCCACCGACCCCGCTGCCCTCCGCGCTGTCGTGCGCACCCGAACTCCTTCGCAGTTCTCCGGCTCCGGCCCGCAGTTTGCAGGGCCACGTCAAGTTAGCAGGCGCCCGGCCCGCTGAAAACGCCGCTGCCCGGCCCCCGTTGGAGGGTGCCGGGCAGCGGCGTGCGTGGCAGTCCATCCCGGGAGCGCGGGATATTAGTTCGTGCTAATATCGACAGGTGGAAGGGCCATACGAGCTCAGATTCTTCGAAGATGTTCTGCAATGGATCAACGACCTCGCCAAGCAGGACCGGGAGAGCTACCTTCATGTGATCGCCGCGCTGGAACGGCTGCAAGAAGCCGGCCCCGCACTCCGTCGCCCCAGCGTCGGTGCGATCGACGGAAGCCGGTACCGGAACATGCGGGAACTGCGTCCACGCAGCGGCGGAGCCGTCAGCATCCGGTTGCTCTTCGTCTTCGATCCGACACGGAAAGCGATCTTCCTTGTCGCAGGGGACAAAGCCACCGGACGCCGGTGGAACTCCTGGTACCCCAAGGCGATCAGGGAGGCCGACGACAAGTACACGGCCTATCTGGAGGCTCTGAAGGAAGAGGACGGGAATGATGGCTCGCGCTGAAGAACTCGGAACAATGGCAGACGTCACCGCAGATCTCGGCCCTGCGGACCGTGAACGGGTCGACGAGCTCAAGCGGGAAATGCTCGACGCCGAGCGCGGCCATGAGCTGGCCTCGCTCCGCAAGGCACAGGGACTGTCCCAGACGGATGTGGCCGAGGCCATGGGAGTGACGCAAGGACGTGTGAGTCAGATTGAACGTGGCCAGGCCGGTCTCGACACCGCCACCATGGCCGCCTTTCTGCACGCTATCGGAGGCGAGCTGACGATACTGGCCACCATCGGCAACGTGTCCGTCCGGCTCTGAACCCGCTGAAAACGCCGCTGCCCGGCCCCCGTTGGAGGGTGCCGGGCAGCGGCGTCGTGCGGCGTGACGGAGCCGCGTGCTAGCGGACGAAGACACCCGCCTGGCTCGCGAGGTCCAGGAAGTACTGCGGGGCGACGCCCAGCCCGATCGTCACCACCACACCGGCCGTGATGGCGGACGTCGTCCACACGCTGGGAACGGCGACCGTCGGCCCGTCCGCCTTCGGCTCGCTGAGGAACATCAGCACGATCACGCGGATGTAGAAGAACGCCGCGATCGCCGAGGCGATCACACCGACGACGACGAGCGCGCCCGCACCGCCCTCCGCGGCCGCCTTGAACACGGCGAACTTGCCCGAGAAGCCGGACGTCATCGGAATGCCCGCGAACGCCAGCAGGAACACCCCGAAGACGGTGGCCAGCAGTGGTGAACGGCGCCCCAGCCCCGCCCACTTGGACAGGTGCGTGGCCTCGCCGCCGGCGTCCCGTACGAGCGTCACCACCGCGAACGCGCCGAGCGTCACAAACGAGTAGGCGCCCAGGTAGAAGAGCACCGAGGAGACGCCGTCGCGCGAGGTGGCGATGACGCCGGCGAGCAGGAAGCCCGCGTGCGCGATCGAGGAGTAGGCCAGCAGCCGCTTTATGTCGGTCTGCGTGATCGCGATGACCGCGCCCGCCAGCATCGTCAGGATCGCGACGCCCCACATCACCGGACGCCAGTCCCAGCGCAGGCCCGGCAGCACCACGTACAGCAGACGCAGCAGCGCACCGAACGCGGCGACCTTCGTCGCGGCCGCCATGAAGCCGGTGACCGGCGTCGGGGCGCCCTGGTAGACGTCGGGCGTCCACATGTGGAACGGCACCGCACCGACCTTGAACAGCAGGCCCATGACGACCAGGGCACCGCCGATCAGCAGCAACGCGTCGTTGCCGGTGGTCTCGGCGAGGACGGCGCTCGTGGCCCGGTCGGCGTTGCCGATGGCGCGGGCGATGCCCGAGTAGCCGAAGGTGCCCGCGTACCCGTACAGGAGGGCCGCGCCGAAGAGCAGGAACGCCGAGGAGAAGGCGCCCAGCAGGAAGTACTTGACCGCCGCCTCCTGCGAGAGCAGCCGCCGACGGCGGGCCAGCGCGCACAGCAGGTACAGCGGCAGGGAGAAGACCTCGAGCGCAATGAAGAGCGTCAGCAGGTCGTTGGCGGCGGGGAAGATGAGCATGCCGCCGACGGCGAACATCAGCAGCGGATAGACCTCTGTGGTCGTCCAGCCGGCCTTCGTGGCCTCCTTCTCGCCCTCACCGCCCGGCACCGACGCGGGCTGCGCGGCGAAGGAGTCGACGTGGGCCCGGTTCTGGTGCGCCCGCGGCTCCAGCCGGCGCTCGGCGAAGACGAACACCGAGACGAGCCCGACCAGCAGGATCGTGCCCTGCAGGAAGAGCGCCGGCCCGTCGACGGCGATGGCGCCCATGCCCGCGACCGCGGCCTTGCTCGTCCCGTGCCCCGTGACCGCGAGGCCCAGCACCGCCGCGAAGGCTGCGGTGAGCCCGAGCCCGGCGAGGATCAACTGCGCGCCGTAGCGCAGCTTCCGCGGCAGGAACGCCTCCAGGACGATGCCGATGACGGCCGCCCCCAGCACGATCAGCGTCGGGGACAGCGCCCCGTACTCGATCTTCGGGGCCTGGAGTTGCTCGGCCCCCAGTGTCCACAGGCTGGGGACAGCCGCTGCCGTCCCCGCCGTTGCCACCGCGCTCACTCGTGGTCACCTCCGGCGTGCTCAGCCGGCTTGTTGTCGGACCGGCCCGTCTCTGCGACTTGGTGGTCCGGTTTCGGGTCCTTCTTCTGCACGTCCGAGAGCGTGTGCTCGACGGCCGGATTGACGATCTCCGTCAGGGGCTTCGGGAAGACCCCGAGGAAGATCAACAGCGCGACGAGCGGTGCCGCCACGGCCAGTTCACGCGCCCGCAGGTCCGGCATCGCCCGCACCTCGGGCTTCTCCACCGGCCCCGTCATGGTGCGCTGGTACATCAGCAGGACGTACAGCGCGGCGAGGACGATGCCCACCGTCGCGACGACGCCCGCCACCGGGTAACGGCTGAACGTGCCGACGAGCACCAGGAATTCGCTGACGAACGGGGCGAGACCCGGGAGCGACAGCGTCGCCAGACCGCCCACGAGGAACGTCCCCGCCAGCACGGGCGCGACCTTCTGCACCCCGCCGTAGTCCGCGATGAGACGCGAGCCGCGGCGGCTGATGAGGAAGCCGGCCACCAGCATCAGCGCGGCGGTGGAGACGCCGTGGAAGACCATGTAGAGCGTGGCGCCGCTCTGGCCCTGGCTGGTCATCGCGAAGACGCCGAGGATGATGAAGCCGAAGTGGGAGATGGACGCGTAGGCGATCAGCCGCTTGATGTCCCGCTGGCCCACGGCCAGCAGCGCACCGTAGATGATGCTCACCAGCGCCAGCACCAGCACCACCGGCGTCGCCCACTTGCTCGCCTCCGGGAAGAGGCCGAGGCAGAAGCGGAGCATCGCGAAGGTGCCGACCTTGTCGACGACGGCGGTGATCAGTACGGCCACCGGCGCCGTCGACTCGCCCATGGCGTTGGGCAGCCAGGTGTGCAGCGGCCACAGCGGCGCCTTCACCGCGAAGGCGAAGAAGAAGCCGAGGAAGAGCAGCCGCTCGATGTTCGTGTCGAGCTGGAAGCCGCCTTCGGCACGGGCCTCCAGGATCCGCTGCAGCGAGAAGGTACCCCCGCCGAGCTGGTCGGAGGTGACGACGAAGAGGCCGATCACCGCGGCCAGCATGATCAGACCGCCGGCGAGGTTGTAGAGCAGGAACTTCACGGCCGCGTACGAGCGCTGCTTCGCGGCCTCCTCCTCGCCCGCCGCGTGCGCACGGTCCCCGAAGCCTCCGATGAGGAAGTACATCGGGATGAGCATCGCTTCGAAGAAGACGTAGAAGAGGAAGACGTCCGTCGCGGCGAAGGAGATGATCACCATCGCCTCGGTGGCGAGCATCAGCGCGAAGAAGCCCTGAGTGGGACGCCACCGCCGGTTGGGACGTGCGGGCTCCAGCTCGTCCGCGTCGTGCCAGGCCGCTCCGATGATGAACGGCAGCAGCAGCGCGGTGAGCGCGATCAGTACGGCAGCGATGCCGTCCACGCCCAGCTCGTAGCGCACGCCGAAGTCCGGGATCCACGCGTGCGATTCGGTGAGCTGGTACCGCGCACCGCCCGGCTGGAAGCGGGCCAGCACGATCAGCGAGAACACCAGCGTCGCCACGGAGAAGAGCAGCGCCACCCACTTCGCGGCGTTCCTCTTGGCGGCGGGCACGGCCGCCGTGGCGATCGCGCCGACCGCGGGAAGCGCGGCCGTGACCGTCAGCAGGGGAAATGACATGACTCAGACCGCCCTCATCAGCAGGGTCGCGGCGACCAGAACCGCCGCGCCGCCGAACATCGAGACCGCGTACGAGCGGACGAAACCGTTCTGGACCCGGCGCGCACGGCCGGAGAGCCCGCCGAAGGCGGCGGCGGTGCCGTTGACGGCGCCGTCGACCACCTTGTTGTCGGCGTAGACCAGCCCGCGCGTCAGGTACTCGCCGGGCTTGACCAGGACGACGTGGTTGATGTCGTCCTGGAGCAGGTCGCGGCGCGCCGCACGGGTCAGCAGGCTGGCGCGCGGCGCGACCGACGGCACGGGCCGGCGCCCGTACTGCAGCCAGGCCGCGGCGACGCCGAGGAGGAGGGCCACGACGGTCATGCCCGTCACCACGGCCGCGGAGAACGGCGAGTGCCCGTGCTCGAACTGCGTGACGGGCTCCAACCAGTGCACGAAGGACTCGCCGATGCTGAACAGGCCGCCCGCGAAGACCGATCCGACGGCGAGCACGATCATCGGGATCGTCATGACCTTCGGCGACTCGTGGGGGTGCGGGCCCCCGTGCTCGCCGTGCACCTCGGCTGCGGGCTCCACGTCGGGCTCGTCGGCCGACGGGGTGGTGCTGCGCCAGCGCTCCTCGCCGAAGAAGGTCATCAGCATCACGCGCGTCATGTAGTACGCGGTGATGGCGGCGCCGACCAGCGTGACCGTGCCGAGGATCAGGCCCTGCGTGCCGCCCTTGGCGAAGGCCGCCTCGATGATGAGGTCCTTGGAGAAGAAGCCGGAGAGCCCCGGGAAGCCGATGATGGCGAGGTAGCCCAGGCCGAACGTCACGAACGTGACCGGCATGTACTTGCGCAGGCCGCCGTACCTGCGCATGTCGACCTCGTCGTTCATCCCGTGCATAACGCTGCCGGCGCCGAGGAAGAGGCCCGCCTTGAAGAAGCCGTGCGTGACGAGGTGCATGATGGCGAACGCGTAGCCGATCGGGCCGAGTCCGGCCGCCAGCACCATGTAGCCGATCTGCGACATCGTCGAACCGGCCAGTGCCTTCTTGATGTCGTCCTTCGCGCAACCGACGATCGCACCGTAGAGGAGCGTGACCGCGCCGACCACGACGACCACCGTCTGCGCGTCCGGCGCTCCGTTGAAGATCGCGCCGGAGCGGGTGATGAGGTAGACGCCCGCGGTCACCATCGTCGCGGCGTGGATGAGGGCGGAGACCGGCGTCGGGCCCTCCATCGCGTCACCCAGCCAGGACTGCAGCGGCACCTGTGCGGACTTGCCGCACGCCGCGAGCAGCAGCATCAGCCCGATCGCCGTCAGTTTGCCCTCGCCCGCGTCCGTCGCGTTCTCCAGTACGGGCGCGAAGGTGAAGGTGCCGAAGGTGGTGAACATCAGGAAGATCGCGATGGCCAGGCCCGCGTCACCGACGCGGTTGACCAGGAACGCCTTCTTCGCCGCCACCGCCGCGCTCGGCTTGAACTGCCAGAATCCGATGAGCAGGTACGAGGCGAGGCCGACGCCCTCCCAGCCGACGTACAGCAGCAGGTAGTTGTCGGCGAGGACGAGCAGCAGCATCGCCGCGAGGAACAGGTTGAGATACCCGAAGAACCGGCGGCGGCCGACGTCGTGCTCCATGTAGCCGACCGAGTAGATGTGGATCAGCGTGCCCACACCGGTGATCAGCAGCACGAACGTCATGGCGAGCTGGTCGAGCTGGAAGGCGACGTCCGCCTGGAAGCTCTCCACCGGCACCCAGCTGAACAGGTGCTGGTGCAGGGCGCGTTCGTCGGTGGGCCTGCCCAGCATCCCGGCGAAGAGCACGACGCCGGTCACGAACGAGGCCCCGGAGAGCAGCACGCCCAGCCAGTGCCCGCTCCGGTCGAGTTTCCTGCCGCCGCACAGCAGCACCGCCGCGCCCAGCAGCGGGAAGCCGACGAGCAGTCCGATCAATGACTCCACTGGTTCGTACCCCTTACAGCTTCATCAGGCTGGCGTCGTCGACCGAGGCCGAGTGACGGGAGCGGTACATCATCACGATGATCGCCAGCCCGACCACTACCTCGGCCGCCGCGACGACCATGACGAAGAACGCCATGATCTGGCCGTCGAGATTGCCGTGGATGCGGGAGAAGGCGACCAGGGTCAAGTTCGCCGCGTTCAGCATCAGTTCGATGCACATGAACACCACGATCGCGTTCCGCCTGATCAGCACTCCGGCGGCACCGATGGTGAACAGCACCGCAGCGAGATAGACGTAGTTGACGGGACTCACTTGGCGGCCTCCCCTTCCCGGGCCTTGCGGGCCTCACGGCCGCCTTCTCCCGCGTCGTCGGCGTCCTCCACGTCCCGCTCCGGGTCGTGCGGTTCGCCGTACATCCGTCCGGTGTGCTCGGTCTGGCCGTGGCTGTCGGCCGTGCGCTGTTCGAGCGCGGCCACCCGGTGCAGCGCCTCCTTGCCGACCTCGCGGACCTGGCCCCGCCGGCGCAGCGTCTCGCTGACGGTCAGCTCGGACGGCGTGCCGTCGGGAAGCAGGCCGGGACGGTCGACGGCGTTGTGTCGCGCGTACACGCCGGGCGCGGGCAGCGGCGGAAGCTGCGTGCCCCGCCTGACGCGCTCCTCGGCCTGCTCCCGCTGCGACTTGGTCTTCTCGATGCGCTCGCGGTGCGTCAGCAGCGTCGCGCCGACGGCGGCGACGGTGAGCAGGGCGCCCACCACCTCGAAGGCCACGACGTACTTGGTGAACAGCAGCGTCGCCAGCGCCGGTACGTTCCCGCCCGCGTTGGCACGGGCGAGCCCCTCGAAGGAGCGCACCGAGGCCTGGCCGATGCCCGCGACGAGCAGGATGCCCAGGCCGAGGCCGCAGGCGGCCGCGAGCCAGCGCTGGCCCTTGAGCGTCTCCTTGAGCGAGTCGGCGGCGCTCACACCCACCAGCATCAGCACGAAGAGGAAGAGCATCATCACGGCGCCGGTGTAGACGACGATCTGGACGATGCCGAGGAAGTACGCGCCGTTGGCGAGGTAGAACAGCGCCAGGATCACCATGGTGCCCGCGAGGCACAGCGCCGAGTGCACGGCGCGGCGCAGCAGAACGGTGCCGAGGGCGCCGATCACGGCCACGGTGCCCAGAACCCAGAACGCTGCCGTCTCACCCGCGGAGGTGGACGTGGCGGCGAGGTCGAACGCGCCGGCGGTCTGCGGCAGGGCCGTCGTGGCGGACAGTGCGGCCATGGTCACCGGCCCTCCTTCGAGTCGTTCCCGGAGCGGTTGCCCTCGGCCCGCGCGGCGGCGCCCTGAAGGGCGACGTCCTCCTCGTCGGCGCCCTGCGCGGACGGGTCGACGCCGTCGGCGTCGGCGGCGGCCTCCGCGGGGGCGTCGGTGACGACCGGCTGGGCCGCGGGCTCGGCGGCGCCGAAGTCCCGTGCCGACTCCTGCGGGTCGCCGGTGTCGGTGGCCCGCTGCTGTTCGGTTCCCGGGGCCGCCTCGGTGACGAGGCCGCGGTAGTAGTCCTTCTCCGTCATGCCCGGGTAGATGGCGTGCGGCGAGTCGACCATGCCCTCCTCCAGGCCCGCGAGCAGCTCCTTCTTGGTGTAGATGAGCGATTCGCGGGAGGAGTCGGCGAGTTCGTACTCGTTCGTCATCGTCAGCGCACGCGTGGGGCATGCCTCGACGCACAGGCCGCACAGGATGCAGCGCAGATAGTTGATCTGGTAGACGCGGCCGTAGCGTTCGCCCGGCGAGTAGCGCTCCTCGTCGGTGTTGTCCGCGCCCTCGACGTAGATGGCGTCCGCGGGGCAGGCCCACGCGCACAGTTCGCAGCCGACGCACTTCTCGAGCCCGTCGGGGTGCCGGTTGAGCTGGTGGCGGCCGTGGAAGCGCGGTGCCGTCGGCTTCTTGTACTCCGGGTACTGCTCGGTCAGCCGCTTCTTGAACATGTCCTTGAAGGTCAAGCCGAAGCCGGCCACGGAGCTGCGGGGAGTCTCGGGGTGCAGCCCCTGGGCGTCGTTGTCAGGCACCGTCGGCCTCCTTTCCGTCAGTGTTCTGGGCTGCCTGCCCGTCCCGGTCCCCGCCGTCCGCGGACTCCGAGGCACCGGACGGTCCGACCAGTTCACGGTCGTGGCGCGAGCGCCGGCGCGGCACGGGCGGCAGGGTCTGCCCGGGCAGCGGCGGTACGGGGAAGCCGCCCGCCATCGGGTCGAAGACCCCTGGGTCCGCCTTATCCTCGGCCGCTTCCTCGGCCTCCTCCTTGCGTCCGCGGACGACGTCGACGACGAAGGAGATCAGCAGGATCGCGAGGGCGGTGCCGGCGACCCAGTAGACGATCCCCGCGAAGTCGTAACCCTCGTTGCGCATGGCCCGCACGGTCGCGACGAGCATCAGCCACACCAGGGAGACGGGGATGAGGACCTTCCAGCCCAGCTTCATGAACTGGTCGTAGCGCACACGCGGGAGCGTGCCGCGGATCCAGACGAAGAAGAAGATCAGGACGCAGACCTTGAGGAAGAACCAGAGCAGCGGCCACCAGCCGTGGTTGGCGCCCTCCCAGTACGTGGAGATCGGCGCCGGAGCCCGCCAGCCGCCCAGGAACAGGGTGGCCGCGAGAGCGGAGAGCGTCACGATGTGCACGTACTCGGCCATCATGAACAGCGCGAACTTGATCGAGCTGTACTCGGTCTGGTAGCCGGCGACCAGGTCGCCCTCGGACTCCGGCATGTCGAACGGGGCGCGGTGCGCCTCGCCGACCATCGAGACCATGTAGATCAGGAACGACACCGGCAGCAACGCCGCGAACCAGGTGTCCTGCTGGGCGTCCACGATCGCCGAGGTCGACATCGAGCCGGAGTAGAGGAAGACGGCCGCGAAGCTCAGGCCCATCGCGATCTCGTAGCTGATCACCTGCGCCGTGGCGCGGACCGCTCCGAGCAGCGGGTACGTCGAGTTCGACGACCAGCCCGCCAGGACGACGCCGTACGCACCGATGGAGGCGGTGGCCAGGATGTACAGCGCGGCCACCGGAAGGTCGGTGAGCTGCATCGCCGTGCGGGTGCCGAAGATCGACACCTCGTTGCCGGGAGGCCCGAAGGGGATCACGGCGATCGCCAGGAAGGCGGGGATGGCCGCGAGGACGGGCGCGAGCAGGTACACGACCTTGTCGGCGCCCTTGACGACGACGTCTTCCTTGAGCATCAGCTTGATGCCGTCGGCGAGCGACTGCAGCATGCCCCACGGGCCGTGCCTGTTCGGACCGACGCGCAGCTGCATCCACGCGACGACCTTGCGCTCCATGACGATGGAGATCAGCACGGTCACCATCAGGAACGCGAAGCAGAAGACGGCCTTGAGCGCGATCAGCCAGAACGGGTCGTTGCCGAAGAAGGACAGGTCCTCCTCGGCCAGCAACATGCCGCCTGTGCGCGTGGCGTTCACGCGGCCACCTCCCCGGTGCGGGTGCGCGCGCTGCGCACGATGCGCGGGTCCCCGGCGGCGGCCGCGGACCGCTGCCGGACCTGTAGGAGCGCGGTCACGCGCTCACCTCCTCCTGTACGTCGCGAAGTCGGCGCGCAAGGGCCTGTGCCAGGGCTCGCCTGCGGTCGCCGATCCACGGGTGCGGACGCCAGGGCTCCGCGGCCCGCGAACCCACGCTCGGAACGGGCGCCTTCACTGCGCGCGGCCGCAACGGCGGTCACACTGCCGCACGGAGCGCAGTGCGCGTGACGCGCGCTCACGCGCCCACCTCCTCGTTCACGGCGCGATCGCGCGCTGCCGGTGCCGGCGCGATGCGGACCAGCTCGCCCGGGAGGGCACCGGTGTCGGCCTGTACGCCGCCGCCCACCGAGTTCAGCGGAAGCCACACGACGCGGTCCGGCATCTGCGTGATCTCGAGCGGGAGCCGGACGCTGCCCAGCGGACCGGAGACCGCCAGCATCCCTCCGTCGGCGACGCCCGCCTCGGCCGCGGTGGCCCTGGAGAGCCGCGCGCGGGCCGGGTGCCTGGTGCCGGCCAGCGCCTCGTCGCCGTCCTGGAGCCGGCCCTGGTCGAGCAGCAGCCGGTGCCCCGCGAGCACCGCCTCGCCCTTGCCGGCCTGCGGAGTCGAGGACCCCGCCGAGGACCCGGCCGGGGGCGCCTCGGGAACGGACTGCCCGGGAACGCCGCGCGAGTCCGACTCCCGCCGGTCCCACTGGCCCAGCCGGTCGATCTCGCCGCGGATCGTCCTCACGTCCGGCAGGCCCAGGTGCACATCGAGGGCGTCCGCGAGCATGTGGAGGACGCGCGCGTCGGGCTGTACGTGGCGGCGCGTCATCTGGTCGGCCTTGAGCGACGCCTCGAACGGCCGTGCCCGGCCTTCCCAGTTGAGGAAGGTGCCGGACTTCTCCGCGACGGCGGAGACGGGAAGGACCACGTCCGCCCGTGAGGTCACGTCACTGGGACGCAGCTCCAGGCTGACGAGGAAGCCCACCTCGTCCAGGGCCTGCGCGGCACGCGCCGGGTCGGGCAGGTCGGCGAGTTCGACGCCGCCGACCAGCAGTGCGGCCAGCTCCCCGTCCACCGCGGCATCGATGATGCCCGCCGTGTCCCGGCCGGCGCCCGAGGGCAGTTCGGCCAGGCCCCAGGCGCGCGCGACCTCGTCGCGGGCGCGGGCGTCGGAGGCGGGACGGGCACCGGGAAGCAGCGTCGGCAGCGCACCCGCCTCGATGGCGCCGCGCTCCCCGGCGCGGCGCGGGATCCACACCAGCCGGGCGCCGGTCGCGGCACTCGTGCGCACCGCCGCGGTCAGGGCGCCGGGCACCGCCGCCAGCCGCTCGCCGACGATGATCAGCGAGCCCTCGGCGCGCAGCGCGTCGGCCGCTCCCTCGCCGGCCTCGTCGAGGCCGACCCGTCCGGACAGGGCGTCCAGCCACTCGGTCTCGGTGCCGGGGGCGGCCGGCAGCAGCGTGCCGCCGGCCTTCTCCAGACCGCGGGTCGCGTACGAGGCGAGGGAGAAGGTGCGCTGGCCGTGCTTGCGCATGGCCTTGCGCAGCCGCAGGAAGACGCCGGGCGCCTCCTCCTCGGCCTCGAAGCCGACGAGCAGCACGGCCGGTGCCGCCTCCAGCGCGCTGTTGGTGATGCCCGCGCCGTCCAGATCGCGTCCGTGCCCGGCGACGTGGGAGGCCAGGAACTCGGCCTCCTCGCGGGAGTGGACGCGTGCGCGGAAATCGATGTCGTTCGTGCCCAGGGCGAGACGGGCGAACTTCGCGTAGGCGTAGGCGTCCTCGACGGTGACGCGGCCACCGGTCAGCACACCCGCTCGTCCACGCGCACCGGCCAGTCCGCGGGCGGCGGCCTCCAGCGCCTCCGGCCAGCTCGCCGGGGCCAGTTCACCGTCCTCGCCGCGCACCAGCGGCGTGGTGAGGCGGTCGGGGCGCTGCGCGTAGCGGAACGCGAAGCGGCCCTTGTCGCAGATCCACTCCTCGTTGACCTCCGGGTCGTGACCGGCCATGCGCCGCATGACCTTGCCTCGCCTGTGGTCCGTGCGCGTCGCGCAGCCGCCCGAGCAGTGCTCGCACACGGACGGCGAGGAGACCAGGTCGAACGGGCGCGAACGGAAGCGGTACGCCGCCGAAGTCAGGGCGCCGACGGGGCAGATCTGGATCGTGTTGCCGGAGAAGTACGACTGGAAGGGTTCGCCCTCGCCCGTGCCGATCTGCTGGAGAGCGCCGCGCTCCAGCATCTCGATCATCGGGTCGCCGGCGATCTGGTTGGAGAAGCGGGTGCAGCGCGCGCACAGGACGCAGCGCTCGCGGTCCAGCAGCACCTGGTCGGAGATCGGCACCGGCTTTGCGAAGGTGCGCTTGGCGCCCTCGAAGCGGGAGTCGGCCGACCCCGTGGACATCGCCTGGTTCTGCAGGGGGCACTCGCCGCCCTTGTCGCAGACGGGGCAGTCCAGCGGGTGGTTGATGAGCAGCAGCTCCATCACGCCGCGCTGCGCCTTCTCGGCGACCGGCGACGACAGCTGCGTCTTGACGACCATGCCGTCGGTGCAGGTGATCGTGCAGGACGCCATCGGCTTGCGCTGGCCCTCGACCTCGACGATGCACTGCCGGCAGGCGCCGACGGGGTCGAGGAGCGGGTGGTCGCAGAAGCGCGGGATCTCGATGCCGAGCTGCTCGGCGGCACGGATGACCAGGGTGCCCTTGGGCACGGAGATCTCGGCGCCGTCGATGGTGAGCGAAACCATGTTCTCGGCGTCTCCAGGCGGACGTCCCTCGCCCCCCGAGGAGGTCTTCGCGTCTGTGGTGACTGTCACGCCTTCACCTCCGGGTGAGCGCTGTGGTGGTGGTCGTCGGCCCAGATGACCGACCTGGCCGGGTCGAAGGGGCAGCCGCCCTCCTCGATGTGCTGCTCGTACTCCTCCCGGAAGTACTTCAGCGACGAGTAGATCGGGGAGGCCGCGCCGTCGCCCAGTGCGCAGAACGACTTGCCGTTGATGTTGTCCTGGATGTCGTCGATCTTGTCGATGTCGGCCTTGGTGGCCTTGCCGGCCTCGAAGTCGCGCAGCAACTGGACGAGCCAGTACGTGCCTTCGCGGCAGGGCGTGCACTTTCCGCAGGACTCGTGGGCGTAGAACTCGGTCCAGCGCGTGACGGCCCGCACGACGCAGGTCGTCTCGTCGAAGCACTGGAGCGCCTTGGTGCCGAGCATGGAGCCGGCGGCACCCACGCCCTCGTAGTCCAGCGGCACATCGAGGTGCTCGTCGGTGAGGAGCGGCGTCGAGGAGCCGCCGGGCGTCCAGAACTTCAGCCGGTGGCCGGGACGCATGCCGCCGCTCATCTCCAGCAGCTGGCGGAGCGTGATGCCGAGCGGCGCCTCGTACTGGCCGGGGCCCGCCACGTGGCCGCTGAGCGAGTAGAGCGTGAAGCCCGGGGACTTCTCGCTGCCCATGGAGCGGAACCACTCCTTGCCCTTGTTCATCAGGGCGGGCACCGAGGCGATCGACTCGACGTTGTTCACGACGGTCGGGCACGCGTAGAGACCGGCGACGGCCGGGAACGGCGGCCGCAGCCTGGGCTGCCCGCGACGCCCCTCCAGGGAGTCCAGCAGCGCCGTCTCCTCACCGCAGATGTACGCGCCGGCCCCGGCGTGCACGGTGAGTTCGAGGTGCTTGCCCTCGCCGAGCGCGTTCCTGCCGAGGAGGCCCGCCTCGTACGCCTCGCGGACGGCCAGGTGCAGCCGCCGCAGTACGGGGACGACCTCGCCGCGCAGATAGATGAACGCGTGGGAGGAGCGGATCGCGTGGCAGGCGATGATGATGCCCTCGATGAGGGAGTGCGGGTTGGCGAACATCAGCGGGATGTCCTTGCAGGTGCCCGGCTCCGACTCGTCGGCGTTGACCACGAGGTAGTGCGGCTTGTCGTCGCCCTGCGGGATGAACTGCCACTTCATGCCCGTGGGGAAGCCCGCGCCGCCGCGGCCGCGCAGACCGGCGTCCTTCACGTAGGCGATCACGTCGTCCGGCGGCATGGCGAGAGCCTTCTTCAGACCCTCGTATCCGTCGTGGCGGCGCTTGTACGTCTCCAGCGTCCACGCCTCGGGGGCGTCCCAGTGCGCGGAGAGGACCGGGGTGAGCAGGTTCTCCGGGGATTCGGTCGCCATCACTCGCTCTCCTCCCCCGACTCCGGCCGCACCGGGCCGGAGTCGCTGGCCGGGTCGGACGCGGCCGTCGGCTGGGGCATGTCGTGCGAACTGGGGTGGGTCGCGGGCGCCTCTTCGCCGGGGCGCGGCATGGGCTGGTCCGCGGGACCGGCCGGGCCCCGCGGGTGTGCGCGCCTGCCCTCGGGCGCCTCGCCCCTGGACAGCCGCAGCCCCGCGATGGACGGTGCGCCTCCGCCGCCGGTGGCCTCGACGGCGCCGGGGCGCTGGTCGGGGAAACCGGCGAGGATGCGCGCCGTCTCCTTGAAGGTGCACATCGGGGCACCGCGGGTGGGGGTGACCTCGCGTCCGGCGCGCAGGTCGTCGACGATGCGCCGCGCGGACTCGGGCGTCTGGTTGTCGAAGAACTCCCAGTTGACCATGACGACGGGCGCGTAGTCGCAGGCCGCGTTGCACTCGATGTGCTCCAGCGTGACCTTGCCGTCCTCGGTGGTCTCGTTGTTGCCGACGCCCAGGTGCTGCTTGAGGTCGTCGAAGATGGCGTCGCCGCCCATCACCGCGCACAGCGTGTTGGTGCACACGCCGACCTGGTAGTCGCCGGAGGGCTTGCGCCGGTACATGGAGTAGAACGTCGCGACGGCGTTCACCTCCGCCGTCGTCAGGTCCAGCATCTCGGCGCAGAAGCGCTGCCCGGTGGGCGTGACGTGGCCCTCCTCGGACTGCACGAGGTGCAGCAGGGGCAGCAGCGCCGAACGGCTGTCGGGATAGCGGGCGATGATCTCCCGCGCGTCCGGCTCCAGCCGCTCGCGCACGTCGGCCGGATAGTCCGGCGCCGGCATCGCGGGGATGCCGAGCATCGGTGCTTCGGGGCTGTTGCCCCGGTCGGGCGCGGTGGTCATCGGTCGACGCCTCCCATCACGGGGTCGATGGACGCCACGGCCACGATGACGTCGGCGACCTGGCCGCCTTCGCACATCGCCGCCATGGCTTCGAGGTTGGTGAAGGAGGGGTCGCGGAAGTGCACGCGGTACGGGCGGGTGCCGCCGTCGCTCACGGCGTGCACGCCGAGTTCGCCCTTCGGGGACTCCACCGCCGCGTACGCCTGCCCCGGCGGGACGCGGAATCCCTCGGTGACGAGCTTGAAGTGGTGGATCAGGGCTTCCATGGAGGTGCCCATGATGTTCCTGATGTGGTCCAGGGAGTTGCCGAGACCGTCCGGGCCGAGCGCGAGCTGCGCGGGCCAGGCGATCTTCTTGTCGCCGACCATGACCGGCCCGGGCTCCAGGCGGTCGATGCACTGCTCGATGATGCGCAGCGACTGGCGCATCTCCTCCAGGCGCAGCAGGAAACGCCCGTAGGAGTCGCAGGTGTCGACCGTCGGCACCTCGAAGTCGTACGTCTCGTAGCCGCAGTACGGCTGCGACTTGCGCAGGTCGTGCGGGAGTCCGGCGGAGCGCAGGATCGGGCCGGTGGCACCGAGCGCCATGCATCCGGCCAGGTCGAGGTAGCCGACGTCCTGGAGGCGGGCCTTGAAGACGGGGTTGCCGGAGCACAGCGCGTCGTACTCGGGCAGGTTCTTCTTCATCTTCTTCAGGAATTCGCGCAGCGCGTCGACCGTGCCGGGCGGAAGGTCCTGCGAGAGTCCGCCGGGGCGGACGTACGCGTGGTTCATCCGCAGACCGGTGATCAACTCGAACAGGTCCAGGACCAGTTCGCGGTCGCGGAAGCCGAAGATCATGACGGTCGTGGCGCCCAGCTCCATGCCGCCGGTGGCGATGGCCACCAGGTGCGAGGAGAGACGGTTCAGCTCCATCAGCAGGACGCGGATGACGTTGGCGCGGTCCGGGACGTCGTCCTCGATGCCGAGCAGCTTCTCGACCGCCATGCAGTACGCCGTCTCGTTGAAGAACGGCGTGAGGTAGTCCATGCGCGTCACGAACGTCGTGCCCTGCGTCCACGTCCGGTACTCGAGGTTCTTCTCGATGCCGGTGTGCAGGTAGCCGATGCCGCAGCGGGCCTCGGTGACGGTCTCGCCGTCGATCTCCAGGATCAGCCGCAGCACGCCGTGCGTGGAGGGGTGCTGCGGGCCCATGTTGACGATGATCCGCTCGTCGTCACTCCTGGCGGCAGCGGCTGCGACCTCGTCCCAGTCGCCTCCGGTGACGTCGTAGACGGTGCCCTCGGTGGTCTCGCGGATGCCCGCGGGTGCGTGGGCAGATGTTGGCGTGCTCATCAGCTGTACGACCTCCGCTGGTCGGGAGCCGGGATCTGGGCGCCCTTGTACTCGACGGGGATGCCGCCGAGCGGGTAGTCCTTGCGCTGCGGGTGGCCCTGCCAGTCGTCGGGCATCATGATCCGCGTCAGCGCGGGGTGGCCGTCGAAGACGATGCCGAAGAAGTCGTACGTCTCGCGCTCGTGCCAGTCGTTGGTCGGATAGACCTCGACGATCGAGGGGATGTGCGGGTCGCTGTCCGGTGCGCTGACCTCGATCCGGATCACCCGGTTGTGAGTGATCGAGCGCAGGTGGTTGACGGCGTGCAGCTCGCGGCCCTTGTCGCCGGGGAAGTGCACGCCGGTGACCCCGGTGCACAGCTCGAAGCGCAGCGCCGGGTCGTCGCGCAGCGTCCGTACGACCTGGACCAGGTGCTCGCGCGCGATGTGGAAGGTGAGCTCGCCGCGGTCGACGACGGTCTTCTCGATCGCCTCGCCGGGGGCCAGTCCCTGCTCCTCCAGGGCGCCTTCGAGTTCGTCCGCGATCTCGTCGAAGGATCCGTATGCGGTTCCGCCGCGTGGCCCGTACCCCTCTTCGCCGCGTGGGCCCCCGTAGGGGCGGGTGCTCGCGCCGGGCAGCCGGATCGTACGGACCAGTCCGCCGTAACCCGAGGTGTCGCCACCGGTGCTGGCGCCGAACATGCCGCGGCGGACTCCGATGACCTCGCCGGCGTCCTGACGGGGCGCGGGCACGGAGCCGTTCGCGTTCTCCCCGTTCACGTCGCTGTCGTTGTTGTTCTCACCAGTCAACGAAGGAGCCCCTTCATCTCGATCGTCGGGAGCGCCTTGCGCGCCGCCTCCTCCGCCTCACGGGCGGCCTGTTCGCGGTTGACGCCGAGCTTCTCGCCCTGCACGTGCTCGTGCAGCTTGAGGATCGAGTCCAGGAGCATCTCGGGCCGCGGCGGGCAGCCGGGCAGGTAGATGTCGACCGGAACGATGTGGTCGACGCCCTGCACGATCGCGTAGTTGTTGAACATCCCGCCCGACGAGGCGCAGACGCCCATGGAGATGACCCACTTGGGGTTCGGCATCTGGTCGTAGACCTGCCGCAGCACCGGGGCCATCTTCTGGCTGACGCGCCCGGCCACGATCATCAGGTCGGCCTGGCGCGGCGACCCGCGGAAGACCTCCATGCCGAACCGTGCGAGGTCGTACCGCCCGGCGCCCGTCGTCATCATCTCGATGGCACAGCAGGCGAGTCCGAAGGTCGCCGGGAACATGGACGACTTGCGCACCCAGCCCGCGGCCTGCTCGACGGTGGTCAGCAGGAAGCCGCTCGGCAGCTTCTCTTCGAGTCCCATTGAGTACCTGCCCCTAATCCCATTCCAGGCCGCCGCGCCGCCAGTCGTAGGCGTACGCGACGCCGATGAGGGCGACGAAGACCAGCATTTCGGCAAGGCCGAAGATCCCGAGGGAGTCGAAGTGGACCGCCCACGGGTAGAGAAAGACGATTTCGATGTCGAAGACGATGAAGAGCATCGCCGTCAGGTAGTACTTGACCGGGAATCGCCCGCCGCCGGCCGGCTGCGGAGTCGGCTCGATGCCGCACTCGTACGCCTCCAGCTTGGCCCTGTTGTAGCGCTTGGGGCCGATGACCGATGCCGCGACCACCGAGAAGATCGCGAAGGCCGCCGCGATGGCTCCCAGTACAAGGATTGGCGTGTAGGCGTTCACCGCTCCCCGCTCCTTCCAGTCGACCCTGGGACCCTCCCGGACCGGTGGGCCCAGTGGGACCGTCGACGCTGACTGCCGGCTGTCCGCCGGGCGAATGTCCTGCCCCCACGAAGATCGCTTCTATGTGAGGCAGTTCACAAGCCCCTGCGGGAGGCATCCTATGCCCGGGCCCTGTGATCTGCGACACGGGGTCCCGTCAGGAGTTTGTGATCTCCACCACCCGGGGCCGAAACCGCACGTCAGAGGGGGTGTGGATCTCCAAGTGCGAGGGCCCGCGCAGCCCTTCGCCGCACGGCCGGGAAAGCGGCCGAACGGGCAGCGCACACGCCCCGTCGCCGGGCTGCGGGCACAGCCGGCGGATCCGTCCCGACAACGCCCGGACCGGCAGGACCGATACACGAAAGAGACCCCTGCGCAGCGTGAGCGAGACCTCCGGGCGGCGCCCGGAAGGCACTCCCCGGTCCGGCCGGCACCCCTCGGCGGGATTCCGTCGGCGGACCGCTTGTGAACACCGGAACAAAGCCCCCGGTCCGGCCGCTTTCTTCACGCTCCACACACCACCTCCTCGACACCCAAAAGGCATGACAGGGGTTCAATCGCCCATTCATGAACAGAATTGACGGTGGCGATGTGACCTGCACCACAGGCTCGGCTGGCAGCTCCTGCCACCTTTGCGCGGCGGGCACAAGAGGTGATATGCGCCAGATCAATGCGCGCAATCCGGACAACTGCGTGGTCACGGGCCCGTAGTTGGGCGTCCCGTCGTGACCGGACCGAGACCTTTGAAGATCAACTCGTTCCCAACTGGGCGAATACGGACTCACTGTGGCGCATCGCACCTTCTTTGAACGGATCATCCCGGCCCTGCTATCCATGCCTCATGTCCCGGAACGCTCACATACCCAGACACCGCAAACCGCGCACGACCAGCGGCTTGAACAAGGCGCTGCGTGCGGGTGCGACGGGCGGCGTCATGGGCACGGTCGCCCTGACCACGGCGATTTCGCCGGCCTCCTCGGCAGCCGAGAAGCACGACAAGGCCGCCGACACCGCCGAGATGGCTCTGGTCAGCCACTCCGTAGAGGGGTCCACCACCAGGGCAGCCGACTCGCTCAAGACCAACGCCCTCCAGCGCGAGGTGACTCAGGCCGAGACCAAGGCGGCCAAGAGCGCACAGACCACCGCGCACAAGGCCAAGCAGGCCGCCGAACGCAAGGCGGAGGCCGCGCGCAAGAAGGCCGCCGAGGAACGCGCTTCGCGCAGCACCGAGCGCACCGCACTCTCGGCCCCCAGCGGCAACGTCGCCGGACTCATCAGCTTCCTCAAGGCCCAGGTCGGCAAGTCCTATGTGCTGGGCGCCAGCGGGCCTTCCTCCTACGACTGCTCCGGTCTGACCCAGGTCGCCTTCAAGCAGCTCGGTGTCAGCCTGCCGCGCACCTCACAGGCGCAGTCCACCGAGGGCACCTCCGTCTCCCTGGACTCGCTGCAGAAGGGCGACCTCCTCTACTGGGGCGGCGCCGGCAGCGCGTACCACGTGGGCGTCTACGTCGGCGACGGCAAGTTCATCGGCGCGCAGAACTCCTCCACGGGCGTCGTCGAGAAGCCCCTGGACTACGACCCGCCCACAGGGGCCGTCCGCCTGCTCTGACAACTCCCCGTCCCACACGGCACGAAGAAGGGGCCCGCCCGTTGAGGCGGGCCCCTTCTTCGTGCGTCGGCCCGGTATGTCCGGAGCGCGTCCACACGGTGTGCCCGGCGTGCGGACGCACGGCTGCGTGTTCGTCGTGCCCCGGTCGGACGACCTGCCGGGCGGCGAGGACGGGGCGCCTCCGCGGGCCCGGCAGCCTGATTCGGCTCTCGGCGCCCCGTACGCGCCCGGCACCGGACGGAGGCGGCCCCGGGGGCGCGGGGGCGCCGGACCGCCGCGGGAGGGCCGCAGCGGTCGCGCTACGCGCGCGGAGCGACCTTGCTGAGGCCGTTGATGACCCGGTCCATCGCGTCGCCGCCCGACGGGTCCGTCAGATTCGCCAGCATCTTCAGCGCGAAGCGCATCAGCAGCGGATGGGAGAGGCCGCGTTCGGTGGCCACCTTCATCACCTTCGGGTTGCCGATCAGCTTCACGAACGCGCGGCCCAGCGTGTAGTAGCCCCCGTAGGTCTCCTTGAGGATCTTCGGGTAGCGGCGCAGGGCCAGTTCGCGCTGCGCGGGCGTGGCACGCGCGTGCGCCTGGACGATCGTCTCCGCGGCGATGACGCCCGACTCCATGGCGTACGCGATGCCTTCGCCGTTGAACGGGTTCACCAGGCCGCCCGCGTCGCCGACGAGCAGCAGACCGCGCGTGTAGTGCGGCTGCCGGTTGAAGGCCATGGGGAGCGCGGCACCGCGGATGGGGCCCGTCATGTTCTCCGGGGTGTAGCCCCACTCCTCCGGCATGGACGCCGTCCACGCCTTGAGGATCTCCCGCCAGTCCAGCTCCTTGAAGTCCTCCGAGGTGTTGAGGACGCCGAGGCCGACGTTGCTCGTGCCGTCGCCCATGCCGAACACCCAGCCGTAGCCGGGCAGCAGGCGGTCCTGGGCCCCGCGCCGGTCCCACAGCTCCAGCCAGGACTCCAGGTAGTCGTCGTCGTGGCGCGGCGAGGTGAAGTACGTGCGGACGGCGACGCCCATCGGACGGTCCTCGCGCCTGTGCAGGCCCATCTTGAGGGAGAGGCGCGTGGAGTTGCCGTCCGCGGCGACGACGAGGGGCGCGTGGAAGGTGACCGGGGTCTTCTCCTCGCCCAGCTTGGCGTGGACACCGGTGATGCGGCCCGCGGAGTCCAGGATCGGCTCGCCCACGTTGCAGCGCTCGTACATGCGGGCGCCGGCCTTCTCGGCCTGCCGGGCGAGCTGCTCGTCGAAGTCGTCCCGCTTGCGCACGAGTCCGTAGTCGGGGTAGGTGGCCAGCTCCGGCCAGTCGAGTTCGAGGCGCTGTCCGCCGCCGATGATGCGCAGACCCTTGTTGCGCAGCCAGCCGGCCTCCTCGGAGATGTCGATGCCCATGGCGACGAGCTGCTTCGCGGCCCGCGGCGTGAGGCCGTCGCCGCACACCTTCTCCCGGGGGAAGGCGGTCTTCTCGAGGAGCAGCACGTCCAGGCCGCTGCGGGCCAGATGGTAGGCGGTGGTGGCCCCGGCGGGGCCGGCACCTACGACGATCACATCGGCGGTCCGCTCGGAGGTGACGGTGTCAGTCACAAGGACTCCCGCAAAGGCTGGGTACTGGGCAGTCGCAGTCTATGAGGCCGTGCCGGGACGTCCTGCACGCCCCTTCGAACGGGCTCCCCGCCGGCGCCGCACGGACACCTCACCGGCGCTTCCGCCCCGCCGGCACTGTGTGGCCCCGGCTCCGGCCCCGGCAGCGGCCCCGGCACACCGGCACACCGGCACACCGGCACACCGGCACACCGGCAAGAATGTCGCACGTGCCGACCGGACCGGGCGACTTCGAGCTGACGATGGACGAACTGCGGGCCGTGGCCCGCTACGCAGCCGCGAGCGCGCAGGAAGTCCTCCACCTCTACGAGGACGCTCAACCCGAGGACGCGCGGCCCCGCGCCGCCGTCGAGGCCGCATGGACCTTCGCGAACGGCGCTCCACGGACAAGGCTTCAGCGCGTCGCCTCGCTGGACGCGCACCGTTCGGCGAGAGACGCCACCGGCGAAGCCGCCGTCCATGCCGCGCGTGCTGCGGGCGACGCGGCGGCCGCTGCGTACCTGCATCCTCTTGCGAAAGCGACCCAGGTCGGCCACATCCTGCGGGCGGCCGCAAGCGCGGCGCGGGCAGCCGAGTTGCACGCCGGCGACGACCCCGCCGTGGGGGACGCGGTGATCCGGCGAGCCCGGCAGCGCGCCACGCCCGTCCTCATCGACGTCCTCGGCCGCTACCCCCTCGCCCCCACGGGAAGGAGCCGCGTCGCACACCTGATGAAGTCCCTGGACAGCTCACTGCGAAGGCCGTAGTGCGGGACTCCGCGCCGCGCCGCCGTGCGCCCGCCCCTGCGTGCACCCGGCGGGCAGGAGCGTCAGGTGGCCCTGACGGGCGCTCCTAGGGACGTACGCCGCGGTGCAGGGCCACCACACCGCCCGTCAGATCCCTCCAGGCCACCTTCTCCCAGCCCGCCTGCTGGAGTTGGCGCGCGAGCGCGGGCTGGTCGGGCCAGGCGCGGATCGACTCGGCGAGATAGACGTACGCGTCGGGGCTGGAGGAGACGGCCCTGGCCACCGGAGGCAGGGCCCGCATCAGGTACTCGCTGTAGACGGTGCGGAACGGCGCCCAGGTGGGGTGGCTGAACTCGCAGATGACCACGCGGCCGCCCGGGGCGGTGACGCGGTGCAGCTCCCGCAGGGCGCCGTCGGTGTCGTGCACGTTGCGCAGCCCGAAGGAGATCGTCACGGCGTCGAACACGCCGTCGCGGAAGGGCAGTCGGGTCGCGTCGCCGGCGGTGAACGGCATCCAGGGGAGCCGCTTCTTGCCCTCCTTCAGCATCCCGAGGCTGAAGTCGCAGGGCACCGTGTACGCGCCCGCCGCCGCGAACGGCTGCGACGAGGTGCCCGTCCCGGCGGCCAGGTCCAGCACGCGCTCACCCGGCCGCGCGTCGACGGCACCGGCGACGGCCCGCCGCCACAGCCGTGTCTGCCCGAGGGAGAGCACGTCGTTGGTGATGTCGTACCGCGCGGCGACGTCGTCGAACATCGCGGCGACTTCGTGCGGCTGCTTGTCCAGGGATGCGCGGGTCACGTCCCCATTGTGGCCCGTACCGCACGGCCACGCGCCGCCGGGGGCGCGCAGCGGCGGCCGGGGACCGCTCCGGCGGGGACTACTTCGCCTCGATCAGGTTGAGTTCGGGATGCGCGCTGCCGCCCTCGATCGCCGTCGAGGAGAAGTGGGAGACGACGCGGTCGTCGGAGGGGTCGTCCGCCGGGTCCTCGTGGACGACCAGATGCTCGTACGTCGTGCTGCGCTGCGCGGGGACCCGGTCCGCGGAACGGATCAGTTCGAGCAGCTCCATCCGGTTCGAGCGGTGCCTGGCGCCCGCGGAGGAGACCACGTTCTCCTCCAGCATCACCGAGCCGAGGTCGTCGGCGCCGTAGTGCAGGGAGAGCTGACCGACCTCCTTGCCCGTCGTGAGCCAGGAGCCCTGGATGTGCGCCACGTTGTCGAAGAAGAGCCGCGCGACGGCGATCATCCGCAGGTACTCGAAGAGCGTGGCCTGCGTCCGGCCCTTCAGGTGGTTGTTCTCCGGCTGGTACGTGTACGGGATGAAGGCGCGGAAGCCTCCCGTGCGGTCCTGCACGTCGCGGATCATCCGCAGGTGCTCGATCCGCTCGGCGTTGGTCTCGCCGGTGCCCATCAGCATCGTCGAGGTCGACTCCACGCCGAGGTTGTGGGCGGTCTCCATGATCTCCAGCCACCGCTCGCCCGACTCCTTCAGCGGCGCGATGGCCTTGCGCGCCCGCGCCGGAAGCAGCTCGGCTCCGGCGCCCGCGAAGGAGTCGAGGCCCGCGGCGCTGATGCGGCGGATCGCCTCCTCCGGGGTGACGCCGGAGATCTTCGCCATGTGCTCCACCTCGGAGGCGCCGAGCGAGTGGATCACGAGCTGCGGGAAGCGCTCCTTGATGGCGGCGAAGTGCTCCTCGTAGTACTCCACCCCGTAGTCCGGGTGGTGGCCGCCCTGGAACATGATCTGGGTGCCGCCCAGTTCGACCGTCTCGGCGCAGCGGCGCAGGATGTCGTCGAGGTCGCGCGTCCAGACGTCGTCGCTCTTCGGCGAGGCGTAGAAGGCGCAGAACTTGCAAGCGGTCACACACGAGTTGGTGTAGTTGATGTTCCGCTCGATGATGTACGTCGCGATGTGCTCGGTGCCCGCGTAGCGCTTGCGCCGGGCGGCGTCGGCCGCCGCGCCCAGGGCGTGCAGCGGCGCCGATCGGTAGAGGTCGAGCGCTTCCTCGGGGGTGATACGGCCGCCCTCGGCGGCGCGGTCGAGAACGGCCTGACGGTCGGCGGTTTCGGGCACCGGGGCGTCCCTCCGGGGGTGGCTGGCGGCATTCCTTTGCCAGGCCAGCGTACGCCAGGGGCGTGTGGCGGCTTCGGCCAGCGCCCCCGGGCCTCAGCGCCCGGCCGGCTCGTGCAGCAGGTCGACGCGCACGTCCGCGGGATAGTCGCCGGTGGCGGCGGTGCGGCGCACGAACTCGGCGACGCCCTGCAGCTGCCGGTCCGCGAGGCGGAAATCGAGGGTGGTGAAGTACCGCTCCAGCACCGGTGGTTCGAAGACCTCCCAGCGCGCGGCGTGCTCGGCGACCTTGGCGACCTCCTCCAGCGCCAGGTCGCGGGAGGAGAGGAAGCCGCGGTGGACCTCCTCCACCGTCTCCGGGTGCCTCGCGAGGTAGTCCCGGCGAACGGCCCACACCGCCATGACGAACGGCAGGCCCGTCCATTCCTTCCACAGCTGCCCCAGGTCGTGGACCTCGAGGCCGGGCTCCGGAAGGTTGCGCAGATACGCGCGGAGCCCCAGGTCGCCGATGACGACGGCGGCGTCGGCCTCGCCCATCATCCGCTCCAGGTCCGGCTCGCACGTGAAGTAGTCGGGCCGCACACCGAAGCGCTCGGAGAGCAGCAGCCGGGCCAGCCGTACGGACGTGCGCGAGGTGGAGCCCAGCGCGACCTTCGCTCCGTCCAGCCGCTCCAGCGGCACCCGCGAGACGATCTCGCACGACATCACCGGACCGTCGCAGCCCACCGCGATGTCCGGAAGCGCGACGAGCTGATCGGCGTTCCTGAGGAATTCGACGAGTGTGACGGGGCCGATGTCCAGATCCCCGTTCACCAGCTGGTCGCTCAGCTTTTCGGGGGTGTCTCTGGTGAGGTCCAGATCGAGCAGGGAGCCGGTGTGAACAAGGCCCCAGTACAGCGGGAGGCAGTTGAGGAACTGGATGTGCCCCACACGCGGGCGGGATCTGGCAACAGTCGGGAACTCAGTCACACTCCGGAGCGTACGCCGCAGCCCGGGACGGGCCCGCACAGCCCCGGCCCGGGGGCACGGGCCCGACCCCCAGCAGGCGGGCGCGGGGGAAACGCCGCAGCGCACGGCCGAGATCGTCCGCCCTTCCGCGCCACGCGGCACCGTGCTAGGCTCGCAGCAAGTTGCAGTTTGGTTTCCTTGCAGTACAGAGCCTGCGGAGCATGTGACCGCGGGCTCTCGTCGTTTTCAGAGACTTCTTAGCGGGGTTCTGGGAGCAGGGCGACCCTTATAGGCCCAAGGAGGGCTTATGGCTACCGGAACCGTCAAGTGGTTCAACGCTGAAAAGGGCTTTGGCTTCATCGCCCAGGACGGCGGCGGTCCCGATGTCTTCGTCCACTACTCCGCGATCAACGCGACTGGCTTCCGCTCCCTGGAGGAGAACCAGCTCGTGAGCTTCGACGTGACCCAGGGTCCGAAGGGGCCGCAGGCGGAGAACGTCACCCCTCAGTGACCTGAGTCGTAACACCCAAGGAGCCCCTGCCGGACTTGCCGGCAGGGGCTCCTGCCGTGCGGTGCGGCTGCGGCTGTGCGGCGCCGTCCCCTTGTTGCCCGCGTCCTCCCCGTCCTCCGCGTCCCCGCGCTCCCCCGTCCTCCCCGTCCCCGTCCTCCGCTCAGGGGCGGCCCGCGGGTCCTGGACCCCGGTGACCCCGGAAGGGCGGCGGGGGGCCGTGCGCAGCCGGGGAGAGAAGGGCGGGCCCGGGCCGGCTGCCGTGCCGTCCGCCCCCTCACAGTCCCCGGGCGAACCCCTCGCGCGGTCGCCGCGATTGCCACCGAATACCCCCGCATGTACGGAAGTTGCCCTGCTCAGGCTCTGTACGTGTGTGCTAAAAGTGCATCCGCCCCGGGGGCAAATTGTGGCCGCCGCAGTACCGTCAGTCAGGCACCGGGTTAAGGGGACCATCGGGAACGCTCGGAGCACGGGAGCTGCTCATGCTGACCACATGCCCGCACTGCGGCACCAGATCGCCGGCCACGGCCGACGCTTGCGCGGGATGCGACCGCGCCCTGTATCCACTCACGGCGCCACCGCCGCCACCACCGTTCAAATTCCGCACCAGGACGAACTATGTCCGGCTGGGTATCACCCTGGGCGTCATGGCTCTCCTGGTCGGAGCGGGCACGTCCTCCGGGATTCTGATGAACCGCGAGGACGCCCGGGACAACCGCGCGGCGGACAATCAGGTCTCTCAGTACAAGATGGTCGACACGGGGGCCTCCCCCGAGCCTTCGGTGACGTCCGACGCCCCGTCGCCGAAGCCCAAGAAGAAAAAGACCGAGTCGCCCAGCCCCACCACCAGCAAGCCGGCCACCAGCACACCCCCGAAGCCCAAGCCTCCCAAGGAAACCCCCGGTGACGGCCTGCCGGACGGATTCCACACCGTCGTCGACGAGAAGGGCTTCTCCCTTGCCGTGATGGACGGTTGGGAGCGCAGGGAACTGAGCCCCAACCAGATCGGCTATCTGCCGCCGACCGGTGACGAGTACCTCCACGTCAGCGAGTTGCCCAGCGCACCGAGAGCCTCTTTCATCAACTTCCTGGAGATGGAGAAGGCGATGCAGGGGACCAACGGCTACGAGCGGATCAGCCTTCAGCACGTCACGTTCCAGGGACACGCGGGCGCGCGCTGGGAGTTCGTCTACACGCCGGACTCCGGCGAGACGATGCACGTCGTCCAGCAGGCGTACATCGACGACGAGGGCACCGAGTACACGATCTACTTCGAAGCCAGGCACCGCCTCTGGGACTCCGAGAAGGAAAAGGTCTTCAGCACGGCCCTCGACACCTGGAAGCAGCCTTAGCGAACACCTGGCGACAGCCCTGGAGAGCGACGGGAACAGCGAGAACGGGTGAGGGCACGACGGCCGGCCGAAGGGAGCAGGTTCCAAGTCCCTCACGGTCAGGGGCGGTTGACCATTCCCCCAGGTCAACCGCCCCTGACGTCTCAGCACCGTGCGAGCGCCTCGCGGGGCCTCAGCCTCACACCGCTCGCGCGAGCGCCCGGCCGGCGGCGGCGCGGGGGCCCGGCCCGGCGGCGGACGGGCGTCCGCGCGCTACTTCAGAACGCCGCAGTTCGAGCCGCTGTTGTAGTACTCCTCGTCACCGATGACACCGCTCCACTCGATGCAGTGCCCGGCCCCCTCCGCCACGTACACCGGGCCCGCGTACGAAGTGAACTCGCCCTCGTCGACGACCGGTCGGGTCTCCTCGTCGTCGAGGAGCACGCGAACGGATGCCGCCATGTGAATCGGATCGTCCTTCGCGTTGCGCACCGTGACGACGCAGTTCTTGCCGGTCCTGGAGTTGTACGTCAGGAAGACGGTGCCCAGGTCGGCGATACCGGCGGAGTTCACCACCGAGTACCCGGCGCCGCACGCCCCGTTGTAGGCCGCCTTCGGTGCGGGGCTCGCGGCACCGGCGGTTGCACCCGCCGTGGCCGCACCCGGCGTCGCGCCGGTGGCCGTCGTCGCCGCGGAGGCGGCGCCCGCGGTCGCCAGCAGGCCGGTGCCCGCGACGAACAGGGTGACGGCTGCCAGGGCTGCACTCTTGGAACGCATAACTGTTCCCCCAGTCATGGTCGTTGGTCTTGCCCGGTCGTTGGTCGTCGATCGTTTCGGTCGATGGTCGGTCGATCGTTTCGGTCGATCGGGATCAGCGGCGTCCGCAGTCCACCCAGGGAGACCTGTCAGGCGGTGCGGGGGTTGTACACCGATCCCGGACTGACCGGCGGACGTATCCCGGGCGGACCGGCGGGCGTGGGGCCTGTCCGGCACATCTTCGGTGGTGCCGATGGCACCGCGAGTAGGTGTTGCGCTACTGACCGGCACACCAGTCAGCATCACAACACCTATCTGCCTGCACTTTTCCAGGAAATCGAAGAAGTATAGTTGCGTTTTTCTCAACGCACTCGTACTGTGACGCACATGCAGCAGGAACCGGCCGGCAGGGTCGCGGACGCCGTCGGCGACGTCTCGGCACGCGTACGGCAGGTGATCGGCCAAGCCGGTTGCAGCCAGCGGGAGTTCGCGCGGCGGATCGTCATGGACCCCTCGAAGCTCTCCCGCTCCCTGGGCGGCAGCCGCCGCTTCACCGTCGCGGAACTGGCACGCATCGCCGACGCGGGCAACGTGGACGCCGCGTGGCTGCTGGGTTCGGGTGCGGGCGGTGCAGGAGCACGCACCGGCTCGGGGCGGAGCGACGGCCACGGGGGCGACAGCACCGTCCACGCGGCGCCCGCAGGTGGCAGGCCGCTGCAGATCGTCCGCGAGACGGTGCGTCTCGTCGCCGAATCCGGCTTCCACGCCGTCCGCGTCTCCGACATCGCCGAGGCCTGTGAGACGAGCACCGCAGCCATCCACTACCACTTCCCCGGCCGTGCCGATCTGCTCGAGGCCGCCATCCGCTGGTGCATGGACGAGGACACGGCTCGCCGTGCCGCCCGCACCGCCGAAGCCGGCGACGCGGCGGACGAACTCCGCCAGTTGATCGAACTGCAGATCCCCTCCAGCGCGCAGCAGCGCCGGCAGTGGCTGGTCTGGCTCGACCTGTGGGCGGAGGCGGCCCGTTCGACCGCCGTGGGGCAGCTGCACGTCGACTACTACCGGCAGTGGCGCACGACCGTCGCCGACGTGATCCGACGCGGCATCGCGCAGGGCGTGTTCCGCGAAGTGGACCCGGAGTCCGCAGCCCTGCACCTCACCGCGCTCATCGACGGTCTCGCCGCCCAGGCACTGGCCACGGCCCCTTCCCCGGGGGATTCCGGCCAGAGCGACGGCGTGGCCTCCGGCCAGGGGAACGGCGTCGAGACCATGCGGGCCGTACTCCTCGCCCACGTCGGGACGGAGCTCGCCGCGAAGCCCGCCCCGTAGCCGGGGCACCGCACCCGCAACGAGCGTCCGTAACGAGCCCCCATACCGAATACCGAGTCCCGGTCCCCAGTCCCCGTACCGAGCCCCCGTACAGAGTCCCAGTCCCGTCAGGTCCCAGCAGCGGAGGAAGACCATGCCCATGAACGACTCCGTCATCATCACGTGCGCGCTCACCGGCGCCGGCGACACCGTCGGCCGCAGTCCGCACGTCCCCGTGACTCCCGAGCAGATCGCACGCTCCGCCGTCGAGGCCGCGGAGGCGGGCGCCGCGGTGGTGCACATCCACGTGCGCGACCCCGAGACCGGCGCGGGCGCCCGCGACCCCCGCCTCTACCGGGAGGTCGTGGAGCGGATCAAGGAGACCGGCACCGACGTCGTCATCAACCTGACGGCGGGCATGGGCGGCGACCTCGTCATCGACCCCGAGAACCCGCTGACACACCTGCCCGGCACCGACCTCGTCAGCGGCGTCGAACGGCTGCCGCACGTCGAGGACCTGCTCCCCGACATCTGCACCCTCGACTGCGGCTCGCTCAACTTCGGCGAGGGCAGCAACCTCTACGTCTCCACGCCGGACATGCTGCGCGCGGGCGCCAAGCGCATCCAGGAGCTGGGCGTGCGGCCGGAGCTGGAGATCTTCGACACGGGCCAGCTGTGGTTCGCCAAGCAGCTTCTGGCGGAGGGACTGCTGGACGACCCGACCGTCTTCCAGCTGTGCATGGGCATCCCGTGGGGCGCACCGGCGGAGCCCGGCGTGCTGAAGTCGATGGTCGACATGCTGCCGGAGGGCGCGCAGTGGGCCAGCTTCGCGCTCGGGCGGATGCAGATGCCGTGGGCGGCGCAGTCGATCCTGTTCGGCGGCAACGTACGTGTCGGCCTGGAGGACAACCTCTACCTCAGCAGGGGAGTCAAGGCGACCAACGGCCAACTCGTCGAGCGTGCGGTGCAGATCACCGAGCTGCTGGGCGCGCAGGTCGCCACGCCGGACCAGGCCCGCGAACGGCTCGGGCTGAAGCCCCGCGCCTGAGCTGCCCCGGCGACGCGCGGCTGCCGCGCCGGGAGCACAACTCCCGGTTTCAGGACGGACGTTCGACCGACCGGAGCAACTTCCGGGCCCAGTACCGCCGTTCGGCTCCCGGAGCACCAAGCCAACCCCCGTTCCCGGGACCGGCGTTCGGCCCCGTCGGCGCCGGCTGCTCCGTCCCCAAGCCTCCTCTCCCCCCTTCCCACAGCGGACTTCCCGCAGCAGAGACCGTGAGGACACCACCACCATGACCGCACCCTCCCCCGGCGCGTTCGCCGCCGCCTGCCCGCCCGAGGCCGTGCGCCGCGTCGCCTGCGTCGGTGCCGGCGTGATCGGCGGCGGCTGGGCGGCGCACTTCCTGGCCCGTGGCTACGACGTCACCGCCTGGGATCCGGCGCCCGACGCCGGAGAGAAGCTCCGCCGCCTCGTCGACGCCGCCTGGCCCGCCCTGGAGCAGCTCGGCCTCTCCGAATGCGCGTCCCCGGCACGGCTGACCGTCGTGCCCGGACTCCGGGACGCCGTCGCCGACGCCGATTTCGTGCAGGAGAGCGCACCGGAGAAGCTGGAGCTCAAGCGCTCGCTGCTGGCGGAACTGGACGCCGCCGCCCGGCCGGGCGTCGTCATCGCCTCCTCCACCTCCGGCTATCCCATGACCGACATGCAGGGCGAGGCCGCGGACCCGGGGCGGCTGCTGGTCGGCCACCCCTTCAATCCGCCGTATCTCATCCCGCTCGTCGAGGTCGTCGGCGGCGAGTCGACCGACCCGGGCGCCGTCGAGTGGGCGTCGCGTTTCTACGAGCTGGCGGGCAAGTCCGTCATCACGATGGACCGCGAACTGCCGGGCTTCATCGCCAACCGCCTCCAGGAGGCGCTGTGGCGCGAGGCGCTGCACATGGTCGCCAACGGCGAGGCGTCCGTGCGCGACATCGACGCCTCGATCACCGAAGGCCCAGGGCTGCGCTGGGCGTTCATGGGGCCCTGCCTCACGTTCGCGCTCGCGGGCGGTGAGGGCGGGATGGCCCACATGCTGGACCACTTCGGTCCGTCGCTGAAGTCGCCATGGACGAGGCTGGAGGCACCGGAGCTCGACGCGCCGCTGCGTGATGCCATGGTCGAGGGCTGCGAGGAGGCGGCCGAAGGCCGCTCCATCGCCCAGCTCGTCGCAGAGCGCGACCAGGGAGTCATCGACGTGCTCCGGGCGACGGGCCGCCTGCCGCAGGGCAACGGCGGGCACTAGGACCGAGGAGAAGCGACAGCCGAGGGAGAGAGCACGTGAGCACCGATCAGGGCGAGACGACGGAGGCGCAGGCAGCGGCCCGGAGCGGGCCGCCGGCCGGGCAGCCGGACGAGGGGGCCGCGACCGCACCGGTTCCGGGCGCCGATTCCGGCTTCGGTTCCGGTTCCGGTTCCGATACCGATTCCGGTTCCGGTCCCGATACCGATTCCGGCTTCGGTTCCGTACACGGCGGACCGATCCCGGATCACACGGCGACGGTGCGTCCGGAGTGGATCGACTACAACGGCCACATGAACGAGGCGTTCTACGTGCTCGTCTTCGGGCACGCCACGGACGCCATGATGATCGAGACCGGCATGGGCCAGCAGTACCGCGGGGAGAGCGGATGCTCCCTGTACACCGCGGAGGCCCACGTCCGCTATCTGCGCGAGGTCACCGAGGGCACCGAACTCACCGTGCGGACACGGATTCTGGGCGTCGACGCGAAGAAGGTGCGGCTCGTGCTGGAGATGCGCGCCGCGGACCGGGCGGAACCCGTGGCGACCTCCGAGCTGCTGATGATCCACGTCGACCAGGCGGCGGGCCGCGCCGCGCCCTTCCCCGACGCGGTACGTGAACGCTTCGAGTCGCTGACGGAGAAGGAGCCGGAGTGGGCCGGACGCTCCATCGGCCCCGTGCCCAGGACTCAACCCGGGCGCAAGGCCCAACCCGGGCCCAAGTCGTAGCTCCTGGGCGCCGGTCACGACTCCGGCGCCCCGCCTCGGGGCAGGGCGCGGCGGTCCCCTGCCCACGGGGCAGGTGCGTCGCTGCACGGCGTCCCACATGTGCGTCCGCATCGCGGGCGTGCGTTGACGTCACCGAGCCGCCGCACACAGAATACGGTCATGATCCTCCGCACCCGTACCGCCGCCCTCGGACGCTTCTGCGTGCCGTGGCGGCGCGGGTGTGAGCGGTCCGGTCGATAGCGCTTCCGCCTCGCGCACGCACGCGTGGCAGCGCATGCACGCGTGGCACAAGCGGGCGTGCGCACGCCGACTTCCCCCGCGGACCGCCGACTTCGAAGGATCACCACCCATGACCGTCACCTCCTCACCCACCCCTGTCCTGCGTGACGCCCGCGTCCCCGCCGACGGCATGTACGAGGGCCGCCGCACGCTGCACCGTCTGCCGGAGGGCACTGACGACCTGCCCTACGAGCTCTTCGAACTCGTGCCGCAGGGCCGCATCATCGGCGCCGAGGTCCGGGGCGTCGACCTTTCCCTGCCGCTCACGCCCGAGCTGCGCAAGGAGCTGAACAGGGCTCTCCTGGAGTGGAAGGTGCTCTTCTTCCGCGGCCAGGGCCTCAGTTCACAGCAGCAGCGCGAGTTCGCCGCGAACTGGGGCGAACTGGAGACCAACCCGCTGCTGGCGCGCGGCTCCTCCGCCGAGGTCGTCCGGTTCGAGAAGGGCGGCAACGGCGCGCCGACCTTCGAGAACGTCTGGCACGCGGACGTCACCTTCCGCGAACGGCCCGCTCTCGGCGCCGTGCTGCAGCTCCACGAGGTGCCGCCCGTCGGCGGCGACACCATGTGGGCGGACATGGCCGCCGCGTACGACAACCTCCCCGACACGGTGAAGGCACGCATCGACGGTGCGACTGCCGTGCACGACTTCATCCCGGGATTCGCCCGCTTCTACGGCCCGGAGAAGCTGGTCCCGATGCAGGAGCAGTTCCCGCCCGTCGAACACCCCGTTGTGCGCAGGCACCCCGAGACCGGCCGCCGGATGCTCTTCGTCAACACCTCGTTTACGACACACATCGTGGGCATGGACCGCGACGAGAGCGACCGTCTGCTCAGCTTCCTCGTCCGGCAGGCGCACGTGCCGGAGTACCAGGTGCGCTTCCGCTGGCAGGCGGGCGACATCGCCTTCTGGGACAACCGCGCGACGCAGCACTACGCGGTCGACGACTACGCGCCGCACCGCAGGGTCGCGGAACGCGTCGCGATCGCCGGCGACCGGCCGTTCTGACCGCCGGGGCCTCGAAGTGCCGTCCGGCCTGCGGCTGGACGGCACTTCGGGACACTCCTGCCGCTTCGTCCTCCCGTGACGTGACCGCCCGCGGGAGTACAACGTTGTCTCATGCGTGCGCACTTACTACGCGACCCCTTCCCGAGATACTGACGGGTCAGTACGTTCCATCCCAACGAGCCCAGCTCTTCGAATCGTTGGGAGACCCCCCATGCAGATCCCCATCCGAAGAAGAGGCCCTCGTACCGGAGGAGCCAGAATCAGAGCGGTCATCGCGGCAACGGCGGTGACCGCTCTGTGCGTTTCGGGCGGCGCCGCCGCTCCCGCCGCCGCGGCGACGGGTGACGCGTCAGCCGCCGCACCGCACGGCGCCGCGGCGGCCGGACAGCCCGGTGACGTCGTCAGCGCCGAACCGAGCGAGTTCCAGGTCTTCCCGGGCGTACCGGTCCCCACGCACGCCTGGACGATCCAGTACAACTCGACCGACGCGAAAGGGAAGTCCAACACCGTCTCCGGCACCGTCCTGATCCCCAAGGACAACCGGGAGGGCCCGCGTCCCCTGCTGACCTACGCGGTGGGCACCGTCGGGATCGCCGACCAGTGCGCGCCGTCCGTGAACTTCCCGGTGGGCAAGACCAAGGAAGCCCCGCTGATCGAGGGGGCGTTGCTGCGCGGCTGGGCCGTCGCCGTCACCGACTACGAGGGGCTGGGCACACCGGGCACGCACACCTACACCGTCGGCCGGGCCGCCGGCACCGCGGTGCTGGACGCGGCACGCGCGGCGCAGCGGCTGCCCGAGGCACAGGAGAAGGGCGTCACGCAGGACTCGCCCGTCGGCATCATGGGCTACTCGCAGGGCGGGCAGGCCAGCGGCTGGGCGGCGGAACTCGCCTCCTCCTACGCCCCCGAGCTGAAGGTCAAGGGCACCGCGAGCGGCGGCGTCCCGGCGGATCTGCCGAAGGTCGCTGAGTACAACGACGGCGACGAGGACGCCGGGCTGGTGCTGATGTCGGCCATCGGCCACGACGCCGCGTACCCCGAACTCGGTCTGGACGGCTACCTCAACGACGAGGGCAGGCGGATCACCGGGATCATGAAGGAGGGCTGTCTCGCCGAGGCGCAGGAGGCCGGCGCGAACAAGTCGGTGGAGGACGTCACCACCAAGGACCCCAATCAGGAACCGGACTGGCAGCAGCGCCTCGCCGAGGACAAGCTGGGCACGAAGGCACCGGGTGCGCCCGTGTACCTCTACCACGGTGAGGCCGACGAGATCATTCCGTACGACGTCGGGAAACAGCTGCGCGCCGACTGGTGCGCCGAGGGCAACACCGTCGAGTGGACGAGCTTCCCGCTGTCCCCGCACGCGGCCACGGCGGTCCTCGCCTCGATCCCGGCGATGAACTGGCTCTCCGACCGCTTCAAGGACGAGCCCACGCAGGGCGACTGCGGCGGCTGAGCCCGCCCCAAGCCCTCCGGGCAGGGATCGCCGCCGACGCGGAGCACCGCCCGGGAGGGATCTCCGGCCCCGCCGGCCTGCGCGCGAGCGCACGTCAGCGGGGCCGGTAGCCGGGGATTCCCTCGATGAGGCGGAAGCGCTCCAGGACGACCTCGGTCGCGTCGTCGACGGTGAACTCCGGGTCGCCGAGCGCCGTGCGCATCTCGGGGCTGTGCCAGAACTCCTCGTGGGCCGAACGCCAGGAGGCCAGGGACTCGTGGCCCTCCCCCTCGTCGCGTGCGTGCGCGAGGTCCACCTCCGACAGCGCGACGACGCGGACATCCGTGATCTCGACGACGCCGACGGGAGTCGCGGCCGAGTCGATCACGACGGCCCGGGAGCCGGCCTCGGGCAGCGGCTCGCCGTCGTGCCGGTACTCGCGCAGCAGGCTCGTGGTCGCGGTCTTGCGGCCCTGGAGTACGGCGGCGACGAGTTCTTCACGCAGCGGCCCCGGGAAGCCGAATTCGACGCGCGGCAGCGAGGCGTGCTCCTGGGAGAGCGCGGATTCCGATGAGGAGGTCATGCACTCACCCTAGGTGTGCTGTTCGGCACGTCGGCGACGGGCGCGGGCGACGGGAGCGGCCTCAGGCGCCGCACCGCAGTGCCGCGGGTGCGGCCCCGTCCGTACGAACGCGAGGCCCCGTCCGTACGAACGCGGGGACCCGTCCGTACGAACGCAGGGACCCGTCCGTACGAACGCGGGTACGCGGCCGGGCCGAGTGCCGGCGCCGGCCCGCGTCACCGGTCGTAGAGCTGCGCGATCTCCCGCTCGAAGTCCCGCACGATCGCCGCCCGTTTCAGCTTCAGCGACGGCGTCAGATGCCCGCCCTCCTCCGTGAAGTCGTGCGGGAGGACCGCGAAGCGGCGGATCGACTCGGCGCGCGAGACCATCCGGTTCGCCTCGTCGACCGCCTGCTGGAGGTTGGCGAGCAGATCGCCGTCCTCGACGAGCTGTTCGGGAGTGAGGTCCTGCTTCTTGTGCATCTGCTGCCAGTGCGCGAGGCCGTCCGGTTCGAGGGTGATCAGCGCGGTGATGTACGGACGGTCGTCGCCGACGACGAGGCACTGGCTGACGAGCGGATGCGCGCGCAGCCAGTCCTCCAGGGGTGCCGGGGCGATGTTCTTGCCGCCGGAGGTGATGATGAGGTCCTTCTTGCGGCCGGTGATCGTCAGATAGCCCTCGTCGTCGAGGGTGCCGATGTCCCCCGTCGCGAACCATCCGTCGTCCCCGGTGTCCGGGACGGCGGCGTTCCGCCGCGGGTCCCAGTAGCCGCCGAAGACGTGTGCCCCCTTCAGCAGCACCTCCCCGTCGTCGGCGATCCGCACGGCCGTACCCGGTACGGGCCAGCCGACCGTGCCGAGGCGGGGCTTGAGCGGCGGGGTGCAGGTGGAGGCGCCGGTGGTCTCCGTCAGCCCGTAGCCCTCGAACACCGAGATCCCGGCGCCCTCGTAGAACGCGGCGAGACGCGAACCGAGAGGCGAGCCACCGCTGATGACGTAGCGGCAGCGCCCGCCGAGGGCAGCGCGGATGCGGCGGTAGACCAGCAGGTCGTACAGGCCGCGCGCCGCCTTCAGAGCGGGACGGGGACCGCTTCCGCGTCCGTGTTCCTGTTCCTCGACGGCCTCGCCGTAGCGGCGGGCGATGCGCGCGGCGCGGTCGAAGGAGGAGGCGCGGCCCATCTTCTCGGCCGTGGCGCGTCCGGTGTTGAAGACCTTCTCCAGCACGTAGGGGATGCCGAGCAGGAACGTCGGCCTGAAGCCCGCGAGATCGGCGAGGAGTTCCTCGGTCTGGATGCTCGGCGCGTGCCCGAGCCGTACGCGCGCCCGCATGCACGCGACGGCGACCATCCGCCCGAAGACGTGCGAGAGCGGCAGGAACAGCAGCGTCGAGGCCGGGTCCTTGCTGACGGACTTGAAGACGGGGTGCAGCAGTTCGATGTCGTTGTCGATCTCGGCGAAGAAGTTGCCGTGGGTCAGGACGCAGCCCTTGGGCTGGCCCGTCGTGCCCGAGGTGTAGATGAGGGTCGCGATGTGCCCCGGTCCGATGAGTCCGCGCCGCTCGGCGACGGCTTCGTCGTTCAGGTGCCGGCCCTCTCCCGTGATCTGGGAGAGCGCACCGGTGTCGAGCTGCCAGAGGTGTTCGAGGGCGGGCATGGCCTCCCGCTCGGCGGCGAGCAGCCGCGACTGCTCGACGTTCTCCACCGCGCAGCCGCGCGCCCCGGAGTGCTGGAGGATGTAGCGGGCCTGCGCGGCGGAGGACGTCGGGTAGATCGGCACGGTGACGAGCCCCGCGGCCCAGCCGGCGAAGTCGAGCAGGGTCCATTCGTAGGTGGTGCGGGCCATGATGCCGATGCGGTCCCCTGCTTCGAAGCCGAGACCGATGAGGCCCTTCGCGAGGTTCAGGACCTCCTGTGCGAACTCGGAGGCGGTCACGTCCCGCCAGGTTCCGTCGGGCTGCTTCCGGCTGAGCACTGCTTCGAAGGGCGCCTCGACGGCGTTGTTGAAGGGGATGTCGCCGAGTGAGCCGCTCGTGACCGCGGGTGCGAAGGGCGGCATGACGACCTGCCGTACGACGCCGTCCACCACCTCCTTCTCCGGCTCGACGAGCGTGGGGCCCGCGGATGCGGGCGCCGGGACTGGGCTGGCGGGCTGGGTCGTCACGAGCGGCTCCTGTTCGTGCGGTACCTCGTCGATGCGGTTGAACCTGTTGACCGGTGGCGCCGAAGGATTCGGGGGGGCGGACCCTCAGGCCCTCTCCAGTACGGCGGTCACCCCCTGGCCGCCCGCCGCGCAGACGGAGATCAGTCCCCGTGCCCCCGCCTCGGCGCCGTCGCGTTCCGCGAGGAGCTTGGCGAGGGTGGCGACGATGCGGGCGCCGGTGGCGGCAAAGGGGTGTCCGGTGGCCAGCGAGGAGCCGGCGACATTGAGGCGTTCGCGGTCCAGGGGCGCGAGCCCGCGCTTCTCCCAGGCGGCGAGGGTCGCAAGCACCTGCGACGCGAACGCCTCGTGGATCTCGAAGAGTTCGAAGTCCTCGATGCCGAGTCCGGCGCGCTCCAGCATGCGGGGCACGGCGTACGCGGGCGCCATCAGCAGCCCGTCCTCGCCGGGCCCGCCGTCCTCGTCGTAGAAGCTGACGGCTCCCGTCTCGTAGGCGGTCAGGTACGCCAGCGGCGCGAGCCCGTGCCTCTCGGCCCACTCCTCACTGGCGAGCAGCACCGTCGCGGCGCCGTCGGTGAGCGGTGTGGAGTTGCCGGGCGTCATCGTCGCGTCCGGTTCGGAGGTGCCGAAGACCGGCTTCAGCTCGCCGAGTTTGTGCACGGAGGTGCCGGGACGCAGGTTCTGGTCCCGTGCCAGTCCCTTGAAGGGGACGACGAGGTCGTGCAGGAAGCCGCTGTCGTAGGCGGTGGCGAGGTTGCGGTGGCTGGCGGCGGCGAGCGCGTCCTGGTCGTGCCGCGAGATGCCCCAGTCGCGTGCGGTGCGGGCTGCGTGCTCCCCCATGGACAGGCCGGTGCGCGGCTCGGCGTTGCGCGGGATCTCCGGTACGAGGTGACGCGGGCGCACGCGGGCGAGTTCCCTCGCCCGCTCCTTGACCGACTTGGCCCTGCGCGTCGCGAGGAGGATGCGCCGCAGCTCGTCGTTGACGCCGAGCGGGGCGTCGGAGGCGGTGTCCGCGCCGCCGGCGATGCCTGCGTCGGTCTGGCCGAGGGCGATCTTGTTGGCCACGGCGATGACCGCCTGCAGGCCGGTGCCGCACGCCTGCTGGATGTCGTAGGCGGGCGTGCGCGGGTCCAGCCGGGAGCCGAGGACGGTCTCCCGGGCGAGGTTGAAGTCACGGCTGTGTTTGAGCACCGCGCCGGCCACGAACTCCCCGACCCGGCGTTCGCCGGTCAGCCCGAACCGCTCGATCAGCCCGTCGAGCGCGGCCGAGAGCATTTCCTGGTTCGAGCAGGTCGCGTACGGTCCGTCCGAACGCGCGAAGGGGATGCGGCTGCCGCCGATGACTGCGACGCGGCGTGGGGTGCCGGCATGTATGAGGCCGCTGGAACTCATCCTCGACCAAACTCCTGACCTGTAAGTAACCTTACTCGGAAGTAAATCTACGCGAGCTGGAGGATTCGGGGAATGGCTGACCGGTATCTGCATTGGACCAACACAACGCCCGGCCGCCTCCTCACCCGCCGTCTCGGCCTCCCCCGCCCGGTACCGCTGCACCGCTGGTCGGCGGAGCGGCCGCTGCTCGGCGACGGCTCCTCCCCCGTGCTGCACCTGACGCCCGTGCCGCCCCGCGGCAGCGGGAACGACGCAGGCACGCACACGGACGCAGACGCGCACACGAAGGAACTCGCGGCGGCGCTCGCCGGCACCGGTCTCCCCGTCCGTACGGAAACCGGGGGCGCGGAACCGGGCGAACGCCATGCCGCCGTCGTCGTCGACGCTACGGGCATACGCGGCGTCCCGGAACTGCGACGGGTGCACGAATGCCTCCACCCGGTCCTGCGGTCCCTCCTCCCGTGCGGCCGCATCGTGGTCCTCGCCGCGCGCCCCGACGACGGCGACCACCACCAGGCCGCGGCGCAGCAGGCACTGGAGGGCTTCGTACGCTCACTGGCGAAGGAGACCGGCGGCGGACGCACGGCGCAGCTGGTCCGGCTCGCAGCGTCGGCCACGGCGGCCGACGCCGAGTCGACGCTGCGCTTCCTGCTCTCGCCCAAGTCGGCCTACGTCAGCGGCCAGGTCGTCGAGATCGGCGGGCACGCGTCCGGGGCGGCCGGGGCGGCCGGGGCGGCCGGGGCAGAGACCGCGCCGGCGGACTGGAACCGCCCCCTCGAAGGGCGCACGGCCCTTGTCACCGGCTCCGCACGCGGCATCGGGGAGTCCGTCGCGGCGACGCTGGCACGCGACGGCGCGCACGTCGTCTGCCTCGACGTCCCCCAGGCGGAGGCCGACTTGAACCGAGTCGCCGAGGCCCTGGGCGGCACGGCCCTGCCGCTCGACATCACCGCCGGCGATGCGGGCGCCCGCATCGCCGAGGCCCTGCCGGGCGGCGGTCTGGACGTGCTCGTGCACAACGCGGGCATCACCCGCGACCGCAGGCTCGTCAACATGAAGGCCGAGCGGTGGGATCAGGTGATGGAGGTCAACCTGGCCTCAGTGCTGCGCACCACCGACCATCTGCTGGCGGCGGGCGCGCTGCGCAGCGGGACGGGACGGGTCGTCGCCACCGCTTCGATCGCCGGCATCGCGGGCAACGTCGGCCAGACCAACTACGCGGCGAGCAAGGCCGGAATCATCGGTCTCGTGCGCTCCCTCGCGCCGCGCGCCGCGGCGGAGCACGGCGTCACCGTCAACGCCGTGGCACCCGGATTCATCGAGACGAAGATGACGGCCGCCGTGCCCTTCTTCATCCGGGAGGCCGGCCGGCGCATGAACTCCCACTCCCAGGGCGGCCTTCCCGTCGACGTCGCCGAGACCACCGCATGGCTGGCGTGCCCATCGTCCTACGCAGTCAACGGCCAGGTAGTCCGGGTCTGCGGCCAGAGCCTGCTGGGGGCGTGAGCACCATGACAGTCCGCCGTCTCACCGCCCCGCCCCGGCTGCCCCTCGTCCTCGCCCGGGGAGCCCTCGCCTCGCGTTCGAAGCGCGGCCCGTACGAACAGGCACGGCTGCCCGGCGAGCGGCTGGTGCTGCCGGACGCGCGCATCGACGCCGGGAGACTGCGCGCGTACGCCCGCGTCTGCGGGTTCGACGGCGGCACCGGGCCGGGGGCGCAGCGTCCGGACGAAGGGCCCGGCACGGTTTCCGGCGGGCCGCCCGGCGGACCGCAAGGTGGGGGGCCCGCCGGGGGATCCGGCACACCGGCCGCCTCCCCGGTGCCGCCCACCTACCCGCACATCCTCAGCTTCCCCCTCGCGATGCAGCTGATGGCGCGGCCCGACTTCCCCTTCCCGATGCTCGGCCTCGTCCACACCGGCATCGAACTCACCCAGCACCGCGCGCTGCGCCCGGAGGACCGCCCCGAGATCTCCGTGTACGCCGAGGGCCCGGCACCGCACCGCCGCGGCAGCACCTTCGACGTGGTGACGGAGGCACGGCTGGGCGGCCGGCTGGTGTGGCATTCACGCAGCACCTACCTGTGCCGGCACCGCACCGCCGACACCTCCGGCGAGGGGCCGGGCAGCCGGGGCGGCACGCGCCGGGACGACGAGGCGGAAGCGGCGGCCGCGCCGCTGCCCCTGCGCGAGCAGTGGGACCTGCCCTCCGGCCTCGGACGCCGCTACGGACGCGCGTCCGGCGACCGCAACCCGATCCACCTGCACCCGCTCACCGCGAAGCTCTTCGGCTTCCCCCGGCACATCGCGCACGGCATGTGGACCTTCGCCCGGTCACTCGCCGCGACGGGCGCCGCCGCGGGCGGTGAACAGCTCACCGCCCGCGCGGAGTTCAAGGCGCCGGTGCCGCTCCCCTCGGCCGTCACCCACCACGCGGACGAGCCGACGGCCTCGGCGGGCGGCTACCGCGCTCCCGTACGCGTACACCGCTTCGAACTGCGCAGCGGCGATGGGGAACGGCAGCGGCTGCACCTCACCGGTGAGGTGACCAGCGAACGCCCTTGATCATCTGCTCCAGGCCCGTCCAGCAGAAGTTCATCAGTGTGGCCGCGGTCTCCTTCGGTGAAGGGACCGCTTCCGTACGGGCGTTGGCCCACACCGCCAGCGATTCGGCCGCGCCGACCATGGCGTGCGCGAGCCCGGAGACCTCCCGCTCGGCGAACTTCTCGTCGCAGCCGGCGTCGACGGCTGCACGGGCCAGCAGCAGCGTCACCAGCTCGGTGATCTCCGCCCGCATCGCGGCGACTTCACGGGCGAACGGCTCGCCCTGGGTGTCGGCCCGGTGCAGCACCGACCAGCCGTCGGGCCGCGCCGCGGTGTGCGCGAAGAAGGCGCACAGCCCGTTCCACAGCTGCTGTTCGGCACGTGCGCCGGGGACCTCGTCCCGGCCCGTGACGCCCCGCACGGCCTCGACGAGAGCAGCCCGCTCCCTGCGTATGCACGCCGTGAACAGGTCTTCCTTCGACTTCAGATACAGATAGACCAGCGGTTTGGACACTCCCGCCTGCTCGGCGATGTCGTCCATCGACGCCGCCTGATAGCCGTGCCGCGCGAAACCCGCGACAGCCGCGTCGAGCATCTGCCGCTCGCGCACCTCCCGCGGCATCCGCCGCCGTCCCCCGGTTCTCGTGCTGTTGGTCCCCACCTGTACGCCCCTCCGCGCCGTTCCCCCGTCTCCCCACGGAATTCCCGGATGTCAGAGTACGCGGACCCTGCGTCGACTCACGTGGCGAGCGCCCGACTGCCCCGCTTCACAAGCGGGGCCGGCACCTCCACCGCCCGGCCCGCCACCGCACCGGCCCGCCACCGCCCGGCCCGCCACCGCACCGGCCCTCCGTCGCGTGCCCCGCAGGCGGCAGCGCAGCACTCGTGTGCGATTCGCCGGGCACTGGCGCGGGACGGAACCCCGCATACGGACACGCCCTAACATCCCCGGCGTGGATCACGAAGCGGCCCCCGGCCGGGAACGCGGAGGACTGGAACGCCTGGAGAACCTCTCGGACAACGTCTTCTCCATCGCCATGACGCTGCTGGTGCTCGACATCACCGTGCGGCGCGGGCTCAGCACCGAAGACTTCCGCGAGGCCCTGCGCCTGACGCTGCCCCACATCGCCGCGTACGCGCTGAGCTTCGCGGTCATCGCCGAGTTCTGGCTCGACCACCGCCGCATCCTGGCGGCCTTCCCGGTGGTGGACTCGAAGATCACCGGGATGACCCTGCTCGGGCTCGGACTGACCGCGCTGGTCCCCTTCCCCACCGCTCTGCTCGCCGAGTACAGCAGCCAGCCGCAGGCCGTCGCCGTCTACGGCATGAACGTCGCCACGCTGAACGCCGTCCATCTGTCGCTGCTGCTCAGCTCGCACCGGCGCCTCGGAGGCACGACCGACGCCGCCGAGGTCCGGCGCCGCCGTCTCGACTCCATCGACCTGGCCAGCACCGTCCTCGTCTTCGGTGTCACGGTTCCCCTCGCCTTCGCCTCCCCCTCGGCGGCCAAGTGGGTCTGGCTCGCCCTCATTCCGGCCAAAGTCCTGATCGGACGCATGCAGGAGCGCGCACGTAGGCCATCGGGTTGAGATACACGGTGACGCGCGCTCAGCCCCGCCTCGTCGCATGCCCCCCTGCTTACGGTTTCGAAAAGGGGCAGGCAGGGCCGTTCCGAACGACCAAGGAGAGCCGATGGCTGAGCAAGACGCGAGGATCAGTCGACGCCGCGGTTACAGGACCGGGCTGGGAGGCGAACTCCTCGCCGAGTTCCTCGGCACCTTCGTCCTCCTTCTGATCGGCTGCGGATCGGTCGCCGTCGCCGTCGTCGGCCTCTCCGGTTCGGGCCGGCAGGCCGGGGACTTCGGCCCCGCGAACTGGCTCATCATCTCCTGGGGATGGGGTCTGGGCGTCGTCTTCGGTGTGTACGTCGCGGGAGGCATCAGCGGCGCCCACATCAATCCGGCCGTGACGCTCGGCTTCGCGGCGCGCGGCCACTTCCCCTGGAAGAAGGTCCTCCCCTACTGGGGGGCACAGATCGTCGGCGCGTTCATCGGCGCCGCGATGGTGTACGCCACGTACCACTGGGCGATCGACGCGTTCAACGCCAAGGAAGGCATCGGACGGGAGAAGTCGCTGCCGACCTTCTCCATCTTCGCGACGTTCCCCGCCGAATACTTCGGTGATTCGTGGTGGGGCCCCCTCCTCGACCAGATCGTCGGCACCGGTTTCCTGCTGCTGCTCGTCTGCGCACTCATCGACATGCGCAACACGGCCCCGATGTCGAACATGGGCCCGTTCCTCATCGGTCTCGTCGTCGTCGCGATCGGCCTGACCTACGGGACGAACGCCGGCTACGCGATCAACCCCGCGCGCGACTTCGGCCCCCGCCTGTTCGCCTTCTTCGAGGGATGGGGTTCCATCGCCTTCCCGGGCAGCTTCGACTGGTTCAGCAGTTATTGGTGGATCCCCATCATCGGACCGCTCATCGGCGGCGTCATCGGGGCGTTGGTCTACGAGCACCTGATCAGCAGGGTCATCGTCGCCCGCGGCGAGATGCACCCCGCAGGAGAGGCCGGCGAGGCAGAGTAGCGAGTCGCATCCCCTCCGCGACCACCGGGAGAACGACGAAGACCTCCGCAACCGGAAGCCCCGCACGGCTCCGGCAGCGGGGGTCTTCGTCGTCTCCGGCGCCCGGCCGGATCAGGACGCCGAGGGCTCCCGCGCGGAGAGCGGCGCGGCGATGTCCTCGAGGGAACGCCGCTCCGCCGGTACCGCCAGGAACGCCGCGACCACACCGGCGAGGCACATCAGTCCCGCGCCGATCTGGAAGGCGAGGGTCGTGTCGCCGAGGACGCCGTTCTCCGTGAGCTCGGCGAAGATCAGCGGACCGGTGATGCCTCCGACCGCCGTGCCGAGCGCGTAGAAGAACGCGATGGCCATCGCCCGGGTCTCCATGGGGAAGATCTCACTGACCGTGAGGTAGGCCGAACTGGCGCCCGCGGACGCGAAGAACAGCACGACGCTCCAGCAGACGGTCAGTGTCGTCGCCGACAGGTGACCACCGGAGAAGAGGGCCGCGGTGCCGAACAGCAGCACTCCGGAACCGATATAGGTGCCGGAGATCATTATTCGGCGCCCCACCGTGTCGAAGAGCGGACCGAGAAGAATCGGGCCGAGGAGATTGCCGATCGCGATGGCCACGAAGTAGTAACCCGTGGAACCGGGCGGCACATCGTAGAAGGCCGCCAGAATGGCGCCGAATCCGAAAGTCACGGCGTTGTACAGAAACGCCTGGCCGACGAAGAGGGAAAGCCCCAGAAATGCGCGGGAACGGTACTTGGAGAAGACCGTCCGCGCGATCAGTCCGAAGCCGACGGCCTCGCGCTGGTTGATGACCATCTCCCCGGCGGGCTCGGGCAGGCTGCCCTCGCCGTACTGGGCGATGCAGCGCGCCTCGGCGTCCTGCACGATGGCTTCGGCCTCGTCGCCGCGGCCGTGGATGAACAACCACCGTGGACTCTCCGGTACGTTTCTGCGCACCAGCAGGATGACCAGGCCGAGGACGACGCCGAACGCGAAGGTCAGGCGCCAGCCGACGTCCTTCGCGAAGATGCTCGTGTCGAGCATGGGGATCGAGAGCATCGCACCGGCCGCGGCTCCGAGCCAGAAGCTGCCGTTGATCGCGAGGTCGACGCGGCCGCGGTAGTACGAGGGAATGAGCTCGTCGATCGCGGAGTTGATGGCCGCGTACTCGCCCCCGATACCGAATCCCGTGATGAAACGGCACAGGAAGAACCACCAGCTGTCGAACGACAGCGCCGTCAGGGCCGTCGCCGCCAGATAGACGGCGAGCGTGATCAGGAAGAGCTTCTTGCGTCCGAAACGGTCGGTCAGCCACCCGAAGTACAGCGCGCCGAGACACGCCCCCGCCACGTACAGGGCGGCCCCCAGTCCCGTGACCTGCGCCGAGGTGATGTCGAGTCCGCTTCCGGACTCGGACAGCCGCCCCGCGATGTTGCCGACGAGGGTGACCTCCATCCCGTCGAGGATCCAGACCGTCCCGAGGCCGATCACGATCATCCAGTGCCAGCGCGACCAGGGCAGCCTGTCCAGGCGCGCCGGTACTGCGGTTCTTACGGTGACGGCGCCCGTGCCTGTGCCCGATGAAAGCGCGCTGCTTCCACCTTCAACTGCCATTGCATACTCCGTCTGAATTGTTCGCTGTCTTCAAGTCGTGCCCACTCGTCCCCTGGTGTCGGAAGACGAGCTCAACGGGCCTTCCTGGCCGCACAGTTAACACCCTCGATCACCCGTGGAAGTGCCGTATCGAAACACCGGCCCGTACGGTTTCCGGCCGAGTGGCGGGCAATGGACCGCACTTCACCCATGGCCGAACATCCCGGACGGCGAATTACTTCAAGAACCCTTCGAAATAAGATTGAAACCATTCGGCGGAGAGACAGTGAAATGTCATATGCCCCGCCCTCGCCGCCGGTTCTGCGGACATGAACAGGCGCGCTGAACGCGGGGCTCCGGGCCGCCGGCGGAAGAGACCCTCCACGGGCCTGTCCGCCCTGCGCGCACCGCATGCGCACGGAACACTCGCGTCGAACCCGTGTACCTCTGCGCCGACACGCACGGCGGTGGCCCTGAGCCGTCGTGCCCCGCGGCGGCGGCCCTGAGCCGTCGTGCGCACGGCACGCACAGAGCACATACGACGGCCCATTGGCCGTGTTGCACAAGAAACCCCGGCCCGGGCCGACCCAGTAGTAGGTTCTCCGCTCCAATCCCCCCACGGGCTCCGTGCCCGCGCGAGCGAAGAGGTTCCACGTGAAGCGTGTTACCAGCCGCGCCATGATCACCGTGGCCTGCATATCCGGCCTGCTGATCGCGGGCACCGCGATGCCCCACGCGTTCGGCACCACGACGAAACCGGCAAGCGAAGCCGCCGGGCCGGACGGCCCCTCCGCGGACGACGGCCGAAGACGCGGCGCCGAACTCTCCGTCAAGCGGGGCCGCTCCGAATCCGCGAGGATCAGCCGCCCCTCGGACAGAATCGGGCCCAACACCCTGAAGGACACCGACGTCAAGCTCACCTCCTACGACGCCGAAGCCGGCCGGGCCGTTCTCGGCCGGAGTGACCGGGCCGGAGGGGACGACGGCATCGACGTCCGCAAAGGCGATGTGATCGCCAGCCCGCCCACCGAGGCGGCTCCCGAGGGCGCGCTGGTCAAGGTCGAGGACGTGACGTCCGAGGACGGCGGGAAGGCCGGGATCACCACCTCCCGGGCCGCCCTCACGGAGGTCTTCGGCGGTGCGAAGGCCGACGGGAAGATCCCGGTCTCCCCCTCCGAGTGGAAGGTCGACCCGCTGGTCGAGGAACTCGACGTGGCCCGGGGCGCGGCGGGAGCCGGACGCGAGGCAAACGGCAAGAACCTGCACCTCGACTTCGGCACCGGACTGCCCGGCGGCGACGAGGCGGGGCAGGAACAACCGACCGAAGTGGACGGCTACCTCGACATCGCGCCGAAGGTGGACTTCTCCTACGACGGGCACGGCTCGGCCGACCCCCGCGACGCGACCGCCTCCCTCAAAGTCGCAGGAGCGTACAAAGGCCGGCTGGCACGTCAAGGGCACCGTCGCCGAATCCGGTTCCGCACGCCGCATCCCCCTCGCCGAGGTCACCGCACATCCCGTGATCATGGTCGGCCCTGTGCCGGTCGTCGTCTCCGTGAAGCTGACGCTGGTGCTGAAGGCGCAGGCGAACGGCCGGATACAGGTGGACGTCCAGAAGGACGTGAGCGGAACGGTGCAGGTCGGCACGGAGTACTCCAAGGCGACGGGCTGGGAGTCGGACGCGGACGCCGACGGCACGACGCTTCCGGGCGGCAGGGCGGAAGTCTCCGGGCAGGGTGAACTGCGCACGATGCTCGGCCCCGAAGCGAACGTCGGCCTGTACGACACGGTGGGCGTGACCGCGTTCTTCGGCCCGTACCTGCGGGCGACCGCCCAGTACTCGGAACAGCTCCCCGGGACCACCGTTCAGGGAAGCGGCGAGTGGCAGCTGCACGGGGGCCTGACCCTGGAGAGCTCCCTCTACGTGCAACTGCCGTTCGTGATCATCGGCAACCGTCCGTCGAAGCAGATCAACTTTCCGCCCGTGACCCGCGAGTGGTTCATCACCAAGGGCCGGCTCCCGGCCGGCACCTGATCACCGGCAGCCCGCAGAGGCGCCGGCCGGCCGACGGGCTGCGCACGCGACGTGTACGGCGCTCGCAACGAGGGCGGCCACCCTGGCTCACGGTTCCGAACCAGGGTGGCCTCGCGTTCCGCACGCCCGGGCGTACGAACGGCGTGACGGGCTTATTGCCGACGAGTGATCATCCATGCCCCCCGGCGGGCGCAAAAGTACGGCTGAGGCTCCTAGGCCCTGTCTGACAAATAGCGTCGTACGTCCGTCAGGACGTGGGTTGCGGTGTCTGGTGCGTGCGGTCGCAAGGCGGAGGAGGAGAGCGCAGCGGGCTGCGCCGACGATCGACAACGCAGCGAACGTGCGTGCCAGGCATCGCAGCCCAGACGGGATTTGTCAGACAGGGCCTAGGAATCCGAGGACCGACCCCGGTCCGGGCGCCGGGCAAGGACCAGGCGGCAGCGAGGGCTGCCGTCCGGCAGGCGGCCGAGAGTCTCCAGGGCGAGGGTCGTGACCGTGAAGCCGGCGTCCGTCAGATCGCGACGCACTTCGGGGAGGCGGAACCTCCGGTAGTACATGACGAATCGGGGGCGCCAGAGCGCGTTGCGCACCCGCATCGCGGTGTCGAATCCCCACAGCGCCCAGTACTGGCCCGACCCCACACGCGGCGGCGCCGCGACGGGGAAGGCGAACAGGCCGCCGGGGCGCAGCGCGGCGTGGACCTGCGCGAACAGCGCGGGCCGCTCATGCGGGTAGAAGTGGCCGAACGCCCCGAAACTGACCACCAGGCCGAAGGCGTCGCGGGCCGGCAGCGCGCGTGCGTCGGCGCGCACCCACTCCGCACCGGGCACCGTCCGGCGGGCCTCGTCGAGCATGCCCTCGCTGAAGTCGACACCGGTGACGGGACCGGTGCACACCCGCCGCAGCACCCGGTCCACGCCCAGCCCGGTGCCGCAGCAGAGGTCGAGCCCCGCCTCGAACGGGCCGAGCGGACGCAGCGCGCGAGCGGTGGCGTCCAGCACCTCGTCCGGGGTCCGGAACGGCGTGCTGCGGAACTTCGGCGCGAGCAGGTCGTAGCCGCGCTGCGTGGAGGACATCGCCTGCCGGGCCAGCTCGAGGAGGCCCGGTCCCTCCGGGGAGATGAACAGCGTCACACCCTCACGCTAGCCCGAGGCGTGGCCGGGGGCTCCCGTCCGTCCACGGGCGCTCCGGGGAAGACATGGTGAGCAGATCTCCGGCGACCGCGTCGACGGGCCGGGGCCGTGGGCCGGGGCCGGGCGGCGCACCGGTGCCACCGTTCATTTCACCTGCGCCAGGGCGTCGTAATCCACCAGCCCGGTCTCCTCCTCCACGGCGATGTGGTCGAGGACGATGGTGTTGGTCCTGGTCGCCAGGGAGCGCACCATCGAGTTGCGGGTCTGGTCGCGTACCAGGCTCAGCAGGTTCAAGGTCGTGCCGTCCTGCTTGCGCATGCGGTTGACGAGGACGCGGTCGAACTCCTTGCCCCTGGCCTTCTCGATGTCCTCCAGGTACTTCTGCTGGGCCGCCGCCGACCGGTTCGGCAGCGTCACGCGCAGCGTGCGGGCCACCTGGATGACCCGCTTGTCCAACTCGGCGTCCCCGTCGACGACATGGTCCCCCACGAGACGTACCGACCGCTCCGCGCTGCGCTCCCGTGCGGCGCGGCCGGCAGGCAGTTCCCACAGACCCGCGGCCCGCACGTTGCGCATGAAGTCGCGGTCGAGCGAGGTGAGCGGCCCGTACTGGGTCCGCCAGGTCCCCTTGCCGTCGTCGTGCCAGCCGGATCTGGCAAGCGCGGCCGAGCGGTTGCCGTCGAAGAAGTGGACGGGCACCAGCAGCGAGAGCAGCGTCACGACCAGACCGAGAATGACCAGCGCAGTCCCGGCTGCCCGCCCCGACGGCTCGGTGGAACGCATCTGTCTCCCTCTCCACACGGTCTTCGAAACGCGCGAACGACAACGGACGTTAACGGTGCGCGTGAGGCCGCGCCCGGGGCTTCATACCGATCCGACAAAGCCCTCCCGGGTGCATCGTCCGGCCCGTCGGGGCGCCGCTCCCCAACCTGCGCGGCGGCGGGGTGAGTTGGCGGCCCGTGCACGCTCGCGGACCACCTCCGCACCGTGGCCGGCTGCGGCTTCCCGCGCGGAAAGCGTCCAGGCCGGGCTGCGGAACCGCAGCCCGGCACGCCCCGGGCCCCGGACCCCGGGCCTCGGGCCGGCGCTGCGGGCCTCGGACCCCGGGGGAGGTTCACTCCGTAGCGCGCACGGCCTCCGCGATCTCCTCGTCCGCCAGGGCGATGGCCGCGTCGGCCCGCCGGTACCAGACCTCACGGCGGGCAGGGGCAAGAGTCGCCCAGGGGTGACGCTCGGCGGAGAAACCGAGCGTCGCGTACAGCGCCATCGCATACCGCTCCCGGCGGTCGGGACTGCCGTCGGAGGTCACTTGGTTTCTCCTCGGTGCTGGTGGGTCGTACGAGGTCGGTCCCTCGGTCCCTCGTACGTCGGTCTCGGAACGCGGCGACTCCCGGCCCGCCACGTCCGCCGCCGCACATCAACTATGTATGTTGGCCGTACGGTTGACCGACTGAGGAACCGCTTTCAGTTCACCGACTGCCGGCACCGGCCCCATGGAGCGCCCCACAGGCACCTGCGGGCCGGGGAGAGAGAGCAGCATGATCTTCATCACTGCGAAGTTCCGGGTACTGCCCGAGCACGCGGACCGCTGGCCCGACATCGCACGCGACTTCACCGAGGCGACCCGCGCGGAGCCGGGCTGCATGTGGTTCGACTGGTCCCGCAGCATCGACGACCCGACGGAGTACGTCCTGGTCGAGGCCTTCCGTGACGACGAAGCCGGCGCCGCACACGTCGGTTCCGAGCACTTCAGGGCCGCGCGGCGCGAACTGCCTCCGCATCTCGCCGCGACTCCCCTGATCATCAACGCGAACATCGACCAGGACGGCTGGTCGGAGCTCGGCGAGATGTCCGTCGACCAGGCAGGTTCCGGAAGCGGGAGCTGAGTTCGGCGGTCACGCCGGCCGGGGGCGCCGCGGTGACCCAGAGCACCGTCGTGCGCGTGGCGCCCGCTGCCGGGGTATCACCGGTCGCCCCGGCACGTCCGCCGCCGGACGGCGACCACCGCCCGGCCACGGGTGCCACGTGGCCGCCGCGGCGGCACTTGTGCTCACTCACGGGACGCCACCGCCCACGTGGGCGCCTCCCCCGGTGCCAGCTCGACGAAGCCGGGCAGCCCGCGCAGGGCGTTCTCGGCGCCACCGGGCGTGTACGTCGCCACCAGCCGCAACGGGCGCCAGCCGGTGTTGAACGTGGAGTGCAGCGTCCCCTTCGGGATCCACACGGCGTCGCCCGTACGCACCGTGAACTCGGGGTCGTCGCCGACCGTCTGCCTCCCCTCGCCCTCGATGACGTAGAGGATCTCGTCGGCGTCCGGGTGTTCGTGCCTGTCATGGCCCTTGTTGGGGTTGATGACGACCTCTCCCAGAGTCGATGACGCGCCCTGAACCGCATCCGGCGTCACGTGCCACTTGATCGAGCCCCAGTCGAAGACCATCGTCGGGATCGTGCTCGGCTCTCGGCGCATGGGGAACTCTCCTCTCGTAAGGGTTGGTTGCGCACGTCACCGGCCGGGGCCGGGAAGCTGCTTGAACGCACTCAGCCGGCCGGCGACGGCGCGTTCCGTGGGCAGCCGTTCCACCGATGAGGCGCCGAAGAAGCCCGAGATGCCCTGCGTCCGGTCCAGGACGTAGCGCACGTCGTCCGGCTCCGCGAGCGGCCCGCCATGGCACAGCACGTGGACGCGGGGTGCCACGGCGACGGCGGCGTCGCGCATCTCCTGGATGCGTTCGACGGCCTGGTCGAGGGTGATCGCCGTCCTGGCGCCGATGCTGCCCTTCGTCGTCAGGCCGAGGTGCGGAACGATGACGTCGGCGCCCGCCTGCGCCATGGCTGCGGCCTGCTCCGCGTCGAACACGTAGGGCGCGGTGAGGAGTTCGCGCTCGGCGGCGAGCCTGATCATCTCGATCTCGAGGTGGAAGCCCATGCCGGTCTCTTCCAGATTGGTCCGGAAGAGACCGTCGATGAGACCCACCGTCGGGAAGTTCTGCACGCCGGCGAACCCGATGGCGCGCAGCTGGTCGAGGAACCACGGCATCCGGCGGAACGGATCGGTGCCGCAGACGCCTGCGAGGACGGGTGTGGATTCCACGACGGGCAGCACCTCGCCCGCCATGTCCAGCACGATCGCGTTGGCGTCGCCGTACGGCATCAGCCCGGCCAGCGAGCCGCGTCCGGCCATCCGGAACCGCCCGGAGTTGTAGACGATGAGCAGGTCGGCGCCACCTGCCTCGGCCGCCTTGGCGGACAGCCCCGTGCCCGCACCGGCACCGATGATCAGCTGTCCTTCGTCGAGACGGCTGCGGAAGGCGGCGAGTGCCTGATCACGATCCATGGCGCTCCCTCTGGATGAGCCGGTGCAGGTGATCGGCGGCCGATTGCGCGAACTCCGCGTCGTTGACGTGCAGTTCGGTGTCGACGACCTCGACGGCGCTGCCGTCGAGGGCATCGAGCGCGGCGCCGACGCACGCGGCGTCCGCCTGCGCATCCCGGAACGGCCCGCCCGGGGCGTCGAGTGCGGAGAATCCGCCGCGCGGTACGAACAACGCGGCCGGTCCGGCCGACGCGGCGAGCTTCGCACCCAGCACACCGCCGATCCCGGCGGACTCGGCCGTGCTCGTCCGCATCAGCGTCACCGCCTCGTTGTGGACCAGCAGCGTGCGGTTCTCGAACTGTTCCGGGACGGTGCTCCGCGGACCGAAGTTCACCATGTCGAGCGCACCGAGACTGACCACCTGCGGCACGCCGGCCGTGGCTGCCGCGGTGAGCCGGTCCGGGCCGGCGGACAGCACGCCGCCGACGGCCTCGTCGGCGATCTCGGTGGTGGTCAGGTCGAGCACTCCCGCGAGGTGGCCGTCGGCCGCGAGGGCCTCCATCGTGCGGCCACCCGAGCCGGTCGCGTGGAACACCAGGACCTCGTAGCCCAGTTCTTCGAGCCGTCGCCGCGCCGTGTCCACGGCGGGTGTGGTGACGCCGAACATCGTCGCCGCGACGAGCGGCTTGTCCTGCGGCGCGGTCCCCGCACTTCGCCGGGCGTCGTATGCGGATGCCATCCCGGCGATCGCTGCCGCCGCGTTGGCGAGGACCTGCCGGGAGACCGAGTTGACGCCGGCGATGTCGACGACGCTGTACATCAGCGTGACGTCGGACGTCCCGACGTAGGCGGAGACGTCTCCGGCGGCCATCGTCGAGACGAGCAGCTTCGGCAGACCCACGGGCAACGCCTGCATGACGGTCGCGGCGACCGAGGAGCCGCCGCTGCCTCCGAGGGCGAGCACACCGCTCAGCCGGCCGCGAGCATGCAGCTCCTCCGCAACGGCCCTGGCGCCGTCGGCCATCGCCGCCAGCGCGTGCCCCCGGTCGCGCCCGGCCCTCAGCGTCTCGAGGTCCGTCCCCGCCGCCTCGGCGACCGCGGCTGCCGTCACGTCTGCCGCGGGGCCCGGGGGCCCCAGCACCCCCGTGTCGACGAGGACCACTTCGAGCCCCCGCTCGACGACGAGGTCGCGGACGAATGCGTACTCCCGGTCCTTGGTGTCCAGGGACCCGAACAACATCACTGCCACGCTGCTGCTCCTCCTCACTTGCCGCCGTGCTCGCGCTCCCCCGGTCAGCGGTGGTCCGGTGCCTGAGCCGGGATCGGGGTCGGGGTGGGGGGCCGACGCACCGGCAGGTGCGTGATGCCGTTGATGAAGTTGGAACGCAGACGGACCGGCGGCCCGTCGAGTTCCAGGTCCGGCACGCGGGCGAGCAGCTGCGTGAAGAAGATCCGCATCTGCATGCGGCCGAAGTGCGCGCCGAGGCACATGTGAGGCCCCTGACCGAAGGCCAGGTGATCGTTGGGCGTGCGCGTGATGTCGAACCGGTACGGGTCGGGAAAGGCACGCTCGTCGAAGTGCGCGGAGGCGTGGTAGACGACGACCTTGTCCCCTCGCGCGATCCGCTGCCCGGCAAGTTCGGTGTCCCGGGCGGCTGTGCGGCGGAAGCTGAGCACCGGCGGGTGCCAGCGCAGCATCTCCTCGACGGCCGACGGCACGAGACCGGGGTCGGCGCGCAGCCGCCGGTAGGCGTCGGGATGTTCCAGGAGGGCCAGGACGCCGCCGGGCAGGGCGCTGCGCACGGTGTCGTTGCCGGCGATCACCACGAGGAAGAAGAACATCGCCAGTTCTTCCCCGGTGAGCGGACGGCCGTCCTCCACGGTGGCGGTGGCCAGCGCGGTCATCAGGTCGTCCGCGGGGTGGCTGCGCTTGTGCCGGGCGAGTTCGTGCGCGTAGTCGAACATGTCGCGCAGCATCGCGGGCGAGCGGGGGTTGACGGGTCGTCCGTCGGCGTCGCGTACGACGTCGGCGTGTTCGGGGTCCTGGTAGCCGATGACCCGGTTGGTCCACTTCAGCAGCAGGCCGCGGTCGCAGGCGGGGACGCCGAGCAGCTCGGCGAGGTTGGCGAGCGGGAAGTCGTCGGTGACCTCGGCGGGCAGGTCGAAGCTCCCGCGCTCGGCGACCGCGTCCAGCAGTGCGGTGGCGCGTGCCGTGATCTGCCCCGTGAACTGCTCCAGCCGTCGCCGGGTGAAGAGGGCGGCGGCCAGGCGCCGGATCCGGCTGTGCTCGGGCGGGTCCATGTTGAGGATCATCCGCCGGATGAAGTCGAGGTCGTCGGGGGCGGGGTCGCGGATCTGGGTGGCACCGAGCCAGGACGAGTACACGGCGGGGTCGCGCAGCACGGCACGGACGTCCCGGTAGCGGGTGACGGCCCAGTAACCGGGGCCTGCCGGCCAGTCGTCGACCTCGTGCTCGTCCTGCCGGCAGACGGGCGCCTCGTCGCGGAGGCGGCGGAAACTCTCGTGCGGGATGCCGCGTGCGAACACGCCCGGGTCGAACACGTCGGGTCTTCCGTCGGGTCCCACGTCGGGTCTCGCATCGGATCCCGCATCGGGTCTCGCCTCGGGTGCGGTCATCAGTGCCTCGCGAGGAAGCGTTCGACGCAGGTGGCGAGGGCCACCGGAGACTCGTCCATCGCGTAGTGCCCGGCGTCCGGGAAGACTTCGAGCTCGAGGTTCGGATACCAGGCTCCGAAGGTGGCCTGCACGGTCTCGGCGCCCAGCGCGGGATCGTGCCGCCCGACGATCACCTTGATCGGCACATCGCTGCCCTCGACCTCGGTGTGGAAATCGGTACGCGCCCACGCGGCCAGGTAGGCGGCGAACGCGTCACGGTCCGAGTTCTCCAGCGAACGCCGCACCACGGCGTTCAGCCAGGTGCCGGTGAGCCGGTTCCCGGTGGTGAAGTCGATGATCGCGCGGCGGTTGCCGGGGCTGTCCGCGGCGCCGTCGAACAACTGCCAGCCCTGCTCGTCGAACGGCACACCGCTCGCTGGCACCGGAGACACCCCGACGAGAGCCCTCACCCGGTCCGGCGCATCGGCGTAGACCCGCTGCATGACCGATCCGCCCATCGAGTGCCCGAGCAGCGAGAACCGGTCGGCGCCGAGGTCGTCGGCCGCGGCCAGCACGTCGCCCGCCGCCTCGGCGATGGAGTACCGGCCCGTCTCGCCGCGGCGGTCGCCGTAACCGCGGCAGTCCAGGAACACATAGCTGAACGCGTCCCGGTCCAGGTGCGGCAGCAGGGCCTGCCACGACCGCGACGAGCCGAACCAGCCGTGCAGAACGAGCACGGTGTGCCCTCCGGTGCCGACACGCTTGATGCTCATCTTCCGCCCTCCGCCACCGAGTTGGGACTCCGGCGATGCTAGGGCGAAGGCCGGGGTCAGGGAACACGGCACTTCGCCGCCACGACGAACCGGGCGTCGTCCCGGCACGGCGCGCCGACGCCCGTAACGCCCTGCTTGCCGGGGCTCGCCGGGTGGACGGCGGCATGTGCCGGACCCGGCAAGTACCCATCGGGCGGGCGCTCCACGGGCACCGGAACGGGGCAACTCCTCTGTCCTCCATGTACGGCCCCGGGCCCCCGACCAGGGGTGTCGGCGGCAGGCCGAGGACCGAAGACGGGCATGAGCACAAGTCCGCCCCGAGGCACGGGCGTTGTCACACCCCGCGGCTAGCCTGCCCGGGCAGGGTGCCGGCCGGAGACGCGGAACCCCGGCGCGGCTGATGAACCGGTCAATGAACCGGCCGACCCCTCGCCCCTTTCCAGGACTCGACGAGTGGAGGATCCGATGGCAGGACAGTTCGATGTGATCACGGAGATCGACCGGCCGGTCGAGGAGGTCTTCGCCTTCCTCGCGGACGGTGAGAACGATCCGAAGTTCTCCCCCCGGGTCCTGGAGATCGCGAAGACAACTGACGGTCCGGCGGGCGTCGGCACCGTCTACCGGAGCACCGTCAAGGACGCCGGGATCAAGACCCGCAGAGAGTTCCGGATCACCGAATTCGACCCGCCCCGCAGCATCCGCTGGACGGAGACGTCGAAGAACCTGGTCACGGGCGAGGGCGGTTACGACCTGGAGCCGGTCGACGACCGCAGGACGCGTGTGCGGTTGTTCAACACCCTGACGGGACACGGGCCCGGCAAGCTGATCGTCGGCGCCGCGCTGAAGGCGGCCCGCAAGGAGGCGGACGACTTCGGCAGGCGCATCAAGGCCGCGGTGGAGTCCGCCCGTTGAGGACCGGCATACCCGCGTCACCAGCCCGGTTGTTCGCGCGTGGCCGGGAACCGGACGCCCGACAGCCGCGTCCAGGAGCTCATCCACCGACCCACCCGCATCGACCTGGCAGCCGGCCGCCACCGAGCCCCCTGCAAGCCGCATCCCCGGCGCGCACCCGCCGGGCAGTGCGGGAGCGCGCGCTCGGTGGTCCCGCCAACGTGGTGAGGCCCGGGAGCCGATGGCCGTTGGCCGACGGCCTGCCCGCCTCCCCCGGCCACGGCGACGCGTCGACCGCGGCCGACGAGGCCCACGCGGCGACGCGGCGACGCGGCGACGATCCGCCGCGTGTTGCCGAAGCGGCAAAGGGATTCGCGTACATCCCGATGGTCCCCGGATGATGCCGGTGCCGCCCTTGGTGGCAGAGACGTCAGCCGAGTCCGGACTGCTGGTGCGTACCGGGCTCTTCCGCACCGCGACCAGGAGTGACGATCCATGCCCCGGACACCCGCCTCTGACCGCGCCCACCGCCTGGTGTCCTCGCCGGCCGGCCGAACACACCTGGTGGAGCAGGGCAGTGGGCCGCTCGTCCTGCTCCTGCACGGGTTTCCCGAGTCCTGGTATGCCTGGCGCCACCAGCTGCCCGTACTGGCCGCCGCCGGCTACCGGGCGGCGGCCATCGACGTCCGCGGCTACGGACGCTCCTCCAAGCCCGAGGCTGTGGACGCCTACCGGACGCTCGACCTCATCGAGGACAACGTCGCTGTGGTGGAGGCCCTGGGCGAGCAGTCCGCGGTCGTCGTCGGCCACGACTGGGGAGCGACCATCGCCGCGAACTCCGCCCTCGTCCGGCCCGAAGTATTCCGTGCGGTCGGGCTGCTGAGCGTGCCCTACACGCCACCCGGCGGCCCCAGGCCCAGCGACGTCTTCGCGCAGATGGGCGGCACGGATGAGTTCTACGTCTCCTACTTCCAGCAACCGGGCCGTGCCGAAGCGGAGATCGAACCCGACGTGCGCGGATGGCTCGCGGGCTTCTACGCGGCCCTGTCCGCCGACACCATGCCCGCCCCCGACGCCCAGGACCCGCACTTCGTCAGCCGGGGCGGCACGCTGCGCGACCGCTTCCCTGCCGGTCGGCTTCCGGCCTGGCTCAGCGAACACGAACTTGACTTCTACGCCGGGGAGTTCGAGCGCACCGGCCTGACCGGAGCCCTCAACCGCTACCGGAACATGGACCGGGACTGGGAGGACCTCGCACGGTTCGCCGGCGCCCCCATCACCCAGCCCTCGCTGTTCGTGAGCGGCGGCCTGGACGCCTCCACCACCTGGCTGGCCGACGCCATCGCGGCCCACCCCACCACCTTGCCCGGCCTCCGTGCCTCGCACATCCTCGACGGCTGCGGCCACTTCATCCAGCAGGAACGCCCCCAGGAGACCAACCGAATCCTCACCGACTGGCTCTCGTCCGCCCTCTGACGCGCACCGCCTCCGACCGGAACGGTGAACATGAAAGGTCCACACACAGCCAAAACGCGGTTCGGACCGTGCGCCCGCACCGCCTGGCATCCCTCGTCGACCGGGTCAAGAAGTCCCGGCAACGCCGGCAAAGTTGCTGTGGGCCCGCCTCCGCCACCGCCCCGGCGCCGCGCGCGGGGTGACCGCGCCCGTGGTGGTCAGTCCGCGCCGCCCTGCATCGGGGCCCAGAACTCCTCGAACGACATCGAGCCGTCGCCGTCCGTGTCGAGTACGTCGATGAATTGCTGCGCCTGCTCGTCGGTGAGGTGCTCACCACGCAGCTCGGCGACGACCTGCTGGTACTCCTTGGCAGTTATCTTCCCGTCGCCGTCGAGGTCGTATGAATCGAAGACCTTGCGCGCGGCCGCTTTCATGTCCACCACGTGAGTTCGCCCTTCCTCGTTGTTGGATGCTGCGCGATGGTACTGCGCGACGATCCCCTGCAGCACACCGAAGCGGGACGGGCGCCGGGCCTGCCGGACGCCTGCCAGGACGCCGATGACCAGGGACAGCAGGAACCCCCAGGTGTTGCACGTGATGCACCGCATGGCAGCTGCTCCGAAGGCGGGCCGACAACCTTTTGGGGTGGATACGGGGTGGAGATTCGTTTGCTCCATATTCACCGGTTGTGCGCACTCGATGCCGGCTCGGCGTCGACTTCCGTGCTGCGACGGCTCGGCCGAGCGGGCTCGTAGCTGTTGCCGTCATTGCGGGTTCCCGTCTGCAGACACACAGAAAGCAATTGACGAGGAATCAGGCAGGGCGAATCTCTGTGCCGCGCCGCGGACTTCAGGCCGCATCTCCGTGATTGTTCATGTGAGCCCGGCGTCCGGCTCACGATCCTCTGCGCAGCGTGCAGTGAACTCGTTACGCCAGTTTGGAAAGCCTGCCGGAACGCGTCCGTCACGAAGAATCCACACGCATCCACAAGACCGGTGTGACAGTTACGACCTCCTACGGCGCAGAGGGTTGTGCGGCTGGCTGGTCCCGGCCGCATGCGGAACGAGAGGACATTCTCTGTCCCCTCATTCCGCGCCCCGCGGCGCGCGACGGTTCAGGGCTCAAGGGCCTGGCCTGCACCCGGCCCCGTCGGCGCCGCGGGTATCGACAGACGACCGGCGCCGAGGTTCACCCGCCGAAAGAGCGCTCCGGCACACAGACGGAATCAAATGATTCGCAACGTCGAAGGCGGTGAGTTCGTGCCGGCCGCAGGCCGGTGGAGGGAAACTCAGGCCGGTTTCCTCCGGCCCTCCTGAGACACATGCACCCAAGAGATCGGACGCTATGAGTCACGCCCACCAACCCGCCCCCACGAGCCATCGCCAGGGCGGGCCCCGTGACGAATCGCGATCACGATGGAGAGCCTTCGTGGTCCACACGGTCGCCGACATCGCAGCTGCTTACGTGGGCCTGTGGATCGTCTTCCACCTGCTCGGTGCCGACCGGACCAACTTGTTCGTCCAGTACGTTCAGGACATGGCGTACTGGCTCGCCGGCTGGTCCGAGAACATCTTCACAGTGGAGAGCGAAGGCCTGCGTCTCGTCCTCAACTACGCCCTGCCTGCTCTCGTCTATCTCCTCGTCGGGCACGCAATCGCCGCCAGGATCCGGCGCACTCGGTGAATCCACCGGCGAGAAGCACCGGCCCGACGGCAGCAGAATTCAGTCGCGGATTGCGAAATTCCCTGCGGAGGCCCTCAGCGAGAAGTGCGGCGCCGGGTTGCTGCCCTAAGCCGCCGCCGTCGCCGTCCGCACCTCCGGCTCGAAGCCGTCCAGGTCAGCGCCCCGCGCGCTCGCGTACTTGTCGCGATCCAGGATTCCCTCACGCGCCGAGACCAGCACCGGAATCACTGATTGTCCGGCACCGTTGGTAGCCGGAGGCCCTCGTTGCCGTCGCTCACGAGACCGCTCCGATCGTAGATGTCCGAGCTATCCACAGGTTGTAAACAGAGGTCGCCGGTTCGCATCTACTCAAGTGCCATGGGGACCACCGATGAGTGTCACCAGCCGTTCAGCGGCATCCAAGGCGGGCTCACGGAGCACATACCGGGTGATGCCCCAGCGACGCTCGTGGCCGGCCATCGCATCAAGAATCTCCTCCTCGGTGCCGATCCAGACGTACGGGGCGGACAGCACGTCCCGCTCGGTGCTGCCGAGTCGCTGGGCAACGCGGTGTGCGGCTGCCTCAGCGTCATCGGTGATCTCCACCACCTGGACCAGGGCTTCGCACGCTGGGCGGATCTTGCGGCCGACGGCGCCCTCTTCAATCAACTCCACCTGCCTGTCAACGTCGCCCGTTCGCCATCGCGTCTCGTGACTGTGCCCGTCCGCCATCGTGCGGCCAAGTCCTGTCATTCCGCTTCAACCCGCCACCTTCCTGGCCTCAACCCCCGCAGGGCTGGGAGGCGTCGGCCGATTGGCAGCCTGACCCCTCCTGGCCTGCGCCGCCTGAGGGCTGGCAGCTATGGGTACCAGTCGACCCTTCCACCGGCCCTCCCCCGGCGGTCCCACATCAGACCCCTACTGCCTCTGCCTCTCCGTACGGCGGATTACCTGTTACTCCGGCAAGGTCCAACGGCGGCGGCCCGGGGGTCTTCGGCAGAAGACGCAAGCAGGCGGAGGCCGAAGTGGAGCGACTCACGGGAGAGCTGCAGCGCCTGCAGGCCGAGCACGCCAGACAGGGCGCTGAGAAGAACGCCCTGTATCAGCAGCTCTCGCGCGTACAGGGCGAAGAGGCGGCCACCCTGGTCGTCGACACCGAACGGCTTCGCGCTTCCTATCAGGAGGCGGACGAGCTGCTGCTCGCCAAGATCGACCGAGCTTCCGATCAGCTGCATCAGGCACTCGCCCGCGAACGGCAGACCTACGACGATCTGATGCGGCGATCCGCCGACATTCAGGCCGAGACAGCGAGGACACAGCACCGCCTGGATCAACTCCGCGGCCAGGTCGTGCACACCGAAGAAGCAGCCATGCTTCAGGAAGCCGGGATCTACGAATACCGGCATCCGTTGGCGGACGCCGTCGCGTACAAGTCCGCGCTGAGTGACCTCAAGGACCAGGTCAAGACGCTGGCCAGAGACAATCGCGCGGTGCTCGCGGCCACGGACTGGCACGTCAACGGATCCCTGACCGAGGGCAGGAAGATGGTGCGCGACTTCTCCAAGCTCATGCTGCGGGCCTACAACGCCGAAGCCGACTACGCCGCCGCGACCAGGAGCGCCACGCACCGACGACGGCTACGTCTGCGATACGGCCGGGGCCCTGTTCAGTCGATGACTGCCGTGGCCTCGATCTCGACCAGGTGCTCGGGTACGTCCAGCGCCGCAACGCCCAGCAAGCTGGCCGGGGGCGCTGGGGTGAAGCCCAGTTTCGTGACCGCCCGGTCGATCCCTTCCAGGAGCAGGGGCATCTTGTCAGGGGTCCAGTCGACGACGTAGACGGTCAGTTTCGCCACATCCTCGAATGAGGCACCCACTCCGGCCAGAGCGGTACCGATGTTGAGATAGCACTGCTCGACCTGAGTGGCGAGGTCACCCTCGCCGACGGTGACACCGTCGGCATCCCAGGCGACCTGGCCTGCAACGTGGACCAGCTTCGAGCCCGTCGCAACGGACACCTGCCGGTAGACGTCGATCTCCGGAAGTCCGCTGGGGTTCGCCAATGTGATGGGCATGCTGCTGCCTCCTTGTCGTGAAGGGCGCTTCCGCGCGCACTCGCTCTCTTGTGGTTACTTCGAAACTGTAAGAGAGTGGTCGCTGACATGGAAGAACGCACTTTTCAGTGACTGGGGAACCTCATGGTGACCAAGCAGTTCACAGGCTCGCTCGACGAAGCAGATGTGAGGCGCGCCGACACTCTGGCTCGGGAGATCTTCTCGGACGTCGCCAACAAGTGGGCACTCCTGATCATCGAGGCTCTGGGGGAGGGCATGCTGCGCTTCGGTGAGTTGCGGGACGAGATCGAGGGCATCAGCCACAAGATGCTCACCCAGAACCTGCGCATGCTGGAGCGAAACGGCCTGGTCGAGCGCACGGTGCACCCGGTCGTGCCGCCGCGGGTCGAATACACCCTCACCGAGCCGGGCCAGGCCCTGCGAGTGACGATCGACGGCCTGTGCGACTGGACTCACCGGTACCTCGGCCACATCGAGGCCTCCCGCCACAACTTCGACGACTGACGAGATCGACCACTCGCAGGTCGCCGTTCTTCTCGCAGGTCGCCGTCCTTCCGCGATGGCTACCCTCCGGCGAGCTCCCCTGCTGGAGGGGCCGACGGCGGCTGCCACCAGGAGTGGGCGGGCAGACAGAGCGGGCGGTCGATCAACGCCCGTCCCCGGCTGGTGGCGTAGGCGGGGAGCACGCCGGCCTGGCTGTCCTCGATACGCCCGGCGGTGCGTCGATGAACCGGCGCTGCACGCCGGCCGAAGCCCGTCCCTTCTTCATGAAACTCCGGTGACCTTCTCGATGCGCGGATCGGTCCGGCCGAAGACGGTGAACGACGGGAGCTCCGACCCTTCCGGCGAAACTCCCCCGGCCTCCGGAGAAGCCAGGGGAGTTGGCAACCGATACGGCAGGACCGCCCTACGCCGCTGCCGTCGCCGTCCGCACCTCCGGCTCGAAGCCGTCCAGGTCGATGCTGCGGGCCCGGGCGTACTTGTCGCGGTCGAGGATCCCCTCCCGCGCCGAGACCAGCACCGGAATCACTGATTGTCCGGCAACGTTCGTCGCCGTCCGCATCATGTCCAGGATCGGGTCGATCGCCAGCAGCAGGCCGACGCCCGCGAGGGGAAGGCCCAGCGTGGAGAGGGTCAGGGTGAGCATGACCGTGGCGCCCGTGAGGCCGGCGGTGGCGGCGGAGCCGATGACGGAGACGAAGACGATCAGCAGATATTCGCGCAGGCCCAGGTCGATGCCGTAGAACTCGCCGATGAAGATGGCGGCGATGGCCGGGTAGACCGAGGCGCAGCCGTCCATTTTCGTCGTCGAGCCGAAGGGCACCGCGAAGGAGGCGTACTCGCGGGGGACGCCGAGTCGTTCGGTCACCTTCTGCGTGAGGGGCATGGTGCCCACGGACGAGCGGGAGACGAAGGCCAGTTGGATCGCCGGCCACGCACCGCGGAAGAACTGCAGCGGGTTGACCTTCGCGACGGTGGCGAGCAGCAGCGGGTAGACGCCGAAGAGGACGAGGGCGCAGCCGATGTAGATGTCGGCGGTGAAGGTGGCGTACTTGCCGATGAGGTCCCAGCCGTAGTCCTTGATGGCGGTGCCGATGAGACCGACGGTGCCGATCGGGGCGAGCCGGATGATCCACCACAGCGCCTTCTGCAGCAGCGCCAGCACGGCCTCGCCCAGTGAGAGCAGGGGTGCGGCCTTCTCGCCGAGCTTGAGGGCGGCGACGCCGACGACCGCGGCCATGAACACGATCTGCAGCACCTGGAGTTCGGTGAAGGGCGTGATGATGTCGGTCGGGATGATCCCGGTGAGGAAGTCCAGCCACGATCCGGATTCCTCGGGCTTCCCTGCGTCGCCGGCCGAGAGGCCGGTGCCTGCGCCGGGGTTGGTGACCAGGCCGATGAGGAGGCCGATGGCCACGGCGATCAGCGAGGTGGCCATGAACCACAGCAGCGTGCGGGTGGCGAGCCGTGCCGCGTTGTGGACGTTGCGCAGGTTCGTGATCGAAACCATGATCGCGAAGAAGACGAGCGGAGCGACCGCCAGCTTCAGCAGCTGGACGAATATCTCGCCGGTCTTCGTGAGTGCCGTCCCGAGCCAGGAGATGTCGCCGCTGCGGGCGACCCAGCCGAGCAGGACACCCAGGAGGAGCCCGAGCAGGATCTGGGCCCAGAACGGGACCCTGGGTATCCGTCCGCGCGGGGACGGCGAGGACTGCGAGGACGGAGACGAGGACGGGGAGGCGGGCGGAGCGGAGCCTCCGGGCGGTGTGTCCGGAGTGGTTGCTTCTGAAGGCCCGGAGGATTCTGAGGACGAGGGCACGGTCGGACTCCCGCTGGAGGGTGGGCTTCGGTCCCCGGAAAGAACTCCGCCGGGGCGTTACGAGCACGCACAACGCCCCCGGGCGGGGCTGCCATTCCCAGCGGCTGCCGCGAGCGTGTGACAAGCCTTACGTGCGGCGGGCGGCCCTGCGGGGCCGGCGCGGGGGAAGGAGCGGGGCGGCGTCAGGCGACGCCGTCCTCCTGGCTCTGGTTCGCCGAGAGCCGTTCCTTGGCCCGGCCCACCCCGTCGACGAGCTGTTCCGACATGGCGTCGCGCTGCTTGCGCAGCAGTACGAAGCTGAGCGGGGCCGAGACCACGAGAGCGAGCAGCACGATCCACAGCGGGTTGGACCGGCCGATGCCCTCGGGGATGATCCCGGTGTACGCGAGGACGGCGACGACGAGGAGACAGCCGGCGAAGACGCCGGCCCGCATGGCGGTGTAGCGGAGCGTTGCGTGCGACTTGCTGCTCACGAAGGTCTTCTCCGGACTTCTGGGGTGATACGTGCGCCGCTCCTTGTGCGGCGCCGGCCGCTCGGCGCGGCGCTGCCGGGCGCCGGGCGGCTCCGTCCAGTCAAACACAGCGCCGTGGACGATCACTCCGGCCCCTTCCCACGGCCGGTGCCCCCGCGGCAGGGCCGTCGGGGCGTGGCGCTCCGCCGGCGGTCCGTGATCTGTCCGCGGATCTATGCGAGGTCCATCCAGAGTGTGACGTCGTCGCGGAGCTCGCCGTCCGCGACCTTGATCGCGCCCGGGAGGCGTCCGACTTCGCGGTAGCCGCAGGACGCGTAGAACTGCTCCAGTCCGAGGCCGCCGCGGCAGGTCAGTCGCAGTGCGGTGATGCCTTCCATGCCTCTGGCCGCCTTCTCGGTCGCGGACATCAGGTCCCGGCCGTGCCCTCTCCCCTGGAGTGAGGGGTGGACCATCACCGTGTAGACCGAGCACCAGTGGCGCTTGAGTCTGTGGGTGTTGAGGACGAGGAAGGCACCGGCGGCGATGGCGCCGTGTTCGTCGCGGCCGATCAGCATGCGCGTGCGTCCGGCGTCGACGGATACGAGGTGGGTCAGCAGGTCCTGGCGTATCGCGTCCGGTGTCACCGGCGGCACGAAGCCGATGGCGCCTCCGGCGTTGGTCACGTCGGCCCACAACGTGCACAGACCGTCTCGCAGTTGAGCGTCGACAGGCGGATCCATTTCGAACGTGAGCGACATGGGGCCGACCTTATCCGAGCATTCACCGGCGATTTTCAGTGACCCGTCCGGCCCCATACCGGCCTCCAAGTATCGGCTAGTCAGTGAAAAGGTAAAGATGACCGGCGTGCCGTCTGACGCTTCGCGATCGCCTTTGTAAAGGTCTCTCTGTTTCGTGACGGGAGACGGAGTCATCCATGATGGAAAAGAGAAAATCAGCGGTTCGCGGACTGTGCTGCGCTGTGTTCTGCGCGGCCACGACGGTGTCACTGGCGCCGCCGGCGTCATCCGCGTCGGCACCCGAACCGCGTCAGGCGCTCAAGGAGCGCTATCACGCAACACTCAACGGCGGGATCGCCACAGCCGCGAACTCGTCGATCACATGCCTCAAACCCGTGGCGAACGCCGCGTCGTGCAGCTCGGTGCAGAAGGGCGGGCCCGGCCGGAACAGCGAGTACGACATGTTCTACTCCGATGTCGACCGTGACAAGAACACGTACAACTCCACACGGGCCGCGCTGCGCATGCCGGCGAACTCGCAGGTGAAGTACGCCCGCCTGTACTGGGGCGGCAATCTGCGCGTCGGAGAGGTCAAGCCCGCCAAGGACAACGGACGGGTCCTGGTGGCCGAGCCCCGCGGGTCGTACCGAGCGCTGAAGGCGGACACGATCCGCACGCACCGCCGCTCGGACGGGGCGGACGCCTACCACGCCTCCGCGAACGTGACGTCCCTGGTGAGAAGCAGCGGGCCCGGCGCCTACACGGTGGCGCAGCTCAACGTCGCCAAGGGCCGGTCCACGGCAGGTGCCTGGGGCGGCTGGACGCTCGTGGTGGCGTACGAGAACAAGAAGTCGCCGCGGCGGCACCTCAGCGTCTGGGACGGACTCGCGGCGACCGACCGCCACACGAACGGCTTCTCCCTCGCGACGCGGCCGATGAGTTTCCCCGCGGGCGCCAAGGGTTCCGTCGGCGTCGTCGGTTACGACGGCGACCGCGGTTCCGGCGGAGACTCGATTTCCCTCTCCGCCAACAAGCGCAAGGGAACGCCGCTTTCGAATTCGGCGAACCCCGGGAGTGACGCCTTCAACTCCTCGATCACCAATCTTGGCCGCGAGGTTCCGGGCCGCGTTCCCGCGCACCGCAACACCCTCGGATACGACTCCGACCGGTTCGACGCACAGAAGGCGCTGCTCTCCGGCGGGAACAGCCTTCTCGTCCGCTTCACCTCCGGAAGGGACGACTACCTGCTCGGCGCCCTCTACACGCAGGTGAGCGCCCGCCGCTGAGATCCGGCGATCCCCCATTTTCCGCCAAGAAGTCTGTCCGGCAGTGACGTTGAGGAGACGTTCGGGTGCTTTCGCAGCGCAGAGAACGAAGAGACCGGCTCACGGTCCTTCATCTGGCACAACCGGCGGACGGCGGGGTGGCAAGGGTCGTGACCGATCTGGTCGGGGCCCAGATCAAGGAAGGCGTACGCGCCGTCGTGGGCTGCCCGGAGGGCGGAAGCCTCTCCCGGCAGGCCGCGGCGGCGGGTGCGCAGGTGGAAGTGTGGGAGGCCGGACGGGAGCCCGGCCTCCGCGTCGCCGCCGAGACCCGGCGGGCGCACCGGCTGATCCGGCGCGTGGCACCCGACCTCGTCCACGCGCACAGCGCGAAGGCCGGGCTGGCCGCCCGGCTCGCCCTGCGGGGCGGTCTCCCCACCGTGTACCAGCCGCACGCCTGGTCGTTCGAAGCGGTCGGAGGGCTCACGGCGCGGCTCGCGCGCGCCTGGGAGCGCCGCGCCGCGCACTGGACGGACCGCGTGCTGTGCGTCAGCGAGGCGGAGCGCCGCACCGGTGAGCGGGCCGGCGTCGCGGCGCGCTGGGCCGTCGTGCACAACGGTGTGCCGGAGGCCGACACCGAGGACCGCACAGCGGCACGTGCCGCTGCGCCCCTCCTGAACGAAGTACCGGCGCAGGCCCCGATCGTGGTCTGCGTGGGCCGGCTGTGCCCGCAGAAGGGGCAGCGGATCCTCCTCGACGCGTGGGCCGGCGTCGCCGGGCGCGTGCCCGATGCCTGGCTCGTACTCGTCGGCGACGGACCCGACCGGGAGGAACTGACGGCGGCCGCCCCGGACAGGGTGCTGTTCGCGGGCGCGAGCGACGAGGTGGGCCGCTGGTACGCGGCGGCCGATCTGGTCGTGCTGCCGTCGCTGTGGGAGGGCATGGCGCTGACTCCGCTCGAGGCGATGGCCTGCGGGCGGCCCGTCGTCCTCACCGATGTCGGGGGCGCGCGGGAGTGTCTGCCGCCGGGACAGCAGGACCAGTGCCTGGTGCCCCCCGGCGACGCGCGGGCCCTGGCCGACGCGGTCGCACGCCTGCTGGGCGAGCCGGAACTGCGGGACTTCATGGGCGAGGCCGCACGCAAGCACGTACGGGCCGACTTCGACGTGCGCCGCACCGCGGAGTCCGTGCTGGGCCTGTACCGCGACGTGCTCGACGCGCACGCCCCGGCGAGCCGTTGGTGGGCCGCACGATGACGACGGACCGCACGGAAGAGAGAGCCGGCAGCGCACGCATCGCGACCCGTCCGGAGCCGGGAGGCTCCCCGGACGGAAGCACCGCGGTGAAGCCCCCTCAGCCGGCGGGCGACCGGACCGTACCCACGCCCGTGGGCGGCCTGCGCAAGCGGCGGAACCTGCTGCGCCTGCGCCACCGGGGCAGCGCGGCGATCGCCGCAGCCGACGCGGCCGCCTCCGCGTCGGTCGTAGCGGCGGTCGGCGGCGGGACGGAGGCGGACATCCTGCTGCTCGGGCCCGTCGTCCTCGGGACGCTCGCCCTCAACGCCCAGGCCGGCCTGTACCGGCCGGGGCTGCGGACGTACGCGCTCGACGAGTTTCCCGCGCTGACCGCCCGGGCGGCGCTGGCCTGGTGCGTGGCCGCCGCACTCCTCGCGTCGTTCGACAGCCCGTCGGCCCTGAGCTGGGTGGTCCTGCTCGCAGCCGTCGCGGCGAACGCCGCTCTCGCGGGCACCGGACGCGCCCTGGTGCACGGCTTCCGGAGGATCAGGGCACGGCGCCGGCCGCGCCCTGCGCTCATCGTCGGCAGCGGGCGCCTGGCCCGTACGGTCGCGGACGTCTTCGCAGAGCACCCCCGCTACGGGCTGCGGCCGGTCGGATTCGTCGACCTCGTCGGCGCAGCGGACGGCGACGGCGGCGAAAGCGACGCCGAGGACGGTGACGCGCCGCTTCCCGTGGTCGTGGTGCTGGAGGACGTGACGAGAGCGGTCATCCAGAACACCGTCCGGGACGTGGTGTTCCTGCGCTCTCCCTGGGAGGAGCCGCAGAACGCCCTGCTGGCGAAGGCGTTGGGCGAACGCGGCGTGGCCGGCTGGCTGGTGCGGCCCGGCTGCGCGGTCGGAGTGCACGGCACGCACGACGCCGGCCCCGCTCACGTGTGGGGGTTCTCGTGCAGGCGCCTGTCCCTGGAGTGCCCCGGTTCCGGCTGGAGCTGGCGCAAGCGGCTCCTCGACCTGGCGCTGGTCGTTCCGGCGCTGGTCGTCGCCGCTCCGCTGCTGGCCGCCTGCGCGCTTGCCGTGCGGATCTCGGACGGGCCCGGGGTCGTCTTCCGGCAGGAGCGCGTGGGCCTCGGGGGCGGCCCGTTCACGCTGCTGAAGTTCCGCACGCTGCGACCCGCGAACGAGACGGAGTCGGCGACGCGGTGGAGCGTCGCCGGAGACGAGCGGATGAGCACGGTGGGCCGGCTGCTGCGCCGCACGTCGCTGGACGAGCTGCCGCAGCTGTGGAACGTGCTGCGCGGCGACATGAGCCTGGTCGGGCCGCGTCCCGAACGCCCCTATTTCGTGGAGCAGTTCAGCAAGGACCACCCGGGCTACGCCGACCGGCACCGTTCGCCCGTCGGCATCACCGGCCTCGCCCAGGTGTACGGGCTGCGCGGCAACACCTCCATCGAGGACCGGGCGCGCTTCGACAACCACTACATCGAGACGTGGTCTCTGTGGCAGGACGTACGGATCATGTTCCGCACCGTGACCTCGTTCTTCCGCCTCGAAGGACGGTGATCGGGGTGACGGTCGCACTGCCGGAGAGCCGGCGTCCGCCGCTCGGCGACGGCGGCCGGAACGTCCCGGCGCATGACCCGGAGGGGAAGCGACGGACGAGCGCCCCGGGCGGACCCGGGGACCCGGACCGAACAGGCGCCACGGGCGGCGACCGCTGCGCACGGCGGCGGCCACGCGTGACGAGTGCGGCGTTCTGGCGCCGATGGGCGCCGATGGCGCCCGCCGTGGCCACCGTTCTGGTCCTGTGCATGCCGGTGCAGACCGGCGACGTGACCATGTCCGGAAAGGCCACCCCCGCAGACGCGGCTTCCCTGGTGCTTGTGGTGTGGTGCCTGGTGAGGCTGCTGCGCGGACGCGGCGGTCGGTTGACACCCATGGCGGCTTCGGTGCTCGGGGCACCGGCTGTCGCCTTCGCGGTGGCGACCGCCGCGTCCGCCGATCCCTCGGCGAGCGTGCCGGGCTTCGTGCGGTACATGCAGATCTTCGTGCTGATCCCGGGTGCGCTGCTGCTCCTGGTGCGCGGCACCAGGGACTTCCGGCTGCTGTGCTGGGCGATGGTCGTGCTGGCCCTGGTGCAGGGCGCGGTCGGTGTCGTGCAGAGCGTGACGCTCACCGGTGCCTCGTACATGGGCAAGGACGTGCGCGCCGTGGGCACGTTCGGGCCGCTGGACGTCATGGGGATGTCCACCGTCGTATCGCTCGGGCTGGTGGCCGCGTTCGCGCTCTGCCTCGCGGACCCGCGCGAGAGTTCACGGCGGCAGCGCGTCACCGCGATGGCGTGCGCCGCCGCGCTCGTGCCTCCGCTGGTCCTCTCCTACAGCCGCGGCGCGTGGATCGCCACGGCGGTCGCGTGCCTGGCGGTACTGCTGCTGGCTGGTGCGCGCCGGGCCGTGGCCGTCCTCCTCGCGCTGGCCGCCGCGTCGGTGGTGCTGGTGGGCGGCTTCGGGGTCGGCTCGTCGATGGTCGAGGAGCGGCTGACCAGCATCACCCACATCGGTTCCGCCCCGGACCGGTCCGTCACCGACCGCTACAGCCTCTGGTCGGCGGCCACCTCGATGTGGCAGGACGATCCCCTGACGGGCGTCGGCCCGAAGAACTTCCCCGCGCACCGCGACGGGCACGCCTCGGTGGGGCTCTCCTCGGGCAGCGACACCGCGGGAGCCGGCATGCAGTTCCAGAAGGAACCGCTGCTCTCCCCGCACAACATGTATCTGCTCGTCCTCAGCGAGCAGGGCCTCATCGGCGCCGTGGCGTTCGTCGGCGGAGGCGGCGTACTTCTCCTGTGCGGGCTGCGGCGCCTGTACGCCGCCCGCCGGGCCCGGCCCGGCGGACCCACGGACGCCCCCGGCACCGCCGACTGCGGACTGGCTGCCGTCGGGCTTTTCGTGTGGCAGGGCGTCGACTTCCTCTACGCGGACATCGGCGGCCCCTCGACCGTGATGACCGCGGTCCTCCTGGGTGCCATCACCTGGTGGGCCCTGGTCTCCTCCCCCGCGGCCCCGGCCGCCGCCCCCCGCCCGGACTCGTCCGTGCCCACCGCCGACGGCAAGGCAGAGGCACCCGCCCGATGACGGAAACGCACGCCTCCCGCACCACCACCCAGGACGCGGCGACGTCGACGGGGCCCGGCACAGGAAGCGACGGCCCCGGCCGGAACGGCATCAGCGGCGGGAAGGGCGACGGAAGCACCCCGCCGCTGGGCAGGTTCCTCGCCCGTGCCGCCGTGATCACTGCCGCGCTCACGGCGGCCGGCGCGCTCTTCGGTCTGCTCCGCGACCAGGCGATCGCCGGCCTCTTCGGCGCCGACGCCGACACCGACGCCTTCCTCGTCGCATGGACCGTCCCGGAACTGGCCGCGACGCTGCTCATCGAGGACGCGATGGCGCTGATCCTCGTCCCCGCATTCAGCCTCGCCCTCTCGCGGCGCGGCGCCCGCTCCGGCTCCGGGGACGGCGGCGCCCTGCTCGGCGCGGACGCCGCAGACGACCCGGTGCTGGGTGTCGTACGGCGGACCCTGCCACGGCTGCTGCTGGGCCTCACCGCGACCGCCGGGCTGATGCTGCTCGCCGCCCCGCTGCTGGTGCGACTGCTGGCACCCGGTCTGCAGGACGCGCGTACGGCGGTGGACTGCATGCGCCTGACGTCGCTGACCGTGGTGACCTTCGGGCTGGCCGGCTACTTCAGTGCCGCGCTGCGCGCCCACCGGCGCTTCGTAGCGCCCGCAGCAATCTACGTCGCGTACAACGTCGCGATCATCGCGGTCATGCTCGCCGGCCACTCCCTGTGGGGGGTGCGGTCGGCCGCCGTGGGGGTCGCGGTCGGCGGCGGCCTGATGGTGCTGGTCCAACTTCCCTCGTTCATCAGGCAGTTGCCCTCACGCGGGAAACGCAGGACACCGGCCGCGCTCCGCGGGACGGACGCCCCTGTACGGAACGCCCGCTCCAGAGCCGCGGTCCCGGCAGGGCCGGCGGGCTCGACGGAGCCGTCCGGTCCGGCCGGTCCGGCGGTCCCGGCACTCGCGCCGGCGGTCTCCGGCCAGGACGCCACACCCGCCGCCCCACCCGCTCCGGCTGCGGGCCCGGCCGCGAACTCCGGTCGCGTCGCGATGATCGGCCTCGGTGTGCTGGCACCGGTCGCGACCTTCGCCGTCAGCCGCCAGGCACAGGTGCTCTTCGAGCGCTACCTCGCCTCGCCCCTGCCGGCGGGCGCCATCTCGCACCTCAACTACGCGCAGAAGGTCGCGCAGATGCCGATGGTGCTCTCGCTCATGGTGTGCACCGTCACGTTCCCCGTCGTGGCGCGCGCCATGGCGGACGGCGACAAGCTGCGGGCGCGGCTGCGTGTGGAGCGTGACCTGGCGCTGGTGGCCATCGTCGTGCTGCTGGGTGCCGCGTACGTCGTCGCCTGCGCGCCGCAGCTCATCCAGCTCCTCTTCGAGCGGGGTGCGTTCGACGCCGAGGACACCGACGGCACCGCCTCGGTGATGCGGGTCTACAGCTGCGGCCTGCTCGGTCACAGCCTGGCCGGCGCGCTGGTACGTCCGTTCTTCTCCGGCGCGCGGCCCACCTGGTACCCGGCCACGGTGATGGCCCTGGGGCTTCTCGTCACGGTCGTGGCGGGGGCGATCGCCGTGCGCCCGTGGGGAGTTCACGGCATCGCCGCGGCCAACGCGGCCGGGATCCTCACCGCCGCGCTGCTCCTCCTGCACGGCCTCGGTGCGCGCGTGGTCGCCATCGACGTTCGCCGGGTCGCCGCCGGGCTGGCCCGGTTGCTGCTGGCGGCTGCCGTCGCCTCCGCCGCGGGCTGGGGTGCGGGCCTGCTCGCCGGCGGTCCGCTGGCCGGTGCGGCGGCCGGCGGAGTGACCGTCCTCGTCGTCTTCGCGTCCGTGGCCCGCCTCGTGAGGGCCCCGGAGGTGCCTCAGCTGTTCGCCGTCGTCAAACGAAGGTTCGCTCATGTCCGCTGAGTTCCGTGCCCGCATCCCCGCCCTGCCGCTGCCCTCGCCCCAGCGACGTGTGCCCGTACCGGCGTCCGCACGCGAGCCCGCGGCCGCACCCGCGACCGCCCGCACAGGCACGCGGCGGCGGAGACCCCCGTGGGTGCTGATGTACCACTCGGTCTCCGGCTGCACGGACGACCCGTACCGGATCACGGTCTCTCCGTACCGGCTCGACCGGCAGCTGCGCTGGCTGCGCGACCGCGGCCTGTCCGGCGTGAGCGTGGGCGAGCTGATGCGGGCGCGGGCGGCAGGACGCGACGCCGGACTGGTCGGGCTGACTTTCGACGACGGTTACGCCGACTTCGTCGACAGCGCCCTGCCCCTGCTGCACAGGCACGGATGCACGGCCACCGTCTTCGTGCTGCCCGGCCGGCTCGGCGGCATCAACGCCTGGGACGAACTCGGCCCGCGCAAGCCCCTCCTGGACGCCGAGGGCATCCGGACCGCAGCGGCCGAAGGCATGGAGATCGGCTCGCACGGCCTGATGCACACCGACCTGACCAAGGCCGACGACGCCACCGTCGAACAGGAGACCAAGCAGAGCCGCGCGCTCGTCGCGGAGATCACCGGCACCGCCCCGGAGGGCTTCTGCTACCCGTACGGGACGGTCGATCCCCGCGCCGTCGAGGCGGTGCGCGACGCCGGTTACGGCTATGCCTGCGCCATCGACCCGGGGGCGCTCACCTGCATGCACGCCCTGCCGAGGGTGCACATCGACTCCGCCGACAACTCCGTGCGGCTGTTCCTGAAGCGGACGCTGAATCCGCTCCGCCGCAAGCCGCTTCCCCCCGAGCAGGGGCAGCCGGAGGACACCGGCGCGGCGGCCGGAGAGGACGAGGACGAGGGCGCGGTCGGCAGCGGGACCGGAGGCGCCCGATGAAGGTCGCGCACGTCATCACCGGGCTCGGCGTGGGCGGAGCCGAGCAGCAACTGCGGCTGATGCTGCGCCACTTGCCCGTCCGCTGCGACGTGTTCACCCTCACCGCACCGGGTGTCGTGGCCGACGGTATCCTCGCCGACGGTCACCGCGTCACGCACCTGGGCATGACCGGGAACCTCGACGCGACGATCATGCCGCTGCTGGTCCACCTGCTCCGCGAAGGGCGCTACGACCTCGTCCACACCCACCTCTACCGGGCCTGCCTGTACGGGCGCCTCGCGGCACGGCTCGCCGGAGTGCGTGCCGTCGTGGCCACGGAGCACTCCCTCGGCGACGACACGATCGAAGGGAGGCGGCTCGGTCCGGGCATCCGCGCGCTGTATCTGGCCTCCGAGCGGCTGGGCTGCGCAACCGTCGCGGTGTCCGACACCGTCGCGCAGCGGCTGCGGCGCTGGGGCGTGCCCGCTTCCCGGCTGCACACCGTGCCCAACGGCATCGACGCCCGCCGCTTCCGCTTCGACCCCCTGGCCCGCGTCACCACACGCGGGCGGCTGGGCATTCCCCAGGACGCGTTCGTCGTGGGCGGCGTGGGGAGGCTGGTGCCGGGCAAGCACTTCGAGACGCTCGTGCGGGCGGTGTCCGTACTGCCGGACGCGCAACTGGTGTTGGTGGGCGACGGTCCCGAGCGCGAGACGCTCCGCGGCATCGCGACGGCACTCGGCTCGCTCGACCGCGTCCACATGCTCGGCGAGTGCGACGGGACGGTCGCCTCGGCCGATGCCGGCTCGTGGGAGATCCCGGACCTGCTCGCAGCGATGGACGTGTTCGTCTCGCCGTCGTCCGAGGAGTCCTTCGGGCTCGCCGTGCTGGAAGCCCTCGCGGCCGGGCTGCCGGCGCTGCACGTGACGTGCCCGGCCATCGACGACCTGCCGCCCGAGGAGGCACCCGGCGCCCGGCGCATCGGAACCGGCGTGCCCGAACTCACCGCGCTCCTCTGCGAGTACCGGAACGCGGAGCCCGTACGGCTGCCCGTACCGCCCGTCGTGGAGCGCTACGACATCGTCCGCAGCGCCGAGCGGCTGATGGCCGTCTACCGCGCCGTGACAGGCGCACCGCAACTGCCCGCAACGGCACCGGCCCCGGCCACGCCCGTACCGGCGCCGACATCGCTACCCCTGACAACGAGGTGAGTCCTGCCATGCCCAAAGCCGCACAGGGATCGTCCCAAAACCCCACCGCGGACGGCTCGGCGCGCACGGCGCAGTCCCGGAACGAAGCCCGCCCGCAAAAGCCCGGCAACGGCGACGGAGCGGGGGCCGCAACCCCCGAGGGCGCGGAGAGCGCCGGGGAGAAGAGCCCGGCCGGCACGTCCGAGAGCGACGCGGTGAAGTCCGAGGCGGCCGTGAAGACGGAGGCCACGGTGAAGTCCGAAGCCGCTGTGAAGTCCGAGGTGCCTGTGGAGTCCGAGGCGGCCGGCGCCGGGACCGACGCCCGGAGCAAAGCCGGGACCGGATCCGGCGCCAGGAGCGACACCGGGCCCGAATCCAGGACGGACGGCACGACGGACACGAAGACGCAGCCGGTCACGAAGGCCGCGACCGGGGCGAAACCGGAGCCCGGCGCGAAACCAGAGGCCGGGGCGAAACCAAAGCCCGGCGCGAAACCAGAGGCCGGGGCGAAACCGGAGACCGGCGCGAAGCCGAAGACCGAGGACGTCGCCAAGTCCCGGTCCGGCGCGGGCACCGCCACCGGCACCGGCACCGCAGCCAAGCCCGGGGCCCGTCCGGCCAGGACCGGTTCCGGAACCAGCACGGGCACCGGCACCGGACCCGCCAAGGAGGCCGGCGCCGCAAAAGCCGGGAGGCTCAGGATCCGGAGCCGGAAGTCCAGGAAGGGAACCGGGAAGCCGGAGGCGGCGGCTCCGGCCGGATCCGCGGCCCCCCCGGCGAACGGGTCCGCGGCACCCCCGGCGAACGGCGGCAGCAGCAAGACCTCCGCCCTCACCAGAACAACTCCGCTCCGCAGCAACGCCGTTGTGACCGAGGGCTCTTCCGCCCGGTCCCGCAGCCGCACGCGCACCCCGAAGTCCTCCGTGTCCCCGGCGCGGCGGCTGTCCGTCCGGTTCAGGGCGTTGCTGCGCCGCACGCCCCGATGGTGGCCCCTGCCCGTCTGCCTCCTCCTGGGCGCCGGGGGCGGCGCCGGGTACTCGGTGATGACACCGCCGCAGTACTCGGCCGTCAGCTACGTCGTCGTCTCGCCGTCCGGCCGGTCGGAGGTGGGCGGCGCGCTCGGCTACGCGCAGGCGTTCGGCAAGATCGCGACGGATCCGATGATCCTCGCCGACGCGGAGAAGCGGGCGGGCCTCCGCCGGGGCACGATCAGCGACGGCATCCAGGCGAGCACGTCGCCCGACGCCCCGATGGTGCAGATCACCGCGACCTCGTCCAGCGCATCGCAGGCGGCGAAGAACGCCGACGCCGTCGCGAAAGCCCTCACCAAGACGGCCAAGGCCTCGGTGAAGCGGACCGGCGCACGCCTGACCCTCCTCTCCGAGGCCGTGGCACCCGCGACGCCCGTCTCACCGTCCCGGGAGGTCGCGGTCGCCGTGGGTGCGTGCGCGGGCGGGCTGATCGGCGGGTTCGTGCTGCTCGTCCGTCCGCAGTCCCGTCGACGCCCGGAGTACACCGGCGTGCCCGTGACGGCCGGCGACGGCCGGGTGCCCGACGCGGCCCCCGGCGCGGGCGTCGCGGCCGAGCCCACGAGCGCCGACTCCCTGACCGAGGCAGGACGATGACCAGCGCCAGTGTGTGCCGGGATCCTGCGGCGTTCGCCGGCCTCGCCGCGGAGTGGGACGGGCTGCGCCGGCGCAGCCCCGGGTCCACTCCCTTCCAGTCCCACGCCTGGCTGCAATCGTGGTGGCGGTCGTACGGAGGGCGGGGCCGGCTCCGCGTCGTACTCGTCCGCGACAACGGACGGCTCGTCGCCGCGGCGCCGATGATGCTCACCCACCGGCCCCTGCCGACGCTGGTCGCCCTCGGGGGCGGCATCACCGACTTCTGCGACGTACTGCTGGACGGCGGATTCCCCGCCGCCGCCCCGTGTCTGGCGATGGCGTTGCACCATGCGTCGCGCGGAGCACTGATCGATCTGCGCGAGGTGCGCCGCGGTGCCGCGGCGGAGCAGGTGTACGACGCATGGCCCGGCCCCCGCCGCAGGCTCGCGGACTCCGTGTGTCTCGAACTGCCCGGTCTCCCCATGGAGAAGCTGCTGGAGCGGCTGCCGGCCGCGAGCGCCAAGCGCACCCGCCAGAAGCTGCGCAAGATCGACAAGTTGGGGGTCAAGGAGCACGACGTGCTGCCGTCGGAGGCCGCCGGGGCCGTACGTACTCTGCTGAAGCTGCACGCGATGCAGTGGGAGGGCCGCGGTGTGACACCAGAGCATCTGCGGCCGCGCTTCCGCGCCCACCTGGAACGCACGGTCGAGCGCATGGCGGAGAGCGGCGACGCAACCATCACCGAGTACCGCGTCGACGACGAGACCGTGGCCTCGGACATCACCTTCACCAGCCGGGAGATGGTCTGCGGCTACCTCTACGGCGCACACCCGAAGCTGCGGTCCCAGCGGGTCGACATCACCACGATGCTGCTGCGGCACGCCGCGGCGCACGCCGACGCGGTGGGGGCGGGCACGCTCAATCTGCTGCGCGGTGCCGAGCCGCACAAGCTGCGATGGCAGGCCGAAGCCGTGGCCAGCGGGCGTCTTGTGATGGCGCGCCGGGAAATGACGCCCGCACTGGGTGTGCACCTCGCGCAGGTCAAGGGACGCGAACTGGCCGCCGGAGCTGTGCGCCACGCCCGGGATGCCGGGTGGTTGCGGCACTTGCGTGCGGGCGGTCCCGGGAAGGGCGGAACGGACACGGCCGCGGAGGCCGGGGGCGCACGGTCCTGAGCGTGGGGCTCCTCCGCCCTCGGGGGGCGGAGGAGCCCGGCGACGGATGAGCGAGCCGGCCCCGGCCTCCGCGCGGCCGCCGCTACTTGTGCATTCCGGCCCCGGGCACCCACGAACCGTGCATGAGCTTGTCGAACCTCACGCAGTACTTGCCGACGGCGAAGCAGTCCTCGTACCACGGGATCCGCGAGCCGGGTTGCGTCGGCACGGGGATCGCGGTGCGCGAGGGCGACGGCACCGGCGCGGGCGACCGGGCCCCGGGCTCACCGGACGAGCCCGCGCCGGATGACGGGGCGGACGTCCTGCCGGACCGGCCGAAGACCGCGGCACGGAACGCCTCGGCGGAATCCGGATTGCCGGTGCACTGCCACACACCGTGCGGGCAGTAGTCGGTGAGCGTCTGGTACAGCGGCTTGTGACGGTCGAACCAGTCGAGCATCCGGCGGACGTACTCCGGGTTGTCGCCGTTGCGGAAGAGTCCCCACTCGGGGTACGAGATGGCCTTGCCGTGCCTTCTGGCGAAGTCGACCTGGTCCTGGAGGCCGTACGGCTCGTTCACCTGGGACTCGAAGGAGTGGCCCTCGGGCTGGTCGTAGGCGTCCATGCCGACGATGTCGACGACGTCGTCGCCCGGGTAGCACTTCGTCCACGGGTAGGCGTCCCGGCCGCGGCTGGGAGCGAAGTCGAAGCGGAACTTCTGTCCTGGCACCGAGCGCATGGCTGCGACGATGTTCCGCCAGTACTGCTTCCAGGCCCCGGGGGCGGGCCCGCAACGGTGCGAGTACGTCGAGCCGTTCATCTCCCAGCCGAGCACGATCACGGTGTCCGGTGCCTCCTGCTGGACGAGGCGTTCGGCGAGGGTGCGGAAGTGGCCGTCGAAACGCCCTGCCGCACCGGCGCGCAGCAGCTTGCGCACCTGACGGTCCCGCAGGCCGTCCTCGTTGCGTGGCGTCATCGGCACGTTCAGCACGAACATCCGGTCCTGCTGAGCCCGCCGCCACCGCGTCCACGGTTCGAGAAAGCCCGGCCTGCCCTCGATGTTGGACCAGCGGTCGCCGGGGAGATACGTGTGGCCCACCTTCACTTCCGTGCCGCCGAGCCAGTGTTGCAGCTCCGGAATGTGCATCAGGCCGCCCGGGTCGGCCCGCACGAACGTGCCGAGGGGGGCGAGCGGAGCGTTGGCCGCCTGAACGCCGGTCAGCGAGGCGGGGCGCGCGGGGAAGCCGGCGCTCCCCTGTTCGGCGCGGGATCCCGCAGCCCCGGAATCGCTCGGCATGACGCTCCGGATGAACGATTCCTTCTCGAAGTGGGGCAGATTCATCGGCAGGACGGTGCAGGAAGCGAGAAGCCCGGCGGCGACGACGAGACCGCAAACCCCCTTGTATCCGCGGCGTTCAGGGCTCCGCATCCATCCTCCTGTCCACCGGTGGCCTCTCAGGCCACGAAACACGCATTTCATACCTAACCGTTCAAGACGACTCGGTGCGGTCTGATAGCCCAATGGGGATATTTTCTCCCTGTTCGCACTATTCATGACGCAAGGACATACCCATGCCGCCGTTCGACACGGAAGTCCCCGTCCTCCTGCTCCGGCTCGACCCCAACCCGTTCCACCACGGAACACTCGGAGCCGTCAGGTCCCTCGGGCGCACGGGGATCGAGGTCCACCTCGCACAGGGGACGCCGGGCCCGGTGGACCGCTCCCGGTTCGTCCACCGGATGTATTCGCTTCCGCCGGACGGCACTTCGGACGCCGAACTCGAACTGGCGCTCTCCCGCGTGTCGGACGCCATCGGCAGGCCGGCCGTGCTCATCGCACTGGACGACCGTGGCGCGATCGCCGTGGCAGCCCTCGCCGACCGGCTGCGCAGCCGCGGCTTCCTGCTCCCGGACACCGCGCCGGGCCTGCCCGCCCGCGTCGCCGACAAGGCCGAACTGGCCGGACTCTGCCGCGATCTCGGCATCGCCCATCCGGTCACGGTGGCGCCGGACAGCGCTGCCGCAGCGGCGCGCGAGGCAGCGCTGCTGGGGCTGCCCGTCGTCGCCAAGTGGAGCCGCCCGTGGCTGCTGCCGAAGGGCATGCGCAGCACCACGCTCGTGCGGACGCCCGCCGAGGCCGGCGAGTTGTACGAGATGAGCGCTCACGCGGGCAGCCGGCTCCTGCTTCAGCAGCGACTGCCCGGCGGCCGCGGAACGGACTGGTTCTTCCACGGCTACGCGGACGGCGACCGGGGCTTCCTCGTGGGCGGTTCGGGACGCAAGGAACGCTCCTGGCCCCCGCGCACGGGCCTGACGGCGGTCGGCACCTGGATCGCGAACCATGAGGTGGAGGAGGAAGCGGCACGCCTCGCGGCGCGGGTCGGCTACCGCGGCATCCTCGACCTCGACTTCCGGTTCGACCCCGCGACGGGCACATACAACCTGCTCGACTTCAACCCGCGGCCCGGCGCACAGTTCCGGCTCTTCACCGACGACGGCGGACTCGACGTCGTCCGCGCGCAGCATCTGCACCTGACGGGGCGCGAGGTGCCCGCGCAGCGCGGCGGGCCGGGGCGGGTGTTCGTCGCCGAGAACTACGCGCTGCTGTCGGCGATGGTCACGGTCGTCTCCCTCGGGATGCTGCGGAAGGAAGAACCGCAGGGGCCCGGAGCGCGTGGCGGGCGAGGCGGCCGGGGTGCGCGGGACGAGCTGGGAGACCACCGCGGTTTCCGGCCGCGGGGGCGGTACGCCCGTGGCCCCGGCCGCGCCGTGGAGCGCGCCTGGTTCGCGGCCGACGACCCTCGCCCGTTCTTCGCCATGGCCGGGGCATGGCTCGCCCGCGGCGCACTCAAGATCTGGCACCGCGTCAGGTCCGTCAGGGCGGCGCTTCCGGCGTCCACACCGGGTCTGCCGTCGGCACCGCATTTCCGCTCCACCCGTGATGAGCGGTCAGTGAAAGATCAGAGAGAAGGAAACGCATGTACGACCTCGTAGTGGTGGGCGCAGGCCCCTACGGCCTCTCCATCGCCTCGCACGCCGCGGCCGCCGGACTCAACCTGCGCGTCCTGGGCCGTCCCATGGCCTCGTGGCGGGACCACATGCCCAAGGGCATGTTCCTCAAGTCCGAGCCCTGGTCCTCCAACCTCTCCGACCCGGCCGGTACGCACACGCTCGCCGCGTACTGCTCCGCTCGCGGCATCACGGTGGAGCACGGAAGACCACTGCCGATCGGCACGTTCACCGAGTACGGGCAGTGGTTCGGCAGCCGGGCGGCGCCACCGGCGGAGGAGCAGACGGTGACGTCGATCGTCCCGTGCGCCCGCGGCTTCCGCGTCGAGACGGCGGAGGGGGATGTGCTGGTGACGCGCACCGTCGTCGTCGCCGTCGGTGTCATGCCGTTCATGCACAAGCCGGGTCCACTGCGGAAACTCCCGCCCGCGCTCGTCTCGCACAGCAGCCGCCACCGCGATCTGAGCCGCTTCAAGGACAAGGACGTGACCGTCGTCGGCGCCGGGCAGGCGGCTCTGGAGACGGCGGCGCTGCTCGCCGAGGGCGGTGCCCACGTACGGGTCGTGGCGCGAACCGACCGCATCAACTGGAACTCGCCGCCGCAGCCGCTTCAGCGCTCGCTGCTCAAGTCGCTGCGCGATCCGCACTGCGGACTCGGCACCGGCTGGCCGAGCTGGGTCTACTCCGAGATCCCGTGGGCGGTGCGGAAGCTGCCGGGTGCGCTGCGGCAGCACATCGCCCGCACCGCGCTCGGCCCCGCCGGTGCCTGGTGGCTGCGCGACCGCTTCGAGTTCGCGGTGCCGGTGCTGCTGAGCAGCCGCCTCAGTGCGGCGGAGCAGATGGGCGACCAGGTGCGGCTGCGTCTGGAGTCCGTCGACGGCGCCGTGCGCACCGTCGAGACCGACCACGTCGTCGCGGCGACCGGCTTCTCGCCGCGGCTGGCGCGCCTGTCGATGCTCGACGAGTCGATCCGCAGCATTCTGCACCGCGTCGGCACGAGCGACGCACCCGAGCTGAACGCACGGTTCGAGTCCTCGCACCCCGGGCTGTTCTTCGCGGGGCTGCTGGCGACGCCGTCCTTCGGCCCGTCCATGCGCTTCGTGTACGGGGCGACCTTCGCGGCGAACCGTGTGGTGCAGGGCGTGCAACGGCGGCTGGCCGAGCCGCGGCTGCCCACCGTGCCGCACGCCGCCCGCTCCCGCACGATCGAACAGCACCGCACGGACGATCAGTTGACCGGACCGACGGCGCAGAGCCAGGGCCGCGGACAGCGTCCGCGGCGTGCACAGGGAGGGCGCGGGCCGACGGCCGTGCGCCGCTGAGCTGTTGAGCCGGTGAGCCAGCGAGCTGTTGAGCCGGTGAGCGTCCGGTACGGGGCCGTCGCGCGACGCGACCGGCCCCGTACCGGCGACCGGCCCGTACCGGCGGCCGAGCGGGCCCGGACGCAGGGCCCCGGCCCGCTTCCGGGCCGGGGCGCCGGAACCGCGCCGCGGGACCTCAGATCCTCATCGGCTGCGGCGACTCGCGGCGCTCCGGGTCCGGCCCCTCATACTCGCGGATGACCTCGTAGCGGGTGTTGCGCTCGACGGGCTGGAAGCCGGCGTCGCGGATCAGGTCGAGCAGGTCCTCACGGGTCAGCTTGTCGGGCGTGCCGTAGTTGTCCGCGTCATGAGTGATCTTGTACTCGACGACGGAGCCGTCCATGTCGTCGGCGCCGTGCTGAAGCGCGAGCTGAGCGGTCTGGACACCGTGCATGACCCAGAAGACCTTCACGTGCGGCACGTTGTCGAACAGCAGGCGGGAGACCGCGAAGGTCTTCAGCGCCTCGGCGCCCGACGCCATCGTGGTGCGCGCCTGGAGCCGGTTGCGGACCTTTCCGTCCTGCATGTCGACGAAGTCGTGCTGGTAGCGCAGCGGGATGAAGACCTGGAATCCGCCTGTCTCGTCCTGCAGTTCACGCAGGCGCAGCACGTGGTCGACGCGGTGACGGCGCTCCTCGATGTGCCCGTAGAGCATCGTGCAGGGCGTCTTGAGGCCCTTCTCGTGGGCGAGGCGGTGGATGCGCGACCAGTCCTCCCAGTGGGTGTCGTGGTCGACGATGTGCTGGCGGACCTCCCAGTCGAAGATCTCGGCGCCGCCGCCCGTCAGGGACTCCAGGCCGGATTCGATGAGGATGTCGAGGATCTCGCTCGCGTCCATCCCGGAGATCGTCTCGAAGTGCTGGATCTCGGTGGCGGTGAACGCCTTCAGGGAGACGGTCTCGGGCAGTGCTTCCTTGAGGGCGCTGAGCGAACGCGGGTAGTAGCGCCAAGGCAGCGTCGGGTGGAGGCCGTTGACGATGTGCAGTTCGGTGAGGTTGTCGCCCTCCATCGCCTTGGCGAGCTTCACCGCCTCCTCGATGCGCATCGTGTACGCGTCCTTCTCCCCCGGCTTGCGCTGGAAGGAGCAGTACGCGCAGGAGGCGGTGCACACGTTCGTCATGTTGAGGTGACGGTTGATGTTGAAGTGAACGACGTTGCCGTTCTTGCGCGTTCGCACCTCGTGGGCGAGGCCGCCGAGCCAGGCGAGGTCATCGCAGTCGTACAGGGCGATGCCGTCCTCACGCGTCAGCCGTACACCTGCGCGGACCTTCTCCTCCAGCTCGCGTTTGAGCCCAGAGTCCATGCGTCGCCCTCCTAGGATTTGTGCTTCGCGCGCCCTTTTGAGCGTACTCCCCGCTCCCGGGGCCCACTGGACCGGCCGGTCCCGCACCGTCGGCGCGGCCGTGCGGCGGCCGGGTGTCAGGCCTCCTGGGGCAGATCGGTGACCCGGTTCTCCCACTTGGTCGAGAGCACGACCGTCGTGCGCGTACGGGAGACGCCCTTGGTGCCGGACAGCCGACGGATGAGGGACTCCAGCGCGTCCACGTCCGAGGCACGGGCCTTGAGCATGAAGGAGTCGTCGCCGGCGATGAACCAGCAGTCCTCGACCTCGCTCAGCTCGTGCAGCCGCCCCGCCACGTCCTCGTGGTCGGTCGCGTCGGTGAGCTGGATGCCGATGAGGGCCGTGACCCCGAGGCCCAGCGAAGGCGCGTCCACCGTCGCGCGGTAACCGGTGATCACGCCCGCGGTCTCCAGGCGGTTGATCCGGTCGGTGACGCTGGGGCCGGAGAGACCGACGAGCCGGCCCAGCTCGGCGTAGGAGGCCCTGCCGTTCTCCCGCAGCGCCTGAATGAGCTGCCTGTCCACCGCGTCCATGGGTCCTGGTGCCTCCGTTGCCGAATCGAGGTCTCCCCGCCGGGGCAGGGGAAGGGTTCCCCCGCCCCGGGGCAGGGGAACCGTGGGCTCCGCGAAATCTCCGGTAACGAATCTAAGGCATGGGGGCGGCTCGCCCTCAGACACCTCTCCTCAGGCCGCCCCGAGGGCCGTCCGTGGCCGCCGATCGCCCGCGGATCACCCGCGGACGCGTCCCCGCGGGCCGCGCGTAGGCTCGGTCGCGTGACTTCCACGACCGGAACCAGCACGCCTCGTACGCCGTGGATCGTCGGTGTCTCCGGCGCTTCCGGCACGCCGTACGCGGCCGCCGTCCTGCGTGCGCTGCTGCACGCAGGCGAGGCCGTGGACCTCGTCGTGAGCCGTGCCGCGCGGCTGACGATCCTCGACGAGACGGGGCACCCGTTCCGCGACGCGCACGCCCGGGAGGATCTGCGCCGCTGGCTCGCGTTCGGCGCCGACGGCACCCCCGGCGCCTTCGACCCGGACGTCTCGGCGGTACGGCACTGGCCCGCCGGAGACCTCGCCGCGGGGCCCTCGTCGGGGTCGTATCCGGCGCGGGGCATGCTCATCGTTCCGGCGAGCACCGCGTGCGTGGCCGGTGTCGCGCTGGGGCTGTCGAAGGACCTGCTCCAGCGGGCCGCCTCCGTGACCCTCAAGGAACGGCGGCCGCTCGTCGTCGCTGTACGGGAGACGCCGCTGCACGGGCAGACGCTCCGGCACCTCGTCTCGCTGGACGACGCGGGAGCGGTGGTGCTGCCGGCGTCGCCCGCCTTCTACGCGGGCGGCAGTACCGCGCAGCACCTCGTCGACTTCGTCGCGGGCCGTGCGCTGGACGCGGCCGGTGTTCCGCACAAGCTCTACCGGCGCTGGGAGGGCGAGTTGGGGGGCCGCACCGCCGGATCGTAGGTCCGGCGGCAACTGGCGCCGCGGGCCTGTTGTGCGATTGGCTCGGGGGATGCAGTTCTTCCGCCCGCCGTCCGGGCAGCACGCTTTCCGTACTCCGCTGCGCGCCACCGCCGTACTGAGCTGCGCGCTGCTGGTGGCCACCTCCGTGTCGGCGTGCAGCTCGGCCCAGCGCCTCACGACCGGCTTGAAGGTTCGCAACTCCGTCGTGAAGCTCGGTGACCAGCCCGCCTCCACCGTCGTCGTGTCCGTGGACGGATCACCGCGCCAGGCCCGCGAGTTCCTCACGGCGCGGGCAGGAGGCGGGAAGCGGCACGCCTCGATGCAGGCGGCGCGCATGCTCTCGCGAGCCGAGCTGACCGTTTCGGCGGGGACGGACGACGAGGAGACCCCGCTGAAGGAGATGCCGGAGTCCGACGCCGCGAACGTGGCGGCCGCGCTGAACTTCGGCGGCAACGACGTCGCGGCGGTCAAGTCCGTGAAGGACGAGCTGTATCTGCGGGTGAACCTGCGGACGCTGGCCAAGTACACCGCGGACTCGGAGGAAACGCGTGAGGCGGCGTCGGAGATCGTCGATCTCGCGGACGAGCTTCCGCACACCATGGGGGCCGCCAGGGACGCACTGAAGGGCAAGTGGGTGCGCGCGGACCCCGAGGCTTTCGACGACTTCGCGCGCGTGGCCGAGACGCTGGCGGAGCGGCGGCAGAACAAGAGCGACCAGCGGAGCCGGGAAGACCAGGAAGACGCAGAGGGCGACAAAGCAGACGCAAGAGGCAAAGAGGACAAGAGTACACACAAGAGGACGGAGGAGAGCGAGGAGGCGAGGCGGAGCCGCGAGATCCGGGACGCGGTGACCATCGGCTCGGCGCTCGACGGCCAGTCCCAGCGCGAGTTCATCAGCGGCGTGCAGGACCTGCTTCGCGAGCACGCCGAGTTCGAGGCCACCGGCGAGTTCAGGGGCGCGGAGCGCGTACGGATGACGCTGCCCGGGCGCAAGGCCGCACGGGATCTCGTCGCCGCGCTGCGGCCGCTGGGCGCGGAGATCGACCCCGCACGGGTGCCCGGGAGCGACATCGTGGCGGACCTGGCGATCCGGCGCGGGCAGCTCACCTCGCTCACCCTCGACCTGGGCCAGTTCACGCGGGGGGAGGCGCACCTGCCGCTGCGGCTGGAGTTCAGCGGTGGCGACGCCGTCTCCGTGACCGCTCCCGGCGGCGCCAAGGAGCTCATGCCGCAGGATCTGGTGGCGACCGCGATGTACGGCGCCCTGGGCACGGAGAAGTTCTGACGCCATCCTGGAGGGCCTGGCCTGCCGCATCCTGGACCGCGGAACTTCGCGGGCCCTCTGCCACGTTCTCAAGGTCACAGGCATCGGCTCCGCGACCGTCCCTCAGGGGGAGACTCGATGGCGTACGGATCAGGGTCCGGCATCAACAGCACGAACAGCGACAGATCTCCGCGGCAGGGCGCCAAGCCCGCCGCGAAGCTGATCCTGCTCTGGACGGGGCTGCTGTGGCTCCTCGAATTCGTCGACCAGGCGACGGGCAACGCTCTGGACACCTTCGGCATCATCCCGCGCCGGCAGAGCGAGCTCGTCGACGTGATTCCCGCCGCCTTCATGCACTTCGGATTCGGCCACCTCATCGCGAACACGGTGCCGCTGCTCGTCCTCGGGTTTCTCGCTGCGCTGCGGGGCACCGGGCGCTTCCTGGCCGTCGCCCTCACGATCATCGTGGTGAGCGGGTTCGGCGTGTGGCTGGTCGCACCTGACGCCAGCAACACGGCAGGGGCCTCCGGGCTGATCTTCGGGCTCTTCGGCTACCTGCTCGTACGCGGCTTCGTGGACAGGCGGATCACCGACGTCGCGCTCGGCGGTGTCGTCGCCGTGTTCTACGGCTCGATCCTGTGGGGCGTGCTGCCCACGGAGGCCGGGGTCTCCTGGCAGGGCCACCTCTTCGGCCTGATCGGCGGCGTCGTGGCCGCCTTCATGACCTCGACCGCCCGTACGCCGGGAGGCGGCAAGCCGGCCTGGCACTGAGGGAGGCTCGCCAGGGCCGGCACGGGACCGCACCCGCGGGACCCCCGGCCCTGCCCCGCACAGATGGACGCTCAGGCCCCGGACCGGCAGACGCTCAAGCCCCGCGCCGTCAGACGCTCAGGCCCCGCGCCGTCAGGTCCAGCAGCGCGCACACGAACAGCGCGATGCCGATGAACCCGTTGACCGTGAAGAAGGCCCTGTTGAGCCGGGACAGGTCCCCCGGCCTGACGATGGAGTGCTCGTACACGAAGGCCACCGCGACGATCACCAGGCCCAGCCACCAGAAGACGCCCGCACCGGTGAGCACTCCGAACCACGCCAGCAGCGCCACCGTGACGACGTGACTGCCGCGCGCCCCGTGGAGCGCCGCCGCGATACCGAACCGCGCCGGCACGGAACGCACCCCGTGCGCACGGTCCGCCGCGACGTCCTGGCAGCCGAAGATCAGGTCGAAGCCGCCGATCCACACGCCGACGGCGAGACCCAGCACCACGGCCTCCCACGACCAGGCTCCGGTCACCGCGATCCAGGCGCCGATCGGCCCGATCGCCTGAGCGAGGCCGAGGATGGCGTGCGGAAAGTCCGTGAAGCGCTTCCCGTACGGATAGACCACCATCGGCACCACGGCGACGGGCGCCAGCGCCAGGCAGAGCGGGTTGAGCAGGGCGCACGCGCCCATGAAGACGGCGACGGCGACCAGCGCACCCGTCCACGCAGACCGCACGGAGAGCGCACCGGTGACGAGTTCGCGCCCGGCGGTACGGGGATTGCGGGCGTCGATCTCGCGGTCGATGATGCGGTTCGCGGCCATGGCGAAGGTGCGCATCCCCACCATGGCGACGGTGATGAGCAGCAGCTCACGCCACTGGACGGTGCCGCTCGCGCGGAACATCGCCGTGAGCGCCGCGGTGTAGGCGAACGGCAGCGCGAAGACGGAGTGCTCGATCATCACCAGGCGCAGGAAGGCGCGCACGCCTCCGCGCGGCCGGTCCATGCCGGCCCGTGCGCCGTCCCCGGTCACGGCGTCGCCGCTCAAAGGCCGTACTCCTTCCAGCGTTCGGTGACGAGCCGCGCGACATCGGGGTCGGACTCGATGGCGTGCGGCCAGCCCCCGTCGCGCGTGTAGCCCTCCTCCGGCAGCTTCGCCGTCGCGTCGACGCCGGCCTTGCCGCCCCAGAACTGCTGGTACGAGGCGTGGTCGAGGTGGTCGACCGGGCCCTCGACGACGCTCAGGTCACGGGAGTAGTCGACGTTGCCCAGGGCCCGCCAGGCCACTTCGTGCAGGTCGCGCACGTCGCACTCGGCGTCGACGACGACGATCAGCTTCTCCAGGGAGAGCATGTGCGCACCCCAGATGGCGTGCATGACCTTCTGGGCGTGCTTCGGGTACTTCTTCTCGATCGAGACGATCATGCAGTTGTGGAAGCCGCCGGCCTCGGGCAGGTGGTAGTCCACGATGTCCGGGACGATGATCTTCAGCAGCGGCAGGAAGAACCGCTCCGTGGCGCGCCCCAGCGGTCCGTCCTCCGTCGGCGGCCGGCCCACGACGATCGACTGGAAGACCGGGCGCTTGCGCATCGTCACGCAGTCGATCGTCAGCGCGGGGAAGTCCTCCTGCGGCGTGTAGAAGCCGGTGTGATCGCCGAACGGCCCCTCCGGCAGCGTCTTTCCGGGCTCCAGCCAGCCCTCCAGCACCACTTCCGCGTGGGCGGGCACCTGGAGCGGCACCGTCCTGCAGTCGGTCATCTCGACACGCTTGCCCTGGGTGAAGCCCGCGAAGAGGTATTCGTCGATGTCGCCCGGAAGCGGCGCCGTCGAGGCGTACGTCACAGCGGGCGGGCAGCCGAAGGCGATGGCGACCGGCAGCTTCTCGCCGCGCCGCGCGGCGACCTGATAGTGGTTCCGGCTGTCCTTGTGGATCTGCCAGTGCATGCCGATGGTGCGGCGGTCGTGCCGCTGGAGGCGGTAGAGGCCGAGGTTGCGCACGCCCGTCTCGGGGTGCTTGGTGTGCGTCAGACCGAGGTTGAAGAAGGATCCGCCGTCCTCGGGCCAGGTGAACAGCGCGGGGAGCGCGTCCAGGTCCACCTCGTCGCCCTCGAGGACGACTTCCTGGACGGGGGCGCCCTTCACCTTCTTCGGCGGTACGTGCGTCATCGCGCCGAGCTTGCCGAAGGCCTCCCGCATCCCGACGAAACCCTGCGGCAGTTCGGGCTTGAGCAGCCCGCCGATCTTCTCGCTGATCTCGTCGTACGACTCGAGGCCGAGGGCCTTCAGCAGTCGGCGGTCCGTGCCGAAGACGTTCATCGCGAGGGGAAGGGAGGAGCCCTTCACGTTCTCGAACAGCAGCGCCGGCCCGCCGGCCTTCTGCACCCGGTCGACGATCTCACCGATCTCGAGGTGCGGATCGACCTCCGCCTTGATCCGCTTCAGGTCCCGGTCACGCTCCAGCGCCCGCAGCAGCGAGCGGAGATCGTCGTATGCCATGCGCCCCAGTATCCGGCATGGGCTCCCGGCCCCGACCGGCCGCCCCCGGCCCCTTCCGGACACCGTTACGCTGGCTTACGTACGTACGGCGGAATGCCGCGATGCACCCTCCGGAACGAACGCGAACACGAACACGTAACGCACAAGCGACATACCAGCAAGAAGCAGCCAAAACGCTGCAAGAAGCACCGCACCGATCGCACTTCCGGCCCACCGTGCCGAGTCTGCTCGCTTAGGGGGCGTCCCGCATGCTCAGGTATCTGCCGTTCATTCTCGTCCTGGCGGTGTGGATCTACGCCTTCATCGACTGCCTCAATACTCCTGAAAAGGAAGTACGGAAGCTGCCGAAGGTCGTGTGGATCATCATCGTCCTGCTCTTCGGGCAGGTGCTGCTGGGCCCCGTCGCGTGGTTCGCCGTCGGGCGGCCCCGCAAGAACGCGCCCTACGGCGCCACACGGCCCGACGAGCGCCGCTGGGTCGCCCCGGACGACAACCCGGAGTTCCTCAAGTCCATCAAGGGCGGTGCACAGCCCGACGGTTCGCAGGACGACGGGACGCCGGGCGACGAGCGGAACGCAGCGGGCGGCAAGGACGGCGCGGACGCCGGCCCGGACGCCGGCAAGGGTGACCGCCCGGACGCCGGCAAGGGCCGCGTCACGGACGAGGACACCGGGGCGGCCGGGCGTGAGCCGCGTCCCGGCGCCGAGCCGCAGGAGGCCGAACTGCACCGCCGCGACGAGGAGTCGGGGCGGCGTGAGGACGGCAAGGGCGGCCCGGACGAGACACCGCCGAAGAGCTGAGCCCAGCGCCGGGCGCGGCGGGAGACGGATCGCCGGGCTCGGAGGACGGATCTCCGCCGGGCCCCGAGGACGGCTCCGCCGGGCCCGGTGACCTGATCTCGGTCGGGCCCGGAGGCGGCGGGGGCGGGCGGAGCGGCTCGGCCGGCGCCCCCGCATACGAGCGTCAGCCGTCGACGCCCGCGTACGAGTGCTTGCCGTTGAAGAAGATGTTCACGCCGTAGTAGTTGAACAGGAAGCACGCGAAGGCGATCAGGGCCAGGTAGGCGGCCTTGCGCCCCTTCCATCCGACGGTCGCCCGGGCGTGCAGGTAGCAGGCGTAGGCGACCCACGTGATGAACGACCAGACCTCCTTGGGGTCCCAGCCCCAGTAGCGGCCCCACGCGTCGCCCGCCCAGATCGCCCCGGCCACGATGGTGAAGGTCCAGAAGGGGAAGACGGCCGCGTTGATGCGGTAGGCGAACTTGTCGAGCGAGGCCGACGAGGGCAGCCGCTCCATGACCGACGTGGCGAAGCCGCCCGGTGTGCCGCCGTCCAGCAGCTTGGTCTCGTACCGGTCCCGGAAGAGGTACAGCGCCGTGGAGACGAAGCCGAGGTAGAACAGCGCGCCGCAGACGATGGCCAGCGAGACGTGGATCCACAGCCAGTACGAGTGCAGCGCCGGTACGAGCTGGGCGCTCTCGGTGTAGAGCACCGTCACGGCCAGGCCGAGGTCGAGCAGCACGGTCGTCACCAGCGGCAGCCCGATCCAGCTGACGTTCTTCTTCGCGACGAGGAAGGCGAGATAGGCGCCGACGGCCACCATGGAGAAGGCGGTCGAGAACTCGTACATGTTGCCCCAGGGGGCACGCTGCACCGAGAGCGAGCGTGCGAGCACGCCCGCGGAGTGCAGGAGGAACGCGAGCGTCGTCAGCGACACCGCGATCCGGCCGTACAGATCGCCCTGTTCGTCACCGGCGGCGGCGCCAGGGCCGTCCGGCAGTTCGCCTCGGCGGCCCGCGGAGGAGCGGACGACGACCTTGGGGCGCGGGCGCTCCAGCACGGAGGTTCCCGACGCCTTGCCGCCGGCCGCGGCGCCCTTCGCGGGCGCGGCCGCGGCCGCGCCGGAGTCCGCGCCCGCCTCCGAACCGTCGCGGGCGTCCTCGGCCGCCTCGCGGCCCTTCTCACGCCCGGGGCTCAGCGCGGCGGCGGTGCGGGCCACCTTGCTGCGGCTGCCGAAGACCCACTCGGCGATGTGCGCGACGAAGGCGAGCGCGTAGACGGCCATCGCCGAATAGATCAGGTAGTTGCTGATCTCGGCGAGATTCTCGTTCGTTGCGGCAGCGGCGATGTTCACGTGCGTTCTCCTCGCGGCGAGGCTTCGGCGCCGTCCTCGGCACTGGCCTTGTCGTCCTCGTCGTTCTCGTCCTTCTTGCCCTGCTCCTCGTGCTCCGCGTGCTCGTCGTGCTCCACGTGCCGGCTCCCCGGTTCGGTCTCCGGCTCGTCCGGCACGGGCGGGGCGTCGTTCTGCATCGCGTACGCCAAGTCACCCAGTTCCTCGGGGAGTCTGGCCGACTCACTGCGTCCCAGCCCCGCCATCTCCACGACCGTACGGCCGTCGGCACCCGTGACCGCACGTACCCACACGCGCCGCCGCTGGATGAACAGCGAGCCCGCGAGCCCGCCGATCGCGGCGAGCGCACCGCCCAGCGCCCAGCCGCCGCCCACCTCGTGGACGATCTGGAACTGGGCCCACTGGCGCACGCCTTCGAACTTCAGCTCGCCCCCGCCGTTCGGCAGCTTCATCGTCTCGCCCGGAAGGATCTTCTTCGCCAGCGGGCTGCCGTCCGGCTTCTTGAACTGCTTCATGCGCTTGGTGTCGAGCTGGTAGACGCTCTGCGCGGCGCCGTAGTCGAGCCCGAGATCACCGTGGTACGCGGTGAGGAAGAGCACCGGGAACCTCATCGCCGGCGACTGCGAGAACATCGTTCCCGACCCCGAGCCGCCGAAGGTCGGAACGAAGAACCCCTGGAAGCCCAGCTGGTCCTTGCGGTTCTTCGCGTCCCGGTAGTCGGTGACCTTGACGACGCCGGACGACGTGAGGTTGCCGTCCTGCGGGAGGAAGGCGACGGGGCCGCGGAAAGCGGTGTTGCCCTTGCCGTCCTTGACGGAGACGACCGGGGCGTAGCCGTTCCCGTTCAGGAAGACCTTCGAATCACCGATCTGCAGCGGGTGGTTGACCTTGATCGAGTCCTGCTTCTCCCTGCCGTCGGCGCCCTCCCAGTACGAGACGTCCGCGCGGTAGTCGCGTGCCGTGCCCTTCTGCGGGCCGGACTCCTCGTACGTGGCGTGGAAGTCCTCGAGGCTGAAGCCGAAGGACTCCAGGTCGTCCGGGTCGAAGAGGGAGCCGGACTTGAAGTCGTCGTACTGGGTGAGTGTGTTGGAGAAGCCGTCGCCCTTGATGATGAGCTTGCCGCCGTCGGACTTCCACAACTGCCCGGCGGCGAAGGCCAGCAGCAGAACGATCAGGGCGATGTGGAAGAGGAGGTTGCCCGCCTCGCGCAGATAGCCCTTCTCCGAGGCGACGGCGTCACCCTCCCGTTCGACACGGAACCGCCGTCCCGCCAGCAGCCGGCGGGCCCCGCCGAGAACTTCGTCCGGGGCGGCGTCCGTGCGCCAGGTCGTGTAGGCCGGCATCCGCTCCAGGCGGCGCGGTGCGCGGGGCGGCCTGCTGCGCAGCTGGCCCACGAACTGCCAGGTGCGGGGGACGATGCAGCCGGCGAGGGAGACGAACAGCAGGATGTAGATCGCCGAGAACCAGACCGACGTGTAGACGTCGAAGAGCTGGAGCTTCTCGTAGACCGGCGAGAGCACGTCGTGCTTCTTCCGGAAGTTCTCGACCTTGAGGCTGTCGACGTTGCTCTGCGGGATCACCGAGCCGGGGATCGCCGCGAGGGAGAGCAGAAGCAGAAGGATCAGCGCGACCCGCATCGACGTCAGCTGCCGCCAGAACCAGCGGGCCCAGCCGACGGCACCGATGGAGGGGACGTTGAGCTTCTCCTCACCGGGCGCGGTGGAAAGCTGGGACTCGGCCTCGCGGGCGAGCCGCGTCTCCTCCGGGATCCCCTCGGGGGCGTTCCCCTCGGGCGCGTTCCCCTCGGGGGCCGCGCCCGCCGTCGCGGGAGTGCCGCTGGTGCCGCCTGCGCCGGTCCCGGCGGCGGTGTCCGATCCGGTGTCCGGTCCGGTGCCGGATCCGGTGTCCGTCGTACGCATCTCAGATTCCCACGGTGTAGTCGGACGACCAGACTTGCAGGTCGTACACGATCCGGTCCCAGACCCCGGTGACGAGCAACACGCCGACCCCGACGAGCATCAGACCGCCGGTGCGCATCACCCATGCATAGTGCCGCTTCACCCAGCCGAAGGCCCCCAGCGTGCGGCGGAAGGCGATGGCGGCCACGACGAACGGCACGCCGAGCCCCAGGCAGTACGCCACTGTCAGCAGTGCGCCCCGGCCGGCGCTGGCCTCGTTGAACGCCAGGGTCTGCACCGCGGCGAGGGTCGGCCCGATGCACGGGGTCCAGCCGATGCCGAACAGCACGCCGAGCATGGGAGCCCCCGCGAGGCCGACGGACGGGCGCCGCTGGATGCGCAGTTCGCGCGAGGTCAGCCGGGACAGCGGGCCGAGCGCGCCCATGAACGCGAGCCCCAGCAGGATCGTCAGGGCGCCCAGGACCCGGGAGATGACCGTCCGGTGCTCCTGCAGCGTCGCTCCGAAGCCCCCGAAGAGCGCACCGCCGGAGACGAAGACCGCGGTGAAGCCGAGCACGAACAGGCCCGCCCCGAGGAGCATCCGGCCGCGCCTGGCATGCGCCAGGTCGGTGCCGCTGACGCCGGTGACGTAGCTGAGGTAGCCGGGCACGAGGGGCAGGACGCACGGGGAGAAGAAGGAGACGAGACCGCCGAGCACGGCCACGGGGACGGCCAGCAGCAGGGCGCCGCTGAGGACCGTGTGGTTCACCTCCGCCGTGGCGGCCGCGAGTGCGGTGCCGGCGGAGGAGGCCGCGGCGGTGGCGGGCGTGCTCATGCGGGGGTCACTTCTCCGCCGTCAACGGGTCGAGCGCGGAGCGCAGTTCCTTCTCGCCGAGTTCCTTCAGCGCCCGTACGGCGATCCTCCCGTCCCGGTCGAGGATGAGCGTGGAGGGGATGGCCTGCGGGGAGAGGCTGCCCTTGGGGAAGCGGAGGATGAGCTTGCCGCTGGGGTCGTAGAAGCTCGGGTACTCGATGCCGTAGTTGCGCTCGAACGCCTTGGCGTTGGCGCGGTCGAGATCGCGGGTGTTGATCCCGACGAACTGCACGCCCTTGCCCTCGGTCTCCTTGGAGACCTTGGCGAGGTTGGGCGCCTCCGCGCGGCAGGGTGCGCACCAGGAGCCCCAGACGTTCAGGACGACGATCTTCCCCTTGAAGTCGGAGAGTTCCAGCCGCTTCCCGTCGACGCTCTTGCCCGAAATGTCCGGCGCCTTCTGCCGCTCGCCGCTCTCGACCTTGGTGATCTTCCCGGTGCCCTGTACGAACTTCGTGTCCCCCGACGACGAACCGGCCTTGTCGTCGCTGCACCCGGCCAGCACCGAGGCCCCCGCCGCGAGCAACGCGATCAGCAGTGCGGGGCGGCGCCGGAAGGCTCGGGTCTGACTCATGTGAAAAGTTTCGCATGAGCCCCGAGCCGATCTTCCACGCCCCCCTTGCGCCCGTTGGGCACGGGCCGCCCCACTTGCGGTGGCCCGCTTCCGACCGGTCTCCGGCCGGCTCGCTCCTCCCTCATGGCGCCCGGCGGCCGCGCTCCGCGCAGCCCCTCGGACCCCCTCGGGCCCCTCAGGACGACGTCGGAAATCCCTCAGGCCCCGCGTCCGCCGCCCCCGGCGGACTTGGCGCCCGCGCGCAGATGCGGAGGCACCAGATCACGCGCGGGCTCCGTGTAGCCGACCGAGACGATCTTGTCCCCCTCGAAGGTGAAGGAGGTGAGGGAGGCGAGCGTGCACTGCCGCCGGCGCGGGTCGTGCCAGAGCCTGCGCCGTTCGACGAAGCTGCGCAGCGTCCAGATCGGCAGCTGATGTGAGACGCAGACGGCCTCGTGGCCGCGCGCGGCGTCGCGGGCCGCGTCCAGGGCGGCGCGCATCCGCTGCACCTGGTGCACGTACGACTCGCCCCACGACGGACGGAAAGGGTTGAACAGGTGGCGCCAGTTCGCGGGCCTGCGCAGCGCACCGTCCCCCACGCCCACCGTCCTGCCCTGGAAGACGTTGTCCGCCTCGATCAGGTCCTCGTCGCTGGCGACGTCCAGACCGTGCGCCTTGGCGATGGGCGCCGCGGACTCCTGCGCACGCTCCAGCGGCGAGGCCACGACGTACGCGATGTCCCGGCCGGCGAGATGTTCGGCCACCCGGTCGGCCATCCTGCGTCCCAGGTCGGAGAGGTGGTAGCCGGGCAGGCGTCCGTACAGCACGCCGTCCGGGTTCTCGACCTCGCCGTGGCGCATCACGTGCACGACGGTGACGGCCTGCCCGCCGGTGTCACGCTCGCGTCTTCCGGCCTCGCGGCCCGGGGCCGTACCGTCCGCCGCGCTCATGCGGTCGCCTCCGCGGCGGCGCGGGCGGCGGCCGGAAGCGCCTCGGCGACGCGTTCCAGGGCGCCGTCGTCGTGCGCGGTCGAGACGAACCAGGACTCGAAGGCGGACGGCGGAAGGTAGACGCCCTGCTCCAGCATCGAGTGGAAGAAGGCCTTGAACCGGAAGGCCTCCTGCGCCCTCGCGCCCTCGTAGTCCGTGACCGGCTCGCCGGTGAAGAAGACGGAGAACATGTTGCCCGCGACCTGGAGCCGGTGGGCGACGCCCGCCTTGTCCAGCGCCTCGGTCACAGCACGGCGCAGCTGCTCGGAAGCGGAGTCCACCGCCGCGTACGCCGCGTCGTCCAGCAGCCGCAGCTGTGCGATGCCTGCGGCTGTGGCGACCGGGTTCCCCGACAGCGTGCCGGCCTGGTAGACGGGGCCGGCCGGTGCGAGGCGCTCCATCACGTCACGCCGGCCGCCGAAGGCCGCCGCCGGGAAGCCGCCGCCCATCACCTTGCCGAACGTCATCAGATCGGGGGCGACTTGGTCGATCCCGTACCAGCCCTGCTTGCTGACGCGGAAGCCCGTCATCACCTCGTCCGAGATGAACAGCGCCCCGTGCGCCCGGCAGATCTCCTTGAGTTGCTCGTTGAAGCCGGGCTTCGGCGGCACGACGCCCATGTTGCCGGGGGACGCCTCGGTGATGACGCACGCGATCCCGTCGGGCTGCGCGGCGAACGCGGCCCGTACGGCGTCGAGGTCGTTGTACGGCAGCACGATGGTCTCCGCCGCCTGCGCACCCGTCACGCCCGGGGTGTCGGGCAGCCCGAACGTCGCGACGCCCGAACCCGCCGACGCGAGCAGCGCGTCGACATGACCGTGGTAACAGCCCGCGAACTTCACGACCTTCGCGCGCCCGGTGAAACCGCGCGCCAGGCGGATCGCGGACATCGTGGCCTCCGTGCCGGAGGAGACCAGCCGCACCTGTTCGACCGGATCGATGCGGTCCACGATCTCTTCCGCGAGGGCGACTTCGTCCTCGCCGGGCGTTCCGAACGACGTGCCGCGGCTCACCGCCGCCTGGACGGCCGCGATCACTTCGGGATGGGAATGGCCCAGAATCATCGGCCCCCACGAACAGACGAGGTCCACGTACTCACGTCCGTCGGCATCCATGAGGTACGGACCGGCCCCGGACACCATGAACCGGGGCGTACCGCCCACGGCTTGGAAGGCGCGGACCGGAGAGTTCACGCCACCGGGCGTCACGGCGGCGGCGCGGTCGTAGAGCGACTGCGATACTGGGGCCTCGTACGAGTAAGTCACGAGGACCATGGTGTCAGAGCATCCCGACGGCACCGCGTCGTCGTCCCGCTGGTGGGTATAGGGGACATGAGGAGCCGGTCAGGTACCGGCCCGGTAACACGGGGATTACCCGCCCGCCGCGGGGCGTTTCACGACCGGCAGGACGGGGAGGTCTCTGTCACGATGATCGGGTTGCGCGGCGGCGGCCGCGAGTGGTCGGGTGGTGACATGCAGCGCGGTGGTGGACTGGGAGAGGGTACCGGGGACCTCGGTCCGGAGCGCGCAAGCGGACGTCACCGGAGAGACGCGGCGGAAAGAGACACTGGGAGCAGCAAGGGTGGCGGCCGAGTGGGGGTGACCTACAAGTACTTCGGCGCCCCGGACGGCGCTACGGCGGCCCGGGTTCCCGTTTCCATGCGCCCGGAGGAGCTCGGCGGCGACGAGTTGGGTCACGGCATGTTCACCAAGATCAAGCCGGAGACCATGGCCGCGATGGTGCTCACAGGCATCGAGGGCATACCTCTGCACCGGGTGCCGCCGCTCGAACTCGTGGTGCTGCACCCGGATTACGCCGTCGTGAAGCTGCCGATGACGGTCGTGGACCCGCTGCGCGGAATCGGCGAGGAGTCGGTGGGCGCGGCGGCCTTCATCTGGTCGACGGTGCCCGACCGAGCGGGCCCCCAGGACGCCTTCAACGTGTACCAACTCCTGCACGAATGGCAGGACTTCTCCGACCGCCTGCACATGGCGGGCCACCAGCCGTACTGCCTGGTGTGGCCCTGAGCGTCCGGCCGTTCTGCCCGCCGCGGGCCTGAACGCCTTCCGGTGCGGCGCCCGGCCGGGCCCGCGCAGCCGGGCACACGGCTGAGACCGACTGGCATGCTCTCGCGCACGAAACGTGCCCCGGCGCGGGCCCGGTGACGGGCCCGGGCGACCGGACCACCCCGGAAGAGGAGCGGACCGGCCCCGGTCAGGCGCCCGGACTTCCGTTCCCGCCCGCCGCCTTCTCGGCTGCGCGCTTGAACTGGCCCAGGTCGTAGTTGGTGAGCGTGGAGTCCAGGTTGGTCAGGGCTCCGAGACGCTCGATGAAGTCCTGCGGGTTGTACTCGATCTGGAGCGTCACCCGGCTCGTGGTGTCGCTGAGCCTGTGGAAGGTGACCACCCCGGCGTGCTCCACGCCTTCCGTGGTCCTCCAGGCGATGCGCTCCTGGGGGATGAATTCCGTGAGTTCGGCGGTGAAGCTCTTTTCGGCGCCGGGGAGCGAGAGCCACCAGGAGAAGGACTTGTTGTCGATACGGACGACGTCCTTCACGTGGCTCAGGAACTTCGGCCACTCGGCCACGTCGCTCCACAGCGCCCAGCTCACCGCGACCGGAGCTTCGACGTCAACGGTCTCTACGAGGGAGGAGGACACTCTTGGTCACCTCTCATGGGAAGGGGGCTCGTTACGGTCCGCTGCGTACCCCGGAACAGGGACTCAAGGCATGTCCGTGCCCAGCGATTCGCCGGGGCCCCCGGCCGCCCGCCCGCTGCTCGTTCCAACTTCCGTCCACAGGGACGTTGTTGGCCGATCACAGGAGATCTCCCGGATTTCGGGCGGGACGGACTTCCTGCCGGGGTGCGTCCGGCGGGGCGGGTGCGCCCGTCCGCCGGTTCGGAACTAGGGCGTGTTTCGAAGTAGCGTCGTCCGCCCGTTAGGGCGGGCGGGGCGGCGTCAGGTGCGTGCGCTCGCAAGGCGGAGGGTGGGGGTACCTCCCGGGCCGCCAGGCCCAGGGGGAGAGAGCGCAGCGGGCTGCGCCGACGACCGACAACGCTGGGGGCACCTCCCACGAAGTGGGGGAGAGCGTGCGTGCGTGCGTGGCGCCGCCCCGCAGGCGGGACTTCGAAACAGGCCCTAGGGGCTCTCAGCGGTCAGGTAGCGCCGGACCGTGGGCCCGAGCCAGCCCACGATCTCCTCGTGGGTCATCGCCACCGCGGGCGGCAGCTTCAGCACGTACCGGCCGAGGGCCATGCCGAGGATCTGCGAGGCGAGCAGGGCCGCACGCGCGGGGACCTGCCGGGGGTCCGGGCACACGGCGGCCACCGCGGGCGAGACCTGGTCGCGGAAGACGGAGTGCACCCGCTCGGCGCCCGCGGGGTTGGTGACGCCGACGCGCACCATGGCGTTCAGCGTCTCGTCGCCCTCCCAGCGCTCCAGGAAGTGGCGCACGAGGCGCGTGCCGACCTCCTCGGCGGGGACGCCCGTCAGGTCCGGCAGCCGCAGGTCGATCTCGGAGGCGGCGGCGAACAGGCCCTCCTTGTTGCCGAAGTAGCGCATGACCATCGACGGGTCGATGCCCGCGTCCCGCGCGATGGCACGGATCGTGGCGCGCTCGTAGCCGTCGGTGGCGAACCGCTCGCGCGCGGAGCGCACGATCGCCGCCCGTGTTGCGTCGGAGCGGCGTGGGGGCCGGCCCTCCGCCGCCTTCGGTGGTGCGGCCGCCCGGTGGGCATCGGCGTCCGCGCCTGTTCCCGCGGCGGAACCCGCCTGTGCTTCGTCTTCCATGCCAACGAATGTAGGCCAACAACTGTTGACGGGCCAGGGGGCTGTCCGGCGAGGCAGCGGCGTGCGGTGCTGCTCCGCCGCCGGAACCCGTACGGCCCGCGCTCAGGAAACCGGCGACAGGGACGGTACAACGATGTCCCGGTGCACGGAGCGGATGTGCGCCTCCACCGCCTCGCCCGCACGTTCGACCTCACCCGCAACCACGGCGTCGTAGATCGCCCGGTGCTCCGCACGCAGCCTGGTGGCCACCGCCTCCCAGTCCTCCACCCGGTGGAAGACCGTCAGCAGGGTCTGCCGGACCGCGTTGCGCACGGAAACCGTCAGGTCGGCCACCATGCGGTTGCCCGCGGCCTCGGCGATCGCGACGTGGAAATCCGTGTCGCAGTCGTTGAACGTCTCCCGCGGCAGCCCCGCCGCGTCCATGCGGTCGAGCTGTTCGCGCATCCGCGCGAGATCGTCCGCCCTGGCGTGCTCGGCGGCCAGCCTGGCGCTCGACCGCTCCAGGACGGCACGCGCCTCGACGACGTCGTCGAGGGAGAAGTGCGCGAGCGCGATGTGCAGCCTGAGGAACTGGGTGAGCCCGGCACCCGGCATCGCGATGATCACGTTCCCCGAGTCCGGCCCGGTGCCGACCCGGGGCCGAAGGGCGCCCTGGGCCTCCAGCACGCGCAGCGCCTCCCGGATCGCCGCCCTGCTCACGCCGAGCATCTCACTCAACTCCCGCTCGGGCGGCAGCCGGTCGCCGACCTTGAGCCTGCCGTCGAGGATGAGCTGTTCGATCCGGGTGAGGACCAGTTCGTACGTGCGCGAACGGGCAACGGGTTCCCAGTCGTCCGGTCCGGCCATGAAACCCCTCCAGATCCGCGAAGTCGGGCCGCTCCCCGGCACTGAACACCGGACCGGGGACCACGCGGTCGCGGTGAGCGTAACCCAACCGCCCGCACTTTGGTCTGACCAAGTCCCGGTCAGTCATGTGCTGTCTCTGGACAGCGAGTTGGGCACTTCATAGTGTGTGGCAGCTTCAACGCATGGTCTGACCAAATCCGTACGGGGATGCCCTTGTACCAGCCCGCCATCTCACCGCTCTCCGGCGGCCTCGCACTGTCGGCACTCGTCGCCGCGCTGCCGCTGCTGACTCTCTTCCTGCTGCTCGGAGCCGCCCGGGTCAAGGCCCACTTGGCCGGCCTCTCCGCCCTGGCCGTCGCGGTGGGCATCGCCGTCGCCGTGTACGGGATGCCGTTCAAGCTGGCCGCCCTGTCCGCCGCGGAGGGCGCGGTCTTCGGCCTCTTCCCCATCGGCTGGATCCTCGTCACGGCCATCTGGCTGTACCAACTCACCGTCGTCAGCGGCACGTTCGAGGACCTGCGCCGGTCCCTGCGGCTCATCAGCGACGATCCGCGTGTTCTGGCGGTCGTGCTGGCGTTCTGCTTCGGCGCCCTGCTGGAGGCCCTCGCCGGCTTCGGCGCACCCGTGGCGATCACCGGCATCATGCTCATCGCCCTGGGGTTCCCGCCCTTCCGGGCGGCCGTCACGGTGCTCGTCGCCAACACGGTTCCCGTCGCCTTCGGCGCCATGGGCATACCCGTCATCACCGCGGGGGCGCTGACGAAGATCCCGTACACCGAGATCGGCTCGTACGTCGGCCGGCAGGTGCCCGTGCTCGCGCTCATCGTGCCGCTGCTGCTGACCGTGATCGTGGACGGCTTCCGCGGGCTGCGTCAGATCTGGCCCGTGGCCATGGTCTGCGGAGTGACCTTCGCGGTGGTGCAGTTCGTCAGCTCCAACTACATATCCGTCGAACTGACCGACATCATCACCTCCCTCGCCAGCCTGGTGGCGGCAGTCGCCTTCCTGCGGCTCTGGCAGCCGAAGGGCAGCGAGCAGGCGAGAGCGGACCTTCTCGGCGCAGGCGGAGAGGCCGAGACCGGCCGACGGGGCAGGCCGGACACCGCAGGACGCGCCTACGGCGGGCACAGCCCGGGAGGCCACAGCCCCGGAGGCCGGCCGGCGCCGGCCGCGCGAACCACGCACGGCGGACGGCCCTCGCCCGGAACACCCGGCGCGCACGCACGCGAACAGGCGCCGCCGGAGACCGACGGCCGGCGGCTGGCCGCGGCCTTCACTCCGTACATCATCGTCATCTCGGTCTTCTCCGTGGCCCAACTGTGGACCCCGGTCAAGGAGTTCCTCGGCAGCACGAGCATCGCGATCCCCTGGCCCGGGCTGCACGGAAAGCTCCTGACCGTCAACGGCAACCCGGTGGACTCCACCGTCTACGACCTGGCGTGGCTGTCGTCGCCCGGGACACTGCTGCTGCTCTCCGGTGTGGTCACCGCGCTCGTCCTGCGCATCGAACCGCAGGTGGCGCTCAGGGAACTCGGGGCCACGATCGTGAAGTTGAGGACGGCCCTGCTGACCGTCGCGTCCGTGCTCGCCCTCGCCTACGCGATGAACCTCTCGGGCCAGACCATCACCATCGGCACCTGGATAGCCGGCAGCGGGAGCGCGCTCGCGCTGCTCTCGCCGGTGCTGGGCTGGTTCGGAACAGCGGTCACCGGCTCCGACACGTCATCGCAGGCGCTGTTCGCCAGCCTCCAGAACACCGCCGCGAAGGGGGCCGGCCTCGATCCCTCACTGCTCGTCGCGGGCAACGCCTCGGGCGGCGTCGTGGGCAAGATGATCAGCCCGCAGAACCTGACGATCGCCGCGACGGCCGTGGGCTGTGCCAGCCAGGAGTCCGAACTGCTGCGCTCGACGCTCAAGTGGAGCCTCGGACTGCTGCTGATTCTCTGCGTGTTGATCTATGCACAGTCCGGCATCATGGCCTGGACGCTGCCCTAGGTCCTTTGACATTCTTTGCCCCGGCCCGTGGCTTGCCGTGAGGAAGCAGAAGAAGTGGACCGCTTGTCCCTGTACCCGTCGTCCGACCCCCGCAGGCCCGCGTTCAACCGTGAGGCGGCACGCAGCACTCGCCAGGCGCTCGGGATGCGGGCCGAGGACGTCGCGTCGACGATGCTCAGCGCCTACGGGGTGCAGGTCACGCCTCTGACCGTACTGAGCTGGGAGTCGGGCGACCAGAGCCCCGGCGAGCGGGAGTTGACCGCTCTGGCGGGTGTGCTGTGGTGCTCCGTCGGCGATCTGATGGGGTCGCTCAGCAGCGTCCACCAGCACCGCCTCGCCCGCGGGGTCTCCACGTTCGACATGGCGCTGCGGCTGGGCCTCTCGCCCACCGAGTACGAGGAGATGGAGCGCGGCGGCCGCTGGCGGCTGACCCGGCGCCAGGCCGAACTGCTCGGCGACGCACTGGCGTTGCCGTTGCGAGCCCGCCTGGACATCACCGGGCGCGACGCCCGGGCCGGCGAGCTGCTGCGGCGGGCGGTCACGACCCGCTGGCAGCCGTACGTGCAGCCCGTGTGCAAGCTGCTCGACCTGCCCAGGGCGCGCGTCGGCGGGATATTGCACCACCTGCACTCCGAATACCAGGAGATGGTCGGAACCGTGGACTGGGGCGGGGGCACGATCTCCATGGAGCCCGGGGAGGAGGGGCGCGCCTTCCTCGCACGCCTCGTGGACGTGTTCTGCGAGCGGCTCGAAGCCTGAACCCCGGCCCTGCGCGCGTGGCCCTGCACGCGACTCAAGAAGAGCCTGACGCCCGAGTCCGCGTGCGGCCCGATTGTCTCTCACCCCTGGCTGCGCGCGGCCCAAGTGCCTGACGCCTGAGTCCCTTTGCCGGCTGCTCGGGCCCAGGAACGGCGCCGCGGACCCGGGCCGCGAAGCTGCGGACGAATGGCTCCGGCCCAGAGGCTCCGGACGAAAGGCTCCGGACGCCGACAGCCGGTACCCCCTCACTGTCCCACTCATGCCAACATGCGTGGGCCAACATGCGTTGACACTTCTGGCGGGCCGTCCTACCGTTGTGCCAACGGGCGTTGACCAACACCCGTTGGCATCTGCATTCCGGGAGGCTTCCATGGCACACAGCGGCACGGACAGCACGGCCCGCACCGCCATCCCGCTCGCGGACGCCCCCGGCACGGCGGACGTGCTGGTCGTCGGAGCCGGCCCCACGGGGCTCCTGGCCGCCGGGGATCTGGCCGCGGCCGGGCACAGCGTCACACTCGTCGAGCGACGGGACGAGACGATCAGCAACCTCTCCCGCGCACTCGTCGTGCACGCCCGCACCCTCGAACAGCTGGACGCCCGCGGGCTTGCCGACGAACTGATCGGCACCGGCGCGCGGACGGACTCGCTCGGCCTCTTCGGACGGGCGGTGCTCCGTCCCGGACAGCTTCCCGGGCGCTTTCCGTTCGTGCTGGTCACCGGCCAGTTCGAGGTGGAGCGGCTGCTGGAGCGGCGCGCCCGCGAGGCAGGAGTGACCTTCCTGTACGGCACGGAGGTCCGCGGCCTCCGCCAGGACGGCACCGGCGTCGAGCTGGACGTCACCGAGGCGCGCCGGCCCCCCGCCGCGTCGCCGGAGGCGGAACCGGCACCACAGGCGGAACCGGACGCGGAAGCGGCACCGGAGGCGGAGCCCCCGGCGGCGGTCCGCACCCTCCGCGCCTCGTACCTCGTCGGCGCCGACGGCGTGCACAGCACCGTCCGCGGACTTCTCGGACTGCCCTTCCCCGGCAAGTCCGTCCTCCGCTCGATCGTGCTGGCCGATGTGCGGCTGTCCGACCCCCCGGCCACGCCCTTCCTCCTCAACGCGACGGAGGACGGCTTCGCCATCATCGCCTCCTTCGGGGGCGGCTGGTACCGCGTCCTGGGCTGGAACCGCCACCGGCAGCCCCCCGAGCGGGACCCCGCCGGGCCGGAGCACGGGGAAGGAGAGCCCGGCCTGGAGGAGGTCCGGGACCTCGCCGTCAGGGCGCTGGGCTCCGACCACGGGATGCACGACCCCCGCTGGACCTCCCGGTTCCACAGCGACGAACGGCAGGCGCCGCGCTACACGGTGGGCCGCGTCTTCCTCGCGGGCGACGCCGCGCACGTCCATTCGCCGGCCGGAGGCATGGGCATGAACACCGGCCTCCAGGACGCCGCCAACCTCACCTGGAAGCTCTCGGCTGTGCTGCGCAGACACTCCCCCGTGACTCTGCTGGAGACGTACGACAGCGAACGGCACCCCGTCGGCACCCTCGTGCTGCGCATGAGCGGCGCCATCCTCCGCCTCGCCCTCACCCGCTCCGCCGCGGGCCGCGCGCTGCGCTCCACCGGCGCCGAAATCGTCAACCGTGTACGGCCGTTGGCGAACCGCGCCGTGCGGATGGTCTCCGGCATCGCCATCTCCTACAAGTCCCCGCGCGGCTCCCACCCGCTGGCCGGCAGACGAGCGCCCGACCTGGCGCTCACCTCGGGACGGCTCTACGAGACCCTGCGCCAGGGCGCGTTCGTCCTCGTCTCACCGCCGGACGGCCCGCCCCCGGACACGGGCGAGGAGGCCGACGACCGTACGGTGCACGTCCGTTCGGCGGCCGTCGGCACGCGGACGCTGCTCGTGCGGCCCGACGGCTACATCGCCTGGGCGAGCGACCGGCCGGACCCGCGGGGCCTGCGTCAGGCGCTGGCGCAGTGGACGGGATCGCCGGCCGTCAGGTCCGCGGCCTGAACTCCCGGCCCCCGCCGGGGAGAGGGCGGGTCACGGCCGCCCCGGCAGGCAACCGGCCGGTACGACGTAGCCTTTGGCCCATGAGCATCCGTACCGCCGTCATCAGCGGCGCCAGCAGCGGCATAGGCGCCGCCACCGCACGCCGACTGGCCGCCTCCGGCTACCGGGTCGTGCTCACGGCCCGGCGCCGGGACCGCATCGACGCGCTGGCCGCGGAGTTGACCGACGCGGGTCACGAAGCGGTGGCACACCCCCTCGACGTCACCGACCGGGCGGCCGTCGACGCCTTCGCCGCCGCGCTCGACCGCTGCGACGTCCTGGTCAACAACGCGGGCGGCGCCCTCGGCACGGATCCCGTCGCCACCGCCGACCCCGCCGACTGGCGCCGCATGTACGAGGTCAACGTCCTCGGCGTGCTGCACCTCACGCAGGCCCTGCTGCCGGCGCTGGCGCAGTCTCCCCCTGGGCCCGACGGCCCGGGTGACGCCCCCGACTCCGGCGGAGGGACGGTCGTGGTCGTCTCCTCCACCGCGGGCCACGCGACGTACGAGGGCGGAGGCGGCTATGTGGCCGCCAAGCACGGCGCGCACGTACTGGCCGAGACGCTGCGCCTGGAGCTGTGCGGTGAGCCCGTACGTGTCATCGAGATCGCGCCCGGCATGGTGAAGACCGACGAGTTCGCCCTCACCCGCTTCCGCGGTGACGCCGAGCGGGCCGCCGAGGTCTACGAGGGCGTGGACGCACCGCTGACCGCGGAGGACGTGGCGGACACGATCGACTGGGCCGTGACCCGTCCCCCGCACGTCAACGTCGACCTTCTCGTCGTGCGCCCCCGCGCCCAGGCGTCGAACACGAAGGTCCACCGCCGGCGCTGACGGGTGGACGAACAGGCGAACAGCCGGCACCGGCGCGCGGGCACGGTGCCGACTGCCACCGCCTCACGCCGGCTTCGCCGACTTCGCCGGCGGCTACTGCGCGAATGCCGCAGCGTCACCGCCAAGGGGCGAAACGGAAAAAGCGAACTTCGCGCAACATAGACACCCCCTGGCCGGACGGCCCCGCCGTGCGTGCGGTAGACATTGTCTTCCGTGGCCCGCCACGGTTCCGGCACATTCGCGAGCGGACGGCTGAGCGCCGAGCAGGAGGCAGACAGTGCAGCGGAGGGCAAGGACGTACCTGACCGGCGTCGCGCTGGCCGTCATGCTCTCCGGAGGTCTCACCGCGTGCAGCGGATCACCCGACGAGGGCAGCGGCGAGGACACCAAGCAGGGCAACTCCTCCCCCGCCCAGCCCCCCGCCGAACCCGGCAGGTACAGCACCCTTCCCGAGCCGTGCGGGGCCGTCGGCATCGGCACCCTCAAGAAGCTGCTCCCCGGCGCCGAAGCGGCCGAAAGCACCCCCGGAAGCGCCACGTCGGGGAAGGACGCGGACGCCGACCCGGACGAGTCCCCGTACAAGGGCGAGGCCACCGTCACCTACGACACGGACCGTCGCGTGGGCTGCCGCTGGAAGAGCACCACGAGCCTCGCCACCCGCCATCTCGCCGTCGACCTGGAACGCGTCGTGTCCTACGACCCGGCCATGAGCGACGACAAGCAGGCACAGCTGCTCTACGACGAGCGCGCGGGCCAGGCCGAGATCCCGACCGACGACGAAAGCGACTCACCGGCGCAGGACGGCGACGGGGACAAGGGCGAGAACGGCGACGCCGAGGGCGGCGGCAACAGCGAGGACGCCGGCAGCCAGGACGCGGACGGCAAGGGCCAGGGCGGCGGCGGGAGTGAGAAACCCGACAACGGCGCCGCCGGTGAATCCGACGAGGACCCCGACGCGTCCCAGTCACCGGACGAGGATCTCTCTCCTCGTATCCTCGACGGCATCGGTGACAACGCCTACATCGACGACGAACTGGACACCACGGATTCAGGTGTCCATCGTGACATCACGCTCGTCTTCCGCAGCGCGAACGTGATCGCCACGATCCGGTACGACCAGTGGCTCACGGACAAGCGGCGCACCCCGGACAGCGCCGAGTTGCAGGAGAAGGCCCGTAGCGTCGCCGAAGAACTCGCCGGGGAGTTCGACGACAACTGACGCAGACCTACTGGAAGCGAAGGAATCATGCCCCGTAACGCACAGCGGACATCACAGCGACGCTCGCCGCGTCTCGCACGGACGCTCGCCTGCGCGGCAGTGGCGGTCCCCGCGCTGCTGGTGGCGGGATGCTCCTCCGACTCCGGCGGCCAGAGCGACACTTCGGCTCCCGCCGAGGACAAGGCCGAGCCGAGTGCCGCGCCCGTGAAGTTCAAGGAGCTGCCCGACGCCTGCAAGACCGTCCCCCGCGGCACGGTCAAGGAGCTGACCCCGAAGACGGACAACGCCTCCGGCAAGCGGATCGGCTCCGGCAACACCAAGGACTCCGGCAGCTGCCTGTGGAGCGGCCTGGACAAGTTCGACTACCGGCAGCTGACCGTCTCCCTCAAGCGCTTCGACTCGGACACCTCGCGCGGCTCCGGCAACGAGCTGGCCGGCACGTTCCTGACACAGCAGGCCGACGCGGTGAAGTCGGACAAGTCGAACAAGGACGTCAAGTCCGCCTCGGCCGAAGGTATCGGCGACAAGGCGACATCCGTGAGCTACGAGGCCAAGAGGAAGAACGGTGACAAGTCCGAGGACTTCCGCGAACACAGACTCGTGGCGCGCAGCGCCAACGTCGTCGTGACCGTCGACTACGCCGGTGCCGGCTTCGAGAGCGGCAAGACCCCGGGAGCCGACGAGTTGAAGAAGAACGCCGAGAAGGCGGCCAAGGAAGCGATCGCTTCACTGAAGTGACTCACCGCCCCGCGGCACACCCGCGCGGCGCGGACTTGACGCATGTGCCAGTCTGGTGCGCCGCGCAGGTTTCCAAGGGTGGGGGACAACTCCAGTGCAGGCCGTACAACTGACTCGTACACACCGCATATTGGCCGCGGTGGTCGTCATCGGTGCCGTGACGATCGCCGCCATCGGTTTCGCCGGTTCCTTCGCCGCCGTGCGTGACCTCGCCGAACGCAAGGGGTTCGGGGCCTTCGCGCCCTTCTTCCCCATCGGCATCGACGCGGGCATCGTCGTACTGCTCGCGCTGGACCTGCTCCTCACCTGGATCCGCATCCCGTTCCCGCTGCTGCGCCAGACGGCGTGGCTGCTGACGGCGGCCACCATCGCCTTCAACGGCGCCGCCGCCTGGCCCGACCCACTGGGCGTGGGGATGCACGCGGTGATCCCCGTCCTCTTCGTCGTCTCCGTCGAGGCCGCGCGGCACGCGATCGGACGGATCGCGGACATCACCGCCGACAAGCACATGGAGGGCGTGCGCGTCTCCCGCTGGCTGCTCGCCTTCCCCTCCACCTTCCGGCTGTGGCGCCGGATGAAGCTGTGGGAGCTGCGCAGCTACGACGAGGTCATCCGCATGGAACAGGAGCGGCTGGTCTACGAGGCGCGGCTGCGCGCCCGATACGGACGCAACTGGCGGCGCAAGGCCCCGGTGGAGTCGATGATGCCGCTCAAGCTCGCGCGCTACGGCGTCCCGCTCTCCGAGACCGGCGCCGCCGGCCTGGCGGCGGCCGGCATCGAGGCGCCCGCCACGCTGACCCGCGCGAGCGGCGCCGCTCCGGGACTGGCCTCCCCGGCCGGCGGGCGGCAGCGCGCCGAGCTCACCGCGGGCGCGGAGCGGGAGGGCGGGGAGGAGGGTCAGGAGCGACGCGACGGGCACGCGGCGGCGACCGCACCGCAGCGCACGGAACCGCAGAGCACCGAACGGCACCGCACGGAACCGCAGCAGCCGCAGCCGTACGGGGAGTACGCGGGCGAACGGCAGGAACAGTACGGCGATCACAGCGAGTACGGCGAGTACGCGTACGAACAGCGGCCGCGGTACGGGCAGTTCGGGGAACAGGGCCCGGAGCAGGAACCGGCGCGGCCCCGGCCGCGGCAGCACGGCACCGCACAGGAGCCCGGCCCGGCGCAGGAAACCGGCGCCGCCCAGGAGCCCGACCCGTCCCGCGAATACACCTACGCCGCGGAGACGCAGCCCTCCGGCCCCCAGGTCACCGTGCCCGTCGGGCCGGGCCGGCGTCGCGCGCTGGGCAATTCCAACGCGCCGGCCGGCAGCGGCCCCGCCTATCTCCCGCCGCAACGGGCCCAGGAGCAGCAGCTGTTCGTGGAACCGGCGCCGGCCGGCGGCGCCGCGGGTGAGGGCTACGAGTCCGTGCCCGAGCGGGATCCGGCACCTCCCGCGCCGTACGCCGCCGAAGACGCGGAACCGGTCGGCATACCGGACGGGGTGCCCCGTGACGAGTACTACTTCCTCGCCTACCGCCAGTTCGTCGCGTCGCAGGGCAGCTTCCCGAACGCCCGGCAGCTCTCCCGTGCCCTGCACGAACTGCACGGTGTGACCAACGCGGACGGCTCGCTGCTCGGCGAGGCCTATCTGCGCAGCTACATCAGGGAGTTCAAGGAGCGCTACAACGCGGAGATGGGGCTCGCGGGCTGAACCGCCCCCAGCAGGGCGCCGAACCGCGCCCCGCCGGGACCGGCGTCACGCGCCCAGCAGCTTGCGCACCCGGTCCGACCCCACCGCCAGCAGCAGCGTCGGCAGCCTCGGCCCCGTCTCGCTGCCCACGAGCAGCTTGTAGACGAGCGCGAAGAACGACCGCTGCGCCACCTTCAGTTCGGGCGTCGGCTTGGCGTCGGGATCGATGCCCGCCTGCACCTTCGGCACCCCGTACACGAGCTGCGTCAGCCCTTCGAGCGACCAGTGGTCCTCCAGCCCGTCGAGCAGCAGGCGCAGCGACTCGCGCTGCTCGTCCTCCAGCGACTCCAGCAGCGCCGTGTCGGGTTCGTCGCGTACGCGTGTGCGCTGCTCCGCGGGGACCTGGGTGGTGATCCAGCGCTGTGCGCGGTCCAGCCGGGGACGGACCTCGTCCAGCGAGCCCACGGGACGTTCCGGGTCCAGTTCGCTCAGGATCCGCAGCGTCTGCTCGTCGTTGCCCGCCGTCACATCGACCACGGACGCGAGCGTCCGGTACGGCAGCGGGCGGGGCGTCGAGGGCAGCGGCCCGGCGGCCGTCGAGGAGGCGCGCAGGTGCGCGGCGACGTCCGCCGGCTGCGCCGTGCCCGCGGCGAGCTTGCGCTCCAGGGCGTCCCACTCGTCGTACGTGCGCTGGATCTCCTGGTCGAAGGCGACCTTGAAGGACTGGTTGGGCCTGCGGCGGGCGTAGAGCCACCGCAGCAGCGGAGCCTCCATGATCCCGAGCGCGTCGGCCGGCGTGGGCACTCCGCCCTTCGACGAGGACATCTTCGCCATGCCGCTGATGCCGACGAAGGCGTACATCGGCCCGATGGGCTGCTCGGCTCCGAAGATCTCCTTCACGAGCTGCCCGCCGACGACGAAGGACGAGCCGGGCGACTGGTGGTCGACGCCGCTGGGCTCGAAGACCACGCCCTCGTAGGCCCAGCGCATCGGCCAGTCGACCTTCCACACGAGCTTGCCGTTGTCGAACTCGCGCAGCAGCACGGTCTCGCTGTGCCCGCAGCCGCCGCAGGTGTACGTCAGCTCGGTCGTCTCGTCGTCGTAGGCCGTCACCTTGGTGGTGTCCCGCCCGCACGCCGTGCAGTACGGCTTGTACGGGTAGTAGGCGCCGGTGCCCACTCCCGAGCCGTCGTCCTCGGCGGCGGCGCCCGAGCCCTCCTCCGCCTCGAGCTCGGCGGCGTCGGGCTCGCCCTGCTTCTGCTTCTTCTGCTGCTTCTTGCCGCCGGCGCCGGAGGACGCCTTGTCGAGCGTGCGGTAGCGGTCCAGCACCGCGTCGATGCGCTCCCGTTCGCGCATGGCGAAAAGGATCTGCTCGCGGTAGGCGCCCGAGGTGTACATCTCCGTCTGGCTGATCCCCCGGTACTCGACGCCGAGCTGTGCCAGGGAGTCAGCCATGGCCGCCTTGAAGTGCTCGCCCCAGCTGCCGTACGGGCTGCCGGGAGGCGCGGGCACCGAGGTCAGCGGCTTGCCGATGTGCTCGTCCCACGAGGAGTCGACGCCCTCGACCCCGGCGGGCACCTTGCGGAACCGGTCGTAGTCGTCCCAGGAGATGATGTGCTCGCACGCCACTCCGCGCCGCTTGATCTCGTCGGCGACCAGGTGCGGCACCATCACCTCGCGCAGGTTGCCCAGGTGGATCGGGCCGGACGGCGAGAGGCCGGACGCGCAGACAACGGGTTTGCCCGGCGCGCGACGCTCCGCTTCGGCGATGACGTCATCGGCGATGCGGGAGACCCAGTCGGTCTCGACGGCGGTCTGAGGCACGTCCGGCACTTCCTTCTCTCTGCGCTGCCATGTCTGCGGGGCCCATTCTCCCACTGCGCGGGACGGGGTTTCACACCGAATACTGCTGCGACGCCCGTGGGAGCCGCGTGAAATACTCGTTTTCCGACCCATCACCCACGTACGGAACGGCTCGCATTCATGCCCTCGGTCCCGTCGCTCGCCGTCACACTCCACAAGTGCCTCGCGGAGGCCTTCTCGGCCGTCCTGCCCGAGGACACCCCGGGAGAGTGGATCGACCCCATGCTGCGACGCAGCGACCGGGCGGACTTCCAGGCCAACGGCGTCCTCGCGCTCGCGAAGCGCCTCAGGACGAACCCGCGTGACCTGGCCGGCCAGGTCGTGGAGAGCCTGCCCGCCAACGAGGAGATCGCCTCCGCCGAGGTCTCCGGTCCCGGCTTCCTCAACGTCGACGTCACCGACGCCGCCGTGCTCCGCAACCTCGCCGCGCGCTCCGACGACGAGCGGCTGGGCGTCCCGTACGCGGAGCACCCGGGCACCACGGTGATCGACTACTCGCAGCCGAACGTCGCGAAGGAGATGCACGTCGGCCATCTGCGTTCCACCGTCATCGGTGACGCGATCACCCAGATCCTGGAGCACCGGGGCGAGAAGGTGATCCGGCGGCACCACATCGGCGACTGGGGCACGCAGTTCGGCATGCTCATCCAGTACCTGGTCGAGCACCCGCACGAGCTGGACCACGAGTCCGACTCGGCCGACGCGAAGGACGAGGGCGAGGCCGCCATGGCGCGCCTCAACCGCCTCTACAAGGCGGCCTATTCGCTCTTCGAGACGGACGAGGAGTTCAAGGCGCGCGCCCGGGACCGGGTCGTGGCGCTCCAGTCCGGGGACGAGCAGTCCCTCACGCTCTGGCACAAGATCGTCGACGAGTCCAAGACGTACTTCCAGGGCGTCTACGAAGTGCTCGACGTCGAGATCCGGGACGAGGACATCGTCGGCGAGAGCGCCTACAACGACGGTCTGCAGGCCGTCGTGAGGGACCTGGAGTCCTCCGGCGTCGCCGTGCGCTCCGAGGGTGCCCTGTGCGTCTTCTTCGACGACGTGAAGGGCCCCGACGGGACACCCACACCGCTGATCGTGCAGAAGTCCAACGGCGGCTTCGGCTACGCCGCCACCGACCTCGCCGCGATCCGCGACCGCATCGGCGAACTCGGCGCCGACACCGTGCTGTACGTGGTGGACGCCCGGCAGGCCCTGCACTTCCGCATGGTCTTCGAGACGGCGCAGCGCGCCGGCTGGCTCCCCGAAGGCGCCGCCAGGCAGCTCGCCTTCGGCACGGTCCTCGGCAAGGACGGCAAGCCGTTCAAGACGCGGGCCGGCGGCTCGGTGCGGCTGGTGGACCTGCTGGAGGAGGCGACGCAGCGCGCGGCCCTGGTCGTACGGGAGAAGGCCCAGGACCTCACCGAGGACGAGATCCAGGAGCGTGCCGCCCAGGTCGGCATCGGCGCGGTCAAGTACGCGGACCTGTCCAACTCGATGACGCGCGACTACGTCTTCGACCTGGACCGGATGGTCTCCCTCCAGGGCGACACCAGCGTCTACCTCCAGTACGCCTACGCGCGGATCCAGTCCATCTTCCGCAAGGCGGGCGGCGAGAAGGCGAAGGTGCACCCGACGCTGGACCTCGAGCCCGCGGAGCGCGCCCTGGCGCTGCACCTGGACGAGTTCGGCGACACCCTCGCCGCCGTCGCCGAGAACTACGAGCCGCACAAGCTGGCCTCGTACCTGTACGAACTGGCCACGCTCTACAGCCCGTTCTACGAGACGTGCCCCGTACTGAAGGCGGACACACAGCAGTTGGTCCAGAACCGCCTGTTCCTGTGCGACCTCACGGCACGCACGCTCCGCCAGGGCATGACGCTGCTGGGCATCCGCACGCCGGAGCGGCTCTGAACCGTCCGCCGGAGGCGGACGGTTGACGGCAGGAGCGCGGCCTTCGCACGAGGGTCCGCGCCCGGGGGCGCCCGGGTCCGGACCGTCGTGCGAACGGCGGCACCCGGCCGCGTTCAGCGACTGGCGGCCAGCACGGCCGCGAGGCCCTCTCGCACGTCGTTGACGAAATACCCGGGGACCTCCAGCGACGGGAAGTGTCCCCCGCTTTCGGGCGCCCTCCATCGGACGATCCGGCGGTACCGCTCCTGTGCCCAGGGGCGCGGACACTTCTCGATGTCGCGGGGATACACACTGATTGCCGACGGGACGTCGACCCGGAGTTCGGGATCGAGCGAGTTGTGGCTCTCGTAGTAGATACGGGCCGCCGATGCGCCGGTCCGCGTCAGCCAGTACAGGGTGACGTCGTCGAGAACTCTGTCTCTGGAAAGAGTCTCGAACGGACTGTCTTCGGTGTCCGTCCACTCGGCGAACTTGTCGAGGATCCAGGCGAGAAGCCCGACCGGTGAGTCGACGAGCGAGTAGCCGATGGTCTGGGGCCGGGTCGCCTGCTGCTTCGCATACGCCGCGCGGTGGTGCCAGAAGTCGCGGGTTTCCTCGGCCCAACTGCGCTCGGCCGCCGTCAGCCCGTCCGTGGCCAACCCGGGCGGTGCCTGCGCGGTCGTTGTGTGGATGCCGAGAACGTGCCCCGGGAACCTGCCGCCGAGGACCGTGGTGATCACACCTCCCCAGTCGCCGCCGTGGGCTACGAACTCGCTGTAGCCGAGCGCTGCCATCAGTTCCACCCATGCGGCCGCGATCTTTTCGATGCCCCACCCGGTGGTGGCCGGCTTGTCGCTGTAACCGAAGCCCGGCAGCGACGGGGCCACGACGTGGAACGCCGGCGCGTCTGCGCTTTTCGGATCTGCCAGTTCGTCCATCACATGGGCGAACTCGGCGATGCTGCCCGGCCAGCCGTGCGTCAGGATCAGAGGAGTGGCGTCTGCGCGCGCGGAGCGGCGGTGCAGGAAGTGGATGCCCAGACCGTCGATGGTCGTGCGGAACTGGCCGATCCTGTCGAGTCGCGCTTCGAACGACCGCCAGTCGTACCCGGTGCGCCAGTAGTTCACGACATCGACGAGGTCGGTGAGGGGAACGCCCTGCTCCCATCGGCCAGGGCCGGGCGCGGCGCGATGAACCGTCTCGGCCTCCGGCAGCCGGGCCGCGGCCAACCGCGCGCGCAGATCGTCGAGGTCGGCGTCTGTTGCCCGGGCATCAAATGCTTGCACGTCACTCGTGGGACGGAGCATGAGACCTCCTGGCCATCGTGGAACCGGCTACGTTCAGCAAGACATCACTGGGCATCGGGTCGCGTCGGCAACCCGCTCAACAGCGCCCTCCGCACCCTGCACACCATCGCGGGCTCTTTCACCGGGAAGCAGCGCACCGGGCCGCGAGTTCCGTGAACGCGCTCCAGCTCGCAGCTCCGAACGCCAGTTGGGGACCGGCCACGTCCTTCGAGTCCCGTACCCGCACCGTGCCGGGAGCGACGGCGGCGACCTCGACGCATTCCGGGCCGTCATTGCTGCTGTAACTGCTTTTGATCCACTGGGGAGTTGAGCCGTTCCGGGCAACGGACTTGAGCGTCATGTCTCTCCCAAGGCTTCTGCGACCAGGGCCAGGGACTCACTGGGTGTGAGCGCCTGTGCACGGATGATCCCATACCGCATCTCCAGGATCTGTACTTCCTTCGGATCGGAGATGAGGCGGTTGGTGAGCTGGACCTCCGTGTGCCCGACGGCCGCGCCGTCCTTGAGCTTCAGCAGTTGCACCGGGCCGCCCATCCCCGCGTGATCGTCCCGGGCCGTGGGCATCACCTGAATGCTCACGTTACGCAACTGGCCCAGTTCCAGCAGACGTTGGAGCTGCCGCCTCAGCACCGCGCGTCCGCCGATGGGCCGGTGGAGCGTGACCTCCTCCTGGACGAAGGTCAGCATCGGGGCAGTGGGTCCTCCCAGGATCGCTTGCCTGGCCATGCGTGCGGCGACATGCCGCTCGACCTCGTCGTCCCCGTACGCGGGCTTCCTCATCGAGAACAACGCCCGCGCGTATTCCTCCGTCTGAAGCAGGCCGTGCATGTTGTGGTTGGCGTACGCGCCCAGTTCGACGGCCTCGGCCTCCAGCTTCGCCAGGTCGCGGACCTTCTTCGGGTACCGCGCCTCCGCGACGTCCTTCGCCATCGCTGCCAGGATGCCGCCCGCGCCCAGCACTTCGTCGGCGGCGGACAGGAACTCCGGCCGGGGCACGCGCCGTCCGCGTTCCACGGACGCGACCAGGTCCACGCAGTAGCCGATGGCGGCGCCGAGTTCGGCCTGCGTCATGGACGCACGCTCGCGCCAGAGCTTGACGAGCCGGCCGACCGTCCGTACGACCGCCGCGGTCTCGTCCGCGTCGTCCTCGTCCGGTTCCGCCCGTCCGCCGCCGTTCCGCCCGCGGTCCGCGTCCTCGCTCATCGCCACCTCCGGTGCCCGGTGCCCGCCCCTGCCCGTCCTGGTCAACCGGCCGCGGGGACGTACCGTCACGCGCCGGTGCCGGTACAGGGGCCGTACAGCCGGGCGCCCGCCTCATCTGCCGGCGCGTCCCTCATCTGCCGGCGGCCGGATCCGCTGTGAGGCGGGCTGCTCAGGAGAGGGCGAACACGACGACGTCGTAGCGTTCTTCGACGGGCAGGGGCTTCTCCTGCGGCTCGCTCCGCGCTGCGGCGGCCAGACGCGAAAGACCCTCGTGGAACTGCTCATCGCTCAGGCAGGTGAACTTCGACTGCGGGCGAGCGACCAGGCGGGCGTGGTAATCGCGCAGGCTCGCCGTCACCGGCTGAGCGAAAGACGTCACCGACTCCAGGGCGAATCCGGCGGCCACGAAATCTGCGACGACCTCCCGCTCGCCCGGGAACCGGCGCTCGTCGGCCGTTCGCAGCGCCGGCCAGTACTCGTAAACCAGAGCGTCCAGCCGTTCGCGGAACGTCGTCCGGACGATCGTCTTCCCGCCCGGCCGGAGGACGCGGGCCAACTCCCGCGCCGCACCGGCCCGGTCGGGGATGTGATGGATCACGCGGGAGAGCAAGGCCAGGTCGAAGGCGTCGGCGGGGGCGGGCACGGCCTCCGCCGCCCCTGACACGTACCGCACACGGGGGTGCGCATGGTGCCGCTGGGCCTCGGCAAGCATCGCTTCGGAGGCGTCCACGGCGAGGACGGTCGACCCTTCGAGCCAACGGGCCATCGCGGCGGAGAACATGCCCGTCCCGGCACCGACCTCGATGACGGACGGGGCCGGGCGGGGCGAGCAGGAGGCGATCAACTCGACCCAGGCCCGCATGGATTCCTCAGGCATCGCGTTGCCCCGCTCGTAGGCGTTGGCAAGGCGCTCCTCGTCGTAGACACGGTTCATGCGGACTGATCCTGTCGCAAGGGCGCACGAGCTCGCAGCGCGAATCTTGAGCTGCGGCGGCCTGACCTCCGGCCGCCGGCCGGGACGACCAGGACGACGGGGGCGTCGGGAGCGACCGGGGCGACCGGGGCGACCGGCAAGCGGCGCGCGCAACTTCACCCGCACAAGTACCATCCACCGCCGGGAGACACCCGCTGACGTCGCATCAGGAGGACACCATGCGCCGGGAACGCTCAGAACCCTCGAGACGGACCGCTGCCCTGTACGGCCTGACGACCGCGGCCGTTGCCGTCGTCGGATTCGACCCCTCATCACGTGCCTGGGCCACGGAACGCACCCGGCCCGCGCGGTCGGCGGACGGTGGCGGTTTCGACGATGTGCCGCCCCTGGACGGCCAGTTGCTCACGGACGACGCCTCGCGCGACGCTGCCGCCGACGACTTCGGCCACATCGTCCACCGGCGTCCGGCGGCGGTTCTGCGTCCCGGTTCCGTCGACGACGTGGTGGTGATGGTCCGCTTCTGCCGCAAGCACGGCATTCCGGTGGCGCCCCGTGGCCAGGGGCACGCGACGAACGGGCAGGCGCAGACCGAGGGCGGCCTGGTGATCGAGACCGCGCCGCTGAAGGACATCGGCCCCGTTCAGGGCGTCGGCAAGGACCGCACGGTGACAGTGGGCGCGGGTGCCCTGTGGAGCGCCGTCGCCAAGTCCACGCTGCGGGACGGGCTCACGCCCCCGGTCTTCACCGACTACCTCGAACTCTCCGTCGGCGGCACGCTGTCCGTCGGGGGTCTCGGCGGTCAGACGCACCGGCACGGCTCCCAGACCGACACCGTCACCGAACTCCAAGTCGTCACGGGTGCAGGCGAGTTGGTGCGCTGCTCCGCCACGCGGCACGCCGACCTCTTCGACGCCGTACGTGCCGGGCTCGGCCAGTGCGCGATCGTGGTGGCTGCGACGCTCCGCCTCGTACGGGCACCCGAGACGGTGCGGCACTTCCAGCTCCCCTACACCGACCTGGCGGTGTTCCTCGAGGACCAGCGCCGGCTGACGCAGGAGCGCCGCTTCGACTACGTCGAGGGCCTGGTGTTCCCCGACGAGACCGGCGCCTTCCGCGTCCACGTGCTGGAGGCCGTCGCATACGGTCCCCCCGCGGGCCCCGAACCCGACGACGAGGCGCTGCTGGAAGGGCTGCGCTTCGAGAGCGCGGGCATGACCGCCGACACCCTCGACTACTACACGTTCCTCGACCGGCTCGCTCCGGGCGTCGCCGAGCAGAAGGAACAGGGCCTGTGGGACGACCCGCACCCCTGGCTCAACCTGCTCCTGCCGTCGGCCTCCGTCGAACCCCTGGCCTCCGGCATCCTCGACAACCTCAAGCCGGAGGACGTCGGGACGAGCGGAGTCGTGCTGCTCTACCCGCTGCACGGGGACGTGCTGCACACGCCGATGCTCCGGATGCCGCACGACCCGGCGCCGTACCTGCTCGCCGTGCTGCGCACGAGCCCGCCGGACGAGCCCGCGACCGTCGACCGGCTCCTCGCGGCCAACCGCGCCGCGTACGAGAAGGTCCGCGACGCGGGAGGCAAGCAGTACCCCGTGGGTTCCATCCCGTTCCAACGTGCGGACTGGCGCGACCACTTCGGCGGCGCCTGGCCGGCGCTGGAGGCGGCCCGCCGCCGCTACGACCCCGACGGCATCCTCGTCCCCGGCCAGGGAATCTTCTGAGACACGGGGCGCCCGGCCCTCCGTCCGCGATCGGGCGGAGGGCCGGGCGCCCCGGGCCCCGCACACTGCCGCCTCCCAGGACCTTCAACACGCAACCATCGCTCTGATAGTTTCAAATCGGCTGCACAGAAGGGCTGTTGACGAACCGGCAAGGACTCGGACGTGATCTGCCCCGCACCCGTCCCACGCAGCAGCGGCAGAAGAGGAAGCACAGCATGACCGGTTCCGGCGCCCGTCCCCAGCAGATCGACACCAGCAAGGCCCACTCCGCCCGGATGTACGACTACTACCTCGGCGGCAAGGACTGGTACCCGGTCGATCAGGAGGCGGCCGAGAAGGTCAAGCAGGTCTTCCCCTTCATCGTGACCGGTGCGCGCGCCAACCGGGACTTCATGCACCGCGCGACGCGCACGCTCGCATCCGAGTACGGCATGCGGCAGTTCATCGACATCGGCACCGGCATCCCCACCGAGCCCAACCTGCACCAGGTCGCCCAGAAGGTCGCTCCGGACGCGCGCGTCGTCTACGCCGACAACGACCCGACGGTGCTGGAGTACACCGACGCGCTGACCCTCAGCAGCCCCGAGGGCAAGACCGCCTACGTGCACGCGGACCTGCGCCACGACGCCGTTCTGGAGTCGCGTGAGCTGCGTGACGTCATCGACCTGGACCAGCCCGTCGCGCTGTCGATGCTCGCGGTGACCCACTTCCTCCCCGACGAGGACGGGCCGATCGAGATCGTGCAGGAGATGGTCCAGCGCCTCGCCCCCGGCAGCTTCCTGGTGCTCTCGCACGCCACCCCGGACTTCAACCCGGCGGCGGAGAAGGCCGTCGAGGTCTACCGCCAGAGCGGCACCCCGGCCCAGATACGCACCAAGTCCGAGATCATGCGCTTCTTCGAGGGCACGGAGCTGATCGAGCCGGGCCTGACCACGACTCACCGCTGGCGCCCCGACGGGGACTCCGGCATCACCGACGCGGACGCCTTCTTCTACGCGGGCATCGGCAAGAAGCTCTGAGCATCGCCGCCCTCGCCGGCCGAGGTCAGGGCCCGTCGGCGTATCTGGGAAGAGAGCCGGTCGACAGCTTGACCTCAAGGCCGTTCAGGACGATCTCGTCGCCGTACTGCTTGTGCAGCGTGCCCTGGTATTCGCCACCGCGTGGCTCTGTGTGGAGCGTCCATGTGCCGTCACGCGGATCGATCACCAGGTATTCGGGAATGCCGGCCTCCGCGTACCAGCGAACCATGTCCTGAGTGTCCTTCGTGCTGTTGCTCCTTGAGACGACCTCCAGCACGAAGACGACGCTGCCCGGCTCAGCGAGCCAGTCGTCCGAGTCGCCGAGGGCCGAATCCCCCACGAGGAGGTCGGGGGTGGCGTAGTCGTCCGGATCGTGGGGCAGTGCGACCGACGCGACCTGGAACGCTTCCATCCCCTCCGGCAGCGCGGACATCAACTGCTCATGGATCACATTGATGACCCGCGCGTGCTTGAAGCGCGGAGTGGGCGACATCATCAGCACTCCCCAGATGATCTCGGCGCGCAGGCCAGTGGCCTCCTCGGCCGCCTCAGCGGCCTGCCGCATCGGGCTGGTGCCGTGTTCGTGTGCGGTGAGCGTCATGAGGAGTCCTCCCATCGCGCGCTGCCTGCCAGTCTACGGAGGACCCGCGTGGGTCCTGCCCGCATTTCACGCGAGAATCGCAGCGTGCTCACCAATGCTCGCACCGGGTCACCACATCGAGTGGCGCGGGGAGTGCGCGAACGAACCGCGGCCCGCTACAGCTTGCCCGCGGCCTCCGTCGCCCAGTAGGTGAGGATGAGGTTCGCGCCCGCGCGCTTGAAGCTCGTCAGTGTCTCCATCATGGCGCGGTCCCGGTCGATCCAGCCGTTCTGCGCGGCCGCCTCGACCATCGCGTACTCGCCGGAGATCTGGTAGACGCCGACGGGGACTTCGGACCGCTCGGCGAAGTCCCGCAGGATGTCCAGGTACGGCAGCCCCGGCTTGACCATCACCATGTCCGCGCCCTCGGCGGCGTCGAGGGACAGCTCCCGCAGCGCCTCGCGGGCGTTCGCAGGGTCCTGCTGGTAGGTGCTGCGGTCGCCCTTGAGCGAGGAGCCGACCGCCTCGCGGAACGGGCCGTAGAACGCGGAGGAGTACTTGGCCGTGTAGGCGAACAGCGCCACGTCCTGGTGGCCCGCCTGGTCGAGGGCGCGGCGTGCGTAACCGATCTGCCCGTCCATCATGCCGCTGGCGCCCAGCACATGGGCGCCGGCCTCGGCCTGGACGCGGGCCATCTCGGCGTACCGCTCCAGCGTCGCGTCGTTGTCCACCCGGCCCTGGGCGTCCAGGACTCCGCAGTGGCCGTGGTCCGTCGTCTCGTCCAGGCACAGGTCGGACATGATCACGATGTCGTCGCCGACCTCCGCCCGTACGTCCCGCAGAGCGACCTGGAGGATGCCCTGGGGGTCGGTTCCGGCGGTGCCGACGGCGTCCTTGTCGGCCTCGTCGGGCACGCCGAAGATCATGATTCCGCCGACGCCGGCCCGTACGGCCTCGGACGCCGCCTTCTTCAGAGTGTCCCGCGTGTGCTGCACGACCCCCGGCATGGACGAGACGGGCACCGGCTCGCGGATGCCGTCGCGCACAAAGACGGGAAGGATCAACTCCGCCGGGTGCAGGCGGTGTTCGGCGACCATGCGGCGCATCGCCGCGGTGGTGCGCAGCCTGCGCGGCCGCACAAACGGGAACCCGCCCGAGGCACTCCCGCTGCCGGAACCTCCGGTGCCGACACCACCGGCACCGGTGCCGCCGGGAACATCAACAGTCACGACGTTCGTGCCCTCCTTCTCGCCGGGCGCTTCTCGCTCGGCCGCTTCACCACGTCACCGGCGGCGACGGCTTCCGCCCGGCGCTCCGCGCCGAAGTCCGCCAGCGCCGCGGCAAGTTTGTGCACCGACGGCTCCGGCGACATCACGTCCACCCGCAGCCCGTGCTCCTCCGCCGTCTTGGCGGTGGCGGGCCCGATACAGGCGATGACGGTGACGTTGTGCGGCTTGCCGGCGATGCCGACGAGGTTCCGCACCGTGGACGACGAGGTGAACAGCACCGCGTCGAAGCCACCGCCCTTGATCGCCTCACGCGTCTCGGCGGGCGGCGGCGAGGCGCGCACCGTGCGGTACGCGGTCACGTCGTCGACCTCCCAGCCCAGCTCGATGAGCCCGGCCACGAGCGTCTCCGTGGCGATGTCGGCCCGCGGAAGGAACACACGGTCGATCGGGTCGAAGACCGGGTCGTAGGGCGGCCAGTCCTCCAGCAGCCCGGCGGCGGACTGCTCACCGCTGGGCATCAGGTCCGGTTTCACACCGAACTCGATCAGTGCCTTGCCCGTCTGCTCGCCCACCGCGGCGACCTTGATCCCCGCGAAGGCCCGCGCGTCCAGCCCGTACTCCTCGAACTTCTCACGCACCGCCTTCACGGCGTTGACGGAGGTGAAGGCGATCCACTCGTACCGCCCGGTGACCAGGCCCTTGACCGCCCGCTCCATCTGCTGCGGCGTGCGCGGCGGCTCCACCGCGATCGTGGGGACCTCGGCCGGCACGGCGCCGTAGCTGCGCAGCTGGTCGGAGAGCGACTCCGCCTGCTCCTTCGTGCGCGGCACCAGCACCTGCCACCCGAAGAGCGGCTTGGACTCGAACCACGCCAGGCGGTGACGTTCCGCCGCGCCGGTGCGCTCGCCGACCACGGCTATGACCGGTTGCCCGCCCTCCGAGGGCGGCAGCACCTTCGCGGACTTGAGGACCTGCCCGATGGTGCCGAGCGTGGCGCTCCACGTGCGCTGACGGGTGGTGGTGCCCTCGGAGGTGACCGTCAGCGGCGTCTCGGGCTTGCGGCCGCCCGCGACGAGGTCACCCGCGACGGAGACGACGGAGCCCAGGCTCGTGGAGACGACGACGGTGGCGTCGCTGGCACCGACCTCGGTCCAGCATCTGTCGTCGGCGGTACGCGCGTCGATGAAGCGGACGTCGGTGCCTTCCGCGTCGCGCAGCGGGATGCCGGCGTACGCGGGCACGCCCACGGCGGTCGCGATGCCGGGCACCACCTCGAACGGAATGCCTTCGCGTGCGCACGCCAGCATCTCGCGCGCCGCGTCGGCGTCCAGGCCCGGATCGCCCGTCACCGCCCGCACGACCCGCTTGCCGGACCGTGCTGCCGCCATGGCAAGATCGGCAGCACCGTTCGCGGGCGCGTCGGCTGACGCCCCGTCAGTTTTCGCGTCCCGCTTCGCCTCGGCTTCCACCCGAAGCGGCGTGTCCACCCCTGCCCGCGCGTGGCCGCGGACCACGTCGTACACCTGCGGATCGGCCACAAGCACGTCGGCATGCGCCAGCGCCTCGACGGCGCGCAGAGTCAGCAGACCCGGGTCCCCGGGCCCGGCACCGAGGAAGGTGACGTGTCCGTGCGCGCCGTAGAGGTGCGGGAATGTCGAGTTATGGGCAGTGGTGGGGCTCAAAGTGCTCGCTCCCCCATCAGACCGGCCGCGCCCTTGGCGAGCATCTCGTCGGCGAGCTCACGACCCATGTTCTCCGGGGTCGCTGCGCCCTCCGCGGACGCCGGTACGGGACCGGTGGTGGACAGCTGCACCAGCGTCTCGCCGTCGATGGTTCCGACGACGCCGCGCAGGCGCATTTCGGTGACAGCCTGCCCGTCGTGCAGCAGGTCGGCGAGCGCTCCCACAGGTGCGCTGCAGCCGGCCTCCAGAGCGGCGAGCAGGGTTCGCTCGGCGGTCACGGCGGCCCGCGTCTGCGGGTCGTCGAGCTCGGCGAGCTGGGTGGCCAGGTGTACGTCGGCCGACGCGCACTCGACGGCGAGGGCCCCCTGGCCGGGAGCGGGCAGCACCACATCGGGGCTGAGCAGTTCGGTCACCTCGTCGAGGCGTCCGGTGCGCTCCATCCCGGCGGCTGCGAGCACCACGGCGTCGAGTTCGCCTGACCGCACATACCCGATGCGCGTGTCGATATTCCCCCGGATCGGCACCGTGTCGATCTCGACACCCAGGCTGCGGGCCCACGCGGCCAGTTGGGACATCCGGCGGGGCGAGCCCGTACCGATGCGGGCGGGCCTGCCCGTGGTGCGCACGCTCGCCGCGAGCTGTTCGAAACCGAGTCCGTCGCGGGCGATCAGCACGTCGCGCGCGTCGGCCCGGCGGGGCACGGCGGCCAGGTTCAGCTCGTCGGGCTGCGTGGTGGGCAGGTCCTTGAGCGAGTGGACGGCGAAGTCGATCCGCCCGTCGAGCAGGGCTTCCCGGAGCGCCGTGACGAAGACGCCGGTGCCGCCGATCTGCGCGAGCTGCTCCCTGCTGACGTCGCCGTACGTCGTGATCTCGACCAGCTCGACCGGGCGCCCGGTCAGCCGTCGGACCTCCTCGGCCACGAGCCCCGACTGGGCCATCGCGAGCTTGCTGCGACGGGTGCCCAGGCGCAGGGCGTTCGCTGGGCTGTTGCTCATGTGCTCACCTCGTCGCGCCCGGCCGTGTTCAGGCCCGGGACTGCTGTTTCGTCGTTCTGTCCGGCCCGCCGCCCCGCGCCGCGGCCTCCCGGGGACTGCTCGGGGGCCGCATCGGGTGCCTGTTCCGGAGACGCCGTGGGCTCGGGGACGCTTGGCGCCCCGGGGCTGCTGACGGCGGCGACCGTCTGCGGGTCGAGGTCGAAGAGCTCGCGCAGGGCGTCCGCGTAGGCCGCGCCGCCCGGTTCACCGGCGAGCTCCTTCACGCGCACGGTCGGCGCGTGCAGGAGCTTGTCCACCACGCGCCGGACGGTCTGCGTGATCTCCGCGCGTTGCTTGTCGTCGAGGCCCTGCAGCCGGCCGTCGAGCCGGGTCATCTCGGAGGAGACGACATCGGCCGCCATGGTGCGCAGCGCGACGACCGTCGGTGTGATCGTCGCCGCGCGCTGCGCGGCTCCGAAGGCGGAGACCTCCTCGCTGACGATCCTCCGCACGGCGTCCACGTCGGCGGCGAGCGGCGCGTCCGCCGCCGCCTCCGCGAGCGATTCGATGTCGACGAGCCGCACCCGCCCGTTGTGGTGCAGAGCGGCGTCGACGTCCCGGGGCATGGCGAGGTCGAGCAGCGCCATGTCGTCGCCGGGGCCGCCCGTGGCGTCCTCCGCGGTGGCCGGTACGGGCCGCCGGTCCAGGGCCTGCTGTACGGCCTCGTCGGTGAGGACGAGACCGGTGGCGCCCGTGCAGGAGACCACGATGTCCGCGCGGGGCAGCTCGGCCGCGAGCCCGTCGATCGGCAGCGCGTGGGCACGCGGCCCGTGCCCGGCGCTGAGCGCGGCGACCGGCGCCGCACCCGCGGCGAGCCCGGCACCGAGCCCGGAGGCCAGCCGCTCGGCGCGGTCCAGGGTCCTGTTGGCGATCACCAGTTCGGCCACACCGGCACGCGCGAGCGTCGTCGCGGCCAGGGACGACATCGATCCGGCCCCGATGACCAGGGCACGCTTGCCGCGCACCCACTCCCCGACGGGCGCGGGCCGTGCGAGCTGTTCGAGGCCGAAGGTGACCAGCGACTGCCCGGCCTTGTCGATGCCCGTCTCGCTGTGGGCGCGCTTGCCCGTGCGCAGCGCCTGCTGGAAGAGGTCGTTCAGCACCCGTCCGGCCGTGTGCTGCTCCTGGGCGACCGCGAGGGCGTCCTTGATCTGGCCGAGGATCTGGCCCTCGCCGACGACCATCGAGTCCAGGCCGCAGGCCACCGAGAAAAGGTGGTGCACGGCCCTGTCCTCGTAGTGCACGTACAGGTGGGGGGTCAGCTCTTCGAGGCCGACGCCGCTGTGCAGCGCCAGGAGCGTCGACAGCTCAGCGACGCCGGCGTGGAACTTGTCCACGTCGGCGTACAGCTCGATGCGGTTGCAGGTGGAGAGCACCGCCGCCTCGGCGGCGGGTTCGGCGCTCACGGTGTCCTGCACCAGCTTGCCGCGCACCTGGGGTGCGAGCACGGCCCGCTCCAGGACGCTCACCGGGGCACTGCGGTGACTCAGACCGACGACCAGCAGACTCATGCGGGCATCACGGCGGGGCGGTCCCCGTCAGATCCCGGCCCGGGACGCTTGGTGACCGCCGCGGCGGGCGGAACCGCCGGCGGGGCGGTCTCCTCCTCCGGCGCTTCCTCGCCCGCCTTGCGCTGCTCGTGGAAGGCGAGGATCTGAAGCTCGATGGAGAGGTCCACCTTCCGTACGTCGACGCCCTCGGGGACGGACAGCACGGTCGGGGCGAAGTTGAGGATGGAGGTGATCCCGGCGGCGACGAGCCTGTCGCACACCTGCTGCGCCGAGCCCGCGGGCGTGGCGATGACGCCGATGGAGACGCCGCTCTCGTCGATGATCTGCTCGAGCTGGTCGGTGTGCTGCACGTCGATTCCCGCGACGGGCTTGCCCGCGAGGGCCGGGTCGGCGTCGATCAGGGCCGCGACGCGGAAGCCGCGGGAGGCGAAGCCTCCGTAGTTGGCGAGGGCGGCGCCGAGGTTGCCGATGCCGACGATGACGACGGGCCAGTCCTGCGTCAGACCCAGCTCGCGCGAGATCTGGTAGACGAGGTACTCCACGTCGTAGCCGACCCCGCGGGTGCCGTAGGAGCCGAGGTACGAGAAGTCCTTGCGCAGCTTGGCCGAATTCACCCCCGCCGCCGCGGCGAGTTCCTCGGAGGAGACCGTGGGCACCGAACGCTCCGAGAGCGCCGTCAGGGCCCGCAGATACAGCGGTAGCCGGGCGACGGTGGCCTCGGGGATCCCTCGGCTCCGGCTCGTCGCCGGTCGGTGGTTTCGGCCAGTTGCCACAGTGCTCCTGCCGTCTGCGCGAAGCGGTGAGCGATGTCGCGCGAGCCGCGCGTTCCGAACGCTCCGTCGCGACAAGGCTATGCCTTTGTGAACGCGTGCACAAAGATGGAGTCCGATTTGTCCGGTCAACGTGACCGGTGCCACATGCAACACCTGCGACACATGTCACTCCTCATCATCCACCGGCCGTGACCGCCGCTCCCTGTACGCGGCCCGACTCCCGCGCCCGGCACGGCGACGGGCCTTCCCGGCGGCCCCGCACGACGAGACCCGCCCCGCTCAGGACCGGCTCTCCAGCGCCTTGCGCAGCCGTTGCGGGTCCACGCGCCAGAAGTCGTGCTGCGCACCGTCCACCAGTACAACCGGGATCTGCTCCCAGTACTTCCGGTACAGCTCCTGGTCGTCCTCGATGCTCTTCTCCTCCCAGGCCGCTCCGGTCTCGGCGCACACCCGCACGATCACGTCCCGTGCGATGTCGCACAGATGGCATCCGGGCTTCCCGATCAGGGTGACAGTCCTCATGCCCGCCATTGTCACGCTTCTCCGGCAGCACACGTCACCTCCCGCGGCTTCACATCCGGCACCGTCCCCACCGGTCGGGCGGACCCCCTGCGCGGTGCACGCAGGGCGGACGGGTCCACCGGCCCACACCGCACCCGTGGCACGAGCCGGAACCGCCGGTCGGGCCCTAACACCTCTGCGCAACCGGTCGGTTCCGAATGTGTCCCGTACGGCCCACAGTTGGACATCCGGACGTAACAGGCGCGCGGCGCCGAGTGGCTATCCTCGTTGTCATGCGCTCCCGCCGCTCCCCCCGTCACGCCTGGTCCTGGATCGCGAGCCGGGCCGGCTCCGCGACCGCGCGCAGCGTGCTCGCAGGCGAGGCCTCGGCCGACGCGGCACGCAAGCAGGAACTGGAGCGGCAGCAGGCGGAGGAGTTCCAGCAGGGCGTCTTCGAGGCGGCGCAGGCGGACGAGGACGAGGAGGACGGGTTCCCCGTCGCCGGAGACGTCCGCGCAGCGGCCTTCTTCGACCTCGACAACACCGTCATGCAGGGCGCCGCGCTCTTCCACTTCGGCCGCGGCCTGTACAAGCGCGACTTCTTCGAGAAGCGCGAACTGGCCCGTTTCGCCTGGCAGCAGGCCTGGTTCAGGCTGGCCGGCAAGGAGGATGCCGGGCACATGGCGGACGTGCGCTCCAGTGCCCTCTCCATCGTCCAGGGGCACAGCGTCTCCGAACTGACCGCCATCGGCGAGGAGATCTACGACGAGTACATGGCCGGCCGCATCTGGCCCGGCACCCGCGCCCTCGCCCAGGCGCACCTCGACGCGGGCCAGAAGGTCTGGCTCGTCACTGCGGCACCCGTGGAGACGGCGACGATCATCGCCCGCCGGCTCGGCCTGACCGGCGCGCTCGGGACCGTCGCGGAATCGGTCGACGGCGTCTACACGGGAAGGCTGGTGGGCGAGCCACTGCACGGCCCCGCCAAGGCGGAAGCGGTACGGGCGCTCGCCGCGGCGGAGGATCTGGAGCTGGAGCGGTGCGCCGCCTACAGCGACTCGTCGAACGACATCCCGATGCTCTCGCTCGTCGGATATCCGTATGCGATCAATCCTGACAGCAGGCTCCGCGAGCACGCACGCGAAATGGGCTGGCGGCTGCGCGACTACAGGACGGGCCGCAAGGCGGCCAAGGTGGGCATTCCGGCCGCCGCAGGCGTCGGAGCGGTGGCGGGCGGCGCGGCCGCGGCCGTGGCGATGCAACGCCGCCGCCGATAAGGCCTCGGCCCCCGCGGCCACGCCCCGACACGCCATACCGGCCGATGGCGCACGGCAGTTGGAGGCCGTGTTTCCCGCTTTCCGCGCACGCTCCCTCCCGCCAGCCGCGCTCTGGACTTCCGGGCACAAGTCGTAACTCGAACGACAAATTGTGCTCAGCAAACGGTCGTTGAGCCGCTCACACTCTGTTCAATAGATGGCACCAACGCGTAACAGATCTGACTGAATCGGCGATTTCAGCAACTACGCGTAGCACTGTCTGTACGAAGCGTTATTCTCCTCAGACGCAATCGGTACCCACACGTCCCTTCCGGGTCGAACGGTCCCGTACTGCACGTGATGGAAGCTCTGCCTCTGGGAGTCCCGTGTACCCACACGTCGGGGTTGACGCCTCGGGCCTGGCTACGCTGCGCAGCACGGTCGTTACGGCACTCGGCCGGCTGCGCGCTCTTGTCCCCCGCGCGTACGCCCCCGCCCTCGCCCTCGCATCAGCCGTGCCCGTCCCCGCCGCGCCCCGCTATGCCATGGCGCACCGCGCCGCCGCCGGCACCGCCCTCGGCGCGGCCGCCGCCCACGCCGCGCCGGCCGTCTCCGCCGCGTCCTCCGGCAGCGTCGGCAGGCGCACCCGCAGCTCCGCCGCGGGCAGTGCGGGCACCTCCAACACCCGGCGCGCCCGTCCCGCCGCCTCGGACACCGACAGCCGCCGGATGATGGACCTCGTCGAGCGGGCGCAGGCCGGGGAGGCGGAGGCCTTCGGCCGCCTCTACGACCAGTACAGCGACACGGTGTACCGGTACATCTACTACCGCGTCGGCGGCCGGGCGACGGCCGAGGACCTCACGAGCGAGACGTTCCTGCGGGCGCTGCGGCGCATCGGCACCTTCACGTGGCAGGGCCGGGACTTCGGCGCGTGGCTCGTCACCATCGCCCGCAATCTGGTCGCCGATCACTTCAAATCGAGCCGCTTCCGGCTCGAGGTCACCACCGGCGAGATGCTCGACGCCAACGAGGTCGAGCGCAGCCCGGAGGATTCGGTCCTCGAGTCGCTCTCCAACGCCGCCCTGCTGGAGGCCGTGCGCAGGCTCAATCCGCAGCAGCAGGAGTGCGTCACGCTCCGCTTCCTCCAGGGCCTTTCCGTCGCCGAGACGGCCCGCGCCATGGGGAAGAACGAGGGCGCCATCAAGACCCTGCAGTACCGGGCGGTCCGCACCCTTGCCCGGCTCCTGCCGCAGGATGCGCGCTGACGCCGACTCGCCCTGCGCCAGGCCGTTTTCACGTGTTTTTCCGTGCTTGCCGTTCACCACAGGGTGACTCCGCGCATGCATGTGGTCACATCATCGTGAGTCCGTAACCCGAGTGGCTTGCCGCTCGTTGTGGGGGTGCAGTCTCCCCGCACCCGTGGCGCGCAAGGGTTCGCTACCACTTCCGAGTGAACATGAACGCTTTGCCCACAGCCTTCCATCCGTGGTGGGGAGTGGACCGTGCTGACGAGAGGAGGTGCCGCCCGTGATCGGGTCCGCAGCCGCGAGCAAGCGGGCCGCCGCCTTCGCCCAAGGCCTGGATGAGCTGGAGCTCGACGAGGCCCGGGCGGACGGCCGGACGGCTGAGGTCGGGAGCCGGGGCGTCACTGCACCCGAGCCCCTGCGCGTTCCCGTTCCCGTGCCCGCACCCGTCGGTCCGTTCAAGACCGGCGACAGTGCCGCGCCCCCCGCGGGCGCTGCGGAGAGCCTGCCCGGGGAAGCCGGGGACACCGGGCCCGAACGGCTGCTGGGCCTGGCGGAGAGGCTCCGCTCGGTGCCCCGGCCGGCGCTGGCTCCCGACGTCAAGACCGTTCAGCGGGCGCAGCTGATCGCCGCCATGGAGGCGGAGTTCGCCTCGCCGGAGGCCCGCGCCCGGCAGGTTCCGCCGCAGCGGGACGGCCGCGGCGCCAGGAAGGGCACCCATCGTGCCCCCGCCACAGGGCCGTTGAGCAAGCTCCGCCCCAACTCCCGTCTGGGCAAGGGGATTGCCGCAGGGGGGCTCGGCGTCGGTGTCGCCGCGTCCGCGCTCGGCGGAGTCGCCGCGGCGAGCAGCGAAGCCCTGCCGGGTGACTCGTTGTACGGCTTCAAGCGGGGCATGGAGGATCTGCGCCTGGACTTCGCCGACGACGAGACGGGCCGCGGCCAGGTGCATCTCGACAACGCATCGGCGAGGCTGCGCGAGGCCCGCCGGCTGATGGAGCGGGCACGAGGCGGTGCAGAGCTGGACGACGAGTCGGTGGGCAAGGTCCGCAGGGCCCTCGCCGCAATGCGCTACGACGCCTCCGAGGGACACCACCTGCTCCGGGCGGCGTACGAGAGGGACGGCAGCATCGCGCCGATGCGTTCGCTCTCGTCCTTCACAACGGGGCACCGGGAGAGCTGGTCGAAGCTCCGGCAGAACCTCCCCCCGCAACTCTCGGCGGTCGGCGACGAGGTGAGCTCCGTCTTCGACGAGATGGATCACGACATCACCCCGATCGCGGGTCTGCTCTCCGGCTCCCGCGAGGAGTCGTCGCGCGAGCAGGGCCAGGGCGGCGAAGGCCGGCACGGTCACGGCCGTACGTCCGCCGGGCCGTCGTCGCCGTCCTCGTCCCGCTCCTACGACGAGGGACACCAGGACGGCCGGAGCGGCGAACCCTCACCGTCCGGTTCGGATTCGCGTGACGGCGAACTCATCGGCGGTGGCGGCCTCCTGGACCCGGACCGGGACGCGGACGGGAATCCGTCGCACCCCGGCTCCGACCGCGATGCGCAGCCCGACCCGCAGGTCACGCTGCCGCCGATCGTCCCCGACGTGCTGCCGGGGCTGAAGAAGCTCTCGGAGAACGGCAAGTAGCGCGTCGGGCGGAGCAGCGGCAGAAGCGGTGCAGGCAACGCCTCTTCGGTGCCCCGGACGGTGAAGTCCGGGACGCGGGAGGGGCGTTGCCCGTCCCACGACCCGCGGTGGGTCACAAACGGCGGCAGGACGTACGCAACTAGGCCCCGCCGTCCCGCGTGGGTACGCCTAGAAGAACACCGACCTCCGCTGCACCAGCAGCTTGTAAAGCGTGTGCTGGATCGTCTCGCGTATCTGGTCGGTGAGGTTGAAGACCAGCATGGGGTCCTCGGCCGAGCCCGCCGGATAGCCGTCCGTCGGGATCGGCTCACCGAACTGGATGGTCCACTTCGTCGGCAGCGGCAGAGCGCCCAGCGGCCCCAGCCAGGGGAACGTCGGCGTCACCGGGAAGTACGGAAAACCCAGCAGCCTGGCGAGCGTCTTGGCGTTGCCCACCATGGGGAATATCTCCTCCGCGCCGACGACCGAGCAGGGCACGATCGGGGCCCCGGCCCGCAGAGCGGTCGACACGAAGCCGCCCCGCCCGAACCGCTGCAGCTTGTAGCGCTCCGAGAACGGCTTGCCCAGCCCCTTGAACCCCTCCGGCATGACGCCGACGACCTCTCCCCGCTCCAGCAGCGCCGCGGCGTCCTGCGAACAGGCCAGCGTGTGCCCCGCCTTGCGCGCCAGGGCGTTGACGACGGGCAGCACGAAGACGAGGTCCGCCGCGAGCAGTCGCAGATGACGGCCCGCCGGATGGTGATCGTGCACGGCGACCTGCATCATCAGACCGTCGAGCGGCAGCGTGCCCGAATGGTTGGAGACGATGAGCGCCGAGCCCTCGGCGGGAATGTTCTCGATCCCCCGCACCTCGACCCTGAAGTACTTCTCGTACAGGGGCCGCAGCAGCGACATCAGCACCTGATCGGTCAGCTCGGGATCGTAGCCGAAGTCGTCGACCTCGTATTCGCCGGTGACCCGCCTGCGGAGGAAGGCCAGCGCCTGCGCGGCCCTGCCCTCCCAGCCGCCCTCCGTGCCGCCGGCCCCGCCGGCGCGTTCCTGGCCGCCGGAGGCCGCACCGGCGTCGGTGCCCGTCCCGGACTCGCCACCGCTGCCGCCCGTGCCCGCCTGCCCGGCGCGCAGATGCCGCTCGCCCCTTGACTCCCCGCGCCCGTCGTGACGCTGGTGCCCGCCCCGCCGCTCGTGCCCGTCGTCCGGAGACCCGAACGGAATGACCTTCGCATCAGCCACGCCGGCCGACCTCCTCGTCCTGCCCTTCAACCTCCGGTGGCTCCAGCATGTCAGCCAGTCTGTCGACCGTACGGGCCAGAGTCTCCGGCGGCAGCAGTCCCGGCCCGCGGCTGCGCGCGAAGGCTGCCAGCGTCTCGCCCGTCGTGAACCGAGGCTCGAAACCGAGGACTTCACGCATCTGGGCCGTACGCACGACGCGTCCGTGCGTCAGCAGCCTCACCTGCTCCGGCGAGAAGTCCGTCGCACCGACCGACTGCAGCAGCGACCTGCCCCAGCGGATCGCCGGAAGCAGCATCGGCACCGTCGGACGCCCGAGCCGCCGCGCGCACTGGGAGAGCAGCAGCGTCCCGTCCCCGGCGATGTTGAACGTTCCGGCGCTGAGCGTCCCGCGCCGGGGCTCGCGGGCCGCCAGGCGCAACACCTCGATGGCGTCGTCCTCGTGGACGAACTGAAGCCGCGGATCGTAGCCGAGCACGGTCGGCAGCACCGGAAGCGCGAAGTACGCAGCGAGGGGCGAATCCACGGACGGGCCCAGCACATGTGCGAACCGCAGCACCGTGACGGACACGTCGGGGCGCCGCCGGGCGAAGCCGCGCACATACGCCTCCACCTCGACCGCGTCCTTCGCGAAGCCGCCGCTGGGCAGCGACTTGGCCGGCATGGACTCGTCGAAGACGGCCGGGTCGCGCGGTGCCCCGCCGTACACGCTCGTCGTCGACTTCACGACGAACCGGCGCACCGACGGAGCCTTCTGGCAGGCACCGAGCAGCTGCATGGTGCCTATGACGTTGACTTCCTTGACCGAGCCGCGACTGCCGACCCCGGGTACCGACGGTGGCGATCCGTGCACATCCATGTGGACGACGGTGTCGACGCCGTACTGCGCCAGCACGCCGGCGATGTCGGGCTGCCGGATGTCCGCCAGGACGAACTCGGCACCGCCCAAGTGGTGCACGGGTTCGGTGATGTCGACGCCGACGACCCGGTCCACGTCGGGCTCCCGCTGGACACGGCGCGCGAAACGGCCACCCAGCTGCCGGGCGACGCCGGTGACCAGTACGACCCTGCCCAAGATCCCTCCCGTGACGACCGCTTGCGGACCGTGCGGCGTGAAGCCGGCCCTCCGCGCGCCCGCAGGCTCCGGTCCCGCGGTTCCGGTTGTCGCCTGTCCGCACACGCCCACGCGAAACGCAGCGCCCCGGCCAAACGAAAACCGCCGCCCCACCGCACCGCACACCTGGTGCGGGCAGCAGAACGGCGGTCACCGACGAACTCGGCGCTCGCTCACTTCTTGTTGCGACGCTGAACTCGCGTGCGCTTCAGGAGCTTGCGGTGCTTCTTCTTCGCCATCCGCTTACGGCGCTTCTTGATTACTGAGCCCACGACAACCCTCGCTCACAAATCATCTCCGTCCGGAACGGAGAGAACTGTCTTCACTCGGCGCGGGGCGTCCGAGCCCACACGACCTACATGAAGGCCCAGCCTACCCGCCGCCGGGCGCGGCCCGTAATCCGAGGGTCGCCGCGCGACACCTTCAGGCCGTTTCCACCCCCACATAGGATTCCTGGAGGTATTCATGGACGGCCTGCTCTGGGACCCGGAAGGACCTGCCCACCCGGATCGCCGGCAGATGACCGCTGTGCACCAGCCGGTACACGGTCATCTTGGACACCCGCATCACCGAGGCGACTTCCGCCACGGTCAGAAAGTTGACCTCGTTGAGAGGTCCCTTGCCAGCAGCCATGTCACACCTGAACCTTCCGCACATGTCGGTCACCGGCTTCCCCTTCCGGCGACTCCCGCTCGCATGCGCGCTCCTCCCCAGATTAGGGGCGGGTGATGCAAGTGGGGAAGAGGAGTAGCGATCGGCCTCCTACTGTGACAGACACGCTCGATTGAGTACATAGTGCGCCAGCGGACGGTAGCTGTCGGAACGCGCAGCGTCATCGACGGGTACCGCGACTGACACCCTCCCCTCGGCCTGGCCCACGAACGGCGCCGGATCATCCGTATCTGCGGGCCCGATGGCCTCAATACCCAACTGACCTGCTGCACAGACCCATCCGTGGTCCCCGATGACCAGACGTGGCAACGGCTCGCCATCCGTCATCGCCGCCGCGAGCACCGTGCGCAGCGGCAGGGGCGAATGCGTGTGCACACCAGGCGCATCACCTCCCGGGCGTACGCCGGGTTCGTGTATCAGTGCAACTCCCCGTGCGTAGCCAAGGGCGAGAGTACGTACGCCGAACCGGGTCGTTATGTCGATACGTCTCCCCATCGCTGATGTGAGGAGAGTGCATCCCGCCGATGACAGAGCTGAGGCCAATGTGGCGTAGAAGCCCAGCAGACGCTGAGGGTGTCCCGTACCCAGGAGCACGGGAAGGCGCCGCTCAGCCGCACTTCGCAGCCGGTCGGCGAACGCGTCCAGCGCGGCAATGGTGCGTTCGGGATCGATGGTGTCGAGGCCCGTGACAGTAGCCGCATCGCCCGAGACACCACAGGTTTCAGCCATGAGTGCGAGCAACTCCGGAACCCGCCACTCACGTTCCGGTTCGAGACCGATCAGTGCCCGCGGGTCACCGGCCGCGAAGAGCCGGTAGCGGCGCAGACTCTTCTCACGGCTGGTCGACGTCGTGCCGGCGAGCCGGGAGGCGAGGAGATGCGCACGGAGTTCGTCCACGCCGGGCGGAACATCGCCCGCTCCGCTCCCCGCAAGTGATCCACCGCTGCCCAGCACATCGTCCATGCTGGCGGCCGGAGCCCCCTGCCGCCCGTTCTCGGGCCCGCGACCACCTGACGAATCCTTGTACGGAGCATCCCGCGGCTACGGCATCAGCCCCCGCGCCGGGAAGACCGCCATCCTCGTCGCCTGCACCGCACGGTCGAGCGCGTCGGCGGGGTCGTAGCCCGTGTCGGACCACACCCGGCACACCGGGTCGCGCCCGTCCGTCATCCGCTGCGGAGCCGCCGGAGTGCCCGTGCGTGCGTACACCAACTCCCGCCAGGACTCCGGAACTTCCGTCTCCGGCGGCACGGGCGCACCCGCGGCGATCGCCACCAGGTGAGTCCACGTGCGCGGTACGACGTCGAACACGGCGTACCCTCCGCCGCCGAGCGCCACCCAGCGCCCGTCCGCGTACTCGTGCGCCCAGCCGTGGAGTGCCTCCGCGGCGAGGCGGTGTGCGTCCACGCTGACGGCCAGATGAGCCAGCGGATCCTCGAAGTGGGTGTCCGCCCCGTGCTGGGTGACGAGCGCCTGTGGCCGGAATTCGGCGAGGAGTTCGGGCACCACGCCGTGCAGGGCGCGCAGCCAGCCCTCGTCGCCGGTGCCGGCCGGAAGCGCCACGTTCACCGCTGTGCCCTCGGCGTCCGGGCCGCCGTTCTCCTCGGGCCAGCCGGTGCCGGGGAACAGCATCCGCGGGTGCTCGTGCAGGGAGATCGTCAGAACGCGCGGGTCGTTCCAGAACGCGTCCTGGACGCCGTCCCCGTGGTGCACGTCCACGTCGACGTACGCGACTCGCTCCGCTCCGTTCTCCAGGAGACGGGCAATGGCCAGCGCCGCGTCGTTGTAGATGCAGAACCCTGCGGCGGACGCGTGCATCGCATGGTGCAGGCCGCCGGAGAAGTTCACGCCGTGCTTCACTTCTCCGCGCCAAACGGCGTCGGCGGCAGCCGTCGACTGGCCGGCGATCAGCGCGGACGCCTCGTGCATCCCGGCGAACGCTGGATCGTCCGGCGTGCCCACCCCGAACTCGCCCGTAGCCGAACCCGGATCGCCGGAGATGCGCCGCACCGCGTCGATGTAGTCCTGTCTGTGCACCAGACGCAGCGTCGAATCCCCGGCCGCCTTCGCGGCGGTCACCTTCAGGTCCTTGTGGGAGTCGAGCCCGAGCGCCTCGACGAGCCGCATCGTCAGCGCCAACCGCACCGGATTCATCGGGTGCCCCGGCCCGAAGTCGTAACCGGTGACCGCCTCGTCCCACATCAACTGTGCGCCGCCACTCATCCCGCCACCGTACCGGCATGGTCCGGGGACGTATCACAGAGGCCGCCCGGAACCGCCCTGCCCTACGAGAGCAGCGCCGGCAGTTCCTCCATGCGGGAGAAGTGGGCGGTTGCGCCGACGAGCTTCTCGCGAGGCGTCATCGACGTGAATCCGTATACGTCCATGCCTGCCGCGAGCGCGGCGCGCACCCCCAACGGGCTGTCCTCGACGACCGCGCACCGGTCGGGCCGCACACCCATCTTCTCCGCGGCGAGCAGGAAGAGGTCCGGCGCAGGCTTGCCCCGGCCCACGTCCTGCGCGCTGAAGATCCGCCCCTCCCCGAAATGCACGGCAAGCCCCGTCCTGCCCAACGCGACCCTGATCCGCTCATGGCTCCCGGAGGAAGCGACGCAGTACGGCACACCGTCCGCGTCCAGTTTCGCGAGCACTTCGTGCACACCGCCGACGGCGCTCAACTCGCGTCGGAAAGCAGCGAACACTCGGCTGTGGAAGGTCTCATCGAAGTCGTCCGGCAGCCGGCGCCCCGACCGCTCGAGCACCAGGTCGTGAATGCGGTGCACGGCCGCACCCATGTAGTCCCGGACCGACTCCTCGAACGTGGTCGGATGCCCCAACTCCGTCAGATACTCGGCGAGTACGCGATTGGAGATCGGCTCGCTGTCCACCAGCACTCCGTCGTTGTCGAAGACGACCACGTCATACCTGCCCATGCGGCAACTGTACGGGCACATGAAGAAGCCCCGTTGGTGTGGTGGCTGTGCCACCCTCCAACGGGGCTTCTCCTACTAAGAGTTCGGCGGTGTCCTACTCTCCCACACGCTCCCGCATGCAGTACCATCGGCGCAGTAAGGCTTAGCTTCCGGGTTCGGAAAGTAACCGGGCGTTTCCCTCACGCTATGACCACCGAAACACACCCCCCACACATGGCGGGGGAAAACTCGTGTGCCAGCGCACTGTTCAATTGAACATACACGAACAACCAGAACGGTTGCTGTTTCAGATACCGCACAGTGGACGCGAGCAAAAAGAA
>NZ_FMHI01000010.1 GCF_900090145.1 Streptomyces sp. WMMB 322
CTCCACTCCTGGGCCTTCGCCCAGCTCGGAGACTTCATCGTCTACAAGGCCAAGCGGGCCGGTGTGCCCCTGGTCTTCGTTGATCCCGCGTACACGTCGCAGACGTGCGCCGAGTGCGGCCACGTCGACAAACGCAACCGTATCGACCAGGGGCTATTCATCTGCCGAGGGTGCGGGGTCGTTGCCCACGCCGACCGGAATGCTTCCCACAACATCGCCACCCGTGGCGAGAGCGTGTGGAATGCGGGGCGTGAGTCACGCGTCCCTGCCACCCCATAACGGGGTGTCTGGACGGAGGAGTCCACCCCAGCAGCCAGCTGGGCACTACCTCCAAGCCCGGCCCTTTAGAGCCGGGTCAAGTTGACGACAGCCCGAAACGTTCTGCCAGGGCCTCCCGTTGGGCCCGTACGAAGCCGGCGCCGACGACCGCGCCGTGCCCCGGGACGTACAGCGCGTCCTCACCGCCGAGCGCCAGCAGCCGGTCGAGGGCCGCCGGCCACCGCGCCGGGCTGGCATCGGGCCCGGCCTGCGGTTCGCCGGACTCCTCGACGAGGTCGCCGCAGAAGACGATGGGGGGACCGCCGTCCCGGCCGCCCACGACCACCGCCAGATCGAACGCGCTGTGTGCCGGGCCCATGTTCACCAGGCGTACCTCCCGCTCGCCCGGCACCATCGTGAGCTGCTCGGAGACGCCGTGCCCCGGCGGAACCAGCCGCTCCGCGGCTTCCGCCGCCACGTCCGCAGCCATGCCGTGCCGCACCGCGTCCTGCCGCAACTCCTCGCGTGCGTCCGCGAGATACCCGCCGAGCCCCTGCGCCCCGTACACGTGGGCACCCTCGAACGACGCCGTGCCGAAGACGTGGTCGAAGTGGGAGTGCGTGAGCGCGGCGTGCGTCACCGGCAGTCCGAAGAGGCGGTGCAGCCCTTCGCGGATCTCCGCGCCCTCCGCGACACCCGATCCGGTGTCGACGACGAGCACTCCTGCCTTGCCGCGCACGGCACCCGCCGTCGCGTCCCAGCCGGGGAGCCTGCACCGCACGACGCCGGGTGCCAGCTCTTCCCAGGGGCCCGCTCCTGGGCGGTCTTCGCGGTCTGCGTCCCTGTGCGAGGCCATGTGACGACGTTACTGGGACGTACCCGGCAGCGCGGCACCGCGATACGGTCATTACTGACGGCTCTTGCCCATGTCGCGGGAACCGGCCGTACACTTAGCCGGTGGATCTGGCACTCCGCTGACGAGAGTGCCAGGGACGCCGGAGAGGCGCCGGGGGACGGATGGCGTCGGCGGCCCTGAGAGCAGGCCGCAAGCAGACATGAGGCCGGACGGGAGGTGCGCGATGCTGAGTGAACGCAGACTCGAGGTGCTGCGCGCGATCGTCCAGGACTATGTCGGTACCGAGGAGCCCGTGGGCTCCAAGGCCCTCACGGAGCGGCACAACCTCCAGGTGTCACCGGCCACGGTGCGCAACGACATGGCCGTCCTCGAGGACGAGGGCTACATCGCTCAGCCGCACACCAGCGCCGGGCGCATCCCGACCGACAAGGGCTACCGCCTCTTCGTCGACAAGCTCGCCGGTGTGAAGCCGCTCTCACCTCCCGAGCGCCGCGCCATCCAGAACTTCCTGGAGGGCGCCGTCGATCTCGACGACGTGGTGGGGCGCACGGTGCGGCTGCTGGCGCAGCTGACGCGGCAGGTCGCCGTCGTGCAGTACCCGTCGCTGACGAGGTCGACGGTGCGGCATGTGGAGTTGCTCTCCCTCGCGCCGGCCCGGCTGATGCTGGTGCTGATCACCGACACCGGCCGCGTCGAGCAGCGGCTGATCGACTGCCAGGCGCCCATCGGCGACTCCGCGCTGGCGGACCTGCGAGCCCGCCTCAACAGCCGCGTGGTGGGACAGCGTTTCACCGAGGTGCCCTCCCTCGTGCAGGATCTCCCGGACGCGTTCGAGGGCGACGACCGCGGCACGGTCTCCACGGTGCTGGCCACCCTGCTGGAGACGCTCGTGGAGGAGACCGAGGAACGCCTGATCATCGGCGGCACCTCCAACCTCACCCGCTTCGGCCACGACTTCCCGCTGACCATCCGGCCCGTGCTGGAGGCCCTGGAGGAGCAGGTCGTGCTGCTGAAGCTGCTCGGGGAGGCCAAGGACCCGGGCATGACCGTACGAATCGGGCATGAGAACGCCCACGAAGGACTGAGTTCCACGTCGGTGGTTTCGGTCGGCTACGGTTCGGGCGACGAAGCAGTCGCCAAGCTCGGCGTGGTCGGCCCGACCCGCATGGACTACCCCGGAACGATGGGAGCTGTACGCGCAGTGGCACGGTACGTCGGACAGATCCTCGCGGAGTCGTAAGTGGCGACGGACTACTACGCGGTCCTCGGCGTGCAGCGCGACGCCTCGCAGGACGACATCAAGAAGGCCTTCCGCAGGCTCGCGCGGGAACTCCACCCTGACGTCAATCCCGACCCGAAGACGCAGGAGCGGTTCAAGGAGATCAACACCGCCTACGAGATCCTCTCCGACCCGCAGAAGAAGCAGGTCTACGACCTCGGCGGCGACCCGGCGGCCGGTGCCGCCGGCGGAGGCGGCGGCTTCGGCGGAGCGGGCGGCTTCGGCAACTTCTCCGACATCATGGACGCCTTCTTCGGCACCGCCTCGCAGCGCGGGCCGAGGTCGCGCACGCGCCGCGGCCAGGACGCCATGATCCGGCTCGACATCGACCTGGAGGAGTCGGCCTTCGGTACGACGAAGGAGATCCAGGTCGACACGGCCGTCGTCTGCAACACCTGCAACGGCGAGGGAGCCGCGCCGGGCACCTCGGCGCAGACGTGCGACATGTGCCGCGGCAGGGGAGAGGTCTCCCAGGTCACCCGGTCCTTCCTCGGCCAGGTGATGACGTCGCGTCCGTGTCCGCAGTGCCAGGGCTTCGGCACGGTCGTGCCCAGCCCCTGCCCCGAGTGCGCCGGCGACGGGCGCATCCGCTCGCGCCGCAGCCTGACGGTCAAGATCCCCGCCGGTGTCGACAACGGCACCCGCATCCAGCTCGCGGGCGAGGGCGAGGTCGGTCCCGGCGGCGGCCCTGCCGGCGACCTGTACGTGGAGATCCACGAGACCGCGCACCCGGTCTTCCAGCGCCGCGGCGACGACCTGCACTGCACGGTCACCATCCCGATGACGGCCGCCGCCCTCGGTACGAAGGTGCCCCTGGAGACGCTGGACGGCCTGGAGGAGGTCGACATCCGGCCGGGCACACAGTCCGGGCAGTCGATCCCCCTGCACGAGCGCGGCGTCACGCATCTGCGAGGCGGCGGGCGCGGTCAGCTCATCGTCCACGTCGAGGTGACGACGCCGGCCAACCTGGAGCCCGAGCAGGAGGAGCTGCTGCGCCGGCTTGCGGAGATGCGGGGCGAGGAGCGGCCGACGGGTCAGTTCCAGCCCGGGCAGCAGGGGCTGTTCTCGCGGCTCAAGGACGCCTTCAACGGCCGCTGACACGCACCGGGCCCCGGTAGCTCCCGGGGGTCCCCGGTACGGGCCGCTTCCGTGCCCCGCCCGGACGGAAATCGTGGACGGAACTCGCGGACGGAACTCGAGCGCGGGGCCGCGGAATTCACACGGAGTCCGCAATCCCGAAGGCCCTGAGCCCGCGGGAACGTTGCCGGTTTCCTCTCCGGCCCCGCCCGGCCCGGCCCGGCCGGGCCGGAAGCTGAAGCTGCCGGGACGGAAGCTGCCGTGCCGGAGCCGGAGCCGGAGTCGGCGGTCTCCGGCGGGTCGCACGCCTCCGTCGGTCCCTTCGCCGCCCGCGGTCCCGCCCCAGGACAGGACCGGGACGGGGCGGCGGGGTGCCGCGTGACAGGATGTGCGCATGCCCTCCGCATCGATCCCGTTCTCCGATCTCACGGAGCATCCGATTGTGCAGGCCCCCATGGCGGGCGGGCCTTCGACCCCGGAGCTGGCCGCGAACGTGAGCGAGGCGGGCGGACTGGGCTTCCTCGCAGCCGGCTACAAGACGCCGGAGGCGATGTACGAGGAGATCAAGCAGCTGCGCGGGCAGACCCAACGCCTCTTCGGCGTCAATCTGTTCATGCCGCAGCCCGACAACGCCGACTCGGGGGCACTTGAGCGCTACCGCGCTCAACTAGCCGATGAGGCGGCGTGGTTCGAGACCGAACTCGGCGAGACCGATCACGCGACCGACGACGCCTACGAAGCGAAGCTCGCCATACTCTTCGACGACCCCGTGCCCGTCGTCTCGTTCACCTTCGGCTGCCCGACCCAGCCTGTTCTGGAGCGCTTCACCAAGCGCGGGACGTACACCGTCGTCACCGTCACCTCCGTCAACGAGGCGCAGACCGCGGAGTTCCTGGGGGCGGACGCCGTGTGCGTGCAGGGTGTCGAGGCGGGAGGCCACCAGAGCACCCACCGCGACGATCCGCAGGCGGACGGGACGGGCAGCGGCCTCGGGTTGCTCTCCCTGCTGGTGCAGGTCAAGGAGGCCGTGCGGCTGCCGGTCGTCGCGGCGGGGGGACTGATGCGCGGCAAGCAGATCGCGGCGGTGCTCGCCGCGGGTGCGAGCGCCGCCCAGCTCGGCACGGCGTTCCTCGTCTGCCCCGAGTCCGGCGCCGACGTCATGCACAAGCAGGCCATGACCAACCCGCTCTTCGCACGTACCGAGTTGACCCGTGCGTTCACCGGGCGGCCCGGCCGTGCGCTCGTCAACCGTTTCCTGCGCGAGCACGGCCCGTACGCGCCGGCCGCCTATCCGCAGGTGCACCACCTGACCGCCGGCGTGCGCAAGGCCGCGGCCCGCGCGAAGGACCCCCAGGGCATGGCGCTGTGGGCGGGCCAGGGGCATCGGCTCGCACGTGACCTGCCGGCCGCGCAGCTGATGGATGTGCTGGTCACGGAGCTGGCGATGGCACGCGAATGGCTCGCGAAGCAGGGCGGGCCGGCCTTGGGGTCTCCCCGGGCCGCAGGCCCAGGGGACGGCCCCGTATGAGCGCGGCCGTCTTCCTGGCCGACCCGGACCGGCTCGCGGAGGTGGCAGGGCGGGAGGGCGGCACGCTCGTGCTGGAGGGCCCCGAGGGCCGGCACGCGGTGTCGGTACGGCGGCTGCGCCCCGGTGAGGACGTCGTGCTCACGGACGGCGCGGGCACCGGCGCGTACGGCACGGTGACGGCCGTCTCCGGCAAGGACCGCCTGGAAGTGGACGTCACCTCGGTACGCGCGGAGCCCGAGCCCCGCCCCCGCATCACCGTCGTACAGGCCCTCCCGAAGGGCGACCGCGGGGAGCTCGCCGTGGAGACGATGACGGAGACGGGGGCCGATGCGATCGTGCCGTGGGCGGCGTCCCGCTGCGTGACGCAGTGGAAGGGCGAGCGCGGCCTCAAGTCCCTGGCGAAGTGGCGCTCCACGGCGCGCGAGGCCGGCAAGCAGTCGCGGCGCCTGCGCTTCCCCCAGGTCGCGGATCCGGCCACGACCGCACAGGTGGCGGAGCTGCTCCGGGAAGCGGCTCTCGGCGTCGTCCTGCACGAGGAGGGAGATCTGCCGCTGGCCACTGCCGAACTGCCCCCGGACGGCGGCATCGTGCTGGTCGTCGGGCCCGAAGGCGGCGTGTCCGCTCAGGAGTTGGCGGCGTTCGCCGACGCCGGCGCGTGGACGTGCCGGCTCGGTGCGAGCGTGCTGCGCACCTCCACGGCCGGCACTGCGGCGACGGCCCTGCTGCTGGGCCGCACCGGACGCTGGGACTGAAGGGCGCCGCCGGGCCCGGACCTGTCCCGGCATCCCGACCGGCCGCCCGGGCCCCCGGTGTGCCCCGCCGGGAGCGGTGATTCGGGAGGGTGCGGTTGCGGCGAGCACAGGTAGCATCCCCCGCATGGCTGGAGAACCGCAGGCCGACTGCCTGTTCTGCAAGATCGTCGCCGGCGAGGTCCCGGCGACGGTGGTACGGGAGTCGCAGACGACCGTCGCGTTCCGCGACATCAACCCGCAGGCGCCCACGCATGTCCTCGTGATCCCCAAGGCGCACTACCCCGACGCCGTCTCCCTCGCGGCGGCCGAGCCGCAGCTCGCCGTGGACCTGCTGCTCGAAGCGGGCGAGGTCGCCGCCGCCGAGAACATCGTCGCCGACGAGGCCGGACCGGGCACCGGATACCGCGTCGTCTTCAACACCGGTTCCGGAGCCGGGCAGACCGTCTTCCACGCGCACGCCCACGTGCTCGGCGGCCGCGGCTTCAACTGGCCGCCCGGCTGAGCCGCCGGCCGTACACAGATGTCCTCACGCGAACTGGTCGTGCTGGGCACCGCCAGCCAGGTCCCGACCCGGCAACGCAACCACAACGGCTACGTGCTGCTGTGGGACGGCCACGGCATCCTCTTCGACCCCGGGGAGGGCACCCAGCGCCAGATGCTGCGCGCCGGCGTCTCCGTACACGCCCTGAACAGGATCTGCGTAACCCACTTCCACGGTGACCACTCACTGGGACTGGCCGGTGTCATCCAGCGCATCAACCTGGACCGGCTGCCGCACACCGTGACGGCGCACTATCCCGCGAGCGGCGAGCAGTACTTCGAGCGCCTGCGCCACGCGACCGCGTACCGCGAGACCGTACGGCTGCGACAGGAACCCGTCGCCGCCACGGGCGAGTTGACGGCAGCGGCACCGGCGGACGGCTCCTCCGGCAACGGCACGGGCACCGGCACCGCGGCTGCGCCGGAAGCCCAGGGGGCCCCTCCCTTCTCGCTCTTCGCGCACCGCCTCTCGCACCCCGTCGAGGCGTACGGCTACCGGCTCACCGAGCCGGACTCGCGCCGCATGCTCCCCGAGCGGCTTGAGGCACGCGGCATCGGCGGCCCCGACATCGCCAGGCTGAAGCGCACGGGCGAACTGCGCGGCGTACGGCTGGAGGAGGTCAGCGAGCCCCGTCCGGGGCAGCGGTTCGCATTCGTGATGGACACCCGGATGTGCGACGGGGTGCTCGCCCTCGCAGAGGACTGCGACCTGCTCGTCATCGAGTCCACATTCCTGGACGAGGACGCGGCGCTCGCCGAGGAGTACGGCCACCTCACGGCCGGTCAGGCGGGCCGGGCGGCGGCGGAGGCGGGTGTGCGCAGCCTCGTCCTCACTCATTTCTCGCAGCGGTACCCGGACGCCTCACTCTTCGCGCGGCAGGCCCGTCTGGCAGGGTTCGAGGGGGAGTTGACGGTGGCGGAGGACCTGACGCGGATTCCCGTGCCGAAGAGGCGTGCCTGAGCGCGTGCTTCCACGGCGCTCCCGGAGCCCGGAGCCCGGAGCCCGGAGCCCGGAGCCCGGAGCCCCGGCCGCGTCCGGGGGCCGCATCGGGCCGCTTCCGGCCGCGTCCTCGTGCGGCCTTGACGCCGGGGGACTCACGGCCGGTGATGCCCGCCGTGCTGCGGACGCCCCGTGAGTCCGCGTCAAGTTCCTTGCTGATCCCTGATAACAACTCTGCAACGCCCGCAGTTTGTACGTACCTTCGGGACCGGTGTGGGGGCGTTCCTCTCAGAACTGGAGCATCCAATGTCCCGGAAGCGGAAGAGCAGCCTGAAGGTCAAGGCCGCCGCTGGTGTCGGAGCCGCCGTGCTCGCGGTCGGAATCGCGGCGGTGACCGTCGGCACGAGCCAGGCGGCGACGGAGAACTGCGCGGGGCTCGAACAGGCCCTCGCGAACAACGAGAACTTCATCGCCCAGCAGCAGGCGAACCCCGACGCCCAGTCGGAAGCGAGGATCGCCAACCGGCAAGCCGTCATCGACAACATCCAGCAGCGTCTCCAGGCGGCGGGCTGCCAGTGACCCGCTGAGTCCGGCCGGCCCACCGGCCGGCCGGACCCGGGCCGATCGGCACCGCGCACCCCCAAAAAGCCTCGGCGGCACAGGGCGGCTCGCCGAGTAGGGACGGCCGGCACCTCCTGCCCAGGTGCCGGCCGTTCGCCGTCCGCGAGCGGTGTGAGCGGCCCGCCCCACGACGGCGCCGCCCCGTCCGGGAGCCCTCGGGGCTCCGTGGGTCAGGAGCCCTCCGGGTTCTGCGGCCGTCCGGCCCCGGTGAGTCAGGAGCCCTCCGGCCCTTGTGGTCAGGAGCCCTGCGGGCTCTCTTCCATCAGTTCCAGGAAGCGCTTCGTGCCGACGTTGCCGCCGGAGATGATGACCCCCACCCGGGCCGGAACCGGGTCGATCCGCCCCGCGAGCAGGGCCGCCAGCCCCGTCGCCCCGCTCGGCTCGATCACGATCTTCAGCCTCTCGAAGGCGAACCGCATGGCCGCCCGGATCTCCTCGTCGCTCACCAGCTCCACGCCCGCCAGCAGGCGCCGGTTGATCGAGAAGGTCAGCTCGCCCGGTGTCGTGGCGGCCTGCCCGTCCGCGATGGTGCGCGGCACCGCGTCCAGCTCGATCCGGCTGCCCTCGGCCAGTGAGCGGCGCGTGTCGTCGCCCGCCTCCGGCTCGATGCCGAGGACGCGCAGCCGCGGATACAGTGCCCTCGCCACCGTCGCCGAGCCGGCGGCCAGTCCGCCTCCGCCCACCGGGACGAGGAGGGCGTCCAACTCCCCGGTCTCCTCGAGCAGTTCCAGCGCGGCGGTGCCCTGGCCCGCGATGATGTGCGGATGCTCGTACGGAGGCACCAGGGCCAGCTTCCGCTCCTCGGCCACGCGCCTGCCGATGACCTCCCGTACCTCGGTGTAGCGGTCGTAGGTGACGATCTCGGCGCCGTAGTCGGCCGTGGCGTCCATCTTGGAGGGCGGCGTGTCCTCGGGCATCACGATGACCGCCCTGCTGCCCAGCTCGCGGGCCGCGAGGGCGACGGCCTGCGCGTGATTGCCGGAGGAGTAGGCCGCGACGCCGTTCGCCAGCTGCTCGGAGGGCAGCTGGGAGAGTGCGTTGTAGGCGCCGCGGAACTTGAACGCCCCTATCCGCTGGAAGTTCTCGCACTTGAGGTGGACCTCCGCGCCCACCAGCCGGTCCAGGGTGCGGGAGTGGAGCACCGGCGTGCGGTGCGCGGCTCCCTTCAGCCGGCCGGCAGCGGCGCGGACGTCCTCGAGCGTCACGGGACCGCTGCCCCGGGACGCCGGGTCTTCAGCCGTCGGACTGCTGCTCATCGATGCTTCGCTCCTCCTCCGGGGCGGGCGGACTCCTGCGGCCCGTACGTGTGCGCCCCCTCGCCGCTACATCCTCGCCCGCTGCGCCCGCGAAGCCGAATGCGTTTCCGCGGAAGTCCGCCGCGGGCCTCGCCGGGCGCGGGCGCGCATGGTGTCGGCGGCAGGGGCGACACCCTTCCGCGTGGTCGACGGTTCGTCTCCCGGGCGGCACAGTTGGGCGCAACCGACAATCCGCGGTCACGACGGGGTGGCCGCGGGCCTAGTACGGAGGGTCCGGATGTCACAGGAGGTGCGCGGCGTCGTCGCGCCGGGCAAGGACGAACCGGTACGCGTGGAGACCGTCCTGGTGCCGGACCCCGGCCCCGGGGAGGCCGTGGTGAAGGTGCAGGCGTGCGGCGTCTGCCACACCGATCTGCACTACAAACAGGGCGGCATCAACGACGACTTCCCCTTCCTCCTCGGCCACGAGGCCGCGGGCGTCGTCGAGTCCGTGGGCCCAGGAACGACAGAGGTGGAGCCCGGCGACTTCGTGATCCTCAACTGGCGTGCGGTGTGCGGCCAGTGCCGGGCGTGCAGCCGCGGGCGCCCCTGGTACTGCTTCGACACGCACAACGCGTCCCAGTCGATGACGCTGGCCGGGGGCTCCGGGGGCTCCGGGGGAGGCACCAAGCTCTCCCCGGCCCTGGGCATCGGCGCGTTCGCGGAGAAGACCCTCGTGGCGGCCGGTCAGTGCACCAAGGTCGACCCGGATGTCGACCCCGCCGTCGCCGGTCTGCTCGGCTGCGGGGTGATGGCCGGGATCGGTGCCGCCGTCAACACCGGCCAGGTGGGGCGTGGTGACTCCGTCGCGGTGATCGGCTGCGGCGGAGTCGGCGACGCGGCGGTCGTCGGAGCCCGGCTCGCGGGGGCCTCCCGCGTGATCGCCGTCGACGTCGACGAACGCAAGCTGCGTCAGGCCGAGTCCATGGGCGCCACCCACACCGTCGACGCCCGAAGCGCAGACGTGGTCGAGGCGATCAGGGAACTGACCGGCGGCTTCGGCGCGGACGTCGTCATCGAGGCCGTCGGCCGCCCCGAGACCTACGAACAGGCCTTCTACGCCCGGGACTTGGCCGGCACCGTCGTGCTGGTCGGGGTGCCGACGCCGGAGATGCGCCTGGAGCTTCCGCTGCTGGACGTCTTCGGGCGCGGCGGCTCGCTGAAGTCCTCCTGGTACGGCGACTGTCTGCCCTCCCGCGACTTCCCGATGCTCATCGACCTGCACAAGCAAGGGCGCCTGCCCCTGGAGAAGTTCGTGACGGAGCGGATCGCCCTCGACGAGGTCGAAGCGGCATTCGACCGCATGCACGCCGGGGACGTACTGCGGTCCGTGGTCCTCTTCTGACCTCGGAGCCGGTGCATGAGCCGAAGCCGGAGCATGAGCCGGAGCCGGTGCATGAGCCGGAGCCGGAGCCGCGGCCGTCCGTCCGCGGGTGCGGTGTGTACGGGCGGGGTGCCGCCCGCCCGTACACCCCCGCGGGCATCCCGGCAGGACAGCGGTGCGCCATGGACGCGGGCATCGGCCGCAGTTGACGGTTCGCCGTCCACGCGCGGGGCGACGGCCGCACGGCCCGGGGAATGCTCCGGGTTTTGCCCTGGAGGTATGGGCGCTTTACCGATCGATTACCCTGGTGCGGTGATCGCCCATCCCAAGGACCGGCCCGTACACCGGTCCTGAAGCCGACGTGACGGGGGCCAAGATGCATCCGACCCACCGCCGGTCCGTGAAGCCGCCCTCGTCGGCGTCGTCGGCGCGCCGTTCCCGCACCCCCCGCCGCCGGACGTGCGCGTGCGGACGCCGAGCGCAGCAGCGCGCACGGCAGCGACGGCACAGGCCGCTGCGGCCTCCCACGTGCACGGGGGGAACGGCCCGCCCCCGCACGCCGGCCGCCGCCGGCCCGTCGCCCCACCCGGCACCCGCTCCGCATGTGACGCAGCCCCCCAGCCGTCGCGTACGAGGGCGAGCCGGACGCCGCTGCTGACCCGACCCCGGAGGTCCGACGCCCGTGCACGACACCACCGCCATGCTCATCGAGCTCGGGGCCATCATCCTGGCCCTGGGCCTGCTGGGAAGATTCGCCGGCCGCATCGGCTTCTCCCCGATCCCCCTCTACCTGCTCGCCGGGCTCGCCTTCGGCCACGGAGGTCTCCTTCCGCTGCAGGCGAGCGAGGAGTTCGTCGCCACGGGCGCCGAGATCGGGGTCATCCTGCTGCTGCTCCTTCTCGGCCTGGAGTACAGCGCCTCCGAACTGGTCACCAACCTCAAGACCCAATACCCCTCCGGCGCCGTCGACTTCGTCCTCAACGCGCTGCCGGGCGCCGCGGCCGCGCTGCTGCTGGGCTGGGGCCCGGTCGCCGCCGTGGTGCTGGCCGGCGTGACGTGGATCTCCTCGTCGGGCGTCATCGCCAAGGTCCTCGGCGACCTCGGCCGCCTGGGCAACCGCGAGACGCCCGTCGTCCTCGGCGTTCTCGTGATCGAGGACCTGGCGATGGCCGTCTATCTGCCGATCCTCACCGCGATCCTCGCCGGTGTGAGCCTCGCGGGCGGCGCGGTGACGCTGCTGATCTCGCTCGGCACCGTCGGCGCCGTGCTGTACATCGCCCTGCGGCACGGCCGCCTGATCAGCCGCGTGGTGCTCTCCGACAGCGCCGAGATGCTGCTGCTCGTCGTGCTCGGCCTCACGCTTCTCGTCGCCGGCATCGCCCAGGAACTCCAGGTCTCCGCGGCCGTCGGGGCGTTCCTCGTGGGCATCGCGCTCTCGGACGAGGTGGCCGAGGGTGCCCACAATCTGCTGACGCCGCTGCGCGACCTGTTCGCCGCGGTCTTCTTCGTCTTCTTCGGTCTGTCCACCGAGCCGTCCGACATTCCGCCCGTGCTGCTGCCCGCGCTGATCCTCGCCGTCGTCACCACCCTGACGAAGATCGCCACGGGCTGGTACGCCGCGCGCCGGGCGGGCATCAGGTCCCCGGGGCGCTGGCGGGCCGGCGGCACGCTCGTCGCGCGAGGCGAGTTCTCCATCGTCATCGCGGGCCTCGCGGCGGGGGCGGCGCCACGCATCGGCCCGCTGGCCACCGCTTACGTCCTCATCCTCGTCATCGTCGGACCGCTCACCGCCCGCTGGACCGAGCCGGCCGTCCGGCGGCTGAAGCAGCGCAACTTCTCGGCCGCCCGGGCCACGGCGGCACGGGCCACGGCGGCCTCGGCGAAGAAGCTTCCGGCGGAGAGCATCCCGACGGACAAACCCGCGGAGGACGCGGGCAAGAAACAGACCGGCTCGCGGAGTGCGGGCCCCGCGGACCCCGCGGATTCGGGCAGTTCCGCCGACGTGGTCCCGGAGTCCCGTACCGACGCCGTCGACGAGTCCGACCCGGCCAGGACCTCACGGTGACGTTCCGCGCGCACCGACCCTGAACGCAGCCCAGCAGCCCAGCAGCCCCGCAGCGCCCCGCCCCCACGCCGCCGCTTCCCGCCTCCGGAGCGCCGACGCGGGGGCGGCGGCGTGCGCGGCGTGTGCGGCGTGTGCGGGGCCGGGGCCGGACCGCAGGCCCTGTGCGCGGTATTGACCGGCGATGTTCAGCTCCATAGCCTCCATCCGCGTACGTGGACACCATCCACGTACGGAGACACCAGCCGACGGACGCGCCGGGAGCCGCTCCTTGACCGCCGACCTGACCGTCACCGACGTACGGCTCACACCCGTCCTCGTCTCCGACCCGCCCCTCCTCAACACCCAGGGCGTGCACCAGCCCTACGCGGCACGGCTGATCGTCGAGGTCGTCACCGCCGGCGGCACCACGGGCTTCGGAGAGACCTACGGCGACACCAAGTACCTGGACGTCGCCCGCCCACTGGCAGAAGCACTGCCGGGCCGCCAAGTCACCGACCTGAACGGGCTGTTCACCCTCGCCGGCAGCGTGAAGATCGACGCCGCACGCGTCGAGGGCACCGCCGACGCCGGCGGACAGCGCGGCGTGCAGACCGCCGACAAGCTGCGCCTCTCCGTCGTCTCGGCCTTCGAAGTCGCCTGCCTCGACGCCCTCGGCAAGGCCCGCGAGCTGCCCGTGCACGCGCTGCTGGGGCACAAGGTGCGCGACCGCGTGGAATACAGCGCGTACCTCTTCTACCGCTGGGCCCGGCACCCCGGCGGCCGGGGCGGGACCGACGACTGGGGCGCCGCGAGAGACCCCGCCGGAATCGTGGCCCAGGCCCGCCGCTTCGCACGCGACCACGGCTTCCGGTCCTTCAAGCTCAAGGGCGGCGTGTACGAACCCGCCGAAGAGATCGCCGCCGTCCGCGCGCTGGCCGAAGCCCTCCCGGATGCGCCGCTGCGCCTGGACCCCAACGGCGCCTGGTCCGTGCCGACTTCGCTCGACGTCGCCGAGCAACTGCGCGATGTCCTCGAGTACCTGGAGGACCCGACGACGGGAACATCCGGCATGGCTCGGGTCGCATCCCGGTCGGGAATTCCGCTCGCGACCAACATGTGCGTGACGACCTTCCCCGAGATCCCGGAAGCGTTCGCCACCGGGGCCGTACAGGTCGTGCTCAGCGACCACCACTACTGGGGCGGACTGCTCCGCACCCGCGAACTGGCCGCCGTCTGCCGCACGTTCGGCGTCGGTGTGTCCATGCACTCCAACACCCACCTGGGGATCTCGCTCGCCGCGATGACCCACGTCGCGGCGACCGTCCCGAATCTGGACCATGCCTGCGACAGTCACTACCCCTGGCAGTCGGAGGACGTCCTCTCCCGCCGGCTCACCTTCCGCGAGGGCTGCCTCGACGTCTCCGACGCACCCGGCCTCGGCGTCGAGGTGGACCGCGAGAAGCTCGCCGTCCTGCACCGCCGCTGGCTGGAGGACGACGGAACGATGCGCGACCGCGACGACGCCGCCGCCATGCGCAGGGCCGATCCCGGATGGGTGACCCCGGCCGTTCCCCGCTGGTGACACTCACCTCCGCGCACGCGCACGCGCCCGGGGACGCGGACCGCAGCCCGCGGCGCACCGCCCCGCGGGCCGCACCCGGCCCGGTCCGGCGACGCGGACAACGCGGAACGGGCCGCCGGCTGGCCCGGAGTCCGAGCGGCGCGGTACACCGGAGTCACCACTCGAAGCCGTACAGGTGCCGGAGGAGTACAAGGTGAGCACGGGCGCGCGCAACAACCATGGGGAGGAGCGGGAGCCGCAGGAGGCCGGAAACGGAACCTCCGTCCCGCCCGGCGGCGCAGGCACCCGCACACACGGCACGCTGCCCACGCACACGCACCCCTTCGACCCGCTCGCCGCCGTCCGCGCGCCCGGCGACCCGGCCTGCGACGTCTACCTGGCCGGCACCGTCTTCCTCGACATCATCTTCACCGGCCTCGACTCCGCCCCCGTCCGCGGCACCGAGACGTGGGCCCGCGGCATGGGCTCCAGCCCCGGCGGCGTCGCCAACATGGCCACCGCCCTCGCGCGGCTGGGCCTGCGCACCTCCCTCGCCGCGGCCTTCGGCGACGACATGTACGGCGACTACTGCCGCGAGGCCCTCGACAAGGGCGAAGGCATCGACCTCACCCTCTCCCACACCGTTCCCGGCTGGCACTCTCCCGTGACCGTCTCCATGGCGTACGAGGGCGAACGCACCATGATCTCCCACGGGCACGAGGCACCGCCCCGAGAGCCCATTGCCCCGCCCTCGGCACTCGGCCTGGGCGGAGCACCCATCGACCCCGAAGCCCCGGGCTGCCCGCCACCCGCACGCGCCTGCGTCACGTCCCTGGCTCCGGGCGACGGCCAGGAATGGCTCGCCACCGCCGCAGGCCGCGGCAGCCGCATCTTCGCCGACGTCGGCTGGGACGACACCGGCCGCTGGGACCTCGGCGCCCTGCCGGACCTGGAGCACTGCGAGGCCTTCCTCCCCAACGCCGAGGAGGCCATGCGCTACACGCGCACCGACTGCCCCCGCGCGGCGGCCCGCGCGCTCAGCGAGAGAGTGCCGCTCGCGGTCGTCACGCTGGGGGCGCAGGGCTCGTGCGCCGTGGACGGCCGCACGGGCGAGTCCGCGGAGGTCCCCGGCATCCCCGTGGACGCCCTCGACACCACCGGCGCGGGCGACGTCTTCGTCGCGGGCTTCGTCATGGGCTCCCTCGCGGGCTGGCCCCTCGCCGACCGGCTGGCCTTCGCCGGGCTCACGGCGGCGCTCTCCGTCCAGGAGTTCGGGGGCTCCCTCTCCGCGCCGGGCTGGGCCGAGGTCGCCGCCTGGCGGAGCCGGGCGGGCGGACACCGGTCGCGGCCCGGAGCCCACGCCGGCGCCGGTCCGTGCGAGGGCACGTACGGATTCCTGGACGCGGTCCTTGCGGGATGCCCCGGCTCCGCACCCCGTCGCCGCGCGCTCCCCACGATCGGCTTCGGCCGCACCACCGCGGCCGGATGACCCGCTCGGACGCCGCCGCACCGCACCCGGACGCGGGGCGCGAGCCCGGTCCCCGCAACGAAATCGCGTTCGGGCTTGTCAGTGCCGCGTCGTATTCTTGGAAGCCAATCGCCAGGAGAGACAGAGAGGGATGAGGAAGGCCCGGCCCGGGTCGCCCATGACGCAGACAACGACGAATCAGGCGGGATCCTCGAAGGCACCTCAGGCCACGGCCCGCTTCACCGTCCCGGCCAAGCATCCGATGGTGACGGTGCTGGGTTCCGGCGACTCCCTGCTGCGCGTGATCGAGCAGGCGTTCCCCGCCGCCGACATCCATGTACGCGGCAACGAGATCAGCGCGTCCGGCGAGGCCGCGGAGGTCGATCTCATCCAGCGGCTCTTCGACGAGATGATGCTGGTCCTGCGCACCGGCCAGCCCATGACGGAGGACGCGGTCGAGCGCTCCATCTCGATGCTCCGCGACCAGCAGGACGGCTCGGGCGCCGCCAGCGAGACCCCGGCCGAGGTGCTCACGCAGAACATCCTCTCCAACCGCGGCCGCACGATCCGCCCGAAGACGCTCAACCAGAAGCGTTACGTGGACGCGATCGACAAGCACACCGTCGTCTTCGGCATCGGCCCCGCCGGCACCGGCAAGACCTACCTCGCGATGGCAAAGGCCGTGCAGGCCCTCCAGTCCAAGCAGGTCAACCGGATCATCCTGACCAGGCCGGCGGTCGAGGCGGGCGAGCGGCTCGGCTTCCTGCCCGGCACGCTCTACGAGAAGATCGACCCCTATCTGCGTCCCCTCTACGACGCCCTTCACGACATGCTCGACCCCGACTCCATCCCGCGCCTGATGGCTGCCGGGACGATCGAGGTGGCGCCGCTGGCCTATATGCGGGGGCGCGCGCAGCCTGCCTTCACCAAGGTCATGACGCCCGACGGCTGGCGGCCGATCGGCGAACTCCAGGTGGGAGACCTGGTCACCGGGTCGAACGGTGAGCCGACCCCCGTGCTCGGGGTGTATCCGCAGGGCGAGAAGGACATCTATCGCGTCACCGCCCAGGACGGCTCCTGGACGCTGTGCTGCGGCGAACACCTGTGGACGGTCCGTACTGCTTCGGACCGCCGGCGGAACACGCCGTGGCGCGTTCTGGAGACCAAGGACATGATCGGCAACCTCCGTGCCGCGCACGCCCGCCGGTACGAACTGCCGATGCTGACCGCCCCCGCATCCTTCCCCGAGCGGGACGTGCCGATGGATCCCTACGCCATGGGGCTGCTGCTCGGGCACGGGTGTCTGACCGGGTCCACCACCCCGTCGTTCTCCACGGCGGACCCGGAACTCGCCGAGGCCCTGGAGGCATCGCTGCCCGGTGTCGCGGTGCGTCACAAGAGCGGGTCCGACTACGTGCTGAACCGGGTCAAGAGCCCGGGGGACGTCGTCACGCTGGAGAACCCGGTCACGCGTGTGATGCGGGAACTGGATCTGCTGGGCAGCCGCTCGAACACGAAGCTCGTGCCGGACGATTACTTGTACAACACGGCGGAGGTCCGCCTGGCGCTGCTCCAGGGCCTGCTCGATTCCGACGGCGGCTCCGTTGTACAGACCGACCGGACGTGCCGGGTCCAGTACACGACGACGTCGATCCTGCTCCGCGACGATGTCGTGTCGCTGGTGCAGTCCCTCGGCGGTGTGGCTCACACCCGGCGCAGGGCGGCCGCAGGGCGCTCCCCTGGACGGGCAGGCGGCAGGGACGTGTCGTACCGGTACGACGCTCACGTCGTGGACATCCGGCTCCCCGAAGGTATCGAGCCGTTCCGCCTGGCACGGAAGCGGGACAAGTACCACGCAGCAGGCGGTGGAGGCCGCCCGATGCGTTTCATCGACAGCATCGAGCCGGCGGGCCGCGAGGAAGCGGTGTGCATCCAGGTCGCGGCGGAGGACTCGCTCTACGTCACCCAGGACTACCTGCTGACGCACAACACGCTCAATGACGCCTTCATCATCCTGGACGAGGCGCAGAACACGAACCCCGAGCAGATGAAGATGTTCCTCACCAGGCTCGGGTTCGACTCGAAGATCGTCATCACCGGTGACGTGACCCAGGTCGACCTTCCGGGCGGCACGAAGAGCGGTCTGCGGCAGGTCCGGGACATCCTCGACGGCGTGGACGACGTGCACTTCAGCATCCTCGACAGCTCCGACGTGGTGCGTCACAAGCTCGTCAGCCGCATCGTCGACGCCTACGAGCGCTACGACGTGCGAAGCGGTGCGGACTCGGAGGCTCACCCCCCTGCGGGTGCCCGGGGTGCAGGCGGCAAGGGCGGGGACCGTCATGGCCACAGCCACGGAAAGCGCTGAGTCCGCCCCATGACGATCGACGTCAACAACGAATCCGGGCGGGCCGTCGACGAGCAGTCGCTGCTCGACATCGCCCGCTACGCCCTGAACCGCATGCGGATCCATCCCCTCTCGGAGCTCTCGGTGATCGTCGTCGACGCCGGCGCCATGGAGCAGCTCCATCTGCAGTGGATGGACCTGCCGGGACCGACCGACGTGATGTCGTTCCCGATGGACGAACTCCGTCCGCCCGTACGGGAAGAGGAGGAGCCGCCGCCGGGTCTTCTCGGTGACATCGTGCTGTGTCCCGAGGTCGCCGAGCGGCAGGGCGCCGACGCTCCCACGCGGCATTCCATGGATGAGGAGCTTCAGCTGCTGACCGTGCACGGTGTGCTGCATCTGCTGGGTTACGACCACGAGGAGGCTGCCGAGAAGGCCGAGATGTTCGGTCTGCAGTCGGCGATCCTGGACGGGTGGCGCGGCGAGCGCGGCCTGACCGGGCCTTCTCCCGCCCCCACGACGACATCGTGACGGCCCAGCTGATCGCAGCGGCGGTCCTGTTGCTCGTCGTCGCCTGGCTGGCCGCCTGTGCGGAGGCAGGTCTCGCCCGTACGACCAGCTACCGCGCGGAGGAGGCGGTCCGTCAGGGCAGGCGCGGTGCCGAGCGGCTGGCGGTCGTGGCCGACGACCCGACGCGGTACCTCAATCTGGCGCTGCTGGTGCGGGTCGCGTGCGAGGTCTCGGCCGGCGTGGTGGTGACGTACACGTGCCTTCGGGTCTTCGAGGAGACGTGGCAGGCGCTGGCGGTGGCCATGGGTGTGATGGTGCTGGTCAGTTATGTCGCGATCGGGGTCTCGCCGCGCACCATCGGCCGTCAGCATCCGCTCAATACGGCCACGGCCGCCTCGTACGTTCTGGTTCCGCTGGTGCGCATCCTGGGGCCGGTGCCGCAGCTGCTGATCCTCGTCGGCAACGCGCTCACGCCCGGAAAGGGGTTCCGCAAGGGCCCGTTCGCGTCCGAGGCGGAGCTGCGTGCGATGGTCGACCTGGCCGAGCAGGAGTCCCTGATCGAGGACGAGGAACGGAAGATGGTGCACTCCGTCTTCCAGCTCGGCGACACGATCGTGCGTGAAGTGATGGTTCCGCGCACGGACTTGATCACCATCGAGCGGTTCAAGACGATAAGGCAGGCGCTGACGCTTGCTCTGCGTTCCGGTTTCTCCCGCATCCCCGTGGTGGGGGAGAGCGAGGACGACATCGTGGGCGTGGTCTATCTGAAGGACCTCGCGCGGAGGGTGCACATCAGCCGCGAGGCCGAGACGGAGCTGGTCTCCACGGCGATGCGCCCGGCGGCGTTCGTGCCGGACACGAAGAACGCGGGCGATCTGCTGCGCGAGATGCAGCAGGACCGCACTCATGTGGCCGTCGTCATCGACGAGTACGGCGGCACGGCCGGCATCGTGACCATCGAGGACATCCTCGAGGAGATCGTCGGCGAGATCACCGACGAGTACGACCGTGAGCTGCCGCCGGTGGAGGAGCTGGGCGAGGGCCGCTACCGCGTCACCGCCCGCCTGGACATCGGGGACCTCGGCGAGCTTTACGACCTGGTCGGTCTCGACGACGAGGATGTGGAGACGGTCGGGGGTCTGCTCGCGAAGTCGCTCGGCCGTGTGCCCATCGCGGGCGCCACGGCGACGGTCGATGTCACCGAGGACCGCTCGGACCCGGAGCTGACGGCGCTGCGTCTGACGGCGGAGGCCCCGGCGGGGCGGCGGAACAGGATCGTCACGGTGCTGGTCGAGCCGGTCCGCTCGGCGGAGGACGCCGAGGAGCCCTCGACGGACGAACCGGCCAAGGCCTGAGGGCCGGCCCGGGTGCCGGTCTCCGCGGGCGCCCGGTCTCCCCGGCGCCCGGCCCGCCCGGCGCCGGTCCGCCCCGGCACGAGCCGCTGCTGCTCGGCCGTTCCTGAACGCCCTCCGCAGGGGCGGGGGTTCAGGGGGGCGGCACCACCGGCAGCGCCTCGCCCGGCGCGACATATGCTCGGGCGTATGAGCGACCAGAGTGACCAGGCAATGGACCCCGAGGACCGCAAGCTCCTCACCCTGGCGCGCAGCGCCCGCGCGCGCAACGGCGTTCCGGAGGGCGCGGCGGTACGTGACGAGACGGGCCGCACATACGTGGCCGGTTCTGTGGACCTGCCCTCTCTGCGGCTCAGCGCCCTCCAGACGGCAGTGGCGATGGCCGTCGCATCCGGCGCCGAGTCGCTGGAGGCCGCGGCGGTGGTCACGGAGTCGGAGCTGATTCCGGCCGCGGACCTGTCGGCCGTGCACGACCTTTCGGGCCGAGCGACCACGGTGCTGCTGGCGGGCCCCGACGGGCAGCTTCGCGCGACGGTCGCGGCGGGCTGAGACGCGGTGCGGGCCGCTCGCCGTCCCGGTGGGGCGGCGTCCCTCACCAGCGGTCAGGGGCACTCACCCGATCGGGGACAATGGTCGCCATGAACGCACCTTCCCCCTCGACCGGTTCCGCCGACGCACCGCACCGCTCCGGCTTCGCGTGCTTCGTGGGCCGTCCCAACGCGGGCAAGTCGACCCTGACAAATGCGCTGGTCGGCACGAAGGTTGCGATCACCTCCACGCGGCCGCAGACGACGAGGCACACCGTCCGCGGCATCGTGCACCGGCCGGAGGCCCAGCTCGTCCTCGTCGACACCCCCGGTCTGCACAAGCCGCGCACGCTGCTGGGGGAGCGGCTCAACGACGTGGTCCGCACGACGTGGGCGGAGGTCGACGTCATCGGTTTCTGCCTGCCCGCCGACCAGCGGGTCGGCCCCGGCGACCGCTTCATCGCGAGTGAACTGGCCGGGCTGAAGCGCACGCCGAAGGTGGCGGTGGTCACCAAGTCCGACCTGGCCGACTCCAGGACGATGACCGAGCAGCTGATCGCCGTGGACCGGCTCGGCAAGGAGTGCGGGATCGAGTGGGCCGAGATCGTCCCGGTCTCCGCCGTCGAGGACAAGCAGGTCGCCCTCCTGGCCGACCTGCTGGTTCCGATGCTCCCCGAGGGTCCGCAGCTCTACCCGGACGGGGATCTGACGGACGAGCCGGAGCAGGTGATGGTCGCCGAGCTCATCCGGGAGGCGGCGCTCGAAGGCGTACGGGACGAACTGCCGCACTCCATCGCGGTCGTGGTGGAGGAGATGCTGCCCCGCGAGGACCGGCCGGCCGACCGTCCGCTGCTGGACATCCACGCGAACATCTACCTGGAGCGGCCCAGCCAGAAGGGCATCGTCATCGGCCCGAAGGGCAAGCGGCTCAAGGAGGTCGGCACCACCTCGCGGAAGCACATCGAGAACCTGCTGGGTACGCCCGTCTATCTGGATCTGCATGTGAAGATCGCGAAGGACTGGCAGCGGGACCCGAAGCAGCTGCGCCGGCTGGGCTTCTGAGTTCCGGACGGACGGCGGCCGGTCGCGCGGTCCTCGACGGCGGCGTCCGGGGCCGGGGTCTCCTTCCCGACCCCGACGCCGGGGGAACGGCAGGGCCGCGGGGACGGCGGCAGGCCAGGCCAGGCCAGGACGGGCCAGGCCAGGTCAGGCCGGAGAGGGCAGGACGGCCTCCCCGCACTGCCACCGCCCCAGCACCACCGCCGCTCCAGCGGAGGCGGCGCCCCGTACCACCGCCGCCCCAGTCGAGGCGGCGCCTCGCACCCCCGCTCCGCGCGAGTCTCTGCCGGAGTCGGGGGGCGACCCCATGCACCGTCCCGCATGGTGATACGGGGCTCGGTGCTGTGCCCGCCCTCCGTTAGACTCGCCAATCATGCGTTTCGGGCTGCTTCTTCTTAGCTGCCGCGGCGAGGGTCTGTAGACATACGGCCGACCCCCTCCCCGCGGAGACCGGTGCTGCCACCAGTCGGCCCTTGAAGCCCGATCCCGCGGAGCCTCCTCCGCGTTCAGGAGCCCACGCATCATGACACCCTCTTCGTCTTCCTCGTCTTCCGCTTCCTCCGTCGTGCCCACGCCCATCACGGCCGCGACCGTACGGCAGAAGCCCTCCGGCATGCCGACGCACAAGTACCGCCCGTACGAGGCCGTCGACATCCCCGACCGCACCTGGCCGGACAACCGCATCACCAAGGCCCCCCGCTGGCTCTCCACCGACCTGCGTGACGGCAACCAGGCGCTGATCGACCCCATGTCCCCCGCCCGCAAGCGGCGGATGTTCGACCTGCTGGTGTCCATGGGCTACAAGGAGATCGAGGTCGGCTTCCCCGCGTCGGGCCAGACCGACTTCGACTTCGTGCGCTCCATCATCGAGGAGGACGCGATCCCCGAGGACGTGACGATCTCCGTCCTCACCCAGGCCCGCCAGGAACTGATCGAGCGCACCGTGGAGTCGCTGAAGGGCGCCCGCAACGCGACCGTCCACCTCTACAACGCGACCGCGCCCGTCTTCCGCGAGGTCGTCTTCCGCGGCACACGCGAGCAGGTCCGGCAGATCGCCGTCGACGGCACACGGCTGGTCATGGAGTACGCGGAGAAGCTGCTCGACGAGCGCACGGTCTTCGGCTACCAGTACAGCCCGGAGATCTTCACCGACACCGAGCTGGACTTCGCCCTCGAGGTCTGCGAGAGCGTCATGGACGTGTGGCAGCCCGCCGAGGGCCGCGAGATCATTCTCAACCTGCCTGCCACGGTGGAGCGTTCGACGCCCTCCACGCACGCCGACCGCTTCGAGTGGATGTCCCGCAACCTCTCGCGGCGCGAGCACGTGTGCCTGTCCGTCCACCCGCACAACGACCGGGGCACCGCCGTGGCCGCCGCCGAACTGGCGATCATGGCGGGCGCGGACCGCATCGAGGGCTGCCTGTTCGGGCAGGGCGAGCGCACCGGCAACGTCGACCTGGTCACCCTGGGCATGAACCTCTTCAGCCAGGGCGTCGACCCGCAGATCGACTTCTCCGAGATCGACGAGGTCAAGCGCGCCGCCGAGTACTGCAACCAGATGGACGTGCACTCCCGGCACCCCTATGTCGGCGACCTCGTCTACACCTCCTTCTCCGGCTCCCACCAGGACGCCATCAAGAAGGGCTTCGAGGCGATGGAGGTCCGCGCCGAGCGGGCGGGCAAGAGCGTCGACGAGCTGGAGTGGGCCGTCCCGTACCTGCCCATCGACCCCAAGGACGTGGGACGTTCGTACGAGGCCGTCATCCGCGTCAACTCCCAGTCCGGCAAGGGCGGCATCGCCTACGTGCTGAAGGGCGAGCACAGCCTGGACCTGCCCCGCCGGATGCAGGTCGAGTTCTCGAAGATCATCCAGGAGCGCACCGACAGCGAGGGCGGCGAGGTCACGCCCGCCGACATCTGGGAGATCTTCCAGCACGAGTACCTGCCCACCCCCGAGGACGCGTGGGGCCGCATCGCGCTGCGCACCGGGCAGACCACCACCACGGTGGACGGGCAGGACGAGGTCACGGTCGATGCCACCGTCGACGGTGAGGACATCGTCCTCGCCGGCAGCGGCAACGGCCCGCTGGCCGCGTTCTTCGACGCCCTGCAGGCCGTCGACGTCGATGTGCGGCTCCTGGACTACGTCGAGCACACCATGAGCGAGGGCGCCGGCGCCCAGGCCGCCGCCTACATCGAGTGCGCGATCGACGGCAAGGTGCTGTGGGGCGTGGGGATCGACGCCAACATCGTCCGCGCGTCGATCAAGGCCGTGGTCTCCGCGGTCAACCGCGCCTCCCGCTGATCGCGTTCGCGCCGGGCGGAGCCGTGCCGAAGCCGTGCCGGGCCGCCGGCCCGGCCGCGGGGCTCCGGCCCCCGGTCGGGCGTCATCGCAGCGTTCCGCGGGCCTCACCCCCTTGCGGGTGAGGCCCGCGGTGCTCTCCCGGCGCGGCCGGGGCCGCGTCCGCCGGGAATCGTCCGGAACAGGGTGCTGACGGCACACTTCCGCTGTGGTTAGCATCACGTTCACCGGCAGCGTGGCCGAATCGTGACGGAGGTAAGGCGTGGGCGACGCAACACGTTCCCGTGACCAGCGAGCACAGCGCTCTGGCCTGCGCCTGGCAGGTGTGCGCACAAGCTGGCACACCGTGGACGACGGGGACTTCTTCTGCCCCGCCTGCGGCGGCGACCGCAGCTACCGCCGCCGTGCGGGCAGACGCCGTTTCGTACTGCTGGGGGTGCCGCTGCTCTCCCGCGGCCGGGTCGCGCCCGTCCTCGAATGCGCCGCCTGCCACGGCCACTTCGGGCCCGAAGCCCTCGACCACCCCACCACCAACCGCCTCGCGCTGCTCCTGCGCGACGCCGTCCACGCCGTCGCGCTCGCCGTCCTCACCGCGGGCGGCCGCGAAAGCCGTGCCGCCCGCGAGGCAGCCGTTCACTCCGTGCGGAGCGCGGGTTACACCGGCTGCACGGAAGAGCAACTGGTGACGTTGCTGGCGGCCCTCGCCGCCGACCGCGACTCCTCGCCCAGCGTCTGCGCCGAGATCGAACTGCACGAGGCCCTGGCACCGCTCGCCCCGCACCTGGCCCCTGCGGGCCGCGAGTCCCTGCTGCTGCACGGTGCGCGCATCGCGCTGGCCGACGGCCCGTACTGCGCTGCGGAGCGCGAGGCGCTGGAGGCGGTGGGCAGGTCGCTGCGGCTTGAGGACGAGGACGTCGACCGACTGCTGGCGCAGGCGCGCACGCCGCACTGAGGAGCGCGACGGGCGGGACGCCCGCGGGGGTGTAAGTCCCGGGCGCCGGCTGCCCGTTCAGGCGACCGGGAGGGCGTGCGGCGCGGTGCCGTTCGCGACGTACACGCGGTTGCCGTCGCCCACGAGTCACGGGCGTCCCTGCGCCGCCCAACCGGGTCTCGCCACAGGCGACTTCGGGAGCCCGCCGGCGGCTTCACGGGCCGTCCGCGCGCGGCGTGCGGGAGGGCCGGTGCCCCCCGTCGCCGGGAGCGGTCGTGGGGCCGGTCAGCGGATCCGTCAGCGCGCCGAGGACAACGGGCGCGTCGACCCGTCTTGTGACGACGCGGACCCTCCGATCACCGTCCCGGCACTCGAGCACGACGGCGTCGTATTTGTAGCTGTTGGCCCAGCCGACGGGGTCCTCGGGCCGCAGCGGGCGAAGTTCCCGCACTGTCAGCGATTCCGGAAGGCTCCTGCGGGCGAAGGACCCGTCCGGGTCGGGAGTCGCGGCCGGACGTCCGTCGCCCACCACCAGGAGCCCGAAGCCGTCCACGCTGTAGGGGACGTCTCCGTGCACGGCCGCGTGCACGCACTGCTTCCCCTTCGGGGGGACCGGCACGATGCCGCCGGTGTCCGCGGCCCGGACCTCCCGCCGGGTCACCCACCACGCCACCAGGGTGGCCAGGCCCACGGCCGGCGGGATGCCGGCCGCGGTGACGGTGAACGCCTCCAGCACCCCGCCGCCGGCCCATCCCGCGAGCAGGCCGAGACAGCCCAGGAGAACGCCCGTCAAGGTCGGCACAGTGATCTGCCAGGGAGCGACCCGTCTCCTTGCCAGGTAGCGGAAGCGGTACCACAGGCCGGCCGCCAGCATGCCGAGGCCGAACGGCAGCGTCAGGAGTCCGAAGCCCGTGGGAAGCCGCCAGCCGTCGGTCGGTGACGCATCAGTCTCCTGGACGGCGTCACCGGAGCTGACAGCACGGATCTCACCCCGCCAGTAGTCGAGCACCACGTGGTCGCCCGCGTGCACGGCTTCGTACACGGGGTCGTGTCCGGCCATTTTCACGCGATGCACGTCGTCCGAACCCCGCTCCGTGACGAGGAGCCAGTACTCATGGCCCTTTCCGACGGGCTTGCTCTCCGTCCCCTCGACGGTCGCCGGAACCGAGGCCGTGCAGGAGTCCGAGCGCGTGCCGGCCGGGCAGGTGGGCGCTGTGGCGTACGCGCGTGCGTTCGCCAGTGCGCCCGGCACCATCGCGAACAGCACGGCAGAGACCACTACGAGGAACAAGCCGAGACCGATGGGCAGCCGAGCCTCCGGGGCGCGCAGCGCTCCGCGTGTCCGATCCGTCACCCCCGCAGCCTCCGCCCCCTCGGCCCCCCGGCCGCGTTTCTCCGTATTCTGCACCGTTTCTCCGCACCTGGGTACCCCGGCGGACAGCGGGCGAGGGTGCGGCTCCCGGGAGGGGCAAGTCCCGGGCGCCGGCTGTCCGTTCAGGTCACCGGGTGGGCGAGCACGGCCCGCACCGCCGGAAGCGCGGCCTGGCCGGCTTGCCACCACGGAAGCCGCCGGCGATGAACTCCACGGGGTCGCTCATGGTCCCGGCCCACGGGTCGTGGATCAAGACGGGGAGGCGATCGACTTCGTCAACGCGGTCGAACCCGCGCGGGCGTTCGCCGTACACGACGCGCAGATCAACGATCGCGGGCTCAGCAGCGTCAACGGATGGCTCGCCGAGGAGACCGACTCCGGCTACCGGTATCTGAGACCGGGCGAGTCGCTCTGAGCCGGGTTGCGGGGCCCGCCCTCAACCACCGTTCTTTACACGGCGGATGAAGGCCGACCAGGAGCGCGCGTCGAAGAGGAGGGCGGGGCCGTCGGTGGACTTGCTGTCCCGTACGGGGACGACGCCGGTGAGGTCGTCGTAGACCTCGACGCACTCACCGCCGCTGCCGTTGCTGTAGGTGCTCTTGCGCCATCGCGCGGCGCCGGGGAAATGCTCGGCGATTTCGAGGCAATTTCCGCCGTCAGGATTGCTGTAGCTGCTCTTGCGCCAGTAAGCGTCGCGCAAGTCAGCCTGGATGCCTGTCATTTCGAAAGTCCTCTGCTGCTGCCTCGATCATGGCGAGGGACGCCTTCGGTGGCAGTGCGACGGCCCTGAGCAGATCGTACGACCTCCGGTACTTCTGTACGAGGCGTGGATCATCGACGGTGTCCCCGCTGTATGTGGCTTCCGTGTAGACCATGGGCGGGGCGTCGGCGAAGGTCATGATGGTGGCTCCGCTGAGCATGAGTGGATGCACCCCGGCGTTCCACGGAAGAACCTGGGAAACGATGCGAAGGCGTCTCCCCAACTCCGCGATGTGGTCCAGCTGGTGGGCCATCGCCTGCGGGCAGAGCACGGGATGACGCAGCAACGACTCGTGAAGGACCACCCAGTACAGCGGAGTCTCGCCATCCTCGAAGAGGCTGGCCCGTGCCAGCCGGGCGTTGACCTTGAGGTCGACCCCTTCGGAAAAGCCCAGCACCTGGGTGCTCTCCAGCACCGCCCGCGCGTACGACTCCGTCTGCAACAGCCCTGGAATCAGTGTCGGACACCACTCCTCGATGGTCTCCGCCCGTTTCTCCGCCTCCAGCACCTTCTCGAAGTACCCCGCGTGCCCGCCCCGCTTCGCCTTCCTCACGTCCTCGCACCGCCGTGCGAAGAAGCCGTCCGTGCCCAGGACTTGGTCCACGTGCTGCGCCAGGTCGAGCGGCATGCGGCGCTCACCGCGTTCGATCTCGCTGAGGTGGCTGGCGCCGTAGAAGCTGCCGTCGACCAGTTTCTGCTGGGTGAGCCCGGCCTGTTCCCGTTTCCACCGCAACTCCTTGCCGTAGAAGGTCGGAAGGCTCGCCGAGCCGTCGATGTCCTTGGGGCCGGGCATGGTTCACCGCCGTCGGTACGCAGTCCTCGTTCGTTCCCTGCCGGGCCCGGCGGCTTTGCCCCGCTTCCACGGAGCCGCCCGCCCCTTCCGCACGTCGCGGCGGGGAGCCCGGACCACTGGCACGCTACGCGAATCGGCAGCATTCTGTGATGAGTTCGTCACACACCGCACAGGAAGGTGCGACCCATGCACGGCATGTACGGCGGCACGTACGGCCACGACCTCGGCTGGAGCCCCGGCCCCGGCCCCGGCGACGGTTCCGGTCCCGGCGACGACGCGGACGACGCCCACGACGCGGAGGCCGTCCAGGCCTGCGTGCGAGACCTGCGCACCGCGCTGGAGGCGCACGGCATCACGCTGCCCTCCATCGGGGTCGAGCCCGCCGCCTTCGCGAACAGGCCGTCTCTGCCGCTCGTGGCGCTGGGCAACTGCAACGTGCGGACCGCGCGTGCTCTCGCCGCCGTCCTCCGGACGGCATGGCGCGTCGAGGAACCGCGGTGACCGCCCGCGGGTGGCGTATCGACCGCATCCCCGCGAAGCCGGTGCGGCGCGCGGAGGACGGGCGCGTCAGTGTTCCGCTGTGGCTGCTGCGCGACGGCGTCCACCACTCCGACCTCGATCTGCGCCTGTCGCCGGCCGAGGCGGAGGTGCTGCGCGCGCAGCTCTCGTCGGTCCTGGACGCACAGTAAGACGGCGGCGCCGCGCCCGGGCCCTCCGCCGCAGCCGCCCCCCGGACCGTCCGCGCTGCCGTACTCCCCGAAAGGCCCTCCTGAGCACGGCATTTGAGGGCTTGAGCTATCATCCTTCTTCGAACAACTGGATGACCACTGGGTCGTCAGGTGATCGACGGGGGAGGCGGGGAGCCGTGGCCGGTGGCGCATCGGGCGGGTACGAGGTCCAGAAGAGCGGTATGGCCGGGGAGGCCCGGAAGCTCGACGACGCGGGTGACGACGTCGGCGGCATAGCCAAGGCCGTGGACAGCCAGATGTGTTACTCGGCGGATGCGCTGGGCGGTTCCGACTCCGGCCCGGCCTTCGACAACTTCGCGTCCGCATGGCAGGCCGAGGCGAAGACGCTGGAAGCCGCGTTGCACGAACTCGCGGACAAGGTCCGTGTGTCCAAGGCGAATTACCAGGGCGCCGACGGCTACGCGGTGCGCGGTCTGAACTCCGCGGGCGCGGGCGACGGGCTGACCACGGGTGCCGCACCCGGCGCACGCCCTGCCGCGCTCGGCGGCCCGGCGGTCGGCACCCGGCCCACGCCGGGCGCGCCGCCGCCAGGCCTCGCCGACTTCGACTGACGCGCCGCGCCGTAAGGCGTCGCTTCCATCTGCTTCCAGCCGAACCACCGGACGACGAACCACGGGGGCCCAAGTCATGTCCGACGCAGGGGAATCCACCACCGACCGCAGAGAGAAGATCGCCGAGCACGTGCGCTCACTCGCCGGGGCGGACAGCAAGAACGGGGTCATCGAGGCCATCGAGAAGCTGCTGGGCGTCTCGCCGCCCGTCGGCTCACCGTCGACGATCGACGCTGTGGCCAAGCGGTACAAGGACCAGGCGGACGACGCCGCGGACGTCCAGCGGCGCGTGGAGAAGGTCGCCAAGTCCGGGCTGCCGTCCGTGTGGGTGGGCAGCACGGGTGCCAAGGCGTCCGAAGTGGTCTCGGCTGCGGGGCGTTCGGCGGAGCAGATGGACGAGGCGTTCCGCAAGGCGTCCAAGGCCCTCAACGACCTGTCCGATGCGATCACCTCGGCCCGCTCGACGGACGAGTTCGGACGCGAACAGCTCCGCAAGGCGCGCAGCATGCTCGGCGGCGAGGACGGCTTCTTCGACGACATGGTCGAGAAGGACGCCGAGGAGGCGGAGCGCAAGCGGGCCCAGGACACCGCGGGCGCCGGCGGCAACTGCCTGCTGAGCGCCGCCGAGCAGGCCGACGACGCCGCGAGGACGGCCGCGCGTGAACTCAACAAGTACGCCGCCGAGGCCCGCGCCGGGCAGATGAAGACCGACGAGATCTCCGCCGCCGACCGCCTCGTCCTCGCCGACATCGCCGTCCCCGGCGGCAAGCAGGAGCAGAACGAACTGCTCACGGCCAACGACCTCGAACGCTCCGGCCGCTTCATGGAGAAGATGAGCGACCGGGACCAGGCCCGCTACGAGCGGATGCTCGCGGACGCCAAGTCCCCGCAGGAACGCGCCTACTTGGTGAAGGCGCTGGCCTCCGGCCACAGCGTGGACGAGGTCGGCGAGTTCCGCGACAAGATCCACGGCAAGGACCCCGTCTGGCTCCAGCAGCACCTCACGCCGGTGACGACCGCTGCGGACAGTCAGAAGAACGAGGGTGTGAACGCGGACGGCTCCAACACCAACACCGACTACCAGCAGTTCGGCGACGAAAGATGGTCGCAGGACGGCAACACCTGCGTTCCCTCGTCCACGGTCACGGCCCGCGCCATGGTCGACCCGGTGTACGCGCTGGAGCTGACCGGCGGCCCGTCCGGGCAGGAGGACGATCCCGACGCCTTCCGCGAGCGCCTCGGCGACGAGCAGATGCGGATGCACGAGGAGGGCGACGGGAACTACGAGCACTGGTTCTCCGACACACCGGCAGGCATGGACAACGACGGGAAGACCGAGATCGTCAACAAGGAGATCAGCCCGCACACCGGCAGCGAGTACGAGTTCCAGGAGACGCGCAGCGCCGACGCCAGACGCGATGTGCTGCCCGACATCGAGAAGGCCGTCGCCGAGGGCAAGCCCGTCCCGATCGGCGTCGAGGGGTACACCGACGGCGACCGCAGCGGCCACGCGATGATGGTGATCGGCCAGGAGGGCGACATGCTCCAGATCTACAACCCGTGGGGGCAGACGACCTGGGTCAGCGAGGACGACTTCGTGAACGGCCACATGGACAAGGCCTCCGACTCCCGCATGCCGGACGCCTACGCCGTCCACGTCCCGGCCGGCTGAGCCGGCCGAGCCCGACTGGGAAGTGAGCATCATGCGCAGGCACTTGACCCGGCTCGCACCGCCCGTCCTGCTGGCGGCGGCGTTGACCGGTTGCGGCCTCACCGGGCCCGAGACCTACGAACCCGGCGAGAAGAACATCGAGGTGGACGAGGGGGAGGAGTTCGAGCTGTCCGTCCCGGTCGCCACGGCGATGGGGGAGTGGTGGCATCTGACCTCCCCGAAGCCCGACGCGGCGGTCGTCGAACCCGTCGGCAAGGACGAGGAACTGGACGGGGACGACGACGATTCGGCCGGCGGCAGCAAGGGAACGGACCGCTTCACGTTCAAGGCCGTCGGCAAGGGCACCACGAAGATCCGCCTCATCCAGTGCCCGCGCGGCGCCTGCGCCGGCGGGGGCAGCAAGGGCGGCGCCGTCACCCCGTCGCCCGTCCCCAGCGGCAGCCCCACCCCGGCCGAGAAGTACCGCGCCACCATCCACACCTACACCGTGACGGTGAAGCAGCCATGAACACACCGGTGACGCCGCCTCCCGGCCGCAGCGACGACGACCTCGCGCGGTCGGACATCCCGGCGATGCTGCGGTACGGGCTCTCCTTCGCCGGACCGCACCGCACCGCGCTCTTCGGCGACGGCGCGGTGGGCGCCGCTGTCCTCCTCGACCGGCGCGGCATCCGGCCGCGGGCGGTCGCCTTCCTGGCCGAGATCGTCCGCAGCGGCGGGACGCGGTACGCGGCCGGGCTCACCGAGCCCGTGCCGGGCGAGGAGGCGTCGGCCGTGGTGCGCTCCTGGCTGGAGTCCGCGGCGGACGTGGCGAGCGGCGTCGGCGGGGACGAGGACGTCGCGCGATGGCTGGAGGCCGTGGCCGAGCTGCTCGGCCTCCGCCTCGCCGCCCGCACCACCCGGTAGCAGGGGGCGGCGCCGCCTTCCGGTCACGGGCGGCGGTGCGGCAACCGCCCCCGGCGACCGGGACCGCCCCCCGCCCGCGCCGTACGGGATACTGGCGCCATGAGTCTGTTCCGCGACGACGGCATCGTGCTGCGCACCCAGAAGCTGGGCGAGGCGGACCGGATCATCACGCTGCTCACGCGCGGGCACGGCCGGGTGCGGGCGGTCGCCCGCGGGGTGCGGCGCACGAAATCCAAGTTCGGGGCGCGGCTGGAGCCCTTCAGCCACGTCGATGTGCAGTTCTTCGCCCGCGGCAGTGAACTGATCGGCCGCGGGCTGCCGTTGTGCACCCAGACGGAGACCATCGCCCCGTACGGGCAGGCCATCGTCTCCGACTACACGCGCTACACCGCCGGCACGGCCATGCTGGAGACCGCCGAGCGCTTCACCGACCACGAGGGCGAACCCAACGTGCAGCAGTACCTGCTGCTGGTGGGCGGGCTGCGCACGCTTGCCGCCGGGGACCACACGCCAGGGCTGGTGCTGGACGCCTTCCTGCTGCGGTCACTGGCCATGGGCGGCTACGCGCCCAGCTTCGACGACTGCGCCAAGTGCGGACTGCACGGCCCCAACCGCTTCTTCTCCGTCGCCTCCGGCGGCGTGGTGTGCGGCGACTGCCGGGTGCCCGGCAGCGTCGTACCGTCGCCGGAGACGCTGCGGCTGCTCGGCGCGCTGCTGACCGGCGACTGGGAGACGGCCGACGCGTGCGAGGCCAGGCACGCCCGGGAGGGCACCGGACTCGTCTCGGCCTATCTGCACTGGCACATGGAGCGCGGGCTGCGTTCGCTGCGCTACGTCGACCGCACCCGGGGCGGCCGGGGCGGTGCTCCCGGCCCGCCGGACGCGCGGGCGCAGGCGGAACCGGAGGCCAGGCCCTCCTGACCGGCGGCGGCGTACAGGCGTCGGCTACGCTCGCCTCGTCCTCGCGCCTCCCGCACCGATCCGTCCCATCCTGGAGCTGAACGACCATGGCACGCCGCGCAATGCTGCACAGGCAGCGTCGCGAGTACGTCACACCCGAGCCGCACCCCTCCGGTGAACGCCCGCCGCAGATCCCGCCGGAGCTCGTCCCCGGCCATGTGGCGTGCGTCATGGACGGAAACGGCCGGTGGGCCAAGCAGCGGGGGCTGCCGCGCACCGAGGGGCACAAGGTCGGCGAGGGCGTCGTGCTCGACGTCCTCAAGGGCTGCCTGGAGATGGGCGTGAAGAACCTCTCCCTGTACGCCTTCTCCACGGAGAACTGGAAGCGGTCTCCCGAAGAGGTGCGCTTCCTGATGAACTTCAACCGGGACGTCATCCGCCGCCGCCGCGACGAGATGGACGACCTGGGCATCCGCATCCGCTGGGTGGGACGGATGCCGAAGCTGTGGAAGTCCGTGGTGAAGGAGTTGCAGGTCGCGCAGGAGCAGACCGTCGACAACGACGCGATGACGCTGTACTTCTGCGTCAACTACGGGGGCCGCGCGGAGATCGCGGATGCGGCCCAGGCCCTCGCCGAGGACGTGCGGGCGGGGAAGCTCGACCCGGCGAAGGTGAACGAGAAGACCTTCGCCAGGTACCTCTACTACCCGGACATGCCGGACGTGGACCTCTTCCTGCGTCCCTCCGGCGAGCAGCGCACGTCCAACTACCTGATCTGGCAGAGCGCTTACGCCGAGATGGTCTACCAGGACGTGCTGTGGCCGGACTTCGACCGCCGCGACCTGTGGCGGGCCTGCCTCGAATACGCCAAGCGCGACCGGCGCTTCGGCGGCGCGCGGGGGAACGGCGGCGGAAAGCAGACCTGACAGGCGGCCTCATCCGCCGTGCCGTGGCCCGGAGTTCCCCGGGCGCGTGCCCGGCCCGGCGCCCGGCGCTCCTTGCGGCGCGCTCCCACAGGGCGCTCGGGCGGGCACGGAGCGCCGCCCCGATCGCCTCCCCCGGGCGGCGGCCGCTCCTGGGCAACAGTGCCGTGCGCCGTGCGGGAACGGACGATGTTCCGGCCACGCCCGAACGGTCCGTACCGGCCACCGACATCGGGCCCGACGGAGGGTAGCGGTCCGATAGCGGTCCGCCGGCTCGGTGCCGGGCTGCTGGGGCCGTCGTCACCCGGTGGACGGCAGTGGTGGCCGGTCCGCGGGGGCGTCGTTCATCCGGCGCGCGGAGGCGCCGTTCATCCGATGCGCGGGGGCGCCGTTCACCCGGCGCGCGGGGGCGCCGTTCATCTGGCGGCGGCGCAGTCCCCGCACGTACCGAAGATCTCGACGGTGTGGCCCACGTCGACGAAGCCGTGCTCCTCGGCGATGGAGTCGGCCCACTTCTCCACCGCGGGGCCCTCGACCTCGACGGCCTTGCCGCAGTGACGGCACACGAGGTGGTGATGGTGGTCGTCGCTGTGGCAGCGGCGGTAGACCGACTCGCCCTCGTCGGTGCGCAGGACGTCGACCTCGCCGGCGTCGGCGAGGGACTGGAGCGTGCGGTAGACCGTCGTCAGCCCGACCGAGTCCCCGCGGTGCTTGAGCATGTCGTGAAGCTCCTGCGCGCTGCGGAACTCCTCGACCTCGGCCAGAGCCGCCGAGACGGCGGCTCGCTGCCGCGTCGACCGGCCGCGGACTGGGGGACCTGCGGTGGTCACGCTGTCTCCTTCGCTCGTCTCGCTCGCTACGGGCCCGGCTCACCGGCCTGGCTCGAAGGACTCGCCCACGGGTCTCGCTCGTGGGGCCCCTGCCCGGTCATTGTGCCAGGAACCGGCGAGGCGGAGTCCTCACGCCCGGGAACCGGCGGCTGCGCTGTGCCTTCGGCCTTCGTCCCCTCCGCGGCGGGGACGGGGCTGCCCTGCCGGGCGCTCTCGGGGCGTGCGGAGCCGCCCTCGGTCCCCGCCGCCGCGTCGCCGCGGCCGTCGCCGGAGGCGGTGCCCTCCCTGCCGTGTCCGTCGCCGGGGAGGGCTCTGCGCTTGGCGAGCGGCGCCGCCAGGGTGGTGACCAGCGCGAAGAGGACGATCGCCAGGACGACGATGCTGGCGCCGGGCGGCACGTCCGCGTAGTACGAGGCACTCGTCCCGGACACCGTCACCGCCACCCCCATGACCACGGCCAGGCCGAGTGTGCCGGCGAAGCCGCGGGTCAGCTGCTGGGCGGTGGCGACCGGAATCACCATCAGCGCGCTCACCAGCAGCAGCCCCACCACCCGCATGGCGACGGTGACCGTCACCGCCGCGGTCACGGCCAGCAGCAGGTTCAGCACCCGTACCGGCAGCCCCGTCACGCGTGCGAACTCCTCGTCCTGGCAGACGGCGAAGAGCTGCCGGCGCAGCCCCAGCGAGCCGGCCAGGACGAAGGCCGACAGCCACACGATGGCCGTCACGTCGGAGTCCGAGACCGTGGTGATCGAACCGAAGAGGTACGTGGTGAGGTTGGCGTTGGACCCGCCGGGCGCCAGGTTGATGATCAGGACGCCGCCGGCGATGCCGCCGTAGAAGAGCATCGCGAGGGCCAGGTCGCCGCGTGCCTTGCCGTACCAGCGGATCAGTTCCATCGTCACCGCGCCGAGCGAGGAGACGAGAACCGCCATCCACACGGGGTTGGTGTTCAGCAGGAAGCCGAGGGCGACGCCCGTGAGCGCGACGTGTCCGATGCCGTCGCCCATGATCGCCTGGCGCCGCTGCACGAGGTAGATGCCCACGGCCGGGGCGGCGATGCCGACCAGCAGCGCGGCGAGCAGGGCGCGCTGCATGAAGGGGTAGTGCAGCAACTCGGTCATACGTGGGCCCCTGGTTCGGTTTCGCTCACGGACAGTCCGGTCTCGACGGCGGTGGCCGCCCAGGCGCCCGCGGTGTCGTGGGGGTGGCAGGCGATGTCGTGGAGGCGGTCCGGGTTCGCGACGAGTTCGACGCGCCCCTCCCGCAGCAGCACCGCGCGGTCGATCAGCGGCGCGAAGGGCCCCAGTTCGTGCAGGACGAGCAGCACGGACGTGCCGCGGCGGACCTGTTCGCGCAGCGCCGCCGCCAGAACGTCCTGGCCGGGCAGGTCCACGCCCGCGAGCGGCTCGTCCATGATCAGCAGGTCGGGTTCGGCGGCGAGGGCCCGCGCGATGAGCACGCGCTGGTGCTGCCCGCCGGAGAGTGCGTTGACGGAGTCCCTGGCCCGGTCGGTGAGCCCCACGATCTCCAGGGCCCGGCCGACGGCGGCCTTGTCGGTGCGGCTCAGCGGGCGCAGCTTCGTACGGGCGAGGCGGCCGGAGGAGACGACCTCCCGCACTGTGGCGGGAACGCCCGCGGCGGCCGTGGAGCGCTGCGGCACGTAGCCGATGCGGCGCCAGTCGCGGAAACGGGCGAAGGGCGTGCCGAACAGCTCCAGTTCGCCGCCGGAGAGCGGCACCTGGCCGATGACGGTGCGGATCGTCGTCGATTTGCCCGAACCGTTGGAGCCGAGCAGGGCCACGACCTCGCCGCGGCCGACGGTCAGGTCGATGCCGCGCAGCACGGTCCGCGCCCCCAGGGAGGCGGTCGCGGCCCGGAGGGACATCACTGGCTGGGACTCGGCCGTGGGGCCGGCCAGGGGATCGGCCATGGGGCCCTTCCTCGGTGTCGGCAGGGTGGTCGGTGCTGTGGCTCGGTGCCGGGGGTACTCGGAGGCGGTTCCGGGGCCGGGCGTCGGGTGCGGGGGAGCGGTACGGATGTGAGGCGGCCCGGCGGGACCCGCGACGGCGTCCGTCAGTCGGCGCCGAGGGCGGTCCGCAGCGAGAAGAGGTTCCGGTGCATGACCGAGAAGTAGTCCTCGTTCTTCTTCACGCTCTCCAGGGGGGAGAGCACCGCTGTCTTGAGTCTCAGATCGCGGGCGAGCGTTTTGGCCGTCTTGTCGCTGGCGCTCGACTCGAAGAAGACGGTGTCGACGTCGTCGGCCTTGGCGATCTTGTGCAGCTGCTTCATGCGGGCGCCGGAGGGCTCGGACTCGGGGTCGATGCCGGAGACGGCGGCCTGGTGCAGCCCGTACCGATCGGCGAGATAGCCGAAGGCCGCGTGGGTGGTGATGAAGGTGTCGGTCTTCTTGCCGGCCAGACCCTTCTTGAACTCCTTGTCGAGCGAGTGCAGTCGCTCGACGAGAGTCTCGGTGTTCTTCGCGTAGTCCTTCTTGTGGTCCGGGTCGGCCTCCGCGAGTTCCTTGCCCACGCCCTCGGCGATCTTCGCGAAGCGGAGGGGATCGAGCCAGAGGTGCGGGTCCCCGCCGTTCCCGGCGCCCGCGGAGTCGTGGTCGTGGCCGTGGTCGTCGTGCTTGCCGTGGTCCTCGCCGTGCACGTCCGTGCTGTGCTTCTCCATCGGCGCGTACGTGGAGGCATCGGCCACGTGCTCCGGCTCGGCCTGCTGCACGCCCTCGTCGACGGCGGGCTGGAGCCCCTTGAGGTAGACGACGAGAGAGGCGTCGCTCAGGCGGCCGGCCTGCTGGGGGCTGAGTTCCAGGTCGTGCGGTTCGGTGCCGGGCTTGGTGAGGGATTCGACCTCGACGTGTTCGCCGCCTATCTGCTGGGCGACGAACTGGAGGGGGTAGAAGGACGTGACGACGTCCACTTTCCCGTTCTTCTCGCCGTCGGCCGCCGCGTCACCCGTGCAGGAGGTGAGGGCGAGCCCGCCGACGCTGAAGGCGGTTGCGGCGGCGAGGAATCGTATCAGCCGACAAGAAGCGTTCATGACACTCATTTTCAACCTACTTGGAAACGGTTGTCAAATGGGTCGGTGGGGGGAGGGGTGGCCGGCTCTCGGCGGACCGATTGCCGTGCCGACAGTGCGGACCGATTTGATCCGCCCCCCTCATGGCTCGGTAACCTGAAGTATTCCGTCCGCCGTTGATGAAGAGAGCACTGTGGCCGCCGACAAGATCGACACCATCGTCAGCCTGAGCAAGCGCCGTGGCTTCGTCTACCCGTGCAGTGAGATCTACGGCGGCTCGCGTGCCGCCTGGGACTACGGTCCGCTCGGTGTGGAGCTGAAGGAGAACATCAAGCGCCAGTGGTGGCGAGCCATGGTCACCTCGCGCGACGACATCGTCGGCATCGACTCGTCCGTGATCCTGGCGCCGCAGGTGTGGGAGGCCTCGGGTCACGTCGCCACCTTCACCGACCCGCTGACCGAGTGCACCTCCTGCCACAAGCGCTTCCGCGCGGACCACCTCGAGGAGGCCTACGAGGCGAAGCACGGGCGGCTCCCGGCGCAGGGCCTCGCCGACATCAACTGCCCCCACTGCGGCAACAAGGGCGGCTTCACCGAGCCCAAGCAGTTCTCCGGGCTCCTCTCCACGCACCTCGGCCCGACACAGGACGCCGGCTCCGTCGCGTACCTGCGGCCCGAGACCGCGCAGGGCATCTTCACCAACTTCGCGGCCGTGCAGCAGACTTCGCGCAAGAAGCCGCCGTTCGGCATCGCGCAGACCGGCAAGTCGTTCCGCAACGAGATCACGCCGGGCAACTTCATCTTCCGCACCCGCGAGTTCGAGCAGATGGAGATGGAGTTCTTCGTCAAGCCGGGCGAGGACGAGAAGTGGCACGAGTACTGGATGGAGCAGCGCTGGTCCTGGTACACGGGCCTCGGGCTGAGCGAAGAGAACATGCGCTGGTACGAGCACCCGGAGGAGAAGCTCTCCCACTACTCCAAGCGCACCGCCGACATCGAGTACCGCTTCAACTTCGGCGGCAACGAGTTCTCCGAGCTCGAAGGCGTCGCGAACCGCACCGACTTCGACCTCACGGCGCACTCCAAGGCTTCCGGGCAGGACCTGTCCTACTTCGACCAGGAGGCCGGCGAGCGCTGGGTGCCGTACGTCATCGAGCCTGCGGCCGGTGTCAACCGCGCGATGCTCGCGTTCATGCTCGACGCCTACATCGAGGACGAGGCGCCCAACGCCAAGGGCAAGCTGGAGAAGCGCAACGTCATGCGGCTCGACCCGCGGCTCGCGCCCGTCAAGGTGGCCGTGCTCCCGCTCTCGCGCAACGAGAAGCTGTCGCCGAAGGCGCGCGGCCTCGCCGAGGCGCTGCGCAAGAACTGGAACATCGAGTTCGATGACGCGGGCGCCATCGGCCGCCGCTACCGCCGCCAGGACGAGATCGGCACGCCCTTCTGCGTCACCGTCGACTTCGACACCCTCGACGACAACGCCGTCACGGTTCGCGAGCGCGACACCATGAAGCAGGACCGCGTCTCGCTGGACCAGATCGAGGGCTACCTGGCGGGTCGTCTGCTGGGCTGCTGAGCCGTACCGGAGTGCAGGGGGCCGGTTCCGCCAGGGGTGCGGAACCGGCCCTCGCCGTCCGTCAGTCGCCCTCCGGCTGCCCGGCCTCTTCCCCGGCGGGCGGGCCGAAACCGCCGGTGTCCAGCTCGCAGTCGAACGGGGCGGGGATGTGGAGCGACTTCCCGAACGGCACCGTCGTGTGCGAGGTGTAGCCCTTCTCCGTGGGCGCCCAGAAGACGGTGGCCGACTCCTCCTCCATGTCCAGCAGCAGATACACGGGCACACCGGCCCGCCCGTAGACGCGAACCTTGTCGTCCCGGTCGGCGTCGCGCGTCGACGGAGACGTGAGCTCGGCGACGAGAGTCAGCGCCTCACCGTCGATGTATCGCTTCCTGGTGTGGAAGGCATCTTGTGCCGCCACGTAGAGATCGGGCCCGTAAGCCCGTTCCTCGGAGGGGAATGTGAAGAGGAACGGGGCGATTTCGACGATGTGCCCCTCGGGAGCGTGTGCCTCCAACTGGGTCCGGGCGGACCGCATGACGGGCATGTAGAACCCTCGCGACCACGGTGACATGACGATGTTTCCCCCGATGATCTCTGCCCGGTAGCCGTCGGGCACGTCCATGCTCAGCAGCGTCCGGCACATCGCCTCGAATCCGGGCGGGCCGTCGGGGGTCTCTATGGGCGTCGATGGCGTCGGTCGCTCAAGCATGACGGTCATGATGCGCCTTTCCTGCCGGGTGATCCATTCGTCACCCAGAGTATTCGCCGCGTCTGACAGCGCCGGGTCGCTCAGCCCAGAAGCGCGGTCAGGCGTCTCGCTTGCCGCTCGGCCGTGCCGGGAGGGTTCCGGGGGCGCTCCCGCGCCGCGTCGAAGGAGAGCAGGAACAGCCACACGAGGGCGAGGAGACGTCGGCAGTCCCGCAACCGCGCGGACTCCTGCGCCGTCAGTGCGAACCGGCCGAGGAAGGCGCGGACGTCCAGCGGCTGCTCCGCCCAGGAACCCACGTGCTCGGTGATCTCCGCGAGTTCGAACACCCGGTCGCTGCGGCCCGAGTCCTCGAAGTCGACGATCCGGACGCGCGTCCCGTCCCACAGATGGTTGGCGAGGTTGCCGTCCCCCGCTCCGAAAACGCCCGTACGCCGGGCGGGGCGTCCGGGACGCGCGACCGGTCCAGCCACCGCAGCCCGAGGAGCATCGCGGCGTCCACCTCGTCGCGTGCCGGAACGCGCACCCGCGGTTGCCAGGAGCGCAGGTGGGCCGTCAGATCCCGTGCGAGACCCGGCCTCGCAGGGACACCGGCGAGGGCGGCGGGCGGCAGGGCGGAGTGGAGCGTCCGTACTGCTTCCGCCAGGGCGTCGAGCACCGCCTCGCCGTGCGGCCGTCCTCGCAACGGCTCACCCGGGAGACGGGACATCGTGATCACCGGTTCCTGCGTGCCGAGTTCGGCCGCGAGCGGCGTGGGCGCGAGCCCGGGTGCGTGGCCGGCCAGCAACCGCAGCGCGCGCCACTCCCGTCGGCCTCCCTCGCCGTTGCCGGGACGGAAGCGCTTCGTGACCCGGCGGGGGCCGAGCTCGATGGTGTGGGTGCCGTGCGGGCCGCCGGTGCTCAACGGGGGCGGCTCAGGCGCGCAGGCCGCGCAGGATCAGGGCGCGCACGGTCGCGAACGCCTCGTCGATGCCCGGGCGCGACCACTCCGGGGCGTACGCGGGGTCGTGGAAGCGTCCCGTCGCGTGGAAGACCGCACGAGCGGTCGCGGCGGCGGACCCTGCCGCCTCCGCGGCGAAGACGCCCTGCGCGCGGCCGTCCTCGATGATGCGGGTGAGCTGGCCGACCAGGTCGTCGATGTGCCGGTCCACGACCGTGCTCATTTCACCGGTGAGCACCGAGTAAGTGGCGAAGAGCTCGGGGTCGTCGCCCGCCTTGTGGCGCTTCGCCTCGAAGAGGCCGGTCAGCCAGCGGTCCAGGCGCTCTTCCGCCGGGCCGGTCCCGGTGACGAGGGGGGCCAGCCGCTCACTGGTGCGGTCCAGCCAGCGCTGTGTCACGGCCTCCCGCAGTGCGGCCTTGGTGCGGAAGTGCCGGTAGACGCTCCCGTGGCTGACTCCGAGGGCGCGAGCCACGTCGACGACCGTGGCCTTGGTGGGGCCGTAGCGGCGCAGCACCTCCTCGGTGGCCTCGAGAACGCGCTCCGGCGTCAGCGCTTCCGAGACCATGCTGCCCCCTGCTTCTCGCTGGCTATCGCTGTTTCTCGCTGTCGAGGTGCGCCATCTGGTTCGCCGAGTACCGCTCGCCGGCCGCGGCACCGGCGGGCACCGCCCGCTCGATGGCGTCGAGATCGTCCCGGTCGAGAGTAACCTCGACCGCCGCCAGCGACTCCGCCAGGCGCTCACGGGTGCGGGCGCCGATCAGCGGGACGATGTCGTCACCGCGTGAGAGCACCCAGGCGATCGCGGTCTGGGCGACGGTGATCCCCTTGCCGTCGGCGATACGGCGCAGAGCTTCGACGAGGGCGAGGTTGTGGTCGAGGTTCTCGCCTGAGAAGCGGGGGCTCATGCCGCGGAAGTCTCCCGGGGCGAGTTCCCGTTCGCGTGACCAGTTGCCGCTGATGAGGCCTCTGGAGAGGACGCCGTAGGCGGTGACGCCGATGCCGAGCTCGCGGCAGACGGGAAGGATCTCCTCCTCGATGCCGCGCGAGATCAGCGAGTACTCGATCTGGAGGTCGCTGACGGGGGCGACCGAGGCGGCCCTGCGGACGGTGTCGGCGCCGACCTCGGAGAGTCCGATGTGCCGCACATGGCCCGCCTCCACCAGCTCCGCGACGGCGCCGACGGTCTCCTCGACCGGGACGGCGGGGTCGAGGCGTGCCATGCGGTAGATGCCGATGTGGTCCGTGCCGAGGCGCTGGAGCGAGTAGGCGGCGAAGTTCTTGACCGCTTCCGGTCGCCCGTCGTAGCCGGTGAACCCGCCCTCCACCGTGCGCAGGGCCCCGAACTTCACGCTGGTCAGGGCCTGTTCGCGGTGGGCGCTCGGTGCGGTGCGGAGGGCTTCGTCGATGAGCAGTTCATTGTGGCCCATTCCGTAGAAGTCGCCGGTGTCCAGCAGGGTCACGCCCGCTTCGAGCGCGGCGTGGATGGTCGCGACGGACTCGGCCCTGTCGGTGTGGCCGTAGAGGGCGGACATGCCCATGCAGCCGAGGCCGAGGGCGGAGGTGCGGGGGCCGTTGGTGCCGAGGGTGCGGGTCTGCATGCTGCGCTCCTTGGGGTGCTGCCGGATCTGCCGGTACCGAGAATGACAAATGGGCTGACAGATTTCAATATCTGTTAGTCCATCTCTTCTCATGGCGCCCGGAGGTCCTCGGCCGTCCCCGGGCTCCCGCATCTGCGCACCGCCCCTCGTACGGGCGGTGCGCAGATGCGGGAGAATGGGAGACCGCGCGAACGCGCGACACCTCGCCGCCGCCCACGCGAGCGGTACCCGGCCCCGGCCGGTCCGGCCCCGCAACCCCGTACGTCTCGGAGGACGCCGACGTCATGACGCCGCCGCTCCACATCGGTCCCCACGTCGTCCAGCCGCCCGTGGTGCTGGCGCCGATGGCCGGGATCACGAACGCGCCCTTCCGCACGCTGTGCCGGGAATTCGCCGAAGGCGGCCGGGAGCACGAGGGCCGTCCCCCGGAGGATCGCGGCAGCGGCAGCAGGGGTCTCTTCGTCAGCGAGATGATCACGACGCGGGCCCTCGTCGAGCGCAACGCGAAGACCATGCAGCTCGTGCGGTTCGACAACAGCGAGAGGCCGCGTTCGATCCAGTTGTACGGGGTGGACCCGGTGACGGTCGGCAAGGCGGTCCGGATGATCGCGGACGAGGACCTCGCGGACCACATCGACCTCAACTTCGGCTGCCCGGTGCCCAAGGTGACCCGCAAGGGCGGCGGTTCGGCACTCCCGTTCAAGCGGCCGCTGCTGCGCGCGATCCTGCACGAGGCCGTCGGCAACGCGGGCGCGCTCCCCGTCACGATGAAGATGCGCAAGGGCATCGACGACGACCATCTGACGTACCTGGACGCCGGGCGCATCGCCGTCGACGAGGGGGTGACGGCGATAGCTCTGCACGGCCGCACCGCCGCCCAGCACTACGGCGGCACCGCCGACTGGGACGCGATCGCCCGGCTCAAGGAGGCCGTGCCCGAGATCCCCGTGCTGGGCAACGGAGACATCTGGTCCGCGGACGACGCGATGCGGATGGTGCGCGAGACCGGCTGCGACGGCGTGGTCGTCGGACGCGGCTGCCTGGGGCGGCCGTGGCTGTTCGGCGATCTCGTCGCGGCGTTCGCGGGCGAGGGCCCCGAGGCGTATGCGCGGCCGTCCTTCGGCGAGGTGGCGCGCGTGATGCTGCGGCACGCGACGCTGCTGGGGGAGTGGCTGGGCGACGAGGCGCGCGGCGTGATCGATTTCCGCAAGCACGTGGCCTGGTACACGAAGGGGTTCCCGGTCGGCTCGCAGGCCCGGCAGCGGCTGGCGGTCGCCGCCTCGCAGGCGGAGCTGGCGGAGCTGCTCGACGGCCTCGACGCGGACCAGCCGTGGCCGCACGACGCCGACGGCCCGCGGGGCCGCACCCACGGGCGTAACAAGGTCGTGCTGCCCGACGGCTGGCTCGACGACCCGTACGACTGCGCCGGAGGCGTGGGCGCCGACGCCGAACTGGACACGTCGGGCGGCTGAACTACCTCGTCACAGGGCTTGGTGAAGACCAATCGGACTTTTATCCGGAACGGCTAACCAGGCTCCCGTTCGGCCCGCACGGCTGGGAGACTTGCCGCTCGTGAAGGCCATCGTCTACGAGGAGTTCGGGCAGCACCCGGCGCTCCGCTCGGTACCCGACCCCACGCCGGCCCCGGGTGGTGTGGTGATCGAAGTCGACGCCACGGGACTGTGCCGCAGCGACTGGCACGCGTGGCGCGGCCACGATCCCGATGTGAAGCTGCCGCACGTGGGGGGTCACGAGTTCACGGGGACGGTCGTCGCGGCGGGCTCCGGTTCGGCGCTGCCCTGGGTGGGGCGGCGAGTGACCGTGCCCTTCGTGTGCGGCTGCGGCACGTGCGCGCAGTGCGTCACGGGGAACCAGCAGGTCTGCGAGCAGCAGACGCAGCCCGGGTTCAGCCACTGGGGGGCCTTCGCCCAGTACGTCGCAATCGACAACGCCGACGGCAACCTCGTGCCGATCCCCGACTCGATCAAGTCGCCCGCGGCGGCCGCTCTCGGCTGCCGCTTCGGCACGGCCTTCCGGGCCGTCGTCCGGCAGGGCCGGGTCACCGCCGGCGAGTGGGTCGCCGTGCACGGCTGCGGCGGCGTCGGGCTGTCCGCGGTGATGATCGCCGTGGCGAACGGCGCGCGGGTCGTGGCGGTGGACATCTCCGCGGCGGCGCTGAAGGTCGCCCGTGACCTCGGCGCCGAGGCGACCGTGGACGTCTCAGACGTGGACGACGCCGGAGCGGCTGTCATCGAACGCACCCTGGGCGGGGCGCACTTGTCGCTGGACTGTCTCGGCGACCCGCGCACCTGCCGCGCGTCCGTGCGGAGTCTGCGGCGGCGGGGGCGTCATGTTCAGGTCGGCCTGCTGCCGCCCGACGACGGCTCCCCGGCGATCCCGATGGACCGGATCGTCGCCCACGAGCTGGAGTTGCTCGGCAGCCACGGCCTCCAGGCGCACGAGTACCCCGCCCTGCTGGGGCTCGTCGAATCCGACGTGCTCCATCCCGAGCTGCTGGTGCGGCGGACCATCGACCTCTCCGAGGCCCCGGCCGCGCTGGTCGAGATGGACATCCCGGTGCCCGCGACCCCTGGCGTGACGGTCATCAAGCCGGAGTCCCCGAAGTCCTGAACCGGGCGGTGCCGCCGCACGCCGCCGCCCGGGCCCTCCGGTGGGCGGCGGCCCGGTGGGCGGCGTCCCGGTTCAGCGGTGCCGGAAGTGGCCGCCCATGTTGTGGATCACGCGCTGCAGTGCTCTGAGGGTGCGCACACACACCTCGCCGGGGATGTCCGCGTGGATGTGCCCGCGCAACCGGCGTGAGGTCGACGGGGACGGCGGGCTGCGGGACGGGGAACCGGGCCGGAACCGGGACCGGACCGGGACCGCGGGGCCTGTGGGTCAGTCTCCGGCGGACTGGCCGCTCTCCAGCCGGAAGCCGACCTTCATGCAGACCTGGTAATGCTCGATCTGCCCGTTCTCGATCTGGCCGCGCACCTGTGTGACCTCGAACCAGTCCAGGTGGCGCAGGGTTTCCGAAGCTCGGCTGATCCCGTTGCGGATCGCGGTGTCGACGCCCTCGTGGGACGTGCCGACGATCTCGGTCATCCGGTAGGTGTGCTCGCTCACACGGACCTCCGCTGGCTCGTTTGCCTTGTTCGTCCCTTTCCGGTGCCCGGATCCGTCCGGAATACGCCGACGAGGCCGGGCCGGTGCGCAGACGGAGGACCGCCCCCGGCCGCAGGGGGGACGGCGGCCGGGGGCGGCGGGTGAGGGATGCCCGGGGTGTCAGGTGCCCGGAGCGCCCCCCACGGCTGTGAGCAGGGCGAGCGGCGTGGCAGCCGCCCACGCCTGCGGGGAACAGGCATGCGGATACGGGACCGGAGCAGGGTGGTCGGTGCGGCCGTAGCCGGCGAGTACCTCGGGCAGGCGGTAGTTCTGCCGGGCCGCGGCCTCGACCATTCCGGCGGCGAGGGTGCGGGCCTCCTCGTGCAGCCCGTAGCGGGCGAGCCCGAGAGCAATGACGGCGTTGTCCTGCGGCCAGATGCTGCCCCGGTGGTAGGAGAGCGGATGGTACGGGGCCTGACCGGCCGCCAGGGTGCGCACGCCCCAGCCGGAGAAGAAGTCCTCCTCCATCAGCCGCCGGCCCACCTGTTCGCCCGCCTCCTGGCCGAGGATTCCCGACCAGAGCAGATGGCCCGCGTTGGAGGCGAGGGCGTCGGCGCGTGTGCCCTCGTCGTCGAGGGCGAGCAGCGGGAAGTTCTCCTCCGCCATCCAGAAGTCCGACTCGAAGCGCTCCCGCAGAGCTGCGGCCGCCTTCGACAGCCGTTCCGCGTACGCCTCGTCCTGCCAGACCGTACGGGCCAGCTCCGCGGTGCGGCGCAGCGCGTCGTAGGCGTAGCCCTGGGCCTCGGCGACCATGACCGCCCCGCTGGGACGTGTGCCGTCCGTGGTGCACACGGCTCCCGGGGAGTCCTTCCAGTTCTGGTTGGCGAGGCCGCCCTGGTGCGCGTGGTAGGCGAGATAGCCGTGCTCGTCCAGGCCGCCGTGGGTGAACATCCAGTCCACTGCGGCGCGCGCGTGCATCTCCAGGCGGCGGGCGAGGGGCGGCTGTCGAGGGCCTGCTGCCTGCCCCGGGCCCTGCCGCCCGTGCTGCCCCTCGTCGTCCCCGGCGTCCCCCTCCCGCGAGAGTTCGCTGTACGCGCCGAGGAGGATCAGGAAGAGCGGCGTGGCGTCGACCGAGCCGTAGTAGCGCCCGTAGGGGACCTGGCCGAAGTGGGCCAGTTCGCCGTGGCGCACCTCGTGCACGATCTTTCCCGGCTGGGCGAGGCGTTCGGGCTCCTCCTCGCGCGCCTGGGTGGCGGCGAGCGCGAGCAGCGTGGGCTCCGCCAGCTGCGGGCGGTAGGGGAGCGCGAAGAGGGAGGTGAGCAGCGAGTCCCGGCCGAAGAGGGTCAGGAACCAGGGAACTCCCGCGCCCGGTATGAGCAGTTCCTCGCCGTCGGGGCCGCGCGCGGCCACCCGCAGCCCTGCCAGGTCGACCAGTCCCTGCTCGCAGGCGCGGGCCAGCTCCGGCCAGTCGGTCAGGCGGGAAGGAACGGGTTCCGCCGAAGTGAACTCGTCCGTACGTGCCTTGAGCCACGAGCCGACGGCGGCCGGGTCGCCGTGCGGGGTGCCGGCTGATTCGCGGCGGTCCGTGGCTCCGTGTGGATGGGCGGTGACGGTGAGCGTCAACTCCGCGGTGCCGTGCGGTGCCAGCTCCAGCTGCCAGCACAACTGCCGTGCGGAGCTGCCGGTTTCCTCGACGGCAAGGGGCGGGGGCGCGGCGGTGACGGTGGTACGGGAGTGCCACTCGCCGCGCCGGTATCCGAACTCGACGCCGTCCGGGTGCACTTCGTGGGTGCGTACCGTGTGCGGCTTGTCGTACCAGCGGTGGTCCGAGCGCAGCTCGAACTGGTCGGCGAAGTCGGCGTCGGCGGTGAGGGTCAGCCGCGCCGACGTGGCTTCGCCCAGGTTGCTCGTGAGCCGGATGCGTTCCGTGAACTCGCCGCTGACGACGGCCTGTTCCCGGAAGACCGTGTAGGCGGGGGGTTCCTCACGGGTGCCGTGCGGGGTGAGGACGGCGGTGCCGTTGCTGTCGGACGCGGGCACCAGCACAGCTGGGGAGGCGCCGTCGACGGTGAGCTGCCAGCGGCTCAGGTGGCGGGCGTCACGTACGAACAGGCCCTCGGGAACGGTCCCTTCGGACTGGGCGCTGGGCAGCGTCCAGCCGGGCGGGCCGCCGACGTCGCCGGACGGGCCCAGTACGGCGAAGGTGCCTTCGTGCACGAGCAGACGGGGCTCGGTCGCATTCACAGACTCAGGGTCCTTCCTCGGACTCGGATGACTCGGCTGCGGACTCTGCCCCGCTCATTGACGTGAATCCGCCGGGTTGAACCCCCGGTTCGGACACCTGGCCTGAATCCGGTGCTTTCAGAAGGTCGAGGGCGAGAGCCGCGGTCCAGCTGAAGTCGCGGGCCCCACGGCCCGCACCCGTGTACGGGTCGAGGTACTCGGCGAAGCGGGACTCCGCGGCGGCACCCAGCACGTCGGCGCGCAGCGCGTCGGCGAGTTCCGTCTCGCCGCGGTCGCGCAGCCCCCGCTCCAGCAGCCAGTTGACGTTGAACCAGGCGGGTCCGCGCCAGTAGCGGTACGGATCGAAGGCGGGTCCGCACAGGTCGTAACTCGGCAGCAGCCGCACCCGCGTGCCGAGCCCGAAGTGCTCACCGGTGACGGTGTCCAGCAGCCCGGACGTGATGTGACCGGGCAGACCGGGGACGATCAGGGGCAGCAGACCCGTCGCGCCCCGCGCGTCGAGCAGCACGCCGGAGGAAGCGGACGAGCCGGAAGCGGCCCCCGGGGCGCCGTCCCCGTCCCGCAGGTCCCTGCACAGGAACTGGCCGGCCTCCGGCGACCACAGCCGCCGTACCAGGGCGTCCGTCAGTGCGGCGGCGCGCTCGCCGTGGGGCGCCGGGTCGCAGCCGACTTCACGGGCGATGGCCGCCAGCGCGTGCTCGGAGGCGATGAGGAGGGCGTTGAAGGAGGGGTCCTCGACCGCGAACCCGTGCGGTGCCTCCGCGTCCCGGTAGCCGTGGTCCCGGTAGCCGGCGGCGAGGGCGACGTAGCGTCCGTAGTCCCGGTCGGTGGGCCGGTCGTCGGCGGCGCCGTGCCGGAGGTCGGCCCGCCGGAAGGTGTCCGGGGCGGCGGGTTCGACACGGGAGAGCGGGCCGTCCCAGCACGGACTGTTGTCCATGCCGGACTCCCACGGGTGGACGACGGCGGCCAGCCCGCCCCCGCCGAGGTCGCGCTCCTCGGTGAGGTAGCGGTGCCAGGCCGCCAGCCGCGGCCGGACCCGCTCCAGGAACCCGCGGCGCCTCGAGGCGGCCGGGTCGGCCTGATGCACCAGCCAGGCGGCGAGGGCGTGCACGGCGGGCTGGACGATCCCGGAGGTCTCCAGTCCGCGCGGCGCGCCCGCACCGCCGGCGTCGGCTGCGCCCGCCGTGGAGGAGCGCCAGAAGTCGGGCCCGGGGAAGTAGGCGTCAGCCGGCACACGGGAGTTGAAGACGATGTGCGGTATCCGCCCGTCCTCCCACTGGCCTCCGAGCAGCGTCTCCAGTTCGCGCTGGGCACGGACCGGTGAGAGATGGCGCAGCCCGATCGCGACGAACGCCGAGTCCCAGCTCCACTGGTGCGGATACAGGCCGTGCGAGGGCACCGTCGAGGAGCCCTTCCAGTTGCCCAGCAGGACGCGGAGGGCCCCGCGGCGCAGCGATGCGCGTTCCGTGCGGCCCGGAAAGCGCTGCGGCGGCAGGGAGTTGGCGTCACCGGGGGCCGTCCCGCGCGAGGCGGGCGTTCCCGCCGATCCCTGTGCGGTCCCCGGGGCGGAGGCGGGTGCGGTGGCGTTCACGCGGCGGCCCGCTCGAGGAACGACGGTACGGAACGCACGGCTTCGGCCGGGTCGCCGTTCAGCCGGCACTCGACGGCCAGTTCGCCCTCGTAGCCCGCGGCGTCCAGCGCCCCGAGCCAGGCGGGCCAGTCCAGGTGCCCCGCGCCCGGCTGGAGGCGGTTGGAGTCGCTGACCTGGGCGTGCTCGATGTAGGGGGCGGCTGCGAGGATCGCCGCGGGCGGGTCCGTCTCCTCGATGTTCATGTGGAAGCTGTCGATGCCCACGCGCACCGAGTCCAGTCCGGTCTCGCGTACCAGCTCCACTGCCTGACCGAGCCTGTTGACCATGTGGTCCTCGTAGCGGTTGAGCGGTTCGAGGAAGAGGGCGACCCCTTCGCGGCGGGCGTGCTCGCCGAGTTCCGTGAGACCTTCGAGCAGCACCTCGCGGTCCTCGTCCTCGCTGCGCGGCGGCTCGAACGGCGGCAGGCGGCGGGAGAACATCCCGTACGAGGCGGGCGTCATCGCGCCGCGGCCGCCCAGTTCGCCGATGACGGAGAGCTGGGACTTCATCTGCCGCACGGCGTCGCGCCGCAGTTCGTCGTCGAAGGCGCCGGAGAAGTGCCGCATCTCGACGCACACCGTCGGCATGACGACTCCGTCCGCGAGGGCCTTGCGCAGTTCCGGCAGCCGCTCCCGGAAGTGGTGACCGCCCTTGCCGCGCAGCTCGATCGCGCCGTAGCCCGCGGACTGTGCGAAATCCCACTTCCGCTGGAGGGTTTCGCCCGGCAGCAGATGCTCCTGGCAGGCGGTTGTGAACATGGTCGGGCCTTTCGCGAGGTGCGCTCGGGGGGATGTGCTCGGGGCGGGTGGGGATGCGCCGGGTCGGCCTCGTGCCCGTCCCGCCGGTCCGTTGTCCGGGGGCCCGGGGGCCCGGATGCCCGGGGGGCCGGGGTCCGGGCGACACCGCGACGGGCCGGGGGCGGGTTCGGGGCGGGTTCGGTACAGGTCTCAGAACTCGAGGACGAGCTGGAGGGCGTCGGCGGGGCGTTCGTCCAGCAGCGCGTAGGCGTCACTCGTGCGCAGCCGCACGTGCCCGGACGGCAGCGGCGCACGTTCGTGTTCGGCGATGTCCACCTGCCGCGGTCCGGTGAACTGGACGACTCGCTCCACAAGGCACTCCGAGGGTTCTGGCTCTGACGTGGACTTCCGAGGTTCCGTAGAAGGTACATCAGGATTATGTCTTGTTAGAAGACAGAAATGGTGCTGGGATGCCTGTCTGTGAAGCGGAAGCCAGGTGCGGGCGAGGCAGGCATGGCGGGTATGCCGATGTGGGGGCGGCGGCGCCGGAAGAAGGAGGGGGAGCCAACACGCCGTGGCCGCCCTGGTCTTGTCGCCGGCCGCCATGCTGCTCGCGGGATGCTCTGCGCACTCACGGACGGGCCCCGGCGGGCCGGACGACAGGATCACGGTGTGGACGCTGGAGAACCTGCCGGCGCGCATGGCGGCCGAGAACGAGCCCGCGGCGCTCGACGGCTGCTCGCGCCTGCCGGCGATCCGCAAGGTCGTACTGCCGCTCGCCACACCGTCGTTGATGGCCACGGCCCTCTGCATCTTCATGATCGCGTGGAACGAGTTCCTCTTCGCGCTGCTCTTCCTCGCCGCGACACCCGAGAACTGGACGGTCTCCCTCGGTCTCCAGCAGCCGGCCAACGGCATCGAGGTGTCCTAGGCCCTGTCTGACAAATCCCGTCTGGGCTGCGATGCCTGGCACGCACTCCCCCAGCCTTCGGCCGGGGGCGCCCCCACGCTGCGTTGTCGATCGTCGGCGCAGCCCGCTGCGCTCTCCTCCTCCGCCTTGCGACCGCACGCACCAGACACCGCAACCCACGTCCTGACGGACGTACGACGCTATTTGTCAGTCAGGGCCTAGACCGTGCTGATGGCAGGATCGGTCGTACCGACCGTTCCCGTGGTCCTGCTCTTCCTCGCCGCGGAACGGCTGCTGACGGAGGGCCTCATCAGCGGGGCCGACAAGAGCTGAGGAGCAGATGACCGGGAACCAGGCCAGCGCGGGACACCTGTTGCAGCTCATCCGGGAGGGCCGCGCCACCACGCGCGGCGCGCTGCAACGGGCCACCGGGCTCTCCCGGTCCACCGTGGGGCACCGGCTCGACCAGCTGTTCGCGGCGGGCTGGCTGCGGGAGGGCGAGGCGACGCCCGTCGAGGGCGCGGGGGGCGGACGGCCTTCCACGCGGCTGGAGTTCGACGCGGAGCACGCCGTCGTCCTCGCCGCCGACCTCGGCACGCACCGCACGAGCGCCGCCGTCGTCGACCTCGCGGGCACCGTGCTGGCCGAGCGCTCCGGCGAGATGCTGATCACGGCAGGGCCCGACCACGTACTGGACACGCTGGCGCAGTGGTTCGCCGGGCTGCTGAAGGAGACCGGCACCCCCCACGGGCGGGTGTGCGGCATCGGACTGTCCGTGCCGGGCCCCGTCGACTGGGCCTCGGGCCTGGTCGTCCAGCCGCCCATCATGCCGGGCTGGGACGGGTTCCCGATCCGCGGCAGGCTCCAGGAGGCGTGGAGGCGGCACATCGCCACCGACGTGCCTGCCGTGCCCGTACTCGTCGACAACGACGCCAACCTGATGGCCTACGCGGAACAGCGCGCCGGCTACCGGGACTGCGCCGCGTTCCTGCTGGTGAAGGTCTCCACCGGCATCGGCGCGGGCGTCGTCGTGGACGGACGGCTCTACCGCGGCATCGACGGCGGTGCCGGCGACATCGGCCACATCCGCCTGCACGACTGCCCGGACGCGCTGTGCATGTGCGGCTCGTACGGCTGTCTGGCCTCCGTCGCCAGCGGAGGGGCACTGGCGGCACAGCTCTCGGACGCCGGAGTCGCGACCGCTTCCGCTTCGGACGTGCGCGACCACCTCGCCGCGGGGCAGCCGGACGCGGTGCGGCTCGCGCGGGAGGCGGGACGCAGGGTGGGCGCGGTTCTCGTCACCGTCGTCACGCTGCTCAATCCGGGGGTGCTCATGATCGCCGGGGATCTGGCGGGAACGCCGTTCGTCACGGGCGTGCGCGAGTTGCTGTACCAGCGGGCCATGCCGCGCACGACGGCACACCTCGAAGTCGTCACCTCACGGCTGGGGGAGCGGGCCGGGCTGCTCGGGGCCGCCGCGAGCGTCGTCGAGGACCTCTACTCGCCGGAGCGGGCCGATGCCCGTCTCGCCGCCCTCGGCGGCTGACCTGCCGGGAGCCGCCCGCGGCAGACCCCGGCGGTTCGCACCTGCTGCCTCACCCGTACGGAAGGAACGCCCGTGACCGAGCCCTGGACCGGCGACCCGGTACGCGTCGGCCTCGTCGGCGCAGGCCCCTGGGCCCGCGGCATGCACGCCCGGATGCTCGCGGCAGGCCCGGAGACGGAACTGGTCGGTGTGTGGGCGCGCAGGCCCGAGGCCGCGGCGCAGGTCGCCGAGCCGTACGGTGCCGCCGTCGCGTCCTCCTTCGCCGGACTCCTCGACATGTGTGAGGCGGTGGCGTTCGCCGTACCGCCCTCGGTGCAGGCCGGGCTGGCGCCGTCCGCGGCGCGGGCGGGCCGGGCGCTGCTGCTGGAGAAGCCGCTGGGCCCCGACCTCGCGTCGGCCCGCGCGCTGGCGGACGTCATAGCGGACAGCGGTGTCGTCTCCCAGCTCGTGCTGAGCAAGCGGTATCACCCGCGCACCCGTGAATTCCTCGCCCGCGCACGCCGGTTGGAGGTCACCGGTGCCCGTTCGTGCTTCATCCACGGGGCCTTCCTCGACGGCGAGATGGCGACCGGCTGGCGCCTGGAGCACGGCGCGCTGCTCGACCTGGGCCCGCACGTGCTGGACCTGCTCGACCTCGCGGTCGGTCCCGTCGTCTCCGTGCGTGCCTCGGGGGATTCGCGGCGGTGGATCGAACTCACCTGCGAGCACGAGAACGGCGCCGTCAGTCAGGCGTCGCTGTCGGGTGCGGTGCGGCTCCCGCGGGCGCGCACCCGCGTGGAGCTCTACTGCGAGGAGGAGGAACTGGTCTACGACACCGCGGAGTTGGACATGGACGAGTGCTGGGCGGTGCTGCGGCGCGAGTTCGCCGAGGCCGTACGGGAGAAGCGTTCCGGAGACCTCGACGCGCGGCGCGGGCTCCGTCTCCAGGAGCTGCTGGAGGAGGCGCGGCTGTCGGCCGCCCGAGCGAGGCGGGGAGCGAGCGCGACCCCGCTCGGCACGTCCGCATCGTGAGATGTGGCGACCCCGGGCGGTCCCCCTCGGGCGTGATTCTCGCCACCTTGATCGGGGTCGCGCTCACATGAGCGCTCAACTGTGCGGTCCAGGCCTCCAAGGAGCGGGCCGTGACTTTACTCGGCCTAGATTCATTCCCCGAAGAGCCTCTTGACGGAGAGTGATGGGAGGGCCGCGGCGGCGTCGCGTACCGGAGTTGTGGATTCGACTTGTGGAGTCCCCCTTTGCGGCCGTACGAGGCGACCGCCGCCTTCGATCCTCTCCGTCCGGGTGGTTACGGCCCTTTGGCGTACCGCTGAACGTACGTCTGTGCCTTCGATCTGGGTACGCTCCCCGCCATCAGGGCCAGACGTCCACGAGGGGTCGAGTTCCGTGCCGGATCAGGATGCAGCGCAGAAGTTCGTCTACGACTTCACGGAGGGCAACAAGGATCTCAAGGACCTCCTCGGTGGCAAGGGGGCCAATCTCGCCGAGATGACCAACCTCGGCCTCCCCGTGCCGCCCGGGTTCACGATCACCACCGAGGCCTGCAAGGTCTACCTCGACAGCGGTGAGGAACCCGGCGAGCTGCGGGACGAAGTCACCGCCCATCTCGAGGCGCTGGAGCGGAAGATGGGCAAGCGGCTCGGCCAGGCCGACGACCCGCTGCTGGTCTCCGTACGGTCCGGGGCGAAGTTCTCCATGCCCGGGATGATGGACACCGTCCTCAACATCGGGCTCTCCGACGACTCCGTCCAGGGGCTCGCCGCGCAGTCCGGCGACGAACGCTTCGCCTGGGACTCCTACCGCCGCCTCATCCAGATGTTCGGCGACACCGTCCTCGGCATGGACGGTGAGGTCTTCTCCGAGGCCGTCGAGCAGGCCAAGAGCCTCAAGGGCGTGACCAGCGACATCGACCTGGACACGGCGGACATGCAGACCCTGGCGGAAAAGTTCAAGCACCTGGTGCTCAAGGAGACCGGGCGGGACTTCCCGCAGGACCCGCGCGAGCAGATGGACCTCGCCGTCAAGGCGGTCTTCGAGTCGTGGAACGGCGAACGCGCCAAGCTCTACCGCCGTCAGGAGCGCATCCCGCAGGACCTGGGAACGGCCGTGAACGTCTGCTCGATGGTCTTCGGCAACCTCGGCCCGGACTCGGGTACCGGCGTCGCCTTCACCCGCGACCCCGCGACCGGCCAGCAGGGCGTCTACGGCGACTACCTGCAGAACGCCCAGGGCGAGGACGTCGTCGCCGGCATCCGCAACACGGTGCAGCTCGCCGAGCTGGAACAGCTGGACAAGCCCTCGTACGACCAGCTGATGCAGATCATGGAGACCCTGGAGACGCACTACAGGGATCTGTGCGACATCGAATTCACCATCGAGCGCGGCAAGTTGTGGATGCTGCAGACCCGCGTCGGCAAGCGCACGGCAGCCGCTGCCTTCCGCATCGCCACCCAGCTGCTCGACCAGGGCCTCATCGACGAGGCCGAGGCGCTCCAGCGGGTCAACGGCAACCAGCTCGCGCAGCTGATGTTCCCCCGCTTCGACAGCGACGGCGGGGTCCGGGACGCCGACGAGATCGGCTGGGGCATCGCCGCCTCCCCTGGCGCGGCCGTCGGCAAGGCGGTCTTCGACTCCTACACGGCGATCAAGTGGTCCCGGTCCGGTGAGAAGGTCATCCTCATCCGCCGCGAGACCAACCCCGACGACCTGGACGGCATGCTCGCCGCCGAGGGCATCCTCACCTCCCGCGGCGGCAAGACCTCGCACGCGGCGGTCGTCGCCCGCGGCATGGGCAAGACCTGTGTGTGCGGCGCCGAGGAGCTGGAGGTCGACACCAAGCGGCGCCGGATGAAGACCCCCGGCGGGATGATCGTCGAGGAGGGCGACGTCGTCTCGATCGACGGCTCCACCGGCAAGGTCTACGCCGGTGAGGTGCCGGTCGTGCCCTCGCCGGTCGTCGAGTACTTCGAGGGCCGCATGCACGCCGGCGCCGACGACGCGGACGAACTGGTCAAGGCAGTCCACCGGATCATGGCGTACGCGGACCGGGTGCGCCGCCTGCGCGTACGCGCCAACGCCGACAACGCCGAGGACGGCGCACGCGCAAGGCGCTTCGGAGCCCAGGGCATCGGCCTGTGCCGCACCGAGCACATGTTCCTCGGCGAGCGGCGCGGACTGGTGGAGCGCCTCATCCTCGCGGAGTCCGACGAGGAGCGGGAGGAAGCACTGGAGGGTCTGCTGCCGCTCCAGCAGGGCGACTTCGTCGAGCTGATGGAGGCCATGGACGGACTTCCCGTGACCGTGAGGCTGCTCGACCCGCCGCTGCACGAGTTCCTGCCGGACATCACGGAACTGTCGGTGCGTGTGGCGCTCGCCGAGTCCCGCAAGGACGCCAACGAGAACGATCTGCGGCTGCTTCAGGCCGTGCACCGGCTGCACGAGCAGAACCCGATGCTGGGGCTGCGCGGTGTGCGGCTGGGCCTGGTCGTGCCGGGACTGTTCACGATGCAGGTGCGGGCGATCGCCGAGGCCGCGGCCGAGCGCAAGGCCGCGGGCGGCGACCCGCGTGCGGAGATCATGATTCCGCTCGTGGGCACCGTGCAGGAGCTGGAGATCGTCCGGGAGGAGGCGGAGGCCGTCATCGCGGAGGTCGAGGAGCGGCACGACGTGGAGCTGAACCTCACTCTCGGCACGATGATCGAACTGCCGCGCGCCGCACTGACGGCCGGCCAGATCGCCGAGCGCGCGGACTTCTTCTCCTTCGGCACCAACGACCTCACCCAGACCGTGTGGGCCTTCAGCCGTGACGACGTGGAAGCCAGCTTCTTCACCGCCTACCTGGAGAAGGGGATCTTCGGCGTCTCCCCGTTCGAGACGATCGACAGGGAGGGCGTGGGCGCGCTCGTACGCCTCGCGGTCGAGGCGGGCCGCGCCACGCGTCCGGACCTCAAGCTCGGGGTGTGCGGCGAGCACGGCGGCGACCCCGACTCGGTGCACTTCTTCCACGAGGCGGGACTGGACTACGTCTCCTGCTCGCCGTTCCGCATTCCCGTCGCACGTCTGGAGGCGGGCCGGGCGGCCGCGGCCGAGTGATCGCGGCTCCGGCCCGCGCCCCGGCAAGGACCGGTACGTGCCGGCTCCGGTTCGATCCGGTCCGGATTGCGTGAGCGGGGCGGGCCGGTCTTCCCGGACGGCTCCGTGCCCGCGCACCCTCACCGGCGGCGGGGCGGCCCGGGAACCGAGGGGGCGGCACCTGTGCGGAGGTGCCGCCCCTTTCTCGGTGGCCCGTGCCGGACGTAGTTGCGTCTGCGCTGCGTCTCGGGCCCAGGTCCTGGTTCTGCCGCCGGATGGCACGGGCGGCCGCACGCCATAGCCTCCCTTCATGACGACAGCCGACTCCCGCTCCGGCGGGCCCCGCAGCCCGGAGCAGCGCAAGCGTGAGGCGCTGGAACGGCTCGCGCGGGACAACGACACCTGGGTCGCCACCGCCGACGCGCACGGCGAACCGTGCCTCGTGCCGCTCGCCTTCTGGTGGGATGGCGAGGCGGTGTGGCTGGCCACCCGCGACACCAACCCGACGGGACGCAACCTGGCCGACACGGGACGGGTCCGGCTCTCCTTCGGCCACACCCGTGACGTGGTGCTGATCCACGGCACCGCCCGCATGGTGACCCGCGACGGGCTTCCGGCCGAGGTGGGCGACGCCTTCGCCGCCAAGGACGGCTGGGACCCACGCGAGGACCACCCGTCGTACGTCTTCTTTCAGATCATCCCGCAGGTGGTGCAGGATTGGGGAACGCGGGCGGAGATGAAGGGGCGGACCCTCATGCGCGACGGCGAGTGGCTCCTCCAGGCATGCCGGGTACCGCGGTTGGAGGGATCTGCTCATGATTGAGGAGACCGGCTGGCCGGAGGGCCTGGCCGTCGGCGCCACCAGGACCGGGCGCCGCTGCAACCGGTACCAGGAGTCCGTGGCCTTCTACCGTGACGTCGTCGGACTTCCGCTGGTGCACTCGTCCGGGACGGGACCGGACGGCTTCGGCTGCGCGATCTTCGGCCTGCCGGGGACGCCGGCGACCTACGAGCTCGTCCAGGCGCTCGAACCTGTGCCGGTCGACCGGCACGAAGAGCTCGTCCTCTACTTCCCGGGCGAAGCGGCGCGCGACGTCGTGGCACGCCGTATCACCGAGGCCGGCTACCAGCCGGCTGAGCAGTACCGCTACTGGGACCTCAACGACGCCGTCACCTTCCTCGATCCCGACGGCCGCGAACTCGTCCTTGCGCCCTGGGTGTTCGGGGAGCAGACACCGCCGATGCGGAAGCGTTCCGGACGGCCGGCCGGTACCGGCGGCTGATGGACCGCTGAGAGTTCAGGTGCAGCGCTGAGCCCGGCTACGGCCGGCCGCCGCCACCGTTGGACCGGCCGGCCGCCGCCCGGTGTCCAGGCCGAACCCGCCTCCCGCTACAGCTCCGAGGCGATCCGTTCGGCCGTCTCCCGCAGCAGCGGGGCGAGTTCGGCGGCGCGGCCGGGGTCGAGGCGGATGCTGGGGGCGGCGACCGTCAGGGCTGCCACGCAGGTGCCGAAGCGGTCGCGCACGCGGACGCCCACGCCGTGCACGCCCACGACGCTCTCGTCGAGGTTGAGGGCGTAGCCGCGGGCGCGCGTGACGGCGAGTTCGGCGATGAGGGCGTCCACGTCGGGAAGTGTGGAAGCCGTCAGCGGTGTCAGACCGCGCCGGTAGCGGGTGCGCGCGGACTCGGGGGAGAGCTCGGAGAGCAGGGCCTTGCCTCCGGCGGTGCCGTAGGCGGGCACCCGGTCCCCGTTGCGCGGGCCCACGCGGAGGGGGTGCCGGCCCTCCACGCCGTCGGCGAAGCGCGAGTCGGGGCCGTCGAGGACGAGGAGGTTGGTCGTCTCGCCCACCTCGTCGCGCAGCCGCGCCAGATGGCAGTGGGCGACCTGCACGAGCGTCGGCTCGTCGACCGGTCCGCGGGTCAGCCCCAGCAGTACGGGCCCCAGGCGGTAGCGGCGGCCGCCGGGCTCCTGCTCGACGAATCCGTGGCCGCGCAGCGTCGTCAGCAGCCGGTGCGCGGTGGAGCGGGCCACGCCCAGGTGGTCGCTGATGTCCGTGACGCGGACGCTGTGGTGTCCGCGCAGATAGACCAGGGTGCGCAGGGCGTTGTCGACCGAGCTGGCGGCGTACGCGTCGGCCTGCCGATCCGGGTTCTCGCCCTGTTTTTTCGGCATAGCAGAAAAGCTACCGCAACCTGTTCCGCCCACCACTCCGTGACCTTAGTTTGACCGGCGGCCCGGGCGCACCTTCGGGTGCCGCCCCGGCGTCCGGCACTGCAACAACCGCTACGGAGACTCCATGAAGGCTGTACCGGGAGACCCCTCCTCAGTCGAGCCACGCACCGACAGCGCAGAGGAGGGCCGCGGCTGGCGCTCCTGGCACACCCTGTGGGTGCTGCTGCTCCTCGGCTGGACGGTCAGCGCCGCCGACAGAGCCGTCACCGGTCCCGTCGTCACGTGGATGATCGACAACAACGTCGGTTTCCTTGCGGACTCACCGCATCCGCACGCGCTCGGCGGCCTCATCGGCGGGCTGTTCTTCGCCGGCTACATGCTGACCCAGTTCCCCGGCGGCTACCTCGGTGACCGGTACGGGCACCGCACCCTCATCGTCGTCAGCCTGCTGTGGGCCGGTGTGGCGACCGTACTGACGGGGTTCATCGGTGGCCTCGTCTCGTTCATCGTCGTACGCGTCGTCACCGGACTCGGCGAGGGAGCCTTCTACTCCAACGACCGCAGCCTCATCACCGCCACGACTCCCGAGCGCCAGCGCAGCTTCGGCATGGGCGTGGTCATCACCGGTCTGTCCCTCGGCATCACCGTCGCGATCGTCTTCACCCCCGAACTCATCGAATTCGGCAAGGTCTTCCTCGCACACGTCGAGGCCTGGCGGATGGTCTTCTGGGTGCTGGGCGCCGCGACCATCGTGGTGGGCGTCGTCGTCGCCTTCTGGTTCCGCGCCCATCTCACCTTCTCCGGGCTGAGCCGGGCGACGCTGCACCTGAGTGCCTACTCGGCCGTCTCGCTCGCCCTGATCATGGCCGTGTACTGGCTGGGCACCGGCGCCGGGCTGTCCGAGCTGTGGATCGCCGTGCTCGAAGTCGTCCTCGCCATCGGTCTGGTGGTCTTCGCTCTGGCACGCAAGGGCGAGGAGATCGGCCCCGTCATCAAGAACCGCGATCTGTTCCTGGTCCACCTCGTCTACATCGCGATCCTGTGGAACCTGTGGTTCTTCAGCTTCTGGTCCGTCTCCATCGTTGCGGGAGCGGCGGACTCCTCGTTCATGAACGCCGCTCTCACCGCGGCGTTCAATGCGGGCGCGGGCATCCTGGGATTCCCGGCCGGCGGCTGGATCTCGGACCACGGGCTGCGGCGCGGCTGGGGCCGCAAGCAGATGATGCTGAGCTTCACCGGAGTGCAGGCCGTTCTCACGATCGCCTTCGCCTGGTACCTCAGCGCCGCCGCGAAGCCGTCCCTGTGGGTCATGGGTCTGCTGCTGTTCTCGGCGAGCCTCTTCTTCAACGCGCTGCAGCCGGTGGGTCACGCACTGACCGCGGAGATCGCGCCGGAACGGCTGCGGGGCTCGGCGTTCGGCATGCAGAACCTCATCGGTGAGACCGGCGCCGTGCTCTCCCCCGCGATCAGCGGCGTGCTGCGGGACAGCACGGGAGGCTGGGAGGCCGCCGTGTGGCTCGACGCGGGACTGATCGTCGCCGGATTCTTCGTGCTCATGCAGGTACGTCACCGCTCGCCGGCCGCCGTCGCCAAGGCCTAGGCCCTGTCTGACAAATCCCGTCTGGGCTGCGATGCCTGGCACGCACGTTCGCTGCGTTGTCGATCGTCGGCGCAGCCCGCTGCGCTCTCCTCCTCCGCCTTGCGACCGCACGCACCAGACACCGCAACCCACGTCCTGACGGACGTACGACGCTATTTGTCAGACAGGGCCTAGGTGTCCCGGGAGTCCTCACCCGGCGGGCCGTCTGTACCGTCCCTCCCCCCCCACAGAGGGGGGCCGGCACCGGCCGGCCCCCCTCAACACACGCAACAGGAGCCCCACTTCGATGCCCACCGTCCGTGAGGCGGCGCTCGACGTCATGCGCCGGCACGACCTGACCACCGTGTTCGCCAACCCCGGCTCGACGGAGGTGCCGTTCCTCGCCGGTCTCCCCGGCGACATCCGCTTCGTGCTCGCCCTGCACGAAGGCTCCGTCGTCGGAGCGGCCACCGGCTACGCCATCGCGCGTGACGCGCCCGCGCTCGCGCTGCTGCACACCACCGCCGGACTGGGGAACGCGGTGGGCGCACTGTCGACGGCGCGGGTCAACCGCGCACCGCTCGTCGTGATCGTCGGGCAGCAGGACCGCCGCCACCTCGTCCAGGAGCCTTTTCTCGCGGGGCACTTGGAGCAGCTCGCAGGCGACTATCCCGTACGGACCGAGACGCCGCCCCGCGCACAGGACGTGCCGGGCGCGATCGCCCGTGCCGCGCACGCCGCGCGAACGCAGCGCGGCCCGGCCCTGGTTGTCGTCCCGATGGACGACTGGGCCCAACCGGCCGAGGAGTTGCCGATTCCCGCGCCCGCGGAGCTGCGTCTTGCGGCGGCCGCCGACACCGGCGCCGTGGAGGACGTCGCGGCGCTGCTGGACGAGGCGGACGAACCCGCGCTTGTCGTCGGTGCCGGAGCCGACCACCCGGTGACGTGGGAGGCACTGACACTCCTCGCGGAGCGGCTCGGCGCTCCCGTGTGGCAGGAGTCGTTCGGTGCCCGCGCGGGGTTCCCGCAGGACCATCCCCTCTTCGCGGGGCACCTGCCGGCCGACCGTACGCGGCTGCGGGACGTGCTCGGCCCGTACGACACGGTGCTGAGCGTGGGAGCGCCCGTCTTCCGCCAGTATCCGTACGAGGAAGGGCCGTTGGTACGGCCAGGCACACGCCTCGCCGTCGTCACCGACGATCCGGCCGAGGCGCAGCGGGCCCCGGCCGGGCTCGCGGTGGTGGCCGCCCTTCCCGCGTTCTGCACGGCGCTGGCCCGGGCCGCGGGCAAGGACGGCGGCCGTGCCCGCGGTCCGCAGCAGGACGGGGAACCCGTGGGCGCCGGGCGGCCCGTACCGCCTCCGCCTCCCGCCGAGGGGGAGCCGCTGCGCGCCGCGCACGTACTGGCGGAGCTCGCGCGGCGGTTGCCGGCGGACACCGTGCTGGTGGAGGAGACGCCCTCCAGCCGTCCCGACCTGCACGCGCTGGTGCCGGCGCGGCGGCCGCTGGGGTTCCTGAGCGCCGCCATGGGGGCGCTCGGCTTCGCGCTTCCGGCCGCGATCGGCGTGCGGATGGGAGCGCCGCGGCGTCCGGTCGTGGCGGTCGTCGGCGACGGGTCGTCTCTCTACCAGATCCAGGCGCTGTGGACCGCCGTGCGCTACAGCGTGGGCGTCGTCTTCGTCGTCCTCGCCAACGGGCGCTACGCGATCATGGACCGGCTCGCGGACAAGCACGAATCCAGCGCGCCCTGGCCCGATTTCGAGGAAGTCAGCGTCTCCGGCATGGCGAGGGCTCTTGGCTGTCCGGCGCGCCGCGTGACCGGACACGCCGAACTGCTCGACGAATTGGACGCACTGCTTCCCGGACTCCCCGGCAGCACTTGTCCGCTCGTTCTCGAAGTGGAGGTTCGGGCCAAGGAGACCTTCCAGCCGTGAAACAGCCGCGGGCGGAATCCGCTCCGGTGGTCGTGAGCGGCCGGTGGAACGCAAAGCCGAAGGCGGCCCGCCGCCCGGATTCTTTCCGGGGAACGGGCCGCCGTCGGCGTCGCGACACGGTGCCCTTCCGATTCGCTGAATCGCTGATCCGTGACCGATTCAGGGAATCGCGGGAATGCCGTAGCACTCGCCGGATCACACCGTGCCTGTATCGAGATGTCACGCCCGGTCTCCGGGCCGGTCCGGGCGTTCAGCCGGACCGTCCGGCCGGTACCGTCAGTACGGGCCGTTGACGTTGTCGATCGAACCGTACCTGGCTGCCGCGTAATTGCAGGCGGCCACGATGTTCGCGACGGGGTCGGTCATGCTCCAGGAAGTGCCCTCGACGTGGTACGAGTCGAAGGTGGGCTTGATGGTCTGCAGCAGACCCTTTGACGGGGTGCCGTTCTGGGCATTGATGTCCCAGTTGTTGACGGCATTCGGATTGCCGCCGGACTCCCGGATGATGTTGCGCTTGATTCCGTCGTAAGTACCGGGAATGTTCTTGGACTTCATGATGTCCAGGGCCTCGCGAATCCAGCCGTCGAGGTTGTTCCCGTACTTCGAGCCGGACGAGTGCACGCCGCCGGCCTGCGGTGCCTTGGCGCCGCCCTGCGGCTGCGAGCCCGAGGCCTGTGCCTTGCCGGAGAGGCTGAGCTTCTGTCCGGGGTGGATCAGGTCGGGGTCCGAGCCGACGGTCTTCCGGTTGACCTGGTACAGCTTCTGCCAGCCGCCCTTGGTGTCGTGGTCGCGGGCGATGCCGCTGAGGGTGTCGCCGGGCACGACGGTGTACTTCTCGCCGCTCTTCGGGCCGTCCTTCTTCGCCTTGTCGGCCTTTGCGGCCTTCTTGGCCCGGCCGGACTTCTCCGCGGAGTCGCCGGACAGGTCCGGAGCGGCACTGTCCCGGCTCAGACCGGCCTTGGGGCCGCAGGACGGCCAGGCCCCCGGGCCCTGGCTGTCGAGCACCTTCTCGGCCACGCGGATCTGCTCCTGCTTGGTGGCCTGGTCGGCGCGCGGAGCGTATTCCGTGCCTCCGTTGGCGGACCAGGTGCCCGGGGTGAACTGAAGGCCGCCGTAGTAGCCGTTGCCGGAATTCATGGACCAGTTGCCCGAGGCCTCGCACTGGGCGACCTTGTCCCAGGTGTCCACGGAGGCCGCGTTCGCGGTTCCGGAGCCGACGAACGGAAGGGCGAGGCCCGCACCGCCCGCGGTGATGGCGAGCGAAGTGCGCGAAACTCTGCGCGAGATGGGGCGATTGGACTGACGACGGTGTCGACCGCGTCCGGACATAGGGCAGTTCCTCTCCTGCGCCTGCGGGGTGAGCTGTCGGATTCGGGCTGGAGCCGCCCGGCCGCAGCGAATGCGAGGGGGCATTCGCGTGCGGCTTCACCCCTAGCCGTGCGTTTCCTCGTGGGTGCGAAACGCGCGGCACTTACCTGGGTCCCCCGCTCCTGCCGGACTGGGATTGCGTGATTTCCGCCGGCCGGTGGCAGGATTCGGCGTTCCGGTGGCGGACCACCGCACGGGAGACGCGGTGGGATTGCACGTTAAACAGAAGAAATTCGCCTCCACAAGAAAGGCGCAGAATCCACCGGAGGCGAAGATCGTGGGAATTGGCATGTACGGGTTGAGGAGCGCCGTTCCATTCGCCTTGCGGCACAAGGGAATTGAACGGACCGGGATGCGTGCGACGCCGGTGATGTGATACCCGTCACGTTACTTCTGTGGTGCGAATCACGCGTTCTCCCCGCTTTTACGGACCGTTGTGCGCAGGCGCTGCGGAGCCGGCCGGATCCACTCGGTGATAGCGGCGCTCCGGGCGCCCCGTGGTGCCGTACCGCAGGGTGACGCGGGCGGTTCCCACGGAGACGAAGTGCTCCAGGTACCGGCGGGCGCTCACCCGGGACAGGCCTGCGCGTCCCGCGCACTCGGACGCGGAAAGGCCCGCGGGACCGGTCTCGGCGTCGAGCGTGGCGCGCACCAGTCCGGCCGTCTGTTCCGTGAGCCCCTTGGGCAGCCGCACGCGCCGCCCGTCGGAGCCGGCCGCGGCCTCGTGCGGGCGCAGCGCACCGCCGTCGCTTCCGCCCCTGTCGCCGGAGGAGCCCGGGCGGCCGGGCTCGTCCGGCTCGCCGCCCGGAGCCGCCGTGTCGCCGAACAGCCGGTCGACGTCCCGCTGTTCCGGTGCCTGGAGCGCCGCGAGCGCCTCGCGGCGCTCCGCGAACCGGAGCAGCCGCTCCTTCAGCAGCTGCCCCTCGAAGGGCTTGATGACGTACTGCACCGCGCCGCCGCGCTGCGCGCCGCGCACCGTCTCCGCGTCGCGGGCGGCGGTCACCACCAGCACGTCCGGGCCGTCCTCGGGGGCGCCGGTGCCGCGCAGCTCGCGCAGGACCTCCAGGCCGGGCAGGTCGGGAAGGTACATGTCGAGCAGTACGAGGTCCGGGCGCAGCTCGCGCACGGCCGTGAGGGCGTCCGTTCCGCTGTGCACGGCTCCCACCACGGTGAAGCCGGGCACCTGCTCGACGAGGGTGCTGTGCAGCCGGGCGACCATGAAGTCGTCGTCGACGACGAGAACACGGATCACGGCTGCCTCCTCCCGCCGCGCCGGATGTGCGGCTCGGGTGCGAATCGGGTGCACAGGGTGCAAGGGGTGTACGGGTGCTACGGGTCGACGGCTGCGCCTCACCGGTGCGGTCGGCGGCCCGGGAGGACCGCGCGGACGCAGGAAACCATGCCCGACGCGGGGGTTCCGCACCAAGCCGTGCGACCGGAACCGTGCGGCCGGAGCCGTGCTGCCGGAGCCGTGACCGAGCCGCACAGGGGCAGCGCGGTGGCCGCACGGCATCGGGCACCCACATGCGGGGCGGCCGGGCAGCAGGCCGGCCGGACCACCGGGCAACCGGACCACGGGGCCATCGGGCAACCGGGAAGCCGGGCCACCGAAGGGAGCCGGTCGGGCCCCGCGGTCAGGCTCCTGCTCGCCCCGGCCTTACGGCGCGTCCCAGCCTCTCCTCCGCACCCCGCGGCCGGCTGGTCACTTCATCCCGTACGTGACTCCCGTCAGCCGTTCCGAGACCGCCCACAGCTGCGCCGCCGCGATGTCGTTGCGTGCCCACGGGGCCCGCCGGGCCGGGCCGGGACCGCCGCGGACCCCCAGGATCCGCGGACCGTAGAAGGAGTCTCCGTGCACGTACGGCGCCGTCGCCGCGTACAGGACCGGCGCCGCACCCTGGTCGGCGGAGGCGCCGGCCACGTCGGTGAACAGCCGAGTGAGGCGCTCCAGCCCCGCCCGGCCCGCCAGCCGCGGCCCCTTGGCCTGGAGTTCGGTCCGTGCATAGCCGGGGTGGGCGGACGTGACGGTCAGGTCGAGCCCTTCACGGTCGGCGCGGTGGGCCAGCTCCCGCACGAAGAGCAGGTTGGCCGTCTTCGAGGCGCCGTAGGCGAGCAGGGGACGGTAGCGGCGCTCGCAGCCGAGGTCGTTCATGTCGATGTTGGACAGGAAGTGGGCCATGCTCGCGACCGTCACCACCCGCGCGCGGGGCGCGGCGGCGAGCCTGTCCAGCAGCAGCCCCGTGAGAGCGAAGTGGCCGAGGTGGTTCACGCCGAGATGCGTCTCGAAGCCGTCGGTGGTCCGCCCGTAGGGAACCGCCATCAACCCCCCGTTGTTGACCAGCAGATCGAGCCGTCTGTACGGCAGCGCGTCCGCGAACTCCCGTACGGACGCCAGGTCCGCAAGGTCCAGCAGCCGCAACTCCGCACGCGCCTCCGGCACTTGGGAGAGCAGTCGGTCCAGTGCCGCGGCGCCGCGCTGCTCGCTGCGGCACGCCAGCACCACGCGGGCGCCGCGCCGCGCCAGTTCGCGCGCAGTCACGTAGCCGATGCCGCTGTTGGCGCCCGTCACCACCACGCTACGCCCGCTCTGGTCCGGGATGCTGCGCGCTGTCCAGCTCATGCGACTCAGCGTATGGCGGGCGGACGGAGTGCGCGAGGGAGCCGGGGAGCCCCGGCAGCGGCAGGCTGTCCGCCGCCGTGCCGGCGGCGGACCGGGATCACCGCCGGTCCGCCTGGCCGGGCACCCCTTCGTGGTGTACGACCAGGGCCGAGGTGACCGGGTCGGGGCACTCGGCGTTGGCCAGATGCGCGGCCCCTGCCACCTCCACCAGGGCGGCGCCCGGGATGCCGTCGGTGATCTCGCGGGCGTGGGAGGGCGGCGTGGCGGGATCGAGGCGCCCGGCGACGGCGAGGGTCGGGACCGTCACCTCGGCGAGCCGGTCGCGCAGGTCGAACGAGGCGAGGGCGTCGCAGCAGGCCGCGTACCCGGCGGCATCCGTGCAGCGCAGGTCCTCCAGCATCGCCGTCCCGTGCGGTGTGCTCCCGTACTCGGCGGAGAACCACACGCCCGACCGGGAGGCGATCATGGACTCGGTGCCGTCCGCGCGCACGGCCGCCGCACGCTCACGCCAGACGGAGGGCTCCCCGAAGCGTGCCGAGGAGCAGATCACGGAGAGGGTCGTCAGCCGCTCGGGATGGTGCACCGCGAGGTGGAGGCCGACGGCGCCGCCCAGCGAGACACCGGCGTAGGCGAAGCGCTCCCAGCCCCGGGCGTCGGCCGCGCGGAGCACCAGTTCGGCGAGGTGCCCCACCGTGGCGGTGCCGTCGGTGGGGATCAGTTCGCTGGAGGAGCCCGCCATCGGTTCGGCGGGGGAGGCCCCGTGTCCCGGAAGGTCCCAGCGCAGCACCTGGTGGGTGCGGATCAGCGCGGGCAGCTGCGGTTCCCACAGGGCCAGCGAGGTGCCCAGGGAGGGGCCGAGAATCATCGGTCTGCCGTCGGCCGGTCCGTCGACCCGGTGGTAGGGGAGTGGTGCGGTGGCGGGATGTGCGGGAGCGGACACGGTGATGTCTCCGGGGCTGCTTGAGCTGCGGGGCGAGCCGCGTCCGCTGTCGCCGGGCGAGGCGGGGGATGGGATTCCGATGCCGATGGTCTGTCACCGCTCTCGTTCGGGGCCTGCTGCGTCGTCTGCTCCGCCGTGACCTTCCCGGCTCCGGCTTCCGTGATTCTCCGCGTCCTGAGCGGTACCGGGCCCTTGCGGGGGCCCGAACCCCTGCTCGGACGCGCGCACGGGCGCCGCCCGGCGCCGCAGCGCGCGGTCGGTGAGGGCGGGCGCGGAGCCCGTGTAGTGCGTCGGGTCCGTCAGGTCCCTCAGCCGGTCCCTGGAGAGCATCTCGCGCAGGGCCGGCTCTTCCTCCTCGAGGGCCTCGTCCAGCGTGATGCCCTCGTCCACGGCCATCCTGGAGGCGGCGTCGAGGAGCTTGCGGGCACGGGCGCGGCCGAGGAGAGGGCCGAGGGCGGCGGTGAAGCGCTCGCTGACGATCAGGCCCTCGGTGAGGGCGAGGTGTTCGTGCATGCGGTACGGGAACACCTGGAGCGCTCCGGCCAGTTCGGCCGCCTCATGGGCGGCGCCGCCGGTCAGCCGCAGCAGTTCGCGCACCGGCTGCCACTCGGCGTGCCAGGCGCCGCCGGGACGCTCGTCCTCCGCGGCGAGCGAGCCCAGCAGCGTGGCGGCGAGGGCGGGCGCCTGACGGGCGGCCGCGGCGATGAGCGTGGCCCGGACGGGGTTGGTCTTGTGCGGCATCGCGGACGAGCTGCCGCCGTCGCCCTCGCTCACCTCGCCGATCTCGCTGCGCGAGAGCACCAGCACGTCCGCGGCGAACTTGCCCAGCGCGCCGCATGCGAAGGCGCAGGCCGACGCCAGGTCGGCGACGGGCGTGCGCAGCGTGTGCCAGGGCAGCGCCGGTTCGGCGAGCGGCAGTTCACGCGCGTACGCGGCCAGCAGCCTGATCCCGAGGTCGGTGGCGGGAACGCCGTGGGCGGCGCCCTGCGGGGACTCCGACTCCGGTCCGTGGCTGCCCGGGCCGCTCCTCGGGGCCGTGCCGTCGCCGTCCGTTCCGGTGTGCGAGTCCGCTTCGGCGTATGCCGCGAAAGCCGCCAGCGTGCCCGCCGCACCGCCCAGTTGGACGGGGAGGGCGGCCCGTGCCGCCGCGAGCCGGTCGTGGGCGTCCAGGACGAGGCTGCGCCAGCCGGCGACCTTGAGGCCGAAGGTCGTGGGCACCGCGTGCTGGGTCAGCGTCCGCCCCGGCATGGGGGTGTCGCGGTGCTCGGCGGCCATCATGGCCAGCTCGCGCGCGGTGCGGTCCAGGTCCGGCAGGACCGTGTCCAGCGTGCGGGCGGCGACCAGCATCAGGGCGGTGTCGAGGATGTCCTGGCTGGTGGCGCCCCGGTGCACGTACGGCGCGGCGTCACGTCCGACGGCGTCGGTCAGGTCCGCGACCAGCGGGATGACGGGATTGCCGCCGGAGCGGGCACGCAGTGCCAGCCCGCGTGCGTCGAAGCGTTCCGCGCGTGCGGCCTCGGTCACCTCCGAGGCGACGGACGCGGGAGCCAGCCCCAGACCGGCCTGCGCCCGCGTGAGCGCGGCCTCGGCGTCCAGGAGTGCCTGGAGAACCGCGGCGTCGCCCGTGCCGGACTCCGCGCCCGAACCGGCCCTCGCCGGTGTCAGGAGTCCGACGTCCTCCGGTCCGCGGGCGGGGCGGTCACCCCGCCCCGGACCGGGGCCTCGTTCACTGGAAGTCAAGGAAAACGGTCTCCTTCTCGCCCTGAAGCCGGATGTCGAAGCGGTACGAGCCTGTGGCACGTTCAGCCGTTGCCACCAGGGTCTCGCGCCGTTCTGCATCGAGCGAGGCGAGAAGCGGGTCGTCGGCGTGCGCCTGAGTGTCCCCCGGAAAGTACACGCGGGTGAAGAGGTGGTGCAGCAGCCCGCGCGCGAAGACACACACACTGATGTACGGGGCGTGGCCCGTGCGAGCGCCGGGGCGGAGGGTGCGGGCGGTCCAGTGCCCGTCCGCGTCGGTCGGCACGCGTGCGAAACCGGTGAAGTCCACGCCGTTGCGGCCGAGATGGCCCCCGTCGACCGGGTCGCGCCGCATCGAGCCGGGCGCCCCGGCGAGGTCTCCGTCGGGGCCGGCCTGCCACAGCTCGATGAGCGCGTCCGGCACGGGTGCGCCCGAACCGTCGTAGACGTGTCCGTGCACGGTGACGGTGCCCTCGCTGCCCGCGGGTGCCACGTCGCCGCCGCCCGGGAAGGGCAGGGCGTAGCCGTAGAAGGGGCCCACGGTGTGGGACGGGGTCGGCTGCAGGGGGATGTGTGCGTCGGTCATCAGCGGCCCTCCTCGATCCAGGTGGCGGACGGTCCGTCGAGGACGATGTCCCAGCGGTAGCCCAGTGACCATTCGGAGCGGGACAGCTCGTGGTCGTACTGGGCGACGAGTGCCTGCCGGGCCCGCTCCTCGGTGACGGACTGCAGGATCGGATCGTGGGCGAAGAGCGGGTCGCCCGGGAAGTACATCTGCGTCACGAGGCGCTGGGTGAACGCCGTGCCGAAGAGCGAGAAGTGGATGTGGGCTGGGCGCCAGGCGTTCTCGTGGTTCCGCCACGGGTAGGCGCCGGGCTTGATGGTGGTGAAGGTGTAGCTCCCGTCGTCGCCGGTCAGGGTGCGTCCGACTCCGGTGAAGTTCGGGTCCAGCGGCGCGGGGTGCTGGTCGCGCAGGTGCGCGTAGCGTCCCGACGCGTTGGCCTGCCACAGCTCGATGAGCTGCCCGCGCACGGGGCGCCCGGCGCCGTCCAGCAGCCGGCCGGAGACGGTGATGCGCTCGCCGAGCGGCTCGCCGGTGTGCCGCGTCGTCAGGTCGTTGTCGGTGTCGGTGACGTCGGTGTGCCCGAAGACCGGCCCGTGCAGTTCGACGGTCTCCGGGTCGGGCCGCACGGGGACGAGCGGCTGCTTCGGGTACCGGAGCATGCTGCTGCGGTAGGGGGCGTAGTTGCGGGAGGGGTGGTGGGCGGCCGGGGCTCCGGCGGCGCGTGACTTCTCGTACGCGTCGCGCAGTTCGGCGATCTCGCGGTCGATGTCTTGCTGGGTGAGGGGCATGGACGAGCTCCTGTCGGTGCTCCTCGTGGACGAGGACGCGGACGAGGACTGGGACGCGGACGAGGACTGGGACACGGTCGAGGACCGGGACACGAGGACTGGGACGGGACGGGGCTCGGGACCGGGCCGGGACGAGGAGGGGGACTGACTGGAGGGCGGTGGCGGGTGCTGTCGCGGTTGTCCGGCTGTGGCTGCCTGGCAGAATTAATCAGTGTGCTGACTAATTCGGCCAGGTGCTCCTGACGCTGCCACTCCCGTTCGGGACCGTCAAGGGGCAGGGATGACGCAGGGCGGAGCGGGAAGGGCTCGACACCCTGTGCCGCAGGAGGCAAGAATCAGTCAGTGCACGATCGGAATCGTGTGCGGCGTGACAGGCGCGGGAAGAGGGAGAGCGGGGAGCGCATGGCGGCGGTCGATCTGAGTACGCATCCGGGACATCTCGCGCGCCGGCTCCAGCAGGCCCACTCCCTGCTGTGGGGGGCGATGGTCTCGGAGGAGACGACGTCGCCGCAGTTCGCCGTGCTCAACGCGCTGGAGGAGAAGCCGGGCATGGACCAGCGCACCCTCAGTGAGCACGTCCATCTCGACCGCTCCACCATCGCCGACCTCGTGGCCCGGCTCGCCGGGAGGGAGCTGGTCGAGCGGGTGCGCGACCCGGAGGACGGACGCCGCAACGTGCTCAAGCTGACGCAGGGCGGCCGCCGGCTGCACCGGAAGCTCGTCACGCGGACGGCGAGGATGAACCGGGTCTTCCTGGCGCCCCTCGACGGCGAGGAGCAGGAGACGCTGCTGCGCCTCATCGCGCGAGTGGCCGCGGCGGCGGAGGAGCTGCGCGGCTGAGCGCGCCCCGGTGAGGCGCGGCTGAGCGGGGCCCCGGCGGCCGGGGGCGGCAGGGGTTCACCGGGCGCCGGAGGGCAGTGGGCGGCCGGGGCGGCCCGGGCGGACGTGACCCTGGCCGGGCGTGACCCGGCCCCGGCCCCGGTCCCAGTCCCTGCCCCTGCCCCGGCCCCCGGGCTCAGTGGGTGCGGGTGCGGGAGCGGAAGACCGGAACGCTCACGCTCTCGTCGTCCAGGCAGCGGCCCGTGCGCAGGTCGAAGCGCTGCTTCAGCAGGGGCGAGGCCACGAATGGGGCCCAGCCGGAGCGGCCGGTCTCCCTGGACCGCGTCCGCTCGTCCGGCGTCTCCGGGGCCTCCGCCCCGGCCGGGTCGCCGGGTGTCGAGCCCAGCAGGCCGCGCGAGAGCACGTAGGCGCCGGTGAACGGGTCCCGGTTGCCGATGACGTACGTACGGCCCGCACGGTCCATGAAGACCGCGGCCTGGGAGCCGTCCCGCAGCAGGGCGGCCACTCCCCGGCCGGGGACGAGGTCGTCGAGGCCGCAGACCGTGAACCAGCCCCGGTCGTCGCGGACTTCGAGGCGGGGGCCCACGGCAGTGCCCACGGATCCGCCCGCGGTACGGGTTCCTCGCGCAGGGGCCGCGTCCGGCGGCGAGCCCGGACTCTGCCTCGTCGCGGTCGTCGTGTCCGGACCGGTGGTGGCGGTGATGGTCATCGGGTGGCAGTCCCTTCGAGTTCGAGTTCGGGAGCGTGGTCCGCCGCGGTGCGCACGGGGATGTCGGGGCCGGACAGCAGCGTCAAGTCCGGCTTCACCTGCTCGCGTTCGGCGACGAAGCGCACCGTCGGATCGGGGACGCCGGGCGCGTTGACGAACGAGACGAAACGGGAGAGCTTCTCCGGATCGGCCAGGGTCGCCGACCACTCGTCGCGGTAGTGCGCGACGTGGTCGGCCATGAGGGCTTCCAGCTCGTCGCACAGTCCCAGCGAGTCGTGCACGACCACGTCCCTGACGTGTTCCAGCCCGCCCTCGATCCGTTCCAGCCACGCGGAGGTGCGCTCCAGCCGGTCCGCGGTGCGGATGTAGAACATCAGGAACCGGTCGGTCAGGCGCACCAGTTCGGCGTCGCTCAGGTCCTGCGCCAGCAGGTCCGCGTGGCGCGGCGTCGCGCCGCCGTTGCCTCCGACGTAGAGGTTCCAGCCGGACGAGGTGGCGATGACGCCGAAGTCCTTGCCCATCGCCTCGGCGCACTCGCGTGCGCACCCCGAGACCGCCGACTTCAGCTTGTGCGGGGATCGCAGGCCGCGGTAGCGCAGTTCGAGGTCGATGGCCATGCGCACGCTGTCCTGCACGCCGTAGCGGCACCAGGTGCTGCCCACGCAGGACTTCACGGTGCGCAGCGCCTTTCCGTACGCGTGACCCGACTCGAAGCCTGCTTCGACCAACCGCGCCCAGATGGCCGGGAGTTCATCGACCCGCGCACCGAACATGTCGATGCGCTGCCCGCCGGTGATCTTCGTGTAGAGACCGAAGTCCCGTGCCACCTCGCCGATGACGATCAGCTTCTCGGGCGTGATCTCCCCGCCCGGGACGCGGGGGACCACCGAATACGAGCCGTTGCGCTGGAGGTTGGCGAGGAAGTGGTCGTTCGTGTCCTGCAACGCCGCCTGCTCGCCGTCGAGTACATGGCCGCCGGCGCCGATCGACGGTGCGAGCGAGGCGATGATCGACGCCACCGCGGGCTTGCACACCTCGCAGCCCTCGCCCTGCCGGGCCTGCTCACGGCCGTGCGAGTCGAGCAGCCCGGCGAACGACGTCAGCCGCAGGGTGCGCACGATCTCGTACAACTCGCTGCGGGTGTAGGAGAAGCAGCCGCACAGGCCCTTGTCGACGGCGACGCCGTTCGCCTCCAGCTCGGCGTCGACGATCTGGCCGAGCACCTTGATGCAACTGCCGCAGCCCGTCCCGGCCTTGGTGCACTTCTTCACCGACGGCACGTCCCCGCAGCCGTGTTCGGAGACCGCGGCGCGGACTGTCCCCTTGTCGATGTGGTGACAGTTGCAGACGACGGCGTCGTCGGGCAGAGCGGCGGGGCCGAGAGCGCCGGGGGAGCCTTCCGCGCCGCCCGCCGGCAGCACCAGCGACTCCGGCGGTACGGGCGGTACCGATCCGGTGAGCGCGCGCAGGGTGCCGTACGACTCGGCGTCGCCCACGAGGACGCCGCCGAGCAGGGTGCCCTCGGGGGAGATCACCAGCTTCTTGTAGACGCCCGCGCGGGAGTCGGAGTAGACGACGTCGAGACTGCCCTCGAAGGTGCCGTGCGCGTCGCCGAAGGAGGCGACGTCGACACCGAGGAGCTTGAGCTTGGTGGAGGTGTCCGCACCGGTGAAGGTGCGGGGCTCCGCCGGTGCGGGCGGCGGGTTCCCGTGGGCCGCCGACGGCGCTGCCGCGTGCTGTGCCGCCAGCCGGCAGGCGACGGCGTCGGCGGCGGTCTCCGCCATCTCGTAGCCGGGCGCGACCAGCCCGTACACCGTCCCGTCGGCTGCCATGGCGCACTCGCCGATCGCGTACACGTCCGGGGCGCTGGTGCGGCACCGCTCGTCGACGGCGATGCCGCCGCGCTCGCCCGCGGCGAGTCCGGCGTCGCGGCCCAGCCGGTCGCGCGGACGTATGCCGGCCGCGAAGACCACCATGTCCGCGGGGAGTTGCGAGCCGTCCGAGAGCGTCATGCCCGTCACTGCTCCGGCCGCGTCCGTCTCGATGCGCTCGCCCGCCACACCTGTTCGCACCTCCAGGTCCATCGCCTCCAGGGTGCGGCGCAGGGCCGAGCCTCCGCCCGCGTCGACCTGGAGCGCCATGAGCCGGTCGCTCAACTCGACGATGTGCGTGCGCAGTCCGAGTCCGCGCAGCGCGCCCGCGGCCTCCAGGCCCAGCAGCCCGCCGCCGACGACGACTCCGGTGCGTGCCGCGGCCTTCGCGTACGTCTCGATGGCGAGGAGGTCGTCGACGGTCCGGTAGACGAAGCAGCCCGTGCTGCTGCTCCCCGGGACGGGCGGCACGAACGGGGCCGACCCGGTGGCCAGGACGAGCGCGTCGTAGGCGACGGTCCGTCCCGAGCGGGAGGTGACGGTGCGCCGCGCGAGGTCGATTCCGGTAGCCGGGTCCCCGAGGTGGAGCTCGATGCCGTGCGAGGCGATGAAGTCCTCATCGGCCAGGGCCAGTTCGGCGGGCGTCGTGCCGGAGAAGTACGAGGTCAGCCGCACGCGGTCGTAGGCGGGACGCGATTCCTCGCCCAGCACGACCACCCTCGCCGTGCCGGTGATGCCGCGGTCGGCCAGGGCCTCCAGGAAGCGCTGGCCGACCATTCCGTGACCGATCAGCACGATCGTCGGCGTTGTCATAGAAGGGCCTCTCCGTCTCGGGTGAGCAGGTGGTGCAGCGGTTCGGAGGTCAGCGGTTCGTCGCTCTCCCAGGTGCGGGCGAGGGCGCCGACCTGCGTCAGGTCGCCGAGAAGGATGCCGCCGGCGAGGCGGCCGTCGCGCACGACGACCTTCCGGTAGGTCCCGCGGGTGGCGTCCGCGAGGTGGACGACGTCGTCGTCCGGCCGTGGCAGCGGATCGCCGAACGCGGCGAGGTCCAGCGGGTCGCGGGCCGCCGGAGCCTCATCCTCCGCCCGCACCTTGGCCTCCGTCTGCGTCTCCGCCCGCAACCGCGCCGGCGCCGGGCCCCGGGTCCCCGCGGTCGTCGCGGTCGTCGCAGGGTCCCCGGCGAGGGTGAGGCGGGTGAGTGCACGCGTGCCGCGGTAGCGCTCGGTGCCTGTGCCCCCGGTCAGGACGCGGGCGAGGACGTCGGCCTGCTCCTGGGCGGGGTCCGCGAGACCGTAGAGGACTCCGTCGTGTTCGGCGCAGTCGCCGATCGCGTACACGTGCGGGTCGTCGGTGCGCAGTTCGTCGTCGACGACGATGCCGCGAGAGACGGCCAGGCCCGCGGCCCCGGCGAGCCCGGTGCGCGGCCGGACGCCGCATGCGACGACGACGAGACCGGCGTCCAGGATGCAGCCGTCGGCGAGTTCGACGGCGCGCACCACCCGGCTCTCCGCTGCGGCACCGGCGGAGCGGGCGACGCCGCCCGCACGGCGCGGCTGTGTGAGCAGGCCGCGTACCCGGCACTCCGTGTGCACCTCGACGCCCAGGTCCTCCAGGTGCAGGCGCAGCAACGCCGCCGACCCGGCGTCGAGTTGGCGCTCCATGAGACGTTCGCCCTGGTGCGCGAGGACCACCTGCGCACCGCGGCGGGCCAGTGCGCGCGCCGCGGAGACACCGAGCAGACCGCCTCCGACGACGACGGCCTGCGTGCCCGGCTCCGCCTCCCGCCGGAGCGCGAGGCAGTCGTCCATCGTGCGGAACGCCCGTACGCCGTCTGGGAGTTCGCCGCCCTCGGGGGTGAACAGGCCGCGCAGCGGCGGCAGCACGGGATTCGCTCCGGTGGCCAGCACGAGCGCCTCGTAGGGAAGGACGCTGCCGTCGTCACACACGACTCGCCGGCAGGCCCGGTCGACGCGGACCGCGCGCACTCCCGGCAGCCGGCGGGCGGGCCCCGCGGGGAGCGTGATGACGTCCGGCTCGTACTGTCCGGCAAGGACGTCCGCCAGCAGCACCCTGTTGTACGGGGCGTGCGGTTCCTCGCCCACGACCGTGACGTCCGCGTGCGCGCCGGCGGCACCGAGCTGCTGGACGAGCCTGGCGCCCGCCATGCCGCCGCCGATCACCACGACGCGCTCACACTCTCGCAAGGTCATGGCACGAGCGTGCGTCCTGCGGGTTTCCGGACCGCATCACGACTGTTTCCGCGGGGGAACGGTGCCCTCAGCGGACGGTCACGAGGCATGTGAGCCCTGGACTTCCCCGTCGGGACGGGGCCGGTTGTCAGCGGCGGGCGGCATGCTGTGCACATGTACCGGGAGCGGCGGTCGCTGGTGGACGGTGCCGTGGTGTGGACGCACGGCGCCGTGCCCGAGGGGCACGGGCGTGTGCTGCCCGACGGGTGCATGGACCTGCTGCTGTGGGACGGCGCGCTGGTCGTCGCGGGGCCCGACACCCGGGCGCACCTCTTCCCGCGGGAGGCCGGCTCCCGCATGACAGGGCTCCGCCTGGCGCCCGGCACGGGTCCGCTCGTCTTCGGCGTACCGGCACACGAGCTGCGTGACCGGCGTGTGCCGCTCGGCGACCTGTGGCCGGCGGCCGCGGTGCGGGTCCTGGAGGAGCGGGCCGGCGAGGCGCCGCAGCAGGGGCGGGTCCTGGAAGGGATCGCGGCCGGACGGCTGACCGGACGCGGTCCGTCCCCGAACGGGAGAGCGGCGGAACTCCTCGCCCGCGGCCGGAGCGTCGCTGCGGTGGCCGGGGAGCTGGGCCTCAGCGAGAGACAGTTGCACCGGCGTTGCCTCGACGCGTTCGGTTATGGGCCCAAGACCCTCGCCCGGGTGCTGCGCATGCAGGACGCCCTGCGCCTGTCGGCCGGTGGCATGCCGCCCGCGGAGGTGGCCGCCGTCTCCGGGTACGCCGACCAGGCCCATCTCTCGCGCGAGGTCAAAGCGCTGGCCGGGGTGACCCTGACGGAGCTGCTGACTCAGGGCAGCGGTGCGAACAGATCGACTCCGTTGCCGTCCGGGTCGGCCACGACGGCGTAGCGCTGACCCCAGAAGGCGTCCCAGGGCTCATTGCGGCTCTCGTACCCGGCGCCGGTCAACTCGGCGTGCAGCCGGTCCACTTCGGCCGGGGAGTCGCACAGGAACGCCAGGCCGATGCGGCCGCCGCCCCGCGGGCCCGGGTCCCAGCCGGGGTCGAAGGAGCGGATCGTCTCCTCCGTGTCCCATGCGATGCGCAGCCCGCCGGGCAGCGCGGCCTCGACGTGCGGTTCGCCGTCGGCCCCGGCCGGGATGTCCAGGCCGAGCCGGCGGTAGAAGGCGAGCGTGGCGGCCATGTCGGCGGCGACGAGCCCGATGAGGTCGAAACGTGGTGTCATGCGCCGCAGATTAGGCTTGCCGCGGCCGCCGGTCTTGAACGAATCGGACGTGGCGCGCCCGCAGCGGGCCGGCGGCGACGAGCGGCGGGACCGGGTTGGCGGCGACGGACGGGCCACGACGCACGGGCCGTGCTGGGCAGGCCGCAATGGGCAGGCGCCCCACAGCTTCGTCCCGCCGAATGGGCTCAACGGCCAGCATGCTTCCGGTTCTGCAACGTTGCGCAGGCGGCAGCTTCCCCTCTCGCTTTCCGCTCGTCAGGATGCGCCGGACGCACCCGGCCGCCGAGAGCGAGCGAGGTAGAACCATGGCCAGGAATGCCGACAGCGCCGAGCAGGAGAACCCAAAGGGGGCGAGCGGGGAACACGGGAGCGCCGCCCACGGGAGCGCCGAGCCCGAGAAGGAGACCCTTCTCGCGCGGGTCGCGCTGAGATTCACCGCCTTCACGGAGAAGTGGCTCCCGGACGCCTTCGGGTTCGTGCTCGTCGGCACGTTCCTCATCTTCGCGCTCGGCCTCTCCACGGGGGAGCGGCCGACGACCCTCGTCGACGCGTGGGGCAAGGGCTTCTGGTCGCTGATCGAGTTCACCCTGCAGATGGCCATGATCATCATCGGTGGATACGCGGTGGCGGTCTCGGCGCCCGTCGCCCGGCTGATAGCCAGGCTCGCCCTGATCCCCAAGTCGCCCCGGGCCGCGATCACTTTCACCGCCGCGGTGGCGATGGTCAGCTCCTATCTGAACTGGGCGTTCAGCCTGGTCTTCTCCGCCATCCTCGCCAAGGAGATCGCGCGGGTCGTCCGCGGAGTCGACTACCGGGCGGTGGGGGCCATGGCGTTCCTCGGGCTCGGCACCGTCTGGGCCCAGGGGCTGTCCGGGTCGGCGGCGCTGCAGGTGGCCAGCGCGACCTCCAGTCCGAAACCCGTGCAGGACGTCATCGCCGACGGACGCGGCGGCGACGGGCTGATCCCGCTCACCGACACGATCTTCACCTGGCAGAGCCTGCTGGCGACCGCCGTCGTCTTCGCCGTCGCCCTCACCATGGCCTGGTTCCTCACGCCCTCGCCGTCCCGCGCCAGGACCGCCGAGCAACTCGGCATCGAACTGCGGCCCCTGGTCGCCGAGAGCGCCACCGAGGCGAAGCGCGCCCGGCCGGGCGACTGGCTGGAGAGCAGCCCCGTCTTCACCGTCCTCATCGGCCTGCTGGGCCTCTGGTACCTCGTACGGCACTTCGCCGCCGCCGAGGGGAACCCGATCGCCGCGCTCGATCTGAACACCGTCAACCTCATCCTGATCCTGCTGGCGCTGTGCCTGCACTGGCGTCCCATACGGATGGTCGACGCGGTACGGCGCGGAGCCCCCGCCGCATCCGGAGTGTTGCTCCAATTCCCGTTCTACGGCGGCATCTTCGGGATGATCGCGTTCACCGGCATCTCGAAGCAGGTGGCCGGCTGGCTCGTGAGCGTCTCGAACGAGGTCGTCTTCGCACCGCTCATCGCCGTCTACTCGGCCGTGCTCGGGATCTTCGTACCCAGCGGCGGCAGCAAATGGGTCATCGAGGCTCCGTACGTGATCGACGCCGCGAACCAGCTCCACGTCAACCAGGGCTGGATGGTCGTCGTCTACGACCTGGGCGAGGCGTCCGCGAACCTGCTCCAGCCGTTCTGGATGCTGCCCACGCTGGCGATTCTCGGGCTGAAGGCGCGCGACATCATGGGCTACACCTTCGCGATGTTCCTCGCCTGCTTCCCGGCCGTGCTCGTGATGGTGACGGTGCTCGCCGGGACGCTTCCCTTCCCGTAACGCGGGCCGCAGGCCCCGGCCCGCGTCCGGCGGAGGAGGGCCGGGGCCTGCGGGCCGGTCGCGGACGCCCGTTCAGGCCGGCTGCTGTTCGACGGCCGACGGGTCCATCCACACCACCTCCCAGTGGTGGCCGTCGAGGTCGTAGAAGCTGCGCCCGTACATGAAGCCGTGGTCCTGCGGCTCGCCTGCGGGGCTGCCGCCCGCAGCGAGGGCCTTGTCGGCCAGTTCGTCGACCGCTGCTCTGCTCTCGGCGCTCAGCGCGATCATCGTCTCCGTGCTGGTGCGCGCGTCGGCGATCTCCTTCTTCGTGAACGACTTGAAGAAGGGCTCCGTCAGCAGCATGGCGAAGATGTCGTCGCTGATCACGAGGCATGCGGCGTTCTCGTCGGAGAACTGTGGATTGAAGCTGTAGCCGAGCCGGGAGAAGAAGTCCCTGGCCTTGGCGAGGTCCTTCACGGGGAGATTGACGAAGATCTTCTGGGACACGAGCCGCACCTTCCGCTGGTTCCGTGCACTGCCCGGGTTTCCGCCCGGCCGCGGGGCTTTTCCCGCTGTTGTGCGGACCACCGGGACGGCCGCAACTCATCGGTGCCGGCCGAGGTTTCCCGCGCCTGCTCTTTCCCGCATCTGCTCGCGACTCGGCTCCGGGGAGGGGCGCAGCAGCAGCGTGACGAAGCCGAGCGTTCCCCGGTAGCCGCGCAGCCAGCCCTCGCGGTGCGCCGACGCGGCCTTCAGGGCCGCGGCGCTGTCCGGATGCCCGGGGTGGTCCAGGGCCCACTCGGAGAGCGAACCCGTCCACGCCCACTCGTACTCGTCCCACTCGCCGGGTGTGCTGACATGAGCGTGGACGGGCATCCAGCCTGCCGCCGTGACACGGTCGACGGTCGTGGCGAGGTCGTCGAAGTCGCCGGGCGGGGCGTCGAGCGCGGCCAGGGCGGCGCGGGAGGGCTCCCGCTCCCAGAACCCCTCGCCGATCAGGACGCGGCCCCCTTCCGCCAGCAGCGCTCCCGCCGCGGCCAGGGCCGGCATGAGACCGCCGAAGGCGTGCGTGGATCCGACGACGCACACCAGGTCGAAGGCGCGGGGCGCGGTGAACCGGGCCGCGTCCTGCTCGTGCAGCGTCAGTTGCCCCTCAACTCCCGCGGCGAGGGCGGCTTCCCGCGCCCTGGCCAGCGCGGGGGGCGAGAGGTCCACCCCCTCACCGCGGGCCCCCGGCCGGGCGGCCAGCGCACGTACGAGCCAGGCCGCCTCGCCGCAGCCCAGGTCCAGCAGACGCTCGTCGCCGCGCGGCAGCGCCCGGTCGAGGAGGCGGTCCACGGACGCGTCGTCGAGCGGGGCGGCGACGGGGTGGTCGCGGTGGGCGAGGCTGCTGATCACTTGACGGTCCACGGCGGGGAGTCTGCCGTCCGGCACGCCCGTCGTCCCGCGATTTTCCCGTCGGCGCCCGCTCAGTCCGCGCCGCGCCGCGCGTCCGCCAGCGCCGCCTCCACGCCGGGCTCGTGCGGGCCGAGGAAGTGCGGGTCAGGTGTGACGCCCGCGTCGAACGCCGCCTTGGCCGCGCCCGGGATCTCCCGCAGGCCGCCCGCGAACCAGGTGGCGTCGTGCGGCTCCGGTACGGCCACGCCGTGGGAGTCGATGCCGGCGGCGCGGCACAGCGCGGTGGCCCTGCGGATGTGGAAGTCCTGGCTGACCAGGAGAGCCCGCTCGACGCCGAAGACCCGGGCGGCCCGCGTACAGGAGTCCCAGGTGTCGAATCCCGCGTAGTCGGCCGCGATGTGCCGTTCCGGGACGCCGCGCCGGGTGAGGTAGGTGCGCATGGCGTCCGGTTCGTCGTACTCCTCGCGGCTGTTGTCGCCGGAGACGAGTACCGCCCGCACCTTCCCGCGCTCGTAGAGGCCGGCGGCGGCGTCGAGCCTGTGGGCGAGGTAGGGGGACGGCTCGCCGTCCCACAGCCCGGCACCGAAGACGAGCGCGACGGGCGCGGCCGGCGCGTCGGCGACGCCCGCGCCCGGGCGCACGTCGTCGGTGGCGAGCCGCAGCCAGGTGGCGGGCAGCAGGCCGAGGACGCAGCACAGCATCGCCGCCTGTACGGCACGTCTGCGGCGGGTTGTCCGGCCGGAGCGGCCGATGAGGCTGTCGGGCATGTCTCCTGCGACGCGCCGACGGCCCCGCCCGGTTGCGGGACCGGCCGCCTTCCGAGACCTTGCGGGACCGGCCGCCTTCCGAGACCTTGCGGGACCGGCCGCCTTCCGAGACCGGCCGCCTTCCGAGACCGGCCGCCTTCTGAGACCGGCCGCGGGTGGACGGCGCTCAGGCGGCAGGCGGCGGTGCCCCGCCTGGCGCGCCGGACGGGCCGGAGGCCCCGGGTGATGCCAACTCCACGGGAGTGGACGGCTGTTCGTCCTTCGCCGCCTCCGCGAGCTCCACCCGTACGGCGCAGACCTTGAACTCCGGCATCCGTGAGTCCGGGTCCAGTGCCGGATTGGTGAGGGAGTTGGCCCTGCCCTCGCCGTCCCAGTGGAACGGCATGAACACCGTGTCGGGGCGGATGCCCCGCGTGATGCGCGCCGGTGCCACCGCGCGCCCGCGCCGCGAGACGACGGCCAGCGAGTCGCCGTCCTTTGCCCCCAGCCGGCCGGCCAGCCGCGGGTGGAGCTCGACGAACGGGCCCGGGGCCGCCTCGTTGAGCACGCCGACACGGCGGGTCTGCGCGCCCGACTGGTACTGGGAGAGGACGCGGCCCGTCGTCAGGCGGAGCGGATAGCCCTCGTCGGGTTCCTCGCCGGCCGGACGGTGCATCACCGGGACGAAGCGTGCACGTCCGTCGGGCGTGGCGAAGCCGTCCAGGAAGAGCCGGGGGGTCCCGGGATGCGGGGAGGTGACGCCGGTGCCCTCGTCCCGACTTCCCTCCGGGCAGGGCCAGAAGACGCCGTCCTCCGCCGCGATGCGCTCGTAGCTGATGCCCGAGTAGTCGGCCGGGCCGCCCGCCGAGGCGCGGCGCAGCTCGTCGAATACCTCCTCCGGTGCGGCGGGGAAGCCCTTCTCCCAGCCCAGCCGCGCGGCCAGTTCCTCCAGCACCTCCAGGTCGGTGCGCACGCCCGCGGGAGGGTCGGCCGCCTTGCGGCGCAGCAGCACGCGGCCCTCCAGATTCGTCGTCGTGCCCGTCTCCTCCGCCCACTGCGTGACGGGAAGCACGACGTCGGCGAGGCGCGCCGTCTCGGACAGGACGACGTCGCACACGGCGAGGAAGTCCAGTGCACGCAGCCGCTGTTCGACGTGTGAGGCGTGCGGGGCGGAGACGACGGGGTTCGATCCGGCCACGAACAGCGTCCGCACGTCACCGCCGAGCGCGTCGAGGAGTTCGTACGCGCTGCGCCCCGGGCCCGGCAGGCTCGCGGCGTCCACACCCCACACCTGCGCCACGTGTTCGCGTGCTGCGGGGTCGTCGAGCCTGCGGTAGCCGGGCAACTGGTCCGCCTTCTGGCCGTGTTCGCGGCCGCCCTGCCCGTTGCCCTGTCCCGTCAGGCAGCCGTAGCCGGACAGCGGACGGCCCGGACGTCCCGTCGCCAGGCAGAGGTTGATCCAGGAGCCGACGGTGTCGGTGCCCTTGGACTGCTGTTCCGGTCCGCGCGCGGTGAGCACCATGGCGTGCTCGGCGTCGCCGAACAGCCGTGCGGCGCGGCGCAGTTCGGGCACGGATACCCCGGTCACCCGCTCCACCAGCTCCGGCCAGTGAGCCATCGCCGCGCTGCGGGCCCCGGCCCAGCCGGTGGTGCGGCTCTCGACGTACTCGCTGTCGATCCGGCCCTCCGCGATGATCAGATGCAGCAGTCCCAGCGCCAGTGCCAGATCGGTGCCCGGCCGCGGCGCGAGGTGGAGGTCGGCCTGCTCGGCGGTGCGGGTGCGGCGCGGATCGACGACGATCAACGTGCCGCCCCGCTCGCGCAGTTCCGTGAAGTGGCGCAGTGCCGGCGGCATCGTCTCCGCGAGGTTCGAGCCGACGAGGACGACGCAGTCCGTCCGGGCGACGTCCGCCAGCGGGAACGGCAGCCCCCGGTCGACGCCGAAGGCCCTGGTGCCCGCGGTGGCGGCCGAGGACATGCAGAACCGGCCGTTGTAGTCGATCTGCGAGGTGCCGAGCACGACACGGGCGAACTTGCCCAGCGCGTAGGCCTTTTCGTTCGTCAGTCCGCCGCCGCCGAAGACACCCGCAGCGTCCGGGCCGTGCTCGGCACGCGTACGCGTCAGGGCCGCCGCGACGAGATCCAGGGCCTCGTCCCACTCCGCCGGTTCCAGCTCGCCGGAGGACGGGCGCCGCACCAGGGGCCGGGTGAGCCGGGCGTGCGGGGCGAGGACCTCTGTCGCCGTGCGGCCCTTCACGCACAGCGCGCCCCGGTTCACGGGGAAGCCGGGACGCTCGGCGACCTCAAGTCCCGTCCCGCCGCCCGACGTCGAGCCGGACGTCGAGCGGCGCAGCGTCATGCCGCACTGCAACGCGCAGTACGGGCAGTGCGTGTCGGTGCCGGTCCCGGCGGGGGCGGCGGCGAGGTCGGAGCGCATTGAGCCAGAGTGGAACGCGCCTGTTACGGACGGCCGCGGCCCAGGTAACGAACGGGGCAACGCGTGCTCAGCGCCACGGTCTCCCGCCGGTGAGGTGGCGGCTGTGAGCGCGACGAAACGAAGTCCGCAGGGCGGCGCAACAGCACGGCAAACTCCCCCCGGCAGTCTCGCCGCATGAAGCCGTCGCCCGCACCGGAACCCACCCCCGGCCCCGAAGCCCGGCCGCTCCACGGCCTCGAAAGCACGGCGCAGCTCATGACCCGGGTCACCGCACAGCTGAGCACCCAGCTCACCACCGTGCGGCGGTCCGCCCCCGGCCCCGCACTGGTGGCCGTGGCCCACGGGTCCCGCGATCCGGCCGCGCTGCGCACGGTCTCGGCACTGCTCACGTCCGTACGGGCGCTGCGGCCGGGTCTTCGCGTCGAGCTGGGCCACATCGAGCTGAACGAGCCACTGCTGCCGCAGACCCTGGCGGCGCTGCCCGCCCGCGGCGAAGTGGTCCTCGTCCCCCTGCTGTTCGGACGGGGGCACCACGTCAAGCACGACATCCCGCGAGCTCTGGCCGCCGTGCCGCACCTTCGCGGCAGCGTCTCCGAACCTCTCGGACCGCACCCGCTGCTCGCCGAGGCCCTGCACGGCCGGCTGACCGAGGCGGTGCGGCGTGAGAACGCCCGCCGCGGCGCAGCCCGCGGCCAGGGGCAGGCCGGACCGGACGCCGTGGTGCTGGCCTCCGCCGGCTCACGCGACCCGGAGTCGGCCGAGGGCGCGCAGCGGATCGCGGCAGGACTGCGTGAACGGCTGGGCGGTACCGTCCCCGTGCTCCCCGCGTATGCCTCGGCCGCCCGGCCGACCGTCGCCGAGGCCGTGCACACACTGCGCGCGGCCGGGCACGGCCGCATCGCACTCGCCTCGTGCTTCACGGCCCCCGGCCACTTCGCCGCCCGCTGCGCGTCCGCGGCCCCGTGGGCCGCCTCGGCGCCGATCGGCGCGCATGCCGCGATGGCCCGGCTCGTCCTGCACCGCTACGACGAGGCGCGGTCGGCGGCTGCCGCCGCGGCAACCGTGCGGCTCGTCGGCGCGCAGGGCCCGGCCGGCCGGTCCTCCACGGGGCCGAGCGGTGTGCCCTGGCCCGCGCACACCGGCCCGGAGGGCGACCGCGGTTGTCCCGTCGCGGCACCGGCCCGGGCCGAGGGCGGCGGTCCCACGCGTCAAAGTGACGAGCCGTCAGGAGTCCGTGCTTCGCAACCGCCCACTATCGGAGCAATTTGCATATAAGCCTCTTTCTCTTCGTAGGTTCACTTCGTTGCTCATTTCTCAGCGAGAGGAACCACATGAAGAAGAACGCGATGCGCTTCAGCGTGACGGTCCTGGCAGCGCTGACCCTGGCGAGCGGAGGAATGTCCCCGGCCCAGGCCGACGAGGGGCACAAGAAGAGCGGCCACGACAAGCGGAACATCGTGGTGAAGGGCGACCACAACCAGATCGTGATCGGCGACGAGAACGTGGTCGGCGGGGGCAATGTCAGGAGCTCCGGCCACGGCGAGACCGAGGAGGGCGGCGAGAACGGCGGGAACGGCGAGAACGGCGGAGTGACCTCGCCGGGCGCGCCGTATGCCACGGTGCGCTCGAACGTCACCTATCTCGCGGAGCGGACCGCGCCGAGGACCTCCGCCGAGGAGATCGCGAGGTTCAGCGCCGGCACCAAGGTCCCGCTCTCCTGCTACGTCCCCAACGGCGGCGACGTCCATGGCAACACGACCTGGTACAGGGTGCGGCAGGAGGAGCCGTTCAGGACCGGCTACATCAGCGCCTACTACACCACGCTCACAGGCGCGCTCAGCAGGTGCTGAGAAGCTGACCGGGAGCACGTTCCGCGCCGCTGTCCGGCGCAGGCGGCCGGGACGAGCGGCCGGAACGGCGAAGGCCCCGCCCGGGCCGGGTGACCTCACGGCACGCGGCGCGGGCGGGGCCTTCGCGTGTTCGGCGAGTGCCGGGCGGGACCTTCCCGCGTGGGCGGTCGGGCGGACGCGCCCAGCGGTCCGCCGGGCCGGGGTGCCGCCGCGCGGTGTCCCTTCTCCGACGGCGGCCCCGTGCGGGATCCGCGCCCGGAACCCCTCCCGCTACCGTTCGCGTATGCACGGCACCCGCGACACAGAGACCGCCGGAACCGGCGGCGCTCCCGGCCACTACGTCCCCTCCGACCTCGAACGCCGGGCGCCCGAGCCCGACAAGCGGCCGGGGCGCACCGCATTCCAGCGCGACCGTGCGCGCGTGCTGCACTCGGCCGCACTGCGCAGGCTCGCCGGCAAGACGCAGGTCGTCGCGCCCGGAACCAGCGGGCAGGCGTGGGACGCCTCTCCGCGCACCCGCCTCACGCACTCCCTGGAGTGCGCTCAGGTCGGCAGGGAGCTGGGCGCGGCGCTCGGCTGCGACCCGGACCTGGTCGAGACGGCCTGCCTCGCGCACGACCTGGGGCACCCGCCGTTCGGGCACAACGGCGAACGCGTGCTGAACGAGATCGCCGCACCCTGCGGCGGCTTCGAGGGCAACGCACAGTCGCTGCGCCTGCTCTCCCGGCTGGAGCCCAAGCGGTTCCTGGAGGCCGGCCCCGCCGGGCCCGCCGGCGCGGCGTCCGCGACGGCAGGCGTCCCCGCAGGCAGAGCGGCCGCGGGCCACGGCGGCACCGGCGGTTGCGGTGAGACCCTCCGCGTCCCCGTGGGCCTCAACCTCACGCGCGCGGCACTCGACGCGGCCACCAAGTACCCCTGGACGCTGGGCTCCCGCCCCGGCGACCCCTCGTCGCGGAAGTTCGGCGTCTACGAGGACGACCTTCCCGTCTTCGACTGGGTACGTCGCGGTGCCCCCGCCGACCGTACGTGCTTCGAGGCGCAGGTCATGGACTGGTCCGACGACGTCGCCTACTCCGTGCACGACGTCGAGGACGGTCTGCACGCCGGCCACCTCGACCCCAATGTGCTCCTCGCCGAACCCGAACGCCGGGACATCTTCACCGTCGCCGCGGGACGCTATGCGCCCGACGCCGGTCACGGCGAACTCGCCGAAGCCCTCGACCGGCTGCTGGACCAGGAGTGGTGGCCGCACGGCTACGACGGCTCCGCCGTGGCGCAGGCCCGGCTCAAGGACGCCACCAGCCAGCTCATCGGCCGGTTCTGCCTCGCCGCCGAGGGCGCGACCCGGGCGGCGTACGGATCGGGACGCCTCACGCGCTACGCCGCCGAACTCGTTGTCCCGCGCGGCGTGCGGCTGGAGTGCGCGGTGCTCAAGGCCGTCGCGGACCGCTATGTGATGCAGCGGCCCGACCTGGAGCGGCTGCGGGCGGAACAGCGCGTCGTGCTGGGCGAGTTGGCCGAGGCACTGGTCAAACGGGCACCCGAGGGACTCGACCCGCAGTTCCGGGCGCTGTTCGGGGAGGCGGAGGACGAGGCGGCACGGCTGCGCGTCGTCGTCGACCAGATCTCGGCGCTGACGGACGTCTCGGCCCGCTCGCTGCACGCACGCCTCACGCGGCCCCACTCGTAGAGCCCCGCACCACGGTCCGCGCGCCCCGCGCGCCCCGAGCGCCGCGCCCCGCCGCGCCCCGCCGCGCCCCGCCGCGCCCCGCCGCGCCCCGCCACGGCCCGTCCGGCCCCGAGCGCCGCCGCCCGAACCGACGTGCGGGCGTGGCCCGTTCGTGTCCGGTTGTGCCCGCCCCCGGCCCGCGGCCTCTTCCCGCTGCCCGCTGTATGCGGGACGCTCGCACGTGGATGTTTCCGTCGGGGGTCAGGTCAGCGAGGAGGAACCAAGTGGTCGACGCACACCGGACGTTCGTCATCGTGGGCGGAGGGCTCGCCGGGTCGAAGGCCGCCGAGGCCCTGCGAGCCGAAGGCTTCACCGGCCGGGTCATCCTGATCGGCGACGAGCGCGACCACCCCTACGAACGTCCGCCCCTGTCCAAGGGGTATCTCGCGGGCTCCGACGAGCGCGAGAGCGTCTTCGTGCACGAGCCCGCCTGGTATGCCGGTGCCGACATCGAACTCCACCTGGGCCAGACCGTGGTACGCCTCGACCGCGCCGGGAAGAGCCTGGAACTCGGCGACGGCACCCGCCTCCACTACGACAAGCTGCTGCTCGCCACCGGCGCCGAACCCCGCCGCCTGGACATCCCCGGCACCTCCCTCGCCTCCGTGCACCACCTGCGCCGCCTCGCGCACGCCGACCGGCTGCGCGGCCGGCTGACCGCGCTCGGCCAGGAGAACGGGCACCTCGTCATCGCCGGTGCCGGCTGGATCGGCCTCGAAGTCGCGGCCGCCGCACGTGAGTACGGCGCGGAGGTCACCGTCGTCGAGCCCGAATCGACGCCGCTGCACTCCGTGATCGGCCCCGAGATGGGCATGCTCTTCGCCGACCTGCACCAGGAGCACGGCGTGCGCTTCCACTTCGGGGCGCGGCCGTCGGAGATCGTCGGAGCGGACGGAATGGTGCAGGCCGTCCGGACCGACGACGGCGACGAGCACCCCGCACACGACGTGCTCGCCGCCATCGGCGCCGCACCCCGCACCGCTCTGGCCGAGGCGGCGGGACTGGAACTGGCCGAAGGGCGCGGCGGGGGCGTGGCCGTGGACTCCGCGCTGCGCACCTCCGACCCCGACATCTACGCGGCCGGTGACGTCGCGTCCCTTCGGGAGACTCCCTGGGCGGAGTGGCTGCGCGTCGAGCACTGGGCGAACGCCCTCAACAGCGGTCCCGCCGCGGCACGTTCGATGCTGGGGCGCGAGGTCGTCTACGACCGGGTGCCCTACTTCTTCTCCGACCAGTACGACGTGGGCATGGAGTACTCCGGCTACGCGCCGCCCGGCACCTACGACCAGGTGGTGTGCCGCGGGGACGTCGCCAAGCGCGAGTTCATCGCGTTCTGGCTGCGCGAGAACCGCGTACTGGCCGGCCTCAACGTGAACGTCTGGGACGTCACCGCCGCCGTCCAGGACCTGATCCGCTCCGGGGCGCCCGTCGCACCGGACGCGCTCGCCGACGCGGGCGTGCCGCTGACCGACCTCGTCCGCGGGACCGGGGACGGAGCGAAGGGGTAGCCGGCTCGGGTTCCGCCGGGCTCGTGCTCGGCCTGCGCCCGCCTCCGACTCGTCCCCGTACTCGACTGGCGACCGGCTGCCGCGTCCGCCTCAGTCGTCAGACGCGGCCGGCGCGCCGCTGGACGCACGCGCGATCAGCGTCGGCGGCAGCCGCACCGGCTCTACCGTCTCGCCCTCGAGGCGACGTGCCAGCAACTCAACCGCGCGGCGGCCCATTTCGTGCACGGGGGAGTGAACAGAGGTCAAAGGGACGGGCAGTTGCGCCGCGAGAGGCGTGTCGTTGAAGCCGACGACGCAGACCTCCTCGCCCACCCGCAGTCCGACGTCGCGAACGGCGCCCATGGCGCCGATCGCGGCGAAGTCGTTGACGGCGAATACCGCCGACGGGCGCCGCCCGCCCGCGCCGAGCAGCTTCATCGTCGCAGCGTGGCCGCTGACGGTGTCGAAGTGGGAGTGCACGATGTGCTCGGGCGGCAGCTCCAGCCCCGCCTCGCGGTAGCGGTCGGCGAAGCCTCTGGTGCGGTCGGCGCCCGTGCTGGCGTGCGGCTCGCCCGCGATGACCGCGACCTCCTCGTGGCCCGACGCGAGCAGATGATCCGCGACGAGACGGCCGCCGAGGTAGTCGTCGCAGGTCACCGAGGGGTGTTCGCCCGCCCTCCGGCTGACGAGCACGAACGGTGTGTCCTGTGCGGCGATCTCGTCCAGGAACCGCGCGTCCAGATGGGCGTCGCCGAAGATCAGTCCGTCCACGCGGCGGTCCAGCACCATCTTCGTCCGCGTGCGCTGGGTCTGTGGATCATCCTGGGTGTTCGTGACGAAGGCGGACAGGCCACGCTCGGTGGCGGCCTCCTCGATGCCTTCGTAGATCATGGCGAGGACGATGTCGGAGAGCCGGGGTACCAGGACGCCGATGAGGTTGCTGCGCCGGGTGCGCAGGCTGGTGGCGTGCGGATTGGGCCGGTAACCCAACTCGGCGGCCAGCTGCCGGATGCGCTCCGCCGTATCGCCCGAGGCGGCACGTGCCCCGTCGTCGACCGCGCCGTTGATCACCCGGGACACCGTGGAAACATGCAGACCGAGCTGGTCGGCTATCGATCGCAGTGTCGCAGGTCGCTTACGGGCCACCCCCACCTCCCGCTTTCTCCTCCACGCTCCCGGTCGGATCCAAGACGTCACGCGATGCCTCTTGACCGCGGGCTTGGTCGCGCTGATGATACCCCAAACGTTTGAGCCAAACGATTGGGTAATTCGCTCAACATTTGCGCGCCCCGTCACCCAAACGATTGGCTCCTCAACTCGGTCCGATCAACTCGCCACCAGAGCCGGAAGAGGCCAGCGATGACAGCCCTGACGCAGCACACACCGGAGACCGAGGGGCGCATCAGCCCCGTCCGTATCGCCGCCGTGCAGTTCGACCCTCAGGTCGGCCTGGACAACCGCGAACGCAATGCCGCCCGCGCCCTGGAACTGGCCGGACGGTCGGTCGACGAAGGCGCCGACCTCGTCGTCCTCCCCGAACTGGCCACCAGCGGCTACACGTTCAAAGACCGCGCCGACGCCTACGCGCACGCCGAGGAAGTACCCTCCGGCCCCACCGTCCGCGCGTGGGAGTCCTTCTGCCGCGAACGCGGCGTACACCTCGTCGGCGGTGTGGCGGAACGCGAGGGCATGCGGCTGTTTGACACAGCCGCCCTGATCGGGCCGGACGGCTACATCGGGCGCTACCGCAAGACACACCTCTGGAACCAGGAGAAGCTCTGGTTCACGCCCGGCGACGAGGGCTTCCCGGTCTTCGAGACCACGATCGGCCGGATCGGAATGCTGATCTGCTGGGACATCTGGTTCCCCGAGGTTCCCCGCCTCCTCGCTCAGCAGGGCGCGGACATCATCTGCAGCCCCAACAACTGGGTCTTCACCCCGCCCCCGCTCTTCGACGAGTCCGGCAAGTGCATGGCCACATACCTCACCATGACTGCCGCGCACGTCAACAACGTCTTCATCGCGGCGGCCGACCGCATCGGCACCGAGGGCGACGCGAAGTTCCTGGGTTGATCGCTGATCGCCGGAACCAACGGCTGGCCCATCGGAAGGGTCGCCGGTCCGGAGGAGGAGACGGTGCTGTACGCGGACGTCGACCTCTCCGCACCCCGCAGCGCACCGGTCTGGAACCAGCTCAACGATCTGCTCCGCGACCGTCGCACGGACCTGTACGACGGCATGCTCGGATACCGGCTCTCCCCGGCCCTTCCCCGCTGAGAGGCGCAACCCGATGGAAGACACGCGTCCTGCCGACAGGACCACAGCGATACCCGACGTCCCCACCGCGCCGCCCCGCCCGGGCAGCGGGCGGCTCTGGCTCACCGCCGCTGTGATCGCCGGTGCCACCGCCCTCGTCGCCTACGGGCTCTCGGCCCTGCGGCCCTCGCTGCCCTCCGTGCTGCCCGACTACGGGGACTGGATCGGTGGCTACTACCGCATCGGCTCGTTCCTGCGCTGGATCGTCGCCGACGGCACCGAGTCCGAGTACGCCAAGACCGAACTGTCCGGCCTCGGAATGATCCTCGGTGCCTGGCTTGCCCATTGCATCCAGCAGCGCCGCAAGGGCGGCCGGTGGCAGGGGTTCGCCATCAGCTATGGCACCGGGCTCTGGCCCTGGGGCGCGGGCAGCGCGGCCATGGGAATGATCGCCAGCAACCTCGCCTGGGGCTGGACCGTGCCCGCAACAGGGGCATGGCAACCGACGTTCGCACCGTTCGTCTCGGTGCCGCCTGCCGTCGTCCTCGTCTACGGCGCGGGCTGGGCTGTGAGCCTTACGGGTGCCGCGCTCGGCGTACTGCTGACCACCCCCGTCGCCCTGCTCGCCGTGAACTACGTCTGCGTTCCGCTGGGCCTTCCGGGAGTGGTCGGAGCGACGACGGGGATGTGGGCGAGCGCGCTCATCGGCTTCGCCGTCTGCCGGGTGCTGCCCTGGATGCCGCGCCCGCTCGCGGCCGAGGAGCCGCGTCCCGAGCGGGAGCCGGAGGAGCCGCGTCCCGAGCGGGAGAAGGACTCACCGGCCCCCGCAGCAGAGCATGCGGGGGAACGTCAGGGGCCCGTCTGGGTCGCCCGCCGCGTACTCGCGGACTTCTCGGAGGCGCAGTTCTACGGCAACGAGTGGGCGAGCGTCGGCCTGCTGTTGGGCACGCTGTTCGCCTTCCTCCTCAACCCGATGCTGCCCGCCGCGGGCGGACTGTGGCCGCAGGTGCTCGCCTCACAGGTGCTCACCGGTGCGGTGGCGGTGGTGCTGTGGCGCTCCGGCTGGAGCAAGGCCGGCTGGTATCCGTCCTTCGTTCCGGTCGTCTCGGTGGCTCCCGCGACAGTGCTCGCCTACGGCGGCAGCGTGCAGTCGGTCGTCGTCGGCGCCGTGTTCGGAGCGGTGGCGGCTCCACCGCTCGCGGCGGCCATCGGCAACCGGATGCCGGCGCACTTCCACCCCTTCATCGGCAACGTCGTCTCCATGACGGTGTGCTGTGCCACGTTCGTGCCGCTGCTGGCCCTGCTCCCCGGGTTCACCACCTCATGAGCGAAGAGCCGGAGACGACGGAGGAGGAGGGCGGGGCCGGGTTCTTCACCGGCCCCGGCCATACGGTCGAGGCCCTTGCCGCACGGCTGCGTGCCGGTGAGGTGACGTCCGTGGAGCTCACCGAGCACTCGCTGCGGACCGTCCGGCGCCTCGACGGACAGCTGAACGCCTTTGTGACGCTCGATCCGGGCGGCGCGCTGCGCGCCGCCCGGATCGCAGACGCGGAGCTGGCCACGGGGCGCGACCGCGGCCGGCTCCACGGCATCCCGGCGGCCGTCAAGGACGTCGTCGACACCGCTGGGCTGCGCACCACCATGGGTTCCGCACACTTCGCCGGGCATGTCCCGTCGTCGGATGCCGAGTGCGTACGGCGTCTGCGCGCGGCCGGTGCGGTCGTCGTGGGCAAGACCACCACGCATGAGTTCGCCTACGGGCCGACCGGCGACCGGTCCTTGAACGGTGCTTCGCGCAATCCGCACGACCCCACGAGGATGTCGGGCGGCTCCAGCGGAGGAAGCGCGGTGGCGGTCGCGGCGGGCATGGTGCCGATGGCTCTCGGCACGGACACCGGAGGTTCGGTCCGCATACCGGCCGCGCTGTGCGGGGTGGCCGGGTTCAAGCCCGCTTACGGCGACATCCCCACCGACGGTGTCTTTCCGCTGGCCCCGTCGCTCGATCACGTCGGTGTGCTGGCCCGCACACCGAGGGACTGCCTTCTCGCGCACCGCGCCCTGACCGAATCACCCCCCGAGCCCGGCGTGCACCACCGTACGGCGCACGTCGGTTGGCTGCCGCCCGAGGGGCTCTTCCCCACCGATCCGGATGTCGGCCGCCTGGTCCGTGCCTGCCTCGCGGCCATCGGGGCCACCGCAGCGGTGGAGGATGTCGCCTTCGGTGAGGCGTCGGAGATGAACGAGGCGTTCTTCGCGATCCAGGACAGGGAGGCCTACGCCGTCCACGCCGAACGCATGGCGACGAGCCCTGGACTGTTCGGCTCCGAGGTGCTTGACCGGCTCCGCGGGGCGGCCCGTACAACCGCACGGCGCCACGAAAGGGCCCTCGCCGCCCGCGAGCGCATCGGACGGTCGGTGAACCGACTCCTGGCGCACCACGACGTATTGGCGCTGCCGACGACTCCGCTGACGGCACCACGCCTCGGGCAGCGCACCGCCGTCGTCGGCGGGGAGCGGGTCGGGGTCCGTTCGGCGCTCCTCGCGCTGACCAGCCCGTGGAATCTTCTCGGGCTGCCCGCTCTTACGGTGCCCGCGGCCACCGTCGGCGGGCTGCCCGCAGGGCTTCAGATGATCTGCCGTCCCGGTCGTGAGGACCTGATGTTCGCCGTCGCCCAGGCGGTCTCCGGTCGCCCGTGAGCCTCCACGGGCAAGGGAGGAGGAGCACGGCGCCGCCGCGCTTGCCGGGAGCGGTGACCCCTACCGCGCTGCGCCGCGGCACCCCTTGGGCGGGCGGGGGTGTCGGCGGCCCGCCGTACAATTCACCGTGTGGCGGGAAGGATCAACGACGAGGACGTGAAGGCGGTGCGGGGGGCGGTCCCCATCGACACCGTGGTCTCCGAGTATCTCCAGCTGCGCAACGCCGGCGGCGGCAACATGAAGGGCCTGTGTCCCTTTCACGACGAGAAGTCGCCCTCGTTCCACGTCAGTCCGGCCAAGGGCCTCTTCCACTGCTTCGGCTGCCAGGAGGGCGGCGACACCCTCGACTTCGTGATGCGGGTCGACCACCTCTCCTTCTCCGAGGCCGTCGAACGCCTCGCAGGCCAGGCGGGCATCACACTGCGGTACGAGGAGGGCGGGTACGGCCGCGCCAGCCAGCAGGGCGAGCGCACCCGCCTCGTCGAGGCGCACAAAGTGGCGGCGCAGTTCTACGCCGAGCAGCTTCAGGGCGCCGAGGCCGAGCCGGGCCGCCGCTTCCTGACCGAGCGCGGCTTCGACCAGGCCGCCGCGGAGCACTTCGGCATCGGCTACTCCCCGGCAGGCTGGGACCACCTGGTGCGGTTCCTGCGCGGCAAGGGCTTCTCCGACCGGGAGCTGACCGCGTCCGGGCTCGCGCAGGAGGCCCGCAACGGCCGCCCCATCGACCGGTTCCGGGGCCGGCTGATGTGGCCCATCCGCGACATCACCGGCGACGTCGTCGGCTTCGGGGCCCGCAAGCTGCGCGACGACGACAACGGGCCGAAGTACCTCAACACCCCCGAGACGGCGATCTACCACAAGTCCCAGGTGCTCTACGGCATCGACCTCGCCAAGAAGGACATCGCCAAGGGCAACCGCGCGGTCGTCGTCGAGGGCTACACGGACGTCATGGCGTGCCACCTCGCCGGCGTCACGACGGCGATCGCCACCAGCGGCACGGCCTTCGGCGAGGGCCACATCAAGATCCTCCGCCGGCTTCTGATGGACAACTCGGGCTCGGAGGTCATCTTCACCTTCGACGGGGACGCCGCCGGGCAGAAGGCGGCGCTGCGCGCGTTCGAGGACGACCAGAAGTTCGCCGCCCGCACCTCCATCGCGATCACACCGCAGGGCATGGACCCCTGCGAGCTGAGGATCGCCGAGGGCGACGAGGCCGTGGCGAAGGTCGTCGAAGACCGCTCCCCGCTCTTCGAGTTCGCGATCCGCTCGATCGTCGAGCAGCACAACCTCGATACGGCGGAGGGCCGTTCGGCCGCGCTGGAGCAGGCCGCGCCCGTCGTCGCACAGATCAAGGACCCCTCGATCCAGCACGAGTACGCCGTGCGCCTCGCCGGGCTCCTCGGCATCCTCGACACGCAGTTCGTGGTGCGGCGCCTCGGCCAGCTGGCCCGGCGGCGCGCGCACGGCCCGCCGGCGGGCCGTGCGGGCACGCGGGGGCCCGGCCCGGGGCCCGCCGGCCCCGGCGCGGGGGCGGCGGCGCCGTCCGTGGCGGCCCGCGGAGGCGGCCCCGCGCTGAACCTGCGCAGCCCGGCCCACCGTGTCGAGCGTGAACTGCTCAAACTCGCCCTGCAGCGCCCGGAGTTGGTGGCGCCGGCATTCGACGCCTACGAGACGGACGAGTTCACCGCCCCGCCCTACGCGGCCGTCCGCAGGGCCGTCGAGGCCGCCGGAGGCGTGACCGGCGCCGACGACGAATTCGTCGCCAGGGTGCGTGCCGCCGCGCCGGACGACACGGTGCGGGCCCTCGTGCACGAGCTGGTCGTCGAGCCGCTGCGCAGCGCCCGCGGGCGCGAACCGGACGAGATGTACGCGGGGATGCAGCTCGTCGCCGTGCGCCTCGCAGCCGTCAACGCCCGCATCGCCGACCTCGAAAGCAGCGCCCGGCGCCTGGAGGCCCAGCGCGACGACGAACGTTCGGCGGCCGTGCGCCAGGAGATCTGGACGCTCACGCAGTACGGCCGCTCCCTCAAGGAGCGGGGCGCGGCGGCGCTCTGACCCGCCCCGGGTGCCGCCGGCCCGCCGGCCTCTCCCGGGTTGCCGGCGGCGGCCGGCCCTTCCGGCCCTTCCGGCCCTTCCGGCCCTTCCGGCCCCTCCGGCCCGTGCGGTCCGCGGCTGCGCCCCCGCCTCCCTCCCTGCGCCTCGCAGCCTTCCCTCCTGCGACGGTCGCGCCGGCCGTGACGGTACGTATGCGAACAAGTCACCGCCCATTCCAGAAACTGGGCGCACGACCCTCGTGACCGGAGTGTGTCGTACCCCACACTGGTGGGCGGTGCTTGAGTCCTCGGAACGGGGCGTGCGCCGGCCGCGCTGCCGGAGAGTCCCTCGGATCCGAACAGCATGTACGCCTCCCCCCGTACCGGCAGCGAGCACACTGGAGGTCGCCCCCGTGCAGACCCGGACCCTGACCAGCGCGGCTCCTCCGGCCGCCCCGACGGCTCCAACCCGGCCCGCCGCCCACGCTCCCGCTCCCGAAGCTCCGCCCGTCCCGCCTCCGGACTGGCCGCCTCCGGGTGACGGGCCGGCCGCGCACACCGCCCCCGCCGCGCCGGACCCGCCGTCCGCGGAACCCGAGGCCGAGGCCCCGGCCGTCCAGGAGAAGCGGGAGTCCGCGGGCGGCGGCGCCTCCGCCGACCTCTTCCGGCAGTATCTGCGCGAGATCGGACGCATCCCGCTGCTGTCCGCCGCCGACGAGGTCGAACTCGCCCGCCGCGTCGAGGCCGGCCTCTTCGCCGAGCAGAAGCTCGCCGATCCGGCCACCCACCCCGACGGACGTCTCGCGCACGAACTGGACCAGCTCGTCGTCATGGGCAGAATCGCCAAGCGGCGCCTCATCGAGGCGAACCTGCGCCTCGTCGTCTCCGTCGCGAAGCGGTACATCGGACGCGGACTGACCATGCTCGACCTGGTCCAGGAGGGCAACCTGGGGCTGATACGGGCGGTCGAGAAGTTCGACTACGCCCGCGGCTACAAGTTCTCGACGTACGCGACCTGGTGGATCCGGCAGGCGATGTCCCGCGCCCTGGCGGACCAGGCCCGCACCATCCGGGTGCCCGTGCACGTCGTCGAGTTGATCAACCGCGTCGTGCGCGTCCAGCGGAGGCTGCTCCAGGAGCGGGGCGAGGAGCCCACGCCGGACGAGGTCGGCGCACATCTCGGTCTCACCGGTGAACGCGTCACCGAAGTGCTGCGCCTCGCACAGGAACCGGTGTCGCTGCACGCGCCCGTCGGCGAGGAGGAGGACGTCAACTTCGGCGACCTCATCGAGGACGGCGACGCCCCCTCACCGGTGGAGTCCGCCGCCTTCCTCCTGCTGCGCGAACATCTCGAAGCGGTGCTCTCGACCCTCGGCGAGCGCGAACGCAAGGTCGTCCAGCTGCGCTACGGGCTCGACGACGGGCGGCCGCGCACCCTCGAGGAGATCGGCGTCCTCTTCGGCGTCACGAGGGAGCGCATACGGCAGATCGAGTCCAAGACCCTCACCAAGCTCCGCGACCACGCCTTCGCCGACCAGTTGCGCGGCTACCTCGACTGACAGCTGCCCGGACCGAACGCCCACCGCGGGGCCCACCGCGGGGCCCGCCGCCCCGCCTCCGGCGGCCCTCAGTCGACCTCCGCGACGGCGGCCGCGAACTGCGACCGGTACAGGCGGGCGTAGGCGCCGTCCGCCGCCAGCAGCTCGCCGTGCGAACCCTGCTCCACGATCGACCCGTCCTCCATCACCAGGATCACGTCGGCATCCCTGATGGTGGAGAGGCGGTGGGCGATGACGAAGCTGGTGCGGCCGTGCGCCAGCCGCGCCATGGCCTGCTGGATGAGCACCTCGGTGCGGGTGTCGACGGAACTGGTCGCCTCGTCCAGGACGAGGATGACCGGGTCGCAGAGGAAGGCACGGGCGATGGTGATCAGCTGCTTCTCGCCGGCGCTGACGCCGGTGCCGTCCTCGTCCAGGACCGTGTCGTAGCCGTCGGGAAGGGTGCGGATGAAACGGTCGGCGTGTGCCGCGCGCGCTGCCTCCTCGACCTGCTCGCGGCTCGCGTTCTGCGCCCCGTAGCTGATGTTCTCCGCGATGGTGCCGCCGAAGAGCCATGCGTCCTGGAGGACCATGCCGATGCGGGAGCGCAGTTCCTCACGGTTCATCCCGGCCGTGTCCGTGCCGTCCAGCAGGATCCGGCCGCCGCGCGTCTCGTAGAAGCGCAGCAGCAGGTTGACCAGCGTGGTCTTGCCGGCTCCCGTCGGCCCCACGATGGCGACGGTGCTCCCCGGCTCCACGGTGAGCGACAGATCCTCGATGAGGGGGCGGTCCGCGTCGTAGCGGAAGGAGACGCGGTCCAGTTCGACACGGCCGCGCACCTGCGGGGGACGGGCCGGGTGCTCCGGCTCGGGCGACTGCTCGTCCGCGTCGAGGACCTCGAAGACGCGCTCCGCGGACGCGACCCCGGACTGCACCATGTTGGCCATGGAGGCGACCTGGTTGAGGGGCTGGGTGAACTGCCGCGAATACTGCACGAACGCCTGCACGTCGCCGATCGACAGCACGCCCGAGGCGACTCGCAGACCGCCGACGACGGCCACCAGCACGTAGTTGAGGTTCGCGACGAACATCATCGCCGGCTGCATGATGCCGCTGACGAACTGCGCCTTGTAACTCGCCCTGTGCAGCGCCTCGTTGTGCTCCCGGAAGGCCGCGGCGGACTCCTCCTGCCGCCCGAAGACCTTCACCAGCGTGTGCCCGGTGTACATCTCCTCGACGTGCGCGTTCAGCTTGCCCGTCTCCGACCACTGCCGTACGAACTGCGGCTGTGCACGCTTGCCCAGCCGCGTCGCCACCAGCAGCGACAGCGGCACGGTCACCAGGGCGACGAGCGCCAGCAGCGGTGAGATCCAGAACATCATCACCAGCACACCCGCCACGGTGAGCACGGAGTTGACGATCTGGCCCAGGGTCTGCTGCAGGGTCTGACCGATGTTGTCGATGTCGTTCGTCACGCGGCTGAGGACCTCGCCACGGGTCTGCCTGTCGAAGTACGACAGCGGCAGCCGCGACAGCTTCGCCTCCACCTGCTCCCGCAGCCGGAAGACCGTGTGGTTGATCGCCCGGACCGACAGGCGCCCGCTGACGAGCATCATCAGCCCTGCCGCCGCGTACACCGCGAGCACCAGCAGCAGCACGTCGCCGAGGGCGCCGAAGTCGATGCCCCTGCCCGGCGTGAAGGCCGTGCCCGAGAGCATGTCGGCGACGCCGGTGTCCCCTTCGCCGCGCATGCGGTCCAGGACCTGCTCGCGGCTCGCCCCGTCGGGCAGCTGCTTCCCGATGAAGCCCGCGAAGATCAGGTCGGTGGCGTCTCCGAGGATCTTCGGACCGAGGACGCTGAGCCCCACGCCGGCCAGTCCGAAGGCCACCATGCCGGTGAGTGTGGCCCGTTCGGGCCGGAACTGCCCCAGCAGGCGTTTCGCCGATCCGCGGAAGTCGGTGGAGCGCCGGGGCGGTGCGCCGCCGCCGAGCATCCGTGCGGGGCCGCTCACGCCGCCTCCTGTTCGGTCAGCTGGGACAGGACGATCTCCCGGTAGGTCTCGTTGTCCGCCATCAGCTCGTGGTGCCGGCCGGAGCCGGCGACCCGTCCCTCCTCCAGGACGACGATGCGGTCCGCGTCGCGGATCGTGGAGACCCGCTGGGCGACGATGAGGACCGTCGCGTCCGCCGTGCGCAGAGTGAGGGCGGCGCGCAGCGCCGCGTCGGTCGCGTAGTCGAGGGCGGAGAAGGAGTCGTCGAAGAGGTAGATCTCCGGCTGGTGCACCAACACCCGTGCGATGGCTAGGCGTTGACGCTGGCCGCCGGAGACGTTGTTGCCGCCCTGCCCGATCGGCGCGTGGAGCCCGCCGTCCATGGCAGCGACGAACTCGCGTGCCTGCGCGGTCTCCAGCGCCTCCCACAACTCCTCGTCGCTCGCGTCGGGACGTCCGTAGCGCAGGTTCGAGGCGACCGTCCCGGAGAACAGGTACGGATGCTGCGGCACCAGCCCCACCGTCCCGGCCAGCAGCTCCGGGTCGAGGTTGCGCACGTCCTCGCCGCCGACGACTACGGAGCCCCCGGTGGCGTCGAACAGGCGCGGCACCAGGCTCAGAAGAGTCGACTTGCCGCTGCCCGTGGAGCCGATCACCGCCGTCGTCTCGCCCGGACGTGCCACGAGGTCGATGCCGTGGAGGACGGGGGCCTCCGCCCCGGGGTAGCGGAAGCCGGCTCCGCGCAGCTCCAGCACGCCCCGGCGGCGCAGCTCCCGTACGGGCGCCGTGGGCGGAACCACGCTCGAAGAGGTGCTGAGGACCTCCGTGATGCGCTCCGCGCACACTTCCGCACGCGGAACCATCATGAACATGAAGGTGGCCATCATCACGGACATCACGATCTGCATCAGGTACGCCAGGAACGCCGTGAGCGCGCCGATCTGCATCCCGCCGCTGTCGATGCGGTGCGCGCCGAACCAGACCACGGCGACGCTGGAGACGTTCACGACGGTCATCACGGTCGGGAACATCAGGGCCATCAGCCGTCCGGCGCGCAGCTGCACGTCCGTCAGACCGCTGTTGTGCTCGTGGAAGCGCCGCCGCTCGTACTCGTCCTTGACGAAGGCCCGGATGACGCGGATGCCGCCGATCTGCTCCCGCAGCACCCTGTTCACACCGTCGAGCCGGCCCTGCATGGTGCGGAAGAGGGGACGCATCCGGCGCACGATCAGGCCCACCAGCAAGGCCAGCACCGGTACGACGCCCACCAGTACCGACGAGAGCGGCACGTCCTGGTCCAGCGCCATGATGACGCCGCCGACGCACATGACCGGCGCCGAGACCATCAGCGTGAAGGTCGTCAGCACCAGCATCTGCACCTGCTGGACGTCGTTGGTCGTGCGGGTGATCAGGGACGGGGCGCCGAAGTGCCCCACCTCGCGCGAGGAGAACCTCTGCACGCGGTCGAAGACCCTCGCCCTGATGTCCCTGCCGGCCGAGGACGCGGTGCGCGCCGCGAGGAGCACCGCCCCGATGTTGCACACCACCTGCGCGAAGGAGACGGCGAGCATGACGGCGCCGTAGCCGAGGATGTTGCCGGTGTCCCCGATCACGACACCGTTGTCGATGATGTCGGCGTTGAGCGTGGGGAGGTAGAGAGTGGCGGACGTCTGCAGCAGCTGGAGCAGCACCAGAGCGGTCACCGGGCGCCGGTAGGGGCGCAGATGCTCACGGAGCAGGCGTATCAGCACAAGGTCCCCCGTACGGAAAAAGAACTTCGTCGGCGCGCGAAAGCGGCGGTCGACACTACTCGCGGACCGAGTGCCGCGTATTCCTATTTTCGGGGCGCTCTCCGCCGCGCGCCCGCCGACTCCGGGCAAAGCCCCGGGTGATCGCTGCCGGCTGAATCCGCTCCGCGCACCTGTCATGCGCCGAAGGCGCCGGGGTGGACATCCTCGCGCACGGTCACGAACTGCTGCCGTACCGCCTGCCCGGCGGCCAGGTCCTCGCCGGGGTCGAACACCTCGCACTCGGGGGCCGGCCACAGCGGCGGATGCGAACCGCCCCTGAGGGCCCAGGCCGCCTGCCGTGCCGCACCGATCGCGGCATAGTTGCCCGGCCGGGGCACCACGACCTGTGTGCCGAAGATCGCCGGGGCTGCCGTGTACACGGCGGGCAGGCCCGCGGCCGGCCCCAGCAGGAAGAGTCTTCGCACCTGAACGCCTCTGTTGCGCAGCACGTCCAGCGCGTCGGCGAGCCCGCACAGCATCCCTTCGACGGCCGCCCGCGCCAGGTGCTCCGGCTTCATGCTCTCCAGCCGCAGACCGTGCAGCGATCCTGCGGTGTGCGGGAGATGCGGCGTGTGCTCGCCCGCCAGGTACGGCAGCAGAACGAGCCCGTACGCACCGGGGCTCGACGCCTGCGCCAGCTCCGAGACGCCCGCGACGTCGGTGCCCAGGAACTCGGCGGCACCGCGCAGCACACGCGTCGCGTTGAGGGTGCGCACCGCTGGCATGTGCAGGCCCGTGCCGTCCGCGTACGACGTGATGATGCCGCTCGGATCGGCGAGCGCCTCGTGGTGCACGGCGCAGACCGAACCCGAGGCGCCGAGGGAGATCACGGCGTCCCCCGGTCCCAGTCCCAGCCCGAGGGCCGCGGCCATGGTGTCGCCCGTTCCTGCGGAGATCAGCAGCCCCTCCGGGGTGCGCCCGGCGGGCTCGGCGGGGCCGATGACCTCGGGCAGCGAAATCCGGTGGCCGAGCGCGAGTTCGGCGAGATCGGGCCGGTAGCTCTCCAGGGCCGCCGACCAGTAGCCGGTGCCCGACGCCTCCCCGCGGTCCGTCGTGCGCCGCGAGGGCCGTGCCATCAGCTGCCACACCAGCCAGTCGTGGGGCTGGAGCACTTCGGCGACCCTGGCCGCGTTGTCGGGCTCGCTGCGTGCGAGCCACCGCAGCTTGGAGACGGGATGACCGGCTTCCGGCACGGAGCCGACGGCCTCCGCCCACGCGTGGCGGCCGCCCAGCGCGTCGACGAGGTCGGCGGCCGCGGGCTGCATCCGCCTGTCGTGGCCGAGGAGGGCCGACCGGACGGGATTGCCCGCCGAGTCGAGCGCTATGAGGCCCTGCTGCTGGCCGGAGACTCCGATGGCCTCCACGTCGGAGAACTGCCCGGAGCTGGCGGCCCGGCCCAGGGACAGCAGCCACGACTGGGGGTCGTCGCGCTCCGCGGGGTGCTCGGCGTAACCCTGTTTCACCACGGCACCGGAATCCACGTCGCAGACGACGATGCGTGTGTACTCGGCTGAGCTCTCCAGACCGGCGACTATCCCCATGCCGGAATGATGCACTACGCGGCGTGGCGCCCGGCTGCCGCCCTCGGCCCCCGCGGCCCGGCCCCCGCGCGGTCTGCTCAGATGCGCGGATGCCGCCTAGCGTGGTGGCGTGGAGACCTATGTGAGCAACCCGCTGCGGCAGTGCTCCCGGGAGGAGCTGAGCCGCCGTACGAGCGCGAAGTGGCGTGTGCACCCCGCCGACGTGCTGCCGATGTGGATCGCGGAGATGGATGTGCCGTTGGCCCCTCCCGTCGCCGACGCGCTGCACGCGGCGGTCGACGCGGGGGACACCGGCTATGCGATGGGGGAGCCCTACAGGGAGGCACTCGACGGCTTCGCCGAGCGGCACTGGGGATGGCGAGTGCCGCCGGAGCGCGCGGCGATCGTGCCCGACGTCATGGCCGGGGTCGTCGAGGTGCTGAAGCTGATCACGGAGCCCGGTGACGCCGTGGTCGTCAACTCGCCCGTATATCCGCCCTTCTACCAGTTCGTCTCGCACATGGACCGCCGCGTGGTGGAGGCGCCGCTGACCGCGGAGGGCCGCCTGGACATGGACACCCTCGCCGAGGCATTCCGTACGGGCTCCGACGGCACGGGCGCGGCCGCCTACCTGCTGTGCAGCCCTCACAATCCGACGGGCACTGTCCACACCGCCGAGGAGCTGGCGGCGGTGACGGAGCTGGCGGACGGCAGCGGTGTGCGCGTCGTCGCCGACGAGATCCACGCCCCGCTGGCGCTGCCCGGCGCCCGCCACACCCCGTATCTGTCGGTGCCGGGGACGGAGCGGGCCTTCTCGCTCCTGTCGGCCTCCAAGGCGTGGAACCTGGCCGGGCTGAAGGCGGCCATGGCGGTCGCCGGCGAGGAGGCTGCCGCCGAACTGGCGCTGATGCCGGAGGAGGTCAGCCACGGACCCAGCCATCTCGGCGTCATCGGGCACGTCGCGGCGCTGCGGCACGGCGACGCCTGGCTGGCGGCGCTGCTCGCCGGACTGGACGAGAACCGCAGCCTGCTCGCCGGGCTGCTGAAGGAGCACCTGCCGGAGGTGGGCTACCGCTCGCACGAGGGGACGTTCCTCGCGTGGCTGGACTGCCGCGCGCTGGGCCTCGGCGACGACCCGGCGGCGGCGTTCCTGGAACGGGGGCGTGTGGCGCTCATCCCCGGACCGGCGTTCGGCACGGGCGGTGCTGGATACGCGCGGCTCAACATCGCGACGTCGCCGGAGAACCTGGAGGAGGCGGTGCGGCGGATGGCGTCGGCGGTCTGACGGCCCCGTGCCGCCCTCAGGCGGACCGGACGGACGAAGGCTCCCCGTACGGCGATCCGTACGGGGAGCCCCGCCACTTCCCGGTCAGCCCTGCGGCCTCAGCAACGCTTCGACGAGGCGCCGTTGTTGGGCAGCGGGTCGCCCGCCTTGCGGACGGACCCCACCGCCGCGGTGCACTCGGACACCGTGTCCATGCCGTAGGACCAGAACTCCTGCTGGGTGGTGTTCGTCCAGGCCCTGCCGCCGAGCACCTCGTCCTGCGAGTAGCTGTAGACGGCCGCCGTCACGTCGTAGTCGCCGGCGGTCTTGCGGAAGCTGTCCCAGACCCACACGTAGCCGTAGTTCTCCTGGCACTCCGGCGAGTAGAACTGCTTGACCGAGGCGATGGTGACGCCGCTGCGCTTGACGTACCCGGTGGTGCCGATCTGGTACGCGTCGTCGCAGACCCCCGCCGCCTCGGCCCTCCTGCTCTCCGGGTTGCCCTTGGCGGAGGGTGCCGTGGACTCGGCGGCGCTCCGCTCGGACGGCTTGGGTGCGGGCCCGCTGCCTGCGTAGGCGGCTCCCGCGGGGACCGCGAGCATCGCGCAGGTCAGGGCGGCGATCGCGGTCTTGTTGTAGCGAATGCGCATTGTTCCCCCTCTTGTCATGCAAAGAATGATTCTTCAGGACAAGGGAATCTTGTGGTCTGTTGCCCGAAGAATCCGGCACCTGGAAAGACACCCGGAGCGGCCGCGGGGTTGTACGGCTGCCGCGTGATCGTGCGAACGGGGCTCAACAGCGTGCGTCGCGCGCCCTGTTGGGAACGGGGGCTGCCGCGCGGTGCGGGTCTCACGCCGCCGGGCGCAGATCCGCAAGGACGAGATCGCGCATCTCCTTCGGTGCCACGCCGAGCTGCCGGAACATCCCCTGCGAGATCCTGTCGTCCCCGCGCAGGAGCGCCAGCACGAGATGTTCCACGCCGATGCGGCGGTCCCTGCGTGCGATCGCCTCACGCAGCGACAGTTCGAGTGCCTTCTTCGCCCGGCCGGTGAAGCGGATGTGGCCCGAGGGCCCTGGAACGGACGCCGGTACGCCCAGGCTGCCTCCGCTGCCGGGCCGAACGCGCCGCGAGAAGCGGCTCTTTCGCGGCGCCCTCGCCTCCGGGTCGTGAGCCGGGGTGTCCAACGCGCCGTCTCCGAAGGCGTTTTCTGCACGCCGCCGGATCTCGTCCAGGTCGATGCCGAACGCCTTGAGCGCTTCGGCGTCCTGCGGCCCCAGTGCGTCGTCCCCCGTGCCTCCGACGACACTCGCGACCGCGGCGCGGCAGCTCTCGGCGCTGACCCCCAGCCGTACGAGGGTCGCGGCCCCCGGCTGTTCGGGCAGGCGCAGGGCGGCCAGGAGCAAATGCTCTGTGCCGATCCAGTCGTGGCCGAGGCCGCGTGCTTCCTCCTGGGCCCCCACGACGACCTGCCGTGCCTGCCGGCTGAAACGTTCGAACATCGCCGTCTACCTCCTCGCGTGCTTTTTGTGTACGGCCTGCCGGCTCACGCCCAGCGCGGCCCCGATCTCGTCCCAGGACCAGCCCTGGGCGCGGGCACTGTCGACCTGGAGCACCTCCAGGCGCTCGGTCAGCCGCCTCAGCGCCGCGACGGCCCGCAGCCCGACGCGGGGATCGCTGTTGAGTGCGGCCTCGGCTGTGTCCACTGCTTCACGTGCGTCCGATGCGGCCATGCTGTCAACCTAGGGTGACAGCATGGCGTTGTCAACTCTCATTGACAAAGTGGCGGTGGGGCCCGAACTCCGGTGGTGACGCGAGGGTGTTGAGGGGGGGAGGGGCGGTACGTGCGTCACGCCCGGTCCGCCGCCGCTACCGCGCTCCCGCGGCGGAACGGGCGTGACCGCGGGCTGAGCGTCCGTGAACCCACTGCGACGGCCGGCGGAGGCATCGCGGACCCCCGGAGATGCGGTCCGGAGGCAACGCCGGGCCGCGTCGTGCAGGTCCCGGTCGACGGGCGGTACCTGCTGCACCCACCCCCCGAACCCCGGCGGAGGCGCCTCCCGGTCCGTACAGCTCACGCCAGGACGCGAGGCGGGCGACAAGCTGGTCGACTGGACCTGGACCCTGCACACCGCCCGATGGAGCCGAGCATGGCAGTGATCGTGATCTTCGACAGTCTCGGTATGACCCGTGGGCTGTACGAGCAGGTCTCCCGGGGGATCACCGGCATGAACAAGGTCGCCGACAAGCTGGGCGACTGGCCCGTGCCCGGACTCATCTCGCACGTCGCCGCGCCCACGCCGGGCGGCTTCATCGTCGTGGACGTGTGGGAGTCCGAGGAGGCCTACCAGGCCTTCGCGGCGGTCGTCCTGCCGCTGCTGCGCGAGCTGGGAGCCCCCAACGTCGAGCCGCGGATCTACCCCGTATTCAGACTGGTCACCTCGTAGCCCCGGGGAGGAGACGCCGCCGGAATCCGGTGCCCTTGCCGGCGGCGCCGCGCTGTCCTGCGGCCTTCACTGCCTGCCTTCGTCCACCTGGGGCGTCAGGGCCACACTGCGCGGGACCGGACGGTGCTCGCCGAACCACGCGCCACCCACGGGCAACTCCGGGCGCGCCATGGCGAACTGGCCGCCTCCCTCGACGCCGGCTCCACCGCCACGGCAGCGCCGTGGCCGCGGAGGCGGCGTCCGCGTCACCGGCGTCGTGGGCTCCGGCGCCGACCGGACCCGCGAGGCAGTGGCCGAGGCCCTCCTCGCAGGATCAGGATCACCAGCCCGGTGCCATCGCCCCGCCCTCCGCGTCCCCGCCCCGGCCCGCCCCGCACCGGCCAGGAGTCAGCAGGCACAAAAAGCCCTGGCCGGCGAGGAATCCGCCGGCCAGGGGCACGCAGAGAGGCGCCTGCAAGGACACGCTGGTGGGGCGGGTGGGACTCGAACCCACGGCCGACGGATTATGAGTCCGCTGCTCTAACCGGCTGAGCTACCGCCCCGTTCGCCGGGTCACGCACATGTGTGCGCGCCGCGTCTGCCGCAGCATAGCTGCTCATACGATCTCCCGCCCCTGCCGGGTGGTGCCGTACGGGAGGGAGGACTGCGAGCACCGCGTGACCGGTTCCCGCTCTGCCCAACAGACTTGCCCGGCACAGAAAAAGAGCCCCCCGGGGAGGGCTCTTTCGGTTGCTCCCGCGACTGGACTCGAACCAGTAACCTGCCGGTTAACAGCCGGCTGCTCTGCCGATTGAGCTACACGGGAATGCGCTGTCGGACGCGCCCACTTGGTCATGGGCCGCGTTCCTCGGCCGCGGGCATACATTAGCGCATGCCAGGGGGTACTCCGAAATCGGTATCGGTTCGTCCTCGCGTCACCGGGTAACCGATGAACCGATAGATCCGAGAGAAGGGTGGAGCCATGCGCTACCGGCTCACGTTCGTCGCTGGACTGGCCGTCGGGTACGTGTTCGGTACGCGTGCCGGCCGCGAGCGCTACGAGCGGCTGCGGCTGACGGCACAGCGACTGGCAGAGAATCCAGCGGTGCGCAACGCCACCGAGAGCGCGGCGCAGACCGGCCGTGAGGCCGCGTCGAAAGCGGCGGGGATCATGACGGAGAAGGTCGGGCACCGGCTGCCGGAGGCGGTCAACGAGCGGGTTCGCTCGCTCCGCGACAACAGGACGCCCGCGGGCGACGACTGGGGCTCCGGCAGCAAGTAGCCCGTAAGGAAGACGGAAGAGAGCGCGGTGGGTGCTCCGGAACATGTTCCGGAGCACCCACCGCGTGCGTGTGGTGCGGTGCGCGTGCCCGGCGTGAGGCCCTGCGGACGGTCCGTCGTGTGCGGGCGGCCGGTGGGGTGCGAGTCCTGCGGCCGGCTGCGAGGCGCCGCTCAGGAGCGGGGAAGCGGCCGGACGAGAGCGGGGTCCAGGAGCGGCGCCATCAGGTCCCCGTGGTTCTCCAGCCGCAGGGGCATCTGGTCCGCGAGGTAGACGAGTTCGTCCGCGGTCCTCGCGGCGGTCAGCTCGTCCCACGTCAGCGGGGCGGAGACGCTGGGCTGCTGCTTGGCGCGGAGGGTGTAGGGGGCGGCGGTGGTCTTGGCGGCGGCGTTCTGCGAGTGGTCGACGAAGACCTTGCCGGGGCGCAGCGCCCGGGCCATCTTGCTGAGTGCCAGGTCGGGCATGGCCGCCTCCGCCTCGAGGGCGATCTTCTTCGCGTACGCGGAGACGGACGAGGACGGGGTGACCTCCACCGGTGCCAGCAGATGCAGCCCCTTGCCGCCGGAGGTCTTCGGGAGCACAGTGATGTCGTCCGACGCCAGCCGCTCCCGCAGCCACAGCGCGACGGTGCGGCACTCGAGGACACCGGCTCCCGGGCCGGGGTCGAGGTCGAAGACGAGCCGGTCCGCCCGTGCCTCGTGTTCGACGCGCCACTGAGGGGTGTGCAGCTCCAGCCCGGCGAGGTTCGCCGCCCACACGAGGGTGGCGAGGTCGTGGATCAGTACCTGGTGCAGCGGCGTGCTGCTGACCTCGGTGATCTCGCGGACGGTCACCCAGTCGGGGGCGCCGGGCGGCACGTTCTTGGCGAAGAAGGCTGCGGCGTCCACACCGTCGGGATACCGCAGGAAGGAGACGGGACGCCCCCGCAGGTGCGGGAGAAGCGCGTCCACGACGGTCACGTAATAGTGCAGTGCCTCACCCTTGGTGAATCCGGTGGCCGGATAGAGCACCTTGTCGAGATTGCTGAGAGCGAGACGGCGGCCCTCGACCTCCGTGTACGGCATACCCTGAGAGTCCCACAGAAGGGACGAACCATGCGATCCATCTGGAAAGGGTCCATTTCCTTCGGGCTGGTCTCCATACCGATCAAGGTGGTTTCGGCCACCGAGAACCACAGCGTCTCCTTCCACCAGGTGCACACGTCCGACGGCGGGCGCATCCGCTACCGGAAGGTGTGCGAACTGGAGGAGCGGGAGGTGCCCCGTGAGGAGATCGGCAAGGGATTCGAGACCGGTGACGGCACGACGGTGCAGCTGACGGACACCGACCTGGCGGCGCTGCCGCTGCCGACGGCGAAGACCGTGGAGATCCTCGGCTTCGTCCCCGCCGAGGACGTGGATCCGATCCAGCTCGACCGCTCGTACTACCTCGCGGGGGACGGCCGTTCCGCGACCAAGCCGTACGCGCTGCTGCGGGAGGCGCTGAAGCGCTCGGGCAAGGTGGCCGTCGGCAAGCTGGCGATGCGGGGGCGGGAGAGCCTGGGGATGCTGCGTGTGTACGAGGACGTGATCGCGCTGCACACCATGCTCTGGCCGGACGAGATCCGCTCCGTGAGCGGCGTCGCGCCGGAGGAGGACGTCACGATCCGCGATGCGGAGCTCGATCTCGCCGACACCCTGATGGAGACGCTGGGGGAGCTGGACTGGGCGGAGCTGCACGACGAGTACAGGGAAGCCGTGGAGGAGCTCGTTGCCGCCAAGGTCGAGGGCGTGGACACCTCCGCGCTGGGCGAGGAGGCGGTCGCGGCGCCCGGCAAGGGTCAGGTCGTGGACCTCATGGCCGTGCTGGAGAGCAGCGTGCAGGCGGCCCGGCAGTCCCGCGGAGAGGGCGGGGAAGCGGTGTCCCCGGACGCGACGGTGCACGAGCTGTCGAAGCAGCGGGGCGCGAAGAAGCCCTCCGGTGGGGGGAGGACCGCGGCCGCGAAGCGGGCGTCGGGCCCGGCGAAGAAGGCCTCGGGCGGGAAGCGGGCGGCAGCGGCGAAGAAGGCGTCCGCGCCGGCGAAGAAGACGGCGTCGAAGGCCGCGGCGTCGAAGGGCACGGCGTCGAAGACCGCGGCGAGGCCCGCCGCGAAGAAGGCCACCCCTGCCAAGCGGACGTCGGGCACGGCGAAGAAGGCCACCGGTGCGAAGAAGGCCGCCGCTCCCAGGGGCAGGGACCGGAGCGCCGCGAAGGGCACCGCGAAGAGCACGGCGAAAAGCGCGGGGAAGAGCACGGCGAAGACCTCCGCGAAGAAGACCGCCAGGGCGCGGAAGTCCGCCTAGCAGCATCCGGTGCCGGCGCGTGAGCGGCCGGGCCCGCTGAGGACGGCAGGGCTCCCGGCATTGTCGCCCCCGGCATTGTCGGCGGTGTCGCGGCATGGCTAGGCTGTTCGCGATGCCGACCAGTTGTCGGTATTTCGAACCACGACGCAGAGCGAGCAAGGGGAGGGCGGGGGACATGGGACGCCTCGTGCCGGCCGTGACCAGGGCCCTGGACGTGCTGGAGCTCTTCCTCGACTGCGAGGGAACCCTCTCCGCCCCGGAGATCACACGCAGGCTGCAGCTGCCCCGTACGACGGTGCACGAACTGGTGACGACGCTCACCGCCCGCAGCTATCTGGAACAGCCGCCGGACCAGCCGGGACGCTACCGGCTCGGCGTGCGCGGCTACCAGCTCGGCAGCCGCTACGCGGAACAGCTCGACCTCGCCGCCGAGGGGCAGCGGGTGGCGCGCAGCGTCGCCGACACGTGCGACGAGACCGTGCACGTGGCCATCCTCGAGGGCCGCGACGTCATCTACATCGCCAAGGTCGACAGCACGCACGCGGTGCGCATGGTCTCGGCCGCGGGCCGCCGCCTCCCCGCGCACTGCACGTCCGTGGGGAAGATGCTGCTCGCCTCGCTGTCCGAGGAGGAGCTGGAGGCGACCCTGGCGGAGGGGGGCCCGCTCGTCGCCATGACGCCCGACTCCATCACCTCGCCGCGGGAGTTGCGGAAGGCGCTGGCGGACGTCCGCGAGCGCGGCGTCGCCGTCGAGCAGCAGGAGTCCAATCCGGATGTGAGCTGTGTGGCCGCTCCCGTGCGGGACTCGGGCGGGAAGGTCGTGGCCGCGCTGAGCATCTCGGTGCCGAACGTCCGCTGGAGCGACGAGCGCCGCGGCGAGCTGGAGGGACTCGCGGTCAAGGGCGCGGCGGAACTGTCGGGCCGTCTCGGGCACCGGTGACGGGGTAGTACGGAGAAGACGTTCGCACAGGCGGCACGGGTGTGCGGACCTCGGCAGGGAATCCGTGGGGAAGTCCATGCGGAGGGCCGGACGAAAAGGCCGTACGGAAGAAGGAGTTGAGCAGCGTGCCCGAGTGGCCGGCGGTGGCGGTGGCGGTACGGACGCAGGCCCGGCTCGGGGAGGGGCCGGCCTGGGACGTTGCGCGGCAGCGCCTGGTGTGGGTGGACATCCTCAACTCCCGTGTGCACACCTACGATCCGTCCGACGGCACCCGCACGGTCATGGCGACCGAACAGCACGTGGGGGCCGCGAAGCCGAGGGCCGGCGGCGGTCTCGTCGTCAACCTCCGTGACGGCGTCGGGCTCTACGGCCCGGACGGCGCGTTCTCGTGGCTGCACCGCGAGGCCGTGCCCGGCCGGCGCGGCAACGACGCGGCGGTCGCCCCGGACGGCGCGCTGTGGGCGGGCAGCATGGCGTACGGCGAGGACGTGGGCGGCGGCGATCTCAAGCGCGTGACCGGGGACGGAACCGCGGTGACGGTGCTGCCGGAGGTCACGGTCAGCAACGGCATCGGCTGGAGCCCCGACGGTTCGCTGATGTACTACAACGACACTCCCACGCGCCGCGTCGACGTCTTCGACGTGCCCGGGGGCGCCGGTGCGGCCGGGGCGGACGTCTCCGGGAGGCGGGCGTTCGCCGAGATCGAGGAGGGCGCCGGCTATCCCGACGGGCTGACGGTCGACGCGGACGGCTGCGTCTGGGTGGCCCTCTGGGACGGCGGTGCCGTCCGACGCTACACACCCGACGGCAGGCTGGACCTCACGGTCGAGGTGCCCGTCCGGCGTCCCACGGCGTGCGCCTTCGGCGGCCCGGATCTGCGGGATCTGTATGTGACGACCGCGAGCGTGGGGGCCGATCCCGCATCCGCTCCGCTCGCGGGTTCTGTGCTGGTGCTTCCCGGCGTCGGGCAGGGGCTGCCGCAGCCCGCTTTCGAGGGCTGATCCGCGCGGAGAGGAACCGGGCGCTTCGCCGGGCCCCCGGTTCAGTCCTCCTCGGGCCTCTTGTCGCCCAGCATGCGCTGCAACAGGTCGCGCAGCACCGTGCGTTCGTCCGGCGTCAGGCCTGCCAGGGGTTCGCGGGCGAAGTCGAGCGCTTCCCGGAGCCTCTCGGCCAGGTCGATGCCTTCCTCGGTGGCCGCGGCGAGCTTCACGCGGCGGTCCGCCTGGTCCGCGCGGCGTACCGCGAGGCCGCGTGACTCGAGGCGGTCCACGATCCCGGTGACGTTCGACGGTTCGCACTTGAGCTGGCGCGCCACCTGGCGCATGGGTGTCGGTTCGCGGGCGAGGAGTGCGAGGACGCGGGCCTGGGCGCCGGTCAGCGAGTGGTCGGCCGCGGCCAGTTCGTACTCCTCGTGGTAGCGCGCGACGACGGTGCCGATCAGTTCGACGACTTCCCGCGTCACGGGGTCGTTGCCGGATCTGCGGGTACCGGCGGAGGTGTGGGGGGTCATGGCGGCAGTCTAACGATTTACTTGACAACATGAAATATCTAGGTGTTAGGTTGTTTCACAACCTGAAGCATATTCGTCGAGAGGCCCCCACATGAGCTCGCCCGAATCCCTCCCCGCGACCGGCCGCGAATGGCACCTGATCTCCCGGCCCCGGGGCTGGCCTGCTCCCGGTGACTTCGCGCTGCGTGAAGGCCCCGTCAGGGAGCCCGGTGAGGGAGAGATCCTGGTCCGCAACATCCACCTCTCCGTCGACCCGTACATGCGCGGACGCATGAACGACGTGAAGTCCTACGTCCCGCCCTTCAAGCTCGACGAGCCGATGACGGGCGGTGCGATCGGCATCGTCACCGCGTCGCAGGCCGAGGGATTCGCCCCCGGGGACCATGTGCTGCACGACCTCGGCTGGCGGGAGCACGCCACGCTGCGGGCCAGGTACGCCACCAAGGTCTCGCCCGAACTCGCCCCGCTCACCACCTACTTGGGCGTGCTGGGCATGCCCGGCCTCACGGCGTACGCGGGCCTGCTGGAGGTGGCGTCGCTGAAGAAGGGCGACGCGGTCTTCGTCTCGGGCGCCGCCGGGGCGGTCGGCAGCCAGGTCGGGCAGATCGCGAAGCTCAAGGGCGCCTCCCGGGTGATCGGCAGCGCCGGGTCGGACGAGAAGGTCCGTCTGCTCACGGAGGAGTACGGATTCGACGCGGCGTTCAATTACAAGTCCGGCCCGGTGGCGGCCCAGTTGAAGGAGGCCGCCCCCTCCGGCATCGACGTCTACTTCGACAACGTCGGCGGTGAGCACCTGGAGGCGGCCATCAGCTCGCTCAACGTGCACGGCCGCGCCACGATCTGCGGCATGATCGCGCAGTACAACGCCACCGAACCCCCCGCCGCGCCGCGGAACCTCGCCATGGTGATCGGCAAGCGGCTGCGCCTGCAGGGGATGCTCGTGATGGACCACCAGGACCTGATGCCCCAGTTCTTCGAGGAGGTCTCGGGCTGGATCCGCTCCGGTGAGCTGAAGTACCGCGAGACCGTCGTCGAGGGCGTGGAGAACGCCGTCGACGCCTTCCTCGGCCTGCTCAAGGGCGAGAACACCGGCAAGATGATCGTCACCCTCGCCGACTGACAGACTCACCAACGACCCGCGAAACACCCGGAGTTGCGGGACAGCCCCGGCAACCTGGGTTGCACGCACCTGCGCCGGGCCGCCGCCGAGGCGGTGGCCGGGCAGGGAACGGCCGGACGGTCCCGGGCGCGAGACCTCCGGCCCCGCCACCGAACAGGAGGATCGATCCATGTCCATCCAGCCCATCGACGTCAAGTACACCGCCGTGGCCACGGCACAGAACGGCCGTGACGGCCGCGTCGCCAGTGACGACGGCAAGCTCGACGTCGTGGTCAACCCGCCCAAGGAGCTGGGCGGCAGCGGTGAGGGGACCAACCCCGAGCAGCTGTTCGCCGCCGGTTACAGCGCCTGCTTCCAGGGCGCGCTCGGCGTCGTGGCCCGCCAGGAGAAGGCGGACATCTCCGGGTCGACGGTGACGGCCAGGGTGGGCCTCGGCAGCCTGCCCGAGGGCGGCTTCGGGATCAAGGTCGCGCTCGAGGCGCACATACCGAACGTCGACGAGGCCACCGCGAAGGACCTGGTGGAGAAGGCGCACCAGGTCTGCCCGTACTCCAACGCCACCCGCGGCAACATCGAGGTCAGCCTCGGCGTCGCCTGACACGTTCGGTACCGCCGCCGCCCGACGGGCGGCGGAGCACGTCAAGTGCGCTGCGCAGCACGCCCGTTCAGGGTGTCGTGCGCGATCGCGCCGGAGGGCCGCACGGCAGCGGCACAGCCGTGCGGCCCTCACCCTCGCCCGGACGGTGTGACGGGCCCTACGAGCCGACCCGGCGCTTGTTCCACACGTCGAAGCCGACGGCCGCCAGCAGCACCAGGCCCTTGATGACCTGCTGATAGTCGGTGCCGATCCCGACCAGCGACATGCCGTTGTTGAGGACGCCGAGCACCAGACCGCCGATCACCGCACCCAGCACGGTGCCCACGCCGCCGCTCATCGAGGCGCCGCCGATGAACGCCGCCGCGATGGCCTCCAGTTCGAAGTTGATGCCGGCCTGCGGCGTGCCCGCGTTGAGGCGCGCCGCGTACACACACCCGGCGAGCGCGGCGAGCACGCCCATGTTCACGAACACCAGGAACGTGACCCGCTTGTCCTTCACGCCCGAGAGCTTCGCCGCCGCCTTGTTGCCGCCCAGCGCGTAGACGTGACGGCCGACGACCGCGTTGCGCATCACGAAGCCCAGCCCGATGAGCAGCACGCACATGATGAGCAGCACCACCGGCACACCGTGGTAGCTGGCCAGGGTCAGCGTGAAGGCCACCACCGCCGCCACGATGGCCGTGCACTTCAGCACCCACAGGTTGAACGGCAGCACCTCCAGCTCGTACGCCAACTGCCGCCGCCTGTCCCGCCATTCCTGCACGAGGACGAAGGCGATGACGGCGAGGCCGATGAGCAGAGTGGGGTTGTGGTACTGGGTGTAGGGGCCCATCTCAGGGATGAAGCCCTGCGCGATCTCCTGGAAGCCCCTCGGGAAGGGAGCGATCGACTGGCCTTCCAGCAGGATCTGCGTGCCGCCGCGGAAGAGCAGCATCCCGGCCAGCGTCACGATGAAGGACGGGATGCCGACGTAGGCGATCCAGAAGCCCTGCCAGGCACCCGCGGCGGCGCCGATCAGCAGCGACAGGACCAGGGCCAGTACCCACGGCATGTCGTGCTTGACCATCATCACCGCGGCGGCGGCCCCGACGAAGGCGGCGAGCGAGCCGACGGACAGGTCGATGTGGCCGGCGATGATCACGATCATCATGCCCATGGCCAGGATCAGGATGTAGCTGTTCTGCTGGACGATGTTGGAGACGTTGTTCGGCAGCAGCAGCGAACCGTCGGTCCATATCTGGAACAGCACGACGATGAGCGCCAGCGCGAAGAGCATGCCGTACTGGCGCATGTTGTTGCGGACGGCGCCCAGGAGGAGCGCTCCGGCGGACGCCCCGCCGGAACCGGAGCCGCCCGGTGGCTGCGGACTTCCGTCCGGGTGGGCTTGTGTGTCTGTCGGTGTCGTCATGGGTCGGCCCTCAGCTCTTGTCACTCGTGCCGTCGGCAGGGGTGGTGGTGCTCGTGGGTGTGCTGGTGGTGGTGCCGGTGTCCAGGGACTCGGTCATGTGCCGCATCAGGACTTCCTGTGTCGCTTCCTCACGCGTGACCTCGCCGGTCAGCCGTCCCGCCGACATCGTGCAGATCCGGTCGCACATGCCCAGCAGTTCGGGCAGTTCGGAGGAGATGAAGACGACCGCCTTGCCCTCGGCGGCGAGCCTGTCGATGACCGCGTAGATCTCGTACTTGGCACCGACGTCGATGCCGCGCGTCGGCTCGTCGAGGACGAGCACGTCCGGTTCGGAGTGGATCCACTTGCTCAGGACGACCTTCTGCTGATTGCCGCCGCTGAGCCGCTGCACCTGCTCATGGACCGTCGGCGCCTTGATGTTCATCGACTTCCGGTAGCGCTCCGCGACGCGCCGCTCCTCGTGCTCGTCGACGACGCCCCGCCGGGAGAGCCCGTCGAGCGAGGCGAGCGAGATGTTCCGGTTGATGTCGTCGATGAGGTTGAGCCCGTAGGTCTTGCGGTCCTCCGTCACGTACGCGATGCCGTGCGAGATCGCCTCCGGAACGGTGCGGGTGAGGACCTCGCGCCCCGCTACGGACACCGTGCCGCCCGCGTACTGGCCGTAGGAGCGGCCGAAGATGCTCATCGCCAGCTCCGTGCGGCCCGCGCCCATCAGCCCGGCGATGCCGAGGATCTCGCCGCGCCGCACCTGAAGGGAGACGTCGTCGACGACCTTGCGCTGATGGTCGATCGGATGCCGGACCGTCCACCCGGAGACCGCCAGGGCGACCTGCCCCGCGTCCTTACCCGTGTACGGGGTGCGCGGCGGGAAGCGCTGGTCCAGGTCGCGGCCGACCATGCCGCGGATGATGCGGTCCTCGGAGATCTCCGGCTCGTCGCCGGGGTGTTCGCGCACCGTGAGCGTCTCGATGGTGCGGCCGTCGCGCAGGATGGTGACGGAGTCGGCGATCTGCCGGATCTCGTTCAGCTTGTGGGAGATGACGATGCAGGCGATGCCCTGCCCGCGCAACTCCCGTATGAGTTCGAGGAGTTTACGGCTGTCCTCGTCGTTGAGCGCGGCGGTCGGCTCGTCGAGGATGAGCAGCTTCACCTCCTTGGAGAGCGCCTTGGCGATCTCCACCAGCTGCTGTTTGCCGACACCGATGTCGGCGATGCGCGTCTGCGGCTTGTCCGGCAGACCGACCCGCTTGAGCAGCTTGTCGGCACGCCGCATGGTCTCGCCCCAGCTGATGACCCCGCGGGTGGCGTGCTCGTTGCCGAGGAAGATGTTCTCGGCGAGGGAGAGGAAGGGCACCAGGGCGAGTTCCTGGTGGATGATGACGATGCCGCGCTGCTCGCTCGCCCGGATGTCCTTGAACGCGCAGGGCTCGTCCTCGAAGAGGATCTCGCCGTCGTAACTCCCGTGCGGGTGCACGCCGCTGAGCACCTTCACCAGCGTCGACTTGCCCGCGCCGTTCTCGCCGCAGACGGCGTGGATCTCGCCGGCCCGCACCGTCAGATTGACGTCGGACAGCGCCTTGACCCCGGGGAAGGTCTTGGTGATGCCGCGCATCTGAAGGATGTTGCCGCCGGTCCCCGCCGGCGCCGACTGCTCTGCCGGGGCCGTCACTTGAGCTGCCCCGCCTTGTAGTAGCCCTCGTCGACGAGGCGCTGGGTGTTGTCCTTGTCGATGCTCACGGGCTTCAGCAGGTAGGACGGCACGACCTTCTTGCCGTTGTCGTAGGTCTTGGTGTCGTTGACCTCGGGCTTCTTGCCGGTCAGCACGGCGTCGCCCATCTGCACGGCCTGCTTGGCGAGTTTGCGGGTGTCCTTGTAGACCGTCTGCGTCTGCTGCCCGCGGATGATCGACTTCACGGATGCCAGCTCGGCGTCCTGCCCGGTCACCACGGGGAAGGGCTTGTCCTTGCCGCCGTAGCCGGCGCTCTTGAGGGCGGAGAGGATGCCGATCGAGATGCCGTCGTAGGGGGAGAGGACCGCGTCGATCTCCTCCGAGCCGTAGTTCTTCGACAGCAGGTCGTCCATCCGCTTCTGCGCGGTGCCGCCGTCCCAGCGCAGCGTCGTGGCCTGGTTCATCTTCGTCTGCTTGCTGCGGACGTGCAGTTGGCCCTTCTCGATGTAGGGACGCAGCACCTTCATCGCGCCGTCCCAGAAGAACTTGGTGTTGTTGTCGTCCGGGGAGCCCGCGAAGAGCTCGACGTTGAACTCCTCGTCCTTCTTCTCGTCCAGCTTCAGCTTGTCGACGATGTAGCCGCCCTGGAGTTCGCCGACCCGCTCGTTGTCGAAGGACGCGTAGTAGTCGACGTTCGGCGTTCCCAGGATGAGCCGGTCGTAGGAGATCACGGGGACGCCGGCCTCCTTGGCCCGGCGCAGCACGTCCGTGAGGGCCGAACCGTCGATGGCCGCGACGACGAGCAGCCGGTGCCCCTTGGCGATCATGTTCTCGATCTGGGCGACCTGGTTCTCCACCTTGTCGTCGCCGAACTGGAGGTCGGCCTTGTAGCCGGCGGCCTTGAACTGCTTGGCCATGTTCCTGCCGTCGGCTATCCACCGTTCCGAGGACTTGGTCGGCATGGCCAGACCGACCGTGCCTCCCTTGCCCTTGTCCGGCTTGTAGCGGCTGCCGCCCTTCGCCTCCTGGCCGCAGGCGGCCAGCGAGGCGGTGAGCAGCGCGGCGGCCGCCAGAGCGGCCACGGGCGCGGTTCGCCGGCGCCGTCGTGGTACGGGACTCGGAGCGGGCGTGCGGATACCCATGTGTCAGTTCCTCTCGGGGAGGGGGAAACGCTGGAGTGTGCCGGGCAGTCGTGAGCCCGGCGGTGACATTCCGGAGTCGGCGCCGAGCCGGGCGAGCAGATCCAGGGCGAGCCGGCCCCGGCGTACCCGCTCGCGCGCGCCCCGGAGCGTCAGTTCGCGCAGGTGCGCACCGTAGGGGTAGATGCCCGGCGCCTTGCTGAGGCCGAACTTGAGGTAGATGGGTGCGCCGCGCCGGATCAGCTCGGCCGCGTCGTACATCCGTACGTAGCCGCCGAGGTCGTCGGGCGCCTCCAGATAGAAGTCCATCGGGGCCGCGCTGACGCGGCGTATCTCGGTGATGTGCGCGAGCGTCAGATCGGACGGGATGTTGAGCGAGTCCGCCCCGAGACGCTCGTGCACGCTGTACGCGGCCGGGTTGACCGGACCGATGAGCGCCGAGACCTTGAGCGTGGTGTCGGCGGGAAGTTCACCGCGGGCACGCAGCCGGTGGAGCGTCCACAGCACGCCCTCGTCGGCCACCAGCAGGCAGCGCACGCCCAGTTCGCTCGCCCGCAGCGCGTCCTCGACGCAGCCGGCCACGGCGTCGTGGCCGCGGGCGCGCAGACCCGCGCCGCCGGAGTCCGTGCGGGTCGAGGCTCCGACGTCCCACGTGCCGCGCGGGCCGGTGAAGAGGCACAGCTCGACGTTCCGTTCGGCGCACGCGTCCACCATCTCCGTGATTTCCGCGTCGGTCAGCATCCATACGCCGCTGCCCTGACTGATGCGGTGCACGGGCACGTCGAGGGAGGAAGCCTCCTCCAGCACGGCGGCAAGCGCCTCCGGCCCCTCGCAGGAGGGGACTTCGGTCCGCCAGGTGCCGCCGTCGGGGAAGGTGTGCGGCGAGGCGTCGGCCGGATCGGGTTCGGGGGCGCCCATGCCCAGGATGTCCAGGGCGTCGGCGCCGGGACGGCGGGTTCCGGTGGCTCGGGTGGGCACGGTGCTCCTGACGTTCGGGGTCGGGGGTCGGGGGTCGGGCAAGTACGTGTGGACTGCGCATCCGTATGCGGTTGTGCGGCGGGGACGAGGCGGGTGCGACGGCCCCTGCCGTGAGGTCGGGGCGGCGCGCTCAGGGCCTCAGCAGCACTTTTCCGACGGCCGGATCGCCGCTGCCGACGAGGCCGATCGCCTCGCCGAATCCGGTCAGCGGCAGTTCGTGCGTGATGAGGGGTGCGGGATCGAGCAGGCCGGTACCGAAGGCCCGTACGGCGTACGCCCACGCAGCGGACGGCGCGCCGAAGACCGACCGGACCGTCAGCTGGCTGACGGAGAGATGCACCGGGTCGATGCCCTGGGCACCCGGCTCGAACATGCCGGTGAGCACGACCCGCCCGCCGCGCCGGGCCAGCTTGCAGGCGTCGTGGGCCGTTCCGGCCGCGCCGGCCGTCTCCACGACCAGGTCGAAGCCTTCGGACCCGGTTTCGGACCCGGTGCCGGTGCCGGTGCCGGTTCCGCCCGGTTCCGCGGGCGTACGGGCGTGCGTCGCGCCCATCGTCAGGGCCTGCTCAGCACGCCGCGCGCGGGGATCGACGGCCAGCAGCTCGGCGGGGGAGTGCGCCGCGAGCAGCTGCACCGCGAGCAGCCCGAGCGTGCCCGCCCCGAGCACGGCCACGTGCTCGCCCGCCCGGGGCCGGGCTGCCAGCACCGCCGCCGCGACGACAGCCGCGGGCTCCAGCAGCGCCGCGGCCCGCAGATCGGCGTCGTCGGGCAGGACGTGCAGCAGCCGCTCGGGCAGCACGAGCGAATCGGCGAAGGCGCCGGGCTCGGTGAAGCCCGTCTCCTCGTATCCGCTCATGCACAGGCTGGTCGCCCCCTCCCGGCAGCGCTCGCAGCGCAGACAGGCACGGAAGCCCTCGGCGACGACCTTGCGTCCCAGCAGGTCCGGGGACGCTCCCTCACCGACGGCGTCGACGGTCCCCGCCCACTCGTGACCGGGCGTCACCGGGTAGCGGACGTAGCCTTCGGCGCGCGTGCCGTCGTAGACCTCACGGTCGCTGGCGCAGATCCCGGCGGCATGCACTGCGACGCGCACCTCGCCCCGCCCGGGCTGCGGCTGCGCTGCGGTGACCAGCCGGTGCTCGCCGGGCCGGTCGATGACCACGGACCGTACGGACGGTGTGCCGCCGGCGTCCTCCGGGCCGCCGCTCACGCTCCCTCGCCTCCTCCGGCAGCGGCCGGGTCCCGCTTCTCCCAGCCCTCGGCCCACAGGTCGAACCGGGCCTGCTGCTGGGGGAATTCGGCTGCCGCGTCGACGTCCAGCTCGACGCCGAGACCGGGCTCGGAGGGCAGCTGGAAGTAGCCGTCGACGACCTGCGGCGCTCCCTTCACGACCTTCTTGATCCCGGCGTCGGCGAAGTCGTTGAAGTGTTCGAGGATCTTGAAGTTGGGGGTGCAGCCCGCGAGCTGAAGGGACGCGGAGGTCAGTACGGGCCCGCCGACGTTGTGCGGCGCCACCAGCATGTAGTGCGTCTCGGCGGTGGCGGCGAGCTTCCGGGCCTCGAGGATTCCGCCGATGTGGCCCACGTCCGGCTGGATGACGTCGGCGGCCTGCGACTCGAAGATCTCCCTGAACTCGATGCGGTCATGGATGCGTTCGCCCGTCGCCACGGGCAGGTCCACCTTCTCCGCGACCTTGGCCAGTGCCTTGAGGTTCTCCGGCGGCACCGGCTCCTCCAGCCACGCAGGACGGAAGGGCGCCATCTCCTGAGCCAGCCGCACGGCCGTGGACGGGCTGAACCGTCCGTGCATCTCCAGCATCAGCTCGGTCTCCGGCCCGATCGCGTCCCGCACGGCCTCGATCAGTGAGACGGCGTAGCGCGTCGCCTCGTGGTCCAGTTCGAAGTGGCCCGTCCCGAACGGGTCGATCTTCAGGGCGCGGTAGCCCTTGCCGATCACCGCCCGTGCCGCCTCGTGGTACGCCTCCGGGGTCCGCTCGGTGGTGTACCAGCCGTTCGCGTACGCCTTGACCCGGTCGGTGACCTTTCCGCCCAGCAGCTGCCACACCGGTACGCCCAGCGCCTTGCCCTTGATGTCCCAGCAGGCCATCTCCACGCAGGCGATGCCGGACATGACGATCTCGCCGGCCCGCCCGTAGTCGCCGTACTTCATCCGCCGCACCAGGTCCTCGACGGCGAACGGGTCCGACCCGGCGATGTGGTTGGCCTCTGCCTCCCGCAGATAGCCGACGAGAGCGTCGGTGTGGCCGAGCATCCGGGTCTCCCCGACCCCCGTGAGGCCTTCGTCGGTATGGACCCGCACGTACGTCAGATTGCGCCAGGGCGTGCCGACGACATGGGTGGTGATTCCGGTGATGCGCACTTGAGGCGGCCCTTCACAGACATTCATTGTTCGAGATTTCGTCACATGTTCGAAATGCTGTCCGTGAATGTATTGATGCTCTGTGAGCGGCGTCAATGGGTGGTGCGGCGCTTCTTGCGGGAGCGGCCGCGTCCGGGCGGACGCGTACGGGCCGCGCCCCTATCCGGGGTGCTCGCCGTGCCGCGCGGTGATGCCGCGGTGGGCGAGTTCGGCGAGCTTGCGCTGCCCGGCCTTGCTGGGGTGGAACCAGTCCCAGCGGCTCAGCTCGGTCCTGGTGAAGCGGTAGCGGAAGACCGCGCCCCCGTCGTAGCGGCAGCGCGGCATCTTCCCGCACTCCTCCTTCAGTACGGAGTTGTACGCCAGCACCCGCTCGTGCACCTGCTGCCGCCGCTCCCGGGCGGCCGGGCCGTCCGACAGCGGGTCGCGAAGCATCGACTGGCAGATCCCCAGGCCCCAGACGCGCTCGGCCCAGGGGTCGTCACGCCCCTCGGACCACAGGCGCTTGAGGTTCGGCACGCTCGAGACGTACACGTGCGACTTCGGGCGGGATTCGCGCAGAGTGCGCAGCGATGCGCGGAAGCCGGCGCGGAAGTCCTCGACGGGAGTCATCTGCCCGACGGTGGGCCGGCAGGCGTCGTTCGCGCCCGCCAGCACTGTCACCAGATCGGGGCGCTTCCGCGCGGCGCGCTCCATCTGCTGAGGCAGATCGGCCATGAGGGAGCCGCTGACCGCGAAGTTCCAGCTGCGCCGCTGCGGAGCGTCGTCCAGGAGCCGAGCGGCGAGGCTCCGCACCGAGGCGTCCGTACCGGTGACCCAGGAGACGCGGTCGCAGTCGGCGAGCAGTGAACAGGCGTCGAATCCACGGGTGATGGAGTCGCCGACCGCCGCGATGGACTCCGGGCTCCGGTCCCAGGGAGGCGTCGGCGAGGGGCGCGTCGCGCCAGGAGGGCGCTCCCCGGTTGTGTCCCCGCTTCCGAAGCCCCATACGGCGACGACGGCGAGACCTCCGGTGAGTACGAGAGCGGCCGAGGCGAGCGCGACGGCCCGCCCACGACGCGCTATCCGCGCACCGGTACCCGGGCGGCTGCCCGCGGCCCCGCGTCTCTCCGGCATCTTCCCCCTCGTTCCTCGCCCTCCGTGCGACGGTACGTCACCGCTCGTCCACGGGTGCGCGGTAGCTTGGCCCCGTGCTCTCCCGCGAGTTTCGCATCGGGCAGGCGGGCCGGCGGGCGTGTTCGGCGAAGCAGAACATTACACCGAGTCACCTCATGTCCCCTTCGGGGAGAATTGGCGCCAATGGTGTTTACTATTCGTGACCACGGCGCTGATGGAGAAGTGCCCGGTGGTGCAGGATGTCAGGCGCCGCTCCGGCGCGTGACCGGCAGTAGTCGAGGCAGTCCGGCGAAGACGCCCTCGAACCGCACTGGAGGTTCCGGTGACGACACGTGGAGTTCTGTACGTGCACTCCGCTCCCCGCGCGCTGTGCCCGCATGTCGAATGGGCTGTGGCCGGTGTCCTCGGCGCCCGCGTCAACCTCGACTGGATCAGACAGCCGGCCTCCCCTGGCACCTGGCGTGCGGAGTTCTCCTGGCAGGGCGACCCCGGCACGGCGTCCAAGCTCGCCTCCGCGCTTCGTGGTTGGCACCTGCTGCGCTTCGAGGTGACCGCCGAGCCCTGCACCGCCGCCGAGGGTGAGCGCTACAGCTCCACGCCCGAGCTCGGGATCTTCCACGCCGTCACCGGCATGCACGGGGACATCCTCATTCCGGAGGACCGGCTGCGTGCGGCGGTGGACCGCGCCTCGCGCGGCGAGAGTGAACTCGAGGCGGAGATCGCCAAGTTGCTGGGCAAGCCCTGGGACGACGAGCTGGAACCTTTCCGCTACGCGGGCGAAGGCGCTCCCGTGCGCTGGCTGCACCAGGTCGTCTGAGGCCTCAAGTCCTCACCGTCCCAAGGGTACTGGCCTTCCCCCGTGTCCGAACGGCTCCCTGCGGCTGTCCTCCCGGCGGCCGCCTGAGATGCCGGCCGCCTGAGCACACGGAAAGGCGTGAGGGGCAGCTCACGGGGAGCTGCCCCTCACGTGTGTGCCCGTCCGTCGTGTGCCGCGTGCGGGATCAGACCGTACGGAAGGCGAGCACGACGTTGTGGCCGCCGAAGCCGAAGGAGTTGTTCAGCGCGGCGATCGTTCCACCGGGAAGGGGGCGGGCCTCCCCGCCCACGATGTCGGCGTCCGCCTCCGGGTCCGGGTTGTTGAGGTTGATCGTCGGCGGGGCCGTGCGGTGGTGCAGAGCGAGGATCGACGCGACGGTCTCGATGCCGCCCGCACCGCCCAGCAGATGACCCGTCATCGACTTCGTGCCGGAGATGGCCATGTGGTCGGTGTCGTCGCCGAAGACCTTGCGCAGCGCCTTCAGTTCGGCGATGTCGCCGAGGGGCGTCGACGTCGCGTGCGCGTTGATGTGCATGACCTCGGCGGGCTTGAGGTCGGTCTGCCCGAGGAGGTTCTCCAGCGCCAGCGCGATGCCGTTGCCGCTGGGCTCCGGCTGCGTGATGTGGTGGCTGTCGGCCGAGATGCCCTGGCCGACGGCCTCCGCGTAGATCCGCGCACCGCGCTTCTTCGCGTGCTCGGCCGACTCCAGCACGACGACGCCCGCGCCCTCGCCCATGACGAAGCCGTTGCGGTCGGCGTCGTACGGGCGCGAGGCGCCCTCCGGGTCGTCGTTGTCCTTCGACATCGCCATCATGTTGCCGAACGCGGCGATGGGGAGGGGGTGTATGGCGGCCTCCGTGCCGCCGGCGACGACCACGTCGGCACGGCCCGAACGGATCATCTCCACCGCGTAGCCGATCGCCTCGGACCCGGAGGCACAGGCGCTGACCGGGGTGTGCACACCGGCGCGCGCGTTGATCTCCAGACCGACGTTGGCGCTGGGGCTGTTGGGCATCAGCATCGGCACCGTGTGCGGCGAGACGCGGCGTGCGCCCTTCTCCCGCAGGTTGTCGTACTGGCCGAGCAGCGTGGTGACACCGCCGATCCCGGAGGCGACGACCGCACCGAGCCGGTCCGGCGAGATGCTGGCTTCCTCGCCGGCCCTGGCGGTGAAGCCGGCGTCCGCCCACGCCTCACGGGCCGCCACCAGCGCGAACTGCGCCGAGCGGTCCAGCTTGCGGGCCTGGGGCCGCGGAATGACCTCCGTGGGCTCCACCGCGATCTCGGCGGCGATGCGGACGGGCAGTTCGGCCGCCCAGTCCTGGGTGAGAAGGGCGACGCCGGAACGTCCGGCGACCAGTCCCTCCCAGGTCGACGCGCTGTCGCCACCCAGCGGTGTGGTTGCTCCGATACCGGTGACGACCACGGAGTGTTGGGTCGTATTCACTGGATTCATCTCTCCACTGGTAGAGGGTGAGCCGTGCGAACCACCTCGCCCGCGCCCCGGTTCGGGGCCCGGGGACGCGGCGGATGGCGACGAATCGCGCGGGTGTCGTCTCAGCTCTGGTGCTTGAGGATGTACTCGGTCGCGTCGCCCACGGTCTTGAGGTTCTTCACGTCGTCGTCCGGGATCTTGACGCTGAAGCGCTCCTCGGCGGCGACGACGACCTCGACCATGGACAGCGAGTCGACGTCCAGGTCGTCGGTGAAGGACTTGTCCAGCTGGACGTCCTCGGTGGGGATACCGGCGATCTCGTTCACGATCTCGGCGAGACCGGCGACGATCTCTTCCTGCGTGGCGGCCATCTCGGCGCTCCTTAGGTATTTGCGTACTTGCGAGTTGTCTTGCGAGGTCGCCACACATTGCCGCACGACGCTGTACGGACTGTGTGGATCTTGACTAGGGGAGGGTAACCACCGTTGCCGCGTAGACGAGCCCTGCCCCGAAGCCGATGACGAGTGCGGTGTCACCGCTCTTCGCCTCTCCGGTCGCCAGCAGCCGCTCCATCGCGAGCGGGATGGAGGCGGCCGAGGTGTTGCCGGTGGTTTCCACGTCGCGGGCGACCGTGACGTGCTCCGGCAGCTTGAGGGTCTTCACCATCGAGTCGATGATCCGCATGTTGGCCTGGTGCGGGATGAAGACGTCCAGATCCGCCGGGGCCACCCCGGCGGCGTCGAGGGCCTGCTGGGCCACCTTCGCCATCTCGTAGACGGCCCAGCGGAAGACGGCCTGGCCCTCCTGGCGGATGGCGGGGAACTTCTCCACCTCGCCCGTGCGGTACGCGTCCCAGGGGACGGTCTGGCTGATGACGTCCGCCTTGTCGCCCTCCGAACCCCAGATGCACGGGCCGATTCCCGGCTCGGTGGCGGGGCCCACGATGACGGCGCCCGCGCCGTCGCCGAAGAGGAACGCGGTGGAGCGGTCCGTCAGGTCGGTCAGGTCCGAGAGCCGCTCCGAGCCGACCACGAGCACGTATTCGGCGCTGCCGTCGGCGATCATGCCCTTGGCGAGGGCGAGCCCGTAACCGAAGCCCGCGCAGCCCGCGTTGATGTCGAAGGCGGCCGCCTTGCCGGCGCCCATGCGGTCGGCGATCTCGGTGGCGATCGACGGCGTCTGCTTGAAGTGCGACACCGTCGAGATGATCACGGCACCCACCTGCTCCGGCGTGATGCCCGCATCGGCGACGGCCTTGCCCGCCGCTTCCAGCGTCATCTCGGCGACCGTCTCGTCCGGGCCGGCCCAGTGGCGGGCCGCGATGCCGGAGCGGGAGCGGATCCACTCGTCGGACGAGTCGATGTGCTTGAGGATCTCCTCGTTCGGCACGATCCGGGTGGGCCGGTAGCCGCCCACGCCGAGGATGCGCGAGTACGGGGAGCCCTTGGTGGGATTGATCTTCGCGGTCATGGTCTGGAGCTCCTTGCGGCTCAGGCGGTCTGCGCGTGCTCGGCGATCAGTTCGCGCGCCGCGTCGAGATCATCAGGTGTTTTCAGCGCCAGGGTCCGTACGCCGGGGAGACCGCGCTTGGCCAGACCGGTGAGGGTGCCGCCCGGGCAGACCTCGATGAGTGCGGTGACGCCCATCTTCCGGAAGGTCTCCATGCACAGGTCCCAGCGCACCGATGCGGAGATCTGGCCGACCAGGCGCTGCACGACCTGCCGGCCGTCCTCGACGACGGCTCCGTCCAGGTTCGAGACGTAGGGGAGCACGGGGTCGGCGACCTCTGCCCCCTCGACCGCGCCGGCCAGCACGTCGACGGCCGGTGCCATGTGGTGGGTGTGGAAGGCGCCCGCCACCTTCAGCGGGATGACCCGCGCCTTCTCGGGCTTGTCGTCGGTGAGGGCCGCGAGTTGCTCCGCGGTGCCCGCGGCGACGATCTGACCGCCGCCGTTGATGTTCGCCGCGGTGAGCCCGAGCTTGTCCAAGTGGGCGACGACCGCCTCGGGTTCGCCGCCGAGCACCGCGGACATGCCGGTGTCCGTGACGGCGGCGGCCTCGGCCATGGCCCGGCCGCGTGCGGTCACGAGCGTCATGGCGTCGGCGGGCGAGAGCACACCGGCCAGGGCGGCGGCTGCCAGTTCACCGACGCTGTGGCCGGCCACGGCACCGGCGGCCCCGGCCACGTCACGGCCCTCCAGGAGGGCGTCCGCCGAGACGAGGCTCGCGGCGACCAGGAGGGGCTGTGCCACGGCGGTGTCGCGGATCTCCTCCTCACCGGCCTGCGAGCCGTAGTGGGCGAGGTCCATGCCGACGGCGGCCGACCACTCCGCGAGCCTGTCGGCGACGCCGGGGAGTTCGAGCCAGGGAGTCAAGAGGCCAGGCTTCTGGGCGCCTTGGCCGGGAGCGACGAGTACGAGCACTCTTTCACTCTCCCCTGTGAGGCGCCTTGCGCGCCGGTACGGAGCGGTACGAAGAACCGGAGGGCAATTTGTCGAGGCCCGACAAAGACGCCCGGTCCCGGTCAGGCACCGTTCCCGAAGTCGCTGAGACGCCCCAGGATCAGGGCGATACGCAGCGTGAAGGCCGAGCGGACGTCGGAGGGCGACCACCCGGTGACGTCCGTCACACGTCGCAGCCGGTAGCGCACGGTGTTGGGGTGTACGAACAACATCCGCGCCGCGCCCTCGAGGCTGCTCGCCTGTTCCAGATAGACGCTCAGCGTCTCCAGGAGCGCGGAGCCCGCCTCCTCCAGCGGTCTGTAGATCTCCTCCACCAAGAGGTCCCGCGCGGTGGGGTCGCCGGCCATCGCGCGCTCCGGCAGCAGGTCGTCCGCGAGTACCGGACGCGGCGCGTCCTGCCAGGCGGCGCAGGCGCGCAGCCCGGCCGCGGCCGCCTGTGCCGAGCGGGTCGCCGAGAGGAGGTCTCCGACGATCGGACCGGCCACGACAGGACCCGGCGCGAACGGCCCGATCAGGGACTTCGCGGCGCGCAGCGGATCGTCGCTGCCGCCGGCGACGACGACGAGACGGCTGCCGAGAACGCCCGTGAGCACCTGGAGTTTCGCGTGCCGCGCGGCCCTCCTTATGGCCTCGACCGTCAGTTCGCTGTCTCCGTCCGGTGCCGTGCCCAGCACCACGGCGACGTGCTCCGGCGCGTTCCAGCCGAGCGCGGCCGCACGGGAGACGGCGCCCTCGTCGGCCTCGCCGGAGAGGACGGCGTTGACGACGAGCGACTCCAGCCGCGCGTCCCATGCTCCGCGTGCCTCGGCTGCCTGTGCGTAGACCTGGGCGGTGGCGAAGGCGATCTCGCGCGCGTACACCAGGAGGGCCTCGCGCAGCACCGACTCGTCACCCGGAGCGGCGACCTCGTCGATCGCAGCCTCGACGACCTCGATCGTGGTGCGCACGAGTTCGACGGTCTGGCGCAGCGTGATGGCCCGCGTCAGTTCGCGCGGCGCCGTGCCGAAGACGTCCGTGCTGATGGCCTGGGACGTCTCGGGGTGGCGGAACCACTCGGTGAAGGCCGCGATGCCCGCCTGCGCGACGAGTCCGATCCAGGAGCGGTTCTCCGGCGGCATCGCCCGGTACCACGGCAACTGCTCGTCCATGCGCGTAATGGCGGCCGCGGCGAGCTTCCCGGACGACTGCTCCAGGCGCCGCAGAGTCGCGCCGTGCGGGTGCTCGGCGTGCTCCGGGCGCTCGTCGGACGGGGGGTTCGCGGGAGGATCTGTGGATTCGGGCACGTGCCAAGACTGCCTCATCGGCCCGCGGGCCGACGGCCGGGGGCTCTGCTGCGGTGCCGCGGAGCGGATTACGGTGGGCGCATGCTTCAGGTGTGGCGGGGGTCCGACCGGTATCGGGGCGGTGACGAGGCGGCGGGGATCGACACCCGGCACGCCTTCTCGTTCTCGGGTTTCTACGACCCGGACAACGTCGGGTTCGGGCAGCTGGTGGCCTGCAACGAGGAGCGGCTGGCACCGGGTGCGGGGTTCCCCGAACATCCGCACAGGGACGTCGAGATCGTGACGTGGGTCGTCGAGGGGGAGCTGGAGCACATCGATTCGACGGGCCGTACCTCGCGCGTCCGTGCCGGCGACGTGCAGCGGATGGGCGCGGGGAGCGGCGTGCGCCACATCGAACGCAACGCGGGCCCGGGACCGCTGTGTTTCGTGCAGATGTGGCTGGTCCCCGGCTCCTCGGGCAGCGGCACGGACGGGCGGGGCGGCAGCGGAGAGCCCGAGTACGAAGTGGTGCACGGCATCGCCGACGGGACGCCCTTCGCGGTGCCGCGGACCGAGGCCGTGATGCATGTGCGGCGCCTGGCTGAGGGCGAGCGTACGGCGGTGCCGGACGCGGCGTGGGTGTACGTGCACGTGGTGCGGGGCGTGGCCGAGATCGGCTCGGGAGCGGCAGCCGGGGACGGGGCGTCCCCGGCCGGTGCCGGACGGCAGAGGCTGGCCGCCGGCGACGCCGCGCGTATCACCGACGCCCGTGACCTGGACGCACACGGCGCCGGGGGGCCTGTGGAGATGCTGATGTGGGAGATGCACGCGGAGCCCGGCTACGGCTGAACGCCGCGCGGGAGGCGCCGTCCGGCGCGCCGTCCGGCCCCGCACGGCCCCGCCCGGCCCCGTCCGGCCCGGGGCGCCTGCCGTACGTGCCGCCCGGCCCCTGCCGTGCGGGCCGTCCGGCACCTGCCGTACGTGCCGCCCGCCCGGTGCCGGACACCCGGGGGGTCAGCCCCGGGCGGCACCGGAGCGCAGCTCGGCGAGGACCGCGTCCGTGAACGGCGGCCACGCGTCGACGGCCCACTGGCCGAAGTCGCGGTCGGTGAGCGCGACGCAGGCGGCCCCCGCCTCCGGGTCGACCCACAGGAAGGTGCCCGACTGCCCGAAGTGCCCGTACGTGCGCGGGGAGGACGAACTGCCCGTCCAGTGAGGGGACTTGGAGTCCCTGATCTCGAAGCCGAGCCCCCAGTCGTTGGGCGACTGCTGTCCGTAGCCCGGGAGAACGCCCTTGAGGTCCGGGAAGGCCACCGACGTCGCTTCGTCGAGGGTCCGGCGGCTGAGCAGCCGCGGCGCGAGAAGTTCGGCGGCGAAGCGGGCGAGGTCGTCGGCGGTGGAGACGCCGTCCTTGGCGGGGGAGCCGGGAAGTTCCGTCGCCGTCATGGCCAGCGGCTCCAGGACCGCCTCGTGCAGATACTGCGGGAACGGGATCTCGGTGACCTTCGCGAGGTGATCGCCGAGCGCCTCGAAACCCGCGTTGGAGTAGATGCGGCGAGTGCCCGGAGCGGCCATCGGCTTGTCCTCGTCGAACGCCAGCCCCGAGGTGTGCGCGAGAAGGTGCCGGACCGTGGAGCCTTCCGGCCCGGCGGGATCGTCCAGCTCCAGGGCCCCCTCCTCGACGGCTATGAGGACCGCGTACGCGGCGAGGGGCTTCGTGACGGACGCGAGCGCGAAACGGTGACCTGTGCTGCCGTGAGCGGCGGCAGTGGTGGGCGTCCCGGCGCCGGAGGCGGCGTCCGTGCCGTGCGGCCACGAGACGACGGCGGCGGCAGCGGTCGGCACGGGCCAATTGTCGATCATCCGCAGGCTGTTCATGGGGCCGAGCGTACGTGACGCGGTCCGGCCGGGATTTTGCGCTTGCCTGGAGCGCACTCGAAGTCCGTAGCGTTCACTCATGACCGTGACGGAGACGGAGACAGCGGACGAAGCAGTAGAACCGGAAGCGTGCGCCGGCCGTGGGAGGCTGCCCCACCCCAGGCCCGACGGCCAGGACCGGTACACGATCAGCGAGGTCGCCGCGATCTGCGGGCTGAGCGCGCACACGCTGCGCTGGTACGAGCGGATCGGGCTGATGCCGCACGTGGACAGGTCGCACACGGGGCAGCGGCGCTTCACCAACAAGGACCTCGGCTGGCTCGACCTGGTCGCCAAGCTGCGGCTGACAGGCATGCCGGTCGCGGACATGGTGCGCTACGCCGAGCTCGTCCGGGCCGGTGAGCACACCTTCCCCGAGCGGTACGACCTGCTGGTGGCCACGCGTGAGGACGTACTGCGACGCGTCGCCGAGCTTCAGGAGACCCTCGCGGTCCTCGACTACAAGATCGGCATCTACTCCGACGCCCGGCGGGCGCCGGAATCCGCCTGAGAGGGGCAGCATTGACTTCGAATCCGGGCAACAGCGAGAAGATCGCGACGACACGGCTCGGCGCGAACGGTCCCGAAGTGGGCGTGCAGGGCCTCGGCTGCATGGGCATGAGCTGGGCCTACGGACCCACCGACGACCCGGACGAGGCGAGGGCCACGCTGGAGCGGGCGCTCGAACTGGGTGTCACCCTCTACGACACGGCCAACGTCTACGGCCGGGAGGAAGGCGAGAACGAGCAGTTCATCGCGCCCTTCGTCCGGTCCCACCGGGACGAGGTCGTCCTCGCGACGAAATACTCGCTGTCGTGGGACGCCGACGAGCCCGCCAAGCGGATCATCCGCAACGACCCTCCGTACATCAGGCGCTGCGCCGAGGACAGCCTGCGGCGGCTCGGCGTCGAGACGATCGACCTGTACTACATGCACCGGCGGGATGTGAGTGTGCCGCTGGAGGAGTCCGTCGGCGCCATGGCCGAGCTCGTGCAGGAGGGCAAGGTCAGGTACCTGGGGCTGAGCGAGGTGACGGCGGCGGAGCTGCGCACGGCACATGAGGTGCACCCCGTCGCGGCGGTGCAGTCCGAGTGGTCGCTCTTCAGCCGTGACGTCGAGGACGGCGTGGTGGAGGCGGCCCGTGAACTGGACGTCGCCTTCGTGCCGTACTCGCCGCTCGGGCGGGGCTTCCTCACGGGGTCCTTCGTGAATGCCGAGACGGAACTGACAAGCGACGACTTCCGCAAGACGCAGCCCCGCTTCACCGGCGGCAACGCGAGCGCGAACGCGGAGCTGCTCGAACCCGTGCGGAAGATCGCCGGGTCGCGCGGTGCAACCCCGGGGCAGATCGCGCTGGCCTGGGTGCAGCAGCAGGCCGCTCTGCGCGGGATGACGGTCGTCCCCATCCCCGGCACCCGCAGGCGGAGCAGGGTCGAAGAGAACGCCGCGGCCACCCGCATCGAGCTCTCGGAGGACGAACTGGCGTTGCTGGAGCCCATCGCGGGCCGGGTCGCCGGGGACCGCTACCCGGACATGTCGTTCACCTCCGCCGGGCGGGAATGAGGGACGACGGCGCGAACGACCGGCGACGGTGCGGAGGCGGCCCGGCGCCCGGGAGGACCCGGCCCCAGGGAGGGCCCGGCGCCCGATGGGCCCTGGCGCCCGGGAGCCCCACGCGCCCCCGCACCGTCGCCGTGGTCCCGTCGCGCATCACGGCGTGAGGCCCTTCGTGCACGATCCGGACGGTGTGCGCTCCGGCGACGAGCACTGCACCTCGTCGTACGAACCGAGCGTGATCGCGGCGAAGTTGGCCAGCGAGTCGGTGCCCGGGGCGAGGTAGCCGGTGTGGCCGCCGGCCCGAGCGGAGGAGACGACACGCGCGCCGAAGCTCTCCGACGCCGGGTCCGCACCGTGCCCGAGGCCGAAGACCTCCACGTTCGGCACCCTGCCGATCCAGTCACCGGCGTCGCGGGCCGCCCAGACCCGCAGGGGAGTGCCCAGCTCCCCGACGGAGCCGGCGTGCATCCCGGGCGAGCCGAAGACGATCAGGTCGGAGGCCTCGCGCCGCGTCAGGTGCCCGGCGGCCCTCCCGCACACGACGGAGCCGTAGCTGTGGCACAGCACCGTGGGTGCGGGAGCACCCGTGTCGGCGAGCCCTCGAAGGAAGCGCTCCAGCCGGGGAGCGCCGGCGGCGGCGAGGCGACCCGTCGCCGCGTCCGGTCCCAGCCCGACGGGTGTCGTGTAGCCGGACCAGGCGATGACGGCCGTGCGGGTGCCGGGTTCCGCGGCCGTCATGCGGGCGCGCAGAGAGGCGGCCATGCCCGCCGGAGTCCCGTATCTGTTGGGGCCGTTGCTGTCGTACGTGGCCAGGTCGATGTCCGATCCCGGCACGAAGACGGCTGTGCGGTCCGCTCCTTCCAGGTCGCCGTACACCTCCGCGATCTGGCCGCGGCCCCGCGGGTCGAAGGCGAGGATCCGGCGCTCCCGGCCGAGGAGCCGGGCGTACCGGTCGGCCTTCGCCCGCGCGAGCTGCCGGTCCTGCGGCGTACGGGAGGGATCGGCGGCGCGTGCACGCTCACGCGCGCGTTCGGCGCGCAGGGCACGGCGGTTGGCCGCGTATCGCAGCGCCGTCGGCGCGCCGTCGAGGTTGCCGGTCACCAGCGGGTGCCGGTGGACGAGGGCGTCCCGTTCCCCCGGCGTCAGCCCCGCGAAGAAGGCGGCGATACGGGCCGGCCGTGCCGCCGGGTCGGGGAGGGGGCGGCCGAGGGTGTGTTCGTCCGCGCGCCATGAGTCCGCCCCCTGGGGCGGACCGGTGACGGCCTTCTGCGTCGATCCGGCCGCCCAACCGGCGGTGGCCGCGACGACGGTGACCGTGAGTGCGGCCGCGGTCAGTGCCCGCTTCAGACGGCGCTTCATCCCCGTACTCCCTCCGTCGGCCGCCGGAGGGACCGGTGGCCTGTCGGGAGGAGAGTCGGACGGGCGTGTGCGGCCTCACGTCACACCGGGGAGCCAACTCCCGCGTGATACCGGGGTATCGGCATGCCCTCCGGGAGGAGGAGACGGGCCGCGGGAGGGTCAGGCCTCGCCCGGGGAGATCAGGCCCGATTCGTACGCGAAGATCACGGCCTGCGCGCGGTCGCGCAGCTGAAGCTTCGTGAAGATCCGGCTCACGTGTGTCTTGACGGTCTGTTCGGCCAGCACGAGGACATCGGCGATCTCGCCGTTGGACCGGCCGCGGGCGAGGAGTTCCAGCACCTCCGTCTCACGGTCCGTCAGCCCGTTGAGCCGGAGGCCGCGCGACGCCTGCGGCGCGGGCCGCTGCCTGGCGAAGTCGGCGATGAGCCGCCGGGTGACCGAGGGGGCGAGCAGCGCCTCGCCCTCGGCGACGATCCGCACGGCCGCGATGAGATCGGCGGGCGGTGCGTCCTTCAGCAGGAATCCGCTGGCCCCTGCGCGCAGGGCCTCGTAGACGTAGTCGTCCACGTCGAAGGTGGTCAGCATCAGCACCTTGGGCCGGTGGGCCTTTCCGTCGCCCCTGCCGGCGCGGGCCCGGGTGCCGTCGTCCGTTCCGAGCAGCCGCCTGGCGGCCTCCAGCCCGTCCGTCTCCGGCATGCGCACGTCCATGAGGACCACGTCGGGGTGCGTGCGCCGGCACAGTTCGACGCCCTGCGCCCCGTCCGCGGCCTCGCCCACCACGTCGATGTCGGACTGTGCGGCGAGGAGCGCGGCGAAGCCCGCACGCACCATGGCCTGGTCGTCGACGATGATCACGCGGGTCGTCATGAGGGCTCGGGGTCCTTCCCGGTCGGTTGCGCGGGGAGCAGCGGGATGCGGGCGGCGACGCGGAAGCCGCCGTCGGGGAGGTGCCCGGTCTCGAGCGAACCGCCGATGAGCCGGACGCGTTCGCGCATGCCCACCAGGCCGTGTCCGGTGCCGGCGGTCTCCAGGGGCGGGCCCGCGGAGCCGGCCGCGGGGCCGTTGACGACGAGGACCGTCAGACGGGCGGAAGCGGAGTCGCGGCTTCGCCCGGCGCGCCTGCCGCTCCTGCGGCCGGTCCCGTCGCGTTCGCCGTTCCCGCCGCTCGTGCTCCCCTCCCCGCTGGTCACCGATACGCGGACGGTGGCGCCCGGCGCATGCCGTACGACGTTGGCGAGCGCCTCCTGCACGATCCGGTACACGGACAGCTGCACCGCCTGCGGCAGCCCGGACAGCCCTTCCTCCACGGACAGTTCGGTGGGCACGCCCGCCCGTACGGTCGCCTCCGCCAGCTGACCGATCCTGTCCAGGCCGGGCTGCGGTGCCCGCTCGCCGTGCGACTCCTCGCTGCGCAGCACACCCAGCAGCCGCCGCATCTCCGTCAGCGACTCGCGGGCCGTCCCGGCGATGGAGCCGAACTCCTCCCGCGCCTGCGGCGGCAGCCCGCTCAGCCGGTACGGCGCGCTGTCGGCCTGCACGGTGATGACGGACATGTGGTGCGCAACGACGTCGTGCAGCTCACGCGCGATACGGGCCCGCTCCTCCAGCAGCGTGCGGCGGGCGCGTTCGGCCTCGCTGATCGTCTCCTGCTCCGCGAGGCGACGCTGAGCGTCCCCCCGCTCGCGTACCGCGCCGCCGAGCAGCAGCACGATGCCGCTGAGCACCGTCATGAGCACGTTCGTGCCGTCGCTGCGCTCCGGTGCGAGGAAGCCGAGCGCCAGCGAGAGCACGAGGGTGACCGACCAGACGGCGATCAGCGTGCGCCGCCGCTCGCGCAGCGACAGGGCCAGACACAGCGCCAGATAGCCGATGATCTGCGCGGGCGGCCACGGCCACGAGTTCTCCACGGGCGAGGTGAACAGCAGCAGCAAGGCGCCGACGGTGTCCGCGACGATCACGATCCACCAGGCCTGGAGCGGCCGTGTGACGGCCAGGAGCAGGGGGCCGGACTGCGTGAGGGCCAGCGAGACCGCCACAGGGCCCGGGAGTGCGTGCTCCTGTGACAGCACGTCGGAGGTGACCGGGATCAGCACCGCCACCAGTCCGAGAACGAGCACGTACGCCCATCGCCGTCCCCGGCGCCGGGACTCGGGGCCGGGCGGACGCGTGTCCGCGCTCGCGGGCGTGGTCAGGGCCTCCCAGAGCAGGTGCAGCCCGCGCTCGGCCGCCTGCACGGGCGCGGAGAGCGGCTTCGCCGGACCGTGTGACGGCGCGCGTGACGGCTCGTGGGGTGGCTCGCGTGGTGTTTCGCGGGATCGCCCGCGTGACGGCTCGCCGGGCGGGGAGCCCGGGTGTCCCGGAGCGTCTGAGGCGTTCATCGCGCAGCCAGGGTATGCGGTGGTCACGGGCCCGCACGTCATACGTGGGTACCGGGTGCACCCCCTACGTCAGTAGGGCGCGGCTCCCGCCGACGCAGGCCACCGCGCCCGCCGCGCCGGAGGGGCGCCGCCCTCCGTGCCCGTCGGAGCAGCGGTCCTCCGCCCCGCCGTGCGTGCGCGGCCACCGCGGCCGGGGTGGCACAACGGGACGCCGCGCGCTCACAGTTCGGCGAGCAGGTCGGCCTTCTTCTTCGCGAACTCGTCCTCCGTCACGAGACCTGCCTCGTGGAGTTCCCCGAGGTGCCGTATGCGCTCGGCGATGTCCGCCGGATCGGCGCGCCCGGCGGAGTGCCCGGACCGGGACGGACGGGACGGCGGCGAGGTCTCGGGAAGGGCAGCCGGCTGGGCCGCCCGGACGGCCTCCAGCACCGAGGCGGCGAACGGCAGCGACTCGTGCACCAGCCCGTAGCCGATGCCGAAGACCACCGACGCCGGGTCCTTGTCGGGTTCCCGGTTCTCCGGAGGCCTCCCGCCCCGCGGCGTCACACGCAGATGGCCGCTCGCGATCTCCGGCGAACGCCATTCGACGTCCTCCAGCTCGCTCACCTGGAAACTCTGGTCGCCCGCCTTCCACTTGCTGGAGGAGGCACCGGTCCAGAACCAGCGGAAGAAGACAGTGCCGCCGTCGAAGGACGCCTTGCCGTCGTAGGCCTTGAAGCTGTGCGGAGGCTCGGGGGCGGCGACGAGATGGTGCTCGGCGGGCTTGTCGGCGTCCGCGCCCAGGGCCGCGCGCAGCTCGGTGGCGTAGTAGTCGGCGAGCGTCTCGCGCTCGGCGGGCAGCACCAGACGGTAGGGATCGCAGCCTTCCTTGAGCTGGCCTGCGGCGGCCTCGATCAGCGGGTCGGCGCCCGCGCGGGGCTCTGCGCGCAGTACGACGGTGCCGCGTCTGCCGCCCGGGCCGAGCTCGACGCTGCTCAGTGCCTCGTACGGGACGCGCCGCTCTCCGAGCACGTGGAAGAGCTTCGGTGTGCGGATCCCCCGTTCGAAGCGGATGAGCACGGAGTCGGCTTCGAACTCCCAGGCGGAGTGAATTCCAGCCAGTACGTCACCCATGCGGCCCATCGTATGCGCGCGGCGCCCGCTCGTCCCCCTCCTCGACGCTACGCGCGTAATGGGCCGCATTTCCGGGGCATATGCATGCCCGTGCGAGAAATGAGCCGCGACGTCAGGCGGTCTTGACGGGTGTCCCGATGCAGCCGGGGTCGCTCGTCGCGCAGCTGATCGTCTCGTACGAACCTGTCGCGATCTCTGCGAAGTTGGCCAGGCTTCCGGTGCCGGGAACGTAGTAGCCGGTGTGCCCGTACGCGCCGTCGGCGGAGAGCCTGCGCGCCCCGAAGGCGGGGGAGACGGGGTCGGCCCCGTGACCGAGGCCGCCGACCTCCATGTGCGGCACGTCGGCGATCCAGTCGTCCCTGTCGCGGACGGCCCAGATGTTGGCGTCGGTGCCCAGGTCGTCGGCGTGGTCCACGCGCATGCCCGGGCTGCCGGAGACGGCGATGTCGGTGACGCGCGGCGGCAGCCTGTCCGCCGCGTCGCCGCACACGACCGAGCCGTAGCTGTGGCAGAACAGGGCGATGTGCGGGTTGCTCAGGCTCTGCACGAAGTCGGTGAGCCGCTGCGCCCCCTCCTCGGCGAGGTTGCCGGAGGCGGCCTCGACGCCGAGACCGGTCGGTGCGGTGTAGTCGGCCCAGGCGATGGTCGCGGTGGAGGCGCCCGGCGCCGCGGTGCGCTGCCGCTCCTGGAGGGCGCGCGCCATGCCGGAGGGCGCGGAGTAGGGGTGGTCGGTCTTCTCGAAGGTCAGCAGGTTCGTGTCGACGCCCGGTACGACCACCGACACCCGCCGCGCCCGGTCCAGATCGCCGAAGACCTCCGCCGCGCGGCCGCCGCCCGTCGGGTCGAAGGCGAGGATCCTGCGTCCGGGTTCGAGCATGGACTCGAAGCGTTCCATGCGGTGTCGCGCGGTCTGGCGTCCGTCGTCGGTCAGCCGCTGGTCGTGCATGCGTTCGCGTTCCACGTCCCGGGCCTCGGTCAGAGCCCTGTGGTTCGCGTCGTAGCGCAGTTGAAGCGGAGCGCCGCCCAGATTCCCCACGACGAGCGGATAGCGCTCCGCCAGGCGCTCCTGCTGACCGGCGGTGAGCGAACGGAAGAACCGGGCGACCGCTCCGGGCTTCTCGTCCGGGCCGGGCAGCGGGCGGCCCGCGACGGAACCCTTCTCCCAGGCCAGCAGGCTCGCGGCGTACGGGCCGGGCGTCCCCTCGTGCTCACGGATCGCCGTCCAGCCGGTCGTCGCCAGCAGAACCAGCACCACGGCCAGTGCGAGCACCGTGCGCCAGAAGGCCGTGCCCGGGGCTCCCACGGAAGGGAGGCCTGGTCCGGACAGCGGGTTGCTGAGGGCCTGGAAGGAATTCACTGGGCAGCAACCCTAGGAGACGGGGTCGGGTGCTCGTGTGCGCCGTGACCCATCTCACGTTTCGGCATGCCTGATTGGGTCAGTTTCGGGCGGGCCTGTGGCTGTCGTGCTCTTGCGGGCGTACGAGGACGTTCCCGCGGGTGCCTTGCCGCGGGCAGGCCGCGAACCCGCCTGCCGTGCAGATCAGTTGGAGGAGCCCGCCCCCGGAGCTCCGGGGGGTGAGGCCCGGGGTGCGCGCGGCGGCCGGCCGGGATCGCCCCAGTCCTCGGAGAGGGCGGGGCCCAGCTGGTCCACGTACGACTCGACCATGTGCTGGGCCGCGGCCACGGTGATGTCCCCGCCGAAGCTCCAGCGGCGGAAGGCGGCGCGCATCACACCGGAGAACGCCGCCACGAGCACTCGCGGTCTGGCGTCGCCGTCCGGGTCCACGCCCTCGCGCCGCGCGATCTCGGCGGCGAGCCGTTCCTCCATCTCCACGGCGTGACGGAGTTCGACGGCCACGAGGGAGGGGGTGGTCTCGATGATCTGCCACATCCTCATGTAGAGCGACAAGGGCACGATCTCCTCGATGGCCTCGCCGATGCTCTCCCACGTCTCGTCCAGCGTGCTGCGCAGCACCTCCACCGGGGATTCGTCCCCGGGCGGCCGCGTGCGTACCGCCTCCACGTACCGCTCCGAGACGAGCGCCTGGAGGAAGAAGGCCACTTCCTCCTTGCTTGTGAAGTAGCGGAAGAAGGTGCGCTGGGAGACGTCGACGGTGGCGACGATCTCGTCGACGGTGGTCTCCTCGTACCCCTTCGCGACGAAGAGCTCGCAGGCGGCGCGGACGAGCGAGTCCCGGGTGCGCTGCTTCTTCCGCTCACGCAGACCGGTCACTTCGGCCACCTCCCAGTGGTTCGCCGCTGATCCCTCCAGCGGCAGGGCATGTACGGACCGGACGCTGCCGCGGCCGGTGCCGAGGACGTGGTGCTCCGGACGAGGCTCTTCCGTCTCCGGCCGGGGTCACGGGTTCCCCGCCGGATGTGAGCAGCCTGACATCTACAGACGAATAATTTTGTTTGTCAATTGTCAGCGACTGTCATTAGTCTCGCATCATGAGCTCCCAGACCAGCACAGCCACGGGCCGGGCCGCGGAACCGCCCGGTCCGCGAGAACCAGGCATACCAGGCGCAGCGGGCGCACCGGAACCTCGATCGGGTGTCCGCGGCCACCCGTGGCTGACCCTCGTGACCGTGGCCATCGGCATCACGATGGTCGCCCTCGACGGGACGATCGTCGCCATCGCCAACCCGGCCATCCAGAAGGACCTCGGAGCTTCGCTCGCCGACGTCCAGTGGATCACGAACGGATATCTGCTGGCGCTCGCCGTCGCCCTGATCACCGCGGGCAAGCTGGGTGACAGGTTCGGTCACAGGCAGACCTTCCTGATCGGCGTCGTCGGTTTCGCCGCGGCCTCCGGAGCGATCGGCCTCGGCGGCAGCGTCTCGCTCGTCGTCGCCTTCCGCGTGCTGCAGGGCCTCTTCGGGGCCCTGCTGATGCCGGCGGCGCTGGGTCTGCTGCGCGCATCTTTCCCCGCCGAGAAGCTGAACGCCGCCATCGGCGTCTGGGGCGCGGTCATCGGCGCCTCGACCGCCGCGGGGCCCATCGTCGGCGGCCTCCTCGTCGAGAAGGTCAACTGGGAGTCGGTCTTCTTCATCAACATCCCGGTCGGCCTCGCCGCACTGGTCATGGGGCTGTTCATCCTCCGCGACCACCGGGCGGAGAAGGCGCCGCGCTCCTTCGACATACCGGGCATCTTGCTGCTGTCCGGCGCGATGTTCTGCCTGATCTGGGCGTTGATCAAGGCTCCGGACTGGGGCTGGGGCGACGCGTCCACACTGGGCTTCCTGGGCGGTTCCCTCGTCGCGTTCCTCGTCTTCGGACTGTGGGAGTCGAGGGCGAAGGAACCGCTGGTTCCGCTCAGCATGTTCCGCTCGGTCCCGCTGACGGCCGGGACGGTACTGATGGTGCTGATGGCCTTCGGATTCATGGGCGGCATCTTCTTCGTCACCTTCTACCTCCAGAACGTGCACGGGATGTCGCCCGTGGACAGCGGGATCCGGCTGCTGCCGCTCACGGCGATGATGATCGTCGCCTCGCCCCTGGCGGGCGGGCTCATCTCCAAGGTCGGGCCGCGCGGACCCCTCGTCGGCGCCATGATGATCGCCGCGGTCGCCATGTTCGGTCTCTCGACGCTGGACGCGGACAGCGGCGCAGGCATCACCTCCCTGTGGTTCGCCCTGCTGGGTCTCGGCCTCGCCCCGGTGATGGTCGGTGCCACCGACGTCATCGTGGGGAACGCGCCGCTGGAGCACTCCGGCGTCGCGGGCGGGCTCCAGCAGTCGGCGATGCAGGTGGGCGGAAGCCTCGGCACCGCGGTGCTGGGCGTCGTCATGGCCACCCGGGTCGACGACGCACTGCCGGAGAAGTGGGCGGACGCCAAGCTGCCGCCGCTGCCGCCCGGGCAGGCGGACAAGCTCGAAGGGGCCGCCGAGGTCGGCGTGGCGCCCCCGGCGCCGGCGGGCACGCCCGCGCAGATCGCCGAGGCGATGAAGGAGGTCGTGCACGACTCGTTCATCTCGGGGATGGGGCTGGCCTTCACGTGCGCCGGCGTGGTGGCGGTGTTCGCCGCGGGGGTCGCCTTCTTCACCAAGCGCGGCTCCAACGACGCGGGGCCCTCCGTGCACGTGTGACGGGGGCGGCTCGCCCACGGCGGGGGAGTGCGCACCTCCGGGCCTCGACCCCGCGCGTGAGCTCGGGGGTGAGCTTCGAAGCGGCAACTTCGGGCAGTGAACCTCGGGCAGTGAACTTCGGGCAGTGAACTTCGGGGCGGGACGGTCGCCGGCCGTTCCGCCCCGAGTTGTATCCGGATCCGGCTCATGGCGCTTGTGGATATCTCCGCCACTGGTCCTGGTGAAGCGTGCGGCTTTCTCTTGGCCTTGCCCTGGCGCCCGTACATGCTGGTCACGACGCCGGGCGAGCGGAGCCCGGCCCGGTACGGGGGAGTGATCGGAGTGCGGGGACGCGGGCGAGGCATGTCCGGACGGGACGAGGCCGGACGGGCGGAGTCCGGGCCGGGAGCAGCGGGGCCGGCGGTGTCGGCGCCGGCAGCATCAGGACGGGCGGTGCAGGAGCCGGGTGCACCGGGCCGCCGAGGGGTCGGGGGAACTTCTGCCGGCCGGACCGGCATGCGGGGTGTCGTGGCCGCCGCGCTCGCACTGGGCGCCCTGGCCGCGGGGACCGCGGCGGCGCCACCCCGGGCGGCGGCAGGGCCGAGGCTGGGCGACTGCGCGGCGGGGGCGCTCTGTATGTGGCCGGATGCCCCCTTCCGTGGCGAGCGGCGTGAGTACGCGCTGAGCGGGGTCTCCCTCGGAAGCTGTGAGCGGTTTCCCGGGCGTGCGGGTGCGGCGTCGTTCGCCAACCGTACGGGCCGTCCGGTGACCGTCTACGAAAGCGGTGAGTGCGCGGAGACCCGTGAGTTCCACACGCACCCTTCCGGTTCATGGACTCCTGAAGGCGCGTACAGGATGCGGGCGTTCAAGGTCTGGGAGCGCTGATGTCCCGCTCTCGCGGCGCGGTGGTGCAAGCCGTCGCCACGGCATGCGTACTGGCCTGGGGGCACGTTCTGCATGCGGGCGTCCGGCGTCTGCGCCTGCTCGGCAGGTCTCCCGGCGGCCGGCCCGTGTGCCCCGGCAGGGGCCGTGCACAGCGCGACGGCACGGCACGGCAGTGCCGTACCACGCCGTCGCGGTGCGTTCCCGTGCGACCAGGGGCTATGCCCCAGTGTTCGTCAGGCGTCGCCGCCCGCCGCGCCCGGGTCGGCAGCGGCCACGTCCAGCAGCTGGTACCGGTCGAGGGCCTGCTTCAGCGCAGAGCGGTCGATCTTCCCCTCCCGTGCCAGCTCCGTGAGCACGGCCAGCACGATCGACTGCGCGTCGATGTGGAAGAAGCGCCTGGCCGCTCCGCGGGTGTCGGCGAAGCCGAAGCCGTCGGCTCCCAGGGACTGGTAGGTGCCGGGCACCCAGCGGGCGATCTGGTCCGGCACGGACCGCATCCAGTCGGACACGGCCACCTTGGGCCCGTCGGCGTTCTGGAGCTTCCGCGTCACGTACGGGACGCGCTGGTCCTCCTCGGGGTGGAGCAGATTGTGCTCCTCGGCTTCCACCGCCTCGCGGCGCAGCTCGTTCCAGGAAGTCGCCGACCAGATGTCCGCCTTGACGTTCCACTCCTCGGCCAGGATCTTCTGGGCCTCCAGAGCCCACGGCACGGCGACACCCGAGGCGAGGATCTGCGCGGGGATCGTCCCCTTGTCGCCCACGCTGTAGCGGTACAGCCCGCGGACGATGCCCTCGGCGTCCACGTCCTCCGGCTCGGCCGGCTGCTGGATGGGCTCGTTGTAGACGGTGAGGTAGTAGAAGACGTCCTCGCCCTGCGGGTGCTCCGGCGAGGAGCCGTACATCCGCTGCAGGCCGTCCTTGACGATGTGCGCGATCTCGAAGCCGAAGGCCGGGTCGTAGGAGACGGCGGCCGGGTTCGTCGACGCCAGCAGCTGGGAGTGGCCGTCGGCGTGCTGCAGACCTTCGCCGGTCAGGGTCGTGCGACCGGCGGTCGCACCCAGTACGAAGCCCCGCGACATCTGGTCGGCCATCTGCCAGAACTGGTCGCCGGTCCGCTGGAAGCCGAACATCGAGTAGAAGACGTAGATCGGGATGAGCGGCTCGCCGTGCGTGGCATAGGCCGACCCGGCGGCGGTCGCAGCGGCGGTGCAGCCGGCCTCCGTGATGCCGTCGTGCAGCATCTGGCCGGTCGGCGACTCCTTGTACGCCAGCAGCAGTTCACGGTCCACGGACTCGTAGCTCTGCCCCAGCGGGTTGTAGATCTTGGCCGAGGGGAAGAACGAGTCCATTCCGAAGGTGCGGTACTCGTCGGGAGCGATCGGCACGAAACGCTTGCCGATCTCCTTGTCCCTCATCAGGTCCTTCAGCAGCCGCACGAAGGCCATGGTGGTGGCGATCTGCTGCTGGCCGGACCCCTTCTTGACGGCCGCATAGGCCTTGTCACCGGGGAGCTTGAGCGGCTTGGAGCGGTTCACGCGCGTGGGCACGTAACCGCCCAGCTCCCTGCGGCGGTCGTGCATGTACTGGATCTCTTCCGAGTCCCTGCCCGGGTGGTAGTACGGCGGGGCGCCGGACTCCAGCTCCTTGTCGGGGATCGGCAGGCGCAGACGGTCGCGGAAGCCCTTCAGATCGTCGATCGTCAGCTTCTTCATCTGGTGCGTGGCGTTGCGGCCCTCGAAGTTCGGTCCCAGCGTCCAGCCCTTGATGGTCTGCGCGAGGATCACCGTGGGCTGGCCCTGGTGCTCCTTGGCCGCCTTGTACGCCGCGAACACCTTGCGGTGATCGTGGCCGCCGCGTCCAAGGTGCAGGAGCTGGTCGTCGGTCATGTTCTCGGCCATCGCCCGCAGCCGCTGGTCACCACCGAAGAAGTGGTCGCGGATGTAGGCGCCGCTCTCGGTGGCGTACGTCTGGAACTGGCCGTCGGGCGTGGTGTTGAGCTTGTTGACCAGCACACCGTCGCGGTCCTGGGCGAGCAGCGGGTCCCAGGAACGGTCCCAGACCAGCTTGATCACGTTCCAGCCGGCACCGCGGAAGTACGACTCCAGCTCCTGGATGATCTTCCCGTTGCCGCGCACCGGGCCGTCGAGCCGCTGAAGGTTGCAGTTGATGACGAAGGTGAGGTTGTCCAGCCCCTCCCGGGCCGCCAGAGAGAGCTGCCCCAGCGACTCGGGCTCGTCCATCTCGCCGTCGCCGAGGAAGGCCCACACGTGCGACTTGGAGGTGTCGGCGATGCCGCGCGCCTCCATGTAGCGGTTCATCCTGGCCTGGTAGATCGCGCCGATCGGCCCGAGCCCCATCGAGACCGTGGGGAACTCCCAGAAGTCGGGCATGGACCGCGGGTGCGGATAGCTGGAGAGCCCGTTGGGCGACTTGCTCTTCTCCTGCCGGAAGCCGTCCAGCTGTGCCTCGGAGAGCCGGTCGAGCAGGAACGCGCGGGCATAGATGCCCGGCGAGGCGTGGCCCTGGAAGAAAACCTGGTCGCCGCCGTCCCCCTCGTCCTTGCCGCGGAAGAAGTGGTTGAAGCCCACGTCGTAGAGAGAGGCGGAGGAGGCGAAGGTCGCAATGTGCCCGCCGACCCCGATACCGGGCCGCTGTGCGCGGGAGACCATCACCGCGGCGTTCCAGCGGGTCGCGTTGAGGACCTTGCGCTCGATCTCCTCGTTCCCGGGGAAGTAGGGCTCGTCCCGGGTGGCGATCGTGTTCACGTAGTCCGTGCTGCGCATCTCCGGTACGGCGACGCGCTTCTCGCGTGCCCGCTCGATGAGCCGGAGCATGAGATAGCGGGCCCGTCCCCGTCCGCGCTCGTCGACGGCGGCGTCGAGCGAGTCAAGCCATTCCTGGGTCTCTTCGGGATCGAAGTCCGGGACCTGGCTGGGAAGGCCGCCAATGATGATCGGGTTGCGATCGGATCCGGAAGCCACGCTGTTCCTTCGCTGGTCGTGATCTGTCTGCCATGGTGTCGCGCCGACTCCATCGTCCACTGCCGCTGCGCCCACGTCACCTTTACTGCTGGGTAATCCGTTTTCGTCTCATGGGCGCGCGACAGCAACAAGTTGAATGGGGCGGCCGAATTGCCACCCTACGCCCGGCGCGGCAGAGGTGTGCCGCCGCCGGTGCACCGGGTGCGGAAGGGGCGGAACCGGCACATACGTCACAGGCCGATGTGGCGCGAATCACTGCGCATCGGGCATTGTGGGAGGACACGTCGGCGTTCGGGCGGGATGGATGGTCGGGTACTTGCGCGATCCGGCCCGCCCGTGTGGACTACGGCCATTGCCTCGCGTGCGCGTGGGGCGCAAGGCAGATTCCAGCAAGAGACAGGAGGCAATCCGTGAGCGCGACCGCGGACCACGCGGAGGAGCGGACCAACCCCGCCGCAAGGCTGGGTTTCCAGCCCGGACAGGTGGTCCAGGAGCTCGGGTACGACGACGACGCCGAGCAGGCCCTCCGTGAGGGAATCGAGGCCATCACGGGTACGGAGCTCGTCGACGAGGACCACGACGACGTGGCCGATGCCGTGATGCTGTGGTTCCGCGAGGATGACGGCGACCTGACGGACGCGCTGGTGGACGCCACCACGATGATCGACGCGGGTTCTCCTGTCTGGCTGCTGACCCCCAAGACCGGCCGCGAGGGGTACGTCGAGCCGAGCGAGATCGGTGAGGCGGCACAGACGGCCGGGCTCGCCCAGACCAGCACCGTCAACGCGGGCAAGGACTGGAGCGGAAGCCGTCTGGTCACGCCCAAGACCGCTCGCACCGGCAAGCGGTAGCCAGGCCTTGTCCGGCCTCGGGGGCGGCCGCGGGCGCAGCCCGATGAGGCCTTCCCCGGCAGTGGACCCGTCCGGATCCGGGCCCCCGGCAGCCAGGCTGCCGGGGGCCCGGACCCGCTTCGGGGGAAGAAATGAAAGACTGCGCCGGCGTCCCGTACGACGGTGACCCGCCCTCCCCGCCAGGCGCCCTGCGGACGCCGCGGGCGGCGCCCGCCGTCTTCCGGGCCGTGATCACAGAACGTCTCCATCGACAGTCATCACGGAAGGGGATCTTGATCCCATGGCAATCGAGGTCGGCACCAAGGCACCGGACTTCACACTGAAGAGTCAGCACGGAGAAGCGGTCTCGCTGTCCGACTTCCGGGGCAAGAAGAACGTCGTTCTGCTCTTCTACCCCTTCGCCTTCACCGGGGTGTGCACGGGCGAGCTGTGCGCGCTGCGTGACGAACTGCCCAAGTTCGTCAACGACGACGTGCAGCTGCTCGCCGTCTCCAACGACTCGCCCTTCGCGCTGAGGGTGTTCGCCGAGCAGGAGGGCCTGGAGTACCCGCTGCTGTCGGACTTCTGGCCGCACGGGGAGGCCTCCCGCGCCTACGGCGTCTTCGACGAGGAGAAGGGCTGCGCGGTGCGCGGCACCTTCGTGATCGACACCGAGGGCGTCGTCCGCTGGAGCGTCGTCAACGCCATCCCGGAGGCGCGTGACCTGAACGAGTACGTCAAGGCGCTGGAAGCCCTCTGAGCCAAGCGCTGGGAGCGTGGGGAACCGCTCACTAGGATCGATTCGTTCATCCGGCAGGAACAGAACCTGACCGCTACAGGCACGGGGCACGGCACGGTGCTCCTTCGAACAGACACCTGGAGGACTCGTGGGAGTCAGCCTCAGCAAGGGCGGCAACGTCTCGCTGACCAAGGAGGCCCCGAACCTGACGGCTGTGATCGTCGGTCTGGGCTGGGATGCCCGTACGACCACGGGGTCGGACTTCGACCTCGACGCCAGCGCTCTGCTTGCGAACAGCGAGGGCAAGGTCGGCAACGACAAGAACTTCGTCTTCTTCAACAACCTCAAGAGCCCGGACGGCTCCGTCGAGCACACCGGTGACAACCTCACCGGTGAGGGCGAGGGAGACGACGAGGTCATCAAGGTCAATCTGGCAGGTGTGCCGGCCGACGTCGAGAAGATCGTCTTCCCGGTCTCCATCTACGAGGCCGAGAGCCGTCAGCAGAGCTTCGGTCAGGTCCGCAACGCCTTCATCCGCGTCGTCAACCAGGCCGACAACAACGAGCTGGCGCGCTACGACCTCAGTGAGGACGCCTCCACCGAGACGGCCATGGTCTTCGGTGAGCTCTACAGGCACGGCGCGGAGTGGAAGTTCCGCGCCATCGGCCAGGGTTACGCGTCGGGGCTGCGCGGCATTGCGCAGGACTTCGGGGTCAACGTCTGAGGGATCCCGGCAGTCACCGGCGCCGCAGGCTTCCGTGAACAGGAGGTGTGCGGCGCCTGGTGATGTCGGGACACTGGGGGCATCAACACCGGGGAGAGTTCGGGGAGAGGATCAGAACATGGGCGTGACGCTCGCCAAGGGGGGAAATGTCTCCCTCTCGAAGGCCGCACCGAACCTGACGCAGGCCCGTATCGGGCTCGGCTGGAAGGCCCGCTCCACCACCGGGGCCGCCTTCGATCTGGACGCCAGTGCGCTGCTGTGCGGGAACGGCCGGGTACTCGGCGACGAGTACTTCGTCTTCTACAACAACCTCAAGAGCCCCGACGGATCCGTCGAGCACACCGGCGACGAACTGGTCGGCGGTTCCGGAAGCGAGGACGACGAGACGGTGCTGGTGGACCTGCCGCTCGTTCCCGCCCAGGTCGACAAGATCGTCTTCCCGGTCTCCATCTACGACGCGGAGCCCCGCCAGCAGACGTTCGGCCAGGTCACCGACGCCTACATCCGAGTTGTGAACCAGGAGGACGGGCAGGAGCTGGCGCGTTACGACCTCACGGAGGACGCCTCCTCGGAAACCGCGATGATCTTCGGGGAGCTGTACCGGCGCGAGGGCGAGTGGAAGTTCCGGGCCGTTGGGCAGGGGTACGCCTCAGGCTTGCGAGGCATCGCTCTAGACTTCGGGGTCAATGTTTCGTAAGCAAAGGTCATTTGTTCGTAAAGCGGATTGGGTAGCCCAGTGCTCTTGAAAACCTTCGGCTGGTCCTTCGGCGTCACGGCCGCGGGGCTCGCCCTCGCCGCGTTGCTCTGGGGGTGGCAGGGGTTCGCCGTCGTGGCGATCCTGTCCGTCCTGGAGATCTCACTGTCCTTCGACAACGCGGTCGTCAACGCAGGTGTGCTGAAGAAGCTCAACGCCTTCTGGCAGCGCATCTTCCTGACCATCGGCATCCTCATCGCCGTGTTCGGGATGAGGCTGGTCTTCCCAGTCGTCATCGTGGCCATCAGCGCCAAGATCGGGCCCATCGAAGCCGTCGATCTCGCGCTGGCGGACCCGGACAAGTACCAGCAGCTCGTGACGGACGCCCACCCGGCCATCGCGGCCTTCGGCGGCATGTTCCTGCTGATGATCTTCCTCGACTTCATCTTCGAGGAGCGGGAGTACAAGTGGCTCGCCTGGCTGGAGCGGCCCCTGGCCAAGCTCGGCAAGGTCGACATGCTCTCCGTGTGCATCGCCCTGATCGTGCTGCTGGTCTCGGCCATGACCTTTGCGGTCGAGGCGCACCAGCACGGCGGGGCCCACGTGGACAAGTCCGCCACGGTGCTGCTGTCCGGCGTCGCCGGACTCATCACCTACCTGCTGGTGGGCGGTCTCTCCAGCCACTTCGAGAACAAACTGGAGGAAGAGGACGAACGCGAGCACGAGGCCGAGGAGAAGGCCAGGCAGGAAGGCAAGGACCCGTCGCTGGCCGGACTCGCCGGCAAGGCCGCCTTCTTCATGTTCCTCTACCTCGAAGTGCTCGACGCCTCCTTCTCCTTCGACGGCGTCATCGGCGCCTTCGCCATCACCAACCACATCTTCTGGATGGCGCTCGGGCTCGGAATCGGCGCGATGTACGTGCGGTCGCTGACGGTCTACCTCGTCCGGCAGGGCACGCTCGACGACTACGTCTACCTGGAGCACGGCGCGCACTACGCGATCGGTGCGCTCGCGACCATCCTGCTCATCACGATCAAGTACGAGATCAACGAGGTCGTCACCGGCCTGATCGGCGTCGCGCTGATCGCCGCGTCCTTCTGGTCCTCGGTCCGGCGCAACCAGCGGATCTCGCAGTCGCACGACAGCGGCGGCGAGAAGGACGAGACCTCGGACGAGGAGGTCGGCTCCAAGGCGTGAGCCCCCTGTGCCCCAGGAAGGTGCGGCAGATCGCACGTTTCCGGGTGTCACGGCGGCCTGTTTGCGGAACGCTCTGACGGGGCGGTTCCGAGTCCCGACTCGGAACCGCCCCGAGGCAGTTGGAGTTCGAGTGGGGGTGCGGGATGGTCTCCCTTTGGGAGAACTGGCGCAGCAGCGCCGGGATGCGGCGGCGCGGGCCGAAGTTCGACACGATAGGCGGTCCTTCGACGTACGCCGTCGAGCTGACCAAGCGTCACTCGTCGCTGTCGCTGACCGAACAGGGCTCGGACAACGGCAGTCTGCGGGTCAACCTTTCCTGGCGGATGCGCTCTTCGGACTTCGACGGGAGAGCCGGGCGCCGCGGTTCGCTCCGCAACCCGCTCGAGGCACTCAAGCCCCAGGTCGTACAGGCGCACACGCAGGGCGTCGTCGACGTCGACCTCGATCTCGCCTGCATGTACGAAATGGCCGACGGCACCAAGGGAGTTGTGCAGCCGCTGGGCAACTTCCTCGGTGACTGGAACTCTCCGCCGTATGTGAAGCTCACCGGCGACGACCGCTTCGGTTCCCCCTCCGGCGAGACGATCTATGTGAATCTCGACCACAAGGACGACATCAAGCGGCTGCTCTTCTTCGTCTACATCTACGACGGCACCCCCGCGTTCGACCGCACGCACGCGATCCTCACGCTCTTCCCGAGCAACGGACCGCGCGTCGAGGTCGGACTCGATCAGCGGGCTCCGCAGGCGCGTTCGTGCGCGGTGCTGCTCATGCAGCACGAGAAGGACCAGCTGATGGTGCGCCGGCAGGTGCGCTACGTCTACGGATTCCAGTCCGAACTGGACCGGCTCTACGGGTGGGGCATGCAGTGGGGCCGCGGGTACAAGACCGGCCGGAGCTGACCCGGACCGTCCGGCGGCGCGAGCCGGTCCGGGCGGGCTGCGGGCGTTCCCGTCAGCGGTCCTGGAACTGCGGCCCCTGGGGTGGCAGTGCGAAGTCCGGGTCGGGCTGCGGGTATCCGTAGGCAGGCTGCGGATACCCGTACGCGGGCCGGGTCGCCGGCGGCTGCTGGGGCTGCTGCGGATAGCCGTAGCCATGCGTCGGTGCCGCGGGGCCCGGCCCTGCCGCCGCGATGGGTGACGGCGCCGTGGGCGGCGGCGCGGTGGGCGGCGGGCCCGCCGCGGGAGCCGCGAGGGGAAAGTCCTCGGGTTCCGCAGGCTGTCCGCCTGCGGTGAAGGCCGGCACGGTCGCTTCGTCGGGCGTCGGAGCGGACGTCTGGGGCGGGACCGACGGCGCGGGCGGCACGGTGGCACCCGGCTGTTCCGGTGCTGCGGCACCCGGCTCCCGGCGGGAGCCCTCGCTTTCCTCGACGGTGATCCCGTACTCGGTGGCCAGCCCGATCAGCCCGGTCGCGTAACCCTGGCCCAGCGCGCGGAACTTCCAGCCCGTGCCGCGCCTGTACAGCTCGCCGCAGATTAGCGCCGACTCGGCGCCCGTCTCCGGCTCGATGTCGAACGTCAGCAGAGGTTCGCCCTCCGAGCCGGGTCCGGCGCCCGCGTACGCCAGCAGCCGCAGCTGCGGCACCTCGCCGAAGGTGCCGCCGTCCGTGGACGCGGCGAGCAGCACGCGGTCCACGTGAGGGGCCAGCGCGCCGGGGTCGACCTCGACCGAGTCGCACCTGCCGTCCTGCTCCTGCGTCTTTCCCAGGTGACTCACCGCGCCCGAAGGGTGCCGCGGCTGGTTGTAGAAGACGAAGTCCTCGTCGGAACTGACGCGTCCGCTCTCGTCCAGCAGCAGCGCGGACACATCGACGTCGGGCACTGCGGACCCGGAGGACCAGCACAGGACGGCGCGAACCGCCACAGTCTCCAGCTGAACGTTCGAGCCCTTCACCATGGCGTGCGTCATGCGCTCATCCTGCCTTCCGCCCGCGCGTCAGGACAACGCGGGAGGCCGGGGTGGCCGGGCGTGCACCCGGTGGTGACGCATTCTTCATCGTCGGCTGGAACCAATGGGCCCCTCCCGTACGTACGATGAGCGGCTGCTTCTCGCCACCGGACCGCACAGCCGGCGGCGGGACGGGCTGCACGATCGACACGACCGCGTAGGCCACGCCGGATGCCACGCGAAGGGAATCGGGGTCACGCATGCGGCATTTCGGTCAACTCCCGCCCGAGGTGCGGCGAGCGCTGTTCCAGCACGAGCCGGCCGAGTTCACCGCAAACTCGCCGGGCCGTACGCTCGCCGCCGCGCTCGGCGCCACCCTGTACTGCCCGGCGACGCGCACGAGCCTCGCCGCCGACGTGGTCAAGCAGGCCCGTCGCGGCGTGAGGTCCATGGTGCTGTGCCTGGAGGACTCCATAAGCGATGCGGAGGTCGCGGGGGCCGAGGGCAATCTGACCCGGCAGGTGGCGCAGCTCGCGGCCCCCGGCGCCGGCCTGCCCCAGCGGGACGTCCCCCTGCTGTTCGTACGGGTACGGGAGCCGGAGCAGATCACCGACCTCGTGAAGCGGCTGGGGCCCTCGGCCGCACTGCTGTCGGGATTCGTGCTGCCCAAGTTCACCGAGGAGAGCGGCATCCCGTTCCTGGAGGCCCTGGCAGAGGCCGAAGCCGCCGCGGACCGCAGGCTGTTCGCGATGCCGGTGCTCGAGTCCCCGGCGCTGCTGCACCTGGAGACGCGGGCGGCGACGCTGGCCGGAATCGCCCGTGCCGTCGACAAGTACCGGGAACGGGTCCTCGCGCTGCGGCTCGGCGTGACGGACTTCTGTTCCGCCCACGGGCTGCGCCGTACACCCGAGATGACCGCGTACGACGTCCAGCTCGTCGCGTCCGTCATCGGTGACGTGGTGAATGTGCTGGGCCGCGCGGACGGCAGCGGCTACACGGTCACCGGACCGGTGTGGGAGTACTTCCGGCTCCAGGAGAGGATGTTCAAGCCCCAGCTCAGGCAGAGCATCTTCACCGGGCGCGCGGAGGAACTGCGTACGGCTCTCATCGACCACGACATGGACGGACTGCTGCGCGAGATCGAACTGGACCGGGCCAACGGTCTGCTCGGCAAGACCTGCATCCATCCCTCGCACGTGCTGCCGGTGCACGCGCTGTCCGTGGTGAGCCTGGAGGAGTACAGCGACGCCACCGACATCCTCCGCCCGGAGCGCAGCGGAGGCGGTGTCGTGCGGTCCGCGTACACGAACAAGATGAACGAGGTGAAGCCGCACCGGGCGTGGGCCGAGCGGACGCTGCTGCGCGCCGAGCTGTTCGGGGTGGCACGCGAGGGCGTCGGCTTCGTCGACTTCCTGGCGGCCGGCGTGCGGGCGGACGGCGAACCGGCGTGAGAGGGCGGGACGAAGGGATGGGCGACGGGGTGAGGGACGCGGTGAGGGACGCGGTGAGCGGTGCGGTGTGGTCCGGCGAGTGGGTCGCCGAACGGCTGGATGTGCGGCTGAGCGGCGACGGGCTGCGGGAGTTGATGGGCCTGGCGCTGCGCCGCAACCCCAAACGCGCGCATCTCCTCGTCTCGCGCGTCCTGGGCAAGCACGTGCCGGAGCGGCCCGGAGCCGTGCGCGGGGTCGGCGTCGGGCTCGGGAGGCAAGTGCGGACCCTGCTCGGCGACGGCCTCGCGGACCGTGCCGTGGTGCTCGGCTACGCGGAGACGGCGACGGGGCTCGGGCACTGCGTGGCCGACGGCATCGGCGGCGTCACGTATCTGCACTCGACACGGCGCGCGGTGCCGGGGGTGGCAACCGCCGGAGGGTTCGAGGAGGAGCACAGTCACGCCACGTCGCATCTGCTGCTCCCGGAGGATCCGGGGCTGCTGAGCGGGGACGGGCCGCTCGTCCTCGTCGACGACGAGTTCTCGACGGGCCGCACCGTGCGCAACACCATCGCGGCACTGCACCGGCGGCATCCTCGCCAGCGGTACGTCGTGGTGGCGCTGACCGACATGCGCTCGGCGGACGACGCGGCCGCACTGGAGAAGTTCGCGGCCGAACTCGGCGCGCGTGTGGACGTGGTGGCGCTGGCACGCGGCCGCGTCTCCCTCCCGCACGACGTGCTGGAGCGCGGGCAGCGCCTGGTGGCGCAGGCGGAGGCTCAGGCGGGTCCGGCGGAGGCGCAGGCACCCGACGCCACTGCGGGCCCGTGCGGCGCGAGCCCGGCGGCCCGGGTGGACCTCGGCTGGCCGCCGGGCCTGCCCGACGGCGGACGGCACGGCTTCACCGCCGCCCACCGGGCCCGCCTGGACGCGGCACTGCCCGGCATGGCCGCACGGCTGGCCTCCGCACTGGCTGAGGCGGGCACGCTCGACGAGGGTTCTTCGCCGGAAGCCCCGGGTGACCGTACGGCTCCGCGCGTACTGGTGCTGGGCTGCGAGGAGTTGATGTACGCACCGCTGCGCCTCGCCGTCGCCCTGGAGGAGCGCCTGGGCCGGGAGGCGGAAGTGCGCTTCTCCACCACGACGCGCTCGCCCGTGCTCGCGCTCGACGACCCGGGCTACGCCGTCCGTACGTGCCTCTCCTTCCCGGCGCACGACAGGACGGACGCGGCGAACGGCACGGACTCCGGGACGGACACCGGGCCGGCGACCGGCGCGGACACCGGGACGGACGGCGTCGCGGCCCGCGGGACGGAGGCCCGGGCCGAGAGCCGCCGCGGTTCCGGGACCGCCGTGCGCTATGCGTACAACGTCGCTCCCGGTGCCGACCCCGGCCGCCGCTTCGCCGCCGCCGTCGTCGTGACGGACTCGGCGTCGGACACCGCTGCCCTGCACGCCCCGGGCGGTCTGCTGCACCGGCTGCGCGAGCACACCGACAGCGTGCTGCTCGCGGTGGTCCCCGCCTACCGTCCGCTGCCCGCGCCGCTGCGCGGCCCGCGCTTCTCCTCCTACGCGCCCGACGAAGTCGGCTGGCTGCTGCAGGACCTGTCGCAGACGAAGCTGGAGGCCCCGACCGAGGAGCGCGAGGAGGCGATCCAGAGCGGAGGGGCGCACTACGCGGAGTCGCTGCCCGTCGAATACCAGCCGGGCCCGGACTACGAGCGGCTCTTCCACGGCGCGCTGGAGTCCTCCGCGAGCCGCGTCGCGCGCGCGGTCGGCACCGTCACCGAGACCGTGCTGAGTGAACGGGCGTCCCGCGGAACGGGCCGCCCGGTGCTGGTCTCGCTCGCCCGCGCGGGCACGCCCGTCGGCGTACTGATGCGGCGCTGGGCGCAGCGGGCCCACGGGCTGGACCTGCCGCATTACGCGGTGTCCATCGTGCGCGGGCGCGGCATCGACGCCAACGCGCTGCGCTGGATCGCCTCGCACCACGACCCCGCCGACGTCGTCTTCGTCGACGGCTGGACGGGCAAGGGCGCCATCACTCGTGAACTCGCCCAAGCCCTCGCGCAGTTCGAGGAGTTCGGGGAGTTCGATCCGGAGATCGCCGTGCTCGCAGACCCCGGCGGCTGTGTACGCACATACGGCACACGCGAGGACTTCCTCATACCCTCCGCGTGTCTCAACTCCACCGTCTCCGGGCTGATTTCGCGCACCGTGCTCCGCGCGGACCTGGTCGGCCCGGACGACTACCACGGCGCCAAGTGCTACCGGGAGCTTGCCGGTTCGGACGTCTCGGGCCTCTTCCTGGACCGGATCACGGCCCGCTTCGGCGACGTCGCCGAAGCCGTGGCGGGGGACGCGGCAGCGCTGCGGACCGCCGAGCGGGCTCCGACGTGGGCCGGCTGGAGCGCGGTGGAACGCATCAGCCGGGAGTACGGCATCGACGACGTCAACCTTGTCAAGCCCGGGGTCGGCGAGACGACGCGTGTGCTGCTGCGCCGAGTGCCGTGGCGGATTCTGACGCGGCGCGGCGCGGGCTCCGACCTGGACCATGTACGGCTGCTCGCCGAACAGCGGGGCGTGCCGGTCGAGGAGACGGACGGACTGCCCTACAGCTGCGTGGGCCTGATCCACCCGCGGTTCACGCGCGGTGCCACCGGCTCCGACGGGAGGGCCGCCGGATGACCGCCCCCTCCCGGCCGGTGACGCCGCCTCTCCCGCTCTTCGCCGGGGACCTCGACCGCACGCTGATCTACTCGGCGGCGGCCCTCGGACTGAGCGTGCCCGACAGCGAGGCTCCGCGGCTGCTGTGCGTCGAGGTGTACGAGGGCAGGCCGCTGTCGTACATGACGGAGACGGCCGCCGGACTGCTGGGGGAACTGACGGAACGGTGCGTCTTCGTGCCCGCCACCACCAGAACGCGCGAACAGTTCCGCCGGGTGCGGCTTCCCGGCGGTCCGGCACGCTACGCGGTGTGCGCCAACGGCGGCCATCTGCTCGTCGACGGCGAGGCGGACCCGGAGTGGAACGCGCAGGTGCGCCACCGTCTCGCTGCGTGTTCCCCGCTCGACGAGGTGCGCGCGCACCTGCGCGAGGCGTCCGCGGGCGGCGACTGGGTGCTCAAGCACCGCGTCGCCGACGACCTGTTCGCCTACCTCGTCGTCGACCGCGAACGGCTGCCGCAGACGTGGGTGAAGGAGCTGGCGGCCTGGGCGGAGCCCCGAGGCTGGACGGTCTCGCTCCAGGGCCGCAAGATCTACGCCGTGCCGCGCCCCCTGACGAAGGGCGCTGCCGTCGCCGAGGTCGCACGGCGCACCGGGGCGACGCACACCTACGCGGCCGGTGACTCGCTGCTCGACGCCCAGCTGCTGACCGCCGCCGGCCGGGGCTGGTTCCCCGGGCACGGGGAGCTGGCCGACAGCGGCTGGAGCGCCCCCCGCGTCACGGCGCTGCGCGAGCGCGGCGTCGCGGCGGGGGAGCGGATCGTACGGGAGATGTACGAGGAGGCGGCCGGGGCGGCGCGGGCACACGGCGCGGCCGGAAGGCGGGAGACCGGTGCCGGCTGAGCCCGTGCGGGCGGTCCGTGCCGGTGCCGGGTCAACTGGTGCCGGCGGCCCGTGCGCTCAGCCTGCTGAGGGTGGCGTCCAGGCCTCCGTCGCCGGACCGGCGGCGGTTGTGCGGCAGCTTCGAGAGCACCGCGGCCATGCCGCACGTGTTGCTCAGCGCGGAGAAGACCAGACCGGCCCCGATCAGGAACGAAAGGACGCGGGCGCCGGGGACCGCCAGGTCGAGCAGGATGCCGAGCAGCACCAGCGAACCGGCGGCGAGCCTGACCTGCCGTTCCATCGGCCACACCGCGCGGGCGCCTTCCGGACGGTCGAGCGCGTGACCGCTGCCGGACCAGGAGTCGGTCCCGCCGTCCAGTGACGCGGCGGTGATCCCCTCTCCCGCGAGACGGCTGCTCGCCGCCCCGGACCTGGCTCCGGAAGCGCAGACGACGACCAGTTCGCTCTGCTCGGCCGCGGTGCGCAGCGAGGGAAGCGCCTCGTCGAGCCGGTCCAGCGGGACGTTGAACGCGCCGGGGATGTGCCCGGAGCCGTACTCGCCGGGGGTGCGGACGTCGATGACGGTGGCGCCGGCGAGTCGGGGAGCGAACTCGTCGACGGTGAGGGGAGCAGGCGGAGCGGTCACAGCGGATCCTTTCAGTTCGGTCTTGATCGTGACCCTTCAGATCTGATCGCCTCAGCAGCGATAAGGAGCGGTGTATTCCGGATAGGGGAGCCGAGTCGCGTCGGCCCTGCTTGCGGATTCACCCATTTGTGGCATACAACGCGTACCGCCGTACCCGGTCCTGTCCTGCGGCGTCCGGCAGCGGTGACGGAGCCGCCCGGCCCGGCTCTCCCGCCGGCTCCCCGTCCCCGCACGCGGTGAAGCAGCACGCCGAGGTGCGCCCGAAGGAGCCCGGACCGACGCTGGAGCCATGCTGACGCTGGGCCGTCTGACCGCCGGCGTGCCTCCGCTGCTGCGGTGGGCAGGCAGGGGTGACGCGCCCGGCGACCCCGGCAGCGTGGTCGAGAGGATTTCGCGCTGCGGCCCCGACGGACCCCCCATCGGTGAGCGCACGGAACGGGTGCTGTTCGTCACGTCCCCCGGCAGCACCCTGGAGTGGGTGCGGCTCCGCGCGGAGAACGCGGCCGGAGTGGTGGTGTGCGGCGAATTCGCCCACCCCGACGAGGTGCCCGACTGCGGGCTCGTCCCCGTCCTGACTCCGCTGGTCCCCGGCGGGCCGGTCCGGGTCGCCGAGGCGCTCACGGGCGCGCAGATCGCGGTGCTCCAGGACGAGGTCCGGCAGGTGGAGACCTACACCGATCTCGCCGCGCACGCGATGGCCGAGGGCAGAGGACCGCAGGGACTGCTCGACTGGGTCTCGCGGGAAGCCCGTGCGCAGGTGGAAGTCGTCGACGGGTACCGGGAGCAGGACTGGCCAGCCGAAGTGTCCAGGCACACGCCCCTGCTGCGCGAACTCGTACGGGGCAGGGAGCACGGACCGGTACGGGGCGCCGGGCACGGGCGGTACGTCGAGGTGTGGCCGGTGGGAGTCGGCCCCCCGCACAGGCTGCTGATCGCCTCCCGCGACGAACCCTGGTCAGGACGCGGCCTGTTCGGCCTCGAGCAGGTGGCCGTGATGGTGGCCGGTCTGCTGCGCGAGGGGGAGGTGACCGAGCGCGAGCACCGCCTGCACGGGGCCGTGCAGGCGGCACGGACCTCCGCCTTCCAGTACCTGATGGTCGGCGACGTGACATCCGCCGGCCGTGCCGTGGAGCCGCTGGCCCCCGGCCTGATGGCCGCGGGCATGGTGCAGCTCGCGGTCGTGGAGAAGGCGCCCGGCGAGGAGCGGGAAGCAGTCGCGGAGGAAGTCGAGGAAGCACTGGAGTGGGGACGCGCCCTGACGGTGCTCTGCCCCGTCGACGAGACCCAGATCATCGTCGTCTGGGACGGTGCGCAGGCACCCGTGCAGACCGTGCTGGAGCCCGTCGCCGAAGCCGACCCCGACCGTGCGGTGGGAGTCAGCGGCCGCGGGCCGCTGGAGCACGCCGCGCGCCTGTACTCGGCCGCGGCGGTGAGCGTGGAGGCGGCCCGGCGCACCCCCGGCGGAGTGGCCGCGCACGACGGACGCCCGCCCCTCGCGGAGCTGCTCGGCGGCTCCGCCCGCGCCTGGGCACGCGAGCTGCTGGCGCCGCTCGAACGGAATCTCACCGCGGCGGAACGCCGGCGGCTGCTGGAGGTGTGCGGCGCGGCCATCGCCATGGGCACGCAGGGCGCCGGGCGGCTGCTCGGCCTGCACCGCGACACGGTCACCGCACGGCTGGACGAGCTGACCGAACGCGTGAACCTGGACCGCTCGCTCCTCGGTGACCGGGCCAAGCTGGATCTGGCGATGCGGCTGGCGGACCTGCCGCCGCCCGTCCCGGAGACCCTGCCCGCGGGCGGCGTGCGCCAGGTGCTCGACCAGGACGGCGCTTCGGCGTGGGGCAAAGGCGTGCTGTCCGGGCTCCCGCCGCGCCTGCTGTCCGCGCTGGCGCGGTGGGTCGGCAACGAACTGGACCGCGAGGTGACGGCGCAGGAACTGGGCATCTCCGGCAGCACATTCGGCGGGTGGCTGCGTGAGGCCGGGACGTTCACACATCTGCCGCTGCGCAAGGACAGGCCCGGCGCAGTCCACGAACTGCTCTGGGCCCTGTACACCACAGGTCGCGTCCGGCCCTCCACCGTCACCGGAAGCGAGGGCGAGCCGAAGCCGGACGGTCCTCACGGCAACGCACAACCCCCGCCCGCCGGCATCGGCCAGCCGCGCACCGACACGCCCCATCCCGCCCGGCTCTACGACTACTTCCTCGGCGGCCGCACGAACTACGCCGCCGACAGGGCGGCCGCCCAGCAGGCCGTGGACGCCGCCCCCGCGACAGCCGCCATGGCCCGCGAGAACCGCGCCTTCATGCTCCGCGCCGTGCGCCACCTCGCCGGGCACGAGGGCATACGCCAGTTTCTCGACCTGGGCGCCGGCATTCCCACGGAGCCGAACCTGCACCAGGTCGTCCAGGCCGAGACCCCCACCGCGCGGGTCGTCTACGTGGACGACGACCCCGTCGTCCACGCCCACGCCCAGGCCCTGCTCACCGGCAGCCCGCTCGGCCGCACCTCGTTCCTGAGAGCCGACGCCGCCGACCCCTCCGGCGTCCTGGCGTCCCCCGAGGTCCTCGAATGCCTGGACATGGACCAGCCCGTCGCGCTCTCCCTCGTGGCGCTGCTGCCCTTCGTCACCGACGACGAGTCCGCAAAAGAGATGATCCGCGGCTTCACCGACGCGCTGGTCCCCGGAAGCTGTCTGACGCTCTCCCACCTCACCGGCGACCTCGACCCCGAGGGGATGGCAGCGGTCTGCCGCCAGTACGAGCAGATCGCCGGCATCCGCACGAAGGCCCGCTCGTACGCCGAAGTGGCCGCGCTCCTGGACGGGTTGGAGCTGCTCGACCCCGGAATCGTCCTCGTCCACCGGTGGCGCTCGGACCGCTCCGAGTCAGACCTGGCCGACGACGACCCCCGGGTGGGCTCCTACGGCGCGGTGGCCCGCATCCCGTAACGGGACGGGCTCGGAAGCGGCCCGCGGGGCGGGCGGGCGCATCGAGGGGTGCCGGAGTTGGCCGGTGGTCTCCGGCGGACTCCGGCGAGTTCCGGCGGAAGTCAGCCGCAGCAGCCCCCGCCGCAGCAGCCGCCCCCGCCGCCTCCCGCCGGCGCGGCGCCGGCGGCCGGTGCGGAGGCGGCGGAGGTGCCGGCCACAGCGACCGTCGACAGCAGCTTCACGGTGTCCCCGTGACCCTGCGGGCAGGCGGCGGGGGCGCCGGACTCCGCCATCGGACGGGCCAGCTCGAACTGCGTGTCGCACTCGCGGCAGCGGTACTCGTATCGGGGCATGCAGGAATGCTATCCGGCACACGGCAGCGGCGGCGCGCGGCCGGGAAGGCTTCGGCAGACGCCTCACACGGGCGTCCGGCAGGCGGCAGGCGTCACTGCCCGGCTGCGCGCTGCTCCCGGATCTGTTCGACGACCCGCTGCACGGTCTCCTTCACGGCGTCCAGCTCGGTGAGGAGATGCCAGTAGTCGGGATGGCGGCCCGTCAGCCCGGCGACCGCACGGTCCACACGCGCGACGGCGTCGTCCAGCGGCCCGGCGTGGGACGGATCGGGTGTGCTGCGGCCCGCCATCGCGAGCCGCTGCGCGTCACGGATGGCGAAACGCGTCCGGTCGACTTCCTTCGTGTGATCGAAGGAGACCTCGTTGAGCCGCTGCAGACGGTCACCGGCGGCCTTGATCGCTTCGTCTGCGGAGTTCAGCAGCGCCCGCACGGTCGACAGCTGCGACGTCGCGTCCGCCCAGCGCTGCTCGTCCCGCGCCTTGCGGCCCTCCGCCAGCTTCTCCTCCGCCTGGCGCACGGAGCGGGCCGCCTGGTCGGGGACCTGCTGCAGGTCCTGCCAGCACGCCGCGCTGAAGCGGCGCCGCAGCTCGCTGAGGACCGGCTCGACCTGGCCCGCGCGGGTCTGCAGGGCCTGGGCGCGCGTGCGGAGCGACCCGAGCCGCTTGTCGATCTCCGCCGCCCGCTCCGGCAGACGGGCCGCCTCCTCCCGCACCGCCTCCGCCTCGCGCACGACGCGGTCGGCGCGGCGCAGCGTCTCCTGCACACCGTGCCGGCCGGCGCCTTCGTTGAGCTTGGTCAGTTCGGGCGAGAGCGCCGCGAGCCGGCCGGCGAGCTCGTCGGCCGTGAGGCCCGAGGCGCGGGCCGCGTCCAGCGCGTTCGACGCCGCGAGCAGACGCTGCTTCGCCTGTTCGACGGCCGGGGCCAGCCGCGCCAGCTGCGTCTCGGCCTGCGACAGCAGCGGCCCCAGGCTCTCCCCGAACCGCTGCAGCTCACCCCGTACCCGCTCCAGCTCCTGCCGCGCCCTGGCCAGCTCGGCCCGCGCGCGGGCGGCGGCGCCCGCATCGAGGTCGTCCCGGTCCAGGTCGTGGGCGTCCACGACGGAGATGTACTCGTGGCTGACCTGATCGATACGGGAGCCGAAGTCGGCGAAGTCCGCGACCGCCTTGCGGGCGGCGGGCGAGTCGTCGACGGCGTTCAGGGTCTCGATGGAGATCCGCAGGTCACGCTGGGCGGTGTCCAGCTCGTAGAAGGCTGCCGCGGCGTCGTCCCTGGCGGCCTGCGCATCGGCGCGCTGGTTCTCCGCACGGGCGCCGCCCCAGCCCCAGCGGCGGGTGCCGCCGCCGTTCATAGCCGCCACCGAACCTCTCCCCGCGTCCCCACGTGCCGCATCAGCGATCGCCGGTCATTCTCCCACCCTGTGCCAACGAACACACGAGTCAGTTCGTTCAACGATACGTGCAAGAGACATCGGACGGATCGCGGAGCGGCGGTCCTCCCGCCGGGAGGCCGCGCGGCCGGTGATGAGCGCCCACAAGGGTTTGTGCCCCCGGGCGAGGGACAAGGTAGTCTGTGCCCTCGTTCCCGGGCGCATAGCTCAGCGGTAGAGCGCTTGCCTTACAAGCAAGATGTCACTGGTTCGATCCCAGTTGTGCCCACCACAGCCCCACATGTCGAAGGCCCGCCGCGTGATCGCGACGGGCCTTCGTCGTGTGCTGAGTGTTCAACTGAGTGACTACCGTTCCTCGCAGTCCGGGCTGAGGCTCAGCGGCTTGCCGCCCAGAACAGCAGTGCTGTGCCCGACAGGTTTCGCCGGGTTGAGGGCGGCCTGGCCTGCGACCCCTGCATCCATGCTGGTCGTCGCACCGTCCGGTCCGCTTCCAGAGGCAGGCGGGGCGAGCAGGCCCCCGGCAGGTGACTACGCCGTGAGGCGGTCCGCTTCGGCCAGCAGCAGATCGCCGAAGGGCTGAAAGCCGATACTGCAGGCGTAGACGCCGCTGACGACTCGGTGAATGGTTCCCCATTCCCAGATGGCGGTGGCATCCACGCGCGTGCGAGAAGCCAGTCGTTCAGTCCGCGCCCAGAGGTCGTCGTCGAGGCCCGGGTTGCAACGCACGATTGTGCCGAGATCGCAAGCCGGTTCGGCCCGCAGCCCGGCTGGATCGATGAGCTTGTAGCTGCCGTCACTTGCCTGCAGGGCGTTCATCTCGTGGATATCACCGTGGACCAGAACCGAGGACCGGTCATCGTGGGCGAGGCGACGACGGTTCATGCAATTCAGAGCGTCCGCCACTGTGGCCGGCGAACAGGGTCGCCCCGCCTGCTCCCATAGTTCCGGCAGCCGATGGGCGTACTGCTCAGCCAACTCCGCGCCGGTTGGAAGGCCGATGTCGGGACCGATCGGACGCCACATGCGAACCGCCACTTCGCACAGCAAGTCGTGACGGTTTGAAGGGTCGGCGACGATGTCGTACATCGGAGCCCCAAGGCGCTCCAGCAGAAGGGCTTGTCGACCCACGTCCTCGCCCAACAGCTTCGCGCATCCCCCTCCGTTCGCCAGACGCAGCACCATGGCCTCATGCCCGAGGTCCCGACCTGGCACACCGATCTTGAGGACCGCCGGAGTTCCGTCAGCAAGCGTCACCTCGACGACCAGGGCGGCGTGACCGCCCGCCAAGCTGGACCCGATCGTCAAAGACCACTCCTGGGCCAGCGAGTCGACCACGCCTGGCAGCTCGTCCAGCCAGCATTCGTTCCCGTCGGCCATGACCGTCTTGCGGACCTGGTCAGGAATGTCGGGGCTCATACCGTCAACCTAGTGCCGTGACCGTATTGATTCGCCGGACCTGCGGCGAGGTCCGCAACGTCCCTGCGCCGGCGGTGAGTTCGGCATCCCCCGCGGCACGGCGCCGGGACATGCCCGATGCCTGGACCGGGGCTCCTTCGAGGAGGAGAACAAGCGGCCCGAGGCAGCCCACGACGCAGTCCGCACCCAGGCGTACCCGCGCGGAACTGCCGTCCGGGTCCTTGCGCCCGGGAATGAGGTGCCTGAGCGGGGGCAAGAGGTGCGTGCGCGGCAGATCGCCGGGCACGGTGGCGCCAGCCACGCTGTCAATGAGCCCACGCGCCGAAGGAGAAACGGTCCATGCCACAGGGCGAACCGGCCACCAAAAACCCGGACAAAGGCTATGTAGCGCTGCTCGGCTGGAGTCTCAACGCGGTGGAAGCCCTCGACCGGTTCGACCGGCGGTACGTCGTTGTGGCGCCGGAGTGGGCCGAGGAGTACTGCGTCGAGCACGACATCCCCTACGTGCCGTGGAATTTCGAACGGCTCAACGACCGCTCCATGGAGATCGCCGAGACCCTCCAGAACAAGGGTGTCGACGTCGCGATCCCGCTGTTCGAGGAAACGGTCGAATGGGCGGGGGCGATCAACTCGGTTCTGCTGGACAACCCGCGTCTGTACGGTCAGTCCCTGCTGCTCCGGGACAAGGCGCTGATGAAGCGCCGCGCGCAGCTCGGCGGCATCCGGGTCGGAATATTCGAGGAGGCCCACGACCGGGACGACGTGATCCGCTTCCTCAAGCGCGTCAATCAGACCCTGCTCAAGCTGGACGGCGACCCGAACGACCCGATCCACCTCAAGGCGTTCGACAAGGCCGGATGCCTCGGGCACCGCGTCATCCGCACCCCGGACGAGGTCGACACGATTCCGGACGAGGAGTTCCCGGTTCTCATGGAATCCCACCTCGACGGCTGGGAGTTCGCGGTCGAGGCGTGGGTGCACAACGGGAAGATCAAGTTCCTCAACATCTCCGAATACGTCACGCTCGGATATTCGGTGTTCGCGCCGGCGACCCCGGAACTGGAGCGGTACCGCCCGCAGATCAAGGCGCAGATCGAGAAGCTCATCAAGACGTTCGACATCGAGTTCGGCTTCGTTCACCCGGAGTATTTCGTCACCAGTGACGGCGAGATGTATTTCGGCGAGGTCGCCTACCGGCCGCCGGGCTTCAAGGTGTTCGAACTGCTGGAGCGGGCATACGGGTTCAACGCCTACCATGGACTGGTGCTGGCCTTCGACCCGAAGACCACCGAGGAGGAGATCGACGCCTTCTTCCCGCGCGAGGTCGTCGACGCGTCCGGGGTGGCAGGCTGCTTCGGTGTCTACCCGCGCCGCCGCGTCGTCAGCGACTTGCAGATCCCGCAGGAGACCGAGGACGACGACTACTACGAGTCGCACGACCTGTCGACCCCGCTCGAGGAGACCGTCACCAAGAGGACCGCGTTCGGCACCCACTGGGGCCTGGTGTACTTCTTCGGTGACGACCCCTACCGGATGCGCGACCTGCTGAAGATGCAGGAAGAGCTCGACTTCTACGTCTGACGACCGCGTGGACGCAGGAGACCAACCCGAGGGAACCCTTTTGAAACCGACCGCCGACGTCAGCGGTGAGGTCACGACGCTGGACAAGCGCCTGACCTCACTCGACGACGCCCTCCAAGCCATGGCCGAAACCCGCGACTTCGGCAAGCACACGAAGCTGCGGCGGGTGCTGGAAGCATTGCGACGGGTGCTCATGCAGCCGGGCGGCGCCGCGGCGGTCCAGGCCAGGGCGCAGGCGCTTGAGGAAGCCGGGCTCTTCCAGGAGACGGACTGGGCGTCACCGGAGATCCTTCTCCCGGCGCTGGTCAGCGCGAGCCTGCACAGCAAAGACGCGGACACCGTCGTCATGGAGGCGGCCAGCGAGCTGCGGATGCTCGCCGTCGCCCGCGGCGACTTCGCGCACCCGACGCTGCCCGCCGAGGACGCCCGCCAGTTCCTGTCCCAGGTGCTGGCGACGAACCTGGAGCTGCTGTTCACCCCGCCCAGCGAGGCGGAGCGAACCAAGCAGGGCCGCACCGCGCAGCTCGTCCGGGACCTCTTCCGCCACCTCGCCGACGAGATCGGCTACGACAGCGTCATGGACAACCTGGTCGACGAGATCTGGCGGATCCTGCGCCAGCGTCCCATCCAGGTCGAGACGGTGCAGTCCCTGATCACGCGGATCGCCGTCTACCGCGACGACCCGGAGGTCGCTCTCGGCGTGTCGTCGGGGCAGGGCATCGACCGGCTCATCACGAGCCTCTTCGGGACCACCGAGGCCTGCCGGGAGGACCCGGGCATCGACGTCTTCCGCTCCAGGCTCGAGGCGATGGACGCCGGCGGCCTGCAGCAGGAGGCCACGGGATTCGCGCGGGCGATGCACGACACCGGCCTGGTGTCGCCGTACCACGCGGAACTGCTCCGGTTCCTGCTGCGCGAGAGCGACTACCTCGTCGGTGAGGCGCTCGGGCTGTCCGACACCGGCCGGAACTGCCTGCTGCGCTACAGCCGGCTGGTGCACCGGCTGATCGAGGTGGCCGTGCACCCGCAGACCGCACAGAGCGTCTACGGGCTGGCGCTGCTGCTCGACCGCGGCATCCTCTACGAGCCGTCGGTGGTGCCGGCGCTGTGGCGCCAGCTGTCGCTGGAGCTCTCCCCGGCCGCGCGTGAGCGGCTGACGACGGTCTTCGGTGACGTGCCGGGGCCGCAGGCGCGGCTGGTCGCGGGGGTGCTCTCGATGCTGGGCCAGCCGCTCGGCGTCGGTCAGGGCGACAACCCCACCTGCCAGTCGGCCCGCGCGCTGTCGATGTGGTCCTACAACGACCCGGACTATCTGCTGCAAGTGGTCGTCTGGGCGGCCCGAGACGACGAGATCCTCATGCACTTCGAGGGGCAGCCGATCTCGTCGAAGGACAGCGCGACCGGAGTCGCGAGCACTCTGCCGATGGATCTGGACCCCGTGTCGCTGCTCGTGGTGCCGCACCTGGACCGGATCTACGCCGAGATGGGGCGGCGCTGCGCCGGGCGGCCGGGCGACCCGCACCGGTGGGTCAACCCCGAGTTCCACGGCTGGTGGGCGGCCCGTGGGTTCCACATCAACGTCGACGTCGGGACCGGAAACCTGGTCGACCTCGACGGGTTCCTGCGGCAGTTCCACGCCGGCTACCACCCGTCCTACAACGGCGAGCAGCCGCTGATCCATCCGCAGCCGGCCGGCGTCGCCGTCACCGACAGCGCGGCCCGCTACGTCGGCTGGCACGCGATCACGATCCTGCGGGTCGCGCCGGACCCACAGGACGTGATGCGGGTGTACTTCTTCAACCCGAACAACGACAGCGGCCAGGACTGGGGCGACGGCGTCGTCGTCTCCACCGCGGGCAACGGCGAGCGGTTCGGCGAGGCCTCACTGCCGTTCGACCAGTTCGCCTCGCGGCTCTACATCTTCCACGCCGACCCGCTCGAGCACGGCGAACCGGAGCGGGTGCCCGCCGAAGACATCGGGCGGATCATCGGCTACATCGAGCGCAGCTGGGGCAACGACCGGCTTCCCGCGGGGACGTTGCAGGCCCTCGGAAGGAAAGCGTGAACCACGTGAGGGCCTGTTCGTCGCCATAGGGGCGTCCCGCTCCCGGCGGGGAGCCGGAGAGGGCGCCGGGCCGTCGGCTGCCAGGCGTCGGCTGTCAGGCGCCGATTGACAAGCACCAACTGCCCAAGAGGACGTGCCGGTTGTACGGGCCCGCTCGGCCCCGGGCGGGCCCGTGCTCTCCGGCTCGCCCGCGCAAGGCTCGGTTCTGCCGTGGCCCGTCGTCGTGCGGAGGACTCGCTCACGGGTCACCTCCGGTGAGCGAACCCTGGCCCCCGCAGCCCGAACCCGCATCAACCCTCAGTGATGAGGCGGCGCGGCGGTCCCACGCGGCCGACGCGGGGAGACCGGGTTAGCGGCGCTGAACCCGGTCCATGCCGTGCTCGGCGGCATTCCTCGCTCCTCCCGGCATTGCTCGCACGGGGCTGCCTCGGCCCGGAGCCCTTCACCGGCCGACCCTCACCTCGGCGTCTGCCCGCGGCCGTCGGCCGCGTCCGCTGCCGCCAACTCCCCGAGTCCCACGGGCAGATCGCCGGTGTGGAGCACGCCGAGGCGCTGGGTGGCGCGCGTCAGCGCGACGTACAGGTCGCTCACCCCGAACTCGGCGGGTTCCACGACCAGAACGGTGTCGAACTCCAGCCCCTTCGCCTGCCGTGCGTCGAGCAGCACCACGTCCCGGGTGAGGTCGGGCTCGGACCCGTGGCCCGCGTCCGGCAGCTCGGTGAGAAGGGAGGCGTGCAGAACCGCCGGGGCGACGACCGCGACACGTCCACCGGCCCGTGCCGCTCCGGCCTCCCGCGCCGCGGCGGTGGCGAGCCCGTCCGCGCCGACCCGCCGCGCCCAGGGCCGCACCCCCGTCGAGCGCACCGAGCTGGGCGGCTCGTAGGACGGGTCGTGCACCCGCAGGAACCCGGCCGCCACCTCCATGATCTCGGCGGGCGTACGGTAGTTGACCCCCAGCCGCACGTGCTCCCAGCGGTCGGCCACGTACGGCTCCAGGACGCGTTCCCAGGAGCCGAGCCCGGCGATGTCGGCGGTCTGCGCCGGATCGCCGACGAGCGTCATCGAACGCGTCGGAATGCGGCGCATCAGCAGCCGCCAGGCCATCGCCGAGAGCTCCTGCGCCTCGTCGACGACGATGTGGCCGAACGCCCAGGTCCGGTCGGCCGCGGCACGTTCGGCGGCGCTGCGGTGGTCGGCCTCCTCGTGCCGCTCGGCCATCCGCTCGGCGTCGATGACGTCGTGCGCCGCGAGGACCTCGGACTCCTCGTCCTCGAACTCGTACGTCTCCGAGCCGGCGGACAGCTCCAGCACGCCCTGTGCGTAGGCGATGCGCTCCTGGCGCTCGGCCTCGGCCGCGGCCCGGGCCGCGCTGTCGTCCTCGCCCAGGAGCTCGGCGGCCTCGTCGAGGAGCGGTACGTCGGCCTGGGTCCATGGACCGCCCTGACGCCGGATCAGTCCGGCCGGCTCGTCGTCGAGGTGGACCGGCTCCGCGAGGAAGTCCGCGACGAACTCCTGCGGGGTCAGCAGCGGCCACAGCTCGTCGATGGCCGCGTGCACCTCCGGGCTCGTCGCGATCTCCTTGCCCATCTGCGCGATGTCGTCGGGCCCCAGCAGATTGGGCCCGCCGAACGGGTCGGCGCCGATGCGCTCGGCCAGCTGCCCGGTGAGCGCGTCGATGATGTGGAACGCGAAGTGCGGCCTGGCGAGGTTGTGGGGGAGCCCGCTCTCGCGCGCCCGCCAGCGCGCGTCCTCGGCCATGGCCCGCTCCAGGAAGAGCGTCCCGTAGTCGTCGTGGTCGATCTCCGTCGCCCACTCGGGCACGGTCTGACGGTCACGCAGCGCCTTCGCCAGCACCTCGGCCATCGCGGCACGTCCCTTGACCTCGGCGGCCGCCGGAGTGTCGGTGCCGGTGGCGCGCACGCCCGGGAAGAGCTCGCCGAGGGTGGCCAGCAGCACCCCGGTCTCGCCCAGGGAGGGCAGCACGTCGCCGATGTAGCTGAGGAACGCCGGGTTGGGACCGACGATCAGCACGGCCCGGCGGGCCAGCAGTTCCCGGTGCTCGTACAGCAGGTACGCCGCCCGGTGCAGCGCGACGACGGTCTTGCCCGTACCCGGGCCTCCCTCGACGACCATGACGCCCTGGTGCGGAGCGCGGATGATGCTGTCCTGCTCGGCCTGGATGGTCCGGACGATGTCGTGCATCCGGCCCGTGCGGGCGGCATCCAGTGCGGCGAGCAGGACCTCGTCGGCGTCCGCGCCCTCGTGGCCGGTGCGGGTCGGATCGCTGAGGTCCATCAGCTCGTCGTGCAGCGCCGTGACGGTGCGCCCCTCGGTGGTGATGTGCCGCCGGCGCCGCAGGCCCATCGGGGTGTGACCGGTCGCCAGATAGAAGGGGCGCGCCACGTCCGCCCGCCAGTCGATCACCAGCGGTGTACGGGACGGGTCGTTCTGCCGGATTCCGATGCGCCCGATGTGGTGGACTGTTCCGTCCCGGAAGTCGAGGCGGCCGAAGCAGAGCCCGTTCTCCCCCGCGTGGATCGCGCTGAGCAGCCCGGACTGTTCTGCCACCAGCACATCCCGTTCGAGCCTGGCCTGATGGCCGTTCCCGGCTGGCACGAGCGCGTCTCGCACCGACTCCTCGGCCTGCTCCCTGAGTTGGTCGAGCCGCGCGTGGAGACCGGTGATGAATTGCTGCTCCTGCCGCATTTCGTCGGTTGACAATTCCGCTCCTGACGCGATATGGTTCCGGCAGTTGATTCTTTTTCGGCCTTTTCAAGTGAAGGCACGGAGAATCGAATATACGCGAGATCAAGCCCTGGGCGCCAATTCGTCCAGGGCTTTTTTGATGCGTGACATCCACTGCGCAAGCTCAAATGCGGGGCGGCGATGCGGCGATGCGGCGATGCGGCGGTGCGGCAGGAGTGGCCGGTTTTCTGCCCGCTGCCCGGCTCTCGTGAGGCTCCGGACGCCGGAGGCCCGCCGCGACCGCGGCGGGCCTCCGTGCTGCTGTGCCGAATGACCGGTGCCCGGTCGGGCCTGACCGGTGTGCGGAGGAGGGGGCCCGGCGCGGCGAACCGGGCGCCGTTCACGCCCGGTCGACCGGCCCGGCCGCCGTCACCCGTGCCCTGGGTGCCTGCGCCGGCGGACGTGCCGGCGCAGGCGGGCACCGGTCAGCCCTCGGGGTGGAAGCGGAGGATGCCGGCGCTTCCGTCCTCCAGGCCGGTGCCGTGGGGCACCAGGGCGAGGACGGCGCCGGTCCGCGAGGCCTCCTTCAGGAGCAGGGATTCCCGCTTCGCGGTGGTCTCCTCCTCCAGGAACAGCGTTTCCAGGGCCCCGGTTTCGGCCGCCTTGAGGACCTGCGCGTCCCCCTGGACGGCGTCCTGGTGTCCGAGGGCTTCCCGCAGCCGGGACGCGTTGTCCTGCAGCCGCTGTTCGACGTGCTCGGTGGCGATGCGCAGCACCTCTTCGTCCAGGGCCTCCCGGGCTCCGGCGTCGGGTGCGCCGCCCCGCGAGGTCTCGACGACCTTGTCGTGCAGATGGCCCGGCAGCTGCTCGCGCACCGAAGTGCGTTTCTGGACCTCACCGGCGAGGATCACCACGTCCGGCGTGAACCGGGAGAGCGCCGAGGAGACGGCCGAGGCCAGAGCGTCGCCGTCCTGGACCGTGGTGTCCTCCGCGCGGCGCCGGATGCGCCGGTGGGCCGGCTCCCCGGCGTGCGTGTTGTGCGAGCCTTCCGCCGCACCGTCCTCGGGTCCGTCCGGTGACTCCGTCAGGTCCCGGGCCACGACGAGCCTGCGCAACTCCGTCTCCTCGTGCCCGGCGACGATGAGCAGCACCCGGGCCGCATGGGTGGCCTCCCGTGCGTAGGCGCCCAGTTGGGGCAGGACGCCCCAGCCGGCGTCGTCGCCCGCGCCCAGTGATGCGTCCCACGGTGCGTCGAGGCCGAGCCGGCCATGGTCGGACGCCACGAGGACCCGGCCGTTGGCCTGTTCCTCGCCCGCCTTGTCCCGCGCGAGCGCGTCGTCGAGAACCGTGAGCGCGGCCTGGTCGGCGCCGTCGGAGGCGAGCCTTTCGCGCAGGGACTTCCAGCGCAGCCGGATCTGGTCCGCGGCGTCCTCTCCGGGAGAGCGGCCCTCCAGGTAGACGGTGGCGAAGGCTTCTCCTTCCGCGTAAAGCGACTTGAGCGGACTGAGTTCCACTGCTTGCTCCTTCGGTTCCGGGTCGTCGAGCGGCCTCGCGGCCGGCCTCTGTGCGTTTGTGCGTTGCCTCCGTGCGTCACCGGTGTGGCACCGGCACTCCGTGGGGGGACGGGGACACGGGGACCGACTTGTGTGACGCACTGTGAGGCCGCAGTCCGACTTGCCTTTCATGCGCCGGTGAAACCCAATGGAATTAATCGGGCAATTCCGCTCGGAAGCCGTCAAAGGGTGAGTGAGGGCTTCTCAGGCGTGCGGAGATGCCCGTCACGGCGCGAATGGTGAACGGAACGCGACCGGTTTCAGGCGCGCACTCACGGAGACCCGCACACATTCACGCTGCGGAACGGGCCGTGGCCCGGTCCGTTCCGCATGCGTCATGCGAGAGACCACTTCGCCGGCGACCAGCCGCCGGCGAAGCCCCGACCGAAAGAGAGAAGGTGCTCACTCATGCGTGAGGACGAATTTCTGGCACAGGTCCGCGACCTGGGTGACTACCAGGACCAGGACGAGGCCTACCGGGTGACCTACGCCGTCCTGACGGTTCTGGCCTCCCGGATCACCGCGAGCGAGGCCCACGACCTCGCCTCGCAGATCCCCCCGCCGCTGGACGAGCCGTTGCGGGACGAGGACCGCGCGTCCGGAGAGGCGTTCGACCTGAACGAGTTCTACAACCGGATCAGCGAGCGGACCGGTGCCCGCCCCCACACCGCCGAACGGGACGCGACCGCCGTGCTCTCGGCGCTCTCCCACGCGGTCTCCGGCGGGCAGATCAGGCATCTGATCAGTCAGCTTCCCGACGACTTCGGCCCGCTGTTCGGGAAGAAGGAAAGCAGCCGCCGCTGAGGCGAGTTCGTGAGCGGGCGGTCCGGCTGCGGTGCGGTTCGGCTGCACGAACCCGGACCTGGAGCAGGGGCCGGACCCGGGGCCGGGGCCCGGACCCGAACCCGTGACTTGTGCACGACGGTGGCGTCCGGCCTCTGCACCCTCCGCCGGGAGCGGAGTGAGGGCCTCTCGGAGACCGACCGCCCGCAAGGGTGATGCGCCGATCCTCAACGTCCCCGCGTGCGCCCGAAGTTGGAGGCGGGGCGGGGCGGAGTGGGCGTCCGTACGGGCGCAGGACACGCCGGGGCCGGGGTGCTGCGTCCCGGAGCCCGGCGTGTTCAGCATCTCGGCATGGGAGCGAGACCGGCCGAGAGATGAGGATCGGATGAGAGCACTGACCCGCCTTCGCGGCACCCGCAGCGCCTTCCCCGCCACCAGCCCCGAGGGCGGCCGCACCGGTGGCCCCGTGACGCCCGGCGCGGTCCCCGCCCGGGCCGTCGCCGTCGCCGCTCTCGTCCTGGCCATGGCCGGACCGGCGTCCGCGGCTGCTCCCGCCGATGCACCGCGAGCCGATGCGCCGCGAACTGCCGACCCCCGAGCCGCCGCCCCGCCGCCGTCGCCCGCCCCGATGGCGGTCGCGCCCTACCTCTCGCTCGGCTGGGGAGACCCGCCGGAGCCCGCGAAGGTGATGAAGGAGACCGGCGTGCGCTGGTTCTCGCTCGCCTTCGTCCTCAGCAGCGGCTCGTGCGAGCCGCGCTGGGACGGACACCGGCCGCTGACCGGCGGCGTCGACGAACGCACCGTCAAGGCCGTGCGGAAGGCCGGCGGGGACGTCATCCCCTCTTTCGGGGGCGGCCTGGGCCACAAGCTGGAGCAGAGCTGCCCCGACGCGGCGTCGCTCGCCGCCGCGTACCAGAAGGTGATCGACGCATACGAGCTCAGGGCGATCGACATCGACATCGAGATGAGCGCCTATCGCAGCGCCGCGGCGCAGCGGAAGATGCTCGGTGCGCTCGGCGCCGTGCAGCGGGCGAACCCCGGGCTCGTCACGTACATCACGCTGCCCAGCTACCGCTCGGGGCCGGACAGTTCGCTCATCGACCGGGCGGCGGAGGAGGGGGTGGAGCCCGACGCGTGGAGCATCATGCCCTTCTCCTTCGTACCGTCCGCGAAGGGCGAGGACATGGGCCTCATCAGCACACGCGCCGTTGACGGGCTCAAGAACCGGCTGATGAGCGCCTACGGCTACTCGGAGACCGAGGCGTACAAGCGCAGCGGCGTCTCCTCCATGAACGGGATCACGGGCGAGGGCGAGACGATCCGCGTCGCGGACTTCCGCACCATCGCCGCCCACGCACGCGAACACAAGCTGGGCAGGCTCACGTTCTGGTCCCTCAACCGGGACCGGCCGTGCGGCGCCCGGCCCTACCCGGCGCAGGACCGGTGTTCGGGTGTGGCGCAGAAGCCCTGGCAGTACACGAAGACGCTGGTCCGGTACGGGCGCTGAACCGGCAGCCGGACTCCGTTGCGGGGCCGGGGGTCCGGGCGCGGCGGCGGCCACGCGTTGATCGCGTCCGGAAAGGCAACAGCCGTCAGGCGGAGCGCGTGTGATTCCGGCGGGACGGGGTGCGGGCCGTGCGGCGCAGCGTGTAGGCGGCGAGCGTGCCGAACGTGAACAGCGCCAGCACCGAGACCGCCGTGCCCAGCCAGGTCGCTCCCAGCCAGCGGCCCCCGAAGTAGCCGAGGCTCACGCTGTACGCGGCCCACGTCAGGCCCGCCAGCGCCGACCACGGCACGAATTCCTTCGCGCGCCGGTGCGCGGCGCCTGCCGTGAGGCTGACCAGGGAACGCCCCGCCGGTGCGAAGCGGGCCAGCACCACCAGCGCGCCCCCGCCGCCGGCGAGGGCCTGGCCGAGCTTCTCCTGAGCCGCCTTCAGACGGCGCGAGCGGGACAGGGCGCGGTCGAAGCGGTCGCCGCCGCGCCGGGCCATGCGGTACGCGACGAGGTCGCCGAGCACCGAGGCGGTGGCCGCGCACAGCACCAGGGCGACGATCTCCGGCAGATGCGCCGCCTCGGCGGCATCACGGGCGTGGCTGGGCAGTTGCGCGGCATCGGCGGCCGTGCCGGCGACGGCGGTTCCGGCGGCGACGACGAGGACGCCGCTCGGCAGCAGGGGGACGAAGACGTCCAGCAGTACGGAGGCCGCGATCACCCCGTACAGCCATGGGGATCCGGTCACAGACCCCAGGATCTCCAGCACCGTTCGTCCCCGTACCTCTCCCGGTCGCTGTGCCGTCCCGTGTGTTCCCCGTCAGGAGTGAAGGTCAAGTCGTTCAAGGCCGCTCCAGCGTACGCCCGCCGGTGACGCAGGGGACGGCTGGGACGTGCGGGATCGATCTCGGTCCTGTCTCGGCGCGGTAACGGGTATCCGGCGGCCCGGGAAGGGCCGGGGGACGAGCCCGGCGGAAGGTCAACTTCCGTTCTTGCCGGGCCCGTCGGAGGACGGGGGAGAAGTCCGGGACGGGACGAGTGTCCGCTCGACGATCCGCTCAAGTCGCGACCTGCTGCCGCGCCCCGCACCGGGCACACCACCCGGACTGTCCGCGCCCTCGGGGACGGCGCGCGCCTGCTCCAGCCACAGGTCGGCCGCCCGTCCTCGCAGCCGGAGCGTCATGAGCTGATTGCCGAACCACGGGCCCCCGGACCGCTTCCAGCTGATCACGGGACGTCCCGTACGCCCGTGGCGTGCCAGAAGGCGGCCGAGGCCGCGCCCGGCGCGGCTCCAGCCGAAGCGGAACCCTGCGCGCATCACCGCCGGGATGCTGTTGTGCATGGGCGAGCAGGTCAGTTGCAGCACGCGGGAGTTCACGGGGCCGCTGAAGCGGGGTTCGCTGACGTAGGCGTGGTGCACGTCCCCGGACAGGACGCAGACCGTCGAGGGAGCCCTGTGCGCGCCGGCGACCTCCTGCACGAGTTCACTCAGCGCCTCGAAGGAGCTGGGATAGGCGGCCCAGTGCTCCAAGTCGCCGGCGCGCCGCAGCACTTCGCCGATGCGAGCCCAGCGTTCACCCCGTACGCCGCGGCACAGGGCGGCGTTCCACGCCTCCGTGTCGTGGATGGCGGGAGGGAGCAGCCACGGGAGCGAGGTGCACAGGAGGAGATGGTCGTAGCCGCTGTCGTTCCCGTGTCCCGAGGCGGCGGGCGATGCCGTGGCGGAGGCGGGTGCTCCGGCAGCGGCGGTGGCGGCGGGGCCCACGGGGGCCTCGACGCCGGCCTGGCCGCTGTCAGGACCGCCGTCCGGGCCCGTTCCCGTCAGCATCTGCTCGCGCAGCCACATCATCTCCTGCTTGCCGAGCATGGCTCGCTGCTGCTCTTCCAGCACCCTCGCCGCCCGGGTGTCGATGATCAGCATGCGCACCCTGCCGAAGTCACGGCGGAAACTCCACCGGGCGGCGTCCGGGTTCGCGTCGGCGCGCTCCACGAACTCACGCAGCACCGCGGTGCCGTCCGCCTCGGCGCGTACGGCTGCGAAGACGGGGTCCTCGGCGAGTTCCCCGGGGGAGAGGTTGCCCAGATGCTGGTAGACCCAGTACGAGGCCAGCCCGCCGAGGATCCGCTCGCGCCACCATCCGGTCGCGCGCATCTCGCTGCGCCACGCGTCGCTGGTGTTCCAGTCGTCTATGACGTCGTGATCGTCGAAGATCATGCAGCTGGGCACCGTCGACAGCAGCCAGCGCACCTCCGGGTCGGTCCAGGACTCGTCGTAGAGGAGCGTGTACTCGCCGAAGTCCGCGACCTGGCTCCACGGAGGCTCCGAGAGGTCCCGCCTTGCGGCGAGTTCCTCCTTCACGACCTCGGACGTCTCGTCCGCGTAGACCTGGTCGCCGAGGAGCAGCAGCACGTCCGGGCGCTCACCGCCGGCGATGGCCCGCTGGGCGAGCGCGTCGAGGGCGTCGGGACCGACGGGGTCGTGGGGACTGGCGGAGGGCCGGGCGGCCCAGCGGCACGAGCCGAAGGCCACGTTCACCGTGCCCGTGCCGGGGGCCGGGGTGCGGATCGTGCTCGGAGGCAGCGGGGAGCCGGGCAGCGGCCACACCTCGGTGCCGTCGAGAAGAAGCCGGTAGGCGGTCTCGGTGCCCGGTTCGAGACCGACGACTGTGATCAGCGCATAGTGATGGCCCGAGATCTGCCAGGTGCGGGCGCTGCCACCGGCGCTGCCGGGGGTGCAGCGGACCTCCGCCTCGCAGGGCCCGTCGGTCTCGATCCAGATCGTCGCCGTGTCCTCGTCGACGTAGCGCAGCAATGGTCCCAGACGCAGCCTGCCCATGGAGTTCTCCCTCCGTCGTCCCGCACGGTACGGAACGCCCAGGGCAACCGGCGAGTTTCCGCAATGAGACATGGCGCACCGCTTTTCCGGAAGGGGAGAGGGGCGCGATGCGCGGGGATGCGGGGAGCCCGGTGGGCGGCGTGGGCCGGCAGGGACGCGGGTTGGGCGTCCCGGCCGGCCGAGGCGGTGGTGCTGGAGGGCTGTGCAGCGGCCGGCCGGGGCTGCGCTCGCGCCGGGCATGCCGGGCATGCCGGGCATGCCGGTTGCGCCGGTTGTGCGGGGCGCCCCCGAACCGGCAGCCCGGACGCAGCCGCGCCCCGCGGGACGGTGCACACGCGGAGCGCGGCCGGAGCCGGAAATCGCCGGCACTCGGCGGCGGCGGAGAACCCGGCAGGGCGGCGGAGAGAACCCGGCAGAGGCTGAGAACTCAGCAGGGCGGCGGTGAACTCAGCGGTGCCGCGCAGAGGTCAGCAGGTGCCCAGCGCCTCGGTCAGGGCGCTCTTCTCGGCCGAGTCCGCGGTCATGTCGTAGGTGTCCTTCACCCAGATCCACATCCGGGCGTAGGTGCAGTGGAAGTCGTCCTTCGGCGGCATCCACTCGGCCGGGTCCCGGTCGCTCTTCGACTGGTTCACGTTGTCCGTGACCGCGAGGAGCTGCGCGACCTCCATGTCGTTGGCGAGCTTTTCACGCTCGTCCTGCGTCCATTCGCTGGCGCCCGAGGTCCAGGCTTCGGCGAGCGGCACCATGTGGTCGATGTCGACGTCCGAGGGGTCGGTCCACTTCTCGCCGTCGTACGGGCTGGTCCAGGAGCCACTGCTCGGGTAGCAGTCGCTGCCGGTCTCGACGCCCTCGCCGTCACGCTTGAGGACGGCTTCGCGTGTGTCGCATCCCTCGCCCTGGTCGCTCCAGTGCGGGAACTTCTCGCGGTCGTAGCCGTCCATGGAGCCTTCTGCCTGCTCGTTCAGGCCGTCCAGCATCGTCTTCGCCTCGGAGGCGCTCGGCGGGGCGGGCGGTTCCGCCTGGGCCGGTGAGATCCCGGTGGTGAACAGCAGCAAGGCGGCGCAGGGCGCGGCGATCGCGGTGATGACGACCGATTTGCGGCGACGCGCGTAGAGCTCGGTGCGTATGCGCTTCTGCATACGAACTCCCTCGTTGTGGGGGGAAATTGCCAGGCGTGCAGCCCTTCTCGGGCCGATGGTGCGGGTGACACGTTGCCGGAAGGCAGGCATCGGGTAACAGCGTGACGACGTGTTCACGTCACATCAAGACCTTGCTCACAATCCGCAGCCGGCGGCCCCCGGCAGATCCGTGCGTCGCCCTTCACCTGCCGCTCCCCGCCGGGCCGCCACCGGTGCAGGTCGCGGAGGGGCGGCGGGGCCGGGGCCGATGGCCGCAGTGCGCACGGATCGTCTAGCCTTGCTGACTGCAGAAGGGGAGTAGCTCTTCGCCGGACCGTCGACATACTGGGCGGACCCGGCCTGCGTTCACCGAAGTCCACCGCCTGCGTGGCCGGTGCAGCCAGGCCGTGCGTCCCGCCCCGGCGCCCGGAGCGCGGCATCCCGGACAGGCGGCTCGTGGCCGCGTCCGGTCTGCGGCGCCGGCGAGACCTTCGGCCGAGCAGTGTCAGTCATGTACGACGCTGCCGTGCCGAAGCGTGCTCCGCGCCGGTACGGCAGCCCGTCCCTCAAGGACCTTTCAGTGATCAGCCTTTCCGTCGCCGCCGTCGTCTTCGGCGTCGTCTTCCTCGCCGAACTGCCCGACAAGACAGCCCTCGCGGGGGTGATGCTGGGGGCGCGCTACCGCGCCTCGTACGTCTTCGCGGGCGTCGCCGCCGCCTTCGCCCTGCACGTCGTCCTCGCCGTGGCCGCCGGAAGCGTGCTGACGCTGCTTCCGCACCGCATCGTCCAGGCCGTGGTCGGTGTGCTCTTCCTCGCCGGAGCCGCGGTGCTGCTGCTGAAGCAGAACGACGGGGAGGACGAGGAGCAGTCCAGGACCCCGGGGGGCCAGTCGTTCCGGAAGGTGGCCTCCAGTGGCTTCATGCTCATCCTGGTGGCCGAGTTCGGCGACCTGACGCAGATCATGACCGCCAACCTCGCGGCCCGCTACGACGATCCGCTCTCGGTCGGCCTCGGTGCCGTGCTCGCGCTGTGGTCGGTGGCGGCCATCGGCATCCTCGGCGGCCGTACGCTGATGCGTTTCGTGCCGCTGCGGCTGGTCACCAGGGTCGCCGCACTGCTCATGGCCGGTCTCGGCGTCTTCAGCCTGTACGAGGCCGTTGCGCCGTGACCGGGGTGCCGTGAGCCGGAGTGCCGGTTCAGAAAGGTCAGCCCGGCCGCCCGGCCGCCCGGTTGGCCGGCCCGCCGTGCCGGTGTCCGCCGTGGTGTGCCGTACGTGCCCGCATGACCGTCCGGTGATGCCGCGACGGGTCGTGCCCTACTCTGATGCTCCTCGCGGCATCGCGCGGTTCCCGCTCTCCTCGCCGGTCGTCCGGCTGTGCCGTCCGACAGGGCGGTGCGGAGCGGCAGTTGAGCGGTGCGGCGTGCGCCGGGCGGAGCCGAACCCGGCCCTGCCCGGACCGGATCGGACGGACCGGCCGGACCGGAACCACAGTCGAAGACGGGGGAAGTTGTGCGTGTGAACGGGCGTGTTGACGGAGGTCTGGGCAGAGCGGCGGGCGTCGTCGTGCTGGCGCTGACCGTGGCGGCCTGCGGCGGCTCCGGTTCGGACGGGAAGGACTCGGACCGCAAGGGCGGGGCTTCGGCTCAGTCGCCGGAGCAGGCCGCCCCCGCGCGTCCCGTTCCCGTGGAGAAGAAGCAGCGCGAGATCACCTGGTCGGACCGCGAGGGCCGGTCACACGCGCTGAGGGCGGCTCCCAGCGGACTGGCGCGCGGTTCCGCGGCCGACTTCAAGAACGTCCGGCTGGAGGACGGTCTGAAGGGGAAGGTGCCGTACTACCTCACGGTCTCGTACACGAACGAGAGCGAGAAGCGGCTGGAGAGGCCCTCGCCCGAACGGGACTTCGCGGTCGCCGCCGCGGACGGGCAGGCGGGCGAGGTGGTTTCGGTCTTCGGCTCCGCGCTCTCGAAGAACTCGGGCCTGCCGAAGGCGTGTTCAAGGAGCGCACCAGAGTCGCTGGAACCGGGTGGCAGGGCGACCGTGTGCCGGATCGTCATGATGCCGGAGAACCGGCCGCCGGCCGCGGTCTCCTACACCGGCCGGGACGCGCGCGGCGATGCGAGCGACCCCGTCATCTGGAAGGCGGGCGGCGGAGGGAAGGACGAACTCCCCAGCGGTGTACTGCCGTTGAAGAAGCCGGCGGAGTCGGCCGTGGAGGATGCCGAGGGCCGCACGGTCGAGGTACGGGCGACTCCCAGGAGCATCCGGAAGGGCAGCATCGCGGACCTCGGCCGGTTCGAGCTGGACGCGGGCGACAAGAAGAAGGTCCCGTACTACGTCACCGTCGCATACCGCAACGACGGCTCCCGCAAGCTGCTGCCGCAGATGAACCAGAAGACCGAACTGCGTGCCGTGAGCGGGCAGCCGGCACGCAGGATGACTCTGATCGACTTCGGTGGTGACGGCGTCTCCCAGTGCCCCGAGGCGGAACCCGACGGGCTCGTGAAGCCGAAGTCCTCGGTGACGGAGTGCTCGGTGTTCCTGCTTCCGAAGACCGACTCGCCTGCCGCGCTCGTCTTCACCGGTGAAGGCGACTCCGCGAAGACCGTCACCTGGCAGGCCCCGGAGCGCGGCAAGTAGCCCGTCCGCGCACAGGGTTGCCGAAGCCGTGGCCCTGCCGCCCGCGTGGATGGGCCTGTTGTGCGGCAGCCGGTCCGGCGCGTCCGTCGGCAGGGGCGCCGCGAGCAGGCGGCAGAAGCCCAGCAGGACGCCGGTCGGCGTCCGCCCCGCAGGCGTCCGGCTGCGGGTTCCCGACGGGGCCTGCCGCGGTGGCCGCCCGCGCAGCGCCGTCCGCGCAGGTGAGCCCGTTCCCTGCAGGTCAGCCCGGCCGCGGACGCGGTCCCCGGGGGCGAGTTCGCATGATCCTCGTCACCTTCGCACGTCATTTCGGACCTGCTCGCCCCAACGGTCCACGGACCGCGTAAGGTGCACGGCTGGACAGTCACTGGCGATTCGGGCGGCGTCGGCGCGCAAGGGCGCGGCGGCCGTGCCCGAGGGGAGGGGCCGGGATGACGGCGCATAGATGCTGCCCGGAGTGCGGCGCGGAGTTGAACGCCGGGGGCGGCAAGTTCTGTGGCTGCGCAGGCCCGTTCACGGCCGAGTATGTCGACCCGATGCACATACGTCCTTACGTCGACCTGCCGGAACCCGAGGACGAGGGCTCGCAGCCACCGGACCTCGAACCCTTCGCCCGCTGCGGCCGGGACGAGACGGCGGAACTCCCCGTGGTGGGCCCGTACGACGGGACGGAGCCGGGGGAGCCCGCGGCTTCCGTCCTGCCCGGTGAGGCCGGTGCCCTGCCGGCCCGGGCCGCGGCAGGCCGTCCGGGCGGCCCGTCCGGGACGCGGCGCGGCAGCCACCGTCGCCCGAAGGGACGTGACGCCTACGCCTACGGTCAGGACCAGGGCCCCGGACGACGTCGCGGACCCGCCAAAGCCGCGCTCGCCGCGGCAGGCGTCGTCGCCGCGCTCGGTGCGGGCCTGCTGACGACGCAGACACTCTCGGACGGCGGCGGCGACGACCGCAGCCTGAGCACCGATGACACCGCCCTCCCGGAGATCCCCGACGGCGGCCCGACGAAGGACCCGTCGAGCAGCGAAAAGCGCAAGAGCGGCAAGAAGCCGTCCACGAAGCCGACTTCACGCAGCGGTTCCGGCGACCGGCGTGCCGACCGGGACAGCGACGCCCACACCGACCGCGATCCCGTCCCGTCCGGTACGTCCTCCACGGCGCCCGGCGCCCCCGGAGACTCGGAGCAACCCGGCAACGGGCGGGGCCGGGGCGGCGACCACGGCCGTGACCGGCCGCGCCCCCCGCAGGAGCCGACGCAGCCCGGCGGCGAGACGCTGCGGCCCGGCGACAGCGGCCCGGAGGTCGCCGAGTTGCAGCGGCGGCTCAAGCAGGCCGGAGCGCTCGACGAGGACGCGCCGGAGGACGGCGTCTACTCGCAGCAGGTCCGGCGGGCGGTCGCCGAGTTCCAGGCGCGCAACAACGTGCGCGGGGACGACTTCGGCGAGTACGGTCCCAACACGCGCCGCGCTCTGGAGTCCCTGACCTCGGGCTGACCTGCCTCGCTTCGGGCTGACCTGCTTCGGGCTGCGCGGGCCGGCCGGGCCGGCCTGTGCTTTCGCAGGCCGGCCCACGGGGTGTCCCGGGCGGGGGCGGTCCGGTCCGGAGCGTTCCCGCCCTTTCTCCGTCCGGCCGCCATCCCCTTCTCCTGGTTGCGTGGCCGTGCCTCCGCGTCCGTGACCGTGCTTCCCGGCGCTGTGACCCGCCTCCCGGCGGGCTCCCCGCATGCGGACCGGCCGCCCGGCGGTACGGGGTGGCGCTCGGGGCCCACGCTTTGTATCGTGATGAAACAAAGTGGTCCCGCCCGTTCCCCTGCGCCAGGCTGCCTGGCCCGCGGGATTCCCCTGACCGGCGGGCGGGGCCGCCTTGGTTCTGTCTCCGTATGTGAGGGAGCGCGCCCGAATGACCACTCCGCAACCGCCCCTCACCGCCCGCGGACTGCTGCTCGACATGGACGGCACGCTCGTCAACTCCGACGCCGTCGTCGAACGCGTCTGGCGCGACTGGGCGGTCTCCAAGGGAATCGACCCCACCGCGGTGCTCAGCATCTCGCACGGCCGTCAGGGGCACGCGACGATGGCCGACGTCTTTCCAGACCGCCCCGCCGAGGTCAACCACGCGGAGAACGAGGTGCTTCTGGCCCGCGAGACGCGTGAGTTGGACGGCATCGTCCCCGTCGCGGGAGCCCTCGCCTTCATGGCCGCCGTCGCGACCGTGCCGCACGCCCTCGTCACGTCCGCCGACCGGGGTCTCGCGACCGCCCGCATGCGCGCGGCCGAGGTGCGCGTTCCGGACGTGTGCATCACGGCCGAGCACGTCAGCGCGAGCAAGCCCGATCCCGAGGGCTTCCTCAAGGGCGCCGCGGAACTCGGCCTCCCCCCGGAGGAGTGCGTGGCGTTCGAGGACTCCGGCGCCGGTATCGCGGCGGCGCGGGCGGCCGGAATGCGGGTCGTGGGTGTCGGGGCGCGGGCCGCCGAACACGCGCCCACAGTCCACGTCGCCGACCTGACCCGGGTCACGGTCGGAGTTCTCGCGGGCGGTGCCGTCCGCCTCGCGTTCCTGGACTGAGGTCAACAGGAGCATCAGCCGGGTGGCGAGGCCGAAAGGGGCCCGCCAATTCCGCTCCCATCACGGTGAGTTGGGGCATCATTGCTGGTATGGCGACGTTCCACCAGGACAATCAGACGGTGTACGGCAACCAGTACATGGGTGACACCGTCAATGTCACTCACGGGGAGAGCAGCCCCATCGACGCCCGGACGGTGGAGTGGGAGTTCGACCGGGCGGTGGCCGCCGTCCGGGAACTGGACGTTCCCGCCGCCACCCGCGAGCAGGTGACCGCCGAACTGATCGCCGCACGTGGAGAGTTGGAAGCCGGGGAGACCGGTGCCGCGCGGGGCCGCCTGGCCGGGCTGCTGACCCTGGGCGGAACCGTCGCGGAGATCGTGAACAACTGCGCAAGTGCCGTCGGGGTGTTCCTCCGTGGGTGAGCCGCCCGGCCGGGACCGCGACCGCGGACGTGACCGCGGGCGGGGGATGAACTTCAACCAGCAGGGACAGCAGGTCAACGGCCCCCAGTACAACGCCGACCAGATCAACATCGGCGCACCGGTGTCTCCGGAGGTGATCGCCGAAGCGATACGGCGACACCTCGATCCCCCTTCGCCGACCCCAAAGGGGATGAGTTCCGCCGAGATCCAGCGTCGCCGGGAGGAGAACGACCTCAAGCTCTACGGCTACCGGTACTACACGCGGGACAGGCAGAGATGGCTGCAGACCCTGACCCTCCAGGAGAGGTCGAAAGAAAGGAAGCGCGCAAGCGACCGGACCAAGCACGGAACAATGCCGTGGCGTCACCATGAGCGCATCCTGCGAGCGGGGAAGCTTCCTCCTGGGACGAGCCCTGCCGACCCCCGTTACCTTCAGGCGAAGAGGGAAGTCGAGCGCAAGGAAGACAAGCGCGAGCGGTACGGCATGATCGTGGGCCTCGCGGTCATGCCCGCGCTCATTCTGATCGCCGTACTGGACGGCGCCCACTGGATCGCCGGGATGCTGGGCATACTGACGGCCGTCGCGTTTCTGTGGGGCTACCTTTTGAGCCGGTCGGCGTAGCCGGGTCTCCGGAAGCAGGCGCCGGTGCAACGGGCGCCAGGGGGTCAGGCCTCGTGGCGGAACGGGGCCGTCCCGGAAGGGGTCGCCGAAGTGCGGCGACCCCGGCGGCTCGTCGTGCATGCGGCGCAGTTCGGCCTCCGTGAGGCCGGAGAAGATCCGGCGCAGAAACGCCGTGCCGCCTCACGCGCTCACTGCCGCCCCTTGCGCCGGCACACCTCGCACGGGAACGGGCACGGCGCCGGGCTCACCACGGGAGCGGAAGCTCCTGTCCGTGTTCCGCCCTCGCGTGCCGGCGCAGCCGCACCCGCGCGTCGGTCTCCGCGCTCCGGTCGTACTCCCGGGCGGCCTTCTCCACCAGCCCCATCAGTGTGGCGCATACCGAGCACTCCCTGGCCACCTTCACATCCCGCTTCATATCCGACATGCGTGGATGTTCGCCCCTGCGGGAGCGGGCGTGCGTCAGGCATCCCACGGACATGGCCAGTTGGCGTCATTCGGGTGGCGGCGGTACCGCCGCGGCAGCTTGCGCGGACCTGGTCCGATGGGCTGCTACGGAGGCCCCGCGGCCCCGGCGGCGAATCCAGGGCCCGGGGCGGCGCGGTTCAGCCGTCCTTCGGCTGCGCCTGCTGGACGACCTCGAAGGACCAGAGGGTGGACCCCGCGGCGGCGGGCTCGGGGCGGTCGCCTCCGCCCTGGTGGGCCGACTTCATCGGGCCTTCCATCCACGCCTGGAACGACTCCTCGTCGCGCCACCGCGTGTAGACGAGGTAGTTGTCGGTGCCCTCGACGGGACGGAGAAGTTCGAACCACTCGAAGCCGTCCGAGCCCTCCACGGCACCCGCGCGGGACGCGAAACGCTTCTCGAGGGTCTCCCGCTGCTCAGCGGGAACCTGCAGCACGTTGATCTTCACGATGCTCATGCCTCCCATCGTGCCGCACCGGCCCCGGGCGCCCGGGCGCGGCCGGGGTACTTCGCGGGCGGCGTGCTGGACGGCGAGCCGGAACCGCTGCCCGTCCTTCGCTCCACGGTCTGCGTCGGCGTCGACGTCTGCGTGGACGAAGCGAACGTCTGCGTCGACGAACCGGTTGCCGGACCGGGTGCCGGCCTCAGGACGGCTTGCGCCACACGGAGATGTGTTTCGGGGAGTCCGGGCCGAACGGCGTTCCGTCCCAGTCCGCGACGCGACGTTCCAGGTCGAGCCCGGCGATCCGTGCCATCAGGTCGAGCTCCGCGGGCCAGGCGTACCGGTGCCGGGAGTTGCCGCGGCGGTAGCGGCCGTCTCCCCCGGACTCCGTCCCGGGGGACCCCGAGCCGTCGCGGGTGAAGTGGTGGGAGACGAGGATCTGCTCGACCAGGTCGAAGGTGTCGAAGCCGAGATGCCGCTCGGAGACGTCGAACGGCACCGCGACCTGGCCGGGCGGCAGGAACCGCAGGGGCGGCACGCCCAGCTCGATGACGAATCGGCCGCCGGGTGACAGATGGCGTGCGGCGTTGCGGAAGCACTCGACCTGCTCGTCCTGCGTGAGCAGGTTCGAGATCGTGTTGTAGACGAGGTAGACCAGGGTGAACTCGCCGGGGACGACGGTCGTGGCCATGTCCCCGATGGTCACCGGGAGGGTGTCCTCGTCGGCCTTGCGCCGCAGGACCGCCGCCATGTGCTCGGACAGTTCGATGCCCGCCACGGGCACGCCGCGCTCCCGGAGCGGGACAGCCACTCGTCCGGTTCCGACGGCGAACTCCAGCGCCCGTCCCTCTCCGGCGAGTTCGGCGAGGAAGTCGAGAGTGGGGCCGAGAACGGCGGCCGAGGCCATCTCGTTCTCTTCCTCGGCGTCGTAGCGTTCGGCGGCCGCACGGGACCACAGCTCACTGGTCGTCATGGGCGGTCACTCTGCCGGGTGGCGATGAGCCTGTCGACGCAATTACCGTTCCGCCGGCTCCGCGCGCCCATCGGCCTTCACGACGCTCATGCCTCCCGCCCTGCCGTACCGGTCCCGGGCGCCGGTTGCCGCGCGGCCCCCTGCGGTACGAAGGCGGGCGCGGCGTCGAAGGCCGCGCGGCGGGTGGCGCGGCGCAGGGCCCGCAGGACGGTGCTGCCGAGGGTGAGGACGAGGACCACCGTCAGCGTGGCGCGGGGAAGGTCCCAGCCGAGGGACGTGGCCAGTACGTAGGTGAGGAACCGTGCCAGGTTCTCCGGCACCGGGTCGCCCGGGACGAAGGAGATGCCCGAGCCGAGACCGGCGATGTAGGGCCAGCCCTGGAGGTTCATCACCAGCCCGTACAGCAGGGCCGAGACCGCGCCGTAGAGCGCGAGCATCAGCAACTCGGGTCTGCCACGCAGTCGTTCGGCGCCGGGCAGCAGTCCCGCGCCCATGGCGACCCAGCCCATCGTGAGCATCTGGAACGGCATCCACGGTCCGGCGCCGCCCGTGAGCAGGGCGCCGGCGAACATCGACAGTGCGCCCAGTACGAAGCCGAAGCCGGGACCGAGGACCCGTCCGGAGAGGACGATCAGGAAGAACATCGGCTCCAGGCCCGCCGTTCCCGCTCCCAGGGGGCGCAGCGCGGCGCCGGCCGCCGCGAGCACGCCGAGCATCGCGACCGCCTTGGCGTCCATGCCGGTGTCGGCGATCGTCGCGACGACGACCGCCAGCAGCAGCGGCAGCAGCGCCGCGAACAGCCAGGGTGCGTCCCGCGAATGCGCGAGCCCGGACGCGGAGTCGGCGAGCAGCGGCCAGCCGAAGGCGACGACGCCGGTGGCGCTGGTCAGTGCGAGCGCAGCGATCGAACGGGGACCGAGGCGGAGGGCGCGTGGGGCGCCGCCGGGGCCCGACGGGGAACTGCCGGTTGCGGAAGGCGAGTTCACTCCGCTGCCTCCTCGGGGGAGCCGAGCGCCGCACGGACCTGGGGGACGGTGAGCCACCGCTGCGGGGCGAGGACCTTGGCGACCTGTGGTGCGAACGCCGGGGAGGAGGTGACCACTTCGGCGGTGGGACCGTCCGCGACGATCTCGCCCTGCGCGAGTATGACGACGCGGTGCGCGACCTCGGCCGCCAACTCGACGTCGTGCGTGGCCAGTACGATCGCGTGGCCCTCCCCGGCCAGCGTGCGCAGAATGCCGACGAGTCGGGACTTGGCCGCGTAGTCGAGGCCGCGAGTGGGCTCGTCCAGCAGGATCAACTGCGGGCGCGCGGTGAGGATCACGGCGAGGGCGAGCGCGAGCCGCTGGCCCTCCGACAGGTCGCGCGGGTGCGTCTGCCCGGCCACGTCCGGCAGCAGCACTGTGACCAGGTTCCGGCAGGTGCCCGCCTCGGCTGCGGCGTCCTGGTCCGCTGCCGCGCACTCGGCCTCGACGGTGTCCGCGTAGAGCAGGTCGCGCGGCTCCTGCGGGACGAGGCCCGCGTGCCGCAGGAGGCGCCGGGGGTGCGTGGCTGCCGGAGCGAGGCGCTCGGGCCCGCCGACTGTCACCGCGCCGCCGGTCGGCGGGTGCACTCCCATGAGCGTGCCCAGCAGGGTGGACTTGCCCGCTCCGTTGCGTCCCATGAGCGCGACGGTCTGCCCCGGGCGGAGGGTCAGGTCCACGCCGCGCAGCGCGGTGACGCTGCCGCGGCGGAGGGTGAGCCCCGCGATCTGTGCCACCGGGGCCTCGTCGGTGCCGGTGTCTGCCGCCCGGCTTCCCTCTCGTTGTGCCCGGGGCTTCAGGGCCGTCCGGAGGCGCGCCAACGGGCCCGAGGTGACGGGGAGTTCGTCGTCGCTCCGGGTGACGGCCCGGCGCGGGGAGGGGGGTGGCGCCGGGTCCTCTCCGGCGCCGGGGACGCCGGCGGTGCCGTCCGTCCGGCCCTGCTCCGCGCGGTGTTCGGCGAGCCTGGCGCGCAGCGGCCCGGCTCTGCGGCGCGCGTCGCGCACGGACAGCGGCAGCGGCGACCATCCGGCGAGCCGCCCCAGTTCGACGACGGGCGGCCGGACCGGAGAGACGTCCATCTGCCCGGCGGGGTCGCCGAGTCGGGCCGGGGCGCCGGGCTCCGGCAGCAGCAGCACCTGGTCGGCGTAGTGGACGACGCGCTCCAGCCGGTGCTCGGCCATCAGCACCGTCGTGCCGAGGTCGTGGACGAGGCGCTGCAGCACCGCGAGCACTTCTTCGGCGGCGGCCGGATCGAGGGCCGACGTCGGTTCGTCCAGCACCAGCACGCGCGGGTGCGGGGTGAGCACGGAGCCGATCGCGACGCGCTGCTGCTGCCCCCCGGAGAGGGTGCTGATGGGACGCTCGCGCAGCTCGTTGAGGCCGAGGAGGTCGAGGGTCTCCTCGACGCGGCGCCGCATCGTGGCGGCGGGAAGGCCCAACGACTCCATGCCGTAGGCGAGTTCGTCCTCGACGGTGTCGGTGACGAAATGCGCCTGCGGGTCCTGTCCCACGGTGCCGACGACGTCGGCGAGTTCGCGCGGCTTGTGGGTGCGGGTGTCGCGTCCGGCGACCGTGACGCGGCCGTGCAGGGTGCCGCCGGTGAAGTGGGGCACGAGTCCGGAGACGGTGCCCAGCAGCGTGGACTTGCCGGCGCCGGACGGGCCGACCAGCAGGCACAGTTCGCCCTCCGGGATCTCCAGATCCACCTCTTGCAGGGCGGGCCGCGGCACCTCGCCGGGCCGCCCGGAGGCAGCGCCGGTGTCGTAGCGGACGGACACATGCTCGAAGCGGATCACCGGGCGGGCTCCTCGTGTACGGGCGACGACGCGACTGCGGACGGTTCCGGGGCCGGTTCCCGAGCCGAAGTTGGTTCCGGGCCCGGTTCCGGGGCCGGGGAGGGCGCGACGAACGCCGGCAGCAGACCGGCCAGCAGCCCGGCCGCGGGCCACAGCGGGAACTGCGGTGCCGTCAGCGGCACCGCCTGCGGATGCAGCGCCTCCGGAAACGCGCTGCCCGCCGCCACCATCACCGCCCCGGTAGCCGCCCCGGAGAGGGAGACCAACCAGGCACGCGAACCGAAGAGTTCGGGCCGGTAGCGGCTGCGGATGCTGCGCCGCCCGCCAAGCCGCAGGCCGGCCAGCGCCAGCAGCACACCGGCGAGCAGCACCGGCAGGCCGTACACCGCGCCCTGCGCCGACAGCAGCGCGTACGTACCGGCACACACGCCGAGCAGCCCGCCGAGTGTGAGCAGGGTGGTCGTCCGGCGCACGGCGGGCGGGACTTCGGCACTGCGCCCGTAACCGCGTGCGTCCATCGCCGCGGCGAGGGCGACCGACCGCTCCAACGCGCCCTCCAGCACCGGCAGTCCGACCTGGAGCACCGAGCGGACGCCCTTGTCGGCGCGTCCCCGCAGACGTCGTGCGGCACGCAGCCGGCGCACGTCCGCGACCAGATTGGGCGCGAAAGTCATCGCGACGACGACGGCGACGCCTGCCTCGTAGAGCGCTCCGGGAAGGGACTTCAGCAGCCGGGCCGGGTTCGCGAGGGCGTTGGCGGCGCCCACACAGACCAGCAGGGCCGCCAGCTTCAGCCCGTCGTACAGCGCGAAGACCAGCCCTTCGGCGGTGACGCGTCCCCCGACCCGTACGCCCATCGCCCAGTCGGGCAGCGGCACTTCGGGCAGTACGACCAGGACGTGGCTGCCGGGGACGGGGGAGCCGAGGAAGAAGGCGAAGAAGAGACGGATGACGAGCACCGCGAGTCCCAGCTTCAGGAACACGCTGTACGAGCGTGCCCAGGGGGCGTCGGTCCGGCGTGCGGAGACGACGTAGCCGGCCACGGCGCACAGCAGCATCAGCAGCAGCGGATTCGTGGTGCGGGACGCGGCGGTCGCCAGGCCCAGCGCCCACAGCCACCAGGCGCCCGGGTGCAGTTCGAAGCCGCGTCCAGCCTCGGGTGCGCGCAGCCGCTCCCTCATCGGGTCCCTCATCGAGTCACCGCGTTTCTCCTGTCACCGGCCGCGGCGCGAGCGCCGGAGGGCCGCGACGGAGAGCGCGGCGACGGCGGCGAGGCCCACGGCGACGCCCGCCATGGAGCCGAAGCCGCCACCGGAATCCGCGCCGGAGTCGTTGCCGGGGCCGTCGCCGGTGCCGCCCTTCTCCGCGCTGTCCGGCTCTCCGCCGTTCTGCCCGGCTCTGCCCTCGCCGCCGCTGCCGCGGTCCTCTTCTCCGGCGCCGCCCCCGACCTGTTCGCCGCAGCCGCGCTCGGGGTAGCCGTCGATGGCGCACAGCAGCGCCGCGGAGTTGTAGCGCAGCGGTTCGGCCTCCTCGGCGAGCGCGTCGGCGGCGGTGGCGTCCCCGGAGACGCGTGCGCACGCGGAACGCGGCTTCGGAGGAGTCTCGCCGCGGGGCGCGTGCGCACCGGTGCCGAAGTCGATACGGAGCGCGATCCGCTTGTCGCCGCGCGGTGCGTCCGTACCTCCGCAGATGGCGTCGAACTCCGCCTCGCCGCGCGGCTTCGCCGCATCACCGGGGCTCTCGCCGATCGCGAAGCGGAACCCGATGACAGCGCCGTCGGCGGGACGCAGAACCGAGGGGCCCTGGGTGGCGTAGGACCAGCTTCCCTCCTCCCCGTCCTGCTCCCAGAAGGACCAGTACCGGTAGCCGCCGGACTCCGAGGCGGCGGCGGACTCCGAGGCGGCGGCGGGGACAGCGGGGGCGGCGGGAACCGTCGTGACGGCCCTCGCCCCGGAGGCGTGTGCGGGTGACGCGACCGCGACCACGGGGACCGCGACCGTGACCGCGGCCGGCAGCAGTGCGAGACCGGCGACTGCCGCCGCCCTCCACGCGGGGCGCGCCGGCGGCGCGGAGCGCGCTCGCCGCGCGCCCGCGGGCGGCCGCGCACTCGGTGCGCTCACTGGCCCTGCCGCTTTCTGCGGGCGCTGATCAGGAAGCCGACGCCCGCACCCGCCGCCAGCCCGGTGCCCACCAGGGACCAGCGGAGCACGGCGCCGCCGTCGCCGTCCTCCTTCTCGGCCGTGGCTCCGGCCGCCTTCTCTCCGGGCATGCGGGCGGGTTCCGGGCCGGTGGCGACGAGGCGTTCGAGCAGCTCGGTGTCCTTGAGCTTCGCCGCGTCGCCCCCCGTGGCGTGGACGGCGAGCATGACGCCCGCCAGGGCGGCCGGGTCGCTGCCGGCCTTGTCCCACGAATCGAGCTTCGCCCCCAGCCAGTCGAGGGCCTTGAGCGCTTCGGTGCGGTGGCCGCTCGCGGCGAGGGCGATCACCGCGTCGGCGGTGTTGGCGTAGTCGGGCTTGCCCTCGGCCCCCGGCGTCACGGCCAGGAGATGGTGGCCGTTCTTGTCGAGTACGGAGTCGAGGTGGGCGGCGCCCGCGTCGGCCGCGTCATCGGGGGCGAGAGGCTTCCCGTCGTCCTTCCCCTTGCCGCAGCCGAGCGGCTTCAGGGGGCGGTCGGACTGCCGCTCGGCCTGGAAGCCGGAGCCCGCACCGGCCAGGACGGCCGCGGCGGTCGCGTCCTCGTTGGCGGCAAGCTTTCCGTCCTTGCCGGGCTGGTACGCGAAAGCTCCGCGCTCGGCGTCCTCGGCGTCGCAGCCGAGCTGGAACGAAGTGAGCGCGTCGTAGGGGGACTTGCCGTCCTTTGTGACCTTCTCCGGCTTCCTGCCGGCGGCGGCATGGGCGCCGATGACGACGGAGACCGAGTTCGCGTCGCTGGGGCTGCCCGGGTTGTAGCCCCAGCCTCCGTCCTCGTTCTGCACCGAACGCAGCCACGCGAGGGCCTTGCGCACTGCTTCCTTCTCGCCGCCGACGGCGGCGAGCGCCTGCACGGCTGCGGCGGTGGCGTTGGTGTCGCCGGGGGACTTCTTCTCGTCGCACTCGGCTTCGGGGTCGGCGCGGTACGCGGTGAAGGAGCCGTCTTCGCACTGCTGCCCGCTGAGCCACTCCACGGCCTTGCGGGCCGGTTCCGCACCGGCCGCGTCCAGCGCGAGGAGGGCCATGGACTGTCTCCACACGCCGTCGTACTTGGGGTCCGCCTTGCCGTACAGCGCGTCCGGCAGCTTCTTCCCGGCGGCGGCGGACCTGACGGTCGTGGTCGTGGCGGAGGCCGAGGTGGCGGAGGCGGACGTGGATATGGAGGGTGCCGAGCGCACGGCGGCCGAGGCCGCGGGGGCGGCTGAGGCGCACAGGGCGGTGGCGGCGGCGACGGCTGTGACGCTCCGGCGCAGGAACATGTGGGGTGCCTTTCGGTGAGCGGTCCGCAGCCCTGCACGGCCGCCCCGCCCGCGGCGCCGCATGCCGCGCGGCATGCGATCGTCGGGCGGCGCACCCGGCTCAGCTCCGTAGACCTCGACGGTGGGAGCCGGCCACGCCCTGCGGCGGAGGCACGGCTCCACGAGCCTTGCCTCCGGCCGGGTGCTCCGGCTCACGACTCCCGTACGGGGCGGTGCACTCCGTACGGGCGTCGCTCACGGTTGCGGGTCAGCGCCGGACTTTCACCGGCTTCCCTCGGTCGGAGGCGATGCACGCCACTCTAGCCTTCGCGCTTTGGGGGTCTCCCGGGTCTCCCCTCCGGCGAAGGCGCAGCGGTCCGGGCACTCCGGCCGGCCGCCGGGACCCAGGGCGGAAGGCTCCGCGAACTCGGCCTGCCCGTCGCCGAGTTCGGCGCGAGTGGCGAGTTCGGCCCCGCCTGTCCGCCGCTGATGGCGCACGAGGTGACCGGCGCACGAGGTGACCGGCACCCGAGGTGATCGGGGCCGGAGGTGACCGGCGGGGCCCGGCCCCGGGCGCGGGAGACGTGGTGCGCCTGGCAGGGGGAGGCCCGGCGCCTCGGCGAGCGGCAATTCGGTTGCCTGACGGTGCGGGTGGTGGATGAAATGTCCGTCATCTTGCGGGTGCGCTCGGCGCGACGGGACGAGAAGGACGAGCATCACCGTGCCTTGCCACTCGGCGACCCGGGCCACCTGCGACCGGATCGTCCCGTGGGAGACGCCAAGCATGGATTCGTCACCGCCACCGTCACTGTCGTCATCGTCCTCGTCGTCGCCGGCAGCGGACCGGGCCGACGGCCCACCGGTGCGGATCGGCGCTCTCGTTCCGCTGTCGCGGCCCGGCTGGGTCGGGGCGGGCCGGCACTTGCTGGCCGGACTCGAACTGGCTGTTCGCGAGGTCAATGACGCAGGCGGGATCGCCGGACGTCCGCTCGAACTGGTGGTCCGGGACACCGCCGCCGATCCGGACAGGGCCGCGGCGGCCGTGGACGAACTGGCCGGCCTGGGCGTGGCCGCCCTGGCGGGGGAGTACCACAGCGTCGTCGCTCGCTCCGCGGCCACCCGGGCCGACGCCCTCGGCCTGCCGTTCCTCTGCTCGTCAGCGGTTCTCGACGCGCTCACCGAGCAGCCGACGGAACAGGTCGCGCGCCTCTGCCCGGCACAGTCCCATGGCTGGCGGATCTACGCGGACTTCCTCCTCGGCGCGGGCCACAGCCGTATCGCCGTAGCAGCCCAGCGGAGCATCTACTGGGCGTCCGGGACGCGCATCCTGCGGGACTGCCTTGCTCCGCGCGGCGGCACCGTCATCGAACTCGACATGGGCGAACTCGCCCCCGCGGCCGTGTGCGACGAACTCCTCCACCACCGCGCGACGGCGCTCCTCGTGCTGACCGGCCACCCGGAGCCGGCAGTGTCCGTCGTCAGGTCCGTCCGCCGTGACCGGCGCCTCGCCGAGATCATGATCGGTGCTCCGGCAGGGCAACCGGAGTTCGCCGAATGGGCGGCGCTGCTGGGCGACGACGGCGCCGCGATCCCGTTCCTGCGCTACCTGCCCGAGCGGCTCAGCCCGCTCGGTGCGCGAGTCGGCACGGCGCTGCGCGAGCGGCTGGGCGAGGCGCCCTCCTTCGTGGCCTTCGAAGGCTATGACACGGTCGCCGTTCTCGCCGATGTGCTGCGTTCTCACGGCATCGACCGGGCGGGCATCGCGGAATCGTGGCCGCGCGTCGCCGTCGAGGGCACCCGCGGGCAGATCGGGTTCTCCCGCGTGCCGGGCATCGGCGTCCGGCAGTGGGCTTGGCCGCCGGTCCAGGTCGTCGACCGGGATCCGGCGGACCCCGAACGCTTCCGGATCCTGCACGCCGGTTGAGGGGGAGCCCGGGCGCCGGGCGCAGAACCCGTACGCACGCGGGGCGTACGTGCTCACAGATCGACAACGGTCGTAACTGTCCGTGAGGATGGCCGGGTCGGGGCGGGAGAGGCGAACGGGCGGAGAGGCGACCGCAGATGACGGACGGAACGGGTGCTGCCGGGGGCGTGGGCGACGTGGACGGCGGCATGGACCGAGGCACGGAGGCCGGCAGGGGGGCGGGCATGGGGACCGGCCACGGCGCGCACGGAGCGGACAGTACGGGAGGCACGGGCGGTCACCCAGCGCCCGGCACCCGCCCGGACACCGGCACCGGCGCCGGAAGCGGATCCGACGGCGAACCGGAGACCTCCGACAGCCTCAAGGCGTTCGGCGCGGTCCTGAAGGCCTTCCGCAAACGCGCGGGCCTCACCCAGGAGGAGTTCGCGACGCGCATGAGCTACTCGCAGCAGACCATCGCCTCCGTGGAGCAGGGACGCCGCTTCCCCACCCCGGAGTTCGTGGAGCGGGCGGAGGAAGTCCTCGACGGATTCGGCGCGTTGCGGGGAGCCGCCCGGCACCTGTCGCGAAGTCCGGGGCTGGCGCGGTGGTTCCGGCAGTGGGCACGGCTGGAGGCGGAGGCCATCACCCTCAGCACGTACGAATGCCGCCTGGTGCCCGGGCTGTTGCAGACCGAGGCGTACGCGCGGACGCTCTTCGTCAACCAACTGCCGCCGCTGGACGACGCGCAGATCGAGGCCCAGTGGACGGCGCGGGCTGAGCGCAAGCGGCTGCTGACCGAACGCCCGCACACCGCCTACAGCTTCATCCTCGAAGAGCACCTCTTCCTGCGCCGCACGGGCGGCACCGAGGTCACCCGCGAACTGATCGACCACGTCCTCGGCGTGGCCCGACTGCGCAATGTGGAGATCCAGGTGATGCCGCTGGTACGGGAGAACCACGCGGGGCTGGACGGGCCCACGCAGCTCCTGGAGACGCCGGAGAACCGGTGGTTCGCCTACAACGAGGGGCAGCGGGGAGGCATGTTCGTCTCCGACCCGAAGGAGACCAGCGTGCTCCAGCGCCGCTATGCCAGGATGCGCTCACAGGCTCTTACTCTCGAAGACTCCGTGAGTCTGTTGAAGCGGATGCGAGGAGCGCTATGAGCAGCGGTGAACTGGCCTGGTTCAAGTCCAGCTACAGCAGCGGCGACGGTGACGACTGTGTGGAAGTCGCCCTGTCCTGGCGCAAGTCGAGCTACAGCAGCGGCGGTGACGGGGACTGCGTGGAGATGGCCGCCTGCGCAGAGAGCGTTCATGTGCGGGACTCCAAGATCCCGGAGGGTCCGCGGCTCGCGCTGACTCCGGCGGCCTGGCGCGGCTTCGTCTCGTACGCGTCCCGGGACTGACCCGTAGCGGCGTCACCGTGCCCCGCTGCGGGACCGGCTCCGCCGCCGGGCACGCGCGCACCCGATCCGGAACGGGCCCGGATCCGGACCGGTCTCAGCCGTCCTGCTCCGGGTACGCCTCGATGACCTGGCGCCGGGAGTCCTCCAGATAGCGGCCGAGCAGCCGTTCCGCGCCCGCCGCGTCCCCGTCCTCGAGTGTGGTGAGGATCTCGCGGTTGCGGGCGAGGTAGGGCTCGTAGAAGCGGCGGGTGTCCTCCATGACGTGGAACGCGAGCCGCAGTTCCGCCAGTACGCCGCGCATCAGGTCGTCGGTGCGCTCGCTGCCCGCGAGGCCGGCGAGGGCCTGGTGGAAGTGGATGTTGGCCGTGCCGCAGTCGTTCCACTCGTTGCGCCCGGCGGCGTGCTCGCCCGCCGTCACCGCCTCGGCGACCTGTTCCAGCGGATAGGGAGGGTCTGCCAGCCCGCGCACCGCGGCGCATTCGACGAGGTTTCTTACGCGGTAAATGTCCGCGATGTCCGCCGCCGAGAGGACCCGTACGAACGCTCCCTTGTTGAGCCGGTGCACCAGAAGCCGCTCATGTGTCAGCAGCCGGAACGCCTCGCGCAGAGTGTTGCGCGAGACGCCCAGGGCGTTTCCGATGCGCTCCTCGGAGAGCCGGACCCCGGGCAGGAAGAAACCCTGTGCGATACGTTCGCGCAAGATGCCGGCGACTCGCTCGGCTGTGCTGGTACGGCCCAACAAGGCGCGGTCAGCGGCGAGTTCGGACAGCTCCAGGCCGGAGTCGGTGTCGGCGGTCATGGTGATCTTTCTTCAGGGCAGGTGGTCCGCCCCAGTGAAACGTACAAAGCCGTACGGGACAACAACCCCCTTGCCGTATTGTTCAACAATCCTCTAGGTTGGCTCCGATGATCGACCTCAACGCCGACCTGGGAGAGGGCTTCGGCCGGTGGCAACTCACCGACGACGAAGCCCTGCTGAACTCGGTCACAAGCGCCAACGTCGCCTGCGGCTTCCACGCCGGCGATCCGCTCACCATGCGCCGCGTCTGCGAGCGGGCCGCTGCGGAGGGGGTGCGGATCGGAGCCCAGGTCTCCTACCGTGACCTGGCCGGATTCGGCCGCCGCAGCATGGACGTACCCGCAGCCGAACTGGCCGCCGAAATCGCCTACCAGGTCGGCGCCCTGGAGATCTTCGCCCGAGCCGCGGGCACCGCCGTCGCCTACGTCAAGCCGCACGGTGCGCTCTACAACCGCTGCGTGCGCGACAGCGCGCAGGCCGCCGCCGTCGCCGACGGCATACGCATGGCCGGCGCGCCCCTGCCGGTGCTGGGGCTTCCCGGCTCCGAACTGCACAGCGCCGCCGAGGCCGTCGGCCTTCCCGTCGTCGACGAGGCCTTCGCCGACCGCGGCTACCGCCCCGACGGCACCCTCGTGCCCCGCGGTGAACCCGGTGCCGTCCTCACCGATCCCGAGGAGGTCGTCGCCCGCTCCATCGCCATCGCCGAGGGCAAGGATGTCGCAGCCGTCGACGGGAGGCCGCTGCGGCTGCCCGCCCGCTCCCTCTGCCTGCACGGCGACACCCCCGACGCCGCCCGCCTGGCCCGCCGGATACGCGACGAGCTGACGGGTGCCGGGATCACGCTCCGGGCGTTCGCGTGAGCACCGCCGCGAGAGTCTCCGGCATCCGCGGGAGCGAGTGCGTCGTCCTGCCCGTCGGGCGTCACGGCCTGCTGATCGAACTGCCCGGAGCCGAAGCGGCGGAGGCCTTCCACGCAGAAGTGCTGCGCCGCCGCGCCGCCGGCCTGCTGCCGGGCATCACGGAGATCGTGCCGGGCGCCCGCACCGTACTGCTGGACGGACTGGCCGAACCGCGGCGTCTCGCGGAGCAGGTGGGGGAGTGGGAGATACCGCCCCTGGAGCGCGGCAGCGAGTCCGCCGTGGAGATCACCGTCCGCTACGACGGGCCGGACCTTGCGGACGTCGCCGGAATGTGGGGCGTCGATCCAGTGGAGGTGGGGCGGCTGCACGCCGCCACCTCGTTCCGTGTGGCCTTCTGCGGCTTCGCGCCCGGCTTCGGCTACCTCACCGGGCTGCCCGAGCAGTACCACGTGCCGCGCCGCTCCGATCCCCGTACGAAGGTCCCGGCGGGCTCGGTCGCGCTCGCCGGCCCGTACACGGGGGTCTATCCCCGCTCCTCGCCGGGGGGCTGGCAGCTGATCGGCACCGCCGTGGACACCGTGCTGTGGGACGCGGCACGTGAGCCCGCCGCCCTCTTCGCGCCGGGAACCCGCGTCCGCTTCGTCCCGGAGGGCGGAACGGAATGAACGTCCTCGCCGGCTCCGACTCCGGCTCCGACTCCGGCCGCGTCCGGGCAGAGGCCGCCGCCGGGCTGCACGTCGTACGCGCCGGGGCACTCACCACCGTCCAGGACCTGGGGCGGCCGGGGCACGCACACCTGGGCGTGCCCCGTTCGGGAGCGCTGGACGAGCCCGCTCACCGGCTGGCCAACCGGCTGGTGGGCAACCCGGACGATGCCGCCACCCTGGAGACCACCCTCGACGGCTGCGCGGTGCTCGTCACCGCGGCCGGGCGGGAGGGCGCCGGAGGCCCGGCGGGCCGGGACGGCGGCGGAAGGCCCCGAGGACCGGTCACCGAGGCAGTGGTCACCGGCGCCCCCTGCGCGGTCACCGTGAACGGCAGGCCCGCGCCGTGGGGCGTCCCCTTCCGGCTGGCGGCGGACTCGGTGCTGGACGTCGGACCCGCCGAACGCGGCCTGCGCAGCTACATCGCCTTCTCCGGCGGCGTCGACGCCGAGAAGGTGCTGGGCAGCAGGGCCACCGACCTGCTCTCCGGTCTCGGTCCCGAACCCCTGCGCGACGGAGCCCGGTTGCCGCTGGGCGCTCCTTCCTCCGGGATGCGCCACGGTGCCGCCCCCGACGCCGCACCATGGGCGGCACCGCCGGGCGAACTGGTGCTGCCGGTGGTTCCCGGGCCGCGCGCAGACTGGTTCTCCGACGAGGCGCTGCGCACCCTCCTCACCGGCGGCTACAGCGTCTCCTCCGCCAGCAACCGCATAGGGCTGCGCCTCGAAGGGCCGGTGCTGGAGCGGGCTCGCGAGGGTGAACTGCCCAGCGAGGGCATCGCGTTGGGCGCCCTCCAGGTGCCGCCGGAGGGCCGTCCGGTCGTCTTTCTCGCCGACCATCCCGTCACGGGCGGTTACCCGGTGATCGGCGTCGTGCCGGAGGAGGCGCTTGCCGCCGTGGCGCAGGCGGTGCCCGGCACACCCGTGCGCTTCACGCCTCTCGGGAGATGAGGCGCGGCCCGGCGTCGACCCGGCGTGGCCGGAACGGTCTGCCGCGGGGACCGGTCGTGCTCGCGGAGGACGGGACGACGGCTCCCGGACGGGCGTCTCCCTGACGGCCCCGCCTCTGGTGCCTCCTCCCCGTCCCTTTCCCGTCCCCTTTTCCCGGCCTCCTCCCCGTCCCCTTTTCCCGGCCCCCGGCCCCCGGCCCCCGGCCTCTTTCCCCCTGCCCTTCTCCTGCGGCCGGGCAGGGCCCCTGACGGCCGGGCGGAGGGGAGAAGAGGCCCGTTTCGGACGCGGGAGCGGAAGCGGTGACGCAAAAACGAGGTTACCTGTGCGTTCCTCATGAGTGCCTTGTGACAGTCGCTACTGTTCCCCGTTCCGGACGGAGTGTCATTCTCTTTCCGTGCCGCAGAGGGGGGCCGCCGAAATGGACAAGCGATACGAGGTTTTCTGCCTCGCCGACAGATTCTTCTACGAAACTCCGGATCGTCTCTCCGGTGACGCGGCGGAGTCTGCCCAGGATGATCGCGACTCCTTCCCGACGGCGCTTCGGCCTGTTCCGGAGGGATGGCGCCGGACGCGTTCCGGCGACTGGCTCGAATTACGGCCGGTGCAGGGCCAATTCCAGCCCCAGGGCTGGAAAGTGCACGCTTCGGCCTGCCTCGATAATGCCGACGCAGTCGCCGAGAAAGTCTGGGACTACTGTGTGGCCCGGGGAATTCCTTTCAAATTCGTGCCGGCCCGCACGCTCCTCTACCTCCGGAACGCCAAATACGCCGGCCGTGGCACGAGCGGAAAGTTCGCCACCATCTATCCCTCGGGCCAGGAGCAGTTGCAGGTGCTTCTGGAAGAGCTCGGCGAGCTGCTCGCCGGCGAGCCCGGCCCGTACATCCTGACCGACCTGAGATGGGGGAACGGCCCGCTCTACGTCCGCTACGGCGGCTTCGCACCGCGCTTCTGTCTCTCGCCGGGCGGCACGCTGGTGCCGGCCGTCGAGGACGCGCACGGGCGGCTCGTACCGGATCACAAGGAGCCCTCCTTCCACGTGCCCGAGTGGGTGTCCCTGCCGTCCTTCCTGGAGCCGCACCTCGCCGCACGCCGTGCCGCCAAGGTCACGGACCTCCCGTACCGGATCGAACGCGCGCTGCACTTCTCCAACGGCGGCGGCGTCTACGGCGGTACGGACGAGCGCTCCGGCGAGGCCGTGGTGCTCAAGGAGGCCCGCCCGCACGCCGGTCTGGCCGCCGACGGCGCCGACGCCGTGACTCGTCTGGAGCGTGAGAAGGCGGCCCTGGAGCGGTTGGAGGGCCTGTCCGTCGCCCCGGCCGTGCGCGACTGGTTCACCCTCGACGGGCACCGCTTCCTCGTCATGGACCACCTGCCGGGGCAGACCCTCAACGCGTTCTTCGCACAGCGGCATCCACTGCTCACGGCGAGCCCGGACCCGGCGGCCGTCCGCGAGTACACCTCGTGGGCGCTGCGCATTCACGCTCTGGTCGAGGAGGCCGTGGACGCGGTCCACTCACGCGGCCTGGTCTTCAACGACCTGCACATGTTCAACATCATGGTCGCTCCCGACGAGCGCTCCGTCGCCCTGCTCGACTTCGAGGCAGCGGCGCCCGCCGAGGACGATCCACGGCAGATCGTCGCCCACCCCGGGTTCATCGCACCGGCGGACCGGACCGGGTACGAGATCGACCACTACGCTCTCGCCTGCCTGAGGATCGCTCTCTTCGTGCCGATGACGATGCTGCTGGCCGTCGACCGCGGCAAGGCCGCGCATCTGGCCCGGGTGGCGGCGAAGCAGTTCCCGGACGTGCCGGAGGAGTTCCTGTCGGACGCGGTCGCCACGATCGAAGGCACAACCGGCCCACGGAAGGCGCGAGTCCGGACGCAGCTGCCGGCCGAGCCCGCCGACTGGCCGCAGGCCCGCGCGTCCATGGCCAGGGCCGTGCTGGCCTCGGCGACACCTTCGCGCGAGGACCGCCTCTTCCCGGGCGACATCGCACAGTTCGCCGACGGCGGCGGGCTCGGCCTCGCCCACGGCGCCGCCGGTGTGCTCTACGCCCTGGCCGAGACCGGTGCCGGCTCCTGCCCCGAGGGGGAGGAATGGCTGCTGCGGCACAGCGAGAGCCCGCCCCGCGGCACCCCTCTCGGCCTCTACGACGGGCTGCTCGGCGCGGCGTTCGTCCTGGACCGGCTCGGACACTCCAAGAACGCACTGGCGCTCGTCGAGCGTGTCCTGGGTGAGAAGTGGCAGCATCTCGGGCCGACCCTCAACGGCGGCCTGGCCGGCGTCGGCCTCACGCTCGACCGGCTGGGCACCACCACGGGCGAGAGCGCACTGCACGCACAGGCGATGCGGGCCGCCCAACTGCTCGCCGACGGCCTGACGCCGGGCGCGGCCCGGGGAAAGCCAGCAGGCGACGACGACCCGTACCGGGGACGCGCCGGCCTGCTGCACGGCGCCACCGGAGCGGCCCTGCTCTTCCTCCGCCTGCACGAACGCACCGGCGACAGCGGCCTGCTGGACCTGGCGGCGACGGCTCTGAGGCGCGACCTGTCGCACTGCGTACCGGACAGCAGCGGCACGCTGCAGGTCGACGAGGGCAGCCGCGTCATGCCCTACCTCGGCGCGGGCAGCGTGGGCATCGGGACCGTCATCGACGACTACCTCGAACACCGCCCGGCAGAGCAGGAGTTCGAGGCGGCGAGGGCGGCGATCCTGCCCGCGGCGCGCATGCGCTACTACGCGCAGCCCGGCCTCTTCCAGGGGCGGGCGGGGATGCTGCTGCACCTCTGCCGCACCTCCAGCCCGGACGTCCGCGCCGCCGATGTCGCCGCCCAGCTGGACGGGCTGGCCTGGTACGGCATGACGTACGAAGGCGGGCTGGCCTTCCCGGGCGACCAGATGATGCGGCTGTCGATGGACCTGGCCACCGGTACGGCGGGCTGCCTGCTCGCGGCCGGCGCCGCCTTCGCAGCCCGCAACGGCGAGCCGCCCGTCGGCCTGCCGTTCCTTCCGCCGCTGCCCCGCAGCGGCCCCAAGACCGGTCCGGAAACGGGCCGTACCGATGCACCACCGTCCCTGTAATGAATATGAAGCACCGAAAGGAAACCGACATGTCCCTTCTTGACCTTCAGACGATGGAGCCGCAGGAGCACACCGGCGGCGGCGGCGACGACAGCAGCGCCAGCCTGCTGCTGTGCGACAAGTTCAGCTCGCACAGCACGCTGCTCTGCCTCTGAGTCTCACCGGACGGTCCGCCGTCCGCATGAGATGACGACCGGCGGCTCCGGGCGGGGTGTGTCCGCACCACTCCTCCCGGAGCCGCTTCCACCTCTCGGCTTGCAGGAGGACGAGGACGCCATGGCCAGCGCCGTGCGGGAGACCGCCCCGACCGGGCCCGTGCCCGGGGGCCCGCCGGGGGACGGCGTCGCGGGGAGGGTTCCGGGGGCCGGGGCGAGCGCCGTCACCGACACGGGTCTTCTCGTCTCCGCCGCCCGGCACAGCGCCGCACGTACCGCCTGTCTCTGCCTCACCTCCCTCCTCGCGGCCGCGGCGACCTTGCTGCTGCCCGCCGTCCTCGGCCGTGCCCTCGACCGGGTTCTCGCCGGATCGGACGCCGGTCCCTGGCTCGCCCTCGGCGCGGCGCTCACCGCCGCCCTGGTGCTGCTCGACTCGGCCGACGCAGTGCTGACCGGCACCCTCAACGCGCGCAGCACCGCCTGGCTGCGTACCCGGCTGCTCACCCACATCCTGGCCCTGGGCCCCGGCCGGGCCGCCCCGTTCACCGGCGGCGACCTCGTCACACGCGGCACCGGCAACGCGGCCCTGGCGGGCAGCGGTCCGAGCGCGGCCGCCACCGTCGTCCCGGCCGTGGCCGTGCCCGTCGGCGGCCTCGTCGCTCTCGCCCTGCTCGATCTGCGCCTGGCGGCGGTCCTCCTCGCCGGAATGCCGGTACTGGCGCTGGTGCTGCGGGCCTTCACCCGGCGGTCCGCGGACTGCACCTCCCGCTACCAGGCCGAGCAGGCCCGCATCGCCGGCCGTCTCACCGAAGCCCTCGAAGGCGCCCGTACGGTGGCAGCGGCGGGCACCTGGCAGCGTGAACGCCGCCGTGTCCTCGAACCACTCCCCGCACTCAGCGGCGCCGGACACGGCATGTGGCGGGCGCAGGGCCGGGCCACGGCGCAGGCGGTGGTGCTCGTTCCCCTGCTGCAGGTCGCGGCGGTGGCCGTGGCCGGAACCCTGCTGGCCGGAGGGGAGTTGAGCGTCGGCGAGCTGGCCGCCACCGCCCGCTACGCGGCGCTGGCCGCAGGCGTCGGCGTGCTGGTCGGCCGTCTCAACGCCCTTGTGCGCAGCCGCACCGCCGCCCGGCGCCTGGCCGAGGTACTGGCCGTCGACCCGCCGCGGCACGGGAGCGGCCGGCTTCCCGAACACGGCCCCGGGCGGCTGGAGTTCCACGGCGTACGGGGGTCGGCCGGAGAGAGGACCGTGCTGGACGGGGTCGACCTCGTGGTGCCGGGCGGGGCGACGGTCGCGCTCGTGGGACGTTCGGGCTCCGGCAAGTCGCTGCTGGCGGCGCTGGCGGGACGGCTGGCGGAGCCGGACGCCGGCCGCATCCTCCTGGACGGCGTCGAACTGGCCTCCCTGGACCGTCATTCGCTCCGTCAGGCCGTGGGTTACGCCTTCGCCCGTCCGGCGCTGCTGGGGGGAAGCCTCGGCGAGAGCATCGCCTCCGGCCGCCCTCCGGCGCAGCCTCCGGGGGTACCGCACGCACCGGGCCGCCGAGGCGTGCCCCGGCAGGCGGCGGCCGAGCAGACCGGGCCCGGCGTCGCCGAATGGGTCGTCCGGGCCGCGCGTGCCGCCTGCGCGGATCACTTCATCCGTACCCTTCCCGAGGGGTACGGCGCCGCTTGCGAGACCACCCCGTTGTCGGGCGGTGAGCGTCAACGTCTCGGCCTGGCACGGGCGTTCGTCCACGAGGGCCGGCTGCTGATTCTCGACGACGCGACCTCCAGCCTCGACACCGTGACCGAACTGCACGTCACCGAGGCGCTGTTCGGCCCCGCAACGACCGCACGCACCCGGCTGGTGGTCACCCACCGGGCATCCACCGCGGCCCGCGCCGACTTCGCCGCCTGGCTGGACGAAGGCCGCGTCCGCGCCGTGGGACCGCACGAGGAACTCTGCCGTCTCCCCGGCTACCGCGCCTTGTTCACCGGCGAGGCGAACGGACCGGAGGACCAACCGGCACCCGGGCCCGTAGCCGCATCGGGAGCAGAACCGGTCGCCGGGCCGCGAGCCGGACCGGACGGCGCCGTGGCCCGGACCGACGAACCGCATCAGCCGCGCGCAGCGGTTCGCGGAGGATCGCGCGACGGCGGCGGACCGTGCGCCTGAGGCCCCGCGCAGCGACAGGGAAGGGCCGGATGACGCGTGCCCCGCGACCGGAGAGGAACGGACGGAGAATGACAGGCGGGTCCGCGCGGCCACGTCGCCGGCAGGGTCGCCCGGAGGCCGCAGACGGCGGCCCGGGCACCCCCGCGCAGACCGGACTCGCCGGTGAAGGGATGCGTTTCCTGCTCCGGCGCCCGAGGGTGCTGGCCGCTCTGGCCGGCTGGTCCGCGCTGGAGGCGCTGCACGCCTTCGTCTCCGGCTACTCCCTGGCCCGCGCCCTCGACGACGGTTTCCTCGCCGGCCGCCCCGCCGTCGGCCTGGCCTGGCTGGCGGTCACGGCGGTCGCCGTTCTGGCCGGTGCCCTGGGCACCGGACGGGTCTTCGGCGCGGTCGCCGACCTGACCGAGCCGCTGCGGGACGCCCTCGTGCGCGGTGTCGTGACGCGGGCGCTGAAGGCAGGAACGCCCCGTGCGGGCGGCGGCGGGGGCGTCGCGGCGGGAGGGAACGACGGCGACAGCGCCGTGGTCTCCCGGCTGACCCATCAGGTCGAGATCGCGCGGGACAGCTTCGCCGGTCTCGTGATGGTCTCCCGCTCCTTCCTCTTCTCCGCCGTGGGCGTGCTGACGGGGCTCCTCTCGCTGGCGCCGCTGCTGCTGGTGGTCGTGCTCCCTCCGCTGGTGCTCGGCGTCGGAATCTTCGCCGCCTCGCTGCGCCCCCTGGCCCGCCGTCAGCAGGTCCTCCTGGAGTCCGACGAGAACCTCGCCCGCGAACTGGGCGCGACCTTCCGGGGTTTGCGTGACGTTGCCGCCTGCGGTTTCGAAGACCGTGCGCAATCGGCCGGCGACGCGCGTATCGACGCCGAGGTCCGCGCAGCCGACTCTCTCGCACGGTGGGGCGTCACGCGCGCCGTGGCGCTCGGAGTGGGCGGCCGGCTGCCCCTCGTGGTGCTGCTGGTGGCTGCGCCGTGGCTGCTCTCCCGGGGAGTCACGGCGGGCGCCTTGGCCGGGGCGCTGACGTACCAGACCCAGGTGCTGATGCCGGCGCTCCAGAGCCTCGTGCACGGTCTGGGCACCGCGGGTGCACGGCTGGCCGTCGTCATCGGACGTCTCCGGGAGCCGCCGTCGGCGCAGCGGCCGGGCGCCGAGCCGGGTACTGGCGCCGAGCAGGACCCCCGGGTACCGGCGCTGCCGGACCGTGCGCTCCGCGGACGTCCGGCGGTCGACGTCCGGGGGGTTTCCTTCCGTTACGGGGCGGGCGCCGCGCCGCTCATCGACCGCCTCAGCCTCGTCGTGCCGGAGGGCGGTCACCTCGCGGTCGTCGGCCCGAGCGGAACGGGCAAGTCGACCCTGGCCGCCCTGATCGCGGGGATGCTGGAACCGGACACCGGCCGGATCGCGCTGGCGGGCCGCCCGGTGTCCGGCGGTCGGGCTGCCGGTGAGCGTGTGCTGATCCCGCAGGAGGCGTACGTGTTCTCCGGCAGCCTCCGGGACAACCTCGTCTATCTGTGTCCGCTCCAGCCGTCCGACGACGAGGTCGAACGAGCCGTCGCGGCCCTCGGCGGCGAGGCTCTTGCCGCGCGGCTCGGCGGCCTGGACGGTGACGTGGAACCCGCCGGGCTCTCGGCGGGAGAGCGGCAGTCGATCGCCCTGATCCGCGCCTATCTCTCGCCCGCCCCCCTGGCCGTACTGGACGAGGCCACCTGCCATCTCGACGCGGCGGCGGAAGCGAGGGCCGAACGGGCCTTCGCCGGCCGCACGGTGAGGAGGGCCGGCGGCGCGAGGGCCGCCGGCGCACTCGTCGTCGTCGCGCACCGCATCAGCTCGGCGCGGCGAGCCCCGCGCGTACTGGTGCTCGACGGCTCGCGGGCCGAGACCGGCACCCACTCCGAACTGCTGGAGCGCTCTCCTCTCTACCGGGAACTCGCCTCCGTCGGCGGCTCCTCCCCGCGCCGGTCACAGCCATCCCGCACGCTGTGAGATACGGATGGCGTCCACCCGGTTACGGGCCCCGGTCTTGCGGGTGATCGCGGCCATGTAGTTGCGCACCGTGCCGCCGGACAGGCTCAGATCGCGGGCGATCTCGTCGATGCCGGCGCCCTCTGCGGCGACCTTCAGCACGGCGAGTTCCCGTGCGGTCAGCGGCATTTCCGATGCGCGCAGGAAGGCGAGGGCGAGGGATTCGTCGACGAACCGTTTCCCCTGCGCGACATTCCTGATGCCGGTGAGCAACCGGTCGGGTGTGGCGTTCCGGTCCAGGAAACCCAGCACGCCGGCGTCGAGTGCCCGGCGCAACGCCCCCGGGCGGTCCGCGTCGGCCAGTGCGAGCATCCGGCTGCCCTTCGCTCCCGCCCTCCTGAGCGCGGCGGCCAGTTCGTCCAGTGCACTGTCCCTCAGGCCTTCGGTGTCCATGACGCAGACGTCGGCAGGAGTGGTCCGTGTCGCGGGAAGCGAGCGGCTCCAGCCTGCGGTCTCGATCGTCATGTCGTGGGCCTTGCTCACCAGGGCCTCCAGCCCGGATCTGAGCAGGCCCGCGTCATGCACCAGCAGTACCCGTATCAACTTCACCCTCCGGAACAAAGATTCACAGCTTATATACGAATCGCACCGTCTATACATACACGGTCCGGATTGCGGAGTCGGGTCAACTCCCGATAGCCCGTGGTGTATCTGGAGCGCGCACCAGGCGCGCGAAGAATGTGCGCGCGCCGGTTGGGCTTCAACTCGTCGTCCATGCCGTGCAACCGCCGTGGTGAGCCGTGGAACACCGCGAAAGGGCAGGGGTGACTGCTCGGCCGGTCGTGCCGGTTCACGGTTGGGCCGTCGTGGACGGAGCACGGTTCGGCCGTCATGGACGGAGCACGGGCGCGGCCCGCGGGCGCCCCGTTTCGCGACGGGTGCCCGCTTCCGTGGTGAAACCGCCTCGCCGCCGCCTCGCCACCGCCGCGTCCGCGGTGCGGCATCGGTGCTGGTGGGGGACGGGTGGCGCGAATCACCTGCCTCGGCTGCTCGGGACAAGTGACTGGCCGGTAAATTCTTGGTCCGAAGGCGGGCGGCCCGGCAGGGCCCGCTGCCCGACGTCCAGCAACAGCTCCGGTGTCTCCGATCCCCGTGGAAGCGCCGTGACGAAGGGGGCCGTGAGTGACCGCAGAGGCCGTACGGGACACCCCGGCCGCCGGAGAGAGCGGACCCCCCGGGCCCGTCGCTCTCCCCGCAACTCCCGCCCGCGCGGCGGACCTTGGCGGCCACGGCGAGAGACCTCTGCGCATCGCCATGCTGACGTACAAGGGCAACCCGTTCTGCGGCGGCCAGGGCGTCTACGTCCGGCACCTCTCCCGCGAACTGGCCCGGCTCGGGCACACCGTCGAGGTGATCGGCGCGCAGCCCTACCCCGTGCTCGACGAGGGAGTCACCCTCACCGAGCTGCCCAGCCTCGACCTGTACCGGCAGCCCGACCCGTTCCGCACTCCCGGGCGCGGCGAGTACCGGGACTGGGTGGACATGCTGGAGGTCGCCACGATGTGGACCGGCGGCTTCCCGGAACCGCTCACCTTCTCGCTCCGTGCGCGGCGCCATCTTGCCGCCCGCCGCGGCGAGTTCGACATCGTGCACGACAACCAGACACTCGGCTACGGCCTGCTCGGCGACCTCGGCGCCCCGCTCGTGACGACGGTCCACCACCCCATCACCGTCGACCGCCGGCTCGACCTCGACGCCGCCCGGACCCGCCGCGCCCGCGCCTCCGTGCGCCGCTGGTACGGCTTCACGCGCATGCAAAGGCGCGTCGCACGGCGGCTGCCGTCCGTGCTGACCGTCTCCGGCTCGTCGCGCAAGGAGATCACCGACCATCTCGGGGTGCGGCAGGAACGCGTCCACGTCGTCCATATCGGCGCGGACACCGGCCTCTTCTCGCCGGACGCGTCCGTGCCGCAGGTGCCCGGACGGATCGTGACCACCTCGAGCGCCGACGCACCCCTCAAGGGACTCGTTTATCTGGTCGAGGCGTTGGCCAAGGTGCGCACCGAGGTTCCCGAGGCGCATCTGGTCGTCGTCGGCAAGCGGCCCGCCGAGGGCCCGGTCGCCGATGCCCTCACGCGCTTCGGACTCGGCGCGGCGGTGGAGTTCGTCAAGGGCATCAGCGACGCCGAACTGGCCGGACTGGTGCGGGGAGCACAGGTCGCGTGCGTGCCGTCGCTGTACGAGGGTTTCTCGCTGCCCGCCGCCGAGGCCATGGCGACCGGCACACCCCTGGTGGCCACCACCGGCGGCGCCATCCCCGAAGTCGCGGGCAAGGACGGCGAGACGTGCCTCGCGGTGCCGCCCGGCGACGCGGGCGCCCTGGCCGCCGCGCTGCGGCGGCTGCTCGGCGACGAGCGGCTGCGCGCCCGTCTGGGAGCCGCAGGACGCGAACGTGTGCTGCGCAACTTCACCTGGGAGCAGGCCGCCCGCGGAACCGTGGAGCACTACCGCGCCGCGATCGCCCGGCAGCGTGGCGCGTCCCGCGACTCGAGCGGATCCGCACCGGCCGCGAGCGTGCCGCGCTGATCCCCGCCCCCGGCAGCGTCCCGCCGAGTGCCGCACCGGAACCCCCACTTGACGCCGAACCCGCCGAACCCGCCGAAAGCAGAGGCAGACCGTGCTGACCGTCGACTTCTCCCGCTTCCCCCTCGCACCGGGCGACCGCGTGCTCGACCTGGGCTGCGGCGCCGGCCGGCACGCCTTCGAGTGCTACCGCCGCGGAGCACGCGTCGTCGCACTGGACCGCAACGCCGAGGAGATCCGCGAGGTCGCCAAGTGGTTCGCGGCGATGGCCGAAGCGGGCGAGGCACCCGCCGGCGCCACGGCCACCGCCATGGAGGGCGACGCGCTCGCCCTGCCCTTCCCGGACGACAGCTTCGACGTCGTGATCATCTCCGAGGTGATGGAGCACATCCACGACGACAAGGGTGTGCTGGCCGAGATGGTGCGGGTGCTGCGGCCGGGCGGCCGCATCGCCGTGACGGTGCCGCGCTACGGGCCGGAGAAGGTCTGCTGGGCGCTGAGCGACGCGTACCACGAGGTCGAGGGCGGCCACATCCGCATCTACCGTGCGCACGAACTGCTCGGCAGGATGCGGGAGGCCGGTCTGCGCCCGTACGGGACGCATCACGCGCACGGCCTGCACTCGCCGTACTGGTGGCTCAAGTGCGCCTTCGGCGTCGAGCGCGACGGCGACGACGCCGCGCTCCCGGTGCGCGCCTACCACCGCCTGCTGGTGTGGGACATCATGAAGAAGCCCCTGGCCACGCGCCTCGCGGAGAAGGCCCTCGACCCGCTCATCGGCAAGAGCTTCGTGGCGTACGCGACGAAACCGCACCTGCCGCAGGGGATTTCACCCGGCGACGACGCTGCGGCGGCCGGACCGGCGGCCGGACCGGGGACGGGCGCGGGGACCGGTTCCGCAGGCGCGGACGCCGCCGGGGGGCAGGCGTGACGAGCCCGGGGCGTACCGAACGCCTCGTCCTCGACGGTGTCCTGACGGCCGCGCAGGCACGGCAGACCGTGAAAGGACTGCTGGCGATCCAGCGCCCCGACGGCGCGATCCCGTGGTTCCGGGGCGGCCACCTCGACCCGTGGGACCACACGGAGTCCGCGATGGCACTGGACGCCGCCGGTGAGCATGCCGCGGCCGAGGCCGCCTACCGGTGGCTCGCCGAACACCAGCTGACCGACGGCTCCTGGTACGCCGCCTACGCCGACGGGGAGGTCCAGGAGCCCAAGGACCGGGCCAGGGAGAGCAACTTCTGCGCGTACGTCGCCGTCGGCGTCTGGCACCACTACCTCGCAACCGGCGACGAGGCCTTCCTCCAGCGGATGTGGCCCGTGGTCGTGGCGGCCGTCGGGTTCGTGCTGCGGCTCCAGCTGCCCGGCGGGCAGATCGGATGGAAGCGGGAGGCGGACGGCACCGCCGTCCGCGAGGCGCTCCTCACCGGGTCCTCGTCCGTGCACCATGCGCTGCGCTGCGCCCTGGCGATGGCCGAACACCGTGAAAGGCCCCAGCCGGACTGGGAGTTGGCGCTCGGACTGCTGGGGCACGCCGTGCGGCGGCACCCGGAGCGCTTCCTCGACAAGGGCTCCTACTCGATGGACTGGTACTACCCCGTCCTCGGTGGCGCGCTGCGCGGCGAGGAGGCCAGGGCACGCATCGAGGAGGGATGGGAGCGCTTCGTCGTGCCCGGCCTGGGAGTGCGGTGTGTGCTGCCCAACCCGTGGGTGACGGGCGGCGAGAGCGCCGAACTGGCTCTGGCGCTCTGGGCGTCGGGGCAGCCGGACCGCGCCCGGCTGATCCTGGAGTGGGTGCAGCACCTGCGTGCCGAGGACGGCCTTTACTGGACCGGTTACGTCTTCGACGACGACGCCGTGTGGCCGGAGGAGCTCACCAGCTGGACGGCGGGCTCGCTGCTTCTGGCCGTCGCGGCACTCGGCGGCGACGAGGCCACCGTGGAGGTCTTCGGCGGCGAGCACCTGCCCGAGGGGCTGGCGCCGGACTGCTGCTGAGCGGCGCCGGTCCGGGCGTGCGGGCCGGGTGCGAGCTGCCGTGAGGCCGCCGGGCGCCCCGGGCCTTCCGTTGCCTTTCGTTCGGCTGCATGACCGCGGCCCCTCTCCCGTCCGGAGGTACCGACCGGGAAGAGGGGCCGCTGCCGTGAGGGCCGTGCGAGGGGCCGGCACGGAGAACCGTGCCGGCCGCGGTGCCGCTTCAGCCGCGCTGTATGCCCGAGGTGTCCTGCAGGACGCCGCGACGGCCGTCCTGGGTCTGCGCGATGAGTGCCTGACCGCGCTGCTCCACCGCCAAGTACCAGGTTCCGGGGGCCAGTTCGGCAACGGGCTGCGGAGCGCCGTCCTCGCCGAAGAGCGGACGCGTGACCGGTACGGCGAACCAGAAGGGCTGGAAGCTCTGGTCCGGGGCGCCCCCGCCTGCCGCCGCACCGCCCTGCTGCTGTGCCTGCTGCGCTCCCGGCTGGCCGGGCTGGCCCTGCTGCGCTCCGCCGGGGTAGCCGTAACCGCCCTGGGGCTGACCGCCGTACGGGCCCTGCGCTCCCGGCTGGGGTCCGCCCGGGTAGCCGTAGGCGCCCTGCTGCGGCACACCGTACGGGGAGGAGGGCTTGGGAGCGGGCAGCAACGGAGCCTTCAGCGCCGCGGCGGTGGTGCTCAGCGCACCGACCACGGCGAGAGCCAGGGAGAGCACGAGCGTCAGATAGGCGCCCGCGGCGAGCTTCCACTTCTCGTTCGGGTCGCCCCCGAAGCCCGGCTGCTCCAGGTCCGGGAAGACGACCGAGACCGCCGCCCAGATCCCGGCCCAGCCGACGACCAGGCAGAGCACCATTCCCCACTGGTCCAGAGCGAGCCCCAGCACCTTGCGGCCGTCCGGCAGCAGACGGGCGGCGACAATCAGGGCCGCGGCGACGAGACCGAGCAGGTGCACGGTCGTCAGCATCGGAAGAGTGGAGCGCGACCACGCGGACACGCTGCAGGATTCGATGGGGCAGTCTCCATCGAACTCGAAGAACGGGAAGAAGGAAGCGATCAGCAGCAGCAGCGCTGCCCCGATGACCGCTCCATCGCCTCGTGTGAGCGAGCGGATGTTCACTTGGCGTCCTTAGTAGATTTCATGCGGTCTGTGGTCTCTGCCGGGGTGGCACCCCATCGTACGGATGGGTGAAGAGGCCGAACCGGCGGGGCGACGTCGGCCCGGAGGGCGCCGTCAGCGCTTCTCGGTGAGGAAGCCGGCCAGGCCTTCGACCACTCCGCGGGCGGCGCGGTCACGCCAGCTCCGGTCGGTCAGGTCTGCGGCGTCCCGCGGATCACGCATGTTGCCGCACTCCAAAAAGACCTTGGGCACGCGCGTGAGGTTGAGCCCGCCCAAGTCACCCCGTGTGTCCGTACCGTTGCCGTCCCCCGCATAGGAGGCAGGCTTCGAACCGGTGAACTCGCGGAAGGAGTCGGCCAGTTCACGGCCCAGGCGGCGCGAGGGACCGGCCACCGCCCGGGTGTCGGCACGGCCCTCCTTCACGGACTCGGGAATGATCACGTGGAAGCCCCGCCGCCCGGCCGGTGCTCCGTCGGCGTGCAGGGATACGACCGCGTCGGCGTCCGCGCGGTTGCCCGCCTCGGCACGGTCGTCCACGCACGGCCCCCACGGCCTGCGCCCGTCCTGGGTCAGCTTCACCGTCGCGCCGCGCTCCCGCAGCCCGGCCCGTACACGGCGGGCGAGGTCGAGGGTGAACTTCGCCTCGGAATAGCCGGATGCGGTGGCCGTCCCGGTGGTGTCGCACTCCTTGCGGCCGGTGCCGATGCTGACGCTGCGGTTGATCTCGGCCGCGTGGTAGCGGTTGTTGGGATTGTGGCCCGGGTCGATCACGACCGTCATGCCCTTCAGCGGCTTCCCGCCGGCGGCGTCCGAACCGCCCCCGCCGCCCGGCTCGCCGCCGGACCCGGCGGAACCCTCGCGGGACTCCGGATCCTGCGGCAGCGGCATCAGCGTCGGCGTCGAGCCCCCGGCCTCCGCCGCACCGCCGGCGGACTGCCATATCAGCCACCCCGCGAAGCACGTCGGAACCAGCACCCCGAGCGTGATCAGCAGCCGCATGCCCATCCGGCGGGCCCGCCGCGGCTCCGGAGCCCATCGGGTGCCCGGCTCGGCGCCGGCGTCGGAGCGGTACGGATCGGGCGGGGTCGGGCTTCCGTTGGACACGCCCAGGATGCTAGCCGTCCGTGCACAGCGCCGTGCCGGTACGCCGGAGAACCCTCAGCGACCTCGTCACCGAAACCTCCCTGAATGCACCGGAATCGAGCGCACGCCGGTAGATGCGGTACGGCGCCTGCCCGCCGTCCGCCGGGTCGGGGAAGACGTCGTGCACCACCAGCAGCCCGTCCCGCGCGAGATGCGGTGCCCAGCTCTCGTAGTCGGCCGTTGCGTGCTCGTCCGTGTGGCCGCCGTCGATGAAGACGAGGCCCAGCGGACGCCCCCACAGCGCGGCGGCGCGCGGCGAGCGCCCGACCACGGCGACGACGTGTTCCTCCAGGCCCGCCGCCTGCAGGGTGCGGCGGAAGACGGGCAGCGTGTCCATCAGCCCGGTGTGCGGATCGACGACGTCCGGGTCGTGGTACTCCCAGCCGGGCTGCTGCTCCTCGCTGCCGCGGTGATGGTCGACGGTGACGGCCGTGACGTCCGCGTCCCGTGCGGCCTCGGCGAGGAGGAGGGTGGAGCGGCCGCAGTAGGTGCCGACCTCCAGCAGCGGCAGCCCGAGCCGCGCCGCCTCGACGGCTGCCGCGTACAGGGCCAGTCCCTCGTCGGAGGGCATGAAGCCCTTCGCCGCCTCGAACGCCGCGAGCGTCGCCGGAGCCGGGCGCGGTGCCGGCGGCTCCGGCGCGAACTGCGGCTGCGGCTGCGGTTGCGGCGTTCGGGCGGGCTGGCTCATCGGACTCCTTCGGCGGCGTGATCCTGCGGTTCATGCTGCCTCACGGTCCGGGTCCGGCCCGGTGCGGGTCCTGTCCGGTCCGGGTCCGGCCCGGTGCGGGTCCTGTCCGGCAGATCCGCCGGGCCCTGCGGTGACTGCGCGGGGCGGATGACGGAAGTCTGACGGCTTCCGCCGGACACTGGCGCCGGCGCGGGCCGCAGTGCTCGAATCGTCGTGTGGAGACAGCCGATTCAGCCCGTGCCGCGGACACCGACGGGACCGCGGACACCGACGGCGAGGGCTCGCCCGTCGGCCGGCGCCTGGTGCTCGGGATGCTCGGGCTGGGCGCGGCAGGCCTGGCCGCCGCGCCGTATCTGCAGCGTGGCACGGAGAGCGCGCTGAGCGCCGTCTCCGGCAAGGACCCGACCGGCGTGACCGGTCTGCTCCCCAACGGAGGCGGATTCCGCTACTACTCCGTGGCCGCCTCCGTCCCGCACCGCGGGGCCAGCGACTACGCGCTCACGGTCGGCGGCCTCGTCGAACACCCCACCCGTCACAGCCTCGGCGACCTGCGCGCCATGCCGCAGCGCCGCATTGTGCGCGACGTGCAGTGCGTGACGGGCTGGCGCGTGCCCAACACGCCCTTCGAAGGTGTACGGCTCTCCCACCTCCTCGACCTGGCCGGGGTGCGCCCCGAGGCCACGGCAGTCCGGTTCACCTGCTTCGACGGCCTCTACAGCGAAAGCCTCACCCTCGAACAGGCCCGGCGCGACGACGTGCTGGTGGCGCTGCGCATGCAGGACAAGCCCGTCAGCCACCAACACGGCGGCCCCGTGCGGCTGTACGTCGCGCCGATGTACTTCTACAAGTCGGCGAAGTGGCTCTCCGGCATCAGCCTCACCCGTGAAGTGGTGCCCGGATACTGGGAGAAGCGGGGCTACGACGTCGACGCCTGGGTCGGCAGGTCGAACGGACGTGACGATGCTCCGACAGCCGCCTGACCGGCACTCGGCCGCCACCCGGCCGGAGAACACCGTGACCCCGGCGCCGCCGCCCGCGGAGGCCGCCCGGACCGCCGAGGGGCTTGCGGAGGACGCCCGGACCGCCGGGGAGAGCCTCCCGCCGGACGTGCTGCGCTTCACCCGGGCCGTGCGCTGGTGCCACCACGCCACGGGCGCGCTGATGGCGCTCTGCGTGGGCAGTGCCCTGTTCCTCTACGTACCGGGCCTCGCCCAACTCGCCGGACGCCGCGCCCTCATGGTCACCGTCCACGAGTGGTCGGGGCTGCTGCTGCCGGCACCGGTCCTGCTCGGTCTCGCCTCGCGTGCGCTGCGCGCCGATCTGCGCCGCCTCAACCGCTTCGGACCGCACGACAGGCGGTGGCTGCGGCGGGCCCGCCGCGCCCGCAGGCCGTATCCGCCGCCGGGTGAGGACTGGGGCCGCGACGCGGGCAAGTTCAACGCCGGGCAGAAGGTCTTCGCCGCGTGGACGGCCGGTGCCGTACTGGTGATGACCGGGACCGGGCTGCTGATGTGGTTCACCGGGCTCACCCCGCTCGCGTGGCGCACGAGCGCGACGTTCGTGCACGACTGGCTCGCGCTGGCCGTCGGCGTCGTACTCGCGGCGCACGTCGCGATGGCGGTGGCGCACCCGGAGGCGCGCCGCGCCATGCGGACCGGCATGGCCGACCGTGCGTGGGCCCGCCGCGAACACGCCCTCTGGCGGCCCGAGCCGGAGCCCCGGCACGAACACGGGGCCGCTCACGAGAACCGGAGCGGGAACGGGACCGGCAGCGGGAGCGGGATCAGGGGCGGGCGCCGGAGCGAATGACACGGCGCCCCGGGGTGCGCCGGCCCCTTCGGCGCGCGATGACCGCCGGCGCCCGGTGACCCTGCGGCGCGATGACCGGCGCGGCCGCGGGCTCACCCTTCAGGTCCGTGCCCGTCCTCGGCGCCGGATATCAAGTGGGCGGCGGACAGGGGCAGCTGCGAGCATGACGGGCGTGACAGACAAGGCTTCCCCGCCCTCCGGGCCGTCCCGGTCCACCCGCTCCGGCACGCCCGTGCGCCTGTGGGTCGTCGTCCTCGCCGCCTGCGCGGGGCAGTTCCTCGTGGTGCTCGACGTCTCGGTGGTCAATGTCGCGCTGCCGTCGATGCGCACCGACCTCGGCATGGACGCCGCGGGACTCCAGTGGGTCCTCAACGGCTACACCCTTGCCTTCGCCGGGCTGATGCTGCTCGGCGGACGGGCAGCCGACATCTTCGGCCGGAAGCGGACATTCCTGCTGGGGCTCGCGCTGTTCACCGCCGCCAGCCTCCTCGGCGGCCTCGCGCAGCAGCCGTGGCAGCTGCTGGCGGCACGGATGGTGCAGGGCACCGGCGCGGCCGTGCTGGCCCCCGCGACCCTGACGATCCTCACCACGGCGTTCCCGCCAGGCCGCGCCCGTACGCGCGCGATCGGCACATGGAGCGCCGTGGGCGCGGGCGGCGGAGCGGCGGGCGGCCTCGTCGGCGGCGTGCTGACCGACGCCCTCTCGTGGCGCTGGGTGCTTCTGATCAACGTCCCCGTGGGCGCGCTGGTGCTGCTGGCCGCTGCGATATGGGTCTCGGAGGGACGGGACGCCCGCCCCGGCCGCCGTCTCGACGTCCCCGGAGCGCTGCTCGCCACCCTGGGTCTGGGGGTGCTGGCCTGGGGGATCGTACGGACGGAGACGGCTGGGTGGACGGCGCCGTCGGTGCTGTGGCCTCTGGCGGCGGGCCCCGCGCTCCTCGCGGTGTTCGTGGCGGTCGAGGCACGCACGAAGGACCCGCTGGTGCCGCTGCGCCTCTTCCGCAGCAGAGCCGTCTCGGCTGCGAACGCGGCGATGTTCATGTGCGGAGGCGCTCTGTTCTGCATGTGGTACTTCATGTCGCTCTACATGCAGAACGTGCTGGGCTACACGCCGCTTCAGGCCGGGCTCGGATTCATCCCGCAGTCGCTGAGCATCGTTCTCGGCTCCAAGGCCGCGCCGCGTCTGATGGTGCGGTTCGGGGCGCGGAACGTCGCCCTGGCGGGAGTCGTGCTGGCGGGAGCCGGCTGCCTGTGGCAGAGCGGCATGCACGCCGGAGGCGGCTTCCTCCAGACGGTCATGGGCCCCGGTGTGCTGATGGCGCTCGGCGGAGGAATGGCAGGAACGCCGCTGGCGTCGCTGGCCATGTCCGGGGCGCCGCACGGAGACGCGGGACTGGTGTCCGGGCTGTTCAACACCGCGCGGACGATGGGTGGTTCGCTCGGCCTCGCCGTCTTCTCCACGATCTCCGCCGCCCGTATCGGGGACGGCACCGGTCCGCAGGTTCTCGCCTCCGGCTACGGGCTGGCCTTCCGCAGCGCTGCCGCCCTCCTCGTGCTGTGCGCGGCGCTCGTGCTGTTCGTCCTGCCCCGCCCGGACGGCGAGGGCGCCCACGAGGGCGAGGGCGTCCACGAGGGCGAAGGGGCCCACGAGGAGGACGAGCGGGAGGGCGCGGACCGGCCGGCCGCCGGCGCCGGCCCGGGGGAGCCCTTGGCCTCCGGCACCGGGAACCCCGGGCCGAAGGCCGGCGGCGAGAGCTGACGCCCCGGGAACGCCCCGGGACGCCCCGGTTCGGGGCCGCCGGCCACGTCCGGCTCGCGCACGGGCCGGCCGGTCCGCCGCGCGCCGGTCAGGGTTTGCGGCCGACACCCCCGTAGGCCGCCGCGTCAGGTGCCTCGTCCCCGTCGATGTCGGGACGCCAGCGGTTGATGCGCACCACGCCCGGCGGCACCAGCTCCAGGCCGTCGTAGTAGGCGCGGATCGCCTCCGGTGAGCGCAGGACGTAGGGCACGGCACCGGAGTCGTTGTAGTCGTCCTGCGCGGCGTTGGTGTCCGGGTTCTCGTCGATGCCGTCGTTGTGGGAGAGGTAACTCCCGGACGGAAGCTGCGACATGAGCCCGCGGACGATCCCGCAGGCCTCCGCGTGGTCGCCGATGTGACCCAGCACTCCGCTGAGGATGAGAGCCACCGGCTGCGACAGGTCGAGGGTCTCGCGCGCCCCCGCGATCACCGCCTCCGGGTCGCGCAGATCGGCCTCGATATAGGCCGTCATGCCCTCCGGGGAGCTGGTGAGCAGCGCGTTCGCGTGGACGAGGACGAGCGGGTCGTTGTCGACGTAGACGACGCGCGCCTCCGGCGCCACCCGCTGCGCGACCTCGTGGGTGTTGTCGACGGTGGGCAGGCCCGTACCGACGTCGAGGAACTGGCGGACACCGGCCTCGGACGCCAGATGACGGATGGTGCGCACGAGGAAGTAGCGGGAGGCGCGGGCGAGTTCGTCGATGCCCGGGAACGCCTGACGGTACTGCTCGCCGGCTTCGCGGTCGGCCGCGTAGTTGTCCTTGCCTCCGAGCCAGTAGTTCCAGATCCGTGCCGAGTGCGGGACGCTCGTGTCGATCTCACCGGTGCCGTTGCCGGCGGTTCTCCGCGGCTCCATTACTGCCCCTCCCTGAAAGCGTGTCCGGTACGGGACTGTGTCCCGCCCGGAATCCCCGGGATCTTCGCAATCCCCGTGGCACCGAAGTCTTCACCCCACGGCCCCGATTGTGCAGACCTCCCGGGGGTTCCGCCCGCGGAACGCCCGGGACCGGTGGTTATCCTCCCCCGGGGAGAGGAGCTGAGGTCATGCCGATCGACGTCGAGCGGGCACTGTCCGCGGAGCCCGTCAGCACCCGGATCACCTGGGACCACAAGGACGTTCAGCTGTACCATCTCGGGCTCGGTGCGGGCGTGCCCGCGACCGAGATCCGGGAGCTGCGCTACACGCTGGAGAGCCGGCTGCATGTGCTGCCCAGCTTCGCGACCGTGGCGGGCGGAGGGATGGGTGTCGTGGGCGGGCTGTCGGCGCCCGGCATCGACGTGGACCTCGCGGCGGTGCTGCACGGGGGGCAGACGGTGCATACGCACCGGCCCGTTCCGGTCGGCGGCAGCGCGACGCAGACCTCGTCGGTCGCCGCCGTGTACGACAAGGGCAAGGCCGCCGTCATCGTGCTGCGTTCCGAAGCCGCCGACGACGACGGCCCGTTGTGGACCTCGGAGGCCCAGCTCTTCGTGAAGGGCGAGGGCGGCTTCGGCGGCGACCGCGGCCCCTCGTCCGGTTCCGGCACGCCCGAGCGGGCCCCGGACCGCGAGGTGCGGCGCCCGGTGCGCGAGGACCAGGCACTCCTCTACCGGCTCTCCGGAGACTGGAATCCCCTGCACGTCGACCCGGACTTCGCGGCGCTCGCGGGCTTCGAGCGGCCGATCCTGCACGGGCTGTGCTCGTACGGGATGGTGCTCAAGGCCGTGGTCGACACGGTGCTCGGCGGGGACGTGACGCGGGTGAGGAGCTACACCACACGCTTCTCCGGGATCGTCTTCCCCGGGGAGACGCTGCGCGTGCGGATGTGGACCGAGGCGGACGGGGGCGGAGACCCGAAGGGAGCGGGCGGCGCCGGGCGCGTGCTGCTGTCCGTCACCGCCGTCGAACGGGACGACGCCCCCGTACTGACCGACGCCGTCGTCACACACTGCTGAGGCGCCTACGTCCCGGGCGCAGGCACGAACAACTCTTCGGACAGGGGTTGTTCGTGCCTCGCCGTTCGTGACTCGCCGCTGACGTTTCCGCCCCTTCCGCGGTCGCCCGGGCCGGCTACTCCGGTTCGCTCTGCTGAGGCGGACGCCGGTGGCGGCCCTGGGCGCGCCGCCCGGTCTCCTCCGCGCCGGCGGCCTGCCCTCTGTGCTTGCCTGAACCGTCGGTCGGTGCCTGGCTGTTGCGCGTTTCGGTCCCGGTCTGGGTCTCGGACATCGCGGGGGTGACTCCGTGGATCGCGTTGCTGCTCAGTACCCGACCAGAGTGTAGTGACGGACACTCACGCGATCACACCGTCCTGGCGCGGACGGCTGCCTCGTGGAGGGCCGCCGCGAGCGGGGCGTCCTGGAGCGGCACCGGCTTGCGTCCGGCGCACGTGGCGGCGACTGCGAGGGAGGGGGACGCAGCAGCACCGGGCGGGGAGGCCGCGGGCGCGGGGGATGCCGACGTGCCGTCAACCGACGTCACCGGTCCCATCGGTGACGGCGATGCCTCCGCTGCTGTCGCCGCCGGCCTCGGACCTTCCGCCGGCCCTCCCGTTGCGGCCTCCCGCACCGGGGGCAGCCGCGGGGGCAGCCGCGGCGCCGTCTCCGGCCGCGGCGGAACCTCAGCGGGCAGCGCTCCCGGCGGTACGAGGTGTGCCGCATTCCTGGGCTCCGGGGGCGGCAACTCCTTTGCCGGCGCTCGCTGTTCGATCTGCGGTGCGGCACCGGGCGAGCCTGCCCGGGGCGAGCCGGCCCCGGCGGGCCTGGCTCCGGCTGCCGGGGGAGCGGCAGAGGGGAGGCCTCCCGTCATGACGGAACGGGAGCCGTCCCAGGGGGAGCGCGCCGGGCCCTCGCGCCCGGCCTCGGCCCGCTCGCCCCGCGCCGCCTCGGAGACCGCCTCGGCTCCGGAGCCCGTATCCGGGCCCGCGGCGGGTCCGCCGGGCTGTGCGCCCGCGGGACCGGCGCCGGCACCTGTACCGGCGCCCGGCGCCGCGCTCATGTGCACGCCACCGCCCAGGGTTTCGCCCGTGCCCGTACCAGTGACGGTCGCCCCGGCGTCGGCGTCGGCGCTCCTGCCCCGCATCCTCAGCCGTGCCAGCCCGCACGGCGCATGCGCTGTGGCACAGGGCAGCCGCAGTTCGCCCTCGCGCGTCCACACCCCCCTGCCCGGCAGCCAGCCGCCCGGAGCGCGGAAGCGGCGCAACTCCTTCTGCATCGGGCGCCATACCCCCAGCCAGGCACCTCCCGCACGTGTCCCGGTGGTCTGGCCGTGCAGCGCCACCGCGCAGCTCTCCGGGAGGAGCATCTGACCGGGCTGTACGGCGAAGGGCGTGAGCAGCGCGTCCGTGGGATGCAGGGACTCCGGGAAGCGCACCGGACGGTGGGATCCCAACACTCCCCAGCCCAGGCGGAATTCGCCGGGCGCGTCGGATCGCACGATCAGCAGGCCGCTGTCGGCGTCGGCCAGCAGCAGCCGGTCGTCGCTCTCGTCGGTGATCTGCAGCAGCGGGCTGACCTCGCCGCCGCGGCCCAGGTCGACGGCGACCGTCTTCGTGCGGCCCGTCCCGGCCGTGTCCGTACGGTCGACCGCGAGCAGCCTGCCCTCGCGGTCCAGCCAGGCTCCGCCCCCGCAGCGGCCGGGAACCTCGGCGATCAACTGCGGCACTCCGTCGCCTCCGCCCGCCACCAGCCATACGCCCGTGGTGTGTTCGCCCACGGTGAGTGCGTACGCGCGGCGCCCGCACGGTGCGGGCGGCAGCAGAGCGAACCATTCGGACTCGACCGAGCCCAGGTCGAGTTCGCCGGTGCCCGGGCCCGTCGGGTAGAGGAGCGCGAGCCGGTGGGCGCCGTCCTCGCGGCGGGCGATCAGGACCCTTCCGTCGGTCAGCGGCAGCACCTGGCTGTCGGGCTCCTCGGGCCGGGCGCCGGGCAGCGGGACCGCGTACGGCTCGGGGCCGTCGAGAGTCCAGCGCTCGGGGAACCAGCCGTCCTCCTCGGACGCGTTGAGCCGGGCCGCATAGGCGCCGTCGGCTGCGATCGTGAACGTGGAGTGCCTTGCCGTCCGGCTGTCCGCAGCGACGGCCTCGGGGGCACAGGCAGTCATGGGTCGATCACCTCCAGTGAGGAACCTAGGTGTCGTACTGCCGCCCGAACAATGCGAGTTCGGACCCTTCACGCGGATGAGTGGCGGATGTGCGAATTGCCTGCGCGAGGCTGTGCCGGTGTGCTGCGGACGCTGCCCACCGGGAGCGACCAGGCCGTGCCGCCGGAAGACGGTGACCACGGAAACCGCAGGCCAGGGACGCCCGAGCGGTACGGCGACGACGAGCGCGCGGCGAGGCCGGCAACTGCGGGGGTGCTCCGGCGCCCTACATGCGCGGGCGGTGTCCCCCGGCGGGGCGGTGACCGGACGGGCCGGCCGGGGCGGAAGGTAGCCTTTCACCCGTGCCAGCACTCTCCGAAGTCATCGCCGCGCTCGACGCCCTCTGGCCGCGCGAACGGGCCGAGCAGTGGGACGCCGTCGGCACCGTCTGCGGTGACGTCGGCAGTCCGCAGGCCCAGGTGGACCGCGTGCTCTTCGCGGTCGATCCCGTACAGGAGATCGCCGACGAGGCCGTCGCGCTCGGAGCCCAACTGCTCGTCACGCACCACCCGCTGTATCTGCGCGGCACGACGACCGTCGCCGCCGACACCTTCAAAGGACGCGTGATCCACACCCTGATCCGGCACGGTGTCGCCCTGCACGTCGCGCACACCAACGCGGACACCGCGGACCCCGGAGTCTCGGACGCCCTCGCCGGCGCACTCGGCCTGCACGTCCTGCGGCCCCTGGTGCCGGACACGACCGACCCGCAGGGCCGTCGCGGCCTCGGCCGCATCTGTGAACCGCCGCGCCCCATGCGGCTGTCGGAGCTCACGGAGTGGGTCGCGCAGCGGCTGCCCGTCACCGCGCAGGGCATCCGGGCGGCCGGCGACCCGGACCGTACGATCCGGACCGTCGCCGTGTGCGGAGGTTCCGGTGACTGCCTGTTCGACGAGGTGCGCGCGGCCGGCGCCGACGCGTATCTCACGGCCGACCTGCGACACCACCCCGCCTCCGAGGCCCGCGAGCACTCGCCGCTCGCGCTGCTGGACGCCGCGCACTTCGCCACCGAGTGGCCGTGGTGCGAGCAGGCGGCGGCACAGCTCGACGAGGTCTCCGACCGGCACGGCTGGGGCCTGCGCACGCATGTCTCGCGTACGGTCACCGACCCCTGGACCGCCCAAGCGGCGTCGAAGGGGCCCGCCGCCCCCGGCGCCGCGCAGAGCGGCCCTTTTGAATCCCACCGCAGCGCCACCGACGACATCACCTCGGGAGCCCCCAACTGAACGCCGCGCCCGCCGATCAGATCCGACTGCTGGACGTCCAGGCACTGGACACGCGCCTGACGCAGCTCGCACACAAGCGCAAGAACCTGCCCGAGCACGAGGAGATCCAGTCGCTGGAGGCGGACCTCGCCCAGCTGCGCGATCTGCTCGTCGCCTCCCGCACCGAGGAGAGCGACACCGCCCGCGAGCAGACCAAGGCCGAATCGGACGTCGACCAGGTGCGCCAGCGCTCGGCGCGGGACCAGAAGCGTCTCGACTCCGGCCAGGTCACCAACCCCAAGGACCTGGAGAACCTGCAGAGCGAGATCGCCTCGCTGGCCAGGCGCCAGGGAGACCTGGAGGACGTCGTCCTGGAGGTCATGGAGCGTCACGAGGCCGCCACCGAGCGGGCGGCGGAGCTGGCGCAGCGCGTCGAGGCCGTACAGGCCAAGGCCGAGGACGCGGTCGCCCGGCGCGACGCGGCCCTGGGGGAGATCGACGGCGAGGCGGGGACGGTGCGCGCGGAACGCGACTCCGTGGCCGGCACGGTTCCCGCGGACCTGCTGAAGCTGTACGAGAAGATCCGCGAGCAGCAGGGCGGTGTCGGCGCGGCCCGGCTGTTCCAGCGGCGCTGCGAGGGCTGCCGGCTGGAGCTGAACATCACCGAGCTCAACGAGGTCCGCGCGGCCCCGGAGGACGAGGTGGTGCGGTGCGAGAACTGCCGCCGGGTCCTGGTCCGTACGCCCGAGTCGGGGCTGTGATGGCGGCGGGACGCGGCCGCCGCTTCGTCGTCGAGGCGGACGGAGGCTCGCGCGGCAATCCGGGGCCCGCCGGTTACGGCGCGGTCGTACGGGACGCCGCCAGCGGTGAAGTCCTGCGGGAGACGGCCGAGTTCATCGGCCGCGCGACCAACAACGTCGCGGAGTACAAGGGACTGATCGCCGGCCTGCGCGCGGCGCACGAGCTCGACCCGCACGCGTCGGTGCGGGTGCGCATGGACTCCAAGCTCGTCGTGGAGCAGATGTCGGGGCGCTGGAAGATCAAGCACCCCGACATGCGGCCGCTCGCCGCGGAGGCGCAGCGGATCTTCCCGCCGGGTGCCGTGACCGGGTACGAGTGGATCCCCCGCGCCGAGAACGGGCACGCGGACCGCCTCGCCAACGAGGCGATGGACGCGGGCAGGCGGGGCGAGCAGTGGTCTGCCGCCGCGTCGACCGCCGAACTGGACGCGGCGGACCAGGCGGCCAGGGGCGGCGGAGCGGCCGGGACGGGCCGGGCGGACGACGCCGCCGGAGCCGGCGAGGAGCACATACGGGAGTCGCCCGGCGGCGGCAGCGCCGCGGGCACCGAGGTCTCGCACAGCGGCTGGGGCCCCGACGTGGGTCCTCCCACCACGTTCGTACTGCTGCGGCACGGCGAGACGGCACTCACCCCCGAGAAGCGTTTCTCCGGCAGCGGCGGCACCGACCCCGAACTCTCCCCGGCCGGCCTCCGCCAGGCGTACGCCGCCGGCGAGGCGCTGGCCGCGCGCGGGACGATCGAGGCCATAGTCACCTCCCCGATGCGCCGCTGCCGGGAGACGGCATCGGCCGTCGCGGAACGCACCGGCCTGAAGGTGCGCGTCGACGAGGGGCTGCGCGAGGCCGACTTCGGCGCCTGGGAAGGCCTCACCTTCGCCGAGGTGCACGAGCGTTTCCCCGGTGACCTCGAGAAGTGGCTGGAGTCGACCGAGGCGTGTCCGACGGGCGGCGGGGAGAGCTTCGCGACGGTCGGTGAACGCGTCGCCGTGACGCGGGACAGGCTGCTGGCGCGCTACCCGGGGAGGAAGGTGCTGCTCGTCACCCACGTCACGCCTGTCAAGACCCTTGTGAGGCTGGCGCTCGAAGCGCCTCCGGCCGCGCTCTTCCGCATGGAGCTCTCCGCGGCCTGTCTCTCGGCGATCGCCTACTACTCGGACGGCAACGCGTCGGTCCGTCTGCTGAACGACACGTCCCATCTGCGCTGAGGCACGCGAGGCCGGGTTCCCTGCCGGGGCCCGGCCCTGTGGGCCCGGGTGCGCACTCCTCCTGCCGCCCGGGCCGTGCGTCCTCAGGCGCGCAGTGCGGCGGCGCCTTCGGCGAGGCGCTGGATGCGGGGCCAGTCCCGGGCGGCCAGCGCACCCCCCGGAAGCATCCAAGTGCCGCCCACGCACCCGACGTTGGGCAGTGCCAGATACCCCGGCGCCCGTGCCTCGTCGATGCCGCCCGTCGGGCAGAAGCGCGCCTGCGGGAGCGGCGAGGCGAGGGACTTGAGGTAGGGGACGCCGCCGGCGGCCTCCGCCGGGAAGAACTTCATCTCCGTCACGCCGCGCTCCAGCAGGGCGACCACCTCGGACGCGGTGGACACCCCGGGCAGCGCGGGAACCCCGCAGCCGAGCATCGACTCCAGCAGCCGCTCCGTCCAGCCCGGGCTGACGAGGAAGCGCGCGCCGGCGCCCACGGCCTCCTCCGCCTGTGCGGGCGTGAGCACGGTGCCCGCGCCCACCACCGCTTCCGGCACCTCGGCGGAGATCGCCCGGATCGCCTCGTTGGCCGCGGACGTCCGCAGTGTCACCTCCACGACGGGCAGACCGCCCGCGACGAGGGCGCGGGCGAGAGGTACGGCGTCGGCCGCGTCCTCCAGGACGACGACCGGAATGACGGGCGCCAGGCCCAGCAGCGAGCCGGAGGGCGAGGGCGGTGCAGGAAACGATGCGGAGGGCGAGGACGAGGGCGAGTCCGAGTCCGAGTCCGAGTCCGAGGAAGCGGAGGGCGAAGCGGGAGCAGGAGCCATGCGCGAATCCTCTCCTCGGGGGCCGTGGCGCGCAACGCGCATTGCAGGGCACGCAATCCGTCCGGCTGCCGTCGCGTCAGAGCTCGCTGACCACCACGTCCAGTGCCCGCGGTTTCCCCGCCTTCTGCCCGGAAGCGGGCTCCTCCACCACGTGACCCAGCCCCCGCAGGGCCTCGACGAGGGCGTCGGGAGTGCGCGGCGCGGCTCCCTCCTCCAGCAGTGCGCGCACGATCCGCCCCTTCGTCGCCTTGTTGAAGTGGCTGACCACGGTCCGCTTCTCGCGACCGTCGACGAGGGCCGACTGCAACACCCTTACGGTGACGGTGCGTTCGGCCAGTTCGCCCTTGGGCTTCCACATCTGTGCGTACGCCGTCGAGCGCAGGTCGAGGACCGGGCCCGTTCCGGCGGCCTCCGGCAGCACGGCCGCCAGCGGCTCCCTCCAGTGCCCGCTCAGCGGACCCAGCCCCGGCAGCCGTACGCCGCCCGGGCAGCGGTACGAGGGAATACGGTCCTTGATCCCCACCGCGCCCCACAGGCCCGAGAAGAGCAGCAGCGACTTCGCCGCGCGCCGCTTGGCGGAGGGGCCGAGCGTGGCCAGTCCGAGGGCGTCGTAGAGGACGCCGGTGTAGATCTCACCCGCAGGCCGGGCGGGTGCCGAGCGCAGCCGTGCGTTGCGGGCGACCTCGCCGCGCAGACCCTCGCTCAGGCCGAGCACGTGCCGCGCCTTCTCCTCGTCGGCCGAGCAGAGCCCGACGAGCTCCTCCAGCACCGCCTCGCGTGCCGGTGCCAGCCCGGGCAGCGACAGCTCGTCCGGGGCGAAGGGACGTCCCCTGCCCCCGTCGGCCTTTCCTTCGGACGGCGGCAGCAGCACGAGCACGGCGGGTCTCCTCGGATACGACAGCGGTGACTGACGCGGAGCAGCGTATGGGGTGCGAGGGGGCGGGGGCACGCGGGGCTGCCGGACCACCGCGGACGGCGGGCGCCCGCCGCTGCCGGGCGGGAGAACGGGCGTCCGCGCAGCGCATCCGTTGGCGGACACCCGGGAGCGGGGTGCAGCCTTGAAGGGAAACCGCTGTTCGCGCGCGAGCGCGAAAGAGCCGGGAGACGGTGAGCACGGGCTGCACTGATCAGATCCGGAACGGGCACCGGTGCCTCCGGTCGCACCGGCGGCTGAAGGAGGCTGAGCCATGGGCAGGGCATCCGACCGGGCCAAGGTGCTCGGCGGGCTCATCTCCGCCAGCCATCTGAGCACCTTGACTCAGGTGCCCGGCGTGCTGAGCGACCAGGCCCGGCGCTTCGGCTGGTCGGAGGTGCTTCTGTACATCTCCGACATCCAGCAGACCGTGCTGACGCTGATGCCGCGCGAAGGCACGGACGGCCGCAGCGACAGCGGTGACGCGCCCGCCGAGCTGCCGATCGACGGCACCGCGCCGGGCAGGGCCTTCCAGCTCGGCGCGATCCTCCCCACCTCCGCGCGCGGTGGCCAGTGGTGGGTGCCGGTGCTGAACGGCACGGAACGGGTGGGTCTGATGCGTGTCACGGCGTCGGAGGCCGACGAGGGCTGCATGCAGGACATGCGGGAGCTGGCCGGTCTGGTCGCGCTGCTGCTGGTGACCAAGCGCGGTACCAGCGACGCCTACGCCCGCCTGGTGCGACGGCGCCGCATGAACGTGGCCGCGGAGATGGAGTGGCGTCTGATGCCGCCGCGGACGTTCGCGACGGACCGGGCCGTCGTCAGCGCGCTCATGGAGCCCGCCTACCAGGTCAGCGGGGACGCCTTCGACTACGCCTTCGCCGACGGCACGGTGCACTTGTGCGTCATCGACGCCATGGGCCACGACACGGCCGCCGGCCTCACGGCGAACCTCGCGGTGGCGGCCTGCCGGAACCACCGCCGTCAGGGAAGCGACCTGGTGGAGACGTCGAACGGGATGGAGAAGGCCCTCGTCGACCAGTTCGAGGACAGCCGCTACGCCACGGGCGTCCTCGCCGACCTCGATGTGGGCACCGGCCTTCTGACCTGGATCAGCCGCGGCCACTACCCGCCTGTGGTCATCCGCGGAGGCCGCTTCGCCGTGCCGCTCGAATGCTCGCCGGCGCCGCCGATGGGCACCGGGCTGGGGCTCGGCGCGGACCTCTGCCGCGAGCAGCTGGAACCCGGCGACCGGCTGCTGCTGTACACCGACGGGATCACCGAGGCACGCAACCCGGACGGCGAGGAGTTCGGCCTCGACCGCTTCACCGACTTCCTGATCAGGCACCACAGCGACGGCCTGCCCGTCCCGGAGACGCTGCGCCGCCTCATCCGCCACCACCTCGACTACCACCGGGGCAAGCTGAGCGACGACGCCACGGTGCTCCTCCTGGAGTGGCACGGCCCGGTTCCGTACCCGCCCGGCCAGGCCGAGGCCCTTGTGGGACTGCCCGCGGGGAGCGCGCCGGCGAGGCTGGACCGCCCTGCCCGCTGAGGCGGTCGAGGCCGCAACAATCCGGGTCTCGGCAGGTGCCGCGGCGGCGTAGGGATGCGGCGGGATCTCAGAGGTCGATGACGACCAGGGCGATGTCGTCTGCGGCGCCCTCGCTGACTCCGAGCCCGGCCAGCACGTCGTCCGCGACCTGCTCCGCGTCCAGCCCTCCGCAGGAGGCGAGAACCTGCGTCAGCCGGGCGATGCCGCGGTCGATGTCCTCGCCCCGGCGTTCCACCAGCCCGTCGGTGAACAGCACCAGGGACTCACCGGTGGTGTAGGAGGCGTGTGCCTCCGGCCGGGGCCCGGTCTGGAGACCTGCGGCCAGCGGCGGGTCCGTGGCCCGGTCCAGCAGCTCGCAGGCGCCGTCACGGTGCAGCAGTACGGGCGGGAGGTGCCCGGCGCTGCTGTAGGTGATCAGCCGCTCCTGCGGGTCGACCCTGACCTTGACGGCCGTCGCGCACTGCGCTCCCTCCACCGACCCCGCGTAGAGGTCCAGGATCTGAAGGGCTCTGGCGGGCCGGTCCGTCGCGCGCATGGCGGCGCTCAGAGCGCTGCGCAGCATCCCCATGATCCCGGCCGCCTCCAGGCCGTGGCCGACGACGTCTCCGACCGCCGCGGTGAACCCGTCCCCCGGCACGTCCGCGACGTCGTACCAGTCCCCGCACACGTTGAGCGTTCCGACCGCGGGCAGGTAGCGGACGGCTACTCCCGGACGGGGGAGGCCGGGGGAGTAGAGCATCGCCTCCTGGAGCGTGAGGGCGACCCGGCTCTCCCTGGCGTGTGCGCGCCGCAGCTCCTCGTTGGCCTTCTGCAGTTCCTGGGCCCGCGCGTACAGCTCCGACTCGGCGGTGCGGAACCGTTCGGCGGTGGCCTCGCCGGCGGACGGAAGGTGGCGGTCACGTTCCTTGATGAAGGCCGTCACGTCCTCCACGCGGTGGATGATGTGCACCACCGAACCGTCGGGGCCGATGACGGGGGTGTTGATCGGCGACCACCAGCGCTCCTCGAACTCGCCGGGACGGCTGACGACGGGGATGTCGTACTTCTGCAGCGCCATCGTGTCGACCCTGCGCAGCTCGAGGACCCGGTGCAGCGAAGCAGCCAGGTTGACCACTCCGTGCGACCACGGGTCATCGGGGTTCGGCGGGAAGGCGTCGAAGACGTACTGACCCACGAGGTCGTCGCGCGTCCGGCCCGTGGCCCGCAGGTACGCGCGGTTCGCGTCCACGATGTACAGCCCCGGATCGACCACCAGGTACGGGCTGGGCGTGGCCGCGAACAGCGCTTCGTAGTCGATCTCCGATCTCTCCACCGGCTCCCGCCAACCCCCCTGTCGGCTGTGCTCCCGAATCTAGGCCTGTCCCCGGCTCCCCGCCCGCCGGGCGCGGCCGTCCGTGCGGCGGCGCGGGACGTACCGGCAGCGGCATGGCCGCCCCGGCCGGCGGGCAGCAATCAACGGACCGGGAAGAAACGGGCGAAAGCCGATGACCGCCGCACGGCGGGGCCACGCCCCGCGTGGCCGCGGCTGTGCTGTGCCGACGCCCCTGATGGCTTGCCGTGCGGCCCGGGCCCCTGCCGGATCTGCCGTGCCGGCGGCCCCGTGCTCCGCCCGAGCTCGTCCCGTGCGACTTCACAGGAGCCACATGCTGAGGACCGGGATCGCAGTCGGCGCCGCACTGGTCGTGACGTGCGCGTTCAACGTGCCCCCGGCCCACGCCGCCCGGGTCGTCACCCTCGCCGGCCCCGGTTTCCAGGTGGCCGCGAGGTCAGGGGTGACCTCGGTCAGTCCGTCGCGCTCCTACACGATCACGTTCGCCTCGGTGCGGCTGCGGGAGCGCTACGTTCCCCATCTCACCGACGGGGTGGCACAGTTGAGGGCGGCCGGCGTGAAGGTGACCATCGGCGGCGTGGAAGACGTCGACCCGGCGGTGTGCCCGCCGCGGGGGCACATCCAGTTCACGCAGACGTACCGGCCCGTGGGACGCGGCGGCTACAGCCGCGGCATGCCCTGCCCGGCCCCGGAGAAGGGCGTCGCGGCGGGCGGCGTGGTGACCATGGACAGCGAATACTTCGACGGCACCTGGGACATCGCCCCGCACAAGCTGCGGAACACCTTCACGCACGAGATGCTGCACGTCTTCGGCCTCGGCCACCCGAACCTCGACCGGGACGGCGACGGCAGCGTCGAACCGTACGAGTGCGTGACGGACCCGCACGGCACCAGCCCCGTGATGTGCTCACCGAACGGCGGCCACAGGAGTGCCGCAGGGGCGGGGAGGCTCACCGGGTTCGACGTGGCCGGGATCAGGGCGCTTCTCGCCAACTTCGGTCTCAGCGGGTCCGGTTGAGAGCGATCGAAGGCGCTGCAGCCCGGTACCCGGACGGTTGCGCACAACGGGCCGGCGCGGCGGGCGGTTCCGGGCCGGAGCGCTTCAGCGGGCGCGGCGTCCGCCGAACCGCAGCGTGCGGCAGGCGAGTTGCACCACGAGCCGGTGGTCGGGAAGGGCGAGGTTCACATCGAGCAGGCTCTCCACCCGTGCGATCCGCTCCGCGACGGTGTTGCGGTGGACCCCCAGATACGCGGCCGTCGACGAGGCGGACGACTCGTGCTCGAGATACGCCTCGACCGTCCGGATCAGCTCCGTCTCACCGCGCTCGGAGAGCGGCTTGAGGATCTGCCGTGCGTAGGTCTGGAACGACTCCAGGCTGTACCAGTCGGCGAGGAGCTGCTGCAGGTCCAGCTCGTCGATGTGCGCCACATGCACCCCTCGAGCCGCCGCGCCGGCGAGCAGGCACGCCTGCCGTGCTTCGGTGAGGGTCCTGGCCAGGCCCTCCGGCCCTTCACGGGGACGTCCCACTCCCGCCGTCAGCGGTGCCTCGTCGGAGAGCGAAGTCAGCGCGGCACGCAGCTGCTTGACCATGTCGCCGGAGGCGGCATGCGCCGGCTCGCGTTCAGTGGTGACCCAGAACGCCCAGCCCTCGCCCCGCTCCACGAGGTGCCCGCCGAGGCCCTGTTCGCCGAGCGCGGCGTTCAGCAGGTCGGCCGTCCGCCGCCGCCAGTTCGGGGCGGGCCGGAGCGAGCGCAGATGGACGCCCGTGTGCCAACCGTGCATCTGCCAGCCGAGTTTCAGGCCGCCCTCCGCCACCTCGCGGTTGGGGCTGTTGGGCTTCTTCAGCAACTCGGAGAGCAGATCGCGGCGTTCGCTCAGTTCGCGTTCGCCCTCCATGCGGCGCCGGGCGACCCAGCCGGTGATCGCGGACGCCGCGAGCGTCGCCGCCTGTTCCGCTGTCGTCGTCCACGTCCGCGGCCCCGGCGGGAGCCGCACCGCGAGCCACACGTCCGGCCCGGACTGGACGTCGAGAGTGACGGGCACGAGCACGAGGTCGCCGTCGCGGCTGTCGGAGTCCGCGGGCAGAGTGTGCGGGGAGGGGTCGGCCAGCGCGCCCTCCGGAAGCGCCACCGCGGACCCGGCCAGCACCGTGCCGACCGGGTCGATCAGGCTTGCCCGGCCGCTGAGCATGCGCGCCAACGTCTCCAGGACGGGGCCCGGTTCGGCGTGGCGGCGGCGCAGCTGACGGCCGAGCTGGCTGAGCACGTCCGCCCGCACCAGCTCGGGCGCGTGGACGACTCGGTCGAGCTGCCGCGCCAGCTGAAGAGGGTCCTTGAACGCGGCGACGAGGAGCGGCATCCCCAGCTTGTCGGCCAGCCGCGCGGCGGAGCCGACCAGATGAGGCCCCTTCGTCACGACGAACCCGACTGCGCCCGCCGCCCGTACGGCGCTGAGCATCATGTCCAGCACGACGAGTTCGGTGTCGCCGGGAGCCGCGATGACGAGCGCACCGGTCTGCACCGACTCCGCGCTGGCCAGGGTGGAGACGACCTCGATCGAGCACACCTCGTGGTCGAGGCCGGCCTTTCCGGCGGCGAGGTGGGCGCCCGCCAGGCCTTCCAGCCCGCACAGCATGCGGACCGTGACCGGCTGCCACGGCGTCGTCATCCGGCCGTTCCCTCCAGCGGTACGTAGTCCATGTCGTATCCGAACGCCCGCGGCCCCAGCAGCTCCAGCCCGGCCGCGCTGCGCCACTGAGGGTGGCACGGAATCCCCAGCACCTCGACCCACAAGCCGTAGCGGACCCGCTCGGCCGTCAGGCACGTGCCCGACTCCTGTTCCAGAACGCAGATCAGGTCCGGGACGCAGGCGACGATGCCTCCGTCCTCGATCGCGACCAGGTACTCGTTCTGCATCTCGATGCGCAGTGCGCGGTCGGGCTGTCCGCTGTGCTCGACGACGACGGTGCCCGCCGGGAACTGGCCCAGGTGCCGCCGCGGCACCTCGACGACCTTGCCCTCGAAGAGGGTCCGGGCCCCGTAGCGCGCCGCCAGCCCTTCCCGGTCGCGCTCTTCGAGCATGCGTCCCATGTCGAGCGCCATGGAATAGGTGCCGACCAGCATGCCTCTGTCGATCTCGTCCATGCGCAGCGGCCGCCAGGCCATGCCGGCCCAGCCGCCCATCGCGGGCATCGACAGCCGGATCACCGACTCCGCGTCGGCGCTGTTCACCCCGTCCACGAGGAGGTTGGACCCCTTGTCGGCGGTGAACGCCGCCGGCGTCAGGTCGATCCCGGCCAGCGTCAGCGTGGTCTGGCTGAGCTTCGTGACGCCGCGCCCCGTGCCGTCCGCGTCCACGAGGGGGAGTCCGAGCTGCGCGGCCGCGATGACCGGGATCACCGCCATGATGCCGGTCATCGCCACGCCGACCACCGCCTGCACCGTGACACCGGTGTGGCCTTCGACCCCGCGTATCGCGCGGGCGATCTCGCTGCCCTCGTACGGCTTTTCATGCATGACCGTGCCGGAGCCGACGAAACCGACCGGCACCGCCAGGCTTCCGGGCGGCAGTTCGGCAGGTTTCACGACTTCGACGGGGCCGTGCTCCCGCAACGCCCGGCGGAGGATGGGTTCCACGAGTTCGGTGCCGGTGCCGCCACCTCCGCCCGTACCGAGCAGCATCGCGGCCTTGGAGAGTGCCGGTACGTCGTCAAGTGTGATCTGCCACATGCCCACCATTGTGGTGGTGCTCACCGGACCGAAGCGGTCAATGACCGAACTGACATATGCCTGATGGCAGGCCTCAGGCGAGCCGCACGGCGGGGTGGTAGTCCTCGTCGATACCGAAGGCCCGCGGCCCGAAGGCGGCCAGCGCCTCGGGGGTGCGCAGCTGGGCCGGTGCGCAGATCACGAACACCCGCACACGCTGCCCGTACGCCAGTCCCTCGGTGGTGACCGGTTCCCCCGAGTCCGCGTGCAGCACGGTCACGAGATCGGGTACGAGGGCGACCGTGCGGCCGTCGACGCGTGCCGCCAGGTTCTCGTTCTGGAAGACGAGTTCGCACGTCGTTCCGGTGCCGTCGGTGCCGTCGAGGCCGTTGCCCACGGTGCCGTCGCTCCCGGTGCCGTCCGCGCGGACGCCGTCCGCCGCGACGAGCGCACGTCCCCGTGCGAAGCCGTCCGTCGTGCGGCGCTCCACGTCGACGACCTTGCCGCAGAAGACGGCCCGCCCGTGCCGGTACACCGTGTGCGGCAGCGCCTCCTGGAGCGCGGCGACCGGGTCGGTGTGCCGCTCCCTCGCCTCGCGCACGGCCCGCCCCAGCCGCACGGCCGTGCTCACGGTGCGCGGCACCGCCGTGCGGCGGACGTCGCGGCCGCTCATGGGGTAGATGGCCATCGACGCGGAGGCGCCCATGCTGACGGCGAGGGCGCGGGCCAGCGATTCCAGCCGCCTGTTGTCCGAGCCGGTCTCGACGACGGCCACACTGCCGTGCTCGTCGGCCATCGCCATGGGCGAGCCGGGCATACTGCGGGCGCCGAACGTCGTCATCGACAGCTCGGGGAACGCCCGGCCCATGCCGTCGGCGTCGACGACCGGTAACGCGAGCTGCGCCGCCGCCAGCAGCGGGACCATCGAGTTCATGCCGCCGCACTCGGCGGGCATCGTGGCGGTGACCGGTCTGCCCAGGCGCTTCTCCAACGCGCGTAGAGCGCGGGCCGCTTCCGTGCCGTTCGGGAGCTTCTCGACCAGGACGGTCGGCGCTCCCAGCATGGCCGTGGTGACGACGAGGCCGTCCTCGTCCAGCTCGTCCGGATCGAGGAACCGGACGTGCCCCGCGGCCGATTCGAGCGCATCGGCCGCCAGCGACTCACCCAGGTAGGGGTCGCCCCCGCCGCCCGCGCCGAGCAGCGCGGCACCACGGGCGAGGTCGGGCAGATCGGTGAGATCGAGGTTCCACGCCATCAGCTGATCCCGCGCCCGTGCGTCGCCGGGGACGGCGCGGACGACCGCGCGGACGACGGTGCGGAGCCCGGGGCCAGGTCGCCGACGGCTTTCACGCGGATGCGCGTCGCGTTGCCCGGCAGGTACGCGAGGGGGATCTCCTCCACCTCGACGATCTCCACCGTGCCGGGGCCGGCGCCGGCGATGAGGGCACGGTCGGTGGCCTCCTGCTTGGCGGTGTCCAGCGCGGCGTCCCGCTGACCCGGCTGGATTGCGAAGATCCGGTCGACATCGCCGCTGATCTGGGCGATGGCGGCACCGACCGCGTTGGCGACGGCGAACTGCTCCGGCCGCAGCACCGAGGACGCCAGCGGGAACTCCTCGGGCAGCAGCACGCTTCCGCCCCCCACCAGGACGACGGGGACGGGCTCCCGGCTGGTGCGCATCCGGTCGATCGTCCCGGTGATCCGGTCCGTCACATAGCCCAGTCCCGCCCTCACCAGGTCACGGTCCAGGGAGGCCACCCGTTGCGGGTCGCCGATCCGCGCACGGCCCGCGGCGACCACGAGGTCCGTGGCCGTCAGGGTCTTCCCCCCGAACACCACGGCCTCGTCCTGCAGCCGGTAACCGACGCTGTCCGGGCCCACTTCGACGTCCGCGCCGTCCTGCCGCACGAGGCTGCCTCCGCCGACGCCGAACGAGAGCACGTCGGGCATGCGGAAGTTCGTGCGGATGCCGCCCACGCTCACTTCCGTGCTCGCCTCACGGGGGAAGCCGCGGTGCAGCATGCCGACGTCGGTCGTCGTGCCGCCGACGTCGACGACCGCGCAGTCGTCGACACCGGACAGATAAGCCGCGCCGCGCATCGAGTTGGTCGGCCCGGACGCGAACGTCATCACCGGGTACTGGCGGGCGTAGTCGACGCCCATGAGCGTCCCGTCGTTCTGGCTGAGGTAGAGCGGGGCGTGGAGGCCGATGGTGCGCAGCGTCGCCACCATGCCGTCGCAGATGCGCTCCGCGAGTTCACCGAGGGCGGCGTTGATGACTGTGGCGTTCTCCCGTTCCAGCAGGCCGGTGCGGCCGACTTCGTGGGAGAGGCTGACCCGCAGACCGGGCAGCCGCTCGGCGAGGATCTCCGCGGCCCGCAGCTCGAACTCTGAGTTGACGAGCGAGAAGACCGACGTGATGGCGACCGAACGGACCTCGGCGGCGGCGAGTTCGTCGGCGATCCTGTGCAGTTCGCCGGGGTCGAGTTCGGAGATGACGCGCCCGTCGTACTCGTGGCCGCCGTGGCACAGGTAGGTGTGGCCGCCGATGGCGCTCACCAGGTTGTCGGGCCAGCCCACCAGTGGGGGCAGCGACTGGGTGGCGGGCAGGCCCAGCCGGACGGCGGCGGTCGGAGCCAGGTCACGTGCCTCGACGATCGCGTTGATGAAGTGGGTCGTCCCGAGCATCACGCCGGTGAGGGCAGCCGGGTCGAAGTCCCGCTGCTCCCGCAGGTGTTGCACGGCCCGCACGATTCCGTCCGTCACGTCGGGAGTCGTGGTGACCTTCGCGTCGGCCAGCACCGAGTCGCCGTCCATCAGCACGGCGTCCGTGTTCGTTCCGCCGACGTCGATACCGATCCGCATGTGGTGAGAACTCCTCGGTCATGGACGTGCCGGGCTGGGGACGAGCGGGAACGCCACGGTACGGGCGAAGTTCACGGCGTCCAACCTGCCGGAGGACGATTTCCGGCCAAGGGTCTCCGGCGCGGTTCGGAGGAACATGCCATTGGCGGCGAGGGCGCGGCGCGGAAAATGGCCGGAAACGGGGAAAGGACCCGAGGTTGCACGCGCGCACACCCGGAACGGAATCCGGTTCTTCCGAATTACCGAAAGCCCGGCGAGCATTGCGCAGACCTTCCGGGGAATGCGATACGCCACGGATGTCCCGTTCCGGAAGCGGTACGGGACACGAACTCCCCTTGTCGACAAGGAATGTTGCTCCACCCGGATGTGAACTCCTGGCGCGGTGCCCGGCTTCGGGCACCTTGGGGGGTGGCCCGGCGGGGTGCGCATCGACCACCGAATACTAGGCGCGGCACCGTACCGGCGCAGTGGGCAAAGTGCCGGTCCCGCGTCGGGTGCCAGTGCAGGGTGCACAGTACGGCCTCGCGCGAGGACCCCGTCAGCAGCGGCGAGGCGCCGGGGAAGGCCGTGCAGGGTGTCACCCCGAGGGCCCGGCGTGTGCACTGTGACCACTTCCTCAAGGCGGCAAAGCTGCTTACGGTAAGGCCTTGGCAGGAAGAACACCGCCGTCACGAAAGCCACGGAGCACGCCCATGGCAACTGGCCGTCCCCCCACGGACGTTGCGCAGGGAGAAGACACGACCGAGCCCCCTCGCCACCGGCGCACGGCCACGGCTTCGACCGAGCCGCGGCCCCATTCCGTGTATGCCGTGGTGCCCCGTTCCAAGGACAAGCTGATCGAACTGGTGGAATTCCTGGCACCCATTCCTGAAGCGGTTCCCGTCGCCCGCCGTCACGTAGTGGAAATGCTGGAGGGTTGGGGCTTGAGCGCGCTGTCGGAGACGGCGGCGTTACTGACGTGCGAACTGGTCGCGAATGCCGTGAAACACGGCACTCCGCCCGCCGGCACCCTGACGGAGCGCGCAGGGCAGCAGATAGTGCTGACGGTGCGCCACAGCGAAGGGCTGATCATCGAGGTCTGGGACCCCGGGTCGAAGGGCCTGCACCCCCGGGTGCGCAGGGCCGCGCTCCACGACGAGGTCGGCCGCGGGCTCCACATGGTCGCCACCCTGAGCCGCGCCTGGGGCCACTACTCGCCCGCGTACGGCGGCAGGACCGTCTGGTACGAACTCGCGCTCCCGGGCGCTGACGAGGGGGAACGGGCACCTGCCCGCTGAGCCGACCGCGGCCACGGGGGGGCCGCGGTCGGGAGCCGGCCCCTCCGACCGGCGTTGCCGCCTGGACGGCCACGGGTACCGGCACGGTGGCAGGGCGCCCTCGGCCAGAGGGTCCTGCCACCATGAGGGTGCGCCCCGCCGGGGGACGACGGCCGCCGCCCGGAGCTGCGGGCCCCCGGGCGCCTCACCCCGCGGGGGGCGCGCCCTCAGCCGTTCCTCGCACCAGGGCCTAAGGACCGAAGGTCGTCAGGAAGCGGTCGCGGAAGCTGTCCATCCGCCAGACCGGGGCCTTCTTGCCGGGCTTCAGCCCCTCCTCCCAGCCCCAGCCGGACACCCGGTCCATCACCTTCGGATCGTGGGCGACGACCGAGATCGGCACGTCCCGGCTGACGTGATTGCCGACGACGGCAGGCACGGGCTGGTGGTCGCCCAGGAACACCAGCACGGTGTCCTCGTCGCCGTACTCCGCCACGTAGTCGGTGAGGCTGCGTATCGAGTACTCGACGGAACGCCGGTACTCGGTGCGCAACTGACGCGGGTCCTTCCACACGTCCTCGGGGTCCTTGCCCGCCTTCTTCTGCGCGTGGAAAAGGGAACCGTCACCGAGCTCGTCCCAGCCGACCGTCGTGGGCAGGGGCGCCCACGGGTTGTGGCTGGTGGCGAGTATGACCGTCGTCATCAGCGGCCTGCGGTCCTTCCTGCCGTTCTCCAAGCGCTCGAAGGCCTTCAGCTTGATCTAGCGCGGAACCCTGGGCGTTCACGCTGGGGAGGAAGCGTTTCTTGGCGCTGTTCTGACCCGCGCGGGTGCACGGGTCTGCGCTGTTGACTTCAGCCGGGACGTTTCTGGTTCTCGATGTACTCCTTGATGACGGCGAGCGGGGCGTCCCCGCACGAGGCGGCGAAGTAGGACGGCGACCAGAAGTGCTCACCCCACAGGTACTTGCGGATGTGGTCGGGGAACTCTTGCCGCAGGCGCCGGGCGGAGACGCCCTTGAGGGAGCCTACGAGCCGGGAGATGGCGACCTTGGGCGGGTAGTGCACGAGCAGGTGGACGTGATCGCGTTCCCCGTTGAACTCCCGCAGCTGCG
>NZ_FMHI01000004.1 GCF_900090145.1 Streptomyces sp. WMMB 322
TCTGGCGTTGACTTTTGGCACGCTGTTGAGTTCTCAAAGAACGGACGCTTCCATCACAACCCTCACAGGCCGCTCCGGGCGCTTCCCTCTCGGTGTCACTACTTTAGCGGATTTCCTCGCCCGCCCCTAATCGGAGCTTGCGGTTCATTTTTGGCGCACCAAAAGCGAACCCCGTTGGGGAAATCGTAGGTAGTGTTGGTCGCTTCCGATGGGTTTCCTCGGCTTCGAGGCCGTGGCTACCGCCGATCGTTTTCAGCGACTCGGTCAACGTTAGGTCTTCCGGCCTCCGGAGTCAAGTGACCTCTGACGGCGCCGGGGTTGATGTGGCCGGTAGGGGCTCACCGTGGGGTCCCTGTCGATCCAGTAGCGCCACGGATGTACCGCCCCGGCACCCCCCACGCCTGTTCGCGGGCCACTCCGTATCTCTTCCGCGCCGGCCGCCTCACCAGCCAGAACGCGCAGCGGGGCGCGCTCTTCCGGGGCGCAGACGTCCGTGCCGTTCAGCGTTCGGTCCACGTCCAGGGCCGTTGCCAGACGCGCCGGTCCCTTGGCGAGTTCCGTGTCCTTGCGTGCCTTCGGACGTCGCTTCCACGCATGCTCCCCGCCCGTAAGGATCTCGCCGGCACGGATCAGCACACCGCTCGCGTGGCCCTCGGCTCCGCAGACGAGGTTGAGGCTGAACCACATGCCGTAGATGAAGTAGACGTAGGCATGCCCAGGGGGCCCGAACATCGAGGCGTTGCGCCGGGTCCGGCCTCTGTAGGCGTGCGAGCCGGGATCCGCCTCCCCCGCGTAGGCCTCCACTTCCGTGATACGCAGAACGATCCGTCCGTCCGGCGCGGTGCGGACGAGGTGCCGGCCCAGGAGCTCGGGTGCGACCTCGAGCACGGGACGGTCGAAGAACGAACGGGGCAGCGGGGTGCTGCTGCCGTCCTGCCTTCGCGTACGGTCTCCGCCGGTGATCATGCCGACAGAGGGTAACGAGCAGGAGGGCTGTGCTTCCAGCCGGTCCTCGATCATCCTGCCCTGATGCCGGAACCGCCGGCCGTCGCCGGGCGTACTGGTAGCCGAGTGCCGAGTACGCCACGAGTGAGCAGAAGAGACGCGCAGGAAGCGCCTGGGAGGGACTGGAAGAGATGGGTTTCAAGAAGCTGTTCGCGAGCCTGGGGGTCGGGAGTGCGTCGGTGGACACCGTGCTGCACGAGCCGAACGTGGTGCCCGGTGGTGTCGTACAGGGCGAGGTGCACATCGAGGCGGGGTCCGTCGACCAGCAGATCCAGAGCCTGTCCGTCGGTCTCATGGCGAAGGTCGAGGTGGAGACGAACGACGGTGAGCTGAAGCAGAACATCGAGTTCGGCAGGCAGCAGCTCGGGGGTGCTCTCGATCTGAAGGAAGGCGCACGGCACACCGTCCCCTTCCAGCTCGGCGTGCCCTGGGAGACACCGATCACGATGTTCATGGGGCAGCAGCTGACGGGGATGCACATCGGGGTTTCCACGGAACTCGCCATCGCTCAGGCAGTCGACTCCACGGACCTCGACCCCGTGAACGTCCACGCGCTCCCCGCGCAGCAGGCGATCCTCGACTCCTTCGGGACGCTGGGCTTCCGCTTCAAGTCGGCCGACATGGAGAAGGGGCGGATCCGGGGTACGCGGCAGCAGCTGCCCTTCTACCAGGAGATCGAGTTCCTGGCGCCGCAGCAGTACCGGGGGCTGTCGCAGGTCGAGCTGTCGTTCGTGGCGGACGGTCGCCAGATGGACGTGGTCATGGAGATGGACAAGACACCGGGCATCTTCACCGGCGGCAGCGACTCGTTCCGGGCGTTCCAGGTGGACCTCACCGACTTCCACCAGACGGACTGGACGGCATTCATCAACCAGTGGCTCACGGAGGTCGGAGGGCGCCGCAACTGGCTGTGAGTCCGTGGCAGCTCCCGAAGCCCGCCGGCGGACGGGCGGGAGTCAGCCGAGGAGCACCGAGAGCGGTGCGTCCCGCACCGACCAGTAGCCGACCGCCGCCGTGAAGACGTTCACGGCGGTGGCGGCTGCCTTGGGATCGGCCTGTTCGAAGCCGGGCCATCCCGCGGTCATCAGTACGTATCCCTCGGTCTCTCCCCACCAGGAGAGGTCGGTGAGGGAGTCGGCGAGCGCGTCCCAGTTGTGCCCGAACCAGCCGGGAAGTTCGAGGCCGGTGGCACACCGGTTCATGAACTCGGCCTTGTCGGTGACGTCGCTGAGGTCGATCACCGCTCCGGTCCAGTTCGAGGCGTCGGCCTGCATCAGGACGTGCGGGCCGACGGAATCGCAACGGTAGACACCGGGAGGCACGGTGCCGTCGAACAGTCCCGGCAGCCCGCCGTCGGGCAGTTCGGGCAGTTCGGGCAGTTCCACGGGACTGGTCATCGTCGCACCACCGCTTCGAGGTCTCGTCGTGGGGTCCATGGTGACAAAGACCACGACAGGGGCTGGTTAGGCTGGCCGGTGCACCGATTTCGTGCCATCAGGAGGTACCGACGTGACCGAGCAGAAGCAACCGCCGCTCCCGCACGACTTCCATCCGCCCGTCGCCTCTTTCGAGGTGGTCAGCGAGGACGTCTCGGAGGGCGGGCGGCTGCGGCCGGACCAGCTCTATTCGGAGGGGAACACCTCGCCCCATCTGCGCTGGGAGGGCTTCCCTCCGGACACCCGGAGCTTCGCCGTGACGTGCTTCGACCCGGACGCCCCCACGGGCAGCGGCTTCTGGCACTGGTCCGTCTTCGACATCCCCGTCTCCGTGACGGAGCTGCCTGCCGGGGCCGGCAGCGGTGACATGAAGGGGATGCCCGAGGGGGCGGTGCACGTACGGAACGACTTCGGCACCCGGGACTTCGGCGGGGCCGCCCCGCCGCCCGGGGACGGCCCGCACCGCTATGTCTTCACGGTCTACGCCGTCCAGGACGAGAAGCTCGGCCCGGACGGTGACGCCTCTCCCGCCTTCGTCGGATTCAATCTGCGCTTCAAGGCGATCGGGCGGGCCCAATTGATCGGTCTCCACGAGGAGGTCGGAGGCTGACCGCAGAGGAAAGGGCCGGGACGCAGGACTGAAAATCCTTTGCGCCCCGCCGTTCCCGGGTTGCACTGTGGTGGCGGGCAGTCGGCACCGCAGTGCGGGGACGGCGGGGCGCTTGTGTCTGCGCCGGTCGTCCGCCGGAGCTCGGCCGGGGGTCGGCGACCGCGCCGACTGCCCTTGGGCTGCCGTTCGCCGGCCTGTCAGGCCGTTCACCGATGGCGTTCCCGCCGCATTCTCCGCGCCCCGGGATTCTGCCCGGTCGCATTCTTCGTTTCCCTTTCGCCATATCGCCGGCTCGTCGTCGACTCCCGTACGGCGGGCGGAAATTGCGTTGTCCGGGAATTGTCACGGCGGCAGAGTGGGGGCACCGCCGCAGGGGCGGGAGGGAAACGGGAGGTGGAGGGGATGCGCGCGACGCTCATCCTGAATGCCGGCTTCGAGCCGCTGTCCACGGTGTCTCTGCGCCGTGCGGTCGTACTGGTCATGCAGGACAAGGCCGTCGTGGAGCACGCCCACCCCGGCCTCCGGGTGCGGGCGGCGAACATCGACCTTCCCGTTCCGCAGGTGATCAGACTCCGCAGATACGTGCGGGTGCCGTTCCGACAACGGGCGTCGTGGTCCCGGCGCGGGGTGCTCGTACGGGACAGGCACCGGTGTGCGTACTGCGGGCGCCGCGCGACCACGGTCGACCACGTGGTGCCCCGCTCCCAGGGCGGCGGCGACACCTGGCTGAACACCGTCGCCGCCTGCGCGGCGGACAACAACCGGAAGGCGGACCGCACGCCCGCCCAGGCCGGGATGGCTCTCGCGGTGAAGCCCTTCGAGCCGACTCCGGCCGACGCGCTGCTGCTCGCCCTCGGCCTCGGGGACGGTGAGGGGCTGCCGGACTGGCTCGCGGTGCCCGGTGCGCACGTCTCCGCGCCCGCTCTGCCCGCCACGGCCTGAACTGCGGCGGGCGGTGGGCGGCGGCCACGTCTGAGACGGCCGGGAGCGCAGGCGCAGGCGGCCGCGGCGTGGTGCCGGCCGGAGGACGAACTCCGGTTCTCAGCGCAGGAATTGCTGAATGATCGCCGCCGTCCCGATGACGACGACGATCCCGCGAAACGCGATCGGCGGCAGTCTGCGTCCCGCAAGGGCGCCGAACTGGCCGCCGACCGCGCTGCCCGCGGCGATGAGCAGAACGGCCGTCCAGTCGAAGTCGGCGACGAAGAGGAAGAAGGCGGCGGCCGTGCCGTTGACGAGGGCGCCGAGGACGTTCTTCACGGCGTTGATCCGCTGCAGGCCCTCGTCGAGGAAGAGCCCCATCAGGGCGAGATAGACGATGCCCTGGGCGGCGCCGAAGTAGCCGCCGTATGCGCTGGCGAACAGCATTCCCGTCGACAGCGGGACTCCCCCGTTCGGGCGCGCCGTCGTGCCTCGCTTCTCGCGGTGGCGCTCGGCGAGGCGGGACAGCCACGGCTGGAGGACCACGAGGAGCACTGCGGCACCGATGAGCGCGGGGACGGCCGTGTCGAAGGCGCTGGAGGGCAGGGCGATCAGCAGGGCGGCTCCCGTCATCGCGCCGGCGAATGCCACACCACCGAGCACGAGCACGCGCCGCCCCTGTCCGCGCAGTTCGCGTCTGTAGCCGATGGCGCCGCTGACCGACCCGGGGACGAGCCCCAGTGCGTTCGAGACGTTGGCGGTGACGGGCGGGAGGCCGACGGCGAGCAGCACCGGGAAAGTGATCAGGGTGCCCGAGCCCACGACGGTGTTGAGGGCACCCGCCCCGAGGCCCGCGGCGCAGACAGCAACCGCCTCCCAGATCGTCACGCGAAGCCCCTTCGAGATCAGTGCCGTACACACTGATCATGCCGGAGGGGCTCCCGACGTCTTCCTCCGGGGCTCAGTCCAGCTTCGGGCTCTCCCTGGGCGGCTTCACCATGCTCGCGGCCGAACCTCCGCCGCCGGCGGCTGCGCCGCCGTTGCCGCCACCGGGCTTGAATCCGTCCAGCGCACCACCGAGTCCCTTGAGGGCGTCGCCGATCTCGCTGGGGACGATCCAGAGCTTGTTCGCGTCGCCCTCGGCGATCTTCGGGAGCATCTGCAGGTACTGGTACGAGAGCAGCTTCTGGTCCGGGTCACCGGCATGGATGGACTCGAAGACGGTGCGGATGGCCTGCGCCTCGCCTTCGGCGCGCAGCGCGGCGGAGCGGGCTTCACCCTCGGCCCGCAGGATCGAGGACTGCTTCTCGCCCTCGGCGGTCAGGATCGCCGACTGCCGCACGCCTTCGGCCTGGAGGATCGCCGCGCGCTTGTCGCGGTCGGCGCGCATCTGCTTCTCCATCGAGTCCTGGATGGAGGTCGGGGGCTCGATGGCCTTCAGCTCGACGCGGTTGACGCGGATGCCCCACTTGCCGGTGGCCTCGTCGAGCACTCCGCGCAGTGCGGCGTTGATCTCCTCGCGGGAGGTGAGGGTCCGCTCCAGGTCCATCCCGCCGATGATGTTGCGCAGCGTGGTGACCGTGAGCTGCTCGATCGCCTGGATGTAGCTGGCCACCTCGTACGTGGCCGCACGGGCGTCGGTGACCTGGTAATAGATGACCGTGTCGATGTTGACGACCAGGTTGTCCTGGGTGATGACGGGCTGCGGGGGGAACGGCACGACCTGTTCGCGCAGGTCGACCCTGTTGCGGACCGTGTCGATGAAGGGGACCACGATGTTCAGGCCCGCGTTGAGAGTGCGGGTGTAGCGGCCGAAGCGCTCGACGATGGCGGCGCTCGCCTGCGGAATGACCTGGATCGTCTTGATGAGTGCGATGAAGACCAGCACCACCAGGATGATCAGGACAATGATGATGGCGTCCATCCGCCCCCCTGCGTGTATGTCTCTGAATGTGAGGTCACCAGGACCGACAGCGATTGTCCCACCGCAAGTCGCCGTGTACTCACGGTTGTTGAGGTTAGCTGCTTCCGCTCATCCCATCACGACCGCCGTGGCCCCGTCGATCTCCACCACGTCGACCAGTGAGCCCGGCTCGTAGACCTCGCCGGAGTCCAGCGCGCGTGCCGACCAGACCTCGCCGGCGAGTTTGATCCTGCCGCCCTGCCCGTCGACCCGCTCCAGCACCGTCGCCTGACGCCCCCTCAACGCGTCGATGCCGCTGCTGAGTTTCGGGTTCTGCCTGCGGGAGCGGCGGGCCACCGGCTGCACGACGAGGATCAGAGCGGTCGAGACGACGGCGAAAACGAGGACCTGCGCCACCATCCCGCCGCCCAGTCCGGCCGTGACTGCTCCGGCGACGGCGCCCACCGCGAGCATGCCGAATTCGGGCATTGCGGTGATGACGAGAGGGATTCCCAGCCCAACGGCGGCTATCAGCCACCAGATCCATGCATCCACACGACCATGGTAGGCGCGCGGTCAGCTCAGGGGCAGACCCTGAGCGGTCCAGCGGTCCCCCCGCTTCTCGACGACGAGAGGCAGCCCGAAACAGCGCGACAGATTACGGGAGTTGAGCTCCGTCTCGAGCGGTCCGGCGGCCAGCACCTGTCCCTGACGGATCATCAGGACGTGGGTGAAGCCCGGGGCGATCTCCTCGACGTGATGGGTGACCATCACCATCGACGGCGCGTACGGATCGCGCGCGAGCCTGCCCAGTCTCCGCACGAGGTCCTCGCGGCCGCCGAGGTCGAGCCCTGCCGCCGGCTCGTCCAGGAGGAGCAGCTCCGGGTCGGTCATCATGGCCCGGGCGATGAGGGTCCGCTTGCGTTCGCCCTCGGAGAGGGTGCCGAACCTGCGGTCGAGGTACTCGGTCATGCCGAGCCGGTCGAGAAAGGCGCGTGCGCGTTCCTCGTCCACGTCCTCGTACTCCTCCTGCCAGTGCGCGGTCATCCCGTACGCGGCCGTGAGAACCGTCCGCAGCACGGACTGGGAGCCGGGCAGCTTGTCCGCCATGGCGATGCCGGCCATGCCGATGCGGGGGCGGAGCTCGAAGACGTCGACCGCGCCGAGCCTGTCACCGAGGACCGTGGCCGTGCCCTTGCTGGGGAAGAGGTAGCTGGAGGCGAGGTTGAGCAGGGTGGTCTTGCCCGCGCCGTTGGGGCCGAGGATGACCCACCGTTCGCCTTCCTTGACCGACCAGGAGACATCGTCCAGCAGAGCGTGGCCGTCGCGGACCACTGATACGTCCACCAGCTCCAGTACTTCGCTCATGAGCGCGTTGTCTCCCAATGCAGTCGCCGTTACCCGTGCCTTGTGAGCAGAGTCCCCAGCCAAACTTACGCCACGCGTTCGAGGGTCCGTTCCCTAGGCTGGGGTCATGCTCGATGAACCTCGTTCGGGACGCCTGGCCGCTTGGGGAAACGCTCTGCTTGCCGCACTCATCTCGCCGGATGAGGCCGCCCAGCGGATCGTCGGCGACGACGTGGTGCACCGCGTGAAGGGGCTTCCCGCTTCACCGGCTCCGTACGCGGATTCCGAGCCGGAGTCCGTGGGACTGACTCTCGCCCTCGGGCGCCTTCGGTCCATGGGGGCACGGGGGCTGCGGGTCGCACTGCCCGTGCCGGGGCATCCGCTGGGGCTGAGCGGGCCGCCGGAGTTCAACTCCCGGGCGCTGGAGGCGGGTGAGGCAGTGATCGCGCCGGACGCGGGCGTCGGGCTGGTGCCCGAACTTTACGAGGCGGGGCCGGAGGGTGACGTGCACGCGGAGGTGACGTGGCACTGCCTGTCCGTACGGGATGCGCCGCCCGCCGACGTGCCCTCCCTGAGCGAGGCCGAGCGCGAACTGGCCGAGGCGATGCGCGAGGCGACCGAGGTGCTCACGCAGCTGGACGTGGCCGGTTCGGGTCCGGTGGCGAACGCCGCGCTGGAGAGCTACCGGGCGCGCATGGAAGCCGGGAGGCAGCTTCTGGCACCGGGGTATCCGCCGCGTGCGGTGCGGGTGCTGGAGCTGGCACAACGGGTGCGGGCGCTCGTGGCCATCGCCTGCGGGGAGGAGAGCGGAGCCGGGCACGGCGGCAGCGGCGGCGACGGCCGTGAACACGGCGGCGCGGTCAGCGCCTCGCAGATCGCGGCCCGCGCGGAGGCTCTGCGGCCGGTGGAGCGGACCGCGAGGCGTGCGCAGGTTGCGGCGTACAACGCCTACGCGGAGGAGCTCGAACGGAAGCGTTCGTGGGAGTCGTGACGCCGCCGGCCGGAGAAGCCCCGGGGTGACGGGGCCGGGGCGACCGCTGCGCCACCACAGGGTGCCGGCGGTTCGGCCCGCCGCCTCGTCAGCCGCCGGGCCCGGCCCGTCAGCCCGTCAGCCCGTGGCGCACCGCCCACAGGGCGGCCTGCGTACGGTCGGCGAGGTCGAGCTTCATCAGGATGTTCGACACATGCGTCTTGACCGTCTTCTCCGAGAGCACCAGGGCACGGGCGATCTCCCGGTTCGATCGCCCGTCGGCGATCAGCTCCAGCACCTCGCGCTCCCGTTCGGTGAGGACGGACCCCCGCCCGGCTCCGGAGCCGCCGCCCGGCTCGTCCGAGAGCAGCGCTCCCGCGACCTCGGGCTGCAGAAGCACGTGGCCGGCGTGTACGGAGCGGATGGCCCCGGCGAGGGCGTCGGGGTCGACGTCCTTGTAGACGTAGCCGGCCGCTCCTGCGCGCAGCGCGGGGACGACGGTGCGCTGTTCCGTGAAGCTGGTGACGACGAGGACCCGCGCGGGGTTGTGCAGCCTGCGCAGTTCCTTCAGTGCCCCGATGCCGTCGGTGCCGGGCATCTTCACGTCCATGAGGACGACGTCGGGGCCCAACTCCTCGGCGCGCGCGACCCCTTCGTCGCCGTCGCCCGCCTCGCCGACGACCTCGATGTCGTCCTGCACCTCCAGGAAGGTGCGAAGTCCGCGCCGCACGACCTGGTGGTCGTCGACGATCAGGACCCGGATCGGATCAGCCACCGGGCACCTCCAGCTCCACGACCGCTCCCTTGCCGGGCTCCGACTCGACGGTCAGGGTTCCGCGGACGCCGCTCGCCCTGTCGCGCATGGACACCAGGCCGAGGTGGCGTCCCGCCTTCCGCACGGCCTGCGGGTCGAAGCCGCGGCCGTCGTCGGCGACGCGCAGCCGCGCCCCGGCCGCGCCGTAGGTGAGGGTGACTGCGACATGCGAGGCGGACGCGTGGCGCAGCGCGTTGTGCAGGGCCTCCTGGGCGACGCGCAGCAGGGCTTCTTCCTGGGCCGCGGGCAGGGCCCGCACGGTCCCCTCGGTGCCGAACGCGACCTCGGCGGTGTGCGCGCGGTCGAGCACCTGCGTCTGCGTGCGGAGCGTGGCCACGAGCCCGTCGTCGTCGAGGGCCGCGGGACGCAGTTCCACGACGGCCGCGCGCAGTTCCTCGGAGGCGTCGGCGGCGAGCCGGTCGATCTCGTGAAGTTCGCTCTTGGCCCGGGCCGGATCGCGGTCGACGAGCGCCGTGGCGGCCTGCGCCGTGAGACGGAGGGAGAAGAGCTTCTGGGCCACGGCGTCGTGCAGGTCGTGGCCGATGCGGGCACGCTCGCCCGCGATGGTCAGTTCGCGGCTGCGCTCGTAGAGGCTGGCGTTGGTGAGCGCGATGGCGGCGTGCTGGGCGAGGAGGCGCAGGAGTCGCTCGTCCTCCTCGGTGAAGGCGCAGCCGCGTACCGGCTCCGCTCCCCCATCCGTCGCCGGTTCCTCCCCGCCGGGGCCGGGCTCCCGCTCATCGGGGGCGCTGCCTGAGGAGGGCGTGCACCTCTTGTTGGCGAGGAAGAGCGCGCCCAGCACCTCCTCGCCGTCGGCGACGGGCATCCCGAGGAAGTCGGCGAGTTCCGGGTGTGCGCGGGGCCAGCCCCCGAAGCGCGGGTCGTTGCGTACGTCGGTGAGCCGCTGGGGCGTGGCCTCCTGGAGCATCGCGGCGAGGATGCCGTGCTGCCGGGGCAGCGGTCCGATGGACTTCCACTGTTCGTCCGTGACGCCGTCCACGACGAACTGCGCGAAGCCGCCGTGGTCGTCGGGCACGCCCAGGGCCGCGTACTCCGCGTCCAGCAGCTCACGAGCCGAGGAGACGATCGTCTGCAGGACGTCGCGCACCTCGAGTTGCCTGTTCATGGAGAGGATCGCGGCGCTCACCGCGGCGAGCCCTGAGCTGCGGAGCATGCCGCCACGGTACCGGCGCGGAAGCCTCTGCGGATCGGGCCGGGGCGGGACTCGGGCGGGGGTCCGGAGACCTAGGACCGGGGTCCAGCTGTGTGACCCTGCGTTTATCGCACCTACACACTGCGTACAAGTACCGGGTGTGCGGTGTGAGTCGTCGCATAGGACCCAGATCACGTACGACCTTACTTAGTAGAAGCTGTCCACTGATCGGACGTGCAGCGCAGGCTCGTCAAGGCATCGACTCCGTTCCAAATCCACTACCAAGGTTAGTAATGGTGATTTTTGCCCGGTGACTGACGGCAGCTGAGAATGACTGCCGCCGCAGCGGCCACCGTCGCTGCGGTCCGCGAACTGGAAGAGGTTTCCTCCCCATGAGCGTTCCCAATTCCGAACGCCACGGCAGGCTTTCCCGTCTGCACAAGATCTCTGCGGCGACCGGAGCCGCAGCCGTCGGTGTCACCGCATTCGCCTTCACCGTCGTGCCGGGTCAGAAGAGCAGCGGGAGCGTCACCGCCGGATCGGAGATGGCGGCCAAGCCGGTCGCACTTCAGGCCGCCGCGGACAGCCCGGCCGAGCAGAAGGCGAGCATCGACGCGCAGACCTCCGCCGCCGACGACCGCGCACGCGCCGACGCCAAGGCCGAGGCCCGCAAGAAGGCCGAAGCCCGGGCGAAGGCACGGCACGAGGCGGCCGTGAAGGCCGACCGCGAGCGTGAGCGCGAACTGGCGGCGAGCCGCTCCGCGGAGCGCAGCAAGACCACCTCCCCCTCGGGATCCCCGAAGCAGATCGCCCGGCAGCTCATCGGCGACGAGTCACAGTTCCAGTGCTTCTCGCAGATCGTCGAGCGGGAGAGCGGCTGGGACGTGCACGCGCAGAACCCGAGCGGAGCGTACGGGCTCGTACAGGCGCTGCCCGGCTCCAAGATGGCCTCCGCCGGTCCCGACTGGCGCAACAACGCCGCCACACAGATCAAGTGGGGCCTGGGCTACATGAAGGACCGCTACGGCAGCCCCTGCGGCGCGTGGTCCTTCTGGCAGTCCAACAACTGGTACTGAGCAGCGGCCGCACGGGCCCGGGGGACCGCCCCGGCTCGTGACGGGCGCAGACGCCGGAGGCGGCGGCATCATCTCCTGATGCCGCCGCCTCCGTGGTGCGTCGTCCGTTCCGGTCCGCATGCGCGGGACGCTCGGCCGCTACTTGCGCATGACCTCCGGCTCGTGACGGCGCAGCAGCTTCGCCACGACGAAGACGAGGGCGATGCCGAGTCCCAGCAGGACGGTCATGTCCAGCACGTAGGTACCGGCTGTGTGCTCCCACAGCGGATCGGGGTTGCCCTTCTCCCACGGCAGCAGCGTGTTCATGTCGGCCGTCGCGCCCATCGCGGCCACGGCCCAGCGGGACGGCATCAGCCAGGACAGCTGGCCCACGCCCGGGGTGTCGAAGAGCTGGAAGAGCACTCCGGTGAAGACCACTTGGACGATGGCGAACATGACCAGCAGGGGCATGGTCTTCTCGGCCGTCTTCACCAGCGCCGAGATGATCAGGCCGAACATCATCGAGGTGAAGCCGAGAACGATCACGGCGAGCGTCATCTCGACGGCAGGGAGGCTCTCCCCGATGACGCCTTCCGCGGGCAGTTCGCGCGGCGCGAACCCGATGGCTGAGATGATCACGCCCTGGACGGCGGTGACGAGCCCGAGCACGAGGACCTTGCTCATCAGATACGCGGACCGCGACAGGCCGGTGGCCCGTTCGCGCTCATAGATGACCCGCTCCTTGATCAGCTCACGCACGGAGTTGGCGGCGCCGGAGAAACACATTCCGACGGCGATGATGAGCATGATCGTGCCGGCGTCGCGGTTGGTTCTGCCGCTCTTCAGCGGTCCGTAACCCAGCCCGAAGTCGCTGGGGATCAGAGTGCTGACACCGCCCAGGACGACGGGAAGGATCACCGTGAGCGCGAGGAAGCCCTTGTCGGAGGCGACGACCGAGACGTAGCGGCGCACAAGCGTCCAGAACTGCGACCCCCAGCTCTGCGGCTTCTGCGTCCGGGCCGGCGGCGGCTGCACGTGCGGGGCCTGCTGCGGGCTGACGGAGTCGAGGTCCGCGGCGTACATCTGGTAGTGCTGCGATCCGTGCCAGCGGCCCATCCAGTCGTAGTCGCGGTAGTTCTCGAACGCCGAGAAGACATCGGCCCAGGTGCCGTACCCGAAGAAGTTCAGCGCCTCCTCGGGGGGCCCGAAGTAGGCGACGCCGCCGCCGGGGGCCATCACCAGCAGCTTGTCGCACAGGCCCAGTTCGGCCACGGAGTGAGTGACCACGAGCACCGTGCGGCCGTCGTCGGCGAGTCCGCGCAGCAGCTGCATCACGTCGCGGTCCATGCCCGGGTCGAGCCCGGAGGTGGGTTCGTCCAGGAAGATCAGCGACGGCTTGGTCAGCAGTTCCAGGGCGACCGAGACGCGCTTGCGCTGGCCGCCGGAGAGGGAGGTGACCTTCTTGTCCGCGTGGACGTCCAGTTTGAGCTCGGCGAGCACCTCCTCGACGCGGGCGTTGCGCTCGGCCTCGGCGACGTCGCCGGGGAAGCGCAGCCGGGCCGCGTAGCGCAGCGCCGTGCGGACCCTCAGCTCCTTGTGCAGGATGTCGTCCTGCGGGACCAGGCCGATGCGCTGCCGCAGTTCGGCGAAGTGCTGGTAGAGGTTCCGGTTGTCGTAGAGGACCTCGCCGACGTCGGCGGGGCGGTAGCCGGTCAGCGCACGCAGCAGCGTCGACTTGCCGGAGCCGGACGGCCCGATGACGCCGATGAGCGACTTTTCCGGGACGCCGAAGGTGACGTTGTCCAGGATCACCTTGCCGTTGTCGACCTTCACCGTGAGGTGGCGGGCTGAGAAGGTGACCTCGCCGGTGTCCACGAACTCCTCGAGCCGGTCGCCGACCAGCCTGAACGTGGAGTGGCCGACGCCGACGGTGTCCTGCGGAGTGATCACCGTCGAACCCGACTTGGGCAGCGGCTGGCCGTTGACATACGTGCCGTTGTGCGAGCCCAGGTCGTGGATCTCGAAGCGGCCCTCCGGCGAGGCGCGGAACTCGGCGTGGTGACGGGAGACCTGGAGGTCGGAGACGACCAGTTCGTTCTCCAGAGCACGGCCGATCCGCATCACCCTGCCCTGGGAGAGTTGATGGAACGTGGTGGGGCTGCGGTCGCCGCCCGGCCCCGGAGGCTGCGTGATCCGGCGCGGCGCGTCGTGCTGCGGTATCCGTCCCTGCTGCGGCTGAGGGTGCGCGGGACCGCCCTGGTGGCCCTGCTGCGGTGGCACTCCGGGCTGCTGGTGCGGATAGGGCTGCTGCCAGCCGGGGTTCTGCTGGGGCTGCGGCTGGTGCCAGGCCTGCGGTTGCTGGGCATGCGGTTGCTGCGCCTGCTGAGGATGCGGCGGTTGCTGCTGGGGCGGTGCCTGCACGGCCCCCGCCTGCGGGGCCTGGGGAAGCCTGCTCCCCTGCCCCTGCGGACCCGGCGCAGACGTCCGCGCGCCCTGGAGATCGCCGCCGGGGGCCTGCGCCGCCCCGCTGCCGGAGAGATCGAGTTTCGGCCCGTCGGTGGCGTTGCCCAGGCGTACGCTCATGCCGGGCCGGAGCTCCGTCTGCTGGATGCGCCGGCCCTGTACGTACGAGCCGTTGGTGCTGCCCTGGTCCTCGATGACCCAGCTGTGACCGCCCCACCTGATGGTGGCGTGCCGCCAGGAGACCCTGGCGTCGTCGACCACCACATCCCCCTGCGGATCGCGTCCCACGCGATACGGTCTGGACGGTTCGAGTGTCCAGGTCCTGCCGTTCAATTCCAGTACGAGTTCCGGCACTCCATGCCCCACAAAGTTGTCCCCCGAGTGACTCCCTGCGCCGGGAGCCTAGGGATGGCGAACATCGTGTGGAACTATTTCAGGCCCGGGCCCTGGACAGGAAGTCGCCCCATGTCACAACCCCACGTCGGCTGTGACAGGCCCGGGACGGTCCCGTACCGGGCGGGCACGAGGGCCGCTCGCCGGGGCCGGCGAGTAGTACGGGGAGCCCCGCGGCAGGACCGGTCGGGGGCGCAAGCCCCCGCAGGGCCCCCCGCGCCCCGCAGCGATACGGTTGAGACACCATGACCACATCGCCGGGCACGCCGCCCTCGTACGCCGATACCCCCACCCTCCTGGTGAAGATCTTCGGAAGGGACCGGCCCGGCATCACCGCCGGACTGTTCGAGACCCTCGCCGCCTTCGCCGTGGAGGTCGTCGACATCGAACAGCTGGTGACACGTGGCCGCATCACGCTCTGCGCCCTGGTCACCGCCCCCGGAGCGTCCCAGGAGCCGCCCGCCGCGCACGGTACGGCCGGCGAAGGCGAACTGAGGGCCACCGTGCACGGCTGGGCCGAGACGATGGGCCTCGAGGCCGAGATCATCTCCGGCACGGGCGACAACCAGCCGCGCGGCACGGGCCGTTCGCACGTGACGGTGCTCGGCCGGCCGCTCACCGCCGGCTCGACCGCCGCCATCGCCGCCAGCATCACCGCGACCGGCGGCAACATCGACCGCATCTTCCGGCTCGCCAAGTACCCGGTCACGGCAGTGGAGTTCGACGTGTCCGGCGCCGAGACACCCATGCTGCGCACGGCGCTCGCGCTGGAGGCGTCCAGGCACGGCGTCGACATCGCCGTCGTCGCCTCCGGGCTCCAGCGCAGGGCACAGCGGCTCGTCGTCATGGACGTCGACTCCACGCTGATCCAGGACGAGGTCATCGAACTCTTCGCGGCGCACGCCGGCTGCGAGGACGAGGTCGCGGAGGTGACCGCCCGCGCCATGCGCGGCGAACTGGACTTCGAGGAGTCCCTGCACGCGCGTGTGGCGCTGCTCGAAGGGCTCGACGCCTCCGTCGTGGACAAGGTGCGCAAGGACGTGCGGCTCACGCCCGGCGCGCGCACCCTCGTGCGCACCCTCAAGCGTCTCGGCTACCAAGTGGGCATCGTCTCCGGCGGGTTCACGCAGGTCACGGACGCGCTCCAGGAGGAACTGGGTCTCGACTTCGCCGCCGCCAACACCCTGGAGGTCGCGGACGGCAAGCTCACGGGCCGCGTCACCGGCGACATCGTGGACCGGGAGGGCAAGGCGCGGCTGCTGCGCCGCTTCGCCTCCGAGGCGGGAGTACCGCTCGCGCAGACCGTCGCGATCGGTGACGGCGCCAACGACCTCGGCATGCTCAACGCCGCCGGGCTCGGGGTCGCCTTCAACGCCAAGCCCGTGGTGCGCGAGGCCGCACACACCGCCGTGAACGTCCCGTTCCTGGACACCGTCCTGTATCTGCTCGGGGTGACCCGGGAAGAGGTCGAGGCCGCGGACTGCACCGGAGAGGACGAGACAGCCCAGGACGGCGCCACGGTGCGGGAGGGCGGGGACGAGGGGCGCGGCCACGGCACGGCCTGAGACCGCCGGGTGCCGGTCGGCTCAACTCCTGATCTCGAAGCGCGAATTCGCGGCCGCCGCCTGCCGCAGGCGGCGAAGCGCACGGACGAACGCACGGTGCCCCCGGGCGCCGCACGGCCGGGGGCACCACCAGACGCCTCGGTACGGGGCTACTCCGGCGGCTCGTGCGGCTCCCAGTAGTCGGTGAGCGTGGCGACACCGGGCTCGAGGCCCTTCCAGGAGCCGTCGAAGCGGAGCACGGCGACCGTCGAGGTGGGGAAGCCGTTACGGGTCATGCGCTCCAGGGTGTCGCCCTTGGCGTCTCCGGTGAGGGCCTCGGCCACGCCCTGGATCCCCGGGTTGTGCCCGACGACGAGCAGGTCGTGGACCTCCTCGGACATGTCGTTGAGCACGGCGATGATCTCGCCGGGCGAGGCCTCGTACAGACGCTCCTCGTAGACGGTCTTCGGGCGTTGTGGCAGGTGGTGGGCGGCCAGTTTCCAGGTCTCGCGCGTGCGGACGGCGGTCGAGCAGAGGGTCAGTCCGGGGGCGATGCCGTGCGTGGCGAGCCACTCCCCGACGGCCGGGGCGTCCTTGCGGCCGCGGTCCGCGAGGGGACGCTCATGGTCTGCCACGTCCGGCCAGTCGGCCTTTGCATGCCGGACAAGGACGATACTGCGGGGCACATCGACGCTCATGTTCCCCAGCTTCGCACGAAACGGGGTGCGGGGCGGAGGGTGTTGACGGAGCTCAGAAGGATGCGGAGGGCTGACGTCTCCCGTTCGTCAGCCCAGCAGCACCTGTGCAACGCGCTCCAGGACGGCGGCGATGAGCTCGCCTCCCGGCTGCTGCTGAGCCGCGTCGGCCTCGCCGCCGCCCAGCAGCAGCGCCAGCAGCAACGCGAAGGCGAGCACCGGCAGTACAGGCGCCCACCACGGAAGCCGGGTGCGTCGCGCCGGGGGCGGTGAGTGCTGCCGCACGGACGGTGCCTGTGACGCGGAGCGGTGGCTGCGGGCTCGGGCCGTGGTCATGGGCTCGCCCTCCTGGTTCCGTGGATCGCCGGCGGTGTGAGACGACGCTACGGAAGCGGGAGCGGGCAACCCATCCGGTGATCCACCCAGTTCTCCCTGACTCGGCCCCCCTAGGGGTGGTGGGGTCAGCACCACCATCCCCGGGGCGGCCTCCCGGATCAGGGGGCCACGAGGGTCGCGACGATCCCGATGAGGAGCATGATTCCGAAGATCAGGGCGAGGATCAGGAGCAGCTTCTTCTGGCCGTTCTCCGGACGGGGTTCAAGGACAGGCATGCGGTCAGTGTCCCACCTACCGCCCGTCCTCGATCACGCGGTCCCGTCCCGCCAGTACGCCCGTCACCGTCTGCGCGAGCAGCAGTCCGGTCATCAGCAGCAGCGGCGCGTGCCAGCCGCCGGCGGCGTCGCGGAGGGCCCCGACGAGCAGCGGGCCCGGTATGGAGAGCAGGTAGCCGGTGCTCTGCGCGAAGGCGGAGAGCTTGACCACGCCCGCGCTGGAGCGCGAACGGAGGCTGATCATCGTAAGGGCAACGGGGAAGGCGCAGTTGGCGATCCCCAGCAGCAGCGCCCACAGCCAGGCACCCCCTGCCGGGGCGAGCCACAGCCCGGCGTATCCGGTGAGGCCGCACAGGCCGAGAGCCACCACGAGCGGGCCCTGGTGCCGCATGCGGGCCGCCAGGCGCGGGACGACGAAGGCTAGCGGGACGCCCATGCCCATCGTGACGGCGAGCATCAGGCCCGCGGACGAGGCGGAGATCCCGGCGTCACGGAAGATCTGCGGCAGCCACCCCATGATGATGTACGCGGCGGACGCCTGGAGGCCGAAGAAGACGCCGAGCGCCCAGGCGGTGGGCGAGGTCCCGATGCGTATGCGTACGTTCTCCTTCCGGGAGCCCGGCGCGGGGAAAGCACCCTCCGGGGCGCCTCCCTCCGCCCTGGCCTCAGCGCTGCCGGCCGGCTCCGCCCGCCGGCTGACCGGGTCCTTGAGAACCGCGATCCACGGCAGCGCCGCCAGTACCCCCAGCAGGGCCCACGCGCCGAGGCCTGCGCGCCAACTGCCGCCCAGCGCCGAGGTCATGGGAACCGTGACGGCTGCCGCGCAGGACGTGCCGAGCGCCAGGCCCATCGAGTACAGGCCCGTCATCGCGCCGACCCGGCCGGGGAACCAGCGCTTGACGACGACCGGCATCAGCACGTTGCTCACCGCGATGCCGGCGAGGGCGAGGGCGCTCGCCGCGAGGAAGGCCGCGGTGCCGCCGGCCAGCGGCCGCAGCGCCAGGCCGGCGGTGATCGCCACCATGCCTGCCAGTACCACCGGGACGGGGCCGCGGCGCCTGGCGAGGCGGGGGGCGAGGCTGCCGAAGACGGCGAAGCAAAGTGCGGGGACGGACGTCAGCAGGCCGGCCACGGTGCCGCTCATGCCCAGGTCGCTGCGTACTTCCTTCAGCAGCGGTCCGAGGGCGGAGATGGCGGGACGGAGGTTGAGCGCTGCGAGGACGAGTCCCACCGCGACCAGGCGGACCGCCCAGCGCGGCGCGCCCGCGGAGGCCGTGCCCGGGAGTCCGGGGCGGGGCGTACCGCGTGAAGGAGCAGGGGAGGCCCCGGCTTTCGCCTTCCGGCCGGAGTGGTTCAGTCCGTCTTCCGTCATTACCATGACTCCCATCATAGAATCATGGGATGAATAGACTCTAACGCGTCCCCTCCTGCCGGAGAACCCGTCGTGACGAACCGGCTCGGCGAAGCGCCGATTCCCTCTGGGAGTTATCAGATGACCCTGTCCTCACCGCAGCGTTCCGCCCTCGCCGACCAGGTGATCGCGGCGCTGCGCACGCAGATCACCTCGGGCGAGTGGCCAGTGGGCACCCGGATCCCCACGGAGCCCGAGCTGGTGGAGGAGCTGGGGGTGGCGCGCAACACCGTCCGTGAAGCGGTGCGCGCGCTCGCCCACAACGGACTGCTGGACATCAGGCAGGGCTCCGGGACGTACGTCGTCGCGACGAGCGAGCTGGCCGGGGTCATGCACCGCCGCTTCGCCGACGCCGATCCCCGCCATGTCGCGGAGATGCGCGCCGCGTTGGAGACCTCGGGGGCACGGCTGGCGGCGCTGCGGCGCACCGAGCACGACATGGCGCAGCTGGACGCGCTGCTGGAGCGGCGCGAGGCCGCCTGGAAGTCAGGGGATGCGGAGCGCTTCGTCGAAGCCGACGCCTCGCTGCATCTGGGCGTGCTCAACGCGTCGCACAACGACGTGCTGACGGCGCTCTACGCGGACCTCGGCGAAGTGATGCGCGACTTCCTGCGGCTCGACATCGGAGAGGACCTGCATCCCGAGTCGCACATGGACCACGCGCGCCTGATCGAGGCGATCCGGGCGCGCGACGAGGAGGCGGCCTCCCGGGAGGCCGCCTCCCACACGCAGGAATGGCGCTGCGGTACGGGGAATTCGAGCGACCGGCAGGGCCCGAAGGCCGCGCGGGGCACGAAGTCCCGGGAGACTCCGGGGAGTGACGCGCGACGCTCCTGAACCGCCGCGGCGTGCCTGCGGGTTCCCCGGGATTCCTCCGTCAGGCGCCCATCATGTGCACGCCGCCGTCGACGTGGACGATCTCGCCCGTGGTCTTCGGGAAGAAGTCCGAGAGCAGTCCGACGACGCCTCGGCCGGCCGGGTCCGGGTCGGTCAGGTCCCAGCCGATCGGGGCCCGGTGGTTCCACACGTCCGCCAACTCCTCGAAGCCCGGGATGGACTTGGCCGCCATCGACTTGATGGGGCCCGCCGAGACGAGGTTGCAGCGCACGTTCCGGGCGCCCAGGTCGCGGGCGAGGTAGCGGTTGGTGGACTCCAGGGCCGCCTTGGCCACGCCCATCCAGTCGTACTTCGGCCAGGCGATCTGCGCGTCGAAGGTCAGGCCGACGACCGAGCCCCCGCGCGGCATCAGCGGAAGGCAGGCCGTCGTGAGGGACTTGAGCGAGTAGGCCGAGACGTGGACGGCCGTGCCGACGTCCTCCCAGCTCGCCTCGAGGAAGTTGAACGCGCCCTGCGGGCCGAAAGCGATGGAGTGGACGATCCCGTCCAGCCCGGCCCCCTCGCCCAGATGCTCGTCCACCCGCTCCGCGAGGGAGTCCAGGTGCTCCTGGTTCGTCACGTCCAGCTCGATGACCGGAGCCTCCTTCGGGAGGCGCTTGGCGATCCGCTGCACCAGGGACATCCGGCCGAAGCCCGTGAGAACGACCTCCGCTCCCTCCTCCTGCGCGACTTTCGCCGCGTGGAAGGCGATCGACCCGTCGGTCAGCACGCCGGTGACGAGGATGCGCTTGCCTGCGAGGATTCCGCTCATTCTCAGTGGCCCATGCCCAATCCGCCGTCGACAGGAATGACGGCTCCGGTGATGTACGCGGCCTCGTCGGAGGCGAGGAAACGGACGGAGGAGGCGACCTCCTCCGGCTGGGCGTAGCGCCCCAGCGGCACCTGCTCGACGATGTTCGCGCGCTGCTCTTCGCTGAGTGCCTTCGTCATGTCGGTGTCGACGAAGCCCGGCGCGATCACGTTGCAGGTGATGTTACGAGAGCCCAGCTCACGGGCGATCGACCGGGCGAACCCGACCAGACCGGCCTTGGAGGCGGCGTAGTTGGCCTGCCCCGCCGAGCCGAGCAGCCCGACGACGGAGGAGATCAGCACGATGCGGCCGGTGCGTGCCCGCAGCATCCGCTTCGTCGCGCGTTTGACCACGCGGAAGGTGCCGGTGAGGTTGGTGTCCAGCACGGCGCTGAAGTCCTCTTCGGACATCCGCAGCAGCAACTGGTCCCGCGTGACACCGGCGTTGGCGACGAGCACCTGCACCGGGCCCTGCTTCTCCTCGATCTCCTTGTAGGCCCTCTCCACCTGTTCGGGATCGGTGATGTCGCACCTGACCGCGAGGCAGCCGAGGTCCGTGAGTTCCTTCGGGGGCTCGCCCGTACGGTAGGTGACGGCGACGTCGTCCCCCGCGTCGGCGAAGGCGCGCGCAATGGCGAGGCCGATGCCGCGGTTGCCTCCCGTGACCAGTACCGAGCGGCTCAAGGTGGGACCACCCTTTCTGCGATCTCCGCGCTGCCGCGTGCGTGACGAGGAAGGCGGCTCGTGTCTGTCACTGTGAAAGCTATATGCGCGCTGCCCGATTCAGGGAATGGGGCAGCGACAGGGGGACGAGCGGCCTCCTGTGGGATCTCCACAGATGCCCGCCGGTCACCTGGGAGGCCCGCAGGCCCCCGGCGCGGGCAGAAGCGCGGGCCCGGACGGCGGACGCCGGGAGTCCGCCCGGCACGAATAGACTCTGCGGCGACCCTGATCCGCTTCTATCCCCAGGACAGAACGTGACACGCCTCGGCGACTCCGTACAGCGCGCCAGCCGGCTGCTGGCCCAGGACCTCTCCTCCGACACCACGGTCGAGCAGCTGCTCGCCGAGACGGGGTCGCGCCGCTATCTGGATCTGAGCGATCTCCCGGCGAAGGAGCAGGCCGCGCTGATCGGGGCACGCGCGGTCGAGGTGCTTCCGTCGGTGGAGAAGCTCGCGGAGGCGATCGAGGCGAAGCGGGCCCAGGGCAAGGGCCTGCACGTGAAACTCGGCATCGACCCGACCGCCGCCGATGTGCACCTGGGCCACGCGGTACAGATGATCGTGCTCAGCCGGTTTCAGCGGATGGGACACGACGTCACGCTGATCATCGGTGACTTCACCGCGAAGATCGGCGATCCGTCGGGCCGTACGGCGGAGCGTCCGGCTCTGACCGACGAGGACATCGCGAAGAACCTCTCGGGCTACCAGGACCAGGTCAGGCCGTTCTTCGACTTCGAGAACGTCAGCTTCCGCAACAACAGCAACTGGCTGGGCGGGATCGGATTCGCGCAGCTGATCGCCCTGCTCGCCCAGGTGCCCGCCTCGGCGCTGCTCCAGCGTGAGGACTTCCGCAACCGCCTTGCTCAGGGCTCCGGGCTGACCATGTCGGAACTGATCTACCCCGTGGCGATGGCCCTGGACTCCGTCGAACTGGACTGCGACATCGAACTCGGCGGCGTGGACCAGCTGTTGAACATGCAGATGGGCCGGCGCCTGATGGAACTGCACGGGCAGAGCCCGCAGATGATCGCGGCCATGCCGCTCATCGAGGGCACGGACGGCTCGGGCGCGAAGATGTCGAAGTCCAAGGACAACTACGTCAGCCTGACCGCCGACGCGGACGACGTGTACGGCAAGATCATGTCGATTCCGGACCGGCTGATGGTGCCGTACCTGCGTGCCTGGACGGAGTGGACGGACGCCGAGATCGATCAGGTGACCGCCCGTACCGAGGACAGGACGCTGCACCCGATGGACCTGAAGAAGGTGCTGGCGGGCGACGTCGTCATGGCGCTCTACGGGCCGGAGGCGGCGAAGGCCGCCCGGGCGCACTTCACGGCGCAGTTCTCGAAGAAGTCCTTCGGGGACGTGGAGACGCTGCCGAGCGTTGACGCCGCCGAGCACGGCGGCGAGGGCATCGCGGCGATCCTCACCCGGGTGCTGGAGTTCACCCCGAGCGCCTCGGCCGCGCGGCGCATGGCCAAGCAGAAGGGGCTGCGGCTCGTCGTCGAGGCGGAGGCGGGCGGCGAGCAGCACGCGATCGTGCTGCCCGAGGCGGACGCGCTTCGGCCGCTGGCCGAGGTGGTGCCCGAGAAGCTGGCCGAGGCGGGCCTGAGCGGGACGGTCTACCTCAAGGCGGGCCGGAGGATCGCGCAGATCGAAGGCCTCTGAGGAGGTCCCTGAGGGCGGGCGGGACCTCTGGGCCCGCCCGCCCTGCAGCTCCTTCGCCCCGCAGCTCCTTTCGCCCTCACAGCCCGCCCGTCCCGCATGCTGTCCGCTCGCACCCCGTCCGGACACTCCGGGCCGGGTGCGGGCAGGCTGCGCGGGGCCGCGCCTCACATGCGTGCCCGCTGCCCCCTGCCTCTCCCCCTGATCTGCTGCCACAGCGGTGAGCCGAGCGCCACGACCAGCACGGCGCATCCGAGTTGGAGGCCGTGCCGGATCCAGTCGAAGCCGCTGGTCACGCCCACACCGGCCCACGTGGCGATCGCGTTGCCGAGGACGGCTCCCAGCATCCCGAAGAGCACGGTCAGCCAGAGGGGCATGCGCTGACGGCCCGGGATGATCGCCCGTGCCAGCACCCCCAGCACCAGCCCGACGATGATCGCCCACAACCAGTTCATCGTGCCTCCGCAGAGTGCCTGATCCTGCCCCGCCTCGTGCCCGCGCCGGACCGTACGGCGCCGGGCCGTGCCGGACCGTGCGCCGTCAGCTTGGCGCCGCACGCACTACGCCGCACTGCGGAGTGGTCCGTACGGGCTGTACCGGAGTACGACCGGTCCACACGGCCGGTACGCCCGGTCTCGAAGCCGTCCGATCCCAGGCGTACCGTGAGAGAGAGTGTGTGCCCGGTACCAGGCCGGGCGACCGGCACGGGTGAGGTGGTGAGAGTGATGCGGAAGCAGCGCGGAGCCGAGGTCTTCCAGATCACCGGAGCCCGTCAGTCGCTCGCCGACGATGTGCGGGGCAGGCAGCGGCGCTACGTCATCTCGATGCTGATCCGGACGGCGTCGGTGCTGCTGACCGTCGTCCTGTGGAACGTCCAGCGGCCGTTGGCCGTTGTGACACTGGTGATCGGGGCGTTGCTGCCGTACGTGGCGGTGGTGATCGCCAACGCGGGCCGGGAGAACCCTTCTTCGATGCCGTCCGCACACGTGCACACGCACACGCGGCCCGCGCTCGCGGCTTCGGACGCCGTACCGGAATCCCGCGGCGAACCGGCCGAGGGGCCCTCCGGCGGCCGCAGTTGAACCGGCGGCCGGCCATGCTTGCGTAAAAGCTCAAGAAAAGCTCAGATCAATCATGCTGTTCCGCTGCACCTCGCAGGGGTCCCCGTGCCATACTTCAGAAGCGCTCCGCATCCCCCGTCGGAGCGACAGACCGACGCCGGGCGGCTCCCCCCGTGGCTGCCCGGCGTCGCTTGTCTTCCGGCCCGGGGTGTTGGATGGAGGCTGTGTCCTCAAAGCCTTCCTTCCCGTTCCAGCCGTCCGGCCCCTCCCATGACGGCGAGGCCCCCGAGAGCCCGATCTGCTCGGCCAAGGGCTGCCGCGCCCCCGCCGTGTGGGTGCTGGCCTGGAACAACCCCAAGCTGCACACCCCGGAGCGCCGCAAGACGTGGCTGGCGTGCGACGAACACCGCGAACACCTCTCGTCCTTCCTGGGAATGAGGGGCTTCCTGAAGGACGTCGTCCGCCTCACGGAGTGGGAAGGAGGCGGCGCCTCCGGGCGCTCAGCCGCCGATGGCTGACATGGGACGGTCGGGCTGCACGAATGACGGGTCGTCGATGCCGGCCCCCGCCTTCTTGCCCCACATCGCCTGCCGCCAGCGCGAGGCGACCTCACCGTCGTCCGCGCCCGAGCGCAGCGCACCGCGCAGATCGGACTCCTCCGTGGCGAACAGGCAGGTGCGCACCTGACCGTCGGCCGTCAGGCGAGTGCGGTCGCAGGCGCGGCAGAAAGGCCGGGTGACCGAGGCGATGACGCCGACGCGGTGCGGGCCGCCGTCGACGATCCAGCGCTCCGCGGGAGCGGATCCGCGCTCTTCCTCGTCCTCGGGGGTGAGAGTGAAGCGGCTGCTCAGCGACTCCAGGATGTCCCCGGCAGTGATCATGCCGTCCCGCTGCCAGCCGTGCTGTGCGTCGAGCGGCATCTGCTCGATGAAGCGGAGTTCGTAGCCGTGCTCCACGGCCCAGGCGAGCAGGTCGGGCGCCTCGCCGTCGTTGAGCCCCGGCATCAGAACGGAGTTGACCTTCACCGGAGTCAGGCCCGCCTCGTGCGCCGCGGCGAGACCGCGCAGCACGTCCGCGTGCCGCTTGCGGCGGGTCATCCTCTGGAAGACCTCCGGATCGAGCGTGTCCAGCGAGACGTTGACCCGGTCCAGGCCGGCGTCACGCAGCGCGCCGGCCGTACGTTCGAGGCCGATCCCGTTCGTGGTGAGGGAGAGCTTCGGGCGGCGCGTCAGCGCGGCGCAGCGCTCGACGATGCCGGTGAGCCCTGGCCGCAGGAGCGGTTCGCCGCCGGTGAACCGGACCTCCTCGACGCCGAGTTCGTCCACGGCGATACGCACGAGGCGGACGATCTCGTCGTCCGTGAGCAGCTCCGGCTTGGCAAGCCACTGCAGCCCTTCCTCGGGCATGCAGTAGGTGCAGCGCAGATTGCAGCGGTCGGTGAGCGAAACGCGCAAGTCGGTGGCGACCCGGCCGTATGTGTCGAGCAGCATTGCTGGCAGCCCTCCCACGGTTGTGCCGATTCTTCGCAGCGTACGGGACGCCACCGACATTCAACAGATCGTTGAAGTCGGTGGCGCCCCGTACGGGTTGCGCTCAGTGCGCGCCGTGACCCGTGAGGGAACGCACCTCCAGCTCCGCGTGCTTCTCCACCGCGCTGTCCTCCTTGGAGGTGATCGAGCCGAGCCAGCCCATCAGGAAGCCGAGCGGAATCGAGATCAACCCCGGGTTGGACAGCGGGAAGACGGCGATGTCCGCACTCGGGAACATCGAGGTCGGTGCACCGGTGACGACGGGCGAGAAGAGCACCAGCACCACGGACGAGGTCAGTCCGCCGTAGATCGACCACAGCGCACCCCTGGTGGTGAAGCGCTTCCAGAAGAGGCTGTAGAGGATCGTCGGCAGGTTGGCCGACGCGGCGACCGCGAAGGCGAGCGCGACGAGTCCGGCGACGTTCAGTCCGCCGGCGAAGATGCCGAGGACGATCGCGACGGCACCGATGATCACCGAGGAGACGCGCGCTGCGCTGACCTCCTCCTTGTCGGTCGCCTTGCCCTTGCGGATCACGTTCGCGTACAGGTCGTGCGCGAACGACGAGGACGAGGCGAGCGTGAGGCCCGCGACCACGGCCAGGATCGTGGCGAAGGCGACCGCCGAGATCATCGCGAGAAGGATCGCCCCTCCGGTCGAGTCCGCGCCGCCGCCGATCTCCTGAGCCAGCAGCGGAGCCGCGGTGTTGCCCGCCGGGTCGGATTCGGTGATCGTCTTCTGGGAGAGCAGGGCCGCCGCGCCGAAGCCCAGCGCGATGGTCATCAGGTAGAAGACGCCGATGATCCCGATCGCCCAGTTCACGGACTTGCGGGCCGCGTTGGCCGTCGGAACGGTGTAGAAGCGGATCAGGATGTGCGGCAGGCCCGCGGTGCCCAGCACGAGCGCGAGGCCGAGCGAGATGAAGTCGATCTTCGACGTGGCGCTGACGCCGTACTTCAGGCCCGGCTCCAGGAACGCCGCTCCCTTGCCGCTGTTCTCGGCGGCGGCACCGAGCAGGCTGGAGAGGTTGTAGTTGAACTTGTGGAAGACCAGCACGGTGATGATGAGCGTGCCGCCGATGAGCAGGACGGCCTTGATCATCTGCACCCAGGTGGTGCCCTTCATGCCGCCGATCGTCACGTACAGCACCATGACGACGCCGACGAGCACCACGATCAGGTTCTTCCCCGCCTCACCCGTGATGCCCAGCAGCAGGGCGACGAGCGCACCCGCGCCGACCATCTGTGCCAGCAGGTAGAAGATCGAGACGATGATCGTGGAGACGCCCGCCGCGGTACGGACGGGGCGCTGCCGCATCCGGAAGGCGAGGACGTCGCCCATCGTGTAGCGGCCGGAGTTGCGCAGCGGCTCCGCTACGAGTACCAGCGCCACCAGCCATGCCACGAGGAAGCCGATGGAGTAGAGGAAGCCGTCGTAGCCCGACAGCGCGATGGCGCCGGCGATGCCGAGGAACGAGGCGGCGGACATGTAGTCGCCGGAGATCGCCAGCCCGTTCTGGAAACCGGTGAACTCCCGGCCGCCCGCGTAGAAGTCCGTGGCGTCCTTCGTCCTGCGGCCGGCCCACACCGTGATGCCGAGCGTGAGCAGGACAAAGACCGTGAAGAGTGTGACGATCAGAGTGCGGTGCTGGCTGGCGCCCTCGGCCGCGAGCTGCAGCTGCCCCGAGGACCCCGAGGAGACGGCCAGCGAGTGGGTGAGGCTCATGCTTCACCGTCCAGACGGTTCTTGATGGCCGCGCCCTTCGGGTCGAACTTGGCCGCGGCGTGACGGGAGTACCACCAGGCGACGAGGAAGGTGGTCAGGAACTGGGCGAGCCCCAGGACGAAGGCAACGTTGATCGTGCCGACGACCTTGGTCGCCATGAACCCGCCGGCGTAGTTCGACAGCAGCACGTACAGCAGGTACCAGGCGATGAAGCCGACGGTGAGGGGGAACGCGAATGACCGGAAAGTGCTGCGCAGCTCTCCGAACTCCGCGCTCTGCTGCACCTGCACGTAGTCCGTGCCATCCGGTGGCGCGGACCTCTCGTTCTCTTGTGCTGAGTCCACGGGAACTCCAGTCGATGTGGGTAACAGGGTGAGAAAAATGAGCAGGTCGGGGTGTGGACACCGGGAGTGCGGTGCGGCGCATCGTAGATCTTCACAAGGGGCTGGCAACAGGGGGAGGTCGTTGAGACACGGAAGAGTTATCGAAGAGGACCCGGGTCATCTTCGGGATCCCATTGCTGGGCAGTACCGATCGGCGCTAAGTTCCCATCTCTGTGGTCAACTTCGGACAACATGGAGATCCCATGGATTCGCAACATTCCAGGCGGTGGCGAAGACTCGCCATGCCGCTGGGACTGGTTCTGACTGCCTCCATCGGTCTGGCAGGCGCTGCCGTGGCCAGCGGTCAGGACACACCCGCATCCTCGAAGACGGACGGCGAGAAGCTGAGCTACGTCGTCAACACCGAGGCGGACACCGGCACGGTGAAGCGTGTCAAGAAGGAGATAGCCAAGGCTGACGGCAAGGTCGTCACCGCTTACGCAAAGATCGGCGTGATCGTCGCGCACTCGTCGGACGCCGGCTTTGCGGAGAAGATGCGCTCGGTGAAGGGCGTGGAGACGGCAGGCGCGACCCGCACTGCACCTCTCCGCAGCGCCGCAACCACGGATGTGGGGAAGCCGAAGTACCTCGACGTGCCGAAGTCGGCGATGGGGGCCGACGCCAGGGCCGAGGCCCTGGCCGACGGCAAGGAACCCCTTGAGTCCCTCCAGTGGGACAAGCGGGCCATCAGGGCCGACAAGGCCAGCAAGATCAGCCAGGGCAGCAGGGACGTCACCGTCGGTGTGATCGACACCGGTGTGGACGACACGCACCCCGACCTCGCGGCCAACTTCTCGGCCAAGCAGTCCGCGAGCTGCGTGGGCGGCAAGGCGGACACCAAGAAGGGCGCCTGGCGTCCCTTCGACCCGTCGGGCGACTACCACGGCACGCACGTGGCGGGCATCGTCGCCGCCCCGCGCAACGGAGTCGGCGTTGCCGGCGCCGCGCCGGGCGTGCAGGTCGCCTCGCTGAAGGTCTCCGAGCCGGACACCTCGCTGTTCTACAGCGAAGCGGTGGTCTGCGCGATGGTCTTCGCCGCCGACCACGGCATCGAGGTCACCAACAACAGCTACTACGTGGACCCTTGGCTCTACAACTGCTCCGACGACCCGGACCAGAAGGCGATCACCGACGCCGTGAGCAGGGCAATGAAGTACGCGACGGGCAAGGGCGTCGCGCACGTCTCGTCCGCGGGCAACTCCTCGCACGACCTGGCCGCGACCGAGATCAAGGACGACACCAGCCCCAACGACACGGAGCCTGTCGAGCGGACCGTCAACCCGGCGGACTGCCCCGACATCCCGACCATGCTGCCCGGGGCGATCTCGGTCTCCTCCACCGGAGCCGAGGACGGGAAGTCGTACTTCTCCAACTACGGCCTCAACCAGATCGATCTCTCGGCTCCCGGCGGCGACCGGCGCTACCAGACTCCTGAGGAGCCGGCGAAGGACGGCGGCGTGCTCTCGACGATGCCCGACGGCGACTACGCCTACCTGCAGGGCACTTCGATGGCCGGGCCGCAGGTCGCGGGTGTCGCGGCGCTCATCAAGAGCAAGCACCCCGAGGCCAGCGCGAAGGACGTCGCCTGGATGCTGAAGGCGCAGGCGAGGAGCGTGGCCTGCCCCGAGTCCTTCGACCCCGACGGCAAGGGCACGTACGAGGCCGAGTGCACCGGCCTCAAGGGCAACAACAGCTTCTACGGCCACGGCATCGTGGACGCGCTCGCGGCCGTCAAGAAGTAGGAACCACCCCCGGCGAACTCAACGCCGGTGCCCGCGCCGCCTCTTGACCCGCCGGGTCAGGAGGTGACGCGCGGCGCCGGCGAATCCGCCGGCGAGAGGCCGGGCTGCTCGGGCGGTCCGGCCTCTTGCGTGCCGCCCGCCCCGCCGTTCCCGTCCTCGCCGTCCCCGACGTGCGCCTGCGGCGCCCAGCCGGGCCCGCGGAAGACCCTTCCGGCACGCTCGCCCCAAGTGCTCGCCGCACGCAGGTCGCGGCCGATGGAGACGTACTCGTGCGTGGCCACGCGCAGCGGGTTGTAGGTCGAGATGTTCTTGGTGAGCCCGAAGACGCACCGCTCGGTCTCCGGCGTGAAGGAGCCGAAGAGCCGGTCCCAGACGATCAGGATTCCGCCGAAGTTCCGGTCCAGGTAGCCGCCCTGGGAGGCGTGGTGGACACGGTGGTGCGAAGGCGTGTTGAAGACGAACTCGACCGGACGGGGCAGCTTGCCGATCCGCTCCGTGTGGATCCAGAACTGGTAGACGAGGTTGACCGAGGAGCAGAAGGCGAGCGCGGCGGGGTGCACGCCCAGCGCGATCATCGGCACGTAGAAGGGCCAGACGGTCCACGTGGTCCACGGCTGGCGCAGCGCGGTGCTCAGGTTGAACTTCCTGCTGGAGTGGTGCACCACGTGGCAGGCCCACAGGATGCGGATGACGTGGTGCCCGCGGTGGGACCAGTAGTAGAAGAAGTCCTGCGCGAGGAGCATCAGCGGCAGCGTCCACCACTCCACGGGTACGCGCAGCGGCGTCAGTTCGTAGATGCCCACGTAGAGGGCCACGATGGGGATCTTCCACAGGGCGTCGAAGGCGAGACTGCCCAGCCCCATGCCGATGCTCGTGGCGGCGTCCTTTGCCTCGTATCCGGCGGCGTCGTCGTCCGGATGAAGGCGGTAGCTCACGATTTCGATCACCGTGAGCAGAATGAAGGCAGGTATCGACCAGAGTACGACGTCAGGCAACTGAGACGGCATGTCAGCAAGGTAGACCCGGACGGCTCCCCCCGCCAGGGGTTGTTACCGACAAGTATAAAATGAGTGGCCGTCACCCGGACCGCGAACGGGCACCCCTCCGCCCTGCTCTCCGCCCTCACTCTCCGCTCTCCTGTGCGGGGCCGCCCCTCCCGATGCGCTCCCCCGCGCCTGTGCGCACGCACTCTCCGCGGGAGGCGGCCGCGGGCCTCAATCCCCCGCCCGGACCGGGACGTTGACACACCGTCGGGCCGCTCCCGCCGGCCCGGTTCCGCACCGGGCGCACCGGCAGGCCCCGCGGGAACTGTCAGTGCCGCCCCGTATTCTCTGTGACCATGCTCGAAGACCAGACGGCATCCCCGAGCGAGCCCGCGGACGGGACGGCGGCAGCCGGCCGGGTCCCCGCCCAGTCACCGGCCGTCGGCTCCGCAGCAGGGGCCGCCGCCTGGCCCGACGGATATCCGCAGGGCTACGCGGTGGTGGACGTCGAGACCACCGGCCTCGCCCGTGACGACCGCATCGTCTCCGCGGCCGTCTACCGGCTGGATGCGCGCGGCGAGGTCGAGGACCACTGGTACTCGACCGTCAACCCGCAGCGCGATCCGGGCCCCACCTGGATCCACGGCCTGACCACCGAAGTCCTCGCCGACGCCCCGCTGTTCACGGAGATCGCCGACGACCTGGCCACCCGTCTCGACGGCCGCGTGCTGGTCGCGCACAACGCGGTCTTCGACTGGTCGATGATCGCCCGGGAGTACGCGCGTGCGCAGCGCACGCCGCCCGTCCGCCAGCGGCTGTGCACGATCGCCCTCGCCAAGCAGCTCTCGCTTCCGCTGCCCAACCACAAGCTGGAATCGCTCGCGGCGCACTACGGCGTCTCCCAGCAGCGCGCACACCACGCCCTCGACGACGCGCGGGTGCTGGCCGAGGCGTTCCGGCCGAGCCTCCATCTCGCCGTCCAGCAGGAGGTGCGGCTGCCGCTGCACGCCTGCCGGCCCCTCTCGGAGTGGCCGGAAGGGCAGGGCGCCGACGGCGGCACCTTCTTCGACGGCCACCGAGGCCGGGGGCCACGTCCGTACGGGCACGGCTGGCGCCGCTCACGGAAGCGGCCCGCCTGCCCCTACCCCAATCCGGGCCGGTACGAGCCGGGCGGGAGACTCGTGCAGGGGATGCGGATCGCCATCTCGGGCGACACCTCGGTCGACCGTGAGCTGCTCGAGGACCGGGCGACCGAGGCCGGGCTGCACATCTCCTCCCACGTCTCGCGGCTCACCAGCCTGCTGGTCACCAATGATCCCGATTCCCTCACCTCGAAGATCGTCAAGGCGCAGGCGTACGGCACTCCCGTCGTCGACGAGGCCGCCTTCGGCCATCTCCTGCGGGACGTGGCCCCAGCACCGGGTCCGTGAGCTCCGGGGAGTACATTCGTCAGGCGTGTACCGCTTCCTGTTGTCCAGGCAGTGGGTGATCCTCACCCTCCTCGGCCTCGCCCTCATCCCCGCGATGATCAAGCTGGGCTTCTGGCAGCTGCACAGGCACGAGTCGAGGGTGGCGCACAACGAGCTGATCTCCTCCAGCCTCAGGGCCGAGCCCGTGCCCTTCGACCGGCTCAGCAGCCCCGCGCACGGTCCCGCGGAGGACGAGCAGTTCCGCACGGCGAAGGCGACGGGGCGCTACGACACCCGCCACGAGGTCGTGGTGCGGCAGCGTACGGGCGCGGACGGGAAGTCCATCGGGTACTTCGTCGTCACGCCGCTGGTCCGCGAGGACGGCAGCGCCGTCCTGGTCAACCGCGGCTGGATCGAGGCGGGCGGCGACCTCACGCGCTTCCCCGACGTGCCGGCACCGCCACGCGGCAAGATCACGGTCACCGGCCGCGCCATGGCGGACGAGACGAGCGAGGCCAGCGGCATCAAGGACAAACAGGGCCTGCCGCCCCGTCAGGTGATGCTGATCAACAGCGGCCGCCTGGCCGGAACACTCGACAGGCCCGTGCTGCGGGGCTACCTCCAGCTGACGTCGACGTCCCCGAAGCCGGCGGCCGGCCAGCCGCAGCGCATTCCCGAGCCCGACCACAGCAGCATCGGCGCCCACATGGCCTACGCCGTCCAGTGGTGGCTCTTCGCCGCGGGCGTTCCGGTCGGCTGGGTGATCCTGGTACGCCGCGAAAGCAGGGACCGTGCGGCGGCCCCCGGAACCGCCCCCTCCGACGGGGCCGATCCGGCGGAGGCCGGGGATACCCGGGTCTCCGCCACCCCCCGCGACTCCTCGGGCCCCGACGGCGAAGGCGACGGTGAGCAGGACAGGACGCCACCCTCCACCGCCCAGGCCGGAATCCCTTCTTCCGCCGACTGACCCTGCCTGCACGCACCGGTGAGCGGTGGCGCACACTGTGAGCCATGGATCTCGGGCTGAAGGACCGCGTCTACGTCATCACAGGTGCCACCCGCGGACTCGGGTTCGCGACAGCGGAAGCGCTCGTCGCCGACGGAGCCAAGGTGGTCGTCTCCGGCCGCAGCGATGAGGCCGCCACCGAGGCCGCCGCGCAACTCGGCGCGGGATCGGCCGTCGGGATCGGTGCCGACAACGCCGATCCGGAAACCGCCGGGCGCCTCATCGAGACGGCGAAGAGCAGTTTCGGGCGCTTCGACGGCGTACTGATCAGCGTCGGCGGCCCGCCGGCGGGCATGCCGGCGGACTCGCTCTCCGACGAACAGTGGCGGTCGGCGTTCGAGACGGTCTTCCTCGGGGCGGTACGCCTGGCACGCACGGCGGCCGGCGAACTGGGCGAGGGCGGCGTCATCGCCTTCGTTCTCTCCGGATCCGTGCACGAGCCGATTCCGGCGCTCACCCTCTCCAACGGGCTGCGCCCCGGGCTGGCCGGCTTCGCCAAGACGCTGGCGAACGAGGCGGGACCGCTGGGGATCCGGGTGCTCGGTCTGCTTCCGGGCCGGATCGCCACCGAGCGGCTCCACTACCTCGACTCGCTCAGCGGCGACGGCGACGCCGCACGCGAACGCAACGAGGCGGCGATTCCGCTGCGCCGCTACGGGACTCCGGAGGAGTTCGGGCGTACGGCGGCCTTCGTGCTCTCACCGGCGGCCTCGTACCTCACGGGCGTCATGCTGCCGGTCGACGGCGGTGCCCGCCGGGGCTTCTGAGGCTTACCGCCCGTGAGGTCGTGGCTCCGGCCACGACCTCACGGCTGCGACCCGGGACGGCGGCCGCCCTTGATGAGGTCCGCGCCCCGGACTCCCACGGGCAAGCGGAGGGCTCAGAGCACCTTCTCGGCGCGGTGCTTGACGGTGCGCAGCCGGACCTCCGCAGGCAGGCTGTCCAGCGACGCCGACGTACGCGCGTGTTCGAGCGCCTCTCCGGTGACGCGCCCCAGCACGGGCCCCGGCTCGGCGTGAGCCGCCAGCAGCAGCTCGACCGAGGCGCGCGGGGCGGTGCGCCGTCCGCTCAGCCGCACCGCCGCCTTGTCGACGCCCGGGAGCGCGGCGGCCTCGGCCTCCAGCACGTTGGACAGGGCCCTTCCGCGCAGCAACGCTGCCTCGCCCTCGCCGCTTTCGACCAGGACCTCGCCGAGCCTGCGCTTGCGCAGCTGCCCGAGCAGCCACCACACCAGCAGGAGCACCAGCAGCGAGAGACCGCCGAGGACCGCCGGCCACCACCAGCTCTCCCCGCGCCACTGGGTGCGGTCGGCGCCGGAGAGCAGCACGTCGTCGGGCCGTGACCACGGCCATCCGGAGGGCAGGCCGAAATGCCAGTGCCGAGGCAGGTCGAACCCGCCGACGAGTACGGCGAGTCCGAGGGCGAGCAGCAGCAGTCCGGCCAGGCCCAGCAGCACCCGGTTGACGCTCCGCAGGACTCCGTCCATTCCGCTCACCGCTTCTTCGCCCGCTGTACGTGTACCGAAAGTGCCGGCTGACGTGCGAGGCCGAGCCGCCTGATGCCGTCCCCGAGGACCGAGTCGAGGTCGACGCGCACCTCGTCCAGGTCCCTGAAGTGCGCCTGGGCACGCGCCCGTACCTTGCGCCGTCCCACCGCGACCCGCACCGACTGCACGCCGGAGACCTTCATGGCGCGGTCCCGCAGCACCAGCGCCGCGGCCGTCCGCTCCAACCCCCCACGCACGTCGGCGACTTCACGGCGCATCGGGAGCAGACCGCGTCGTCCCGGCGTGACGGCGAGCGCGATCAGCCACACGCCGAGCAGTGTGACCACGCAGGCGGACGCGAGGACCTTGGGGTCGTCGACAGGAGTGACCGCCATCTCGCGCGCGAGGGTGCGGCGCCAGCCCATCGCGGAACCGCCCACCCGTACGGACACCACGTCGTAGAGCATCAGGCCCGCGGCTGCGAGCGCCAGCAGGGAGACGACGCCCGCGGGCAGCCGCCGCACCGACCAGAACCGCTTCGCCCGCCCCGCCTGCCCGGGGCCGCTTCCGGGGTCGTAGCCGGCCGCGGAGACCGACTGTTCCAGATCTCCCCCGCCCGCTCCCGGGCCCGCCTGCGGCTCCTTCTCCAGCGTCGGCAACCGCTGGGTGCGCTCGTCGCTCACCGGGCCCTCCCGGACCTCTCGCCGTCCAGCTGCTGGGAGTGCAGCCGTTCCACGCCCACGGCCACGTCCGGCACGTCCATGCCGGCCAATTCCTTTACCCGCGAAACGACTTGCCGGCGCACCGCAGCACACTGCGCGCCGATGTCGGAAGGGTAGCCCAGCTCGACGAGGACACGGACCCGGGCGGTCCCGTCCCGCACCCTGGCGGAGGCGCGGGGCCAGTGACGGGGACCCGGCGGGACCCAGGGAGCGGACGTGGCGCGCAGGGCCTCCCGTGCCGCCTGAACGGCGATCTTGGCCACGACCCGCTCGACGACGGTCGTCGCACCCCGTTCCGCTCCGTCCGGTGCCTCGGTTTCAGTGGTCACCGTCCCGTTCCCGTCACCTGCGCCGGCTCTCGCCGCGCAGGCGGAAGAACTCCTCCGCCCGCAGGTCACTCTCGAAGAAGCGGCCCACGACGAAGCCGAATCCGCCCAGCGCCGCCACCAGGAGGAAAGCGCTGAACCCGCCGAAGAATCCGGCGAAGCCCAGGCCCATCCCTGCGATCAAGCCGATCACGGCCATGCTCATCGTGCGCCCCTTTGCTCAGTACGGATGTGCGCCGCCGCTACTGAAGCCGCGTACGGCCCTGCTCCTCTTCTTCGTCCGGTTCGTCGGGCAACTTGACGTCGTCCACGGCGATGTTGACCTCCACGACCTCCAGGCCCGTCATCCGCTCGACCGCCGAGATGACGTTCTCGCGCACGGAACGGGAGAGATCAGCGATGGGGTAGCCGTACTCGACCACGAGCTCCAGGTCGAGCGCCGTCTGGATGTCACCGACCTCGGCGCTGACGCCCCGTGCGGCGGACCTGCTGGTCCCCGGTACGCGGTCCCGCATGGCCCCGAAGGTGCGGGCCATCCCGCCGCCCAGGGCGTGGACGCCGGGCACGTCACGTGCGGCCATGCCCGCGATCTTCTGGACGACATCGTCGGAGATGGTGGTGCGCCCCCGGTTGGCCGCCTCGACACGGGCGCCACGGGTCTCCCCCGCTCCGTCGCGTGAGGCCGTGCGCGATCCCTGTCCGGAAGCCTCGAACCGGTTGCCGGTCTTGGTGTCGGCCATGACCTTCACCCCTTTCCGTGAAGGAGAGCAATCCTGAATTGCGTCTCTTGTGCCACATTAGGTGCGCTTCGAGAGATTCGCCTCGTACGTCCGCACTTGGCAGGTCGAGGGCCGTGCCGGGCGGTCCCCTCGGGCAGGCCGTCCGGTCACGCAGTGGGTCCGGAGAAAGACGGAGGGCAGCTGAGATGGAATCCGAAGGGCTTTCCCGGGCGGTACGGCGCCAGCTCGGGCTCGGGCGGCTGCTGCCCCTGGGGGACGCGCAGGACGGAGCGTGGCTGGCGGAGAGCGCAGCGGTGGCGTCGCTCCGTGCGACGGCCTCGGCGGCGCTGCCGCATGTACGGATCGGTGACCTGCGGATCTCCTCCGCCGGGCCGGGGACGGCCGGACTGCCGGCGGTCCCGCCGCCTCCGTCCGCGCTGCCGCCCGGTCCGCTGCGCATCGACGCCGCCTTCGCGTCGCCTGCGCACGTGCCGCTGACGACGACGGCGCAGCTGCTACGGGCGACGCTGCTGACGGCCGCGGACCGGACGCTGGGGCTGCGCGTACGCACCGTGGATCTGCGGGTCACGGACCTGCTGGAGAGCACGAACGGGCACGACGGCCGGTCCCCCGGCGACGGCTACCGGGCAGGGGTGAGCGGCGCCGCCGGGCATCCGGCCCGTCCGGCGGAGCGGGCGTCGGCCCCCGAGACGCATCCGCCCGCCCCCGCGGACGACCCGGACGGCGCCGCCACCGCGCAGGCGGTCATCTCCGTGCCGGGAGTGACACGTCTCGACCCCGTTCTGGGGCCGGCGTCCGGCGGCCGCGCCGCCGGCGCGGTGAGCGTCACGGACACGACCGACGCCGCAGGACGCCCCACGGGGAGACATCTGCAGATCCAGATCGCGGTCGCCGAGGCCTCACGCGCCCTCGACGTGGCACGGGACGTGCGGCACGCCGCCGGCAAGGCGGCCGCGTGGGACGCCGAGGAACCGTCCCTGCCGGTGACAGTGGCCGTGCTGATCGGCGCCGTCGACCCGGAGCGGCACGGGTGACCCCACGGCCCGGTGCCCACCGGCGCACCGCGGTGCCGGAGTCACCGGCCGGGCCGGACGCGGGGTTTCACTCGCCCAGGCCCGCGAGGTCACGGAGCCGTCGCGTCTGAGCCGCGCGTTCGGCGGCGCACTGCTCCTCATAGGTGCGCCGGCCGGCGCCCTGCAGCAGGGCCTTGGTCTCGACGACGGCGTCCCGCGGGCCTCCCAGCAGGGCGGCCGACAGATCGGCGACGGCACTGTCGAGTTCCGGGGCGGGCACGACGAGATTGGCCAGCCCGGTGCGCTCCGCCTCGGCCGCGTGCACGAAGCGGCCCGTCACGCAGATCTCCAGCGCGCGCGAGTACCCGAGGAGGCCGACGAGCGGGTGCGTGCCCGTAAGGTCGGGGACCAGTCCGAGGCTGGTCTCCTTCATGGCGAACTGGACGTCGTCGGCGCACACGCGGATGTCCGCGGCCAGCGCGAGCTGGAACCCCGCCCCGATGGCGTGACCCTGCACGGCGGCGACGCTGATCAGGTCGGGACGGCGCCACCAGGCGAACGCCTCCTGGAAGGTCGCGATGGCCTCGTCGACCTTGTCGTCGGAAGCGCCCGCGAGTTCCAGGAACGACAGCTCGCCGTCGATTCCTTCGGGGGTGAACGCCTGCTTGTCCAGGCCGGCGGAGAACGACTTGCCTTCGGCACGCAGCACCACCACCCGGACGTCACCGGGCAGTGCCCGGCCGGCTTCCGTCAGCGCCCGCCACAGGGCGGGCGACTGGGCGTTGCGCTTGGCCGGGTTGGAGAGCGTGACCGTGGCCACGGCGCCGTCCACGGCGAGACGCACGCCGTCCTTGTCCAGCAGGGTCATCGACATCCTCCGGTGGTTACTCATTGGTCAAGTAACCGAAGAGTAACCACCGGGAGAGATGCCCGGAAGCCCTGTCAGGCCGAGGCGGACTTCTTGCCTCGTGTCGCTCCGCCACGACCCCGCAGGGCCACGCCGGACTCACTGAGCATTCGATGCACGAAGCCGTAGGAACGACCCGTCTCTTCGGCCAGCGCCCGGATGCTCGCGCCGCCGTCGTACTTCTTCTTGAGGTCTGCCGCGAGCTTTTCGCGCGCGGTGCCGGTCACCCGGCTGCCCTTCTTCAGAGTCTCGGCCACCCGTGCCTCCTCATGGGAAGTGCGCTTTGTGACTCTCATGATCACCCCTCCCCCTGCTTCTGGCCACCCATTCGGCAAGGTCCGTGGAACCGCCGTGAGCGCAGGACTACCGCCCGTTTCCGGTGGAACTCGGAATTCCGGTGGCTGGATCTGCGCGGTCCCCGGCGGGACTCCGGCGAACCTCCTGGTCAGCGAGGGAGATCTTCGTCACGGAGCGGAGTCCGGAAACGGCTGCCACAGGTCCCCGAGCCCGCCCGGCGGCCACGCCGGGATACGAGCCGCCCTCACTCATATGAAGGATCAAGCGTCGGCCGAATGATCCAGCGGAGATTGATCAAGACGGCCGGACGTCAGGCCAGGGCGACAAGATCGGCGTACTCGTCGTTCCACAGGTCCTCGACACCGTCCGGGAGCATGATGATCCGCTCCGGCTCCAGCGCCTCGACGGCCCCCTCGTCGTGGGTGACCAGGACGACGGCACCCGTGAAGGTGTGCAGCGCGCCCAGGATCTCCTCGCGGCTGGCCGGGTCCAGGTTGTTGGTCGGCTCGTCCAGAAGGAGCACGTTGGCGGACGAGACGACGAGCGTCGCCAGCGCCAGACGCGTCTTCTCTCCGCCGGAGAGCACCGCGGCGGGCTTGTCCACGTCGTCGCCGGAGAAGAGGAACGAGCCCAGCGTCTTGCGGATCTCGACGAGGTCCATGTCCGGGGCGGCGGTGCGCATGTTCTCCAGGACCGTCCGCGCGGGGTCGAGCGTCTCGTGCTCCTGCGCGTAGTAGCCCAGCTTCAGACCGTGCCCGGGGACGACCTTGCCCGTGTCCGGGTCCTCGATCCCGGCGAGGAGACGCAGCAGCGTCGTCTTGCCCGCGCCGTTGAGGCCGAGGATGACGACGCGCGAGCCCTTGTCGACGGCGAGGTCGACGCCGGTGAAGATCTCCAGCGAGCCGTAGGACTTGGAGAGGTCCTCCGCCATCAGCGGTGTCCTGCCGCAGGGTGCCGGATCGGGGAAGCGCAGCTTGGCGACCTTGTCGGACTGCCGCTCCTCCTCCAGGCCGGACAGCAGCTTCTCGGCACGGCGGGCCATGTTCTTGGCGGCGACGGCCTTGGTGGCCTTGGCGCCCATCTTCGCCGCCTGCATGGAGAGGGCGGCGGCCTTCTTCTCGGCGTTGGCGCGCTCGCGCTTGCGGCGCTTCTCGTCGTCCTGGCGCTGGACGACGTACTGCTTCCAGCCCATGTTGTAGATGTCGATCGCCGCGCGGTTCGCGTCCAGGTAGAAGACCTTGTTGACGACGGTCTCGATGAGCGCGAGGTCGTGGGAGATGACCACCAGGCCGCCGCGGTAGGTCTTGAGGAAGTCCCGCAGCCACACGACGGAGTCGGCGTCGAGGTGGTTGGTCGGCTCGTCGAGGAGGAGGGTGTCGGCGTCCGAGAAGAGGATGCGGGCCAGCTCGACGCGTCGGCGCTGACCGCCGGAGAGGGTGTGCAGAGGCTGGCCCATCACGCGGTCGGGCAGGCCGAGGCTGGCGGCAATGGTCGCGGCCTCGGCCTCCGCGGCGTATCCGCCCTTGGTGAGGAACTCGGTCTCCAGCCGCTCGTACTTCTTCAGGGCCCGCTCGCGGGTGGCTCCCTGGCCGTGTGCGATGCGGTCCTCGTTCTCCCGCATCCTGCGCATCACCACGTCGAGGCCGCGGGCGGAGAGGATGCGGTCGCGGGCGACGACGTCGAGGTCGCCCGTGCGCGGGTCCTGCGGCAGATAGCCCACCTCGCCGCCGCGGCTGATGGTGCCCGCGGCGGGCGAACCCTCGCCCGCGAGGCACTTGGTGAGCGTCGTCTTGCCGGCGCCGTTGCGGCCGACGAGGCCGATGCGGTCGCCCCTGGCGATGCGGAAGGTCGCGGACTCGATCAGGATGCGGGCGCCGGCGCGCAGCTCGAGGCCGGTGGCGGTGATCACGGACTACTCCAGGCGGGTCAGGCGTACGTACGGACGAGGACTGGGGCGTACGTACGGCGCTAATGCATCGGGTGAGTAGCCATGCCGCCAGTCTAGCGGCGCCTGCAACTGCTTTCCCCCGCAGATCCCCGGGCCCGATCCCCCGCCGGCTTCGCCGCGCCGTTGTCAGTGACGGGTGCCACACTTCGGCTCAGCCGGAGGAGTTCCGTCCTCCGCAGGCCGGGAGAGAGGCGAATGCCATGTCCGACGCACCCACGCTTTACCCCACGCTGCTGTACAAGGACGCCAAGGCCGCCGTCGCGCAGCTGGAGAAGGCGTTCGGCTTCAGACGCCTGGCGATGTACGAGGCGGACGACGGCACAGTGATGCACGCCGAACTGGCCCACGGCAACGGCGCCGTGATGCTCGGTAGCAAGGGCAGGGAGGGTCTCTTCTCCGAGGCGATGCGCGGAGCGGGCACGGTGGGGATCTACGTGGTGGTCCAGGACGTGGACGCACACTGCGCGCGGGCGCGCGAGGCGGGCGCCGAGATCCTCATGGAGCCCACCGACCAGGACTACGGCGCGCGGGATTACATGGCGCGGGACCTCGAGGGCAACGTGTGGAGCTTCGGCACCTACACGCCCGCACTGGGCGGTTGAACGGCTGACGGGCCGGCGGCGGCACGGCCCCGTGTCGTGAGCCGTCAGACGCCGCCGCCGGTGTGCACCTGGAAGGCAGCGCGGCGCACCGCCTTGGCGAGGGCCGGGTCGGGGTGCGCCGCCGCGAGGGCGACCAGCACCTGCACCGTGCGCGGATGCCCGACCGCACGCACCTCCTCCAGCAGCTTCGGCACAGTTCCCTGGACCGCCGTCTCCAAGTGGTCGACGAGCAGCCGCTGTTCGCCGTGGTCGGTGACCGCTGCGGCCGTGTCGACCCACAGCCACGTCGCCTCCTGACGGCTGAGCACGCCGGGGGCGCCTCCGGCGAGGTCCTCGGGATCGGCCCCGTCCAGCTCGGCGAGCCAGAGCAGTGCGTAGGGGCGCAGGGTCGGTTCCTGTGCTCCTTCCCGCACGGCCTCCTCCGCGGGAGCGCCGATGACGCGCAGGGCCTCGAAGGCCAGCCCGCGGATGAGGGCGTCGTCGCCGCGGGCCGCCGCGAGGAGTTCGGTGACCGCGGCGCCGTTGGAGCGGGCGGCGATCCAGGCGCGGTACTCGTCGCGGGCCGGTCCGGGCGTGAGCCGCGCGCAGCCGCGCAGCATGTCCTGGGCGGACTGCTCGATGTTCCCTGCGGGGCTCTGCGCGGCGACACAGATCTGCTCGAGCTTGGTCCACACGGCCCAGTTGCCGAGCGGGGTGAGGACCGCCGATCCCTGCCGGACGCCCGTCTCCCCTTCGCTGCCCTGTGGTTGGGAGGACGCCTCGGCGTCGGCGCAGCGGGTCAGTGCTCCCACTGCCGCGAACCCGTCGAGCGCCCAGTCGAGCAGGGCCGGCAGGAGCATCTGCTCCGAGTGGTCCGCGGCGCCGCCCTCCTGGGAGGCCGGCTCGTCGAGGGCGTCACGCTCGGCACGCAGCTCGGCCACGCGCTGGGCCAGCAGATCGTGCAGCGCGGGGAAGGCGACGGGCCCGGCCGTCAGATGCATCACGGACAGCAACTGGGGTGCGGCCTCCACGACTTCGGCGACGAGTGCGGGGTCCGCGGGAGTCGGCGCCGGATAGGCCAGGGACCACGCGTCGAAGAGCGCCATCCAGCCGCGCAGCACCGCGCTGTCGTCACGCTCCCAGGCGCGCAGCCGCCAACCGGGGCGGGCGGTGCCGCCGTGCAGCTCGATGAGCCCTGCCAGGCGTGCCCGGTCCCAGTGGGTGCGTACGTCCTCGACGGGCATCCGGAGTGCGGCGGCGGCCCGTTCGCGCTCCGGGCCGCTGCCGGGGAGAGCCTCGTTCCGTTCGGCCCACCGGGCGAGCACGACGGCGTCCGCGAGTGCGGCCCTGGCCTGCCGGGCCAGCTGCTCGCGCGGCGGCAGCCCTTCGGGCGGCGGCGGGGACGGGCGCCGGCGGCGGGCCGTCACGGTGCGCCTGGCGGCGGCGATCGGCCGCGTGGGGACGAGGCGGAGCGGGTTGTCTCGCGGGGTACGGGACGGCGTCACAGGAGCAGTCTTCATGGTTCCCGGCACAAATCCCAAACGGGGCCCCGGAATGACCGAATCCGCTTGCTTGGGCGGGGCGGATTTCCGTGCAGCGATGCTCATTTGACGGGTGAAAGCGGACGCCCTCACCTCCCCGGTCCCGGGCGGCCCGCGGCCACGCGTCCCCGCCCTCACGGCAGTTTCCCCGCTGCGGTGCCCCGGCAGCGGTCACCCGCTGTCGTTGCGCCGCTGTGGTTGTCCGCCCGCGTCGCCTCACCCTGGTGCCGCCGGCCGGGGCCGGCTTCCCGGGCTCCGCCGCCGCGCGCGTGTGGCGCGTTCCGTCGCGGCCGCCGGGCCTGCGGCCTGTGCCCGGCTACATCAACGGCGTCAGGAACTGCCGCAGCCGCTTCTCGTACTCCTCGGGGTCGGCGTTCCACATCGCCGCGTGCGGGGCGCTGGGCACCGTCTGCAGGCTGACCAACTCGCTTCGGCTGTCGGCGAGTTCCTTCGAGCGCTGCCAGGAGGCGACGGTGTCTTCGGGTCCGTGCAGCAGCAGGGCCGGGACGTCCAGTGCGGCCGGGTCCGCGATCCGCCGCATCCTCTCCGGCTCGACGTGCGCACGCCCCTGAGCGGCGCGTTGTGCGAGCGGCAGCAGCGCGCGCGGGGTGTGCCGGGAGACCGCCAGCGCCCGCACGGCCGCCCACCAGTCCAGTACGGGCGAGTCGAGCACGAGGCCCGCGATCCTGCCGACGGCTTCGGGGGCCACGCCGCCGTCGGGCGCGGGGCCGCTCCCGTCCCCTTCTCCGGCGGCCGGTCCGGGACGGCGCCGGCTCAGCTCACCGGCCGCGCGCAGCGCCATGGAGGCACCGGCGGACCAGCCGTGCAGAACGACGCGGGCAGCGCCGTTGCGTACCGCATGGGCGACCGCGGCCCCGGCATCACGCCATTCGGTGCCGCCGAGATGACGTACGCCGTCGGGCGGGGGCGGGGCCCCGGCGTCGCCGCGGTAGGAGAGGCCCAGCACGGGAATCCTGAGCCCTGCGTAGAAGGGAAGCAGCGGCAGCGCCTGGGCGGGGGTCGCGCCGAGCCCGTGCAGGGTGACGACCCAGGTGTCGCGATCGCCGGGCATGAACCAGGCGGGCAGCGGGCCGAGTTCACCGGGCACCTCGACCGCGGTGCGGGAGACGGCACCGTCGATGATCTGCATGCCGTCGGCGCCCGCGAAGGACTCGTCCGGGTACAGCTGCGGGGTGAGCCACACCTTCGTGCCGGGCCTGAGTTCGCCGCGGCCCACCCACTGCAGGCGGCGCACCACCGTGTCGGCGGGCGCCTTGGAGGGCTCGCCGTCCAGTACGGGGCCGACGACGGCATGGCAGTTCCGCCCGACCAGCCCGTAGACGCCCGGGAGCTGAGCGGTCAGGGAACGGGTGAGGGAGACGTGGCCGTCGCCGACGTCGTGGACCGTGAGCGGAGGTCCGCCGAATCCCGCGGGAAGCTGCAGGCCCGCGGCCGCTCTTCCGGTGCGCGCGGGCCGCAGGGCCGCGTCGGCGGCGTACCGTCCGGCGGCCAGTGCCGCGGCGGCGGCGGCCGTCAATGAGGTGGCGGCGAGGGCCGCGTTGCGCAGACGCATTGAGCCAGTGTCGTTCACGGAGCGGCCACGGGGCCAGTACCGCCGTACGGGGCGGACGGACCGACTCCCGGCCGCGGCCCGTGCGTCCGCATGCCGGCGGGCGCCGCGGCGCGCCGTTCACCGCCCGCCGGGCCGCTGCCCGTGTCCCCTGAACTTCTCTTCCACACGGGCGAGTTCGCCGTCGGGGATGAGTGAGGGCGTGCGCCCGGGCAGCGAGGACGCCGCCAGCCAGACCCGGCACATCCACTCCAGCTGTGCGGTGCGGTCGTAGGCCTGGGCGAGGTTCCCGCCGTAGGCGACGGTGCCGTGGTTCTGCAGCAGACAGGCGCGGCGGCCGTCGAGGGCGGCGCGTACGTGCGCGGCGAGTTCGTCGCTGCCGAACGTGGCGTAGGGCGCGACGCGTACGGGGCCTCCCAGTTCGGCCGTGATGTAGTGAACGGCGGGGACTTCGCGCACAAGCGTGGAGACGGCGGTGGCGTGCACCGCGTGGGTGTGCACCACCGCGCGTGCTTCGGTGTGCCGGTAGACGGCAAGATGCATGGGGAGTTCGCTGGTCGGCGACAGGTTGCCGGCCGTGCGCCGCCCTTCGAGGTCCACGGCGCACAACTCGGCGTCACCGAGGCGGTCACAGGCGAGACCGCTCGGGGTCACCAGTACCGTCTCCCCCACGCGCACGGAGAGATTGCCGGAGGTGCCCACGACGAGCCCCTCGGCCGTCGCACGTCGAGCGGTGTCCACCAGCTCCCGCCAGGCGCCGAGCAATTCAGCCGGATCCACGGCCTGTTCCTCCTCTGCTGCTGTTCTCCGCGGGCGCCGCCGGGCCGCCCGGAGGCGGAGGCGCAGGGCCGGGGCACCGGCGGGAGGGGTGGGTGACGCCGCTCACAACAGACCCCGTGGGGTGACACCCGGAAGCCCGCCGCAGTTCACCTTCCGTTCACCCATGCTTCCTACGTTCACCTGGACATCAACCATCGAGCTGATTGTGCCTGGGTGAATGGAACACATCACGCTTCTCATCGGGATCGTGATCGTCACGGCCCTGGTGTTCGACTTCACGAACGGGTTCCACGACACGGCCAACGCCATGGCCACCACCATCTCCACCGGGGCACTCAAGCCCAAGACAGCGGTGGCGATGTCGGCGGTCCTCAACCTCGTAGGGGCGTTCCTGTCCGTCGAGGTCGCCAAGACCATCTCATCGGGAATCATCGATGAAGGCTCCGGCATCCGGCCCGAAGTGATCTTCGCGGGGCTGGTCGGAGCGATCATCTGGAATCTGCTGACCTGGCTCGCGGGGCTTCCCTCGAGTTCCTCCCACGCGCTGATGGGCGGCCTCCTCGGTGCCACCGTGGCCTCCGTCGGTTTCGGCGCCGTCAACGGCGGCACCGTGGTGATGAAGGTCCTCATTCCGGCCGTCGCCGCTCCGCTCGTCGCCGGCCTCGCCGCTCTCTTCGCCACACGGCTGACCTACCGGGCGGCACGCAACGCCGACGAGCAGCAGACCGCCAAGGGCTACCGCGCGGGGCAGATCACCTCCGCCGGGCTGGTCTCCCTGGCACACGGCACCAACGACGCGCAGAAGACCATGGGTGTCATCACCCTCGCCCTGATCACCGGCGGCGTGATCGCCCCGCAGTCGGACCCGCCGACCTGGGTGATCGTCTCGGCCGGCCTGGCCATCGCCCTCGGTACCTACCTGGGCGGCTGGCGGATCATCCGCACCATGGGCAACGGCATCACCGACATCAAGCCCCCGCAGGGATTCGCCGCGCAGACCTCCGCCGCGGTCACCATCCTCGCCTCCTCCCACATCGGCTTCTCCCTCTCCACCACGCACGTGTGCTCCGGAGCCATCATGGGCTCGGGAGTCGGCCGCAAGGGCGGCGTCGTGCGCTGGTCGACGGCGGCCCGCATGGTGGCGGGCTGGGGGCTGACGCTGCCGGCGGCCGCGCTCGTCGCGGGCGGTGCGGCGGTACTGGCACGGCAGGGCGACTGGGGCATCACCACGGTCGCGGTGCTCGCGCTCGCCATCAGCGGCGGCATCTGGCTGCTCTCGCGCCGTCAGCCCGTCGACCACACGAACGTCAACGACGTGTCCCTGCCCGGGACTTCCGGATCTCAGCCGGCCGGTGCGGTCACGGCCGCGCTGGATGCCGTCGCGCCGCCGCCCGCGGCCGCCCCGGCCCACACCACGGCCAACGCCCCTGCCCACGCCACGGCCGGCAGCAACGGGGCCCCGGAGAGGACCCCCGAGGGCGCCGCCACGGCGGGTCCGGCTCCGCAGGCCGAGACGGAACCCAGGAAAGCGGCCTCCACGCTCGGCTAGGGGCTGTGCGCCGCTGCGTTCCGCGGACTCGGGAACGCACCGGCGCCGCCCCCGGCGAGCAGTCACGGCGAACAAGCAGTCACAACCGGACCAGACGCCCGGACCGCGGATCGAACGGCCCGGCATGAGAGCAGACAGGAAACGCTATGGACATCGACTGGGCAGCGCTCGGCGAGGTATTCGGCGTGAGCCTCGTGGCCACCGTCGGCCTGGTGGGCGTGTTCACACTCGGCATCGTGGGTACGTCCGCCGGCAAGGCGGACGGCTCGCAGCGCGGTGGTGCGTCCGTGCTGGGGCGCACCGGAGCGTACGCGTGCTTCGCACTGTGCGCGGCGGCCGTCGCGTACGGCATCTACATCCTCACCGCCGCGTCCTGAACCACTGGGCGCCGGAAGGCTGTTGACAGCAGCGTCAAGCACCACCCGAACGGCACCTGAAGGGGTACGGAGCACCGCTCCGTACCCCTTCTCCGCTTTCGCCGCGCCGCTGCTCCCCCATGCCGCGGCGCGGGCGCCGTGTGCCTGCTCACACTCTCCCGTCGCAGGTCAAGGGCGAGTTGACGCCCCTCCTGGTACGTGGTGGACTGCCGAGTGCCCAACGGCGGCAGGAGAGGAAGCCGGTGCGAATCCGGCGCGGTCCCGCCACTGTCACCGGGGAGCGCACCCCCAACCGACGGCCACGGCCCCTTCGTTCGAGGGCTGGAAGGCCGGGGGACGCAGCGATCCGGGAGCCAGGAGACTCTCGTCGCCGGAACGTCGAACCAGGGCGAGGACCCTGAGTGAGGACTCCGTCATGCGTGGCTTGCCAGCCTCTCCCGCGTCCAGGCGCCCGTTCAACTCCGTTCCCGCGTCCGGCCCCGCGTCCAGGCGCCCGTTCAACTCCGTTCCCGCACCCGGCCCCACCTCCAGCTCCGCGTCCGGCTCCGCCACGGCTGCCGCTGCCGCGCACGTCCCCGCCCGGCTCCGCGGCGGCGTGAACGTCCGCGTCCGGTGCGGGCAGGGTCCGCGACGCGGCCGAGCCGGTTCCGGCATGCTCCTCCGAGGCACGACGACGGCACGCTGACGGTGCGGGCTCATCACGCCCACATCTGCAGCGCGGCCCTCGGTCAGCTGGGCGACGCGCTGCTGGGCGACCCCCGTCGCGCGCACCCGGTCGCCGCCTTCGGCCGGGCCGCCGCCGCTGCCGAGCGGGTTCTGTGGCGGGACGACAGGGCGGCCGGCGCCCTGCACACCGCGCTGAGCGTCGCCGGCGCCGTCTCCGCCGTGGCCGCACTCTCGCGCACCGCACGCATCCTCGCCGGCGCGGGCGGCCCGGCCCTCGTCGACGCCGCGGTGACCTGGACCGTGCTGGGCGGTACCGGGCTGCGCCGGGAGGCCCTCGCCGTCGCCACCGCGCTGGAGGAGGGTGATGTGGCGGGCGCGAGGCGGCTGTTGCCGCATCTGTGCGGCCGCGACCCGCAGGCACTGGACCGGGACGCCATCGCGCGGGCCGTCGTGGAGTCGGTGGCGGAGAACACCTCGGACGCCGTCGTGGGGGCCATGGTGTGGGGGGCGGTCGCCGGGGCGCCCGGCATGGCCGCCTTCCGCGCGGTCAACACCCTCGACGCGATGTTCGGTCACCGCTCGCCGCGTCACCTGCGCTTCGGCTGGGCGGCAGCCCGCCTGGACGACGCCGCCGGATGGCCGGGCGCACGGCTGACGGCCGCGCTGGCCGCGCTCGCCGGCCCGTCGCCGCGTGGGGCGCTGCGTGCCTGGCGGGCCGACGCGCACAGGCATCCCAGCCCCAACGCGGGCCCTGTCGAAGCCTCGTTCGCGGGTGCGCTGGGCGTGCGTCTGGGCGGCACCCTCGCCTACGGGGGACGCACCGAGCACCGTCCGGTTCTCAACTCCCCCGGACGCGCCGTGCGTTCGGAGGACATCGCGTCAGCGGTCCGTCTCTCGCGACGGGTCGGCCTGCTGGCGCTGCTGGTGACCTCGGCGGCCGGTGCGCTCGGCAGGAAGTGCCGGGCGGACGGGAAACGCCGGGCGGAGAGGCGGAGTCGATGACGGCGGCCGGTGAGTACGGCGGGCACGTGCCGGGCGGCAGGACCGGCGGCCACGTCGGAGGCCGGGACGCGCACGGGAGCGGCGGCGGACTGCTCGTGGCGGGTACGACCTCCGACGCGGGCAAGAGCGTGGTGACGGCGGGCATCTGCCGCTGGCTGGCGCGCAAGGGCCTGAAGGTCGCGCCGTTCAAGGCGCAGAACATGTCGCTCAATTCGTACGTGACGCTCGACGGCGCCGAGATCGGCCGTGCGCAGGCCATGCAGGCTGCCGCCGCCCGCACCGAGCCGACGGCTCTGATGAATCCCGTGCTGCTCAAGCCCGGCAGCGACAGCAGCAGCCAGGTTGTGCTGCTCGGCAGGGCTGTCGGCGAGATGAGCGCGGGCGGCTACCACTCCGGCAGGCAGGAGCGGCTGCTGGAGACAGTCGCGGACTGCCTCGCCGAGCTGCGGCGCACGCACGACGCGGTGATCTGCGAGGGCGCCGGCAGCCCCGCCGAGATCAACCTCCGCCGCACCGACATCGTCAACATGGGCCTGGCCAGGGCCGCCGGCCTGCCCGTCGTGGTCGTCGGGGACATCGACCGCGGCGGCGTCTTCGCCTCCTTCTTCGGCACGACGGCGCTGCTGGCGGGCGGGGACCAGGAGCTGCTTGCGGGCTACGTCGTCAACAAGTTCCGCGGCGACGTGCGGCTGCTGGAGCCCGGCCTGGAGATGCTCCAGGGGCTGACGGGGCGGCCCGTGCTGGGCGTGCTGCCCTTCCGGCACGGGCTGGGCATCGACGAGGAGGACGGGCTGAGGGTGTCCCTGCGCGGCACCGTCCGCGAGTCCGCGCCGGCCCCGGCCCACGGCAGCGACGTGCTGCGCATCGCGGTCGTGCCGGTCCCGTTGATGTCGAACTTCACCGACGTCGACGCCCTTGCCGCCGAACCCGGCGTCGTCGTGCGGTTCACCGACCGCCCCGAGGAACTCACCGACGCCGACCTGGTCGTACTCCCGGGCACCCGCGGCACGGTGCGGGCCCTGGCGTGGCTGCGCGAGCGCGGACTCGCGGACGCGGTGCGCAGCCGCGCGGCCGAAGGCCTGCCCGTCCTCGGCATCTGCGGCGGCTTCCAGATGCTGGGCGAGCTGATCGAGGACGACATCGAGTCGCGGGCCGGCACCGTGGAGGGGCTGGGGCTGCTGCCGGTGCGCGTGCGCTTCGCGCGTGAGAAGACGCTCGCGCGTCCCTCCGGCCGGGCCCTGGGCGAGCACGCCGAGGGCTACGAGATCCACCACGGAGTCGCCGAAGTGCTCGGCGGCGACGCCGTGTTCACCGGCGTGGACGGCGGGGCCCAGGACGGCTGCCGGTCCGGAGCCGTGTGGGGCACGCACTGGCACGGGTCGCTGGAGAGCGACGGCTTCCGGCGGGCCTTCCTGCGCCGGGTGGCCTCCGACGCGGGACGTTCCGGGTTCGTACCGGCGCCGGACACCGACTTCGCGGCGCTGCGCGAGGAGCAGCTGGACAACCTGGGCGACCTCATCGAGGAGCACGCCGACACTGACGCGCTGCTCCGGCTGATCGAGGACGGCCCGCCTCCGGGCCTGCCGTTCATAGCACCGGGCGCGCCCCGGGCGGCACCGCACGCGGGAGGGGCCGCATGAGAGCCGACCTGAACGGCCGCCCGAACGGGCCGGGCAGCGCCGCCGGGCGGCCCGGACAAGCACGAACGGCCACGGTGCGCACGGCGGTTGCCGGCTGCCGAGCCGCACACGGGCGCCCCGGCGGCACGCACCTTCACGCTCGCGCACACGGTTCCCCGCACCGCGGGCACCGCACGCACGAAGACCGGCCCCGAGGAGAGAAGAGGGCATGAGCATCCCCTATCCGTTCACCGCGCTCGTCGGAATGCGGGACATGCAGCTCGGACTGCTGCTGAACTCGGTGAACCCCGCCATCGGCGGCGTCCTCATCCGCGGCGAGAAGGGAACCGCGAAGAGCACCGCCGTCCGGGCCCTGGCCTCGCTGCTGCCGCAGCAGCGAGTCGTTCCCGGCTGCCGCTTCTCCTGCGACCCGGCGGCGCCGGACCCCGGATGTCCCGACGGGCCGCACGAGTTCGGAGGGGATGGACAGCCGCGTGCGGCGAACCTCGTCGAACTGCCCGTCGGCGCGTCCGAGGACCGTCTCGTGGGGGCGCTCGACATCGAACGGGCCCTCTCGGAGGGCGTGAAGGCGTTCGAACCGGGTCTGCTGGCGGACGCGCACCGCGGCGTGCTCTACGTCGACGAGGTCAACCTGCTGCACGACCACCTCGTCGACCTGCTGCTGGACGCGGCGGCCATGGGCTCCTCGTACGTGGAGCGCGAGGGCGTGTCGGTACGTCACGCATCGCGGTTCCTGCTCGTCGGGACGATGAATCCCGAAGAGGGCGAACTGCGCCCGCAGTTGCTGGACCGGTTCGGACTGACGGTGGAGGTGACCGCCTCCCGGGAGACGGACGAACGCGTGGACGTCGTGCGCCGCCGTCTCGCCTACGACGCCGATCCCGCGGCGTTCGCGGCGAAGTGGGCGGCGGAGGAGGACGCACTGCGCGAAAGCATCGCCGCGGCACGCGAGTTGCTCCCCCGGGTGCGGCTCGGCGACGCGGTGCTGCGGCAGATCGCGGCGACGTGCGCAGCGTTCGAGGTGGACGGCATGCGGGCGGACCTGGTGATGGCCCGCACCGCCACGGCACTGGCCGCCTGGGCCGGCCGCACCGGCGTCACGCAGGAGGACGTACGGCAGGCGGCGCTGCTGGCGCTTCCCCACCGGCGCAGGCGCAACCCGTTCGACGCGCCGGGGCTGGACGAGGACAAGCTGGACGAGACCCTCCAGCAGCACTCCGGGCCCGACGACGGCGACGACCCCGACCCCGGCCCCGACGACCCGGACGGGCCCGACGGCGGCGGCACCCCGCCCCCGCAGCAGCCCGGCGGCAGCCCGGACCAGGAGACGTCCCCGCCCGGTGAGCAGCCGCCGCCGCAGGACGAGCAGCAGGACGCACCGCAGGAACAGCCGTCGCCGCCGGCCGCCTCCGCCGAGGAAGGCCCGAACGCGAACGACGACGAGGACGACCCGGGCAAGGCCCCGGGCGCCTCCGGCGGCGCGGCCCCGCAGCAGCCCGCCGCGCCCGCCTCCGAGCCGTTCCGCGCCCGCACCCTCTACGTCCCCGGCCTGGGCGAGGGCGCGGCCGGCAACCGCTCCCGGGCCCGCACCGCGCACGGCCGCACCACGGGCGCCCGGAAGCCGCAGGGCACGCTGGGACGGCTGCATCTCGCGGCCACCGTGCAGGCCGCGGCCCCGCACCAGCGCGCACGCGGACGTGACGGCCGGGGACTGCTGCTGCGCCGGGACGATCTGCGCGAGGCCGTGCGGGAGGGCCGCGAGGGAAACCTCGTCCTCTTCCTCGTGGACGCCTCCGGCTCGATGGCCGCACGGCAGCGGATGAGCGCGGTCAAGGGCGCCGTGCTGTCACTGCTGCTGGACGCCTACCAACGGCGGGACAAGGTCGGCATGGTCACCTTCCGCCGAGCCGGGGCGGAGGTCGCCCTGCCGCCGACCTCGTCCGTCGAAGCGGCCGCCGCGCGGCTGGAGTCGCTGCCGACCGGAGGCCGCACGCCCCTGGCGGAGGGGCTGCTGAAGGCCCGTGAGGTGCTGCGCGTGGAGCGCCTGCGCGATCCGTCCCGCCGTCCGCTCGTGGTCGCCGTCACCGACGGGCGGGCCACCGGCGGTGCCGAGCCCGTGGAACGCGCGCGGCGCGCGGCGCGGCTGCTGGCGGCCGACGGCACGGCGTCGGTGGTCCTCGACTGCGAAGCCGGGCCGGTGCGGCTCGGGCTCGCCGGCGCGCTCGCCGCCGACCTGGGCGGCAGCGCCGTGACGTTGGAGGAGCTGCGCGCGGACGCGGTCACCGACCTCGTACGGCACGCGACGGACCCGCGCGCCGGCACCACGGCACCCGCTGCCGCATCCGCCGCCTCGGATTCCCCGCACACACAGCCACAGACTCGGAGGGCCGCATAGTGCCGAAGGGACAGCCCAGCTCCGTACCCGACGACGGACTCACCACACGCCAGCGCCGCAACCGGCCGCTGCTGGCCGTGCACACCGGTCCGGGAAAGGGCAAGTCGACGGCCGCGTTCGGTCTGGCGCTGCGCGCGTGGAACCAGGGATGGCCGGTCGGGGTGTTCCAGTTCGTGAAGTCGGCCAAGTGGAAGGTCGGCGAGGAGCGTGCCCTGCGGGTGCTCGGTGCGAGCGGTGAGGGCGGCACGGTCGACTGGCACAAGATGGGCGAGGGCTGGTCCTGGATCCAGCGCGACGGCGAGATGAGCAACGAGGAGGCGGCGCGCGAGGGTTGGGAGCAGGTCAAGCGCGACCTGGCCGCCGGGACCTACCGCCTGTACGTGCTCGACGAGTTCGCCTATCCGCTGCACTGGGGCTGGATCGGCACGGACGAGGTGGTCTCGGTGCTGGGCGAGCGTCCGGGCACCCAGCACGTGGTGATCACGGGCCGCAACGTGCCCCCGGAACTGATCGACGCGGCCGATCTGGTCACGGAGATGTCCAAGGTGAAGCACCCCATGGACACCGGCCAGAAGGGCCAGCGGGGCATCGAGTGGTGAGCGCATGAGCGAGCGCTGCGTGAACCCACCGCGTCTCGTCGTCGCGGCACCGTCCTCCGGGAGCGGCAAGACGACGGTGGCGACGGGGATGATGGCCGCCTTCACGGAGGCGGGTCTGACCGTCTCCGCGCACAAGGCCGGGCCGGATTACATCGATCCGGGGTACCACGCGCTGGCCACCGGCCGCCCGGGGCGCAATCTCGACGCGTACCTGTGCGGCCCCGAGCGGATCGCACCTCTCTTCGCGCACGCGGCCGCCGGAACCCAACTGGCCGTCGTGGAAGGTGTGATGGGCCTGTTCGACGGTGCCGCCGGCGGGGGTGATCTGGCCTCGACCGCACAGGTGGCGAAGCTGCTCAAGGCGCCGGTGGTGCTCGTGGTGGACGCCTCGTCGCAGTCGCGTTCCGTCGCCGCGCTGGTGCACGGATTCGCGTCGTGGGACCCGGAGTTGCGGGTGGCGGGCGTCGTGCTGAACAAGGTCGCCTCCAGCCTGCACGAGGCCCTGCTGCGCGACGCGCTGGAGGGCTCCGGTGTGCCGGTGCTGGGCGCGCTTCGCCGGGACGCCGGCGCGGACACGCCCTCCAGGCACCTCGGGTTGGTGCCGGCCGCCGAACGGCGGGCCGAGGCGGTGGAGTCCGTGGCTGCGCTGGCCGCCCGTGTGCGTGAGGGCTGCGACATGGAGGCGCTGCTGGCGCTGGCGCGCAGCGCTCCCCCGCTGCCCGTCACGCCGTGGGAGGCGGCGGCCGAGGTGGGCGGGCGCGCTCCTTCGGTGAACCGCGGCGAGCGGCCCCTCGTAGCCGTCGCCGGAGGCGCCGCGTTCACCTTCTCCTACGCGGAACATGCCGAACTGCTCCGCGCCGCCGGTGCGGAGACCGTCGTCTTCGATCCGCTGCGCGACGAGAGCCTGCCCGAGGGCACGCGCGGGCTCGTCGTCGGGGGAGGCTTCCCCGAGGTGTACGGGCCGCAGCTGTCGGCGAACAAGCCGCTGCGCCTCGCGGTGCGCGAATTCGTCGCCGCCGGGGGCCCCGTGGCGGCCGAGTGCGCGGGAATGCTGTACCTGGCCGCCGAACTGGACGGGGAAGAGATGTGCGGGGTGCTGGACGGCGCGGCCCGCATGACCGGGCGGCTCACGCTCGGCTACCGCGAGGCCGTCGCCGTCGACGACAACGTTCTGGCGCCGGCCGGACTGCGGGTGCGAGGGCACGAGTTCCACCGCACCACGCTCGAACCCCGCGCCGGTTCCCCACCCGCGTGGGGTCTGGTGCGCCCGGAGCGGCGCAAGGAGGGCTTCGTGGGCGGCCCCTCCGGCAACGTCCACGCGTCGTACCTGCATGTGCACTGGGCCGCCGCGCCCGTGATGGCCCGCCGGTTCGTGGAGAAGTGCATCCCGTGCCGGGGCTGACCGGCACGGGAACCGGCACGGACGACGCCACGGACGACGGCGTGCCTCGTGCGCCGTCGCTCGTGGTCGGAGTGGGTGCCGGCCGGGGTGTGAGCGGCGGCGAAGTGCTCGGCCTGATCGGGCGGGTGCTCGACGGGGCGGGGCTTTCCCTGTGCTGCGTAACGGAGTTGGCGACGGCCGAGGCGAAAGCGGGTGAACCGGGGCTGCTCGCGGCCGCGGACCGGCTGCGACTGCCACTGCGCGCCTACACCGCCGATGTCCTCGCCGCCGTCGAGGTGCCGAATCCCTCCGACGTGCCGCGGGCCGCCGTCGGGACGCCCTCCGTCGCGGAGGCCGCCGCCCTGGCCGCCGCCGGCGAGGGCGGCCTGCTGATCGTGCCCAAGGCCAAGTCCGCGCCACCGAACGGTTCTCCGGCCAGGGCCACCGCTGCCGTGGCACGCCGCGGGCGGGCGGGCAACCCTGCGGCCGCCGACGGCGTCTCCGGGAGTCGCGGTCCGGCGAGGGCCGCCGCCGCGCCCACGTCCTCGTCCCGCACGGGGAGTTCACCGGACGCCGCCGACGAGAGCGGCGCGCCGCGCGCTACCGTCCCCGTCAGGGACAGCCAGCACAGCAAGGAGAACCCGTGACGCACCCTCCCGCCCTGCTCCTCGTCGGTCACGGCGTCCATGCCGGCGAAGACGCCGAGGACCTGCGGTCGTTCGCCGGCGACCTCGCCGAGCGCAATCCGGACATAGCCGTGGCCGTCGGCCTCGGCGAACTCTCCCCGCCGGCGGCCGACTCCGTCGCCGGGCTCGTCGAGCGAGGCGTGAGGAACTTCGCGGCGGTGCCCCTGATGCTCACCCCCGACAGCCGGGCGAAGGACGACATCCTCGCCGCGCTGGCCCGCGAGGAGGAACGGCACCCCGGGATCTCCTGCACCTGCGGGCGGGCCCCGGGCCCGGACCCGGCACTCCTGCCGGTGCTGGAGCGCCGCATCGAGGAGGCACTGGACGGGGGCACCGGAAGCGGGGGCCGCGCAGCCCGCTCCCCCGGCGACCGCGCCGGCACGACAGTGCTGCTCGTCGGGCGCGGATCGACCGAGCCCGACGCCAACGCCGAGCTGCACAGGGCGGCGCGGCTGCTGTGGGAGGGGCGCGGATACGCGGGCGTGGAGGTCGCGTTCGTCTCGCTCGCCGCGCCCGACGTGGCCTCGGGCCTGGACCGGTGCCGCAAGCTGGGCGCGAAGAGGGTCGTGCTGCTGCCGTACTTCATCTTCGAGGAGGGCCTCCCGGAGCGCGCCCGCATGCAGGCGCAGGGCTGGTCCGCCGCGAACCCCGACGTGGACGTCGTGAACGCCGGCGTCATCGGCGCGACCGGCGAACTGGCGGACGTCGTTCTGCAGCGCTACCGGGAGGCGGCCGGGGACGGGCCGAGGGCGTGCTGCGAGGCCTCCGTCCACCCCGTCACGCAGCCCGGTGCCGGGGACGGAAGCGAGCAGCCGACCGGGCAGCCGCACTCCGCTCCGCACGACGGCGACCGGCGGAACGGGCTGGAACAGGCGCAGGACCGCGGCCACGGCAAGCCGGACGGTGACGAGCACGATGCCGACGGCGATGCGCCCTCCCACTGAGAGCGGGACGGCACGGGAGGCGGGGCTGCTGCGGCACCACGGCGACGCCGAAGTGCGGGACGCCGGGCGGGAGTTGACCGACCTCGCGGTCAACGTCCGCACGGGCACTCCCCCACCCTGGCTCAAGGCCCGCATCGCAGCCTCGCTCGACTCGCTGGCCGCCTACCCCGACGGCCGCGCCGCCCGCCGGGCAGTGGCGGCCCGGCACGGTCTCGCCGACGAGCAGGTGCTGCTCACCGCCGGAGCGGCCGAGGCGTTCGTACTGCTGGCCCGCGCCCTCACCGCGCGTCAGCCGGTCGTCATACACCCGCAGTTCACCGAGCCGGAGGCGGCCCTGCGGGACGCCGGGCACGACGTGGAGCGCGTGCTGCTGGGCGCCGGCGACGCGTTCCGGCTCGATGCCGCGGCCGTGCCTGCGGGCGCGGACCTCGTCGTCGTCGGCAATCCGACCAACCCGACCTCGGTGCTGCATCCGGCGGAGACGCTCGTGCGACTGGCGCGGGAGGGGCGGACGCTGGTCGTCGACGAGGCGTTCATCGACGCGGTGCCCGGCGAACGGGAGTCCCTGGCACCGCTGTTGGCTTCCCGCCCGGGGTGCACGCCGCTCCCGGGCCGCGTCGTGGTGCTCCGCAGCCTCACCAAGACCTGGGGCCTGGCCGGCCTGCGCATCGGGTACGTCCTCTCCGACCCCGCGACGGTCGACCGGCTGGCGCGGCACCAGCCGCTGTGGCCCGTGTCGGCTCCGGCCCTGACCGCGGCGGAGGCGTGCTGCGAACCGCACGCGCTCGCCGAGGCCGAGGAGGCGGCGCGGCAGGTCGCCCGTCACCGTGGCCATCTGCTCGCGCGGCTGGGCGAGTTCGCGCCCGCGGGCCTGGAGGTGCAGGGCCCGCCGGAGGCCCCGTTCATCCTGGTGCGGCATCCGCGGGCCGCGGCTCTCCGCGAGGATCTGCGGTCGCTGGGTCTCGCGGTGCGGCGCGGCGACACCTTCCCCGGGCTGGGGCCGCAGTGGCTCCGCATCGCCGTACGGGACGAGGAGTGCACGGACCGGCTGGCAGCAGCGCTCCGTGAACTGCTGGGCGGGGACGCACAGGTGCCGGGCAGGCCCGCACCCGGCGGGGGCGGCTGAGGAAGACGCACCGGCGAGGAGCGCCCCGAAGTCCCGCGCGGACGGCAGGGCGAACCCGGCCGACGGCCGGGAGCCCCGGGGCAGTTCGCCATGGAGGCGCGCCCGTCGGCGTCCCCGGCGGGAACGTCCGGATGTGGAAACCGCCCGGGTTCAGGCGGCGTCGCTCTGCGAGGCTCCGTCCCGTGGCCCGACGACCGCCCGTGCCACACCCAGCCGCACGACGTCCTGAGGGCGCAGCATGAGCTCGTCCGCGGTCGCGGCCGCCTCCTGCTCCGGGCGTTTGAGGATCGCGGCCGCGAGTTCGGGTGCGATCACGGAGAAGTAGCTGTCGGGCGTGACCCAGAGCCTGCCCGGTGCGGCGAGCGCCAGCGCGCCGCCCGAGCCGCCCTCCCCGATCAGCAGCGAGGTCACGGGCACCGCTGCCTCCGCGACGGCGGCGAAGACTTCGGCGATCGCCGGTCCGGCGCCGGCGCTCTCGGCCTCGGCGTCGTTGGCGGCGCCGGGGGTGTCGATGAGGGTCAGGACGGGGATTCCCAGCCGGTCGGCGGTACGGATGAGCCGGGCCGCGGTGCGGAAACCGGCGGGGCGGGTGGCGGTGCCCGTCTGTGCCGCGTAGGCGATCGTCCGGCCGCCGCGGCGCCCGAAGCCGCACAGCATTCCCGCGTCGACGCCGCCGCACCGGTCTCCGCGCACCTCCTCTCTCCAGTCGAAGTAGTCGTCCAAGTAGGCGGCGGCGCGCGGCCGTCGAACGGTACGAGCACGCGCCACCGCCTCCTGCCCGCTCAGGGGGACGGCCTGGGCGTCCCGCCGGCCGGGGCCGGCGGAAGAGGCTCCGGCGGGCAGGGCCTGCGGGGGCTGCGGGGGCTGAGAGACCTCCTCCTGGGTCCGGGAGGTCTGCGGTGCCCCCGCGGTCCCGGGGCTCTGCGGGCCTGGGGTCGCCGCGTGCGTCGGCGTCCGCGAGGACGGGGTGCGGGACGGCAGCGCGCGGGGCGGGGGTGCCGGGCCGCCACCGCCGCCGGTCAGCAGGGTGAGCCAGCGCTCCAGCGCAACGGCGAGCCGCGTCTCCTCCACGATCTGGTCGACGTGTCCCGCGGCGTGCTGGCCCTCCGCCGTGTAGGCGGCCGGGTCGGCGCCCCCGGGCCGCACCCGGGAACCGGCGAAGGCGACCTGTGCCCCCGGCAGGGCGAGCACGACGTCCGCGCCGGCGCCGAGCGTCGCCCAGCCGCCACCGGTGGCGGGGTCGCGGAGCACGGCGAGCTGCGGCACCCCGGCGCGGCGCGCGAGGACCGACTCCCGTGCCACACGCTGGAGTTGGCTGAGAGCGACCATGCCCTCCTGCATGCGGCTGCCACCGGTGGCAATCAGCGACACCAGCGGCAGACGGTGCGCGCGGGCATGCGCGTAGGCGGCGGCGATGCTGTCACCGGTGTGCGCGCCGAGCGAGCCTCCGAGATACCCGAACTCGAAGGAGATCAGAACCGCTTCCGCCCCGGCGGCGCTGTCCTCACCGTCGCCTTCGCCGCCTTCACCGCCTTCGCCGCCTTTGCCGCCTTCGCCGCCGTCACGGTTCTCGTCTGCCGCGCCGCCGCCGATCCGGGCGGTGCCGCACACCACCGACTCGCTCTCGCCGGTGCGTTCACGCGCACGCTCGCGTGCGGCACCGTAACCGCGCCAGTCGAGCGGCCCGTCCGGCTCCTCGCGGCCGCCCGGCCCGGCCGCGCCGGGGACAGGTGACTCGAACTCCGAGAAGCCGCTCGCGACGGCCCTGATGGCGGCGCGCGCCGACGAGCCGAGCCGGCCACCGGACTCCGCGCCGGTCTCACGGCCGGGACCGCCGCCGGGTTCACGGCCTTCGCGGGGCGTGTCAGTCATGGAGCGCCCGCTTCATCAGCTTGCCCATGTCGTTGCGCGGCAGCGCCTCGCGGAAGCGCACGACTCGCGGCCGCTTGTGCGGAGAGAGCTGCTCGGCCACGTGGTCGGCCAGCTCCTGCTCGCCCGGGCGCCGGGCTCCGGGCACGATCCACGCGACGATGCGTTCGCCGAGGTCGTCGTCGCTCTCGCCCGTCACGGCGGCCTCCTTCACATCGGGGTGCTCCAGCAGCGCGTTCTCGATCTCGCCCGCCCCGATCTTGTAGCCGCCGCTCTTGATGATGTCGGTGGCCTTGCGGCCGACGATCCGTACGTACCCGTCGGGGTCGCGTGTCGCCATGTCGCCCGTACGGAACCAACCGCCGTCGAAGGCCTCGGCCGTGGCGTCGGGCCGGTTGAGGTATTCGGTGAAGAGGTTGCGTCCGCGGACCTGGATCTCGCCAACCGTCTCCCCGTCCATGGCCTCGACGGCCCGGCCGTCCTCGTCGACCAGCCGCAGCTCCACCCCGTCGAGCGGGACGCCCACCGTGCCCGCCCGGCTCTCCCCGTCGGCCCGCACGCTGGTGTTCATCAGCGTCTCCGTCATGCCGTACCGCTCGACGATGCGCCGGCCGGTGGCGGCGGCGATCCGCTCGTGGTCGTGCACCGGCAGTGCGGCGGACCCTGACACCAGCAGCCGGGCACCGGCCAGCGCCCGGGCCAACTGCGCGTCGTCGCCCACCTCTTCGGCGATGCGGTGGTACATCGTCGGCACGCCGAAGAGCATCGTGGCACCGCCCTGAAGGGCCTGCCGCACGCCGTCGGTGGAGAAGCGCCCGAGGTGGTGGACGGTGGCGGCGCGGCGCAGCGGGCCGAGGATGCCGAGGATGAGCCCGTGCACGTGGAAGAGCGGAAGGCCGTGCACGAGAACGTCCTCCTCCGTCCACTGCCACGCGTCCCGGAGCGCGTCCAGGGTGGCGGTGAGGGCGCGGCGGGGCAGGACGGCGCCCTTGGGCGGCCCGGTGGTGCCGGAGGTGTAGACGATCAACGCCGGTGACTCCTCGCCGGGCTCGGCCGGGAGCGCGGCGGTGCCGGGCCGGGGCACTGCACCGGCACCGGCCTCGACGGCGGTCTCGACGGTGGTGCGCGGCAGCGTGCCCAGCGCGGCGGGAAGCTCCGCACCACCCTCCGCAAGTACCAGGCCCGGCTCGCTGTCGCCGAGGATGTGGGCCAGTTCGCGTTCGCCGATCTTCGGATTGAGCGGGACGACGGGCGCTCCGGCGAGGAGCGCGGCGACCACCGCGACGCTCGTCTCCATCGTGGGGGTGGCCCAGACGGCGACCCTCCGTCCGGGGGTGAGCTCCGCGGCGAGCGCCCCCGCCATGCGCGCGAGTCCGGAGTAGGTGAGGGTCTGCTCGCCGAACCGCAGAGCGGTCTTGTCGGACGGGCGGGTCAGCGCCGGGAAGAGGGTGGACACGGGGGCTCCTCACAGGGTCCTGCTCGCGGTGCGGTCTCTGGGCTGTGCGGCCGAGCGGCCGCTGCGGCTGTGGGCGCGGACCGGGTGCCGCCGCCTCCTGACGGTCCCGGTGCCCGGGTACGCCTCACCCGAACCCGGGCACGACCATGGTCAGCCAGATCAGTGCCGGCACGGCGGCGGTCACCACGCCGCCGTAGATCATCAGCTGTCGGAAGAAGCGGTCCCTGTCGACCTCTTCGGCGCTCGCCAGTACCAGCGCTCCGTTGGTGGAGAACGGGCTGACGTCGACGACGGTGGCGGACACCGACAGCGCGGCGACCATGCCGACGACTCCGATCTCGCCCTTCTCCAGGAACGGCACGACGAGCGGGATGAGTGCGCCGATGATGCCGGTGGACGATGCGAAGGCAGAGACGAAGCCTCCGATGTAGCAGAACAGCAGCGCGGCGACCAGCGGGAGCGAGATGGCGGCGACGCCTTCGCCGGCCCATTCGATCGTGCCCATCTCGTCCAGGACGTTGACGTAGGTGAGCATGCCGCACACCAGAAGGACGGTCGGCCATGCGATGCCGCTGATCGCCTTCTTGCTGTCGGCGGGCCAGATGACGGCGAGCACGACGGCCAGCGCGATGGCGGTCAGGCCCGCGTCGAGGTCGAAGCCGAGCACGGCGACCACGAGCAGGACGAGACCGGTGAGCGTGGCGGCCCGCGCGGGGGTGAGGCGCTCGGCTCCGTCAGGCACGCCGCCGGCTCCGCCGGAGCGGTCCGGGCCCGTCCTCTCGCGGGTCTGCGTCGCCACTGCGGTGCCGACGGCGCCGGCCTGCGCCCCTGCGGCGGCAGGGGCACCGGAGCCTCCGGAGGCGCCGCCGGTGCCGGGTGCGCCGCCGGCGGCGGGGCCCCTGCTCCCGTCCGGCCCCGCGTCCTCCGCCCTGGTTCCGCGCAGTCCCATGCCGCCGCAGGCGATGAAGATGACGGCCGCGATGACGAGGTTGACGACGAGGCTGGCGGCGAAGAGGGCGAGCTCGTTGCCGGGCAGGCCCTCCCTGGCGACGATGCCGTTGACCGTCGATCCGTAGATGCTGATGGGCGAGAAGCCGCCCGCCTGGGCTCCGTGCACGACGAGTGCGCCCATGAGCAGCGGATGGATGCGGTACTTCGCCGCGAAGCCCATCGCGATGGGCGCGACGATGGCGACCGCCGCGGGGCTGACCGCTCCGATGGCGGTCAGCACGCCCGTGACTGCGAACATCACCCACGGGATGAGGACGATGCGGCCGCGCACGGCCTTGATCCCGGCGTGCACGAGCCAGTCGGTCGTGCCGTTGGCGCGGGCGATGGCGAAGAAGTAGGTGACGCCGACGAGGACGACGAAGAGGTCGCCGGGGAACCCGGCGAAGACCTTCTCCGAGTCGAAGCCCGCTGCCAGCGTGCCGACGCCGAAGGCGGCCGCGAAGGCGAGGGCTCCCATGTTGACGGAGCGGGTCGTGGCGACGACGAAGATCACCGCCAGCACCAGGATCGATATGAGTTCGGCGGACATGAGGGCTCCCGTCCTTGGGCGCCGGAGGGCGGACAGCGGATCTGAGACGGCCAAAGTGGCGCAATGGCCAAGTGGCTGAACCAAAATCCCCGGCGGTCTGCCGGGTGTCAATGCTTCGGGCGAAATTGGTCCAGCCACTTTGCCACCGGCCCATCAGGCCACTCATCTGCGGTGTTACGCTCCTGGCCAGGAAATCCAGGGGGCAGAGGGGGCCGCATGACCGACGACGCGCTGCGACCGATGACCCGTCCACGCCTGTACGAGCAGGTCCTGGACCGGTTGCGTGCCTACGCCGTCGATCACGAACTCAGCACCGGCGACCGCCTTCCGCCCGAGCGCGAACTCGCCCAGCGGCTGGGGGTGAGCCGCTCCTCCGTCAAGCAGGCGGTGGTCGTCCTGGAGGTGCAGGGGCTCGTCGAGACCCGTCACGGCGGCGGCACTTATCTGGTGCGCGACACCCTCGACGCGGAGCCCGTCGAGCGGCTCGTGGAACGCCGGCGGCGCCTGCCCGACGTGCTCGAGGCACGCGAGGCGCTGGAGACGAAGCTCGCCGAACTGGCGGCGGAGCGCCGCACCGACGAGGACATCGAGGCGATGCGCACCGCTCTGCGTGCCATGGAGTCGGACATCTCGGAGGGGGGCCACGGCGTGGACGGCGACCGCCGCTTCCACGCGGCCGTCACCGCCGCCGGACACAGCACTCTGCTCGCGGAGTTCATGGGCTCGATCTCCGAGCCGGTCGCCGAGAGCCGCAACGAGTCGCTGCGCCAGCCCGGGCGCCCCACCCGCTCCCTCGAACAGCACGCGCGCATCCTCGCCGCCATCGAGCGGGGCGACCCGAAGGGCGCGGCCGCGGCGATGCGCCGTCATGTGCGTACGGTGGCCAAGGTCCGCCTGCTGGAGTGGAATCCGGACGAGGGCGGCAAGGGCGAACCGGACCGCTGACGTCCCTCCGGGACGCGCCCGTCACGCCCCTCCCGGCTCGGCGCCGCCGGCCGGCGGCGCCGAGCGCCCCCGTCGAACGTCCCCGGGTCCTTCGCAAGCTCCCGGCCGCTCAGCCCAGCAGTGCCGGCCGCACCCGCTCAACCCAGCGAGTCTCCCGTTCGTAGGCGTGCGCCAGCCGCAGCAGCCCGAAGTCGCCGCGGTGCCTCCCGATGAGCTGGACGCCCATGGGCAGGCCGCTCTCGCCGAAGCCGGCGGGCACGGCGATCGCCGGCACCCCGGCCAGCGTCCACGGCACCACCGTCTCCATCCACCGGTGATAGGTGTCCATCTCCCGCCCGCCGACGCGCTCGGGCCAGCGGGCCCCCTTGTCGAACGGGAAGACCTGCGCGGCCGGGGCGAGGACGTAGTCGTACTCCGCGAGGAACTCCGTCAGCGCCGCGAACCAGCGGTCCCGCGACTGCGCCGCGGCGGCGACGTCGAGCGCACCGAGCTCCAGCCCGCGCTCGATCTCCCAGACCGCCTCCGGCTTCATGCGCCCGCGCGTTTCCGGGTCCGAGTACAGGCCGTGCCGCTCCAGGTTCGCGAGCCCGCGCAAGGTCAGGAACGTCCGCCAGATCTCCTCGGGCCCGAAGTCCGGTTGTGCCTCGGTCACTTCGCACCCCAGGGCCTCGAAGGCGGCGAAGGACGAACGGCACACCTCCAGCACGCCCGGCTCCGTCGCCAGCCGGCCTCCCCAGTCGCCGACCCAGGCCACGCGCACGCCGCGGAAGTCGCCGCCCTCCAGGCTCTCCCGGAACCGTCCGCCCTCTTCGGCACCGCCCAGGGGTGCACTGCCGTCGGGCCCCGCCATGACGGACAGCAGCCACGCCAGATCCGTGACGGTACGGGCCATGGGCCCCGCGGTGCCCAGCTGCGCGGAGAAGCCCGGCGTGGGCACCAGGCCCCAACTCGGGCGCATGCCAAAGACGTTGTTGAAGGCCGCGGGATTGCGCAGCGACCCCATGTAGTCGCTTCCGTCCGCCACCGGCAGCATCCGCAGCGCGAGCGCCGAGGCCGCGCCTCCGCTGCTCCCGCCGGCCGTGCGGGAGGGATCGTAGGCGTTGCCCGTGGCCCCCCACACGCTGTTGTACGTGTGCGAACCCAGGCCGAACTCGGGGGTGTTCGTCTTGCCGATGACCACCGCCCCCGCGCCCTTGAGCCGCTTGACGAACAGCGCGTCCTGCTGCGCCACGCGGTCCTTGTGCACCGGTGAACCCTCGCTCCAGGGCAGCCCGCGGGCCTCGGTCAGATCCTTCACGGCGTGCGGGAAACCGTGCATCCAGCCCAAGTACCGGCCGTTTCGCAGCTGTTCGTCGCGTTCCCGTGCCTGCCGCAGGGAGATCTCCGGGGCCTGCATGCCGACGATGGCGTTGACGTGCGGATTGACCGTGCTGATGTGCTCCAGGTACGCCTCCATGACCTCGACGCACGAGACCCGGCGCTCCGCTATGGCCCGGGACAGCCCGGTGGCGTCCCACGAGACGATCTCCCGCACAGTGCCTCCCGCTCCCCTCATCGCCGCTCCCGCCCGACCCGGCCGATGTGCGCGCCGGGCGCGGTCCCGCGGCCGGCCGGCTCCGCGGCGCGGCACATCTAACGGACGACCCCGCCCCGCAGCACCACGTGCCGCGGATCGTTCAGCACCCGTATGTCCGCACGCGGGTCCTCGGCGAAGACCAGGAGGTCCGCCGGAGCGCCCTCCTCCAGCCCCGGCCGCCCGAGCCAGCGACGCGCACCCCAGGTCGCCGCCGACAGCGCCTCGGCGGGCGGTATCCCTGCCGTGACCAGCTCCGCGACCTCCGCGGGGACGAGCCCGTGCGCCAGGGAACCACCGGCGTCGGTGCCTGCGTAGACGGGGATGCCCGCGTCGAAGGCGGCGCGCACGGTCTCGTAGCGGCTCTCGTGGAGCCGCATCATGTGCTCGGACCAGCGCGGGTACTTGGTGCCGACCCGCGCGAGCCGCGGGAACGTGGCGGTGTTGACGAGCGTGGGGACGATCGCGACCCCGCGCTCGGCGAAGAGCGGAATCGTCTCCTCGGTGAGTCCGGTCGCGTGCTCGATGCAGTCGATCCCGGCCTCGACCAGGTCACGGAGCGAATTCTCGGCGAAGCAGTGCGCGGTGACGCGTGCGCCCTCCTCGTGCGCCGCCGCGATGGCCTCCTCCAGCGCCCAGCGGGGCCAGCAGGGAGCGAGGTCGCCCTCGCCCCGGTCGATCCAGTCGCCCACGAGCTTGACCCAGCCGTCGCCGCGTTTGGCCTCGAGACGCACGTACGCCGCCAGGTCGCCGGGCTCGATCTCGTGGGCGTAGTTGCGGATGTAGCGCTTCGTGCGGGCGATGTGCCGGCCGGCGCGGATGATGCGGGGCAGGTCCTCGCGGTCGTCGATCCACCGGGTGTCGGAGGGCGAGCCCGCGTCGCGGAGCAGCAGGGCGCCGGCTTCCCGTTCGGTCAGCGCCTGCTTCTCGCTGGTGGCCTCGTCCACCGGGCCCTGCTGGTCGAGACCGACGTGGCAGTGCGCGTCGACGAGTCCGGGGAGAACCCAGCCCTCGGCGCCGAGGGTGTCCCGGCCGGTGCCCGGGGGGCGCTCGTAGGTGACGCGTCCGTCCACCACCCACAGTTCGTCCCGGATGTCCTCGGGCCCTGCCAGCACGCGCCCCTTGATGTGGAGATTGCCGCGGTCGCTCATGCCCGCACCCTATGAGGACTCACGGGGCTTCCTGCACCCGCCCGGCAGGGGCAGTACGGTGGCACGCATGCACACGGCGATGACTGCTCGCGCGTCCGGGAGGAAGCGGAAGGAAAAGATGCGGCATCGGAACCGTTGCGGGAGAATACATTTTCGCAACTATTATCAGCGTAGCCGCCCGTATTCTTCTTCCCGATTTCCACTTCTTTAAACGCTGCATTTTTTCACAGGTCATCATGGCGAAATTCGGGTCCGCCTCAAGGTCGTTACCGCAATGTGATGGACTCCACAAGTGGCCCGGTCGGCCCGGAAAAATGCGGAAATACCGGGACGGAACAAGATCCGGGACACACGTGTGCGCCTGCGCGCGATAACACACCATCCCGCGTCACGTAACCCCACCCCGCCGTGCGTTTTCGGATTCTGCTGGGTAAATTTAATACCCATGACCGCCGCACAAGCAGACCGTGCACGTGCCCGCAGTGATTTCCGGGAAATGCCGGAGGGGCTGACACTCGACGCTCCGCAACTCGATGACGGAGCGGCGCTCTGGCGCATCGCCCGCGACTCGCGGACGCTCGACCTCAACTCCTCCTACAGCTATCTCCTGTGGTGTCGCGACTTCGCCGCCACCTCCGTGGTCGCACGTGACGAGGGCGGTGAGCCGGTCGGATTCATCACCGGCTACGTACGCCCCTCACACCCGCGGACGCTGGTCGTCTGGCAGGTCGCCGTCGACGAGTCGGCGCGCGGCCGCGGACTGGCGGCGGCGATGCTCGACGGGCTGGCCCTGCGCACGGCCCGGGAACTGGGGACCGACGGGATCGAGACCACCGTCACCCCGGACAACACTCCCTCCAACCGCCTCTTCACCTCCTTCGCGGAGCGCCACGGCGCGGCGACGGAGAAGGAGGTGCTCTTCGATGCCGGAGTGTTCCCGGAGAGCGGTCACGAGCCCGAAATCCTCTACCGGATCGGCCCGTTGGCGTCCCTGAAGGACCCGGACCCGCTGACCGTGCACTGAGACTGCCGCGTTCCGCCGGCGCTTCGCGCCCCACAACTGAGAACCGCCCGCGATCCCTGCAGTCCCGCGATCCCTGCAGTCCCGCGATCCGACCCGCATCCGACCACTTCGACCGCACGCAACTCACTCCCAGGAGCACGCCGTGACCATCACGCAGCCCGACCTCAGTGTCTTCGAGACCGTCGAGTCGGAAGTACGCAGCTACTGCCGTGGCTGGCCCACGATCTTCGACCGGGCCCAGGGCTCACACATGTACGACGAGGACGGCCATACGTATCTGGACTTCTTCGCCGGAGCCGGAACGCTCAACTACGGCCACAACAACCCCGTGCTCAAACGCGCCCTGCTGGACTACCTGGAGCGTGACGGGGTCGTCCACGGCCTCGACATGAGCACCAGCGCCAAGCGTGCCTTCCTGGAGGCCTTCCAGGAGAAGATCCTTCAGCCCCGCGGCCTGAACCACAAGGTGATGTTCCCCGGCCCGACGGGCACCAACGCCGTCGAGGCCGCGCTGAAGCTGGCCCGCAAGGTCAAGGAGCGCGAGTCCATCGTCTCCTTCACCAACGCCTTCCACGGCATGTCGCTGGGCTCGCTCGCCGTCACCGGCAACGCCTTCAAGCGCGCCGGCGCGGGCATCCCGCTCGTGCACGGCACGCCGATGCCCTTCGACGACTATCTGGGCGGCAGCACCGAGGACTTCGTCTGGTTCGAGCGGCTGCTGGAGGACCAGGGCTCCGGCCTCAACAAGCCGGCGGCCGTGATCGTCGAGACCGTGCAGGGCGAGGGCGGAATCAACGTCGCGCGCGCCGAGTGGCTGCGTGACCTCTCCGACCTGTGCAAGCGGCACGACATGCTGCTCATCGTCGACGACATCCAGATGGGCTGCGGCCGCACCGGCGCCTTCTTCTCCTTCGAGGAGGCGGGGATCGAGCCGGACATCATCACGCTGTCCAAGTCCATCGGCGGTTACGGAATGCCGCTGGCCCTCACCCTCTTCAAGCCTGAGCTGGACATCTGGGAGCCGGGCGAGCACAACGGCACCTTCCGCGGCAACAACCCCGCGTTCGTCACGGCCACGGCCGCGTTCGAGACGTACTGGACCGATGACCAGACGGAGAAGCAGACTCTCTCCCGAGGTGAGCAGGTCGAGGCGGTTTTGCGGTCGATTTCGGAGGAACACAGCGAAGACGTTGCCGACTTCCGTGGGCGCGGGCTGGTATGGGGACTGGAGTTCCACGACAAGGACCGTGCGAACGCCGTCGCCAAGCGCTGCTTCGAGCTCGGTCTCCTCATCGAGACCTCGGGACCGCAGAGCGAGGTCGTGAAGCTGCTTCCGGCTCTCACGATCACTGCCGAGGAACTCGACGAGGGCCTGCGTGTGCTGGCCCGGGCGGTGCGCGAGACCGCGTAACCGCTTCGCTCACGGCCCGCCCCGGTTGCGTCCGGGGCGGGCCGGCCCCGTAATGAATAGAGAAAGGTACGCCACAACGTGATTGTTCGTTCGTTCAAGGACATCGAGGACACCGACCGTCACATCAAGTCCGCATCCGGCACCTGGGAAAGCAAGCGGATCGTGCTGGCGAAGGAGCGTGTGGGCTTCTCCCTGCACGAGACCGTGCTGTACGCGGGTACCGAGACTTCGATGTGGTACGCAAACCACGTCGAAGCCGTACTGTGCGTAGAGGGCGAGTCCGAACTCACCAACGATGAGACCGGTGAGAAGCATCTGATCACCCCCGGCACCATGTATCTGCTCGATGGGCACGAGAAGCACACAATGCGTCCCATTACCGACTTCCGGTGCATCTGTGTCTTCAATCCGCCCGTGACGGGCCGGGAGGATCACGACGAGAACGGCGTCTACCCGCTTCTCACCGAGCCTGACGACTGAGCCGCAGAGCTCGGCCGTTACAGGCCAGTACGGCGGCTTCTGCCGTCCGCGGCTATGGCCGCTCGCCCACCGAACAGGGCCGTACGAGAGGAGAGGAAGGCAACACAATGACCACCGCACCCGAGCGCACCGCCGACCTGTACCCGACTCGCGGAGCCACCGAGGTGGCCACCCCAAGGATGGACCCCGTCGTGTGGTCCGAACCGGGTACGCCGGGGCCCATCGAGCCCGCGGTTCTGGCGGAATACGAGCGGGACGGGTTCCTTGCGATCGACCAGCTCATCACTCCCGATGAGGTCGACATGTACAGCAGGGAACTGGAACGGCTCACCACGGATGCGGAGATCCGTGCCGACGAGCGCTCGATCATCGAGCCGAAGTCGGATGAGATCCGGACCGTGTTCGAGGTGCACAAGATCAGCGAGGTCTTCGCCGACCTGGTGCGGGACCCGCGGGTCGTGGGCCGGGCGCGACAGATCCTGGGCTCGGACGTCTACGTCCACCAGTCCCGGATCAACGTCAAGCCCGGCTTCGGTGCCACTGGCTTCTACTGGCACTCCGACTTCGAGACCTGGCACGCGGAAGACGGTCTTCCGGCGATGCGGACCGTGTCGGTCTCGATCGCACTGACCCGGAACTACGACACCAACGGCGGCCTGATGATCATGCCGGGGTCACACAAGACCTTCCTCGGCTGCGCGGGCGAGACGCCGAAGGACAACTACAAGCAGTCGCTGCAGATGCAGGACGCGGGCACACCGTCCGACGAGTCCCTGGCCAAGTTCGCCGACGCGCACGGCATCAAGCTCTTCACGGGCGAAGCCGGTTCGGCCACCTGGTTCGACTGCAACTGCATGCACGGAAGCGGTGACAACATCACTCCGTACCCGCGGAGCAACGTGTTCATCGTCTTCAACAGCGTGGAGAACGAGGCCGTGGAACCGTTCGCGGCCCCGGTCCGCCGTCCCGAGTTCATCGGAGCGCGCGACTTCACGCCGGTGAGGTGACGCGGCAACTGCCGCGCTGAGCCCGGTGGATGAGGGGGGAGGCCGCATGACGGCCTCCCCCCTTTTCCGGCCGGGCGCATTCCGGTGCGATCCTGCACCGTCCGGGAGCCCGACCGAGGGAGAGAGCCGAGCGCATGGCCGGCACCACCGCCGCCTACCAGGCAGACGAGGGCGGTCCGCTCGACGTCGACCGCGCCTTCTACGACAGGGTCGCCGCAGGATCCCGTGAACCCGTCGAGCGCTTCACCGTCCCCATCCGCTCCGGGCGCGCGTGGGAGGTTCCGGCGGGGCACCTGTGCCGCCTGGTGACGATCGACGGTCCGCAGGTCGCGGACCTCAACGTGTGGAACCGCCACGATCCGCGCGAGCGGCTCTGGGCCTCCCGCACACGGCAGTTGCAGCGCGCACACGTGAGCGTGTACGACCGGCTGTGGTCCACACTGCCGTTCCTGCGTCCGCTGCTGACCGTCACCGCGGACACGCTGGCCTCCTACGGGCGCGACGCCGACGGCGGCAGGGTGCACGACCTGCTGGGCACGCGCTGCGATCCGTACGTCAACCGCATGCTGAGCGGCGAGGACTTCGACTTCCACTGCCACTCGAACCTGGTGCGGGCCGTACTCCCCTACGGGCTCACCGAGTTCGACGTGCACGACGTGCTGAACGTCTTCCAGTGCACCGGACTCAACGACGACGACCAGTACTTCATGAAGGACTGCCCGGCCCGCCCGGGCGACCACTTCGAGTTCTTCGCCGAGATCGACCTGCTGTGCGCGCTGTCGACGTGTCCGGGCGGCGATCTGTCCGTGCCCATGTGGGGTCCGGGCTCCGACGTGGACCCCGTGGAGTTCTGCCATCCGGTCGGCGTGGAGGTCCACCGCGCCGACCCCGCCCTGCTGACCGGCTGGACGCCGCCGGAACCGGCCGCGTACCGCGGCATGCACGGCATGACCCGGCCCGAATGGCGCCCCTGAACATCCGTGCCGCGGCCGCTCACGTCCCGGTTCCGGGCGCCGGACTCCTCCTGTGCACGGTGCAGTTGAAGGACGTCCGGGCGGACTCGAAGGCGTGCGGCTCCCGTTGGCGGCGGCGCCTGTCTCCCCGTGCCGTTCAGTTCTCCCGGCGGCCGTCCACCCGGCGGGGCAGGCCCAGCGGGTTCGCGTCACGCAGTTCGGGCGGCAGCAGCGCCTCCGGCGCGTCCTGGTAGGCGACGGGGCGCAGCCAGCGTTCGATGGCGGTGGCCCCGACGGACGTCGACGTGGACGTCGTGGCCGGGTACGGGCCGCCGTGGTGCTGCGCGGGAGCGACGGCAACACCGGTGGGCCAGCCGTTGACGAGGACGCGGCCCGCCAGCGGCGTCAGCGTGGCGAGCAGTCGCGCGCCCTGGCCGCCGTCGCCCGCCGCCTCGGCGGCGCTGAGGTGCAGCGTGGCGGTGAGGTTGCCGGGCAGCCTGGAGAGGACCGAGGCGACCTCGTCGTCGTCCCGGTAACGCGCGACGACGGTGACGGGCCCGAAGCACTCCTCCAGCAGCACCTCGTACTGCGGCTGTCCGAGCTTCTCCGCCGGGACGGTGAGGAACCCGGCGCCGACCGACTGCTCGTCGTCGCCCGCCCCGGCGAGCACGGGGGCCTCCACGCCGTCCAGTTCGGTGCGGGCCTTGATCCCCTCGAGGAACGCCTCCCGCATCCTGCCGTCCAGCAGAGGGCCCTGCGCGGCCTTGCTCACCGCGGCCCGCAGCGCCTCCAGCATGCGGTCGCCGGCCTCGCCCGCGGGTGCGAGCACGAAGCCGGGCTTGGTGCAGAACTGGCCGGTGCCCATCGTCATCGACCCGGCGAGCCCCTCACCGATCTCCTCCGGGCGTTCGTCGGCGGCGGCGCCGGTGATGACGACGGGGTTGAGGGAGCCGAGCTCGCCGTGGAAGGGAATGGGGGTGGGACGGGAGGATGCGGCGTCGAAGAGGGCGCGCCCGCCCCGTACGGAACCGGTGAAGCCGACCGCCGAGACCAGCGGGTGCTTGACGAGTTCGACGCCGGCCTCGAAGCCGTGCACGACGCTCAGCACGTCCCCGGGCAGCCCCACCTCCGCCGCGGCGCGGCGCAGCGCGGCGCCGGTCAGCTCGGACGTCGCCGGGTGGTCCGGGTGCGCCTTGACGACGACGGGGCAGCCCGCCGCGAGAGCGCTCGCGGTGTCGCCTCCGGGCACGGAGAACGCCAGCGGGAAGTTGGACGCCGCATAGACCGCCACGACACCCAGCGGGATCTTGTAGCGGCGCAGATCGGGGCAGGGGGGCGTCGCGTCGGCGTCCTTGTGGTTGATGGTGACGCCGAGGTAGGCGCCGTCCTCGACCTCGTCGGCAAAGGCGCGCAACTGTGCCCGGGTGCGGGCCAGTTCGCCGGTCAGCCGGGGGCGTCCCAGCGCGGTCTCGGCGTCCGCGGTGGCGATGATCTCCTCACTCGCCGCGTCGAGCTGCCCGGCGGCCGCGCGGAGCAGCGCCGCACGCACGGTGCGGTCGGCGAACGGCTCCCTGGCAGCGTGCGCGGCCCTGACGGCCGCGTCCACCTCACCGGCCGTGGCCTCCGTGCCGACCTGTTCGCGCTGCTTTCCGGTCCGGGGGTCGACGCTCCACACTGGTGCTGCTGCCACGGCGGTCTCCTCCTGCCACGTGCCTGTCTCCGCAGAGACGTTGTTCGATATGCTGAACATCATCTCTGTCAGTGAACCTGCCGGGGAGCCTATGAGCGCCGCAACAAAGGGGTCAAGGACGATGTCAGCTGGCGAGACGGGTGCATCGCAGGTCAAGTCCGCCGTGCGCACTGTGGAGCTGCTCGAGTACTTCGCGGGACGGCCCGGGATGCACTCCCTCGCCGATGTCCAGGAAGCCGTCGGGTACCCCAAGTCCAGCCTCTACATGCTGCTTCGCACCCTCGTCGACCTCGGCTGGGTGGAGACCGACTCCACCGGCACACGCTACGGGATCGGCGTCCGCGCCCTGCTGGTCGGCACCTCCTACATCGACGGCGACGAGGCGGTGGCGGCCGCCCGTCCGACGCTCGACCGGCTCTCCGACGACACCACGGAGACCATCCACATGGCGCGGCTCGACGGCACGAACGTCGTCTACCTCGCCACCCGCCAGTCCCAGCACTACCTGCGTCCGTTCACCCGCGTCGGGCGGCGGCTGCCGGCGCACTCGACGTCCCTGGGCAAGGCGCTGCTCGCGACGTACGACGACGAGCAGGTGCGCAAGATGCTGCCGGAGACGCTTCCCTCGCTCACCGACAACACCCTCACCGACCGCGAGGCGCTGATCGAGGAACTCGCCCTGGTCCGGGAACAGGGCTACGCCGTCGACCGGGAGGAGAACACGCTGGGCCTGCGCTGCTTCGGCGTAGCCATCCCCTACCGGACACCCGCGCGGGACGCCGTCAGCTGCTCGGTTCCGGTCGCCAGGCTCACGCCCGCGCACGAACAGATGATCAAGGACGCGCTGTTCGACGCCCGCGACCGCCTCACCCTGGCGACGCGCCGTCTTTGAACCAGCCGCTGCGCCGGCCGGCGTCCGGCCGCGGTACCGGACGGCCGCGTGCCGCCGGCGGGACGTAACGTGGGCGCATGGCTGAGCTGTTGCACATCACGGAGCGTTCCTCGTGGGAGGCCGCACGCGCTGCCGGCACCTACGAGATGTCCACGCGTGGCCGCACCCTGGAGGAGGTCGGCTTCATCCACTGCTCGCTGAGGCATCAACTGCCGCAGGTGGCCGAGATGCTGTACAGCGACACCGACCCGTCGGCCCTGGTGGTGCTCGTCATCGACAGCGAGCGCCTCACCGCGCCGGTGCGCTTCGAGCCGCCCGAGCCGGCACTCCCCAACGCGGGCGGGGAGGACGGCGAGGGCGCCCGGGGCGGCGGCGCGGCAGAGGAATTCCCGCACATCTACGGGCCGTTGCCCGTCCCGGCGGTCGTCGCCGAGGAGCCCTGGCACGGGAACTCCCCCACGGTATAGGCGCGTTGTCCGCCTCCCCGGGCTGATGGGCCCGTACGGCCGCGGCGCACCGGCGCCCCTCCACACCGTGCGACGGCGCGGCCGTACGGGCCACGGCCGGCCCCGTGGGGCCGGCCCCTCTCAGGAGGCCGCGGCCCCCGCACCCCCGGCGGCCCCCTTCTGGACGGGCTGCACCGCGCACCGGTCGGAGAACCCCTGGCCGACGAGTCCGAGCGCCGCGTTCATGCGGGAGCGGTGGTTCTCGACGGCGACGATCGCCGCCAGCTCGACGAAGGCCTTCTCCCCCAGCCTGCCGATCAGCTCCTCGGTCATGGCGTCGGTCACCGCCGGCTCGGTCTCCGTCATCGCCTCGGCGAACTCCATGACGAGCAGCTCCAGTTCGCCGAACCGCTCCCGGTTCTCACGCCAGGCCGGGACGTACCGGATCTTCTCCATCGGCAGACCCAGGTCGTCCGCCAGCCAGTACCCGAAGTCCATGCACCAGGTGCAGCCGATGCGGGAGGCCGAGACCATCTCGGCGAGGTGCTTGAGACCGGGGTCAAGGTCACGCCACTTCGCCACGCGGGACTCGTACAGGGCGACGGCGCCGAGCACCCTCGGGTTGTGCCCGGCGGCCCTGAGCGGGTCCATGACCGCTCCGTACTTGCGGCGCGAGTACCACTCGGCGATGCGCAGCATGGGGCCGCGCGGCGGGTCGAGCGAGATGCGTGCCATGTGTGGTGCTCCTTCGTCCCTGGGTTCGCGGTGCCGGTGCCGGTGCCGGACCGCGGGCTGCGGCACGGCCGTCACCACTACGACGGGACAGGGCGCGCGGATGTGACACGCGCCGGCGGGTCACCCGGGCGGGCCCGCCTCGCCGAGCGTGCGCAGCGCCTCCTTCACGGCTGCGAGGTCGCAGTCCGGGGCGAGACCGGCGTGGTAGAGCCGCAGCTCGTGCGCGCCCAGTTCACGGGCGTGGGCCGCGTCGGCGGCGAGGCTGTGCGGGGAGCCGCCCATGCCGGAGACCACGGTGAAGTTCGCGGCGACGGTGAACCCGGCGGCCCGTCCGGATCCGTGGCCGGTGCCCGTGGCCTTGGCGGCGCCGCCGGTGGCGCCTGCCGTGGCCGCGGCGGCGAACGGGCCGACGGCGCCGCTGCGTCCGGCGGCGTCGCCCGAGCAGGGAATGACCACTCCGTCCGCGTCCGCCACCGCGTCGGCGGGCGCCGTGCCCGCGTTGGCGCCGAGGCGGTGCGGGGCGGGATCGGCGTGCAGCATCACTCTGAAATCCCCTCCCGTACGCGTCCGTGCCGCCGCTTCCCGCACCGCCGCGACGGCCTCCCGGCGCAGCCGCCGCGCGGCCGCGTCACGCCACGAGGCGCACAGCAACGCCGTCTGCGGGCCCAGCAGCTCACGCACCCGGGACCACTCCCCCTCCCGGTCCTGCTCCCGGTCCTGCTCCGCCCCTGAGGGCCGCGCCCCGGCTCCGGCGCCGCTCCAGGCGGGTTCCAGCGCGCCGCGCACAAGGGAGCGCAGCTCTTCCGGATCGGCACCGAGCGAGGCGTACCCGTCGCGGCACACCTCGCAGAAGCACAGCGACATCAGGTACTGGCCGGCGCCGCTCAGCCGTACTCCCCCGGTCTTGTCGTGCGCGTGCAGGTGCGCCAGCCCGTACCAGCCGCACGACTCCAGCTCCGTACCCGCGGTGTGCGGCCGCACCGCGGCCTCGGCGGCCAGGTCGACGAGATATTCGCGCACTTCGGGGCGCGCGATGCAGGGCGCCCAGGAGTAGTGGTCGCCGTAGGCGTTGCGGACGGTGATCCGCCGGTGCTCCTCGCCGAGACGGGAGTTGTGGGCCATCACGACCCAGGAGTGCACCTCCAGGCCGGCCTCGCTCAGGGCGCGCGCGGCCTCCCCGTATGGGCCTCCGGGATCACCGCTGTCCACCCAGTCCTGCTCGTACGGGCGCAGCCGGCGGCCACGCCAGCGGTCCGGGCCGGGCGGGTAGAGCACCGCGGAGTGCCGTGCCGTGACGATGCGGTGGCGTGGATGGCGCGGCGTGAGGGCGCGCACGGAGTGGTAGGCGGAGGCGAGGGTGACCTGGCTGATGCCGAGGGCAGCGAGGCGCCGCGGCGCGTCGGGGTCGCCCACGACGTCCCAGGGGTAGACGAAGGCACCGGCACGCATCAGCGGTGCCCGCCGCTGCGGCGAGCAGCGGCACCGCCGCCGGAACCGGCGGGAGAGCTGCCCGGCGAAGCCTCTGAGGAGACCAGCGCGAGCCCGTGCTCGATCAGCCGGGCCAGCTCCTCCACATGGGCCGCGGCGGGTTCCGACAGCGGCGGCCGCACCTGGCCCACGTCCAGCCCGCGCAGCCTCACTCCCGCCTTCACCAGCGAGACGGCGTAGCCGCGTCCGCGGTCGCGCAGTTCGACGAGGGGGCGGAAGAAGCCGTCGAGCAGACGGCCGACGCGGGCGTCGTCACCGGCGGTGAGGGCGCGGTGGAAGTCGAGGGCGATTTCGGGGGCGAAGCAGAAGACCGCGGACGAGTACAGCGTCACGCCCAGGCTGCGGTAGGCGAGGCCGGTCTGCTCGGCGGTGGGCAGTCCGTTGAAGTAGCGGAACCGGCCCGCGACTTCGGCCGGGACCTCGCTGCGGACCGTGCTGATGATCCGCTGCATCAGATCGAGGTCGCCCAGGCCGTCCTTGAGCCCGGCGATGCCGGGTGTACGCGCGAGTCGCGCGACCGTGGACGGGGCGAAGACCGCGTTGTCGCGCTGGTAGACGATGACGTCCAGAGCGGTGGCGGACGCCAGCGCGGTGTAGTGCCTCAGCAGGCCCTCCTGCGAGGGGACGACGAGATAGGGCGGCATCGCCAGCAGACCGTCCGCCCCTGCTTCCTCCGCGAGCGACGCGAACTGGCAGGCGAGCGCCGTGCCGTAGCCCGCACCGGCGACGACCGGCACCTCGCCGCGCGCCTCCTCGACGGCGACGGCCACGCAGTCGCGGAACTCCTGCGGAGTCAGCGCGTGGAACTCACCGGTGCCGCAGCAGGCGAAGACGGCTCCGGCACCGGCGTCCAGGCCGCCGCGCACGTGCGTGCGGAACGCGTCGAGGTCGAGCGAACCGTCCTTCCCGTACGCGGTGACGGGGAAGAAGAGCAGCCCGTCGAGCCGCGCGGACAGCGAGCGGGCCTCCCGAGCGGAAGTCCCCGGGGAGGAGGACGGCGAGGACGAGGACGGTGTGGTCATTGCGCGCTCCTGCTCAGGGCGGTACGGAAGCGAGCCGGGGCAGCGCGTCGCACCACCTCGGCTACCGTGCACGTTTCTGATCTGCGTCTACATTTCTGAACTGGAACGTTAGGCCAGGCCTCGCAGCACGGTCAAGCACGGCGATCACCGCCCACAACGCTCGGCGGCGACAGGGAAAGACCGACGGAGCGCCTCCCCGTCCCGGTTCGCCCGATCCTTGACGATCCAGGCACCGCCTCCATAGCTTGTCTCCATATATGAACCGTGTCTACGGACGGAGATTCCGCCGATGCCCGCCCCTCGCACCGTCCTTCTCACCGGCGCCGCCGGCGGCCTCGGCACCCTGATGCGCGGCCTCCTCCCCGGGTACGGATACCGGCTGCGCCTGTTCGACCTGCGTCCCGTGGAGGGCGAGCCCGACGCCGTCACCGCGGACCTCACCGACGCGGCCGCACTGCGCGAAGCCGTGCGCGGCGTCGACGCGGTCATCCACCTCGCGGGAATCTCGCTGGAGGCCCCGTTCGAGAAAATCCTGCACTCCAACATCGAAGGGACGTACCGGCTCTACGAGGCCGCGCGCGAAGAGGGCGTCCCCCGCGTGGTGTTCGCCTCCTCCAACCACGCCGTCGGCTTCACGCCGCGCCCTGCCGAGGGCGGCCCGCTCATCCCGGTGGACACCCCGCACCGGCCCGACACCTACTACGGCCTCTCCAAGTCCTTCGGGGAGGACCTCGCCCAGCTCTACTGGGACCTGCACGCCGTCGAGACCGTCTCCGTACGCATCGGTTCCTGCTTCCCCGAACCGACCTCCGTGCGGATGCTCTCGCTGTGGCTGAGCCCCGCCGACGGGGCCCGCCTCTTCCACGCCGCCCTGACGGCACCGGACGTCGGCCACACGGTGGTCTACGGCTCCTCCGCCAACACCCGCCTGTGGTGGGACCTTTCGGGCGCCCGCGCGCTCGGGTACGAGCCGCAGGACGACTCCGAGCCGTACGCCGCCGAACTCATCGCAAAGCAGGGGCAACCGGACCCGGAGAGCCCCGAACACGCCCGTCTCGGAGGGCACTTCTGCACGCAGCCGCCCATCTGGCCGCACTGAGGCGGAAGTCGGAGGGCATGATGGACCCGAACCGATCACGCAGGACTGCTCACGGGGAGGGCCCACATGAATTTCGCCGCAGACACCGATCCGGAATCCGCACTCTCGGGCCTCGTGGACTCCGGGCTGCTCAGCTGGCTGATCCTCGGCCTGATCGCCGGCACCATCGCCAAGGTCATCCTCCCCGGACGCGACCCGGGCGGCCTGCTCGGCACCATACTCATCGGCATCGCCGGAGCGTTCATCGGCGGCTGGCTCTCCTCCACGTTCCTCGACCGCTCCGTCGACCACGACTTCGTGGATCCGGCGCTGTGGCTCTCGGCCATCGCCGGATCGCTCGTACTCCTCATCGGGTACCGGATCTTCTTCGGCCACTCCCGGGAACGCCGGCGCTGAGGACCGCGGGGCGAGCCGTGGAACCTGCCGCGCCAGGTCCGCTGCGGCTCGATCATGTGCGCGTCGTCCTTGCACGGCCGGCGAACCGGGCGCCCGGCTCCTGGCCGTGCCGGCCCGCTCAGTCGCCGGCCAGGGCCGTGCCCAGTGGGGTGCGCTCATAACGCACGGACCGGCCGGTCCGCGTCCGCGTGACCAGGCCGGATTCGCGCAGTACGGCCAGATGGCCGCCGACTGCACCCAGACTGAGACCCAGCCGGCGGACCAAGTGCGTGGTCGTCGCCGGCACCGCGAGCGCCAGTAGCACCTGCGCACGGTGCGGACCGACGAGCCGCGCCAGCGCCGCCCCACCGCACTGCGGGGGCGGCGGCCCGAGCAGGTCCGCGACGCCGCGCGCCGGATACACCAGGGCGTACGGCCAGGGCGGCTCGACGTAGCTGATGAGGGTGCCGAAGACGGTCGGCATGAGCAGCAGTCCCTTGCCGCCCAGCCGGTGCCGCTCCCACTCGTTCCGGCGGCCTGTGCGCACCTCGATCACGCCGTCGGACCCCTCGGAGCGCCATCTCACCCGCGGATCCAGGTCGGACAGCGCCACGGCCCAGCCGTACATGGCCAGGTGCCCCGCGCGGTGCACCAGATCGCGCTCCAGCACCGTACGCAGCCGCGGCCAGTCCGGCTCGACCAGCGCGTGCCAGGCCGCCTCGATCGCGTCCGCGAGGCGGGTGAGCACGTCCGGGGCGGCGAGGATCTCCTGGACGTGGCGCGGCGGCGTACGCAGCCCGACCAGGTTGCGGGCGATCTCCGCGCGAACCTGACGCAGCGGGGTCGCCCGCACTGCGGCGAGTTCGACTTCGAAGTCGGCGTCCGGGCCCGAGGGCGGAGGATGGATGAAGTCGGCGTTGTAGCCGCCGCGGCGGAACAACGTCGTCAGCGCCTCGACCGCGGGCGTCTCGCGGAGCAGCCGCTCGTACCGCGGCGCGATGCTCTCCGCCCAGGGCCGCAGCGGCCCGGCCGGCTGCTTGCCCGCGACGACCCGAAGCGCATTCATCGCTTCACCCAACGGCGAGATCGCATAGCGGGTGTGTGCCACGTCCAGCGGCCCGACTTCGACGGCAAGCACCTTTCGCCTCCACGCGAAAGCTTAGCGTCTCCGCCTGCACCCGCCCGAGGGTGGCCCGCATGATGACACCCCAGGCGGCGCCGGAGCGGGCCACCTACCGCGAGGTCTTCGCCGTGGGCCAGTTCCGCGTGCTGTTCACCGGCTACACGCTCTTCCTCGGCGGCGAGACGGTGAAGATGCTCGCGCTTTCGGTGAGCGTCTACGCCGGCACCGGCTCACCCCTGCTGGCCGCGCTGGCCTACACCGCCGGCTTCCTGCCCTACGCCCTCGGCGGCACGCTGCTGCTGGCGTATGCCGACCGGTGGCCGCCGCGGGCGGTGATGGCCGGCTACGACATGGTCCGCGCCGCTGTCGCCGCTGTGCTCGCCACCGGGCTGCTCTCCCCCACCGCGATGCTAGTGCTGGTGTTCGTCGCCGGCGTCCCCGGCGCGGTCGCCTCCGCAGCGCGCAGCGCGCTGCTGCCCGCCCTGCTCGACGGCGACCGGTACGTGCTGGGCCGGGCCGTGTTCTCCATGGCCGCCGGCGGCACGCAGGTACTCGGCTTCGCCGTGGGCGGGACGCTGATCGCGGCGCTCGGCCCGGACGGCGCGCTCTGGATCACCGCGGCGAGCTGCCTGCTCTCCGCCGCACTGCTGCGCCTGCGGCTGGTCGAGCGGCCGCGCCGCGGCACGGCCGCGGGGCACGCGGTGCGCGAGACCTGGCGCGTCAATCGCGAACTGCTGCGTCGGCCCGCGATCCGTTCACTGCTGCTGGCCCAGTGGCTGCCGCCCGCGCTCGTGGTCGGCGCCGAGGGTGTGCTCGTCCCGTACGCCGCGCAGACCGGTGTGCCGGAGTCGGCCGGGCTGCTGTTCACCGCCGTGGCGCTCGGCATGCTCACCGGGGACCTCGCGATAGGCCGGCTGGTCACACCGGACGGAAGGGAACGGCTGGCCGGGCCGCTGGCACTGCTGCTCGGCGCGCCGCTGCTCGGGTTCGCGCTCTCGCCCGGACCGGTCGCCGCGGCGCTGCTGCTTGCGGTGAGCGGGTTCGGGGTCGCGTACCAACTGGGGCTGGCCCGACGGTTCCTGAAGGCGGTGCCGGAGGACCACCGGGGCCAGGCCTTCGGGCTGATGCTGACCGGGACCATGACGTTGCAGGGGCTGTGTGCAGCCGGCGGCGGGGTGTTGGGCGAGGTGTCGGCACCCGGCCTGGTCGTCGGCGCGGCGGGCGCGGCGTCCCTGCTCGCCGTATCGGGTCTCTGGCGTGTCCTCGCGTCACCGGGGGCGTAGCAGCCGTCCCGGAACGCCCGCACCGAGAGGACCACGGGCGAGCCGTGGAACCTGCCGCCCCGGGTCCGCTGCCACCGGATCACGTGCGCGTCCCTCACACACCCCACCCCTTCCCCGTACGCTCCTCGAACACATCGGTGCCGGACGGCAGTACGGGTATGTAGCCCGCGTCGAGCAGCCGGGGGAGGTAGTCGCGCAGGGCGGTGACGGTCTGCGAGCGGTCTCCGCCGCCGTCGTGGGCGAGCAGGATCGAGCCCGGCCGTACGGACTTCAGGACGGTCGAGGTGATCTTCCGCGCGCCGGGTTCCTCCCAGTCGCACGTGTCGACGGACCAGCCCAGCGGGCTCATGCCGAGCGAGGCCGATATCCCGAGGGCCCGCCGGTTCCAGGCGCCGAACGGCGCACGTGCCAGAACGGGTGCCGAACCCACCGCCTCGTCGATGACGTCGCAGGTGCGGGCGAGTTGGCTGCGTATCTCGGCGGTGCGCATCCGCGTCAGCTGGGGGTGGCTCCACGAGTGGTTGGCTATCAGGTGGCCGCCGTCGGCGATGGCGTTCAGCAGCCAGGTGTGGGCCGCCGCGTCCCGGCCTATGACGCAGAACGTGGCCTGCACACCCCAGCGTCGCAGCGCATCCAGCACCTGCGGCGTGTACACGGGATCGGGGCCGTCGTCGAAGGTGAGGGCTATCTCGCGCTCCTCGGAGCCCAGCGAGTAGGTGACGGAGGTGCTTCCACGCACCTGGGGGCGTATCTGCCCGGTCTCGGGCCGCAACCGGTAGGACTGCGGCCGCGTCACGGCCTGCCCGTTCCGGAGGGTGTGCCGGGCGCCCTTCGCGTCGGCGCCGGCGGCGGAGGCACCGGGGGAACCGGAGCCTGTGACTGTGGCATGCGCGCGGTTCGCGACGCAGGCCCCGGCTATGAGCATCCCGCCGAGGAAGATGCGTCTGGTGCGCGCGCTCGTGAGCGGTTCGGAAGTCATGCGGGACGTACTGCCACGCCGGAGAGTGGTCACACATATCCGGACAGTGACACCACCCGTATGCCCCACACCGCTTCCACCAGCGGCGCAAGCCCGTCTGCTAGGTCCTGTCGTTTGGATCTTCGTGGATCAGCCCGCGGCGTCAGATGCATGGGGCCTCCCCCGCGAAAGCGAGGGGACGCATCGCAAGGCGGAGGATCGTCCTCGTACTGGGGTCCCCCATGCCGAAGGCCAGGGGAGTACTCGGATGACTCCGACAACGCTGGGGGCACCGCCCGGCGAAGCCAGGGGGAGAGGCGCCGTAGCTGTCGTCGCGGGCCCGCGGAGATCCGAACGACAGGGCCTAGTGAGGCGGCGCCGGGCACCCCTCCCGTTCCAGAGCCGCACGGGCCATCGAGCGGGCACGGGCGACGGGATCCGGCATGACCTGGAGCCCGTTCAGCACCGTCGCACCCTCGTGCAGCAGGACGAGTTCCTCGGCGAGCCGGTCCGGCTCCCGGGCCCCCGCCTCCGCCGCCAGTTCCCGCAGGAATGTACGCAGCCAGCGCTTCTGCCCGCTGATCACCTTCCGGCCGGGGTGCTGCGGGTCGGGCAGTTCGGCGGCGGCGTTGACGAAGCCGCAGCCGCGGGGGTTCTCCCGCCGCATCCACTCCTCCAGGGCGTCGAAGGTGGCGAGAAGGCGCTCGGACGCGCTCGCCCCGGCCCTGGCGGCGACCCGCCCCTCGAGCCACTCCCGCCACCGCTCGTCGCGCGCCCGCAGGTACGCCCCGACAAGGGCCTCCTTGGAGCCGAAGCGGTCGTAGAGCGTCTTCTTGGTGACGCCGGCCTCCTTGGCGATCAGGTCGACGCCGACAGCCGTGATGCCGCGTGAGTAGAACAGCCGTGCCGCCGCCTGAAGGATCTTCCGGGCGCCGGGCGTGAGACCGGCACCGGCCGTCGCCTCCGTCATCGCTTCGCCTCCGCCACTTGCGATAAACCGATCGGTTTAGTTCACTCTATACCCGAGGAGGTAAACAGATCTGTTTACCTCCTCGGCCTCCGACGGGCGCGTTTCACCGAGCGAGCAGGGAGCGGACGATGCCGACGACCATGCGAACGCACCTCGTGGCGACAGGGCTCGTCGTCATGTGGAGTTCGGGATTCATCGGCGCCGAACTCGGCACGCGCGAGGCACCGGCGGACACCCTCCTGATGTGGCGCTTCCTCGTCGCCGCCGCGCTGCTCGCGGCCGCCGCGCCCGTGCTGCGGCGCAGACGGACCGCCGCGGAGACAGCGGCAGGGCACAAGCACCACGGCCGCCGTCCGGACACACCCGGCGGGGGCGGCCGGCTGCCGCTGCGCGCGCTGGGCGAGCAGTCGCTGATCGGCCTGCTCTCCCAGGGCGTCTACCTCGGCGCGATCGTCTGGTCGGTGGGACTGGGCGTTCCCGCCGGAACGTCCGCGCTCATAGCGGCACTTCAGCCGCTGGCCGCCGGCGCCCTCGCGGGCCGGCTGCTCGGGGAGACGGTCACCGGCCGCCAGTGGGCCGGACTCGTCCTCGGCCTGGCGGGTGTCGCCGCCGTCGTGCGGGACGACCTCGGCTCGGCGTCCGCCGCGCCGGCCCCCGCCTACCTCCTCCCGTTCGCGGGGATGGCGGGCCTTCTGGCCGCCAGCTTCCTGGAACGCCGGGCCCGCCACCAGGTCGGCGCCGCCGAAGCGCTTCCGGTGCACTGCGCGGTGAGCGCGGCTCTCTTCACGGGGGTCGCCGCCTGCGCCGGCGACGGGCACCTGGTACCGCCGCCGACCACGGCGTTCTGGCTGGCCGTGGCCTGGGTGGTGGCCTTCTCCACGTTCGGCGGTTACGGCTTCTACTGGCTGAGCCTGCGGGACAGCGGCGTCACCCGCACGAGTGCGCTGATCTACCTGACGCCTCCCACGACGCTCGTGTGGGCGTACGTGATGTTCGGCGACGCCCCGGGCGGTTTCGCGGTCGCCGGAATGGCGGTGGCGCTGGCCGGAGTTGTGGTGGCGCTGCGTTCCTCCGCCCCGCGCAGGCCCGGCCGTTCGCGCGTCCCGCTGAGCCCGCCGCGATCCCGGCCACCCGCGAGCGCGGAACGGGAGGCAGCGGAACGTCCGGCAAAGGAACCGCAAAGCACGGCCGCTCGTTACGACCGGCATGACGGCAATGACTCCCGGCTCGAACCTCCCGCTCAGTACGGCCCAGGTGGCGATTGAGGTGACCGCACCCTCCCGCCTGGACGTATCGGCGCTGCTCCTCGGCGAGAACGGAAAGGTCCGCTCCGACGAAGACTTCGTCTTCTACAACCAGCCGGCCGCCCCCGGCGTGACCCACAGCGGCGGTGCCGCCGACACCATCACCGTCGACACCGACAAGGTGCCGGCCGATGTGCACAAGGTCGTGGTCACCGCGAGCCCCGACGCCCCCGGCACGTCCTTCGCGGGCGTGGAGCCGACCGCCACCGTCCGCGACGCCTCCACGCGGGACGTGGTCGCCACGTTCACCCCGCCCTCGCTCGGCAGCGAGACGGCGCTCGTCGTGGTCGAGGTCTACCGGCGCGGCAACGCCTGGAAGGTGCGCGCCGTCGGCCAGGGCTACGCCAACGGACTGGGCGGCATCGCAACGGACTTCGGCGTCGACGTCGAGGAGCCCGCCGCCCCCGCCGCCACACCGGCCCCGGCCCCCACTCCCCAGGCGGTCCCGGCACCGCCGCCCACTCCGGCGGCGCCCGCCGCCCCGGCGGCCGGTGCGGGCAAGATCAACCTGGACAAGGGCAAGGTGAGCCTCCAGAAGAACCAGACGGTCTCGCTCACCAAGGGCGGCCGTCCCGTGCTCAGCAGCGTCCGCATGGGCCTGGGCTGGGAGCCCGTCTTCCGTGCGGGCGGCCGCGCGAAGGACATCGACCTCGACGCCTCCGTCATCGCCTACGACGCCAACCGCAAGAAGGTCGACGCCTGTTACTTCGGCAAGCTCGCCATCCTCAACGGGGTCGTGCAGCACTCCGGCGACAACCTCACCGGCGAGGGCAGCGGCGACGACGAAGCGATCACCGTCCACCTCGGCGACCTCCCGCCGCAGGTGACCGGCCTCGTCTTCACGGTCAACTCCTTCTCCGGGCAGAAGTTCACCGACGTGGCCAAGGCGTACTGCCGTCTCCTCGACGCCGCCTCCGGCCAGGAACTGGTCCGCTTCGACCTCAGCAACGCCGAGCCGCGCACCGGGGTGCTGATGTGCAAGCTCGTACGGCAGTTCTCCGGCGAGTGGGACATGACGGCGCTCGGCGAGTACGTCGACTCCCGCACGGTCCGCGGAATGGTCAAGCCGGGTGGCGCCGCGCTCTGACCATTAGCACAGCCGATCCGGGGTACCGCGAGGACAGGAACGCACGAGTGCGCACACCTCCCGCGGGTCCCCGGCCGGCCGTGCCCCGCGCCCCCCTCCGTACGCGCTCGTGCACAGGCATCGAAGCAGCCGAAGGAGGCGCTCACATGGCCATCGCCACGGTGAATCCGGCCACGGGCGAGACCCTGAAGACGTTCGAACCGCTCGGCGCGGGCGAGATCGAGGAGCGGGTCTCCAGGGCGGACCGCGCCTTCCGCGAACACCGCCTCACACCCTTCGCGGAGCGGGCCGCGCTGATGCACCGGGCGGCAGACCTGCTGGAGGCGGACCAGGACGCCGTCGCCCGCATGATGACGACAGAGATGGGCAAGCCGCTCGCGGCGGCCCGCGCCGAGGCGGCCAAGTGCGTCAAGGCGATGCGCTGGTACGCGGAGAACGCCGAGGCGCAGCTCGCCGACGAGCATCCGGCCCCCGCGGACGTGGAGGACTCGGGTGCCTCCCGGGCCTTCGTGCGCTACCGGCCGCTGGGCACGATCCTGGCGGTCATGCCCTGGAACTTCCCGCTCTGGCAGGTCGTGCGTTTCGCTGCGCCCGCCCTCATGGCCGGCAACACCGGGCTGCTCAAGCACGCGTCGAACGTGCCGCAGACCGCCCTGTACATCGAGGAGCTCTTCCGCCGCGCCGGCTTCACCGAGGGCGCCTTCCAGACCCTCCTCGTCGGCTCGGACGCGGTCGCGGGGCTGCTGCGCGACGAGCGGATCGTGGCCGCCACCCTCACGGGCAGCGAGCCCGCGGGGCGTTCCGTCGCCTCGATCGCGGGCGACGAGATCAAGAAGACGGTGCTGGAGCTCGGCGGCAGCGACCCGTATGTGGTGCTGCCCTCGGCCGATCTGGAGAAGGCCGTACGCACCGCCGTCACGGCCCGCGTGCAGAACGCCGGGCAGTCGTGCATCGCCGCCAAGCGCTTCATCGTGCACACCGACGTCTACGACACCTTCACGGCACGGTTCGTCGAGCGCATGTCGGCGCTGAAGGTCGGCGACCCCATGGCCGAGGACACCGACGTCGGTCCGCTCTCCAGCGCGCAGGGCCGCTCCGACCTCGAGGAGCTCGTCGACGACGCCACGAACCGCGGGGCCAGCGCGCTGTGCGGCGGCGGACGTCCGCTGCACCTGCCCGACGGCTGGTTCTACGAGCCGACCGTGCTCACCGGTATCACCGAGGAGATGAGGATCCATCGCGAGGAGGCCTTCGGCCCGGTCGCGACCGTGTACCGCGTGGACGGTCTGGACGAGGCGGTCGAGCTTGCCAACGACACGTCGTTCGGGCTCAGTTCCAACGCCTGGACGCGTGACGCCGCCGAGCAGGAGCGCCTCACACGCGATCTGCAGGCGGGCGGCGTCTTCTTCAACGGCATGACGGCCTCGCACCCGGGCCTGCCCTTCGGAGGCGTGAAGCGCTCCGGCTACGGGCGGGAGCTCGCCGGGCACGGCATCCGCGAGTTCTGCAACGCGACCACGGTCTGGTTCGGGCCGGAGGAGTGACGCGGGAAGAACGAAGGCGGGAGGAACGACAACGGTGACGGCCCGGTCTGCGAGAAGCGGACCGGGAGCCGGCCCGCCGGGTCCGGGGGCTACCGGGCGGGCGGGCCGCACGCCGCCTCCGCGGCGGCGGACGGGGCCGCTCGCCCGGCCTCTGCCGTACGGGCCCGGCCGTGTAACGAGGCAGGGCCCCGGCGAAGCCCGGTACCGGCGGGTCAGCACACCCCGTCGCGAGGCGCGGGATTTCTCAGCTCGAACAGCGGCCGCAGCCTGAGCCCCGCGAAGGTGCCGAGCAGCGCGGCGGCCCCCCACAGCCAGCCGTGCAAGCTGCCGGAAGCGATCCCCGCCAGGTACGCGCCGATGTTGCAGCCGCCGGCGATCCTCGCCCCGATCCCCATCAGCACACCGCCGGCGACGGCGCCCACGGCCCGGCGCCAGGGGATGCCGCGGTGCAGCGACCATGTCCCGCCCGCCGCTGCGGCGATGGCCGCACCGACCATGATTCCGATATCGGTGAGGCTGGTCTTGTCGGCGAGCACCGGACCGGCCAGCTGCGGCGCGTTGTCCGGCTGCTGCCAGTACGCCCAGGTCTCCGGTGACGCGCCCAGCACGCCGGCAAGCTTCGATCCCCACAGCGCGAAGGCACTGGTCACACCCCAGGCACCCCCGGACACCAGCAGCACCGCCGCGCCCAGCACGGCAAGCGCCAAGGCCCCGGCCGCCAGCGGCCAGGAGCCACGCACCGCACGGGCGAGCGCGCCGCGGGCAGAGGGCGGAGGACCCACGGGCGGCGGGTTGCGGCGCGCCTGGACCCGCCGGGAGACGAGGACGACCAGCGCGAGGAGGGCGAGCGTGACGGCCAGCGAGCCGGGCCGGCCGAGCCCGTCGGAGAAGAGAACCGGATCGAGGGCCGGCAGGTCCCGCCAGAGCCCGAACTGCCAGGCCGCGAGCGTGGAACCGGCGATGAACCCGCCCAGGGTGAGCACGATGGTGCTCTGCCCGGAGCCGACGGCGAAGAGCGTCCCGGAGGCGCAGGCGCCGCCGATCTGCATGCCGACGGCGAAGAGGAAGGCTCCCGCCAGCAGGCCGATGCCGATCGGGGCCGTGCTGGGCACGGGCGTGGTGCCGAACAGGCCCGTGCCGGTGCCCAGTACGAGGGCGAACAGGGTGGCCGTCGTGCCCAGCAGCAGGGCGTGGGCGCGCATGCCGGTGCCGTTGCCGACTGCCACCAACTGCCGCCAGGCAGAGGTGAATCCGAAGCGGGAGTGGAACAGCGCCACACCGAGGGCTGTGCCGAGCAGCAGCAGGATTCCGGGCTTGGCACCGTGCACCGCCCACACGTAGGCGGTGAGCGCGGCACCGAGCGCGGCGGCCACGGTCAGCGGGAGACGCCGTACCGGGGGCAGGGGCGCCGCCTCGGGGGCGGGCACGTGCGTCGGCGGGGACGGAAGCCAGGCCACCGTGCGGGAGGGGCTTCCGGTGCGGGGCGGGGCCCCGGAGGGGGGAGCGGCTGTCACGTGACGACCTCACAGAACGGGACGGTCGGGCAGAAGTGGAGGGGCCGCGCGGGATGCGCCCCGGCCCGGTGCGGGCGGCAGGGCGGATCCGGCCGGCCGGGGTTCTCCCGGGTACTGGTGCGCGGGGCGCGGGCCCGGCACGGGAGCGGAGCGCGGCGGACGCGGAACCGTCAGCTGGGACAGAGCGCGTCGTCGACGCTCCACGCCGTGGCTGCGAAGAGCGCGAGGGCCAAGTGGCGCGCGGTACCGGACATGCCGGGCACGTTAACCGAGCTGTCCCGGATGGCGGAAACGCGTCTCGTCATGCGGAATACCCAGTGAGGCACCGGGCTCCGCGCCCCCGCCGGGGAAGGCACGGCCTCCCGGGGACGCCCGCCCAGGGCGCCTGCCGCGCCGTCGGTAGAGTCGGCACCGTCTCCCGTCTCCCGACTCCCGACGCCCGACGCCCGACGCCCGACTCCCGACGCCCGTACCCAGCCCGCCCCCACCGGAGGTCGAGCCCGCATGGCTGTACGCACCGAGAAGCGGGGGCCGGTCACGACCGTCGTCCTCTCCCGTCCGGAGGCACGCAACGCCGTCGACGGTGACACGGCCGCCCGACTCGCCGACGCCTTCCGCGAGTTCGAGGCCGATGCGGACGCGCTGGTCGCGGTCCTGTGGGGCGAGGGCGGCACCTTCTGCGCCGGGGCGGATCTGAAGGCCATCGGCACCGACCGCGCCAACCGTGTCGAGCCGGAGGGCGACGGCCCGATGGGCCCGACCCGGCTGCGGCTGTCGAAGCCGGTGATCGCGGCGGTCAGCGGCCACGCGGTGGCCGGCGGCCTGGAGCTGGCCCTGTGGTGCGATCTGCGGGTCGCCGAGGAGGACGCCGTCTTCGGCGTCTTCTGCCGGCGCTGGGGTGTCCCGCTGATCGACGGCGGCACCGTGCGCCTGCCCCGCCTCATCGGCACGAGCCGCGCCCTCGACCTGATCCTCACCGGCCGTCCCGTACCGGCGGCCGAGGCGTACGAGATGGGACTCGCCAACCGCCTCGTCCCGCACGGGAATTCGCGTACCGCGGCCGAGGAGCTCGCCGCGGAGCTGGCCCGCTTCCCGCAGACCTGCCTTCGCGGCGACCTCGCCTCCGTGCACGAGCAGGAGGGCCTGCCCGAGGACGAGGCCATGGCCCGCGAACTCCGTCACGGACGGCTCGCGTTGGCGGAAGCCGCGGAGGGGGCGGCCCGCTTCGCGGCGGGCGCCGGCCGCCACGGCGACTTCGGGTCGATCTGACACAACCGTCTCCGGCTGCTGCGCCCGGGCGGTCTCGTCCGCCTAGCTGGCGCACCCTCCCCAGCCTCCGGCCGGAGGTGCCGCCACGCTCGGGTTTCCTCAGTCACCGGTGCGCAGCCCTCCCCCTGGCTTCGCCCGAGGCGGCCCCAGTGGAGAACGCGGAGGGAATCGCGCTCGGGAGCGGGCAGAGCACGGGAGAGCACAAGGGGCGGCGTGCGCTCTGTCTCGTCCGTGACGACGACTATGGCGCCCAGCAGATCACCGGGTTCTACGCGTTCGCCGTCGCCCCGCACTGAAAGGAGCGCCGGGAGACCTCGCGCACGGAAGCCGCCCCCGAACGGCGGGCGTCGAGGTCTCGCGGCCTCCCCGTCCGGCCATGCGGGGGCCCGGCCGGACGGCGGCCCCCGCTCAGCCCAGCCGGCTGCGCGCCTTGAAGGCCGCCTTCCGCGCCTCCTTGGCTGCCTGCCTGTCGGGGTGGACGCGGCCCATGGCCTCCAGGACGTCGGCTGTCGCCGGGTGGTCGACCTTCCACGCCTTGTCGAAGAAGCCGGCGTGCTGGTCGACCAATCCCTGGACCAGGCCCTGGAGTTCGGCTGCCTCGCCGGCCGTCGCCAGCTGCGCGGCGATGGTGTCGACGGTCAGCCAGAAGACCATCTCCTCGTCCGGCTGCGGAACGTCCTGCGCGCCGTGCTCGACGAGCCACACCCGCGCCAGACCGCCCAGCTGCCGGTCCTCCAGCACCTCGCGCAGGGCCGGTTCGGCCTCGGCGCCGATGAGGGAGAGCGCCTGCTGGCACGAGAGGCGGCGGGTGGGCGCGTTCTCGTCCGTGCCGCGGGAGGCCGTGAGCAGTTCACGAGCGGACTCCAAGGGCGTGCGGGCGGCGAGCCAGGACTCGATCTCGGCCTGTGCGTTCTCCTCGGTGTACGGGGGCAGTGCGTCCAGCAGCGTCTCCGCGTCCGCGCCGGCGAGGTCCCCGACGGCGGGCGCCTCGACGCCGGCCTCCCGCATGCGCACGCGGACGCCGTGGGTGCCCAGCGGAGTCAGCCGCACCATGCCGTACCGGGAGACGTCCTCGTCGTCGAGGTTCTCCGGCAGCTCGGCGTCCTCGTCGCTCTCCTCGGTCAACGCCTCGTCGACGGGCTGGTATTCGACGAGGCCGACGGGCGCCAGCATCCGGAACTGCTCGTCGAGCTTCATCATCGCCGCGGAGACCTCTTCGAGTACGGCGTCCGTCGGTTCCTCCATGTCGTCCGGGACGATCAACGACGCGGCGAGCATCGGCAGCGGCACCATCGCGCCGGCGGAGACCGCCTGGTCGGTGGCGGTCAGGACGTAGAGGTTGCCCAGCGCGGCGTCGAGGAAGTCGGCCTCCTTCTCCGGGTTCCAGTCGAGGGAGTCGAGGTCGATGGCATCGGGATCGATCTGCCCGTCCTCGCCGGTGACCTCCTCGAGGCCGCCGAGGAGGTCCTCGAAGCTCGGCGTCGCGGCGTCGGCCAGTACGGTCTCCAGGCCGTCCTGCCAGATCTCCAGCACCTCTTCCGGTGTGCCCTCGCCCCGCAGGAGGGACAGTTCGCCGCCGGGGCGTGCCGTGCCGACGGGTTCCTCGGTGAGGGCGCCGCCCGTGCCGTCGGCGTCCTGCGAGGTCTCCCCGCCGTCCTCCTCGACCTCCAGAAGACCTGTGTCGACGGCGAGTTGCCATGCCTGGGCCGTGTGCATCTCACCGTCCTCGTCGCCGGAGAGGCCGAGGTGGGCGACGGCTTCCTTCAACTGGCCCGCGAGCAGCTCCCCTCCGGCGCCGACGGGCACCCCGGCCCTGCCCGCGCCGGCCTCCTCCCCGGCCCAGGCCGCGAGGCGTGCGGCCCATGAGAAGAGCGGCGCCGCCAGTGCGTCCCGCGCGAGTTCGGCTTCGGAGGACAGCCGCACGGGCGGCAGGGCGGGACGGTCGCCCCCGGTCGTTTCACCGGACATCAGCGCGTTCATCTCCTACGGGTGCTGCATGGTGCGGAAAGATGCGGCTCCCAGCGTAGACGGGATGTGTCCCGGCCTGCCCGGAACGCGCGCCCGGTCACCCCCCGGCGTCTCCACGGGCCGCGCGGGGGCTGTGCCTCACCGGGCGGCGGGCGGCGAGCAGTTGTGTGGCGCCGTGCTCAATGACCTGGATCCGCTTGACAAGTGTGATGAGCACGTCAGACTTTTACGCGCGTAGAGATTACCGGTCCGTAATGCACGCCCGGAACTGGACAGTTCGCCGTCCGCCACCCCCCTCCGGAGGCCCCGTTGTCGTCCCGTCTCGCAAGAACCTCCGCCCTCACCGTTGCCGCGGTCTGCGGATCGGCGCTGCTCGTCGTCACCGCCGTCACGGCGTCCGGCAGCACGGCCGAGCAGCCACGGCTCCACGACATCCAGGGCGACACCCGGATCTCGCCCTACGCGGGCAAGCAGGTGTCGGACGTGCCGGGAGTCGTCACGGCGGTGCGCGGCTTCGGCAAGGCACGCGGATTCTGGATGCAGGACCCGAAGCCGGACGACGATCCCGCCACCAGTGAGGGCATCTTCGTCTTCACAGGCGAGAAGACACCCGACGTGGAGGCCGGGGACTCGATACGGATATCGGGCGAGGTCGGCGAGTACTACCCGGGCGGTGAGGATGCGGGCGGCCAGTCCGTCACACAGCTGACGGACGCGACGTGGGAGGCCGCCGCCAAGGCGAAGAAGAAGCTGCCCAAGGCGCTCGCGCTGACCGCGGACCGCGTCCCGGACGCCTACGTCCCCGAAGGCAAGGGCGACGACGGGAACATCGAGTCCCTTCGGCTTCAGCCCCGCAAGTACGCCCTGGACCTGTACGAGTCACTCGAAGGCATGCGTGCCGGCATCAAGAACGCCCCGGTCACCGGCCCCACCAGCCAGTACGGCGAACTGTGGGTCACGGCCGACCCGGACGAGCACCCGACCACACGCGGCGGCACCCTCTACGGCGGCTACGACCAGCAGAACGGGGCCCGCATGAAGGTGAGTTCACTGCTGCCGCGGGAGGAGCACCCCTTCCCCGACGCCAACGTGGGCGACGTCCTCAGCGGCACCACCGCCGGGCCCGTCGACTACGACAACTTCGGCGGTTACGGCATCCGCGCCACGACCATGGGCGAGTTGAAGGACAACAAGCTCGAGCGGGAGAAGACCCGCAAGGGAAGCAAGGACGAACTGTCCGTCGCCACCTACAACGTGGAGAACCTCTCCCCCGAGAGCGAGCCCGCGAAGTTCGACCGCCTCGCGGAGGCGCTGGTCGACAACCTCGCCTCCCCCGACATCGTCGCCCTGGAAGAGGTGCAGGACAACTCGGGCCCGGAGGACGACGGCACGGTCGCCGCCGACAAGACCCTCGAGAAGCTGACCACCGCCATCGAGAAGGCCGGCGGCCCCGCCTACGAGTCCCGCGGGATCGACCCGGAGAACAACGCCGACGGCGGTCAGCCCGGCGGCAACATACGCGTCGCGTTCCTCTTCGACCCCGACCGCGTCGACTTCGCCGACCGCGAGGGCGGCGACGCGACCACGCCGGTGAAGGTGACCGACGACGGCGGCTCCCCCAAACTGTCGGCGAACCCCGGCCGCATCTCCCCGGAGGAGGAGGCGTGGAAGGACAGCCGCAAGCCCCTGGCCGGCGAGTTCACCTTCAAGGGCCGCCAAGTCTTCGTCGTCGCCAACCACTTCGGCTCCAAGGGCGGCGACCAGCCGATGGAGGGACGCAACCAGCCGCCCGTCCGCGGGTCTGAGAAGCAGCGCATCGCACAGGCGAAGCTGGTCAACTCCTTCGCCGAGGAGGTCGAGTCGGTCGACGAGAACGCCGCGGTCATCGCCGCCGGCGACTTCAACGACTTCTCCTTCTCCCCCGCCCTCGACGCCTTGCGCAAGGGCGGCGTCCTCACCAGCCCCATGGACGAACTGCCCGCCTCCGAGCGCTACGGCTACGTCTTCAACGGCAACTCGCAGGTCCTCGACCACGTGCTGACGAGCCCGGGCACGGGTCGCGTCACGTACGACATCGTGCACATCAACGCCGAGTTCCACGACCAGGCCAGCGACCACGACCCCACGGTGATCCGCATCAAGCGGTGAGCCGGACGTGCAAGCCGGTCCACGCGGCTGCGTGCCGCGCGGACCGGCTTGCGGCGTTCCGGCGTGACGCTCCTGCGAGCCGTATCGTTGTGCCGTGCCGCTGCACCGCCCGGTGCGGTGGGGAGGGAGCGGCACGATGACAGTCGAGCTGACCGACAGGACCGAGATGGCCGACAGCAGCGAACTCAGCCTGGACGAACTGTTCGAGTTGCTGGAGCGGATGCCCGTCCCCGAAGGCTACAAAGCCGAGATCGTGGAGGGTACGGTCCACACGTCGCCGCAGCGGGACGCCCACTGGGAGATCATCCGCAGGATCGTCCGTGCCTTGGAGGACAGGTTCGGCATGGACGTGAAGGTGAAGTCCGATGTCCGCATCGACTTCCCGGGGCACAAGAACGGATTCGCACCGGACGTCGCCAAGCTGAGCGACTCGGCACACCCCGACGCGGAAGGCCGCTGGCGCCATCAGGACATCGAGTTCATCGCCGAAGTTATCTCCAGGGGCACGGCTACGAACGACTACGGCCCCAAGCTCCGGGCCTACGCGATGGCCGGAGTCCCGGTCTACCTCATCGCTGATCCGTACGCCGGGCGCTGCCGTCTGTACACGCAGCCGAAGGGCACGGCCGGCTACCGCAGCGAGCTGACCATCGACTTCGGGACCCCGGTCGATCTGACGACCACGCTCCTCGGGATGACGCTGCCTACTGAGGCCTTCCCCCGCGAGTCCACGGCCCCAGCCGGGGGTCCTGGTCCGGAGCCTTCGGTGCGCTGAGTCCGGGTGCGGACGACGGCCCTGGTGCAGGTCCGGTGGCCGGCGGGCGCAGCGCGCGGTGGCCGGCGCTCTCGTGCCCGTCTACGTGCCCGTCTTCGTGCCCGTCTTCGTGCCCGTCTTCGTGCCCGTCTTCGTGCCCGTCGCCGCCCTCCGCGGTCCCGTCGCGCCGCTCGTCCGCACCCATGAGGTCCCGCACGAGGAACGCCGCCCCCGCGACCGCACCCGGCATCAGCACGACCGCGACCAGGGGCACCAGGAACGCCAGGACGAGCGGTACGCCGAAGCCGAGCGCCAGGCTCCTGCGGGTGCGCAGGATGCGAAGCCGCTCACGCACGGGGATCCCCCGCCGCTGCATGGCCACGGAGACCAGCTCGAGGGTGAGGAAGAACCCGGAGACGGCGAACCCGATCGCCGGGACGACGGTCTGGCCGGCGACGGGCAGGAAGCCCAGGAAGAAGAGCGGCACCGTGAAGACCAGCATGCGCCACAGCACGTAGAGGCTGTCGCACACCGAGATCCACACCTCCCGCCACAGAGGGCTGTCCGGCGCGGCGGGAGCCCCGCCCTCCGACTCCTCCACCTGCTCCGAGAGCTTCTCGTAGAAGGGGTCGCCGAGGACGAGCGTGACGGCCGTGAAGGTGAGCACCGAGATCAGCAGCCCGCCGAGCCACAGCAGCACCGCGAAGAGGACACGCAGGGAGTCCCGCCACAGCTCGCTCCAGTCGTCCGCGAAGGGCGTGGCCCAGGCGGCGACGTCGCCGGCGAAGAACGCCAGCGCCGTCAGCGCGGCACCGTAGAGAACCAGCGTCACCAGCGCGGGCAGCAACCCGAAGCCGAACCACCGGCCGTGGCCGAACACCCAACGCTGCCCACGCCCCAAGTACCGCATCCCCGCGGCGAGATCTCGCATGGCGGTAAGCCTATGGCCTACGGCCGGCGAACCGGCGTGCGGGCGGGCGCGGACCGGCAGGAGCGCGGGTGCGAGCGGCGTCACCGCACCCTGCCGTGGCGTGCCGAGGGCAAGAGTTCAGGTATCCGTCGTGCGCGGGGTCCTGACGAGCGGAGCACTCTGCGCTGGAATACCGCGCATGACGACACACGAGCACCTCCATCATCACGACCGCACGCCCAGCCGGCGGTCCCTGCTCGCCGGTGCGAGCGGCCTCCTCGTCCTCGCCTCTGCCGAAGGCACCGCGAGTGCGGCCGCCACCAGGACCGCCAGATCGTCCGACTTACCGGTCAAGCGCACCGGAGCCGCCCGGGGCTCCCGTCTCACCCAGGGCACCACGCTGGTCCACGCCGATCTGCACAACCACACCGCCATGTCCGACGGCGACGGCGACCCCGAGCTCGCCTTCGCCTCGATGCGCGACGCGGGACTGGACGTGGCCGCCCTCACCGACCACGCCACGCTGCTGTCGATCGAGGGCCTCAGCTCCGAGGAGTGGGACCGGACGGGACGCCTCGCCGACGCCGCCGACGACCCCGGCGCCTACACGGCCATCCGGGGCTTCGAGTGGTCCCACCCGCTGCAGGGCCACGCGAACGTGTGGTTCACCGACGACTGGGTCGACCTCGGCGGCGCCTCCGGTCCGGGCTCGCTCTACAGCTGGCTGAAGGACCGCAACGCCGTCGCCAGCTTCAACCACCCGGGGCGCGAGGCAGGCATGTTCGACAACTTCAGCTTCTCCGCGCGGGCGCTGGAGAAGATGGTCGGTCTGGAGATGTTCAACCGCGGCGACGACTACCTCTTCGACGGCTGGTCCGGCACCGGCCGCTCCCCCCTCGTCGCCTGCCTCAACGCCGGCTGGCGCACCGGCCTGACGGGCGTCACCGACGAACACGGCACCGACTGGGGCTTCCCCGAGGGCAAGGGCCGCAGCGGGCTGTGGGTCACCGAGAACACCCGCGCGGGCGTCTTCGAGGCGATGCAGGCCCGCCGGTTCTTCGCAACGCGCGTGTCGGGCCTGCGGCTTGACGCGGTGGCGGGCGGCGTCCGGATGGGCGGCACCCTCGGAATCTCCTCGGGCGACGTCCGGTTCACCGTGGACCTCGACCGTGGCCCCGAGTGGGAGGGCAAGCCCCTCAACGTCCAGGTGCTGCGCCCGGGTTCGCACGCGCCGGCCGTCGTGGACGTCATCGAGACGCAGTCCAACCGGCTGACCACGTTCACCGTGCCCCTGGACGCGGCCGACGGCGACTGGATCGTCCTGCGCATCTCCGACCCGAGCCGGGCCAACCCCTCCCCGGGCCCCGCGGACCATCCGTGCAACGACTGGGGCGTCGCATACACCAGCCCGTGGTGGCTCCGGGCCTGACCGCAGCGCGTGGTTGGCCCCGTGGGGCCAACCACGCTGCGGGGGCGGGAAGCCGGTCAGGCGCCGGCTCCGGAGCTGAAGTCCACCTCGGCGTAGTCCGCCACCTTGCGGTAACCGATGCGCTGGTAAAGGCCGTTGCTGGTGGGGTTGGCCAGGTCGGTGAAAAGCAGCACGTCCCGCACGCCTGCCGCCAGAGCACTCCGCGACACCGTGGCGGTGACCGCGGAGGCATAGCCGCGGCCGCGCAGCCGACGGGGCGTGAAGACCGGGCCGATCCGCGCCATACCTGCCGCGGTCCGGCTCAGCCCCGCCAACGCCACCGGCTGCCCGCCGTCCTCCCAGAGCGTCAGCCCGCCATAGGACAGGCGCTCCTCCACCGCGCGGCCGGGGTCGTGCTGATGGGGCCGGGCCAGCTCGCGGTCGAACTCTGCCCACCACTCGACGAGCAGCGCCCGGTCGGCCTCCCGCGCGGCGCGCCCGGAACCGTTCGGCGGGACGGCGGGTGGCAGCAACCGGCCCAGGCGGTAGAGGCGTTCACGGCGCCGCATGCTCCAGCCGGCTCCGGTGACGCCGGCCCACGTGCCGGCGAAGCCCAGCGCTGCCGCCTCGGGCCCGAAGACCCCGGCCGGCCAGGACCTGTCCCGGCGGTACGCCTCTGCCAGCGGACGGTGGGCGGCATCGGGCAGCCGGGTCAGGATGAGGCCACGGGGCGGAGTGCGCAGGAACGCGCCGGAAACGCCGTCCCTCCCGGTCCACCACCCGAACTCCGCCGGGAGGTCACCCAGGGCGCTCGGTCCTTGATGGCGCAGGCGCTCCACGAGAGTCAGCAGAAGCGTGTGCTCGGCGGGACGGGAGCACAGGAAGGCTCCCGCGGCTTCCTCGAAGGCCTCCATGTCCCGCGTCGTCGTCCAGACCATGCCCCATTCTCACCGGCTCCCCCACGTCCGATCAGCCGGATTACGGCCGGCGGCCCGCGACTCGTGGCCGGCCCGTGGAGAACCGCCCCGGCCCGCCCCGGCCCGAGGCGCTGCATGAGATGCGGGAGCTGGGCAGCCCATGGAGGGGAGCATCGCCGGCGCCGGCAACCGCCGGACGGCAACACCCGAGACACCCTCGCCGTGCGGCAGGAAGCCAGCGCCGAACCGAACGCGAACCCTTCCCGCGGCCACCGGCGGTCTCCGGCGCCGGATCACCGGCCGGCGGCCGGTCCCGTCCGGGCACGCACCTGGGCCACCGCGGCTGGCCGTCCCCGGGGAGACCGGCCACATTGGGAGGGTGCGGGAGCAGACCAGGGAACGGGCGCTGCAGAGCGGGAGAGAGCGGCAGGCGGACAGGTGGGGCGGGCGGATCACGCGCGAGGGCCGCTTCACCGCCCAGGCGCGCGTGCGCCGCATGATCCTCCCGCTGCCCGTCGTGATGGTTCTCGTCGCCGTGGGTCTGGACCTGGTCACGGCTCCCACGCTGACCGGTTCCGCCCTCTTCTGTGCGGCGCCCCTCGTTGCCGCTCCCTTCTTCTCGACCATCGGCACCGCCTTGATCGGCTTGTTCTCGGTCGGGTCCGTCGCCCTCATGCGTGTACTCGATGAGATGTCCACCGGAATGATGGACATCGCCGAAACCTCTTCGACGGCCGTCGTGTCACTCGGGGCGGTCGTCATCAACCGCCTCCTGCGACACAGCCGCGCCACTGCCTTCTCCGCACGGACCATCGCCGAGGCCGCCCAGTTCGCGGTGCTGCCGGTGCCGCCCTCCCGCCTCTGCGGTTTCCAGGTGGCGGCGCGCTACCGGGCCGCGCAGATCGACGCACGCATCGGCGGTGACCTGTATGCGGTGCAGGAGACCCCGTACGGCCTCCGGCTGATCGTCGGGGACGTGCGCGGCGCGGGCATGGACGCGGTCGAGGCGGTGGTGGTCGTGATCGGGGCCTTCCGGGAGGCCGCGGAGCAGGAGACGTCCCTCTCGGCGGTCGCCGCACGCCTGGAGCACGCCCTGCACCGCGAGGGCCGGCGGCAGCACACCCGCCACTACGACGAGGCCTTCACCACGGCCGCGCTCGTCGAGATCCCCGCCGGACAGCCCGAGACGCTGCGCATCGTCAACCGCGGTCACCCGGCGCCGCTGCTGCTGTCGGCCGACGGCAGCACACGCTTCCTCGAACCGAGCGAGGCCGCCCTGCCTCTCGGCATGTCCGGGCTGGTCCCGGGCAAGGGAGCGGACTGCACCGACGAGGTCCCCTTCCCGCGGGGCACGCAGCTCCTCCTCTACACGGACGGCCTGTCCGAGGCGCGGGACCGCAACGGCCGGTTCTTCGAACCGGACAAGGCGTTCGCGGGGCGCGCCTTCGCCGATCCGGAGACGCTCCTCGACGCGGTGCTCGTGGACGTACAGACGCATACGGGCGGCGCGTCGGCCGACGACATGGCCCTGATGGCGGTCCAGCGGAGCCCCCGGGTGCGCCCGCACACTTCACGGCGGTGACGGTGGGTGCGGTGCGCCCGCGCACCGGACCGGGAACCGCGCTGTGCGGCCGAAGGCGGGCCGGGGATGCGAGCGGCGGCCATGACGGACGACGGCGGCGCCGGCAGCGGGCCCGCTGCCGGCCGCCGAGGTGCCCGAAGACGCGCGGAGGCGCCCGAAGGCGCGCGGAGGTCGGCTCAGTTGTGGCTGTGCAGCGCCTCGTTCAGCCCGCCCCAGGAGCCGCTGCGCTGGATGACCTCGACCTTCCCGGTCGTGGAGTTGCGCCGGAAGAGCAGGTTGTCCGCGCCGGAGAGCTCCAGTGCCTTGACGATCGTCCCGTCGGGCAGCGACACACGCGTACCGGCCGTGACGTACAGCCCGGCCTCGACGATGCAGTCGTCGCCGAGTGAGATGCCGATGCCGGCCTCTGCGCCCAGCAGGCAGCGCTCGCCGATGGCGATCGTCTGCTTGCCGCCGCCCGAGAGGGTGCCCATGATCGAGGCGCCGCCGCCGATGTCGGAGCCGTCGCCGACGACGACTCCGGCGCTGATGCGGCCCTCCACCATGGACGTTCCGAGGGTGCCGGCGTTGAAGTTGATGAACCCCTCGTGCATCACGGTGGTGCCTTCGGCCAGGTGCGCCCCGAGGCGGGCACGGTCGGCGTCGGCGAGGCGGACGCCCTTCGGCACGACGTAGTCCGTCATGCGCGGGAACTTGTCGACGCTGGTGACGCTCAGGTGCTTGCCCGAGGCTCGCGCCGCCAGCCGCACCTGCTCCAGCCTGTCGACGGCGACGGGGCCGAGGTTCGTCCAGGCGACGTTGGCGAGCAGCCCGAACTGGCCTTCCAGGTTCAGCCCGTGCGGGCGCACGAGGCGGTGGCTGAGCAGATGCAGCCGCAGGTACACGTCGTGGGTGTCGGCCGGCTTGTCGTCGAGCGAACCGATCACCGTGCGCACGGCCACGATCTCGACGCCACGCACCGGGTCGGCACCCAGCGCCTTCGGCGCCGCCTCGCCCAGGGCCTCGGCGGCGCGCTCGGGGGTGAGGCGTTCGCTCCCGGCGGGCCCGCCGGGTTCGTCGACGAGCTCGGGGGCGGGGAACCAGGTGTCGAGGACGGTCTCTTCGCCGTCGCTCCCCCGGGAGATCGTGGCGAGCCCGACGCCGACGGCGCCGGTCGTACGGGTTGTGGTGGCTGCTTGCGTCATGCCGGGCACGTTATCGGCCCGCGCACCGGCGGTGCCAACCGGTCCCGGCCCCTGGAAGACGCATCGGCCCGCGTCTCAGGTCTCGCCGGTGACACGCGCGAGCGTCGACCGCACCGCCCGGCGGTCGAACGGCCTGTCGGTCAGCAGCAGTTGCAGCAGCAGGCCGTCGATGAGGGCGACCAGGACGCGGGCCGTGGCGACGTCCGCCGTGTGCCTGCCGATGACCTCGACCATCTCGTCCAGCCAGGCCGCGGCCACTGGCTGGAGAGCAGGACGCCGCAACGCCGCGAGGTAGAGCTCGTACTCAAGGCGGATACGCCCGCGGCCGCCGTGCGCGTACTCCTCCATGAGATCCGTGAGCACATCGGCGAGGGGCCTGCGCTTCTGCGGCCCCGGCCCCTCCGCCGCGCTGCCCTGCGCCACGGGCTGCGCCTGCGCGGCCAGAACCTCCTCCCAGTCCTTCATGGCGCCGCGAGGCCCGCCGCAGACCTGCTCCAGGGAGGCGACCAGCAGGTCGTCGAGGCCGGCGAAGTGGTATGTGGTCGATCCGAGCGGCACACCGGCCTCGGCGGCGACCGTGCGGTGGCTGAGGGCACCGATGCCCTTGAGCTCGACGATCCGGATAGCCGCGTCGATGATGCGCTCGCGTCGCTCCGGGTCGTACCGCCGCGCCATCAGTGGATACCCCCGAGGTTGAGCACGACCACGCCGGCGATGACCAGCACGATGCCGATGATCTTCGCGGCCGTGACGGACTCGCCGACGAAGACGATGCCGATCGCGGCGATGGCGGCGGTGCCTGCGCCGGCCCAGATGGCATAGGCGGTGCCGACGGCCATCGACTTCAGCGTCTGGGCGAGGAGGGCGAAGGCCACCAGGTAGCCGATGCCGGTGATCAGCGAGGGCCACAGCTTGCTGAAGCCGTCGCTGTACTTCATGGCGGTGGTGCCCAGCACCTCGGCGAGGATCGCACCGGCAAGCGTCACATAGACCATGTGTACGAGCGTACACAACCATGTGTACGCTCGTACACGACATTCCGCGCACCATGGCGTTCAGTCACAGATTTCCACCAGGGACCTGCGCGACCGCGGCACGCAGAAACCCGGCCTGCGGGTCCTCCGGAACCACCCGGAGGACTTCCCGCCGCCCTGCCAGGTGTCGACGCGCCGGCGCCGAGCCCGGCGAAGCGCCCCGGGGCCACACCCCGCAGGGGCCGTGGGCGTCGACGATGACCTGACGCAGAAAACGGCCACGGCCCCGTCATCGTGGGGCCATGGCCGTCGGAGTCACGCCGGTCCGCCTGCAGACATGGCGGAAGCCGCGTCAGCGGCGCCGCTCAGACGTTGAAGCCCAGCGCCCGCAGCTGATCGCGTCCGTCGTCGGTGATCTTGTCCGGGCCCCACGGGGGCATCCAGACCCAGTTGATCTTCAGCTCGTTCACGATGCCTTCGGTCGCGGACTTCGCCTGGTCCTCGATGACGTCCGTGAGCGGGCAGGCCGCCGAGGTGAGCGTCATGTCGATCGTGGCCACGTTCGACTCGTCGACGTGGACCCCGTAGATCAGGCCCAGGTTGACGACGTCGATGCCCAGCTCCGGGTCGACGACGTCGAGCAGAGCCTCACGGACCTCTTCCTCGCTCGCGGGCTTCGCGGTGGTCTCGGTCATGCGGTCTTCTCCTTTACCGAGTCCTCGCCCAGCGCCTGGGCGGTGGCGTCCTTCCATGCCATCCAGCTCAGCAGAGCACACTTCACACGCGCCGGGTACTTCGAGACCCCGGCGAAGGCGACGGCGTCCTCCAGCACGCCCTCCATGGCGTCGTCCGGCTCGAGCTGTCCCCTGGACTGCATCAGCTCCAGGAAGGTCTCCTGGATGGTGCGTGCCTCACCGAGCTCCTTGCCGACCAGCAGCTCGTTGAGCACCGAGGCACTGGCCTGGCTGATGGAGCAGCCCTGGCCCTCGTAGCTGACGTCGCGGATCGTCTCACCGTCGTAACGCACACGCAGGGTGATCTCGTCACCGCACGTGGGGTTGACGTGGTGCACCTCCGCGTCGCCCTCCCGCAGGCCCTTGCCGTGCGGGTTCTTGTAGTGGTCCAGGATCACTTCCTGGTACATGGAGTCCAGCTTCACGAGTCAGTCCGTCCGTCCAGTCCTCTGCGGCCGCGCTAGGCGAAGAAGTTCCGTACGTGTTCCACACCCTCGGCCAGGGCATCCACCTCGGCCGGCATGGAGTACAGATAGAACGACGCCCGCGTGGTCGCAGGAATTCCGTACCGCAGACAGACGGGCCGTGCGCAGTGGTGGCCGACACGGACGGCGATGCCCTGCTCGTCCAGGACCTGGCCCACGTCGTGCGGGTGGATGTCCCCGAGCGTGAAGGAGATCGCCGCGCCCCTGTCCTCGGCCGTCGTGGGACCGATGAAGCGCAGGCCGGGAATCCGGCTCAGCCTCTCCACGGCGTACGCGGTCAGCGCGTGCTCGTGCTCCTGGATGCGCTCCATGCCGATGGACGACAGGTAGTCGACCGCCGCGCCGAGACCGACCGCCTGCGCGATCGGAGGCGTGCCCGCCTCGAACTTGTGCGGGGCGGGCGCGTAGGTCGAGGCGTGCATCGTGACCGTCTCGATCATCTCGCCGCCACCGAGGAAGGGCGGCAGGTCGTCCAGCAGCTCCTGCCGTCCCCACAGCACGCCGATGCCCGTCGGACCGCACATCTTGTGCCCGGTGAAGGCGACGAAGTCGGCCTGCAGCGCCTGCACGTCCAGCACCATGTGCGGCGCCGCCTGCGAGGCGTCGACGACGACGAGCGCGCCGACCTCCTGGGCGCGGCGGACGATCGTCTCGACCGGGTTGATCGTGCCCATGATGTTGGAGACGAGCGTGAACGAGACGACCTTGGTCTTCTCGGTGATGACCTCCTCGACGTCCGACAGGTCGAGGCGGCCGTCGTCGGTGAGGCCGAACCACTTGAGCTTCGCGCCCGTGCGCTGCGAAAGCAGCTGCCAGGGAACGATGTTGGAGTGGTGCTCCATCTCCGTGATGACGATCTCGGTGTCGTGCTCCACCCGGTAGGGCTCGTCCGCCCAGCCAAGCATGTTGGCAACGAGGTTGAGCGACTCGGAGGCGTTCTTGGTGAAGACCACCTCGTCACGGCTGGGCGCGTTGATGAACGCCGCGACCTTGTCGCGTGCGCCCTCGTACAGCGCCGTGGCCTCCTCGGCGAGGACGTGGACACCGCGGTGCACATTGGCGTTGTGCCGCTCGTTGTAGTCGCTCATCGCGTCGAGCACCTGGCGCGGCTTCTGGGAGGTCGCCGCGTTGTCCAGGTACACGAGCTTCTGCCCGCCGTGGACCGTGCGGTCCAGGATGGGGAAGTCCTTGCGGATCGCCTCGGTGTCGAGCAGACCCGGAAGCGTCACGTTGCTCACGAAGCGGCGCCCCCCTTCACGTATGCCTCGTAGCCCTCTTCCTCGAGCTTGTCGGCCAGTTCGGGGCCGCCGGACTCGGCGATCCGGCCCTTGGCGAAGACGTGCACGTGGTCGGGCTTGATGTAACGCAGGATGCGCGTGTAGTGGGTGATCAGCATGGTGCCGACCTCGCCGCTCTCACGGACGCGGTTGACGCCCTCGGAGACCACCCGCAGCGCATCCACGTCGAGGCCGGAGTCGGTCTCGTCGAGGATCGCGATCTTCGGCTTGAGGAGCTCCAGCTGGAGGATCTCGTGCCGCTTCTTCTCACCGCCGGAGAAGCCCTCGTTGACGTTCCGCTCGGCGAAGGACGGGTCGATCTGAAGGCGCTCCATGGCCTCCTTGACCTCCTTCACCCACAGCCGCAGCTTGGGCGCCTCGCCGCGCAGCGCCGTCGCCGACGTACGCAGGAAGTTGGAGACGGAGACACCGGGCACCTCGACCGGGTACTGCATGGCGAGGAAGACGCCGGCACGGGCGCGCTCGTCCGGAGCCATCTCCAGGACGTCCTCGCCGTCCAGGGTCACCGAGCCGCCGGTGACGGTGTACTTGGGGTGGCCCGCCAGCGAGTAGGCGAGCGTGGACTTGCCGGAACCGTTCGGCCCCATGATCGCGTGCGTCTCGCCCTGCTTCACGGTCAGGTCGACGCCGCGCAGGATCTCGTTCGGGCCGTTCTCGGCTTCGACGGAGACGTGCAGGTCGTTGATCTCAAGCGTTGCCATGGGGACTTCAGGACTCCTGTGTGACGGAGACGAGCACGGCCGCGTCGGGGCCGTCGCCTTCGATTCTTACGGGGTATACGGGGATGGGGCGGGTCGCGGGCAGGCCGGAGGGCTTGCCCGTTCGCAGGTCGAAACTGGAGCCGTGCAGCCAGCACTCGATCTGGCAGTCCTCGACCTCGCCCTCGGACAGCGAGACGTTCGCGTGCGAGCAGATGTCGTTGACCGCGAACACCTCTCCCTCGGTACGGACGAGAGCGACCGGCACGCCTTCGAGCTCCACCCGCTTGGGGGTGTCGTCCTCCAGCTCGCCGAGCGACGCGACCCTCACGAAGCCTTCGCCACCGCTCATACGGACGCCTCCAGCTCCGCCTCGATCTTCTCGATGAGGCGCTTCTCCACGTCCGGCAGTCCGATCTGCTGGACGAGTTCGGCGAAGAAGCCCCGCACGACCAGCCGCCGCGCCTCATGCTCCGGAATGCCCCGGGCCTGGAGGTAGAACAGCTGCTCGTCGTCGAAGCGGCCGGTGGCCGAGGCGTGGCCCGCCCCCACGATCTCACCGGTCTCGATCTCGAGGTTGGGCACCGAGTCGACCCGCGCGCCGTCCGTCAGGACGAGGTTGCGGTTCAGCTCGTAGGTGTCGGTGCCGGTGGCGGCAGCGCGGATCAGCACGTCGCCGATCCAGACGGCGTGCGCCTCCTCACCCTGCAGAGCGCCCTTGTAGACCACGTTGCTGCGGCAGTTGGGCCTGTCGTGGTCGACGAAGAGGCGGTGCTCCTGGTGCTGGCCGTTGTCGGTGAAGAACAGGCCGTAGAACTCGGCCTCGCCGCCTGGGCCCGTGTAGTTCACGCGGGGGTGGAGCCGCACGACGTCGCCGCCGAAGGTGACCACGACCGACTTGAAGGTGGCGTCCCTGCCGACCAGAGCGTTGTGCTGGGAGCAGTGGACGGCCGAATCGTCCCAGTCCTGCACGGAGACGACGGTCAGCTTTGCGCCGTCGCCGACGACGAACTCGACGTTGGCCGCCCGCACCGCGTCGCCGGTGTGGTCGATGACGATGACCGCCTCGGCGAACTCCTTCACCTCGAAGACGGTGTGCCCGTAGCTGACGCCGCCCTCACCGTGCAGGGAGACCCGCACCGGTTCCTTCAGCACGGCCTCCTTGGGCACGGTCACGACCGAGGCCTTCTCGAAGGAGGTGAACGCCTGTGCGGCGACCCGGTCGACCGGCGTACCCGCCCGGCCGATCCGCGAGTCGTCACGTCCGACCGTCTCGATCGTCACGCCTTCCGGCGCGTCGACCTCGGCCTTGAGGGAGCCCGACGCCTCGGCCGTGCCGTCGTGCAGCCCCCTGAGCCGCTCGAGCGGTGTGAAGCGCCACTCCTCCTCCCTGCCGTGCGGCACGGGGAAGTCCGCCACGTCGAAGGAGGGCGGTGCGCTCATCCGGGTGGCGACGGTGGACTCAGCTGCCACCGCGACGCCGCCCTCGGCGGTGGAACCCGCTGGAATCTTCTGAGCCTCAGCCATAGCTGTCGTCGTGCTCTCTTTCTGCCTTCGGTCTCCTCGCCCGGCCCCGGACGTGCGCGGTGCCGGATGCCTCTCCGGCTCCGCCACGTCCGGTGACGTGCGAAACGGTTGCGCGCTCGCAGCCCGAGCGCAGGGCTGGAAGGACGGTGCCCGCCGGCGGGCGGCTAGCCGACCGCGCCCTCCATCTGCAGCTCGATGAGCCTGTTGAGCTCCAGCGCGTACTCCATCGGGAGTTCCTTCGCGATGGGCTCGACGAACCCGCGGACGATCATCGCCATCGCCTCGTCCTCGGACAGGCCCCGGCTCATCAGGTAGAAGAGCTGGTCGTCGCTGACCTTGGAGACCGTGGCCTCGTGACCCATCGTCACATCGTCCTCGCGGACGTCGACGTAGGGATAGGTGTCCGAGCGGGAGACCGTGTCCACCAGCAGCGCGTCGCACAGCACGTTGGACTTCGAGCCCTCGGCGCCCTCGGCGACCTCGATCAGACCGCGGTAGGAGGTACGTCCACCGCTGCGGGCCACCGACTTGGAGACGATGTTGGAGGACGTGCGCGGCGCCATGTGCACCATCTTCGCGCCCGCGTCCTGGTGCTGGCCCTCACCCGCGAAGGCGACCGAGAGCGTCTCGCCCTTGGCGTGCTCGCCCATCAGGTAGACGGCCGGGTACTTCATCGTCACCTTCGAGCCGAGGTTGCCGTCGACCCACTCCATGGTCGCGCCCTCGTAGGCCACCGCACGCTTGGTGACCAGGTTGTAGACGTTGTTCGACCAGTTCTGGATCGTCGTGTAGCGGCAGCGGCCGCCCTTCTTGACGATGATCTCGACGACGGCGGAGTGCAGCGAGTCCGAGTTGTAGATCGGAGCCGTGCAGCCCTCGACGTAGTGCACGTAGGCGTTCTCGTCGACGATGATCAGCGTCCGCTCGAACTGGCCCATGTTCTCGGTGTTGATGCGGAAGTAGGCCTGGAGCGGGATGTCGACGTGCACGCCCGGCGGCACGTAGATGAACGAACCGCCCGACCACACCGCGGTGTTGAGCGCGGCGAACTTGTTGTCACCGGGCGGGATGACGGTGCCGAAGTGCTCCTGGAAGATCTCCGGGTGCTCGCGCAGCGCCGTGTCGGTGTCCAGGAAGAGGACGCCCTGCTCCTCCAGGTCCTCACGGATCTGGTGGTACACGACCTCCGACTCGTACTGCGCCGCGACACCGGCGACGAGGCGCTGCTTCTCCGCCTCGGGGATGCCGAGCTTGTCGTAGGTGTTCTTGATGTCCTCGGGCAGGTCGTCCCAGGTCTGGGCCTGCTGCTCCGTGGACCTGACGAAGTACTTGATGTTGTCGAAGTCGATGCCCGAGAGGTCCGAACCCCAGTTGGGCATGGGCTTCTTCTCGAAGAGCCGGTGGCCCTTCAGGCGGAGCTTGAGCATCCACTCCGGCTCGTTCTTCTTCCCCGAGATGTCGCGGACGACCTCGTCGGAGAGACCGCGCTTGGCCGCGGCACCGGCCGTGTCGGAGTCGGCCCAGCCGTACTCGTACTTGCCCAGCCCTTCGAGCTCGGGGTGAGCAGTCTCCGTAGGAGAGGTCATGCGGGGTTCCTCCCGGCGGTGTTCGCAGGTGCTGTGGTGGCGTTGCTCGCCCTGGTCTTGCTGTTGTCGGTCTTGCTTGCGTGCTTGTTCGTCTTGCTCGTCCTGCTCGGGTTCTCACCGGCGGGCCTGCCGGCGGTCTTGCTGCTGGTCCGTGTGACGGTCCGGGGCTGCGACGGGGATCCGCCCCGGTGCCCCTCCGCGGCGGATGCGGGGTGGCTGTTCGGGACGAAGGTGGTGCACACCCCGTCCCCGTGGGCGATCGTCGCCAGCCGCTGGACATGCGTGCCGAGCAGGCGGGAGAAGACCTCCGTCTCCGCCTCGCACAGCTGCGGGAACTGCTCGGCGGTGTGCGCCACCGGGCAGTGGTGCTGGCAGAGCTGCTCGCCCGCGGCCGTGCCTCCGGCGGAGGCGGGCGCACTGCGCGCAGTGGCAGCGTACCCGTCCTTGGTCAGTGCATCGGCCAGCGCCCGCGTGCGCTCCTCGGGCGGAACCCGCTCCAACTCGCGCCTGTACTGCTCGGCCTGCGCCGCCGCGCGAGCGCGCGCGAAGTCCGCCACGGCGGCGTCGCCGCGCTCGCCGCCGCCGGCGCTCTGCGCTATCCAGCGCAGGGCATCGGCGGCCAGATTGTCGTAGTCCTGTTCGAAGGCGTCCCGGCCGCAGTCGGTGAGTGCGAAGACCTTGGCGGGCCGGCCCCTGCCCCGCGAGCCGTAGACCCGCTTCTCGCGCGGCTCGACGACCCCTTCACCGAGGAGCGAGTCGAGGTGCCGGCGTACGGCCGCCTGGGTGAGCCCCAGACGCAGTGCCAGCTCGGCGGCGGTGGACGGCCCGTGGTCGAGGATCGACCGGGCCACCTTGTTGCGCGTGCCCTGCTGCTCGTCGTGGCCTCCGGAGGCCGTGGAGTGCCCGGCCGGACCGGGCACGGACGAACCGCCGGCGGCCGCTCCGGCCGCCGATCGCGTCTCGTGTCCCTCAGCCGTCTTTTTCACAACGTCATTGTTGCGTAATTCCTCGGGGCGCGGCAAGCCACCTCCTGACCTGGCTCAATGTCCTGCGTCACGTAAGGGGAGCCTTACTTCCCGCATACGGCCGCCGCCCCGCGCACCACACCGTCGGGACCGGTCACACATCTCAACCCCCGGCCACGGAAGGCACTTGGGAATCCCTAGACTCGCCCGTATGGGAAGCGGTGGGGCCCTCGAAGTCGCGGGTCTGGTGAAGCGGTACGGCAGGAAGACGGCAGTCGACGGTCTCGGCCTGTCCGTCCCGTACGGCACGGTCTCAGCGCTCCTCGGCCCCAACGGCGCCGGGAAGACCACCACTGTCGAGACCTGTGAGGGCTACCTCAGACCGGATGCCGGCACCGTGCGGGTACTCGGGCTCGACCCCGTCGCCCAGGCGTCCCGGCTGCGTCCCCGCATCGGCGTCATGCTGCAGAGCGGCGGCGTGTACTCGGGTGCCCGAGCCGAGGAGATGCTGGCCCACATGGCCCGGCTGCACGCGAACCCCCTGGACACCGGCGCCCTCGTCGACGCCCTCGGCCTCGGCGGCTGCGGCCGCACCCCCTACCGGCGCCTCTCCGGCGGGCAGCAGCAGCGGCTCTCCCTCGCCATGGCCGTCGTGGGACGGCCCGAATTGGTCTTCCTCGACGAGCCGACCGCCGGACTCGACCCTCAGGCACGCCGCGCCACGTGGGACCTGGTGCGGTCGCTGCGCACCGACGGCGTCACCGTCGTCCTCACGACACACCACATGGACGAGGCCGAGGAGCTCGCCGACGACGTCGTCATCATCGACGGCGGCCGCATCGTCGCCCAGGGATCGCCGGACGAACTGTGCCGCGGCGGCGCCGAGAACTCCCTGCGCTTCACGGGACGCCCCGGCCTGGATCTGGCCTCGCTGCTCAAGGCGCTCCCCGACAACACCGCCGCCGCCGAACTCGTCCCGGGCGGCTACCGCGTCACCGGCACCGTCGACCCGCAGCTGCTGGCCACGGTCACCTCCTGGTGCGCACAGCACGGCGTCATGCCCGACCGCATCTCGGTCGAGCGCCGCACGCTTGAGGACGTCTTCCTCGAACTCACCGGCAAGGAGCTTCGATCGTGAGCGCCGGCACCTTCACCCCCGCGCCCGGGGCGGCCCCCGTGGTCCGCATGATCGGCGCCCAGGCCGTGCTCGAGACCCGGATGCTGCTGCGCAACGGCGAACAGCTGCTGCTCACCGTCGTCATCCCCGCCCTGCTGCTCGTGCTCTTCAGCTCCGTCGACGTCGTCGGACTGGGCGGGGGCTCGCGCATCGGATTCCTCGCCCCCGGCATCCTGGCGCTGGCCGTGCTCTCGACCGCCTTCACCGGCCAGGCCATCGCCACCGGCTTCGAGCGCCGCTACGGAGTGCTCAAACGGCTCGGCGTCTCGCCGCTGCCGCGGTGGGGGCTGATGGCCGCCAAGACCTGCTCGGTGCTGGTCGTCGAGGCGCTGCAGGTGCTGCTGCTGACCGCGATCGCTCTCGGGCTGGGCTGGTCGCCGCGCGGGAGCCTGCTCGCGGTCGCGCTGCTGCTGGTCCTGGGGACGGCCGCGTTCTCCGGTCTCGGTTTGCTGCTCGCGGGGACGGTGCGGGCGGAGGCCACCCTCGCTGCGGCGAACCTGATCTTCATCCTGCTGCTGGTGGGCGGCGGCGTCATCGTGCCGCTCGACCGGTTCCCGGAGGCTGCGCAGGGCGTGCTGGGCCTGCTGCCCGTCTCCGCGCTCTCCGGCGGTCTGCGCGAGGTGCTCCAGCACGGTGCCGGCGTGCCCTGGGAGAACCTGGGCGTGCTGGCCGTGTGGGCCATGGCGGGTACGGGCGCCGCGGCACGCTTCTTCAAGTGGGAGTGACCCGGCGGGAGGCACTGCCCCTCCAGCGGAACCGCTGACGTCTTTCAGCTTCACCCGCCCTGAGCCTGACTCCGGGCCCCTCGTGAATGCGCGCACAAGCTCGCCCGTACGATGTCTGCCGTGCATCCCGTGCCGAACCTGACCGAACTCGTACGCAACCCGATCGCGTACGTCGCCAAGCGCTGGACGCCCGCACCGGCCACCGTCCGGCGGGCTGCGCTCTCCGCGCTCGTGATGAGCGTCCTCATCATCGTCACCGGCGGCGCCGTGCGGCTGACCGGCTCCGGACTGGGCTGCGACACCTGGCCCAAGTGCACCGGCGACAGCCTGTACGCCACCTCGGAGATGGGCGTGCACGGGGCGATCGAATTCGGCAACCGCCTGCTGACGTACGTGCTGAGCGCCGCCGTCGGCTGGGCCATCGTCGCGGCGCGCTCCGCGAAACCGCGCCGCCGCCGCCTGAGCCGGCTGGCCTGGTCGCAGTTCTGGATCGTGATGGGCAACGCGGTCATCGGCGGCGTCACCGTGTTGACCGGACTCAACCCCTACACGGTCGCGGGCCACTTCATGCTCGCCACCGGGCTGCTCACCGTCGCCACCCTGACCTGGCTGCGCGCCGGCGAAGGCGACACACCACCGCGTCCGCTGGCGGGCACGACGGTCAAGAGGCTGGTGCGGGCGCTTGTCGTGGCGGCCGGTCTGCTGGTGGCGGCGGGCACCGTCGTCACGGGCGCGGGGCCGCACGCGGGCGACAGCAGCAAGGTTCCTCGCATGCCCGTCGACCCGCAGACGGCGGCCCAGGCGCACGCCGCCCTGGCGTGGATCGTCGTCGCGCTGACGCTGGCGGTGTGGCTCGTGCTGCGTGTCTCACAGGCCCCGGCAGGCCCGCGGCGGCGCACCCGTGAGCTTCTTGTCGTCCTGCTCGCGCAGGGAGTCATCGGCTACGTGCAGTACTTCACCGACCTGCCCGAGGTGCTGGTCGGGCTGCATCTGCTGGGGTCGGCCCTGGTGTGGATCGCGGTGCTGCGGCTGCTGCTGTCGCTGCGCGAGCGGGGACTTCCCCCGGGCGTCCCCGACGTCCCGCATGCAGCAGAGGGCACCGCGCAGCAGCCCGGCGACGACCCCGCTCGCACCGGTGAGGACCGGCTTCCCGGTCCGGCCAGGGCGGACGAAGAGCGGGACCGGTCCGCCTCCGCGGCCACCCCACAGCCTTAGGGCCTGTCCGCCGGGCGCGCGCCGATCTCGGAGCCGCCCCCTCCTCTGCCGCCCGCTTCCGTGGGCGATGACACACGTCATGGCCCGCCGCCCGGCACTCGCCGGAATCTCCTGTCAACCGAATCGGGCCCCTCGGCAACTCTGTAGCGAACCGCCGGGAGCCGGCTCGCGGCATCCGTGCAAGAGGCAGGGGGCACCAGTGGCAGACAGCGGGTACGGACTCACGCCGAGCCGGACGTCGGCCGACGACTCCGGCGGGGTGCGTGTGGCCGTGGCCCGTGCGGCCGTGGCCCGTGCGGCCGTGGCGGGCAAGCTCTGCCGCTGCCACGGCAGGTCCGCCCTGACGCAGCACACCGTGTCCGGGTACGCCGCCGAGCCGTACAGGACAGACGCAGGCGCCCGGTGTTCCGTTCCGGCCGCCGGCCTCCCCCGGCCGGGGAGGGCCACGCCGCACCCTCCCCGCTGTCCGCCTGTCAGGTGCACATCTCGTGCAGGGCAGCGGCTCCATCTCCCAGAACTCAAGGGGCGTCTCGTATGAATGCACTTCCACTGCTGTTGATCGGCCTTGCGATGTTCGCGGGCGGATATCTCCTCTACTCGAAATACCTGGGCAACCGGGTCTACAAGCTTGACGCGTCCTACAAGACGCCCGCGCATGAGCTGCAGGACGGAGTGGACTACGTCCCGACCAACAAGTTCGTGCTGTGGGGCCACCACTTCACCTCGGTCGCAGGCGCGGCGCCGATCGTCGGCCCCGCCATCGCCGTGATCTGGGGCTGGCTGCCCGCGTTCCTGTGGGTCACCCTCGGCACGGTCTTCTTCGCGGGCATGCACGACCTGGGCGCCCTGTGGGCCTCGGCGCGCAACAAGGGCCGCTCGGTGGGCGCGCTCTCCGGCCGCTACATCGGCCGCCGGGGCGCGCACCTCTTCCTCGTCGTGATCTTCCTGCTGCTCCTGATGGTGGTCGCGGCCTTCGCGGTGGTCATCAAGGACCTGCTGCTCTCCAATCCCTCGGCGGTGATCCCCGCCTGGGGAGCGGTCGCGGTGGCGCTGCTGGTCGGCCAGGCGGTCTACCGCTACAAGATGAGCCTCGGCCTGGTCACCGTGGTCGGCGTCGCGGCGCTCTACGGCCTGATCCTCCTCGGTGACGCCGTCCCGGTGGAGCTGCCCGATCCGATCCTGGGCATGTCCCCCGCGACTTTCTGGATCGTGGCCCTCTTCGTCTACGCCGGCATAGCCTCCCTGTTGCCCGTGTGGGTGCTGCTCCAGCCGCGTGACTACATCAACGGCGTCCAGCTCTTCGTCGGGCTCGGCATCCTGTTCGCCGGGGTGCTGCTGAGCGCCCCGACGATCGTCGCGCCGGCCGTCAACGACGCCGTGCCCGCGGGCACCCCGGATCTCGTGCCGCTGCTCTTCGTCACCATCGCGTGCGGCGCGATCTCCGGGTTCCACGGGATGGTCTCCTCGGGCACCAGCTCGAAGCAGCTGGACAAGGAGACCGACGCCCGCTTCGTCGGTTACTTCGGCGCGGTCGGCGAGGGCATGCTCGCGCTCGGCGCGATCACCGCCGCCGTCGCGGGCTACCGCACCCTGGCCGACTGGAAGGCCGTCTACGGCGCCTTCGGCGAGGCCGGCGTCGCGCCGTTCGTCGACGGCGGCGGAGCGATCGTCCAGAGCGGCCTGGGCCTGCCGGCCTCGCTGAGCTCGACGGTGCTGGCCACCATGGCGATCCTGTTCGCCGCCACCACCATGGACACCGGCCTGCGTCTGCTGCGCTTCGTCGTCCAGGAGGCCGGCGAGGCCGCAAAGGTGAAGATCAACAATGGCGCGGGCACCCTCATCGCGCTCGCGGCCGGTTTGGGACTCACCTTCAGCCAGGGCGCAGAGGGCGCCGGCGGACTGCGTATCTGGCCGCTGTTCGGCACCAGCAACCAGCTTCTGGCCTCCCTGACGCTGGCCGTCGTCGCGGTCATGCTGATACGCAAGCGGCGCAACCCGGCACCTGCGCTGGTGCCGCTCGCAGTCGTGTTCGCGATGGCGTTCTGGGCCGCGCTCGTGCAGCTCGGCGATCTCTACGACGCGCGGGACTGGCTGCTGCTGACCATCGACGTCGTCATCATCGTCGCCGCCCTGTGGGTCGCCTTCGAGGCGGTCGTCGCGATGCGGCGGGCGTCCCAGGAGCCGCAGGAGGCCCTTGACGCCGATGTGACCGAGAAGGCCGAGCTGAAGGGATGAAGTTCCGCTGGGCCTCGCTCCGGGCCGGGCTGGAGGAGTTCTACGCCGGGCCCTACCGGCGTACCTTCGCCCGCGCCCGGCGCGAGGAGGACGACCTCTTCCGGATGGTCGTCCTCGCGGAGGCACTGGGCGTGCCCGACCCGGCGGCGTACTACACCGCCGAGCTGATGCCCGCCCTCTACGAGGACTTCCACGCATGGCACCGCCGGATGGGCATGGACCGCTCCCCGCTGGAGCATGTCGGATGCTGCTAGACGTCATCACCTCGCGCAGGGTCGTGTTCGTCGGCGGCAAGGGCGGGGTCGGCAAGACGTCCATCGCCGCGGCGCTCGCCCTCGGCCGTGCCGGGGCGGGCGCCCGTGTGCTGCTCGTCTCCACCGATCCCGCCCACAACCTCGGCCACCTCTGGGACCGCCCAGTGGGCGACGAGCCCGTGCGTCTCGCCGGTCCCGCAGTCCCCGAGCCCGGGGCGGGGGCCGTGCCGGGGACAGCGGGTCACGTCGACGGGCTGGAGATCGACCCGGAGCGCACGGTCGAGCAGCACCTGTCTGCGGTCGCCGGGACCATGCGGCGGCTGCTCCCCGAGCGGATGCACGCACCGGCCGCCCGGCACCTGGAGCTGGCTCGGCAGGCGCCCGGCACCCACGAGTCGGCGGTGCTGGAGCGGATCGCCGAGGCGGTGGAGCTCGCGGAGGAGGCGTACGACCTGGTCGTCTTCGACACCGCCCCGTCCGGCCACACGCTGCGGCTGCTCGCGCTGCCCGAGCAACTCACCGCCTGGACCGAGACCCTGCTCGCCAACCGTGACCGGTCCGAGCGGTTCGGCGCCGCTGTGCGCGGTCTCGGCGGCAGCGAGGAGACCGACCGCGACGCCGAGCTGCGCCGGATCCTGCTGCGTCGCCGCAACCGCTTCTCCAGGCTGCGCGAGGTGGTGACGGACTCGGCGCGGACCGGGTTCGTGGTCGTGCTGACCGCCGAGCTGCTCCCGATCGCCGAGACCATGGAGATGTACGAGAAGCTCACCGGTCTCGGCGTCGACGTGGCGGCACTCGTCGCCAACCGGCGTTCACCGGCGGACGCCGGTGAACTGCTCGCCCGGCGCCGGAGGCAGGAGGACCAGCACCTGGCCCGGCTGCGGCAGCAGGTCCCGGACGTACCGCTGCTCGACGTGCCGCTGCTGCCGGGAGATCTGGTGGGCAGGGAGGCGCTTGCCACGCTGGCCGACCGGCTCGGGCCTTCCTCTTCCTGAGTTCCCGGGAGATTCCGGGAGATTCCGGGAGATTCCGGGAGATTCCGGAGTGCCTGCCGGTCCCCGATCTCCGGTCCCCCGGTCCCCCGGTCCCCGCCGGGGTTCTCCCGCGTCTCCGGCCCGGCCTCACCCGGCCGCGTTCGCGTGGCCACCCCCGTGGTGACCGTCCGAGAAGATGAGGTCCGGGTCGGACGGGGCCTGGTTGAGGACCCAGAGGCCGATCAGCGTGGTGAGGGTGAAGACGACCGCGATCAGTACCGCGAGTACGAGGCGGCGACGGCGTTCGCGGCGCAGCCAGTCGCTCCGCGCCGTGCGGTACGCGTCGGGGTCGGCGCGTACCCCTCCGGCCAGCAGGCCCAGCGCTTCGCGCAGCGCCTGCTCCGTGCGGTGCTCCTCCGTCAGTTCCGTCAGTTCCGTCAGTTCCGTCAGTTCCGTCAGCGCCGCCGGCTCCGACTGCTCCGGCTCTGTCAGCTCTGCCGGTTCCGGCTGTTCGGTCCGGTCCGGTGACATCTCGTTCATCGCCGGGCCTCCATCGTCCTGGTCAGGGCGGCGATGCCGCGTGCGGTGTGAGTCTTGACCGATCCGCAGGAGATCCCCATCGCGGCCGCTATTTCGCTCTCCTTCAGGCCGAGCCAGTGTCGCAGGACCAGCGCCTCGCGCTGCCGGGCGGGCAGTTGCTGCAAGGCGTCGATCAGTACGCGCTGGTCGTCACGGAGGAGCGCGGTGCTCTCGGCCGAGGCGACGATCTCGCCCGGCGGGCTCTCCTCGTGCTTGCGCACGACCTGGAGGTGGCGGATACGCATGCGGACCAGATTGCACACGGTGGAGCGCAGATACGCCTCGGCCGCCTGCGCGTCCCGCAGTCGCCGCCACTTCCGGTAGATCTGGTAGTACGCCTCGGCCACCACGTTCTCCGGGTCGTCCGCGCCCAGCAGGACGGCCAAGCGCAGCATCGAGGCGTAGTGCAGCTCGAAGAGCCGGGCCAGGGCGGCCTCCCGCTCGATATCGGCCGGATCGTTCGCCGAGGGGGGAAGCACCTGGCCGTCGGCCGGCGGGGAGCCGGGCGTGTCGCCGCCGGTGGTGGCCCGTGGGGTGCGTGCCCCGGGGACGACTGCCGGGTCGGCCTCCGCCACGGTCCCCGGTGGGTGCTGTCTGCGTCTCACGGGTTGTTCGCTCCCGTCTCGGGACTCCGCCTGCCGGTGAGGCGGGAGGGCAGGTCGGTGAGGTCGCCACCGCGCGGGACCCCGAACCGTTCGAGGGCCACGGTGCCGGCCACCGCGACGACCAGGTTGAGCAGGAGGGCGGCCAGACCGGCGTAGATCTCCAGCGACGCCCCGGCGCTCCCGAGGGACACGACCGAAGAGAACCCCTTGCGCACCACCAGGAACGTGCCGGCCGCCATGCCCGCCGCCCATCCGGCCAGCAGCGCCCGGGGATGCAGCCAGCGCGTGAAAAGGCCGACGGCCACGGCCGGGAAGGTCTGAAGCACCCATACGCCGCCGAGCAGTTGGAGGTTGATGGCGTCCTGGTCGCGCAGCCCGAAAACGAACGCCACAGCCCCCGCCTTCGCGGTCAGCGAGACGGCCTTGGCTGTGCGCACCTGACGTTTCGGCGTGGCGGTCGGATGGACGTACTCGACGTACACGTTTCGTACGAAGGAGGTCGCGGCCGCTATCGACATCACGGCCGCCGGAACCAGAGCGCCCACGGTGATCGCCCCGAACACCAGCCCGGCCAGCGCTCCCGGCATCAGCCTGTCGACCAGCATCGGTACGGCAGCCTCGGCGCCTCCCTGGGGAGTTCGTACGCCCATGGCGAGTGCGGCTATGCCCAGGAAGCCGAAGAGGGCGAGCAGCCCGGTCCAGGCGGGCAGTGCCACTGAGACCTTGCGAAGGGTGCGCGGGCCGTCGGCGGCGAACCCGGCAGTGAGCACATGCGGATACATCAGCAGTGCCAGAGCCGAACCCAGTGCGAGCGTGGCGTAGGCGGGCTGGTGCTCGGGCGAGAGGAACAGGGCGGAATCCGCCACGCCGGTCCCGCCGAGCCGTCGCGCCGCACCGTCGAAGACGGCGCGGGGTCCGCCGAGGCGCGCGAGGACCAGCCAGCACACGGCGGTGAGCGAGACGAAGACCGCCACCGCCTTGAACGCCGAGATGACCGTCGGCGCACGCAGCCCGTGCCGGTACGTCGCCATCGCGAGGCCCGCGAAGAGCGCCACCATCACCAGATCCCCGCCGACGCCCCGCGCATGGACGCCCCCGGCGGTGAGCACCGCGCGGATGCCGAGCAGTTGAAGCGCCAGATACGGCATCGTCGCGAGAATCCCGGTCAGAGCCACCGCCAGGGCGAGCGGCGGCGATGCGTACCTGCCGCGCACGAAGTCGGCGACGGTGACGTAGCCGTGGCGGCGGGCGACCGCCCACAGGCGGGCCAGCAGGACGAAGGCGAGCGGGCAGACGAACACCGTGTAGGGCACTGCGAAGAAGGCGGGGGCCCCGTTTCCGTACGCCAGTCCCGGTACGGCGGTGAAGGTGTAGGCGGTGAAGATCGTGCCGCCGAGCAGCATCCAGGTCCACACGGGGCCGAGGCTTCTGTCGGCCAGCGCCCAGCCTTCCAAGGACGGCAGCCGGTCGGTGGGACGCAGGCGGCGGGCGGTGACGGCCAGCAGCGACGCCCCGCCGGTCACGGCGAGGAACGTCGCGGTCATGGCGATGTCCGCCATGGGTCACCGTCCTTGGTGTGCCTGTCTCTTGCCGACGAGTTGCGCAAAGGGCCCGTGAGGAGGACAGGAAGCCGGAGGAGGTCTTCTGGGACTTCGCTGTCAGCCGTCTCCATCCGGCAGGCAACTCTTGCACGAACCGACCGTGAACGGGAGAGGAGGGCAGGTCATGGCACACAAGGGTCACAACGGCTGCGGCTCATCGCGGTCGCCGTGCTGCTCCTCGCACCCGACGCAGGACCGCTGTGGACCCCGTGTACGCCGGTGCGTCCCCGCGGCTTGCGGGGACGCCGGGGCCTGACCAGCGGAAACCGCCTGCCCGGGCCCAGGCCCGGGCCCCGGGAAAGATGTCAGTGCAATGGCAGGCCCGGCGGGGCCGCGGGGAATCGCGGACCGTGTGGCGTGGGTCTCGCGCCCGTGGACGCTGTGGCCGCACCGACTACCCGCCGGTAGCATCAGGGCATGGCAGACAGCAGCAAGCGGGCGGCCAGGCTCGCCAAGGAGATCACCGCGTTCGCGCAGCGGCACGGCGGCAGCGCCGAAGGACAGATCGCCTACGTGGGACAGTCCGGCGCCCGTATCGCCCTCGTCGGCGCCGACGGCGGCTGGGGCGACCTGATGGCGCCCTCGGTCGAGACGGCCCGGCAGGCCACGGAGCAGGCGGGCATCACCGTGCACGAGTCCTTCGCCGGCGAGATGGCCGAGAAGATGAAGACGGGTCCCTACGAGTGGAACCGCATGGCGGGCATCCAGCTCGAAGGCGGCACCCCCGCCCGCGCCTGACGCGGCGCACTCACCCCAGACGTTCCGCCGGGGAACGGTGAGGGCCCGGACCACCGTCACTGGTCCGGGCCCTCACGCATGCACAAGGGTGCCGGACTGCCGGGCCCGGCGGGCACACGTGCCCGCGAAAGTCCGCCCCGCCGCGGGGAAACCGGCCCGGGCCTCAGCGCAGGAAGGGGTCGACCGCGACGGCCACGAAGAGCAGCGAGACGTAAGTGATCGACCAGTGGAAGAGGCGCATCTCTTTCAGCTTCGCGCCCTTGGCCCCGGACTTGGCCCGCGCCAGCAGCGCGTGCGCCTCCCAGAGCCACCAGCCGCCCGAGGCCAGGGCGACCCCGGTGTAGAACCACCCGACGTAGCCCAGCGGCCACAGCATCAGCGAGACCGCGACCATCACCCAGCTGTAGAGCACGATCTGGCGCGCGACCGCCGAGTTCGTCGCGACGACGGGGAGCATCGGCACACCGACGCGCGCGTAGTCCTCGCGCACCTTCATCGACAGCGGCCAGTAGTGCGGCGGCGTCCAGAAGAACATGACGAGGAAGAGGATGACGGCGGCCCAGCTGACCTCGTTCGTCACCGACGACCAGCCGATCAGGACGGGCATGCAGCCGGCGATGCCGCCCCAGACGATGTTCTGCGAAGTGCGCCGCTTGAGCACCATCGTGTAGACGAGGACGTAGAAGAGCAGCGCCCCCAGGGAGAGCGCGGCCGAGAGCCAGTTGACGAGCAGTCCGAACCACAGCGTGGAGACGACCGCCAGGCTCAGCCCGAAGATCAGTCCCGCGCGCGGGGTGACGGCTCCCGTCACGAGAGGACGCTTCTCGGTGCGGTGCATCAGCGCGTCGATGTCCCGGTCGACGTACATGTTCAGCGCGTTGGCGCCGCCCGCGGAGAGGTAGCCGCCGATGCAGGTGGTCAGCACCAGCAGAAGGTCGGGCACGCCCTGCGCGGCGAGGAACATCACCGGGATCGTGGTGATGAGAAGCAGTTCGATGATGCGGGGCTTGGTCAGCGCGACATACGCCTTGAGCCGGGCGGGGAACGACCGGTCCACGGTGCTGGTCTCGAGCACCCCCGCAGGACGGGATCCGACGGCCGTCACGAACACCCCTGATCACTACATGAGATGCGAGCGGGAACGGTGCACGTTCCGTAAGGCTCGCGCGTACCACGCCACTTTAGACGGCGCCGCCGTGCGCCTTGCGCGGGGGGTCTCGCGGCGCCGCGCCGCACCCCGCGCAAGGCGCCCGTGCACGGCCCGCCCGTCCGCGGCGGGAAGCCCGCCACCGGGTTCGCACCGCATACGGCACCGCGTACGGCACCGGATTCGGCACCGTACGCAAGGAATCACGGCGGACCTTCTCCTTGTTCCGGCAAGTGTCGGTGTGCCGTTGGTGAGCACCCGGAAGAGATGCGCTTAGCACAGGGGTACGCTCGACACCGCCGGTGAGCGCAACGGCACCGGACACTCAATTGTGGAGAGGAGCCCTGACTCAGGGTGAGCACGAAGCCGACCACCGCAGACCTCGAATGGACCGACCTGGACCAGCGGGCTGTCGACACCGTCCGGGTTCTGGCCATGGATTCAGTGCAGAAGGTCGGCAACGGCCACCCCGGCACGGCCATGGCACTCGCACCGGCCGCATACATGGTCTTCCAGAAGCTGATGCGTCACGACCCTTCCGACCCCGACTGGTCGGGCCGTGACCGGTTCGTACTCTCCGTCGGCCACTCCAGCCTGACGCTCTACATCCAGCTCTACCTCGCCGGCTACGGCCTCGAGCTGGACGACCTGAAGAGCTTCCGCACCTGGGAGAGCAAGACGCCGGGCCACCCGGAGCACGGCCACACGGTCGGCGTCGAGACGACGACAGGCCCGCTGGGCCAGGGCGTCGCCAACGCCGTGGGCATGGCGATGGCGGCCCGCTACGAGCGAGGCCTCTACGACCCGGACGCACCCGAGGGCGAATCGCCCTTCGACCACACCATCTGGACGTTCGCCAGCGACGGCGACCTCCAGGAAGGGGTCTCGGCCGAGGCGTCGTCCCTCGCGGGACACCAGAAGCTGGGCAATCTCGTCGTGATGTGGGACGACAACCACATCTCCATCGAGGGCGACACGGAGACGGCCTTCTCCGAGGACGTCGTCAAGCGGTACGAGGCCTACGGCTGGCACGTGCAGCGCGTCGACCAGCTGCCCAACGGCGACCTCGACCCCGAGGCCCTGTACGAGGCGTTCAAGGCGGCGCAGGCCGAGACCTCGCGTCCGTCCTTCATCGCCGTGCGCTCCATCATCGCCTGGCCCGCGCCCGACGCGCAGAACACCGGTGCAGCTCACGGTGCGGCGCTCGGCGAGGAGGAGGTCGCCAGGACCAAGAAGGTCCTCGGCTTCGACCCCGAGCAGCACTTCGAGGTCGGCACGGACGTGCTGGAGCACACACGCGGCGCCTGGGACCGCGGCCGCGAGGCGCGCAGCGCCTGGGAGAAGCAGTTCGCCGGGTGGCGGTCGGCGAACCCCGAGCGTGCGGCCGAGTTCGACCGCATCCGCGCGGGCGAGCTGCCCGACGGCTGGGAGAAGGCGCTGCCGTCCTTCGAGGCGGGCAAGGACGTGGCCACGCGCAAGGCGTCGGGCGCGGTACTCAAGGCTCTCGGCCCGAAGATCCCGGAGCTGTGGGGCGGTTCGGCCGACCTCGCGGGCTCCAACAACACTTCGTTCGACGAGAGTTCGTTCCTGCCGGAGGGCAACCCGCTGCCGGGCGCCGACCGTTACGGCCGCACGGTGCACTTCGGCATCCGCGAGCACTCGATGGGCGCGACCATGAACGGCATCGCGCTGCACGGCAACACGCGCGTGTACGGCGGGACCTTCCTGACCTTCTCCGACTACATGCGTCCTGCGGTGCGCCTCGCCGCACTGATGAAGGCGCCCGTGACGTACGTGTGGACGCACGACTCGATCGGCCTGGGCGAGGACGGCCCGACACACCAGCCCGTCGAGCAGCTGCCCGCGCTCCGCGCCATCCCGGGCCTGAACATCGTCCGCCCGGCCGACGCGAACGAGACTGCGGTCGCCTGGGCCGAGGTGCTGCGCCGGCACGCGGACAAGCCCGCGCCGCACGGCCTGGCCCTGACCCGGCAGAACGTGCCCACCTACGAGCCCAACCCTGATGCCGCCAAGGGCGGTTACGTGATGTTCGAGGCGGACGGCGGCGAGCCGCAGGTGATCCTCATCGGCACCGGCTCCGAGGTGCAGCTGGCCGTCGAGGCGCGCGATGTCCTCCAGGCGGAGGGTGTGCGTACGCGAGTGGTGTCCATGCCGTCCGTGGAGTGGTTCGAGGAGCAGGACCAGGCGTACAAGGACACCGTGCTGCTGCCGACCGTGCGGGCGCGGGTGGCGGTCGAGGCAGCCGTCGGTCTGACCTGGCACCGGTACGTCGGTGACGCGGGGCGGATCGTCTCGCTGGAGCACTACGGCGCCTCTGCCGACTACAAGACGCTCTACCGGGAGTTCGGTCTCACTTCCGAGGCGGTCGTCACGGCCGCACGGGAGTCGCTAGAGGCCGCGTCCCGCTGACGCCCCGCCCCGGCACGTACAGAAGCTACGACAAGCAGGAGATGCAATTCCCATGACAGACGCTCTCAAGCGCCTCTCCGACGAAGGCGTCGCGATCTGGCTGGATGACCTGTCCCGTCACCGGATCACGTCGGGCAACCTGGGCGAACTCATCGACGAGCAGCACGTGGTGGGCGTCACCACGAACCCGACGATCTTCCAGAAGGCCATCTCGTCCGACGACAAGTACGACCAGCAGGTCTCCGACCTGGCCTCCCGCGGCGTCACCGTGGAGGAGGCGCTGCGCATGATCACCACCTCCGACGTGCGGGACGCCGCGGACGTGCTGCGTCCCGTCTTCGACGCCACCGGCGGCAAGGACGGGCGCGTCTCCATCGAGGTCGATCCGCGGCTGGCCCACAGGACCAAGCCGACCGTCGCCGAGGCGCGGCAGCTGGCCTGGCTGGTGGACCGCCCCAACACCTTCATCAAGATCCCGGCGACGAAGGCCGGCCTGCCCGCCATCACCGAGACCCTTGGCAGGGGCATCAGCGTCAACGTCACGCTGATCTTCTCCCTGGAGCGGTACCGCGAGGTCATGGACGCCTTCCAGGCGGGCCTGGAGAAGGCCAAGGCCCTGGGCATGGACCTCTCGACGATCCACTCCGTCGCGTCCTTCTTCGTCTCCCGCGTGGATACGGAGATCGACAAGCGGCTGGACGGGATCGGCACCGAGGAGGCCAAGGAGCTGAAGGGCAAGGCCGCGGTCGCCAACGCCCGTCTCGCCTACCAGGCCTACGAGCAGGTCTTCGGCGCGGCCGACGGTTCCTCCGAGCCGCCCGAGCGCTGGAAGGCCCTGGAGCGCGCGGGCGCCAACAGCCAGCGTCCGCTGTGGGCTTCGACCGGTGTGAAGGACCCGTCGCTCCCCGACACGCTGTACGTCACGGAACTCGTCGCCCCCAACACGGTCAACACGATGCCTGAGGCGACGCTGAAGGCCACCGACGAACACGGCGAGATCACGGGCGACACCGTGCGCGGAAGCTACGCGGACGCCCAGGCCGTCCTCGACGCCGTCGCCTCCCTGGGCATCTCCTACGACGACGTCGTGCAGGTGCTGGAGGACGAGGGCGTGGAGAAGTTCGAGGCGTCCTGGAACGAACTGCTGTCTTCCACCGAGGCGGAACTCAAGCGCCTCACGCCGAAGGAGGCGTAAGGAAGTTGACCGACGCAGCCAATCCGCTGCGTGACGCACTGGACCGGCGGCTCCCGCGCATCGCGGGGCCGTCCGGGCTGGTCATTTTCGGCGTCACGGGTGATTTGTCACGTAAAAAGCTGATGCCTGCCGTCTACGACCTGGCGAACCGCGGCCTGCTCCCGCCGGGCTTCTCACTCGTCGGCTTCGCCCGCCGCGACTGGGAGCACGAGGACTTCGCGCAGGTCGTGCACGAGGCCGTCAAGGAGCACGCGCGCACCCCCTTCCGCGAGGAGGTCTGGGAGCAGCTGTCCCAGGGGATGCGTTTCGTGCCGGGCGTCTTCGACGACGACGAGGCGTTCCGCACCCTCAAGTCGACGATCGAGGAACTGGACAAGTCCCGTGGCACGGGCGGCAACTTCGCCTTCTACCTGTCGGTGCCGCCGAAGTTCTTCCCCACCGTCGTCTCGCAGCTGAAGAAGCACGGCCTCTCCGAGGGCGGCGACGGCTCGTGGCGGCGCGCCGTCATCGAGAAGCCCTTCGGGCGCGATCTGCCCAGCGCCCAGGAGCTGAACGCGATCGTGCACGACGTCTTCCACCCCGACCAGGTCTTCCGCATCGACCACTACCTGGGCAAGGAGACCGTCCAGAACATCCTGGCGCTGCGCTTCGCCAACACGATGTTCGAGCCGTTGTGGAACCGCAGCTACGTCGACCATGTGCAGATCACGATGGCCGAGGACATCGGCATCGGCGGCCGCGCCGGCTACTACGACGGCATCGGTTCGGCCCGCGACGTGATCCAGAACCATCTGCTTCAGCTGCTGGCTCTCACGGCCATGGAGGAGCCCGCCTCCTTCGGCGCCAAGGCGCTGCTCACCGAGAAGCTCAAGGTGCTCAACGCGGTGCGCCTGCCGAACGACCTCGGCAAGCACACGGTGCGCGGCCAGTACACCTCCGGCTGGCAGGGCGGCCTGAAGGTACGCGGCTACCTGGAGGAAGAGGGCATCGACCCCAAGTCGAAGACCGACACCTTCGCGGCCATGCGCCTGGAGATCGACAACCGCCGCTGGGCCGGAGTGCCGTTCTACCTGCGTACGGGCAAGCGCCTGGGCCGGCGCGTCACCGAGATCGCGGTCGTCTTCCAGCGCGCGCCGCACTCGCCCTTCGACGCGACCGACACCCAGGAACTCGGCCAGAACGCCCTGGTGATCCGCGTGCAACCGGACGAGGGCGTCACCATCAGGTTCGGTTCGAAGGTCCCCGGCACGCAGATGGAGATCCGCGACGTGACGATGGACTTCGCCTACGGCGAGTCCTTCACCGAGTCCAGCCCCGAGGCGTACGAGCGCCTGCTGCTCGATGTGCTGCTGGGCGACGCGAATCTCTTCCCGAGGCACCAGGAGGTCGAGCGGTCCTGGGAGATCCTCGACCCCGTCGAGCGCTACTGGGACAAGCACGGCAGGCCCGAGCAGTACCAGGCCGGCACCTGGGGCCCGGAGGGAGCCGACAAGATGCTCGCACGCGACGGACGGAGCTGGCGCCGGCCATGAACATCGACCTCACGGACACCAATTCGAGCCAGATCAACGCCACTCTCGTCCAGGCGAGGCGTTCGATCGGCTCCCCCGCCGTGGGCATGGTCCTCACCCTGGTGATCGTCACCGACGAGGGCAACCACTACGACGCGCTGAAGGCTGCGAGCGAGGCGTCGAAGGAACACCCCTCGCGCATCCTGGTGGTCATCCGCCGCCCCGGGCGCTCGCCCCGCGACCGCGCGATGGCCAGGCTCGACGCCGAGGTGCGGGTGGGCAGCGACTCCGGTACGGGCGAGACCGTACTGCTGCGCCTGCACGGCGAGTTGGCCTCGCACGCCTACAGCGTCGTGCTGCCGCTGCTGCTGCCGGACGCGCCCGTCGTGGTCTGGTGGCCGGACGACGCACCCGAGCACCCGTCCGAGGACAAGCTCGGCACGCTCGCGCAGCGGCGCATCACCGACGCCGCCGCCGCGGAGGACCCGCTCGCCGAGCTGAAGCTGCGCGGCGAGACGTACGCCCCCGGCGACACCGACCTGTCGTGGACGCGGCTGACGCCCTGGCGCAGCATGCTCGCGGCGGGCCTGGACCAGCAGTCGCTGAAGGTGCGTTCCGCCGTGGTCGAGAGCGAGGCGCACAACCCGTCGGCGGAACTGCTCGGGATGTGGCTGGCCGAACGTCTGCGCGTGCCCGTCGAACGGAAGGTCACCGAGGGCCCCGGCATCACGGCGGTCCGGATGGAGACCGCCGACGGCGCGATCTGCCTGAGCCGCGCGGACGGCTCGCTCGCCGAACTGGCCGTGCCGGGCCAGCCGGACCGGCATGTGGCGCTGCACCGTCGCGGCATGTCCGAGCTGATCGCGGAGGAGCTGCGCCGTCTGGACCCGGACGAGGCGTACGCGTCGGCCGTGCAGGCCGGCGCGAAGGAGCCCGGCAAGAGCCCCGGCACACGGACGGACGCAAGCGGGGGCGGCGGTGGGCGCCGCGGGCAGACGCAGACACAGGCTCGTCCGCAGGCGGAGGAGGATTCGGCCAAGCAGCCCGCCGCTGCGAAGAAGGCCGCCAGGTCCGCCGCGAAGAGGGCGGCGAAGAAGTGAGCCCCGCAGCCCGCGTCCACGTGCACCGCGACAAGGACGAGATGGCGCGGGCAGCCGCCGAACGGCTCGTCGCCCGGGTGGCCGGGGCGCAGTCGGCACGCGGAAGCGCCTCTGTGGTGCTGACGGGCGGCCGCAACGGCAACGGACTGCTCGCGGCGCTGGCCGCCGCGCCCGGCCGTGACTCCGTCGACTTCTCCCGGCTGGATGTGTGGTGGGGCGACGAGCGGTTCCTCCCGGAGGGCCACCCGGAACGCAACGTCACTCAGGCACGGGAGGCCCTGCTGGACTCCGTGCCGCTCGACCCGGCCCGCGTCCACCCGATGGCCGCGTCCGACGGAGCGTACGGCAGCGACGTGGAAGCCGCGGCCGCCGCGTACGAGTCCGAACTGGCCGCGGCCGCACGGCCCGAGGGTCCCGAGGCCGCAGCCGGTGTTCCCTCCTTCGACGTGCTGCTGCTGGGTGTCGGTCCCGACACCCATGTGGCCTCGCTCTTCCCGGGTCACCAGGGTGTCCGCGAGACGGAGCGCACCGTCGTCGGCGTGCACGACTCGCCGAAGCCGCCGCCCCTGCGCATCTCGCTGACGCTGCCCGCGATCCGGGCGGCACGAGAGGTGTGGCTGCTGGCCGCGGGCGAGGACAAGGCGGACGCGGTGGCTCGTGCTCTGGCGAAGGCGGACACGGACGCGCACGAGTCGCAGGTACCGGCCGCGGGTGCGCGGGGACGCGACGGAACGCTCTGGCTGCTCGACGAGGCGGCCGCCGCGGGACTGCCGGGGGATCTCCTGCCGCCGTCGTGACGTTCGGGATGCGGAGCGGCCGGACGGGCCGCTCCGCCGCCGCGAGCCGACCGATGCCCCGCCCGGCCGGCGGCCCTCGGCGACGTGACGGTGCCCTGCGACCGGAGTTCCGGTCGCAGGGCACCGTCATGTCGTGCGTGTGGCGGCTCAGGCCTGGCCGTCGGCGGACTCGTCGGCGGGCCCGGGCCAGTACGCCGGGAACGCCGCGGCGGGCTGCCGGCCGGTGTCCAGGGAGGACTCGGCCGGATCGGCCGATGCCGGGTAAGCAGCTCCGTTCGGCTGATGGACGACGGGCTCCGTGAGCTCCGTGACGGTCGCCGGCTCGGCTGCCGGCTCCGTGCCCGTTCCGGCGAACGGGTGCTCCGCCCCCATGTCGGGGAAGAGGTCGCGGAACGCCACCGCGCCGCCGTACTCGTCGATCATCCGCTGCGAGTTCTCCTTCGCGAACAGGATTCCCTCCGTCCGCACCGACAAGGCGGACCCGTCGGCCCGGCTCATGAGGTCACGGACCAGCGGACGGATCTGCTCGGACAGCCGCATGCACGCACCGGCGGGGCTGACCACCTCACCGAGGATGACCCACCAGGCCCCGGCGGCGGCGCCGGTGTTGGCGATGAAGTCGGGGATCACCGTGATCCCGCGCTCCAGCAGAAGCTGCTCGGCCTCGGGGGTGGTGGGCACGTTCGCCGCCTCCACCACGAACTTGCCGCGGATGCGGTCGCAGTTGTCCGCCGTGATGGTGTGGCCGACGGCGGCCGGCACCAGCACGTCCACGTCGAGACCCAGCCACTCGTCGCCCAGGCGTTCCACGTCGTCCTCGCGCAGCACGGAGCGGTCGATGACGCCGCCCGTCGTCCGCGCCGCCAGCAGAAGCTCCACATCGAGGCCCCGCGACTCGTTGAGGATCATGCCCTGGGCGTCCGTGACACCCACGATCTTCACGCCGGCGTGCTCGAGGTAGAGCGCCGTGGAGCCGCCCATCGCCCCGAAGCCCTGCACGACCGCACGGGCCGTCGTGGCGGGGATGTCCCGGTGCTCCAGCGCCGCCAGCGCGGCCTCGGCCACGCCGTAGCCGCCGATCAGCTCCGACAGCTTCAGGCCCTCGGTCTCCGCCGTGAAAGCCTGGTGGATGCGCTCACGCACCTCGGCCTCGTCAGCTGCCCGGACCACCGCCGCGTGGAACGAGGTCTCGCCGATCCCGACACGGGCGAAGGCCCGGTTGAGCTGCTCCTGCCCCGTGCCGAGGTCGCCGGCGGTCACCCAGAAGCGCTCGAGCAGCGGCCGAACGCCTTCAAGGAACCGCTCCCGCACTTCCTCGGCCCGTGGGTCCGAAGGGTCGAAGTCGATTCCGCCCTTGGCGCCGCCCACGTGAATTCCGAAGGCGCCCATCTTCAGGGTCATTTCCCGTGCGAGTTCAGCGACCTCGTTCATCGTGCAGCCGGGCCGCATGCGCAGACCGCCGGTGGCGATGCCCGTGACCAGCTGGTCGATCACGACGAAGCCGCGAGCGGAGGTCTTGGAGTCGCGCCATGTGACCTGCAGATAGGGTTCATGCTCAAGAACCTGCAGCGGCGTCTCGACAGCTGTGTGTGTCACTTGGCACTCACCCTTTCCAGTCACTGATAGGAAACTACTCACACGTACGGGCCATTACGGACCGGAATCCGGTTATCAGGGCAGGGGTTACCGCCCCGGGAACTGAAGAGAAATGATTCCGCTGATTCGAGCCGCTGCGCGCGCTCGCATGCAATCGACGACCGTACGGGCAGGAAGAATTACGCCGCAGGGCACACTTGTGGCGGGCCCTCGGACGGCGCAATAAAGTTAAATCGGGGATTACGCAGAGAACGTATCCGGTTGCGTTGTGCGTAGCGCCTACTGTGAGGTCACGCTTCGCCCCTTGTCAAGCGGTCTCTTGGGGGCCGGATTTCCGCTGTCCGTCCGTCAATTCGAACAGAAAAGAAAAGGCAGCTCAGCGCGGTCGCCCGGGCGGGCGGAACCACGCAGTCCGTGGTCCCGCCCCATTCTCCGACGGCTCCTGACGCACCCCCGGGATGGGTGAAGGGCCCTGCTGGACGGCGCCGTCCCGGCAGGGCCCTTCACCCATCCCGGGTCCAAGAGCGATCAGCGGCCCCGCAGGCGGCGGTAGCGCTCCACGAGGGACGAGGTCGAGGCGTCCAGGCCCGCGACGTCCGCGCCGTCCGTCAGCGCCGGCTCCAGCCGCTTGGCGAGGACCTTGCCCAGCTCCACACCCCACTGGTCGAAGCTGTCGATGTCCCACACCGCACCCTGGACGAACACCTTGTGCTCGTACAGCGCGACGAGCTGCCCCAGAACGGACGGCGACAACTCCTCGGCGAGGATCGTGGTCGTCGGACGGTTGCCGGGGAACGTGCGGTGCGGCACCTGCTCCTCCACAACACCCTCCGCCCGCACCTCCTCCTCGCTCTTGCCGAAGGCCAGAGCCTGCCCCTGCGCGAACAGGTTCGCCATCAACAAGTTGAGGGGCCGACCCTCACCCTGCTCCACCCGATGAGGCTCAGAAAAAGCGAGAGGGAATAGGTCAGGAACCGGCGAGACCCGTCACGAGCCGTGTCCGTTCCTCCAATACCGCCCGTGCTCCTGTGACATCGGAGAACCGGACCGCCAGCGTCTCCTCGGCGAGACCGGGCGGCAGCGCCTCGGCGAATTTCAGCCCCTTCACCGCCCGCGCATCGACATCGGGCAGTCTCAGCTGTGCTGACGCGTCCGCGACGGCCTGTTTCCACAGGCCAGGGTCGATGTCCTCCCGCAACCGGATCCAGCAGTCGTTGATGCGCTGTCCGGGCACGGTGACCGCTCTGAGCGATGCGGCGAGCGTGGCGTTCGCCCCGTGTCCAGCCCAGGTCCACCACCGTGTGTGACCACCGCTCCCGCGCGTGATGAGGGTTCCCCCGGGTGCACGGCGTCCATGAAGTGTTCCCTTGCCTGGCTGAGACAGATCGCAGCGCGCCTCGTAAGACCCGCAGCCGGATCGGTGCCGAGGTGTACCTCTCGTGCCGCCCGAGTGAATTCGAACGATGTCGCTTGCACGAATCCGAAGCTGCTCCACTTTGCTCTGCCGCCGCCGTCGGCCGGTTCCACAGAGCAGCGTTTGCGGGTCCAGTCGATGTAGGTGACAGTCCAACTGCGCCCGGCGAGCAGCAACTCACCAGCGAAGGCATGGACCTCGTCCACCACGATGCTGCGCAGGCCAGAGAAGAAGGCTCTGTGGTCGACCTTCGCACTGACGAGCATCGCTTCGAGCGATTCCGGGGTGGTGAGCAGTACGTCGGTACGGTTCGCCAGGATCTTCTTGCGCTTGCCCGCGATGACGCACCGTGCCACAGGGCGGCCGTGCGGCCCATCCAGCCTGTGTACGTCTCCCGGCGTGGCAGCAGGTTGTCGAGCAGAGCTTTCAGCGGGCACACATAGAGGATCGATGTGGCCTGCCACCTGCCGGTGGTCATCCGTGACAGCAGGGCGGAAGGACGGCAGCCTCGGTCTTCCCGCCCGCGGTGGGAGCGAGAAGGATTGCGTCCTGCCCCGCCGTCAGCGGCCCGACGGCTTCTTCCTGGAGTGGGCGGAGGCTGCGCCAGCCATGCGAGTTGACGATGTGGTGGGTGAGGACGGGATCGAGGGAATCGAGGGCGTTCACGGCAGGTCCAGTTCTGCATCGCCGGCGTCCGCGCGGGGGCCGCGTTCCGTTCGACATCGTTCAGTTCGTCGCCGGAAACGGTGAGGCTGAAGTGAGTGCGCGGGTCGAACTCCTCGAACTCGTCTACTCGTCCAGCACGTCCGCGACCAGTTTGCGAAGGAGAACCCGCGGCGCGACGCCCACCTTCCCTCCCAGCCCGCCGTCCCGGACCGTTTGGCGCGTTCCGCGAGCCAGCAGGCGAAGAACGTCTTGCCGGAGCCGTATTCACCGCGGACGGCGTGGAACGCGGCCCTCCCCTGGCGACGGTGGCGATGTTGTCGTCGAGTGCCCCCTGTGAAACGTGCTCCTTGGTCTCAACCTTGAGCGCGATAGGTGGAGTTGAATGGTTCCGGAAGGGCTGTGAAGGACCGCGAGGCCGCTGATCCCGCCGTCGAAGGTTCGGCCACAGGGCGGCGGGGGATGTCCGGGCGGAAGCCGTTTGATCGCGCCCCTTCGTTGTCGGGTACATTGCCGGTGGCCGTCGTCGTGCTCCATGGGGGAAGTGCTCACTGACGGCCAGGGGGAGGAAGCATGGGCCAGTCTGTCGACCCTCGGGTCGCGAACGCGACGACCTCGGAGCCCTCGCCAGGGCCTTCACCAGGCCCCACTCCGAGCGCCCCGCCCGAATCGGGCGGAAACCGTCCCAGCCCGGAGCCATCGCCCTCGCCCAACCCGAGCCCTACAGCGCCGGCGCCCTGGGGTTCGGATCCGGACGTCGGTGTCACTTCGTCGTTCCTGCGCAGGCGGGCCGACGACTGCGAGACGGCTTCGGAGATCATCCGTAAGACGCGGGGAGTGGCCGAAGACGCGCGCACGGGCCTTGCCCGCGCCGCTGACGGCTGGAGGTTCGCCGGCAGCCTGGACGAGCTCGAAGAACGCTGGGAGGCGTTGAACAAGGTCGTCGTGCGGCGACTTGACCAGGCAGCGGAGAACTTCCGTCTCAGCGCGGACGCGTACGACGCGAACGAAACAAGCATCGCGTCTGCGTTCCTCTGACGATTACCGACCAGACCGGCCCGGGGGGGGTGGCCAGGACATGCCTGATTTCGCCGCATTGCTACAGCTTGACGTGGCAGGACTGGAGAAGTTCGCCGACGAGTGGGCAACGGTCCACCGGAAGTTGAAGGAGTCCCGAACGGGGTTCCATGACGACGTGGTGAAACCTCTCCACGAGGACAATTGGCGCGGCAAGAGCGGCCGAGCCGCCCAGGACTACTGCGACCGCATCCAGCTGGACATCGACGCGCTGGACAAGGAGGTCAGAGCGCTTCGGAAGTTCTTGGACACGGAGGCCGACGGCGCCACTGGCCGAGGCGGTGTGAAGGGCCTCGCGGGACTCAAACTGCGCGCAGAGAAACTGCAGCGGGAGGCCCTAGAGGAGGGGATGACCATCACCGACTCGGGGAAGGTCGAGTGGTCGGTGATGTACGACCCTGACAGTCCCAGCGCTCCGAGCATCGTCGATGAGCGCAGGCAGACCGCTGAGGCGCTGGAGAAGCGCGTGCGGAAGCTGCTCGATGACGCTGCTGAGGACGATGACTGGCTCGCGAAGAGCCTCAAAGTGATCTTCGGTACGGTCGGCAATTTCGAGTCCGAGAACCGAAAGTTCGACATCGTCGACCCCACCGCGAAGGACCGCCAAGTCCACAATCAGCTCAACAACGTCGCCGCCTACTTCGCCGGCGTCAAGGGATGGCCGACGGCCGCTGGTCTGGTCGAGCACTACCTGGACGGCAGCGGCAAACCGGTCGAGGTCGAGCCGCAGCAGATGATGGAACAGATCCCTGCCTTCCAGAAGGACGTCGACAGCACGATGGAAGACGATGTGCGCAAGCGCGGAGACGGGCTGTTCACCACGGAATGGTCGTCCACCGCTCCCAATCCGGCGGACGGTGACAGCAGCATGGAGTGGTACTACGCGCTCAACCACTTCCAGTACCGTCTCGTCGGGGAGAAGGAGGGCAGCGAGATCAACTATGACGTCGAGGTCCAGAAGCGATACGACTGGGGCATCCCGAGCGAGCACCGTGCCACGGTCTCCGGCGGTGGCCCCGGACCGTTCGGTATGGACCTGGAGCAGGCCGACATCGCACATCTGCACAGCTCCGGAATGGCCCGGGACTTCGACGTATCCGGCTCGTCCGACCAGATGACGACTCGATCATGAAAGGTCGGCACACGGCCTCCGGAAGGCCGGAGAAGCAGCCGGAGCCTGCGGCCGGACAAGGTGCGCAGGACGAGGACAGCGCGGCGGAGCGCGACCTCGCCGAAGACGAGGCGCCTCGCGGCAGTCTTCCGAAGAAGATCGCCCTGTATGCGGGACTGGCCCTCTGCGTCGCCTTCATCATCTGGGTGGCCTGGGGCTTTCTCCAGTTCGACCACGCCATCGAGAACCCCCGCGAAGGTGGCTTCTCCGGCTGGCAGTGCGAGCCCGGCCGCGACTGCGGCTAAGACCGACTCGAGCACGCTACGGCCCCAGGTCCGACGTGGACAGCCGGGACCGCACTATCTCTTCATGTTCCGGGTCTGGGAGCCCCACCTGTCCCACTGGCTCAAGCATCGACTGCTTCCGGGGGACGTCTTCGCCGACGGACGCAATGCGCACGTTCAGAATCGGCGGTATCGCGAGCATGATCTAGTTTTCTGACGGTGAGTAGACAGAATGAATTCCGAACTCCCTGACCTGGGGCTGTCCAACCCGACACGAGATCTGGCCGTACGCGAGGCGGGCCAGTTCACCTCATCCTGCTCGTTCTGGGTAGCCTTGCGCCGCTGCTGCTTGTGTATCTGTCAATTGCGACAGGTCATCATCTCTGGGTCACGCTGCTGAGTCTCGGGTGTACATATTCGGGACTCGCTGTCGTGGTGCTCGGCTGGAGGCGCAAGCGTCGGAAGCTGGTGAATGCTGGAACTGCAGGGATGGTCGTATCCTGTGTTGCCTGCTTGGTGGCTCTGTCTCTTCTGAGTTGAGAAGGAGGCAGAGCGGCGGCGTCGAGTCACGCTGTATGTGACTTCAAGTTGCGTCCGAAGACGTTGATCCGCTGAAACTCGTCAAGTCCGCTGACCAGCCCCGGAGCGTGCAGGAAGACAGCGGGCCTGATGAACGGGACGCGCCGTGGGTCCTCACCCATGTCCCGTGCGGCACGCTGCAGTTGGTCCTTGAGCTCCTTGCACTTCAGGTCGGTGAGGCGAAGGGGGTTCTTCAGCGTCCGGATGCGGTCGTCGTGGAACTGCCAGGTGTCACCGTGGTTGACGACCCGGCCCGGGTGTCCCTTGAGCTCCAGGAGATACAGGCCTCCTGGGACTGCGATGAACAGGTCGCACTCGTTGGTCCTCCGGAAGCAGCGGTGAAGGAGAAACTCGCGCAGGCCCTGTACGGCTCGGTCTTCGGCATCAATTGCCGGATGTGGTCGAGGCCGTCCTGCTCCCACGAATAAGCCGAGCGGCGGGGCTGGAACCAGCGCTCCTTGCGCGGCGGCCCGGGCTTGGGAGTTGAGGGCTTCTTCGCTGCCGCCAACGATCCGACCTCCGCGTGTCCGTTCCCTTGCAGGGCGTGCAGATTGCCTGGTCGACCTTGCCCTCATGCGACCTGTGCCGCGCGAGAGCCGGCTGACGTCTGCTGCCGCCCACAGCAGCTGCGTCTGTCGAGTTGAACCGTCCCTGGAATGAGGTCGGTTACGCGATCTCCGGCTCGACTGCCGGTCACCCGGACCAGGCCCCGGTTCGCCTGGACCCGGGCCCCTGCTCCTCGCGGCATGGTCCCGGGTCCAAGAGCGATCAGCGGCCGCGCAGGCGGCGGTAGCGCTCCACGAGGGACGAGGTCGAGGCGTCCAGGCCCGCGACGTCCGCGCCGTCCGTCAGCGCCGGCTCCAGCCGCTTGGCGAGGACCTTGCCCAGCTCCACACCCCACTGGTCGAAGCTGTCGATGTCCCACACCGCACCCTGGACGAACACCTTGTGCTCGTACAGCGCGACGAGCTGCCCCAGAACGGACGGCGACAACTCCTCGGCGAGGATCGTGGTCGTCGGACGGTTGCCGGGGAACGTGCGGTGCGGCACCTGCTCCTCCACAACACCCTCCGCCCGCACCTCCTCCTCGCTCTTGCCGAAGGCCAGAGCCTGCCCCTGCGCGAACAGGTTCGCCATCAACAAGTCGTGCTGACCTGCGAGTTCGCCGAGGCCGGGGGCGGGGCGCGCGATGCCGATGAGGTCGGCGGGAACCATCTTGGTGCCCTGGTGCAGCAGTTGGTAGTAGGCGTGCTGGCCGTTGGTGCCGGGAGTGCCCCAGACGACAGGGCCCGTCTGCCAGTTGACGGGGCGGCCCTGACGGTCGGTGGACTTGCCGTCGGACTCCATGTCCAGCTGCTGGAGATAGGCGGTGAACTGCGAGAAGTAGTGGCTGTAGGGCAGCACCGCGTGCGACTGCGCATCGAAGAAGTTGTTGTACCAGATGCCCAACAGGCCCATCAGCAAGGGCCCGTTGGCCTCCGGGGGCGCCTCGCGGAAGTGTTCGTCGACGCAGTGGAAGCCGGCCAGCATCTCGTTGAAGTGGTCGGGCCCGATGGCGACCATGAGAGAGAGCCCGATGGCCGAGTCGAACGAGTAGCGCCCGCCGACCCAGTCCCAGAATTCGAACATGTTCTCCGTGTCGATTCCGAACTCGGAGACCGTTCCGGCGTTCGTCGAGACCGCGACGAAGTGCTTTGCGACGGCGTCCTCTTCCGCGCCCAGCCCGGCGAGCAGCCAGCGGCGTGCAGCGGTCGCGTTGGTGATGGTCTCGATGGTGGTGAAGGTCTTCGAGGCGACCACGAACAGGGTCTCCGCCGGGTCCAGGTCGTGCACGGCCTCGTGCAGGTCGGCGCCGTCCACGTTCGAGACGAAGCGGAAGTCCAGGTCACGCCGGGTGTACGGGCGCAGCGCCTCGTAGGCCATCTTCGGGCCCAGGTCGGAGCCGCCGATGCCGATGTTGACGACGGTCCTGATGCGCTTGCCGGTGTGCCCCGTCCAGTGGCCGCTGCGGACCTTGTTGGCGAAGAGGGCCATCTTCGCCAGCACCGCGTGCACCTTCTGCACGACGTCCTCGCCGTCGAGCCGGACGCGGGCGGCGGCGGGGGTGCGCAGCGCGGTGTGGAGGACGGCGCGGTCCTCGGTGACGTTGATCCGCTCGCCGCTGAACATCGCCTCGCGCAGCTCCGCCACCCCCGACGCGGCGGCCAGTTCCCGCAGCAGCCGCAGCGTCTGGTCCGTCACGAGGTGCTTGGAGTAGTCGAGGTGGAGATCGCCGACCTGCACGCCGAACCGTTCGGCCCGGCCGGGGTCGTCGGCGAAGAGCGTGCGCAGATGTGTGTCGCCGAACTCCTCACGGTGCTTGGCCAGCGCGTGCCACTCGGGCAGCTGATCGAGCCGGGTGCGGCGTGCTGCGTTCATCGGCGGTCGTCACCTTTTCCTCGTCCTGAATAGGCCGCGCCCCAACCTAATTGACGCGCAACCCGGCCGTGTGCACCGCAGGGTGCGGCCCGGTGGCGACACGTGAAAGACCCGGGCAACAGGCAGGACGGGATGGGCGGGACGAGAGCGCGGCGGAGCAGCGGATGCCCGTCGAAGGGCGCACGAGCCGTCGTTCGGACCGCTTCGCGAAGGACGGCCGGAACGTTCCGCGTAGGGCAGCCGGACCGCCGGTCAGGACGCGGCCCGAGGCACGGCACGGCCCCGCGTGGTGACCGTCAGATCTCGCCGCGGAGCTTGGCGAGGGCCTCGGCGAGAATCGCCTCGCCGTCCTCGTCGCTGCGCCGCTCACGCACGTACGCGAGGTGGGTCTTGTACGGTTCGGTGCGCGGCGGGTCCGGGGGGTTCTCCTCGTCCTTGCCGGCGGGGAAGCCGCAACGGGGGCAGTCCCAGGTCTCGGGGATCTGCGCGTCGCTGGCGAAGCTGGGCTGCGTCTCGTGTCCGTTGGAACACCAGAAGGAGATGCGGAGCCGGGGGGCGGAATCGCCTCGCTCGGCCTCTCCCATCGGCCCCGCCCCCACCCGGCTTCCCCGGATCGCGTTGCCACTTGCCACGGTCCAACTCCCTGCCTCGCGGTGCCGCGGAACATCGACGATGACTCCGTTGCGGGCGCCCTAGTGTACGTAGGGCCCAACGCACGTCCAGTCACCGGAGTTACTGCGTCGGCTCCGGACGCGAGCCTCATGATAGGCCGGGTTCGGCGACTTGCGGCTGCTCTTGCAAAGCCCGGGACGCCCTCGGGGCCCGGCCGCACGCCGGGCCCCGAGGGCGGCAGATGACAGCGCAACGACGGCGCACCCGCGGCTCGGCCGGGAGTGTCAGCTCTGCAGCTTCATCAGCAGACCGAGCACGACGATGATCGCGAACCAGACCAGCCCGACCACGACGGTCAGCCGGTCCAGGTTGCGCTCGGCGACCGACGATCCGCCGACGGACGACTGCATGCCGCCGCCGAACATGTCGGAGAGGCCGCCGCCCTTCCCCTTGTGCATCAGAACCAGCAGCGCCAACAGGAAACTGAAGACGATGAGGGCGATGGAGAACCCCATGATCACGGCTGGACCAACTCTCTCGGACTTCGCGGGAAAGACTTCACATGTGCGGGAGCCGGACACGGGCCCGGCTCCCGCACAGCGTACGACGGGTCACGGCCCGCCGTCATACGCCTGCCCTTTCGGGCTACGCGCCACCGCCCTGCGGGGCCGTGTCACCGTCACTGGTCGCGGAAGCGCACGATCTTGACGAACTCGTCCGCGTCCAGCGAGGCACCGCCCACCAGCGCGCCGTCGATGTCGGGCTGCGCCATGATCTGGGCGACGTTGCCGGACTTCACGGAACCGCCGTACTGGATACGGACCGCGTCGGCGACTTCCTGCCCGTACAGTTCGGCGACGCGGGTGCGGATGGCGCCGCAGACCTCCTGCGCGTCCTCGGCGCCGCAGGTCTTGCCGGTGCCGATGGCCCAGACCGGCTCGTAGGCGATCACGAGCGTGGCGGCCTGGTCGGCGGGGACGTCCTTGAGCGCGCCGTCGACCTGGGCCAGCGTGTGCGAGACATGGTTGCCCGCCTCGCGCACGGCGAGTTCCTCGCCGACGCACAGGATCGGCGTCAGGTCGTTCTCGAAGGCGGCCTTCACCTTGGCGTTGACCAGGGGCTCGTCCTCGCCGTGGTACTGGCGGCGCTCGGAGTGGCCGACCGTGACGAACGAGCACTTCAGCTTGGCGAGCATCGCGCCGGAGATCTCGCCGGTGTACGCCCCGGAGGCGTGGGCCGAGAGGTCCTGCGCACCGTACTTGATCTTCAGCTTGTCTCCGTCGACCAGAGTCTGCACGGAGCGCAGATCGGTGTAGGGCGGCAGGACGGCGACCTCGACGGCCGCGTGGTCCTTGTCGTTCAGCGCGAAGGCGAGCTTCTGGACGTGGGCGATGGCCTCGAGGTGGTTGAGGTTCATCTTCCAATTGCCCGCCATCAGCGGGGTGCGGGTGGTCACGGGGTCAGTCCTCCATTGTTCACTCCGCCGCGGCAGCGGCTCTTGTCACGGCCGGCCGAGCGGCCCAGAGGTGTCGACAGTGCCGCCCGCGGCTGAGCGGCACGCGCGTCGTTCACGAGTTCTCCAGCGCGGCGAGACCGGGCAGCGTCTTGCCCTCGAGGTACTCCAGGCTGGCACCGCCGCCGGTCGAGATGTGGCCGAATGCGTCCTCGTCGAAGCCGAGCAGCCGGACGGCGGCAGCGCTGTCGCCACCGCCGACGACGTTGAAGGACCCGCTGTCCAGCAGCGCCTGTGCGACGGCCCTGGTGCCCTCGGCGTAGTCGGGGTGCTCGAAGACGCCCATCGGACCGTTCCAGAAGACGGTCGCGGCGTCGGCGAGCTTCGCGGCGTAGAGCTCACCGGTCTCCGGACCGATGTCCAGGCCCATCAGACCGGCCGGGATGGCGCTGACGGGGACCGTGGACGGCGAGGCCGCCGCCTTCGTCTTGAGGTCGGGGAAGCTCTCGGCGGCCAGCACGTCCACCGGCAGCACGAACTCCACACCCAGCTTCTCCGCCTGCTCCAGATAGCCCTTGACCGCGGGGATCTGGTCCTCCTGGAGCAGCGAGCTGCCGACCTCGTGCCCCTGGGCCTTGAGGAACGTGTAGGCCATGCCGCCTCCGATGAGGATGCGGTCGGCCTTCTGCAGCAGGTGTTCGATGACGCCGAGCTTGTCGGAGACCTTCGCCCCGCCGAGGACGACCGCGTACGGCCGCTTCACGTCGTCGGTGAGCTTCTTCAGCACACCGACCTCGGTGGCGATGAGGCCGCCCGCCGCGTGCGGAAGGCGTGCCGGAAGGTCGTAGACGGAGGCGTGCCTGCGGTGCACGGCGCCGAAGCCGTCGCCGACGTAGAGGTCCGCGAGTGCGGCGAGTTCACCGGCGAAGGCGGCACGCTCGGCGTCGTCCTTGCTGGTCTCTCCCGGGTTGAAGCGGAGGTTCTCCAGGAGCGTCACGTCTCCGTCGGCGCTCGACCCCACCGCGGCCCTGGCGCTGTCGCCGACGGTGTCGGACGCGAACGCGACGTCGGTGCTCAGCAGTTCACCCAGCCTCTTCGCCACCGGCGCGAGTGAGAACTGCGGGTCGGGCGCCCCCTTGGGCCGGCCCAGGTGCGAGGCGACGACGACGCGGGCGCCCGCGTCGGCCAGCTTGCGGATGGTGGGGACGGCGGCCCTGATACGGCCGTCGTCGGTGATGGCCCGCTCTTCGACAGAGGCGGCCCCGTCCAGCGGGACGTTCAGGTCTGCGCGGACGAAGACCCGCTTGCCGGCCACTCCCCCGGCGATGAGTTCGTCGATCGTCTTCATGCTTGCTGGTGTTCTCCTTGGAGTTCAGGCCCTCGGTGTCCCGCCGGGCGGCCGCATGGGTCAGGGCTCGCAGGGCGCGTCATCGCGCCCTGCGAGCCCTGCCACGGTCTGCCACTTCCCCGGCGCTGATCGGCTTCCCCGGAGGGAACGCTCAGAGCTTGTCGCCGACGAAGGTGGTCAGGTCGACGAGACGGTTGGAGTAGCCCCACTCGTTGTCGTACCAGCCGACGATCTTGGCCTGCTTGCCCTGGACCATCGTCAGCGACGCGTCGAACGTGCAGGACGCGGGCCAGTTGACGATGTCGGAGGAGACGATCGGGTCCTCGGTGTACTCCAGGATGCCCTTCAGCTGGCCTTCGCCGGCCTTCTGGAAGGCGGCGTTGATCTCGTCCTTGCTGGCCTCGCGGTCCAGCTCCAGGACGAGGTCGGTGACGGAGCCCGTGGGCACCGGAACGCGCATGGCGATGCCGTCCAGCTTGCCCTTGAGGTGCGGAAGGACGAGGGCAGTGGCCTTCGCGGCGCCGGTCGAGGTCGGGATGATGTTCTCGGCGGCGGCGCGGGCGCGGCGCAGGTCCTTGTGCGGGAAGTCCAGGATGCGCTGGTCGTTGGTGTAGGCGTGGACCGTCGTCATCATGCCCTTGACGATGCCGAAGTTCTCGTCGGCGACCTTCGCCATCGGCGCCACGCAGTTCGTGGTGCAGGAGGCGTTGGAGATGACGTGGTGCTTCGCGGGGTCGTAGTTGTCCTCGTTGACGCCCATGACCACGGTGATGTCCTCTTCCTTGGCCGGAGCCGAGATGAGGACCTTCTTCGCGCCGGCGGCCAGGTGCTTGGCCGCGTCGTCGCGCTTGGTGAAGATGCCGGTGGACTCGATGACGATGTCGGCACCCAGCTCGCCCCAGGGCAGCTGGGCCGGGTCACGCTCCGCCATCGTCTTGAAGGTCTGGCTGCCCACCGTGATGGTGTCGTCGGTGTGGCTGACCTGCTGCTTGAGGCGCCCCAGAATGCTGTCGTACTTCAGCAGGTGCACCAGGGTCGCGTTGTCGGTCAGGTCGTTGACACCGACGATCTCGATGTCCGCCCCCTGCTCGAGCAGCGCGCGGAAGTAGTTGCGACCGATGCGGCCGAAGCCGTTGATGCCTACGCGGATCGTCACGAACCGATCTCCTCGTTGGTACGCCGGTACGGACACCGGCAAAGGTGTATGGGATGTCCCCGACCGGTTCCCGACCCTACCGCGCCCCGGACTTCATGGTGACATCGGCCACCCGGGGCCCGGAGCCACGACCGTCCCCCGGAGCCCGCGGCCCGGGGGACGGATGGAACCGGGTCCTGAACGGATCCCGAACGGGTCCCGAACGGGGAGGCCCCGGGCACGGGCAGGCCCGGGATGGGGTCCCCTCCCCGGGCCCGGAGGGCCGCGGGGGAGGTCAGCCGACCATCTCCTCCGTGAGGCTCGTCTCCGTCCCCGGAATGCCCAGGTCCTGGGCCCGCTTGTCGGCCATCGCCAGCAGCCGGCGGATACGGCCCGCCACGGCGTCCTTCGTCAGCGGCGGATCGGCCAGCGCGCCCAGCTCCTCCAGCGACGCCTGCTTGTGGTCCATGCGCAGCCGGCCGGCGGCGGCCAGGTGCTCGGGCACGTCGTCGGCGAGGATCTCCAGCGCACGCTGCACGCGCGCTCCCGCGGCGACGGCCGCACGCGCGGAGCGGCGCAGGTTGGCGTCGTCGAAGTTGGCGAGGCGGTTCGCGGTGGCGCGGACCTCGCGGCGCATGCGCCGCTCCTCCCAGGCCAGCACCGACTCGTGGGCGCCCAGCCGGGTCAGCAGCGCGCCGATGGCGTCACCGTCGCGGACGACGACGCGGTCCACGCCGCGCACCTCCCGCGCCTTCGCCGCGATCTGGAGCCTGCGTGCGGCGCCGACCAGGGCCAGCGCGGCCTCGGGCCCGGGGCAGGTCACCTCCAGCGAGGAGCTGCGGCCCGGCTCGGTCAGCGATCCGTGTGCGAGGAACGCGCCGCGCCAGGCGGCCTCCGCGTCGCAGGTGGCCCCCGAGACCACCTGCGGCGGAAGACCGCGGATCGGGCGGCCGCGGCTGTCCACGAGTCCCGTCTGCCGCGCGAGCTGGTCACCCCCGGCCACGACGCGTACGACGTAGCGGCTCCCGCGCCGGAGCCCGCCCGGCGCCATCACCACCAGGTCGGAGCTGTGCCCGAAAATCTCCAGAACGTCCTTGCGCAGGCGGCGGGCAGCGATGCCCGTATCGAGTTCCGCTTCGATCACGATCCGCCCGCTCACCAGGTGCAGGCCGCCCGCAAACCGCAGGATCGACGAGACCTCGGACTTCCGGCAGCAGGTCCGGGTGACGGGAAGCCGGGAGATCTCGTCCTTCACCGCAGCCGTCATCGCCATGGGCCGATCCTTCCATGCATCCGAAAAATACGGTCGTACGCGGCGGCCAGCAGCTCCGGATCGTGCCTGGCTGCGCCTCCCGCGGGGCCTTCGCCCGGGGAGGCGCCTCCTGCCGCCGCGACCGGTGACAGCTGAGCCGTCGCTCCGAGCCGCTCGGCGGCCTGACACAAGGAGTCCCGGTCGGGAACAGCGTTCTCGTCGGCCAGCACCACGTCGAAGGCGAGTTTAGGGGCGTGTCGGGCCAAAACGTCCAAATGACGCTGCGGGGAGAAGCCTTCCGTTTCTCCGGGCTGCGGAGCGAGGTTCAACGAAAGGACCTTGCGGGCCTTGGTCTGCGTCAGCGCGTCGAGCAGTTCCGGAACGAGCAGATGCGGAATGACCGACGAGAACCAGGAGCCGGGGCCGAGGACGACCCAGTCGGCGTCCAGCACGGCCTTGACGGCCTCGGACACGGCGGGCGGGTCGTGCGGGACGAGATGCACCTGCTGCACCTCGCCACGGGTGAGCGCGACGTTGGCCTGCCCGCACACGGTCGAGACCTCGTCGGGGCGCTCGGGGTCGTGGCCGCGCACCAGCGCCTGGAGTTCCAGCGGGACGGCGGACATCGGCAGCACGCGCCCGTGCGCCCCGAGCAGCTTGCCCACCAGGTCGAGGGCCTGGACATGGTCGCCGAGCTGCTCCCAGAGGGCGACGATCAAGAGGTTGCCCACGGCGTGGTCGTGCATGTCGCCGCGGCTGACGAAGCGGTGCTGGATGACCTCCGCCCAGGTACGGCCCCACTCGTCGTCGCCGCACAGCGCCGCGAGCGCCTTGCGCAGGTCGCCGGGGGGCAGCACTCCGAGCTCGTCACGGAGCCGGCCGCTGGAGCCGCCGTCGTCGGCGACGGTGACGACGGCGGTGAGGTCCCCTGTGATGCGGCGCAGCGCGGTGAGCGAGGCGGACAGGCCCGCGCCGCCGCCGAGCGCGACGACCTTCGGCTGGGTGCCGCGCTGTGCCGCGCGCGTGCCCACCGGACGCCGCAGCCGGATGGTCCTACGAGGCATTCGCGCTTCTCACGTCCTCATTCACGTCCCATGTCGCGGTGTACCACCACGGTCTCCACGCCGGCGCCGGAGAGCCGGCGCGCCAGCTGCTCCGAGACGGCGACGCTGCGGTGTTTGCCGCCGGTGCAGCCGATCGCGACGGTGACGTAACGCTTGCCCTCCCTGCGGTAGCCCGCGGCGATGAGCTGGAGCAGTTCGGCGTACCGGTCGAGGAACTCCTTTGCGCCCGGCTGGTCGAAGACGTACTCCGAGACCTGAGGGCTGGTGCCGTTGTAGGGGCGCAGCTCCGGAACCCAGTGGGGGTTGGGGAGGAAGCGGCAGTCGGCGACGAGATCGGCGTCAACCGGGAGCCCGTACTTGTACCCGAAAGACATCACCGTGGCGCGGAGTTCGGGCTCCTCCTCGCCAGCGAAACGGGCGTCGAGCTTGGCCCTCAGCTCGTGGACGTTGAGGCCGGAGGTGTCGATGACCAGGTCGGCGTCGCCGCGCAGCTCCCGCAGCAGGTCGCGCTCGGCGGCGATGCCGTCGACGATCCTGCCGTCGCCCTGGAGCGGATGGGGGCGGCGCACCGACTCGAAACGCCGCACCAGCGCCTCGTCGCTCGCCTCCAGATAGACGATGCGGCGCTTGACCTGCCGCTTCGCCAGGTCCGCCAGGGACTGCCTGAGGTTGTCGAAGAAGCGCCGGCCACGCACGTCGACGACGACGGCGATGCGCGCGACGTTGCCCTGCGAGCGTGCGCCCAGGTCGACCATCGTGGGGATCAGCTCGGGCGGCAGGTTGTCGACGACGAACCAGCCGAGATCCTCCAGGCACTTGGCCGCGGTGCTGCGGCCCGCGCCCGACATCCCGGAGATGATCACAAGTTCGGGGATCACGGCTTCGACCGCCGCGTCGGTGCCCGTCACCGTCTCCATGCCCGCCTCTGCGTCCCCGGCCGTGCCCGGCGCCGTCGCGCTCTGCGGTCCCGCCGGGGCAGCCGCATCCGTGTCCGCGGCCGGACTCGGCCGTGCCGGCTCCGCCTCCTGACGGGCGTCTCTGCCGTGTTCCTGTTCCTGCTGACCGTTCATGCTGTTCGCCCCCCGGCCTCGTGGCTCACTCTTCTTCAACGATCTCACCGGTCGCCGTGTTCACGGCCGCCGCCCCGGACGACTTCGTGGCGAGCGCCGCGGCCACCGCCTCCGCCGTCTTGCGGCCCACCCCCGGCACCTCGCAGATCTCCTCCACGCGCGCCGCCCGGAGCCGCTTCAGGGAGCCGAAGTGCTTCAGCAGTGCCTGCTTGCGGGACGCCCCGAGGCCGGGAACCGCGTCGAGCGGGCTGGCCTTCATCGTCTTCGAGCGTTTGCTGCGCTGATATCTGATCGCGAAACGGTGCGCCTCGTCGCGGACCCGCTGCAGGAGATAGAGGCCCTCACTCGTACGTGGCAGCACGACGGGGTCCTCCTCGCCCGGCAGCCAGACCTCTTCGAGCCGCTTGGCCAGCCCGCAGACGGCGACGTCGTCGATGCCCAGCTCGTCCATGGCGCTGCGCGCGGCGGCGACCTGCGGGCGGCCGCCGTCCACGACGATGAGCTGGGGAGGGTAGGCGAACTTCTTCGGCCTGCCGTCCTCGTCGCGCCCCGCGGTGCCGGCGGCCTCCGCTCCCCGCTCCCCGGGCTCCGGGGACGCCTGCCCCTCGGCGGGCTCGGGGCCCTCGCCCTCCGCGGAGCCGTCGCCGTCGCCGCCCCACTCCCCCGTGCGCCGCTTCTCCTGGAGGTAGCGGCGGAAGCGGCGGCTGACCACTTCGTGCATCGAGCGGACGTCGTCCTGGCCGGCGACGGACCTGATCTGGAAGCGGCGGTACTCGCTCTTGCGGGCGAGGCCGTCCTCGAAGACGACCATGGACGCGACCACGTCGTCGCCCTGGAAGTGGGAGATGTCGAAGCACTCGATGCGCAGCGGCGCCGAGTCGAGGCCGAGGTTCTCGGCGATCTCCTCCAGCGCCCGCGAGCGCGTCGTGAGGTCCGAGGCGCGTTTGGTCTTGTGCAGGGCGAGGGCCTGCTGGGCGTTGCGTGCGACTGTCTCCATCAGGGCGCGCTTGTCGCCGCGCTGCGGTACGCGCAGGCTGACTGCGCTGCCGCGACGCCCGCCGAGCCACTGGGCGGCCGGTTCCGGCGGGTCGGGCAGCGCGGGAACCAGCACTTCCTTGGGGACGCCCTCGCCGCTCTCCTCCCCGTAGAGCTGCTGGAGCGCGTGCTCGACCAGTTCGGGTGTGCCGATCTCCTCGACCTTGTCCGTGACCCAGCCGCGCTGGCCCCGCACGCGTCCGCCGCGCACGTGGAAGATCTGGACCGCCGCCTCCAGTTCGTCCTCGGCGACGGCGATGAGGTCGGCGTCGGTGGCGTCGGTGAGGACGACGGCGCTCTTCTCCATGGCGCGCTTCAGGGCGTCCATGTCGTCACGCAGCCGCGCGGCCCTCTCGTACTCCATCTCCTCGGACGCCTGCGTCATCTCCCGTTCCAGGCGGCGCAGGTAGGAGCCGGTGTGCCCGGCGACGAAGTCGCAGAACTCCTCGGCGAGTTGGCGGTGCTCCTCGGCGCTGACCCGTCCGACGCAGGGCGCTGCGCACTTGCCGATGTACCCGAGAAGGCAGGGGCGGCCGATCTGGGCGGAGCGCTTGAAGACACCGGCGGAGCAGGTGCGTACGGGAAACGCACGCAGCATCAGGTCGACGGTCTCGCGGATCGCCCAGGCGTGTGCGTACGGACCGAAGTAGCGAACGCCCTTCTTCTTCGGACCGCGCATCACCTGGACCCGCGGATACTCCTCGTTGAGGGTGACGGCGAGGGACGGATAGCTCTTGTCGTCGCGGTACTTGACGTTGAACCGCGGGGCGAACTCCTTGATCCAGGAGTACTCCAGCTGGAGCGCCTCGACCTCGGTGGAGACCACCGTCCACTCCACCGACGCGGCCGTGGTGACCATGGTGCGGGTGCGCACGTGCAGACCGGCGAGGTCCTGGAAGTAGTTCGCGAGCCGCTGGCGCAGGCTCTTGGCCTTCCCTACGTAGATCACGCGGCCGTGCTCGTCCCGGAACCGGTAGACCCCCGGTGAGTCCGGGATCTCGCCCGGTTCGGGGCGGTAGCTGGAGGGGTCTGCCATGCAGCACAGCCTACGTCCGTACGGTGACAGCGCCTCGCCTCACCTCCGGCCGCGGGCCCCTCACGCCCGGGCCCGGAGACCGGGCCCGGAGACCGGGCCCGGAGACCGGGCCCGGAGACCGGGCCCGGAGACCGGGCCCGGAGACCGGGCCCGGGAGCCGGCCCGGGAGCCGGCCCGGGAGCCGGCCCGGGAACGCCGGAAGGGGCCGCCCTCCCGGATTCCGGGGAGGGCGGCCCCTTCCGACCGCGTTCCGGCGCTTCTGCCGCCGCGTCAAGGCCGGGCCCGCCCCGTCACCAGCCGCGCTCGCGCCATTCGCCGAGGTGGGGGCGCTCGGCACCGAGCGTCGTGTCGCCTCCGTGACCGGGGTAGACCCAGGTCTCGTCCGGGAGTTGGGCGAAGAGCTTGGTCTCGACGTCGTTCAGCAGACTCGCGAACGCCTCCGGGTCGTCATGGGTGTTGCCGACGCCGCCCGGGAAGAGGCAGTCGCCGGTGAACAGATGCGGATGCCCGTGCGGGTCGTCGTAGACGAGGGCGATGGAGCCGGGCGTGTGGCCGACCAGGTGACGGGCCGTCAGCCCGACCTCGCCGACGCGCACCGTGTCTCCGTCCTCGACGAGCACGTCGGTGCCGACAGGAATCCCATCGGCGTCGTGGCGGCCCGCGTAGGTGCGGGCGCCCGTTCCCTCGACGACGGGGGCGAGGGCCTGCCAGTGGTCGCCGTGCCGGTGGGTGGTGACGACGGAGGCGATGCCGTCGGAACCGATGAGTTCGAGCAGTGTCTCCGGCTCGTTGGCCGCGTCGATCAGCAGCTGTTCCCCGGTTCTGCGGCAGCGCAGCAGGTAGGCGTTGTTGTTCATGGGGCCGACCGCGACCTTGGAGATCATCAAGTCGGTCAGCTCGTGCACGTCGGCAGGTCCCCCGACCTGCACCTCTCCGGTGTAAGCCATGGGGACACCCTAGGCCGTGCCCCGCGGGCGGGCGCCAGAGCGGAGGCGTGGCGGATACGGGGACATGGGGTGTGCGGCGCAGAGCGGGGCAGGGCCGCCCCGGCCCCGCCCCGGCGCGCTAGAGAGCCGGCAGCGCGGGCAGCGGGGCGCTCGCGGAGAGCCCGGAGCCGGTGCTGCGGCCGGTGAGCCAGGCGACGAGGTCGGTCGGGCTGCCGGCGACGACCAGCGGCTTGGCGGAGTCGCCGCCGGGTGCGCCCGTGTGCCAGACGACGCCGTCCTCCGTGCGGAGTTCGACCGGTTCGGCGATCCCGGGGTGTCCGGCGAAGCGCCGCGCCATGGTGGCCAGTTCACGCTCGATGAACGTCGCGGGCAGATCGTCCACGGCGTAACCGACGCCGAGGTCGACGTGGTGGAGCTCCACCTCGATCCAGCGGCGGAAGGGCAGGGAATACGCGTGGTCCGTCACACCGTTACGCAGCGCCACGGTCCGTTCCCAGTCGGAGTCGCGCTGTGCGCCGAAGGCGCCGTCGAGACGGGCCGCGCTCTCGCGCAGGTCGACGAGGTGTTCGGCGACGCTCCGGTGGGCGTCCCGCTCGATGTCGGCGTCGCGGCTCTCTGCGCTCGCGTACATGGGCCGCGCGGCCAGCGTGTTGAGCAGAGCGTCCGCGTTGCGGGCGACATGGGCCAGCACATGGCCGCGGGTCCAGCCGGGAAGCAGCGAGGGCTTGGACGCGGTGGCATCGTCGAGCTGCTCGACGGCCGCGAGCAGCCGGCTGGTGGCGGCGCGCAGGGCGGCGGCGTCGGCGGCGGGGTCGGGAACGGATGCGGCGGGGTTCGCTGGCTGGGTCATGATCCCCAAGCTAGCCGTGCCACTCCTTCGGGTGGAAGACGGCGCGGACTGCGGAAATGCCCACAGGGGAGGACCAGAATCGAATGCACGTACTATAAGCTCTGAGGGCGGTACCTGCCCTGTCCGGACACACTCGGGCGGCACCGCCTCTAGTCTTGAGCGGGGGGCTCCTGCGCAGTCGGGGCACCCTGCTTCTCACACGAAAGGTGCCAACCGGCGTGGCCTCTGACCGTCTTCTTGTCCGTGGCGCTCGCGAGCACAATCTCCGGAATGTCTCGGTCGACCTTCCGCGCGACTCGCTCATCGTCTTCACCGGTCTGTCGGGGTCGGGCAAGTCCTCCCTCGCCTTCGACACGATCTTCGCCGAGGGCCAGCGCCGCTACGTCGAGTCGCTGTCCGCATACGCCCGGCAGTTCCTCGGCCAGATGGACAAGCCGGATGTGGACTTCATCGAAGGTCTCTCCCCCGCGGTCTCCATCGACCAGAAGTCGACCTCGCGCAACCCGCGCTCGACGGTCGGCACGATCACCGAGGTCTACGACTACCTCCGGCTGCTCTTCGCCCGCATCGGCAAGCCGCACTGCCCGGAGTGCGGCCGGCCCATCGCACGCCAGTCACCGCAGGCCATCGTCGACCGGGTGCTTGGCCTGGAGCCGGGCAGCCGCTTCCAGGTGCTCTCTCCGCTGGTGCGCGAGCGCAAGGGCGAGTACGTCGATCTCTTCAACGAGCTTCAGACCAAGGGCTACAGCAGGGCACGCGTCGACGGACAGACGGTCCAGCTCTCCGAACCGCCGAAGCTGAAGAAGCAGGAGAAGCACACGATCGAGGTCGTCGTCGACCGCCTCACCGTGAAGGAGAGCGCGAAGCGCCGGCTGACGGACTCCGTCGAGACGGCGCTCGGCCTCTCCGGAGGGATGGTCATCCTCGACTTCGTCGACCTGGACGAGGACGACCCGCAGCGCGAGCGGATGTTCTCCGAGCACCTCTACTGCCCGTACGACGACCTGTCGTTCGAGGAGCTCGAGCCGCGCACCTTCTCCTTCAACTCCCCCTTCGGCGCCTGCCCGGACTGCACCGGCATCGGCACGCGCATGGAGGTCGACCCCGAGCTGATCGTCCCGGACGAGGAGAAGTCGCTCGACGAGGGTGCCCTGCACCCCTGGTCGCACGGGCACACGCGGGACTACTTCGGCCGCCTCACCGGTGCGCTCGCGGACGCCCTCGGCTTCCGCACGGACATCCCGTGGGCCGGGCTGCCGCAGCGGGCCAAGAAGGCGCTCCTGCACGGACACAAGACGCAGATCGAGGTGCGCTACCGCAACCGGTACGGGCGGGAGCGGGCCTACACCACGGCGTTCGAGGGCGTCGTGCCCTTCGTCAAGCGGCGGCACCAGGAGGCGGAGACCGACAGCAGCCGGGAGCGCTTCGAGGGGTACATGCGCGAGGTGCCCTGCCCCACCTGTGAGGGCACGCGGCTCAAGCCGATCGTGCTCGCGGTGACGATGCAGGGGAAGTCGATCGCCGAGATCTCGGCGATGTCGATCAGCGAATGCGCCGACTTCCTGCGGGAGATGACCCTCAGCGACAGGGACAAGAAGATCGCCGAGCGGGTCCTGAAGGAGGTCAACGAGCGACTGCGCTTCCTCGTCGACGTCGGCCTCGACTACCTCACCCTCAACCGCGCCGCCGGGACGCTCTCCGGCGGCGAGGCACAGCGCATCCGCCTTGCCACGCAGATCGGTTCGGGTCTGGTGGGTGTGCTGTACGTGCTGGACGAACCGTCGATCGGGCTGCACCAGCGCGACAACCACCGGCTGATCGAGACGCTGGTGCGGCTGCGGGACCTGGGCAACACGCTGATCGTCGTCGAGCACGACGAGGACACCATCAAGGCCTCCGACTGGGTCGTGGACATCGGCCCCGGCGCGGGCGAGCACGGCGGCAAGGTCGTGCACAGCGGTCCGATGAAGGAGCTGCTGGAGACGTCCGACTCCGTCACCGGCGACTACCTTGCCGGGAGGAAGAGCATTCCACTGCCGCAGACGCGCAGGCCGGCCGATCCCGGGCGGCAGCTGACGGTGCGCGGCGCACGTGAGAACAACCTCCGCGACATCGACGTGGCCTTCCCGCTCGGCGTGCTCACGGCGGTGACCGGCGTCTCGGGCTCGGGCAAGTCGACCCTCGTCAACGACATCCTCTACACCCACCTTGCCCGGGAGCTGAACAACGCCAAGTCGGTGCCCGGCCGGCACACCCGCGTCGACGGCGACGACCTGGTGGACAAGGTCGTGCACGTCGACCAGTCGCCCATCGGCCGCACCCCGCGCTCCAACCCGGCGACGTACACAGGGGTCTTCGACCATGTGCGCCGGCTCTTCGCGGAGACCACGGAGGCGAAGGTACGCGGCTACCAGCCGGGGCGCTTCTCCTTCAACGTCAAGGGCGGGCGGTGCGAGAACTGCTCCGGCGACGGCACGATCAAGATCGAGATGAACTTCCTTCCGGACGTGTTCGTCCCGTGCGAGGTCTGCCACGGCGCGCGCTACAACCGCGAGACGCTGGAGGTCCACTACAAGGGCAAGAACATCTCCGAGGTGCTGGAGATGCCCATCGAGCAGGCGACCGAGTTCTTCGCGGCGGTGCCCGCCATCGCCCGCCATCTGCGGACGCTCAACGACGTGGGGCTGGGTTACGTACGGCTCGGGCAGCCCGCCCCGACGCTCTCCGGCGGCGAGGCGCAGCGCGTGAAGCTGGCCAGCGAGCTGCAGAAGCGCTCCACGGGTCGCACCGTGTACGTGCTCGACGAGCCCACGACGGGCCTGCACTTCGAGGACATCCGCAAGCTCATCTCCGTACTGGACGGGCTGGTCGACAAGGGCAACACGGTCATCGTCATCGAGCACAACCTGGACGTCATCAAGACCGCGGACTGGGTCGTGGACATGGGCCCCGAGGGCGGGTACGGCGGTGGCCTGGTGGTCGCCGAGGGCTCCCCGGAACAGGTGGCGGCGGTTCCTGCGAGCCACACGGGGAAGTTCCTGCGGGACGTGCTGGGTGAGCGGGTGAGCGACGCATCGCCGGCGGCGACGCACAAGTCCGCCTCCGGGGGCAGCAGCGGCACCGGCGCGCGGAAGCGGGCGCCGAAGAAGAAGCGGTAGGACGCCGCACCCGCGCGACGCAGGCGTCACACCTGAAGTTCGCGCGGCGCCGTCTCGCCCGCCGTCCGCCTAACGCTGCCGGACGGCGTAGGTCAGGTGCGTCACCCTCGGGGAGGGCTCTGCGCGGACCGGCTCGAGGGCCACGCGGCCCGCGTCCACGCCCTCGAACAATGGGATTCCGGAACCGAACAGCACGGGCGACAGCGCGATGGAGAACTCGTCGATCAGGCCGGCGTTCAGGTACTCCAGGATCGTCGCGCCGCCGCCCGCGATGCGGACATCGCGGTCGCCGGCGGCCTCGCGGGCCTGGTCGAGCGCGGACTCGATGCCGTCGTTGACGAAGTGGAAGGTGGTTCCGCCCGGCCGCTCCCAGGGTTCGCGCTGCTCGTGGGTCACGACGAAGACGGGCGTGCGGAACGGTGCCTCCTCCGGCCATGCCTGCTCACCGGCGTCGAACATGCGCTTGCCCATCACGCTCGCGCCGGTGCGCTCGAACGTCTCCCGCACGATGTCGTTGTCGCGCCCCTCCTCGCCGCCCTCGCCGAGCTTCAGGTTCTCCCGGACGAACCGCAGCGGGAAGAGCCACTGCTGCAGTTCCATCCACTGCCGTCCCATCAGCTCCTCCGGGGACTCGGGCGCGATGAATCCGTCCAGGGACATCGAGACGCTGAAGAACACCTTCCCGGCCATCAGTCCTGCGCTCCCTTCCGGGCGATCTCGGTGACGTAGCCGGCCAGGCTGCTCAGGGTCTGCCGGCCGCCCTCGACCGCGTGGTACTTCTCGACCGCCTCGTCCCGCTGCTCCTCGGTGGGGAAGACCGTGCGCATCTCGATCCGGGTCGCCGCACCGTCGAGTGCGAACGTCAGGACCGACTCGAAGGCTTTCGGGTCGCCCCGCCGCTCGCCGTGGAGCAGCGCGATCCGCTCCGGCGGGGTGATCTCGGTCCAGGAAATCCATTCGGTGTAGTCGGTCCCGTCCGGCCCGTGCATCACGAAGTCCCACTCCCCGCCGACGCGGAACTCGAACGCCCGCGTGGTGGTGGTGAACCCCGCCGGCCCCCACCACCGCGACAGGTGCCGCACCTCGGTGAACGCCTCGAACACCAGCTCCCTCGGGGCGTCGATCACCCGGGAGATGACGATCTCGCGGCCGGCCGTCGTGGACTCCGGCGCCCCTCTTCCCGCCTCGCTCATCAGCTACTCCTCCTGCCTTGCCTGCTTCAGGTCCTGCACGTACTCCTCCAGCCGGTCGAAGCTCTCGTTCCAGAACCGCTCGAACCCGCCGGTCCACTCGTGGACCGGCCGCAGCCCGCGGGCGTCGAGGCCGTAGAGCCGCTGCTTGCCGGCCCTGCGGTCCCGCACCAACCCGACCTCTCGGAGTACCCGCAGGTGTTTGGACGCCCGCGGCTGGGTCATCCTCAGCTCCCGCGCCAGCTCGGTCACCGGCCGCTCACCCGCCCGCAGCAGCACCAGGATCTCCCGGCGCTGCGGCTCGGCGATCGCGTTGAAGACGTCCGACGTCGTCGCTGCTCGTGCCATGGATCCATCATATGCCCATATCGGCATGTGTCGAGCCGGGATCGGTCCGCACCGTTCGGTGAGCCGCGCGGCGCCGCTCGGCGCAGCGAAGGTCGTCGCGCTCGGCAGCGGCGCGGGCCTGTCCACCTCGCTCACCGCGCTGCACCCCAGCCGCCGCCCGTCGTCCCGTACGGCTTCGCACCGTGCGGCAGGGCCGGGGAAGCCCCCGGCGGAGCACCGCGGACCGGACGCCGCGGTCTTGTTCTTCTCTCAACTGAACCTGAAAGAACGCGAGTTGGTGGTTTACACCAGTTGTTCGAATTTCCTGCCGGCGTCTGGTGCGGCCCGTCCGCCGCTGGGACGCTTTGCGGCGCTGTGCGCAGAAGCGCATGGAACACCCGTGTTTACAGGGGATGTTGTGATACGAGTAAACGTACGCAGAAGGGTCCTCGCGCGGTCACTGCTTCCCGCAGTGACCGCTCTTTCGTTTCTGACGGCCGTTCAGCCGGCTGCGGCGAACGCGGCCCCCGCCTCCGCTCCCGCTCCGTCCGTGACCGCAGGTCCCGGCCCGGCCCAGGCGGCGGCAGCACGGACCGCAGCGACAACTGCCGCTCCGGCGGGCATTCCCGACGGCGACGGCATGGAGCTCTCCCGCACCAGCCGGCCGGTCGCACCCGGTGCCCGGCTCACGTCCTTCCAGCGGCTGGAGTCGGACAAGTGGCTGCGGGCGGACGCCCTCAGCGTGGATCTCGGAGGCGGCAGCGACGGCGGCACCCGCGCGGACTACCTCTCCAGCGGCGAGGTCTCCACCCGTCAACCGCTCAGCGAACAGGCCGAGAACCACGACCCGGGAAAGGGCCGCCGTACCGTCGCGGCCTTCAACGCCGACTTCTTCGACATCGACGAGACCGGGGCGCCGCTCGGCCCCGGCGTGCGCAACGGCAGGGCCACCCACTCCCCCGCCGCCGGCAACAGCGATGCCCTCGGCCTCGGCCCGGACGCGGCGGGCCGGATCCTCTCGCTCTACTTCGAGGGGACCCTCACCCTTCCCGGCGGCAAGCAGCCGCTGGCCGCCTACAACGCCGCCAACGTCCCCGAGGACGGCATCGGCGCGTACAACTCCCGCTGGGGCAAGGCCGACCGGGCCCTCACCACCGACAGCGACCCCGAATCCGCCGAGGTGCTCGTGCGGCACGGCCGGGTCAGCCGCGTCCTCGACGAGCCCGGCAGTGGCCCGATCGCCGAGGGCACCACAGCTCTGGTCGGCCGGGACACCGGTGCGAAGACACTCGACGGACTGAAGGTGGGCGACCGGGTCTCGCTCGAGTACCACGTGCGGACGGACGACGGCAGCCCCGTCCCCCGCACGGCGACCGGCGGGCGTGGCCTGCTCGTCGTGGACGGAGAGCCCCAGAACTGGGAGGGGCGTCCGAACAATGCGACGGCACCGCGCACGGCCGTCGGCTTCTCCAAGGACGGCTCGACGATGCACGTGATGTCGGTGGACGGACGCCAGGCGGCGTCCGGCGGGGTGACCCTCACCGAACTCGCCCTGATGATGAAGGACTTGGGCGCCCACAACGCCCTCAACCTCGACGGTGGCGGCTCTTCCACCCTCCTCGCGCGCGAACCGGGCGCCGATGGACTGCAGTTGGAGAACGCGCCGTCCGACGGAGAAGAGCGTGAGGTGCCCAACGGCGTGGCACTGACCTCCCCGGCGGGCAGCGGAGCGCTCAAGCACTTCTGGGTGGAGACGGCCGCCGACCCGGCCTCCGCGCCCACGGCCGACAACATGCCCGTCGGCCACCCCGACCGCGTCTTCCAGGGCCTGACACGGAAGTTGACGGCCGCCGGTTACGACGAGTCCTACGGCCCGGCCGAGGGCACCCCTCACTGGTCGGCCGCCAGGCCCGGCGTCGGACGGGTGGACGAGCGGGGTGTCTTCCACGCCCGCGGCACGGGCACGACACGGGTCACCGCACACCGGGGCCACGCGCGGGGATCGGCTCAGCTGTCCGTCGTCGGCGAACTGGACCGCATCCGCCCCACCAGCGAACGCGTCGGGCTCGCCGACGGCGGCGCCGAGGGCTCGTTCGGCATCGTCGGCTTCGACGCCGAGGGCACCAGCGCCCCCGTGGAGCCGGCCGACGCCCGCCTGCGGTACGACCGTTCGCTGTTCTCCATCGCACCGGACGAGGCCCGCGGCGGCTTCACCGTGAAGGCGAGGCCCGGACAGGAGTCGGCGTCCGGCATCGTCACCGTCGACGTCAAGGGCCGCACCACGCAACTCGCCGTCACGGTCGGTCTGCACGACGAGCGGACCGCCGGCTTCGACGACGCCGCGGAGTGGAAGTTCAGCGCGGCCCGTGCCGAGGGATCACTCTCGGCCGTCCCGGACGGCAAGGACGGCACAGGGCTGAGAATGACGTACGACTTCAGCCGCTCCACCGCCACCCGCGCCGCGTACGCGACTCCCCCGGACGCGGTGCCCGTACCCGGGCAGCCGCAGAGCTTCACCATGTGGATCAAGAGCGACGGCAAGGGCGCGTGGCCCTCGCTGCATCTGAAGGACGCGAACGGGACCGACCAGGTGCTGCGGGGTGCACACCTCACCGAGGAGGGCTGGCAGCAGGTCACCTTCGAGGTCCCCGTGAGCGTCAACTACCCGCTGCGGCTGCACCGTTTCTACCTCGCCGAGACCAGGCCCGCCGAGCAGTACACCGGGGAGGTCGTCCTGGACGAGCTGATGGCCCGGATTCCGCCCGACGTGGACCTGCCGGAGACCGAGCGCCCGCACGACCCGCTGATCTCGACGGCTGCCGATGTCGCGGGCCGCGACTGGCGCTTCGCGGTGATGTCCGACGCGCAGTTCGTGGCCCGCGATCCCGACAGCGCCGCCGTACGGCAGGCACGCCGCACACTCCGGGAGATCCGCGCGGCGGCACCGGACTTCGTCATCGTCAACGGTGATCTGGTCGACGAGGGGTCGGAGGAGGACCTGAGCTTCGCCCGTCGTGTGCTGGAGGAGGAGCTGGGGAATGCCGTCGACTGGTACTACGTGCCGGGGAATCACGAGGTGATGGGCGGCAGCATCGCGAACTTCACCGCCGAATTCGGCCCGGCGCAGCGCACGTTCGACCACAAGGGCACCCGGTTCATCACGCTCGACACCTCGTCCCTGACGGTGCGCGGCGGCGGATACGGACAACTCCAGGAATTGCGGCGGCAGTTGGACGACGCGGAGCACGACCCTTCCGTCTCGTCCGTGGTCGTCGTGCAGCACGTGCCGCCCCGGGACCCGACAGGGCAGCAGGCGAGCCGGCTGACCGACCGAATGGAGGCCGACCTGCTGGAGGACTGGCTGGGCGACTTCCGCACCGGCACCGGCAAGGGGGCGGCGTTCGTCGGAGCGCACGCGGGCGCCTTCGACGCCTCGCGGGTCGACGGCGTTCCGTACCTGGTCAACGGCAACTCCGGTAAGTCACCCGCCACTGCGGCCTCCCGCGGCGGCTTCACGGGCTGGTCACTGCTGGGCGCGGACCGGGACGCACCGCGGCACGCCGGGGACTGGCTCGCCGCACAAACCGTCGCGCACGTGGACGGCCTCACGATGGAGGCGCCGGAGCGGCTGCCGCTCGGTGAGTCGGCCCGCGCCGCTGCCACGGTCACACAGGGAGAGGGCGAGTCGGCACGGAAGGTGCCGGTGGCCTGGCCGATGAGCGCGGACTGGTCCGGCTCCGGCAACCTCTGCATCGCCGGCGGACGTAGCGCCGCGGACGACGTGAAGGTCCGCTGCTCCGCTTCGTACGACCCGCGGACCGGCACGCTCACCGCTCACCGACCCGGCCTCGTCACACTCGTCGTCGAGGTGGCCGGCGAGCGGACGGAGAGGCAGGTGAGGATCACCCGCTGACCCCGGGACGACCGGCCCGACCGGGAGGCGCACCGGGTACTGCCCGGTGCGCCTTTGAGCCGGGCACGGCTCAGACCTCGACGTCCTTCTTGCCGCGCGTCGCGGCGAGACTCGTGATGGTCGTGACGACAAGGACTCCGCCGATGACGCCCAGCGAGACGGGAATGCTGATCTCCGGCACATGCACACCGGACTCGTGCAGCGCATGGAGCACGAGCTTGACGCCGATGAACCCGAGGATGACCGACAGCCCGTACGACAGGTGCACCAGCTTCTGCAGCAGGCCGCCGATGAGGAAGTACAGCTGACGCAGACCCATGAGCGCGAAGGCGTTGGCGGTGAAGACGATGTACGGGTCCTGGGTCAGGCCGAAGATCGCGGGGATGGAGTCGAGCGCGAAGAGGACGTCCGTCGAGCCGATGGCCAGCATCACTATCAGCATCGGCGTCATCAGCCGCTTGCCGTTCTCGACAATGAAGAGCTTGGTGCCGTGGTACTGGTCGGTCGAGGGGAAGCGCCGCTCCACCATCTTCAGGAAGCGGTTCTCCTCGTACTCCTCCTCGTTGTCCTGCCGGGCCTCCTGGATGAGCTTCCAGGCCGTCCAGATGAGGAACGCGCCGAAGACGAAGAAGATCCAGGAGAAGGCCGAGATCATCGCGGCGCCGGCGGCGATGAAGACCGCCCGGAGCACCAGCGCGATCAGGACGCCCACCATCAGCACGCGCTGCTGGTAGATCGAAGGCACGGCGAACTTCGTCATGATGAGGACGAAGACGAAGAGGTTGTCGACGCTGAGCGACTTCTCGGTGAGGAATCCGGCGAAGAACTCACCGGAGGCCTCGCCCGTCCCGAAGAGCCACAGCCCCACCCCGAAGATGCAGGCCAGGACGATCCAGACCGTCGTCCAGGCCCCGGCCTCCTTGAGGGAGACCTCGTGCGGCTTGCGGCCGCCTATGAAGAAGTCGACCGCGATGAGGGCGCAGAGGCCCACGATCGTCAGTGCCCAGACAGTCAGGGAGACATCCACGTGCTCATCCTCCGGCTCGCGTGCACACATCGGCCGGAGGTCTCCTCCACCTGACGGGCACCGGATGTGCCGGCCGGCCGGCGCCCCGGGACCGGTCACGTCCGGCCCGTATTGACGGGTACGCCGCTGGTTGCTGGGAGTACTCCCCTCCGCGCAAAGAACAGTAAAGCAACACCAAAGAAACGTAAAGATTTGCTGGTCGGGAGGGGGCTTCAGGAGCCTGACCCCGTGTCAGCCGCCCGTTTCACGAGCGCGACCCGCGGCTGCTGCGACCCGGCTCAGCACCTGCGAAAGCACCTGGCTTCCGTGCGGCACCAGCGGAGGCTCGTACGTCCAGTGATGACCGACCCACGGGTCGGCCAGGTGGTCGTCCGGTACGGGTGTGATGCGCAGCAGCGCCTTCCACAGCGGCGAGAGCACCGGGCCGTAGGCGCGGGCGTCTTCGGGGTCGGCGACCATCAGCAGATGCACTCCGGCGGAGGGGCCTTCGTCTGCGAGGTAGCGCAGCTGCGTGACGGCGCGATCGTCGAACCCGTGCGGGAAGTCGTGGACGAGGAGGAGCTGTTCGGCGATGTCGATCTCGGCGGGCAGGGCGTCGGCGGCACGGCTGCGGACCGCCATCTGCACCAGGTCCACGCGCCTGGTGAGCTCATCCAGCACCGTGCTCACTCCCGCAGCACCGGCTGCCGGCCGCCCCTGCAGTACCCCGCTCTCCACGAGCGGCGCGAGCGCGGCCGATGCCGAGCCGGCCGGGTCGATGACGTTGAGCGTGACGTGGCCCGCTGGGTGGGCCGCCGCGAAGCGTGCGGCGATGGCAGTGGCGGTCTCGGCGGCGAGCCGGCGCAACTCGTCCGGGCCGAGGAGGGAGGCCGCCGCCGGACCGGCCGCGGAGGAGCCGGCCTGTCCGCTTCGGCCACTGTCGATCCACAGGCCCCGCTCCAGCGGAAGGCGCACCAGCATCGGGATCCGCAAGCCGGCGCTCTCGGGAAGGCACAGGTCACCCAGGCGCATCGCCATCGGCGTCTGCCCGGGCGGACGGTAGTCGTGCCAGACCGGGTTGTCCCAACGCGCGTACGCGGGCGGAAGCGCCGGCTCGACGACTTCGGCCTCGGCGCACAGCTGCCGCAGATCGCGGTCGAGCACCGCACGGGCCTGCTGGACGAGCCCGGCCTGTCTGGAGCGTGCCTCGTCGCGCGCCGCATCGGCGGCGGGGCCCACGCGGGTCCGCGGGTCCGAGAGCACCTCGTCCAGTTCCTGCTCCATGCGCGACTCGGCGAAGTCGACGGCTGAGCGGTAGGCGGCGACCGTGCGGGCCAAGTCCTCGAACATGTCCCAGACCTGGTTGTAGAGCCGCTCGTCCATGCTCCAGCCGTTGGCGTCGCCGGCGACCGGGGCATACGGGCCGTCGCCGGCGCCGGCGGCGGTGGGCGTGGACACCGGGGAGGATTCCCCGGCGGGGCGCGGCGGTGAGGAGGGCGGCGGTGCCGCGCGGCCGGGATGCCAGTAGCTGATGCGGCCGCCGGGCGCGGCCCCTGCCGCGCCCGGCCCGGTGACTCCCCTCGCACCGCCGACGGTGGCTTCGCGGGAGTGCTCCTCACCCGTCCGGGGCGGAGGCGCAGGGACGGACCGTGCGCGGCCCGTCGCGACCGCCTCGTTGATCGTCGCCGCCAACTCCTGGGCGCGGGCGAATCCTTGGTCGGCGAGCATCGCGGAGAGCCCGCCGGAGTAGCCCTGCCCGACGGCGCGCACCTTCCAGCTGCCCCGGCGGCGGTAGAGCTCCAGTGCGAGGACGGCGGACTCGGCGTCGAGCCCGGTGAGCGTGCAGTTCGCGATCCCGTGCCCGCCGGGTTCGGTCACGGTCACGGACGGGGGCGCGAACTCCCCGAACCGGGACGGCCCCTCCGTCCCCGTGGGCAGAGCGAGCAGCACGTTGACGCGGTGCACTTCGTCGGGCAGGGCTCCGAGATCGACGGCGAGCCGGTGTTCGGCCGCGGCCTGCCGGGACACCTCGAGTCCGGGCAGCTGCGGCCGGGCGGGGTGAGCCGTCCACGTCTCTTCCCGCATCCTGCCGTGCTCGTCGTTCAGCGTCGCTCCGGCGATGACGGGCCGCTCCACCGACACCCGGATCTCCAGGCGGACTCCGGGCAGGGGATGGTTCTGTCCCCGTACCAGCTCGGCCGGCATCCGCTCTCCCCCAAGTCTTCCCGTCCGGGGGCGGCCGCCTCCGCGGCTGCGGCCGCGCTCCCTTGCCGCCTCCTGCCTGCCCTGCGGGCTCAGAGGTGGGGCACCAGCGCGGGCATCAGGTCCTGGAAGGTACGCCCGTTGGCCGGTGCGCCGAGGGCCGTCATCTGCCAGCCGTTCCCCTGCCGGTGCACCTTGGCCATGATCTGCGCCGTGTACTGGCCGCCGCCGGTCAGCGTGTACCGCGCCAGTTCCTCGCCGTTGGTCTCGTCGACCAGGCGGCAGAAGGCGTTCTCCACCTCTTCGAAGGTCTGCCCCGTGAAGGAGTTGACCGTGAAGACGATCTGGTCGATGTGGACCGGGACGCGCTGCAGGTCGACCGTGATCGCCTCGTCGTCGCCGCCCTGGCCGGCACCGCCCACGAGGTTGTCGCCGGTGTGCCTGACGGACCCGTCGTCGCTCACCAGGTGCCGGAAGAAGACCACGTCCTTGGGTTCCGTGCCCGCGAAGAGCACAGCTGAGGCGTCGAGGTCGATCTCCTTGCTGCGCTTGCCGAACAGGCCGCGGCGCGGGGCTGCCTTCCAGCCGAGACCCATCCGCACTGCCGACAGGCTGCCTCCGTCGTTCTTCTGCAGACTGATGGCCTGTCCCTTGGACAAGTTCACCGACACGTGCTTACCCCTCTCGACTTTCCGCTGCCATCCCGCTCGCGATGGCGGTCACGCTCCGACCCTACGCATGCACGCGAAGCACCCGGTCAGGACGTGCGCCTTTGTGTCGCTCTTGCAACATGCACGTGCGACGCGGCAGTTCCGGCCCCGCCTCTCCGGTGCCGGGCGCCGGGCGCCGGCCGCCGCTACTTGAGCCCGGCCTCCCTCATCTGCCGCAGTTCCTTCTTCAGTTCCGAGACCTCGTCCCGGAGCCGGGCCGCGATCTCGAACTGGAGCTCCGCCGCCGCGGCCCTCATCCGCTCCGTCATCTCCTCGATCGTCTCCGCCAGTTCGCTCGCGGGACGGTCGGTGAGGACTTCCGCGCCGCGCTCCCTCCGGCTCGCAGACTTCGCCGGAACGGGCGCCTTGCCCTTGCCCGTGCGGTCGCCCTGCTTCTGCTCCTGGCGGTATCCGGAGCCGAGCAGCTGCTCGGTGTCGATGTCCTCGCGGGCGATGTCCGCGACGATGTCACCGATCTTCTTGCGCAGCGGCTCGGGGTCGATGCCGCGCTCCTTGTTGTACGCGATCTGCTTCTCGCGGCGGCGGTTCGTCTCGTCGATGGCCTTCTCCATGGCGGGAGTCGCCTTGTCCGCGTACATGTGCACCTGGCCGGAGACGTTGCGCGCGGCACGGCCGATCGTCTGGATCAGGGACGTGCCGGAGCGGAGGAACCCCTCCTTGTCCGCGTCGAGAATCGCGACGAGAGACACCTCCGGCAGGTCCAGGCCCTCACGCAGCAGGTTGATGCCGACCAGCACGTCGAACTCCCCGGAGCGCAGCTCCCTCAGCAGCTCGACACGGCGCAACGTGTCGACGTCGCTGTGGAGATAACGGACCTGGATGCCCAACTCGAGGAAGTACTCGGTCAGATCCTCCGCCATCTTCTTCGTGAGGGTGGTGACCAGCACCCTCTCGTTCTTCTCCGCACGCGTGCGGATCTCGTGCACCAGGTCGTCGATCTGGCCCTCGGTCGGCTTGACCACGACCTCCGGGTCGACGAGACCGGTCGGGCGGATCACCTGCTCGACGTAGCCGTCGCCGCGGGAGAGCTCGTACGGGCCCGGAGTCGCCGAGAGGTAGACGGTCTGGCCGATGCGCTCCAGGAACTCCTCCCACTTCAGCGGCCGGTTGTCGATAGCGGAGGGCAGCCGGAAGCCGTGGTCCACCAGGGTGCGCTTCCGGGCGGCGTCACCCTCGTACATCGCTCCGATCTGGGGAACGGTCTGGTGGGACTCGTCGATGACGAGGAGGAAGTCGTCGGGGAAGAAGTCCAGCAGCGTGTGCGGGGCGGTTCCCGGGTCACGGCCGTCGATGTGGCGTGAGTAGTTCTCGATGCCCGAGCAGGTGCCGATCTGGCGCATCATCTCGATGTCGTACGTGGTGCGCATCCGCAGGCGCTGCGCCTCCAGCAGCTTCCCCTGCTTCTCCAGCGACTCCAGCTGCTCCGCCAGTTCCGCCTCGATGCCGGTGATGGCCCGCTCCATGCGCTCCGGCCCGGCCACGTAGTGGGAGGCGGGGAAGACGTACAGCTGCTCGTCGTCGGAGATGACCTCACCCGTGAGGGGGTGGAGCGTGGAGAGCGCCTCGATCTCGTCGCCGAACATCTCGATGCGGACGGCCAGTTCCTCGTAGACAGGGAAGATCTCGATGGTGTCGCCACGGACACGGAAGGTTCCGCGGGTGAACGACATGTCGTTGCGTGTGTACTGCACCTCGACGAAGCGGCGCAGCAGTTCGTCCCTGTCGGTTTCCTGCCCGACCTTGAGCGGCACCATCCGGTCGACGTACTCCTGGGGGGTGCCCAGGCCGTAGATGCACGAGACGGAGGCGACGACGACCACGTCGCGCCGCGTCAGGAGCGAGTTGGTCGAGCTGTGCCGCAGCCGCTCGACCTCCTCGTTGATGGAGGAGTCCTTCTCGATGTAGGTGTCCGTCTGCGGGACGTACGCCTCCGGCTGGTAGTAGTCGTAATAGGAGACGAAGTACTCCACCGCGTTGTTCGGGAGGAGTTCGCGGAACTCGTTCGCCAGCTGGGCGGCGAGGGTCTTGTTCGGTGCCATCACAAGCGTCGGCCGCTGGAGCTTCTCGATCATCCAGGCCGTGGTGGCCGACTTTCCGGTGCCGGTCGCCCCGAGCAGCACCACGTCCTTCTCGCCACCGCCGACGCGTCGCGCCAGCTCGTCGATGGCGGTGGGCTGGTCACCGCTGGGCTGATAGGGGCTGACGACCTCGAAGGGCGCCACCGTACGTTCGATCTGGGTTTGCGGCCGCATGCAGACAACGGTACGACCCACCTCTGACAACGGCGTCACTCAGCGGATCGTGATCGTCGCGCCACGTTCACACGCGCGCCACTCCGGTTCTGCTTCCGTGTATCGCACAACGGGAAGTATCTGGCTGACAGTGTTCGCACGAACGCGAGGAGTTCCCGAATGTCGATGCGCCGTGCAGTAGCCGCCGCCACCGGCGTGCTCCTGGGCATGTCCGCCCTCACCCTCACCGCGTCCCCGGCCCATGCGGCCCCGCGGCAGGACAGCACGAGCGACCGGGCGCCGACCACAGTCGCCCACCGCGGAGCTTCCGGTTACGCACCGGAAAACACGCTCGCCGCAGTCAGGAAAGCCGACAAGCTCGGCATCGACTGGGTCGAGAACGATGTACAGCGCACCAAGGACGGCGAACTCGTCGTCATGCACGACACCACGCTGGCCCGCACCACGAACGCCGAGCAGCTCTACCCGGACCGCTCGCCGTGGAACGTCTCCGACTTCACTGCCAAGGAGATCGCCCGCCTGGACGCGGGAAGCTGGTTCAGCGACGACTACAAGGGTGAAAAGGTACCCACGCTGGAGCAGTACCTGAAGCAGGTCACCAAGGGCGGCCAGAAGCTGCTGCTGGAGCTGAAGGCACCCGAGCTCTACCCGGGCATCGAGATGCAGACGCTGAGAGAGCTGCGCAGTGAGGGCTGGCTCGACCGCTCCCACACGAAGAGCAGGCTCGTCATCCAGAGCTTCAACGCCAACTCGGTCAGGACGACCCACGTCCTCAACAGCCGAGTCAAGACCGGTTTCCTGGGCAACCCGAAGGTCTCGGAGCTGGACTCGTACGCGAAGTTCACCGACCAGATCAACCCGACGCACTCGGCGGCGACGAAGGACTACGTCGACGAGGTGCACGCGCGCAAGGGCCCGCTGGGGAAGCGGATGGAGGTCTTCACCTGGACCGTGAACGACGCGTCGACCGCGCGCACCGTCGACAAGGCCGGAGTGGACGGCATCATCACCAACTTCCCCGACGTCGTGCGGGAAGCGACGGGCGGCTGACCTGATCCGCCGGTCCGAGGGCCGCGCCGGCGTCTTTGCACCCTCCACCCCCCACAGCGCCCTCATCGCCGATCCCGCGGCCGGGCATCTGCCCCCTCCCCGCATCACCGCTCCCTTTCCGCCGTACTTCCCCCCTGCCCCCCACCCGCGGTGAACCCTCAACCCCCCACAGCACCTCCTGCCGCCGCCCGTCCCGCGAGGCGGGCCGTGTCAGAGGCGCCCTCTAGGGTTCCCTCATGACTGAGACAACGGCGAGTGCGGCAACCCGCGCCTGCATCTGGACGGTGCGGAACAGCCCTGTGGGTCCCCTGCTGCTCGCCGCCACCGACGAGGGCCTGGTCGGTGTCGTCTTCCATGCCGACGGCGCCACCGCGGACCGGGCCCTCGGCCGGCTCACCGGCAGGCTCGGGGCGCCGCCGGTCCACGTGGAGACACCGTCGGACGCGGCCGCTGCGCAAGGTTCCGCCCGCGGGCGCGTCCTGGAGAGCGCCGCCGAGGAGCTGGACTCCTACTTCCACGGTGAACTGCGCGAGTTCACCGTGCCGCTGGACTGGTCGCTCTCCGGCGGCTTCAACCAGAAGGTGCTGCGGGAACTGCTCTCGTCCGTCCCGTACGGGGCCACCGCCGGCTATCAGGATCTTGCCGACCGCGTCGGCGAGCCGGGTGCGGCCCGCGCCGTCGGGACGGCCATGGGGTCGAACCCGCTGCCGGTCGTGGTGCCGTGCCACCGGGTCGTGGAAAGGGGCGGCGGCCTGGGCGGTTTCGGCGGGGGCCTGGAGACCAAACGCACTCTGCTGGCGCTGGAGGGGCTGCTTCCGGAGCCGCTGTTCTGATGCGGGCGCACAAGAGGGCAGCTGCCTGCGTCAGGCCGTCCCGGCAGGGCCCGAAACTCCCTGGGCCCCCGGGCGACCGGCTGAGAGACTTCCCGACGTGACCGACATCAACGACACCGCGGACACACCTGACAGCTCCGCCGCCCGCGCCGGCACCCCCCAGCTCCCCGATGGCGCCCAGCTGGCGCGGCTGCGCCGCCGCACCGCGGCCGTGCTGGTGGTCAGCCAGATGCTCGGCGGCCTGGGCGTGGCGACCGCCGTCACGCTGGCCGCGGTGCTGGCCAAGGAGATCAGCGGCTCGGAGGCGCTCTCCGGGCTGGCCTCGACGTCGGCCGTCATCGGGACCGCACTGCTGTCGCTGCCGCTCGCCTCCCTCATGGCGGCGCGGGGCCGCCGGGCAGGCCTGTGCCTGGCGTACCTCATCGGCGCGGCGGGCGGCGCCGTGGTCGTCACCGGAGCGGTGCTCGGCAACTTCCCGCTCCTGCTCCTGGGCATGACGGCCTTCGGCGCGTCGAGCTGTGCCAATCTCCAGGCCCGCTACGCGGCCGCCGACCTCGCCGCGCCGGATCAGCGTGCCCGCGCCATCTCCTTCGTCGTATGGGCGACCACGGTCGGAGCGGTCCTCGGCCCCAACATCGCCGGGCCAGCCGGGGACAGCGTCACAGGTGCGGGCATACCGGCGACCGCCGGGGCGTTCGTCTGGGGCTCGGCGGTCTTCCTCGTCACGGCCGTCCTGATCCATCTGCTGCTGCGTCCCGACCCGCTGCTCACCGCCCGGGCTCTCGCCGACGCCGAGGCGGACGCCGCGTCACGGGACGCCTCCTCCGGCGAGGCGGCCACCGGTCCCGAGGGGGGCACCGGCGTTCATCCGCCCGCTGCCCGCAGGGGCACTGCCGGAGGCGGTCGCCGTTCGCTGCGCGCCGCCCTCGCCGCAGTGGCCGGCTCCGCGAACGCGAAGCTGGCGCTGGTGACCATCGCGGCGGCGCACACGGCGATGGTCTCGATCATGGTGATGACACCGGTCGACCTCGGCCGGCACGGTGCGGACGTCGAGCTGATCGGTCTCGTCATCAGCGCCCACATCGTCGGCATGTACGCGTTCTCGCCGCTGATGGGCTGGCTGGCGGACCGCTTCGGCCGGCTGCCGGTCATCGTGCTCTCCGTCGCGTTGCTCACCTGCGCGGCGTCGCTCGCGGGCACCGCGGACGGCCACCACACCCAGTCGGGCCTGGGCCTGTTCCTGCTGGGTCTGGGCTGGTCCGCGGGGCTCGTCTCCGGGTCGGCGCTGCTGACCGATTCGGTGCCGCAGCGGGCTCGCGCCGCCGTCCAGGGCCTGTCCGACCTGATCATGAACGCGGCCGCGGGGGCCGGCGGCGCCCTGGCGGGGCTCGTCGTCTCGACGGCCGGCTACGGATGGCTCAACACGTTCGCGGCGGTGCTGCTGGTGCCGGTCCTGTTCATGACGCTGGCGGGTCTGGCACGCCGCGAGACCACGGGCGGAAGGGCGCCCGACGCCGCGGACGTCAGCGCGGATACAGCTCGAAAGTGACGCACCGGCGCCCGCCGAACCGCTCCGCGGCCAGCCCGGCGATCCACTCGGTGAAGGAACGCGCGTAGCTCTCGACGGGTTCGTCGCTGAGCGCCGCGATGTACGCGCGATGCTCGGCCAGTGAAGCCACTGCGCGCTCCACGGCCACGTCTCCCACGGCGACGGCGTGCGTCGGCTCCGGCGACCCGCCCACCGCCACCCACCGCACTCCGCTCCAGGGCCCCACTCCTCCGGACTCCAGCTGCTCGGGAAAGATCCAGCGGTTTCCGGCGTCGCCGGCCGCATCCAGGACGGCGCGGCCCACGGCGCGGTGATCGGGGGTGTTCCAGGCGGTGCCGCCCCAGGTCTCCCGGTGGTTGATCGTGAGGAGGAGCTCCGGCCGCCACTTGCGCACTGCGGCCGCGATGTCCCGCCGCAGTGGCACGCCTTCTTCGATGACGCCGTCCCTGTGGTCGAGGAACTCGACGGAGGCGACGCCTACTTTGCCTGCACTCGCGAGCTGTTCGGCCTCGCGCACCCGTGCGCTCTCGGCGGGTTCCAGACCGTCGATGCCGGCTTCGCCCCGCGTGACCATCAGATAGGCGACCTGCTTGCCCTCCGCGGTCCACTCGGCGACGGCCGCGGCCGCCCCGTACTCCATGTCGTCGGGGTGTGCGACGACCGCGAGGGCGCGCTCCCAGTCGCCGGGCATCGCCGCCAGCTGCTCTCCGCTGTCCGAGGCCACCGCGTCCACCTGTCTCCCTGCCCGGCTGTGAGGGCCGTCCCTGCCGCCGGTGTCTTCAGCGGCGTTCGAAGGGGATCCATTCCAGCTTCTCGCCCGTTCCCTCCCCGGGACGTGTTCCCCACTTGCGCCTGCCGTCCCGTTCCATCATCGGATCGAGGCTGACGAACAGCGCGATGAGCAGCAGCAGAAGTACGGGGCCGATGAGCAAGGGCGTGAGGGTCCCCAGCGAGGAGCTGCCCACCGCGCCGGCGTCGCTGTAGAGGCTCACCGTCATTCCCGCCATGCCGGTGTAGTGCATCGCGACGAAGCCCAGCCCCATGATGAGCGCTGCCGCGAGCGAGGCGCCCATGTGCCGCACCCGCCTGGCGCACAGCAGGGCCGCGGCGCTCACGACGACGGCGACGGCTGCCGAGATCAGCATGAGCCTCTGGTCGTAGCGGACCGCACCGGCGACGCGCATCCCCATCATGCCCACGTAGTGCGAGGAGGCGACGCCCAGCCCGAGGGCCAGGCCGCCGCCGAGCACCGCGAGCCAGGCGTACCGGCGCAAGGAGACCAGGAAGAGCGCAACGGCCGAGATCCCGACGGCGACGAGGAGACTCGTGTACGTCGTCAGCGTGTCGTAGCCGATCTCGGCCTCGCCCACGCTGAAGCCGATCATCGCCACGACGTGCATGGTGAAGATGCCGATTCCGATGGCCACGGATCCGAGGGCCAACCACCCTGCTCCCCTTCGGCAATCGGCCATGGGGGCCCGCAGGGCGCATCTGAGTCCGACCGCGCTGCCGACGCAGGCCATGCCGTACGCCAGTAACGGCGTGACCGGTCCGTAGGTGAGAACCTCCGGCTGCGCGGCAGCGGTTCGGAACATCGCCCGTCATCCCCATCAGGAAGGAAGCGTGAGTCGATCGCCACAAGGCCGTCACATGATGAACACATGTACGGGGGGCTCATGTTATGTTCCTGCGCTCACGCGCGCGTCCCATTCCGGCAAGCCCGTCACGGCCGTTGGACGGGCGCACCGCGCCGCCCCTGCACCGCGGCGGATGCGGAGTCCGGATGGCTGCTCCCGGCCGACGGCGAGGGGCCCGCTCAGCGCCACCCGTATATCTGCTGCAGACGGTGCACGACACGGTTGAACCTCGCCCGGTCCAGCGCACACGCCTCGCGCCGCATCCCGTCCGGGTGCACCCGCAGCACCCGCTCCGTACTCACCCACGAGTCGCGTCCGCTGCGGTCCCACGGGCCGGCGCCGAGCGGGAGCCAGCCGGGACGCCCGTGCTGCTCCCGCGAGGTCAACTGGACGCCGAGCAGCGTGCCTTGAGGCTCCCGGGCCACGATCAACACGGGACGGTCCTTGCCCCTGCCGTCGTCCTCCTCGTAGGGCACCCACGTCCAGACGATCTCGCCGGGGTCCGGATCACCGTCGGGGTCCGGGTGGTAAGCGGTGCGTACGGCCCCGGTCTCCGCGGGCTCCACCTCTTCGGTCGCCGTGGGGCCGCTCCTGCCCGGGGCGTCGGATGCAGCGGGCGCACCGGGTGCGGTCTCGCGGACGTCGTTGTTTGAATGGCTCATGCCGGGAACCTATCTCCGTCCAGGAACGGGGCACGACGAGGGAAGGCGGGGCGGGATGAGGAGAGTTCTCGTGGTGCAGAACACTCCGGCCGGAGGGCCGGGGCGGATCGGCGACTGGCTCGGCGAAGAAGGACTGGCACTGGACGTCGTGCACGCCTACGACGGCGGGCAGTTGCCGCGGGACCTCTCGGGTCATCACGGCCTTCTCGTGCTCGGCGGCGGTTACATGCCCGACGCGGACGGCAGTGCCCCCTGGCTCGCCGCCGTCCGCGGGCTGGCCCGGCAGGCACTCAAGAAGGACGTTCCGGTGCTCGGCATCTGCCTGGGCGCGCAGCTGCTCGCGCACGTCGCCGGCGGCACGGTACGGGCGCGGCACGGACTGCCGGAGTCGGGGAGCACCGAACTGACGCTGCTGCCCGAGGCGTCGGACGATGCGCTCTTCCACGGGCTGCCGCCGCGCCTGAAGGCCGTCGAGCACCGTGTCGACGCGATCACCGCGCTCCCGCGGGACGCCCAGCTGCTCGCGAGCAGCGAGCGCTGTCCCGTGCAGGCCTTCCGCGTCGGGGACCGCGCGTGGGGCCTGCAGTTCCATCCCGAGGCGACGCCGCACCACATCCGCGGCTGGGACGCGGAGGCACTTCGCGAACAGGGCTTCGACCGTGAGGAGTTGGTCCTCGCGGCCGAACGGGACGAGCCCGCGGCCAGGACGGTCTGGCACACGCTCACGCGCCGCTTCGCCGCTGTCGTGAGCGACGGCTGAGCCGCGGGACCGGGAACGTCAGCCGGGCGGTTCACCGCTGTTGCGCGGCGGACCGCTCCACGCGGGATGCTCCGGCTTGTCGGCGCGTACGAAGACGTCCGCGGTGTCCGCCGGTGCCACCTCCTCCTCGTAGCGGGCGAAGGCCGGCAGTCTCCAGCGCTCACCGGCCGGTGTCTGCCGCTCCAGGGCCGCCCCGGAGAGTCCCAGATGCACCGACAGGTCGAAGGGGAACCACCTCCCGAGGAGAAACGGCCCGTGCAGCAGCATCACGCCGCCCGGGGGCAGTTGGACACGGGGACTGCGGGTGGGCCGGTCGGCCGACGGGGCCCGGAGGTCGGGCAGGACGCGGCCGTCACCGCCGGGGTCGAGGGGGCCGAAGACCTCACGCCACAGGGCCCCGGTGTCGTGCCACAGGTCGTAGTACGCGTCCGGGTCCTGCTTGCCGAACTCGAAGCGCAGGGAGTCCGCCCGCAGGAAGCTGTCGGCGTCGATGACGAGCGCCGGCAGGCCACGCAGACGCAAGGCCTCGGCGAGCCGGCCGGCGAGCGCGCCGGGCCGCGCGGGCGGGGCGCCGTCGACGGCGACGCGACGCCACGCGCTGCCGTCCCGCGCCCCCGGGACGCCCTCCGAAGCGTCCTGCGAACCGGCGCCACGCTGCGCGGAACGACCGGCGAGGTGGTCGGCGAGGTGGTCGGCGAGGTGGTCGGCGAGCTGCTGCGTGAGCCGCTCCCAGGTGATCGCTTCGAGTCGCACGTCCTCATCCTGACGCGCGCGGCGCTGGGCGCGCATCCACGAAGGCACGCGCACCGCAGGAGACGGGACACGGGGGCGGCGACGCGGAGCGGGACCGCGACGGGGGCCGGGGCGGAGGGGGAGCGGGAGGCCGGGGAGCGGGCCGGGCCGGGCTGCTGCGGGCGCCGCCGGGAGAAGCGGGGCGGGGACGCGCCGGGCTGCGGTGTCCGACGGCGCGGGCGGGCCCGCCCGCGCCGGTTCTCCGCTGGAGCACCCGCCCGCCTTGTCCCTATCCTGGGTGAGTGATCCACCGGCGTCGACGCCATGACCCTCCGGAGGTGTCCGGCCGATGTACCGCAAGCGCGTGATCGTCTCAGGCGACGTGCAGGGCGTCTTCTTCCGCGACTCCTGCCGCGCGACGGCCGAGGCCCAGGGCGTCTTCGGCTGGGTCCGCAACCTCCCCGACGGCAGGGTCGAGGCCGCCTTCGAAGGCGAGACGGGTGTCGTGGAGCAACTCGTGGACTGGGCGCGGGAGGGCCCGCCGACCGCCCGTGTGGAGAAGGCCGAGGAATTCGAGGAGGAGCCGCAGGGGCTGACCGCCTTCGAGGTCCGTCCGACGCCGCCGGCCGGGTCCGCTCCCACCGACACGCCCTCCGGCGGCCCGTGACACCGGCGCACATCCGGCTCCGCTTCGACGACGGCCTGCGCTTCTTCCTCGCCGCGCGCCACCGCGGATCCGGTGCGGCGAGCCTGTCCCACGACGGGACGTCGACGCTCGGCCACGTCGTCCAGTCGCTGGGCGTTCCGCTGACGGAGGTGGGAGAGCTGACGGTGCGCGGACCGGGTGATGCCGCCGCCCGCCGGGTCTCCCCCTCCTACCGCCCGCGCGACGAAGAGGTCGCCGACGTCGCAGCTGCTGCGCGGCCGCAGCCGGTTCCCGCACCGACTCCGCCGCGCTTCGTCCTCGATGTGCATCTGGGCGCGCTGGCAAGGCGCCTGCGGCTCGTCGGGCTGGACACCGCCTACGGCAACGACAGTTCCGACGACGCGCTGCTCGCCCAGGCCAACGCCGAGCGGCGGGTGCTGCTCACACAGGACCGCGGACTGCTGCTCCGCAGGGCTCTGTGGCTCGGCGCGTATGTGCGGGGCGCCCGGCCCGACGACCAACTCCTCGACGTCCTGGACCGGTTCGCGCCCGCTCTGGAGCCGTGGACGCGCTGCATGGCCTGCAACGGCACGCTGGCGCCGGTCGCGAAGGCCGAGATCGCCGCGCTGCTCCGGCCGGGCACCCGGCGTACGTACGAGACGTTCATGCGCTGCCGCTCCTGCTCACGCCTCTTCTGGCGCGGCGCTCACAGCGACAGGCTGGAGTCGCTGGTGACGACGGCGCAGGAGGCGGCGCGTGAGGCGGCGCGTGCGGGCCCGGAGCAGGCGGCCGTCTCCGACGGGCCGGGCGGCACGGATACGCGGGCCGGCCCGCGGCTCGAGCCCTGACGGGCGGCTCCCGCTCCGGCCCTCCGCCCGGAACCTGCGCGAGCAGTGAACATCGCCGCCATGCCGCCCAGGAGGTGCCGGGGACGACGCCAACACACGCGCGGACGGGAGCTGTTGCGCCACGTGCACGCAGCCGGGCGCGGCACCCGGCGAAGATGCGCGGCACATTCCAGGTCACAGCAGGGGACCTATTTCCGCCGGAAGCATCCCGAGTGGCTGCGGAGTGCTGCACGATGCGGTATGGCCGCGGGATGCGGCCTTGACTCTCCCACTGGAGCTCGGATGAAAAGACGCGTCATGGCCGTGTACGGCGGCGCAGCGGTCGTACTGGCAGGACTGATCACAGCCGTACCGGTGGCGGCGAACGCCGGGTCCACCGACGCCGCCGGCCCGTCGGGCAGCGCCGGCAGCACTCTCAAGTGGACGGACTGCGCCACCGAGAACTACCCGGACCTGGAGTGCTCCAAGGTCCGTGTGCCGCTGGACCACGACAAGCCGGGCGGCAAGAAGATCACCATCGCGCTCTCGCGCGTTCAGCACACCGCCGACAAGTCCCAGGGCCCGCTGCTGGTCAACCCCGGCGGCCCGGGCGGCAGCGGGCTGACTCTCGCGGGCTTCGTCGCCAAGTCGCTGCCGAAGAAGGTCGCGTCGCAGTACGACGTGATCGGTTTCGACCCTCGCGGAGTCGGAAAGAGTGAGCCCGCACTCGACTGCAAGCCCGGCTACTTCGACCCGGTGCGTCCCGACAGCGTGCCGCGCAGCGCGAAGGACGAACTGGCCAACATCAAGCGTGCGAAGGGCTTCGCCGAGGCGTGCGGCAAGATGCACGGCAAGCTGCTGAACCACATCAACACCGTCAACGCGGTGAAGGACATGGACAGCATCCGCACCGCCCTCGGCGCCAAGAAGATCAACTACTTCGGCTACTCGTACGGCACCTACCTCGGCGCCGTCTACTCCAAGCTGTTCCCGGACCGCGTCCGCCGCGCGGTGCTCGACAGCATCGTCGACCCGGACGGCGTCTGGTACGAGACCAACATCTCCCAGGACTACGCATTCGACGAGCGCCACAAGGCCTTCGCCGCGTGGGTCGCCAAGCACGACGCGGACTACAAGCTCGGCAAGGACCCGGCCGCGGTCGAGAAGGCCTGGTACGGGATGCGCGACGCGCTGCGGAAGAAGCCGGCAGGTGACAAGGTCGGTCCTTCCGAACTCGAGGACACCTACCTCCCGGGCGGCTACTACAACGGCTACTGGCCCGATCTGGCCGCCGCCTTCGCGACGTTCGTCAACGACAAGGACTCCGCTCCGCTCGTCGACGCGTACGAGGCGATGGCGTCCGTCGACGCCTCGGGCGACAACGGCTACTCCATCTACACCGCGGTCGAGTGCCGTGACGCGCCCTGGCCGCGCGACTGGGGCACCTGGCACCGCGACATGGCGAAGGTGCACGAGAAGGCACCCTTCATGACCTGGAACAACGCCTGGTACAACGCTCCTTGTGCCTTCTGGCCGACGAAGTCCCAGAAGCCGGTGGACGTTTCGAACAAGAAGCTTCCGCCCGTGCTGCTCTTCCAGGCCACCGACGACGCGGCCACCCCGTACGAGGGCGGCGTCAGCATGCACCGCAAGCTGCGCGGTTCGAGCCTGGTGGTCGAGGAGGGCGGCGGCAACCACGGCATCACGCTCGGCGGCAGCGAATGCCTGGACGGCTACCTGGCCGACTACCTCGAGACCGGCAAGGTCCCCGAGGGCAAGGGCGGCGGCGAGGCCGACGCCACCTGCGAGGCACTGCCCGATCCGGAGCCGCTGAGCCCGGAGGAGGCCAAGTCCGCCGTGCCGGCACCGTACGGCTCCGACAGCACCGCCGACAGCGGCGCCGAGCTGCACCGCCTGCTCGGAAACCGCAACTGACAAGGCCGAGCCGGCGGGCAGGCGGCCCGCCGGCCGGCCGGTCCGTGAGCACGCATGAGCGCTCCGGGCGCGGTGGCACACGCCCCGCCGTCCGGAGCGCTCACGGGCCGTCCTACGGTACGGGCGTGAACTCCGTCGCTGAGGCAATGAGCCGTCTGCGCCCTCCGTACGCGCTGCGCAAGCACCAGGAGGACGCGCTGGCGCGGCTGATGCGGGTGACCGGGCGAGACGCCCGGGGCGCGAAGCCGGGCCGGGACGACGGGGGGTCCGGTGGCGCGGGCGGCTCCGGCGGCTCGCCTCAACAGGCCCGTGCCTGGGTCGTGTTGCCGCCCGGCATGGGCAAGACGCTGACCGGGCTGGAGGCCGCGCGCAGGCTCGGCGCCCCCGTCGTCGTCCTCACCCCGAACACCGCGATCCAGGGCCAGTGGCTGCGGGAGTGGGAGGCGTTCGTCCCCGGCTCCGGCTCCGGCTGCGGGGACGGCGACGGCGACGGCGCGCCGGCGGACACCGCAACCGGTGCCGAGAGCCCCGCGCCGACCGCGCTGACCGCACCGTCCGTGCCGGCCGGCACGGACCGCGGCCTCGACTGCCCGGTCACCGTGCTCACTTACCAGTCGCTGGCCTCCTTCGACCCCGACGCCGAGGTCGACGAGGACGGCAGCGAACGCAGAGCTCGCAGCTCAACCGCTCCGCGCGCGGCAGCAGCCCGGACGGTGCGGCACCTGCACAGGCTCCGTCCTCAGGGGCTCGAACTCGTCGAGGCACTGCGACGCACGGGAACCTTCACCCTCCTGCTCGACGAGTGCCACCATCTCCTCGACACCTGGGGCGAGTTGCTGGCCGAGCTGCTGCGTGAGCTTCCCGACGCCACGGTCATCGGCCTCACCGCCACACCCCCCGACCGGCTCTCTCCCGCACAGGCCGAGCTGGTGACCGAGCTGTTCGGCCCTGCGGTACAGGGTCCCTCGATCCCCGCCGCCGTACGGGAGGGCAACCTCACCCCGTACGCCGAGCTGTGCTGGCTGACCGCGCCCACGCCCGTCGAGACGGACTGGCTCGCCGCCGAGGCCGAGCGCTTCACCGAGCTGACGACCGGCCTCCTCGACCCGGACTTCGCCTCCCTGCCATTCCTGACCTGGCTGGACGAGCGGTTCGTCGTCCGCCGGGGCCCGGACGGAGCACGCGTGCCGTGGGCGCGGCTGGCGCGCGACCGTCCCGAACTCACCGCTGCCGCACTGCGGTTCCACCACGCGGGGCTTCTCTCGCTGCCCGAGGGAGCACGGCCGCACGAGGAGCACCGCCGCGCCCCCGGCGCGGACGACTGGGTGCGGCTGCTGGACGACTGGGTGCGGCACTGCCTGCGACGCAGCGGCTCGCCGCGGGACGCCGAGGTCCTGGAGGCGCTGCGGAAGGCACTCCCGTCCGTGGGGCACCAGTTGACGGCGCGCGGAATCCGCGGCGGCCGCTCGCCCGTCGACCGGGTGCTGGCACGCAGCGCCGCCAAGCCGCAGGCAGTGAAGGAGATCCTCGCGGCGGAGGACGCGGCGCTCGGCGACGGGCTGCGCGCGGTCGTCGTCTGCGACCACGAGCGTGCCACGGCGACCCTCCCGGCCCGGCTGACCGGAGTGCTGGAGGCTCAGGCCGGTTCGGCCGTGCTGGTGCTGGAGGAGCTGGCGTCCGATCCGCGCACGGCAGCGCTCGAACCGGTGCTGGTGACGGGCCGTACGGTGGCCGCACAACGGGAGACCGCGGAGCGGCTGATGGCGTACTGCCGTGCGGCACTCGCTCCCGGCATGGAGCTGAGCGCCGAGCCGCTGGACGCGCGCGGCGAATCCGCCGACGGCGGCGACGGCAGCGGCCACGGCGACGGTGACCCGGGTTTCCCGGGCACGGGCGCGGCCGGCGTCGCGGCCGGTTCGGGTCCGCTCGTCCGCGTCGTCGGCCCGTCGGCCTGGAACAGCCGACGCTGGGTCGAGCTGGTGACCCGCTTCTTCGAGCGCGGCGGCACCCGCGTGCTCATCGGCACCCGCGGCATGCTGGGCGAGGGCTGGGACGCCCGCCGGGTCAACACACTGGTCGACCTCACGGAGGCGACGACGCCCACCGCGGTCGTCCAGACGCGGGGCCGCGCGCTGCGGCTCGACCCGGACCATCCCGGCAAGGTCGCCAACACCTGGTCGGTGGTGTGCGTCGCGGAGGCGCATCCGCGCGGCGACCGCGACTGGAGCCGCTTCGTCCGCAAGCACGACGGCTATCTCGGGCTGACGGACGCGGGTGAGGTCATGGTCGGCGTCCCCCACGTCCACCCCGAGCTGTCCCCTTACGCGCCGCCGCCGGCAACGGAGTTCGACCGTCTGAACGTCACGATGCTCCAGCGCTCCGCCGCCCGGGACGAGGTGCGGGAGCGATGGCGCCTGGGCGAGCCGTACGAGGACGAACTGGTCCACACGGTCCGGGTGACCGTCCCCCGCGAAAGGGCCGCCGCCCCCGTCCCCGTGGTGCGACCGGGGAGTGCGCCCGCGGCGGTCCCCGCAGCGCGCGGGGTCCGTCCGGCCCGTTCCGCCGGCGGCTCCGGGCTCTCCCGTACGGCCGTGCCCGGTGCCGCGTTCGCCGGCGCTCTCGGAACGGTGGCTTCCGCGGCCGCCGCGCTGCCGGGGATGCTCGCCGCGGCAGCGGGCGGCCTCGCGGCCTGCGCCGCCTACACCACGGTTCATACGGAGGAGATGCGGCGGCACCTGAAGAACGTGGCGGAGGATCCCGTGCTCGTGCACATCGCGTGGGCCACGGCGCAGGCCCTGCACAAGGCGGGGCTGGTCCCGCGCGGTCCGGAGGGCGTCTGCGTCGAGCCCGACGAGACGGGTGCCTACCGCGTGGAGCTGGACGGGGTGCCCCAGGAGGCCTCCGCTCTCTTCGCCTCGGCCTTCGACGAGGCCGTCTCCCCCCTGACCTCGCCCCGTTACGTCGTGCCGCGCCATCTCCTGCCGCCTCCCACGGCGGGCTCCGCCTTCCGCGCCCTGTGCCGCAGGCCACGCGTCAACGCGGTCGTCCACCACGCGGTGCCCGCGCCGCTCGCGGAGAACCGCCGTCTCGCGGACGTCTTCGCCGCCGCCTGGAACACCTACGTCAGCACGGGCGCGCCGCTCTACACGCGCTCCCCCGAAGGAGCGGGCGTCCTCGCCGCTCAGGCGGGCGGCTCGCCGCTGGAGGTCACGACAGCGATGCGGATGACGTGGCAGTGAGCCGACCGTTCCCGGAGGCTGACGCACAGCTTGCGGAAGCGGACGCACAGCACCCCGCACGGGCCCGCCCCCCGAGGCGCTGGAGAAGAGCATGAACGAGCAACGAGAGTCCGCCCGGGACGGTGCCGCCGTCGCCGCCGTCATCAACGGCCAGACATGGCACGTCGCGTGGCATCCGCCCCCTGAGCCGCCGCCGGGCACTCCGCACGGTGCGGAGGCGCTGTGCCTCGCAGACGACCGCGTCGTCGTGGTCAGCGGCGACGGCCGGCACTGGGGTCTGCCCGCGGGCCGCCCCGAGCAGCATGAGCAGTGGGCGGGGACGATGCGCCGCGAAGTACGTGAGGAGGCCTGCGCGGCGGTCACGGGCTGCCGGCTCCTCGGCTTCAGCCGCGGTGTCTGCGTCCGGGGCTCCCAGGAGGGTCTGGTGCTCGTCCGGTCGATGTGGCGTGCAGAGGTGCAACTGGAGCCGTGGGAGCCGCAGTTCGAGATGTCCCACCGCCGTCTGCTGCCGGCCCGGCAGGCATTCCGCTCCCTCACGGTCCCCGGCGGTCTCGTCCCCTTCTACCGCCGGCTGTTCGCCGAAGCCGGCGTTCCCACGTCCTGAGTAGGGGACTTCCACGGGCCGGGCGTCTCGTGCGGAACCGGGCGCTCGATGTGCTTCCGTCGCCTCGGCGAGCCGGGCCGGGCCGGTGCGGGCATGCCTGCACGAATCCGAACGACAGGACCTAACCGCCGAAGCTGATCGGCCCCGAGAAGTCGCGGCCCTGAATGAGGGAGCCGCTGATGCGGGTGTCGCCGGAAACGGTGTTGTGGACGCTGCCGGGGGCGATCCGGAGGGTGAATCCGTGCCGCCCGGCCCATGTCTCCAGGTCGTCGGCGAAGGTTTCGTCCTCCTCGCTCGCCTCGATCACGGCGGTGGTCAGCAGACGGACCTGCTCCTCGTCACCGGCGTCGTCGGGCAGCGCGATCTCGTCTCCCGGCCGCCCCCTGCCGATGCGGCGGCACAGGTCGAGCAGCGACTCCCACGCGTGCCGGCCAGCCTCCGTACCGGCCGAGGCGGCGGCCGCGCCGACGGCCGCGGCGATCGCTCCCGCTGAAGCAGTGTCCATGCCGGTCCCCCTCCGAAGTCCGCATCCGCGCACGGCTTTTGATGGTAGCGGCGGACCGCACGCCGACGGGGAGGGGCGGCCGGGCGGAACGTCATCCCGCCAGCAGCGCAGTGAGCGCGGCCACCGGGTCACCGGCCGAGGGGCCCTCCGGCCACCATTCTTCCCCCTCCGCACCCCTGGAGGCCTCGCTGCGGTACGGGTACCAGCGGCTGTCCCGGCCGAAGCGGATCTGGAAGGTCCCGGTGGGGTCTGTGAGGCGGTTGCGGTGTATCGACATCCGCGGCAGCCCGGCGGCGGCGAGCGCGCCGCGTGCCCGGTCGAAGTTGCCCGCAGGCGGATCCCAGGCGGACTCCAGTACGGCCACTCCTTCACTGCCCTGCCGCCAGGCCGCCGCCGCCCGTGCGAGGCCCGGCGCCGTCTGGCCGCTCTCGCGGGCGAGACGGGCGAAGCGGGCGGAGAGAGTGCCACGCCCCGTGAGTTCGGGGTGGGTGGCCGCCAGCCTGATCGCGTCGTGCCGCGGTGGGAGCGGTGCGAGCCCGGCGTGGTCGGCGCGATCGGCGTGGTCGGCGCGATCGGCCGTCAGGGCCGTATGTGCCCGCTGCGCCGCGTGGGCGGCGAGGAAGGCGAGGTCCGACGGGTCGGGTGCGCCGGGGAGTTCGGGCAGCGGGGGCGGTTCCCCTGCTGCGGACGGCGGTTCGAGGGGTGCCGGCAGGGGCGGACGTACGGACGTGGCCAGCACCTCGCGGGCAGGCACCTCACGGGCAGGCACGCCGGAAGCCGCCCCCTCGCCTGCGGCCGCTTCCCCGGGCCGGTCCTGCCCGGCCTCCGGATCATGGACGCCGCGCGCCTCATGAACGCTGCGCGCCTCACGGGCGCGGCGGGCCTCACGGGCGTCGCGCGCGCTCGATCTCGCGTTGCGCCGGGCGAGTTCGCCCAGCAGCTCCTCCTCGTCCCGGCCGCGCAGAAGCAGCAGCACGAACGGGTCGGAGTCCAGGAAACGCGCCGTCTGATAGCACAGCGCGGCCGCGTGCTTGCACGGGTACCCGTCGTCGGGGCACGAGCAGTCCGGCTCCAGGTCTCCGGGCCCCGGCAGGAGCCGCACCCCTGAAGCGGTGGCCGCGTCCACCAGCGCGTGCGGCATGTCCTTGTCCAACAGGGCGGCGATGAACGCGGGTTGCGCGCAGACGGCGTCCAGGAAGCCGTCCCATTGCGGCCCGGTCAGCACCCGCGAACGGATCACCGTGCGGTACGGACGGGACCGGCTGCCGGTGACCGGCGCAGCGATCCGGCCGGGCGTGACCGTGATCGTGCCGACGTGTCCGCCGCGCGCGTACGTACGGCCCCGCGAGAGCCGCCCCGCGTCCAGCGAGGTCTCCTCCAGGGCCCGCACCCACGCGTCGCCCCACCACGACGTCGCGAAGGACTTCCGCGCGCCCGGCGTCGGAGGCACGGGCGGGAGGCTTCGCGTCCGTGCAGCAGCGGGACGGGCGCCGCGGCCAGGGACCTCACCGAATGCGCCCCGCGCACCGGACCGGCTCATGCCGTCCTCCGCAGAGCGACGAGATCGGCGAGCTCCTCGTCGCTCAGCTCGGACAGGGCCGCCGCCTCACCGCCGTCGAGCACCGCGTCGGCCAACTCCCGTTTGGCGTCGAGCAGCAGAGCGATCCGCTCCTCGACCGTCCCCTCGGTGACGATGCGGTGCACCTGCACGGGCTGCGTCTGCCCGATGCGGTAGGCGCGGTCGGTGGCCTGCTCCTCCACGGCGGGATTCCACCAGCGGTCGTAGTGCACTACGTGCGCGGCGCGCGTGAGGTTGAGACCGGTGCCCGCGGCCTTCAACGAGAGCAGGAACACCGGGACTTCGCCGCTCTGGAAGCGGCGGACCATCTCCTCGCGCCGCGCGACGGGTGTACCGCCGTGCAGCAACTGCGCCTGCACGCCCCGCTGATGAAGATGGTGCCCGAGGAGCCGGGCCATCTCCACGTACTGCGTGAAGACCAGCACCGCTGCGTCCTCGGCGAGGATGACCTCCAGCAGCTCGTCGAGCAGCTCCAGCTTCCCCGAGCGCCCGGCGAGCACGGCGCCGGCCTCCCCTCCCGGTGCGGCGACGGCCTCCTTCAGATACTGCGCCGGGTGGTTGCAGATCTGCTTGAGGGCAGTGAGCAGCTTCATCACCAGGCCGCGGCGCGCCATGCCCTCCGCCGCCTCGATCCCGGCCATGGTCTCGCGGACGACGGCCCCGTAGAGCCCGGCCTGTTCACGTACGAGCCCGACGGGATGGTCCGTGACGGTCTTCGGCGGCAGCTCGGGGGCAATGCCCGGATCCGACTTCCTGCGACGCAGCAGGAACGGAGCCACCAGACGCGCCAGCCGCTGGGTCGCCTCCTCGTCCTCACCGCCCTCGACGGCGCGGGCGTGGCGTGCACGGAAGGACTTCAGCGGGCCGAGCAGACCCGGTGTCGTCCAGTCGAGAACGGCCCACAGTTCGGAGAGGTTGTTCTCGACGGGTGTGCCGGTGAGGGCAACGCGCGCGGGTGCGGGGACGGTACGCAGGGCCTTGGCCGTGGCCGAGTGCGGGTTCTTCACGTGCTGCGCCTCGTCGGCGACGACCAGCCCCCAGCGCTGCGCGGCCAGTTCGGGGGCGCTGGAGCGCATCGTGCCGTATGTGGTCAGGACGAAGCCGCCGGCGGAGTCGTCCGGGACGGCGCCGGGCAGGCTGCGGTCGGAGCCGTGGAACCGGCGCACCGGCACGCCCGGGGCGAAGCGTTCGATCTCCCGCTGCCAGTTGCCCAGGAGCGAGGCGGGACAGACGACGAGGGTGGGCTCCCGCGAACCCGACCGCGCACGGTGCAGATGGAGCGCGATGAGGGTGACGGTCTTGCCGAGCCCCATGTCGTCGGCGAGGCAGCCGCCCAGGCCGAGGGACGTCATCAGGTCGAGCCAGGCCAGACCCTGCAACTGGTAGTCGCGGAGGGTGGCTTGGAGCCCCTCCGGCTGGGCGAGCGGGGGCGGTTCGGAGCGCAGGCGTGCGCGCAGCTTCTCCAGTGCGCCGACGGGGACGGCCTCGACGGTCTCCCCGTCGACCTCCGCTGCGCCGGTGAGCGCGGCGGACAGCGCGTCGGCCGGCTCCAGCATGCCCAGGTTGCGTTTGCGGGCCTTGCGTACGAGCCCGGGATCGACCAGGACCCACTGGCCGCGCAGCTGTACCACCGGAAGGTGGGCCTCGGCCAGCGCGTCCATCTCGGCCTCGGTGAGCTGTTCGCCGCCGAGCGCCAACTGCCAGCGGAACTCGAGCAGTTCGTCGGCCTCGAAGAAGCCGAACCCGTCCGAGGCACTGCCCGGAGCGGGACGGATCACGGCGGTCGCGGTCAGTTCACGGGCGACTTCGCGTGGCCAGTGCACGGCGACGCCGGCGGACGCGAGCGCGGTGGCGGCCCTGCCGAGCAGATCGCTCAGCTCCTCCTCCGACAGCGGCAGCACGTCCGGGACGGGACGCTCCAGCAATCGCCCCAGCGGCGGCCACACGCGGGAAGCCCGGCGCAGCCCGAGGAGGGTGTCGATGCGGGCTCGCGGGCCGAAGTGTTCGGCTCCCGCCCAGAGTTGAGCGGCGTCGGCGACGAGCGCGGGATCGGCGAGACTGTGCACCTGCACCACGGCCGCCGAACCCCGCCGAACCCGGTCGCCACCGTTCTCACCGGCGGCGGCCTCGTCATCGGGGCCCGTGTCGAACAGATCGCCGGCCGCGAGGTCGAGACGCAGAGAGATCCGCACGCCCACGTCCGTCCCTGCCGCGACCTCCGCGGCCCATTCACGCGCTCCCGGCAGCCGTTGCGGCGCCCACGCGGCGAAGGGCGCACCCGCGGCGTACGGCGCCGCCGGGGTGCGCGGGAGGGTGTCCGCGACGGCGTCGAGAAAGGACCGCAGCAGGGGCTCCGCGGAGGGCACCCGCAGCGGTCCGCCGTTGCCGGGCACGGCCACGGCGTGCGCCTCGGCCGGCATCGCGGCGGCGATCGCCCGCAGATGCCCGACGTCGCGGGCCTCCAGCGGACCGGCCCGCCATTCGTCGCAGTCCCCGCCGCCGAGGCCGGGCAGCAGACGACCCCGCGCGACCAGATGCAGGGCGTGCAGCGCGGCGGCGCCCCAGCAGGCGGCCGCCGGGTGCGCTCCCTGCTGCCGGCGTGCGTTCACCAGCGACGGCAGCGCGTCGCCGACGCTCACGCTCAGGGCACCGACCGTACGGGCGCGGGCACCCCTGCCGTGCCGCCGCGCGACGGTCAGCTCCGTCAGCTCCGCGCCGGAAACTTCGCACTCGCCGGGCGGCGGCAGCTCCCCGCCGTCCGGACGCCAGAAGGCGACCCGGCCCGTCCGCGACGGCTCCCCCGGCAGGAAGACCGCGGCGCACCGCGCGAGCCCCTCCCTCGGCAGCACCTCCATCCGGGCCACCACTTCTTCCGCTTCTCGTGCTGCGGGGACCGTGCGCTCCCCGGTGACGCACGGCCCCCACTCGGACGCACACGAGTCTATGGCGCACCACTGACAACGCCCCTTGGCCGCCCGTCCGGCACGGTCCGCAGGGAAATCGGCGCGCGGCCGCACACTCTGTGTTGCTACGTTCACGCCATGACGGACAGCGATCTGACAGGGGCCGATGCCGAAGTGACCGCCGACGACGTGCGTGACGCCGTGCGGCTGGCGGCCGCGGCCCTCCGCGAGGGGAGCGGGGCGGACTGGAGCGGCGCGGCAGGGTCGCTGGAGTGGGACTGCTGGACGACCGTCGAGCACCTGTGCAACGCCCTGTTCGTGTACGCCACTCAACTCACCCCGGACAACCCTCCGTTGACCGGCAACGTCCCCTTCGGCGCCACCCCCCGGACCCCGAACGGCCCCGCCACCGCGATCAGCGCGAACCGCGACGCCGGCCCTGCGGGACTGCTGCGGGTCCTGGAGTCCTGCGGCGCGCTGCTGACCGCGACGGTGCGCACGGCCCCGCCGGATCTGCGCGCGTGGCATGTGTACGGGGTCGCGGACGCCGGCGGCTTCGCCGCGATGGGCGTGGTGGAGACCCTGGTGCACGGCTACGACGTCGCCGAGGGCCTCGGCCTCGCGTGGAGCCCGCCGCAGGACCTGTGCCGCCGCACGCTCGCCCGGCTCTTCCCCGACGTACAGGGCCTCGATGCCCAGCCCTGGCAGGCTCTGCTGTGGGCCACCGGCCGCACCGCTCTCCCGGGCCGTCCCCGCCGCACGTCGTGGCGCTGGTACGGCGCTTCGGACGCACAGCAGGTCACGGCGCCCGCGGCGGAATGATCCGGGGGCGGGACGGCGGGCAGGAGTGACGGGCCACGCCGCGATCATCGCCTCTCGGCGAGGACGTCAGATCACTGCGCGCAGGGCCCGAGGGCCGACACGGGCCTGATGTCCCTCCTGTGGCCCAGGTCTCAGGTCTCGGGTCCAAGGCCTCAGGCCTCAGGCCTCAGGCCTCAGGCCTCAACTGAGGCTGTTCTCACGTGAGTCCCGCCGAATCGGCCCCACCTCGGGCAGGACACCCCGGCAGGGGCGGGGTCAGGACGAGCGTGGAGGGTCGAAGTCCGCGGCCTCGACGAAGTCCGGACGCGGGTCCAGCGCCGCTGCCAGCCGGAAGTGGCGCCGCGCCTCGTCCTTTCGGTCGGCGCGCTGCAGGGTCCGGGCGAGAGCGAAATGCGCGAACGCGTTGTCCGGCTCCCGTTCCAGTACGGTCTGGAACTCCATCTCCGCCGGGCGTAGTTGCGCTCCGAGAAAGAACGCACGAGCGCGCAGCAGCCGCGCCGCCGTGTTCTCCGGGTGTGCTGCGATGACCGTGTCGAGCAGTTTCAGAGCGCCGCGCGGGTCCCGCGCGTTGATCAGCTGCTCGGCAGCGCGGAACTCGATGACCAGGGTTTCGGGAGTGGCCTCGGACACGGTGGCTGCCTCCTCACCGGGGCCGGCGTGACAAAAAATGTCGGTGCACAGGCGCGGAACGCCTCATCCCCTGTAGCTATTCCCACTCGCAACCACCGGCACTCCGCTCCCACTGAAGCGGGCTAGGGGTGTCTGACAACGGGATCGTCCTCCTCGGGACCGACCAGGCCCAGAGGGCGAGAGCCCGCCGGGGCACCGCCCACCGGCAACCGGAGGAGGGACCTGTCCGAGCCGCCTGGGCGGCCGGGCGCCCCTACGCCCGCCGGCGCAGCTCCTCCCACACCTCGCGCACCCGCGCCTCCAGCTCCCGCCGCGAGCCGTCGTTGCGGATCACGATGTCGGCCAGCGCCAGCCTCTCTTCCCGAGTGGCCTGCGCCGCCATGCGGGCGGTGGCTTCGTCCTCCTCCATTCCGCGCTGCTGCACGAGCCGGTCGAGCTGCGTTGCGGGCGATGCGTCGACGACGAGAACCAGGTCGTAGAGCGGGGCGAGGCCGTTCTCGGCGAGGAGCGGCACATCGTGGACGAGTACGGCCCCACCGCCACCCTCGCGCGCATCTCCCGCCCCGGACATCCCGGAAGCTCCTGCCGTCCCCGTCTGCTCCGCCTCCTCTGCCTGACGCTCCAGCTCGGCGGACCGCTCCCCCACGAGCGGGTGAATGATCGCGTTGAGCGCCGCCAGCTTCTCGGTGTCGGCGAAGACGACGGAACCGAGCCTGGGCCGGTCCAGGCTGCCGTCGGGCGCGAGGATCTCCTCCCCGAACTCCTCGACGACGGCCGCGAGCCCCGGCGTGCCCGGCGCCACGACCTCCCTGGCGATCTTGTCGGCGTCGACGATCACCGCGCCGTACCCGTCGAGCAGCCGCGAGACCTCGCTCTTCCCGGCGCCGATACCACCCGTCAGTCCGACCTTCAGCATGGCGGCCACGCTATACGGTGCGCGGGAGCGGGCAGCGCGCAGGCCGGGCGGCCCGCCCCTGTCCCTCAGCTCGCGCTGTCACCGCCGCCCTCGGAGCCGCCACGCCCGCGACCTGGATCTTTCCCGTCGCCCTCGCCCTCACGTTCGGCAAGGAAGCGCTCGAAGACGGCTCCGAGCTCGTCGGCCGAAGGCAGCTCGCCGGGCTCGGCCACGAGGCTGCCACGGGACTCCGCCCCGGCGAGTGCGTCGTACTGCTGCTCGAGGCCCCGGACGACGGCGACAAGGTCCTCGTCCCCCTCGGCGAGCTGCCGCTCGATCTCGCTCTGTGTCTTCAGCGCCTCGTTGCGCAGGGCGTGCGCGACGTCCGGCAGCACGAGGCCTGTCGCCGAGGTGATGACCTCGACGATGACGAGGGAAGCGTCCGGGTAGGGCGACCGCGCCACATAGTGAGGTACGTGCGCGACGACGCCGAGCACGTCGTGCCCGGCCTCCGCGAGCCGCAGCTCGATCAGCCCGGCCGCGCTGCCGGGGACCTCGGCCTCCTCGAAGAGGGGCCGGTGGCCCGGCACAAGATCCGTACGCGTGCCGTGCGGGGTGAGTCCCACGGGACGGGTGTGGGGGACGCCCATCGGAATGCCGTGGAAATTGACCGACATCCGTACGGCCAGACGTTCGGTGATCTCGCGGACCGCAGCGGTGAACGCCTCCCACTGCACATCCGGTTCGGGCCCGGACAGCAGCAGGAACGGTGCACCCGTCGCGTCCCGTACCAGCCTCAGGTCGAGCCGGGGCGTCTCGTACGAGACCCAGCGGTCGCGGCGGAACGTCATCGTGGGGCGGCGCGCCCGGTAGTCGACAAGGCGGTCGGCGTCGAAACGCGCGACGACGGTGCTGGGCTGAGTGTCCTTCAGACGCTCGACGATCTGCTCTCCGGCCTCGCCGGCGTCCATGTATCCCTCGAAGTGATACAGCATCACCAGACCGGCGCTGTCGGACTCCGCGATGACCGCGTCGACGGCCTCGAGGCCGCTCTCGTCCCACATGTACACGCTTTGCCCACTGTGCGGTTCAAGCACTGCTGGCGCCCCTAACTAGTCGTGTTCCCACGTGACAACGGTGCGCGGGCGGCAAGCATTCCTGCGGCGGCACGCGGACAGCGAAGTGGGGCCCGCCCCCCGAAGGAGCAGGCCCCACTTTCCGTACTGTCGGCCGATGCCGCCGTTCAGCGGTGGACCTTCGGCTTCAGCGCCTCAGCTCTGGCCGCCGGCGAGCTTCTCGCGCAGCGCCGCCAGCGCCTCGTCCGAGGCGAGTGCGCCGGAGTCCTCGTTCGACTCCGAGGAGTACGAACCGCCGGAACCGCCGGCCTGGCCACCGCCACTGTTGCCGCCCTGCTGGGGCTGCGGGCTGCCGCCGCCTGCGCCGGCGCCCTCGGCCGCCGCCTGCTCGTCGGCCTCGCGGGACTTGATGACCTGCGCCTGGTGCTGCTCGAAGCGCTGCTGCGCCTCGGCGTACTGGCGCTCCCACTCCTCGCGCTGCTTCTCGTACCCCTCCAGCCAGTCGTTGGCCTCGGGGTCGAAGCCCTCGGGGTAGATGTAGTTGCCCTGGTCGTCGTACGACGCGGCCATGCCGTAGAGCGTCGGGTCGAAGTCGACCGTGGTCGGGTCCGCACCGAAGGACTCGTTGGCCTGCTTCAGCGAGAGGCTGATGCGGCGGCGCTCCAGGTCGATGTCGATGACCTTGACGAAGATCTCGTCGTTGACCTGGACGACCTGCTCCGGGATCTCCACGTGGCGCTCGGCCAGCTCGGAGATGTGGACCAGGCCCTCGATGCCCTCGTCCACGCGGACGAACGCACCGAACGGCACCAGCTTGGTGACCTTGCCGGGCACGACCTGCCCGATCTGGTGCGTGCGGGCGAACTGCTGCCACGGGTCTTCCTGCGTGGCCTTGAGCGACAGGGAGACGCGCTCGCGGTCCATGTCGACGTCCAGGACCTCGACGGTGACCTCCTGGCCGACCTCGACGACCTCGGAGGGGTGGTCGATGTGCTTCCAGGACAGCTCGGAGACGTGGACGAGTCCGTCGACTCCGCCGAGGTCGACGAAGGCGCCGAAGTTGACGATGGAGGAGACGACGCCGGAGCGCACCTGGCCCTTCTGGAGGGTGGTGAGGAAGGTCTGGCGGACCTCGCTCTGCGTCTGCTCCAGCCAGGCACGGCGGGAGAGGACCACGTTGTTCCGGTTCTTGTCGAGCTCGATGATCTTGGCTTCGAGCTCCTTGCCCACGTAGGGCTGCAGGTCACGGACGCGGCGCATCTCGACCAGGGACGCGGGCAGGAAGCCCCGCAGACCGATGTCGAGGATGAGGCCGCCCTTGACGACCTCGATGACGGTGCCGGTGACGATGCCGTCCTCTTCCTTGATCTTCTCGATCGTGCCCCAGGCACGCTCGTACTGAGCGCGCTTCTTCGAGAGGATCAGGCGTCCCTCCTTGTCTTCCTTCTGGAGGACAAGGGCTTCGATCTCGTCACCGACGGCGACGACCTCGTTGGGGTCGACGTCGTGCTTGATCGAGAGTTCGCGGGACGGGATGACGCCTTCGGTCTTGTAGCCGATGTCGAGCAGGACCTCGTCCCGGTCGACCTTCACGATGACGCCGTCGACGATGTCGCCGTCGTTGAAGTACTTGATCGTCTCGTCGATCGCGGCGAGGAAGGCTTCCTCGGAACCGATGTCGTTTACCGCAACCTGCGGAGTGGTGGCGGTGGTCTCGGTGCTGCTCGTCATGTGTGAAAGGGTCTCCGGGTACGGACATGAAAGTCGTAGGTCCTGCTACGCCGAGAGCCCGTTATCGCACCGCGCATGCAAGCCAGCCGGACACAGCCTTGAGAGCCACAAACCCGAGGGGAATACACCACCGATGCGAGCGCGGCCTGCTCCGTCCGAGGCGCGCAGGCCCGCAGCGCAACTTGTAGCATACGGGGGCCGCTGGGCATGGTCAATGCGCGAAAGAGCACAGCTGGGGTGGAACGTCCCATAACCGGCGCGCCCGTCACAGCGTGCACCCCTTGAGGCACTGAGCGGTGTCACCGCAGCCCCCGCGGCGACAAGTCATATCGGTGAGAGTACGACGGCGGGGCGCGATGATCCAAGAAGACGGCGGCAGGAAAAGCACAGCGCAGTACGCCGAACCGGAAGCCGTACGCAGACAGGCCGGAGACACGGAGAGCAGCCGCGCGAACCGCGGGTGGTGGAACCGCAACGCCGACGAATACCAGGACGACCACGGCGCCTTCCTCGGCGACGCCCGCTTCGTGTGGTGCCCCGAAGGCCTGGACGAGGCGAAGGCCCGGCTGCTCGGGCCGGCCGGCGCCCTGCGGGGCCGGCGTGTACTGGAGGTAGGGGCCGGCGCCGCACAGTGTTCGCGGTGGCTCGCCGCACAGGGCGCCCGTCCCGTAGCGCTGGACCTCTCGCACCGTCAGCTCCAGCACGCGCTGCGCATCGGCGGCGGGGAGGGACCGGGTGCCGGCTTCCCGCTCGTGGAGGCGGACGCCCGGGCGTTGCCCTTCGCCGACGGCTCCTTCGACGCGGCCTGCTCCGCCTACGGTGCGCTGCCCTTCGTCGCGGACCCGGCGCGGGTGCTGCAGGAGGTGCACCGGGTGCTGAAGCCGGGCGGACGGTGGGTGTTCTCGGTGACGCATCCGCTGCGCTGGGCACTGCAGGACGAGCCGGGTCCGGACGGGCTGACGGTCATCAGCTCCTACTTCGACCGGACGCCCTACGTCGAGCAGGACGAAACGGGCCGCGCGGTCTACGTCGAGCATCACCGCACCGTCGGCGACCGGGTGCGGGACCTGGTGGGAGCGGGTTTCCGGCTGCTGGACCTCGTCGAGCCGGAGTGGCCCGAGTGGAACACGCAGGAGTGGGGCGGCTGGTCACCGCTGCGCGGGCGGCTGATTCCCGGGACGGCGATCTTCGTGTGCGAGCGCGACGAGGGGCCCTGAGACGGCTCTGCGGGGCGGTGGATGCGGCGGCGGGCCGGTGCGGAAGCTTCTCGACCTTCTCGGCCCTCCCCTTCGGCCGTGCCAGGCGTTCAACACACCGCGCGGCCGCGTTCGATGACGCAGCGGACGCGCGCCCTCACCGCCGCCGTTGCGGACGCGCGGTCGCGTTCGTGCCGGAACCGCGGTCCGCGTCGTATCGGTCCTTGGACCGGGGGCGGGCCGTGCGCCCCTGCGTCCGGGGCTACTTGGTGACCGTCAGCTCGATGTCGAACGTGGATCCGTCCTCGGTGGCGAGGCGGAGCGTGAAGGTGCCCGCACTGCCGTCGGTGTGGACGGCGGGGAGTTCGAGCACTCCCGCCGCCCCGAGGATGCCCGTCGACTTGGTGACGGAACGGTCCTCGTTGCCGAAGAGGTCCTTGAAGAAGGGGCCCTCGGTGTTCTCCTCGCCGTCCTTGCCGATCATGGTGGCGGTGACGGGCACGCCGCCGGCCGCTTCCTTCTCGTGCGCGAGGTCGATCTTGATGCCGGTGAACTTCGAGTTCACAGGGGCCTTGAGCGGGCCGCCGGGGGTGCGGGCGAAGGTGTACTTCGGCTCGACGGTGGCCTCCATCTTCGCGGCACGCAGGCCCAGGCCCTCCGCCTTGGCGGTGACGGTGAAGCTGCCTTCCCGCTCGCCGGCGTCGATGAGGGGCGCGGTGGAGAGGCCGTCCGCGGCGGTGGTGGCCGTGGCCTCGCGTGAGCCGCCGGCGAAGCGAGCGCCGGTATCGCCCTTGATCGTGTACTCGATGCGGACGCCTTCGACAGCCTTGCCCGACGAGTTGACGGCCCGTACGCGGGCTCGATCGTCGAAGTTCTCGCCGGTGTAGGCGGACAGTTCGCCTGCGAGGACCGGCTTCAGGGCCGTGGGCGTTTCCGGGTCGGGGGCGGGTGAGTCGCCTCCGCCGTCGTCGTTGCCGGGCTTTCCGGGCTTGCCGGGCTTGTGCGACCCGGGTCCGTCGTGCGAACCCTCGCCGTTCTCCTTGCCGTTGCCCTTCCCCTTGCCGGCATCGGCCGTGCCGCCGGCGCCGGGTGAGGTGGGCAGGACCCCGGACCCGTCGGGGACCTTGTGCGTGCCGTTGCGGTAGAACTCGTACCAGGCCAGCACTGTGCGCAGGTAGTCCTGGGAGTGGTTGTAGCTGAGGATCGAGCGGTTCAGGCCCGCCTTGGAGGTCAGGTCCCGTTCGCCCGCGCAGAGATATCCGGCGGCAGCCAGCGCCGCGTCGTGGATGTTGTCCGGGTCGCGGCTGCCGTCGCCGTTGCCGTCGGTCCCCCAGCGCGCCCACGTCGACGGTATGAACTGCATGGGCCCGACCGCACGGTCGAAGCGCCGGTCGCCGTCGAAGCGGCCGCGGTCGGTGTCGTGGATACGGGCGAAACCCGATCCGTTCAGCACCGGGCCCAGGATCGGGCGGAGGGTGGTGCCGTCCTTGTCGACCGCTCCCCCGCGGGCCTGTCCGGACTCGACCTTGCCGATCGCCGCGAGCAGTTCCCAGCGCAGTCCGCAGGCCGGGTCGGAGGCGTTGACGGAGCGGACGGCGTTCTTGTACGCGGCGAGCAGCGTCGCCGGTATGCCGGAGTCCGAGGGCTTGTCGGGTGAACTGCGCGGCGGGGCGGGCGATTCGAGGGGCGGCAGTTCCGTGTGGTACGAGTCGTCGCCCGGCGTGCGGTCGGGCTGGACGTCGTCCGCACGCTCCTTGCCCGTCTCCGCGCCGTGGGCCATCTCCGTGCCCGGGGCCTGCGATGCGGTCAGCGCCGCCATCGTCGCGGCGGCGATGGCCGTACCGGTCACCCCTCGGCGGAGCTTTCTGCCGCCGCGAATACCGCCGTTCAGGGCCATGTGCCGGACTCCCCTGCTCTCCGCTGTGGTCGCCAACACGGCGACACTACGGCAACTCCCTTGCCGCGTCTGCAGGTCGGGGGCATTCGCCGCTCAGGGCAGGAGCAGGGCTCAGGCTCAGGCTCAGGCTCAGGCTCAGGCTCAGGCTCAGGCTCAGGCTCAGGCTCAGGACAGGAGCATGACTCGGGCTCAGTGCGCTGCCGACTCCCAGTCGTTGCCGACGCCGACCGACACATCCAGCGGCGCACGCAGCTGGACCGCACCGGCCATCTCCCTGCACACCAGTTCCTCGACCGCGTCGCGTTCGCCGGGGGCCACTTCGAGCAGGATCTCGTCGTGCACCTGAAGAAGCATCCGTGAGCGGAGCTTCTCCTCGCGCAGCGCGGCGTCCACGCGCAGCATCGCCAGCTTGACGATGTCGGCCGCCGTGCCCTGGATCGGTGCGTTGAGCGCCATCCGCTCCGCCATGTCACGGCGTTGGCGGTTGTCGCTGTTGAGGTCGGGCAGGTAGCGGCGGCGACCCATGATCGTCTCGGTGTAGCCGGTCGCGCGTGCCTCCGAGACGGCCCGGTGGAGGAAGTCCCGTACTCCGCCGAAGCGTTCGAAGTAGTCGTCCATCAACTTGCGCGCCTCGTCCGGGGTGATGCCCAGCTGCTGGGAGAGGCCGAAGGCCGACAGACCGTAGGCCAGGCCGTAGGACATGGCCTTGATCTTGCGGCGCATCTCGGCGTCGACCTGGTTCTCGGCGACGTCGAAGACCTGCGAGGCGACGGTGCTGTGCAGATCCTCGCCGGAAGTGATCGCCTCGATCAGCTTCTCGTCCTCCGACATGTGGGCCATGACGCGCAGTTCGATCTGGCTGTAGTCCGCCGTCATCAGGCTCTCGTAGCCCTCACCGACGCGGAAGCCGCGGCGGATGGCGCGGCCCTCGTCCGTACGGATGGGCACGTTCTGCAAGTTGGGGTCGGTGGAGGAGAGACGGCCGGTGGCGGCGACGGTCTGGCTGAAGCTGGTGTGGATACGGCCGTCGGGTGCGATCGTCTTGATCAGGCCCTCGACGGTGGTGCGCAGCTTCTGCTGTTCGCGGTAGCGCAGCATCAGCACCGGCAGTTCGTGCTCCGTCTGCGATGCGAGCCACGTCAGCGCGTCGGCGTCCGTCGTCCAGCCCGTCTTCGTCTTCTTCGTCTTCGGCAGGCCCAGTTCTCCGAAGAGCACCTCCTGGAGCTGCTTGGGCGAACCGAGGTTGAACTCGTGCCCGACGGCGGCGTGCGCGTCTTTCACCGCCTGCTGCGCGGCGTCCGCGAACTGCTGCTCCAGGCCCGTGAGCCACTCGCGGTCCGCGCAGATGCCGGCGCGCTCCATCCGCGCCAGCACGGCTGAGGTCGGCAGCTCCACGTCGCGCAGCAGCTCGGCGGCGCCCACCTGCGCGAGCCGGTCCTCGAAGATGTCGCCGAGGTCGAGGATCGTGCGGGCCTTGACCATCAGCGCCTGCGCCTCGGCCTGTTCGTCCACGCCGAAGGCCAGCTGCCCGCCGCCGGCGTCGGCGGGACCGAGCTCGCGCCCCAGGTACTCCACCGACAGCGCGTCCATGTCGAAGGAGCGGCGCCCCGGCTTGTCGAGATACGCGGCGAGGGCCGTGTCCATGGTGACTCCGCCGACGCTCCAGCCGTGCTCGGCGAAGACCCGCATGAGCGCCTTCGCGTCGTGGACGACCTTCGGGCGGGCGGCATCGGCGATCCACGAGGAGAACGCCTTCTCCTCCGCCTCGTCCAGCTGCGCCGGGTCGAACCAGGCCGCGGGCCCTGCGGCGGCGGCAAGAGCGATCTCGCTGACGCTGCCGGCGCCCAGCTTCCACACGTCGACGGTGGCCAGGCCGAGAGTGCCGCCCGCGTGCTCGTCGAGCCAGGCCACCAGCTCGCCGGGACCCAGCACGCTGCCGTCGATCTCCACGCCCTCCGCCGACGGGGCGGTCTCTTCCTCCTGCGCACCCGGATCCACCGCGAACAGCCGCTCACGGAAGTTGAGATGACGGAACTCCAGGGCGTCCAGCACGACGTTCAGCGTGTCCCGGTCGTAGGCGACGCGCTCCAGGTCCTCCGGACGGCAGCTCAGCTCGACGTCGTCGACGAGCTGCGTGAGGTGGCGGTTGAGCGTGACCGACTCCAGATGCGCCCGCAGGTTCTCCCCCGCCTTGCCCTTCACCTCGTCCGCCCGGCGCGACAGCTCCGCGAACGAGCCGAACTGGCTGATCCACTTGGTGGCCGTCTTCTCGCCGACGCCGGGGATGCCGGGGAGGTTGTCGGACGGGTCGCCGCGCAGCGCCGCGAAGTCCGGGTACTGCTCGGGAGTGAGCCCGTACTTCTCGAAGACCTTCTCGGGGGTGAAGCGCGTCAGCTCCGACACGCCCTTCGTCGGATACAGCACTGTCACGTCGTCGCTGACGAGCTGCAGGGCGTCCCGGTCGCCGGTGACGATGGAGACCTTGAAGCCCTCGGCCGTCGCCTGCCCGGTCAGCGTCGCGATGACGTCGTCCGCCTCGAAGCCCTCCACGGCGAAACGGCGCACCCGCATCGCGTCCAGCAGCTCCCCGATCAGCTCCACCTGGCCCTTGAACTCGTCCGGGGCCTTCGAACGGTTCGCCTTGTACTCCGGGAACTCCGCCGAGCGCCAGGTCTTGCGGGAGACGTCGAAGGCGACCGCGAAATGCGTGGGCTGCTCGTCGCGCAAAGTGTTGGACAGCATCGAGGTGAAGCCGTAGATCGCGTTCGTCGTCTGGCCCGTGGAAGTGGAGAAGTTCTCCGCGGGCAGGGCGTAGAACGCGCGGTAGGCGAGCGAGTGCCCGTCCATCAGGAGCAGGCGCGGTGCGGTCTTCTTCGATGCCTTCTCAGTCACGTCCCCGATCCTCCCACGCCCCACCGACAGCCCCGTCCGGACGCACACGGAGCGGCCGGGGAGGCCATGCGCCGCGGCCCGCGCCGGGGACGGAACACCGCCGCATCGCTGAACGCCGCCGACGGGTGTGCGGCACCCGGCGGGCACGCCGCCGGTGATCCCCGTCACCCGGACCTGAGCGCACGCTCAGCAACCTGATATGACAGTGCCCGACAACTGACCGCGCAGGCCCGCCGAAGCCCACGACCGCCCGACGGGCCCGGACCCGGCAGGCCGCCCCCACACGCTGATCGGAGCCGCTGCCCATGGGCGAGCACGCCAGAACCACGTTCCCGCAGGAGATCCTCGACCAGTGGGAAGGACTCGGAGTCGACCTGCCGGCGCTCTTCTCCGCGGGACATCTCGGCGCACGCATGGACCTGCAGATTCTGCACGCCTCACCCGAGAAGGTCACCGGCACGCTCCCCGTCGAGGGCAACACCCAGCCCTACGGGCTGCTCCACGGCGGCGCCTCCGCCGTACTGGCCGAGACCCTCGGCTCGGTCGGCGCGATGCTGCACGGCGGCCCCGGCAGGATCGCCGTCGGCGTCGACCTCAACTGCACGCACCACCGCGGCGTCCGCTCCGGCCTGATCACCGGCACCGCCACACCCGTGCACCGGGGACGCACCACCGCGACGTACGAGACCGTCATCACCGACGACGACGGCAAGCGCGTGTGCACCGCCCGCCTCACCTGCCTGCTGCGCGAGGCCGCTCCCGCTGCGGACTCTCTGGCCGCCCCGCCGGAAGGCCGCTAGCTTCCCGCACATGGCAGGCACCGGACCACGAGGGGGCGGAAGACCGGACCCCCCTCGAAGACCCCCGGCCCCCACGGGCAGCCGCGGTGCTCACCCGCCGCGGCCGGAGCCCCCTCAGCGGGACGTGCTGGTCTCGGGACGCGACAGCGCCGGCATCGCCGAACGCTGGTACCGCCTCTCCCCCGCCACCCGCCGCGCCGCGGCCGGCGCGCTCGGTCTCCTCCTGCTCGCCGGCGGCGGCTACGCCATCGCCACGCAGCCGCCCGCAGCACCGCCGCAGCCACAGCACAAGCAGGAAGGGCACGACAAGCCCCGCCCGGAGCCGGACGACGCGCCGCCCTCGCCCACCTCCCGGCGCCTGCCCTACCCCGCGCAGACCGCGCGCATCACCTTCGACCGCCTGGCCGTCACCGACCGCGCGCGCCGCACCTTCACCGTCGAGATGCACGCGGCCGCCACGTCACCGCTGACGGTCCTGGACGTCGGCCAGGGCTACGAAGCACTCCGGCTGAACCTCGCCGGAGGGCAGGCCGTCTCCGTCTCCCCCGGCAGCCCGCGCACTCTGCTCCTCGAAGCGAGAGTCACCAACTGTGACCGCGTTCCGCTCCGTGCCCGCTCACCGTTCCTCAATGTCACGCTCCGCAACGACCGTGCGCGCCAGGAGCTGAGCGTCATCCCAGGCGAGCGCTACGCGGCCGCGCTCACGCACGCATTCCGGACGGTGTGTGAGCGGGGCATCTCCGGGACGCCGCCGGAACCCTGAGGCGATCTGCTGATTCGCACTCCCGAAATGTGTCCGCTGCACGCACGTCACAGAGCGGAAGTTCCCGGACGCTTCCCTACGGACACGCAGCGGTCGGGTCTCAATAACAAGAACGTCACACCTTGCCCTGGCCCTCTGCCACCCGCGATCCGACGGCCATAGAGTCACCGCCAGTCACCGCGCAGCCGGGTGTGCAGTGCGAACCCTGACCCGCATCACGCTCAGGGTGCCCGGCGCGCGACACGGCCCTTCATCTCCGAAGGCCGCGCCAGGGGAAAGGACTGATCGTGCGCCACCGTTCATTGCTCATCATCACCACCGCGGTCGCCGCGGGATCTCTCACGCTGTCCGCGTGCGGCTCACGCGGCGAGGACAGTGGCGGCAAGAGTGGCGGGGACACCACCTTGACCATCGGTCTCGACGCCCCGCTCACAGGTGATCTCTCCGCGCTCGGCCAGGGCATCAAGAACTCGGCCGACCTCGCCGTCAAGACCGCCAACAAGAACAAGGAGGTGGACGGCGTCACCTTCAAGCTGCAGGCACTCGACGACGCCGCCCAGCCCTCCGCCGGCCAGCAGAACGCCAACAAGTTCGTCGCGAACGACAAGGTCGTCGGCGCTGTCGGCCCCCTCAACTCCAACGTCGGCCAGTCCATGCAGAAGGTCTTCGACAAGGCCGGCATGGTCGAGGTCTCTCCCGCCAACACCGCGCCCGAACTGACGCAGGGCGTCGACTGGCGCAGCGGCAAGAAGGAACGACCCTTCGAGACGTACTTCCGCACCTCCACGACGGACGCCATCCAGGGCCCGTACGCGGCGCAGTACATGTACAACGAGAAGAAGCTCAAGAAGGTCTACGTCATCGACGACAAGAAGACCTACGGCAAGGGCCTCGCCGCCACCTTCAAGAGCGAATTCGAGGACCTCGGCGGCGAAGTCGTGGGCACCGACCACGTCGACCCCAAGGAGAAGGACTTCACCGCGGTGGCCAACAAGGTCGCCAAGGCCAAGCCCGACTTCGTCTACTACGGCGGCGAATACCCCGCCGGTGCCCCGCTCGCCGACCAGGCCAAGAGGGCCGGCCTCGACGGCCCCGTCGTCGGTGGCGACGCGCTCTTCAGCGCCGAGTACGTGAAGCTGGCCAAGAAGAACTCCGAAGGCGACATCGCCTCCTCCGTCGGCGCGCCGCTGGAGACCCTCGACAGCGCCAAGGAGTTCCGCAAGAACTACGAGGCCGCCGGCTACAAGCTGCCCCACGAGGCCTACGGCGGCTACGCCTACGACGCCACCTGGGCCATCATCCAGGCCGTCAAGGCCGTCGCCGAGAAGAACGACGGCAAGCTGCCCGAGGACATGAACGACACCCGCGAGCAGGTCACCGAAGCCATGCAGGACGTGACCTTCGACGGCGTCAGCGGCAAGGTCGGCTTCGACAAGTACGGCGACACGACCAACAAGCAGCTCTCGCTGTACGAGGTCAAGGACGGAGAGCACAAGCCCGTCAAGACCGGCACGTTCGAAGAGGACTGAGCCGGGCGACCACCCCGTCCAACCACACCACTACGCCGCGCGGGGACGCGAACAGCGCCCCCGCGCGGCCGTATCCAGACACCACTCGGAGGCCCCGCGGTGAACGACCTGCCGCAGCAACTGGCCAGTGGACTCATCCTCGGCGCGATGTACGGGCTCATCGCGATCGGATACACGATGGTCTACGGCATAGTTCAGCTCATCAACTTCGCCCACGGCGAGATCGTCATGTTCGGGGCCTTCGGCGGCCTCACCGCATGGCTGCTCCTCCCCCAGGGCACAGCCCTCATGCTCGCCCTGCCGATCATGCTGGTCATGGCAGTGGGAGTATCCGTACTCGTCGGCATCGGGGCAGAACGCTTCGCCTACCGGCCACTGCGCAACGCCCCCAGGCTCGCACCGCTCATCACCGCCATCGGCCTGTCGATCATGCTCCAGCAGCTGATCTGGAGCTTCTATCCCAACGCCAAGAAGGCCCGCACCTTCCCGCAGTTCAGCGGCGACAGCGTCGAACTCCTCGGCGCCAACGTCCAGCGCGGCGAACTCTTCCTGCTCATCGCCGCACCCGTCTGCATGATCGCCCTGGGCTTCTTCGTCGCCAAGACCCGCACCGGCCGCGCCATGCAGGCCACCTCGCAGGACCCCGACACCGCGAAGCTGATGGGCATCAACACCGACCGCATCATCGTCACCGCGTTCGCCATCGGCGCCGCGTTCGGCGGAGTCGCGGCCATCGCCTACGGCCTCAAGTACGGGCAGATCGACTTCAAGATCGGCTTCATCCTCGGCCTGAAGGCCTTCACCGCAGCCGTGCTCGGCGGCATCGGCAACATCTACGGCGCCATGGTCGGCGGCGTCGTCCTCGGCCTCGCCGAATCGCTGGCCACCGCGTACATCGAACTCATCCCCGGCATGGAACTCTTCGGCGGCGGCGCCTGGAAGAACGTATGGGCATTCGTCCTGCTGATCCTGGTGCTCCTCGTACGCCCCCAGGGCCTGCTCGGCGAACGCATCGCGGACAGGGCGTGATAGCGATGGCAACCACCAACCCCGAAGCGGGCACCACCGACCCCGCCACCACACCGGCCGAACCCCTCGACCCCACCGGCGCCCCCGGCACCCTCCCGCTGCCCCCCAAGGCGGCCCGCATCATCACCGCCGCCGGAGCCCTCGGAACCCTCGCGAGCACCATGCTCGCCTGGACCTGGACCGCCGAATTCCCCGGCGACCTCACCTACTACGGCTCACCCGTCGACCTGCAGACCCTCACCCTCATCGGGTCGGTCCTCACCCTCGCCGTGCTGCTCGCCGGCAACGGCGTACGCGGACTGCGCTGGCTCACACCCGGCGGCAGGACCGCACCCGTGGTGCTGCTGGCCGCCGGAACCCTCGGAGTCGCCTGGTTCACCGCCGGCGCCATCGCCGTCGTACTCGGCGGACTCGTCAACTTCGAACCAGGCATGTGGGTCGCCGTACTCGCCAGCCTCGTCACCCTCGTCGGCGCCCTCGGCCTACGAGCCGACCAGCCCTTCGACCCCGCGGACCCCGCACTCCGCGACCCCGGCGCCTGGCAGCGTTTCCGCCACACCCTCAAGGCACCCGCGCCGCAACCCGCACGGGAACTGCCCGCCTGGGCCGAACTCCTCATCATCGCCGTCACGTTCGGGATCGCCCTGTTCGCCTTCACCTACGGCATCGACACCCCGTACGGCGAACTGTTCATCGGCTTCCTGATCCTCGTCGGCTTCGCCGCCACCGCACTCGCACGCACAGGCCTCACACAGCGACTGGCGAAGATCACCGGCAAGCACCGCAACGTCACCTTCGCCGCCGCATTCGTCGCCGCGGCCTGCTTCCCCTTCACCCAGAGCAGCGACCAGTACACCTCCGTCGCCGCCAACATCCTGATCTTCGCCACCGTCGCACTCGGCCTCAACGTCGTCGTCGGCCTCGCCGGGCTCCTCGACCTCGGATACGTGGCCTTCCTCGGCGTCGGCGCCTACGCGGCAGCACTCGTCTCCGGATCGAACACCTCCGTGCTGGGCGTCGAATTCCCCTTCTGGGCCGCCGTCCTCACCGGCGCCGGAGCCTCACTCGTCTTCGGCGTCGTCATCGGCGCCCCGACACTGCGGCTGCACGGCGACTACCTCGCCATCGTCACCCTCGGCTTCGGCGAGATCTTCCGCATCGGAATGGAGAACCTCGACGGCTCCTCCGGCCCCTCCGTCACCAACGGCGCCAACGGCATCGCCAACATCCCCGACCTGGTGATCCTCGGCTTCGACCTCGGCGAGGACCACACGGTCCTCGGCGTCGAACTCGGCCCGTTCGCCAACTACTACCTGCTCATGCTCCTCTTCACGATCATCATCGTGACGATCTTCCGCCGCGCCGACCGCTCCCGCATCGGCCGCGCATGGGTAGCCGTACGCGAGGACGAGACCGCCGCACGCGCCATGGGCATCAACGGCTTCCGCGTCAAGCTCATCGCCTTCGCGCTCGGCGCCACCCTCGCCGGCATGGCCGGCACCGTGCAGGCACACGTCACCTCGTCCGTGACGCCCGAGCAGTACCAGTTCGTCGAAGTCGTACCGCCCAACTCGGCGTTCCTGCTCGCCGCCGTCATCCTCGGCGGCATGGGAACCGTCAGCGGACCCCTCGTCGGCGCCTCACTGCTCTACCTGATCCCGGCCAAACTCCAGTTCATCGGCGAATACCAACTCCTCCTCTTCGGACTGGCGCTGGTACTCCTGATGCGCTACCGCCCCGAAGGCCTCCTCGCGGACCGCCGCAAGAAGCTCGAATTCCACGAGACCGGCCAGCTCGACGTACCGACCGGCGGCCCCGGCCTCAGCAAGACGGAGGCATCACGATGACCACCACCACGACAACCGGCGTACACGACGCCGCGCCCGCAGGACGCACCGACGTGCTGCGGGCCACCGGAGTCACCATGCGCTTCGGCGGCCTCACCGCCGTGCGCAACGTCGACCTCAACGTCGACAGCGGCGAGATCGTCGGCCTCATCGGCCCCAACGGCGCCGGCAAGACCACCTTCTTCAACTGCCTCACCGGCCTGTACATACCGACCGAAGGCCAGGTCGCCTACAAAGGGAAAGTGCTGCCGCACCGCTCCCACCTGGTCACCAAGGCAGGCATCGCCCGCACCTTCCAGAACATCCGGCTCTTCGCCAACATGACGGTCCTGGAGAACGTCCTCGTCGGCCGCCACACACGCACCAAGGAAGGCCTGCTCTCCGCACTGCTGCGCGGCCCCGGCTTCCGCAAGGCCGAACGCACCTCCGAGGAAAAAGCCATGGAGCTCCTCGAGTTCACCGGCCTCGCCGACAAGCGCGATCACCTCGCACGCAACCTCCCCTACGGCGAACAGCGCAAGCTCGAAATCGCCCGCGCCCTCGCCAGCGAACCCGGCCTGCTCCTCCTCGACGAGCCCACCGCAGGCATGACCGCAGGCGAGACCAGCGCGACACGCGACCTCGTCCTCGCCGTACGGGAAGGCGGCACCGCCGTACTCGTCATCGAGCACGACATGCGCTTCATCTTCAACCTCTGCGACCGCGTCGCCGTCCTCGTTCAGGGCGAGAAACTCGTCGAAGGCTCACCCGAGTCGGTCCAGGCCGACGAACGAGTCGTCGCCGCCTACCTCGGCACACCCTTCGAAGGGGAACCCGGCGAAGCAGAAGCCGCGGAAGTCCGCGAAGCGGAAACCCGCGGCGGCGACGCAGCCGCAACCGGAACGGCCACGGCCACCCCCGCCGGGAGCGACGAGAACCCGAAGGGAGAGCGGTCCTGATGCCACTCCTCGAAGTCGACGACCTCCGCGTCGCCTACGGCAAGATCGAAGCCGTCAAAGGCATCTCCTTCAGCGTCGAAGCCGGCCAGGTCGTCACCCTCATCGGCACCAACGGAGCCGGCAAGACGACGACCCTGCGCACCCTCTCCGGCCTCCTCAAGCCCCTCGCCGGAAAGATCACCTTCGACGGTGAAGTGATCAACGACATGGGCGCACACAAGATCGTCGCCAAGGGACTCGCACACTCCCCCGAAGGCCGCCGCATCTTCCCCCGCCTCACCATCGCCGAGAACCTCCAGCTCGGCGCCTTCCTGCGCAAGGACACGGCAGGAATCCAGCGGGACATCGAACGCGCCTACAGCCTCTTCCCCATCCTCGGAGAACGCCGCGGCCAAGCCGCCGGCACCCTCTCAGGAGGCGAGCAGCAGATGCTCGCCATGGGCCGCGCCCTGATGTCACAGCCCAAGCTGCTCATGCTCGACGAGCCCTCCATGGGCCTCTCCCCGATCATGATGCAGAAGATCATGGAGACCATCACCGAGCTCAAGGCACAGGGCACGACGATCCTCCTCGTCGAACAGAACGCCCAGGCCGCACTGTCCCTCGCCGACCACGGCCACGTCATGGAGATCGGCACCATCGCCCTCTCCGGCACCGGCGAGGAACTCATGCACGACGAATCCGTGCGCAAGGCCTACCTCGGCGAGGACTGAACCCCGGCCCCGCACAGGCACACGCGAGCGGGCCGCCCCCGGATTCCGGGGGCGGCCCGCTCGACCTTGTGGTGAGACCGGCACCCTGCCGCACGGCGGGCCCGGCCCGGACCCGGCCGGGCTCAGACCCGGCTCACCGCTCCTGGGCTCACCGCTCCCGCCGCTTGCGCTCCTCGCCGTCCGCGATCACAGCCTCGGCGACCTGCTGCATCGACAGCCGCCGGTCCATCGACGTCTTCTGTATCCAGCGGAACGCGGCCGGCTCCGTCAGCCCGTACTGCGTCTGCAGCACACTCTTCGCCCGGTCCACCAGCTTCCGCGTCTCCAGACGCTGGGAGAGATCCGCGACCTCCTTCTCCAGCGTCCGCAACTCCGTGAACCGCGACACCGCCATCTCGATCGCCGGCACCACATCGCTCTTGCTGAACGGCTTCACCAAGTACGCCATCGCACCCGCGTCACGAGCACGCTCCACCAACTCCCGCTGCGAGAAAGCCGTCAGCATCAGCACCGGCGCAATGCTCTCCTCCGCGACCTGCTCCGCCGCCGAGATCCCGTCCAGCACCGGCATCTTCACATCGAAGATGCACAGATCCGGACGGTGCTCCCGCGCCAGCTCAACCGCGCGCTGCCCGTCACCCGCCTCACCGACGACGGAGTAGCCCTCCTCCTCCAGCATCTCCTTCAGATCCATCCGGATCAGCGCCTCGTCCTCGGCGATCACCACCCGCGTGGTCAGCGGCGGCACATGGGCACTCTGTTCACCGGCAGCGGAGGCGTCGGCGACGGAGTTGTCAGGCTCGGGGATGTCCGCGGTGCTCACTGGGCTCCTCGTTTCCGCACAGGTGGGAGGTACGAGGGTACCGGGGTCCTGTAAGGTGGCCACACAGCAGGAGGGCATGAACCTTCAATTTCCTGCTCGCCCCGGTAGCCCAACGGCAGAGGCGATGGATTCAAAACCCATTCAGTGTCGGTTCGAATCCGACCCGGGGCACTTCACCTTCGATTCCAAGACTGCAAGCGATATCGCTGATCTTCCTTCGCACGAAGGCATCCGGCCTCGAATTCCTGCACGTCGTACATCAGCTCGACATGCTCGCGTGCATGTACGACGTCACAATCCGTAAGCAGGCCCTGGCTCTCGTCGCGCAGGGGCGCAGCCTCAACTCCGTGAGCAAGCAGACCGGCATCTCCCGGTGGGCGCTTCGGACTTGGCAGGGGCGGCTGCTGCCGCTGCGTCCCGGTGCGGCCCAGTGCTGCCGGTGCGCCAACCCTCCCGTTCCTCCCGCCGACGGACCCGGCTATGCCTATCTCCTCGGCCTTTACCTCGGTGACGGATGTGTCAGCCGGCTCGCGAGGACGTACTCGTTGCGCATCGCATGCGCCGACGCCTGGCCGGGACTCATCGACGAATGTGCCCGGGCGGTCAAGACAGTCCGTCCTGGAAACAACGTCTTCCGGGTCCAGCGGCAGGGCTGCGTCGCGGTCACGGCGTACAACCCGCACTGGCCATGCCTGTTCCCTCAGCACGGCCCGGGCAGGAAGCACGAACGGTGCATCGAACTCGAGCCGTGGCAGCAGCAGATCGTCGAGGCGCACCCGTGGAGTCTCGTACGGGGGCTGATCCACTCGGACGGCTGCCGCATCACGAACTGGACGACGCGAACAACTGCGGGGAAACGCAAGCGCTACGAATACCCTCGCTACTTCTTCACCAACAAGTCCGACGGCATCAGGAAGATCTACACCGACACCCTGGACCGGCTCGGTGTGGAGTGGACTGTCCTGACCCGGCGCGGCGACCCGCTCAACATCTCCGTCGCACGCCGCGCCTCCGTCGCGTTGATGGACGCACACGTCGGCCCCAAGTACTGATCGGCGGAGGCGGTTTACTGCGGTGCGTCCGCACCCGCACTGCGGCAGCATGGCCCGCATGTCATCACTGACGCGCGACGAGGCGCGTACGCGGGCCGGGCTCCTCGATGTCGAGCGGTATGCCGTCGATCTCGATCTGACGTGCGGCGAGGAGGTGTTCGGGTCGGCGACGACCGGTCACTTCTCGGTGAAGGAGGGCCGGGGCGGGGCGGACACGTTCCTGGAGGTGCGTCCCGTCGAGCTGCTGCGTGCGGAGCTGGACGGAGTGGCGCTGGATGCGGCGAGTGCGTTCGCGGACGGCCGGCTGTGGCTGCGGGGTCTCGCGGAGGGGGCCCACGAGCTGCGCGTGGAGGCGCGGATGCCGTATTCGCGGGTCGGGGAGGGCATGCACCGGTTCACGGACCCGGCGGACGGGCTCGTGTATCTGTACACGCAGTGCTTCCTGGACGATGCGCCGCTGGTGTTCGCGTGTTTCGACCAGCCGGATCTGAAGGCGGTCTTCGAGGTGGCGGTGACGGCGCCGGAGGACTGGACGGTGCTGGGCAACGGTGTCGCACGCAGGGTCTCCGAGGGCCGCTGGGAGTGTGCGCCGACGCCGCGGCTGAGTACGTATCTGGTGGGGGTGGTGGCGGGGCCGTACCACTCGGTGCGTACGGAGCATGCGGGGTTGCCGTTCGGGCTTCATGTGCGGCGTTCGCTGGCGGAGTTCCTGGATGCGGATGCCGGGGAACTGCTGGAGATCACGCGGCGGTGTTTCGACCGGTATCACGAGGTCTTCGACGAGCCGTATCCCTTCGACTCCTACGACCAGGCGTTCGTGCCGGAGTTCAACGCGGGGGCGATGGAGAATCCCGGCCTGGTGACGCTGCGGGACGAGTACGTGTTCCGGTCGGCGGTGACGGAGCTGGAGCGGTGCACTCGTGCTGTGACGGTGGCGCACGAGATGGCGCACATGTGGTTCGGGGATCTGGTGACGCTGCGCTGGTGGGAGGACATCTGGCTGAACGAGTCGTTCGCCGAGTACATGGGTTATCAGATTGTGCACGAGGCGACGCGATTCACGGGTTTGTGGACGGATTTCGCGGTCGCGCGCAAGGGCTGGGGTTATGACGCGGATCAGCGTCCGTCGACGCATCCGGTGGCGCCGGAGCCGGGGGCGGTGCCGGACACGGCTTCGGCGTTGCTGAATTTCGACGGCATCTCGTATGCGAAGGGGGCGTCGGCGCTGCGCCAGCTGGTGGCGTGGCTGGGTGAGAAGGACTTCCTGATGGGCGTCAACACGCATTTGACGCGGCATCGTTTCGGGAATGCGACGCTGTCGGATTTCATCGACTCGCTTGCCGGGGCGTCGAGCCGTGATGTGCCGGGGTGGGCGGAGCGCTGGCTGCGCACGACCGGTGTGGACACGTTCTCGCCGCGGGTCGGTGAGGACGGGGGGCGGTGGTCGGTGGCGCTGCGCCGTGAGGGGAGCCGTCCGCATCTGCTGCGGCTGGGGCTGTACGACGTGGCTCCGGCGGAGCCGGGCCGTCTGGTGCTGCGGGAGCGTCTCGAGCGTGAAGTGGCGGCGGACGAGGCGGAGTCGGTGGTGGTCGCCGAGGGGCCGCGTCCTGATCTGCTGCTGTTGAACGACGGGGATCTGACGTACGCGAAGGTGCGGCTGGACGAGGTCTCGTGGCGGACGGTGCGCGAGGCGCTGTCGGGGCTTCCGGATGCTCTGTCGCGTGCGGTGACGTGGAGTGCGGCGCGGGACATGGTGCGGGACGCGGAGCTGCCGCCGGGGGAGTTCCTGGAGGCGGTGCGGGACCACGCTCCGTCGGAGCCGGAGGTGTCGGTCCTGGAGAGCGTGCTGTCGTTCGCGCGCGGCACGGTCGCGGACCGCTTTCTGCCGGCGGAACGGCGCGGTGGGGCGCTGGAGTTGCTGACGGGTGTGTGCCGGGAGGTGCTGGCCCGTACGGACGGGGGCGGGTCCGGTGAGGGGGCGGCGGCCGGGATGCGTCTGACGGCGGCGCGTCAGTTCATCGACTGTGCTGTGGATGCCGGGGAGTTGTACGGCTGGTGGGAGGCGGGTTCGGTGCCCGGGGGGCCGGTGCTGGACGCGGAGTTGCGGTGGCGGCTGCTGCTGCGGCTGTCGGTGCTGGGTGCGGTGGGTGGGGCGGAGATCGACGCGGAGCTGGCGGCTGATCCGAGTGCCACGGGCCGGGAGGGCGCGGCGCGTTGCCGGGCGGCGTTGCCGGACGCGGCGGAGAAGGAGGCGGCGTGGGAGGCGATGTTCGCCTCGGACGAGTTGTCGAACTATCTGCTGCGGGCGACGGCGCAGGGTTTCTGGCAGGCGGAGCAGCGGGAGTTGCTGGAGGAAGGCGGGTTCGCGGAGCGGTATTTCGCGGATGCGGTTCCGGTGGCGGCGCGGCGTGGTGCTGCTGTGGCGGCGATCGTGGGGCGGTTGGCGTTTCCTCGTACGGTCGTCGAGGAGGGGGTGCTGCGGCGTGGGGCGGATTGTGCGGCGGGTGAGGATGTGACGCCGACGCTGCGGCGGGAGTTGGCCGATCAGCTGGATGACCTGCGGCGGGCGTTGCGGGTGCGGGAGTGCGCTGAGCTGCGGTGACGGGGTGGGCCGGGGCTGCGGTGCCGCCGCGGGGGCGACTGTTCCTGGTGCGGCGGGTGTCGCCTGTTCCTGGGGCCGCGAGTGTCGCCGGGCCGGGCGGTGGGATCGGCGGAACGGTGGTGGGGGGCCTCCCTGTTGGGGCTTGTGGCTGGGCCCTGCCGGGTCCGGTCGTTGTGTGCTTCACTTTTCTCAGGTCTTAATTTTAGCCTTGACCATATATTAGTCCAGACCTACGGTCCTCTCACCATCCTGACACCGTCGAGGAGTTGGACCCGTATGTCCCCCACACCCCACTCGCCCCACGGCATCGAGGGGCCCGGCGAAGTGCCGGGCGCCCAGGCCTCACCGTCCCGCCCCGCCGTCCGCCGCCGTACGGTGCTGGCGACGCTGGCCGCTGCAGGGCTCGGCGGCCTCGGTGCAGTCGCCGCTCCCAGGACGGCCTCCGCCGTCAGCGCCCTCTCCGGCCAGGGCACCTCCGCCGCAGAGCCGGACTTCGGTCCGAACGTCTCCGTCTTCGGCCCGGACACCTCCGCCGAGGACATCCAGGCAAAGGTCGACTCGGTCTTCAAGAAGCAGGAGGAGGCCCAGTTCGGCGAGGGCCGCCACGCCTTCCTCTTCAAGCCGGGCTCGTACGAGGCCGATGTGAACGTCGGCTTCTTCACGCAGGTCGCGGGGCTGGGGCTGACTCCCGACGATGTGAAGATCTCCGGCGCGGTCCACGCCGAGGCGGACTGGTTCGACGGGAACGCCACGCAGAACTTCTGGCGTTGCGCCGAGGGCCTCTCGGTTACCCCGTCGGGCGGGAAGGACCGCTGGGCGGTCTCCCAGGCGGCTCCGTACCGCCGCATGCACGTGAGGGGCGACCTGGAGCTGGACGACGGCGGCTGGTCCAGCGGCGGCCTGATGGCCGACACCGTCGTGGACGGGCAGGTGCGCTCCGGTTCGCAGCAGCAGTGGCTCTCACGCAACACCGAGTGGGGCAGCTGGTCGGGTTCGAACTGGAACATAGTCTTCGTGGGTGCGAAGAACGCCCCGAGCGGCGATGGCTTTCCCTCTCCCCCGTACACCACCGTCGAGGCGACGCCGAGGTTGCGTGAGAAGCCCTACCTGTACGTCGGTGAGGACGGCGGGTACCAGGTGTTCGTGCCGGCGCTGCGTGAGGACTCCGCCGGCACGAGCTGGTCCGGCGGTGCTCCGGAGGGCGAGTCCCTGCCGGTCGGCGACTTCCACATCGCGCAGCCCGGCGAATCGGCCGGCAAGCTCAACTCGGCGCTGGCGGACGGGAAGCATCTGCTGCTGACGCCGGGCGTGTACGAGCTGGACGAGCCGCTGGCGGTGACGAAGAAGAACACGGTGGTGCTGGGTCTGGGCCTGGCGACGCTCATCCCGACGAGCGGCAACGCGGTACTGAGGGTCGCGGACGTGGACGGGGTCAAGCTCGCCGGGTTCCTCGTCGATGCGGGGAAGGAGAACTCTCCGACGCTGGTCGAGGTCGGTCCGAAGGGGGCCGACGCGGACCACTCCTCCAACCCGACGTCGCTGCACGACGTGTTCATCCGCATCGGCGGCATCGGCGCGGCGAAGTCGGAGACGAGTCTCGTCATCAACAGCTCGCACGTGATGGCCGACCACCTGTGGCTGTGGCGCGCCGACCACGGCGACGGCGTCGGCTGGGACACCAATCCGGCCGACACGGGCCTGATCGTCAACGGCGACGACGTGAGCGCGTACGGGCTGTTCGCCGAGCACTACAAGAAGTACCAGGTCATCTGGAACGGCGAGCGCGGCCGCACCTACTTCTTCCAGAACGAGATGCCCTACGACCCGCCGAACCAGGACGCGTGGATGAACGGTGACACGCGGGGCTTCGCCGCCTACAAGGTCGGCGAGTCGGTCACCGACCACCAGGCTTTCGGGCTGGGGAGTTACTGCTTCTTCAACGTCGACGAGTCGGTCGTCGCGGAGCGTTCCTTCGAGGTGCCGCGGGCGGACGGTGTGAAGATGCATCACATGACGTCGGTCTCGCTCGGCGGGACGGGCACGATCGAGCACGTCGTGAACGGCACCGGGGGGCCGGCGAACGCCGACAGCAACGTGGCCACGGTCACGGCGTATCCGTGACGGGCGAGCCGCGCGGGACCGCGTCGGCCGCCTGACGAGTCGGGAGGCTCCCCGGGGCGAGCGGGTCCCGGGGAGCCTCCGCCGTGAGGATCACCCCTTCGGGCGAACCGGGCCCGGATCGAGATCAACGGGCTTCGTGCGCACGTAAGTTAGGGCCACCTCACCAACTCCTCCCGGTCGGCGGGCACGCGCCTGTGTGTCTCGCCGGGCCGGGAGTTGCTGGTCCGCGTCGGCGAAGGACTACCGCTCATGCCGCTCCCGCCCTCCTCCGGGCCCACCGACGGTGCCATCGCTCCGCCGCTCGCCGGCGGCACCGAAGGAGCCGCCGCGCTGCGTCCGCTGGCCGGTGCGGTGATCGACGCCCTGGAGGAGGGTGCGCTGCGGCGTTGCGGTCCGCTGCCGGGCGGAGGTCCGCGGCGGGTGGCCGCCGGTGTCGCCGAGGTGCTGCGCAGTGGTGTGATCCCGGAGCGGGGCACCGGCGCGCGGGAGGCACTGGGGTCGCTCGTGAGGCTGCTCGCGGAGGGGGCCGCCGATCCGGCCGATCCGCTGTGCGCGGCGCATCTGCACTGTCCTCCGCTCGCGGTCGCGGCGGCCGCGGAGCTCGGGGCGAGTGCGCTGAACCCCTCGCTGGACTCGTGGGATCAGGCGCCTGCGGCTTCGGAGTTGGAGGCGTGGACGTGCAGGGCGCTGGCGCGGCTCGTCTACCACGACGGGTCCGGGGGCGACGGCGGCCCGTGCGGCGACGGGGCAGCCGGCGGCCGGGACGCGGGACCGGACGCGCTGGTCACGACGGGTGGCACGGAGTCGAACCAGCTGGGTCTGCTGCTGGCCCGTGAGCGGCTCGGCCCGGACGTCCGGGTCCTGTGCGGTGCGAACGCGCACCACAGCGTGCACCGCGCGGCGTGGCTGCTGGGTCTGCCGGAGCCGGTGCGTGTGCCGGCGCCGGGCGGGGCACTCGACCCTGGTGCGCTGCGTGCGACGCTCGCCGCGCAGGGACGGGATACTCCCGTCCTGGTGGTCGCCACCGCCGGCACGACGGATGCGGGAGCCGTCGACCCTCTCGGGGAACTGGCGGAAGCGGCCCGGGAGTTCGGCGCGCGACTGCATGTGGACGCGGCGTACGGCGGAATGCTGCTCTTCAGCCGGCGGCTGCGTCCGCTTCTGGCGGGGCTGGAGCGGGCCGACAGTGTCACGCTCGATCTGCACAAGCTGGGGTGGCAGCCGGTGGCGGCGGGGATTTTCGTGGTGCCGGACGGGCGGGACCTGTCGCCTCTGGGCCACCGCGCCGACTATCTCAACGCGGACGACGACTGCGACGCCGGGCTTCCGGATCTGCTGGGGCGTTCGCTGCGTACGACGCGCCGCGCCGATGTGCTGAAGGTGGCGGTCACGCTGCGCGCCCTCGGCCGCAGCGGGCTGGGAGAGCTCGTGGAACGGACGTGCGCAGTGGCGGATTCGCTGGCGCAACTCATCGACGCCGACCCGGGGCTGGAGCTGTTCACCAGGCCGGAACTGTCGACGGTGCTGTTCCGTCCGGTGGGGGCGGACGGTGCGACGGTGGCTTCGGTCAGGCGACGCCTGATGTCGGAGGGCACCGCCCTGCTGGGCCGGGCCGGCATCGGCGCGTGCTCGTCCGGAGACGGGGGCGGAACCGGCCGTGAGGGCCTGTGGCTGAAGGCGACGCTGCTCAATCCGTACGCGCGCAGCAGCGATCTGGAGTCGTTGCTGAAGCTGGTGCGCGACGCCCTCCCCGCGACGGGCCGGTCCTCCGCAGGACCGACGGGCCGGTCTCCCGCAGGACCGACGGGCCGGTCTCCCGCAGGACCCGGGGCGGTGCCGGCCTCCGCACCCTCCGAGGCCGTTGTGGCTCCGGCCCTTGCCGAGGCCGGTCCGGCTTCGCCTGCCACGGCGGCCGGTTCGGCTTCGCTGTGGCCGCCGCGTCGGCCCGCGTCCGTCGACAGCAGCACCAGCACCAGTACCGCGAGGAGCCATCGTTCATGACGACAGCCGACGAACCGCGCACGGCCCGGCCTCCCGCTGCGGCCAAGCTGACGTCCGCGGTGCCGGGGCAGCGGCGGCCCGACGCGGAGGGGCCCGCCGAGGGGCCCGTGTCGCCGCCGCTCGATCTCGTGGGCATCGGGGTCGGCCCGTTCAACCTCTCCCTCGCCGCGCTCGCCCACGGCGTTCCGGGGCTGCGCACCGCGTTCTACGAGCAGCGGGAGGGCTTCCACTGGCATCCGGGCATGCTCATCGAGGGCGCCACGCTCCAAGTCCCCTTCCTGGCCGATCTGGTCACTCTCGCGGACCCGGCGAGCCCGTGGTCCTTCCTCAGCTTCCTCAAGGCGCAGGAGCGGCTGTTCCCGTTCTACTTCGCGGAGCGGTTCCACATCGAGCGCGCGGAGTACGACGCGTACTGCCGCTGGGTGTGCGAAGGGCTGGACGGCCTCCACTTCGGCCACCGCGTGGACGCCGTGCGGTGGCATCCCGAAGCGGGCCTGTTCGAGGTCGACTTCACCCGCCGGCAGGCCGACGGCGCCGTGGCGCAGGGCCGTTCGTATGCGCGCAATCTGGTGCTGGGCGTCGGTACGGCGCCGCATGTGCCGGAGCCGCTGCGCTCGCTGGCGTCGTCGGTGGGTGCCGGCGCGCCGGTCATCCACTCCTCGGCGTATCTCGAGCATCGTGAGCGGCTGCTGGAGGCCGGGCACGTCACGGTGGTCGGGTCGGGCCAGTCGGGGGCGGAGGTCTTCCTCGATCTGCTGCGGCGGCGCCCCGCGGGCCGGGAGGGACTGCACTGGATCACGCGCAGCGCGGCGTTCGCGCCCATGGAGTACAGCAAGTTGGGCCTGGAGCACTTCACGCCGGACTACACGAGTTACTTCCACGGCCTTCCCGAATCGGTGCGGGACGGTCTGGTCCCCCGGCAGTGGCAGCTGCACAAGGCCGTGGATCACGGCACTCTGGCCGCGATCCACGACGAGCTGTACCGCCGCACGCTGGGCGGGGGCTGGCCGGATGCGGTGCTCACGCCTGGGGTGGCGGTCCGCACGGCGGGGCGGATCGGTGCGACGCGGGTGGAGCTGCATCTGGAGCACACCGAGCAGGAGGTCCGCACCCGGCTGGCGACGGATGCGGTGGTTCTGGCGACGGGGTACCGCGAACGTCCGCTGGGGGGCGTGCTGGCGTCGCTGGAGCCGTGGCTGCGGCGGGACGCTTCGGAGCGCATCCGGGTCGACGAGCAGTACCGGCTGGTGACGGACCCGTCGGTGTCGGGCGTGGTGTATGTGCAGAACGCGGAGCGGCACACGCACGGCGTGGGGGCGCCCGATCTGGGTCTGGCTGCGCACCGCAGCGCGGTGATCCTCAACTCGCTGACGGGCGAGGAGCGTTACCGCCTCCCGCGGCGCACGGCGTTCACGACGTTCGGGCTGCGTCCGGAGGGTGCGCTCGCCAACGGCTCGCCCGGTGTGGCCGAGCGGGCGGACCGGCAGCATGCGCAGTTCCGTCCGCTGCGCATGACATGACACCTGGCGCAGTGATCTTCGGCAGGGTCACAGGTCACCCGTTCCGGGATTCCAGGGTCGTGACGCCGATTCGTGAGAGCCGCTGACAGCGCACCTCCGGGGTGGAAGACTGCCGGGATGTTCGATCACATTTCGATTCAGACGCAGGACCCTTCGGCCGCGGCCGCCTTCTACGACGCCGTCCTGGCACCCCTGGGCGCCGGCCGCGTCCTCGACTTCGGGGAGGTCATCGGCTACGGCAGCACCGGGCCTGCCTTCTGGCTGGGCCCGACGACCGGCGGCGAGGCACGGGAGATGCACATCGCGTTCGCTGCGGCGGACCGTGCCACGGTCGACGCCTTTCACGAGGCCGCGGTCGAGGCCGGAGCGCAGGTGCTGCACGCGCCGCGGCTGTGGCCCGAGTACCACGGGTCGTACTACGGCGCCTTCGTGCGCGACCCCGACGGCAACAACGTGGAGGCCGTCTGCCATCGGCCTGACGGGCCGGAATGATCCATGATGCCCGGCGGGGGCCGGTGCCGTTCTGCGAGAGTGACCGTATGACGAACACACCCGGTCACTCCGCTGCTTCCGGCCCCCTCCCCTACGGCACGCCGGACGAACCGAGGGTCGCCGTGCGGGGCGAGGCGACCCTCGAGTTCGACCCCGAGGTCGCCCGCGTCACGGTGACGGTCAGCGCCCGCGGCACCGACCGCAAGGAGGCCCTGGCGTCGCTCACGCGCCGGAACGCTGAGGTGCTGGAGCTGGTCAAGGAGTACGGGGAGGCCGTGGAGAAGCTCGCCACCGGCACTTTCTCGGTCACGCCCGAACTGACGGAGAAGGGCCGCAGGGAGAAGGTGCGCACCTACAACGGCCGGGTGCAGGTCACGGTCACCGTCGGCGATTTCACGGCTCTGGGCGAGATGAGCACGCGCCTGGCCGACCTGGAGCTGACCCGGGTGGAAGGTCCGTGGTGGGCGCTGCGTGAGGACTCCCCCGCGCACCGGGAGGCCCGGCAGCAGGCGGTGCGTGAGGCGGTGACGCGGGCGCGGGAGTACGCGGCGGCACTGGATGCGGAACTGGTTGCATTGCTGGAGCTGGCCGACCTGGGAGCGGAGAGCAGTGCCGCGTCCCCGCCTCCGCCGCCCGGGGCGCGCGCCGCCGGGTACCGTGGCGCGCCGCAGGAGACGGTTCCCGTCCTGGACCTGGAACCGCAGCGGCAGCGGGTGCAGGCTCAGGTCAACGCCCGGTTCGTGATGAGCAGGCCCGCGCTGTGAGGTCCTGAGCGCCGCGCACTCACGGGTCACGTGAAGAACTGAATGCCGCTCATCGGAGCGGTCACCCTCTCACTTTGGAAGTTGTCAACGGCCGCTGCCGTCAAAGGGGTTGACGAATCCGCCGCAAGCAGGTCTCTACCTGTGGGTAAGCCGTAGGCTCGTGGCATGCGCCGCGCAAGGATCGTCTGCACACTTGGCCCCGCCGGCAACTCGTACGAGCAGATCAAGGCGCTCGTCGACGCCGGCATGGACGTGGCCAGATTCAACATGAGCCATGGCTCGCACGCCGAGCACGAGGAGCGTTATCACCGGGTGCGCAAGGCCTCCGAGGAGGCGGGCCGCGCCGTCGGGGTTCTCGCTGATCTTCAAGGTCCGAAGATTCGCCTCGGGTGCTTCCGTGAGGGGCCCGTACTGCTCGAACGCGGCGACGAGTTCTCCATCACCGTCGAAGAGGTCGAGGGCGACCGCTCCCGCTGCGGCACCACCTACTCCGGGCTGGCCGCGGACGTCTCCCGCGGCGAGCGCATCCTGGTCGACGACGGCCGGGTCACGCTGGAGGTGACGGAGGTCGACGGTCCCGTCGTGCGGACCGTCGTCATCGAGGGCGGAATGGTCTCCGACCACAAGGGCCTCAACCTTCCCGGCGTCGCGGTCTCCGTGCCGGCCCTGTCGGAGAAGGACGTGGCGGACCTGCGCTGGGCGCTGCGCACGGGTGCCGACGTCATCGCCCTGTCCTTCGTGCGCAGCGGCGACGACGTGAAGGAGGTCCACCGGATCATGGCGGAGGAGGGCCGGTACCTCCCCGTGATCGCGAAGCTGGAGAAGCCGCAGGGCGTGACGAACCTGGAGTCGGTCGTCGACGCGTTCGACGGGGTGATGGTGGCCCGCGGCGACCTCGGCGTCGAGATGCCGCTGGAGTCGGTGCCGCTGGTGCAGAAGCGCGCGATCAAACTGTGCAGGCGGAACGCCAAACCCGTCATCGTCGCCACGCAGATGCTGGATTCGATGATCGACTCCTCGCGGCCGACGCGCGCGGAGGTCTCCGACGTCGCGAACGCCGTGATGGACGGGACGGACGCCGTGATGCTCTCGGGTGAGACGAGCGTCGGCAAGCACCCCTCCGGGACGGTCAGGACGATGGGACGCATCGTCGAGGCGGCCGAGGAGGAGGAACTCGCCAAGGGGCTGCCGCCGCTCACGCAGCAGGGCAAGCCGCGCACCCAGGGTGGTGCGGTCGCGCGGGCCGCGGCGGAGATGGGCGACTTCCTCGGCGCGAGGTACCTGGTTGCCTTCACGCAGTCCGGGGACACGGTGCGGCGCCTCTCCCGTTACCGCTCGCCGGTGCCGGTCCTGGCGTTCACGCCGGAGCCCGCCACGGCGGCACAGCTCAGCCTGACGTGGGGCGTCGAGGCGTTCACGGGCCCGACGGCGCGGACCACGGACGAGATGGTCAGGCAGGTCGACGAGCAGCTGCTGAAGCTGGGGCGCTGCGAGAAGGGCGACCTCGTGGTCATCACCGCGGGCTCCCCGCCCGGCGTTCCCGGCTCCACGAACCTCGTCCGCGTCCACCACATCGGCGAGGACGACGCTCCGCGCCGCTGAACGCGGGCAGGTACGGGCGCCGGGGCTCTTGCCCGCCGCGGGCGGGCGGCGCGCAGCCGGCGCCCGCGGCAGAGTTCCGGCCCCGCGGGGGGTCCGGCCCCGTGGCCGGTTTCAGGCGCGGGCGATCGTCTCGTGGTGGCGGATCACCTCGGCGATGACGAAGTTGAGCAGTTTCTCGGCGAAGGCCGGGTCGAGCTTCGCGGAGACGGCCAGCTCCCTGAGCCGCGCGATCTGTCTGGCCTCGCGGGCCGGATCGGCGGGGGGCAGATCGTGGTCGGCCTTGAGGCGGCCGACGCGCTGTGTGCACTTGAAGCGCTCGGCGAGCATGTGCACCACCGCCGCGTCGATGTTGTCGATGCTGTCGCGCAGTTCGATCAGCTCGTTGCGCACCGACTCGTCGACGTCTGCGGTGGTGTCCTCGCCGGAGCCGGTCGATGAGCCCGTGCCCCTCGCGGGACTCCCGCCGGAGCCCGTGCCGGTGCCGCTGGTCTCGCCGTGGATCTTCGCCATGCCTGCCGTTCCAGGTCGCGGGGATGGTGGCCTGCTACGACCCTATGCCGACCTCGCGGACGGGTCCGCGCCCGTACAGTGACAGTGACCGAGAAAACTCCGGGGGTGGTGTCGATGACGGCACGGGGGGCGCCGACGGGGCCTGCCGAGGACCCCGTCGAGCGGGGCTTCCCGCACCTGGCGACCGTGCGCGCCTCCATCACCGCGCTCTACAAGCGCCTCTCGTGGGACACCTTGCGGATCTTCGACGTGAGTGTGCCGCCCGCCGACGTGGCGTTCTCCGACTCCGAGGACCTCTACGCCGGGGTGCAGCGCGTGGCCCGCGTCATGGTGCAGCAGTTCCGGCTGCCCGACGCCCGCATGATCGTCAGCTTCCGCGAGATGGAGCACGCGGCGCACGTCGAACTCGCCGCGGGCCCCGAGTACTTCATCGAACTGAACGCCCGCTTCAAGCATCACCGCCGCGACATCGGGGCAGCCCTCGCGCACGAGGTGATGCACGTGTATCTGCACCGCCTCGGTCTCGCCTTCCACGGCACGCGGGACAACGAGATCCTCACGGACACCGCCACCACCTATTTCGGCGCGGGCTGGCTGCTTCTGGACGCCTTCCGCCAGGACCAGCTCTCGTCGCAGAAGCTGGGTTACCTCACGCCGGAGGAGTTCGGTTACGTCCTGGCGAAGCGGGCCGCCGTCTTCGGCGAGGGTCCCGAGGTGTGGTTCACCAGCCCGCAGGCGTACGAGGCCTATCTCAAGGGCAGCGGCCTCGCCCGGTCCGACGAGACGCGGCCGCCGCTGGCGGCCTCCGGCTGGGCGGGACGGCGCCGCTACACCCGGGACCGGCGGTACGTGCTGGGCCACCCGCGCAGCGTCCCGTACCCGCCGGACGCGGACGCCTACTCGTACTGCTTCGAGGAACGTTCGCCGCTGCGGGTCTCCTTTCCCTGCCCGACGTGCCAGCAGCGCATCCGCGTGCCCGTGCGCGGGAAGCTGCGGGCGCGGTGCGGGCTGTGCCGCGCGGTCCTCGACTGCGACACGTGAGAGCCGGTGCCGCTCGCCTCACGCGCTGGGCAGCCGTGACGACGCGTGTCAACTCCGGTGGAGCACGGGCCTGTTGACGTCCCGGCCCTGAGCATGTGCCGGCGCCGTGGCGGAGCCGGCCGGGGCAACCGCTTGCCGACCGCCCGGCGCGCGGACGGGGGCCGATGCCGTACGTTCGCGGTATGAGCCCTTCCATCGCCACCAACACCCGCGTCGAGCTGGCAGGACTGCTCGAGTTCGTACGCCCCCGCCACCGCGCCGTCCTCATCACCCGCCGCTCCGACGGCGCGCCCCAGGCGTCGCCGCTGACGTGCGGCGTGGACGACTCCGGCCGGATCATCGTCTCCACGTATCCCGAGCGGGCCAAGACCGTCAACGCGCGCCGCGATCCGCGCGTGAGCGTCCTGGTGCTCTCCGACGAGTGGAACGGCCCGTGGGTGCAGGTCGACGGCGACGCCGAAGTCATCGACGCCCCCGACTCGGTGGAGCCGCTCGTCGAGTACTTCCGCAACATCTCGGGAGAGCACCCCGACTGGGACGAGTACCGGTCCGCGATGCTCAAGCAGGGCAAGTCCCTGATCCGTGTGACGCCGCGGCACTGGGGGCCGATTGCGACGGGAGGCTTCCCCGCGCGGCTTGCCCCCTGAGCCCGCCGTCCCCGCGCCCTGCCAGGGCGTATGCGGAGGGTGACCACGCGTCTGGGCCTCTGACGTGCGTCGGCACCCCGTGCCGGTCTGTTCCGTCGGGCTGCGGAGTGCGCTCACGGGGTTCAGAATCGAGTGAGCGGGGCCTTGCGGAGGCGGTTGCATCCCTGGTGGTTGCATCCCTGAGCGGGCTGTGCCCGATGACCGCTGCGCCCGAGTCGTACAGGGGAGTTGACGCAGAAATGACCACGACAGTGCCCACGATCGCAGTTGCGCCGTCACGGTCGCTGAGTGACCGCATGACGACGGAGGGCAACGAGCTGCCCCTGCCACCGGGGGTGTGGCTGGAGGCGCCGCTGTGGCTGCTGGCGGGTGTCGAGGACGAGGAAGAGACCAGCTTCGAACCCAACATCTGGCGGGGGATCGACTGAGGCGGCCCGCACGTGGGGCCTGGCGTCGTCGCCCGGCCCCACGTGCGGGCCGGGGCGTGCCCCGCCTGGGCTCCCGTCAATTCAGCGTCTGCGGACCAGGGCCCGCGGTGTTCTCCCGCGGAACAAGGAGGAACGGGGAGCGGCCCGCCCTGACGCCGGCGTTCCGGCGGCGCTCCCGGCGGATTCTCACGGCCACCGGCTCGGCATCGCCTGACAGCCACCGGCGCGGCATCGCCCGGCGGCCGGCGTGGAGCGTGCCGCCCGGGGCAGCGGCCTTACGGTCGGCCGCTCACGGACCGCCGGTGCCGGTGCGGGCGTCGCGGGAACGCGGGAACGCGGGAACGCCGGAAGAGGTCACCGCTTGAACTCGTTGCGCAGCCGGTCCAGATACGTCCGGGGGTCCGGCAGCAGTTCGGCGGCGAGGCGGGAGACGCGGGTGTAGGCCTCCAGATGGGCCACGACGTCCGGCCGCTGGTCCAGGTACACGGCGCTGGTGAGGCCGACCTCCGTGTAGACGATGTCCTGCAACTCCCGTTCCTGGAAACGGAAATAGGTGATGTGGCCGCTCGCACCGGAGTGCGCACCGGCGGCCAGTGGAAGGACGCGCAAGGTGATGCGGGGGTCCTCGGCCGCCTCCATCACGTGCTCGATCTGCGCACGCATCACATCGGGCCCGCCGACCTCACGCCGCAGCGCGGCCTCCTCCAGGACCACCCACAGCGTCGGTGCACCCTCCCGGCCCAACAGCGCCTGCCTGCGCAGGCGCAGGTCCACACGGTGTTCCAGGGCGTCCGCCGCCTCGTACGGGAATCCTGCGCGGATCACGGCACGCGCATAGTCGCGGGTCTGCAACAGACCAGTGACGTAGTGCGGTTCGTATACGCGGATGACCTCGGCGGCGGTCTCCAGGGAGACGTACGCACGGAACCAGTCGGGCAGCGCCGTCTTGTAGTTGTGCCACCAGCCGGGCTCGTTCGCCTGCTCGGCCATGTCCGTGAAGTCGCGCGCCTCCTCGTCGGAGACCTCGTAGAAGCGCAGCAGCTCCCGCACATAGGGGAGTTTCAGGCTCACTTGAGCGTTCTCGATGCGGCGGATGGTCAGATGGCTGACGCCCAGGGCTCTGGCCGCCTCCTCCAGCTGGGCGTTCCTGCTCTCCCGCAGTTCCTTCAGCCGCTTGCCGAGGATGATACGCAGCACCGTGGGCGCACTCTGGCCGCTCGGCAGTGCCTCGCTCACGCACAGGCTCCTGTCCGCGGCCGGCCACGGAAGAGCATGCGTCTCAACTTGCCCTGGCTGCCGCGTCGTTGTGATGGTGACGAAAGAAAAGGACGAGGTCGCACGAAGCTATCAGAGCTGTCCGCGCACGCGGCAGCCCCGCACCACGTGGAAGTGGTGCGGGACCTCGGCCGGGAGGCACCGGCGTCGGGGCGTCAGGGCCTGCGCAACGCGTTCCGCGCGCCGCGGCTCCCTGACCGATGTGTCATCCGGTCATCAGTGTCTTCCCCGTCGCCGCGTCGACGACGGTGCGCTTGCCCAGTGCGCTCTTCAGCTCGACCTTCGTCTTGTCGGTCACGATCTGCTTGGTGCAGAAGTCGGCCTTCTCGTCCTTCTTCGACCAGCCCGAGACGATCACGAGCTTGCTCGTCTCGTGCACGCGTGCGCCGTACTTCGTCTCGCAGCCCCCGTGTCCGACGGTCACGGTCAGCGAGTCGTTCTCGCCCTTGACCGGCGGCTGAGCAGCCTCGATCGGCAGCATGTCCCGGTGCCTGCCCTTGGTCTTGTCGACCTTCGGCCAGCTCTGCTCGATCTCGGCCGCGCGCTTCTCGAAGCGGGTCTGCTTCTTCGGCGCCTCGCTGCTCACGGTCTGGCCGCTGCCGCCGCACGCGGTGGCCGTGAGGGCCACGGCGACCATCGCCGGGGCCAGGACGAGCGCGGCCTTGCGTCGGGCGGTACCAATCGTGCTGTGTCGCATCTTCGATCTACCTCCTGCTTCACCGCTCTGACGGACGAGGCGCGTGAGAGGTTCCGCCGCGTTCCGATCAGTTCTCCGGGCCGGGCAGGGCCCCCGGTCGTCCCGCTTCCCGGAAACCGGCGACCGAGCGGGCCCTGGAGTTCCACGGAGACCTGGGCGATGCGGCGGGCCGAGGCGGTACGCAGGGCCAAGGCCGGACGCAGCAGCATCTCGGCCGGGTGGCCGCAGCGATGGGACGGCCGGAGACGGCCCGCGCGCACCGGGAGGCGGCGCGGCACCGGGAGGCGGCGGTTGCCGGCTGCCGCCGCCCGGCTCACGAAGGAGCGGGCATGCCGCAGTACGCCGATGAAGTCGCCGAACCCCTGGAGGAGTTGGGAACGGTGCCGCGGCGCCGCATCCGGGGAGCCGGGGAGTGAGGCGAGTGCCCCGCGTCTCCCGCCCGCGGTGACGGCCGCGGCGGCCCATGCCCCCACACCGCGGTGAGGCGGCGGACGCCCCGTGCCCGCACACCGCGGTGCCCGCCCCGGTCGGGAGGGACGGGCACCGCGGCCGCCTGGGTGCTGTCGCGTGCCGGACGGATCCGGTCCGGCCTCGCGTGCCGGACGGATCCGGTCCGGCCGTCAGACCGCCATGGCGCGGTCGTTGGGGCCGATGGGCGACGGAAGGGCGCTGGCGCCCATGAGGTGGCGGTCGACCCCCTTGGCCGCCGAGCGGCCCTCGGCGATCGCCCAGACGATGAGGGACTGGCCGCGGCCCGCGTCACCCGCGACGAAGACACCGTCGACGCTGGTGGCGTAGTTGCTGTCGCGCGCGACGTTGCCGCGCTCGTCCAGCTCGACGCCGAACTGCTCGACCAGCCCGTTCTCGCGGTCGACTCCGGTGAACCCCATGGCGAGAGTGACCAGCTGGGCCGGGATCTTCCGCTCGGTTCCGGCCTTCTGCTCCATCTTGCCGTCCTTCATCTCCACCTCGACCAGGTGCAGCCACTGGACGTTGCCGTCCTCGTCGCCCTCGAAGTGGGTGGTGCTGACGGAGTAGACCCGCTCGCCGCCCTCCTCGTGCGCGGAACTGACCTTGTAGAGCATCGGGAACGTCGGCCACGGCTGGTCCGGGCCGCGCTCCTCCCCCGGCTTGGGCATGATCTCCAGCTGGGTGACGGAGGCCGCGCCCTGCCGGTGGGCCGTACCGACGCAGTCGGCGCCGGTGTCACCGCCGCCGATGACGACGACGTGCTTGCCCTCGGCGCTGATCGGGGAGACCGTCAGGTCGCCCTCCTGCACCTTGTTGGACAGCGGCAGGTACTCCATCGCCTGGTGGATGCCGCCCAGTTCACGCCCGGGCACCGGCAGGTCGCGGGCAGTGGTGGCCCCCGCCGCGATGACGACCGCGTCGTGCCGCTTGCGCAGCTTCTTCGCGTCGATGTCGCGGCCGACCTCCACCTCCGTGCGGAACTTGGTGCCCTCCGCGCGCATCTGCTCCACGCGGCGGTTGATGTGCCGCTTCTCCATCTTGAACTCGGGGATGCCGTAGCGCAGCAGCCCGCCGAGCCGGTCGGCACGCTCGTAGACGACGACGGTGTGGCCGGCGCGCGTCAGCTGCTGCGCCGCCGCCAGGCCGGCTGGGCCGGAGCCGATGACGGCGACGGTCTTGCCCGAGAGCCGCTCCGGGGGCTGCGGCGTGACGTGACCGTTGTCCCACGCCTTGTCGATGATGGTGACCTCGACGTTCTTGATGGTCACCGGCGGCTGGTTGATGCCCAGCACGCACGCCGACTCGCACGGCGCGGGACACAGCCGCCCGGTGAACTCGGGGAAGTTGTTCGTCGCGTGGAGCCGCTCGATCGCGGCGCTCCAGTCCTCGCGGTAGGCGTAGTCGTTCCACTCCGGGATCAGGTTGCCCAGCGGACAGCCCTGGTGGCAGAAGGGGATGCCGCAGTCCATGCAGCGTCCGGCCTGCTTGCTGACGATGGGCAGCAGCGAGCCCGGAACGTACACCTCGTTCCAGTCCTTGACCCGCTCCTCGACGGGACGGGACTGCGCGACCTCACGGTCGGTGTGCAGGAAGCCCTTGGGGTCAGCCATTGCTCGCCGCCTCCATCATCTTCTCGTGGGTCTCGGACTCGCTGAGTCCGGCTCGCTCGGCGGCGTCCTTGGCGGCGAGCACTGCCTGGTACGTGGCGGGGATGACCTTGCCGAAGCGCGTGAGCGCCGTGTCCCAGTCGGCCAGCAGGGCCTCGGCGACGGTCGAGCCGGTCTCCTCGTGGTGGCGGCGCACGGCGTCGTGCAGCCACTGCCTGTCGGTGTCGTCGAAGTCCTCGTGGCCGAAGACGGCGTCCCGCAGGCCCGCGTTGACGTTGGCCGGGTCGAGGTCGATGACGTAGGCGACGCCGCCCGACATGCCGGCGCCGAAGTTGCGTCCCGTCTCCCCCAGTACGACGGCCGCGCCGCCCGTCATGTACTCGCACCCGTGGTCGCCCACGCCTTCGGAGACGACGAGCGCACCGGAGTTGCGGACGCAGAAGCGCTCGCCCACGCGTCCGCGCAGGAACATCTCGCCGCCCGTCGCCCCGTAGGCGAGGGTGTTGCCGGCGATCGTGGAGAACTCGGCGAGGTGGTCGGCGTCGCGCTCCGGGCGGACGACGACGCGGCCTCCCGAAAGCCCCTTGCCGACGTAGTCGTTGGCGTCGCCCTCCAGGCGCAGCGTGACGCCGCGCGGAAGGAACGCGCCGAAGGACTGTCCGGCGGAACCGGTGAAGGTGATGTCGATGGTGTCGTCGGGCAGTCCGGCGCCGCCGAACTTCTTCGTCACCTCGTGACCGAGCATCGTGCCGACGGTCCGGTTGATGTTGCGGATCGCGATGCGGCCGCGCACGGGCTGCGCCTCCTGCGCGGAGTCGGCGGACAGCGCGTCCGCGGACAGCTTGATCAGCTCCACGTCCAGGGCCTTGGCGAGGCCGTGGTCCTGCTCGACGACCTGGTGGCGCACGGCGCCGTCGGGCAGTTCGGGGACGTGCAGCAGCGGCTCGAGGTCCAGGCCCTGCGCCTTCCAGTGGTCCACGGCGCGGGAGACGTCGAGGAGTTCGGCGTGCCCGATGGCTTCGTCGAGGCTGCGGAAGCCCAGCTCGGCGAGGAGCTCGCGGACCTCCTCGGCGATGAACTGGAAGTAGTTCACGACGAATTCGGCCTTGCCGTTGTAGCGCTCGCGCAGCACCGGGTTCTGGGTGGCGATGCCGACCGGGCAGGTGTCCAGGTGGCACACCCGCATCATGACGCAGCCGGAGACGACCAGCGGTGCCGTGGCGAAGCCGAACTCCTCGGCGCCGAGCAGCGCGGCGACGACCACGTCACGGCCGGTCTTCAGCTGCCCGTCGGTCTGCACGACGATGCGGTCGCGCAGCCCGTTGAGCAGCAGCGTCTGCTGCGTCTCGGCCAGGCCCAGCTCCCAGGGGCCGCCCGCGTGCTTGAGCGACGTGAGCGGCGAGGCGCCGGTGCCGCCGTCGTGCCCGGAGATGAGCACCACGTCGGCGTGTGCCTTGGAGACGCCGGCGGCCACCGTTCCGACGCCGACCTCGGAGACGAGCTTGACGTGGATGCGGGCCCGGGGGTTGGCGTTCTTCAGGTCGTGGATGAGCTGGGCGAGGTCCTCGATGGAGTAGATGTCGTGGTGCGGCGGCGGCGAGATCAGGCCGACGCCCGGGGTGGAGTGCCGGGTCTTGGCGATCCACGGGTAGACCTTGGGGCCGGGCAGCTGACCGCCCTCGCCGGGCTTGGCTCCCTGCGCCATCTTGATCTGGATGTCGTCGGAGTTGACGAGGTATTCGCTGGTGACGCCGAAGCGGCCCGAGGCGACCTGCTTGATCGCCGAGCGCCGCGCCGGGTCGTACAGCCGCACCGCGTCCTCGCCGCCCTCACCGGTGTTGGACTTGCCGCCCAGCTGGTTCATGGCGATGGCGAGAGTCTCGTGCGCCTCCTGGGAGATGGAGCCGTAGGACATCGCTCCCGTCGAGAAGCGCTTGACGATCTCGCTGACGGGCTCGACCTCCTCGATGGGGACGGAGGGGCGCTCGTCCTTGAGCTGGAAGAGTCCGCGCAGGGTCATCAGGCGCTCGGACTGCTCGTCGACGCGCTGCGTGTACTGCTTGAAGATGTCGTAGCGCCGTGCCCGCGTGGAGTGCTGGAGGCGGAAGACCGTGTCCGGGTCGAACAGGTGCGGCTCGCCCTCGCGGCGCCACTGGTACTCGCCGCCGATGTCCAGGGCCCGGTGCGCCGGTGCGATGCCGCTCACCGGGTAGGCCTTGGCGTGCCGTGCGGCGACCTCCTTGGCGATGACGTCCAGGTCGGCGCCGCCGATCTTCGTCGTGGTGCCGTGGAAGTAGGTGTCGACGAAGGACTCGTCGAGGCCGACGGCCTCGAAGACCTGCGCACCGCGGTAGGAGGCGACGGTGGAGATGCCCATCTTCGACATCACCTTCAGCACGCCCTTGCCGAGGGCCTTGATGAGGTTGCGGATGGCCTGCTCGGCATCCGTGTCGGCGGGCAGGAAGGTGCCGGCCCGCACGAGGTCCTCGACGGACTCCATCGCCAGGTACGGGTTGACCGCGGCCGCGCCGTAGCCGATGAGCAGCGCGACGTGGTGCACCTCGCGCACGTCACCGGCCTCGATGAGCAGGCCGACCTGGGTGCGCTGCTTGGTGCGGATCAGGTGGTGGTGCACCGCGGAGGTCAGCAGCAGCGACGGGATGGGTGCCTGCTCGGCGTCGGAGTGCCGGTCGGAGAGGACGATCAGCCGGGCACCGGCCTCGATGGCGGCGTCCGCCTCGTCGCAGATCTCCTTGAGGCGCTCGGCCAGGCCCCTGCCGCCGGTGTGCACGCGGTAGAGGCCGGAGAGCGTCGTGGACTTGAAGCCGGGCAGGTCGCCGTCGGCGTTGATGTGGATGAGCTTGGCCAGCTCGTCGTTGTCGATCACCGGGAAGGGCAGGGTCACGCTGCGGCAGGACGCGGCGGTCGGCTCCAGCAGGTTGCCCTGCGGTCCGAGCGACGAGTGCAGCGAGGTGACCAGCTCCTCGCGGATGGCGTCCAGCGGCGGGTTGGTGACCTGCGCGAACAGCTGCGTGAAGTAGTCGAAGATCAGCCGCGGACGGTCGGAGAGCGCGGCGATCGGCGAGTCGGTGCCCATGGAACCGATGGGCTCCGCCGCGGTCCTGGCCATCGGCGCGAGCAGGACGCGCAGCTCCTCCTCGGTGTAGCCGAAGGTCTGCTGGCGGCGGGTGACGGAGGCGTGCGTGTGCACGATGTGCTCACGCTCGGGCAGGTCGGCCAGGTCGATGAGCCCGGCGTCCAGCCACTCCTCGTACGGGTGCTCGGAGGCGAGCTGCTCCTTGATCTCGTCGTCCTCGATGATGCGGTGCTCGGCCGTGTCGACGAGGAACATGCGGCCGGGCTGGAGCCGACCCTTGCGCACGACGCGGGAGGGGTCGATGTCGAGGACGCCGACCTCGGAGCCGAGGACGACGAGCCCGTCGTCGGTGACCCAGTAGCGGCCCGGGCGCAGACCGTTGCGGTCGAGGACGGCGCCCACCTGGGTGCCGTCGGTGAACGTGACGCAGGCGGGTCCGTCCCAGGGCTCCATCATCGTGGAGTGGTACTGGTAGAAGGCCCTGCGTGCGGGGCTCATCGAGTCGTGGTTCTCCCACGCCTCGGGCACCATCATCAGCACCGAGTGCGGCAGCGAGCGTCCGCCCAGGTGCAGCAGTTCGAGCACCTCGTCGAAGGTGGCGGAGTCGGAGGCCCCGGGGGTGTTGACGGGGAAGATCCGCTCCATCGCCCTGCGCTGCTCGCCTTCCTCGGCGCCGCGTCCGAAGAGCTCCGAGGACAGCTGCGACTCGCGGGCGCGCATCCAGTTCCGGTTGCCCTGCACCGTGTTGATCTCGCCGTTGTGCGCGACGAAGCGGTACGGGTGCGCCAGCGGCCAGCTCGGGAAGGTGTTGGTCGAGAAGCGGGAGTGGACGAGCGCGATGGCGCTGGCGAAGCGGCGGTCGGACAGGTCCGGGAAGAAGGGCTCCAGCTGCCCGGTGGTGAGCATCCCCTTGTAGACGAGGGTGCGGGAGGAGAGCGAGGGGAAGTAGATCCCGCTCTCGCGCTCGGCGCGCTTGCGCAGCACGAAGGCGAGCCGGTCGAGCACGATGCCCGAGCGGGGAGCGCCGGTGTCCTTGTCCGCGGTGGCGTCCTTCACGAACAGCTGACGGAAGGACGGCATCGTCGCGCGGGCGCCCGGGCCGAGCAGTTCGGGTGCCACCGGCACCTCGCGCCAGCCGAGGACGCTCAGCCCCTCCTCGGACGCCAGCGTCTCGATTTGTGAGACGGCCTCGGCCGCCTCGGTCTCGTCGGCGGGCAGGAAGGCGATGCCGACGGCGTAGCTGCCGGCCGCCGGCAGGGAGAAGCCGACCGTCTCACGGAGGAAGGCGTCGGGAACCTGGACCAGCAGGCCCGCACCGTCGCCGGTCTCCGGGTCCGCGCCGGTCGCGCCGCGGTGCTCCAGGTTGCGCAGTACGGTCAGCCCCTGCTGCACGAGGTCGTGGCTGGGTTCACCGGTCAGGGTCGCCACGAAGCCGACGCCGCACGCGTCGTGCTCATACCGGGGGTCGTACATGCCCTGCTTGGCAGGGTGGGCCGCCTGAAACGATGCACGCATCGGCTCTCCCGTCGTCGTCGTGGCCGGGCTCCCCCGGGGACACCTCCTGGGGACACCTCCCCGCGAAGCGTGGGGAGGAGCCAGGAAGCGGTGGCGCCTGGGGGGCTACAGATCCCCCGGAGTGACCGGAGGGGGTGCCGAGGGACGACGCTGGCCCTCTGCAGAACAAATTTCCATGAAGGTTACATGGTGGACCAGACCTCGGAAAAAAGCTGTGTCGTCTCGGGTTGTGGACAGGACGACCACATGGCGATACCGGGAGGTTCGGCCCCCAGGACCTGCGCCGGAGGTGCGGATGGCCCCTGCGCAGCAGCACGGTGTGCGGCCCCCTCGCGAGCTTCATTGCCCGCGGGCCTTCGGGCTCTTGCCCCGTTCAGACGTCCTGAAACCGCCGGGTAACAAGAAGATCGTACCGAGGACGCCGCCTCACCGGCCTGGCGCTCATCCCAGGGCCACCCCGAAGGCGGCGCCCAGCCCGTACGTCACCGCCGCCGCCCCGGCGCCCAGCGCCAGCTGCCGCAGCCCGCTGAACCACCACGTCCGCGCCGTGACACGGGCCACCATCGCCCCGCATGCGAAGAGTCCGGCCAGCGCCAGCACCACCGCGAACCACAGCGAGGTCGCCCCCAGCAGATACGGGAGGACGGGCACGGCGGCCCCGGCGCAGAACGACAGGAACGAGGAGATCGCGGCCGTCCTCGGCGAGGGCAGATCACCGGGGTCGACCCCCAGCTCCTCGCGTGCGTGCGTCTCCAGGGCCTGCTCCGGATCCTCGTGGAGCTGGCGGGCCACCTCCATGGCCAGCTCGGTCTCCACCCCGCGCGAGACGTAGACGGCGGCCAGTTCCTTCAGCTCGTCCTCGGGGTGCCGCTTCAGCTCGCGCCGCTCGACCTCCAGTTCCGCCTGGACCAGCTCACGCTGCGAGGCGACGGAGGTGTACTCGCCGGCGGCCATCGAGGAGGCACCGGCCACGAGGCCCACGAGGCCGGAGATGGCGATGAACCGGCTCGATGCGGAGCTGCCGGCGACGCCCGCCACGATTCCGAGGTTGGAGACGAGTCCGTCCATGGCGCCGAAGACGGCCGGCCGCAGCCAGCCGCCGTTGATGTCCCTGTGGGTGTGGGTGCCGTCCTCACCGCGTGCTGTGTTCCGCTCCATGACCGCCATGTCCGCTTCCTCCTGACGCGGTGGAGCCGTCGGGCGCCACCTCCAGCCCTTCGAAGGTATGCGCCGAATCACAGGGGCCGCCAGCAAGGAAGGCCGAACTTACCTGGTGAGAAGCCTTGTTCCGAGCGGACCGCGAGCGCGGGGTTGACGCCCCCTCTCCGTAACCGCAGGATTCCCGTCCGTGGCTGCAACCGTTTCCAGTTCCGGCGCCGGGCCGGCCGTGCGCCTCCTCGCCGGGACGGGACGCCGCCCCGCCTCCGGGCGCGCTGCGCCCTCACGGGCGGGGGAGGCCGCGCGGTGAGCGTCACCGCACGCGGCACCTCCGCCCGCGGGGAGGGCGCCGGCACCCCGCCGCCCAGGTCCGCGCCGGAGCGCCGCAGAGCCCTCGGGCTGGACCGGGACGGGTGGTTCCTGCTACTGCCCGCCCTGCTGCCGATCCTGCTGCTGAGTGCGGGACCGCTGCTGTACGGGCTCTCGCTCGCCTTCACCGACGCGCAGTCCGGCCGCACGGCGGTGACCAAGTTCACGGGCCTGGCCAACTTCGCGGACCTGCGGCTGGATTCCCTCTTCTGGGACTCCTTCAGAATCGGCCTCGTATGGGCCGTCTCGGTGACCGCGCTGCAGTTCCTGCTGGCCCTCGGCCTGGCCGTCCTGCTCAACCAGAACCTGCGCTTCCGCTGGCTGGCCCGTACGCTCGCGCTCGTCCCGTGGGCGATGCCCGAGGTCGTCGTCGGCGTGATGTGGCGGCTGGTCTACAACCAGGACGCCGGCATCCTCAACGCCACGCTGCGTGACCTGCATCTGATCACGGAGAACGCCGACTGGCTCGCCGGCGCCTCCCTCGCCCTTCCGGCGGTGATCGTGGTGGGCGTATGGGCGGGGATGCCGCAGACCACCGTCGTGCTGCTGGCCGGACTGCAGAACGTGCCGCAAGAGCTCCACGAGGCCGCCGCGATCGACGGCGCGAGTGTGTGGCGCCGCTTCGCAACGGTCACGTGGCCGGTGCTGAAGCCCGTGGTGCTGGCGATCACCGCCCTCAACTTCATCTGGAACTTCAACTCCTTCGGCCTGGTCTACGTCCTCACCGGCGGAGGGCCGGGCGGTTCGACCCGGCTGCCGATGCTCTTCGCGTACGAAGAGGCCTTCCGCTACGGGCAGTTCGGCTACGCGGCCGCGATGGGTCTGGTGATGACCGCGGTCGTCGCCGTGCTGCTGGCGGTCTTCCTGCGCAACCGCCTGAAGGGGGACGAGCGGTGAGAACCTCCCGGACGGCCGTCGGGCGCGCCGGCCAGTACCTGGCGCTGGTCTGCTATCTGGTCTTCCTCGCCTTCCCGCTCGTCTGGCTGATCTCCACGGCCTTCAAGTCCCCGCAGGAACTGGGCTCCGTCGACGCCACCTGGCTTCCGCGCGACCCGTCGCTGGACAGCTTCGGCGCCGCGTTCGGGCAGCAGCCGCTGGCACGTTCGGCGCTCAACAGCCTGATCGTGGCCTCCTGCGCGGCGGCGATATCGGTGGCGGTCGCCGTCCCGGCGGCCTACGTGACGGTCAGATACCGCTCGGCGGTGGGCAAGGCGGCGACGGGCTGGATCCTGGTCAGCCAGATGTTCCCGTTCGTGCTGGTGATCATCCCGCTGTTCCTCGTGCTGAAGAGCCTCCACCTCATCAACTCCCTCACGGGCCTGATACTTGTGTACGTGGTGTGGAACCTGCCGTTCGCGCTGTGGATGCTGCAGGGCTACGCACGTGCCGTGCCCGCGTCGCTGGAGGAGGCCGCCGCGATCGACGGCTGCGGGCGCCTGCGCACCGTGCGCAGCGTGGTCCTTCCGCTGCTCGCGCCCGGACTGGTGGCGACGGTGATGTTCTCCTTCGTCACCGCCTGGAACGAGTTCTTCTTCGCCCTGGTCCTGCTCAAGTCCCCGGAGAAGCAGACGATGTCCGTGATCCTCACCCACTTCATCGGCGCGGAGGGCGCTGCAGACCTGGGACCGCTCGCCGCGGCCGCGCTGTTGGCCACCCTCCCCAGCCTGCTGTTCTTCGCGCTGCTCCAGCGGCGACTCGTCAGCGGCTTCATGAGCGGAGCGGTGAAGGGCTGATGCGCCGTCGCGACTTTCTCACCACGGCCGCCGCGGCGGCAGGCGCGCCCGTCCTGACCGGCGGCTGCGCGGACACCCCCCGCGACTCGGGGCCGCTGGAGTACCTGAGCCTCGCCTGGCAGAAGGAGTCCATCGAGGTCAACAAGGCGCTGGTGGCCGAGTGGAACGAACGGAACCCTTCGGTGAAGGTCCGCTATGTGCAAGGCGCCTGGGAGAGCGTCCACGACCAGCTGCTGACGTCGTTCGAGGGCGGCGAGGCACCCGACGTCATCCACGACGAGGCAGGAGACCTCACCGACTTCGCCCACGGCGGCTACCTCGCGGATCTGCGGCCGCTGCTGCCCGAGGACCTCAAGAGCCAAATTTCGCAGGCCAATTGGGACACCGCCACCATCGCGGGCGGCATATACGGCGTACCGTTCCTGCACGATCCGCGGGTGCTGATCGCCAACCGGGAGCTGCTGGAGAAGTCCGGCGTGCGCATGCCCACGGTGCGGCGGCCATGGAGCTGGGAGGAGTTCGAGGACGTCGCGAGGGAACTGACCCGTTCCCGGGGGCACAGCCGCACGTACGGCGTCGCGTGGTCCATGAAGGAGCCTGTCAGCCAGTCCGTGAACCTCACGTTGAGCACCGGCGGCGCGGTCTTCCACCGTGAGCACGGCAAGGACGTCATCCGCTTCGACGAGGCCGACTCCCGCGTCGCCGAACTGATACACCGGCAGGTCAACGAGGACCGCACGGCGGCCAGAAGCACCCTCGGCATGGCCGGCTCCGAGACCCTTCCCGGATTCTTCGCCGGACGGTACGCGATCGTGCCGCTCAACTTCTCCTTCCGGCAGCAGATCCGGCAACAGGCCCCCGACGGATTCGGATGGGTGACGCTGCCGATGCCCGTGGGCCGCGACGCTCCGGGCGGCGGGCGCCTCCAGGGAGTGAGCCCGCAGACCCTGTCCGTCTCGCAGGACACCTCCCGGAAGAAGGCGGCCATGGCGTTCATCGCGTTCATGACCCGCCCGGACCACATGGCGCGCCTCGCCGAGGGAGACTGGCTCGTGCCCACCGGACGTGAGGCGCTGCGCGACCCCGCTCTCGACACCGCCGAACACGGCTGGAGCACCGGGCTCCGCATCGCCTCCGGCCTGCGGGCGTCCCCCGTGCTCGGAGTACGCGGCTATCCCGAGTGGAAGGACAAGGTCGCCACACCCGCCTTCCAGGAGTACTACGCGGGCAGCATCGGCCTGCGCGAGTTGCGCGGCAAACTCGTGGACGACGGCAACCGCATCCTCGCCAGATACCAGCGCTGAAGTCGCCCTTCGTGCCCCCGCTCCGCACGCTCCACCGCAGCAGCCGCAGCCCGGCGCACACGTCACAAGCACAGAACGGCACCCGCACCATGAGCACAGCCCCCGCCTCCTCCCCCTCCTCCCCCTTCTCCCCCTTCTTCTTCGCCCCCTGCCGCTCCCCTGCCCCGGAGCCTCCGCCCGGCCGGACCGGCAGACACCGCGGCCGGTTCCCGGCGGGACGCCGCCTGGACGGCACCGCCCTCGGCGCTCTCCCCGCCCGACCCGCGACCTCGCACCCCCGCCCGTCCCCGGACCGACAGGAGACTCCCGTACCGTGACCTCTCCCACGACGCCACCCGCCAAGTCCCCCTCCTCGCCCGCGATCGCGGTGCTGGGCAGCACCAACATGGACCTCGTCGCCTACGTCGCGACCGCGCCGCGCCGGGGTGAGACCGTCACCGGCCGCGCCTTCCGCACCGTCCCCGGCGGCAAGGGCGCCAACCAGGCCGTCGCGGCGGCACGTTCGGGCGGCTCGGTCACGATGATCGGCGCCGTCGGCGACGACGACTTCGGCGTGCGCCTGCGGGCGGCCCTCACCGCGGACGGTGTCGGCACGGACGGTCTGCGCACCGTCCAGGGCGAGTCCGGCACCGCACACATCGTGGTGGACGACGAGGGAGGCAACGCCATCGTGGTCGTGCCCGGCGCGAACGGCACCGTCGACGGCCTCGCCGACGGCGACGAGCAGCGCATCGCCGCGGCCGGCGCGCTCCTCATGCAGCTGGAGATCCCTCTCGGCGGCGTCCTCGCCGGGGCGCGCGCGGCACGCGACCACGGTGTGCGCGTCATCCTCACGCCCGCCCCCGCGCAGCCGCTGCCCCCCGAACTCCTCGCCGTCACCGATGTCCTGGTCCCCAACGAGCACGAAGCCGCCGTCCTCACCGGCAAGTCCGACCCGTACGAGGCGGCGTCCGAGCTGCTCGCCCTCGTGCCCGAGACCGTCGTCACCCTCGGCGAGAAGGGTTCGCTGTACGCCGCGCGGAACGCCGAACCGGTGCATGTGCCCGCCCGCCGCGTGAAGGCCGAGGACACCACGGCCGCCGGCGACACCTTCGTGGGGGCGCTGGCCGTCGCCGTCGGGGAAGGACGGGCGATGCCCGACGCCCTGGCATGGGCCGCGGCGGCGTCCGCCCTGTCCGTGCAGCGCCCTGGCGCGTCCGCGTCCATGCCGCACCGGAGCGAGACCGACGCGTTCGCCGCAGGCGCCTGACCGGACAGGGGACGGCCCGTCCGGGCGCCGGGAACCACCGGGGCGGAGCGCGTGCCGCCCCACGCGAGTGCGCCGCGGCCCGGCGGTCAGGACACCGGGGCCGCGGCGAAGGTCAGGAAGGCGGCACGGACCGGAGGCGTGACGTGCCCGCGCTGTGCGCCGGACGGTTCGCTGACGCGGCGGTGGTCACCGGAAGGCGGGAGACGCCGCAAGGCGGCGGACACAGTCCCTCGCGGGGCGTGCCGCCGGGCGGCGTCCCGGGCAGGCCCGCTTCGGCGCGCAGCACGCGCCAGGCCCGCGGGAGGGGCCGTCAGGATGATCCGCTGGAACTCTCCGGGGCGGACACGGCGGACGTCGGCCCGTCACCGCTCCCTTCGGCCTCGTCCCCCGCCTTTTCCGCGGAAGCGGACGTGGCGGGAACGCCTGCCTTCTCCGCGCTGCCGCCGCCGGAGGATGTGCCGGCGCCGGAGGGCTCCGGCTCGACGATCTCCTCCCGGCCGGGACGCTTGCGCGCGGAGATCACGATGCCGATCACGGCAGCCACGAAGACGACGAGCGAGGTCCAGTCGTTCAGCCGCAGTCCGGCGATGTGGTGGGCGTCGTCGACGCGCAGGTACTCGATCCAGAACCGGCCGACGGTGTACGACGCGATGTACAGGCCGAGGACACGGCCGTGCCCGAGCTTGAAGCGCCGGTCCGCCCAGATCACCAGGGCCGCGACGCCGACGCACCACAGGGATTCGTAGAGGAACGTCGGGTGGTAGGTGGCCAGGCTGGGGGTGTCGACCGGCCTGTGCTGGGCGTCGATCTTGAGCGCCCAGGGCAGGTCCGTGGCACGCCCGTACAGCTCCTGGTTGAACCAGTTGCCCCAGCGGCCGATGGCCTGCGCGAGCGCCACCCCGGGTGCCACCGCGTCCGCATACGCCGGGAGGGGGATGCCCCGCCGGCGGCAGCCGATCCATGCGCCCAGGGCCCCGAGTGCGACGGCGCCCCAGATGCCGAGACCGCCGTCCCAGATCTTGAAGGCGTCGAGCGGGTTGCGGCCCTCGCCGAAGTAGAGCTGGTAGTCGGTGATGACGTGGTAGAGACGTCCACCGACCAGGCCGAACGGCACAGCCCACACGGCGATGTCCGCGACCGTGCCGGCCCGCCCGCCGCGCGCCACCCAGCGGCGGCCGCCGAGCCACACGGCGACGAAGACGCCGAGGATGATGCAGAAGGCGTAGCCGCGCAGCGGAACCGGGCCGAGGTGGATCTCGCCGGCCGAGGGGCTGGGGATGAATGCAAGGATCTCCATGGCCTTCCCGACGCTACCCTGCACTGCCGCGCCATCGGCAATGCACCCTGTGCAACAGCTCCATAACGGCCGATCGGCGCACGCCGCGGACCCGGCGTCCCGTCAGGTTCCGCGCGGCCAGAAGGCGGGCCCCGTCCGGGTCTTCGCCCGGACGAGACCTTCGCCACATCAAAGGACCGGGGCCACGCGCGGGGACGACGGCGGCTCAGCCCTTCGCCAGGACCTTCTTCTTCAGCGAAGCCGGGGTGAGCGGCTCACTGCGGCCGTAGATGCTCTCCCCGTCGAGCAGCACCGTCGGCGTCGACTGATGGCCCGACTTCTTGAAGGCCTCGCCGGTCTTCTTCACCCAGGCGTCGTGCGTGCCGCCGGTGACGCACTCGCGGAAGTCCTTGCCCTTCAGGCCTGCCTTTCCGGCGAGGTCGAGGAGCCGGTCGCTGCTGGCGAAGGCGTCGTTCTGCTCCGGGGGCTGGTTGCGGTAGAGGACGTCGTGGAAGCGCTGGAAGGTGCCCTCGTCCTCGGCGCACGCCGCCGCGTTCGCGGCGCGGTGCGAGCCCTTGCCGCCCAGGTTGTCGTCGATGATCGTGACGAGGTGGTACTCGGTCCTGAGCTTGCCCTGCTTCTCCAGGGCCTTGATCGTCGGACTGAACTGCTTCTCGAACTGTCCGCACGCCGGGCAGCGGAAGTCCTCGTAGACGGTGAGCTTCGCCGGTGCGTCCTGCTTGCCCACGGCGATCGGCTTGGCGTCGGCGGGCCCCTTCCCGGAGGTCTGCTGGGCGACCAGGGCACCCACCCCGGCACCGACGGCCAGCACCGCGACGACCACTCCCGCGACCTTGAGCTGCCTGCCCCGTTTCTGGGACGCCTGCCGGCGCCGCTGCTCGTCCCGCATGCGCTCAGTGGCGGTGCGGTTCCCCTCTTGGTGTGCTGCGTTCTTCTTCTGGCTCTTCACACCGTGAGCCAACGAACGGGAGACCCCACCGCCTGCGCGACCGCCCCGCGTTTCGCCCGAAAGAGCGAGACGCGGGGCGGCGGAGACGCAAAGAGCCGGTGGCCCGTTACTCGCGGCGCGGGGTCCCGTTACCCGGCGGCCCGGCGCCGCACTCCCTCGGCGAGTTCGGACGCGAGAGCCCGTACGTCCTCCAGCCCGGCCCCGAGGTCGTCCGGGTGGGCCAGCAACTTCTTGACGAAGGCCGAGCCGACGATGACACCGTCCGCGAAGGCGGCGACCTCCTCGGCCTGCGCAGCGGTGGAGACGCCGAGCCCGACGCAGACCGGCAGCTGTGTCGTGGCCCGTGTGCGCTCGACGAGCTGCCGCGCCTCACGCCCCACGGACTCCCGGGTGCCGGTGACGCCCATCAGCGAGGCCGCGTAGACGAAGCCGCTGCCCGCCGCCGTGATCTTCGCGAGCCGCTCGTCCTTGCTGCTGGGGGCCACGACGAACACCGTCGCCAGCCCGTGCTGCTCGGCGGCCTTGCGCCATCCTTCGGACTCCTCCACCGGCAGATCCGGCAGGATACAGCCGGCGCCGCCCGCCGCGGCGAGTTCGGCGGCGAAGCGGTCGGCACCGTAGCGGTCCACCGGGTTCCAGTACGTCATGCACAGGACGGGCTTGCCCGTGGCGGCGTGTGCGTCGCGCACGGTGCGCACGACGTCGGCGATGCGGACGCCGCCACGCAGGGCGATGTCGTCGGCGGTCTGGATGACGGGACCGTCCAGCACGGGATCGCTGTGCGGCAGGCCCACCTCGACGATGTCGCAGCCGCTCTCGAGCAGCGCGACACACGCCTCGATCCCGCCGTCGACCGTCGGGAACCCGGCGGGCAGATAGCCGACGAGGGCGGCGCGGTTCTCCGCGCGTGCCCCGGCCAGGACCCTCTCCAGCAGCTCGATGCCGCCGCCCGCCGCGGTGCCGGCGCCGCTGTCCGCTGCGGTTGCCTCGGTGCTCACTGGTCCGTCCCCTCGTCGTACAGGCCGAAGTAGCGGGCGGCGGTGTCCATGTCCTTGTCGCCGCGCCCGGAGAGATTCACCAGGACCAGCCCGTCCGTGCCGAGTTCCCTGCCCAGGTCCAGCGCCCCGGCGAGCGCGTGTGCGCTCTCGATCGCCGGGATGATGCCCTCGGTCTCGGACAGCAGCCGCAGGGCGCGCATGGCCTCGTCGTCGGTGACGGGCCGGTAGTCCCCGCGTCCCGACTGCTTCAGATACGCGTGCTCCGGGCCGATTCCCGGGTAGTCCAGGCCCGCGGAGATCGAGTACGGCTCGGTGATCTGGCCCTCGTCGTCCTGGAGTACGAAGCTGCGCGATCCGTGCAGGATGCCCGGCTCGCCGACGGAGAGCGTGGCCGCGTGCTCCCCGGACTCCACACCGTGCCCTGCCGCTTCGAGACCGACCAGCCGGACGTCTTCGTCGTTCAGGAACGCGTGGAAGAGCCCGATGGCGTTGGAACCGCCGCCGACGCACGCGGCGACGGCGTCCGGCAGCCGCCCGGCCCGCTCCAGGATCTGACGGCGCGCCTCCACGCCGATGACCCGGTGGAAGTCCCGTACGAGCTGCGGAAAGGGGTGGGGGCCCGCGACCGTGCCGAAGAGGTAGTGGGTGCGGTCGACGTTCGCGACCCAGTCGCGGAACGCCTCGTTGATCGCGTCCTTGAGGGTGCGGCTTCCGGAGGCGACGGGCACGACCTCGGCGCCGAGCATCCGCATCCGTGCCACGTTCAGCGCCTGGCGCTGTGTGTCGATCTCGCCCATGTAGACGGTGCATTCGAGGCCGAAGAGCGCGCAGGCGGTGGCGGTGGCCACGCCGTGCTGGCCGGCACCGGTCTCGGCGATGACACGGGTCTTGCCCATGCGCCTGGTCAGCAGGGCCTGACCGAGCACGTTGTTGATCTTGTGCGAGCCTGTGTGGTTGAGGTCCTCCCGCTTGAGGAAGACCCGGGCGCCGCCCGCGTGTTCGGCGAAGCGCGACACCTCGGTCAGCGGACTGGGACGGCCGGTGTAATTGACCATCAGGTCTTCGAGTTCGGCGGTGAACGCCGGGTCGGCCTTCGCCTTCTCGTACTCGACGGCCACCTCGTCGACGGCGGCGACGAGCGCCTCGGGAATGAACTTGCCGCCGAAGGCGCCGAAATAGCCTCCGGGATCGGGGACCCGGCCCTCGGGGTCGGGGACAAAGTAGTCGGACATCCGACGTGCTCCTCGTGAAAGTGCAGACGTGCTGCGGAAGTACGGATGGGTCACCGCTGTGCGGACGCTGCCGCACGCGTACGCCATCGGCGGCCGTTGATCTGGCCCGGCTCACAGCCGATGTGGTAACGCACCCGCCGTCCGTGCACACGTCGGGCCGGCGCCCGGCACCCGCGCGGGCGGCAGCCGCGTGCCAGCGCCGCGTACGGGCCGCGCGCCTGCCGGCGCTGTTCACAAGGCCGGGGTCTCCCCGGCCCGGAGGGCGAGGGTTGGGGTCTCCCCGGCCCGGAGGGCGAGGGTTGGGGTCTCCCCGGCCCGGAGGGCGAGGGGAAGGTCGTGCCGGCGGTCATGCGGAGGTCAGCCCCTCCCGTGCCCGTGCCGCAGCGCCGGGTGGGCGCCGGCGGCGACGAGGTCGGCGACTGCAGTCTTCGGGGCCTTGCCGGTCACCAGCGACTCGCCGACGAGCACCGCGTCGGCGCCCTCGTTGGCGTAGGCGATCAGGTCGTGCGGCCCGCGGACTCCCGACTCCGCGACCTTGACGATGTGATCGGGGATCTCCGGGGCGATGCGGCCGAAGTTGCCGCGGTCCACCTCGAGCGTCTTGAGATTACGCGCGTTGATCCCGATGATCCGCGCCCCGGCGTCGAGTGCCCGCTGGGCCTCGTCCTCGTCGTGCGCCTCGACGAGGACGGTCAGCCCGATCGACTCGGCGCGCTCGATGAGGGAGACGAGGGCCTCCTGCTCCAGCGCCGCGACGATCAGCAGCACCACGTCCGCACCGTGCGCGCGCGCCTCCCACAGCTGGTAGGAGGAGAAGATGAAGTCCTTGCGCAGCACCGGGATGTCGACCTTGGCCCGCACGGCCTCGAGGTCCGCGAGCGAGCCGCCGAAACGCCGCTGCTCGGTGAGGACGGAGATGACGGAAGCGCCGCCCGCCTCGTAGTCGGCGGCCAGGGCGGCCGGGTCGGCGATCGCCGCCAGCGCACCCTTGGAGGGGCTGGAGCGCTTGACCTCGCAGATGACCCTGACGCCCTCGCCCTTCAGGGCCGCGACGCCGTCCCTGGCGGGGGGACCCGCGGCGGCACGCTCCTTGAGTTCGTCGAGGCTGACGCGCGCCTGCCGCTCGGCAAGGTCTTCACGCACGCCTTCGATGATCTCGTCGAGCACACTCACCGAGCGGCCTCCTTCGGGTCGGGTCGGCCTCCGCGAGACGGGCGGGGTACCGGTCAGATCGGGCACTGCGATGCTATCGGGCGGGAGCCGGAGGACTCGCATCCGCCTGCCGCCAATCCCACATTCCGGACAAAACAACCCTGTTGTTCCGCGGGACGGTCCGCTTCCGCGTCGTGGCTTCAGGGCGCGAGGGCGGCCCCCAGCGGGAAGTTCCGCACGACGGTGAAGGCCAGCGCGAGCACGCCCAGCGCCCACCAGTGCGAGGTGCGCAGCGGCACCGTCACCGGCCGGGAGCGCAGCACCTGCACCACCCAGAAGACGATGAAGACCGCGAAGGCGGCGAAGGAGGCCACCGCGAGGGCGTTCATCCCGAGCGCCGTGCCGAAGTCGCCGTGCGCGACTGCGTGTGCGCTGCGCAGGCCGCCGCAGCCGGGGCAGTAGATGCCGGTGAAGTACAGCAGCGGGCAGACGGGGTAGTGCCCGGGCTCGCCCGGGTCCACGGCCCCCACGAAGGCGAAGGCCGCGCCGGCGGCCACGAGAGTGCCGAACGGCGCGGCGAGGCGGGACAGCGGCGCAGCCGGCCGTTGTCCCGCGGGTACGGGCTCCTGCCCGCTCAGGACGACTCCCCCTGGGGCCGCGCGGTTCCGGAGCCGTTGCCCGCCTTGGGCTGCCCGAGGCCCGCGGCCTTCATCAGCAGTCCGACGACGCCGCCCACGGCGACCACGACCAGGCCCGCCACGAAGCCGATCGGCTGGGCCAGCACCGTGAAGATGCCGGCGACGAAGAAGCCGATGGTGCTGATCGTCACGCCCGTCCAGGCGGCCAGAGTGTGGCCGTGGCTGTTGCCCGCCATGTTTTGTGCTCCTCGTAGTTCAACCGACTGGGCCATGCTCACCGCCCATTCTTCCCCCTGCCCCGCGGGCCCGATGAGCCAGGGGTGCACTCGCGGGGACCGCGGCCGCTGCGGCGGCCCGGTGCGCGTCCCGGAACGGTCCCGTTGCCGGGCCGGGGCGGTTCCCGGCTGGTCCGGCGCACGTCCGGAACACGGCTGGTGCCGGTACGGAGCCGGGCTCAGGCGCCGGCGCCCTCCGCACCGTCGGCGCGGGTGGGCGCCCTCCCCTCCGGAGCCGCGTCCCGTTGCTGCGCCTGGGACGCGCTGTGGCCGGTGGGGTCCTCGCCCCGGTCGAGGGCCTTCCACAGGTCTTCGGGACGGTCCGGGTCCACCGGCGCGGGAGCGGCACCACGGGTGCGGCGCGCCGTACGTCCGTTCCGCTCGTAGCGGGCGCTGCCCGACATCGACGGCCACACCGGCCCGTACCGCAGTGCGACCACGCCCGCCACCACCAGCAGCGCGCCGCCCGCCGCGGACACGTACGGCCAGGCGCTGACGTGCACCGTCTCGATTCCCGCACGCGCGAGCCCACTCGCCCTGGCCGCCTTCTCCTCCAGCGCACCGCTGTCCGCGGCACCGAGGAGCGCCGCGGCGGCCGTGCCGGCGCCGCAGAGCGTCAGCAGGGCGGCGACGAGGACGCGGGCGGCCCCCCTGACCGCGAACACCGCGACGAGCGCGGCGAGTCCGACGAGCGTGAGGGCGCTGGGCAGACCGGTGACGTCGCCGCCCTCGGCCTTCACCGGCAGGTCGCCCTGCGCGAAGGACGCCGTCGCGTGACTCCACACCTGTCCGCCGGCGAGGAGCGCGAGGGCGGCGCCCGCCGCCCCGCACAGCAGCGCCAGCGCGAGGGCGCGGCGTGCGGAGCCCGCGCGGGCGCCGGCGGAAGCCGGTGCGGAAGAGGGGGTGGCGGAGGCCGGTGCGGAAGAGGGGCCGGCGGCCGGGACGGCGCTGCCGGACGCTGCTGCTTCAGCCGTCTCCGCGCGGCTTTCGTGGCCCGGTGCGCCGTCCGAGGAACGTGGGTGCGGTACGGGAGTCACCCGTCCACGCTACCGCCGAGCCTTTCGGCCGAGGCGACCGCCCTGAGGACCGCCGCCGCCTTGTTCCGGCACTCCGTGTCCTCAGCGACGGGGTCGGAGTCGGCGACGACGCCCGCGCCGGCCTGCACGTAGGCGGTGCCGTCGCGCAGCAGCGCGGTGCGGATCGCGATGGCCATGTCCGCGTCGCCGGCGAAGTCGAGGTACCCGACGCAGCCGCCGTAGACGCCGCGGCGGGTCGGCTCCAGCTCCTCGATGATCTGCAGGGCACGGGGCTTGGGCGCCCCGGAGAGCGTCCCGGCGGGGAAGCAGGCGGTGAGCGCGTCGAAGGCGGCGCGGTCCTGGGCGAGCCGGCCGGTCACGGTGGAGACGATGTGCATGACGTGGCTGTAGCGCTCGATGGACATGAAGTCGACGACCTCGACGCTGCCCGGCTCGCAGACCTTCCCCAGGTCGTTGCGGCCGAGGTCGACCAGCATCAGGTGCTCGGCGCGCTCCTTCGGGTCCTCCAGCAACTCCTCGGCGAGCGCCGTGTCCTCCTGCGGGGTGTGGCCGCGGGGTCGGGTGCCGGCGATGGGGTGCATCATCGCCCGGCCGTCCTCGACCTTCACCAGCGCTTCGGGGCTGGACCCCACCACGTCGAAGCCGTCGCTGCCGTCGGCGGAACCCGCGAAGCGGAACAGGTACATGTACGGGCTGGGGTTGGTCGCGCGCAGCGTCCGGTAGACGTCGAGGGCGCTCGCGGTGCAGCCGGTCTCGAACCGCTGGGAGGGTACGACCTGGAACGCCTCGCCCGCGCGGATGCGCTCCTTGATGTCCTCCACCCACGCCCGGTACGTCTCGCCGCCCGACCGCGCCGTGAACTCCGGCAGCCGGGAGGGCGGCAGCGCCGCGGGGGTCGCCGGAACAGGGCGTGCCAGGTCCGCGGTCATCGTCTCCAGCCGGGAGACCGCGTCCTTGTACGCCTCGTCGACGCCGGTGTCCAGGTCGTTGTGGTTGATGGCGTTGGCGATCAGCAGCACGGTGCCGTCGCGGTGGTCGAGGACTGCCAGGTCGGAGGCGAGCAGCATGGTCAGTTCGGGCAGGGCGAGATCGTCGGTGGTGCTGTCGCTGTCGCCGACCTTCTCCAGCCGCCGCACGATGTCGTATCCGAGGTAGCCGACCATGCCGCCGGTGAAGGGCGGCAGGTCCGAGTCCTCGTGGAGGTCGCGGGGGGTGTGCAGGGCCTCGACCGTCTCCCGCAGCGCCCGCAGCGGGTCGCCGCCGCGCGGCAGCCCCACGGGCGGGGCGCCCAGCCAGTGGGCCGATCCGTCACGCACGGTGAGGGTCGCGGCGCTGCGCACGCCGATGAAGGAGTAGCGCGACCACGTGCGTCCTCCCCCAGGGGCCGACTCCAGCAGGAACGTGCCGGGCCGCTCGCCGGCGAGCTTGCGGTAGAGCCCGATGGGGGTGTCGCCGTCGACGAGCAGGCGACGCGTCACCGGGATGACACGGCGGTCCTTCGCAAGCGTGCGGAATGTCTCGAGGTCCGGAGTCGTCATGGTCGCTGACCTTACTGGCCGTCACCCCTGCTCGGTGTGCGGCCCGTCCATGGGTGCTCCCCCGGCCCGGGGAGGAGACCCGCGTCGAAGCACGTCCGGTCCCCCGTGTGGCAGGCGCCGCCGACCTGGTCGACTTTGACCAGCACCGTGTCGCCGTCGCAGTCCAGCGCAACGGACCGTACGTGCTGGACGTGGCCGGAGGTGTCGCCCTTGACCCAGTACTCCTGGCGGCTGCGGCTGAAGTAGGTGGCGCGGCCGGTGGTCAGGGTGCGGTGCAGGGCCTCGTCGTCCATCCACCCCAGCATCAGCACCTCACCCGTGTCGTGCTGCTGGGCGACAGCGGGGAAGAGGCCGTCCGCGTTGCGCTTGAGACGTGCGGCGATCTCGGGGTCGAGCGACGTGGCGGAGGATCGTGCGGGCATGGGGCCCATTCTCCCGCATGCCGGGCCCCGCCGTGCACGCGTGTGCGGACCCGGCATGCGCCGGGGCTCGCCGCGGGTGTGCATGCCTCGCCGCGTGCGCACGGAAGGAACCTTGGCATTCCGGCCCCGCGGAACTCCGGCGCACGGCCGCCGGCCGGCGACGAGCGCCGCGCCGTCCCGGTTGCCCGTGGATTCATGGCCACGGCACGGGGACTTCCCGGCCGCGACCGCGAGTGGCCGCCCCGCCGGGAGCGCCCCGCCGGGAGCGGCCCGAAATCAGCGCTCCTTCCGGAAGCCCGCCGTACCCTTGGCGGCATGTCGACCCATGCGAAGCGTGAACGTCTCATCCTGGCGGACCTGTTGGAGAGCAGCGGGCCGGAGGCCCCGACCCTGTGCGACGGTTGGAAGGCCCGCGACCTCGCCGCTCACGTGGTGGTGCGCGAACGCCGCGCGGACGCCGCAGGCGGGATACTGCTCAAGTCGCTCGCACCCCGACTGGAGCGTGTGCAGGGCGAGTTCACCTCCAAGCCGTACGAGGAGCTCATCCAGCTCATCCGCACGGGGCCGCCACGGATGTCCCCGTACGCGCTCAAGCAGGTCGACGAGGCCGCGAACACCGTGGAGTTCTACATCCACTCCGAGGACCTGCGCCGTGCCGTCCCGGACTGGACGCCGCGAGAACTCGACGCGGTCTTCCAGGACGCGCTGTGGAAGCGGCTGGAGAAGATGGCGCGGGTCTTCGGCCGGAAGTCGCCGGTCGGACTGGTCCTGCGCCGTCCCGACGGCCAGACCGCCGTCGCCCGCAAGGGCACCCCTGTGGTGACCGTGACCGGCGAGCCGGGCGAACTGGTGCTGTACGTCGCCGGGCGGCAGCGCGTCGCACGCGTGGAGGAAGAGGGCCAGAAGGAAGCAGTGGCGCGGGCTCACGACGCGGATCTGGGTCTCTGAAGACACGTCCCGGAGCCCGGCCCGCCCGCGCCGGCCGGCCAGGCGCCGACTGGCAGGCGGCCGTCTCCGTCAGACGGCCGCGGTGCCGATGAGCCCTTCGCGGGTCACCAGCTCCGCGAGCTGGTCCTCCGTCAACTCCTCGGTGCCCGGCGGTCGTTGGGGCAGGACCATGTACCGGCTCTCCGCGCTGGAGTCCCAGACGGTGATCTCGCATTCGTCCGGGAGGTCGAGCCCGAACTCCGCGAGTACGGCACGCGGTTCGCGTACGACGCGCGAGCGGTACGCCTCGCTCTTGTACCAGGACGGCGAGGGGCCGAGCAGCGCCACCGGGTAGCAGGAACACAGCGTGCACACCAGCACGTTGTGACGCTCCGGAGTGTTGGCGACGACCTTCAGACGCTGCTCCTGCAGTCCGCCCGCCATCGACAGGCCCACCTCGGGCAGGGCGGCGCCGGCGTCGGCGAGCAGCCGCTCGCGGAAGCCGGCGTCGCTCCATGCACGGGCGGTGACACGGGCGCCGTTCAGCGGGGACGCGCCGTCCAGTACCGCGGTGAGGACGGCGTCCAGTTCGTCGTCGGTCACCCGGCCTTCCGCGACCAGACGTTCCTCCAGGCGCCGCACCCGCGCGGCGACGGGGTTACCGGTGTGCGTTCCGCTCATGGACGGTGCTCCTCCGCCGGTTCCAGATACGACTGCCACAGGTCCAGCGTCACCTCGTGGTCTCCCCCGCCCCACAGGTCGCGGGCGGCGAAGGCAACGGTGTAGACGGGCTCCACGCGTGGCCGTTCGCGGCGCCGGGCCACATCGTCCGCGAGCGGCCAGCTTCCGGTCACCTCGACGATCCGGCCCGTGCGCCCGCGGGCGTAGGCGGGAAGCCGCGTGTGCCAGTCGGGGTCGAAGGCGCGGGTGCGCACCCGCTCACCGGCGGCGAACCGCGCGGCCGCAGGTTCACTCATCGCCGCCGCCCGGGGCGGTGAGCACATCGATTGCGTGCAGCCAGCGCTCGTAGTACGAGGCGGCCAAGTACTCCTGCGGAGGCATGCGTTCGATGGCGTCGCGGAACTCGTCGAGGGTGTAGGCGCCGCGCCGCACGAGCGCGACGTTCAGCGCGTAGACCCGCGCCTCCCAGTCGGCGTGGAAGGGCGGCTCGTCGTCCTCGGGCACGACGGGCCCGAATCCCGTCTGCCCGCCGACGTCGTTGACCCTGCTCATGCGCCGCAGCCTATGCTCCCCCGCCGCCCGCGTGAACCGTCCCGGATCTCCGGGCGCGGCCTGCTGCGCGTCGCTCCGGACTCGGCGGCAGGGCCGAGGAAAGAGCGGCTGCCCGGAATCGGCCGCGGACGCGTTCCGGGACGGCAGACCGGACTTATCCGAAAGGGACGAAATCGCTATTGCCGGCGCGGCCGCAAACCTATTGCCGCACGGGATTGCCGCACGGGATGACACCGATGTGCGCCTGGCAGTCGCTTTGTCCTTCTCAGGGCCTGTGACGAGGTCAGCGGGGCTGTGCGCGGCTCCGTTCAAGTTCTCCTGTCAACTGTCTTGAATTCAAAGAGGGCTGACGTATCTTGACGTATCACCCGGAGACGCTCTGCCCGACTGCACCAGGGCACTGACCGATGGGCACAGGTTCGACCTGTCCGTCTCGAACGGAGCCCTGATGATTCTGACCATTCGTGACGTGGTCGCGGGTCCGTCGCGCGGTTCCCGCCTGGCCGTGCCGGACGGTTCATCCGTCCCGAACCGTCCGTACGCGCTCTCCGCCGCGCCCCGGTGGCCTTCCGCGGGCCGCGGGGTTCCGCGTGCCGGGCCGCCCCGTGCACCGCTCGCTCACTCTCTCCCGACCGGCGAACTCGCTCCTGCCTGAGGTTTCGATGATGCGTATGACGGACGTGGCGTTCTGGCTCGTGCCGCTCCTGGCTCTCGTCGCGGTCGCGGCCGGATTCACGGCGGCGCGCTACCGGAAGATCGCTGTCCGGAACGCCGAGCGCAGCGACATCCTCGAACGGCAGGTCCGCATGCGTGACGAGGAGACGCAGCACCTCGTCGAGCAGCGCCTCCAGGCACTCGCGGACGCCCAGTGGCAGGGCCGCCGCCGGCAGATACCGGACGTGCGCCACCAGGGCCTCGCCGGAACGGACTTCGCGGACGCGCACGACACCGTCCTCGAGATGTTCAGCTTCGCGAGCGAGACCGCCGAGCAGACCGCCGAAGGTCTGCTGCTGGCCGTGGCGCGCAAGCTCCAGGGACTCGCGAACGGCCAGCAGTTGAAGATCAACGAGATGACCGAGCGCCACGACGACTCGGCCTTCCTCGAAGACCTCATGCAGCTCGACCACACCAACGCCCAGATCCTCCGCCGGGCCGTCGGCATGGCCGTGGTCTGCCGCGCATGGCCCGGCCGCCAGCACAACGCGACGTCGCTCCACGACATCGTCCGCGGCGCCATCGGACGCATCCTGGACTACAAGCGCGTCCAGATCGTGCGGATCGAGGACACCCGTGCCGTCACGGGCCGCGTCGTCGAACCCCTCGTCATGACCATCGCCGAACTGCTGGAGAACGCCACCCGCTCCTCGCACCCGCAGACCCCGGTCCAGGTGCACGTCCAACTCACCCACACCGGACTGGCGTTCGTGATCGAGGACGCCGGTGTCGGACTGAACGCGGCGGAGCAGGAGAAGGCCGTGCGCCTGCTCAAGGACGAGTCCCTCGGGCTCACGAAACTGGGAGACCCGCCCCGTTTCGGGCTCGCCGCGTGCGGTGCGCTCGCCCGGCGTTACGGCTTCACGGTCTCGGTCGACACCGCCTCCGCCTTCGGCGGCGTCCGCGCCGTGGTGAACGTCCCCCGCACCCTCCTCACCGAACCGGTGAAGCCCGCGGCCGCGCCCGCCGCAACCGCCACCGCGCCCGCCGCCACCGTGCCGGCACCCCGCGCGGAGCCCACGGAGCCCGCCGCGCCCAGCCCGGCCCGCTCCGCAGCCGGGGCCGGGGAGAGCGCGGCGACGACACCGGCACCCGCCCGCCCGACCACCGCGAACGGGCTGCCGAAACGGACCCGGAATCAGCCTGCCCCGAGCGCCGGTGAGGCCCAGCAGCCACCACCTGCCTCCAGGTCTGGCGCGTCCCGCACTCCCGGCGAGGCGGCGGCATCGATCGGTGCGTTCCAGCGCGCAGGCAAGGCGGCTGCCGACCGCCTCCGTCCGTCCACCGAAGGGACTACCGAGTCATGACCGAGAACCCGGACGCCTGGATGCTGAACCAGGTGCTGGACCAGCCCGAGGTGCACGACGCCATCCTCATCACCGCGGACGGTCTGGTGAAGGCCTTCTCCCCCGGCCTCGACCAGGACCAGGCGGACAGCATCGCGGCGGCCCTCGCGGGTGTGCAGTCCACCAGCAGCGCCACCGCGATGTTCTGCCGCGCCCCGGCCGACTCGTGGAGGCAGAGCATGGTCGAGTTCGACGGCGGATTCGTCGTCACCATCCGGGCGCACGACTCGACGTTCCTGTCCGTCGCCACCTCCGGCGCCGCCGACGTCGGACAGGTCGCCTACCGGATGCACGAGGTCGTCGCGCAGCTCGGACGGGAGATGGGCGCCGAACTCCGCGAGGACGTGGGCAGCGGCACATGACGCACCGGCACAGGCACGACCTGGTGAGAACGTTCGTGCTGACCGGCGGGCGCGCCCAGCCCACCGGGACCGCCGACGGACTCGACGTGCTCACGATGGTGACCGCCGTCCCCGGCAGACCGAGGACCGGACTCCAGCCCGAGGACGTGCGGGTGATCGACCTGTGCCGCGGCGGCTACCTGTCCGTCATCGAGGTCGCCGGGCACCTCGGACAGCCCCTCACCATCACGCGGATCCTGCTCGGGGACCTGATCGACGCCGGGCACCTCGAAGTCAAGGCCGGCCGCAAGGACTCCGGAAGCCACGACGCCTCCGGCGCCGCCACCGACCCCGACCGCCTCCGGACCCTGGAGAGGATGCTGCATGGCCTCCAGGCTCTCTGACGGTGTCTACGTCCGCGACACCGTGCAGATCACACCGAAACTGATGGTGGTGGGCCCCTTCGGGGTCGGCAAGACGACCCTCATCGGAGCCGTGAGCGAGATCGAACCGCTGCGCACCGAGGAACTCATGACGCAGAACGGCGCCGCCACCGACGACCTGAGCGGGGTGCCGGACAAGCGATCCACCACGGTCGCCCTCGACTTCGGGCGGCTCACGCTCGCCGACGACCTCGTGCTGTACCTGTTCGGGACGCCGGGCCAGCAGCGCTTCACCCACATCTGGGAGGACCTCTCCCGCGGCGCCTACGGGGCGCTCGTGCTCGCCGACTCCCGTTATCTGGACCAGTCGTTCGAGGCTCTGAGCCTCGTCGAGAAGAGCGCGCTGCCGTACATCGTCGCGCTCAACGCCTTCCCCGACACCCCGGACTACCCCGAGGCGGAGCTGCGCGAAGCGCTCGACCTCGACCCCGGCACGCCGCTGGTCACCTGCGACGCACGGGACCGCCAGTCCGCCAAGACCGCACTCGTCACGCTCGTCAAGCACCTGTACGCCGGCCACCAGGAGTCGTCGTGACCTCCTCGTCCCACCCCGGACCACACCCGGCGCCGCCGGGCTGCCCCGCACACCGTCCCTCCGCGGGGAGCGGCGGCGAGCTGCCGAAGCTGTACGACGACGACTTCGCGGCGGACCCCAACGCCCTGTACGACCGGCTGCGTTCGCAGGGCGGGCCCGCCCAGTGGGTGGAGCTCGCGCCCGGTGTCGAGTCGATCCTCGTGACCGGCTACCAGGCGGCCCTGGAGGTCCTTCGCAGCCCCTACTTCAGCAAGGACGCCCACCGCTGGAAGGCGCTGGCCGAGGGCCACGTCCCCCACGACAGCCCGATCCTGCCGATCATGGGGCCGCGCAAGAGCCTGTGGTTCGCCGACGGCCAGGAGCATCTGCGCCTGCGGACGCCGGTCGACCGCGCCCTGGCCGGCATCGACCCCCGTCAGCTGCGGGACGTGGTGCAGCACAGCGCCAGGCAGCTGATCGACGAGTTCGCCGAGGACGGCAGGGCGGACCTGGTCTCGCAGTACGCGGCGCGCATCCCGGTCAAGGTCCTCACCCAGCTCTTCGGCTGCCCCGACCATCTCAACGGCCGGATCTCGAGCGCCTTTCTCCAGATGGTCAACGCCGTCGAACCCGGTGCCGCCACGGAGGGCCTCCAGGACCTGGTGGCCTGCCTGAACGAACTGATCGAGACCAAGTACCGGACTCCCGGCGACGACGTGACCACGCGGCTGCTGCGGCACTCGGCCAACGTGACGCGTGAGGAGCTGATCGACCAGCTCGTGGTCATCACCGGCGCCGGCCAGGTGCCCGGCACCGCGTGGATCTCCACGGCCACGATGATGCTGCTCTCCGACGACCGCTTCGCGGGCGACCTGACCGGAGGGAGCCTCACCGTCACCGACGCGCTGAACGAGGTGCTGTGGCTGCACGCGCCGCACTCGAACTACTCGTTCGTGTACGCCATCGAGGACTACGACCTGCGCGACCAGGAGACCGGCGAAGAGACGCACATTCCGGCCGGCGTGCCCGTCACCATCAGCCACGCCGCCGCGAACCTGGACCCGACGCTCCCCACGACCCAGTCGCAGCGGGCCACGAACACCGCTCATCTCGCCTTCAGCGCCGGCCCGCACGCCTGCCCCGCGCAGGACACCGCCGGCGTCATCGCCGAGGTCGCCATCGACACGCTTCTCGACCTGCTGCCGGAGATGGAACTCGCCGTCCCCGCAAGCGAACTCTCCTGGCGTCCCGGACCGTTCATCCGCGCACTGACTGCGCTGCCCGTCCGGTTCACCGCCACCCCGGCGACACACGCGGCGGACGCAGCACAGGCACCGGACATGCCGCAGGCGCCGTCCGTACCGCTCGCCACATCCGGTACGCCCTCCGGCGCTTCCGACGCCTCCTTTGAGGGCCGGCCCGGCCCTGAGGCGTCCCCCCGCTCCCGGGGGCGCCGCTGGAGCCTGGCGGGACGCCGCGGCAGGTGACCCGGGACGGCAGGGTCACCGGCGCGGTCACCGGGGTCGCACGCGGCTCACTGAAGGGGCGCCCGGCTCACCGTACGGGCGTGCCCGCCTCGCGGAGCGCGTCCTTGACCTGGCCGATCCGCAGGTCGCCGAAGTGGAAGACGGAGGCGGCCAGCACCGCGTCCGCGCCGGCGGCGACCGCAGCCGGGAAGTGCTCCAGCCGGCCCGCGCCGCCGGAGGCGACGACGGGCACCGAGACGTGCGCACCCACCGCCCGGATCATCTCCGAGTCGTAGCCGTCCTTCGTGCCGTCCGCGTCCATCGAGTTCAGCAGGATCTCCCCGGCGCCCAGCTCCGCGGCCCGCCGCGCCCATTCGACCGCGTCGATGCCGGTGCCGCGGCGGCCGCCGTGCGTGGTGACCTCGAACCCGGACGGGGTGGAGACCCCGCCGCTGTCCGCGTCCCCGGAGGCCGACGGCACGCAGCGCCGCGCGTCCACCGAGAGCACCAGCACCTGGCTGCCGAAGCGTTCCGCGATCTCCCGGATCAGCTCGGGACGGGCGATCGCCGCCGTGTTCACCCCGACCTTGTCCGCGCCGGCGCGCAGCAGCCTGTCCACGTCGTCCCCGCTGCGGACGCCCCCGCCGACCGTCAGCGGGATGAAGACCTGCTCGGCGGTGCGCCGTACCACGTCGTACGTCGTCTCCCGGTCGGAGGAGGAGGCGGTGATGTCGAGGAACGTCAGCTCGTCCGCGCCTTCCTCGTCGTAGATCTTCGCCATCTCGACGGGGTCGCCGGCGTCCCGCAGGTTCTTGAAGTTCACGCCCTTGACGACCCGTCCGGCGTCGACGTCCAGGCAGGGGATGACTCGTACGGCCACGGCCATTGCTGTACTGACTCCTTGCGGGGTGGTGCTGCGGGGCGGTGGGTCACCGCCCCGGTGAGGTACGGGTTCGACGGGCTACGGGTACGGGCAGGGGTACGTGCCCGGCGGGCACGGTCCGCGGGGCGCGCCGGCGGCGTTACCTGCCGCCGCCGCGGAAGGCCTCCATCTCCACCTCCACCAGGACCCGGGAGTCCACGAAGCCGGAGACGACCACGACGGTGGCGGCGGGAGCGACCTCGCCGAAGACCTCCTTGTGGGCACGCGCCACGTCCTCCACGTCCCGCGCGTGCGTGAGATACATCCGGGTCCGGATCACGGACGACGCGTCGAGACCGAACGGTTCGAGTGCCTCCAGCGCCTTCCCGAAGGCCGCCCTGGTCTGCTTGTACGGCGAGCCCTCCCCGAGGAGCTTGCCGTCGGCGAGGGGCATCGTCCCCGCCACCAGCACCCGGTCGCCCGCCGCGACGGCGCGCGCAAAGCCGATCGTCTCCTCCCAGGTGCTTCCGGAGCGGTCACGTTCCACGTCGGGGTCACGCCGTTCGGACGGGGTCATCAGGAGACGGCCTCCAAAGCCTCTTCAAGTGTGAACGCCTCGGCGTAGAGGGCCTTCCCCACAATGGCGCCCTCGACGCCCTCGGGTACAAGCGTGGCGATCGCCCGCAGATCGTCAAGGGACGAGACACCGCCGGACGCGACGACGGGCCGGTCCGTCACGGCGCAGACGTTGCGCAGCAGTTCGAGGTTGGGGCCCTTGAGGGTGCCGTCCTTGTTGATGTCGGTGACGACGTAGCGGGCGCAGCCCTCGGAGTCGAGCCGGGCGAGGGTCTCGTAGAGGTCGCCGCCGTCGCGGGTCCAGCCGCGGCCGCGCAGCGTCGTGCCCCGTACGTCGAGACCCACCGCGATCCTGTCGCCGTGCTCGGCGATGACCTTGGCGACCCACTCCGGCGTCTCGAGCGCCGCCGTGCCCAGGTTCACGCGGCGGCAGCCCGTGGCGAGGGCCGCGGCGAGGCTCTGGTCGTCGCGGATGCCGCCGGACAGCTCGACGTCGATGTCCATGGCGCGGGTCACCTCGGCGATGCGGGCCCGGTTGTCGCCCGTGCCGAACGCGGCGTCGAGGTCGACCAGGTGCAGCCACCGGGCGCCGGCGCGCTGCCAGTTGAGGGCCGCCTGCAGCGGGTCGCCGTAGGCGGTCTCCGAACCGGACTCGCCGTGCACGAGGCGCACGGCCTGTCCGTCACGGACGTCGACGGCGGGCAGCAGTTCCAGCTTGGGCTCTGACGAAGGCGTGGACACAGGCACTCTCGGCTTCTGTATTGGAGCGGAACGGTGTGGTCGGACGGTGTGCCGGACGGTGTTGCCGGACGGTGTTGCCGGACGGAGAAGCGGAAGCGGTCGGAGGATGGACGCCGCGGGAGCCCCGGACGTGCCCGGCGGCTCAGAGCGACGCGACCCAGTTGGACAGCAGCCGGGCGCCGGTGTCCCCCGACTTCTCGGGGTGGAACTGGGTCGCCCACAGCGGGCCGTTCTCGACGGCGGCGACGAACGGCGCACCGTGCTCGGCCCAGCTGACCTTGGGCGGGCTCATCGCCGGGTTCGTGACCGTCAGTTCCCAGTCGTGGACGGCGTAGGAGTGGACGAAGTAGTAACGCTCGCCCCTGGGCAGCCCTTCGAAGAGGCGTGACCCCTCGGCGGGAGTGACCGTGTTCCAGCCCATGTGGGGCACCGAGTGATCGGCGTCCGCCTTCAACGGCCCCACGGTGCCCGGCCATTCGCCCATGCCCTCGGCCTCGACGCCGTGCTCGATCCCGCGGGAGAAGAGGATCTGCATGCCGACGCAGATGCCCAGCACGGGGCGGCCGCCGGCAAGACGGCGCTCGATGATCCAGTCGCCGCGTGCCGCCCGCAGCCCGTCCATGCAGGCGGCGAAGGCGCCCACGCCGGGCACCAGCAGCCCGTCGGCCGCCATGGCGGCGTCGTAGTCGCGGGTGATCTCCACATCGGCGCCGGCGCGCGCGAGCGCACGCTCGGCCGAGCGCACGTTGCCGAAGCCGTAGTCGAAGACGACGACCTTCTTGCGCCCGTCGTGCGCGCTCGCGGAGTTCCCTGTCTCCGCAGCCGTCTCTCCCGTGCTCATGTCCACACCTCCAGCCGCAGGATCCCGGCGAGCAGCGCCAGTGCGGCGCCCGCGCCGAGCACGGCGATGACTCCCTTGGGCTGCTTCTGCTTCCAGAAGGCAATCACCCCGCCGAGCAGGAACAGGCCGACGAAGATGAGAACAGCCGACAGGCCCGTCACAGCGCGCCCTTCGTGGAGGGGATGCCGCTCTGCCGCGGGTCGATCTCACTGGCGTAACGCAGCGCGCGGGCAAGGGCCTTGAACTGGCACTCGACGATGTGGTGCGCGTTGCGCCCGTACGGCACGTGCACGTGCAGCGCGACCTGTGCCTGCGCGACGAAGGACTCCAGGATGTGCCGCGTCATCGTCGTGTCGTAGTCGCCGATCATCGGCGCCATGCCCTCGGGTTCGCTGTGCACGAGGTACGGGCGGCCCGACAGGTCGACCGTCACCTGGGCCAGCGACTCGTCCAGCGGCACGGAGGCGTTGGCGAAGCGCACGATCCCGCTCTTGTCGCCCAGGGCCTGCTTGAAGGCGGCGCCCAGCGCGAGAGAGGTGTCCTCGATCGTGTGGTGGCTGTCGATGTGCAGATCGCCCTCGGTCTTGACCGACAGGTCGAACAGGCCGTGGCGGCCCAGCTGGTCGAGCATGTGGTCGTAGAAGCCGACGCCCGTGGAGATGTCGGCCTTGCCGGTCCCGTCGAGGTTGATCTCGACGAGGACCGAGGTCTCCTTCGTGCTGCGCTCCACGCGGCCCACGCGAGCCAGAGTCATCGGGTGGTCTCCTTTGTCACTGCACGTACCGCGTCGAGGAACGCGTCGTTCTCTTCGGGCGTGCCCGCGGTCACCCGCAGCCGGCCCGGCACTCCGTTGTCCCGCACGAGCACCCCGTGCTCCAGCAGGGCCTGCCACGTGGCGTGAGCGTCGTCGAACCGGCCGAACTGGACGAAGTTGGCGTCGGACTCGGTCACTTCGAGCCCGAGAGCCAGCAGCTCCCGCACCAGCCGGTCCCGCTCGTCCTTCAGCCGCGCCACGTATCCGAGCAGCGTGTCCGTGTGTTCGAGGGCGGCGAGCGCCGTGGCCTGCGTGACCGCGGACAGGTGGTAGGGCAGGCGCACGAGCTGCACCGCGTCCACGACGGCGGGGTCGGCGGCGAGGTAGCCCAGCCGCAGCCCCGCGGCTCCGAACGCCTTCGACATCGTACGGGTCACCACGAGGTTCGGCCGTCCCTCGATGAGCGGCAGCAGCGACGGCCGGTGCGAGAACTCGCCGTAGGCCTCGTCCACCATCACCATCGACGGCCCGGCCGCCTGCGCCGCCTCGTACAGCGCGAGGACCGTCTCCCGCTCGACCGCCGTGCCCGTCGGATTGTTGGGCGAGCAGACGAAGACGACCGAGGGGCGCTGCTGAGCGATCGCGCGCACAGCGGCCTCCGTGTCGATCGTGAAGTCCGCACGGCGCGGCCCGGACAGCCAGCCGGTGCCCGTGCCGCGGGCGATGAGCCCGTGCATCGAGTACGAAGGCTCGAATCCGATGGCTGTGCGGCCGGGCCCGCCGAAGGTCTGCAGCAGCTGCTGGATGATCTCGTTGGAGCCGTTGGCGGCCCACACCTGGTCCCGGGAGACCTCGAAGCCGGTGGTCCTGGTGAGGTAGGAGGCCAGGGCGGAGCGCAACTCCACGGCGTCCCGGTCCGGGTAGCGGTTCAGCGTGCGGGCGGCCTCGGAGACGCGCTCCGCGATGCGCTGCACCAGTTCCTCGGGCAGCGGGTACGGGTTCTCGTTGGTGTTCAGCCGTACGGGCACGTCCAGTTGCGGGGCGCCGTAAGGGGTCTTGCCGCGCAACTCGTCCCGGACGGGAAGCTGTTCGATGCCGGTCACTTGCTCTGCGGCACCTTTCCCTCGAACCTTGCCTTCAGGGCCGTCCCGTGTGCCGGCAGGTCCTCTGCCTCCGCGAGCGTGACGACGTGGTGGGTGACCTCCGCGAGGGCGTCCCGCGAGTAGTCCACGACGTGGATGCCGCGCAGGAACGACTGCACGGACAGCCCGGAGGAGTGGCAGGCACAACCGCCGGTCGGCAGCACGTGGTTGGAGCCCGCGCAGTAGTCGCCGAGCGAGACGGGCGAATAGGGGCCGACGAAGACCGCGCCCGCGTTGCGCACCCGTGCCGCCCAGCCCGCCGCGTCCTCGGTCTGGATCTCCAGGTGCTCCGCCGCGTAGGCGTTGACGACCGCCAGGCCGTCCTCCAGCGAGTCGACGAGCACGATGCCGGACTGCCGCCCGGCCAGCGCCTCGCTGATCCGCTCACGGTGCCGGGCGACGGCGACCTGCTCCTTCAGCTCGCCCTCGACCGCCGCGGCCAGGTCCTCGGAAGGGGTGACCAGGACGGCCGCGGCGACCGTGTCGTGCTCGGCCTGGCTGACGAGGTCGGCGGCGACGTGCGCCGGGTCGGCCGTGTCGTCGGCGAGGACCGCGATCTCGGTGGGACCGGCCTCGGAGTCGATGCCGATGCGGCCCTTGAGCAGCCGCTTCGCGGCCGCGACGTAGATGTTGCCCGGGCCGGTGACCAGCTGCGCGGGCGGGCACTCGTCGGTGCCGTGCGCGAACATCGCGACCGCCTGGGCACCGCCCGCCGCGTACACCTCGTGCACACCGAGCAGCGCGCACGCGGCGAGCACCGTCGGGTGCGGCAGCCCCCCGAACTCGGGCTGCGGCGGCGAGGTGACCGCGAGGGAGTCCACACCGGCCTCCTGCGCGGGCACGACGTTCATCACGACCGACGACGGATACACGGCCCGCCCGCCCGGCACGTAGAGGCCGACCCGCTCGACCGGCACCCACCGCTCGGTGACCGTGCCGCCGGGCACGACCGTGACGTCCGAATCGCTGCGCCGCTGCGCACGGTGGACGATGCGGGCGCGGCGCACGGACTCCTCCAGAGCGGCCCGCACCTGAGGGTCCAGCCCGGCCAGCGCCTCCTCCAGTGCCTCGCGCGGGACGCGGACCTGCTCCAGCGTCACCCCGTCGAACCGCTGCGCGTACTCGATGAGCGCCTCGGTGCCGCGATGCCGTACGTCCTCACAGATCGGCCGCACCTTCTCCAGGGCGGCCTCGACGTCCAGCTCGGCACGGGGCAGCAGATCACGGTCGAACCCGCCGTCTGCGGAGACGGCGGAACCGCGCAGGTCGATTCGGGAGATCACGGGTCCAGTCTCTCAGACGGCGTCCGCCCACCGGCCGCGCGTATCAGTGAGTGATACACGCCCCTGGAGACGAACCCTGCCTCCGGCGTTCATACGGTCACGCAGGGGGAAAGAAGCGGACGGGCACCGGGCGCGGCCGCCCGGGCGCCCGGCCGAGGGACCGGACACGACCGGCCCGGTCCGCAGTCGACGTACCGGACAGCCCGGGGCCGCAGCAGCCCGGAGGGCCGCCGGACAGCCGAGCAGAGGGGGAAGACGACCGGTGAGCGAGTCACTGGAGTCCAGAGAGCCGCCGTCCTGGCTGACACGGGCCGAATGGGGCATGTGGCAGGCGTTCGTCAACGGCAGCGACTACGACCTGCGCAGCGGCGAAGCGGAACTGGACGACCCCAACGGGGACCACGACTGGGGCCCGGAACGGACCGTACGCGCCCGCGTCATCGCGCATCTGCTGCTGCACGGGCCGCCGCCGCTGCTGGGGCGCGTCGCGTCGCTGCACGTCTCGGGCGCCCTGATCACCGACGTGCTGGACCTCTCCGGCGGCATCATCGAGCCGTACTTCGAACTGCGGCAGTGCCGCTTCGAACGCGAGGTGCGGATGGCGGAGGCCCGCATGCACACCGGGCGCCTCGTCGACTGCTACATACCGCGCCTGGAGGCCGCCCGGCTCAGCACCGACGGCGACCTGCACCTGCCGCGCTGCTCGATACCCGAGGGCATCAAGCTCACCGACGCCACCATCGGCACCGATCTGATGCTCAATGAGGCGACGGTCGGCAGCGGCCGCCGCATACGTGCCATCGCCGCCGACGGCATCACCGTCTCCCAGGAGCTCCAGGCCAGCCTCCTGGTGACCGACGGCGAGGTGAGCCTGCGCGGGGCGACGGTCGGCAGCTCGCTGCACATGTTCGGCACGGTGTTGCGCAACACCAAGGGCCGCTACGCCCTGTACGCCCCGCAGATGACCGTCGAGCACGTCGCCAGCTTCGCCGACGCCAACCGGGGACGCTCCTCGCAGCTGCGGGAGGGCGCCACTCCCGCTTCCGGCACCCCCGTCCCCTTCACCTCCGACAGCGGCAGCCGCTGGCGTACGAAGCACTTCGAGTGCACGGGCGGGGTGGTGCTCGACGACGGGCGGTTCGGCTCCTCCCTCGTCATCGAGAACGCCCGCTTCGAACTCGGACGGGACCAGGAGCTGTCCCTGCGCCGCATCCAGACACCGGAGCTGAACTTCACACCGCGCGCCCCGGAGCGGGGCCTGACGGTGCTCTCCGGCGCCAACGTCGAGAAGCTGCTCGACCGGGTGGGCAGCTGGCCGAGGGACCAGCGGCTGTGGATGGCCGGCTTCACCTATCAGCAGGCGATCCCCAAGGAGGGCCACTTCAACGTCCGCGAACGGCTGCGGTGGCTGGCGGCTGCCACACCGGAGTATTCGCCGCTGCCCTACGAGCAGTTGGCGCTGATGTACCGCAACAGCGGTGAGGACACCAACGCCCGTGCGGTGCTCCTGGCCAAGCAGCGGCGCCGCCGCGAGACGCTTCCGCTGGTGGGCAAGCTCTGGGGCTATTTACAGGACTGGACGGTCGCCTACGGGTACCGCCCGGCCCAGGCGGCGCTGTGGATGGCCTTGCTGTGGGCGGCGAGCGCCATGTACTTCGGGGCGCATCGGCCGGACCCGCTCAAGGGCGACGAGTCGCCGCACTGGAACGCCACGCTGTACGCGCTGGACCTGCTGCTGCCCGTCATCAGCCTCGGACAGGACAACGCCTGGGACCCGAGGGGCGGGCCGCAGTGGGTGGCGGCGGGGCTGATCCTGCTCGGCTGGATCCTCGCGACGACCGTCGCCACGGGGGCGACGCGGCTCCTGCGCCGTCAATGACCCGCGGCGGGTCACCGGCCGCGGACGATTCGCCGACGGTGAACCGCCGCGCCACGCACCGCCCGGACGGCACTCCTGATCGATCGGGAGCACCGGGCGCCTCCCGAAGGCTTTAGGCTTACGCGTTGTGACAACCGCGCTTCCGCTCTTCCCGCTCAACTCGGTGCTGTTCCCTGGCCTGGTACTGCCGTTGAACATCTTCGAGCAGCGATACCGCGCGCTGATGCGGGACCTGCTGAAGATTCCCGAGGACACGCCCCGGCGTTTCGGCGTCGTCGCCATCCGCGACGGCCGGGAGACCGCGCAGACCTCGACGGGTCTGCCGGAGAGCGCGCACCCGGCGGGCACCGGGCCTGCGGCCGGTTTCGGCGCCGATCCGATGGCGTCGTTCTACTCGGTCGGCTGCATCGCCGACGCCTCGACGATCCGCGAACGCACCGGCGCGGCAGGGGGCCCTGCCGCATCGGGCGCATCCGGCGGAGCCGGAGCGGACACCGGCGAGGCGTCCCCGGAGGAGGACGAGGCCGCGGGCGACGGCCCGGGCTACGAGGTCCTCGCCACCGGCACCACCCGCTTCCGGCTGCACTCCGTGGACGCCGGCGGCCCGTACCTCATGGGAGAGGTCGAGGAGCTGCCGGAGGAGGAGGGCGACGGAGCGGGCGCGCTGGCCTCCGGAGTGCTGCGTGCCTTCCGCGGCTACCAGAAGCGGCTGGCGAGCGCGCGGGAGCGGACCCTGGCCGCCGGGCAGGAGTTGCCGGACGATCCGTCGGTCGTCTCGTATCTGGTGGCCGCCGCCACGATCCTCGACACCCCGACGAAGCAGCGCCTGCTCCAGGCCCCGGACACCGCGACGCGGCTCGCGGACGAGCTGAAGATCCTCCGTCGCGAGACGGCGGTCATCGGGAAGCTGCCCTCGCTGCCGGCTGCGGATCTCACACGGGACCCGACCAGCCCCAACTGAGCGTGCGGCACGGCGGCTTCGGACACACGCAGGACGGCACTCGCCGGGCGGAGGGGCAGCGATGGCGAAGAAGAAGAGACAGCCGAGGCAGCAGCAGGCGGCGACTCCGGCGACTCTCGCCGCGGCACGTGCGGAGGTGAAGTTCACCACGCACTCCTACGAGCACGACCCGTCCGCGCCCTCTTACGGCGCGGAGGCCGCCGAGGCCCTGGGCATCGCACCCGAACGGGTCTTCAAGACCCTCGTGGCCGAGGTCGACGGCACGCTGACCGTCGCAGTCGTGCCGGTCTCCGCCTCGCTGGACCTGAAGGCCCTGGCGTCGGCGGCCGACGGCAAACGGGCGGTCATGGCCGACCCGGCGGCCGTCGAGCGCAGTACCGGCTATGTGCTGGGCGGCATCTCACCTCTCGGGCAGCGCAGGCCGCTGCCCACCGTCCTCGACGAGTCCGCCTCCGCTCACGCCACCGTCTGCGTCTCCGCGGGCCGCCGGGGCCTGGAGATCGAACTCGCTCCTGACGACCTCGCGGCGCTGACGCGCGCAGCCAGGGCACCGATCGCCCGCGGGGTGTCCTGAACCGCCGGTCGGCCGGGCCCGACGCTCACCAGTGGGGTGCCGCCTTGCCGTCCTCGGCCGGCGGCGGCGCGGCCGACTCCGGATCGCGCTGCCCGAAGACACCGATGAGCACCAGATGCGTCACGAGCGCGATGAACGGCCACACCAGCAGCGCGCCCATGGCCTGCAGTTTCAGCGGCCCGTCGAAGGTCTTGTCCTCGCCCGCGGCCTTCGCCGACGCGGTCAGGTCGCCGCTCGGGCCCAGCCAGACACCGAGCCGCCAGGCCACCACCGACCCCAGCAGCGCCCCCACGGCCACACCGACGACGATGCCGATTCCTCCGCCGCGGCTGCGCAGGAACGCCAGAAGGCCCGTCGCCAGACCGAGGGCGACCGCAAGCAGCACGAACGTGCCGTCCGCTCCGATCGCTTCCTCACCCTCCGGGTCCTTGAGGAACACGCCGCCGTCGACGCTGACGAGCGGGACGCGCGGCGCCAGCCAGAACCACAGCAGTCCCAGCCCCACTCCCAGGACGATGAGGGGCAGGGCGCACAGCACACCTGTGCGCACCTCCCGGCGCACATCGGGCCGTTCCTCGTCGAGGTGCTCGGGATGTTCCGGGCCGTGGGCCGCGTGGGCCGGCGGCCCGTCGGAGTAGCCGTACGAGGCGGGGTGGCCGTACGAGGGGTCGCTCCCGTACACGCCGTCGCTCCCGTACGCGTCGCCGCTTCGATACGCGTCTCCGTTCCCGTGCGCACCGGAGTCATCGCCTCCGTAACCGGCCGGACCGGGAGCCCCGTACGGAGAAGCGGGCTGATCGCCACCCGTGGGGTCGCCGCGCCGGCGCGGTTCCTGCTGTCCGTCGCCGTGCAGGCCGCCATGGCCGTCGTACGGGCGGGAGCGACGCGAGCGGTCGGGGTCCGGTGAGGAAGGCGTTGGAGCGGTCACGACGCCATCGTGCCAGTCCCGTACGGCGGTTCGGGCGGGGGGCGGCAGATGACTCTGCGGCGTACGGGCGCGAATTCGCCCATTCCGGCCCAGTCGGCGTACGGCTCCGGCTCCCGCACCTCCTCGGGTCTCCCGCTCAGCGCACCGCCGCGCGCCGGTACGCCCACGTCGCCAGGGCCAGGGACGCCACTCCGACGGCCGCGCACACACCCAGATCGATTGCCGCATGCCCCCAGTCGGGCCGCGCCTCGAACGCCCGGGCCAGTGCCTCCACGCCGTACGTCGAGGGCAGCAGGTCCCGCAGCAGCCCCACGGGCTGCGGCAGCCGCCCGCCCGGAAGGACGCCCAGCAGCAACGCGGCGGACATCCCCAACTGCCCGCAGAGAGTGGCGATCTCGGGCCTCGGCGCGAGGAGTCCCAGTGCGGCGCCCAGCCCGGCCAGAGCGGCCCCGGCGAGCGGGACGACGGCCAGGAGAATCCACAGACCGCTCAGCGGCAACTGGTAGAGCACGCCGCCCGCTACGGCCGTGACGAGGACTCCGGGCACGGTGAACGACGCATACGCCCCGGCGGCGCCGAGCACGACCGCCGCAGCGGGCACCGGCAGCGTGGCGTAGTGGTCCAGGCCCCCGCCCGCGCGCAGCTGCCCGAAGTACTGGGCGAGCAGATTCAGCGCCACGAACGCCACAACCAGGACGGACGCCCCGGCGACCACGGCTCTCGACTCGGCACCGCCGTCGACCACGCCCCTCATCAGCACCATGATCCCCAGCGACTGGAAGGTCGCCACGAACAGCAGCGGGATGCGGGCCACCCGTGCGCGGGAGAGCTGCGCCCGGTACACCGCGGCCAGCGAGGGCCACAGCCGTGCCCGGGGCGCGAGAGAGGCGGGAGGCTCCCCGGCCACGTCCCCGACGGCCTCCCGGGCCGGCTCCCCGGCCTGCCGCCCCGCCGTGCCGGACGACCCGGCGGACGCGCCCGCAGGCACCGCGTCCGCAGGCACCGCGTCCGCGGCACGGGCGTCCTCCGCGGTCCCGAGCGGAATCCGGCCGCGGACATCCGTCTCACCGGCCCTTGCACGTGCCCGGGCCTCTGCCTGCGCACGTGCCTGCGCCGAAGCGGCCGTACTCACACCTTCACCAGACCTTCCCCGCTGCCGCCCAGGGCGAGATACACATCCTCGAGGCTGGGCGTCGCCAGCGAGAAGTCGTCGAGTGCCGCGAAGGCCCGCCCCGTGGTGACCACGTCCACGGCGGCGCGGGCCGCCCCGGGCGGCATGCGCAGCGTCCAGCGGCGTCCGGACACCGCGGCCTGCGCGGCGAGAGCGGCGACCTGCGGTACGTCGAGGGGCGCCCGGTCGCGCCAGACGAGTTCGAGGCGTACGTCGCCGCCGACCATGGCCTTCAGCCCGCCGGGGGTGTCACAGGCGATGACCCGGCCGCGGTCCAGTACCGCCACCCTGTCGAGAACGGCCTCCGCCTCCATGACGTTGTGCGTCACCAGCACCACCGTCGCACCGCGCTCGCTTCGGCGGCGCTCCACCGCCGCCCACACCGCGCGCCTCGCCACCGGGTCCATGCCGGTCGTCGGCTCGTCCAGCACGAGCAGCGGGCGCTCCCCCACCAGCGCCGACGCGACGCAGGCCAGCCGCCGCTGGCCGCCCGAGAGCTTCCCGAGCGCACGGCCGGCGAGTGTGCTCAGGCCCAGCTCGTCCAGTGCCTCGTCACGCTCGCGGCGCGCGGCCGCCGCATCCAGGCCCCGAAGGCGTCCGGTCGTCTCCGCGGCCAGGGCGACGGTCAGTTCGTCGAGCGCGCCGGACTCCTGGCCGAGGTAGGCGAGGAGCCGTGCGGCACGCTCCGGGTGCCGCGTCAGATCGTGTCCGAGGATCTCGACCGTGCCGGAGTCGGGCCGCATCAGGCCCGACAGCTGTCTGACGACGGTGGACTTGCCCGCTCCGTTCGGGCCGAGCAGGCCGAAGATCTCGCCCTGCCGCACTTCGAGGGTGACGCCGTCGCAGGCACGGACACCCTCGGTGCCGGGGGCGTCCCGCGCGGTGCGCAGGGGATTGAGGGGGAGCGCGCCGAGGCGGCGCCGGCTCGTGGGATACGTCTTGACCAGGCGCGTCATGCGTACAGCGGCCCGCGCCGGGGTGCGCACGCTCTGCGCCGTCTGCTGCGTTGTGCCGGTTCCCACGAGCGACGAGCCTACGCTCCGCAGGCGGCGGGCCTTCCGGAAGGGTCGTTCACGGACGGATGGGGCTACTGCCCGGCGACGGAAGCGTCCTCGCCGGGGACGGCCTGCCCCGCGGCGGGGGCGTCGATCTCGCGCCAGAAACCCGCACGGATCGCGTACCGGTCGTGCTCGTCGATCTGGTCGTCCTTGTGCGTGAGCAGCCCGAAGCGCGCCGCGTAACGGAGCAGCTCCCCGTCGATGCGGTGCGGGATGCGCGGATACTCGCGGGCCAGCGACTGCACGTGTGAGGGGGCGGAGAGCCGCTCCAGCCAGCGCCGGGCGAAGACCTGGCCGACCTCGAAGGGGTCGCCGCTGACCGCCGTGATGTCCTCCTCGCGGTCCGCCCAGCGCTGCTCGGCCGTCGTCAGCTGGGCGAGCATCGGCAGTGCGGCCGCCTCCGGCGACTCACCGGGCGTACCGCGCTCCACCCAGCCCCGCTCGGAGGACCATCTGAGCGTCGTTCCGGGAGGGGTTCCCTGACCGGGCTGCGAGGGTGCGGGACGGCCGAGCCCCGCGAGGTCCTTGGGGGTGGGAACGCCGGTGAGGCCCTTGCCCGGGGCGGCCGCCGCGCCGTCCTCGCTCTCCTCCGGCGGCGTCTGCCCGTCGCTGTCGGCCGCGGTCCCGGCAGGTGAGGGGTCGGGCGATGCGGAATCCGTGTGAGGGACGGGCACCGCGGGCCCGCTGCCGTTCTTCGCCGCCTCGGGCAGCGGCGCGGACAGGATCGCCGCGATCTCCGGTCTGGACGCGGACTGCGGGTGGTAGGCGCCGGAGGGCTCCATGGCGCGCACGGCCTCGGTGATCCAGCTGCGGTCCAGGACCCGGCGTTCGTCGGCCTCGGCCACGAGGTCCTCGGACTGGTTGTAGTCGCCGTCCGCCGCTTGTACGGCCCACAGATGCACGGCCACACCGTGTTCCTTGGCCGACATCAGCCCGGGAAGGAGATCACCGTCGCCCGTGACGAGGACGATGTCGGAGCAGGCACGGTTGCGGGCCAGTTCGGTGAGCTCGGCGTGCATGGCCGCGTCGACGCCCTTCTGCGCCCAGCGGCCGTCGCTTCTGGTGAGCGCTCCGAGCCGTACGGTGACGCGCGGCATCACCCGGAGTCTGCGGTGCTCGGGCTGCGGCACCCGGTCGGGGGCGCCGTCGAACCAGTAGATCCGCAGCAGATCGCATCCGGTGTCGGCCTCGGCACGATCGCGCAGCCCGCGGATCAGGGCGGCGTGGTCGACGCTGATCTGGGAGCGCATGGGCTCTCCCGCCAGAAGACTCGCGGCGGCGCCCAACAGATATCCGGCATCCACCAGAACGACGCAGCGGTCCACGATCCACCCACTCTCGGTCACCGACAGCGGCCCACGGCCGGAGTCGTGTTTCGCCTTCGAGTCTGCCCGACCGTACAGGGCTTGGCGGCGGTGCACGATCACCGGCGTGGCGGCACAGATGCGGAGGAGGCGCAAGAGCACGAAGAACCGCCTCACTCACGGTGATTGTCCGACATGCGCGCTTCATACCCCCGTGCCAGGCTGAATTCGGCCCAAAGTTCAACGGTCACCAGGAGGCGATCATGGCCAAGGGCAGGAATCAGGAACGCAGTCAGAAGAAGGCCGGTGACAGCGAGCGCGACCGGAGCAGGACCGAGAGCGGTTCGGCGGAAGGCCAGCAGTCGCGCCCGTCGTCGGGCAGAAGCGTCAGCCCTGCTGACGTGGCCCGTAAGCATCAGCGGCGCTTCGGACACAACTGACCCTGCCTGGCGCAGAGGTCGACAACACTCCGTTTGATTCACCTGTGCCCTTGGGCACCGCACGTCGGCGCTTGATGAGGAGAGGGCGGCCCCAGCCCCGGGGCCGCCCTCTTCCTGTGCGCGGGTTCATGCCGGCCTCCGCCGCACTCGCCCCGCGGGGAAGGGCGTTGACGCCGGCGCCTGCACCGCCCCGGACGCGGAAGGGCGCCGGCGCCGGGAAGTCCGGGCTCAGCCCGCCATGCAGGACGGGCCCAGCAGTTCCTTCAGGTCGCCGAAGAGAGCCGGATCGGGCGTGACCCGATGCCGGTCCAGCCGCAGGACCGTGGTCTTGCGGGCGCCCTGGAGCCGTACCCGCACCTCGCTGGAACCGCGATGGTGGGTGAGGACTTCGCCGAGCTTCTCCACCAGCGGTGGTGTGATCTTCACCGTCGGAATCGTGATCGTCACGGGCGCGCTGGCGGAGGCCTCGCTCAAGTCGGGAATCATCAGCTCCATCGCGACCAGACGCGGCACGTCCTCCCGCTTGTCCAGCCTCCCCTTGACGAAGACGACGGCGTCCTCGACGAGTTGGGTGGAGACGAGCTGGTAGGTCGCCGGGAAGAACATGCAGTCGATGGAGCCCGCCAGATCCTCCACGGTCGCGATCGCCCACGCGTTGCCCTGCTTGGTCATCTTCCGCTGCAGCCCGGAGATGATGCCGCCGATGGTGACGATCGCCCCGTCCGCGTGCTCGCCGCCGGTGAGCTGCGCGATGGCCGCGTCCGCCTTGTCGTTGAGGACGTGCTCCAGCCCGAACAGCGGGTGGTCGGAGACGTAGAGGCCGAGCATCTCCCGCTCCTGGGCGAGGAGGTACGTCTTTTCCCACTCCTCGTCGGAGAAGGTGACGTCGAGGCCGAAGCCGGGGGCGTCGTCGCCGTCACCGCCGAGGTCACCGAAGAGGTCGAACTGGCCCTCGGCCTCCTTGCGTTTGACCTGGACCACGTTGTCGATCATCGGCTCGAACTGGGCGGTCAGGCCCTTGCGCGTGTGTCCCATCTCGTCGAACGCGCCGGCCTTGATAAGGGATTCGACGGTCCGCTTGTTGCAGACGACGGATTCGACCTTGTCGAGGAAGTCGGGGAACGAGGTGTACTTCCCCTTCGCCTTGCGGCACTTGACGATCGAGTCCACCACGTTCTGCCCGACGTTCCGAACGGCGGTCAGGCCGAAGACGATGGTCGAGTCGTCCCGCGAGGTGAAGTTCGCCTCGGACTCGTTTACGTCCGGGGGGAGGACCTTGATGCCCATCTTGCGGCACTCGTTCAGATAGACCGCCGACTTGTCCTTGTCGTCGCGCACCGAGGTGAGCAGCGCCGACATGTATTCGGCCGGGTAGTTGGCCTTGAGGTAGGCCGTCCAGTACGTGACCAGTCCGTACGCCGAGGAGTGCGCCTTGTTGAAGGCGTAGCCGGCGAAGGGCACCAGCACGTCCCACACGGCCTGGATGGCCTCGTCGGAGTAGTTCCGGTCCCGCATGCCCTTCTGGAAGTTCACGAACTCCTTGTCGAGAACCTCCTTCTTCTTCTTGCCCATCGCCCGGCGCAGCAGGTCCGCCTGACCGAGCGAGTAGCCCGCGAGCACCTGCGCGGCCTTCTGCACCTGCTCCTGGTACACGATCAGGCCGTGCGTGATGTCGAGGACTTCCCTCAGCGGCTCCTCGAGCTCGGGGTGGATGGGAGTGATCTCCTGCTGGCCGTTCTTCCGCAGGGCGTAGTTGATGTGGCTGTTCATGCCCATCGGGCCCGGACGGTACAGAGCCGAGACGGCGGAGATGTCCTCGAAGTTGTCGGGCTTCATCATGCGAAGCAGCGAACGCATGGGGCCGCCGTCGAACTGGAAGACGCCCAGGGTGTCGCCGCGGCACAGCAGCTCGAACGTCTTCGGGTCGTCCAGCGGCAGGTCGAGCAGCTTGAGATCGACGTCCTTGTTCTTGCGGATCATCTTGACCGCGTCGTCCATGATCGTCAGGTTGCGCAGCCCGAGGAAGTCCATCTTCAGCAGGCCCAGCGCCTCACAGCTGGGGTAGTCCCACTGCGTGACCACCACGCCGTCGTTCTTCGGCGAGAAGACGGGCACGTGGTCGATGAGCCTCTCGCTGGACATGATCACACCGGCGGCGTGCACGCCCATCTGCCGCACCAGGCCCTCGATGCCGCGGGCCGCGTCGATCACCTTGGTGACGTCCGGCTCGTTCTCGTACATCGAGCGGATCTCGCCCGCCTCGCTGTAGCGCGGGTGGTCCTTGTCGGTGATGCCGGACAGCGGGATGCCCTTGCCGAGGACGTCGGCGGGCATCGCCTTGGTGATCCGGTCGCCCATCGCGTACGGGTAACCCAGCACGCGGGCCGAGTCCTTGATCGCGTTCTTCGCCTTGATGGTGCCGTAGGTGCCGATCATGGCGACCTTGTCCGCGCCGTACTTCTCCGTGACGTAGCGGATGACGTCGCCGCGCCTGCGCTCGTCGAAGTCGATGTCGACGTCGGGCATGGTGACGCGCTCGGGATTGAGGAACCGCTCGAAGATCAGGCCGTGGGTGACCGGGTCGAGGTCGGTGATGCCCATCGCGTAGGAGACGATCGAACCGGCGGCGGAACCACGGCCGGGCCCCACCGCGATGCCGTTGTCCTTCGCCCAGTTGATGAAGTCGGCGACGACGAGGAAGTACCCGGGAAAGCCCATCGAGATGATGACGTCCATCTCGTACTCGACCAGCTCCTGCCGGTCCTGGGGGACGCCGCCCGGGTAGCGGGTGGCCATCCCCCGCTTGACCTCCTCCTTGAACCAGGACACCTCGTCGTACCCCTCGGGCACGTCGAATCGGGGCATCAGGTTCTTGGTCTCGAACATCCCCGCGGTGTCGACCCGTTCGGCGATGAGGAGCTGCGTGTTGCGGCAGCCCTGCTGCCACACGTCCGAGGAGTCGATGGCGTACATCTCCTCGGCCGACTTGATGTAGTAGCCCGCGCCGTCGAAGCTGAAGCGGTCCGGGTCGGACAGGTTGCTGCCGGTCTGGATGCACAGCAGGGTGTCGTGCGCCGCGGACTCGTGCTCGTAGGTGTAGTGCGAGTCGTTGGTGACGACGAAGGGGGCGTCGATCTTCCTGGCCACCTCTTCCAGGCCCGCCCGTGCCCGCTTGTCGATGTCGATGCCGTGATCCATCAGCTCGACGAAGAAGTTCTCCTTGCCGAAGATGTCCTGGAACTCCCCGGCTGCCTTGACGGCCTCCTCCTGCTGCCCGAGACGGATCTTGGTGCTGACTTCGCCGGAGGGGCAGCCGGTGGTGGCCATCATCCCCTTCGCGTACTCGGCGAGCAGTTCGCGGTCCATCCGGGGCTTGCGGAAGAAGCCCTCCAGGCCGGCCCGCGACTGGGCGCGGTAGAGGTTGTGCAGACCCTCCTTGTCACGCGCCCACATCGTCATGTGCGTGTACGCACCGTTACCCGAGACGTCGTCGCGCTTCTGGTGAGGGGTGCCCCACTTGACCGGCCGCATGTTCCGCCGGTGGTCCGGGGCGACGTACGCCTCGATGCCCATGATCGGGGTGATCCCGGCGTCCGTGGCCTGGTGGAAGAAGTCGTAGGCACCGTGGAGGTTGCCGTGGTCCGTCATCGCGATGTGCGACATGCCCATCTCCTGGCATGCCTTGAACATGTCCTTCAGCCGCGCGGCGCCGTCCAGAAGCGAATACTGAGTGTGCACGTGCAGATGTGTGAACGGCTGGTCGGTCACGGCGCGGGCCACCTCCGGGCACGGATGCTGCTGGATCGGTTCCGGAGTCTACGACCCTCCACCGACACCCGCGGGCGCCGGCCGCCCGGCCCCAACTGACCGCCGGCGTCCGGGCGTACGGACCGCCGCGCCCTGCCGGACGCGCATCCCGCGGCTCCCCCGGCGCCGACCGCTGCGGCCCGTGCGAGAGCAATCCGGTGCGCTCCCCCGTCAGCTCCGGCACCACGACCCACCCCGATCGGGCGGTTTCCACGGCTGCGCAGCAGACCGGCGCGGAGGCGCGCGCCGAGCAGATCCTCGAGGTCTTCGACAGCGCCTTCGGAGAGCTGTTGGCCGCCGACCCGGCCGCCTTCCAGGTCAAGTTCCGGAAGATGACCGCGTCCGCGTTCGCCTTCTGCCGGGGGACGGCCTGTCTCTTCTACGCGGACGTCACCGATCTACGCGGACGTCACCGAGGACGACAAGGAAGGGCCGGGCCGCGCCGGCCCGCAACGGCCGGATCCCCGGCCTGCAGGCCCCTTACGCCGTAGGCACGTAGACCCCGCAGCCCCTGTAGGCCTCCCAGATTCCACCGGGCCCGTCGGCGCATCCGCGGTCCGCGGCCGGGAACGGCGGGGAGCGGGGCAATTCACGGTCCGCTTTTAGAGACCCCTTACCCCTCCGCATGGCACACTTCCGGCGATGGACATGGGTGCGGCAAGCATACGGACGGTACGCGCGGTGGTCTTCACCGTGCTGTGCGTCACGCTGTCCGCAGGATCCCACGTCCTGCTCTCGGGGATGCCGCTCCCCGTCGGCCCGCTGCTGGCGGTCACCGGCGTGATCTTCCTGCTGGCCTTCGCCCTCGCCGACCGCGAGCGCGGCTACGGACGCATCGCCGGGGTACTGATCCCGCTGGAACTGCTCGCCGACACCGTCTTCACCTCCGGTCAGCACGCCTGTTACGGGCAGGCGGGCGGTCCCGTCACCGGTCCGCTGCGCACCCTCGGCGTCGACCTGCTGTGCGGCGGCACCGGCATCGGCACCCCGCTCGCCGACCTCGCTTCGCAGGGCGCTTCCGGCCGGACCGAGGGCCTGGCCCACGGTGGCCTGGCGCAGCTGGGCCCACTGGAGGCCGGCCCGTCGGCGACGCCGTTCGTGCTGCTCGCGGCCCACGTCGCGGTCGGGCTCATGGCCGCCGCCTGGCTCCGCCGGGGTGAGGCGGCACTGGCCGGGCTGCTGCGCGCCGCCTCGGTCACCGCCTTCCGGCCGCTGCGGACGGCGTTCGCAGCCGGCTCCCGTACGTACGAGTGCGGGGAACCCGCGCCCGCCCCGCGGTCGCTGCCCGTTCTGGGCCCGCGTGCGCTGCCGCTGCTCACCCACTCCGTGCACCGACGAGGACCGCCGCAGGTCGCGCTCGCAGCCTGAACAGGACCCGACCCGGGCAACAGGCGCGCGAGCCGACCGGTACGAGACCGTCCATCGTCGTCCCCACGCACACCGCGTACATCACCACGGAGAAGAAACCCATGAGCAAGCGCAACAGCCAGGAAGCCAAGCGCGCCGCCCGCGATCGGCTGCGCGCGGAGCGTGAACGGCAGGCGAAGAAGGACAAGATGCGCCGGCAGGCGCTGGTCGGCGTCGCGGTCCTCGCCGTCCTCGCCGTGGCCGGCGGCATCTTCTTCGCCGTCACGAAGCTGACCGCCCCCAGTGACTGGGAGGCGGCCAAGGACCAGAAGCTGGTCAAGCCCGCGAACTCCTCGGGCAAGGACGGTCAGGACATCGTCATCGGCGACGGGAAGAAGACCGTCGACGTCTACGAGGACCTCCGCTGCCCCGCCTGCGCGCAGTTCGAGCAGGCCGCGGGCAAGATCCTCGTCAAGGGCGCCGAGGAGGACAAGTACAAGCTCAAGGTGCACCTGGGAGCCCTGATCGACGGCAACCTCGGCGGTGACGGCTCGAAGAACGCCATCAGCGCCCTGGGGGCCGCGCTCGACGTGAACAAGGACGCGTTCCGCGACTACAAGGACGCGATGTACTCGTCGAAGTTCCACCCCGAGGAGAGCCAGGACAAGTTCGCCGATGACGACTACCTGCTCGAGGTCGCGGACTCGGTCCCAGCGCTGAAGAACAACGCGGGCTTCAAGAAGTCCCTCGAGAACGGCACGTACGACAAGTGGGCGCTCGCCATGGTCGAGGACTTCAAGAAGAGCGAGGTCCAGGGCACGCCCACGATCCGGATCGACGGCAAGGACGTCGACCAGCAGCAGCTCCCGGCCGAGCTGCAGAAGCTGGGCGTGAAGCTCACGCCTCCGAAGCAGTAACGGCGGCGGGGGTGGCGGCGGGCTCGCCCCGCCGCCACCCTGAACCGCTGTGCCGCGCAGGGCTGTTCGTGCGGACCTTGGTCCGTGGGGTGCGACCTGCTGCGACCTGCTGCGACCTGCTCGATTTCACGTCCTGTGAACGAACATGCCCCGGCGGGCAGTTGAACTCTTGCGAGTGACCTGCCCACCGGGGCTACTTGTGCGTAACATCTGAGTCCGTGACAAACACACATAGTGAGTCCCCGACTTCGGTCCCCGCGGAGAGACCCTCCCCCGGGCACCCCAGGCGCCGCACCGTCGTTGCGGCCACCGCCGCGTCAGCGGCCCTCCTCCCCCTCGTCGGCGGCACGCCCGTCGCCCACGCCGCCGAGGGCCCCGCCTTCCTCCACGGCGTCGCCTCCGGCGACCCGCTGCCCGACGGCGTCCTGCTGTGGACGCGGGTCACTCCCACCGCGGACGCCGTTCCCGGGTCGGGCAAGGGCGGCCCCGTGACGGTGACATGGGAAGTCGCGGAGGACGAGGGCTTCGGCAAGGTCGTCGCCCACGGCACCGTCACCGCCGCAGCCGCGAGCGACCACACCGTGAAGGCGGACGTACGCGGACTGGCCGCGGACACCGCCTACTGGTTCCGCTTCGCTGCGGGCGGCGTGAACTCCCCGGCCGGCCGCACCCGCACGGCCCCCGCCGAAGACGCCGACCCCGCCCGGCTGCGCTTCGGCGTGGTCTCGTGTGCGAGCTACGAGGCCGGCTGGTTCGCTTCGTACCGGCATCTGGCCGCGCGCGCGGACCTGCACGCCGTCCTGCACCTCGGCGACTACATCTACGAGTACGGCCACGAGGAGTACCCCCTTCAGGGGGGCGCGCTGCGCACCGTACAGCCCGAGCACGAGACCATCACCCTCGCCGACTACCGCGCCCGGCACGCGCACCACAAACTCGATCCCGATCTGCAGGCGATGCACGCGGCCCACGCCCTCATCGCCATCTGGGACGACCACGAGATCGCCAACGACACCTGGTCGGGCGGCGCGGAGAACCACACGCCCGGCGAGGAGGGCGAGTGGGCGGACCGGCAACAAGCCGCCAAACAGGCCTACTTCGAGTGGATGCCGGTACGCACCTCCACGGAGGGCACCACGTACCGCCGCCTGCGCTTCGGACGGCTCGCCGATCTGCACCTGCTCGACCTGCGCTCCTTCCGCGACAAGCAGGCCTCCATCGGCGACGGCGACGTCATCGACGACCCCGAACGCACCATCACGGGACGCAAGCAGCTGGACTGGCTCAAGTCCGGGCTGACCTCCTCGACCGCTCGCTGGCGCATGGTCGGCACCTCCGTGATGATCTCCCCGGTCGCCTTCGGCTCCGTGCCGGCCCATCTGCTCGGCCCGCTCGCGGAGTTGCTGGGCATCCCGAAGGAGGGCCTGGCCCTCAACGTCGACCAGTGGGACGGCTACACGGACGACCGGCGGGAACTGCTCACGCACCTGCGCGACCAGCGCATCGACAACACCGTCTTCCTCACTGGCGACATCCACATGGCCTTCGCCAACGAGGTCCCCGTCAAGGCCGCGACGTACCCCCAGGACGAGCCGGTGGCCACGGAGTTCGTCGTCGCGTCCGTCACGTCCGACAATCTCGACGACATCATCCATGCCGCGCCCGACACCGTCTCGACGGTCGCGGAGGCCGCCGTCAGGGCCACCAACCGCCACGTGCGCTGGCTCGACATGGACTCGCACGGCTACGGCGTCCTCGACGTCGACTCCGAGCGGGCGCACATGGACTACTTCGTCCTCTCGGACAAGACCGACAAGAACGCGACCAGCGAGGTCCGCCGCTCCTACCGCACGCTTTCCGGCACCAGTCGCCTGGAGAAGGCGGACGGCCCGCTGGGCGCCTGACCGGCCGGAGACGGGCCGGGACCGTCGTCGTCAGGGTGCCGCCGTCAGACGGCTCGGCCGGCGGCGTTCGCACGGCGACGGTGACGGTGACGGTCCGGTGCAGGGCCCCGGTCCCGGAGCCGGCGGTCCCGGCCGGGCCGCGCCGGGCCCGGAAAGCTCAACACGGCGCGGCCCCCGGGCGGTTGGCCCTGCCCAGCACCCGGGGGCCACGGGCACCGGGGCGCCTCTACACGCCGTCGAGGAAGCCCAGCACCGTGCGCCAGGTGCGCTCGGACGCCTCCGCGTCGTAATCGTCCAGATCCTCGTCGGTGAAGAGATGTCCCGCTCCCGCGTACCGGAAGACCTCGACGTCCGCTCCGGCCCGTCGCATCCGCAGGTACCAGGCGTTCAGCCAGTCGTGCGGCTCGAAGGGATCCGGGTCGGCGACGTGCAGCTGTACGGGGAGATCGTCCACGGCGGCGTCCTCCGGAAGGTCCGACGTGCCGTGCAGGAGCAGCAGCGCCCGGGCACGGTCGTCGGCGAGGGCGAGGTTCTGTGCGACGGAACCGCCCAGTGAGAAGCCCGCGTAGACGAGGCCGCGCTCGGAAAGCGGTGCCGTGACGGTGACGGCGCGCATCAGCAGTTCGTCCCGGCCGATCTCGTCCTTCAGCTCCGCGCCCTCCTCGACGGTGCCGGCCGTGCGCCCCTCGAACAGGTCGGGAGTGTGCACCTCGTGACCGGCGGCCCGCAACCGGTCCGCCGCCCTGTGCACGGCGGGTCGCAGCCCGTGGACGGAGTGGAACAGAACGACGGTGGCCAAAATGTCACTTCCCTCACATAGCACCCGGGGCCCGGTTCCGGATCGGGCCACCGAACATGGTGGCAGGTACCGTCGTCAGTGCCCGTCAACCCCCGAGGAGTCATCCCGTCATGGAGAACGTGCTACGCCCGCTCATCGTGTTCGGCGGTGCGATCGTGCTCGCGTTCGCCATCGCGTGGGGCGTGGACCGCCTGCTGCGCCGCATAGACGCCCGGCACCCGGAGACGCCGCTTTGGGGGCTGCTGCGGAGCGGGCGGGTGCCGCTGCAGGCCGTGGTCTTCGTGGCCCTCCTGAACGTCTTCTACGACCAGGCGGAGATCGCACGCAGCTACCGCCCGACGGTCAACCTGTGGCTGCACATCATCCTCATCGCGGCCACGGCATGGCTGGTCCTGCGGGTTCTCGCCGCCGTGGTGGAGACGACCACCGCCCGGTACGCCGGGGTGGCGCACGACCCGGCGCGCGCACGGCGCGTGAAGACCCAGCTCACGCTGATCCAGCGCCTGGTCACCACGGTCGTCGTCGTCATCGCGGCCTCCGCCATCCTGTTGCAGTTCCCGGCGATGAGGACGCTCGGCACCTCGATGCTCGCGTCCGCGGGTGTGCTGGGAATCGTCGCCGGTATCGCCGCCCAGGCCACTTTGGGCAACCTCTTCGCCGGCCTGTCCATCGCCTTCGGCGACATGGTCCGCATCGGCGACGAGGTCGTGGTCGACGGGGAACTGGGCACGGTGGACGAGATCACCGTCTCCTACCTGGTGCTGCGCACATGGGACGAACGGCGCATCACGATGCCGGTCTCGTACTTCACGAGCAAGCCGTTCGAGAACTGGTCGCGCGGCGGCCCGCAGATGACCGGCACGGTCCTTCTGCAGCTGGACCACTCCGCCCCGGTCGCGGAGATCCGCAGGCGGACCGAGGAGCTGGTGCGGGCCAACGACTACTGGGACGGCCGCAGTTGGAGCCTCGTCGTCACCGACGCCACCCACACCACCATCGAGGTGCGCGCTGCCGTCTCCGCCCGTACGTCCGACGATCTGTGGACGCTCCGCTGCAACCTTCGTGAACAGCTGCTCGACTGGCTCCGGCGTGAACATCCGTACGCGCTGCCGGGTATCCGGCTCTCTTCCGCGGGCGATCCCCCGGGGCCGTACTCCGACTCCAGCTCCGACAACGGACACCTGGAAGGCCGCAACAACCGCAGCGGCAGGCTCTCCTGACCCTGGGCCTGTTACCGGGCCGTGTTACCGGTCTCTGTTTCCGGGCCCTGGTCCCTGCCCTGCCCGCGGGCAGGGACGTGCTCTACGCATCGTGCCCCGAACCCGCGGGCGGGCCGCCCGGGGCCGCCCGCTCCGCGTCGCCGTCTCAGAACCGGAAGCTGCGCAGATCGAGCTGGTGCAGGACGCGGTCGCACACCTCCGGGTCCACACCGGGCTCGCTGCGCGCGGCGAGGACCTCGTGCCGGGCGGCGGAGAGCAGCTCAGCGTTGAGCCGGTGCATCTTCTTCATCCGGGCGGTACGCATGGCGTGCGCCTCCCGGCGTTCGTGCTCCACGATGTCCGGCGAGATGCGCGCGCCCACGTCGTGAGCACGACGCAGCAGTGCCTCGGACACCTCCTCCGGAAGGTCCTCGTCCTCCTCGACCTGCCGCACGCGCCGCCGCGCCGCCTTCGCGCACCTCATGGCCAGCTGCCGCTCCAGCTCCCGCTCGGCGGCGCTGTCGGACTTCACGTGCAGGCGCTGGACCAGCCAGGGAAGGGTCAGCCCCTGGAGCAGGAGCGTGGCCAGGACGACAGCGAAGGCGATGAACAGGATGGCGTCCCGCGCGGGAAAGCTGCCGCCGCCGTCCACCGTCAGCGGCACGGCGAGCGCCAGCGCCACAGAGGCCACGCCGCGCATGCCGGCCCACCACACGACCGTCGTCTCACGCCAGGTGAGCGGGATGTCCTCGTCCAGGTCCTTGCGCCGGTGCAACCGCTTGGCCAGCCACGCCGCGGGCAGGAGCCACACCAGCCGCAGCACGACAACCACGGCGATCACGGCGAGCGCCGCCGGCAGCAGCTCGTCCCATCGTCCGCGCACGGGGCCGACGACGGCGGCGAGTTCGAGCCCGATCAGGCCGAAGGCGACGCCGGTGACGAGCGTGTCGACGATCGACCAGAAGCTCTGACCGACCAGCCGCCCCTGCACGTCGTCCGCGTCCACTGCACGCCCGGAGGAGAGATACAGGGCGGTCATCAGCACCGCCAGCACGCCGGAGCCCTTCAGCTCCTCGGCCAGGACGTAGGAGGCGAAGGGCACCAGCAGCGTGAGACCCGTCTGCAGCGTCGCGTCCCCGAGGAACCCGGCGAGCTTGTTCGCCGCCCACCCCAGCGCGAGTCCGACCGCCACCGCGACGACCGCGGAGAGGACCAGCTCGCCGATCGCGCCGCTCACGGAGAAGGTCCCGGTGACGGCCGCCGCGACGGCGACGTGGTAGAGGGTGATCGCCGTGACGTCGTTGAAGAGGCCCTCGCCCTCCAGGATCGACACCAGCCGCCGCGGCAGCCCCAGCCGCCCGGCGACCGACGTCGCCGCGACGGGATCGGGCGGTGCGACGAGCGCCCCCAGCGCCACGGCACCCGCCAGGCCCAGCCCCGGCACAAGCGCGTTGGCCACTGCCGCGACAGCCGCGGTGGTCACGAAGACCAGCGCCACCGCCAGCAGGAATATGGGCCGCCTGTTCGCCGCGAACTGGCGCCAGGACGTGCGTTGGACGGCCGCGTAGAGCAGGGGCGGCAGCACCAGCGGAAGAATGAACTCCGGCGGCACCTCGACGTCCGGCACGAAGGGCAGCAGCGCGAGGACACCGCCGAGCAGCGTCATCAGCACCGGAGCGGGCACACCTATTCGGTCCGCCACGGGAACGGTCAGAACGGCACCGAGCAGCAGGGCGAAGAGCAGCGCGAGCTGGTCCATGCTCAGGCGCTTTCGGAACGGACGATGTCCAGTGCCTTCTGCAGGTCCTCCGGGTAGTCGCTCTCGTACTCCACCCGGCTCCCGTCGGACGGGTGCTCGAAGCCGAGCCTGACCGCGTGCAGCCACTGCCGCTCCAGCCGCAGGCGCTTGGCGAGCTTCGGGTCGGCCCCGTAGGTGAGGTCGCCGACGCACGGGTGCCTGTGCGCGGACATGTGCACGCGGATCTGGTGCGTACGGCCGGTCTCCAGCTTGATGTCGAGGAGGCTGGCGGCACGGAACGCCTCGATCAGGTCGTAGTGCGTCACGGACGGCTTGCCCTGAGCCGTGACCGCCCACTTGTAGTCGTGCTGCGGGTGCCGTCCGACGGGGGCGTCGATCGTGCCGCTGAGCGGGTCGGGGTGCCCCTGCACGAGCGCGTGGTACCGCTTGTCGACGGTCCGCTCCCTGAACTGCTGCTTCAGCAGGGTGTACGCACGCTCGGACTTGGCGACGACCATGAGCCCCGAAGTGCCCACGTCGAGGCGGTGCACGATGCCCTGCCGCTCGGCCGCGCCGGAGGTGGCGACGGAGTACCCGGCCGCGGCCAGCCCGCCGATCACCGTCGGACCGCTCCAGCCGGGGCTCGGGTGCGCGGCGACGCCCACGGGCTTGTCGACCACCACGAGGTCGGCGTCGTCATGGACCACGGTCATGCCCTCGACGGGCTCCGCCACGATCCGCACCGGCTCGGGCGGAGGCGGCAGTTCCACCTCCAGCCACGCTCCCCCGTGGACCCGGTCGGACTTGCCGGCCGCGGAACCGTCCAGCAACACCTTGCCGTCTGCGGCCAGTTCGGCCGCCTTCGTGCGGGAGAAGCCGAACATCCTGGCAATGGCGGCGTCGACGCGCTCGCCCTCGAGGCCGTCCGGTACGGGCAGGGTGCGGGTTTCGGGGATCGTGCTCACCCGATCGAGTATGCCGGATGCCCGGATGCTCTCCGTCGTCGCGGCCCGACTCCGCGCATCGGCGGGCGGTGTCCCTGAGCGCTCCGGTGCCGGTCAGTCCCGGTGCACGGTCCCGTCGGGGTCGAGACCCCGGAAGGAGAGGATCACGATCAGAATGCCACCGCAGACGATCGCCGAGTCCGCGAGATTGAAGACCGCGAAGTGCGTGGGTGCGATGAAGTCCACGACGGCGCCCTGGAAGACGCCCGGCGAACGGAAGACGCGGTCTGTGAGATTCCCGAACGCCCCGCCCAGCAGCAGCCCCAGCGCGATCGCCCACGGAACGCTGTAGAGCCGCCTCGCGATGCGCGCGATGACGACGATCACCACGGCCGCGATGGCCGTCAGGACGATGGTGAGTGCCTCGCCGATACCGAAGGCCGCGCCGCGGTTACGCACCACGTCCAGCTGAAGCACCGTGCCGATCACCTGGATCGGTGCATGGTGCTCCAGGTTCGCGACCACGATCAGCTTGCTGATCAGATCGAACGCGTAGGCGAGGGCGGCCACGGAGATCAGGACACCGACCCGGCGTCTGCCGCGGTGGGCGGCCTGTGCGTCGCCGCCGGAACCGTCGGCGGGCTCTTGTGTGGCCTCGTCAGGAGTACCGATAGTCCGCTCCACCTCTGTCACCCGACGAGGGTACGACATATGAGGACGGTAGCGGCCCCCTTCGCCCCCCACCCGCCCCTCCGGCACCTAGCGCCGCTCCTGCTGCTGCTTGCACTCCACGCACAGCGTCGCCCGGGGAAACGCCTGCATCCGGGCCTTGCCGATCGGATTGCCGCAGTTCTCGCAGAGCCCGTACGTACCGGCGTCGAGCCGCTCGATGGCCCGCTCGGTCTGGTACAGCATCTCGCGGGCGTTGGCCGCCAGGGCCATCTCGTGCTCACGCGTGATGTTCTTGGTGCCGGTGTCGGCGTCGTCGTCGCCTGCGCCGTCGCCCGAGTCCCGCATGAGCCCGTCGAGAGCTTCGCCGGAGGCAACCAGTTCGTCGCGCAGCCGCTGAGCCTCGCTCTGCAGTTCGCCGCGGGCCTCCTCGACCTCTTCGGGCGTCCACGGCTCCTCCCCCGCCCGTACGGCGAGTTCGCCCGGTTCCGCAGGAGCGGCGACCGCCCGCGCCGTGGGGACCTTCTCGGTCTTCGCCACCGGAGTCTTCTTCGCAGCCACCTTCTCGGCTCCCGTCGTCTGCTTCTTCGCGGCCGTCTTCTTGGGCGCGGCCTTCTTCGCCGCGGCCTTCTTCGCTGGGGCCTTCTTCGCCGCAGTCTTCTTCGCCGCGGCCTTCTTCGCTGAGGTCTTCCTGGATCCTGTCTTCCTCGCCGAGGTCTTCTTCGCGGGCACCTCCCCCTCCGCCGCGGTCTTCCCCGTCTTCCCGGCTGCGCTCTTCCTCGCCGTCGCCTTCTTCGGTGCCGTCTTGCCGGCCGCAGAGGACTTCTTCGTGGCCGCGGCCTTCTTCGTGGACTTGTCAGCAGCTGCCGGATCACTCGCGGCAGATCCTTTCGCCACCATGGCCGTGGCCCCTTCACATATTGTGATCTTGCTCGCGAAACGTGACCGGAACGATAAATCGACTCCGAACGCTCGACAACGGGGGCACGCCGGTCTCCAATCCGTTGTGCCCCGCCCGGCCCCGCGAAAACCGGCCCTCCGCAGCCCGCCGAGCCCCTTACACTGGGCTGAGCGAAAGGCGATGAAGGGGACGAGTAGCGTCCGCACGCAGCCACGAGCGACCTGGGGACGGTGTGAGCCCAGGGGTCTGCACGGCGTGAAGATCACCCCGGAGCCGCCGGAAGAAAGCGCCGGGCACGACCGGCGCGAGTAGAACCGGCAGCGCACCCCAATGAGGGGGCAGTGGGCACGTCCCGCTGCCAAGGAGGGTGGTACCGCGGGACCGCCGCCGTTGAGGCAGGTGATCTCGTCCCTCCGACGGAAGCTGAGATGTCCGCCGGAGGAAGTTCCGATGCCGCAGTACCGCCAGGTGCCAGCCCAGGTCGACCTGCCCGCCCTCGAGCACGCCGTGCTCGACTTCTGGCGGGACAACAAGGTCTTCGCCCGCACTCTCGAGCAGTCCGAGGGACGGCCCGAGTGGGTCTTCTACGAGGGCCCGCCCACCGCCAACGGCATGCCCGGCGCCCACCACATCGAGGCACGCGTCTTCAAGGACGTCTTCCCGCGCTTCCGCACGATGCGCGGCTACCACGTCGCACGCAAGGCCGGCTGGGACTGCCACGGCCTGCCGGTGGAGCTGGCCGTCGAACGGGAGCTGGGCTTCAACGGCAAGCAGGACATCGAGAACTACGGCATCGCGGAGTTCAACGCCCGCTGCCGCGAGTCCGTCACCCGGCACACCGACGCCTTCGCCGAGCTGACGACGCGCATGGGCTACTGGGTCGACATGGACGACGCCTACCGCACCATGGACCCGGAGTACGTGCAGTCCGTGTGGTGGTCGCTGAAGCAGATCTTCGAGAAGGGTCTGCTGGTCCAGGACCACCGCGTCGCCCCCTGGTGCCCGCGGTGCGGCACCGGCCTGTCGGATCACGAACTGGCCCAGGGGTACGAGACGGTCGTCGACCCGTCGGTCTATGTCCGGTTCCCGCTGACGTCGGGGCCCCTCGCGGGTGAGGCGTCGCTCCTGGTGTGGACGACCACGCCCTGGACGCTGGTCTCCAACACCGCTGTCGCCGCCCGCCCGGACGTCACCTACGTCGTCGCGACCAACGGGCTGGAGAAGCTCGTCGTCGCCGAGCCGCTGCTGGAGAAGGCGCTGGGCGTGGGGGCACCACCCGGGTCGGCAGGCCCCGGGGGAGGCTACGAGCCGACCGGGGAGCGCTTCACCGGCGCCGAGATGGAGCGCTGGGGCTACGAACGCCCGTTCAACATCGTGGAGATGGAGGGCGCCCACTTCGTCGTCAACGCTGATTACGTCACCACCGAGGACGGCACCGGCCTGGTCCACCAGGCTCCCGCCTTCGGCGACGACGACATGCGCACCTGCCGCGCCTACGGCCTCCCCGTGGTCAACCCCGTCCGCCCCGACGGCACCTTCGAGGCCGGACTCCACCTGGTGGAGGGGCAGTTCTTCAAGAAGGCCGACGAGGCGCTCGTCGCGGACCTCGCCGCCCGCAACCTGCTTCTGCGGCACGTCCCGTACGAGCACAGCTATCCGCACTGCTGGCGCTGCCACACGGCCCTGCTCTACTACGCGCAGCCGTCCTGGTACATCCGCACCACCCAGATCAAGGAAGCACTGCTCGAGCAGAACGAACGCACCAACTGGTACCCGGAGTCGGTCAAGCACGGGCGCTACGGCGACTGGCTGGACAACAACATCGACTGGGCTCTCAGCCGCAACCGCTACTGGGGCACACCGCTGCCCTTCTGGCGTTGCGAGGAGGGCCACTTGACGTGCGTCGGCTCGCTCGCGGAGCTGACGAGGCTGACCGGCACCGACCAGTCGGCCCTGGACCCGCACCGTCCCTACATCGACGAGGTCACCTTCGACTGCCCGGCCGAGGGCTGCCCGCTGACGGCGGCGCGCGTCCCCGAAGTCATCGACGCCTGGTACGACTCCGGCTCGATGCCCTTCGCGCAGTGGGGCTACCCGTACAAGAACAAGGAGCTGTTCGAGAAGCGCTACCCGGCGCAGTTCATCTCGGAGGCCATCGACCAGACCCGCGGCTGGTTCTACACGCTGATGGCCGTCGGCACACTCGTCTTCGAGAAGTCCTCGTACGAGAACGTGGTCTGCCTCGGGCACATCCTCGCCGAGGACGGCCGGAAGATGTCCAAGCATCTGGGCAACATCCTGGAGCCGATCCCGCTCATGGACCAGCACGGTGCGGACGCGGTGCGCTGGTTCATGGCAGCCGGGGGTTCGCCGTGGGCCGCACGTCGCGTGGGGCACGGCACGATCCAGGAGGTCGTCCGCAAGACGCTGCTGACCTTCTGGAACACGGTGGCCTTCCAGGCGCTCTACGCCCGTACGACCGGCTGGGCGCCCTCCGGCTCGGACCCGGCGCCGGAGAGCCGGCCTCTGCTGGACCGCTGGCTGCTGAGCGAACTGCACGCGCTGGTCGACCAGGTGACGCTGGCCATGGAGGGCTACGACACCCAGCGCGCCGGAAAGCTGCTCTCGACCTTCGTCGACGACCTGTCCAACTGGTATGTACGGCGCTCCCGTCGGCGCTTCTGGCAGGGCGACCCGGCGGCCCTGCGCACGCTGCACGACACGTTGGAGACGGTCACGCGCCTGATGGCCCCCATCGTGCCGTTCGTCACCGAGCGCGTGTGGCAGGACCTGATTGTCCCCGTCACGCCGGGCGCGCCGGACTCGGTGCACCTTGCCGACTGGCCCGAGGCGGACCTGGGCAAGGTCGACCCGGAACTCTCCCAGGACATGCTTCTGGTGCGCCGCCTGGTGGAGTTGGGGCGTGCGACGCGCGCCGAGTCCGGCGTCAAGACGCGTCAGCCGCTCTCCCGCGCGCTCGTCGCGGCGCACGGCTTCGAGACCCTCTCCCCCGACCTGCGCAAGCAGATCACCGAGGAGCTCAACGTCACGGCGCTCGCCTCCCTCTCGGAGGTCGGAGGCTCGCTCGTGGACACCACTGCCAAGGGCAACTTCCGTGCTCTGGGCCGCCGTTTCGGCAAGGGCACCCAGGCGGTCGCCAAGGCGATCGCCGAGGCGGACGCCGCAGGGCTCTCGGCCGCTCTCCGCGAGGGCACAGCCGCTGTCGAGGTGGACGGGGAGCACGTGCCGCTCTCACCCGAGGAAGTGATCATCACCGAGACGCCGCGTGAAGGCTGGTCCGTCGCCTCCGATTCGGGAGCGACGGTCGCCCTCGACCTGGAGATCACCCCCGAGCTGCGCCGCGCGGGACTCGCACGGGACGCGATCCGCCTCATCCAGGAGGCCCGCAAGAACTCGGGCCTCGACGTCGCCGACCGCATCGCGCTGCGGTGGTCCACGACGGACGAGGAGGTCGGCCGGGCCCTCGCGGACCACTCGGGCCTGATCTCCGAAGAGGTCCTCGCGGAGGAGTTCGCGCAGAAGGACGTGGCTGCCGAGGAGTCCGACTTCGGCGCTCCGTTCCGGGACGAGTCGCTCTCCCTCACCTTCCGTCTCCGCAAGATCTGACGGAGTCGCCCCGGACCCCCGAGTACGCGAGACAGACCGAGAGGGGCCGCCCGCACGTGCGGGCGGCCCCTCTCGGCGTCCCCGCTTCGGCGCTGCCGCAGAGCGCGGTCACGGGGCCCGCCGGAGAAACCTCTGAGCATCCGCCTGACGGAGTGAGAACCCGCCGCTGGATCTCCGGGGCGGAGAGCGAACCGCCGGGCGCCGAGAGCCCTGTGTGGCCACGAAAGGGACCACGTTCCGGCCGCCCCCGCGGCGAGGGGCCGAGCACAGGGCCGGGCCCGGAAGCTTCTCGCTTCCGGGCCCGGCCCTGCCTTGTGCCGGCGGAGTCCGCCGTCAGATGATCAGTTGTCGTCCTCGTCGATCAGGAAGCCCCGCATGGGTGACGGAGCCTGCTGCGGCGCGGGGCCGCCCTGCGGACGCACGGGCGCCATGGGCTGCGTCATCGCCGGGGACATCTGCTGCTGACCCCCGCCGTAGCTCGGGCCGCCGTGGCCGCCGCCGGAACCGCCCATGCCGTCGCCGCCCATCGACTGGTGGCCTCCCATGCTGCCCATCCCGCCACCGGCGGGCGCACCCGCGGAGGCCATCGACGGGGACGGCGGGAGGGAGGGCGCGGCGGGAGTACGCGGCGGAGCCAGCGAGTCGTCCGCCTGGTTCTCCAGCTGACGCAGCTGGCTCTCCAGGTACGACTTCAGACGCGTCCGGTACTCGCGCTCGAAGCCACGCAGGTCCTCGACCTTGCGCTCCAGCGTCGCCCTGGCGGACTCCAGGGATCCCATCGCGACGCGGTGCTTCTCCTGGGCGTCCCGCTCAAGGGCGTCGGCCTTGGCGCGGGCGTCGCGCTCGAGACCCTCGGCGCGGCTGCGTGCCTCACCGACGATCTTGTTCGCCTCGGAACGGGCCTCCGCAATGGCCTGGTCGGCGGTCTGCTGGGCAAGCGACAGCACGCGTGCGGCGCTGTCGTTGTTCTGCCCGCCGCCACCCGGCATCTGCAGTCCGCCGCCGGGGCCCATGGGACCGCCGGGACCGCCCTGGGGTCCGCCGGGGCCACCCTGCGGTCCGCCGGGGCCCATGGGACCACCGGGACCGCCCTGAGGGCCGCCAGGACCGGCAGGAAGCTGCGGCTGCCCGCCGGGAAGCTGAGGGGGACCGCCCATGCCCTGCTGCGGACCCGGACCGTGCTGTCCGGGACCGCCGTGCTGACCGGGGTGCTGACCCGGACCGCCGTGCTGACCGGGGTGCTGACCCGGACCGCCGTGCTGACCGGGGTGCTGACCCGGACCGCCGTGCTGACCGGGAGGCACAGGACCTGATATGGCGGGCACCGGCCCGCCCTGCCTGTTGTCCTGCGGCTCGGGCTTGCGCATTCCGCCCTGCTGCTGGTTCTGCGCGGCAGCACGGGTCGCTGCGGCGAGCTTCGCGCGCAGGTCCTCGTTCTCGCGCAGCAGGCGCGTCAGCTCGGCTTCGACCTCATCGAGGAAGGCATCGACCTCGTCCTCGTCATAGCCTTCTCGGAGGCGGACGGTCGTGAACTGCTTGTTCCGCACGTCCTCGGGGGTCAGTGGCATCTCTTCACCTCAACGTAACTCGTCGGCATGTCGGCAAGACCATTTCGATCGTTCACAGCCTGGCCACGACGTTGATCAGGATGTAGACGATGATCATCAATACGAAGAAGGACAGGTCGAGCGCCACGCCCCCGAAGCGCAACGGCGGAATGAACCGCCGCAGCAGCTTGAGTGGCGGATCAGTGACAGTGTAGGTCGCTTCGAGAACGACCACCATCGCCTTGCCGGGCTGCCATGAGCGGGCGAACTGGAAGACGTAGTCCATCACCAGTCGGAAGATCAACACGAGCAGGAAGCAGTACAGCGCGACTTGGACCACCTCGAGTGCGGTACTCACTGCGCTTCCCTCTCCCCTCGCCACACTGGGCGCTCTCGTGCGACCTTACGGCCCGTTCCGTTGATCCTTGCGTCTTCAGCTCTGGTTGAAGAACCCGCCCTCTGCGATGCGGGCCTTGTCCTCCGCCGTGACATCGACGTTAGCAGGAGACAGCAGGAACACCTTCTGCGTCACTCTTTCAATACTCCCGTGCAAACCGAAGACCAGACCGGCCGCGAAGTCGACAAGTCGCTTCGCATCCGTATCGTCCATCTCCGTCAAGTTCATGATCACGGGGGTACCTTCGCGGAAGTGTTCCCCGATGGTACGGGCCTCGTTGTACGTCCGGGGGTGCAACGTGGTGATCCGGTACGGCTCCCGTTCGGACACAACTTTGGGCATGATCACCGGGGCGCTCTTCTCCAGGCTCTGGCGTTCAGGTGTGATGGATGACACGGGGGCAATTCTCCCGGATCGTCCATTTTCGATGATCGCAGGGGGAGACGGCTGCTCCCGCTCCCGCTGCACGGGAGGGTGCATCACGCGTACCGGCTCGGCCGGTTCGTCCTTCTGCAGGGGGTCGTGCGACTGCAGCGGCTCGTGGCGCCGACGGTCCCTCTCGGGCTCCGGCTCGGGCTCGAACTCGTCGTCTGGGTCGAAACCCGGGCCGTCGTACCCGTCGTCCTCCACGAGGCCGAGGTAGACCGCCATCTTGCGCATAGCGCCGGCCATTCTCTGCGTCCTCCGCTCTGTGGTGGGTTCCCCGCGTTCGGCGGGGAGGCCCCATGGCTCCGTCGCCGGTTGCCGGCCGTGGCGCTCTCCGTCTGCCCGCTCGCAACGGAAATGACCATATTTTGTGCCGTGGTCCGACTCGCTTCGCGACGTTACCCGAGCCTGGGTCGCTCTCCGAGTACCGCACTGCCGACGCGTACATGTGTCGCACCCGCAGCCACGGCCTCTTCGAGATCCGAGCTCATCCCTGCTGACACCATGGTCGCAGCAGGATGCCTTGTACACAGGCCGGTTGAGATTTCCCGCAACCGCTCGAAGGCCTCGGCCGGCCGTCCCGCGTACGGTCCGGTGAGCGGAGCGACCGTCATCACCCCTGCCAGCCGCAGCCCTTGGGCCGCCTCCACCGCGTCCGCCAGAGCGGGAACCGACTCGGGAGCGGCACCACCGCGCCCGCCGGTGGTCTCCGACTCCGCGTCGAGCGCGACCTGGACGAGACAGTCGAGCCGGCGCCCCTCGCTCACGGCGGCGCTGCTCAGTGAGTTGACGAGCCGGGAACGGTCGACGGAGTGGACAACGTCGGCGTAACCGGCAACGGAGCGGGCCTTGTTGGTCTGGAGCTGGCCCACGAAATGCCACGTCACAGGAGTCTCGGCGCACTCAGCGGCCTTCGCAGCCGCCTCCTGGTCGCGGTTCTCCGCAACGTGCCGCACGCCGAGTTCCGCCAACAGCCGTACGTCCCGGGCAGGGTAGGTCTTCGTGACAACGATCAGCGTGACTTCGTCACGGTTGCGCCCCGCGGTGACACAAGCGCCCTCGATGCGCTCCTCCACCCGTGCGAGGTTCTCGGCGAGTTCGGCCTGACGGGCCGTGAGGTCCGTCACGGTTCAGTTCGCCTCCAGCCAGACATAACTCGCGAGACGACCGGTCGTCTTCTCTCGGCGGTACGAGAAGTGGTCGGCCGACTCCATGGTGCACACGGCGGACTGTTCCAGACTTGTGACACCACGGGCCTCGAGCTGCGCCCGTACACCGGCAACGACGTCGACCGACGGGGTGCCCCAACTCGTCGTGGCGTAGGCCTCCGGCACCTCGGCCGCGACGGACTCGCGCATCTCCTCGGGGACCTCGTAACAGCGGCCGCACACGGCCGGTCCCGTACGGGCCACGATCCGTTCCGGCACCGCCCCGTGCTCCTGCATCGTCTCGACGAGCGCGGGCACCACACCCGCGACGAGCCCCGGGCGCCCGGCGTGCGCCGCGCCTGCGACGCCCGCAACGGGATCCGCCAGCAGCACCGGGGTGCAGTCGGCCGTGAGCACGGCGAGGGCGAGCGCGGGGCGCAGGGTGACGATCCCGTCGACCGGAGCGTCGTCCGCGAACGGCCTGTCGACGACGGCGACAGCACGTCCGTGCACCTGGTGCATCCAGACCACGCCGCCGGGGTCGAGTCCGAGGGACGCGGCGGCGCGGGAACGGTTCTCGCGTACGTTCGCGGCGTCGTCACCGACGCGGCCGCCGAGGTTGAGCGACTCATACGGAGCGGCGCTCACCCCGCCCCACCTGTCGGTGAACGCGAAATGGGCGCCGCTCGTGGAGTCGTGCGTGCCTATCACTTCAGGAAGTCCGGCACATCCAGCTCCTCGGCCTGGCTGTCCTGGTACGGACGGGCCGGGGGGACCGTCGGAGGCAGCGAGTCGCGGCCCGCCCCGGACGATTCACCCAGCGGCTCCGGCTCGCTCTCACGCGGGGTCACGCTGCCGAGACCGCCGAAGGACGGGCGGTCGGCCTCGGGGTCCGCCCCGAACGCCGCCGCGGAGGACTCGTCCTTGGAGGAGTGCGAACCGAGCGCCTTCTCCCCGCGGTTCCTGGAGGGCGGCTGACCGCCGTCGAAGCCCGCAGCGATCACGGTGACCCGTACCTCGTCCCCGAGGGCGTCGTCGATGACCGCACCGAAGATGATGTTGGCCTCGGGGTGGGCGGCCTCGCTGACGAGCTGCGCGGCTTCGTTGATCTCGAAGAGGCCGAGGTCCGAACCGCCCGAGATGGACAGCAGCACGCCTCTGGCACCGTCGATCGACGCCTCCAGCAGCGGCGAGGAGATCGCCATCTCGGCTGCGGCCACGGCCCTGTCGTCGCCCCGCGCCGAACCGATGCCCATCAGCGCCGAACCGGCCTCCGACATCACGGACTTGACGTCGGCGAAGTCGAGGTTGATCAGTCCCGGCGTGGTGATGAGGTCGGTGATGCCCTGCACACCCGACAGCAGCACCTGGTCCGCCGACTTGAACGCGTCGAGGACGCTCACCTGACGGTCCGAGATGGACAGCAGACGGTCGTTGGGGATGACGATGAGGGTGTCGACCTCGTCGCGCAGGCCCGCGATGCCGTCCTCCGCCTGATTGGCGCGGCGGCGGCCCTCGAAGGTGAACGGCCGCGTGACGACGCCGATCGTCAGCGCACCGAGCGAGCGGGCGATGCCGGCGACGACGGGGGCGCCGCCGGTGCCGGTGCCGCCTCCTTCGCCGGCCGTGACGAAGACCATGTCGGCCCCCTTGAGGACCTCTTCGATCTCCTCACGGTGGTCCTCGGCGGCCTTGCGGCCGACATCGGGGTTGGCGCCTGCCCCCAGACCGCGCGTCAGTTCACGGCCCACATCGAGCTTGACATCGGCATCGCTCATCAACAGGGCCTGCGCGTCGGTGTTGATCGCGATGAACTCGACGCCCTTGAGACCGACCTCGATCATCCGGTTGATGGCGTTCACGCCACCGCCGCCAATGCCGACGACCTTGATGACTGCGAGGTAGTTCTGCGGTGCTGCCACGTCGAAGGCCTCTCGCCTCGAGTTACGTATCCCTGTCGGGCGGTCCACGTCGACCCGAACCCCAAGTGTGAAGTTTAGGGTTACCGGTGTCTGTCTTCCCTGGAGTCTTGGGAACGGACACTAAGTCGACAAGCGGTGGGTGTTCAACGAACACGCCGAACCTCCCGTTTTTCTTTTCACCCTATGTGATCAGGCCCGGAGGTGCTTATCCAGGGTGCTGGCCTGCGGTGACGCCCGTCAACTCCCGGACGAGGCAGGGGCGCTGGGAACGCTCACATCGAAGTGCCGTGCTCCCTTCGAAGCTTTCATCAGCGCGGTCAGTGACTCCGCCTTGGCGCCGCCGCGTTCACCGCTGCCCCACTGCACAGTCCGGCCGCCCGTCAACTCGAGTGTGATGGAGTCGTAGGAACGCATCCGGACGGTCCGTGTGTCCCTGCGGACGGAATCGGGAAGTGCGGCAGCGGCCCGGACGGCTTCGCGTCGCAGCCGTTCCTTGCCGAAGTGACGCAGACCCGCAGAGCGCTCAACTTCCATCACCAGAAGCGGAACGCCCTTCGGTTGCTCCTGAACGACGTCGAAACGCACGCCTTCAGCGTCGACTTCAACGAATTTCCCCCCATGCTTCATGACCAGTTCCGGCTTCCGTTCTGTCACCTCGATACCGATTCCGTGGGGGAAGGCCCGTACGACGCGAACCTCGTCCAGCCTGGGCAGCGAGGTGGTGAGACGGCGCTCGGCCGCGGCCCTGTCCACGGACAGGAGCGGGGTACCAACCGGAATACGGGCGGCGTCGCTTACCTGTTTCTCCGTCAGCACCTTGTTGCCGCTGACGGAGACACGTTCCACGAGCACCCAGTTCGATCCGTACAGGGCCCATGCGCCGAAACCGGCCAGTCCGAGCAACAGCGCGAAGACGACGAGCAGGGCGCGCAGTCGTCGAATTCGCGCCCCCCTCCGCAACTGCGCGCCGCGCGAACGGGCCGGGGACCGGCCGGAGTCGGCCTCAGCCGACGGACGGGCCGCCGAGTTGCTGCTGCGCCGGCTCCCGGCGCTCTTCGTCGGTCCCGTGGATCCGGCCACACTGCCCTGCCTTCTCTCACGCCCCTCGGCGTGCCGCGATCGCCTCGTACACCATGCCGACCAGAAGCTCGTCGGAATCCCGCCGGCCGAACTCCGCCGCGGCGCGCGCCATGTCGTGCAGCCGGTGCGGCTCACTGAGAACAGGAAGCACGCTGTCCAGGACCCACTCCGGAGTCAGCTCGGCGTCGTCGACGAGCAGGCCGCCGCCCGCCTTGACGACGGGCTGCGCGTTCAGCCGCTGTTCGCCGTTGCCGATCGGCAGCGGCACGTAGGCGGCCGGCAGTCCGACGGCAGACAGCTCCGCGACGGTCATCGCGCCCGCCCGGCAGAGCATCATGTCGGCAGCGGCGTACGCGAGGTCCATCCGGTCGACATACGGTACCGGGACATAGGGCGGCATTCCGGGCATGTTGTCCGGTTGCGGCAGTTCGTTCTTGGGGCCCACCGCGTGCAGGATCTGAACTCCCGCCCGCTGAAGGTGCGGCGCCGCGTGCTGCACGACCTCGTTGAGCCGGCGTGCACCCTGCGAGCCGCCCGTGACGAAGAGGGTGGGCGCATTGGCTTCCAGGCCGAAGGCCGCGCGTGCCTCCGGCCTGGCGGCGGCACGGTCCAGCGTCGCGATGGAGCGGCGCAGCGGGATGCCGATGTAACGGGCGTTGCGCAGCTTGCTGTCGGGCGACGAGACCGCGACGTGCTGCGTGTAGCGCGAACCGATCTTGTTGGCCAGGCCGGGCCGCGCGTTGGCCTCGTGGATGACGATGGGAACGCCGAGGCGCTTGGCCGCGAGATAGGCGGGGAGCGCCACGTACCCGCCGAATCCGGCGACGCAGTCGGCCTTGGTGCTCTCCAGTACCTGCTCGGCGGCCTTGATGGTGCCGCGAAGCCGCCCGGGAACGGTGATCAGTTCGGGGGTGGGCTTGCGCGGCAGCGGTACGGCCGGGATGAGTTCGAGCTGATAGCCGCGCTCGGGCACCAGACGGGTCTCAAGGCCGCGTTCGGTTCCCAGCGCGGTGATGCCCACGGTCGGATCCTGCCTGCGCAGAGCATCCGCGAGGGCGAGCGCGGGCTCGATATGGCCGGCGGTGCCCCCACCGGCGAGTACGACGTGCACTCTGATTCACCGCTCTCCGGACGGCCGCCGATCCGCGCGCCGTCTCATCGTGTTCGATCTCACCCCTGCCAGCCTTCTCTGCAGGCGCTGCCGCAGAGCAGGCTGCCGCATGGCCAGAGCCGCTCTGGCCGCGGGGTCGCTTCGCGCGAACGCGATGAGCAACCCGATGGCGAACATCGTCGGCAGCAGGGCGGAACCACCGTAGGAGAACAGCGGGAGCGGGACGCCGGCGATCGGCAGCAGGCCGAGCACCGCACCGATGTTGACCACGGCCTGTGCCGTGATCCACGTCGTCACGCCTCCCGCGGCATACCTCACGAAGGGTTCCTCCGTGCGTCCGGCCACGCGGATACCCGCATAGCCTAGAGCCGCGAAGAGAGCCAGTACCGACAGCGTCCCCGCAAGACCGAGTTCCTCCCCGGTCACGGCGAAGATGAAGTCGGTGTGCGGTTCAGGCAGTTGCCCCCATTTTTCCACACTGGCGCCGAGCCCCGAACCGAACCATCCGCCCGACGCGAGCGCGTAGATGCCGTGAACGGCCTGCCAGCACTGGTCGTTGGCACCGGGGTCGGTGGCCCCGATGCAGCCGAGCCGGGCCATCCTGTTCGGACTGGTCATGATCAGCAGAGCGCCGATGACGGCGGCCACGCCCATGACTCCGGCGAAGAGCCGTGTGGGGGCGCCCGCGAGCCAGAGCAGTCCGAACAGGATCGCCGCGAGGATGATCGCGGTCCCCATGTCGCCGCCGAGCATGATGAGCCCGAGCACGAGCAGCCCGACGGGCACGAGCGGCACGAGCATGTGCTTCCACTGGTTCAGCAGCCGCCTGGAGCGCTTGCGGGCCAGCAGGTCGGCTCCCCACAGCACCAGCGCCAGCTTGGCGAACTCGCTGGGCTGGAGCTGGAACGGGCCCCCGAGGTAGAGCCAGTTGCGGTTGCCGTTCACCGCGTGCCCCATCCCGGGCACCTGGACCAGGCCCATCATGACGACGGAAACGGCCAGCAGCGGGTACGCCAGCGCCCGGTGCAGTCTGATCGGCATACGAGCGGCAAGTGTGAGCAGAACGGCGCCCACCATCGCCGCGATGAGCTGCTTGCGGAAGAAGTACGTGGAGGACAAGCCCGACTGGAGCGCCTCGATCTGCGACGCCGAGAAGACCATCACCAGCCCGAGCACCGTGAGCAGGAGACTGCCGCCGAGGATCAGGTAGTACGCCGTCAGCGGGCGGTCCCAGGCACGCCTGGCCTTCGTGACGAACGCGGGCGTACCGCGGCCGCCGCCGGGACGGTTCGGGCGGCGTGCGGGGCGTCGCGGCCGCAGCGGGCGCCCGGCTCCGGGACCGGAGGCGGCCGAAGGTCCCTTCCCCGTCCTGGCGTTGGCCGCGCGGGAGCGCTGCGCCTCGCGCGGCAGGAGAAGGGCTCCCGCTGCGTGCGGCAGCGGGAGAGCCGTGCGGGCCGGGACGGGGCCAGGCAGCGGAGCCAGAGGCTTCGTGAGAGCCCGTCCCAGGGCTGCGCACCCGTCACCGAGGGTGCGGCGACTGCGGGAGCCGGTGGCGGCGGTGTGCCGGCGCGTACTCGGCGCTCCCGGAAGAGAGTCTGCCGCAGCGCCGCTGTCGGGCGTCATCTGTCGCTTCCCCTCCGTCTGTTCCCGCGTCGCGGTCCGCGGGACCGGCGGGTTACTCCACCTCGTGCGCGCCGGACGCTGCCAGCGCACGCACCGCGTCGGTGAAGGCGTCACCGCGCGCGTTGTAGTTGACGAACATGTCCATCGAGGCGCAGGCCGGTGCCATCAGCACCGTATCCCCGTGACGGGCCAGCCGCGCCGCTTCGTGGACTGCCGCAGCCATGGCCCCAGTGTCGGTGCGCTCCAGGTCCACCACCGGGACATCCGGGGCGTGTCGCGTGAGGGCTTCGTGGATGAGGTGGCGGTCGGCGCCGATGAGTACGGCGGCTCGCAGGCGAGGCGCGGACTCCTGTACGAGTTCGTCGAAGGTGGCGCCCTTCGCGAGGCCGCCCGCGATCCACACGATGGAGTCGTACGCGGCCAGCGACGCCTGCGTCGCATGGGTGTTGGTCGCCTTGGAGTCGTCGACATACGCGACGCCGTCGATGTCGGCGACGTGTGCGATGCGGTGTGCGTCGGGACGGAAGGCGCGCAGTCCGTCACGTACGGCCGCGGGCGGCACCCCGTAGGCGCGCGCGAGAGCCGCCGCCGCAAGGGCGTTGGCGATGTTGTGCGGCGCCGCGGGAGTGATGTCCGAGACCTCGGCCAGTTCCTGGGCCTGCTCACGCCGGTTCTCGACGAAGGCGCGGTCCACCAGGATGCCGTCCACGACGCCCACTTCGGACGGCCCCGGGGTGCCGAGGGTGAATCCGATCGCGCGGCAGCCCTCCTCCACGTCCGCGCGGCGCACGAGCTGTTCGGTGGCCGGGTCCGCGCAGTTGTAGACGCAGGCGACGCGATTGCCTTCGTAGACGCGGCCCTTGTCGGCGGCGTAGGCCTCCATCGAGCCGTGCCAGTCGAGATGGTCGGGTGCCAGGTTGAGCACGGCGGCGGAGTGGGCGCGCAGGCTCGGCGCCCAGTGCAGCTGGTAGCTGGAGAGCTCGACCGCGAGCACGTCCGGGGGGTCCTCGGCGAGGACGACGTCGATCAGCGGGGTGCCGATGTTCCCCACCGCGGGGGCACGGAGTCCGGCGGCGCCGAGGATGGAGGCGAGCATCTGGACCGTGGTCGTCTTGCCGTTGGTACCGGTGACGGCGAGCCAGGGCGCGGGCGTGCGGTGCCCGCCCGCCGCGTCCGCGGCCGCTGTTCCGCGCAACCGCCACGCCAACTCGACGTCGCCCCATACCGGTACGCCCTCGGCGTCGGCGGCGGCGAAGAGCGGGCTCTGCGGCTTCCAGCCCGGTGATGTGACGATCAGATCGGTCCCGTTGGGCAAGGTGTCCGCGTCCGCGAGTCTCACCGTCACGCCCTGGGCACCGAGTTCGGCCGCGCGCGAGCGGTGCGATTCGCTGTCGCCGCCGTCGACGACGGTGACCTCGGCGCCGAGGCGCTGCAGCGCACGGGCCGCGCTCACACCGCTGACGCCGAGTCCGGCCACCGTCACACGCCTGCCCCGCAGGCTCCCCGCATCCGCGAAGTCCGCTGCGTGCGAGGGGTCTTCGGAGCGCTGGGGATCGTGCCGGTCGTTCACTTGCTGGCCGCCCACCCTGCGTAGAAGATCCCGACGCCGAGGATGGCGCACATGCCCTGGATGATCCAGAAGCGGACGACCACCAGGACCTCGGACCAGCCCTTCAGTTCGAAGTGGTGCTGAAGGGGCGCCATCTTGAACACCCGCTTGCCGGTGAGCCGGAAGGAGCCGACCTGGATGACGACGGACATGGTGATGAGGACGAACAGTCCGCCCAGGATGGCCAGCAGCAGTTCCGTGCGGGAGCAGATGGCGAGCCCGGCGAGGGCTCCGCCCAGCGCGAGCGAACCGGTGTCGCCCATGAAGATCTTGGCGGGCGAGGTGTTCCACCACAGGAAACCGAAGCAGGCACCCATCAACGCGGCGGCGACGACGGCCAGATCGAGGGGGTCGCGCACCTCATAGCATCCCGGACCTGCCGTGAAGGGGTTGGCGCAGGACTCCTGGTACTCCCAGACGCAGATGAAGACGTACGCGCCGAAGACCATCACGGAGGCGCCGGTGGCCAGGCCGTCCAGGCCGTCCGTCAGGTTCACGCCGTTGGACATCGCGAGGATCATGAACAGCGCCCAGATCACGAAGATGACCGGGCCCAGCGACCAGCCGAAGTCCTGGGTGAAGGACAGCTTCGTCGAAGCGGGCGTCAGCAGGCGGAGATTGGGGAAGTTCAGCGCGAGGACCGCGAACGTGGTGCCGACGATGAGCTGTCCGGCCATCTTCGCCTTGGCCCGCAGGCCGAGGCTGCGCTGCTTGACGATCTTGATGTAGTCGTCGAGGAAGCCGACCAGGCCCATGCCGGCGAAGAGGAAGAGCACGAGCACGCCGGAGAAGCTGGGCTGACTGCCGGTCAGCAGCTTCGTGAGCGCGTACGCGGCGACCGTGGCGAGGATGAAGGCGATGCCGCCCATCGTCGGGGTGCCGCGCTTGCTGTGGTGGTTCCGCGGTCCGTCGTCACGGATGAACTGCCCGTAGCCTCGTCTCGCGAGCAGTTTGATCAGCAGGGGCGTCCCGATCAGGGACAGGAAGAGTCCGATGACTCCCGAGAAGAGGATCTGGCTCATACCCATCGGGCGGCGACCTCACCCTCGTTGGTCCCGGGCTCCGTGAGCGCGTCCGCGACGCGTTCCAGACCCACCGAACGGGAAGCCTTCACCAGTACGACATCCCCCGGGCGCAGTTCGCTCCGCAAGAGCTCGACCGCCGCCTCAGCGTCGGACACGTGCACCGACTCCTCACCCCACGAACCCTCGTTCTTCGCGCCCATGTCCAGCCAGACGGCCTCCTGGCCACCCACCGCCACGAGCTTGCTGACGTTGAGCCGGACGGCGAGCCGTCCGACCGCGTCGTGCTCGGCAAGCGACTCGTCGCCGAGCTCGGCCATCTCACCGAGCACCGCCCATGTCCGCCGGCCCCGTCCCATCGCGGCCAGCGCGCGGAGCGCGGCCCGTGTCGACTCGGGGTTGGCGTTGTAGGCGTCATTGACGACCGTGACTCCATCGGCGCGCTCGGTGACCTCCATCCGCCAACGCGAGAGCGAGCCCGCGGCGGAGAGCGCGGTGGCGATGTCCCCGGCGGGCATGCCCAGTTCGTGGGCGACGGCCGCCGCGGCGAGCGCGTTCGACACGTGGTGCTCACCGTACAGGCGCATGGTCACGTCACCGCACCCGGTCGGTGTTTGTAGCGTGAAAGACGGCTGACCGCTGTCGGTGAGCCGGACATTCTCGGCACGGACGTGAGCATTCTGCGCCTCGCCGAACAGCAGCACGCGAGCACGGGTCCGCTCGCTCATGGCCCGGACGAAGGGGTCGTCGGCGTTGAGCACGGCGACACCGCCCCCGTCTCCCCCGGCCGCACCGTCGCCTCCGGGAGCAGCCGGCGGCAGGGCCTCCACCAACTCGCCCTTCGCGAGGGCGATCTGCTCCCGGCCGCCGAACTCGCCGATGTGCGCCGTCCCGACGTTGAGCACGACGCCGATGCGCGGCGGGGTGAGCTGCGTGAGGTAGCGGATGTGCCCCACGCCGCGTGCGCCCATCTCCAGCACGAGGTGACGGGTGCCTTCCTCGGCGCGCAGAGCGGTGAGCGGCAGCCCGATCTCGTTGTTGAGGGAGCCCGGCGTCCAGACCGTCGGCCCGAGGCGTTCCAGCAGCTGTGCGATCAGGTCCTTGGTGCTGGTCTTTCCGGCGGAGCCCGTCAGCGCGACGACCTGTGTGCCCAGGCGTTCGACCGTGTGCCTGGCGAGTGCGCCCAGGGCCCGGGTGACGTCGTCGACGACGACGGCCGGCACGCCGACGGGGCGGGTGGCCAGGACGGCCACCGCACCCGCTTCGACCGCGCTGCGGGCGAAGTCGTGTCCGTCGGCCCGTTCACCGGCGAAGGCTGCGAAGAGACTGCCGTGGGCCACTTCCCGTGAATCGATGACAACGGGTCCTGTGACCAGGGCGTCGGGGTCCGGTATGTCGCTCTGCTGTCCGTCGACGACAGCGGCGATATCGGCGAGAGATAGGGGGATCATCGGTCTTCGGCGTCTGTCCCTTGGGTCGGGGTGCTGTTCGCGGCTCCCGCGGCAGCCTGCGCGGGGGCCGCGGGAGCCGTGGGCATCTCTTCCTGCTTGTTCCGGATGGCTTCGCGCAGCACGCGGGTGTCGTCGAACGGTCTGACGACCCCCGCGATGTCCTGTCCCTGCTCGTGGCCCTTGCCGAGCACGATCACGGTGTCACCGGGCTCGGCGCGTTCGACCGCGAGACGGATCGCGGCGGCTCTGTCCTCCTCCAGCAGGACGGTTCCCCGGTCGTACGCCGGCACTTCGGCGGCGCCCGCGAGCATGGTGGCGAGGATCGCGAGGGGGTCCTCGGTGCGGGGGTTGTCGGAGGTCAGGACTGCGGTGTCGGACAGCCGCGCAAGCGCGGAACCCATGGCGGTGCGCTTGTTCGGATCACGGTCGCCGCCGCAGCCGAGAACGGCATGCACACGTCCCTCGGTGACCTTCCGGATCGCGAACAGGACGGACTCCACGGCGTCGGGCTTGTGCGCGTAGTCGACGATCGCCAGGTAGTCCTGCCCGACGTCGACGCGCTCCAGCCGGCCCGGCACGCCCGGCACGGCGGCGATGCCGTCGGCAGCCGTCTGCGGGTCGATACCGGCGGCGACGAGGGCGGTCAGGGCGGCGAGCGCGTTGGCGACGTTGAAGGGCCCGGGGATGGGCGCGGCGGCCCGTACGGACTCGTCCTTCGGCCCCACAGCGGTGAAGGTCGAACCGAGGGGCCCCACCTCGACGTCCTCGGCGCGCCAGTCGGCGTCGGGGTGGCCCTCCGCGGAGAAGGTCGTCACGGGGACCTCGGACTCGGTGATCAGCCGCTGCCCGTACTCGTCGTCGAAGTTGACCACGCCCGCGCGTGAGCGCGCGCGTGTGAACAGCTGCCGCTTCGCCCGGAAGTAGTCCTCCATGTCCGGGTGGAAGTCCAGGTGTTCGGGGCTGAGGTTGTTGAAGACGGCGATGTCGAAGACGCAGCCGTCCACGCGGCCGAGCACCAGCGCGTGGCTGGAGACCTCCATGGCCACCGCCGTCACGCCGCGCTCCCGCATCACCGCGAAGAGCGCCTGCAGGTCGGTGGCCTCAGGGGTGGTGCGCTCGGACTTCAGCCGCTCGTCCCCGATGCGGGACTCCACGGTGCCGATGAGCCCTGTCAGTTCGTCCGTCTTGGCGGCGGCCTCGCGGAGTCCGCCGTCCACCAGGTAGGCGGTGGTGGTCTTGCCGGAGGTGCCGGTGATGCCGATCTGGAGCAGGTCCCTGCCCGGCTCCCCGTAGATCTCCGCGGCCAGCGCACCCATACGGGCACGAGGGTCCGGCACCGTCAGGACCGGCAGCCCCGTGTCGGCGGAGCGTTCGGTACCGGCCGGGTCGGTGAGCACGGCGGCCGCGCCGAGGCTGGCGGCCTGCGAGGCGAAGTCGGCGCCGTGGAAGCGTGCGCCGGGCAGCGCCGCGTAGACGTCACCGGGCCGCACCGCACGTGAGTCGTGGGTGATACCGGTCACCGGGGCCTCCTCCGCGCCCTGTGGGGCTGCGGTGTTCAGCCGGCGGGCCAGCTCCGCGAGGGGAACCGGCCGTACCTGTGCGGGCCGCGGCGTGCCCGAGGTGACGTTCGCGGTCGTCCCGGGGGCAGCCTCCGCGGAAGACGGGACTGGGCGGCCCTCCGCCGAGGGCGAGAGGGAGTTCTGATCAGCTTGTGGCACGGCGGTGAGCGTACCGGGCGGGAGGGCTGTGCCGCGAAGCGAGGGGCTTCACGGAGGGGCGTCGCCGGGCCTCCGGGACCTGCTCCCGGCCCGTTCGGCGGGACGGTGCGAGGGGGGCCCGGGGGCGGCGTTCCCGGCTCATCGGTCCTTCTCCGAGCTGTCCTTCCCTGCCTTGACGGGCAGCGGGTCGGCCTTTGCTCCGGTCGGGGGGATCTGCAGCGACTTCAAGGCGAACTTCATGACCTTCTTGTAGACGGGGCCGCAGACGTCGCTCCCGAAGTAGCTTCCCTTCTTCGGGTTCTGGACGGCGCAGTAGACGGTCACCCGCGGCTTGTCGGCGGGAGCGAAGCCCGCGAACGACGAGGTGTACCCGCTGTACCGGCCCGTGTCGGGGTCCACCCGGTTGGCCGTACCCGTCTTGCCCGCGACCCGGTAGCCGGGGATCTTCGCGGTCGTGCCCGTCCCCTCCATGTCGCTGACCACGGACTCCAGCATCCTGGAGAGGGTCTTCGCGGTCTTCTCGCTCACCACACGGCGCTGGCCCGGCTCGGGTGCCGCCGTGAAAGCGCCGTCCGGGCCGGTGGTTCCCCGTACGAGCGAGGGCACCTTGCGCACGCCGCCGTTGGCGATCGTGGAGTAGATCGACGCGGCCTGTACGGCGTTCAGGGAGAGGCCCTGGCCGAACGGGATCGTGTACTGCTGGGAGGCGCTCCACTTTTCGGGACGCTCCAGAATTCCGGAGGACGCGCCGGGCAGCCCCAGGCCCGTGGACCTGCCGACGCCGAACCGGCTCAAGTAGCGGTGGAGGACGCGATTGGCCTCCTTCTGGTCCTTCCCCAGCTGCTCGGTGGCGAGGATCGTCCCGATGTTGCTGGACTTGGCGAGGACGCCGTTGAGCGTCAGATGCCAGGTCTCGTGGTCGATGTCGTCGGCGAAGGAGCGGTCGGCACGCTTGAGGCGGTTGGGCACCGTCACTTCCGTGAGCGGCGTGGCCTTGCCCTCCTCCAGGACGGCGGCCATCGACATCACCTTGCTCGTCGAACCGGGCTCGTAGATGTCCTGCGCGGCGGCGTTGCCGAGGGCCCGGGGGTCGGCGCGTGAGATGTCGTTCGGGTCGAAGTCCGGGGCGCTGGCCATGGAGAGGAGTTCACCGGTGCGGGTGTCCTGTACCACCACGTAGCCGCTGTCCGCGTCGGAGTCCTCGACCTGTTCCCGGATGGCCTGCTGCGCGGCCCACTGGATGTCCCGGTCCAGGGTGAGCTGCACGTCGGCGCCGGCGCGGGCCGGGTGTTCGCGTACGCCCGCGGTGGGGACCTGGCGGCCGCCGGACTGGGCGTAGGTGATCTTGCCGTCCTTCCCGGCGAGCTTCTTGTTCAGCAGGGCCTCGATGCCTGCGCCGCCCTTCCCCTCGGAGTTGACGAAGCCGAGCACGGAGGAGGCCAGTTCACGGTTGGGGTAGATGCGCTTGGGGTGCTTCTCGCGGTAGACGCCCGCCAGCACGTCGGCCGCTTCACCGGCGCCGCCGTCCGCGGACTTCTCCGACTCGGCGGCGGTGCCGGCCGCGCCCGCCGGCCGTCCCGCCTCGGCCGCCTTCGCGGCGACCTCCCTCTTCAGCTTCTTGATCCGCGTCCAGGTGCGCGGCGTCTGCTGGCGGGCGAGGAGCACATAGCGGGTGTTCTTCTTGGCCAGTTTCCGCGTGAGCTGCTGCTCGTCCTCGTGGAGCACGGGTGCGAGAAGGGCGGCGGCGCGCTCGGGGGCGTCCGTGACGCCGGTCTGCTTCCGGGTGAAGAGATACGGGTCCGCCGTCACGTCGTAGGCGTCGACGGTGGTGGCCAGCGCCGCGCCGTCGCGCGAGGAGATCGTGCCGCGCTCGGCCGCGAGCGGCACGGTGATGTAGCGGTTGACGGCTGCCTTGTCGGCGAACGCGCTGGCGTCGACGGCCTGCACCTGGAGCAGCCGCGCGGTGAAGGCGAGCATGATCGCGGTGAGTCCGAAAGCGATCAGTCGCAGTCTCGGCCTGGCGCGCGCGAGGCGCAGCTGACCGCCCTGTGCGGGAACGGGAGGCCTGGTGCCGCCGGACGCCTTGGCGGACCTGCCGGGCTTGACCGCACTCGCGGACCTGACGGTCCTGCCAAGGTCCGAAGACCGGGTCTGCCCGGCGGACTTGAGGGGCTTGGAGGGCTTCGCCGCCTTGGCGGCCCTGGGCTGCGAGGACTTGGGGGACCTCGCGGAGCTCCCGCCCTCGGGGCGGTCCGAGGAGGGCTTGCCCTTGCTCTTCCCGTTGCCGCCGTCGTGCCGGGGCCCACGGGGGCGTTCGCTCACCGCTCCTCCTGCTCGGGGTCGCCGGTGGCGGGCTGCGGCTTGCCCTTGACGGTGCCGTCGGGGGCCAGGAACGCGGGGGTGCCGCCGGGTACGAGGCCCAGTTCGCGGGCACGCTTCTCCAGCGAGCCGGGAGCGGAGTAGGAGTCGACCTCCTGCTGGAGCGACTGCTGTTCGTCCGTCAGCTCGTCGGTCTGCTTCTCGAGCTTGCTCAGCCGGAACGAGCCCTGGTTGACCGCGGCGTTGAGCAGCAGCAGCCCCAGCAGCCCTGCGCCCAGTATCAGCACGACGAGCAGCACGAACGGCGTGCGGGCAGCCGTCGAGGTGCCGGCCGGTACGAGACGGGCGAGCCGGGAAAGCCGCTGCTGTGCACTCACGAGGTGTGCGCCTCCCTGATGCGCTCCGCGCCGCGCAGCCGGGCCGGTGCGGCACGGCGGTTCTCGGCGATCTCGTCCTCGGTGGGGAGTTCGGCACCGCGCGTCAGCAGCTTGAGCCGCGGCTGGTACTGCTCGGGCACCACGGGCAGCCCGGGCGGCGCGGTGCTCCCGGCACCGGCGGTCAGCACCCGCTTGACGAGCCGGTCCTCCAGCGAGTGGTACGACAGCACCGCGATGCGCCCGCCGACCGCCAGCGCGTCCACGGCCGCGGGCACGGCCCGCTCCAGGACGTCGAGTTCACCGTTGACCTCGATGCGCAGCGCCTGGAAGGTCCGCTTGGCGGGGTTGCCGCCGGTGCGCTTGGCCGCCTGCGGCAGTGCGTCCCGGATCACTTCCACGAGCCTCGCGCTGTTGCTGAAGGGCTCCCTCTCCCGTTCCCGTACGACGGCCTCGACGATGCGCCGGGCCTGCTTCTCCTCGCCGTACGCCCGCAGCACACGCACGAGTTCGCCGGGCGGGTAGGTGTTGAGGACGTCCGCGGCGCTCGGGCCGTGCGTCTGGTCCATGCGCATGTCGAGGGGGGCGTCCTGCGCGTAGGCGAAGCCGCGCTCCGCCTCGTCCAGCTGCATGGAGGAGACGCCGAGATCGAACAGCACACCCTGCACCCGCGGGACGCCGAGCCGGCCCAGGACGTCGGGCAGTTCGTCGTAGACGGCGTGCACGAGCGTGGCGCGGTCGGCGTACGGGGCGAGCCGCTGCCCGGCCAGGCGCAGCGCCTCCCGGTCGCGGTCGAGCGCGATCAGCCGGGCCGCCGGGAACGTCGAGAGCAGGGCCTCGCTGTGGCCGCCGAGGCCGAGGGTGCAGTCGACGACGGTGGCGCCGGGCTCGGCGAGGGCCGGGGCCAGCAGATCCAGGCAGCGCCGGAGCATGACGGGGCGGTGCCGCTCCCCGGGAGACCGCCCGGAGGAGTCACCGGGGGAATCGCTGAAGGGGCCGCCGCCGGCGGAGTCCTGACCCACGGCCGTCTCCGAGGGTCCGACAGGCCCTTCGCGGGCGGGCTGCTCTTCGGTCGTCATGCGCCCTTCCTGCCCACGTGCTGCTTGGTCCCCGCCCGCTCGAAGGGGAAGAGGCCGGACGGAACCGGGGAAGGGAGCACCGCACGGCCAAAGAGCGGGAGGAGGCCGAGCCGCACGTACGCGCCTGCGCACTCGGGGAATTCGGAGTCCCCGGAAGCGTCCCGCCTCCCACTTCGCGCCACTTTAGTCCACTCGTCCCTTCGGTCAACCAGCGCCGTGGCGCGTTGACCCGGGGGCAGGGCCACCTGTGGAGCACGTCACAGAAACGGTGGAAAGCCCGATTGGTCCGCCACGGAAGGGAGCCCGGGGCGCCTCGGCGGTCTAACGTCGTCACATGTCGACGCACCAGCGGCACGCTCAGCCGCACGCCCAGTCCCCCGCCGGCGACCAGCGCCGTCCCGGAACCGTCACCGAACGAATCCTCGAGGCGAACGAACGCTACGCGGCGGATTTCGCCAACTCGGAAATGGCCGCCAGCCCTGCACGCAACGTCGCCGTCGTCACCTGCATGGACGCCCGTCTCGACCTGTACCCGGCCCTCGGCCTCGAACTCGGCGACTGCCACACGATACGGAACGCGGGCGGTGTGGTCACCGACGACGTCATCCGTTCCCTGACGATCAGCCAGCGCGCCCTGGGCACCCGCTCGGTGGTTCTCATCCACCACACCGCCTGCGGAATGCTCACCATCACCGAGGACTTCCGCCACGAACTGGAGCTGGAGGTCGGGCAGCGCCCGTCGTGGGCGGTCGAGGCCTTCCCGGATCTGGACCAGGACGTGCGGCAGTCCATGGAACGTGTGCGTACTTCGCCTTTCCTCCTGCACACGGACGACGTGCGTGGTTTCGTCTTCGACGTGAAGACCGGACTGCTCCGCGAGATCGATCCGGAGATCACCGCGGAAGCCTGACGCGAAGACGCATGGGCGTGAAGAATGCGTGTACAGGCAGCAGATGAGCAGAGCGGGACACGGGGCGACGGGCCGAGGAGGGCCGGGTGACGACCTTTGACGAGCGAGCGGATCTCAGCGATCTGAGCAGCACGGCGGACCGGGTGCGCCGCTCGATGGAATCGGTGATCGAGGGCAAGCCCGAGGTCGTACGGCTGTCACTGACCGTGCTGCTCGCCGAGGGGCACCTCCTGATCGAGGACGTGCCGGGCGTGGGCAAAACCATGCTGGCCAAGGCCCTCGCCCGGTCCGTCGACTGCTCGGTGCGGCGCATCCAGTTCACGCCGGACCTGCTGCCCTCGGACATCACCGGGGTGAGCGTCTACGACCAGCAGCGGCAGGACTTCGAGTTCAAGCCGGGTGCGGTCTTCGCGCAGATCGTCATCGGTGACGAGATCAACCGGGCCTCCCCCAAGACCCAGTCGGCGCTGCTGGAGTCGATGGAGGAGCGTCATGTGACGATCGACGGCCAGACGTACGAACTGCCGTCGCCGTTCATGGTCGTGGCGACCCAGAACCCCGTCGAGATGGAAGGCACCTACCCGCTGCCCGAGGCGCAGCGGGACCGCTTCATGGTGCGGGTGTCCATCGGCTATCCCAGCCCGGCCGCGGAGCTGGAGATGATCGACGTGCACAGCGGTGCGTCGCCCCTGGAGGACCTCCAGCCGGTGGCGCACGCGCACGAGATCGGCAAGCTCATCGACGCCGTGCGCGGCGTGCACATCGCCGAGCAGGTGCGGCGCTACGCGGTGGAGCTGGTCGCGGCGACGCGTTCGCACCCGGAGCTCCGGCTGGGCGCGTCGCCCCGCGCGACGCTGCACCTGCTGCGCGCGTCGCGGGCGGCGGCCGCGCTGGCGGGCCGTGACTTCGTGCTGCCGGACGACGTGCAGTCGCTGGCGGTGCCCGTGATGGCGCACCGCCTTCTGCCCACCTCCCAGGCGCAGCTGAGCAGACGGACAGCCGAACAAGTGGTCGCGGAGATCATTCAGCGCGTGCCCGTACCGACGGCGGCTCCGGGTGCCGGGGGCGTTCCGCCCCGCCCGGACGGTTACGGACAGCAGCCGCCGCGGGGTTACTGATGTCCGGCAGCTCCGCGCCGCGCGGAGGGCCCGCGGGACGGGCGGCCTTCGGCAAGGCCTCCGGAGGCGGCGGCAAGGCGGACCGCCGCGGGCAGGAGGACGGCGGCGCGCGGGACGGGAAGCAGCGCGGCCCACTGCGCACGGCACTCGGAGGGCTCACGACCCGCGGACGGTCGTTCCTGGCTGCGGGCATGGCCGCGGCGGTCTGCGCGTACGTGCTCGGCCAGGCGGACCTGCTGCGGGTGGGGATGCTGCTGGCGGCGCTGCCGCTGGTGTGCGTGCTGGTGCTGTACCGCACGCGCTACCGGGTGGCCGGCTCCCGCAGGCTCTCCCCGGCACGGGTCACGGTCCGTTCGGAGGCGCGCGTGCACCTGCAGATGGACAACGTCTCGCGGCTCCCGACGGGCCTGCTGATGCTGGAGGACCGGGTGCCGTACGTGCTCGGGCCCCGGCCCCGGTTCGTACTGGACCGGGTCGAGCCGGGCGGCCGGCGCGAGGTCTCGTACCGGGTCCGTTCCGAGATGCGCGGCAGCTATCCGCTGGGGCCGCTTCAGCTGCGCCTGACCGACCCGTTCGGGATGTGCGAACTGACGCGCTCCTTCAGCACGTACGACACGCTCATGGTGGTGCCGCGGACCGTGCCGCTCCCCCCGGTCCGGCTGACCGGCGACGCCACCGGTTACGGCGACGGACGGCACCGTTCGCTCTCGCTCGCCGGCGAGGACGACGTGATCCCGCGCGGCTACCGGCACGGCGACGACCTGCGCCGCGTCCACTGGCGCTCGACCGCCCGCTACGGCGAGCTGATGGTGCGCCGCGAGGAGCAGCCGCAGAAGGCACGGTGCACGGTGCTGCTGGACACCCGCCGCGGCGCGTACGCCGGTTCGGGCCCGGACTCCCCCTTCGAGTGGGCGGTCGCGGGCGCGGCCTCGGTGTGCCTGCACCTGCTGGAGCGCGGCTACGCGGTCCGGCTGCTGACGGACACGGGGACGATGGTGCCGGGGCCCGAGGGCGTCGGCTTCGCCGGGGACTCCTCCGACACCGCCGGGCTGCTGCTGGACACCCTCGCCCTCCTCGAACAGTCCGACAAGGAGGGCATGTCGTACGCCTACGACATGCTGCGTGGAGCCGCGGGCGGACAGGAGGGGCTGCTCGTCGCGTTCCTCGGCGAGCTCGACGAGGAGCAGGCGGCCACTGTGGCGCGCATGCGTCAGCGTACGAACAAGGCGGTGGCCTTCTGCGCCGGGAGCTCGGCGGACGGCACCGACGGGAAGCAGGTGCCGCAGTACGAGCGTGAGCCGGCGCCGGAGAGCGGCGCCGCTCCGCCCGGCCCCGGGGACGAGGGCGCGCCGGCCGGAGCGGGCACGACCGTGACGGTGCCGCCGCCCGCGGCGGACGAGGAGTCTCTGCACGCGCTGCGCGAAGCGGGATGGACGGCCCTGCGCGGCGGTCCCGGTCTGGCCATGCCGGAGCTGTGGCAGGAAGCGGACGAGTCGACCTTGGGGGGTGTGCAGCGATGAGCGGACGGGGACGGCTCGCTCTGTGCGCCGCGCTGGCCACGCTGGCCGCGGCCTTCGCGCTGCTGCCGCTGGTGGAGCCGGCGACGTGGCTGCTCCAGGCGGCGCTGCTGCTCGGAGTGCAGACACTGGTGGGCGCGCTGGCCCGCCGGGTGCCGCTGGCGCGTCCGCTGACGCCGGCGGTGCAGGCGCTGGTCTCGCTCCTGCTGCTGACCTTCTTCTTCGTACGCGACGAGGCGTTCGCCGGGCTGCTGCCGGGGCCCGCCGCCTTCGCGGAGTTCGGGCAGCTGCTGGCCCAGGGCGGGCACGACGTGGGCCGGTACGCCATACCGGCACCGGTGACCGACGGCATACGGCTCATGCTGGTGGGCGGCGTCCTGCTGATCGGTCTGCTGGTCGACGCGCTGGCGGTGACGTTCCGCAGTGCTGCGCCCGCCGGACTCCCGCTGCTGGCCCTCTACTCCGTGGCGGCCGGGCTGGCGCGGGACGGTGCCGGCTGGCCGTGGTTCCTGTGCGCGGCCGGAGGCTACCTGCTGCTTCTCCTCGCCGAAGGCCGCGAACGGCTCTCGCAGTGGGGGCGCGTCTTCACCGACCGCGGACGGCCCGGCTCTTCCGCCTACGAACCCGGTGGCGTCGAGGGTCCCGCGACCGCTCCGGTACGCACGGGGCGGCGGATCGGCGCGCTGACGCTCGGCCTCGCACTGGTGGTGCCCGCGGTGATGCCGTCGCTGGGCAGCGGTCTGCTGGACGCGGCACGCAACGGCAGGGGCGGCCTGGGCCAGAACGGCGGCACCGTCTCGGCGGTCAACCCGCTGGTGGCGCTGCAGGACAGCCTCAACCAGGCGGAGGACCGCACCGCCCTGAGCTACACCACGAGCACCCGGAACACCCAGGAGATGTATCTGCGGATCGTCGCCCTGGACCGGTTCGACGGCTCTTCGTGGAAGCCGTCGGAGCGTCGCATAGACGCCGTGCCGGACCCGCTGCCCGCGCCGCCGGGGCTGTCACCGGACGTGCGGACGGAAAAGGTCCGCAGCAACATCGTCGCCGCCCCCTGGTACGCGCAGAACTGGCTGCCGATGCCGTACCCGGCCGACCGCGTGCGCCTGGAAGGGCGTTGGCGCTTCGAGCCGGAGGGCCGCACCCTGGTCGGGGACCGCGGGCAGACCACACGCGGCGAGCGCTACCAGGTGGAGAGCCTGCTGGTGAAGCCGACGCCGCGTCAGCTGCGTCAGGCACCCGAGCCGCCGCGCGCGGTCACCGAGGAGTACACGAAGGTGCCCGATTCGCTGCCGGGTGTCGTGGAGCGGACCGCCCGTCAGGTCACAAGCAAGGCGTCCAGCGACTACGAGCGGGCGGTGCGCCTTCAGGACTGGTTCGCGTCCGACGGCGGTTTCACCTACGACACCCGTGTACGTGCCGGCAGCGGCTCTGCGGCGATCGGCAACTTCCTTGAGCAGAAGGAGGGTTTCTGCGTCCACTTCGCCTTCACGATGGCGGCCATGGCGCGCACGCTCGGCATCCCGGCGCGGGTGGCGGTCGGCTTCACCCCCGGCACCGCGGACGCCGAGGGGCGGATGAACGTGGGCCTCAAGGACGCGCACGCCTGGCCGGAGCTGTACTTCGAGGGCGTCGGCTGGACGAGGTTCGAGCCGACGCCGACGCGGGGCACCCCGCCTCCCTATGCACAGCCGGAGACTCCCGACCCCCGCGAGAACCCCGCGGAGCAGCTTCCCGACCGGGGGCAGAGCACCGAGCCGTCCCCCGTGCCCTCCGAGTCGGAAAGCTGTGACGCGAACGCGAAGCGGCTGGACCCGCAGTGCGGGCAGGCCGCACCGGCCCCGGACGGCGGGAACGGCGACGGCGGCTTGCCGTTGGGCACTGTCGCGGGCGTCACAGCGGCGTCGCTGCTGGGGCTGGGGCTGCTGATGCTGCCGATGCTGTGGCGGGTGCGTACGAGATCGAGACGGCTCGGTGACCGTGCCGCACCGTCGGTGCCGGGCAGAGGCGCGGACGGCGCCGTCGTGCTCGGTGCCTGGCGCGAGCTGGTCGACAGCGGCTGGGACTACGGGGTGGTGCCCGAAGAGTCGGCCACGCCGCGCAAGGCGGCCGAGCGCATCGTGCGGATCGGCGATCTGGGGCCGGAGGCGGCGGAGGCGGCGTTCCGGGTGGCCCTGGAGGTCGAGCAGGTGCTGTATGCGCCGCAGCCGCGGCCGGGGGTCGGTGTACGGGCGGACGTACTGCTGGTCCGGGCCGCCCTCCGGGATGCGGCGCCTCGCAGTCTGCGGCTCCGTGCACTCCTGCTGCCACCCTCATCCATCCGGGTGATGTGGACGGTGACCGGGGCCGCCACGGCGGTCCGGGACAGGTGGCTGGGCGCGCTGCGGGTCCGCTTCGCGAAGTAGCGCCGAGAGGCGCGTCACGGTGGCGGACGGGCGGATGCCGCCGCCGTGACGGGAGCGGTCGCGTGCGGGCCGGACGGGGAGCCGGAGCCCGGCCGGCTCGGAGCCCCGGCCGGCTCGGAGCCCGGGCGCCCCGGTGCCGTCAGGGCAGTCTTCGTCGCCTGCGGCGCCGGGGCGCCCTCACGGGCGGCCGGGGCGGGCGCGTCCCGGACCGGTCCCGAGGAGGGGCAGGCCGGTCCCGAGGGCGACGCGGCCGGCAGAGGGCCCGGCGCACGGCTCCGCCCCGGCATGGCTGTGGGGCTGCTCCCCCGGATTCCGGAAGGGAGACAGCCCCGCAGTGACGCTGTGACGCTGTTCAGCGGGAGGACGCCGCACGGGCGTTTGTGCTCGGGCTACTGGCCCTCGTCGCGGCGGCGCTGCCACCGCTCCTCGATGCGGTTCATCATCGAGCGGCGGGAGCGTGACTGGCGTCGCGTGGACGCCGAGCCGCTTCCGCTGCCGCCCTGCTGCGCGCTGCCCTGCTTCTGTTGCTCCTCGCCGCTCTTGGGGGCCTTGCGCCAGCCGGTGACCGCGAGGACGGCGCACCCGAGCATGACGAGGAAACCCACGACGCTGATCCAGATCTGCTGCGCGACCATTCCGGCCATGAGCAGGGCGATGCCCACCAGAAAGCCTGCGACCGCCTGGTAGACCCGCTTGCGGGTGTACCTGCGCAGCTCACTTCCCTCGAGCGCTGTCGCGAACTTGGGGTCTTCGGCGTACAGCGCTCGCTCCATCTGCTCGAGCATGCGCTGCTCGTGCTCAGAGAGCGGCACGGAGTCCTCCTACTCGTCGGTCGCGGGGGCGACCGGGTGCGACCATCCAAGGATAGGCAGGGAATCGCCCCCGTGAAACCCGCCCCTCTGCGCCATTACCTCCCACCAGGACCGAGATGACGGGTGCCGGCGCGGGACCGTTCAATCCGTGCATTCCCGCACCGCCTTTCCGCCATGCCGAACGGTGTGCCCCGATCATACGGCGGTCAACAGCTGATCGGGTGAGCTAACGGCCACCGCGGTACTGATCGGTCACTCCGGCCGGGTCACCCCCGCCGGGCCCGGCGCCCGCCGGGTCACCCGTCGTGGTACCGCGCCTCGGCCAGGACATGCAGCTGACTCGCGACCGCCTGGAAGGCGGGCAGTTCGGAGGCGGCGCTCTCAAGCCGCACCAGGGCCGCCTCGGCGTCCGGTTCCGTGTCGACGAGCGCCCCGGGCACGAGGTCGGCGAAGACGCGGATGCCCTGCATCGCTGTGACGGACAGGCCAGTGGCGTCGACGAGGTCGGTGAGCTGCTCGGGCGTGAACCGGCGGGGCATGGGGTCGCTCTCGCCCCAGCGTCCGTTCTCGCCCGTCAGCGCCTGCCGCGCTTCGGTGAAGTGGCCGGCCAGGGCGCGTCCCATCACGGCGCCGCCCAGACCGGCGGCGAGGAGGCTGAGAGTGCCGCCCTCGGGACGCAACGCCGCGACGACGTTGCCCAGCCCCTCGGCCGGATCGTCCATGTACTCCAGGACGCCGTGGCAGAGCACCACGTCGTAGCCGCCGCGCCCCACGACGTCGAAGAGACCGTGCGCATCGCCCTGCACTCCGCTGACCCTGCCCTCCACTCCGGCCTCGGCGGCGCGTCGTTCGAGCCCGAACAGCGCGTTGGGGCTCGGGTCCACGACGGTGACACGGTGGCCCAGCTCGGCGACCGGCACGGCGAAGTTGCCCGTCCCGCCTCCGGTGTCGAGGACTTCGAGGGACTCCTTGCCGCTCGCCTTGACCCGCTGGTCGAGGGCTCCTCGCAGTACCTCCCAGACCACGGCGGTACGGCGGGATGTGCTGGGGCGGGACATGGCGTGCTCCTCGGCGGCTCAGGGGCGTGCAGCCACCACCCTATTGCCTTCGCAGCCACGGCGTTTCCCGCGATGTCCCGGCCCACCGGGGCCGCTGTCCGCCGCTTCGCGCCGTCACCCCGCACGGGGCCGGCGCCGGTCCTCCTCCGCGCCCGGCGGGCTCAGCCGGGCGGCGACGAAGGCCTCGTCGGACGCGGCGATGCGTGGCTGCGGCAGCGCGGGCTGCGAGACCAGCATCCGCTCCACCAGCCGCAGGAAGACCCCGGTCTCACGGACGAGGTCGTCGGCGTCGCGCCAGCTGGCCGCGCCCTGTATGCCGGCTTCGGCACGGGCCCGCTTGGGCGCGCCGGAGGCGAACAGCACGCTCCACTCCGTGAGTTCGGGCGCGGCTTCGGGCAGCACCTCCCACGCGCTTCGTATGGCCCGCCTGCGGCGCTCGCTGCTCTCGGGGCGCCCGCGCACCGCGAGCACGGCGGCAGCTGTCCGGAGGGCGGCCAAGTGCGCTGTCGCGAACCGCTCGTTGGGCGTCTCCATGGCCGCGGCCTCGTCCAGCCCGTGCTGCGCCTGTGCGAGCAGGTCGAGGGCTGCGGGCGGGGCGGCGGCCCTGCGCAGGACGGGATGGACGTCGTTGGCCGGCGGGGAGTTCGGGGGCGCTCCCCGAGAGGGTCGCTGCACGGGAACCAACCTCCTGTCGTCGTCCGACTTCCGAATGGACCGGCGTATGCACCCATCGTGAGGGCGACCACTGACAATCCGTCCGACCTGCGCAGAAACCCCTGCGGCGATCAGGACGGCATGCAAGCGGGGGCCGCCCACGGAGATTCAGCACCGTGAGGTAATTTTGAACTGACCAGTCAGTGCAAAATGAAGGGTGGGTCCGTGGGCGACGCGGTACACGAGGACTCCCACGGCAACGAGGAGCCGGGGAAGGAGACGACCACCGGCGCAGGGTCGAGCGGCGCCGACAGGACCACCGGTCCGTACGCGCCCACCGGCACGGCCCGGGCCGCGGCGGAACGGGGGGACGAGGCCCCGGGCGAGGAGCCGGCGACGTCCCCCGCAGAGGTCGTCGGACTCCACCCCGAGGGCGTCGGACTCCACGCCGAGGGCTTCGGGCTCGACGGCCCGCGTGGCCGGGTCTTCTCCGGCGTCGGTTTCGAGGCGGCACCGGGCTCCCTCGTCGCACTGGAGGGTCCGTCGGGCTCGGGACGCACGTGTCTGCTGCTGGCACTGACTGGGCGCATGAAGGCAACCGGGGGGCACGCCGTGGTGGGCGGCCGCCGGCTGCCCGGACAGCTCGCCGCCGTACGACGGTTCAGCGCCCTGGCCGCCGTGCCGGGCGTCACCGACCTCGAACCGTCCCTGTCCGTCGCCGAACACCTTCGTGAACGCGTGCTGCTGCAGCGGCGGTTCGGCGGTTCCCTGCGCTCCCTGCTGCGGCCCCGCAGGGAGCGGGCGGCGGGGCGCGCCCGCGTCGACGCCGCGCTTGCCCTCGCGGGGTTCGACCCGGAGACGCTGCCCAAGGGGCCTCGTACCCGCGTGGGTGACCTGGAGCGGCTGGAGGTTCTGAGGCTGTCGGTCGCGCTGGCCCTGCTGGGCGCGCCCCGTCTGCTCGCCGTGGACGACGCCGACTTCAAACTTCCGGAGCCCGAGCGCGAAGAGGCGTGGGCGCTGCTGCGTTCGGTCGCGGCGTGCGGTGTCACGGTCCTGGCTGTGTGCAGCGAGGCCCCACCGGACGCGGTCCTCGTCCGTACGGACACCGGGCGCGAACGGCAACACCCCGCACATACAGGGGAGTTCGACGGTACGAGCGAGAAGGAGACGGCGGATGCGCTCGCCGAGACTGGCCGCGCTTGAGCTCAGGCGTTTCGGGAGGGGCCGGCTGCCCCGGGCGGCGATGGCGGCGATGCTGCTGCTGCCGCTGCTCTACGGCGCCCTGTACCTGTGGTCGTTCTGGGATCCGTACGGGCGTCTCGACAAGGTCCCGGTCGCCCTCGTCAACGAGGACGAAGGGGCGAGGGCCGGCGGCAAGCAGATCGCGGCGGGGGACTCGGTCGCCGAGGGACTGCACGAGAGCGGCACGTTCGACTGGCACGAGACCGACGCCGAAGACGCCCGGAAGGGTGTCGAGGACGGGCGCTACTACCTGTCACTGACCGTGCCCTCCGACTTCAGCGAGCGCATCGCCTCCAGTTCGGGCGACGACCCCCGGACCGGTGCCCTGAAGGTGCGCACGAACGACGCCGGCAACTACGTCGTCGGGCAGATCTCCCGCACGGTCTTCTCGGAGGTGCGCGCGGCGGCCTCCAGCAAGGCCTCCCGCGGCTTCTACGACCGGATCTTCGTCTCCTTCTCCACCCTTCACGACCGGACGGCGAAGGCGGCGGACGGCGCGGACAGGCTCGGCGACGGCATCGGCCGCGCCAAGAAGGGGACCGGGGAACTGAAGAACGGTCTGGGCGAGGCCGAGCAAGGCAGCGGCAGACTCAAGGACGGCACGTCACAACTGCACTCCGGAGCAAGCAAGCTGGAGAAGGGGTCGAAGCGGCTGGCGGACGGCACCCAGCAGTTGAGCGACAAGGTCGACAAGGCCGCCGGCAGGCTCGGCCCGTTCCTGGACGGGCACGGCGACGAGATCGGCACCGCTGCCCGCGACGTGGCCCGTACGAGCAGGACGCTCAAGGACAACCTCGGCGAACTGCCCGCCGCGGCACACCGGGCGAAGGCCGACTCCCGCAAGGCCGCCGACACCCTCGCCACCGTTCACCGGGCGCGCTGCGAAGCTCCCGTCAAACTGGACACCTCCTGCACGCAGTTGAAGAAGGCCAGGGACGCCGCCGAGACGGCGGCCGATGTGGCCGCGGACGTCGACGACATCGTCAAGAAGCAGGGAAGCCTCACCCGTCTCGGTGAGAATCTCGACAAGCTGCGCAAGCACGCGGACGCCCTCGCAGAACGCGGCCCCCGCCTGGGCGAAGACCTCGACCAGGCCGTCGCCAGGATCCACGCGCTCAACAAGGGCGCGCACAAGGTCCACGACGGGGCGGGGCGCCTCAAGAGCGGGCTGGCCGGCGCAGAAAGAGGCGCAGCGGACCTCGACACCGGCGTCGGCAAGCTCAGCAAGGGCGCGGGCACGCTCGACGGCGGGATGTACAAGCTCGCCGACGGCTCCGCCCAGCTCTCGGGCGGCCTGCACGACGGCGTGAAGAAGATCCCCGACTACGGCAAGCAGGAGCGCGAGGACCGTGCGGGCGTGATGGCCGACCCCGTCGGACTCTCCTCCGCGAACGCGCACTCGGCACCCAACTACGGGACGGGGTTCGCGCCGTACTTCATCCCGCTCGCCCTCTGGGTCGGTGCGATGATCGCCTACATGCTGCTGCAGCCGCTCAACAGACGCGCACTGGCGGCGGGTGCGCCCGCCGCACGCATCACACTCGCGGGATGGCTGCCCGTCGCCGCGATAGGGGCGCTGCAGGCCGGGGCGCTGCTGGCCGTACTGCACTGGGGGCTCGGGCTCCAACTCGCCCGGGGCGCAGGCACGGTGGGCTTCCTGCTGCTGGTGACGCTCTGCTTCACCGCGATCGTGCAGTTCCTCGGCGCGCGGTTCGGCCCGGCCGGCCGCGTCCTCGTGCTGGCGATGCTCATGCTCCAGCTGACATCGGCGGGCGGCACGTACCCGATAGAGACCAGCCCCGGATTCTTCAACGCCATCCACCCGTTCCTGCCGATGAGTTACGTCGTGGACGGGCTGCGGCACCTCATCACCGGCGGTGAAACGTGGCCGGTGTGGCGGGCCTGCCTCGTGCTGCTCGCCTTCACGGCCGGCGCTCTCGCACTGACGGCCCTCACGGCCTGCCGCAGGCAGGTGTGGACCGTGAACCGGCTGCACCCGGAGATCGCGCTGTGAGCCGCGCTCCCACCCGCGAGAGGCTGTTCCAGGCGGCCGTGACGCTCATCGCCGAGCAGGGCTTCTCCGCGACCACGGTGGACGAGATCGCCGAGAAGGCCGGTGTCGCCAAGGGCACCGTCTACTACAACTTCGCCAGCAAGAGCGAGCTGTTCGAGGAACTGCTGCGGCACGGCGTGGAGTTGCTGACGAGGGATCTGCGCGAAGCGTCCGCCTCGACCGCTTCGGCGGGCGGCGGTCACATCGACGCGCTCGATGCGATGGTCCGTGCCGGACTCGTCTTCATCGACCGCTATCCGGCCTTCACGCGGCTGTACGTCGCGGAGTTGTGGCGCACCAACAGGGCGTGGAACTCGACCCTGCTGGTGGTCCGCAGGCAGGCCGTCGCCGTCGTGGAGGAGGAGCTGCGCGCCGGTGTGGAGGAGGGCGAGCTGAGCGCCGACATCGACATCGCACTGACCGCGGCCGCCCTGGTCGGCATGGTGCTGGTCGCCGCTCTGGACTGGAAGGCGTTCCAGCCGGAGCGCTCCCTGGACGAGGTGCACGGCGCGCTGTCGCTGCTGCTCCAGGGACGCGTCGGGGGGTGTGCGCAGCCCCGGTAGCCGGCCGAACCGGCGACCACCCGTTCCCAGGGCTGCGCACGCCTTCCCCCGTATCCCCCGACCCCCGTCACGGACGCGGGGCCCCGTGCCCCCGCGTCCCCCTTGCAAGGGAGCCGCCTCCGTTCCGCCGCCCCGTGTCGGCGGTGCGGAGCCGGTACTCCCTTGCCACGCGCATCACTCTGCCGCCCGGCGGGGCCCCGGCCCATCCGCTGTTCTACTCAATCGGCGGGCTAGGTAGCCCTACTCAGCACTGAGGGCCGGAGCCCGGGTGCTACCGCTCAGGGCGACGGTCCCGCTCCCCCGGCGGCACCGCCCGCCGCGAGGAGCGGTCCGCCGTCCCGCTAAAGTCCCTCGTCATGGCACGCATTGCGGTGATCGGCGCAGGGCTGGGCGCGATGGCGGCCGCCGCCCGGCTGGCGACGGCGGGGCACCGGGTGACGGTGTACGAGCGCTCGGCGACCTTCGGCGGCGGAGTCCGGTCCTGGGAGCGGGACGGCTTCCGCTTCGACACCGGACCCGGCCTTCTGCATCTGCCGGCGGTCTACCGGGACCTGTTCGTGAAGACCGGCCGTGAAGCGCTGGAGGACCGCGTGGGCCTCGTGCGGCTCGATCCGGCGGTCCGGCACGTGTTCCCCGACGGCACGGCCGTCTCGCTGCCCTCCGGCTCCCGCGCCGGGGTCGTCGGGGCGCTCGACGCCGCCTTCGGCACGGGGGCGGGCGAACGCTGGACGGATCTGCTCGCCCGGGCCCGTACCGTCTGGGACGCCACCAGGCGGCCACTCCTCGAGGAGCCGCTGACCGCGGATGGCGTCCCGGCGCTGCGCGAGAGCCTCGCCCGCGACCCGTACCCCGCGCTGCGCGGCAAGGGCCTGCTGCGGCGGCGCACGCCCACCCTGGCGGAAGCCGCCGCCGACGAGCTCCGCGATCCGCGGCTGGTGTCCATGCTGACGGGCTGCGTCAACTCCTACGGCCTGAACCCGGAGGAGGCACCAGCGGGTGCGGCCGTACTCGCCTACGTGGAGCACACTTTCGGCACCTGGCATGTGCGCGGCGGGATGCGGGCGCTCGCGGAGGCGCTGTACACGCGGTGCACGGAACGCAAGGTGGACTTCCGCTTCGGCTGCGAAGTGGCGCAGGTGCTGGAGGAGGACGGCAGAGCGGTCGGCGTGAAGCCGGCCGGAGGGCCGGACGTACCGGCCGACGCCGTGGTCGTAGGCACCGCCCGGGTGCCGGGGAGGGCGGCCGGCGACGGGGCACCGCAGGGTGTGCCGGCACTGTCGCGCCTCACGGTGCTGCTCGCGCTGCGCGGCGCGAGACCGGCGGGCACTGCGCATCGCACCGTGGTGCACCGTGCCGACGCCCCCGGCCGGCCGCTGACCGTGCTGCGTCCCGACGATCCCGCGCTGCGCCCGGACGACGGGCATGAGGCCGCGGTGCTCTCGGTCGCCGTGGAGCCGGAAGAGGCGGGCGGGGCGGGCGAGGAGAACGGACTGTACGGGCAGGACTGGAAGGACGGGCAGGCGGGGCAGGACAAGGCGTCCCGTCTCGCGGACCGGCTGCTGGCCGCCGCCGACGCGGCCGGGCTGGACCTCGGGGAGCGCGTGGTGTGGCGCGAGGTGCGCACGCCGCGCCACATCGAGGAGGAGACGGGGGCTCCGCTCGGTCTGGTGCCTGCTCCGGCACTCGCGGGGCGGTTTGCGCGCGCGGGCCGTACCCGGAGGGACGCCGCCGTGGATGTGCGGCCGCCCAACAGGACGGGCACGAGCGGGCTTTACCGCGCCGGAGGCTGGGCGCATCCCGGCGGCGGTGCCGCACACGCGGGAATGTCCGGCGCGTTGGTCGCCGGACTGATCGTGGAGGGTGACGACTGGCGCGGCTCGCGCTGAGCCCCCGCGGCGGCCCGCCGCTGCCGGGCGCGGCCGCTCCGCCGGTCAGTAGTAGTAGCCGCTGCCGGCGCCGTATCCGTTGCCCTGGCTTCCGTAACCGTACGGGTCGCCGTTCTGGTACGGATACTGCTGCTGGCCCTGCGGCTCGTTGGGGTCGCGCTGCTGCGGCACCCATGCCCCGGCGCCGCCGGTGGGCGGCTGGGGGAAGTAGGACTGCCCGTCGGCGTACGACTCGCCGTTGCCGTACATGGATCCGTAGGCGTCCGCGCCCGCGCCGCCCGCTCCGAAGCCGCCGCCCCCGCCGAAGGTGTCGGAGACCCCGTACGGAGACTGCTGGGGGCCGTACCCCTGCTGATCGCCCAGGCCGCCGATGCCACCGATGCCGCCGTACGGATCACCGCCGCCGTAGGAGGGGTTGCCCCCGTAGGTGTCGTAGCCGCTGTAACCCTCGTACGAGGGGCCTGCGGCGCCCGCGGCGTTGGCGTCGAAGGCGGCGTACGGGTCGGAGAACCCGCCGTACTGCTGGCCGTCCTGGTATATGCCGGCCTGCTGTCCGGCTGCCGGATAGCCGAAGCTGTCGTAGCCCCCGAATGTGAACTCGCCGGTCTCGTCCGGCATGGGGCCGGGCTGGTAGACGGGGACCTGCTCCTGGCCGGCCGTCTGCGGCCCGTAACCGTTCGGCGCGGAAAACCCGTTGGGCTGGTAGCCCTCGGTCTCCGGGCTGAACGGACTGAACGCCTGGGTCGCATCGAAGCCGTCGGGACCGGGGCCGGCGAGACCGTCGGGCGCGGCGAAGGCGGTCGTCTCGTAGCCGTTGCCGTTCGGGGAGTCGTAGCGGTTGCCGTTCAGGCTGTCGTAACCGTTGCCGTTCAGGTCGTCGTAGCGGTTGCCGTTGAGGCCGTCGTAACCGTTGCCACTGGAAGCTCCGAATCCGCTCGGGGCGCTCATCGAGTCCACGGCGGGGAAGCCGCCCGTCTCGTAGCGGTTCCCGCTGTTGAACCCGCTCGGAGCGCTCATCGATCCCACGGCGGCAAAACCGGCCGTGTCGTAGCCGTTGGAGTCGCCGGCGTTCTGCTGGAACCCGTCCGAGCCGTAGCCGCCCGACGCGGTCAGGGCGGGTACGGGCTCGGGCGCGGAGTCGAACTGCGGCATCTGCACCGCCTCGGGCTCCGGCTCCTCGTCGCGGCGGCGGCTGACGCCGGGCACTCCGGAGAGTGCCCAGCCCGCCACGAAGCCCCGGCGGTAGGAAAGCGTCACGAAGGTCTGACCGGTGGCGAAGGCGGCGATCCCGACGCCGATCACGACGACCGACGGGATCAGCGCCCCCGCCACCACGCCCAGGAAGCCGGTGAAGGCCAGCACGCGCCAGCGCAGCCGCGCCTTGTACTGCAGCAGCACTTCGCCCAACAGCCACAGCGCGACGATGCCGAACGCGATGTAGAGGACTGTCCAGCCCATGTGCGCCCCCTTCTCACTGCCTCGGCCGGCTACTTCGGCTCAGGGTCGATTGTGGAGTCCAAGATTCTGATGGATTTCCAACGTTGCCGTGGAGTTGTTGAGCGTAATGAAGTGGAGTCCGGGGACATCCTCGGCCATCAGCGTCGCACACATCTCCGTCGCGTACTCGATTCCGACCGAGCGTACCGCCGCGGGATCGTCTTCGACCGACCGGAGGCGGTCTGCCAGCTCGTCCGGGATCGTCGCATTGCTGAGCTGTGCGAACGTCTCGATCTGCTTGACATTGGTGACCGGGATGATCTCCGGGATGATCGGTGTCTCGCAACCCGCTGCCGCCACGCTGTCCCGCAGCCGCAAGTAGTCCTCGACGCGGAAGAACATCTGCGTGATCGCGTAGTCGGCCCCGGCGCGGCACTTGTTGACGAAGTGGCGCACGTCGGTGTCCCAGTCGTCGGAACGGGGGTGCATCTCCGGGAAGGCGGCGACGCCGACGCAGAAGTCGCCGGACTCCTTGACCAGCTCCACGAGTTCGGAAGCGTAGGTGAGGCCCTCGGGGTGCCTGACCCACTCGCCCATCGGGTCGCCGGGAGGGTCGCCCCGGATCGCGAGCACGTTGCGGATGCCGGCGTCCGCGTACTGGCCGATGACGTTGCGCAACTCCGACCTGGAGTGGTTCACGGCGGTCAGGTGCGCGACCGGGGTGAGTGTCGTCTCGGTGGCGATCCGCTCGGTGTTGCGCACGGTCCCCTCTCGCGAGGAGCCTCCGGCGCCGTAGGTCACGGAGACGAACGTGGGTGAGACGGCTTCGATCCGCCGCAGGGCGTTCCACAGTGAGCGCTCGCCCTTCTCCGTCTTCGGGGCGAAGAACTCGAACGAGTACGAGCGCTGCCCCGTCGCGAGGAGGTCACGCACTGTCGTGCTGCTGTCTGTCCTGGTAGCTGAGATACCGATGGCCATGGTTGCAGGCTATCGGCCTTGGCTAGAGGGCGACGGGGCGTGAAGAGCGCTTACGTCCCTTCCGTCGCCCTTGTCGGTGCGGCTGTTCCGGTTGCGAACGCGCTGGTCACGCAGCGAAAACGGCGCACGGGCGGCGCATGGGAAAGCGATTTCGCCGCGGGTCGCGCGCGGGACGGAGCCCGCCCGGCACCCCCGCGGGTACCCCCGTCGGGCAGCGCTCCGGCGGCGCTCAGCGCGACGGGCCGGCCCCGTCGTGCTCGGCGCGCTCCCGCAGCCGCCGGGCCAGCCCCGCCGCGGCGGCCTCGGGGTCGTCGGCGCCGGTGAGGACCCGGACGACCACGACGCGCCTCGCACCGGCGTCCAGCACCTGGTCCAGGTTGGAGGCGTCGATCCCGCCGATGGCGAACCAGGGGCGCGAAGTCCCCAGCGAGGCCGTGTACCTGACCAGTCCGAGACCCGGGGCGTGACGGCCCGGCTTGGTGGGGGTCGGCCAGCAGGGGCCGGTGCAGAAGTAGTCCACACCGGGCTCGGCCGCCGCTGCCGCGGCCTCCGCCTCGGCATGCGTGGACCGGCCGACGAGGACGTCGTCGCCGACGACGGCACGGGCGGCGGGGACGGGGAGGTCACCCTGGCCGAGGTGGAGCACGTCGGAGCCGGCGGCGTGCGCCACGTCCGCCCGGTCGTTGACGGCGAGCAGCTTCCCGTGGCGCCGGCAGGCGTCCGCGAAGACCTCGAGGTGTTCCAGCTCCTCGGCGGCCTCCATGGTCTTGTCCCGCAGCTGCACGATGTCGACGCCCCCGCGCAGAACCGCGTCGAGGAACTCCGGCAGATCGCGCTGCTCCTTGCGCGCGTCGGTGCACAGATACAGCCGGGCACCGGCGAGCAGGCTGCGGGCGGTGTTGGCGCTCATGAGGGTCGTCCCCCCGGACGAGGGCGTGCGGGCCGGACGCAGCGGCGGGCGCTGCGCCGGCCCGCACGCCGGCGGATGTGCGGATGCGTGCGGTGCGACTGCGTGTACAGGCAGTGCGGTGCGGTGTTTGCCGGGAACTGCGCTGTGCGGGATGTCACACGGCGAGTGCCTGGGCGCGCCGCTTCACCTCTGTCCCGCGGTTCTCCCGGAGGGCCTGCGCGGGGGTGCCGGGCAGGCTCTCGTCCTCGGTGAAGAGCCACTCCAGCATTTCCTCGTCGCTGAAGCCGTCGTCCTTGAGGAGCGTGATCGTGCCGACGAGGCCCTTCACGATGCGGCCCGAGGCGATGAAGTCCGCGGGCACCTGCAAGGTCCGCCCCTCCCCTCTGCGGACCGCGATCAGCTGACCCTCCTTGACGAGCTGACGGGCCCGGGTCACCGGGATGTCCAGCTTTTCGGCGACATCGGGCAGGGTGAGCCAGCCAGGGACGAGAGCATCGGTTTTTGCATCAATCTCTGTCACGCCACCAGCCTGCCATCCCGCTGTGACAGTCACTACTGTGCGGCGGCCGGCAGTCCGCCGCAGGCTCCCGTTCGGGGCCGCTGCGCCGCGGGAACGCAGGCCGCCCGTACCGCTAGGAGGTGGGAACGGCCTTCTTCAGGGGAACCGCCGCGTCGGCCACGCGTTCCGCGTCCACCGGAGCACGGCCGGCGATGAGCCTTCTGCCCTGCGCCAGATCGCGGGGCCGGCCGACGGCGAGCAGCGCGTTCAGCGTTCCGTCGCGCAGCCAGCACACCGACCAGGCGGCCTGGTCCGGGTCGCCGCGCCGGACCAGTTCGTCCTGCGCCGTGTGGTGTCCCGCGTACTGGACGAAGCGTCCGAACTGCTCGGACCAGAAGTAGGGAACCGGGTCGTAGAGCGCGGCCTCCGCCTCGCCGTCCGGCAGCGTTCCGGCCGTGATGTTGGCGGCCACGACGCGGGGCCCCTGCAGCGCGTTGTCCCAGTGGTGCACGAGCAGGCGTTCGCCGTACCGGGCGGAGGGGAAGGAGGCACAGTCGCCGACCGCGTACACGTTCGGGGCGGAGGCGCGCAGCATCTCGTCCGCGAGCACGCCGCCGTCCTCGCCGAGTCCGATGCCGGAGCCTGCCAGCCAGCCCGTCGCGGGACGCGAGCCGACGCCCACCACCACGGCGTCGGCCCGCAGCCGCGTGCCGTCCTGGAGCCTGACCCCGCCCCGCTCCACCGAGCGCACGGCTGTGCCGGTACGCAGGCGCGCACCGCTCTCCTCGTACCAGGGGCGCATGTGTTCCGTGATCTCCGCGGGAAGCGCTCCCGGAAGCGGCGCCACCCCGGCCTCCACGACGGTGACGTCGCAGCCCGCCTCGCGTGCCGCGGTGGTGAACTCGGCGCCGATCCAGCCCGCGCCCACCACGACCACCTCGCTGCGCGCCGCCAGGACGGCGCGCAGCCGTGCGGCGTCGTCGAGGGTCCGCAGCAGGTGCACGCCGGGGACGCCCTCGGCACCGGGGAGCGCGACAGCCTCGGCTCCCGTGGCGATGACGAGTTGGTCGTAGGCAACGCTGCCCGCGTCCGTCTCCACAAGGCGTTCGCCGGGCCTCAGCGCGGTCGCCTGCCTGCCCAGTTCCACATCGATGCCGAGGGCGCCGAAGTCGACGTCCAGCGCGGCGTCGTCCGCCTTGCCCAGCAGCACCGCCTTGGACAACGGGGGCCGGTCGTACGGCTGATGGGGCTCGCCGCCGATCAGCCGGATGCCGCCGGGCCAGCCCTGCTCGCGCAGTTGCACGGCCGTCTGCACACCGGCCATGCCCGCACCCACGACGACGACCCGCTGCTCGCTCCGACTCACGCCCACCCGGTCATCCTAGGGCGCGGGCACGCCTCCGGCGGCCGGCTGCCGCGGCAGCCGCCGGTCACATCACGGCCCGGGCGCAGTACGCTGTTCGGGCGGTACGAAGCGACGTCGGCCCGGCGAGGGGCCGTACGGCGAACCGCGGCAGCCGGCGGGACCGGCACAGGACACACATGGCACACGCGGGAGTCCGGCGCACCGGGCTGAGAGGGAGGCTGCGGCCTCCGACCGTACGAACCTGATCCGGGTCATTCCGGCGAAGGGAGAAGCAACTTCTTCATGCGACGCAGCAGCTCAGCCGGAACCGCCGCCGGGCGGGGTTCCGGCACGTCCCCGCACCCCGACGTGGCCGTCGTCGGCGGCGGCATCATCGGGCTCGTCACCGCGTGGCGTTCGGCGCAGCGCGGCCTTTCCACCACTGTCGTCGACCCCGAACCGGGCGGCGGCGCCGCCCGGGTGGCGGCCGGGATGCTCGCCGCCGTCACCGAGCTGCACTACGGCGAGGAGGCGCTGCTCGGGCTCAACCTCGCCTCGTCGGCCCGTTATCCGGATTTCGCGGCGGAGCTGGAGGAGGCGAGCGGCCAGGAGATCGGCTACCGCTCCTGCGGCACACTCGCGGTCGCGCTCGACGCCGACGACCGGGCGCACCTGCGCGAACTGCACGCGCTTCAGCGGCGTTGCGGACTCGATCCGCAGTGGCTCACGGGCCGCGAGTGCCGCCGTCTCGAGCCGATGCTCTCCCCTTCCGTACGCGGCGGACTGCGCGTCGACGGCGATCACCAGACGGACCCGCGCCGGCTCGCCACGGCCCTGCTGCTGGCCTGTGAACGTGCGGGCGTTGCCTTCCGGCGCGCGGCCGCCGTGAGCCTCACCGTCGCGGACGGCCGCGCAACGGGCGTGACGCTCGACGACGGCACCGGCGTGGGGGCCGGGCAGACGGTGCTGGCGACGGGCTCGTGGGCGTCCCGTCTCGAAGGGGTGCCGCCCGAAGTCCTGCCGCCGGTGCGGCCGGTCAAGGGCCAGGTGCTGCGGCTGCGGATGCCGTCCTCCTCCGCGTACGGGCCCTTCCTCTCCCGTACGGTCCGGGCGATCGTGCGCGGCGGGCACATCTACCTCGTGCCGCGCGCCAACGGCGAGCTGGTCATCGGCGCGACGAGCGAGGAACTGGGCTGGGACACGACGGTCACCGCCGGCGGGGTGTACGAACTGCTGCGGGACGCGCACGAACTGACCCCCGGACTCACCGAACTCCCCCTCACCGAGACCTCGGCGGGCCTGCGTCCGGCGTCCCCCGACAACGCGCCGCTGCTCGGGCCCACTGCGCTGCCGGGACTGCACCTGGCCGCCGGCCACCACCGCAACGGTGTGCTGCTCACACCCGTCACCGGCGACGCGATGGGCGAACTGCTCGCGACCGGTGAACTCCCCGAGCAGGTACGTGCGTTCACTCCGGCAAGGTTCGGCGCCCCCGGCCTCGGCGCCCCCGGCCTCGACGCCGCCGAAGCCGCAGGGGCGGTCCCGGCACGCGAGCCCCCGACAGATCCCGCAAGCGAGCCACAGGAGCGTCCAGCATGACGAGCGTCCCCTCACACACCGCGACCGTCACCGTCTCCGTGAACGGCGCCTCCCGCGACGTCGCTTCGGAGTCCACCCTCGACCAGCTCGTGGCGGACCTCACATCCGCGCCCTCGGGTGTCGCCGCGGCCGTCAACGAGACCGTCGTGCCCCGCGGCGAGTGGCCGCGGGTGCGGCTGGCCGACGGCGACCGCGTCGAGGTACTGACCGCAGTCCAAGGAGGTTGATCCGCATGCCAGGCACAGCGGTCGGCACGACGCCGCACCCGCAGCGGGGCACGTCCCCGCCGGCGCACTCCCCCGCGGCAGCGGCGGACCCGTTCGTCCTCGGCGACCGCACCTTCGGCTCCCGCCTGATCATGGGTACGGGCGGAGCGCCCAGCCTCGACGTCATGGAGCGCTCGCTGGTGGCGTCGGGAACCGAACTGACGACCGTCGCCATGCGCCGCCTCGACCCGACGGTCCAGGGCTCGGTGCTGTCCGTGCTGGAGAGGCACGGCATCGGCGTGCTTCCGAACACCGCGGGCTGCTACACGGCCGGTGAGGCCGTGCTCACCGCCCGGCTCGCACGGGAGGCTCTCGGAACGGACTGGGTGAAGCTCGAAGTCATCGCCGACGAGCGCACGCTGCTGCCCGACCCCGTCGAACTCCTCGACGCTGCCGAGACGTTGGTCGACGACGGCTTCACCGTGCTGCCCTACACCAATGACGACCCCGTCCTGGCCCGGAAGCTGGAGGAGGCCGGCTGCGCGGCCGTCATGCCGCTGGGCTCCCCCATCGGCTCCGGGCTCGGCATCCGCAATCCGCACAACTTCCAGCTGATCACCGAACGCGCCGGTGTGCCCGTGATCCTCGACGCGGGTGCCGGGACGGCCTCCGATGTGGCCTTCGCCATGGAGCTGGGGTGCGAGGCCGTGATGCTCGCCTCTGCCGTGACGAGGGCACAGGAGCCGGTGCTGATGGCCGAGGCGATGCGGCAGGCGGTGACGGCCGGCCGCCTGGCCGCACGTGCGGGCCGCATCCCGCGCCGCCACTTCGCGGAGGCGTCCTCCCCGGCGGAGGGGGTCGCCGCGCTCGATCCGGAGCGCCCCGCCTTCGGCTGAGCGGACCGGAGCTCCCCGAAGCCCCGGGCTTCCGCGAGTCCGGGGAGCCGGGGCTCCAGGGCTTCGGGGCTCCAGGGCTCCAGAGCCGAGGTCCCGCAGGACCGGGGTCCCGCGGGGAATCCCGGTGGCCGGCACCCACGGGACGAAGGGCGGAACCGGGGAGGAGAAAGGCCCGGCGAGGAGGGAGGAAGCGGAAGGGGCAAGGCTGACGCCGGGAATTCCGCGGCCCCCCGGCCTCGCGCGGAAAACCTTTACGACGAAAGTCCCGAAAGGGACAAATTGGAAATTCTTCCTTTTGCCCTGCTTCCTTGCCCGCTGCTTGGCGCATCACGGATTTCCGCCGCGGTGATGGCTCGTAGACTCTTCGTCGATGGATACGAGCCTTCAGGACCCCTCCTCCGGCCCCGCCGGGGAGTCCCCGCCGGTCGGACAGGTGCTGGACGGCCGGTACCGCGTCGAATCACGCATCGCCGTCGGCGGCATGGCGACGGTCTACCGCGCCGTCGACACCCGCCTCGACCGCGTGCTGGCCCTGAAGGTCATGCACCCCTCGCTCGCCGCGGACGGCGCCTTCGTCGAGCGCTTCATCCGCGAGGCCAAGTCCGTCGCCCGTCTCGCGCACCCCAATGTGGTCGCCGTCTACGACCAGGGCGCCGACGGCACGTACGTCTACCTGGCGATGGAGTACGTCTCCGGGTGCACCCTGCGGGACGTGCTGCGCGACCGGGGCGCCCTGCGCCCCCGCGTCGCCCTCGACATCCTCGAGCCGATGCTCGCCGCCCTGGGCGCCGCCCACCACGCCGGCATGGTGCACCGCGACATGAAGCCGGAGAACGTGCTCATCGGCGACGACGGCCGCGTCAAGGTTGCCGACTTCGGCCTCGTACGGGCGGTGGACAGCCAGACGTCCGTCGGAACCGACAGCATCCTGGGCACCGTCTCCTACCTCGCCCCGGAGCAGATCGAACACGGCACCGCGGACACACGCACCGACCTCTACGCCTGCGGCGTGATGCTCTACGAGATGCTCACCGGCGGCAAGCCCCGCACGGGCGGCACCCCGGCGCAGGTTCTCTACCAGCACCTCCACGAGGACATGCCGACGCCGTCGGCCTCCGTGCCCGGCCTCGCCCCCGAACTCGACATGCTCGTGGCACTGGCCACGGCCCGGGCAGCGGACGGCCGCCCCCAGGACGCGGGCGCCATGCTCGCCGAGGTCCGCGGGGTACGGGCCCGTCTCACCCCGTCAGAGCTGGATGCCGTCCCGCCGCAGGCGAACGACCCGGCGTCCGGGCTCGCCCAGGCCCTCGCGGCCGGCGCCGCCCTCGGCGAGGGCCGCATGCGCACGGCGGCCGGAGGCGGCGACGGGGCGGAGGAGCCCACGAGCGTGCTTCCGCGTGACGTCGCGGCATCCCACGAGTACGGGCACGGGCCCGGCCCCGGAGACGGCTGGGACGGCATCGACCGCACCGCCCGCTACACCGTCCCGCCGGGCGACGACGGGGGCACCCGGCGCCGCTCCCGTGGCCGGGCCGGCGGCCGGGGCTTTCTGGTGACGCTGGCGGTGATGCTGTTGCTGCTGGTGGGCACGGGTGTCTGGTACATCAACTCCGGCCAGTTCACGCAGACACCGGCGGTGCTGGCCAAGACGGAGTCCGACGCCAGGAAGATCCTCGGTGACTCCGGCCTCGACGTGAACGTCACCCGCGAATACAGCGAGCGCGTCGAGCGCGGCCACGTCGTCGACTCCAACCCGGACCCGGGCGACCGCATCCGCAGGACCGGCACCGTCACCCTGGTCGTCTCCAAGGGCCCGGAGATCGTGAAGGTCCCGGAGCTGGGCGGGACGCCGCTCGCCGACGCCCGGCGCAAGCTCAAGGACGCCGGCCTCGAGGCCGGCGTCGTGAAGCGGCAGTTCAGCGAGGACACGGCGCGGGGCTCCGTGATCGCCAGCGACCCGGAGGCGGGCAGTGAGCGGCGGCCGGGCTCTCCTGTCGCGCTGGCCGTCTCCAAGGGGGCGCCCGTCGACGTGCCGGACGTCGTCGGGGACGACGAGGACTCGGCCCGGGAGAAGCTCACCGAGGAGGGCCTGAAGGTCCGTATCGCTCCGGAACGCGTCTTCTCCGACGAGGACGAGGGCAGCGTGGCCCGTCAGTCGCCCGCCGAGGACAGCACGGCCGGCGAGGGCGACACCGTCACGCTCACCATCTCCAAGGGTCAGGACCTGGTCGACGTCCCGGACGTGGAGGGCCTGGGCAAGAAGCAGGCGCGCGAGAAGCTGGAGGACGCCGGCTTCGAGGTCACCGCCCGCCGGATCTTCGTCGGCAACAAGGTCTTCGCCCAGTCGCCCGGCGGGGACGACGAGGCCCCGCGCGGCTCGAACGTGACGATCTGGCTGCGCTGAGCAGGCCCGCCGTCCGGCTCCGCCGAGCGGTCCACGCGCGGCCCTGCCGCGGTCGAACGGCACGACTGCCCGCGCCGCTGCGATGCCTGCGATGCCGCCCGCGCCGCCCGCTGAGGACGCTTCGAGGAGCTCTGACGCCCTGCACGCGCGTCCTCACCCACAGACAGAGGGGCCGCGCCGCGTGTGATACCGGACATAGGGCGCATGTCACTTACGACGGTCTCTAGTGGACCGCCCTTCCCCCGGTCCGCCCTGTGAAACACGGCAATCCCCGTTCGCGGCACCGCGTCTCTCCCCCGATAAACGAGTCCGGATAGTACGTCACACTTTTGGGCTGTGTTTTCGGAGCCTTTAACAATTGCCGTCGGTCGCATGCGCCGGGGTTCGGAACCCGGCGTACACCGCCTTTCCGGCCTCTGCGACGCACGCAATTGTTGAAAGGTTCGCTCACAATGCCCAGCATTCCCGGCTACGTCCGCAACCCCAAGTTCGCGCGTTACTCCGCCGCAGGTATATCGGTCGCGGGAGCGGCAGCGATCGCGCTGACCGTCCTCCCCGGCACGGCCGACGCAGGCGACCAGAGCCAGTCCGGCGCCAAGAAGGTCAGCGCATCGACGGCCGCCGCGGAGAGTACGAAGAACTCCGATACGCACAAGGTGGAGCTCGGCGCCGCCAAGCAGGGAACCCTGGACTCCGACGTCCAGCGCACCAAGCAGGCCGTGGCCGCCCAGAAGGACGCGCTGGCCAAGCAGAAGGCCGTCGCCGCCGACCGCGCGGAGGCCGCGAAGGTCAAGGCCGCAAAGGCGAAGGCCGCGAAGAAGGCGGCCGCAGAGCGCAAGGCCGAGGCCGCAGCCGCCGCCAAGGCCTCCCGCGCCGCCGAGCGCCCCGCTCCCAAGACCTACCCCGACAACCTCGACGGCTGGATCCGCGAGGCCCGCGACATCATGGCGAAGCACAACATTCCCGGCTCGTACGACGGCATCAAGCGGAACATCATCCGCGAGTCCGGCGGCGACCCCAACGCCGTGAACAACTGGGACATCAACGCCCAGAAGGGCACCCCGTCCAAGGGCCTGCTCCAGACCATCCAGCCGACCTTCGACGCCTACCACGTCGAGGGCACCTCGACCAACATCACCGACCCGGTCGCCAACATCGTGGCCGCCTGCAACTACGCGGCGGACAGGTACGGCTCGATGGACAACGTCAACTCGGCATACTGATGGTGTGACGACCGAGCGACACCGCAATCCCATTGGCGGCCACGTCCCCGTAGCAGGGGGACTGGCCGCCACTGGCATTTCCTACGCAGACGACATCGGGGCGGAGGCAGTTCAGGTTTTCGTCGCCAATCCACGCGGCTGGGCGACGAACTCCGGTTCCCCGCAACAGGACGAAGAATTCCGTGCGTCGTGCGAGGAGAGAAACCTTCCCGTATTCGTGCACGCTCCCTACCTCATCAATCTCGGCTCCCATACGGACGCCACGGCCCGCAACTCGGTCTCCTCCCTTCGCCATTCGCTCCGCAGAGGGCGCGAGATCGGCGCGTCCGGCGTCGTGGTGCACACCGGCTCGGCCACGGGCGGCCGCACGAGCACCACGGCACTGGCACAGGTGGGGCGGCTGCTTATGCCGTTGCTGGAGGAGCTGACGCACGAGGACGACCCGTGGCTGCTGCTGGAGCCCACGGCGGGCCAGGGATTCTCGCTCTGCTCGCGGATGCGGGACCTCGGACCGTACTTCGAAGTCCTCCGGCATCACCCCCGGCTGGGCGTCTGCCTCGACACCTGCCACGTCTTCGCCGCCGGGCACGACCTGGCGGCGCCGGGCGGAGTGAAGCGGACGCTGGACGAGCTGGAGTCGGTCACCGGACCGGGACGGCTCAGGCTCATCCACGCCAACGACTCCAAGGATGTCGCCGGCGCCCACAAGGACCGCCACGCGAACATCGGTGCCGGCCACATCGGTCCGGGCCCGTTCGCCGACCTCATGACCCACCCCTCGACCGAGGGCGTACCGCTCGTCATAGAGACCCCGGGGCGCAAGGAAGGCCACGCGGCGGACGTGGCACGGCTGAAGGAACTGCGGGAAGGCGGCAGCTGAATCTGCGGCGGGACGGCGGGGCTCCACGGCCGGAGGCGGTGCGCTCCGCCTGCCCCGGCGTGCGCCGTCGTCTTCCGGCGTGCGCCGTCGTCCTCCTCGGCACGACGCCGGTGAAGCGGTGGGTGTCCGGCCGGGGCGAGACCCGCGGTGCTGCACGCGTACCACCGACGGAGCCGCCACTGCCACCGACGGTCCCGCCGCGGGCCCCTGCCCGCCGCCGGACGGCGGCCGGCAGCTACAGCTCCGGCCCGTCGCCGGGCTCCTCCTGGTAGGAGTAGCGCTGTTCCTTCCAGGGGTCGCCGATGTTGTGGTAGCCGCGTTCCTCCCAGAAGCCGCGGCGGTCCGTGGTCATGTACTCCACGCCGCGCACCCACTTGGGGCCCTTCCACGCGTACAGGTGCGGCACCACCAGCCGCAGGGGGAAGCCGTGTTCGGCGGTGAGCAGCTCGCCGGCGCGGTGGGTGGCGAAAAGCGTCGTCGCGGCGGCGAAGTCCGGCAGCCTCAGGTTGGAGCTGAATCCGTACTCCGCCCAGACCATGACATGGGTGACATCGTCCGCGGGAGGCGCGAGTTCCAGCACCGTACTGGCGGGCACGCCGCCCCACTCGGCCCCGACCATGCTGAACTTGGTGACACAGTGGAAGTCCGCGACGACCGTCTCGTACGGCAGTGCCGAGAACTCCTCGTGGTCCCAGGAGTGCTTCTCACCGTCGGCGGTCGCTCCGAAGACCCGGAAATCCCAGCGGTCGGGCTTGAACTTCGGCACCGGTCCGTAGTGCGTGACCGGCCAGCCGCGCTGAAGCCGCTGGCCCGGCGGAAGCGGTTGCTGCTCCCCCTCGGCATTCTGCGACTGGCCCATCCCTCCATGGTGACAGACCCTTCCGAAGCCGCTTGCCGGCACCCCGGCCGCGGGGTCTCCAAGGGGTTTTTGGCCGCCAATTCCGGCGCTTTCGGTAAGCCTTCGCTTACTGGACCGGATTGACGAAGCGGTGCGAGGATGCGCTGGCGCGCACACTCACCTGGCATTTTCCTCTTGGAAGGAGTCCGACCATGCAGGGCGACCCCGAGGTCATCGAATTTCTCAATGAGCAGCTGACTGCCGAACTGACCGCTATCAATCAGTACTTCCTGCACGCCAAGATGCAGGAGCACTCCGGCTGGACCAAGCTCGCCCGGTACACCCGTGCCGAGTCCTTCGACGAGATGCGTCACGCCGAGCGGCTCACCGACCGCATTCTGTTTCTCGAAGGGCTTCCCAACTATCAGCGGCTCTTCCACGTGAACGTCGGTCAGACCCTGGTCGAGATGTTCACGGCGGACCGGCAGATCGAAGTCGAGGCCATCGACCGTCTGCGGCGCGGGGTGGAGGTCATGCGGGCCAAGGGCGACATCACCTCGGCGAAAATCTTCGAGGAGATACTCGCCGACGAGGAGCACCACATCGACTACCTGGACACCCAGCTCGAGCTGATCGAGAAGCTGGGCGAACCGCTGTACATCGCGCAGCTCGTGGAGCAGGAGACCCCGTCGGAGGGCTGAGTCAGGCGGCTTCGGCCACGGAGGCGGAGGACGGCACGGGCGCGCGGGCGGGCTCCTCGAAGGCGGTCTCCGGCTGACGCCCCGCGCATCCGCCGCGTCCGAGAAGGCCCTGGATGCGGCGCACGCACGAGCCGCAGTCCGTCCCCGCCTTGCTCAGCGAGGCGATCTGGCGCGGCGTGCAGGCCCCGGCCTCCTGGTGCTCACGGACTTGCCGGTCCGTGATGCCGAAGCAGGAGCATACGTACACGCGGGCCTCCCAGTCGGACTCGTACGCAGGACGCCGTCACGGCAGTGTGCGCACCGGACGACGCTCAGGTTTGATGAGGTTAACCTAACCTTAGCTGCCGCACTGCGTCCACAACAGAGGAGTGGGGCCCGCATCGATGTGATGCGGGCCCCACTTCTGTGTCCTGCCGGCGGCGCCTGCGCTCTCTCGGCGGCCCTCCGGATGCCGTTCCCTCCGGTTCGCCGGGCGAGGGCGGATCACCGCCGCGCCGGCTCACTGGTCCCGGTACATCTCCGCGACCAGGAAGGCCAGATCGAGCGACTGGCTGCGGTTGAGGCGCGGGTCGCACGCCGTCTCGTAACGCTGGTGCAGGTCACCGACGAAGATCTCGTCGCCGCCGCCGACGCACTCCGTGACGTCGTCACCGGTCAACTCGACGTGGATGCCGCCCGGGTGCGTGCCCGCGCTCTTGTGCACCTCGAAGAAGCCCTTGACCTCGTCGAGGACGTCGTCGAACCGGCGGGTCTTGTGCCCGCTCGCCGCCTCGAAGGTGTTGCCGTGCATCGGATCGCAGACCCAGACCACCTGGGCGCCCGAGGCGCTGACCTTCTCCACCAGCGTGGGCAGCCTGTCCCGTACCTTGTCGGCTCCCATGCGCGTGATGAACGTGAGCCTGCCCGGCTCCCGGTCCGGGTCGAGCCTGTCGATCAGCGTGAGGGCCTCTTCGGGCGTCGTCGTCGGACCCAGCTTCACACCGATCGGGTTGCGCACCTGCGAAGCGAACTCGATGTGGGCGCCGTCGAGTTGGCGTGTGCGCTCACCGATCCAGACCATGTGCCCGGAGACGTCGTACAGCTTGCCGCTGCGCGAGTCGGTACGGGTCATGGCCGACTCGTAGTCCAGCAGCAGCGCTTCGTGCGACGAGAAGAACTCGACGGTCTTGAGCTCCTCCGGGTCCGTGCCGCACGCGTGCATGAACTTCAGGGCCTGGTCGATCTCGCGGGCCAGCGCCTCGTAACGCTGACCGGAGGGCGAGCGCTTGACGAAGTCCTGGTTCCAGGCGTGCACCTGGCGCAGATCGGCGTAGCCGCCGGTGGTGAAGGCGCGCACCAGGTTCAGCGTGGAGGCGGACGCCTGGTACATCCGCTTCAGCCGCTCCGGGTCGGGCGTGCGGGCGGCCTCGGTGAACTCGAAGCCGTTGACCGAGTCGCCGCGGTACGACGGGAGAGTCACACCGTCCCTGGTCTCGGTGGGCTTGGAGCGCGGCTTGCTGTACTGACCCGCGATCCGGCCGACCTTGACCACCGGCACGGACCCCGCGTACGTCAGCACGGCGCCCATCTGCAGCAGGGTCTTGAGCTTGTTCCGGATGTCCTCGGCGCTGACCTGGTCGAACGCTTCCGCGCAGTCCCCGCCCTGAAGCAGGAACGCCTCGCCCCGCGCGACCGCGCCCAGCCGGGCACGCAGCTGGTCGCACTCGCCGGCGAAGACGAGGGGCGGATAGGACTCGAGCTCGGCGACCGCCGCACGCAGGGCGTCACGGTCCGGCCACTCGGGCTGCTGCGCGGCGGGAAGGTCTCGCCAGGTTCGGGCACCGGCGTCGGGGTTGGCGTTCGCACTCACGCGCCCCAGGTTACGGGGTCGTGCCCGGCCCTTTTCCCCGTGCCCGGGTGCTGAGACGGAAACCACTCGCACGCGGACTGCGGGGTAGGCTCGCGTCATGTTCGCGCAGCTCGTCCTCCTGCCTGCGGCAGGGGCAACCCGGGCCGACTGGTGGTGGACCGCTCATCCGGCGGCCCACTGACTGCGCGCGAACACGAGACAGCGACAGACGCGAAGGCCGCCCGAGGGGCGGCCTTCGGTGTGTGCACGGCCGTTCCCTCTCCGCGTGACCCCGCGCATCCCAGGAAGGAACGCCCGATGAACAGCCGCCGCACCGGTGCCGCCCCCGGCGCCTCAAAACAGGCTCCCGCGAGCACATCACCGTCCGCACCGCCGTCCGTACCCCCGTCCCTCCCGCCGTCCGCGCCCGAGCTGCTGCGCCGGCTGGCGCGCGAGGACGCCCCGCCCTTCGCGCTGCTGCGCAGACGCACCCCGGGCCGACGCCACGACACCGTCGAGATCCTGACCGGACCGGTCCACGAGGCGGCGCGGCTCGCCGACATCCCCGACGCCGGTCACGGCGCCCTCGCCCTCGTGCCGTTCCGGCAGATCCGCGAGCGCGGCTTCCGCGTGCGCGACGACGGGACGCCGCTGGCCGTGCTCGTCCCCCGGGAGGTGCACGAGCTGCCTCTGGACGACGTCGCGGCGGCGCTGCCCTCGCACCGGGTGCAGGTGGCGGACGGCGCCTTCGACGTGGACGACGAGGAGTACGCGCGGACCGTGCGCCGCGTCATCGACGACGAGATCGGCACCGGCGAGGGCGCCAACTTCGTGGTGCGCCGCACCTTCGAGGGGCGCATCCCGGGCTTCGGCCGCCGGGACGCGCTCGCGCTCTTCCGGCGGCTGCTGAGCGGGGAGCGAGGCGCGTACTGGACCTTCGTCGTGCACACCGGCGAGCGGGTCCTCGCCGGGGCGAGCCCCGAGGTGCATGTGCGGATGACCGGCGGAACGGTGGTGATGAACCCCATCAGCGGCACCTACCGCTATCCGCCGGGCGGCCCCTCCGCGGAGGGTCTGCTGGCCTTCCTCGCCGACCGCAAGGAGAGCGAGGAGCTGTCCATGGTCGTCGACGAGGAGCTGAAGATGATGTGCACCGTCGGCGACATGGGAGGGGTCGTGGTCGGTCCGCGGCTGAAGGAGATGGCGCACCTCGCCCATACCGAGTACGAACTGCGCGGGCGCAGCACCCTCGACGTGCGGGAGGTGCTGCGCGAGACGATGTTCGCCGCCACGGTCACCGGCTCGCCCGTGGAGAACGCGTGCCGCGTCATCGAGCGCCACGAACGCGGAGGACGGGGCTATTACGCGGGCGCGCTGGCACTGATCGGCCGTGACGCGGGAGGCGCCCAGACCCTCGACTCCCCGATCCTCATCAGGACCGCGGACGTGGACGCGGCGAGCGGCCGGCTCCGGGTACCGGTCGGTGCGACGCTGGTCAGGGCCTCGCAGCCCGCGGACGAGGTCGCCGAGACCCACGCGAAGGCGGCCGGCGTCCTCACGGCGCTGGGCGTTCGCGAGGCGCCCGCGGGCAAGGGGCAGGCAGGGCAGCAGCAGGCGCGCCTGGCGGACGATCCGCGCGTGCGGGCGGCGCTCACGGCCCGGCGCGCGGACCTGGCGCCGTTCTGGCTGCGGATGCAGACGGGCGGCGAACCGGACGCGGACCTGCCGCACGGAAAGATCCTGGTGGTGGACGGGGAGGACACCTTCACCTCGATGCTCGCCCATCTGCTGCGGACCACGGGCTCCGGGGTGGAGGTGCGGCGCTTCGACGATCCGGGGCTGCGGGACGCGGCGCTCGCGCACGAGGGCCCGGTCGTACTCGGGCCCGGCCCTGGTGATCCGCGCGACGGGACCGATCCGAAGATCCGCCTGCTTCGCGAACTGACGGGCCGGCTGCTGCAGCGGCACCGGCACGGCCTGCTGGGGATCTGTCTGGGGCACGAACTGCTCGCCGCGGAGCTGGGGTTGGAGATCGTGCGGAAGGCGCGGCCCCACCAGGGAGCGCAGGAGACGGTCTCCGTCTTCGGGCGGGACGAGACCGCCGGCTTCTACAACTCCTACGCGGTGCGCTGCGGTTCGCAGGAGGCACGGCGGTGGGCGCCGGCCGGCCGGCCGCACCGCGTCGAGGTCGGCCGCGACGCCGCGACCGGCGAGGTCCACGCGCTGCGCGGCGCGACGTTCGCGAGCGTGCAGTTCCACCCGGAGTCGGTGCTGACGCTGGACGGGCCGGGGATCGTCAGGCGGCTGCTGGCGGCCCTCCCGGTGGGCGGCGCGCGGCGCTGACACCCCGAGCCGGACACCGTGAGCCCGGGCCTCCCCTTCAGGGAAGGCCCGGGCTCAGTGCGCCGGAGGGCCACCGGGCCGGAGAGCCCACGGCGTCCGGAAGGGCTCAGCCGAAGAAGACCTCGGCCTCCTCGTACATCTCCGGGTCGACCGTCTTCAGCTTGGCGGTGGCCTCCGCGATCGGCACCCGGACGATCTTCGTGCCCTGGAGGGAGACCATCTTGCCCCAGTCCTCGTCGCGCACGGCATCGATCGCGTGCAGCCCGAAGCGGGTGGCCAGCCAGCGGTCGAAGGGAGTGGGAGTGCCGCCGCGCTGGATGTGCCCGAGGACCGTCGTACGGGCCTCCTTGCCGGTGCGCTTCTCGATCTCCTTCGACAGCCACTCGCCGACGCCCGAGAGCCGCACGTGCCCGAACGAGTCGTGCGAGTCGTCCTTGAGCACCATCTCGCCGTCCTTGGGCATGGCGCCCTCGGCGATGACGACGATCGGGGCGTAGCTCGCCTTGAACCGGGACTCGACGTAGCCGCACACCTGGTCGACGTCGAAGCGCCGCTCAGGGATGAGGATGCAGTTGGCGCCGCCCGCCAGGCCGGAGTGGAGGGCGATCCAGCCCGCGTGCCGGCCCATCACCTCCACCACGAGTACGCGCATGTGGGACTCGGCGGTGGTGTGGAGCCGGTCGATGGCGTCGGTGGCGACGTTGACGGCGGTGTCGAACCCGAAGGTGTAGTCGGTGGCCGACAGGTCGTTGTCGATCGTCTTGGGCACGCCGACGCACTTGACGCCGAACTCGTCGGTGAGCCGGGCGGCGACGCCCAGGGTGTCCTCGCCGCCGATGGCGATGAGAGCGCCGACGTCGTGCTTGACAAGGTTCTCCTGGATGCGCTGGACGCCGTTCTCCTCCTTGAACGGGTTCGTACGCGACGAGCCCAGGATCGTCCCACCGCGGGGCAGCGTGCCGCGCACCGCGGGGATGTCGAGCTGAACCGTGTCGCCCTCCAGCGGCCCCCGCCAGCCGTCCCTGAACCCGACGAAGTCGTAGCCGTACCGCTGGACGCCCTTACGGACGACGGCCCTCATCACCGCGTTGAGCCCGGGGCAGTCGCCGCCACCGGTCAGCACTCCGACCCGCATGGGATCTCCCTTCTCATCGCCGCGCTCGTGCATGCGCGGCCTGTAGCAACTGCGGCCACGCTAGCGGTGATCCACATCACCAGGCACAGGGCGCGGAGAGGTTTTCCGATCAGTTACCGGGCGAAGGGGGGTCCGGCCGCGTCGTCACTCCTCGTCGAGGCCGCGCCGGATGGCGTACCGCACCAGCTCGACCCGGTTGTGGAGCTGCAGCTTGCCCAGGGTGTTCTGCACATGGTTCTGGACCGTGCGGTGCGAGATGACCAGGCGTTCGGCGATCTGCCGGTAGCTCAGCCCCTTCGCGACGAGCCGCAGCACCTCGGTCTCGCGCTCGGTGAGCCGCGGCGCGGCGGGCTCGTCCGAGTCCGCCGCGGGCACCGGGTCCGACGCGAGCCTGCGGTACTCGCCGAGGACGAGGCCCGCAAGGCCCGGCGTGAAGACCGGGTCGCCCACGGCGGTTCTGCGCACGGCGTCCTGCAGCTCCTCCATGCTCGCCGACTTCACGAGATAGCCCGTCGCCCCGGACTTCACCGCCTCCAGCACGTCGGCGTGCTCGCCGCTCGCGGAGAGCACCAGCACCCGCAGCCCGGAGCCGGCACCGACGAGACGGCGGCACACCTCGGCCCCGGGCAGGCCGGGCAGGTTCAGATCCAGCACGAGCACATCGGGGGCGGCGGCACGGGCACGGCGCACGGCCTGGGGGCCGTCCCCCGCCGTGGCGACGACCTCGAACCCCGCCTCGCCCAGATCCCGTGCGACTGCGTCCCGCCACATGGGGTGATCGTCGACGACCATCACCTTCACCGGGCGCTGCGCGCCGTCGCCTCCGTCCGCGGTGTCCTCGGCGTTCTTCCCGCTCTTCCCCTTGCGCCCGTCGCCCGGGTCGCCGCCCCGGCTGCCGGCGCTGCTCGGGTTGTTCGCGTCGTTGCTGTCCGTCATAGCCCCCGCCGTCTTCTCTTTCGTCATTCCGTACGGCTGCGGACCTGCTTCGGCACTCGCAGCTCGACCTCCGTGCCCTGGCCGGGAACCGAGATCAACTCGGCGCTGCCGCCCAGGTCACGCAGCCGCCCCCGGATCGAGAGGGCGACCCCCATCCTTCCTTCGGCCTCCGCGTCCGCGAGTCGCCCGTCCGGCAGCCCGGGGCCGTCGTCCCGCACCGTGACCAGCACGCCGTCCGGCTCGTCCTCCAGCAGGATCCACGCCTGGGGCGGTTCGCCGTCCGGACCACCCGCGTGCTGACGCACATTGTCCAGGGCGGCACTGACAGCGGCGGCGACCTCCTGCGCGGTGGCCGCCGGCAGCGGCACGGGCGTGCCCGGCCCGACGAAGGTCACGCGGGCGCCCGAGTACGGCGAGAGCAGCGCCCGCAGATCGCACTCCGCGGCGGGCTCCTCACCGCCCTCCCGCCCGGCCCCTCCACTGGACCGCCGTGCCGCGCGTGCGCCTCCACCCGCGTCCGGTGCGGAAGGAGCCGGCACATGTGCGGTCTCCTGCGAGACGAGGCTGCGCAGCGCCACCTCCTGCTCCCCCGCCATCCTTCCCAGCTCGGCCGCCTCGCCGCCGATCTCGGTGCCACGGCGCTGCACCATGGCGAGGACCTGGAGCACGCTGTCGTGGATGTCGCGGGCGAGGCGCTCCCTCTCGCGGGTGGCGGCCTCGATCTGGAGGGCCTGGGCAAGGGTGCGCTCACTCGCCCTGGCCACCTCGGTCACGTAGCCGATGCCGATGCTCGCCACACACACCAGCAGCACGTTGTGCAGGGTGGGCCGCGTGACCGCGCCCTGTTCGACGATGTTGGCGGCCCCGACCACCGTTGCCGCGACCGCGCCCCAGCGCCAGCCGCCCTTGATGGCGAAGGCCAGCACCGGTCCGGCGACCCAGATGGTGGGGAGCGTGGGCCCGATGCTGCCGTGCGCGTCGACGTGGACGGAGGCGAGGATTCCCACGACGCCGAGCGTGATGTCGACGGCGAGGAAACCGTTCGTGCAGCGCCTGGCGGAGCGGACCTTGGGAATCGTGGCCGCCGTCCAGACCGTCAGCACTCCCAGATAGAGGGCGCCCACGAGTGGATGGGCGAGACGGTCGTACGCCCACGCGAAGACCGCCAGCGCGTAGCCGGCGGCCAGCAGCCGGTAGCCGCTCAGTGCCCGCCACAGCGGCTGTTCCACGGACATTCTCAGGACCATCTGTAGCGGCCCGCCCCCCTGCTTGCCTGCGTCTGTCTACGCCGCCCGGTCACGCTCGTTCCGCCGGCGCCTGGCCGCCGCGAGCATGGCTCCCGGCCGCACCGGGCCGTTCCTCCAGGAGTGCGCGGCGCCGTCCTTCCCCGCTTCCCTCCCGGGGGCCTGCTCCGCCCCGCCCTTTCCGCCGGCAGCGTCCTCGGCCTTCTCCGCCTCCGCGTTCCGCTTGGCCTCCTCGGCGAGTTGGCGCTTGGCGGCGGTGGCGTACATGTCGACGTACTCCTGGCCGGACAGCCTCATGATCTCGTACATGACCTCGTCGGTGAGGGCACGCTGGATGAAGCGGTCGTTCTCCATGCCCTGATAGCGGCTGAAGTCCATCGGCCTGCCGATCCTGATGCCCGGACGCATCAGCCGGGGCACGACCTGCCCGGGGGGCTGGATCTTCTCGGTGTCGACCATCGCCACCGGCAGCACGGGTGCTCCGGACCGGAGCGCGACCCGCGCCAGCCCTCCCGGCTTGCCCCGGTAGAGCCGGCCGTCGGGCGAGCGCGTGCCCTCGGGGTAGATGCCGAACAGCTCGCCGCGGGCGAGCACTTCGAGGCCGCTGCGGATCGCCGCCTCTCCCGCGCCGCGTGCGCCCGAGCGGTCCACGGGAAGCTGTCCGACCCCCTTGAAGAAGGCCGCGGTGAGTTTCCCCTTCACCCCCGGCGAGGTGAAGTACTCGGCCTTGGCGATGAAGGTGACCTTGCGGTCGAGCACCGCGGGCAGGAAGAAGGAGTCCGAGAAGGACAGATGGTTGCTGGCGAGAATCGCCGGACCTTCGTCGGGTACGTGCTCAAGCCCCTCGACCCAGGGCCGGAAGGCAAGCTTGAGCCCGTTGCCGACCGACAGCTTCATCGCTCCGTAGAACAACCCGAGGACCTCCTGTTTCCGACACCGTGACTTTATCTCCCCGTCGCGGAAGCAGCGCTCCTGCGTCGGGCAGTGCTGAACTACCCGGTCCCCGTGCCCCACGCGTAGGCTGGCAGTCGCACGCCCCGAGCGGGCACCGCGGAAGCAAGCACCACCTTCACAGCGCCGACCGACTCGATACCGACCGGCTGGAGGCCGACGTGTCCATACTTCCCGGGGCCGAGCCCATGCGTCATGACGGCTCGGAGACGGGTGTCCTCGTGTGCCACGGGTTCACCGGCTCCCCCCAGTCGGTACGGCCGTGGGCCGATCACCTGGCCGCCAAGGGGCTCACGGTCTCGCTTCCGCTGCTGCCGGGCCACGGCACGCGCTGGGAGGATCTGGCCGTGACGGGATGGCAGGACTGGTACGCCACGGTGGACCGCGAACTCCGCAGGCTGAGCAGCCGCTGCGAGCAGGTCTTCGTGTGCGGTCTGTCGATGGGCGGCGCCCTCGCGCTGCGACTGGCCGCGTACCACGGGGACGCGGTGAGCGGCGTGGCCGTGGTCAATCCCGCGATGACCTTCCCGCGGTGGCAGGGGTACGCGCTGCCGCTGGGCCGCTTCGTCGCCCGTTCGGCGAAGGGCATCACCAGCGACATCGCCAAACCCGGCTCCACGGAGGTCGGTTACGAACGGGTGCCGACCCAGGCCGCGTACTCGCTCCGCGACTTCTTCCGCCGTGTGCGCGGCGAACTGCCGCAGGTGACGCAGCCTCTGCTCGTCATGCGCAGCAGGACCGACCACGTGGTGCCGCCGGGCGACTCCGCTCTGGTGCTCAGCAAGGTCTCGTCGAGCGACGTGACCGAGACCGTCCTCGAGGACAGCTTCCACGTGGCCACCCTGGACCACGACGCGGAGCGCGTCTTCGCGGACTCCCACGGATTCATCACCCGGCTCGCAGCGAGGAAGACGGAGACGGCAGGCGATGGAGCGTAACCCCGGCGCGGAGGACGACGGCCACGGCGAGGACGACCCGCGGCGCGCGGAGGGCGGCCACGAGGAGCACGGCCGTGACGGGCTCCGCAAGGACGAACGCGACGACGGCGCCGCACCGGTGCCCCTCGACGAGGATGCCGCCTGGGAGCAGATCGTCGCCGCGTACGGGGACCACCCGAAGGCCGAGGGCATGGCGTCGGCGGACTCCGGCGGCGACGCCCGCACCGGCACCGCCGCGCGCCCCGCGCCCGGGCCACGTCCCGAGGGCGAGAGCGAGGGCGACGACGGGGCCACGCCGGTACGCAGCTTCACCGTCTACTCGGCCGGTTCCGGCCCCCGCGACTGGAGCCTGCCGGCGTCCGACGACGAGCCCGGCGGCACCCCCGAGGAGGACGACGAGGGCCACTTCGTGCCGCCCGAGCCGCCGCCGCTGCCGCAGGCCGACACCACGGGCAAGTTCGCCTGGCTCGCGGTGCTCGGCGGTCCGCTGCTTCTGATCTTCACCGTCCTTTTCCAGCAGGAGCTGACCTGGTGGATCGCGACGCTGGGGATCGGCGGCTTCCTCGGGGGATTCGGCACCCTGGTGGCACGGATGCGCGACGGGCGCGACGAGGACGACTGGGACGACCCCGGCCGCGGCGCCGTGGTCTGAACGCCGGGGCCGGAACGGGGTGACCGGAACGGGGTGGCCGGAACGCGGTGGCCGGAACGCGGTGGCCGGAACGCGGTGGCCGGAACGGGGTGGCCGGAACGGGGTGGCCGGAACGGGGTGGCCTCAACGCCGTGTCTGTACCGTGCCGCCTGAACCGGGCCCCGGCGCCGTGGTCCGGGCCTCGCCGCCCCCGCCGGGCGCCGGCTGTCAGCCGTGCGGACCGGGAGGCACACGCAGCGCGGCCAGCACCGGCAGATGATCCGTGGCCGCGCACAGATCCTCCGGTGAGACGCCCTCCAGCCCGTGCGGTACGCCGCAGCCGAGGACCTCGACACCAGGGGAGGCGAGGACGGCGTCGATGCGCTGGTGCGGGCGCCGCGGCGTGGAGGTGTACTCGCCGCCCCACGGTGCCACGGCCCACCCGTCCTGCAGCCGCGCCGCGAGCTGCCGGAACGTGCGGCCCCTGGGGCGTTCGTTGAGGTCCCCGGCGGCCACGGTGTGCGGTGTGCCCAGGGCCCCGAGGCGGTCGAGAAGCATGCGGCCCTGGGCCTGCCGTTCATCGGTCTGCAGGCTCAGATGGCAGCTGAGCACGCCGAGCCGCGCGGCCGGGCCGAACCCCAGCACCGCCGTGGCGAACCCCCGCCTGTGCAGGCCGGGCGTGCGGGGCAGCAGAACGTCCTCGGTGCGCAGCACCGACGCCCGCAGCGTCGCGAGGATCATCGGCCCCGTGGCGGTCGCGCCGCCCGTCACGTAGACCATCCCGCACTCACGCGCCAGCCACGCGGCGTGCTTGCGCCAGCGGAAGAACCGCGGCGCCTCCTGCACGCACACCACGTCCGGGGCGCACGCCCGGATGACCCGGGCGAGCGCTCTCCGGTCGTCCCGCATGGAGCGGATGTTGTAGCTGAGCAGCCGGACGAGCGCCGAACCGTCCGGCTCGGTACGTCCTGCGGGCAGATCCGCGAGCGTCATCGGCGCGGCTCACACTCACATTCGTCGGTCGTTCCGCTTCGTCGGCGGGGCGCGCTCAGCCCTGCCGGGCGTGTGCGCTCAGCCCTGCCGGGCCAGGTCGGCGACGCCCACCATGCCTGCCTTGCCGCCCAGTTGGGCGGCGAGCACCTCGGCGTGGGGGCGCCAGCGGCTGCCGACGAGCCAGCGGCGGTAGGACTTTCGGATGGGGTCGAGCACCAGATCGCCCTCGTCCGAGACGCCGCCGCCGACGATGAACGCGCCCGGATCGAACAGCGACGCCAGGTCGGCGAGCCCGGCGCCCGCCCAGCGCGCCAGTTCCCGGAAGGAGTCCACGGCGACCGGGCAGCCCCGCCGTGCGGCCTCGCTGATGTGCTTGCCCTTGACGCCCTCGGGGGTTCCGTCGCCGAGCTCGAGCAGGATCGTGGCGTTCTCCGGCGTGGCCGTCGCGCGCTGCTGTGCGTACCGCACGAGTGCGCTGCCCGACGCGTACTGCTCCCAGCAGCCCTGGTTGCCGCAGCCGCACAGCAGACCGTCGGGCACCATCCGGATGTGCCCGAACTCGGCGGCGACACCGAAGCGGCCGCGGTGCAGCTTGCCGCCGATGATCACGCCGCCGCCGAGGCCCGTGCCGATGGTGATGCAGACGACGTCCTCGTGGCCGGTCCCGACGCCGAACTTGTATTCGCCCCAGGCGGCGGCGTTGGCATCGTTCTCGATCACGACGGGAAGGTCGATGCGCTGCTCGACCTTGTCCTTGAGCGCCTCGTGGCGCCAGGTCAGGTTCGGGGTGAACAGAACGGTCGCACGCTTGTCGTCCACGTAGCCGGGAGCGCCGATGCCGACGGCGTCCACCTCGTGTTCGGCGCTGGCGTCCCGTACCGCGTCGGCGATGGCGTCGATGACGCCGTCCGCCGTGGGCGGGGTGGGCACGGTACTGGTCTCCAGGATGGTTCCGTGCTCATCGACCACGCCGGCCGCGATCTTGGTGCCGCCGATGTCGACGCCGATAGTGAGTCCCATGTGTCCCTCGGTATTCCGCTCCTACCCCGCTGCAGAACACCGTACCGGAGGGGATGGGCGGCCCGATCGTGCGCGTGGGCACGAGGCTTGAAGCTCACGGCACTTGGCGCTCGGGGCCCGTCGCCCGCGGCGCGGGTGCTTCTCAGGGCGCGCCGGGACCGTCGCTTCCCGTTCCGTGCCCGTCCGGTCCGTCCTCCTCCGCCGGCCCGGGGTCCTGGGCCGTCCCCGTTCCGCCCGGCTCCTTGTCCAGGTCGATCCGCTCGACGCCCGGCGGGCCGGAAGGGCGCGAGGCTCCCGGGGCGGAGTCGCCCGGCCGCCCGGCGCGGTCGCCTGTTCCGGACGCCCCCGCGGTGCCGGCCGTCCAGCGGCCCTCCGCCTCCTGTACGGCAGCCCTGTAGGCGGCGAGCAGTTCTCCGCCGGCGGCGGCGAGGTGGTCGAAGACGTGCGGGTTGCGCTCGACGACGGGCTCGATGGCGGCCCTCGCCTGTGCGATGAACTGCTGTGCCATGCCCTGCGCGGCGGCGGAGGCCATCGTGCCGCCGAAGGGCCTGCCCAGCTCGGCCACCCTGTCGGACACGGCGTCCGCGAGGCGCCTCAGCTCCTCGGCCGCGCTGCCGTGACTCTGCCCGTACTCGGCACGCCGGCGGGCCTTCTCGGCGGCGAGGTCTTCTTCGCAGGCGGTGGCCCAGGCGTCGGCGTCCGCGGCGTCCGGCATCTCGGGCTCGGCGGCATCGCTCATGGCGGCGCTCCTACGGCGAAGGGGGAAAGGGGCGGTGCCCGTCGGACGGTGGCACGTATCCGACGTTACCCGAACAGCCGGGGAGCGGAGAGCGCCGGAAGGGACGCCACGGGGGCAGGGCTGCCCGGTCCTACGGTCTTACGCGCTCCGCCGCAGCCGACGGGCCCGGACCGGCAGACGGGCAGGGGACCGGAACCGGCAGGCCGGACCCGCGGCGCCCCTTCCGGCACTCTCCGGTGCGGCGCCCGTCAGCGCACGGTGCCCTCCGGCCACAGCGCCGGGTCGGGTGCGCACCGCACCCGCAGCTCGCCCCCGTCCAGCGACGCACCCACGACCCGGCACCTGCGCAGCGCGGAGGGAAGCGGGAAGACGCGCCGGTACGGGCCGACGCCGAGAATCAACTCGTCCCCTCGCCGCACGAGTTCGAGCTCCTCCTTGCGGACCGAGGGCAGAGCCAGCCGCCACACCAGAAGGCCGTCCCGGGCCAGGTGGTCCTCGACGGCTCCGTCCGCCGCCGCTCCCGCGACACCGGCCGCTCCTGCCGCTCCTGCCGCGCTCCAAGCCGGCTCGCCCGCAGGGGAGTTCTCCGTGACGAGGCGCAGCAAGTCGTCCGCACCGCGCGGTTCCCGCCCCAGATGGGGCAGTTCGCGGAGCGGGACACCCTCCCGCCCCAACTCCTCACGCCACTCCCGGAGCACCGTCTGCTGCTGCCCGGACAGCGAGGCCGTCCAGGGTTCCGGACTGCCCGGCGGGACGACCCTGTTGGCGACGACCACCCGCAACGGCAGGCCGTACAGCCCCAGTCCGGCACGGCCGAGCCGTACGGCCTCGGCGGCCAGTGGACCGGGTTCCGCGACGAGGCAAGCGGCGGTCCCTTCGGACTCCAGCAGGCCCTGTACATCGGCGAGTTCGCCGTCCCAGCGGGCAGCGGCGGCGTAGAGCGCCTCGGTCGGCACGGGTACGCCCACGAGCTGTGCGAGCGCGGGCCGCAGGGCGCGCGCGGCCTGCCGCTCCGCGGGCAGGAGCCTGCGCAGCCAGCGGCGCAGCTGGGCGGGCAGCGCCAGGACGCGCAGCGCGGCCGGGGTGTGCGGAAGGTCGACGACGAGGGTGTCCCACTCTCCCGTGCCGTGTGCGGCCCGCAGGGTGCTCAGCAGCGCGAACTCTCCGGCGCCGGGGAGTTCGGTCACCTCGTCCTCGTCCAGCGGGTCCGAGCCCAGCAGATCCAGTACCTTGCGGCCCCGCTCCTGGAGGGCGACGGCCGCGGCGCGGAAGTGCCCGGCCGAGTCGGTGCGGGCGACGTGCAGCAGCCCGTCCGTCCCGGGCACGGCCGCACCAGCGGTGCCGGCGGCCCCCGTGGCCCCCTCCGTCACGCCGAGCACGGCTTCCAGGGTCGCGGGCGTCTCGCCGCTCAGCAGCAGCGTCCGGTGCCCCCCGCGGGCCTCGGCGACGGCGATCGCGGCGGCGGCTGTCGTGCGCCCGGCGCCTCCCGCCCCGGTGACCAGCAGCGTCCGCGGCCCCGGCCCGGCTGTGCCGCCGGGCTCCGGCGCGCGCCGCGTGGCGGGGCGCTCCGCCGGTGCGTCCCGGTCCTCCGGTACGTCCCGGTCCTCCGGAGCCGCCCGTGGTCCCGGTACGTGCCGGCCTCCTCCACAGACTGCGTCGTGGGTGAGACCCCCATCCCCGGGCCCGGGCACCGTCACGTCAGCCTTTGGCGGCGTCCGCGCCCTGACCGGCACCACCGCCCGACTCGACGCGCTTCTTCAGGCCGGACAGCGCGCGGTCGATGATGACCTTCTCGGCCTTGCGCTTGATCATCCCGAGCATCGGGATCTTGACGTCGACGGTCAACTGGTAGGTGACCTCGGTGCGTTCGCCGCCCGCCACCGGAACCAGCCTGTAGACACCGTCCAGTTCGCGCAGCATCTGGGACTTCACCAGCGACCAGCGGACCTCGTTCTCGCCGATCCACTCGTAGGCCAGGGTGTGTTCGTCCTTGATGGCGCCCGCGTCCAGGAGCAGCCGCACCTGTTCGGCCCGTCCCTGCGAGTCCCGCGAGAGGACCTCGGCCTCCTTCACCTCGCCGGTCCACTCCGGGTAGCGGGCGAAGTCGGCGATCACTCCCATCACCGCTGCGGGCGCCGCATCGATCGTGATGTCCGAACTCGTGTGTTCCGCCATCGCCGTGGCTCCTCCAAGTGCTGCGCGCGGCCCCCGATTGCCGCTGGCAGGCTACCGCGCGTGTCCGGTGCGCGGCCTGCCGCCCTCTCCGGCGGGCGACGGGGCCGCGGACGGCCTCACCACTCCAGCACCCAGGGCTTGCCGGTGGCGTTGAAGTGCCCCACGTTCACGCACTCCGTCGGCCCGATCCGCATCCTCTGCACCAGCGGCTGGTGCACGTGCCCGAAGAGGTGGAAGCGCGGCCGTGCGGAGCGGACCGCCCGCAGCAGCGCCTCGCTGCCGCGTTCGAAGCGCCGGGCGACCGTGTCGTAGCACAACTCCGGTACCTCGGGAGGGATGTGGGAGCACAGCACATCCACCTCGCCGAGCGCCTCGACCTTCGCCGCGTAGGTCTCGTCGTCGATCTCGTACGGGGTGCGCATGGGCGTGCGGAGCCCGCCGCCCACGAACCCGAAGCGCAGCCCGCCGATGACGGCGGTCTCGCCGTCCAGCACGGTCACGCCCTCTCCCGCGTACTCCGGCCACAGGGGCGGCACGTCGACGTTGCCGTAGGTCGCGTACGTGGGCGAGGGCAGCGCTGCGAACAGTTCGGCGTACTGCTTGCGGACGGCTCGCTCGGTCGCCTCGGCCCTGTCGACGCCCGCCCAGAGCTTCTTCGAGAACTCGCGCGCCTCGGCGAAGCGGCGCGCGGTGCGCAACTCCACGATGTGGTCGGCGTTTTCGACTCCGAACAGCTCCGGGAAGATGCCGCGGGAGTGGTCGGCGTAGTCGAGGAAGAGGACGAGATCTCCCAGGCAGACGAGCGCGTCGGCGCCGTCGCCCGCCGTCGCGAGGTCGCGGCTGTTGCCGTGCACGTCGCTCACTACGTGGACTCGCATGAGCACACCCTAGAGCGGAGACGCCCCGGCGCGGCACCCCTGCCCCGGCCCCGCCCCACCTGCGGTTACTTCCCTCTCACCGCGTGCGTGGACTACGCTTTCGCCGATACGCCCGGGCCGTGTGACGCATCAGACATCTCAGGTTCACCCCTACCCCGCGGACCCTACTGATGGGTAACGTCCGGGTCGTCATTGATCCGGGTCCTCCCACGGCCTTCGGATCCGAGCCATCGGAGGCCGCCCCCCTACGGCCGCCGTCCTCCGTCGCGACGAGGAGCAGCAGTCTTGCGCGAGTTCAGCCTTCCGGCCCTTTACGAGGTGCCGGCCGACGGCAACCTGACGGATCTCATCCGCCGCAACGCGGCCCAGCATCCCGAAGTCGCCGTCGTCGCTCGCAAGCAGGGAGGAGAGTGGGCCGACGTCAGCGCCGCCGACTTCCTGGCCGAAGTGCAGGCTGCCGCAAAGGGATTGATCGCATCCGGGGTCCAGCCCGGCGACCGCGTGGCCCTGATGTCCCGCACGCGCTACGAGTGGACGCTGTTCGACTTCGCGATCTGGAGCGCCGGCGCCGTCACCGTGCCGGTCTACGAGACGAGTTCGCCGGAGCAGATCGCCTGGATCCTCGGCGACTCGGGCTCCGTCGCGTGCCTCGTCGAGACCGCCGAGCACAGCCGCGCGGTGGAGTCCGTACGGGACCGGCTGCCCGCCCTGACCCGTGTCTGGCAGATCGAACCGCAGGCGGCCTCCGCCGGTTCGGCCAAGGCAGGTCCGGACGCCGTTGCTTCGGAAGCGGTCCGTTCGGGAGCGGTCGAGCAGCTCACGGCGGCCGGCGCCGACGTGGACGACGCGACCGTCGAGGCCCGCTCCTCCACCGCGCGCGCCGACTCCCCCGCGACCATCGTCTACACCTCCGGCACGACCGGCCGCCCGAAGGGCTGCGTGCTCACCCACCGCAGCTTCTTCGCCGAGTGCGGCAACGTCGTGGAGCGGCTGCGCCCCATGTTCCGCACGGGAGAGTCCTCCGTCCTGCTCTTCCTCCCCGTCGCCCACGTCTTCGGACGTCTCGTGCAGGTGGCGGCCGTCATGGCTCCGATCAAGCTCGGCCACGTCTCCGACGTGAAGGCGCTGACGGACGAACTGGCCGCGTTCCGGCCGACGATGATCCTCGGCGTGCCGCGCGTCTTCGAGAAGGTCTTCAACTCCGCGCGGGCGAAGGCCCGGGCGAGCGGCAAGGGCAAGATCTTCGACAAGGCCGCCGAGACCGCGACGGAATACAGCCGCGCCCTGGAGGACCCCTCGGGCCCCTCACTCCAACTGAAACTGCGCCACAAGCTGTTCGACATCCTCGTCTACAGCAAGCTGCGCGCGGTGCTCGGCGGTCTCGCCACCCACGCGATCTCGGGCGGCGCGCCCCTGGGCGAACGGCTCGGGCACTTCTACCGCGGCATCGGCTTCACCGTGCTGGAGGGTTACGGCCTCACGGAGTCCTGCGCCGCGACGGCCTTCAACCCCTACGACCGCCAGAAGATCGGCACGGTCGGCCAGCCGCTGCCCGGTTCAGTCGTGCGCATCGCGGACGACGGAGAGGTGATGCTGCACGGCGAACACCTCTTCACCGGCTACTGGAACAACGAGCAGGCCACCCAAGAGGCGCTGTCCGACGGCTGGTTCCACACCGGCGACCTGGGCACCCTCGACGCGGACGGCTATCTCGCCATCACCGGGCGGAAGAAGGAGATCCTGGTGACCGCGGGCGGCAAGAACATCGCACCGTCGGTCATCGAGGACGGCATCCGCGGGCACGCGCTCGTCGCCGAGTGCATGGTGGTCGGCGACGGCCGCCCCTTCGTCGGCGCGCTCCTGACCGTCGACGAGGAGTTCCTGCCGCGGTGGGCCGAGGAGCGGGGCAAGTCGGGGCTCGCGCACGAGCAACTGCTGCACGACGAGGAGCTGCTGGCCGAGCTCCAGCGCGCCGTCGACGACGGCAACGCCCTGGTCTCGCGCGCGGAGTCGGTGCGCAAGTTCCATGTGCTGAACACCCAGTTCACGGAGGAGTCCGGGCACATCACTCCCTCGCTGAAGCTCAAGCGGGGAGTGGTGGCGAAGGACTTCGCCGACGAGATCGACTCGCTGTACGTCTGAGTGGCCGGAGGCGGAGCGGGGGCCGCGGCCCGCAGAGCGGCCGGCCCCGCAGCCTCACGGCCCGTATCACAGAAGCGTCTTGAGCTGTTCCGCGAGCAGGTCCCAGCGCCAGCGTTCGAGGACCCACTCGCGGCCCTTCTTCCCCATGCGCGCGCGCAGTTCGGGATCATCCAGCAGCGCGCTGACCCGCTCGGCGGTCTGCTCGGGTGCTCCCCCCGGGCCTCGCGGCCCGGAGGTGCCCCCGGACACGACCCAGCCCGTCTCCCCCTCCAGGACGGCATCGGGTGCGCCGCCCGAGTCGCCCGCGACGACGGGCAGGCCTGTCGCCGAGGCCTCCAGGTAGACGATGCCGAGGCCCTCCACGTCCAGCCCGCCGCGGCGGGTGCGGCACGGCATCGCGAAGACGTCGCCCGCGCCGTAGTGCGCCGGGAGCTCCTCCCACGGGACGGCACCTGTGAAGCGCACGGAGCGCTCCACGCCCGTCGCCGCCGCCAGCTTCTCCAGGTCACGCCTGTAGGGGCCGCCGCCGACCACCAGCAGTACGGCGTCCGGATGTGCGGCCAGGATCCGCGGCATCGCCCGGATCAGGGTGTCCTGCCCCTTGCGCGGCACCAGCCGCGAGACGCACACCACCACCGGCCGGCCGCTCAGACCGAGCCGCTCGCGCACCGCGTCGCCGCCGGAGCCCGGGTGGAAGCTCTTCTCGTCGACGCCGGGCGGCAGTTGGACCATCCGGGCGGCCGCCTGCGGGCCGATGGCACGCGCGATCCTCGACCGCGTGTACTCGCCGAGATACGTGAGGGTGTCCGTGCCCGCGCCGATACGGCGCAACAGCTGCCTCGCAACGGGAAGTTGGGCCCAGGCGGCCTCGTGCCCGTGCGTGGTGGCCACAAGCCGCCGGGCCCCCGCACGCCGAAGCGCCGGCGCCATCAGGCCGAGCGGCGCCGCCGCACCGAACCACACCGATTCGCAGCGGTGTTCGCGCAGCAGCTCCACCGCACGCCGCGTCACGCGGGGCGTGGGCAGCAGCATCGTGCTGCGGTCGCGCACGACGGTGAACGGCTGCTGCGCGTCGAACCCGGCGGTCTCCTCCGCGCCCTCACGGGTCCGGTTGAAGGTGGAGGCGTAGACGACGACCCGGGAGGGTTCCAGACGCAGCGCCATGCTGTGCAGGAACGCCTGGATGCCGCCGGGCCGCGGCGGGAAGTCGTTGGTGACGATCAAGGTCTTGTGCATCGCGCCCCCGACAGTACCGTCCGGGTGACCGGCACCGCCCCGTCACCTGCCCTTCGTCACCACGGCCGGCGAGGACGGGCATGATGTCGCGGGCGGCGGGGCGAGCGAGCGGGGGGACAACCGACGGGGAGCCGGACCGGACCCGGCACGCAGAAGACGGCAAGGTGGGTATGACCGACAGCACAGCGGCGCCGGCACCGCGCGAGGCGGAGGCCGGAGCGCCGCGGGACGAGAGCGGCCGGCGCGGCACGAAGCGCGGCAGCCACAGGCGCCGCGGCTCCCGCCTCCGGTCCGCCGCACCCGTCGTCGCTGTCTGGGCGGTCACCCGCGCGGCACTGCTCCTGTGCGTCTTCAAGGTCGTCACTCTGCCCGGCCCGGACTTCACCAACGACGTGAACGTCATCTACCGGGGCTGGTACGAAGTGCTGAGGTCGGGGGTGTTCCCGGAGAACGACGTCACCTGGCAGTACCCGCCGGCGGCGGCGCTGGCGATCCTCTCCCCCGCGCTGCTGTCCTTCCTCGACTACGCCTCGGCCTTCTATCTGCTGGCTCTCGCCGCCGACGCCGTCACCTTCGGTCTGCTCCTGCGGACCTCGGCACGCCCCGGCAGGAGCCGCGCGGGCGTGTGGAGCTGGGTCGCGGGCGTGGCCCTGCTGGGACCGACCGCGTACGCGCGCTACGACCTGATGGTCACCGCCGTCGCCGTCGGGGCGCTGCTCGCCGGTGCCAGGCATCCCCGTGCGGCCGGAGCCCTCGCGGCGTTCGGCGCGCTGGTGAAGGTCTGGCCCGCGCTGCTGCTCCTCGGCACGCCCCGCGGACGGCGGACACGCACCGCGTGGACTGCCGCCCTGATCACGGGAGTTGCGGTGGCGGGTCTCTTCGCCGCGACGATGCCGGGGGCGTTCGCCTTCCTCGAGTTCCAGCAGGACAGGGGCACCGAGGTGGAGTCTCTGGGTGCTCTGGCCCTCCACGTGGCCCGTCAGTTCGGCTGGGAGGGGCAGGTCCTGCTCAACTACGGCTCGATGGAGTTCGTCGGCCCGTACGTGCACCTCGTCAGCGACGCCGCGCTGGTGCTGACGCTCTTCGCCTTCGCCTGGCTGCTGACGTGGCGGCTGCGGGCCGTGGAGTGGACGTCCTCGACCCCCGCGGACGCCGCGCTCACCGCGGTGCTCCTCTTCGTCACCACCAGCCGTGTCATCAGCCCCCAGTACATGATCTGGCTCGTGGGCGTCGCCGCCGTCTGCCTGACGCTGCGTGCAGGCTGTCAGGGGCTTCCCGCGGTGCTCGTGCTGGGAGCCACGGCGGTGACACTGCTGGAGTTCCCGCTCGGCTTCGCCCACGTCGTGGCCAGCGACTGGCTGGGCCTTGTACTGATGGCCGTGCGGAACGGCCTGCTCGTAGCGGCGTCGCTGCTTGCGTGCGTGCGGCTGTGGCGCTCGACGAGACCGGCCGTCGACGGGACGGCCGAGGACGTCACGACACCTCCTTCCGCACGTACGCGCGCCACCTCTCCGTGAATTCCTCCAAGCCGATCCCCAACTCGCTGCGCATGACCTCCTCGACAGCCGCGCCCTGGCTCTTCTGGGTCGAACCGAGCCGCAGATACAGACCGAACAGCTTGTCCTTGCCCCACTCGTCCGCGATGAGCCGGCACGCGAGCCAGCCGCTCTCGTAGGCACGTCCCAGTTCTTCCGGGTCACTGCCGAACCGGAAGTCGCGGTCCGAGGGGAGTTCGCGGGGCAGCTTCCCGGCTTCGGCCGCCCGTACGAGCTCCGCAGCGGCGTCCTCGGGCGTGCGGTCGGTCGCCTGGTAGCCGATCCAGTCGGCGATGCCCTCCGACAGCCACAGGGGCGTCGCACCGCTGGTGTGGGTGCGGCTGGCGACGTGGACCGTCTCGTGGGTGAGCACGACCTGCTGCCCGTCACCGCTCAGGTCCCCGTACGCCTCGGGGTTGACGACGATCCTGTCCGCGGCGGCCTTCGTCTGTTCCCCGGCCTCGCCGGTGGTGACAGCGGCGATGCCCTCGTAGGAGGTGGCGGGGGCGTCCAGCAGCCGGGCCATGTCCCGCAGCGACGGCGGGGCTTCGATGACGACGCGGTGCGGCCAGCTGCGCGGCCACTCCCGGTCCACCTGGGAGACCGCGGTGTCAGCCTTGCGGGCCAGTTCGTCGAGGTCTTCGCGGCTGCGGTCCGCGCCAAGCACCAGGCTGCGTTTCCCGCGTACCACGCCGACCTCGCCCTGCTCCCACAACTGCCGATCGCTGCCGGGGAGTTCGTCGCTGACGTACCACTTGCCCCCGCGCTTGGTGAACGCGAGTTTCTCGGTGACGGAGACGGGTGCCTGATCGTCGCCGCGAAGCTGGTAGCGCAGACGCACATCCGCCTGGAAGCGGCTCGGGCTCCCGCCCCCGCCGTCCTTCCCGGCCGGGCGCACGTTCCCGACGTGGTAGGACCACTGAGTCAGCGGCAGGCGGCGCAGATTCCCGAACACCTGCCGTTGCTCCGTGCGGAAGCCCTCCGCCCGCGGGTCGACGGCCGCCAAGTAGCGGCTCTCGCTGCCGTCGCGCACCGCATCGGCCTGCCGGTCCAGCAAACGCTGTGCCGAGGCACGTTCACGGCTGTCGCGGCTCGGCTCCGCGTCCGCACCGCAGCCGCTCACCCCCGCCAGCATCACGGCCGCCAGGGCCGTCCTCAGCGCGCGGCTGCCCGCGGCTCTTCCCGTCTCACACCGCTTCCCAGGTCCAAGCACGCGAACGATCGTACGGGCGCTCCGGGCCGCGCACTCACGGACGGGTGACGGAGGAGACCGGCATCATGTCCACCGGGTCGTAGCGCACGGGCGCTCCCGGGTGCGGGGCGTGCACCACCTGGCCGTTGCCGGCGTACATGCCGACGTGGCTGGCGTCGTCCCGGTAGACCACCAGATCGCCGGGGCGCGCCCGGCTCAGCGGCACCTGACGGCCCGCCGAACGCTGCGCCTGCGACGTACGGGGAAGGGACACACCGGCCCGCCCGTACGCCCACTGTGTGAGGCCTGAGCAGTCGAAGGAGGCGGGGCCCGCGGCGCCCCACACATACGGCCTGCCGACGGCCGAGCGCGCTGCGGCCAGCGCCGCCTGAGCGCGCTGGGAGGACGCCTTCCCGCCGTCCGGCAGGGCGGGCCCGCCGCGCTCGCCCGCGCGCGAGGCACGCTCCCGTTCTGCCCGTCCGGCCGCGGAGAGTTCCCGCATCAGCTTGCGCGCCTCTCCGAGCTTCTTCAGCACGGCCTGCTTGTGGCGCTTCCTCTCGGCCCGCTCCTGCTCCAGCAGACCGAGCTTCGCGCCCGCCTCGGAGCGCTGCTGCTTCAGGGAGCGGTGGGCGCTCTTGAACCGCAGCAGCTTGTCGTGCTGGCGGCTGCCGATGCGGTCGAGGGTGGCTGCCTTGTCGAGATAGCCGTCCGGGTCCTCGGTGAGCATCAGGGCGATCGACGGGTCGATGCCGCCGGAGCGGTACTGCGCACCGGCGAACGAAGCCAGCGCGGACCGGAGCCGGTTGACCCGCTCCTGCTTCCTGGCGGCGCTCTCCTGCGCGTACTCGACCTGCCGCTGAAGTTCACGGGCGCGCTCGGACGCGGCGTTGTACCTCTCGGTCGCCGCCTCGGCCTGCTCGTAGAGCTTGTCGATGCGGGAGCCGACCGCCCGGTCGCCCGCGGCTTCGGGATCGGACGGGCGGGCTCCCGCGGGTGCGGCAGGGGACAGTGCGGCTGCGGCCCCGGCCACTGCTGTCAGGACGACGAGACGGCCGGGCCAACTTCGGCCACGCTGGGCAGGTTTTCGGTGACTCCGGTGCGAGACCACTGCGGACGTGCTCCTTCCGTTACGGCGCGGCGAATCTAGCCGTACCGCCAGGAAGGTTCCACGCACCGCGCGCAGCGCGACAGCCCGGACATATGCGCGGACCCCGCCGATCGACGCAGGTCAACGGCGGGGTCAGGGATCATTCCGGGGTGTTCGCTTTCACCCGGACGAACGACGGCGCCCTATGGGTGAGATGACGCGCGTGTTGCCGGACTGGCCGGGTTCGCCGAGGAGTCCGCACGGTCTCCGGACGGCAGCGATCCGTCGCGGAAGCTCGGCCGAGGGGAAACCCGGCCGAGCGGAGCGGAAGCTCAGCCGATCCGCACGCCGAACTGGAACGGCATGTTGTTGATCGACTCGTAGCGCACACCGGCGCCCGGCTTCGGGGCGTGCAGGATCTGGCCGTTGCCCGCGTAGAAGGCGACGTGGTGCTGGTCGCCGTAGAAGATGACCAGGTCGCCCGGCGCGAGTTCGCCGCGGCCGATCTGCGTTCCGGCGCGCGCCTGGTCCTGGGAGATACGGGGAAGGGAGACGCCGGCCTGCTTGTAGGCCCACTGGGTGAGACCCGAGCAGTCGAAGGAGCTGGGGCCGGTCGCGCCCCACACGTACGGCGAACCGACCTTGCTCTTGGCTGCGGAGAGCGCGGCGGCGGCACGCTGCGAGGCGGAGGCGTCGCTGCCGAGGTCCACACGCGCGGCGGAGGCACGGTCGGCTCTCGCCTGCTCGGCGGCGAGACGCGCACGGTCCCCCGCGGTCAGCTTGTTGAGGAGCGAGCGGGCCTTGGAGAGCTTCGCCTGGATGTCCTTCTTCTTCTCGCCGAGCTCCTTGCGGGTGTCGGCGAGGTCCTCCAGCTTGTCCGAGGCCTCCTGGCGCTGCTGCGCCAGATCGCGCTGCTTCGTCTGGATCTTCTTCAGCGCCTCGGCCTGCTTGCTGCTCAACTGGTCGAGCGTGGAGGCCTTGTCGAGGTAGCTGTCCGGGTCCGAGGAGAGGAAGAGCTGCACGGACGGGTCCACGCCGCCGGTGCGGTACTGCGCGGTGGCCATCGAACCGAGGCCGTTGCGCATGTCGTTGAGGTCGTCCTGCCCGCGCGCCACGCTGTCCTGGAGGTTCCCGACCTCCTTCTCCAGCTTCTGCTGCTTCTCCTTGGCGCCGTTGTACTTCTCGGTTGCGCCTTCGGCCTCTTCGTAGAGCTTGTCGACCTTCTCCTTGACCTCCTTCTTGGAGGCCTTGGGTTCCGCTTGCGCACCCTGCGCGGTGAGGGCCACTGCCGCGGCGGCGGTTGCCGTGAGCACGGTCACACGGCGGGTACGGCTGGGCTGCTTGGGTCGACGGTGGGACGCCACTGGGGCGAGCTCCTTCTTCCTCAGCCGCCTGCCGGACTGGGGCTCCGGCTCCACTTCGCCATTGGGCGTGGCTCCGTGGAACGAGGCGGTCCCCCGCCGTCGCCCCGGATGGGCGGCCAAACTTGCGGAGGTTCGGGGCCAGACATTAGCCACGGGTAATCGTCGGATCAAATCACTCTCAGAAAAAACCCGTCACACAAGCAGATTCTTTACCTGACTCGCACTGGGAGCGATGAGAGCGTCACGCAGGGGTGCGAACGGGCGCCCGTGCCGCCCGGGTTGGGACCTCCCGTTCACCGCGCGCCCTGCGCATGCCCGCCGTTGCGCGAATCGGTGACGATGATGTGAGAAACGTGAAGCCGGAACCGTCCCGCGGTGGCCGTCGGCGCCGGGTTCGCGCAGGTCGTCCCTTGGAGCAAGGGTTGACAGATGCCTTTCCGGAGGCGTCGGTTCGAAGCTCGCTCCTGCCGCCGACTCCACGCGCGGGCGCCAGAAGCGCAGTTGGGACGCGCGGACCGGACGAGCCGGGAACGAACGCTCCGGAGCACCGGCCCGGCGCACCAGCCGGCGAGCGCCGTGGTGGACGAGTCAGCGGACACTGCACACAGCCTTCGGAGCCAGGCCGCCGATCAGCCGTGTGAACGACGCATCAGGTCGAGGCAACTAGCTCCGGCCCAGGCGGCGCAGCAGAAGCGCCGAGGAGACCGGCCGGGCTCCGGCCGCCGCACAGCCGTCCGCCACCTCGCGGTCCGAGGAGACGACCACCACCGCCCGCCCCGGGGGCTCCGCCCGTACGAGTTGCCGGATGAGCTCGTCGGCGGTCTCCCCGGGCTTGCTGAACAGGACCCGGACTCCCCGCGGCGGCGCCAGCAGCACGGGCGCGGCCAGTTCGGCCCCGTCGAAGACACAGGTGACCTCGGCGCCGGACTGGGCGGCCAGGCCCGCCAGTCCGCCCAGCAGCCGCAGCCGCTGCTTGTCCAGGGGCATCGTGGGATAACCGGTCTTGGTGACGTTGTAGCCGTCGACGACCAGATGCGACTGAGGAAGCGCGAGCAACTGGTCGAGAAGTTCCGGATCGGTCTCGGACAGAGCGCGCGCGGCGATGTCCCGCGGGGTCATACGGCCCGGCTCCACGGCGTCGACCGTATCCGCGGGCCGGCTCGTCGTGGGCGGAAGAGCCAGCTCGCGACGGAGGCCCTGCGCCGCCTCCAGCACGCTGTCCAGCAGCAGCCGCACCCGCATGTCCTGCACACTGCGGCCCTCGCGCGCCGCGCGGCGCCCGGCCTCGAGCGCGGACTCCGCTTCCGCGAGCCGGGTGCGCAGCCTGCGGCTCTCGCTCTCGGCCGCCGACTTCTCCGCGGCCGCCGAGGAGCGCAGCTCCTCCAGCTCGGCCCGCGCCTTCCGCGCGTCCGCCTCGCCGCGCTTCACATCGCTCTGGGCGCTGCGCAGCTTCCGCCGGGTCACCTCCAGGTCCTTGCGCACCGACTCCAGTTCCCCGCGGCCGCGTTCGGCCTCCGTGCGCGCCGCGGTGCGGGCCTCGGCCAGTTCGCCACGGAGCCTGGCCAGTTCACGCTGGGCCTCCTCGCCCGCGCGTTCGGCCTGTGCGCGCTGGGCCTCCTCGCCCGCCGCGGCGACGAGCTTGGGCCAGTCGACGGGACGCAGCACATACGCCACGGCCGCCACGTCCACCGGGTCGGCGGCCGGCGGCGGCGTGCCCGAGGTCAGCGCCTCGGCGAGTTCGGGGAAGCGCTCGCGCAGCTGCTCGGCGATCCGCTCGCGGAACGCGGGCTCGCTCTCCAGCGCGGCGGCGATCGCGTTCGCGCCGAACTTGATGCGGCGCTGCGGAGTGAAGCGTGCGTACTGGCGCAGCGGAGCGGGCAGTTCGGCGACGCTGAGGCCGCCCAGTGCGTCGCCCGTGAGGGACACCACCCTGTGGCGGACCTTCTCCGGCAGCGGCCTGTCGAACGGTTCGGCCTCATCGGGGCGCGGCGGACCGGCGGCCCGGGGCTCGCCTCCGGACCCGTCGGCGACGGGCCCTGTGCCCGGCTCCCGCTCGGGGCGCCCGGCGCCCGGTGCCGACGGCTCGCGCCCCGAGCCGTCGGCAGTCCCATCCACCACCGTTCACACCTGCCGTTTCTCAGACCTGGGCGCCCGGCCGGTCCACGAGTTCGACCTGGTCGGCGGCGTCGCACCACCGGCAGCGCACGGATTCGATGCTCTCACTGAGCACCTCCTGCTCCTCGATCTGCGGCTCCCCGGCCAGGTCCAGGTGGACGTACTCGACGACCCTGCTGGAGCGCGTCACGTCGAAGCGCGTCAGATTGCCGCAGAGCGTGCATCGCCACCGGGTTCCGGCCGTGGGCTTGGGGACCGTCATGTACTCGACCTCATTCCTTCGAGCGTTCGCGGGCATCGCAGCGGTGCGACCACGTGTACGCGGTAACCCGGCGAGAGCACAGCATCGCCTGGCGTAACCCTATGACCCTGCCACGCACCGTGCGTCCCGAGGAGCCTGCCCAGTGGCCGAATCATCATGAACCGCACCGTCCCGAAGATTCCCGTCGTGACCTGTGCCCTCATCGTCCTGTGCACCGTGATCTTCCTCACCGCTCCCGCCTCGGGCTTTCTGCCCGGCTACGGAACGGGCCCCGGCCTGCACCGCGCGCAGGCCGCCTACTTCAACCACTGGGGCGTGGTGCCCCGCACTCTGTGGAGCGGTGCGCTGCGGCCGTTCGTCACACCTGTGACCGCGCTCTTCCTGCACGCGGGCTGGCTGCACCTGCTGGGCAACCTGCTCTTTCTCCACGTCTTCGGCGGCCCGGTCGAGATGCGCATGGGCCACCTGCGCTTCGCTGTCTGCTACATGAGCGTCGGGTACACCGCCATGTTCTGCTACGCGGCGGCACACAGCCAGTCGGCGGAGCCCCTGGTCGGAGCGTCCGGCGCGGTCTCCGGCGTGCTGGGGGCGTTTCTCTACCTGCATCCGAAGGCGCGGGTCACGAGCCTCTTCCCCTTCCTGTACTTCCTGCCGCTTCGCTTCCCGGCGTGGGCGGCGCTGGTCTTCTGGCTCGCCCTGCAGTGGATCGCCGCCCGCTCGGACACCGACGGACCGGGCGTCGCCTACCTCGCCCATGTGGTCGGGTTCACCCTCGGCTTCCTCTACGCCTGGGCGCGTTACCGCCGTTTCCGTGCGGATACAGTGGGCACGCCCGCTCCGGCCACCCAGGGAGAGTCGACACCGTGATCACCTCGATCGTGCTCCTCAAGACCAGCCCCGAACGCATCCCCGAGATCGCCGAGCAGATCGCCGCGCTCGAGGGCGTCAGCGAGGTCTACTCGGTCACCGGTGCGCACGACCTGATCGCCATGGTGCGGGTGGCCAGGCACGACGACCTTGCGGACGTCATTCCCGGCCGGATCAGCAAGGTGCCGGGGGTGCTCTCCACGGAGACCCACATCGCCTTCCGCACCTACTCGCAGCACGATCTGGAATCGGCGTTCGCCATCGGCCTGGACGCCTGAGGGCGGCGGAGCCGGCCCGCCGGGGCCGGCCGGCGGACGCACCGGGGCCGGCCGGCGGACGCACCGGACCCGCTGGACGCGAAAGGACGCGCTGGACGCAACGGGCGTCCGGAGCTCCCGGCGCCTGTTCAGACGCCGGGGCAGGGGTCCGGGACGGCACTCAGGCGACGGGACCGAACCCGGCGGCGGGCTCCCGCAGGATTCCGGGTTCCGGGACGCAGCGTCCGTCCTCGGTGCGGTAGCTCAAGCGGGCCCCGTACCGGACCAGTTCGCCCACGGCCCGCACGAACCTCTCCACGTGCTCGTCCGGTGTCCCCGCCCCGATGCTCACCCGCACCGCGTTCAGTGACGGTCCCCCGGCCGCACCGCACCCACCGGAGTCCTCGCTCCCGGAGCCCAGCAGCGCACGCACCAGCGGGTGCGCGCAGAACAGGCCGTCGCGCACGCCGATGCCGTACTCGGCGGAGAGCGCGGCAGCCAGGTGGGAGCTGTTCCAGCCCTCGACGACGAACGAGACGACACCGACCCTGCGCTCCGCCTCGGCCGCGGCGCAGTCCCCTGCGCCGGTACCCGCGCCGACGCCCTCGCCGTCCGTGCCGAAGAGCGAAAGCACCTTCACTCCCGGGACGTCCGACAGGCCCGACAGCAGCCTCGCCGTCAACTTCCCCTCGCGCGCGGCCAGTTCCGCGAACCCCGCGGCCGTGAGCGCATCGCAGGCGGAGGCGACGGCGCAGGCGCCGATCACGTTCGGCGACCCGGCCTCGTGGCGGGCCGCCCCCGTCTGCCACTCCACTTCGACGCCGCCGTCCGCCTCCCGCGCCACCCGGCGGCTGGCCCCGCCTCCGGCCAGGTAGGGCTCGGCGGCGTTCAGCCAGTCGGTGCGTCCCGCCAGCACACCGGCGCCGAACGGCGCGTACAGCTTGTGCCCCGAGAACGCCACCCAGTCGACGTCCAGTTCACCGATGTGCACGGGGCGGTGCGGCACGAGCTGAGCCGCGTCCAGCACGATGCGGGCCCCGTACCGGTGCGCCACGGCCGCCAGCCGGCGTACGGGCCAGATCTCGCCCGTGACGTTGGACGCGCCCGTCACGCACACCAGCTTCGGGCCCCCGGGCGCCGAGGCGAGGGCACGCTCCAGCGTCCGGACGGCGCGGCCCGGCGAACGCGGTGCGTCCAGGAAGACGGTCCGGGTGCCGGTTCCGCGCCACGGGAGGAGGGAGGCGTGGTGCTCCGTCTCGAAGACGAAGACGCTTGTGCCCTCGGGCAGCGCCGAGGCCAGGAGGTTGAGCGAATCCGTGGTGGAGCGGGTGAAGACGACCTCGTCCGCGGGGCGGCAGCCGAGGAAGCGCGCCACCGTGGCACGGCTGCGCTCGAAGAGGGCGGTGGAGTGCTGGGAGAGGTGTCCGGCGCCACGGTGCACGCTGCCGTAGTAGGGGGCGAACGCCGCGACGTCCTCCCACACACTGCGCAGCACGGGTGCGCTCGCGGCGTAGTCCAGTGCGGCGTAAGGGAGTTCACCGCCCGTGGCGAGCGGCGCGGGCACGTCCAGGCCGAGCACCGGCAGGGGCGCGGAGGCCGGGACGGAGCCGGAGGCGGGCTGCCGAACCGGCCGGCGGGACGGCGCGGGACGGTCGGTGGCGGACGCGACGAGCACGCTCATGCGATGTCTCCCTCGAATACCGGGGACCCCTGGCCATGGAGCCTCCCCGCCGACGCGAGGGAAGAGGGATCCGTGCTTGCCGCACGACCCTGCTGTCGTACGGCCCGGTCATCACCCGGGGCACCCCACCACGGAGGAGGGTTGCCGGACAGCGGGCCGGGGCCTTGATCGCTGTCGCTCGTGACCTGGCGGGAAGTATGGCACAACGTGCCGCCGGCTCCGCCCCGCTGTCCGGATCCCGGACACGTCCGGGATCCACCCCGGCCGGAGCCTCAGGGGGAGCGGAGACGGCGGCACCTCGGTGTCACATGTGACTGGCCGTCACCCAGCGGTCCAGCGCGGCCCGCGCGGCGCCGCTGTCGACCGACTCGGCCGCCCTGTCCATCGCCGCACGGATCTGCTCCGCCAGCGGAGCGTCCCCCGGCTCCAGAGCGACGAGCGCCGCCGCGGAGTTGAGCAGCACGGCATCCCGCACGGGGCCCCGCTCGCCGTCCAGCAGGGCGCGGGCCACATCGGCGTTGTACGCGGCGTCGGCGCCGCGCAGCGCCTCCACGGGCACGATCTCCACCCCGACGTCGCGCGGGTCGAACGACTCCTGGCGCACCTCTCCGTCACGCACCACCCACACCGTCGAGGTGGAGGTGGTCGTCAGTTCGTCCAGTCCGTCGTCTCCGCGGAAGACCAGGGCCGACGAACCGCGTTCTGCCAGCACACCCGCCATGATGGGCGCCATGCGGGGATTGGCGACCCCTGTCGCCTGCGCTTCCACGCGTGCCGGATTCGTCAGCGGACCGAGGAAGTTGAACGAGGTGGGGATGCCCAACTCGCCCCGCGCGTTGGCGACATGCCGCAGCGACGGATGGAACTTCACGGCGAAGCAGAAGGTGATCCCGGCCTCCGTGGCCACCTCGGCCACCCGCTGCGGGCTCAACTCCAGGTTCACGCCCAGCTTTTCCAGCACGTCACTCGCGCCGCTCGCGCTGGAGGCGGCGCGGTTGCCGTGCTTGACGACCTTCGCCCCGCATCCGGCGACGACGATGGCGGACATCGTGGAGATGTTGACCGTACGGGCCCTGTCGCCGCCCGTACCGACGATGTCGACCGTCGGTCCTGGCACCTCGATCACGTTGGCGTGCGCGTACATCGCCTGCACGAGGCCCGAGATCTCCCCGACCGTCTCGCCCTTGGCCCGAAGCGCCACCGCGAAGCCGGCGATCTGCGCGTCGGTGGCCTCGCCGCTCATGATGTTGTCCATCGCCCACGCGGTCGTGCCGGCGCTGAGATCCTCGCCGGCCAGCAGTGACGTCAGTACGTCCGGCCAGGTGTGGTGACCAGGGGTATCGCCCGGGCCGGAGGCTCCGGGGGCGGGAGAGCCGGCAGACGGAACGGCACTCATGATCCCTCCTGAGGTCATCGGGGTGCGGCTGGAACCCACGCGCTCGCGTTCCGGCCGTGGCACCGGGTGAGCCCGGCGACCGGCATGCGAGCAGAGCGTGGGGGACGGCCCGGCCTCGGGGCCCAGCCAGTCACCACCCTAGCGGCACACGGTCCCCGCCAGGACCTCCGTCCCGCGTGGGGCGGGGCGCCGGCGTGCTGCGTGCGGCCCCGGGCCCGGTGCGGACGCGGACAGAACGCGAGGGGCGGGGCTCCCCGTCGGGAAGCCCCGCCCCTCGTCCGTCGGCTGCGCGGTCCCGCCGGCAGGCGGTGCCGCGGCGGCTCAGTGGTGGCCGTGGCCGCTCGTGATCTCCTTGTACTCCTCGGCGGTCGGCTTGGGGATCTGCGCCTGCTCGCCGTAGTAGCCCTTCGAGAGCCGGGCGCGCAGCTTCTGCCCGCGGCCGACCTTCCGCTGGACGCCGTTCTCGTCCACCTCGGGCCCGGGTTCGTACGGCTTGTGCTGCTCGTGCGCGGTGAGGGTGTGCAGTTGCTCCTGCGAGAGCTGCTCGTGCACCTCGATGAACTCGCCGTGCGGGAGCCGCTTGATGATGCCGGACTCGCGCCCGTGCAGCACCTTCTCCCTGTCGCGGCGCTGGAGTCCCAGGCACGCGCGCCGGGTGACGACGAAGACGATCACCGGCACCACGAAGAAGGCGATCCGCACGAACCACGTGATCGCGTTGATCGACAGGTCGAAGTGCGTGGCGACGAGGTCGTTTCCGCCGCCGATCAGCATCACCGTGTACCAGGCCACCCAGGCCGCGCCGAACGCCGTGCGGGTCGGGGCGTTGCGGGGGCGGTCCGCGATGTGGTGTTCGCGTTTGTCGCCCGTCACCCACGACTCGATGAACGGATAGACGGCGATCGCAGCGAGCACCAGCGGGAAGATCATCAGCGGGATGAACACGCCCAGCACGAGCGTGTGGCCCCACAGATGGATCTCCCAGCCGGGCATGATGCGGATCAGGCCCTCGGAGAATCCCATGTACCAGTCGGGCTGGGCGTTGGTCGACACCTGGTCGGGCCGGTACGGGCCAAGCACCCAGATCGGGTTGACGGTAAAGGCCGCGGAAATGGCGGAGATGACGCCGAAGACGAGGAAGAAGAAGCCTCCGGCCTTTGCCATGTAGACCGGCAGCAGCGGCATGCCGACCACGTTCTTGTTCGTACGGCCGGGACCGGCGAACTGCGTGTGCTTGTGGTAGAAGACCAGGATCAGATGCGCCACGAGCAGGCCCAGCATGATCCCGGGCAGCAGCAGCACGTGGACCGAGAAGAACCGCGCGACGAAGTCGTGCCCCGGGAACTCTCCGCCGAAGAGGAACATCGACAGGTACGTGCCGACGATGGGCACGGAGAGGATCGCCCCCTCCATGAACCGCACGCCGGTGCCCGAGAGCAGGTCGTCCGGCAGGGAGTAGCCGGTGAAGCCGGTGAACATGCCCAGCACGAACAGCAGGAAGCCGAACAGCCAGTTGATCTCGCGCGGCTTGCGGAAGGCGCCGGTGAAGAAGACGCGCATCATGTGCACGAACATCGCGCCGAGGAAGATCAGCGCCGCCCAGTGGTGGATCTGCCGCACGAGCAGACCGCCTCGGACGTCGAAGCTGATGTCCAGGGTGGAGGCGAACGCCTCCGACATCCGCACACCCTGCATCGGCACGTAACTGCCGTGGTACTCCACCTCGTTCATCGACGGGTGGAAGAACAGCGTCAGGTACACGCCGGTCAGGATGATGATGATGAAGCTGTAGAGCGCGACCTCACCCAGCATGAAGGACCAGTGGTCCGGGAAGATCTTGCGCATGTTGGCCTTGGCCAGGGTGTAGATGCCCAGGCGGCCGTCGGCCCAGTCAGCGACCCGCTCGCCGGCGGGTGCCTTGCGCTTCGGGGCGGTGGTCTCGGTTGCTGTACTCATGCTCGACGCTCCCAGTAGGCCGGGCCCACGGGTTCTTCGAAGTCGCCCTGCGCCTCGAGGAATCCTTCGTTGTTGACGCTGATCTTCAGCTGCGGCAGCGCGTGGCCGGCCGGGCCGAAGATCACTCGCGCACCGTCGGCCATGTCGAAGGTCGACTGGTGGCACGGGCAGAGCACGTGGTGCGTCTGCTGCTCGTAGAGGCTGACGGGACAGCCGACGTGGGTGCAGATCTTGGAGTAGGCGACGATCCCCTCGTGGGACCAGTCCAGCTCCCGCTTGTCCTTGATGTCGTCGGGCTCGAGGCGCACGAGCATCAGGGCCGCCTTGGCGATCTCCTTCTGGAAGTCCTCGTCGTCCTCCTCCAGACCCTCGGGCATGGCGAAGGTCAGCGAGCCGACGGTGATGTCCTCGGGGCGGAGCGGCTCGTGGGTGTTCTCGTTGACCAGGAGCTTGCCCTTGGCCCACAGCGTGTGCTCCAGCTTGTCCTCGGGCAGCGGCCCGAGGTCACGCAGGAGCACGACACCGGAGAGCGGAACCAGGGTCAGCGCGCCGAACATGGTCTTGCGGATGAGCGAACGACGCCCGAGGCCGGACTCCTTGGCGCCCTGGGCGAAGTCGTCCATGACCTTCGCCCGGGTCTCGGGCTCGGCCGAGACGGGGTGCCGCTCGTCGATCAGTTCGTGGTCGGACATCAGGGTGCGCGCCCAGTGGACCGCGCCCGCGCCGATGCAGAACAGCGCGACGCCGAGCGTCATGCCCAGCGCGAAGTTCAGGGCGCCGATGTTCCCCGCCGGCCAGACGTAGATGTACTTGTCCACGGGGATCATCACGAAGCTCGCGATGAATCCCAGCGTGGCCAGCATCGACGTGGTGAACAGCATCGCCACGACGCGCTCGGAGCGCTTGGCGGCGCGCTCGTCGATGTCCTGGATCCGCGGCTCGTGCGGCGGCATGCCGGGGTCGGCGAACGGATCGTCCGCGACGGACACGGCGCCGTGACCGTTCTGCTGCTCGGTCGGCAGGTTCTTCTCAGACACGTTCTCGTGTGATCCAGTCTCGCTCATGACTTCCTGGCCTTTGCGGTCCGAGCTGCGACCCAGATGGCGACGAGGATGAGAACGCCGAGACCGAAGATCCAGGCGAACAGGCCCTCGACCACGGGGCCCAGACCGCCCAGCTTGTAGCCGCCCGGACGGTCGGTGTCCTTGCTGTTCACCGTCTTCAGGTAAGCGGCGATGTCCCGCTTGTCCTGCTCGGGCAAAACCTTGTCGGGGAAGGAAGGCATGTTCTGCGGGCCGGTCTGCATGGCCTCGTACACGTACTTGGGATCGACGTCCGTCAGACCCGGGGCGTACTTGCCGTCCGTCAGCGCCCCTCCCTCACCGGTGAAATTGTGGCACTGGGCGCAGTTCGTGCGGAAGAGCTGACCGCCGTTGGCGATGTCGGCACCGCTCGGGTCGTACTGGCTCTTGGTGGGAGTCACGGGACCGGAGCCCAGCGAGGCGATGTAGGCGGCGAGTTGGTCGGTCTCGTGCTGGCTGTAGACCTTCTTCTTCTTCGGCACCTGAGCGCCCGGCTGCTGCGCGGGCATGCGGCCGGTCCCGACCTGGAAGTCCACAGCGGCGGAGCCGACGCCCACCAGGCTGGGGCCGTCGCTGGTGCCTTGGCCGCCGGTTCCGTGGCAGCTGGAACAGCCCACGTCGTAGAGCTTCTTGCCCTCCTCGATGGCGAGGGACTGGCTCGACGACTGTTCGGCCTTCGCTTCACCTGCGGGAGCGAACGCGGCGTACAGCCCCCCGGTGACCGCCAGCGCGAGGATGAGAACGACGAGCGCCGCCAGCGGATGGCGCCGTCGTGCGGAGAGCTTTTTCACGGATTACCCCGGTGTCAGGATCTTCTGCGTCGATGCGTGTGCTTTGTGTCTCTCACTGCCCGGCGCACGCTCGCGCGCACCGGCGCCCGATCAGCTACTTGATCAGGTAGATCGTGGCGAAGAGGCCGATCCAGACGACATCGACGAAGTGCCAGTAGTAGGACACGACGATGGCTGCAGTGGCCTGCTGATGGGTGAAGCGCTTGGCCGCGTAGGTCCTGCCGAGCAGCAGCAGGAACGCGATCAGACCACCCGTGACGTGCAGGCCGTGGAAGCCGGTGGTCAGGTAGAACACCGAGCCGTAGGGATCCGAGGAGAGCGTGATGCCGTCCTTCTCCACCAGCTCCGTGTACTCGAAGACCTGGCCGCCGATGAAGACCGCGCCCATGACGAAGGTGATGATGAACCAGCCCCGAAGCTTCTTCACGTCACCGCGCTCGGCAGCGAAGACGCCGAGCTGACAGGTGAGAGAAGAGAGCACAAGGATCGTGGTGTTCACCGCCGAGAAGGGCACGTTCAGCGAGTCGGCGTGTTCCTTCCAGAAGTCCGCACCCGTCACGGACCGCAAGGTGAAGTACATCGCGAAGAGGGCCGCGAAGAACATCAACTCGGAACTCAGCCAGATGATCGTTCCGACGCTGGTGAGGTTCGGCCGGTTGACCGACGGGTGCGCGTGCCCGGTTTCTACTGCTGTTGCTGTCGCCACGCCGACATTATGTCGGTCGCCCACAAGGCCCTTACTCCCGGGGTGCCGTTCGGTGTGTCCGGACAGTGTGTCCAGCTCAAACAAGCCTCTCTCCCGGGCATGCGAAGCGGTGTTGAGCGGCCCGGCGAGGGAGTAACATCCGCGCAGCGGCTCCTTGCCGCAACGTGATCACGAGCGAGACGTCCCGCGGAGGAACGATGCAGCCGACCGCCACGGTGCTGGTCTACAGCGACAACACCGACACCCGCGAGCAGGTGCGGCTCGCCGCCGGCCGCCGTCCCGCCGCGGACGTGCCGGCCGTGGAGTACGTGGAGTGCGCGACGCTCCCCGCGGTCCTATCGACGCTGGAGAAGCACCGCATCGACGTGTGCATCCTCGACGGGGAGACGGCACCGGCGGGCGGCATGGGCGTGTGCCGCCAGATCAAGGACGAGATCTTCGACTGCCCCCCTGTGCTACTGCTGATCGGGCGCCCGCAGGACGCCTGGCTGGCGTCCTGGAGCCGCGCGGAGGCCGCTGTCTCGCATCCGATCGACCCTGTCGCCCTCGCGGGCGCCCTGGCGGGGCTTCTCCGGGAGAGCGACGGGGCCTCTGCGCAGGTGCAGCCTCTCTGATCCCCCCTGGACGGTGATCGTCCGGGCCCCGTGACGGCCCGGACGGGTCAGACCTGCGGGCGCAGCCTGTTCGCTCCGCCCTCGGCACCGGCGTCGCGGCCCTTGTCGCCGCGGTGCAGTGCGCTGCCCTTCTTCCACTTCTCCCAGGACAGGTTCCAGTCGCCGAAGCCGTTCTCGAAGGGCGCCATGTCCTCGCCGTCGGAGTTGACGTACTTCACCGGGACTCCGTTGCGCACGTTGTCGAAGAACCACTTGGCGTTGGCCGTGCTCATGCCGGTGCAGCCGTGGCTGCTGTTGGAGACGCCGTGCGAGCCGCTGGACCACGGCGCGGCGTGCACGTACTCACCGCTCCAGGTGAGCCGTGAGGCCCAGTGGACGCCCAGGTCGTAGGATTCGCCACCGCCGATGCCGACGCTGCTGCTCCGCATCCGTACGAAAGACTCCCGGCCCAGGATCACCTTGGTGCCGTTGCGGGTCTCGAAGCCGGCCTTGCCGGTGGTGATCGGGATCTCCTTGACGACCTTGCCGTTCTTGCTGAACTTCATCGACAGGCCGGAGGCGTCCGCGAGCGCCTCCACCCGGTCGCCGGTCTTCAGCTTGACGGGCTTCGCCTTGTCGCCGTACAGCCCTTCGCGCACCTTCAGGCCCTTCAGGCGTGCGCTGACACTGATGGTGGAGTGCGCGGGCCAGTACTCCTTCGGGCGGTAGTGCAGCTTCTTGTCGTCGACCCAGTGCCAGGCGCCCTGGACGTGCGGGGAGGACTTCACGATGAGCGCGCCCTCCACGAGCTTGCGCTGCTTGGCGCCCTTGACCTTGTGGCTCAGCTCGGCGGTGACGGGCTGGCCGACGCCGTAGGTGCCGCTGTCGGGTCCGAAGGTGACGCCGAGCCGCTTGGCGTGTGCCGGCTTGGTCTGAAAGGTCATCGTCCGGCGTCCCTGCTCGCCGGCAGCGTTCTCGGTGCTGATGCGGACGGTGTAGCGGACGCCCGCCGCGAGGCCGGCGGTGCTCCGCCAGCGCTTGCCGTCCTCCGAGAGCTTGCCGCTGAGGAAACGTCCCGCGGTGTCCACGGCGGTGACGTCGGTTATTCGCCCTTCGTCGCCCGTGGCGGTCACTTCGAGGGGCTTGGAGGGGTCCACGACCGCCCCCTCCTCGCCCGCGCTGACGGATATCTGGTTGCTGGCGTCGTACGGGGCCCCGGCGAGGGGATTCCCGCCGCTGCCGACACTGCACGAGGCAAGTCCGGCAGCCATCGGTACGAGTGTGAGGGCACAGCCGGCCGAGATCCGGCGCTTCGTCCTGTTCGAAGAGTGATTCATAGGCCCAAGGTAGGAACTGTCACCATTCAGGGCCTCTTGGGCGCATGCAAACGGGTCGGCGCCCGGTGATCACCGGGCGCCGACCCGTTTGCAGACTGCCTATGCCTGGAGCCTCACTGGGTGCGATTCTCGCCGTGGTAGTACTCGAAGACCCAGCCGAAGAGCCCGACGAACAGCAGCGGCGCCGAGACGAAAACCAGCCACCATCCGAAGGCGACGCCCAGGAATCCGAAGGCCGCGCCGAGCCCGAGGGCGAGCGGCTGCCAGCTGTGCGGGCTGAAGAACCCGAGCTCGCCGGCGTCGTCGGCGACCTCGGCCTCCTTGTTGTCCTGCGCGCCGACATCCACACGGCGGGCGGTGAAGGCGAGGTAGTAGCCGATCATCACCGCCAGGCCGAAGGCGAGGAACAGTCCGGTCGTACCGACCGGCTCCTTCGACCAGGCGCCGTAGACGATCGCCGCGGCGAGCAGGAAGACGGCCAGGCCGAGGAACATCTTGCCCTGGATCTTCACTTCGAGTCCTCCTTACCGCCGACGAGCGTCCGCTCGGCGGCCTGCTGCTCGCCGAGCTGGTCGAGAGCCGCGACCTCGGGGTAGTGCAGATCGAACGCCGGCGACTCGGAACGGATGCGGGGCAGCTGGAGGAAGTTGTGCCGCGGGGGCGGGCAGCTCGTCGCCCATTCGAGGGAACGGCCGTAGCCCCAGGGGTCGTCGGCCTCGACCTTCTTGCCGTACTTGGCCGTCTTCCAGATGTTGTAGAGGAACGGCAGGACCGACAGCCCCAGCACGAACGAGCTGATCGTCGAGACCGTGTTCAGGGCGGTGAAGCCGTCCGCGGCCAGATAGTCGGCGTAGCGGCGCGGCATGCCCTCGGCACCCAGCCAGTGCTGGACGAGGAAGGTGCCGTGGAAGCCCGTGAACAGGGTCCAGAAGGTGATCTTGCCGAGCCGCTCGTCGAGGATCTTCCCGGTGAACTTCGGCCACCAGAAGTGGAATCCGGCGAACATCGCGAAGACGACCGTTCCGAACACGACGTAGTGGAAGTGCGCCACCACGAAGTAGGAGTCGGAGACGTGGAAGTCCATCGGCGGCGCGGCCAGGATGACGCCGGTCAGACCGCCGAAGAGGAAGGTGACCAGGAAGCCGATCGACCACAGCATCGGCGTCTCGAACGACAGCGAGCCCTTCCACATCGTGCCGATCCAGTTGAAGAACTTCACGCCCGTCGGCACCGCGATCAGGAACGTCATGAAGGCGAAGAAGGGAAGCAGCACTCCGCCCGTGACGTACATGTGGTGCGCCCAGACCGTCACCGAGAGGCCGGCGATGGCGATCGTCGCGCCGATGAGGCTGATGTACCCGAACATCGGCTTGCGGCTGAAGACCGGGACGATCTCGGAGATGATGCCGAAGAACGGCAACGCGATGATGTACACCTCTGGATGCCCGAAGAACCAGAACAGGTGCTGCCACAACAACGCCCCGCCGTTGGAGGCGTCGAAGACATGCGCCCCGAACTTCCGGTCCGCCTCCAGCGCGAAGAGCGCCGCAGCCAGCACCGGGAAGGCCAGCAGCACCAGCACGCCGGTGAGCAGCACGTTCCAGGTGAAGATCGGCATCCGGAACATCGTCATGCCGGGTGCGCGCATGCAGATGATCGTGGTGATGAAGTTGACGGAACCGAGAATGGTGCCGAAGCCGGACAGCGCCAGGCCCATGATCCACAGGTCGGCGCCGATGCCCGGCGAGCGGACCGCGTCGGAGAGCGGCGAGTAGGCGAACCAGCCGAAGTCCGCGGCGCCGGACGGCGTGAGGAAACCGCCGACGGCGATGAGCGAACCGAAGAGGTACAGCCAGTACGCCAGCATGTTCAGCCGCGGGAAGGCCACATCGGGAGCACCGATCTGCAGCGGCATGATCCAGTTCGCGAAACCGGCGAACAGCGGGGTGGCGAACATCAGCAGCATGATCGTGCCGTGCATGGTGAACGCCTGGTTGAACTGCTCGCTCGACATGACCTGTATGCCGGGCCGGGCGAGTTCGGCGCGCATGAACAGCGCCATGACGCCGCCGATGAGGAAGAAGGCGAAGGACGTGACGAAGTACAGCGTCCCGATCTTCTTGTGGTCCGTCGTGGTGGCCCAGTCGACGATCATGGCGCCGGGCGTCTTCTGCCGTACGGGCGGTGCTGCCTCGGCCGTCGCGGCGGCACCCTTGGGTTCGTTGAGGATGCTCACGGGTTATTCGTCTCCGCATTCCTGGCGTCGCCGGTGGTGGCGGTGCCCGACGGGATGTAGCCGGTCTGGCCCTTCTCGGCCAGGTCCTTCAGATGCTTCTGGTAACGCTCCGGGGACACGACCTTCACGTTGAAGAGCATCCGGGAGTGGTCGACGCCGCAGAGTTCGGCGCACTTGCCCAGGTAGGTGCCCTCCTTGGAGGGGGTCACCTCGAAGCGGTTGACGTGGCCGGGGATGACGTCCTGCTTCATGAGGAACGGCACCGGCCAGAACGAGTGGATGACGTCGCGGGAGGTGAGGATGAACTGCACCGTCTCGCCCTTCGGCAGCCACAGCGTCGGCCCGGGGTTGTTCGTCTGCGGGTTGCGCTCGGCGGGTGTGCCGACGGTGTAGACACCTTCGGCACCCTTGGGGAAGGCCGTCCTCATCCGGTCCGGGATGGCGGAGAGTTCCTTGTCGCCGGTGTTCGAGGTGGAGGCCTCGCCGTCGACGTCCTCGATGTAGTTGAAACCCCAACTCCACTGGAAACCCACCACGTTGATCACGTGATCGGGCTTCTTCGTGGTCGCGAGGAGCTTGGTCTCGTCCCGCGCGGTGAAGTAGAAGAGCACCGCGACGATGATGATGGGGACCACCGTGTACAGCGCCTCGATCGGCATGTTGTACCGGGTCTGCGCGGGAACCTCGACCTTGGTCCTGGAGCGCCTGTGGAAGAGGACGCTCCACAGGATGAGTCCCCACACCAGAACGCCCACCGCGAGCGCTGCCGCCCACGAGCCCTGCCAGAGGGAGAGAATCCGCGGAGCCTCGTCCGTGACCGGGGTGGGCATGCCGAGGCGGGGAAAGTCCTTGTATGTGCAACCGGTAGCGGTCGCCAGGACCAGGCCCGCGGCGAACGCCTGCTGCAGCTTCCGCCGCATCGGGCGCCGCGACATGGGGGTACCGCCCACGCCCTTCGGGCGGTGGGGGAGGTCGGAGCCGTTGGGACTCACGTAGCGCCTTCCCGAGAGTCTCGCCCGCCCATACCGGCTCGGCCGTTGCTGGTCGGGCGCGGCCCCTGGCGCGGGCAGGGGTTTGATGTTTATGCGGGGCAAACCTTACTGGACCGATCTCGGGGCCTCGCCGGGAGGGTCCCCAACGCGCCGCGGGCCTCTCAACAGGCGCCCTGCCGCGGCTGGTCGGGCGCCGCCGTCCCCGTACGGCGGCGGCGCGTTAGCGTTCCCACGTGCCCTACTTCGATGCCGCGTCCTCCGTGCCCCTGCACCCCGTCGCCCGAGAGGCGCTGATCGCCTCGCTCGACGAGGGGTGGGCGGACCCCGCGCGCCTGCACCGCGAAGGACGGCGGGCGCGGATGCTGCTGGACGCCGCACGCGAGACGGCCGCCGAGGTGGTCGGGTGCCGTCCGGACGAGCTGGCTTTCACCTCTTCGGGTACGCGTGCCCTGCACACCGGCATCGCCGGAGCGCTGACGGGGCGCCGCCGGGCGGGCCGCCGGCTGGTCGTCTCGGCCGTCGAGCACTCCGCGGTGCTGCACGCGGCCGCCGCGCACGAGGCCACGGGCGGCTCCGTGACCGAGGTGCCCGTCGACCGTACGGGGCGGGTCGACGCGGCGGACTTCGCCGCCGCGCTCGGCGGGGACACGGCACTGGCCTGTCTGCAGTCCGCCAACCACGAGGTGGGCACCGAGCAGCCCGTGACCGAGGTGGCCGAGGCGTGCGCGGTCTCCGGCGTCCCGCTCCTCGTCGACGCCGCGCAGTCGCTTGCGTGGGGCCGGGCCGGCGAGGGCTGGTCGCTGCTGACGGGCAGCGCGCACAAGTGGGGCGGGCCGTCCGGTGTGGGACTGCTGGCCGTCCGCAAGGGCGTGCGCTTCGCGGCGCCGCCGCCCGTGGACGAGCGGGAGGCGGGGCGCTCCGCGGGGTTCGAGAACATCCCGGCGATCGTGGCCGCGGCGGCCTCCTTGCGCGCCGTACGTGCCGAGGCGGAAGCCGCGTCGGACCGGCTGCGCGGACTGATCGACAGGGTGCGTGCGCGGGTGCCGGAACTGGTCCCGGACGTCGAGATCGCCGGCGATCCCGTGCGGCGCCTGCCGAACGTGGTGACGTTCTCCTGCCTGTACGTGGACGGGGAGGCCCTGCTGCACGCCCTGGACCGGCTGGCGTTCTCGGTCTCCTCGGGCTCGTCGTGCACGTCCAGCACGCTGACCCCGAGCCATGTGCTGCGCGCGATGGGAGTGCTCTCGGAGGGCAACGTCCGCCTGTCGCTGCCGCCCGTCCCGGGGCCGTCGGCGGAGGAGGACGTGGAGCGCTTCCTGGAGGTGCTCCCGCAAGCGGTACGTGAGGTGCGCGGCCAGCTGGGCGCGCCGGGCCGGCCGCCGGCGGAGCGGGAGGAACAGGACGAGCGGGAGGAGCCGCGGGACGGGGCGGAGGACCGGGACGGGGCGGAGGACGAGGGGGAGCCGGAGGGAGGGCCGTCCGCGTCGTCCGCCGGGCCGCCCTCCGACGTGACGGTGGACGCTCTGGGGTCGCTCTGCCCGCTGCCGGTGATCGAACTCGCGAAGGCGATCGGCGGCGTGCCGGTGGGCGGTGTGATCTCCGTCCTCGCGGACGACGAGGCCGCCCGGGTCGACATCCCCGCGTGGTGCGAGATGCGCGGCCAGGAGTATCTGGGCGCCGACGGCACCGAGTTCAGGGTGCGCAGGCTCAGCTGAACCCCCGACCGGCCGACCGCCCGACCGGCCGCCCGACACACGTGTCCCGCGGGCGGGGCGCGCCGCCTCCGCCCACGGGACACCGGTGCCGTCAGCGCGTCACTTCAGGTGCGCGGCGACCTCGGCGGCGGCCTCCTCGCCGTACTGCTCCGTGAAGCGCTCCATGAAGTGCGCCCGCTTCAGCTCGTACTCCTGCGTGCCCACCGTCTCGATGACGAGGGTGGCCACCATGCAGCCGACCTGGGCGGCGCGCTCCAGGCTCACGCCCCAGGCGAGGCCGGAGAGGAAGCCCGCGCGGAAGGCGTCGCCGACGCCCGTGGGGTCGGCCTTGGCCTTCTCCTTGGGCACTCCGACGACGATGGGCTCCTCGCCCTCGCGTTCGATGCGGACGCCCTTGGCGCCGAGCGTGACGATGCGCGTGCCGACCTTGGCGAGTATCTCCTTGTCGGTCCAGCCCGTCTTGGTCTCGATGAGCTCCTTCTCGTACTCGTTCGAGAAGAGGTACGTGGCGCCCTCGACGAGCTCGCGGATGTCCTCGCCCCCCATGCGCGCGATCTGCTGCGAGAAGTCCGCCGCGAAGGGAATGCCCCGCTTGCGGCACTCCTCGGTGTGCCGGGTCATCGCCTCGGGGTCGTCCGCGCTGATGCAGACGAGGTCGATGCCGCCCACCCGCTCGGCGACGGTCTGCAGCTCGATCAGGCGGGCCTCGCTCATGGCGCCGGTGTAGAAGGAGCCGATCTGGTTGTGGGCCTCGTCGGTGGTGCACACGAAGCGGGCCGTGTGCCGCAGCTCGGAGATGTGCACCGACTCGGTGTCCACCCCGTGCCTCTCGAGCCAGGCGCGGTAGTCCTCGAAATCCTCGCCCGCGGCGCCGACCAGGATCGGGTTCGCTCCCAACTGCCCCATGCCGAAGGCGATGTTGGCGCCCACGCCGCCCCGCCTGATCTCGAGCGAGTCGACGAGGAAGGAGAGCGAGACGGTGTGCAACTGGTCGGCGACGAACTGGTCGGCGAACCGGCCGGGGAACGTCATGAGGTGGTCGTTCGCGATGGAGCCGGTGACTGCGATACGCACGGCGAAATCTGCTCCTGTCGGAGGACGCTGTCGGATGGCAGCATCACGCTACCTGCTTCCCCCGCTCAACCGAACAGGACGGAACTACCAGATAGTAGGGCCTTCCAGGCGCCTCACCTGCTGCGTAGCGTCGGACTCATGTGCAACCTCACGCGGCACGCGGCCGCAGACCCCGAGTCGATGGACGAACTGCTGGGCGACTGCGCCCGCATGGCGCCGCACTGGACGGAGCCCGCATGGGCCCTGCACATTCCGGCCGACAGGGACGTCCCGGCGGTCGGTGCCGCCTCCCACGAAGCGCTGCACGGGGTCCGGGTTCCGGCGGCGTCCGCCCGCATGCTGGAAGGCATGTCCGAGTACGGCGTCTGGTGAGGACGGGAGCCGCGAGCGGCTGACCGTCCGGCTGTCCCCGAGATCCCCGGGGAGGCTTCGCGTCCTCCCCGGGAACCGCCGGGGCCTCTGCTTCGTCCCAGGTGTGCCACCACGGTCCAACTCGTCGGCAGGGGCGGGGCGGAGACGGGGTGGCGGAGCCGAAGGAGCGATGGCGTGAGCACCGAACCGTCTCCCACCTCCAGTGGGGAGCCCCCTTCCGCCGGCGGAGAGGACGTCCCGGCCCGCAAGCACCGGCTGCCCGTGATCGCGGTGGCGGCCGCCGTACTGGTGGCCGGCGGCGGGGGCGCGTGGTGGGCCTCGACCGCTGAGTGGGGCTCCGTGGGCGCGGACAAGGCGTCCGAGCCGCCCCGGCTCGCCCTGGACGGCCTCGCCTCCGCGGGACGGAGCGGCGAAGGAGACCGCGAGCGGCCGGGCATCGCACCGGGCGAACCTCACCCGCAGGTCTACCGCGCCAACGGCGCGCTGCCCGACGGCCCGGACAACGCGTCCGTCTACCGCAATCCGTCACACGTCGGGCGGGCCTCCGTCGCCGCGCTCGCCGATGCGCTCGGTGTAAAGGGGAAGCCGCAGCGGAAGGACGGCCGGTGGATCGTGGGCGAGGACGCCGAGTCCCCCCGCGGAACCGCCCTCGTCGTGAACGACGACCGCATGGCCGGGAATTGGACATTCCGGTCCGCGGACCGGCCGGTGCACTGTGCCAGGCCGCTGCCGACCGTGCCGCAGCCCGGCATCGTCCCGCCCGAGAACGGCGACGCCCCCAACTCCTGCTCGTCGGTGCCGGGTTCCGGCAAGGGTGACCCCGTCTCGGAGAAGAAGGCCGAGGACGCCGTACGGCCGCTGCTGAAGACGCTGAAGCTGGAGGACGCCCGGACCGACGCGGGCGTGACCACCGGCCCGCTGCGCATGGTGACAGCCACCCCCGAGGTGGGCGGGATGCCGGCCAAGGACTGGAACAGCACGTTCACGGTGAACGAGGACGGCAAGGTCGTGCTCGGACACGGCAATCTGGGCGAGCTGAGGAAGGGCGCGTCCTACCCGGTGATGTCGGCGGAGGAGACCCTGAAGCACCTCAACAAACAGGGGGCCGCGGGCTCCGGCCCGGCTGCGGGCACCACGGTCCGCGAGCCGTGGGCCGCCGAAGACCGGGCGGAGCCCGGAAAAAGCGAGCCCGGAAAGAGCCGGCCCGGGCAGCCGGATTCCGGAAAGGCCGAGCCTGCACGGCCCGGCGGGACGGAGCCCGGAAAAGTGAAGCCGCGCAGGGCGCTGAAGGTGACCGGTGCGGAGTTCGGGCTGGTCACCCGGTACACCGCCGGCAAGCCCGTGCTCGTACCGTCATGGATCTACGAGGTGCGGTTCGGCGGTGACCACACCGCGAGCGTCGCCCACCCCGCGATCGAACCGGAGTACCTCGAGCCGGCAGGGCCCGCGCAGCCGGGCTCCGGCACAGGGTCCGACTCCGATGCCGGCCCGGGTTCCGACTCCGGTGCCGGCACCGGATCCGCCCCGGGCTCCGGTCGGGCCGAGGAGCCCGGACCGGCACCAGGGCAGGCCGTCACGTCCTACGCGGCGGACGGACGCACCGTGAAGCTGACCTTCTGGGGCGGCGTCTGCGACGGATACGAGGCGACTGCCGAGGAGTCCGGCAGCACGGTGAAGGTGACGGTGCGCCCGAAGAACACGGACCCGAAGAAGGTCTGCGTGAAGATGGCCGAGCGGCAGACCGTCGAGGTCGAACTGGACAAGCCGCTCGGTGACCGCAAGGTGGTGGACGCCACCGACGGGGAGAGCCTTCCGCGGAAGTGAACCAGCGATCGGCGGGTAGACGTCGGTGAGCGCGGTCCGGGCTCCGGCGACAGGACATCCGACGGACATGGAGGCGCGGGGGCGGGAACGACGAAGGCGGCGGACCCCTGGTGGGGGGAGTCCGCCGCCTTCGTCCTGTTCAGCCGGCCGGGCGTCCTGGTCAGTTGAAGGAGTCGCCGCAGGCGCAGGAGCCGCTCGCGTTCGGGTTGTCGATCGTGAAGCCCTGCTTCTCGATGGTGTCGACGAAGTCGATGGAGGCGCCGCCCAGGTACGGGGCGCTCATCCGGTCGGTGACGACCTTCACGCCGTCGAAGTCCTTGACCACGTCCCCGTCGAGCGAGCGCTCGTCGAAGAAGAGCTGGTACCGAAGGCCGGAACAGCCACCGGGCTGGACGGCGACCCGGAGCGCCAGGTCGTCACGGCCCTCCTGCTCGAGCAGGTTCTTGACCTTCGCCGCGGCGGCGTCGGACAGGATGATGCCGTCGCTCACAGCGGTGTCGTCCGATACGGACATCTGCTTCTCTCCCGGGTTGTTCGGACTGCTCTGCTGCCGACTGCAACCGTCGGCGTCCCGGATTCATTCCAGGGGGACACGTACTTTCTACGTCCTTCTCCTCCCTCATGCTCGCACACGCCCGGAGCGGCTGGGAATGCGTCACATCGACGCGAACGGCATCGTCAAAGTGACGTGAAGCGGTTATGATAAATAGCGTCAATTAGACGAAAAGCCGCTTGCGGCGATGGAGAAGAGGAAGGGTGGGTGCCGTGACCGCCCCACTGGACGTACAGCCGACCCCGCTGGCGCTGCTGCTCCTCGGCCGCGACGCGGACCCGAAGAGCGAGCGCGGCGTCGATTGCCCCGGGGAGCTCCCCGCCCCCTCGGACCCCGGCCTCGTCGAGCGCGCCCGCGCCGCGAAGGCCGAGCTCGGCGAGCGTGTCTTCGTACTCGGCCACCACTACCAGCGCGACGAGGTCATCGAATTCGCCGACGTCACCGGGGACTCCTTCAAACTGGCGCGGGACGCGGCGGCCAGGCCCGACGCGGAGTACATCGTCTTCTGCGGCGTGCACTTCATGGCCGAGTCGGCCGACATCCTCACCTCCGCCCGGCAGAAGGTCGTCCTGCCCGACCTGGCCGCCGGCTGCTCCATGGCCGACATGGCCACCGCCGAGCAGGTCGCCGAGTGCTGGGACGTGCTCACCGAGGCCGGCGTGGCGGAGGTCACCGTGCCCGTCTCGTACATGAACTCCTCGGCCGACATCAAGGCGTTCACGGGCCGGCACGGAGGCACGATCTGCACCTCGTCCAACGCCCGCCGGGCCCTGGAGTGGGCCTTCGGGACGCAGGAGAGGCAGCCCGGCGGCGGCAAGGTCCTCTTCCTGCCGGACCAGCACCTCGGACGCAACACCGCCGTGCGGGAGCTGGGGATGTCCCTGGAGGACTGCGTCGTCTACAACCCGCACAAGCCGGACGGCGGTCTCACCGCGCAGCAGCTGCGGGACGCGAAGATGATCCTCTGGCGCGGACACTGCTCGGTCCACGGACGCTTCTCGCTCGACTCGGTCCGGGACGTGCGCGAGCGCATCCCGGACGTCAACGTCCTGGTGCACCCGGAGTGCAAGCACGAGGTCGTGGCCGCGGCCGACCACGTCGGCTCGACCGAGCACATCATCCGGACCCTGGAGGCCGCACCCGCCGGGTCGAAGTGGGCGGTCGGCACCGAACTCAACCTGGTGCGGCGGCTGGCGGCCCGCCACTCCCCCGACAAGGAAGTCGTCTTCCTCGACCGTACGGTCTGCTTCTGCTCGACGATGAACCGGATCGATCTGCCCCATCTGGTCTGGGCGTTGGAGTCCCTGGTGAAGGGCGACGTCGTCAACAGGATCGAAGTGGACGCGGAGACCGAGAAGTTCGCGAAACTCGCCCTGGAACGCATGCTGGACCTGCCGTGATCTGCGGCGGATGCTGCTGCAGCCGGTGAGGGACACCGAGGAGGACGCCGAGGCCGTGCGGCAGCCGGCCGAGGCGTCCTCCGCCGCGCCGCACGGCGACGGCTCGGCCGGCACCCGCGCGCCGCACGGCGCCGAACCCGCGCCCGTCGCCCCCGTCGCGCCCGTCGCCCCCGTCTTCCGGGCGGCCGGCGGCGGCGACCCGGGCAGCCCGCACACGGCCGGGAGCGGATCCGGCACCCGGTGCCCACCGAGCCGGGCCGCGAGGCCGAGGGGGAGGGCCGTGGACGTCGGCCTGGCCGGCTGCAGATGACCGCCGGCGGCCACGTGTGCCTCCGGGGATGCGGCCGCCCTCCGCCGTGCATGCCCTCCGGGGCTTTCCGCAGGCGTCCGGAGCGGGCCGGGATGCGGGCTCCTCAGTGCGAGCCGGGCCGCACGAGACCGTTTTCGTACGCCGTGACCACGAGGCGGGCACGGTCGCGCGCCCCCAGTTTCGACATGGTGCGGTTGACGTGCGTCTTGACGGTGAGCGGGCTGACGGACAGCCGCTGCGCGATCTCCTCGTTGTTGAGACCGCCGCCGATCAGCGTCAGCACCTCGCGCTCCCGGCCGGTGAGCACGTCGAGCGGGCCCTGATCGTTCCGGCTCCCCTCCCCGTTGCCGGGGTTCTCCCCACCGTCCGTCTCCGTGGCTGCATCCGGGCCCGCCTGCGCCAGGAAGGAGGCGATCAGCCCCTTCGTGGCCGCCGGTGACAGCACGGCCTCGCCCCTGACGGCCGTACGGATCGCGGCCAGCAGCTCCTCCGGCTCCGCGCCCTTGCCGAGGAAGCCGCAGGCGCCCGCGCGCAGAGCCCGCACGACGTAGTCGTCCACCTCGAACGTGGTGAGAATGACGACCCGCGCCCCGGCGAGCGACGGATCGTTCGTGATCGCCCGGGTGGCGGCGATGCCGTCGGTGCCCGGCATCCGGATGTCCATGAGCACCACGTCGGCGTCCGTCGCCCGTACTGCGTCGACGGCTTCGGAGCCGTCGGAGGCCTCGGCGACGACCTCCATGTCCGGCTCGGAGTCCACCAGCACCCGGAAGGCGCTGCGAAGCAGCGTCTGGTCGTCCGCCAGCACCACACGGATCGTCATGCCGACGCGCCCTCCTCGGCCCGGGGGCCCGGCCCGCCGCCCGCGCCCGTGGCCTCGTGCCCCTCCCCGTGCCCGGCACCGGCGCGGCCGTCGGCACGGTCGCGGGGCCGGAGCGGAAGTCGTACGAACACCCGGAATCCGCCCTCCGGCAGTGGACCCGCCTCACACAGCCCGTGCAGCGCGGCGGCTCGCTCCCGCATTCCGATCAGGCCGTGTCCGCCGCCCGGCACGCCCGCTCCACCGACGGCCGCCGGGGACGGGGCCTGGGCCGGGATGGGGGCGGCAGCGGGATCTGCTGCTCCTTGCTCCGCCGCGGGCGCCGGCGCCGTCGCCTCCTCGGGGGCCGCGCCGCCGCCGTCGCCTCCACCGTCGTCCGTGACGGTGATCTCCAGCCGGCCCGGCAGGGTGACGATCCGAACCTCGGCGTGCGCCCCCGCTCCGACGTGTTTCTGCACGTTCGTCAGCGCCTCCTGCACGACCCGGTACGCGGTCAGGTCCACAGCCGACGGCAGGGCCCGGGGCTCTTCCCCGCTCTCCCCCTCGGACGCGTCCTCCCGCTCGGACGCGTCCTCCCGCTCGGGCGCGTCCTCCCGCTCCCTCGCGACGTCCACCGAGACGGACAGCCCCGCCCTGGTGAAGCCCTCGACCAGCTCGTCCAGGACGCCCAGCCCCGGCGCCGGTTCGGTCGGCGCCGTGCTCTCCCCGGACTGACGCAGCAGGCCGACCGTGGCCTGAAGCTCGCTCAGCGCGTGCCGGCTCGCCTCCCGCACGTGTGCCAGCGCCTCCTTCGCCTGGTCCGGCCTGCGGTCCATGACGTGCGAGGCGACACCGGCCTGGACGTTGACGAGCGCGATGTGGTGGGCGACGACGTCGTGCAGCTCGCGGGCGATGCGCATGCGCTCCTCGGCCACGCGTCGCCTCGCCTCCTCCTCCCGGGTGCGCTCGGCCCGCTCGGCGCGCTCCCGTATGGCGTCGACGAACGCGCGGCGGCTGCGCACCGCCTCCCCGGCGGCAGCGGCCAGCCCGGTCCACGCGAAGGTGGCGAGGTTGTCCTGCGCGTACCAGGGGCGGCTGCCCAGCAGCATGCCCGCGGCCGTGAGCACCGCCACGGTCACGGCGCCGACGCGGACGCTCGTGACCCGGTCCGTGCGGTTGGAGACCGTGTACAGCGCGATGATCGCGGCGATCACGATCGGCGCGCGGTGACCTCCGGACGGGGCGCCCACGCGCGGGTCGACCACCAGGCCGACGACGGTGACCAGGGCGGTGATGCACAGCACCGGCATCGGCGCACGGCGGCGGAGCACCAGCACACCGCAGGCCAGGGCCGCAAGCAGGACCGTCTGCGGGGCGATCGCGCGCCGGACGAAGGCGGGGCTGATGTCGTGGCCGGAGGCTCGCGCGCCCGCGCCGAGCAGGATCGCCGCGAAAGCACCCACGGCGATGAGTGCGTCCACTGCGTAGGGATGCGTCTGCATCCACTGCCGCACTTCGCTCAAGGTGCCTGCTGAGGGCTTCGGCGTCATTGGGGGCTCATCTGTTGCTCAGGCCTGCCGGACGGGCCGGAAGCGTCGAGGGTGCCGGCACGCCTGCCCGGTCCGCCGGCTCGGCCTGCCGGGCCGGGTCCGGCGAGGGCACCGGAGGGGCCGGACGGGCCGTGGGCCCGGGCCCCGTCGCCCTCCGGCTGCCCGCCCCGAGCGCTCCGCGGACCGGCCGGTCCGGAGGGTCAGTTGGGGATGAGGCCCCCGTCGGTGAGCATCTCCCGTACTTCCTCGAGGGATGCTTCCGGCGCGGGCAGGATCAGCTCCGAGGGCTCCAGCACGTCGTCGGGCAGGGGCGAGCCCATCGTCCGCACCGCGTTGAGGAGCGCCGTGAACGTGCGGCGGAAGCCCTCCTCGTCGCCCGTCTCCATCTCGGAGAGCAGCTCGTCGTCCAGCTTGTTCAGCTCGGCGAAGTGGCTGTCCTCCAGCTTCACCTGGCCTTCTCCCATGATCCGTACGATCATGCCGCTCTCCTTCTGGCGCGGGCCCTCAGCTGCATCTCGGTGTCACTGCTCCTCGGAGCCGGGGCTGCCGCTCGTCGCGGCACCGCCCCGGGCTTCCTTCCGGCCGCTACTTCTCGAACTTCGGGGTGTCCTGGGACTGCCGGTCCTCGGTCTGCCCGGTGCCGGTGCCGCCCTCGATGGCCTGCTGCCCGCCGCTGTCCGAGCCGCCGGCCAGCTCGGCCTTCATCCGCTGAAGCTCCAGCTCGACGTCCGAACCACCGGAGAGCCTGTCCAGCTCGGCGGTGATGTCGTCCTTCGCCATGCCGGAGGGGTCCTCGAGGGCGCCGGAGGCGAGCAGCTCGTCGATCGCGCCCGAGCGGGCCTGCAGCTGCGCCGTCTTGTCCTCGGCACGCTGGATGGCCATGCCGACGTCGCCCATCTCCTCGGAGATGCCGGAGAAGGCCTCGCCGATGCGCGTCTGAGCCTGCGCGGCCGTGTAGGTGGCCTTGATGGTCTCCTTCTTCGTGCGGAAGGCGTCCACCTTCGCCTGAAGCCGCTGGGAGGCGAGCGTCAGCTTCTCCTCCTCGCCCTGCAGCGTCTGGTGCTGCGACTCCAGGTCCGTGACCTGCTGCTGGAGCGCGGCACGGCGGGAGAGCGCCTCGCGGGCCAGATCCTCGCGTCCCAGCGCGAGGGCCTTCTTGCCCTGCTCCTCCAGCTTGGTGGACTGGCCCTGGAGCTGGCTCATCTGCAGCTCCAGGCGCTTGCGGGACGTTGCCACGTCGGCGACCCCGCGGCGCACCTTCTGAAGCAGCTCGAGCTGCTTCTGGTACGAGTAGTCGAGCGTCTCGCGCGGGTCCTCGGCCCGGTCCAGGGCCTTGTTGGCCTTCGCGCGGAAGATCATTCCCATACGCTTCATGACACCGCTCATGGGCCTCGCGCGCCCCCTTCGTAACGGACTGAGCCTCAGCAGCACACCTTCAAGACCCAAGACTACGGGCCCTGGTTCCATTACCGCACTGTTCGACCGCGGATGCGCTCCTCCTGAAGGACGATCGGGGCGTGACGCCTCCGGCGCAAGGAGTAGGCGCGTCCCGTGGTCAGCCGCCCGAGAGGGCCTCACGGCCGGTGGTCGCGGTCGTGGCGGTCGTGGCAGGACGGGTGCGGATGCGGGTGCGGGCGGGGCCGGGCCAACGCAGCGCAATCGCCGGGCGGGGCGGCCGGAGGAGCGCCGGCGGACCGCAGCGGCGCCGCACCCGCCGCGCACCGGCTCGGCACGGGTGTTGCGAGATCGTTCCCGGCACAGCTCTGGGGCACCCCCGCGCCGCACCGTAGGCTTGGTGGCGTGTTCCGAAGCCGTTCGAAGGACGGGCAGGCCGCTCCCACCGCGAAGGTGACCGCCGCCGAGCCCCAGCAGACCCGTGACCCGCAGGCTCCCAAGGGCCGGCCGACGCCCAAGCGCAGCGAGGCCCAGTCGCAGCGCCGCACGCTCGCGAAGGCACCGTCCAACCGCAGGGAGGCCGCCAAGCGGCAGCGCGAGGCGCGCCGCAGCGCCATGAGCCGCCAGCGTGAGGCGCTGGCAAGCGGCGACGAGCGCTATCTGCCCGCGCGTGACAAGGGCCCCGTACGGCGCTACGCCCGCGACTACGTGGACTCGCGGTGGTCCGTCGCGGAGTTCTTCCTGCCGATCGCCGTGATCATCCTGGTGCTGAGCATGATGCCCTCGCTCCAGCTGAAGAACATCTCGCTCCTGCTCTGGCTGTTCGTGATCGTGATGATCGTGCTGGACTCGATCGGGCTCGGCTTCCGGCTCAAGAGGGACCTGCGGGAGCGCTTCCCGGACGAGTCCAGGCGCGGCGCCGTCGCCTACGCGCTGATGCGTACGCTCCAGCTGCGCAAGATGCGCCTGCCCAAGCCGCAGGTCGCACGCGGCGAGAAGCCCTGAACGGGCGGCGGGGAGGCCGGGGCGCCCTCGTGTGCGCCGCCCCGGGCCCGGCGGAACGCCGTCGATGTGCCGCGGGTGCGCCGTGGACCTGACTGATCCCGGACAGCCGGCGCAGCGGCTCCTGGCCCGCCAGCTCGACGAACAGATATCGGCCGCGTTCGACTCCGAACGGCGGCTGCGTGTGCTCGACGTCGGGCTCGGCCGCGGTGTCCAGGCGCTGAGGCTGGCGCGCGCGGGCCACACGGTCACCGGCCTTCAGTCCGATCCCGATCTGCGTGAACTCTTCGAGAAGGACCTCGCCGAGGAGCCGGAGGAGACACGCGGGCGTGTGCGGCTCGTGACCGGCGGGAGCGAGGACACCGGCGCACACTTCCGGCCCGGTGCCTTCGACGTGGTGATGTGCCACGACGGACTGCTCCAGGCGTCCAGTCCCGGCACCACCCTGGCCGGTCTCGCCCGTGTGCTGGCGCCCGGCGGACTGATGTCCCTGCTGATACGCAACGACGCGGCCCTGGCCATGCATCCCGGCCGGGCCGGCGACTGGGACGCGGCGCTGGCCGCGCTCGACTTCCCGGAACGGACAGGCAGCACGCTGCGTCTGGAGACCCTCTCCAGGGGGCTGGCCGGGATCGGCACGCCGCTGCGGGAGTGGTACGGCGTGGGGATATTCGGCAGCCACTGCCCGGCCGAGGAGGAGAAGGCGGAGCGGATGCTCGCCGTGGAGGAACGCGCGGGGCGCCTCGATCCGTACCGTTCCGTGGCGTCGATGCTGCACATCTGCGGGGTGCGCGGCGGCTGACCGCCCGGGGACGCCCCGACGGCGGCCGGAGACGGCGGACGCGCGGGCGGCGGACACCGGGGCGGCTCCCGCTCCGATCCGCTCGTCCCGCTCCTGGGCACCGGCGGCCCCGCACTCGGTCACCCGGGGGTCGAGGACCCTTGCTGCGGGGCGGGCCGTGGCCGGGTCCCGGCCACGGCCCGCCGCGTCCGGCCGCTACACGTTCTCGCCCTCGTAGCCTTCCTCGGCGTGCAGGCTCATGGGGCCGTAGACCTTGCTGCCGTCCTCCAGCAGGGTCACCTGGTCGGTGCCGCCCTGGAGCAGGTCCTTCCAGACCTCGCCGATCCAGGACTCGGCGTCCCCCTGAGTGGGGAACTCCTCGGGCGCCACGGCGGGTTCGGTCTCCGATCCGTCGGCCTTCTCGAACCGCCACGTCCACGCCATGAATGCCTCCCGAGATCGACTGCTGCTGCCCGCAGACTAAGGGGTGTCCGACGAATGGCGTCGTCCCTCCCCTGTGCCCGGCGGCCCGGGCGGGGCCCCAGCAGGGCAGGGGGCGCGGTAGCTGGTGCGTGCGATCGCAGGGCGGAAGGTGGGGGCACCTCCCGCGCCGCCAGGCCAGGTACGACTGCCTCCCGCCGCCAGGCCCAGGTGGGGGTACCCGGGCCGGCGGATACCCGGGCCCGCCGGCCCCAGGGGCAGGGGGCGCTGGGGCACTTCCCCGTGGCTCCGCCGGGGAGACCCGACCCCGGCGAAGCCACAGGAGGGCTGCGCCGACGAACGACGACGCAGCGCGGGGGGCACCCGCCGGCCGAAGGCCCAGGGGCGCCGTGGGGGCACCCGCCGGCCGAAGGCCGGGGGCGCGTGCAAGCCACCGCGCACCTGGGGGCGCCTTCCCAGCGGCAGCCGGGGGACGGACCGGTCGGACACTCCTCGGTCCTGAGCGAGCGGGCGCCGACCGCGCACGAGACGATCGGGGGGTGGAACTCACACTGCTCGGCACCGGAGCCCCTTCCGGTCTCCCCCGCACCGACTGCCCGTGCGCCGTGTGCGCCGCCTGCGCCAGGGGCCGTACGAACACGCGCGCGGCCACGGCCGTTCTCGTCGACAGCACGCTGCTCCTCGACCTCACCCCCGGTCCCGCGTTGGCCGCCGCCCGTGCGGGACGGTCGCTGCAGGGCGTACGTCAGGTGCTGCTCACGCACCCGCACGAAGGCCCCGCCACGGAGTTCCCCGCGGGGCTGCCCGCGCCGCTGCGTGTCGCCGAGCGGCAGGAGCTCGCGCTCATCAGCGGCCACCGCGTGCGTGCCCTCGCCCTGGACGCGCCCGGCACCGGCTACCAGGTGACCGCGCCCGGCGGAGAACGCCTCCTCTACCTGCCGCCGCGGGCTGCGCCGGCAGGTCTCGAGGAAGGGCGCGAACCGGTCTCCGCCCCCTACGACATGGTGCTGCTCGACGTGCTCGGCCGCCCCGAGGCGCTCGCCCGGCTGCGCGAGGCGGGTGCGGTCGGCCCGGCCACCGACGTCGTCGCGGTCCACATCGATCACGACGTGCCGCCGGGCCCCGAGCTGCGCCGGCGCCTCGCCGCTGCGGGAGCGCACGCCGAACCGGACGGGACGACGCTCGTCGTCGGCGACTACCCGGACGTCCCCGAGATTCCGCGCCGCACGCTCGTACTCGGCGGGGCCCGTTCCGGGAAGTCCGTCGAGGCGGAGCAGCGGCTGGCTTCCTTCCCCGGCGTCGTCTACGTGGCGACCGGCGGCACCCGCGAAGGCGATTCCGAGTGGGCGGCCCGGATCACCGCGCACAAGGAACGGCGTCCCCCCTCCTGGCGCACCACCGAGACCTGCGATCTGGTGCCGCTGCTGGAGGAGCCGGGCCCGCCGCTGCTCATCGACTGTCTCGCCCTGTGGCTGACGGACGCGATGGACACCGTGGGCGCCTGGGACGACCAGCGCTGGGCCACCATCGGTTCGCGCATGCTCAGGGAGCGGGTCTCGGCGCTCGTCTCGGCGCTGCGCGGAACCCGTCGGACCGTGGTCGCGGTGAGCAACGAGGTCGGGTCGGGCATCGTCCCCGAAACGTCGTCCGGGCGCCGCTTCCGCGACGAACTGGGCCGTCTGAACACGGAGTTCGCCGGCGAGTGCGAGCACGTACTGCTGGTGACCGCCGGGATCGCGCAGCCGCTGCGCGGCTGACGGCACGGGCCCCTCCGGCGGAGCCGCGGCACACCGGCACGGCCCCTGTTGCGCGTACGCACCGCACCGCCGTACGCACGGGTGCCGTGCCGTAACCTTCGCCTACATGACTGACCGCACCCTGGACCTGGACGACTTCTCCGATCTCATCGAGCGCCCGCACGGCGGCCTGCGCCGGGACGCCGAGGAGCGAAGGGCGCGGACGGGCCTGCCGGCCGAGGCGCTGGGCAGGCTCGACGAGCTCGGTGAGTGGCTGACGGCGGCTCAGGGACGGGTGCCCGTCGAACCGTTGCGGCAGCCGCGGCTCGTGGTCTTCGCGGGCGATCACGGTGTGGCCTCGCTGGGCGTCTCGTCCCGCCCTGCCGGTACCGCGCACACGCTCGTACGGGAGACGCTCGAGGGCACGACGCCCGCCGCGATCCTCGCCGGCAGGCTCGAAGTCCCGGTCAGGATCGTCGACATGGCGCTCGACTGCGACCCGTCGGAACTGCCCGAAGAGGTGACCCGGCACCGGGTGCGCCGCTCCTCGGGCCGCCTCGACAGCGAGGACACGCTGACCGGGCCGGAGGCCGAGGCGGCCTTCCGCGCGGGGACGGCCGTCGCGGACGAGGAGGCGGACGCGGGCACGGACCTCGTCGTTCTCGGCGATCTGTCCGTCGGCGGCACGACGGCCGCGGCGACGCTCATCGCGGCGCTGTGCGGAACGGACGCGTCCGTCGTCACCGGCCGGGGCGGCGGCGCGATCGACGACCTGACGTGGATGCGCAAGTGCGCCGCCGTCAGGGACGGGTTGCGCCGCGCGCGGCCCGTACTGGGTGATCAGCTGGAGCTGCTGGCCGCGGTCGCGGGCGCCGACCTGACGGCCATGACGGGTTTCCTGCTCCAGTCCGCGGTACGCCGCACGCCCGTCGTGCTCGACGGCGTCGTCACCGCGGCGTGCGCGCTCGTCGCGCAGCGGGTGGCCTTCCGGGCCCCCGACTGGTGGATCGCCGGGCATGCGAGCAGCGAGCCCGCGCAGGCGAAGGCGCTCGACCGCATGGCCCTCGATCCGCTGCTCGAACAGCGCGTCGAGGTGGGCGGCGGCACAGGCGCTCTGCTGGCCCTGCCGATGGTGCAGGCGGCGGCCGAACTCGCGGCGCGGCTGCCCGTGTCGGAGGACGCCGAGGACGAGAAGAAGGACGACGGATACTCCGACGGGGCCAACCCCCCGGCGCTGGACGTGACTTGAACGCTCACCGGTGCCGGGCCCGCATCCCGCTCGCCCGGTCCGCGAGCCGCCTTCGGTGAACCTCTCCCGGTCAACCGGGTACGCGGGGCGGCGTGCAGGACCGGCGGACCTGCGAACTCTGCGGCGCCGGGGACGAGTTGACAGCAACCGGGGGACGACGCGCACCGACGGGGCCGGCCCGACGGCCGGGCCTCTGCCCGGGCGTCCCGCCGCGCCTTCCGGAGCGGCAGCCCGGGGAATGCCGGCCGGGCCGGCCGACTCCGGCAACCGCGGTGCGCCTGAGCGCGGGCCTCGCCTCGTCGCGCACGGGCGGTGCCGCTGCGGAGCGTGAAGCGCTAGCCTGCGTTCCGATGGACACCACTCCCCCGGACGACCCCGGACAGCCCGGCGGGCCCGGCGGGCCCCGGGACCACGAGGGCCGGACCCGCGAACCCGGCGAATCCCGTGCGCCCCGCGAGGAGAAGCCCCACGAGGCCCCCCGCGAGGAGGACACCCGTGGGACCGCGGACCCGGCCGGCGACGACGGCCGCAAGGGCTCCGGCAACGGCTCGGGCAACAGCACCGGCAAGGCCGCCGATGCGGCCGCCTCCGCCGAGGACGGCATCCGCTTCGCTCTCGGCACGTTCACCGTCCTCCCCGTGAACGTGCCACGCTGGGACCGCGATTCGGCACGGCGCGGGATGGAGTGGGCTCCGCTCGCGGGTCTGCTCGTCGGCCTCACCGCCGCCGTCGCGGGCCTGCTGATGCTGCTGCTCGGCACGTCCTCGCTGCTCGCCGCCGTCGTCTCCGTGGCCGTGCCCGCCGTGCTCACGCGGGCGCTGCACCTCGACGGCCTCGCCGACGTCGCGGACGGCCTGGGGAGCGCCAAGCCCGCCGAGGACGCCTTGCGGATCATGAAGCAGCCGGACATCGGCCCGTTCGGCGTGGTCACCCTCGTCCTCGTACTGCCGGCACAGATCGCGGTCCTCAACGAGCTCTACGACCAAGGGGGTTGGGCCTCCGGCGCACTCGCCGTCATCGTCTCGGCCGTCACCGCGCGCACGGCGCTCACCCTCGCAGCTCGTTCGGGTGTTCCCGCCGCCCGTCCGGAAGGGCTCGGCTCGTTCGTCGCCGGAACGGTTCCGGTGCGCACGGCCGTGGTCGTCGCCGCGTCGGTCGCCGTGCTGAGCGCCGCCGCGGGCGCGGTCGTGGGCTGGTGGAACCCCCTCTTCGGCGCTGTGTCGTACCTCTTCGCGGTGGTGCTCGGACTGGCCGTCGCGGAGCTTCTGCTGCGCCACTGCCGCCGCCGTCTCGGCGGCGTCACCGGCGACGTCTTCGGTGCGCTCGCGGAGTGCGCGGCCACGGTGACGCTGGTCGTGCTGGCCTTCGGCTGAACCACCCGGTGCACCGCCCGGCCTGCGGCCCGCCCGCCGGGCCGGCCCTCAGTACCCGCACCGGGGCCCGGTGTTGACCGTCGCGGTGGCCGTAAGGTCTCCCGCACAACCGGTGTTGTGCGGGCATACGATGCCCGATGTGCCGGGAGCCGTTCACCCGTATCCGGCGATCCGGCGCTCCGGCGTCCGAACAGGAAGAAGGTCCCTCTCACCGTGTCTGCTCTGACTCTCAGCACTTCGTCCGCCACGACCCAGCGCGCGGACGTGCTCGTCATCGGCGTCGCCAAGGGCGCCAAGGGCCCAGTCGTCGCTCCCGGCGGCGAGGCCGTGGACAAGGCGTACGGCGGGAAGCTCGCCGCGACCCTGGACGCGCTCGGTGCGAGCGGCAACGAGGGCGAGACCACGAAGCTCCCGGCGCCGGCCGCGGGGCTCAAGGCGCCGGTGGTGCTGGCCGTCGGCCTGGGCGAGGCACCCGGCAAGCACGAGTCCTTCGGCCTGGAGACGCTGCGCCGCGCCGCGGGAACGGCGGCGCGGGCCCTGGCCGGCACGAAGAAGGCCGCGTTCGCCCTGCCCGTCGACGACCCGGCTGGGGTGGGCGCCGTCGCCGAGGGTGCACTGCTCGGCGCGTACTCCTTCTCCGCCTACCGCAGCTCCGCAGAGGGCCGCAAGAACGGCAGGAAGGGCGGCGCCTCCGGGGAGAAGAAGGACAAGGCGGCCGCGAGCGCGCCGCTCGCCGAGATCACCGTCGTCGGCGCGAAGCCCCGGGACAAGGCGCACAAGGCCGCCGCCGAGCGGGCCGAGGTGCTGGCCGCCGAGGTGGTGCGCGCCCGCGACCTGGTCAACACCCCGTCGAACGACCTCACTCCGGCCGTCTTCGCCGACCACGCGAGGGAGGCCGCCAAGCAGCACAGCCTCGACATCGAGGTGCTCGACGAGGGTGCGCTCGCCAAGGGCGGCTACGGCGGCATCCTCGGAGTCGGCAAGGGCTCGGAGAACCCGCCGCGTCTGGTGCGGATCTCCCACACGCACCCCAAGGCGCAGAAGACCGTCGCCCTCGTCGGGAAGGGCATCACCTACGACTCGGGCGGCATCTCCCTCAAGCCCGTCGGCCACAACGAGACGATGAAGTGCGACATGAGCGGCGCCGCCGCCGTCTTCGCGGCCGTGGTCTCGGCCGCGCGGCTCGGCCTGCGCGTCAACGTCACCGGCTGGCTGGCGCTGGCCGAGAACATGCCGTCCGGGTCGGCCACTCGTCCGGGTGACGTGCTGCACATGTACAGCGGCAAGACCGTCGAGGTCCTCAACACCGACGCCGAGGGGCGGCTGGTGCTCGCGGACGCGCTGACCCGCGCGGGCGAGGAGTCGCCGGACGCCATCGTCGACATCGCGACCCTCACCGGCGCGATGATGGTGGCGCTGGGGAACCGCACCTTCGGCGTCCTCAGCAACAGCGACGACTTCCGCAGCACCGTGCACGAACTGGCGGAGCAGGCGGGCGAGGCGTCCTGGCCGATGCCGATGCCGACGCATCTGCGCAAGGGCCTGGAGTCCCCCGTCGCCGACATCTCCAACATCGGCGAACGTCCGGGCGGCGGCCTCGTCGCGGGCCTGTTCCTCAACGAGTTCGTCGACGAGGACGTCCTCTGGGCTCATCTCGACATCGCGGGGCCCGCGTTCAACGACTCCGGCCCCTTCGGCTACACCCCCAAGGGCGGCACCGGTTCCGGAGTGCGCACGCTGGTGCGTCTCGCCGAGCGTGCCGCGGCGGGCGAGCTTCCTTGAGGCAGCCCGGCGTTCGCCGGTTTCTCCCTCTCCCCGCGAGTGCGTTCCGGGCGCGTGAGCATCGTCACACTTCCCGCCGTATTCGAGGGGTACGTCGTGCAGTCGCCCGTCGGTACGGCCCGGTTCGCCGAGAGCGATCGTGGCCGTACCGCCGGGTACACGGCCCCGCGTCCCGCATCGTGCCGACAAGTGCGAAGATGGGTTCCCGGCAGGACAGGGCCCCAGCGCGGCTTCACCAAGCCGAATCCAGGGCCGAGCAGTACAGCGGCCGCAATACAGCCGCCCGGTCTGGAACCAGGCCGGCTCCGGCGTACCCATGCATGGAGGACGTGACGTGGCGAACGACGCCAGCACCGTTTTCGACCTAGTGATCCTCGGAGGCGGTAGCGGCGGCTATGCCGCTGCCCTGCGCGGGGCGCAGCTGGGTCTGGACGTCGCCCTGATCGAGAAGGACAAGCTGGGCGGCACCTGTCTGCACCGGGGCTGCATCCCCACCAAGGCACTGCTGCACGCCGGCGAACTGGCCGACCAGGCCCGCGAGGGTGCGAAGTACGGCGTGAAGAGCTCCTTCGAGGGCATCGACATGGCCGGGGTGCACAAGTACAAGGACGGCGTGGTCTCGGGGCTGTACAAGGGCCTCCAGGGACTCGTCGCCTCCCGCAAGATCACCTACGTCGAGGGCGAGGGCCGGCTGTCGTCCGCCACGTCCGTCGACGTCGACGGGCAGCGCTACGAGGGCCGGCACATCCTCCTGGCGACCGGCTCGGTCCCCAAGTCGCTTCCCGGGCTGGAGATCGACGGCAACCGCATCATCTCCTCCGAACACGCGCTGGTCATGGACCGCGTCCCGGAGTCCGCGATCGTCCTGGGCGGCGGCGTCATCGGCGTCGAATTCGCCTCCACCTGGAAGTCGTTCGGCACGGACGTGACGATCGTCGAGGGCCTCCCCCACCTCGTTCCCGCCGAGGACGAGAACAGCTCCAAGCTGCTGGAGCGCGCGTTCCGCAAGCGCGGCATCTCCTTCTCGCTCGGCTCCTTCTTCGAGAAGGCCGAGTACACGAACGACGGCGTGAAGGTCAGCCTGGCCAACGGCAAGGAGTACGAGGCGGAGGTGCTGCTCGTCGCCATCGGCCGCGGCCCCGTCTCGCAGGGCCTCGGCTACGAGGAGGCCGGGGTCGCCATGGACCGCGGGTTCGTCCTCGCCGACGAGTACTGCCGCACCAACGTGCCGACGATCTCGGCGGTGGGTGACCTCATCCCGACGCTGCAGCTCGCGCACGTCGGCTTCGCCGAGGGCATCCTCGTCGCGGAGCGGCTGGCCGGACTGAACCCGGTGCCGGTGGACTACGACGGCGTTCCGCGGGTGACGTACTGCCACCCGGAGGTCGCCTCCGTCGGCGTCACCGAGGAGAAGGCCAAGGAGATCTACGGTGCCGACAAGGTCGTCACCCTCAAGTACAACCTCGCCGGCAACGGCAGGAGCAAGATCCTCAACACCACGGGCGAGATCAAACTGGTCCAGGTCCGCGATGGTGCTGTGGTGGGCGTCCACATGGTCGGTGACCGGATGGGCGAACAGGTGGGCGAGGCCCAGCTCATCTACAACTGGGAGGCGCTGCCGGCCGAGGTCGCGCAGCTCATCCACGCTCACCCCACACAGAGCGAGGCGCTCGGCGAGGCCCACCTGGCCCTCGCGGGGAAGCCTCTGCACTCCCACGACTGATCAAGGCCTCCCCTGGCCCCCGCCAAGCGAGGGGGCACGGCAGTAGGGGAAGAGTCCGGGCGCTTACCGCATCCGCACCATTCCGTTAGGAGCAACCGAAACCATGGCGGTTTCCGTAACCCTGCCGGCGCTCGGCGAGAGCGTCACCGAGGGCACCGTCACCCGCTGGCTGAAAGCCGAGGGTGAGCAAGTGGAGGCCGACGAGCCGCTGCTCGAGGTCTCCACCGACAAGGTCGACACCGAGATCCCGGCGCCCGCCGCCGGAACGCTCTCTTCCATCAAGGTCGCCGAGGACGAGACGGTCGAGGTCGGCGCCGAACTGGCCGTGATCGACGACGGGGGCTCCCCTGCGCCGGCGGCCGAGGCACCGGCCGCTCAGCCGGAGCCGGCAGCCGAGCCGCAGCCCGAACCGGCGAAGCCGGCCGAGCCGGCTCCTGCAGGCGGCGGGGGCGGCGGCTCGGCGGAGGGCACGGACGTGGTCCTTCCCGCGCTGGGCGAGTCCGTCACCGAGGGCACCGTCACCCGCTGGCTGAAGCAGGTCGGCGAGGAAGTGGAGGCCGACGAGCCGCTGCTCGAGGTCTCCACCGACAAGGTCGACACCGAGATCCCGGCGCCCGCCGCCGGAACGCTGCTCGAGATCGTCGTCGGCGAGGACGAGACCGCCGAGGTCGGCGCGAAGCTGGCCGTGATCGGCGCCGGCGCCGCCACGGCGCCGGCGGCCGAGGCACCGGCCGCCCGGCCGGAGCCGGCAGCCGAGCCGCAGCCCGAACCGGCGAAGCCGGCCGAGCCCGCCCCCGCGCCGAAGGCGCAGCCAGCTCAGCAGGCCCCGGCTCCCGCACCCGCGGCGCCGAAGCCCGCACCGGCTCCCGCTCCCGCCGCTCCTGCCGCTCCTGCCGCTCCCGCCGCTCCCGCCGTCAGCGAGTCCGACGGCGCGTACGTCACCCCGCTCGTGCGCAAGCTGGCCAACGAGCAGGGCGTCGACCTGAGCACCGTCAAGGGCTCGGGCGTCGGCGGCCGCATCCGCAAGCAGGACGTCACCGCCGCGGCGGAGGCCGCCAAGGCTGCCGCACCGGCTCCGGCCGCCGCGGCAGCGGGTGCGCCGACGGCCCCCAGGTCGCCGAAGCTGGAGCCCTCTCCGCTGCGCGGCCAGACGGTGAAGATGCCGCGTATCCGCAAGGTGATCGCGGAGAACATGATGAAGGCGCTGCACAACCAGGCGCAGCTGTCCACCGTGGTCGAGGTCGACGTCACGCGCGTGATGCGGCTCCGGGCGCGCGCCAAGGACGCCTTCGCGGCCCGGGAGGGCGTCAAGCTCTCCCCGATGCCGTTCTTCGTGCAGGCGGCGGCGGAAGCGCTCAAGGCGCACCCGTCCGTCAACTCGCGGCTCAACGACGACGGCACGATCACCTACCACGACGTCGAGAACATCGGCATCGCGGTGGACTCCGAGAAGGGCCTGATGGTCCCCGTCATCAAGGAGGCGGGCAACCTCAACCTCGCGGGCATCGCGCGCAAGACGGCGGAGCTGGCGAAGAAGGTCCGCGAGGGCGGCCTGGGCCCGGACGACATGTCCGGCGGCACGTTCACGATCAGCAACACCGGTTCGCGCGGTGCGCTGTTCGACACGGTCATCGTGAACTACCCGCAGGTCGCGGAGCTCGGCATCGGCGCGACGGTACGCCGTCCGATGGTCGTCGACCACCCGGAGCTGGGCGAGACGATCGCCATCCGCGACATGGTCTACCTGACCCTGTCCTACGACCACCAGCTGGTCGACGGCGCGGACGCCGCGCGCTACCTCAGCGACGTCAAGGCCCGCCTGGAAGCAGGCGAGTTCGAGGGCGAACTGGGTCTGTGACCCACCGCTGAAGGCCCGGGACGGCCCCGCACGGACAGCTCCGGCTGCTCCGTGCGGGGCCGTCGCCGCATTGCAGTCCGGCCTCCCGCGCGGCCGAGCGCCTGGGCAGGCGGGAGGCGCAGGGCCGCTTGCGGAAAGGGCACCCGGGAGCGGGGCGTCCACGCGTACGATCTGGGTCCGGCACAAAACACCGGAGAACCCCCCATGCTGCGCATCCACTTCACGGGTACCGACCTCGCGCGCACACACGTCGCGGAGGGCCCCGATCCGCTCTGGGAGACGGTCTTCAGCCTGCACATGCTCCGGGCCCGGTACGGCAGGCTGCCGTTCGCTGACTGGCGCCGCCGCGTCCGGGCCGGCCTGCGGGGGCACGGACGAACCGACGACGTACGGCAGTTGATGTCGCTCGTGCCCGACGCCAGTTACTTCCCGGACTTCCTCACCCCGCCCGAGGGACTGCTGGGTCTGGAGGAAGGCATCGAGGCCGTCGTCGCCACGCCGCGCGAGCGCATCTCGCGCGAACTGGCCGTCCTGCACTCGCGCGTCGGCGCCCCGGGCTGGGCCCAGGACCTGACGGACCGGTCCCCGCACGCCCGCAGGCACCTCGGGGAGATGATCTCCGGTTACCACGCCCGGGCACTGACGCCGTACTGGGAGGCGATCCGGCGGCGCGCGGCCGCCGACCGCGCGCTGCGCGTCCGCGCACTGCACACGGGCGGAGCGGACGGCGCGCAGGGCCTGCTGGCGAGCTTCCGTCCCGCGATGCGCTGGCGGCCGCCCGTGCTGGAGATACCCGGGCACCCGGTCGACCGCGACCTGCATCTGCGGGGGCGGGGACTGCTGCTGGTGCCGTCCCAGTTCCTCTGGAACCGTCCGGTGCCGCTGGCCGACCCCGAACTGCCGCCCACGGTCCTGTATCCCCTGGACCGGGACGCGCGGTGGATGTCCCTCGTCCCGCACGGGGCCGCTGAGCCCTCGCCCTCCGGTGACGCCCTCGCGCGGCTGCTGGGCAGGACGCGCGCGGAAGTGCTGCGTGCCACGGCCACCGTCCCGAACACGACCGAACTCGCCCGCCGCGTCGGCATCTCGCCCTCGGCCGCGAGCCAGCACGCCGCGGTGCTGCGGGACGCCGGGCTCATCGTCAGTCACCGGCACGCCAACAGCGTTTTCCACCAGCTCAGTCCGGCAGGGGGCGCGCTGCTGCGGCAGCAGTCGGCGGACTCGGGAAACATGTGACGGCGGCGCGGCGTCGGAACGCGTGAGCGCACGCCGCCCGCGCAGCGGCAGCGGGCAGCCGGCAGCCGGCAGCCCCGGACAGCAAGCCCCCCGCCTGCGGTTGCGGGCAGGCGGGGGCGCCCTCGGGCGGCCGTGACCGGAGTTGCTCGCCGTTCACGGCCGACGGCCGCCCCGACAGAGGCAGACCCGGGCGCCGCCCGGATCTCTCCTTGCTGTCCCCCCATGCCCAGGGCGGAGCACGCCCTGCACGCCAAGGACTGTGCCTCCAATACGGCCTCTCGGCCACGCAGATGAAGCCACAGGCACAACACACAGGTCAGATGGCACAACGCACGTACCGGCGGGGCGAGTTGGCGCCATGCGGCGCATCCTTCGCTGCGGGCCGGGCCGGGAGGGCGGGTCGCACGCCGGTCGCGTGGGACGGGCGCGGGCGGGCATGCTGCTGCGATGGACAACCCCGAAGCGCTCCTCATCGGAGGCCGTGCCGGAGTGGGCAAGTCAACGGTCGCGTGGGAGGTTTCGGTACTGCTGCGTGCCGCCGGGGTGCAACACGCCCTCATCGAGGGGGACTTCATGGGGCATCTGCATCCCGCACCCGTCGGCGACCCGCACCGTACGGGAATCGTCGAGCGCAATCTGACGGCCGTCTGGGCCAACTACGCCGAGCTCGGCTGCCGCCGTCTGATCTACACCAACACCCTCAGCGTCATGCCGGAGACGGGAGCCCTCTTCCAGCGCGCCATGGGTGCGGACGTACGCATCGTGCGCATCCTGCTGACAGCCTCCGACGGAGCGGCGACAGAACGGTTGACGGAGCGCGAGCGCGGATCCGAGCTGGAGGACGCGCTGCGCTCCAGCCGCCACAAGGCCCGGCTGCTCGACGAGCGGGTGCCTGCGGACACCGTGCGGGTGGCGATCGACGGCCGCTCCGTCGTGGGGATCGCGCGGGAGGTGGTGGCCGCGACGGGCTGGGTTTCGTGACGAAACCCTCACGGATCGTGGCCCCCGGCCGGCGCGCCCGTAACCTGCGGGGTCGTATCGTCGAAGCACCGCCCCGACGAGACCGCTCGCACCTCCGGCCTCCCGGACCGCCCCAGGAAGGACCCGCTCCCGTGACCTCGACTCCGTCCCCGTCCCGGCCGCTGGCGCACTCGCTGCGCGAGCAGATCCGCGAGCACATCGTGGACGGCATCGTCAGCGGCCGGTGGAAGCCCGGTGAGCGGATCGTGGAACGGCGGATCGCCGTGGAGCTGGAGGTCAGCCAGACGCCGGTGCGGGAGGCGCTGCGCGAACTGGAGACGCTGCGGCTGATCGAGTCGGCGACCAACAAGGGCGTGCGGGTACGGGAGTTGTCGGCGGCCGATCTGGAGGAGATCTACCCGGTGCGCGCCGGGCTGGAGCAGATCGCCGCGGAGCTCGCGGCACCCCGGCTGGCGGGAGACGCCTCCGCGCTAGCCCCGCACGTGGCCGCGCTGTACGAGGCGGACCGCGCCGGCGACGGTGAGGCCCAGGTGCGGCACACCGTCGCCTTCCACCGGGAGATGGTGCGGGCGGCCGGCAACAGCGTGCTGCTGCACACCTGGGAGTCGCTGGGCATCGAGGTGTGGACGGCGCTGTCGATCCGCTGGCTGGGGACGGTGCAGCAGTCGTACGCGGAGGAGCACGAGGCGGTCATGGAGGCCTTCCGCCGCCGCGATCCGCGCATCGCGGAACTCGTCAAGGCGCATGTCATGGGCTGCGCGCCGGCGCCGCGGGACGGCGGCGGAACGGGAGCCGCGGCCTGAGCCCCTGAGCGCCGGCCGCTCAGGGGACGTAGTTCTTGAGGATCTCCGTGTCCAGCTCCATGCCGACGGGTTCCGGGAGCTTCACCTTCTCCCCGAAACGGGAGGTGTGGACGTCCCGGTAGCGAGCGCCTTCCTGATCCGGACCGCTGTGCACGACCACCGTGCCGGAGTCCCGGTCGATGAGCAGGTACACGGGGATGCCCACTGCGGCGTAGGCGGACGGCTTCTCACAGCGGTCCCGCCGGTCGGTGTCCTCGTCGTACGAGGTCACCTCCAGCACCATCAGGACGCCGCTCGGATCGGCCCATTCTCCCTGGCCGGCCAAGTGGGCCACTGGGGCGAGCACACCGTCGGCACGGGCCCGGCCGTTACGGTACGACCCGACCTTGAGGCCCTGCTCAGGATGCAGATCCAGGTCGGGGCGAGCCTGGATGCACTGCCTGATCAACCACATGGTGATGGTTGCGTGGTCCCCGTCAGGCATGCTCTTGACCCCGATCCGTCCGTCGATGAACTCCAACATGACGGTCTCGGGTGCTTTGGAGGCGATCTCTTCGAACTCCTCGACCTGCATCTGAGACGTGTGCTCGGCCATAACCGTCATGGTGTACCCCCTTTCAGGCGAAGGCCAGTATTGGCGGAACAAAGGACGCGGGAGCCCTCGTCGCCGGGGAGTCACTCAGGTGAGCGACCTCTCACGTGACCGGTATGACGTCGAGGACCTCGTCGGCGAGGCGGGCCGCCGCCGGTTCGTACTTGCGGGCCAGTGCGCGGAAGCAGGTCTCCGCCCTGATCGCGGGCCAGTCCTCGGGCAGGTGTTCCGCGGGGAGGTGCGGGTCCTGGCGGACGAGCCGCAACCAGTCGGTGTGCAGCATCAGCTGGCGGGCCAGGTCGTCGGGCGCGGCCGGCAGCGGAGGGCGGTCCCCCGTGTCCCAGCGCCGCAGGAACTCGCGGTATCCGTCGGCGATCGACGCCGCGTCGAACCCCTTGCGTACGAGGTCGGCGGCCTCGGTCGGCCGATACGCCTGCGCCCGGAGCACGGTGACGTACTCCGCGAGCCCGAGCGGCGCGAGGATCGCTGCGGCGTCCTTCTCGCCGGGGGCGATCCACAGTCCGTTCTGAAGCGGCCCGAAGCCCTCCCAGAGCAGACGTGAGCGCAGATCGTGCCGTTCGCGGCGGTGGCTGTCGGGCAGGGAGAAGCCGACGAGCGTCCATGTGCCGTCCCAGTCCCGGTTGACGGCTCCGGTCTCCCAGATGCGGCGGTGCCCGTCCTGGAGCACCTCCTCCGCGTGCGGTGTGAGGGCGAAGTAGACCTTGCGGCCCTGACGGTGGCGCACCAGGAGGCTGCGTTTGGCCATGCGGGCGAGCGTGGAGCGCACGGCTTCCTCGCCGACGCCGACGCGTGCGAAGACGTCGATGACGCTGCCGGAGTAGACGCCGGTGCCGCGCCCGAGTACATGGATGCCGAAGAAGCTGAACATGAGCGACTGCGGACGGACGGCGGGGCCGGGGGCGTCCCGGGCCGGTTCTTCTGATTCTGAGCTGCTGGGCGTCACGTTGACGAGCGTAGCGGCCGCAAACCGATGTTGTGCACATTATTGACGGCCGTCTCAGAACTGCCGTACGTTCCTTGGCGTACGACGCAAGAGCAGCAGTGGCCGAAAGAGGTACGTGCCCATGGACCTGTCCGGGAAAGCAGCCGTCGTCACCGGCAGCGGCCGGGGGCTCGGCCTCGCCTACGCGGAGGCGCTCGCCGCCGCCGGCGCGTCCGTCGTGGTCAACGACGTCGACGCGGCGGCCGCCGAGGCCGCGGTCGGGAAGATCACCGCGGGCGGGGGCCGGGCGGTCTCCGTGGTCGCTCCCGTCGGCGGGACGACGACAGCGGACGCCCTGGTGGACGCGGCCGTCGAGAACTTCGGGCGGCTGGACGTCATGGTCACCAACGCGGGCGTACTGCGCGACAAGGTGCTGTGGAAGATGTCCGACGAGGACTTCGACGCCGTCGTCGACGTCCATCTGCGCGGCACGTTCACCTGCGCACGCGCGGCGGCCGTACGGATGCGGGAACAGGGCACCGGCGGACGGCTGATCCTGGTCTCCTCCCCCGCCGGGCAGCGCGGCAACTTCGGGCAGACCAACTACGCGGCCGCCAAGGCCGGAATCGTCGCCATGGCCCGAACCTGGGCGATGGAACTCGCACGCGCCGGCATCACGGCGAACGCGATCGTCCCCGTCGCCGCGACCGAGATGACGAAGACGATCCCCGCCTTCGCGCCCGTCATCGAGGAAGCGGAGAGGACCGGTGGCCCGCTGCCCGAATGGCTGCGCAAGGAAGAGGGGTTCGGTACTGCTGAGGACGCCGCACCGCTCGTGGTCTTCCTCGCCTCCGATGCGGCCTCCGACGTGACGGGGCAGGCCATCGGCATCGGCGGCGACAGGCTCGCCCTGTGGTCGCACCCGCAGGAGAAGACCCCGGCGTACGCCGACGGCGGATGGGATGCGGACTCCATCGCCGCTTCCTGGAAGTCGGGCCCGGGCGCCCAGCCCGAGACGTACGGCATTCCCGCACCGCGGCCGCCGGAGGGTCAGTGATGAGCCCGGCCGGCGGCACACCCCGCGAAGGAGCCATCGACGCCGGGCAGTTGACGGCGATCGACGTGCACACCCACGCCGAGGTGTCGGCCGACGGGCACGGCTCGCTCAGCCCCGAACTCTTCGGCGCCTCCGCCGAGTACTTCAAGACGCACACCGAACGGCAGCCCACCATCGGCCAGATGGCCGACTACTACCGCGAACGGAACATGGCCGCCGTGGTGTTCACGGTGGACGCCGAGCATGCGACAGGCCATCCGCGCATCTCCAACGAAGAGGTCGCCGACAGCTGCGCGCAGCACGCCGACGTGCTGATCCCGTTCGGCAGCGTCGACCCGTGGAAGGGCAGGGCGGCCGTGCGGGAGGCGCGCAGGCTCGTCACCGAACACGGCGTGCGCGGCTTCAAGTTCCACCCGAGCATCCAGGGCTTCTCACCCGACGACCGGATGGCCTACCCGCTCTACGAGGCGATAGAGGAACTCGGCGTCCCCGCCCTCTTCCACACGGGCCAGACCGGCATCGGCGCGGGAGTGCCCGGCGGCGGCGGGATCCGGCTGAAGTACAGCAACCCGATGCTCGTCGACGATGTCGCCGTGGACTTCCCCGAGTTGCGCATCATCCTCGCCCACCCGTCGTTCCCCTGGCAGGACGAGGCGCTGGCCGTCGCGACGCACAAGCCATACGTGCACATCGACCTCTCCGGCTGGTCGCCGAAGTACTTCCCGCCGCAACTGGTGCGCTACGCCAACAGCCTGCTCAAGGACAAGGTCCTCTTCGGCTCGGACTACCCGGTCATCACACCCGACCGCTGGCTCTCCGACTTCGACAAGCTCGAGATCAAACCCGAGGTACGTCCCAAGATCCTCAAGGAGAACGCGGCGCGCCTGCTCGGCCTCACCAAGCCGGCGGCCGCCACGTCGGAAGGAGCCACCCCGTGACCACCACAGTCCACGGCGTCGAGGAGCTGAAGGCCCTCGCCGGTCAGGACCTGGGCAGCAGCGACTGGCTGGAGATCACGCAGGAGCGGGTCGGCACGTTCGCCGACGCCACGGGCGACCACCAGTGGATCCACGTCGACGAGGAAGCAGCCGCCTCCGGCCCCTTCGGTGGCACCATCGCGCACGGATACCTCACACTCTCCCTCGTCATCCCGCTCTTCACGCAGTTGCTGCAGATCAGCGGCGTCTCGATGAGCGTCAACTACGGGCTGGGCAAGGTGCGTTTCCCCAGCCCCGTCCCCGTCGGCAGCAGGATCCGCCTGACGGGCAAGGTCGGCACCGTGTCGGACGTGTCCGGAGGCGGGGTCCAGATGGAACTCGACTTCACGGTCGAACTGGACGGTTCCGACAAACCGGCGTGTGCGGGCCAGGCCCTCTACCGCCACTACCCCTGAGCTCACGCTCCCCCTGCAACTCACCGACACGGGAGGCCAGTCATGGCCGGAACCGCAGCGTCATCCACCCCATCGCCCCGCAACGTCCAGCTTCGCCGCGCGGTCACGTCCAGCTTCATCGGCAGCGTGATCGAGTACTACGACTTCCTCCTCTACGCCACCGCCTCTGCCGTCGTCTTCAGCAGGGTCTTCTTCACCGACCTGGACCCGCTGGCCGGCACCGTGGCAAGCCTCGGCACCTTCGCCGCCGGCTACCTGGCCCGCCCCCTCGGCGGCGTCGTCTTCGGGCACTTCGGCGACCGGCTCGGCCGCAAACGCATGCTCGTGATGACGATGACCCTGATGGGCACCGTCAGCTTCCTCATCGGCGTGCTCCCCACGTACGAGCAGATCGGCAGCTGGGCGGCGGTCATGCTGGTGCTGCTGCGGGTCCTGCAGGGTGTCGCGGTCGGCGGCGAGTGGGGCGGCGCCGTCCTGATGTCCGCCGAGCACGCCACGTCGCGGCGCGGCCTGTGGGCGTCCTTCACCAACGCGGGCGCACCCTTCGGCATGGTCCTCTCCACCGCTGCCCTCACCGGGACCGGCGCCGTCGTCGGCGAGGAGGCCTTCCTGGCGTGGGGCTGGCGCGTTCCGTTCCTGCTGAGCGTCGTACTGCTGGCCGTCGGCCTGTTCGTGCGGCTGCGGGTCGAGGAGACCCCCGTCTTCGCGGCGGCGCGCACCGGGAGCGGCGGCAAGCTGCCCCTTCTCGACGTGCTGCGGCGCCATCCGCGCAACCTGCTGCTGGCCGTCGCAGTCGGGCTCGCGGCGTTCGTCGCGCAGGGCACACTCACGACGTTCCTCATCGCACACGGCGTCCAGGCGGGCCACGAGCGGCAGACCGTGCTGAACGCGCTCACGCTCTCCTCCGCGCTGGCGGTACCGGCGATCGTCGGCTGGTCCGCGCTCTCGGACCGGGTCGGGCGGCGGCCCGTCGTCCTCGCCGGAGCGGTCGCCATGGGCGGCTTCGCCTTCGTCCTCTTCCCCATGGCCGACGCCGGAAGCGCCCTGCTGCTGACGGTGGCGCTGGTGCTGGGCCAGTCCGTCATCCACCCGATGATGTACGGGCCGCTGGCCGCGCTGTGCGCCGAACTCTTCAGCACCCGCAGCCGCTACACCGGCGCATCCCTCGGCTACCAGCTCGCCGGGCTGGGCGCCGGTCTGGCGCCGCTGCTCTTCGCCGAGATCCAGCGGGCGACCGGCGGAAGCGGGACGCTCACCATCTCGGTGGTCGTCGCGGGATTCTGTGCGCTGACCGTGGTGAGCATCCTGATGCTGGGCGAGACCCGCGACCGGGACCTCACCGAGAAGCCCGAGGCCGGCCGCCGTCCCCTGATCAGGAGCTGAGGGATGCACAACCAGGGCATCGGGTCGTGGCCCGGCCGGAGGGCTCAACTCTCGCCGGGCCGCACCGCGTTCGTCCACGACGGCGAGGCCGTGACCTACGCCGGGGTCCACCGGCGCAGCACCCGGCTCGCGTCGCAGCTGAGAGCCGAAGGCGTGGGGCCCGGCGACCGGGTGGCGTATCTCGGCCCCAACCACCCGGCGTTCGCCGAGACGATGTTCGCCACGCACATGCTCGGCGGCGTCTTCGTACCGCTCAACTTCCGCCTCACGGCCCCCGAACTCGACTACGTGCTCGGCCACTCGGGAGCCTCGCTGCTGGTGTACGGCCCCGAGTGCGCGAGGACCGCGGCGGACCTCACCGCGCGCGGCGGCCTGCGCGGCGTCGTGGCCCTGCGCGACCCGTCCCCGGGTGAGCGGGACTACGAGCCGTGGCTCGCCGCGGGTGACCCCTCGCCCCTCGACGCGACGGTCTCGCGCGACGATCCCGCATTCATCCTCTACACCTCCGGGACCACCGGCAGGCCCAAGGGCGCCGTCCTCACGCACGCCAACGTCATCTGGAACACGCTCAATCTGATGGTGGGCCTGGACATCGCCTCGGACGAGGTGACGCTGATCAGCGCCCCGCTCTTCCACGTCGCCGCGCTCAACCAGACGCTGCTGCCCACGTTCCTCAAGGGCGGATGCAGCGTGATCATGCCGTCGTGGGACGTCGACGCCTGCTACGACCTGATCGCCGAGCACCGCATCACCTGGATGTTCGGCGTGACGACGATGTTCGCCGCGTTCGCCCAGTCCCCGCGGTGGCCCGGAGCCGACCTCTCCTCGCTGCGCCACCTGATCTCCGGTGGCGCGCCCGTCCCCGAGGCACTGATCCGCACGTACCAGGAGCGGGGCCTGGTCTTCTGCCAGGGCTACGGCCTCACCGAGACCTCACCCGGCGCGACGTGGCTCGAAGCGGCGGAAAGCGTCGAGCGGGCGGGATCGGCGGGCGTGCCGGTCTTCTTCGCCGATGTGCGCCTCGTACGGCCCGACCTGACGGAGACGGAACCGGGAGAGCGGGGCGAAGTCCTCATCCAGGGGCCCAACGTCACACCGGGCTACTGGAACGACCCCGGAGCGACGGCGGCTGCCTTCTCCGAGGGCGGATGGTTTCACTCCGGGGATGTCGCGACTCGTGACGAGGACGGCTTCATCACCATCGTCGACCGGGTCAAGGACATGTACATCTCCGGGGGCGAGAACGTCTACCCGGCCGAGATCGAGGCCGTCCTCTTCGAGCACCCCTCGATCGCGGCGTGCGCGGTGATCGGCGTGCCGGACGAGAAGTGGGGGCAGACGGGCCGCGCGTTCTTCACGCCGCGCCCCGGAACACGCGCCACCGCCGAGGAGTTGCGCTCGTTCCTCAGCGCACGTCTCGCCAAGTACAAGATCCCCGCGTACTTCGAAGAGGTCGACTCGCTGCCCCGCACCGGCTCCGGCAAGATCCAGAAGCAGAAGCTCCGCGAACTTCCCCTTCCACCGGGTGGTTAGCCTGTCCCCATGCCGGACGAGGTCGCGGCGTTCCGCCGCTCGCTGGGCCTGGACTCCCTGATGGACGTCCACACCCACTTCATGCCGCAGCGCGTACTGACGAAGGTGTGGGCGTACTTCGACACGGGCGGCCCCCTCGTGGGCCGGCCCTGGCCGATCGAGTACAGGCACGAGGAGGAGGAACGCCTGCGGCTGCTGCGGGAGTTCGGCGTGAGGGCGTTCACCTCGATGCTCTACCCGCACAAGCCGGGCATGGCGCGCTGGCTCAACGACTGGGCCGCGGACTTCGCCGCCCGCACACCGGACTGCCTGCACACGGCAACGTTCTACGCCGAGCCGAGCGCGGGTGAGGACGTGCGGCGCGCGCTGGAACAGGGGGCGCGGGTCTTCAAGAGCCACCTCCAGGTCGGCGACTACGACCCCAACGACCCCACACTCAAAGAGGTCTGGGGGCTGCTCGCCGACGCCGGCGTCCCCGTCGTGACGCACTGCGGCTCGGGCCCGAGGCCCGGCCGTTTCACCGGGCCCGGGCCGATCGCCGCACTGCTGGGCAGCCATCCCCGACTGCCGCTGGTCGTCGCGCACTTGGGGATGCCGGAGTACGAGGACTTCCTGGAACTGGCCGAGCGCCACGAGAACGTCATGCTCGACACGACCATGGCGTTCACGCCCTTCGCCGAGGCCGAGGCGCCCTTCCCCCGCCGGGCGCTGCCGCGCCTGGCGGCCCTCCAGGACCGCGTACTGCTCGGCACGGACTTCCCCAACATCCCCTACACCTACGCCGAGGCGCTGCGGGCGCTGGAGTCGACGGAGCTGGGTACGGAGTGGCTCCGCGCGGTCTGCCACGACAACGCGGCGCGTCTGTTCGGGCTCTGAGCATGACCGCCACCGCACTGAGCACGGGCTCCGCGCAGACGACCGATGAGTTCCGCCGCGCGTCGTCGTCTGCACATTGAGAGGCCCCCCTGGCACAGCCCGGGGAGACCCGGGACCCGACGACGAGGAGCGTGCGCACCGTGGCCGAGGAGAGCGTGAGCGCCACCCTGACTGTCGCCCTGCCCGCGGCGACGGTGTTCGCCGTACTGGCGGACCCGACGGCCCATTCCGCGATCGACGGCACCGGCTGGGTTCAGCAGTCCGCCGACCGGGCGCCCCTGACCGAGGTCGGGCAGATCTTCCGTATGGACATGTATCACCCCAATCATCCGAACGGTGACTACCAGGTGGCCAACAAGGTCCAGGTGCTCGAACCTCCGCGCGCCATCGGCTGGCTCCCGGGATACCGCACGGACGAAGGCCGGCTGGACTTCGGCGGCTGGACCTGGCGTTTCGACCTGGCGGCACTCGGACCGTCCGAGACCGAGGTCACGCTCACCTACGACTGGTCGGCGGTGCCGCAGTCCATCCGGGAGTACATCGACTTCCCACCGTTCGGCCCCGAGCACCTCACCAACTCCCTGCACCACCTGGCGGAACTCGCCGGATCCTGAGCGCGGGGCGCGCCGCGGTGGCGGCCCCGCCCCCGGAGCGGCCACGCACCGGACCCGCACCCCAAGGGGCCAGGCACCGGCCCCGGAGGCGCACCCCCGGCACCCGGAAACCGCACCCTGCGAGCCTCGGCACCGCGTGCCGACTTCCGTGGCACGGAATGCCAATTTCGCTGGACCCTTTGATCGATCATCGATCGCAGGCGTACAGTCCAATTGCTGGGCCGATCCTGTCCTGCCATTCAGGAAGACCCGCACCCGCGGAGGCGCCGCGCCGAGCGGAACTCCCGCACCGCGCGGAACCTCCGCACCCAGCGGAACCCGCGGACCCCCGTGCACCCGCGCGGAGCCCCGCACCCCCGCGGAGCCTCCACCACCCGGAGAGCCCCTCCCCGTCCAATCCCCTCCATCCCGTCCGCCCGTCCGGAAGGTGGCCACCATGCCCCGCCCCGTACGCAACCGTCCGAGCGAGCTCGACCAGCTCGTGGACCGCGACCCGCAGGAGACCGCCGAGTGGCGGGAATCGCTGGACGCCGTCGTCGCGCATGCCGGTCCCGAGCGGGCCACGTACCTGATGCGCCGCGCTCTGGGCCACGCCCAGGACAGCGGGCTGGCGGTGCCGCATCTGCTGGAGACGGACTACGTCAACTCCATCCCGACCGCCGCCGAACCGGAATATCCGGGCGACGCGGAACTGGAGTCCCGGATCACGGCCTGGAACCGCTGGAACGCCGCCGCGATGGTGACGCGCGGCAGCCGCTACGGCCTGGGCGGTCACATAGCGACGTTCGCCAGTGCCGCCTGGCTCTACGAGACGGGCTTCCAGCACTTCTTCCGCGGCAAGGAAGGCCTTGAACCGGGGGCGTCCGGCGGCTCGGGAGACCAGCTCTACATCCAGGGCCACGCCTCCCCCGGCATCTACGCCCGCGCCTTCCTCGACGGCCGCCTCACCGAGGCCGACCTCGACCGCTTCCGCCAGGAGACCCGGCACCCGGGCGAGGGCCGCGGCCTGCCCTCCTACCCGCACCCCCGCCGCCTGCCGTGGCTGTGGGAGTTCCCCACGGTCTCCATGGGCATCGGCCCGATCAACGCCGTCTACCAGGCACGCTTCAACCGCTATCTGACGGACCGCGGGATCAAGGACACCTCCGCCTCCCACGTGTGGGCGTTCCTCGGCGACGGCGAGATGGACGAGCCGGAGTCGACGGCCGCCCTCGCCCTCGCGGGCCGCGAGCAGCTCGACAACCTCACGTTCGTCGTCAACTGCAACCTCCAGCGCCTCGACGGGCCGGTCCGCGCCAACTTCAAGATCGTGCAGGAGCTGGAGGCGCAGTTCCGCGCGGCCGGCTGGAACGTGGTCAAGTCGCTGTGGGGCACCGCCTGGGACGAGCTGTTCCATCTGGACACCACCGGCGCCCTGGTCCGCCGCCTCCGCGAGGTGCCGGACGCGCAGTTCCAGACGTACGCGACGCGCGACGCCGCCTACATCCGTGAGCACTTCTTCGGCGCCGACCCCGCTCTCGCCGGGATGGCGAAGCTGCTGACGGACGAGAAGATCGCCGCCTGCTTCCACACCTCCCGCGCGGGCCACGAGCCGCGCAAGGTGTACGCCGCGTACAAGGCGGCAGTCGAGCACAAGGGCGCGCCCACCGTGATCCTGGCGCAGACCGTGAAGGGCTGGACGCTGGGCCCCGGCTTCGAGTCCCGCAACGCCAACCACCAGATGAAGAAGCTGACCGGCAAGGAGTTCCGCGCGATGCGCGACCTCCTTGAACTGCCCATCCCGGACAGCAAGCTGGACGACGAGCTCGTGCCGTACGTGCACCCGGGCGAGGACTCCCCGGAGGTGCGCTACCTGCAGGAGCGCCGCGCCGCGCTCGGCGGGCCCGCGCCCGCGCGCAAGGTGCATCCCGTGGCACTGCCCGAGCCGTCCGCGAAACCATTCGAGACGCTGAAGAAGGGCTCCGGCAGCCAGGAGATCGCCACCACCATGGCGTTCGTGCGGCTGGTGAAGGACCTGATGCGGGAGAAGGAGACCGGCAGGCGGTGGGTACCGGTGGTGCCCGACGAGGCCCGCACCTTCGGCATGGAGTCGCTCTTCCCGTCGGCCGGCATCTACTCGCCGCTCGGGCAGAACTACGACCCGGTCGACCGCGACCAACTCCTGTACTACAAGGAGGCGTCGGACGGCCAGATCCTCAACGAGGGCATCACGGAGGCCGGTTCGCTGGCGGACTTCACCGCGGCGGCCACGTCGTACGCCACGCACGGCGAGCCGATGATCCCCTTCTACATCTTCTACTCGATGTTCGGCTTCCAGCGCACGGGCGACCAGTTCTGGTCCCTGGCCGACCAGTTGGGCCGCGGCTTCGTCATCGGTGCGACCGCCGGCCGTACGACGATGACGGGCGAGGGGCTGCAGCACGCGGACGGCCACTCGCCGCTGCTGGCCTCCACCAACCCCGCCGTCGTCACCTACGACCCGGCGTTCGCCTACGAGGTGGGGGCCATCGTCAAGGACGGCATGCGCCGCATGTACGGTCCGGACCCGGCACTCAACGAGGACGTCTTCTACTACCTCACGGTCTACAACGAGCCGAAGGTCCAGCCGCCGCAGCCCGCCGGTGAGGGCGTCGAGGAAGGCATCCTCAAGGGCCTCTACCGCTTCAGCGAAGGCCGGGCGCCGGAACCCGACTCGCCCCGCATCCAGCTCCTGGCCAGCGGCACCGCCATCCACTGGGCGCTGGAGGCGCAGCGGATGCTGGCCGAGGAGTGGGGCGTGACGGCGGACGTCTGGTCGGCGACGTCGTGGAGCGAGCTGCGCCGCGACGCGCTGGAGTGCGACGCCGCGCAGCTGCGGGGCGAGGAGCGCACCCCGTACGTGACCCGCGTGCTGGAGGACGCACCGGGCCCGGTGCTCGCGGTCAGCGACTGGATGCGGGCCGTCCCGGACCAGATCAGCCAGTGGGTGCCGCAGGAGTGGACGTCGCTCGGCACGGACGGCTTCGGGCTCTCCGGCACGCGTGAGGCGGTCCGCCGCCACTTCGGCGTCGACGCCGAGTCGGTCGTCGTGGCGGCGCTGGCGCAGCTCGCACGGCGCGGCGAGGTCAAGCACGAGACGGTACGGCGGGCGGCCGAAGGCTACGGCCTGGCCTGACCGGCGGCTGCGGCAGCCGGGCGCCCGGAGCCACACGGCCTCATCGGCCGCGGGCCCCGGGCGCCCGGGGCCCGCGGCCCGGCGTCTCAAAGGTTCACCGCCCGAGGGCACCGCGGCAGAATGCTGCCATGCGCGCGGCCCGGCTCATCAAGATGGTGCTTCTGCTCCAGACCCGGCGTGCCATGACCGGTGCCGAACTCGCCGCCGAACTCGAGGTCTCCGAACGCACCGTCTCGCGCGACGTGCGGGCCCTGTCGGAGGCCGGGGTGCCCGTCTACGCGGACCGCGGACGCAGCGGCGGCTACCGCCTTGTCGGCGGCTACCGCACCCGGCTCACCGGCATCGGACGCGGCGAGGCCGAAGCCCTGTTCCTGTCCGGGGTGCCGTCCGCCCTGCGGGACATGGGTCTCGCGGACGCCGCGTCGGCCGCCCGGCTGAAGGTCTCGGCGGCCCTCGTCCCCGAGCTGAGCGACGCGCACCGCTCGGCGGCGCAGCGCTTCCACCTCGACGCACCGGGGTGGTGGCAGCCACCGCAGGAGCGGCCGGAGCACCTGCCCGCGGTCGCGGACGCCGTGTGGGCCGACCGCACGGTGCGGATGCGCTACCGGCGCCGGGGAGCGGAGGACGGGGGTGCTCCCCCCAGCGGGAGGGAGCTGGAACCGTACGGGCTCGTGCTCAAGGCGGGCGTCTGGTACTTGGTGGCACGCGTGCCGGATGCCGGGGAGCGGAGGGTCTACCGGATGGACCGGGTCACCGGCGTCGAGGAGACGGGTGAACACTTCGTACGCGACGAGGAGTTCGACCTGCCCGCGTTCTGGGAGGAGCAGTCCGCGGCCTTCGCGCAGTCGATCCTGCGGGACGAGGTGGTGCTGCGGCTGACCCCGGCGGGGATGCGTGCGCTGCGTCATGTGACCGACCGGCGGGCCGCGGAGGAGGCACTGACCAGGGCGGGGGCCGGATCAGGGGCCGGAGCCGCCTCCGCCCCGGCCGGGGAGGACGGCGGCCCGGCCGGGGAGGACGGCGGCCCGGTCACGGTCGTGCTCGCCGTGGAATCCCTCGACGTCGCCTACGCGCAGTTGCTCGCGCTCGGCCCGGAGTGCGAGGTGCTCGAACCCGCCGGGCTGCGCGCCCGGTTCGCGGACGCGGCACGGCTCATGGCGTCGCAGTACGGGGCCGGCGGGGGCCGGGCGGAGACCGCCCACCGGTAGCGGGCCACCGGCTGCCGGTCACCGGTAACGGGCCACCGGTAGCGGGTCACCGGTAGCCGGTCACGTCCGCGGTCGGGCTCTCCTGGTCGACCTCGACCAGGTAGCGCCAGGCGTCCGGCGCCGACCCGTCGGCGTCGGTGAACCCGTACTCCTTCGCCAGTCCGCCGCTGGAGAGGGACTGCCCGTTGAGGCGGGCCACGTCCGGATCGGCGGCGAGCGACGCCACGGCGCGTCCGACGAAGACGGGCGACTCGGAGATCGCGAAGTGCGGGTTCTGCGCGGCGCCGTCGAGCCAGTTCTCCTCCGTCACCTTGAAATGCGTGTCGAGCATCGCCTCGGAGCGCAGCCAGCCCGGCGTGAGACAGACGGCGGTCGCGCCGTACTCCGGCAGTTCCTCGGCCAGAGCGCGGGCCATCCTCAGCGGTCCGTACTTGGCCAGGTCGTAGTAGAACGGCTTGCGGTAGTGGGGGCCGTTGTACTCCTCGGTGCCGTCGGTGACTTCGACGACGAGCCCGCCCGGCCGCCGGATGAGCAGCGGGATCGCGTACCGGCTGGTGACGATGTGCGTCTCGATGCCGAGCCGCAGCATGCGCATCCCCTGCTCCAGGTCGTGCTCCCACATCTTCCGGTCCCACTGGACGAGGTGGTCGCCGCCCCAGATGTCGTTGACGAGGACGTCCAGGCGGCCCTGCTCGTCGTCGATGCGCTCGATCAGTGCCCTTACCTGCCCGGGCTCCAGGTGGTCGACGGGTACGGCGACGCCCCGGCCACCGGCCTCGTCGACCAGCTCCGCCGTGCCCTCGATCGTCTCGCTCGCGCGGCCGACCTCGCTGACGTGCTCGCGGGTGGTGCGGCCCGTCGCGTACACGGTCGCTCCCGCTCTCCCCAGCTCCACCGCCATCGCCCGGCCCGACCCCCGTGTCGCGCCCGCGACCAGCGCGACCTTGCCCGCCAGCGCCCCTGTTGTGTTCACCCGTCGTCCTCCCTCGTGTCCGGCGACCCTTGCGGACAGCACGCTCGCACGGAAACCGGACACCTTCTGTCGAGCTTTCCGGCTTTCCGCGGCCCGTCCGGTACGAGTGCCTCATGGGATGGTCACAACTGCCGCACATTGAGACCTCGACGCGCCCCGGTAACGACAAGGCGGCATCCGAGGGAGTCCACGTGCGTCTGGCGGGTACAAGGCGGATGCTGTGTTCGTGATGGACGAGACCGAGTTCTGGGCGCTGATCGATTCGACCCGCGAGGACGCCGAGGGCGACCCCGAGGAGCAGGCCGACCTGCTCATCGAGAAGCTGACGCGCCTCGATCCGGACGCCGTGACGTTCTTCGCCCGGCATTTCGAGTCCCGCTACAACCGCGCCAACCAGTGGGACCTGTGGGCGGCGGCGTGGATTCTGCTGGACGGGGTCAGCGACGACGCCTTCGACGCCTTCCGCTGCTGGCTCATCGGCCAGGGCCGCGAGGTGTTCGAGACCGCGGCGCACGACGCCGACTCCCTCGCCGACGTGCTGGAGGGCTTCGACGAGGAGCTGGACGGAGACGCCGAGGACCTCGGCTACGCCGCCGACGAGGCGTACGAGCAGCTCACCGGCACGGTCATGCCCGATCTCGGCCTTCCCGAGCCGCAGGAGGACCCGACCGGCGTCTCCCTCAACCTGGAGGACGAGGCGGCCCTCGCCGAACGACTCCCCAAACTCTGGGACCGCTTCCGCGGCTGACCCGCCCGCTCCCGCCGTCGCCCGGGCGGGGGCCGGAACCACGCGGCACGCCCCGCCAAGAACGCCGCGGTGCGCGGCGCTTCAGCTGCGGCGGCCCCAGGCGGCAGGATGGTGCCATGCGTATCGCGGTCTCCGGTTCAACCGGCCTCATCGGCACGGCCCTCTGCCGTTCGCTCCGTGCGGACGGCCACGACATCGTCCGCCTCGTCAGGCGCGCCCCCCAGGAGGCCCGGCGCTACGAGAGCGCGGGCCGCGGCCCCGCCGGAGGCGGCCCGCTGCCGTCGGAGGTGCGGTGGGATCCGAAGGGCCGGTACGTGGATGCCGCCGGTCTCGTCGGATGCGACGCCGTGGTCCACCTCGCGGGCGCCGGCGTCGGGGACCGCCGCTGGACCCCCGCGTACAAGAAGGAGATCCGTGACAGCCGGGTGCTGGGCACCGCGGCCGTCGCCGACGCGCTCGCCTCACTCGACGAGCCGCCCCGCACGCTGATCGTGGGCTCCGCCATCGGCTACTACGGCGACACCGGATCGCGTGCCGTCGACGAGAGCGCTCCGCCCGGCGACGACTTCCTCGCCAACGTGTGCCAGGAGTGGGAGGAGGCCGCGGTCGCAGCGCAGGAGGCCGGGATCCGTACGGTCTTCGCCCGCACCGGCCTGGTCGTCGCGCGTGAGGGCGGTGCGTGGGGGCCGCTGTTCCGGATCTTCAAGGCGGGGGCCGGCGGCCGGCTCGGCAGCGGCCACCAGTACTGGAGCCACATCGCTCTGCACGACCACATCGCTGCGCTGCGTCATCTGCTGGACCGGGAGGATCTGTCGGGCCCGTTCAACCTCACGGCTCCGGAGCCCGTCACCAACCGGGAGGCGACCGCCGCGATGGGCCGCGTCCTGCACCGGCCCACGCTCTTCCCCGTGCCGGCGCCGGTGCTGCGGGCGGCGCTGGGCGAGTTCTCGAAGGACGTGCTGTGCAGCCAGCGCGTGGTGCCGAGGCGGCTTCTCGAATCGGGCTTCACGTTCGCGTTTCCCGGCATCGAAGACGCGGTACGCGCCGCACTGCGCTGACGGCACGGCCGGCCCGGCGGGGCGCCCGCCGCCACCCCGGGATTCTGCGTGGGGCTGTGCCGCAGCCTGATCGAAGCGGTGTGCGACCGCCGTGCGCCCGTGCTCTGCCCGTGTGCCACTGACCGCGACCGGGCAGATGCGTAGAGTCCGGATCCTTACGGTTCACCAGCGCCGCGCCGGGCAGTACGGATGCAGGACGGCCCTCACCGCGCGCCGACCCCCGGGAGGCACCGTGCGCTCCAGCGAGATGTCACGCCCAGGCCGTGCACAGACCCCGGACGCAGACGTCGTCGTCGTCGGCGCGGGCCTCGCCGGCCTCACCGCGGCACACCACCTCACGGCCGCAGGACTGCACGTCACGGTGCTGGAGACCACGTCACAGGTGGGCGGACGGATGGCCACGGAGAACGTCGACGGCTACCTGCTGGACCGCTGCGGGCGGCTGCTGTGCCCCGACTGGCCGGAGTTCCGGCGGCTCCCCGCGCTGGCCACGCTGGAGATGCGCCCCTTCTCGCCCGGCGCCGTGCTGCGCGCCGACGGCCGCATACACCGCATAGGCGACCTGCGCCGCACCGTCGGGCGTCTGCCCCTGGGGCTCGGAGCGCGTGCGGTGCCCCCGGAGGCACCCGCCAACGTGTACGCGGAGGCCGCGGTCACCGCCGGCCGCACCGAACGGGCCGAGCGGCGCACAAGGAGCGCACTGGACCCGGCGCGCTCCGCCGCCGGCTCCCTCGGCCGGACCTCCTGGGGCATCTCCCGCCGGCGCCCGGGACGGGGCATCTCCCGCCAGGCGCAGGGGGCCACCGGCGCGCTCGACCTCGCCCGGCTGCGCGGCGCGCTGACGCGGTTCGCGAGCGTGCCCTGCGACCGGCTGCTCGCTCGTACCGAACTCCCCGCCGCCCAGGCCCTCTCGGCACGCGGACTGCCCGCCCGCACCGTGGGTTCGCTGGTCCGTCCGCTGCTCTCCGCGCTGCTCTCCGACCCCGCACTGACGACTTCCAGCCGCGTCGCCGACCTGACGCTGCGCGGCTTCGTGCGCGGCGGCTGCTGCCTGCCCGCGGGCGGCATGTCGGCCGTCCCGGAACTGCTCGCCGCGGCGCTGCCCGAGGGCACCGTGCGCACGGACGTCACGGCCGTGGCGGTCACGACGAACACCGTCACCACCCGCGACCACGGCACCCTCGCCTGCCGCGCCGTCGTCGTGGCCACCGGCGCGGCCGACGCGGGCGTGCTGCTTCCCGGGCTGCGAGTGCCGGACTTCCACCCGATGACCGTCCTGCACCACGCCGTCGACGAGGCGCTGCCGCTGTCGCCCTCGCTGCTGGTCGACGGGGACGCGGCACGGCACGGGCCGGTGTCCCACTCGTGGGCCGCCTCCGCGGTCGATCCCGCACGGGCGCGGCCCGGACGCGCGGGCCTCGTCACCTCGGTGGTGCTCGGCACCTCGGCGGCGCAGCCGCTCGCCTCGCTGGAGGAGGCGGCCCGCTCCCAACTCGCCACGCTCCACGGGGTGCCGACGAGGCGCTGGAGCCTGCTCGCGGCGCACCACGATGCGCAGGCGGTCCCCGCCATGCCTGCCCCGCACGACATGCGGCGCCCGGTGCGGCTGCTCTCCGGTCTCTACGTGTGCGGTGAGCACCGCGACACCAGCACGGTCCAGGGCGCACTCGTCTCGGGACGCCGGGCCGCGCACGAGGTGCTGCGCGACTTCAGGCTGCCGCTGCCCGTGAGCGGGGGTCCGCTGACCACGGCGGCGTGAGGGAACGGGGGATTGACGGGCGGAGAGACGCGGGGGAAAGGGGTCGCCCACCTCACGCGGGCAGCCGCACGCTGATTTGTGCGCCGCCCCCTGGGGCGTGCGCGGCGGTGATCGTCCCGCCGGGACGGTCCACGAGCCGGGCGGCTGTCCGAGGAGTGTGAGGGCGGCGTACCGAAGACGTCAGCGGTCCCCGCGGGCCGCGGAGCGAGTACCCCGAACTTGCCCTGTGAGCAGGGAAGTCGACCTTCTTCCGGCACCCTTCGCTGTCAGTGCCCGGCGGTATTCTGGGAACCAGAACGACGCGGAATCCAGGCCCGTTCCAGCACGTCAGCACACCAGTCGCGTCAGTACGTCACCCACGTCACGACGTTCACGGAGGTCGCCGATGACCGCAGCCGCAGCCAGCAACCTGACGCCCCCTCTGCCGCTCGCCTTCCCCGTCACGGGGGATGCCCCGCTCCCGAAGAAGCGGCTCCCGGCGGGCCGCCCGCGGGAGTGGTATGTCTCGCACAACCGGCAGCTGAAGGCGATGCGCATAGCCATCGCTCTGCTCGACTCCGGTGTCTACACGCCGGGTCAGGCCCGTGACCACACGATCCGCCGCACAGCGGCACGCATCGGCGTGCACCCGCCGTCCAACACCACGTGCAGGCTGGTGCGTTCACTGCTCCCGTAGGCCTGTCCGGCAGGCGGGCCGTGCGGCCCGCAGGCGGCCCGTCCGAAGGCCGCGTCAGGTGCCGGGGCCGCCCGCCCCGCGGTCCCGGCCCTCGCGCCATCCGGCCACGACCCGCTCCACGTCGTACGGGGTGAGATTGAGCGGCGGCCCGGAGAGCGGCCGGCGGATGGCCTCGCGGATCTTGTCGTTGATCCCGTTCACGATCCGCCGCACCTCCTTCTCCGAGGGTGCGCGCGAGGCGGCGTCGAGCGCGTCCTGGGCCTCCTTGCGCAGCGCAAGGGTCGGCGGCAGGTGCGACAGGCCCTCGTCGCGCATCTTCTGCTTCAGCCACCAGTTCTCGTCGTACGGGGCGCCGGCGTCCCGCAGCGGTTTGCCGGCGCCGGGAAGGTCCTCGAAGGCGCCGCGCTCCTCCGCCTCACGGATCTGCTTGTCGGCCCAGGACTCGAAGGTGATGCCGGGCGGTTTCCGTTCGGTCATGGGGTCATTGTCCCGCAGACAGGCGGGGGCGGACAGGCGGCACAGGCCGTGTGCAGGTCCGTGTGCAGGTCCGTGCCTCGGTCTCTTTCGGAGACTCCGCTGCCGACGTCCCCCGTGCCGTAGCGGGCCTCACAGGGGGTACGGCGACCGGCGGGATCACGGAGCGCCGCGCTCACAGCCGGGGCGCCGGCGGCGTTCGCCGGGTGGCCGTCCGGCACGGACCCGCGGACGGACGGTCCGGCAGGGGGAGCAGGCCCCGCACGGCCGGACGGCCCGTACGGAATCCGGCGCGCGCCGGGTCTGCCGGCCGGCCGCCGTGCCGCACTCCCGCTCGTCCGTGACAGCCTGCTGAAACCGCTTCAACCCCGCTGCCCGGCAGTACAGTTGACCCTGCGAACGGCCGGATCGACGCTGGTCCAGGACCAGGGAGGGGGATGTCTGTGAGCAGTATCAACAAGGGGCTCGAGAAGATCGAGGTGACGCTGAAGTGGGATCCGAGTCCCATCGGTGAGCCGGTCCGTGACCTGGACCTCATCGCCGCCACGTACACGCGCGACGACCCGCACGGGGAGCCCGACTACCTCGTCCACTTCGACAGCCGTTCGCCGGACGGCACGATCACGCTCAACAGGGACAGCCGCACCGGCCAGGGCTTCGGTCCCGACGAGGCCATGACGCTGGAACTGGAGCGGCTCGCGGACACCTACGCGCGAGTGGTCGTGGGCGTGGCCATCCAGCAGGGCGGCGGGCGGATGACGTTCGGCGACGTGGCCAACTCACTGGTGGAGATCACCGAGGGGTACACCAAGCTGGCGGAGGACGACTTCTCGGGAGTGCCCCGCTCGACGGCGGCGACCGTCGCGGAGTTCGTCCGCTCGGACTCCGGGGCGTGGGAGCTGCGCGGCGGCGTCACCGGTTTCGACACCGAACCGGAGTCCTTCGTGCGGGAGATGGGCCGCGGGATCTCCTGAGCGGCGCGCGCCGACGCACACCTTCCGGTGCTGGGCCGGCGTGCGGCCCCTGGGACAGACTTGCGGAATGAGCGATTCCCAGGGGCCTTCCGGGTCTCCCGGCCCGACCGGTCCGCCGGGGTCCTCAGGGTCTCCGGGGTCTTCGGGGTCTCCCGGGCCCACGGGCTCCCGCGGCTCTTCGGGTGCCCGCGGCTCTTCGGGTGCCCGCGGCTCTTCGGGTGCCCCTGGCTCCTCTCCGGGCACCCGGCGTTCCGCCGGCAGGGAGATGGCCGGGCGGACCCCCTGGGCGAATCTCCACCGGCCGTTGCACCGGTTCCTGCGCACGGAGACCGGCAGCGCTGCGGTCCTGGTGGCGGCGACCATCGCGGCGTTGATCTGGGCGAACGTCGACTTCCACGCGTACGACCGGCTGTGGGCGACAAAGCTGTACGTGGGTGTCGCGGACGAGCGGATCTCGCTCGATCTGCACCACTGGGTCAACAGCGGGCTGATGACGCTGTTCTTCTTCGTCGTCGGGCTGGAGGCCCGCCGCGAGTTCGACATGGGCGATCTGCGCGAGCGGCGCCGGGTCGCCCTACCCGTCGTGGCGGGGCTCGGCAGCATGCTCGTGCCCGTCGGAATCTACCTCGCGTTCAACGCCGGCCACGCCTCCGCCCAGGGCTGGGGCACGGCGATGTCGACCGACACGGCCTTCGCGCTCGGCATGCTGGCCCTGGTGGCGCCGCGCTTTCCGCGGCGGCTGCGTACGTTCGTGCTCACCGTCACGGTCGTCGACGACGTCGTGGCGCTCGCCGTGATCGCCCTGGTCTACAGCGCAGACCTCGACCCCGTACCGCTGCTGACGGCCTGCGGGCTCTTCGCCGTCGCGCTGGCGCTGCGGCGGGCGGCTTTCTCCTCGGGCTCCTCGGGCTCCTCGGGCTTCCTCCAGGTGCTGCTCGGCGTGGCCATGTGGGTGGCGGTTCTGCAATCCGGCGTCGACCCCATCGTCACCGGACTCGTGCTGGGACTGCTGACGTCCGCCTACCCTGCGGCCCGCGTCGACCTGGAGCGTGCCAGCGGACTCTTCCGCCTCTTCCGCGAGCAGCCGACCGGGGAACTGGCGCGCACCGCGCGCAGCGGTCTCGCCGCCGCGATCTCGCCGAACGACCGGCTGCAGAACCTCTTCCACCCATGGACGAGTTACCTGATCGTCCCGCTCTTCGCTCTCGCCAACACGGGCGTTCCGATCACGGGAGACCTTCTCGCGCGCTCGTTCGCCTCGCCGATCACGCTCGGCATCATCGTCGGCGTCGTGGTGGGGAAACCGGTCGGCGTCCTCGGCTTCTCCTGGCTGCTGACACGTCTCAGCCGCGGACGGCTGCGGCCCTCGGTCGGCTGGGCGACGGTCGCCGGAGGCGGGACGCTCGCGGGCATCGGCTTCACCGTGGCCCTCCTCATCGCCGAACTCGCCTTCGAAGGCGAAGAGTTGGACGAGGCGAAGGTCGGCATCCTGACCGCCGCGCTGGCCGCGTGCCTCCTCACCTGGGCGGTCTCCCGGGCAACGGCGGCGCTGCCGCACCACGTCAAGGGCCGCGCGCTGCTGGGCACGACCGCTCCCCTGACGGACCTGACGACCGAGGTCGACGAGGAACGGGACCACGTGCGCGGCCCGTCCGACGCCACGGTCACGCTCGTGGAGTACGGCGACCACGAATGCCCGTACTGCGCCGGCGCCGAGCCCGTCATCCGCGCGCTGCTCGGCGACAGCGACGACGTACGCCACGTGTGGCGGCACCTGCCGCTCACCGACGTGCACCCCGGCGCGCAGCTGAGGGCCGAGGCCACCGAGGCCGCCGCGGCCCAGGGCGCCTTCTGGGAGATGCACGACTGGCTGCTGGCCCATCAGGGGGAGACGAGCGTCGCCACGCTGGTACGCCAGGCCGGTGTACTCGGCCTGGACACCGCCCGTTTCCGTGAGGATCTGCGCAGCCGCGCCGGTGCCGCCCGGATCGCGGAAGACGTCGGATCCGCCGACGAGAGCGGCGTGTCGGGCACTCCCACGTTCTTCGTCAACGGCCGCCGCCACCACGGCTCGTACGACAGCGCGGGCCTGCACGCTGCGGTACGCGCGGCGCGGCTGCGCGCCGACATCGGCGGGTGAGAGCGGATGTCACGGGCTGCCGCGTGTTACTGCCAGGGCGGCCCCCGGACGCGTCCATACGCTGCCAGGACACCGACTGAAGCAGGGAGACCGACACCGTGCGACGCGAAGACCTGCCCGCCCCGGAGACGGGCGTCCTCCTCACCCACTTCCTGACCGTCCGGGACGTGGCGCGCTCCCGCGCGTTCTACTCGGACACCCTCGGCGGCACGGTGGTGCTGGAGGAGAACCCGTGCATCGTCAGGCTCGCCAACGGCTGGCTCATCATGAACCCCGGCGGCGGACCCACGCCCGACAAGCCCGAAGTGACGCTGCGGCCGCCCGAGAACCCGCAGAGCGTCTCCGCCTTCCTCAACATCCGCGTGGCCGACATCCACGAGTGCTACCGCGAATGGAGCGCCAGGGGCGCGCAGTTCCTCACCCCTCCTATCGACCGCAAGGCCGAGCTGCGCTGCTACGTGCGCGACCCCGACGGCTACCTCATCGAGGTGGGACAGGCGACGGGAATGCTGGAAGGGATCTTCGCCGACACGCCGGGGACCAGCGGATGAGGATGCGAGGACGTGCCGGGACGAGCGGAAAACGAGCGATGACGAGCGAGGAGCCGGGCCGGGCCGACCGGGAGGCTTTCTACCTCCCGGGCAGTGCCGTGCCGGCCCGGAGGTTCCAGCGGCCGGAGCGGCCGCTGAGCTCCGTCGCCGTCAGCGGTGCGACGTCCAGCCGCCACAGGGTGCGGGCCGGTGCGCCCAGCGCGTGCACCACCAAGGCGCGCACGACGTCGGGTTCCACGACCGCCAGCACACGGCCCGGCACTTCGGCGACCTCCGTCAGCCACTCCCCCGTCCGCGCACACAGCTGCTCGACGGACTCCCCGCCGTGCGGAGCGGCGGCCGGATCCGACAGCCACCGCGCCACGCCATCCGGGTCGGCGGCACTCACCTCCTCCAGCGTCCGGCCGCGCCAGCGGCCCATGCCACAGCCGGCCAGCCGCTCGTCCCCGCCCGCGGCGGCGACGGCCACGCCGAGCAGTCCTTCGGCGGTCTGCGCACATCGCGGCGACGGCGAGACGGCCGTCCGCGCGGCGGACGCCGGCAGCGCGTCTGCCGCCGCGTTCGCCTCCCGCACGGACCGCAGCCCCGCAGGGCTCAGGGGAGTTCCGTCGTCGAAGCGGAACTCCTCGGACGCCTCGCTGCGGGCCGGCGAGATCAACGTCACTCGTGTGGTCATCGGAGCCCCTCCTCGCCGTGAACGGCGGCTTTCCGTACGGGAGTTGATCACATCTCGTCCCGGTGTCCGGGATGGGCGCCCTTGGCCGGGCAGGTGAAGTCGCGGTACCTTCCGCTGGTATCGATCAACGACGGCAGGGCGGAAGCCGGTGAGATTCCGGCGCGGTCGCGCCACTGTATGCCCTTTCCGGTCCGCTGCCGTGCGCAGCGTACGGGCAGGGGCGAGCCAGACCCGCAGGCCGTCACGAGCTCCACCGACAGGGACGCGAGTTCCCAACAGGAGGTCCTGCCATGGCACAGTCCATCGCCCCGCCCAGCTCCGCAACTCCCGCCTCCGGCGCAGCCGTTCCGGCAACGCTCCCGGTCAAGGCGATCCTTCCGTGGGCATTCTTCTTCGGTCTGCTGATGCTCGTCCTGCTGTACTTCGTCGGCGCGGAGCAGGGGGCCACGTCCCTCATCTCCGGCACGGGCGTGCACGAGTGGGTCCACGACGGACGCCACCTCCTCGGCTTCCCCTGCCACTGAGCGGGGGAGCACGATGAATTCCTCCACAGTGCGGACCCTCCTCGTACGCGGCATGCTCGCCGGTCTGGTCGCGGGGCTGTTCACCCTGGTGACGGCCTTTTTCCTGGGTGAGCCGCACATCGACGCGGCCATCGCCTACGAGGAGGCGCATGCGCACGAACACGGCGGCGAGGAGATCGTCAGCCGCGGCGTGCAGTCCACCGCGGGCCTCGCCACGGCCGTCCTGGTCTACGGCGTCGCGATCGGCGGCATCGCCTCGCTGGCCTTCAGCTTCGCTCTGGGACGCGTGGGCCGCTTCGGTCCCCGTGCCACGGCCCTGCTGCTGTCGGGTGCCGCGTTCGTGTGCGTGTACCTGGTGCCGTTCCTGAAGTACCCGGCCAACCCGCCGTCCGTGGGTGATCCGGCGAGCCTCGACAAACGAACTGCTCTGTACTTCCTGATGGTTCTGCTGAGTGTGCTGCTCGCCGTCGCGGCGACGATCCTCGGCAGGCGTCTCGCGCCGCGCATGGGCAACTGGTACGCGACGGTGACGGCCGTGGCCGGCTTCGTCCTCGTCGTCGGACTCGCCTTCGCCTTCCTCCCGTCCCTCAGCGAGCTTCCCGAGCACTTCCCGGCGCTGCTGCTGTGGCAGTTCCGGCTCTCGACGCTCGCCGTGCATCTGGTGCTGTGGGCGGCCTTCGGGCTGGCGTTCGGTCATCTCGCCGAGCGTGCCCTGGGGCCGGCGGCGGACGGAGAGAAGAAGACGGCACCGGCCGCCGCGGCACCCGCCGCCAACTGAAGGAAGAACGGAACAGCGCGACGCCCGTGATCCACGGGTCGTGCGCCGCTGCCGGGCACCCGCGTCGGGTGCCCGGCAGCGGCCTTTCATGATGCGTGCGCGGTGAGGCGCGGTGCGGGCACCGGCCCCGGCGAACCGGACCGGCGCCGCACCGCGCCGATGGGCCGCGTGCTCAGCCGCGGACCGTGCCCCCGGTCTCCGCGCGCACGGTCCGCGCCGCCTCGACCATGTGCTCCAGCGCCCGGCGGACCTCGGGCCAGGCGCGGGTCTTCAGCCCGCAGTCCGGGTTGACCCACAGCCTCTCCGCCGGGATCGCGCCGAGCCCCTTGCGCAGCAGCGACGCGACCTCGTGCGCGTCGGGCACCCGCGGGGAGTGGATGTCGTAGACGCCGGGGCCGACCTCGTTCGGGTAGCCGGCGGCGGCCAGTTCACCGGCGACCTGCATGTGGGAGCGGGCGGCCTCCAGACTGATGACGTCGGCGTCGAGGTCCGCGATGGCGGAGACGATGTCGCCGAACTCCGCGTAGCACATGTGCGTGTGGATCTGGGTGTCCGCGCGCACTGCGGAGGTGGCCAGGCGGAACGCCTCCGTCGCCCACGCCAGGTACTCCGGGCGGCGCCGCGCACGCAGGGGCAGCGTCTCGCGCAGGGCCGGCTCGTCGACCTGGACGACGGCGGTGCCCGCGGCCTCCAGGTCGGCGACCTCGTCGCGCAGGGCGAGTGCCACTTGGCGCGCGGTCTCTGCCTGCGGCTGGTCGTCGCGCACGAAGGACCACGCGAGCATCGTGACGGGGCCGGTCAGCATGCCCTTGACGGGCCGTGCGGTCTGCGACTGCGCGTAGCGCGTCCACTCCACCGTCATCGGCGCGGGCCGTGACACGTCACCCGCGAGGATCGGGGGACGGACGTAGCGGGTGCCGTAGGACTGGACCCAGCCGTGCTGCGTCGCCACGTAGCCGTTCAGCCGTTCCGCGAAGTACTGGACCATGTCGTTGCGTTCGGGCTCGCCGTGCACGAGCACGTCGAGTCCCGCCTGTTCCTGGAAGGCGAGGACATCACGGATCTCGGCGGCGATCCGCTTGTCGTAGCCTTCCGCGTCGAGCCGTCCGGCCCTCAGGTCGGCGCGCGCGGAACGCAGTTCACCGGTCTGCGGGAACGAGCCGATGGTGGTCGCCGGAAGCATCGGCAGCTTCAGCCGTGCCCGCTGCGCCGCTGCCCGCTCCGGGTAGGGGGCGGTGCGGCGCGCGTCGGCGTCGGTGACGGCTTCGGTGCGTGCCCGCACGGCGGGGTCGCGGGTGAGCGCGGCGGACGAACGGGAGGCGAGAGCCGAGGAGTTGGCGTGCAGCAGTCCCGCGATGACGTCGGTTCCCTCGCGCAGTCCCGTCGCGAGGGCGACGGCTTCCTCCACCTTCTGCCGGGCGAAGGCGAGCCAGCGGGCGACCTGCGGGTCGACGCCGCGCTCGGCCGCCGCGTCGAGCGGCACGTGCAGCAGCGAGCAGGACGGCGCCACATCGACGCGGTCGGCGAAGCCCAGCAGCGAGGCCAGGGTGGACAGCGACTTCTTCAGGTCGTTGATCCACACGTTCCGTCCGTCGACGACTCCCGCGACGAGCCGCTTGCCGGGCAGCCCGCCGGCGCGCGCCAGGTCATCCAGGTTCGCGGCGGCGGGGCCGGTGAAGTCCACCGCCAGCCCCTCGACGGGCGCCTTGGCGAGTACGGGCAGCGCGTCCCCGAGCCGGTCGAAGCAGGAGCCCACGAGCAGCGCGGGCCGGTCGGTGAGTCCGCCCAGCTCCCGGTAGGCGCGTGCCGCGGCGTTCAGTTCGGCGGGCGTGCGGTCCGCCACCAGCGCCGGCTCGTCGAGCTGGACCCAGCGCGCCCCGGCCGCGCGGAGGTCGGCGAGCACCTCGGCGTACACCGGCAGGAGCCTCTCCAGCAGCGTCAGCGGTTCGAAGTCCGGGGCCACGCCGGGCGCGGGCTTCGCGAGCAGCAGATACGTGACGGGGCCGACGAGGACGGGCCTGGCCTCGTGCCCCTCGGCGACGGCCTCGGACAGCTCGCCGGTCTGCTTCGCCGAGTTCGCCGCGAAGACCGTGTCCGGCCCCAACTCCGGTACGAGGTAGTGGTAGTTGGTGTCGAACCACTTCGTCATCTCCAGCGGCGCGACGTCCTGGGTGCCGCGTGCCATGGCGAAGTAGCCGTCCAGCGCGTCCGCCTCAACGGCGGCGCGGTGGCGTTCGGGGACCGCACCGACCATGACGGTGGTGTCCAGCACATGGTCGTAGAGGGAGAAGTCGCCGGTGGGCACTTCACGCACCCCGGCTTCCCTCAGCTGCCGCCAGTTGCCGCGGCGCAGCCCCGCGGCGGTCTCCCGCAGGGCGTCGGCGGTGACGCGGCCCTTCCAGTACCCCTCGACGGCCTTCTTCAGCTCACGGCCGGGGCCCTGCCGCGGATACCCGTGGACGGTGGCGCGGGGCTTCGTGGACGTCCTCGACGCCGCACCTTGGGACTTCGGTGTCACTCAACTCTCCTTCGCGAGTCTCGCCGGTGACCCGAGAGGCACGGGGCGAGGAGGAGAGGCGACGCGGCGGCACGCGCACTCACCGCGTGCTGCTCGCCCGTACCGCCGACCCGCCCTCGAGGTCACCGAGATCACCGCGTACGAGGCGCGCACGCGGGCAGTGGCAGGTCTTCGGACTCGCGGGCACACCGCGTCCGTGATCCACGGACGGGCTCCTACCGGCCGTCGCTTCCCGGGTCCGCTCGGACCCAGTGCGTATGACGGCTTTCGTTCCCACTCACCGCTGCGGGGCAGTTCCGGAGTCTCACCGGATTCCCTCTTGCGACGTACCTGTCTGGCGGACAGGCCGAACCGACTGCGTCTCCAGCGTACGAGGAGGTACGGCGCCGGCAAAGGCCACCGGGGTGAGGGGGACCTCATGCCCCGCAGCGGTTTGCCCGGCCGGGAGCCGTTCCGCGGGGGGCGTGGGCGGCAGAACGCGCCGCGACGGGCCCGCACGGGCGGGGACGGGCCCGTACGGGCGGGAGCGAAGACCCGCGGGGCCCGGACGCGAGCCGCGGGGCCCGGACGCAAGCCAAGCGCACCGGGCGCGAGCCACGGAGCCCGGACGCAAGCCAACCGGCCCGGGCACAAGCCACGGGGCCCGGGCACAAACCACGGGCCCGGACGCGAGCCACGGGAGGACAGCGCGGGCAGCCTGCACGGCGCGCCGGCCGCACCGGTGCGGAGCCGCTCCGCGCGGACGGAGCGCAGGGCCGTCCGGGTAGCGGCGGTGTGGCGCGCGTCGTGGAGCGGGCCACCGGTCCCAAGCTGCTGCCGGAGACTCAGCGCCCCGCCGGTGGCCAGGCCGGACGGGGCGGCCCGTTCCACGACGACTGGAGACGATGACCATGCCACCCCACACCGCGTCCGCGTCCTCGGCAGGGCCCGAGGCCGCGGCCGCACCGCACGTCCCCTCCCCCGCGGCCGCCGCAGACGGGACCGAAACCTCGGAGGCGGCCGAAGCCTTCGAGGCGGCAGGCCTGCCGCCGCAGACGAACCTCGCCGACCCGCGGTTCTGGCAACTGCCGCACGAGCAGCGGCACCTGGCGTTCGCCGTGCTGCGCGAGCGGGAGGCCCCCACGTACTTCGCACACCCCCAGCACGCCCTGCGCAAGCGGCAGCAGCCGGGTTTCTACGCTCTCGTCAGGCACGAGCACGTGCAGGAGGCCAGCCGCAACGCCGCCGTGTTCGGTAGCGCCCCGGGCGTCACCACGCCGCATCCCGCGCCGTGGGTGAAGGCCCTCTTCGGGGAGTCGATGGTCAACGTGGACGGCCGCGACCACGCCAAGCTGCGGAAGATCATCTCCCGGGCGTTCAGCCCGCGGCTGCTGGCGGGCGCCGAGAAGGACATCGAGGAGGTCGTCGCGACCGTCGTGGGGAACGCGGTGCGGCAGCCCTCCCGGGAATTCGTGACGGCCGTGGCCTCCCTCGTGCCCTGCGAGGTCGTGTGCAACATGATGGGCATTCCGCAGAAGCACCGGCCGCGTATCCTCGCGCAGCTCAACGACGCCTCGGAGAACATCGGCGTACGGCGCGGAGCAGGAGCGAAGTTCCGCATTCCCGGCAAGGGCCTGCGGGCGCTTGCCCGCATGCACGTCATGATCGCCATGCTCGCGCGGGAGCGCCGGCGCCGCCCCACCGGCGACCTCATCTCCGCGCTCGTCACCGCCGACGTCGACGGACAGTGCCTGGGCAACCGCCAACTCGGCGCGTTCTTCACCTTGTTGATGGTCGCCGGTGTGGAGACAACCCGCAACGCGATCTCCCACGGACTCTCGCTGCTCAGCGAGAACCCGGAGCAACGTGAGCTGTGGGAGAGCGACTTCGAGAAGTACGCGGACACCGCCGTGGAGGAGATCGTGCGGTGCTCCACCCCGATCATCCAGTTCCGCCGCACGCTGCGCACCGACCACGTCATGGGCGGCCGCACACTCCGCCAGGGCGAGACGGTGGCGATGTACTACGCCTCCGCCAACCGCGACGAGGCCGTCTTCGACGCCCCGGAGGCGTTCGACATCACCCGCGACCCCAACCCCCACCTCGGCTACGGCGGCGGCGGACCCCACCACTGCCTCGGCGCGCATCTCGCCCGGCAGGAACTCAAGGCGCTCTTCAAAGTGTTGCTCTCCGACTCCGTCGCCATGCGGGCCGCGGGCCTGCCGGATCTGGTGCCCTCCAGCTTCGACAACCGCATCCGGTCGCTGAAGTTCGAGGCCGCCTCGGAGGCCGTCGCGGCCGAGTGACCGGCGAGGAACAACTCCACGCGCTCGGGCGGCACTTGCCCGGCGCACCACATGGAACAGGCGAGGCTCCCCACCGTTGCACCGGTGTGTTCGCCCACTGGCGCAACGACAGGGAGCCTCGCCTCCGGACCGGAAGGCCGTTACCCGATTCATGTGTGATCGGGTAACGGCCTTCGTCACCGGCGTTGCCCCCGGATATGACGGGCTGCGCGCGAGGTGTGCGTGCGGCAACCCGTCACCGGAGCCTCCGGGGACGACCGGTCAGGGATTGACGGTGTGGCCCGCACTGCCCGCGGAAGCGGTGTAGTCACCGTCATCCGGGGTGTACGACGCCGTCACCGTGAACGGCGAACCCACCGTGGTGTTGTACGTGTGGCTGACAGTGGCCACACCACTCGACAGCGGCACGGCCGCCGAGGAGTTCCCGTCACCGAAGTCGAGCACCACCGACCCCGTCGGCGTACCCCCGCCCGGAGCGACGGCATTGACGTGGACGGTGAAGTCCACCTGCTGCCCCACCACCGAGGGATCCGGCAGATCGTCGAAGATCGTCGTGGTGGTGGCCGACGGATTCACCACGTGCGTGTCCTGGCCCGACGAACCGGTGTAGTCCCCGTCGTCGCTCGTGTACGTCGCCGTCACCGTGAACGGAGAACCGCTGACCGTGTCGTAGGCGTGCGGTGTGCTCGCCACGCCCGAAACCAGAGGCACGGCCGCGGAGACGTTCCCGTCACCGAAGTCGAACACCACCGACCCCGTCGGCGTACCCCCACCCGGGGAATCTGCCGACACCGTCGCGGTGAAGGTCACCGACTGACCGACGAGCGACGGATCGGGCGCACCCGCCACCGCCGTGGACGTCGCAGCGGCGTTCACCACATGCGAATCCACGCCCGACGAACCGGTGTAGTCCCCGTCGTCGCTCGTGTACGTCGCCGTCACCGTGAACGGAGAACCGCTCACCGTGTCGTACGCGTGCGGTGTCGAAGCCGCCCCGGACACCAG
>NZ_FMHI01000003.1:0-24167 GCF_900090145.1 Streptomyces sp. WMMB 322
GTCAACAGCGCAGACCCGTGCACCCGCGCGGGTCAGAACAGCGCCAAGAAACGCTTCCTCCCCAGCGTGAACGCCCGGGATTCCGCGCCAGATCAAGCTGAAGTCACAGCGGTCGGGAAGAATGCCTCCATGCGCAGCCGTTCCTACGATCCCGATCTGACGCCGCCGTGGAAGAAGCAGCGGCCCGCGCCCGAGGTGCCGGCCGACCCGGAGCTGGTGGTGGAGGAGATCACCACCGGCTTCTGCGGCGCCGTGATCCGCACGGAGAAGACCGCCGAGGGCCCCACCGTCACGCTGGAGGACCGGTTCGGCAAGCACCGGGTCTTCCCGATGACGCCCCGCGGGTTCCTGCTCGAGGGCCGCACCGTCACGCTCGTACGCCCCTCGCCCTCGCGCGGCTCCGCCCCGGCGGGCGGGCCGGACTCGGCTCCGCGGCGGACGGCATCCGGTTCCCTGTCCGTGCCGGGTGCGCGGGCGCGGGTGGCGCGCGCGGGGCGGATCTACGTGGAGGGGCGGCACGACGCGGAGCTCGTCGAGAAGGTCTGGGGAGACGACCTGCGGATCGAGGGCGTGGTCGTCGAGTACCTGGAGGGCGTCGACGATCTTCCCGCCGTCGTACGGGACTTCGAGCCCGGCCCGGAGGCCAGGCTCGGGGTGCTCGTCGACCATCTGGTCCCGGGTTCGAAGGAGTCCCGCATCGCGGCCGAGGTCACCGACGAGCACGTGCTCGTGGTCGGCCACCCCTACATCGACATCTGGGAGGCGGTGAAACCGTCCTCGCTCGGCATCGAGGCCTGGCCCCGGGTACCGCACGGACAGGACTGGAAGAGCGGCGTGTGCGCCGCCCTCGGCTGGCCCGCGAACACCGGCGCCGCATGGCAGCGGATCCTGGGGCACGTGCACGACTACCGGGACCTGGAGCCGGCGCTGCTCGGACGCGTGGAGCAGCTCATCGACCACGTGACCGTCGGCTTCTCCTGAGGCCCGGCTCCTCCCGCGGCCGGGCTTGCCGCAGCGGGGCTCGCAGCCGGACCCCCGCGGCCGGGCCCCCGAAGCCGAAGCAGGCGGCGGCACCCGTGCGGAGCACCGGCCCGGCGCCGCCGCACCGTGACGGGCGCCCTGCGGCATCGCGGACAATGGGACGCATGCCCTCCGCACTGCCCGACGGCGATCCCGTACCCGAGAGCGGGTCGCTGCCGCCCGACGCCCTCGCGGGCCGCGAGTCCCGGCCGCTCGGCTTCTACCTGCACGTGCCGTACTGCGCGACCCGCTGCGGCTACTGCGACTTCAACACCTACACGGCCGCCGAGCTGCGCGACTCGGGCGGCGTGCTCGCCTCGCGTGAGAACTACGCGTCCACGCTCACCGACGAGGTCCGCCTCGCGCGCAAGGTCCTCGGCGACGACCCCCGCCGCGTCGGCACCGTCTTCGTCGGAGGCGGCACCCCCACGCTGCTGCCGCCCGAGGACCTCGGCTCGGTGCTCGCGGCCGTCCGCGACGAGTTCGGCCTGACCGAGGACGCGGAAGTCACCACCGAGGCGAACCCCGAGTCCGTCGGGCCCGCCTCCCTGGAGCGGCTGCGCGAGGCCGGCTTCAACCGGATCTCCTTCGGCATGCAGAGCGCACGCGCCCACGTGCTCGGCGTGCTCGACCGGAGCCACACGCCCGGCAGGCCCGAGGAGTGCGTCGCGGAGGCCCGCGCCGCCGGGTTCGCGCACATCAGTCTCGACCTGATCTACGGCACGCCCGGGGAGAGCGACGACGACTGGCGGGCCTCCCTGGACGCCGCCCTGTCCGCCGGGCCCGACCACGTCTCCGCGTACGCCCTGATCGTCGAGGACGGCACGCGGCTCGCCCGCCGCATCCGGCGCGGCGAGGTGCCCCCGACGGACGACGACGTGCACGCGGACCGGTACCTCATCGCGGAAGAGACGCTCTCCGCCGCGGGCATGCACTGGTACGAGGTCTCCAACTGGGCGTCGGCGTCAGGCACTTCGGCCCGCTGCCGCCACAACGAGCTGTACTGGACGGGCGGCGACTGGTGGGGTGCCGGGCCCGGAGCGCACTCCCATGTGGGCGGGGTGCGCTGGTGGAACGTGAAGCACCCGGCCGCCTACGCCCGCGCCCTCGCCGAGGGCCGCTCCCCCGGCGCGGGACGCGAGGTGCTGACGCCGGAGGACAGGCGCGTCGAGCGGATCCTGCTGGAGCTGCGGCTGGCGGCGGGCTGCCCGCTCTCGCTGCTCGCGCCGGCAGGGGCCGAGGCAGCGCGCCACGCCGTGGGCGACGGACTGCTGGAGCCGGGCCCGTACGAGCAGGGCCGTGCGGTGCTCACGCTGCGGGGGCGGCTCCTGGCCGACGCGGTGGTGCGCGACCTCGTGGACTGACGCACCGGCCGGCAGGTGCTCGCGCGACCGGCCGGCGTGCCCGGACGGACGCACCGGCGGGAGGCATCGGGCCGGGCAGCGGCGACACAGCGGGCCGGGCGGCGGGACGGGCCGAGCGGCCGCGCGCTCAGCCGTCGCAGCGAGCCTGCAGCACCAGCATGGCGAGGTCGTCCGCCGCCGCACCGTCGCCGAAGGCATGCACCGCGCGGCGCACCTTCTCCGCGGTCTGCGCGGCGTCGAGGCCGCCGCACTCGCCGAGTACCGCAGCGAGTTCGTCGTCGTCGTCGAACTGCCGCCGCCCGGAACGCCGTTCGGTGACGCCGTCCGTGACGCACAGCAGCGTGTCACCGGGCTCCAGGACGACGCTCTGGCTCTCGTACGAGACCTCCTCCTCGACGCCGAGGAGGAGTTGGGGCTCGGCGGCCGGCCGTACCTTCCCCGAGGCGTCACGCACCAGCGGCAGCGGGTGGCCCGCGCAGACCATCGTGCACAGCGTGCCGCCTCCGTCGGCGGCGGGCCGGGGCGTCAACTCGCCGTAGACCAGGGACAGGAAGCGGGTCTGCTCTCCCACCTCGCGGTTGAGCCGGTTGATGACCTCGGGGACGCTGTGGCCCTCGCGGGCGAGCAACCGCAGCACGGGACGCGCGAGACCGGTGACCACGGCCGCCTCGGGGCCGTTGCCGCACACGTCCCCGAGGGCGAACCTCCAGCGCCCGTCGGTGCCTTCGAAGAAGTCGTAGAAGTCGCCGCCCGCCCAGGAGCCCTCTCCGGCCGGTTCGTAGACGACGGCGGTCTGCACGCCCGGCACCGTCACCTCGCCGGAGGGCAGCAGCCCCCGCTGGAGCACGCGGCTGATGGTGGCCTGGCGTGTGTAGCGGCGGGCGGAGAGCACCGCCTGGGCCACGCGACGGGCGAAGTCCTCGACGATGCCCACGACTTCGCCCGGCATGCGGTGCAGACCGGCACGCCCGATGACGAGCGTCCCCACCGTCCGCCCCCCGACGGCGAGCCGGCAGCCGACCGCGGCGCCCCCGGGCCCGTACGCGGACTCCTGCCCGGGCCAGGGCCAGGGGACGGCCCGCCCGGAAGGCGCGCGGCCCCCGGGCGCCGGCGGCGTCTTCCTCAACTCGCCGCGCAGCTCGTCCATCCGCTCCTCCTGCGTGTGCCACACGCGGGAGAGCCGGAGCGGGGTCGAGGCGTCGGCGTCGGTGAGCCAGACACCGCACCAGTCGGCGAAGCGCGGCACCAGCAACTGGCAGGCCAGGGAGGCGACCCGGTCCTCGTCGGTCTGGCCTGCGAGGAGGTCGGAGGCCTCGGCGAGGAAGGAGAGGATGCCGTGGTCGATCCAGTCGGGATCGTGGCGGCGGCCGGCTGAGGAACGCTGCGGGGTGGGCGCGAGGCTTCCGGTCAGGCTCCCCGGTGCCTGCTCGCCCGCCTCGCCCGCCTCGCCCGCCGCGTGCGCCGCGGCACCGGAGGCCTGCCCCGGAACCGCCGGGCCCGGCGTCTCCACGGGCCCGCACGGCATCCGGAACCAGACCGTCTTACCGTCCCGCCTGTAGGTGACGCCCCACTCGCCGGCGAGGCCCGCCAGCAGCCGCAGACCGTGGCCCTGATGACCCTCGCGTGCGCTGCCGGGGCCCTCGCCGCCGATGCGCGTCTCCACCGCGCGCGTGGGGTGACCGTCGGCGACCTCGACGGCGAGCGTGCCGCCCTCGTGCCGGCACTCCAGGCGCACCGACGTTCCCGCGTGCACGACCGCGTTCGTCACCAGCTCGCTGACGAGCAGCGTCACGTCGTGCGCGGTGCCGTCCGGGACCTCCCAGCCCCGCAGCGCCTCACGCACATGGGCGCGCGCCGCCGCGGGAGCCCGGGCGTTGCCCGCCAGCAACGCCCTCACCGGCGTGGATCCGTCCGCACCGGGCGGCGGGCCGGCATCATGCCGCACCTTCTCGCCCGTCCCGTCCGCTTCCCCCCACCGCGTCGACGACATCCCCACTGTGTCTGCCCCCACCACTTCTCCGGGTTCTCCGGTTACTCCCCACGGCATTATCGCAAGGGTGACAGACTGAGCCGGTCCATATGCGCCGGGTGACGAAACCGATGAGGCGGCACTGCCATGAGTGGTGAAATGTCCGGGCTTCCTGACGGTTCCTCGAACGCGGGTGCGGGACTGCACCCCGTTCTCTGTGCCCTGCGCGCCCTGCGCGACGGCGACTTCACCGCGAGAGTCCAGGTGGCCGCGGGCGCCGCGCCCGGTTTCCACACCGAACTCGCCGACACGGTCAATCAGCTGGCGACGCGAGTTCAGCACCTCGCGGGCGAACTGACGCGGGTGCGCGCGGACGTGGTGCGCCGGGGACGCGTCGGCGAACGCCTGACCGCAAGTCCCGGTCAGGGCATGTGGACCGACGCCGTGAACGCGGTCAACACTTTGCTGGAGACGCTTCTCGGCTCGACGGCGGAGGCGACCCGCGTGCTCGCCGCCGTCGCCGACGGCGATCTCTCCCACCGCGTCGACCTGCACGAGAACGGCAGGGCACTGCGCGGCGAACTGCGCCGTCTGGGACGCACGGTGAACCGCATGACCGACCAACTCGCCCTCTTCACGGGCGAGGTGACGCGTGCCGCGCTCGACGAGGACGGTGACGCCGCGGCCCGCGGGCCGGGCGGCAAGCAGGGCGGGCCGGTCACCGCGCACACCACCGTCAGCGGTCTGTCCGGCAGTTGGCGGGACGCGGCCGAGGCGGTCAACAGGATGGTCTCCGACCTGCGTGAGACCACACAGGCCAAGGAATGGCTGGAGTCCAACCTCACCCGCCTCGCCTCCCTCATGCAGGGCCGCCGCGACATCCGGGAGATCGCCGGGCCGATCATGCGGGAGCTGCCGCCGCTGGTGGGCGCCCGGTTCGGTGCGTTCTTCCTCGCCGAGCCCGCTGAGGACGGGGGTCCGCCGGCCGGCGGGGAGCTGTCGTACGTCGCCGGGTACGGCACCGCCGCCTATACGCCGGGGGCACGCCCGCGCGGCGGCGTCCACGGGCACAGCCTGATCGCGCAGGTCGCCGCGGAGAAGCGGCGGCTGCTGCTGACCGACGTGCCGCAGGACTATCTGCCCATCGGCTCCGGACTGGGCGAGGCGCGGCCGGCTTGCGTGGTGATTCTTCCCGTGCTGTACGAGGACAGGCTGCTGGGCGTGCTGGAACTCGCCTCGTTCAGCACGTTCAGCGACATCCACCTGGCCTTCTTCGACCAGTTCGTGCACACCATGGGCGTCGCGCTGCACACCATCAGGGCGAACACCGAACTCTCGGAGAAGGCTTCGCTGCTGGCGGCTTCCTCCCAGTACAAGACGCAGTTCCTCGCGAACATGTCGCACGAGCTGCGTACCCCGCTCAACTCGCTGCTGGTGTTGTCCCGGCTGCTCGCCGACAACGAGGGCGGGCGCCTGTCGCACGAGGAGGTCCGCTTCGCGCAGACCATCCACCGCTCGGGCACGGACCTGCTGTCGCTGATCAATGACGTGCTGGACCTGTCGAAGATCGAGTCCGGCCGGATGGAGTCCCGGCCGCGCAATCTGACGCTGAACAAGCTCCTCACCTACGTCGAGGACACCTTCCGTCCGATGGCGCACGACCGCGGGCTGCGCTTCTCGGTCACGTCCGCGGACGACGCTCCCCGCGAACTGCACGTGGACGAACGGCGGTTGCAGCAGGTGCTGCGCAATCTGCTGTCCAACGCCGTGAAGTTCACCTCCGAGGGCGGCATCGAACTGCGCGCGGAGCCCGCGCCGGAGCACGGCAAGGACGGCGAAGCGCTGATCGCCTTCCGGGTCAGGGACACCGGCATCGGCATCGAGCCGGAGCAACTGCCCCGCATCTTCGAGGCGTTCCAGCAGGGCGACGGATCCTCCCACCGCACGTACGGCGGCACCGGGCTGGGCCTCGCCATCAGCCGGGAGCTGGCCGCGCTGCTCGGCGGGAGCATCACGGTGGAGAGCACCCCGGGCGCCGGCAGCACGTTCACGCTGTACGTGCCCGCCTCGGCGCCGGTCGCCGTGCCCGGCGCCGAGGCGGGCACCGCGCCGGCGCACGAGCCCCCCGCCGCGCTCGTACCCACCCAACTGCCGCCGTCCCGCAGCGAGGGCCACGCCGCGGGAAGCGGGCGCACCTCCTCCGGCCGCGGCGGCGCGCGGCGTGCCGAGGGCGCCGGTGGCACTGCCCGCACGGCGAGCGTCCAGACCGCGGCCCAGGCGCCGGAGTCCGGTCTCGCCGCCTGGCAGAACGGGAACTCCGCGCGGGTGCTGCGGGAGAAACGGGTGCTGATCGTGGACGACGACATCCGCAACGTCTACGCCCTGACCCATCTCCTGGGCCGGGTCGGGATGTCCGTGCGCTACGCGGAGAACGGTGCCGAGGCGCTGACCGCGCTGGAGAGCGGCCCTGCCGTCGACGTCGTCCTCATGGACATCATGATGCCGAAGATGGATGGTTACGAGGCCATCCGTAACCTCCGTGCAAATCCGCGCTTCGAGGCGCTGCCCGTCGTCGCGCTCACCGCACAGGCCATGCCCGGCGACGGCGACCAGTCGCTCTCCGCGGGAGCCTCCGCGTACGTGCCGAAGCCGGTGGCCGTCGAAGCGCTGCTCGGCACGCTGATCTCCCTGCTCGACCCACACTCCTCACCGAGGCGGCGATGACATCCGAACTCCACACCCGCATACCGCCCGCCTCGTACACGGGCCGGGCCGAGGAGGCGGGGGTCCTGCTCGTCGACGACCGCGAGGACAACCTCGTCGCGCTGGAAGCGGTGCTGAGCTCGCTGGAGGTGCCGCTGGTGCGGGCGATGTCCGGCGAGGAGGCGATGAAGGCGCTGCTGCGGCAGGAGTTCGCCGTCATACTGCTGGACGTGCTGATGCCCGGCATGGACGGTTTCGAGACGGCGGGCCACATCAAGCGCCTCGACCAGACCCGGGACGTGCCGATCATCTTCCTGACCGGAGCGGACGCCGCCGCCGAGACGGGCTATGCCTTCCGGGGATATGCGACGGGCGCGGCCGACTACCTCACCAAGCCGTTCGACCCGTGGATGCTGCGTTCCAAGGTGTCCGTCTTCCTCGAACTGCACCGCAAGAACCGTCAGTTGCAGCGGCTCCTGGCGGGGGAACGGGACCGGCTCGGTGAGTTCGCGGTGCGGCTCGAAGCGCTGGAGCGCTCTCTGCGCCCGGATCACTCCACCGCGTCCGGCGCGGCGGACCCTGCCGGGAACCCGGGGGCAGGAGGCACGGCGGCCGCCCTGGACGTGACCGAACTCGCACGGCGCATCGGCGAGTTGGCGGAGGCCCTGCACGAGATGCGCCGCGAGCTGCCCTGAGCGCGCCGCGCACCCGGTAAGGACCGGAGGCCACGGCGAGGCCGCCCCGGGCGGACGACCCGCGCGGAACTCCGGTGCGGAAACCCGGTGCGGAAACCCGGGCCCGGGACTCCCGGTACGGGATTCCCGCCACGGAACTCCGGGACCGGGAACGGCATGGGCCGGCACCGGCACAGGACCGGGACCGGCACAGGACCAGGAACGGCACAGGACCAGGAACGGCGGGGGCCGGGCGGCGTCGCGTACACACCGCCCGGCCCTCGCCGTCCGTATCGGCCTCGCGGGGCCCCTCGACCGGGCCTCGCGCGGACCGGTCTCTCAGCCCTCGCGCGTCCCCGCGTACATCTCCTCGATGAGATGCCCGAACTCCCGCTCCACCACGGGCCTCTTGAGCTTGAGGCTGGGCGTCAGCTCACCGTGCTCGATGTCCAGGTCGCGGGGCAGCACACGGAACTTCTTGATCGTCTGCCAGCGCTGGAGCGTGCCGTTGAGCTCCTCCACGTAGCCGTCGACCATCTGCCGCACCTCGTCGCTCGTGACGACCTCGCTGTACGGCTTGCCCTTCAGCGACTCCTGCTCCTCCGCCCACGCGGTGAGGCTCACCTCGTCCAGCGCGATGAGGGCGGTGCAGAAGTTGCGGTCGGCGCCGTGCACGAGGATGTTGGAGACGTACGGGCACAGGGCCTTGAACTGGCCCTCGACCTCGGCCGGCGCGATGTACTTACCGCCGGAGGTCTTGATCAGGTCCTTCTTCCGGTCCGTGATCCGCAGGTAGCCGTCCTCCGACAGCTCGCCGATGTCACCGGTGTGGAACCACCCGTCCGACTCGAGGACTTCGGCCGTCTTGTCGGGCAGCCCGTGGTAGCCCTCCATGATGCCGGGACCGCGCAGCAGGATCTCGCCGTCCTGGGCGATGCGCACCTCGGTGCCCGGCAGGGGCTTGCCGACGGTGCCCGTCCGGTAGGCCTCGCCGGGGTTCACGAAGCTGGCGGCGGAGGACTCGGTGAGCCCGTACCCCTCCAGGATGTGAATGCCGGCACCGGAGAAGAAGTAGCCGATGTCGGGGGCGAGAGCGGCCGAGCCGGAGACGCAGGCGCGCAGCCGCCCGCCGAACGCCTCGCGCAGCTTCGCGTAGACGAGCCGGTCGGCGACGGCGTGCTTGGCCTTCAGACCGGCGGGCGCCGTCGCGTTGCCGGTACGGCGGAAGTTCTCCTGCGTGACCTTCGCGTACTCGCGGGCCACACCGGCCGCCCACTGGAAGATCTTGAACTTGGCGGCACCGCCGGCCTTCGCCTTGGCCGCGACACCGTTGTAGACCTTCTCGAAGATCCGGGGCACGGCCGCCATGTACGTCGGCTGCACGACCGGCAGGTTCTCGATGATCTTGTCTATGCGGCCGTCCACGGCGGTCACGTGACCGACCTCGATCTGCCCGGCCGTGAGCACCTTGCCGAAGACGTGAGCCAGCGGCAGCCACAGGTACTGCACGTCCTCGTCCGTCACCAGACCGGACTGGGCGATGGCCTTCGCCATGTACGACCAGCAGTCGTGGGGCAGCCGCACACCCTTGGGCCTGCCGGTCGTGCCGGAGGTGTAGATGAGCGTGGCGAGCTGGTCCGAACGCAGCGCCTGCACCGTCTTCTTGACGCAGCCGGAGTTCTGCAGGAGGTGTTCGTTGCCGCGCCTGGTCAGCTCGTCGAGGCTGATCACCCAGCCCTCGGGGTCGCCGTACTCGGGTCCGGCACCGGAGATGCCGCCCGACTCGGAGACGTCACCGGCGTCGATGAGGACGACGTGCTTGAGACCGGGCAGCTCCGAGCGGCGCTGGCGCACCTTCGCCAGCTGCTCGGCGTCCTCCGCGAAGAGGACGCGGCTGTCGGAGTCCGCGAGGATGTACGCGGTCTCCTCTTCGTTGGTGCTCGGGTAGACCGTGGTGGTCGCGGCGCCCGCGCACAGGATTCCGAGGTCCGCGAGGATCCAGTCGACGCGGGTACCGGAGGCGATGGCCACGCGCTCCTCGGGGACGACACCGAGGGTCATCAGGCCCGCGGCGATCCCGAAGACGCGCTTCGCCGCCTGGGCCCAGGTGTAGCTGCGCCAGTCGTCGGGTCCTTCACCGGCGGCGGAGGGCACCGGATAGCGGTACGCCTCGGCGTCCGGGGTGGCCTCGACCCTTTCCAGGAAGAGGGTCGCCACGGAGGGCGGCCGGTTCTCGATCAGGGGTTGTGTGTCGCTCACGACATCCTCCGCTGGCCCGCACCTTGAGCTCGGTGTGATTTGCGTGGGGGTGAGTGCTTGTTGACTCACGAGTAACTAGAAACAGCGGCCAGCCTAGAGGCCGTCGCCCTCCAACGTAAGGGGGCCGCGGCGCGCAATGTCCGGATCACCTCGCGATCGTCACAGGCTCCCCAGGAAACACAGAGAGACGGGCCGCGAACGGCCCGTCTCACCCTGTTTCTTCGTCTTCTCCGGGCAGCTCGAGTAGCCCTTTCGTTATTTTTATTTCTTCGCTTTGGCGCCCTCGGCCCCGGGCCCCGCGCTGTCGGTGGAGAGCGCGGCGATGAATGCCTCCTGCGGCACCTCGACGCGGCCCACGACCTTCATCCGCTTCTTGCCTTCCTTCTGCTTCTCCAGAAGCTTCCGCTTGCGGGAGATGTCACCGCCGTAGCACTTGGCGAGCACGTCCTTGCGGATCGCGCGGACGGTCTCACGCGCGATGATGCGGGCCCCGATGGCCGCCTGGATGGGCACCTCGAACTGCTGGCGCGGAATGAGCTCGCGCAGCTTGTTCGCCATGCGGGAGCCGTAGGAGTACGCCTTGTCCTTGTGGACGATCGCCGAGAACGCGTCGACCTGGTCGCCCTGGAGCAGGATGTCGACCTTGACCAGGTCGGCCGTCTGCTCGCCGGTCGGCTCGTAGTCGAGCGAGGCGTAGCCGCGCGTACGGGACTTCAGCGCATCGAAGAAGTCGAAGACGATCTCCGCGAGCGGAAGGGTGTACCGCAGCTCGACGCGGTCCTCGGAGAGATAGTCCATGCCCTGGAGGCTGCCGCGCCGGGACTGGCACAACTCCATGATCGCGCCGACGAATTCGCTGGGCGCGATGAGTGTGGCCCGTACGACCGGCTCGTGCACCTTGTCGATCTTGCCGGTCGGGAACTCGCTGGGGTTGGTGACCTGGTGCTCGGTGCCGTCCTCCATCTCCACGCGGTAGACGACGTTGGGAGCGGTGGCGATGAGGTCGAGGCCGAACTCCCGCTCGAGACGTGCCCTGATCACCTCCAGGTGCAGCAGCCCGAGGAAGCCCACCCGGAAGCCGAAGCCGAGCGCGACGGAGTTCTCCGGCTCGTACGTCAGCGCCGCGTCGTTGAGCTGGAGCTTGTCCAGGGCGTCGCGCAGCTCCGGGTAGTCGGAGCCGTCCAGCGGATACAGGCCGGAGAAGACCATGGGCTTCGGGTCCTTGTACCCGGGCAGCGCCTGCTCGGCTCCCTTTGTGAAGCTGGTCACGGTGTCGCCGACCTTGGACTGGCGCACGTCCTTCACACCGGTGATCAGGTAGCCGACCTCACCGACGCCCAGGCCGTCGGCTGCCGTCATCTCCGGCGAGTTGGTGCCGATCTCCAGCAGCTCGTGGGTGGCGTTCGTCGACATCATGCGGATGCGCTCACGCTTGCCCAGCTGACCGTCGACGACCTTGATGTACGTGACGACGCCGCGGTACGCGTCGTAGACCGAGTCGAAGATCATCGCGCGGGCGGGTGCCTTGGCGTCGCCGACGGGCTGCGGCACCTGCCGGACCACCTCGTCCAGCAGCTCCTTCACACCCTCGCCGGTCTTCGCGGAGACCTTCAGCACGTCCTCCACCTCGCAGCCGATGAGGTGCGCGAGCTCCGCGGCGAACTTCTCGGGCTGGGCCGCCGGCAGGTCGATCTTGTTCAGCACGGGGATGATCGTGAGGTCGTGCTCCATCGCCAGATACAGATTGGCGAGCGTCTGCGCCTCGATCCCCTGAGCCGCGTCGACCAGCAGGACGCACCCCTCGCACGCGGCGAGCGACCGGGACACCTCGTAGGTGAAGTCGACATGGCCCGGGGTGTCGATCATGTTCAGGATGTGCGGGGTGTCCTCGGCCTCCGTGGGCGCCCACGGCATGCGCACGGCCTGCGACTTGATCGTGATGCCGCGCTCACGCTCGATGTCCATGCGGTCGAGGTACTGCGCACGCATCTGCCGGTCCTCGACGATGCCGGTCAGCTGGAGCATGCGGTCGGCGAGCGTCGACTTGCCGTGGTCGATGTGCGCGATGATGCAGAAGTTACGGATCAGCGCCGGGTCGGTGCGGCTCGGCTCCGGCACGTTCGAAGGGGTCGCGGGCACGCAGGGTCCTGTCGGGTCTTCGGGGGTCGGCGGGAAGGGCCTCCGGGAGGCTCTTCGGGAAGCTGTCGTACGAATTCGCAGCCCCCATGGTCCCATGCGCGCGGGGTACGGACCGGATTGGGAGGCCACGGAGCCTGCTGGTAGCCTGACCGACTGTGCCTCGTGCGCTCTGCGGCCACCCGGACCGAGCACTCTCATCACGCGGATCACGCCGGTTCCGGCCTCCGCGGACGTTCCGGTCGCGGTGCCGGCTCCGAGCCGGCGCCCGCAGCAGAAGCTCACGGTGGCACTGAAGGCACCATCACCGAACCCGTAAAGGCTCTTTTTCGTGGCGAACATCAAGTCCCAGATCAAGCGGATCAGGACCAATGAGAAGGCGCGTCAGCGCAACAAGGCGGTCAAGTCGGAGATCAAGACGGCGATCCGCCGCACTCACGAGGCCGTCGCCGCCGGCGACGAGGCGAAGGCCACCGAGGCCCGCCGCGCCGCCGACCGCAAGCTCGACAAGGCCGTCAGCAAGGGCGTGCTGCACAAGAACAACGCGGCGAACAAGAAGTCCGCGCTCGCCAAGCACGTCTCCGCCCTCAAGGGCTGACGGCCTCACCGCCGGTGCGGGTCCCACGGGCCCTCTCACTCCGTTCCGTACCGGCTGCTCACAGCGTGCACGGGCTCCGCGGACGTTCTGCTGCGTCCACGGACCTCACGGTGTGATCCACGCGCCGCACGCGGCCTGCGTTCGCCACGCGGGTGCGGCGCGGAGATCGCTTCGCGATCACGTACCGAACCGACGAAGGTCCCGCGGATGCTTTCCCCAGCGTCTGCGGGGCCTTCGCGGCGTTTCAGGGGTGTCCGGCGGCGTTCGCGGGGCGTTCCAGCGGTGGTTGTGGCGTTCGCGGGTGTTCCAGCGGTGTCCGGCGGCGTTCGCGGGTGTGTACGGCTAGAGGCCTGTGCCGGGCCGGAGAGGCCTGTACGGGGCTGGAGAGCCCCCGGAGAGCCGGGCGGTGCAAGCAGGAACCCGGAGAGCCGGGCGGTGCAAGCGGCCGGGAAGCGAGCGGTGGAGCGCCCGCACGGAGGGCCGCACGGCGACGGGTCAACGTGAGCGGGCAGCCCCGGCGACGGCGAGCACCGCCTGCTCCAGCGCGTACTCCGGGTCTTCGCCGCCGCCCTTGACCGCCTCGTCGGCTGCCGCAACCGCGCGCAGCGCGGTGGAGACTCCGTCCGCCGACCAGCCGCGCATCTGCTGACGGACCCTGTCGACCTTCCACGGCGGCATGCCCAGTTCCCGCGCCAGGTCGCCCGCGCGCATGCCGCGAGGCGCGGAGGCGAGCTTGCCGATGCCGCGCACGCCTTGCGCCAGCGCGCTGGTGATCAGCACCGGGGCGACTCCCGTCGCCATCGCCCAGCGCAGCGTCTCCAGCGCTTCCGCCGCGCGGCCCTCCACGGCGCGGTCGGCGACGGCGAAGCCGGAGGCCTCGGCCCGCCCCGTGTAGTAGCGAGCGACGACCGCCTCGTCGATGGTGCCCTCGATGTCAGCCGCCAACTGGGAGCAGGCGGAGGACAGTTCACGCAGATCGCTCCCCACCGCGTCCACGAGAGCCTGGGCCGCCTCCGGGGTCGCCGACCTGCCGAGCCCGCGGAACTCGCCCCGCACGAACGCGAGCCGGTCGGCCGGCTTGGTCAGATTGGCGCAGGCAACCTCGCGCGCACCGGCCTTGCGCGCCGCGTCGAGCAGGCCCTTGCCCTTGGCGCCGCCCGCGTGCAGGAGGACGAGCGTGATCTCCTCGGCGGGAGAGGCGAGATAGACCTTCACATCCTTGACGGACTCCGCGGAGAGGTCCTGCGCCCCGTGCACGGCGACGACCTTGCGCTCCGCGAAGAGGGAGGGGCTGGTCAGCTCGGCGAGCGTGCCCGGCTGGAGGTCCGCGGAGGCGAGCTCGCGCACATCGGTGTCGGGATCGGCCGCGCGCGCCGCGGCGACGACGTCCCGCACCGCACGCTCCAGCAGCAGCTCCTCCTGCCCCACCGCGAGCGTGACAGGGGTCAGGGGGTCGTCCGTCGTCTTCTTCCGCGTGCCAGCCATCGCGGAACAGCATCCCACGGCGCACCGACACTCCTGGCCGGAGCAGAATGCCGGTGTGACGGACGTACGACACATCCTGGTGCTGCCCGACCGCGACGCGGCCGAAGAGGTCGCCGAGGAGCTCACCCGGCGCTTCGAGGGACCGCACGGCGAACCGCAGCTGGTGCGGGAGGCGCTCGCGGGAGAGGACGACGCCGAGGACGCCCAGTGGCTGGTGGTACTCGAGGCCCCGCAGGGGCACTACGACCCGAAGTTGCTGGACGTGCTCGCGGACGAGTACGACGGCTGGCTGGAGTGGGACTGACCGACTTCTCAGGCGGACGCCCGGACGGGGCGTGACAGGCCGGGGGCCGGGAGGGTGGAGCGGGGGCGGTGGCTCGGGGCCGGGGTGGGGCCAGGGCCTGTGGACCGGAACCAGGCTGCTCCAGGGACGGTGGACCGGCCCGGGGCCCGGCCGGTGGACCGGAACCCGGGAGCGGCCCGGAGGCATGCGGGGCCGCGCCCCACGTCCCCTGCCGGGTCGTACGGCGCGCTGCACCCGGTCCCGCAGGTCACCCGCCGGGCGACGGAGGCGAACGGGGCACCGCAGATGCGTCGCCCGTCGCGCGCTCCGTCACCACGGCCGCTGTCCCCTCGTCGCCTCCGCCTGCGCCTCCTCGTATTCGCGAGCCCGTCACCGCCAGCGCACCGCTGCGGTCCGTCCGGCGCACCAGGGCCCCCGCGGCCCGCAGCGCGGCGACGGTACGGGGCGCGGGGTGGCCGTACGGGTTGTCCGCACCGCAGCTGATCAGGGCGATGCGGGGACGCAGCCGCGCAAGCAGCCGGGGGTCCTGATAGGCGGAGCCGTGGTGGGCGACCTTGAGCACATCCACGGAAGGGAGCGCCGGGTAGGCCGCCAACAGACCACTCTGCGCGGTGGGTTCGAGATCTCCGGGGAGCAGCAGCGACAGGTCACCGGTGCGGAAGAGCAGGGTGATGCTGGCGTCGTTGGCGCCCTCGGGCCGGAGCGCGGCCGGGGCGGGCCCCGGCGGTCCGGGCCACAGGGCCTGCCAGGACAGCTCCCCCACGCGCCGGCGTTCACCCGCTGTCGAGCCGATGACGCGGACCCCCGCGCGTGCGGCCGTGCGGCGCACGAACTCCGCCTGGCCGGGCGGTTCTTCGAGCGTCGTCGTCTGGATGGCTCCGATGCTCCTGCCCTTGAGTACACCGGGAAGTCCCGCGACGTGGTCCGCATGGAAGTGGGTCAGTACGACGAGCGGCACCGAGGTGACACCGAGCGTGCGCAGGCACCGGTCGACCGCCGCCGGATCCGGGCCCGCGTCGACGACCACCGCCGTGTGCTCCTTCCCCGTCGCCAGCGCGAGCGCGTCGCCCTGTCCGACGTCGCACGCCACGAGCCTCCACCCGGTCGGCGGCCAGCCCGTCAACGGCCGTACGAACGGCACCGGACGCACCACCGCCAGCAGCATGAGCAGCACGCACGCCGCGCACAGCCAGGGATGTCCCAGCATCGTCGTCAGCCCTGCCCTCCTGCCCAGCAGCAGCACGGCGGCGGTGAGCCCCGCGAGCAGCAGCGCACCCGTCCAGCTGCCGGGCCAGCCGATCTCCGCCCCCGGCAGGCCGGCTCCCGTGCGTGCGAGGGCGGCGATGCCTTCGGCGGGCCAACCCGCCAGCCATGCCAGCGACTTGGCGACGGGCATCGCGACCGGTGCCGCCGCCAGGGCCGCGAAGCCCAGCACGGTCGCGGGGGCGACGGCGAACTCCGCGAGCAGGTTGCACGGCACGGCGACGAGGCTGACGTGGGACGCCAGCACCACCACCACGGGCGCACATACGACCTGTGCGGCGGCGGCCGCCGCGAGAGCCTCCGCAAGGCGCCCGTTCATCCCCCTGCGCCGCAGCGCCGAACTCCAGCGCGGAGCGAGCGTGAGCAGCGCGCCCGTGGCCAGTACCGACAGCAGGAAGCCGAAGTCGAGCGCGAGCCGGGGGTCGTGCAGCACGAGCAGCAGCACCACGGCGGACAGTGCGGGCAGCAGGGAGCGCCGCCGCCCCGTGACGAGGGCGACCAGAGTGATCAGCCCGCAGCCCGCGGCCCGTATGACGCTCGGTTCCGGACGGCAGACGACGACGAAGGCCAGCGTGACCAGCGCACCGAGGACGGCGGTGACCCGCAGGGAGACGCCCAGGCGCGGTGCGAGGCCACGCCGCTCCGCGAGGTGGGCCGTCCCCGGCGGTCCGATGAGCACCGCGAGCATGATCGTGAGGTTCGCGCCGCTCACCGCAAGCAGGTGCGTCATGTCCGTGACGCGGAACGCCTCTTCGAGGTCCGGCCGCAGCCGTGAGGTGTCGCCCACGACCAGTCCCGGCAGCAGGCCGCGCGCGTCCCCGCGGAGGTCGCCGGCCGCTTCCCGCAGGCCCGCACGGAGGCTGCCCGCCCCGCGCTGGAGGGCCGTGGGGCCGCGGACGACGGGGGGCGGCCCGTCGGCCCGCAGCCGCACGACGGCGGCGACGTCCTGCACGTGCCCCGTGTTCAGGGGCGCCGCGAGCCGCACCTCGGCTCTCAGGCGCGTCGAGGGCAGAAGCCGTCGCCACCGCTCGGGCGGCGGCCCGTCACGCTGCTGGACGATGACGAGTACCGGCGTGCGCACGGTGCGGTCGACGGGCCCGGAGGACGTGCCGCGGCCCGGGCCGGCGGAGGGGCGGGCCGTGACGCGGGTGGCCTCGGCCCGGAAGAGCAGGGCTCCCGGGGCCTGCTGGGCGCCACGCACCCGCGGCCGGAGCCGCCGCGGGTCCTCCTGCACGGTCAACTCCACTGTCGCCGTGGCGTGTTGCTCCGCCAGCCGCGGCAGCGGTCCACGGCGCAGGTCCGCCGAGTAGAGCGCCGCGACCCCTCCCCCGGCGGCCGCGCAGAGCAGGGCCCCCGCGGCGGTGACGAGGACGGGAGAGCGACTGCCCGGCCCTTCGCGGAAGCCGTTGCGGAGCCGCGGCAGACCCCCGCGAGGGCCACCGGGACTCCCGTGCCTCCGACGCCCGCACCCCGCCCGCAGGAGCAGCAGGGCCGCGCCCAGCAGGCATGCCGCCGCCCCGGCGACGGACACGGCACCGGGCACGCCCCACGCCACTGCCGCGGCGGCCCACGCGGCCAGCGCGAGCGGAACGAGCCGCAGGTCCGAGGCGGCTTCCTGCCGCCTCCGGGCGGTGACGTCGCCGGCCGCCCCCGCCGCGCGCCTGCCGGTCACGCGGATGCCGCCGGTCATGGGCTGACCTTCGGCCGGATGTCGGCGAAGCGGCGGTCGCCGATGCCGTTGACCTCCTTGAGCTGGTCGACGGAGGTGAAGCCGCCGTGCTGCTCCCGGTACTCCACGATGTGCTGCGCGAGGACGGGACCGACGCCGGGAAGCGTCTCCAACTGCTCGGCTGTCGCCGAACTGAGGCTCACAAGCCCTCCGGGCGGAGCGCCACCGGCACCCGCCCCGGCTGCCGGTCCGCCGCTCACGTCCCCGCCCGGACCGGGCCCGCCGCCGCCGGCGGAGGGGCGCCCGGCGACGATCTGCTCACCGTCGACGACGCGCCGGGCCCTGTTGAGCCCGCTGACGTCGGTGCCCGGGCGGACGCCGCCGGCCGCCTTCAGCGCGTCGGCGACCCGGGCGCCGTTCTGCAGCTTGTAGATGCCGGGCCTGCGCACCTTGCCGGCGACGTCCACCACGAGCCGCCCGCCGGTCAGCCGGCCCCGGACTCCCGCCGTCCCGCCCGCATCTCCCGCGGGGCCCGCCTGCCCGTCCGGGGCCGTGCCGGCTGGAGCCCGCTCCGCCGCAGGTGCCCGCACCGCCTCGGGGCGGCCCGTCCAGAAGTGGTGGACGGCGAATCCGATGGCGACGGAGAGCACGACCGCGAGGGCGAACAAGGTCCTCGGCTCGATCCCGCAGCGCAAACGCACCCACAGCGGGAGCCGTTCGCACAGGGCGAGCCGAGCCCTCCCCCACGCCCCAGGCGTCACCGCCTCGTCCGCGGTCTCGGGCTCAGGCGCACGGGCGGGCACAGGCGCACGGGCGGGCTCAGGCGCACGGGCGGGCTCCGGCGCACGGGCGGGCTCAGGCGCGGGCGCCGAGACGCCCGCCCCGGGTGGGGGCCGGTCGCCGCCGGGCCGTCCGTCCCGGGCATCCCGTGCGGCAGCGGCACTCGGGCCGGGTGACGAAGGACGCACGGCCGCGCGCCGGGCCCGGCTGCGCCGAACGGACTCCCGCGCGCTCGCCATGGCGGCGGCACGCGGCAGCACCACTGCGCCCGGCGTGCCGCAGGCCCCGGGCGCCGGGGGGTCGAGACCCGTGCCGCCGCCGGAGCCGCAGCCCCCGGACACCGTCCCGCTCTTCGCCGCACCCTCCGTACCGGCACCGGCGAGCAGCGAGGCGGCCCGGTCCCCGGGCAGGCAGGGCAGCGCGTCGACCGCGGTCGTGGCCCCCGCCCCCGGCCGGGCGCCGCCCGCGCGTCCGCCCCGCGAGGCATGGCCCAGCGGTCCGCCCGGTCGCCGGGTGGAACCCGAAGCAGCACCTGCCCCTGCCGGGAAGCCCGGCCGGCTCCGGGACCGGTGACGGGCTCGCCGACGGGCCCGGGGACCGGCGTCCGCGGGAACGGGAGCTCTGCGCTGATGACGGCCGGCCCTGTGACGGGAAGCAGGACGAGGACGGGGGACGAGACGGGATCGGGTGCTCATGCCGTCAGACGCTAGAGACCCTCACCGCCCCCATGTGATCTTGCTCAATTCCCGGGGACAACACGCCAGTTGTGGATACCGGCGTCACTCACTTCAGCGACACGACCGTGCCCAGCAGCCCCGGCCCGGTGTGCGCCCCGATCACGGCACCCACCTCGCTCACATGCATCTCCCCCAGCCCCGGCACCCGTTCACGCAGGTGCTCGGCAAGCTGGTCGGCGCGCTCCTGCGCCGCGAGATGGTGCACGGCGATGTCGACGTTCGCGTCACCCGCCCTGTCCACCACGATCTCTTCCAGCCGGGCGATCGCCTTCGAAGCAGTCCGCACCTTCTCCAGCAACTCGATCCGTCCGTCCGAAAGCTGAAGGAGCGGCTTGACGGCCAGCGCCGAGCCGAGGAGCTTCTGCGCTGCACCGATACGGCCACCTCGGCGCAGATAGTCGAGGGTGTCGACGTAGAAGTAGGCGGAGATCCCCTCGGCCCGCTTCTCCGCGGCCGCCACCGCCGCCTCGAGGGAGCCGCCGCCCTCCGCGGTACGGGCCGCCTCCAGCGCGCAGAACCCCAGAGCCATGGCCACCACACCGCTGTCCACCACCCGCACCGGCACCGGCGCCTCGCGGGCGGCGACGACGGCCGCGTCGTAGGTCCCGGAGATCTCGCTGGACAGGTGCAGCGAGACGATGCCCTCCGCGCCCGCCTCCGCCGCGGCCCGGTACCGCTCCGCGAAGACCGCGGGGCTCGGCCTGGACGTCGTCACCGGGCGCCGCTCGCGGAGCGCCTCGGCCAGCGAACGCGCCGAGATCTCGTTGCCCTCCTCCAAGGCCCTGTCCCCGAGCACCACGGTCAGCGGCACGATGTCGATCCTGTGCCGCGTCAGGGCCGCCGCCGGGAGATAGGCCGTGGAATCGGTGACGATCGCGACCTTGCTTGAGGTGGTGCGGGACATGGAGGGAGGCTACCGCCGTCTCACGAAGCGCTCTGCGGACGGCCCTTCTCGATGCCGGGCGGCGCATCGCCGCGCTGCGGCTCCGCACCCGCCTCGACCTCACGGCCGGCGGGCGTGCCCTCACTGTGCCAGTGGCGCAGCGCGCCCGACTCGATCTCGATCTGCTCACGCAGCGCGCCCAGGGCCTCGGAGTCGTACCGGCTGGCACGATCCTGCGCCGCGAAGCGCAGCGAGTCCGCGGACTCCTTGATCCGCGCAACGCGTTCACGCACTTCCGGCATGAGGGCGGCGGTGCGTGCCTTGTCCGGCTCACGCTCCATCAGCAGCTGCATCTCTCCGTCGAGCTGCCGTGCGTGCTCGTGCAGACGGTCGAGGAGACCGAGCGCCTCCTGGAGGGACGGGTCGCGCGAGATGTCCGACTCCAGGGCCCTGCGCGTGCCGTCGATGGAGGTGCGCAGCTCCAGTCGCCTGCGCGCCAGCTCACCGACCGGGCCCGGCTGGGCGCTCCTCGCCCGCAGCGTCGTCTCCTCGACCGTCCGGCGCACCTGGGTGCCGGTGCGTTCGACGCCGCGCTGCACGGCTCGCGTCATGCGCACCGCGGCGATGACGCCGAAGGTCACGAAGAGCACGAAAAGCAGCGCCAGAACGCCGATGACGAATTCCACGAGCGAGCTCCTTCATCCGTCCACCACGGTCCGTCCTTCTCCAGCCTAAACGGACCCGCGGGGCCGGGCGTTCCAGGAATCCCTGACCCTCCCCTCGCCCGGCCCGTAGGGGACGGCCGTGGAAGGCGCATTGCGGGACGGCCGGACGGTGACGGCCGGACTGGACGGCCGTGGGGCCCGGGACGACGCGGACGCGCCTTGTCGCCCGGGGCCCCCGGGGTCGAACGGGCTCAGCCCGGAACCACGTTCACCAGCTTCGGTGCCCGCACGATCACCTTCCGGATTCCCGCACCGCCCAGCGCACCGACGATCGCCGGCTCGGCCAGCGCCTGTGCCTCCAGGTCCGCCTCCGAGATGGACGGGGAGACCTCCAGCCGTGCCTTGACCTTGCCCTTCACCTGCACCACGCAGGTCACGGTCTCGTCGACCAGGTAAGCGGGGTCGGCGACGGGGAAGTCCTCGTAGACGACGCTCTCTTCGTGACCCAGCCTCCGCCACAGCTCCTCGGCGACATGCGGCGCCAGGGGGGCGATCAGCAGCAGCATCTGCTCGGCCACCGAGCGCGGCACCTCACGCACCTTGGTGACGTGGTTGTTCAACTCGGTGATCTTCGCGATGGCCGTGTTGAAGCGCAGCGCCGCCATGTCCTGGGTGACGCCGTCGACCGCCTTGTGCAGCGCGCGCAGCGTCTCCTCGTCCGGCTCCGCATCGACGACGGTGACCTCGCCGGTCGCCTCGTCGACCACGTTGCGCCACAGGCGCTGCAGCAGCCGGTACTGGCCGACGACGGCGCGCGTGTCCCAGGGCCGCGAGACGTCCAGCGGGCCCATCGCCATCTCGTACAGACGCAGCGTGTCCGCGCCGTACTCCGCGCACATCTCGTCCGGTGTGACCGCGTTCTTCAGGGACTTGCCCATCTTCCCCAGCAGCCGGCTCACGCGCTCGCCGTTGTGGAAGTACTCGCCCTCGGCCTCCTCCACCTCGGCGGCCGGTACGGCGATGCCGCGGCTGTCGCGGTAGACGTACGCCTGGATCATGCCCTGGTTGTACAGCTTGTGGAACGGCTCGGCCGACGAGACGTGCCCCAGGTCGTACAGCACCTTCGACCAGAAACGCGCGTACAGCAGGTGCAGCACCGCGTGTTCGGCTCCGCCGACGTACAGATCGACACCGCCGTGCGGCATGCCCTCGCGGGGACCCATCCAGTAGCGCTCGACCTCGGGGTCGACCAGCCGCTCGCGGTTGTGCGGGTCCAGGTAGCGCAGCTCGTACCAGCAGGAACCCGCCCAGTTGGGCATGGTGTTGGTTTCGCGGCGGAAGCGGCGCGGGCCCTTGCCGTCGCCCAGGTCGAGGGTGACGTTGACCCATTCCTCGTTGCGCGACAGCGGCGTCTCGGGAACGGTGTCGGCGTCGTCGGGCTCGAAGGTCCGCGGTGAGTAGTCGTCTACCTCGGGCAGTTGCAGCGGCAGCATCGACTCGGGCAGCGAGTGCGCGACGCCGTCCTCGTCGTAGATGATCGGGAAGGGCTCGCCCCAGTACCGCTGGCGGCTGAACAGCCAGTCACGCAGGCGGTAGTTGACGGTGCCGGAGCCGATCCCCCGGCTCTCCAGCCATTCGGTGATCCTGGCCTTGGCCTCGGTCACGCCCAGACCGTCCAGGGAGACCTCCCCGGACGAGTTGACGATCCTCGCGTCGTAGGACACGAATGCCTCGTCCCACCGGTCGGTGTCCGTGCCACGGCCGTCGGAGGGCTCCACCACGCACCGCATGGGCAGTTCGAAGGCGCGCGCGAAGGCGAAGTCGCGGTGATCGTGCGCCGGGACGGCCATGATCGCGCCGGTGCCGTAACCCATCAGCACGTAGTCGGCGATGAAGACGGGAATCCGCTCGCCGTTGACGGGGTTCGTGGCGTAGGCACCGGTGAAGACGCCGGTCTTGTCCTTGGCCTCGGCCTGCCGCTCGACGTCGGACTTCGAGGCGGCCTGCGCACGATAGGCGGCGACGGCCGCGGCGGGGTCGGCGTGGCCGCCGGTCCACACCTCGTGGGTGCCCTCGGGCCACTCCACGGGCACGACGCCGTCGACCAGGGGATGTTCGGGAGCCAGCACCATGTAGGTCGCGCCGAACAGGGTGTCCTGCCTGGTGGTGAAGATCTCGATCTTCTCGTCGCCCAGCGGGAATTCGACGCGGGCGCCCTCGCTCCGCCCGATCCAGTTGCGCTGCTGCAGCTTGATCGCCTCGGGCCAGTCCAGGCCGTCCAGGTCGTCCAGCAGCCGGTCCGCGTAGGCGGTGATGCGCATGTTCCACTGGCGCAACTCCGCCTTGAAGACGGGGTAGTTGCCACGCTCTGAGCGGCCCTCCGCCGTGACCTCCTCGTTCGCCAGCACGGTGCCCAGCCCGGGGCACCAGTTGACAGGGGCGTCGGATGCGTACGCCAGCCGGTACTCGCCCAGGACCTCGGCCCGCTGCACATCGTTCAGTTCGTCCCAGCGCCCGAATCCCTCAGGCGTCTCGCGCTTCCCCGACGCGAACTGGTCGATCAGCGTTCCGATCGGACGGGCCTTGTCCGCCTCGGGGTCGTACCAGGAGTTGAAGATCTGCAGAAAGATCCACTGGGTCCACTTGTAGTAGTCCGGGTCGATCGTGGCGAAGCCGCGTCGCTGGTCGTGGCCCAGGCCCAGGCGGCGCAGCTGCGCCCTCATCTGGACGATATTGGCCTCGGTCGACGTCCGCGGGTGCGTGCCGGTCTGCACCGCGTACTGCTCGGCGGGCAGGCCGAAGGCGTCGAAGCCCAGCGTGTGCAGGACGTTGTGCCCGGTCATCCGCTGGAAGCGGGCGAAGACGTCCGTGGCGATGTACCCCAGCGGGTGGCCCACGTGCAGGCCCGCACCCGAGGGGTACGGAAACATGTCCATGATGAACTTCTTGGGCCTGGCCACCGTCGCGGGGTCGCCGGACAGGTCACCGTCGCCGGGGTTCGGCGCCTCATAGGTGCCCTGCTTCTCCCAGAAGTCCTGCCAGCGCGCCTCGATGTCGGCGGCCAGCGCCGCCGTGTAGCGATGGGGAGCCGCGCTCTCCGCGGCGTTCGTCGTCTCGGTCATCGTCCTCAAAGCTCCATCGGTCGTCCCTGCCGAGCACAAATGAAAAATCCCCTCGCACAGGAGGGGACGCCGCGCCGATTCCGGTCCTTCCGGTCTTCCGAACCGGGGACCGGGACTGATCAGCGCGGCCAGCTAAGCAGAAGGCGTACGGCACGCATGCGGTCAGGGTACCGCAAGGCCTGTGCCGCGTCGTCCGCGATGCCCCCGGGCCCCTGGCCCCTGGGCCCCTGGGCAGCGGTGACGTGTTTCACGACCCCTCTTCCGCGGCCGTCACGAAGTCGCGGCCCGAACCCTTGAGTTGTCACCCGCCGCCGCCCTTGGCCCCCAGGAGCTTCGCCGACGCTGCGCCGGGCACGCAGCCCCCGCAAGAAAACGACGCACCCCAACCACAACGGGGCCGCAGACGGCGAAGCCCACCCAAGGGGCGTGCCGGGGCGGCGCAGCCCCCGCAAGAAAACAACTCACCCCAACCACAACGGGGCCACAGGGGGCGAAGCCCCCGCCCGGGGTGCCGGGGGCGAAGCCCCCGCCCGGGG
>NZ_FMHI01000003.1:24227-310457 GCF_900090145.1 Streptomyces sp. WMMB 322
ACACAGATCACCCTCGAACTCGTGGAGCTAAGGAGAATCGAACTCCTGACCTCTTGCATGCCATGCAAGCGCTCTACCAACTGAGCTATAGCCCCAATACTGGTCCGTCGGGGGGGTTCGCCCCGCGGCGGCGTCGCCAACCTTACACGGCCTCTGCCACGTTCCGCCAAATCCGTTTCCGCCGTCTCCGGCGGTCCGGCCGGGCCCGTCGCACCGCCGGGTACTGTCGACGCTCTCGCCGGCAGCCCGCCGCCGTCCGCCCGTGTTCCCGATGATCACGACTCCGGGGAGCCGCACCGCCGTGAGCGCACTGCAGCAGTCCGCACAGAGCCGGTCCCGGGACCGCATCCCGCTGCCTGCCGCCGTGCTGCGGCGTCCGGTGCTGGTCGCTTGCGGTATCTGCCTGGTCTCCTTCGCCGCGTTCTGGACGGCTCAGCGCGTGAGCGGGGTTTCCATGATCGACCTCATGGTCTACCGGGCCGAGGGCTGGACCGTCCGTACCGGTGGCGATCTGTACGCGATGCGCGCCACCTACGCGGATCTGCCCACTACGTATCCACCTTTCGCGGCACTGCTGTTCGTGCCGTTGACGCTGCTGGACGTCGCGCAGATGCGGACGTTGGGGACGGCGGGGAACCTGATCCTGCTGGTGGGGGTGGTCCACCTGTCCGTCACGACCCTGCGCATGAATGGAGGCCCGGCCGGTTCCTCCCGCTTCACCGGTCTGCCCCGCCCGGCTGCCGTGCTGCTGATCTCGTCCGTCGCCGTGTGGTGCGAGCCGGTGTGGACGACGCTGCGCTACGGGCAGATCAATCTGCTCGTGACGGCACTCGTGCTGTGGGATCTCTCGCGCCGTCCCGGTCACCGCTTCGCGGGCGCGGGCATCGGCGTCGCCGCCGGGATCAAGCTGACGCCGGCTCTTTTCGCGGTCTTCCTCGCGCTGTACGGAACAGTCCTGGCGGTACGCGGCCTGCGCGCCGGCCGCGGGCGGGCAGCGGCCTGGAACCGCCGGCTGCGGCAATCCGCGGTCGCCGCGGGGTCGTTCGCAGGGACCGTGCTGCTGGGCGCGCTGGTCCTGCCGTACGACTCGCGGCGGTTCTGGTTCGACGTCCTCTTCCGGTCGGACCGCGTCGGGCATGCGGAGATCACCGACAACCAGTCGCTGCGCGGGGTCGCGGCCCGGCTGCTGCACACCGGTGATCCGGGGTGGCTCTGGCTCGTGACCGCCGTCCTGGTCGCCCTCTTCGGGCTGGCCGTCGCCGTCGCGGCGGCCTCGGCGGGCAGCCGGCGGCTGCCGTTCGCACCGGCGTGGGCGGCTCTGTCGTGCGCCTTCACCGCCCTGCTGGTGAGCCCCGTCTCGTGGTCGCACCACTGGGTGTGGTGCGTGCCTCTCGTGATGCTGCTGGGCGCCGAGGCGCTGGAACGCGAACGGACCGTGCCGTGGCGGGCATCGGCCGGCGCCGCGACGCTGCTGTTCTGTTCGTACGCGCTGTGGTGGGTGCCGCACGGCGAGCCCGGTCCGGTGAAGCCGGAACTCCACCAGACGGCCGGGGAGATGGCACTCTCGGCGCTCTATCCGGCCGGGGGCGTGGGCTTCCTGGTGCTGGCGGGCGTGCTGTCCGTACGGGCGCTGCGCAGGCCCGCCCCGTACGAGCCGGAGGCCGACCCCGCCGTGTCACGGGCAGGTTGACGGTCGGAGTCGGTGCCGTCAGGCGGTGACGAAGGAGTAGAAGCGCTTCAGGGTGCAGTGCTCGTCGAGCAGGCGGCCGTAGATGGGCTCTCCGTCCAACTCCCGGTAGGTTTCGATCGGATCGCCCTTTATGATCAGCGCCCGCGCGCAGTCCTCACACCAGAACTGGAATTCCGGGTTGACCGGTTCCATGTCGCGGACGACCGGCGTGCCGCTGCCACACCAGTCGCACTTCCGGCTGTGTGCGCCCATCAGTCATCAGCCCCAGCTGTGGCCGCAGGTCGTGCACACGTAGGAAACTCCTCCATTGTCGCCGAGCATCTGGGCAACGTCCGATGAACCGCATGCCGGACACAGCAACGTCCGTGACGACGCCACTGCCGGGCCGGCATCGGGACCTGTGCGCGGGTGGACCGTTTGCCGACTGTCCTCGATGAGGACCTCTGCCGACATCGCACACGTCCCTCCCCTCGGCCTTCCCCCTCCGGCCATCACGATTCTGCCACGTTCTCCCACTGCTCAGGAGCCCTGGTCGGCGTTAGTCGACGGACCGCGTGGTGGGGCCGAGCCTCGCAGAATCGACGGAGCCGACGTCATTACGGTTCCGGCCTGCGCCTCAACGCACATGCCCGCGATGACGAACCTCGTAACCGAACACCCCGCAGATCCCTGAATGTTCCGGGTACGAACCCCACGGAAACCCCACAGCTGTGCCCACGGCCACCGCGAACCCCTCGTCCACCACCCGCTGTTGCGGACGACAAGGGACCGCCGCACCGACACCGGCCACATCCGGGCCGCAGGGACCGACGCCTCGCGAGAAAGTCCCGCACCCCACGACGGGTGCCGGGAGCGAAGCCCCCGCAAGAGAACAACCCACCCCGACCACAACGGGGCCGCAGGGGGCGAAGCCGCCGCAAGAGAAACGACCCACCCCAACCACGACGGGGCCGCAGGGGGCGAAGCCCCCGCCCAAGGGGGGTGCCGGGGGCGAAGCCCCCGCCGGGGGTGCGGGTGGCGGAGCCCCCGCCCCGCGAGGCGAAGCCCCGCAAAAAACAACGAGGGCGACCCCGTCCGCGCTTTCCGCGGACACAGATCACCCTCGAACTCGTGGAGCTAAGGAGAATCGAACTCCTGACCTCTTGCATGCCATGCAAGCGCTCTACCAACTGAGCTATAGCCCCGGGCAGTTCACGCACCCCCGGACGTCCCGTACATCCGGCGGCCCCGCGAACGGGAGGAAGCCTAACCTGTGACCAGGCGGGATGGGAAATCAGCACCCGGCAACCTGCCAGGCCGGCGGCCGTGCAGGATCCGCCGTCAGTCGTCGTCCCCGAGGACCGGCTGCGGGAGCGTTCCCGCGTTGTGCTCCAGCAGCCGCCAGCCGCGCAGGCCCTCACCCAGCACGGACCAGCAGCAGTTGGAGAGCCCGCCCAGCGCCTCCCATGTGTGGGGCACGAGGCCGAGCAGCCGTCCGATGGTCGTGCGGATGGTGCCGCCGTGGCTGACGACGACGAGCGTGCCTCCGGCCGGCAGCTTCTCCGCGGTCCGCTCGACGACGGGCGCGGCCCGGTCGGCGACCTCGGTCTCCAGCTCGCCGCCGCCGCGCCGCACCGGCTCCCCGCGCTTCCATGCCGCGTACTCGTCGCCGTACCGCTCGACGATCTCCTCGTGCGTGAGGCCCTGCCACGCGCCCGCGTACGTCTCGCGCAGCGCCTCGTCGTGTGTCACGTCGAGCCCCGTGACGGAGGCGAGTTCGGCGGCCGTGTCGGCGGTTCGGCGCAGGTCGGACGCGAGGATCGCGTCCGGTCGCAGACCGGCGAGCAGCCGGGCGGCGCGGCGGGCCTGCTCCAGGCCCTCCGGGGTCAGCTCGATGTCGGTCGAGCCCTGGAACCGCCGCTCGAGGTTCCACGCCGTCTGCCCGTGCCGCCAGAGCACGATTCTGCGGTCGCGGCGCACGGTCCCGGCCGGGGTGACGGCCGGCTGCGCCGTCACCGCGTTCCTTCGCTTCCGTCCTGCCCGGACGCGGGCCCGTCGGGTGCGGAGGCCTCCGACCGGCCGTCGCCGCCGGTCTCGCCGCCGGCCTCCCTCACCGCGTGCTCGCGGCCCTTGCCGTGCGTCGCCTTGGCGTCCTCCGGCAGGTCGAGCTCGGGGCAGTCCTTCCAGAGCCGTTCCAGCGCGTAGAAGACCCGCTCCTCGCTGTGCTGCACGTGCACCACGATGTCGACGAAGTCGAGAAGGACCCATCGTCCGTCACGTTCGCCCTCGCGGCGGGCCGGCTTGACGCCCTCCTCCTTCAGCAGCCGCTCCTCGATCTCGTCGACGATGGCCTTGACCTGCCGGTCGTTCGGCGCGGAGGCGAGGAGGAATGCGTCGGTGATGGCGAGGACGTCGCTGACGTCGTAGGCGACGATGTCGTGCGCGAGCTTGTCCGCGGCCGCCTGGGCGGCGGCGTCGATCAGCTCGATGGAACGGTCAGTGGCGGTCACAGGCAAAGCTTTCGAATCGGGAAGCAGCGGTCATCTGTACGTATCAGCACCAGGATCTCACGGCCGGCCGGGGCTCTCACTCCTTGTAGTCCCGGCCCAGCACGACGCTCACGTCCGCGTTCGCCGCGCCCTTGCCCTTGCTCACCGCGTTCCCGGGCAGACCGAGGGTCTTTGCCACTTCCTCCGCCTTGGCCTTGAACTTGCCGTCGGAGTACGTGACCTGGGACCTCGCCTGAACCTTGCTGCCGGCCCCGCCCTTGACGACGGTGTAGCCGCTGTTGACCAGCGCCGCGTTGGCCGTGTCGTCGCTGCCGCGCTTGCCGCTGGCGTTGACGATCTTCACCCTGGGCGCCGCGTCCGGGTCGGTGTTCTTGACCGTGCCGCCGAGCACCTGCTTCACCAGGCCGTCACTCGTGCGCTCGCTGAGCGTGCCGTTCGCCCTCACGGGCAGCACCTGCGTCCGGTACGCGCCGCCCTTCGCCTGGCTCGCCAGCTTCGCGAGGGACGCGCCCAGCTCGGGCTCCGGCAGCGACGGGTCGGGGATCTGGCCGAGGGTCTCCACGGTCCTCGTCGCCGCCTCGGGGTCGCTGGAGAGCTTCCGCAGCGTCTGGTGCATGACCTCGCCGAAGCGCTCCAGCTGACGCGTCTGGGGCTCGCCCCTGCCCCGGTGGGTCGCGTAGGCGACCGCGGCGCGCCCGTCGAGCGTCTGCGCCCTGCCGCGCTCGACCAGCGGTTTGTCGCCCTTCTTCTCGCCGGGGACGGTGGCGTTCGCGTCGAGCTTGATACCGCCGACCAGCTCGACGAGGTTCTCCAGGTAAGGGGTGTCCAGCCGCCAGCTGCCCTTGATGTCGGCGCCCAGGAGCGTTCCGAGGGCCTCCCTGGTCGGTGCCGTCCCCTCGTCCTCGACGGCCTTCGCCAGGGTGGTCGTGGTGCCGTTCTCGCCGGAGACGGCGAGGGAGTTGGGGAGCAGCACGGTGTTGCCGCGCTTGGCCTCCGCGTTGTCCACGAGGAGCGCGGTCGAGCTGCCGCCGCCGTTCAGCGAGCGCAGATGCACGACGATCACGTCACGCTGCTGGCCGGCCGCCGTGGCGGCACCGCCCCGGTCGCCGCCCAGGCCGGGCAGCTTGCCCGCGTACCAGAGGTATCCGACGCCGCCGGACGCGATCATGACGAGAACGACGACGAGGAGGACGACACGGTTGCGGCCGCGGCGTTTGGCCTCCTCGCGGCGCTCTGTGCGGCTCTCACTGAACTTGAGCCAGTCGATGACGTCCTCGGAGTCGTCCGTGGGCTCCTCGACGAAGGAGAACTGCTCCGTGCGGTACCCGCTGTCGGGGGCCTGGCCCCGGCCGTCCGACTGGGTGCCGGCGCCGGTCGTGCCCGCGCCCGCGCCTGCGGAAGGCTGCTGCTGCGGGATCCACTCCTGCCGGGACTGCTGCTGCGTGTGCTGCCGGCTTTGCTGCTGCGGCGACGGGTTCTGCGGGTACGGCTGCGGCGCCCCCTGCTGCGTGCCGTACGCGCCGTAACCCTCGTGCCCGCGGTAGTCCTCGTGCCCGCCGCGACCGTCATGGCCGCCGCGCCCGTCGTAGCCGTCGTACCCGTACCCCTGCGGCTCGGGCTGCCCCGGCTGCGTCGCCTGCCCCGGCTGTGCGGACTGCTGCCCGTACGGTCCGCTCTCCTCGTAGCCGTAGACGGGCTGTCCGTACTCGTCGTAGCCGAGGAACCGCGGCTCGTCGGGCCGCTGCCCGCCCTGCTGCTGTCCGTAGGGGTCGTATCCGTAGCGCTCGTTCATGTCTGGGGCGCCTCCTCGTCCCCGTACAACCCCCGCTTGTTGATGTAGCGCACGACGCCGTCCGGGACCAGATACCAGACCGGGTCCCCCCGCCGGACCCGCGCACGGCAGTCCGTCGAGGAGATGGAAAGCGCCGGGACCTCCACCAGCGACACCCCGCCGTCCGGCAGGCCCGGGTCGGTCAGTGCGTGCCCGGGCCGGGTGACGCCGATGAAGTGGGCCAGGGAGAACAGCTCGTCGGCGTCGCGCCAGCCCAGGATCTGGGCGAGGGCGTCCGCGCCGGTGATGAAGAAGAGATCCGTGTCCGGATTGGCGGCTCTCAGATCACGCAGTGTGTCGATGGTGTAGGTGCGGCCGCCGCGGTCGATGTCGATGCGGCTGACCGAGAACTGCGGGTTGGAGGCCGTCGCGATGACCGTCATCAGATAGCGGTCCTCGGCCGGCGATACCTGCTGGTGACTCTTCTGCCACGGCTGCCCGGTCGGAACGAAGACGACTTCGTCGAGGTGGAAGCGCGTGGCCACCTCACTGGCGGCGACGAGGTGCCCGTGGTGGATCGGGTCGAACGTCCCGCCCATCACTCCCAGCCGCCGCTTGCCGGTGCCGGGCACTATGTCCTCTCCCATGCGAGCCGACCTTATCCCCTCGGTCCGCGCTCCGCTGCTCCGCCTGCACGACGCACAGGCCGCGGGCGCACCGGGGCGGGGCGGCGTCCCGGCGCCACCGGAGGTCCGGGACGGCGGCGCACCGCGAGGAGGTCAGCGGTCCCGGTTGAAGCGAGTGGTGATCCACAGCAGCAGAAGCAGAGCCAGCAGCGCCCCGCCACCGGTGATGAAGGGGAGCACGGGGTCGTGGTCGCCCCCGTGCTCGCCGCCCTCGGAGGCCAGGACGGCGAAGGCGTGGTGGGCGGTGCTGGGAAGCGTCATCTCGGCAGGACCTATCCACGTGTGGGCCGGACAGTACGTTGTGTGCTGCACATCGTATGCGGGGGCCGCCGGCACTCCGACGCCACCTCTCGGTTCCCCTCCCGCACCGGGATCAGCCCCGCTCACGGCCGCGCTCACGGCCGCCCTCACGTCTCCGACCGCGGCTCCGTCCGCGGCTGGCCGGCTCCGCCCGGATCCCGGCAACCCGGGCCCAGCGTCACGGTGTGTCCCAGTCGTCCCTCCGGCCACGCAACCTTCCGTGGCCCGGTGACGTCTCCTCCCGACATCCGGGGTTTCCCGCAGGGCGCGTTCGGCCCGGGATTCCGTTCCGGGCGCCCGGGCCTTTTCCCGGACAGGCCCTAGGCTGACCTCAATCCACCGCGAACGGTGACGAAGCGACAGGGGGAACGCGATGAGCGACACCACAGGCACCGAGCGGCTGCCCGGCCGCAACCGGCGCCGCTTCCCCGGGATCTCCTCCCGGGCGTACGAACATCCCTCGGACCGCTCGGCGCTCGTCGCGCTGCGCAGGCTGAGCGGTTTCGACTCGGTCTTCAAGGCACTGAGCGGCCTGGTGACCGAGCGCAGCCTGAGGCTGCTCTTCCTCGCCAACTCGGTGCGCGTCAACGACGACCAGTTCGCCCATCTCAACTCGATGCTGCGGGACGCCTGTTACATACTGGACCTGGAGAAGGTCCCGCCGATGTACGTCAGTCAGGACCCGAATCCGAACGCGATGTGCATCGGGCTCGACGCGCCCGTCATCGTCGTCACCACCGGTCTCGTCGAGCTGCTGGACGAGGAGGAGATGCGGGCCGTCGTCGGCCACGAGGTGGGCCACGCGCTGTCGGGGCACTCGGTCTACCGCACCATCCTGCTCTTCCTGACCAGTCTCGCGGTCAAGGTCGCGTGGATCCCGCTGGGCAACGTCGCGATCATGGCGATCGTGACGGCGCTGCGCGAATGGTTCCGCAAGTCCGAGCTGTCGGCGGACCGCGCGGGGCTGCTCGTCGGGCAGGATCTGCAGGCCTCACTGCGGGGGTTGATGAAGCTTGCGGGCGGCAACCACCTGCACGAGATGAACGTGGACTCCTTCCTCGCGCAGGCCGAGGAGTACGAGTCGGGCGGCGACATCCGCGACTCCGTGCTGAAGATCATGAACGTGATGCCGCGCAGCCACCCCTTCACGGCTGTGCGTGCGGCCGAGTTGAAGCGGTGGGCGGAGAGCCGCGACCACCAGCGGATCATGGACGGCCACTACGACCGGCGTGAGGACGACAAGCAGACATCCGTGTCCGACTCGTTCAAGCAGTCGGCCGGCCACTACACCGAGTCGTTCAAGAACAGCAAGGACCCGCTGGTGGGTCTCGTCCGCGACATCGCCGGTGGCGCCGGGGACCTGGGCGGCAAGCTGCGCGACACCTTCACCGGAAGGAACAGCGGAAGCGGCGACGGCGACGGCAATGGCAACGGCAGCGGTGGCGGTGGCGGTGGCAGCAAGGGCAACTCAGGCGGCGACAGCTCCAGTTAGGACGCGGGACGCGCCTCCCCCGGCACGCGCCCGGGGGCGCGGAGGTCCGGCCGGCCCTGCCCGTCGCGAAGGCGACCGGCAGGGCCGGGGCGACTTCCGGACCTGCGCCGTTCCGGCTGTGGCTTTCTCGCACTCACCTACCGCGGCGGCGTTGCGCCCGGCCCCGACACCGCCCGGCTACGCCTTCCGGGAGTCGCGCCCCTGGAAGCGGCCGGGACGGCAGCCCGCCAGCGCCGGCTCGACGGCGCCGTCGACCAGCTCCCGCGCGACCAGCCGGCCCACGGCCGGGGCGAGGGCGACCGCGGAGTGCAGCACCGCCAGGTAGAGACCGGGCACCTCGGCGACCGGGCCGACGATCGGCTCGCCGTCGGCCGGCATGGGGCGCACGCCGACCCGGGTGCTGAGCAGCTCGACGTCCGCGGCGCCGCGGAAGGTGGAACGGACGGCGGCGAGAGCCCGTTCGGACGAGTCCGCGGCGGCGAGCAGCCGGTCCGTGCCCGCCTGCCGGAGATCGAAGTCCCGGTTGTTGACCACGGTGCGGACGAGGCCGGCCGGAGCGCGGAACCGGAAGAGCCTCGCCGGCGACGGGTCGACCGGGACGCTCACGCCGAGCGGCGCGCCCAGAGCGGCCGTGGCCACCCCCGCCGCGAGCACAACAGTCTCACCGGAGAGGGGACCTGCGGCCGTCTCGACTCCTGCAACCCGACCCGCGGCGTCCCGGCTGACCGCGGTGACCGGGATGTCCGCACGGACCCTGGCGCCGTGGGCTCGGGCCCCCGCGACGAGCCGCTCGGTCACGCCGACCGGGTCGACGGCGCCGTCGCCGGGTGTCCAGACTGCCCACTCCGGGGGCTGCCGCAGGGCGGGTTCGAGCGCCGCCACGGTGGCCGCGTCCACGATCTCCTGCCCGGGCCCCGCCTCCGGCGCACCGTCCGCCGCGCCCCAGGACAACGAGCCGGACCAGGTCACCGGGAGTCCCGGCAGCTCGGCCTCGAGCCGGCGGTACTCGTCCGACGCGGTCGCCCGCAGCGCGGCCGCCGGCCCGGTGCGTACGCCGGACGGCCCGAGCCCGATCCAGGCGAACGAGTCCGTCGTCACCCCGGCGCCCGGCCGCCCCGCGTCGAGGAGGGTCACGACGGCCCCGGCCCGGGCGGCGTGACAGGCCACCGATGCGCCGACGATGCCGGCGCCGACGACCACCAGGTCACTGCTCACCGCCGGCTCAGCACCTTCGAGGACGTCTCTGCTCGTTCTCTGCTTGTTCGGCGCGCACTGTCCCGCTGCCCGGTCGCGCACGTGGCAGCGGCGACGGGGACCTCCCGCGCTGCGGCGCACAAGTGGGCCGCGGCCGGCGCCAGGAGGGCGAAGCAGCATCGCAGGACCGCGCCGGCCGCCCGCATACGACACCGCAGCGGACTGCTGCCGTCGTGGAGACACGGGTGAGCAACCCAGCTGCTCCTAGGGCCTGTTTCGAAGTCCCGTCTGCGGGGCGGCGTCACGCACGCACGCTCTCCCCCGCTTCGCGGGAGGTGCCCCCAGCGTTGTCGGTCGTCGGCGCAGCCCGCTGCGCTCTCTCCCCCTGGGCCTGGCGGCCCGGGAGGTACCCCCACCCTCCGCCTTGCGATCGCACGCACCTGACGCCGCCCCGCCCGCCCTGACGGGCGGACGACGCTACTTCGAAACACGCCCTAGCCGTCCTTCTTCGCGGCCGGGCTCGGCTGTGAGCTCGTGGAGAGCAGACCGCACAGCGAGGCCGAGGACCGGCCGCGCGCGTACGGGTCGGTGCCGGCCGCGCTGTCGTCCTTGGCCTTCTCACCGGCCAGCAACGGGGCCAGCGCGTCCGACATGTCGGCGGAGCACGGCAGCGGCCCGGCCCTCATCGAGACCTGGAGCACGCTCAGTTGCTGACGTCGCAGGTCCTCGCGGTCGATCTGGAAACGCACTTCGCGCCGCACCGTGAACAGCGACGACTTGTCCGCCGCCTTCTCGCCCTTCCCCTCGTCCGCAGCTTGCACCGCGTAGACGAAGACGTGGTCCGCGACGACTTCCAGGGCGTCGGGGCCCGCCTCCTGAACGGTCATGGAGCCGTTGACCCGGATCCGCGCGTCGGCGAGCGCGGTCTTCGACGGGTCGAAGCGGACCATCCAGCCCGTCGCGGAGTGCCGCCCGTCGTTGCGCGGGTGGTCCATGCTCTGGTCGAACTGCTCGTGCTGCACGGGGTCGAGCAGTACCCGCACGTCGCGGTAGGTGTTGCCGTTGAGCACGGCCGGGTCGAGCGAACTGGTGACGATGTACTCCTTCGCCGCCGTGAGCGCGGCGAGCACTTGGCTGTCGGAGAAGTGCCGCGTGCGGCGCACGGGCGGCAGCGTCACACCGTCGGCGCCGGCGCGGAACTGGGCGGCCGGACTGTGCTCGAAGAGATCGGCGGGCGCGGCGCCCGGCACCGCGTCGCGGGGCGCCAGGGGAAGCAGCGCGTTGCGCATGGGTTCGGCGGGCGGTTCGGGCGGCGCCTGGTACGGGTTGCGGATGCCCATGTAGATCGCCGTGCCGAAGGCGAGGACGATCAGCAGCACCAGGACGATGCCCTGCCGTGAGGCGGTGATGGAGCCCCGCTGGTAAGTGCCGCCGTGGTCCTCGTCGGTGGCCTCGCCGGCGGACGGCAGGGCACGGTTGCGTACGGCCGCGTGCTCCTCGTCCTCCATGCGCTCGCGCGCGGAGAACTCCTGGAGCCGCGCAGCCTTGATGAACGACTCGTCGAAGACGACGGATCGGTAATCGTCTCGGTACTCGTCGTCGCCGCCCCCGGAGGCGTCGTCGGGGGTTCCCTCTGGGGGATTGCCTCGCCCGGCCATACCAACAGAGTAGGTCCGCCCGGCTGTCCGTAAACGCTTCTGTGCGGCGACAACCCGGCGGGTGCGCGTGTTCGTGAACTCCTTGTCGCCCCGGCGTGACGAGCCGGTGACCATACGGGCCGCTCGGCGTGCACCCTCGACGCCGCCGTGCACCCCCGGCGCCGCAGTGGCCCCGCCGCCGGTGGCCTCAGCCCGGTCTCGACTGCGCGGGTATGTCCGGAGTGCGCTGCGTGCCCTCGTGCTCCTTGGCGGAGGAGCCGACACCGGTCGTCGCGGGCGGAGGCGAAGGGTCCTGCCGCTGCTGCGAGGTGCCGCGGTAGACGGCGCCGAGCGCGAGGGCGACCATGCCGATGCCCATCACGAGGGCCAGCAGCCACGCGACGGGACGCTGCCACCGCATGTGGCCGCGGTAGGGACGGCCCCGCGGGGCGGCGCCGTGCTTGCCGCGTCCGGGACGGCGGTGGTCGGAGCCGTGCTCCTCGCCCAGGTCGAAGCGGGGGTCGTAGCGGCGGTTGACGCCGAAGCGGATGTACTGCCCGTACTGGTCGTGCTGGCCGAAGTCGACGAACCGGCCGTACTGGTACGGGGCGTAATGGCCGCTGTCGCCGAAGGAGTTGGGGTTGTAGCCGTACGGCGCGTACGGCTCGTGCGGGCCGTAGTGGTCGTACTCGTCCCCGTCGGCCGGGTCGAGGTATTCGGTGTAGTCGGAGCGGTCGAACCGGCCCTCGTCGTCGTCCGGGTCGTCCAGGTCCCCCACGCCGGCCGGTCCGTCCGGATCGCCGGTTCCGTCCGGGTCGTCCTCGTCGAAGCCGAAATCACCCTCGGCGCCCGGCCCGTACGCATAGCCGTCCTCGAAGCCGCGCACGGTCTCGCTCTCGGCGTGCGACTGCGCGGCGGCCAATATGCGTTCGGCGGCGGTGGGTTCGTGAATGGCCGCGGACCGCACGAAGTCCTCGTCGAGCACCAGGGCGGCGAACTCCTCGTCCGCGGCCCCGTAGCGGTACTCGGGCTCCTCGCCGTCCGGGAACGGCTGGCCCCCCACGTCGTCCGGCACGCTGTCAGCGTAGACCTTTGTGGTCAATAAGGGCAGGGAGAAGCTGGATTCCGTCCGAACCGGCGCAACAGCTTCCGCGACGCCCCGGCATGTGCCGGGCGGGTCAGCCGCGGGTGTGCCCGTCCCCCGTGACCACGTACTTCGTGGAGGTCAGCTCCGGCAGACCCATCGGGCCGCGTGCGTGCAGCTTCTGCGTGGAGATGCCGATCTCGGCCCCGAAACCGAACTGGCCGCCGTCCGTGAAACGTGTGGACGCATTGACCATCACGGCGGTCGAGTCGACCAGTGACGTGAAGCGACGGGCGGCCGCGGTGTCGCGGGTGACGATCGCCTCCGTGTGACCCGAACTCCACTCGCGGATGTGCCGCACCGCTGCGTCCAGCGTCGGCACGACGGCCGCGGCGATGTCGTACGAGAGGTACTCGGTGCCCCAGTCCTCGTCGGTGGCGGGAACGACGTCCGCGCCCGCCTTCTGCCACGCCTCGTCGCCGTGCACCGTCACACCCGCCGCGGCGAGAGCCTCCACGGCGCGCGGCAGGAACTCCGCCGCCACGCCCTCGTGCACGAGGACCGTCTCGGCCGCGTTGCACACACTGGGGCGCTGCGCCTTGGAGTTGACGAGCACCGCGACGGCGGTCCCGAGGTCGGCGGCCTCGTCGATGTACACGTGGCAGTTGCCGACGCCGGTCTCGATGACGGGAACGGTGGACTCCTCGACCACTGAACGGATGAGCGAGGCCCCGCCGCGCGGGATCAGCACGTCCACCAGGCCGCGGGCGCGCATGAGTTCACGCACGCTGTCCCTGCTCTCCCCCGGCACGAGCTGCACGGCGTCGGCGGGCACTCCGGCACCGGCGACGGCGTCGCGCAGCACCTCGACGAGGGCGCCGTTCGAGGCGTACGCGGAGGACGAGCCGCGCAGCAGCACCGCGTTCCCGGACTTCAGGCACAGCGCGGCGGCGTCGACCGTGACGTTGGGGCGGGCCTCGTAGATGATCCCGACGACGCCGAGAGGCACGCGCACCTGGCGCAGTTCGAGCCCGTTGGGCAGCGTCGAGCCGCGCACGACCTCCCCGACCGGGTCGGGAAGGGAGACCACGTCGCGCACGTCGGAGGCGATGGCCGCGATGCGCTCGGGTGTGAGCGTCAGACGGTCGACGATGGCGTCCGGCGTTCCGGCGGCGCGGGCCTTGTCGACGTCTGCGGCGTTGGCGGCGACGATCTCGTCCGTACGGGCGGTGAGCGCGTCGGCGACGGCGAGCAGCGCCGCATCCCTGACCGTGCGCGGCAGGGGGGCGAGCTCGGCGGCGGCCTCCTTCGCGCGTCGTGCGGTCTCGGTCACGGGCGAGTTCTGCGTTGCGCTCATGTCTCCGAGCTTAGCCACGGCGGCACCGCCGGTGCCCGGCCGTCCACCGTGCGGGACGGCCGCCCGGTACTCACGAGGAGCGCCGCCGCTTCGCGGCCGCGGGCCGGGCCGCGGGCCGGGCATGCCTGAAACGGCCTCGCGGGGGCCGCGCCCGCGCAGGCAGGGGCCCGAAGCTGGAAGGGCCTCTGGCAAGGCCGGGAAGTGGAGGTCCCTGGAGGGGTCACTAGAAAGGGTGCACGCCCATGGAGGCGGCGGGCGGCGGGCCGTATCCCTCGGCCACCCGCTGGTGGTACGTCTCGCGGCCGATGACCTCGAGGCCGACGATCTCCCACGGCGGAAGCTGTGCCGAATTGCGGTGCTCACCCCACAGCCGCAGCGCGACGGCTGCGGCGTCGTGCAGGTCGCGGGCCTCTTCCCAGTAGCGGATCTCGGCGTGATCGTTCGCATACCGGCTGTTCAGAAGGAACGGATGGTCGTGGGCGAGCTGTTCCAGCGCGCGCCGTACCTCCTTGAGCGGCGCCTCCTCGCCGGCGACGCTCAGCGTGATGTGCCAGAGCCTGGCTTGCTCACGCCTTTCGGCACCCGCGTCCACACGTGATTCGGCCCGCTGCTCCGGGTCAACGCTGACCAGCCGTCTCACGGGTGGCCTCCTCGTCCGGTGGGATGCTCTCGGTTCCGGGCGCCGCTCACCTGCTGCACGACCCCCTCTACAAAGTTGACCAGCCCGCGACCGGCCGCGTGGCCGTTTTCGGGAAGCTGTCCGTGGAAAGGCTGGTCTTTTCTCCCGGCCGATGACGGTCCGGACACCACTCCCCCGCCCTCTGCACGAACATTTCACGCCACGGCTCCGGGCGGGGACGCGCGCCCGCCCGCGCGCAGCACGGGCATCACCCGCGGTCCACGGGCCGGCCCCGGCGCGGAGGTCCGCCGCGGCGATCCGGTCCGGAGATGCGCCGTGGAGTTCCGGAGATCCGTCGCGAGGTCCGGCTCACGATCTTCGTGGCGGGATGCACGCACCTGCGAACGGCTTCAGGAGTCGAGCAGCACCAGGTCGTCACGGTGCACGATCTCCCGCTCGTACGCGGGCCCCAGCTCCCGGGCCAGCTCCGGCGTGGAACGCCCGAGCAGCTGCGGGAGCTCCTTCGCGTCGAAGTTGACCAGGCCGCGGGCGACGGCGACGCCGCGCTCGTCCCGGAGTTCGACGGGGTCACCGGCCGCGAACTCGCCCTCCACGCCCGCGATTCCGGCCGCCAGCAAGGAGGTGCGCCGCTGGACGACCGCCCGCACGGCGCCCTCGTCCAATGTGAGCGCGCCCCGCGGTGTCGAGGCGTGCGCGAGCCACAGCAGTCGCCCGGCGGTGCGGCGGCCCGTCCGGTGGAAGTACGTGCCGGTTGTGCGGCCCGCCAGCGCGTCGGCGGCGTGCGTCGCCGACGCGAGCACCACCGGCACACCCGCTGCGGCGGCGATGCGGGCGGCCTCGACCTTCGTCACCATTCCGCCGCTGCCGACGCCCGCGCTGCCCGCACTGCCGATCTCGACGCCCTCCAGGTCCCCGGGACCCGTGACCTCCGTGATGCGTGACGTGCCCGGAGAGGCAGGATCGCCGTCGTAGAGACCGTCGACGTCGGAGAGCAGCACCAGCAGGTCGGCCCGCACGAGATGGGCGACCAGCGCGGCGAGCCGGTCGTTGTCGCCGAAGCGGATCTCCTCGGTGGCGACGGTGTCGTTCTCGTTGACGACCGGCACGGCGCCCATCGCCAGAAGCTGCTCCAGCGTGCGGTAGGCGTTGCGGTAGTGGGCGCGCCGGCTGGTGTCGTCGGAGGTGAGCAGCACCTGGCCGACCCGGCGTCCGTAGCGCGCGAACGAGGCGGTGTAGCGGGCGACCAGGAGCCCCTGCCCCACGCTGGCCGCGGCCTGCTGGCGGGCCAGGTCCCGGGGCCGCTTCGGCAGGCCCAGCGGTGCGAGGCCCGCAGCGATGGCTCCGGAGGAGACGAGCACGATCTCCCGCTGCGGGGCGCTCGTCCGGCCGTCGGCCGGGCCCGCGTGCTTGGCCAGTACGTCGACGAGGGCGTCGACGCGGTCCGCGTCCAGGCCGCCGGCGGCCGTCGTGAGCGACGAGGACCCGACCTTGACGACGATCCGGCGCGCCCCCGTCACCTCGGCGCGCTCGGAATGCTCGGCGCGCTCTGCACGCTCCGCGCTCCGCGCTCCGTGCGGCGCGCCGGGGGCGCCCGTCGCGGAGTCCCTGGAGTCGTCCCTGCCGGAGCCGCCCGAGCCCGCTGCCGTACTGGTGCCCACGTCCCGCTGCCTGCCTGTTCCCTCTGTCGCGCCCGCGTGCCGTGCCGCGCGGCGGATCCGTTCCTGTTGCTCCCCGTTCGCCCCGGCCGGTGCGGGTGCGTCCCGTACTGTGCCGGTGTGCCGCTGCTGCCGCCGCGTCCCGGGTGCCGCCTCACACGCGTCCGGGGGCCTCCTGTGCAATCTACGGGAGTACCCGCCGGGGCCGCTCGTCCGTTCCGACCAGTGGACGGGCGGGGATAATGACCTTTGTCCGCGTATCGACTCAGCACACCCCGACGCAGATTGTCACCGGCCCCGTGCCCGGCATACGGTCAGTGGTCATCCACGGCCGCCATCCCCACCGGCCGGTACACAGCCCGACCCCCGACCTCCTGCCAGGAGCCCAGTCCCGTGCCCTCTGCCGGTCTCTCATCACGACGCGCCGTCCAGCTGACCGCGCTTCTCGCGCTGACGGTCTTCTACGCCGCACAGCTCGCGGGCGCACTGCTGCCGAACGTGCCCGTCTTCATCGTCGCCTCGTTGGCGGGGATCACGCTCGATCTGTACCTCACGCACCAGCAGCCCGGCCTGCTCGCCCTGCTCGGCAAGGTCCGTTTCGACGTCACGACCCGCCAGCTGCTGCGCGACATGCTCATCGTCATCGGTCTCGTGCGCATCCCCGACGTCCCGCCGGGCGTCGAGCGGCCTCTCACGCTGCTGCTGCTCGTCGGCTACGCGGCGCACTTCCTGTGCCAGGCCGTCGCGCAGTTCGTGCGGCGCAGCCGCACCCTGCCGATCCTCACCCGCAACATCGACGCCTCGGATCTGCGGCTGACCGTCGCGCCGCCGCGCCTGCTGGCCCGCCAGCCCAGCCGCCGCCTGCTGCGGTTCTCCATCCCCGGCACCGTCGGACTGATGCTGAGCGCCGCGCTGTCCACCGAGGTCTGGGGCATTCTGGGCCTCGGCCTGAGCATCGTGCTCTCCCTGGGCGGTGCCCTGTACCTGGGCACGTGGATGCTGCCGAAGAAGCGTCACGCCAACGAGCAGCAGGCGCTGCAGTGGCTCGACCGCTGGCTGGCGAAGTACCAGCCGACCGTGGGCATGTACTTCTCCGGCGGCACGACTTCCGCCTACCAGGCGAACATGTGGCTCTCCACGCTCGCGCAGCTCGACGGCAACCCGATCATCGTGCTGCGGGAACGCTTCATGGTGCAGAAGATCGAGGCGACGGACGTCCCGATCGTCTGCATCCCGAAGGTCGCGCACCTGATGCACCTGGAGCACTCGACGCTGAAGGTGATGCTGCACCCGGCGAACTCGGGCAAGACCTCGCAGGTGCTGCGCATCCCCACGATCAAGCACGCCTTCATCAACCACGGGGAGAGCGACAAGCTGTCCTCGTGCAACCCCTACGCGAAGGCCTACGACGAGGTGTGGGTCGCCGGCCCCGCCGCCCGCGAGCGCTACCAGCTCGCCGACATCGGCGTGGACGACCGTGACGTGGTCGAGGTCGGCCGCCCGCAGCTCTCCCCCATCGAGCCGTACGCGGGACCGCCTGCGGGGGAGTACACCACCGTGCTGTACGCCCCCACGTGGGAGGGCTGGACCAACGACCCCGGCAACACGTCGATCATCCTGGCCGGCGAGAACATCGTCCGCGCCCTGCTGGCCGACCCGGGTGTGCGGCTGCTGTACAAGCCGCACCCGATGACCGGTTCCGTCGACCCCCGTGCGGGCGCCGCCGACATGCGCATCCAGCAGATGATCGCCGAGGCGAACTCGAAGCGCTCCGGTGAGCGTCCCGGCGCCGAGACCGCGGCCGAACTGGAGCGCCGCGTAAAGGAGTTGGACGAGCTGACGACCACCGCCTTCCGCCGTGGCGCGGACGAGGTGGAGAGGATGATGCTCCAGTCCACGCCGGAGTCGGACAGGGCCGAGCGGGTCGCGGCGGCCACTGCCGCCTGGGAGGCCGCCAACTGGGCCTCGCTCCCCGAGTGGGAACACCAGATCATCACCGGCCCGCGGCCGACGATCTACACCTGCTTCAACCAGTCCGATCTGCTCATCTCCGACGTCTCGTCCGTCGTCTCGGACTACCTGTCGAGCGAGAAGCCCTACGCGGTGGCCAACACCAGCGGCCTGAGCGAGGACGAGTTCCGGGCCGGGTTCCCGACCGTGCGTGCCGCCACGATCCTCTCCCCCGGGGCGGACGAGGTGCCGGCGCTGCTGGAGTCGGTGCGCGACCCTTCCAAGGACACCCTCACCAAGGCCCGCGAGGAGCTGAAGGTCCACCTCCTCGGTCCTTCCGACCCGCCGTCGATCACTCGCTTCAACAAGGCCGTGACCGACCTGTGCGAAGCCACCGCGGCCCGCAACGAGCGCGTCGCCCGCCGCACGGAGGAGATCCCGGGCCAGCGCGAGACGGAGGCACAGGAGGCCGCCGAAGAGGCGGACTGGGAGGCCGCGCCGAACGGCAACGCGCTGTCCGACTCGGAGGAGGCCGACCAGGTCACCGCCTGACGGGCGGGAGCGCGGGCCTCGCCCGCACGCGCAGCACCCCGACGGTCCCGGGAGGCACACCGCCTCCCGGGACCGTTCTCGTTCCCGCCCCGGGCGGGGTCCGGGCCCGGGCCCGTCAACAGTTCCCGTTCCCGTCCCCGTCCCCGTCCCCGTCCCCGTCCCCGCTACAGCCAGTCGTGTTCCCGCGCGTACCGTGCCGCCTCGTGCCGGGTGCGGGTCTGGGTCTTCTGCATCGCGTTCGAGAGGTAGTTGCGCACGGTGCCCGGCGCGAGGTGGAGCTGGGCGGCGATGTCGGCGACCGAGTAGCCTTCGCCGGTCGCCCGCAGGGTGTCGGTCTCCCGGTCGGTGAGGGGGCAGTCGTCGACAAGGGCGAGTGTGGAGACGTCCGGATCGATCCACCGCTTGCCCTCGTGCAGGGTCTTGATGACCGACGTGATGTGTGCCGGTTCCGCGGACTTGCTGACGAAACCCTGGACTCCGATTTTCAGCGCCTTCCGGAGCACGCCGGGCCTGGCGTGCCTGGTCAGCATGAGGATCACCTGCTCCGGCAGTGCACGGCGGATCTCCGAGGCGGCACCGAGTCCGTCGAGGCCGGGCATCTCCAGATCGACGACGAGGACGTCGGGCCGGTGCCGCAGCGTGACCTCCACGGCTGTTTCGCCGTCGCCTGCTTCGGCGAGCACGGTGATCTCCCCTTCGAGAGCGAGCAGCGACGCGAGGGCCTTGCGGAGGAGGGCCTCGTCGTCGGCGAGCACCACGGTGGTCATCTCTCGTCCTTCCCCGTCGTCACAGACCGGCTCGGTCACGGGCGTGCGGGAACACCGCGGCCGTCAGGAACCGCCCGTCCTTCCGCTGCACGGTCAGCTCTCCTCCGTCGTCCGCCAGGCGCTGCCTGAGGACGGAGAGCCCTCGCAGCTCCGGAAGCGGGTCATGCTCGGCGCCGTCGTTGACGATGGTGATGCCCGAGCGCGAGAGCGTGATCCGCACCTCGGTGGCCTGCGCGTGCCGCAGGATGTTGGTCGTCGTCTCGCGGAGGACCTGGCCGAGCAGTTCGTCCGCATGCGCCCCGGCCCCGGCGGTCCCCGTCCCGGTGGTGTCGGTCGCGGTCCGGCGCTCGACGCGCACCCCGATGCCCGCGGCCTCGAAGAGGTTTTTCGCGTTCTCCAGCTCCGCGGACAGGTTGAGGCGCCGCTGCGCGTGGGCGAGTTCCTTGGTCTGGGCGATGGTGTCTCCGACCAGGGCGTGCACCTCGACCAGTTCCTGCTCCACGCGTTCGACGTCGCTGTGCAGCAGCTTCCGGGCCAGCGCGATCTTCAGCTTCACCACGTGGAGCGTATGCCCCTGGATGTCGTGCAGATCGCCGGCGAAGCGCATGCGTTCCCGGACGACGGCCAGCTCCGCCTCGCGTTCCCGCGACTCCTCCAGTTCCGCGACGACGGCGTAGAACCGCTTGTTGGGGAACATCAGTCCGGTCACGACGGCGGTGATACCCGTCGGGATGATGACGTACTGGGTCAGAACACCGACGACGTCCTCGTGCGAAACCGCGAGCCTCAGTGCGCCCACCGCGGCGACGCAGACGCTCAGCGCGACGGCTGCCGCACCCCGGTGGCGCGGCAGTTGGGGGACGGTCTGGGTGCCCACGACCAGGAGGCCGAAGAACGCCGTCGTGCTGCCTGCGGGCGTCAGCACCCCGAAGAGCCACACCCCCGCGGTGATGACCAGGCAGGGGAGTGCGACGCGGCAGATGTCGCCCGCCGCCCACCGCACGAAGGCCACGACGGCCGTCACCACCCCCAGGCCCAGGACGACGGCTCCCCACCAGGACCGGGCGTCGAGCGCCACCGTCAGCACTCCCGCTGCCGCCAGCAGCGGAAGCAGCATGACGAGGTTCAGCTTGCGCAGCCGTTCCTGCGTGTCGCCGCGGCGGAGAGAGGCCTCCGGGTACGTGTTCGTGCCGGCCGGCCTCACCGGGGCGCACCGGAGCGCTGAAGCGCCGCGCGGCGCAGGAACACGCGACGCACGGACCCGCGGCGGGACGCGCTGCACGGGGAGATGTCAGAGGTCTCGACCGCGTCGGCAGTGCGCGGTGGGCGGATCTGCATGTGCGGCGCTCCGGGATCGGAAGCTGGGAAGCTCAAAAGCCGTGGTCGCTCCCCAGTAAACGTCCGGCGTCCTCGCGCCACCAGTGACGCAGCGTCATACCTTCACCCGGGGAAACGTCACGGTGGAGCGGTGACGTGGCCGCACTGCCGCCCGGGCACGGCGACAGCTGGAATCGGGGCATGTTCCCGACACCAGTTATCGACGTCGAACGTCTGAATCTCGAGTACGGCGGATTCCACGCCGTGAAGGACCTGTCCTTCCAGGTGCGGCCCGGGGAGTTCTACGCGCTGCTCGGCACGAACGGCGCGGGCAAGACCTCGGTCCTGGAGACCGTCGAAGGCCACCGCTCCCCGACGTCCGGCACCGTGCGCGTCTTCGGGCAGAGCCCGCGCGACCGTCGCGCCGTCCGGCCCAGAACGGGAATCATGCTCCAGGAGAGCGGCTTCTCCCCGGACCTCACGGTGAAGGAATCGGTCCGGGTGATCGGCAGGCTCACCGGGCGCACGGACAGCGTGGAACGCGTCCTCGGCCTCATCGGTCTCGTCCACAAGGCCGGCACGAAGGTCTCCCAGCTCTCCGGCGGTGAGAAGCGGCGCCTGGACTTCGCGACGGCCGTGTACGGAACGCCCGAGCTGATCTTTCTGGACGAGCCGACCACCGGACTGGACATCCAGGCCCGGGACGACCTGTGGGACGCCGTGGAGAAGCTGCGCGAGGAAGGCTCCACCATCGTTCTCACGACGCACTACCTGGAAGAAGCCCAGCAGCGTGCCGACCGGATCGGTCTCATGCACGAGGGCACCTTCCACCGCGAGGGCACCGTGCCGGAACTGACGCGGACCCTGCCGTCCGTCATCCGCTTCTCGCTTCCCTCCTGCGCACCGCCGCATCCGCTGCCCACGGCGGGCGGGCACGACGGGACGTTCCTCGTCGAGACCTTCGACCTGCAACGGGACCTGCACGTCCTGCTCCGCTGGGCGGAGGAGAACGCGGTGGATCTGACGGAACTCGAAGCCGGGCCGACGCGGCTCGACGACGTCTTCCGCTCCATCGGCAGCGAACCGGCCACTCCCGCGACCCTTCGAGAAGAGGACCTCCACCATGCCCTCGATCGCTCTCAGTGAGCTGGTCCAGATGTTCCGGAACCGCCTGGTTCTGGTCACGATGTTCGTCGTGCCCGCGGCCCCCAGCGCGTTCTTCCTCCACAAACGCGACCTCTTCGAATCCCTGGGCTTCGGATACGTCGCAGCGGTGGTGCTGTTCATCGTGATGGGGACGGGCCTGTACGCCACCACGGTCACCACCCTCGCCTCACGCCGGCAGAACCTCTTCCTCAAGCGGCTGCGATCCACCACGGCGGGGGACGCCACCATCCTCTCCGGGCTGCTGCTGCCGGTCACCGTTGTCGCGCTGGTCCAGGTGACCGTGATCCTGACCGTGCTCGCCCAGGTCGCGGAGGAACCTGACAGCGTCCTCCTCCTGGCGGCCGCGGTCCTCTCGACGGTGGTCATGATGCTCGGCCTGGGGCTGGCCACGGCGGGAGTGACCAGTTCCCCCGAGCACGCCCAGGTGACAACGCTTCCCATCAGCGTCGGCACCATCCTGGTGGCCGGCTGGGTGGGGATCAGCGGCACCGACGAACTCACCCTGCTCAAGCGGCTGCTTCCCGGCGGCTCTGCCGCCGAACTGACCGTCAACGCCTGGGGCGGCGGCGTTCCGGTCGCCGACTCGCTGCTCCTGCTGGCACCCACGCTGGGCTGGGTCGTCGCCGCCGTCGCGCTGGCCGCACGGTTCTTCCGCTGGGAACCGCGCCGCTGACGCCGCGCGCGGCGGATCACCGGGGCACCGGGGCACCGGAGCACCGGGGACGACGGAGGACGGCGGGCGCAGAGTGCCCGGCGTTCCGGCCGGAGGACGGCGCCACCACCCCGGCGGCCCGCCTGCCGGCCCGGCCGCCGGGCCGGGGCTGCGCGGTGCGGGCTGCCGCCCGAGGCCTGAGGAGGCACGTCCGCGCGTACTGACCGAACACCACAGCATCGGGACACCACAGCGTCCGGAGCGGACTCCGGACCGGAACCGGAAGGAAGGCCGAGGCATGCCCGCGCAATGGGAGTACAAGGTGCTGACCTACGACCTCAAATGGAAGGGCTTCGACTACGACCAGATCGAGAAGGACCTCAACGACCTCGGCCGCCGGGGCTGGGAAGCGTTCACCACGCTCGCACCGGGGATCGGCGCCGGCCATGTCAACGAGGTCACCGTGATGCTGAAGAGGTCGACCACCTGATGCCCGGGGTCCCGGCGGAACCTGCCGGGCCCCGCCCGGCGCAGGCCGCCGGATGCAGGCTCCTCGGCGGGTGTCCCGTTCCGGTTCCCATTCCCCTGTCCCCGTTCCCGGTTCCGTTCCCGGTTCCGTTCCCCGTTCCGGTTCCGAGGGGCACGGCAGCACGGACGGCACGGGCAGATCGGATTGGCGAAAGAAATCCGAGGGACGCGGGTGTTGAAGTGAACGACGGACCGACGCCGACACAGCGAAAGTAAGGAAGCTCTGCGCCATGGCAAAGATCCTGATGGTCGTCTCCGCCGCCGACAGGCTCACGCTCGCCGACGGCACGACCCACCCCACCGGCTACTGGGCCGAGGAGGTAGCCGTCTCGCACCGCGTGCTGCGTGAGGCGGGCCTCGACGTGGACATCGCCACTCCCGGCGGCGTGCGGCCCACGGTCGACCCCGTCAGCCTCGATGAGCGCGGCAACGTGGACGAGGCCTCCGCGAAGGAGTTCCGCGCCTATCTGGACGCCCTCTCCGGCCGGTTGGACAAGCCGCTCACCCTCGGCGACGTACAGGCCGCGGACTACGACGCGGTCTACATTCCCGGCGGTCACGGCCCCATGGAGGACCTGGCACGGGACGCCGACCTCGCCCGTCTGCTCAGGGAGGCCGACAGCGGCGGCAAGGTCGTCGCGGCGCTGTGCCACGGCCCCGCGGGAGTGCTCAGCACCAGCGGCGGCGAGGCCGGCGAAGGCTTCCCCTTCGCGGGCCGCAGGCTCACCGTCTTCACGGACGAGGAGGAGCGGCAGGGCGGCCTCGGCGAAGCGGTGCCGTACTTCGTGGAGAGCAGGCTCCGCGAGCTCGGCGCCCTCGTCGAGACCGCCCCCGCCTGGACGAGCAAGGTCGTGACCGACGGCAACCTCGTCACCGGGCAGAACCCGCAGTCCAGCGCCGACACCGCCCGGCAGGTGCTGCAGACGCTCAAGGACAGGGGCGTCGCCTGAGGCGGAGCCCCCTGACGAGGCGGGCCGCGCCCCCTGACGAATGAGGCCCCGGGGAACACGGCCCCTGCCTCATGGCAGCAGATCGTCCACCGGAACATGCCTTCCGCTCAGCAGGCCCGCCTCACGGTAGGCGGTCTGCTGCTTCGACAGCTGCCGTGTGTCGGTCCTGAGCCCGGGGTCCCACCGGTAGGCCGGTGTCCTGCGGAGCAGCCCGGTGTCCTGACCGGTCGCCCTGGCCAGGATCGTAAGGTTCGCCCTTGAGGTTCTTCCGTCCCCCTGGAGGTCGGCCGCGCCCTTCCGCAGTGCCGTGAGGAACTGCTGCGCGACGGGCCGGGGGACGAAGTCCTGCCCGGCGATGAGGCCGGTGGCCACGGTGCCCTCCGGCGGCACCGCCAACTGGTCGGCCACATCGGCCCGTTCCATGGCCGTGGTGAACGGGGCGGGCGACAGCGCGGCGTCCGTACGGCCCTCGGCGAGGGCGGCCCGCATGCCGGTGAACGGGACGTCCACCACCTTCACGTCTTTCAGCGTCAAGCCCGACTTCCGCAGGATGACGTCCAGTTGGTAGCCGCCGGCGCTCCCCGCACCGCCCGCGACGGCCACCCTGCGGCCGCGCAGGTCCGAGGGCTTCTCGACCTCCCCCGACCGCTTCAGACTCCGCGAGACCTCCAGCGCCGTGGGAGAGGGCTTCTCGCCGGTCGAGGCACCCATGGACGCCGCGACCTTCACCTTGAGGCCCTCGGAAACGCCGTCGAACAGAGCGGCGGAGAACCCCGCCGCCACCATGTCCACCTCCCCGTAGGCCGCCAGCGGCGCCACGTCCTGCCCGGCCTTCACCTTCCGCATCCGCACGTCGATGCCCTCTTGCCTGAAGTAGCCCTTGGCGTCGGCCAGATAGAGCGGCGCGAAGAGCAAGGACGGTACGTGGGCGACGTCCACCACCGTTCGGGCAGTGTCGTCTTCGCCCCGTTGCGCGCTTCCGCCGCCGCCCGCCGCGCACGCGGCGGAGAGCAGACCCAGCACGGATAACACGGACAGCAGAACAGGCAGCGGTTCATGACGGCGAAGCATTGGCGAGGAGTTCCTTCCGGGTCGGATGGACGGGATGGACGGCGATGCCCCGGTCGCCGGGCTCTCGTTCGGCACCCGACGGTCAGGCCATGTCGGACTGTTCATCATCCGGCACGTAAGTCGACTCCCGCCTGTTATTTGCTCCTTGGCGCCCACCGGGAGAACGCCGACCCGCTTCCCCACGGTCACCCGCCCCGGCGGTCTCCCCGGCTGGGCCCTGCCGGTTCAGGGACCGTCCGCCGGACAGTCCTAGACGCGGCGCCAGCGCGCCAGCATGAAGGAGAAGAGGCCGTACAGGGTGACGCCGACGGCGATGGCCACGAGCAGCCACGGGCCCGCGGGAGTGTCGGCGAACGACCGCAACGCGCCGTCCATGCCCTTGGCTTCGCCGGCGTCCGAGGACCAGGCCGCCTCCATCGCGAAGATTCCCAGGGCCACGAGGACCGCTCCGCGGGCGACACCGCCGCTCACGCCCAGCAGATCCACCCACTTGCGGCTCCTGCGGGGAATGCGCGACATCTTCAAGTGATCGTGATACTTGCGCCGCAGTGCCTGTATGCCGCCCCAGCCCCCGAACACCGCGATGACCAGGCCGACTCCGCCGACCAGCAACTCCCCCGCCGGGAGGGACAGGGCGCGGGCGGTGACGTCCTCCGACTTCGCGTCGCTGGAAGAGCTGCTCCTCGCCCCGACGGCGTAGGACAGGACGGAGAAGGACAGCACCGCGTACAGCGCGAACCGCCCCGCCGACATCAGCCGCTTCCGCGCCTTGTGCCCGCCCTTCTCCGACGCGCCGAACACGGCCTCGGACAGCCGCCACAGCGCCAGCCCCGCGAGCCCGATCCCCACGGCCCACACGAGAAGCTGCCCGAAGGGCTGCGCCGCCAACTCCCGCAGAGCACCGCTCTGATCGGCCTGCCGGCCACCGTCACCGTCGCCGACCGCGATGCGCAGCGCGGCCAGCCCGACGAGGACGTACAGCACGCCCTGCGCGACCATTCCCGCCCGTACGACACCTTCGAGCACCGAGCTGTCGGCGGCCCGCCTGGCGCTGCGCCGTCCCCGTCTCATCACTGCCGGTGCGTTCATGTTTGCGGCCTCCCCTGCCCCTGGATCACGCCGGACCTCGGCGTACCTTCGCGGCTGAGCTGTTGCCCCGGCCGGGGTGAGAAAAACGCGAAGCTCGACTTGTCGCCCGGGGGCGGCAGTTCGGTCAGGGTGAGCGAGGGGAGCATGCTGCGACCGGCCGCGGCGACGGAGAACAGCGGCCTTCGCGTGGCCGAGTGGGCCGGGGCAGGGCCGGGGCAGCGCCGAGGAGAGTCGTCAGAACCGCACCGTCCGGTCGCGGGTTACCTCCGGGACGGCGAGCACGGCGTCGAACGCCTCCGGCACCGGGGTGGACAGGACGGAACTCTGCGTACGGATCCGCTGCAGCAGCGGCTTCCGCTCCGCGTCATGCGGCGACGGCCGCAGATCGGTGAGCGTGATCGCGTCACCGGCTCCGGCGTCGACGAGCGCGGCCTCGACGCTGCCCGTCCCGGCGTCTTCGAGACGGGCGTCGGCGAGGGTGAAGCCCACCTCGGCGGCGGGGTCCGGATACATCTCCGGGACATGGTCCGAGGTGTGGACGAGGGCCACCGACCTGTAGTCCCGGCCGAGCATGCGCCGCAGGTGCTGTCCCATGGGGAGCGCCGTGAGCACGCCGTCGAACTCCACCGCCGTCTTCTGGATGTGATTGTTGTGCGAGGCGAGCACGATCCGGGCGTCCGGTCCGGCGTGATCGAGGTGCCAGCGAACGGATTCGGCCATGAAGGTCTCCCGTACCGACAGGTCCGCGGCCATGGCCTGTCCGGACATGAGCCCGTTCATCGCCCGGAACATGTGGTCGGTGTGGCATGCGGCTTCCACCCTTCGCAGGGCGATGCCGAAGGGTCCCCGGCCGGCGCGGGAGACACAGAGCGGTTCACCGGCCCGCAGCCGGAGCAGCAGGCGCGCCAACGAGGCCGTCAGAGCGTCCTGTTCGGCGGAAGAGAGCGCCGCCCACGCGGGCGCCGCCGCGGCGCCGGAACCCGCGCCGTCGAGGAAGCGGTCGCTGATCTCCAAAGCGGCGTCCACCAACGGGAGTGCACCGGGGTCGGCCTCTCGCAGGTAGTCGGCCACCGGCTCCAGGGCGGGACGAAGGGCACCGCCCGCCTCGGGCAGGTCGATGCCGGCGAACCGGAGAGGGTGGCGGCCGGCGCGGTTGTGACGTCGTAGCCAGTGCATGAGGTCCGCCGAGCCCCACTCCGCCGCGCTCCGGCTGACGTTCGCCAAGTCGGCGTCGTCGCCCTCACCTTGGAGCCACCGGTCGAGGGAGAAGGCTTCGCTGAAGCCGAACTCGAAGGCGAAGACCGTGAATCCGCACCGTTCGGCGAGGAAGCGCAGCACCCGTTGGCGGGCCCGGAAGAACTCCTCGACGAAATGGGCGTTCTCCCCCACGGCCACGACGCGGGCATCGCCCACGATCTCGCGCAGCGGCTCCAGATCGTCCAGAGGCTGCCGCGGATCGAGGGTGGTCAGAGTGGAGACGTTCTCGCGGAACCAGGCCGCGAGCACATCGCGGGGCGAGGTCTGGTCAGGCATCGGTGGGACCTGTCTTTCGGCTCTGTGGTCGGAAGGCGCCGCGCGCCTGCACGGCGGAACGCGGCAACGTGACGATGCGCAGGGGCAATCGGCGCCGGTCCGCCGCACATGGACGACGCGGATGCCTCGACGGGCCCCTCAGAGGAAAAGACTGCCTACTGCCATGATTGCAACGTAGCGCCGAAGACCGTTCCGCACACCTGGATAACCCGCTCGCCACCCCGAGTTCCCTGCCACGTCCGGCCGTTGGAGACCGCAAGTCCGGCACGGCAGGCAGGCGGTTGCGCTCAGTACGAGCCGTTGTCGAACCTCGCTGCGACTGCCTCTTCCAGAGTGAGGCCGCTCTCGTCCCCCTCCGGCTCCAGGAACGCGTGGACGATCGCGAGAGCGACCGAGCCGAAGAGCGAACGACCCCTCTCATGGTCCAGGATGTCGGCTGCGGGGTCTCCGACGGCTCTCAGGATCATGCCGTCGGTGGCGGCGGACAGCGCGTTCGCCAGGTCGTCCAAGGTCAGCCCCGGACGCAGACGCAGACCGCGCTGGCGTAAGACGTCCTCGTACAGCTTCTTCCACGAACCGAGATAATCCTCGTACATGCGGGAGATGGCACGCTTCACCTCCATGTCGCCGTCGGCCGACGTCATCAGCGCGAGGGCCAGACGGACCGACGGCATCTCCACACCCTCGGCGGTGTGCTCATAGGCCATCTCGTGGACAGCGCGCACGAAGTCCGGGCCCTTCACCAGCTTCCTGGTGTTCGCGGCACGCTGCCGCCGGTACTTCGGGCGGTAATTCTCCCTCCACACGGCGAAGTTGATCAGATCGGCGACGAAGTCCGACTGCGACCTCCACGCGCGCCGCAGTGCCCGGGCAGTCCCTCTCCTCGGAAAAGGGCGGGGGTTGTTGGCGACTTCGTCGGCAACACCGCGCTGGGAGAGGAAGCTGAGAAGGTACGGCTTGCCGTGGGGGCCACGTTGCGCACCGGGGCCGAGGTTCCGTTCCAGCAGCCGCATTCCTGCCGCCAAGTACGCCGCCGTGAAGGGGTCGTTCGCGAGCCGTACGCGCGATTCCGGCCTGCTGCGGTCGAGATGACGCAGCACCCCGGACAGGTCCTGGTTGTAGGGGAAGGGAAGCAGGCGCTTTCCGGGCCGGAATCTGGCTCTGCCGCCCGGAGGCCGTGGCTCGTTCTCAGCTGTCATGCCCGCATGATTGCCGAGTCCTTTGCACCCCGACAGGGGCGCAGGTGCGCCGTAGTCGGGGCGGATCCACGGCTGCGGCGCAGTTGCGCCGCAGCGGGCTCACCCGCCGCCGGGCTACACATGCATCCTCCGACCGGTGAAGGGTGTGACCGAAGATGCTCACTACTGGGATGACCGTCGCGGACGCGGCATGGGTGCCGGCGTCCGTCGTCGTCAGCGGCGCGCTGGTCCGGCTGATTCTGGCCCTGGTGGCGGCTCACGCGGCGCGCAAGGCGCTCGGGCCGGTCGGCGGCTCCGGAGCCGCCGACCGGCTGCGCGCCCACCGCCTCGCGGTGCTGCGCGCGATCCTCAACGGCCTCCGGAAACCGAGGCGTTGAGCGGCGCGAACCGGCACCGGCACCGGCACCGGCACCGGCACCGGCACGAGGGTGGCGTGCGGCCGCCCGGGCCACCGGCGCGGCGAACTCGTCCTCCGGTCTCATCGCGCCTTCCCCGCCCCCGCCGAGGTCAGTAGTACCCCTTCGTCCCGTCGAGCAGTTCGCGGACGATGTCCGCGTGCCCTGCGTGGCGGGCCGTTTCCTCGATCATGTGGTGCAGGATCCATCTCAGGGACGTCTGGCCCGCGTTGTAGCCGGGGTGCCGTCCCACGGTTTCGAGAGCGGGTGCCGCGGTGATCCGGTTCGACACCTCGCACTGCCGCTCGTACTCGTCCAGCAGCCGCGCAAGCGGAACGCCCTCGACCATCATCTCCGCGTCCTCGGGGCCGTCCTCGAACAGTGGTCCTTCGGCGGGCCCTCCGGTCAGCAGGACCTCGAACCAGCAGTGCTCGACCCAGCGCATGTGCGAGACGAGCCCGGCCATCGTCATGTGCGGCGAGGCGGGCAGCACGGAACGGTGCGCATCCGCGTCCGAAAGCCCCTCGCACTTCCAGTGGATGATGGCGCGCTGCATGTCGAGCCATGCGACGAGCTGCGTCCGCTCGTCGGCGTCGGGCCGTGGGCGTACGCGAGGAGGCGGCATGCCGGAACGCTAGTCCTTCCGGCCGCCGCGCCGCACCTCAGTTTCGGGCAGTTTCGGCGCACCCGACGGTCCCGCCGCGCACGGGCTTGAATATGCAGGTATTTACTTGCATGATTGAACCGTGAGCATGGACGTGGACAAGGTCTTCAGGGCCCTGGCCGACCGGACCAGGCGGCACCTGCTCGACCGTCTGCACGAACACAACGGGCAGACCCTGGGCGAACTGTGCGGGCGCCTCGAGATGACCCGCCAGGCGGCGACGCAGCACCTGGCGATTCTGGAGGCGGCGAACCTGGTCAGCACCGTGCGACGGGGCAGGGAGAAGCTCCACTACCTCAACCCCGTCCCCCTTCACACGATCCAGGAACGGTGGATCGACAAGTTCGAGCGCCCGCGCCTCCGGTCGCTGAGCGCACTCAAGCAACGAGCGGAGAACGCCATGACCGACAAGCCGCGATTCGTGTACGTCGTCTACATCGAGAGCACCCCGGAGAAGGTGTGGAACGCCCTCACCGACGCCGACGTCTCCGGCGCCTACTGGGGCCACCGCAACGTCTCCGACTGGCAGGAAGGCTCCTCGTGGGAGCACCGGCGCACGGACGGCTCGGGCGTGGCCGACGTCGTCGGCACGGTCGTGGTGAGCGAGCCGCCCACGCGCCTCGTGACGACCTGGTCCGACCCGGCCGCTCAGCCGGCGGACGAGCCCTCGCGGGTCACCTTCGACATCGAGCCGCACGGGGAGATCGTCCGGCTCACCGTGACCCACGAGGACCTCAAGGACGACAACGAGCGGGAAGAGGCGGCCTCCGGCTGGGCGGCCGTGCTTTCCAACCTCAAGTCCCTTCTGGAGACGGGCAGTCCGCTGCCGCGGGAGCCCTGGCTGGTCCCCTGAGGCGGGCGGGCCGGCTGCTTGCGCCGGGATGCGAGCGCGGTTCCGGCGCAGTGCGGCCACCGACCGGCCAGTCTGACGGGACTTGCCACCGGGGCGTCGGCGTCAACAGCGGTCGTCCGGCCGGCCGGGCCTCCTGGATGAGGCGGCAGCCGGTCTACTCCTCGAACGGGTCGAAGCCCTCGTACTCGCCCAGGGCCTCGTCGCGCTCCGCCTCGCGGTCGCGCCGGCGCTGGGCGGCGGGGCGCGGGGCCTCCATGCGGTGGTCCTCGCCGCGGCGGCCGAGCATCTCCGCGCCGGCCATCATCGTCGGCTCCCAGTCGAAGACGACCGCGTCGTCCTCGCCGCCGATGGCGACGCCGTCGCCCTCGCGTGCACCCGCCTTCATCAACTGCTCCTCGACACCTAGGCGGTTGAGGCGGTCGGCCAGGTAGCCGACTGCCTCGTCGTTGTTGAAGTCGGTCTGGTGGACCCAGCGTTCGGGCTTCTCCCCCCGTACGCGGAAGAAACCGTCGGCCTCCTTCGTGACGGTGAAACCCGCGTCGTCCACGGCCTTCGGGCGAATGACGACCCGCGTGGTCTCCGTCTTCGGCTTCGCGGCGCGCGCCTCGTCGACGACCTTGGCGAGCGCGAACGAGAGCTCCTTCAGCCCCTGCCGGGAGACGGCGGAGACCTCGAACACCTGGTAACCGCGTTCCAGGAGGTCGGGACGGATGATGTCGGCGAGGTCCTGGCCGTCGGGAATGTCGACCTTGTTGAGGACGACGACGCGCGGCCGCCCCTCCAGGCCGCCGTACTGCGCCAGTTCCGCCTCGATGACGTCCAGGTCGCTGACCGGGTCGCGGTCGGATTCGAGGGTTGCGCAGTCCAGTACGTGCACGAGGACGGAGCAGCGCTCCACGTGCCGCAGGAAGTCCAGCCCCAGGCCCTTGCCTTCGCTGGCCCCGGGGATCAGGCCGGGAACGTCGGCGATGGTGAAAACCGACGAACCGGCCGTGACCACACCGAGGTTGGGCACCAGGGTGGTGAACGGATAGTCGGCGATCTTCGGCTTGGCCGCGGACAGCACGGAGATCAGCGACGACTTCCCCGCCGAGGGGTAGCCGACGAGGGCCACGTCCGCGACGGTCTTCAGCTCCAGCACGATGTCGCGGGCCTCGCCCGGCTCACCGAGCAGCGCGAAACCGGGCGCCTTGCGGCGGGGCGAGGCGAGGGCGGCGTTGCCGAGGCCGCCCCGGCCCCCCTGGCCCGCGACGAAAACGGTGCCGTTGCCGACCATGTCGGCGAGCACCTCGCCCTTGCTGTCGAGGACGACGGTGCCGTCCGGGACGGGCAGAACCAGGTCCTTACCGTCCGCTCCGGAACGGTTGCCGCCCTCCCCCGGCCTGCCGTTGGTGGCCTTGCGGTGCGGGCTGTGGTGGTAGTCGAGGAGGGTCGTCACGTCGGTGTCGACGACGAGGACGACGTCACCGCCACGGCCGCCGTTGCCCCCGTCCGGACCGCCGAGCGGCTTGAACTTCTCCCGGTGGACGGAGGCACAGCCGTGGCCCCCGTTACCCGCGGCGACGTGCAGCTCGACGCGGTCCACGAAGGTGGTCATGTGAGGTGCCTCCAGGCTGAGGATCGTTGCGTGGTGTGCGGTACGGGCCGACGCGGCCCGGGGCGACGGGGGAACGTGGCGCTGACCGCGGCCCGCTCACGGGCGGGCCCACGGGAGTCCCAACGCACCGAGGGCGGACCCGCTTCCCCTGCGTACGAGCGATGCGTACGCACGGGAGCGGCCGTCCGCCCTCGGTGGTGATGCGTGCTGCGATGCGCTGCCGGCGAGGCTGATTACTCGGCGGCAGGAACGATGTTCACGACCTTGCGGCCGCGCCTCGTGCCGAACTGCACCGCGCCGGCGTCCAGCGCGAACAGCGTGTCGTCCCCGCCGCGGCCGACACCCGCACCGGGGTGGAAGTGCGTGCCGCGCTGGCGGACGAGGATCTCACCGGCGTTGACGAGCTGACCGCCGAAGCGCTTCACACCCAGGTACTGGGGGTTGGAGTCGCGGCCGTTCCGGGTGGACGATGCGCCCTTTTTGTGTGCCATCTCTAGCTCAGTCCTTACTTCTTCTTGGCCGGCGTGGGGATGTCAGTGATCTTCAGCGCGGTGTGCAGCTGACGGTGGCCGATCCGCTTCTTGTAACCGGTCTTGTTCTTGTACTTCTGGATGCGGATCTTGTCGCCCTTGTGGTGGTCCACCACCTCGGCCGAGACCTTGACCCCGTCCAGCACCCACGGGTCGCTGGTGACCGAGTCACCGTCCACGACAAGCAGGGTGGAGAGCTCGACGCGCTCGCCGGCCTTGCTCTCGGAAATACGGTCGACCTCGATGACGTCGCCCACGGCCACCTTCTGCTGGCGGCCGCCGGTGCGCACGATTGCGTACACGCGGAACTCTCTCTCGCTAGTCACGGAACCCCCGACGCCAGCCGCCCGGCGCGGAGATCCGGCACACGGTGAAGACACCGCAGCCGAGCCCCACGATCTGATCCGAGTGGATTGAGCGGCCTCTCCCGCACTGGTGCCGCGGGAGGGAGTTGCTCAGGAGCGTGGCGCGTCCTGATCGACACGCCAGCGCTCAAGGTTACGGGGCGCCGCACACGCTGGTCAAACCGGTGCCCGCGGCCCCCGACGGTCCGCGTCGGGCCGCACGTGGGCCGGGTTCCCGTACGGGTGAAGGCCGTTGCCGGGCTGTGGACCGACCCCCGAGGCCGGGGTCCGGACGGTCCTCGCGGGCTCGCGCGACGGCCGAGGGCCGCTCACAGCGCGTGTGCACCGTGAGCGGCCCTGTCCGCTTCGCTTCGGCCGTGGCACCGGGCCCGCCGCTTCCGCCGGTCAGTCCGCGGGTCGCTCCTCTTCCGCCGGGGCGGAGGGAGATGACGGTGCGTCCTCCTCCGCGGGGGCGGAAACGGACGACGGTGCGTCCTGCTCGGCCGCGGCCGTCTTCCGGGACGTGGCCGTCTTCCGGGCGGTGGCGGCCCTCTTCGCCGTCGCCTTCCTGGCCGTCTTCTTCGCCGCGGACTTCTTCGCGACGGGCGCTCCGGACGGATCCTCCACCGTGCCGTCCGCGTCGTCGTCCCCGGCTCCCGGGGACCCGGACGGCCCATCAGGAGATTCCGCGGCTGCCTCGTGCGACGTCGAGGGCGGCGGCCCTGCCGGTGCGGAGACGCTGCGCGTCACCCTCCGCCGACTGCGCACCGGAGGCGCGGCCTCCGGAGCAGGTGCCTCCGGCACCGCCTCGACCGGCGGCTGCTGCTGCGCGGCCGGGAGTTCCGACGAGGGCAGCACGATCGCACCCGCCTCCTCGGACGCCGAAGGCGATCCCACCGGAGCGGACACGCTGCGGCTGACGCGGCGCCGCGCACGCACCGGAGGAGCCGCCTCCGGCGCGGGCGCCTCCGGCACCACCTCGGCCTGCGGCTGCTGCGGCGCCGGCTGCTCGTCCGCCTTCGGCGCCACCACGGTGACCACCGCCTCCTCGGAGGCGGGCGGCGCCCCGGCAGGAGCCGAGACCTTACGGGCGACCCGCCTGCGGCCCCGCGCGGGGCGTTCGGCTTCCGGCCGAACGGCCGGCTCCGGGTGACCGGCGTCCTGCTGAACGCCGCCCGCGTCGCTCACGTCACCGGCGGCGACCCTGCCACCAGCTTCGGAGCCTTCCCGCGAGCGGCCTCGTCCGTTTCCCGGGCCGGTGGCCCCCTTGGAGGTGCTCTCGTCGGTGCCGGCGGGGCTTTCCGCTCTCGGCTGCGCGGATTTCTCGCGCTCCGTACTCCGCTGCCCGGCAGGCTCGGACTCGGGCTGGGTCTGCTCCCGGGTCTGCGTCCGGCTCGGGGTCCGGGTCTCCGGTGCCGACGCGGATGCCGCGGCGACCGGAACCGGCTCCTTCTCCGCCGGCTCCTCCCCGCCCTGCGCCGGTGCGGGCTGCGGGGCGCCCTGCGGTGCCGTCGCCTTGCGGCTGCCCCGGCGGCGGCTGCGGCGTCCGGACGCCGCAGCGGCCTCCGCCTCCGCGACCGAGCCGTACAGCTCCTCGTCCGGCGCGAACTCCTCCTGCCGGGACGCCTTCCCGCCCTCGGCCGCCGCCTTCCCGGCCTTCCGGCCCCTGGCACCCTTGGAGTCCTCCGCCTCCGCGGCGGCCTCCGGCTCGGGCAGGGAGGCGGGCTCCGCCTCGGACGGGGCCTTGGTCTGGAGCTGCGCCTGCTTCTCGCCGCCGCCCCTGCCGCCCCGCTTCTTGCTCTTCTTGCTGCCGCCGACGGCCGCGGGCTGCTCCATGTGCACGTGCACACCGCGCCCGTTGCAGTGCACGCAGGGCTCCGAGAAGGACTCCAGGAGGCCCTGCCCGACGCGCTTCCGCGTCATCTGCACGAGGCCCAGCGATGTCACCTCGGCGACCTGGTGCTTCGTACGGTCCCGGCCCAGGCACTCCAGCAGACGCCGCAGCACCAGGTCCCGGTTGGACTCCAGCACCATGTCGATGAAGTCGATCACGATGATGCCGCCGAGGTCGCGCAGCCGCAGCTGGCGGACGATCTCCTCGGCCGCCTCCAGGTTGTTCCTGGTGACCGTCTCCTCCAGATTGCCGCCCTGTCCGGTGAACTTGCCGGTGTTGACGTCGACGACGATCATCGCCTCCGTCCGGTCGATCACCAGCGAACCGCCGCTGGGCAGCCACACCTTGCGGTCCAGCGCCTTCATCAGCTGCTCGTCGATGCGGTACGTGGCGAAGACGTCCACGTCCGACGTCCACTTCTCCAGCCGCTCGGCAAGGTCCGGCGCCACATGGGAGACGTAGCCGTGGATGGTCTCCCACGCCTCGTCACCGCTGACGATGACCTTCGAGAAGTCCTCGTTGAAGATGTCGCGCACGACGCGCACCGTCATGTCCGGCTCGCCGTACAGCAGCGTCGGGGCGTTGCCCTTCTGCGCCTTGCGCTGGATGTCCTCCCACTGCGCCTGCAGTCGTTCGACGTCGCGGCGCAGTTCGTCCTCGCTGGCGCCCTCGGCGGCCGTACGGACGATGACGCCCGCGTCCTCGGGGACGATCTTCTTGAGGATCTGCTTCAGACGCGAGCGCTCGGTGTCGGGCAGCTTGCGGCTGATGCCGGTCATCGACCCCTCTGGGACGTAGACGAGGTAGCGGCCGGGCAGCGAGACCTGGCTGGTGAGACGGGCGCCCTTGTGCCCCATCGGGTCCTTGGTGACCTGCACCAGCACCGACTGGCCGGACTTCAGCGCAGTCTCGATGCGGCGCGGGCCGTTGCCCATGCCCAGCGCCTCGAAGTTGACCTCGCCCGCGTACAGCACGGCGTTGCGGCCCTTGCCGATGTCGACGAAGGCGGCCTCCATCGACGGCAGCACGTTCTGCACCTTGCCGAGGTAGACGTTGCCGACGTACGAGGTGGCCTGCTCCTTGTTGACGAAGTGCTCCACCAGCACGTCGTCCTCGAGCACACCGATCTGCGTACGCTCACCGCTCTGCCGGACGATCATCTCCCGCTTCACGGCCTCACGGCGCGCCAGGAACTCCGCCTCGGTGATGATCGGCACCCTGCGGCGGCCCTGCTCGCGTCCCTCGCGGCGGCGCTGCTTCTTCGCCTCGAGACGCGTCGATCCCTTGATCGCCTGCACCTCGTCGACGGGCTCGTCCTTCTTGCGCCGGGGCTCGCGGATCTTGACGACGGTACGCTCCGGGTCGTCGCCCTCAGCCTCGCGGGCCGCTCCGGAATCGCCGGAGTCGCCTCCGCGACGGCGGCGACGGCGACGACGGCGGGAGCTGCTGGAGGAGCCGGAGGCACCTTCGGAACCTCCGCCGTCCTGCGTCTCGTCGGACTTCGCGTCCGCGCCGGAGTCCTCGGCCTCTTCATCGCTCTCGGCGGCGTCGTCACGCTGCCGGCGCCGCTCCTGGCCTTCACCGCCGCCCGCACCGGACTCGGCGGCACCCTCGTCCGACGCCTCGGAGCTCTCACCGCGACGGCGACGACGCCCGCCACGGCGACGACGGCGTGCGGGACGCTCCTCCTGGCCCTCGTCGGACTCCGCGTCCGCGCCGGAGTCCTCGGCCTCTTCGTCGCTCTCGTCGCTCCCGGCATCGTCGGCGCTCTCGTCCGCACCCTGGCCGTCGCCGGAAGAGTCCTGGCGGCGGCGCCGACGGCGGGGACGCTCGGAGGCCGCTGGGGCCTCCTCTTCGTCCTCCTCCGGCTCGTCCGCCGCTTCCGCGGACGCGGCGGCGGCAGCCGCGGCCGCGCTCTGCGGGGTCTGGAACTCCGGCTCCGTGAACACGGGCGGCTGGAAGAGCGCCATCGGCGCCGGTGCCTGCCTGCGCTGCGCGGCCGACTCTCCGCCGTCCGTCTTTGTACCGGCGCTCTCAGCAGTGCCGCCGTCCGTGGACTCCGTCGCTTCCGCGGCCTTGCGGGCGGAGCCGCGGCGGCGCGTGCGCGCGCCCGAACCGGCGGGCTCGTCCGCCGCGGCCGCTGCCGCCTTCGGCGCATCTGCCTGCGCCGTGACTTCGGTGCCGCTCTTTACGGACTCCTGGGCCGGTTCCTTGCCCGGTTCCTTGCCCGGTTCCTTGGCCGAGGTCTTCGCCTTGCGCGCCGGGGAACGCCGCGACGCACGCGCGGGCGCCCCGGCCGCGGCCTCCTCACCATCGGCCTGCTCGGCCTGCTTCTCCTGGCCTTCAGCCTCGGCCTGCTTGGCCTGGGCCTCGGCCTGCTCGCCCTGCTCGTCCTGCTGCGTGGCGTCCTGCCGGGCCTGCTGCCCGGCGTCCTCAGCGGCGGCAGTCGTCTTGCGCGTCGTCCTGCGCCGGGTACGCGCGGGCGGGGCGGGCTCGTCGCCCGCACCGGCCGGTACGCCCTCGCCGTCACCGGCCCCGCCTGACGTGTCCGACGCGGTCGGCGCGCCCTCGGGGGCAGCGGCCCTGCGGCGCGCCCGCCGCGGCGGCGCCGGATCGGCCACAGCCTCGGAACCGGAACCGGCAGCCCCGGGCACGGACGCGTCGGCCCCGGCGGGCGCGGAGTGCTCCGGCCCTGCGGGCGCGACCTGTTCGGCGGCCGCGGACCCGCTCACGCTGGGGGCACCCTCGGGCGCGCTCGCCCTGCGGGTGGCCCGTCGCCGCGACGGCGGGGACACCGGAGCGGGTTCCGGCGTCGGCTCGGCGGCGGCCGGAGCCCCGGCCGCGCCGGACGGGACGGTCACGTCACTCGTCGCGATCACCTCGGGAGCCGCCGACGGCTCCGCCGGCGGACCGGCGGGCCGGCTGGCGGCACGGCGGCGACGCGGCGGAAGGGTGTCACTCGGAGAGGCGGGGTCTTCCCCGGCCTTCTCCTTCCCCTGCTCCGGTGCCGTCACCTCGGCAGGGGTGTGCGCGGACTGGTGCGGCTGCGGCGCCGGCTGCACGGCAGGTCCCGCGCTCCGGGCGCCGGCACCCTCCGCATTCGCTGCGCGCTGTGCGCTCTCCGCGTTGGCACGGTTCTCGCCGCTCTCCGCGGCTGCGCTTTCATTCTCGTTGTTCGGTTCGAGCATGCGGGCGTTTCTCCCGTCACGCTCCCGGGCGCCGCGCCTCATCGTTTCGGCCACGGCCACGCTCGGGGCGGGCCGTGCTCCAGGGCGCGGGCGCCACACGGGAGCTTGTGTCTCACTCGCCGGTTCCGGTCTGTCTTCCGTACAGACGGCCCGGCTACGGCGAAAGTCTTCTGGTCAGTGCGCCTGCCTGCCATGACACGGACCCGGGTGGCTCCCTGGTGCCTGCATCGGCGGTGGCGCTTTCAACGCTGATCCTCCAGGCCCTGGGCCTACGCGCTGCCGCCCGGCGCCGTCGCGACGAGGGGTGCGTCGCGGTCGGGCGCCAACGGGTCGGTCACCGTGCCGGTCTCCTCATCGAGCGGCCCCTGCGCCAGCCTGGTCACCGCTGCGGGGACCGGCGGCGCCAGGTCGGCCGTAGCTCGGAGGCCGGACAGGACGTCGTCGGGTCGCACGGCAGGTGTCAAATGCCGTACCACCAGGCGCAGTATCGCACAGGCACCCTCCCCGCGACCATCGGGCCCTGCACCGGACGCCTCTTCCGCTGAGGTCAGCGACGTCACGGCGGCTCGTGCGTCGAACGTGCGCAGACCCTTCTTCGTCTGCCGCTCGACCTCGACCGCCTCCGCCGCGAGGAACGCCTCGACGGCCCGTTCCGCCTCGGCCGGGACGACCCCGTCCAGGCGGAGTTCCCACTCGGAGGCCTCCAGCCGGTCGGTGAAGTCGGACGTCCGGGCCTCGACGGCCTCGACGATGTCGAGCCCGGGCGGCATGGACTCGTCGAGCCGTGCTCTCAGCTCCTCCGGATCACGCCGCTCGACGAGGGCGATCTCCAGGAACTCGGCCTCGCTGCCCGTGCCGGTGGGTGCGGCATTGGCGTAGGAGACCTTCGGGTGCGGGGTGAAGCCGGCCGAGTAGGCCATGGGCACCCCGGCCCTGCGCAGCGCCCTTTCGAAAGCGCGCTGGAAATCTCGATGACTGGTGAACCGGAGGCGGCCGCGCTTGGTGTATCGCAGTCGCACACGCTGTACGGCGGGTGCGGGCGGCGGGCCTTCGGGCTGTCGCTTGCCCAGTGGTTCTCTCCTCGGTGCCTGGCGCGGGGCGGCGACGCGTGGGGGACGGCCGCTCTCCGCTCGCGTAAAGATTCGAGTTTCTGTTGTGTCTTCGGACGCTTCCGCCGGCCGGCAGGCCGGTGCCCGCCGGTACCGCGGTGCTTCAAAGGGTGCGGAAGTCCGCATCGTCGCGCTTCGCGCCGAATGCGTCCGGCTGCGTCGCGCTGTTGTGCGGTGATCCTGCGTCCCAGGGTACGCGCCCGCGCTCGGGCAGCGCCCTCCTGTGCGGCGCGGGACCGGAAGCGGGCTCCGGCACCGGCTCGCTCCCCGGCTTCCCCACGGGCGGCCCGCCGAACAGCGCCCGCCGCAGCTCCGCACGGGTCTGCCGTACGGAGGCGCGTGCCGAGGCGAGGGCCGCGCGCACTCCGCGCCCGGCTTCCCGCACCGCCTGGACGGCCGGGCGCCACACCGCGTCGCGCAGCCCGCGGCCCACCGGCCGCACGACGTGCCGCCACAGCCACACGACCGGGTCGACGAAGAGGAAGCGCAGCACTCGGCCGACGGCCCGGAAGACCGTCCTCGAGACGTATCCGGCCACGCGCCACGCGTGCGCCACGGCGTCCGCAATCTCCCGCGCGACGACGGCGACAGCCCGTCCCGTGGGCCTGAGCAGCCTGCGGAGGACGAAGCCGCACGGCACCACCACCAGGTACCGCCACAGCCACGCCAGCCCCGCTCCGGCGCCGCGCACCCCGGCGAGCACCCCCCGCCAGACCGGGCTCAGCACGTACCGGTGCAGCAGCCCGCGCGGCGCCACCACCAGATACCGCCACAGCCACGCCAGCCCCGCTCCGGCCGCGGCCATCACGGCAAGCACGGCCAGCCCCACCGGCTTCAGCACCCAGCGGTGGAGGAAGCCCAGCGGCACCCCGATCACGGTGCGCCCCAGCCAGACCAGTCCGACGCCGACGGCCCGCCCCAGCCACGCCAGCCCGGCACCGACGGCTGCGGCCAGAGCCAGGGCGCCCCGCCCCAGCGGCGCCAGCACGTGGCGGTAGAGGAGGGAGAGGGGCGCGACGACCAGATGCCGTCCGAGCCACGTCAGCCCGGCCCACAGGCCGCGTCCGGCCCGGGCGGTGCCCGCTCCGGCGGTCCGCGCGAGCCACAGCAGTCCACGTCCCGCCGGTGCCAGCACGTACGTCCACAGCGCGAGCCACGGCCACACCAGCAGCGCGTGGAGGACGGGAGCGAGGACGCGCCGCCAGACCCACTGCGACGCCCGCGCGAACGGCACCCACAGCACGCGCCTGAGCGCCCGCCCGCAGGCCGTGAGCGCGTCCCACAGCAGCCGCACGGGGACGATCAGCACCAGCGTCACAATCCGCACCGGCATCCGGACCGCCCTGACGAGCCACCCCTCGAAGGGCGCCTCCGCGAACGGGGCCGGGGACGGGCCGGGTTCCTCCGGTGTGGGGCCGCGCTTCACGAGGGACACGCGCCGCGCGGGCACCGAAGCCGCAGGCCCCCCGGCGGCCGCCGGTCCTGCGTCATGTCCGGGCTGACAGTCACTCACACCACTGGGGACGCCGAAGTGCCCCCAGCGGTTCGCCTCACGGACCGGTACGGACAAGCCGCGCGCAGCGCGCCACTCGGCGACGGCCGGGGCAGCGCACCGTTTCCCCGGCTCGCCGGGCCCGGTGGCCGCGCCATGCACCAGCGGCATCCACCGCAATCCAACAAATCAGTTAGATCAATCCATCTTGTTTGATGTATTGTGCGAGCGTGACCTCAACCGCCCCCGGGGACGAACCGTCAGCCGGCCCACCGGGAGTCCTGTCCCTCACCGGGCACCCTGTGCGGTGGCAACTGCTCAGCGAACTGGCGCGCAGCGACCGCCAGGTCCGGGAACTCACCGCGCTGGCAGGCGTGCGGCAGAGTCTGGCCTCCTACCATCTCGGCCAGTTGCGCCAGGCAGGGCTGGTGACCATGCGGCGCAGCTCTGCCGACAGGCGCGACACCTACTACAGCCTCGACCTGGCCGTCTGCCGTGAACGGCTGGCCGAGGCCGGTACCGCGCTGCACCCCGGCCTACGGCTGGTCCCGGCAGAGCCGGCGGCGTCCGTGAGCGGTTCCGGCCGGCGGAAGGCCCGGCGACCGCCCGTCCGGGTGCTGTTCCTGTGCACCGGCAACAGCGCCCGGTCCCAGATGGCTCAGGCGATCCTGGAGCAGCAGGCGGGCTCCCGCGTCGAAGCCGCCAGCGCCGGAAGCCACCCCAAGCCCCTGCACCCGGAGGCCGTGCGCGTGATGCGGGAACGCGGCACCGACATCGGCGGCCGCCGCTCCAAGCACCTCGACGAGTTCTCCGAGCAGCGGTTTGACCATGTGATCAGCCTTTGCGACCGCGTTCGTGAAAGGTGTCCGGACTTCCCCGGCCCTCCCACCGTGGCGCACTGGAGCATCCCCGACCCGGCGGCCGCGGTGACGGCCGAGGAGCCCAGCCATCAGGCGTTCGTCCGGACCGCGGACGAACTGCACACCCGTATCCAGTTCCTGCTCCATGCGATCGAACGCGCGCCGACGCGTTCGGAAAGGGTCTAGCTATGTCCGACAGCCTCGTGGACCTGGTCAGCGTCCGGTACATGGTCGACGACGTCGACACCGCGGTCGACTTCTACACCACACACCTGGGGTTCACCCTCAGGATGAGCGCGGCCCCGGCCTTCGCCGACGTCGTACGCGGCAACCTGCGGCTCCTGCTGAGCGGCCCGGCCAGCTCGGCGGGCCGTCCGATGCCGGACGGCACCCGTCCCGCTCCCGGGGGCTGGAACCGCATTCACCTCATCGTGAGCGACATCGACGCCGAGGTGGGCCGGCTGCGCACGGCAGGGCTCACATTCCGGAACGACGTCGTCACCGGGCCGGGAGGACGGCAGATCCTGCTGCAGGACCCGTCCGGCAACGTGGTCGAGCTCTTCCAGCCCGCCGGCACCTGACCCGGCACAACGGGTCCCGTCCGCCGACGGCCGGGAGAGCTCCGGACTCCTGTGCCGCGCCCGCTACTTGACGACGGTCAGCGGCAGCAGCTTCTTCCCGGTGGGGCCGATCTGGATCTCGGTGTCCAGCTGAGGGCACACTCCGCAGTCGAAGCAGGGCGTCCAGCGGCAGTCCTCGACCTCGGTCTCGTCCAGGGCGTCCTGCCAGTCCTCCCAGAGCCAGTCCTTGTCGAGGCCGGAATCCAAGTGGTCCCAGGGCAGGACCTCTTCGTAGGTGCGCTCACGCGTCGTGTACCAGTCGACGTCGACGCCGAAGTCCGGCAGCGTGCGGGCGGCGGCGTCCATCCACAGCTGGTAGCTGAAGTACTCACGCCAGCCGTCGAACCGGCCGCCGCGGTCGTAGACCTCGCGGATCACTGCACCCACGCGCCGGTCCCCCCGCGAGAGCAGTCCCTCGACGATGCCGGGCTTGCCGTCGTGGTAGCGGAAACCGATGGAGCGGCCGTACTTCTTGTCGGCGCGGATCTTCTCGCGCAGCTTGCCGAGCCGCAGGTCCGTATCCTCCGCCGACAGCTGCGGCGCCCACTGGAAGGGCGTGTGCGGTTTGGGCACGAACCCGCCGATGGAGACGGTGCAGCGGATGTCGTTGGACTTGGCGACCTCGCGGCCCTTGGCGATGACGTTGACGGCCATGTCGCCGATCTGCAGCACGTCCTCGTCGGTCTCGGTGGGCAGCCCGCACATGAAGTACAGCTTCACCTGCCGCCAGCCGTTGCCGTAGGCGGTGGCGACGGTGCGGATCAGATCCTCCTCCGAGACCATCTTGTTGATGACCTTTCGGATGCGTTCGCTGCCGCCCTCCGGCGCGAAGGTCAGGCCGGAGCGGCGCCCGTTTCGGGTCAGTTCGTTCGCGAGGTCGATGTTGAAGGCGTCGACGCGGGTGGAGGGAAGGGACAGGCCGATCTTGTCGTCCTCGTAGCGGTCGGCCAGGCCCTTGGCCACGTCGCCGATCTCGCTGTGGTCCGCGGACGAGAGGGAGAGCAGCCCGACCTCTTCGAAGCCGGTGTTCTTCAGCCCCTTGTCCACCATGTCGCCGATCCCCGTGATGGAGCGCTCCCGCACCGGACGGGTGATCATGCCCGCCTGGCAGAAGCGGCAGCCTCGCGTGCAGCCGCGGAAGATCTCCACGGACATCCGCTCGTGCACGGTCTCCGCCAGCGGCACCAGCGGCTGCTTCGGGTACGGCCACTCGTCGAGGTCCATCACGGTGCGCTTCGAGACCCGCCACGGAACGCCCGAACGGTTCGGCACGGCGCGGGAGATGCGGCCGTCCGCCAGGTACTCCACGTCGTAGAACTTCGGGACGTAGACCTCCCCTGTCTTCGCGAGACGCAGCAGGAGTTCGTCCCGGCCGCCTGGCCGCCCCTCGGACTTCCAGGCGCGGATGATGTCGCTGACCTCCAGCACGGCCTGCTCGCCGTCGCCGACGACGGCGCAGTCGAGGAAGTCGGCGACGGGCTCGGGGTTGAAGGCCGCGTGCCCTCCCGCCATGACGATCGGGTGGTCGTCGCCGCGGTCCTTCGCCTCCAGCGGTACGCCGGACAGGTCGAGGGCCGTGAGGAGGTTGGTGTAGCCGAGTTCGGTGGCGAAGGAGACACCGAGCACGTCGAACGCCCCGACGGGACGGTGCGCGTCGACGGTGAACTGCGGGACGTCGTGCTCCCGCATCAGCTTCTCCAGGTCCGGCCAGACGCTGTAGGTGCGCTCCGCCAGTACGCCCTCACGCTCGTTGAGCACCTCGTAGAGGATCATGACGCCCTGGTTGGGCAGCCCCACCTCATAGGCGTCGGGGTACATCAGCGCCCAGCGGACGTCGCAGGAGTCCCAGTCCTTGACGGTGGAGTTCAGCTCACCGCCCACGTACTGGATCGGCTTCTGGACATGGGGAAGGAGGGCCTCCAGGCGCGGGAAGACCGACTCGACTGACATTGGGGTTCCTCGGCTCGGGGCGCGTTCGCAGTGCAGGTGACCATTCAGCGTAACGCGGACGCGGGTGCAGGCTCGCGCCCGTCTCAGGCCTCCCCCTTCAGACGGGCCGTCTGCTCCTCCTGGACATGACGGGCCGCCTCCAGGAAGTCGCTGATCAGGGCGAGTTGGGCCGCATCGTAGTTGCGCAGCGCGGCCCTCCCGGCCTCGCCGACGGGCCCGTAGACCTCGCGCTCGGCGGTACGGGCCGCCTCGGTGGCGGTGACGAGGACCCGGCGGCGGTTGGCGACGTCCCGGCCGCGGGTCACGTAGCCCGCACGCTCCAGACGGTCGATCACGGAGGTCGTCGCGGCCGGGCTGAGCCTTGCGGCTGCGGTCAGCTCTCCGGCCGGCATCGGTCCGCCGGCGAGGATCAGGTCGAGGCAGCGCAGATCGGTGCGGTTCAGCCCCAGATGGACCGCGGCGGCTTCGTCGAAGACATGGAAGCTCTGCTGGAGCCGCCTCATCCGCCGGGCCACCTCGGCGGCCGCTTCGTCCGACGTATATTTCTGCATTCGAAGCTTTCTGTTATCGTACATTTCGGTAAGCGAAATAATACCGAGGAGACACCATGCCCACCAGTGACGATGAGATCACTCAGCTCTTCCGGCGGTTCATGCAGGCGTGGACCGACAACGACGCCGTCGCGTTCGGCGCCTGCTTCACCCCCGACGCCGACTACGTCTCCTACGACGGCACGCGTGCAACCGGCCGGCAGGCCCTCCAGGACAACCACGACCGGCTCTTCCGCGGAGTCCTGGCCGGCTCCGCGCTCGTCGGTGACCTGGAGTCGGTGCGTCACATCTCGGAGGACGTCGCCGTCCTGCACGGCACGGCATCCGTACTGATGCCCTGGCGGTCGCGACTGCCGGGGCGGCGCCTGTCGCGGCAGACACTCACCCTCGTGCGGACCGGGCAGGGCTGGCGGATCACGGCCCTCCACAACGGCCGCGTGCGTCCCGTGACGATCCCTGACCCCGGCGCCTTCCCGTCCAGGATGTCGCACGCGATGAGCCGGGCCGGACGGCGCCTCGGCATGGGCCGGGGACGCCGCGCACAGGACGGAAGCGGCGCCCCGGAAACGACCCCGGCAACGGCAACTGCCGCTACGCCGAGACGGGACGCTGCACTCTGATGGACTGCAGCAGCCCCAGCGCGATCCACACCGCGAACATCGACGTACCGCCATAGGAGACGAACGGAAGCGGAAGCCCCGCGACCGGCATGATCCCCAGCGTCATACCGATGTTCTCGAACGACTGGAAGGCGAACCAGGCGATCACTCCGGCGGCGACGATCGTGCTGTAGAGCTCCGAGGCCTCGCGGGCGATGCGGCACGCACGCCAGATCACGACACCGAGCAGCAGAATGATCAACGCTCCGCCGAGGAAGCCCAGTTCCTCACCCGCGACGGTGAAGACGAAGTCCGTCTGCTGCTCGGGCACGAACTGGCCCGTGGTCTGCGACCCCTCGAACAGCCCCTTGCCGACGAGCCCGCCCGAACCGATGGCGATGCGCGCCTGGTTGGTGTTGTAGCCGACGCCGGACGGATCCAGCGCGGGGTTGGCGAAGGCGGCGAAGCGGTCGATCTGGTACTCGTCCAGCAACCCCAGCGCCCAGACCAGCAACGCCCCGGCGGCGCCCGTGACGCACAGCCCGACGATCCACCGGTTCGAGGCGCCGGAGGCGAGCAGCACACCCAGAACGATTATGACCATGACCATCACTGAACCGAGGTCCGGCATCAGCATGATGACCACGATCGGCGCGGCCGCGAGGCCCAGCGCCTGGAGCACGATGCGGTGGTCGGGATGCTCCCGGTCCCCCGCGTCCACACGCGCGGCCAGCAGCATGGCCATGCCGAGAATCACGGTGATCTTGATGAACTCGGCGGGCTGCAGCGAGAAGCCGCCGCCGAGATGGAGCCAGGCGCGCTGCCCGTTGATGGTCGCGCCGAGCGGGGTGAGGACGAGGAGCGCGAGCAGCAAGGACGCGCCGTACAGGAACGGCACGGCCCCCCGCACCCTGCGATGGCCCAGCCACACCATGCCCGCCATCAGCAGCAGCCCCACGAGGAGAGCGAGCACGTGACGGGTGAGGAAGTAGTACGGGTCGCCCTGGTTGAGGTCGGTGCGGTTGCGCGTGGCCGACCAGACCAGGAGCGAGCCGACGACGGAGAGGCTGACGCCTGCCAGCACCATGACCCAGTCCAGCCGCCAGACCGCCGAGTCGCGTGCCGTGAGCCTGCCCCACGCCGACTTCTTCTGCGGTCCGTAGCCGCTGAGGGAGTAGGAGTGCGTGCTCATCCGGCCTCTTCCCCGGCGGGTGCGCCCTTCACCGCGCGTTCGGCACGTTCCTTGAAGTCCTTGTCCTCCCGGGCCTGGATGTTGCCGTGGCTGTCGACCTTCGGGAGCTCCTCCTCGGGGTGCGGCAGCAGTGCGGCGTTCTCGTCGATGTTGCCGCCGGAGTCGACTCCGTAGATGGCGTTGTAGATGTTGCGCACCGCCGGACCGGAGGCACCGGATCCGGTACCGCCCTGGGCGATCGTCATGACGATCGTGTAGTCCTTGGTGTACGTGGCGAACCAGGACGTGGTCTGCTTGCCCGCGACCTCGGCCGTACCGGTCTTCGCGTGCATCTTGATCTTGTCCTGGGGCCAGCCGGCGTCCCCGAAGCGCCAGGCCGCGGTGCCTCGTTCGGCGACACCGGCGAGGGCCTTGTCCATCTTCTTCAGCAGGCTCTTCTTCACGGGCAGCTCGCCGTGGGACTCGGGCTCGATCTCCTTTATGGTCTTGCCCTTCGGCCCGATGGTCGCCTTGCCCAGAGTGGGGTTGTACAGGGTGCCGCCGTTGGCGATCGCCGAGTAGATGGTGGCCATCTGGATGGGCGTGACGAGGGTGTCGCCCTGTCCGATGGAGTAGTTGACGCTGTCACCGGCCCGCATCTTCATGCCGGAGACGCAGTTCTCCTTGGCGATCTTGTCCGCGTAGGACTTGGGGTCCTTCGCCTGCTTGCACCAGGCGTCCTTGTTGGCCTCCCAGTAGTCCTTCTTCCACTTGCGGTCCGGGACGCGGCCTTCGACCTCGTTGGGCAGGTCGATGCCGGTCTTCTTGCCGAGGCCGAAGTCGTGTGCGGCCTTGTAGAAGTGGTCCTTGGCGTTCTTCTTCGGGTTGTTGCCGCCGTCCTTGAGCCACTGCTTGTAGGCGAGGTCGTAGAAGACGGTGTCGCAGGAGACCTCCAGCGCGCGGCCGAGGTCGATCGTCCCGTAGCTCTTCGACTCGTAGTTCTTGAAGGTCTGGCCACCGACGTTGTACGAGGAGGAACAGTTGTAGTCGCCGTCGAACTTGTTGCCGGCCTTCACCGCGGCGGCGGTGGAGATCACCTTGAAGACGGAGCCGGGCGCCGAGAGGCCCTGAATGGAGCGGTTGAGCAGCGGGTAGTTGGACTTCTTCCCGGTGAGCTGCTTGTACTTCTTGCCGGAGATGCCGCCGACCCACTCGTTGGGGTCGTACTCGGGGTTGGAGGCCATCGCAACGACCCGACCGGTCTTGTTCTCCATCACGACGGCCGCTCCCGCGTCCGCCTTGTAGTTCCTGTTGGTGTTCTTGTCGTGCTGCTTTCGCGCGTTCTTCATCGCCGTCAGCAACTCGTTCTCGGTGACTGCCTGCACGCGTGAATCGATGCTCGTGACGAGGCTGGAGCCCGGCTCGGCCTTGTCGCTCTTGGCCCGTCCCATCACACGCCCCAGGTTGTCCACCTCGTAGCGCGTCACGCCCGAACTGCCGCGCAGTATGGCGTCGTACGTGCGCTCCAGCCCCGAGCGTCCGATCTCGTCGGAGGAGAGGAAGGGCGAGTCGGTGTTCTTGGTCTTCCTGATCTCCTCGTCGGTGACCGGCGAGAGATAGCCCAGCACCTGCGACGTGCGGGAGCCGTAGGGGGACGGGTAGCGGCGCAGCGCGGTGGGTTCGGCCGTGATGCCGGGGAAGTCCTCGGCCCTTTCACGGATCTGCAGGGCCTGTTGGGTCGTGGCGTCGTCGGTGACCGGGATCGGCTGGTAGGGCGAGCCGTTCCAGCACGGCTGCGGGGTCTTCGCGTCGCAGAGCCTGACCTTGTCCCGCACGGTCTTCGGCTTCATGTCGAGGACGTTGGCGAGCCTGGCCAGCACGGCCTTGCCGCTGTCGTCCATCTTCATCAGTTCGGTGCGGGAGGCGGAGACCACCAGACGCGTCTCGTTGTCCGCGATCGGCACGCCACGCGCGTCGAGGATGGAGCCGCGGCTCGCGGGCTGCACGACCTGCTGCACGTGGTTGCCCGCGGCTTCCTTCTGGTACTGGTCGCCGTTGCGGACCTGGAGATACCAGAGGCGGCCCCCCAGAGTGAGCAGCAGCGACATCACCAGGATCTGGATGGCGACAAGCCGGATGGTCACCCGGGGACTGCGCCCGGTCTCAGGGATGTTGCTCACAGCCGCTTGACCCCCTTGATCTTCCCGGACCTGCCTTTGCGGGACGACCGGTCCAGCAGACTGCCCCGCTGGATGCCCATCCGGACGGCCTTGCCGTTGCGGGCGTTGCGCACCGGGCCGCCGTTGCGGCCCTTGCCGAAGAGGCTGCCGCCGACTTGGAGTCCCGTACCCGAAGTGAGCCAGCCGTAGGCGCCTTTGTCACTTCTGCCCATACTTCCGACCCCCGACGCGTCGGAGGTGATCACTCCGCGCTCGGTCCGGCGGGCCGCCCACATGACGAGCGGCACGACGAAGGGCGCGAGCAGCAGGTCGTAGAGGGTCGCGGTGAACAGCAGCAGCAACAGCCCCACTTGGCCCGCCGCGGTGTCCCCGACGAGGGTGCCGACGCCCGCGTACAGCAGCGTCGATCCGACAGCGGCACTGGCGACGACGAGCATCGGCACCGTCGCCGAACGGTGCTGCGTGCCCTCGGGCTTGGTCAGGCCCGCCACGTAACCGATGATGCACAGCACGAGCGCGTACCGGCCCACGGCGTGCTCCGCGGGCGGCGCGAGGTCCGCGAGGAGCCCGCCGAGGAAGCCCGTCACAGCCCCGGCGGTGTGCCCGTAGACCATGGCGAGACCGAGGATGACGAGCAGCAGCAGATCGGGCACGGCACCGGGCAGTTGAAGCCGCGCCAGCACGCTCACCTGCGCGATCAGGGCGCCGACGACGAGGACGGCCGAGAGCAGGATCCGGTTGAGGTACATCGGTCAGCTCCTGGATTCCGAAGCGTCGGGCTTCGGCGTCTTGGTGACGGTCACCGTGGGCGCGGGCTTGGGCTTCGGCGGCTTCTTCACCCGGAGCACGTCGTCGCGCGGGTCCGTACGCGGCGGCTTGACGACGACGCCCACGATGTCGAGCTTGCTGAAGCTGACGAACGGACGGACGTTGACGCTGCGTGTGAGATCCCCCGCCGTCCTGTCGACCTTGGAGACCGTCCCCACGGGCACGCCCGGCACGAACGGCTTGTTGTTCCGGGAACCGAAAGTCACTATCCGGTCGCCCTTCTTCACTTGCGCCTTGCCGTTGAGGAGCTGGACCGTCATCGCGTCACCGCCGTGGCCCGTGGCGAAGCCCAGTTCGCTGCTCTTCTCCATGCGGGTGCCGACGGAGAAGTCCGGGTCGTTGGCGAGCAGCACGGTCGAGGTGGAGGAACTGACGGTCGTGACACGGCCCACGAGGCCGTCGCCGTTGATGACCGTCATGTCGCGCGCGATCCCGTCCCGGGTGCCGGCGTCGATGGTGACCGTCCAGGAGAACCCCTGTGCGGATCCGATTCCGATGACCTGCGCGCCCTTGAGCCCGTAACCGCCGGCGCCTGCGGTCTTCAGCAGCCTGTCCAGCTCCCGGGAGCGTGCACGGTGCCGGTCGCTGGATCCGAGCCTCTGCTTCAGCTTCGCGTTCTCGGCCTCCAGACGGCTTATGCGGTCGTGCCGCACACCGGAGTCGCGGACGGCGGCGATGGAGTTCCCCACGGGGTCGACGGCGGCCGACACCCCGTTCTCCACAGGCCCGAAGACGGAAGCGGCCACATGCCGCGCGCTGTCCATCGGAGACTGCTCGCCCTTCCTGATGTCCACCGTGATCAGTGCGAACGCGATGGCGATCAGAAGGACGAGCAGCAGCCGGCTCTCTCGGGTGTCCCTCACGTGCGGCGGCCGTGCCTTTCATCAGTCGGTCGGACCGTGTCCGTTCCGGAGCAGTATTGCGGTGTTCCGGAACTGTCAACGATCCACAGGCGGACTGGTGGTCGTACATGCGGCAGACCGCACGGCGGATCGCTCGTTTCAGATCATCGCCTGGGCTGGGAGTCGAGGACCTGCTGAAGCGCCTCGAACTCCTCCACGCACTTCCCGGAGCCCAGCGCCACGGAATCCAGCGGGTCCTCGGCGATGTGGATCGGCATCCCGGTCTCGCTGCGCAGCCGCTCGTCCAGACCGCGCAGGAGCGCGCCGCCCCCGGTGAGGACGATCCCGCGGTCCATGACGTCGCCGGACAGCTCGGGCGGGCACTTGTCGAGCGTGGTCTTCACCGCGTCGACGATCGCGTTGACCGGCTCCTCCATGGCCCGGCGGACCTCCGCGGCCGAGATGACGACCGTCTTGGGGAGGCCGCTGACCAGGTCACGGCCGCGGATCTCGGTGTGCTCGTCCTTGTCGAGGGAGTGCGCGGAACCGATGGTGATCTTGATGCTCTCGGCGGTGCGCTCGCCGAGAAGCAGGCTGTACTCCTTCTTGATGTGCTGGATGATCGCGTTGTCCAGCTCGTCGCCGGCGACGCGGATCGACTGTGCCGTGACGATGCCGCCGAGCGAGATCACCGCGACCTCGGTGGTGCCGCCGCCGATGTCGACGACCATGTTGCCGGTGGCCTCGTGCACGGGAAGTCCGGAGCCGATCGCGGCGGCCATCGGCTCCTCGATGATGTGCACCTGGCGGGCGCCGGCCTGCGTGGACGCCTCGATGACGGCGCGACGCTCGACTCCGGTGATGCCGGACGGAACACAGATGACCACACGCGGACGAGCAAGATAACGACGCTTGTGGATCTTGAGGATGAAGTAGCGGAGCATCCGCTCTGTGATCTCGAAGTCGGCGATGACGCCGTCCTTCAGCGGACGCACGGCCACGATGTTGCCCGGGGTGCGGCCGATCATCTTCTTCGCCTCGGCGCCTACCGCGAGGATTCCGCCGGTGTTGGTGTTGATGGCGACGACCGACGGCTCGTTGAGGACGATCCCGCGACCCCTGACGTACACCAGCGTGTTGGCGGTCCCGAGGTCGACAGCCATATCACGGCCGATGAACGACATGTTGTTCGCCATAGGATGCGTCTGGCCTTCCAACTGGAGCGATTTGTGTGGGAGGACGGCAGGAGAGGGTGATCCGCGCTGACACTGTGGAGACGCGAGGTTCCATCGTAGACGCGGACTCGAACACGTAGCGAGGGTGTCCCGCCATTGTCGGCGCAACAGCCGTCGTCCCTGCAATCAGTGACGTCGTGTCGGGGTGATGAGTTCCCCCGAAACCGGGCGCATATGCCGAGGGGCGACCGGAAAATGTCGGTCGCCCCAGGTCATCAAGGCTCTGACGACTGATGACGCGTCAACTGGACCCTAGCTGAAGTCCGGGAAAAAAATCTTCATCTCGCGCTCGGCGGACTCCGCGGAGTCCGATGCGTGAATTAGGTTCTCCCGCACAATCGTGCCGAAGTCCCCCCGAATGGAGCCGGGCGGAGCGGCAATCGGGTCCGTCGGACCGGCGAGCGCCCGCACTCCCTCGATGACGCGCTCACCTTCGGCGACCATCACGACCGACGGCCCCGAAGCCATGAATTCCACCAGCGGCTCGTAGAAGGGCTTTCCGACGTGCTCCGCGTAGTGCTGCTCCAGCGTGGAGCGGTCGAGCGTGCGCAACTCCAGTGCTGTGACGGCCCAGTTTGCCTTGCTCTCGATCCGGCCGATGATCTCACCGATCAGACCGCGGCGTACGGCATCGGGCTTGAGCAGTACCAGGGTGCGCTCGCTCATGGGGGCTCCTCGGAATCGTGCGCCCTGCCGTCGGGGACGTCGGGCGTCGGGGAGGTCGGGGTCGGGGATGTGGCTGCTTACGGATGCCCAGAGGCTACACGGGCGGCGACGGTCACCGTCACGCAGTGTCAGGCCGGGTCTCCAGGCGGGCACGCTGCGCCTTCGCCTCGTCCACCTTCCGGCCGAAGTGGACGGACGCCCACCACAGTCCCGCGAAGCAGGCGCCCAGGAAGAACATCGCGGGAACCACGAACCCCGAAGCGATCAAGCCCAGTTGGAGCGCCCAGCCCAGCGGGATGCCGCCCGGGCGGGTCAGCACGCCGCACAGCAGCAGGCACAGGGCCATCGCCACGCCGCACACCGTCCAGACGGTGCCCGTCGGCAGGTCGCTCGTGCGCATGGCGACGAGACCGGCGAAGCCGATGACGAAGAACTCACCGAGCAGCGTGCTCGCGCAGAGAGTGCGCACTACCGCTCCTTCCCCAGCAGCAGCCGGGCCTCGCCGGCCGTGATGACGGAACCCGTGACCAGGACGCCCGCGCCCGCGTACTCGCCCTCCTCCTCGGCGAGCGTGATCGCCTCCTCCAGCGCGCTGTCCAGCCGGGGTTCGACCTGCACACGCTCCTCGCCGAAGACCTCGACGGCGACCGCGGCCAGGTCGTCGACGTCCATCGCCCGGGACGTGGAGTTACGGGTGAGCACCACTTCCGCGAAGACCGGTTCGAATGCCTCGAGCAGACCCCGTACGTCCTTGTCGCTGCTGGGGCCGACAACGCCCACGAGACGGCTGAAACTGAACGCCTCGGTGATCGCCTCCGCGGTGGCGCGGGCCCCCGCCGGGTTGTGCGCGGCGTCGAGCAGCACCGCCGGGCTGGTGCGCATCAGCTCCAGACGGCCGGGCGAGGAGACCGATGCGAAGGCCTGCCGGACGATGTCGGCGTCGAGTGTGCGGTCCCGGCCCACCTGCCGCGCACCGACGCCGAAGAAGGCCTCGACGGCGGCGAGCGCGACCGCGGCGTTGTGCGCCATGTGCGCGCCGTGCATGGGCAGGAAGATCTCCGGATACTCACCGCCCAGTCCGCGCAGCGTGAGCAGCTGCCCGCCGACGGCGACCTCGCGCGAGACGACCCCGAACTCCAGTCCCTCCCGCGCGACCGTCGCCTCCTCCTCGGCGGCGCGCTTCAGCACGACGGAGGCCGCTTCGACGGGCTGCTGGGCGAGAACGACGGTGGCGTCCTTCTTGATGATCCCGGACTTCTCGCCGGCGATCTTCTCAGGGGTGTCACCGAGACGTGCCACGTGGTCGAGCGAGATGGGCGTGACGACGGAGACGCCCGCATCGATCACGTTCGTGGCGTCCCAGCTGCCGCCCATGCCGACCTCGACGACGGCGACGTCGACGGGTGCGTCGGCGAACGCCGCGTAGGCCATGCCCGTCAGCATCTCGAAGAAGGAGAGACGGTACGGCTGCTGCGCGTCGACCATCTCCGCGAACGGCTTGACGTCCTCGTAGGTCTCGATGAAGCGCTCCGCACTGACGGGAGCCCCGTCGACGCTGATCCGCTCGGTGATCGACTGCACGTGCGGCGAGGTGTACCGGCCGGTGCGCAGCTCGAAGGTGCTCAGCAGCGCCTCGACCATGCGTGCCGTACTCGTCTTGCCGTTCGTGCCTGTGATGTGGATGGACGGGTAGGCCCGCTGCGGCTCCCCCATCACGTCCATCAGTGCCCGGATGCGGTCCAGCGAGGGGTCGAGCCGGGTCTCGGGCCAGCGGCCCATCAGCTCCGCCTCCACCGCCCGCAGCGCGCGGTCCGTCTCCGGGTCCTCGGGCCGTCCCGGAACCACGTCGCTCTGCGGAGTGCCGGCCTGGGCGCGGAGGGTGCGGCTGCCGGCCTCGATGACCGCGAGATCCGGGTCGCGGTCGGTCTCCGCTCCGACGATCTCCTCGAACTCGGAGGGCGGGGTGCTGCCGTTCTCCTCGTCCGGGTCTTCGCCGGGACCTTGCTCGGGGGGCTGGGGCTGGTCACTCACGGCGCCCAGTCTACGTAGGGCCGCGGGCCCGCCTTCCCGGCGGTCCTCCTGCGGCGGCCCTACCGGAAGCCCCCTGCGGCGGCCGTACCGGAAGCGCGCTCCCCCGCGGAACCGGCACACGGGGCGGTCCGGCAGCGGGGACGCTGCCGGACCGTGACCGCGGTGACGGCCCTCTGCGGGCCGTCCCGGAACCACGTCGGTGCGCGGAGCGCCGGCCACAGCCCGCGCACCCGCGGTCTCAGGGCCTTGCCGGCCGGGCCGTCCGCCGTGGGGCGTTACGCGCCGGGCAGCCGCTCGAGCTGCTGCCGGAGGCGTGCGATGTCGGCCTCGGCGGTGGCGCGGCGTTCCCGGATCTTCGCGACGACGTGCTCGGGCGCCTTCGCGAGGAAGCCCTCGTTCTCCAGCTTCGCCGTCGTCTGCCGCAGCTCCTTCCCGGCGGCGTCCAGGTCCTTCGTCAGCCGCTTGCGCTCCGCGTCGACGTCGATGACGCCGGAGAGGTCCAGCTCCACCGTGCCGCCCGCGACCGGCAGCGACGCCGTGGCCTGGAAACTCTCGCCCTCGGGCTGGAGCCGCAGCAGCTGCCGCATGGCGTCCTCGTGCGACGCCAGCGGGGAACCCGCCACCGTGAGCCGGGCCGGAACCCGCTGGCCCGGCTGGAGGCCCTGGTCGGCGCGGAAGCGCCGGACCTCGGTCACGGCGTCCTGGAGCGTGGCGATCTCCCGCTCGGCCTCCGCGTCGCGGAACCCGGAGTCGGCGGGCCATTCCGTGGTGACGAGGGATTCGCCGCCCGTGAGCGTCGTCCACAGCGCCTCGGTGACGAACGGGACGACCGGGTGCAGCAGCCGCAGCATCACGTCGAGCACCTCGCCGAGGACGCGGCGCGAGACCTCCGCCGGCCGTCCGCCCGCCGCGAAGGTGGTCTTGGACAGCTCGACGTACCAGTCGAAGACCTCGTCCCACGCGAAGTGGCGCAGCGTGTCCGAGAGTTTGGCGAACTGGTAGTCCTCGTAGTAGCCGTCGGCCTCGGTGACGACGGAGTTGAGGCGGGAGAGGATCCACCGGTCCGTGGCGCCCAGTTCGGACGGCTCCGGCAGCGGGCCCTGGACCGTCGCACCGTTCATCAGCGCGAAGCGCGTGGCGTTCCAGATCTTGTTGGCGAAGTTGCGGGACGCCTTGACCCAGTCCTCGCCGATCGGCACGTCCGCGCCCGGGTTGGCGCCGCTGGTGAGCGTGAAGCGCACGGCGTCGGCACCGTAGGCGTTCATCCAGTCCAGCGGGTCGACCGAGTTGGGGTTGGACTTGGACATCTTCTTGCCGTGGTCGTCGCGGACCAGGCCGGTCAGCGCGATCGTGTGGAACGGGGCGACGCCGTCCATCGCGTAGAGCCCGAACATCATCATCCGGGCGACCCAGAAGAAGATGATGTCGTGCCCGGTCAGCAGCACGTCGGTCGGGTAGAACTTCGCCAGGTCCTGGGTCTGTTCGGGCCACCCGAGGGTGGAGAACGGCCAGAGACCGGAGGAGAACCAGGTGTCCAGGACGTCCGGGTCCTGCGTCCAGCCCTCGCCCGAGGGTGGCTGCTCGTCCGGTCCGACGCAGCGGACCTCGCCGTCCGGGCCGTACCAGACGGGGATGCGGTGGCCCCACCACAGCTGGCGCGAGATGCACCAGTCGAGCATGTTGTCGACCCAGTCGAAGTAGCGCGCCGACATCTCCGCGGGGTGGATCTTCACGCGCCCGTCGCGCACCGCGTCGCCCGCGGCCTGCGCGAGCGGGCCGACGCCGACCCACCACTGCATCGACAGCCGCGGCTCGATCGTGGTCTTGCAGCGCGAGCAGTGCCCGACGCTGTGGGTGTACGGGCGCTTCTCCGCCGTGATGCGGCCCTGTTCGCGCAGTGCGGCGACGATCGACGACCGCGCCTCGAAGCGGTCGAGCCCCTGGAAGGGGCCGTGCGCGGTGATCACGCCCCGCTCGTCCATGACGGTCAGCGCCGGCAGGTCGTGCCGCTGCCCGATCGCGAAGTCGTTCGGGTCGTGGGCGGGAGTGACCTTGACGGCGCCGGAGCCGAACTCCGGGTCCACATGCTCGTCGGCGACGACGGGGATGGTGCGGTCGGTGAGCGGGAGCTTGATGTGCCGGCCCAGCAGATGTGCGTAGCGCTGGTCGTCGGGGTGGACGGCCACGGCGGTGTCGCCGAGCATCGTCTCGGCGCGCGTGGTGGCCACGACCAGGGAGTCGTCCTCGCCGTCGCCTCCGCCGTACCTGATGGAGACCAACTCGCCGTCGTCCTCCTGGTATTCCACCTCGATGTCGGAGATGGCGGTGAGGCAGCGCGGGCACCAGTTGATGATCCGCTCGGCACGGTAGACCAGCCCGTCGTCGTACATCTGCTTGAAGACGGTCTGGACGGCGCGGGAGAGGCCCTCGTCCATGGTGAAGCGCTCGCGCGTCCAGTCGACGCCGTCGCCGAGGCGGCGCATCTGGCCGAGGATCTTGCCGCCGTACTCCTCCTTCCACTGCCAGACCCGCTCGACGAACGCCTCGCGACCCAAGTCCTGCCGGGACTTGCCCTCTTCGGCGAGCTGCTGCTCGACCTTGTTCTGCGTGGCGATGCCCGCGTGGTCCATTCCCGGCAGCCACAGCGACTCGTAGCCCTGCATCCGCTTGCGGCGGGTGAGGGCGTCCATCAGCGTGTGCTGGAAGGCGTGGCCCAGATGGAGCGATCCCGTGACGTTCGGAGGCGGGATGACGATGGTGTACGGCTGCTTGTCGCTCTTGGAGTCCGCCTCGAAGTAACCGCGAGCCACCCAGCGCTCGTACAGCTCCTCCTCCACCTCGGACGGCGCGTACTGCGTCGGAAGGTCTGCGGGGGCTGCTGCTTTCGGCCCTCGGGAGTCGGGGCGCTGCTGAGAGTTCTCGGTCACGACGGCAGTGTAAGGGCGTCAATGTCGCAGTCTCGAATCGGTTTGGGGACCGGTGCAGTACGCACTCCGGGCTTCCGCCAGGATGTACTCACAGCGCGTGAGCGCGAGCGCGACCGCGTCGTACGCGACGCACATCAACGGAGGGGAAGCGCCGCCATGAGTCAGAACCAGCCGGGGCCGTACGGACAGCAGCCGCCACCGCCCGGACCGTACGGACAGCCCCCGCAGGGCCCGAACCCGTACGCCCAGGGCGCTCCGGGCGGGGCCCCGGGCCAGCCCGGCTACGGCTATCCGCAGCAGCCGCCCGGCCAGCCCGGTTACGGCTATCCGCAGCAGCCGGGACCGTACGGTCAGCCCGGTCCCTACGGTCAGCCAGGTCCTCCCGTGCCCCCGCAGGGAGGCGGCGGCATGGGAGGCAGGACGGTCGCCATCATCATCGGCTCGCTGGTCATGGTGGGTGTCGTCATCGGCGGAGTCTTCCTCTTCGGCGGGCTGGGGGGCGGCGGCGGTTCCGTCGCCGACGACGGGAAGAAGTACAAGCTGACGTCGCCGCAGACGGTCGCCGGCGAGTACCGGAAGGACGACGGCTACGGCAGCACGAGCTCGATGACGCAGTCCGAGCTCTCGGAGTTCGAGAAGGCGGGCGTCGGCGCCCCCAAGAACGAGCACGGCACGTACAAGTCCGGCAGCGGCACGGCCGTGAAGCAGCTCAGGTTCCAGGGGGTCTGGGGCGAGGTCGAGGACCCGGAGGCCACGGTCGACACGGCCTTCGCGAAGATGGCCGAGGACAGCGAGAAGAACGCGGAGCGCTCCGGCAGCAAGGCCGAACTCGAGGGCAGCCCCGAGAAGGTCGAGCCGGCCGGTCTTAAGGACGACGCCGTGATGAAGTGCCAGGTCATCAAGGTCAGCCTCGGCGCATCCACGTCGGCAGGAAGCGGCCGTCCGTCCGAGATCAAGTCGCCGCTGTGCATGTGGGGCGACCACAGCACGGTGGCGATGGTCTCCGCTCAGGACTCCGCCGCCGTCCTGACCGGCAGGAGCATGACGATCGATGAAGTCGCCGAGCTGTCGACGAAGCTGCGCGACGAGGCAAGGGTCGAGATCAAGTAGCCCGCGGGGCTGCGGTACCGGGACCTCCGGCCGGTGTGCCGGGGGTCCTTCGCCTGACGGAGGAGACGCAAGCGATGAGTGACGGTCAGCCGGCCGTGCACGGACAGGCGGAGGCGCCCGGCGCACCGGTGCCCCCGGAGGGCGGCGGCACCCGCCAGGACGGCACGGGCACGACGGCCGGTGGCAGGGGCGGCTTCAGCGGCCCGGCCAAGGCGGTGGCCGCCGGCGCGGCGGTCGTCGTGTGCCTCGTCCTGGGCGGGTACTTCTACCTGGGCGCGGACGACGCTCCCGAGTACAGGCTGACGACGCCGAAGACGGTCGCAGGCGAGTACCAGCGGGACGGCAAGGGCGAGAAGGGCGACGGCGAGGCCTTCGACAACAAGAAGGTGCCCGGGATGACGTCCAACGCCGACGTCAGCGCCGAGTACAAGGCCGGAACCACCAGGAAGCTGCAACTCGGCGGCGCCTACGGCTCCGTGGCGAACCCGGAGAAGGCCGTCGACTGGGTCTTCGAGCAGACGGGCAAGTCGCTGAAGACGGAGACCGGCGCGAAGGCGGAGGGCGCCCTCGGGAAGTTCTCCCCGTCCGGCTTCGACGGCGACGTGCTCAAGTGCCAGGAGTACAAAATATCCAGGATGAGCCTGGTCATGTGCGGCTGGGCCGACTCCAGCACCGTGGGCACGGTCTCCTCCATGATCCTCACCAGCGACGGCACGTCGACGGAGCCCGTGGACCTGAAGGAGACCGCCGAACTGACGGCGAAAGTGCGCAAGGACGCGCTCGTCGAGGCCGGCTGACGGCTCGGCTGGAGCTTGAACGGCCGAGCACGAGGGCCGGGCCGGCGGTCCCGCGGGGGCCAGGGCACACCGCAGGAGAACGGCACAGGAGTCACAGCACGACGAGAGGGGTGCCCGGCACACGAGGCCGGGCGCCCCTCTCGTCGTGCATGCCTCGTCGTGCCTATGTCTTCGTACTCGGCGGACAAGTGCACAACTGCCGTTGCTTTCAGCGAAGAAGAGCGAAGGCCCGCGGCCGGGCGCGGGCAGGGCCTGATGCGCGTTACGCGCTCTTCTCGTGCCGTTCCTGTTCGTTGCTGCGCGAGCGGGGCACGAGCGTCGGGTTCACGTTGGAGTGAACGACCTCTTCGGTGATCACGACGCGCTCGACATCCTTACGGGACGGCACCTCGTACATCACCGACATCAGGACCTCCTCCATGATGGCGCGCAGTCCGCGCGCCCCGGTGCCGCGCAGGATCGCCTGGTCGGCGATGGCCTCGAGCGCGGGACGGTCGAAGTCCAGTTCCACACCATCGAGTTCGAAGAGACGCTGGTACTGCTTGACGAGGGCGTTGCGCGGCTCCATGAGGATCTGCAGCAGCGCCTCACGGTCGAGGTTGTGCACGCTCGTCATCACCGGCAGCCGGCCGATGAACTCGGGGATCATCCCGAACTTCACCAAGTCCTCGGGCATGACGTCCTCGAACTGGTTGCTGTCCTCGATCTCCCGCTTGGAGCGGATGGTGGCGCCGAAGCCGATGCCCTTCGCACCCGCGCGGGCCTCGATGATCTTCTCCAGCCCGGCGAAGGCGCCACCCACGATGAACAGCACGTTCGTCGTGTCGATCTGGATGAACTCCTGGTGCGGGTGCTTCCGTCCGCCCTGCGGCGGCACCGAGGCCGTCGTGCCCTCCAGGATCTTCAGCAGCGCCTGCTGGACGCCCTCACCGGACACGTCACGCGTGATCGAGGGATTCTCACTCTTGCGGGCGACCTTGTCGATCTCGTCGATGTAGATGATCCCGGTCTCGGCCTTCTTGACGTCGTAGTCCGCCGCCTGGATCAGTTTCAGAAGGATGTTCTCGACGTCCTCGCCGACGTAGCCCGCCTCCGTCAGAGCCGTGGCGTCCGCGATGGCGAAGGGGACGTTCAGCATGCGGGCGAGGGTCTGCGCAAGCAGCGTCTTGCCGGAACCGGTGGGGCCGAGCAGCAGGATGTTGGACTTGGCGAGCTCGATGCCGTCCTCACGGCCCTGGGGGCCGCCGTTCTCACCGGCCTGCACACGCTTGTAGTGGTTGTAGACCGCGACGGAGAGCGCCTTCTTGGCAGCCTCCTGGCCGACCACGTACCCCTCGAGGAACTCCGAGATCTCGCGGGGCTTGGGCAGTTCGTCCCAGCGCACCTCGGAGGACTCGGCGAGCTCCTCCTCGATGATCTCGTTGCACAGGTCGATGCACTCGTCGCAGATGTACACGCCTGGCCCTGCGATCAGCTTCTTCACCTGCTTCTGGCTCTTCCCGCAGAACGAGCACTTGAGCAGATCGCCGCCATCACCGATGCGTGCCACGAGGTGCTTCCCCTTCGCCTGGGACCGGTCCATCAGCCGTCGGACCGAGGTACGTGCGTGTACGACGGTACCCTGCCGGGCCGTCGAATTGGGCCCCCCTTGGGACGACTCGATAGAGGCGCCCCAAGAGGGATACGTGACATGCGCCGGAGTCAGACTCCCATGCCGACGGACGACTTGCGGGTGGAGACGATCTGGTCGATCAGCCCGTACTCGAGCGACTCCTCAGCCGTGAGGATCTTGTCGCGCTCGATGTCGTCGCGGATCTGCTCGATCTCCTTGGTGGAGTGCTTCGCCAGCATCTCCTCCAACTGGACACGCATGCGCTGGATCTCGTTCGCGGCGATCTCCAGGTCGGAGACCTGACCGCGGCCCGTCTCGCTGTAGGGCTGGTGGATCAGGATGCGTGCGTTGGGAAGCGCCATCCGCTTGCCGGGGGTGCCGGCCGCGAGCAGCACGGCGGCGGCGGAGGCCGCCTGCCCCATGCAGACCGTCTGGATGTCCGGCTTCACGAACTGCATGGTGTCGTAGATGGCCGTGAGCGCCGTGAAGGAGCCGCCGGGCGAGTTGATGTAGAGCGAGATGTCCCTGTCCGGGTCCATCGACTCAAGGCACAGCAGCTGCGCCATGATGTCGTTGGCCGAGGCGTCGTCGATCTGGACGCCGAGGAAGATCACGCGCTCCTCGAAGAGCTTCGCGTACGGGTCGTACTCGCGCACGCCCTGCGAGGTGCGCTCGACGAACCGCGGCACGATGTAGCGGGAGTCGGGCTGCGGGCCCGTGTAGCGGCCCTCGGAGGCGTTCGCGCTCTCCATGCCGGGGCGTCCGCCGGGGGCGGGGAGTCCGGAAAGATTGGTCATCGGAGCCTTCTCCTGGTGATGGGCTGACTGCGGTCGCTGCGCTGCTGCTGAGCCTGCTGTCCTGCGGCGCGGCTCACGCGCCCGTACCGCCGCCTCCCGGAACCTGCGACGCCCTGCCGTACACCTCGTCGATCAGGCCGTATTCCTTGGCCTCCTCGGCGGAGAACCAGCGGTCGCGGTCGGCGTCACGGGTCCACTGCTCGATCGTCTGACCGGTGTGCTGGGCGGAGAGCTCCGCCATCTTCTTCTTCGTACGCAGCAGTTGCTCGGCGTGGATCTTGATGTCCGAGGCGGAGCCCGCCAGGCCGGCGGAGGGCTGGTGGATCAGGATGTCCGCGTTCGGCAGCGCGAAGCGCTTGCCGGGGGTGCCGGCGCTCAGCAGGAACTGGCCCATCGAAGCGGCGAGGCCCATGGCGATGGTGACCACGTCGTTCTTGATGTACTGCATGGTGTCGTAGATCGCCATGCCCGCCTGGATCGAGCCACCGGGGCTGTTGATGTAAAGGAAGATGTCCTTGTCCGGGTCGGCCGCCAGGAGCAGCAACTGAGCGGTGATCTGGTTGGCGATCTCGTCGTCGACGGGCTGGCCGAGGAAGATGATCCGCTCGTTGAGCAGCCGGTTGTAGACCTGGTCGCCGAGGCCACCACCAAGGTGCTCAGCGGCGGCGGAAGGCATCGGAAGCGTCACGTGTCCACCTGCTCGTGTCCGGACGGTAGCCGAAGGCGTGCCGTCTCTGGGGTCTTCATGCACTTGGGACCCTAACGCGCGGCACCGACGGAGCCATCCCGCATCGGGAGCTGTTCGCTGTCAGCGCAGGTCCCATGGGCCCTCCGTGCAGCCCCGGGGCCCGCGCACCGGAGAGGTGCGCGGGCCCGGCCGTGATCTTCCGGTGCGGGCTGCGGGGAGGGCGTGGAGAGGGAGGTCAGCCCTCTGACTTCTTCTCCTGCCCCTCGTCGGAGCTCTTGTCCGAGGCGTCCTCGGAGGCCGTCGCGGCCGCCTGCCCGGACTCGTCGCCGGTTCCGGCGCCCGCCTCGGCCGTGGTGGCCTCGACCGTCTCGGCGGTCTCGTCCTCCTCGTCGTCGAGGTCGACCGTCTCGCCGTTGGTGTCCTTGACGGTGGCCTTCTCGACGACGGAGGCGAGCGCCTTGCCGCGGGCGACCTCGCCGACGAGCATCGGCACCTGGCCGCCCTCGACGACGGCCTGCGCGAACTGGTCGGGGCTCATGCCGGAGGACTGGGCGCGGCGCATGAGGTGCTCGGTCAGCTCTTCCTGGCTGACGTTGAGCTTCTCCTTGTTCACCAGCTCGTCGAGCACGAACTGGGTGCGGATGCCCTTCTCCGCCTGCTCCTTGAGCTCCGCGTCGAAGTCCTCCTCGGACTTGTCCTGCATCTGCAGGTACGTCGCGAGATCGAGGCCCATCTGACCGAGCTGGTTGTTGACGAGGTTGTCCTTGCGGGTGCTGACCTCGTCCGCCAGCAGCTTGTCCGGGACGGGGACCTCGACGAGGCCGAGGAGGGCGTCAAGCACCTTCTCCTGCGCCTCCGTGGCCTGCTCGTACTTCTTCTGCTGGCCGAGGCGCTTGCGGCTGTCCTCGCGCAGCTCGTCGAGGGTGTCGAACTCGCTGGCGAGCTGCGCGAAGTCGTCGTCCAGCGCGGGGAGTTCACGCGAGGAGACCGTCTGCACCCGGACCGAGACCTCGGCCTCCTTGCCGGCGGCGGAACCGCCCTTGAGCTCGGAGGTGAAGGTGGCCTCGCCGCCGGCCTCGAGACCGGTGACGGCGGCGTCGATGCCGTCGAGGAGCTCGCCGGAGCCGATGGTGTAGTCGACGCCTTCCGCGACGCCGTCCTCGAGGACCTCGCCGTCGACCTTCGCCTGAAGGTCGACCTTGACCACGTCGCCCTCGGCGGCGGCCCGCTCGACGACCGTGGTGGAGGCGAAGCGCTCACGCAGCTGCTCGACGGCCTTGTCCACGTCCTCGTCTGAGACCTCGGCGGCCTCGACCTCGACCTCGATGCCCGAGTAGTCGGGGATCGCGATCTCGGGGCGGATGTCCACCTCGGCGGTGAAGGACAGCAGCTCGTTGTCCTTCAGGTCCGTGATGTCGACCTCGGGCTGGCCCAGCGGGTTCAGCTCGCCCTCCTCGACAGCCGACTGGTAGAGCTTCGGAAGCGCGTCGTTGACCGCTTCCTCCAGCACCGCGCCGCGTCCGAACCGCTGGTCGATCACCCGGGCAGGGATCTTGCCCTTGCGGAAACCGGGGACGGTGACCTGCTGGTTGATCTTCTTGTACGCCGCGTCGAGGCTGTCCTTGAGCTCCTCGAAGGGCACCTCGACTGTGAGCCGAACCCGGGTGGGGTTCAGGGTCTCCACGGCGCTCTTCACGGTCGGTCTCCTTGGGGGCTGACTGCTTGGGGAATTCGCGCTCTGCCGGGTGCCCCGCAAACCGCTCGGAATCCGGACACGACACAGGCACGCGCGCGTCTTGCATAGTACGTGGTCGGGGTGGCCGGATTCGAACCGACGACCTTCCGCTCCCAAAGCGGACGCGCTACCAAGCTGCGCCACACCCCGCTGGTGCGACACGTAGAGTACATGCCCTTCTACCGGGCCGCCCCGGCTCTTCCCCCTCCCCTCCGGGCGTTCTCCGCCGTCCGCACACCCCTTGTCCGCTGCGTTCCCGGCTCTCGCCGACAGGGATGTGAGCACACGCCCGCACCCTCGTGGGCGAGGGCGGTGACATCGCCCACGGCGGGAGAGCGGCGGCAGTGGGTGACACTGGGAAAAGCCGCGCGGCCAGCCCTCGGGCCGGGCCGACGGTCCCGCGGTGGGCAGCCCGGCATTCCCGGGAGCGGGACGGCGGCCCAGGGAGCGGGACGGCGACGGGACGCCCCGGACGCCTCCCCTCGCGTCGGACGCCTCCCCTCGCGCCGCCGCCCGCAGTTCTCACCGTCGACGCGACACAGGCCCGCGGAACACCTCGGCTGCCGCCCGGGGACCCTCGGCACATGTGGCATTCTTCGCAACCATGAACAACCCGGACCTCAGGTCGCCTCCTTCGCGGCCGGAGCCGGAAGGCCACCACCACAGAGCAACCCCAGACCGGGACGGAACCTCCATGTTCGGATCGCACACATCGGGCGCCGGGAGACGGGCGGCAGCGGCGGCCGTCGCCGCCGCGTCCGCGCTCACCGTCCTGACGTCGGCCGGCCCCGCCTCGGCGAGCACGGCACAGGCCCGCGTGGGGGGCTCGCAGGTCGTGTGCACCTCGCCCCAGCCGGGTCTGGCCTCGCGGCTGGCGCAGGACATCGCGGGCGCGGTCCGCGACCGCCGGGACAGCCCGGCGCTCGCCGTGTACGACCGGCGCACGGGGAGCAGGTGTGAGTTCAGGGCCGACGCCCGCTACGACTCGGCCAGCATCGTCAAGGTCTCGGTGCTCGCGGCGCTGCTGCGCAAGGCCCAGGAGGAGCACCGTGAGCTGACACCCCGCGAAGTGCGCTCGACCACCGCGATGATCACCAGGTCGGACAACGCGGCGACGTCCACGCTGTGGCGCCGGATCGGCCGGGACCGCTTCGCGCAGTTCCTGTCGCTGGCCGGCATGCGGGACACCGCTCCCGGCCGGAAGGCCTCCTGGGGCCTCACCCAGGTCACCGCCCGGGACCAGGTCAAACTGCTGCGGCTGCTCACGGCGCCCAATCCGGTCCTCACGCCGGCGTCACGCGCGTACGCCCTCGGACTGATGAACCGGGTTGTGCCGAGCCAGCGTTGGGGCGTGCCGGCCGGAGCACCCGGTTCGGCCACGGTCCACGTCAAGAACGGCTGGCTGCCGCGCAGCACGGGTGCCTGGCGCGTGCACAGCGTCGGGGCGTTCACACACGGCGGCAACGACTACGGCATCGCCGTTCTCTCGCAGGGCAACAGGACGATGAGGTACGGCATCGCCACCATCCAGGACGTCGCGGAGGCGGTTCACCGGGACCTCGGCCGCCGCTGAGCGCCCCGTCGGGGCCGGGACGGCCCGGAGAGTGTGCGGGGCGGACGAGTTGAAAGGCCGGGGCGCAGGCCCACCGCCTCCCGTTCGCCGGGGACGCATACCGGCAGGTCGGCGGTGCCGGGGCCTGCTCGTGCGCCCCCCGGCGCCAGGTCACGATCGTGAGCCGGGTGAGGATGCACTACGATGCAGTGCGTACCGCTTCGACGGACGTACCGGCCGAGGCCGTGACCGCGTCGAACAGACGCCGGGAGCATGCGGCGGACGTACGGAGCGGGGTGCTTGCGGGCGTAGCTCAATGGTAGAGCCCTGGTCTTCCAAACCAGCTACGCGGGTTCGATTCCCGTCGCCCGCTCGGAACGCGAAGGGCCGGCCCTGTCGGGGCCGGCCCTTCGGCGTGCTGCGGGGCCCTCGCTCCGCGTGGAGACGGTCTCCGTCCCCGGGTACTCGGCGGGGCCCCGTGCCTGTGCTGTTGTGCCGCCGGCGCGCGAGGGGTGCGCGGCCGCGGAACGCGCGGGGGTGCGGCCGCGCTAGAAGCTGATCTGATTGACCATGTCCGCCAGGGAGTTCATGAACCGGTTGACCGAGGGCGCGATGTCGGTCGAGGCCAGGAAGAAGCCGAAGAGCACCGCCACGATGGCGGGCCCCGCCTTTATCGAGCCGCCCCTGATCATCACCACCAGGATCACTGCCAACAGCAGCACCACAGACAGTGAAATGGCCACAACTGATCACACCCTTGCGGTCGGAACGCGTCACCGGTCGAGGGGCCGTCGCCATCGCTCCCCCGCCGCGGACCATCGTGCCACCAAGTCGCCTGTGCGTGGAGTTGAGTGACGAATCGTCGGCCGTGGGACCCTCCCCGGTCGTTGCGGTTCTCCCCCGTGCGCACATGCTCTACACGCTCCGGACACACCCGTGACGCATCTCCCACGGCGTGCCGGACGCCAATACGTACGGAATTTCAGGACCCACCACACCGATCATTGCGCTGCGCAGCGATAATGCAACATGTGCAAGAGCGGGCGTTGCTCCACGGCGGCTCCCGTGACGAATTGCCGCCGTATCGCCGCGTGTTGTGGAGTCGATCACAACGGGTTCCGGATACGGCCCGCCCGGACGGGAAACAAGCCCCGTTGAGGCGACGGGGTGACCACGGGAACCTCGTCCGAATGTCCGGGCATGGCGGACATGTCCGCCCAGAGCGACGGCCTGAGCAGGCATCGGTGCAGGAAATCCCTCCCGATGACGTGTGCCGAAAACTGTTCCGGGTAGGCCTGTTGGATTCTCGTCGGGAATTTACTCCTCACAGGTTTGAGGACTAGGGTTCGGCAGATGTTGCACGCTGGTTATGAGCGGGCACCGCTCCCCCCGGTCCGCCAGGAGCCCCACTCCGCGACGCCCGACGCGTCGGCGGAGCCTCCGGCCAAGGTCAAGAAAAAGCCCGCAGACCAGCGGGACCCCTTTCTCGACAACGCGAAGTACCTGACGATCCTGCTCGTCGCGGTGGGCCACGTATGGGATCCGCTGCGCGACGACAGCCGCATGGCCGGCGCGCTCTACTTCGTGCTGTACGCCTTCCACATGCCGGCGTTCATCATCGTCTCCGGCTACCTCTCCCGCAGCTTCGAGGGCAAACCACGGCAGATCAAGCGGCTCGTCACCGGCGTGCTGGTGCCGTACCTGATCTTCCAGACGGTCTACACCTTCTTCATGCGGTGGGCGAGCGACAACCCCGACCGGGAGTTCCACTACCAGGAGCCCGGCTTCGCGCTGTGGTTCCTCGTGGCCCTCTTCCTGTGGCGGCTGACCACCCCGCTGTGGAAGAGCATGCGCTGGCCGATGCCCGTGGCCCTGGCCGTGGCCGTGGCCGCCGGTGTCACCCCCAGCATCAGCAACGACTTGAACCTGATGCGGGTCGCCACCTTCCTGCCGTACTTCGTACTCGGCCTCCAACTGCGGCCCGAGCACTTCCAGATCGTCACGCGGCGCAGGTTCCGGATGCTGGCGCTGCCGGTTTTCGCCGGTGCGCTGCTGGTCGCCTACTGGGCCGTGCCGCGGATGTCCAAGGGCTGGTTCCTGCACGACAAGGCCGCGCAGGACCTCGGTGCCCCGGCCTGGGTGGGCGGCGTGATGACCCTCGCCACCTTCGGCTGCGGACTCGTGCTGACCGCCGCGTTCCTCGCGCTGGTGCCGCGTCGCCACATGTGGTTCACGGCCCTCGGCGCCGGAACGCTCTACGCGTACCTGCTCCACGTCTACCCGATCAAGGTCTCGCGTGAGTTCGAGTGGTACGACATGGACTGGGTCGACCACCCCGTCAGCCGCGTCGTGATCACGTTGATGGCCGTGGTGATGATGACCCTGCTGTGCACATCGCCGGTGCGCCGCGTCTTCCGCTTCGCCATGGAGCCGAAGATGGAGTGGTTCTTCAGGCGCGACGCGGGCGAGCAGGCACGCGCACGTGAGAAGGCCTCCGCGCCCCCGCGGACGCCGGCCCGGACCGACTCCGCGCACGTCGGCGCTCCGGCTCCCGCTCACGCCGAACCCGGCGCGGCCGCTCCCGATGCCGCGGAGTACGCGCGGTCGGGTTCGTCGTACGAGACGGGCGGTTCCCGCCGCGGCGGGAAGCACACGAGGTAGGCCGGCCGGGCAGGCGGACCCGGACCGGCGGACAGGCGGCGGGGAGAGACAGCTGTTCGGAGAGGCGGGCCGGGTGCTTCAGCGCAACCGGCCCGCTTCCGCATGCAGCAGCACCCGCGAGCGGTGCGGCCGCACTGCTCACGGGTGCTGCCGCACGTGCGTCGCCGGCCGTCCCGGGGCTCAAGTGCCGGGATTCGGCCGCGGGATTCGGTCCGGGGGCAGTCCCGGGGGCAGTCCGGGGGTTCAGCTGCGGGTTTCAGCCCCGGCAGAGCAGGAGCAGGGCTCGGTCGTCGTTGACGTCCCGCGCCACCGTTTCGATCAGGTGCCAGGCGGCCCCGCGGAAGCCCGAGGCGACGTGCCGGTCGGCCTCGCCCGTCAGCCGGTCGAGGCCGTCCGCGAGATCGCGTTCCGAGGTCTCCACGAGGCCGTCCGTGAAGAGCATCAGCACGTCGCCCTGGAGCAGCGTCCCCTTCACCGGGTCGAACTGGGCGCCCTGGTAGACCCCGAGCAGCGGGCCGTCGCCCGACTTCTCCTCCCACTTGCCGGTTCCGGCGCCCCGCTGGAGGGCGGGGACGTGCCCGGCGGAGAACAGTTCGTAGTCGCCGCTGTCCAGATCGAGAACGAGATGGACGGAGGTGGCGAAGCCCTCTTCCCAGTCCTGCCGCAGCAGATAGCCGTTGGCGGCGGGCAGGAAGGCGTGCGGCGGCAGCGAGCCCAGCAGGCCGCCGAAGGCACCGGAGAGCAGCAGCGCGCGTGAGCCCGCGTCCATGCCCTTGCCGGACACGTCCGTCAGCACGACCTCCAGAGTGCGCTCCCCCGGGCCCGTGCGCGCGGCGACGACGAAGTCGCCCGAGAACGACTGCCCGCCGGCCGGACGCAGCGCCATCTCGCGGTGCCAGCCCCGCGGGAGCCTGGGCAGCTTGCTCTGTACGCGGATGCGCTCGCGGAGGTCGAAGAGCATGGTGCCGCCGCGGCGCCAGGGCACACCTACGCGGCTTCGGAACTGGGCGACGAGAAGCCCGGCGAGCCCGGCCGTGGCCACGACGAGGATGGTGCCCGGCGTGACGCGCCCCGCACCGTCCTGGTACGGACCGAGCAGCGCGGACTCGACGATGAGGGCCGCAGCCGCACACGCGTAGAGCGCCAGCAGGCTCGCCGGACGCAGCAGCAGGCCGCCCGCTATCAGCGGCAGTACGAGCGCCTCCGGGGCGGCCCACAGCGGCATGCGGACCGTGAGGAAGGCGAGGAGCGGAACGACGAGAAGAAGTGCGGCGAAGGCGAGCCAGTCCGAGACGCCGCCGCGGAAATAGTCCACGGCGCTGCGGCGCAGCCTCGTCCGGGCCCGGTGCAACGCTCTTCGCGTTTTGTGCAACCGGGCCTTGGGGGGTGTGAGGCTCGGACGAGGTACAGCCATGCAGATGGACCTTATCGAGCCTTTGACCAGTGCGTCGATTCCGTTCACGACGTGCAAGAACGCCGGAACGTGCGTATGCACGTGCACGGACGGCCGGGCGTGGGGATTCACGTTGGCCGCTTCTCAAAACCCCTGCTAGAGAGAGCGCATGAAGACAGAGTTGCGCACGCTGCGCCGTTCCGAATGGGACTCCTGGTTCGACGGAATTCTTCGCGCTTTCGGCGCGGCCGGAGGCCTCGACCGAGAGCTTTACCGGGAGTTGACGGAGACCGACCGGTCGCTCGGTGCGTGGGACGGGGACGAACTGGTCGGCTCCGCAAGCCTGTTCTCATTCCGGATGGCCGTTCCGGGGGGCGCGCTGGTGCCCTCGGCGGGTCTGGCCATGGTGCACGTGTCGCCGACTCACCGCCGTCGCGGAATCCTCCGCTCCATGATGCGGCGGCAGTTGGACGAGACCCGGGACGCCGGCGTGGAACCGCTCTCCCTGCTCACCGCTTCCGAACCGGGCATATATGGACGCTTCGGGTACGGAATGGCCACGCGCCGGCTCGATGCCGACATCGACACCGCTCGCGTCACCCTGAAGACCCCGCCGGGCTCGGACCGGCTGCGGATGCGTCTCGCCGACGACGCCGCATCCGTGAGCGACGCGTGCGAGAGCGTCTACGCGCGGCGGGTGCCCGAGCGCCCCGGCATGCTGGAGCGCGCCCCCGGGTGGGAGCGCATGCCGCTGACGGACCCGCCGGAGAAACGGAAAGGCGCCGGTGCTCTCGCCTGTGTGCTGGCGGAGGACGAGGCCGGGGAGGTGCGCGGCTATGCGCGCTACGCCCTCAGGCACGGATCGGACGGGACCGGCGTGGCACGGGGCACCGTTCTGCTGCGTGACATGGAGGCACTGGACACCGCGGCGTACGGAGCCGTCTGGCGCTACCTGTTCGACCTCGATCTGATGACGGACCTCCGCGTGCGGGACCGCCCCGTGGACGATGCGTGGCTGCACATGGTCGGGGACAGCGTTCGGCTGTGCAGGCCACGGTGGCGGGACTCGCTGTTCGCGCGACCGGTGGAGGTGGGGGCCGCACTGGCGGCCCGTACCTACACCGCGCCGGTCGATGTGGTCATCGACGTCGAGGACGCCTTCTGCCCGTGGAACGAGGGGCGCTGGCGGCTCTCCGGGGACGCCGGCGGCGCGAGGTGCGAACGCACCCGGGACGCGGCCGATCTCGCCCTGTCCGTACGGGAGTTGGGTGCGGCTTATCTGGGCGGCACGGCCCTGCGGGCGCTCGGTTCGGCAGGTCGCGTGCGGGAGTTGCGGCCGGGTGCGCTGGGCGCGGCCTCCGCCGCCTTCGCCACGGACCAGGCTCCGTGGCTCTCCCACGGGTTCTGACGCACGGTTCCGGCGCGGAAAGTACGGCACGGAAGTCCGGCGCAAGAGCCCGGCGCACCGGTCCCGCGCCGGGCGTGCTCCGTGAAGGCGGGACGGTCCGACGGGTCAGGCCGGGCAGGTCAGGCCGGCTGGCAGGCGGGGCACCAGAAGAGGTTCCGCGCCGCCAGTCCCGCCGTGCGCACCGGCTCACCGCACACGTGGCACGCCATGCCGGCCCGCCGGTAGACGTACACCTCGCCGCCGTGGTCGTCGACGCGCGGGGCGCGCCCCATCGCCTCCGGCGTGTGCTGGGGGCGCACGGTGTCGATGCGGTTGTTGCGCACACCCTCGTGCATCAACTCGACGAGGTCGGCCCAGATCCCGTCCCATTCGGTGCGGCTCAGCCCGCGTCCGGGGCGGTACGGGTCGATCCCGTGCCGGAAGAGCACTTCTGCCCGGTAGACATTGCCCACGCCCGCGACGACCTTCTGGTCCATCAGCAGCGCCGCGACGGTGGTGCGGCTGCGCGAGACGCGGGCCCAGGCCCGCTCGGGATCGGCGTCCGCGCGCAGGGGGTCGGGGCCCAGCCGCTCCTCGACGGCCCGCTGCTCGTCCTCCGTGATCAGCTCGCAGCGGGTCGGCCCGCGCAGATCCGCGTGGACGCCGCTCGCCTCTCCGCCGCCGTCCCCCTCGGCGACGAGCCTGAGCCGCACCTGTCCCACCGGCGCCGGGGCCGGTCCCGTGCCGAAGGTGAACTTGCCGTAGAGGCCAAGGTGTACGTGCACCCGGCCGGCACCGTCGAAGCCGAGGAAGAGGTGCTTGCCGTGGGCCTCGGCCCCCGTGAGGACCTGCCCGTCGACGAGGGCCGCCCCGGCGGAGAACTTCCCCTGCGGGCTGGCGGCCCGCACCTTGCGGCCCCCGAAGCCCTCCCGGAAATCCCGGGCGAGCCGGTGGATCGTGTGCCCCTCGGGCATGCGGTCAGGACTCCGGGTGGTGTGCGGGCACGGGCGGCAGCTTCCCCGTGTCCTCGTACGCGGAGAGCATCCCGATACGGCGCTCGTGCCGGTCGTCGTCCGAGAAGGGCGTGTTGAGGAAGGTCTCCACGAACCTCAGCGCCTCGTCGGTGGTGTGCATCCGCGCGCCGATGCTGACGACGTTCGCGTTGTTGTGCTCGCGCGCCAGCGACGCCGTCTCCTCGCTCCAGGCGAGCGCGCAGCGCACGCCCTTCACCTTGTTCGCGGCCATCTGCTCGCCGTTGCCGGAACCGCCGACGACGATGCCCAGGGCCTCGCTGTCCTCCGCGGTGCGCTCGGCCGCACGGAGGCAGAACGGGGGGTAGTCGTCGGCCGCGTCGTAGATGTGGGGGCCGCAGTCGACGGGGTCGTGCCCCGCGTTACGCAGCCATTCGACGAGACGGTTCTTGAGTTCGTAGCCGGCATGATCGGAGCCGAGGTACACGCGCATGGCGCCGAGTCTATGACGCCGCCCGGCACCGCCCGGCACCGGGCGTGACCTCGGACGACGCCGTCCGCGCCGGTACCGGGCGGAACTGTGGGCGGTGCTCCCGGGAACGCCCGGTACCGGCCGCGTGCGTCAGCCTCGGCGGCCGGCCAGCCTCCATGCCCCCGGCAGCGCGACCATGGCGAGCGCCGCCTTGAGCAGGTCGCCGATCAGGAAGGGCAGCAGACCGGCGGCGACCGCTTCGGACGCGGACATCCCCGTGGCGACGGCGAGGTAGGGCACGCCGACCGCGTACGTGAGAGCCATGCCGACGGCCATCGTGCCGGCCGTGCGCAGCGGACCGCGGTCGCCTCCGCGACGTGCCAGCGCTCCGACGACGGTGGCGGCCAGCAGCATTCCGAGCACGTAGCCGAAGGACGGCATCGCCGCACCGGACGACGCCTCCGCGAACCAGGGCATGCCCGCCGCCCCCGCCAGCGTGTACAGCGCCATGGCGAGGAAGCCGCGGCGCGCGCCCAGCCCCGCGCCGACGAGGAGCGCCGCGAAGGTCTGCCCGGTGACGGGGACCGGCGATCCCGGTACCGGCACGGCGAGTTGGGCGGCGACGCCGGTCAGGGCCGCGCCGCCGAGCACCAGGACCGCGTCGCGTACGTGGGCGCGGGGGCCGGTGACGGTTGCCGTCCCCCTCGTCAGCAGGTCGGCGAGGACAGCGCCGGGACGGGGGTCGGCGGCGGATGTGAGGGCGCTCATCGGGCGGCTCCGGGTCGTGTGTGTCGGTACGGGTCTGCTGCTCCGTCCGCGAAGGTGTCCGCGGATCTGTCCGCGACCCGCGGTGTGCGAACCGCTGGGTGTGCGAACCGTTCGACGCTAGCCGAAACCGGCACAGGGGGCAGTGACGGATCGGACAGAACCGGGCCTGGTCCGCTTGAGGGGTCCGGTCGGGAGCCGGTCGGGGGTCCGCTCCAGAACTCCTCGCCCGAGACGTCTTCGCGCGAGTGGTTCCCGGGTGGTCCTCGCGCAGCCGCTCGGCGCCGCCGCGGGGCGGTGGCGGCACCCCTGCGTGTGACGTCCGCAACACCCCCGGCGTGGCACGGCGTTGGCGTGGCCGTGCTGTTCACGGGGCGCTTGCAGCACGTCCGGGGCCCGCTGCGAGACTGGTTTGCCGTTACAACGACCACCCGAAGTCTTCTCAGGAACGGCCTTTCATGACGCGCACCGAGCTGTCCGACGCGCCACCTCCCGGCTCAGGGGATTCCAGAACCGAACGGGGGCAGTCCGCGCTGTCCCACGGCCTCAAGCAGCGCCATCTGTCCATGATCGCTCTGGGGGGAGTGATCGGGGCGGGGCTGTTCGTGGGCTCCGGCGCGGGCATCGCCGCGGCGGGCCCCTCGATCGTCCTCGCCTACGCGGCGTCCGGTCTGCTCGTGATGCTCGTGATGCGGATGCTCGGGGAGATGTCGGCGGCCAACCCGGCGTCCGGGTCCTTCTCCGTCCACGCGGAGCGGGCGCTCGGCCCGTGGGCCGGATTCACCGCGGGCTGGATCTACTGGGTGCTGCTGTGCGTCGCGATCGCGACGGAGGCCACCGCGGCCGCGGACATCGTCACCAAGTGGATGCCCGGAACCGAGCCGTGGATGTGGGTCGCCTTCTTCATGGCCCTCTTCTGCCTCACGAACCTCGTGGCCGTGCGGAACTTCGGTGAGACCGAGTTCTGGTTCGCGGCGCTGAAGGTCTTCGCCATCACGGCCTTCCTGCTGCTGGGCGCCCTCGCCGTCGTCGGCCTGCTGCCGGGCGTCGACGCCCCGGGCACGGCCAACCTCACCGGTGAGGGGGGCTTCCTGCCCGCCGGCACGAACGGTCTCGTCATCGGCCTGCTCGCCTCCGTCTTCGCCTACGGCGGACTGGAGACGGTGACCATCGCGGCCGCCGAGTCCGAGGACCCGGTCAGGGGCGTCGCGAAGGCGGTGCGCACCGCGATGTGGCGCATCGCCGTCTTCTACGTCGGCTCCATGCTGGTGATCGTCACGCTCATCCCGTGGGACGACAAGTCGGTGGTGGCGGGCCCGTACGCGGCCGTGCTGGACCACATCGGCATCCCCGGGGCAGGGCAGGTGATGAACACCGTGGTGCTGGTGGCACTGCTCTCGGCGATGAACGCCAACATCTACGGGGCCTCCCGGATGGCCTACTCCCTCATCGCCCGCGGACAGGGCCCGGCTTTCCTGGGGAGGGTCAGCGCGAGCGGCGTGCCGCGTCCGGCGGTCGTCGCCTCGTCCGTCTTCGGCTTCGTCGCGGTGCTGCTGAACTTCTGGTGGCCGGACACCGTCTTCCTGTGGCTGCTGAACATGGTCGGCGCCGCGACCCTCGTGGTGTGGGGCTTCATCGCCGTCTCCCAGCTGGTCAGCAGGCGCCGCCTGGAGCGCGAGGCGCCGGAGAAGCTCGTGGTGCGGATGTGGGGCTTCCCCGTGCTGACGGTCGTCGCCCTGCTCGGCATCCTCACGGTGCTGCTGCTGATGCTGCGCGAGGGGGACACCCGTACCCAGCTGGCCTTCACCGGATGCCTGACGGTCGTGCTGATCGCGACGGGACTGGCACGGCAGAAGGCACGGGAGAAGGCGCTGCCCCGGGTGCCGGACGGCGGCGGGCGCGCCGGCGACGCGGCCGGGCCCGGCGGTGCGCAGTCGGGTGACGGCCCGGTCTGACCCGCCCGGAGGCCGGAGCCACCGGCCCGCGAGCACTCCACGGAGCGGTCCCGCACTGCGGGGCCGCTCCGTTTTCCGTGCTGCTGTTTTCCGTGCTGCTGTTGCAGTTGCTGTTGCTGCTAGCGTCCTCTTGCAAGTAATGTGCAATAAGCGGAGGAGAGAACGCCATGGCCCTGTATTCACTGCCTGAGCTGCCCTACGACTACTCCGCGCTGGAGCCGGTCATCAGCGGCGAGATCATCGAACTGCACCACGACAAGCACCACGCCGGTTACGTGAAGGGCGCCAACGACGCCCTGGAGCAGCTGGCCGAGGCCCGCGAGCGCGACCAGTGGGGCCCGGTCAACGGCCTTGAGAAGAACCTCGCGTTCCATCTGTCCGGGCACATCCTGCACAGCATCTACTGGCAGAACATGACCGGCGACGGCGGCGGCGAGCCCCTGGAGAAGGACGGGACGGGCGAACTGGCCGACGCCATCGCCGAGTCCTTCGGCTCCTTCGAAAGGTTCAAGGCACACCTGACCAAGGCGGCGGCCACGACGCAGGGCAGCGGCTGGGGCGTTCTGGCGTACGAACCGGTGACCGGACGGCTCATCGTGGAACAGATCTACGACCACCAGGGCAACGTCGGCCAGGGCAGCGTGCCGATCCTGGTCTTCGACGCCTGGGAGCACGCCTTCTACCTCCAGTACAGGAACCAGAAGGTCGACTTCGTCGAGGCGATGTGGCGCGTCGTGAACTGGCAGGACGTCAGCCGGCGTTACAGCGCGGCGAAGGAGAAGGGGAACACCCTGCTCACGGCGCTGTGAGCAGCCCCCGCAAGGACCACCTGCCCTCGTGATCGTCTTCTCACCTTTCACCGGGCAGGCGGAGAAAAAGGGAGGGCCCCGTACGGATGTGGCGTACGGGGCCCTCCTGTTCGTGCGGCCCACGGCCCCGGACGGGGCCGGGGGCGAGGGACCGGGGGCCAGAGGACCGGGCGCCCGGGTGTCAGTCGTCGAAGACGGGCCCGACGTCGCGGGTGCGCTTGATCTCGTAGAAGCCGGGCGTGGAGGCCACCATCAGCGTGCCGTCCCACAGCTTCGCCGCCGCCTCGCCCCTGGGCGCGGGGGTCACGACCGGCCCGAAGAACGCTATGGGCGACCCGTCCGATCCGGGGACGGCGATGACGGGGGTGCCGACGTCCTGGCCGACCAGGTCGATGCCCTCCTTGTGCGACGCCCGCAGCGCCCCGTCGTACTCCGTGGAGTCGGCGGCGTCGACGAGGCCGGCAGACAGTCCCGCCTCGTCCAGCGCCTCGGCCAGCAGCTCACGGGACAGCTCCTGCCCCCGGTTGTGCAACCGGGTGCCGAGCGCCGTGTAGAGGGGGCCGAGCGCCTCGCTCCCGTGCTTCTGCTCCGCCGCGATGCACACGCGTACGGGCCCCCAGGCCGCGGCGAGCATCTCGCGGTACTGCTCGGGCAGCTCGTCCAGCTTGTCCTCGTTGAGGACGGCCAGGCTCATCACGTGCCAGCGGACCTCGACGGGCCGTACCTTCTCGACCTCCAGCATCCACCGGGAGGTCAGCCAGGCCCACGGGCACCTGGGGTCGAACCAGAAGTCGGCGACGGTCTTCTCTGTCATGGCACGTTCTCCTCGGCTCTCCTGAGCGTTGCGCTGTCCGGCCTCAGCGGCAACGCCCCGCCCCGCGCCGCAATTCCCGCGTGTGCCGCGCACGCGCCGCGTGACATGCTGAACGCCGTCGCCGGAGCCCCGATGCGGGAAGCAGCGCGCCGGGGCCGTCGCCCCGCGCGGACCGCGGCAGGGCGAGAAGCCGGGATTCGAGAAGACGAGAAGAGGAGCCACGCGTGCCCGGAGAGAACCTGACCCAGCACGAGGCGGAGCGACGGGCCGGGCTGCTGACCGTGGACAGCTACGACGTGGCTCTGGACCTGCGCTCGGCGACGGCTCCCCCGCCCGCGAAGGGGCCCCGTACCTTCCGTTCGACGACGACGATCCGGTTCCGGTGCTCGGAGCCGGGCGCATCCAGCTTCGCCGATCTCGTCGCACCCCAGGTGCACTCGGTGACCCTCAACGGCCGCTCCCTGCCCGTCGACACCGTCTTCGACGGCACGCGCGTCGCCCTCGACGGCCTGGAGGCGGAGAACGAACTCCTCGTCGACGCGGCCTGCGCCTACAGCCGCACCGGTGAGGGCCTGCACCACTTCCTCGACCCCGAGGACGGCGAGGTCTACCTCTACACGCAGTACGAACCGGCCGACGCCCGGCGGGTGTTCGCCAACTTCGAGCAGCCCGACCTCAAGTCCCGCTTCACCTTCACCGTCACCGCTCCCGCCCGGTGGACGGTGCTGAGCAACGGGCGGCAGCAGGGCGAGCCGGAGCCGCTGGACGAAGGGGCGGCCGCATGCTGGCACTTCACGCCGACCGAGCCCGTCTCGACGTACATCACCGCCGTGGTCGCAGGGCCCTACCACTACGTCACCGACACATACCGCCGTGCGGCCGGTGACTCCGGGGAGGAGCTGGAGATCCCGCTCGGGGCGCTGTGCCGGAAGGGGCTGGCCAAGCACTTCGACGCCGAGGACATCTTCACCGTCACCAAGCAGGGCCTGGACTTCTTCCACGACCACTTCGGCTTCCCGTACCCCTTCGGCAAGTATGACCAGGCCTTCGTCCCCGAGTACAACATCGGCGCGATGGAGAATCCCGGACTGGTCACCTTCCGCGAGGAGTTCGTCTTCCGCGGGAAGGTCACGGAGGCGTCGTACGAGCACAGGGCGAACGTCATCCTGCACGAGATGGCGCACATGTGGTTCGGCGACCTGGTCACCATGCGCTGGTGGGACGACCTGTGGCTGAAGGAGTCCTTCGCCGACTTCATGGGCGCGCTGGCGCTGGTGGAGGCGACCCGCTTCAAGGACGGCTGGATCACCTTCGCCAACCGCCGCAAGTCCTGGGCCTACCGCGCCGACCAGCTGCCCTCCACGCACCCCGTCACCGCGGACATCGGCGACCTGGAGGACGCCAAGCTCAACTTCGACGGGATCACCTACGCCAAGGGCGCGTCCGTCCTCAAGCAACTCGTCGCCTACGTGGGCCGGGAGACCTTCCTGGAGGGCGCGCGGCGCTACTTCCAGCGGCACGCGTGGGGCAACACCACGCTGGCGGACCTGCTGGCCGTCCTGGAGGAGACCTCGGGACGTGACATGGACGAGTGGTCGCGCGCCTGGCTGCAGACGGCCGGCGTCAACTCGCTGACCCCGCAGGTCACTTGCGACGCCGAGGGCCGGATCACCGAACTGGCCGTCGTCCAGGAGGCGCCGGAGACGCATTCCGTGCTGCGCCCGCACCGCGTCGCGGTGGGGCTCTACCGGCGCGAGGACTTCGACCGCCGGCTCGTCCGCTACGCGCGCGCCGAGACGGACGTCAGGGGTGCGCGCACGGTCGTCGCGGAACTGGCGGGGGCGGAGCGGCCCGACCTGGTACTCGTCAACGACGACGACCTCACGTACTGCAAGACCCGCCTCGACGAGGCCTCGCTGGCCACGCTGCGGGACCACCTCGGCGAGCTCGCACCTCCCGGTCCGGCAGGCGGGCGGGGCACGGTCCCCGAGGCGGACGGCGCGCACAACCCCACGCTGTCGAGGGCGCTTTGCTGGTCCGCGGTGTGGAATCTGACGCGCGACGGCCTGATGCCCGCCCGGGACTTCGTCTCGCTGGTGCTCTCCTTCGCCGGCGCCGAGACGGACGTCGGCGTGCTCCAGACGCTGCACGGCTGGAGCCGTGGGGCGGTCGTGCACTACGCGGCGCCGGAGTGGCGTGCGGAGGGCCGGCGCGCCCTGGCCGAGGGGGCGCTGAGCGGCCTGCGGCTGGCCGGGCCCGGCAGCGGGCACCAGCTTGCGTGGGCCCGCTTCTTCGCCGCGGTCGCCTCGGACGAGAGGGATCTGCGGCTGGTGCGGGGGCTGCTCGGGGTGCCCGGCCCGGACGGTTCGAAGCCAGGCGCCGGCGCCGCGCGGATCGACGGGCTCGTCGTCGACCAGGAGCTGCGGTGGACGTTCCTGGAAACGCTGGCCGCTCACGGCGAGGCCGGCGCGGATCTCCTCGACGCGGAACTCGCCCGCGACGACACCGCGTCCGGCAAGCGGCACCATGTGCGCTGTCTCGCGGCGCGCCCCTCGGCCGAGGTGAAGGCACAGGCGTGGAAGTCCGTCATGAAGTCCGACCGGCTCTCCAACGCCCTGGTCGAGGCGACCATCGCCGGCTTCGCGCAGCCCGGCCAGGAGGAGTTGACGGCCCCGTACGTGCGGCCGTACTTCGACAGCCTGGAGGAGGTCTGGCGTACGCGGTCGATCGAGATCGCGATGGCCGTCGTCCGCGGCCTCTTCCCGGATCTGCAGGGTGACCGGGCCACGCTGGACGCGGCCGATGCGTGGCTCGCCGGGCACGAGGACTCCGCTCCCGCGCTGCGCCGGCTCGTCCTGGAGGCACGCGACGACCTCGCCCGCGCCCTGCGGGCCCAGCGCTGCGACGCGGCCGCCGCGAAGGCCTGAGGGCCCGGCAATCCCCGTGGCGCGGGCGGGCCGCCCTGCCGTACGACGTGGAGCGGCCGCGGTGATGCCCTATGCGACGACGGTGAACGGCAACGTCGTGCTGTCGTCCTGCTGTTGGTACCAGTAGCGGTAGGTGTCGCTCGCCCACGCCACCTCGCGGTAGGCGACCTGGAGGTCCGCGAGGAGGGCCGCCGGTTCGATCGCCGGTCCCGTACCGGAAGTCCCGCCGGAGGTCTTCCCGCGGGTCGCCAGCAGCAGCCGGACCGCCAACGGGTCGCCCAGCAGCGGCCGTACGACCCGTCCGGGACGCGTGGGCGCGGTGGGCTGGCAGGGCGCGACGACCTCGCCCGCCGCCACGAGATCGGCGGCGGCGAGATTGTCGCCGTGCACCACGCGGGGGCTGATGCCGGCCTCGGCGAAGACCCTGCGCAGACCGGTCCATTCACCGTCCGCGGCCGGGTCGACCATCCACCGCTCGTCCGCGAGTTCCCCGAGGCTGAGCACCGCACGTGTGGCGAGCGGATGGGTCGCCGAGAGGGCGACGAACTGCGGTTCACGCTCGAGGAGTACGTACACCTCGAGTCCGTCCGGTATCCGCAGCGGCGAGCCCTCGACCTCGTGCACGAAGACGGCGTCGAGCTGGTTCGCCACGACCATGCGCAGCAGCGTGTGTGCGGAGGCGTCCATGTGGAAGGTGGTGTCGGCCTCGGGGAACCGGGCTCGCAGCCTGCGCAGCCAGCCCGGAACGGCGGGACTTCCGGTGCTTCCTATGCGCAGATACTCGCCGCCGGCGCGGTTGGCGGCGGCCCTCGCCTCACCCACGAGCGCGGACATCTCGGCCACGAGCGGCCGTGCCCGGCACAGTACGAACTTGCCGAGCGGTGTGGGGACGCTCCCCGTACGCTCGCGGGAGAACAGCTGACCTCCCACAGCCTGCTCGATGCGGCGCAGCTGAGTGGTCAACGACGGTTGAGTCATGCCGAGTTGACGGGCCGCCTTGTGCACGCTGCCCGTGTCGGCTATCGCGCACAGCGCACGAAGATGCCTCACCTCGAGCTCCACACGGCGGAGCATATCCAAGCGGGTGTTCGTCACACCAGACACCGAGGAGCCGCGAGACGTCCTGCGTATCGGGTGATGTGACGGAGTTATCGCCACTTGCCATCATCCCCCGCGCCTGACTCTCCAACAGACTCTTCGTCGGCAGGAGTTCTTCCGGCAGCACACGAGCGCACCCCACCTTGCAGCGGCTCGGTGCTTCGGACCGAAGGAGACCCCCCATGAAACACCGCACCATGGCCGCTTCGGCGGCGCTCGGCCTCGGACTGGCCCTGGGACTGGGTGCGATGCCCGCCTCGGCCGCGACTCCCGACGACAGCGGCAGCACGTCGAAGAGCAGCGCGACCCGCGCCGGGTACATCGGAGAGTCGAACAAGGCGACCGAGGCGTTCTTCAACGCCGTCGTCAAGGACGCTCTCAAGAAGCAGGCCGCCAAGCCCGGCATCCAGGCCGTCACCGTCCGCTACGACGCGAGCGGGGCACCCACGTTCGCCGGCGAGATCGCCAACAGCACGGCCGTCTGGAACGCGGCCGTCGACAACGTCACGCTGACCGAGGGCAGCGGCGCCAGCTTCGACTACCGCGAGGGCAACGACCCGCGTGGCTCGTACGCCTCCACGGACGGACACGGCAACGGGTACATCTTCCTGGACTACGCCCAGAACCAGCAGTACGACTCCGACCGCGTCGTGGCCCACGAGACCGGGCACGTCCTCGGCCTCCCGGACCACTACGAAGGCCCGTGCAGCGAACTGATGTCGGGCGGCGGCCCGGGCACGTCCTGCACCAACGACCGTCCCAACGCGGCCGAGGCCGCCCAGGTCGAGTCGCTGTGGGCCAACGGAGTCGCGAGCGCGGCCTTCGACCAGGCGGCGTTCGCCAAGTAACAGTGCCGGCCCCCACCAAGCCGGAAGCAGCATGGACAAGCCGGCAGGGCACGACGCCGGAACAGCGTGACGAGGCACGGAAGACCGTGCAACACGCTTGAGGAACAGCGCAGTTGTTCGCACCACGCCTGAGAGACGTACGGCCCGAACCCCCCACTCGGAGGCCCCCGGCGCATTGCCGGGGGCCTCCGGGGTTGCTGCACGGCGGGCCGGGCGGAAGTGACCGTCCGTGCCCGGTCCCGCGCCCGGCCCGTGCCGGGGTCACCGCGGCGGGACCGCGGCTCCCCCGGCACCGTGGCTCATCCGGCCGCCGCGTCCGCCGCCTGCGCCCGCAGGGCCCGCTCGACCCCCGCGCGCGACTCGGTCACCAGGCGCCGCAGCGCCGGAGCGGGCTGGGCCCGCTCCAGCCACGCGTCCGTGGCGTCGAGGGTCTCCTGCGAGACCTGGAGCGTCGGGTAGAGGCCGACGACGATCTGCTGCGCCATCTCGTGGCTGCGCTGCTCCCAGATGTCCTTGACCACCTCGAAGTACTTCTCGGAGTACCGGGCGAGCAGTTCCCTCTGGTCGGTCTGGAGGAATCCGCCGATGACCGCCTCCTGCACGGCGTTGGGAAGACCCGCCTCCCCGGCGGCCCCGCTGCCGACCACCGAGGCCCACGCCTCCGACTTGGCCTCCTCGGTGGGCCGCGCGGCGCGGGCCATCGCAGCGTACCGCTCGCCCGCCGAGGTCGCGTCGCGCTCCAGCTCCGCCGCGATCTCCTTCTCGCCCGCCCGTCCGGTGGCGGCGAGGCGCTGGAGCAGCGACCAGCGCAGCTCCGTGTCGACAGCCAGGCCCTCCACCGACTGGGCACCGTCCAACAGGCCCTCCAGCAGCGACAGTTGATCGTCGGTACGCGCCGCGGAGGCGAAGGCCCGCGCCCAGGCGAGCTGGTGGTCGCTGCCGGGAGCCGCGGCACGGAGCTGCTCCAGCGCCGCCTCGGCCCAGCGCAGGAGGCCGGTCTCGCGCCACTGCGGGTCGGCGTACAGGTCGAGGGCGAGCTTGACCTGCCGCTGGAGCGACTGGACGACGCCGATGTCCGACTCCTTGGTGATGCCGGAGAGGACGAGACCGAGGTAGTCGCGGGCGGGCAGTTCGCCGTCGCGGGTCATGTCCCACGCGGACGCCCAGCACAGCGCGCGCGGCAGGGACTCCTCGAAGTCGCCGATGTGCCGCGTGACCGCCTCCAGCGACTCGGCGTCCAGACGCACCTTCGCGTACGAGAGGTCGCCGTCGTTCAGCAGGACGACGTCCGGGCGCTTGCGGCCCACCCACTGCGGCACCTCGGTGAGTTCGCCGGTCACGTCCATCTCGACGCTGTCCGTGCGGACGAGCTTGCCCTCCCGCAGCTCGTACGCCCCGACGGCGATGCGGTGCGGACGCAGCGTCGAGGTGCCCGTGGCGCCGGGCGGGAGGGACGGCGCAGCCTGACGCACGGCGAAGGACGTGAAGCGGTCCTCCCCGTCCGTCACGAACTCGGGCCGCAGAACGTTGATCCCCGCGGTCTCCAGCCAGTGCTTCGACCAGGCCGTCAGGTCGCGGCCGGAGGTCTCCTCCAGCGCACCGAGCAGGTCGCTCAGGCGCGTGTTGCCCCACTCGTGGCGCTTGAAGTAACGCTGCACGCCGCTGAAGAACTCGTCCTCGCCGACGTAGGCGACGAGTTGCTTCAGCACGGACGCGCCCTTGGCGTAGGTGATCCCGTCGAAGTTGACCAGGACGTCGTCCAGGTCGCGGATCTCGGCCATGATCGGGTGGGTGGAGGGCAGTTGGTCCTGCCGGTAGGCCCACGTCTTCATCTGGTTGGCGAACGACGTCCACGCGTGCGGCCAGCGGGAGCCCGGGGCGGCGGCCATGCACGCCACGGAGGTGTAGGTGGCGAACGACTCGTTCAGCCACAGGTCGTTCCACCACTCCATCGTCACGAGGTCGCCGAACCACATGTGGGCCAGCTCGTGGAGGACCGTCTCGGCGCGTCCCTCGTACGCGGCGTCCGTCACCTTCGAGCGGAAGACGTACTGGTCGCGGATGGTGACCGCGCCCGCGTTCTCCATGGCGCCCGCGTTGAACTCCGGCACGAAGAGCTGGTCGTACTTGGCGAACGGGTAGGGGTAGTCGAACTTCTCCTGGAACCAGTCGAATCCCTGCCGGGTCACCTCGAAGAGCGCGTCGGCGTCGAGGTGTTCGGCCAGCGACGGCCGGCAGTAGATGCCCAGCGGGACGGAGCGGCCCCCGCCCTCCCACGTGCTGTGCACCGAGTGGTACGGGCCGGCGATGAGCGCGGTGATGTAGGACGAGATGCGGGGCGTAGCCTCGAAACGCCACAGCCCGTCCTCGGGCTCCGGAGCGGGCGAGTTCGAGATCACCGTCCAGCCCTCGGGGGCGCGCACCGTGAACTGGAAAGCGGCCTTCAAATCAGGCTGTTCGAAGCTGGCGAAGACGCGCCGCGCGTCGGGCACCTCGAACTGGGTGTACAGATAAGCCTGCTGGTCGACCGGGTCGACGAAGCGGTGCAGGCCCTCACCGGTGTTGGTGTACGCGCAGTCGGCGACGACCAGCAGTTCGTTCTGCCCCCGGGCGAGACCGTCGAGCGCGATCCGCGAGTCGGCGAAGGCCGAAGCCGGGTCGACGGCCCGTCCGTTCAGGGTGATCTCGTGCACCGCCGGTGCCACGAGGTCGATGAAGCTGGAGGCGGCCTCGGCGGCCTCGAAGCGCACGAGCGTGCGGGAGCGGAAGGTACCTCCGTCCTGCGCGCCGCTCAGATCCAGCTCGATCTCGTAGGAGTCGACGCGGAGGAGCCGCGCACGCTCACGGGCCTCCTCGCGTGTCAGATTCGTGCCAGGCACCTGGTGCTCTCCCATGCTCTCGCGGGCTCACTATGTCGTAGTTCGGCCATCCTTCCACGTGGCGGCCGCGCGCGGTTCCCACCCGTCCGGCGAACCCGGCAGAACGACGGGGGCGCCCTGCGCCGAGGCGACGCGGACGCCCTGCGCGGAGGCGACACGAGCGCACGACGCGGAGACGACGGAGCGCACGGCCGGACCCCGGCTCGCCGCGGGGCACCGGCCTCGTGAGCGTGGCGGCCGGGGCACGGCTCCGCGGACGCACCGCGTGTGCGCGGCTCCGGCCGCGCGGGGCCGCGGCCGCAGGTGAACGGCGGATGAGCAGCAGACCGACGCGCGGACGGCGCCGGGCTACGGGGAGAAGGCCCAGGTCCCCGGTGGTGATCGATGAGTGGGGATGGGTGTCCGGCGTTCGGCCGTCGTTCAGACGCAGGTCACTCCCGCTGCCAAACATCCCTGGTGAGCGGGTGTTTCCCGACAGGTCCGCGCTGGCGGCGCGGTGCGGGGCGCGCTCCGCTCCGCGTCCGTCCACCAGGAGAGGCAGCCCGCATGGACCGCAGCAGCCTGAGGCAGACACGTCTGCCCCACCGCCGCACCCTCCTCACGCTCGGCGCCGCAGGCGCAGCCGCCGCACTGGGTGCCGGGCCGGTGTTCAACGGCAGTGCCACCGGCGCCGGCCGGCCGCCGAAGGCGGCGATGTCCCCCGCGTCCGCGGCCCGTTCCCGCGCCGCCCGCGCACGCGCACACGCCCCCGTCACCCGCGACAACCCCGTCGAACCCTCGCCCGAGGGCACCACTCTGGAGAGCGTCGCCACGCCGCGCGGGGACAGCGGAGGCTACCGCCGGCTCGGCGACGGCCCGGGCTGGAAGCGGCAGGTGCGCACCGACCTGGCCCGTGCACGGCGCGCACGGGCCGAGAAGCGGCGCACGCTGGCCGCGTTCGTCCAGTTCACGGACCTGCACCTGGTCGACGTGCAGCACCCGCTGCGCTACGAGTTCCTGCGCGCCGAGACCACCAGCGCGTGGCGCCCGCAGGAGGCGCTGTCCGTCGCGGGCACCGTCTCCATGATCGAACGCGTCAACGGGCTGCGGGGCGGCCCCGCCACCGGCGAGCCGCTGTCGTTCGCCGTGACCACCGGCGACAACACCGACAACAACTGCCGTGCCGAACTCGACTGGTTCCTCACGGCGATGACCGGCGGGCGCATCACCCCCAACACCGGCGACGTCGACCGCTACGAGGGTGTGCACAACAGCGGGCTGAAGCTGTACTGGCACCCCGAGGACGAACTCCGCGACGACGACAAGGCGTTGGGCTTCCCCCGCATCGACGGCTATCTGCGGGCGGCCATCCGGGAGGTCAACAGCCCGGGCCTGGCGCTGCCCTGGTACTCCACCTCCGGCAACCACGACGCCCTGCCCGGCGGGTGCTTCTCGGGCAGCGCCTTCTTCGCGGACTTCGCCGTCGGCGGCAGGAAGCTGATGGACCTGGGCAGCAAGGCGGAGGCCGCACGGCTGTGGAAGGCGGTGGAGGACGGCGGCGACCCGAAGGGCGAGCAGTTCGCGGAGGCCCTGCGCTCCCGGACGGACTCGCGGCAGATGCGGCGGGTCACCCCGGACCTGGAGCGCGCCCCCTTCTCCAGGAAGGACTGGGTGCGCGCCCACATGCGCCGCCGCCACGCGGGCGCCGGCCCCGTCGGCCACGGCTACACCGAGGCCAATCTCGCCGAGGACCGTCTCTACTACACCTTCCGCGTCGCGGAGGGCGTGACGGGCATCAGCCTGGACACGACACGGCACGACGGGGGTTACAAGGGCAAGGTCGGCGACGCTCAACTCGACTGGCTGGAGCGGCGGTTGCGCGAGGAGCGCTCGAAGGGCACCTACGTGCTGATCTTCAGCCATCACACCAGCACCACGATCCCGGACGGCGGCGAGCGGCTCATGTCCCTGCTGAACCGCAATCCGCACGTCCTGGCCTGGATCAACGGCCACAGCCACAAGAACCGCATCAGATCACGGCGTACGTTCTGGGAGATATCCACGGCCTCCCACATCGACTTCCCGCAGATGGCACGGACACTGGAGCTGGCCGACAACGGTGACGGGACGCTGTCGCTGTTCACCACGCTGATCGAGTCCTCGGCCCCGGCACGCACCGACTTCCACGACCTCTCCCAGACCGGCCTGGCCTCGCTCTACCGCGAACTCGCCCTCAACTCGCCCGGTGCGCGCACCGACCTGGCCGGCGAACCCGACGACCGCAACACGGAACTGCTGCTGCGCAAGCCGTAGACGCGGCGGAGCCCGCCGAACGGCGTTGTCGTTTCTCCGCCCTGAGGAGCAGAGTGTCGGGCATGGCGAGCACGGAGAAGGCCGGGGAGGCAGCGGCGCCGGCGGCGCAAGGAGAGGCGGCGGAACGCAGGTGGCGCGGGGTCCGGCCGGGCCCCGCGCTCATGGTCGTTGCGGGGGCGGCGTGTACTTCGTCGTCGGGCATGTTCATCAAGCTCTCCGAGGTGAACGCCGGTACCGCAGCCTTCCTGCGGTGCGCGCTCGCGCTCGTGGTGCTGGCGCCGATGGCGTTCGTCGAGTACCGCCGCGTCGGGCCCCGCCGTCCGCGTCTGCTCGCCCTGGACCTCGCAGCGGGCGCCCTGCTCGGTCTCGACTACGTGTGCTGGGTGCAGAGCATCCACGATCTAGGCGCGTCCATCGCGACGCTGCTCCTGAACATCCAGCTCGTTGTCTTCCCGCTGCTGGCGCGGTTCCTGACCGGTGTGCGGCTCGCGCGGCGGTTCTGGCTGACCGCGTCCGTGCTGCTGACGGGGCTGGCGCTGGCCGGCGGCGCGATCGGACGGGCGGAACCGGGCAGCGACCCGGTCTCCGGGGTGCTCTTCGGGACCGTCGCGGGCATGGCGTTCGCCGGGTATCTCTTCCTGATCCGGCTCGGCGGGGACGGACGCCCGGCCGGCACCTCTCAACTGCCGTCCGCCGCAAGCCCGGAGGAGACCGGCCGCACGTCCGGTCCGGCTAGGGGCTGTCCGACGGATCTTCGTGGATCAGCGAGCGGCGTCCGGCGCATGGGGCCTCCCCCGCGAAAGCGAGGGGACGCATCGCAAGGCGGAGGGGCGCCCTCATACCGGGGTTCCCCATGCCGAAGGCCAGGGGAGTATTCGGGCGATCCCGACAACGCTGGGGGCACCGCCCGGCGAAGCCAGGGGGAGAGGTGCGGTGCCTGGGGGCACCCCCGGACGAAGTCCAGAGGGCGTCGCGAGCCCGCGAAGATCCGCCGGACGGGCCCTGGCACATCCCGCGGTGCGGGCGGTCCGCACACGGTGACGCCCGTGTGCACGGCGACGTTCGCGGCAGCCGTCGCCGCCGGCGTACTCGGTTCGCTGTGGACGGGCGTGGACCTCGACCCGGGCCCGGCGGCGTGGGGTTGGCTGATACCGATGGCGTTCCTCGGGCAGGTGCTGGCCTGGCTGCTCATCAACCCCGCGCTGCCGCGCCTCTCCCCGGACAAGGGCGCCACGCTGCTGCTTCTGCAGCCGATCCTCGCGCTCCTCTTCGGTGTCGGATTCCTCGCCGAACGTCCCACTCCAACCCAGTACGCGGGCTGTGTACTTGTCGTTCTCGCGGTATGGCGCACCACGCGCACAGATCATTAGAGTCGGGCGCATGTCGCTGCGTTCCACCGCCGTCGCCATGGCGGTCGCCGCTCTGGCGGCGTTCCCCCTGGCCTCCTCGGCGGCGGCCGACCAGGGTCACTCCGCCACGCAGGACGCGATGGACGCCCTGGTCCAACAGGACCACGTACCGGGCGTGTCGGGGCAGGCCCGGGACGGCGGCGGCGTGTGGCACGGCTCCTCGGGGATCGCGGACCGGGCGACGCACCGCCCGCCGATGTCCCAGGACAAGTTCCGCGTCGGCAGCCTGACGAAGCCCTTCATAGCCGCCGTGATGCTTCAGCTGGAGGCGGAGGGCAGCGTGGATCTGGACGCGCCCGTCGAGCGCTGGCTGCCCGGCACCGTACGGGGCGGCGGGCAGGACGGCCGCATCGTCACCGTTCGCCAACTCCTCGGCCACACAAGCGGTCTGTACGACTTCACGGCCGACCCCGGCATGCAGCGCGACTACTTCGGTCCGCGCTTCGCGGCCCACAGGTACGACTCGCACGACGCGGCGTCGCTCGTGCGCACCGCCACGGCGCACCGGCGCGCCTTCGAGCCGGGCACCGACTGGGGCTATTCCAACACCAATTACGTCCTGGCCGGCATGGTCATCGAGAAGGTGACGGGTCGTTCCTACGCGCACGAGGTCGAGCGCAGGATCATCCGGCCGCTGAAGCTGCGCGACACGTCGTTTCCGGGGACCTCCCCCGGCATCCCGGAACCGCACGGGCGCGCGTACTCGAAGCTCGCGCCTGCGGGTTCGGGGACGCGCGTGCACGACGTCACCGCTCTCGATCCGTCACTCGCCGGCGCGTCGGGCGAGATGATCTCCTCCACCGGCGACCTGATCCGCTTCATGCAGGCGCTCCTCGGCGGAGACGTGCTGCCGGCCCGGCAGCTCGCTCAGATGAAGTCCACCGTCCCCGCCGACGGGGGCGACCGCTACGGGCTCGGCCTCACCCGGTACCGGCTCTCCTGCGGGACCACCGTGTGGGGTCACGAGGGCACCATCCAGGGCTCGCACTCCACTGCCGTCACCACGGCGGACGGTTCACACCCGGCGGCGTTCAACGTCAACGCCGACTGGTCGAGCGGCATGGCCGACATGATCGAGGCGGAGTACTGCGGCTGACCCGGCGGCCGGTCCGCCTGCGCCGCGCTGCCCCGGACGGGTTCTAGGCCCTGTCTGACAAATAGCGTCGTACGTCCGTCAGGACGTGGGTTGCGGTGTCTGGTGCGTGCGGTCGCAAGGCGGAGGAGGAGAGCGCAGCGGGCTGCGCCGACGATCGACAACGCAGCGTGGGGGCGCCCCCGGCCGAAGGCTGGGGGAGTGCGTGCCAGGCATCGCAGCCCAGACGGGATTTGTCAGACAGGGCCTAGCGCGGCGTCACGATCACGTATTCGGCGGGCTCCCTTTCGACGGCCGTCATCAGGGCCGTGCGCACGATCGCGGCCTGCTGCTGGAGCGATTCGCGCAGCTTCCCGGGGGTGAGATGGACCACGGTGATGCCGAGCCCCTCCAGCGCCTCGCGCTTGCGGGCGTACTCCGACCACTGCGCGTCCTGGTCGAGGTGCGGACGGGGCGCGCGGGTGTCCAGTTCCAGGGCCACGGCCTGTTCGGGCCAGTAGGCGTCGACCCCGCCCAGGTGCGGGCCGCCCGGGAGACGGAGGTCGACGTTCCAGCAGGGGTCGGGGAGCCGGTGCCGGAAGACCATCTCGTAGAGCATGCCCTCGGCCAGCGCCCGGCTCTCGGCGACCAGCGCGTCGACGGCGTCCCGCACGTGGGGCCGTCCGAGCAGCCGCGCCCGCAGCAACTCCCCCACTACGGCGCCCGATTCGCAGTACCCCCCGCGCACCGACTCCACGAGCAGCCGCCGTACGACTCCGGCGTCCGTCAGCTGCCCGACGGTGTCGGCGAGGGCGCGTGCCACCGGCGCGACGGGCAACCCCGTGATCTCTTCGGGGTCCGGCACGCTCTGGCCGCGCACGATGTGGACGCAGCCTGTGGAGCGCAGCCGCGTCGTGCGCGGCACGAGTACGTCGATGCGGTCGAGGGCGCGCAGTGAGGGTGAGCCGGCGAAGCCGTGCAGGGTCAGTGCGGCGAGGCCGGTGATCATCGCCCTGGGCGGGTGCGGAGGCGGGCAGTGTCCGGCGGCGGACCGGCCGGAGGGCGTTCCGGACGGGGCGGCCGTCCGGGCGGCGGCGTGGCAGGACGTGCGGCCACCGCCCTGCTGGGCGGGGATGGGCGGGCACTCGCCGCCCGCGTAGAGCAGTGCGGCGTGCAGCCGTTCGTCACTGGTGGGCAGGCCGGGGTGGAGCAGGTAGACACCGGGGAGCAGCAACTGCCAGGGGCCGCCGGGCCGGCAGCGCTCGTTGGCGACGGCGGCGGTGATGCCGTGCGCGCGGAGGGCGGTCGCGGTCAGCACGCGGTGCTGCGGCGCTTCGGTGAGGTGGCTGAGAGGGCGAGGGGAGAGCGGGGTGTTGTGCGTCATGTCCGGGCGATTCCCAGCCCCGGCCCGCCTACCAACCTCTGTTACGAGCTCGTCGACAAAGCCGGACAACTCTGCCCTAAAGTACGCGCGTTCGAGTGTCGAGCAAGCCACCGCCCGGGGAACGTTCCGCCCGCGAAGCGGTCGACTGCCGTACGCGGCAGTCGAGTTCGAAAGGCGCGGACGACGGCGGCTGCGCGGACGGGACAAGGCCGCGGCGGCCGCCCGGGAAGCACGAAAGGCCCCGAGGCGAAAGCCGCCGGGGCCCGGTGGGTCAGCGCTGCTGCTTGCCGCTGCCGGTCCTGCCGCCCAGCATCACCAGGGCGGAGATCGCGAGGAAGATCGCGACGGGAAGAGCGACGTACAGCCCGAGGGTCTCGGCGACGCTCAGCCCGGGGCCCGGGTCGTCTCCGTCGTCGGGGTTGACCGCGAAGGCGGGGAGGGACACCAGCATCATCAGCGCCGAGGCGGCGGTGACCGTGCCGGCCCGCAGCGCGCTCTTGCTGACCTTCGAATTGGCGTTGTCGTTCACGTCGTCAACATAGCGGACCGCGCGGAGCTCCACTCATCCGGGGCACTCCGGGGCGCCGGCCGCCCCGCACGAGCGGGGCGCGGCCCTCGGAAGACGATCGGGTCAGCCGGATCAGATCTCGGTGCTGTCGGCGCTGAAGCCGTTGCCGGTGGGCTCACTGGTGAGCGGCAGCTCGGCGAGAGGCGGTTCGGAAGTGAGGGGCGCCACGTCGGCGAGGGGCGGTTCGGAGGTGAGCGGTACCTCGAGGCACTCGCAGGAGCACGAGCCGTCAAGTCCGGAGTCGGGGTGGGACACACCGGACAGGTCTACCGGCTCGTGCCCGTGTTTGGAGAGGACTCCGCGTTTCGAGATCACCTGTCGCGGGAGCGGGTTCAGGACGGCGAGAAGTTCAGCGGACGCGGCCACCGTGGGCCTCCGTTCGTTGACGGCGGATGGTCAGATGGATTGCCTTACCCAGTCGAGCGGGCCGCAGACGTGATCGGGGGGCGAACGTGGCCGAGGTCACGTTCGCGCCGACAGGCGATTTACCTGCGGGCGGCCTCGGGGGGCGAACGGTCGACGGGTTTCCGGGCTGTTGCGCCCAAAATTTTACAGGCCGCTCACCCAAGGTCACCACCTGGCGGAACGATTGCGGCCCTTCTCACCTTCCGTACCCGGGCAACGGAAAGCCCCTGTCACGTTCCGTCACCGTGGGTGTGCGGCCCGGCGTGGCCCACCCCGGCGGCCGGGGCCGGCCGCGACGCACCGTCACGGACCGCACCGCAGCGTGGCGCCACCCCGGAAACGTCCCGCCCGCGGTGGGCCCGCCCCCTGAGGCAGAGGAACCGGAACGGCAGCGCTCCGCGTCCGGACCGGGTGGATGCGGAGGGCCGCATGCCGCCGGCGAACCGCGCGCGTTCCGTGCGCCTCGACACGTCCGGCGGGTGCGCGTTGACACGTCCGACGGGACGGTGATGGGCTCGCTCCTCGAAGTGTGCCCCGCGCGCCGGGTGTTCGGCTCTGGTGAACAATGTGACCGATGTGAGCGAGCCGGACGGCGTACGGCCGGAGGAGGCCGTACGGGCGGCGCGGTGACACCGCGACACGGCAACGTCGCGAGAACCGCGGGCGGTTCGGAGACGGGGAGGACGGGAGGACGTCGTGGGCGCAGCGCCCCAGGGGGACAGAGCACGCAGACGGGCGGGAGCGACGGCACTCACCGCGGCCGTCATCGGCGGGCTTCTCGGCGGTGTGCCCACGGCGCACGCGGCTCCCGGCCCCGGCCCCGGAGAACACTCCGCGGGCGCCGCCGGCCAGGAACGCGACAGCAGGGCGAAGGCCGGGGACGCCTCCGTACCGGCGGTGTGGCCGCGCCCGCAGTCCATGCGGCAGCAGGGCTCGTTCGTGCCGGTGGGCCGGAACGTGACGCTCGTCGCGGACGAGGACACCGACGCACCCGCTCTCGACGCACTGCGGGCCGCACTGCGCGGTGCCGGCGCGCACGACATCACCGAGGTGCGACCCGGACAGCCGCTGCCCGGCCGGGACGACCTGGTCGTACGCGCGGACGCGTCGGCAGTCACCGCCCTCCGTGCGCTGAACGCGCCCCCGCGCGGCGATCTGCCGCGCGGGGGCTACCGCCTCGCCGTCGGCCGGACCGGGTCGCGCGACACCGTCGCCCTCGAAGGGGCCGACGGCGAGGGCCTGTTCCACGCCGCGCAGACGCTGCGGCAGCTGGTGTCCGAGGAGGACGGCAGCCGGGGCTTCGCCGGCGTGACCGTCCGGGACTGGCCCACCGCGCCCGTGCGCGGCATCGCCGAGGGCTTCTACGGCGGTTCCTGGACGCAGCAGGAGCGCCTGGAACAGCTGGACTTCCTGGGCCGCACGAAGCAGAACCGCTATCTCTACGCCTCGACCGACGACCCGTACCGGCAGTCCTCCCGCTGGCGCGACCCCTATCCGGCCGCGCAGCGCGAGGAGTTCCGCGCACTGGCCGAGAGGGCACGCCGCAACCACGTGAAGCTCGGCTGGGCCGTGGCGCCCGGTCAGGGCATGTGCTTCTCCTCCCCCGACGACCGCCGGGCGCTGCTGCGCAAACTGGACTCGATGAGGGCGCTGGGCTTCCGGGCGTTCCAGCTCCGCTTCGAGGACGTCAGCTACAGCGAATGGCACTGCGACGAGGACGCGCGGTCCTACGGCACCGGCCCGAAGGCCGCGGCGCGTGCCCACGCCGAACTGGCCGGCGACGTCGCCCGCCATCTCGCCGTGCGGCACCCGGACGCCGAGCCGCTCTCCCTCATGCCGACGGAGTTCTACCAGGACGGCGACACCGACTACCGCACGGAGCTGTCGAAGAGGCTGGCCCCGGGCGTGCAGGTCGCCTGGACGGGCGTCGGCGTGGTGCCGCGCACCATCACCGGGGGCGAACTGACCGCGGCGCGCTCGGCGTTCCACCAGCATCCGCTGGTCACGATGGACAACTACCCCGTCAACGACTACGCGCAGGACCGGATCTTCCTCGGCCCCTACCGCGGCCGCGAACCGGCCGTCGCCGCCCGCTCCGCGGCCGTGCTGTCCAACGCCATGAAGCAGCCGACGGCTTCGCGCATCCCGCTCTTCACCGCCGCCGACTACGCCTGGAACCCGCAGAGTTACAGCCCCGAGGCGTCCTGGCAGGCGGCGATCGCCGACGTCGCGGGAGGCTCCGAGCGGTCGCGCGAGGCAGTGCACGCGCTGGCGGGCAACGACGCCTCCTCGGTCCTCGGGGGGCGGGAATCGGCCTATCTGCGGCCGATGTTGAAGGACTTCTGGGACGCCTACGACGCGGCCGACCCGGAGGACGACGCCTCCATGAAGCGGCTGCGGCGCACCGGGGAGCGGCTGAGCGACGCGTTCCGTGCGATGCGTACCGCCCGGGATCACGTACCGGACGCCCTCGCGCGCGAGGTGCGCCCCTGGCTGGACGAGCTGGCACGCCACGGCGAAGCGGGAGAGCACGCGGTGCGGATGCTCACGGCGCAGGCGCGCGGCGACGGCGGTTCCGCCTGGGACGCGCGGCTGGCGGCCGAACGCCTCCACACCAAGGACCCGGAAGGCCGGGAGGGCGCAGAGCCGGCCGCGACCGTCGGGAAGGGCGTGCTGTCCGGCTTCGTGAAGCGTGCGCTGAAGGCCTCCGACAGGTGGACGGGCGCCGATCACGCGCCGTCGGGCCGCCACCGGGCGACGGCTCAGGGCGGCCCCGCCGCCCGCCCCGACTCGCCCGCGGAGGCCGCCGTGGACGGCGACCCGGACACCGCGTACCGGGCCGAAGCCGCCCCGTCGACGGGGTGGTTCGCCCCGCGCGCCGCGCTGCCCGGGGCTTCGCTGCCCGGCGGCCTCGGCCAGCAGGACGACGCGGGCGGGGGCCGGTCCGGCCACGGACGGGACACCGGCGAAAGCAGCCCTCACGCCCCCGCCCTCACCGTCGAGCTGCCCGAACGGCGCCCCCTGGAGGCCGTGACCGTGCAGACAGGCCCCGGCTCCGGCACCCGCGCACGCGTCGAGGCGCACGTGCCCGGCGAGGGCTGGCGGCGTCTCGGCCCGCTCTCCGGCAGCGGCTGGACCCAGCGGGACGCGCAGGGCCTGCGGGCCGATGCGCTGCGCCTCGCCTGGTCCCCCGGTTCCGACGAACCGGTGGTGCACGAGATCACCCCCTGGTACGCGGACCGGCCGGACGCCTCCCTGTCGCTGTCGCGGGACGACGTCGACGCCTCCATCGGAGGCGGCAGGAGCGAAGTGACAGCTGAGCTCCACGGACACCGCCCCTCCGAACTGCACGGCAGGATCACCGCCGAGGCGCCCGAGGGGTTCACGGTGCGCACCCCCGAGCGGACCGTCGTGCCGCGCGGCGGAACGGCAAGGGTGCCCGTCGAGATCGAGGCCGACTCGTCCGTGCGGCCGGGCAAGCACCGCATCCGGCTCTCCTTCGGTGAAGAGAAACGGACACTGACCGTGCGGGCCTTCCCCCGCGCCGGCGGGCCGGACCTGGCACGGGACGCGGAAGCTTCGTCCTCGGGCGACGAGACCGACGAGTTCCCGGCGTCGGCCGTCGTCGACGGCCGCAAGGACACCCGCTGGTCCTCCCCGGCGAAGGACGGCGAGTGGGTGCAGCTGAAGCTGCGGCAGCCCGTGCGGCTGGGCGAGCTGGTCCTGAACTGGCAGGAGGCGTACGCGAAGCGCTACCGCGTGCAGGTCTCCCCCGACGGCAAGCGGTGGCGCGACGCGGCGACCGTACGGGACGGCAAGGGCGGCAGGGAGACCGTCCGCATGGACACTCCCGACGACACCCGCTATGTCCGCATCCAGGGGGAGGAGCGGGCAACGAAGTTCGGATACTCGCTCTGGGAGCTCCAGGCGTACGCGGTCCTCGGGGAAGCCGCACGGGACCGCTGAGCGGTCGGCGCCCGCGTGTTCCGGCGGGCAGCGCGAGGGGCGGGCCCGGCAGCGGCCCGCCCCTCGCGGTCCCACGGCGGCGGTCCACGGCCGTGAGAAACGACGAAGCCCGGTCTCAGGCGGTTGCTCTGCCTTCGATCCGGGCGAGTGCGTCGTCCGCGCCGTACGGCTGTAGGTACGGCATCCAGCGCGGGTCTCGGTGTCCCGTGCCGATGATCCGCCAGGCCAGGCCCGACGGCGGCGCCGGTTGGTGGCGCAGCCGCCAGCCGATCTCGGCCACGTGCCGGTCGGCCTTGACGTGGTTGCAGCGGCGGCAGGCCGCCACCACGTTCTCCCAGGTGTGCTGTCCGCCGCGGCTGCGCGGAATGACGTGGTCGACGCTGGTTGCGACACCACCGCAGTACGCGCACCGGCCGCCGTCGCGCGCGAAGAGCGCCCGGCGGGTCAGCGGAACAGTGCCCCGAAAGGGCACCCGCACGAAGCGCTTCAGCCGTACGACGCTCGGAGCGGGTATGACACGGGTCGCGCTGTGCATCAGGGCGCCGGACTCCTCGAGGCTGACGGCCTTGTCGTTGAGGACGAGGATGAGCGCGCGACGTAGCGGTACGACACCGAGCGGCTCGTACGACGCGTTGAGGACCAGGACATGCGGCACGGTGCCTCCTTGTACGTCTGCGGCGCGTGGCTCGCGCCGGGACGATCTGTACTCAGTGTGTCCCGCGCCCTGGCCATTCCGCCACCACGACCGGGTAACGCCACGGGAGTGTTTTCAACCACACCCCCTGACTCCCCCTTGAACTTCTGCCCCGCTTCCGATCAGTCAAGACGTGGTGAACCCCGCCGCCGGACGGGCGCCCGGCGGCCGGATGCTTTCCCTCGGCAGCCGCCGCGGCCACTTGTGAAGGCCGTGCGCCGTTAGTGTGGTTGCCGCGTTCGGGGCCCGCATCTGCGGGCCGCCGGCGCTTGGTTGGTCATGGCCCCGCCCGGAAGGTTCTGCTGTGTTCTGGCTGATCGGTGCTGCCACCCCGTCCACTCTCGCGGTGCCCCACCGTGCGGGAGCCGGAGCGGGGGACGGCGGGCAGAGCCCTCCCTCGCTCGAGGACGCGCACGACTCGGCGTCCGAGGCGGCCGGATGGATCGAGCAGAACTGGTCGGAGTGGGTGGCTGCCGGGCTGCGCATCGTGCTCATCGGGATCATCGCGATCCTGTTGCGGCATGTGATACGCCGTGCCATCAGCCGGCTCATCAAGCGCGTGAACCGCAGAGCGGAGGCCGCCGACAGCGCCAACGCGCTGCGCGGGCTGCTGGTCAGCGGCGAGCGGCGGCGGCAGCGCTCCCAGGCGATCGGTTCGGTGCTGCGGAGCATCGCCTCCTTCGTGATCATCGGCACCGCGCTGCTGATGGTCCTGTCCGATCTCGGCATCAATCTGGCTCCGCTGCTGGCCAGCGCCGGTGTCGCCGGTGTCGCGCTCGGCTTCGGCGCCCGCGACGTCGTCACGGACCTGCTGGCGGGGATCTTCATGCTCCTGGAGGACCAGTACGGCGTGGGCGACCGCGTCGACGTCGGTGAGGTCTCCGGCACGGTCCTGGAGGTCGGGCTGCGTGTGACGCAACTGCGCGGCGAGAGCGGTGAGATCTGGTACATCCGCAACGGCGAGATCAAGCGGGTCGGCAACCTGAGCCAGGGCTGGGCGACGGCCGCGGTGGACGTGCGGGTGGCGCCGGGCGAGGACCTCGACGAGGTACGCGACGCGATCGTCGCCGTCGGCGAGGAGCTGGGCGGCAGCGAGCCCTGGGACGAACTGCTGTGGGAGCCCGTCGAGGTGCTGGGCCTGGATTCGGTGACCCTCGAGGAGGTCGTCGTACGGGTCACGGCGAAGACCATGCCGGGCAAGGCGCTGAGCGTGGAACGCGAGCTGCGCTGGCGCATCAAGCAGGCGCTGGACCGCAGGGGCATCGAGAGCGCGGGCGAGGAGCCGCGTTCCGTCGAAGCGGCCGGCGTCGCCGGGCAGGCGGCCCGGGAACACCCCGGCAGCGGCGAGAGGGGCGAAGGGAAGAGCGGCAGGGGCGCCTCCGGCGGAGACCGCGCCGCGCGCCGCGAACGCGACACCGAAGTGGCCGCTGCCGCGCATGTGCGGCAGGCGGCCGGAAAACGCGGCGGCGGGGACGTGCCGCTGCAGAAGACCCCCAAGTAGCCGGTTCCGGGGCGCGCCGGTCGCGCCGTCCGGTCCACGCGGTCCCGATGCGACGTCGCCTGCGCTTCCGCGATGCCGCCTGCGCTTCCATTGACGGGGCCGAGGCCCGGGCTCTACGGTCCGACGACTGGAAGGCTTCCTAACAGTGGGAGGCCGCGGGCCGGGGCCGGAGGCGGAGCGCAGATGGCCGGTACGAGGCCGGGGACTCCACGCGTCCTGCGCGCGATGAACGACCGGGCCGCCCTCGACCTGCTGCTCGCCGAGGGGCCCCTCTCCCGCGGGCGCATCGGCGAGCTGACCGGCCTGTCCAAGCCGACGGCCTCACAGCTGCTGGCCCGGCTGGAGGCCGCGGGTCTCGTCGTCGTCACCGGGAGGAGCGAAGGCCGCCCCGGCCCCAACGCGCAGCTCTTCGCCGTCAACGGTCGAGCGGCTCATGTCGCCGGAGTCGACGTCACCGCGGCCCGCGTCCTCGCCGCCGTCGCCGACATCACCGGCCGCGTCGCCGGCACCTTCGAGCTGCCCGCCCCTGCCCGGCCACGGGAAGGCCCGGCTCCGCCCGAGCTGGTCCGGCGGGCCGTCGAGGGGGCCGCCGGGGCCGCGGGCGTCGACCCGTCCGCGCTGCACCGCGCGGTCGTGGGCACGCCCGGCGCCTTCGACCCGGGTACGGGGCGGCTGCGCTACGCCTCGCATCTGCCCGGCTGGCACTCCCCCACGCTGCTGGAGGAGATGGCCGCCACGCTGCCGGTGCCCCTCGGATACGAGAACGACGTCAATCTCGTCGCCGTCGCGGAGCAGCGGCTCGGAGCGGGCCGCGGGCACGACGACTTCGTGCTGCTGTGGAACGAGGAGGGCATCGGTGCCGCCCTCGTCCTCGGAGGGCGGCTGCACCGTGGACGCACGGGCGGCGCGGGCGAGGTCGGTCTCCTCCCGGTGCCCGGCACGCCCCTCGTCCGCGACCCGGCGCGGTGCAACAGCGGCGGCTTCCAGGAACTGGCGGGCGCCGGCGCCGTACTGCGCTGGGCGCGTGAACTGGGCCTGCCCCACGAGCACGACGGCTCGCTGCACGCCCGAGCCGCCGCTCTGGTCGCGCGCGCCGCGTCGGCCGCCACGGGCGCGGACGGTGCACCCGGCGAGCGGGGCGGGAGCGGCCCGCACGCCGGACTGCTGCGGCGGCTGGCCACGGGAACGGCCGTCGGGCTGGCGTCCATGGTCGCCGTGCTCGACCCGGAGCTGATCGTGCTCTCCGGGGGCGTACTCGCGGCCGGCGGGGAGCGGCTGCGACGGCTCGTGCAGGACGAACTGACCGAACTCGCCGTGCCCCGGCCGGCGTTGAAACTGGGCACGGTCACCGGCGAGGCCGTGCTGCACGGGGCGCTGGAGAGCGCGCTGGCCACGACCCGTGACGAAGTGTTCGACACCTCGCGCCGAAGCTGAAGGGACTGCAGGACGACATGAGAATCGCAGTGGTCGGCGGTGGCTCCACGTACACCCCCGAACTCGTCGACGGCCTCGCACGGTTGCGGGACACGCTCCCCGTGAGCGACCTGGTGCTCGTCGACCCGGCGAAGGACCGGCTGGAGCCGGTGGCCGGCCTGGCACGCCGGATCCTCGCCCAGCAGGGCCATCCGGCGACCGTCACCGCCACGTCGGACGTCGAGGCGGGCACGGCCGGTGCCGACGCCGTGCTGCTCCAGCTGCGCGTCGGAGGGCAGGCGGCACGGCACCAGGACGAGACGTGGCCCCTGGAGTGCGGCTGCGTCGGGCAGGAGACGACGGGGGCGGGCGGGCTGGCCAAGGCCCTGCGGACCGTTCCCGTGGTGCTCGACATCGCGGAACGTGTGCGGCGGACCAGTCCGGACGCGTGGATCGTCGACTTCACCAATCCCGTCGGCATCGTCACCCGCGCCCTGCTCCGGGCCGGGCACAGGACGGTCGGGCTGTGCAACGTGGCGGTCAATCTCCAGCGCAGGTTCGCAGGGCTGCTGGGGGTGCCCCCGGAGGAGGTCCACCTCGACCACTACGGGCTCAACCACCTCACGTGGGAGCTGGGCGTGCGGCTCGGCGGCCCGGGCGGAGCGGACGTCCTGCCGCGGCTGCTCGACGAGCACGCCGACGCCTTCGCCCTGGAACTGAGGATGCCTCGCCGCGTGCTGGAGACTCTCGGCGTCTTCCCGTCGTACTACCTGCGCTACTACTACGCGCACGACGAGACCGTCGAGGAGCTGCGTACGAAGCCGTCACGGGCCGAGGAAGTCGCGGCGATGGAGCGGGAGCTGCTGAGGATGTACGACGATCCCGCCCTGACCGCGAAGCCCGCCCTGCTCGGCAAGCGCGGCGGCGCCTTCTACTCGGAGGCGGCGGTGGCACTGGTCGCGGCGCTGCTGGGGACGTCCGGCGGACAGGACGGGGACGGGAAGCCGGGTTCGAACGTCCAGGTCGTCAACGTGCGCAACGACGGCACGCTGCCGTTCCTGCCCCGCGACGCGGTGATCGAGGCACCGGCCCGGGTCGGACCCGACGGCGCCGTGCCACTGGACGCGCCCGCCGTCGGCCCCCTCCAGGCCGGACTGATCTCGCACGTCCACGCCTACGAGGAGCTGGCGCTTCAGGCGGCACTCCACGGCGGACGCGAGCGGGTCTTCAAGGCGTTGCTGGCGCACCCGCTGGTCGGTCAGTACGACCGCGCCGAAGCGCTGACCGACCGGCTTGTCGCCCACAACCGGGAGCACCTGGCGTGGGCCTGAGCACCTCGGCCTGCCTCGCGATCGACGCAGGCAACACCAAGACGGACGTGACGGTCGTCGACGTCGGCGGCGCCGTGCTGGGCAGAGGGCGGGGCGGCGGCTTCCAGCCGCAGGCCACGGGCGTTCAGGCCGCGGTGGACGCACTCGGGGTGCCGGTCGGCACGGCACTCGCGGAGGCGGGGGCCGCGCCCGGGCAGCCGGTCGCGCACGTCTCGGCCTGCCTCGCCAACGCCGATCTGCCGCGCGAGGAGAGCGAGTTGAGCGCGGCCCTGACCGCGCGGGGCTGGGGCCGCACCACCCGCGTCGCCAACGACACCTTCGCCGTCCTGCGGGCCGGACTGCCGGACGACGGTTCCGTCCGGCACGGGGTGGCGGTCGTCTGCGGCGCGGGCGTCAACTGCGCGGGCCAGGACGGCGAGGGCGGCACGCACCGCTTTCTCGCCCTGGGCCGGCTCTCGGGCGACTTCGGCGGTGGCGGGGGACTCGCCGCGGAGGCCGTCTGGTTCGCGGCGAGGGCCGAGGACGGGCGCGGCGAGGACACGCAGCTCGCGCGGGAGGTGCCCTGGCACTTCGGACTGACCTCGATGCACGCGCTCATCGAGGCCCTGCACCTGGGCGACCTTCCCCGTACCCGCATGCACGAGATCACGCCGATCCTCTTCGAGACCGCCTCCGCCGGTGACGCGGTGGCCCGCGCCATCGTGGAGCGGCAGGCGGACGAGCTCGTCTCGATGATCGGGGTCAGCCTGAGGCGTCTCGGGCTGCTGGAGACGGCGACGCCGGTCTTCCTGGGCGGCAGCGTCGCCGCGGCCCGCCATCCGCTGCTGCACGACCACCTCGCACGCGGACTGGCCGTGCGCGCCCCGAAGGCGACGCCCCAGCTCGTGACGGCGCCGCCGGTCCTGGGAGCGGCGCTGCTCGGCCTCGACGAGGCCGGCGCACCGCCCCAGGCGCACGCCCGCCTGCGGGCCCACTACGCGTGAGCGTGCGCACCCTCACGAGCGGAAGGGTGCGCACCCTCGTACGGACAGGCCGGGCCCGGCGGGCAGGCCCCGGAGGTGCCGGTCAGGTGAGGTGGAGCGTGATCGTCGTCCATGCCCCCACGTGCACGCGGTCGCCGCTCTTGAGCGGAACGGGGACGAAGGGCTGGATCGGGTCCTCGGCGCCGTTGATGGTGGTTCCGTTCGTCGAGTCCTGATCGACCACCGACCAGCTGCCGTCGGGCTGCTGCACCAGCACGGCGTGCTGGTGCGAGACACCCGGGTCCTCCGGCGTGCGCGCCAGGTCGATGTCGGGCGCCTCGCCGGTGGAGTGGCGCCGGCGGCCGATGGTGATCTGGTTTCCGGTGAGCGGGAGCTGCTGCTCGGGCGAGTACGCGGGCAGGTTCAGGTTCGAGGCCTCCGGACCGCTGCGGTCCATCATCGCCGCGAAGTACTGGCGGTCGGGCGCGATGACGGCCACCCACGATCCGGACAGCCCGGACGACTGCATCTGGCCCTGTTCGTGCCCACCCGTCCCGGGCTGCTGCGGGTACTGGTGCTGGGGCTGGGGCTGCTGCCCCTGCCCGGGGGCCTGTCCCTGCCCGGGGGCCTGCCCCTGGCCGGGAAACGACGGCGGTCCGGGCGGCTGCGACTGCTCCTGCTGCGGGGGCGCGGGCGGCGGGATGGACCAGTCGCCGCTCGGCGACGACGGCTGCTGCGGCCCCCCGGGCGCGGGCGGCGCCATGGGCCCGCCCTGGCCCTGGCCCGGACCTGGCCCCGGACTGCCCGGACCTGGCCCCGGACCCTGGCCGAAGCCCTGGTCGGGACCTTGTCCCGGACCCTGGCCGAAGCCCTGGTCGGGACCTTGTCCCGGACCCTGGCCGAAGCCCTGACCCGGCCCCTGCCCGGGGTATCCGCCGAACCCCTGCGGAGGCTGATCCGAAGTGAGCGGCTCCGCGGGCCGGTTGACCTCGGAGGGACGGTCCGCGCTGTCGAAGTCGTACCGCTGGTCCGCGCCGGACGAGGGAGCACCGGGAAACGGCGGGGGCGGAGGCTGACCCTGCTGACCCTGCTGACCAGGCGGCGGTGGGGGAGGCGGAGGGGGCCCCTGCCGGCCCTGCGGCCCGGGGGGCGGCGGAGGCGGACCGGGCTGGCCCTGCGGGCCGGGGCCGTTCTGGACGCCCGGCCGGGAGAAGGCGTCCGGCTGCGGCGACTGGTCCGCCGGTACGTACGTCATCGGCGAGTTCGTCAGGAAGTTGTAACGGCAGTTGTCGCAGAACGGCACCTGCCCCTCGCGGGGCTTGCCGCACTGGGGGCATGTCTCACCCTGGGCCTGAGGCCCGGGACCGCCGGGAGGTGCCGGAGGGCCGGCGGGAGCGGGACCACCGGGGCCACCGGGTGCAGGGCCACCGGGGCCACCCGGGCCGCCGGGACCGTCGCTCATGGGCCCCGGGTAGCCGTAGCCCTGGGACGGAGGGCCGGGAGGGACCGGTCCGCCGCCGGGCGCACCCTGTCCGCCCGGCGAGGCAGAGGGGCCGGGGTAGCCGTAACCGCCTCCGGGCACCGGCGGCGAGGATGACGGCGGAATCGCACCGGCGGGTGCGGAGGTCGATTCGGCCATGCGGTGACCGCATACCTCGCACCAGTCGTCGGCGGCCGACTGGTGTCCGTTCGGGCAAGTCGGCATGATGAGTGCCTCCCCCTTGTGCTCTCGCTTCCGTACCTGCGGTACGGCCCTCGCGGGCTCTGTCACCTCTTCACACGGACCGTCTTCGTGGACCGCGTCCCAGTGTCATCTCGTCGGCGTCGGCAACCTTCGCCTTCAGCCGAACAGTACCGCTCGCGGCGTCGATGACGTCCACCACCTTCGAAAGCAGCTTCGAGGTATCTGCGTCACCGGAAGCCCCGACCGACCGTACGGCGCACCCCGGTTGTACGGTTGCGCCCTCTTCGTCCCCCTGGCCTGCGCCGCTCCGGCCCGTCCTCGACCGCCTCGGTGACCGCCTCGGTGAGCCCCGCCGGCATGCGGCCCTACGGACCGGGCACCGGCCGGGTCCCCATGGACGGACGGCCTCGTGACGACGGACGGCCTCGGCGACGACGGACGGCTCCGGCCCGCATCGCCCGCCTCCTCGTCCCCGCGGCGGTTCAGGACAGGCCCCCGGTCCCCTACGACGGGCCGGGGAAGGGGATGACGGCCACGGTCGCGTTGTCGTGTCCGCCGCCGTCCAGCGCGAAACCGACCAGACGCTGCGCGGCCTGCAGGGGGCGTGCGCCGCTGTCCGCCGGTACGGCCGCCGCCATCTGTTCAGCGGACTCCGCGTAGTTCCAGACGCCGTCCGTGCAGACGATCACGACCCCTGCGCCCTCCGGCTTGTACGAAGCGGTGTGCGGTTCGACCTCGTAGGCGTCCGCGCCGAGCCATCCCGTGATGGCGTGCGCGCGCGGGTCGGCGTAGGCCTCGCCCTCGGTCATCAGTCCCGCCGCGACCATCTGCGCCGCCCACGAGTCGTCCTCGGTGAGGCGCGCGGGCGGCGCACCGTGCGCCTCGGGCACCCAGTAGGCGCGGCTGTCCCCGATCCAGCCGACGGTCAGGATGCCTTCGGCGGTCAGGGCACCCACGATCGTGCATGCCGGTGCGTTCTTGGACGGCTCGTTGGGGCCTTCGGCGGCGAGGGCGGTGACCGCCTCGGATGCGGCGACGAGCGCGTCGTGCATGGCCTGCTGCGCGGGTGTGCCGCGCGGCACGGCTTCGCTCATCGACGCGCCCGCGGCGAGGGCCGCCGCAGCGGAGGCGTCGTCGGGCCGGGTGGCCGAGGAGACGCCGTCACAGACCACGGCGATGGTCACCGGGGCGCCCGACGGCGTCGCCGTCTCGTGCAGCGAGAAGAAGTCCTCGTTCCGGTGGTGACGCAGCCCGCGGTCGCTGGCGGCCGCCACCGAGGGCAACGCGCCTTCCATGTGGTCGCGTTCCCGCGGCTGCTGGTGACCGCAGTGGTCGCAGTAGCCGTCTCCGTCCACGGCTCCGGTGCCGCAGGCGACACAGCGCGCCGAGGCGGCGGCAGCGGGCGTTCCCGCGGGCTCCGTGGTGTGCGGCGACGGTCCGTCGTGCGGCGAATCGTCCAGCGTGAGCCGGGGGTCGGCGGCGCGAGGATCAGGAGCCGCCGGCGGCGACGGATGCGGCGGTGCGGACGGATGCGGCGGTACCACCGGCGGCTGCGCCGGTGGCGCGGACGGCTGCGGCGGCGCCACCGGGCCGTCCGGTGTCCCCGGGGGCGGCTGCTCGTGCGTCGACGACGCAGGCACCGCGGGCGGAGCCGGCAGCGGCGGGCCCTGGACGGAGGGACCGTCGCCCTGCGGTCCCGGTACGGGCGGCCCCTGCACATCCAGCCGCCCCCGTACGCCCGGCCCCGCATACCCGGGGCGCGCGCCCGGTACGGGGTTGTCCGCCGGCGCCAGCGTGAAGTCCGGTTCGCCGGGAGGCCGGGGCGGCATGCCCGGTGGCATGTCCCCTGCCCAGCCGCCGGGTGCGACCGGCCGCACGCCACCGGGGGCCCCGCCGGTCCCGCTGCCGGGGCGGGCGGCACCCAGATCTGCGCCGCAGACTCCGCAGAAGCGCTCCCCCGCCGCCAGTGGTTCGGAGCAGCGCGGACACGCGGACAGTTGATCAAGCATGGTCACACCCACGTCCTGGGGCGGAAGGGGCAGGCCCGTTCCGCCGGTTCGGTCCTCTCGGTGCCGGGCTGCGCGAGCCGGACACGTAAGCGGCACACACATGTGCGGCATCTGTGGCACGCACCGTGGCGGCACGTGCGCCGTCGCGGCCGGGGCGTGCCGTTCCCCGGACTCCGCTCACGCGTCCGTCACCCCTTCCACCCGTGCGGGACCGCCTTCGCCGTCCTGCCGCGACGCCGTCAGAACCTGCTGTGCCGCGTGCTGATAACGCCGCACCGCGTCCTCCGCGGCCCGCAGATCGCACGGCGCGCTCCACAGCATGCGCCGTGCCGCGTCGTAGCGCTCGGTCAGCATCCGCTCCTCCCCCATGCCTTGCTGTGCCACCTTTGCCTTGTACGCGTCGAGACGCCCGCGCAGTTCCGCCCGTACCGCCAACGGTGCCGTAACGGCGGCGAGCTGGGCACGTGCGCGGTCCAACTCGTCCTCCGCGCGCTGCTCCAGGCTCTCCAGCAGCGGCGAGAGGCGGTGCCACTGGGAGCGGCGCCTGTATTCCGCCGCGGCGGACAGCTGCTCCTGGAGGGCGGTCGCGGGGCCGCTCACCGCGGGGACCTCGGAGGCCGCGATCTTGGCCAGTACCTCGCCACGAGCCGCGCGGGCCTCCGCCAGTGTGCGGTCCGCGCGGGAGAGGACGTCACGCAGCCGCATCAGCCGCTGTTCGGAGTCCTGGCGGACGTTGAGCACGGCGTCGATCTCGCGGCGGATGTCCTCGAGTTCACGCGCGGCGCGGTCGTAGCGGGAGGTGTCGGGCCTGCCCCCGCCGGGTGCGCTGCTGCCGCCCGCCGGCGTCCAGAAGGCGAGCGGGTCGGAGACCACTTCGGCGCGCAGCGAGGTGAGTTCCTCCGTCGTACGCTCCAGGTCGTCGCCCGAGGGATGCTCCCCAGGGCGTACGCCGACGGAGTGCGCGAGGGAGCGCACGCGGCGCAGTTCGGCGGCGAGCATGTCTATGCGGGCGGGCAGTGCCGACCAGACCGAATCGGCAGCCGCCACGACATCGAGGGCCTGCGCGTACCAGCCGTTCATCCACTCGACGAGCGTGCTGAGAGTCGCCTCCTCCTCCGGCTGCGGGCCTCCGCCGCCCCCACCGGGGCCCTCGACGGCGCCCGCGGAGCTCTCGACCCCGTCCGCCGGGTTGCCCGCACCTCCCGCGGCGCTGCCGGGAAGTGTGTGGAACCCGCGCAGCAGCTGCGTCAGTTCGGCGAGATCCTCGCGGCTGGGCCAGCGACGGCGCTCGCGCACCTCCTGTGCCTTGGCCAGCGCACCGCTGTAGTACTCGAAGACGTTCCACAGCCTGGTGACGGCCTCCTCGGCCCGCGCCCAGCGTCCGGCCGTCGTGCCGGTCAGCTGCGCGCCCTCGAGCAGGCGGCGCCCCGCGTGGTCCTGCAGCGCCAGCAACGACGACTCGACCGCCTCGTGTTCGGCGGTGAGCCTTTCCAGAGCACGGTCGGCCTCCTCCCGGCTCATCACCGGTCCCGTGGGTCCCGCGGGCCCCATCGATCACCTCGCTGCTTCCGTCGTGTCTGCTGTCCGTGCCGGGGCGGGCCGCTGCCGGCCGGCGGTCCGGGCCTGTTCGGGGCCGCCTCTCAACGGGCCGGCCGAAGGGAGTCGCACACCTCGTCGCACCCGTCCTCACCCCACCCCGACGGCATCGTTGACGACGGCATCGTTGACGACGGCGCCGGCTGTGAGCGAGACGGCGAGGACCGCGGCACACGGGCCGGGCACGGAGTCCCCCGCCGGACGCGAGTACAGCTCTGTCACCGGTCGCCGCCCTCCCCCTGGTCGTTGCCGGGCCGTCCGCCACGCCTACGTTGTGCGATGCGTCTGTCGCAACGGGTTGAGGCCCACGGCCAGAGTATGGCCACGCGGAACATCAACCACACTGTTTCCACCGGGATCTTGTTCGGATCGGGATCTGCGGCGGCCGCCGGGAACCCCCGGAACTCACCGGGTCCGCGGTTCCTTCCGGGTACACGCCGCCCGTACGGCGCCGGTTCCCCTCACACCAGCAGCCACAGGCCCTTCGCCGCCGTTGCGACTCCGCCGGCGAGCGCGAGCCCCAGGATGATGCGGCGCGCCCCCTTTTCCGGAGTACGGGCCGCGAGCAGATGCCCGAGCACGATGCCCGCGGCCATGGTTCCGGCGACCAGCAGCCAGGCGGGACGCGTCAGCTGGGGAAGTCCCTTGACGGAGGCCGACATCAGGTTGACGACGAGTCCGTAGAACTGGGCGTTGGGCACGAACTCGGCAGCCCTCCAGCCCGCGTTGACCGCGTAGAGGGAGAGCGCGGGACCGCCGGTCCCCGCGGCCGAGTTCATGAATCCACTGGCCGCGCCGGCCGCCACGGCACCGCCCCTTCCATGCAGGGCCCTGATACGGGCGCCGCACAACACCAGCAGCACGGCGGCGGTGATGAGTCCACCGAACGCGGTGAGCAGCACGGGCTCCGGGAGCCGCAGTGCGAGCCACGCTCCCAGGGGCACCGTGAGGGCCGCGGCGGCGACGAGCGGGACCATCGTCGCCAGCCGTACCTGCCGCCAGCTCGTCGCGAGCCCCGCGACGCCGATGACGACGCCGGCGCAGTTGACCAGCGCGACACCCTGCACGGGCCCCATGAGCAGCACCAGTCCGGGGGAGGCGAGGAGCCCGAAGCCGATGCCGGCCAGCCGCTGGACCGACGAGCCCAGCAGCACTACGCCGCCGAGCAGGGTGAGGAAGGACCAGCCGCTGATCACACCCCGAAAGTAGATGCCGGCGCTGGAGGGCTGTAGAGCCTGGCGCACACATTCCTTCCGGAGTGCGGAAATTCACATCCGAAAAGCGAAGTTCCATCGGGAAATGCACCACACTCAGGGCCCCTCGGCCCGTGGAAACCTCCCCCGGCCACGTCCCCGGCCACGTCCCCGGCCGCCTCACCGACCGCCTCCCGGAACCTGGTCCAAGTGCCGGCCCCAAGCCTCACGCACCGCCCTCCAGGGGCCCGCCGAGAGACCACGTGTGCGGCCCGTACGGGTCGTCGAGCCACGCCCACTGGAGCCCGTCCCTGACGGTCACTCCGTAGCGCTCCCGCTCGGGCCGGCCGGCGTCGCGCCACAACTCGTAGGCGTCGTACGGCGCCAGCGAACCGCCGGCGAGGCCGAGGAGGAAATGGAAGGAGCCCTGCCGCAGCGCGTGCGGAGGGACTGCGCACGCGCTCGGAACCGGGTGAACCTCCTCCCCCTGCGGGGCGCCGCCCCTGAGCGGCACGAAGTGCGCGGGCGTGGACAGGAAGCGGCCCTCGCCGTCCCGCGGCCCCTCCACGCGCAGCGGTACGAGCCCGGTGCCCACCGGCGCGAGGACCAGCGCCCCCGGCACGCTCTGCGCCAGCCAGGCGGGTGGCACCGCCCGCACCGCACACGTGGCGATGACGCGGTCGTAGGGGGCGTACGCGGGAGCGCCGAGCACACCGTCCCCCGTGACGATCCGTGGCCGGTAACCGGCGGCGGCAAGGTGCTCCCGGGCGGTGCCGGTGATGCCGGGGTCCAGGTCGACCGTGGTGACCCGCGCACCGCCCAGCCGGTGCGCGAGCAGAGCGGCGTTGTAGCCGGAGCCGGTGCCGATCTCCAGTACGCGCATGCCGTCCCGCACCTCCAGCGCCTCCAGCATGCGGGCCATCAGCGAGGGCTGGCTGCTGGAGGAGAGCAGCTCGCCGTCGCGCACCCGGGTGGCCAGCGGCTGGTCGTCGTAGACGCCCGAGAGCCAGCGCGCGCGGCGCTCCGGATCGGGGTCGTCCCGCCACAGCCGCTCCCGGCGCCCGCCGGAGACGGTCACGTAGTAGTACGGCACGAAGACCTCGCGGGGCACCTCGGCGAAGGCCGCCTGCCACGCGGGGTCGGCGAGCGCCCCGCGGGCGGCCAGACGACGCATCAGATCCGAAGCAGCCGGCATGCCTCCACTGTGCTGCTCATGTGCGGTGCCCGCGAGGCTTGAATGTGACGTTCCGCCGATAACCTCCGCGCATGACATCGAAAGCGATCACGGTCGAGGGGCTGCGCAAGCGCTACGGGGAGACCAAGGCCGTCGACGGCGTCTCCTTCGAGGTGGAGCGGGGGGAGTTCTACGGCATCCTCGGGCCGAACGGGGCGGGCAAGACCACGATTCTGGAGATCGTCGAAGGGCTGAGGGAGCCCGACGAGGGCAGCGCCCGGCTGCTGGGAGAGTCCTCCTGGCCGCGCAAGGCGGAACTGCTGAACCGGATAGGCGTGCAGTTGCAGGCGTCGGCGTTCTTCGAACGGCTCAGCGCACGCGAGCAGATACACACATTCGCCTCCCTCTACGGCGTCCCGGGAGCCCGCGCCGACGAGATGCTGGAGACCGTCGGGCTCACCGACAAGCGCGGCACCCGCGAGAACAAGCTCTCGGGCGGCCAGGCGCAGCGGCTGTCCATAGCCTGCGCGCTCGTGCACGACCCCGAGCTGGTCTTCCTCGACGAACCGACCACCGGCCTGGACCCTCAGGCGCGGCGGAACCTGTGGGATCTGCTCCGCACGATCAACTCCGAAGGCCGGACCGTCGTGCTGACGACGCACTACATGGACGAGGCAGAACAGCTGTGCGACCGCGTGGCCGTGATGGACCACGGCCGGATCCTGCGGGTGGGCGCACCCGCGCAACTGGTCGAGGAGCTGGGGGTGCGGTCGCTGGAGGACGTCTTCCTCCAGCTCACGGGGAGGGAGTACCGGGAATGAAGAGCTTCCTGAGCCTGTCGAAGGCCATGGCGCTCGGACTGCTGCGGGACCGGGCCGCCGTCTTCTTCATGCTGGTCTTCCCGCTGATGTTCCTGGCGCTGTTCGGCGCACTGTTCGACAACGACTCCACGCCCGGGGCGAAAATCGTCCAGGTCGGCGACGTGAAGGTCCTCGACGACATCCCCGACCGGCAACGCGCGGAACTGCGCGGCGTGTTGAGCATCGAGAAGACGGACGGCTCGGCTGCCGCACGCACAGAGGCGCTGCGGAAGGTGCGCGAGGGCGACACGGACGCGGCCGTCTTCCAGGACGGCAAGGGCGAGATCGCGCTGCGCTACTCGGCAGCCGACTCGGTGCGTGCGGGCAACGTACGCGGCATCGTCGACTCCGTCGTCCAGCAGGCCAACCAGGCGGCGACGGGGCAGCCCCCCGCCTACCGCCTGACGACGCAGCGCGTCGAGGACGAGTCGGTCAAGCCCATCCAGTTCCTCACTCCGGGGCTGCTCAGTTGGGCCGTGGCGATGGGCGGCGTGTTCGGTTCGGCGTTCAACCTCGTCAGCTGGCGCAAGAAGCGCATCCTGCGGCGGCTGTGGCTGGCGCCCATCGGGGCGGGTTCGGTGGTCGGCGCACGGGTGGGCGTGAATCTGGCACTGGCGTTCGCACAGACCGGCATCTTCATCGGAATGGCGACGCTCCCCTTCTACGGGCTCCAGCTGGCCGGGAACTGGTGGCTGTGCCTGCCTCTGGTCGCGTGCGGCACGCTGGCGTTCATGTCGATCGGCCTGCTCATAGGTTCGTGGGCGAAGACGGAGGAGGCCGCGAACGGTCTCGCGCAGATCATCGTGCTGCCCATGGCCTTCCTGTCCGGGTCGTTCTTCCCGCTGGAGATGGCGCCCGCGTGGGTGCGCAGCGTCTCCGACTTCCTGCCGCTGACACACCTCGCCGAGGCGATGCAGGCGGTGCTCAGCAGAGGTGAGTCCTGGGGTGCGGCGCTGCCCGTGATGGGCGGACTGCTGCTGTTCGCGGCTGTGGTCACGCTGATCGCCTCCCGGCTCTTCCGCTGGGACGACGCGTAGGGGCAGGCGGCACGCGGCGCTCCGGCACGCAGGCGGCGGGCCGGGCGCGCGGCGCCCGTTCCCCGGCGGGGGCGGGCGCCGTCGGCCGTGGGGGCCGCACGGGAGCGTGGCGGCACCGGCCGGGCACGACCGCGCGCTTCCCGCGCCGGAAGCGCGTCCGGCCCGCCCCCGGGCGTCCGGGCGCCCGGACCGAGGGAGGAGGGAACGACGCCACACGACGTCGCGGAGCAATCTGCGACCATGGAGGACGTGATGGAGATTCCGCGCGGCAGCTTGCAGACGCAGACCTTCTACGAGCAGGTCGGAGGCGAGGAGACCTTCCGGCGGCTGGTGCACCGCTTCTACCAGGGTGTCGCCGAGGACCCGCTGCTGCGGCCCATGTACCCGGAGGAGGACCTCGGCCCTGCGGAGGAGAGGCTGACCCTCTTCCTCATCCAGTACTGGGGCGGCCCTCGCACCTACAGCGACCAGCGGGGACACCCGCGGCTGCGCATGCGGCACGTACCGTTCAAGGTCGACCGCGCCGCCCACGACGCGTGGCTGAAGCACATGCGGGACGCCGTCGACAGCCTCGACCTCGCACCCGAGCACGAGCGTCAGCTGTGGAACTACCTCGTGTACGCGGCGGGGTCCATGGTCAACTCCCCGGACTGAGCGCCTCGTTCACCCGAAGCTGCGCGCGAGCGAAGCGGACGGGCCACAGGGGCGCACCGGCCGCAGGGGTGACACCGGCCGGACGGCGGCCAGGTGTCCGGAGTCGGACGGGGTCAGACGGGGGTGACGCTCAGCCCCGGCGCCTTGTCGCTGCCGCTGCGCACCGCCACCGAACCGGCAGGCGTGCGCAGCCGCAGCCATGAACCGGCCCGGAGAAGCTTCAGCTGTCCCCCGCCCGTGAGGAAACCCAGCGCGTGCGCCGCGTGCGCGGCACGCAGCGGCATTTCAGTCCTGCCCAGCGGCCGCGACCAGATCTCCTCGGCGAGCGCGTCGAGCCTCTCGCGGGTGCGCTCCTGCCGTTCCAGCTTCTCGGCACGCTCGCGGAATTCGCCGACAGCCGCCGCGGCGACCGCCCGCACCGCGTCTGCGGGGACCTCGCCGAAGACTTCCCAGCCTCCGCGCGGCGGCAGGACGCCCGCCCACGGCGGGCCGGTCACCGCCGCGGGCACCGTGAAGGCCTCGGCCGACTCCTCCACGCCTTCCAGGAGTTCCCCCGCCGAGACGGTGGTGTCCGCCTCCGCCGACTCCAGCAGCCGCGCCGTACGCACCACCAGCACCTCGAACCGGGCGGGCTTGGCGAAGAAGCCGACGACGCCGTTCCAGGCCTGGATGCGCACGGCTGCTGCCTTCTCCCAGCGCAGCAGCCGCTTGAGAAAGGCGCCGAGACCCGCGGCCTCGCCCGGGTCAGCGAATACGAGGCGCGGCCGCGCTGTCATCGAAGTAGCCCTCCAGGAACGCCCGTTCACCGGCGGTGAGCCGGCGCGGGTGCTCCTTCTCCAGGTCGTAGGGGACGATGACGGTCTCGGCCCGCACGTAGACCGTCCCCGCGTCCTTGATCTCGTAGGCGATGGTGGCCGAGGCCGCGTTCAGCTTCGTCACCCAGGTCTCGACCGTGACCGGCTCGTACCGGTGGAAGAGCGGCTTCAGATAGTCGATCTCGTGCCGGGCCACCACGCATCCGGCCTTGAACGGCGCCGGCTCGTCCTCGGCGGCCACCGCCTCCCCCGCCAGCCGGAACATGAAGTCGATCCGCGCCTCCTCCAGGTAGCGGAGGTGGACGACGTTGTTGACGTGCCCGTAGGCATCCATGTCCGACCAGCGCAGGGGGCACTGGTATGTGTGACGCACGTGAACCGATCAGCCTGCCTCAGCCGCGGGTGAGCTTCTTGTACGTGGCGCGGTGCGGGCGCGCGGCGTCCGGCCCCAGCCGCTCGATCTTGTTCTTCTCGTAGGACTCGAAGTTGCCCTCGAACCAGAACCACTTGGAGTCGCCCTCGTAGGCGAGGATGTGCGTGGCCACGCGGTCGAGGAACCAGCGGTCGTGGGAGACGACGACGGCGCAGCCGGGGAAGTCCAGCAGCGCGTTCTCCAGCGAGGAGAGCGTCTCGACGTCGAGGTCGTTGGTCGGCTCGTCGAGCAGGAGCAGGTTGCCGCCCTGCTTGAGCGTGAGTGCCAGGTTCAGCCGGTTGCGCTCACCGCCGGACAGCACGCCCGCGGGCTTCTGCTGGTCGGGGCCCTTGAAGCCGAAGGCCGAGACGTATGCGCGTGAAGGCATCTCGACCTGGCCGACGTTGATGTAGTCCAGCTCGTCGGAGACGACGGCCCACAGCGTCTTCTTGGCGTCGATGTTCGCCCTGCTCTGGTCGACGTAGGAGATCTTGACGGAGTCGCCGACCTTGATGACGCCGGAGTCCGGCTCCTCGAAGCCCTGGATCATCTTGAACAGCGTCGTCTTGCCCGCGCCGTTCGGACCGATCACTCCGACGATGCCGTTGCGCGGCAGCGTGAAGGAGAGGTCGTCGATGAGGACCTTGTCGCCGAAGGCCTTGTGCAGGTGCTCGACCTCGACGACGACGTTGCCCAGGCGCGGGCCCGGCGGGATCTGGATCTCCTCGAAGTCCAGCTTCCGGGTCTTCTCCGCCTCGGCGGCCATCTCCTCGTAACGGGTCAGCCTGGCCCGCGACTTGGCCTGCCGGCCCTTGGCGTTGGAGCGGACCCACTCCAGCTCGTCCTTGAGCCGCTTCGCGCGCTTGGCGTCCTTCTGGCCCTCGACCTTCAGGCGGGACTGCTTCTTCTCCAGGTACGTGGAGTAGTTGCCCTCGTAGCCGATGGCGCGGCCGCGGTCGAGCTCCATGATCCAGCCGGCGACGTTGTCCAGGAAGTACCGGTCGTGGGTGATGGCGACGACGGTGCCCGGGTACTGCGCGAGGTGCTGCTCCAGCCACTGGACGGACTCGGCGTCCAGGTGGTTGGTGGGCTCGTCGAGGAGCAGCAGGTCGGGCTGTTCCAGCAGGAGCTTGCACAGCGCGACGCGGCGCTTCTCACCGCCGGAGAGGTTGGTGACGGGCCAGTCGCCGGGCGGGCAGCCCAGGGCGTCCATGGCCTGTTCGAGCTGGGACTCCAGGTCCCACGCGCCTGCGTGGTCGAGCTGCTCCTGAAGCTTGCCCATCTCCTCCATGAGCTCGTCCGTGTACTCGGTCGCCATCTGCTCGGCGATCTCGTTGAAGCGGTCGAGCTTGCCCTTGGTCTCGGCGACCCCCGCCTCGACGTTCTCCAGGACGGTCTTCGACTCGTCGAGCGGCGGCTCCTGGAGGAGGATGCCCACGGAGTAGCCCGGAGCGAGCTGTGCCTCGCCGTTGGAGGGCTGTTCGAGCCCCGCCATGATCTTGAGCACCGTCGACTTGCCGGCGCCGTTCGGTCCCACGACACCGATCTTCGCGCCGGGCAGGAAGCTCAAGGTGACGTCGTCAAGGATCACCTTGTCTCCGTGCGCCTTGCGCGCCTTGCGAAGGGTGTAGATGTACTCAGCCAAGAGGAACCGTCCGGCAGTCAGTAGTTTTCGGTGCGCGGCTTCGCCGCATGGGCATACGGCACCCATCTTGCCGCACAAGGGCCCGCACCCCGAAACGGGGCGCAATGATGCACAGCCCTGCGGTTGCCGCCATACGCGAGTGCCGAGGCCGTCATGGGCGGTACCGGCTCACATCCGGTGAACGCCGCCGTCGTCCGGATTCTTCCTGCGGACCGCCAGCACGGCCATCGCGCCGAGCACCACGAGGCCGACCGCCGTGCCGGCCATCAGCACGGTGCCGCTCGCACCGGTCTCGGCGAGATCGCCTCCCGCGGCCCCGCCGGCCGCGGTCCCGCCGCCCACCGTGGCAGTCCGCAGCTGTGAGGCCCCCTCGGCGTCCGTTCCGGCCGCCGCGACGGGCACCGAGCTCTTGGTGGCGCAGTCCAGCACACCCGTGAAGTACCTCGTCGTGCCGTGCAGTCCCTTGAACGGAATCCGGTACGGCTGGTCCTCCCCCACCGGCACCCTGAACGTCCGGCTGCTCGCCTCCGCGACCGCGTGCTCGCGGCCGGCGAGCCGGAAGCGGAACGAGCGCTCACCGGCGTTGGTGACGGTGAAGTTCACGCCCTCCCGGGCACAGCTCTTCTCCGCCCGCACGGCGGGTATCGCTCCGCCCTTGGACCACTTGACCGTTGCGCTCGCGGAGACCGCCGACCGGCTGGACCCGGCGAGGATCTGTGCCTGGCTCGCGACATGACCGCCCACGCCCGTGAACGCACGCCCGACCGGCACCTTCGTAGCGGCCTGCACCGTCAGCGAGCCCTCACCGCTCCGCCGCTCCTCCGGCACTTCGAGGTACAGCTTTGCGCCGTCCCGCACCGAGGTCACCGGCTTGCCGTCGCGGCCCACGACCCGGGCGCCCGGCGAGCCGGAGCCGGGCGTCTGCGCGACCGTGACTCCGGGCGCTCCGGTACGCACCATGAAGGGACCGAGCCGGCTGCCGCTGCGCCGGGCCAGGCTCTCGGGGACGAGGGAGAGCGACGCCTCGGGCTCCGCCATCCGCCGGGCCGACCGCTCCAGGTGATCGGCCAGCTTCGCGGCGGCGGGATCGACCGCGTCGATGCGGACGCCGCCGCTCTTGCCGGAGCCATCCACCCGGCCGTCCGTGAAGCGCCATATCGCCACCTGTGTGCCCGCGGCCGCACTCTCCGGCGAAAGCTTCCCCGCGCGGGACTTCTTCGCGAGGGCCCCCAGGTCGTCCACCTGCGGGTAGGAGTGCCTGAGTATCCAGAGGATCTTTCCGGCGTCGGGGTTGTCGTGCAGCGACGTACGGCCCCAGTCCGTCTCGCCGTAACGCGCGTGCTGCTGCGTGGGGTTGTCCACGTCGAGGCCGTAGGTCTGCAGCCTGCCGCCTCCGTCGACGGCCATCTCGAAAAGGCCGGCACCGGTGGTCAGCTTCTCGCCGTCCTCGTGGACGACTGCCTGGCCGTAGGTCTTCAGCCCTTCCAGAGTCGCTGTGGCACCACCCTGCCGTGACGGCTCGTCGCCGGTCGCCGCGGCGGCCGGAGCAGCCGTGGCCGTCACTCCTGCAGCAAGCAGAGCGGCGGTCAGCAGCGCGACGGCTGAACCTCGCACCGCACGTGCGGCCTTGTGCCCGCCCACGACGGTCACGACTCCGCGCACGAACCTCATGAATTTCCCCTCCGGGCGGCACAGACACGACAGTTGAGCGGTCACCGCAGTGACCGGATGGTCGCGTCGTGCTGTCCCGCCACACGCACTGAAACCCCGTCAGCCACGCGGGGGATCGTAGGGAGCGGATGGCCCCCGGTCCCCGCGGATCCGGCCGTTCAAGCGTTCCGACTCGCAATCGTTATCTGAGAATCCGGCGGACCGGGACGATCAAGGCCCGGCCGACTGACCTGGAACATTGGGCTCCGCTACGCCCGCGGCAGGCTCCGGAACGCCGGGCAGGGACTCGTCGCCCGCGGCGCTCCCGCCGTTGCCGGTGAGCCCCCGCCGGGCCGGTGAGACCCGCACGAAGGCCGATGTGCCGCGCGAGAGATCGTGACCGACCGAGGAGGCGGAGAGCTCCGCGGAGACGTAGTGCTGCCCGTCGCGCGCGGACTCCTGGATGCGGAACTGGCCGGTCACGATGACCGGTTCACCGACCATCACCGAGGACGCCACGTTCTCGGCCAGTCCCCTGCGGGCCCAGACCGTGTAGAAGCTCGTACCGGCGTCGGACCAGACGCGCTCCTGCGGGTCGAATCGCCGGACCGTGCTGGCGAGCCTGAACCGGGCCAGCGGCACGCCCGACGCCGTCGTCCTGAACTCGACCCGCGTCGCGACGTTCCCCACGACCGTCACATGCGTCTCGTTCATACGCCCCCTCTTCAGAGCCTTCCGCGCCGGCATGACTGCGTTCCGGCAACTGGTCGCCCCCGGCGCTCGTCCCGCCGGGCTGGATCCAGCTTGCACCGATCATGGAAACCACGGAAAAAACAGCTCTGAGCTGGGGAATACCCCAGAGTTGTGGACAACAGGGTCACCCACACAAGGTGTCAACCGGCTCTGGAGGACGGTGCCGGAACTCGTGCGGCGACCCACCGGGCCCCGGCCCCGCCCCGCTACAGCGTCGCGCCGTCGCCCGCGGCGATGACGTACTGCTCGCGCACCTCCCGGTAGCGCAGCAGCTCCGCGGCGACGGGTTCCAGCACATGCACCTGACCGCACCCCGTCACCAGCCGCCTCAGCCGCCACTCCTCACGCCTGCCGTGCTCGGCCGCGGGACCGCGGGCGGCGAACCTGCATCCCCACGACAGGAGCGAACCGGCGAGCACGCCTCCGAGGAGGAGCGCGACGCCCACCCACTGTGCGACGAGATCCACTCCCAGCATGATGCCCGCCAGACACCCCGCGCCCGCCAACTGGGCCAGCAGCAGGATGAGTTGCGCCACGAGCGCGAGGTTCCACCAGAACGGGCGGCGGGGCGCCGCCGGGCCCGCCGCCTCCGGTGCCCCCGCCTCCGCGTACTCGGCCTTCCTGTTTCCGGACGCCCCGCCGTGGGACCTCCAGCCGTCCGGCTCCGTCCCCTCGCGCAGCATCTCGTCCAGCGCCTCGGGCAGTCCGGCGGCGCCACGCCAGGCGGCGTCCCGCACCGACCTCCGCCAGGTCTCGGGCAGCCCGGACGCTGCCTGGTCGACCACCGTGCGCACCGCGTGGGCGACGACGGGCCGCGCCACCCGGTGCGGGGCACCACCGCCCGCCGGCGCCCCGGGCACGGCCGAGGTGTCCTCGTCGACCCCGTACTGCTCGAGCACCTCGCCGGGCACGTCGAGGTGCTCGTCACCGTGCGGCTCACCGGCTGCGCCGCGGGAGTCGACGCCGGAGGCGCCGCCCGGAGCCTCAACGGAGACGTCGCCGCCCCCGGCCGCGGACTCCGCGGCGGGGCCGGTGCTCCCCGCCGCCGCGAGCTCCGCGGCCTTCTTGCGGGAGCGGCGCGCCTCGCAGCGGTACCGCAGCTGCGCCCACGGGGTTCCGCAGGCACGCTCGGCACGCCGCAGCCACGCCCGTTCAGCGGCCTGTCCTGCGACCACCGCACCTGCCGCGCGGGCGAGTTGGTCGGAGAAGACCTCCCGCACGTCCTCCGTGAGGCCCGCCGGGGAGTTCGCCGCAGTCACAGGTCCCGTCGTCTCGTACGACGGCCTCAGCCGCTGCACCACGACGTCCAGGTCGGCGCTCAGCCGCAGCGAGGCGGCCCTGCGCTCGGCCACGAAAGCGGCGAGTTCCTTGCGGAGTTCGTCGATCCCCTCCCCGGCCAGCGCCGATGCCGCCAGAACGCGCGCGCCCGGCTCGCCGTGCTCACCGAGGGCCATGCCGTCCTCGTCCAGAAGCCGCCGCAGATCGTTGAGGACGGCGCCCGTCGCGTCGCCGGGCAGCCGGTCGGTCTGGTTCAGGACGATGAACGTGACCTCGGCGTATCCGGCCAGGGGGCGCAGGTAGCGCTCGTGCAGCACGGCGTCCGCGTACTTCTCGGGGTCGACCACCCACACGACCGCGTCGACGAGCCGCAGCAGCCGCTCCACTTGTTCCCGGTGACCCTCCGCCGCCGAGTCGTGATCGGGGAGGTCGATGAGGACGAGCCCTTCGAGTTCGCTGCGCGCCCCCTCGTCGATCCGCCCTCTCCAGTCGGACTCCGGGCGCATCAGGCGGCGCGTGGACGGCGGGATGCCGAGACGGTCCAGGAGTCCGTCGGCGGGGCCCGCTCCGGGCACCTCCCAGGAACAGGCGACGGGGGTGGCCGTCGTCGGCCGGCGCATGCCGGCCTGCGACAGACGCGTTCCGGCGAGGGCGTTGAAGACGGACGACTTGCCGCTTCCCGTGGCCCCCGCGATCGCTACGGTGGTGTATCTGCGGGAGAGCCGCTCGCGTGCGTCGGCGGCGTCGAGTACGCGGTCGGCCTCTGCGAGCAGCTGCCTGGGAAGGCGCGTTCTCGACAGGTCGACAAGTCTCCGCAGTGCCGTCATACGGCGGCCCAGTTCGCTCTGCTCGCCCGACGCCCGGCTCTCGTACACCTCGCGGGGGTGCGTGTCCCTCATCGGCCAGCCCGTCACAGCCTGGTCCGGCACTTTCAGGGAAGACTCCCGGGCCCCGGCGGCAGCGCCCGTGTCCTCACCACCGCGTCCTGCGGAGCTCCGTCCGCCCGCCAGGTCCTCCTGCGTTTCCGGCTCGGGTTCCGCCCCCCACAGCGCGGCCCTCGACCGTCCCTGGCGCTCGCCGGGGGCCGCCGCCCCGCGGGCCCGGCGGGCGATCAGCCCGTCGTCCCAGGCCCGCTCCTCGCCCGCGCCCGCGGCCTCGTTGCCCTCGCCCGCTTCGCCGGAGCCGTGCGGCCCGGCGGCCGGGGCGGGTTCCGTGGCCTGTTCGGCGCCGTGTCCCGGACCGCGCTCCGGGGCGTGGGACGCGGGAGCGACCTGTTCCTCATCGCACGTGCCGTCGGCCCGGACATCCGCTGTGGACACTTCGGTCACCTCTCCGTCTGCGACTGCGAGAACTTCCGTGCTTCGGACCCCGACCGCGCCGCCGCCTCCGCCTTGCGCAGCACCGACAGCGCGGCGATGAGCTCGACCTGCGGTTCCGGCCCGGCCTCGAGCGCGTCCAGCGGTGCCAGACGCGTGTCGCGCTCCCCGTACAGCGCCCTCTCGACGTACGTCGCCAGCAGCCGGATGCCGCACTCGCGCAGACGCCGGGCGCTCGGCTCCCCGAACGCGCCCGCGAGGCTGCGGTACGCGCCGGCGGCCTGGCCTCCGCCCACGAGCGCCGTGGCAAGCATCGCCGCGGCCTCCTCCGCGTCGCGCCCGAATCCGTGGTCCACGGCGCGCGCTTCCTCCTCGCACAGTTCCTCCAGGCAGCGGCGCCAGCGCCGTACGAGCAGGTTCATCCGGCCCCGTCCGTCGGCGGCGTCCTGACCGGCCCCCCTGCCCCGTACCGCCTGTCCGGTGGCGATGGCCGTGATCTCGGCGCCGGGTGTGGCCGGGTCCTGGCGCCACGCGTCGGCCACGCGTTCGTCGGCCGCTGCGACGGAGGAGGCGAGGAGCGTGGTCAGCGCCGTCTCGAAGGCGTCCAGCACCTCCTCGGCGCGGCTGTCGACGGGAAATCCGCGCCAGATCGCGGCAGCGTCGCCGGCGAGGAGTTCACCGACCGCGATGTTCCGGCGCACCCGCACTCTGGCTTCCTCGTAGGCCTCGTCGATGTGCCCGGTCAGCCGCATCGCGGCGGCGTGCTGCGCGGCCGAGGCGTTCGCCAGCGACGCGACGCGCGAGCGCAGCGAAGCGAGTGCCCCCGCCGCGGTCCGGCGCCCCGCCACTGCGCGCGCCGCCGGGTCGAGGGCCCGCTGCGTCAGCCAGTTGCGCAGGCCGGCGACGGCGGTGGCCGGGAGCAGGCCCGAGCCCGCCGCGGATTCCGGCAGTTCGGGGACGGTGAAGCGCGGAACGTCCGCCAGGCCCTCGCGGATCAGCAGCGACCCGTACTGGCGTGCCACGTCGGAGGCGATCTGGTGCGGCACCCGGTCCAGGACGGTGACGAGCGTGACGTCGTACTCCCGCGCGGTGCGCAGCAGATGCCACGGCACCGCGTCCGCGTAGCGAGCGGCGGTCGTCACCAGCACCCAGATGTCGGCGGCGCAGAGAAGTTCGGCCGCGAGGTCGCGGTTGGAGGCGACGAGGGAGTCGATGTCGGGAGCGTCGAGCAGCGCGAGGCCGGGCGGGAGGGCGGTGTCGGTCTCGATGCGCAGGGGGCGCTCGGCCTCTTCCTCCGGGCCTTCGCCGGTGCCGAGCAACTCCTCGGCCGAGCAGCCCAGCACGTCGTCGTCGGGACCGGCCGCGGGCCCGTCCTGACGTGGCATCCAAACGCGGCTGAGGCGGGGCAGGACGCGCTGCCCCGCGAACCAGTGCTCGTCCTCGGGATGGCAGACGAGCACGGGCGTACGCGTCGTGGGACGCAGCACGCCCGCCTCGCTGACCCTGCGCCCCACGAGCGAGTTGACGAGTGTCGATTTTCCGGCGCCCGTGGAACCGCCGACCACCGCGAGCAGCGGCGCCTTCGGGGCACGCAGTCTGGGCATGAGGTAGTCGTCGAGCTGGGCGAGGAGTTCGTCCCGGCAGCGGCTCGCGCGGTCTGCCCCGGGGAGCGGCAACGGAAAGCGTGCGGCGGCGACGCCCTCGCGGAGCGCCGACAGTGCGTCGAGCAGTTCAGGCCGTACGTTCAAGATCGCCACATGGGCAGAATGCCCAAATTTGATTCCTTTTTGAAGCGTATCCACGGTTCTGCGCGGCAAAAACAATCGGTTTCGGGCGCGAAGGGAGCCATTCGCACCATGTGACCCACAGGTCGAGCCCGTCCCGACCGGCGCAGCCATAACGACTGAGCAACACCCGTGCGGCTCACAGCGAAAACCGCTGCACGAATCGCACCAGCCTGCGATTATCGGGAGCGCTTCACCGAACCTCCACAAGGTGTCGCGGACGTGAAGCACGCAGCGCCAGCCACGGGGGCCCCTATCCTTGACCGGGCCACGGTCGCCCTGAGGCACGCCCACCCTCCGCGACCGACAGACCGGCCCCCGTAGCTCAGTGGATAGAGCAGGCGCCTTCTAAGCGCTTGGCCGCAGGTTCGAGTCCTGCCGGGGGCGCACGCGAACGCCGTCCTCTACGCACGTAGAGGACGGCTTTTCACTGGTCATGTGCGGTGGCGGGCACCCGTCGACGGGCTCCGGCAGATCAGACCCGCCGCGGCCGGGGACCGGAGCGCGGGCACGGGTCGTCAGCGCGTGACCGCCTCGCCGCCCCGGTTTCCGGCCGGTGTGCTACTCGCGGGCCAGCCAGTCCAGCGCCACCGCGGCGGTCCAGGACTGGTTGGCGCTGCCCAACTGCTCACCGGTGAACGGCTCGTAGTACTCCCCGAAGGCCAGATCGCCCAGCTGGCGCAGCGACTCGGCGCGGAAGGACTCGGCCAGAGAGCCGGCGCCGTGCCGGGACAGCGCCCAGCACATCAGCCAGGTCATCACCGACCACTGCGGGCCGCGCCAGTAGGAGCGGGGTTTGAAGTCGGCGCTGTGAGGGGCGGTGGAGGGCGGGACGGCGTACCGCAGCCGGGGGTGACCGCACCACTGCTCACCTGTGATGAGGTCGAGTTGGCGGCGCGTCACCTCGTCGTCCCCGCCGCTGATCAGGGGGGCGAAGCCGGCGATGGTCCGGGCGTCCACCCACTCGTCCGTCGCGACGTTGTGGTCCCGGGCGAGCCCGGTGCCGGGGGAGACGGAAGACAGCACGCCCGTGCGGAACCTGGCGGCCAGCGACCGCAGTTCGGCCGCGTCGTCGCCGCGGCCGAGTCCGTCGCCGAGTTCGGCGAGGACGTCGCTGGCCACCGCCATGATGGCGGACATGAACACATCGGTCATGCGGAAGTCGGTGACCTCGCGCACCTTCTCGTCGTCGTAGTCGACCTCCCGCATCTGCCGTACCAGCCACAAATAGCGCTGGTACTCGGCGTCCGTCGGGCGTTGGCCGGCGTCGGCGATGTGTGCGAGGTCGTGACGGCGCAGCACCGGCGTCTCTCCCGTGGGCCGGATCGCGGAGTACGCGGCGTCCCAGCGGGGGGAGTTGTCCATGCCGGACTCCCAGCCGTGGTGGATCTCCAGCAGCCCGCGCTGCCCGGGGTCGCGCACCCGGGCGAGCCAGCGGTGCCAGGCAAGCCACTGGTCGAAGGTACGGGCCACGAACGCCTCGGCCTGCTCGCGGGCGGCTCCGCCGAGCCGCCGCCCGGCCTGGAGCACCCGCTGGACGGCGATGGCGTGCACCGGGGGCTGGCAGATGCCCGAGGTCTCGATATCCGTCGGTGCTGCGGCGGCCCTGCGGCTGTCCCAGACGTCCGGTCCGGGGAAGTAGTCGGTGCCGGGGGCGAACACGATGTGCGGGACCATGCCGGTGGACCACTGGGCGGCCAGCAACGTCTCGAGTTCGGCGACGGCCCGTGGGACGGAGACCGTGGCCAGGCCGATGGAGACGAACGCGGCGTCCCAGCTCCACTGATGGGGATAGAGCTTGGGGGCCGCTGTGGTGAGCGTCCCGGTGTCGTTGGCGCGCAGCACGTAGGCGGCGTGAGCGGCCAGGCGGGGTCCGGATTCGGTCGGGGCAGCCACGTCAGGCGTCCTCCAGCAGTAGTGAGCTCTCGGGGTCGTACGCGCGCAGGTGCGCGGGGGGCAGGGTCAGGAACACCCGCGAGCCCGGTTCGGCGCGGAAGGTGGCGGGGGCCTGGACCTTCACCTCGTGTCCGGCCAGCCGGACGGTGAGCAGGACTGCGGAGCCGGTCGGCTCGACGACCTCGACGTCGGCGGGAAGCGCACCGCCCGTCCCCGGGTCGGCGGTGATGCCGATGTTCTCGGCGCGCACGCCCATCAGCACCGGTCGGCCGGCGAAGGACGCGAGGTGGCCCGGGGCGGGCCAGCTCATCTCGCCGAGCGTCAGCCGGGACGTCGCGCCCGCGTCGGGCGGGCCGTCCGCCACCCGGACCGGGAGGAAGTTCATCGGGGGTGCGCCGAGGAACCCGCCCACGAAGCTGTCGGACGGCCGGTCGTAGACGTCGATGGGGCTGCCCAGCTGGGCGATGCGGCCCTCGCGCATCACCGCCACCCGGTCGCCGAGTGAGAGGGCCTCGGCCTGGTCGTGGGTGACGTAGACGGTGGTGGTGCCTATCTGCTGCACGATCCGCTTGAACTCGGACCGGAACTGGAGGCGGAGCAGGGCGTCGAGGTTGGAGAGCGGTTCGTCCATGAGCAGCACGTCGGCGTCGACGACGATGGCGCGGGCCACCGCGACTCGCTGGCGCTGCCCGCCGGAGAGCTGGGAGGGGTAGCGGTCCAGGTAGTCGCCGAGGTTCAGCAGTTCGGCGGCGCGGGCCACCCGCTTCGCGATCTCCGCCTTGGGCACCTTGGCGATCGCGAGGCCGAAGCCGATGTTCTGCCGGACCCGCATGTGCGGAAATATGGCGTAGGACTGGAAGACCATCGAGATGTTGCGCCGGCGGGCGGGCACCTGGGTCACGTCCCTGCCGCCGATGCTGATGGTGCCGGCGTCCGGGCTCTCCAGTCCGGCGATCATGCGCAGCAGGGTGGTCTTTCCACAACCGCTCGGACCGACCAGGACCAGCAGCTCGCCGTCGGCGACGTCGAGGGTGACGTCGTCGGTGGCCGGCCGGCTGGTGCCGGGGTAGGTCTTCCGGATGCCGCGCAGGTGTATGTCGGTCATGTCGTTCCTTAACGGAGGGTCGTGCCCCACATGTTCAGCAGGTACCGGCGCATCAGCGCGATGAACAGCAGCGCGGGGATGACGAGGGCGAAGCCGCCGGCGTACCGGTACGTGAGAGGTGAGTTGTTGAGCGCACTGAGCACCTGGGCGGGCAGTGTGCGGCGGTCGAGGGTGAGGATGGAGGCGCCGAGGACCTCGTTCCAGGAGGTGACGAACGTGAACAGCGCCGCCGCCGCGATGCCGGGCAGGGCCTGCGGCAGCACCACGCGGGAGAAGGCCGCGAGCGGTGAGGCCCCGAAGACGGTCGCCGCCTCTTCGTGGTCGCGGGGCACCGCCACGAAGACCGAGGTGGTGATCAGCACGGTGGTGGGCAGCGCCAGAGCGGTGTGCAGCAGCGTCACGGCATAAGTCGAGTCGTACAGCCCGGTGTTGAGGAACATCTGCGCCAGCGGGACGGAGAGCACGACGATCGGCAGCGCCCGGGTCAGCAGCATGAACAGCTGGTACGCGTCGCGCCCCCTGAAGGCGTAGCGGGCCAGGGCGTAGCCGGCCGGGACGCCCAGCACCAGGGACAGCACCAGCGAGGCCAGACCGACCTGGAGGGAGTTCGTCAGACCGGCCACCACGCCGGTGGAGTTGAGGAACGCCTCCATCGTGGTCGTCGACAGGTCGGTGGGCAGCAGCGAGAGCGGGAACGCGTCGAGCGTCTCGGGGGTCGAGAACGCGGCCAGCGTGATCAGGTAGAGCGGTGCCGTCATCGCCAGCGAGACGACGACGCAGGCGACGTGCAGGGCGACCCGGGGACGGCGCCGCGGCGGTCCCGGCCCGTCCGTGGTCGGCGGCCCGGCGGCGGACCGGGTGGCTTCGGCTTCGGAGTGCTGGAGTGTCATCGGGCGCTCCCCCCGGGAGTACGGTCGCGCAACGCCCGCAGGTAGACCACCGCAGTCACCATGGACATCGCCAGGACCACCAGGGCGATGGCCGCGGCCACGTCCGCGTTCTGGAGCGAGGTGTACCAGTGGTAGGTCTCGCCCACGAGCAGCGGGAAGTTGTCGCCGGTCAAGGCCTGCGCCACGGCGAAGGTCTGGAAGGCGAGGATGGTGCGCAGGATCAGGGCGACCTGGAGGCTGGGGCGCAGCTGCGGCAGCAGCACGTGGCGCAGCCGCTGCCAGTAGCTCGCACCGAACACCTCGGCGGCCTCCTCGTAGTCCCTCGGGATGCCCTGCATCCCGGCCACCACGATGACCAGTACCAGTGAGGTGGCGCGCCAGACCTCGGCGACCAGGATGCACAGGAAGACGGTCAGCGGGTGCTGGTAGGAGAGCCAGGAATAGGTCGGCAGCCCCAGGTCGTGCAGCACCGAGTTGAGGTAGCCGCGGTCGCTGAAGATCGACAGCCAGACCAGGCCGGCCGCCAGGTCGCTGATCGCCAGCGGGATGACCCATGTGTAGAACCACAGCTGGGAGAACCGGGGCCGGGCACGCAGCATCAGGGCCATGGAGATGGCGAAGGCGAACTGGAGCGGGATCACCACGGTGATCAGCAGCACGGTGTTGCGCACCGACGGCCAGAACTGCGAGTCGCCGGTCATCGTCCGCAGGTTGTCCAGGGTGAACCCGTCCGGCCCGTGCACCGCCTGGCCGATGCCGACGATGAGGGGCCAGACGAACAGCGCGAGCATGAACAGGGTGGAGGGGGCAAGCAGGGAGGCCACCGCTCCGCGTGGGCGTCCCGCGCCGCGGCGGCGCTTCAGGAGCGTCGTGGCCACCTCACGCCACCCGGCAGGTCTTGCCCTCGGCAGCCTCGTCCGGTGCCCAGCACTCCGCCTTCACCTCTGCGAGCAGGCTGTTGAGCTTCTTGGCCTGGGCGTCGAGGACCGGCTGGATCGGCTTGTCCTTCAAGCAGATCTGGGTGAAGCACTCCTTGAAGGCCTCGGATATCTCGCCGTCCTTCGCGCCCACGCCGACGGGCGGCAGGGCGGTGATGGCGTCCTCGGCGTCCTGCTGGCGGGAGAAGGCGTCGGCGCCCAGGGCGATGGCGGCCGGAAGACCGGTGGGCATCCTGCCGCCGACAGTGGGGGCGAATCCGTTCTTCTTCAGCACGTCGCCCTGCGCGCCGGGGGTGCACAGCGCTTTGATCACCTTGCGGGCGTCGTCCTGCCGCGGCGCGCCCTTCAGGATGCCGAGGCCGGCCACCACCAGCATGAAGCCCAGGCCCTTGGGTCCGCGCGGTGCCGGCACCATCTGCCACTCGTCCGGGTTCTTCGCCGGCGCGCCGAGCAGCCGTGCGAGGTGGTCCCAGGCGACCAGCACCTCACCGCGTGCCAACGGCTCCTGCATGTATGCGTAGTTGGTCGACGCCGGGGCCGAGACCGACCACAGGTCCTTCATGTACTTCCATGCCTGCACCGCGTCCGGGCTGCGGAACGGCACGACCTGGCCGCCGGTGAAGCTGGGCAGCAGGAAGCCCTGGAAGAACCGGTGGTACAGCCCGTTCGGCCCGGCCGGCATGCCGAAGATCGGCCGTCCGGCGCCGCGCTTGCCGGCGGTCATCCAGTCGAGGAACTGGTCGTAGGTGAGGTTCTGCACGTCGGCGCCCTCGGGCAGCCACTGCAGCGCCTTCTTGTTGACGGCGAGCACGTACGAGGTCTGCATCCACGGGACGTACTTCGGCTTGGAGCCGCCGAACGCCGCGATGTCGGTGAGCCGTTGCGGGATGCGGGCCCCCGACAGCTCGCCGAGCAGATCGTCGGTGTCGGTCAACTGGTCGGCGTACGGGGCGAGATCGCCGTGGAGCCCGCCGATCAGGCTGACGGACAGCTTCTTGGCCTTGAGCTGGGCGGTGAGGGTGGTCGCGAAGTCGCCCGCCTCGACCGCGGTGAAGGCGACCGGGGTGCCCTTGACCCGGTTCTTGAGGATCGCCTTGAAGCGCTGCTTCTCCTCGACCGGACTGAACTGGGTGGACAGGAAGCTCAGGGCCCCGTTGCCGGCCCCGGTGGTGGACGCCCCGCCGCAAGCCGAGAGCAGGGCGGCGGCAGCGCCGCCGAGACCGGCGCCGAGCACAGAGCGCCGGGAGGTGTGGACAGCCATCGTCGGCCTCCATGGTTGGCTGGGAAGGTGAGAAGCGCATAACGTAAAATGCACTTACGTAAATCGAGGTTGCGTTAGTAACACCTGCGGGCCACGGGCTCGTCAAGAGGGGGGACGAGATTGGATACTCCGCAAGAAGACGAAACGGGACAGAGTGCTCCATATCGAGCATCCGCTGCAACCTCCGGCAAGCTTCTGTCCGTTATCAGGCTGGGCGACGGCTGGACCCGTCAGCAGCTGCTCGAGACCACCGGCATGTCCCGGCCGACTCTGCTCGCGCGGCTCGCCCCCCTCGCTGCCGCCGGACTGATCTACGAGACCGGAGCCCGCGCCGCACCCCGCGGCCGCCCGGCCCAGCTCATCCGGTTCGACGACCGTCACCTGCGGATCCTCACCGTCGATGTCGGCCACACCCGGGCGCGGGTGAGCGTCACCGACGTCTACGGCGGTGAACTGCGGTCCCGGCAACTGCCGGTGGACATGTACGAGGCGGATGCCGACACAACTCTGGGACCGCTGCTCGACCTTGCCGCGGAGTTGCTGGACGCCGGCGCCCCGGAGGAACGGCTGGTCGGCGTCGGCATGGGCCTGCCCGCGCCGATCGACCCCGCCACCGGGCTGCCGAAGCGTGCCTGGATCATCCCGAAGTGGAGCGGTCACCCCGTCAGGGAGCGCATCCAGGAGCGGTGGAACGTCCCGGTGCTGCTGGAGAACGACGCACGGGCACTGGCCCTGGGCGAGTCGACCGTCCACGACGCGGGCACCCTGCTGGCGGTGAAGTGGTCCAACGGCATCGGCGCCGGCCTCGTGGTGGACGGCCGGCTGCACAGCGGCGAGGACGGGGCGGCCGGCGACATCGGGCACATCAGGATCCCCTCGTCACGGCAGCCGGACTGCCGCTGCGGGCTGCAGGGCTGCCTGGCCGCGTACGCCTCCGGGCACGCCCTGCTGCGCGAACTCGGCCTGCCCGGCCTGGACGAGATCGTGCGGCGGAACGAGGCCGGCGACGCCGGGGTGGGCAAGGCACTGGAGGCCGCCGGCGGTCATGTCGGTGACGTGCTGGCCATGTTGATCTCCATGCTCAACCCCAAGGTGCTGGTGCTCGGCGGCGTGATCGGCCGGATAGCCACCGTGGTCGACGCGGTCGGCCACCAGGTGCGCACCACCGCCCTGAGTCACAGCACCGCCGGCCTGACCGTCGTGCCCGGAACACTGGGCGAGCAGGCCGTCCCTGTCGGCCTGGCCCGCCTGGTCGCCGACCACGTGCTGGACCCGGCGCTGGTCGACGCCTCGCTCGAGGCAGGTGCGTGATCCGGCGCCGGGGCGGGCTCGTACGCAACGGGCCGACCGGGCCGGTGTGTCGCACCGCGGCGTGCCCCGAGCAGCGTCACACAGGGCGCCGGCCGCATGAGGGCTCCGTGCCGGCGCGGACCGAAGCCGTCTCTGTACGCATACCCTCGCGCACTCGCCGGGCCCGAGGCGGACCGGAACGCAAGCGGAGCACTCGTCAACGCACCGGAAGCGCCTCTACCACCACACGCTCACCCGGAATCGCCCATTCCCTGACCCGGTGCTCATGCGGGCCGGAAGACCATTCGCGGAAGCGGCGGAAGAGCATCGGCACGCCCCGGGCACCTGGCAGGTCCGAGCTGTCCATGGCCTGCATGTGCACATGCGGCTGTGTGGAGTTGCCGGAGTTGCCGCAGTTCGCGATGTGCTGGCCCTCCTGCACCTCGTCGCCCGCGGACACTCGGATCGAACCGGTCTGGAAGTGCGTCAGCGCGACGTAGGTGCCGGTCCCCCGCAGCGAGATGATCACGTAGTTCCCGGCGACCGCCCCTACGCCCCGGCGGAGCCGCGCCCCTTGGCCCAGCGCGTACGGCACCAGCGCCAGCTGCGAGCGCCGCCCCTCGTGATCGTGCTCGCCGTCGTGCACATGGACCACGGTGCCGTTCCCGGGAGCCAGGATCGGCTGCCCGAAGGCGAAGAAGAGCTCGGGCGGTTCGGTGGCGAGGAAGGTGCGCCAGCTGCGGCTGCCCGCCGAGCGGTGACGCTCGTCCACCCCGACGAAGTCGATGGCGTAGCGCCCGCCGAACATGTCGGTCCCATGGCTCGGAACCCGCCGGGCGGGGCTGTTCTCAACGCGCCACCTTCCCGTGAAGGGCAGCGAGACCTCGACTCCCCCGGCCCGCGGACCTTGTGACGGAGACTCATCGCCCATCGCATCATCATATGTGAGCGCCGCCGCGCCCGGAGCGGTCACGCCGATCGCGACGGTACGGGCGACGCAGGGCCTGCGGGAGGAGTCGCCGCCCCTCGCCCCCACGTCGTCACCGGCCGGCCCGCCTGCGCGCGGCCGGCCTCGTAACCGGAAGCCGGGCTACGCCCTTCCCGCGACCGTCCTCGTCGCCGGTTCCGCCACCCTTCCTACCGGAGCTCACCGGGGCCGGACCTCTTCGGCCCGCGAGTGCCGCACCCGTCCACTCCTCCCGCACGCCCCGGCGGGCGACACCCGCACAGATCAACCGGCCGGGCGCCGCCAGGACTTCTGTGCCTAGATGGAGACAGGACGTCTGCCGCAGGTCACCGGCCCCCGAGCGGGCGTGCGGCCACGGACCACGACGCAGGGCAGGACGGGATGGGTGCGCATGAGTGAGAGCACGAAAGCCGCCCTGGCGGCGGGCCTCGCCGCCGGCTACGTACTCGGACGCGGCCGCAAGGCGAAGCTCGCGATGGCTGTCGCCGCGTACCTGGCGAGCAAGAAGATGCACGCCAAGCCGCAGGAACTCCTCACGGCGGGAGCGGAACGGCTCGGCGACTCGGGTCAGCTCTCCCAGCTCGTCGAGCAACTGCGCGGTGAGGTGCTGACGGTGGGACGCGAGGCGCTCAGGTCGGTTGCCGACCGGCGGCTGGGCAGCTTCGCCGACGCGCTCGCCGACCGGACGAAGTCGCTGAACGAGGTGATGGAGGCCGCGCGGGGCGAAGAGGAGGGGCCGCAGGGCGAGGAAGAGGGGGGGAAGCGGGAGACGGGCGCCCAGGAGGAGGAAGGCAAGGAAGACAAGGAAGTAGAGGAAGGGGAGGCAGAGGAGGCGGCGCAGGCGGGCCGGCAGCGCCGCGCACCGCGTACGGGGGAAGGCCGCACGAGACCCCGCAGGCCACGTCGCGAACCCGAAGGGCAGCAGGCGCCGGCGAAGAAGACGACGAAGAAGAAGGCGCCCCCCAGGAAGGCGGCCGAGAAGTCCGCCCGGAGTAGTGCCGAGCCGTCCCGACGCCGGAGGTAGAAGCACATGCCTGTGAAAGACAAGCAGGACAGCGGCGGGCACTCCGACGGGTCGGGGATCGACCGGGTGCGCGAAGAGCTCTCCAAGTACCTGATGGCGAAGGCCAACAGCCTGGTCAGCTCGGCCGGCAAGAAGACCGGCGAGCTCGCGGAGAAGGCCGTCCCGGGAGGGGACGGCGGCGGCCTGGCCGAGCCGGTGGCGAAGGTGCTCAAGGGCGAGGAGTCACCGGCGAAGGCGCTCGGCGGGCAGGTCACCGAGGCAGCGAAGGAGAAGACCGCGGGCAAGGTGAAGGAGCTCTTCGGAGGCGGTGGCAAGGCCGGGGAGAAGAAGGTCACCAACATCATCGAGACCCTCGACGTGGGCCTGCCGCTGCGCCGTGTGTACGACCACTGGACCGAGTTCGAGGAGTTCAGCGGCTTCATGAAGGGCGTGGTCGAGGCGTCGCGTTCGGAGGACGAGGCCACCGTCTCCGACTGGACGCTCAAGGTGGGGCCGTCGAAACGCAGTTGGCAGGCCACGGTGCTGGAGCAGGTGCCCGACAAGCGCATCGTGTGGGAGACCAAGGGCGAGACGAAGACGCACGGGGCCGTCTCGTTCCACGAACTGGCTCCCAGCCTCACCCGCATCGTGGTCGTCGTCGAATACACCCCCGGCGGCTTCCTCGAGAAGACGGGCAACCTGTGGCGTGCCCAGGGCCGCAGGCTGCGCCTCGACCTCAAGCACTTCCAGCGGTACGTGACGCTGGGCGTCCAGGAGGTGCCCGAGGGCTGGCGCGGCGAGATCCGCGAGGGCGAACTCGTGCGCAGCCACGAGGACGCGCTCGCCGCGGAGGAGAAAGAGGAGGGGGAAGAGGGCGAGGCGGAGGACCGCGAAGAGGCGGAGGACCGCGAGGACGGGGAAGAAGAGGGGGACGAGGAAGAGGGCGAGTACGAGGACGAGGACTTCGAGGACGAAGACTTCGAGGACGAGGAGGACGAAGAGGGCCGGTAGCCGCCGCCCCGGAAACCCCTCCGGCCCCCCGACGCCCCGGCACGGGGGCGAAGGAGGGCCGGAGGCCGGACGGGCCGTTGCCCCGCGGCGGCACCGGCTTGGGGGGCCGCCCCTGCGGCTCCCCGGTGAAACGCACGGGGCCGGGGGCGGGGCCGGGCCGCTGCCGCGAGGTCAGGAGTTCACGGCCACGTCCGCACCGGGGTCCGTCGTGTCGGTGATCTCGTACACCGCGCTGAACTCGGAAGTGGTGGCGCTCGTCGGGCAGCCGAAGCCGCCCTCGACCTTCACGGGGACCTCGGCGGCGTCGAACGTGAGCGTCGACGGCGATCCGTTGGCCCACTCGCCGGTTGCGGTGGCCGCGCCGTCGGGTGCGGCGGTCACGGTGCACTCGGCCAGGCCGCTCGTCTTCAGCACGAACCCGCCTGCGGGCATGGTGAGTCCGGCGGTGCTGGGATCGCCGTGCTGCATGGAAACGGTCCAGTCGCCGCTCGTCGTCACGGACGCCTCGACGCCGGGCAGGCTCGCCGTGCAGGAGTCGTACGTCGGCGCACTCACGGCGGACTCGACCGGTCCGGCGTCGTTGTGGTTGCCGGGGGCCGCCGGGATCGTGCCCGACGCCTCGGAGACGGTGCAGGTCACGGTGACCGAGCCCGCGGTGAACGAGGCGTCGCCGGAGAGTCCGGCGGTGTACTCGTCACCGGCGGGCGTGACGGTGGTCGAACCTGCTGACGCCCTGTCACCGGCCTGCGCGGGTGTGTCCGGCAGGCCGGTGACGGCGGCGTTCGCGTTCGCCGAGCCGGCGAGCAGGAGCGCGGCGGCGGCCGTGGCGGCGGTGACCGCGATACGTAAGGACGGGCTGTGCAGGGAACGGGTGCTCATCCTGGGCTCCTTCACTGCATTCATGGGGGTGGTGCAGGGGGATGCGATGGCACTCGTGCGCTCAGTCCTGCCCCGGCCTCCGCGCCGTGCTGCCGCGGGGAGGCGGGAAGGGATCGTCGTCGACTCCGAAAGCCGCCGCGAGGGACGAGTCCCGGGAGTCTTCCTTGCCGGTTGTGCCGGTTGTGCCGGATGCGCCCGGGGCCCCGGGCCTGCCGGAGGTACCGGCCGTGCCCAGGGTTCCGGACGTGCCGACGGCTGTGGCGGTGGCCCCGGTGCTGGTGGTGCCATCCGTCTTTGGAAGTCCCGGACTGCCTGCCGCTGCACGGGATCCGGGCGCCTCGGAGCGGAAGGCCGCCGGCTCGGCGGGAGCCGGTGTCCGCGTCGCGCCGCCGTCCCCGTCCGCCGGTTCGCCGTCGGGTTCGGCCGGTGACGGCCGCCAGGCGAACATCAGGGCGCCCCCGACGACGCCCAGAAGCGTCCCGATCATGAACCCGCCGAGGTTCGACATCACCAGGGCGGCGGCCGCGAGCAGGACGGTGATGATGCCCGCGAGGCTCCGGTACTGGGGTGTGAACCAGCCGCTGAGCCCCAGCACGACCATGACGGCGGCCATGACGACCGAGGGGATGCCGGCCGTCCCTTCGTGGAGCATGACCTTCATCGGCGCCAGGGGGAGCACGCCGATCTCCACACCCGACAGGACGGTGAACAGGCCGCCCCAGAAGGGCCGTCCACGGCGCCAGCCGCGCCACTTGCGCCAGATCAGAAGCATTCCTTGGTGCCCTTGTTCACTTTCATGCTCAGGTTGTTGAGTGTGAACTTGCCTGCGTTGGTCGCCCAGGCAGTCTGCTGCAGCTTGGTGATGCGGACGTCGTCGGCCTGCTGTCCGAACAGGTCCTGAAGTCCCTGCCCGCCCTTGGGGCCCTTGTCGAGGGTGGAGGCGTCGCGTCCGATCTCGATCTTGTTGAAGGACGCGTTGCCGGAGAGCTGCGTGGCGTCGACGAAGAGGTCGCTGGCCTGGACCGGCTTGCTGCCCGTGCCCGCGGTGAGGTTCAGCGAAATGCTGCCTATGACGGGCAGGTCCGTGACGACCGACTGGCACAGGTCGTTCATCTTCGCCGTCTTGATGGCGGTGACCGCGACGGGTATCAGCTTGCCCCTCGCGTTGCGGTCCACGCTGCCGTACTGCGCGAAGCCTTCTCCGTCCAGGCTGGACGCGGACACCTTGAACTGCTGTCCCGAAACGGCGAACGACGCGGCGAGCGCCCCGTTGGCCAGTGCGATCGCGAGCGCGGCGGTAGCGGCGAAGCCCGGCACGCACAGGACGGCGAATCTCCGCCAGCTCGTGCGTCCCGTCAGCTTTCTGCCGTGCGCATCCTTCATGGTGTGTCCCCTTGTGAATGACTGGCGTGGTGACCTTTGCGTGGGGGATGTGAAGCACGTGCGTGGTGCGAGGGGGGATCGCACAGAAGGAGACCCTGCTGTGCGGAAGAGTTACTGGCGAGTCAGGTTATGGACACCCGGCGCGCACGGCAAGGTTTCGCGCAGTCAAGTTTCCGCCGAACCGTGGTTCTTGGGTGACCGCCGGGTTCCCCACGTCGCACGGCAGCCACGGATCCGGCCGTCCGCATGCCCTGAGCTGGACGGCACGAGCCGGGGTTACCGGGAGTAGGCACGCGCTTTCCGGCACGTGCACACCACGCCGCGGCACCGGACGTGCCCGGAGGGAGTCGGAGGAGTGCGCAACGGTGTCCGAAAACAGTCCCACCACAGGTAAGTTGGGGCGCAGGGAGAGCCCGGACGACACCTTCTTGCCGCGGCTTCCGCGGGCGACGTACGATGAATGCGCTTTCAATCCAGCGGCCCCACGGCCTGAACCAGGCAGGAGAGCACGGTCGCGTGAATGCCCCCACCGTGTACGACGTCGCCGGGCAAGCAGGCGTCTCGATCGCGACGGTCTCGCGAGTCTACCGGGCACCGGAGTCGGTGCGCGCCGGTACGCGGGAGAAGGTCCTCGCCGCAGCCCGGGAGCTCGGCTACGTACCGAGCGGCAACGCCCGGGGCCTGGCCAGCCGCAACACGCGCGTGCTCGGCCTGTGCTTCCCCGACTACGCGGACCCGGACGCCGAGGATCCGGACGCGGACCTGGGTGACGACGCCGAGCTGATGCTCTACTCCGACGAGATAATCCGCGGCATGGAGCGGGCGGCCCGGCGCCACGGCTACGCCCTGCTCATCGCGGCCTCCCTCGCCGAGGGCCCCAAGAGCCTGGTCGCCGACGTCGCGGGGCGCGTGGACGGCTTCGCGGTGCTGGCCCGGACCGTCCCGACGGAGGAACTCGAGGTCATCTCGCGGCGGCTGCCCGTCGTGATGCTCGCGGGTCCGCGCGAGGACGCACCGCTGGATCACCTGGACCATGTCGAAGTGGCCAACTTCGACGGCGAACTCGCCCTCACCAGGCACCTCATCGCCGATCACGGCCTCACCCGGATCGCCTTCGCCGGCAGCACGGAGTACTCCCCCGACGTCGAGGCCCGCTTCAGGGGCTTCCAGGCGGCACATCTCGAGGCCGGGCTGCCCGTCCCCGACGGCCCCGACGTACGGTCCGACCTGACGCAGGCGGAGGGCGAGCACGCCGCGGCGCAGCTGCTCGACCGCGGGGGCGAGCTGCCGCAGGCGGTGGTGTTCGCCAACGACCAGATGGCGGTCGGCGCGCTCTCGGAGCTGCGCCGCCGCGGCGTGCGCGTCCCGGAGGACCTGGCGGTGGCCGGCTTCGACGGGATTCCCCTCGGGCGCCTGGTGACGCCGGCGCTGACGACCGTGCGGCAGCCGATGCGGCGGATCGGCGAGGAAGCGGTGGAACTGCTGGTCGCGAGGCTCGAGGACCGCACGCGGGAGCCGGTGTCGCAGGTGCTGCCGGTCTCGGTGGTCCGCCGGTCGAGCTGTGGATGCCCGCCCCGGAAGACCTCTCCGGCCCCCGTCGGCACCCCGTGAACACTTCCGTTACACAGTCGTAATCTTCCCGGCCCTTGCACGGCCGGACCTTCACTCACAGAGTATGTATGCGCTTACAGCCGGGCTTCCGGGCCCGGCCGTCCGGCCCGTCACTTCAGGCCACGTCAAGGCGCCACCGCCGCTCCGTGAACGAGGAGGAGATCCTCCATGCAGCCTCTACCCCGCATCGCCGCCGCCACCGCGGCAACGACCGCCCTCGCGCTGCTGCTCTCCGCCTGCGGCAGCGGCGACGAGAAGCAGAGCTCCGCCAAGGACAAGCAGACCCTCACCGTCTGGGGCATGGGTGAGGAGGGCAAGCACCTTGCCGCGATCGGCAAGGAGTTCAACAAGAAGCACCCCAACATCACCGTCAAGGTCACCCCCGTCGGCTGGGACGTCGTGCACCAGAAGCTCAAGTCCGGCGTCGCCGCCGGGGAGCTCCCCGACATGTCCCAGATGGGCAGCACCATGCTGGGCGAGTTCATCGAGCTGGGCGCCCTGGACCCGGTGGACGAGAAGACGTTCAAGAAGGACGACTTCTTCCCCGCCGCCTGGAACGGCGGCGTGAAGGACGGCAAGACCTACGGAGTCCCCTGGTACGTCGACACCCGCGCGCTCTACTACCGCACGGACCTGGCCGACAAGGCAGGCATCGACGAGCCGCCGGCCACCTGGAAGGACCAGATGGCCCTCGCCCAGGCCTACAAGGACAAGGCCGGCACCAAGTGGGGCACGTACAACCAGCCCGCCAACACCGGCGCCTGGCAGACCTGGCTCCCGTTCCTCTACTCCGCCGGCGGCGACCTGCTCGACAGCTCCGGCAAGCCCGCCCTGGACTCCCCCGAGTCCGTGAAGGCGCTGGAGGAGTACGCCTCCTATTACGACAAGGGCCTGTCCCGCAAGAGCTCCCCGCCCGACTACGACGTGGTCAAGGACTTCGGCTCCGGGGACGCCCCGATGTTCATCTCCGGTCCCTGGATCGTGCAGGTCATCAAGGACCAGCAGCCGCAGCTGAAGGGCAAGTACGCCACCGCCCCGCTGCCGGCGGACGAGTCGAGCACCTCATGGGTGGGCGGCGCCAGCCTCGTGACCTTCAAGGACAGCAAGCACAAGGCTGCCGCGAAGGAGTTCACGAAGTACCTGACCGGCGCGAAGCAGCAGGCCGCCTGGTACGAGCGGGCCCAGTCGCTGCCCGCCAACACCGCTGCCTGGGACGAGCCGGCGCTGAAGAACGCACCCGAGCAGCTCGCCGCCTTCGAGAAGCAGCTCAAGACGGCGAAGACCGTCCCGCCGCTCGCTCAGTGGGAGGAGTTCGCCGCCAAGATCGACGAGGGCGTGGCGCGCGTCTCGCAGAAGGGCGAGTCCCCGAAGAAGGCAGCTGCCTGGATGCAGAAGGCCACCGAGGGCCTGGTGGGCTGACTCGATGACGACCACGACCCCATCCCGGCGGGGGGCCCCGGACCGCACCTCGAAGGTGCGGCCCGGGGCCGGGGCCGGAGTCCTCACGGGCCGGAAGCGGGGACCGGGTCCCCGCCGGGACCGGCTCAGCGTGCAGAACGGCCCGGCGTGGCTGTTCTCCACGCCCTTCCTCCTGCTGTTCCTGACGTTCATGGCCGTGCCGATCGTCGCGACGTTCGTCATGAGCTTCACCGAATTCGAACTGCGGAACGTCGCGGACCCCTTCTCCGCCGAGTTCATCGGCCTGGAGAACTACACGCGCCTCTTCGAGGACGAGAAGTTCCTGACGTCGCTGTTCAACACGTTCTACTTCGTTCTCCTGGGCGTGCCGCTCACCGTCGGCGCCGGGCTGTTCGCGGCGGTGCTGCTCAACCGTGGCGTCGGCCGCATACGGACCGTCTTCCGCGTCGGCTTCTACGCGCCCGTCGTCACCAGCATCGTCGCGGTGGCCGTCGTGTGGCGCTTCGTCCTGGACCCGGCGGACGGCCTCATCGCCGGGCTCGCCTCCGAAGTCGGCCTGCGCTCACCGGACTTCCTCGGCTCGAACGTGCTCGCCATGCCGTCCCTCATCGTGATGGCGGTCTGGCGCAACCTCGGCAACGCGATGGTCCTCTTCCTCGCCGGACTCCAGGGCATCCCCACTGAGGTGCGGGAGGCGGCGCGGCTGGACGGAGCCGGCGTGTGGCAGGAGTTCCGCAGCATCACGGTGCCGCTGCTGCGCCCCACGATGCTGTACGTCAGTGTCATGACGACCATCGGCTTCCTCAACGTCTTCGAGGAGCCGTTCGTGTTGACCGAGGGCGGCCCGGACAACTCGACGCTGACCGTCTCGCTGAACATGTACAAGGAGGGCTTCAGCTACTTCCACATGGGTTACGCGAGTTCCATGGCGTACGTGCTGTTCACCGTCATTCTCGCCGTCACCCTGCTCCAGCTCCGCCTGCTGAAGGACAAGACGAAATGACCGCGCCCGCCCTGCCGACCGAAAAGCCGGCGCCCCGCCTGCACAAGGGCGAGGCCCCGCGCCGCAGGCTCCTCCTGGCCGTGCTGTGGGCCGGGATGATCGTGATGGTCGCGCCGTTCCTGTGGATGGCGCTGTCCGCCTTCAAGTCGGAGAAGGACCTGGGCGCGACGCCCACGGTGTGGATCCCGGAGGACTGGACGCTGATCCACTTCGAGAAGCTGGTCAAGCTGCTCGACATCGGTTCCCACTTCTTCAACTCCACGCTGGTCGCCGTCCTCGTCACGGCCTGCAACCTGGTCTTCTGCTCGATGCTCGGCTACGCCCTGGCGAAGCTGAAGTTCGGGGGGAAGCGGCCCATGTTCGCGGTGGTGATGTGCGCGCTGATGGTGCCCGGCAACCTGATGCTGATGCCGATGTTCGTGATGGTCAGCAAGATGGGCCTGGTCGACTCCTACGCGGCGCTGATCCTGCCGTTCGCGGCCGGCGCCTTCGGCGTCTTCCTCATGCGCCAGTTCATGACGGCCATTCCGGACGAGCTGCTGGAAGCGGCCCGCATCGACGGCGCCGGCGAGTGGTTCATCTTCTGGCGGATCGCGATGCCGCTGGTCAAGCCCGCGCTGGCGACGCTCGCCATCTTCACGTTCCTCCAGTCCTGGAACAACTTCCTGTGGCCGCTGGTGGCCACCAACGACCCCGGGAAGTACACGCTTCCGGTGGCCCTGGCCACCTTCGCCATCGACCCCACGAAGACCAACGGCTCCAACGGGGTGCTCATGGCGGGCGCGTTCCTCGTCGTGCTGCCGGTGCTGCTGGTCTTCATCCTGTTGCAGCGCTACTTCACGCAGGGCATCGCCACCGCGGGCCTGAAGTAGGCCCGTACGACCGCAAGCAGGCCCGTACGACCGACCGTCGGAAGACAGCACCACAGCACGGCAGCACCACAGCACGGCAGCACCACAGCACCGCAGACCGCAGACCGCAGACCGCAGACCGCAGACCGCAGCACCGTCCGTCACACGCGAGCGAGCACCACGGCAGTGCACCGCTTCGGCGCACCCGTGTATGCGCATCCATCGAGAGGTGACCCCCGACATGACCGAGAAGAACGCCGCTCGCGTCGACTGGGAGCAGCGCATCGGCCTGCCCAGCGACAAGCCGCTGACCGGAACCGCCGGCCTCCCGGCGCCGTCGCGGCTGCGTTCCGAGGACGGCACCGGCCATGTGCTGCTCGACTGGCAGCCCGTGGAGGGCGCGCTGGGGTATCTCGTACACCGCGCGGACACCGTGGACGGCCCGTACGAACCGCTCGACCACCGCGGCGGCGACGTGCTGGCCGTGCCCGCGCCTCCGTACGCGGACTCGCTCGTCCAGCCCGGACAGGGCTACTGGTACAAGGTCGCCACCTGGACGGACGCCGGTGCCGGCCCGCTCACCGCCGAGCCCGTCCGCGGCTGCCCCAGGGCGCCCGGAACGAAGCCGCCCACCGTCACCGTGAGCGTCGACGCCGCCGCCGCGCCCGTGCCGCTGCCGCCCGTGTGGAACCGGATGATCGGCGCCGAGCACCTGTCGATGCTGCTGTGGGACGAGCCGGGCCCCGGCGGCGCGGACGTCGCGCGGGAGTACGCGGACGCGCTCGGCATCGTCCGGGACGAGCTGGGTGTGCGTACGGTGCGGGCGCACGGCACGTTCCTGCCCGAGTGCGTGAGCGTGCGCGAGGACGGGTCCTTCGACTTCTCCGGCCTCGACGAGGTCTACGACCGCTTCCTGGCGACCGGGCTCAAACCCGTCGTCGAACTCTCCTTCATGCCGGCGGAGCTGGCGCTCGACCCCGAGTACACGATCTTCGAGTACAAGGGCATCGCCTCCGTGCCGCGCAGCTGGGACCGGTGGGGCGGACTGTGCCGGGAGCTGACGGTGCACCTGCGGGAGCGCTACGGCGCGGACGAGGTCGCCACCTGGGAGTTCGAGGTCTGGAACGAGGCGAACCTGGAGGTGTTCTGGAACGGCACCCAGGCCCAGTACCACCTGCTGTACGAGACCGCCGCGCGCGCCGTGAAGAGCGTCGACCCGCGCATCAGGGTCGGGGGCCCGGGCTCGGCCGCCGCGAAGTGGGTGGGACCGCTCCTGGAGTACTGCCGCGAGCACGATGTGCCCATCGACTTCGTCTCGACACACACCTACGGCAACGCCCCGCTGGACTTCCGTCCCCGGACGCGCTCCTTCGCCGAGGCGACGGGACGGCCCGAGCCGGAGATCCTGTGGACGGAGTGGGGCGTGACCCCGACCCACTTCCACCGCGTCAGCGACTCCGTCTTCTCCGCACCGTTCGTGCTGCGCGGCATGAAGAGCGCTCTGGCCTCGACGGACGCACTGGCGTACTGGGTGGCCACCGACCACTTCGAGGAGCTGGGCCACCCGCCGAAGCTCTTCCACGGCGGCTTCGGGCTGCTGACCGTGGGCAATCTGCGCAAGCCGCGCTTCTGGGCGCTGCGCATGCTCTCGCAGCTCGAGGGCGGCCGCATCCCGGCGTCGGTCACCGGCGACGGCGCCGAGGCGCTGGTGGAATGCCTCGCGACGCGCACCGGCGACGCCGCGAGCGTCGACGTGCTCTGCTGGAACGGCACGCTGGACCAGACGAAGACCGACGGTGCCGCATCGCTGAACCGCAACGCACGCGTCGAGGTGAACGGACTCGCTCCCGGGGCGGGTTACGCGGTCACCGTGCGCCGCGTGGACGAGAAGCACTCCAACATCAAGGCCGTGTGGGACGCCGTCGACGGCGGCCACAGAAACTGGCCCGACGAGCGGCAGTGGGCCCAACTCCGCGCCGCCGACGAGCTGTTCGAGGAAAGCGGCGGCACCGTGACCGCCGACGGCGACGGCTCGCTCTCCCTCACCCTCGACCTCCCGATGCCCGGAATCCGGGCGCTGCGCCTCGTCAGGAGCTGAGCCCCGGCCCCCGTCCCGGCGTCCGCACGACTGCACGTCCACCGAAGACGAAGGAGTCCCACCACCATGAAACGACGGACGATCCTCACGGCAGGAGCGGGCGCCACGGCCGCGCTCGCCCTCGGCGGCGCCACGGCCACCCCGGCCTCGGCACGCAGCCGCACCACGACGGCCCTGCTGCACCGCTGGTTCCGCGACACCTACGCCTCCATCGAGGCCATGCACACGGACTTCGGCCTCGCCGCCGACAAGATCGACGTCAGTGGCGCCGAGCCGAAGCGCAGCGTGCAGACCTCGCCGACCAACATCGGCTGCGGGCTCTGGTCGACGGTCGCGGCGGCCGGCCTCGGCGTGATCAGCCGCCCCACCATGCGCAAGCGGCTGGCGGGCACCGTCTCGGCGGTGGAGAAGCTGGAGCGGGCCGAGGGCTTCTGGTTCAACTGGTACGACGCCGGTACCGGCGAGGTGCTCACCGAGTGGCCGGAGAGCGGCGACGTGGTGCGGCCGTTCCTCTCGTCCGTCGACAACGCCTGGCTCGTGACGGGACTGCGGATCGCCGCCGCGGCCGACCCCGCGCTGGCGGGGCGCGTCAAGGCGCTGCTCGCCGACGCCGACTGGTCCTTCTACTACACCCCGTACGACGAGAGCGACCCCGCACAGCACCCCGGCCAGCTCAAGGGCGGCTACTGGACGGACGACGACACCTTCACCGGTCACTGGTACGGCGCCCTCAACACCGAGCCCCGCATGGCCAGTTACCTCGGCATCGGCGACGGCAGCCTGCCGGGCGAGCACTACTGGCGCACGTTCCGCACGATGCTCCCGGAGTGGGAGCAGGAGCAGGTGCCCGAGGGCGAGTACGTCACGGTCGACGGCGTGCGCCTCTTCCGCGGGCACTACACCTACCGCGGCCGCAAGCTCATCCCCACCTGGGGCGGCTCGATGTTCGAGGCCCTGATGGTGCCGCTGTTCGTTCCCGAGGGCGACTGGGCGCCCAAGGCGTGGGGGGTGACGCACAAGCGCTTCATCCGCAGCCAGATCGAGCACGGCCTGGAGGAGGAGAAGTACGGGTACTGGGGCTTCTCCCCCGCCAACATCCCGTCGGGCGGCTACAGCGAGTACGGCGTCGACGCCATCGGCATGACGGTGGACGGCTACTTCTCCAAGGGCGTCGTCACGCCCCACGCGTCCGTCCTGGCAATGCAGTTCGAGCCGGAGGCGTCCGTGCGGAACCTGGTGAAGATCGCCCGCGACTTCGGCGCCTACCACGACGGGCTGGGCTTCCGTGACTCCGTCGACGTACGCGAGGGGACCGTCAGCGACTACATGCTGGCGCTGGACCAGGGCATGGTCGCCGCCGGCCTGGCGCAGGTGCTCAGCCCCGGTCTGCTCCAGCAGCCCTTCCGCTCGGGCGGCTTCGCCAGGAACGTCCGGCCGCTGCTGGCCAAGGAGGACTTCGGCATAGCCTGATCCCGCAGCAGCACACACGCGGCTGCCCGCCGCCCCGGAACGCCGGGGCAGCGCCGCCGGCTCATCCCCGGCGCTGTCCCGGCCCTCCCCTCCCCCGCCCGCAGCGGCGGAGCGGTCGTCCCGCTCGGCACCGCCGCGCCCGAACGTCCCAGGGAAGGATTCCGTTGACCCCGCCCCCGCATCCCCCTGAACAGCACGTGCGCCCCAACATCGTGCTGTTCATGACGGACGACCACGCCGTCCCCGCCATCGGCGCGTACGGCAGCGAGATCAACCGGACGCCCGCGGTGGACCGGCTGGCCGCCGAGGGCATGCGCTTCGACAACACCTTCTGCACCAACGCGATCTGCTCGCCGGCCCGGGCGACGCTGCTGACGGGCACCTACAGCCACGTCAACGGGATGACGTCCCTCGAGGGGCCGGACCACACCTTCGACGCGACGCAGCCGAGCTTTCCCGAGATGCTCCGCGAGGCCGGCTACCGGACAGCCATCGTCGGCAAGTGGCATCTGGGCCACGGCGGGCGCAGCGATCCCCGCGGCTTCGACCACTGGGAGATCCTTCCCGGGCACGGCGTCTACAACGATCCGACGTTCGTGACCGCCGACGGCGAGCGCACCTACCCGGGCTACGTCACCGACGTCATCACCGACCTTGCGCTGAACTGGCTCGACGGGCAGGAGCGGGACCGCCCCTTCGCGCTGCTCGTCCAGCACAAGGCGCCCCACCGTCACTTCGAGCCGGCCGAACGCCACAGGAACCTCTACGCCGGGGAGGACATCCCCGCTCCCGCGACCCTCCACGACGACCTGAGCGAGCGGGCCTCCGCGGCCGCCGAGGCCCGCCTGCGGATGGCCGACCTCGTGCCCGAGGACCTCAAGGAGGCGGTGCCGGAAGGACTTTCGGAGGCCGAGGAGCGCGAGTGGCGCTATCAGCGGTACATCAAGGACTACCTGCGGGTCGTCGCGGCGCTCGACGAGAACGTCGGCCGCGTCCTGCACTACCTGGCGGTCTCGGGCCTCGCCGGGAACACCGTGGTCGCCTACACCTCCGACCACGGCTTCTTCCTCGGTGAACACGGCTGGTTCGACAAGCGGTTCATGTACGACCCGTCGATGCGCATCCCGCTCGTGATGCGCTGGCCCGGCGTGGTCGCGCCGGGCTCCGTCAACGACGACCTCGTGGCGAACGTGGACTTCGCGCCGACGCTGCTGGACCTCGCGGGAGTCGAGCCCCCGGAGCGCATGCAGGGCCGCAGCCTCGTACCGCTGCTGCGCGGCGAGACGCCGGACGACTGGCGCAGCGGTGTCTACTACCGCTACTACATGCACCTCGACCACGACCACAACGTGCAGGCCTGCTACGGCATCCGGACCCGCACGCACAAGCTGATCCACTACCCGGGGCACGGTTCGGGCGCCTCGGGCGCCTCAGCGGAGCGGCGCGAGCCGGAGTGGGAACTCTTCGACCTCGTCCGCGACCCGGACGAACTGCACAACCGCTACGGCGACCCCGAATACGCGGCCGTCGCCGAGGAGTTGACCGAGCAGCTCGCGCGTCTTCAGCGCAGCTACGGTGACACGCCAGCGGGTGCGCTCCCGGCGCGGGAGTGAACTTTGGGCGCAGGGAGGGCACTTCGGTGACGGACACGACGGAAGCGGGAGCACCGGACACGGACGCTGCGGACAGAGGCACACCGCAAACGGACGCCACCAGTGCCGGCACCACGAGCGCCGGCACGACGGCGAAGCGGGCGCCGCGGGCCTGCTGCACGCCCTCCCGCCCGGCCTCCACACGCCGGCGTCCCACCCCGCTGCCGCGCGCCGGCGGCGTGCGGGACCCGCTGGGCGGCTGGCGTCCGCTGTCCGGCGGCACATTCCTGATGGGCTGCGAGAACGCCCCGTACCCCGCCGACGGCGAAGACCCCGTGCGTGAGGTGACGCTCCCTCCGCTGCTGATGGCGGCGACCGCTGTCACCGTCGCCGAGTTCGCGGACTTCACGGCGGAGACGGGCCACCGCACGGACGCCGAACGCTTCGGCTGGTCCTTCGTCTTCGGTGGCTTCCTGCCCGACGACTTCCCGCCCACGCGCGCCGCCGCCGCGGCGCCCTGGTGGCGGCAGGTGCACGGAGCCGACTGGCGGCACCCGGAGGGCCCGCAGTCGGACGTGGAGGGCCGCGAGGACCACCCCGTGGTGCACGTGTCGCACAACGACGCGCTCGCGTACTGCTCCTGGGCGGGCGCGCGCCTGCCCACCGAGGCGGAGTGGGAGTACGGAGCGCGCGGCGGGCTGAGCGGCATGCCGTACCCGTGGGGCGAGGAGCGCGACCCGGGCGGTGAGCACAGGATGAACATCTGGCGCGGCTCCTTCCCCGACCGCAACACGGCGGCGGACGGTTACGCCGGCACCTGTCCCGTCGACGCGTTCCCGCCCAACGGGTACGGGCTGTTCAACATGACGGGCAACGTCTGGGAGTGGTGCGCCGGCGCCTTCGCCCACGGCTCGGACGCCCGTGCCCTGCGCGGCGGTTCGCACCTGTGCCACGAGTCGTACTGCCTGCGCTACCGCACCTCCGCGCGCATGGGGAACACACCGGACTCCTCTTCCGGGAACACCGGCTTCCGTGTGGCGCTCTGACGGGCGTCGGTCCTGCGCTCCGCTCCGCCCGTGGGCGGACGGCGGTGAGCCGTCAGGTATCAGATGGGGTCGGGGGTCAGTTGTCAGCCGGCGGAATGTTGTGGTTGACGCGGAAGACGTTGTCCGGGTCGTACGCGGCCTTGACCGCCCTGAGCGTGGCGTAGTCCCCCGCCGTGTAGGCGCTGCGCAGAGCCTCCGGCGCGGTGTCCTCGACGCCGAGGAAGTTGGCGCACGAACCGCCGGTGCCCCATGGGGCCATCTTCCGGTGCAGGCAGTCGCGGGAGGCACGGTTCTCCGCCCCCGCGTCGACTCCGGTGAACAGGGAGAACGCGGCGTCGCGGCCGCCCACCGCGTTGGGTGCCGCCGGGCTGCGGGCGTACGCGCCACCGAAGTGCCGCACCTCCACGACGTACGGCGCGTCCGCGTCCGGGCCGGCCGTCGCCACGAGGGTCTCGACCGCGCCGACGTCCAGTTCGCGCAGCAGCAGGTTCCGGTCGTAGGCGACGTAGGGCGCGTCGGTGGGCTCGTGGTGGATCGACCCGACGTGCACATACGGCATGTCCCGGACGGTGTCCAGCAGTCGGGGCCCGAGGCCGCGCAGCGGGCGGACCAGCCGTTCGCCGTCCGCGGGAGCGCCCGAGTAGGCGATGCGGACATGGGTGACGAAGCGGCCACGCAGCGGCTCGGGCGCACCCGGCAGGTCCGGGTAGCGCATCAGCAGTACCGAGGAGGCCATTTCCTCGGGAGCCGTGCGCGTCCAGGCGGCGTACGCGTGCAGCACCTCGGCGGTCGCCTCTGCCGGGAAGTAGAGCCCGCCGCCGTACAGCCTCGCGACGGGGAAGAGACCGATCTCCATCGCGACGACGATCCCGAAGTTGTCCTTGCCGCCGCGCAGTGCCCAGAACAGGTCCGGGTCGCCGTCACCGGTCACCCGGCGCAGCCGGCCGTCGGCCGTGGCCACGTCGAGCCGGCGCACATGGTCGGCGGCGTACCCGTAGCGGCGGCCGAGCAGACCCGCCCCGCCACCCAGGGTGTATCCGACGGCACCGACTGAGGGGCTCGAACCGTTGAGCGGGGCAAGGCCGTGGCAGGTGCTCGCAGCGAGCACGTCGCGCCAGCGCGCCCCCGCCTCGATCCACGCGGTGCGGCCTACGGGGTCGACGCGTACGCCCGTCATACGCCGCGTGTTGACCAGCACGGCGTCCCCGTCCGCACCGGCCGAGGGACCGTGACCGGTCGCCAGTACGCCTACGGCCCCGCCCGGTGCCGACGTGGCCGCCCTGACCGCGGCCGCCGCGTCCTCCGCGCACACCGCGCCGACCACGCACGCGGGCCGGTGCTCAACGGCTCGGTTGAGCCCCGCCCGTTCGGCGTCGTAGCCCGCGTCGCCGGCCCTGAAGACCGGTCCCGTGAAGATGCTCATGCGGCCAACGTAGGAGCTGCCACCGGGAACTTCTTGAATGAATCGGACATCCTCGGGCCCTGCGTTCCCGGGCACGGCGCACCGGCGGGTCCCGCGCGGCACCTGCGCGGCACCCACGCGCGAAAAGAGCCCGAACCGCTTCGTGCACACGTCTTGTATGCGCTTCCTGTAAGCGCATACAGTCCCGGCGCACCGGACGCCGGAACGCCTCGGCCCCTCACGACCTCACGGAGGCCTCGTCATGACGTCGCACCTCTCGACTCCGCGCCGCCGCACCGTACTCGGCGGGGCCGGGGCGATCGCCGCCGGCAGCCTGAACGCCGCACCTGCCGCCGCTGCCGGCCCCGCGGCTGCCGGCGCACGGCAGGAGAAGCAGAAGGCGAAGGAGCCGTCCGTCACCTACGAGCGCAAGCAGCTGCTGATCGACGGCGAGCCCGTGCTCGTACTGGCAGGCGAGATCCACTACTTCCGCCTGGAGCGCTCCGACTGGCAGTCCCGCCTCGACCTCGCCAAGGAGGCCGGGCTCAACACCATCGCCACCTACATCCCCTGGATGTGGCACGAGACGGCGGACGGTTCGATCGACGTGACGGGCAGGACCCGCAAGGAGCGCGACCTGGGGGCCTTCCTGGACCTGTGCACCGACAACGGCTTCCACGTCATCGCCCGGCCCGGGCCGTTCACCATGGCGGAGCTCAAGGGCGAGGGCATTCCGCTGCGCGTACGCAAGGAGCACCCGGAGATCGTCCCCAAGGGCTGGGACGGCCAGAAGGACACCGCTCAGACCATCGACTACCTGGCGCCCGCCTATCTCAAGGAGGTGCGGCGCTGGTACGACGCGGTGATCCCGGTGATAGCCGAGCGCAGGCACCGCAAGGGCAAGAAGGGCGTCATCGCCTGCCAACTCGACAACGAGATCGGCATGCTGCCGTGGGTCAGCAACCATCCCGCCCTCACGGACGGCACGCTCAAGGCGTTCAACTCCTGGCTCGATGAGACCTACGGCTCGAAGCTCGGCGAGCGCTACCCCTTCGCGGACAAGCCCGCCGACGAGCGCGACAAGGCCATCCGCGCCCCCAAGGACGCCTACGCGCCCGCCCTCATGCACGACCTCGGCGCCTTCACACGCGGCCGGTTCGCGCGCTACGTCCGCGCACTGCGCAAGGCCGCCGAGGACAACGGGCTCAAGGGCATCCCGTTCCTCATCAACATCCACGGCACGTCGGACGGCGGCGCGAAGAAGTTCCCCATCGGCATCAGCCAGTTGATGGAGACCTGGTCGGGCGAGCCGGGGATCTTCGCCGGGTCGGACTTCTACCTCGGCGGGCTCACCGTCAAGAACGTCACCGACCTCTACCTCATCAACGCACTCACCGAGTCGGTCCAGGACGCCGACCAGCCGCTGAGCGCCCTGGAGTTCGACGCGGGCCACGCCGACTACGGCAACAACCTGGACAACCAGGAGGACGCCGAGAGCGGCGACCTGAAGACGCGGCTCTGCGTGGCGCAGGGCGTAAAGATGATCAACTACTACCTGTTCGCGGGCGGGTTCAACCCGAAGCTGGACAAGCCCGCCGGGGACGGCAACGACCGCATCGGCATCACCGGCGAGCGCCACGGATTCTCGGCGCCCGTCGATCCGGAGGGCCGGCGCAACCTCAGCTACGAACCGCTGAAGAAGACCGTCCACGCGGTCGGCGGTCTCGCCGGCGTCCTCGCCGGCATGGTGCCCGAGTACGACGACGTGGCCCTGGGCTTCGTCCCCGACCACTACCTGACGGAGTACCACCCTCCGGGGCGTGCGAGCGTCGACGCGATCCTCTCCGACATCGAGGAGATCCGCGGCTTCGGCCCGCGCGGCGCCCTCTCCCGGGCCATGCTGCTCGGCGGCTTCCGCTACCGGGCCCTCGACCTCCAGTCGGGGCGGCTCGATCCGGAACGTACGCCCGTACTGGCGCTCGCGACCGGCAGGAACCTCGCGACGAAGGTGCAGCGCGAACTCGTCCGGTATCTCCGGGCGGGCGGGAAGCTGCTGCTGTCCGGCCGGGTGCCGGAGGAGGACATGGCAGGCAGGGCCAGTACGGAACTGCGCGATGCGCTGGGCCTGAAGGCCGGCAGGACGCTCACCGACGCCGACCGGTTCTGGCTGTCGGTCACATCGCACGGGTGGGCCGCACCGCGTGCCGAAATCCGCGTGGGCAAGGCCCAGTTGTGCACCCCGAGCAAGGGCGCGACGGTGCTGCGCGAGGTCTCCACGGGCAAGGGCTGCGGCTTCGACGTCCCCGTCGGCAAGGGACGGGCCGTCGTGATCACGACGGATTACCGCTGCGATCTGGACTTCTGGCGCCGTGCCCTCAAGGCGCTGGGGGCGAGCCCGGCCATCACCCACAGCGCAGTCGACCCGGGTCTCTTCCTGCTGACCACGCGCACCGTCGACGGCGGGGACGGCGCAGCCGGGCGCCTTCTGCACGCGCTGAACGTCACGTCGGGGCTGGACCAGGAGTTCACGGTCTCCGAGAAGGGCAGGGCTCTCTTCGGGGGCGAGAGGCTGCGCGTCCGGGGGCGCAGCGGCGCCATGCTGCCGCTCGGGATGAAGGCGGGCGGCGGGCGGATCGCATACGCCACGGCCGAGATCACCGGTGTGGAGAGGGGGAGGCTGACCTTCCGCGCGGTGAGCGGTGCGGACTCCGTCGTCGCCGTCGACGGCAGCGCCAGGTGCGAGGGCGCGAAGTCCTCCCGTGAGGGCGGGCACACGGTTCTGCGCGTCCAGCGGCCGGAGTTCACCGTGCACCTCGGCTGAGTACCCGTCACCCGGCCCGGCGTCCGGGTGACCCCGCCCCGCCCACCGGCGTGGCAGCCCGGCCCGCCCGCGCCCGGTCCCCATGGTTCCACCATGGATCGCACCTCTTCGGGCGCTCGGCGCCGCGGACGTTGGGCGGGGAGGCCGACCGGTGAGCACAGCAGCTGACGACCGGAAGGTACGGAGTCCGGGCACCGAGCCGCCGGCGACCAGCCGGCGGCTCAGCTTCGGCAAGAGGCTGCTGAACTATCTGAGCACCACCGATCACAAGGTGATCGGGAACATGTATCTGGCCACGTCCTTCGCGTTCTTCCTCGTGGCCGGCCTGATGGCGATGATGATGCGGGCCGAACTGGCCGGGCCCGGCCTGCAGATCTTCTCGGCCCAGCAGTACAACGAGCTGTTCACCACGCACGGCACGATCATGATGCTGCTCTTCGCGACGCCCACGTTCACCGGGTTCGCCAACGTCATCATGCCGTTGCAGATCGGCGCGCCGGATGTGGCCTTCCCCCGGCTGAACGCCTTCACGTACTGGGTGTTCCTCTTCGGCGGGCTGATGGTCCTCAGCGGATTCCTCACACCTGATGGTTCCGCGGCCTTCGGCTGGTTCGCCTACGCGCCGCTCAACAGCTCGACGTTCTCACCCGGTTCGGGCGGCGACCTGTGGACGATGGGGCTCGTGGTGGCGGGGCTGAGCACGATCCTCGGCTCGGTCAACTTCATCACCACCGTCATCTGCCTGCGCGCCCCGGGCATGACCATCTTCCGGATGCCGCTGTTCACCTGGAACGTGCTGTTCACCTCGATCCTGGCGCTGCTGGCCTTCCCGGTGCTCACCGCGGCGCTGCTCGCCCTGGAGGCGGACCGCAAGTTCGGGTCGCACATCTTCGACGCGGCCAACGGCGGGGCGATCCTGTGGCAGCACCTGTTCTGGTTCTTCGGGCATCCCGAGGTCTACATCGTGGCGCTGCCGTTCTTCGGCGTCGTCACGGAGATCATTCCCGTCTTCAGCCGCAAGCCGGTGTTCGGGTACATCGGTCTGATCGCGGCGACGTGCGCCATCACCGGTCTGTCGGCCACGGTCTGGGCGCACCACATGTTCGCGACGGGCGCGGTGCTGCTGCCGTTCTTCTCGCTGATGTCGTTCCTGATCGCGGTGCCCACGGGCGTGAAGTTCTTCAACTGGATCGGCACGATGTGGCGCGGGTCGCTGTCGTTCGAGACGCCGATGCTGTGGTCCGTCGGCTTCCTCGTGACGTTCCTGCTGGGCGGGATGACGGGGGTCCTCATCGCCTCGCCGCCGCTGGACTTCCACCTCACCGACAGCTATTTCATCGTCGCGCACCTGCACTACGTGCTCTTCGGCACGATCGTCTTCGCCACGTTCGCCGGCTTCTACTTCTGGTGGCCGAAGATGACCGGGAAGATGCTGGACGAACGCCTGGGGAAGATCCACTTCTGGACTCTCTTCATCGGCTTCCAGGGCACGTTCCTCGTCCAGCACTGGCTGGGCGAGGAGGGGATGCCCCGCCGGTACGCCGACTACCTGGCGGCCGACGGCTTCACGACGCTCAACACCGTCTCGTCCGCCAGTTCCTTCCTCCTCGGCCTCTCCACGCTCTTCTTCCTCTACAACGTGTGGCACACCTCCAGATACGGCGCGCGCGTCACCGAGGACGACCCATGGGGCTGGGGGCGCTCCCTGGAGTGGGCGACGTCGTGCCCGCCGCCCCGGCACAACTTCGAGGCGCTGCCGCGCATCCGCTCCGAGTCGCCGGCCTTCGATCTCCACCATCCGGGGACGGCACGGCCGCTGTCCGGACCGCGGGCGTCGCAGGAGGCCCCGCGATGAAGGTCGAGGCGCTGATCTTCACAGGCGTGGCCGCGTTCTTCGCCGTCGTCTCGGCCTGCTACATCCCCTTCTCCGAGGACGCCGCCGGGAACACGGCTCTGCTGGTCTCCTTCCTGATGTCCGCACTGATCGCCGTCTTCCTGTGGGTGCAGTACGCCCGGAACGTCGGAGGCCCGCAAGGACGCAAGGACGCGGACGTCCACGAGGGCGCCGGGCCGCTCGCGTTCTTCTCGCCGCGCAGCTACTACCCGGTCTTCACGGCCCTGGGCACGGCGGTGGCCGGGCTCGGGGTGATCTTCGGCCTGTGGCTCTTCCTCATCGGGATCGGGATCACCGCCCCCGGCGTCGCCGGATTCGTCTTCCAGCACAACGACCGCTGACCCGCCCGTACCAGGAGAGAGGAGGACGGCGGATGCTCCCGCAGCGCAGGAAGGTGGAACCCGGCGCCAGGGCGGGCCGTGCCGCGAGGAGCGGCTTCAAGTACCTCGACGACCGGCTGCCGGCCGGCGAGGGCGGCTCGCTCGTGCGCAAGGCGTTCCCCGACCACTGGTCGTTCCTGCTGGGCGAACTCGCGCTCTACAGCCTGATCCTGCTCCTGCTGACGGGCGTCTTCCTCACCTTCTTCTTCCACCCCGGTGAGATGGAGATCCGCTACACCGGCTCGTACGCGCCGCTGCGGGGGCAGTTGGTCTCCGAGGCGTACGACTCGACGCTGCGGCTCAGCTTCGACGTGCGCGGCGGTCTGCTGATCCGTCAGGTGCACCACTGGGCGGCGCTGGTGTTCGTCGCCGCCATCGGCGTCCACATGTTGCGGGTGTTCTTCACCGGTGCCTTCCGCAAGCCGCGTGAGATCAACTGGGTCGTCGGGGTCACCCTGTTCGTGCTGGCGGTGGCGGAGGGCTTCTGCGGCTACTCCCTCCCCGACGACCTGCTCTCCGGCACGGGGCTGCGGGTCGTGCAGAGCCTGCTGCTGTCGATCCCCGTCGTCGGCACGTACCTGAGCTTCTTCCTCTTCGGCGGCGAGTACCCGGGCACGGAGATCATCCCGCGGCTGTACACGGTGCACATCCTGCTGATCCCGGCCCTCATCGTCGCCCTGGTCGTGCTCCACCTGATCCTGGTCGTCTACCTCAAGCACACGCACTGGGGCGGGCCGGGCAGGACGGACAAGAACGTCGTGGGGCAGCCGATGTTCCCCCAGTTCGCCGCCAAGTCCACCGGCCTTCAGCTGATCGTCTTCGGCGTGATGTTCGTGCTGGGAGGCGTCGTCCAGATCAACCCGGTCTGGAACTACGGCCCTTACCGCACCGACCAGGTCAGCACCGGCTCCCAGCCCGACTGGTACGTGGGCTTCCTCGAAGGCTCGCTGCGTCTGATGCCGCCGTTCGAGACGACCGTGTGGGGTCACACCTTCATGTGGAACATCCTCGTCCCCACGGTGATCCTCCCCGCGCTGATCTTCCTGGGCATCTACCTCTATCCCTTCCTGGAGAGGTGGCTGACCGGGGACGACAGGGAACACCACGTGTGCGACCGGCCGCGGGAGCGCCCCGCCCGCACCGCGCTCGGCGTCGCCGGCATCACCTTCTACGCCGTACTGCTGCTGGCCGGGGGCAACGACGTGATCGCCGCGGTCTTCCCCCTCTCCCTGAACGGTCTGACCTGGACCTTCCGCACAGCACTCGTGGTGGCCCCGGTGATCGCCTTCATGGTCACCAGGCGGCTGTGCCTGGCGCTGCGCGCACACGACCTCGAACGCGTGCGGGAGGGCGTCGAGACGGGCGAGGTGCGGCAGACCGTCGAGGGCGGGATGCAGCCGGAGCACCGTCCGCTCCCCGCCGCCGAGCGCTACACGCTGCTGATGCGGGAGGTGCCCCGTCCCCTCGAGCGTGCACCGGGACGCGCGGACGGGCACGGGGCCGACGGACACGGGGCCGACGGGCACGGGGCCGACGGGCACGGGGCGGACGGGCGCGATGCCGGACGGGTCGAGCGGCTGCGCGTCGCGCTGAGCCGCTGGTACCTCGGGGACCGCGTCGAATGACGGACCGCCACGGGCACCGGCCCGGCGGGGCGGCCTGCGCGCCGGCCGTCCGCGGCGCGGCACGCAGCTCTCAGACCAGCCCTTCGCGGACCGCCGTCGAGTAGGGGCCGCGGCCGACGTCGTCGGGGCGCCCCAGCACGTGCAGCGTGAAGTCCGGGTCGCGGCAGTCTGTCAGCAGCGTCAGGCCGGGGACCGCGCTGAGGACGGGGGCGAGGGAGCGGCCGGTGCGGTGGTGTTCGGGCGCGGGGTGGTTCCAGTGCACGGTGACGAGGGTGCCGCCGGGTTCGAGGGCCTCGACGGTGCGGTTGAGCACGTCGCGCAGCGTCCGGTCGTCGAAGTAGTAGAGGAGCTCGGAGAGCACTATGAGCTCGAATCTTCCATCGGGCCACTCGTCGGGCACGGCCAGCCGCCGCACCTGCACGTGCGGCAGGTGCCGGGTCCGGGCGGCGGTGCGCTCGGCCGCCGCGGCCACACGGTCGGTGGCCAGGAGGCTGTCGCAGCGTTCGGCGAGTGCCGTGGTGAGGAGGCCGACCGAGCAGCCGGGCTCGAAGGCGCTGCGGTAGCGGCGCTGCGGCAGCGCGGCGAGCGTGTGGTCGTACTTCCGCTGCACGTACCACTGCCCGGAGAGGCTCCAGGGGTCGGCCGAGTCGCTGTAGAGCTGCTCGAAGTACGCGGCGGGAGTGTTCATCGCGGGACCACCTCGCGTGCTCGGCCGGAACTGTCCGTCCCCCCGGCAGACGCACGGCGGGTTCTCCCCAGAGCTTCGCATCGCGTGATTAAAGGTGCATCTCGGACCGGTACGGGCAGTGGACCGTCCGGGTCAGGAGGCCGCCTTCCCGGTCCGCGTCCCGCCGAGGGCACGGATGAGCTCCTGCCGGTTCATCCGGGAGCGCCCCCGGAGGCCCCGGTCGGTGGCGCGCTCGTACAGGTCCCGCCTGCTCAGCTCGGACAGCCGCCGCGCGCCGCCGCTCCCGCCGCCGGCGGCGGACCGCCCCTTCCGCGGGGCCTTCCCCGCGTCCTTCCGCGCGCCGTGTCCCGAGCGTGTCCGCGCCCCCTTCCCCGGGCGCTCCCGCGGACCCTTCCGCGAACCGGCCCGGTCGACGCTGCGACGCAGGGCGTCCTCCAGGTCGACCACGTTGGTGGCCTCGGGCGGTTCCTCCCCGGCGGCGACCTCCTTGCCGTCGCGCTTGGCCTCGACGAGCCGGCGCACCCTCTTCTCGTAGGTGTCCTCGTAGTCCTCGGGACTCCAGTCGACCGACATCGCGTCGATGAGCTGCTTCGCGCTCTGCAGCTCCCGGCTTCCGGCCTGCTTCCGTGCGGGCAGCCGGGGAAGCTCACGCTCCGGGTCGCGCACCTCGTCCGCCCAGTGCAGGGTGTGCAGTTCGAGCACGTCGTCGCCGGCGCGCAGCGCGACGAGGTACTCCCTGGCGTGCATCACGAAGGTCGCGACGCCGGCCTTGCCGGATTCGGCGAGGGCGGTGCGCAGCAGCCGGTAGACGTTGGAGTACTCGTCGCTCCTCGGCGCCAGGTAGTACGTGCGGCTGAAGAAGGCCGGCTCCACCTCGTCCAGGTCGACGAATCCGCTGACCTCGATCACCTGCGACCTGCCCGGCGCGATCTCGTCGAGCTCCTCCGGCTCGACGACGACGTACTCCCCGTCCCCGAGGTCGTAGCCCTTGACGATGTCGTCGTAGTCGACGCGCTTGCCCGTGCGTTCGTTCACGCGCCGGTTGCGCACCCGGTCGCCCGTGCCGCGCTCGAGCTGACGGAAGTGGACCGTGTGGTCCTCCACGGCGGCGAACAGCTGCACGGGAACGGTCACCAGACCGAAGGTGATCACTCCGCTCCAAATCGGGCGGGCCATGTCGCGGCCCTCCTTCCGTACGTACGCGACCCCGTCTTCCCGGTCACTCGCCGGGGCGGGTACCCCGTGGGCACGGTTCACGCCGTCGCGGCCCGAGCCGTCCTGCCTCGCACCGTGTGCCCGTGCCGCACCGCGTGCCCGTACCGCACCGCGTGCCCGTGCCGCACCGTGTGCCCGTGCCGCACCGTGTGCCCGTGCCGCGCCGTGTGCCCGTGCCGCGCCGCGCCACGATCCGCGCCCCGGCTCTGGTGCCCGGGGCCGCCTCCGTACGGTCTCCGCCCGGGTTCCCGCTGCCCCGCGCTCAGTGGTGGAAGGCCGTCGCCTCCGAGACGGGGCGCCCCAGCGGGCCGCTCTGGTTCCGCAGTTCCGGCAGCAGCGACGTCAGGTCGTCCAGGAACTGGTCGGAGAGGTCCGCGGTGAAGCCGTTGCGGCACACGATCCGCAGTACGGACAGGTCCTCCCGGTTCGGCGGGAAGTTGTAGGCGGGCACCAGCCAGCCCCGCTCGCGCAGCCGCCGCGAGACGTCGAAGACGTCGAAGTTCGTCACGCCGGGCGCCGTGGTGAAGGCGAAGACCGGAAGCTCGCCGCCGTCGGTCAGCAGCCGGAAGTCTCCCGTCTCCCCGATGCGGGCGGCCAGCGACCGTGCCACGTCACGGGCCGTCTGCTGTACGGCGGTGAAGCCCCCGTGTCCCAGCCGCAGGAACGTGTAGTACTGCGCGGCGACCTGAGCGCCGGGCCGGGAGAAGTTGAGCGCGAAGGTGGGCATGTCGCCGCCGAGGTAGTTCACGCGGAAGACCAGGTCCTCCGGCAGCGCTTCCTGCGAGCGCCACAGGGCCCAGCCGACACCGGGGTAGACCAGCCCGTACTTGTGCCCCGAGGTGTTGACAGAGGCGACCCGCGGCAGCCGGAAGTCCCACAGCAGCTCCGGGTCGAGGAAGGGCGCGATCATCGCGCCGGACGCTCCGTCCACGTGCACCGGTACGTCGGTGCCCGTGCGCTCCTGGAGTTCGTCGAGCGCCCGGCACAGCTCCGCGACCGGCTCGTACGACCCGTCGAAGGTGGAACCGAGGACGGCCACGACGCCGATGGTGTTCTCGTCGCACAGCTGCGCCGCGGCCTGCGGGTCGAGGTGGAACCGCTCGCCCTCCATGGGGACCTGACGGGCCTCCACTTCCCAGAAGTTGCAGAACTTCTCCCAGCACACCTGCACGTTGGAGCCCATCACCAGATTCGGCCTGGCCGCGCCGGGATAGCGGTCGCCCACGCGCCGGGTCCAGCGGCGCTTGAGCGCCAGGCCGGTGAGCATGCACGCCTCGCTGGAGCCGGTCGTGGAGCATCCGACGGCCGCGGCCGGGTCGGGGGCGTTCCACAGGTCGGCGAGGATCGCCACGCAGCGCCGCTCCAGCTCGGCCGTGCGCGGGTACTCGTCCTTGTCGACCATGTTCTTGTCGCGGCACAGGGCCATCAGCGCGCCTGCCTGCGGCTCCATCCACGTCGTCACGAAAGTCGCCAGATTCAGACGGGAGTTGCCGTCCAGCATCAGCTCGTCGTGCACGAGCTGACGGGCCGCCTCGGGTGCCATGGGTCCGTCGGGCAGCCGGTGGCGGGGCGGTTCCGTCGCCATTCCGCTGACGGGGTCGGCCTCGCCGTAGAAGGGGTTGACGGAGACCGCGCGGGGTTCCGCGGGCGACCGTCCCCCGCCGCCGGTGCCGCGACCGGAGTCGGCTGGGCGGTTGCCGTTACGGCCCTTGTGCAGCGACATCTCTCAGCGCCTCCCGGGCGGCCGTCGCGGATGGCCTCTGCCGCGAACCTACGGGCACCGGGCGCCCGGGGCGCGCCGGGCTGGGCCGGCCGGGGCTGCGGGTGCGTGTACGGACTCGGCCCCGCTCAGGGCTTGAGCGCCAGCCCCGCCCAGAGCCCGACCTCCGCGTCCGCGACGTCCTGCTCGCCGCCGATGCACGCGCCCGGGTGCCGGTACGGGCGCCAGCGGTGCGGCACCACGATGCCGGGCTCGACGAGTTCGAGACCGTCGAAGAAGCGGGCGAACTCCTCCCGGCTGCGCGTCCGCGCCCGCGCCACGCGGTCCGTGTAGACCTGCCCGGCCGCGCCTGCCTCGGGTGCGAGGTCGCTGGTGCCGTGGGTGAGCACGAGAGCGGAACCGGCGGGCAGAGCGGCGGCGAAGCGCCGCACGGCGCCGTAGGCGACCCGGTCGTCGGGCACGAAGTGCAGCAGCGCCAGCACGCTCAGCGCGACCGGACGCGTCAGGTCCAGGACCCGTCCCAGCTCCGGCGACCCGAGGACGGAGTCGGGATCGGTGAGATCGCCCTCCAGACAGGCGGTGCGCCCCTCCGGCGAACTGCTCATCAGTGCGCGGGCGTGTGCCAGCACGAGCGGGTCGTTGTCGACGTACACGACGCGGGCACACGGATCGTCCTCCTGGACGATCTGATGGAGGTTCGGCTCGGCCGGTATGCCCGCCCCGATGTCGAGGAACTGTGCGAACCCCAGCTCCTCCGAGAGCACGCGGGCCACGCGGTGCATGAACGCCCTGTTGGTGCGGGCGGCGGTGCGCACGCCGGGCCAGGCCGCGAGCACCTGGTCGCCGGCCTCGCGGTCCGCCTCGTAGTTGGTCTTGCCGCCCAGGTAGTAGTCGTAGACGCGGGCCATGTGCGGCCGGTCCATCATCAGGTCCCCGGGAACCCCGGAACCGGGCGTGCTCTCGTCCCCCATGCACGGGCCTCCCGTCGGCGCCAGCGGGATCTCCCGCGTCCGGGGGTTCTCCCCACCACGCCTCTGCGTCACACCCGGTCACGCACCGCAGCCGGCAACGGACGGCCGGCCGGGCCGTTCGGCTTTCCGTTCCCGGCGTCACCCGCTTCCTCCGACGCCACCGGGGCAGTCCGCGCCGGGGTACCCCACAGGCCACAACGCAGCCCCATTCGATCGGCATTGACCTAATATGTGCCCTTCGCGCCGAAATTGATCAGAGCCCTCCCGGAGGTGCACATGTCCGTACGCGGCCCCTCGATCACCGAGCGCGGTCCCGGTCTCGGAGAACGCGGCCCCGGACCGGTGCATGTGACGCTGTCCGTCAACGGGGCCGAGCGTCCGATGGAGATCGAACCGCGGGTCAGCCTGCTCGACGCACTGCGCGAGCACCTCGGCCTGACCGGCTCCAAGAAGGGCTGCGACCAGGGCGCCTGCGGCGCCTGCACGGTCTGGGTGGACGGGCGCCGCGTGCTGGCGTGCCTCACCCTCGCGCTCACCTGCGAAGGACGCGAGGTCACCACCATCGAGGGACTGGCCGGACCGGACGGCCGACTGCACCCCATGCAGCGGGCGTTCATCGCCGAGGACGCCTTCCAGTGCGGCTACTGCACCCCCGGCCAGATCATGTCCGCCGTGGCACTGACGGCCGAGGGCCACACAGGAGACGACGAGATCGGGGAATGGATGAGCGGCAACCTCTGCCGCTGCGCCGCCTACCCCCACATCCGGGCCGCGGTCCGCGCCGTCCGCGACGGCAACTGAGCACCACAGAAACGGAGTACGTCCCGTGCGGCTCATCACCTACTCCCGCGCCGCCGACGCCGCCGCCGCGATCGCGGCCGTCAGCGCCGACCCCACCAGCGACTTCCTCGCCGGCGGCACCACCGAGGTCGACCTCCTCCGGCAGAACGTGCTCACACCCCGCCGGCTCGTCGACATCAACGGCCTGCCGCTCACCGGCATCGACGAGGCGCCGGACGGCGGGCTGCGCATCGGCGCCCTCGCCCGCATGAGCGAGGTGGCGGCCTCCCCGCTCGTACGGGAGCGGTACCCCGTCGTCGCCCAGGCGCTGGAGGCGGGAGCGTCGCCGCAGCTGCGCAACATGGCCTCCATGGGCGGCAACCTCCTCCAGCGGGTGCGCTGCCCCTATTACCGCGACGCCGTCTCGCCCTGCAACAGGCGCGAGCCCGGCTCCGGATGCTCCGCGGTCGAGGGCTTCAGCCGCGGCCACGCGGTGCTCGGCACGAGCGAACAGTGCATCGCCGCCCACCCCTCCGACGTGGCCGTGGCGCTCGCCGCCCTGGACGCACGCGTGCACACGCTGGGCAGACGCGGCGAACTGGCATACGGCATCGACGACTTCTTCCTGACGCCGGGACACACCCCGCACCGCGAGCACCCGCTGGAGCACGGCGAGCTGATCACCGCGATCGAGTTGCCGTCCGCGCCGATCGGCCGGCGCTCGGTGTATCTGAAGGTCCGCGACCGGGCGAGCTACGAGTTCGCGCTGGTCTCCGCCGCCTGCGCACTGTCCCTTGTGGACGGCACGATCGCCGACGTCCGCCTCGCGCTGGGCGGCGTGGCGACCAAGCCGTGGCGTGCCCACCGCGCCGAAGGCGTGCTGCTCGGGGCGCCCGCCCACAGGGACAGCTTCGCCGAGGCGGCACGCATGGAGCTGTCCGACGCCCGCACCACCGCCGACAACGCCTTCAAGACCGAACTCGCGCAGCGCGTGATCGTACGCGCCCTGGAAACGCTCACGGTGAACGGGAGGACCTCATGACCACGGCGATCGGGCAGCCGCTCGAACGCGTCGACGGCCGCCCCAAGGTCACCGGCTCGGCGCGCTACCCCACCGAGATCCCCGCGCCCGGCACGGCACACGCCTGCGTCGTCGGAGCAGGCGTGGCCGCCGGCCGCGTCAGGTCCATCGACACCTCGGCCGCGCTGGAGGAGCCCGGTGTGCTCGCGGTGCTCACGCACGAGAACCTGCCGAGGATCGCCACCCAGCCGCCGCTCGTCCCGTCCCTCTTCGGCGGTCCCGCTCCCGGCGAGACCTTCTTCCCCATGCAGGACGATGTCGTGCACTACCGCGGCCAGCACATCGCCCTCGTCGTCGCCGACACCCATGAGCGCGCCCAGCACGCGGCCGCGCTGCTGCGCGTCGAGTACGACGAGTCCGAGCCCCTCACCACCATCGCGCAGGGCCGCGATCAGGCGTACGAGGCAGAGTCGGTCTTCGCGGGCTTCCTTCCCGGCCGGACGTCGCGCGGCGACATCGGGGCGGGGCTGGAGAAGGCAGACATCGTGGTGGAGGGGACGTTCACCTGCGCCGCCAACAACCACAATCCGCTGGAGACCTCGGGCACCACCGCGGTGTGGGACGGCGACGAGCTGCTCCTCCACGACGGCACCCAGGGCGTCAACTCCACCCAGCTCACCGTGGGCGCACTGCTGGGCGTCCCGCTGTCGAAGATCCGCGTGATCAGCCACTACGTCGGCGGGAGCTTCGGCTCGAAAGCCATGGTCTGGCACCACCCCACGCTCGCGGCGATGGCGGCGCGGGCGGTCGGACGCCCCGTCAAGCTGTCCCTCACCCGCGAGCAGATGTTCACCTCCTGCGGCCACCGCGAGGAGCAGGAGCAGCACATCACCCTCGGCGCCACCGACGACGGCCGGCTCACCGCACTGCGCCACCACAAGCTCTCCCCCACCTCGCATTTCGACGACTGGGCGGAGCCGTCCCTCAACTCGGCAGCGCAGATGTACGCCTGCCCCAACCACGAGGGCGTCTACCGGCTCATCCGCGCCAACACCATGACGCCCACCTTCATGCGGGGCCCCGGCGACACCTCCGGCATGTTCGCCCTCGAATGCGCCATGGACGAACTCGCGGAGAGGACCGGCCTCGATCCGATCGAGCTGCGGCTGCGCAACTTCGCCGACGTGGACCCGGCCTCCGGGAACCCCTGGTCCAGCAACGGCCTCAAGAAGTGCTACGAGCGGGGAGCCCACAGCTTCGGCTGGTACGACCGTGACCCCGGCACCCCCCGGCGCGAGGGCGACTGGCTCATCGGCACGGGCATGGCGGCCGCCGGCTACCCGGCGCCGCCTCCCGGTTCGCCGCAGCGCGCCAGGGCCCGCATCTACGCCGACGGCAGCGTCGTCGTGCAGGCCGCGACACCCGAGTTCGGCACCGGCGTCGCGACCGTGATGGCGCAGGTCGCCGCCGACGCCCTCGGCGTCCCCGTGGAGCGCTGCCGGTTCGAGACGGGCGACACCGACTACCCCGGGATCGCCGCGGCGGTCGGCTCGGCGGGCGCCGGCATGATCAGCGCCGCCGTCCACGCCGCCGCGACGGCGCTGCGCGACCAGCTCATCGGGGAGGCCGTCGCGGACAGGGGCTCACCGCTGCACGGGGCCGACCCCGCCGGCGTCGTCGTCGCCGACGGAACCATGAGCGCGGGCACGTCCCGCGAGCAGTACACGGAGATGCTGCTGCGCAACCACCGCCCCGACGCCGAGGCTTCGGGCACGTGGAACCCACCGGGCATGGACACCCCCTACGGGATGCTCACCTTCGGCGCGCAGTTCGCGGAGGTCGCCGTGGACCCCGAGCTGGGGCTGGTGCGCGTGAGGCGCATGACCGGTGCCTTCGCGCCGGGCCGGGTGCTCAACTCCCGTACGGTGCGCAGCCAGCTGATGGGCGGAATGCTCTGGGGGCTGGGGCAGGCGCTTCTGGAGTCCAACCGGATGGACCCCCGTACGGGCCGCTGGGAGAACAACAGCCTCGGCGAGTATCTGGTCGCGGTGAACGCCGACGCTCCCGAGGTCACTGTCGAACTGGTCGACGTCGAGGACCGGATCGTCAATCCGCTCGGCGTGAAGGGCGTCGGCGAGATCGGGCAGGTCGGGGCGAACGCCGCCATCGCCAACGCGGTTCACCACGCGACGGGCCGCCGCATCCGCAAGATGCCGATCACGATCGAGGACATCATCCGTTGAATCCGCCGGACTCCGCTGACCCGGCCGGCCCACCGCGGCGCCGCCGGCGCGGCGTCGTGACCATCAGCACCGCCGTGGCGACGACGGCCACGGCCTGGGAGACCAGCGCGACCAACTTGTCCCGGCTCCACGACGGTTCGTACATGTCGGGGAACGGGCCCAGCTCCCCCACGTCGGCGTACCGGTAGATCAGCAGCAGGGCGAGCCCCCCGGCGGCGACGGCGAAGGCGAAGAAGTCCGCGGGAAGCCGCCGCCACGCCAGCAGCAGCAGTGCCGCCAGCGCCCCCAGCGCGGCCTCGAGCCGGAAGAGGTCACCCTGGCTGACGGCCGCGACGACCGCGTCGTAGGCGGGTGCGAGATCCGCGTGCACATAGGCGTTGAGGGCGAGCCCGGCCGCGGCCAGCACCCTGGCGAGGGCCCGGAGGAAGCGGTGCGAGGCGCGCGGCGGGCGCCTGTGGTCAGTGGCCACCACCACCGCCCTCCCTGGACTTCCCGGCCGGGACGGTGGCCGCTCGTTCGGGCGCGGGCCCGGCGCCGCCGAGGAGGAGCAGCGAGGCGGCGGCCCCGGCGGCCGCCGCCCTCCTGACGCCGTTTCTCATCTCGGGCCTCCTCTGCGCGGACCGTCCTCCTCACTAGAGCCCAGGCGTTCCGGGGCCGCCATTCCGCGCGGTCCGTTCTATGTACGCCCCCGCCCGCTCCCTCGCACGGCCCGCTGCCATCTTCTGCACTTAGGTAAGCCTTGCTTAAGCAGATCGGCGCACACCGCCACCGTCGTCCGCACATCCGCCCGTCAGCCCACCGGGAGTCCACATGTCCGCTCTCGCCCGAAACCGAACTCTCATAGCGGGTGCGGCAGTGCCTTTGCTGGCCGCCGCCGCACTGACCGGCTGCGCGGAGAAGTCGAAGGCAGGCGGGCACGGCGGGGTACGGGTCACCGCCGACGACTCGGCGTGCAAGGTCTCGGACGACACCTTCCCCGCGGGGCACCTGAAGCTCCACGTGGAGAACAAGGGCAGCAAGGTCACCGAGGTCTACGTCTACGCACCCGGCGACCGCATCGTCACCGAGCGGGAGAACATCGGCCCCGGCACCAAGGCCGAGATCACCACCGAGGTCGAGCCCGGCAAGTACGAGATCGCCTGCAAGCCCGGTATGAAGGGCGACGGCATCCGCCAGAAGGTGACGGCCGGCGGGAAGGGAGCGAAGGCCGAGCGCAACCCGAAGCTCGACTCCGCCGTCTCCGAGTACCGCAGGTACGTGCAGAAGCAGGCCGACGAAACGATCCCCGCCGCGCAGAAGTTCGCGGACGCGGTCGAGGACGGAGACGTCGAGGGCGCCAAGAAGGAGTATGCGGTCTCCCGCATCGGCTGGGAGCGCACCGAGCCGGTGGCGGAGTCCTTCGGCGACATCGACCCGAAGGTCGACGTGCGCGAGGACGGCCTCGAGGAGGGCCAGAAGTGGACGGGCTGGCACAGGCTCGAGAAGTCCCCCTGGGAGAAGAAGAAGATCTCGGCGGAGGACAAGAAGCTCGCCGGCCGCCTGATGAAGGACCTGAAGGACTGGCGGAAGCGCGTCGGCAAGGCCGAGATCACCCCCACGAGCATGGCCAACGGCGCCAAGGAACTCCTCGACGAGGTGGCCACCGGAAAGGTCACCGGCGAGGAGGAGCGCTACAGCCACACGGACCTGGTCGACTTCCAGGCGAACGTCGAGGGCGCCGAGAAAGCGTACGAACTGCTCAGGCCGGTGACCGCCAAGAAGGACGCGCAACTGGCGAAGGACCTGGACAAGCAGTTCGAGGCGATCGGGAAGCTGCTGGACGAGCACCGCGAGGGCGACGGGTTCGTCTCGTACGACAAGGTCGGCAAGAGCGAACGCAAGAAGCTCTCGGACGGTGTGAACGCGCTGGCCGAACCGCTTTCGCGGCTCGCCGCCACCGTCGTGGCGTGAGGGGCGGACAGTGACAGCTGAAGCGGAACACTCCGGCGACGCGAAGTCCCGCCGTGACACCGGGGACCGGCACGGCGGACAGAGCCTGGAACAGAACGGGGAACAGGCCCGCGAACAGGCCGGGGAGCAGACCCGCGAGCAGTCCGGGGAACGGCCGGGCTCCGGCGGTGCTGAGCGGCGCAGGGCGCACCCGGGGCGCCGCGCGCTGCTCGGCTGGGGCGGCGCCGGCCTGGCCGTCGGCGCGGCCACGGCGGGAGGCACGGCTGCGGCGCTGGGCTACGGGAGCGGCGCCGAGTCCGTCGCCGCGGACTCCGCCGGTGCCGTGCCCTTCCACGGTGAGCACCAGGCGGGCATCGCCACCCCGGTGCAGGACCGGCTGCACTTCGCCGCCTTCGACGTCGTCACCGACGACCGCGCCGCGCTGATCGACCTGCTCCAGAAGTGGACGCGGGCGGCGGCCCGGATGACGGCGGGCGAGACGGTCGGCACGGGTGCGGTCGGCGGGCCGGCCCAGGCACCGCCCGACGACACGGGCGAGGCGCTGGGCCTCAAGCCCTCACGGCTCACGCTCACATTCGGCGTCGGCCCGTCCCCCTTCGAGAACGACAAGGGCGAGGACCGCTTCGGCATCAAGAAGAAGCGGCCGGCCGCCCTGCCGGACCTGCCCCACTTCCCCGGCGACGCCCTGGACGAGAAGCGCAGCGGCGGCGACCTGTGCGTGCAGGCCTGCGCGGACGACCCGCAGGTCGCGGTCCACGCCATCCGCAATCTGGCACGCATCGGCTTCGGCAAGGTGTCGGTGCGCTGGTCGCAGCTCGGCTTCGGCAAGACCTCCTCCACGACACCGTCCGCGCAGACGCCGCGCAACCTCTTCGGCTTCAAGGACGGCACCCGCAACATCTCCGGCGACGACACGGCGGCGCTGAAGCGTCATGTGTGGGCGGGGAAGAAGGACGGCGCCGAGTGGATGGCGGGCGGCTCCTACCTCGTGGCGCGCCGTATCCGCATGAACATCGAGATCTGGGACCGTACTCCGCTGGCCGAGCAGGAGATGATCATCGGCCGCAGCAAGGGGGAGGGCGCCCCGGCGGGCCGCCGCCACGAGCGCGACCCGGTGAAGCTGTCGGCCATGCCTCCCGCGTCGCACGTGAAGCTGGCGCACCCGGAGTCCAACGACGGCATCCGTATCCTGCGCCGCGGCTACAACTTCACCGACGGCACGGACGGGCTGGGCCGGCTGGAGGCGGGGCTGTTCTTCATCGCCTACCAGCGGGACGTACGGCAGAGCTTCATTCCCTTGCAGCTCCAGCTCGCGCGGAAGGACATCGACCTCAACGAGTACATCCAGCACGTGGGTTCAGCGGTGTTCGCGGTACCGCCCGGTGTCCGTGACTCCGGCGACTGGTGGGCCCGGCAGCTCTTCTCCTGACCCCGCACCCGGAAGGATGACGGCGTGTTCGGCAATTACTTGATCGGCCTGCGCGAGGGGCTCGAAGCCAGCCTCGTCGTGTGCATCCTCGTCGCGTACCTCGTCAAGACCGACAACCGTGCGAAGCTGCCGCCCGTCTGGGCCGGGGTGGGCATCGCCGTCGCGGTCAGCCTGGCCTTCGGCGCGGGTCTCCAATTCGGCACGCAGGAACTGACGTTCACCGCTCAGGAAGCGATCGGCGGCTCGCTCTCCATCGCCGCGGTGGCCCTGGTGACGTGGATGGTCTTCTGGATGCGGCGGACCGCCCGGCATCTGAAGGCGGAGCTGGAGGGCAAGCTCGACGCGGCTCTCGCCATGGGCAGGGGCGCCCTGGTGGCGACGGCGTTCCTCGCCGTCGGGCGCGAGGGCATCGAGACGTCCCTGTTCGTGTGGAGGTCGGTGGACGCCGCCGGTGACGGCGTCCGTCCGCTGGTGGGCGCACTGCTGGGCATCGTCACCGCGATCGTGATGGGCTGGCTGTTCTACCGGGGAGCCCTTCGGATCAACCTGGCCCGGTTCTTCACATGGACGGGCGGCCTGCTGATCGTCGTGGCGGCGGGCGTCCTCGCCTACGGGGTGCACGACCTTCAGGAGGCGCGGTTCCTCGGCGGCCTGGAGAACAAGGCGTTCGACGTCAGCTCCGCGGTGCCCGTCGACAGTTGGTACGGCATCCTGCTCAAGGGCACGGTCAACTTCCAGCCGGACCCGACCGTCGTCCAGGCATGGGTGTGGGTGCTCTACACGGTTCCCGTCCTCTTCCTGTTCCTGCGCCGCCCCAAGCCGCCGCGGCAACAGGGGTCCGGAGGCTCCGGGGAACGCGCCACGGAAGAATCCGGCCAACAGACGCCGGTGCGCTGACTGTTCGCGGCACCTCCGGGGCCGACCGTTCACGAGGCCGTGCGACCGCCGGCACCCGCAGCGCCCACGTGCCCTCACTGCAGGGGGACTTGCACCGGCGCGGCTCCCCGCCTTCGCAGTCCGCGCGGGGAGCCCGTACACACGGGCCCCCGCGCCGCACCCGAACCTGAACCCCCCGCCCGCCTTGCCTGCCCCGCCCGGCCCGGCCCGCATGCCGAAGCCTCGTCCGAGGGCGCCGGTTCGCCACCGGTGCCGCCCCCTCCCCGGCGGCGAACCGCGGGCCGCCGCATACCCGGCGGTCCGATCCGGATTGCCGACGCCTTCCCGGGGAATGACGTCACCGCCACGACCGATTCTTCGATCTTCACAAATGCGGAACGAGGCGGCTTTGGCGGGTTTCAGTGGTATTGACAAGTGAAACCTCAAGGCCACCTCAAAATGTCTTCTCCAAATCGGTCATAAGTACAGAAGCACGCCCCACTCGGGCGGTTGAACGGCTCGTGGACCATTGACCACGGCCGTTGCGGCATGGAACTCTACGGCCGTCGGGCGACAACCGTGAAGCCGAAGCGGGGGCTTTGTCGAAATGCACACTCGAATTGTGATCGGCGACGAAAGACGTCTTTACTCGGAAGCCATCGCGGCGACACTCAATCTTGTCCAGGATTTCGAAGTGGTCGCGACCGTGAACAGCCGCGACGAAATAGTTCCCACTGTTCTGCGCAAGCTTCCCATGGTGACCGTGCTGGGCACCAACACCACCGCACGTAATGGTCGTTGCCTGACCGACGAGTTGCGGGCGGCCATCCCCCGGTGCCGGATCGCCGTCATAGGCACCACTCCCGGCTCCCCCGCCAAAAGGCAGGAGGCAGCCGCACCGGGATTACTGAGTGTCGTGCCCGACAACGCGGCCCTGCCGCAACTGGTGAATGCCATACGTGGACTCGTGGTGAACAACACGGGTGTTCCCGCGGGCGCTCCCGCCAATTCCGGCGGAACACCTCAGCATGCCGGAAGCCCGATGGACGCGGCTCTTATCCGCCAGCCCGGGTGCAGCGGCAGATCACTCAGCACCAGGGAAAAGGAAGTCCTCCGGCTCACCGCGGGCGGAGCCCCCGTACGGGAAATCGCCGCGGAACTCTTCCTCTCCCCCGGCACGGTACGGAACGTCACTTCCAGCGCCATCAAGAAGCTGGGCGGCAGGAACCGTTTCGACGCCGCGTGCATCGCGAGCAAGCGCGGCTGGCTCTGAACTTCCGGGCGGCCGGGCCGTGCAGCTTTCCGGCCGGGCCGTCCGGATTCCAACCGTCAACCGTCAACCAGGCATCAACCGTGACCAAGCGCACCCTTGACATCACCGTGCGCACCGACATTACTGGTTCTCTGCGCCATCAGTGGACAACGATGTCAAGTATTCCCGGGGAGCGGCCTCGTGCGCCAGAGTCAGGCACGCAGCGGACGAAGCGGCCGCGGCAGACGGACCAGACCCGGCAGACCCCGCCGCAGACCCCGCAGACCCGGCGGTCCCGGCAGAGCCTGCGCGGCGCTGATGGTGACGGCGCTGCTGATGGTGACCGGACAGGGGGCTGCGTCGGCCGCCCCACCCCGGCAGCCGCACGCACCGGGCGGCCCGGCGGAGGTGTTCCGCTCCTCCTTCGAGCCGGAGGACCCCGCGCCCGACTGGAACGACAGCGTCGAGACGACGCCCGACGGCGAGCAGAAGACCCGCGGCGTCCACAACGACTCCGCTCCCGGCACGCCCGGCATGAGCAGCCACCCGGGCACCGGACCCGACGACACCCCGACCTCGAAGAACGGCGCGGGCTTCAGCGGCGGGCACTCCCTTCGCTACGCGGGCGACCACTCCGGGAACGGCCGCGGCTACTCCTACAACCGCGTCTTCGACGTCGACGTCCCTGTCCGGGCCCGCACTTCGCTCTCGTACAAGATCTTCCCGGAACTTCCGGAGACCGACCTCGCCTATCCCGCCACGCACGCGTCCCTCGACCTCGCCTTCACCGACGGCACCTATCTGAGCGACCTGGGTGCCAGGGACCAGCACGGCAACCCGCTGACTCCGCAGGGCCAGGCGTCCGCGAAGACGATGTCCGCGAACCAGTGGAACAACCGGGAGTCGCGGATCGGCGCCGTCGCGGCGGGCAAGACCGTCGACCGGATCCTCGTCGCCTACGACTCCCCCAAGGGCGGCAGCGGCTTCCGCGGCTGGGTGGACGACGTCTCGATCGCGCCGAAGGCACCTGACAAGCGCCTCGCGCACCCCTCCGACTACGCCGAGACCACTCGCGGCACCAACTCCAGCGGCAGCTTCTCCCGCGGCAACACCTTCCCCGCCACGGCGCTCCCCGGCGGCTTCAACTTCTGGACCCCGGTGACCGATGCGGGCTCCACGGACTGGCTCTACGAGTACGCGCGCAAGAACAACGAGGACAACCTGCCCACCCTTCAGGCCTTCAGCGCCAGTCACGAACCCAGCCCGTGGATGGGCGACCGGCAGACCTTCCAGGTCATGCCGTCCGCGGCGAAGGGCAAGCCCGACGCGTCCCGCAAGGCCCGTGCGCTGCCCTTCCGCCATGCAGAGGAGACGGCCAGACCGCACTACTACGGCGTCACATCCGAGAGCGGGCTGCGTACGCAGATCACCCCCACCGACCACGCCGCGATGATGCGCTTCACCTTCCCCGGTGACGACGCGAACCTCATCTTCGACAACGTCGACAACCGCGGCGGTCTCACACTCGACACGGCCTCCGGGAAAGACGCCACCGTCACCGGATTCTCCGACGTCAAGAGCAAGTTGTCGGCCGGCGCGACCCGCATGTTCGTCTACGCACGCTTCGACTCCCCCGTGACGGACGGCGGGAAGCTGGAGGGCGGCGGCGGCAAGGACGTCACGGGCTATCTGCGCTTCGGCGCCGGCCCGGACCGTACCGTCACGATGCGCATCGCCACGTCCCTCATCAGCGTCGCCCAGGCGAAGGCCAGCCTGGAACGCGAGATCCCGGCGGACGCGTCCTTCGGCGAGGTGCGGCGGCGTGCGCAGGCCGAGTGGGACGATCTGCTCGGCCGCATCGAGGTGGAGGGCGCGAGCCGCGACCGGCTCACCACGCTCTACTCCAGCCTGTACCGCCTCTACCTGTATCCCAACTCGGGTGCGGAGCAGATCGGTTCGCGCAAGCGCTACGCCAGCCCCTTCTCGGAGCCCACGGGCGAGGACACCCCGACGCACACGGGCTCGAAGATCGTCGACCTCGGGGACTCCCCGGGGAACCGAGGGGATGTCTACGTCAACAACGGCTTCTGGGACACCTACCGGACGACCTGGCCCGCCTACTCCTTCCTCACGCCGGAGCGCGCGGGACGGATGGTCGACGGGTTCGTGCAGCAGTACAAGGACGGCGGCTGGATATCGCGCTGGTCCTCGCCGGGTTACGCGGACCTGATGACCGGCACCAGCTCGGACGTCGCCTTCGCCGACGCCTACGGCAAGGGCGTGAAGTTCGACGCGGAGGCCGCGTACGAGGCGGCGGTCAAGAACGCCACGGTCGCGCCGCCGCGTTCGGGCGTGGGACGCAAGGGCATGGCCACCTCCCCCTTCACCGGCTACACCAGCACCGCGACCGGCGAGGGCATGTCCTGGGCGCTGGAGGGATACCTCAACGACTTCGGCATCGCGCGCATGGGCGAGGCGCTGTACCGCAAGACCCACAAGGCGCGCTACAAGGCCGAGTCGGAATACTTCCTCGGCCGGGCCCGCAACTACGTCAAGCACTTCGACGACCGGGTCGGCTTCTTCCAGGGCAAGGACGCAGACGGCGACTGGCGCCTGCCGCCCGGGGAGTTCGACCCGCGCGTGTGGGGCCACGACTACACCGAGACCAACGCGTGGAGCTTCGCGTTCACCGCTCCCCAGGACACCAGGGGCCTGGCCAACCTGTACGGCGGGCGAGCGGGCCTGGCGAAGAAGCTCGACAAGTACTTCGCCACGCCCGAGACCGCGTCGAAGGAGTTCGCAGGCTCCTACGGCGACGTCATCCACGAGATGACGGAGGCCCGCGACGTACGCATGGGGATGTACGGGCACAGCAACCAGCCCTCCCACCACATCGCCTACACCTACGACGCCGCCGGGCAGCCCTGGAAGACCCAGGAGAAGGTCCGGGACGTGCTCTCACGCCTCTACCTGGGCAGCGAGATCGGCCAGGGCTACCCCGGCGACGAGGACAACGGCGAGATGTCGGCGTGGTACGTCTTCAGCGCACTCGGCTTCTACCCGCTGGTGATGGGATCGCCCGAATACGCGGTCGGCTCGCCGCTGTTCACCAAGGCCACCGTCCACCTCGAGAACGGGCGTGAACTGGTGGTGAAGGCGCCCCGCAACAGCGAGCGCAACATCTACGTGCAGGGGCTGCGCGTCAACGGCAAGGCGTGGCACTCCACTTCGCTGCCGCACAAGCTGCTGGCCCGGGGCGGCACCCTCGAATTCGACATGGGCCCGAAGCCCTCCAGGTGGGGCACCGGCGAGAAGAACGCACCGTCCTCCATCACCGAGGACGGCAAGGTGCCCTCGCCGCCCGCTGACGTGACCGTGCCCGCGAAGGACAAGCCGCTGCTGGACGACACCTCCGCCACCAGGGCCGTCTTCTCCGGTGCCGCGATGGAGGTCAAGCCGGGCTCCCGTGACAAGCCGGTGAGGTCCTACACGCTGACCTCGGCGGACAGCGCCGACGCCCCGGAGGGGTGGGTTCTGCAGGGCTCCGGGGACGGCAGGAAGTGGAAGGCGGTGGACCGCCGCCGTGGCGAGTCCTTCGCCTGGGACAGACAGACCCGCGTCTTCGAGATCGCCCGTCCCGGCGCGTACCGGCACTACAGGCTCGTGCCCGCCGGGGGCCCGGCGGCGCTGTCGGAGATCGAACTGCTCGGCTGAACCGTCCCGGGTCCGGGGCGCCGTCTGCCCGGGCGACGTCTGCCCGCGCCGGTGCCCGCACCCCGCCGGGCGGAAGAGGCATGGCGGGCCCGCATCGGGGGACCCGGCGCCGATGATGTGCCTGGGCCTGCCGCAGTCCGTGCGCGCCTGCCTCTTCGACCTGGACGGCGTGCTGACCAGGACGGCCGTTGTGCACGCGGCCGCCTGGAAGGAGATGTTCGACGACTTCCTGCGCGGCCGCGAGGGGGAGGGCTTCCGGCCCTTCAGTGCCGGCGACTACGACACATACGTCGACGGCCGGCCGCGCGCCGACGGCGTGCGCACCTTTCTCGCCTCCCGCGGCATCGAACTTCCCGAGGGCGGAAGCGACGACCCGCCGGGCCGGGAGAGCGTGCAGGGCCTGGGCCGCCGCAAGAACGACCTGCTGCTGGAGAAGATCCGCGAGCAGGGCGTCGAGGTGTACCCCGGCTCGGTCCGCTACGTGGAGGAGGTACGGAAGGCGGGACTGCACACCGCCGTCGTCTCGTCCAGCAAGAACTGCCGCGACGTCCTCGTCTCCGCCGGCATCGAGGACCTGTTCGGCGTACGGATCGACGGGCTCGTCGCCGAGAAGCGGGGGCTGCCCGGCAAGCCCGCCCCCGACACCTTCCTCGCGGCGGCCCGCGACCTCGGCGTGCCTGCGGCGGGATGCGCCGTCTTCGAGGACGCCCTGGCCGGGATGGAGGCCGGACGGGCGGGGAACTTCGGGTACGTCGTCGGCGTCGACCGCGTCGGCCAGGCGGCGGAGCTGCGCCGGCACGGTGCGGACGTCGTCGTGCAGGACCTCGCCGACCTCACCGCCCAAGACCGCCAGGAGGACTCCGCGTGATCACACAGCGTGCGTACGCCTGCGAACCCTGGACTCTGCGCGAGACGGGGCTGAACCTGGACCTTCTGCCGCAGAGCGAATCGGTCTTCGCGCTGTCCAACGGGCACGTCGGCTGGCGCGGCAACCTCGACGAGGGCGAACCGCACGGCCTGCCCGGCTCGTATCTCAACGGCGTCCACGAGCTTCGCCCGCTCCCGTACGCCGAGGCCGGCTACGGGTACCCGGAGTCGGGCCAGACCGTCATCAACGTCACCAACGGCAAGATCGTCCGGCTGCTCGTCGACGACGAACCCTTCGACCTGCGCTACGGGCGGCTGCGCTCCCACGAGCGGGAACTCGACCTGCGCAGCGGGCTGCTGCACCGCAGCTGCGAGTGGACCTCACCGGCCGGCAGCACCGTGCGGGTGCGCTCCACGCGGCTCGTCTCCTTCACGCAGCGCGCCATCGCCGCCGTCGCCTTCGAGGTGGAGCCGCTGGACGACGAGGTCCGGGTCGTCATCCAGTCGGAACTCGTCGCCAACGAGCAACTCCCCCACCGCCCCGGCGATCCGCGCGCCGCGGCCGCGCTCGAGTCGCCGCTGGAGCCCGAGGAGCACCTGGCCTCCGGGCACCGGCTGCGCCTGGTGCACAGCACGCGCCGCAGCGGGCTGCGCGTGGCAGCCGCGGCCGATCACGTCGTGAACGGCCCCGATTCCACACGTACTTCGAGTGAGAGCGGCCCGAACGTCAGCCGTCTCACGGTCACTTCGCTGCTTCAGCCGGGCATTCCGCTGCGGCTGGAGAAGATGGTCTCCTACGGCTGGTCGAGCGTGCGGTCGCTGCCCGCGGTGCGCGACCAGGTCGACGCGGCCCTCGCCGGGGCGCGCAGCACCGGCTGGGACGGGCTCGTCGAACAGCAGGCCTCCTACCTCGACGACTTCTGGGCACGCTCCGACGTCGAGGTCGACGGCGACGCGGAGATCCAGCAGGCCGTGCGGTTCGGCCTCTTCCACGTCCTGCAGGCCGGCGCCCGCGCCGAGCAGCGCGCCATCCCCGCGAAGGGCCTCACCGGCTCCGGCTACGACGGCCATTCCTTCTGGGACACCGAGATGTTCGTGCTGGCGCTGCTGACGTACACCTCGCCGCAGTCCGTCGCCGAGGCGCTGCGCTGGCGGTACGACACGCTGCCCGCCGCGCGGGCGCGGGCGCAGCAACTGGGCCTGCGCGGCGCCGCGTTCCCCTGGCGGACGATCGACGGATCGGAGTGCTCGGCGTACTGGCCGGCTGGCACCGCGGGCTTCCACGTGAACGCAGACATCGCCGACGCGGTGGTGCGGTACGTGACGGCCACCGGCGACGACGAGTTCGAGCGGGAGACGGGAGTGCCGATCCTGGTGGAGACCGCCCGGCTGTGGCACTCCCTCGGCCACCACGACCACCAGGGCGGCTTCCACTTCGACGGGGTCACCGGCCCCGACGAGTACAGCGCCGTCGCGGACGACAACATCTACACGAACCTGATGGCGCGGGCGAACCTGCGGGAGGCCGCGAACGCCATCGACCGGCACCCCGACCAGGCGCACGCGTTCGGCGTCGACGACGAGGAGACGGCCGCCTGGAGGGACGCCGCCGACGCCATCGTCCTCCCGTACAACCAGGACCTCGGTGTGCACGAGCAGTCGGCGGACTTCACCGGGCACCAGATGTGGGACTTCGCGAACACGCGGCCCGACCAGTACCCGCTGATGCTGCACTTCCCGTATTTCGACCTGTACCGCAAGCAGGTCGTGAAGCAGGCCGACCTGGTGCTCGCCATGTGCCGTCACGGCGAGGAGTTCGACGACGAGCACAAGGCCCGCAACTTCGAGTACTACGAGCAGCTGACGGTGCGGGACTCCTCGCTCTCCGCGTGCTGGCAGGCCGTCATGGCGGCCGAGGTGGGCCATCTGCGCCTGGCCTACGACTACTTGGGCGAGGCCGCCCTGATGGACCTGTTCGACCTGGAGAACAACACCCGGGACGGACTGCACATCGCCTCCCTCGCCGGTACCTGGACGGCGCTCGTCGCGGGGTTCGGAGGCATGCGGCACGTCGGCTGCACCCTGGAGTTCGCACCGAAGCTGCCGGAGCGCCTGACCCGTCTCGCCTTCACCGTGCAGATGCTGGGGCGGCGGCTGCGAGTCGAGATGAGCGATTCGACGGCCACGTACACGCTCGCCGAGGGTCTGCCGATGGAGATCTGCCACTACGGCGAACGCTTCACGGTGCGCAGCGGGGAGCCCCGCACGCGCGAGGTGGCGCGGGTGCCGCAGCGCCCCGAGCCGAAGCAGCCCCCGGGGCGCCGGCCCGCGAGCCGGCACTGAGCGCGCCGAGGGCCCAGGCCGTCTGCGCGTGAAGACGCCCGCCTGTGCTCGCCGTTGCCCGTCGCTGCTCACCGATGACGGGGAGCTTCGCAGGTCAGGGTCGCCGGGCTGCGGGCCGTGCCGCGATTGCGCGGACATGTCCCGCGGCAAGTTCCAGGCTGCGCGCATCTCGTGCCCCTCACGCATGTGACGGAGAACGCGGCCGATTCGGTACGCGTGAGTAGGAAAAGTCTGCGCGGAGGCTGCGAATCGGGCACCATTCGTACGCCCGCACCCGCAAGGGCCGCCTCCCGGACGGAGTCCGGGACAAGGCACCCCCCTCACAACCCTCATCGCTCAGCAGGGAGATGCACCATGCGTATCCGACTCCGGAGATGGGCGGCGGCCTGTGTCCCCCTGACTCTGTTCGCGGCGACCGCCTGCGCGGGTGCGGAGGGTTCCGAAGCGGCGTCACGAGTGGACGAGGCAGAGGTCTCCGCCACCAACGACGCATCCCGGGAGTCGGCGGGCCGGGGCTCCGGCGAGATCCCCTCGCGGGGGGACTCCGGCCCGCGCGGGGAGGCCGAGGTCGGCGAGTCGGCCGGGCCGGGCGGCCGGGGGCCGGAGGAGGGGCCCGTCGCCCCGGAGTGGCCGGAGAACGACGTGACGGGCCTGATACCTCAGGCCGGACCGCGCGCGGGCGGCGAGGGCCCCGTACTCCTGACCTACGACGCGGGCGCCGCGGACGGTTTCGCAGGAGCGGTCCGCGCGGCGGCCCGTTCATGGAACGACAGCGTGCCCGAGGTGGATCTCCGGCCCGCCGCCGCGGGCACCGAGGCGGACATCCGCATCGTCGTCTCGAAGGGCTGGCCGGGCGCCGCCCCCGAGGGGCCCCGTCTCGGCAAGGGCACCGTCACCATCGGCCGCAGGGCGCTGGCCCAGGGACACGATGCGATACGCGTCGTCTCCCACGAGTTCGGCCACATGCTCGGCCTCGAGGACAGCCAGCCCGGCCCGTGCTCCAGCCTGATGTCGGGCAAGTCGGCCGGACCGGCCTGCACCAACTCGGTTCCGGACACCGCCGAGATCCGCGAGGTGCGCCGCAACTTCAGCGCCACCGCCACCGTCGGCTGAGGGACGTGACCCCGGCTCCAGTCTTCTGAGTCGGGTCCGCGGTCACGGACTCCAGACCATCGCCTGCTGATGGACGCGCCGCCCCTCGTGGCGGATGCCGGGAACCAGCGGCGTGGCACCGTACTTGGTGAAACCCATGCGTTCGAAGAACCGCACCGCCCGGGTGTTCTCCGCCAGGGTCAGCAGGTGACACCCGGGTGAACCGCCGGCCCGCAGCCGCCGGAACCATGCGTTCATCAACCCGTCCGAAGCGCCCGTCCCACGCGCCTCCGGCACGACGTTGATGTGCAGATGCGCCGGCCAGCGCTCGTCGCTGAAGTCCGACGCGGTCAGCTCACCCCGGAGGGCGGCCCGGCCCAGGTCGAGGACGCTGCGCGCCAGGAACGCCGCCGGTCGCGGCCGAAGGGCGAGCCGGTGCTTCTTGATGGCCCTCGCGATGCGCTCGCTCTCACTGGGGAACCGCGAGGGGTCCAGGCTCCCCGCCAGATATCCGGCCGGGGCTCCGTCCACCACGGCGACGAACAGCGATTCCGGTTCCAGGTCCATGTAGGCGCGCAGGTAGATCTCCGCTTCCGACTCCTCGTGGCCCCACAGCGAAGCCGTCGCCGCGCCTGCCCCGGCTCTGCGGAACAGCTGCCGCAGTTCGGTGCGGTCGGCCTCGGCGAAGAGGCGGATCTCCGTCTCCGTCACTTCGGACGCACCCCCCTCGCACTCCTGTCGTCATCAGTGGCTCCCAGGATGCCCCGGCCGCCCGGGGAGGCGCCCCTTCCGCCGGACTCTCGTCGGCGGGGGCTTCTCCTCGGTCCCGGAAGGGCGTACTGTGGCAAGCGAGCTTGGTCGTACGCCCAAGCCGAACGACCAAGCCGTACGCCCAAGCCGCACGCCCAATCGATAACAAGCCGTTCGCCCAATGCTTAGTGGAGACCGAATGACCCCGACGTCCGCGGCACGCGGTCACGAGACACGGCAGCGGCTGCTCGACGCGGCGGCACAGCTGATCGTCGAGGACGGCTGGGGCGCGGTGACCACGCGGCGGGTGGCGGACCGCGCGGGGCTGCGGCCCGGGCTGGTGCACTACCACTTCTCCACCGTGACCGATCTGCTGATCGAAGCCGCACTGGCATCGGCGAGACGCGAGATGGCGCAGGCGACCGAGGCGATCCTGCAAGCGGACGACCCCGCGCAGGGCATGACCCGGGTGCTGGAGGCGGTGGCGGAGTACTCCTGGAACGATCCGGCGACGGTGCTGTTCAGCGAGATGCTGCTGGCCTCGACACGGCTGGAGCGGCTGCGCACTCAGCTGGCGGAGCTGATGGCCGAGTGGCGCACGAGTGTCGCCGAGTGGCTGCGCGCCTGCGGCACCACGTCGCCGGAGGGCCCTTCGGGCGAGGCGGCGGAACGCCCCGAAGACGACGCGGAGGCAACCGCGATGCTGCTGGGCGCCGCGATCGACGGACTCGTACTGCACCGGCTCATCGACCCGTCCGTCGCGCGGATTCCCGTGTCGGGTCCGCTGGCACGCCTGGCCGGGGTCGCACGCACAACCGGTTGAGGCGGTCGGCACCCACGGCGGGGTCCGCGGAAGCGGCCGGCCCGGACTCGGGGCGGCCGGGAACGCAGCGGCCGGGAACGCGGCGGCCGGCCCGGCACGAACGACAACGCCCGGCTCCATCAGCGGGCCGGGCCCGGCGAGAGGGAGGAATCAGTGGCGCACACCGGCACAGCCCGCACGGGAACCGGAGCCACGCTCCGGGGCGGGGCGCGGCTGCGAGGCCTGTCGAAGACGTACGGGGCGGGGGACACGGCCGTCGCCGCGCTCGACGGAGTCGATCTGGACCTGGACGCGGGAGAGTTGGTGGTCGTACTCGGCCCCAGCGGCTCGGGCAAGACGACGCTGCTGAACGTGCTCGGCGGCATCGAACCCGCCGACGCCGGCTCGGCGCAGGTCGCCGGAGTCGACCTGACGGGACGGCGCCCGCGCGAACTGGCCGCGTTCCGCAGGGATCACATCGGCTTCGTCTTCCAGTTCTTCAATCTGGTGCCCACCCTCACGGCCCGCGAGAACGTCGAGGTGATGGTCGAGCTGACGGGGCGGGGCGAGCGGCGCGAGGTACCCGGGCTGCTGGAGTCCGTCGGCCTCGGGGACAGGCTGGACAACTTTCCCGCGCAGCTCTCCGGTGGGCAGCAGCAGCGTGTGGCGCTCGCCCGTGCCCTCGCCACCGACCCGGATCTCCTGCTCGCGGACGAGCCCACGGGCGCCCTCGACGTGGCGACGGGCAAGTCCGTGCTGAGACTGCTCCAGCGCACCAACCGCGAGGGCCGGGGCGTGCTCATGGTGACGCACAACGCCGCCGTGGCGCGGATGGCCCACCGGGTGGTGACGATGCGCGACGGACGCGTGGAGTCGGTCGAGCGCAACTTTGACCCGGCCGACGTCGCCGACGTGGACTGGTGAGCGGCATGAACCGGATTCTTCTCGCCAAAACCCGGCGCGATCTGCGGCGCCGCCTCCCGCAGTTCGCGGCGGTCGGGGTGACCGTGATGGTCGGCGTGCTCCTCTTCGTCGCCAGCTACGACGCCTACCGCAACCTGGGTTCCAGCTACGAACACACCTATTCGCAGATGCGGTTCGCGGATCTGACGGCCTCCGGCGGTGACGCCGAGAAGGTCGCCTCGGCGGCCCGGGCCGCGGACGGCGTCGAGGCGGTGGCCACCCGCACCCAGGGCCGGCTGCCGGTGAACCTCGGCGGCGACGAACTCCTCGGCAGGGTCACGGGATTGCCCGCCGGGAAGCAGCCGCAGGTCAACAAGGTCGACGTCGTCTCGGGCCACTACCCGCGAAGCGGCGACCGCGACGGCGTGCTCGTCGAACGGCACACCGCGAAGACCTTCGGCCTCTCCCCCGGCGACACCGCCAGGGTCCACGACGGTTCACGCTGGCGGACGCTGACCGTGCGCGGTGTGGCCGACTCGCCCGAGTATCTGTGGCCGGCGCTCACGCGGCAGGAAGTCCTCAGCGATCCGCACAACTTCGCCGTGCTCTTCGCGCCCGAGGCGACCGTGCGGAAACTCACGCACGAGGCGGCCACCGCGCAGACCCTCGTGCGGATGAGCGGCGATGCCCGCGGGGACGGCACCGCCGCACGCGTCGCCGACCGGCTGCGTGCCGCGGGAGCCGCGGAGGTCCAGCCGCGAGCGGAGCAGCCGTCCGACGCCACTTTGAACGAGGACCTGAAGGGCTTCTCACAACTCTCCGTCGCCTTCCCGGTGCTGTTCCTCTCGGCGGCGGCGGTGGCCGCGTACGTCCTGATCACGCGGCTGGTGCTGGCGGAGCGCAAGGTGATCGCCACCTTCCTGGCCGCCGGAGCCCCGCGCGGCACGGTCGCACGGCACTACCTCGGTCACGGCGTGCTCGCCGGCGCGGCCGGTGCGGTACTGGGCGTGGCGCTGGGCGCGGTGGCGACGACGGCGATGACCCACGCGTACACCGCCGAACTCGGCATCCCGTACACGCTCGTCGAACGCCGCCCCGCGGTCATGCTGACGGGACTGCTCTTCGGTGTCCTGGTGGGGCTGGTGGGCGGGGCCGCGCCAGCGTGGGCGACGACGCGCACCGCACCGGCCGAGTCCATGCGTGGCGACGGCGGCACCCTGCGCCCGCCGGGCCGCTGGAGCGCGGTTCTCGTACGGGCCCGGCGACTCCCGCTGATCCTGCGGCTGGCTCTGCGCGAGCTGACACGCAGCCGGCGCCGCACGCTGGCCACGATGCTCGGCAGCGTGCTGGCCCTGGTACTGGTGCTCTCCTCGGCCGGGATGGCGACGAGCATGAAGGCCGCGCTGGACGTGCAGTTCGACACGGTGCAGCGGGAGGACGCCACCGTCATCGCCGACGCGCGGGCACCCGGCACCCGCAAGGCCCTGAGCGCCGTCCACGGGGTGAGCGCCGTCGAGCGGGTGACGACGGCGCAGGTCACAGCCGCCGCCAACGGCGAGTCCTACAGCACATCGCTCACCGGTTACCGGCCGGAGACGACGATGCACGGGTTCCGCACGCCCGGCGGAGGGGAGCGCCGGCTGCCCGCCGACGGCGGCGTACTGGCAGACAAGGCACTGGCCGCCCGCCTGCACATCGCCCCCGGCGACCGCTTCACCCTGCGTACCCCGGGCAGCGCGGGAGCCCAGGAGCGTCAGGTGCGGCTGGCCGGGCTGGTCGACGAGCCGATGGGTTCGGCGCTGTACGGCACACGGGAGACCGTCGAGGCGGCGACGGGCGCAGGACCGGGCGGTTATGCGCTGAAGTTCGACTCCGGAGCGGCGGCGCCCTCGCACGACCGCATACGCCAGGACGTCACGGCCCTCGAAGGCGTCGTCGCCTACACCGACTCACGGGCCGTCGAGCGGCAGGTCGACCGCTACATGACGCTGTTCCGGGTGTTCGTCGGGGTGATGCTGCTGCTCGGAGGGGTGCTGGCACTGACCGTCGTGTACGTGACGATGACGGTCAACATCGCCGAGCGCACCGGCGAGTTGGCGACTCTGCGCGCTGCCGGAGTGCCGTTGCGCCGCATCGCGGGGCTGCTGGCGGCGGAGAATCTCACTGCGACGGCGCTCGCCCTCCCGGTAGGGCTCGCGGCGGGCCTCGCCGCGGCGCAAGCGTCTCTCGGCTCCTTCTCGAGCGACATGTTCTCCGTGCGGCTGGAGATCGGCTGGCCCGTCACCGTGGGGGCGGCGGTCGCCGTGCTGGGCGCTTCGCTGCTCTCCCAGGTCCCCGCGCTGCGTGCGGTGCGGCGGCTGGACATCGCGCGCGTCGTCCGGGAGCGCGCCAACTGAGGGCGGCTGCGGGGCTGTCGGTGACGAAAGGCTGACAAGGGGCCACGGGGTGGAGGGGAGGCTGGGCCGTCAGGGTGTGACCCTTCTCTCCGCACATGGCCCTGAAGGTCCGGTTGTCCGGTTCGCGCCTCTCGGCATGACCTGCGGTGATAGTGGCTCCTGGCGGCTTCCTTGCTCTACGTGACCACTCGTGTCGGTTTTTGCCCACCCGGGGCAGTGTGCTTACGGTCGCCACCGCTCGACACGTTCGCCGCAGATCATGTGGCGAACTCCGCGATCGTTAGGAAACATTCGCCATGCTGTTTTCCGGTAACGGCCGTAACCGCGGGCCCGTGAAGGCCACCCGTCTCGCCGTGCTCAGCGGCGTCGCGGGGGCCGCCGTCGCCCTTCCGATGGTGACTGCGCCAAGCGCTCAGGCCGCCTCCGTCCGTACGTGGGAGAAGGTCGCCGAGTGCGAGTCCAGCGGCAACTGGCAGGCCAACACCGGCAACGGTCACTACGGCGGTCTCCAGTTCTCCAACTCCAGCTGGAAGGCGGCCGGCGGCACGAAGTACGCGCCGCGCGCCGACCAGGCCACCAAGGCGCAGCAGATCGCCACCGCCGAGAAGCTGCTGGACCGTCAGGGGCCCGGAGCCTGGGCCTGCGCCGGCGAGGCGGGGCTGACCGCGGACGGCCCCCCTGCCAAGGTCGGCAAGGGCGGCTCCGGCGGCAAGGGCTCGCAGGGCAGCGAGTCGCAGCGCCCGGCGAAGGGCAAGCCGCAGGCGGGGGGCAAGGGCAACTACACCGTGAAGGCCGGTGACACGCTCTCCTCCATCGCCGCCGCGCACGGCGTCAGCTGGAAGAAGCTGCACGAGAACAACAAGTCCGTCGTCAAGGACGTCGATGTGATCGTGCCGGGCCAGAAGCTCAAGGTCGGCTGAGTCAGCCGCCACCTGCCCCGGCAGCCGCAGCCCGCGCCCCTTCCCCCCGGGGGCGCGGGCTGCGGTGCGTCTCCCCCCTGCCGACCGGGCGCCTGCGGGCCGTTCCCGTGCCGGCGGCTCCCGTCGGCACGGGAACCGCCGAGTCCGCCGAGTCCGTCCATGTGCCGACATCCGGCAGTCGGGACGGTACCCGGCGGCCTCCCCGAAAGGCATCGAGCCGATGCCCTCACCCCCGTCGAGGGCATCGACTCGTGCCTGCACGCCTTGCGGCGCACGCTCATCGTGACACCGGAGGCCGCTGGCACACATTGCCAGAACCCGGCAATCATTACGCGCTTTTGACGTCCTGTGAGCAACCAGGTCACCCACCCGCCCCACGCGCCGGAACACGTCATCACGGGGGTCTGACATTCCACGGGCCGGAACCGCCACGCCGGTAACCGCCCGCGGACTCTTCGCCGCGGGCCAGCCCGCCTCAGAGGTCCTTGTCGGGCCAGCCCAGCAGCCGGGCGCCCATGACAGCCGCCTCCAGCGTGAACCGCTGCAAGGGCTCGCCCGGCGAATAACCGGTGAGCGTGCGGATGCGTTCCAGCCGGTACGACAGGGTGCGCACGCTCAGACCGAGCCGCCGGGCCGCCTCCGCGTTGACGTAGCCGGCCGCGGCACACTCCATCAGGGTCTCCAGCAGCGGCCGCGCTCCGCCGCGTGCCTTCGTCAGCGGCCCCAGCACGGTGCGGACGAGATCCGCCATGGCCCCGCGGTCACGCAGCAGCACCGGGAAGACGAGCAGTTCCGAGGCGTTCAACCGCACGCCTTCCAGGCCCAGTCGCTCGGCGAGTTCGAGTGCGCCCAGCGCCTCCTCGTAGCTGCTCACCACTCCCCGCGCGCCCGAGTGCTCACGCCCGACTGCGATGCGCCGCGCGGCGGGACAGCCCGTGCCCGGCTTCTCCGCCAGGCGCACGAAGTGATCCAGCACTTCGCGGTCGCCGCTCGCGGCGATGCAGACCAGCCGCCCTTCCTTCGTGGACAGCAGCACGTCCCGCGGCCCGAACCGCCCGATCAGCTCCCGCTCGATGAACCGCACCGTGCGGTGCACGTCGTCGTACTTCTCCGGGCCCACCGCCACGGCGACCGTGTGCAGCCCCGCCAGACGCAGCCCGAAGCGCTGTGCGCGCTCCGCGAGCCGGCCCATGTCGCTGCGCCCGTAGAGGAGGTCGTCGACGAACTCGCGCCGCTCGCCCTCCTCCTGGCGCACAGCGAGCCGCTGCGCACGCTCGTGACCCTCCCCCATCGCCGACACGGCGACCTCGACGGCGGCCAGCAGGGCGTCACCGGTGCGGGCACGCTCGCTCGCGCTCGCGGCGCGGGCGACTCCCGGCAGGGTGCCCCACAGATCCCGTGTCCGCCCCAGGTAGAGGCCGACCAGGTCGCGCAACGACCACCCGTCCTCGGCCGCGCGTTCGCCCAGGGCGCGGAAGGAGTCCAGTTCGTGCCGGAGCGGCCGGCGGCCGGTCTCCGAGACTTCGGCCAGCAGCTGCGGGTAGCAGCCGAGGAAGTCGCCGGTACCGTCGTCCTCGTCGCCGGCCTGCGGTCTGTTCTCGTCCACAGCTCCGCGCCTCCCCCTCGCTCCTCGTGGCACGCTCCGCCCCGCGGGCACAGCGTATGGGAGTGCAGACCCGGGGCACGGGGCGGTCCCGCCATCCCGTGCCTTCAGCCCTCCGCCGACGTTCCCGCGCAGGCAGCCGGGGCGGGGCCTGCGGTGCCGTGCCCGGGGGCCCGCGGGCCTGCCGTGGGGTGCCCGGGGCCCGCGGCGGTCCGGCTCATGAGGGTGCGGGGGCCTCCGCCCGCTCGTGGTGCAGCAGGACGACGCCGTTGCCGAACGTCCTCGTCCCGGCCAGACGCAGCGGCGTTCTGCCGCCCGCCGGGGGGAACAGCGGTCTGCCCGCGCCGAGCAGGACGGGATGGACGAAGGTGCGGTACTCGTCGATGAGGTCGTGCTGCCGGAAGGCTGCGGCAAGCTCGGCGCCGCCGACGAACATGTCGCCGCCCGGCTGGGCCTTGAGCTCCCGGATCTCCTCGGGGTCCACCTCCCGTCTGACGGTGGCGTTCGCGCCGGCCCGCTCCAGGGTTCTGGAGAAGACGACCTTGGGTGTGTCGCGCCAGATCCCGGCGAACTCCAGCATCGGGCCGGCGATTGCCGGGTCGGACTCCGCGTCCGGCCAGACCGACTCCATGAGCTCGTAGTCGACGCGACCGAGCAGGAAGACGCTCACGTCCTCGAACTGCCGGTTGATGTACTCGTGCACTTCGTCGTCGACCAGGTGCCAGTCGATCGTGTGGTCCGGCCCCTCGAAGAAGCCGTCCAGCGAGACCGACATGGACAGGATGATCCTTCTCATGGGCCTGAACTCTTCCTGGTCGTCCGGGATCAGTTCTTGTGCGGGAACGAGTGGTGCTCGTGCGAGACGGTCCAGCGTCCGTCTTCCTTGCGGAGCCCGACCGTCAGACGCAGGCGGCTGCCCGGGTCGGCCCGCAGTTCCTCTGCGGTGCCGCAGCGCAGCAGGGCGTGGGCGAAGGCCACGTCGGCGCCCGCCGTGACGTCCAGCGAGACGATCTCGAAGCAGGCGCCCCGGCGCTGCCATTCGAAGAACGGCGGCCACGTCTCGCGGTAGCGCCCGATGCCGCGTACACCGTCCTCGGGCGGCGGTACGTCGAACATCACGATGTCGTCGGCGTGACGGTCCAGCACGGCGTCCATGTCGCCCTCGTGCACCGCTTTCGCCCAGCGTCCGATCAGCTCGCGGATCTGCGTCTCGTCGTCGGCCACACCGGCTCCCCTCGACTCCCTCGCGTACGGATGCCGCTCATCGCGGTACCGGTACCGACCCGGGCGGCGCCCGTAACTCATCGGCACGCACCCGCTCCGCCACAGCGGTGGCGTGCTCGCGCGGCTGCGGCGTGGCCGCCCGGCCGCCACCGGGGCGCGGCAAGAGGGTGGGCGCTGTGGATTCCGGTGCGAACGGCGGGCTCGTTGTGCGGCTGCCGGTGGAGCTCGTACGTCCGAAGCCTGCGGAGTCGGTCCCCGACGGGCCGGGCTGGCAGCACTCCATCAAGCTCGACGGCTGGCGCGTGGCCCTCGCCGTCACCGCCGAGGGTGTACGGATCCACTCGCGAAGCAAACGCGAGGTGACCCGCCAGTTCCCCGAACTCGTCGATGCGGGCGCGCAGTTGGGGACCGGGACCGTCATCGACGGCGAGGTGGTGGTCTGGAACGAGCAGCAGCGCGCCTTCGACTTCGAGGCCCTCCAGTCGCGGGGCCTGGCGAGGCGGCCCGCTTCCTCGGCGCCCGGTGCGGTCCTCGTCGCCTTCGACCTGCTCGCCGTGCCGCACACGGATCTGCGCGCCGAGCCTCTGCGTACGCGCTGGGAGCGGCTGCGCGACGTGGTCGACGAGGCGGGCCCCGAGATCCAGCTGATCCTCGCCACGGACGACGCCGAGGAGGCCCGCGCCTGGATGCGCGACATGAGAGCCCAGGGCGTCGAGGGAGTCGTCTCCAAGCGCTGGGACTGCGCCTACCGGCCCGGAGATCCGCGGTCCGCCTGGCGGAAGGTGAGGTCGGCGGACACGGTCGACGCACGGCTCGTCGGCATCACGGGCCCGGAGCGGCGCCCTTGGGGGGCCGTCGTCGAACTGCCCGGCGGGCGCCGGGCGGTGACCACGCCGCGGCTTGCCCCGGTGACCGCGGCACAGCTGGGGCGGGCCGTCGCCGGCCGACTCGGAGCGGCGGTCGCGGACACCGAACTGGACGTGCGCTGGCGGCCGTTGACCGAACCGCTCACGGCGGAGGTGCGCGTGAGAACGGGCCGGGTCCCGCTGGTGCGGTACGTGCGGCTGCGTGCGGACGTGTGAGGGGTGCTGGCCGGCCGGCCCGTCCGGCCGCGGGCTGCGGACATCGCGGTCGGGCTCCGCTCACTTCGGCTTCGGGGCCACCGCGTCCGCGAGATCCTCGAGGGCGTCGGCGAGCAGGTCCGCGCTGCGCAGGGCCACCGACGGGGAGGGCCGGCCGGCCTCCCGCTCCCACCACCGCGAGAGCGCGTCGTGCACGGGCCCGAAGTCCGGGAGTCCCCTCTCGCGGACGGCCTTCGCCGCCTCGGGCACCGTGCTCTCCAGGGCGGAGGCGAACTCCCGTGCGCCCGGGTCGGGTTCGGCGTCCGGTCCCGGCAGGTGGGCCTCCAGCAGCATCGTGACGCGCCCCGTCGTGATCAGCGCGTCCTGCGCGTCGGCGGCGGCGCGCCGCGAGAGCCCGCCGCTGTGGCGTACGGGCTCGGCTCCCGCACGCGAGACCGTCTGCTCCCACTCCTGGCGTGCGGCCCGCGTGTCGAGCAGCGCTTCGCGGATCCTGCGGTCGGGATGTCCCGGGAGCGGCGTGCCCGTGGGACCAGAGGCGGTCACGTTCGGACGGGCGAAGCGGTCGAGCACCGCGACCGTGTAACCGCCCGTCGCCGTGAGCCAGTCGGCGAGCCGGTCCTGCAGCCTCGGTGTCTCCCACGCCGGGAAGACCGCGTAGCCCACCATGGCCACCGCGCCGCCCAGCGCCGTCAGCCAGATCCTCTCCAGCACGGTCTGCGACCACTGCGACCCGGCGATGCTCAGCAGGAAGACGACGTACGCGCCGATGCACGCGGAGGTGATGGCGTAGCCGGTGCGCATCAGCAGATACATCAGGGCGATGCTCGCGACCGCCAGCGCGGCGCTGCCCCAGGGCGGGGGATGCGCCAGCGCCGTCACCGCCCCGGCGACGGCCACTCCGACAAGCGTCCCCGCGAGCCGCGCGAAGCCCCTCTCGTACGTGCGGGAGAAGTCGGGCCGCATCACCATCACCACGGTCAGCGGCGCCCAGTAGCCGTGCTCGGGCGGCAGCGCCCTGCCCAGCAGATAGGTCGCGGCGACGGCGGAGGCGACGCGCACCCCGTGCCTGCACACCGGCGAGGACCAGCGCAGCTCGCGGCGCACCGTGCGCAGGGCGACCGGTACGAGACCGGTCAGGGTCGGCCGGCTCAAGTGCCGTGGCGCACGCGCCCGTTCGGGTGTCGCTTCGGGGTCGGCGTAGACGTCCTCGTCCTCGGAGCGGTCCGCCCGTGCCGGCATCCGCCACGTCGCGCGCGGAATCAACGGCAGGGAGCGGGTGACCTCGACGGGTTCCTGCGCGGCGTCGACGGCTTCCTCCGTGAGGGCTATGAGACGCATGGCGGCCTTGCGTGCCGGTCCGTGCAGCACCGGTCCCGCCTCGGGGACCTGGAGCACGTCGAGCGCGTCCTGCGGGATGCGCACGCGTTCGCCGCGGCGGATCGCACGGGCCGTGGCGTCCAGCACGGTCGCGGCGGCCGAGAGCAACTCCCGTACGCGCTCCCGCTCCTGCCCCACCATGGGCGCGCCCACCTCGGGATCGGCGAGGGAGGCGAGCACCGGCCTGAACCGTTCGGCAAGCCCCCGGTATCCGCCCAGTTGCCGCGGCCGGCGGCGTGCCTGGCGCGGCGTGACGGCGGCGGCGCTGCGGGCCGTCATCAGGGGCTCGGGATCGAAGGGGGCGCTGGGGTCGTGGCGCAGGCGGCGGGCGTAGTCGGCGACGGCGGCCAGCGCGTCGGCGAGCGCGTCACGCCGTTCGCCCCAACGCCGTACGGGGAGCAGCACGATCAGGGCGGCCTGCACACACCCGCCGGCCGCGATGAGCGCCGCGTGCGTGAGCGCGCCGAGGAGCGTCGTGGGGAGTGTGACGGTGACGAGCATGACGGCGACGGTCGAAGCGGCCACCACTCCGGCGGTGGGCCCCACTCCCCACGCCATGCCCGACAGGAACGCCCATACGGCGAGCAGCAGCACGAACGCCAGGGGCTCACCCACCGCGAGGAAGCCGACGAAGGTCGACAGGGCCAGGCCCGCCGCCGCCGACAACGCCAGCACGGGACGCGGCCGCCAGCTGCGCTGGAACGTGGCCACGCCGGAGGAGAACGCGCCGAACGCGGAGGAGACGGCGAGTTCGGGCGAGCCGGCCCACAGCGTGAGCCCGATGACGATCGCGACACCGAGCGCTCCCCGGAGAGCCACGAGCGGATGGAGCGCCGCCGGCTCCACCGAGAGTCCGGACCTCGCCGTCGCGCCTATCGCTCGGAGCCAGGGCAGGACCTTCATGTCGTCGAGCTTACGGGGACGCTTCCGGACCGACGCCCGAGGTCAGGGGTGTGCGCGGCACCACACGGCGGCACCGCGTCGCCGGAGGCGATGAATTCAGCCCGGCGGGCCGGTCGGCTCAGGTACACGCACCCGCGCACGCATGCCCGCGTGCGCAAACCGTCTGGGGAGGATCATGAACAGCGACGCATCACGGCCCGGAACCGGAGCAGGGTCCGCAGGGCCCGAACTCGTGGCGTTCGGCGGGGCGCTGACCGCGGTCGTCCGCGGTGTGGTGCCGCTCGCCGGGCTGCGGGACTTCTTCGACGCCTCGTTCCGGGCGCTGGGCGAGACCCTCGCCCGTCAGCAAGTCACCGTGACGGGACCGGCGTTCGGCTTCTACCGCGAGCCGCCGAAGGAGAGCGCCGACCTCGAGGTCGGGTTCGCCACGGACCGTCCCGTGCGGCCCGAGGGGGGCGTCGTCGCCGGCTCGCTCCCCGCGGCGCGGGTCGCCCGGCTCGTCCACCACGGCTCGTTCGACGATCTGGGCGCCTCGTGGGAGCGGCTCCACTCCTGGACGCACGGGCAGGGGCTGAAGCCCGGCCCGGGAATGTGGGAGGTCTACCTCACCGAGCCCTCCCCCGACATGGACCCGAGGGATCTGCGTACGGAACTCAACCTTCCCGTCACGGAGTGACCGGAAGGCGCCGCAAGCGCCGGGCCGGGCCACCATGGGCGGGTGAAGGACATCGACATCCGTCCGGTACGGCCCGGCGAGCTGGAGGCCGTCGCCCTGCTCAGGTGGCGGTGGTCCGGAGAGACGAGGCGTTCACCCGTCGCATCCCGGGACGAGTTCGTCCGGCAGTTCATGACGTGGGCGGTGCACAACGCCTCGTCGCACAGGTGCCTGGTCCTGGTCCGTGACGGGAGGATCAGCGGCATGGCCTGGCTGGCCGTCACGCAGCGGGTGCCGCACCCCGGCGCTCCGGTACGGGCGTCGGGGGACGTGCAGTGCGTGTACGTGACGCCGGAGGAGCGTGCCGGCGGGCTGGGCGGCCGGCTGCTCGACGCGGTGCTGGAGCTGGCACGCGAGTCCGGGCTGGAGCGGGTCACGGTCCACTCCAGCGACCGCGCGGTCTCCGTTTATCTTCGCGCCGGCTTCGGACAGTCCCCCAACCTGCTCCAGTCCGCCCCGGGCCTGGAACGGAGCTGAGGGCGCGAGGGCCCTCCGCGCAACACCGCGACTATCGATCGGGCCGAACGGGACGATGCCCCGGGAGCGGCGTGGGATCAATGGACAGCAGCCTTATGGACGATTGTGCGAGCGGACCGATGGCCAGGGCGAAGAGAAGCGTCCCCGCACCCACTGCACCGCCGAGCAGCCATCCGGTGGCGAGCACGGCCACCTCGATTCCGGTCCGGACGGACCGCACCGAGTGCCCGCGAGCGGCGATTCCGGTCATCAGGCCGTCACGCGGTCCCGGACCGAGGCCCGCTCCTATGCAGCAGCCGGTGCCTGTGGCGGTCGCCGCAATCGCCGCGATGAGATACCCCGAGCGGGAGGCCACTCCGTCCGGATCCGGCAGGAGATGAAGGAAGAGGTCGGCGAACGGCCCCAGCGTGACGGCGTTCGTGACGGTACCGATTCCGGGTCGTTGGCGCAGCGGTATCCACAGCAGCAACGCAAGGACGGCAGTGCCGACAACGCATGTGCCGATCGTCAGCCCGGTGCGCCGGGCAAGACCGTGGTGCAGAACGTCCCAAGGGGCATTGCCCAGGCCCGAGTCGACCTGGAGTGCGATGCCGAGCCCGTACATGCCGCACCCGGCGAACAATTGACTGAGGCGCCGCAGGGTGAGCGTCACCGGGCTCGTTTTGCCTGGGGGAGTTGCACGATGACTCCCTCGTGGGCGGCAAGCCGCAACGGGTCCAGCACGATGGAGGTCTTCGGACCAGGCAGGGTGCTCAGCAGGCGCCGGCCCGCGGCGGGCAGCCCGGGTATCCGGACGGTGGCAGGCGTCGCTGCGAAGTTGAGCGCGATGAGCAGTCGCTCTGCGCGGGTTCGGCGCTGGAATGCGAAGACCCCGTCGCTTCCGGTTTCCATTGCCTCATAGGTACCGCGGGTGAGGGGCCGGTGCCGATGGCGGATCGCCAGCAAGTCGCGGTAGAGGCTCAGCAGTGAACGCGGATCGCCGCGTTGGGCCGCTACGTTGACACCACCGGAGCCCGCGGGGGTGGGCAGCCATGGTCGGCCCGTGGTGAAACCGCAGTGCTCCGAGTCGTCCCACTGCATGGGGCTGCGCTGCGAGTCGCGGCCGTCAGGATCGGATTTGACGGTTGCGGGAACGAACGCGTCCGTCATTCCGATCTCTTCGCCGTAGTACAGAAATGGAGTGCCTCGCAGGGCAAGCAGCATCATCGCCGCCAACCGCATGCGTGCCGGGCCGTGTCCGGCGTGGTTGTAGCGGGTGGCTGCCCGCGGCAGGTCGTGGTTGGACAGCGCATAGGTGGGCCAGGCATGGGAGGGCGTTGTCGACTCCGCGACGGCGACCGTCTGCCGAAACCTGTCCGCGGACCAGGGCTGGGACCAGAACGCGAAGTTGAAGGCAAGGTGGAGTTCGTCCCCGTCGCCTGAATACGTCGCCAGTTGCCGTGGGTCGGTGATTCCAACCTCGCCGACCATCATCCGGTCGGGGCAGGCGTCGAGAACACGTCGCAGACCACGCATCACGTCATGTATCCCGGGATGGTCGAGATTGCGGGGCCGGGTGCCGGCGGGGGCCTGCGCGGCCCGGCGCATACCTGCCAGTTCGGGAGGGTTGTCACGAAGATCCGGGTCCTTCAGGATTCGATGCGGTACGTCGACACGGAACCCGTCCACACCGCGGTTCAGCCAGAACCGCATCACTTCGGCGAATGCGCTGCGAACCTGCGGGTTCCACCAGTTGAGGTCGGGCTGGTGGCGGGTGAAGGAGTGCAGGTAGTACTGCCCGGTCTGCTCGTCGAGCGTCCACGCAGACCCGGTCGCGGGAAAACAGCTCAGCCAGTTGTTCGGCGGCCCCCCGTCAGCAGAGGGCTCTGCCCAGATGTACCAGTCCCGGCGCTTCGAACCACGGCCCGATCGGGAGTCGAGAAACCAACTGTGCTGGTCGGAGGTGTGGTTGGGAACAAGGTCGGTGACGATTCGCAGGCCCCGGCGGTGTGCGGCGGCGAGAAGTTCGTCGAAGTCGGCGAGAGTTCCGAACACCGGATCGACAGCGCAGTGATCGCTTATGTCGTAGCCGAAGTCGACTCCCGGCGAGGGATAGAACGGCGACAGCCAGAGGGCGTCCACGCCCAGGCCCCAGGTTGCGTCGCTGAAGTGATCCAGATTCGCGGTGATCCCTGGCAGATCACCCACCCCGTCCCCGTCGGAGTCGGCGAAGCTGCGGGGATAGATCTGATAGAAGACCGCGTCCTGCCACCAGTACCGGTTGTCCATTACGTCGCCTCCCGTTCTGGCCGTGTGGCCGGTCCGGCGCCGGGGCCCCTCGCAAGGCGCGCCGGCACCGTCGCAGACGCTAGGAGACGGGAACGATCGGAACCAGAAGAAACCACCTCTGCTTGTATCGGCATTACCTATGGATTGCTGGTATGGAACTCCATAGATTGCTCGTATGGAGCTTCGCCAGATGCGCTACTTCCTCGCCGTTGCGGAATGCCTGCACTTCAGCCGGGCCGCCCAGCTGCTCGGCGTCTCACAAGCCACAGTGAGTGAGCAGATACGCCGCTTGGAGGACGAGTTGGGCTTTGCTCTCCTGACTCGCACAAGCCGTCATGTCGGCCTCACGCCGGCGGGTCAGGCCTTTCAGCAGGGCTGCGAGCGTGCTCTGGAACAGCTCGACAACGCCGCACTGGCAGCCGCCGACGTCGCAGCCGGACTGCTCGGCCGCCTCAGACTGGGAGCCGGGGGCGCCCCCCTCACCCGCATCGTTCCGGCGATCCTCCGCTCACTGCGCAGCCAGGCACCCGGTTTGACGGTGACGGTCTCTCAACTCAGCATCACCGCTCAGCTGGCGGCCCTGAGCCACGGCGACCTGGACGTCGGCTTTCTCCGTGCCACGGAAGCAGGCGCAGCCTTGCGAGTGGAACCGCTGATGTCCGAGAAGCTCACCGTCGTGCTCCCCGCCGACCACCGACTGGCTGAGGCCGAAGCGGTACGCCTGGACCAGCTCGCCGAGGAAACCCTGGTGATGTGGCCCCGCCTCGACGGGCACGGCTTCTACGACCAGATCATCAACCTGTGCGCCCAGCGAGGCCTCCAGCCGCGCACCGTGCTCCAGGCACCGGACACGACCACTCAGGTCGCGCTCGTGGCCGCCGGCCAGGGGATCACGATCCAACCCAGCTCCTTCAACACCCTTGGCGCAGACGTCACGATGGTCCCCATCGCACCGCCCACGCCGACGACGACTCTGCAGATCGCCTGGCGCGCATCCACCGACAGCCCCGGTCTCAGCCGCCTGGTGGAGACCGCACACCGGGTCGCACGCGAGCAGTTCGACTCCTGAGCCTGCGATCGAGCCGCCGGTGATTGGCACGACAGACCGCGGGGCCGCTTCAGACCGACGCCGCGTAGCGCCAGAAGGCCCGCATCCGCTCGGGCCGGCACGGTCCGGACAGCCGGAGCTGGGTGAGCAGGATGCTCACGGCGCCCGTGGACGGGACGATATGGGCCGCTGTTCCGCTGCCGCCGACCCAGCCGTAGCGTCCCGGCACGTTCCACGGGTCGAGATCCTCGACGTCGACCGAGGCCCCGAAGCCCCATCCCTGGCCCTCCATGAAGTGCCCGCCGGCCCGGCGTTGGGCCTCCGTCAGCCAGTTCGCGGTCATCTGCCGCACCGATCCCGGCGACAGCAGCCGGCGGCCGCCACCGCCTTGCCCGGCGCTCCCTCCGGCGGTGCCTTGGGCGGTGCCTTCGGCGAGCAGCATGCGGGCGAAGGAGTACCAGTCGTCGAGGGTCGATACGAGCCCGCCGCCGCCCGACGCGAACGCGGGCACGCTTCCCCACTGACCGTCGGGGCCGTCCACCGGCTCGACCTCGCCGGTCTGCCGTGCGGGAAGGTGGAGGGTGGTGAACCGGTCGCGGCTGCCCTCCGGTACCGCGAACCCGGTGTCCGCCATGCCGAGCGGTTCGAACAGCCGCTCCGCGAAGAACTCCGGCAGCGGTGTCCCCGACGCTCGGGCGATCAGCACGCCCAGGATGTCCGAGCAGGTGTGATACAGCCATCCCTCGCCCGGCTGGTGCAGCAGCGGAATGCGCCCCAGCGCCGCCATCCACTCATCCGGCGCGGGCACGGGCTGGGGACGCACGGGGTCGACTTTGAGATCGCGGAAGAGCCGCTTGACCACCGGCAGGGAGAAGTCGGGCGCGTAGCCGTACCCCGCGCGGAAGGTGAGCAGGTCGAGCACCGTAATGGGACGCGAGGCCGGAACCACGTCCTCCACCGGACCGGACGGGCTGCGCACCACCACCGGTGACGCCAGCTCCGGCAACCACTCGCCGACGGGGTCCTCCAGTGCGAAGCGGCCTTCCTCGACGAGCATCATGACGGCCGCCGCCGTGACCTGTTTGGTCAGCGAAGCGATCCGGAAGACGGACCTCCCTGGTGACCGGAGAGCCGCCGCGCACATCCGCATGACCGACGGCCTCCACCTCGACGCGGTCCCCGCGGACCACCATCCCCACCGCCCCCGGCGCCGAGCCCCGGCCCACGTGCTGTTCCAGGACCTCACGCAAACCCGTCATCGATTCCCTCCGCGGTCGGCAGACGACGCGAGACCCCGCCTTGTCGCGGAATCATCATCCACGACCGCGCTCCCCGAAGGGCTCCGGCCCTGCTCAAGAACGACGGCGCTACGACGACGTGGGGAAGCCCAGGTTGATCCCGCCGCTCTCGGCAGGGTCGGGCCAGCGGGTGGTGATGACCTTGCCACGGGTGTAGAAGGCGACACCGTCGTTGCCGTAGATGTGCAGGTCCCCGAAGAGGGAGTCCTTCCAGCCGCCGAAGGAATGGTGGCCGACCGGTACCGGGATGGGCACGTTGACGCCCACCATGCCCGCCTCGACCTCCAGTTGGAACCGGCGGGCCGCACCGCCGTCGCGCGTGAAGATGGCTGTGCCGTTGCCCCACCGGCTGCTGTTGATGAGGGCGATCGCCTCGTCGTAGGTCCCGGCCCGCACCACGCAGAGCACCGGCCCGAAGATCTCGTCACGGTAGGCGTCCATCTCCGGGGAGACCTTGTCGAGGAGGGAGACGCCGAGGAAGAAGCCGTTCTCGTGGCCCTCGACGGTGTGGCCGGTGCCGTCCACGACGACGTCCGCGCCCTGTTCACGCGCGCCGCCCACATAGGACGCGACCTTGTCGCGGTGCTCGCGGGTGATGAGGGGGCCCATCTCGGAGGACGGGTCGTCGCCGGGGCCGATGCGCAGCTTCCGTGCCCGGTCGGCGATCTTCGCCACGAGCTCGTCCCCGGTGTCGCCGACGGCGACGACGACGGAGACGGCCATGCAGCGCTCGCCGGCCGATCCGTAGGCCGCGTTGATGGCGTTGTCGGCGGCGAAGTCCAGGTCGGCGTCCGGCAGTACGAGCATGTGGTTCTTCGCGCCGCCCAGTGCCTGGACCCGCTTTCCGTGCGCGACGGCCTCCGACTGGATGTACTTGGCGATCGGCGTCGACCCGACGAAGCTGACAGCGGCCACGTCCGGGTGGGACAGCAGCCGGTCGACCGCGGTCTTGTCGCCGTTGACGACGTTGAGCACCCCGTCGGGCAGGCCCGCCTCGGCGGCGAGTTCGGCGAGCCGGTACGGCGCGGACGGGTCCTTCTCGCTCGGCTTCAGCACGAACGCGTTACCGCAGGCGATGGCGAGCGGGAACATCCACATCGGCACCATCGCGGGGAAGTTGAACGGCGTGATGCCCGCGACGACTCCGAGCGGCTGCCGGATGGAGGAGACGTCGACCCGCGAGGAGACCTGTGTGGACAGCTCTCCCTTCAGCTTCTCCGGGATGCCGCAGGCCAGTTCGAGGATCTCCATGCCGCGGGCCACCTCTCCGAGCGCGTCGGAGTGGACCTTGCCGTGCTCGGAGGAGATCAGTGCGGCGATCTCGTCGCGGTGGGCGTCGAGGAGTTCGCGGTACTTGAAGAGAAAGGCCGTGCGCTTGGCGAGCGAGCTCTGCGACCACTCCTCGTACGCGCGCCGTGCGGCGTCGACGGCCGAGTCCACCTCCTCGACGGAGGCGAGCGCCACCTGTGTGGGCTGCGTACCGGTGGCGGGGTCGTAGACGGGCCCGAGGTTTCCCGAGACGGACTCGACCGCCTTGCCGCCGATCCAGTGTCCGAGAGTCTTCATGTGGTGGCCTTTCTGCGGGAGTTGAGCGAAAGGGGCTTGCTCGAAGTCAGAGGTTCTGATGCCGGGAAGTTGCGTATGCCGGAGGGTTGCTTGCGAAGTCCGGTCGTGTGCGGGGCTGTTCGGCCCCGGCCCCGCCGGGGGGGCGGGCCGGGGCCGGCCGGGGCGTCACAAGTGCCGCCGCCTGGCCGCCGCGTGGCGCTCGTACTCCTCACGTGCCCGGCGCGCGGCCGGACGGTCCGAGGTCTCCGCGACGACCACGTCCCACCAGGCCGCCGCCCCCGGCGGTGCCGGTGCGGAAGGGCTGGTGTCGGTCTCGACGTACACGCAGGTCGGACGGTCGGAGGTGCGTGCCTGTGCGAGCGCGGCGCGCAGTTCGCCGACGGTCTCCGCACGGATGACGTCCATGCCGAGCGACGCGGCGTTGGCGGCCAGGTCCACGGGCAGCGGATCGCCCGTGTAGGTGCCGTCGGGTGCGCGGTACCGGTAGGCGGTGCCGAAGCGTTCGGCGCCGGTCTGCTCGGACAGGCCGCCGATGGAGGCGTATCCGTGGTTCTGCACCAGAACCACGTTGATGTTGACGCGCTCCTGCACCGCGGTGACGATCTCGCCGGGCAGCATCAGATAGGTGCCGTCGCCGACGAGCGCCCACACCGGCCTGTCCGGGGCGGCGAGACGGACGCCGATGGCGGCGGGGATCTCGTAACCCATGCAGGAGTAGCCGTACTCCAGGTGGTACTGGCGCGGTGAGCGGGCCCGCCACAGCTTGTGCAGATCGCCGGGGAGTGAGCCGGCGGCGTTGATGACGACGTCGTCGTCGCCGACGGCTGCGTCCAGGGCGCCCAGCACCTGCGTCTGCGTGGGGCGGACGCCCTCGTCCTTCGTCGCGTACGCGGACTCGACGATCCGCTCCCAACTCGCCTTGCCCTGCCCGTACTCCTCCTCGTACGCCGCCGGGACCCGGTGCCCGAGCAGCGCCCCCGTGAGCGCCTCCAGTCCGGCGCGGGCGTCGGCGACGAGCGTCGTCGCGCCCATCTTGTGCGAGTCGAAGGGGGTGATGTTGAGGTTGAGGAAGCGCACGTTGGGCTCGGCGAAGAGCGTGTTCGACGCGGTGGTGAAGTCGCTGTAGCGGGTGCCGACGCCGATCACGAGGTCCGCCGCGCGCGCCAGGTCGTCGGCGACCGCCGTTCCCGTGTGGCCCACGGCGCCCACGTCGCAGGGGTGGTCGTGGCGCAGCGAACCCTTTCCGGCCTGGGTGCTCGCGACGGGGATGCCGGTGGCGTCGGCCAGTGCGCGCAGCGCGTCCTCGGCCTCGCTGTGGTGGACGCCTCCGCCCGCGATGATCAGGGGCCGGCGGGCGGCCAGTACGGCGGTGGCGGCGGCCGCGACCTCGGCGGCCTCGGGGCCGGGCCGCCGCACGTGCCACACGCGTTCGGCGAAGAACTCCTCCGGCCAGTCGTACGCCTCGGCCTGCACGTCCTGCGGCAGCGCCAGCGTGACGGCACCGGTCTCGGCGGGGTCCGCGAGGACGCGCATGGCCTGGAGCGCCGCCGGGATCAGCGCCTCCGGCCGGTGCACGCGGTCGAAGTAGCGGGAGACGGGCCGCAGCGCGTCGTTGACGGAGACGTCGCCGGCGCTGGGCACCTCCAGTTGCTGAAGCACCGGGTCGGCGGTGCGGGTGGCGAAGATGTCGCCGGGGAGCAGCAGGACCGGCAGCCGGTTGATGGTGGCGAGTGCCGCGCCGGTCACGAGGTTGGTGGCGCCGGGGCCGATGGAGGTGGTGACGGCGTGGGCGGAGAGTCGGTTGTTCTGCCGGGCGTAGCCGACGGCCGCGTGCACCATGGCCTGTTCGTTGCGTCCCTGGAGGTAGCGCAGTGGCGCGTCGTCGCCCTGGCCGCTCTCCACGAGGGCCTGGCCGAGGCCGGCGACGTTGCCGTGGCCGAGGATGCCCCAGCAGGCGTCGATGAGCCGGTGGCGGCGCCCGTCGCGCTCGGTGTACTGGACGGCGAGGAAACGCACCAGCGCCTGCGCAACCGTCAGGCGCACTGTGCGCGGGTCCTCCGCGGCGCCGCGGGCACGGCTGTGGTCCGGGCTTGCGGCGCGCACGGCGGACCGGCCGTCCGTGCGGCGGTCCGTTTCCGGTACGGAGCTCACTTGGCCGTCCCTCCTTCCACAGTCGGTGCGTGGTAGAGCGGCAGCCTTGGATCGACAGGCTGCTCATCCCAGCTGCCTCGGATCCAGGCGTGATCTGGATGGTCGCAGATAAGCCACGCCCGCTCCAGACCCGGTCCGGCCATCACGTTCAGGTAGTACATGTCGTGACCGGGCGCGGCGATGGACGGACCGTGCCAGCCGTCCGGGATCAGCACGGCGTCGCCGTCGCGCACCTCGGCGAGCACGTCGGTGCCGCTGCGGGGGCCGGAGGGCGAGACACGCTGGTAGCCCATGCCGGGCACGGTGCCGGAGTCCGTGCGGTGGGGGGCGATCTCGAAGTAGTAGATCTCCTCCAGTTCGCTCTCCACGCCGGGCCGGTCCTCGTCGTGCTTGTGCGGCGGGTACGAGGACCAGTTGCCGCCCGGCGTCAGCACCTCCACGGCGATGAGCTGGTCGGCCTCGAAGACGCCGGCGGCGCCGAAGTTGTTGACCTGCCGCGAGCAGTTGCCCCTGCCGCGCAGCTCGACGGGGACCGACGAGGCGGCGCCGTACCGTGCCGGCAGGCGCCGGCTGCACCGGGCGCCGGTCAGTGCGAAGCGCCCGCCTGCGCTGCTGGTGATGCTCACCTCGGCGTCGCGCGGAACGTAGGCGAAGTCGCTCACGCCGTCGAAGACGCTTGTGCGGCCGTGCAGTTCGAACGTCTCGCCCTCGGCGGTGACGGTGCAGCCACCGCGGAGCGGGAGGACGATCCACTCGCTGTCCCCCGCGCCGAAGTCGTGGGCGGCGCCGGGCTCCAGCTCCAGGACGCGCAGCGAGGAGTAGCCCCAGCCGGCCCGGTGCGGATCGATGTCGAGGGTGTACGCGCGTGAGCCGGCGCTGCCCGCCGGGAGATGGAATCCCGTGCCGGAGCCGGCCGGGGCCGCCGCCGGCCGTGCCGTTCCGTCCGTTCCTGTGGTGCCTGTCGTGCTCGTCATGTCCGCCGTCCTCGACCGTGTCGCCGCTGCGGCCCGCGCGCCGTGCCCGGGCCCTCGTCGTTCCTGCTTCCGCTCCCGGGGTTGCCGCCCGGGCGGCTTCGTCCGTCGGCGGGCGGGCCGTTCACAGCAGCCCGACCGCGGTGTCCACGGCGCCTGCGACGTCGCCGTCCGCCGGGTAGAGCAGGGAGCGTCCCACCACCAGCCCGTGGACGGCCGGCAGGCGCAGCGCCGTCCGCCACTTCTCATAGGCGCCTTCCTGGTCGCCGTTCGTCTCCCCGCCGAGCAGCACCACCGGCAGGGTCGAGGTCTCGCACACCCAGGTCATGTCGCCGGGGTCCTCGGCGACCGGCAGTTTGAGCCAGGTGTAGGCGGAGGTCCCGCCGAGCCCGGAGGCGATCGCTATGGAGCGGGTGACGGCCTCGGCCGTGAGGTCGTTGCGGACCTGGCCGTGCACACGGCGGGAGATGAACGGCTCGACGAAGAGCGGCAGCCGGCGGGCCGCCATGTCGTCCACGGCGCGTGCGGTGGAGTGCATGGTGGCCAGCGAGCCGGGGTCGTCGTAGTCGATGCGCAGCAGTGCCTTGCCTGCGTCGAAGCGCAGCCGTTCGATGTCCTGGGCGCGGTATCCGGTGAAGCGGTCGTCGAGTTCCCAGGAGGCGCCGGCCAGTCCCCCGCGGTTCATCGACCCCATGACGATCTTGTTCTCCAGGGCTCCCAGGAGCAGCAGGTCCTCCAGGATGTCGGCGGTCGCCAGTACGCCGTCGACTCCCGGACGGGACAGCGCCAGCACCAGCCGCTCCAGCAGTCCGGCGCGGTTGGCCATGGCCAGTTCGCTGCCGCCGGTGCCCAGGGCCCCGCGGGCGGGGTGGTCGGCGGCGACGATCATCAGCCGGCCGCTCCCGCCGAGCAGAGGGCGGCGGGCGCGTCTGGCGGCGGCCTCCGCGATCGCCTCCGGGTGCCGGGCCCGTACGGCGACGAGGTCACCGATGCTGATGCTGCTCAAGTGGTCTGCTCGCTTTCGTGGCTGGACGCGCGCGGGGCCGGGCGCGGGCGGGTGCGGGCGGTCGGCGGACACGGACGCGGCCGGAAGGCGGGGCCGCTTCCCGGGGCGTGACCGTCATCCCCGCAGCAGTTCCTCGACCTCACCCGCCGTGGGCATCGCTGCGGAGCATGCGAGCCGGGAGGCGACCAGCGCGCCCGCGGCGTTCGCGTACCGCATCAGGTACTCCAGGTCCCAGCCGGCGAGCAGTCCGTGGCAGAGCGAACCGCCGAAGGCGTCGCCGGCTCCGAGGCCGTTGACCACCTCGACGGGGTGCGGCGGAACCTCCGCGCGGGTGCCGTCGCGATGCGCGGCGAGCACTCCCTTGGGCCCCTGCTTGACGACGGCGAGTTCGACACCCGCCTCCAGGAGCGCGTCGGCGCAGGCCTGGGGCTCGCGCGTGCCGGTGGCGACCTGGCACTCGTCGAGGTTGCCGACGGCGACGGTGGCGTTCGCGAGGGCCCGGCGGTAGTGCGGGCGTGCTTCGGCCATGACGTCCTCTTCGGCGGTCCCGCCGCCCTCGCCCCAGAACATGGGCCGCCAGTCCATGTCGAAGACGGTGGCGGCCGGGGCGCGGTCCGTCCCTCCCGTGTGCCGGCGCCGGCTCTCCGCGCGGGCCTCCAGCGCGGTGAGTGTCGTGGTGCGGCTGGGCTCGGCGCACAGGCCCGTGCCCGTCACCCAGAAGACGGGCGCGGACCCGATCGCGGCGAAGTCCAGGTCTTCGGGTACGAGTTCGAGGTCGGGGGCCTTGGGCTCGCGGTAGAAGTACAGCGGGAAGTCGTCGGGCGGGAAGATCTCGCAGAAGGTGACCGGCGTGGGGTACTTCGTCACGGGTGTCACCCAGCGGTCGTCCACGCCGAAGTCCCGCAGCGCCTGGTGGCAGTACTCGCCGAACGGGTCGTCACCGGTGCGGCTGATGACGGCCGCGGAGCGGCCCAGGCGGGAGGCGGCGACGGCGACGTTGGTGGCGGACCCGCCGAGGAACTTGCCGAACGTCTCCACCTGCGGCAGCGGAACGCCCGTCTGCAGCGGGTAGATGTCGACGCCGATGCGGCCCATCGTGACGACGTCGTGCGGCTCTTCCGTGACTGCCATGGATGCCCTCTCCTGGGTCGTTCCCGCGGTCGGCCTCCTCATCGTCGGCGCTGACGGCGAAGGCTGTCAATAATTTGTCCTTACATACTGACGTGCCAGTGACATGGCGGCGCGGCGCCGCGGTGACGGCACTGCGGTCTCCCCGGTCCACGTCCGTATGAAACATTGTCCTTACATACACTTGACAGTGGCGCCGCCCACGGAGTTGGCTCGCCCCGTCGCACCGACGCGACACATCCGCGGCCCGTGACTACGTACGCACAGCACAGCGAGGAGCCCTTCGTGACTTCTGCGACCCCTTCCCTAGACCGCATCCGGGTCGGCTCGGCTCCCGACTCCTGGGGCGTCTGGTTCCCCGAGGACCCGGAGCAGGTGCCGTGGCGGCGCTTCCTCGACGAGGTCTCACAGGCCGGCTACGAGTGGATCGAACTGGGCCCCTACGGCTACCTGCCCACCGACCCCGCACGGCTCACGGCGGAGGTCGGCGCCCGCGGCCTCAAGGTCTCCGCGGGCACCGTCTTCACCTCGCTCCACCGCGGCCCGGACGTGTGGGACGCGACATGGGAGCACGTCGGCCAGGTCGCCGCCCTCACAAGGGCGATGGGCGCGGAGAACCTCGTGGTCATCCCGTCCTTCTGGCGGGACGACAAGACGGCCGAGGAGATCGAACCGCGCGAGCTGACCGCCGGGCAGTGGCGTCACCTCGCGAGCGGCACCGAACGCCTGGCCCGTGAGGTGCGGGACGAGTACGGCTTGCAGATCATGGTGCATCCGCACGCGGACACCCACATCGACACCGAGGAGCACGTCGAGCGCTTCCTCGACGCGACCGACTCCGACCTGGTCAACCTCTGCCTGGACACCGGGCATTACGCGTACTGCGGCGGAGACAGCGTCAAGCTCATCGAGACCTACGGCGAGCGGATCGGCTACCTGCATCTCAAGCAGGTCGACCCCGCAATCCTCGCCGACGTGGTGGAGAAGGGGACGCCGTTCGGGCCCGCGGTCCGGCAGGGCGTGATGTGCGAACCACCGCTGGGCGTACCGGCGATGGAGCCCGTGCTCACCGCCGCACAGGGCCTGGGCGTCGATCTCTTCGCCATCGTCGAGCAGGACATGTACCCCTGCCCGCCCGACCAGCCGCTCCCGATCGCCCAGCGCACACGGCGATTTCTGCGCGGATGCGGCGCATGAGCCCTGCTTGAGCGCCGTGTTCGGGGTGTTGGCGCCCTGTCACGAGCGTCACCATTACCTTGTCGCCGCGTCACAGACCCTCAACAGGCCCTCCCCCTTGGTCACTCAGCGTCGTTCACCGGGCACAGGCTGATGATCAACAACCACTTCTGTGGTCCCTGTGGGAGGTGCCGAGTTGGCCGATCGACGACTGTGGTCGTACAAGGACATCGCCGCGCACATCGGAGTCCGGACGGACACTGTGCGCTCGTACCGCAAGCACGGCCTGCTGCCGCCACCCGACCTCGTGGAGGGCGGCAAGCCCTTCTGGTACGCGGACACCGTAAGGACCTGGGTCACCCGCCGCCCCGGCCACCGTGGAGGGCGGTGACGCACGACTGACGGACCCGCCCGTCCGGTGACGCAGGCCAGAGGCCCGGCGCCCGGTCCCCGAGGATCCTCGGGGACCGGGCGCCGGGCCTCTGGCATATTCGGAGCCGCCGCAGAGGACGGTGGGAATACCTAGGGGGGGTATAGTGGTTCTCATTCGCGCAGGCACCGGAGCACCAGAATCCAGGGAGCGGACATGAGCACAGTCACCACCACCTACAAGGTCAGCGGCATGAGCTGCGGGCACTGTGAGGGCGCCGTCTCCGGCGAGATCTCCGGGATCGAGGGCGTGACCTCCGTGAAGGCCGTCGCCTCAGCCGGCGAGGTCACCGTCACCTCGACGACGGAGCCGGACTACGAAGCGGTGCGTGCCGCCGTCGACGAGGCCGGCTTCGAACTGACCGGCCGCGCGTAGCCCGCGTACGCCGCGTAGACCGCGTAGACCGCGGCCACCGACACAGACCGCCGACCCCCCGCGACAACCCCATCGCTTCCGGGAGCACCACGATGACCAGCACCACGGAACAGAAGGCACCCACCGCGGACGAGCGCCGTGTCGAACTGTCCATCGGCGGGATGACCTGCGCCTCGTGCGCGGCCCGGGTCGAGAAGAAGCTCAACCGGATGGACGGTGTCTCCGCCGGCGTCAACTACGCGACGGAGAAGGCGAGGATCTCGTACGCGGACTCGGTGTCCGTCGACGACCTCATCGCCACGGTGGAGCGCACCGGCTACTCGGCACAACTCCCGCCGCCACCCGCAGCGCCCGGACCGGAGGCACCGGCCGCCGCTCCGGCCGACGAACGGGGCGCCGGGGCCGCTGAAGCCACCGTGACCGACGCGCACGGGTCCGCTGCGGACTCCGGGTCCGAGGGGACGGGTGAACTGGCCGCGATGCGGCAGCGCTTCCTCGTCGCCCTCGTGCTGTCCGTGCCCGTGGTGCTGCTGTCGATGGTGCCGTTCCTCCAGTTCGACAACTGGCAGTGGCTCTCACTCGTCCTCGCCTCACCCGTCGTGGTGTGGGCCGGCCTGCCCTTCCACCGCGCCACGTGGAAGAACCTGCGGCACGGCGCCGCCACCATGGACACCCTCATCTCGGTGGGCACGCTGGCGGCCTTCGGCTGGTCCCTGTGGGCGCTGTTCTTCGGTGACGCCGGGATGCCGGGCATGCGCCACGGCTTCGAGTTCACCCTCTCCCCCGGCTACGGCGGCGGTACGTCCGCGCTGTATCTCGAAGTCGCGGCCGGCGTGACGACGTTCCTCCTGCTGGGGCGCTATCTGGAGGCGCGCGCAAAGCGCAGGGCGGGCTCCGCCCTGCGTGCCCTGATGCAGCTGGGCGCCAAGGACGTTGCGGTGCTGCGGGACGGCGCCGAGCACCGGATTCCCGTCTCGCGCCTGGCGGTCGGCGACCGCTTCGTCGTACGTCCCGGGGAGACGATCGCCACGGACGGCACCGTCGACGAGGGCTCCTCGGCCCTCGACACCTCGATGCTGACGGGTGAGTCGGTGCCGGTCGACGTAAGCGAGGGCGACGCGGTCACGGGCGCCACCGTCAATGTCTCGGGCCGTCTGGTGGTCACGGCCACGCGCGTCGGTTCGGACACCCAACTCGCCCGTATGGCACGGATGGTGGAGGACGCGCAGAGCGGCAAGGCCGAGGTGCAGCGGCTCGCCGACCGGGTCTCCGCGGTGTTCGTTCCCGTGGTGCTGGTGCTGGCGGCCGCCACCCTCGTGGGCTGGCTCCTTGCCACCGGCGCCGCCGCCGCCGCGTTCACGGCGGCCGTGGCGGTACTGATCATCGCCTGCCCGTGCGCTCTGGGGCTCGCGACACCGACCGCCCTCATGGTGGGCACGGGCCGCGGCGCCCAGCTCGGCATCCTGATCAAGGGGCCGGAGGTGCTGGAGTCGACGCGCCGGGTCGACACCGTCGTGCTCGACAAGACCGGCACCGTCACCACCGGCCGCATGGAGCTTCACGACGTCGTCCCTGCCGAGGGCGTCACCGAGGACGAACTGCTGCGCCTCGCCGGCGCGTTGGAGGACGCCTCCGAGCACCCCATCGCCCGCGCCATCGCGCGGGGCGCGCGAGAGCGCCGCGGGGCGGACGCACCGCCGCTGCCCACCCCGCAAGACTTCGGCAACCTCGCGGGCCTCGGTGTGCGCGGCACGGTCGAGGGCCGGGCCGTGGAGGTCGGACGGACACCCCCGGGCGGACTGCCGCAGGCTCTGGCAGGGGCGGCCGCCGCCGCGGAGGCCCAGGGCCGCACGGCGGTCACGGTCAGCTGGGACGGCTCCGCGAGGGGCGTGCTGACCGTCGCGGACACGGTGAAGGACACCAGCGCCGAGGCGGTACGGGAACTGCGCGCGCTGGGGCTCACGCCGGTGCTGCTGACGGGCGACAACAGGACCGTCGCGGAAGCGGTGGCCCGCAGCGTCGGCATCCTGCGGGACGGAGCCGCCGCCGAAGACACGGTCATCGCCGGGGTGTTGCCCGAGGACAAGGCCGGCGAGGTGCGGCGCCTCCAGGCCGAAGGACGCACGGTCGCCATGGTCGGCGACGGCATCAACGACGCGGCAGCCCTCGCGAGCGCCGATCTCGGCCTGGCGATGGGTACCGGAACGGACGCGGCGATCGAGGCCGGCGACCTGACCCTCGTGCGGGGAGACCTGCGGGTGGCCGCGGACGCGATCCGCCTGTCCCGCAGGACGCTCTCCACCATCAAGGGCAATCTCTGGTGGGCCTTCGGCTACAACGTGGCCGCCCTTCCGCTGGCGGCCGCCGGGCTGCTCAACCCGATGATCGCGGGTGCGGCGATGGCCTTCTCCTCGGTCTTCGTGGTCACGAACAGCCTGCGGCTGCGCCGCTTCAGGTAACCGGCCCCCTGCGGGTACCCGTTTCGGACATCCGTCTTCGGACGCCCGCCTCCGGACGCCCGGCACCCGGCCCCGGCACCTTCGCACGGCGCCCCGAGGACGACTGGTTCGGACCCACGCCGGAGCGGAACCGACGCCGCGGAACCGGCACAAGTGAGGGAAAAGTGAAAGTGACGTGACGGTCACCCGGCAGGTTTCCCTGCGCGTCACCCTTGGTGCAAGAAATCCGGAATGACGAACTCCGCCGTTTCGCACGCCCTTTGGGGCCACCGGCAGCCCGTCAGGGCAACGAAAAGCGCCCCGTCGAACAGGTCCCCCCACGGGCCTGTCGACGGGGCGCTCCCGTTTCCCGGTCACGGATTCCCCCCACGGGATCCTGGCCGGGTGCTCACTGGCTGCACGTACGGACGGGAGGGCCGCTCAAAGCTCCCCGCGCACGCTCGCCGATTCTGCTCACCGGGTCCGTCCCCCAAAGACGTACTCGGTGGTGACTGCGGCCCCGCCGGGGTGCCGCTGCCACCCGGTTAGACGCCCGACCCCGGACAATGGTTACCCCCCAATTTCTGTGACCTACGTCTCTCCGGGAGCCTACGCATGCGGAAGGCCCCGATCCGCTTGGATGGGGCCTTCCGTGGACGCCTCTCAAGGGAGCGTCACGCACTGTACAGCAAACGTCACCCGGCGGTCAGCGGGATTCGATGGGGACGTAGTCACGCTCGACGACCCCGGTGTAGATCTGCCGCGGACGCCCGATGCGGGAGCCGGGCTCCTTGATCATCTCGTGCCACTGGGCGATCCAGCCGGGCAGCCGGCCGAGGGCGAACAGCACGGTGAACATGCTGGTCGGGAAGCCCATCGCCCGGTAGATCAGACCGGTGTAGAAGTCCACGTTGGGGTAGAGCTTGCGCTCGACGAAGTAGTCGTCGCTGAGGGCGTGTTCCTCCAGCCGCAGGGCGATGTCGAGCAGCTCGTCACTCTTGCCGAGGGCCGAGAGGACATCGTGCGCAGCCGCCTTGATGATCTTCGCCCGGGGGTCGAAGTTCTTGTAGACGCGGTGGCCGAAGCCCATCAGCTTTACGCCGTCCTCCTTGTCCTTCACCTTGCGGATGAAGGTGTCGACGTCGGAGCCCGACGCCTGAATGCCCTGGAGCATCTCCAGCACGCTCTGGTTGGCGCCGCCGTGGAGCGGGCCCCAGAGTGCGTTGATACCCGCGGAGATCGACGCGAACATGTTCGCCTGCGAGGAGCCGACGAGCCTCACCGTCGAGGTGGAGCAGTTCTGCTCGTGGTCGGCGTGGAGGATCAGCAGCTTCTCGAGGGCGTTGACGACGACGGGGTTGAGCTCGTACTCCGCAGCCGGGACCGAGAAGGTCATCCGCAGGAAGTTCTCGACGTAGCCGAGGTCGTTGCGCGGGTAGACGACCGGGTGGCCGATCGCCTTCTTGTAGGCGTAAGCGGCGATCGTCGGCAGCTTCGCCAGCAGCCTTATGGTCGACAGGTGCCGCTGCTTCTCGTCGAACGGGTTGTGGCTGTCCTGGTAGAAGGTCGACAGCGCACTGACCACGGACGAGAGCATGGCCATCGGGTGGGCGTCACGCGGGAAGCCGTCGTAGAAACGCTTCACGTCCTCGTGCAGCAGGGTGTGACGGGTGATCTCGTCCTTGAAGGAGGCCTGCTGGTCGACGGTGGGAAGTTCGCCGTGGATCAGAAGGTAGGCCGTCTCCAGGAAGGTGCCCCGCTCCGCCACCTGCTCGATCGGGTAACCGCGGTAACGCAGGACACCGCCCTCACCGTCGAGGTAGGTGATGGCGGATTTGTACGCGGCGGTGTTGCCGTAGCCCGAATCCAGGGTCACCAGACCGGTCTCGGCGCGCAGCTTGCCGATGTCGAACCCACGGTCGCCCACCGTGCTGTCGACCACGGGGTAGCTGTACTCATCGTCCCCGTACCGAAGTACTACAGAGTTGTCGCTCACGTCTTCCCTCACCGACGTAGTGCCTCTTCTTCGAGGTGCCCTGACCCTTTCCACTGTCTCCCACCGAGCGCGGTGCGGTGCACTCGGGGTCGGCCAAAGGGCTATTTGGTGGCACGCAGTGCCGTCCTATTTCGTTCAACATCCTGCACCCTCCACGCGGCGGCGGTCACCCCCCGGAACAGCGGTCACTGCCGGGGAGCGCGGCGCCGCCACGCAGCCGGTGATCCAGGGCCGTGCACCTGCGGCCCGCCGATACCGTGCGGACTGCCTGGCCGATCGCCCTCCGCGACCCCACGAGCACCACCAGACGCTTTGCCCGGGTGACGGCGGTATAAAGCAGATTGCGCTGAAGCATCATCCAGGCACTCGTGGTGACGGGAATCACGACCGCCGGGTATTCGCTGCCCTGCGACCGGTGGATGGTGACGGCGTAGGCGTGGGCCAGCTCGTCCAGTTCGTCGAAGTCGTACTCCACCTCCTCGTCCTCGTCCGTACGGACCGTCAGACGCTGGTCCTCCGCGTGGAGAGCCGTGACCACGCCGACGGTGCCGTTGAAGACGCCGCAGGCGCCCTTCTCGTAGTTGTTGCGGATCTGGGTGACCTTGTCCCCCACCCGGAAAACCCGTCCGCCGAAACGCTTCTCGGGAACGTCCGGCCGGGCCGGCGACACCGCCTGCTGGAGCAGACCGTTGAGCGTGCCCGCACCCGCCGGGCCGCGGTGCATCGGCGTGAGCACCTGGACGTCGCGGCGCGGATCGAGGCCGAACTTCGCCGGGATGCGCCGCGCCACGACGTCGACGGTGAGCTTCCCGGCCTCCTCCGCGTCGTCCTCCGCGAAGAGGAAGAAGTCCCTCAGCCCGTGGGTGACGGGCTGGGCACCTGAGTTGATGCGGTGGGCGTTGGTCACCACCCCGGACTGCTGCGCCTGCCGGAAGATCCGCTTCAGCCGCACGGACGGGACGGGACCACCCTCCGCGAGCAGGTCCCGCAGCACCTCGCCCGCCCCGACGGACGGCAGCTGGTCCACGTCCCCCACCAGCAGCAGATGGGCCCCCGGAGGCACCGCCTTGATCAGCTTGTTCGCGAGCAGCAGGTCGAGCATCGACGCCTCGTCGACGACGATCAGATCCGCCTCCAGGGGGCGGTCGCGGTCGTAGGCGGCGTCACCGCCCGGTTTCAGCTCCAGCAGCCGGTGCACCGTGGAGGCGTCCGCCCCGGTCAGCTCCGACAGCCGCTTGGCCGCACGCCCGGTGGGCGCCGCGAGGACCACCCGCGCCTTCTTGGCCCGCGCCAGCTCCACCACGGACCGGACGGTGAAGGACTTGCCGCAGCCGGGACCGCCCGTCAGCACGGCCACCTTCTCGCTGAGCGCCAGCTGGACCGCCTGCCGCTGCTCCGGGGCCAGCTGGGCGCCGGTGCGCTCCGCGAGCCACCCCAGGGCCGCCTCCCAGTCGACGTCCTGGAACGCGGCCATCCGGTCCTCCGGGGCGTGCAGCAGCCGGCGCAGCTGAGCGGCGAGGGACAGCTCGGCACGGTGGAAGGGCACGAGATAGACGGCCGTGAGCGGCTGCCCGTCCTCCCCCGGAACGGTCTCCTTCACCACTCCCTCCTCCTCGGCGGCGAGCCGGCCCAGGCAGTCGATGACGAGACCCGTGTCGACCTGGAGCAGCTTGACCGCGTCGGAGATCAGCCGTTCCTCGGGGAGGTAGCAGTGCCCCTGGTCGGTGGACTGCGAAAGGGCGTACTGGAGACCGGCCTTGACGCGCTCCGGACTGTCGTGCGGGATGCCGACGGACTGCGCGATGCGGTCGGCGGTGAGGAAGCCGATGCCCCACACGTCCGCCGCGAGCCTGTACGGCTGGTTCTTCACCACGGAGATCGAGGCGTCGCCGTACTTCTTGTAGATCCGCACGGCGATGGAGGTGGAGACCCCCACGCCCTGGAGGAAGACCATCACCTCCTTGATGGCCTTCTGCTCGTCCCAGGCGGCGGCGATCTTCTCCGTGCGCTTCGGACCCAGGCCCGGGACCTCGATCAGCTTGCGGGGGTCGGCCTCGATCACGTCGAGCGTGGACGTGCCGAAGTGGTCGACGATGCGCTCGGCGATGCGCGGGCCGATGCCCTTGATGAGGCCGGAGCCGAGGTAGCGGCGGATGCCCTGCACGGTCGCGGGCAGGACGGTCGTGTAGTTCTCCACGGTGAACTGGCGGCCGTACTGCGGGTGTGAGCCCCAGCGGCCCTCCATCCGCAGCGACTCGCCGACCTGAGCGCCCAGCAACGAGCCGACGACCGTGAGCAGTTCGCCGCCGCCCCGCCCGGAGTCGACCCTGGCCACGGTGTAGCCGTTGTCCTCGTTGGCATAGGTGATGCGCTCGAGGACCCCTTCGAGCACCGCGTTCTGGAAGGACATGTGACAGACGGTAGCGCCCGGCGCCGACAAGACGGCAGGCCTGTGGACAACCCGGTCACGCACTCGCCGGCGCACTTCCGCCGCGGTGTCACGATCGGGTGTCGGCCCCTTGTGCAGCCCCGGTGCAGTCCCTTCTCATGTCGGATGTAATCGTTACCACGAAGCCGGGGTCCAACCGGCTCCTGAGCCGGACTCAGAGAACGGGCAAGGCAGTTGACCAGCATCAAGGACGTCGCGTTCCACGCCGGGGTGTCGGTCGCCACGGTCTCCCGGGTGCTCAACGACCACCCGGCCGTACGCCCGGACACACGCTCGCGCGTGCTGACGTCCGTCACCGAACTCGGCTACCGCCCCAACGGCGTGGCCCGTTCGCTGAGGACGCATCAGACACACACCCTCGGCCTCGTCATCAGCGACGTCCTCAACCCGTTCTTCACCGAGCTGGCCCGCGCCGTCGAGGACGCCGCCCGTGAACGCGGCTACAGCGTCATCATCGGAAACGCCGACGAGCGCCCCGCACTTCAGGAACACCACGTGCGCACGCTCCTGGAGCGCCGCATCGACGGACTGCTGGTCTCCCCCACCGACGGCGGCAACGCCACGATCCGCGACGCCGCCGCCGCGGGCACCCCCATGGTCTTCGTCGACCGGTGGATACGCGGCCTCGACGTGCCCGTCGTGCACGCGGACGGACGCTCCGCCGTCCACGACCTCGTGGCGCATCTGCACGCGCTCGGCCACCGGCGCCTCGCCATCATCGGCGGTCCCAGTGAGACCACCACCGGCGACGAACGGGTGGCCGCCTTCCGTGCGGCACTCGACGCGCACGGACTGCCGCTGCCCCAGGAGTACACGGGCCAGGGCGACTTCCAGACCGAGAGCGGCAGACGGGCGACCGCGGCCTTCCTCGACCTGCCCGAGCCGCCCGAGGTCGTCTTCGCCGCCGACAACCTCATGGCGCTCGGCGCGATGGACGAGCTGCGCCGCCGCGGCCTGCGCGTGCCGGACGACATCGCCCTCGCCGCGTTCGACGACATCCCCTGGTTCCTGCACACCGATCCGCCGATCACCGCAATCGCCCAACCGACCGGCGAACTGGGGCACAAGGCCGTGGAGGCCCTGATCAGTCTCGTCGAGGGGCGCGCCGCCGCGTCCGTGACCCTCCAAGCCCGCCTTGTCACGCGCCGCTCCTGCGGCGAGAGCGAAGGGAAGAGCCGTTGACAACGCCCAGCCCCCCACGGCTGCGTGAGCTGCTGCGCACCGAAGGAATCCGGAAAGCCTTCCCCGGCGTGGTCGCACTCGACGGCGTCGACTTCGACCTGCACGAGGGCGAAGTCCACGTCCTGCTGGGCGAGAACGGCGCCGGCAAGAGCACCCTGATCAAGATCCTCTCCGGAGTCCACCGCGCGGACTCCGGGCGGGTGCTGCGCGACGGCAGGCCCGTGCGCATCCACGGCGCCGGCGACGCGGAGAAGCTCGGAATCGCCACCATGCACCAGGAGTTCAACCTGGTGCCCCACCTGAGCGTCGCCGAGAACATCTTCCTCGGCCGGCAGCCCCGCCGCTTCGGCCTGCTCGACCGCGCCCGCATGGAGGCGGACGCCGCCGAAGTGCTCGCCCGCGTCGGGGTGGACATCGCGCCGGACACCCCGCTGCGCGAACTCGGCGTCGCGCGCTCGCAGATGGTGGAGATCGCCAAGGCGCTCAGCCTGGACGCCCGCGTACTGATCATGGACGAGCCGACGGCCGCGCTCACCGCCGACGAGGTGGAGAAGCTGTTCGGCCTCGTGCGGAGGCTGCGTGCGGACGGCGTCGGCATCGTCTTCATCACGCACCACCTGGAGGAGATCGCCGCGCTCGGCGACCGGGTCACGGTGCTGCGCGACGGGCGCAGCGTCGGGCAGACCGCCGCGTCCACGCCGCGCGACGACCTCGTACGGATGATGGTGGGGCGCAGCATCGAGCAGCAGTACCCGCGGGAGACGGGAGCCGCCAACGGCACGTCCGCCGAGGCGGGCGGCCCGCCGCTGCTGCGCGTGAGCGGCCTGACACGCGCCGGCGGCTTCTCCGACGTCGGCTTCGAGCTGCGCGCGGGCGAAGTCGTGGGCCTGGCAGGACTGGTGGGGGCGGGCCGTACGGAGGTGGCCCGTGCCGTCTTCGGCGCCGACCCCTACGACTCGGGCACCGTAGAGGTGCAGGGCAAGCGGCTGCGCCGGCACGACATCACCGCCGCCCTCGCCGCGGGCATCGGCCTCGTCCCCGAGGACCGCAAGGGCCAGGGCCTGCTGCCGGACTCGTCCGTGCGGGACAACCTCGGCCTGGTGACCCTGCGCAGGGCCAGCCGCGCCGGCTTCGTGAGCTTCTCGGGCCAGGAGGAGTCCGCGGACCGCATCGCGAAACGGCTCGGCGTGCGCATGTCCGGGCTCGGGCAGCGCATGGGCACTCTCTCGGGCGGCAACCAGCAGAAGGTCGTCATCGGCAAGTGGCTGCTCGCACAGAGCAGGGTGCTGATCCTCGACGAGCCGACGCGCGGCATCGACGTCGGCGCGAAGGTCGAGATCTACGAACTCATCAACGAACTCACCGCGTCGGGGCACGCCGTCCTGATGATCTCCAGCGATCTCCCCGAGGTGCTGGGCATGAGCGACCGCATCCTCGTCATGGCCCAGGGCCGCATCGCGGGCGAACTGGCAGCGCGGGAGGCGGACCAGGACGCCGTGATGCGCCTCGCCGTCGGCGCCGCCCACGGGCAGGGCGCGTATGCGCAGGGCCGACAGCCGTCCCAGCGGGCCGCGTCGACCAAGAACAGCAGTGGCACGAGTACCGGCGTGACGAAGACCGGCGGCACGAAGACCGACAGCAAGGAGGGCCCCCGTGGCCACTGACATCCACAGCAGCAGCGGACAGGGTCAGCGGGGGCAGTCCCTGGGCAAGGGTCCGGCGGCCGGCCGCGGCGGCGGCGAACGCGGCGCCGGTGAGGTGCTGCGCAAGGTCCTCAAGAACAACGGCGCGCTGAGCGGACTCGTCGTCCTGGTCGTCGCGTTGACGGTCATGTCGCCCGACTTCCTCAGCACCCAGAACCTGCTGAACGTCGGCGTGCAGGCCGCTGTGACGGCGATCCTCGCCTTCGGCGTCACCTTCGTCGTCGTCTCCGGAGGCATCGACCTGTCGGTCGGTTCGGTCGCCGCCGTCTCAGCGATCATGCTCGGCTGGACGTCGACGAAGGAAGGGCTGCCGGTCTGGCTGTCCGTACTGCTCGCGGTCGGCACGGGCGTCGCCTGCGGCCTCGTCAGCGGCGGCCTCATCGCCTACGGCAAACTGCCGCCGTTCATCGCGACGCTGGCGATGCTCTCCGTGGGGCGCGGCCTGTCGCTGGTCCTATCCGAAGGCACGCCGATCGCGCTTCCCTCCTCCGTCGCCACGGTCGGTGAGACGCTCGGCGGCTGGTTCCCCGTGCCGCTGCTGGTGCTGCTCGTCATGGGCGGCATCACCGCGCTGATCCTCGCCCGCACCTACAGCGGCCGCGCGATGTACGCGATCGGCGGCAACGAGGAGGCCGCACGGCTCTCCGGAATCCGCGTGCGCCGCCAGAAGCTCGTCATCTACGCGCTCTCCGGGGCGTTCGCCGCGGTGGCCGGGATCGTGCTGGCGTCGCGGCTGGCCTCCGCGCAGCCGCAGGCCGCCACGGGTTACGAACTGGACGCCATCGCAGCCGTTGTGATCGGCGGGGCGAGCCTCGCGGGCGGCGTCGGCAAAGCGTCCGGAACACTTGTCGGCGCACTCATCCTCGCGGTCCTCCGCAATGGTCTCAATCTGCTTGAAGTTTCCATCTTCTGGCAGCAAGTCGTCATTGGGGCGGTGATTGCCCTCGCTGTCCTGCTCGATACACTCCGTCGTCGCGCATGATCTCTGTGCGTCGGGGGGACAGCACGACGTTCGTTTCACTGTCGTCGACTGCAAGGAATGCAGCCATGAGCACGCGAAAGAGCACGGTTGCCGTAGTGACAGCTGCGGCGTTGATATGCGCAGCGGCCACCGGATGTGGCAGCGGCTCGGGGAAGTCCGGGGAGAAGAAGGACATCAAGCTGGGCCTGGCCCTCTCGACCCTGGACAACCCTTTCTTCGTGGAGATGAAGAAGGGGGCGGAGGCGGAGGCCAAGGCCCAGGGCGTCAAGCTGAACGTGCAGGACGCACAGAACGACGCCTCCCAGCAGGCGAACCAGCTGCAGAACTTCACCAGCCAGAACGTGAAGTCCATCATCATCAACCCCGTCGACTCCGACGCGGCCGCACCCTCCGTCAAGGCGGCGGACAACGCCGGCATCCCCGTTGTCGCCGTCGACCGCGCGGTCAACAAGGCGAAGGTCGCCACGACGGTCGCCTCCGACAACGTCTCCGGCGGCCAGAAGGCGGCCAAGGAGCTGGCGGAGCAGCTCGGTGAGCAGGGCAGCGTCCTCGTCCTGCGCGGTCAGCCGGGCACCTCCGCGTCGCGTGAGCGCGGCAAGGGCTTCATGTCCGCGATCAAGAAGTACCCGAACATCAAGATCGTCGGTAAGCAGGCCGCCAACTTCGACCGCGCCAAGGGCCTCGACGTCACCACCAACCTGCTTCAGTCCCACCCCGACGCGACCGGCATCTTCGCCGAGAACGACGAGATGGCGCTCGGCGCCGTCAAGGCGCTCGGCAGCAGGGCCGGCAAGGAGATCAAGGTCGTCGGCTTCGACGGCACCCCCGACGGCTTCAAGGCCATCAAGAAGGGCACGCTCAACTCCTCGATCGCCCAACAGCCAGCCGAGCTGGGCAAGATGGCGGTGCGCAACGCGATCCGCAAGGTCGAGGGCAGCGACCCCGACAAGGAGATCATGGTTCCGGTCGTCACCGTGGACAAGTCGAACGTCGACCGGTACTCCTGACCGGCCGCCCGCTCCCTCTGTCCCGGGCGTCGGTGCCCGGGACGGGGACAGGGGCGGGGCGGGGACAGGAGCGGGGCGGCGGGGGAGATGGTCGGCGGAGGAGACGGTCGGCGGGGGCAACAGACCCGGGGGTAACAGGCCGGAGGCAACCAGCCGGGGGTAACAAGCGACCGGGAGCAACAGGCCGTCGCCGAAAAGGCGTTCGCCGTCACCCACCCGTCGCAGGCACGAGTCGCAGCGGGAGTGGCCGCCACCGGTCGTCGCCGGTCGTCGCCGACACCGGTCATCACCACTCGTCATCACCGGGGCCCGATAGGGGCCCGCAGGAAGTCGGACACGAAGAAGGAGCTGGCCGTCCGCATGAAGAAGTCGGGCATCCTCAACCGTCATCTCGCGGGCGCACTGGCCTCGTTGGGCCACACCGACCGCGTCGTCGTCTGCGACGCGGGGCTTCCGGTGCCCTACGGCCCGTTCCTCGTCGACCTGGCGTTCCGCGCGGGCGTCCCGACCTTCGACGAGGTGCTCTCCGGACTGATGGACGAGCTCGAGATCGAAGGCGCCACCGCCGCCTCCGAGGTGAAGGAAGGCAACCCGGAGGCAGCCGAGCTGCTGCACGGCCGCTTTCCCGACCTGCAACTCGTCCCGCACGAAGAGTTCAAGGCCCGCACCCGCCAGGCACGCCTCATCGTCCGCACCGGCGAGGTCCGTCCGTACGCGAACGTGATGCTGCACTGCGGGGTGCCGTTCTAGACACGGCGTTCCGGCCACGTCGGGACGGCACGGGTCCCGTTCCGGCCGTCCCGCCGTTGCCTTCCGGCCCTTCCGCCGGGGGCACGCCGAAACCCGATGGTGCCGCGTGCCGCGCGGCGGCAGGATCGCCGGATGCCTCACCTCGGACTGGTGACCGTCGTCGTTCCCGACTACGACGAGGCGATCGCCTTCTACGTGGACGCCCTCGGCTTCGAACTCGCCGAGGACACACCCCTCGACGACGGGAAGCGCTGGGTGGTGGTCGCACCGCGGGGAGCCCGGGAGACCGGTGTGCTGCTCGCCAGGGCCGGCACCGTCGAACAGCGGGCCCGCATCGGGGACCAGACCGGGGGACGCGTCGGCTGGTTCCTCAACACCGAGGATTTCGCACGGGATCACGCACGGATGCTGGCCGCGGGCGTCGCCTTCGAGGAACCGCCCCGGCACGAGCCTTACGGAACGGTCGCGGTCTTCCGCGACCCGTACGGGAACCGCTGGGACCTCATCCAGCCGCGCCGCGTTCCCGTGGAGGGTGCCGGGCCGGAGAGCGGGAGCCCGGGAAGTACGGGACGTACAGCAAGTACGGGAAGCACGGCAAGAACGGGCAGTACAGGAACCACGGCAAGTACGGGCAGTACGGGAAGCACGAAGAGCACGGGCGAGAGCGGCAAGGACGCGTCGCAGGAGCCCGGCACGGCTGACGGAGAAGACGGCGTGCCGGGTGCCCGGGACCGTCCTTCCGCCCACGGCACGGAAGACTGGCCCGCCGCCGGGCCGATGACCACGGCCCGGCTTCTGCTGGAGCCCCTGCGCGCCGATCACGCGCCGGAGGCCTTCCCGGTCTTCGACGACGAGCGGCTGCACGCGTGGATCGGCGGATCGCCCTACTCCGCCGAGGAGTTGCAGGCCCGGTACCGGCGGCACTCCGCCGGGCGCTCGCCCGACGGCAGCCAGGGGTGGCTGAACTGGATGCTCCGCCGTAGCTCGGACGGGCAGCTGGTGGGCACGGTCCAGGCAACGCTGCACCGTCCGGCCGAGGGAAGCCTGACGGCAGAACTCGCCTGGGTCGTCGGCTCGGACCACCAGGGCAACGGTTACGCGCGGGAGGCGGCAGCGGCCGTGCGGACGTGGTTGCGGGAGCGGGACGTGGGCACCTTCGTCGCCCACATCCACCCGGAGCACGAAACGTCCGCCGCCGTCGCGCGCGCCCTCGGTCTGACGCCCACGGACACCGTCGTCGACGGAGAGATCCGCTGGAGCGGCCCGGGGCGGTGACACGTCGACGCTGCCCCGCACCCTGCCGGGCGGTCGTTGTCTTCCTGCCTCAGGACTCGCCACCGGGGTCGGGGAATTCCGCGTACGAGGTCGCGTGGGGACGTTCGCGGACCCATTCGTGGAGCTCGGGCCCGAGAGGGCCGTACAGCTCGACGCTGATCGACTCCGTGCACTTCCGCACACGGTCCAGCAGCTCCGTGGCGCTTTCGTTGTGCGCCAGCGCCGCCGCCGTGTCGGCGTACTCCTCCAGCAGTGCGTATCTGCCGGAGCCGGAGGAGAAGAACCGGTAGGTCAGAATCCCGGGGCCGCCCTCGGCGTGCTCACAAAGCGCAAGCGCCAACTGCTCGAATTCCGCTCGCTGTTCGTCACTGACGTCGAACCGGACGCGCACGAAGATGCTCATACCGCATTCCAGCAGAACCGGCCCGGCCGGCGAGCCGGTGACTCACCCTCCGGCGCAAACAGGTGAGGCTTCACACGTCCGAACTACTCCGTGTACAGGTCTTGTTGACGCTCATTAGACTGTTCGGCGCTTCGAACCGGCTGTCGCCGGATCGGTGTTGGGCGCCGTTGCGCGCCGCGAGACGTGGGGGGTACGGGGGATGGGTTACGTTCTGCCGGGCTGGCTGGATGAGATTCTGGACTTCATCGGGATCAACTGGCCCAACGTGGACGAGGACGACTACCGCGAGATGGCCGACGCCATGCGGGAGTTCGCCGAGAAGTTCGAGGGCCACGGCGGGGAGGCCCACGCGGCGGTCAACCGCATCCTGGCCTCCAGCGAGGGCTACGCCGTCGACGCCCTGAAGGGACACTGGGGCAAGGTCAAGGGCTCCCATCTGGACAAGGTCCCGGAGATCGCGCGGACGTTCGCCAAGGCGTGCGACGTGGTCGCGGACGTCATCTACGGGATGAAGGTCAAGGCCGAGATCGAACTGGGGGCGATGGCGGCCTCGGCAGGCATCGCGATCGGCGCCGCCGTCGTCACCGGCGGGCTGTCGGCGCTGATCGGTGCGGCGCAGGTGACGGCGATGCGGGAGCTGATCCGCCGCCTCATCAAGGAGGCGCAGGAAGAGATCGTCGAGCGGCTGCTGGCGGAGGTGACCGAGCCGGTCACGGCCAAGCTGGAGAAGATGACCGAGGACATGATCCTCGATCTGGCCGACGACGCCATCAGCCTCCCCCCAGGACAGAGCGGTGGCGACGGCGGGGGGGACGCCGGCGGTGGCGGCGGCGACGGCAAGCCCGGGGGCATGAACCTCAACTCCGCCGGCGGCGGGGGTGGTTCAGGCGCCGGTGGCGGTGGCGGCCGGATGCGGATCGACCTGAACGAGTTCGACAACGGCGCGGAGAAACTCTCCCGCCACGGCTCCGACCTGCAAACCAACGCCCTTGCGCCACTTGGCCGCGCCAAGGGTGCCTTCGGCCGCACCAAGGGACGCGACCCGTTCACCCAGGCCTTCGACAGCGTCCTCGACGGCGCGCTCAACGGCTCGGAGAAGGCACTCAAGAAGGTCGCCAAACACGTCGGCGAAGGCGTCCCCGGCGGCGTGCGCTCCATGGCGAAGAAGCACCGCGACAACGAGAACTCCGTCGCCGACTCGATGAAGGCGATCACGTCACGCGGCGACGGCAAGGGGCCGGGCGGGCTGCCCGGCGGACCCAACCCGGCCGGCAAGAACGCGCCGGGCAAGCACAAGCCCCCGTCGCCGGAGCTGTCGGCCAAGGGCCGCAACGCGGCCGACAAGTGCCTGGGCGGCGACCCCATCGACATGGCCACCGGCGAGGTCTTCCAGCATCAGACCGACCTCACCCTGCCCGGCGTGCTGCCCCTGGTCATCGAGCGCACCCACATATCCGGCTACCGCAACGGCCGCTTCTACGGCCCCTCATGGGCCTCCACCCTCGACGAACGCCTCGAAGTCGCCGAGGACGGCAAGGAGTTGTGGTGGCACCGGCTGGACGGTTCCTCCCTGCGGTACGGCCACGCCCCGGACATGATCGGTGAACAGGTCCACCCCTACGAGGGCCACCGCATCCCGCTGACCTGCGTGCAGGGCTCCAGCGGATGGGACCTGGCCGTCACCGACCCCCGCACCGGGCTGACCCGACGCTTCCTGCCACCCGAGGACGGCGCGCAGGGCCTGTGGTGGCTCACCGAGGTCGAGGACCGCAACGGCAACGGCATCAGCATCGACCGCGAAGCCGACGGCACCCCCACCGCCGTGCGCCACGACGGCGGCTACCACGTCGAGGTCACCGCCGACGACGGCCTCATATCCGGCATCGCCGTACGAACGCCCGACGGACCCGTCCAGGTCAAGTCGTACTCGTACGACGACGCCCGGAACCTGACGCACATCGTCAACTCATCCGGCCTGCCACTCGTGTTCGGCTACGACGACCAGCACCGCATCACCTCCTGGACCGACCGGAACGACTCGACCTACCAGTTCATCTACGACGAACGCGGCCGTGTCACCCGCACCGTCGGCCCCGAGGGCTACCTCTCCTCGCAGCTGGAGTACGACACCGCGCAGCGCATCACGCGCTACACCGACTCCCTCGGCGCGGTGACCACCTACCACCTCAACCACCTCGGCCAGGTCATCGCCGAGACCGACCCCCTCGGCAACACCGTCCACAGTGAATGGGACCGCCACGACAACCTGCTGTCGCGGACCGACGCGCTCGGCCACACCACCCGCTTCGAATGGGCCGACAACCACGTCGACCTCGTCGCCGTCCACCGCCCGGACGGCACCTCGACGACCACCGCCTACAACGCCATGCATCTCCCCGTGGAGATCACCCTCCCCGACGGCGCCGTGTGGCAGCAGGAATTCGACAGGCGGGGGAACTGCACCGCTGCGGTCGCACCTGATGGCACCACCACCTACTACGCCCATGACCCCGCCGGCGCCGTCGCGTCCGTCACTGATGCCGCCGGGGCCCGGACATGCGTGACCAACAACGCAGCCGGGCTTGCGATCACTGTCACAGACCCGGGCGGCTCCCGGACGGAATGCGCACGGGACGCCTTCGGAAGACCGGTGGCGATCACCGATCCCCTCGGAGCCACCAGCCAGTTGCAGTGGACCGTCGAAGGCAAGCCCGCCCGTCGTGTGGCCCCAGACGGTACTGAGCAGGCGTGGACTTGGGACGGAGAAGGAAACCGCCTCTCGCACACGGGCCCCAGCGGGGAAGAGACTCACTGCCGGTACACGCACTTCGACCGACTGGTCTCACGGACCACACCGGACGGGGCAACCTACACCTTCGACTACGACACGGAACTCCGCCTGACCCAAGTCACCGATCCACACGGTTTCACCTGGAACTACACGTACGACCGCGCGGGCCACCTCGTGGCCGAGTCCGACTTCGACAACCGCGAAGTCACCTACGAGCACGACGGTGCAGGACGCCTGGCCTCTCGCACGACGCCTCTCGGGGAGAGGATCCGCTTTGAGCGCGACGCCCTGGGCCGCACCATCGCAAAGGATGCGGCGGGGGCGATAACCCACTACTCCTACGACCCTTTGGGCCGGCTTCTTCGCGCGACTTCCCCGAAAGTCACACTCGACTTCGAGTTTGACGTCGCCGGACGGCTGCTTGCTGAGAACGTCGACGGGCGCAGTATTCGAATCGAGTACGACGAACTCGGCCGTCGCACCTCCCGAACTACGCCTACAGGCGCTGTGACCACGTTCACCTACGACGAGGTCGGAAATCGCACATCGCTGGCGACTGACGGGCACCGCATCAATTTCGTCCACGATGCGGTTGGACGTGAGATCGAGCGTGCCTTCGGTGAAACCGTCGCTCTCAATTCAGTCTGGGATCCGCTGGGTCGCTTGACGGACCAAGAGTTGGTGACCAATGCCAGTACCCAGCGGGCTCGCTCCTACAGCTACCGGGCGGACAGTCATCTCGCGGCCATCACCGACCATGTGACCGGCGCCGCCCAACACATGGACCTGGACGCCGTCGGTCGTCCGATCACGGTCTCCGCGGACGGTTGGGTGGAGTCCTACGCCTACGACCAGGCGGGAAATCAGACACAGGCGACCTGGCCGGACGAAGCAGGAAGCCCAAGCGCCCGCGGCGAACGGACGTACCAGGGTACCCAGATCCTTACGGCCGGCTCTGTGCGCTACGAACACGACGCTGCAGGCCGTATGACGCTGCGCCAGAAAGCCCGCCTCTCCCGCAAGCCGGACACTTGGCGCTACGAATGGGACGCCGAAGACCGTCTCATCGCCTGCACTACACCCGACGGCGCCCGCTGGAGCTACGCCTACGATCCTCTCGGGCGCCGCGCCGCCAAGTACCGCCTCGATGAAGGCGGCTCACCCATCGAAGCCGTCTACTTCACCTGGGACGGAACCCGACTCGCGGAACAGTCCGACACCACCACCGGTGTCACCCTGACCTGGGACCACGAGGGCGACCGCCCTCTCACTCAGTACGAGCGCAAGCCCCTGAGCCAGGGCCAGGTCGACTCCCGGTTCTTCGCCATCGTCACCGACTTGGTCGGCACCCCTACCGAACTCGTCGACGAACACGGGAACATCTCCTGGCACACCCGCACGACACTCTGGGGCGCAACCACCTGGAATCGCGACGCCACGGCCTACACCCCCCTCCGGTTCCCCGGTCAGTACGCCGATCCTGAGACCGCCCTCCACTACAACCTCCATCGCCACTACGACCCGGACACCGCCCGATACACGTCACCCGACCCCCTCGGTCTCGTTCCCGCTCCGAACCCGGCCGCCTACGTCCTCAATCCATACAGTTGGACGGACCCGCTCGGTCTGGCCCCGTGTGACACGGTGACGGTGTACCGCAAGCAGACCAATCACCCGCTGAGTCAACGGGTGCACATCGGAGACAACGGCGAGGTCGTGATCAGCGGAAATGGGAAGCTGTACCTCAACATGAGTGGTGATATCAGACACACAACAGAATTCCGAGGTGACGGCGGACAGATCGTTGCTTTCGACGTGAGTCGTGAGTACCGAGACTCTGTGAGAGACGCAGCACTGCCACAGAACCGCGCGGATCACCCCGACGGGGACTCGTTCACGAAGGCGGAATGGAGACAGCTCCTGCAAGAGTACCCGGAGATTTCCGACCCGACCAAAGGGCCGGACCTCTACGGGATCTCCGACAAGCTTCTCGGGGAATTGCGAGGAAACGTCATTCCCGGCTCAGGCAGAGTAATTCAAGAAGGTTGAGTAAAAGAGCAAATGATTCATGACGTGGCCAGTCTTGAAGCGGAGATCCAGCGCCTCCGCGAGGGAGTCGACGCGAGCCTGGTTCCACCGGTTCTCTCTCGTTTCGTCGTCGAACTTGAGAGAGAGGCAGGAGAATACAGCGACGAATTGAAAAAGGTTCTCGATGCCGCACTGAACTTGGGCATCACCGAGGACTTCGAGGGGGAAGATGTCCCCGTTGATACTTTGTCGCCATGGTTCGTGGAGGTCAGCTCGGAGGCACCGACAAAGGCCCCCCCGCCTGCTCTGCGCGGGCGCAGCCAATACTTGTCCCACATCACCAGCGGGCCGTGGCAGCTCCAGGACTGGCTGTACCGTTTCTGCCCCGAGGAGGAATCCAGAGGGTGGGCCTGGTGGGATTTGACTAGCCCCGCAGCCGGAGTTGTTCACATCTGGGTGGACAGCTGGGGTGAGGACTTCTTCGGCTGCGACGACCTGCGCTGGCTGGCATACACCGCCGGGGCGAGTCGGCTGTCCGGTCCCGAACTCCATAATGCCGAACGTTGGCTTCAGGAGCACCGAGCGGACGAGAACGGCGATGCTCGCTGAGACATCTACGGGTAATCCGCCACGCACGCTGAAGGGTCGTTACAACGACTCCACCATCACGGTCTACCAGGCATATCCAGAGGCGATCGCGGGGCGGGCCGTCTCCGCAGGCACCTTCGTCCCCCCTTTCAAGAGGGACAGAATGACCTGGATCAAGCCTTCGTACCTGTGGATGATGTATCGGTCGGGGTGGGCCCAGAAGTCCGGCCAAGAGCGCGTGCTGGCAATTGAAATCACTCGCCAAGGTCTGGAATGGGCACTCTCACACTCGGCTCTCAGCCACTTCTCCCCAGAGGTACACAGCAGCAGAGAGGATTGGCGAGCAGAGCTCAGCGAAATGCCAGTGCGTGTCCAATGGGATCCCGAGCGATCTCTCGACCTGACTCCATTGCCCGGGCGAGCGATTCAAGTGGGTCTCTCAGGAGAAGCAGTCGAGCGCTATGTGGACAGTTGGATCGTTTCTATGACCGACATCACGGCCCTGGTCCACGAGGTACATTCCGCTGTGCGAGCAGGGCAGGTGGCGAAGGCGAACTCGATGCTGCCGGTTGAATCGGTCTACCCTCTTCCGGAATCAATCCGTCGCCGGATCGGGGCTGACTCGGCCGATTGACCTGCAGCAAGGACCACGATCCCCGGGTCCACCCGGCGTCGATGTGCCGACTTCGACCATGCCCGCCTGTGAAGCCGGACCGCGGCAATGAATATCCGCCGCCGCCGAAGTCGGCATGGGCGACCTCATCCACCCCACATGGAGGACGGCATGGCCCGGGAACTCTTCGCAGGTGTCCCCGTCACCGACTACGCCTCGGCTCTGCCCTGGTACGAGCGGTTCTTCGGCAAGGAGCCGGCGTTTCTGCCGAACGACATCGAGGCGGTGTGGGAGGTGGCCGAGCAGCGCTACGTCTACATCGTGGAGGACCGGGACCGGGCGGGAAACGCCCTGGTGCTGTCGTTCGTCGACGACCTCGACGAGCGGGTCGCCCAGATCGCCGGTCGGGGCATCGAACCCGCGAAGCGCGAAACGTACGAGGGCGGCGTGACCAAGGTGAGCTACCGGGACGCGGACGGCAACGAGATCAGCCTCGGCGGCGGCCCGGGCTGACGGCGCCTCCGACGCCGAGAACCGCTGATCCTCCTGCGCGAGCAGGTCAGTTGTCGGTACGAACGCCCTCCGGTGGTGTCAACCGTGCCTCACGCCGAGACCGACGTCCCCGCCTGCTGTCAGCGGCAGACCAGGTCACGCAGCCCGACCCGCCCGCCGCACTCTTGTACCGCTGCCGCCCCCCTTCCGTACCGCTCGTCCGCCGTAACCCGCAGGACACCGACTCCCGTTGAACCGCGCAGGGACACCGGACGGACGCACAGGGACACCGGACAGAGGGGTACAGGGGTACGGGCCATGGACGGGGACAAGGGCCGCGGCGCTGCGGGGGCCGCCGGGCGAAGGGACTACACGACCGACGGGGCCGACAGGACCGGGTGGGACCCGGGACTGGAGGACGACTCCGGCGCGGTCGTGAAGGCCGTCGGGCGGCAGATCAAGCTGTGGCGGGAGGCGGCGGGGCTGACGCAGGCGGAGCTGGGGGCAGCCATCGGGTACGGGGAGGATCTGGTCTCCTCCGTGGAGCGCGGAAGACGCGTGCCCAGGCCGGAGTTTCTGACGGCGGTGGACGAAGTGCTCGGTGCCGGCGGCAAGTTGGCGGCGATGAAGGGCGACGTGGCGGAGGCCCGCTATCCCAAGAAGGTGCGGGATCTGGCCAGGATCGAGGCCGAGGCGGTGGAGCTCGGGGCGTACGGCAATCACAACGTCCACGGTCTGCTCCAGACGGAGGAGTACGCGCGGGCGCTGTTCCGGATGCGTCGCCCCGCCTACGGCGAGGACGACCTGGAGCGGTTTCTGGCCGCCCGCATGGCCCGGCAGGAGATCTTCCACAGGACTCCCCCGCCGACGCTGACGTTCGTGCAGGAGGAGGTCACGCTGCGGCGTCCGGTCGGCGGCAGGCCGGTGCTGCGGCGGCAGCTCGAACACCTCCTCCACGTGGGCAAGTTGCGGCATGTGGAGATCCAGGTCATGCCTACGGACCGGGAGGATCACGCGGGCATGGGAGGCCAGCTCCAGGTGCTCAAGCTGAGGGACGGCGCGACGGTCGGATACGCGGCCGCACAGCTGACGACCCACCTCATGTCCGACCCGAAAGAGGCTCAGGTGCTGGAGCTGCGGTATGGAATCATCCGGTCTCAGGCTCTCAGCCCACGGGAGTCCCTGGCCTTCATCGCGAAAGTGCTTGGAGAGACATGACTTTGCAGCCCACTGCCCCGGACACCGCCAACCTGGCCTGGATCAAGAGCAGTTACAGCGGCAGCGACGACAACGACTGCGTCGAGGCCGCCGCCGCGACGGCAAGCGTCCACGTCCGCGACTCGAAGAACGCGCACGGCCCGCGGCTCACCTTCCCCGCCGGGGCCTGGAGCGAGTTCGTCTCGTTCGCCGCGCCCCGTTGATCCGGACGGGCGGCCGGGCGTCGTCCGGTGCCCGGCCTTCAGCCCGGAGCCGAACCGTCAGGTGAGCCCCGCCCCAGGGCGGTGCGTCCGTCATCGTCCCGGGGCCGCGGGCGCCGAACGCTCAGCGACGGTTCCAGTGCCTCTCGCCCAGGCCCTCACCCGTCCACTGCCTCTTCACCTCGTCGGCGAACTCCAGCGCACGCTGAGCGTCCCGGATGCCTTCGAAGGGGTCCCGGTACGTCCGCGACGGGGACGGCGCGGCCGAGGGCGTCCTCGTGGGCTGTGTCGTGGCGGGTGCCGGCTTCGGCGGGGCCTTCGTCTTCGTGGGCTCGGGGGAGGAAGTCGGAGGCGGCGGCGACGGAGTGGGCTCACGGGGGACGGCCGAAGCGGGGGGCCTGTTCTTGGAGATCGGCTCCGGGTCGTTGCCGCCCGCCAGCAGAACGCCCGCGGCCACGCCCGCGCCGACGAGGGCAAGGGCGACGCTCACCGTGAGCCGCGCGGGCACGCGGTTCCGGAAGGTCAGCCGCAGAGCGGCGGACGGGGTGGGATAGGCGACGCGGTAGAGATCATGGCCGCAGTCGCCGCAGGACTCGGACGTCGCAGATGATCGCGTCCCGCATCGGGGGCATGTGGTCAGCATGCGCACACTCCAGGGCAGTCCTCGGGGTCACACCACTATCCGCTTGCACTCGTGTACCTGCGGACAGTAACGGCGCAACCGCCGGTAACGAGACCCCCAGGCTGCACGAATCGGCCGGCGCCGTCGACGCGATTGTCATCAACGGACATATGGCGGCGTGGTGTTGAACCGTCGCGGGGTGCCGTCGGCGCGGGCCGCCGGGCGACGAGGCGCGAACGAACCCCGATCGGTACGGTCAGAGCGGTCGTGGCGGCTGCTCTCGGTTCGCCTTCGCGGATCAGGCCTTCCGGCACAGGCCTTCGCGCACCAGCGGGCCGTCTTCACGACCGGCGCGGCCGTTGACCACCGCTGCCCCGGGAATTTCCAGGGGCCCGGCTGCCGTGCTCCAACCGCCGGGCCCCACTTGCCCCCCTTCGGCCTCCTGCATCCCCCCAAGAGGCCCAAGTACCTGGTAAGACCCCCAACACCCCGGAAGGGTTGCACGCGCTCCGGAATTTCCTCTTCAGGATCTTCCGGACGCCTTCCGGACCCCCTTCCACGGACCCTTCCGGACCCCTTCGGGACCCGTCGGCGCTCAAGCCGGTGAGCGTGCCGCCGTCAGGGAGCACCCACCCACGGGAGCAGTCACGCACCGTGCGAGCGCCCCGCGCTCACGACACCCCTGTCACGACGTCACCGCCACGGCCTCACTGTCACGACGTCACCGTCACGACCCCGCGCACAACCTCACGCCTCACGACCCCGGCTCACGACCCCCGGCTCACGACCCCACGCCGACGACGTGCCGCACGTACCGCTCCGCCGTCTCGGCCAGGACCTCGGCGCCGTCGCGGGCCCACAGGCCCGGATTGAAGATCTCCACCTCGATCGGCCCGTCGTAGCCCGTCGCGTCGACGAGTTCGCGGAAGCCGCGCAGGTCGACGGCGCCGTCGCCGAGTTGGCCGCGGCCGAGCAGCACGCCCTCGGGCAGCGGCGTGACCCAGTCCGCCAGCTGGAAGGACGCCAGCCTGCCGCCCGCTCCGGCGCGTTCGATGTGTGCCGGAGCCAGGTCGTCCCACCACACGTGGTACGTGTCGACGACGACGCCCACCTGCTCCGCCGGGAACCGTTCGGCCAGGTCGAGGGCCTGCCCGAGCGTGGAGACGACGCAGCGGTCGGAGGCGAACATCGGGTGCAGCGGCTCGATCGCCAGCCGCACGCCGCGCTCCCCCGCGTACGGGGCGAGTTCGGCGAGCGCGTCCGCGATCCGCTCCCGCGCACCCGCCAGGTCCCTACTTCCCTCGGGGAGACCGCCGGAGACCAGCACCAGCGTGGACGTCCCCAGGGTCGCGGCCTCGTCGATCGCGGCGCGGTTGTCCGCGACGGCGCGGCGGCGCTCCGCCGGGTCGAGGGCGGTGAAGAAGCCACCGCGGCACAGGGAGGTCACGCTCAGCCCCGTGTCCCGCATCAGTTTCGCGGACGCTTCCGGGCCGTACTCCTGGACGGGTTCGCGCCACAGTCCCACCTGGGTGATGCCGAGCTTGCCGCAGGCGTCGGCGAGTCCGGGAAGCGGGAGCTGCTTGACGGTCTGCTGGTTGACGGAGAAGCGGGCGAGCCCCGCGGCGGCGTTCACGCCTCCACCCCGTGCACTCCGAATAGCCGGCGCATGCGGTCCTGGGCGAGGCCCGGGTCGGGGAACAGGCCGAGGGCGTCGGCGAGTTCGTATGCCCGCGCGAGGTGCGGCAGCGACCTCGCAGACTGCATGCCGCCGACCATCACGAAGTGGTCCTGGTGGCCCGCGAGCCAGGCGAGGAGGACGACTCCGGTCTTGTAGAAGCGAGTCGGTGCCTGGAAGAGGTGCCGTGACAGCGCGACGGTCGGGTCGAGCGCCGCGCGGAACCCGTCGGTGTCGCCGGCGTCGAGCAGTCGGACGGCCTCGGCGGCGAGCGGCGCGAGCGGGTCGAAGATGCCCAGCAGGGCGTGGCTGAAGTCCCTCTCCGCTACCGGGTGTTCGTCGGCCTCCCCGATCGCGTGCCCGTGCCCCGCGATGAGTTCCGGGTAGTTGAAGTCGTCGCCGGTGTAGCAGCGGACCCCGTCGGGGAGGCGGCGCCGCAGGTCCACTTCGCGGTCCGCGTCGAGGAGGGAGACCTTCACGCCGTCGACCTTCGCGGGGTGTTCGGCGATGATCTCCAGGAACGTGCCGGTGGCGGCGTCCAGGTCCGCGCTGCCCCAGTAGCCCTCCAGCGCAGGGTCGAACATGGGCCCGAGCCAGTGCAGGATGACGGGTTCGGCGGCCTGGCGCAGCAGGTGCCCGTAGACGTCCCGGTAGTCCTCCGGGCCGCGGGCGGTCGCGGCCAGCGCACGCGAGGCCATGATGATCACCTGTGCCCCGGCCTTCTCCACCACCTCGGACTGCTCCTCGTAGGCGGCGCGCACCCGGGCCATATCCGTGCCGCCCGGGGGGAGTTGGTCGGTTCCCACGCCGCAGGCGATGCGTCCTCCCACGGCCCTGGCCTCCGCGGCGGAGCGTGCCGTCAGCTCGGCCGCGACGGACCAGTCCAGGCCCATGCCGCGCTGCGCGGTGTCCATGGCCTCGGCGACGCACAGGCCGTGCGACCACAGGTGGCGGCGGAAGGCGAGCGTGGCGTCCCAGTCGAGCGCGGCGGGCGACTCCGGCCCGGCGCTTGCCCGGTACCGGTCGGCGACCACGTGCGCCGCCGCGAAGACGGTGCGTGCGGCGGGCGCGGCTCCGGCCGGCGGTCCGGCGACCGCGGCCGCGGGCTCGGCTCTGGGCCGGTACGTGCGCAACGCCCCGTTCTCGTCGGGCAGTCGGATCACGGATGTTCTCCCTCGAAGCCTGAATCGGGACTGTGGAACGGGACTTGGGGACCGGACCCCGCCGGCCCCCGCCCGGGAGCCGGTCCCGGGGCCGGACCGGGTCTCAGAGCGACAGCTCCGGAACGGACATGCGGCGGCCCCCCGCCGACGAGCGCAGGCCGAGTTCGGCGAGCTGGACGCCGCGGGCTCCGGCGAGCAGGTCCCAGTCGTACGGCGTGCCGAGCACGACGTGCCGCAGGAAGAGTTCCCACTGGGCCTTGAAGCCGTTGTCGAACTCCCCGTTGTCCGGGACCTCCTGCCACTGCTCGCGGAAGACCTCCGTGGCCGGCAGGTCCGGGTTCCACACGGGCTTGGGCGTGCCCGACCGGTGCTGTGCGCGGCAGCGGCGCAGCCCGGCGACGGCCGAGCCCTCCGTGCCGTCGACCTGGAACTCGACGAGTTCGTCGCGGTTGACGCGCACCGCCCACGAGGAGTTGATCTGCGCGACGACGCCGCCGTCGAGTTCGAAGACGCCGTACGCGGAGTCGTCCGCCGTCGCGTCGTAGGCCCGCCCCTGTTCGTCCCAGCGGCGCGGGATGTGTGTCACCGCGAGCGCCTGTACGGAGGTGACCCGGCCGAAGAGCCCGTGGAGCACGTACTCCCAGTGCGGGAACATGTCGACGACGATGCCGCCGCCGTCCTCGGACCGGTAGTTCCAGGAGGGGCGCTGCGCCTCCTGCCAGTCGCCCTCGAAGACCCAGTAGCCGAATTCGCCGCGCACGGAGAGGATGCGCCCGAAGAAGCCGCCGTCGACGAGGCGCTTGAGCTTCAGCAGACCCGGCAGGAAGAGCTTGTCCTGGACGACGCCGTGCTTGATGCCCGCCTCGTGCGCGAGCCTGGCGAGGGAGAGGGCTGCGTCGAGACCGGTGGCGGTGGGCTTCTCGGTGTAGATGTGCTTCCCGGCGCCGATCGCTTTGCGCAGTGCGTCCTCGCGGGCACTCGTGACCTGGGAGTCGAAGTAGACGTCGATGCTGGCGTCTGTGAGGACGGCGTCGAGGTCGGTGCTCCACTCGTCCAGTCCGTGCCGCTCGGCGATCGCCTTGAGGGCGAGGTCGCGGCGGCCGACGAGCACCGGCTCGGGCCACAGCATGCTGCCGTCGCCGAGGTCGATGCCGCCCTGCTCGCGGATGGCCAGGATGGAGCGCACCAGATGCTGGCGGTACCCCATGCGTCCGGTCACGCCGTTCATGGCGATGCGCACTGTCCTGCGTGTCACGTGGGTGGTCTCCTTCGGCTTCGCGCCAGGGATTGGCAAGATCGACAGCAAGCGCTTTCTACACGGGAAAGCTAGCCGCATGGCTCCCGGGGCCACAAGTCCCCGGCCGGCCGGGCCGGCGCGTACGGGTAACCGGGACGGCACGCGCCCGGCGGCGGCCCTGCTCACCGTCCGCTCCCCTGCCGCAGTTCGACGGCGGTCAGGGCCAGGGCCAGCGGCCCGGGAAGCAGCAGGACGACGGGCAGCAGCGCCCACGCGCACACGGCCGCCGTCAGCACGGCCAGCAGCACCAGGCCGCTGCCCGGCAGATCCTTCACCGTACGGACGGCGCCCGCCTGCACGGCGGGAAGCCAGCCCGGCAACTGCTCGTGGGACCGCTGGGCGCTCGCGCGCAGCCCCACGACCGCGGCCGCGGTGGCGACCACCGCCAGGGCCAGCGCGAAGGGCCCCGCGCCCGGCAGGCCCGCCGAGGCGAGCCCGGCGTCGGCGGCGACCAGCGCGCCGAACGCGAGCGCGACAGCTCCCGCGGCCCATTCGCCGCGCCGGGCCAGCCGCCGGCGCAGCACGGTGAAGTAGCGTCCCGCCGTGCAGGGTTCGGCGAACAGGCGCCGGCGCCGAAGCAGCGTGCACGCGGTGGACAGCGCCGCCGGGAACGTGACCAGCGGCAGGGAGGCGACGGCCGCGGCGAGGCCCAGCGCCAGTACGTCGGCGAAGAGTTCGAAGCGCGCCCCGAAGAGGTCGCCGCGGTCACGGGGTATCCGCGAAGTGCTCACGGAAGTTCAGCCTTTCAGCCCGGAGTTGGCCATGCCCTCGACGAGCAGCCGCTGGAAGGCCAGGAAGAACAGCACGATCGGCAGCAGCGCGAACACCGACATCGCGAACATCGGCCCGTAGGCGGACTGGCTGGAGGTGTCGACGAAGGTGCGCAGCGCCAGTGTGAGTGTGTACTTGGCCGGCTCGAAGAGGTAGATCAACTGCGTGAAGAAGTCGTTCCACGTCCAGATGAAGGTGAAGATCGCCGTGGTGATCAGCGCGGGCCTCGTGAGCGGAAGCACGACCCGGGCGAAGATGCGGAACGGTCCGCATCCGTCGATCTTCGCCGCCTCGTCCAGTTCGCGAGGAAGCCCGCGCATGAACTGCACGATGAGGAAGACGAAGAAGGCGTCCGTGGCGAGGAACTTCGGCAGCACCATCGGCCAGAACGTGTTCACCATGCCGAGCTGGTTGAAGACGATGTACTGCGGGATCAGCACGGCGTGGTGCGGCAGCATGATCGTGGCGATCATGAAGGCGAACAGCGGCCCGCGCATGGTGAACCGCAGCCGCGCGAAGGCGTACGCGGCCAGGGAGCAGCTGAGCACGTTGCCCACGACGGCACCGAGCGAGATCGTCAGCGAGTTCCCGAACAGCTGAAGCAGGGTGACGCCTTCGATGCCCTCGGCCGCGGTGCCGTAGTTCTCCGTGGCCAGCCGGGAGGGCAGCAGGGCGAGGCTGGCGAGGACTTCGTCCGCCGGTTTGAACGAGGTGGCGACCAGCCAGGCCAGCGGGTAGAGCAGCACGACGAGCACGGCCAGGGCACCTCCGTGGAGCGCGACGCGCCGCCAGTCGGTGCGGCGGTGCTGCCCGTGGACAGCGGTGACGGACATCAGGCCGCCTCCTCGTTCGCGTAGAAGACCCAGGACCGGGAGGTGCGGAAGAGCACCGCCGTGACGATGCCGATGGCGAGCAGCAGCATCCAGGCCATCGCCGAGGCGTAGCCCATGTGCGAGGCGGTGAAGCCCCGTTCGTACAGGTAGAGCGTGTAGAAGAGCGTGGAGTCCGCGGGGCCGCCCCGGCCGCTGCTGATCGCGAAGGCGGGAGTGAAGACCTGGAAGGCCTGGATGGTCTGGAGCACCAGGTTGAAGAACAGCACGGGAGAGAGCATCGGCAGGGTGATCGAGGCGAACTGGCGCCACCTGCCCGCCCCGTCCACGGAGGCGGCCTCGTACAGGTCCCGCGGAATCTGCTGGAGCCCGGCGAGGAAGATGACCATGGGCGCGCCGAACTGCCACACGGTCAGCAGCGCCACGGCCAGCAGCGCCCAGCCCGGCCGGTTGACCCAGCCGCCGATGTGGAGGCCGAGGCCGCTCAGCAGGTTGTCGACGGTGCCGCCGTCGTTGAACATCGCCCGCCACACCAGCGCGACGCTCATGGAGGCGCCGAGCAGAGAAGGCGCGTAGAAGGCGGAGCGGTAGAAGTTCCGTCCGCGCCTCATCGACTTCAGCGCGACGGCGACGGCGAGCGCCAGGGCGAGTTGCAGCGGCACGGCGACGAGGACGTAGAGCAGCGTGTTGCCGACGGAGCGGAGCAGCCGCGGGTCCTCGGTGAACATCTGGACGTAGTTGCGCAGGCCGACCCACGACGGAGCATCGAAGAGGTTGTAGTCGGTGAACGACAGGTAGAGCGAGACGGCCATCGGCAGCAGGGTGAGCACGGACGCACCCAGCACCCACGGGGAGAGGAACACCCAGGCCGGGCCCTGCCGTTCGCGCCTGGGCGGGCGGCCGGGGCGGCGCCCGCGCGCACCGGGTGCAGCGGTGGCGGGCGTGCGGGCCCCGGGGAGCGGGGAGCTGCTGCCGGGCGCAGCCGCGGGAGGAGCCGCCCGGGTGCGCGAAGTCGTCGACGGTTCCGCCATCAGTGCCTCAGCTCCGCTCGTGCCTCGGTGAGGAAGTTCTCGGCGGCCTCGCGCGGTGAGAGCTTCTCGAAGGAGACCTGGTCGTAGTCCCGCTGGAAGGTGGACTGGAGTCCGTTGTCACCGCGCGGCGGAGCTGCGGGCGGCGCCTTCAGCTTGCCCTGCAACGACAACTGGAGTTGCGCCACCTGCTTCTGGAAGCCCGTCACCGTGGAGAGCACCCTGCGGCGCTGTGTGCTGTTGACCGGCGTGCCCCGGTCGACGCCGAGAATGTCGGCGGCCTTGTCGGAGTTGAGGAAGAAGTCGATGAACTGGGCGGCCTCGCGGGGGTGTTCGCTGCGGGAGGCGATGCCGAGCAGCATGGAGGGCTTGTAGTACTGCCCGAAGGTGCCGTCCTCGCCGGTGGGCGTCGGGGCGATGGCGAGCCGGTCGCCGTACATCGCCTCGTAACCAGCGGAGGGCGCGTCCCAGTTGAACTCCGCGACGGCCTTCTTGCGTCCCATCGGTGCGTCCTCCACCGAGCCGGACATCTGCGTGGTGTCCGTGGCGGGGCTGACCAGGCCCTCCTTGCGCAGCGCCGAGGTGAAGGTCCACCAGCGTGCCAGGTCGCCCGCGCTGAAGGCGATCCGTCCGTCGTCGGTGTAGAGCTTCTTCCCCCGGCCGCGCAGCCAGATCTCGAACTGGTCCTCCGCGGCGCCCGGGTCCGTCATGGCGTAGGAGCCGCGGTGCTCCTTCACCTTGCGCAGCGCCCGCACCCAGTCCTGCCAACTCCAGCCCGCCTCGGGCGGTTCGGCCCCGGCGTCACGCCAGGCCTTCTTGTCGTATGCGACCGTCTGCGTGCCCACTCCCATCGGCAGGGCGAACTGCGTGCCGCGGACCTGCCCGGTGCGCAGCAGCGCCGGGTCCATCTTGTCCGTGGACAGGTGCCGGCGCTGCCGGGACAGGTCGAGCATCACGTCGGAATCCGCGTACTGGCTGATCTGCCGGTAGTCGAGCTGGATGAGGTCGGGCACGTCGCCGCCCGCCGCCTGGGTGGCGAGCTTCTGCTTGTACGACTCGTACGTGGAGTAGGAGGTCTGGATGTCGACGGACGGATGGGCCCGTTCGAAGGCCGCAACGGCCTTCTCGGTGCGGGCGGCGCGGTCGGCGTTGCCCCACCACGTGAAGCGGAGCGTGACCTTTCCGTCGGCGGCGGCCGAGGGTCCGCCCCCGCAGCCGGCGAGCGTCGCGCACAGGGCGATCGCCACGGCTGCCGCGCAGGACGCCCTCGTCCTGGATGCGGGCATGCGATGAACCTTTCCGGTACGTGCGGGCGGGGGTGGTCGGAGGCGGGCGGTCAGGAGGCAGGGGTGCCTGGATGTCTCGTCACGCGGTGGCCGGGGGCTCCCGGCTATTCGCCGTAGTACGGCAGCGTGGTCCCGGGCAGTTCGTACTCGTCGCGGCGTCCGCACATCCCGTAGCCGCCGCGCCGCGTGGGCCCCGTCGAGCGGGCGCGGGCGCCGGAGAGGTGGGAGGCGTCGCCGCAGGCGAGGGCGGCGAGGTGCTGCCCGGTGAGTTCCGCGGCGGCGAGCGCGCCGTCCCGCCAACGCGGCTGCCAGGCAGCCACCTTGGGGGCGACGAGGCGTGCGGCGGCGCGGTGGAACGCGTGCAGCGGCTCGCTGTCGCCGCTCTTCACCGCGTCCCTGAGGAGGAGGTAGCCGGCGACGGCGAGATCGCGCCGCTCGCGTGCCGCGCGGTCGGCCTCGGGGCCCTCCTTGGCGGGCAGCGCCGCCGCGGCGGCGTACGCCCCGGGATCGGCCAGCACCTCCTGCGGAAAGGTGAACACCGCGTCTCCCGACTCGGGCAGGCCGCTGTTCTGCATCAGCACGGTCACCCGCAGCCCGTCGCCGCCCACCATCCGGTGCACGGTCCCCGGCGTGAACCAGGCGATCACACCGGGCTCCAGCGGGGTCTCGGTGAAGCCGTCCCCGGGCGTGAGCGTCTGCACGGCGCCCTCTCCCCCGGTGACGACGTACGCCTCCGTGCAGGCGAGGTGGATGTGGGGGCTGCCGCCGCACACTCCGTCTGCGGCCTCCCAGTCGTAGGCGGTGATGTGCGACAGGCCGATCCCGCCGGGCAGCGGCGCGTCAAGCACGTTCTCTCTCCTTCAACTCGGCTTTCAGGGTGGGTGGTTCACGGGGCGGTTCACGGGGTGGTTCACGGGGCGGTGCACGGCTCCGTGGGCCCGGGGCGGTCACGGGACCGGGGGTTCACGGCCGGTGGTGCGGCGGCCCCTGGGCCTCGCCCTTCACCAGGGAATCGACTTCAGGTGGCGCTCGATCCCGTCCGCGTCCAGGGCTCCGTCGGCGACGAGCACCCGGTAGCGGTACGCGAAGGAGCCGCCCGGCGGCAGGACGAACTCGTCGAAGAAGGCCCAGGAGAAGGCCACGCTCGGAATGGGTTCGGAGCGTACGAACCAGTGCGAGGCGTGCACGGACTCCTCGTTGCCGGGCGCGTGCGCGAAGACCAGCGTCGAGTGCGCGTCCACGTCGTCGTGTTCGCCGACGAATCCGATCCACGGGTGCTCGGTGGCCGGCTGCCCCATCATCTCCTCGTCGGTGCTCGGCCCGGCGGGTGAGAGGACCTGGCCGCCGGTGAAGTCCCGGGGACCGCGCCACTGAAGTCCGGTGTAGCCGGCCATGTCGCGGCCATGCGTCGTCGGCGAGCCGAACTCCAGTGGTTTGTCACGGGTGTTGGTCAGCTCGATGGCCCAGTCGATCGCGTACGTGCCGCTCCGCGCGTCCACGGAGTGCAGCGCGACACGGCGCCGTTCGCGCGCCCACTCGTCGCCGCCGTTCTCGACCCAGGTCAGCAGCTCGGTAAAGTCCAGCCTGTCGTCGGCCACTTCGAACGCGTCGAAGCCGTCGTGCCGCATGGACCCGACGAGTTCGGGACGCGGCAGATAACCCTCCCCGTGCACATAGCAGTTGCCGCCCCAGAAGTTCTGGCCCGACAGGTGGCTGGCCGTCATCTGCAGGCCCTTGTGCCAGCGGTGGTCGTTGGGCCGGTAGCCCGTGACGGTGCTTCCGGCGAGGGTGCGCAGCGGATGCGCGTACGGCTTGCGCGATTCGAAGGCCACCGGATCGGGGGCGTAGACGTAGGACATCAGTTCCGTGCCGGCGGCTTCGACGCCTATGCGCTCGCCGTGGGTGTGAGTGACGGTGACGGGGAGGTGGTCGCGGGGGACATCTGCGCTCATCGTGCTGTCAGTGCTCCTTCGGGGCCCAGTCCGGGTGTTCGCCGTGCATGGCGCGGTAGAAGGGGTCCTGCGGTGTGATTTCACCTTGCTGCACGGGCTGTGCCGTGAACGCCGACTTGTAGAGCGCGGCGAGGAATTCGAGTGTGCGGCGGGCGTCGGGCCCGCTGCCCGGGGGCCGTTCGCCCTTCTCCATGGCGTCGAGGAAGCCGCCGAGCTGGGCCGCGTGCGAACTGGGCACGTCGGCGGCGGGGGTGCGCCAGTGCGAGGTGCGTTCCGTCCGGCTGCGGGCGTGCGGGGCGGGGGTGTAGGCCCAGTCGTCGTTGCCGTACCCGTACAGGTGCGTCAACTCGACCGTGGCGTCCGCGCAGTCGATGCGTATGCGGCTGACCTCGTCCGGGCTCAGGACGCTGTTGACGACGGTCGCCATGGCGCCGTTCTCGAAGCGGACGAGGGCCGTCGAGACGTCCTCGCTCTCGACGTCGTGCACGAGACGCCCCGCCATGGCCCGTATCTCGCTCCATTCGCCGAGGAGATGCAGCAGCAGGTCCATCTGGTGGATGCCGTGGCCCATTGTCGGACCGCCGCCCTCCGTGGCCCAACGTCCGCGCCAGGGAACGGAGTAGTACTCCGCGTCGCGGTGCCAGGTGGTCTGGCAGTGGGCCACCAGCGGCGCCCCGAGGTCTCCGGAGCGCAGCAGGCCACGGGCGTGCGCCGCTCCGGAGCCGTAGCGGTGCTGGAAGACGACGGAGGCGAACGGGCCCCCGCAGGCGGCCGGTTCGCCGGTGCCCGGCGGGACTCCGGCCTCACCGGCACCCCCGGCCGGCGTCCCCTCTTCCGCCGCGATGGCGTCGTACTCGGCGAGCGAGAGGCACAGCGGCTTCTCGCACAGCACCCACGCCCCGGCGCGCAGCGCCGCGCGCGCCTGCTCGGCGTGGAGGGAGGGCGGCGTCCCGACGAGCACGAGGTCCGGCTCCTCGGCCGCGAGCATCTCCGTCATGCCCGGGTATCCGCTCACACCGTCCCCGGCCTCGCCGAGGAAGTCCGCGAGACGGCTCTCGTCGACGTCGACCGCGCCCACCAGACGCACACGGTCCGCGTGCGCCCGCAGCGCCGGCAGGTGAGCTCCGGTGATGATGCCGCCGGTGCCGACGACCGCGGCGCGTACCGGAGTCTTCTCGAACGCCATACAGCAGTGGCCTCCCCAAGAGTGCAAGCGCTTACTGTGCGAGGACACTAAGGGTGCTTGATATGACAGGACAAGACCCCGTGCACGAGGGGGCCGGAATGTCCCGGCCGGAACCGGCCGGTGATCCGGTTGCAGTCACCAAGGGACACGCGGAGTGAGAACATGGGCGCGCCCGGCCACCGACGAACCCGACTGTGCCGTGTGCGCTGCACCGATGCACATTCGCGCGTCGACCCGCCGCCGCGTCGGAGCACGAGTGCGGGGCCGCCCGGTGAAGGCGCTCCCCGAAGACATGTACGTGGACTGTGGACAACGGAGGACTGGATGGCAGTGACTCTGGCCGATGTGGCGACGCGCGCAGGGGTCTCGGCAGCGACCGTCTCGCGCGTGCTGAGCGGCAACTACCCCGTCGCGGGCGCCACCCGCACACGGGTCATGCGCGCGGTCGAGGAGCTCCAGTACGTCGTCAACGGCCCCGCCAGCGCACTCGCCGCGTCCACATCCGACCTGGTCGGCGTCCTGGTCAACGACATCGCCGACCCGTTCTTCGGCATCATCGCCAGCGCCGTGCAGAGCGAGATGGGCACCGTCGGGCAGAGCGGTGCCGGCGGCCAGAAGCTCGCAGTCGTCTGCAACACCGGCGGATCCACCGAGAGTGAGCTGAGCTATCTCACGCACCTTCAGCGCCAGCGCGCGGCCGCCGTCGTCCTGACCGGCAGCGGCGTGGAGGACGAGAAGCACGGCGCCGCACTCGCGACCCGGCTGCGCCGCCTCGCCTCCGGAGGCACCCGCATCGTGCTGTGCGGCCGGCCCCCTCTCGCCCCCGAGCACCAGGAGCCGGAAGGCGCGGCACGGGAGAAGGCACGAGCGCCGAAGGAGGACGGACAGGGCGGGGAGTCCGTGGGCTCCGGCGCGGACAGCGGGCACGGCATAGTCACGATCGCCTTCGACAACCGCGGCGGCAGCCGAAGGCTCACCGAACACCTCCTCTCCCTCGGGCACCGCAGCATCGGTTACGTGACCGGGCCCTCCGACCGCACCACCACCCGCGACCGCCTGGAGGGCCACCGGCTCGCGCTCCGCGCCGCAGCCCCCGAACTCCTCGCCGACGCCGATCAGTTCACCGTGCACGGCGGCGCCTACGACCGCTCCTCCGGCTACGACGGTGCCCTCGAACTGCTGCGCCGCGTGCCCCGTCTGACCGCCGTCCTCGCCGCGAACGACACCGTGGCCCTCGGCGTCTGCGCCGCGCTGCGCGACCAGGGGCTGCGCATCCCCGAGGACGTCTCCGTCGCGGGCTTCGACGACCTTCCCTTCAGCGCCGACGCCTCGCCGACGCTCACCACCGTCCGCATTCCGCTGCACGACGCGGGCGCCCGCGCCGGGCGGCTCGCCCTCGGCCGCGAGACTCCGCCACCCGGCGGTGTCGCCACCGTCCGCACCGAACTGCTGGCGCGCGGCTCCACCGCCCCGCCGCCCGGGCCCCGCGGCTGAGCTGGGACGCCGCCTCTCACACCCCGGTGCGGGGGCACACGCGATCAGTTGACGCCCGGAGCTTGTACGAGGCCATGGCCATCTGATCCGCTGTGCCCATGCGACTCGCCTTCTCCACCCTCGGCATTCCTTCCGTACCTGTCCCCGAAGCCGTACGCCTCGCGGCCGACTCCGGCTTCGAGGGCCTGGAGCTGCGGGCACACGCGGAGGAGCCCGTCCATCCGGGCCTGACCCTGGCCGAACGTGTCGACGTGGTCGAGGAGTTCAAGCAGGCAGGAGTGGAGGTCCTCTCGCTCGCCGGCTACGCCAAGGTCGCCGCCCCCGGCGACGACGACGCCGTACTGACGGACGTGCAGGAACTCATGGAGCTCGCGAGGGACTTGGGCGCTCCGTTCGTACGGGTCTTCCCCGGCGGCGGCGACAGCAGCCGCGAGGAGAGCGACGCGACCGCCGCCCGGCGGCTCGCGGCGCTGGCGCCGCTCGCCGCGGACCTCGGAGTGCGGCTGCTGCTGGAGACGCACGACTCCCACAGCACCGGCGAGGACGCCGCCCGCGTCCTCGCCGCCGTGGGTCACGCCTCGGCCGGAGCGCTGTGGGACGTCATGCACACCTGGCGCGCGGGCGAGGACCCGGGCGCCAGTCAGCGCCTCCTCGCGCCGTTCCTGGGCTATGTGCAGGTGAAGGACATCGCCTCCGCGGAGGACACCACGCCACTGCCGCCCGGCCGGGGCGTGCTGCCGCTGCGCGAGGTGGTCGGGCTCCTCACGCACGCCGGCGACGCGAAGGACCCCATCGGCGCCGTCGGGACGGACGGAAGCGTGGCCACCGGGCCGCACTCCGACTCGGCCCGCGGCTGGCTGTGCTGGGAGTACGAGAAGCGCTGGTACCCGCAGGTGCCGGACCTGCCCGAGCTCCTGCCGTCGGTACGCGACCACCTGCGGAGCCTGATGACGGGGGACGACGCAGGGAAGTGAAGGCACCCGCGACGCCGGGGGCCCGTGCCGGCGCCCTGCCACGCCCCTGTCGCTGACCTGCCACCGACGCTGACCTGCCGCCGCCCCAGCCGCACGGACGCGGACATGCCTCACGGACGCGGACATGCCTCACGGACGCGGACATGCCGGTGCCCGGCCGGGCCGAACAGGCCCCGGCCGGGCACCGGTTGTCGTGCGTGAACGGGGACGCCCGTCGGACGCCGGCAGGTGCCGGAAGCCGCCGGAAGCCTTACGGCCGCAGCATCCGCTCCTGCTTGACGGGACGGTCCAGGTCCGCGTCGGGCTTCGTCAGACGCTTCGGCGTCGCACCGCTCGCGGGCTCCACCCCGGCCCACTCCAGCAGGGCGGCCGTCGCCGTCTCCTTGTCCTTCTCACTCAGCTTCGCGATGTTCGCACCGTGGTTGGCTCCGGGCGCCTCCAGGACGTACGAGTCCTCGGTGCCCTTGCCGACGCTGAACGCCTCCGCGCTCCACGGGTCGTTCTCACCGTTGACGAAGAGCATCCGGGACGCCTTCGTGCGCACCCACTTGTCGATGTCCTTCATTGCGTTGCGCTCGAACTTCATCGGGATGTCCCGCGGCACGTAGGTGCGGGGCTTGTTGAGACCCGGGTACTTGCGCACGTCGTCCAGGAGCGGCGACTCGTAGTCGGGCGAGCCCAGCTGCGTACCGGCCTGGTAGTAGTACGGCGTGTAGTACTCGATGCCCTGGTCGGTGCCGGCCTCCCAGCCGCCGATCTCGTTGCCCCAGTCCCACAGTTCGTCGCTCGAGGCCTTGGTGGAGGGCACGGCGTCGCACTCCTCCTTCTCGAGGTGGTACTGCCAGAAGCCCCACACGATGTCCTGGGCGACGAGTTCGAAGGCCTTGTCCGCGCTGCCGACCACCTTGAAGGTGTAGCCCTGCTCCTTGGCGAGCTTCTTCAGCCGCTTCACCATCTCGCCCCGGCGGTCGAAGATCTCGTGCTGCGCGGCGTTGAGCCGGTCCCGGCACTCCTTGGAGCCGACCTTCTCGAAGAAGCTGTAGTAGGCCGAATCCTCGTCGTTGTTCACGTCGTTGGGCGCGACGTAGGCGACGGTGCCGTCCATGTCCTTGGGGTAGAAGCGGCGGTAGTACGTCGCCGTCATTCCGCCCTTGCTGCCGCCGGTGGAGATCCAGCGCTCGCCGTAGATCTTGTTCAGCGCCTTGAAGATGCGGTGCTGGTCGCTGGCCGCCTGCCAGATGTCCAGCTTCGACCAGTCGGCGGGGTCGGGCCGGGACGGCGTGAAGAACCGGTACTCCATGGAGACCTGGTTGCCGTCGGTCAGCTGCGTCGGCTCGCTGCGCCTGGGCTCCTCGCTCAGCCCGTAGCCGGAGGTGAAGTAGACGGTGGGCCGGTCCTCGCCCTTGTGCAGCAGGGAGATCCGCTGCTTGAAGGTCCCCTTCCCGGGGTTCCTGTGGTCCACCGGCTGTTCGTAGTTGAGGAGGAAGAAGCGGTAGCCCTCGACCTTCTTCTCCTCGATGAAGCTCATCCCCTTGATCGCGAGGATGCGGTCCTTGATGTCGTTGCCGGCCGCTGTGGCGGCCGTCGCCGACGCTCCCCCGGCGCCGGCGGTGCCTATGAGCACCGCAAGCGACAGCGTCCATCTGAGCGTTCTTCGCATGCGCTCTCCCCTGGATCCCGTCAAAGTTCGCAGTGAACTTACCGGCACGGATGACGTACCGCCAGATCTGTCGCGCCCTGCACGAGATGTCGCATGAGTCACAGCCTCCCGGCGGGGAGGCCCCGGCGAGGGAACCCTCTAGGCTGCGTGGCATGACCGACCACCCGTGTCAGCCGCAGCCCCTGGTGACCGGGCCGCGCAACATGGCGCTGCTCGCCTTCCACGACGCGCGGGAACGGCCGGAGGACGCCGCCTTCGACGACGCACCCATGGGGTACGCGCTGGTCGTGCTCTGGCACGGGGCGAAAGTGCTGATGGTGTACGAGCGGGAACGTGAGTGCTGGGAGCTGCCGGGCGGCGGGATCGAACCCGGGGAGTCCCCGAGGGCGGCGGCCGTACGGGAGTTGCGGGAGGAGACGGGTCAGCTGCTGGAGCCCGGCGAGCTGCGGTTCGTCGGCCACACGCGGACGGCGCTGGGCGCGAGCGGACGGGTCCTGTACGGCGGGGTCTTCACGGCGCGCATCGAGCGGCCGCGCACGTTCGTCCCCAACAACGAGGTGTCGGCGGTGCACTGGCGCGCGGAGGGCGAAGCGCTGCCGGGCGGCGGCATGGTGCAGACGGTGGACGAGTACATCGTGGAGCTGTGCCGGGACTGAGCGGTCTCCGGACGCGGAACAGACCGGGAAGGACACCGCGCAGGACCCCGGGCAGGACACCGCGCAGGACACCGGACAGGACGCGGCGCAGGACCGCGGGCGGCGCGTCCCCGTGAACGCGCCGCCCGTGATCCGGGAGTGCTGCAGCCGTCAGACCTGGGACCGCGAAGGCTCCGCCGCCGGCATCCCGGCCGGTTCCGTGCCCCCGGCGAAGGTGCGCCACAGCCTCGCGTACTTGCCGTCCCGCTCCAGCAGTTCGCCGTGCGTGCCGTCCTCCACGACCCTTCCGTGGTCGAGGACCACGACCCGGTCGGCGCGCGCGGCCGTCGTCAGACGGTGGGCGACGACGAGAGTGGTGCGCCGCCCGGCGAGACGGTCCGTCGCCTGGTTCACCAGCGACTCCGTCGCCAGGTCCAGCGCGGCGGTCGCCTCGTCGAGCAGCAGGATGTCGGGGTCGACCAGCTCGGCCCGCGCCAGCGCGATCAGCTGCCGCTGTCCGGCGGAGAGGTTGCGTCCGCGTTCGGAGACCGGATGCAGATAGCCGCCGGTCAGGGTGGCGATCATGTCGTGGGCCCCCACCGCCCTTGCCGCCGCCTCGACTTGGGCGTCGTCGGCGTCGCTGCGCCCGTACGCGATCGCGTCGCGCACCGTCCCCGGGAAGAGGTACGGCTCCTGCGGGACGACGCCGAGACGGTGCCGGTAGGCGGGCAGGTCGAGAGTGCGCAGGTCCTTGCCGTCGACCAGCACCGCTCCCGTCGTCGGGTCGTAGAAGCGGGCGACCAGCTTGACGAGGGTCGACTTGCCGGCGCCCGTCTCACCGACGAACGCGACGGTCTGCCCTGCCGGAACGGTCAGTTCGACACCGGAGAGCGCCTCTTCCTCGTGCTTGCCGCCCTCGGCCGTCGCGTAGCGGAAGTGCACGTTCTCGAAAGTGATCTCGCCGCGCAGCGAGCCCGGGTCGACCGGCTCCGGGTGGGCCGGGGTCGTGGTCTCCTCACGCAGCAGCTGCTGGATGCGGCCGAGCGCCACCGACGCCTGCTGGTAGCCGTCGAAGACCTGGGAGAGCTGCTGCACCGGCGAGAAGAACAACTCGATGTAGAGGAGGTAGGCGACGAGGGCGCCCGCGGTGAGCGTCCCCTCCTCGATGCGTCCGGCGCCGACGACGAGGACACCGGCCGTCGCGAACGCGGCCAGGAGCTGCACGAACGGGAAGTACACCGAGATCAGCCACTGCCCGCGCACCCGCGCCCGCCGGTACCCGTCGCTGCGCTCGGTGAAGCGGGCCGTGCCGCGCCGCTCGCGGCGGAACGCCTGCACCATGCGCAGCCCCGCGACGGACTCCTGGAGGTCGGCGTTGACGACGCTGACGCGCTCACGCGCCAGTTCGTACGCCTTGACACTGTGACGGCGGAAGTAGACCGTCCCGACGATCAGGAACGGCAGCGTCGCGAAGACCACCAGCGCCAGCTGCACGTCGAGCACGAACAGCGCGACGAGGATGCCGAGGAAGGTGAAGACGGAGACGACGGCGGTGACGAGGCCGGTCTGGAGGAACGTCGAGAGCGCATCCACGTCGGTGGTCATGCGCGTCATGACCGCGCCGGCGAGGTGGCGCTCGTAGTAGTCGAGGCCGAGACGCTGAAGCTGCGCGAAGATCTTCACCCGCAGCGCGTACAGGACGCGTTCACCGGTACGGCCCGTCAGCCGCATCGCGGCGTACTGCGCCACCCACTGCCCGGCCACGACCGCCAGCGCCAGCGCGGAGGCCGTCCAGACCGCGCCGAGCGCCGCCTTCTGGACTCCGTCGTCGATGCCGTTGCGGATCAGCACGGGCAGCGCCAGTCCGAACCCGGCGTCGAAGGCCGCGAAGAGCAGCGCCACCGCGAGGGCGGCGCCGAAGCCGCGCAGCAGGCGGCGCAGCCCGTAGGACTCCTCGGGCCGTTCCGCGTCGGCCTCGTCGACGTCGGGCACGTCCTCGGCGGGCGGCAACGCGGCCACGCGGGCGAGGAGTTCGGGACTGCCCGGTGAGGCGGCCAGCTCGGAGGCGAAGCCTCCGGGGCGGCCGGCCTGGGCTCCGCTCACGTCGGTGCGCCCCGGGCCGGAGTCGCCGTCGGGCGACGAGCCGTCGGCGCGCACCCACAGCTGGGGCGTGATGCCGCCCTCGGCCGGGACGGCGTCCGTTCCGGCCGGTGCGGCACCGGCCGGCACCGCGCCGGGGCCCGCCAGGCCCGCGGGGTCGCGCTCGACCTCGCCCAGCTCGTCGGGGTCGGTCAGCAGCCTGCGGTAGAGCGCGCAGCGCTCCGTCAGCTCCTCGTGCGTTCCGACGTCGGCGAGGCGCCCGCGGTCCAGTACGGCGATCCTGTCGGCGAGGGCGAGCGTGGACTGCCGGTGTGCGATGAGCAGCGTCGTACGGCCCGCCATCACGCTCCGGAGCGCTTCGTGGATCTCGTACTCGACGTGCGCGTCGACGGCGGACGTCGCGTCGTCGAGGAGCAGCAGCCGCGGGTCGGTCAGCACGGCCCGGGCGAGGGCGATGCGCTGGCGCTGGCCGCCGGAGAGAGTCAGCCCCTGCTCGCCGACGGTGGTGTCGTAACCGTCGGGCAGTTCGGCGATGAAACCGTCGGCCTGTGCGATGCGGGCAGCGGCGTGAATCTCCTCGTCGGTCGCATCGGGAGCGCCGTAGGCGATGTTCTCGCGGATGGTGTCGGAGAAGAGAAAGCTGTTCTCCGGGACGAGCCCGATCGCGGACCGCAGCGAGCCGATCGTCAGATCGCGCACGTCGTGCCCGCCGACCCGTACGGCGCCGCTCGTCACGTCGTAGTAGCGGGGCAGCAACATGGCCAGGGTCGACTTGCCGCTGCCGCTGGAGCCGACGACGGCGACGGTCTCCCCGGGCTTCACCCGCAGCCGGAAGCCGTCCAGGACGCGCCCGCGCGGGGCGGGGCCGTGCCCGTCCCGCGCTCCGTGGCCGCCGTCGGCGCCGGTGCCGTGGCCGTCGCCGGTTCCGTTGACGTGACTGTCGCCGGTTCCGGTGCCGTGACTGTCGCCGGTTCCGTCGGCACCGTCCTGCGCAGCGTTGTCCTGGCGCTCGTATCCGAAGGCGACGTCGTCGAACTCCACGGACGCCTCGGCGTCGGCGGGCAGCTCGTGCGCGCCGGGCCGCTCGGTCATCTGGGGCTCGGTGTCGATGAGTTCGTAGACCCGCTCGACGCCGGCACGTGCCTGCTGCCCGACGGTCAGCATCATCGCGAGCATCCTCACGGGCCCGACGAGCTGCGCGAGATAGGTGGAGAAGGCGACGAACGTGCCGAGAGTGATCTCTCCCCGCGTGGCCATCCACCCGCCCAGCGCCAGCATGCCGACCTGCCCCAGCGAGGGCACGCTCTGCAGGGCGGGCGTGTAGCGGGAGTTGAGGCGCACCGTCCGCAGCCGCGCTGCGAACAGTTCGCGGCTGATGCGGCGCAGCTTGCCCTTCTCCTGCTCCTCCTGACCGAACCCCTTCACCACCCGCACGCCCGTGACGGCCCCTTCGACGACGGACGCCACGGCACCTGCCTGCTGCTGCGCGTACCAGGTCGCCGGGAAGAGCCGCGTGCGGCTGAGGTTGGCGATCCACCACAGCGCGGGGAAGACGGCGACCGAGACGAGCGTGAGCACCGGCGAGAGCACGATCATGACGACGAGCGCGACCGCGAAGAGCAGCACGTTCCCGATCATCATCGGCAGCATGAACAGCAGGCTCTGCACGAGCTGCAGATCGCTCGTGCCGCGCCCGACGACCTGGCCGGTCGACAGTTCGTCCTGGCTGCGACCGTCGAGGCGGATGATCGCGCGGTACATCTCGGTCCGCAGATCGTGCTGGACGTCGAGGGCGAGCCGGCCGCCGTAGTAGCGGCGCGCGTAGGTGAGGACGTAGACGGCACCGGCTGCGAGCAGCAGCAACCCGATCCACAGGGCGAGGCCGCCCTCGTGCCCGACGACCACGTCGTCGATGATCACCTTGGTGAGCAGCGGGACGAGCGCCATGACGCCCATGCCGGCGAGCGAGGCACCTACGGCCAGCACGACGGCGCGCCGGTAGCGCCAGCAGTACCCGGCGAGCCGCTTCGCCCAGCCCTGCTGCACCGGCGGCCCGGCGGGCGCCGCCCTCCCGGCTTTCCCGGCCTTGCCCGCCTGCCCGCCCTTCTCCGTCTGCCCGGGTTCACGGCTGCCGGGCTCCTCCGCCCGGCTCCGCGGGCCCCGGCCCTGCCCGTGCTGCGTCTCGTCGGCCGGTTCCGTCCCCGTCGTCACCCTGTGCCTCGCCTTCCCGTTCCCCGCGGTGTGCCTTGCGCGTGGGAGTGGTCCCACGCGCTGTCGCCGAAGGCTGCAACGTCCCGGGGCAGGGGATTCATCCCGCGGCGGCGGCCGGCGGCGAAGTCCCGACTTTCGGCTTAGGTCCTGCCCGGTACCCGGGGACCACCTGCCCGGTACGGGAGGACCAGGGGGAACCGGCCGGACCGGAAGGCGAACCGGGCCCGAACGCAAACCGGGGCGGTCGGGAGAGCGAGGGGCTCTCCGACCGCCCCGGCGGGGACGTCCATGGAATGCTGACAGGTGGCACCCCCCACAGGGCCGACGCTGTCGCCGTCATGTGTCGTCCCCATCCCGCGGGACCGCAGTGGGAAGTCTGTCGGGAACTTTCACGAGATGCACCACCGACCGACCAGATTCAGTAACGTTTTGCGTTGAACCACGTTCGCACAGTTACCGCTTACTGTCTGTGAGTGCAATCACACGCACCGCTTCCACCAGCCATGTTCCAGCGGCCCGTCGGGCCCCCGGTATGCACGGTGTGCGAGCAAGCGCATACAGTCCGTCCCCAAGACGGCTGGAAACCGCCCCATGTGCGTCTCTCGAACCACTTGTCGAACCGGATTCGCACGGCAGAACCGGATTCGCACGGAGCCCGTCAGGCGCTCGTGCCCCTAACGCCCCGCCCGTGCCTCGGCGATCTGCCGTGCCATGACCGTCGTCAGCTCGTAGGCCGTGTGCGAGGCGGCGACGGACGTGATCTCCGCGTGGTCGTAGGCGGGGGCGACCTCCACCAGGTCCGCGGAGACAAGGTGACAGCCCGCGAGACCGCGGATGATCTCCAGCAGCTCGCGTGAGGTCAGTCCACCGGCCTCGGGGGTGCCGGTGCCCGGCGCGTGTGCAGGGTCGAGCACGTCGATGTCCACCGAGATGTAGAGGGGCCGCCCGCCGATGCGCTGCCTCAGCTGGTCCGTCACCTCGTCCACGCCGCGGCGCATCACGTCCGCCGAGGAGACGATGCCGAATCCCATCCTCGCGTCCTCGTCCAGGTCCTTCCGTCCGTAGAGGGGGCCGCGGGTGCCGACGTGGGAGAGGGCCGAGGTGTCCAGCAGCCCCTCCTCGAAGGCCCGCCGGAACGGTGTGCCGTGCGTGTACGCCGCCCCGAAGTAGGTGTCCCAGGTGTCGAGATGGGCGTCGAAGTGGAGGAGGGCGACCGGTCCGTGCTTCCGCACGACCGAACGCAGCAGCGGCAGGGCGATGGTGTGGTCGCCGCCGAGTGTCATCAGCCGGGCGCCGCTGTCGAGCAGACCGTCGGCCGCCTCCTGCACGGTCTCCACGGCCTCGCCGATGTCGAACGGGTTCGCCGGGATGTCACCGGCGTCCGCCACCTGCGCGAGGGCGAACGGCGCGGCCTCCTGCGCCGGGTTGTACGGGCGCAGCAACCGGGAGGCCTCGCGGATCGCGTTGCCGCCGAAGCGCGCGCCGGGCCGGTAGGAGACCCCGGTGTCGAAGGGGACGCCGACGACGGCCACGTCCGCGCTGCCGCCGACCTCGTCCATACGGGGCAGCCGCGCGAATGTCGCCGGCCCCGCGTAGCGGGGCACGCGGGAGCTGTCCACCGGCCCGACGGGCTCCGGCTGCGGCGCGTGCGCGGGCTGCCCGCCGCTCGGCTGGGACTGTCCGTGCTGCTCAGGTGTGCTCATGGGCGCGAGCGTAGACGCAGGGGAAGCGGCCGCTCGTTGGACGTAACCGGAAGCCGCGGGCGCCGACTTGTCCGCCGCGTACATGTGTGCCGGGAACGGGGGGCGCACGGCAGTTCCCGGGGTGCGCGGGACGCGGCCCGCACGGCAAGGGTGACAATGACCGCATGCCCATATTCGCGCCCGCCGTCGCACCGTCCAGGTCCGAGCTCATCGACCACCTCGTACGTACCCGCATCGCCGGCGACGTGGCCACCCCCCGCGAGAACAACCTCTCCCACTACCGCAAGCTCGCAAACGGCGACCGCTACTACTGGCTCGGCCTCGAGCTCGGCGACCGCTGGAGCGACGAACAGGACGTGCTGGCGGTGATGGCGGAGCGCTGCGGCGTCGTCGACGACCCGGACCACCGCGGCGGCCAGGACACCATCGACCCGGAGATGACCGTGGGCGCCCTCGACCGGGCGGCGGCGGAGCTGCGCAAGGCGGCCGAGGGCCGTATGCGCGTGCTCTTCGCGACGGGACACCCCGGCGCGCTGCTCGACATGCACGGAACGCTCGCGCAGTGGCTGCACGCAGAGGGCTGCGAGATCGTCCGCGTACCGCTGGGCACGTACACGGACGACGGTGTGGTGGTGCAGTTCGGCGGCGTCGCGGTGCACGAGCGGGGAGCGTCCCTGTGGCACACCCACTCCCCCGCCCCGATGGCCGCCGTGCTGGACCAGCTCGGGCGGGCCGGGGAAGCTCCGCCGGACCTCGTCGTGGCCGACCACGGCTGGGCGGGATACGCCGGGCAGCAGGGCATCGAGACGGTCGGCTTCGCGGACTGCAACGACCCGGCGCTCTTTCTCGGCGAGGCGGAGAACACCCTCGCGGTCACCGTGCCGCTGGACGACCACGTCACCGATCCGCGCTTCTACGAGCCCCTCACCTCGTACCTGCTGGCGGGTGCGCAGCCCGGTACGGACTGACCGCGGGAGGACGCGGGGAACGGGAGGACGCGGGGAACGGGAGGACGCGGAGAAAACCGTTTGCTCCGCTCCGCCGGACCCGGTTAGCGTCCCCACCATGTCCGCAGCGACTCAGGCGATCATCAACGGCGCGAGCGCCGCCGCGCTGTGGACCTCCCCCATGCCCGCAGGGCCTTGTGGGACCGGCTGGGCCTGCCCCCAGCTCGTCGTCCGCCCGCGCGGCCGGCGCCCGGCCCTGGCCGACCGCCAGGACGCCTGAGGCGCACCCGGCTTCCCGAGCTGCCCGCGCGCGGCCCCGGTCTCTTCCGGCCGTGGCTCCGCCCCGCCGCAGCCGTCGCTGCCGCACCACCGCTTCCACCACGCGTCCCGGCCCGTGCCCAGGGCCTCCGGTGTCCCCATCGACCGGACAGGCCCGGCGGAGCCGTGCCGTACGAGCGCCGTACGGAACTCGGAACTCCTCGCGCATCGCGACCGCGCACACGCACGCACGCTCAACGTGCACACATGCACGCCGCACACGCGCGCACCGGCACGCCGCCGCGCCCGTCCTCACACACCCGAGGACTTCGCCGTGGCACGCCGCCGCAAGACGCTCTCCCAGAACTTCCTCCACGACACCGCCGCCGTACGGCGCGTCATCCGCGCCGGGGCACTCCGCCCGGACGCCCTCGTCGTCGAACCCGGCGCGGGGCAAGGCGCGTTGACGCGCCATCTCGCCACCGGTGACCGCCGCGTCATCGCCTACGAGATCGACCCGCGACTGGCCGCACAGCTCTCCCGCCGCCTCGGCGGCCGGCCCGGTCTGCGCGTGGTCCGGGGGGACTTCCTCCGCTCCCGGGCACCGCGCGAGCCGTTCGCCGTGGTGGGCAACATCCCCTACTCCCGCACGACCGACATCGTCCGCTGGTGCCTGGCCGCGCCGCAGCTGACCTCGGCGACGCTCCTCACGCAGTTCGAGTACGCCGCCAGGTCGACCGGCGGCTGGGGGCGCTGGCCGCTGCTGACCGTGAGCACCTGGCCGCAGTTCGGGTGGCGGCGGCTGGGACGCGTCGGGCGCGAGTCGTTCACACCCGTGCCGCGCACGGACTCGGCGGTGCTGCGGATCGAGCGGCGCGACAGGCCGCTGCTGCCGCCCGGACTCATGCCCGCCTATCGGGACTTCGTCGCTCACGGCTTCACCGGGGTGGGCGGTTCGCTCGCGGCGACGCTGTCGCGGCGGCACCGCACGGCACGTGTCCGCGCGGCTTTCGCCCGGGCGGACGCGGACCCGTCGGCCCCGGTCGGGCTGGTGCCCCCTCAGCAGTGGCTGACGCTCTTCACGGAGCTGGAGACCTGCTGAACTTCCGTTCCGGGCCCTCGCCCGAATTCCCTTGCGGCGCACGGCACATGCCGTGCGCCGCGCGCGGTCGGCCCTGACCGCCGACGGTCAGTCCCGGCCGCGCGGCACCCGGACGACACCCTCCTGGATCACCGACACCGCGAGCCGGCCGTCGCGGGTGAAGATCCGCCCGCTGCCGAGACCGCGTCCGCCCTGGGAGGTCGGGCTGGCCTGGTCGTACAGAAGCCACTCGTCCGCGCGGAAGGGACGGTGGAACCACATCGCGTGGTCCAGGCTCGCCCCGACGACGTCGCCGACCGCCCAGCCACCGCGGCCGTGCGCCAGCAGCACCGAGTCCAGCAGCGTCATGTCGGAGACGTACGTGGCGAGGCAGATGTGCAGCGTCGGGTCGTCGAGCGGGCCGTCCAGCTTCCCGTTCGTACGGAACCAGACCTGCGAACGGGGCTCCCGCGGCTGTCCCGCACTGGCGAACGGGGGTTCGCGCACGTACCGCAGATCGACGGCGGCGCGCGCCTTCATCAGCCGCTGCGGCACGTCCGAGCCGCGGAAGAGCTCGGCGTACCGGGGCATCATGTCCTCGGCCGTCGGCAGAGTTCCGGGATCGGGCGCCTCCGGCATCGGCTCCTGGTGCTCCAGCCCCTCCTCGTACGCCTGGAAAGAACTCGACAGGTGGAAGATCGGCTGCCCGTGCTGGACGGCCACGACCCGGCGGGTGGTGAAGGAGCGTCCGTCCCGGATGCGGTCGACGGTGTAGACGATCGGCGCGCCCGGGTCGCCGGGGCGGAGGAAGTAGGAGTGCAGGGAGTGCGGGAGACGCCCTTCGGGCACGGTCCGGCACGCGGCGACGAGTGCCTGCGCGGCGACCTGCCCGCCGAACACCCGTGGGACGACGGCCGCCCGGCTGTCGCCCCGGTAGATGTCCTGTTCGACCCGCTCCAGATCGAGCAGGTCGATCAGGGACGTCAGTTCATTGCTCATGCCGGCGATTGTGCCTGTCGTGAACTACCTGCGGTTACGGCGCAGATCACAAACCGGAGTGAAGCGTTCCGGATCACATCCGGAACCGTGGCCACCGGACGCACCGTCACAGCCCCATCGACTTGGCCACGATCGAGCGCATGACCTCGCTCGTGCCGCCGTAGATTCGCGAGACCCGGGTGTCGGCGTACAGGCTGGCGATCGGGTACTCGAGCATGTAGCCGTAACCGCCGTGCAGTTGCAGGCACTTGTCGATGACGCGGGCGGCCAGCTCCGTGGTGAACAGCTTCGCCGAAGCGGCGTCCGCGGCCGTCAACTCCTCGGCGTCCAGCGCCTCCAGAGCGCGGTCGCACACGGCCTGCATGGCGTCGACGTCGGCCTTGCAGTCGGCCAGCACGAACTTGGTGTTCTGGAACGAGGCCACCTCACGTCCGAAGACGGTCCGCTCCTTGACGTACTCGTGCGCGAACCGCACAGCGGCCGCTGACATGGCGTACGCGCCGATGGCGATGCCCAGCCGCTCCTGCGGCAGGTTGTGCGTGAGGTAGGTGAAGGCCTTGCCCGGCTCCCCGAGCATGTCCTCGACGGGCACCTTGACGTCGGTGAAGGACAGTTCGGCGGTGTCCGAAGCCCGCAGACCCAGCTTGTCGAGCTTCCTGCCGACCGCGTAGCCCTCGCTCTCGGCGTCCACGACGAGGATGGAGATGCCGCCGCGCCTGTCCTCGGGGTCCGGAGGCGACGTACGGCAGCACACCAGGACGCGGTCGGCCTGGACCCCGCCGGTGATGAAGGTCTTGGCACCGTTGAGCACGTAGTGCTTGCCGTCCTCCGAGAGCCGGGCCGTGGTCTTCATGCCCGCCAGGTCGGAGCCGGTGCCGGGCTCGGTCATGGCGATCGCGGTCATCATGTCGCCGGAGACGAAGGACGGCAGCCAGCGCCGCTTCTGCTCCTCGGAGCCGTACTTGAGTATGTAGGGCAGACACAGCGCGGTGTGGACGCTGGACCCGCCGAAGCTGACGCCGGCCCGCGCGCACTCCTCGGTGACCACCGCGTTGAACTTGAAGCTCCGCTCGCCCGCGCCGCCGTACTCCTCCGGGACCTCGATGCCGAAGACGCCCAGCTCACCGAGCTTCTTGTAGAAGCTCCTCGGGACATAGCCCTGTTCGGCCCATTCCGGATAGTGGGGTACGACCTCGGCCCGGATGAAGTCCCGGATGGTCTGACGGAATGCCTCGTGGTCCTCGCCGAAAACCGTGCGTCGCAATGGCACGCCTCCTCATGTCCCGCTCTCTCGCGCACCGGGCCGAAGAGCCCGCACGGGCAGAAGGCAACGGCAGGATGCGCGCGCGTACGGACCGACTCAGCATGGCTAAGCGCTTGCTCAGCCAACAAGCTACCCGCGGGTCAGCTGCGCTGTCCAGAGGTCGTAGCGGCGGTGGTGCCCGCGGAGCCGGCACGCCCGCGCCCCGATTCCGCTTCGGCCGGGGCGGCGGCGAGGGCACCCCGCGCGAGTCGGTGCAGCAGAGCGGCCGTGGTCTCGCGGTCGGGCAGGGCCGACGAACCGCTCAGGTGCGGGGTGGAGTTGAGCAGGCCGAAGACGGTGTGCACCGCGACGCGCGCCTCGAGCGACGTCAGCTCCGGGTAGATGGCCCGCACCGCGTCCACCCACAGCTCGACGTACTGCCGCTGGAGCTTGCGCACCTGCTTGCGGTCGCTCTCACGAAGCCTGTCCAGCTCACGGTCGTGGAGCGTGATCAGCGACCGGTCGTCGAGCGCGAAGTCGATGTGCCCGGCGATCAGCGCGTCCAGAACCGCCTCCGGGGCGAGACCCGCGGCGGCCGACTCCTCCACGCGCATGCGGCCGCCCTCGTGCAGCCGCTCGCTGATACCGACGAGGAGCTCGGCGAGCATCGCGTCCTTGCCCGCGAAATGACGGTAGAGCCCGGGACCGCTGATCCCGACCGCCGCTCCTATCTCGTCGACGCCGACACCGTGGAAGCCGCGCTCGGCGAAGAGACGGGCAGCCTCCCGCAGGATCTGCTCGCGGCGGGTGGGGGTGGCCTCCGTCTGCGTGCTCATGAATCCATTCTAGACAGGAGGGTTAGCGAGCGTTAACCTTGGGCGCAGTGGTTAATGGACGTTAACCAACGACGTTGACCACTGATGTCGACCATCGACGTTGAGCACAGACGTTGGCCACAAGCCGGGGTTCGGGACCTGCCCCGGCACCGGCCACTGGTACCGGGCACGGAAGGCACACGGCCCCGGGCGCCGAGGCCGGAGACGGACACGGTGACTGCGGACGAGGCGCTCCGACCGGGCTCCGCGAAAGCAGGCGCAGTGTGAGCAGCCGCAGTCATGAGCAGAGGGCGAGGGGGCGCGAGGTGAGGTACGAGCAGCCGCAGCCGGCACCCGGACGGGCAGCTGTCCCGTCGGGCGGAGAGACGGGCCCGGCGCTGGTCAGCAGCATCGACCCGGCTTCGGAGGCCTGCCGGACGAACGAGGCGGCGCACCGCGAGCTGAACTCACAGCTGCGGGAGAAGCTGGCCGCGGCCAGGCTGGGCGGCGGCGAGCGCGCCCGCGCACGGCACACGGAGCGGGGCAAGCTCCTCCCGCGCGACCGGGTGGACGCACTGCTCGACCCGGGCTCCCCCTTCCTCGAGATCGCTCCTCTCGCGGCGGAGGGGATGTACGGCGGTGCGGCACCGGCGGCCGGTGTGATCGCCGGGATCGGAAGGGTCTCGGGGCGCGAGGTGGTCGTCGTCGCCAACGACGCAACCGTCAAGGGCGGCACCTACTACCCGATGACCGTGAAGAAGCACCTGCGCGCCCAGGAGATCGCCCTGGAGAACAGGCTGCCGTGCGTCTACCTCGTCGACTCGGGGGGCGCCTTCCTCCCGATGCAGGACGACGTCTTCCCCGACCGCGAGCACTTCGGCCGGATCTTCTACAACCAGGCGCGCATGTCGGGTGCGGGCATCCCGCAGATCGCAGCGGTGCTCGGCTCGTGCACGGCGGGCGGCGCCTACGTCCCGGCCATGAGCGACGAGGCGGTGATCGTGCGGGGCCAGGGGACGATCTTCCTCGGCGGCCCCCCGCTGGTGAAGGCGGCCACCGGAGAGGTCGTCACCGCGGAGGAGCTGGGCGGCGGCGAGGTGCACAGCCGGGTCTCCGGCGTCACGGACCACCTCGCCGAGGACGACGCCCATGCGCTGCGCATCGTGCGGCGCATCGCGGACACCCTGCCCGAGCGGAGCCCGCTGCCCTGGTCCGTGCGTGCGCCGGAGCCGCCCTCCGTCGACCCTTCGGGGCTCTACAGCGCGGTGCCCGTCGACTCGCGCACGCCCTACGACGTGCGGGAGGTCATCGCGCGTGTGGTCGACGGCTCCCGGTTCCAGGAGTTCAAGGCCGAGTTCGGGACGACGCTGGTCACCGGGTTCGCCCGGATCCACGGCCACCCGGTCGGCATCGTCGCCAACAACGGCATCCTCTTCTCCGAATCGGCCCAGAAGGGCGCCCACTTCATCGAACTGTGCGACCAGCGCGGCATCCCCCTCCTCTTCCTGCAGAACATCTCCGGCTTCATGGTCGGGCGCGACTACGAGGCGGGCGGCATCGCCAAGCACGGCGCGAAGATGGTGACGGCCGTGGCCTGCACGAGGGTGCCGAAGCTGACTGTGGTCATCGGCGGTTCGTACGGCGCGGGCAACTACTCGATGTGCGGGAGGGCCTACAGCCCCCGCTTCCTGTGGATGTGGCCGAACGCGAAGATCTCCGTGATGGGCGGCGAGCAGGCGGCCGCCGTCCTCGCGACCGTCAAGCGGGACCAGATGGAGGCCCGCGGCGAGGAGTGGAGCGCCGAGGAGGAGGCGGACTTCCGCGCGCCCGTGCGCGCCCAGTACGAGGAGCAGGGCAACGCCTACTACGCGACGGCCCGGCTCTGGGACGACGGGGTGATCGACCCGCTGGAGACCCGGACCGTACTGGGTCTCGCGCTCACCGCGTGCGCCAACGCACCTCTGCCGGCGAAGGGGCCCGGGGAGCCGGGCTTCGGCGTCTTCCGTATGTGACGGCTGCATTGTGAGGAATGGGACTGTGACCATGTTCGACACCGTGCTGGTTGCCAACCGCGGGGAGATCGCGGTGCGGGTGATCCGCACTCTGCGGCAGCTGGGCATCACCTCCGTCGCCGTCTGCAGCGACGCGGACGCCGAGGCCCGCCACGTGCGGGAGGCGGACAAGGCGGTGCGCATCGGACCTGCGCAGGCCTCCGCCAGCTATCTGTCGGCCGAGCGGCTGCTGGACGCGGCGAAGCGCAGCGGCGCACAGGCCGTCCACCCCGGCTACGGCTTCCTCGCGGAGAACGCGCCGTTCGCGCAGGCCTGTTCGGATGCCGGGCTGGTCTTCGTCGGCCCGCCCGCGACGGCCATCGACCTGATGGGCGACAAGATCCGCGCCAAGGAGACGGTGCGGGCTGCGGGCGTTCCCGTCGTGCCGGGGTCGTCCGGTTCGGGTCTCGACGACGCCGAACTGGCCGCCGCCGCCCGGGAGATCGGCATGCCGGTGCTGCTGAAGCCGTCCGCGGGCGGCGGCGGCAAGGGCATGCGGCTGGTACGGGACGAGGCGGCGCTGGCGGAAGAGATCGCGGCGGCGCGGCGTGAGGCCCTCGGTTCCTTCGGTGACGACACTCTGCTCGTGGAGCGCTGGATCGACTCGCCGCGTCACATCGAGATCCAGGTCCTCGCCGACGGGCACGGCAACGTGGTGCATCTGGGCGAGCGCGAATGCTCCCTTCAGCGCCGCCACCAGAAAATCATCGAGGAGGCGCCGAGTCCGCTGCTGGACGAGGCGACGCGCACCGCGATGGGCGAGGCCGCGGTTGAGGCCGCCCGCTCCTGTGGTTACCGGGGCGCCGGCACGGTGGAGTTCATCGTCCCGGGCGGCGAGCAGACCCGGACCGGCGGCAGCACCCTGCGCCCCTACTACTTCATGGAGATGAACACACGCCTCCAGGTCGAGCACCCCGTGACGGAAATGATCACGGGTGTGGACCTCGTCGAATGGCAGTTGCGCGTAGCGGCGGGCGAGGAACTGCCCTTCGGCCAGGCCGGCATCGGCCTCAGCGGCCACGCGGTCGAGGCGCGCATCTGCGCCGAGACGGCTCTTCTCCGCCCCGCCTCCGGCTCGGAGGGCGGCAAGGTCGACTTCCTGCCGTCGGCGGGCACGGTGCTGCTGCTCCACGAAGCGGAAGGCCGGGACGTACGCACGGACTCCGGTCTGCTTCCGGGCACCGAGGTCGGCACGACGTACGACCCGATGCTGGCCAAGGTCATCGCCCACGGCCCGGACCGGCCCACCGCGCTGCGCAGGCTGCGCGCCGCGCTCGCGGAGACCACCGTGCTCGGCGTGGAGACCAACACCGGCTTCCTGCGGCGCCTGCTGGGGCACGCCGACGTCGCGGCGGGCAACCTCGACACCGGTCTGGTGGACCGTGCCGCGGCGTCGCTGGTGCCCCGGCGGATTCCCGAAGAGGTCTACGCGGCGGCGGCGTTGCTGCGGCAGGCGGCGCTCGAACCGCGGGCCGCGGAGTCCGGCTGGACCGACCCGTTCTCGACGCCTTCGGGCTGGCGCCTCGGCGGTGAACCGGCCTGGACCGTGCACCACTTGAAGGTGCCCGGTCACGACCCGGTGGCCGTCCGCGTGGCGGGCCGCTCCCCCGCGGAGCGAACCGACCAAGTGCGGGTCCGTGTGGGGGACGGCGAGCCGCGCACGGCACGGCTGCGGGAAGGGGCCGGAGCACACGGTCTGCTCGTGGAGTGGGGCGGGGCCACCTTCCGGCTGGCCCACGCCGCCTCGGAGTCGGGCCACTGGCTGGGCCGCGACGGCGACAGCTGGCACGTACAGGACCACGACCCGGTCGCGGCCGCCCTCCGCGGCGGTGCGGGCACCCACGGCGCCGACGCCCTCACGGCGCCCATGCCCGGCACGGTCACAGTGGTGAAGGCCGCCGAGGGCGACAAGGTCACCTCGGGCCAGAGCCTGCTCGTCGTCGAGGCGATGAAGATGGAGCACGTCATCACCGCCCCCTACGACGGCACGGTCACCGAGCTGGACGTCACGGCGGGAAGCACCGTCGCCATGGATCAGGTACTCGCCGTCGTGGAACCGCACCCCGCGGCGCACGACCCGGCGGAGAAGGAGGCGGAGGCGTGATCGAGGGCCTGCCCATGCGCTTCGGCGACGACGGGCTGCCGGCGAAGGTGCGGATCCACGAGGTGGGCCCGCGGGACGGGTTGCAGAACGAGCAGGCGACTGTCCCCGTCGAGGTGAAGTCCCAGTTCATCCACCGGCTGCGCGAGGCGGGGCTGGAGACCGTCGAGGCGACGAGCTTCGTGCACCCCAAGTGGGTGCCCCAACTCGCCGACGCCGAACAGCTGATGCCCCTGCTCGCCGACATCCCGGACGACGTACGGCTTCCGGTGCTGGTGCCCAACGCACGGGGCCTGGACCGTGCCGTCGCGCACGGCTGCCGCCACATCGCTGTCTTCGCGAGCGCCACCGAGTCCTTCGCCAGGGCCAACCTCAACCGGTCCCTGGAGGAGTCGCTGGCGATGTTCGAGCCGGTGGTCACCCGCGCCAAGGCGGAGGACCAGTGGGTCCGCGGCTACGTCTCGATGTGCTTCGGTGACCCGTGGGAGGGCCCCGTACCGCCTGCTCAGGTGGTCAAGGTGTGCCGCGCGCTGCTCGGCATGGGCTGCGACGAGCTGAGCCTGGGCGACACCATCGGCGTCGCCACACCGGGTCATGTCACGGCGCTGCTCGGCGAGTTGGCAACCGCGGGCGTGTCCGCTGACCGCATCGCCGTCCACTTCCACGACACCTACGGGCAGGCGCTGTCCAACACGCTCACCGCGCTCCGGCACGGGGTGACCACCGTCGACGCCTCCGCAGGCGGTCTCGGCGGCTGCCCGTACGCCAGGAGCGCCACCGGCAATCTCGCCACCGAGGACCTCGTCTGGATGCTCCAGGGCCTGGGCATCGAGACCGGGGTCGATCTCGCCCGCCTGACGGCCACGAGCGGCTGGATGGCGGACCGTCTGGGCCGCCCCAGCCCTTCACGCACCGTGCGAGCGCTCACCGGCGCGGACACCGGCGGCTCCCACCCGAACTCCCACAAGGAGCAGTGACCATCATGTCTCTCGACCACCGCCTCTCCTCCGAGCACGAGGAACTCCGCCGCACCGTCGAGGAGTTCGCCCAGAAGGTTGTCGCCCCAAAAATCGGCGAGTTCTACGAGCGGCACGAGTTCCCGTACGAAATCGTGCGCCAGATGGGCGAGATGGGCCTGTTCGGGCTGCCCTTCCCCGAGGAGTACGGCGGCATGGGCGGCGACTATCTCGCGCTCTGTCTCGCCCTCGAGGAGCTGGCCAGAGTCGACTCCTCGGTGGCCATCACCCTGGAGGCTGCCGTCTCCCTCGGCGCCATGCCCATCTTCCGCTTCGGCTCCGAGGAGCAGAAGCGCGAGTGGCTGCCGCGTCTGTGCTCCGGGGAGATCCTCGGCGCCTTCGGCCTGACAGAACCGGACTTCGGCTCCGACGCCGGCGGCACGCGCACCACCGCCGAGCAGGACGAGGAGACAGGGGACTGGGTGATCAACGGCACGAAGTGCTTCATCACCAACTCCGGTACGGACATCACCGGGCTGGTCACCGTCACCGCCGTCACGGGCCGCAAGGACAACGGGGCGCCTCTCATCTCCAGCTTCATCGTGCCGTCCGGCACCCCCGGGTTCACGGTCGCCGCCCCGTACTCGAAGGTCGGCTGGAACGCCTCGGACACCCGTGAACTCTCCTTCTCCGACGTACGCGTCCCCGCGGCCAACCTGGTCGGCGAAGAGGGCCGCGGCTACGCCCAGTTCCTGCGGATCCTCGACGAGGGGCGCATCGCCATCTCCGCTCTGGCCACGGGCCTCGCGCAGGGCTGCGTCGACGAATCCGTCGCGTACGCCAACAGCCGGCACGCCTTCGGCAAGCCGATCGGCGCCAACCAGGCCATCCAGTTCAAGCTGGCCGACATGGAGATGCGCGCGCACACGGCCCGGGTCGCCTGGCGCGACGCCGCGTCCCGGCTGCTTGTCGGCGAACCGTTCAAGAAGCAGGCGGCTCTGGCGAAGCTCTACTCCTCGGAGATCGCGGTCACCAACGCCCGCGAGGCCACGCAGATCCACGGCGGCTACGGCTTCATGAACGAATACCCGGTGGCCCGCATGTGGCGCGACTCGAAGATCCTCGAGATCGGCGAGGGCACCAGCGAAGTCCAGCGCATGCTGGTGGCCAGGGAGCTCGGCGTCGGATAATTACCGCATGGCGGAGATCATCCAGCGAAGCGGTACCTGGACGTTCGACGGCGAGGCCGTCCGCATCGTCCCTGCGACGGGGAAGCAGGCCTCTCCCCTGCGCAGGTCACTGGGTGAGGTGGTGGTGCCCCTGTTGGCTGTCGCCGGTATCGCATACGAACCGGGGAAGAAGGGCGGCCGGCTCAGGCTGCGCCTTCGCGAAGGCGCGGACCCGCTCGCCCAGGTGGCGAGCGCGCGGCTGCCGGACGCCTCGGATCCGTACCAGCTCACGGTGGAGCGGGACGGAGGCCGCCAGCCACGCGGGGAGCAGCACGTCGTGGGGGACGGGGTCGCGGAGTATTTCGTGGAGGAAGTCCGCCGCGCCCTGCTGCTGGACGAGGTCCCGGACACGCCCTGCGACCGCTATCTGCTGCCGGGGCCCGCGGTTCCGCTGACGGCGGGGGGTACGGATGGCACGGCCTCATTCGACGGCGAACGCGTTCAGCTGGAATGGAACTGGATGGCCAACGAGGCCAAGTCCCATGCAGGTTCGCGCACCCTGCCCCTCAAGGAGCTGGAGCGGGTCGAGTGGACACCGGCAGTCGGCTGGGAGAACGGCTCGCTGCGCTTCCACCCGAAGGGCGAGCACGCCCTTCTCAAGCCGGAGCACGACCCCAACTGCCTGCTGTTGTGGGGCATTCGCCAGGCCCGTGAGACGGGCGGCTCCGTGCTGCTGGCCGCCGCCGTCACCGCTCGGTTGCCGCATCCGGCCTCGCAGCGGCCGGCGGCAGCGGGCGACGAGGCCCGGCCCCCGTCGCTCACAAAGGGTGAGGACCACGTCTCCGCGGGCTCGGCCGGGTCCGCGAGCGCCGAAGACCACGACGGTCTGCTGCGCCGTCTTCGCCAACTCGGCGAGCTGCACCGCGAAGGGGTCCTCACCGACGAGGAGTTCGCCTCGGCCAAGAAGGCGGTCCTCGACCGCTTCTGACAGGATCGCGCCGACGCGGCCCCCACGGCGCGCGGCCCTCCCGGCGCGAGCCTCCCGCCAAGCCATGCCGACGCAGGCCCCTCCGACAGGCAGTTCGGACACAGCCGCCCGTGACGGCCAGGCACCGTCACCCCGCCCCGCGGCCAGGACCGTCACCCGCCGCCGCGGCCGGGCACCCTCCCCCGGCCCGCCAGCCGGCTCCGATACTCAGCGGGCAGGCCACGGCACCTGCGGCGAGCGCCAGTACTCCATCCCCAATCGGTCCCAGCGCGGCCCTTGTTGCGCAAGCCGAACCCGGTAGTCGTCCCAGTCGTGAGCTGAGGCGGGCGACCAGCCCAGCTCGGCGATCCCCGGAAGCCGCGGGAATGCCATGAACTCGATGTGTTCGCTCTTCTCCAGCGTCTCCGACCACAACGGCGCCTCGACCCCCATCACGGCACCGGCGGGCGCGCCCTTGATGTAGCTGCCGGGCTCCCAGTCGTAGGACTGCTCCGTCTCCACGTAACCGGCCCAGTGCAGTCCCAGCGGAGTGTCCTCGTTGTACTGCATGTCGAGGTAGGCGTGGTCGGCCGGGGAGAGGATCAGCCGCGTCCCCTTTTTCGCGGCCTCCACCACTTCGGGCTCGTCGGCCGCTCCGCTCGTCCCCCAGTACTGCGCCACCGCGCCCTCGGCGGGCTCGGCGCCGGTGAGCTGGTGCCAGCCGATCACGGTCTTCCCGTACTTCGCCACGGTCCTCTGTGCACGCTCCATGAATGCGACGTAGTCCTCGTGGCTGGTCGAGTGCGCTTCGTCCCCGCCGATGTGCAGATACGGGCCGGGCGTCATCGCGGCCAGCTCACGCACCACGTCGTCGACGAAGTCGTACGTCACATCGAGCGGTACGCACAGCGAGCTGAAGCCGACCTCTGTGCCGGTGTATCGGGGCGGGGCGACGCCGTCGCAGTTGAGCTCGGCGTACGAGGCGAGCGCCGCGTTGGTGTGCCCGGGCATGTCGATCTCGGGCACGACGGTCATCTCGTGCTCGCCCGCGTACCGCAGGATCTCCCGGTAGTCGGCCTTGGTGTAGTAGCCGCCGGGGCCGCCGCCGACCTCGCTCCCGCCGCCGTAGGTCGCCAGCCGCGGCCAGGAGTCGATGGCTATGCGCCACCCCTGGTCGTCGGAGAGATGCAGATGCAGCTTGTTGATCTTGTACATGGCGAGCTGGTCGATGTAGCGCTTGACCTCGTCGACGCCGAAGAAGTGCCGGGAGACGTCGAGCATCGCGCCCCGGTATGCGTAGCGCGGCCTGTCGCTCACGGTGCCGCCGGCCACCTGCCACGGGCCGGGCTGCCGGGTGCGCGACTCGACCTGCGGCGGCAGCAGTTGACGCAGCGTCTGCATGCCGTGGAAGAGACCCGCACCGGTGGGCGCGGATATCACGGCCGCCCGCGGTGAGATCTGAAGCCGGTAACCCTCGGCGCCCAGTTGGGACTTGTCCGACTTCTTGCCGCCGAGCCGCAGTTGGATGCCGTTGCGCCCGGGTCTCGCAGTGACAGGCAGCCGGTAGCCGGTGGACGGGCGCAGCAGCGCGGCGAGTTGCTCCCCGACGCGGTGCGCTTCACGGGAGGAGGCGGTCACGCGGATCACGGTCCGCTCGGTGACGGTGAAGGGCCCGCCGCCCTCCTTCACCGATTCGGGAGCGGGCACCACCTGGTTCAGCGGCGTGGGCTGCCGGGTGTGACGCCCGGGGTCGTCGTCGGCCGCCGCGGCGGGGGTCGTGAGGGAAGCGGGAAGGACGGTTGCGAGGAGAGCGGCACACAGCAACAGCGGCCGGATTCGTCTCACGAGCGGTCCCTTCGGTGGGCGTCGTGCATGGGGGCGCGCGCAGCGTCGCTGCGTTGCCATGGCTTGTACGTGGAGCAGACGAACGGACACACGTGTATCGCGCCGCTCACCCCGGGTCAAGGTGTAGACCACTCGCCGTCTGCCCTCCCGGCCCCTCCGCTCCCCTCAGCTGCGGCGCTTCATGACGCCGCCCAGAGTTCCGTGATGTGTGGCCAGTGAATCACGCACAGTCATTATGGCGACACGTGCCCGATATCGGGCAGGTTTCTTGCGTTCCTCTCGCCGAGCCCGCAATATCAAAGGGTGCTGGAAGTGCGTACGCCGGTCCACGACGACCTCATCGACCATCTGGTCCGCACGACACCGCTCCACCGCGGTGAAGCGGCCCGGATCGTCATGGACGTCCTGGCGTACTTCGACGAGTCGACCGAGGAGTTCGTACGCCGACGCCACCGCGAGCTGCAGTCCAGAGGTCAGAACAACACGCAGATCTTCGCCCGCATCTCGTCAGAGCTGCCGCACCGAGCGGTGGCACCCCCGGATCTCTCACTGCGGCAGCTGCGCCGCATCGTCTACGGATGACGTACGAAGAGGATCTTCGCCGCACACCGGCGACGGCCGGCGGCTGACGGACGCGACCGGCACCCGGCACAGTCACACAGCAAGCGACGACCAGCCCACCACAAAGTGGAAACCGACGAGGAGAGGCAACAGCCAATATGTGCGGAATCGTGGGATATATCGGCCAACGCGAGGTTGCCCCGCTCCTGCTGGAGGGTCTGCAGAGGCTGGAGTACCGGGGATACGACTCCGCCGGCATCGCCATCCACAGCAGCGGCACGGGCAAGAACGCGGGCCTGAAGACGGCCAAGACCAAGGGACGAGTGCGGGACCTGGAGGAGCGCGTACCGGCCCGGTTCGCCGGCACCACCGGTATCGCGCACACCCGCTGGGCCACGCACGGCGCTCCCAACGACGTCAACGCCCACCCGCACCTCGACGCGGACGAGAAGGTCGCCGTCGTCCACAACGGCATCATCGACAACGCCTCGGAGCTGCGCGCCAAACTCACCGCCGACGGGGTCACATTCGTCTCCGAGACCGACACCGAGGTCCTCTCCCACCTGATCGCCCGCGCACAGGCCGAACGTCTCGAGGCCAAGGTCCAGGAAGCCCTGCGCCTGGTCGAGGGCACCTACGGCATCGCCGTGCTGCACGCCGACTTCCCCGACCGCATCGTGGTGGCGCGCAACGGGTCGCCCGTCGTGCTGGGCATCGGCGAGCACGAGATGTTCGTCGCCTCCGACGTCGCCGCGCTCGTCTCCCACACCCGCCAGGTCGTCACCCTGGACGACGGGGAGATGGCCACGATCAAGGCCGACGACTACCGCACGTACACCACCGAGGGCTCGCGCACCTCGACCTCGCCGGAGACGGTGGAGTGGGCCGCTGAGTCCTACGACATGGGCGGTCACGACACCTACATGCACAAGGAGATCGCGGAGCAGGCCGACGCGGTCGACCGGGTGCTGCGCGGCCGCATCGACGAGCGCTTCGCGACGGTCCACCTCGGCGGCCTCAATCTCGACGCCCGCGAGGCGCGGAGCATGCGCCGGGTGAAGATCCTCGGCTGCGGCTCCGCCTACCACGCGGGCATGATCGGCGCCCAGATGATCGAGGAGCTGGCACGCGTACCCGCGGACGCGGAGCCCGCCAGCGAGTTCCGCTACCGCAACGCGGTCGTCGACCCGGACACCCTCTACATCGCGGTCAGCCAGTCCGGCGAGACCTACGACACGCTCGCCGCCGTGCAGGAGCTCAAGCGCAAGGGCGCCCGGGTGCTGGGCGTGGTCAACGTCGTGGGGTCCGCGATCGCGCGCGAGACGGACGGCGGCGTGTACGTGCACGCCGGGCCGGAGGTCTGCGTCGTGTCGACCAAGTGCTTCACCAACACCGCCGTCGCGTTCGCGCTGCTCGCACTGCACCTGGGCCGCATCCGCGACCTGTCCGTGGCGGACGGCAAGCGGATCATCGAGGGACTGCGCCGTCTGCCCGGGCAGATCGAGGAGATCATGCGCGCGGAAGACGACATCAAGAAGCTGGCGGAGGACTACGCGCAGGCGAAGAGCATGATGTTCGTCGGCCGCGTGCGGGGTTATCCCGTGGCCCGCGAGGCGTCCCTGAAGCTGAAGGAGGTCTCGTACATCCACGCCGAGGCCTACCCGGCCTCCGAGCTCAAGCACGGTCCGCTCGCGTTGATCGAACCCGCCGTGCCGACGGTGGCGATCCTTCCCAACGACGAACTCCTCGACAAGAACCGGGCGACGCTGGAGGAGATCAAGGCCCGCAGCGGCAAGATCCTCGCTGTGGCGCACCAGGAGCAGGAGAAGGCGGACCACACGATCGTCGTGCCGCGCAACGAGGTTGAGCTGGACCCGGTGCTGATGGGCATTCCGCTGCAACTTCTCGCGTATTACACGGCGTTGGCGCTCGGCCGTGACATCGACAAGCCGCGGAACCTGGCGAAGTCCGTCACTGTCGAGTAACGGCGGCGCAGGCACACGACAGCGGTGGGCGGAATCCCGCGCGGGCCACCAACCACGCGGGATTCCGCCTCCCCTAGGCCCTGTCCGGCCGATCTTCTCGGGCCCCCGACGACAGCTACGGCACCTCGCTGCGTTGTCGGAGTCGCCCAAGTACGCCCAGTACGAGGACGATCCTCCATCTTGCGATGCACCGCATCTGACGCCGTGGGCTGATCCTCAAAGATCACCCGGACAGGACCTTGCCGGCGTCGCCCATAACGCCGGCAGGTTGCCGTCCCACGGGACCGTCACCTCCCGTGCGACAGCACGCTGTTGACGCTTGAAGTGGCTCGTGCCCCGTATATGCCCCTCACAAGCGCACAATCCACATGCGAGTTGAGGAAATTCAGCGCCGGACAAACACCAACTCGGCGTGCACAGTGGACGATTGAGGACCCGCGGGCAGCAGAGTCGTCACGGAATCACCACGACGGGACGTTCGGCCCGCCGCGCCAGGCGCCCGGCCACCGAGCCGAAGATCCGTCCCGCGAGGCCGTGCGTCGAACCGACCACGATGGCGTCCGCCTCGTACTCGTGCCCGACCTCTTCCAGTTCGTGGCAGATGTCGCCGCCCCGCTCGACGAGGATCCAGGGAACCTCGGAAAGGTGTTCCGCACAGGCCAGTTCGAGGCCGAGCACCTCCGTGCGGTGGTCCGGCACATCCACGAAGACGGGCGGCTCGCAGCCCGCCCAGACCGTCGTGGGCAGCCTGTTGGCCACATGGACGATGATCAGTCCCGAGCCGGACCGGTAGGCCATCCCGATCGCATAGGCCAGGGCACGTTCGCTCGACATGGACCCGTCGAAGCCTACGACGACCCCGTGCTGGAACGCCGGATCGCACGAGTGGCGTGCTTCTTCCGCCGCTTCATCGGTCGCACTGTGATCGGCGACCTGCTTGCGGTCCGCTGGTTCGGGGATCTCGTGTCCGGCCATCTGTGTCTCGGCGAAGGGAGTCCTCTGTGCGGAGGGAGCGGCGGTTGACTGTGAGCTTCCGTACGGGAAAGGGGCGCTGAACACCCGGAAGGATCCGGCCAGTGATTGGCCCGAAGACCCTCTCTCCAGCCTTCTACCCGTAAGGGTACGACCAGACTCCCCCCTTGCCCAGGGGCGCCGGGAGGCACTGGCCGTAACGGGCTGACCCCGGAGCATGCCTGAGGGAGCAGCATCACGCAACGCCAGGCCCCGGTGCTTACGCACAACAAGCATCCGGACACGTTGAGTTACAAGCTCCAGTTACGTCCGGCCCGGCTCCGCGTTATCCCAGCGTGCCCACTCGGAACCACCGCCAGGGCGGAAGCCGCCGGCTTCCGCCGGACCAGCTCCGCCCCGACTTCCCCGCCTGGCGGCACGACGACGGACGGGATCCTGACGCGGAGCCGGCGGCCCGCACCTCCGCCTCCGCCTCGGGGCTCGTCCGCTGGGGCGCCTTCACCTGCGTCCTGGTTCCGCTGACACTGCTGGTGTGCGGTGTCCGGTTCTTCACGGTCCTGGGCACGGCCGCCGGGCTCACCGTCGTCACGGCAGCGTGCGGAGTGCTGCTGCGTCTGTCCGAGTACGCGCACGCACAGCGCGGTCCCGAACGGTTCGGCGCCGGCGGCCCGGGGTCACACCGGGGCCGCCACAGCCGCACCGGCACGGGGTTGCACAGGGGCGGACGCTACTGGGGGACTCCCGGTCAGTCATAACGGCGAATTCACACCGGCGTACGCCGGTGTATGACGGCGCACGTTTGGGGCGTGTCCGAATCCCACGTGCGGCCCCCGTATTTTTCGGCCAATTTTGTTACTGGCCACGGCAGTTGAGACGACAACTTCACCACCCCTCGCCACCTGCAAGGAAAGGACCGACGGGCACGTGTGGCTCCTATGGCGGCGGGGCAGGGACGGCATGCGCACTTCCCAGTGGCGTCACCGAATGGAACGCTTCGTGATCGAATGCTTCACGCCAAGTTGCCATGTCGACATAGCGGCGAGTGTCGAACTTGTCCCGCCGGCAACGTCCGACACAGTAGATTCGATCTTGGCTTTCGCCGCGGGGGAAACGTGCAGGACCGAGAGGACGCGACGATTGAGGGGGGCTGACTTCCGGTGAGCGTTCCAAAGAGCCATCAGGACTCGACGAACGGCCCGGCGACGACCCGCAAGCTGGCCGCACGGCGGCGCCGAGAGATCGTTTCGGTGCTGCTGTTCAGCGGAGGTCCCATCTTCGAGAGCTCCATACCGCTCTCCGTCTTCGGCATCGACCGCCAGGACGCCGGGGTACCCCGCTATCGGCTTCTGGTGTGTGCGGGGGAGGACGGGCCGCTGCGTACGACCGGCGGGCTCCAACTGAGCGCTCCCTACGGGCTGGACGCACTCTCGCGCGCCGGCACCGTCGTCGTCCCCGCGTGGCGGTCGATCACCCAGCCGCCGCCCGCCGCCGCCCTGGACGCCCTGCGCAGGGCGCACGAGGAAGGAGCACGCCTGGTCGGGCTGTGCACCGGAGCCTTCGTGCTCGCCGCCGCAGGTCTGCTGGACGGACGTCCAGCCACGACCCACTGGATGTACGCGCCGACGCTCGCCAAGCGCTACCCGTCCGTCCACGTCGACCCGCGCGAACTCTTCGTCGACGACGGCGACATCCTCACCTCCGCCGGCACCGCCGCCGGCATCGACCTGTGCCTGCACGTCGTACGCACCGACCACGGCTCGGAAGCGGCCGGTGCCCTCGCCCGGCGGCTCGTGGTGCCTCCGCGCCGCGGCAACGGCGCCGAGAGCGGAGCCGGTTCACGGCATCTGGACCGGTCTTTACCCGAGGAGATGGGTGCCGACCCGCTCGCCGAGGTCGTCGCGTGGGCACTGGAGCACCTTCACGAGCAGTTCGACGTGGAGACGCTGGCCGCGCGCGCCTACATGTCCCGGCGGACCTTCGACCGGCGCTTCCGCTCCCTGACGGGCAGCGCACCCCTGCAATGGCTGATCACGCAGCGCGTCCTCCAGGCGCAGCGGCTGCTGGAGACCTCCGACTACTCGGTCGACGAGGTCGCCGGACGCTGCGGCTTCCGCTCCCCCGTCGCGCTGCGCGGCCACTTCCGGCGGCAGCTCGGCTCGTCGCCGGCCGCGTACCGGGCGGCCTACCGCATCCGGCGGCCCGAGAGCGGCAACGGGGGCAGCGGCCACGGCGGCGACGAAGGAGGAACGGGCAGCGGAGAAGGGGGCGGACGCGGCGCTGCCACGGCGCACCAGAACGACACGGCGGTCCCGGGCGGCATGGGGAACTCGGCGGGCGGCCATCACGGCATGCTCCATGCGGCGAACCACTATGCGGCACGCGATCTGCGCGACGCCTCCCGCGTTCACCGCGACTCCCCGCAGGAGGGCTCGGACCCGGGCAAGCCCGAATCGGACGCCTGGGCCCCCAGGGTGCCCGGGCAGCGGGGCCGTGGCTGACGGTGGGGACGTAGGGTGAAACGCATGAATGACCGCATGGTGTGGATCGACTGCGAGATGACGGGCCTCTCGCTGTCCGACGACGCGCTCGTGGAGGTGGCCGCTTTGGTCACCGACTCCGAGCTGAACGTACTCGGTGAAGGCGTGGACGTCGTCATCCGCCCTCCGGCACAGGCGCTGGCCTCGATGCCGGAGATCGTCCGTGAGATGCACACCGCCTCGGGCCTCCTCGACGAGCTGGACGACGGGACGACCCTTGCCGACGCGGAGGCGCAGGTCCTGGAGTACGTGCGCAAGTACGCGCCGGAGGCGGGCAGGGCCCCGCTGTGCGGCAACTCGGTCGCCACCGACCGCGGCTTCCTCGCCCGCGACATGGCCGATCTGGAGGCCCACCTCCACTACCGCATCGTCGACGTGTCCTCCATAAAGGAGCTGGCACGCCGCTGGTACCCGCGGGCGTACTTCAACAGCCCGCCGAAGAACGGCAACCACCGCGCCCTCGCGGACATCCGCGAGTCGATCGCGGAGCTGCGCTACTACCGGGAGGCGGTCTTCGTACCCCCGCCCGGCCCGGACGCGGACAGCGCGAAGAAGATCGCGGCCAAGCACGTGGTGCCGCCCGTTTAGGGGCGGCGGCACGTCGGCGGCATAAGCGCCGTGCGGTCTCCCGGGGCCGTCGCACCGCCAGGAACCCGTACGCGAGCACCCTGACGCACCCTGTACACTCTTTCTCGGCCGGAGGGAAGAGCGAGCCGGTCGTGGTGGATGTAGCTCAGCTGGTAGAGCACCTGGTTGTGGTCCAGGATGTCGCGGGTTCAAGTCCCGTCATTCACCCTGCAGGATCAAGCCCCTGACCTGGGGAAACTCGGGTCAGGGGCTTTTTCTTCGCCGGGTTCGGTAACACCGGGGGAACCGACCACGGGAGCTTCGCCCTCTTCGGTCGCGGCGGACGGTGCGCGGCGGCAGCGCGCGGAGGGCCGTACGCGCGGGCGCGCGCGAGCAGGGTGGACGCGCGGGCTCCGCCGTACCGGACGGTCCCGGGACAGGACGCATGCGGCGAGGCCCCGCCGGCTTCTGCGGCGAGGCCTCGCTCGTGACTGCGTCGCCGTCAGGCGGCGTACCAAGTCACGTCGGTGACCTGTACGACAACCCCGGAAGGCCTGCGGTCAGCTTTCGGCGCGGCGCCTGCGCGTGGCGACGAGCACCACCGCACCCGCCGCGAGCACCAGCCCGCCCCCGGCGGCGATGTACGGAGTGGCGCTGCTGCCGCCGGTCTCCGCCAGGTCCCCGCCGGTCTTGGCGGGGGTCTCGCCCGCCGCGTCCCCGGTGCCCGTGCCGGACTCGTCGCCCTTGTCGCGGTCCTTGGCGGGCACGAAGCCGGCCGGCGGCTTGTCGCAGCCGATGCCGTCGCCGTCGCGGTCGAGGTGCCTGCCGTAGTGCGAGTCGCCCTCGGCGATGTTCGAGTACCCGGCGTCGTAGGCGGCGGTGCAGTTCTTGAAGGGGTGCCCGCCGTCGTGTGCGAGAGCGGCGGTCGGGGCGAGCGCCATCCCCAGGGCGGCAGCCGTGACGACCGCGGTGGCCGATGTGCGGATCTTCATGATTCTCCGTGTGCGGATCGTGTGTACGGGGGGTGGCGATGATGTGACTCATCACCCTGGTGACTGGTTGTACGGCATCCCGGATGTGTTGCGGGATGTCAGTAATTGGTGACGTCTGTTCAACTCCCCGACGACTGAGGAGGTTTCGGGACCCACGGCCGTCGGCGCCCTCCTGCCCGCTGCGCTTCTCGACGGCGGCCGTGCGGCACGGTTCGCCCTCCTTGACCGAGGTCCTCGCCTCGGAAGCCCGGGCCGGAGCCTTTCGTGCGCGGGGCCGGACCCGGACTCCGCGCGACGGCGCCGAGAACTCCGTCCCGGACGGATGTCCGGCCGAGACGGGTCCGAGGAGAGCCGCGCACGCTCGCGGGGCGCCGTGAGCAGCGAATCCGGCGGTGCGGGGCCGGGTTCGCGTGTGCGGAGCGCGGACGGGTACAGCCGCCTGGGTGAGCGGTGCCGCCGCTGGGGATGCGGTGGCCGCGGGGCGGACCGAGCCTGGTGGGAACGGACTGCGGTCCGGTGCGGCCCAGGGAGAGGACTCGATATCCATGGCAGGTCCACACGACCCGAACGGCCCTCAGGACCCTCGCAGCCCGCACGGCCGGCGCCGCCGGGAAGGGCGGCCCGGCCCGTCGGGGCGGCCCGGCGAGCCCGGACCGTCCGGCCGGCCCGACCGCCCCGACCGCCCCGGGCAGTCCGCGCAGCCTGACCGCGAAGGCCAGGATCAGGAGCCCGGACCGTACACCGGCCGCGGGCAGGACCCCCCTTTCGAGGCCTTCGACCCCACCGGGGGCTACTACGGTCCTGCGGCCCGCTATCCCGACCCGTACCGGGATCCCGGGACGTACGTACCCGAGAAACGGACGAACGGCTTCGACCACGACCGTCCCCCCGGCGGCCGCCGGCGCGTCAGCTTTGTGCGGCTGTGGGCGGGCGGCGTCCTCGTCGCGCTGGTGGCCGCGCTCGCGTCGGCCGTCGCGTTGCTGCTCGTACGCGGTGTGCTGGACATCCCCGTCTTCGCGCCCGAGCAGGACAGCACGATGGAACTGACCTCCACGGGACAGCTCGCACTGGGTGCGGCGCTCGCAGCCCTCGCGGCCACCGCCGTGCTAAATCTGCTGGTGCTCGCGACGCCGCAGCCGGGGCGCTTCCTCGGGTGGATCATCGCGCTGGCCACCGCGGCCGTGATGCTGCTGCCCTTCACTTCCGATGCGAGCTGGGCGGCGAAGGCCGGCACTGCGGGCGTCTATCTGGTGATCGGTGTCGTCATCGGAACACTGCTCTCGACGGTCGCGCGAACCGCCATGGCCAACGGCACCGCCCGCAGCCGCCCATGAGGGAGTGACCGGGGCCGGCGAGCGGCCCTGGGCAGCGAACCGCAGGGGCGCGGGGCATCGAGCCGCTGGAACGTGGCAAGGCCCTCACCGGGACGCTTCTCCGGTGAGGGCCTCATGCTGGCCCGGCGGGACGCCTCGCTGACTAGGCGATACGGACTCCGTGCCGGGCCAGGTAGTTGACGGGGTCCACCTCGGTCCCGTAGCCCCGTTCCTGGCGTACCTCGAAGTGCAGATGAGGGCCGGTCGAGCGGCCGCTGTTGCCGGATTCACCGAGCACGGTGTTCGCGCGGACGACGCGCCCCGGCCGTACGGTGACCTTCGAGAGGTGTGCGAAGAGGACGTGCTTCCCGTCCTTCATGTGAACGATCACGGCTGTGCCGTATGAGCCGGCCTCCCCGGCGAGTTCCACCCTGCCGGTGCCGACGGACCGCACGGGGGTGCCCACGGGGGCGGCGAAGTCGACGCCTGTGTGGTGGCCCGCCGCCCACCCTCCGGGGACTCCCCACCGTGCGGATATGCGGGCGGACTTCGTTATGGGACGTGCATAGGAGTGCGCCGCCCGGCTGAGCTCATGGCGCTCGTGTCCCGGGCTCTCCTTGCGCCCGACGCCGTCGGACGCCGGTGCCAGGTCGTGGGGCCGGCTGTTGACCGACGCCGAACCGGCGAAGCCGCATATGGATACGGCTGCTGCGAGCCCGCCGGTCACTATTCTCCGGACGATTCCCGACTCACGCCGCGTATCAGGTGTCATACCTGGCAGCAAAGGTCACCGGCTGTGCGCCCGCACGCGGGAGTTGTCCGGAGGGGTGACGATCTCGCCGCTCCGTCACCCTTTGGGGCGAGGTCACGGTGGCGGCGGGGATACCCGCGCCCGCGCCGCGGCGAGCGGCTGCCGGCCGGCTCGCCCGCCTCCCGTGACGGCCGCGTCCAGTGACGGTTGCGCCCGCATGACGGCCGCGTCGCGTGACGGCCGCCTTCCCTGACTGCCACGTCCCGTGACGGAAGGGCTCGGTGCCCGGCGGCGGGTGCTGGACCGGGAGAGGCGGGCCCGGCGAAGAAAGGGTGGGGCGCAGCGGGGTGTGGGGGGGGGGAAGGAGCTGCGCCCCACCCTGGTCCGGGGGGCCGGCTGCCGGGGCGGCCGGCCTCTGGGACGTCAGCCGGTGAAGGCCTCGGCGAAGTCGTCCGCGCCCTGCTCGATGCTCGAACAGGTCGGGTCCGCCTGGTCCTTGGGGCCTCCGGGACATGCCTTGTCCCTGGTGGCGGACCACATCGACAGCCAGCCCAGGTTCTTCTCGTCCGCGAACTTCTTCACTTCGACCGCGTCGTCCGGCTTGAAGATCTCGACGTTGACGTCGTTGACGCCGATCATCGGCGTGACGGCGACGGTCTTCCACGCCTCGGCGTCGTCGTCGATGCCCAGCGCCGACTTGATCTGCTTCTGCGTGGCGGTGGCGGCGTCGATGGCGTACTTGCCCATGTCTCCGTCGTAGGACGGTCCGTAGTCCATGGCCATGATGTTGACCGCCGAGACCTTTACGCCGTTCTTCTTGGCGTTCTCGAGCAGGCCGGTGCCGTCCTGTGTCAGCCCCTCGGGGAGCACGGGCAGAGTGAAGGAGACGTCCAGGTCCTTGTGCTTCTTCTGGAGTTGGGCGATCGCCTGGGCGCGCCGGGTGTTGGCTTCGGTGTCGGGGAGCGCCGCACCCTCGATGTCGAAGTCGGCCTTCTTCAGGGCGAACGCCTCGATGACCTTGCCGTAGGCCTCGGCCAGTTCGTCTGCCGAGCCGCAGGCGAGGCCCAGCTCGGAACCGGCCGCACCGCCGAAGGAGACCCGCACGTCTCCGCCCTTGGCCCGGAAGTCCTCGATCTGCTTCGCCACGGCGTTGGAACCGATGTCCTCGGTCCCGCCCCACTTGGGGGTGCAGCCGCCGCCGGAGGTGATGAAGGCCAGGTTGAACTCCTTCACACCCGTCTTCTCCGAGCTCTTGAGGAGGTCGAAGGAGGGCTGGAGCGAGGTGTCGACGTACGGTGCGAAGCCGCCGGCCGCCGAGGGCTTCGCCTTCTTTCCGCCGCCCTGGTGCTCCTCGCCGGCGCTCGCGTTCCCGGCGAACGCGAAGGCCGAGCCGGCGACGGCGGCAGCGGCTGCGACAGCCGCAGCGAGCTTCACTTTCCGGCTGGTCCGAGGGGGCTGTGCCTCATGGTTGTCCGTCATCGTGGGGGTGCCTCGTCTGGGTGGGGGGTGGTGCCGACGAGTAGCAAGCTAGCCGTGCCGAGTCGGACAATTCCCTTGTTACGGACGGGAGTTGAATAACTTAGGGCGCGCTTAAGGGGCGGGAATGGTCCGGTTAGGGAAAGGCCCGGCGCCCCTCGTGCGAAGAGGAGTCTCCGGGCACGGAGCACCCTGCGGAGGCCGCGCCAAGGGCCGCGCACGAGGGCGCCGCGCCGCGCCTGGCGAAGTAAGCGTTTCCTCACATCAGTTGGGACGAAGAGCGGGGATGAAGGGCGGCGGCTGCAGGGGGACGGAGAGGTGGTGTCGGTCGTCACCGGCAGGGCCGTCGACGGAGGCCCACCGGCGCCGAGTTCGCGTGCGGTACGCCGGCCCCGTGCGGCCGCGCACCGGCGGGCGGAATTCACCGTGCGGTGTGCGCCGCACACCGGGCGACGGCACACACCGTGCGGCGGCAGGCAACGCGCACCGTAGAACGCGCCGTGCCGCCCTCAGGCGCGGCGCAGCGGAAAGCGTGAGCGGCGCTCCCGTTCGGAGCGCCGGCGGCCGCGCCCCCGGCGCTCCGCATCGCCGCCGTCCAGCGTCAGCCAGACGCGTATCTCGGTGCCGCCCAGCACGGACGGGCCGACGCGCACATCGCCGCCCGTCGACTCCGCGACCCTCTTCACGATGTCCAGGCCGAGCCCCGTCGACCCGGGCTTGCCGTCGCCGTGGCCACGCCGGAGGGCGGCGTCCGGGTCGGCTATGCCGGGGCCGGCGTCCGAGACGAGCACGATCACCGAGTTGCTCGCGGGGCCGCCGTGGTGAACGTCCACGGAGAACGCCGTGCCGACCGGCGTGTGCCGGAAGACGTTGCCGAGCATCGCGTCGAGCGCCGCGGCGAGTTCGGCCCGGGCGACGGGCACCCGGACCGGACGGTCGACGCCCGCCAGCCGTGCCTCGCGGCCCTCGTCCTCGGCGAGGGCCGACCAGAACGACATGCGCTCACGTATCACTTCTGCCGCGTCGCAGGCCGAGGCCTCCATGTTGCCCGTCGTCTGCGCGCGTTGCTCGCGCTGTTCGCGCGCCGTGCTGATGATGTGGTCGACCTCGCTCTCCAGCTTGGCGACGGCTTCACGCGTGTGTTCGGCGGCGTCGCCGTCGCCGAGCGAGGCGGCGTTGAGGCGCAGCACGGTCAGCGGCGTGCGCAGCCGGTGCGACAGGTCGGCCGCCAGCTCCCTCTCGTTGGCGAGGAGTTGCACAACCTGGTCCGCCATGGCGTTGAACGCGGCGGCCGCGGAGCGCAGTTCGCTCGGCCCGTCCTCCGGTACCCGCACTCCGAGCTTGCCCTCCCCCAGGGAGTGCGCCGCGGCCGCCAGGCGCCCCGCCGGCCGCACCATCAGCGTCCCCAGCCGGTCGGCGACGGCCACCGAGCCGAGGATGAGTGCGATGCCGACGCCCGCGAGGATCAGCCACGATGTGGTGACGTTGTGGGTCACCTCGTCGTTCGGGATGAAGACCTCGACGACGGCGAACTCGCCACTGGCGACGGCCGTGGGCCGCAGCAGCGTGTAGCCGCCCGCCACCTTGACCGTGGAGGCGCGGCCCTGGCGGCGGGCGGTCGCCAGCTGCTCGTCCGTGGCGCGCTGCCGGCCCACCTCGACGGCCGCTGCGGCGCCGGTCCCGCGCCCGGCCTGGGAACTTCCGGACCCCGACGGCCCGGAGGACGCCGACGGCGATCCGGAGGACTGCGGCACATGCACGGCGAGCCGGCCTTCACCGCCGGCTTCCGTGCTGACGACTGCCTTCTCGAGCTGCTGCCGGTCCGTCGTGATCGCCAGTACCGGGCCGACGGTGGCGGCCTGCCGCTCCGCGTTGGAGAACGCCCGGTCCCGCGCGGTCTCCTTCACCACGAGCCCGAGGGGCACGGCGAAGGCGATCACCACCATGACTGTCACGGCGAGGCACACCTTCACAAGCGCCCATCTCATGCCCGTATTTCCCTTCTCATGGCCGCGCCTGCTGCGGCGCCTCCAGCTTCACGCCGACGCCGCGGATGGTGTGCAGATAGCGGGGCCGGGCGGCGGTCTCGCCCAACTTGCGGCGCAGCCAGGACAGATGGACGTCGATGGTCTGGTCGTCCCCGTAGGCCTGCTGCCACACCTCGGCCAGCAGCTCCTTCCGGGCAACGACCACGCCCGGCCTGCCCGCGAGGAAGGCCAGCAGGTCGAACTCCCGCCGCGTCAGGTCCAGCAGCGTCCCGTCCAGCTCCGCCTGCCGCCGCAGGGGATCTATGGCGAGGCCGCCCACCCTCAACACCCGTTCCGTGACGGTGCCTTGGCCTCCTCCCCCGTTGGCGCCGCCCTGCGAGCGGCGCAGCACGGCCGCCATACGGGCCGAAAGATGCTCCACGGAGAAGGGTTTGACCAGGTAGTCGTCGGCTCCGTCGTTGAGCAGCCGGACGATCTCGTTCTCGTTGTCGCGGGCCGTCGCGATGATCACCGGCACGTCCGTGATGCCTCGCAGCATCTTCAGCGCCTCGGCGCCGTCCAGGTCCGGAAGGCCCAAGTCCAGTATCACGACGTCGAATCCGTACTGGGCGACTTCGCGCAGCGCCTCCAGCGCGGTGCCGACGCTGCGCACCACGTGCGAGGCGTGCTTGAGGTGCCGGATGAGGGCGGAGCGTACGAACTGGTCGTCCTCGACCACGAGCACACGGGCCATGGCCGCACGTTAGTCCATACCGGGACGTGGGTGAGCGGGTTGCAGCTATGGTGACAGGGATGGGACGACGAGGACTTGTGCACGCGGCAGCCTGGGCCCTGGCCACGAGCGCGGCAGTGACCCTGTCCTGGTTCGGAGTGCACACGGTCCTGGCCGGCACGGAGTACGACCCGCCGCGGTCGCTGCCCATCGCCGATGGTTCGGCGTCCACGACCGGCCCCGGGCCCTCGCCGCACGAACCCGAACCGACGCCCACGCCCTCGAAGTCCAGGCCGTCACCGCCGAAGACGCAGCAGCCGAGCACTTCGGAGCCCGCTCCCGGCGGCGGCGGGCGTACGACGAGACCGCCGTCCGAACCCTCCAGCCCCGCCCCCTCGTACTCGGGGAAGGTGGGGGGCGCCAGCGTCGCGGGGGGCCGGGCCGTCTTCGACATGCGTGAGGACTACGCGACGCTGGTCTCGGCGACCCCCAACGACGGCTGGGACACGCAGGTCTGGAAGGACACCACCTGGATCCGGGTGACCTTCACCAAGGACGGGCAGTCCTCCTCGGTCTTCTGCCGGTGGGACGGCGGACCGCCCCGCATCGAGTCGTACGACAACGGCTGACCCGCGCACAGCGGGCGGACGTCGGACGGGACCGAGCACGCGGAAGAGGCCACGACCGGCCGCGGACCAGTGCGCGGAGCGACCCGCGGACCAATGCGCCGAGCGATCCGCGGACAACCGGTGAACCGGCAGGCGGGGAGGCCGTCGCGCCACCGGCCGGGGCGGTCCCCTCACGTCAGCGGAAGACGTCGTCCGGCGGGAGCGGCGAAGGCACCGCGGTCGCGTCCGTGACGGGGGCGGCTCCTCCGGCGAACAGGGCCAGTGCGTCCCCGGACTGCACACGCCCCGGATGAGGGTCGCCCGCGGAGCGCCGCGTCAGTTCGGCGACGGGCAACTCCCGGTCGCCGGCGAGGAGTACGGCGTTGCCGAAGCGCTTCCCGCGCAGCACCGAGGGGTCGGCGGTGAGGGCCGTGTAGGCGAACACCTCACGGACGGTGGCGACTTGGGAACGCAGGTGCTCCATCGGGCGGCGCTTCCGTCCCCTCGCCGCGCCGCCGTCGCCGCCTCCCGGCCCGTCCGCGATGTTCGCGGCGTACAGGCCGCCGCCACGCAGCACGCGCCGCACCTCGTGCAGGAACTCGGTGCTCGTGAGATGCGCGGGAGTGCGTGCGCCCGCGAAGACGTCGGCGATGACGAGGTCCGCCCAGCTCTGCGGGAGTCTGCCCAGCACCTCGCGGGCGTCCCCGCCGCGTATGCGTATGCGCCATCCGCGCTCCAGGGGCATCGCGATGCGGATCCAGTCGACGAGCGCCGTGTCGCTCTCGACGACCTGCTGCGTGGACCGGGGCCGGGTGGCCGCGACGTAGCGGGCGAGGGTGAGGGCGCCGCCTCCCAGGTGGAGCACCTGCATCGGACGCCCGGGAGGTGCGGCGAGGTCGATGACGTGACCCAGCCGGCGCTGGTACTCGAAATTCAGGTGGGCCGGGTCGTCCAGGTCGACGTAGGACTGCGGTGCGCCCTCGATCAACAGCGACCAGCCGTGCGCGCGTTCGGGGTCCGGAACGAGTTCCGCGCTGCCGCCGCCGACACGCGCGGTCTGCGTCTCGCGCGCCCGCCGGCCTCTGCCACGCCCGCCGCCGGCACCCGCGCCGCTTCCGGCACTGCCGCCGCCTCGTCCGCCGCCTCGCCCGCGGTCGCTCTTCGCGCCGCCGCTGCGCCGCTGTCCGCCCTTGCCCACACCTCCAGTATCACCGGATCGTCACCGCAGCTCAGCCGCGGCCGTGCCTCACTACTGGCAGCGGTCGACGGCCTCGATGGTGCGCGCGGCCTCTCCCAGTGCCGCCCGCAGCAGCGACGCGTCGGTGGCCACTCCGAACGCCCACTCGGGGGGCACCAGCCAGCCCGTCCCGGCGAGTTGCGGTTCGTGCGCGACGGTTCTGGGCCGCCCGGGGGTCTGGGTGCAGGAGCTGCCCGGCAGATCCCAGCAGGCAGCGGTGCCCGGCGGGACGAGGAACCCGACGGTGTCACCCTCCCCGTCGCACAGCAGAACCGGGCCGAGACCGTCCCGCAGCCGCAGGATGTCCACGGCCTCCAGACCCTGACGGGCGGGGACTGTCACCAGGTCGCAGGGCACACCGCAGGAAACCGTGCCGGCTCCCGGGCCGGTGTCCATAGGGACCCCTCCTCCGAGCTCCTCCGCAATGGTCATGCAGAGTTCAACGCCCGCGACCGTCAACGGCTACGGCAGACCGCGCCACAAAGGATGGCACTTCATGGCAGATGATGGGTGAGATATCCGTTTTGTAGCGGAACTCTGTGTGCCGAGCCTGTCACAGCCGGTACCGTCCGGCCATGGCGTCGTCCTCTTCCGCGTCGCAGAGTCCGCACCGCGCGCCCAACACCGCCTTCCGGCAGCTGCGCGGCACGCTGTCGCCTGCCGAGTTCGCGGCCGCCGTGCGACGGGCCGGGCGCGAGATCGGCGAGCACGTCGCCTGCGACGCCCGCTACATCGGACGAGTGGAGGCCGGCGAGATCCGCTGCCCCAACTATGCCTACGAACGGGTCTTCCTGCACATGTTCCCGGGCCGCACGCTCACCGACATGGGCTTCTCCGCCCGCGAGGCCGTACGGGGCCGCGCCGCCCGGGCCCCCCAACAGGCTTACGGGGGTGACAAATCACCGCCGAATCTGACGTCACGTCACACGGAATCCCGTACGCTCATCGGTCATCACAGCAGCCGCAGAGAGCTCAGCAATCACATAACCCCCAATGACCTCATCGACCCCAGCAGTAACGGTCATGCGGGCGACAACCCCGGCGCCCTGACCCCGCCCGGCCTCAACTCCGTGACCTGCACACTCTGTTCAGACTGTTCCGAGATCCACGAGGGGAGCGACGTGCTACGTCGCGCGTTCATGATCGGCGGCCCGGCAGCCGCCCTGACCGCCATGGCGCCGCTGGGCGCCGTGGCCACGGCAGCGGAGGGCTCCGCCCCGTCCGCACACGCCCACCGGCGCATCGGCGAGGCCGACGCGGAGGCGCTGGAACAAGCGGTACGACGCATCCGGCTGCTGGACGACCGGCACGGCGCCGACGCCCTCTACCAGCGCGCCGGCGACTCCCTGCGCAGCGCGTACGAACTCCTCGACTCGGGCACCCCCAGCCGTCAGACCGTCACCGACCGCCTGCACAACGGTGCGGGTGAACTCGCCATCTCCGTGGGCTGGCTCGCCCACGACTCCGAGCGCTTCGGCGACGCCCGTTCGCACTACGCCGAGGCGCTCGCCACGGCCCGGGTCGCCGGTGACCCGGCGCTGGAGGCCCACGCCTTCTGCAACACCGCCTTCCTCGCCCGCGACGCCGGCCGCCCGCGTGAAGCCGTACGGGCCGCACAGGCCGGGCAGCAGGCGGCCAAACACCTCGGATCCGCACGGCTGTTGTCCCTGCTCAGTCTGCGCGAGGCGGGCGGCTGGGCCGGGCTCGGCGACCGGACCGCCTGCCAGGAAGCGCTGGCCAGGGCGCACGCCCTCTTCGATCGCGGCCCTTCCGACCCCGACCCGCCGTGGATGAGCTTCTTCGGCGAGGCCGAACTGGCGGGCCTGGAGGCGCAGTGCTGGTCGGCGCTGCACGACTGGGAGCGCGCGGCCGCGCAGGCCGGACGCGCAGTGGCGCTCCAGGACCCGCACTTCCTGCGCAACAGGGCCCTCTTCACGGCCGAACTGGCGGGCGACCTGGCCGCGTTGAAGCGCCCCGACGAGGCAGCGGAGGCCGGCGGGAAGGCACTCGCCCTGCTCGGCGACGTGCGGTCCGCACGCATCCGCGGGATGCTCGGCACAGCGGCCCGGAGGCTGCGCCCCTACGCGGGGAACAGCGCCGTCGACGCCTTCCTGGAACAGCAGAGCCGGTGGGTGCCCCGGTCCCGTACGGCATGACAGCAACGTGCCGGCATGGCAGGGCTGTCAGTCATGTCAGCCCGACCGGCGGATGTCGGTGGGTGCGGCCCCGGTCCGGCAGCGCACGGGGGCAGGGTCGGGGGCTGACGGGGACTGACAGGGCCTGACGGGCTCCGACAGCAGCAGCAGCGGGCACGGAGGGGCCGCACGTGCGCTCCACCTGATGCGTGCTCCACATGACACGCGTATTCCGCAACACGGGCCGGCCGGCCCTCAGTCCAGATGTCCGGTGTCGTTCCAGCGGCTGACGGCCGGCTTCCCGTAGGCCCAGCCGAGCACCGACAAGGAAGCCGGGGAAAGGGAGAGACACGCACCGAAGGGCACCTCCTGCCCCAGCCAGCGCGCTCCCAGAACCCGCAGGATGTGGCCGTGCCCGAAGACCAGCACGTCACGGTCGGCCGACCGCGCCCACTCCACGACTACGTCGGCACGTGCGGCCACCTCCCGCATCGTCTCGCCGCCGGCGGCACCGTCACGCCAGATGTACCAGTCGCTGCCCGTCTCCTCGCGGATCTGCTCCGTCGTGAGGCCCTCGTACGCGCCGTAGTCCCACTCCCGCAGGGTGTCCCACTCAGTGGCACGCTCACCGAAGCCCGCGATGTCGCACGTCTCGCGGGCGCGGGAGAGCGGGCTGGTGCGCACCTCGGCGCCGGAAAGCCCGTTCCACGGCTCGCCGCCGAGCCGTTCGCCCAGGAGCCGGGCGTCGCGGCGGCCCGAGTCGAGCAGCGGGACGTCGGTGCGGCTGGTGTGCCGGCCGGTGGTGGACCACTCGGTCCGGCCGTGCCGTACGAGCAGGATGCGCGCTGCCATGAGAACCTCTTCCGCCTTCGGAGGGGTGGCCGACCATGACCGCGCGCACGGCGGCAGCCACGGTCCGGCAGCTGTCTGTCTGCTGCCACCTGCCACCTGCCCGCACTCGGTCATCTCCGCCGTTCCCGCCCCATGTTCGCCCGTGGGGCCGCCGCAGCACGTGACAGGCGCGCGGGCGCCGGTGCGGCGCTTGTCGGTCGCGGATGCCACACTTCGGCAGGTAATGCAGTCTTCCGCGAGGCCACGCCGATGACCCACCCAGACGGCAGTGCCGGCGCGCTGCGACGGCGGCTCGCCGAGCTGCGCGGCGGCGCCGATGTCCCGCCACGGCCGCTGGACGCCCGCGCCCTGGCCGCCCTCGCCGCGAATCCCGGCTGCCGGCGGCGCGCCCTGCTGGACGGTGCGGGCGTCGACAAAGCCGCCGTGGCCCGCACGTTGGGGGCGCCCGCGCCCTTCGGCCAGTCCCAGTTCGCCTTCGCCCGCGGCAATTCCTTCGAGGCGAAGGTGAAGTCGGACGGCGGTGCCGAGCTGATCCGGCTGCTGTGCGCCAGCACCGGTGAGGCTCCGCCCGAGCCTGGCACGGTCGCCCTCCCGGACCTGTCCGCCAACGGCCCGGCGGGCCGTACCGCCCGTACCCGCCTGGCACTTGAGCGGCCGCGGGCCGGGGAGACCGGCGGCGAGAGCGGCACCACGGACGCCGCGGAAGGCGGGTGGGCCCTGCTCTTCCATCCGATGCTGGCGCTGGAGGTCGCCGGTTCGACCGCCTACCTGGAGCCGGACGCGATCGCCGTCCACCCGGACGGCGGCCGCACCGTGGTCGAGATCAAGTCCTTCCCGATCCTGGACGGTTCGGCCGACGCGGCGAAGGTCGGAGCCGCCGCCCGCCAGGCCGCGGTGTACGCCCTCGCCCTCGAGGAGCCCGCCGTGGCGGGGGCGGTGCGCGAGAACGCCCTGCTGGTGTGCCCGAAGGACTTCTCCAACCTCCCCACGGCGCACGGCGTCGACATCCGCAAGCAGGTCGCCACCACGCGGCGCCAACTCGCCCGTCTCACACGGCTCGAGGAGATCGCCGCGGCTCTGCCCGCCGACACGGTCTTCGACCCGTCCCGGCCCGCGCCCGAGCTGGCCGCCGCCGTCGAATCGGTCCCCGCGGCCTACGCCCCCGAATGTCTCTCCATGTGCGAGCTGGCCTTCCACTGCCGCGACCGCGCGCGGGCAGCCGGCGCGGTGGAGTCGCTGGGCCGGTCGGTACGGGGTGAGCTGGGCGGCTTCAAGACGATCGACGCGGTACTGGCGGCGGCCGGCGAACTGCCGCCCGACGGCCCGGAGTCCGGGTCCGGCGGAGGCGGGAGAGCCGAGCTGCGCGGTGCGGAGCCCCGAGGCGGTGCGGAGTCCCCGAGCGGCCCCGGCCCGGGGGCGGCCCGCGGCCCGGAGCCGGAAGAGCCCGCGGCGGCGGCGCTGCGGCGGGCGGCGAGGCTGCGCGCCGAGGCGCTGGGAGGCGCACCGTGCTGACAGCCGCATACGCCTGCGTCACCGGGCGTCCCGACTGCGGGGAGACACCGTGTCGTTGATGTCGGCGCTCGCCCGGATGGAGGCCGCCGCTGCCGGACGGGCACAGCCGCGGGCGACCGTGCGCCACCGGCACCTGGCTGAACGGCCCCTGGTCTTCGTCCCGTTGACGACTGCGGGCGAGGCCGGGGCGCCGCTCGGGGCCATGGTCGGCACCGACCGCGAGGCCCCCGGACTGCTGGTCGTGCCGCAGCCCCGGGACCGGGACCTGCGCTTCGCGTTCCTGGCAGGTCTCGCCGCCGTCATGCTGCCGCATCTGGAGGCGGCTCAGGACGACATCGAGTGGGAGGAGCGCAAGGAGACCGACCCGGAGACCGGCAAGAAGGTGCCGGTCCAGGTCGAACTGTGCGCGGACGCACCGCAGTTGATCGTCCCCAACGGCCCCGGCACCGACTTCGTACGGCTGCTGGGCCGCTCCATGCGCTTCCGGCGCACCGCCGAGGAGGACCCGGAAGCCGGGCACGGGCACCCGGACCTCCAGCCGGTGTCCCGGCGCGAGGGGCCCCCGCAGCCCCGGAAGCCGAAAACGGAACAGGACCAGGCCCGGGAACAGGCCCGGGAACGGGAACAGGAACGGGATGAGCCCCCGGAACAGGCCGGGGACCACGCTCAGGCCCGGGACCAGGCCGCAGCTGCGCTCCAGGACGGGGCCCGGCCCCAGGACGAGGCCCGGTACTTCGTGCCCCCGCGCGTGCCGCTGCTCGGCCGCTGGCTGACCCTGTACGGCGAACGCGCCCGAGTGCCCGGCTCCTCGCTGCTGCTGTCCATGACCGAACTGCTGGCGCGGCACTGGGCCACCGGCCAGAGCGCGCTGGAGGACCAGCACCTGGGTGCGCTGCTGGCGTGGATCGACCCGCCGGACGGTCTGAGCGGCGGCGAAGCGGCGCTCCGCGCAGAGGTGCAGCGCGACCCGTCGGGCCAGTTGCTGTGCCCGCCCGCCGGACCGGCCACCGACCCCGCGTTCGACAACAGACTCCTGTCGCCCGCGATCGACCGCTTCGACGCGGGCGTCCCCGGCGCCGAGGACGAGGTACGCGAGTTGATCGCCTCCCAGCTGCGCCCCGCATGGGACGCCGTGTGGCACGGCATCGATCTGCTGCGGACGCTGCCGGAGGGCGAGCACGTGCCGGAGCGCTTCAAGCGCGACCGCTGGTCCTACACCGCGCACCGCGACCGCGTGCGCGGCGGGGAACCGCCGCAGCCGCGCCGCGACGACGCCGTGACCGCCGCCGCCAAGCTCGCACAGCGCGAACGCGAACAGGCCCGGCTGGAGGCGCAGGAGGCTCTCGACGACCCTCTCGTCATGGCCGAACGGCGGTTCGCGGGCGAGGCGTTCGCCGGCGAGGTCGTCGCGGTGGAGATGGCGTACTCGGAGGGCAAGCGGTCCATGCCGCGTCCCCTCGTCACGCTGCGCACACCGGACCGTCCGCATCTGGGCGACGGCGTCAAGGCGCACCGTGTGATGGACGAAGGCACCCGGCAGAGCGCCGAGTTCGTACGGCAGGACGAACACGAGCCCGGCCTGTTGACGCTGCGGCTGACCGGCGGGATGGGACGCGGCAAGGAACCCGCTCCCGGCACCGTGCCGGAGAAGGGCGATCGGCTGTGCTGGACGCTCTTCGAGCACGCTCCGCGCGGCGGCCCGGAACTGCCGGAGGCGGAAGAGACACCGTGGACGCACGGCGGTCCGCCCGCCGAGGCCGTCTCTGCGGGGCCTGCCGGCGGCACCGTGTCGGCGGTATCAGCCGGCCGTTCCGCCTCGCAGCCGCGACGGTCCGGCCCCGCCCCGGAACCCGATCCCGTGACAAGCGAGGACCTGTTTTGACCGCGCCGCCCCGGCCGCACGGCCTCACCCAGGACGTGACGCCCTCCGGTGAGACGCCGCCCGGCGACGCCGCGTCCCTCGCCACGGCGGCGATCCTGCACGACACCCTGCACGGCTCCCACCGCGGCGTCGTCGTGGACTCTCCTCCCGGCGCGGGCAAGTCGACCCTCGTCGTGCGTGCCGCGCGCGAACTCGCCGCGCAAGGGCGGCCGTTGATCGTGATCGCACAGACCAACGCCCAGGTCGACGACCTCACCGGCCGGCTGGCCGCCGCCGACCCGGAGCTCCCCCTGGGACGGCTGCACAGCAGCGATGCCCGCCCGTACGATCCCGGGCTGGACGAGCATCCGAACGTCGTCACCTCCGCGAAGATCGGCGATCTCTCCTCGCTGCCCGTCGTCCTGTCCACCGCCGCCAAGTGGGCATGGGTGAAGCGGGGCGAGGGCGAGGAACCGTGGGCCCACGCGATCGTGGACGAGGCGTACCAGATGCGCTCCGATGCGCTGCTGGCCGTGGCCGGGCTCTTCGAGAGGGCTCTGTTCGTCGGCGATCCGGGGCAGCTCGACCCGTTCAGCCAGGTCGGCGCCGAGCAGTGGGCGGGCCTCACCCACGACCCGTCGGCCAGCGCCGTGACCACTCTGCTGTCCCACAATCCGGAGCTGCCGCAGCACCGGCTGCCCGTCTCGTGGCGGCTGCCGGCCTCGGCGGCGCCGCTGGTCTCGGACGCCTTCTACCCGTACACGCCCTTCCGCAGCGGCAGCGGTCCCGGGGACAGGCGCCTGGTCTTCGAGGCCCCTCCCGGCGGCTGCGCGGCGGACAGGGTGATCGACGAGGCGGCCGGGTCCGGCTGGGGTCTGCTGGAACTGCCCGCGCGGATGACGCCGCGGACGGACCCGGAGGCGGTCACCGCCGTCGCCCGCGTCGTCGGCCGACTTCTCGCCCGACGCGGCAGCACATGCGACGAACGCTCGCCCGGGCCGGTCCCGCTCACCGCCGGCCGCATCGCCGTCGGCACGGCGCACCGCGACCAGGCCGCGGCTGTGCGTTCCGCGCTGGCCGGGCTCGCACTCCCCGCGGACCTGCACGTCGAAGACGTCACCGTCGACACGGCGAACCGGCTTCAGGGCCGGGAGTTCGACGTGACGGTGGTCCTCCATCCCCTCTCGGGCCGCCCCGACGCGACGGCCTTCCACCTGGAGACGGGGCGGCTGTGCGTGCTGACCTCGCGGCACCGGCATGCGTGCGTCGTCGTCTGCCGTGCGGGCGTCCCCGAACTGCTCGACGACCATCCCGGCACCGAGCCCGTCCAGCTCGGGGTGTCGGTGAAGTTCCCCGACGGCTGGGAGGCCAACCACGCCGTGCTCGCCCACCTGTCGGCGCACACCGTCCCCTGGCGTGAGTGAGCCCTTGGCGGGCCCCGCGTGCGCCCCAGCCCGTGCGGTGAGGCGTGCTCCGGAGCTCTGCGGCCGCCGACCTGCACAGCGAGCGGCCGAAGCGGGACAATGGCCGAGGCCACGACACATGGAGGTAGGCACATGCCCGAGCCGCATCCGGCTCCGGACCCGCGCGGCGGCGCTCCGCGCTTCCGCCGTCCCGCGCCCCTGCTCTTCGAGCCGTCGGACAGCAAGGAGGACTCCGAGCAGTTCTTCGACCTGGACACGATCACGGACCCCCGTGAACTGCTGGAGCGCTCGACCGAGCTGGCCCTGGCCTTCCGTGCCGCGGCCGACCGCGCCGTGGAGTTCCAGGCGATGGCGGCGGCGCAGCTCGCCGACCCCAAGCGCTTCGACCGCCTCTCCGACGCCGCCGTCGCGGAACGCGGCGAGTGGTCGGAGGACTACGCACGGAAGATGATCGAGTTCGGCCGGGAGCTCCTCGAGGACCGCGGGCCGCAGTAGTACGCGGCCGCTGCGCGGCAAATCTCCCGGCGCCCGCGCGGCAGCGTGAGGACGGCCGGAAATCTGCTTGCGTCCCCCAACCGCGACTGCGCCAAGTCATCGGGCATATGCAGCGCGTGCACGATACGCCACTCCACCCCTGCTTGTCCGGTTTTCTGTCCGAAGTCCAAAACGGAAACCCCATGTCCGGTACATCTGTTCTCATGAATGACTGGCCGCGGGGAACCACCCGGACCCCGCACCCCCACCCCGTCGGCATCCCCGACATCTTCGAACTCGTTCCGGACCCGGCGCCGCACCGCACGACCTGCGCCGCCACGCCGGGCGCCTCCTGCGTCACGGCGGCCGGCGCCGACTGGCTCGCCTCCGCCTCCACGCTCCCCGCCAGCGTCCACGCGCTGTGGCGGCACCGTCCCGGCTCCCCCAGCGTCCTCCCGTGCGGCACGGCCTTCGACGTCGTGAGCGCGGCGCCGCTGACCGGTCGGCTGATCCTGGAGCGCCTGTGGTCCAGCGGACCCGGGAGCGGCCCCGTGGCCGTCCACCGTGGCCGCGTTCTCCTCTTCGCCGCCCCGGGCACGGCTCAGCGGCTGCCGGCTCTGCTCAGCTGGGGAGAGTGGAAGACGTGCCACCGGCGGGCGGATGCGGCGCCTGCGGAAACGTTCCCTTCGCTGCTCTGCCTCGGCCCCGGCGACTCCGTGACCATCCCCGCCCTGCACTGCGAACACCGGCCCGGACCGCTCGGGGAACACACTCCCCCGGACGATCCGGCACGAAGGTTCCGCCCGTCCCGCTGGCTGGTGGCGCCGGACGTCCGCCGCCCCTGGCTGCCCGGCCCGGAAGTCCTGCTGCGCGCCTGCGTCCGCCCCCGCCGCGACCGCACCGGAGCCCATCCCCAGACCTCAGTACGTGCAGGTCGGGGGCCCGGAAGCGCCGAACAACCGATTTCCGGAACAGCGGACCGTGATGCTAGGGTCTACGACGTCACCAGGCGCCGCTAGCTCAGTTGGTTAGAGCAGCTGACTCTTAATCAGCGGGTCCGGGGTTCGAGTCCCTGGCGGCGCACGACTGCGAGGGCGAGCTGTGTCCGCGGAAAGCGCGAACCGGGTCGCCCTCGTTGTTTTTGCTCGGCT
>NZ_FMHI01000003.1:310637-493770 GCF_900090145.1 Streptomyces sp. WMMB 322
TGGAGTTTGCGGGAGTCCACGGAAAGAACAAGGGCGAGCCATGACCACGGAAAACGCGAACCAGGTCGCCCTCCTTGCTCTGCCCGGCTCCGCCTCGCGAGCAGGGGCTCCGCCACCCGCACCCCTCCAGGTTCACGGGTGATCGAGGGCTCAGTCGCACCGACAGCAAGGGCCCCCACACCGAGAGGGAAGACCCTCAGCGCGACGCGGACCCCCAGGCGGCCGGCCGCCGCGCCCGCCGGGGCCCCGTCCCCGCTACGCGACGTCCTTGCGCGTCACCTTCACCCGCCAGCCGCCGTCCGCCGTCCGCCCGGTGACCTCCACGCGCACCCCTCCGCCGTGGTCGGTCGTGTAGCTCTCGCCCTCGCCCAGCGGGGCGTCCGCGAGAGACGGATAGACCGAGCCGTCGGAGCAGCCATGGGTGCCCGGATGCCCGTCCACGACCTTCACCGGTCCGTAGGTCGACGCGCGGTCGCTGCGCACCCAGTACAGGAGGACGCCCTCCGCGCACAGCCCCCTGTCGTTGCCCTCGGAGTCGCGGACCTCTATCGCGAGCGCCTCGTAGCGGCCAGTGCGCACGACGGCCAGCCTCCGGTCCCCCCGGCCGCCCAGCGGATGCGCAGCCAGCGAGCGCAGGGTGTGCGCGGAGGCTCCGGCTTCGGACGGTACGCAGCTGACGTTGCGCCGGGTGAGCCAGCCCAGCTTCCACTTCTCCCAGGCGAAGAGATCCGGTGCGAGCCCGAACTGGCTGCCCATGAGGTCCCAGTCGCCGACGTACGTGTCCCAGTCGGCGAGCCCGGAGGCGGGACGCTGGTAGAGGTCCGGCAGGTCGAAGGCGTGGCCGGTCTCGTGTGCGAGGACGTGACGGTCGGGAGGGCTCTGCTCGAAGACGGTGACGAGGCGGCGCAGCTCGGTGCCGTCGGCCTCGATGGGGTTGTCGAAGTTCACGACCTTCGTGGCGTCCGAGTCGACGCCCCGCGCGTCCGGGTCGGCCACGAGGTAGACCAGGTCGTACCGGCCGAAGTCGACGCTCGGATCCGCCGCGGCCACAGCGTCCCTCAGGTAGGCGGTGCGCTGCCGCTCCTTCCAGTCGCGCTTTATCCCGTACGAGCTGGAACTGGCGGGCATCCGGATCCAGCGCTTGCCGAATGTGGTGTGCAGCCGGAACTTTCCGTAGGAGGCGCGTCTGTAGAAGTCGGACGTCGCCGGGAAGTGGTCGGCGGTCAGCTCCCGTGGCGTGGTCTGCGGCCGGGAGTCGGGGAACGACAAAAAGATCATGACGGCGTCTATGCGATGCCGCGGACGCGGATAGGCCGGGTCCCAGCTGTCCACCCCCAGCGAGTGGTGGGCATCGGTCCGCGGCAGGGCGCACGGGGCGGCGACGGCGACGGCGCTGATCGGCCCGGCGAAGAGACCCATCCCGATGAAGGCGGTCAGTGCGACGAAGACCGCTGCGGCGCGGCGCCATCCGCGCATCACGGAGGAAGGTCTCCGGAAGCCGTGCTTGGTCGGACGCGCCACGTGTGGACCTCACTGGGACGGGAGCAAGGACCCTTCAACCGTTGCCCGTAATGCCCGTTAAGTCCTGTTCCGTTAGACCATGCGCGTGAGCGGCAATATGGCTACTGTGTGTGATGCGCTGCCTTACGCGGACGAGCCCGTTCCCGCACGCCTGCCGGAACGGTCACCCTCGCGTTCACACTTACGTCCCACGCGCACCAACGCCCCTGTGGGACGCCGTGGTTGCTGGCTCCGCTCACGCCCGAACCTCTATGATCGGCACATTTCCAGCGCGGATCGCCAGACGGCACCCCGGGCACGACCGCCCGGCCGGTCCGCACGAGACGAGCCCCCCGGCGGGAGCGATTGGTGAACGGACCCAGCGAAGGACCGGGCAGGAACTCCGGCGAAAGCACCGGGACTTCACCGCAGAAAATCACGCAACGTAGCCGCGCGCGAAGTGGATGGCACGGCAGGGCGGAGTGGCGGACGCGGAAACGGGAGAGCGACTTCCGGGCCGCGTTCAACGCCGCGCGGCTCGCCATGGCCATCGTCGACCGCGACGGCAGAGTGGTCAGCGCCAACGACGCGCTCGGCACGCTGCTGGGCACCGCGCCCGAGTCGCTCGTCTCCACGTCCCTCACCGACCTGCCCTCGCTCGGCCTGGACGGGAACGTGGTCCGCGACGGGCTCGGCGTGGCCGCCCTCCCCCACCCCGTCGCTCCCCCTTCCGCTTCCGCCTCCGGCGACGCCGCACCAGTGGCCGGCGCCCCGGGCGGCACCGCGGGTGTGAACTGCACGCGGCGCCTGAAGAACATGGACGGGCACACCTTCTGGGCGGAGATCTCGCTCCTGCCCACGGCGCACGACGGCGAGACGCTGCTGTCGGTGGCCGACGTGACCGAACAGCGAGAGCTGCGCGACCGGCTCCGCCACCTCCAGATGCACGACCCGGTGACGCGCCTTCCCAACCGCACACTCTTCTTCGAACGCCTGGCGACTGCGCTGGCCGACACGGCCACCGGCCGCGTGGGCATCTGCTATCTCGACCTCGACGGGTTCAAGGCCGTCAACGACACGATGGGCCACCGGGTCGGCGACGAACTGCTCGACGCGGTGGCCCGGCGGCTCGTCCAGTGCGCCGAGAACGGAGGCCAGCGGCACCTCGCGGCACGGCTCGGCGGCGACGAGTTCGCGCTGCTCGTGGACGGCTCGACCGGCACGGAGCAACTGACAGCCCTGGCCGAGGCCACCCTGAAGGCGCTTCAGCAGCCCTTCGACCTGTGCGGCCAGCGCCTCACCGTCTCCGCCAGCATCGGCGTCGTGGAACGCGAGGCCGACGGCACCGACCCGACACAGCTGATGCAGGACGCCGACACGACGCTGTACTGGGCGAAGGCCGACGGAAAGGCGCGCTGGACGCTCTTCGACCCGGAACGCAACGCCCACCGGATGACCCGTCAGGCACTCTCGTCCGCACTGCGCGGCGCCGTCGAGCGAGGCGAGTTCGTACTGGACTACCAGCCGATCGTGGGCCTGGACGACGACCGGCTCGTAGGCGTCGAGGCGCTGGTGCGCTGGCAGCATCCGCAGTTCGGCAAGCTCGGACCGAACCGTTTCATCGGGCTTGCCGAGGAGAACGGCGCAGTCGTACCGCTGGGCCGCTGGGTCCTTGAGGAATCGTGCCGCCAGGCGAGGAAGTGGATGCTCGGCCACCCCGGCCCGCCCGCGTACATCAGCGTGAACGTGGCCGTGCGGCAGGTGTGGGATTCCGACCTCGTCGCGGACGTGCGCCGCGTGCTGGAGGAGACCGGACTGCCGTCCGGGCTGCTCCAGCTCGAACTGACGGAGTCCGCGGTGATGGGCTCCGCGGGGCGTCCCCTGCAGGCCCTTCAGGACCTGAGCGAGATGGGCGTCCGCATCGCCATCGACGACTTCGGCACCGGCTACTCGAACCTGGCGTACCTCAGCCGCCTGCCGGTACGGGCGCTGAAGCTCGACGGCAGCTTCGTACGGGGCTTCCGCGCGGCCCGGCACCCCAACCCCGCGGACGAGACCATCGTCACCGCGCTGGTGCAGCTCGCCCATGAGCTCGGCCTGACGGTGACCGCCGAGTGCGTGGAGAACCCGTCGCAGGCGGACCGGCTCCGCCGCATCGGCTGTGACGCAGGGCAGGGCTGGCACTACGCCAAGCCCATGCCGGCCCACTGCATCTCGGCGCTGCTGCGCTAGCGACCGCAGGCTCCGCGTACGGCGGGGCTGTTCGCCCGGCCCAGGCGGTGTCCGCCGGACACTGCCTAGTCCTTGCGTCCCGTCGCGGCGACGGTGACTCCGAGGCCGATCATCGTGAGTCCGCCCGCCCCGCCGACCATTGCGAGACGCCGCGGAGAGCGCGCGAACCAGCCGCGGGCGGTGGCGGCGGCGAGGCCCCACACGCTGTCGCAGCCCACGGCGATGACGTTGAAGACCAGGCCGAGCAGCAGCATCTGAAGGGGGACGTGCCCCTGGCCGCGGTCGACGAACTGCGGAAGCACCGCGGCGAAGAAGACCATCGTCTTCGGGTTGGCGACACCGACGGCGAACCCGTCCCACAGCGTGCGCAGCCCACCGTGCGAGGGTCCGTCACCGGTGACGGCCGCATGCAGGGAACCGCGCTCACGCACCGCCTTGACACCCAGGTACACCAGATACGCGGCGCCCACGAGCTTCAGCACGGTGAAGGCGACGGCGGAGCGCTCCACGACGGACCCGACGCCCAGCGCCACGCACACCACGAGCACACAGGCACCGAGGGTGTTCCCGACGACCGTCGTCAGCGCGGCCCGGCGTCCCTGCGCGAGCGCGCGTCCGACCACGAACAGCACGCTGGGGCCGGGAATCACGATCAGCAGAAAGGACATGGCGGCGAACGCCGCCAGTCGCTCGGTGGACACCATGACGTCATGGAATCAAGGGCGGCCGGACTCCGCGACTCCTTTACCCGGCGGCGGGCACCTCGCCGCCGGGGCGCCCGCCGCCACCGGACCGGCGCGGCGCCGGTTCTCAGGGCAACTCGTAGGCGTCCGCGATGAGTTCGAATGAGCGGACCCGCGCCGAGGGCGTGTGGACGTTGGCCGTGAGCATCAACTCGTCAGCGCCGGTGCGCTTGACGAGGGCGTCGAGCCCCTCGCGTACCGCATCGGGGGTGCCGTAGGTGACGTTGGCCAGCCAGCTCTCGACGAAGTCACGCTCGGCCGCACCGAATTCGTACGCCTCGGCCTCCTGCGGCGAGGGGACCAGGCCGGGCATGCCCGTGCGCAGCCGCAGCATGGCGAGGGCTCCGGTGAGCACCTGGCGGCGGGCCTCGGCCTCGTCGTCCGCGGCGAGTGCGGCGGCGCCGATGAGTGCGTAGGGCTCGTCCAGCACTGCCGAGGGGCTGAAGGTCTCGCGGTAGAGCTCCAGCGCGGGCAGGGTGTTGCGGGCCGAGAAGTGATGCGCGAATGCGAACGGCAGCCCGAGCCGGCCGGCCAGCTCGGCGCTGAACCCGGACGAGCCCAGCAGCCAGACCGGAGGACGCGTCACCTCTCCCTGCACCGGGCCGGGCACCGCGTGGATGCGGGAGTAGCGGTGCCCGTCGGGGAAGCCGTCGTCGAGGAAGCGGATCAACTCGGCGAGCTGCTGCGGGAATTCGTCCGCACCCTCACGCAGAGTGCCGGTTCGGCGCAGCGCCGCGGCCGTCGCACCGTCGGTTCCGGGGGCACGTCCGAGGCCGAGGTCGATGCGGCCGGGGGCGAGCGCCTCCAGCGTGCCGAACTGCTCGGCGATGACGAGCGGAGCGTGGTTGGGCAGCATCACCCCGCCCGAACCGAGCCGGATGCGTTCGGTGCGGGCGGCAAGGTGGGAGAGGATCACGGCCGGCGAGGAGCTGGCGACGCCGGGCATGGAGTGATGCTCGGCGACCCAGTACCGCGTGAAGCCGCGCCGCTCGGTGAGACGTGCCGTCTCGACGGTGGCCCGCAGGGCGTCGCCGGAGCTGAATCCGGTGCCGACGTTCACGAGGTCCAGGACCGACATCGGTACGAGGGCGGTGCCCCTCGCCTCGCCTCGTATGCCGCCGCCCTCGCCGCGTATGCCCTCGCCGCGTGTGCCCTCGCCGCCGCCTCCGCCGGCCTCGTTGCCGGTGCCTTCTGCGCTGCCTGTGGCGTTGCCCTCGTGCACGGGTGCCGCCCTCCGCTCGCCGGTGATACGTCCAGCTGTCGTCAACGGCGGGCGGCGCCCGTCTCTTCCCGCGTCCGCGGCTCTTCCCGGGCCGCGGCTTCCCGGGCCCGCGGCGCGTGCGCGCAGGCCCGGCGCGCGCCTCAGGCGGCGAAGAGCGTGCCCAGCGCCGGGCAGCGCACGGAGAGGTCCAGCAGCCGCAGTCCCTCCCAGGCGGTGACCTGGTTCGCGGTGAGGACGGGCTTGCCCAGCGCGTCCTCGATGTCCTCGATCCATGCGGCGGTGTGCAGAGCGGTGTCGGGTAGCAGCACGGCCTGCGCCTCCGGGTGGTCGCCGCTGCGGGCGAGCGCCAGCACCTCTTCCCTGCCCCAGGTGCCGACCTCCGCGGCGGTGATGATGCCGCTGCCGCGCATGGAGACGACCTCGGTGCCCGCCGCCTTGAGGAACGCGGTGAAGAGCTCGCCGACGTCTTCCGGGTACGTCGCGCCGATGGCGACGCGCTCCGCGCCCAGAGCCCGTACGGCGTGGGCGAACGCGAAGGAGGTGCTGGAGGCGGGCAGCCCGGCGGTCGCCGAGAGCTCGCGCACCTGCCCGTGCGCCCCGTCCCAGCCGAAGACGAAGCTGGCGCTGGTGCACGCCCAGACGACGGCCTGGATGCCGTGCTCCTTGACCTCTTCGACCTTCGCGGCGAGACGCTTCGCCGAGCCCATCTCCAGCAGGGCGTCGGCACGGTGCGCGTCCTCGCCGATGTCGGTGTGCACAAGCGGCAGCCGGACGTCGGTGCCGGCGTCCGAGAGGATTCGCTCGAGCCGCGGGTAGTCGTCCTCGGCCGAGAAGCCGGGGTAGAGGAATCCGACTGCCTGCGACTGTGCTGCCGCGTTTGCCATCTACGCCTCCTGGAGCGTCGCTGGGTGATCGGGTGCCCGGCACCGCTGACGTGGGACGGTCCGGGGGTTCTGGAGAGATTTGTCCGGCGTGCGGACTGCTTCGTCCTGCATGTAGCGGGTGCTTCCCGGCCGTGGCCGGGGCCGCCTCCCGGCAGCCGCCGGGGGAGCATGCTGCCGAGTGTCGCGCACCTCGCGCCCGTTCTGTCGTGTGCGCGCCCGCGCGGGACGCGCGACCTGGAGGGCCGGGGCACGGACCGGCGCCGGACTCCCTGTCCGGCGCCTGTTCTTGTGTGGTGCACCCCGCCCGGCGGCGGGGTGTCTCATCTCACACGGCCGGGGGTCACACCGGCGGCTGGTTGCCGCCGCCCCATTCGTCCGTGCCGCCGGAGGCGAAGCCCTGGTCGTATCCCTCGAGGGGTTCGCCGCTCTCGGTGCCCGCGCTCGCCAGCGCGGCCTCGGGCTCGACGGGAAGCACCACGGGCTCCGCGGCCGGCTCGACGGACTCGGCGGCCGGCTCTGCCGGCTCCTCGGGCCTGCTGACCGGAAGCGTCGGCGAGGGAGTCATCGCCGCGGGCCCACGCCGCGCCACCGGGTCGAGCAGCGCCTGGTACGGGCCCACCGCTTCCTTCCCGATGCGGCGCAGCGCGTCCCAGAGCGTGACCTGGTTCGCGGAGAGCACCGGCATGCGCAGCTCCGCCTCGAGCTGCGGGATGACGTCGTACGTCGGCAGGTTGGTACAGCTGATGAAGAGGGCGTCCGGGGCGTCACCGGCGACGGCCTCGCGCGCCATCTCCACGACGTCCCGGTAGGGGACGCGCCAGATCTCCCGGGTGAGCCCGAGGTAGCTGCGGCCGGTGACGGCGATGCCGGCCTCGCCGAGAAAGTCCTCCAGCGAGTCGGTGACCGACTTCGTGTACGGGGTGACGACGGCCACGCGCAGCGCCCCGATCTCCCGGAGCGCGGCGAGCAGCGCGCCGGAAGTGGTCAGCGAGGGGGCCTCGCCGGCTTCCTCCATTGCCGCGATCATGGACAGCTCACCGGCGGCGCCGCCGACGAAGCTGCCGGATGTGCACGCGTAGGCCACCACTTCGGGAGCCACCGCGTACAGCGCCTGCACACCTTCGCGCAGCGTCTCGTGCTCACTGACGAGGCGGGCCTGGTCGAGGCTCACCTCGACCGGCACAAAAGGGGTTCGGGTCAGGTGCAGTGACACATCGTCCGGCACCCAGCGCCACAGTTCCCGATCGAGTGCGAAGTCGAAGGGAGCGACGATGCCGACACCGCGCTGTGGCCGCGGTCCGCCGAGGAAGGAGACATCCATGGGTGAGCCCCAAAGAACGGAGGGGTGGCCTATGGCCAGAAAGGAAAAAAAATGAAAGCCGGTCATTAGCCGGAGAACGCCGGGACAGATGCCTTCATTGACGACGGTAGTTCGCGCTACCTACCGTGGTCAATCCTCACATGTGCCCGGGCTTCCCGCCGCCGAGTTGAGCCGTCCCGCCCAGTCAACCGCCCCCTCGTTTCGAAGTGGTTTCCTGCCTATGACCGAGCCTGTCCTCCTTGTCCTCGACGATGATCCATTGCCCCGGCTCGACCGGCTCGCCGGGCGTGCCCGCATCGAGCACGCGGACGAGAAAAGCCTGGTGGAGAAGCTGCCGACGGCCGACGTGCTGCTCGTGTGGGACTTCCTCTCCGACGCCGTCCGGCACGCGTGGCCGGGGTCCGGCCGACGGCCCCGCTGGGTGCACACGCCGAGCGCCGGAGTCGACCGTCTGCTGCCGGAGCTGGCGACCTCGCCGGACACCGTGATCACCAACGCAAGAGGTGTCTTCGACCAACCCATTGCCGAATACGTGGCGGGGCTGGTTCTAGCCATGGCCAAGGATTTCCGGGGCAGCTGGGAATTGCAGCGGCAACGACGGTGGAAGCACCGGGAGACGAAAAGGGTCGGCGGAACCCGGGCCGTTGTGGTCGGGTCCGGACCAATTGGAAGAACTATCGGCCGGACGCTGAAGGCACTCGGCGTCTCGGTGGACCTCGTCGGCCGCACCGAGCGGAGCGACGACCCCGACTTCGGACGTGTCCACGGCAACGCGGCGCTGGCAGATCTGCTCGGGCGGGCCGACTGGGTCGTGTGCGTCGCACCGCTGACGGAGGGCACGCGCGGCCTCTTCGACGCGTCGGCCTTCGCCCGCATGAAGCCCGACGCGCACTTCATCAACGTCGGCCGCGGTCAGCACGTGGTCGAGGACGACCTGGTGGAGGCGCTCGCCGGACGCCGGATCGCCGGGGCCGCGCTCGACGTCTTCGCGCAGGAACCGCTTCCCCGGGACAGCGGGCTGTGGGACGTCCCGGGGCTGCTCATCTCGCCGCACATGAGCGGTGACACGATCGGGTGGCGGGACGACCTCGCCGAACAGTTCCTCGACAACTACGAGCGCTGGGAGGCCGGGGAGCCCCTGATGAACGTGGTCGACAAGGACCTCGGTTACGTCCCCTCGGCCTGAGCCCACCAGGGTCCGGTCCAGGTCCGCCGCGCCGGGACCGGACCGGGTGCCGCTTCCTCCGCACCTCTTCTTCCCTCCTCGCCCCCGGGCCTCCCCGCCCCCCGTCCGTCCGGCGGCGGCTGCCGCCCGCTGCACGCGCGCGGCAGCCGCCGCCGGTCGCCCCTCCCTCGGCCATGGCCGGACTCGCTCGACTCGAAAGGCTCCCATGTCGGATCTCAGCAGCCTCACCGCCGGCCGGCTCCTCGCCGGATACAGCAACGGAGACTTCACGCCCGTCGAGGCGACACGCGCCGCGCTCGAACAGGCCGAGAAGGTGCAGCCCCACGTGAACGCCTTCGTCCGCATCGACGGTGAGGACGCCCTCGCGGAGGCGCACGAGTCGGCGGAGCGCTGGCGCCGCGGCGAGCCCTGCGGCCCGCTCGACGGCGTCCCGGTGACGGTGAAGGACATCCTGCTGCTGCGCGGCAAGCCGACCCTGCGCGGCTCCTGGTCCTCCTCCACCGAGGGGCCGTGGGAGGAGGACGCGCCGTCCGTGGCCCGCATGCGCGAAGCCGGCGCGGTGTTCGTCGGGAAGACCACCACGCCCGAGTTCGGCTGGAAGGGCGTGACCGACAGCCCCCGCCACGGCATCACCAGGAACCCGTACGACACCTCACGTACGGCGGGCGGCTCCAGCGGCGGCGGCTCCGCCGCCGTGGCGCTCGGCGCCGGCCCGCTGACCCTGGGCACCGACGCGGGCGGATCGGTGCGCATCCCGGCGTCCTTCTGCGGAATCTTCGCCCTCAAGCCGACCTACGGCAGGGTGCCGATCTATCCCGCCAGCGCCTTCGGAACCCTCGCGCACGTCGGTCCGATGACCCGTGACGCCGCGGACGCGGCGCTGCTGATGGACGTGATCTCGCAGCCCGACGCCCGCGACTGGTCCCAGCTGGCGCCGCCGCAGGGCAGCTTCAGCGAGGCGGTCGGGAGCGGGGTGCGCGGGATGCGCGTCGCGTACTCGCCGGACTTCGGCGGCAGGGTCGAGGTCGCCCCGGCCGTCGCCGCCGGGGTGCGCCGCGCCGTCGAGAAGCTGGAGGAACTGGGCGCCCACGTCGAAGAGGCCGACCCCGGGTTCGAGGACCCCCTCGAGGCGTTCCACTCCCTGTGGTTCGCGGGCGCCGCCCGCGTGACCCAGTACTTCACCGACGAGCAGCGCGAGGCGATGGACCCCGGTCTGCGGGAGGTCGCGGAGGACGGCGCGGCGCGCAGTGCCCTCGACTACCTGGCCGCCGTCGACGTGCGCATGGCACTCGGCAAGCGGATGGGCGTCTTCCATGAGACGTACGACCTGCTGGTCACGCCGACCATGCCCGGCACCGCCTTCGGCGCGGGCCTGGAGGTGCCCGAGGGGTCCGGGATGCGGCGGTGGACGGAGTGGACGCCGTTCACCTATCCCTTCAACCTGACGCAGCAGCCCGCCGGTTCGGTGCCCTGCGGGCTGGACGGGGAGGGACTGCCGATGGGCGTGCAGATCGTGGCCGCACGCCACCGGGACGATCTGGTGCTGCGGGCCTCGCACGCGCTGTACGAGGCGGGGGCCGCGCATGTGCCGGCCCCCGCGCTGGCCGGGAGCGCCTGAGCGGTCAGACCCGGCGGAAGTTGAGGGTCTCGCCGAGAGCGCCGGCCCGCCACAGGTCCTGACAGGCCTCGGCCATGGCGTCGAGGCCCTCGACGACCGCTCCCCAGACGATGCCGGGCACCCAGCCGGCGTCGCCGTTGATGAGCAGATTGTTGCGCTCGTAGAAGAGCGCGAGGTCGATGACGGTGGTCCGGGTGGCGTGGGCGGCCTGGCCGCCCTGCTGCTCGGCCGCCGCCTCGTAGCCGTACGACGCGGTGCTCAACTGCGTATTGGTGAAGGTGAAATAGCACAGGTCGCCCGGGATGGGCGTGATCGTCGGGTTCTCCAGCGGCGGCTCCTCCGGAGCGAACGGCGGGATCAGCGCGTAGATCTCGTTGCGGGCGTACTTCGCGTGGTAGACGTCGCCGCCGAGGGGCAGCGCGTTCCACACGGCCTCGCAGGTGATCGGGGCGCGGTCGTCGAGCAGCTTTGCCGTGCAGCTCACTCCCCGCTTGTCCAACGACACTTCAATGAACCGCTCGGCCATCGTGCCTCCGCGTCGCGCAGTGGTGATTCGTACGTGTCAATGGTGGCGCAGCGGTCAAGCCCACAACGAGCAGGTCAAGGGCTGAAAACGATCCGCATATCTTCCAGGCGCCTGGGTAGCTGCGGGCCCATGGCTCCACCACGAGGGAAAAACACCGGAAATGCCGCCAAAACCGGCAGAAGTCTGGGACGTCGTTCGATGCTTGCAGGTGCGGCATCGGTGGCGGCGCTCGGAACGCTGGGAACCACCACGGCGTGCAGTCGTGTGTCCAGCGCGGAGGCCGGAGACGGGGGCGATCTACTGGAGAGACTGAGGGCTCAGGGCACGGTCAAGCTGGGCATCGCGGGCGAACAGCCCTACAGCTACATCGACACCGACGGTGAGCTGACCGGCTCCTCCCCTGCCATCGCACGGGTCATCTTCGGACGGCTCGGGATCGACAACGTGCAGCCGATGCCCACCGAGTTCAACTCGCTGATCCCGGGGCTGAACTCCCAGCAGTTCGACGTGGTCGCCGCCGGCATGTACATCAACCCGGACCGGTGCCAGCAGGTGATCTTCGCCGACCCGGAGTACGAGATGCGGGACGCCTTCATCGTCCGCAAGGGCAACCCGAAGGACCTGCACAACTACAAGGACATCGCCGAGAAGGGCGCCAAGATGGCCACCGGCGTCGGCTACGCGGAGATCGACTACGCGGTGGACGCCGGCGTCAAGGAGAGCGAGATCAAGCTGCTCCCCGACCAGCTCGCGGGCCTGCTGGAGGTGCAGGGCGGCCGCGCCGACGTCTTCGCGGGCACGGCGATCACCGTCCGCAACGTGGTCAAGCAGTCCAAGAGCGGAAAGACGGAGTACACCGAGGAATTCGTCCCGATGCTGGACGGCAAGCCCGACCTGGGCACCGGCGCCTTCGCCTTCCGCAAGAGCGAGAGCAATCTCCGCGACGCCTTCAACGAGGAGCTCCACAAGATGAAGAAGAGCGGAGAGCTCTTCCGCATCATGAAGCCCTTCGGGTTCGTCAAGCAGGAGATGACGACCAAGACCGCGAAGGAGCGCTGCAAATGACGGACCTTACCTGGGGTCTGTGGGAGCTGCTGCTGAAGGGCGTCTGGCTGACCGTTCAGCTGACCGTCCTCAGCGCCCTGCTCGGCGCCTTCGTGGCGTTCGTGGTCGGGGTGGCGCGTACCCACCGGCTGCGCTTCGTACGGTTCCTCTCCGGCGCGTACATGGAAATATTCCGCGGCACGTCGGCCCTCGTCCTGATGTTCTGGATCTTCTTCGTGCTGCCGGTCGCCTTCGGCTGGCAGCTGGTGCCCATGTGGGCGGCGGTCCTGGCGCTGGGGCTCTCCTACGGCGCATACGGATCGGAGATCGTGCGCGGCGCGGTCGCCGCCGTGCCGCCCGCGCAGCAGGAGGCCGGCATCGCGCTCAGCTTCAGCCCGTGGCAGCGGCTCACCAAGATCGTGCTGCCGCAGGCGTGGCCGGAGATGATCCCGCCCGCCAACAACCTGCTGATCGAGCTGCTGAAGGGCACCGCCCTGGTGTCGATCATGGGTGTCGCGGACATCGCCTTCGGCGCATCGCTGGTGCGCAACGCGACGGGGCAGAGCGCGCCCGTCTACACGATCATCCTGGTGATGTACTTCGTACTCGCCTTCGTCCTCACCCGTGGCATGCGCGTCCTGGAACGCCATGCCAAGGCGGGTATCGGCCAGGCCCCGCCCGCCAAGACCCTGGGTGTACGCCGCCAGGTCAGGGTGCCCCGTCAGGCCGACGCCTCCCGTGACGTCCCCACCGCTGGAGGTGCCTCATGAGCTGGGACTGGTCCGCAGTCGGCGACTTCATGCCGCGCCTGTGGGACGGCGTGCTGCTCACGCTCCAGGCACTGGTGCTCGGATCGCTCATCGCCTTCGCACTCGGTCTGGTCTGGGCGCTCGCCCAGCGGTCGAGCCTGAAGATCGTGAGCTGGCCCGTGACCGCGGTCACGGAGTTCATCCGCAACACGCCGCTGCTGGTGCAGCTGTTCTTCCTCTACTTCGTGCTGCCCGAGTGGCACATCACCTTCTCGGCGCTCGTGACCGGCGTGGTCGGCCTCGGGCTGCACTACTCGACGTACACGGCGGAGGTGTACCGCGCCGGCATCGACGGCGTGCCCGTCGGGCAGTGGGAGGCGTGCACGGCTCTCAGCCTGCCGCGCAGCCGCACCTGGAGTGCGGTGATCCTCCCGCAGGCGATCCGGCGAGTGGTGCCCGCGCTGGGCAACTACGTCGTCGCGATGCTGAAGGACTCACCGATGATCGCGACCATCGGTGCACTGGAAATGCTGGGCCAGGCACGTCAGTTCAGTGCCGAGACCTTCCAGCCGACCGAGCCGATCACGGTCATCGGCATCGTCTTCATCCTGATCGCCTACCCGGCATCCCTGCTTATGAGAGCTCTGGAGCGTCGCCTTGTCCACTGAGAGCAGCACTTCGAAGGAAACCAAGAACCCTGCCGTCGACGGCAGTGAACTGATCGAGTTCAAGGACGTCACCAAGCGCTTCGGCAGCAACGTCGTCCTCGACAACCTGTGCTTCAACGTCGCCTCCGGCAAGCACGTCACCCTCATCGGCCCCTCGGGATCGGGCAAGACCACGATCCTGCGGCTGCTGATGACCCTGGTGAAGCCGGAGGAGGGCACGATCAAGGTCGCCGGCGAATACCTGACCCACGAGCAGAAGAACGGGAAGCTGGTGCCCGCGAGCGAGCGCCACTCCCGCGAGGTGCGCAAGAACATCGGCATGGTGTTCCAGCAGTTCAACCTCTTCCCCAACATGAAGGTGCTGCGGAACATCACCGAGGCACCCGTCCACGTGCTCGGGCTCTCCAACGACGAGGCGGAGCAGCGCGCCCGCGAACTGCTCGAACTCGTCGGCCTGACCGACCAGATCGACAAGTATCCGAGCCAGCTCTCCGGCGGTCAGCAGCAGCGTGTGGCCATCGCCCGCGCGCTGGCGATGCGCCCGCAGGTGCTGCTGCTGGACGAGGTCACCTCGGCGCTCGACCCGGAGCTGGTGGCGGGTGTGCTGGACGTCCTGCGGGACATCGCGCACACCACGGACATCACCATGCTGTGCGTCACGCACGAGATGAACTTCGCCCGCGACATCTCGGACGACGTGCTGATGTTCGACGAGGGCCGGGTCATCGAGTCGGGTGCTCCGGAGAAGATCTTCAGCGAACCGGAGCACGAGCGCACCAGGGAGTTCCTGAGCGCCGTCCTGTAACGGAAGGGCTGCACGGCGCCCGCGCGGGGCCGCACCCGGTACGCCGGGGGCGGCCCCGCGCGCGTGCCTGTATCCGGGAGGGCGTGACGGCGGGCACCGTACACGGCCTGCGAGTCTTCAGGTCGCATATGCCAAATCGCGGCAACGGCCCCCTCCGGCCGACCTGTTGACCGCTATCGTGAGAAGCGGACGTGACCGGACGCGACGGTCACGACGCAAACGGTCACATCTTCAGGGAGGCCCGTCGTGGGGCTGAAGCCGGAGCACAGCGCGCCGTTCCACTCAGTGCGTTACGCGCTGCGCGTGCTCGAGGCGATCGCCGCGCACCGCGACGGCGTCACGGAGACCGGCCTCTCGCAGGAGACGGGGCTGCCGCCGGGCCATCTCGCACACCTGCTGGCGATGCTCTGCCGGGAGAACTACGCGGAACGGCTCTCCGACGGAAGCTACGTCGTCGGCGAATCACTGGTGCTGCTCGGCTCCGGCGGAGACCGCGAACGCGCCCTGGACGAGCGTCTCCGGCGCACCCTCGCCGACTTGCGCGACACGGTCGGGGCCGCCGTCTACCTCAGCCGCTACAAGGACGGCGAACTGGAGGTCACCGGGTACGCGGACAGCCCGTCCACGCCCGCGGTGAACGAATGGGTCGACTTCCGTTCGGCTCTGCACGCGACGGCCATCGGCAAGTGCCTGCTGGGGCAGCTCGACCACAACGGCCGCAAGGACCACCTCTCCCGGCACAGGACCGCACGTCTGACGTCCCGGACGATCACGGACGAGAAGCTGCTGCTGAACACGCTGGACCGGCAGCCGCCCACCGTCCCCGTGCTGGATCTTCAGGAGTACGCGGTCGGCACGGTGTGCGCGGCGGTGCCCGTCACCGCAGGCTCCTCCGTGGGGTGTCTCGCGCTGTCCCTGCCGGTGGAGCACGCGCACCGGCTGCGTCGCGCCGCGGAGACGCTCAGCAGCCAGGCGGCTCCCGTCATGCTGTCGCTCGCCATCTGATCATGGTCATGAGCACCCTTCCGAAGGGGGTAGTATTTCCCATGGCCGGTCCGCGAGGACCGGCGGGCGCCGTTAGCTCAGTTGGTTAGAGCAGCTGACTCTTAATCAGCGGGTCCGGGGTTCGAGTCCCTGACGGCGTACCGAGCAAGACCGGAAGCCCTCCGCGCGAGCGGGGGGCTTCCGTCGTTCTCGCCCCTCCCGCCTGCGTGTTCTTCGGCCGCCTCGGCGTCCGCCCGGCCCCGTCGCGGGCTTCCACCCGACCCGCTTTGCTCCTCCACCCTTCCGTCCTCGTGGCGGTCCCACGACCCCGGGTCGCGCATGGCCGTCGGCGAGTCTCCGCCCCCGCCCCGGAATTGGTCTGGACATGGCTGGACAGCCGCGCTACATTCACCGTCTGGTCTAGACCGTTGAACGTCATGTGCGCACTCCGCCCCCCACGAACACCTGGAGAGACATGCGCAAGAAAATCACAACGGCCGTCGTAGGGCTGGGACTTGGCGGTGCCGCCATGTTCTTCGCCGGCGGCCCGGCACAGGGGCACGGCTTCAGCACCGACCCCGTCAGCCGCCAGGCGAACTGCGCCGACGGCAAGGTCACCGGCTGCGGAGCCATCGAGAACGAGCCACAGAGCGTCGAGGGCCCGAAGGGCTTCCCCGAAGCGGGCCCCGAGGACGGCTCCATCTGCGCGGGCGGCAACGAGGGTTTCAAGCAGCTCGACGACCCCCGGGGCGGCGACTGGCCCGCCACCGAACTCGAAGCGGGCGCGGACCACACCTTCAAGTGGTCCATGACTGCGATGCATTCGACGACGGACTTCAAGTTCTACGTCACCAAGGACGGCTGGGATCCGGGCAAGAAGCTCACCCGGGCCGACCTGGAGCCGAAGCCCTTCCTCACCGTGGACATGAACGGTGAGAAGCCCCCCGCCGAATGGACCGGGAAGGGCAAGCTCCCGGAGGGCAAGTCGGGCCGGCACCTGATCCTCGGGGTGTGGACGATCGCCGACACCGCGAACGCCTTCTACTCCTGCTCCGACGTGAAGTTCTGACCGCCGGGTCCGCGGGCGCGGACGCCGCAGCACAGCGAGCCCCGTGAGCACCGCACGACCCGAGGACCTGGCGGGGTCCACGGGACCCGAATTCCCGGACGGCCCCACAGGAGGGGTCCGGCCCGCGCGCCCACGCAGCACGGACCGGGCCCCGCCGCCCCGCCGGGCCCCGCCGGGCCGCCCGGCCCTCCGGTCTCCGCGGCGAGCCGTGCGGCCCCGCCGCATGGCGTGGCCGCGTCCCGTCCGCGAGACTCCCCTCATGCACCCCGCCACCCTCACCGCCCGAGCGCTCGGCCGCGCCTACCTCGCGCGTCAACTGCTGGCCCAGCGGGAGGCGATGACGGCCCTCGACGCGATCGGACATCTGGTCGGCATGCAGTCGCAGGCGCCGAAGCCGCCCTACTACGGGCTCTGGTCACGGCTGGTGGACTTCCGCGCCGAGGAGCTGTCCGCACTCCTGCGCGAACGGCAGGCGGTTCGCGTCAGCGTCATGCGCGGCACCGTGCATCTGGTGACCGCGGCGGACTGCCTGCAACTGCGCCCGCTGACGCGCGTCCTGTACGAGGGCCTCCTGCGCAGCAACTACCGCACGCGACTGGCGGGCCTGGACCCGTGGGACGTCGCGGCCGCCGGTCTCGAACTCGTGCGGGAGGAGCCGCGCACGGCCCGCGACCTGGCCCGGCTGCTCGCCGAGCGGTGGCCCGGCCACGACCCGAACGCGCTGGGGCAGGCCGCCCGTTACCTGTGCGACGTGGTGCAGATCCCGCCCCGCGGGCTGTGGGGGCACTCCGGGCAGCCGACGTACGCCACCATCGAGTCCTGGGCCGGCCGGCCCGTCTCGTCCGATCCGTCCATCGATGCCGTGCTGCTGCGCTACCTGGGCGCCTTCGGGCCGGCGTCCGTCATGGACGCGCAGACCTGGTCCGGACTGACCCGGCTCGGCGAGGTCATGGAACGGCTCCGTCCGCAGCTGCGCGTCTTCCGCAGCGAGAGCGGACGGGAGCTGTTCGACCTGCCCGACGCACCACGTCCGGACCCGGACCTTCCGCTCCCTGCGCGCTTCGTCGCCGAGTACGACAACCTCGTCCTCTCCCACGCGGACCGCACCCGCGTGATCAGCGACGCCGCCCGCAGGATCATCGCCGCCCGCAACGGTCAGGTCCCGGGAACCGTGCTGCTCGACGGGGAGGTGCGCGGCACCTGGAAAGTGGAACAGCCGCGGAAGTCGGCGGTCACGCTCACCGTCACGCCCTTCCACCGCAGGCTGACGGACGGGGAGGAGCGGGCGCTGGCCGCCGAGGGCGAGGGCCTGATGACATTCACCCTGCACGGCGGCGCGGAGGGCGAAGCAGCTCCGGGAACGCAGGAGTTCACCGTCGTCTTCGCCGACCCGGCGGGCTGACCGGCCGGCCGGCCGACGGGCCTCGGGGGGCCGAGAACTACTCACGGATCACACACAACGTGTCCAGTTCGGTGACACCTCCGTCACAGAGAACCCGGAAAACACTCCGCATCCGGGACCAACTGCCCCTTATCGCCCTTGCGTTCGGGCCTCGAGTCGGAGAACCTACCGACGTCTTCGACCGTCGTGAAGCCCTGCCGAACGGCGGCCGCCAGGGGGCACAAGCTCAGCCCACGGGCCGCGCCCGAAGCTCCGGCCGGACGGCTTCCGCGGTCCGCTCCACGGAAGCGGGCGCCGCCCACGCGCAGTCCCTGCACGAAGCAGCCGACGCCTGCCGCGCCGGGGCCGCGGGAAAGGACGCGGGACGTACGACCACACGCAGCCTGCTGCGTTCAGGGGGAATGACCCATGACCTCGACCTGGTCCGGCGACAGCGAGCCGGAACACGAGCAGGCCGCCGACGACGACCCCACGCGCACGACGCAGCTGCGCATCCCCGCGCACATCAGGCAGCGGGCCAGAGGCACGCTCGGACGCGGACTGCGCTGGACGCCCGCAGAGCTGCCCCGCTACGACTACGAGCACTACAGCCGCCTCGCCGGACCGCTCAGACAGCCCGACCCCGGCAAGCCCTACCGCGTCGCCTACCGCAGCCTGCTCTCGGACGAACCCCACCGGATACGCGCCGCAACACTGCTCTGCCTGGCGCCGCTGCTCTCCGCCGGTCTCCTGGTGTGGCTCATGCAGCCGCAGCACTGGACGCGCCGCGACGACGGCGCCGTCTCCGACCTGGTGCTCAAGCTCGACATCGTGATGCTGGTCTCCATCGGCCTCATCGAGCTCTTCCGCACGCTCAACGTCCTCTCCAACGCGCACGCCACGCTCGTGGCCAGGGACCCGGTGCCCGTCGTGCCGGAGTCCGCCACCCGCGTCGCCTTCCTCACCTCCTTCGTTCCCGGCAAGGAACCGATCGAGATGGTGACGAAGACCCTCGAGGCGGCCGTGAAGATACGCCACCGCGGCCTGCTGCACATCTGGCTCCTCGACGAGGGCGACGACCCGGAGGTCAAGGCGGTCTGCCGCCGCCTGGGCGTGCACCACTTCACCCGCAAGGGCGTCCCCCGCTGGAACAAGAAGAAGGGTCCGCACCGGGCGAAGACCAAGCACGGCAACTACAACGCCTGGCTCGCCGCGCACGGCGACAACTACGACTACTTCGCCTCCGTCGACACCGACCACGTGCCGCTGCCCAACTACCTGGAGCGGATGCTCGGTTACTTCCGCGACCCGGACGTCGGCTTCGTCATCGGCCCGCAGGTCTACGGCAACTACGACAACTTCGTCACCAAGGCCGCGGAGAGCCAGCAGTTCCTCTTCCACGCCCTCATCCAGCGCGCCGGCAACCGCTACAGCGCTCCCATGTTCGTCGGCACCAGCAACGCCGTACGCATCAAGGCCATCAAGGCCATCGGCGGTCTGTACGACTCCATCACGGAAGACATGGCCACCGGGTTCGAGATGCACCGGCACCGGAATCCGGAGACGGGCCGCAAGTGGCGCTCGGTCTACACCCCGGACGTGCTGGCCGTCGGTGAAGGGCCCAACGCCTGGACGGACTTCTTCACCCAGCAGCTGCGCTGGTCACGCGGCACGTACGAAACGATCCTCAAGCAGTACTGGCGCGGTCTGTTCACACTGCCGCCCGGCAAGCTGTTCAACTACACCATGCTGATGATCTTCTACCCGATCTCGGCGCTCAACTGGATCCTCGCGGCGCTGAGTTGCGCTCTCTTCCTGGGAATGGGCGCCTCCGGCGTGCAGATCGACCCGACCATATGGATGGCCCTGTACGGCAACGCGACAGCGCTTCAGATCGGCCTGTACATCTGGAACCGGCGGCACAACGTCTCCCCGCACGAACCCGAGGGGTCGGGCGGCCTCGCGGGAATGCTCATGTCCGCGCTCTCCGCACCGATCTACGCCCGCTCCCTCTTCGACACGGTGCTGCGCCGCAAGAGCAAGTTCGTCGTCACCCCCAAGGGCGACTCGGCCAGCCCGGACACCCTCTTCGGCACCTTCCGCATCCATCTGTTCTTCATCCTCGTCTTCGGCGGCTCACTGGGCGGCTCCTTCTATCTGGGGCACGACCACCCGGCGATGCTCACGTGGGCGGCGCTCGCGCTGCTCATCACGGCCGCCCCGATCTTCGGCTGGCGCGTGACCGTACGCGCGGAGAAGAAGAAGCGGAAGCAGCGGCGCCACCGGCACCGGATGGGCGCTCCGCTGCCCCCGCCGGACGAAACCGCGCACGGCGGCGGCCTGCCGCACGCGCAGCAGCCCGTACCTCTGCAGACCGCCCCTGGGGGACGTGACAGATGAAGTTCCGACCGAGCCGTCGTACGCGCCGTACCGCGATAGGCGTGACCGTGGTGCTGGTGATCGCGGGGTTCAACGGCCCCGCGATATACGGCATAGCCTCGGAGAAATACCACGACTACAAGATCAACCAGCCCGAGTACAAGGCCGAGAACGGCCACTGGAAAACCGTCGACGTTCCGAAGAAGTACCGGATCAACACCATCCACGCGGCGCTTCTGCACACCGGGAAGGTGCTGCTGGTGGCCGGTTCGGGCAACGACGCCAAGCAGTTCAAGGCCAAGACCTTCCGAACGGTCCTGTGGGACCCGGTGAAGAACACCTTCAAGAACATCCCCACGCCCAACGACCTCTTCTGCGCGGGCCACACCCAACTGCCCGACGGGAAGCTGCTCGTGGCGGGCGGCACGCGGCGCTACGAGAAGCTCGGCGGCGATGTGAAGAAGGCCGGCGGCCTGATGATCGTCCACAACGAGAACCCCGACCGCGCCAAGACGCTCAAGGCCGGTACGCGCTTCACCGGCCGGCGCAACGGCAAGACCTTCGAGGCCAAGGACAACGTCCTGGTGCCGCGCGCCAAGAAGAAGGTGAACCCGGTCACCGGCGAGGTCGAAACCTCCCCCAGCGTCGCCCGCGTCTATGTGGAGGCGGCCCGGCGCGGCAAGAAGTACCAGACCGGGACCGAGGACAACTACCGCGTCAGCGGGCTGCGGGGCGCCGAGCGCAGAAACATCTACGGCATCGCGCAGAAGCTCTCCTTCGACAAGAAGGACTTCCAAGGAATCAAGGACAGCTACGAGTTCGACCCCGTCGCCGAGCGCTACATCAAGGTCGACCCGATGCACGAGGCCCGCTGGTATCCGACGCTGACCACGCTCTCGGACGGCAAGGTCCTCTCCGTCTCCGGTCTCGACGACATCGGCCAGGTCGTCCCGGGCAAGAACGAGATCTACGACCCGCGGACGAAGAAGTGGGAGTTCCTGCCGCGCAAGCGGTTCTTCCCCACCTACCCGGCGCTGCACCTCACCGACGACAACAAGATCTTCTACTCCGGTGCCAACGCCGGCTACGGCCCCGCCGACAAGGGCCGCACGCCCGGGCTGTGGGACCTGGAGACCAACGGCTTCCGCAAGATCCCCGGCATGAGCGACCCGGACAAGCTGGAGACCGCGATGTCGGTGCCGCTGCCGCCCACGCAGAGCCGCAAGTTCATGGTCCTCGGGGGCGGCGGCGTCGGAGAGTCGAAGAAGGCCAGCGAGAAGACGCGCATCGTGGACCTGAACGACCCGGACCCGCGCTTCCGGGACGGGCCCGACCTGTACGCGAAGGCGCGCTACCCCAGCAGCGTCATCCTGCCGGACGACAAGGTGCTGACCACGAACGGCTCGGGCGACTACCGCGGCCGCAGCGACTCCAACATCCTCAAGGCCGAGATCTACAACCCCGCCGACAACACGAAGAAGCCCGTGGCCGACCCGCTCGTCGGACGCAACTACCACTCGGGCGCCCTTCTCCTGCCCGACGGGCGGGTGATGACGTTCGGCTCCGACTCGCTCTTCGCCGACAAGGAGAACACCAAGCCCGGGACGTTCGAGCAGCAGATCGACATCTACTCGCCGCCGTACCTCCACACGAAGGGCGAGCGGCCGGAACTGAGGAACACCGAACGGGACGTGCAGACCGTGCGGCTGGGCGGGACGGCCGAGTTCAGCAGCGAGGACGCCGGTTCCATCGAGAAGATGCGGCTGATCCGGCCGGGTTCGTTCACGCACGTCACCAACGTCGAACAGTCCTCCGTCGCGCTGAAGTTCAAGAAGACCGCGGACGGTGTGACGGTGAAGCTGCCCGACGACCCGTCGCTGGTTCCGCCCGGCTGGTGGATGGTGACGGCCGTCGACGACAAGGGAAAGCCGTCGAAGTCCGTGTGGCTGAAGGTGCCCCGCTCGCTCACCGCCGATTCGCCCACGACGACGCCGCGCTCGCCGTAGGGCCGCCGCTCCGGAAGGGCGCAGAGGGTCCGCTCCCGCCGGCGGCCGGGCCGGCGGGAGCGGACCTGTCGCCGGCGGGGAGGACGCTCCGGTCCGGGGGCGGGGAAGACGCTCCGGCCCGGGGGCGGGCCCCGCAGAATCCGCCGGTGCGGACCGGCGCGGAGGGGCCGTTTTCCGTTACGGACGGTGACCGGTCACGTGCCCTCGGCGGGGCACCGGTGAGGTCTCCACAGCCGCTCGAAGGTGCGGTGCAAGCACCCCAGAATCATGACAAGATGCACCTTGTCCTCCCGCTCAGACAAACCTCAAGCAGCGGTAACAGTCGCATCAACATCACCTGATACGCGCCCTCGAGTGATCTACGCCACTTGACTCGGTCGCCATACGTGATACGAACTGGCAATCCCGAAATTGCCCGGCCTTTCCCTCTGCACCGCGAGAAGGCCGCGCAGCCGGGGACAACCTGCGCTCGGCACACCGCAACCCTGAGGCGTGTCCGCAGCCGTACCCCGCCCGAACCGCCGAAGGTGGCACATGTCGCTCGACTCCATGACGAAATCCGTCGATGAGGCCGTGAACCGCCTCTTCGACCCGGTCGCCACCTGGCTGAGCGACCTCGTCTTCTACGCAGTACCCGTGGCCGGCACCGAACTCCCGCTCATCGTGGCGTGGCTCGTCGTCGGCGGGCTGGTCTTCACCCTGTGGTTCGGTGTGATCCAGTTCCGCAAGTTCAAGCTCGCCGTCGACGTGGTGCGAGGAAAGCACGACGAAAACGACTCGCCGGGAGAGGTCAACCACTTCCAGGCCCTGACAGCCGCCGTCTCCGGCACCGTCGGACTCGGCAACATCGCCGGTGTCGCGGTCGCCGTGAGCATCGGCGGCGCCGGCGCGACGTTCTGGATGATCCTCTGCGGGCTTCTCGGCATGGCCACGAAGTTCGTCGAGGTCACCCTCGGCGTGAAGTACCGCGAACACCACGCGGACGGCACCGTCTCCGGCGGCCCGATGCACTACCTGCCCAAGGGCCTGGCCGAACGCTTCGGCAATGGGGGCAAGATCTTCGGCACGGTGCTCGCCGGGCTCTCCTCCGTCATGATCCTCTTCTTCGGTCTCTTCGGCGGCAACCTCTTCCAGATCAACCAGAGTTACGCGCAGCTCGCCTCCACCACCGGCGGCGAGGACGGCCCGCTCGGCTCGTCCGCCGGCGCCCTCACCTTCGGCGTGCTGATCGCCATCCTGGTCGGCGTCGTCCTGATCGGCGGGATCAAGTCCATCGCCTCGGTCACCAGCCGCCTCGTACCGGCCATGGCCGTCATGTACATCCTGGCCTGCCTGACGGTCATCCTGTGGAACGCCGACCAGGTGCCGAGCGCAGTCGTCAGCATCATCGACGGAGCCTTCGACCCCGAAGGCGTCGCGGGCGGTGTCATCGGCGCCCTGATCATCGGCTTCCAGCGCGCCGCCTTCTCCAACGAGGCCGGTCTCGGCTCGGCCCCGATCGCGCACTCCGCGGTGAAGACCAAGCACCCCGCCAGCGAGGGCCTGGTCGCGCTGCTCGAGCCGTTCATCGACACGGTCATCGTCTGCACCATGACCGCGCTGACCATCGTCATCGCCAAGCCCGACAGCTGGAAGGTCGGCAAGGAGCCCGAGGGCGTCACCGTGACCTCCGACGCCTTCGGGACCGTACTGCCCTGGTTCCCGACCCTGCTGACGATCGCGGTGCTCCTGTTCGCCTTCTCCACAGTGCTGACCTGGGGCTACTACGGCCTCAAGTCCTGGTGCTACCTCTTCGGGAAGAGCAAGACCAGCGAGACGATCTTCAAGGTCCTCTACAGCCTGTTCGCGGTGGCGGGTGCGGTGCTCTCCCTGGAGACCCTCATCAGCATGGCCGACGCATTCCTCTTCATGCTGGCCGTCTTCAACATCATCGGCCTGTACCTGCTCGCCCCCGTCGTCAGGCGCGAACTCGGGTCCTTCGTCGCACACGTCCGCGGCGAGGCGCCCGGGAAGGCGGGCAAGCCGGCCGCGGAGGAAACCCCCGCTGCCCCCAACTGAGGCCTCACGGCTCACACACCTCGGCCCGCACCGGCGGAGAACCGGTGCGGGCCGAGGTGTGTCCGTGTCCGTCGGGGCCGCTCGGGCCCCGCGGCGGGGGCCCCGGCCGAACCGCTGCCCCGCGGCGGGGGCCCCGGCCGAACCGCTGCCCGGCCGGTCAGTCCCCGGCGTTGCGGGCCAGGTCCAGTGCGTACCGCGGCCACCACCGGCCCGCCTTCGGGCCGCCCTTGCACTCGCCGTCCGACTCACCGGGGCGCTTGATCCACAGATAGCCGTCGACGATCCGGTCGCCCGTCTTCGTCGTCGGCGCCTCACCGAGCGCGCGGCCCTTCGGGTTGCACCACGCTTCCTCGTCGGCGCCCGCGCCCTCGACCGGACCGTTGCCGTTGCGGCTGGTGTCGATGACGAACGGCTTGTTCCCCACCATGGGCGAGAACTTCTTGCCGTAGGCAGTGTTCGACGCGGTCGTCTGATAGTTGGAGACGTTCAGGGAGAAGCCGTCCGCGGCCCCGATGCCGGCGCGCTTCATCGGTTCGACGAGCGCACCCGGGTCGCGCACCCAGTCCGGGTTGCCCGCGTCCAGGTAGACCCGCACGTCCGGGAGGCCCTGCAGCTTGCCGACCGCCTCGTTGAGCAGCTGGTACCGCTCGTCGACGTACTTGGCGGGGGTGCAGCCCTTCGTGAGCACGTGCGGAACGGCGTCCGGCTCCACGATCACCGTCGCCGGGCGCTTGCCGATGCCCTTCATCACCTCGGCCAGCCAGGCGCGGTACGCCGCGGCGTCCGCGGCGCCGCCCTTGGAGTACTGGCCGCAGTCGCGGTGAGGCAGGTTGTACAGGACGAGCAGCGCTTCGCGGTCGGCCTTCTCCGCGGCCGTCGTCACCTTGCGCGCCTGCCCCTGCGGATCGTCCGTACCGATCCACTCGGCGACCGGCTGCGCTGCGATCCTCCGCATCAGCGACGCCTGCCGCTTCTTGCCGTCCTTGCGGTAACTCTCCGCCTGCCGGGCCGCGTTGCCGTCCGGGTCGACCCAGTACGGCGTGACGGACCTGGGCCGCTGTGCCACGCCGCCCGAACCCTCTGCGTTGCCGTCGTCGCCCGTGCCGGCGCCCGAGCCCGAGCCCGACGAGCATCCGCTCAGCAACAGGCCGGCGAGCGCCGGCGCGCAGACGGCGGCGGCGCGGGAACGGACGGGGCTGCGGCGCGGTCGTTCGCCGTGGCCGTCCGTTCCGCGCCGGAGAACGAACCGGAGAACGCAACTGCCTCTGCCGTGCATCGACTTCCCCCTGGGTGGGCCTGCCCCCTCGGCAGGCGCCCGGAACCGGAGAGCCATCGTGTCACAGCGGCCACACCGGCTGCCGGAGTCTCAACCGGCTGTTACAGCGCCGTTCTTCGCGTGGACGGACAGGGCGCGCGTGGTGGTGTGCGCTTCGTGCTTCGGGGCGCCGACGAGGTCCGGTCCGCCGGATCCCGTACGTCAGATCCGGTCGACGAGGTCCGCGATGGATTCGACCACGTTCGACGCCCGGTACGGGAAGACATCGACCTGGTCCGGCCTGGTCAGCCCCGTCAGTACCAGGAACGTCTCCAGACCGGCCTCCATCCCGGCCCGCACGTCCGTGTCCATCCTGTCGCCGATCATCGCGGTCGTCTCCGAGTGCGCCCCGATCGCGTTCAGACCCGCCCGCATCATCAGCGGGTTGGGCTTGCCCACGAAGTACGGCTCCCGCCCCGTCGCCCTGGTGATGAGCGCGGCGACCGAACCCGTCGCCGGCAGCGCACCCTCGGCGGAGGGGCCGGTCTCGTCCGGGTTGGTCGCGATGAAGCGGGCGCCGTCGTTGATCAGCCGGATGGCCTTCGTCAGCGCCTCGAAGCTGTACGTGCGGGTCTCGCCCAGCACCACATAGTCCGGTTCGGAATCCGAGAGCACGTACCCGATGTCGTGCAGCGCCGTCGTCAGGCCGGCCTCGCCGATCGCATACGCGGTGCCCCCGGGACGCTGGTCGTCGAGGAACTGGGCGGTGGCCAGCGCCGACGTCCAGATGTTCTCGGTCGGGACGTCCAGTCCTATCCGGGCCAGACGGGCATGCAGATCGCGCGGCGTGTAGATCGAGTTGTTCGTCAGCACCAGGAAGGGGCGGCCGGACTCCTTCAGACGCTTGATGAACGCGTCCGCACCCGGAACCGGGACTCCTTCGTGCATCAGCACACCGTCCATGTCGGTGAGCCACGACTCGATCGGCTTTCGCTCTGCCACGTGACGGCTCCTGCCAGGGTTCGGATCGGCCAGGTTTCGAATAGGCGTGCCCGCACTCCCGAGCGCCCCGCTTCACCCTAACCGCCGTTCGCCGGCGCCCCCGGGGCGCGGCCGAACAGCGGAGCGAGGACGAGCTGCGCGGCACCGTCGGCGACGCTACGGGTGCCCTCCGGGGCCAGCTCCACACGAACGGCGCGGCCGCCGCCACCCGCCACGTCCCGAGCGGCACCCGCCACGCCCGCGGCACCGCGCAACTGGGCCGCGACACCGTCGACGTAGGCGTCCGGTGCGGCCAGGACCGTGCGACCGCCGAGCAGCACGCGGTCGACGCCGAGGAGACTGACGAGGTTGGCGGCCCCCACGCCCAGCACGCGGGCCGCCTCGTCCGTCCTGCCGTGCCGCACGGCCTCCAGGCACAGCGCCTCCAGACAGCCGTTCCGGCCGCACCGGCACGGCGGCCCGTCCAGCTGGACCACCTGGTGCCCGAACTCCCCCGCCCCGTTCCGGCCTCCGCGGTGGATGCGTCCGTCCAGCACCAGTCCGGCGCCCAGGCCCGTACCCAGATGCAGGTAGGCCAGCGACTCCTTGCCGCGCAACGCGAGCCCGAGCGCGGCGGCATCGGTGTCCTTGTCGACGACGACGGGCAGGCCCAGGCGCCTGGCCAGGGCGTCCCGCAGCGGGAAGCCTGCAAGCCGCGGGGCCCCCGTGACGTCGCGCAGCACTCCGCGGACGTGGTCCAGCGGGCCGGGCACGGCCACGCCGACACCGACGACGCTGCCCCAGCGGCTGCCCGCGCCGGGCGGCAGGCCGGCAGAGTCCGGCGCCTCTGCCGCTTCGACGGACTCTGCTTCCGCGGCCTCGGCTTCTGTCACCTCTGCTTCCGCGCCCTCTGCTTCTGTCACCTCTGCCACTGCCGCGGCCTCCGCCTCGGCTCCCCCCTCCGGCTCGGCGGTGCGGTCAGCGGGCCGCCCGGGCTCCGGCGCCCCCTCCCCTTCTTCTGTTTCTGCTGCCGTCTTCCCCGCGGGCTCCGCGGCAGGACCCGGCCCGGGCTGCGGTGTGGCCCTCCCGGTCTCCTCGTCGCTCCACAGCTCCCCCTCCTCCGCGACGGCGCGCCTCGCCTCGTCCAGGGCGGCGCGCTCCGCGGCCGGGGCGGCCGCAGCGGGAGTCTTCGCGCGGCGGCCCGTCCACTCCTCGCCCGCGGGAGCCCGCTGCCAAACCTCCCCGCCGGTGGCTCCTTCCGCGCCGACGCCGCTCGTACCACCGGCGCCCAGGGCCGGAAGCCCCGAGCGGACCAGGTCGTGAACCGCCGATTCGACCGCTTCCAGCAGCGACTCCGTACCGGCGCCCAGGTCCAGCGGGGCGCTGTGGCCCGCCACGACACCGCCGGAGAGGTCGACGAGCACGGCGGTCAGCCGGTCGCGGTCGAGGTGTATCCCCACCGCGTGACGCGCACCCGGCGCCAGCCGAAGCACCGTGCTCGGCTTGCCGCCCGTCGAGGCGCGGCGGCCGGAGTCGGTGACGAGGCCGTGGGAACGGAGCCGGGCCGTGATCTTGCTGACCGCCTGAGGGGTGAGGCCGGTGCGCCGGGCCAGCTCGCTGCGGTTCGCGCCCTCCTGGCCGGCGAGGCGCAGCAGGCCGAGGACGCGGGCGGCGTTCCTGCCGTACGGGACGGCGAGGCCGTTGCCACTGCTCGGAGCGGGTTCGCTGCTCATGTCCCCATTGTCCGCCGGGCTTGCACTTACGCAACCGCGTTGCGAAAGTGTCTCCATGGACCGTACGGAATCAGCTGCCCCTCCTCCCCTGCGCGTCGGCCTCATCGGATACGGCCTGGCCGGTTCCGTCTTCCACGCACCGCTCATCTCAGCCACGGAGGGCCTCACCCTCGACACCGTCGTCACGGCCGTCCGCGAGCGGCAGGCACAGGTGCAGGCGGAGTTCGGCGACACCCGTACGCTCGGCACGACCGAAGAGCTCTTCGCCCGCGCGGACGCACTCGACCTCGTCGTCGTCGCCTCCCCCAACCGCACCCACGTGGCGCTCGCCCGCCAGGCACTCCAAGCAGGGCTCCCCGTCGTCGTCGACAAGCCGCTCGCCGGCACCGCAGACGAGGCGCAGCAGCTTGCGTCGCTCGCCGCCGAACGCGGGCTGATGCTCTCCGCGTTCCACAACCGGCGCTGGGACAACGACTTCCTGACCGTCCGCGCGCTCCTCGCCGACGGCACACTCGGCGACCGCATCCACCGCTTCGAATCCCGCTACGAGCGCTGGCGTCCCCAACTCAAGGGCGGCTGGCGCGAATCCGGCGACCCGGACGAAGTCGGCGGGCTCCTCTACGACTTGGGCAGCCACCTCGTCGACCAGGCGCTGACCCTCTTCGGTCCTGCCACGTCCGTCTACGCGGAGACCGACCTGCGACGCGCCGGCGCCGAAGTCGACGACGACGCCTTCATCGCCCTCACCCACGCCGACGGCGTCCGCTCACACCTGTGGATGAGCGCCGTCGCCGCCCGACTCGGGCCTCGCTTCCGGGTGCTGGGCAGCGAAGCGGCATACGTGAAGGACGGCCTCGACCCGCAGGAAGCCGCGCTGCGGGAGGGCGCCCGCCCCGCACGCGGCCAACGGTGGGGCGTAGAACCCGAGGCCGACTGGGGCACGGTCGGCGACCTGCACACGCACCGCCCCGTACCGACCCTCGACGGCGACTACCCCGCCTACTACAAGGGCATCGTGGCGGCCCTGCGCGGGGGAACCCGGCCGCCGGTCACCGCGGACGAGGCCGTGGCCACCATCCGCGTACTCGAAGCCGCCCGCACCTCGGCGCTCGAATCCCGCGTGGTCACCCCGGACTTCGGCTGACGCGCACCCACAGACCCGGGCGGGCCCGGCCCCCGACAAGCCCGGCGGGCCCGGCAGACACGACCCGCCCGACAACCTCGGCGGGCCCGGCAGACACGACCCGCCCAGGGCACGATCCGGCAGGTCAGGACAAGACCCGACGCCTCACGCCCGCCGGGCCGTTCACCTCACGCGTCCTTCAACACCTGGCGCTGCCTGCCCAGTCCATCGATCTCCAGCTCCATCACGTCACCGGCACGCAGATACGGCTTCGGCTCCGCGGCCCCCATGGCCACACCCGCAGGCGTGCCCGTATTGATGACGTCTCCCGGGCGCAGCGTCATGAACCGGCTGAGATAGCGCACCACTTCGGCCACCGGAAAGATCTGCTCCGCCGTCGTGCCGTCCTGCTTCAACTCGCCGTTCACCCACAGCCGCAGACCCAGCGCCTGAGGATCACCCGCCTCGTCCGCCGTGACCAGCCACGGACCCAGCGGATTGAACGTCTCGCAGTTCTTCCCCTTGTCCCACTGACCGCCGTGCTCCAACTGGAAGGCCCTCTCCGAGACATCGTTGGAGACCGCAAAGCCGGCGACGGCCGCCAGAGCCTCCTCGTCCGAGGAGAGGTACCTGGCGGTCCGGCCGATCACCACCGCCAACTCCACCTCCCAGTCCGTCTTCACGCTGCCCCGCGGCACCAGCACCGTGTCGTACGGACCGACCACCGTGTCCGGAGCCTTCATGAACAGGATCGGCTCCTGCGGAACCGCACCGCCCGTCTCCCGCGCGTGATCGTGGTAGTTGAGACCGATGCAGACCACCTTGCCGATCCCGGCAAGAGGCGGCCCCGTCCGCAGCCCTTCCGCCTCCAGCGCGGGCAGCTCACCGGGAGCGGCAGCCGCGTCACGCACACGAGCCATCGCCACCTCGTCGGCGAGGAGAGCACCGTCGACGTCCGGGACGACGCCCGACAGATCCCGCAGGACACCGGCCTCATCCAGCAGAGCCGGACGCTCCGCCCCAACCGGACCCACGCGCAGCAACTTCACGTCCCACTCAACTCCCGAGGTCGTGCTCGGCAGGCCCCGCCCGGGGCCGGCCACCGGAATGTCCTGATCGGAACGGCCGATCCTCCAAGAGGCCGTTCAGCCGCACAACCCCGTGTTCATGTAGTGGACCGCCGTCGCCGCGACGCCGCTCCCGCAGCGGGTGCTCCCGACGCTCCCGGGGCCCTGCCCGCACGCAGAGCAGCACGCTCCACCGCCGTCCAAGTCGTACTCGTCACCACGTACAGAGCGGCAGCGAGCGGCACGAACGCCACCGTGGCCAGCGTCCCGAACGACAGCAGCGGCAGCATCCTCGCCATTGCCGCACCCCCGGCCACTCCAGGAGCCGCCCCGGCCGTCGCAGCGGCTCCCACGGTCCCGGCAGCCATGAGCCTCCGGGTACGCACATACGTCCACGTCGCCACAGCACCGACGAGCACGAACAGCGCCCCGTACACCAGCCCCGGCCCGCCCAAGACACCGCCCGCCTGCAAGGCGCCGAACCAGCGCCCGCCGAGCGGAGCGCCCAGCAACGTATGACCCAGCAAGGCCTCGTCGGCCGTGAACAAGTGGTACATCGCGAAGAACACCGGCAGTTGCAGCAGCATCGGCAGGCAGCCCGCCACCGGGGACGCCCCCTCCTGGGAGCGCAGCCTCTCCAACTCCCGCCGCAGCCGCACCGGATCGGAGCCGTAGCGACGGTTCAGCTCCGCCATGCGGGGAGCCAGCGCGGCCCGCACTCGCTCACCCCGCACGGCGGCACGCGCCAGGGGGTGCAGCGCCAGCCGCACGCACAAAGTGAACCCGACGATCGCCGCGGCCGTTGCCGAGGCTCCGAATACAGGAGCCAGAACGCCGGACAGCCGCGCTACGAGTTCAGCGAATACATCGAAAACAGACATGGTTCGAGCCCTCCACGGGTCTCGTCGAGCCGGATCGGGAAACACCGGCCACCACCGGTGCGAAGAAGACCGACGCGACGAGCCGAGGCACGCACCCACGCTCAGGCCCGGAACTCGAAGGCCTCTCCCGGCCCTCTCCCGGCCGCTCAACAGCCATTCGCAAGAGACGAGTTCGAGACAGACCAAAGGAATCCGGAGGAATCCAGGAACCCGGAGGAATTCGGAGAACCCCGAAGAGCCGGAAGGGGCCCGAGAAACCCGGATGAACTCCAGCGAACCCGACGGGACCCGGGGAATCCTGACAGCCCCGGAAAACCGGAGAGCCGAAGACCCGCAGATGGCAGACGGAGCGGAGTGAGCGCTACACGGCCGTCGCAGGACGACGGCCCGGCGCTCGCGGACGCGGCCGCCCCGCAGCGTCCGGATCACGCTGAGGCAGGAAAGCCGTACGCAGCTCACGGTCCCTGATCGCCGTACGGACACGGGCCCGGACCACCTGCGGCACAGCCGCACCCACAGCCCCACAGGCCAGAGCGTCGCACACCAGCGCCACGGCGGCCGACGTCGCGGCAGCCGTCAACGCGGTGGTCAGCCCGGACCCGGCCAGGAAGAACGAGACGAGGCAGAACAGTGCACCGGAGAGACGCACACCCAGGGCACGCGCCGCCGTACTCGCGCCGGAACCGATCACGCGCCCTGCCACCTCCCCGCCGTCAACTCGCAACTGGGCCTGCCCGTACGAGAATAGCCCCTCAGCAAACACCACGCCTCAGCCCCGGCGCGGCCCTCTCCCACCCCCGTACCCGTACCCACGCCCGCACCCGCACCCGCACCCGCACCCGCACCCGCACCCGGGAACGCCCGCACAGCACGCAGCGCACGGGCGGCACGGCGGCACGCACCCCCACAGACGGCAAGGCAAGAGGCGCGGCGCCACCCGGCGGCCGGCGGCCGGCGGCCGGCGAAACCGCCGGTGGATAATCGGACCCATGAGCAGCAGCGCCCAACACCAGCCCGGCCGCCTCGTACTCGCCACCCGCAACGCGCACAAGGTCACCGAGCTCCAGGCCATCCTCACCGACGCCGGCACGGACCTCGAACTCCTCGGCGCCGACGCCTACCCCGACATCCCCGACGTCAAAGAGACCGGCGTGACCTTCGCCGAGAACGCCCTGCTCAAGGCCCGCACCCTCGCACAGGGCACAGGACTCCCCGCCGTCGCCGACGACTCCGGCCTGTGCGTCGACGTCCTCGGCGGAGCCCCAGGCATCTTCTCCGCCCGCTGGGCCGGACGGCACGGCGACGACAAGGCCAACCTCGACCTGCTGCTCGCCCAGCTCGCCGACATGGACGCCGCGCACCGCTCGGCCCACTTCGCCTGCGCGGCGGCGCTCGCCCTCCCCGACGGCACGGAACGCGTCGCCGAGGGCCGGCTCCTCGGCACCCTCCGGCACGCACCCTCCGGCACAGGCGGCTTCGGTTACGACCCGATCCTCCAGCCGGACGGCGAAACCCGTACCTGCGCGGAACTCACCCCCGAGGAGAAGAACGCGATCAGCCACCGCGGCCGCGCCTTCCGCGCCCTGGCCCGGGAGATCAGGGACCTGGGACTGGTGCGCTGACCGAGCGGCACCGGGGAAGACGACGGGCCCCACTCGGCATGCCGAGTGGGGCCCGGTTGTGCGCGAGGAGGGACTCGAACCCTCACGCCCGCAGGCACCGGGACCTAAACCCGGCTCGTCTGCCAATTCCGACACTCGCGCGCGCCAGCGCAGTCTACTGCCGCGGAGAGCCGGCCGATCTCGCTCCCCGTCCGCGGTTGCGTCCGCACCAGGTGTCGGTCACCGCGTGACAGTTCGGGCACAGATAGCGCAGGTTCTCCGGTCTGTTGTCGCGCCAGTCACCGTTGACGTGGTCGATCTGCAGCGTCATCGGCCGCCCGTTCCAGGAACCCGGGTTGACGCATCCGGCACATGCGTACGGCACCCCGGTCTCGTCCAGCGCCCTGCGCAGCCGCGCATGGTTGACGCGCGGCATGCCCTCGGGGCGGACCCGGAGGATCTCCTGGGCGTTCCGCCTCGCCGGCACGGACCGCCGGGCAGTCGCCACCGGCCGGCGGAAGTGGGAAGTGTCCAGGCCGAGCCGGGCCGCGCGCCGCTGGACCTTCGTGCGGTTCGACTCGTTCACCGGCATGCCCAGTTCGCGCAGCACTCCGGCGTGGGAATCGCTCCGCGCCACGGCTTCCCGCAGCGCCGCTTCGGGGACGGCGATGCGGGCGTGGGAGAAATGCGAGACGTCCGCCCCGGCTTCATGCAGCATCCTGCGCAACGCGGCGCGGGAGCGGCCGTCGTCCGGCACACCGAGGTCCCGTGCAAGCGCGCGAAGACTCCGCACGGACTCGGCCGCCCTCCGCAGCTCCTCGCGGGAGAAGGGCAACTCGGCCCCGTGCCGGTTCAACCCCGGGAAGTGGCCCACGTCCACACCTGATGCGGCGATGCGCCGGCGAATGTGGGAGAGGGTTCCCGTCGACGGCGCGGCGCCCAGTGCGGCGACCACTTCCCGGAGCCTGGTGGAGGAGGCAACGGCCTGCGCGATCTGCTCGTCCGAATACTTGCTCCAGGGACTGCGGCCTGTGAAGTGACCGGTGTCCAGGCCGTGTTCGGCCACAGCTCTCTGCAGCGAGCGGCGGCGGCCTCCGCTGGCACGCACGCCCAGGGTGCGCATCAGCTCCGACCAGTTCGAGGAGGCACCCACCGCCTCCGCCAGTTGCTCACGCGTGTACTTGGTCCCCCGCACGTTTCCGCTCCCTCGTCCGACGCCCCCGGCGAATCCGGCCGCGTTTCCGGACATCCGTAGTGGTCTCGCACAGATCAACGACCGGGACGGGCCACGGTTACGCCGTTCGGGGCGGGGGAGGCAGCAGCCGGGACCCGCCTCCTCAGGCAGGTCCCGACGACGCCGAGCGGGCCGCCGGTCAGGAACGCAGTGCGCCGTCCCCACGGGACGAGGTCGCCCTCGCCGGGATGTGCTGGAGGAGGCCGCGATGGCGGCCGCGCACGAGTGCGTGCACGGTGGTGGCCCGGCCTACTGCCCCAGTTCGAGGTCCTTGATCAGCTTGGCGACGTGTCCCGTCGCCTTGACGTTGTAGAGGGCGCGCTCCACCTTGCCGTCGGCGTCGACGATGACCGTCGAGCGGATCACGCCGGTGACGGTCTTGCCGTACAGCTTCTTCTCGCCGAAGGCGCCGTAGGCCTGCATGACCTCCTTGGACGGGTCGCCGACGAGCGTGACCCCGAGGTTCTCCTTCTCCCGGAACTTCGCGAGCTTTTCGGGCTTGTCCGGCGAGACGCCGATGACCTCGTAGCCGGCGCCGCCGAGCAGGTCGAGGTTGTCGGTGAAGTCACAGGCCTGCTTGGTGCAGCCCGGAGTCATCGCGGCGGGGTAGAAGTAGACGATGACCTTGCGGCCCTTGTGGCCGGCGAGCGAGACCTGCTTGCCGTCCGCGTCCGGCAGGGAGAAGTCGGGGGCGGTGTCGCCGGGCTGCAGTCGCTCACTCATCTGTGCTCCTCGGTGTGGCTGGCGTCGGTCCCGAGAGTAGCCGCACCGTTCCGCGCCGGGGGTGCCGCGGGCCACCACGTGCGGTGAGCTGAGAGACTGTACGGCAGGCCCGTCCAACGGCCCGCGGCGCTCGCACATTCCGGTGTCACCGGTCCTTGCGTGGCGAGTTCGCGCGGCCGGTCCGGGGGAACGCGGAGAGGCAGCGGAAGCGACGAGCGCGACCGTGCCGCACACCGGGGCGGCCGACCGGCCGGAACCGGGCCTCGGTTGGCCGGTGAACGGCGTATGACGACGTATGAGCGACGGATCGATCGACGGAGGCGGCGCGGTGCCACAGGGCAGGACTCCCGCGGACATCGAGGCGGACATCATCAGCAGGCGGCGTGAACTCGCCGCGACGCTCGACGAGATCGCTGTGCGCGTGCACCCCAGGACGATCGCGGGGGACGCGAAGGCCAAGGCCGCCGCGGCCGTGGACCGTACGGCTGGGCGCGCCTACGTGGCGGCCAATCGCGCGGTGGCGGACGTGCGGTCGCAGTTCGTCGACGAAGAGGGCTCGCCCCGTCTGGAGCGGCTGGTGCCGGTGGCCGTGGTCGCCGTGGTCGTCGTGGGCGGGCTGTTCGCGCTCTCGTCTCGCCGCCGCCGGCGCTGAGCCCCTGGGATACGGTCTAGCCGTGAGTTCCGAAACGTCTACCGGCCGTGCGGCCCCCGGCGAGAAGTCCGGCGCGGGCTCGGGCATGGCGCACCACGACAAGCTGCCCATCCGGATGCTGCACGACCGGGTGCTGGTCCGTACGGACATCGAGGAGGGCGAGCGGCGTTCGTCGGGCGGGATCGTGATTCCCGCGACGGCGGCGGTGGGTCGCCGGCTGGCGTGGGCCGAGGTCGTGGCGGTCGGGCAGAACGTCCGTACGGTCGAGACGGGTGACCGTGTGCTCTTCGACCCGGAGGACAGGGCCGAGGTCGAGGTGCGGGGTGTCGCGTACGTGCTGATGAGGGAGCGCGATCTGCACGCGGTGGCCTCCGAGCGGCTTCAGGGCTCGGAGGATTCGACGGGGCTCTATCTGTGATGCGGGATCCGTGATGCGGGATCTGTGATGCGGGGCGGCGGAGCCGTCTGCGCTCCGGCTCCTCGGCTTCCGTCCGTGAGGTCTCGGCTCCCGTTCCCGGCTTCCGTCCGTGAGGTCTCGGCTCCCGTTCGCGAGTCCCGTTCGGAGGGCCTGAGACGTCGCGGGGCTTGAGACGTCGCGGGAGTCGAGGCCCCACCCCGCTTCGAGGGCCCGCCCCTCACTTCGCCTGCCGAGCGAACGCGCACCCGTTCAGCGCCGTCGGACTCCCGCCCGTTCCGCGCCCGTCAGCCGCCCTCCCGTTCATCGCCCGACGCCGTGAAGCGGGCGGCAGTGGCAGGCTGTCCTGTGGTGTTGCCGCCCTGCCAGCCGCCCCCGTCGCCGGGGCCGCCCGAGGTGCCGTCGGTGTCGCCGCCGTTCTGCCCCTCCGTGTTGCCGCCTTCGAGGCCGCCTGTCGGCGGGGTTCCGGGGTCGGTGGGTTCGGTCGGCGGGGTGCTGGGTGTGCCGGGGTCGGTGGGCGGCGTCGTGGGACCGGTGGTCGGCGGCTGCGAGGTGGGGCCGCCGTCGCTGGGCGGGACGCTGGGTGTCTCGCTGCTCGGGGGCTTGGTGCCGGGGATGTCGGCGTCGCCTCCGGTCTTCAGGTCGAAGTCGCGTACGGGCTCGCCTTTGAGGGCGGCCTTCGTGTAGTCGCCCCAGATCTCGGCGGGGAAGCCGCCGCCGTTGATGCGTTTGAGACCGGCGGCTCCGTAGAGGGGCTTCTGCACGCCGGTCTCGGAGTTCTGGCCCATCACGCTGATGACGGTGGCCAGTTCGGGCGTGTATCCCGCGAACCAGGCCGCCTTGTCCTCCTCGGCGGTGCCGGTCTTCCCGGCCGCGGGGCGCCCCGCGCTCTGTGCCGCGGTTCCGGTGCCGCCCTGAACGACCTTGCGCAGTACGGCGGTTGTGGCGTCGGCGGCGCTGCGCTCGACCTGCTCGGAGACGTCGCGCTCGGGCAGGTCGATGACTTCGCCGCCGTGCGTGGCCTTCTCGACGAGGCTGTAGTGGCCGCGTTTGCCGTGGTTGGCGAGCGTGGCGTAGGCCTCGGCCATGTCGGTGGTGGAGGCGGTGGCGACGCCGAGGGCGATCGAGCCGTCCTCGGGCATGTTGGGGGTCTTCTCGGGCAGGCCGAGGTCGATGGCGGTGCGCTTGACCTTCTTGGGGCCGACGTCGACTCCCATCTGTGCGAAGACGGAGTTGACGGATTTGTTCATGGCCTGGGTGACGGGGATGTCGCCGTAGGACTTCTCGTCCTCGTTCTCGGGGGCGTAGTCGGTGCCGCGGCCGTCGCTGACGACTTCGCGTTTGTTGGTGCCGTCGTAGATGGTGCCGGCGGTGATGCGGCGCCCGTCCTGGGTCTTGGCGTCGTTCTGCAGTGCCGAGGTGAAGATGAACGGCTTGAAGGTGGAGCCGACCTGGTAGTCGCGGCGGGTGGCGTTGTTGACGTACTGCTCGGTGTAGTCGATGCCGCCGTACATGGCGACGATCTTCCCGGTCTTGGGGTCGACGGAAGTGCCGCCGGCGCGCACGTACTTGTCGACTTTCCGGTCCTTGTCGAGCTTGGACATCAGCCGCTTGTCGACCGCTTTGGCCATGGCTTTCTGCCGCTTCGGGTCGAGCGTGGTCGTGATGCGGAACCCGCCGGCCGCCAGGCGGCGTTCGTCGATGATGTCGTTGCTTATCAGGTAGTTCTTGACGGCTTCCACGAGATAGCCGCGCTGTCCGGACAGGCCGGTCGCGGGCTTGTCGCGGCCGGGCTCGGGGAACTTGAACGCTTCCCGCTCGGAACGGCTGATCCAGTTCTTCTTGAGCATGCCGTCGAGCACGTAGTGCCAGCGGGCGACGGCCCGTTTGCGGTTCTCGGGGTGCGCCTGGGTGTCGTAGGCGTTGGGCGAGTTGACGAGGGCGGCGAGGTAGGCGCCCTCGGCGGTGCTGAGTTCCTCGACGTCCTTGCCGTAGTAGGCCTGGGCCGCCGCCTGGATGCCGTAGGCGTTGCGCCCGAAGTAGCTGGTGTTGAGGTAGCCCTCGAGGATGTCCGCCTTGCTGACCTCGTTGTCCAGCTTCAGGGCGATGAAGAACTCCTTGGCCTTGCGTGTGAGGGTCTGGTCCTGGCTGAGGTAGTAGTTCTTGACGTACTGCTGCGTGATCGTCGAGCCGGACTGCTTTCCGCCGCCGGTGACCATGTTCCAGCCCGCGCGGAGCATCGCCTTCGGGTCGACGGCCGATTCCTGGTAGAACTCGCGGTCCTCGGCGGCCAGGACGGCTTCCTGCACGCTCTTGGGGACCTGGGCGAGCTTGATGTTCTCCCTGTTGATCTCGCCGTCGCGGGCGATCTGCGAGCCGTCGGAGTAGAGGAAGACGTTGGTCTGGGCGGCGGCGGCCTTGTTCGCCGGGGGGATGCTCACCAGGAGGTAGCCGGCGACAAGGACGCCGCAGGCGAGGAGGAGCAGCAGCATGGCCCCGCCGAGCGCCCACCGCCAGGTGGGCACCAGCCGGCGGAGGCCGGTCCTGCCGGGGGCGCTCCCCGTTGCTTTCGCCTCGTCGCTCATCTCTTCTGGGACCCCTCGTCCGAATTCGGGCGATCCGGTCATAACGCCCATCGTCGTAAGCGCGCCTGCTCGATCGTCCAGCTCACCGGGGTCAGTCGTATACGAGCGCGGCCCCGTCACTGTACGTGCCACGGATCGGTGACCGTGCACGCGAATAATCGTTGGCTGCCCGTTTCCCGCGTGAGCTAGGCTCCTTCGTTTCCCAATCGTGAGAATCCGCGAGGAAGCTCTACCGGGGTAGACGGAGAAAGGCTTCAAAAGGATGCGCCTGCGAGGCGTCTATTTCGCCGTGGCGGCCGGCAGCTTCCGCCGTTACTCCACATACCGGGTCGCCACCGCAGCCGGGGTGTTCACCAACACCGTCTTCGGCTTCATCCTCGCCTTCACCTTCAGCGCCCTGTGGAGCGAGCGCCCGCACCTGGGCGGCTACGACGAGTCACAGGCGCTGACCTTCGTGTGGATGGGCCAGGCGATGCTCGCCGCCGCGGCGCTGATCGGCGGCGGCTTCCAGGAGGAGCTGCAGGAGCGCATCCGCACCGGCGACGTCGCCGTCGACCTCTACCGGCCCGCCGACCTTCAGCTGTGGTGGCTGGCCGCCGACCTCGGCCGGGCCGGCTTCCATCTGCTGGCCCGCGGCGCCGCACCCGTGGCCGTCGGCGCGTTCGTCTTCGAACTGGCCCTGCCCGCATCGCCGTTGGTGTGGCTGGCCTTTCTCGCATCGGTCACGCTCGGCATCGTCACGGGCTTCGCGCTGCGCTACCTGTTCGCGCTGAGCGCCTTCTGGCTGCTGGACGGCACGGGTTTGAACATGCTGAGCACCCTGCTGAGCATGTTCTTCTCGGGAATGCTGCTCCCGCTGACCGTCTTCCCCGGCGCCTTCGGCGAGGTGGTGCGTCTGCTGCCGTGGGCGGCGACCATGCAGGTCCCGGTGGACGTGCTGCTGGGCCGGTACGAGGGGGCAGGGGTGCTGACGGCCTTCGGGTTCCAGTCGCTGTGGGCGCTGCTGCTGCTCGCGGCGGGCAGGGCGCTGCAGTCGCTGGCCACGCGGAAGGTGGTGGTCCAGGGTGGCTGAGCCCGCACTGAGAGGTGGTGCGCGCACTGATGTCGCGGAGCCGGGCGAGGCGGGCGCGTACGCCGACGGCGATCCCGCGGGGCCGGCCGCCGGCCGGGACGGCGCAGCGGCCGAGGGCCTCCTGGCCCGGCTGGGCTGGGGCCTGCGGGCGTACTGCTTCATCGCGGCGATGTGGGTGCGCTCCACGATGGTCTACCGGGCGTCGTTCGCCATGCTCGCTCTGGGCAGCTTCGCGACCTCGGCGCTCGACTTCGTCGCCATCATGATCATGTTCTCGCATGTGGAGGTCCTCGCGGGGTTCACCTTGCACGAGGTCGCCCTGCTGTACGGCACATGCGCGGCGTCCCTGGGCCTGGCGGATCTGCTGCTGGGCTCCTTCGACCGCGTGGGCACGCGGGTGCGTGACGGCACGATGGACACGATCCTGGTGCGGCCGGTGCCGGCGCTGGCGCAGGTCGCCGCGGACCGGTTCGCGCTGCGGCGGCTGGGCCGTCTCGTCCAGGGCGTCCTTGTGCTGGGGTGGGCGCTGAGCGGTGTGCGGCTCGAGGGCGGCCCGTGGGCGCCCCTGCTGCTGGCGGTCACGGTGCTCAGCGGTACCGCGGTCTTCGGCGCGGTCTTCGTCCTGGGCGGCGCCTTCCAGTTCGTCGCGCAGGACGCCGCGGAGGTGCAGAACTCCTTCACCTACGGCGGCGCGACGATGCTCCAGTACCCGCCTGCGGTCTTCGCGAAGGACCTGGTGCGCGGGGTGACGTTCGTGATCCCGCTGGCCTTCGTCAACTGGATGCCCGTGCTGCGGCTGCTGGGCCGCGACGATCCGCTGCGTCTGCCGGGGTGGGTGGACTTCGCGGGCCCCGCGGTGGCGGCGGGCTGCTGCGTCCTGGCCGGGCTGGCCTGGCGGGCGGGGCTGCGGGCGTACCGCAGTACGGGCAGCTGAAGCGCCACCGGACGGGGACGGAACAGAGCGGCACAGGACGGGATGCAGAAGCACGGAACCCGGCCGGAAGGCCCGTTCCGCGCACGGACGAGCAGGTGCTGAGCGGCGACGAGCGGGAGGGGAACCGGAGGAGATGGACGGCGACTTCATCGTGCTGGAGGACTTGGAGAAGGTCTTCCATGTGCGCATCAGAAGCGGCAGGCTGCGGCGTGAGCGGCGCGAAGTCCGTGCTGTCGACGGGATCTCCTTCGGCGTCGCGCGGGGCGAGATGGTCGGCTACATCGGCCCGAACGGCGCGGGGAAGTCGACGACGATCAAGATGCTCACGGGCATCCTCACGCCCAGCGGCGGGCGGCTGCGCGTCGCCGGCATCGACCCGGCCCGCGAACGCACCAGGCTGGCGCGGCGCATCGGCGTCGTCTTCGGGCAGCGCACGACCCTGTGGTGGGACCTGCCGCTGCGCGACTCCTACGCGCTCATGCGCCGTATGTACCGCATCCCGCAGGCCCGCTTCCGCGAGAACCTGGAGCGCTGCGTGGAACTGCTGGAACTGGGCGACCTGCTCGAAGTCCCGGTGCGGCAGCTGTCGTTGGGGCAGCGCATGCGCGGCGACATCACGGCGGCGCTGCTGCACGACCCGGACGTGCTGTATCTGGACGAGCCGACGATCGGACTCGACGTCGTCAGCAAGTCAACGGTGCGCCGCTTCCTCAGCGATCTCAACGCGTCGCAGGGCACGACCGTCCTGCTGACCACCCACGACCTCACCGACATCGAGCAGCTGTGCAAGCGCGTGATGGTCATCGACCACGGGCGCCTGATGTACGACGGTGCACTGGCGGGGCTGCACGAGGTCGGCGAGAGCGAACGGACGCTCGTGGTGGACCTGGAGCGCGAACTGCCCCCGATCGAGGGGATCGAGGGGGCGCGCACAGTGCGGACGGAGGGCCCGCGCCAGTGGCTGGCCTTCCCCGCGTCGGCGAGCGCCGCGCCGATCGTCTCGCGGATCGCCGACGGCTATCCGCTTGTGGACCTGTCCGTGCGGGAGCCGGCGATCGAGGACGTCATCGCCCGCATGTACGGGGCGGGTTGACGGGCTTCTACGTCGTGGCGGGTGAGGAGCCCTTCAGCATTTTCAGGTCGAGCGCTTCGGCCATCGCCCTGTACCCGTTGTCGCTGGGGTGCAGGTGGTCGCCGGAGTCGTAGGCCGGGCGCAGGCGCTCGGGGTTGGCCGGGTCCCGCAGCGCGGCGTCGAAGTCGACGACGTCGTCGAAGACCTTGCCCGAGCGGATCTCCTCGTTGACCCGCTGGCGGATCGTGTCCAACTGCTTTTCGTAGCCCCGGTGTCCGCCGAAGGGGGTGAGGGTGCCGCCGATGACGCGCAGATTGCGCGCGTGCGCGTACTTCACCAACTGCCGCAGCCCGTCGACGATTCGCTCGGGGTCGCGCTGCCGGGGCTGCTTGATGATGTCGTTGAGGCCCATCTCGATGACGACGGCCTTGACCCCGGACCGCGAGAGCACGTCGCGCTGGATCCGGGTCAGGCCGCTGGGGCCGTTGTTGGGCGAGTAGCGGGGCCCGTCGACGAGGACGCGGTTGCCGCTGATGCCGCCGTTGAGGACGCTGTACCGGGGCGCTCCCCGCTCCGTGCGCAGACGTTCGGCGAGGAAGTCCGTCCAGCGGCGGTTGGCGCCCGGGCTGGAGGTGATGCCGTCGGTGATGGAGTCGCCGAGCACGGCCACCGCGCCGCGCGTCTGACTGGTCCACACGTCGACTGCGGTGAGGTAACGCCAGTACGGGCTCTGCTGGGTGAAGGCCGTGCCCGAGGTCTCCTCGGCCTTGTCGCCCTGTGCCACGTAGCTGGTCTGACGCGCATAGGGGTGGTACGTGACGGGCCCGGACGGCTTCGGGGAGTAGGTGGTGACGAGGAGGTCGGCTGCGTGCGGGACGTTGAGTCTCACCGAGTCGCTGACCGCCTTGCGGCCCGGAGGGATGGTCACCGAGCGGGAGTTGCCGAAGGTCAGCCGGCGCATGGTGCCTGTGGCCGCCGTGGGGTTGCTGGGTGCGGCGGCGAGGGCGAGCGTCGCGTGCGTGATCGTGAGGGGCTTGGTGCCGTAGAGGTTGGAGAGGGTGATGCGGGCGCCCGATCCGCCCACCGAGGTGTGGACGACGTTGCGTATCGACATCTTGGGGTAGCCGTCGGCGGTGTTGGGCTCGGCCGCGACGGCGGGCGCCGACCAGGTTCCCACCCAGTTGCCCGAGGAGGCGGGCGCGGCGGAGTCACGGGTGCCCTGCGTGATGCCGTCCAGACTGCCGTCGTCGCCGCCCGCACCGATGAAGACGGCGGTGGACACCAGCACGACGATGGCCGCCAGACCGGCCAGCAAGGCATAACCCATGTTTCTGGTCACGCGCGGTGTATCTCCTCGGGCAGGCGGAGCCCGAGGCTCCGAGTGGTCGCGGTGGAATGATCCCACGATCGCGGCGAGGCCCTCTCCCTGGGGGCGGCCAGGCCGGGGCGACCCGGGTGGTCGTCCGCAATGACAGACGCCGTATGCCCGGGCTTCGTTCCACCTGTCAGGCACCTTGGGACACTGTAGGGGGGACAGGCCGAACGGTGGAGTGGATGGATCAGGCAAAAGCGGGCGACGTGACCCCCGCAGGCGCGGGTGGAGTGAGAGCAATCACAGACGGGAAGGCCGCGCGAACCGCGGGGCCCGGCCCGAACGGCCGTACGGGCAGCGACAGTTCGGGCCGCAGCGCGGCATCGGATTCCGGCGCCGCAACGGGTTCCGGCGCCGCATCGGGTTCCGGTGGGCGGCCCCCGAACCCGGGCCCCCTGGGTACCTTCACCGCCGCGGACGAGGAGCGGCGCCGCGGTGTGCGCAGGATGAAGACCATCGCGACAGGCGCATTGCTGCTGATGGCCGTGGTCTTCGTGCTGGCGAAGTGGGCGCAGCACGAGGGTGCGGGAGTCTGGAGCGGATACGTCGCGGCTGCCGCCGAGGCGGGCATGGTGGGCGCGCTGGCGGACTGGTTCGCGGTGACTGCGCTCTTCCGTCATCCGCTCGGGCTGCCGATTCCCCACACCGCAATCATCCCCACCAAGAAGGATCAACTCGGACATACGCTCGGGGAGTTCGTCGGCGAGAACTTCCTCTCCGCTGACGTCGTACGGTCCCGGCTGCGGACGGTGGGCATCGCCGGCCGCCTCGGTTCGTGGCTCGCGCAGCCGGAGCACGCGGACCGGGTGACCTCGGAACTGTCGACGGCGCTGCGCGGCACGCTGGCCGTCCTGCGGGACTCGGACGTGCAGGCGGTGGTGGGCGAGGCCATCACGCGCCGCGCCGACGCGCAGGAGATCGCGCCGGCGCTGGGGTCGATGCTGGAGCGCGTCGTGGCCGACCAGGGCCACAGGCGCGTGGTGGATCTGGTGTGCGGGCGGGCGGCGCAGTGGCTGGAGCAGCACAGCGACTCCGTGGTCGAGGCGGTCACCGGCGGTGCGCCGGGCTGGACGCCCCGCTTCATCGACCGGCGCGTGGGCGACCGCGTCTACCGGGAGTTGCTGCGGTTCGTGACGGAGATGCGGGACATGCCGGAGCACCCGGCTCGCGGGGCGATCGACCGCTTCCTGACGGACTTCGCGGCGGACCTGCGGTCGGATCCGCAGACGCGGGCGCGGGTCGAACGGCTCAAGAGCGACGTGCTCGGCCGCAGCGAGGTGCAGGACCTGATCTCCTCGGCGTGGAACTCGGTGCGTTCGATGATCGTCGCGGCTGCGGAGGACGAAAGCAGCCAACTGCGCCTGCGGGCAAGGGCGTCGCTGCTGTCGCTGGGGAAGCGGATGGCCTCCGACGGGCGTCTGCGGGGCAAGGTCGACGGCTGGATCGAGGACGCCGCGGTGTACGTCGTCACCACGTACCGGAACGAGATCACGTCACTGATCACGGAGACGGTCGCGGGCTGGGACGCCGGACACACGTCGAAGAAGATCGAGGCACACATCGGCCGTGATCTTCAGTTCATCCGTCTCAACGGCACAGTCGTCGGCTCGATGGCGGGACTTGCGATCTATGCGCTGGTGAACCTGGTCACGCGCTGAGCCCGGCCGTGGCGGCGGGGCGGCCGTGGCGCGGCCGCCCCGCCGGAACCACGCGTCAGCCTGTGCAGACCTTGGTCAGCTCGTCGGCCGCCTCGCCGACCGGACGCACATCGGGCTCGCGCCCGGCGTCGACGGCCTTCTGCGCATCCTCGACCGCGCTGTTCATGTGACCGACGGCCTTGTCCACGTCGGCATCGCCCGTGCTCTGGTCGATCTTCTCGAGGTTCTTGTCGATGCGGTCTATCGACTCCTTCGCCTGCGCCGGGTCCTCGGAGGCACCGGAGACGGCCTTCTGGAGATCGTCGGCCGCTTCGGCGACCGTGACCGCTGTGTTGGCGCAGCTGACCGCCTTGTCGACCGCGCTGCACCCGGTCAGAACGGTGGCGGCGAACACTGCGGCGCCGAGAACGGGGAGCACGGGAGAACGGCGCACTGGGACCTCTTCCTTGGCGATGGACGGGCCGCGCGGTTTGACACGCGCGGCCCGTACCTCTTCAGACGCGTAAAGCATACGCAAAGTTCCCGGCTTCCAACCGCCCTGCGCAAGTTGCGAATTCGCCTCGGAACGGCCCCGGCGACAGCGGCCGGGATGCCCTCAGCCCGCGAGCGCCTTGCGCTGCGCACCGTCGAGCTGCGCGCACCCCTTGACGGAGAGGTCGAGGAGTCCGTCGAGCTGCTCACGTGCGAACGGCTCCCCCTCGGCGGTCCCTTGGACCTCGACGAACTTCCCGTCGCCGGTGCAGACGACGTTCATGTCGGTCTCCGCGCGCACGTCTTCCTCGTAGCACAGGTCGAGCAACTGGTTCCCGTCGACGATGCCGACGCTGACGCCGGCGACGGTGCCCGTGAGCGGCTGGGACCTGCTCTTGACGAGCTTCTTCTCCTGGGCCCAGGAGACGGCGTCGGCCAGTGCGACGTAGGCGCCCGTGATCGCGGCGGTGCGGGTGCCGCCGTCGGCCTGGAGAACGTCGCAGTCGAGGACCACGGTGTTCTCCCCGAGCGCCTTGTAGTCCACGACCGCGCGCAGCGAGCGCCCGATGAGGCGGGAGATCTCATGTGTGCGGCCGCCGATCTTGCCGCGCACGGACTCGCGGTCGCCGCGGGTGTTCGTGGAGCGCGGCAGCATTGCGTACTCGGCCGTGACCCAGCCCTGTCCGCTGCCCTTGCGCCAGCGCGGCACTCCTTCCGTGACGCTGGCGGTGCACAGCACGCGGGTGTCGCCGAAGCAGATCAGAACGGAACCCTCGGCGTGCTTGCTCCAGCCGCGGTCGATGGTGATGGGGCGCAACTGGTCAGCCGTGCGGCCGTCGATACGAGTCATGGTGCGAGCCTAAGCCCTCGCGCCTGAAGGCCCGTTCAGCCCTTTGTCCGCTCGCACTTCCCCGGATCGGCGGCACCGGCGGGCCGGAGAAGCCGTGGCCCGCCGGTGCGGACGCGGTGCGTCACATCATGTCCTCGATCTCGACGGCGATCGGATCGGCGTCGGTGCCGATGACGATCTGTATGGCCGACCCCATCTTCACGACTCCGTGCGCACCCGCGGCCCGCAGGGCCGCTTCGTCGACGAGCGCTGCGTCCGCGACCTCGGTGCGAAGACGGGTGATGCAGCCCTCGATCTCGGAGATGTTGTCGAGTCCGCCGAGCCCGGCGACGATCTTTTCGGCCTTGCTGCTCATGTCATTCTCCTGCTCTCCGGCGCCGGCTCACGTGCCGAGCACGCACCCCGGCAGGCCGAGGTCTACACCAGTATGGGCCAATCGTCGGCTCGCGCCTCTTGCGTCCGGGATGCCGGTGACACTCCCCGGTTCCCCGGGTACATATGCGCCCTTAACACAACAAGTTGCGCTTTCCGCGCTGCTGCACCCGTGCTACAAGAGGTCTACACCATTCACGGGGTCTGCTCCGCACGGTCCGACCTCCCGCAGACCACTGGAGGACGTTGATGACCACGGCTACCGAAGCCCGGACGACGGGCCGGGGCTCGGGTGCGATGGCTGTAGCCCAGCGCATCGGCCGCAGCCTCATGCTTCCGATCGCCACCCTGCCGGCCGCCGCGCTGATGGTCCGGCTGGGCCAGCCCGACATGCTCGGCCGTCCGGGATTCCCGGACTCCCTGAACCGCATCGCCCAGTTCCTCGCCAGGGGCGGCGGCGCACTGATCGACAACATGCCGCTGCTGTTCGCCGTCGGCATCGCCGTGGGATTCGCCCGCAAGTCGGACGGGTCGACGGCGCTGGCCGCCGTCGTCGGCTACCTGGTCTTCAAGAACGTGCTGGGGGCCTTCAAGGACGGGAATCTGCCCCCGGTCGAGAAGGTCGTCGACGGCAAGGTCGGCACGGCCGCACCGCCGGTGGACGCCGGTGTGCTGGGCGGCGTGGTCATGGGCATCGTCGTCGCCCTCCTCTACCAGCGCTACTACCGCAAGAAGCTCCCCGACTGGCTCGGCTTCTTCGGCGGCCGCCGTCTCGTGCCGATCCTCTCGGCATTCGCCGGCCTCTTCATCGGCGTGATCTTCGGCTACATCTGGCCGGTGCTGGGCACGGGGCTGCACGACTTCGGCGCCTGGCTCGTCGGCTCGGGAGCCGCGGGAGCCGGTGTCTACGGGGTGGCGAACCGGGCCCTCATCCCGATCGGCATGCATCACCTGCTCAACTCCTTCCCGTGGTTCCAGGCCGGCTCGTACAAGGGGCAGCACGGTGACATCGCGCGCTTCCTCGCGGGCGACCCCAGCGCCGGCCAGTTCATGACGGGGTTCTTCCCGATCATGATGTTCGCCCTGCCCGCCGCGTGCCTGGCGATGTACCACTGCGCACGGCCCGAGCGGCGCAAGGTGATCGGCGGCCTGATGATCTCCCTCGCGCTCACCGCCTTCATCACGGGCGTGACGGAGCCCATCGAGTTCTCGTTCATGTTCATCGCACCCGTGCTGTACGCGATCCACGCGGTGCTGACGGGCATCTCCATGGCCCTGGTGTGGACCCTGGGCATGAAGGACGGCTTCGGCTTCTCGGCCGGCGCGATCGACTTCATGCTGAACCTCGGCATCGCCACGAACCCGTGGGGCCTGGTGGTCGTGGGCCTGGGATTCGCGGTGGTCTACTACACCGTCTTCCGCTTCGCGATCATCAAGTTCGACCTGCCCACGCCCGGCCGGGAGGCGCCCGAGCCGGAGGAGCAGGAGCGGCAGCAGGAGCGCGAGCCGGCGACGAACAAGGGCGGAATCCGCGGCGACGTACCGGTCGCGGTCGCGGAGACGACCACCGACAAGGCCATCGACAAACAGGAGTATCCCGTCTCCCTGGGCAAGGTCTCCCCGAACAGGCAGGACGCGGGGGCGGCGCAGCCCGCCAGGCCCACTCAGCCCCAGGAGGCACGGCGCGGCCGCGACGACGGGGACGAGGACCAGGACAGGAGCCGCTTGGGGATCTGACGCCGGGGCGGCCACGGGGCCGGCGACCAGCGACCGGCGGAACGGCAACCGAGCCGCACCCGCTGCCGACAGGCGGCGGGTGCGGTGCCGTGTGTGCCTGTCCGCGTGTGCCTGCCCGCGTGTGCCCGGAGGAGTCCGCGGGGCCGCGCCCCGCGCCGTGCGGCGCCGCTACAGCTCGTAGACCGCGCCCGGCCTGGCCAGCTCGACGGGGCCGCCGAAGGCGTCCTTGGCGTCCCGGAGGTTGACCTTCGCGTCGGTCCACGGCGGTACATGGGTGAGGACCAGCCGCTCCACGCCCGCGGACTGTGCGCACTCCCCCGCCTCACGGCCGTTGAGATGCAGGTCGGGGATGGCTTCCTTGCCGTGCGTGAAGGAAGCCTCACACAGGAAGATGTCCGCGCCGCGTGCCAGTTCCCGGAGCGGCCCGCAGGCCCCCGTGTCACCCGAGTAGACGAGCACCTTGCCGCTTTCCCGGTGGGTCACCCGGAACGCGTAGGACTCCACGGGGTGCAGGACCTCCTCCGTGCGGACCGTGAAGGGACCGAGGTCGAAGGAGTCCCCCCGCGTGAGCGTTCGGAAGTCGAAGACCTCGCTCATCGCGGAGTCCGACGGTGTGTCACCGTACGCGACGGTCAGGCGCCGCTCGGTGTCCCGAGGACCGTAGACGGGGAGCGGCTCGCAACGTCCGCCCTCGTGACGGTAGTAACGCGCCACGAAGTAGCCGCACATGTCGATGCAGTGATCGGGGTGCAGGTGGCTGAGCGCGATGGCGTCCAGGTCGTAGAGACCGCTGTAGCGCTGGAGCTCGCCGAGCGCGCCGTTCCCCATGTCCAGAAGCAGCCGGTATCCCTCGGCCTCGACCAGATAACTCGAACAGGCCGACTCCGCCGATGGGAACGACCCGGAGCAGCCGACGACGGTGAGCTTCATGAAAGCAGTGACCTCCGTTGGCGGCTGTGGGGTTTTCCGAGCGTAAGCCGCACGGTGCCGCCTTTGGACTCAAGAGCGCGCTGGTGTGGGCGGAATCACCAGCGCGGGGTACGGTCGGCAATCTGTGCGGTGCTGCCGTGCGCGGTCCGGGAGGCGAGGCGGGCGTGGACACTTGGTGGTGGCTGGCGCTGGGTGCCGTCGTGGCCCTGTCACTTGTGGCGGCGCTGATCGACGGGGGCGCGCGGCTCGCCCGTCCCGTCGGCCGGCTGCGCGGCGACCGGAACCGGCGGAACGTCTCGCTGCCCGACAGGGGACCGCGTCCCGGGGAGATCTGGTGGACGCGCGAGCCGCTCCTCGTCCTGGTCCTTGCGGTACGCATCGACAGCGCCCGGGTCGCACGGATCAGTGCGGAACGGCCTTCCCGCGATGGCGAGTACCGGCTGCCGGAGTCGTCCGGGGCGAAGCTGGCCCTGCCGCCGGGGACGGTCGCGGACGCCCCCGGCCGCGTGACCGCGCTGTGTACGGACGCCGATGCGGCATGGGACGTGGAACTGAGCGAGTTCGGACGGCGTGCGGGTGAGGTCGACCAGGACACCTGGGTGCAGGTGCGTCATCTCGCCGGTGAGGACTGACGCTCACGGCCGGAGCGGAACGGCCCCGGGTACCGCCCCGGGGGACCCGGACCGCGAACCGCACGACCACACGGACTGCGCGCGACGCGGGGGCACGGCGGCTGCGGGCGGCCTCACACGCCGCGCGCCGCGCACGAACTCACCCCTCCCCCGCCGGAGTTGACCGGCGGTGAGGCCCGGCGACCCGCCCGGGGCACGGGCCGCAACAGGGGGCGTCCGACGAACAGCGCCGTCCTCACCCGGGCGTCCGGCCGGGTGGTGCCGCGGCTTCCGCCTTGGTCCCCGGAAGCAGCCGGGGAGGGACCGGGCAGCTGCCCTGGAGGGCGTGTCCGCGAAGCGGTGTCGTCGCAGCGGGCTGCGCCGACCGACGACGCAGCGTGGGAGCACCCCCGGCCGAAGGCAGGGGGAATGCGTGCCAGGCCCCGCGGCCCGGACGGGACTTGCTGACGCTCCTCAGGCCCAGAGCTGGCCCTGGAGCGCCTCGACCGCCGCTTCGGTGGACTCCGCCGTGTAGATGCCGGTGGAGAGGTACTTCCAGCCTCCGTCGGCGACCACGAAGGCGATGTCGGCGCTCTCGCCCGCCCGTTGGGCCTTCCGCGCGACTCCGGCGGCGGCGTGCAGAGCGGCACCCGAGGAGACGCCCGCGAAGATGCCCTCCTCGGCGAGGAGTTCGCGCGTGCGGCGCACCGCGTCCTCCGAGCCGACGGAGAACCGCCCGGTGAGCACGGATTCGTCGTACAGCTCGGGCACGAATCCCTCGTCCAGGTTGCGCAGGCCGTAGACCAGGTCGTCGTAGCGCGGTTCGGCGGCGATGATCTCCACGCCGGGGCGCTGTTCGCGCAGATAACGGCCGGCGCCCATCAGCGTGCCGGTGGTGCCCAGGCCCGCCACGAAGTGGGTGATGGACGGCAGGTCGGCGAGGATCTCGGGGCCGGTGGAGGCGTAGTGGGCCGCGGAGTTGGCGGGGTTGCCGTACTGGTAGAGCATCACCCAGTCCGGGTTCTGCTCAGCGAGTTCCTTGGCCACGCGCACGGCGGTGTTCGAACCTCCGGCCGCCGGCGAGGAGATGATCTCGGCACCCCACATGCCGAGCAACTGGCGCCGCTCCTCACTGGTGTTCTCCGGCATCACGCACACGATGCGGTAGCCCTTGAGGCGAGCCGCCATCGCGAGCGAGATGCCGGTGTTGCCGGAGGTGGGCTCCAGGATGGTGCAGCCGGGCGTCAACCGGCCTTCCTTCTCGGCCTGTTCGACCATGTAGAGCGCCGGCCGGTCCTTCACGGAGCCCGTCGGGTTGCGGTCCTCCAGCTTCGCCCAGATGCGTACGTCCTCCGACGGCGAGAGCCGCGGGAGCCGTACCAGCGGGGTGTCGCCGACCGCGTCGACGGGGGAGTCGTAGCGCATCAGCGGGTTCCCATGCGCACGGGGGCGCCCGATCCGCCCGCCACGGCGGGGAGGATCGTCACGTTGTCGCCGTCGCTGAGCTTCGTGCTGATGCCGTCGAGGAAGCGCACGTCCTCGTCGTTGAGGTAGACGTTCACGAAGCGGCGCAGTTCGCCGCCGTCGACGAGGCGGCCCTGGATGCCCGCGTGGCGGCTCTCCAGGTCGTCGAAGAGCTCCTTGAGCGTGTCGCCTTCCCCCGTGACCGACTTCTCGCCGTCGGTGTAGGTGCGGAGGATCGTCGGAATGCGGACCTCGATGGCCATGGAAGCTCCTGTGTGGAAGGTGGGCAGAGCGGTCTGTGCGGGCGGTGCGGGAGCACCTCGGGGTGCGGGATGCGCGGCGGTGCCGGTCGCTGTTGTCCGTGCAGGGCGGCCCGCTGCGGGCCGGGGCCGGATCAGACGCGGACGTGCGCGCGGCGCCGGGTCGCCCTCAGCGCGCTGGCGAGACGGCACAGATCGACGTGCAGGCGCCCGACGAGCAGCGTGCTCCGGAGCGTCGAGGAAGCTCTCACGTCGTGGACAACCATGGGCTCATCGTAACGATTCCCGGTGCGGTGACCCGATCCCCGTTCCGCCATGTGGACGGAACCGTCTCATATGACGCCGATTCGCCCGTGACCTGCGGGAATCACCCGGCTCTGGGCGCCCTCGGGGGCTTCACGCGGACTGCGCCTGCCCGTCCACGATCTCGACTTCCTCCTCGGTGACCTCGCCCTCCACGATGCGGAACGACCGGAAGGAGAAGGGTCCTTCGTCGTTGCCGCACTCGGCGGTGGAGACGAGAACGTAGTGGGCGCCGGGCTCGTTGGCGTAGCTGATGTCCGTGCGTGAGGGATACGCCTCGGTGGCGGTGTGCGAGTGGTAGATGACGACCGGCTCCTCGTCCCTGTCGTCCATCTCACGGTAGAGGCGCAGCAGGTCGCCCGAGTCGAACTCGTAGAACGTCGGCGAACGGGCCGCGTTCAGCATCGGGATGAAACGCTCCGGGCGGCCCTCCCCCGCGGGGCCCGCGATGACTCCGCACGCCTCGTCCGGGTGGTCCTTGCGGGCGTGAGCGACGATCTTGTCGTGCAGGTCCTGGGTGATGGTCAGCATGCCCGGAAGGATATGCGGGAGCCTCTTGCGCCCGGCCGGGGGCGTCGCACCGGGGACTTCGCGGGGCCGCGCCCGGGGCCGATACGGGGGCGGTACGGGGCCGGCGCCGGGTCGGTGCGGGGCCGGTCCTGCCCGTACGAACGCCGGCAGGGGCCCCTCCACGACGTCACGGCCGGTCTTCCCAGAAGAGTCGTCCTTCCAGGAAGAGCCGTCCCTCCGGGAAGAGCCGTCCCTCCGGGAAGAGCCGTCCCTCCGGGAAGACCGGCCGGACAGGCCCTACGGCAGCAGCGTCTCGACGAGCGTCTCCTGCAGCCCGCCCAGCCACAGGTAGGCCATCACCATGGGCTTGCGGGGGTCCTCGTCGGGCAGCGCGTACAGCTCGTTGCTGTCCTCGTCGTCGGTGACCTCGAGGCGCGTGCCGATGGCCAATCGCAGGTCGTTCAGCGCGCCCAGCCACTGCTTGGACTCCTCCGGCTTGAGCGTGAGCACCGCACCCGCGCTGCCCTCCGAGCCCTGGTGGGACTTCCCCCGGCCGCGCCGGGTAGACCCCACCCCGGACCCGGAGGCCGCAGGGGAAGGGTCGGGAGTGAGGGAGTCCAGGGCCCGGACCACGGCGAGCAGGTCCTCGCGCTTGCGGGCACGCAGGTCGTTCTCGGTGAAGCGGCGGAACTCGGCGGAGGCCCTGCGCTCCTCCGCGTCCTCCTCGCCGGGGACCGAATCCGGACCGTCGCCGTACGCGTCGGGGAAGAGCCTGGCCAGTGCCGGGTCGGAGGGCGGCTCGCTCGGCCCGTCCGTGAGGAGGGCGCTCAGCGGGTCGTCGGCGCCGTCGGCGGGCTCCTCGCCCGGGCCGATCAACTCCAGCAACTGGACGGCGAGGCTGCGCAGAATCGAGATCTCGACCTCGTCGAGGACGATGGCGGCGCCTCCGTCACCGGTCGCCTCGAAGTGGCCCGCCATCAGCGGTCCTGCTGGAGGGTCGCCCAGAGTCCGTAGCCGTGCATCGCCTGCACGTCGCGCTCCATCTCCTCGCGGCTGCCGGTCGAGACCACGGCCCGGCCCTTGTGGTGGACGTCCATCATCAGCTTCTTCGCCTTGTCCTTGGGGTAGCCGAAGTAGCTCTGGAAGACGTAGGTCACGTAGCTCATGAGGTTGACCGGATCGTTGTGCACGATCGTCGCCCACGGCACGTCGGGTTCGGGCACCTCGAGGGGCGCCTCGGCCGACTCGGGGCGTTCGATCTCGGTGGGGGCAACACTCACGGGTCCCATGCTGCCACTCACAGGTGCCGGGTGGCCAAACGGCCACAACCGATATCGTCAGACTGACGAAATGTGTTGTACGCTCAGTTCTTGCCCCGCCCCTCCCCCAGGGGCTCGCCGAAGCGAGGAGTCAGGAGCAGTGAACATGGCAGACAGGGGACTGCCGGTGGCCGTGCCGTCGACGGCGCTCTTCACCGATCAGTACGAACTCACCATGCTCCAGGCCGCGCTGCGCGCCGGAACGGCCGAACGGCGTTGCGTCTTCGAGGTGTTCGCGCGGCGGCTGCCCGAGGGCCGCAGGTACGGCGTCGTCGCGGGAACCGGCCGCGTGCTCGACGCCGTCGAGAACTTCCGGTTCGACGACCAGGTCCTCGGCTACCTGCGCGAGTGCCGCATAGTCGACGAACCCACCCTCGAATGGCTGGCCGGCTACCGCTTCAGCGGCGACATCCTCGGATACCCCGAGGGCGAGGTGTACTTCCCCGGCTCGCCCGTGATGCGGGTGGAGGGCAGCTTCGCGGAGAGCGTGCTGCTGGAGACGGTGATCCTCTCGATCCTCAACCACGACTCGGCGGTCGCCGCGGCCGCCTCCCGCATGGCCGTCGCCGCCGGCGGGCGTCCGCTGATGGAGATGGGCGCACGGCGCACCCACGAGCTGTCGGCCGTGGCCGCCTCCCGCGCCGCCTACCTCGGCGGCTTCGCCTCCACCTCCAACCTCGCAGCCGGCTTCCGCTACGACATCCCCACCGTCGGGACGAGCGCGCACTCCTTCACGCTCCTGCACGACAGCGAGCGCGACGCCTTCACCGCGCAGGTCGACTCGCTCGGCAGCGGCACGACCCTGCTCGTCGACACCTACGACGTCGCGGAAGCCGTGCGCAGCGCCGTCGAAATCGCCGGGCCCGGGCTGGGCGCGGTCAGGATCGACTCCGGCGACCTGCTGCTGCTCGCCCACCGGGTGCGCCACCAGCTGGACGAGCTGGGCGCGACGGGCACCAGGATCGTGGTCACCAGCGACCTGGACGAGTACGCCATCGCCTCGCTCGCCGCGGCACCGGTCGACGCCTACGGGGTCGGCACCCAGCTGGTGACCGGCAGCGGTCACCCGACCTGCGCGATGGTCTACAAGCTGGTCGCGCGCGCCGCGTCCGACGAACCGGACGCGCCGATGCTCCCCGTGGCGAAGAAGTCGATGGGCGGCAAGAGCTCGGCGGGGGGAGCCAAATGGGCGGCGCGCCGGCCCGACGAGAACGGCGTCGCGGCGGCGGAGGTCGTCGGCACCGGCCCCGTCCCCGGGGATCTGCGGGAGCATCAGCTCCAGGTGCGGCTCGTACGCGGCGGCGCGGCCGTCGCCCGCGAGCCGCTCGACAGCGCACGGGAGCGGCACACCCGTGCTCTCGCCGGGCTGCCGATGTCCGCCATGCAACTCTCACGCGGCGAGCCGGTGTTGCCGACGGAGGCCGTGTGACAGGTCTGCGTGGGACCTCCCACGGAGGCGGCGGATTCTCTAGGGTCGTGCCGACGCCCCGCCCACCTTCCCCGAAAGGCATCTCCAATGCACCGGGCACTGATCGTCGTAGACGTGCAGAACGACTTCTGTGAAGGGGGAAGCCTCGGGGTCAACGGCGGGTCGGACGTAGCCGCCGCCATCACCGATCTCGTGGGCGACGCCTCCGCCGGATACAGCCATGTGGTCGCCACCCGCGATCACCACATCGAACCGGGCGGCCACTTCGCCGACAACCCCGACTTCGAGCGCTCCTGGCCGCCGCACTGCGTCGCCGGCACCGAAGGCGTCGGATTCCACCCGAACTTCGCGCCCGCCGTCGCCGCCGGCGCGATCGAGGCGGTCTTCAGCAAGGGATCGTACTCCGCCGCCTACAGCGGCTTCGAGGGCTCCGACGAGAACGGCACACCGCTGGAGGAGTGGCTCCGGAGGCGGAACGTGGACCAGGTCGACGTGGTCGGCATCGCCACCGACCACTGCGTGCGCGCGACCGCGCTCGACGCGGCCTCCGCCGGCTTCGCCACCCAGGTCCTGCTGAACCTCACCGCCGGGGTCGCGCCCGCCACCACACAGAGCGCGCTCGACGAGATGCGCGACGCGGGGATCCGGCTGTCGGGCACACCGGTGCTGCGGGAGGCCTGAGCGCCGCTCCGCGCAGGGGCGGGCCCCAGGGGCTGCCCGCTGGACAGTGCCGGACAGTCCCTAACCCGTGCGCACCCGGTCCGAGGGCCGCAGCAGGGTCTCGATCGGGTGCCACGACTCACGGTCGTCGCCCGGCGTCGTGCGCCACACCAGCCCGTCGGGGTGGTGCAGCACGGCCGTGATCTCGTCGGCTGTCGGCGGCTCGGCGTTGCCCCGCAGGTAGACCGCCCGCATGCCCAGGTTCCGCAGCCTGGTCAGGGCGCGGGCCCGGTTGACGGAGTGGACGAGGACGCGCACGCGCGGCTCGTCGCCGTGCCGCCCGGCCGTGACGGCACGCACCGTGTGCGCCTCGTCGGCATGGGCGGACCAGCGCCGCCGCTCCGGCATGAGGCCGTCGTACGGACCGCCGCCGCGGCCCTGCCGCCCAGGACCCGGCTGCCGGCCTATTGCCGCCGCCTCCGGGCCCGCGTCGGAGCCTGCCCCCGTGGCCGGCTCCGCGTGCCTGGCTGCACGCTGGGCCGGGACCGGAATCGTGAGCGCGACGATCACGCTCCCGTCCGGCAGCTGGACGAATCCGCCTCCAGCCATGATCAAAAACACCCCCGCGAGAACTGTTCCGGTGGGCCTCCGCAGACACCCGTCACAGGCATCTAAACGCGATCGGCCGCCGCCCGCCAGGGGGGCAACGGCCGATCATGTTTTGACCTGCAACGATGCAAATTAATTTGTGGAAGGTCTCACCTGGACGGTGATCGTCTCACCGGAACGGGGTTGCTTCACGACCATGATCCGGGTGTTGGTGTCCGGCACCTTGACCCCCTGCGTGGGGTTCGATTCGTACCAGTACGTCCCCTTGTGATCGTCGAAGACTCGAACGCCCTTCTTCGACTTGATCTTGACGGCCTTGCCGTCGTTGTGAAGCGTGATCCCCTTTGTCGCATACTTTCCGAAGGTCGAATCGTAGGCCTGCATGCGGTTGCGCAGGGGCTTGCCGTCCGACCACTTCTCCGGCTTCGCGTGCGCGTCGACCGGCAGGATCAGGCCCGTGCCGGGGTGCGCCGAGACGTTGTTGTCCAGCTGAGAGGTGTCCCAGAGCCAGATGAGCAGCCCCTTCTCGTACGCGTAGCGCTCGACCCAGTCGGGCCGTGTCGAGACCCAACCGAAGTTGTACGGGCCGTAGTTGAGCGACTTGTCGTAGGAGACGTGGTTGCGGTTCTCAGCGATGTAGAACTGCGGGTAGGGCTTTGTGAAGGACTCCCCGATGCGCGAGAACCCCTTCGTCGCCCAGCCGTTGTCGTCGTCGCCCTCGGCGCCGTCCTCGAAGATTTTCTCGCCGTCCGCGGTGATGCTCAGAGCGTCCGCCGCGAACCCCTTCTGGGCGACCCCACCATCCGTCAGATAGCGGAAGCGAACATCGATCTTCTTGCCCGCGAAGTCGTCGAGGGGGTAGGAGAGATCGCGGTACGACTCCGACACACCGTGCAGCGCCGGCTGGTCGCTGCCGTCGCGCGGGATGGGCTCGCCGTCGGCCGTCCCGTCGATCGGCGTCCAGTTCTCGCCGCCGTCCTCGGAGACCTCGGTGTAGAGGTAGTCGTAGTTCTCCTCGATGTCCCACCAGCCCTGAAGGTCCAGCGACGCCTCGGACTTGCCCGTCAGATCGACGCTGCGGGTGAGGGTGTTGCGCAGATCGTCGCCGCTGCCGCTCCACCACTGCTTCTCGCCCTCGGCGGGCTTGGTGATGGTCGTCGTCACGTCCTTCTCGGGCAACTCGACGATCAGCGCCTGCTTGTTCTTCGTCTGGTACGAGTGCGTGCCCAGCTTGTGCCGCGACTTGGTGGCCGCCTTGGCCGTGTCGTAGTCCAGCCAGCCCAGTTGCAGCTTGTCCCACGCGTTCATGTCGCCGGCCGAGTCGCCGATGGCGTCCTTGCCCTTGTTGAGCCAGGAGCCCACGGACATGATCGACCAGAAGCCGACCGAGTTCTCGCCGCCGCCGCTGGTGTCGTAGTGGTCGGGCAGACCCAGGTCGTGGCCGTACTCGTGGACGAAGACGCCGAGTCCGCCGTTCTCCGGCTGCGCGGTGTAGTCGCCGACCCAGATACCGCTGTCGCCGATCTGGGTGCCGCCGGCCTTGTTCTCCTCCGGACCGGTCTTGCCCGCGTCGCTGCCGTACGCGTACCAGCGGTGCGCCCAGATGGCGTCCTCGCCCTGCGCTCCGCCGCCCGCCGACTCGTCCTCACCGGCGTGCACGAACTGGAAGTGGTCGATGTAGCCGTCGGACTCGTTGAAGTCGCCGTCCTCGTCGAAGTCGTAGCGGTCCCACTTGTCGTACTCAGCCAGCTGCGCCTTGATCTCCGCGTCGCTCCTGCCGGCTGCCTTCTGCTCCTCCACCCACTTCTCGACGCCGTCCCGGATCGCGTCCCACACGGTCGGGCAGTTGCTGGAACCGCAGTAGTTGGAGCCGTAACGGGCCTCGTTGTAGTCGACCTTGACCCAGTCGGAGACGGTGCCCTCGACGGAGTAGCGGCCGGAGGACTGCTTCTCGAAGTAGCTCTTGACCGAGTCCTCGGTCTTGTCGGAGAAGTACGTCTTCTGGAAGTGCTCCCTGTTGAAGTCCTTCTTCCAGAAGGTGGAGTTGTCCTTCTTGCGGTCGGGCGCGGGGATCTTGTTGTGCAGAGGGCCCGGATCGCCGCCGTACTTGTCGTCGATCTTGTCGCCGAACTCGACGAGGATGGTGAAGATCTTGTCCGTCTTCTCGCGCGCCAGCTCCACGTACTTGCCGTCGTCGAGCTTGACGACCTCGGAGCCCTTGCGCTGGACGGGCTTGGCGTCACCCTGTGCCAGCTTCTGCAGCGCCGCCTGACGCTGCTCGTTCCGCTCCTTGTCGAACGGACCCTTGAGGTTGTCCTTGCTGTGCCCGTCCTGGCTCCCCCCGGGTGCCCCGGGCTGTGCTGCCGCGGACTGCGGCGCCGGATGTGCCCCGGGCGCCGGTATCTGCTGAGCCTGCGCCGCACTTGCGGGTATCAGTGCGGTTGCGCCGAGGGCCGCGACGGCTGTTGTCAGCGCCGCCACTCTGGATCTTTTGGATCTCCGTCTGCCGTTCACCTCTGAGGTGCCCTCCCCTGTGGAGTGTCATGGGACAGGAGGTATTGGACAGCAGAGGGGAGAGAAAAGACAGACCTGATGCGTACATTCGTGCTGGGTAAGCAAGCTTCCGCGGCCGTCCGCCAGTTGGGACGTTCAAAGGCCGTGCGACCGTGCGCCCCCTGTGCGACTTCGACGTGGGTCAGGTCACGCTTACCGTGGTGTTCGTCCGGGAATCCCGGACCGTAGAGTCGTTCGACGGGCACCGCGTGCCTCCGTACGGCTAGACCGACGGCCCCTCCCGACACGTCTTCTGAGGACGGATCACGCCATGCCGCGTCCGACCCCCGCACAGCTCGCATACGGTTCGGTCACCGTCATCTGCTCGACCCTCGCGATGCTCCTGCTCTCCCGGACCCAGTCGGGGCCCGGAGTCGCGCTGATCGCGGTCGTCGCACTGGCGGTCGGTGTACTGGTGGCACTCACGACTCCGGGGGTGCAGACGGTCCGGCGGGTGCGTACACGCTCGCAGGCACGCGCGGTCGCGCTGCGGGCCCGGACCTCCCCGCCCTCCCGCATCCACGCACGGCACGACGCCGCCGCGGCGCGGGCCGCGAGGCGGGTGGCGGAGCCTTCCCTGCGGTCCTGACCCGGGCAGCCGGACCTCGGCGTTCCGGCCGGCGAAGGCCGGCCGCCGCGCCCGCGGCACGCAGCGCACGGCCCGTCGTTCCGCGCTTCACACGGGGCGATCGGCGTCCACGACCACCGTCCTGGCCGCCTTGTCGTGCAGGCACTGCCGGTACGGCTTGTCCCACGTGCAGAAGAGCACGTTCACGAGCCAGAAGATGAAGCCGATGCAGGGCACCAGCGGCGGCACGTGGTAGACCGCAGAACGCAGCCACCCCGGCACTCCGCTCGGCACCGTTCCGTCGGCGAGCACGGCGACCCTGATCCCCACCACCTTCTTGCCCAGCGTCTGCCCGGACTGAGTGAGCATCAGCCCCTCGTAGACCAGATAGACGACTGTGTAGACGAGTTGCTGACTCGCCGTACGACCGCTGTCGTCCGGGTTCCACCACCCTTGCGCGAATCCCATGACGACGAAGACGGGGATGCCGACGATGAGCGCGTCGATGATCCGCGCGAGAAGCCGCCTGCCGCGGGACGCCAGGGGCGCCATACCCTCCAGGGGGTCGGCTGCTCCCGTCATGTCGCCGTACGGGTTGGAGGCGTACGGACCGCCGCCGTACGGGCCTCCCGTGCCGCCTCCGTACGGGTCTCCCCCGGGGCTCTCGCCCCGGTCGCCGGGCGGCGGGGGCGGACCGCCGTACGGACCCGCCGGATCGCCGTACCGGGGCGGCTCCTGCCCTTCGCCGGGCGGCTCCTGCTTGCGGAACGGGTCGTTGCCGGGCTGATCCGTACTCATGCGCCGAGTGGACCGCGCCCCGCTCCGCCTCGCACCCGGCGGGCGTCATCGGAGTGACCGGCGCGGCGACCGGGCGGGCACGGTGCACCGCAGGCCCGCGCCCGCACCTCCTCGGCGGCCGGTCCGGCTCCTTCGGAAGCCGGTCTCGCTCCGGGAGGGACCATGCTCGGAGGCGGGCCTCGCTCAGAGGCGGACCTTGCTGAGAGGGAGTCTCGCTCAGAGGCGGATCTCGCCCGAGTCCTTGGAGACGAAGGTGCCCGCCAGCTTGTCGTGCCAGCACTGACGCCAGGGGCGGTCGAAGAGGCACCACAGAACGTTGAGAATGCCGATCACCAGGAGCGACAGCACGCCGTACGTCAGCCAGCGCGTCAGGGCGCTGCCGAAGCCCGGCTTGTCCTGCTGCTCCATCGTCAGCACCCTCAGCCCGAACAGTTTCTTGCCCAGGGTGCGGCCCCAGCGCCCCGTGGGAAGCACCTCGTACAGCAGACCGAAGAGGAGCAGGGCACCGAGGACCAGGGCGAGATAACCGCCGGTCGTACCGTCGATCAGCCAGACCGTCCTGGTCTCGCCCGCATCCCGGACCGCCTGGATCTTCGCCTCGACATGGTCCACGGACGGGCCGATGAAGGGGAACGCGACGGCGGTTGCCACCACCCCGGTGAGCACACCGTCGACCACGCGGGCGCCCAGGCGCTTGCCCAGCGCGGCGGGACGCGCCTCCCGCTGCGCCTGCGCGAAGGGGTCGGCGGCCGGAGGACGCCAGGCCATCGCGGCCTCCGCGCCCGGAGCGGCATGCGCGTCGGGGCTGCCGCCGGGGGCGCCGCCTGCCAGGTCGTGCACCTGCTGGGCCCAGGACGGCTGCGCGGGCGCGGGCGCGGCGCCCTGGTGCGGTGCGCCCTGGTGCGGTGCGCCCTGATGCGGTGCGCCCTGATGCGGTGCGGCCTGATGCGGCACGGCCGGAGGGGCCTGGGGTGCCGCGCCCGGGGCGGGCGACTGCGGCTGCGCGGGCGAGCCCTGACCGGGAACTGAGGGAGGCTGCTGCGCGGCCGGCGACGGCGCGGCCGCGGAGGACGGCGTGTGCCCGCCGCCCGTGCCGTACTGCTGCACGTCCGCGCGGCGCAGCCCGACGGTGTGCTCGGGCACCTGCGCGCCGGCGGCGTAGCTGCCGGCGCCGCGCGCGTCCTGCGCCTCCTGCCTGAACGCCTCGGGGCTCATCGCCCGCATCTGGAAGGTGCCGTCCCGGGGAGGCGAGCCCGCGGCGTCCCCGCCGGCGGCGGGGGACGCGGGGGCACCGGGCGAAGCGGAACCGGGGGCGGCGGCCGCGGCGCTGTCCGTGCGGCCCTCCGGGCCCGTTTCACCGGCGGGCCGTCCCCAGCCCCCGCGAGGATCGGCGGCGGCGTCCGCGACGGCGGCCGTTCCCTCACCGCCCTCACGGCCCCACGAAATGCGCTCGTCGCTGCGGCCCGCGAGACCGCCCTGCTGCGCGGCGTCGGCCTGCCACGCCGACGCCGGTTCGGGGCGCTGCCCGTGGAGCCGGCTCGGATCGTCCCAGTCGATGGCCCCCGGGGCTGCGACCTCGCCGCGCGGGCGCACCTCGGGCAGATGCGCATCGTCGCCGGTGCGGGCGGCGGGCAACTGCGGCTCCGGGCCGGCGCCGCCGTCCGTCGCCTCGTCGAGGAAGACGGGGCCGGTCTCCTCCGCCGGCGCCGGCTCCTCCCGGGTGGGCGGGGCGACCGCCGACGACGCGGCGGCCGACGACGGCGGCGTGGGCATCGCCTCGCCCTCTTCGGGCTCGGGCCGGCTGGTGCCGGGCACCCACGAGGAGCCGTTCCAGTAGCGGATGTAGCCGGGGATGGACGGATCCGGATAGAAGCCGGGGGCAGGGCTTCCGCCGGCGGATCCTGAGAGGGGCGCGCTCATAGTGTCCAGGTCCCGTATCTGTTTCGACTGTTGTGTCGTCTTGTGACGTACGCACTCCGCGGTTGACCCGCGCGGCGCAACCGAGAAGCGTAGTGTCCACATCTACCAGACAGGGCCGACAACTTGCCCGCCCGTGCTGGACGCACCTGCCCACTCTGAGGAGAGAATGGCGCGAACACGCGTAACCGGCCACGGCCTGGGCCCTCTTCAGTGCACGCCAAGACAGGCTGCGCGACTGATCACAGGATCACGAAAGGGCGGTCCGATGAACCTCGTCGTCGAATGTGAACTCGAGATCAGGCTGGTGCTCTCGCCCGAGCACAGCCTTCCCGTACAGGCGCGTCTGACCTACCTCGCGGAGGACCCCTACGCCGCGCACATCGCCTTCCACGTGGGCGCGGGTGCGCCCGTCACCTGGACGTTCGCGAGGGAACTGCTCGTCGAGGGCGTCTTCCGCCCGTGCGGAGAGGGGGATGTCCGGGTGTGGCCCGCGAAGGTTCAGGGGCGTGACGTGATCTGTGTGGCGCTCTCCTCCCCCGACGGCGACGCCCTGCTGGAGACACCGTCCGGTGCCGTGTCCGACTGGCTGGAGCGCACGCTGCGGGCCGTGCCGGCGGGCAGCGAGAGCGAAGTGCTGGGCGTGGACGCCGGGTTGGCCGAACTGTTGCGGGCGGGGCACGCCGACGGGGTGTGCCTGACCGATCAGTCACCGTCCGACGAGGCAGGCGACGCCGAGATGTGAGGGTGAATTTCCCTCAGACTTTCACTCGATCCGACGAATGTGCGTCGAGCCTGAACATCCCACGCACGGTGGGGAGTTCGACGGATCGCATCGTCGACCGACAGGTCCGCCGCCCGGGAGCGCCGGCTGCACGCCGCCGGTCCGGAAGGAGCACGGCCGGTCCGGGCCGTGCGCCCGCTGCCCGTCCGTCCCCGTCCCGTACGCCTGTTGCCTTGCGTTGCGTGTCCGGGCGTCTCAGAAGAGCTTGCCGGGATTGAGCAGGCCCAGCGGGTCGAGGACCTTCTTGATGCCGCGCTGCATCTCCAGCCCCACCGGGCCGAGTTCGCGCGCCAGCCACTCCTTCTTGAGGACGCCCACGCCGTGTTCGCCGGTGATGGTGCCGCCCAGTTCGAGGCCGAGCGCCATGATGGCGTCGAACGCCTCGTGCGCGCGGCGCGTCTCGTCCTCGTCGTCCGGGTCGAAGCAGACGGTCGGGTGGGTGTTGCCGTCCCCCGCGTGCGCGCAGACGCCGATCGTCAGCCCGTACTTCTCGCTGATGGCGGCGGTGCCGTCCAGCATGTCGGCCAGCTTCGTCCGCGGCACGCAGACGTCGTCGATCAGGCTCGTGCCCGGGAGTGCCTCCAGCGCCCAGTGCACGCTGCGCCGCGCCTCGAGAAGCAGCTCCGACTCGGCGGGAGTCTCCGCCGGTACGACCTGGCTCGCGCCGGCAGCCTCGCACAGCTCGCCCACCGCTGCGAGGTCGGCGGCCGGGTCGTCCGTGTCGAACGCGGCGAACAGCAGTGCCTCGGTGGACTCCGGAAGTCCCATGTCCCTCAGGGCGTTGACGGCCCGCAGCGTCGTGCGGTCCATCAGTTCCATCAGCGAGGGGACGTGGCCGCACTCCATGATCCGGCCGACGGCGTCGCCCGCCGCGGCGGCGGAGGGGAACTCGGCGGCCAGCGCCAGCTGTCGGGGCGGCCGCGGCTTGAGTGCCAGCACGGCACGCACGACGACGCCGAGGCTGCCCTCGGAGCCGACGAACAGCCGCGTCATGTCGTAGCCGGCGACGCCCTTCGCCGTGCGGCGCCCCGTCGACATCAGCCGTCCGTCGGCCAGTACGACGTCGAGGCCGAGCACGTACTCCGCCGTCACCCCGTATTTCACGCAGCACAGACCGCCGGCTGCCGTGCCGATGTTGCCGCCGATCGTGCACTGCTCCCAGCTGCTGGGGTCCGGCGGGTAGTGCAGGCCGTGCTCGTTGACGGCTCGGGAGAGGGCCGCGTTGACGACGCCGGGCTCCACGACCGCGATGCGGTCGACCGGGTTGATCTCCAGGATGCGGTCCATGCGTATCAGGGACAGCACGATGCAGCCGTCGGAGGCGTTGGCCGCGCCCGACAGGCCGGTCCGGGCGCCCTGCGGCACGACGGGGACGCGCAGGGCGGTCGCCGTGCGCATCACGTGCTGCACCTCTTCGACGGTGCGGGGCAGCACCACGGCGGCCGGTGTGCCCGCGTCGCAGAAGTCGGCCATGTCACGGGAGTAGGAAGCGGTGACGTCGGGGTCGGTGACCACGGCGTCTTCGGGCAGGCCGTCCCTCAGCCGCTGGATCAACTCGCTCATCGACTCAGCGTCGCACCTGCCCGCACCGTCGGGAAGGCCGGGCTTCCGGAACCGGCACGGCGGCCGTCGCGTGTGCGGCCGGCCGCCGCGGACGCGCGCGACGCCGGGACGCGGCGGGCGCCCGTCCGGTCCACGTCCCGGTGCGTATCCGAGTCCAAGTCCCGGTGCCCGTCCCGGCGCGCGTCCCGGCAACCGGGGCCGCACCGGGACGCAGGCGCGGGTCAGAGGTTGCCGCGCCGCTCCTGCTCGCGCTCGATCGCCTCGAAGAGGGCCTTGAAGTTGCCCTTGCCGAAGCCCATGGAGCCGTGTCGCTCGATCATCTCGAAGAAGACGGTCGGACGGTCCTGGACCGGCTTGGTGAAGATCTGCAGCAGATAGCCGTCCTCGTCGCGGTCGGCGAGGATCTTCAGCTCGCGCAGCGTCTCCAGCGGCACCCGCGTCTCGCCGACCCACTCGCCGAGGGTGTCGTAGTAGGAGTCCGGGGTGTCCAGGAACTGCACGCCCGCGGCGCGCATCGCCCGTACGGTCGCGACGATGTCGTTCGTGGCGAGCGCGATGTGCTGGACGCCGGCGCCGCCGTAGAACTCCAGGTACTCGTCGATCTGCGACTTCTTCTTGGCCACCGCGGGCTCGTTGAGCGGGAACTTCACCTTCCGGTGGCCGTCGGCGACGACCTTCGACATCAGGGCGCTGTATTCGGTCGCGATGTCGTCGCCCACGAACTCCTTCATGTTCGTGAAGCCCATGACCTTGTTGTAGAAGGCCACCCACTCGTTCATTTTGCCGAGTTCGACGTTGCCCACGCAGTGGTCGATGGCCTGGAAGTTCCGCTTGCCCGGTTCGACGACGGGCGCGGCGGCCACGTACCCGGGCAGATAGGGGCCGGAGTAGCCGGAGCGCTCGACGAGGGTGTGCCGGGTCTTGCCGTACGTGGCGATGGCCGCCAGCACAACGGTGCCGTGCTCGTCCTTCTGCTCGTGGGGTTCGACGATGCCGGTGGCGCCCTGGGCGACCGCGTACTCGTACGCGGCACGCGCGTCCGGCACCTCGATGGCCAGGTCGATGACGCCGTCGCCGTGCGCCGCGACGTGGTCCGTCAGGAAGCGGCCCCAGTCGGTGACGGGCTTGACGACGGAGGTGAGGACGAAGCGGGCGCCGCCCGATTCGAGGACGTAACTGGCGGTCTCGCGGCTGCCGTTCTCCGGTCCGGAGTAGGCGACGAGCTTCATGCCGAACGCCGTCGAGTAGTAGTGGGCCGCCTGCTTGGCGTTGCCGACGGCGAAGACGACCGCGTCCATCCCCTTCACCGGGAAGGGGTCCGCCTGCCTGGCAGTGTCGGGGGCTGCGTGGGTGGTCTCAGTCATGCACCAAGGCTCCCCCCGTTCCACAAGGTGCGCAATACTTCCCGTATTCACTGGACACCTTGACCAGTGTGACCGGCCTACCGCCGGACGATCTGTACAAGATGCTCAGAAGTCCGGCCACTGAGAGGAAGCCCGTGGGTATCGACCGGCTCGATGGACGACTGCTCGAACTCCTCGCGGACGAGCCCAGGATCGGCGTGCTGGAGGCGTCCCGGCGGCTCGGCGTCGCCCGCGGCACCGTGCAGGCACGGCTCGAACGCCTCCAGGCCAGCGGAGTGATCCGCGGCTTCGGCCCCGACGTGGACCCGGCGGCGATCGGCTACCCCGTCACCGCTTTCGCCACCCTGGAGATCAAACAGGGCCAGGGCGCCGACGTGCGCGCCCACTTGGACTCCGTACCGGAAGTGCTGGAGCTGCATACGACGACGGGTCACGGGGATATGCTCTGCCGCCTCGTCGCACGGTCCAACGCGGACCTGCAGCGGGTGATCGACCGCGTGGTGGGCTTCGAGGGCATCGTGCGGGCCTCGACGGCCATCGTCATGGAGAACCCGGTGCCGCTGCGCATCGTCCCGCTGGTCCGTCAGGCGGCAGGCGGAGACGGGGAGCCGGTGACGTGAGGAACCCGTGACCGGTGCGTCATTCCGGCTTCGCCGGGCAGAAGAGGTCGCGGCACAACAGGGCGAGCCCGCGCGTGAGCGGCGGGCAGGAACGGACGGAGCGGCTTTGAAGAGGCGAGGGACGCCGGGATGAGCTTCTGGGAGTATCTCGGCAACCGGCACATCCAGTTGCTCGCGGACTCGTTCCAGCACGCGAGCGCCGTGTTCCAGTGCATCGTGGTCGCGACCCTCCTGGGGGTCGCGATCGGTGTGCTGACCTACCGCAGCGAATGGGCCGGCGACGTGGCCACCACCACCGGGTCCACGATCCTGACGGTGCCGTCGCTGGCGCTGATCGGTCTGCTGATCCCCCTCGTCGGGCTCGGGGTGGCGCCCACCGTCACCGCGCTGACGCTGTACGGGCTGCTGCCCATCGTCCGCAACACGATCGTCGGGCTCCGCGGGGTCGACCCCGCGCTGGTCGACGCGGCACGCGGCATCGGAATGTCACGCACGAGGCAGCTGCTGAGGGTCGAACTGCCGCTCGCCTGGCCGCCGATCCTCACCGGCATCCGCGTCTCCACGCAGATGCTCATGGGCATCGCTGCGATCGCCGCCTTCGCCTCCGGCCCCGGGCTGGGCAACACCATCTTCCGCGGCGTGGCCTCTCTCGGCAGCGCCAACGCCCTCAACCAAGTGCTCGCCGGGACTCTCGGCATCGTCGTGCTCTCACTGCTCTTCGACGGCGCGTACGTCGTCGTCGGGCGACTGACCACCCCGAGGGGGATACGTGCCTGAGACATCCGCAGCATCCGGCTCCGGGACCACACCGCGCACGGACGGAGGCAGCGGGGCGGACCCCCAGGCAGGCGTCGCCCCGCAGCCGGGCGCAGCCGCCGCCGCTTCCGCCGCCAGCGGCGCGACCATCCGACTCGAGGGCCTCACCAAGCGCTACCCCGGCTCGTCGGTGCCCGCCGTGGACGACGTCAGCCTGGAGATCAAGGCCGGTGAGACCGTCGTCCTGGTCGGCCCCTCCGGGTGCGGCAAGTCCACGCTGCTGAAGATGATCAACCGGCTGATCGAGCCCACCTCGGGCCGCATCCGTATCGACGACGAGGACGTCACCGGTATCGACGCGGTGAAGCTCCGCCGCAAGATCGGCTATGCGATCCAGTCGTCCGGTCTCTTCCCGCACATGACGGTCGCGCAGAACATCGCCCAGGTGCCGAAGATGGCCGGCTGGCCCAAGGCGAAGATCAACGCGCGTGTCGAGGAGATGCTCGACCTCGTCGGGCTCGACCCCGCCGAGTTCCGCGGCCGCTACCCGCGCATGCTCTCCGGAGGGCAGCAGCAACGCGTCGGCGTCGCACGGGCGTTGGCCGCCGACCCGCCCGTGCTGCTGATGGACGAACCCTTCGGGGCCGTCGACCCCATAACCCGCGACCATCTGCAGGACGAACTCATCCGTCTCCAGCACGAGTTGCGCAAGACCATCGTCTTCGTCACCCACGACTTCGACGAGGCCATCAAGCTCGGCGACCGCATCGTCGTGCTGCGGGAACAGTCGCACATCGCCCAGTTCGACACCCCGGAAGCCATCCTCACCAACCCCGCCGACGACTTCGTCTCCGGTTTCGTCGGCGCCGGCGCGGCACTCAAGAGGCTCAACCTCACCCGCGTACGCGACGTGGAGATCGTCGACTTCCCCACCGCCACCGTCGAGGAACCCCTGGAGACGATCTCGGAGATGCTCGGCACCGGCACGACGAACGAGGTGCTGCTCCTCGACCCCAAGCAGCGCCCGTACAAGTGGCTGCGGCGCGGCGACCTCACCCACGCCAAGGGCTCGCTGGCCCGGGCGGGCACGCTCGTGAACGACACCGTCACCCGCGACGCGACGCTGCGCGACGCGCTGGAGGCGGTGCTCACCGACAGCGGCGGCCGCGTCGCGGTCACCGGCCGGCGCGGCGAGTACACGGGCGTCGTCGACCTCGAGACGCTGATGAACTGCGTCCACGAACTCCTCGACGCAGACCGGCTGGAGGCCATCGAGCACCGCCACAGCCTGAGCGAGACGCAGGCCAGGCGCACGTACGCTGCGCAGGAAGGCCTCACGTCGTGAGCGGAACGACCAACGGGACAACCGACGGCACGGCCGGCGCGGCGGCCACCGGAGCGGACCAGCAGCGCACGCCCGCACCGCAGGACCGGCCCGCGGACAAGGACCAACAGGCCGCGCACGGCGAGGAGCCGGCACCCGCGCCGGCCGCACACGGCGGGGAACGGCTCCGCGACAGGGTCACCTGGCAGAAGCTGACGATCCTGCCCGGCGTGCTCGCCCTCGTGCTGCTGGGCACCTGGCTGTGGTTCCGCGGCGCCGAACTCGACACGATCGCCCGCAACTCGCTCGCCGGCGGGAACGTCGCCCTCCGCCTGCGCCAGCACATCGAGATGACCGTCATCTCCACATTCTTCGTGCTGATCATCGCCATACCGCTGGGCATCGCCCTGACCCGTAAGAAGCTGCGCAGAGCCACACCCGTCGCCATGGCGGCCGCGAACCTGGGCCAGGCCGTCCCCTCCCTCGGGCTGCTGGTGCTGCTGGTGTTCTGGCTCAACATCGGCCAGACCACCGCCGTCGTCGGCATGGTCGTCTACGCCGTGCTGCCGGTGCTGGCCAACACCATCACCGGGCTGCGCAACATCGACCCCGCGCTGACGGAGGCCGCCAGAGGCATCGGGATGTCGCCGCTGGGAGTGCTGACGAAGGTCGAACTGCCCCTGGCCGTACCACTGATCCTCGCCGGCGTACGCAACGCCCTCGTCCTCAACGTCGGCACGGCGACGCTCGCCACCTTCATCGGCGGCGGCGGACTGGGCGACCTGATCTCCTCCGGCATCACCAACCAGCGCATGCCGGTGCTGATGCTCGGTTCGGTACTCACCGTCGCACTGGCGCTGCTGGTCGACTGGCTCGCCTCACTCGTCGAACTGCTGCTGCGCCCGCGCGGCTTGGAGGGATCGTCCTGATGCGCACCCCGCGCGCCTCACGCGCCCCGCGCACGCTCGCCGCCGGCCTGACGGCGCTCGCCCTCACCGGCACGCTCGGCGGCTGCGGCCTGGTCAGCGGCAGCCCGATGATCGACAGGGTCCGGCCCGGCACGGTGGGCGCCGGGCAGCCCCTCGAAGGGGCCCAACTGACCGTCACCTCGAAGGAGTTCACCGAACAGATCATCCTCGGCAAGATCATGGGGCTGATCTTCCGGGCCGCCGGCGCCGACGTCGTCGACCGCACCGCCGTCCAGGGCTCCATCGGCGCACGCTCGGCCGTCGAGACGGGCACCGCCGACGGCATGTACGAGTACACCGGCACGTCCTGGATCACCTACCTCGGCCACACCAAGCCGGTGCCGGACCCCGTCGAGCAGTGGAAGGCCGTACGCAAGGAGGACCGGGCCAACGGCGTCGAATGGCTGGAACCCTCCACCCTCGACAACACCTACGCCCTCGTCGTCAGCGACAAGCTCCAGAAGCGGTACGGCACCAGGACGCTTTCGGACGTCGCCGAACTGTCCCGCAAGAACCCCAATGCGGCCAGCATCTGCGTCGAGAACGAGTTCGCCTCCCGGCAGGACGGGCTGAAGGGCATGGCGAAGAAGTACGGCATGCGCTTCCCCACCGGACAGGTGCACAAGATGGCCGGCGGCGTCGTCTACACCCAGACCGCCCACGGCAAGCCGTGCGTCTTCGGCGCCATCGCCGCGACCGACGGCCGCATCCCCGCGCTGAAGCTGAAAATCCTCGAGGACGACAGGAAGTTCTTCCCGAACTACAACGTCGCGCCCGAGATGAACAGCGAGACGATGAAGAAGTACCCGGAGATCGCCGGGCTGCTCGCGCCCGTCACCAAGGCGCTGAACAACAAGACGGCACAGAAGCTGAACGCCAAGGTGGACGTGGACGGCCAGGACCCGCACGACGTCGCCAAGGACTGGCTCGTACGGAAGGGCTTCATCAAGGCGGGCTGAACCGGACGGCGTCCGGGGCCGCACATCAGCAACTCGGCACCCGGCCGCCGTCCCTGAGCGCGTCGAGCGCCTTCAAGGCGCCCGAGAGAGTCTCCACCGGCACCAGACGCAGACCCTTCGGCTGCTCCACCTTCGCATCGGCGCACTCGGCACGCGGCACGAGGAAGACGCTCGCCCCGTCGCGCTTGGCCGCCCTCGTCTTCAGCGGCACCCCGCCGACAGGCCCCACCTTGCCGTCCGCCTTGATCGTGCCCGTGCCCGCCACGACCCGGCCGCCGGTCAGGCCACCGCCCCGGCCGTCCCCGACGACCTTGTCGATGATGCCGAGCGAGAAGAACAACCCGGCACTCGGCCCGCCCACGTCCGCGAGGCGCAACGAAACCCGCACGTCCCGCGGCGACTTGCGCATCTGCCGCAGCGCGGCCTTCACCGCCGCGTTCTGCGACGAGCGCATCTCGTCCTGGTTGTGCTTCTCGACCTCCTTGAGGTTGTCACCCACCGGGTAGACCGCCTCGGCCGGCATCGCCGCCCTGTCCGTGCGGAACCAGTTCTCCACGACCTGCGGCAGCCGCACCGTCGCCCCGGGCGGCGTCGCGGCGATCGTCGTCATCAGCAGCTTGCCGTCGTCCGCTCCCGCTTCACCGCTCCCCGGGCCGGAAACCGTGATGACCGGCTTGTCCTTGCTGTCGCCGAGCACGTTCGCGGTGATGCCGGGCTGCGCCAGCACGAACGGCAGCGGCGCGAACGCCGCCACCGCGAACAGCGCGACAAGCGGCACGGCACATACGAGGAGGGTGCGCTGCCGCACCGACAGCCGGCGCGGGCGCAGACGCGCGCCGAGCCTGGAGAGCAGCGACGAAGACGGGGCGGGTGTGTTCACCCCGGCAACCTAACAACCGCGCCGGGGCACGCCCCACGCACGTGCGCCGGCCGCCGCCCGGCGGGCGAACGGAACACGGTGCCGGCCATGGGCCCGAGGGTCAGCGCAGCGCGTCGGCGACTTCCTGCGCCGCACGCACCACGCGCTCGCCCACCTGCGGCGGGACCGCGTCCGTCAGCATCACCACACCCACGCTGCCCTCGATGCCCGTCACACCCCGCACCGGAGCGGCGGCACCTCCGGCGCCGGCCTCCAGCTCGCCGTGCGTGAGGACGAACCCGGGGCCCAGCTCGCTGTCGGGACCACGCCCCGCGAGGATCGCGCGCCCCGCGGCGCCCTTGTCGAGAGGGTGGCGGAAACCGGTGCGGTAGGCGACGTGGTAATCCGTCCAGCTCGGCTCCACGACCGCCACCGCGAGGGCCTCCGAACCGTCGACCAGTGTCAGGTGCGCAGTGGCGCCGATCTCCTCGGCCAGGGACCGCAGCGCGGGCAGCGCCGCCTCCCGTACGAGCGGGTGCACCTGCCGCCCCAGCCGCAGCACCCCCAGCCCGACGCGGGCACGTCCGCCCAGGTCACGGCGTACGAGGGCGTGCTGCTCCAGCGTGGCGAGCAGCCTGTAGACGACGGTGCGGTTGACGCCGAGCTTGTTGGACAGCTCCGTCACGGTCAGACCGTGATCGGTGTCGGCGAGCAGTTTGAGGACACGCAGTCCCCGGTCGAGCGTCTGAGAGGTCTCCGCAGTCACGGCGCTCCTCATCGGGTCAGTGGGGGCGGCACCGGGTGGGGGCGTAGCGGTGGGGGGCTCAGCCGTGGCCGGGATCGCGCTGTGCGTTGAACCTAGCGACCCGCTCCGCTGACCGGAAGAGTGCGTCCAGAATCCGGTCACTTCTTCTTTGCGCTCGGGGTTCACTGTGAGGTGTGTGGCCGTTTCGCGGTGAGATGGGCCGTCGGTGCGTGCATGGTGCGTGATCCCTGCAGGGCGGGGGTTGCAGACGCCCGGCTACGAAACCGGATCTCCCGCGCTCTCGGTCGCGGGCGGACCGACCAGCTCACCGAGCACGTCGTCCATGGTGACGAAGCCGAGTACGGTGCCCTTCTCGCCGGTGACTGCTGCCAAGTGGGTGCCGGCAGCGCGCATCAGGGTCAAGGCGTCGTCCAGGGGGGTGTCGATCTTCACGGGGATGACGGTGTGCAGCGCCTCCCGGGGGAACGGCTCCTCACGGTGGGTCGCACCGAGCGCGTCCTTGATGTGCAGATACCCCAGGACCGTCTCACCGGGCCCCGTCACCGGCAGCCGCGACAACCTCGCGGCGGCAGCCGCCCGTTCCAGCCCCCGCGGGCTGATCAGGTGGTCGACGGTGACCATCTGCGCCAGCGGAACCATGACCTCGCCCACGGGGCGACTGCCCAATTCGAGAGCGTCACGCAGCCGTTCGCCGTCTTCCGGCTCCAGCAGCCCGGCGGCGCTGGAGGCCATGACGAGGTCGATGAGCTCATCGTCAGTGAAGACCGACTCGACTTCGTCTTTCGGTTCGACTCGCAGCAGCCGAAGAAGGGCGTTGGCGAAGGCGTTGATCCCGAAGGTGACAGGCCGCAGTGCCTGGGTGAGGCCGACGAGTGCCGGACCCAGCACCAGCGCGGTGCGAGCCGGAGCAGCCAGCGCGATGTTCTTGGGCACCATCTCGCCGATGAGCATGTGCAGATACGTCGCGACGGTGAGTGCGAGCACGAACGCGATCGGGTGGGTCAGAGCGGCCGGCACACCGATCGCCTCGAACCCGGGTTCCAGCAGGTGGGCGATGGCCGGTTCGGCGACCGCACCCAGTACGAGGGAGGAGACGGTGATGCCCAACTGTGCTGTGGCCATGGCTGCGGAGACGTGCCTCAACCCCCACAGGACGGTCTTCGACCGCTTCTCGCCTGCTTGTGCAAGCGGTTCGATCTGGCTGCGTCGTACGGAGATGAGGGCGAACTCGGCTCCCACGAAGAAGGCGTTCGTGACCAGGGTGAGCGCACCGATGATCAGTTGAAGGTTGGTCATCGGGCTTCCTCGTCGGACTGCTCGGCGGGCGCGGTGATGTGTATCCGGTCGGCACGGTGCCGGGCGGCGTGCACAACCGCGAAGGACCAGCCTCCTGCCTCGAGCCGGTCGCCCGCGACCGGAATACGCTCCAGGCGCGTGGCGACGAGACCGGCGAGGGTCTCGTAGGGCCCGGCGGGGGCGGAGAAGCCGAGCTCCTCGAGCTCGTCGAGGCGGACACTTCCATCCGCCTCCCACGCCCGGCGGCCGTCGCCGGAAGGAGTCAGCGGAGTCAGGTCGGGAAGAGCCTCCGGGTCGTGCTCGTCCCGCACTTCACCGACGACCTCCTCGACGATGTCCTCCATGGTGGCGACACCGGCGGTACCGCCGTACTCGTCGACCACGACGGCCATGGTGTGAGCGCGGCGCAAAGGTGCCAGGAGCCGATCGACCGGAAGCGAGTCGGGCACCCGAAGCGGATCGGTGATCAGGTCGGTGACCCGTACGTGGGGGCGTGACTGCTCATCGAGGGCCAGAACGTCCCGGATGTGGACGGTGCCCACGACGTCGTCCAGGGTGTCCCGGTAGACGGGGAAGCAGGAGAGGCCCGTGGCCAGCGAGAGTCCGGCTGCTTCCTCGGCAGTGGCGTGAGCCGCCAGAGCGTGTACGTCCACGCGCGGCGTCATGACGTTTTCAGCTGTCAGGTCTGCCAAGTGCATGGTGCGGACGAACAACTCGGCCGAGTCCTGTTCGATGGCTCCCTCTCGCGCCGAGTGGCGGACGAGGGCCACCAGTTCCTCCGGTGAACGCGCAGAGGCGAGCTCCTCGGCGGGTTCGAGACCGACACGGCGGAGCAGCCGGTTGGCCGTGTTGTTGAGGTGCCTGATGAGCGGGGTGAAAGCGGCCGTGAAACCCAGCTGAGGACCGGCGACGATACGGGCCACGGCCAGGGGCCTGGAGATCGCCCAGTTCTTCGGGACGAGCTCACCGACCACCATGAGGAAGATGGTGGAGACCGTGACACCGAGCACCGTCGACGTGCCGGCCACGGCGCCCTCCGGCACGCCCGCCGCTGTGAGGGGACCTTTCAGCAAGGAGGCCAGTGACGGCTCGGCCAGCATGCCGATCACCAGTGACGTGACGGTGATCCCGAGCTGCGCGCCCGAGAGCTGGAAGGTCAGCCGCTGCACTGCTCGCAGGGCATGGGAGGCGCCACGTTCGCCTGCCCGCGCAGAACGTTGCAGTTCGTTCCGTTCCACCGTCGTGAGGGAGAACTCGGCCGCGACGAAGACGGCGCACGCGAGAGTCAGGGCGATCGCGGCCAGGAGGAGAAGCACTTCGGTCACCGTGCCACCCCCGTCCGCGTAGGCGTGGGCGCAGGGATGGCACGGCAGGGACTGGGAGGCTCACCCATTACGGGACCGCGGCTCCTTCTCCGAGTGGACGGTTCGCCGGCGGTCGGGCCCGCCGGTGCAGTAAAAGGATAGTAAAGTGTATCGGTCCGGCCGCGTCAGGGACTCTTCGCATCCCCCTCCGTCACGGGCGTCTGCTCGCAGGTTGTGTGCGGGCCTGCGGCGGAACGGACCGGCTCGGGCAGCTTCTTCCCACCGGAGATCACACGCAGCGGGCGCGGCCCGAACGGAGATTTGCTCCGGCCGCAGCGTGCCAGCGGCCCTCCACACGCCCGCGGATGTTCTTCTTCCGTGAGAACCACAGAGCAAACCCGTCGTAGCCGAGCAAGGGAGCGTCGTGCTCGCACTGCTGGACGGCCGGTGGCCGGTGACCTGGAGTGTGGTGGCGCTGCTGTCGGCTGGCCTGCTCACCGTCGTGTGCAGCATCCGCCTCGCCACTCTCGGCGACGTCCTGGCAGACCGGACCGGCTGGGGCGAGGCAGTCTTCGGTGCCGTCCTGTTCGGGCTTGTGACGTCGCTTTCCGGGATCGTGATGACTGGCGTGAGCGCAGCGGACTCGGAGCCGCAACTTGCGTACAGCAACGCAGTCGGAGGCATCGCCGCCCAGACTCTCGCCGTCGTGATCGCAGACGTCTTCCACCGAAGAGCCAACCTGGAACACGCCACGGCTTCGCTGGAGAACATCCTGTTCGGCTGCCTCCTGACAGGGCTTCTCGGCATCGCCCTCATGGCATCCTTCAGCCCCCAGGTCACCGTGCTCGGCGGACATCCGGCCTCGGCTGTGCTCGTCCTCTTCTATGCGGGCGGTCTGCGGCTCATGCACAGCAGTGAACTGCCCATGTGGCGACCGGTACGCACGCAGGAGACGGTGCCGGACACGCCACAGCCACCGGGGAAGGACAACGAACGCGCCACCGGGCTGCTGTGGGCCGAGTTCCTCGCAGTCGCCCTGACCGTGGTTCTCGGCGGCTGGGCCGTCACCCACGCAGCCGAAGGGATCGTCTCGGGCACGGGCCTCACCCCCGGCCTGGTCGGCGCGGGCATCATGGGCGTCATCAACGCCCTGCCGGAAACGGTGACCGCGATCGCGGCAGTGCGCCGCGGCGCAGTCACCCTTGCCATCGCGGCAATCCTCGGCGGGAACTGCCTGGACGTGCTGAACCTTGTCGTAGGCGACATCGTCTACCCGGGCGGATCGCTGTACCACGCCGCCGGCCGCGACGAACTCTTCCTCACCTGCGGAGCGTTGGTGATGACGACGATCGTGCTCGGCGGGCTCCTCGTACGTCAGCGGCGAGGCTGGTTCGGACTCGGCTTCGACGGCACCCTGCTCATCGGGATCTACGCGACGACGCTGGTCACGCTGGCCTTCTGATCTCTCTACTGACATCGCTGACACGCGGCAGGCAAGTTGAGCCTGCGCGAGTGACCCGAAGGGCCGCCGACGGGGCAGCCGCTCGCAGGCCAACCGGACTCCCGGAGGGGAGAAGGGAACGAGAGCGGCAGACGCCGGACGGGCGGGAGGGGGCGGGACGTGCAGGCGGGGGGCACGGGGCTCAAACATGATTTGCGGACCGGCATATGGGAGGCAGCACAGAAACCCGTCCGGTCCAGGGAGGTAAATCATGCCGCCCCGGGACACCCGCCGGAACGGCCCGCCCCCGCACCCACCACGAACCCCACGCGCACCCCCGCACCAGCCGCAACCCGCACCCGCGAACAGCGGCCAACCCCCGGCACCCGCCGGCCGACACCCAGCCCCCGCGGGCCCTCGCCCGACCGGAACGCCAATGATTGCCGCACCTGTGCCGGGTACCCGGACGCTGATTCGGGATCATCGAGCAGGAGCCGGAGCCGTGTTTTTCGTCGACACCCTGGAGATCCAGGGGCTGGGCAATCGCAGCTATCTCGCGGGCGGCCCCGAGGCCGCAATCGCGGTCGACCCGCCGCGGGACATCGACCGGGTGGTCACCGCCACGGCCCGCCGCGGTGTCCGCATCGCGTACGTGGCGGAGACCCACGTCCACAACGACTACGTCACCGGCGGCCTGGAGCTGGCCCGGGTCACCGGTGCCCGCTACCTCGTGCCGGCCGGCGCGGACGTCTCGTTCGCCCGGACACCCGTCGCGGACGGCGACACCGTCACCGTCGACGGGCAGCTGACCGTGCGCGCCCTGTCGACTCCCGGTCACACACCGCACCACACCTCGTACGTCCTGGAGGAGAACGGCCACGGCGTCGCCGCGTTCACCGGAGGGTCGCTGCTGATCGGAACGGTCGGGCGGACGGACCTGGTGGAGCCGCGGCTGACGGAGTCGCTGGCCAGGGATCAGCACCGGTCCGCGCACCGGCTGGCCGGCTCCCTGGACGACGACGTCCAGGTGCTGCCGACCCACGGTTTCGGCAGCTTCTGCTCCAGCGAGCAGGCGGCCGGGGACTCGACCACGATCGGCGCCGAGCGCAAGGAGAACGACGCGCTGACGCTCGACGTGGAGACCTTCGTCTCGAGGCTGCTCACGGGCCTGGAGGACATCCCGGCCTATTACGTGCACATGGGCCCGGTCAACGCCGCGGGCCCCGACCCGGTGGATCTCACGCCGCCGCAGCAGGCCGGCCCGGAGCAGATCGCCGCCCGCCTGGCATCCGGTGAGTGGGTCGTGGACCTGCGTGACCGCACGGCCTTCGCGGCCGGTCATCTCGCCGGTTCGTACAACTTCGAGGGCGACGGGCGGCTCGCGACCTACCTCGCGTGGCTCATCCCGTGGGGGAAGCCGGTGACGCTGCTGGGTGAGAGCCCGGAGCAAGTTGCCGATGCGCAGCGGGAGTTGGCCCGTGTGGGCATCGACCGTCCGGCGGCTGCCGCCAGCGGCGGCCCGTCCGACTGGGCGCGCGGCGCGGATGAGGTCGCCTCGTTCCCCCGTGCCGGGTTCGACGAGTTGAGGGCCGCCCTCACCGGGGACGAGGTGCCGGTGGTGCTCGATGTGCGCCGCGATTCCGAACGCGCCCGCGGATACGTCGGCGGGTCGGTCCACATCCCCGTGCACGAGCTCCACGGCCGGTTGGCGGAGGTGCCGCCCGGTGTGGTGTGGGTGCACTGTGCGACGGGGATGCGCGCGACCATCGCGGCTTCCGTGCTGGACGCCGCCGGACGCTCCGTGGTCGTGATCGACGACGAGTTCGCCTCACCGGCGGCGGAACGGCTCACCGTCGTCCCGGCGGGCTGAGTACCTGCGGTCGTAGGGCGCGGCACCGGCCGGCCGCGTCGGAACACCCGGAAAGCCCCCGGAAGCCGCCGGGAATCCGACCGGGAGCCGATCACCGGAACCGACCGGGGGCCGATCGCCGGAGCCGACCGCCGGAACCGACCGGGAGCCGATCACCGGAACCGACCGCCGGAGCCGCGAAAAAAAACCCGGGCCCCGCTGATCACGGAGGCGGGCAGCCGCTGGCGCGCGGCGCTCGCCGGCCGCGGCCCCGGCGCCGGGAATCCCTGTGCCGCACCGGAGCCGCTCAGCGCATCCGCGTCGCCCACTCCCGCACCTTCGCGATGCGCTGTTCGATCTGGCCCGCCGTGGCCTCCGCGCTCGGCGGGCCCCCGCACACCCGGCGCAGCTCGTTGTGGATCACCCCGTGGGGCTTTCCGCTCTGGTGGACGTAGGCCCCCACGAGGCCGTTCAACTGCTTGCGCAGTTCCAGCAGTTCCTTGTGCGTGACGACGGGGCGGCGGTCCGCGGGCAGTTCGATGAGGTCCGCCTCCGCGTCGGGCCTCTTCCTGCTGTGCGCGATCTGCCGCGCCTGCCGCTTCTGGAGGAGGGCCTGCACCTGGTCCGGTTCCAGGAGCCCGGGGATGCCGAGGTAGTCCTGCTCCTCGTCGCTGCCGGGGTGGGCCTGCATGCCGAACTCGGCGCCGTCGTACATGACCCGGTCGAAGACGGCGTCCGACTCCAGTGCCTCGAAGGGCAGTTGATCCTGCTCGCCGGTGTCCTCGTCCTGTTCGCGTTCGGCCTCTTCGAGGAGGTCCGCCTCTTCCGCGTAGGGGTCGTCCTCCGCGTCCTTCTTCGGCTTGTCGAGCACGTGGTCGCGCTCGACCTCCATCTCGTGCGCGAAGGTCATCAGCATCGGGATGGTCGGCAGGAAGACGGACGCCGTCTCCCCGCGCCGGCGGGACCGTACGAAGCGGCCCACGGCCTGCGCGAAGAAGAGCGGCGTGGAGATCGTCGTGGCGTACACGCCGACCGTGAGACGGGGGACGTCCACGCCCTCGGAGACCATCCGCACCGCGACCATCCACCGGTCGTCGGAGTTGCGGAAGTCCTCGATGCGCTGCGAGGCGCCGCTGTCGTCGGAGAGCACGACCGTGGCGGCGGTGCCGGTGACTTCGCGGAGCAGCTTCGCGTACGCACGGGCCGAGTCCTGGTCGCTGGCGATCACCAGGCCGCCCGCGTCGGGGACGGCCTTGCGTACTTCGCTCAGCCGCCGGTCGGCGGCGCCGAGGACGGACGGCATCCACTCGCCGTGCGGATCGAGGGCCGTGCGCCACGCCTGTGAGACGGCGTCCTTCGTCATCGGTTCGCCGAGGCGCGCCTCGATCTCGTCGCCCGCCTTGGTCCGCCAGCGCATGTTGCCGCTGTAGGAGAGGAAGATGACGGGGCGCACGACGCCGTCGGCGAGTCCGTTGCCGTAGCCGTAGGTGTAGTCGGCGACGGAACGGCGCACCCCGTCGGCGTCCTCGGCGTAGTCGACGAACGGGATGGGGTTGGTGTCGGAGCGGAAGGGTGTGCCGGTGAGGGCGAGCCGCCGCGTGGCCGGCTCGAACGCCTCCTGGCATGCCTCGCCCCACGAGCGGCTGTCGCCGGCGTGGTGGATCTCGTCGAGGATGACGAGCGTCTTGCGCTGCTCGACCCGGTTGCGGTGAAGCATCGGCCGCACGCCCACGCCCGCGTACGTCACCGCGACACCGTGGTACTCCTTGCTGAGCGGGCCGGCGCTGTAGTCGGGGTCGAGCTTGATGCCGATGCGCGCCGCCGCTTCGGCCCACTGCTTCTTCAGGTGCTCGGTCGGCGCCACGACGGTCACCTGCTGCACGACGTGGTGGTGGAGCAGCCACGAGGCGAGGGTGAGTGCGAACGTCGTCTTGCCCGCGCCCGGCGTCGCCACCGCGAGGAAGTCCCGTGGCTGCTGCTGCAGATACGCGTCCATCGCCGCCTGCTGCCAGGCCCGCAGCTTGCCGGCCGTGCCCCAGGGGGCGCGGCCGGGGAAGGCGGGCGACAGGTGGTGGCTGGTGGAGGAGGTGCTGGTAGTCACGGTCTCCGGGTGGGTCGGTGGCGTGGTCGTCCGCTGTGGTGCGAGGGCCGCTGTCGAGTGCTGCCGGACAACACGGCGAGGCCGGTTCAGCCTACCGGCGGCCGCTGACGGTCTCCGTGGGGAGTCCGTTTCCGGCGGATTCCCCGGGCCTGCACGGAAGTTGCGCGCGGAGTGCTGCCGGCCGCGTCACGCGGTCAGCAGCACGCCCCCGTACGAAACACCGGCGATGACGATCCACGAGCACAGCCCGAGCGCGGCGACCCTGCCTCCGGTGCGGGCGAGCGTGGGCAGATGGACGGCGCTTCCCAGCCCGAACAGGGCGGCGGCCAGCAGCAGTTCCTGCGCGGTGGCGGCGGCGCCGAGGGCCTCAGCGGGGAGCAGTCCCGTCGTGCGGAGGAGGACCATGAGGAGGAAGCCGGCGACGAAGAGCGGCAGGAGAGGCGGGCGCCGGCCCGCCACGCGGGTGCCGGTGCCGGTGCCGGTCGCGGCGCGAGTGCCGGTGCCGGTGCCGGTCGCGGCGTCCTCACCGGTGCTCTTGCCGTCCTCGGCTCCGTCGGGCCGCACTTCGGCGCCGGCGTCCCGGGAGTGCGCGTGGCGTGCCCGTACGGACAGCACGACGGCCGCCACCAGCGGCGCGAGCAGCGCCACGCGCATCAGCTTCACCAGCACCGCCTGCCCGAGGGCGTGCTGCCCGGCGGTCTGGGCGGTCGCCACGACCTGGCCGACGTCGTGCACGCCCGCGCCGACCCAGCGTCCGAACTGACCCGCGTCCAGGCCCAACGGCTGGTGCAGCAGCGGCAGTACGGCGATGGCGAGCGTGCCGCACAGCGTGACGAGGGCGACGGACGTGGCCACGTCGCGCTCCTCGCTCTCCCGCACCTCGCTGACGGCGCAGATCGCGGAGGCGCCGCAGATCGAGTAGCCGGTGGCGATCAGCAGCGGCTGGTCGCCGGGGAGACCGAGCCTCCTGCCGAGCCACAGCGTCCCGGAGAAGGTCGCCGCGACGACGACGAGCACCATCGCGACGGTCGCCCAGCCGAGACCGGCGATGTCGCCGACGCTCAACTTCAGCCCGAGCAGCACCACTCCGACCCTCATGAGCCGCTTGCCCGCGAACGACAGACCGGGCCGGGCCGTCCCGCTCACCAGCTTCCGCGCACCGGGCAGGTGGGCGGCGAGGATGCCGAGGACGACGGCGGCCGTCAGCAGCGGCACGGCCGGCACCAGCAGATGCACGGATCCCGCGGCGGCGACGCCCAGCGCGGCCACCGCCAGACCCGGCAGCGGGCCGGTGGTGAGCGGTCCCGGGGGGCGGACGCTGCGGGCGGAACGGTCGGTGCGGGCGGCTTCCCTGCGGGAGGGCCGGACCGTGCCCGCGACGGGACGCGCGGGCGAGGGGGCGGGGGAGGCCGGTGGCCGGTCCCCCAGCAGCGCCATCAGCGGTCCGCCGGCAACTCGTACACGCGGCGCACGCTGCTGCCCAGGCGTGAGATGTCGGCACCGTAGACGTGGAGCGAAATCGCCTTCTCCCCGCAGCCGTTCCACACCTTGTGTATGTCGCCGGGCGGAGCGAATCCGCACACGGCGCCCACCGGGTTGACCACGTCCTCCGTCGCGACGAGCCGCGCGCTCCCGCCCGGTTCCTCCGCGGGCAGCAGCCGGTAGCGCCGTTCGTGCTCCTCGCCCTCGTGGACGCCGGTGACGCACCAGGAGACGTGGTCGTGCACCGGCGTGCACTGACCGGGCAACCACACCAGGGCGACGATCGAGAAGCTGCCGTCGTGCTCGGCGTGCAGCAGGTGCTGGCGGTAGCGGCCGGGGTCGCCCTCCTGCTGCTCCGGAGTGAGGAGGCCGTCCGCGTCGCCGGTGCCGAGGTGCGGTGCGAGCTTCTCACCGACGAGGTACGCGGTGACGTCCGGTGCCGTTCCGCGGCCGACCACTTCGCGCACTTCCCCGACGAGGGCGTCGAGCCGTGCGGTGGTACGGGGCACGGTGCCGGCGGCGGTCTCCGCGGGGTGGTGCTGCGTCGAAGTGGCCATGTCCGCAGAGTGAGGCCACGGAACCATCACGTCCAACGAGGGTTTCTTCGCCCTTCCCCAACGAACGCTTATGGAAGCGAAGTCCGCCGGCCGGATTCCCACCTCGCGGCGGGGCGCCGACCGGGACGTGCGCGGCGTTCAGCACCCGACGCGGTTCGCGGCGGCCGTCCTCAGTTCGTCCAGCACGAGCGCGGTCGTCGGGATTTCGAGGTGCTCGCGCAGCACGTACGCGGAGACCTGGCGGCGCGAGGGCGGGTCCAGGGCCCGTCCGGTGACCTTGCGGTGCACGAGGAAGGAGAGCACCAGCCCCGGCATCATCGCGATGCCGAGCCCTTCGGCGACGAGGCTCTGCACCACGAGTATGTCGTCGGTGGTGAAGGCAATGTCCGGCGCGAAGCCCAACTCGGCGCACTCGTGGAGGAAGTTGGCCCGGCAGCGCAGGCAGCCCGCTATCCACCGCTCGTCCGCCAGCTCGGAGAGCCTTACCGCGCGGCGGCGCGCCATCGGGTGCCCCGTCGGCAGCAGCACGGTCAGCTGGTCCTCCATGAGCGGGATCTCGACCAGCTCGTCAGGGACCTGGGCGTGGAGCCCGGGATAGGTGAAGGCGAGGGTGATGTCGCACTCGCCGTCGGCGACGCGCCGCATCGAGTCGGGCGGCTCCGCCTCCTGCAACTCGACCCGCACGCCCGGGTGTCCGTCCGCCAGGCGCGCCAGCGCCTCCGGCACGAGCGTCGCACCCGCGCTGGGGAACGCGCACATCCGCACCCGTCCGGCGCGCAGCCCTGTGATCGCCGACATCTGCTGCTGCGCGGCCGCGATCCGGTCGAGTATGACGCCCGCGTGCCGCTCCAGCGCCTCGCCCGCCTCCGTCAGCCGCATCTGCCGCCCCACCCGGACGAACAGCGGTGTGCCGACGGACCGTTCGAGGGCCTTCATCTGCTGCGTGATCGCGGGCTGCGTGTAGCCGAGCGTCCGCGCGGCCGCCGAGTACGAACCGACCCGCACCACTTCGTGGAACGTCCGGATGTGCCGCGAGTCGAACATGCCAGAACCATAAGCAGAATTTGGGCCCCCGGCGACACACCGGCACCGGAGCTCGGAAACCGGCGGGCAGAGCACGACCGTGCGCAGCAACGGCAATGGGGGCGCCGGCTTCGCCGGCCACCCCCGCACGCGACACCCTTCATTTCCACTTACGCGTCGTCCCGCAGAGCGCGAAGTCCTTCCGCGATGACCTTCACCTCGTCGATCCTGCCCGTCACGACGCCGATGACCAGCCTCTCGGCCGCATCGATGTCGGGCCGCAGGCTGACACCATTGAGCGTCAGGAAGGTGACGCAGGACAGCCATGCCATGCGCTTGTTTCCGTCCACGAGCGGATGGTTGAGGGCCAGCGACTGGAGAAGCGAAGCCGCCTTGTCCAGGAGATCCGTATAGGCCTCTTCGCCGAACATCGACGCGGAGGGACGATGCACCGCCGATTCCAGGAGGCCGGCGTCCCGTACCTCGACTTCCACACCACCGCATGCGGCACGAGCGACGGTCGAGACCTCCTCGGCGGCCAGTTGGAGGAGGTCACTTGAGCCGCTCCATCAGCTCGTGCCACTTGGCGGCTTCCTTGGTCGCGGTCTCCCGCACCATGGCTTCGCGCGCGTTCCGCGCCAGACAGCGCTCCACAGCCCTGAGCACTACTGCGTGCATACTGCGCCCTTCGAGCTCCGCCTGCTTCTTGAGTGCTTCGGTGAGCTCGTCGTCGAGACGAAGGTTCATAGCCATACCAAAACGGTACGTACGACCTGGGGTCAAGGTGGTACCGAGCTCATGCCCGCTCCCGCAGCCGCCCCGCGACGGCCACGCCCAGCGCGCAGACCGAAGCCGCGATCGCGTAGACCGCCACGAACGCCAGCGGCCGGCCGTCGGACGCCGCGGCCCCCGCAGCGCCGCCCCCCGCGACGCCCACGCTGACCGAACCGCCTCCGCACAGCGCGAAGGCGGCGCCGGTCGCGGCGAGCAGCACCACGTTCGAGAGGCTGTCGGACATCTGCAGCGCGGCCGAGTTCTTCCCCGCCTCCTCCGGAGCGGACAGCTGCAGGAGCAGCACGCTCGTGGAGGAGATGACCAGGCCCATGCCGTAGCAGCCCACCGCCATCGCGACGGCCAGCGTCCACACCGGCACGCTCTGCGCAAGCGCCGCCGGGGTGCAGGCCACGCCGGCCGTCACCAGCACCATCCCGGCGCGTGCCAGCCGTTCCCGGTACGGCGCCATACGCTGCCGTGACTGCGTGAAGGAGCCCAGCGCCCACGTCGCCCCGCCGGCCGCCAGCGTCAGCCCGGCCATGGTGACGGACAGGCCGCGCTGGCTGACCAGCATGAGCGGCACGAAGCTCTCGGCGACGACGAATCCGCCCGCCGCGATGCCGCGCAGCAGCACCACCGCGGGCAGCCCGCGCGCCGCCCGGTACGTGCCGCGCGGAAGCAGCCGCAGCGCCGCCGGCACGAGCAGCGCGGCCCCCGCGACTGCGGGGAGCACCGCGGAGAGGGTCAACTCCTGTCCGGCGTACTGCAGCAGGCCCGCGCCGGCGGCCAGCACCACGGCGAACCTCAGCCGCCGGCGGTCGGCCGGACTCTTGCCGCGGCGGTCCTTGGGGTCCGTGGAGCCCGTGGAGCCCGCGGCGGAGTCACCGGGCGGCGGCCCCGACGCGGTGCGCCGCACCGCCGGCAGCATCACGGCGAGCGGCACCGTCACCAGGAGCGGCACCCCGAGGAACACCCAGCGCCAGCCGAGATGCTGCGTCACCGAACCGGCGATCAACGGCCCGACGACGGCGGGCACCACCCACGCCGCGGCGAAGCACGCCAGCACCGTGGGCCGCAGCCGCTCCGGGTAGGCGCGGCTGACGGTGACGTACAGCGCCACGATGACCAGCCCTCCGCCGATGCCCTGCACGGCGCGGCCCGCGACGAAGATCCCCATGGTGGTGGCCGTGCCCGACAGCAGGAGACCCGCCGCGAACGACCCGATCCCCCACGCCAGCGGCGGCAGCGGCCCGCTCCGGTCGCTCCACTGTCCGGAGACGACCATGCCGAGCAGGGAGGTGGTGAAGAGCGCGGAGAAGGCGAAGGCGTAGACGGAGACGCCGTCGAGTTCGCCGGCCGCCACGGGCATCGCCGTGCCGACGGCGGTCGCTTCGAAGGCGATGAGGAAGACCACCGACACGATGCCGAGCGTCAGTGCCAGATAGCCGCGCCCGAGGACGCTCTGCGTCCGGGGAAGACCGGCACCGCTCTGCGTCCGGGGACGACTAGCGCCGCTCTGCGTCCGGGGAAGACCGGCGCCGCTCGGCGGCGGTGGCAGTCCGGCAGCCGCATCGGCTGCATCCGCCGGAACGGGTACGGGAACGGGAAGGTCCGACGACGGGGCGGTGGTCCTCACAGGTGCCGGGTCCTTCACGCCTCCGGGCTCCCGGGCGCCGTCCCCAGATGCAGTCATACGGGAACGGTAAGGGCCACGACTGACATTGGCACCTGTCAGTGGTCCCGGTGCCGTCGTCCGTTCGACCTAGGGCGCGTATCGAGTCGTGATCAATCTGCGGGATTTACCTTTGCGGTGGGGCCTGTTCCGGTAGATCGTTTTGCGTGACGCGAGTGCAACTGACGGATGTGGAGTGGGAGTTCATCGGCCCGTACCTGCCGATCGGCGAGTACGGGCCGTACCCCGAGCGGCTGCGGCAGCAGTTCGAGGGTGTGATCTGGCGGTTCAAGCGGGCAGTGGCCGGAGATGAAAGATCCGCGTCCGCGGTCCTGTCGGCCGCCCCCGCACCAGGCCGGAAGCGGTCGCCGGGGACAAGGCCTACTCGTTCCGCGGCAACCGGGCCCACCTGGGAAAACGCCACATCAAGGCGGTCATCTCGGAGAAGTCGGACCAGGCCGCCAACCGGAAGAAGAGGGGCTCCAGGGGCGGCCGGCCCGTCAGCCACGACGCCGACCTCTTCAAGGAGAGGAACACGGTCGAGTGCCTGTTCAACAAGCTCAAGTCCTGGCGGGGCATCGCCACCCGATACGACAAGACCCCGGACAGCTACCTCGCCGGACTGCACCTGCGCGCCTCGATGATCTGGATCAAAGACCTCACCCGAGGCGCCCCTTGACCACAGCCCTGTCGCGCCCTACGGGCGGACGTAAGGCCGAGTCATGACCTCCATGTTGTGACCGTCCGGGTCGTCGAAGTAGGCGCCGCGACCACCGAATAGACGGTTGATCTGGCCGGGTTCGGTGTGGCTGGGGTCGGCGTAGTAGGTGACCCCGATCACCTCCAGACGGGTGATAACGGCGTCGAACTGCTCGTCAGGGACGAGGAAGGCGTAGTGCTGCGACTGGATCGGCTCGTCCCTCTTCTCGTAGTAGTCGAGCGTCACGCCGTTGCCAAGGTCGACGGGCAGGAACGGCCCAAACGGGGCGCCGACCTTCAAGCCCAGGACCGCGGCGAGAAACTCGGCAGACAGGTGCCGGTCGCTTGCGTAGATGGCAGTGTGGTTCAGCTGGACGCTGGCCGCTGGCAGTTCGGATTCATGCGGGTACTGCTGGGCATAGGACATCAGTGATGTGTCTCCGGTCTTGGGATCCGCTGGAATGGGGCGCCGTATGCGGGCGCCGGGAGCAAAGACGCGGAGAAGGGGGCGGGCCTCTTGCCCGCCTCGTGCTCACGCCGAGGCCGGGAACCTCACTTGTGTGTGGCCCATGGCCGACCCGGCAGTCACCCGACCGACCTTAGTGACCATCACAGGCGGGGGCAACAGCGTTCCTTGGTCGTGCCCGGCCGCGGGTCGAGCCGCCGTTGCGTCATAGCGGGTCGTCACGGCTCCGCTGATCACAACCCGATACGCGCCCTAGTGCGGCCGGATCTCGACGCCCCCCGGGCAGGGGCGGACGGTCACGGCTGTTCACCCCTCCTTGGGGCACGCTGAGGGGTATGCCGTACTTCACCTCGTACGACGGGGCCGAACTCAGCTACCGCGTCATCGGCGACGCTCCCACGAGCTGGGACCGTCCGCCCCTGGTCTGTCTCGCGGGCGGTCCGGCTCGCGACGCCGCCTACCTCGGCGACCTCGGCGGGCTGAGCGCGTACCGGCGCCTGATCGTTCCCGACTCGCGCGGCACCGGCGATTCTCCGGCCGCCGCGGACCCGGACGAGTACGCCTTCCCGCGCCTCGCCGAGGACGTCGAAGCCCTGCGCCGGACACTGGGGTTCGACCGCTTCGCCCTCCTCGCGCACGACGCGGCGGCGGCCACCGCCCAGACGTACGCAGCCGCGCACCCTGCCCGTCTGAGCCATCTCGTACTGCTCAACCCCGGCTCGCGGCTGCAGGGCGAACTCCCCGACGACGCACGGGAGATCTTCGCGTCGCGGGCGGGCGAGGGCCCCTGGTGGGAGGAGGCCCGAGAGGCCGTACGGCTGCTGGAGAACGCCACGGATCTCACGCAGATCCGCGAACTGCTGCTGCGTGCCGCGCCGATGGCCTACGGACGCTGGGAAGCTCCGCAACGCGCGCACGCCGCCACCGAGAGCGACCAGCTCAACCCCGTGCCGCGCGCGGGTTTCTGGCAGGGCATCGACGAACCGTCGCGGCTGACGGTCCTGGAGGCGCTGGCCGACGTCGCCGTCCCCGTCCTCGTCGTCACCGGCGATCTCGACGCGGTGACGGGCATGCGCGCGGGGGAAGCGGTGGCCGAGTCCTTTCCGAACGCGCGGCTGCACGTCCTCAAGGGCGTGGGGCACTTCCCATGGATCGACGCTCCGGGCTCCCTCACGCGCCTGCTGAGGGACTTCCTCTCGGTCTGACCCCGGCTTCGCCCGCCCACCGGCCGAGCCCGAAGCACGTCGAGCGGACGGGGAGTTGGGGGGCACGCGCCTTGATAGCCGGCAGTACGAGGACATGCGTGCGGCCGGATCCGGCATCTGATCGATGACGTACGCCGGACGGTCCGGCCGACCTGGACGGGAACGGGCCACCCCGAGGCCACGGAGCAGGCCGCGGGGTAGGCGTCCGGAAGCCCTCCGTACGAGGGGCGGGTTCCGTACGAGTGGCGGATTCCGTCGCATCGACTCGCTCCGCGGCGCCCCATAGAATCCGCACCATGGCGGGGAACGGGGAGCAACGGCAGCCGATCGAACTGTCCGAGCTGGTGCGGCAATTGCGTACGGAGTTGAAGACCGCGGCGGCGGAGGGCGCCGAGGCGGGCGAACAACTCCAGTTCGAACTGGGCCCGGTGGAGGTCGAGGCCACCGTCGCCGCCGGCCGCGACAAGGGCGCGAGTGGGAAGGTGCGCTTCTGGGTCGTCGACGCGGGCGGCGACGCCAGGTTCACCCGCTCGCAGACTCAGCGGATCACGCTCACCCTGCACCCCAGGAGAGTGGGAGAGGACGGGACGACGCGCTCGCCGCTGATCTCCGGCGACGAACTCCGTGACGAGATCTGACGGAGGGACCCCCGGCGCAGCCCCCTGGACGGCGCTGCCCAACGGCCGGGTCGCCGAGGTCATCGTCAGCCGCGACAGCGCGAAGGACAGCCGCGGCTCGGGCTACCTGATCGCTCCGGGCCTGGTGCTGACGTGCGCGCACACCGTCGAGAACGCCTCCGGCATACGCGTGCGCTTCAACGCCGGCCGGCAGCCGCACGAGCGCGAGTTCGACGCGGCCACCGCGTGGCACCACGCGCGCATCGACATCGCCGTCCTCACCATCGGCTCCCAGGAGCCCGTACCGTCCGAGTCCTTCGCCCGGATCGGCGACCAGACCGTGCGGCTTCCCTGCGAGGCGAAGGGCCTGCCCCTGTTCAAGTTGGTCCACGCCGCGGCCGGAGGCCGGTTCCGCGACGTGGACCACGTGCACGCCACATGCGCCCCACACGCCAACTCACGTGCCCGCACACTGAACTTGAGGGTCGAAGATCCCCCCGACCCGGACGCGGACCCCCGCCACCCGGACGAGCAGCACGGTGAGTACAAGCCCTGGGCAGGCATGTCCGGCGCGGTGGTCTTCAGCGCCGGCCGCATCATCGGCGTCGTCACCGAGCACCACAAGGCCGAGGGAGGCCGCCTCACCGCCAGCCGCGTCGACGCCTGGAAGGACCTGATCGGCGACGAGGACGAACTGCGGCGCCTGGAAGCCCTCCTCGGCTGCGGCAGCCTGGACCCCGCTTCCCTTCCCGACGCGACCGAGGGAGCCCGGCAGCTCCCCGACGGCGTCCGCACGCACGAGCAGGAGCTGGTGAAGGGCTGGAACCAGAGGAAGTACCTGACGAACGCCCAGGTCTCGTTCGTCAGCCCGGGGAAGACCCACAGGGCCGAACCGGACAACCTTCTCAGGCACCTGACCACGCTGTCCGCGCCGGGTTCGAGACCCGGAGACCTGGGGGTGGTGCTGGTCGGCGCCGCGGGCAGCGGCAAGACACGCACCTGCTTCGAGGTGGCGGAGAGAGCGGCAGAGAAGGGCTGGACCGTACTGCACGTCGAGCGGGACGCCACCGTCTCCGCAGAGGAGTTGGCGGACATCGTCGGCGCCTTCCATTCGGCGGGCCGTGACGTCCTGCTCGTTCTGGACTACCTCGACCGCTACACCGCGCTCGGCGCGGACTTCGCCGACAAGGTGGAGGAACGGCGCACCGCCCGGGCCCGGTTGACGTGCATCGCCTCGCTCCGCCCGGGTGCTGTGCAGGACGCCGAAGACCGCGGACAGATGCGGCTCTTCGAGCAGATCGAGGTCTGCCAGGAGGATTCCCACCAGGAGGCGGTGACGCGCGGCATCGTCGCAAACGCCGCGCAGAAGGCCGTGGAAGCCTTCGGCACGGACGAAGTCGCCCAGGTGTGCGGGACCCGGCCCGTCCTCGCCCTGCTGATCGCCAAAGCCATCGAGTACCGCTACCTCCACGGCGAGCGTGACGTGCTGCAACGCACCGGGCTGCGCAACGACAAGGACCTGTCGTACTGGCTGAGTCAGCGCACCCGCGAGGACCTGGGAGACGGGCGGACGGGGCCCGGGCGGACGCGGCTGCTGGCCTCCGCCGTTGCCGCCGCCGCCTGCCCTCAGGGGCGGGACGCCGTGGAGGACGCCGTCGCCGCCTTCCTCGACGCCCACGGCGACCGGGACTTCGAGGACGGCGAGATCGGCGTCGTGGGGCACCTGATCGACCTGAGCTGGCTGCTCGAATCGGCCGGCGGACTCGACGTCATGCACGACTTCGTGGCCGACGAACTGCTCCAGCAGGCCCTTCTGCCGAACAGGACCCGCCTCGAAAGCACCACCGCCGCACGGATGCTCACGGCTTTCCTCGTCTCCGCCGGCACCTTCGCCCGCGCCGCGACGCACCTGCGGCGGTGGAGCACGGACCTGGACGCCGGAAAGCGGGAAGAAGTCCGGCGCGTCTGCGACAAGTGGCTCCGGCGAGAGGGCGCCGCCGGCCTCGCGGCGCGCCTGGCCTCCACTGCCGACCCGGCGGAGAGCGAACGGACGCTGCGGGCGCTGCTGTCGGGCCCGCCGTGGCAGTCGGGCGTCATCGAGGCGTGGGACCGGCTCGTGGAGCCGTGGCTGGCCAGAGCCGCCGAGGAGGCGCCGCATCTCACGCAGTGGTTCCTCGTCGGCGCTGTACGCGACACCTCCGAAGCCGTGCCCGAACGCCTGTCCGCCACGGCCGTCGCCTGGGTCGAGGCGAACCCGGGCTTGCGGCGCGAGACCCGGAGCGTGCTCGAAGCCCTGCTGCGCGCGCCGGGCGTCTGCAGGACACACCGCTCCACGGCCGCACGCCTGGCGGTGAAGTGGCTCGGCGAACACGGCACTTCGTGGGGCAGCCGTCCCCTTGTCCTCGCCGAGGCGCTGCTCGCCCGTGAGGACCTCCCGGCGGACGTCGTGGAACAGGCCGTCGCCAAGGGCCTGTCGGTGGCCGTCTCGCACCTCCCCGTGCCCGCGACGGCACATGTGCTGGACAGGCTCCTGGGCCGTGCCGGTCTCGAATCCCGCTTGCGTGACGAGGTGTTGAGGCTCGCCTTCACCTGGCTCGGACGGCATCCTGACGCGGAGTCGGCGTCCTTCGTGCTCGTCCCGCTGCTCAAGAGCGAGGACCTGGGACGCCCCCGGGTCCAGTCGGTCTTCGACCGGTCCCTCAACTGGCTCGCCGGCCAAGGCACTTCACCGCTGGCTGCCTTCGTTCTGCGACACCTGCTGATGCACCCGGACCTGTACGGGAAGCGCTCGGAGACCGCCGCCGTCGCCGCCGTGGAGTGGCTCGCCAAGCGGGGCACCAGCCACGAGGCGACTTTCGTGCTGTCACCGCTGCTCCTGCGTTCCGATCACGGGCTCGATCCGGAACACCTCACGAACCTCGCCCTCGCCTGGCTCAAGAGCCATCATCCGTGCGGAGACGCCCACTTCGTCCTCTGCGCCCTGCTTGCACGGACGCAACTCCCGGACGGAGTACCGGAGCGGACCGCGCAGTACGCGATGGCATGGCTCCGCACCGGCACCCACGGCGTGCAGGAGATGGCCAGGTCCGTCCTCGGCGACCTGCTGAAACGCACCGAAGTGCCAGGTGCCCACGACCACTGCGACGCGGCGGTCAGCTGGCTCGACGTCGAAACCAACCTCGCCTCGGAGGAGGCGAGTTTCGTACTCCGGCCGTTGCTGAAACACCCGGCACTCGGACCGCACACGCAGGACGCCGTCAGGCTCGCCCTCGGCTGGCTCGAGCGGCATCCTGAATCCGAGAACGTCTCGTTCGTACTCGGGCCGCTGCTCGCGTTGCACGGCGTCACCTGGAACCGCGACGCCCCCGGAACAGACGATCCCGTCGCCATCGCCTTCAACTGGCTGACCGCACATGGCACTTCACCGGAAGCCCGCTTCCTGCTGGGCCCTCTGCTGCGACCGGACAGGGCCGGTGTGCGGGCGGCACGGCCTGCCCTCACCTGGCTGCGTACGGACAGTCACGGCACACTCGACGTGGCTTCACACATGCTGCAACCGCTGCTGACGTGCCCCGGACTCGACGAAGATCTCATCGCCGAAGCCGTCGACCGTGCCCTCGACTGGCTGGAGGTCCACCACACCGCGGACACCGCGCACCGGGTCCTCACGCCGCTCTTCGACATCGACCCGCCCGACCCGACGCGCCGCAGCCGGATGGTCGGGCGGCTTCTGGAGTGCGTCGACGACGGCCACGTCGACATGTCGCACGAACAGCTCCGCGCCCTGTGCCGGAAGGGACCGCTGCCCGTGGGGCAGGGCTCCCGCATCGCCGAACACGTCGCAGAGCGGAGCCGGCCGCCCGCAACCCTCAGCAAGAGCGCCGTCGAGCGGCTGGGGGTGACCCTGCGTCGCCAGGAGATCGGAAAGCGGCAACTCGCCCCGCTCGTGGACCTGGCGGACAAGTGGCTGGGCAACGAAAGGTGCATGCGCTCGCGTGGGACCAAACTGCTCATGCCGCTGCTGAGCCGTACGGACCTCGACCACTCCCAGGCCCGCAGGGTCGTCGTCCGCGCCCTGGAGTGGCTCGACGTGGACCGCGACACCTCCTTCGCCGGGGTGATCCTCGGGCTGCTGCTGAGCCGCCCGGAGGCCCCCGTGTACCCGGACCGGGCCACGGGGGAGCCCTCGAAGCCCGTACGGAAGGCGCTCGCATGGCTCGAGGCGTACCCGTCGCACGCGTACACCGCCGGTGTACTGTCGGTGCTTCTGGAACGTCCCGGCCTGCTGACGCGTACGCAGGAAGACGACTGCTCACAGCTGGCGGCCGACTGGCTCCGCACGGCGGAACATCCCGAGGCCCCCGACGCCCGGCAACTGGCCGAGGTACTGGCGCGCCGGCCGGACCAGAACAGGTGAGGGACCGGACCGCCCCTGCCGCCACATGTCAGATGCCGGGATCGAAATCGGTCACGAGCGCCTGGGCCGCCCTCAGCTGCTCGTCAGGCAACGGGCAGGAACGCCGCCGCTCCACGTCGAAGTGGACGCCTGTCAGGACCGTGACGGCCGCCAGCTCCCCCGTGGCGGCGTTCTCCATCCGGTGACAGAAGCGGATCACCTTCTCGCGCACCTCCAGCACCGCCGAGCGCACCACGACGATGTCCCCGGCCAGCAACTCCCGCCGGTACGAAATGCGTTGATCGACGGCGACCATGCCACGGCCGCTGGTGCGCAGATAGCCGGGCGTGATGCCGAAACTCGCGAAGAGCTGCCAGGTGGCCTCGTCGAACTTCCCGACGTACCACATGACGTTCATATGGCCCATCTGGTCGCAGTGCCAGGGGTAGACCGTCCCCCGGTACATCACTTCCAGACCGGTGGCATCGGTGGCCATGGACGATTCTCCCTCGCTCGGTGGAGTGCCGGCCCGGCACGTTAGCCGACGCCGATCACTGCATCAGCGTGACCGAGCAGCTCGGAACCGACCCGCAGCTGCATCTCCTCCGCCGCGGCCGCCATCGCATCGATCAGTCCGTCGCCGCCGAGTTTCACCATCCATGCCTCAAAGGTGCTGACCTGCACATAAGCTCAACCAGTAACGACAGCGTTGCACAGTGTGACGCATCGCAGGGGAACGGTGAGCACCATGACCATCGACGGCACGACCATGACCCAGCCACCCATCGCCTGGCGCTACTGCGGCAACCAGCTCAAGCGCTGGCGCATCCAGACCGACGTCAGCCGCGAAGACCTCGCCCGCGAGGCGGGCTACAGCTACGAAGCCATCAAGTCCATGGAGCAGGGCCGCCGCAAGCCCACGCGGCGTGTTCTCGACATCGCGGACGACATGTGCGATGCGAGAGGCAAACTCCGGGCTGCGACGGACTACTTGGAGCCGGAGAAGTACCCGGCACGTACCCACGAGTTCATGCAGGCGGAAGCGTCGGCGCTCGCGCTGCACTCGTACGAGAACGTATTCATTCCCGGGTTGCTGCAGACCGAAGAGTACGCGCGGGCCCTGCTCGACGCGCACTGCCCACCGCTCGACGACGAGACGATCGAGCAGCGACTTACGGCGAGAATGCAGCGCCGGGAGAAGCTGGAGAGCAAGCCCACGTCGCTCTTCACGTTCGTGATCTACGAGGCAGCGCTGCGCACCTCGGTGGGCGGGCGGGAGACGATGCGCCGCCAGCTTGAACACGTGGCGGACATGGGTCAGTTGCGCAATGTCTCCGTCCAGGTGCTTCCGGCCGACACCGGTGCACATGCGGGTCTCAACGGGGCTTTCGTGCTCCTGGAGACCGAAGAGCGCGAGCACTATGCGTATGAGGAGAGTCACGAGATGCGGTACCTCTACGGCGACCCGGAAAAGGTCCGGGTGCTGAGGGAGCGGCATGGAATGATCCGAATGCAGGCTCTGAACGCAGAGCAGTCGGCACGGTTTCTCAGAAGGGTGGCAGCCGAGCTATGAGCAGCGAACCGACCTGGTTCAAGTCCAGCTACAGCGGTACGGAAGGCGGGGACTGCCTCGAAGTCGCCGTCACCTGGCGGAAGTCGAGCTACAGCGGCACCGAGGGCGGGAACTGCGTCGAGATCGCGCAGTGCCCCTCCACGGTCCACATCCGCGACTCCAAGCACGCGGACGGGCCCGTACTCAGCGTCGCCCCGGCCCGCTGGGCGGACTTCGTCGGATACGCCACTGCCACCCACCCCGCCTGAAAACCACTGGCAGGCAGGCCGCACCGCGATTACCGTCCGGCGAGGACAGTGGGGCGACTCGGGGAGGTCGGGGTGGGACACAGCCGCCAAGTGCTCGTCTTCGACGCGGACGACACACTCTGGGAGAACAATGTCCTCTTCGAGCGCGTCATCGAGGACTTCCTGGACTGGCTGGCCCATCCCACGCTGGACAGGCGCGAACTGCGGACCGTACTGGACGACATCGAACGGGCCAACACCGTCACGCACGGATACGGCACCCAGTCGCTGCTGCGAAGCCTCGCCGACTGCGTGGAGCGGCTGCGCAGCAGGCCGGCGACGGACCGGGAGCACGAGGAGATCAAAGAGCTGGCCGCGGCGCTCGTCGACCACCAGGTCGAGCTGATACCCGGAGTCGCCGAAACGCTCACCGCACTCGGCGAACGCCACGACCTGCTCCTGCTCACCAAGGGCGACCCGGAAGAGCAGCAGCGCAAGATCGACATGTCCGAACTGGCCCACCACTTCCGGGAGATCGGCATCGTCCCGGAGAAGAACGAAGCGACCTACCGCCGGCTGATTCGCTCCCACGGGCTCACACCCGCCACGAGCTGGATGATCGGCAACTCCCCCAGGTCGGACATCCTGCCGGCACGCCGGGCCGGCATGAACGCCGTCTTCATCCCCAACCAGCACACCTGGGTGCTGGAACACGACGAACTCGACCACAGCGACGAACAGGTCCTGCACCTGGAGACGTTCACCGAGCTGACCCGCCACTTCTGACACACGAACCGCCGCCGGAGAACGCGCCGGCTCAGCAGAAACCGACGGCCTCCGACCAAACAACTGCCACGCAGGCAGATCGAGGCACTTCCCAAGCAGCAGCACGACGAGCAGGAGCCATGAACGCGACACCACCGGCACTCCCCCGTGACAGGGCACTGACGGCACCCACCGTCTCCTGTGTCTTCGTCTGCCACGACGCGGCGGGCCGGGTGCTGCTGGCCCGTCGCAGCGCGGGCGCGCGGGACGAACCGGGCACCTGGGACACCGGCGCCGGCGCCCTCGAACACGGCGAGACGTTCGAGGAGGCCGTGACCCGCGAGGTCCGCGAGGAGTACACGGCGACCCCGCTCGCGATCGAGACCGTCGGCGTCCGCAACATCCTCCGCGGCAGCCCCGTCTCGCACTGGGTGGCCGTGATCTTCGCCGTGCACGTCGACCCCGAACGCGTGGCCATCGGCGAACCCCATAAGTTCGACTCCCTGGGCTGGTTCACCCCGCGCGACCCGCCCCGGCCCCACCACTCCCAACTCCTGCAAACCCTCGCCCTCTTTCGTACGTACGGGACCTGAAGCAGGGCCCAGGACGGGGACAAGAACTACTGGCAGGACTCGAACTATGGGCGGCGGGACATGACTTCGCGCCGCCCACCGCCGTCATCGATCGTGGAGGAACCATGTACGCGGTACCGCTTGGCATCGACGGCGCCGAACTGCGGCCGCTCGAACCGTGGCACGCCGAGGAGTTCCTGCACCACATCGACCGTGGGCGGGAGTTCATCGGGCAGTACATCGGACTGCCGGACGTCGTCCCCGACCTGGAATCCAGCCGCGCGCACCTCCAGCGGTACGCCGAGAAGGCCGCCACCGACACCGGCCGCATCCACGGCATCTGGCTGCACGGGACACTCGTCGGCGGAGTCCTCTTCCGGGTCATGGACGTCGCCCAGGGCACCGCGGAGGCGGGCTGCTGGCTGGAACCGTCGGCGGCGGGCAAGGGCCTGGTGACCAGGGCATCGCGCGTGATCATCGACTGGGCGGTCGAGGAACGCGGCATCCACCGGATCGAGTGGCTCGTATCGGTCGGAAACGAACCGAGCATCGCCGTGGCCCGCCGCCTCGGTATGACGAAGGAAGGCGTCCTCCGCGAGCTCTACGCGTACCGGGGCAAGCGCCACGACATTGAGGTCTGGTCGGTGCTGGCCCCCGAGTGGCGCAAGCACCGGGCGGCCGACCCGCGGGAAGAGGCGACGGGCTGACGGTCCGGCGGCCGCGGGGGCCGAGCGGCGCCCTGAAAAGCACCACCACGCGCAACCGCGAACTCGGGTGGGAGGAGGTCGAGTCGGGCTTTCGACCGGGCCTCACCCTCCACTCCGGGAGTCACGTGATCGTAGTTTCAACAGCGCCGACAGCACCAGACGGCGGCCTGCCGTCGAGGTGAGCACGTTGTGCACCCGGGTGTCCAACACTGCCGTGGCGGACGACTTCGGCTGACCAACCCACGGCGAGACAGGGAGCCTGTTAATAGCGGACCGACGTATCGAAGAGCGTGTAGCCGGAGCGCTGGCGCCGGGCGAAAGCCTCAAAGCCGTGTTTCGTGCTGAGCTCACCTCCTACCCCGACAGCAACAAGCCCTACGCCCCTGACGAGCACCGTCCCGAAGTGTTCTCAGGGCTGAGCATGCCGGGTGACCGCTGGGGCGCCTTCATCGGCACCATCGGCCGCATCCTGAGCAACGAAATCCTCAACAGCCCGATGAAAGGCTGCACCGGTCCGGCGTTCGCCGCTGACGCGTAAGGCTTACCGCTTGACCACCTGAACCGTAACGGTGCGGCATACCTCCACCAGCTGACCGCGGGCTCGAAGGCCGCGCGTTGCGGAGCGGGAAGCGACAAGACAGACAGGAGAAGGGTTCGCACACGGGCCAGATGCGAACCCCTTCCCCTGGAGAACCGTCAGTTGTACGGCGGCTGCTGAGGCGGAGCCGTCGGCTGCGGCGAGTACGGCTGCTGCTGGTGCGGAGGTTGGCCGTAGCCGACGGCTTGGCCAGGCGGGTACGGGTAACCGCCCGAAGCTCCTGGGCCACCAAAGCCGCCGGGACCGTTGTTCCGGTTCCTCTTGCGACGTCGTACGAGCACGACGGTGAGGATGATCCCGCCGACGAAAAGAAGGCCGAGTACGCCCGTGATGATCCACAGGATGACCGCTTCCCTGTCGGACTGCGCCTGCTGAATCTTCGACTCCCGTTCCTTTTCCGCTGCCTTCAGGTCATTTTTGATCTGTCGCGGGAGAGAGAGGGGGCCGTACATGGAACCCTTCGGGATGTCCTCCTGGAGCGCCGCCAGAGGACGGATCGCGCCGTAGCCATATCGCTCGTCCGGAAGCTTCGCATCCTTCTCGGAAGCGGGCATCTCGGCAGTCTTCGTCAGGCGGTTGACGATCTGACCGGCGGTGAGGTTGGGAAACTTGGCACGCACAAGAGCGGCGGCAGCGGATGCATAAGCGGTCGAGTCAGAGGTACCTGTGCCGGAGCGGTAGAAGCCACTTCCCCCACCGGCCGAGACAATCCGCGTAGCGGGTGCGGTCAGAAGCGTTTGCGGCCCCTTGTTGGAGTTCTCCCACAGTGTCCCGTCTTCCGTCACACCACCAACCGCGACGGCTCCCGGCTGCGCTGCAGGATACTCAACCTCCTCCCCGGAGTTTCCAGTTGAGGCGAAAACCGGGACGTTATTCTTCAAGGCGTAAGCAATCGCCTCGCCCTCGTCAGAAGCCTTTCCGGCGGTACCTCCCCGCGAGATATTGATCACCGTGGCGCCGTGATCAACTGCGTACTTGATGGGCTCTTTGAGCGCCGTCACACTGCCGCCATCAGCGCGGATCGGCAGAATCTTGGCTTCAGGAGCAAGGCCCATGACCCCATTCGCACCCCTGGGCCCATGGCCGTGGCCAGCGATGATCGCAGCCATGGCCGTCCCGTGGTCGTCTCCGTTTTCCGGGGCCGTGGAACCGCCGCTGATGAAGTCCTTGCCTTTGAGTACGCTTCCCTTGAGGTCGGGGTGCTGTGGATTGACGCCATCATCGATGACCGCGACCGTCTCACCCTTGCCCCTGGTGATCTTCCAAATGGACTTGGCATCCAGGGACTTCAGTGCCCACTGATCGTCTCTGACCTGATCGGCTGCAGCGTTCCGGGCTGAAGTGAAGACGAGTGCCCCGGTCAGCGCTGCGCTGCCGATTACGCGCAGAGTCCGCGTGATGCCCATCTGTCGAATCCCTTTTCCCGGCGGAGGGGTACCGCCAAGTGGCCGCACCCCCGAACTTGCGGTACCTCGCGGTGTCTCGGTACTTCTTCAGCCGATAGTGGGCGGTTACACCCCGGCGCTTGGGCATCCAGCTCTACCTCGTCCTCGACGAGCTTGTCCGGAGGCTCCCCTGTCTCCTGTCGTCGTGCTTGCGCCGGGAGCCCCTCGGCCATGCATCGCCGGCGACGACGACCCCAAAAGCTCTACGGACTCGGGCCTTATCCGGGGCTCGCACCCACATTGGGGCAGCAGCCCGAGCAGGCTTTACACGAAAAGGCGCTAGCAGTCCCTCAGTTGTACGGCGGCTGCTGAGGCGGCGCCGTCGGCTGCGGAGCGTACGGCCCCTGCTGGTGCGGGGGCTGGCCATAGCCGGGAGCCGAGCCGGGCTGAATAGGGTAAGCGCCGGGAGCACCGGGACCGCCAGAGCCGTTGTTTCGGTTCCGCTTTCGGCGGGACCTCACGACAAGAAGCACAATGACCAGCACTACAACGAGAATCAGGACCCCGATCACGGACCAGGCAATTACCATCTTCTGGTCGGCCTGTTCCTGGAGGGTCTTCGACTCGCGCTCCTTCTCCGCTGCCTTCTCTTCGTTCTTGATCTGCTGAGGAACAGACAGCGGACCGTACTTAGAGCCCTTGGGAATGTCCTCCTGGAGCGCAGCCAGGGGGCGGATCGCACCGTAGCCATACCGCTCATCCGGAAGCTTCGTACCCTTCTCCGAAGCGGGCATCTCGGCGGTCTTGGTAAGGCGGTTGACAACCTGACCGGCGGTGAGATCGGGGTACTTCGCTTTCACGAGAGCAACACTGGCGGAAGTATACGCAGTGGCATCGGAAGTACCGGTTCCGATGCGGTAAGCGTCCGCATTGGCTTTCCCCCCAGTCGAAACGACCTTCGAGGCAGGAGCGCTGAGCATGGTCTGCTTACCACGGTTGGAATTGTCCCAGTGAGAACCGTCGTTGTTAAGGCCGCCTGCCGCTACCACACCGGGGTAGGCAGCGGGATATCCAACTGGACCCCCGTCGTTCCCTGTTCCGGCAACGATGACGACGTTGCGTTTCAAGGCATAGGAGATGGCTTCCGATTCACCATCCCCATCCAGTTTCGTCTCTCCCGCCTGGGAGATGTTGATCACAGATGCGCCATGATCAACGGCGTACCTAATGGATGTCGCATATCCATCTTGGCGACGCCCAAGGTCCCGAATCGGGAGGATCTTGGCTTCCGGCGCCAGGCCAACGACCCCATCGCCGTTCCCCGGTCCGTGCCCATGAGCAGCGATGATCCCTGCCATGGCGGTACCATGGTCCTGACCTCCTGCCGGCGCCGTGGAACCACCGTCAATGAAGTCCTTGCCCTTTAGGACATTCCCAATGAGGTCGGGGTGGTCAGCGTTAACACCGTCATCGATGACAGCGACGGTCTGTCCCTTGCCCTTGGTTGTCTTCCAAATGGACTCGGCATCAAGGGCGTTCAATACCCACTGGTCGTCTCTGATCTGATCGGCTGTCGCGTTCGGTGCTGAGGAAATGACCAACGCCCCAGTTAGCACTGCGCCGCTGATGACGTGCACGGCCCGCGTAATGCCCATCTGTCGAGTCCCTTTGTTTCCGGCGGAGGGGTGCGGCCACATGGCCGCACCCCCAAAGCTTGCGATATCTCGTAAGTGTGCCCGGCGTTCGTCAGCCGATGGTGGGCGGGGTTACGTCTCGCCGCTTGGGCATCCAGGTCTCCTCGTCCTCGACGAGATAGTCGGGACGTTCTCCTTGCTCCCTCTCTCCCTGATTGCGCCGAGCATTGTTGCCGCCAATGCCGCCACGCATGGCACCGTTTGCACCTCTACCGCGCTCGCCTGCCATCGTGCCGCCGCGGCTGGAGTGCAGACCCTGACCGCCTTGGCGGGCAGTGCCCTTGCCCTGTGCCGGCGTGTCGAGCGTGCCGCCCCGCTGACGTGCGAGCGGGCCACGGCCCACTGCGGCACCCGCGCCCTTGCCTCCGGCGCCTGAACCGAGACCGGCCGGAAGCCGTCCACCGACGCCCTTCCCCGCACCGATGCCCTTACCGGCGACTCCGCGGTTCCCGGAGTTCGCACCCACATACCCCGGGCCACCCGGCACACCGCCTGTACCGGGGCCCGAACCAGCTCCGACAGCAGGAGCGCCGCCCGGTGTGCCCGCATTCGCGCCCCCACGGTGCGGGGTCGTCGCGGTTCCACCGGAGATACCGTCCACCTTCGTGGCCGCAGCGGGTGACGTCGACTTCGGCGCACTCTTTCCTACCGGGCTTGCCGTCCGGGAGGTACCGGAGACCGCCGCGCCAGGTCCGCCCCCGTCAGGAGTCACCGCCACAGGAACAGGGGCGACACCGCCCGGGTCGCCCGGATAGTCGTCCCCCGGGTCAACGGGGCGGGGTCGCTTCTCCCACGACCCCATCGTCTTCGTCTGCGACGAGTACGCAATGGCCAGAGTCTCCATGTGGGCGGCGGCCTTGAGTTGCTCTTCCTTGCCGGCCGAGAGGTCGTCATCGTGGTTGTCCAGGGCCTTCTGCGCACCCTGGTTGCCCTGGATCTCGCCCCTCCACTTGCTGTCGTCGCGAGAGAATCCGTCTCCCAGTGCGTTCAGCCCACTGGAGATTTTCCCGGGCTTCTCGATCGCGTCGACCTTCGGCTTGATCTCGCTCAGCTTCTGGCCGGCGTTTCGCATCGCGATCGATGTGTAGTTGGCATATGTGGCGCAGTCAGAGATCTGCTTGCTGATCCTCTTCGCCTTCTTGGCGAACTCGTCAGCGGACTCGCCCTCCCAGTGCTGCAGGATGTGTTCGACAGCCTTGTCGAAGTCTCCTTTAACGCTGCCGCCGCCGTTCACCAGGTGGTCGTGGATGTTCTGCCAGGCGTCGGCCACTTCGATGACCTGCTCCGGCTTGGCGTCGGCGAGCATGGCCTTCATCGAGTCGATGCTCTCCTGCGTCGCGAACGCGGTCTTGACCTCGCCCGCGTAGCACATGTTGCCGGTGTCGGTGTACTTGTCGAGCCCGGTGTCGTCACCCATGTCGTCCTTGCCCCCTGACCGTTAGTTGCCGGACCCTGAACGGCCGCTGTCCATACCGTGCTTCGCGTCGTGCTCGGCGTTCTGGTACTTGCCGTGCGCCTTCTTGGTGTTGGTTCCGAATTCGTCGATGACGTCGTGGATAACCTTGATGATCTCCTCGATGTGCGACTTCATCTCCGTGTGCGCACTGTCGAGTTCGGTCTGCTCGGCGAAGCCCTTACCCAGCGCATGCTTCGGAAGGAACGTGTTGTACTGACTCTTGGTCACCGAATCGCCCATGGCGGACGTCACCCGACCGAGCTTGCGTACCGTCTCCTCAAGCTCACTGAGGTCGACTCGCATCTCACCCACGGCTGCGCCTCCCCGTTCCGTCATCGTCATGCGGCTGTGCCGCTCCACCCTGCGCTTTGCGGGTGCGTGCAGGCCGACTCTGCGGCCGCGCCGCGGACAGCCGTGCACCATGGTGCCTTACGCGTGTATCAGGTACACCCTAGTAAGTGCCACTGACAGTCTGTCATTGGCCTGGAGTTACCTGCGCTTAGCGCGCTCGGAATCCGGCCGCCGGGACGGCTACTGCCCGCACGATGCACGAACCCGCTGGCAAGAGCGGAAGCGGACCCTGACCGCCGCCCGAGCAAATGGTGCAAATGCCCTACGGCGGTGCCCTGTTGTACAGGGTCAGGGATATCAGATTGTGATGCGAACTCACGCCGCGCGCACAACCGCCCATCGGCACAGGGCCGCCGCCATGCCCAGGCCCAGCGCCGATCAGGCGCCCCCTCATCCCCCCACAGCCGTCTGCGGCCGGATCGGAAGGCGGTTGACCGGCATGCCCGTGGCCGCGCGGACCGCCGCCGCCACCGCCGCCGGGGAGGTGACCACCGGTACCGCCGAGGCGGCCTTGGCTCCGAAGGGCGCCACCACGTCCTGTTCCTCGATGAGTTGGACGATGCGGATGTCCGGGGCGTCCAGGGCGGTCGGCAGGGCGTAGCCCGTGAAGTCGGGCTGACGTACGACGCCGCGGTTGATGCGGAGGTGTTCGGTGAGGGCCGCGCCGACTCCCTGGGTGACGCCGGCCTCGATGCGGGCGTTGAGCTGGCGGGGGTTGAGGACGCGTCCCACGTCCTGCGCGATGGCCATCTCCACCACGCGGATCGAGCCGAGTTCGACGTCGACGTCGACGACCGCGCGTACGGCGGCGAACGCGAGCCCGACGAAGGCGTCGCCCTGCCCGGTGTCGTCGAGCGCCTCCGTGGGGTGCGGACGGCACTGGGCGGTGGCCCACAACTCCTTGTCCTCCAGGGCCTCCGCGACCGTCGTGGAGAGGACACCGTCGTAGGAGGTGATCTTTCCGTCGGCGATCGTCAGCAGCTCCGTGGACATCCCGAACTTCGCGGCCAGCGGCTGCAGCAGCTGCGTGCGCACCATCTTCGCCGCCCGTTCGACGGCGCCGCCCGAGACCCAGGTGTGCCTGCTGTGCGAGCCGGCGCCCGCGGGCGGCTGGTCGGTGTCGACCGGGGCGACGTGCACCTCGTCGATGCCCAGCGTCTCCTGCACGATCTGACGGGCCAGCGTCGTGAAGCCCTGCCCGGTCTCGACGGCGGCGCACATCACCGTCGCAACGGGCCCGTCGACCTTGACGGTGGCCGTCGAGACCTCGTCGGCGCCCTCCGCGCCGAGCATGTGGACCATGCCGAGCGCGTAGCCGACTCCGCGGCGCACGGCGCCCGGTTCGCCCGCTCCCTCGGGGCCGCCCGGGAGCAGCCAGTCGCGTTCGGGGCTGTCCTTGGGCAGTGGCGGCAGCGGCGACTCCCGTACGGCGGTGAGGAGTTCGGCCACGGGTGCGGGGCAGGTGACGGTCTGGCCGGTGGGCAGCAGGTCGCCGGTGGCCAGTACGTTGCGCAGGCGCAGGTCTGCCGGGTCCATCTGCAACTGGGCGGCCAGCTTGTCCATCTGGCCCTCGTACGCGGCACACACCTGCATCGCGCCCTCGCCGCGCACGTGGCCGGACGGGGGGTTGTTGGTGCGCACGGCCCAGCCGTCGATGGTGGCGTGCGGCACGACGTACGGGCCGGCCGCGAAGGAGACGGCGGCTGCGAGGGCGTCGGCGCTGGTGTCCGCGTAGGCGCCGGCGTCGAGGAGGATCTGTGCCTCGACCTTCACCAACCGGCCCTCGCTGTCGGCGTGATGGCGGTAGCGCAGCAGGGTGGGGTGCCGGTGGGCGTGCCCGAGGAAGGACTCCTCGCGGGTGGCGGCGATCTTCACGGGGCTGCCGGTCTTCATCGCCAGCAGGCCCAACGGCACCTGCAGCCCGGTGTCTTCGCGGTCGCCCATCGCGCCGGGGACGCCCGTCACGACGACCTTGACCTGCTCGGGGGGCAGTCCGAAGCAGGCGGCGGCCAGGTCGCGGTCGGTGTGCGGGTCGGTGGATGCGGTGTAGATCTCCACGCCGCCGTCGGGACGCGGCACGGCGAGGCCCGCCTCGGCTCCGATGGGCGCGGGGTCCTGGCGGCCGATGCGGTAGAGGCCGTCGACGACGACGTCGCCGGTGACGTCCTGGTCGCCGAAGCGCAGCGGGATGTGACGGATCAAGTTGCCGTCGGGGTGCAGGGGTTCGGCCTCGAAGGACTTCTCCGGGTCGGTGACCGCCTCCAGCGGCTCGTACTCGACGGAGATCGCGGCGGCCGCCAGCCGTGCCGTGTCCGGGTGGTCGGCGGCGACGGCGGCGACGGGCTCGCCGAAGTAGCGCACGACGTCGCGGGCGAAGGCGGGCTGGTCCGCGACCCTGCGTCCGTGGCCCGCGTCGCCGGGGACGTCCTGGTGGGTGACGACGGCGTGCACACCGGGGAGTTCGGCGGCCTGCGTGGTGTCGATGGACACGATCCGGGCGTGCGGGTGCGGCGACCGCAGGACCGCGGCCCACAGCAGGCCCTCGGCCCACAGGTCGGCGGCGTAGGGGAAGGTGCCCTCGGCCTTGGCGGGGGCTTCGGCCGAGGGGAGGGACGCGCCGATTCCGTGCGTGACCGGGCCGCTGCCGGCGGGTTCGTGCGGAAGCGGTGTGCCCTGTGCGGGAGTCGCTGTGACGGCGCCGGGGCCGTCGGCCGTGCTGGTCATGCCGCTGCTGCCTTTCCGCGCCGTCCCTGCACGCGGTGATCCTTTGCTCCTCGACCCGTTACGTGCCGCTCCCGTACCGGGTGGTCCTGCACGGGCCGTCTCCACGGGCGGTGCCCGTTGCCCTGCCCGCTCACGCTGCACCCGTCAGGGAGGGCCGCCACGGACTCCCCGACCGTCATGCGCCACCTCCCGGGTAGTACGCGCCGCCCGCGCCCGGTCCCGCCTGGTGCGGGATGCGCGCGGGCCCGCCCGCCGACTCCTGTTCGTACGCCTCCGCTTCGGCTTCCGCCTCCGCCTGCTCCCGTGCGGCTTGTTCGGCGCGCTCGGAGACGACGGTGCGGACGGCGTCGAGCACTCCGCGGTAGCCGGAGCAGCGGCACAGGTTGCCGCAGATCGCCTTGCGGGTCTCGAGTTCGCTGGGCGCGTGGTTGCCCTCGAGCAGGTCGTGCACCGTCATGGCGAGGCCGGGCACGCAGAATCCGCACTGGACCGCGCCGGACTCGGTGAGGGCACGCTGCACGTCGGAGGGGACGCCGTCGACGGCAAGGCCTTCGACCGTGCGGATCTCGCTGCCCGCGGCGGTCGCCGCGGGGACGAGGCAGGAGGCGACCAGCCGGCCGTCGACCTGGACGGAGCAGGCGCCGCACTCGCCCTGCGAGCAGCCGTCCTTGGCGCCGGCGAGGCCGAGGCGCTCGCGCAGGACGTAGAGGAGGGATTCGCCGATCCAGGCGTCGGTGACGGGGCGATCGATGCCGTTGACGTGCAGGACGTAGGAGACGTGGGGGTGTTCGCCGCCGAGCTCGGGTGCGAGCTGCAGCGGGGGTTCCTCGGAGACCTCGGAGTCGGTGGGCGCTTCCCCGTCGCCGCGGTCCGTGGACGTCGCGTCGTCGCCGCGCGGTTCGCGGCTGTCCGAGGGTGTCTCCTCCGCTGCTTCCCGGGTCGCGGGGGCGGTTGCACCTCCCGGGGCCGGGGGTACGGCCCAGCTGTCGCCCGCCGCTGTGGCTCCGCGGTCCGGGCCGTGGTCCGTGTCCGGCTGCTGCTCGGGCTCCGGGCCACCGGCGCCGGGGCTGTCGGTGACGGGGCTGTCGGCGGGGGCGCTCGTCGCGACGGCGGGGCCCGACGAAGGCGTCCACGGCAGTCCGGAACGCACGGTTCCCATCGCGGGTCGCGCCTCGGTCTCCTCCGCCCCGGTCTCCTCCGCCCCGGTCTCCTCCTCGGTGGTTCCGGCGCCGGCGTCGCCGGCGGTGTCACCGGCCGGCGGTGCTTCGCTCGTGTGCGGTGCGGCGGAGGGCGCGCCGGCCGCCTCGCCCGGTGCGGCACCCCCGGCGGAGGCGTCCGCCACGGCCTCGGGACCGTCGAAAGGCACCTGCCGCCGTGCGTGCGCCTCTTCGTAGTGGGCGTCGCCCGCGGTGTCCTGGTGATGCTGCCCGGGAGTCTGCCGCGGGGCCGCGGGGCCGCTGAACTGCCTGCCGGTTCCTATCGGTTCCGCTTCTTCCGCGGTGACGCCGCCGCCCGTGCCGAGGGGACGCCGCTGCGTGCGGGCCTCGTGCGAGCCCGCGAGTGCCGCCGCGGCGCCCTGGCCCATGGCCGGGGCGGGGCCGGGGTCCTGGCGTTCGTGCCGACCGCCCGGCTCCGGGGCCGGGGCGCCGCCGAACGCCCCGTGCCCGCCGGGGTGTTGGTCCTGATGCTGCGGATAACGGCCCTCGTGGTGCTGACCGTACGAAGCGTGGTCGTGACCGCCCGGGACACCCGCACCCTGCCCGAACGGCATCGCCCACTGACCGCCGGCGGTCTCGTCCGGCGGTCCTGGCTGCTCGGCCGGCTGCGGCCCGGTGACCTCGGCCGGGTCGAAGGGCGGTGGCGTGTAGCCCCCCTGCCCCGTGCCCGGCGCGGCCAGCGGCCCCCAGGCGTCCGCTCCGGCACCGGGAGCCGGCAGCGGGCCGGCGGGCAGCTGGACGAAGGCGGTGGCGTCCTGGTCGGACTCGCCGCCCCAGCCTTCCTGCGGGTACGAGCCGTCCTGCGGGTACGACGGATAGTGCTGCCCGCCCGACTGCTGTGCCTGCGGCGGCTGTTGGCCGTATTCGCCCCAGCCGCCCTCGTCGCCGTACTCGCCGTAGCCGGAGCCGTAACCGTCTCCGTACTGCTGCCCGTACCCCTGCCCGTATCCGTATCCCTCGCCCCGTGCGCCGGGATCGTGCGGGCTGCCGTTGCTCATGCGAGCGCCCTCCCGAGTCCTCGGCGGGCCAGTGTTGCCACCGTACGCCGCAAGTGGAAGGCCGCGGGCGGAAGTGCGGGAGCCTCACCGCCCTCTTCCGGCGGGGCGGGGTCGGGGATGCATGCCATGGCGACGTAGTCGCCGAATGCCGCGAGTGCCTCGGGGGCGAGTCCGCGCTGCCCGTCCCAGTCGATGAGCGAGGCGATCCAGCGCTCCGCCTCCAGCGGGCGCAGCGGCATGGGCGCCACCGCGCCGACGGCGCAGCGCACCCCGCGCCGCACCGGGTCGAGCACGACGGCGACGGAGGCCATCGCACGGCCCGGGCCGGTGCGGCCCGTGGCTTTCAGGAAGGTCTGCGGTGCGTGCAGCAGCGGCACGCGCACATGTCCGACGACTTCGCTGGGCCGCAGCATGTCCACGTTCGCGAGCAGGTGGCTCACCGGGATCTCGCGCCGTGCGCCCTCCGGGCCCGCGACGATCAGTGTGGCCTCCAGCGCCGCGAGCACCGGCAGGGTGTCGCCCGTCGGGTGGGCGCTGACGACGTTGCCGCCGAGCGTGCCCGCGTTGCGGACCTGCGGCGGCCCCGCGGCGCGGGCACTGGCCGCCAGCGCGGGGATGAGGGCTGCGAAGTCGGGCCGTCCCATGCGCGCGTGGGTGAGGCCGGCGCCGAGGAGCGCCTCTCCGTCCAGGTACTGCCAGCCGCGGATCTCACTGATCCTTCCGAGACCGACGAGGGCTGCGGGGCGGAGATGGCCGGCGTTGATGCCCGTCATCAGGTCCGTGCCGCCCGCGACGGGCACCGCCGCAGGCACCGCGGAGAGCGCGGCCACGGCCTCGTCGAGCGTGGTGGGCAGCATGACCGACGGCACAGCCTGTGGCGCATGGTGTTCATGCTGTGCTTGCGTGCTCAATCCAGCCGCCCCTTCCCCGGTCGACCCGGCTGCTGTGCCCGTACGGTACGTGCTCACCGGCCGGACGAGGCAACTCTGGCACATCTCGGCGGGCGGCCGGACCGGGGGCCCGGTATGGGCTGTTCCGTGCGCTGACATCACTCTCGTCCCTGTCCGGAACGCGGGCCCGTAATCCCCAGCTCACACGGGCAAGCACGGAATTGCCACCCTCGGGGACTCTTGTGCGGATCTCCGATCCTGTGCGGACTTTCGTGCTACGGAGCACCCCCCCTTCGCCTGCGGTTACACGGAGGGGCCCGGCCCGTGCGGCGGCCCGTCGAGGGGGCGGCCCGCGATGCCCGGGCGGCGCTGCCACGGATGCGGGCCGCCGGGCGGCCGGAAGTCGACGCCCATCGCCGCGAGTCGCGCGTAGTGCCCCTGCGCCATGCGGCGTTCGAAGCCGGCGAAGTCCCTCTCCCCGGCGGGGGCGGGCAGCGGCGACCAGACGACCTCCGCGAACGCGGCGAGACGGGGGAAGGTCTGGTAGTCGATGCGCTGCTGGTTCTCGGTGCACTCGGTCCACATGTTGGCCTGGGCGCCGAGCACGTGCCGCTCGTGCGGCGTCCCGGCCAGTTCGGGCGGTACGGGCTCGTACCGGTAGACGTCGCGGAGCGTGCGCACGTACCCGAGCGGCACCGGCTCGCCCGCGCCGCCGTCCTGCCGGTGGTCCAGGTACAGCTCCTGCTCGGGGCACATCACGACGTCGTGCCCGGCGCGCGCGGCCGCGACACCGCCGGCGCGGCCGCGCCACGAGGAGACGGCTGCGCCCTCGGCGAGGCCTCCCTGAAGGATCTCGTCCCAGCCGATGAGGCGGCGGCCCCTTGCCGTGAGCCAGCGGTCGAAGTGCCTGAAGAACCACGCCTGGAGCGCCTCCCCGGCCGCTTCCGGGCTGCTTCCCTTGCCGGGTCCGGGTCCGGATCCCGGTCCGAGTCCCGCTTCACGCATGCGCGCCCGTGCGGCGGGCGATGCGAGCCACTGGTCCTTGGGGCACTCGTCGCCTCCGAGATGGATGAAGCGGGAGGGGAAGATCTCCAGGACCTCCTCCAGCACGCCCTCGTAGAAGCGCAGCACATGGTCGCCGGGGGCCAGCACGTTGGGGCTCACGCCCCAGTCGGTCCACACCCCGAGCGCCGAGGTGTCGACGACGTCGGTGTTGCCGAGTTCCGGGTAGGCGGCGATCGCGGCCTGAGAGTGTCCGGGAATGTCGATCTCCGGCACGACGGTGATGTGGCGGTCCGCGGCGTACGCGACGATCTCCCGCAGGTCCTCCTGGCTGTACCAGCCGCCGTGCGCCCGCTCGTCCCACAGCGGCGGTGCCCCCGGCCGTCCGCCGCGCCCGACGCGGCTGCGGGCACGGGTGCCGCCGACCTCCGTCAGCCGCGGCCGGCTCCGGATCTCGATGCGCCAGCCCTGGTCGTCGGTGAGGTGCAGATGCAGGACGTTGAGCTTGTGCGCGGCGAGCAGGTCAAGGGTGCGCAGGACTCCGTCCTTGGGAGTGAAGTGCCGTGCCACGTCGAGCATGTAGCCGCGCCACGCGAAGCGCGGACCGTCCTCGACGAGCAACGGCGGCACCCGCAGGGCCACCTCGCCGCGCGCCGTGCGGGCACGCCGGAACGCGGCGGGCCCGAGCAGTTGCCGCAGCGTCTGCGCACCCCGGAAGACACCGGCGGGTGCGCCCCCGGTGATGCGAAGGCTCCCGCCGTCCGCGCGGAGCACGTAGCCCTCCGGGCCGAACCGGGCGGCGACCGCCTCGTCCGTGCGCAGCACCAACTCCGCGCCCTCGTCACCGCGTTCGGCCCCGCCGCCGCGTCCGGCCGCGGCGCCGCCGCTGCCGCCCCGCCCGCCGGGCAGCAGCGGCGCGCCCGTTGCTGGGGTGAGCGTGGCGCGCAGCCAGCGGGCCGTGTCGTGCGTTCCGGGTCCGGCGTCGAGCGTGGTGTGCGGGTCCAGCACGAAGTCCGGCCCGCCGGCGGCGGGTTGGGGCGTGACGGAGCGGGGCGCGGGGAGCAGATCCGTGTACGGCATGTGCGACGCCTCTCGTCGGTCGGCCGGTGGGCGGGTTCCCCGGGGGACATTCGGCCCTCTCCCGGCGCGCACACGGAAGCAGCGGAGCGAGACCGGCTCCGAACAACCCAGCGCGCCCCGTCCGTCCCGGAGAGCAGGACGGACGGGGCGCGCTGTGAGCCTTGCGCGGAAAGCCGGAAGACGGACCGGCGGAGGGGCGAAGGACCGGACGGGCCGTGCGGTCCTGTCAGAAGGACCGGCGCCGCCGCTCCCGCGCCGGCGCCGGGCAGCTACTTGTCGCCGCCCTTGCCGTCCTTGCCGCCGCCCTTGTCGCCGCCGGAACTCATCGTCTCGTAGATCTCCTTGCACATGGGACAGACCGGGTACTTCTTCGGGTCACGGCCCGGAACCCAGACCTTGCCGCAGAGCGCCACCACGGGAGTCCCGTCCATGGCGCTCGCCATGATCTTGTCCTTCTGGACGTAATGGGCGAACCGTTCGTGGTCGCCGTCTCCGTGCGACGTCTGCGGGGTCGGCTCGACGAGCGTGCCGGTGCCCGTACCGCGCTCAGGCTCAAGAGTGCTCATGCGGACCAAGCCTAATTCAGCGACGCATCGTCCGGGTATGTGGCCACCATCGCCAGTTCGCTGCGCTGCCGCCGCAGTACGGACCGCCACAGACGCTCCGGCGACGGCGAGGAGACGTCACCCGGTTCGGACTCGACGACATACCAGGCGCCTTCGGACAATTCCTTCTCCAGCTGCCCCGGCCCCCAGCCCGCGTACCCGGCGAAGATGCGCAAGGAGCCCAGCTCCGCGGCGAGCAGCTCCGGCGGCGCCTCCAGGTCGACGAGGCCGATGGCACCGTGCACGCGGCGCCAGCCCAGCGGCCCGTCACCTCCTTCCCCGTCGGCCTCACCCGGGGACCCGTCTCCGTCCCGGGCGGCGGCCCCGGGCCGCTCCCCGGCCGCGTGCCCGCGGCCCTGCGAGGCGGGAACCACGGCCACGCCCAGTGCGGCGTCCAGTGAGACGGGGCCTCCCTGGAAGACCACGCCGGGCTCTCCGGCGAGCGCGGCCCATGGCTCCAGGATGTCGACGACGTCGACGGGCGTCGGGCGGTTGAGCACCACACCGAGCGACCCCTCCGCGTCGTGGTCGAGCAGCAGAACCACGGCCCGGTCGAAGTTCGGGTCGGCGAGCACCGGGGTGGCGACCAGCAGCCGCCCGGTGAGCGAGGACACCTCGGTCATGCCGCAATGATCCCGCACGTCGGCCCTCCGTGGGAGCCAACGGCCGGATCAGGAACCCCGGGTGGAACGTCCGCCCTGGTCACGGCACATTCACCGGATCCGCGCAGATTCCGCGCACCCGCTCCCGCAGACCCACGCACAATCCGGCCGGTACCGTCAACCGCGGTCACGTTCCGGACACTTCCCCTGCACACACCGTGATACGGCTCATCCGGTGCGGGGCCGGTGCCCCCACGGCCCGTGCGCGCCGGTGAATCCGGACCATTACGATTGTCTTTCGCCTTCGCCCCAGAGCTGCTTCAGGGGCCGGCCCGGCCCACGAGGCCTCGAATCATCTGCCCCGAACCCGTCTTCAGGAACGCGGAGATCCATGACCGATGACGTCCTGCTCGTCCACGGCGGCACACCGCTCGAGGGCGAGATCCGTGTCCGTGGCGCGAAGAACCTCGTTCCGAAGGCGATGGTCGCCGCGCTGCTGGGAAGCGAGCCGAGCCGGCTCCGCAACGTCCCCGACATCCGTGACGTGCGGGTGGTGCGGGGCCTTCTGCAACTTCACGGCACGACCGTGACCGCCGGCGAGGAGACCGGTGAGCTGGTGCTCGACCCGTCGTACGTCGAGAGCGCGAACGTCGCCGACATCGACGCCCACGCGGGCTCCTCCCGCATCCCGATCCTCTTCTGCGGCCCGCTGCTGCACCGCCTGGGGCACGCCTTCATCCCGGGGCTGGGCGGCTGCGACATCGGCGGCCGTCCCGTCGACTTCCACTTCGACGTGCTGCGCCAGTTCGGCGCGACGATCGAGAAGCGAGCCGACGGCCAGTACCTGGAGGCACCGCAGCGGCTGCGCGGCACCAAGATCCGCCTGCCGTACCCGTCCGTCGGCTCCACCGAGCAGGTGCTGCTCACCGCGGTCCTCGCGGAGGGCTCCACGGAGCTGAGCAACGCCGCCGTCGAGCCCGAGATCGAGGACCTCATCTGCGTTCTGCAGAAGATGGGCGCGATCATCTCGATGGACACCGACCGCACGATCCGCATCACCGGCGTCGACAAGCTCGGCGGCTACACCCACAGCGCCCTTCCCGACCGCCTCGAGGCCGCCTCGTGGGCGAGCGCGGCGCTGGCCACGCAGGGCAGCGTCTTCGTTCGCGGCGCCAGCCAGCGCGAGATGATGACGTTCCTCAACACCTTCCGCAAGGTCGGCGGCGCCTTCGAGGTCCTCGACGAGGGAATCCGCTTCTGGCACCCGGGCGGTCCGCTGAAGTCCATCGCGCTCGAGACGGACGTGCACCCCGGCTTCCAGACCGACTGGCAGCAGCCGCTGGTCGTCGCCCTCACCCAGGCCACGGGCCTGTCCATCGTCCACGAGACGGTCTACGAGTCCCGCCTGGGCTTCACCTCCGCGCTGAACCAGATGGGCGCCCACATCCAGCTCTACCGCGAGTGCCTCGGCGGGTCCGCCTGCCGCTTCGGCCAGCGCAACTTCCTGCACTCCGCGGTGGTTTCCGGACCGACGAAGCTGCAGGGCTCGGACCTGATCATTCCCGACCTGCGCGGCGGCTTCTCGTACCTGATCGCCGCTCTGGCCGCCCAGGGCACCTCCCGCGTCCACGGCATCGAGCTGATCAACCGCGGCTACGAGAACTTCATGAACAAGCTCGCGGATCTCGGCGCCAAGGCCGAGCTCCCGTAGCGCCTGCCGGGCCCGGCACGGCCCCGGGAGCGGACACACGAAGGGCGGTCACCCTCTGCGGGTGACCGCCCTTGTGCTGCGTGGTCCGGGAGGGCCGTGAGCCGCCCCGGCAAGCGCCGTTACTTGCCCTTCGCGGCTTCCTTGAGCTTGGAGCCGGCCGACACCTTCACGCTGTAACCCGCCGGGATCTCGATCGGGTCGCCGGTCTGCGGGTTCCGCGCGGTCCGGGCCGCACGGTGCGTGCGCTCGAAGGTGAGGAAACCCGGGATGGTGACCTTCTCGTCGCCCTTGGAGACGACCTCGCCGATGGTCTCGGCGAGAGCTGCCAGAACGGCGTCGGCGTCCTTACGGGTCACCTCGGCGCGCTCGGAGAGAGCGGCCACCAGCTCACTGCGGTTCATAACTCGTTACTCCCGTGTTCTTCTTGCCGATGAGGCGTGAGATCGAAGCCGATGCTGCCAGGGCCCTCGGACAGTCCCCTGACCAGGGTCTGCTTTGAGACCCTCCCGCCCCTTTGGGGAATCCCCAGGACGAAGTCCCCCGGGAACGAATCCTGCCCCTACGTGCGGCGGGAAAGCCAATCCGGAACGTTCTGACAGCTGCGGAGTCACACGAGCGGCGGCGATGTCCCCGCTGCGCTGACGCCCCACAGGCTTGTGTCTGCCGCAACCCTAGAGGGGGCGTCGTGACCCTGCACCTCGCGACGCGCCGTGCCGCCACGGGGTGAGCACCGTCACCCCGGACCGCTTACGGTCCGAGCTCACCAGCCGCGCGTACCCTCCGGGGGCCCGTCGAACCGCCGGGGCACGTGTGAGGTGGACCGGTGTCCGCAGCCGCGTGCCGGGTGTGCTCAGACCACGGGGCCCTCCGCCGCGGTGGCGGCGGTCGCCGTCGTCGTCGCCGGCGCGTGTGTGACAGTCGCCTCACCTGCGGCGCGGGCGGCGTCCCGCACCGCACCCGCCACGGCTCCGGAGACCTTCTCGTTGAAGACGCTGGGGATGATGTAGTTCGGGTTCAGCTCGTCCTCGAGCACCACGTCGGCGAGCGCGCGCGCCGCCGCGATCATCATCTCGTCGTTGACGGTCCGCGACTGCGCGTCCAGCAGGCCGCGGAAGACGCCGGGGAAGACCAGCACGTTGTTGATCTGGTTCGGGAAGTCGGAGCGCCCCGTGGCGACGACGGCGGCCGTCTCGCGCGCCACCGCCGGGTCGACCTCGGGGTCGGGGTTGGCGAGAGCGAACACGATCGCGCCGTCCGCCATGCGCGCCACGTCCTCGCCGCCCAGCACGTTGGGGGCGGAGACGCCGATGAAGACGTCCGTGCCGACCACGGCGTCCTTCAACGTGCCCGTGAAGCCTTCGGAGTTGGTGTTCTCCCCGATCCAGCGCAGAGGCGAGCCCTCGGCCGCGTTCACCAGGTCCTCGCGGCCGTCGTGCACCACACCGTGGATGTCGGCGACGATCGCGTGCTTGACGCCCGCCTCCAGCAGCAGCTTCAGGATGGCCGTCCCGGCCGCTCCGGCACCCGACATCACCACGCGGATGTCCTCGATGCGCTTGTCCACGACGCGCAAAGCGTTGTAGAGGGCGGCGAGGACGACGATGGCCGTGCCGTGCTGGTCGTCGTGGAAGACGGGGATGTCGACGAGCTCGCGCAGCCGCGCCTCGATCTCGAAGCAGCGGGGCGCGGAGATGTCCTCCAGGTTGATTCCGGCGAAGCCCGGGGCCAGCGCCCGCACGATCTCGACGATCGAGTCGGTGTCCTGCGTGTCGAGGCAGATCGGCCAGGCGTCGATCCCAGCGAAGCGCTTGAAGAGTGCGGCCTTGCCCTCCATCACCGGCAGGGCGGCCTGCGGGCCGATGTTGCCCAGGCCCAGGACCGCCGAGCCGTCCGTGACGACGGCGACGCTGTTCCGCTTGATCGTCAACCGCCGTGCGTCCTCGGGATGTTCCGCGATCTGTGTGCACACACGGGCCACGCCCGGGGTGTAGACCATGGAGAGATCGTCGCGATTGCGAATGGGGTGCTTCGACGACATCTCGATCTTGCCGCCGAGGTGCATCAGGAACGTACGGTCGGAGACCTTGCCGAGGGCGACACCCTCGATGCCCCGCAGCTCGGCGACGATCTCGTCGGCGTGAGCCGTGGACGAGGCGGCGATCGTGACGTCGATACGCAGCCGCTCGTGGCCCGAGGCGGTGACGTCGAGGCCGGTGACCGAACCGCCCGACGACTCCACGACCGTGGTGATCTGGCTGACCGCGGTCCCCCCGGCGGGGACCTCCAACCGGACAGTCATCGAGTAGGAGACGCTGGGCGCGCTCATTGCCGACTTCCCTCTGCTTTCCCTTGACGCGTTGGTGCCGCACCGAACCGCAGCGCCGAAGTATCGGCTCCCAGGTGTGGGGCACGTCAACAGATCGTCCCACCTACCACCCGGTACGGGGTAACCCGTGGACCACCCCGGCTTTGGGCGCGGAAAGAGCCTTCCACAGTACGAGATGCCCGTGATCGTCTTCCTTCGGGCCCCTTCTTTCGGCACCGGCGCGAAACTCTGTGTCTACGCCCCAAATCACTTCAAAGCGCCCCATCTCAGCCTAGGATCGGCCCGCAAACCCCATATGCATACAGGGAGACCAGGAATGGCTCAGGGCACCGTCAAGTGGTTCAACGCCGAGAAGGGCTACGGCTTCATCGCCCAGGAGGACGGCGGACCGGACGTATTCGTCCACTACAGCTCGATCCACGGAGAGGGCTACCGCAGTCTGCAGGACACCCAGCGGGTCGAATTCGAGATCGCGGAGGGCCGCAAGGGCCCGCAGGCGGAAGGGGTCCGCATCATCGGCTGAAGGCCGAGGACACGAACCCCAACGGAGAGCTTCACCGAAGCGGAAGCTCGAGAAGTCTTTGGTGACACCGACCCGCCAGCTCGCCTCGCGGCAAGTGGTCGCTCGAAGCGACAATGGTTGGGCCCGGGGGCATGGATCGGGCCGGTGCCACATCCAGGCTAACAAACAGCCCCCACCGGGCGATTCCCTTCCCGGGGGCGATTTCCTTCAGTCTCTGAGCAGTTCCGGTACACCGGCCGCATCGGGCCGGTCCGCCTCCGCCGACAGCACCGTCAGCCGCTGCGTCGCCCTCGTGAGCGCCACGTAGAGCACCCGCAGCCCGGCCGTGCCGGCACCGCCCTCCCCGTCCCGGGTGGTGCCGGCGATCCCGGCGGGCGAGACCACGAGCGTCGCGTCGTACTCAAGTCCCTTGGCCTCGAGGCTTCCCAGCGCCACCACCCGGTCACCGAGCCCCGCCAGCCACTCGCGGGCCTCGCCCCTGCGGCCCATCGGGACGACGACCCCCACCGTGCCGTCGACCTCCGCCAGCGCACGCTCCGCCTCCTCACGCACCGCCGCACCCAACTCGCCCCGCACGGCGGCGAACCGGGGGCGCAGACCCGTGGAACGGACCGCCTTCGGGGGCGCCGTGCCGGGCATCGCGAGCGCCAGCACGCGGTCCGCGAGCTCCGCGACCTCGGAGGGGTTGCGGTAGTTGACGGTCAGTTCGAAGCGGCTGCGGGGCCGCGAGCCGAGGGCTTCCGCGCGTGCCGCGTCCGCCTCCTCGGTGTCGGGCCAGGAGCTCTGCGCCGGGTCGCCGACGACCGTCCAGGTGGCGTGCCGGCCGCGGCGGCCGACCATCCGCCACTGCATGGGCGTCAGGTCCTGGGCCTCGTCGACGATGATGTGCGCGTAGTCGGTCCGCTCCTCCGCCTGCCGCTCCGCGCGCTCACGCCGGGCCGTGGGGTCGCGGTCGGCAAACGTCGTCAACTCGTCCAGCCCGGTGAGCTGTTCCAGGGGGTGCGCCCAGGCGGAGCCGTCCCCGTACGGGGAATCCGTCTCACGCCTGCGGGGCTTCGCAGGTGTGCCGAGCACGACGCGCAGCTCGTCCAGGAGCGCCACGTCGTGCACCGAGAGCGGGCCCTGGCCGTCGGCGTCGAGGCGGCGCAACGAGGCGGCGACGGCCCTGGCCTCGTCCGCGTTCAGCAGGCGGCGGCCGCGGCCCCGGCCCGCCGGTCCGCCGCTGCTGCGCCCCCGGGCCGACCGGGTGGAGGTGCCCGCGGCGCGCGCGAGCGTCTCCTCGTCCGCGAGCGAGGCCAGCACCCGGCGGGGCGTCAGCTCCGGCCACCAGGCGTCGAGGAAGGCGATGAAGCCGTCCTCGGAGGAGATGTCCTCGTCGAACCCCTCGCGCGCCTCGGCCGCCAGCTCCGGATCGGTGTACCGGCGTCCGGCACCCGACTTCTCCCACAGCGCGTCCAGGAGGAACTTGCGGGCACGGGGACGCATGAGGTTGACGGGCGCGGTGCCGCTGAGGACCTGCTGCCGAACGTGGCGCAGTTCGGCGGCGTCCAGTTCGACGCGGTCACGGAAGGCCACCACCCGCAGCACCTCAGGTGCGTCGCCGGTCTCCAGCGCACCGCGCGCCGCCCTGTGGAGGACCTTCGCCATGCGCGCCGAGCCCTTGACGCGGGCCACGTGCTGCTCGTCGTACGTCCCTGCCTCGGCGCCCTCGACGAGACTCCCCAGCGCGCGGACGGCGACCTGGCCCTCCTCGCCGAGCGAGGGCAGCACGCCCTCCGTGTAGGAGACGAGGAGCGGCGTCGGGCTGACGACGAGGATGCCGCCCGCGTACCGCCGCCGGTCCTGGTAGAGGAGGTAGGCGGCGCGGTGCAGCGCCACGGCGGTCTTGCCGGTGCCAGGGCCGCCCTCGACCTCCGTGACGGAGGCGGCGGGCGCACGGATGACGAGATCCTGCTCGGCCTGGATGGAGGAGACGATGTCCCGCATCGCGTGGCCGCGGGCCCGCCCGAGCGCGGCCATCAGCGCGCCGTCGCCGGTGACGGACAGCTCCCGGCCGCCGAGGCGGGCAGTGATCCCGGGGCGCAGCAGGTCGTCCTCGACGCCGAGGACCTGCCGGCCCTTGCTGCGGATGACCCGGCGCCGTACCACGCGGCCGGGCGCGACCGGCGTCGCACGGTAGAACGGCGCGGCGGCGGGTGCCCGCCAGTCGATGACGAGGGGGGTGTAGTCGGCGTCGAGCACGCCCATCCGTCCGACGTGCAGCGTCTCCGCGATGTCGGCGGTTCCGTCGGGGCGCACGGCGCCCTCGGCGGGTTCGACGGAGGTGTACGCGCCGTCCGGGCCCCTCTGGGCGTCCGCTCCGGGGAGCAGGTCGATGCGTCCGAAGAGGAAGTCCTCGAACTCGCGGTTCAGCCGGTTGAGGTGCACGCCGGCACGGAAGACCTGCGCGTCACGCTCCGCCAGCGCTCCCGGGGTGCCGACCTGCGCCCTCTTCGAGGCGTCGTCCATCAGGAACTCGGCCTCGTGGATCTTCTCCTCGAGCCGGCGGTACACCCCGTCCAGGTGCTCCTGCTCCTCGCGGATCTCCCGCTCCCGGACGGAGTCGTGCTGCGCTGCCAACGACGCGGCCCCCTTCTGCTGATTCAGGCCCGTGCGGGGCCCGGGGCGAGGACGGATGCCGCGCCTGGCCGCGGCTTGCTTCGTCTTCTCGGGCTCGCCCAAGGGCAGCCGTCAACCGTACGCGAACGGCCACCGGGACGCACCTGCGGCGGCGCCCGGCGGGGAGTAACGGGGCCTGAGCCGGGCAGAACCGTGGCTACCCGGGATCCCGAACGCACCGTAAGGACTCACACCATGACTTCACCGCAAAGCTGGGGACAGGCCCATCAGGGGCACGGTGGCGCAGGCCCCGGTTACGGGGAGGAGATGTGGGAGCCCGCCCGGCCGCCGCGCAACGGCATGGGCACGGCGGCTCTCACGCTCGGGCTGATCGGGGCGCTGTTGTTCTGGACGATCCTGGGCGGGATCGCCCTGGGACTGCTCGCGCTGATCTTCGGCATAGTCGGCTTCCGGCGCGGCAAGCGGGGCGAGGCCACGAACGGCACCCTCGCCATGGTGGGCGCGGTCATCGGTGGCCTCGCACTCGTCGGCTCGTCGGTCATCCTGGTCTTCGCGGTGTCTTGGTGGGCTCCGGGGACTACCAGGAATTCCAGGACTGCACGGAGAAGGCGGCCACGACGGCCGAACAGCAGCAGTGCCAGGAGAACTTCATCGACAGCTTCAGCCAGTAGCGACCCCTTGGGCTTCCGGGGCTCAGGCCTCCGTGGCGGGAGGCTGTCCGTCGTACTTGCCGCTGTCCGAGGCGGCGTCGAGGGCGAGCCGGTAGCCCCGCTTGACGACGGTCTGGATCAGCTTCGGGGCGCCCAGCGCGACGCGCAGCCGCGCCATGGCTGTCTCCACCGCGTGCTCGTCCGTTCCGGAGCCGGGCAGGGCCCGCAGCAGCTCGGCCCGCGGGACGACCCATCCCGGGCGGCGGGCCAGCGACCGCAGCAGCGCCATCCCCGCGGGCTGCACCGTCCGCAGCTCGCCGTCGACGACGACACCCCGCCCGCGGATCTCGACCCGGTGCCCGGCCACGGGCAACGCCCGCTGCCGGCCCGGCAGTTCGGTGCACAGCAACTGGACGAGGGGGCCCAGCCGGAAGCGTTCCGGCTGCACCGTCGGCACGTCGTGGGCCTCCAGCGGCGCCGCCGTCACAGGCCCCACGCACGCGGCGAGCACATCCGTACGCATCGCCTCCAGCAGCGCCTCCCGTACGCCGCGGCGCCCGGCACGCTCCAGCAGTGACGCCGCGGCGGGCGCGCTGGTGAAGGCCAGGGCGTCGACGCCGCGGGCCAGGATCGCGTCGATGAGACGGTCGACGGGGGCGATGTCCTCCGGCGGCATCCAGCGGTAGACGGGCACGCCGACGACCTCAGCGCCCGCCGCCCGCAGCGATTCGACGAAGCCGGGAAGCGGCTCGCCGTGCAGCTGGAGCGCGATGAGCCGTCCGTCCACGCCCTGTGCGAGCAGCCGGTCGAGCACTTCGGCCATCGACTCCGACTCCGGCGACCACGTCTCCTTCAGACCCGCCGCGCGGATGGCGCCGCGCACCTTCGGGCCGCGGGCGAGCACCTCCACCTCTCCCAGGGACTTGAGCAGGTCCGTGCCGAAGCCCCAGCCCTCGGCCGCCTCGATCCAGCCGCGGAAGCCGATCGCCGTCGTCGCGATCACAATGTCCGGGGTGCGCTCGACGAGGGCCCTGGTGGCGTCGAGGAGTTCGGTGTCGTCCGCGAGGGGCACGATGCGCAGCGCCGGTGCGTGCAGCACGTCCGCGCCGCGGCGCTCCAGCAGTGCGCCCAGTTCCTCGGCGCGGCGGGCCGCGGTGACGCCGACGGTGAACCCGGCGAGCGGCTGCGGCTTCGCGTGCGGCCCGGGCCGTGCGCCGGATGTTCCGGGTGGCCGGGGCGCCCGTGGGTCACGGGTGTCCGGCCCGGGCGGTGTTCGCGGCCCGGGTGCGTCCCCTGCCGCGCCCCGCTCTGTCTGCTCGCGCATGTCCTTCTCGCTCCGCCCCTGCTCGTACGGAGCACCGAGCCTGTCAACAGCGGATGACCGGCCCGGTACTCCGGGGTTTCCCGGGTGTTACGCCGGGAGCTCACGCCCCTCACACCTCGGCGTGGGCGACGGGCCGGCTCTCCCGCCCGCCCTGCGGTGCGGCCGGGCCGTCGCCGTCCTGTCCGTCGTCCGGCACGGTCCGGCCCCGCAGATAGACGGCCCAGGTGACAGCGCAGCACACACCGTAGAACCCGAGGAAGGTGAGGTATGCCGCCGTTCCCGTCCCCACCGTCTCAAACGACTGCCGGAAGGCCAGGTTGATGCCCAGCCCGCCAAGGGCGCCGACCGCGCCGATCAGGCCCATCGCCGCGCCCGACAGCCGACGGGCGGCGGTGGCGGCGGCCGCACCGCTCCTGCCGTCCGCCAGCGCCTTCGCGTGGAAGATCGCCGGGATCATCTTGTACGTCGAGCCGTTGCCGATGCCGCTCAGCACGAACAGCGCGGTGAAGCCGGCGAGGAAGGCGGGCAGCGACTCGCGCAGTGAGGCCGCCACGACCACGAGCGTCGCCGCGCCCATCGCGGCGAAGTTCCACAGCGTGATCCGGGCCCCGCCGAAGCGGTCGGCGAGCTGCCCGCCCAGCGGACGCACGAGCGAGCCCAGCAGCGGTCCGAGGAAGGTGAGCGAGGCGGCCTGGAGCGGCGTGCGCTCGAACTGCGTCTGCAGCACGAGCCCGAAGGCGAAGCTGTAGCCGATGAAGGAGCCGAAGGTCCCGATGTACAGGAAGGACATGATCCAGGTGTGGGCGTCCCGCACCGCTTCCCTGGCGGCCCCGGCGTCGTTGCGCACGGGCGCCAGGTTGTCCATCCAGCGTGCGGAGCAGACGGCGGCGACCACGATCAGCGGGATGTAGATGCCCAGCAGGACCCGCGGATGGCCGGCTCCGGCCGCGGCGATCACCCCGAGGCCCGCAAGCTGCACGACGGGCACGCCGATGTTGCCGCCGCCGGCGTTGACGCCGAGGGCCCAGCCCTTGCGGCGCAGCGGGAAGAAGGAGTTGATGTTCGTCATGGAGGAGGCGAAGTTGCCTCCGCCCACGCCGGTGAGCAGGGCGACCACCAGGAACGTCGTGTAGGACGTGCCGGGCTCCATCACGATCAGCGCCGCCACCGACGGCACCAGCAGCATCGTCGCGCTGACCACCGTCCAGTTGCGGCCGCCGAAGCGGGCGACGGCGAAGGTGTAGGGCACGCGGACCACCGCGCCGACGAGCGTCGCCATGGAGATGAGCAGGAACTTCCCCGCCGGGTCGACTCCGTACTCGGGGCCCATGAACAGCACGAGCACCGACCACAGCGTCCACACGGAGAAGCCGATGTGCTCGGAGAAGACGGACAGCAGCAGGTTGCGGTGCGCGACGCGCTCGCCGCTCTCCCTCCAGAACGTCTCGTCCTCCGGGTCCCAGCGCTCGATCCAGCGGCCGCTCCTGCGCGGGGTGTCTGGTGTGCTGCCGGGCGGTGCGGTCGCAGCGGTCATGGCGCCTCCACAGGTTCCGGGTCGCGGACCGGCGGTGTCGGGGCCGGCGTCGCTGCCGGGCGTCACTGCCGGATGCTGCAACCGAAGCTAGGAGGGGCACGTTTCGGGGCCGTGCCGCGAGGTGTCGTCCAGGAAACCTTGCGCTCACCTGCGGGAGCCGCTGCCGGTGAGAGGGGCCATGCGTCGCCCCGGGGGCGGACCCGTAAGCGGACCGGGTGCGGGTCCCGCAGCAGCGCCGGGGCCCGGGCCGGGGCCCCGTCGCCGGCCGGGTACGCCGGGCGTCCTCGTGCGCGGCCACAGCCGTGGCCGGCGCCGCGCGGCCACGTCCTCCGCCCATCCGAACGCCGCGATCAGCAGCGCCGCCAGCGGCCACACGGTCAGGAACATCAGCGCCCCGGACCAGCTCTCCAGCGCGGCCGACAGCGCTTCCGAATCGCCGACCGCCGGAATGCGCCACAGCAGGTCCAGCAGCGGCACCGTCGCGACCAGCGCCGGCTGATGCCACAGATAGAGCGTGACGGCACGGGAGTTGGCCAGGGTCACCGGCCGCTCCAGGCGGCCCAGCGGCCCCGGCAGGCGGTGCCAGGAGGGGCTGACGCGAAGCAGCAGCAGGCAGAAGCCGAACGACCACAGGGCTTGGCCGAGCGGGATGCCGTTCAGGTCCCAGCCGTCCTCGCCCGGGTGGGCGCCCGCCCACCACGCGCCTGCCGCCATCGCCGCGGGAGCCACGAGTGCCACGCCGTACAGGGGAACGCGCCGGAGCAGCCCGTCGTGGTGGGCGAAGCCCAGCATCCAGCAGGAGCCGTAGACGGCGAAGTCCGTGACGGCCTCGCCGGTCTCGCCGGGAACCGCCACCACGCCGGTGCCGACGAAGGCGGTGAGCGCGAGCGGCGTCAGCAGCGTCGGCCACGGCAGTCGCCGGAAGGCGCGCAGCAGCAGCGGCGAGGCCAGCACGAACCACAGATAGGCCCGCAGATACCACAGCGGGCCCGCCGTCTCCACTGCCCAAGTGGCCTCCAGCAGGCCGCCGTCGCCGCCGATCTCCTCGGGGTGGGGCGGGCTGCCCAGCGGCACGAGCCAGCACAGCATGCGCAGCCAGGTCCCCGCGCTGTGGCCGGGCCGCCACCCCTGCGCGAAGAGCACCGTGAGCAGCACGGCTCCGTACAGCCAGAGCGGCAGCAGCAGCCGGCGCGCCCTGCTGCGTACGACGGCTGCCGCGGGCCGACCCAGCGACCGCGCCGTCAGCGAACCCGCGAGGGCGAACATCACGCCCATGGACGGGAAGAGGAACGTCAGCCAGGCCCAGTTGAAGGTGTGGTAGACGACGACGCGCACCAGCGCGACCGCCCGCAGCAGATCCAGGTAGCGGTCCCGTACGGGCGGTCCGGCCGCGGAGGCGCCCGGCTCGGCGGCGGTGGCGGAGACGGAGGTGGAGGAGAAGGAGGAGGAAGCGGCAGCCGGGGACAACCCCGTGGCGGTGGCAGACCCCATGACGGTGGCAGGCCCCGTGGCAGTGGCGGGCCGCGTGGCAGCGGCAGGCGAGCCGTCAGCGGAGAGGGCCCCCGTGTCCGGGGGCGGCTCCGTGTCCGGGCGGCCGGTCATCCGACGGTGCTCTTCTCTCTGGTCCCCGTGGCGCCGCCGCCGGCCCGCGGGCCGCCCCCGTAAGCGGCCTTCGCTCCGGGAGCGGCGTTCAGCAGGCCAGTACGGCGCAGCTTCTGCCAGCCCAGCCGCCCGCCCGTCAGCGCGGTGATCCACGACTGCATCAGCACCACGTACATCAACTGCCGGTAGAGCAGCTGCTGAAGGGGCAGCGTCAGCAGCGGCGCGAGCCGTTCGCGGTCCAGCCGGAAGGCGTACGCAGCGCACGCGCCCTGCACCAGCAGCACGGCCAGCCACGCGGCCACCGTCCGCAGCGCCGGCCCGAACAACAGGCCGTGGACGAGGAAGACGTCGATGAGCGGCGCGAGCATGGGTGCGAGCACCGTGAACATCGCAACGAGCGGCAGCCCGACCCGTCCGAAGCGTCCCGACGGCCCGCGGTCCAGTACGGCCCGGCGGTGCTTCCAGATCGCCTGCATCGTGCCGTAGCTCCAGCGGTAGCGCTGCGACCACAGCTGCTTGACGGTTCCGGGCGCCTCGGTCCACGCCCGGGCGCGCTCCGCGTACACCACCTGCCAGCCGGCGCGGTGCAGAGCCATCGTCACGTCGGTGTCCTCGGCCAGAGTGTCGTCGCTCAAGCCGCCGGCGCTTCGCAGCGCGGTCCGCCGGAACGCGCCGACGGCGCCGGGGATCGTGGGCATGCAGCGCAGCACGTCGTACATGCGGCGGTCGAGGTTGAAGCCCACCACGTACTCGATGTGCTGCCACGCCCCGATGAGCCCGCGGCGGTTGCCGACCTTCGCGTTGCCGGCGACGGCGCCGACACGAGGATCGGCGAAGGGCTGGACGAGTTCCCGCACCGTCGAGGGTTCGAAGACGGTGTCGCCGTCAATCATCGCGATCAGTTCGAACGTGGCATGCCGCAGGCCGTTGTTGAGGGCCGCGGCCTTGCCGGAGTTGGCCTGGCGCAGCACGCGCACACCGGGCAGACCGAGCGATTCGACGATCTCCGCGGTACCGTCCGTCGATCCGTCGTCGATGACGATCACCTCGACCGTGTGGTCGCTCGCCGCCAAGGAACGCACGGTGCCGGCGATGCATTCGCGCTCGTTGTAGGCGGGAACGAGCACGGTGACGGGCTCCTTGACAGGCGCCCCCGCGACCGGCAACGGTCCCGCCGCCGCCCCCGGTCCGGCGACGGGCGCGGCCCCCGGCTTCCGTCTCCGCCTGCGGGGCCTGACCCGCCGCACGTGCACGGTCGACAGGACGAGCATCAGCACGAACCGCGCCAGCACGAGTGCCCCGGCCACGATCAACGACACCGTGAGCACACCCATGACGCTTTCGGAGACGCCGACCGCGGCGACGAAGGCCCTTCCCTTCCACAGGTCGGGGCCGTGCACGGCGGTGTGCGGGCCGCGCGAACCCAACGCCTCGGTCAGCCCCGGGAATTGGTAACCCTGCGCCTGGAGCCGCGGCAGCATCCGGTCCAGTGCGGCCACCGTCTGCGAACGGTCGCCACCCGAGTCGTGCATCAGCACGATCGCGCCTTGCCCGGCTGCGGCGTGGCGCGGCGCACGATCTCGTCCACGCCGGGACGCGCCCAGTCCTCGCTGTCGGTGTCGATGAACGCGGTGATGTAGCCGAGTTCGGCGATCTGTCGCGTGACCGGCCACGACTTGTTGTCGAGCGCGTCCACCGTGGAGGAGTACGGCGGCCGGAACAGCGACGTGTGCACGCCCGCCGCACCCGCCAACGCAAGCTGGCTCTGCGCCAGTTCACGGTGGATGCGCGAGGGCGACTGGAAGGAGAGGTCCGGGTGGTTGAAGGTGTGCAGCCCCACCTCGTGCCCCTCGTCGACCATGCGCCGCACCAGCTCCGGATGGCGGGAGGTCATGGTGCCGGTGACGAAGAAGACGGCGTGCGCGTCGTGTTCGGCGAGCTTGTCCAGGATCTTCGGCGTCCACTCCGGGTCGGGGCCGTCGTCGAAGGTCAGCACGACCTTGCGGTCGGGCACGCGGTGGCTGACGGGCTCGGCACCGCGTGCGTCCAGGACCGGGCCTCCCGAGAGGACCTTCCCGGGCACGGCGTCGGTGGCGGCCGGCGGCCGTACCCGGTGGTCGGCGAGGAACTCGCTGTGCACGTAGCCGCGCAGCAGCAGCATCACGACAACGACGGCGAGCAGGACCGACGGGAGCAGGTAACGCAGCGGCAGCCGCCGCCTGCTCCGGGCGGTGGCTGCATACTTGTGCCTCACGCGGAACCCGTTCTGGTCGTGCCTCCGCCGAGCGCGCCGAGGAGTTCCTCCAGCAGTGAGGTCCCGGACGCCCCGGAGGACTCCGTCGGGTCGGGATCCGGGTCTGCCGGCGTGCCGGGCGAGCCTGTGGCGCCGCCGGCGGGATCGGTGGACGGGTCCGCGGGCACCGAGCCGCCAGTGCTGCCCGAACTGCCCGTCTCTGCGCCCTTGTTGACCGTTCCGGCGCCGCCGTCACCGGTGCTTTCCGGCTTCTTCGCGCTTGTGGCTCCCGTCTCCGCGGAGGCGCTTGCGGCGGGTGCGGGCCCGGACGAGGCCTCCGGCGTGCGCGCGCTGCCTGCGCCCGGCGCGTCCCGTGTGGCGGAGGCTTCGGGGCTCGGCTCGCCCAGGCGGGCTCCGTCGGCCCAGGGGGACTTCGTCCGCGACCGGTCTTCTTCCGGTACGACTCGCCCCGCCCCGTCGTCCGCTCTCGGTATCAACACCCCCCAGGGCGCCTCGGAGTTGCCGCCGATCACACTCACCGCTACGACCAGCGCATATCCGCCGCCGGCGACCCCCACCGCCAGGCCGAGGCGGCGCCATCCGCGGCGCCGGACTCCGCTGCTGTCCACAAAGACCGGAGCGCCGCTGTCCGGCTGCCCCTCCGAGTTTTCGCCCATATCAATTCGCGCGCCCCGTCGTTGGCGAGCGCACCCCCTCCTCATCGAAGGAGAAAATGTAGCGCGAAGGTGAAGATGTAAATGTGACTAGTCGTTGTTTTTACTGACTCATTGGACGGTGCTGTGACAACACGGTGACAACCCGGAGTGGGCCCCCGCCCGCAGCCACGCGCCACCGCCCGGTCCCGGAAGTAGGCTTACCGGTCACTGTCCGGGGCGGTCGAGGGGCGGTCGAGGGGCCCTGGCGGCTCGTTGTCCCCCCGGACCGGGCCGACCTCGCGGCCCGCCACGAGGGAAGTCGTGACGATTGCACCCGCTCGACGAAGGAGAACGTCCGCATGGCGATCATCCACCGGACCACCGTCAAACCGACCAAGCTCGAACTCCTCACCTCCTGGCTCCCCTCCCGTCCGTGGTACCAAGGCGGCGCAGACGGACCGCAGTTGGCCAAGGCCGGCGGCTTCCGGCTGGACGATCCGCAGGGCGAAGTGGGGATCGAATTCATGGTCGTCACCGACACCTCCGGCTACGACCCGATCGCCTACCAGGTGCCGCTGACGTATCGCGGTGCGCCGCTCGACGGGGCGGAGCACGCCCTCATCGGCACGATGGAACACGGAGTGCTCGGGCAGCGCTGGGCCTACGACGGATGCCATGACCCGGTGATGGCACAGCAGTTGCTCGCCCTGATCGAGGGCCGTGCGAAGCCACAGGCCCAGAGCGTCAGCGACACCGTCGACCGGGACGTCACCCGCTCCTTCACCGGCGACCTCCCGCCCCGCAGGCACACCACGGCGGCCGGCCCCACCGACGACCGGACCAGCACCGAGCTGCCCGGCCCGGCCGGAGGAACCCTCCGCGTGCACCGGGTGCTGCGTCCCGACGCGGACGGCGCGCCCCGGCGGCCACAGGGAGCAGCGGGCCACGTCGCCGGGGTCTGGCAGCTGCCCGACGGCACGCGCGCCCGGGGCGTGTTCGCCGTCCTCCACGACGGAGTTCACCTCTAGGGACTGTCCGGCGGGGAACCCCGCCGGCCGCCGCCCGCGCCCGGGGTCGGGCCACGCCGGTGTCACACGGGGCGACGGTCAGCGCGCGTCGTGCACGGCGGGCGGCACATAGTGCTTCGGCGAACCGCGCTCCTCAGGCGGCGGCGAGTTCCGTACGGGCGACTCCACGTGCGGAGCGCCGGCGGCCCGCAGCCCGGCCTCGCGCGCCCAACCGGCGCGCGCCCTCGGGTGATAGCGGTATCTGAACGGGACGAGGCGCCACACGTGATGGACGAACCGCCCGATGCGCCGCAGCCTCCGCTCGTCCCGCACGGTCCAGCGGTGACCGAGCCGCTCACGCACCGGGGCGGGAAACAGCCCGACAGTGAACCACACGGTGAACCGGGCCTGCGGCCCGCGCAGCGCACGCCACACGAAATGAGGCATCCACGAGAACGCGGGCGGCCTGGCGATGAAACGGATGTCGAGCACGTCGCGGGCCGGCCGGTTGTCCTCCAGCACATCACGGGCCATCCGGTCCCAGTAGGCCTGGAACTCGGACCAGCTCTCGGGCACCGGTCGCATGCTCATCCCGTACAGCCGCCACCAGCACACGTGTTCGTCGAAGAGCTGCCGCTTCTCGTCCTCGCTCAGGCCCGGCCCGAAGCGGTCCGCCACGAGAACCGTGAGCATGAAGAACGTCGAGTGCGCCCAGTAGAAGGTGTCCGGGTCCAGAGCGTGGTACGGGCGGCCCCGCTCGTCGACGCCCCTGATCGTGTCGTGGTACCCGCGCACCTGGCGTGCGGTCTCCACCGCCCGCGGGCCGTCGTAGACGACGCCGCCGATCGGATACAGCGACCGGAAGAGCCGCTGCCACCGCTCCTCGAAGAACCGGGAGTGCTCGGCGACTCCGGCGCCCAGCCCGGGATGCATGTTCTGCATCACGCCCGCCCAGGGCGCGAGCAGCACCCCGCGCCAGTCGCCGAAGTACTTCCACGTGAGCGAATCAGGGCCCAGCGGCGTCCGGTCGGCGGGAACGGGTCGCGCGTGAGGCTGCTGTTCCATCCGCCGGTCCCCTCCCCGCCGCGGTCACTGGCTGCTGATGGCGGCCGCGGTGCCGATGGCCGTCGCCGTCGCGATCTGCATTTCCTTCAGCGCCTTGTCCAGGGCGGGACCGGCCTCGCCGGCACGCTCGGTCAGCGCCTTGATGCGGTCCTTGTGCTCGCGCCTGTCCTTGCCGGAGGTGACGGTGGGAAACCCGCCCACCGCCGCCAGAGCGGTCAGCGCGGCCTGCCGGGTCGAGAACTGCTCGACGGGACGGCCTCCGGTCAGCGTCTCGACCGCCTCCCCGTTCAGCCTCCTGGCCAGGGCGGTGTCCTTGACCACCACGGTGTCCGGGAACCACGTACGCCGCTCGATCCGGATCATCCGGGTCTTCTCCAGTTGCCGTTCCACAGCCTGGAAGGTCTGCTTGCGGTCCCGCTGCACCAGCACCTTCCACTTACGCGGACGCCTCTCGGCGGCTATCCCCCGCAGCGCCTCGTCGAGCAGCGGATCGCCGGTGCGCTTGTCGCCGACGGTGCGCACCTTGCCGTCCTCGTCGGTGAGGCAGCCACGGTCGGTCAACTCGACCAGCACCGCGGCACGCAGCACGCTGCCGAGCACGTCCGTCTTCGTGAGCCTCTGCTTCTCCGTGTCGCACGCCAGCAGGTACAACTCGGCGGGGAGGCTGAGCCGCCCGTCCCCCGGATTCTTGTCCATACGGTCCATGTCCCCATCACAGCACGGAAGCAAGGCGCGACCGAAGCCCCGGTAACCGCCTTTGTCAGGGCGACGAGGGGCCTGCACCCGGTGCCTCACTGCCACCACCGAGGCGGCCACCGGACGGGTGCGGCCGGATACGCCGGATTGCGCCCGGCGGATTGCGTCCGCCGAGGATGCCCACCCCGGCCGGGCCGGATGCGCCGCGCGGAGAGCCGGTGGCACGCCTCGGCCGGAACCGCCGGACCACACACCCGAGCCAGGGCAGGGGTGGGAGGTGTGCGGGGCGCGGGGGGTGCGCGGGTGGGGCGCCTGGGGGTCGTGGGTGGTGGCGGGGGCGTGCCGCTCCGGGGGGCAAGTCCGGGCGGCATGATTTCCCTCCCTGGACCGTCAAGGGCTTTCGTGCTGCCCTTCATATGCCGGTCCGCAAATCACGTTTAAGCCCGCCCATGCCCCCCTGCGCGTCCCGCCCCCTCCCGCCGGTCCGCGGCTCTCCCCAGGGGGCCATCAAGACCCTCTCTTCCACGACGGGCAGTGGGTCCGTGGCCGTCGTCCTCGACGGGCGCGGCCGATAGGCCCCCGCAAAGTGGATGGACACCGAGCCCGTGCAAGCCCAGCTCCGAGCGTCGGTGAACCCCTCCACGAGGTGGGGGAGTTGAGCCATCGGACGAGCTTGCGCGTGTGACCCGAAGGGCCACCGGCGGAGCAGCCGAAAGCCACCCGGACTCCCGGAAGGGAAAAGGGGACGAGAGCGGCAGACGCCAGACGGGCAGGAGGGGGCGGGACGTGCAGGCGGGGGGCACGGGGCCGTTGGGGTCTCCCCAGCGAAGCGTGGGGAAGTGATTTGCGGACCGGCATATGAAGGCCAGCACGAAGGCCCGTCCGGTACAGGGAGGTAAATCATGCCGCCCCGGGACACCCGCCGGAACGGCACGCCCCCGCACCCACCACGAACCCCACGCGCACCCCGAACCCACCCGAGCCGCACCCCGCACCCCGCGTCAGCCCCCGCGGGGGTGCCGGGGGCGGAGCCCCCACCGGACCCAAGAGGCGAAGCCCCCGCAAGAGAACGACGCACCGCAACCACGACCGGGGGTGCCGGGGGCGCAGCCCCCGCCGGGGGTGCGGGTGGCGGAGCCCCCGCACCGCGAGGCGAAGCCTCGCAAAAACAACGAGGGCGACCCGGTCCGCGCTTTCCGCGGACACAGGTCACCCTCGAACTCGTGGAGATGGCGGGAATCGAACCCGCGTCCAACGGAGCAGAAGAAGGGCTTCTCCGAGCGCAGTCCACTTCGATTTTCTCGGCCCCGGAGATCACGTGGACAAGTCTCCGACGGGCCCAGTCACTGTTAGGTGTCCCGGCAGGCCCCGTGACCGGGCCTACGCGGTGAGTTCCCTAGCTGATGCCAGGATCCGGGGCGGGAACTTACCCGGGCTGACACTTCACACTCGCTGCTTAGGCAGCGAGGGCGAAGGAATCGCGCTTCTGATTGGCGATTATTTTTTTGCGGCACATGGTTAACGAGATCATTGCCGCGTTCCTCGGCTCGCTTCACCTGCTTCGACATCCGCTGTCGAAACCGATCATCCCCATGTTGAGTTGACAACCCACCGCCCTCGCGGACGGCGCTTCGACCATGGTACGTGACCTGGTCACACCAAGGCCAACTCTTTTGCTCCGCCACGTATTCCCGGCCGGACGGCCGGGGCGGGAGCCTCGGCAGCCGCCCCCCGGAGGCCGCCCGCCGTGGTCAGCCGTTCACACAGACCGCTGGGGTTCCCTTGCGGTCCCGGTGCAAACCGCTCGCGCCACCCGCTCCTCGCGGGGCGAGCTCTCGGCGTGGAGTCCAGCGGCCGCGTAGGCCCCGGAACGGGCAGCCCCGGCGCGCCGGCCTCTCCACCCGCAGAACCTCACCGGAGAGTGCCCGCACGCGCACGCTCCGTTTCCATGCGGCCCCCGCAGCCCACCAGACCGGCGGCCCGCCCGCGCACGGCATCCGTGCGTCCTGCCTGTGTCAAGCCGCGCGTCCCGCGTGCGGAGCCCGCTCAGACCGGTGCGGACCTCGGCTCAGACCTTCAGCCGCTGCCGCCGCCGCGCCGCGGAGATCGCCCGGTCCGACTCGCGCCGGTCCTGCTTCTCCCGCAGCGCATGCCGCTTGTCGTACTCCTTCTTGCCCTTGGCCAGCGCGATCTCGACCTTCGCGCGGCCGTTCAGGAAGTACAGCTGGAGCGGAACCAGCGTGTGACCCGTCTCCTGGGTCTTGCCGATCAGCTTGTCGATCTCGTAGCGGTGCAGCAGCAGCTTCCGCTTCCGCCGGGCCGAGTGGTTCGTCCACGTGCCCTGTGCGTATTCGGGAATGTGCACGTTGTGCAGCCAGACCTCGCCGTCGTCCAGCTGGGCGAAGCCGTCGACCAGCGAGGCGCGCCCTTCGCGCAGCGACTTGACCTCGGTGCCTGTGAGTGCGATGCCGCACTCGTAGGTGTCGAGGATGTGGTAGTCGTGCCGCGCCTTCTTGTTCTGCGCGATGAGCTTGCGCCCGTTCGCGTCCTTGGCCTTCTTGGCCTTGCTCTTGTTCTTGTCGTCCTTCTTCGCCATAGCCTGGTCATTCTCCCACTACGACCGGGGCTCCAGGCCACTCAATACTGTGCGTGCACGGGCGGCGGCGTTCCCCGGCTCGTCGATCGGCAGGTCCGGCGTGATGCCCTCGCCGTCCAGGGAGCGGCCCGAGGGGGTGGCGTAGTGGCCGACGGTCAGCTCCGCGACCGAGCCGTCCGGCAGCTTCCGCGGCATCTGCACCGACCCCTTGCCGAAGGTGCGGGAGCCCACGACGACGGCCCGCCCCCGGTCCTGGAGTGCGCCGGTCAGCAGCTCGGCGGCGCTCATCGTGCCGCCGTCCACGAGCACGACCAGCGGCTGTCCCGCTCTGCCGTCCGTCGCCGCACCGGGGTGGGCGTCCGCGTAGAGGGCGCGCTGGGTGCCGTGCTGCTCGTACGTGGCGACGAGGCCGCCCTTGAGGAAGACGGATGCGGCGGTGACCGCTTCGTTGACCAGTCCGCCCGAGTTGCCGCGCAGGTCGAGCAGGAGGCCGGTGCCGGGCGGGACGCGGTCGACCGCCTCCCGTATCTGCCGCGCGGCACCCTTGGTGAAGGAGGAGACCTTGATGCGGGTGACGGTGGGCCCCATGCGCTCCACGGTCACGGCGTCGGTGCTGAGCCGCGCCCTGCGCAGGGTCTGCTCCCACCGCCGCCCGTCGCGCTCGAGTTCGAGGTCGACGGTGCTGCCCAGCGGTGAAGGCTCCGCGGAGCGGCCACCGGCCTCGGACCCGCGCAGCCGTGCCACCACGTCCGTGACGGGATGGCCGGTGACGTCCTCGCCGTCGACGGCGCGCAGCCGGTCGCCGCGCTGAACGCCCGCACGGGCGGCGGGACTTCCGGGTGCGACCCGCGCCACGGACACCGACGGCGGGCCCTGCGCGTCGCGTTCGCGGCGTACGGAGATGCCGACGCCGACGTATTCGCCGTCCAGGGTCCGCCGGAGACCCTCGTACTCGCGAGCCGTGTAGGCGGAGGACCACCGGTCGCCACTTCGGCTGACCAGTTCCTCAGCCGCTTCCCCGCCCGCCGTGGAGCCCTCTTCGCGGGTGCGCTCCACGTCCTCGTGCAAGCCGGCTGCTCTGCTGCTCGCAGTGTCTCCGTATGTGCCGCCGCCGAAGTTCGCGTCCATCGGTGACTGCCCGGCCGCCTGGTCACGTGAGCCCGCGAAGGCCCGAACGCCGTCGCCCCAGGCACCGGTTGCCGCTCCCGTCGCCAGTACGCTCGCGAAAACCAGTGCCAGACCCGCTCCTCGGCGCAGTTGCCGGGAGCTCCCCCTGTGTTTGCCGGGGGATGGGGCGGAATACCACGAGTCCGACATGAGTCGGAGTCTAAGCCAGACGAGGGGCGCCGCACGGCCCGTTGACCGTACGGCGGCCGCGTCGTGCGTCACACCTTCAAGTACTTGCGGAGCGTGAAGAACGCTGCCACCGCAGGCATCAGGACTCCCACCGCGACGAGCAGGGGCAGGACCTTGAACACCGCGTCCCAGCCGATGAAGTTGATGAGTGCGATCTTCTCCGCGAGCCAGCTGTCGATGAGGAAGAACTTGCCGCCGACGAGGAGCACGCACGCGAAGCCCGCCCCGATGAGGCCGGCGATGGCCGCCTCGAGGATGAACGGCATCTGGATGTAGAAGCTGGACGCGCCGACCAGCCGCATGATGCCCGTCTCACGGCGGCGGCTGAACGCGGAGACCCTGACCGTGTTGACAATCAGGAGCAGCGCAACGATCAGCATCAGCCCCATCACGAACAGCGCTGCGATGTTCATGCCGTTGAGCAGGTTGAAGAGGTTCTCCAGCAGGTTCCGCTGGTCCTGGACCTCCTGCACCCCCGGCCTGCCGGAGAACGCCGTCTGCAGCACCCGGTACTTGGTCGGGTCCTTGAGCTTGACCCGGTAGGACTCCTGCATCTGGTCGGGAGTGAGGCTGTCGGCGAGCGGGGAGTCCTTGAACTGCTCCTGGTAGTGCTTGAACGCCTCGTCTGCGGACTCGTGGTAGACCTTGTCGACGACGCGCAGCTTGTCCAGCTCGGTGCGGATCTGCTCCTTCTGCTGCGAAGTCACAGCACCCTTGGCGCAGTTCGGGTCGGAGTCCGCGTCGTTCTCGTTGCACAGGTAGACCGACACCTGAACCTTGTCGTACCAGTAGCCCTTCATGGTGCTGACCTGTTCGCGTGCGAGCAGGGAACCGCCCGCGAGGGCCAGAGACAGGGCTACCGACACGATCACCGCGAAGGTCATCGTGAGATTGCGGCGGAGACCGACGCTGATCTCCGACATTACGAACTGGGCGCGCATGGCGTCCTTTCAGTGTGTTGCCGTCTCAACTGCTCAGACTGTTCGCCTGCGGGTTCGCCGGCCGTCGCGGCACCGGCGTTCGCCCGCCCGGCCGTTCAGTGCTGGTAGCCGTAGACACCGCGCGTCTGGTCACGCACGAGCCGGCCGCGCTCCAGCTCGATGACGCGCTTGCGCATCTGGTCGACGATCTGCTGATCGTGCGTTGCCATCACGACTGTTGTGCCGGTCCGGTTGATCCGGTCCAGCAGCTTCATGATTCCGACGGAGGTCTGGGGGTCCAGGTTGCCGGTCGGCTCGTCCGCGATCAGCAGCATGGGACGGTTGGCGAAGGCCCGGGCGATGGCCACCCGCTGCTGCTCACCGCCGGAGAGCTCGCCCGGCATCCGGTCGTCCTTGCCGCCCAGGCCCACCAGGTCGAGCACTTCCGGGACGGTCTTGCGGATCTGCACGCGGGACTTGCCGATGACCTCGAGCGCGAACGCGACGTTCTCGCCGACGGTCTTGTTCGCCAGCAGCCGGAAGTCCTGGAAGACGGTGCCCAGCTGGCGGCGCATCTGCGGCACCTTCCAGTTGGACAGCCGCGCGAGGTCCTTGCCCAGTACGTGCACCTGACCGTGGCTGGCGCGCTCCTCGCGGAGGATCAGCCGCAGGAAGGTGGACTTGCCGGAGCCGGACGATCCCACCAGGAAGACGAACTCGCCGCGCTCGATGTCCAGCGAGACATCGTGCAGCGCCGGGCGGTTCTGCTTGGGGTAGGACTTGGAGACGCTGTCGAATCGGATCACGGGTACACCACGTCGGCCTGGGGTAGGGGCAGCGGAAGCCGCGGTACGGCTCCCTGAGGTCCTCCCGGCATCAGCCGGGGACCGGTGTGGTGACCCTACGCGAACCGGCGCACGGTGCGCAGTCGGCGTCCGTTGTTGGTGGGCTTGGTCACGCACCCTTTCGGACAAAGCCGACTTCTGCGGTCCATTCCTCCCCGCCTCCGGGCCGGACGGGCCCGCCGGGCGACGGACAGGGACGAGCCTCTGCACGCGCGCGCGGATGCTGGCACAGTGGAGGGGAGAACGCATCCTTCGGGGAACCGATCACTCCCCGGCGTCGTTGGCAGACTGAGAGGAGCTCGCATGACATGCGACCGACTGGTGTGTGCCAACTGCGCCGGCCCCGTCAGTGAGGGCCGCTGCTCCGTCTGCCGCGCCCACCGTGAGCGCCTCCACCGTGAGTCGCCCCTCGCGAGCCTCTCCCCGACCGCGCTGTTCGCGCTGCTGCTGGCGCTGCTGACCGTGGCACTCGTCGCGCAGCGGATGGCGACGGCGTAACCGGGCGGGCACGCCTGGTGCACCTTGCCCGGCGGCCGCCGGGAGCCGATCACCTTCACACGTACGACCCGCCTTCGGGCATGCGGCCTTCAGACATACGAGGGGCCCGGGAAGCGCTGTGCGCTGCCTCCCGGGCCCCTCGTCCGCCTGCGTACGACCCGTGCCTCAGGCGGCCGTACGGCGGTTGATCATGCGCGGCATCATGCGGAACGCCACACCGCCGGCGATCATCGTCGCGGCACCGACCAGCAGGAAGGTCGTCTCGGCGGAACCGGTGTCGGCCAGCTCCTCCTTCGGACCCTGCGGCTGCTGCTCGACGGGCTGGCTGCCGGCACTGTCGGGCTGGGTGCCACCCTCACAGTCGACGCTGTCGTCGTTCAGGTCGCAGGTGTCGTCGCCGCCGCCGGAGCCACCGATGGTTGCAGGCTCCTCGCCGCCGTCGTCGCCACCGGTACCGCCGGTGTCGCCGCCGCCGGTGGTGGTGCTGCCGCCGTCGGTGCCCTCGGTGGTGTCACCGGTGTCGCCGCCGGTGGTGCCCTCGCTGGTGTCACCGGTGTCGCCGCCGGTGGTGCCCTCTACGCCGCCACCGATCGTGGTGGTGCCGCCGTCGGTCTCGCCGCCGGTGTCACCGCCGGTCGTACCCTCGGTGCCACCCTCAGAGTCGCCACCGCCGTCGCCGCCGCCGATGAGGCCACCGATGACGCCGCCGAGGAGGCCGCCCTCCTGCGTGGTGGCGGCAGTGTCGGCCTCGGCGGCCTGCGCAGCACCCGTAGCGGTGAGCGAGGCGCCGACGGCGAACACGGTGCCGGCAGCGACGCGCGCCACGCGCAGCCGCGTCTTGGATTTGATCATTGGCCAACTACCCCCAGTAGTTTCATTTTTCGATGGAGCAGCTGTGTGACGGGCTGCGGAGCCTCTTGCCGGGACACGGAACTGTCCGTTCACTCAACCCCCGCACGCGCCCCTGACACAGGCATGCGATCGCACAGCTTTCCTAGTTTTCACACCTCAGTCAAGCGAGGATGGCGTGAATTGGCCGTGCAGCCCCGTGAGTTCGGGACAGTCAGCCGAATCGTTATGCGGGAACGGCCGGTTCAGCGGCTTGTCCGGCGACTTCTTCAGCCTTCGTCCTGCTGCTCCTGCTGCTTGCGCCAGCGGATGCCCGCTTCGAGAAAGCCGTCGATATCTCCGTCGAGAACGCTCTGGGGATTGCCGACTTCATGTTCCGTCCGCAAATCCTTCACCATTTGATACGGGTGCAGGACGTACGAACGCATCTGGCTGCCCCAGGAGTTGCCTCCGTCCCCCTTGAGCGCGTCCATCTTCGCCTGCTCCTCCTGACGGCGGTGGGCGAGCAGACGTGACTGCATCACGCGCATGGCGGCGGCGCGGTTCTGGATCTGCGACTTCTCGTTCTGGCAGGAGACGACGATGCCCGTCGGGATGTGCGTCATACGGACCGCGGAATCGGTGGTGTTGACCGACTGGCCGCCCGGGCCGGACGAACGGAACACGTCGACCCGCAGTTCGTTCTCGGGGATGTCGATGTGGTCGACCTGTTCGACGACGGGCAGCACCTCGACGCCCGCGAAGGACGTCTGGCGGCGGCCCTGGTTGTCGTATGGCGAGATGCGCACCATCCGGTGCGTGCCCTGCTCGACGGAGAGCGTGCCGTACGCGTACGGCGCCTTGACCGCGAAGGTCGCGGACTTGATGCCCGCCTCCTCCGCGTAGCTCGTGTCGTAGACCTCCGTCGGATAGCCACGGCGCTCGCTCCAGCGCAGATACATGCGCATCAGCTGCTCGGCGAAGTCCGCGGCGTCGACGCCTCCGGCCTCCGCGCGCACGCTGACGACCGCCTCGCGCGGGTCGTACTCGCCGGAGAGCAGCGTGCGGACCTCCAGTTCGTCCACCGACTTGCGCAGCGCCTGCAGTTCGCGCTCCGCCTCGCCGCGCGCGTCGTCGTCGCTCTCGCTGAGGGCGAGCTCGAAGAGCACCTCGACGTCGTCGATCCGCGAGCGCAGTTCCTCGACCTTCCGCAGCTGGCCCTGGAGATAGGACAGCTTGCTGGTGATCTTCTGCGCGTTCTCCACGTCGTCCCACAGATCGGGGGCCGCCGCCTGCTCCTCGAGGGAGGCGATATCGGCCCTCATCCTGCCGAGGTCCATCACGGCCTCGATCGACTCCATGGTGGAGCGGAGGGACTTGAGCTCTTCGGGAAATTCGGGGATCGCCACACCTCCACCCTAACGGCTGGGCGATGAGGCCGTTCCGCGCCGGGGGAGGGCGGGCCGGCACATGCGCGCGGTGCCTGCCGGCCGGGCTCCGCGCGGCGGCCGGGCCCGCCGGCCGGGTCTCCGGACGGGCCGGGGCGGGCATCGGGGCGAGCTCCCCCGGACAAGGCCCCGGGCCGGGTCTACCGGCCCGGAACCCGGGGTCAGGGCTCCGGGGCAGGGCCCCGAGTAAAGGCTCCGGATCAGGACTCCGGATCAGGACTCCGGATCAGGACTCCGGATCAGGACTCCGGATCAAGGCTCCGCGGGATGCTCGACCGCGGGCGCCGGCTGCGTGGTGTCACCGTCGTCGCCGGATGCCGCGAGCCAGCCCCCCACACCCGCCACCGCCGCGATCACCGCGGCCCCGGCACCCAGCTTGATGCGACGCCGCCGCGCCGCGGCCGCGGACAGCCGGTTGCGCGCGGAGCCGGCGCGCGGCTCGCCCGCCGCGCGGGGAGCACGGGCCGTGCCGTGCGCCCCTCCCGCCAGCTCGTCGGCTCCGGGAACGCGCATGCTGGTGTGGGTGTCGCGGTTGGAGTCGGGGCCCGCGCCGCTGTGCACCAGGGGCACCGCCGCGCGCCCGGAGCGCGTGGAGTGCCCGCCGCCGTCTCCGCCGTGGGCGGCGGCCGCCGGGCGGCCGTCCTGCCCGGCAGGAGCGGGGGCGCCCGCGTGCCTGCCCCCGGCGGCGTGCCCGCCGCTGCCGGGCTCCCCCGGCCCGTGGCTGCCGTACGAGCCTTCCTGTTCCCCGTACTCGTACGACTCGTAGACCTCCTCGGGCTGTTCGTCGATGTCCAGCGTCGGCAGCCCCTCCAGGTCCGGCAGCAGCTCGCGCAGCCGCGCCGCCACCTCGACGGCGCGCAGGCGGGAGGCGGGGGCCTTGGCCAGGCACTGGTGGATCAGCAGCCACAACTCGTCCGGGATGCCGGGCAGCGGAGCCACCGACTCCGTGACGTGGCGGCGCAGCACCGCCCCGGGATGTCCGCCGCCGAACGGCGTGAATCCGGCGAGGAGCTCGTAGAGGACGGTGGCCAGCGCGTATATGTCGACGGAGGCACGGGGCGGCAGGCCCTCCACGATCTCCGGCGCCAGATAGTCGGGGGTGCCGATGATCGACGTGGCCCTCGTGGTGCGGGGGGAGTCGATCAGCTTGGCCACTCCGAAGTCGGTGAGCAGCGCGGGCGGCGCACCACCGGGGCCGGCCGGGGCCAGCGCGTCCAGCAGTACGTTCTCCGGCTTGACGTCCCTGTGCACGATGCCGGCCGCGTGGGCCGCCGCCAGTCCGTCCGCGACGTCCGCCGCGATCGCCACCGCCGGCTGCGGCGCGATGCGGCGGTCGTGCTCCAGGCGTGTACGCAGATCCGTGCCGCGGACCAACTGCATCACGAGCGCGAGGTCGTTGCCGTCCACGACGAGATCGCGGACGCCGACCACACTCGGGTGATCCAGGCAGAGCAGGGCGCTGCGTTCCTGCACGAAGCGCTCCACCAGATCGCCGTCCGAGGCGAGGTCCTCGCGCAGCAGCTTGACCGCGACGGGACCGTCGGGGCCTTCGCCGAGCCACACCGTGCCGGCGCTGCCGCGGCCGAGGATCTGGTGAATGCTGTACCGGCTGCCGATCTTCCGTGCCATAGCGACAAAACTACGCGGAAGAAGGGGTGTTGAGGCACCGGAGCGCGCCAACCGTCACTTTCGAGGGGGAATTCCCGCCGAGGAAGTCGACAAATCTCTGAACTCGCGTACAGGAATGAGCTATTGGGGAGCGCTGTCGATCAGATTCCCGATCTTGCCGATCAGGTTCTCGACCGACTCCCAGAAACTCTTGCCCTGCTCCCACCACTCGGGAAGCGGAGTGAGATTCCACACCAGCACGGCCGCCACGACCATGAGCACGATCATGAAGAGACAACCCTTGAGGCAGCCCAGTCCCGGAATCCGCATCGGGCTCGCGCTGCGCTGCCGCGGCTCCCTGCGGGGCCGGGGCTCGCGTCGCGGCGGCGGTTCCGGTTCGTAACGCTGCGGAGGCGGCTGGGCGGGACGCCGCTGCTGCCGGCCGTAGTGCTCCGGCGGCGGAGCCTGACGGCGGCCGGGGGGCTGCTGCGGCTGGCGCTGCGGGCGGCGGCGCAGCGGGTCCATGCTCGGGTCGAGCGGCTGGACCTGCGTCTGCTCGTTCCGGTCGCGGGCCGCACGCATCTGGTTCTCCCAGGGGTGCGGACCGTCGGGCCCTCCGGCGTCGGGAGACTGCGAGGGGGCCCCTGGGGGGACGGGCGGCATGACCTGCGTCGGGTCCGCGTTCGGGCCCTGACCCGCGCCCTGGCCGCCCTGGCCCCCGGACTGCGGCATGTAGCTGGTGGCGGCGTTCGGGTCGTACTGGCTACCTCCCGGGCCCTGCGCCTGGGCGGACGGGGAGTTCGGCAGCACCTGCGTGGGGTCCGCGCTTCCCGCGGCGGCACCGGCCGCCGCTCCGGCGACCGCGCCGCCGGCGGCCGCGGCGGCGGCACCGCCCGGGCCGCCGCCGGTCTCCGGCACGGACGCCGGAGCCGGGTCGGGCGCGAGCAGACCGGCGACACCCATCGCGGCGGCCGCCTGCTCCGGCGTGGCACCGGCACCGATGCCGGACGCGACCGTACGGAGCGCGTTCGCGAGACTCTCGGCACTGGGCCGCTCCTCGGCGCGCTTGCGCAGGCACCGCTCGACGACGGTCCACAGCGGGTCGGGCATGCTCGGCGGCCGCGCCGGCTCCTCGCCCAGGTGGCGGTGGATCACCTCGAGCGCCGAGCCGCCGGCGAAGGGCGGGTGCCCGGTGGCCAGCTCGTACAGCAGGATGCCCGCGCCGTAGATGTCGACGGCGGAGGTCTGTGGGTGGCCCTGGGCCGCCTCGGGCGCCACGTACGAAGGCGTGCCGACGAACTCCTGGGTGCGTGTGAGCCCCGGCGAATCGGCGAGCCGCGCGATGCCGAAGTCGGTGAGCATCGGGCGCATGCCCTCGGGGCCGTTGGCCAGCAGCACGTTGGCCGGCTTGAGGTCCCGGTGCACGACACCGTCGGCGTGGCTCGCGGCGAGCGCGTCGGCGACCTGGGCCGTCACCAGTGCGGCGGCCACCGGCGCGAACGGTCCGTTCTCCCGCAGGTAGCGGTGGAGGTCCGGGCCGTCGATCAGGTCCATGACCAGGGCGAGCAGATCGCCCTCGACGACGAGGTCGCGGGTGCGGACGATGTTGTGATGCGTGAGGCGGAGCAGGACGGAGCGCTCCCGCAGAAAGCGCATGACCACATCAGGGTCGTTGGCCAGCTCCTCCTTGAGGACCTTGATCGCCACCGTCTCACCGGGCTGACCGGCGACGGCCGCTTCCGCGCCCGCTGTCTCCCGCTGCCTCGCCCGCCACACGGTTCCGGTGGCGCCGCGGCCCAGCGGTTCCTCGAGCAGGTACTTGCTGCCTACCGGCCGCACGTCATGCGCTCCCTGGTGTCGTACTGCAATCCCGCCCACAATAGTGCCGCCTCGCCACCGTTCGACGTCGAGTGCGAACTGACGGGCGACTTCCGGCAAGGACGCGCCGTGCGGCGAGGACGGTTGCGCATCGCCGGCACACAGCGGCCACGGGCGGAGACCCGTCGTCCGGCGAGCCCCGTGCGAGGCCCCGGAACGGCACCGCGCCCCGGGGCGCGGATCGTATCCGGCGGAGTGTCCGGACGGGCCCTCTTGCGCACCACGGCGAAAACTCAAGATCATTGAGCGCCGCGAGCGGGACGCGATGTCGGTGACGGGTGCGAAGATGCTCACGGCATCGACAGCACTGTGCGCGGACGCGTGGATCCGCGGGGCCGCAGGGCCCCCTCCCGGGCGGCGCGTTCGCGGGGGCTGTGCCGTGTGACATGTGCGCCGGGCGCGGACGCCGGCGAGGGTGACCGCCTCGCCGCGCGTGGTCGGCACACCGTGGTTGGGACCGGGAGGGCCGATGCAGATCCGGCTGACTGTCACCCTCGGGCCGCGCGCGAGCGGTCCGGGCGGGGCCGGCGCGGCGGGTGCGCCGAGCGGGGGAGCAGCGTGCGACGTGCTCGTGACCGCCCCCTCGGGGACGCCGCTGTCCGCCGTGACGGGCGGTCTCGTCTCCGCCGCCGCGGCAGCGGCGGGCGGCGGCTCGGCCCCCGGCAGCGCGGGGGCGGGCCAGGGCAGCGGTACGGAGCCCGCGCAGGATTCGGCGGCGACCGTGTACGCGGGCACGGAACGGCTCGATCCGCACCGTCAGTTGCTGGGCGAGCCCCCGCTCCTGGACGGAGCCGTCATCTCCCTGCACGGCCCGGCGGCGATGCCCGCCCTCTCGGCCTACGGCTCGGCGAGGGCCCGGCTGCACGTGATCTCGGGTCCGGACGCCGGTGGCATACACCTCCTCCAGGGCGGCAAGGTCACGCTCGGCCGCTCCGCCGAGGCCGACGTGCCGCTGGACGACCCGGACGTCTCCCGGCTGCACTGCGCGGTGACGGTCTCCGACGGCGGCGCCGTGACGGTCGCCGATCTGGACTCCACGAACGGCACGATGCTCGACGGCGCTCCCGTCGGCGGCCGTCCGGTGCTCTTCCGCCCGGGTGCGACGCTGCGCGCCGGGGAGTCGGCGCTGCGCGTGGAGACCTCGGCGCTCGGTGTCTCCCCGGACTTCGAGCCCGCCGGCGGGCCCAAGGCCACCACGCCCCTGCCCGCCTCACTCTCCACGGAGCCGGACGGGAAGGGGCAGCTGCGCCTGACGGCCCCGGACGGCGGCCAGGAGGGCCCGCGCGAGGACCGGGACAGCGCCACCGCCCACCGCGGCGGCGCCGCCACGGAGGCTTCGGGAACACTCCGGGACGGCGCCGCCGCTCAGGCCCCGGGAACACTCGCAGGGCACCCCGCGGACGGTTCGGCGGGGATCCCCCACGGATACGCACCGGGCGGACCGCTGCCCGACGGCAGCACCACACACGGTTCGGGCATCGCCCAGCACGCCCGCTACGCCCGGCAGTCCACCGCCGGCCCGTCCGGTACGGACGGCGGGCCCCGCACGCCGGGCGTCCCTGCCGAGGCGGAGTCCGGGCGTGCGCGCGCCCGCGGGCTGGGCGCGTGGGCGCGGCGCTTCGCGGGCGGCCAGAACGAGGAACGCGCACGGCCGCCCGCGGGCACGCCCGGCGCCGCCCCGGCTTCCGGGCCCGGCGGCACCGGCGCCGATCGGGCCCCGGCCGAGGACGAACGCCGCCCCGACCCGGCCACGATCCTGCTCACGGCGCTCGGCCCCGGTCCGCGCCTGTGGGAGCGCGAGCCGGGTCATCCGGAGGCGCTGACCGTACGGATCGGCACGGCCCACCGCGGCGACGGCCGTCCCGGGGCACCGGTCACCGTCGGCCTGCGCGAAGCGGGCGCGCTGGGCCTGGCGGGGCCTCGCCCGCGCCTGATGGGCCTGGCCCGTTCGGTGCTGGCGCAGCTCGCCGCCCTGCACGGCCCGAGCAGCCTGGAGATCGTGCTGATCTCGGCGGACCGCTCCCGTGACGTCGAGGCCCGCATCCGGGAGTGGTCCTGGCTGGGCTGGCTGCCTCATCTGCGTCCGGCGCACGGGCAGGACTGCCGTCTGCTCACCGCCTACGACCGGGACCAGGCGGCTGCGCGCGCCGCCGAGCTGACCCACCGCCTCGACGAGTCGCGTCAGTACGCGGGGCGCGGCGAAGTCCCGTCCGGTCCCGGCCCGTTCACCTTGCTCGTCGTCGACGGCGATCCCGGGTCGGCCTCCCTGCGTGACGCGGTGGCGCGGCTTGCGGCCGAGGGGCCGCGGGCCGGCGTCCATCTGCTCTGCCTTGCGGAGACACCCGCGGCGACGCCCTCCTCTCCCGTCTCCGAGACGGTGCGGGCCGCGTACGCCACGTCCGCCGCGTTCCGCGAGTGCGGTGCGCTCGCCCTGCTCAGCGGTGCGGTCGCGACGGCGGTCCGGGTGGTGCGCCGGGACAGCGCGGCGACGGGCGGCCCGGAGGCGCCGGGCACGGCGACGGCAGGCACCGGGACGCCGGGCACCGCGACGGCAGGCACCCCGGGCACCGTCTGCACGCTGGACGCCGTCTCTGCCGCCTGGGCGGAACGCTTCGCACGGGCCATGGCTCCGCTGCGAGAGTCCGAGGGCACGCCGGTGCGCACCGGCTCGGCGGCACGCTCCGCCGTGACGCTCCCCCGCAGTTCCCGGCTCCTGGACGAACTGGGCCTTGCCCGCGCCACGCCCGCCGCGCTGCTCGCGCGCTGGGCCGGACCCCCCGCGGACGGCGCGGCAGGCGACAAGGCCGGCCCGGCGGCAGCCCGTGCGGCCCTGGTCTTCGGCGCGGGGCCGCGCGGCCCCCTGGAGGCGGAGCTGGGTCCCGGCCGGGGGCACGCCCTCGTGACGGGGCCGTCCGGGTCCGGCAAGACCGAGTTGCTGTGCTCGCTCGCCGCGTCCCTGTCCGTCGGCAGTCCGCCCGACCGCCTCCGGCTCGTCCTCCTCGACGGCGACGGCGGGTCGGGAGAGGGCCTGCACACATGCCTGGAGCTGCCGCACGCCAGGCATCACCTGGCGGCGAACGACGTTGGCCTGATGCGCGAGTTCGCCCAGTCGATCAGCGGGGAGCTCAAGCGCCGCGCGGAGTTGATCGGCCCGGAGAACACGTACGAAGGCTTCGTGCGCCAAGTCGCCCGTGCGGGGCACCGGTTGGCCGCGCAGCAGCGTCGCCGCGCGCAGCCGGCGGGAGCCGTCGACCCGGCTCCCGCCGGCGAGCAGCGGGACGAACCGGGCACGCTGCGCCTCCGCACGCAGACGGGTCCGGCGCCGGACGGCGGAACGGACGCGACGGCCGACGCCAAGACCAGCAACGGCGAGGCGATCGTTCAACACTTGGACGCACAGCCTGTTTCTCTCCCCAGAATCGTCATCCTTGTCGACGACTTCGACACACTTGTCGATCCCTCGCTGGGCAACCCCGGGCGCCCCGCGGCGGGTTCGGTCGTGCGCGCCCTGGAGGGCGTGGCCAAGGACGGGGCCCGTCTCGGGATGCACGTCGTCGCGGCGAGCGGCCGGCCCGACCGCACGGCGGCGACGGCGGTCGCCCGGGCGGCCGCGCTGCACGCCGAGCTGACCTTCCGGAGCGGCGGTGAAAGACCGGGCGGCGAGGACCCGGTCCCCGGCCGTGGCACGCTCACCGAGGCGGACGGCACGGCCACGGCCTTCCAGGCGGGCCGCATCACGGGCCGCATCCCGCGCACGGCGACGCAGCGTCCGACGGTCGTCCCGCTGGACTGGACGCGCGCGGGCGACCCGCCGGCGAGGCGCCCCGTACGGGAGCTGGGCAACGGCCCGACAGACCTCGCTCTGCTCGCGAGCGCGGTCGGCCGGGCGGCGCAGTCTCTCGGGGTGGACCGACAGGAATCGGGCACCTCCGCTTCGAACACATCACGGAGTGGTCAAGATGAGGTTCTTGAAAGCTGACAACGTATTGCGGGCTCTCCGCGTTCAGGCGTAGGACTTTGCCCACGGGACTGAGGGCGTGGACCAGAAGCCTTCAGCCTTGTGACCACCACGGCGCGGTGACCGGGATCCGGAACGCGCCTCCGATGGGACGGCGGGAGCTATGCGTAATACGGTCCGTGCGACTGGTGCAGCAGGCACTGGGAACAACGGCATCTTCAGCAAGACCGGAACCAGGTCGGCCGCACGTGGCGCGGTAGCGCTGTGCGCCGTCGCCGCGCTGTCGCTCACGGCCGCCTGCGGTGGCGGCGGCAGCGAGGACAAGGGGGAAGGCGGTGACTCTTCCCAGGCAGAGAAGAGCACCGTGAAGCTCCCCGATCTCAAGGGTGAGAAGCTTCAGGTCGCCGCGGTCTGGACGGGCGACGAGGGCAAGAACTTCACGAAGGTCATCGAGGCGTTCGAGAAGCGCACCGGTGCCGACGTCAAGGTCACGCCCACGGGTGACAACGTCGCGACGTACCTCGGCTCGAAGATCGAGGGTGGATCGCCGCCCGACGTCGCGATGCTGCCGCAGGTCGGTGTGCTGAACCAGTTCGCCGAGAAGGGCTGGCTCAAGCCCCTCGACGACGCCACCAAGAAGGAGCTCGGCAAGAACTTCTCCAAGGGCTGGCAGGACCTCGGCGCCAACAAGGGCAAGCAGTACGGCGTCTACTTCAAGGCCGCCAGCAAGTCCCTGATCTGGTACAACGCTGGCGCGTACGAGAACGCGGGCGTGGGCGAGGCGAAGACCTGGTCGGAATTCGTCAAGAACGCGCAGACGATCGCCGATTCCGGTGTCGAGCCGGTCTCCGTCGGCGGCGCCGACGGCTGGGTCCTCACCGACTGGTTCGAGAACGTCTACCTCTCGCAGGCGGGCCCGGAGAAGTACGACAAGCTCGCCAAGCACGAGATCAAGTGGACCGACCCCTCGGTGAAGAAGGCGCTGACCACTCTCGCCGAGCTGTTCGGGAAGAAGGAGCTGCTCGCCGGCGGCAACAAGGGCGCGCTCCAGACCGACTTCCCCACGTCCGTGACCAAGGCCTTCGACTCCACGGACGCCCCGAGCGCCGCGAGCGTCTTCGAGGGTGACTTCGTCGGCATCAACGTCGCGAACGACACCAAGGCGAAGATCGGCAAGGACGCGAAGGTCTACCCGTTCCCGGCGGTGGACGGCGACGCCCCGGTGGTCACCGGTGGCGACGCGGCCGTCGCGCTGAAGGACAACAAGGCCGCTCACGCCCTGCTGACCTTCCTCGCCTCCCCCGAGGCCGCGGCTGTCTGGGCCCAGGAGGGCGGCTTCGTCTCGCCGAACAAGAACCTGGACGGCGAGGCGTACCCGAACGATGTCCAGCGCAAGATCGCCAAGGCCCTGGTCGGGGCGGGCGACGACTTCCGCTTCGACATGTCCGACCAGGCCCCGGCCGCGTTCGGCGGCACCAAGGGCAAGGGTGAGTGGAAGGCTCTCCAGGACTTCCTGAAGAACCCCAAGGACGTGGCCGGCGCCCAGAGCGCGCTCGAGGCGGCTGCCACCAAGGCGTACGAGAACTGACGTCCGCGCCGACTCCCGGTCCGCTGGGAGCCGGCGACTCGTCGAACGGTGCCGGGTACGTCGAAGACGACGGGCCCGGCACCGGCGGCTCCGCGCCACGCGGCCCACACCGACCACGACTTCCGGCCCCGGACAAGGGACACCACTGTCATGCCCACCCCTACTGCGCCACCGCCGACGCCCCCTGAAGGGGCTGCCGCTTCCGCGGCCCCGGCCGCCCCGGCGCCCAAGCCCAAGAACGCCTCCGTCTCCGTGATGCGTTCACGGCCCTGGATCGCCTTCACGTTCCTGATGCCGGCGTTGGTGCTGCTGAGCGCCCTCGTCATCTACCCGATCGTGTACTCGGTCTTCAGAAGCACCCTCGACGCCTCCGGATCGGGCTTCGTCGGACTCGGCAACTACGTCGAGGTCTTCACGGACGACGACATCCTGACCGCGTTCAAGAACAACATCATCTGGGTCATCGTCGTCCCGTCGGTGTGCACGGCGCTGGGTCTGATCTTCGCCGTCCTCACCGAACGGGTCCGCTGGGGAACGGCGTTCAAGCTCATCATCTTCATGCCGATGGCCATCTCGATGCTCGCCGCGGGCATCATCTTCCGGCTCGTCTACGAGCAGGACCCGCAGCAGGGTGTCGCGAACGCCGTCTGGGTGGGCGTGCACGACACGTTCGCCGAGTCCTCGGCCTGGCCGGGCGCACGTCCCCGGCCCAACGCCGAGCTGGCCGAGTCCGGCAAGGGAGCCTTCACGACCAAGTCGGCCGTCTCCTCGTCCGACCCGGCCAATCTCCCGCTCGTCGGCGTCCCGCCGAAGGATGTGGCCGGCGCGGCACCCGCGGAGTCGGCGCCTCCCGCCGAGGCCGGCGGCATCAGCGGCACCGTCTGGCTGGACTTCTCGCCGGGGGGCGGCGGCAAGCCGGACGTCGTCGACCCGAAGGAGAAGGCCCTCGAGGGCATCAAGGTCGAGGCCGTCAAGGGCGGAAAGGTGGTCGGCACGGCGGAGACCGCGAAGGACGGCACGTTCACGCTGCCGTCCAAGGCCGACGGCGCCAAACTCCGCCTTCCGGCCTCGAACTTCGCAGAGCCCTACAACGGCATCGACTGGCTCGGCTCGACCCTGGTGACGCCCTCGATCATCGGCTCCTACGTGTGGATGTGGGCCGGCTTCGCCATGGTGCTGATCGCGGCCGGACTGGCGGGCGTGCCACGCGAGTTGCTGGAGGCCGCGAGGGTCGACGGCGCCAACGAGTGGCAGGTCTTCCGCAAGATCACCGTGCCGGTGCTCGCCCCGGTCCTCGGAGTCGTCGTCGTCACGTTGATGATCAACGTGCTGAAGATCTTCGACCTCGTCTACATCATCGCCCCCAGCGCCAGCCAGAGCGAGGCCAACGTACTCGCGCTCCAGCTGTATCTGTCGTCCTTCGGCGCCGGATCGAACCAGGGCATCGGCAGCGCGATCGCTGTCATTCTGCTCCTGCTCGTCCTCCCGGTGATGGTCGTCAACATCCGTCGCCTGCGAAGGGAGACCCGCCGATGACTGCCGTCAGCGCGGCCCAGCCCGAACCGACTTCCGCCGTCGCCCCGCCGGGGGCGAACACGCCGCCGTCCGAGGGGAAGAAGACCTCGGTCGCCGGCCGGCTGGTGGGCCTCACCGGCCACTGGGCGGTACGTCTCGGCCTCGTCGTCATCGCCCTGGTGTGGCTGATGCCGACCGTCGGACTGCTGAGCTCGTCCCTCCGCAGCCCGGAGGACATCGGCGTCTCCGGCTGGTGGACGGTCTTCGAGCTCAACTCCAGCTTCCCGTGGGTGATCGACGCGGGGCAGCTCACCGGCGAGAACTACGACGCCCTGCTCTCCAACGACCTGGTGACGGGGTCGCTCTTCACGACCCTGCTCATCACGATCCCCTCCACGCTCACCGTCGTGATCATCGGCGCGCTCGCGGGTTACGCCTTCGCCTGGCTGGACTTCCCCGGCCGCGACTGGTTCTTCCTGGTGGTCGTGGGGCTGCTCGTCGTTCCGGTGCAGGTGGCCCTCATCCCGGTCGCCAAGCTCTTCGGTGCGATCGGGCTGTTCAACACCACACCCGGCGTCGTCCTCTTCCACACGGCGTTCGGTCTGCCGTTCGCGGTCTTCCTGCTGCGCAACTTCTTCGCGGAGATCCCGCGCGAACTGCTGGAGGCCGCGCGACTCGACGGTGCGGGCGAAGTACGCCTCTTCACCCGCGTGGTGATGCCGCTGGGCGGGCCGGCCATCGCCTCGCTCGGCATCTTCCAGTTCCTGTGGGTGTGGAACGACATGCTCGTCGCGCTGATCTTCGCGGACAACAGCAATCCGCCGATCACGGTGGCTCTGCAGCAGCAGGTCCGTCAGTTCGGCAACAACATCGACGTGCTGGCGCCGGGCGCCTTCGTATCGATGATCATCCCGCTGATCGTCTTCTTCGCGTTCCAGCGTCAGTTCGTCACGGGAATGATGGCCGGCGCCGTGAAGTAGCGGCAGCGGGAGGGCCGGTGCGGGAGCCGTGCAGCGGCGACGGCACCGCACCGGCCCACCGGCACGGGAGCCGTGCAGCACGACGAGCACGGCAGAGCACGACAGCACAGCGGACGACGCGGGGAGTGTCCCTCCCCGTCACCGGTCCCGGGCGCCGCGCAGCACCCGGGCCAGGTGCCGGGACACCACGGGGGGCAGCACCTCGCGGGCGGTGCGGCGGGACAGCGCGGAGAGCGCCGCGCCCCTGCCGCCCCGCGCACCGTCACCTCCGGAATCCCGGGCTCCGGCCCGGGATTCCGCATGCCGGGAGCGCGGCAGCCGCGGCGGCGCCGCCTTGTCCGCCCCCACCAGCAACAGCCGGTCCCCGGCCACTTCCTGCCACTGCAGCCAGCAGTCGCCGCGCTCCCGCAGGGCCGCGTGCAGCTCGTCCTGTACGGGGCCGGGGTCACCCCAAGTGCCGTAGAACTTCTGGGCGCTGACACAGACGGGCCGCAGTCCGTCCTCCAGTACGGCCTGCCACGTCGCACACGCCACCCCGGGCGTGTGGGAGGAGCGGTAGTCGTCCAGGACGACCAGGCCGTCGGGCCCGAGCGCGGTGCGGGCGGCCGCTATGTCGGGACGCACGTGCTCGTAGAGGTGGGACGCGTCGACGTGGACGAACCGGCAGCTGGCCGCCTCGACTTCGCCGGGGACGACGGATGTCGGTGCGTGCAGCACGCGCGGCAGTTCGTCGTGGAAGGAGAGGAAGTTGCTCTCGAACCCCCGCCGCGTCAGCGTCGAGTACGAGCCGCGCATCTCGCGTTCGTTGCCCTCGCTCGGAGCCTGAGAGCCGAACAGGTCGCAGACCGTGAACGTCTCGCCGGGCCGCAGGTACGACTGGAGCATGATGGCGCTCTTGCCGAGGTAGGCGCCCATCTCCAGCAGATCGCCGCCCTGTTCGAGCCTGTCCTGCCGTGACAGCAGCCAGTCGAAGAGAACGATGTCGGTGTTGTAGAACCAGCCGCGCACGTCGCGGAAGGAGCGGGGCCGCGGCAGCTTTTCCTGCCCGCCCTCCGCTTCGGTGTCGTGCGGGTCCGTGGCGCGGGGCGTGGAGGCGGAGGTCATAGGAGCGCTTCTCCTCGTGCTGCGGAAGGGCGGAACAAGGCGCCCCGGACCGACGAATCGGTGGTTCCGCGGCACCCACCGCCCTGTATACGAGCCCGCCACCCCCGTGTGCACGCCCTGAAGGCGCGTGTGAACAGGGCTTCCGCCGACCGACGTCCCTCGTCCACCGATGGTTCAGCCGGTGTTGGGAGCAGGCCCCGGCCGGTGCCGCCGGCAGGCATCGTCCGCCTGAACACGTCGACTTCGCCCCTGCTGGCTATTTTCACATCACATATGGACAATACTGCCGATATGGTGCATTTCGGATGTCAATTTTCGAGCGGCGGCTGTGAGGAACGGGCCAGATGAAAATCGCTTTTCTGCTGGACAACGCCTACGGAATCGGGGGGACGATCCGCTCGACGGTGAATCTCTCCCGAGCTCTCGCCGATCGCCACTCGGTGGAGGTCGTCAGCCTCCGCCGCACGGTCCGTGACACCTCCCTCAGCTTCGACCCCCGGGTCACCATGACCCACCTCCTGGAACTGCGCCGCAGCGAGCGCGGCTACGACGGCGACGACCCCCGCTTCCGCGAACCCAGCCACCGCTTCACCGAAGGCGCCGACCACCTGGAGCGCGGAGTCGCCACGCACCTCGGGGACCTGCGCGTCGAGGAGTTCCTGCGAAACACCGACGCCGACGTCGTCATCGCCACCCGCCCCAAGATCAACGACTACCTGGCGGCCTACGGAAGCGACCGGTACCTGCGCATCGGCCAGGAACACCTCACCCACGCCATGCACAGCGACCATGTGCGCACGCACCAGGACGCCGCGATTCCGCTCCTCGACGCCTTCGTCACCGTCTCCTACGCCGACGCCGAGAACTACCGCGCCGCCATCACCGGTTCCGGCACCGAGACCGCCGACGGTGACGCCCTCATCACCTGCATCCCGAACGCCGTACCGGCCGTGGACGTCGAGCCGTCCGACGGGGAGAGCAAACTGATCGTCGCCGCCGGGCGGCTGATCAAGGTGAAGCGATACGACCGCCTCCTCAAGGCGTTCGCCCTCGTCAGCGCGAAGCACCCGGACTGGCGGCTGCGGCTGTACGGGCGGGGGCGGCAACAAGCCGCGCTGCGGGCGAGGATCGACAGCCTCGGCCTCTACGACAGGGCCTTCCTCATGGGCCCGCACGCCCCCATCGAGGCCGAGTGGGCGAAGGGCGCCATCGCCGCCGTCTCCTCCGACGCCGAGTCCTTCGGGATGACTCTCGTCGAGGCCATGCACTGCGGAGTCCCGGTCGTCAGCACGGACTGCCCCTACGGTCCCGGGGAGATCATCGACAACGGACGGGACGGCCTGCTCGCGCCGCTCGGCCCGACGGAGAAGGACAGCGTCCGCGCCTTCGCGGACGCGCTGATCCAGCTGATCGAGAACCCCGAACTGCGGTACCGGATGAGCCAGGCCGCGCTGGAGAAGGCCGCCCGCTACTCACCGGAGCGCATCGCAGGCGAGTACGAGCAGCTGATCGAGAAACTGCTGGAACAGCGACGGAACAGAGGCGCACACCCGGACCGGATCCTGGCGGGGAGCCAGGCCGCCTCCCGGTCCGGCGCCGAGGCCGCCACCGAGGCCCACATCGAAGCCGGCACCGAAGCAGGCACCGAGGCAGGCGCCGCAGCGGGCGCGGGAGCAGTGGAACCGGCTCCGGCCTCCGCATCCGGAGCCGAGCTCTCCCCCGGTGCGGCGGAGGCTCCCGCGCAGGGCCCGCCGCCGGACAGAGCACCCTCCCCCGCGGCCGCACCCTCGGCCTCCGCTCCGGCAGACCTTCAACCACCGCAGCCCGCAGCGAAGAAGAGCCCGAAGCCGGCCGCTGCCTCCCCGGCTCCGGCGTCCCGTCCCTTCCGCCGCTTGGCGCTGCGCGTCGCGGGGCCCGTGCTGCGTCCCGCCGTACGGGCCTGGCGGAGCCGCCGCGACGCGAACCGTCCGGCCGCCAAACTGCGCCGCCCCATCGCTCGCACCCGCGTCGCCGACGACGGTTCGCTCGTCATCCGCCTGCTCGCCAAGCGACTGCCGAAGACGCGGTCAGTGCTGCTCGTCCGCTCGCGGCGCGACAGCGGAACGCCGCACCGCATCCCGATCCCGCCGCGCGCCGAGGCCGTCGACGGCTGGGTCGAGGTACGGCTCGAACGCACCGGGCACCCACTGACGGAGGACCGCTGGGACACGTACGTCGAACGGGTCGCGGACCGCAAGCGCAAACGGGTCCAGTCGGAACTCGTCGAGACGGCCCGGCTGCTGTCGATGCCGGCACCCGTCGACAAGGACGGCGTGCTCACGCCCCGCGTGCCCTACACGACCCTGGACGGCTACCTGGCCGTACGGGCCTGGCACCGCCATGGGCACGCCGAGGTCACCTCCGTCGAACTCGGCAAGGAGGGCTGCACCGTACGCGCCGAGTTGTACGGGCTCGCCGCTCGCGCGGCGGACGAGGACGGCGGCTCCATCGTCGGCGTCTCCCGCTCTGCGACGGAGCCCGGATTCGAGCTTCCCTTCGAGCTCACGCCCGGACTGGTGCCGTCGATCTCCTTCGAGCTTCCGTACGAACTGCCGGCCGCCCTGGACTCCGGGGACCTGAACGGCGTGTGGGATCTGTGGATGAGGACCGGCGCAGCGAAGGATGCGCGGCGCGTCCGCCTCGGACGGCTGCTCGGCGACCTTGCCGACCGCAAGAAGACCGACCTGGTGCCCCGCGTCCGGCTCGGTGAGACGGAGACAGGGGTGTGGTTCTACTTCTCCCTGGTCAACGACCTGGTGGTCGCCCTCCAGCCGCTGCCGTTGGAGAAGCCGGTGGGGCCCGCGGCCAAGAAGAAGACCGCGCCCTCTGCCGCGGCCGGAACCTAGAGGACCGACGAAGATCTTGTTGAGGCCCTGTCGTCAGAGTGCCTCGTCGTCGGCGGCGTCGCCCAGTCCGTCGAGCGGCCCGTCAGCCAGGAGCCGGCCGGCGGTCCCGCGCCGGGCCGACGGGCCGGCCGGCTCCGTCGGCGCGGCCGTCACATCCGCCGTCGGCAGCCCGCAGCCGCGGGCCTGGTGGGCCCGCGCCTCGGCTCGCAGCGCATCCACTGCCCTGGCGAAGCGGACGGCTGACGGCGGCTCGTCCGGGCCCAGCAGATAGGCCTTGAGTTCCGCGCGCGCCGGCCGCAGCACATCGCGGGCAGGCTCACGCACCGACTCCAGCAGGGCGGGAACCCCGTCCGCCTCCGGGGTCAGGACGGTCGCCGCGCGCACGGTCGGGAAGCCGGCCCGGAACTCCTCCTCCGTCAGCCCTGTGGTGTTCACGACGGCATACGGCTTCTCGCTGCTCAGATAGTCCGACACCACGCTGGAGACATCGGAGACGAGCAGGTCGGCCTGGTTGAAGCACGAGTGGATGCCCGGCCGGCCGTCCGCGAGCACCAGGTGCTCCGCCGGGTCGCACGCACGCCAGTAGCACTCCTCCCACGCCTCCACGGCGTCGAGCACCGTCGCGGCGGACGGCCATGCTCCGGCGTGCTGCCGAAGCATGCGCTCCGCCTCGTCCCAACGGTTCCGGGACCCCTCATTCGCGAGTGCGGCCAGTTCCGCCTCGTGCTCCTCCAGCTCCGCCGCCGCCTGCGCGTCACTCGCATGAGCGATGCGACGGGACGCGTTGGCTGCGGCGATCTGCGCACGGATGCGCTCGTCCGCTTCCTTCATCGCCGGGTCGACCGAACCCGTCATCGGATGCGGCTTGTAGAGCAGCCGGACCCGCTCGTCCGCGAGCAGCGCGGCCACGATCCGCTCGCCCGCCGGCAACAGCGACGTGTTGCCGGGCTCGTCGGTCCACCCCTCCCAGGTCGGGGCGTACAGGACGGTCGTGTACTTCCCCGCCGGCGGACCCGCGTACGGGCGGATGGATTCGAGCTGCGGGCGGCCGACCTCGACCACGTCCTCGTCGCGTACGCCGATGCCGGCCAGGCGGTAGCGCTCGCGGGCGGCGGGCCCGGCGACCCAGACCTGGTCGTAGGCCTTGGCGTAGGGGTTGCAGGAGGAGAGCTTGTCGCTCTCGCCGTGGTTGATGAAGGCGTGCTTGATGGTGGGGATGCGAAGCACGTGGGAGGTCTTGCCGGAGTTCGCCGGATGCAGCAGCACGGGAAGGCCGGACTGTTCCAGGCGCATCAGGTGGGCGACCTTCGGGATGCACACGATGGGGACGTCGGTCGCGTCGATGCGCCGCACCATGAACCGCTCGCGCAGCACGATCAGCGGTCGTCCCCCCAGCCGGGCGAGCATCGGAAGCCACATGTTCGCCTGGTACGCGGAGGACGTGCCCCCGGAGAAGTACATCCCGACCGTGGGCCGGTACGCGGCCAGCCAGCCGTCGAGCCAGGCCAGAACCTCCTCCTCACCGGCAGGACGCCGTCCCGGCAGCAGCCGGCAGGCCAGGTGCACCACGCCGGTCAGCAGTACCGCCCAGCACAGCAGAGCCGTCAGGGCACCCCAGCGTGCGTTGCCCGTCATCGCCGTGGCCGCTGCTCCGACGGTGACGAGCGCGCTGCACAGCAGCAGCCGGAGCGTACCGTTCCGGCCGAAGAGCAGCGGCGGAGTCGGCCCGATACGCAAGGCGGAGACGTCGATGTTGCGAGTGACCACGGGCAGCCTGCGTGAGCGTCGTACGCGTGCGGCCACCGCCTGGCACACGAAGTGCGTCGTCCAGCAGCCGAGCACCGCGATCAGGAGCCAGGCCGCGTAGTGGGCGGGGCGCAGCACATCGAGCCGTGCCAGCCCGCCGAGGAGGAGCGCGTCCCGCAGCAGCTGCCGCACGGGGAGGTGAAGCTGGGCGCCGCCGAGGCTGCGGGCCAGGGCCGGTCTGCGGCTGGTCAGCCACGACTCGGCCGCGATGCCGAGGGCGGCGCCCGAGACGACGAGAGCGGTTCCCGCCAGCAGCAGGCCCAGCAGCTGGAGCACATATCCGGCAGCCAGCGGAGCCAGCCCGGTGACCGCGGCCACCAGAGACCCCGGGAGCCGGCGGCCGGCGGCTGCGGGGGCGGGCCCGGCAGCGGGGGGCGGCGAAGGGGCTGCCGAGGGCCCGGAATCCCGCGGGTGCGGGCCCGGGGCTGATCCGGACACGGAAGCGGAAGCGGCGTTCGGCTCTGTACGCATGGGCCTCCCCTGCGGTCCCCTCCAGTGAAGACCGGCCGGGCTCACGGTGCGCCCTGGGTACGGCCGAACGCGTGCCCCATGCGTGCCCCCGGCCTGGGACACGGGCCCCGACGGGGCGGGGCACGCATGCGGCGGTCCCCGTACGGGTGACCGCACGGGGACCGCCGGGCCCCTCCGGGGCTTCCCCCGGCCGGGACCTTCAGCTCTCCGGGGTGCTCACCGGTTGCTGCGCAGCAGCGTGCGCATCGTCCGCATGGCGACCGAGAGGTTGGCCAGGTCGAAGGTCTCCGACGCCTGGATCTCGTCGAGGGTGGCGCGGGCACGCGAGAGGATCGTCGCGTTCTTCGCCTCCCACTTCTCGTAGCGCTGCTCGGGCGTCGCCGTCCCGTCGCCCTCCGAGAGCACGTCCGCGGCGATCAGCTGATGTGCCGCGTACAGGTCCTCGCGGATCGCCGAGCGGGCCATGGACTGCCACCTGTCTGCACGTGGCAGTTCGCTGACGCGCTCCTGGAGCTGTGTGATGCCGAGCCGGTCCGCCAAGTCGTAGTAGACGGCGGCGACGTCGAGCAGCTGCACGCCCGTACGGTCGGCGACGGCCACCACGTCCAGCCCGGAGAAGGCCGCGGAGAACCCGGCCACCCGCATGGCAAGTTCGGACGGGACGCCGGCCTCGGCGAGCCTGTCCAGGATCGCCTGGTGCCAGACGCGGTCGTCGCCCTTGAGGAGTTTGGGCAGCTCGTCCCACACGGCCGCCACCCGGTCGCTGAACAGCTCGATCGTTTCGGCGAGTTGCAGCGGCTGCGGCCGGTTGTTCAGCAGCCACCGTGTGCCGCGCTCGACGAGGCGGCGCGACTGGAGCCTGATGCTGGTGAGCACATCCGCGGCGACGACATTGTCGAGCGCCTCCGCCTCGTCCCAGATCTCGCCGAGCCGGAAGATGGCGCGGGCGGCGGTGTGCGCGCGCACGACCTCCTCGGTCGACGCTCCCGTCTCCTCCTTCATGCGGTGGGCGAAGCTGGAACCGCCGGTGTTCACCGTGTCGTTGACCAGCAGCGTCGTGACGATCTCGCGTCGCAGCGCGTGCCCGATGATCTCCTCGGGGAACTGCTCGCGCAGCTGCCGCGGGAAGTAGGCGTGAGCCAGCTGCTGGAGGTACGGATCGTCGGGGAGCTGGGTGGCGATCAGGTCGTCCGACAGCGTGATCTTGGTGTACGCGAGCAGCACCGCCAACTCCGGCTGCGTCAGGCCCGCTCCGGCTGCGAGCCGGTCACGGATCTGCTTGTCGCTGGGCAGGAACTCCAGCTCCCTGTCGAGCCGGCCCTCCTTGGCCAGGCGGCGCATGTGCCGGTGGTGCGCCTGAAGCAGGCCCGGTGCGACCTCGATCGAGTTGGCCAGCGCGACGTTCTGCGCGTAGTTGTTGCGCAGGACCAGCTCGCCCACCTCGTCTGTCATGTCCGACAGCAGGCTGTTGCGCTGCTTGACGGTCATGTCCCCGTTCGCCACGACCGCGTTGAGCAGGATCTTGATGTTCACCTCGTGGTCGGAGGTGTCCACGCCCGCGCTGTTGTCGATGGCGTCGGTGTTGACACGGCCGCCGTTCAGGGCGAACTCGATGCGGCCCAGCTGGGTCAGGCCCAGGTTGCCGCCCTCGCCGACGACCTTCACGCGCAGGTCCTGGCCGTCGATGCGGATGGCGTCGTTGGCCTTGTCGCCGACATCCGCGTCGGTCTCCGTCGACGCCTTGACGTACGTGCCGATGCCGCCGTTCCACAGCAGATCGACCGGGGCGGCGAGAATGGCCCGCATCAGCTCGGCCGGAGTGACCTTGCCGGCCTTCGACTCGATGCCGAGCGCCGCCCGCACCTGCGGACTGACCGGCACCGACTTCGCGGTGCGCGGATAGACGCCGCCGCCCGCGGAGATCAGCGAGGTGTCGTAGTCCTCCCAGGAGGAGCGCGGCAGGTCGTACAGCCGTCGGCGCTCCGCGTACGAGGTGGCCGCGTCGGGGTCGGGGTCGAGGAAGATGTGCCGGTGGTCGAAGGCCGCGATCAGCCTGATGTGTTCGGACAGCAGCATGCCGTTGCCGAAGACGTCGCCCGACATGTCGCCGACGCCCACGACCGTGAAATCCTGCGTCTGGGTGTCGTGATCCAGCTCGCGGAAGTGCCGCTTGACGGACTCCCAGGCACCGCGGGCGGTGATGCCCATGCCCTTGTGGTCGTAGCCGGCGCTGCCGCCCGAGGCGAAGGCGTCACCGAGCCAGAAGCCGTACGCCTGCGCGACCTCGTTGGCGATGTCGGAGAACGTGGCGGTGCCCTTGTCGGCGGCGACGACGAGGTAGGTGTCGTCCTCGTCGTGACGGACCACGTCCTCGGGGTGCACCACATCGCCCACGACGAGGTTGTCCGTGATGTCGAGCAGCCCCGAGATGAAGGTCTTGTAGCAGGCGATGCCCTCGGCCAGCCACGCGTCCCTGTCCTCCGCCGGGTCCGGGAGCTGCTTGCAGACGAAGCCGCCCTTGGCCCCGACCGGCACGATGACGGTGTTCTTGACCTCCTGCGCCTTGACCAGGCCGAGGATCTCCGTCCGGAAGTCCTCACGCCTGTCCGACCAGCGCAGACCGCCTCGCGCGACCTTGCCGAAGCGCAGGTGCACACCCTCGACGCGAGGCGAGTACACCCAGATCTCGTACTCGGGGCGCGGCGCCGGGAGATCGGGGATGGCCTGCGGGTCGAGCTTGACCGACAGGTACTCGTGCGGCCCCGCCGACGGGTCCTTCGCGCCTCCCACCCGGCTGCCCGCACCGGCACTCTGGAAGTAGTTCGTACGCAGAGTCGCCCTGATGACGGTGAGGAACGAGCGCAGGATGCGGTCCTCGTCGAGGCTCGCGACCTGGTCGAGCGCGCCGTCCAGCTCCTCCAGCAGGCCGTCCGTCAGCTCGTGCCCGGCTTGTGAGCGGCTGGGGTCGAGCCGGGCCTCGAAGAGGTTCACCAGCAGCCGCGTCGTGTGCACGTTGTGCTGGAGGGTGTCCTCCATGTACGTCGGGCTGAAGGTGGCACCGGCCTGCCGCAGATACTTCGCGTAGGAACGCAGCACCATCGCCTGCCGCCACGTCAGACCGGCGGAGAGCACGAGGGAGTTGAGTCCGTCGTTCTCCGCGCGGCCCGTCCACACGGCGGTGAAGGCGTCCTGGAAGCGTTCGCGTGCGTCCTCACCGAGGCCGTGCGCGTGGGAGACGGGCATGCGCAGGCCGAAGTCGTAGATCCACGCCCTGCTCTTGTCGCTGCAGCGCAACTCGTACGGACGCTCGTCGACGACCTCGACGCCCATGGCCTGCAGCGCCGGCAGGACGGCCGAGAGCGAGACGGGCTCACCGATGCGGAAGATCTTGAATCTGCGCTCGCCCGGCCCGGCGCCGACCGGTTCGTAGAGGCTGAGCGAGAAGTCGGCTGTGCCGTCGCCTCGCGCGAGTCTGTTCAGATGCTGAAGGTCCGCGACCGCGGCACGCGGCGGGAAGTCGGCCTTGTACCCCTCGGGGAAGGAGTTGGCGCTGTAGAGATGACCCAGTTCCGCGGCCTGCTCCTCGCCGAACTCGGCTGTCAGCGCCTCCGCGTAGCCGTCGGCCCAGGACCGCGCGGCCTCCACCAGACGGCTCTCGATCCGGGTCACCTCGGCGTCGGTCAGCTCGGGCAGCCGTGCGCCCGGCTTGAGCCGGACCACGAAGTGCAGCCTGGTCAGCACCGATTCGGTGTTCCAGACGCTGAAGTCGACGTTGGTGCCGCCCAGTTCCTCGGTGAGGATCTCCGTCAGCCGAAGCCGGACTGTCGTCGTGTAGCGGTCACGGGGCAGGTAGACGAGGGCCGAGTAGTACCGCCCGTACTCGTCCTTGCGCAGATACAGCCGCAGCTGACGGCGCTCCTGCAGATAGAGCACCGAGGTGGCGATGGAACGCAGCTGGTCCACGGGGATCTGGAACAGCTCGTCGCGCGGATAGGTCTCCAGGATCTGGAGCAGGTCCCGGCCGGCGTGACTGTCCGGAGCGAACCCCGCGGAGCTGAGCACCTCGGCGACCTTGCGGCGGATGACGGGCACGCGGCGCACCGACTCCGTGTACGCGGCGGAGGAGAAGAGGCCGAGGAAGCGCCGCTCGCCCACGACGTTGCCCTCGGCGTCGAACTTCTTCACACCCACGTAGTCGAGGTAGGACGAACGGTGCACGGTGGCCCGGCTGTTGGCCTTCGTCAGCACCAGAAGGCGGTGCTCACGGGCCTTGGCGCGGGCGTCCACGGAAAGGCGGCTGAAGGACGGGGAGACCGGGTGGCCCTCGTCGCCGGAGGTCTGGTGCGGGTCGGACCGCAGGATGCCCAGACCGGTGCCCGGCACCGGGGTGAGCGTCAACTTCTCTTCCCCGTCGGGGACTTCCTCCGTCAGCTCGTACTCGCGGAAGCCGAGGAAGGTGAAGTGGTCGTCGGCGAGCCAGCGCAGCAGCTCCCGCGCCTCCTCCACCTCCTGGTCGGGCAGGTCGGGGGCGGCGGGCTCGGAGTCCAGCTCGTCGGCGATGCCGAGCGCCGCGCTGCGCATCTTGCGCCAGTCCTCGACGGCTTCGCGCACGTCGGAGAGGACGCGCAGCAGATCGTCCGTGATCTGCTTGAGGTCGTCACGCTCGGTCTCACGGTCGACCTCGACGTGGATCCAGGACTCGGTGAGGGCGTCGTGCGGCAACTCGCGCACCGGCTGCTGACCGAGCTTGCTGCGCCCGGCGTCCATCACCTCGAGCAGCTTCCCCGCGACGTCACGGCGCACGATCATCTGCGGGTGGATCACGACGTGAATGCCACGGTGCTGCCGGGACAGCTCGTTCGTGACGGAGTCCACGAGGAAGGGCATGTCGTCGGTGACGACTTCGATGACCGTGTGCGTGCAGGTCCAGCCGTTCTCGTCCACCGACGGGGTGTGCACACGCACGTTGGCCGTGCCCTGGGGCCGCTCCTGCGCCAGACGGTAGTGCGAGAACGCCGCACCGAGAATGTCGACCGGGTCGCGGTCCTTGAGGTCCTCGGGCGCGGTGTGCAGGTAGTAGCGCTGGAGGAACGCCCTGAGCGCCCCGTTCTCGAGACCCCGCGCCGGGTGGTGTCCCCCGGCCGGGCTCTCCTCAGCTACCCGGGCGGCCTCTTCCAGCCGCTCGGCCTTTGCTTCGTCCAGCTTGGTCTGCATGTCCTGTGGCTCCTGTCGCGCGCCGTTGCGTGACGTGAAATGGCGTGGGCTTGTCCGGACACGGCATCAGAACGCGGGCGGTCGCCCGGGGCTCGACGCGTGCCGTGGAGTACGACCAGCGGCGGCCCTCGGCGCTGTCGCGCAACGGGCACCGGGCGGGGGCCGCGCGGCCCCCGGGAGATATCGCGCTGATCACGCCCCGTAGGCTACAGCCACCGCACCGGGGGCCGTCATAGACCTTATGTGTACAAAATCGGGGGTTGGTCTTGGACGGAGTGGACAGCAACGGGAAACCGCCTGCCCCGTGCGGAACGGCCGTACGGCTGCCCGTTCCTGCGCCGTTTTCCTCACCGCCCGGCTCCCGGTTCTCTTCCCGCCCGTTGCCGCACCGGCCGCACCGGCCGCACCGGCCGCACCGACTGCCGCGCCTGCCGAACCTGTTGGTGCCGGCGGCCCCGACCACGGCTATGCGGTTATCTGTTCGGCCGTCTCGACGGCCTCGGCCAAGGTGTCCACCACGGGCACACCGGCCGTCTCCAGGCTCGCCCGGCTGTGCGAACCGCCCGTGTAGAGCACGGCACGGGCGCCCACGTGCGCCGCAGCCTTCGCATCGTCCACGGCGTCTCCGATGACCACCGTGCGTTCCGCCCGTACGCCGTGCAGGGACAGCAGATGGCGCGCCATCTGCTCGGCCTTGCCGCTTCCGGTGGAGCCCCTCGCGCCGTCGACACGGACGAAGTGCCCGTCGATCCCGTGTGTCCGCAGGAGCGGGACGAGCCGGTCGTGCGGAGCAAGCGAGCACAGCGACTGCGTGTGCCCGGCCGCCGCGAGGTTCGTGAGCAGTTCCGCCGCACCGTCGGCCAGGCCCGCGTGCTCCGCCTGCCGCCAGTAGTGCCGGTGAAAGGTCTCGTCCATCACCTCCCACTCCTCCGCGCTGGGCAGCCGCCCCATCAGCCGCTCGTAGAACCGCGGGACGGGAACGCAGTAGAGCTCGCGGTAGCGCTCCAGCGTGATGGAAGGGTGTCCGAGCTCGGCGAAGGCGGCGTTCGTCGCAGCGATGACCGCGTGAATGTCGTGCAGCAGCGTGCCGTTCCAGTCCCAGACGATGTGAGCGGACCGTCTGTGCTTTTGTCCCAGACCCATGCATACGACGGTACGTCCGGGGTGTGACAACGCGATACCGGATTCGGCCGTCCTGACGCCTCGCCGCGTTCCGCCGGTACACCCCGGCAGCGTCCGCTGCGCCCGGTCCCGCCGATTCGTGTGAGCCGTGGCACTCGGTGATCCGCGCCGCCCTCGTCAGTCGGTCAGATGCGGGATCTCCTGCGTGGCGAACCAGAGAAGCTCGTGGTCCTCGGCCCCGTCCACCGTGAACCGGGCATCGTCGTCGCCCATGTCCGCCGCGCCGAGCGCATCGGCCGCAGCGGCCACGTCCGCCTCGGCCTCGCCGGAGTCCATGTGTACGGCCGCCGCCTTCGACAGCGGTACAGGGCCCTCGATGCGCACCTCCCCGAGGGATTCACGGTCCAGGCCGCGGCCGGGGTCGAAGGAGACCACGGCGTCCTCGACGTCGAGGGCCAGCACCACGCGGCGGCGGGACACCTCCGGCCTCACCGCCAGCAGCCGCAGCGACGCCTGGGCCGCCCGGTTGAGTGCCGCGTACTCCAACTCCTCGCTGTCGTCGGAGAGATACCACTCACGCAGGCCCGGCGTGACCGCGTACGCGACCGTGCCGCCACGCTCCGGCGCCAGCTCACCGGCCCGGTGGGCGTCACGCAGCGCTGGGAAGGTCAGAGGCACGTAGACACGCATGGGCTGCCGCTTTCGTGTATCGCCGGAGGGTTTGCCACGCCAGGATACGGGCCGCACGCCGCCTGCCCGCCCTTCGACTACCACACAAAGCCGCAGGTGAGAGGGGTTGACTGTCAACCCCTCTCCAACGGCCGTCCTGATAGGTGAATCGCACGGGCGGCCCGCCGCACGGTTCGTCACGCATTGCGACCACGCGGTCACGCAGATACAACCGTGAGTGAAGCTACCGCTCGGTAAACACCGGCGTCCGGCGGCCCTCCCGTGGCCGTCCACCGCCGCTTCCCAGACCGCTCACCGCATCTCGCCACTTGTCGGGGGACCCCATGGACACCACACCCACACCACCCGCTGCCGCCTCGCCCCGGAATCACCGGACCGCCGCGCGCAAGGCACCGCCCGGCCGCCGGGACTCGCGCCGCCCGGAGACCCGGCGCCCGGGGCCCGTCACGGCCCGCCCCGTGAGCGGCCGCACCGCCGCTTCCCCGTCGGCCTCCGCGCTGCGGGCCGCGGCCGCCAGGGAGCGGGAGCGGCAGCCGCCCTTCTGGTTCGCCAGCCGACTGGTCCTCGTGCTCAGCGGACAGCGGCCCGTCCACTCGCTCCTGGGGCACATCCGCAGCTCCGCCTACGAAGAGCTCTCAGGCCTCGCCTCGCACGCTCCGCTGCGCCCGCGCGGAACGGACCGCACGAGTCCGGCCGTGCTGGATGCCCGCGGCACCCGCCCCAGCGACGGAGTCATCGAGGCGTTCGCGCGAATCGTCACGGGCAACCGGCAGCGGGCCATGGCCTTCCGCCTGGAACTCTGCCCGGACCGCCGCTGGCGCTGCGCGGCGGTGGAACTGGACGGGCAGTCGCCCTCGAACCGGCCTTGAGGCAGCGGGCACCGCGGGCCGCCGTTTCCGGACCGCAGCGCTGCGCCCCGCCGGAAGCTCCTCTCCGGCGGGGCGCAGCACAGGACCGCCCTCGGTCAGCGGGCGCGGCTCACTTCTTGCGCCGCTTGCCCTTCTGCGCCTTGCGGCGCTCCGCCCGGGTCATGCCGTCGGCCTCGGAGCGGACGGGGCCACCGTTGCCGGTCTCCAACTCGCCCTCCTCGACGCCGCCTTCGGCGGTCGGCGCGGAGTAGTGCAGCCGGTCCGGACGCTGCGGTGCGTCCAGGCCCTTGGCCCGGATGGCAGGAGCGCCGCCCGCCGCTGCACCCGCGGGGACCACCTCTTGCGGTTCCTTCTCCAGCGAGGCCTTCTCGTCGGGACGCTTCTCCTGGACGGGGACCTCCTCGACCTGCTGCTCCACCTGGACCTCCAGGTTGAACAGGTAGCCGACGGACTCCTCCTTGATCCCGTCCATCATGGCCTGGAACATGTCGAAGCCCTCGCGCTGGTACTCGACCAGCGGGTCCTTCTGCGCCATGGCACGCAGGCCGATGCCCTCCTGGAGGTAGTCCATCTCGTAGAGGTGCTCACGCCACTTGCGGTCGAGCACCGAGAGGACCACGCGCCGCTCGAGCTCACGCATGATCTCGCTGCCGAGCTCCGCCTCACGCGCGTCGTACTGCTCGTGGATGTCGTCCTTGACGGAATCGACGATGAACTCCGCTGTGACGCCCTCGCGTTCCCCGGCGGCCTCTTCCAGTTCCTCGATGGTCACCCGCACGGGGTAGAGCTGCTTGAACGCGCTCCACAGCCGGTCCAGGTCCCACTCCTCGGCGAAGCCTTCGACCGTCTCGGCCTGCACGTACGCCTCGATGGTGTCGTCCATGAAGTGCCGCACCTGCTCGTGCAGGTCCTCGCCTTCCAGGACGCGGCGGCGCTCGCCGTAGATGACCTCACGCTGCCGGTTGAGCACCTCGTCGTACTTCAGGACGTTCTTGCGGATCTCGAAGTTCTGCTGCTCGACCTGGGACTGCGCGGAGGCGATCGCCCTGGTCACCATCTTGTTCTCGATGGGGACGTCGTCCGGCACGTTCGCCATGGCCATCACGCGCTCCACCATCTGCGCCTTGAACAGGCGCATCAGGTCGTCGCCCAGCGACAGGTAGAAGCGGGACTCGCCCGGGTCGCCCTGACGGCCCGAGCGGCCACGCAGCTGGTTGTCGATGCGCCGCGACTCGTGCCGCTCGGTGCCCAGCACGTACAGACCGCCGAGTTCCTTGACCTCCTCGACCGCGTCCTTGACGGAGCGCTCCGCCTTCTCAAGCGCGGCCGGCAGCGACGCCGCCCACTCCTCTGCGTTCTCGACCGGGTCCAGCCCGCGGTCGCGCAGCTCCTTCTCCGCCATGCCCTCGGCGTTGCCGCCGAGTTTGATGTCGGTGCCGCGGCCGGCCATGTTCGTGGCGACCGTGACGGAGCCCTTGCGGCCCGCCTCGGCGACGATTGCGGCCTCACGCTCGTGGTTCTTCGCGTTGAGCACCTGGTGGCGTACGCCGCGCTTGTTGAGCTGCTCCGAGAGGTACTCGGACTTCTCCACCGAGGTCGTGCCGACCAGCACCGGCTGGCCCTTCTCGTACTTCTCCGCGATGTCGTCGACGACCGCGTCGAACTTGGAGACCTCGGTGCGGTAGATCAGGTCGGCCTGGTCGGCGCGGGCGAGGGGCCGGTGCGTGGGGATCGGGACGACACCCAGCTTGTAGATCTGGTAGAACTCGGCGGCCTCCGTCATGGCCGTACCGGTCATGCCCGAGAGCTTGTCGTAGAGACGGAAGAAGTTCTGCAGGGTGATCGTGGCGAGAGTCTGGTTCTCGTCCTTGATCTCCACGCCTTCCTTGGCCTCGATCGCCTGGTGCATGCCCTCGTTGTAGCGGCGGCCGGCGAGGATTCGGCCAGTGTGCTCGTCCACGATCATGACCTCGCCGTCCATGACGACGTAGTCCTTGTCCTTGTGGTAGAGCTCCTTGGCCTTGATGGCGTTGTTCAGATAGCCGACGAGGGGCGTGTTGACCGACTCGTAGAGGTTGTCGATCCCCAGCCAGTCCTCGACCTTGACGACGCCCTGCTCATGGATGCCGACCGTGCGCTTCTTCTCCTCGACCTCGTAGTCGCCGGTCTCGGGCTTCTGCGTACGGGGGTCGCCGGCCTCGCCCTTCTCCAGGCGCTTCACGAGCTTGGCGAAGTCGCTGTACCACTTCGTGGCCTGGTCGGCGGGCCCCGAAATGATCAGCGGCGTCCGCGCCTCGTCGATGAGGATGGAGTCGACCTCGTCGACGATCGCGAAGTTGTGGCCGCGCTGGACGAGCTCGTCCTTCGACCAGGCCATGTTGTCGCGCAGGTAGTCGAAGCCGAACTCGTTGTTGGTGCCGTAGGTGATGTCACAGTTGTACTGCTCGCGGCGCTCCGCCGGCGTCATGTGCGCCACGATGCAGCCGACGTTCAGGCCGAGGAATCGGTGGACGCGGCCCATCCACTCCGAGTCCCGCTGGGCGAGGTAGTCGTTCACCGTGATGATGTGGACGCCCTTGCCCGAGACGGCGTTCAGGTACGCGGGCAGCGTGCCGACCAGGGTCTTGCCCTCACCGGTCTTCATCTCCGCGACGTATCCGAGGTGCAGCGCCGCACCGCCCATGATCTGGACGTCGTAGTGACGCTCGCCGAGTACGCGCTTCGCGGCCTCCCGCACGGTCGCGAAGGCCTCCGGCATCAGGTCGTCGAGGCTTTCGCCGTCCGCGTACCGCTCCTTGTACTCATCCGTGAGGGCCCGGAGCTCGGCATCGGACAGGTCCACGAAGTCCTCTTCGATGGAATTCACCTGCCGCGCGATGCGGTCCAGCCTGCGCAGGATCTTCCCTTCACCTGCGCGCATGAGCTTGCCGAAGACGGACACTTAGGGTGGCTCCTTGCCGGTCGAACCTGGCACGGTCAGTGCGCGGACACGGCGATACCGTCGCGGCCGCACCGGCCATCGTATGCGAGGGACGTACGCCCCTGTACCCCTAACGGTCCGGAGTGCTGGAAGGTGCCGCGGCAGGCGGCCGGCCGGGTGCCGACCGGCCCGGCACAGGGCCCGGAGGCACAATCACCCCATGGAGCCCACCACTCTCACCACCGAACGCCTGCTGCTGCGTCCGCTCGACGAGAGAGACGTGGAGCAGGTCCGGGCAGCCTGCCAGGACCCGGAGATCGTGCGCTGGATACCGGTGCCCGATCCCTACAGGCTCAAGGACGCGCAGGACTTCGTGTTCGGCGTCAGCCGGGCGGGTTGGCGGGAGGACACGATGTACAACTTCGGCGTCTTCACGAAATCGGGTGTCCTTGTCGGCTCGATGGGCCTGGTGCGGCTGGCCCAGCTGCGCACCCCGGAACGGCAGGCGGAGCTGGGCTTCTGGGCGGTGAAGGAGCACCGGGGCAAGGGCTACACGGTGGAGGCGGGGCGCGCCGTGATCGGCTGGGCGTTCTCGGAGCTCAAGGCCGAACGCCTGGAGTGGGTGGCGGAGGCCGGGAACGTCGCGTCACGGGCGGTTGCGCTGCGGCTGGGTTTCGTGATGGAGGGGACGCAGCGGGCGCGGATCGTCCAGCGCGGCACGAGACGGGACGCGTGGGTGGCGACGCTGCTGCCCGTCGATCTCGGGCGGCAGATGGAGACGCCTTATCTGCCCGCGTCCGGCCGGTCGGCCGCCGGCGGCTGACCGGCCGGACGCGGGCAGATGAGCGCGGGGCGCGGGCGGGCGCGGGTGCCGCTGACCGGTGGTCCGCACCGGGCGCCGCTTCCGCCGGGGATGCGGGGGCCCTGATCCCGGAGGAGGGTTCCGTTCCGCCGGGCCGGGGTGTCAGTGGGTGCGTCTATGGTTCTGCGGCATGACGACTGTGGATGTGTCGCTCTCCGCCGACGAGGCCCGCCGGGTGGCCCTCGCCGCACAGGGGCTGCTGGGCGCGCCGGACCGGCGTGCGGGGGTACGCGGTGTGCTGCGGAGGCTGGGCGCCGTCCAGTTGGACACGATCTCCGTCCTGGCCCGCTCGCACGAGCTCGTTCCGTACGCACGGCTGGGCGCCGTCGGCCGGTCCGCCGTCGAATCCGCGTACTGGACGGGCGGCCACAGCTTCGAATACTGGTCGCACGCCGCGTGCATCCTGCCCGTGGAGGAGTGGCCGCACTTCGCCTTCAGGCGCCGTGAGCGGCGTGCCCGCGGGCACCGCTGGCACATCCTGGAGGACCGGGAGGCGGCCTGTGCACTGGTGCGGGACAGGCTCAAGACCGACGGGCCGCTGACCACGACCGAGCTGGGCGGCGGGAAGAACGGCGGCGAGTGGTTCGACTGGTCCGAGACGAAGATCGCCGTGGAGTGGCTGCTCGACACGGGCGAGGTGGTCTGCACCGAACGGCGCGGCTGGAAGCGGGTCTACGACCTCGCCGAGCGCGCCATCCCGGACGAGTTGCTGCACGACGACATCGACGACCGCGAGTGCATGCGGCGTCTCGTCGCGCAGGCGGGGGCGGCGATGGGCGTCGCGACACGCGCCGACCTCGCCGACTACCACCGGCTCAAGGGAGAACAGGTGGACGCGGTGCTTCCGGACACGGACCTGGTTCCGGTCGAGGTCGAGGGCTGGGGGAAGCCCGCCTGGGCCGACCCGGTCGCTCTGGAGACCTCGCCACGGGGGCGGCACCGTACGACGCTGCTCTCGCCGTTCGACTCCCTGGTCTGGGACAGGCCGCGTACGCAGCGGATATTCGGCTTCACGCACAGGCTCGAGGCGTACGTTCCCAAACCGAAGCGGATACACGGCTACTTCGCGATGCCGCTGCTCTCGGGCGGCAGGTTGCTGGGCCGGGTCGATCCGGGTCGGGAGGGCAGGACCCTGCTGGCCCGCCAGGTCTCCATGGCCGGCCGCAAGGCAGTCGCGCCGATGGCCAAGGCCCTGTGGGAAGCGGCCTCGTGGGTCGGTTGCGAGGAGGTGCGGGTGGAGCGCTGCGACGACGCGAAGCTCGCGGAAGCACTGGCTCATGCCCTGGCGGAAGGGCCGGGGGGCGTGTGAGGAAGGCCCGGTCTGCGTGGCCGGGCTTCCCGCGCGGTGCGCGGTCCGCTGTGCGCGGTCCGCTGTGCGCGGTCCGCTGTGCGCGGTGCGCGGTCCGCTGTGCTCCCACGCGTGCTCCGGTCAGCGGATCTCCAGGATCTTCTCCCGCATCGCGTAGACCACGGCCTCCATGCGTGAGTGGAGCTGGAGCTTCTCCAGAATGTTGCGCACGTGGTTCTTGACGGTGTTCTCGCTGATGAAGAGCTCTTTCGCGATGTCGCGGTTGTTCATGCCCGTCGCCACGAGCTTGAGCACTTCCAGCTCGCGGTCGGTCAGCTTCGGGGCCGGAACCAGCTTGCTCTCATCCGTACGCTGGATCATCGACTTGAACTCGGTGAGCAGCTTCGCAGCCATCGACGGGCTGATCTGGGACTGGCCGTCGGCCACTGCGCGGATCGCAGCCGACACCTCGTCCGTGGAGATCTCCTTGAGGAGATAGCCGGTGGCTCCGGCCTTGATGGCGTCGTAGAGGTCGGCTTCCTCGTCGCTGATCGTCAGCATGATGATCTTCGCACTGGGCGCCACCTCCTTGATGGAGGTGCAGGCTTCGATGCCGCCGCGCTTGGGCATCCGTACATCCATCAGCACGATGTCGGGCAGCAGGTCGGCGGCCTTCTCGACGGCTTCGGCCCCGTCCCCCGCCTCGCCGACGACCTGGATGTCCTCCTCCTGCGCCAGGACGATCTCCAGTCCGCGCCGGAAGAGTTCGTGGTCGTCCACGACGAGCACTCGGATCGGCTCCGGCTGCTGCCGCTCATGCGGGGCACCGTCCTCCAACGCGCCCCGTACCGGGCGCGCTTCCGCCATGGGCATCACAGGCCCGAAGCTTTCCGCCATCAATCCTCCCCCTGCAGGCTATGCCGCGCCAACCGCGCTGCACAGGGCAGAGGTTGACGAGTGAGGCCATACTTCCACGTTCGCGCCCCCGGCCGGGTTCTCGGCCCGGCCGGGGGCGTGGTCTCAACGGTTCCGGACGGTCAGCCACCAAGTGCGCCGCCGGCTTCGGGAGGCGGATCCACGGCGAACGGGTCCGGGTCCAGATGGATCACGCCGTAGTCGTAGCCGTGCCGACGGTAGACGACGCTCGGCTGCTTGGTCTCGGAGTCGACGAAGAGGTAGAAGTCGTGGCCGACCAACTCCATTTCGTAAAGAGCCTGATCCAAAGCCATCGGCGCGGCAGCGTGGGTCTTCTCGCGGACGACGAGCGGTCCGTCGCCCTGGACTTCCAGCGGGCCCACCCTGGTGGTCATCGGCTTCTCTTCGGTCTGTGCCGGTGCGGAGGCCTCCGCCGCGGCGTCGAGCTGTCCGTTGAGTTCTGCCGCGAGGTGTGCGGTGGCTGCCGCCACACTGATCGGCGTGCGGCTCCCTCCACGGTGTACCCGGCGCTTGTCGTGCTGTTTGCGCAGCCGTGCCTCGAGCTTTGCTGATGCCAGGTCGAGTGCCGCGTAGGGGTCGGAGGCCGCTGCCTCCGCACGAATGACCGGCCCGCGAGTGCGGAGGGTGATCTCCACCCTCTCGGAACGGTCCGCCTGCCGGGGATTGTGTTCCTTGCACACCTCGACATCCAGGTTGATCACCTTTCCGTCGAGCTTCTGGATCTTCGCCAGCTTCTCGGCCACATGCTTCCGGAACCTCTCGGGCACCTCTGTCTTGCGGCCCTTGACGACGATGTCCACGCAGAACTCCGTTCCCGAAGCACTCCGCCTTAGCTAAACGGAGTGTCTCCTTTGTGCACTGACACCGGAGGCGGGACCGGCCTTTGCCGCCAGCCTCCGGAACCTGGGCTTGCGACTTTCACCTCCTTCTCCCCCTTGGGGAAGATCGTCACCCCACATCGAACGTACCTCCACGGGAGGATGCTGGGCACCCCCTACTGGCACGTACCTACGTTCAGGTATCAATTTGCACCAACGCCCCGCGAAAGCGCTTGGTGCCTGCTAATTGTCTGCGGTTTCCCAAGGCGGCTTTTCAGCTTTTCGTCTGAACGCGACAACAGCCGCCGCACTCACGGTCCGTGCTCCCTCCCCAAGGGCGCGAGCCGCCTCGGCGAGAGACGAACCTGTTGTCATCACGTCATCGACCAGCAGCGTCTCCTCTCCGGTCAGCAGCTTTGCGCTGCCCGGCACCAACTCCAGCGCGCCGCTGAGGTTCACCGCCCGCTCCCGTGCCGTCAGCCCTGCCTGGTCGGCCACCGTGCGTCTCTGCCTGAGCACAGTCAGCACGCGCGCGGGCAGCCCTTCTCTGCGCAACTCACGGGCGGCCGCCAGGGCGACGCGCCGCACCGGATCATGTCCGCGGCCCGCAACCGCGAGCCGCGCCGACGGCACCGGCACGAGTGTCAGCGGCCTTTTCTGTTCTTCCCCCACCCCTTTCCCGGGTGCTCTCCGAGCATGTATGCGGGCTTCCCGAACCGCCGTTGCCAGCAGTCCACCGAGCGGACGCGCCAGGCGCAGCGCCCCGCGCTCCTTGTGAGCGAGCAGCACGGCCCGAGCAGCTCCGTCGTACGGCACCGCCGCGTACACGCGCGGAAGCCGGGGCGGAACGGGCCAGGGACGCACCCGACTCGGCCGAGCACCGGCAAGCGCTCCACCGCACCGCGCGCACAATTCCCCGCGCACCCGCGGCAGTCCGCACCCGGCGCACTCGGACGGAAGCACCAGACCTGCGAGTTCCTGGTTGAGTCCTTGCCACAACTCCCGCACGGCGACCACTTTCCCAGCGGCAGCATCGCGCCGCCAGGCCTGTGGAAAACCCCCGGACCAGCGCCGACGGATGTTCCGGGCTGCGGCCGGGGAAGGCCCGGCCACAGCCCCTAGCCGGGGTAGGCGGGGCTGGTACCGCTGTCGGTCAGCGTCTTCCAGTTGGCGTCGGGAGGCAGCCGCAGGATGCCGTCCTCCGAGTCGGCCAGCAGAGGCTTGCTCTCGTCCTCCGAAGCGGCAACGCCCGTCACGTCGTTGATACCGGGAAGTGTCGGCTGGTCCGAAGTGGAGCCGTCGGTCTCGATGTACTGCATCTGCTGCACACTTCCGGATTCGCGCCCGACGACCACGAGTCGGCTGCCCCCCGCCCAGGACATCGCCGCGACGTCCTCGAACTGCGGTGCAAGAGGCCGCAGTGCGGTCACCCTCGCACGCGAACCGTCGGCCGTCCTCTGGCGCTGGACGCGGCCGAGCCGCAGATCCCGCGAACCGTCCTTCTGCCGTATGTGCAGCGCTATGCGTACACCGTCCGACGCGATCCGGAGCGAATCGATCCGTTCCCCCTCGCCCAGACCCGGCACATCGACCTCTTCGGGCTTCTCCTTGCCTCCTGCCAGGCGCAGCAGGCGCGGGTGGTCCGGGTCGCGGTCCGCGATCCACAGGTCGCCGAGGCCGTCCCAACTGGGTGCCGTCAGCCGTTCGTTCTCGCGCTTCGCCTTGCTCGTCAGCACGGGCTCGCCCAGATCGGCGCCCTCCCTGAGGCGCGTGACATAGAGAGACCGGCGAGCGCGGGAGACCGCCGCGCCCTCCTGCTCGGCGCGGTTGACGGAGACGGCGCCCATCTCCGTCTCGCCCTTGCCCAGCGCCCCCGCGACCGGCCGCGGATCCTCGCTGTCCTCGTCGAAGAAGGAGACACGGTGATCGCCGTCGACGAAATACTGGTGCGACGCACGGCCGTTGAGCCGCCCCGGCTCGTTGTCCTCGGCCTGTTCGCGAGTGCGCTCGCACCGTGTGCGGCCTCCGGGGCCGGCGAGCACCACCTTGCTGACCTTCGCCGACGCCTGGTCCTGCACCGTGTGCAGAACCTGCGTCGCCATGCGCACACAGCGCCGCTCGCCCACGCCGGCGCCCTTCGAGTTGAGCCGTACCGTCAGCGCTCCGGCGTCGTCCAGGGACAGACGCTGCCCCCGGGCGAGCCGCGCGCCCCGGGGGAAGGCCGAGCGCACCACCGGAGCGATCCAGCCGGTCGGGCCTGCCACCAGTGCGTCGACCGTCGCCGTGACGGGATCTATCCGGCGGCGCAGGAACACCGGATCGGCCACCAGGACGTCCTTGCCTCCCGTGATCGACTCGGCGTCGCTGCCCAGTTCCGCGTAGTAGTAGTTGTTGATCGGACGGTAGATGCGCTGGAAGTCGGACTCGCCGAGCACCAGCCCGTCCGGGAGGTGGTTGATCCGCCACTCCCCGTGGTCCTTGGAGAGGTGGAAGTCCTCCGCGTATTCGCCCTCGTCGGGCGAGTACGCGTGGGCGGAGTCGACCTCGGCGACGCGCGTGCCGGTCACCCGGACGGTGAAGCCGCTGCCGCCGCCCGTGTCCTTCCGCGCGGTGCCGGGGCTCGGCCCGCCCGAGAGGACGCTCGTGGCGGCGAAGGGGTCCCAGTCGTCCGCCGCTCCCTCGGTGAGGTATTCCTTCGCCGTCGAGAAGGCCGCCTCGTCGCTCGTCGTCGCCTCGAGGAAGCCGCGGACGATCTGCTGCGGCTTCTCGCCCTTCTGCGGGCTCACGCCGAAGACGCGCACCTGCGAGTCGGGATCGGCGCGGCGCGAGGAGTCGACGTGATCGACGGTGCCGTCGTCCGGCATGGAAGCGCAGCCCGACAGCAGCAGGGCCACCGCGGTCAGCTGGACAGCCGCAGTCCGTGGGCCGCGCCTTCGCCGCTCTGCACCCATCACCGTTCTCCGTCCTCGCTCCTCGGCTCGTCCTCGGCACCCGAAGCGCCGGCGCGCGGCGCGGCGAGCGCGGAGGCGGGCCGTGCGGCCGTGGCCCCGGACGCCGGGGCCGCTTTCGGGACCGGCCCCGGAGCCGGTGCCTCCGCCCCGTCCGCCCGGGACGGAGCGGCTTCCTGCCGTCCCTGGGCCGGTACCGAGCCCTTGCGGCCACGCTGCCCGCCCGCAGACCGCCTGCGGCGGGCGTCCGCGGGCTGGAGCGGGATCGGCGAGGAGCGCAGCGTCTCCCCTGCACTGCGGGGCAGCGTGAGGCGGAACTGTGAACCGCCTCCCGGAGCGCCCCACACCTGGAGCCATCCGCCGTGCAGCCGGGCGTCCTCGAGCGCGATGGACAGGCCGAGGCCGGAGCCTCCTGTCGTACGGGCCCGCGCCGGGTCCGCCCGCCAGAAGCGGTTGAAGACCCGCTCCGCCTCACCGCTGCTGAGCCCGACGCCGTAGTCCCGTACGGCGACCGCGACCGCTCCGCCTCCGGATGCCAGCCTGACCACCACGTCGTGGCCTTCGCCGTGCTCTATGGCGTTGTCGACCAGGTTGCGCAGCACTCGCTCGATCCGGCGCCCGTCCGCCTCCGCGACCACGGGGTTCTCATCGCCGCGCACCAGGATGCGGCTTCCCTTCCGGTCGGCGAGCGGTTCGCACCCGTCGACGACGCGGCGCACGATGTCTCGCAGGTCGATCGGGTCGGCCTCGAGATTGGCGGCTCCGGCGTCGAAGCGGCTGATCTCCAGCAGATCGCCCAGCAGGGACTCGAACCGGTCGAGCTGCCCGAGCAGCAGCTCCGAGGAACGCGCGGTGGCGGGGTCGAACTCGTCCCGCGCCTCGTGGATCACGTCCGCGGCCATGCGGACCGTGGTGAGCGGTGTGCGCAACTCGTGGGAGACGTCGGAGACGAAGCGGCGCTGCATGCGGGAGAGCTCCTCCAGCTGCTGGATCTTCACCTGGAGGTTCTGCGCCATCTTGTTGAAGGACTCGCCGAGCCGGGCGATGTCGTCCTCGCCCGTGACCTTCATCCGCTCCTGGAGCCGGCCGGCCGCCAGCCGCTCGGAGATGCCCGCAGCCATCCGTACGGGTGTGACGACCTGCCGCACCACCAGCCATGCGATCGCGCCCAGCAGCACGACGACGAACACCCCGGCCGTTGCCAGAGTGCCCTTGACGAGATTGAGCGACTCCTCCTCCAGCGTGAAGGGGAAGACGTAGTACATCTGGTAGGGAGCTCCGCCGGCGTCGTTGAGCCGCTTGCCGACGATGAGTCCGGCGGTGCTGCTCCCGTCCTGGCGGACGACCTTCGCGTAGCGCTGATGGGTGCCGGGCTGCTTGTCCAGGGCCTTGCGCAGGTCCGCGGGGATGCTCTCCTCGGGACGGATGTCGCCGGAGGCACGGGGTCCGCGTGTGGTGGACCGGCCGTTCCCCAGGAACGGCGATTCGTCGTTCTGGGAGCCGAGCGCAACGACGGAGTAGACCCCCTGGCCGCCGCTCGCGAGCTGTTCCACCAGGTTGTTCAGCCAGGTGCCCGTGTTCTGCGCGCTGCGTCCTCCGCTGCCCGGGCGGCCCTGTCCCGCGCCGCTGCGGCCGCTGCCCGCGCTGTCGGCCATTTCCTGGGCGGCCGCGAAGCCACCCGCAGCCTGGCTCTGGGCCGTCTTCTCCTTGGCGTCCAGCAGACCGTTGCGCACCTGGCCGATCACGACGATGCCGAGCAGCAGCACCACACCGAGTGACATGAGAAGCGTCGCGGCGACGACGCGCAGCTGGATGTTCCGCCGCCACAGCCGGAGCACGGGCAGCAGGGGACGACGGACCCAGCGGATGAAGAAACGGACCGCGGGATGCGCACGCGGCCCGGTCGTGCCCTCGGGGAGCAGGCCCTCCGAGAAGAGTGCCCCGCTTCGCCACAAGCGCCGGAATTTGGACATTTCGGACTCATGTGGTGCGGCTCCGTCCACACCGGCGCGCTGCTGGGCGGAGCCGTCCCGCGTCATCTCAGCCGGGCCCGGCCTTGTAACCCACTCCGCGCACCGTCACGACGATCTCGGGCCGTTCCGGATCACGCTCGACCTTGGACCGCAGCCGCTGCACGTGAACGTTGACCAGCCGCGTATCAGCAGCATGCCGGTAGCCCCACACCTGCTCCAGCAGCACCTCACGCGTGAAGACCTGCCAGGGCTTGCGGGCCAGCGCCACAAGAAGATCGAACTCGAGGGGCGTGAGCGCTATGGACACCCCGTCCCGCTTCACGGAGTGCCCGGCGACATCGATCACCAGATCGCCGATGGCCAGCTGCTCGGGCGCAGGGTCGTCCGAGCGCCGCAGCCGGGCGCGGATCCTCGCCACCAGCTCCTTCGGCTTGAAGGGCTTGACGATGTAATCGTCGGCACCCGATTCCAGTCCCACCACGACGTCCACCGTGTCGGTCTTGGCGGTCAGCATGACCACCGGGACCCCGGATTCCGCACGGATCAGACGGCACACCTCGATGCCGTCCCTGCCCGGGAGCATCAGATCGAGCAGCACCAGATCCGGCTTGGTCTCGCGGAACGCGGCGAGTGCCTTGTCACCGTCCGAGACGAACGACGGTTCAAAGCCTTCGCCGCGCAGCACAATCCCGAGCATCTCTGCCAGTGCGGTGTCGTCGTCGACGACAAGGACGCGTCCCTTCATGCGTTCATCATCCCACTACCCCATCGTGACTTCGTCGTTCGTGACGGGGAACACAGCCCCGCGACAGTTTCGCTGGTGACGGGCGAGATCACACCCCGCTCCGTGACGATGGCCGTCACCAGTTCCGGCGGGGTCACATCGAAGGCCGGGTTGTAGGCATCGGCCCCCGTCGGGGCCACGGGAATGCCACCGCCGCCTCCGCCGCGCTCCCCCTGTGTCTCCGGATGGTACGGCGCGTACGGCGAAGAGACATGCGTCACCTCCTCCGCCGGCCGCTGCTCGACGACGATGTCGGCGCCCCGAGTCGTCGCCAGGTCGACGGTGGTCACCGGAGCCACGACCACGAACGGCACCCCGTGGTGCCGCGCGAGCACAGCGAGCGGATAGCTCCCCACCTTGTTGGCCACGGAGCCGTCAGCCGCGATCCGGTCCGCACCGATCAGCACCGCATCCACCTCGCCGCCCGAGAACAGCGACCCGGCCGCACCGTCCGCGAGGACGCTGAAGGGCATCCCCTCCCGGGTGGCCTCGTACGCGGTCAGCCGTGCCCCCTGCAGCAGCGGCCGGGTCTCGTCGACCCACAGCCTGCGCAGCTCTCCGGCGGCGTGCACCTGCGAGACGACCGCGAAGGCCGTGCCCCGGCCGCCGGAGACCAGGATTCCTGTGTTGCAGTGCGTGAGCAGGCGCATCGGCGACCCGCGGACCAGGTCACCGAGCAAACCGTGGCCCAGCTGCGCCATCCGCTCGCTGGCCTCGGCGTCCTCCGCGTGCAGCGCCCTGGCTTCGGCGAGGGCGGCGGCCGCCGCGTGCTCGGCACCCGCTCCCTCATCGATCGCCGCCAGATACGCACGCTGAACCCTGCGGACCCCGGATGCGAGGTTCACCGCTGTCGGCCGGGCTGACGCCAACCGGTCCGCGGCGTCGGCCACATCGTGGCCCCGTGCCGCCGCGAGGGCGACGCCGTAACCGCCGGCCACACCAAGCAGCGGCGCCCCCCGCACGGACAGTGCCCGGATCGCCACCACCAGGTCCTGTGCGTTCCGGCAGGCGAGTTCGGTCTCCTCGGCGGGCAGTCTCGTCTGGTCGAGAAGCACAAGAACCGGCCCCTCGGGGGTATCGGCCCAGCGCACCACCGGGACACCATGATCTGCCATTCGCACAGTCTGCCTCGTGCGGCCTGGACTTCTGAAGGTGGTCCGAGAAAGCCGGGGGCCGCCCGCCGGCCCTTCGAAGCGTGGGACGATGGCAGGCAGTCAGGCGACGAGCGACCGAGACCTCGAGGTGACGACAAGTGAACGACTCTCCGGGCTGGACCTCGCCCGGATCTCCTTCCCCCGATCGTTCGCCTGACGGCGAGAAGTCCGCCCAGGTACCCGGAAGCACACCGGACCCGGCACCCGCGAACGATCCGCCGAGGAACTGGTCCGCGCAGCAACCGCCTCCCCAGCAGGCCCCGGGCTGGGGCGCTCCACCTCCCGGCCGCCCCGGCTGGGACAACTGGGGCGGCCACTGGAACCAGCCGCCCGTGGCGAAACCGGGGATCATCCCGCTGAGGCCGCTGGGAGTGGGGGAGATACTGGACGGCGCCGTGACCACCATGCGGGCACACTGGCGCACCGTCCTCGGTATCTCTCTCGCCGTCGCCGTGGTCGTCCAGTTCGTGGCCACCGTCGTCAACGGTCTGTGGCTGGAGAACGCAGCCGACCTCAGCGCACTGTCCAGGGATCCGCAGCCCAGCGCCCAGGAGTTCATGGATGCCATGGGCGGGTCGGTGCAGCTCACCGGGGTACGCGCACTCGTCGAGACCCTCGGTACGGTGTTCGCCACCGCCATGCTGACGATCGTGATCAGCCGCGCCGTGCTGGGCCGCTCCGTCACCACCGGCGAGGCGTGGCGGGAGTCGCGCCCTCAACTGCTGCGTCTGCTCGGCCTGTTGTTCCTCCTTCCCCTGCTCGTCGGCCTGGCAATGTTCGTCGGCGCCGCTCCCGGGGGCGTGCTCCTGGCGGCCGGCTTCCGCGCTCTGGGCATCGCCCTGCTGCTCGTCGGCCTGCTGGGGGGTCTCGTCGCAGCGGTGTGGATCTGGGTCCGGTTCAGCCTCGCTGCTCCTGCGCTGATGCTGGAGAAACAAGGTGTCATCACGGCGATGCGCCGCTCCGCGAAGCTCGTCCGAGGCAGCTGGTGGCGGGTCTTCGGCGTGCAGGTGCTCGCAACGGTGCTGGTCGTCATCGTCGCATCGGTGCTCCAGATGCCCGCGACGCTCGTCGGAATGTTCGCCAGCGGCCAGGGCCTCTCCGCCTTCGCCGAAGGAACACCGCCCACGGGCTGGACCTACCTGATCGCCGTTGGTATCGGCGCTGTCATCGCATCGACCGTCACCTTCCCGATCCGCGCAGGGGTCACCGCCCTGCTCTACCTCGACCAGCGCATCCGCCGCGAGGCCCTCGACCTCGAACTCGCCCGCGCAGCAGGTGTCCCGGGTTACGGCGACCCGAAGTCCGACCGCCCGACTCCCGGGGGCTGAGCCGATGCCGGGGGATGTGGCAACCGCGGCAGCAGCCGTGACCGTGGGCCCGCTCTTCGCGGCTCCCGCCGACGACGCCGGCCCACCGGTGACCACGCCGCGCATCCCCGCACGTGAAGCAGCCGAGCGGGAGCTGTCCAGGGGCGAATACCACAGGGACGACCCCGGTCTGCTCAACCGCATCCTCGACTGGCTGTGGGACCACATCAGTTCTCTGCTGAACTCGGCGGCGCAAGCGTCACCCGGGGGCTGGTTGGGGCTCACCGTCATCGCCCTGCTTGTTGTGCTCCTTGCCGTCGCCGTCCGGCTGCGGCTGGGCGCACTTCGGCCAGGACCGGTCTCCGACGGCGGAACCCTCTTCGACAAGGGCCCCCGCAGCGCGGCCGAACACCGCACGGCAGCAGAGGCACATGCCTCCGCCGAACGCTGGAGCCAGGCGCTCCAGGAACGGATGCGGGCCGTGGTCCGGTCGCTCGAGGAACGCGCCCTGCTCGACCACCGCCCTGGCCGCACCGCGGACGAAGCCGCCGTCGAGGCCGGGCGTGCGCTTCCCGGGCATGCGGACGAACTGCGGTCCGCCGCCCGGGCCTTCGACGAGGTGACGTACGCGAACAGAGACGTGGACGCCTCCGCATACGAGGCCGTTCGCGAACTCGACTCCGCCCTCCAGCGCGCCGAACCCCTCCTCAGGGGAGCGGGCCACGAACAGGCCGCCACGGGCACCCTCGTCGCACAGGGCGCACGGAGCGGCGAGCCCAACGCCTCGGAGGGAGGAGGCAGTTGAGCGAACCGGCCGGCACCTCTGTCTCCCCCACCGCCCGGCAGCTGTGGACGCGGACCCGGGGACTTCTGCTCGCCGCGGCGATTGTCGCCATTGCGGGGATCGCCATCGCCGCGGTGCGCTCCACGGACGAGTACGGACTTCTCGACCCGCGTTCCACGTCCGCCAACGGCAGCAAGGCCATCGCGCAGTTGCTCCGGGACCGAGGCGTCGACACCAAGATCGTCACGACCGCTGCCGACGCCGCGAAGGCCGCCGACCCCGGCACGACCCTCCTCGTCAGCGACCCGGATGCCCTCAGCCGGCACCAGACGGCGGAGCTGCGTGGAGCGCTGGGACGCGGCGGGCGGACCGTCCTCGTCTCCCCCGGCCCCTCGCCGACGAAGGCGCTGGTGCGCGGCGCAAGGGCAGCGGCGCCTGCCAACACACAGCCCACGCCCCCTGATTGCGACTTCCCGACCGCCGAACGGGCGGGCGACGCCGAAATCGGCGGCCTTCGCTACGCGGTCAGCGACGACCAGGCCGACCTCTGCTACCTGCACCAGGGGCTGCCCTCCCTGCTGAGAATCCCGGACGAGCCGGACGACGACCCCGGGCGTGCCCGCGCCCAGGGCGACACCGTGCTGCTCGGCACACCCGAACCCCTCTACAACCAGCGACTCGACCAGCACGGCAACGCCTCCCTGATGCTCCAGCTGCTCGGTTCCCGCCCGCATCTCGTCTGGTACCTCCCGTCCTCCGCCGACACTTCCGCTCAACAGGGCGGACAGCGCAGCTTCCTCGACCTCGCACCGGCAGGGTGGACCTGGGCCACCCTTCAGCTGTCGATCGCGGCCGTACTCGCCGCCCTGTGGCGTGCACGCCGTCTGGGGCCCCTGGTGCCCGAACAACTCCCCGTCTCCGTACGCGCCTCCGAGACCACCGAGGGCAGAGCCCGCCTGTACCGGCAGGCCAACGCACGAGACCGCGCCGCCGATGCCCTGCGCTCCGCCACGCGCGGACGCCTCGCCTCCCTGGCCGGCGTCAGCCCCGCAGAGGCCGACTCCCCGCAGACTCTGCTCCCCGCCCTCTCGGCAACGGCCCGCCCGGGCACCCGCCCGGAGGGGACCGCCACGACCGGTACGGATTTCAGTGCCGGCGCACGCCTTCACGCCCTCCTCTTCGGATCAGCCCCCACGACCGACTCGGAACTGATCCAGCTCGCCGACGAACTCGACCACCTGGAACGGCGCCTCAGCGACACCGCTGCCGTCACCCGCCTATCTACAGAGAAGGAACGCACCCAGTGAGCGCCCCCTCGCCAGACAGCGCCCGCAGCGCCCTCGAGGCCCTGAGGCTTGAGATCTCGAAGGCGGTCGTCGGCCAGGACGCCGCCGTGACCGGACTGGTCGTAGCGCTGCTCTGCCGCGGCCACGTGCTGCTCGAAGGCGTGCCCGGCGTAGCCAAGACGCTACTCGTGCGGACGCTCGCCGCCACCCTCGAACTCGAGACCAAACGCCTTCAGTTCACCCCCGATCTGATGCCCAGCGACGTCACCGGGTCACTCATCTACGACGCCCGAACCGCTGAGTTCTCGTTCCAGCCCGGCCCCGTCTTCACCAATCTCCTCCTCGCCGACGAGATCAACCGGACGCCGCCCAAGACGCAGGCGTCCCTTCTTGAAGCCATGGAGGAGCGCCAGGTCTCCGTCGACGGCACTCCCCGTGCGCTGCCGGACCCCTTCCTCGTCGCCGCCACCCAGAACCCGATCGAGTACGAAGGGACCTACCCCCTGCCGGAAGCTCAGCTGGACCGCTTCCTGCTCAAGCTGAACCTGCCACTGCCTTCGCGAGACGACGAGGTCAACGTCCTTACCAGGCATGCCGAAGGCTTCGACCCCAGGAATCTCGACAGTGTGGGGGTCAGCGCAGTCGCCGGACCGGCAGAGCTCGAGGCGGCACGCAAAGCTGTCGCCGAAACCTCTGTCGCACCCGAGGTCATGGGCTATGTCGTCGATATCTGCCGTGCCACTCGCGATTCCCCCTCATTCATGCTCGGCGTCTCTCCCCGTGGCGCCACCGCTCTGCTCGCCAGCGCCCGCGCCTGGGCCTGGCTCACGGGACGGGACTATGTGACCCCCGACGACGTCAAGTCCTTCGCCCTGCCGACCCTTCGCCACCGCGTACAACTCCGTCCCGAGGCGGAAATGGAAGGCGTCACAGCGGACAGCGTGATCAATTCGATCCTTGCCCATGTCCCCGTCCCCCGTTGAATCTCAGTGAGCTGATTGGCGAGCCCTGATTCATGGCACTCACCGGCCGTACAGCCCTCTGCGCCGCCCTCGGCGCCGTCCTCGTCGGGCTGCTGCTGCCCAGCTGGACCGGCGTGCTCGTCGTCGAAATCCCGCTGCTGATGGCGATCCTCTGCGACCTCGCCCTCGCGGCGCCAGTGAATCAACTCCGCTTCACACGTTCCGGTGATACGTCAGTTCGGCTCGGCGAACACGCGTACGTGAACGTCCTCGTCGCCAACCCGACCCGGCGCACGGCCCGCCTCCAAGTGCGGGATGCATGGCCGCCGAGCAGCTGGGCGGAGGGCTCGGCGGAAGCGGCAAGCCGCCACCGGGTGGGCATCGACTCCGGTGAACAGCGCATGCTGACCACGGTGCTGCATCCCACCCGCCGCGGCGACCGGCACTCCGAACGCATCACGGTCCGCTCGTCCGGCCCACTGGGCCTGGCCGCCCGCCAGGGAAGCCACTCCGTTCCCTGGACGGTGCGTGTACTCCCCGCCTTCAACAGCCGCAAGCACCTGCCGGCCAAACTGGCCAGGCTCCGCGAACTCGACGGCCGTACAAGCATCCTCACCCGCGGCGAAGGCACCGAATTCGACAGCCTCCGCGACTACATCCCCGGAGACGACACCCGGTCCATCGACTGGCGTGCCACAGCCCGGCAGTCGACAGTCGCCGTCCGCACCTGGCGTCCCGAACGTGACCGCCACATCCTCGTCGTGCTCGACACAGGCCGCACGTCAGCGGGCCGCGTGGGTGACGCCCCCCGGCTGGACACCGCGATGGACGCGGCCCTTCTCCTTGCGACGCTGGCCTCGCGCGCCGGCGACCGAATCGACCTCCTGGCCTATGACCGCGCGCCACGAGCAACGGTCAAAGGACGTGCGGCACATGAGGTTCTGCCGGCCTTCGTGTCAGCGATGGCACCGATCGAGCCCGCTCTCGTCGAGTCCGACACTCGCGCCCTGGCATCGACAGCTCTCCGCATGGCCCGGCACCAGTCGCTTCTGATTCTGCTCACCGGCCTGGAAACCTCTCCGGTCGAGAACGGTCTGCTTCCGGTGCTCCCCCTTCTCACAGAGCGCCACACGGTCCTTGTCGCGTCGATCGCCGACCCCCTTATCTCGGAAATGGCAGGTTCACGGGGCGATGTCGATGCCGTCTACCGAGCTGCGGCGGCAGCACGGACGCAATTGGAGCGCAAACAGACGGCCGACCGGCTCCGCCGGCACGGTGTCGTCGTTGTCGATGCGCTGCCCTCCGAACTCGCACCCGCTCTCGCCGACACCTACCTCGCGCTCAAATCAACAGGCCGCCTCTGACAGCAGGTTCAAGGAAACGCCCCTTTCGGCGTGTGGGCATGAAGAAGCCCCGTTGGTGTGGTGGCTGTGCCACCCTCCAACGGGGCTTCTCCTACTAAGAGTTCGGCGGTGTCCTACTCTCCCACACGCTCCCGCATGCAGTACCATCGGCGCAGTAAGGCTTAGCTTCCGGGTTCGGAAAGTAACCGGGCGTTTCCCTCACGCTATGACCACCGAAACACACCCCCCACACATGGC
>NZ_FMHI01000031.1 GCF_900090145.1 Streptomyces sp. WMMB 322
GGAGTCTCAATGACGAAATCAAGCGGCTTGCGTGACCGGTGGGGCGGAGGTGAAGACCCTTCCGTCACGCAGCAGCGCCCACATCACGCTCGCTCGTCGGCGGGCCAGGGCGATGATGGCCTGGACGTGTTTGCAGCCCTCTCCGCGCTTCTTGAGGTAGAAGTCCCGGTTCGGTCCCTCGCGAATGATGCTGGTCTGCGCGGACATGTAGAACACCCGGCGCAGGCGGCGGCTGTAGCGCTGGGGCCGGTGCAGGTTGCCGGTGCGGCGCCCGGAGTCACGCGGGACCGGCACCAGTCCGGCCGCAGAGGCCAGATGGCCGGCGTCGGCGTAGGCCGACAGGTCGCCGGCGGACACGATGAACTCGGCGCCGAGGATGGGTCCCATGCCGGGCAGGGACTCGATGATCTCTGCCTGCGGGTGGCTGCGGAACGTGTCGCGGATCTGTTTGTCGATCCGCTTGAGGCGGTCGTCCAGGGCCAGGATCTGCGTGGCCAGGTCGGCGACGATCTGTGCGGCGACATCCTCGCCGGGCAGCGCGGTCTGCTGGGCCTGTGCGGACTCCAGCGCGGTTGCGGCAACCGAGTCGGCGCCCCGGACACTGCGGTTGGCCAGCCAGGCCGCCAGCCTCGTCCGGCCGCGGCGGCGGATTGCAGCCGGGGTCTGATAGCCCGTCAGCAGCACCAGCGCACCCTTATGGGCGGAGTAGTCGAAGGCCCGCTCCAGAGCGGGGAAGACGCCGGTGAGTACGTCGCGCAGGCGGTTGATCATCCGTACCCGGTCGGCCACCAGGTCGGCACGGTGGGCGGTCAGCAGTGCAAGATCGGCGGCGAGCTGCGCGGGCACGGCGATCGCGGCGAAGTCGTTTCGGTGGCGGGCGGTTTCGGCTATGACGTAGGCGTCACGGGCGTCGGTCTTCGCCTCACCACGGTAGGCCCCGGACATGCGGTTGACCGTGCGTCCGGGCACGTAGACAGCCTGCTGGCCGTGGGCCGCGAGCAGGGCCAGCAGCAGCGCCGAGGACGTCCCCGAGATATCCACCGCCCAGTGGACGTGGTCCGCCAGGTCGAGGATTTCGCCGAGCGCGGTCAGGACCGCCGACTCGTCGTTGTCGATCTTCTTCGACCACAGCGTCGCACCGGTCTCGTCGACTACCGCCGCCCAGTGATGCCCTTTGCCTGCATCGATGCCGGCCCAGACCTGGGCCCGTCGCCCGTTCACTCGCCCCTCCTCAGTTCCAACAGCACACCGTTGGCCCGAGGAACACCCCGCTGTCATCTCCGTAATCAGCGACCGAAACACACATCTCAATCAGCAGCCAGGGCGCCCGGGAGGACCGGGCGGCCACTCCTGCGAAGCCACTGAAGGCAAGAAGCCATAAGCCACACCCGGCCCTCCTGGGCCGCC
>NZ_FMHI01000005.1 GCF_900090145.1 Streptomyces sp. WMMB 322
AGTCCCTGAAGCCACTCGCGCACCTCCTCCACGCCCTCGACGGCCTCACCCTCGGTGTCGAGATGACGCAGCGCCTCCCACGGTGTGGCCGCACCCGGGAGGATCTTCTCCGCCTCGGTGCGCATCTCACCGAGCAGACGGTGGAATTCCGACCAGCCGTAGGCGTACGCCTCATCCAGGTCGAGGTCCGCCCCGTTCCAGTAGCGCGCCCAGCGGGCGTACCTCTCGCGGCCGACCGTATCGGGTGACCCGGCGACGCCCGGCTCGTACACCTCGCGCAGCCAGTCGCGAAGCTCCCTGACCGCGCCGGTCGCCTCGTCGGCGGCCGACGCGAGAACCTCGTGCAACGCGTCGGGGCCTTCCGCCGCGAACGCCGAGAACCATCCCCGGCCGTCACCGTCCTCACCGTCGCCGACCCACTCGTCCAACTGCCCGAGGACGGTCGAGACCTGACGGGGGCCCGCGTGCAGCCCCTTGGCCAGGCCTGCTTCGAGAGATTCCCGGTAACCGTCCAGAGCGTCGGGCACGGCACGCAGCCGCTGGGCGACAGTCGTCCAATCCGCAAGGGTCTCGGACGGCATGACCGTGAAGATCCCGCGTACCGCGTGGACCGGTGAGTGGAGGTTGCTCACGGCACGCAGGCCCTCCTGGGCGTCGTGAACGGCGAGTTCCGCCGTCAGCCGCTCCCGCAGCAGCCGGGCGCAGCGCCGTTCCGCCTCGCTGTCGGCACCGGGCCGCTCCTCGGCCTCGGCCAGCCTGCGCAGAGTCGTCCGACTCAGCTCGGCGAGCACCTCCTGACCTGCGGGCGAGAAGTCGGGAAGGCGGCTGTGGCTCTCCGGCACTCCGAGGTACGTACCGGCGATCGGGTCGAGCTCCACGAGCGCGTCGACGTAGGCGTCGGCGACCTGTCGCGGCAGGGGGGTGGAGTTCATGGGATCGGACATGCTCCCATCCTGGTATGTGCTGGCCCCCGGCGTCACCAGCAGCAGCCGCGCCGGGAACCAACCGGCCGCGCGCAGTGCTGAAGGCACGGCTCACGCCCACGTGAGTCCGTGGTGTGGTCAACATGTTCGGTAGCGTGCGATTTCCCGCACGACCGAGTCCACATCGGACTCGGTCGTGTAGTAATGGACGGCGAGCCGGAGCAGGCCATTGCGCGGGCTGGTGATGATCCTCCGGGCGGCCAGGTGCCCCGCGAGGTGGTCGGGGTTGCGGTCGCGCAACGCTACCTGCGGGCCGCGTAGATCGTCGTTGGCGGGTGAGGCGATGTCCTCGCCCTGCGCGGTCAGCAGGTCGTGCAGGTGACCGGTGAGTGCGCAGACGTGGGCGGCCACCGCCGCCGGGTCGGTCGCCGCGAGCAGCTGCATCCCGGCGACGGCGCCGTACGCGGCGGGCACGGGCGGGCTCCCGGTCTCGTAGCGACGGGCGGTGGGGGAGAAATCGAGGCGCCGGGGGTCGAAGGCGAATGGCTCGACTCGGCCGAACCAGCCGGTCAGCTCCGGGTCCAGGTCGTGGGCGGTACCCTCCCGGACGTACAGGAATGCCAGTCCCGGCAGGCCGAGCAGGTACTTCGTGGCGCCACTGACCAGGTAGTCGCAGCCGAGCGCGGTGACGTCGACCGGTTCGACGCCGGCGGCCTGGTAGGCGTCGACGAAAACCTGCGCGCCGCGGCGGCGGGCAAGCGCGGTGATCTCATCGATCGGCAGCCGCTGGCCGTACGGGCTGCTCGGGCGGCGCCGCAGCCGCCGGCGCCTCGAGGAACGGCTTGACGAGCTGATGGTGGTGGAAGGAGTAGGCGGCGCCGTGCGCGCGGCAAACCGCGAGAAACAGCTCGCCGTTCGTCCGGAGCGGCGGCGTGGGCGGCCCCTCCGCAGCCTCGGCCAGGAGCCGGTCGGGCAGCGACTCCTCCCCGACGGCACGCCGCATCAGCACCTGGTCCTCGGGCGGCAGGAAGGGGTACTTCTCCGCGAGCACCGACTGGTAGAACGGGTCCTTGGCCGAGACCAGGCCCAGCAGCAGGTCGACCTCGTTGATTGCGGAGAAGTCGCCGGCGTTCGCGCCCCGGTGGACGACCTCGTTGACACGGTACGGCTTGAAGTACGGCCGGATGTTGAAGTAGAAGCGGTCGACGTCGAGGGTCTCGGCGAGAGCTCGGTTGAACCGCATCACGACGGCGAGCGACGCGCTCGCCTGCTCGAACAAGTACGTCGCCATCGGGTTGGAGACACCCATCGGGGGAATTCGCCGGAGCGCATCCGCGGCACGCTGGTAGGCGAGCACCGCGAGCCCGTTGTGGGTGACGAAGACCTGCTCGTCAGGGAGTGAGGTGAACCGCCGGTAGGCGCCGCACTCGGCCGGGTTGTAGATCGACTGGTGCGCGAACACGTACCTCGGCGCGACACCGAGCGACGAGCCGAGCAACTGCGCCAGCGACCAGGCGGAGCGCAGCGACCCGTGATACTCGCCGTCGACGCTGTGCCGACTGCACGCGGCCAGGTAGAACCCCACCGCACCGAGGAGCTGGTACCGGTTGCAGGCCGCCGCGTCCAGGGTGTACTCGGCGGCAACCCGTTCGATCAGCGCACCACCCGCACACGCCAGCTCCCGCTTGGTGTCCTCGAGGTCCGGCCGCCCCTCCAGGCTCTCCGACCGGGCGGCGAAATAGGCCTCTTCCAGCTGGGTGTTCACCTCGACGAAATCATTACGCAGCCAGCTTTCGAATCGTTCTGCCGCGGCATCGAGCCGCATCGGTGTATGAGCCATGGCGTCAATGTGCGCACGCAGTGGACTATTGAACAGGTCCAAAGACCAGCGGGTTGACCGAACCATTACGGCCGGTTGTTCGAGATCAGCATCAGAGCGCCAGCCGGCTACCTACCGACACCGCCGAGACAGCGGAAAGGATCACAGACACCCCGTCATCTACACGCGAGGCCCAGCCGTGCTCCGACGACCGTGTTGTTCCCGTGGGTTCGGCCGCAGTGGGCGTTTGTCCGTTCTCGGGCCGCGGGGATCGGCCTCGATGCGGTGAGGGCGTGCGTGGGTGAGCCGGGTTCGGGCATGCTCAGACCTTGCGCGCGAGCTTCACGTGCTGCGCAGGGGACGGGGACTTCCGGTGAGGGGCGAGTGGACGCATAGAATCCTGACGCACTCAGACGGGGCCTGACCGGGCCAGGCAGGGAGGGGGTGAAGGATGCCGAGGATGCCGACGGGGGAATCCGATGGTTCGGCGGGGGTGCCGGAGGAGTTCCCGGATGTTCCCGCTGGGGACGGGAACGAGGGACTCGCCTCCACGGTGGGGGCGACGGTTCGTACCACGCGGCGCGTCGTGGGCCTCACTGTGGAGGCGCTTGCGTCCCGTGCGGGTGTGAGTACGGGCGCGCTGAGCCACCTGGAACGGGGGCAGGGGAATCCATCCCTCCAGACACTGCAACGTCTGGCCACCGCGCTCGGCATTCCACTGGTGCAGTTGCTCCAGGGAGTCACCGCACCCGAGCACCATGTCGTCCGGGCCGGTCAGCGGCCTCGACTGCCCGCGCCGGGCGGCGACACACGCGATTCGGAAGTGCAGCGCGAACTGCTGACCCCTTCGGGAGGCCGGCTGCAGGTGATCCGCAGCGAGGTGCCTCCTGGGTTCAGCAACGAGGGACGTTCCTATCGCCACCTGGGTCAGGAGTGTGTCGTCGTGCTGTCGGGCCGGCTCAGGGTGAGCGTCGGTCAGGAGGTCGTCGATCTGTCGCCGGGTGACACGATCACCTACGACTGCACAGCGGCTCACTGGTGGTCCAACCCGGGGACGGAGACGACTGTGGTGCTCGGAGCCGTCACACCCCTGGCCTTCTGACCGACTTGCCGCGCGTGCGCAGCCTGTTCAGCAGCGCGAGGTCGATCAGGCCGTGCAGAAGGCGGTGTTCGAGGCTCTCGTTGTGGGCCCACCCCGCCAGACGCTCCTCAAGAGGCAGCTCGCTCGATCCGTCGGCTTCCAGCAGCGCCGCGACCTCGCGCGCGACCTCGCCCGTCAGCGGCAGCGCCGAGACGGGGTCCGCGGGGCCCACGAAGGCATGGTGCAGTTCGAGGAGGCGGCGCAGCTCGCCGACAGGGTCGAGGTGATCGTCCACGCGGAGGTCGACACAGGCCGTGCTGCGAAGGCGGCCGTCGTCGGCCGGGCCGACGACACGCAGTGCGGCACTTTGCTTGCCCCGGTGGTCCCCGCCGGCCTTCTCTCCCTCGGCGAGCGCCGCGATCAGGCGGTCGGGGAGTGTACCGGTCGAGGCCAGGAAGGTGTCGCGCAGGGCGCTGAGAACGGAGGTTCCGCTCAGACAGTTTCCGACGGCCACACATCCGGGACCGAGGAGATGTCCGGCGGCACTCGTGCAGCCGGAACCGGTCCATACGGCGGCTTCCCCAGTCGAGGCGAGCACCGCGAGCTGTCGCCGTGAACGTCCGGGGTCGGAGCGGATGAGACGGTCGACCGTCTGAGCTGCATCGCATCCAGCTCTCAGCTCTTCGATCCCTCGCTTGGCGAACGTAGTGTTGGTGTGGGCCTGGGTCACGAGGGCGCCGGTGTCCGCGGCCAGTGCCGGCACGGTGGCGCCGACGGCAAGGGACTTCGACGCCGTGACGACCCCGAAGTTCCCCTCACCGTCCCGTACCACCAGGGAATAGGTCACGTCTTCCTCCGTAAACGCCCCGGGCTGCCGCCCCTGTGAATTTCGCGAAACAGATCCGGTTCCTGTCTTGACCTGGACGCCCCGGGTTCGTACCGTCTCGCCAAAGCTTCGACATAATGACGAAGCTTCATCATAATGATGATGGCATGCCTGAACGGGCAAGCACCGGACCTGAGGAGGAATCATGAGAAGGACAGTCCGATGGGCCGGTGCGCTGCTCGCGATGGGCCTGTTCGCCGCCTGCTCGCCCGGCGAAGGGGTGGACCGCGGTGGCAAGGACGGCTCCGGCGTCGTGGCCGCGATCGCCGGTGAGCCGGACCAGCTCGATCCGCACCGCACGTCCGCGTACTTCTCCTTCGAGGTGCTGGAGAACACCTTCGACACGCTGGTCGAGCCCGACGGGAACCTTCAGATGCGGCCGGCGCTGGCCAAGCGCTGGAAGGCCAGCAAGGACGAACTCACCTGGACGTTCACCCTCCGCGACGGCGTCACCTGGCACGACGGCTCGAAGTTCAGCGCGGACGACGTCGTCTACTCCTACAAGCGCATCATCGATAAGAAGCTCGGGAACGCCTGGCGCTTCGAGGGTGTCAAGGACATCACCGCTCCCGACAGGTCGACAGTCGTGATCAAGCTCAAGGAGCCCATGACCAACCTGCTCTCCAGGATCGGCGGGCACAAGGGCCTGGCTATCGTCCAGAAGAAGAACGTCGAGAGCGGCAAGATCAGCAAGCGCCCGATCGGTACGGGGCCCTTCTCCGTCGAGGACTACAAGCCCGGCGAGTCGATCAAGCTGAAGGCCAACTCGCGCTGGTGGGGCGGTGCGCCCAAGATCCCGTCGCTGACCTTCCGCTTCATACCCGAGCCCACCACTGCCCTCGCCGACCTCCGGGCGGGCGAGATCGACTGGACCGACAACCTCCCACCGCAGCAGGTGAAGAAGCTCTCCGCGGACGACAGCCTGAAGCTCGACTCCGTCGTGAGCAACGACTACTGGTACCTGTCGGCCAACGAGAAGCGCAAGCCGTTCGACGACCCCCGAGTGAGGCAGGCCATCGCCTACGGCATCGACCGTGAGGCGATCACCAAGGCGACCCAGTACGGCAACGCGACGGTCAACCAGCTGGCCATACCGAAGACCAACCCCTGGTACACGCAGTACTCGCCCTACTCACACGACACGGACCGCGCATCCGAGCTCCTCGACGACGCCGGCGTGACCGATCTGAAGATCGACATGCTGGTGACGAAGGAGTACCCGGAGACCGTCACCGCGGGCCAGCTGATCGCATCCCAGCTGAAGAAGGTCGGAATCACCGTCAAGCCCCGCGAGGTCGACTTCGCCACCTGGCTGGACAAGCAGGGCAAGGGTCAGTACGACATGCTGATGCTCGGCTGGCTCGGCAACCTGGACCCGGACCAGTTCTACTACGCACAGCACCACTCCAAGGGCAACTTCAACTTCCAGAAGTACTCCGACTCCAAGGTCGACAAGCTGCTGGAGGCCGGACGGTCGGAGAGCGACGAGAAGGCCCGCAAGGCCCTCTACGCCGAAGCGGCCCGGAAGATCGCCGACGACGCCAGCTACATCTATCTCTACAACCCCGACGTCGTTCACGCATGGGACCCGAAGCTCAAGGGATACAAGGTCCGAAGCGACAGTGCGATCCGTTTCCGTGACGCGGAACTGACGGACTGATGCTGCGTTTCGCCCTTCTCCGCACGGGCCACGCCGCCCTCGTTCTCGCAGGGGTGACAGTCGTCGTCTTCGCTCTGGTGCACCTCGTGCCCGGCGACCCGGTGCGGGTCGCCCTGGGCACGCAGTACACCAAGGAGTCCTACGACACGCTGCGTGCGGCCTCCGGGCTCGACCGGCCCTTGATCGGACAGTATCTGCATTACGTCGGCAGTGCGGCCACCGGTGACCTGGGGGTCAGCTTCCGCACCGGCGAACCGGTCACCCTCGTGCTGCTCGAACGCCTCCCGGCGACGCTCTCCCTGGCCCTCGCCGCGATGGTGATAGCCGTACTGATCGCCTTCCCATTGGGCATCTACGCGGCGACGCACCAGGGCAAGGTCAGCGACACGATCGTACGTATCGTGAGCCAACTCGGCGTGTCCGTCCCCGACTTCTGGCTGGGCATCCTGTTCATCCTGCTCTTCTCGAGCACCCTCGGATGGTTGCCGCCCTCCGGCTACGTGCCGCTGACGGAGGACCCCGTCGGCTGGCTGTCCCGGGCGGCCATGCCTGCTACGGCAGTGGGGCTCACCTCGGGTGCGATCATTACCCGCTTCGTACGCAGCGCGGTGCTCGAGTCGTTGGGCTCGGATCACGCCCGCACTGCCCGTGCCAAGGGGCTGCGGCACCGCCTGGTGATGAGCCGCCACGTGGTGCGCAACGCGATGGTGCCCGTCATCACCGTGATCGGAGTGCAGACGGCGATTCTGCTGGGCGGAGTCATCGTCGTCGAAGTGGTCTTCGCCTGGCCCGGGTTGGGCCGGCTGACCTTCGATGCCGTGGCGGCCCGCGACTACCCCGTGGTCCAGGGGGCGGTGCTGCTGGTAGCGGCGCTCTTCCTGGTCGTCAGTCTGATCGTCGACCTGCTCTACGGCCGTATCGACCCGAGGATCTCGCTGCGATGACCGCACAGCCCCTCTCCGCGTGGAGTCATCTGCTGCGGCGTCCCGTATCGGCGGCCGGGCTCGGTGTGATCGTCCTGCTCGTCCTGCTGTCCGTCCTGGGACCGCTCCTGGCGCCGTACGGCCCGAACGCCGCCGATGTCAGCCGAGCCCTGCAACCCCCCGGCCCGGAGCACTGGTTCGGCACCGACGACCTGGGGCGCGACGTGCTGAGCCGGGTCGTCCTCGCCGCCAGGGTCTCGCTTCAGGTCAGCCTGGTCAGCGTGAGCATCGCGCTGGCAGTCGGAGTGACTCTCGGTCTCCTCGCCGGCTACTTCCGGGGCTGGGCCGATGCCGTGGTCATGCGAGTAGTCGACGTGCTGTTCGCATTTCCGATCATGCTTCTGGCCATCGCGATCGTCGCCGTGCTTGGCCCCGGGCTGAACACGGCGACGATCGCGATCGGCGTGGTGTACGTGCCGGTGTTCGCCCGGGTGACCCGCGCGAGTGCTCTTGCCCTGCGGGAGGAGCCGTTCGTGCGGGCAGCGGTCAGCATCGGCGCCCGGCCGTTGCGGATCATCCGCACCCATGTGCTGCCGAACGTCATGGCGCCTGTCATCGTCCAGACCTCGCTCAGCCTGGCGTTCGCGATTCTCTCCGAGGCGGCGCTGTCGTTTCTCGGGCTCGGCGTGCAGCCGCCCCAGCCGTCCTGGGGACGGATGCTCTTCGACGGCAAGGCGTTCACGGACGCCTGGTGGATGAGCGTCTTCCCGGGGCTGGCGATCTTCGTCACGGTGCTGGCGTTCAACCTCGTCGGAGACGGTCTGCGGGACGTTCTCGATCCGCGGCAGCGATCGGTTCTCGAGTCCAGGAGGAGCCGATGACCCAGGAAGGGCCGATGAAATCGCCCGGTTTCGCCGTACGGGACCTGACCGTCGTGCTCGGCCGCGGCACCCGGGCAGCACACGTGGTGCGCGGGGTCTCCTGGTCGGTGGCGCCGGGAGCGACCCTGGGCGTCGTCGGCGAATCCGGCTCGGGCAAGTCGATGACGGTCCTCGCCGCGGCCGGACTCGTCCCACCGTCCGCAGCCGTCACAGGCAGCGCCCTGGTCGGGAGCACGGATCTGCTGAAACTCTCCCGTCGGGAGCTCGAGGGCGTGCGGGGGCGGCGCCTCGGATTCGTCTTCCAGGAGCCGATGACCTCGCTCAACCCGCTTCTCACAGTGGAACGGCAGATCACCGAGGGCATCGAGGAACATCTGGGCACCACGCGGCGGGTCGCCCGGGGCCGCGCGCTCGAACTGCTCGAATCGGTCGGCATCCCCGACCCCGAACGGCGCCTGGACGCGTACCCGCACCAGTTGTCCGGCGGAATGCGTCAGCGGGTGATGATCGCGATCGCGCTCTCCTGCGAGCCGGACGTCCTCATCGCGGACGAGCCGACGACGGCGCTCGACGTCACCACCCAGGCGCAGATCCTCGAGATCGTGCGCGAGCGGCAGCAACGCATGGGCATGGCCGTGGTGTGGATCAGCCACGACCTCGGAGTGGTGGGCGGACTCGCCGACGACGTCGTCGTCATGTACGGGGGACAGGTGGTCGAGCAGGCACCGGTCGAGACCCTGCACAGGGCGCCCGCGCACCCCTACACACGCGGCCTGTTGGGAGCACGTCCACTCCTCGGCAGCCGGCGTGATCAGCTCACCGCCATCCCGGGCACGCCCCCTGACCCTCGTGAACTGCCGTCCGGCTGTGTCTTCTTCGACCGCTGCCCCGTCAAGGGAGACCCGCGGTGTGAAACCGAGGTCCCGGCGCTCTCGGAGGTCGGCCGGCGCCACTACGCCCGCACGTTCTGCCCGGAGGACCAGTGAGAAGCGAACCAAGCCCACAGGCGGCCCAGGAGACACGGCCCACACCGCTGCTGAACGTGCGGAACCTGTGCGTACGGTTCCCCGGCCCGCGTAGTGGTCGTCGCCGCTCCTGGGTGCACGCGGCCGAGGACGTGTCCTTCGCGATCCAGCGTGGGCGGACACTCGGCCTCGTAGGCGAATCGGGGTCCGGCAAGTCGACGACGGGCAACGCGCTGACCGGTCTGGTCCGCCCCACCTCGGGAACGGTCCACCTCGACGGACAGGACGTCCTGGCAGCTCGGGGTGCCCAAGCGCGTGAACTGCGACGGCGGATCGCGATGGTCTTCCAGGACCCGTACTCCTCGCTCGACCCGAGGCGCACGGCCGGTGCGACCGTGCGGGAGCCCTTGGACGTGCACCGGATGCTCCCCGGGCGCGCCGAACGCAACCGCAGAGTGGCCGAACTGCTCGACCTCGTAGGGCTCGTACCGGGGACCGCCACACGGTACCCGCACGAACTCTCCGGCGGTCAGCGACAGCGCGTGAGCATCGCCCGTGCGCTGGCGGCCGATCCGGACCTGATCGTCCTGGACGAATCGACCGCCGCCCTCGACGTATCGGTCCAGGCCCAGATCATGAACCTGCTCAGGAATCTCCAGGGCGAACTCGGCCTGACTTACCTGTTCATCTCCCACGACCTCGCCGCCGTCGAGCATATGAGCCACCGCGTGGTCGTGATGTATCTCGGCCGCCTCATGGAGACCGGCAGCACCGACGACCTCTACGCCCGGCCGGCACACCCGTACACCCAGGCGCTGATGTCCGCGGTGCCTGACGCCGACCCGACCGCGGAGAAGCACCGCGAGCGGATCCTGCTCAGCGGCGACCCGCCCAGCCCGCTCGATCCGCCGTCCGGATGCGTGTTCCGCACCCGCTGCCCCCTGGCTGCAGACGAGTGCGCCGAGCCGGTGCCACCGGTGACGCTCTCCGACGACCATGCCGCCTGGTGCGTCCGCACCGACGAATCGCTGTCGCCGGACCGACTGCGCAGACTCGTGCACTGACGAGCAGTGAGATCCGTCTACGAATGAGAGCCAACGGGAGTGGGGACAACGCATGGCCGCGCGCCCATCTCACCCCCTACGGCGACAACTTCGTCATGTGGTACATCCTGAGCAGCACTTCTTCGGACTCGAAGCCGTCGTGGCCCGGTGGGGGGACCTGGACCGACGCCCCTGGGCCACCCGGCAGGACCTCCGCACCGCGATGTCACCTGGATCGAGCGGACCTACCACCGACGCCGTCGGCCAGGTGATGGGGGATCAGAAAATCCAGCACCGATCCAGCACGGGAACCGCTATGGGGTCGCGCACTAATGCACGCACGCCCTTCTGACCTGCATATTTGCCAGGTTCAGTTTGCCGCGGTAATGGCATAACTACACGTTGAAGCGGAACTCGACCACGTCTCCGTCGCGCATCACGTAGTCCTTGCCCTCCATACGGGCCCTGCCCTTCGAGCGGGCCTCGGCGACGGAGCCCGCCGCGACCAGCTCGTCGAAGGAGATGACCTCCGCCTTGATGAAGCCGCGCTGGAAGTCCGTGTGGATGACGCCGGCGGCCTCGGGAGCCGTGGCCCCCTTCTTGATCGTCCAGGCACGGGACTCCTTCGGGCCCGCCGTGAGATAGGTCTGCAGGCCGAGCGTGCGGAAACCGACGTGGGCGAGCGTCGCCAGGCCCGGTTCCTCCTGGCCGACCGTCTGGAGAAGCTCCAGGGCCTCCTCCTCGTCGAGCTCGGCCAGGTCCGCCTCCAGCTTGGCGTTGAGGAAGACCGCCTCGGCGGGCGCGACGAGCGCGCGCTGGCTCTCCTTGAACTCCTCGTCGGTGAGCTCGTCCTCGTCGACGTTGAAGACGTAGATGAAGGGCTTCGTCGTCAGCAGGTGCAGGTCGTGCAGCGGTGCCGCGGCCTCGCTGCCCTGCGCGAGGCCGGCGGAGAAGAGAGTCCGGCCCTGTTCGAGGATGTCCTTGGCCTCCTGCACGGCCTTGACCTCGGCCTGCTTGTCCTTCTTGACCCGGGCTTCCTTCTCCAGCCTCGGCAGCACCTTCTCGATGGTCTGCAGGTCGGCGAGGATCAGCTCGGTGTTGATCGTCTCGATGTCGTCCTTCGGCGAGATCTTGCCGTCGACGTGGACGACGTTCTCGTCGTGGAAGGCACGGATGACCTGGCAGATGGCGTCGGACTCACGGATGTTGGCCAGGAACTTGTTGCCCAGGCCCTCACCCTCGCTCGCTCCTCGCACGATGCCCGCGATGTCGACGAAGTCCACCGTGGCGGGCAGGACCTTCTCGGACGAGAACAGCTCGGCCAGGGTGCCCAGCCGCGGATCCGGCACGCCGACCACGCCGACGTTCGGCTCGATCGTGGCGAACGGGTAGTTGGCCGCCAGCACCTCGTTCTTGGTCAGGGCGTTGAACAAGGTCGACTTGCCGACGTTGGGCAGGCCGACGATTCCGATCGTGAGCGACACGTGGCGACTTCCCGTAGCGAGATCTGAGGTGTGCAGAGGACGTGGGGCGCGCGGAGCGAGCCCGGCCGGTCAACCAGTCTACGGGCTCGAACTGACGGCCAACGCGTGTCCGTCCCCGGTGAACAGCGGTGACGCGGCCTACGTTGGTGCAGTGGAACAGCAGCACAGCGCTCACACGGGTGGGAAAGACCCCGGTCAGGGGCAGGCGCAGGGGCAGGAACGGGAGCAGCCGCAGATCCGGGGACACAAGCAGCGCCGGCCACGTGGCGGGAAACCGAGAGCCGCCGCGGCGGCCGCGGCACAGGCAGCCGGATCCGCGGAGCCGCCCGCCGCCCGCGCGCAGACACCGCAAGCGGTCCCGGACCCCGCCTCCCGGGCGCCACGACGGCGGACCGGTCCGGGCGCCGTGCGTCAGGAGGCCGCGGCGCTCTACCAGGCACAGCTGCGCTTCCCGCTCATCCCCGCACCGCTGACCGACGCGCTCTCCTGGCTGCCGCGCGCCCGCCTCACCGCGCTCGGGGACGGTCTCCTCGCCGTGCTGCTGATGCTGCTGACCGGCGCCGCCGACAGGTGGCTGCTGGGCAGCTCACCCACCGTGTACGGGGCTGCGTTCCTCGTCGTCTGCCTCGTCTGCGCGGCATGGGTGCGTCCCACGGACCTCGTCGCCACCCCCGTCGCCGTGCCGCTCGCCTTCACCGCCGGCCTCTTCTTCATCAGCGGCGGAACGGGAAGCCAGTCCCTGACGGAGCGTCTGACGAACCTCTTCCCGGTACTGGCCGTCAACGCCCTCTGGCTCTACTCGGGCACGCTGCTCGCGGTGCTCGTCGTCACGGTGCGGAAGATCGCGCTCATGATCCAGCAGTCGCGCGTCCGTGCGCTGATGGAGGCCGAGGACGCCGAGGACGAGGCAGCGGCGGAGGCCGGCGGCTACTGACGCCCGCCGGCCGGCCTGTGCCGGCCGGGCTCTCCTTCCGGCGCCGCCCGGCCCGCGCTCGCGGACTGCGGCCGGGTCAGCCCGTCTTGCGGGCCGCTTCGGCACGCAGGTCGCGCCGCAGTTCCTTCGGCAGGGAGAACTGCATGCGCTCCTCGACGGGCTGGACGATCTCCACGTCCTCCCAGCCCCGCTCCGCGAGCCACTCCAGCACGCCTTCGACCAGCACGTCCGGCACGGAGGCACCCGAGGAGAGGCCGATGGTCGTCACGCCCTCCAGCCATGCCTCGTCGATCTCCTCCGCGCCGTCGACGAGGCGGCCGTCGCGGGCGCCGTGCGCGACGGCGGTCTCCACCAGGCGCACGGAGTTGGAGGAGTTCTTCGAGCCGACGACGAGAACGAGGTCGGAGTCCTCGGCGACCTGCTTGATGGCGGTCTGGCGGTTCTGCGTCGCGTAGCAGATGTCGTCGCTGGGCGGGGATAGCAGGTTCGGGTAACGGCCCTTGAGGGCGTCGACCGTCTCCATCGTCTCGTCGACGGAGAGGGTGGTCTGCGAGAGCCACACGACCTTCTCGGGGTCGCGCACCTCGACGTTCTCCACGTCCTCCGGGCCGTCGACGAGCGTCACGTGGTCGGGTGCCTCGCCGCTGGTGCCGATGACCTCCTCGTGGCCCTCGTGCCCGATGAGGAGGATGTCGTAGTCCTCCTTGGCGTAGCGCACGGCCTCCTTGTGCACCTTCGTCACGAGCGGGCATGTGGCGTCGATCGTCGCCAGCTTGCCGCGCTCCGCCTCCTCGTGGACCACGGGGGCCACGCCGTGCGCGGAGAAGATGACGATCTCGCCCTCCGGTACCTCGGAGGTCTCCTCGACGAAGATCGCGCCCTTCTTCTCCAGCGTTTTCACCACGTACTTGTTGTGCACGATCTCGTGGCGTACGTAGACGGGGGCGCCGTACTGCTCCAGGGCCTGCTCGACCGCGATGACCGCGCGGTCCACGCCGGCGCAGTAGCCGCGGGGGGCGGCGAGCAGCACGCGGCGGCGGCCGCCGGGTCCGGGGTCGGAGGTCTGGGGGGCGTCGGCGGCGGACCTTGGGGTCTCCCCTGGGGGTCCCCCCAGCGGATCGAGGGGGCGGAGCCCGTCGGGACGGGAGGGCGTTGCAGACATGCGTCCATCGTAAGGGCGTTGCGGGCGGGTGCCGTGTGAAGGGCATGTCCGCACCGGGCGGCGGTGTCGGTGGCGGCCGTTAGGGTCCTCCCATGGCTCTCATCACCTCCCCCGAGGCGCCGGTGCCGGTCGGTGAGATCTCCCGGCTGATCGGCGGCTGGATCGACCGGCTCGGCGCGGTGTGGGTCGAGGGGCAGATCATCCAGCTCTCGCCGAGGCCGGGAGCGGGGGTGGCTTTCCTCACCCTGCGGGACCCCTCGCGCGATGTGTCCATCAGCGTCACCTGTTTCCGCGACGTCTTCGACCGGGTGAAGGACGTCGTCTCCGAGGGCGCGCGGGTCGTCGTGCACGCCAAGCCGGTCTGGTACGGGCGGGCGGGCACGCTGTCGCTGAGGGCGTCCGAGATCCGGCCGGTGGGGATCGGCGAGCTGCTGGCCCGCCTGGAGCAGCTCAAGAAGTCCCTTGCTGCGGAAGGGCTGTTCGCGGCCGAGCGCAAGAAGCCCTTGCCGTTCCTGCCGCAGCGGGTGGGCCTCGTCACCGGCCGCGCCTCGGACGCCGAGCGGGACGTGCTGCACACGGCGCGGGAGCGGTGGCCGGCCGTCCGGTTCGAGGTGCGGCACACCGCGGTGCAGGGGGTGAGGGCCGTTCCGCAGCTGATCGAGGCCGTGCGGGAGCTCGACGCGCTCCCCGGCGTCGACGTGATCGTCGTGACGCGCGGCGGCGGCAGCATGGAGGACCTGCTGCCCTTCTCAGACGAGCAGCTCGTGCGCACGGTCGCCGGCTGCGGTACGCCCGTGGTCTCGGCCATCGGGCACGAGGCGGACGCCCCGCTGCTCGACCTCGTGGCCGACCTGCGCTCCCGCACGCCGACGCACGCGGCGAAGGACGTCGTCCCCGACGTGGGCGAGGAGCACGAGCGCGTACGGGAGCTGAGGGCCCGTGCCTACCGGGTGATCAACGCCTTCCTGGACCGGGAGGGCAGGGGGCTCTCCGACGTATTGAGCCGCCCCGCGATGGCGGACCCGTACTCGATGGTCGAGGAGCGCGCCGAGGAGGTCGGCTTCCTGCTGGCCCGCGCCCGGCGCACGCTGGGGCACCGCCTGGAGCGGGCGGAGGACGAGCTCGCGCACACGCGCGCCCGTGTCGTCGCGCTGTCGCCGGCGGCGACGCTGCAACGGGGATACGCGGTGCTCCAGCGCGAGGACGGCAGCGTCGTCCGGAGCCCCGAGCAGACCTCGGAAGGGGAGAAGCTGCGCGCCCGGGTCGCGGAAGGGGAGTTCGGCGTCACTGTCGGACCGGACGCTTAGGGTTGCCGTATGACCTCGGACACTGGGACGGAATCGGGCGTGGAGACGGACAGGGAGCAGGTGCGTTCCGCGCTCAGCTATGAGCAGGCCCGGGGCGAACTGGTGCGTGTCGTCCAGCAGCTGGAGGCCGGCGGCGCGACGCTGGAGGAGTCGCTGGCGCTGTGGGAGCGCGGCGAGGAACTGGCCCGCGTCTGCCGCGAATGGCTGGAGGGGGCCCGGGCCCGGCTGGACGCGGTGCTGGAGGCGGAAGCCGAAGCGGGCGAGGACGCGGATCCGGATGCCGCGGCGGAAGCGGAGTCCGGCCCGCTCGGTGCGGACGAGGCCGAGGAAGCGGAGGGGGCCGGAGACGGCCGCTGAGCACGGCGGGGAATCAGGGGCGGCGAAGCGGAAGATTGCGCGCCGCCAGTTTGTTCGGTGAGGGCAGCGAAAGGTCCGCCCGCGGCGGGCCCTTCGTCCCGAGTCCCCTTGTTCCGATTCCTTCGAGTCCCCTCTCGAAGACCAGCAAGCAAAGGCAAGGCATCCCCACATGACTCTCGCCCTCGACCCGAGCGCCCAGGATCTCCTCTTCCGCGACGCGCACACCGCGCACACCTTCTCCGACGAGCCGGTGAGCGAGGAGCAGATCAAAGCGGTGTACGAGCTGGTGAAGTACGCGCCCACGGCGTTCAACCAGTGCCCGCTGAGGATCACCCTGGTCCGCTCCCCCGAAGCCCGCAGCCGCCTGGTGAAGCACATGGCGGAGGGGAACCGCCCCAAGACCTCCACGGCTCCGCTCACCGCAGTGCTCTCGGTCGACCTCGAGTTCCACGAGCGCCTGCCCGAACTCCTCCCGCACGCCCCGACGTTGAAGGACACCTTCTTCGCCGAGGCCGACAAGCGCGAGGCGGCGGGCACCTTCAACGCGACGCTCCAGGCCGGCTACTTCATCCTCGGTGTGCGCGCCGCGGGGCTGGCCGCGGGCCCCATGAGCGGCTTCGACCGGCACGGCGTCGACAAGGAGTTCTTCGGCGACGGCAGGCAGAAGTCGCTGCTCGTGATCAACATCGGCAGGCCCGGCCAGGACGCCTACAAGCCGCGCCTGCCGCGTCTCGCCTACGACGACGCGGTGACGACGGTCTGAGGGGGCTGAGACCCCGGTCAGGGCGCTGTTCCCGCCGGGGCGGCCCGCCCGGCGGCGCGGCGGGGCCGTCAGCCCTTGCCCGCGCCGCCGCTCTCGCCGGGGCTGAGAGCCGCCGCCATCTTCTGGAGCTGCGCGAAGGAGGCGGTTCCGGTGACGACGGTGGTGTACGGGCGGTTCTTGCCCTTGTCCCGGGTGTCGTCTTCGGTCTTGTCCCGGCCCTCGCCCTGGCCCTTGCCATCGGCCGCCCCTGCGTCGTCGGCGGAGGAGCCGGAGCCGCCCGGGGAGACCCGCACGAGCGCGTCGTACTTCTCACCCTCGTACCGCGTCCACTCCTCGCCCCGCACACGCACCGTCTTCGCCGTCTTCCGCGCGCCGTGCGTGACGTCCTCGATGTACTTGACGGGGCGCTTCTCGTCGCTCTGCTCGACGGCGGCGTACTGGGTGTCGGGCGTGATGAAGCCCAGGTGCCAGGCCCGGCCGTCGGGGCTGTCCGCGTCGTACCGCACCGAGGTGGCACGCCATTTCTCCGGGAGTCCCTCGGGCGCCAGCACGGGGTAGGGCGCGGCCCGGCGGGCGGAATCCAGCTCGACCTTGTAGTCGACGGGCTTGACCGGGTCCTGGCTCTCGTCGTGCGGGACGAAGAGGTAGATGAAGAACGCGGCGAGCAGGACCACGGCCAGCGAGGGCACCATGCCCCGCACCGTCCGGCTGCCCTGCCTGCGCTCCGCCTGCTCTGCTTGTGCTGCCACGCCCCCATCGTCGCCCATGCCGGAAACCGCCCGGCCCGCGGGTCCGGCCCACGTCCCCGATGCCTGGCGACCCCGGCCCCGCCCGCTCATCCGTGGGGCCCTCTGCTCACTCTGGCGGTTGCTGGGTACCCTCGAAGGACCCTCAGCAGCCCGGCCGAGTCGTCACAGCCGTGCAGAAAGGTGTGCCCCGATGACCGATCATCAGCACCTCCCCGCCCCGCTCGACGTCAGCCCCGAGGCTCCGGACCGCAACCTGGCGCTCGAACTCGTACGGGTCACCGAGGCCGGTGCCATGGCCAGCGGACGCTGGGTGGGCCGCGGCGACAAGAACGGCGCCGACGGCGCGGCCGTGAAGGCGATGCGGCACCTCGTCTCGACGGTCTCGATGAACGGGGTCGTCGTCATCGGCGAGGGCGAGAAGGACGAGGCGCCGATGCTCTACAACGGGGAACGGGTCGGTGACGGCACGGGCCCGGAGTGCGACGTCGCCGTGGACCCGGTCGACGGCACCACCCTCACCGCCAAGGGCATGTCCAACGCGGTGTCCGTACTGGCGGTGGCGGAACGCGGCTCGATGTTCGACCCGAGCGCCGTCTTCTACATGGACAAGCTGGTGACCGGCCCGGACGCCGCGGAGTTCGTCGACATCACGGCCCCGCCCGCCGTCAACGTCCGCCGCATCGCCAAGGCCAAGGGATGCACTCCGGACGACGTGACGGTCGTCGTCCTCGACCGCCCCCGGCACGACGGCCTGGTCAAGGAGCTGCGGGAGGCCGGCGCCCGCATCAGGTTCATCTCGGACGGCGATGTCGCCGGCGCGATCATGGCCGTGCGGGAGGGCACCGGCGTCGACCTGCTGCTGGGCGTCGGCGGCACGCCGGAGGGCATCATCGCGGCCTGCGCGATCAAGTGCCTGGGCGGCACGATCCAGGGCATGCTGTGGCCCAAGGACGAGGAGGAGAAGCAGCGGGCGCTCGACGCGGGACACGACCTCGACCGCGTCCTGCACACCGAGGACCTCGTCAGCGGGGAGAACGTCTTCTTCGTCGCCACCGGCATCACCGACGGCGAACTGCTGCGCGGCGTGCACTACAGGGGCGAGCGGGCCTACACCGAGTCACTGGTGATGCGGTCGAAGTCCGGCACGATCCGGATGATCGACTCGACGCACAAGCTCTCCAAGCTGCGGGCGTACAGCGCCGTCGACTTCGACCGCGCACGCTAGGCCGTCTCCGGCGTCTCCGGCCTCTCCGGCCTCTCCGGCCTGTGCGGGGCCGGGAAGGCCGGCCGGTTCGCGGCGGGCCCGTCACAGTTTCCGTTCGAAGCAGCGGGACGCCCCGACCCCGGCGTACGCGCCGAAGTTGGGGATCCGCACATAGCCGGCGCGCGTGTAGAAGCGGACGGCTTCGGGCTGGCGGTCCCCGGTCTCCAGCCGGAGGCTGCGCCATCCTCTGGCGCGCGCCCGGTCCTCCAGGGCGCGCAGAATCCCGGACGCGAACCCGGACCCGCGCCAGGGCGGGGTCACATACATCCGCTTGATCTCGCCGGTGCCGTCTTCGAGGTCCCGGAGCCCGCCGCAGCCCACCGCGGTGCCCCCGTGCTCGTACGCCACGACGAACACCACGACGTCCGCCTCGGAGGGAGGCACACCGGGTTCGCTGTCCGGGGTGCCGTATCTCTCGGCGATCTCGACCCGCTGCCTGGCCCGCAGGGCCACGGCGTCCGCGTCCGTCCACGCGACCTGCTCGATCCTCATGCGGCGCGATTGTGCCGGGGCACTGTTTCGGCCGCGTGAAGCCGGGCGTTCCCGCCGGTGGCCGGGCTCGCTCGGGGGGACGGAGCTCCACGGGGGCGGGGACGCTCGCGGCCCGGCTCCGGACCGCAACCCGGCGCTCGAACTCGTACGGGTCACCGAGGCCGGTGCCATGGCCACCCGACGCCGGATGGGCCGCGCAGACAAGAGCGGTGCTTACGGCGAGGGGGACACAGCTCCGCGGGAACAGGGCACGCTCGCGGCCCCGCGGCCGGTCGCGGCCACGGGGCGCTGCGGAATCCCAGGTTCGGCGCGGGCCGGCACGGATCGGCAGGGGCGGACGCGGCATGAACGGGCGTCCCGGTGCACCGGCTCGTGCGGCGACGCGAAGCGGGCCGGTCAGGCGATGCGGGAGACCTGCCCCGCTTCGGCGGCTGCGGCCGCATCACGCCTGCGGCGCCTGGCCAGAACGACCCTTCGTTCGGCGGCGGTCAGCCCTCCCCACACTCCGTACGGCTCGGGGAGGACCAAGGCGTGCTCACGGCACTCGATCATCACGGGGCAGCGGGCACAGACCCGCTTCGCGGCCTGCTCGCGCGAGAGCCTCGCCGCCGTGGGCTCCTTCGATGGCGCGAAGAAGAGTCCCGCCTCGTCCCGGCGGCAGACCGCCTCCGAGTGCCAGGGGCCCTCCTCGTCCTCGCGCGCGGACGGTCGCTGCGCGGGAACCGAGGCGGCTGCCTGAAGGGACTGATGCGGCGGTTGCAGCACGGTGTACTCCTGAAGGGGACGACGGGGGGCACCTTCACCCGACTTGCTGCGCACGGCAGTTCGCGCTGCCGCCGTACGTGAAACGATGCCGGAGCTCTACCCGCTGTGTGCACCGGTATGCATACCGTAGGAATGCGGCGCATTCTCTGTGCCCGATCTCCACCCCGTCTCCCACACGCGCGCTGTCCACGCCGAGTCCGCTCCAGCGCCCGCCCGGGTACTCAGAGCTCCTTGCGCATCCGGTCACGCAGATCCCGGATCCGCTTGCCCCGCTTGGGTTTCGCCTCGACGCCGCCGAAGACCGCGGCCCCCTCGACCAGCACGACGGGGGCGTGCGGATCGCCGGACTCGGCGGTGTGGATGTCGAAGCCGCCGAAGATCCCGGCGCCCTTCTGCCGGAGAGTGACGTTCTCGGGGACGCGGATGTCGATGCCGCCGAAGATCGCCGTCGCGTTGATCTGGAGATGCTGCTGCTCGAAGACCGCCTCGCTCAGGTCGATGTCGATACCGCCGAAGCAGGCGAACGCGTTGATCTTCGCGGGAACCCGGAAGCGGCCCTTCCTCGTGGCTCCGCTGAAGATGGCGACCAAGTTGTCCTTGGTGCCGGTTCCGTGCGCGGGCGCCTGCGTCCGGTACTCCGCGGACGCGGGGGCGGCCGCCTCGTGGGTGCGGCCGGCGGGCAGATCCCGTACGAGGGGCTCGAGTTCGCCGAGCGTCTTGGCCTTGTAGACGGCGTCGACGCGTTCAGAGTGCTCCTCCGCGTCCAGCCTGCCCTCCGCCATCGCCTCGCGGAGGATGTCGGCGACGCGGTCGCGGTCGGCGTCCGAGGCGCGCACGGAATCACCGCCGGCCTCGGCCTCCTTGACCGCGGGCCTGGTCTCCTGGTGCTTCTTTTCCAGCGGCGAATCAGTCACACGAGCAGCCTACCCAAACGCGATAGATCGCGACTAGGGGCTGTGGTCGCAACAATGCACTCCTCCACTGCCCGGGAGAGCTGAAGCCGACCTCCCCCACACGGCCGCGGCCCGGCGCTCTACGCTGATGGACGCGCTCTCCTACTGCTTCCTCCCCGGCTCCCGCCCGGGAGGGCAAGGACAGCAAGGAGGGTGGCCCAGCCGAGAGCCTCACGCGCCGTACGAGAGGAAGACCCCACGATGGCCGCCAGCCCGTCCCGACCGGACTTCACGTACACCGATCTGCTCCCGCTGGGCGAGGACACCACTCCGTACCGCCTGGTGACCGCGGAGGGAGTGCGGACCTTCGAAGCCGACGGGCGCACCTTCCTCCAGGTCGAACCCGAGGCGCTCGGCAAGCTGGCCGCCGAGGCCATGCACGACATCTCGCACTACCTGCGGCCCGGGCACCTGGTGCAGCTGCGCAGGATCCTCGACGACCCGGAGGCGAGCGCCAACGACCGCTTCGTCGCACTCGATCTGCTGAAGAACGCGAACATCGCCGCCGCGGGCGTGCTGCCCATGTGCCAGGACACCGGCACGGCCATCGTGATGGGCAAGCGCGGCCAGCAGGTCCTCACCGGCGGCGGCGACGAGGAGGCCCTCTCGCGCGGCATCTACGACGCGTACACGAAGCTCAATCTGCGCTATTCGCAGATGGCGCCGCTGAACATGTGGGACGAGAAGAACACCGGCACGAACCTGCCCGCGCAGATCGAGCTGTACGCGACGGACGGCGACGCCTACAAGTTCCTCTTCATGGCCAAGGGCGGCGGCAGCGCCAACAAGTCCTTCCTCTTCCAGGAGACGAAGGCCGTCCTCAACGAGGCGAGCATGATGAAGTTCCTGGAGGAGAAGATCCGTTCACTGGGCACGGCCGCCTGCCCGCCGTATCACCTGGCGATCGTGGTGGGCGGCACGAGCGCCGAGTACGCGCTGAAGACCGCCAAGTACGCCTCCGCGCACTACCTCGACGAGCTGCCCGCCGAGGGCTCCCCCGCGGGGCACGGCTTCCGCGACAAGGAACTGGAACAGCAGGTCTTCGAACTGACGCAGAGGATCGGCATCGGCGCGCAGTTCGGCGGCAAGTACTTCTGCCACGACGTGCGCGTGGTGCGGCTGCCCCGGCACGGGGCGTCCTGCCCCGTCGCCATCGCCGTCTCGTGCTCCGCGGACCGGCAGGCCAAGGCGAAGATCACCGCCGAGGGCGTCTTCCTGGAGCAGCTGGAGACCGACCCGGCGCGCTTCCTGCCGGAGACGACGGACGAGCAGCTGACCGAGGGCGCCGGCGCGGACAACGACGACGCCGTCCACATCGACCTGGGCCGTCCCATGCCCGAGATCCTCGCCGAGCTCTCCCGGCACCCCGTCAAGACGCGGCTGTCCCTGACCGGCACGCTCGTCGTCGCGCGCGACATCGCGCACGCGAAGATCAAGGAACGGCTCGACGCGGGCGAGGAGATGCCGCAGTACCTCAAGGACCACCCCGTCTACTACGCGGGCCCCGCCAAGACCCCCGAGGGCTATGCCTCCGGCTCCTTCGGGCCGACGACAGCCGGCCGCATGGACGCCTACGTCGCGCAGTTCCAGGCCGCCGGCGGCTCAATGGTCATGCTCGCCAAGGGCAACCGCAGCCCGCAGGTCACCGAGGCGTGCGCCACGCACGGCGGCTTCTACCTGGGTTCCATCGGCGGTCCGGCGGCGCGGCTCGCACAGGACTGCATCAAGAAGGTCGAGGTCCTGGAGTACGAGGAGCTGGGCATGGAGGCGGTCTGGCGGATCGAGGTGGAGGACTTCCCCGCGTTCATCGTGGTGGACGACAAGGGGAACGACTTCTTCACCGACCCGGGCCCCTCGCAGCCCTTCGTCACCTCCATCCCGGTCCGCGCCGGCTCGTAACCGGCAGCGCCCCTCGACGGACGGAGTCCGGCGCAGCCGGCCGAAGCTTGCGAGGCCCCCCGGGCCGAGCAATGCGAGGGCGGCCATCGGGAACGGTGCCAAGGGGAACGACTTCTTCACCGACCCGGGCCCCTCGCAGCCCTTCGTCACCTCCATCCCGGTCCGCGCCGGCTCGTAACCGGCAGCGGCACGCGTAACTGTGCACCGCGTCGCGGGGTACCCGGCGCGGCCGGGAATGTCCTTGCGCGGCGGGGACGCTGTGCCGTACGGAGGTGCACACGAATGAGCGACAGTCAGGAGTACCGGACCGAGCGCGACTCGATGGGCGAGGTCCGGGTGCCCGCGGACGCCAAGTGGCGGGCGCAGACGCAGCGTGCGGTGTGGAACTTCCCCGTCAGCGGACAGCGGCTGGAGCGCGCCCACATCGAGGCCCTCGCACGCATCAAGGCGGCCGCCGCCCGGGTCAACGGCGAACTCGGCGTGCTGGAGTTCGAGTTGGCCGAGGCGGTACGCGCGGCGGCTGAGGAGGTCGTCGAGGGACGCTGGGACGACGAGTTCCCCGTCGACGTCTTCCAGACGGGTTCCGGCACTTCGTCCAACATGAACATGAACGAGGTCGTCGCCACGCTCGCCTCGGAACGGCTCGGGGCGCCCGTACACCCCAACGACCACGTCAATGCGAGCCAGTCCTCGAACGACGTCTTCCCGTCCTCCATCCACATCGCCGCCACCGCCGCTGTGCTCCGCGATCTGATCCCGGCGCTGGAGACGCTGGAGACCTCGCTGACGCGCAAGGCCGAAGAGTTCGCCGCCGTCGTCAAGTCCGGCCGCACCCATCTGATGGACGCCACTCCCGTCACGCTGGGGCAGGAGTTCGCCGGCTACGCGGCCCAGATCCGATACGGCGTCGAACGGCTGCGGGCGTCGCTGCCGCGGCTCGCCGAGCTTCCGCTGGGCGGAACGGCGGTGGGCACCGGCATCAACACCCCGCCCGGTTTCGCCGCGGCCGTCGTCGAACGCATCGCCGCGGACGGCGGGCTGCCGGTGACCGAGGCCCGCGATCACTTCGAGGCACAGGGCGCCCGGGACGCCCTGGTGGAGACCTCGGGGCAGCTCCGCACGATCGGCGTGAGTCTCACCAAGATCTGCAACGACCTGCGCTGGATGGCCTCCGGCCCCCGCACGGGCCTCGCCGAGATCGCGCTTCCCGACCTCCAGCCCGGTTCGTCGATCATGCCGGGCAAGGTGAACCCCGTGATTCCCGAGGCTGTGCTCATGGTCGCGGCGCAGGTCACCGGCAACGACGCGACCATCGCGGCGGCCGGAGCGTCCGGGAACTTCGAGCTGAACGTCATGCTGCCGGTGATGGGCAAGAACCTGCTGGAGTCGGTGCGGCTGCTCTCCAACGGCTCGCGCCTCCTCGCGGAACGCACCGTGGACGGCATCACCGCCGACGAGGAACGGGCGCGGGAGTACGCGGAGTCCTCGCCGTCCGTCGTTACTCCGCTCAACAAGCACATCGGGTACGAGAACGCCGCGGCAGTGGCCAAGAAGGCGCTGGCCGAGCGCAAGACCATCCGGCAGGCGGTGCTGGAGGCGGGACACGTCGAGCGGGGCGATCTGACCCTCGAAGAGCTGGACGAAGCGCTCGACGTCCTCCGCATGACCCGTCCCTGAGGGGCCTCGGGGTGCGGGCACAGGCGGGTGGCGGGGCCGTGGCTCATTCGGGCCTCGGCTCACGGCGGCTGATGCCCCGTCAACCTAGGATCTGCGCATGACAGCGGAAACGGCGGGAGCATCCGGAACGGCAGGGGCGGCAGGAACCGCCGGCGCACAGGCCGCGCACGAGGCGGCCGGCACCGGCACCGGCACCGGCCGTACCGGCCCGGAGACGCGGGGCGGCGGATACTGGGCGCCCGGAACACGCATCCTGTGGCGCTACCGAGCCAACGGCACCGGGCACCCGCACATCTGCCGTCCCGTCACCGTCGTCCGCGACACCCCCGAGCTGCTGGCCGCGTGGGTCGCGCCGGGCACCGTCTGCGTCAAGCCGGAGATCGCCGACGGCACGCCCGTCCACCACGAGCCGCTGGCCACCCGCTACACCAAGCCGCGCAGGACCGTGCTCTCGCGCTGGTTCGGTACGGGGGTGCTGAAGCTGGCACGTCCGGACGAGCCATGGTCGGTGTGGCTGTTCTGGGAGCGGGACTGGCAGTTCAAGAACTGGTACGTGAATCTCGAGGAGCCGCATCGCCGCTGGGCGGGCGGAATCGACTCCGAGGACCACTTCCTGGACATCGCCGTCTACCCCGACCGCAGCTGGGAGTGGCGGGACGAGGACGAGTTCGCGGCCGCACGGCGAGCGGGCCTCGTCGACGACGGCCTCGCCGCGCGGGTGCGTGCCGCGGGCAGCGCGGTGGTCGAGCAGATCGGCGCGTGGGCGGCGCCCTTCCGGGACGGCTGGGAGAACTGGCGGCCCGACCCCCGGTGGCCCGTACCGCTGCTCCCGCGGGACTGGGACGGTCGGCCGCCGCCGGGAGGACCAGGACCCCTCGGCCCCGGGTCGAACGGAACTGGAGCAGGGGCGACGGAAACAGGAGCGAACGGACCAGGAACGAACGGAGCGGAAGCGGACCGCACCGGAGCGAACGGCACCGGAGCGAACGGCACCGGCTCCCCCGGGACCGGGGCGGACACACCCCCACCCCAGCCGTGGCGAAACGGGCGCCGGCGCCCGTGAACCGCCGCTGCCCCCGCGCCTGCGGCGTCCGGAATCCGGTGCACACACGGCGTCTTGGTCCCGGCAGCCGGACTCCCCGCGTCACGTGGACGGCGATGCGCCCCCCGGAACCCGGAGTCGGGCACCGTGGAGGACGGGTTGTTCCGCACTTGCACGGATGTGCCGGATCTGTCGGACGACACGCGCCCGCTTCGACCTCCCTTTGCCCCTTGCTGCGCCCCCATACCGCAAACGTAGGATCAACCTCCGTAGGCGCACTGCTGCAACAACTCCCCTCCCCCCTCGGGGATTTGGCGCGTCGCCAGAGAGGAGATCGAGCGTGAGCAGCACCGACGGCAACTACGGGGACCTCCCCGCATCGGAAACCGAGGGGCAACCACCCCCGAAGTCGGAGGCGCGTGCCTACAAGGACTTCGACTGGAACACGATGGACCGGCTGGGGCAGGCCGCCGCGTTCGACTCGATCGGCGACCGCTACGACGAGGCCTTCCCGCACAAGGAGGGCCAGATCGCAGGCGGAGCGTGGCTCGCCGAGCAACTGCCCCCCGGCTCCCACGTGCTGGATCTGGGCTGCGGCACGGGGCTTCCGACAGCGCGTCAGCTCGTCGAGGCGGGCCACCGGGTCACGGGCATCGATCTCTCCCAGGGCATGGTGACGCTCGCTCAGAGGAACGTGCCCGACGGCGATTTCCGCCGTATGGACATCTACGAGGTCGAGAGGTACGACCTCGGGCCCTTCGACGGCGTCGCCGCCTTCTTCTCCCTCCTGATGCTGCCTCGGGCCGAAATTCCCTTCACGCTGCGCATGCTGCACCAGCAGATGCGGGAAGGCGCACCGATGGCCATGTCGATGGTGGAAGCGGATGTCGATGACTTCTCATTGCCGTTCCTGGGCAACACGATCCGGGTATCCGGCTATCTGCGGGACGAATTGCGCGAGGTCGTGCGCGATGCGGGTTTCGAGATCGCCGGGGAGGACGCCTATGCCTACGCTCCGGCCAGCACCGATGTGCCGCCCGAGCTCCAGATCTTCCTGCAGTGCCGACGGCGGCCGTAGGGGGCGGAGGCAGTGATCGCTGTGCGCGTGAGACGCGCGGCCCCGAATGGATGGAAACCGAACGCGTGACGGAGCACCAAGAGCCTGCGACCGGTACGGCGCTGCCGCCGCTCCCACCCGTGGACGCCCCCACGGCGGGAGGGCCCCAGCCTGCGCCCCTCACGTCCCGTACCGGGGTGAGCCCCGGCGCCGGTGTGCCGTCCGGGACATCCTCCCGCACCGTCGGCGCGGGCACTGCGACGAGCCAGGCGCCCGCGATGCGGTCCGGTGCGCATGACCCGCAGGAGGACTCCGGGGGCCTCGCGGGCACGGCACGCCCGGCGGGCGCGACCCGCCGCTCCCGCGGCGCGGCGCCTCCGGGGGCTGCATGCTCCGGGGGTGAGGAAGTGGAGCAGGCGCGCCCCGGTTCGCGTCCGAGGCCCGGTTCGGGGCACACGTCACAGCAGGAAACCGCCGAAGCCTCACCGGGCTCCGGCGGGAGGGGCGGCACGGGCCGAGCCGTCCCCGAACCGTCCCATGGCGGCCCGGGATCCGCATCCGAGCGGTCCTCCCGGGGCCCGTCCCAATCCCCTACCGCGGAGAGCGGTGCCGTGTCTCATCCGACCACCGGCGACATGACCGCCGCCGACGTACCACCCGCCGCCCCACAGGTCGCGGCCTCCGACACCGGCGCACGTGACGTGATGGCCGGGAACGGCGACGCCGCCGAGCGGGAGCGGAGGGGAGGCGACCGGCTGCGCTTCGTCGGCGCCGCGACCCGCCGCATCGCACGCGGCATGGACCTCGACGAGACCGTGCTCGGACTGTGCCGTGCGAGCGTGCCCGCATATTCGGACGCGATCCTCGTCTACCTGCGGGACCCGCTGCCCGTCGGCGACGAACGGCCCACGGGCCCCGTGGTGTTGCGGCTGCGGCGCAGCGACCGCATCCCCGACGACCCGCACGCGATGGTGGCCGCGGTGTCGGCGGCCGACGGCAGGGCACGGGCCGACGGCGAAGTCCCCGCCAACCCCGTCAGCACCGCGGGCCCCTCCCGCTCCGCCGTGACGGACGGCACGGCCGGCGCGGCCGAGTACGCCGAGGTCGTCTCCGGCGGTCCGCTGGCGGAGGTGCTGCGGGGCGTGCGTCCCGTCTTCGCCGACTCGCCCGCCGCCCGTGACGCGCTTCCCGAACTGCTCGGCTCCGGGCCCGATGTGCCCGCGGGGCAGCGCGCCATCCTCGCTCCCCTGCGTGGGCGGCGAAGAGTCATCGGCGCCGCCGTCTTCCTGCGGGGCCCGGAGCGTGCCCCTTTCGAGCCGGAGGATCTGCTGATCGCGGCGCAGCTCGCCACGCACACGGCGCTCGGTGTGGACAAGGCCGTGCTCTACGGGCGCGAGGCGTACATCGCCGACGAGCTCCAGCGCACCATGCTTCCCGACGAGCTGCCGCAGCCGACGGGCTGCCACCTGGCGAGCCGGTATCTGCCGGCAGCCGAGACGGCCCGGGTCGGCGGCGACTGGTACGACGCGATCCCGCTGCCCGGCAGCAGGGTCGCCCTCGTCGTGGGCGACGTGATGGGCCACTCCATGACGTCCGCGGCGATCATGGGTCAGCTCCGCACGACGGCTCAGACGCTCGCGGGGCTCGACCTTCCGCCGCAGGAGGTTCTGCACCACCTCGACGAGCAGGCGCAGCGCCTCGGCAGCGACCGCATGGCGACCTGCCTGTACGCGGTCTACGACCCGGTCGCGCACCGGATCATCATCGCCAACGCCGGGCATCCGCCGCCCGTACTGCTGCACCGCGACGGCCGCGCGGAGGTGCTGCGCATACCGGCGGGCGCGCCGATCGGCGTCGGCGGTGTCGACTTCGAAGCGGTGGAGCTGGACGCCCCGGCGGGCGCCACGCTGCTGCTCTACACCGACGGCCTGGTCGAATCGCGCCAGCGTGACGTATGGACGGGCATCGAGCACCTGCGCGAGAAGCTCACGGCCACGGCCAGGCTGACACGTCCGGATGCCTCGGCCCCGCTGGAGCCGCTGTGCGACGAGGTGCTGGACATCCTCGGCCCGGGCGACCGGGACGACGACATCGCCCTGCTCGCCGCCCGGTTCGACGGGATCGCGCCGAGCGACGTCGCGTACTGGTTCCTCGACCCGCGTGCGCAGACGGCGGGCCAGGCGCGCAGGCTGGCGCGGCGAGCACTGGCCCGGTGGGGCCTTGAGGACCTGTCCGACGCGGTCGAGCTGCTGGTCAGCGAGGTCGTCACCAATGCCGTGCGGTACGCCGAACGCCCCATCACGCTGCGGCTGCTGCGCACGGACACGCTCCGGTGCGAGGTCGGCGACGACGTGCCGCAGCTGCCGCGGCTGAGGCAGGCGCGGGCGACGGACGAGGGCGGCCGGGGGCTGTATCTCGTGAACCGCCTCGCGCGGCGTTGGGGCGCGACCCGGCTGTCGACGGGCAAGGTGGTCTGGTTCGAACTGCCGGTCTCCTGACCGCGGTTCGGCCCGGCCGGTGACCTGCTGCGGTCCGCCGCGGCTCCGCCGGGGCGGACCGCGGCGCCGCTTCCGCCCCGGGCGGCCGTCGTCCCGTTCAGGGCGTCAGGCGTCCCGGGACCGGATCTGCGCCTCGGCCTCCAGCGTGGTGCCCACGGCCTGTACGACGGCCGCAACCCTGAATGCCTCCTGGACCGTCTCGCGGTCCATGCCCGCCTTGCGCAGCGCCTGTTCGTGGGAGTCGAGGCACTGCCCGCACGCGTTCAGGGCGGAGACCGCCAGCGACCACAGCTCGAAGTCCGCCTTCTCCACCCCCGGGTCGCCCAGAACGTTCATCCGCAGCCCGGCACGCAGCGTGACGTACTCCGGGTCGGAGAGCAGATGCCGGGTGCGGTGGAAGACGTTGCTCATCTCCATGGAGGCGGCAGCCGACTTGGCCGCCTCGTACGCCTCCGGGCTCAGCTTCTCCCTGGCCTCGGGCTCCAGCGCCCGGAGCACGATTCCGGAGCGGGAAGCGAAGGCGCAGGCCAGGAGGGTGCCCCAGAGCTGCTGCTGGTTCAGCCGCGAACGGCCCGTGACGGAGCCGAGGTTGGCCCGGAGGTCGTCGGCGTAGCCGGGGAGCGCCGACTTCAGGTCGTCGAGAGCCATGGCAACGCTCACCCCCCTGCCGGCAGTTTGCGGGTGTCGCCGGGTGACTCCTGGCCGCGGGTCCCGCCGCAGGAGCACGCCGGACCGGGCTCGGGGGACCTGTCACCTGCGGTGAGCAAAGCGCACTCCTTGGGCCATGCGGAACGGGAAATGGCGTATTTGCCCGCTGCTTGCGGACGTTGATCGCCACTCAGCGTGCCACAGGGGCCAGGGTCCGGGGTCCGTGACGCCCGCGGGCCGGAAGCACCGGCTGCGCGCACCGGGCCGAGACCCTTCGTCCAGGGTCGCGCGGCCGTCGGCGACGCCGGGACGACAAGGTGGAGGGCGACGAGGCGGAGGAGGTCGCGGAAAGGACGTCGCCGGGAAGGAGGTCGCGGAAAGGACGTCGGGTCGGCGGACATCGAGCAGGACGGACGCCGGAGGACGAGGTGAAAGGACGAGGTGAAAGGACGAACACCGGCAAAGCCCCGTAACCCGGTCCACCTATGAGTGGGATGGCGGCCCCGAAGTCAAGTCGGTGAGCCTCAGGGTGGCCACAGAGGCACACTGTGTGATTGTCTTCACGACATCGGGTGCGCATTCCGGCCACCCGGTTCTCCTGTGCACAGAGTGGGGCAACTGTGAACTGTGCAGAGCACGTTGGGGACGACATCGACCGCATGGGCCATGACATGGCCTGCCGAGAAGTGATCTGCCGAGCTCAGGGCGTCTTGATGGCCGTACACAACTGCACGGCACAGGTGGCCGCGGGCATCCTGAGCGGGGTCGCCAGGAGTTCCGGCACCGAACTGCATACAGTGGCCGGAAATGTCCTGGTGGTTGCGGAGCGGAACTCCCAGTCCCCGCCCGAGGCACTGCGAGCCGCGATCACCTGTGCGCTGCGCAAGGTCCTTCAGTAGGGGCCGGCGGCTGCGGAGCCGGCGCGGCGCCCGCACGGTTCCGTGCGGGTGGGTGCGCCCAGCCGTCGGTGAGCCGCGCGGCGGGCCCGGTCACTCCTCGCGCGGCGGACGGCCCCTGCGCGGGTGGGGCCGGGCGTTGCGGGGCAGCCGCCGCGCCTCGGAGAGCGCCTTGCGCAGCAGGTAGTCGATCTGCGCGTTGGTGGACCGCAGTTCGTCGGCGGCCCAGCGTGCGATCGCCTCGTACATCGCCGGGTCGAGCCTCAACAGCACCTGCTTGCGGTGGCGTTGAGCTCTGCCACTGCTCTCGCGGGAAGCGTCCGCGGGCCCGCCGTCCGTGCCGTCCGGTGACGGCACGGACTCCGCGGGCTGCGCGGACCCGTCGCGTTCAGGGGGGTCGGTCACTGGTAGAGGGTCCCCGTGTTCATCACCGGCTGGGGCGAGCGGTCACCGCAGAGCACGACGAGCAGGTTGCTGACCATGGAGGCCCGGCGCTCCTCGTCCAGCTCGACGAAGTCCTGAGCAGCGATGCGGGTGATGGCGTCCTCGACCATGCCGCACGCGCCCTCGACGATCGTCTTCCGGGCCGCGACCACCGCGCCCGCCTGCTGCCGCTGGAGCATGGCCGAGGCGATCTCCGGCGCGTAGGCGAGATGCGTGAAGCGTGACTCGATGATCCGCACTCCCGCCGCCTCCACCCGCAGGGTCAGTTCCGCGGCGAGCTTCTCCGTGATCTCCTCGGCGTTGCCGCGCAGTGAGAGGCCGTCCTCGTCGTGCGCGTCGTAGGGGTACTCGATGGCGATGTGCCGGACGGCCGCCTCGGTCTGGGTGGAGACGAACTCGACGAAGTCGTCCACCGCGAAGGTCGCCTGAGCGGTGTCCTTGACCTGCCACACGACCACCGACGCGAGCTCGATCGGGTTCCCGTAGGCGTCGTTGACCTTCAGGACGGCGGTCTCGTGGTTCCGCACACGCGTGGAGACCTTGCGGCGGCTGGTGAGCGGATTGACCCAGCGCAGCCCCTCCGTGCGGATCGTTCCGGTGTAGCGCCCGAAGAGCTGGACGACGCGAGCCTCGCCCGGCGCCACCATGTTCAGACCGCACATCGCGAACACCGAGCCGATGAGCACCAGTACGCCGACGACGATCAGCGTCGCGCCCGTTCCGACCGTGCCGTCCGAGGCGAGGCCGCCGCCGAGGACTATGCCTCCGACGCCCAGGAGGAAGCCGATCAGGCCGAGGAGGAGGGCGAGACCCCCGGGGATGCTGTGCGCGGTGACTTCGCGGACCTCCGGATCGGGCATGTCGGGAGCATCCCGCGGTTCCACGTCGAGCGTCTTCTTCGGTGTACCTGATGACGGGTCGTGCGCTGACATAGGGGTTCCCCCGTATCCGTGTCGGGCGAGCGGCGGCCCTGCCGCCCTCACTGTCTAGCAAAGTGATATCACTTTAGCGCGAAAACACGGTTCCGGCCAGCATGGGGGCCTGGCCGGAACCGTGTGCCGGGGCGGAGGCCCAGGTCAACTCCCCGGACCTCCCGGCGGATTCACTCCGTGCGCAGGCCGTCCGGACGCATCATCCGCCACAGGAACGGCAGACTGACCAGCGTCACCAGCGCGATCAGAGCGACACCGGCGCCTGCCGAAGGCAGGAAGACGAGCCAGTCCGCATCCGTCCGGCCGACGATGCGCAGCAGCACCCACCCCAGGCCCAGCCCGAAGATGACCGCAAGGCCGACGCCCAGCACGACCGGCACCGCCGTCTGCCACAGCACCGAGGCGCCGAGCGTGGAGCGCTTGGTGCCGAAGGCGACCAGGACCGACAACTGCCGCTTGCGCTCGCGCAGTTGCTCCAGCATGGAGACGGTCATGCTTGCGCCGATCAGCAGCAGCACCGCAACTGACGCAGCCATGACGGCCCGCCGGAGGGTGTCGAGCTGCGCGGCCGCCTCCTGGTCGGCCGACTCCCAGATGGTGTAGGAGGGGTCGACCTCGAAGACCGTGGTGCGCAGCCGCTCCAGGGCCGCACCGTTCCGCTCCGTCATGGCCCAGCCGTTGAACGACGGGCTCTCCAGCCGCTTCTGGGGAAGCACCGACGGCGTGATCAGGACGGCCCCTTCCGCATGACCGTGCGGCGAGGGCAGGGCCCGCACCGTGCGGGCGGAGTCGGGAACCTGCCAGATGTTCCTCTCCTTCGCGCCCTCGGGCGAGGCGCCGTCCAGAATCACCTCGGTGCCCCGGCCGACGCGGTCGCCGGTCTCCTCCGGCGTCGGCACCATGCCGGTGTCTTGGCCCGCCGTCGGGGGCACGAGGAAGACGTCACCGTCGCGGCAGTCGCCGATGCGGGCCGCCCCGCGCAGCGTCCCGCAGGTTCCGATCACGATCTCCACACCGTTCTCCAGGCCCCTGGCCTCCTGCCACGCCTGAAGGTGGCCGTGGGCCTTCGTCACGCCCTCGGTACGCGCCAGCTTCCCGGCCAGGGCCTCGGAGTGGGCGAGCGTGGAACTCGGGCCCCAGATACTCAACCGGGACTCGTTCCGCTGAAGATGCTCGTTGTGCTCCTGGTCCCGCTGCACGACGGAGAAGAGCAACTGCAGCGCGATCGCCCCCGCCACCGCGACGGTGATCCCGCTGACCGCCCTGGAGGCGTTGCCGCTGCTGAGCTGCAGACGGCGGGTGGCCAGCTGCCACGCGAGCGGCCCGCCGCGCAACCGTCCCACGATGCGCTCCACGAGCCACGGCAGCAGAAGCACCACTCCGCTGAGGAGCAGCACGACGCCGGCGGTGACCTGCACCTCGCTGAAGCTGCCGCCTCCGCCGCCGGCCAGGTCCACCGGAAGCAGCAGCGCCGTGCCGCCCACCGGCGGCAGCAGCCGCCACAGCAGGCGCCGCCTGCGCAACTGGCTCTTGCGCACCAGGCCCAGCGGCTCGATGGCGACGCCGCGCAGCGCGAAGATGGTCACGGCGACCGCGGTCGCCGGGACGCCGGCGACGATCAGCAGCCCGAGGGCGGGACCGGGCGTGACGTCCGCAGGGAAGACGCTGATGTCGAACAACTGGACGTCGCCGATGAAGACCCGCCCGAGCAGGAAGAACCAGCCGCCGAGCAGCAGCCCGACCAGCGCACCGACCAGCGTCTCTCCCGCCGCCATCCTGCGCGCGGTGGCGATGTCCGCGCCCACGAGCCTCAGGGCCGCGAGTCTGACGTCGCGCTGCTCTCCGCCGAAGCGCACCGCCGTGGCGATGAAGATGGCGACCGGCATTATCAGCACCGCGCACGCCACCACCACGAGGAGGACCAGCACCGGATCCATCGGCTCCTCGTCCGCCGGGCTGCCGAACCGGGTGACCCTCTTGGCTCCCTGGGAGACCGACAGGTCGTCCGCGCCCTTGTAGAAGGCGAGTTCGGACGGGCCCAGCAGACCTTCGTCACCGATGGTGCCGGTGATCTTTCCGTCCAGCCTCTCGCGCAGCTCCGCGGCGCCCGGAGAGGCGAGAAGCTTCTTCAGCGCGGGCGAGACCACCAGTTCACCGGGGGCCGGTATGCGGTCCAGCCCGGGGGGAGTGGCAGGGCTGGACCCCTCGGCCTGGAGCAGCCGCCCGTACAACTGGCGGCCGTCCCAGCGGTTGTTGGCGTCCTTGCCGAGGACCGAGTACTCGCTGCGCTCCACGTCGGCGGGGGCCGTGTTGAACGCGCCCGAGCGGGCTTCCTCACGGGTGTCCTGGCTGCGGACCATCTCCGGCACCGCCGCCGCGAGCAGCAGCACGGTGACCCCCAGGGCGACTCCCACCGCCGTCAGCAGCGTACGCAGCCACCCCTGCCGCCCGCCGCTCGTCGCGAACCTGGCCCCCAGAGCGAGATCGCGAGCCCATTCCCGGGGACCGGCGGCACCGCTGTTTCGCCTTCGCGCAGCGTTGCCGGTTCCTCCTGTCCGACGGGCCGCTCCGGCTGGTCGTGCCGGTCCGGCCTCCCCGGGATGCTCGTTCGTGCTCTGTTCCTCACGCGTGCCCGCGCCGCTCACAGTGCCCCCGCCATGCTGCGGGCGCGGCCGTCCCTCACGACGACCTCGCGGTCCGAGTAGGCGGCGACGCGCGACTCGTGAGTGACGAGCACGACCGCCGCCCTGGTCTCGCGAGCGGACTCGGTCAGCAGCTGCATCACGCGCTCGCCGTTGAGCGAGTCGAGCGCGCCCGTCGGCTCGTCCGCGAAGAGCACACGTGGGCCGGAGGCGAGCGCACGGGCGACGGCGACGCGCTGACCCTGGCCTCCGGAGACCTCGCCGGGGCGCTTGCGCCGTACGTCCTCGACCTCCAGGCGCTCCAGCCACGCCCCGGCGCGCGACTCGGCCTCCTTGCGGCCGAACCCGGCGAGACGCAGCGGCAGCGAGGCGTTCTCCAGGCACGTCAACTCGGGCACGAGCTGCCCGAACTGGAAGACGAAGCCGAAGTCGGAGCGGCGCAGGGCGCTGCGCTCCGCATCGCTCATCGCGGACAGCTCCTGCCCGCGGTACGTCACCGTGCCGGCGTCCGGGGGGACGATGCCGGCGAGGCAGTGCAGCAGCGTGGACTTGCCGGACCCCGAGGGGCCCATGACGGCCACGATCTCACCGGGCCGGATCGCGAAGCCGGCGCCGTCGAGGGCGGCGGTCGACCCGTAGGTCTTGTGCAGCCCGCTCGCGCTGAGCAGGAAGTCCGGTGCGGTGCCCGCCTCCTGGGCGCCGGAGCCCGTCGCGGATGCCGCGGCTCCGTCGTGGCCCGGCGACGCGGTCGATGTTGTTGACGTCATTGGCGTACCTCCGTGGCGAGCTTGTCGAGCCTCGCGGCCGTCAGCTCCAGCCACCGCAGGTCGGCTTCGAGGTGGAAGAGCGCGTGGTCGCAGATGAGTTGGTCCGCCAGATCCCCACCCTGTTTGCGTCTGGTGAGCTCCCGCATCAGGCGCAGATGCTCCGCGCGCTGGGTGTCGAGCTGCTCGCCCGCGTCCCGCCCGGTGAGCAGGGCGAGCACGACCTTGGTGTAGAGGGTGCTCTGCAAGTACGGCTCCGGCTTTTCGGGGCGCGAGAGCCATTCGGCGACGTCGGTGATGCCCGCGTCGGTGATGGCGTACCGCTTCCGTTCGGGACCGCCGCCCGGTTCGATCCCGTCGACCTCGACGAGGCCGTTCTTCAGCAGGCGCGACATCGTCGAGTAGACCTGGCCGTAGTGCAGGGGGCGGTCGTGCCCGAAGCGTTCGTCGAAGGCCCGCTTGAGGTCGTAGCCGTGGCGGGGACCGGACTCCTCCAGGAGCCCGAGCAGCGTGTGGCTGATGGACATGCGGGGACTATACATCACGGGTATACATACCGTGTATAGATTCCGCTAAGAGGGCCCTGACCTGCGGATGGCCCGTCAGGTCAGGGCCGTCGACGGGAAGTTGCGGGCCGGACGCCCGTGCCCCGACGCCCTGCCGGCTTCCGGCGGACCCGGGCGGCTCCGGCGGACCCGGGCAGGCTCCGGCGCCCGCCCGGGCGGACTCCCGCCGGTTTCAGCCTTCGCCGACGCTCGCGGCGATGCGGTCGCCGATCTCCTTGTCGATGTTCCGCCAGTACTGCAGTGCGCGTGCGAGCACCGGCCCGCTGACGTCGTCGAGCAGATGCCCGGAGACGTTGTTCACCAGCCGCTCCCGGGCCGCGTCGTCCAGGACCTTCCGCACCTGCGTGCCGGCCTGACCCCAGTCGTCGTCGTCACGGCGCAGCGCATACGCCCCCCGGACCATCTCCTGCTCCTCCACGCTCCAGCCCGCCTCGTGGCCGAAGCGTGCGGTGTCCGCGCTGGGCCCGCCGTAGGAGTTGGGCGCGTACGGACGGGCGGTCCGCGGCGGCTCGTACCGCATCGGGCCGTCCTTGGCATAGGAGTTGACCGGCGAGTGCGCCCGGTTGGGCGGCAGCTGCGCGTAGTTGGGGCCGATCCGGTAGCGGTGGGTGTCGGGGTAGGAGAAGAGCCTGCCCAGCAGCATCTTGTCCGGTGAGGGGCCGATGCCGGGCACGAGGTTCGCCGGCTCGAAGGCCGCCTGCTCGATGTGGACGAAGAAGTCGTCGGGATTCCTGTCGAGCCTCATCCGCCCGACCTCGATGAGCGGGTAGTCGCCGTGCGGCCACACCTTCGTCAGGTCGAAGGGATTGAACCGGTAGTCGGGCGCGTCCGCGAAGGGCATCACCTGCACGTACATCGTCCAGGTCGGTGCGTCGCCCTCGGCGATGGCCCGGAACAGGTCGCGGCGGTGCACGTCGGCGTCGTCCCCGGCGAGGCGGTCCGCCTCCTCCTGGGTGAGGAACTCGATGCCCTGGTCGGTCTTGAAGTGGTACTTCACCCAGAACTTCTCGCCGCCGGCGTTGACCCACATGTAGGTGTGCGAGCTGTAGCCGTTCATGTGCCGGTACGTGCGGGGGATGCCGCGGTCGCCCATCAGCCAGGTCACCTGGTGCGCCGACTCGGGCGAGAGCGTCCAGAAGTCCCACTGCATGTCGTGGTCGCGCAGGCCGCTGTCCTGGCGGCGCTTCTGGCTGCGGATGAAGTCCTGGAACTTGCTGGGGTCGCGCACGAAGAAGACGGGGGTGTTGTTCCCGACCATGTCGTAATTGCCATGCTTTGTGTAGAACTTGAGCGCGAACCCACGGGGGTCCCGCCAGGTGTCCGGGCTTCCCTGCTCGCCCGCGACCGTGGAGAAGCGCGCAAGCATCTCCGTGCTCCGGCCGGGCTGGAAGAGGTCCGCCTTGGTGAACTGGCTCACGTCGTTGGTGACTTCGAAGACCCCGTACGCTCCGGCGCCCTTGGCGTGAACCACCCGTTCGGGGATCCGCTCGCGGTTGAACTGGGCCATCTTCTCGATCAGATAGTGATCCTGGAGCAGGATCGGGCCGTCCCGGCCGACGGTGAGCGAGTGTTCGTCGCTCTCGACCGGGATGCCGGTGTTGTTGGTGGTCATGGGGTCCGGCATGGGGTTCCTCCCGTGAACGGGGTTGCTGCTCGGCGCCGACTCCTCGCATCCCGCGCGCTGCGGGCCGCGAGAACTTGGACTTAGTCCAACCCTGTACCCCGTCAAAGAAGACGAAACCACCGGGCACTCTTGTGCCGGGCATCACTCCGCTCGGCGCACTCCCGGCCGCCGCGCCTGTCCGCCCACGAGAGCCCCACAGGGCCGGCCCCGCCCCTTGAGCGTGCGGACGAAGGCCGTCCACGCCCCGGCCTCGAAGAACAGCACCGTCCCGCAAGGGCACTTGCTGTCCCGGACGGGGACGACGCCGCCGGCGCCGCCACCGCGGGCGACTTCGACGCAGTTGCCACCCTCGGCGTTGCTGTAACTGGAGGCCTGCCAGCGCGCGCGACCGGCACCGCGGCGCGCAGCGTGCACGCAGGGCCCTGCCGCCGCCCGGGCGGCCGTGAGGGCGTTGCGGCCCGCGGAGGTGTCTGCGGAAGTGTCCGCGGAGGTATGTGCGGAACTGTCCGCGGCGGCCCGTGCGGTCATGGTGCTTCTCCTTCCAGCCCTCCGGCTTCCTCCGCTCCCCCGGCTCCCTCCGCGTCCTCCGCTCCCCCGGCTCCCTCCGTGCCGTCCATCAGCCGCCGGACGAAGGCCGCGGAACGATCCGGGGGAAGCGCGGAGTCCCGCAGCACGTCGCAGGAGAGGCGGAGCCTGTCCACGTCGTCACCCTCCTCGACCAGCTCCCCCGACCAGGCACCCTCGGTGTAGGCCACGGTGGAGCCGTCCGGCATCCACAGCACCGTCAGCGAGCTGCCGAGCAGATGCTGCAGCCCGGACGCGAACGGCAGCACCTGAAGGCTCACCCGCGGCAGCCTCGAGACATCGAGCAGACGCTGCAACTGCCGCCTCCAGGACGCCGGATCGCGCAGCCGCCGCCGCAGCACGGCCTCGTCCAGAACGGCCACGAAGCGCGGCGCGGTGTCACCGACGAGCAGACCCTGCCGGCCGACGCGGGCGGCGGCCTGCTCCTCCAGCTCCTGCTCGTTGCCCAGGCGCGCCGTCCGGAGCTGCTCGCGTGCGTACTCCTCGGTCTGGAACAGCCCCGGCACCGTCGCCGCCGCATATTCGTGGCGTGCGACGGCCCGCCGCTCCAGCTCCATGAAGCGCCTGAAGCGCTCGCGGAACACCGTGTCCCGGGCCAGCTCCCACAGCTCGACGAGGTGCCCGCCGGTGCCGTACATCGCGTCCAGGGCGGCGAACACGGCGGGCGTACCGAGCCGTTCGCCGCTCTCCAGCTGCCGCAGATACGCGGCTTCGCAGGCCGTGCCCGCCGCCAGCTCCTCCAGCGACCTTCCCGAGCGCTTCCGCAGGCGTGCCGCCTCCGCCGCCAGTACGAGCCGGGCCGACGGCCTGCGCCCGTGACCGGACTTCCGTGCGGGCATCGCGATTCCCCCCTGATTGCACTGCGGGACGGACTTCCACACCAGCCCTACCGAGCGGTGGTGGGTGCGACAACCCGTTTTCGGGACGGATATGCACTCAACCCGCGCGTCGCCCACTGCGTCAGCCGTAACGGTGACCAGGTTCCGGTATGGGGTGGGGGCGGACATGGGGTACAGAACGGAGGAAAGACCTCGGGCCGACCGGCCCGCCGCGGTCACGGCCGACGGCACCGGGACGGGCCGGGGCAGGGGCGGAAGCACCGCGCAGGCGCCGGGCGCCGCCCCCCGCACAGGGCCCGGGCAGGTCGACGGCGGGAGAGCGCCGCAGCCGGGGCGTCTGCCAGGACCTCGTCGCCCGGAACAGCACCCCGGGGAACAGCACCCGGAGCAGGCCCCGGAACGCCGGCACCACGGCGGGCCGGGGCCCGTCGGCCCGCCCCCGTCCCGGGACCGCCGGGCGCCGCACCGGCTGGGGCGGCTGGTGCGACGGGGGTGGCTCGCCCTCGTCTCCCGGGCCGTCGCCGTGGCCCGTCACCCGTACCGCCCGCACACCGACCCGGCCCGCGTCGTGCGGCGCTGGCCGGACCTGAGCGGTACATGCCTGGCCACCCTCTTCTTCTGGCTCTCCCTGACACCGTCGCTGGTTCCGCGTCCGTGGCTGCTGCAGGGCGTCATCGGCGGGATAACCGCCGCGATCGGCTACGGCATCGGCACCCTGCTCGGCCGGGCGGCACGGCACGCGCTGCTGTCCGTCTGCCGGCGGTTCATCCCGCGTCTCGTGAGCGGGCGGGCACGGGCCCGCGCGTGGCAGGCGTACTACGTCTGCGCCCTCGGGCTCACCGTCCTCGCCCTCTCCGAAAGCGCCCGCATGCAGCGGAAGTTGAGGGCACTCCAGGATCTGCCCGAGACGCTGACGTGGCACTCCATGATGATCACCGTGATGGCCGGGGTCCTGTGCGGCCTGCTGCTGCTCCTGGCCCGCGCGGTCCGGCTGGGCACCCGGACGCTGATACGTGCCCTTTGCCGCTTCGTGCCGCGTCCGGTCGCCGTCGTCGCGGGACTGCTGATCAGCGCGACGGCGGTGGTCGTGGGCACACGGGACGTCGTCTTCGACCGCGGGGTCGTGGACGTGGTGGCGGAGGTGGCCGAAAGCACCGACCGCGGCACCAAGGACGGCGTCGTCCAGTCCGGTTCCCGCTTCGTCTCGGGAAGCCCGCACTCCCTGGTCTCCTGGGACGAACTGGGCTACCAGGGCCGCAACTTCACCGGTTCCACGCCAACGCCCCGCCGGATCAGCGAAGTCACTCACCGCCCCGCCGAGGCCCCCGTACGGGTGTACGTGGGCAGGCGCGCCTTCGAGGGCGGCGGCCCGGGCGAGGCCGAAGCCTACGAGGCGGGCGCCGAGTTGGCCGTCGCCGAGCTGGAGCGTACGGGCGCGTTCGACCGTGAAGTGCTGGCGATCGCCGGCACGACCGGCATGGGCTGGGTCAACTCGACCGACGCCGAGCCGCTGGAGTATCTGCACGACGGCGACACGGCAATCGTCGCGATGCAGTACTCCTACCTGCCGAGTTGGCTGTCCTTCGTCGTCGACAAGGAGCAGGCCGGGCGGGCCACCCGGGCGCTGGTGAAGGCCGTGCGGGCGCGCTGGCTGGAGGAGCCGGCAGCCGGCCGCCCCCGGCTTGTCGTCTTCGGCGAGAGCCTGGGGGCGTACGGCATAGAGGCGGCCTTCGACGGTCCCGGCGATCTGCTCTCGAAGGTCGACGGCGCCGTACTGGCGGGCACACCCGGGTACTCACCGATCCGCAAGGAGATCACCGCCCGCCGCGACGCGGGCAGTCCCGTGTGGCGGCCGCAGTACGAGGGAGGCAGGAACTTCCGCTTCGCGCAGTGGCCTGCGAAGGACCTGGCCCGCCCTCGCGGCCCCTGGCAGAAGCCGCGGGTGGTCCATCTCCAGAACGCCTCCGACCCGATCGTGTGGTGGTCCTGGGACCTGGCGGTGGAGCGGCCGCGGTGGCTGCGCGAACCCCTGGGCCCGGACATCACGGACGAGGTCCGCTGGTTCCCCTTCGTCACCTTCTGGCAGACGACGGTCGACCTGGCCGTCTCGTACGACGTCGACGCCCCGCACGGACACCGCTACGGCACCGGCTCGGTCGAGGCGTGGACCGCCGTCGCACCGCCCGACGACTGGGAGGCCGCGGACCACCAGCGGCTGAAGCGGTACATGGAGCGGCGGAAGGCGCCGTACTGAACCGGCACGGCACGGAGGGACATGCCTGCTGGGCGGCAGCCCCGGCAAGGGGCCGGCGGCGCGGAGGGACAAGCCGGGGCCGGGCGGCCCGTCCGCGGCATCCGTACGGACCGGAAGGACCCGGCCGGACCTCCCGCCGCACCCCGACGGCCGCCCGCACGGCGGCAGTTCAGCGGTACGCGGGAAGCCCGGCGCCACCGCCGGGGTGCCCGGGGCTGCATCCGCGGCCCGGGGCACCGTCTACTTCTGCGGCCGGCCGGGACCGTCCGGCTCCCCGTCGCCCGGGCCGGACTCCGCCGGCGGCGGCCCGTCCGCGGACTCCGTCGGAGGTGCGCCCGGTTCCGTCGCGGCACCCGTATCGCGCCCCGCCCCGCCGGCCTTGCCTTTTCCGGTCCTGCCGGTGCCCGGTTTCTCCGTTCCGGCGCCGGCGCCGCCGCCTGCTGCACCGCCGCCGTCGCCCGGCCCGGCACCGGCCGCGACGCCCGGCCCCGGCGGTCCGCCCGCAGCCGGAAGCGGCGTGCCCGCGGCCCGGGCCTCGGAGTAGGCCCGCAGATAGCTGGTCGCCGTGTTGAGCACCGCGACGAGAGGCACGGCGACGACCGCCCCGGGGATTCCCGCGATGAGGCTGCCGCCGGTGACCGCGAGCACCACCGCCAGCGGATGCACCCGCACCAGCCGGCCGAGGATGAAGGGCTGAAGGATGTGGCTCTCGATCTGCTGCACGAGGAGCACAACGCCGAGCACGAGCAGACCCGTGAGGGGTCCGTTGGTGACCAACGCGACCAGTACCGCCAACGCCCCCGAGACGACGGCACCGACGATCGGCACGAACGCGAAGATGAAGATCAGGACGGCGAGCGGCACCGCCAGCGGCACCTCGAGGATGTAGATGCCGACCCCGATGAAGATCGCGTCGATGAGAGCGACGATCACGGTCCCGCGTACGTATCCGGTCAGCGTGACCCAGGCCTGCGGACCGGCGCCCGCGACCCCCTCACGTGCTCCGCGCGGCACCAGCTTGAGGAACCACCCCCAGATGCCTCGCCCGTCGTAGAGCAGGAAGAGAGTGATGAACATCGTCAGCACCGCGCCGGAGAGGAACTCCAGCAGGACGGTAACGCCGGTGAGCCCGGCGGAGGTCACCTCCTGGCTGTTGTCCCCCAGCCACTGGCTCAGGTTCTCGGCGACGTTGTTCACCTGGTCCTCGGACACGTGGAACGGGCCCTGGATCGCCCAGCGCTTCCCCTCCTCGATGGCGTCCTGCACCCGTTCGGTGAGCGTGGGCAGGTTCTCAGTGACCTGCCAGACCACGAACCAGCCGACGAGGCCCATCACGACGAAGCCGGTGATGAAGGTGATCGCGGTGGCGAACCCGCGCGCGACGCCGTGCCGCTTGAGCCGGGCGACCGTCGGCTGGAGCAGCGCGGTCACGAGCAGCCCGGCGGAGAACGAGAGCACGAGCAGGCTGATCGAGCTGATCACCTGTATCAGCACCCACACGACACCCGCGAGAACCAGCAGCCGCCAGCCCGCCTCGGCCGCGACGCGCATGCCCCAGGGCACCGCCATCGCAGGCGCGGGTCTGCTGCCCCCCGTGTCCGCCGGACGTTCCGGGGGTGTGGCGGGCGGTACCGCCGGCGCCGGTGCAGAGGGGCTCTCCGGCCTCGGGTCCGGCCCGCCCACGGGCCTGGTCCGGGCCCGTTCCTTCGCCAGCTGCTCCTCGCGCCGTTCGGCGATGCGTGACGCAATGCGCGCCACGCTGTCCCGGAGCCTGTCCGCCCTGCTCGTCATCCGTTTCCTCCGCCCCCGGGAATGACCCGCTGCCGTTGAGTGACGACGTTACCGGCGTGAAGGTTGCTTCCGGGACGGGAGCCCGATGATGTTCACCACCCGGTCACGGCAAGCGCTCACCCCCGTCCCGGGCCCGGGACGGGGGTGAGCGGCGAAGCTTGTGAAGTTGTACGGCTCAGCGCCGGGCCGCAACGGCCGTTCCGGTCAGTACCAGTTGTTGGCCTGCCAGAAGTCCCAGGCTCCGCAGGGGCTGCCGTACCGGTCGTTCATGTAGTTCAGGCCCCACTTGATCTGGGTGGCGGGGTTCGTCTGCCAGTCGGCTCCGGCCGAGGCCATCTTCGAGCCCGGCAGCGCCTGGACCAGCCCGTAGGCACCCGAAGAGGCGTTGCTGGCACGGTAGTTCCAGCCGGACTCGCGCTCGACGATGTTCGAGAAGCACTGGAAGTCGCCGCTGCCGACGATCTTCTGCGCCATCGACTTGACTTCGCTGATCGAGTACGAGGCCTGAGCGGGGAAGTCGCCTGCGTCGGCGCGGGCGGCCGAACGGCTCGCGGCGGCCTTCGCCTCACGCTCCTTGGCTGCCTTCTCCGCTGCCGCCTTCTTGGCTGCTGCGTCCTCGGCTGCCTGCTTGCGCGCTGCTTCCTCGGCGGCCTTCCGCGCCTCGGCGTGCGCGGTGTCCGCCTGCTGTGTCAGGGAAGCGGTCTGTACCCGGGCCTGCTGACCCGCCGGTATGTCTTCGAGGAGCGTCGAGTCAGCAGCGGTGGCCTCGACATCGTTCGTCGTCTGACCCTGCTGACTTCCGGAGGCCACACCGACGACAGCGCCGACGGTGGTGACCGCGGTGGCGGACGCCACTGCGAATCCCCGGACGGAGATCCGAGTCACACGGTTTCCTTCCAACGTGCCCGCTCGAGTGACCGCGCGGGCGCCGATCGTGCCCCTGACACTGACCTCCGCGGAACGTGGTCACTGGAGATACGGGCCCGTGGACCCTCCTTGGGCGGGGAGGGCCGCGTGGTACTTCGGGCGGCATACGGCGTGACTGCTTTTCAGTTCTGTACCGCTTTGTGGTGCAGCACCATCACTGGTGCCGGTGTGCCGTATGCGGGGCCTGACAGGAACCACACCCTGCCGGACGCGAGTGGGCTGAGGCAATTCCACATTGAGTGGGATAGGTCACACCTGGTTTGCCTGTCACATTGCCCGGAAACACGCGCGCGCGGCCGTTCCGGGGGCTAGCCTGCCTCGGCTTCATCGCCCCCCGAACGAGGGAATGATGAGGGAAAGGCCGCTGAACAGCGCGGACGCCGACCGCCCTTGAGGACGGCCGGCGTCCGGCATCCGGCAAACCGGGGAACTCCTCTCAGATGTGCGCCTCTTCGAGCATCTCGGTCACAAGCGCAGCGATCGGGGACCTTTCGGACCTGCTGAGCGTGATGTGCGAGAAGAGCGGGTGGCCCTTCAACTTCTCCACCACGGCGACGACTCCGTCGTACCGGCCGACGCGCAGATTGTCCCGCTGTGCGACGTCATGGGTGAGAACGACCCGCGAACCGGCGCCGATCCGCGAGAGGACGGTCAGGAGCACGTTCCGCTCCAGCGACTGCGCCTCGTCGACGATCACGAACGCGTCGTGCAGCGACCGGCCGCGGATGTGCGTCAGCGGCAGCACCTCCAGCATGCCGCGCTCCACGACCTCCTCGATCACCTCCCGGCTGGTGACCGCCGAGAGCGTGTCGAAGACGGCCTGCGCCCACGGGTTCATCTTCTCGGCCTCGGTGCCCGGCAGATAGCCCAGGTCCTGGCCACCGACCGCGTACAGCGGACGGAAGACCATCACCTTCCGGTGCTGACGGCGCTCCAGCACCGCCTCCAGCCCGGCGCAGAGCGCGAGCGCGCTCTTGCCCGTACCGGCGCGGCCACCCATCGAGATGATGCCGACCTCGGGGTCCAGGAGCATGTCCAGTGCGATGCGCTGCTCGGCGCTGCGGCCCTTGATGCCGAACGCCTCGCGGTCACCCCGGACAAGCTTGATACGGCCCTGCGGCGTGACCCGCCCCAGCGCCTTCCCCTTCTCCGAGTGGAGCACCAGGCCCGTGTGGACGGGGAGTTCGGCGGCCTCCGCCACGAAGACGCTCTCGGCGGCGAAGAGTTCGTCGATCTCCTCCCCCGGCAGCGTCAGCTCGGACATGCCGGTCCAGCCGGACTCCGTGATCGCCAGCTCCGCGCGGTACTCCTCCGCGTGGAGTCCGACGGACGAGGCCTTGATGCGCAGCGGCAGATCCTTGGAGACGACGGTGACGTCGAACCCCTCTGCCTGGAGGTTCCTCGCCACGGCGAGGATCCGGGAGTCGTTGTCCTCCAGCCGGAAACCGGCGGGCAGGACCCCCGGGTCCGAATGGTTCAGCTCGACGCGGAGCGAGCCGCCCACGTCGCCGATCGGGAGGGGGGCGTCCAGACGGCCGTACTTGACGCGGTATTCATCCAGCCTCCTCAGCGCCTGCCGGGCGAAGTAGCCGAGCTCCGGGTGATGCCGCTTTGCCTCCAACTCGGTCACGACGACGACGGGCAGCACGATCTCGTGCTCCTCGAAACGGTCCATCGCCATCGGGTCTGCGAGCAGCACGCTGGTGTCGATGACATACGTGCGCCGGTCGGCTTCGTTGCGCTTCTTGCTTGTCACCACGGGTGGACGAACCCCCTCGGAAGAGGTCGGGGTGCGACGGCGTCGCAAGGGAAGAGACCGGTCCGGACCCGCGCGGAGCGGGCCGTGCACCGGCCCTCCGCGACATCCCAGTCGCCGCAGAAGTCCTGCGACGGTCCGTGGTCTGCAATCGGGCCTCCCGGCGGCGGGGGCCTGTGGAGGGCACCCAGCCATGAGAGGATATTCCCCTGGGCGAGCGCAAGCATGCAACGGCGCAGGCTGAGCGCCCCGCCAGGGTGATCCCTGGCACCCGTGCCGGGGACACCCGCCCCGCTCACCGGCGGAAACGCGCTCGCACCCCGGGCGACGCGCCTCTCGGAGCTGCCGCGCACCGGGGCTCCGAGGGGCTCGTGTCAGTTGCCGTAGCGCCGGTGCCGGGCCGCGTAATCACGCAGGGCACGCAGGAAGTCGACCTTGCGGAAGGCCGGCCAGAAAACTTCGCAGAAGTAGTACTCCGAGTGGGCGCTCTGCCACAGCATGAAGCCCGACAGCCGCTGCTCGCCGCTGGTGCGGATGACCAGGTCCGGGTCGGGCTGGCCACGGGTGTAGAGGTGCTCGGAGATGTCCTCGACGGTCAGCGTCTCCGCCAGCTCCCCCAGGCTCGTCCCGCCGGCGGCACGGTCCGAGAGCAGCGAGCGGACGGCGTCGGTGATCTCCTGGCGGCCTCCGTAGCCGACGGCCACGTTCACCAGCACACCGTCGACGTCGCCGGCCTTCTCCTCGGCCTTCTTCAGCACCTGCTGCGTACGGTCGGGCAGCAGGTCCAGCTGGCCGACGTGGTGGACGCGCCAGCGGCCGTCGGCGGCCAGGTCCCGCACGGTGTCCTCGATGATGCCGAGCAGCGGCAGGAGCTCGTTCTCCGCACGGTTGAGATTGTCCGTGGAGAGCAGCCAGAGCGTGACGACCTTGACGTCCGTCTCCTCGCACCATCCGAGCAGTTCGCGGATCTTCTCCGCGCCCGCCTGATGGCCCTGCTCCGTCGTTCCGCCCGAGGCCCGTGCCCAGCGCCGGTTGCCGTCCAGGATCACGCCGATGTGCTTGGGCACCTGGTCGGTGTCGAGGCGGTACTCCACCCGGCGGGCGTAGAGCCTGTACACCAGGTTGCGAAGCTTGTTGTAAATGACCAGCCCCTCCTTCGGCGAGTCCGGGACCACTGAACCTTACTGCGGGTGAAGCCCCGGGATGAAGCCGGGCCGCTCCCGCCGTCGGCATTCCGCCCTGCTGATAGGAAGGGGCCATGACGGACGACTCCTCCCTGCACCCGCACCGCGCCGACGACTCCCGCTACGACTCCATGGAGTACCGGCGTACCGGCCGCTCCGGCCTGAAGCTCCCGGCCGTCTCGCTGGGCCTGTGGCACAACTTCGGCGACGACCGTCCACTGGAGACGCAGCGCGCGATCCTGCGCCGTGCCTTCGACCTCGGCGTGACCCACTTCGACCTCGCCAACAACTACGGTCCGCCGCCCGGCTCCGCGGAGCTGAACTTCGGCAAGCTGATGGAGCAGGACTTCCGGCCGTACCGGGACGAGCTCGTCATATCGACCAAGGCGGGCTATCCGATGCACCCCGGCCCCTACGGCGACTGGGGTTCACGCAAGTATCTGCTCTCGTCGCTGGACGCCTCCCTGGGACGCATGGGCCTGGACTACGTCGACATCTTCTACTCCCACCGCTTCGACCCGGAGACGCCGCTGGAGGAGACGATGGGGGCGCTCGCCACCGCCGTGCGTCAGGGGAAGGCCCTCTACGCCGGCATCTCCTCCTACAACTCCCGGCGCACGCGCGAAGCCGCGGCGCTGCTGCGGGAGATGGGCGTGCGTCCGCTGATCCACCAGCCCTCGTACTCGATGCTCAACCGGTGGACGGAGGAGGACGGGCTGCTCGGCACCCTGGAGTCCGAGGGCATGGGCTGCATCTCCTTCGCGCCGCTCGCGCAGGGCCTGCTCACCGACAAGTACCTCCAGGGCGTCCCGGAGGGCTCACGCGCCTCGAAGGGCACCTCCCTGGACCCGGGCCTGCTGACGGAGGACGTACAGCGGCGGCTGCGCGGACTGAACGACATCGCCGCGCAGCGCGGCCAGTCCCTCGCCCAGCTGGCTCTGCGGTGGGTGCTTCGCGATCCGCGCATGACGTCGGCCCTCATCGGCGCCAGCAGCGTGCGGCAGCTGGAGGCGAACGTGGCGGCGCTGGAAGGACCGGAGCTCACCGAAGAGGAGCTGCGGGAGATCGACTCGTACGCCGTCTCCGAGCCCGGCACCAACATCTGGGCCCGGAGCAGCGAGAGCTGACGGGGCCCGCCGGCCCCTCGCCCGCCCGGCGCCCGGGCACCGCCCGCCGGGCGGTGGGGCGGTGGGGCACGGGGCGGAGAGCGGGCCCGGGACGTAGGGGCCGGGAACGTAAAGCGGGCCGGTCCGTGGGGGGATACGGACCGGCCCGAGGGGGGGTTCCCACCCTAGCGCCTGCCGCGGGCCCGGCCGGGTACGAACCGCCTGGCCCGCAGGACATTCCGTGGCCGGGGCGGGCCTGTCGAGGCCTGCACCCAAGCCCTTCCGGGTGAGTCCGCACCGGTGAGGGGGCCGGGACGCAGTACCCCGAAGGGCGACCTCCGCGACGCACGCCGGCTTGACGCGGGGCGGGGCCGGGGCGGGCCGGGGCCGGGGATTGCGGCAGGGGCGCCGGCTCCGGGGCGCCGGCGCCAGGGCCTCCACTGGTTCCGCTGCTCCCGCTGCGTCCGCTTCCCGCCCCCGCGTCCCGTCTTTCCGCGTGGTTCGCCCGACGTCCCGGTGAGGCATGCCTCACGGCCGGGGCCGGTTCCCGTGAGGGGAGTGCCCGCGCGCGATGCCCGCGCCGGCGTGATCCTCGCAGTGAAGACGCCGGTCAGGGCGGTTACGGGGCAGTCGTCGCGCATCGCCCCATGAGGGGTTTACATGAGCTGAGTTGGCGTCACGTGACCTAAATCGCCCACTATTTGGCCGAGGCTGTCAGTGGAAGGCCCTAGTCTTTACCCATGTCCACTTCCCAGCCACCAGTTACCGACGGTCAGACAATCGCCCAGGCCAACGAGGCGATCCGGGAGTATGTCTCCGGCCGTACGATCTGGTCCCAGGCTGACCTCGCGGAGCTGGACCGGCTGCGTACGGACTGGAGGCGCGCCGTCCAGGCAGCGGTCACGCGAGCGGCCTGAGCCCCGCGCCCCCGCACGGGCCGGGCGCCCTCCGGCGCCGGGCCCACCGGCCACCGGCCACCGGCAATCCTCCGGCGGCCGGCCGCCAGGGTACGGACCCGGCCCCGCACTCTCCAATCCGCCCGGAGCGGGCCCCGGCGGGGCATGCCGCCGGGACGTTCCGGGCCCCGTGCTCAGTCCTGACGGGGGAAGGACACCTCGACGCGGCGGTTCTTCTTCCGGCCCTCCTCGCTGGTGTTCTCCGCGATCGGGTAGTCCTCGCTGTAGCCGCGCACGTTGAAGGCGATCGAAGAGTTCAACTCCTCGGCCAGCGCCTTCTGTACGGCGTCGGCCCGCTTCTTCGAGAGCGTCTTCCCGTGCTCGTAGGAGCCCAGGTCGTCGGTGAAGCCGAAGACGTTGATCTCCTTAGCCTGCTGCGAGTCGATCTCGTCCGCGATGTCCTGGATGCGTGACCGGGCGCCGCTGTCGAGCTTCGAGCTGTCCTTCGGGAAGAGCACCTCGGCCTGGAGCGTGAACTTCGTCTTCTCCGTGCTGTCTTCGCGGCGTTCCTCGCCGCTCAGGTCCTCGGTGACGAACTTGATGTCGAGCACTCGCGACGGCGCGAGCTTCGCCCCGTCGGCGAGCTTGAGCCCGGCGGCCTGCGGGTCGACCTTCACCGGCGGCTTGGAGTCCCCGATGTTGTCCGGGGGTTCGCTGTAGTCCGGTGCCGGCGCGCCTCCCTCCCCGGGAAGGGAGGGGGCGGTGGTGGGGATGGTCGTGGGGTCGTCCGCGCCGGGCAGGGACGTCGGCCCGCTGGGGACCTTGACCGTCGGTTTCGGCGTGGGGTCGTCGGCCCGGGCGCTGCTGGCGCAGAACGTCGTCAGCAGCACGGCCGAGGCGGAGGTGCAAAGGACGGTGCGCAGCACATGCGCGGCGGGGGGTCTCATCTCGTCACTCACCTGACAGCTTCACGCTCGCGCTGGGCATGTCCGCCACCTGGAAGTCGACCGACTCCGTCGACGCGGGCGGAGCGGGGAACTGGGCGTACCACTCGGATGTCTCGCCCTGGTCGAGGCCGCCCGTGAATCTGGTGCACAGGCAGTGGCCGTTGGTGTCGCGGAGGATGAAGTAGCGCTTCTTGCCCTTCTTGTCGACCATCGTCGCCCCGGCCATGGAGAGCCCGTTGTTCTTGAGTTCGGACTCCTCGCTGGCCCATCCGGGCAGCACGACGACCGACGGGCCCTCGTTCTTCAACGTCCCCTTGAACGTGGTGAATCCGGAGTCGTCGCGCTGAGCGGAGTTGATGGTCAGGACGAGTTTGCCGCCCTTGCCGCCCTTCACCTGGGCGAGCACTTCGCCGGTGCCGTCCGAGCCGCCGCCCGTGCCGCCCTTGCCGTCCTCCTGGGAGGCGCCGTCCGGCTTCTTGCCCTCGTCCCCGCCGTCGTCACCGCTGCTGCAACCGGCCACTGCGAGCACCAGGCCGGTGGTGACCGCCAGCGCGGTCGTCCGTCCGCGGGCTCTGAAGGCGCGCCGAATGGTCATGGATAGCTCGTCCCCTGTTCGTCGTCCGCGGCTCAATCGACCAGCACCACCGAGAACAGATCCGACGGTCTCAGCTCGAGGTCGAGATCGTCCGGGTCGATGGTCAAGTCCTCGCCGTCACACGTGATTTCGATCAGCTCGCCGTCGTCCTCGAGCTCGCACCGGGGCTTGATGACGGCGGTCGCGCTGGCCTCGGCCTTCTTGTTGTCGGCGCCGGGGACGATCGTGTCCCCGGTGTCGAAACGGGTGCGGACCTTCACCGTGTACCCGTTGTGGCCTTCCGCTGTGACCGCGTCGCAGCTGAGGACGTCCGAGCGGTTGCGGTCGGCGAAGTGGTCGGCCTCGCCGCAGCCGTCACCGAAGAGGGAGCCCAGACCGTCGAGGATGTCCTCCAGTGACTCGCCCTCGAGGATGGCGTCGAGGAAGTCCTCGAAAAGCTCGTCCCGGTCGTCCTGTGCCGCGGCGATCGCGGCGGCGTCGGCCGCCGACTGTCCTCCGTTGCGGACGGTCCCCGCCTGGGCCACGGCGAAGAAGGCGAAGGCGAGGAAGAGCAGACCGGTGATCACGGCGCCGTAGAGGATCACCGTGGCCCCCTCGTCCCCGGCCCCGTGGCGTCTGCTCAGCCGCCCAGGATGCTGTTGACCGCCTTCGCGATCCCGCCGGAGATGGCGGTGTCCAGCCCGAGTCCCCGGATCGCCAGGATGATTCCGGCGACGATGATCACGATGCCCGCGTATTCGATCGCCCCCGCGCCTCTGTCCGACCATCGCCCGTGCAGTCTGTCCACGACGCGGTGGCGCCAGTGGAGCATGGCCTTCGACATCACGATCTCCTTCGGTGATGGCCGGGTCGGGACGCGACGGCACGCCCCCGGCCTGTCTGCTGTAGTTGTGCACAGTCCTGACGCCGGTGAAACGGGCCGCCGCGCGGCGGAGGCCGGGCAGGGCGGTGACGAGCCGACGACCAGTCATTCCGGCTTCCCCTCCGCTGCGTCGCCCGCTGTTGTTGTCCGAATGCAGACTGTGCCACATCGGCCGCCTCCGATTAAGGGGTGAGCGGAACGCCTGTGGAGTTTGGCGGAATCGCTTGTGGCGCCCGGCCGTTGGGCTGTCATCGCGTCACCCGTTCAGTACGGAACCGAAGTCGGTGTCCGACCCGAGCAGGAAGGTGGCCACGATCAGCAGCAGCGTCCCCGGCAGCAGGAAGGCGATGGTCGTCATCGTCGCCTTCGGCACCGTCTTGGCGGCCTGGCGGCGGGCGTTCTGCGCGTCGGTGCGCCGCATGTCCGTCGCGATCTGGATGAGCGTGTCCGCGATGGGCGCGCCGAGTTCCTCTCCCTGCTGGAGGGCCGTGACGAACTGGTCGACCTGCTCGCTGTCGTTGCGCTTGCGCAGCTCGTCGAATGCGGCCCGGCGGCTGACGCCGAGGTCCATCTGCCGCAGCGTGATGCGCAGTTCGTCGGCCCAGGGGCCCTCGTAGTGCTCGGCGACGCGTTCCAGCGCCTGGCGGAAGCTGAGCCCCGCGGAGACGACGACGGCGAGCACGTCGAGGAAGTCGGGGAGCGTCCGCTCGATGACGCGCCGGCGGTCGCGGACGGCCTGCCGGATGCCCAGCTCGGCGGCCGTGAAGCCGAAGGCGAGCACGATGAACGCGAACAGCCAGCTGTCGGCGGCGAATCCGACGATCGCCATGACGATGCCGAAGACCCCGTACGCGGCGCGGCGCGCGGCGTAGCGGTGGATGGTCAGGCCGCCCGGGTTGCCGGCCCGGTCGATCTTGCGGCGCTTGGCGTTGACGCGCTCCTCGCCCATGAGCCGCAGCACGAGCGGCGCGAGGGGCATGCCGAGCCGGTCGACGGCCGCCTCACGGGCCGTCGTTCGCGTCGCGCCGACTTCGAGCGCGACGGCGAGGTCGCTCGGCAGCTCGATCTGGGCGCGGTACATGCGTATGCCCGCGATGGCCCCGTACACGGCGAGGCCGGCGACGGCGGCGAGGAGGTAGGGCAGAACGGCGCTCACGGGACTCCTCCTCAGATCTCGATCTTGCCGAGGCGGCGGATGACGAAGAAGCCCGTGGCGAAGAGGCCGACAGCCCCGACGATCGCGAGCTGGCCGACCGCCGACCCCGTGACGCGGGCGAGGGCGCCCGGCATCATCGAGTTCATCATCAGCATCGCACCGAGACCCAGCACGGGCACCGTGAAGGCGGTCGCGTTCACCTCGGCGAGCATGGTGCGCACTTCGCGGCGGGTCTCCTTGCGCTCCTCGAGTGTGTCGGTGAGGTTGCGCAGCGACGCCACCAGAGTGCCGCCCGCGCGGTTGGCGAGGACCAGCGTCGTGACGAGGACGACGAGTTCACGCGACGGCAGACGCTCGGCGAGTTCGTTCAGGGCGTCCTCGACGGAGCGGCCGACGGCCAGCTGATTGTTGACGAGGGTGAGTTCCTCTCCCGCCGGGGCCTCCAGCTCGTCCGCGGCCATGCCGAGCGCCGTGCGCAGCGCGAGCCCCGCCGAGGTGGCGTTGGCGAGGATGCGGGACAGCTCGGGGAGCTGGCTGATGAACTGCTCGGTGCGGCGCTGCCGTTGGTGGCTGAGGAAGGCACTCGCTGCCAGCACGCCCAGGATCGCGGCGATCGGCCCGAAGAAGGGCGCGAGGACGGACGCGGCGACGAGCCACAGACCGGCGACGACGACGCCGACGTAGACGGTGAACTCCCCCGGCGTGATGTCGAGTCCGGTCGCGGCCAGTCCGCTCTGCACGCGGCCTCCCAGCCGGGTGCGGCGCAGCCGCTTGTCCACACCGGTGAAGACACGGCGCCGGCCGGGCGGCAGTTCGCGGTCCGCCGATTCCTCGGCGAGGCGCTCGAGGAGCTCCTTGTTCTGTGCGCGCCCCGACGCGAACGCCATGACCGCGGCGACGGCGAGGGCGCCGGCCAGCAGGAAGGCGCCGAGCGCGAGTTGTGCGGTGGTGTCCATGACGTGGTCCTGGGTCCTGTGGTCCGTCCTGGGTGCGGTTGTGGTCCCGCATGAGTGCGGTTCGTGCTTGCGGTTGTGCGTGGCTGCCGGTTCCGCATGCGGCCGTGGGCACGCGGTCCGTGGTTTCGCGGCCCGTGGTGTGCGGTCCGTGGTTCGCGTGCGTGCGGTGTTCCGTGTCTCCCGGTGGCGACCCGGTGGCTCCGGGGCCCTCTACACCGCCTCCCTCGTCGCCAGTTGGCCGGCGTCGTCCGCGACTCCGAAGGTCGGCGGCACGGGCTCGCTCACCATGTGGAGGCGGTTTGCGGCACGCCTCGGGACGGGCAGATGCTGGAAACTCCCGTGCACCTGGCCGTCCGAGGACATGGGCTCGGCGTCGAACCGGGCGACCGAGGCGATGCGGAAGACCTCGCGTCCGTGCGAGGCGAGAAGAACGATCTCCACGACCTTCCGCGAGCCGTCGGGGAAGCGCGCAAGCTGGATGATCACGTCCACGGCGGAGTTGATCTGGTCCTGCAGCGCCTCGAAGGGGATCTCGACCTCCGACATGGAGGCCAGGGTCTGAAGGCGCATCAGCGCGTCCTCGGCGCTGTTGGCGTGCACCGTCGCCAGGGAACCGTCGTGCCCCGTGGACATGGCCTGGAGCATGTCGAGCGTCTCCCCGCCGCGCACCTCTCCGACGATGATCCGGTCGGGCCGCATGCGCAGCGAGTTCCGTACGAGGTCGCGGACGGTGACCTGGCCCCGGCCCTCGACGTTGGGCGGCCTCGTCTCCAGCCGGATGATGTGCCGCTGCTGGAGCTGGAGTTCGGCCGCGTCCTCGACGGTGATGATGCGCTCGTGGTCGGGGATGAGCCCGGAGAGCGCGTTGAGCAGGGTCGTCTTGCCGCTGCCCGTCCCTCCCGAGACGATCACGTTGAAGCGGGCGCGGATGAAGCCCGACAGCAGCGCCACCATGTGCTCGTCGAGCGTGCCCATCGCGATCAGTTCGTGCAGCGCGTAGGCGCGGGGGAAGCGGCGGATGGTGAGCGTCGGGCCGGTGAGGGACAGCGGCGGGACGATGACGTTGACGCGCTCGCCGGAGGGCAGCCGGGCGTCGACCATCGGATTCGACTCGTCCACACGCCTGTTGACGGTCGAGACGATGCGTTCGATGGTCTGCATCAGCTGCTCTTCGGAGGCGAACCGGACCGGCACCTGCTCGACGTGGCCCGCCCGCTCGACGAACACCTGATCCGGCCCGTTGACCATGATCTCCGTGATGGAGGCGTCCTCCAGCAGCGGTTCGAGCACACCGAGCCCGAGAGCCTCGTCCACGACGCGCCGGATGAGCAACTCCCGGTCGACCGTGGACAGTACGGGCCCCTCGCGGCTGATGAGGTGTCCCAGCACCCGCTCCAGGCGGGCCCTGCGCTCCTGTGAGGGAAGGGCGGACATCTCCGCGAGGTCTATCTCTTCGAGGAGCTTCGTGCGGTAGGCGGACACCATGTGGGCGGTGCCGCCGTCGGCCGCCGCCCCGGTGCGCGTCCGGGACTCGGGCGTGGTCATGCGGGCCCGCAGACTCAACTCCGGCCTCCTCTCTGTGCGTTCGCGGTGGTCAGTCGCGCGGCATGGTCGCGGAGCGGGTCGCGTCGCCGAAGTCGTCGACACCGGGGACCACGGACGGAATGGTGACGGTCGTGGTCACCCGCACCTCGTCCTCTCCCCCTCCGAGGTCGAAACTGGCGCGGGAGGCCGTCCACTCGGACATGGCCGCCTTGCCGGTCGCCGCGTAGTCCTCGGCGATGTCCTCCTGGCCGGCGATGCGGGCGGCGGCGCGGGCACCGGTGCCGGCCTGCTGGATGGTGTAGCCCGCGACGCCGAGCTGGATCGCGGCCATGGCCACCAGCAGGAGCAGCGGCATCATGCCTGCCAACTCCAGGCTGGAAGCGCCGCGTTCACGCTCCGCGCCCCTCACACCGGCGGCCCGCGGACCCCGGATTCGCGCCGCCCGTACCGGTGCCGGTGCCGAGGCCCGTGCCGCCGCCCGGGCCCGTACCGGTGCCGGTGCCGGTGCCGCCGCCCGTACCCGTGCCGGGGCCGGTGCCCGTACCGGTGCCGGTGCCGGTGACGTCGGGGGTGTCGCTGCCGCCGGTGCCGTGCGTCTCATGCGGTGCTCACTTCCCCTCCTCCGCGGCGCCTGCGGTGCCGCTGATGCTGAAGGGAAGCTTCCCCGCGCCGGGGAAGAGGACGGGCGCCGACAGGTCGACGTCCGCCTTCCACAGGTGGCCGTCGAGACGGCAGCTGACCGAGGAGTTCTCCCGCCACTCGGCGGGCAGGTTCTTCGTCGCCGCGGACTCGCAGGCGCCCTCCGGGTCACCGCCGAGCGCGGCGGCCGTCGCGGCGCGTGCCGCCTCGTCGGCGGCGTTTCCGGCGAGCGAGAAGGTGTAGCCGACGAGGACGCACTGCCACAGGACGGCCAGGACCGCGAGCACGATCGGCGCCATTCCCGCGAACTCCACGGTCACGGAGCCCTTGTCGCCCCACACGCTCGTCTCGCCCTCGTCGTCGAAGTCGTCGACCGGCTGCCGGGCCGGCCGTCCCCCCGGGACGTGCCCGATCTCGGGGCCCACCGGCCCCACGCGGGTGCGGGTGTGGAAGGGCGCCGCGCTGTTGGGTTCGTGCGGCCTGCGGTGGTCGCGGTACTCGTTGCCCGCGGGCGCCCCCGGCGCCTCTCCGGGCATGACGTGGTTGCCGCCCGACGCGCCGGGCGGCAGGGCCTGCGGGCCGTTCGCGGGGGCGCCGCCCTGCCTCGCCTGAGGGGTGCGCGGCGGGGGAAAGGGGGCGGGCGGGGTCGCCGGGGGGCGCGGAGCCGCGCGGCCGGACTGGTCCGCCCGGCCCTCGGCTCCCTGGTTTCCCTGCACCGCCTGGACCTGTGAACTCCCCGGACCGCCCGGGGGCAGCGCGCGGCTCTCCGGCTCGGAGGCGGAGTCGGACAGCGGCTGCTTGGACTGTCCGCCGTGGCCCTTGACCGCCTTGGCGCTGTGCTTGCCGCCGCCGCTGCTGCCGGCCTCCGCCGCCGTGACGAGGCCCAGTTCGGCCGCGAACGACCACAGTGCCTGCTTCACCGAGCTCTTGGCGTCGAGGTCCTGGATGCGTCCGGCGTCGACGGCGCCGTGTAGTTCCTTGTAACCGGCGGGGATCGTCGTCCCGGCCACGGATGTGCCGACGATGCGGGCGATGAGACCCGGGTGGATCTCGGTGAAGCGCGAGGTCCGGTTGACGAGGGTGAGGGTCTCCTCGGCCTTGCGGATCTGAAGCCGGTCCCACATCCGGACCATGCGCTTGGCCGCCCGTACGGAGATCACGTCCGGTGTCGTCAGCAGCACCGCGTTGTCCGCGGTCTCGATCGCGGCGGCGTTGGCGGCGTTGAGCTGTGTGCCGCAGTCGATCACGACGATGTCGTACCGGGCCTTGAGCGCGGAGATGATCTGCCGTGCAGCTCGGTCGTCGACCTCCTCGCCGCGCTCGCCCTCGCCGGGGGCGAGCAGCAGCCCGAGCCCCGACTCGTGCGCGAAGAGCGCGTCCTGGAGCACACGGTTGGAGATGTCGGCGATGCCCGCGAGGTCCGCCGCGGAGCGGCGGAACTGCACGTCCAGGAACGAGGAGACGTCCCCGGACTGGAGGTCCATGTCCACCAGTGCGGTGCCGCGCCCCGACGCCTGTGCCGCGAGGGCCAGTTGGACGGCGGTGAGCGTCGTACCGACGCCCCCCTTCGCTCCCGTCACGGCGACGACGGTCCCGCCCGGACCGACCGTCTCCTCGGGCAGGGTGCCCAGATGCTTCCGCACGCCCACCGCCCATGAGGCGGCGGCGCCGACCCGCGCGGCGAGATCGTCGTAACTGAGGGGCAGCCCGAGGACGCCGCGCGCCCCGGCGTCCATCGCCGCCGAGTACAGCGGCTGGCTGGTGTCGCGGGTGATGAGGATGACGCCGACGGCGGGGAAGCGGAGCGCGATCTCACGGATCAGCTCCAGCGCGGGCATCGGGCGGATGAGTTCGTGGACGAGCACGACCTCCGGCAGGTCCGCCACGGTGCCCTCGGCCAACCGCGCGAGCGAGTCGAGCAGTTGGGTGGAGTCGGCGGCGGGCGGCACCGGCTCGCTGTCCGGGAGCTGGCTGAGCAGACCGCTGACCGACCGGGCTGCTTCCTGGTCGCTGACGGCTGGCTGGATGCGGGTGACCATCGGCTGATTCCCTGCCTCACTTGTCCCCGGTGAGCGTGTACGTCCTGTCGCTCTCGGGGATGTCGTTGCCGTCGCCGGGTGCCACGAGAGCGAGCCGGACGTGCTCCGCGAAGGACTCCGCATAGGCGACGCGCTGCGCGTCCGCCGTGGAGAGCCCGAAGGTGATGGGGACCCCGTCCCGTTCGCTCAGCCGGGAGCGGTCCTCATCGCCGGAGTTCTCCTTGAACGGGGTGAGCTTCCCGACGTCGATGACCTTCGCGTCACTGACGATGACCTTCGACTGGTTCGGTGACCTGCCCTTGCCGGCGGTCTGCTGCTCGCCCTCGAAGGTGGCGAATATGTTGACCCGGCTGCCCGGGTTGATCTTGCCGGCCACTCCCGTCTCGGCGTCGATCATGATGGCGATCTCCTGCTGGCCCGGCTTGAGTTCGGGCCGCCGGTCGATCATGTCCGTCTGCAGCAGCGAGCCCTTGCGGAGCTTGTTGGCGGCGACCTTGTCGCGCACCTCGTCGAGGTCGGTGACCGCGGTGTCCGGCAGCCAGCGCTTCGGTACGGACACCTTCTTGAACTGCCCCTCGTCCAGGGACTTGTAGGGGGGAATGTCCGCCTTGAGCTCGTAGGCCGTCGTCTCGGAGCCGACCCTCGACTCCACGTCGCGTATGAACGCCAGTACGCCACCGAACGCCGCGAGGGCGCACAGGACGGAGACGACCAGCAGGATGACGCCACGGCGCTGGCGTGAATTCATGGACTACAGACCTCGGGGATCGGCGACAACGGCGTGACTGGGGTGCGAGTCGGAGCGTTCGGCGGCGGCCGCGTGCCTCTGCTTGAGAAACGTGCCCAGGCCGGAGCCCCTGCGGGCGCTGCCCGCGCGGTCTCCGGCGGTGCCGGGGGAGGAACCGGAAGCGGAGCCGGCGGCGGAGCGGGAGGAGAGCGCGGAGCCGGAGCGGCCACGGGCGGGCGCCGGGCGCACCGCCGCCGCCTTCCGCGAACCGGCACCGTACGGTGCGGGCGCCGCGCAGAACGCGCAGCGGTCTCCGATGAGTTCGAGGCCGCACCAGTGGCACTCGTCCCGTCGCACGGAGGAGACCAGCCGGTACAGCACCGAGACGTCGGGGATCGCGGCGGCGAACTCGACGAGCCTGCCGGTCCCCCACCAGCCGGCCGACTCCTCCGGCAGATACGCCTCCTGCACATTGCCGACGCGCCACTGCGGGGCGAGGGAGGCGGTGACCCAGTCGGAGTTGAGCTGGCCGATGGCGTAGGTGAGATGCGTGGGGAACTGGGGGCCGGTGAGCGCGGCCCTGACCACGCCGCGCGCGCCGCTGTCGGTGCGCACCAGCTGCGGCGTGGGCGTGGCCAGCACCGCGAACTGCGCCTTGGGGTTCCAGGACCTGGCGGCCGTCGTGTAGGAGAGCGGCAGGTGGTCGAGCTTGGCGACGGAACTCAGCAGCGCGCCCGCGTAGATGTAATGCGCGAGGAGGCGCACGGAGGCGCCCAGCACTCCGGGACTGAACTCGCACAGCGAGAGCTGCCTCAACTGCCGTACGAGGACTGCCGTGCCCAGCGGCGGGAGAGCCGTGGGCATCAGGGCGACCCGGTCGCTCTCCAGGACGGAGCGGATGGCGTGGAGCCTGTGCAGGAAGGGCTTGGGCAGCGTCGTGGGGTGGACGACGATCAGGTGACCGTTCTGGTCGATCAGCCGCTGCGTCTGGGCGACCGCCACGTCGAACGGCTGCTCGTCCGGCGGCTGGAAGACATGCGCCCGCGGTGTGTGCCGGTCCGGCGGGGGCAGCATGTGGCCGTGGCTGGTGACTGCTATTGCAGTGGTCATCCCCGCCCCCGAGCTCCAAGTCGGACCCTTGAGGCCCGAGTTCCCGATCACCGATGCCGATCTGACGACACCACACCTTACGGCCGGGAGCCCTGCCTCGGAACAACTTCGGCCCCTGCCGCTCTACCTGCCATACCCCGCGCCGTCCGTAGGTCAATCGGCTCGCGGGCCGGCACTCGTCCCGGGCGGGGACGAGTGCCGGGTCCTCGGCACCTCCTACCAGGGAATCTCCCTGACCTGCTGCACGCACAGCACGATGAAGAGCATCCCGGAGACGAAGAGCATCACGTTGCTGACGATGCCGTTGCGCCATTCACGCGGAGTGCGGTCCGAGTTGAGCAGCCACAGGAGCGTGAGCGCGAGGAACGGCATGAAGAACGCGCCGAGCACGCCGTAGACCACGACGAGCAGGAACGGCTGCTCCAGCCAGAGCAGGGCCATCGGCGGGAAGGTCAGCCACAGCAGGTACGCGCGGAACGGCAGTGACCGCTCACGCTGACCGCCGGCCACGGCCCGCACCGCCTTCTCGCCGGTGGCGTCCCCGCCGTCCCCGCCGGTGCCGTCCTCGCCGCCCGCGGCGCGTGCGGCACGCAGCCGTTCCACGAAGTCGGCGAACATCAGGCTGACTCCGTGCCACACGCCGATCAGCGACGTGAAGGACGTGGCGAAGAACCCGACGAGGAAGAGGGTGGAGGTGAACGAGCCGAAGCGGTCCGCGAGGACCTTGTCGAGGTCGGCCAGGCCCTTGTCGCCCTCGGCGATCGCGATGTTCGCCGAGTGCAGCAGCTCGGCGCCGACGATCAGCATGGCGACGACGAAGACGCCGGTGGTGATGTAGGCGACGCGGTTGTCGAGCCGCATCATCTTCATCCAGCTGCTGTCGGTCCAGCCCTTGGCGTTCACCCAGTACCCGTACGCGGCCATGGTGATGGTGCCGCCGACCCCGCCGATCAGGCCGAGGGTGTAGAAGACCGAGCCGTCCGGCAGGACCGGCACCAGCCCGGAGAAGGCGGCCCCGATGTCGGGCGAGACGAGTACCGCGACGTAGACGACGACCACGAACATGACGCCGATCATTGCCGTCATGACCTTCTCGAAGACGGCGTAGCGGTTGAACCAGACGAAGACGAGGCCCACGAGCCCGGTGATGATCGCCCACCCCTTGAGGTCGAGCACGCCGGGGAAGAGCGCGTCCAGTGGAAGCCCGGCGGAGGACATGGCCGTGCCGCCGTAGACGAAGCCCCAGATCACGACGTACACGGCGAAGTAGACCGTCGTCCAGGAGCCGAGCGAACGCCAGCCCTCGAAGATGGTGCGGCCGGTGGCCAGGTGCCAGCGGCCGGTCGCCTCGGCGAGCGCCACCTTGACGATGCAGCCGATGACCGCCGCCCACAGGAGGGTGTAGCCGAACTTGCTGCCCGCGATCAGGGTGGCGACCAGGTCGCCGGCACCGACTCCCGTCGCGGCGACGACGATGCCGGGGCCGATCAACTTCCAGCTTGCCTTGCGTACTTGCGGCCGGGTCTGCGCCTGAGACCTGCCGGGCGAGTCCGGGGTGGAGGCGGACGCTCCGCCCTGCTCGCTGTCCTCGGTTGTCATCACTGACCGCCTTTGCTCGTCCCCTCAAGAGGTCCTGCCCGGCGCATCCAATATCCCGAGGACGATCAGCACAAGAGCTGGGACGGCTGCCGGAAGCCTTGACAGGAAGATTGGTCTGGACCATCTTGTCGGTCAAGCGCAGGGCCCGCGCACCACGCTCCAGACCTTTTCTCCCCATCTCCCCCCACTCCGGAGGCAGTTGTGGCACGCGCAAGATTCCTGTCCCACTCCTACGCACGCCCCCGCGTCCTCGCCGCCGTCACGGCGGGCGCACTGACTCTGTGCGGACTGCTCACAGCCGGTGCCGCCGACGCGGGCGCAGCACCGGCGGCCGGCAAGGCTCCGGCCGTCGGAGCATCCGCCGTACCCGCGCACGCCGTGACGGGGTACTGGCAGAACTTCGACAACGGCGCAACGACCCAGAAGCTCTCCGACCTGCCGGACGACTACGACATCATCGCCGTGGCCTTCGCCGACGCCACGGGCACACCGGGCCAGGTGGACTTCAAGCTCGACCCGGCGACCGGCTACGGATCGGAGGAGGACTTCAAGGCCGACATCAAGGCGAAGCACGACGAGGGCAAGTCCGTCATCGTCTCGGTGGGCGGCGAGAAGGGCGCCGTCAGCGTGGCCGACGAGGCCTCCGCCGGCGCCTTCGCCGAGAGCATCGTCTCCCTCATGGACGAATACGGCTTCGACGGAGTCGACATCGACCTGGAGAACGGCCTCAACTCGACCTACATGACCAAGGCGCTGGACGACATCCACAGCAAGAAGAGCGACGTCGTGGTGACGATGGCCCCGCAGACCATCGACATGCAGTCCACCTCGACCGAGTACTTCAAGACGGCGCTGAACATCAAGGACTACCTGACGGTCGTCAACATGCAGTACTACAACAGCGGTTCGATGAACGGCTGCGACGGAAAGACCTACGCGCAGGGCGGCGTCGACTTCCTGACGGCACTCGCCTGCATCCAGCTCGAAGGCGGCCTCGACCCCTCACAGGTGGGCATCGGCACGCCCGCCTCACCGAGCGCCGCGGGCTCGGGCCACGTCGAGCCCGGCGTGGTGACGGACGCCCTGGACTGCCTGGCCGAGGGCACCAACTGCGGGAGCTTCAAGCCGGAGAAGAAGTACCCCGGCATCCGCGGGGCGATGACCTGGTCGACCAACTGGGACGCGGCCAACGGCAACAAGTGGGCGGGCACGGTCGGCCCGCACGTGCACGGGCTGCCGTAACTCCGGGCGCGCGGGCGCTCCCCCGCCGGGGCGGCCCGCCGGCCGCTGCGGGGTCTCCGCGGTCCCGTTCGCACGTGACGCCCCCCGGAGAGCATCTCCGGGGGGCGTCCTCCGTACTCGGCCGTGTGCGGAGTTCACCGCCGGGCCGGCGCCATGGTGCCGCCGCACCACACCGCCGGCCGGCAGCTGCCGGGCTCCGTCACAGGCGGCCCGGCGCTTACGGCTTCGGCAGCTTGCAGTCCGGCAGGCTCAGGTCGACCTTGTTCCCGGCCGCGATGCAGCTGGTGAGGGTGTGGGTCTGCTGCCCGTAGGCGATCCCCTCGTGAACGGTGACCTTGCCGTCCTTGTCCACCTCGCACGGGTTGTTGAGGGTGCATTCCTCGCCGTCCTCGTTACGGGTGTTGTTGATCCCGACGATCTTCCCGGACGAGTCGTCGATGACCGGAGAACCCGAGGTGCCGCCCTTGGTCTCGCACTCCTTCGTGTAGCGGATCGAGTCCTTCATGGTCCAGCCGTCCTCGCGCAGCTCGGGCACGAAGGCGTCGATCGAGCAGCTGAAGGTCTCCTTCCAGTACCCGGAGACCACAGTCATGGCCGTGCCCTCCTCCGGGTGCTCCGCCTGGACCTCGAGCGGGTCGATGCCCGTGTCGTTCTTGATCTCCTCGTATGTGGCGTCGAGTTCGTAGAGCGCGACGTCGGTGTCCGTCATCGTCCCGTAGGCGATCTTCGTGGAGGTCAGCGAGCCGGCGTCGCCGCCCTTGGCGTCCAGCAGCGTGAAGTTGCGCTTCACGTCCTCGTCGACGATGACCTGGCCCGGCTCCGGCATGCCCGCCTCACGGCAGTGCCCGTTGGTGAGCACGAGCCCGGGGTCGGACGCCTTCGACTCGGGCATCTTCACCAGCGAACCGGAGCAGTTGCTCAGCGCGACCGTGCCCGCGAAGTCCGGCGCGGCGGCCTTCGCGGCGGCGTTCGCGGCAGTCCGGGCGGCAGTGTCGGCGGCGCTGCCGGCGGCCTCGGCCTTGGGGGCCTCGGCGGCGAAGGCGGGTGCGGGGGCGACGGCGGTGACGGCGACGGCTCCGAAGAACGCCGTGGCCAGGACGCCGGCGAGAGGTCTTTTCATCGTGGGGGGGTTCCTCTCCTTGAGCGAATCGATGTGACGGTGATTCGTCGGGGGTGACGCCGTGCATTCTTGGGCAGGAGAGGCACCCCCACAAGACCCCGACTGCGCCCCCAGAAGCGGATGATGATGTTCCGCCAGGGGGGCGCCGTCGCGCGGGAATCCGTCTAGACGAACGGGCTGATCAGCGCCGCCACGGCGAAGCCGGCCACCGACAGGACGGATTCCAGCACCGTCCACGACTTGAGAGTGTCCCGCTCCGAGATGCCGAAGTACTTCGAGACGATCCAGAATCCGCCGTCGTTGACGTGCGAGGCGAAGATCGAACCCGCCGAGATCGCCATGATGACGAGCGCGATGTGCGGCTGCGAGTAGTCACCGGAGGACAGCAGCGGAGCCACGATGCCCGCCGTGGTGACGATCGCGACCGTCGCGGACCCCTGTGCGACCCGGAGCACGAGCGAGAGCAGGTACGACAGCACGATGACGGGAAGTCCCGCGTCGCCGAAGGTGTCCGCGAGCGCCTGGGCGACGCCGCTGCCGTCCAGCACCGCACCGAAGACCCCGCCCGCACCGACGACGAGCAGGATGTTGCCGATCGGCTTCAGCGAGGCCGTAGAGACGGTCTCCAGCGACTGACGCGACCAGCCGCGCCTCAGGCCGAGCAGCCAGTACGCCAGCAGCAGCGCGATCGTCAGCGCCACGAAGGGGTGCCCGAAGAACTCGATGACCGAGCGGAGCGTCGAGGGGCCGAGTGCGATCGAGGAGAACGTCGCCAGCAGGATCAGCACGAGCGGGGTGCCGATGATGCCGAGCACCACGGCGAGCGAGACGGGCCGCTCGGTGGAGACTCCCGCCGCCTTCTGCTCGGCCGCGACGGCCGCCTTGGCCTCCTCGGCCGCCTCGACCATGTCGTGCGGCACCTCGACGAAGAGGCGGTTGCCGATCCAGGCGGAGTACGCCCAGGCCGCGATCACGGCCGGGATGCCGGTGACGACGCCCATCAGGATGACCCAGCCGAGGTCGACCTTCAGCAGTCCCGCGGCCGCCACCGGGCCCGGGTGGGGCGGCAGGAACGCGTGCGTCATCGACAGTCCGGCCAGCAGCGGCATCGCGTAGAGGACGATCGATTTTCCGGAGCGTTTGGCCGCGGCGTAGACGATCGGCGCGAGGACGAAGATGCCGACGTCGAAGAAGACCGGGATGCCGAAGATGAGGCCGGTGAGGCCCATGGCCAGCGGTGCGCGCTTCTCCCCGAAGAGGGCCAGCAGACGGCTGGAGAGCGCTTCGGCTCCACCGCTGACCTCGAGTATCGCGCCCAGCATGGTGCCCAGCCCGATGATGATGGCCACGTGGCCGAGGATGCCGCCCATGCCGTCCTCGATGAGGGAGACGGCGTCGGACTTCTGCACGGTGCCGAAGAGTTCGGTCACGGAGAGCCCGGCGGCGAGACCGACGGCTATGGAGACGCCCAGGAGCGCCACGAAGGGCTGCAGCCGGACTTTGATGATCAGGAACAGCAGCAGCAGGATGCCCAGGGCGGCGACGGTCAGCAGACCTGGGGTGCCGCCTATGAGCGCGAGCAGGCCGCCTGTGTGCGGGGGCGCCTTCTCGGACGCGGATGCGAGCAGCATGGTGGACCTCGGGATTTCTGTGTCAACAGCCGTGGCTTTTCGGGGGGACGGGGGCGCGTGGGGGTGTGGTGCGCGGGAGCGCGGGGGCGGAGCCTGCGGGGGCAGGGCGCCCGATCGCGGCGGCGCGCTGGGGCCCGGCCGGGCGGAGCCCGGGCGATGCCCGGCCGGCGCGGAACCCGGCCGGCGCAGGGCCCGGCCGGCGCAGGGCCCGGTCCTGCTCAGCCCAGAACGGCGAGTGCGTCGATCTCGACGAGCAGCCCGGCCGGCAGGCCGACGTATACGGTCGTACGGGCCGCCGGGGCCTCGGTGAGGTCCGCGAAGTACTCGTTGTAGATCTCGTTGAACTCCGCGAAGTGCCCGGTGTCGGTCAGGTAGACGCGGATCATCACCACGTCCTCCCAACTCGCCCCGCCCTCCCGGAGGATGGCCTCGACGTTGGCGAAGGTGCGCAGCGTCTGTTCACGCAGCCCCGGGCCCACCGGCTCCGGCGCCCTGCCCGGCGCGGCGGGCGCGAAGCCGACCTGCCCCGCGACCTGGAGGATGTTCCCCTTGCGCACGCCGTGCGAGAACTTCGCGGGCGGAGTGGTGTGGGTGGGGGGTGTGAGGGCCGTCTTGGCCGGCTTCTCGCTCATGGCTGCCGTTCCTTGGAGGGGGTCTTTCCGGAGTACTCGTCGCTGATGGCGTCGGCGGTGCGCCGCACCAGCGGGAGAAGGGTGAGGAGTTCCTCGGCACTGACGACGACGTTGGGCGCCGATACGGACATGGCGGCCACGGCGCGCCCGTCCGGGCCGCGCACCGGGGCGCCGACACAGTTGATGGACTCCTCGTGGCCGCCCAGGTCGGTGGCCCAGCCCTGCTCGCGCACCTTCGCCAGTTCGGCGAGGAACGCCGCGGAGTCGGTGATCGAACGGGACGTGTAGCGGGGGTAGTCGAGCCGCTCGGCGATCGACCGGCGCTCGCCCTCCGGCAGATCGGCCAGCAGCAGCTTCGCGACCGCGGCGACGGTGATGGCCACCGGCTTGCCGATCCGCGAGTACATCCGCACCGGGTAGCGGCTCTCCACCTTGTCGATGTAGAGGACCTCGTCCTCCTCGTGGACGGCGAGGTGGACGGTGTGTCCCGTCCTCGCGTTCAGCTCCACGAGGTGCGGATGGGCGATCTCGCGCACGTCCAGGTTCTCCACGGCCTGCTGCGCGAGCGCGAAGAGCCGCGTTCCCAGCCGGTAGCGCTGGTCGGGCTGGCGGTGGACGATGCCGTGCTCGTGGAGCGTGCGCAGGAGCCGCAGGGCGGTGGACTTGTGCACGCCGAGCCGGTTCGCGACCTGCTCGAGGTTCGCCGGCCCCTCGGCCAGGAGGGGCAGGATGCTCAGTGCCCGGTCCACGGTCTGGCTCATGATGCGTCCGCCTTCCGCGTGTTCCATCCCGGGGCGAGGTGCAGGGCCCGCCAGTCCTCGTCGTCCAGGGCGGCCAGCCGGTCGGCGACCTCGCGCGACGGGGGCTCCGCGAGATCGCCCGGCACCGTGAGGGCGGCCGCCGCGGTGAGATGACCGTGCCGCAGCCGTTCGCGCAGGGGCAGCCCGCGCAGCGTCGCCGAGAGGAACCCGGCGGCGAATCCGTCGCCGGCGCCGACGGCTCCGGCGACGTCGATCCGCAGGGCCGGCTCGAAGTGGACGGTGTCGGCGGCCTCCCCGTCCCCGTCCCCGTCCCCGTCTCCGTCGCCGCGCACGAACGCCGTCGCTCCCTTGCGTCCCTGTTTGACGACGAGCACCGCCGGTTCGGGCAGCCGTTCCCTGATCCCTTCAGGTCCGCCGGTCACGCCCCACGCCGCGGCCGCCTCGTCCTCGCCGGCGAAGACGAGGTCGCAGCCGCGGGCGAGTTCGAGGAGCACGCCGGGGCCGGGTGCGGGGTCGCCGTCCGGGCGGTCCCACAGACCGACGCGGTAGTTGACGTCGAAGGAGACGAGCGGACGGTACGGGCGCGGCCCCGTGAGCAGCCGCATCAGCTCCAGGCACTCCTCGGACAGCGCCGCGGTGATGCCGGTGACGTGCAGCACGGAGGTGTCGTCGACGGACGTGAGGTCCACGGTGCGGGGCGACATGGCGGAAGCGGCCGACCCGGCGCGGTAGTAGACGACCTCGGCGGTGCCGCCGCCGGATGCGTCGAGGGTGGTGGGCCGCTCGCCCTCCGTGCGGAAATAGATGCCCGTGGGGCGTCCCGGGTCGCGTCCGACGAAGCCGACGTCGACCCCGCGGGCGGCGACGGTCTCCACCAGGTGGTCGCCGAACCCGTCGGTGCCGACGCGGCTGACCCACCGCACGTGGTGGCCCGAACCGGCAAGCGCACAGGCCACGTTGGACTCCGCCCCGCCGATGGCCCGGTCGAACGACGGCACGTCCGCGAGCCGTCCGGCCTGCGACGGCAGGAACGTGACCATGGATTCGCCGAGGCAGACGACGTCGCTGCTCACCACTGCCGGCATCCGCTCCCTCATCGATTGACGGGTGTTCGGCGGGATGCTAAACAGCTCTGAGCGAAATACGCAATGTCTATTGCAGATGCTGCAACGGCACGGCTCGGTGCAGCGGAGCAGGAGTCCATATGGCCGGCGCGGACCCTCTCGCCTCCCTCTCCGAGGAGCGCATCGACCACCGCTTCAAGGGGCTGCCTCCGGACGCCGCCGGCTCCACCGTCGCCGCCCTCACCGCGGAGGGCCGCAACCTCTTCACCGGCGGTTTCACCACACCGGTTCTCGCGCTGTCCGCGGAGCGCCTGGAGCACAACCTCGGCCTGATGCGGACCTACACGGAGCGGCACGGCCTCGCCTTCGCGCCGCACGGCAAGACCTCCATGGCCCCGCAGCTCTTCCACCGCCAACTCGCCCACGGCGCCTGGGGGATCACCCTCGCCGTGCCCCATCAGGTGCGTGTGGCCAGGGCGTTCGGAGTCCAGCGGATCTTCCTCGCCAACGAACTCGTCGACCCCGCCGCACTCCGCTGGATCTCCCAGGAGCTCGACACCGACCCGGACTTCCGCTTCGTCTGCTACGCCGATTCCACCGAGGGCGTGGCACAGATGGACGCCGCCCTGAAGGAGGCCGGGGCGACACGCCCCGTCGACGTCGTCGCCGAACTCGCCGCCGGCGAGGGCGCCCGCACCGGAGCCCGCACCGAGGCCGAGTGCGAGGCGGTCGCCGACGCCGTCGCCGACGCGTCCACCCTGCGCCTGGCCGGCGTCGCGGGCTACGAGGGCGAAGTCCCGGGCGCCTCACCGGAGACGGTCACGGCATGGCTGCGCCGCCTGACCGCGCTGGCCGTCGACTTCGACGCCGCCGGGCGCTTCGACGGGCTCACCGAGATCGTCCTCAGCGCCGGCGGCAGCGCATGGTTCGACGCGGTCGCCGACGTCTTCGCCGAACTGCCCCCGCTGACGCTGCCGGTGCTGAAGCTGCTCCGCTCGGGCGCCTACGTGTCGCACGACGACGGCGCCTACCGCGAGAAGACCCCCTTCAACCGCGTCCCCGAAGAGGGCGCGCTCCAGGCGGCGTTCACGCTCTGGGCGCAGGTCGTCTCCCGTCCCGCTCCCGGCCAGGCGTTCCTCAACGCGGGCAAGCGCGACGCCGCTTTCGACCTGCACCTGCCGCAGCCGCACACCGTCCGCGCCGGCGACGGCACGACGAGAGCGGCGGACGGCATCACCGTCACCGCCCTCTCCGACCAGCACGCCTGGGTCCGCACCGAAGCGCCCCTGGAGGTCGGGGAATGGGTGGGCCTCGGCCTGTCGCACCCGTGCACGATCTTCGACAAGTGGCAGCTCATCCCCGAGACGACCGCGGACGGCACCGTGACCGGCTACGTCCGCACGTTCTTCTGAGCGCCGGACGGCCCGCACCGGCTCCGAAGGGACCGCCCGCATGGACCTGCTCATCCGCAACGCCGACGTCGTCGACGGCTCCGGGACGAGCGCCCCGTACCGCGCCGACGTCGCCGTGGAGAACGGCCGGATCACCGCCGTCACACGCGAGTCGGACGGCGCGGGCGCCCGCGCGGCCGGAGCCCGGCGAACACTCGACGCCACGGGCCTCGCCCTCGCTCCCGGCTTCATCGACATGCACGCCCACTCCGACCTGGCCCTGCTGCGCGACCCGGACCACTCGGCGAAGGCCGCGCAGGGCGTCACGCTCGAAGTCCTCGGCCAGGACGGGCTCTCCTACGCCCCGGTGGACGACCGCACCCTCGAAGAGGTGCGCAGCGCCATCAGCGGCTGGAACGGCAGCCCGCCCGGGGACACCTCCCCCGATGCCCTCGACTTCGACTGGCGCACCGTCGGCGAATACCTGGACCGCATCGACCGCCAGGGCACCGCCGTCAACGCCGCCTACCTCGTGCCGCAGGGCAGCGTCCGCATGCTCGCCGTCGGCTGGGACGACCGGCCCGCGACGCCCGCCGAGACCGGGACCATGCGGCGCCTGGTCGCCGAGGGCCTGGAACAGGGCGCGGTGGGCATGTCCTCCGGCCTCACGTACACGCCGGGCATGTACGCCTCCGACGCCGAACTCACCGAACTGTGCCGCACGGTGGCCACCCACGGCGGCTACTACTGCCCGCACCACCGCTCGTACGGCAAGGGCGCGCTCCAGGCCTACGAGGAGATGGTCGCCCTCACACGGGAGGCGGGCTGCGCCCTCCATCTCGCCCACGCCACCATGAACTTCGGCGTCAACAAGGGCAGAGCGCCCGAACTGACGGCCCTCCTCGACCGTGCGCTCGCCGCCGGCGCGGACATCACCCTGGACACCTATCCCTACACTCCCGGCTGCACGACGCTGGTGGCGATGCTGCCGAGCTGGGCGAGCGCCGGCGGCCCCGAGGCCGTCATGGCGAGGCTGTCGGACGAGGAGACGTGTGCGCGCATCCGGCATGTCATGGAGGTCGAGGGAGCCGACGGCTGCCACGGCGTCCCGATGGACTGGGACACCATCGAGATCTCCGGTGTCGGCGACCCGGCCCTGGCCGGCCATGTCGGCAGGACCGTCGCGCAGTCGGCGGCGGAGGCGGGCGAGGAGCCCTTCGCCACGGCCCGGCGTCTGCTGATCGAGGACAGGCTGGGCACGACGATCCTCCAGCACGTGGGCCACGAGGAGAACGTGCGCCACATGATGCGCCACCCCGCCCACACCGGCGGCAGCGACGGCATCCTCCAGGGCGCGAAGCCGCATCCGCGCGCGTACGGGACGTTTCCGCAGTATCTCGGCCGCTACGTACGGGAGTTGGGCGTGCTCTCCCTGGAGGAGTGCGTCGCCCACCTCACCTCGCGCCCGGCCGCACGACTGCGCCTGCCCGACCGGGGCCTGGTCCGGGAGGGCTACCGGGCGGACCTCGTCCTGTTCGACCCGGCCACGGTCGCCCCGGGCGCGACGTTCGACAATCCGCGCGTGCTGCCCACAGGCATCCCGCACGTGCTGATCGACGGCCGCTTCGTCATGGAGGACGGCCGCCGCACCGATGTCCTGGCCGGGCGCTCGGTCCGGCGCACCCCGCGGCAGGCGGCCCCGCCGCGCTGACCTTACCGGCGTGCGGCGCGGGCCCGGGGGATCCTCCCCGGCGCAGCCCTCCGACAACGCGAGGCCCTGGCTGCGGCCCGGGCGGACGCCGTGCGGCTCTCGCCGCGGCCGGGCGGAGAACCGACGTCGGGCATCAGGGGCGTGCCGCGGGACCAGAGCCGTCAGAGCGGGTTGAGGCGGGCCTTGAGCAGGCAGAACTCGTTGCCCTCGGGATCGGCGAGGACGTGCCAGGGCTCCTCGCCGCTCTGGCCGATGTCGGCCCGGCGCGCCCCGAGCTTCAGCAGGCGTTCGAGCTCCGCGTCCATGTCGCGGTCGGTGGCGTTGACGTCGATGTGCAGCCGGGACTTCCCCTTCTCCGGCTCGTCCCTGCTGCTGAGGATGATCGTCGGCTGCGGGCCGCCGAACCCTTCGCGCGGCCCGATCTCGAGGGTGCCGTCGTCCTCGCGGTCGAGCACCACGAAGTCCAGGACCTCGCACCAGAACCGCGCCAGCACGTCGGGCTCGCGGCAACCGAGCACGAGTTCACTGATGCGACAAGCCATACGAACCTACTCTCAGCGTGGGAACCGACTGCCGGGACGGCCGCGCGCGGATCTCTTGATCTCCTGGCTCCCGGAAGGGCACAGACCCCGAGACCGTACTGGGCGGGGCGAGCAGGTGCGAAGGGATTTCCTGAGGGGCATCCCCGGGCCGCAGAACCGGAGTTGAGCTCTCTCGCGCCCGTGAGGACGGAACCGGGCAGGGCCCTGACCGGCAGGTGCGTGCCGGGCGTCGCCCCGGACGGCCCGGCGCCCGTGCCGGCTCCGGGCCCGCCCCGGCTCGCCCGGGCCTGCGTCCCGGGCTCGCCGGGCGCAAGGGCTACGCGTGCTGGTAGGCCACCAGCGAGATCCCCACGTAGTGCACGATGAACGCGGCCAGTGTGAACGAGTGGAAGACCTCGTGGAACCCGAACCAGCGCGGTGACGGGTTGGGCCGCTTGATGCCGTAGACGACACCGCCGGCGCTGTACAGCAGTCCGCCGACGACCACGCACACCAGCACGGCGATGCCGCCCTCGCGCAGGAAGTCGGGCAGGTAGAAGACGGCCGCCCACCCCATCGCGATGTAGCACGGCGTGTAGAGCCAGCGCGGGGCGCCGACCCAGAACACGCGGAAGCCGATGCCGAGGAGAGCCGCGGCCCAGATCCCCCACAGCAGCGGCGATCCGGGTCCGGCGGGCAGGAGCAGGATGGTCAGCGGCGTGTACGTCCCGGCGATGATCAGGAAGATGTTGGCGTGGTCGAGGCGGCGCAGTACGGCGTTTGCCCTCGGCCCCCACTCCCCCCGGTGGTAGAGGGCGCTCACACCGAAGAGCAGACACGCCGTCAGCGTGTATACGGCGCAGGCGATGCGGCCGCGGGTGCTGTCGGCGAGCGCGGTCAGGAATATCCCGGCGGCGAGCACGGCGGGGAACATCCCGGCGTGCAGCCAGCCGCGCAGCCGCGGCTTGATCATCGCGGGGATCGCGGCTGCACCCCGGGAAGCAGCCGAAGTGACCGCCGTGGCGGCCGACTCCAAGGTGGCGGCGGCAGAACTGCCGGTGCTCTCCGGCTTCTGGATCCCGTCCGCCCCGTCTTCGGAGTCCGCGCAGTTCACAGGCTCAAGCGGAGGGGGCGCGTCAGTCATACGGCCCATCGTAGCTACGGGGCCGTAACCGGCGACATGCTCTTTCGAGGCCACAGGCCGCTCATCGGAGTGGTGATGGACACATCCTTTCCATCTGGACAGGCGGCCGATACGCTCCCATGCTCAGAGGAGCAAGGGTGACACCGGATGAGCGAGCCGCGCCGACGCACCAGCACAGCACCACCACCACGAACGCATCCGGGTCGCGGCCCCCAAGGGGCGAGTTCAAGCACAAAGCAGAAAAAATGCGGATACCAGTGCAGTTGTCCGCCGAACCCTCAACGTCTGGAGAGATCGTGGCGCGCAGTTCTGCGGCTCCCGCCATCAACCCCGTTCCCACCCGCCACCAGGAGTTGGTCTCCTGGGTCGAGGAAATCGCCGCTCTCACAGAACCGGACCGGATCGTCTGGTGCAACGGCTCCGAGTCGGAGTACGAGCGCCTGTGCGAAGAGCTCGTCGAGAAGGGCACGTTCACCAAGCTGGACCCGGTGAAACGGCCGCACTCCTACTACGCCGCCTCCGACCCCAGCGATGTCGCACGCGTCGAGGGCCGCACGTTCATCTGCTCCGAGAAGGAGGAGGACGCCGGCCCCACCAACCACTGGAAGGCCCCCGACGAGATGCGGGCCGTCTTCCAGGGCGAGAACGGTGAGGGAGGAATCTTCCGCGGCTGCATGCGCGGCCGCACCATGTACGTCGTCCCCTTCTGCATGGGCCCGCTCGGCTCCCCGCTCTCCGCCCTGGGAGTCGAGATCACCGACTCCGCGTACGTCGCCGTCTCGATGCGCACCATGACGCGCATGGGACAGCAGGTCCTCGACGAGCTCGGCGAGGACGGCTTCTTCGTCAAGGCGGTCCACAGCGTCGGCGCCCCGCTGGAGGCCGGCGAGCAGGACGTGCCCTGGCCGTGCAACGACACCAAGTACATCTCCCACTTCCCCGAGAGCCGCGAGATCTGGTCCTTCGGATCGGGCTACGGCGGCAACGCCCTGCTCGGCAAGAAGTGCTACGCGCTGCGCATCGCCTCCGTCATGGCGCGCGACGAGGGCTGGCTCGCCGAGCACATGCTCGTGCTCAAACTCACCCCGCCGCGCGGTGAGTCCAAGTACGTCGCCGCAGCATTCCCCTCGGCCTGCGGGAAGACGAACCTCGCCATGCTCGAGCCCACCGTCAAGGGCTGGACCGTGGAGACCATCGGCGACGACATCGCGTGGATGCGCTTCGGCGAGGACGGACGGCTGTACGCCATCAACCCGGAGGCCGGCTTCTTCGGCGTCGCCCCCGGTACCGGCGAGCACACCAACGCCAACGCCATGAAGACCCTCTGGGGCAACTCGGTCTTCACCAACGTCGCCCTCACCGACGACGGCGACGTGTGGTGGGAGGGCATGACCGAGGAGACGCCCGCTCACCTCACCGACTGGAAGGGCAACGACTGGACCCCCGAGTCGGGGACGCCGGCAGCCCACCCCAACGCCCGCTTCACCACCCCGGCCGGGCAGTGCCCGATCATCGCGCCGGAGTGGGAGGACCCGAGGGGCGTGCCCATCTCCGCGATCCTCTTCGGCGGCCGCCGCGCCACCGCGGTGCCGCTGGTGACGGAGTCCTTCAGCTGGCAGCACGGCGTCTTCCTCGGCGCGAACGTCGCCAGCGAGAAGACCGCCGCGGCCGAGGGCAAGGCAGGCGAGCTGCGCCGCGACCCGTTCGCGATGCTCCCCTTCTGCGGCTACAACATGGGCGACTACTTCGCCCACTGGGTGAACGTCGGCAAGAACGCCGACCAGGCCAAGCTGCCGAAGATCTACTACGTCAACTGGTTCAAGAAGGACCAGGACGGCAAGTTCGTCTGGCCCGGCTTCGGCGAGAACAGCCGCGTGCTCAAGTGGATCGTGCAGCGGCTGAACGGCGAGGCGGAGGGCGTCGAGACGCCCATCGGCGTTCTTCCCACGAAGGAGGCCCTCGACCGGGACGGCCTCGACATGACGGACGCGGAGCTCGACTTCGTGCTGGAGGTGGACAAGGAGGTCTGGCGCGACGAAGCCGCGCTGGTCCCGGAGCACCTCAACACCTTCGGTGACCACACGCCGAAGGAACTGTGGGACGAATACCGCGCGTTGGTCGAGCGGTTGGGCTGACGCCCGCCGTCTTCCGGTTGCACAATGGCGCCCCTCACCGTCGGGTGAGGGGCGCCATTGTGTGCGGACACCGTTCGCCGCGAGCGCCGCGGACAGGTGCGTGCCGGTCCGTCCCGTTCCATGCGCGCCATGTGACGGAGGCACTTGTCGTCCGGACCTTAAATGTACATGGCTCAACTTTAGACCGAGTCTAAGTTAGGCTGTCATCCAGGCGACGCGACGCAGGAGGCCGACCGTGTACGAACCGATCCGCAGCAAGTCGGTACATGCCATGGCCGAGGCCGACTTCCCCCACCGCACGCGGGAAGAGGAGCTGGACATCCGTCTGGCCGGGCACCTCACGGCACTGCTGACGGTGACGGACGAGCTGCGGGCCCTCACTCCGTCCGACGAACTGGACGAGGCCGCGGAGGAGCTGGCCGCCCAGGTCACGCGCCTGCGCGACGGTACCGCCCCCCTGCGGGCCGCGCCGTCGGAGCATCTCGCCGACCCGGCGCACATCGACTCCCTGCACCACAGGGCCCACACCCTCGCGGGCCACGCGGTCGTGATCGCCACGTACCGGAACGACGAACCCGCCGTCGTGGTGGCCAGCCAGTCCCGCGACTTCCACGCCTCGGCCCTCGGCCTCACGGCTGCCTGACCGCGAGGCGCCGAGAGCACACACGTGCACCGAGGTGCGTGAGGCAGATGAGCGGCACTGGACCGAGGAACGTCGAGCTGCGCCGGCGGCCGCCGACGGCGGGAGGTGCGGGCCGCACCCATGACGCGGGGACATGCGCGCCCGCGCACCCGCGAGGAAGCGGAACTCAGGGCTGGCTGTAGCCCTCCAGGAAGGCTCCGATGCGCGTCACCGCGTCCTCCAGCTCGTTCACCGGCGGCAGGTTGACGATGCGGAAGTGGTCGGGGTCGGGCCAGTTGAAGCCCGTGCCGTGGACGATCATGATCTGCTCGGCGCGCAGCAGGTCGAGGACCATCTCCCGGTCGTCCTTGATCTTGTACACCTTGGGGTCGAGCCGCGGGAACGCATAGATCGCACCCTTCGGCTTCACGCACGTCACACCGGGGATCTGCGTCAGCAGCCCGTGGACCATGTCGCGCTGCTCCAGGAGCCGCCCACCGGGCAGCACGAGGTCGTTGATCGACTGCCGGCCGCCGAGCGCCGCCGCCACCACATGCTGCGCGGGCATGTTCGCGCACAGCCGCATGTTGGCGAGGATCGTCAGCCCTTCGATGTAGTTCTGCGCATGGCTCTTGGGCCCGCACACCGCCATCCAGCCGCTGCGGTACCCGGCCACCCGGTAGGCCTTCGAGAGCCCGTTGAAGGTGACGGTGAGCAGGTCGGGGGCGATGAGAGTCGTGGGCGTGTGCGTCGCGCCGTCGTAGAGGATCTTGTCGTAGATCTCGTCGGAGTAGACGATCAACCCGTGCCGCCGCGCGATGTCCGTGAGGCCGCGCAGCATCTCCTCGTCGTACACCGCACCGGTGGGGTTGTTCGGATTGATGACGACGAGCGCCTTGGTGCGGTCGGTGACCTTGCTCTCGATATCGGCCAGGTCCGGCATCCAGTCCGACTGCTCGTCGCAGCGGTAGTGCACGGCCTTGCCGCCGGAGAGGGAGACCGACGCCGTCCACAGCGGGTAGTCGGGGGCCGGCACGAGGACTTCGTCCCCGTCGTCGAGCAGGGCCTGCATCGACATCTGGATCAGCTCGGACACGCCGTTGCCCAGGTAGATGTCCTCGACGGAGAGCTCGATGCCCTGCGTCTGGTAGTGCTGCATCACCGCGCGGCGCGCGGAGAGAAGCCCCTTCGCGTCGCCGTAGCCGTGGGCCTCGCCCACGTTGCGGATCATGTCCTCGAGGATCTCCGGCGGGCACTCGAACCCGAAGGGCGCCGGATTGCCGGTGTTGAGCTTGAGGATGCGGTGCCCTGCTGCCTCCAGCCGCATCGCCTCTTCCAGGACGGGGCCCCGGATCTCGTAACAGACGTTTGCGAGCTTCGCCGACTGGATCACCTGCATTCCGCCACCTTACGGGCCGGCCTGGAGCGCGGCCACGTGTTATTGGCCACCCGGGGTACGGCGGGGCACGCGTCTTGACAGGTGAAACTTTTTGAGAGTCACTGTCAAAAGACACTGACCATCGGAGTTGGCCATGACGACGTCGACCATGACGACACAGCCCGACCCGCGCCGCTGGTGGGCCCTCGCAGCTCTCGGCACGAGCATGCTGGTGCTGGGTTTCGACCTGACGATCCTCAACGTCGCCCTCCCCGCGATGGGACGCCAACTCGGCGCCGGAACAGGGCAGATGCAGTGGATCGTGGACGCGTACATCGTCGTCTTCGCCGCCGCGATGCTGCCGGCGGGACTGCTCGGTGACCGCTTCGGACGGCGACGGCTGCTCGTCGCGGGTCTGACGGTCTTCCTTGCCGCCTCACTGCTCGGCGGCCTCGCCGGCGACGCCGGGTGGGTCATCGCGGCCCGTGCCCTCATGGGCCTCGGAGCCGCCCTGGTCACGCCGCTCGCACTGTCGGTGATCCCGTCCCTCTTCCAGGACGAGAAGGAGCGCACCAAGGCCGTCGGCATCATCACCGCATCGGTGGCCGGAGGCATGCCGCTCGGGCCCCTGCTCGGCGGCTGGCTCCTCGACCACTTCTGGTGGGGTTCGGTCTTCCTCGTCAACGTGCCGCTCGCCGCGCTCGGCATTCTCGTGTGCCTCACGCTGCTGCCCGAGTCCCGTGACGAGTCAGCGCCCCATGTGGACGCGCTCAGCGCGGTGTTGAGCGTCACCGGCCTCGGCGCCCTCGTCTTCGGCATCATCGAGGGACCCGCGCGAGGATGGAGCGACCCGTACGTCGTCGGGACTCTCGCGGCCTCACCCGTGCTGCTGGCGGCGCTCGTGCTGCGGGAGCGCCGGGTCGAGCGGCCGATGCTGGACCTGAATCTGCTGTCACGGCCCACGTTCGCACGGCACGCCTTCACCGCGACACTGATCACCCTCGTGCTGGCGGGGCTGCTGTTCGTGCTGCCGCAGTACCTCCAGGCGGTGCTCGGCGTCGACGCGTTCGGCACGGGGCTGCGCCTGCTGCCGCTGATGGCCGGCCTCCTCGTCGCGGCCCGCGCATCGGGGCCGGCGGCCGCACGGTTCGGCTCCCGGCCGGTGATCAGCGCAGGGCTGGTGGTGCTGGCGTTCGCCGCCTTCCTCGGTGCCCGTACCGAAGTGGGCGACGGATACGGGCCGACGGCCACCTGGCTGACGATCACCGGGTTCGGTGTCGGCTTCGCGATGGTGCCGGCCATGGACGGTGCTCTCGCGGCGCTGCCCGCCACGCATGCGGGAAGCGGTTCGGGGCTGCTGATGACCGTGCGTCAGACGGGCGCCGCCATCGGCATCGCCGCGCTGGGGAGCCTGCTGTCCGGCACGTACACCGCCCGGCTCGTTACGGACGGACTGCCCGCGGCCGCCGCGGAGGCGGCCGGGGACTCCGTGATCGCCGCCCACGCCGTCGCCGCGAGGATGCACTCGGCACAGCTGGCGGCCTCGGCGGACGCGGCCTTCGTCGACGGCATGACACAGGTGCTCTTCGTCTGCGGTTGCGCCGCGCTCGCGGCGGCGCTCACCACGGCGCTGCTCCCGGCGGGGAGCCGCCGGCAGGCGCCGGAAACGGAAGCCGCCGAGGAGGCCGGCAGGGCGGAGGAGGGGCCCGGGCCCGGCTCCGTGCGCTCCGCACACGGCTCGTAGCTGGCCCCGGTGGACCCGGATGGCAGACAATGAGGCCCATGGCCCCTGCACGTACCGAGCCCTCCGCCGTGTCCGAGTCCCGTCCGGGGCTGCGCGAGCGGAAGAAGATCAAGACCAGGCAGGCGATCCGGAAGGCCGCCTACCGGCTCTTCGGCGAGCAGGGCTACGCCGCCACGTCCGTCGAGCGGATCGCGGAGGAGGCGGAAGTCTCCCCCAGCACCGTCTTCCGCTACTTCCCGACCAAGGAAGACATCGTCCTCACCGACGAGTACGACCCTCTGATGCACGACGCGCTGCTGGCCCGTCCCGCCGACGAGCCGCCGGTCACCGCGCTGCGCAAGGCCATGCTGGAGGTGATCGGGCAGAGCATGCGCCAGGAGCCCGGCCGCGAGCCCGCCGAGGCCCACCAGCGGATCCGGCTCGTGCTGGAAGTGCCGGCGCTGCGTGCCCGGATGACCGAGCAGATGTCGCAGACGGTGCGGATGCTGGCGGAGGCACTGGCCGGGCGGACCGGGCGGGACGCGGACACCCTCGAACTGCGGGTGTGCACAGGTGCGTTGGTGGGTGCCATGTCCGAGGCGATGTTCTTCTGGGCCGGGAGCGACGAGCCGGAGGAGGACCTGTTCGCGGTCGTCGAGCGGGCGCTGCGCGTGGTGGAGCGGGGAATTCCGCAGGCCCTCGGCGCCCAGGGGGCGGGGACGCCCCCGGGCCCGCAGGGCTGAGGGCGCAATGCCCCGGACCCCGAGCCCCGGACCCCCGCGCCCGGACCCGGGAGCCACGTCCCGGCTCCCGGGGAAGTCAGTTCCGCAGTGACTGCTCCAGCACCTCGGGGTCGGCGGTCGGCGCGTCGCACGTGAAGTTGCGGCACACATAGGCCGTCGGGTTCCCGTCCAGCAGCGGGCGGTCCCGCAGCAGCGGCACGTCGAGCGCCGCCGGGGAACCCGGCTCGCCGAGCGCGACCACCGCTCCGGGCGCGGTCGCCAGCAGCGCCGTACGGTGCAGCGTGCCCGTGCCGGGGTCCGTGTGCGGGCCGACGACGGCGATCTCCCTCGGGCCGTCCAGGGCGGCCTCGGCCGCGGCGAGCCCCCACCCGATGAAGCGCGGCGCGCGGGGTGCGAGTGCCCGCACGATGCCGAGCGCACGCTCCGCGGCATCGCGGTGACGTGAGCTGCCGGTGTACGCCGCGTACGAGAGAAGTGCCTGCGCGGCGGCAGTCCAGCCCGAGGGTGTGGAGCTGTCCGTGGGGTCCTGCGGGCGGCGGATGAGTGCTTCGGCGTCGTCGGCGGTGTCGTAGAGCGCGCCGTCGGCATCCGTGAAGTGGTCGAGCACCGTCTCCAGCAGCACACCTGCGCTGTCGAGCCAGGCGGCCTCTCCGGTCACGGAGTAGAGGCTGAGCAGGCCCTCGGCCACGTCCGCGTAGTCCTCCAGCACGCCGGCGCCGGAGCCTGCCGTCCCGTCGCGCGAGGTGCGGGCGATACGGCCGTCGCCGTTCAGGTGCAGGCGGGTCAGCAGGTGTGCGGCGGCGGAGGCGGCCTCGATGAGATCGGGACGGTCGAAGTAGGCGCCGGTCTCGGCGAGCGCGGCGACGGCCAGTCCGTTCCACGCCGCGACGACCTTGTCGTCACGTTCGGGACGCGGCCGCCGGCCGCGGGCGCTCAGCAGCCTCTCCCGTACGGAAGCGGCGCGTGAGTCGTCGGAGGGCTGCGCCCCGTCCCGGAGCTGAAGGACGGAGGCGCCCTCCTCGAAGGTGCCCTCGTCGGTGACGCCGAAGTACGCGGCAGCCCACTGCCCGTCCTCCTCGCCGAGGACGTCGGTCAACTGGGCGGGCGTCCACACGTAGTAGGCGCCCTCGCGGTGCCTGCCGTCGCCGTCGTCGCTGTCGGCGTCGAGTGCCGAGGCGAACCCGCCCTGGGGCGTGCCGAGTTCGCGGACCATGAAGTCCGCGGTCTCCAGGGCGACCCGGCGGGCCATGGCTGAACCGGTGCTCCGCCAGGCGTGGGCGTAGACACGGCACAGCAGGGCGTTGTCGTAGAGCATCTTCTCGAAGTGCGGCACGACCCAGCCCGCGTCGACGGAGTAGCGCGCGAATCCGCCGCCGAGCTGGTCGTAGATGCCGCCGCGGGCCATCGCCTCGCAGGTCCTCTGGACCATCTCCAGTGCGCCGTCCGAGCCGGTGCGGGCGTGGTGGCGCAGCAGGAACTCCAGCGCCATGGACGGCGGGAACTTCGGGGCACCGCCGAAACCGCCCCGTTCGGCGTCGAATTCACGGGTCAGCTCCAGCAGCGCCGTGGCCGGCTCCTCGGGGCCGGGCGGCTGCGGCTGGTCGTAGCGGATGCTCCGCGCGGCCAGGTCCCGCACGATCCGGCCGGCCACGTCGGTGACCTCCTCGCGCCTGTCGGACCACGCGGTGGCGACGCCTTCGAGCACCTGCCGGAAGGAGGGCATGCCGTGGCGGGGAGCGGGCGGGAAGTAGGTGCCGAAGTAGAACGGTTCGGCGGCGGGCGTGAGGAAGACGGTCATGGGCCATCCGCCCTGGCCGGTGGCCGCCTGCACGGCCTCCATGTAGACGGCGTCCACGTCGGGGCGCTCCTCCCGGTCCACCTTGACGGGGACGAAGTGGGAGTTGACGTATCCGGCTGTGGCCTCGTCCTCGAAGCTCTCGTGGGCCATGACGTGGCACCAGTGGCAGCTGGCGTAACCGACGCTGAGCAGCACCGGCACCCCCCGCGTGCGCGCCTCGTCGAAGGCGGCCTCCGACCAGGGCCACCAGTCGACCGGGTTGTCCGCGTGCTGAAGGAGGTACGGGCTCGTCTCGTCCGCGAGTCGGTTGGCCATCCGTCCATCGTGCCTGACGTGCCCCCGTGCACCCACAACCCGCACCCCCGGCGGAGGTCTTCGCGGGTGCGTCCGCCCTCCGGACGGCTCATCTCCGTGCGGCCCCGCGCCCCTCACGGCGGAGCGGTTCCGGCACTCGCACCGTCCGTGTCGGAGCCGGCCACATCGTCCGTATCGGACCGGCCGCGTCGGAGCCGTCCGCCCCGGAGCCGTCCGCCCCGGAGCCGCCCGCCGTGAGCCCGCCGCCTCAGAGCTGGGCGCGGTCTCCGCCCGTCGCCTCCCAGCCGGAGACGGCCAGGGCGCGGTACGCCGAGTAGTGGCTCGCCGGGTCGCCCGAGTCCGCCCACGGAAGCGCGCCGACGTAGCCGTCGACGACGTGCAGCGCGTCCATCGCCTCGCCGTACCGCTCGGCGCGTACGAGGAAACAGACCAGCAGGTGCAGGACGTGCGGCCGCACGGGATGGTCGGCCTCGACCTGGTCGACGGCGAACTCCGCTGCCTCCACGGCCTTTTCGATCTCCGCGCTCTGATAGAGCCCGCGCACGACGTTGACCTCCGGCAGGTGCTCGTAGGCCGCGAAGAGCGGAAGCGCGGGAAGCAGCGTGCCCTCGGGGGCGTGGGCGGCGGCGGTCTGCGCGAAAGCGTCGGCCTCGGCGCGCGAGCCGCAGCCCTTCTCCGACCAGTACGGCAGTGCCGCCAGATGCGCACCCATGTGGTCCGGTGCCTTGCGGCGCAGCGTCGCCCACAGTTCCTCGAAGTCGGCACGCCTGTACGAGAGATGGCGGGCGATGAACAGTTCGGTTATGTGCGGCGTGGGGTCCTCGGGAGCCAGCCGGGCGGCCTCCTCGCAGACCGTGCGTGCCTCTTCCAGGATGATGCGGTGGTCGGCGGAGGAGGGGTCTGCGACGGCCTGCCACACCAGGAACTGGGCGTAGACCTCGGCGCCGCCGGGGTCGGCGGGCTGCTGCGTGCGCCACTCGCGAAGCCAGCGCGCGTCGCGCAGGCCCGGTTCCTTGCTGAAGGAGACGCCTCCGGCCGAGCCGCCCCTGCCCGTGGCCGGTGAATCGGGTGCGCCGAGCGCCCGCGCCTGCGCCAGTTCCATCGCCGCGGCGCCCGCCATCGACTGCACCCGCTGCCAGCGCAGTTCCCACTCGTCGCCGGTGAGGGCCAGCAGCCTCGCGACCGGCTGCCAGTCCTGGGTCCGCTGCGTCTCGTCCAGCGCTTCCGTGAACTCCTGGTCCGGTCCGGGCAGTCGCACATCCAGCTGCTCGGTCGGCACGAAGCCGTGGCCGGCACCCGGGTCGACGGCGCGGGCGACTCCTTGAGCACCTTGCAGACGCTGCCTTCGGCGGCGCATCGCAGGGGCGACCAGGACCCCGAAGATTGCGGTCAGCGCGATCATCACGAGCAGGGCTTCCATGGCTGCGTTCTCCCCGTTGGTACGCGGACGGGACGTGACAGGAGTAATCCTCCGGAGCGGTTCGCCTGAGCCGCTCTGACTACACCGTACGGCGCATTACGCTCGCCCCATGAGCGACCAGCGCGACAGCGGGCACACGCCCCAGAGCTTCGAGACCCTCGCGATCCACGCGGGGCAGACCGCCGACCCAGCGACGGGCGCGGTCGTACCGCCCATCTACCAGGTCTCCACCTACAAGCAGGACGGCGTCGGCGGCCTGCGCGGCGGCTACGAGTACAGCCGCTCCGCCAACCCGACGCGTACCGCCCTCGAGCAGAACCTCGCCGCCCTGGAGGGCGGGCGCAACGCCTTCGCGTTCGCGTCCGGACTGGCCGCCGAGGACTGCCTGCTGCGGACCCTGCTCGTGCCCGGAGACCACGTGGTCGTCCCGAACGACGCCTACGGCGGGACGTTCCGCCTCTTCTCACGCGTCGCCGAACGGTGGGGCGTGGAATGGTCGGTGGCCGACACCTCGGACCCGGCGGCGGTACGGGCGGCACTGCGCGACCGTACGAAGGCGGTGTGGGTCGAGACGCCGTCCAACCCGCTGCTGGGCATCAGCGACATCACCGCACTCGCCCAGCTCGCACACGGCGCAGGAGCACGGCTGGTCGTCGACAACACCTTCGCGAGCCCCTATCTCCAGCAGCCCCTCGCCCTGGGTGCGGACGTCGTCGTCCACTCGACGACGAAGTACATGGGCGGCCACTCGGACGTCGTCGGCGGCGCCCTCGTCCTGGACGAGTCGGAGCTGGCCGCGGAGATCGCCTTCCACCAGAACGCGATGGGCGCGGTGGCCGGCCCGTTCGACTCGTGGCTGGTGATGCGCGGCACGAAGACCCTGGCCGTACGGATGGAGCGGCACAGCGCGAACGCGTCCCGGGTGGCGGAGATGCTCCAGGCGCACCCGCGGGTCACGCAGGTCTACTACCCGGGGCTGCCCTCCCACCCGGGCCACGAGACGGCGGCGAAGCAGATGCGGGCCTTCGGCGGGATGGTCTCCTTCCGGGTGGCGGACGGCGAGGAGGCGGCGGTCCAGGTGTGCAACCGCGCGCAGCTGTTCACGCTCGGGGAGTCGCTGGGCGGCGTCGAATCGCTGATCGAGCACCCCGCGCGGATGACGCACGCGTCGGCGGCGGGCTCCGCGCTGGAGGTCCCCGCGGATCTGGTGCGGCTGTCCGTCGGAATCGAGTCGGTGGAGGACCTGCTGGCGGATCTTCAGCAGGCGCTGGGCTGAGCAGTCCGCTCGTCCGGGTCTGCGCACGACGGTCTCCTCGGCCCCGCGGCGCCGAGGAGACCCGGGCGACAGTGATCGGGGCGACGAGAGATCCGGACGACGGGAGATCCGGACCGGGTGCAGCACCCGGCGGGCGGCCCGGCACGGGCCCGCCGCTACCAGCCGGCCGGCGGTGTCGTCCGCGCCGGCTCGCCCGCCCAGGGCTGCGCGACCGCGGCCCACACGGCGACCGCCAGGGCCACTGCGAAGAACACCCACAGCACAAGCGCCGCGGTGCGCCGCCGCTGCGCGATGCGCAGCCCGCGGGCCAGGGCCCGCGCGGCCAGGTCCGTCGGCACGGGGGCCGGCGGCACGGACTCCAGGATGCGGCGGACCTGCGTCTCCTTCCGGTCGGGAAGCCTCATGCGGCACCCCTCGGCTCGCCCCCCGCGCCGGGGCCGTGCCGCACGGCCCCGGCGGCCGCCGCCCCCCTGTGCCGCAGGCCGGTGACGATGCGGGACGCGATCCCGGTGGCGGCGGACTCCGCGTCCGGAACCGCACCGGTGGGGCTCCCGCCCCTGCGTGCCCTCTCATGGCTGAGGACCGTCGCCATGCCCCGGGTGCACAGTGCCCGCACCCGTTCGACGGGCAGCCCGAGCGCCGCGGCGACCTGTTCCTCGGCGACCCCTTCGTACAGCCGCAGCACCAGCATCAGCCGCTCCTGCGGGGGCAGCCCGGCCAGGAGACCGCCGCGGGCGCGCCTGTAGCGCCGGGCGGTGTGTGCGAAGTGGGCGGCGAGGTCCTGGCGTGTGTGCTCGTAGGGGTCCTCGCCGCGCAGGCGGTCCCAGTCCACGTACGTACGGGAGAGGGCGCCCACGAGCAGTTCCCGCGCTGCCGGGGCGGAAGCGAACGGCTCACCGGTGAGCAGTGTGGCGGCATGCAGCAGTCTGCCGGCCGCGCCCGCGACGAACGCCTCGAACTCCCGGGCCCGGCGGCGTTGCTCTCGCGCCCGCCGCTCTCCCACCTGCGCCTCCCGTACCGCAATAGGACGGCAAGCGCACTGATCAAATCAAGAGGCCGGTACTTCCGGAGTCTCGGTGGAGGGGTGGATGCCCTCCATGGCCGTGTTGAAGCGGGTCAGGAGCCGGCAGAAGGTCTCGCGGTCCTCTTCGGTCCAGTCGTCGGTGAGCACCGCCATCAGCTCCCGCCGTGAAGAGCGCACCTGGTTGAGGCGGGCGGTGCCGTGCGGGGAGAGCTTGAGCACGACGGCTCGGCCGTCGTCGGGGTGTGTGGTGCGGGTGACCAGGCCTCCCTCGACGAGCGGTGCGACCTGCCGGGTCACCGTCGAGGAGTCGATCCCCATGCCGGAGGCGAGCGCCTTGACGCCCATCGGGCCGTTCCGCTCGAGCCTGTTGAGCAGCAGGTATGCGGCGCGGTCCATGGAGTTGCGCGCCTGGCCTATGCCTCCGAGGCGGGTCTGCTCGGCCCGGCGTGCGAAGACGGCGACCTGGTGCTGCATGGCGTCAAGGACGCGCCCCTCGTCGGATGTGCCGGCAGCTGCGGGGCTCTCGTGGTGTTCCGCGTCATGCCCGGTACGGGGCTGATCCGGGGCCTGATCTGTGCTGTTCACTGTCATCATGTCCGGTTGCATGGGCATGCCGAGGCGCTCGCTTCTTGGGGAAGTTCCACGGAAAAGACCTGATTCTGCTGCCCAGCGTAAACGGAGCATGCCTCACCCGTACCTGTGCTGCATGAAGGGGGCCATCACCTACCAGCGCCCGCGGTGCCGCGAACTGCGACACTGACGCCATGGTCTCCCCCGCCCCCGATGCCACAGGCGTACCGGCGTCCGTCACCGTCGAGGACGTGCGTGCCGCACAGAAGACACTCGCCGGAGTGGCCCGCACGACGTCCCTGGAAGGCAGCCGGCACCTCACCCGTCTCGTCGGCTCCCCCGTGCACCTCAAGTGCGAGAACCTGCAGCGCACCGGCTCGTTCAAGCTGCGCGGCGCGTATGTGCGCATCGCCGGGCTCTCACCCGGGGAGCGTGAACGCGGCGTGGTCGCGGCGAGCGCCGGCAACCACGCGCAGGGCGTGGCGCTGGCGGCCTCCCTGCTCGGCGTCGCGTCCACGGTCTTCATGCCGGAGGGCGCCCCGCTGCCCAAGGTCGCCGCCACACGGGAGTACGGCGCGGAGGTGGTGCTGCACGGCCAGGTCGTCGACGAGACGCTGCGGGCGGCGCAGGAGTACGCGGAGGAGACGGGCGCCGTCTTCATCCATCCCTTCGACCACCCCGACGTGGTGGCCGGTCAGGGCACGATCGGGCTGGAGATCCTCGAGCAGTGCCCCGAGGTGCGCACGATCGTGGTGGGGGTGGGCGGCGGCGGGCTCATCGCGGGCATCGCGGTGGCGGTGAAGGAACTGCGGCCCGACGTGCGGATCATCGGCGTGCAGGCGGAGGGTGCGGCGGCGTATCCGCCCTCGCTCGCAGCGGGCAGGCCGATCGCGCTGGAGACGGTCTCCACGATGGCCGACGGCATCAAGGTCGGTCGCCCGGGAGATGTGCCGTTCAAAATCGTTGGCGGGCTCGTGGACGAGGTCCGTACGGTGTCCGAAGACGCTCTCTCCAGCGCGTTGTTGCTCTGCCTGGAGCGGGCGAAGATGGTGGTCGAGCCGGCCGGGGCCAGCCCCGTGGCGGCGCTGCTCTCGCGGCCGGAGTCGATCGAGGGGCCCGTCGTCGCGGTGCTTTCCGGGGGCAACGTCGACCCTCTGGTGCTTCAGCGGACGCTGCGTCACGGCATGGCGGCCGCGGGTCGCTATCTGTCCCTCCGGCTGCGGCTGACCGACCGGCCGGGAGCGCTGGCTGCTCTGCTGAAGGAGTTGTCAGTGGCGGACGCTAACGTCCTGGACGTGGGCCATGTTCGGACCGATCCGCGGCTCGGGCTCGACGAGGTGGAGGTGGAGTTGCACTTGGAGACCAAGGGGCCGGAGCACTGCGACGACGTCAGGAACCAGCTGCGCGCGGCCGGATACACGGTCGTTCTGACCCGCTGAGACCCTCGGCCGGCCGGGGGTCGGCCGCAGCAGCCGCCTCCTGCACTCGAAAGCCCTGGCCCGACCACCTGAGCTCCACGTCGGAGCACTCGCGACTGTCGCGAGTTTCGAACCTGGTTGACGCGATGTATCGCGTTCACACATACTACTGGCCTACCGGTCCTCGGTACGGCTTTGCCACGTCACGCCGGACATCTCCGGCCTGTTCGACATTCACTGCCACTTCTCCACATCCGGGAGCCCACTTATGCCAGGCGCCATTTACGCCGAGGGTCTCGTGAAGACCTTCGGCGAGGTAAGGGCGTTGGACGGCGTCGACCTCGACGTCCCAGAGGGCACTGTTCTGGGCCTGCTCGGCCCCAACGGCGCCGGCAAGACCACTGCCGTGCGAGTGCTCACCACCCTCATCCGGCCCGACAGCGGCAAAGCCGTCGTGGCCGGGCTCGACGTCCTCGAAAAACCCAACGAGGTGCGGCGTTCGATCGGCCTGTCCGGCCAGTTCGCCGCCATCGACGAATACCTGACCGGCAGGGAGAACCTGCAGATGGTCGGCCGGCTCTACCAGCTCTCCGCGCGCGACGCGAAGCGGAGGGCGGGCGAACTGCTGGAGCGCTTCAACCTCGCGGACGCGGCGGACCGCACGGCCAAGACGTACTCGGGCGGCATGCGCCGGCGTCTCGACCTCGCGGCGGCGCTCGTCGTCCGTCCGCCCGTGATGTTCATGGACGAGCCGACGACCGGCCTCGACCCGCGCAACCGCCTGCAACTGTGGGAGGTCATCGAGGAGTTGGTGGCCGGCGGCACGACGCTCCTGCTCACCACCCAGTATCTGGAGGAGGCCGACCGCCTCGCCCACGACATCGCGGTGGTCGATCACGGCAAGGTCATCGCCCGCGGCACTTCCGACCAGCTCAAGGCCCAGACGGGCGGCGAGCGCGTCGAGGTCGTCGTGCACGACCGCGACGAGATCGCCACGGCCGAGGCCGTCCTCGCCAAGCACGGCATGCCGGGCACCGGCCCGGAGGGCGTCACCGTCGAGCAACACACCCGAAGGCTCACGGTGCCCGTGACGGGCGGGGCGAAGCTGCTCGCCGAAGTCATCCGTGAACTGGACGGCCGCGGCGTCGAGATCGACGACATCGGCCTGCGCCGCCCCACCCTCGACGACGTCTTCATCACCCTCACCGGCCACGCCGCGGAGGACCGCGAGGAGAACGGCGCCACGGAAGCGGCCGACGCCCCGGCCGCGGACAAGAAGCAGAAGCGCAGGAGCAGGAAGCAGAAGAAGGAGACCGTCAAGTGACTGCCACGACCACGGCACCGACGGCACCCACGCCGGCCGTACCGGCCGGAGGCGGCCTCCGCCAGTCCGTGCGCGACTCCCTGACGGTCGCCAAACGCAACCTCATCCGGATGCTGCGCATCCCCGAGGTCATCATCTTCGGGCTCTTCCAGCCCATCATGTTCGTGGTGCTCTTCAGCTACGTCTTCGGCGGCTCCATCAACCTGCCGGGCGCGGGCCTCGACCCGGGGCTCTACCGCGAGTTCCTGATGGCCGGAATCTTCGCGCAGACGGTCACCTTCGCCACGGCTGGAGCGGGCGCGGGCATCGCCGAGGACATGCACAAGGGCCTCATCGACCGCTTCCGTTCGCTTCCCATGGCCCGCGGCGCCGTGCTCACGGGCCGCACGCTCGCCGACCTCGTACAGACGGGGCTGACGCTCATAGTGCTGGCCCTCGTCGCCCTGCTCGTCGGCTGGCGCACCCACGAGAACGGACTGAAGGTGCTGGCGGGATTCGGCCTGCTGCTCCTGCTCGGATACGCCTTCACCTGGATCGGCGCGCTGATCGGACTGACGGTCCGCACGCCCGAGGCTGCCACCTCCGGCGGTCTGATCTGGCTCTTCCCGCTGACGTTCATCTCGAACGCCTTCGTCCCGTCGCAGAACATGCCCGCGGTGCTGCGGCACTTCGCCGAGTGGAACCCGTTCAGCGCCACGGTGCAGGCCTGCCGTGAGCTCTTCGGCAACCTCCCGCCGAACTACCCGGTGCCGGACGCGTGGCCCATGCAGCACCCGGCCTGGGCGTCGCTGATCTGGTCGGTCCTGATCATCGCGTTCTTCCGCACCCTCGCGGTCCGCAAGTACAAGTCAGCAACAGCCTGACGGGCGGCTGAAGACACCTGTGGGCCCCGTCCGCATCGAGCGGACGGGGCCCACAGGGCTGTCTGATTCGGGTCGGTCTCCGGTCCGGTGCTCCGCCCGGGCCGTCCGCGCACCTCCGCAGACGGCCGGCGCCTCAGCCCTGGTACGGCTTCGCCTCCAGGATCCTCACCGACGCCATCTTGCCGTTGGGCAGTTCGTACTCGGCGTCCGTACCGACCTTCTTGCCGTTCACGCCGCTGCCCAGCGGGGACTGCGGCGAGTACGTCTCGATCTCCGAGCTCGCGTACTCGCGCGAAGCGAGCAGGAAAGTCACCGTGTCGTTCTCGTCACCGTCGAAGGCGATCTTCACGACCATGCCGGGAGCCACGACTCCCGTGTCCGCGGGAGCCTCGCCGACCTTGGCGTTCTCCAGCAGCTGTTCGAGCTGCCGCACGCGCAGCTCCTGCTTGCCCTGCTCCTCCTTGGCCGCGTGGTACCCGCCGTTCTCGCGGAGGTCGCCCTCTTCGCGAGCCGCCTCGATCTTCTTGGAGATCTCGGTACGTGCAGGACCCGACAGGTACTCCAGCTCGGCCTTGAGCTGGTCGTACGCCTCCTGGGTGAGCCAGGTGACGTTGTCGCTGGTCTGGGTCACAGGTGCTCCTCGTCGGTACTGGGAATAAAAACATCGCCCTGCCCAGAGGCTGCGCCTTCGGGGTGGGGCGGAAACTACGAGCCTAACAATTCAGGTGGAAAAGGGAAGAAGGTCGAACACTGCGTGCGGTCTCAGTGACCTTCGGTTTCCCGCGGTTCGCAGCCCACCAGCTCGGCGCTCGTGGCACGCCTCGTGGTCCGTACCGTGACGATCCGGTCCACCTGCTCCGCGCGGTCGGCGACCGTCACGTCCTTGCGTCCGACCTCGCCGCCGTCGGCGGCACGCGTACGCAGCGTGCACACTCCCGTTGCGTCGGCGTCCTTGTGGACCTCGAGGTGCACTTCCACCGTACGGCCGGAGACCACCTTGAACTTGATCACCCGGCCACTGACCGGCTGCCCGCCGACGTAGTCCGCGCCGATCCAGCCGAGCCCGGCGAGCGACAGCACTGCCAGCACCCAGCCGACGATCCTCAGCTTCCGGTCGGCGCGCGCATCACGCCCCGCGCCGGACGCCCCGTACCGCCCCTCGGGCAGACCGCCCGTGCCGGGGGCGCGCTCACCACCGTCCGCGCGTCGCACGTCAACCATGGCGGGGTCCGCTTTCGTCGCATTGAAGGGTGTGGGACATCGGGAATACATCGGGAAGCCGATTCGGTCACTATAGGTGGCGTCCGCCATAACGAGTTGACGAGGATCGAGTCTTGACTGAGCAGCTGCGACTGATGGCCGTACACGCCCACCCCGACGACGAGTCGAGCAAGGGCGCGGCCACGATGGCCAAGTACGTTTCCGAGGGGGTGGACGTGCTGGTCGCGACCTGCACAGGAGGCGAACGGGGCTCCATCCTCAACCCCAAGCTCCAGGGCGATCCCTACCTCGAGGAGCACATCCACGAGGTCCGCAAGAAGGAGATGGACGAGGCCCGGGAGATCCTCGGCGTGAAGCAGTCCTGGCTCGGCTTCGTCGACTCCGGGCTGCCGGAGGGCGACCCGCTGCCGCCGCTGCCGGAAGGCTGCTTCGCCCTCCAGGACGTCGACGTGGCGGCCGGTGCGCTGGTGCGCCTCATCAGGGACTTCAAGCCGCACGTGATGACCACGTACGACGAAAACGGCGGCTACCCGCACCCCGACCACATCATGACCCACAAGATCTCGATGGCGGCCTTCGAGGCAGCGGGCGACCCGGAGAAGTATCCGGAGGCCGGTCCCGCCTGGCAGCCGCAGAAGATCTACTACAACCAGGGCTTCAACCGCCCGCGCACCGAAGCCCTGCACAAGGGCCTGCTGGAGCGCGGGCTGGACTCCCCTTACGGAGAGTGGCTGGAGCGCTGGAAGTCGCGGGGCCGTGAACGCACGATCACCACCTACGTACCCTGCGGCGAATTCTTCGAGATCCGCGACAAGGCGCTCATCGCGCACGCCACGCAGATCGACCCCGACGGCGGCTGGTTCCGCGTCCCGCTGGACTTCCAGCGGGAGGTGTGGCCGACGGAGGAGTACGAGCTCGCCAAGTCGCTCGTGCAGACCTCACTACCCGAGGACGACCTCTTCGCGGGCATCCGCGACAATTGAAGGCATGACCCTGACGAGTCCGGCCCATACCGCCGTGGTCCAGGTCCTTCCGCTGGCGAAGGACCTGGACGAGAACAAGGTGACGCCAGGCGTTCTCGGCTTCGTCGTCTTCGCCGTGATGGGCATTGCGGTGTGGATGCTGATGAAGTCGATGCACCGGCACATGGAGAAGGTCGACTTCGAGGAGACCCCTCCGGACGGCGCGGACGACGGCAAGAAGCCCGCCGTCTCCGCCCCGCCTGCCCCCTCCTCGTCCGCCCCTGCCCCGGAAGGGAAGAATTCCGGGCCCGGCGTCTGACCGGTACACGACGTACGACGGGAGCTCCGCCATGCTTTTCGGCAGCCACAAGAACCACCTCCCGACCGCGGACGAGGCCCTTCCGGGGCGCCCCGACCGCGAGTTCAGCGTCCCCGAGCGCCACACCGTCCTCGGCAATTCCCTCCTGGGCCCCTACCCGGAGGGCCTCGAGGTGGCCGACTTCGGCATGGGCTGCTTCTGGGGAGCCGAGCGGATCTTCTGGCGCGCCGACGGCGTGTGGACGACCCTCGTCGGCTACCAGGGCGGCCACACGCCGAACCCGACGTACGAAGAGGTCTGTTCGGGCATGACCGGGCACACCGAGGCGGTACGTGTGGTCTTCGATCCGTCGAAGATCTCGTACGAGAACCTGCTCAAGCTCTTCTGGGAGTCCCACGACCCCACCCAGGGCTTCCGCCAGGGCAACGACACCGGCACCCAGTACCGGTCGGCGGTCCACACCCACGGCCCCGCCCAGCAGGCAGCGGCCGAAGCCTCGCGGGACGCCTACCAGAAGGTCCTCACCTCCGCCGGACACGGTGCCATCACCACGGAGATCCTCCCCGCGGGCGACCGCCCCTTCTTCCCGGCCGAGGGCTACCACCAGCAGTACCTGGACAAGAACCCGGCGGGCTACTGCGGGATCGGGGGAACGGGCGTGAGCTGCCCGGTCGGGGTGGCGCCGGCAGACGGCTGAGTTCTGGCCGGGGGCACCCACTCTGCGCTGTCCGGCCATTCCGTCGTCGCGCTCCCCTGTGGCCCACATTCCGGACGCGTCCTGGCGGTTCCTGGGCGTGACCCCACGACGCGTGGATGACCCGTTGATCGCTGCATCGCCGCAAGGCGAGGTCGAAGTCCCTGAGTCCGTCAGGGAGGTGGCGGCCGGGCGGCCGATACAGGCGGTTTGGAAGAACGCGGCTTACCCGAAGCGCTCCCACAGCCGGTCGCCACCGGCAGGTGCAAGCTGGGCCTCCTCGTGTGCAGCCGCCGGCGGACGGCCGGTTTCCGCCCCCTGCTTCGCCGCAAAAAAACCGCTCGAAACGGCTGAAGAGCGCCGCTAGCGTACGACGGATGGAGATCCGGGCGTTCGAAGAGCATGACTGGCCGCAGGTCTGGCCGATCGTCGAAGAGATCGTCCGTAAGGGCGACACCTTCTGCTACGACCCCCTCCAGACTGAGGCACAGGCACACGACATGTGGGTGGTGAAGCCCCCGGGCCATGTCGTGGTGGCCGTGGAGGGCCGGCGCGTGCTTGGCACCTCGAACATGTACCCCAATCGGCCCGGTCCCGGTTCCCACATCGCGAGCGGCAACTTCATGGTGGCGCCGGAGGCGCGCGGACAGGGCGTCGGTCAAGCGCTGGTCGAGTATCTGCTCGACTGGGCATCGGCCTGCGGATTCACCGGCGTGCAATTCAACGCGGTCGCGGCTTCCAACACGCCTGCCGTCAGACTGTACGAGCGCCTCGGGTTCACCGTCGTCGGCACCGTCCCTGGAGCGTTTCGGCATCCGATGCTGGGTCCGGTCGGACTGCACGTCATGTTTCACGACCTGGACGCCAGGCCCGGTTCATAGCGGTCGACGGCCGGTCCCCCACGCTCATGGCTCGGTGAGAGCCAAGCAGCAATGAGACCGCCTGCGCCTATGAGCCGCGAGAGCTGCGCGTCCCGGAGAACGTCAGACCGAGCCCACGAAGCTGAGGCACATGGCAACCGGGATCCGCAGGGACGGACGTGAGCTGCCCGGCGGGAGTGGGGCCGGCTGAGGGCTGAGCTCCCGGAACTGGGCGGCATCGTGCCTGCAGACCGGGCGGCGCTGCCTCACTGCAGCGGTCAGCGCCGCGTACGACAGTTCGCACGAGGAGACTGCTTACGGCACGCGCGCCCATGCGGTTCGCCAGGCGCAAGGGCCAGCATGTGACGATGCGCCCGCGAAATCGGACAACGCAGGTCTCTGGGTGCCGCCGAGGCAAATCGGGGGGCTTCGCGGCCTTCCCACCGGGACGGGTGCTCTGGGACATGGCTCGTCTGGCTCGTTCGTTGCGTCGGCTTCTCCGCCGGGGACAAGTACGTGAGGTCACCCGTCGGGGTGACTACGTGCCGATTCGGCTCGGTACGCTGTTGCAGAGATCAGACTCTCATCCATGGGAGCAGCCATGTCGACCCCCGCCGCTGAACAGCCACTCGTACCCCAGCCTCCAGCCACTGTGTCTGCCCTGCGGCAGGCGTTGGCTCAGATCGCCCCCGCCGCGCTACCGGCTTTTACCCGAGAACTCGACCTGGCGGCCGATCAGTCCCGGCACGGCGGCGATCTCGCGCCGTTGCAACGCTTCATCGCACAGTGGGCCGTCTACGTCCAGATTCAGCGGCAGCCGGAGCTCGCCGACGAATTCCGACGCTGGGAAGACCTCGCTGAATCCGGTGACGCGGTGCAAGCCAGACGCGCCGCGTCCGAGCTCGGCCGACTCCTCGATGAAGCACACGCCGCGCTCGAGCTCCCGTCGCGGTGAGCAGCAAATGGCGCTGGGAGTACGACCCGGACCACGCCAACGTGGCCGGTGGAGTCCCGAAGCATGTGGTTGCGGAGGTGGAACGCCTTGCCGGACAGCTCGTCGAGCTGGCCGAAGTGGGCGTCGACATCGATGATTTCGGTAACGGACCGCGCTCTGGCGGCCTACGCAGAATGGACGCAGCGGGCGGCTGGTTCTATTTCCTCGTCGCACCACGGGTCAACCTGATCGTCGTCGTCCGGATCATCCCGCCGTTCATGGACCTATAGGCTCCGCCGGAACCCAGGACGAATGATCGGTGCCCCGCCGGATGCAGGGCTTGAGCGATGCCTCGGCCCTGGCCCGTCCAACGGCAAATCACCGCTCGCCTCGTAGAGTTGGCCATGCGTCACATCGGTACACCCTCGTGGGGACGGGCGTGAGCTGCCCGGTGGGAGTGGGGCCTGCCAAGGGATGATCCCGGCTTCGTGGCGTCCATCGACCGGAGCACCGTCACGGCGCCGCCGGAACCAGCTTGTAGTGGAGGCGGAGCACGGGGGCGGACCACAGGCGAAGGACGTGATCGGTACGGAGCGTTCCCTCTGTGTCGACGTAGACGCGGAATGCCTCGTGGATCGGGACGCGGGCGGCATGGGCGCCGGCACGGTGCTCGACCACCACGTAGGCACCGACGTCCCCGAAGTCACCGGCCGGAGAGGTCAGTTCCAGCGCACCGTCCGACGAGACGCGCGGTCGCAGAAAGACCTGGACGTTGCCTGCTTCGAGGGGAAAGGCCACGTGGACGCTCGGCTGAACCGAGCGCGGCAGCACACGTGCCGAGTAGCACCCGCTGTAGACGTACTCGCCCGTCGAGCGGAGCTTGCGTATCCAGCCCGCGGACCGCTGTCCGCCGTCGGCGCCCACGATCGCAATCACTCTGCTGTCCATGCCGTGGGCGACGTCGAGTGGCCGCATCGGCAGCGCGAGCTGTTGCACCCGGCGCCCGAAGAACCGCGAGATGAGTTCACCGCCGGGCCGGAACAGCGGACTCCACTGGGTCCACACCTCCAGGCGCCAGTCGGACGTGTGCTCGTAGAAGTCACGGATTTCCGGGCGGAGTTCGGCGGCCTTGAAGTCCGGCCCGTCGAGCTGCGACATGTCCGGCAGCAAGCCCCCGCCGGCCGCTTCCCTGACCGTGCCGCCGTGCGCCGCCGCGGCAGCGCCCAGCCATCCGTCGCCGACGGTTTGGCCGTCGTGCGTGGGAGCTGCCAGCCACTGATGTTCACCTGCCAAGTCGACCGGCCGGCCCGTGACGCGCCAGAACGCCCGGGAGACACGGTCCAGCCATGGCAGGAACGCACTCATACGCAACATCGTCTCAGGTGAGTGCGGTTACATGACCGGCGGCTTCGCCCCCGCCGGGGGCGGCCCCGACGCCCGTGGGCACCTGCCCGCCCGGCCCGCCAACCACCTCTCCCGTCACGAAACTTGGGCCCACAAACGCGGGCCCTGTGTCCGCGCCTTAGCCTCGGCCTCTGAATGTCACACCGCATCTGCCGTGCCCGACGGGAACGGCAAGGTCCGCAGTTTTACCGGGAGTTCCCCAAGTCCCCCGGCAACTGCGCGCTTTCACGCGGCCCCAGTGGCCTCGGAGCGCCCCTGCCCGTCCTCCTCCACCGGTGGCATGAAGGCCCGCAGCCACCGCTCGGTCTGGGCGACGTGGGCCTCGGCCGCGCCGGAGGCCGCGCCCGGGTCCCGGTCGGCGATCGCGGTGGCCAGTACGCGGTGGTCCTCGTCGCTCTTGCGGCGCAGCTCAGGACCTTCGGGGAGGGTGAAGACCTGGTACTTGCGGGAGCGGGCGCGGAAGACCGCGAGCAGCGAGGCGAGGGTGGGGTTGCCGCCGGCCCGGGCGATCTCGGCGTGGAAGCGGTGGTCGAGCTCGGACGCCTCGGTGGGGTCGTCGGTGGCGTCCATGGCTTCTATCAGCGAGAAGAGCGTACTGACCTGCTCGGGGGTGGCGCGTGCGGCCGCCTTGGCCGCGACGTGGCCTTCGAGTACGCGCCGGATCTCGTAGACCTCCAGCAGCCCGGAGAGCGGCAGCAGTTCCAGCGTCAGAGAGAGGCTGCCGATCACGTCCTCCGGCCGGAGCGGGGAGACGTATGTGCCGGAGCCGTGCCGCGGCTCCAGGGCGCCGAGCGCCGCCAGCATCCGTACGGCTTCGCGCAGCGGCCCCCGGGAGACGCCGAGTTCCTCGCAGAGCTCGCCCTCGGCCGGGATGCGCTCGCCCGCCTCGATGCGCCCCGTGGCGATCATGTGCCGTAGACCGTGGAACGCCTTGTCGACCGCGGACATCGGACTCCTCCCCAGGACGGTCCGGCGCTGTCGCCGGACGGGGCCACTGTAGCGAGTCATCAGACGTCTCAGAGATCTCGATGACAAGTCATCTGATGATTCCGTGCTCTCAACCCCTTGCATGTCCGAAAAGAGGCATGCCAGGATCCCGAGTCATCTTATAAGTCCTGGGGTGCTCTGGCCCTCTTCGGTTGTTCACCGGGCTCTCGGGGGCGCTCAGGTTCCGGCAGATGTGGAGTGTTGTGAGCGAGACCGAGGTCACCACCGCGCCCCGCCCGCTGCTGCTGCCCGACGGCCGGCCGGCAGCCGGGGCATGGTCGCTCGACCCCGCCATGAAGCACTTGAACCACGGTTCGTTCGGGGCGGTTCCGCTCGTCGCGCAGGAGCGGCAGAACGCGCTGCGCGCGGAGATGGACCGCTCCCCGGTGGTGTGGTTTCCCGCGCTGCCGCAGCGGGTCGCCGCCACCCGGGCCGAACTCGCCGGCTTCCTCGGTGTCGCACCCGACGAGCTCGCCCTCGTACCGAATGCCAGCGCGGGCGCCAGCACCGTATACGCCGGGCTCCCCCGCCGCCGCGGCGGCGAGATCCTCGTCACCGACCACGGCTACGGAGCGGTGACCATGGGCGCCGAGCGGCTGGCGCGACGCTGGGGCGGAACGGTCCGCACCGCCCGGGTGCCGCTAGACGCGGACGAGGAACAGGCGTACCAGGCCGTGGTCGGTGAGATGTCCGCCGCCACCGACCTCGTCGTGGTCGACCACATCACCTCCTCCACCGCGCGCCGGCTCCCCGTGGCACGCATCGGCGCGGAAGCACACCGCCGCGCCGTCCCGCTGCTGGTGGACGGCGCACACGCGCCCGGCCTGATCGACGCCCCGCTGGAGGGCATCACCTGCGACTTCTGGGTCGGCAACCTGCACAAGTGGTGCTGCGCACCGCGGGGGACCGCCACGCTGGTCGCCCGCGGCCCCCTGCGCGAGCTGCTCCACCCCTTGATCGACTCGTGGGGTGCCGACGACCCGTATCCCGAGCGCTTCGACCAGCAGGGCACGGTGGACGCCACCGGCTATCTGGCGGCGCCGGCCGCGCTCGGCTTCATCGAGCGCACCTGGGGCTGGCAGACCGTCCGCCGGTACATGGACGAGCTCGCCGACTACGGCGCGCAGATCACCGGCGCGGCATTCGCCGAGCTGACAGACGCAGCCGGCCCCGTCGACGTCGGCATGCCGGTGCCCGGCATGCGGCTGGTGCGGCTGCCCGAAGGGCTGGCCGCCAACCGTGTCGAGGCCGACGCCCTGCGCGACCGGGTGGCCCGCGAGCTGGGCGTCGAGGTCGCGTTCACCAGTTTCGGAGGTGCGGGTTACCTCCGCCTCTCCGCGCACGTCTACAACACCGCCGCCGACTACGAGCACTTCGCCGAGGCATGCGTGCCCGCACTCGGCGAGTGGGCCCGCGAGCGGTAGCGGTGCGCACCCCCGGTCCCCCGGCCGCCGCTTCCGGCGCGGCGCACACAAAGGAAGAGGTCAGCACGATGAGAAGAAGGACGGCAGCCCTGGCACTCGGAACCGCCGCCGCGATGGTCATGACCGGCTGTTCCGCCATGGGCGGCGGCGACGGCGGCACGGTCACCATCAACATGGCCGAGAGCCTCACGAACCCCACCCGCACGGACCTGTTGAAGGACCTCATAGCGCAGTTCGAGGCGGAGAACCCCGGCATCAAGGTCAACCTGATCTCGCCGCCCACGGAGCAGGCCGATCAGAAGCTGCGGCAGATGCTCCAGTCCGGCACCGGCGTCGACGTGCTCGAAGTGCGCGACATCACCGTGGGGCCGTGGTCGACCAACGGCTGGCTCCACGACATGAAGAAGGATCTCAAGGGCTGGGACGGCTGGCAGGAGATGACGGACAACGCCGTCAATGCGGCCGAGGACGAAAAGGGCCGGACGTACTTCGTCCCCTACGGCTTCTACGGCCTCAGCCTCTTCTACCGCACCGACCTGATCAAGAAGGCCGGCTTCAGCAAGCCGCCGTCCACCTGGGAGGACCTGCTGAAGCAGGCCTCCGCCGTCCACGACCCGGACAAACGCCGGTACGGCTACGCCTTCCGGGGCGGCACCAACGGCAACAGCAACGTCACCGCCGCCGTCTCGGCGTACGTCGCCGGGAAGATCGACCCCCGGAACGGCTTCAAGCTCAAGGACGGCAGCACCATCTTCTCCGCGCCCGAGGCGCAGGACGCCGTCGAGACGTACTTCGGCCTCTTCAAGAAGGCATCCCCCAAGTCGTCGGTCTCCTGGGGCTATCCGGAGATGGTCGAGGGATTCTCCAACGGCTCCACCGCCTTCCTGCTGCAGGACCCCGAAGTGATCGCCACCGTCCGGGAGTCCAGCACCGTCTCCGAGGAACAGTGGAGCACGGCACCGCTGATGACGGGGCCGAGCGGCAAGACCGTCCAGCCGCTGGCCACCGCGGGCTGGGGCATCGCGAAAGGCAGCGACCACAAGCCCGAGGCCGTGAAGCTGCTGAAGTTCCTCTCCGAGGGCAAGGCCTCGACCACGTTCAGCAAGAAGAACAGCCTGGTGCCGATCCTGAAGTCGGCGGGCGAGGACGACTTCTACAAGACCGGTCCCTGGGCGAGCTACGTGACGATGACGGAGAACCCGGACACGTACCTCAACGTCACCCAGCCGCGCGGTGTCTCCTGGTGGACCGAGTGGGAGCAGAAGGCCGACGCCGACGTGCAGAAGGTGCTGCTCGGCAAGATGACGCCCGAGAAGCTGCTGGCCGAATGGGACGCCTTCTGGACCGCGAAGTGGGCGAAGGAGAAGTAGCCGTGCCCACCGCGTACCCGACGAAACAGAGGAACCAGTCGAACCAGCCGGCGGCGGGGCTCCCCTCCCGCAAGGGGGGCGCCCCGCCCGGGCGCGGCACGGCACCGGGGCGGCGCAAGCCCGAGTTCAGCAACCGCCGCGGTCTGCTCATCGCCGCCTTCATGGCCCCGGCCGCGGTCTTCGTCGCGGTCTTCACCTACTACCCGGTGCTCGCGGGCAGCCAGATGGCCTTCCGCAACTGGAAGCTCACCGACCTCACCGACACGTCCTGGGTGGGCCTGAAGAACTTCCGGGACGTCTTCGGCGACCCGGCCTGGGACACCGTGGTGAGCAACACGGCAGTCTGGGTGTTCGGTTCGATCGTCCCGCAGCTCGTGATCGGCTTCGCCCTCGCCCTGTGGCTGCGCCGGAAGTTCCGCTTCCGCGGTCTCTACCAGGCGCTGATCTTCTTTCCCTGGGCGATCTCCGGGTTCCTCATCGGCATCCTCTTCCGATGGCTCTTCAACAGTGAGTTCGGCGCCGTGAACGACCTGCTGCACAAGGCCGGTCTCATCGACGCCCCGATCGCCTGGCTGGCCGCCCCGGACAGCGCGATGGCCGCCGTACTGGTCGCCAACATCTGGTACGGCGTCACCTTCTTCGCAATCATGATCCTCGCCGCACTGCAGTCCATCCCGGACGAGCTGTACGAAGCCGCCGCTCTCGACGGAGCGGGCAAGGCGCGCACACTGTTCCAGATCACCATTCCGTACATCCGCACCACGCTCGCCCTGACGGTGCTGCTGCGGATCATCTGGATCTTCAACTTCCCCGACCTGATCTTCGGCATGACCGGTGGGGGACCGAACAACGAGACGCACATCGTGACCACCTGGATGATCCGGATCACGCAGCAGGGCGACTACGGCAGGGCTTCCGCGCTCGGCCTGCTCATCGTCGCGTCGCTGCTCGTCTTCGCGGTGTTCTTCCTCCTGGCCACCCGGGAGAAGAGCAGCCGGACCACGCGGAAGAGCCGACGGGACGGGGTGAACTCGTGATTCGCAACGAGACCGCGGGCGGCCGGGCAGTGAAGTTCGCCTTCCTGGGCCTGTGGCTGGTCTTCACCGCCTTCCCCCTCTACTGGATCACCATCACCTCGCTCAAAGCGCCCGGGGACATCTTCACCTTCCCGATCGCCTACTGGCCCGAGACGTTCTCGCTGGAGAACTACCGCGGGCTGTTCAGCAAGGCGGACTTCGGCACGTACGTCGTCAACAGCCTGGTCGTCGCGACCCTCGCGGGTCTCACGGCCACGGCGATCGCGATGCTCTCGGGATACGTGCTGGCGCGCTTCGAGTTCCGTTCCAAGTCCGCGCTGCTGATGGCCGCCCTGGTCACCCAGATGATCCCGGCGTTCATCGCGCTGGGTCCGCTGTATCTGCTGATGACCGACCTGAAGCTGGTCGACAACCGGCTCGGGCTCGTCCTCGTCTACATCGCCGTGTGCATCCCGTTCTGCACGGTGATGCTGCGCGGCTTCTTCGAGAACATTCCCGACGCACTGGAGGAGGCCGCGATGATCGACGGCCTGTCCCGGTTCGGGGCGCTGTTCCGGGTGCTGCTGCCGGTGATGCGGCCCGGCATCATCGCCGCGTTCGTCTTCAACTTCATCAACTGCTGGAACGAGCTGTTCCTGTCGGTGACGCTGATGAACAGCGATACGAACAAGACCATCCCCACGGCCCTGAACGGATTCATCTCCAGCTTCAACATCGACTGGGGCTCGATGTCGGCGGCCGCGGTGCTGACGATCCTGCCGACGATGGTGCTGTTCGCCTTCGCCAGCCGGCACATCGTCCAGGGCCTCACCGCCGGCGCAACCAAGGGCTGATCGGGACGGCGCTCTGCAACCGGGGGCCGCCGGCGCTCGGCCGCCCGGTGCGGGACTACGGGGCGCCCGCCCCCGCCCGCCATGAGCCCGAACCCGACCGTGAGTCCGGGCTCACCGGACCACTCTCAACGCCCGTGGCGCGAAGAGGACTTCGCCGAGCTCGTCGACGGAGGCCGGGCTTCCGCCGCCGGGGCCGGGCAGTGATCAGGTGCTCTTCGAGCGGAGGACGGACGCAGAGTACATACGCCGGATGAAGACGCCGCCGTGCGGCGACTCACCGCGTCACGGTAGCGAGGACGTCGTCGCCCAGCCGCCGTATGACATCCGTGGCCAGCCGGTGCCGCACCAGCTTCCCGTCCCGGGTGGAGCGCACCAAGCCCGCGTCGCGCAGCGTCCGCAGGGCGCGGGAGACCTGCGGTTCGCTGGAGCCGAGCCGGACGGCCAGCTCCGAGGTGGTGATGGGCTCGCCCAGCAGGTGGCGGCACAGTTCCATCCGCGTCGGAGAACCCAGAGCCAGTAGCCGGTCGTGCAGATCCCGAAGGCTCAGCGCCCCGGCCGGGGCGGTACCGCGCGCCGCGTACTGCACCACAACGCACGACGAATGCTCCTTCTTGACCGTCAGATGCGGCCACACCCGCGTGGACGGGACGAGGACCAGTGAGCGCGGGGCCACCTTCACCTCGTCGATCTGGAGCTTGTCCAGCCTGACCCGCTCGCCCGGTCCGACTCTGTCCGCCGTCGGCAGCAGTTCGGCGAGCACGTCCGCGGGCGGCCAGGCAGCCAGCCGACGGCGCACCTCACGCGCGTGGTGCTCCAGGCCCGGGCGCAGGGCGCGCCAGTCCGCGGCGAAGAATGCGGTGTCGGCGGCCCGCAGCAGCGCCAGCAGCCGGTCGCGCGTGTCCGTGGGCGCCGCCATCAGAAGCCGCGCCAGCTCGCCGCGGGCGTACGAGCGGCGCACGCAACGCCGCACGTACTCCTCCGCGGCGGCGGTGCCTTGGCGCAGCTCGCGGGCCGGCGGCATGGGCTGCACGAGAGTGCCGAGCACTCCGGGCGCCACCAGCTCGACGAATTCCTCCGCCGACAGCGCCGCTATCCCTGCCAGCTCTTCGTCCAGGCTCGCCGCGAGCGGCAGCGTGCGGGGAAAGAAGAGGCGGCAGCGGAAGCGGACCCACAACGGGGCGAACACCGAGAGCTCGTCCCGCAGTCCGGGGCGCGCCGCGACGGCCCGGGCCGCCCAGCCGGTGGCCTCCGGGTGGTGCTCGGGTTCGGCGAGCACATGCAGGCTCGCCATCAGTTCCGACAGAGCGGAGGGCCCTGCCACGAGGTCCGTGGCGCTGAGCCCTCCGACATCGAGGACGATGCTCACTCGGCCAGCGTACGGCTGCTCAACGCACCGGCGCCCCTGGTCCGAGCGGGATTCCCAGCAGGTACCAGACGAAGAACAGCAGCACCCACACCGCCAGCATGATCATGGCGACAGGCAACGTGAAGGAGACCAGGGTGCCGATGCCGGCCTTGCGGCGGAGGGTCTGCAGGTAACCGACGCAGAGCATGAACGAGGTGCTCATCGGGGTGATGGAGTTGGTGCAGGAGTCGGCGATGCGGTAGAGCGCCAGGGTCGTGGCCGGGTTGGTGCCCAGCAGCATGAGCATCGGTATCAGCGCCGGGGCGACCAGGGCCCACAGGGCGGAGCCGGAGGTGATGAGGAGGTTCATGAGGGCAACCGCGGCGATCAGCAGGGAGAACAGCACCAGGGTGGGGGCACCCATCTGCTTGAGGAAGCCGGCCCCCTCGACCGCGACGACGGTGGCGATGTTGGTCCACTTGAACAGCGCGACGAACTGGGCGACGGCGAAGAAGAGCACCAGGAGCGGTGCGATGAAACGCACTCCCTCCGCCATGGCCTCGGGTATACCGCGGCTCCCGCGGATCCGCCCCGTGAGCCGCCCGTACACCGCGCCGATGAGCAGGAAGAAGATCGTGAGGAAGACGGCGATGGAGTTCATGAAGGTGGACTCCACGAGCGCGCCTCCGTCGCCGCGAAGGGGCGACGAAGCGGGCAGCATGGCGAGCACGATCAGTGCGGCGTAACCGAGTACGGCCAGCGCGGTCAGCCTCAGGGCCCGCACCTCGGTGGCGTCGTCGACCTCGGCGGCGACCACCTGCTGGGATGCGACGGCTTCCAGGTCCTCGTCGGGTGTCAGATGGTGCTCGCGCTTCGCGAGGATCTTGTCGACGACCAGGGCGATGGTGCCCGCGAGAACGAACGCCGAGACCGTGGTGAAGTACATGTTGTCCGTCGCACGGACAACTGCGTCCTCGTCGACGAGCTGCGCGGCCTCGGTGGCCACGGAGGCGAACAGGGCGTCTCCCGGGGCGATCAGCGGATTGGCGTCGCCCGCGGCGTTGATTGAGACGAACGCGACGATCATGCCGAGCATCGGAGAGCGGCCGACGGCGCGGAAAGCCACTGCTCCGAGGGGGATGAGCACCACGTACGCGGAGTCGGAGAGGAACTTCCCCAGCACGCCGCCCAGGGCCACCCCGAGGACGACCATGCGCGGGGAGAGGCCGGAGAGCATGCGGCGGGCGAGGGCCTCGAAGAGCCCGGAGCGCTCGGCGACCGCGACACCGAGCATCACCATCAGCACGGTGCCGAGCGGCCCGAAGGTGACGAAGGAGTCCTGAGCCCCGCTGATCAGGTCCCGCACGGCGTCCGCCGACAGTGCGCTGCGTACGCCGACCGTGTCGCCCGAGGAGGGGTCCTCGACCTCGAGGCCGGCAGCGTTCAGGGCCCAGCTTGCGAGGGTGACCACCCCGCACAGGATCCAGAACAGCCAGAACGGATGCGGCAGCGCATTCCCCGCGCGCTCAACCAGATCGAGGAACCGCGAACCACGGCCCCCGTTGTCAGGCTCGACAGCCTGCACTTTCCGGGTGGGATTGTCGGTTGTACTCATAGCGATCTCCTGGGGAGCGACGAGTGAGGGCACGGCGGCGCGGCTGCTCAAGGGCGGGCTGCGGGAAAGCGAACGAAGGCCGGGCACGATCGGTGCGCGGGTGCCGCCGTGGTGGGGCACGGGGCCGTCTGGGTTGCGCGTCACAGTAGGTCGCGTATTCGGCTCCGTCACCGTCTGGCGGAACAGTTGACCTGATGACGTCAAGTGATCGCCCATGACGTCGACCACTGCCTAGCGTCACGTGCGTGACCTGTTACGACACCCCTGCCCTCAGCCCCGAGCCCCTCCAGGGGGGCGCCCTGTGGCGCCGCACCCTGCGCATCCCGATGCGGGACGGCGTCGGTCTCGCCACCGACCTGTACTCCGCCTCACCGGAACCGGATGCAAGCCCACTGCCCGTGCTTCTCGAACGCACTCCTTACGGGCGGCGCAAGTCGCGCGGATCGGATCAGGACCGCAGCGACGCGCCTGTCCCGCAGCCGGAGGACATCGCCCGGTACTTCACCGACGCCGGTTACCACGTCGTACGGCAGGACTGCCGGGGCCGTGGCGGCTCCGGGGGGACGTTCGTGAAGTATCTCGGCGAGGGTCCGGACGGGGCGGACACGATCGCCTGGCTGAGGGAGCAGCCGTGGTGCGACGGGAGGGTCGTGATGACCGGAGTGTCCTATTCCGCACACGTCCAGGCGGCCGCGGCCGCCGAGGGGGTGGCCGGGCTTGCGGCGATGTTCCAGGACTCGGGGGGCTTCTCCTCCGCATACGACGCGGGGATGCGAATGGGCGGCGCCTTCGAACTCAAGCAGGTGACGTGGACGCTGCGGCACGCCATGAGCAGCCCGGAAGTGACGGCGGACCTGGTACTGGCCGAGGAGCTGAGCCGGCTTGATGTGGCGGGCTGGTTCAGGGCGATGCCGTGGCGGCCGGGCCTCTCGCCGCTGCGGCATCTGCCGGCGTACGAGGACTATCTGCTGGAGCAATGGCGGCAGGACGCCTTCGGGGACTACTACCGCAACCCGGCGATCTACGGGCGCGGCTTCTACGAGCGCTTCCCGGACGCACCGAGCTTGCACATGGGCAGCTGGTACGACCCCTACGTCCGCTCCACCATCGAGAACTTCACCGCGCTGCGGCAGCTGAAATCGGCACCCGCGTACCTGGTGATGGGCCCCTGGACGCACGGTGACCGCTGCAAGACCTATGCCGGAGATGTCGACTTCGGCCCACGGGCCGGACTGGACGGCAACCTCGCCCCGTCGTACCTGGAGTTCCGCCGCCGCTGGTTCGACCGGGCGCTGGGGCGGATCGGCAGCGGGAGACCGGAGCCCGGGAACGCGCCCGCCGTCCAGTACTTCCTGATGGGCGGCGGCGACGGACTGCGGAACGCGGACGGGCGGATGCGGCACGGCGGCGAGTGGCGGACGGACACTCGGTGGCCCCCCTCGTCTATGAACCCCGTCGCGCTGTACCTGGACACCGGCGGCGCGATCACCACCACCCCGCCGACCGCGGTCGCAGGGTCGGTGACGTACGACTTCGATCCGCGCAACCCGGTGCCGACCATGGGCGGCCAGATCACCTCGGGCGAGCCGGTGATGTCGGGCGGGGCGTACGACCAGAACGCCCCGGACTCCCGCGTGTTCGGCGCACGTGAACCGTATCTGCCGCTGGATTCCCGCCCGGACGTGATCAGCCTGACGACGCCACCGCTGAAGCGGGACGTGGTGCTGGCCGGTCCGGTCACGGCAAAGCTCTTCATATCCACCACGGCCCCGGACACCGACTTCACCGTCAAGCTGATCGACGTGCACCCGCCCAACGCGGACTATCCGCACGGCTTCGCCATGATCCTCACCGACGGCATCTTCCGTTGCCGCTTCCACCGCTCCTACGAGAGGCCGGAGCTGCTCACCCCCGGCGAGGTGTACGAGATCGACGTGACCGCCCCCGACACGGCCAACCGTTTCGGCGCAGGCCACCGCATCCGGCTGGACATCTCCTCCAGCAACTTCCCCCGCTTCGACGTCAACACCAACACCGGCCAACCGGAGGCCGACGTCCGGCGTACCGCCGTAGCTGCGAACACCGTGCACATGGATGCCGAGCACCCTTCCCACGTGCTGGTGTGGCTGGAGGGCGGGCGGACGGCGCTGACGTAGTGCCCGCCGCCAGGGCTGACCGGGAAGGACCCGAGGTGCAACCTTGCCGAACGACTCCACCCTCCGCATCCCTGCTCCCGAGGCGAGTCGGCCCACACCGGCCCGAGCTGCCCGGTGGGAGCGGGGCCGCGGAAGTCGACGTCCGCACCCGAGCCGGCCCGTCACAGCACCCGCAGGGAGCCGAGCCGGGCCACTTGCATCAAACCCAAGGAGCAAACAGGAACAGAACGGGCAACACGGGCACTGTAGGCGCAGCAGTCGAACGCGCACGAGGTGGTGGCCGATGACGGACGACGGGGATGGCTGGGGCGCGCGGGGCAGACCCCGGGCGGAGCTCGGCGAGCTGCTGGATCTCGTCGAAGAGGCCGTCGTCGTGTGCGACCGGGCCGACGGGACGGTCCGCGGATTCAACCGTGCCGCGGCCTGCCTGTTCCCCCGGCTGCGCCCCGGCGAGCAGCTGAGCACGTCCGCGGCCGCACCTCTCGCTCATGCCGCCGCCCGTCGGGCGGAGCGCTTCTCGACCAGTCACGAGGGCCGCAGGCTCCGCGGCCGCCTGCAGAACGTCGGCGGACGCGCGGTGTGGCTGGTCCGTGACGTGAGCAGTGCCGAGGACGCCGAGGCGGCCCTCGTCGACGAACGCGGCAGATCGGCGTTCCTGGAGGAGACAACCAGGCGTCTGGGCGCCTCGCTCCATCACGCCCGCACCGTCCGTACGGTCGTCGAGCTCGTGATCCCGGAGCTGGCGGACGTGTCCGTGGTGGTGCTGCCGGTGACAGGGCGGCGTACGGGCTGGCACCGGGCGGGGCCGGGCGAGGCACGGTCCTCTGGGGAAGTGCCCGTCGAGATCCTCGAACGGGTGCCCGAGGTGAGAGACGCGCTGCACGGGCTGCAGCCGCGCCCCGCTGCGGTACGCGCCCACGAGATGGGGCCCCTCGGCGACGTCGTGCCCGGGGATCTCCTTCAGGTCGAGGATGCGCTCGTGGCCCAGCTCGACGCAGGGGGCCTGCCGGCCGGCGCGCTGATCATGCTGCGGGGCCCGGAGCGTGACCGTTTCGACGACGTGGACATCGAACTGGCGCGCCAGTTCGCCGCCAGGGCCGGACTGGCCCTGGCCACGGCGGCGCTGTACTCGCAGCAGGCCCACACCATCGCCGTTCTTCAGGACAGCCTGGCTCCGCAACCGCTGCCCTCGGCGGACGGCCTGCAGCTCGGCGCCGCCTACCGACCGGCCGCGGAGGCACTGCGCGTCAGCGGCGACTTCTACCACGTTTCCCCTTGCTCCTCGGGCGGGGTGACGTTCTTCTTCGGTGACGTCTCCGGCAAGGGCGCCGAGGCCGCGGTACTGGCGGGGCACGTCCGGCAGAGCATGCGGACCCTGACCCTGGTGACGAAAGGCGCCGACCCCCTGCACGATCTGCAGCTGCTCAACGACATCGTCATCGACGAAGGCCACCGCTTCACGACCCTGATCTCCGGCTTCGCCCGCCCGGGCCATGACGGCTCCGTGACCGTGGGGATCGCCAGCGGCGGTCACCTCCCCCCGCTCGCACTCCGCGGCGGCGGACGGGTGGAGGAGATCGTCTGCGAAGGAACGCTCATCGGCGCGGTGCCCGATCCCAGCTTCAGCCGTACGGAGTTCCGCCTCGCACCCGGTGAGCTGATGCTTCTCTACAGCGACGGGGTGACCGAGGCACGGGGCGGGGTGAGCGGGCGGGAGATCTACGGCGACGAACGCCTCGTCAACGCGCTGGCCGGCTGCGTCGGAATGCAGGCGGCGTCGGTGGCGGAGCGTCTGGAGCTGCTGACGACCGAGTGGCTCGCGGGACGCCCCCACGACGACATCTCCATCCTGACGCTGCAAGCACCTCCCCGCCATGGCTCCCCGCCGCGCCACCGGCACGAGGAACCGGGCGGGCCCGCGGGCAACGGTATGCGGAAGAACCGATGAGCGGCCCCGGGATCACCGACGCTGTGCGCGCGGACTTCTACGCCTGCCTGGCGGGTGCGGACGAGGGCGGTGCGCTCGAACTGGCCGACCGTCTGCTGACGAGCGGCGTGAGCGCTGAGGATGTGCTGCTCGAACTGGTGTCACCGGCACAGATCGAGGTCGGGGCCAGGTGGGAGTCCGGGGAGTGGACGGTGGCACAGGAGCACGCGGCCACTCACGTCAGCCGGCAGGTCGTGGACGCGGTCGCGTCCGCCGCCCGCAGCACCACCCGCTTCCCCTCCGGGACCGGCTCACAGGGCCACGTGCTGGTGGCCTGCAGCGACGGCGAGTGGCACATTCTGCCCTCCCACATCCTCGCCGCGGTGCTGCGACTGCACGGCTTCCACGTACGGCCGCTCGGCGGGTCGGTGTCGCCCTACGAGCTTCTGTCCGACGTACAGCAGAGCGGCCCCGACGTCGTCGCGATCTCGTGCACGCTGCCGGGAAACCTTCCGCTCGCGTACCGGCAGATCGAGGCATGCCGGTGGGCCGGAGTCCCCGTCATGGCGGGCGGACCCGGGTTCGGACCCGGGGGCGTCTGGGCGGACACCCTGGGTGCGGACCTGTACGCGGCCGACGCCCGCAGCGGCGCGGAAGCACTGCGTCGCCACTGGCCACCGGTGCTGCGTGGGGAGTCGTCGGTCCAGCCGGGTGCCGTGGAGGCGTACGCACAGCTCGTCCGGCGGCGTCCCGTGCTGGAGCGCCTGGCTCACACGCCGTGCGAGCCGTTCCCTGGCTTGCGAGGACGCTCCGCCGAAGAGGAGCACGTGGAGAGCGAGGAGCACGTGGAGAGCGCCGAGCTCCTCGGGCGGCTGCTGGACGCCCTGGCCGCGGCGGTCTTCGTGGATGACGCGCGGGTCTTCACCGGTCAGCTCGACTTCGCCCGGAGATACCTCGCCACGCGCTCGGTGGACCCCCGCTGCCTCGTCGTGATGACGGATGCGCTGGCGGACCGGCTACGCGGGTCTCCCCGGGCCCTCGACAAACTCGCGGCGGGGCGCCGGACCCTCGTCGAGCAGGACGGCTCCCGCCGTCCCTCATGAGCGAGGACGGCGGAGAGGGTGAGTGAGAGGGCACCCCCGTGGGGAGGGTGAGCCGGCCCGCCGGGGCCGGCCCCCGCCCCCGGAGAAGCCCCGCACACGCAGAACCCCCGGAAATCCCGGTCGGCGCTCTCACGTCTTCCAGAATTTTCGGGGGATACGAGCCGGTGAATCGACAAATGCTCCGTATCGAAGCTTTGCCGTTGTTCACCGACTCAATTGCCAGGATTACTCCGATTTGCTCCACGGTCAAGGGGCGCCGCCACCTGCATGGAAGCGGGCTGCCGAGACGGGAGCCCGGGGCGCGGCCGTCCTTGCCGGAGTCCCTGCCGGTCTGACGGAGACCTCGACGCGGAAGGCCGCGCCGTGGGGAGCTGCCGCGGGCCCGGCAAGCGGCGAGCCACGCCCCGGCCACCAGGGCCCCGCCGTGACCTGCGGGAACGACGTGCTCTGCCCTGGGCGAATCTGCTGCGGGGCGAGATCCCTGATCCCACGGGCCGGACGGGCCGACAGTGGGGTGAGCGCCGCGGACCACGCCGAGGCGCACGACGATCAGGAGGGCCCATGTCTCCACTCGCCGTCCCACTGGACCGCCCCTCGCCCCCACGTGCCGAGGAGGGCGAGAACCTTCGGTCGCGGTTCGACGACCACCTTGCCGCCCAGCTCCTCACGCAGCGCATCGTCTTCCTGAGCAGCGAGGTCGACGACACCTCCGCGAACCGCATCTGCGCGCAGCTGCTCCTGCTCTCCGCCGAGGACCCCCGCACCGACATCAGCCTGTGCGTCAACAGCCCCGGAGGTTCGGTCACCGCGGGGCTGGCGATCTACGACACGATGCGGCTCATCCCGAACGACGTCTCCACGCTGGCCATGGGCTTCGCCGCGAGCATGGGCCAGTTCCTCGTCACGGTGGGAGCGGCGGGAAAGCGCTACGCCCTGCCCAACTCGCGGATCATGATGCACCAGCCCTCCGCCGGCATCGGCGGGCCGGCGGCGGACATCGCGATCCAGGCCGAGAACCTCGAGTACATGAAGAAGGCCATCGAGCGGATCACCGCCGAGCACACCGGCCAGAGCGAGGAGACGATCGCGCGGGACGGCGACCGTGACCGCTGGTTCACGGCCGAACAGGCCCTGCAGTACGGGATGGTCGACCGGGTCGTGCAGTCGCTGGACGACGTGCGCCCGGCCGCACCGAAGCGGAGGGTGGGTCTCTGAGATGAGCCAGTACACGATCCCGACCGTCGTGGAACGCACGCCGCACGGAGAGCGCGCGTACGACATCTACAGCCGGCTGCTCTCCGAGCGCGTGATCTTCCTCGGGACGGAGATCGACGACGGAGTGGCCAACGTCGTCATCGCGCAGCTCCTCCACCTGGAGTCCTCGGCACCCGAACGCGAGATCGCCGTCTACATCAACTCGCCCGGCGGCTCCTACACTTCACTCACCGCGATCTACGACACGATGACCTTCGTCGGCGCGCCGATCTCGACGTTCTGCGTCGGCCAGGCCGCTTCGACCGCCGCTGTGCTGCTGGCCGGGGGCGACCCCGGGCGGAGGTTCGTGCTGGAGCACTCCCGCGTGCTGCTGGGGCAGCCGGCCAGCGGCGGCAGCCGTGGCACCGTCTCGGACCTGAGTCTCCAGGCCAAGGAGATGCTGAGGATCCGCTCAGAGGTCGAGGAGATCCTCTCGCGGCACACCCACCACGAAGTCGCGGTCCTCCGGGCGGACATGGACCGCGACAAGGTCTTCACCGCGCCCGAGGCCGTCGCGTACGGGCTGGCGGACGAAGTGCTCAGCCGACGGCAGTTGGCGGCCGGAGGGCTTTGACGGGGCCTCGTACGACGGCAGTCGGATACCGGCGCGGCCTGACCGGCCTCGTACGACGGCAGTCGGATGCCGGCGAGCGTGACGTGACGTCGTGGCACGGTGCCGTGGCACGGTGCCGTGGGACGGCGTCGTGCCACGCGGCGTTCTCAGGCCCTCCCTCGGACCGTTCCTCGAACCGTTCCTCGGACGTTCTTCAGGCGGCGAGGCGCACATCACCCGGCCGCGGAGCCGCCGGCCGGGTGCCGCTGCTCCGCGTGCTCAGCGTCGACACGGACGTGGCAGAGCCGTCGTCGCTCTCCTCGTGCGCCGCGCCGCTGTCGGGGAGAGCCCCGCCGGGCACCCGGAGCGCGTCAGCCGGCGAAGCGCCGGGAGAGGACGGCCGCACCCGGCGGACCACGGACGGGCGACCGCGCCGCGCACGCCGTTCCAGCTCCCGTTCCAACTCGCCCTGGACCAGGCCCAGCACGTCGGCCAGGCTCAGCCCCAGCGCCTGTGCGGCAGCGGCGAGCACCTCCGACGAGGCCTCCTTGCGTCCCCGTTCGACCTCGGAGAGGTACGGCATGGAGATGCGGGCAGCCTCGGCGACGTCCTTGAGGGTTCGCCTCTGACCGAGCCGTTCACCGCGCAGCACGCCGCCGACGACGTGCCGCCAGAGCGGCTCCTTGGCCGCGCGGCCGGCGGAGTCGGGCACTGCATCGGGCACTGCTCCGGGCACGGCTCCGGGGGCTGCGGTGCCTTCGCGGACTGTGCCTTCGGGGGCTGCGGCTTCGGGGCCGGCGGCTTCGGGGACTGGAGCCTCGGGAACCGGCACGGCGGTTGCCGGACGCAGCGGAACGACGCGGGGCCTGCCGGGCGTGTGGGTGCTCACCACTTCAGATTAGGAGCACCGCGCCGGGCCGGAAGGGGGCGGGAGCCACTTCCGCCACCGGCGAAACGATCCCACGCCATATGCTCCTCACCGCGCCCCGGAACGGCCGTTGCCGGAAAACCCGTGGCGGTGCACGCCCGTTCGGGCGGAAGCTCAGGGGATGGAGACGACCGGCGCGGAATCAGCAGCGGAGAAGGAAACCGAACGACGCTTCGGGTGGTCGGACATGTTCGTGCACCCCGACGACGACCCCCGCTCCCAGGAGGGATTCGAGGACGAACGGGCCTCGCTCACCGGAGTTCTGCACGCCCAGCGGCTGACGCTGCAGTTGAAGTGCTCCGGTCTCGACGCCTCGGCGCTGGCCAGGCGCTCCGTGGAGCCGTCCGACATGTCCTTGCTGGGCCTGGTGCGCCACCTGGCGGGGGTCGAGCAGATCTGGTTCCGGGGCGTGCTGGCCGGACAGGACGTGCAGCGCCACTACCGCTCCGAGGCCGACCGCGACGGCGACTTCCACGGAGCGGTCGCGGATCCGGACGTCGTCGCCGAGGCGTGGGAGACATGGCGTGCGGAGGTCGCCTTCGCCGAGCGGTTCGTGCGGGACGCACCGGACATGGACTTCACCGTCACGCACGAGGGGGAGCCGCTCACCCTCAGGGACGTCCTGGTGCACATGATCGAGGAGTACGCCCGCCACAACGGCCACGCGGACCTGCTGCGCGAGCGCATCGACGGGCGGGTCGGCCAGTAACGACGCCGTGGTGGCGGCTCCTCGCGCGGGGCGCTCCGCGGCGATGCGCTCGGCCTCGTGTTGACCTTGCCGTTGCGTCAAGGTCTTCAATCAAGGCATGCGAATCGGCGAACTCGCCGCCCTGGTCGGGGTCTCGACCAGGACCGTGCGGCACTACCACCGCCTCGGGCTCCTCACCGGCCGCCCGGGCCGCGCCGCCTCATGTCCTTCGACGTACGGGGGACGGCGAGCCTCGCGCTGTGGATCGCCCGCCGCCGGGACGGGGTGCCGGCGGGGGCCGTCGCCGTGCCGTACTCGCGTGAGCAGAGCCCGACCCTGTTGCTGATCCTCTTCGTGACGGTGCTGGAGACGGCCGCCACGGAGGTGCTGCTGCGAGGGCTGGGCGCATTGGCGGGCCTGCGCAACCTGGTACTGGTGGTGGACCTGTACGCGACGGTGGCGGTGCTGGCGATCGTCGCGGCGGGCGTGACCCGGCCGCATGTCGTCGACGACCGTGAACTGCGCATCCGCTGCGGGGCGTTCTTCGACCTGCGGACACCTCGCCGGCTGATCGGCTCCGTAAGGGTCGCGCAGAACTACAACGAGCGCGGCATGGTCTCCGTGGAGGGAGGGCGTCTCGCGGTGGCGGTCTCGTCCCGTACGAACGTGGTGGTGGAACTGTCGGAGCCGGTCACGGCCGTCCGTCCGCTGGGCAGTGAGGCACGGGTGACCTCGGTCCGGTTCTTCTGCGACGAACCGGGCCCCGCGCTCGAAGCGCTGCGGGGGAAACCGGCCGCCCCAGCGCGCGCGGGAGAGTGAGCGCCGGTCGCCGGGTACACGCACGTCATCCAGCCGGCACCTACAGGAACGGGATGTACATGACCATCCAGCACCCCGCGAAGCGGGGCGGTTACAAACGGGGCCGCTTCGAGCGCATGGCCGAGACGGCTTCCAATGTCACCGGCTCGCCTGCCTTCTACTGCTTCTGCGTGCTCCTGATCGTCACGTTCGTCGTCGTGCATCTCCTGCACGTGCCGGTGACTTGGCTGATCTTCGTGGGCGACATGATGGCCGCCGTGAGTCTGCTGCTCCTCGCCCTGCTCAAGAACACGGAACGGCGCGCGGAGCACGCGCTCCAGCGCAAACTGGACGCGATAGCCGCGGTGGTTCTCGAACAGCACGACGGGGGTTCTCACAAGGCCCACGAAAGCCTGCGGGAAGCGATACGCATGGACGAGAACGTGTGAGGCTCCGCCCCGCCGCCCCGGAGCCGGCCCGCCCCGTCGCGGGCACAGCTCCGCGGGGCGGCCGACGGCACCGGTGGCTCCGGTGCCGTCCGCCATGGAACGGGCGACGGCCTGCGCACCTGGATCAGGACGTGGATCAGGACGCCGACAGGACGGCCGCTCGCCTCGTTCCGCATGGAGGAGCCCGGGTGGGGCAGGCTCCCTCGGTCCGCATTTCCCCGCGGCAGGCAGCCGCCGCGTATCACCCGTGGTGAGCCGGGAGGACCGGTGCGTCAGCTGTTGGCAGCGATGTCGATCATTTCCCGGGCCTTGGCCTCGCTCTGGTCGTAGCGCTCCGGGAAGGCGGAGCGCTGGACGCTCTGGGCGAGCTGACCGGCGGTCATGCCCGGGTCCGCCTGGTCGTTCGGGATGGCCTGGTCGAGGAACGCGTTGGTCGCGTAGACCGGGTCCATGATCTGCTCGGGAGTGCCCCATCCGGCGCTGGGCCGCTGCTGGAAGACGCCGAGCGAATCGCGGTCACCGCAGTTGAGGTTGTTCATGTGGGACTCGACCCAGCCGGCCTCGAACGCGGCGAGCATCACCTTGTCGTTCACGCCGCGCTGCGTCGCGACATCGTGAACGGTGTTGATGATGGCTGCGTCGAAGTCCGGCGGGACGGCGCACTTCTCGTCCAGGATCTCGGCGTTGGCCCGCTTGTCGCCGGCCTTCACGTCGGCCTCGCCGGCACTCGCCTGCACGGCCAGTCCGCCGGCGAGGAGCACACCCGCGGCAAGGGCCGTGGCGCTGCGGATCACCGTCTTGCGTCTGACCTTCGCGGTGAACGTCATCAGGTCTTTCCTTCCAGGTGGGGGACAAGAACGCGCGTAGATACGCGTCCCTGCTGGCGCGGAACCCTGTAACCCTCGCCACTCCCCGGACCCTCGGGGCGACCTGCGGAAGTGCGAGCAACCGATTTCGCTGCGGGACCGTACTGTTTTGACAGTGACGCGTCAACGGATGCTGGTTTTCACACTCCGGACACAAGGAGTAGATCCCAAAAAGGGCCCAGGAAGCGGAAGATGACGCGTCAACGTCTGCACCCCCGGCCCGGAAACCGCAGGTGGGACCCACCGTTCCGCACGCATTCGACCCCCTGGGCACGCCTCACCGGTCCGCAGGCAGTGATCATCCGGGACCCCGCCCGGCTCACAGTCGTGACACCTGTCATTGCGTAGCCGCACAAGCCATCGATGTACCGAAGGCGACGGACAGGCCCGTCGTGCCGTTCTCGAGGAACCGCTTTCCCTCGGCATGAACCGCTTCCCCCGACGAAGCGGACCGGGCGGCCTGACGCGCCGCTCCGTCACAGACGGTCGTCCGGCCTGCCCGCCCGCCGCGCGCGGGGCATGACAGGCGCGACACCGGGGACCCGGGCCGCGTAACCGATGAAGTCCCTCGCGCCGCAGGCGGCGCGGAAGGAAGTGGCCAGAATGCGCATCGCCTTTCTCATGGCTCCCGAAGGGGTCGAGCAGGTGGAGCTGACGGAACCGTGGAAGGCCGTGAAGGACGCCGGCCACACGCCCCGGCTGGTGTCGACGACGGCGGGCCGGATCCAGGCGTTCAACCACCTCGACGAGGCCGACACCTTCCAGGTGGACCAGACGGTCGACGAGGCCGCGGCGGAGCAGTACGACGCGCTTCTCCTGCCCGGCGGAGTGGCCAACCCGGATGCGCTGCGCCTGGACGACGACGCGGTGCGACTGGTGAAGACGTTCTGTGAGAGCGGCAAGCTCGTCGCCTCGATCTGCCACGCCGCGTGGACGCTGATCGAGGCGGACGTCGTACGCGGCCGCACCCTCACCTCGTGGCCGAGCCTCGAGACCGATCTGCGCAACGCCGGCGCCCACTGGGTCGACGAGGAGGTCGTCGTGGACGAGGACACATACACGCTCGTCACCAGCCGGAAACCGGGCGACCTCAAGGCGTTCAACGACGCTGTGGTGACCCAACTCTCCGGCTGAGACGCAGACTTGGCCACCCCCGCGAGGTCCTTGAGGACCTGATCCTTGAGGACCTGAGGCACACGGCAGGGGCGGGGCATCCGGTCGTGCGGCCGGTGCCCCGCCCCTGCTGTGCCTGCGCGTCGCGTTACGCGAGGGCCGGGCCGGAAATCAGACGGCCGAGCCGGCCTTCCACTCCGCCCAGCTCATGTTCCAGCCGTTGAGGCCGTTGTCCGGCTGAATGGTCTTGTCGGGTGAGCCCTTCACCTCGACGACGTCGCCGATCATCGAGTTGGAGAAGAACCAGGCTCCGGCGGTGCTGTTGTCGTCCGCACCACGGGTGTCCTTCAGGCCGACGCAGCCGTGGCTGGTGTTGCCCGAACCGAACGGCGCGCCCCAGTAGTTGCCGTGGATGAACGTGCCGGACGTCGACAGGCGCATGGCGTGGGGCACGTCCTTGATGTCGTAGCCCTCCTCGCCCTTGCGCCCGAAGCCCACGGTGTTGCCGTCCATCCGTGTCTCCTTGTGCTTCTCGGAGATCACCATCTTGCCGTTGTACGTCGGGTTCTTGTCGCTGCCCGCGGAGATGGGGATGGTCTTGAGCTTCTTGCCGTCCCGCACGACGGTCATCTGGTGGCTGTCGACGTCGACGGTGCTGACCTGCGAGCGGCCGACGTTGAAGGTGACCGTCTTGTTCTGCACGCCGGTCAGGTTCTGCGCACCCTTCACACCGTCCAGCTTGAGGTCGAGGGTGATCCGGGAGCCCGGCTTCCAGTACTCCTGCGGCCGGAAGTCGAGGCGGGTGCCGTCGAACCAGTGCCCGACGATCTGCTGGCCGCTGGTCGAGCTGACCTTGATCGCGGACTGGACGGCCTTCTTGTCCGTGATCGGCTTGTCGAAGTTGATCGACACCGGCATTCCCACGCCGACCGTCTGGCCGTCCTCACCGGCGTAGGTGCCGATGAAGCTGTTGTCCGGCGAGACCGTGGTGAAGGTCGAGTTCTCGACGGCCTTGCGGCCACCGCTGTCCTTGGCCTGGGCCGTGATCTTGTACCGGGTGGCCCGCTCGAGCTGCTGCTGCGGCTTCCACGACTTGCCGTCGTCCGACATGGTGCCGGCGACACTCGTGCCGCCCTCGACGGCCATCATCTTGACCGCGGTGAGCTTCCCCTTGCTGACCGAGACGTTGCCGCCGGTGTTGATGCTCGCGCCCTCGGACCCGTTCCTGGAGGCGATCCTTATTCGGGCCTCCGAACTCTTCTTGCTGCGCGCCTCAGAGTTGGCGTTCTTGGCGTCGTCGCCGCCACTGCCGCCGTCGCCGGACGAACCGCACGCGCCCAGCGCGAGTACACCGCCGAGTACCGCGGCCGCAGCCGATACAGCCTTGCGGTGCCTACCCAGCGTTGTCACAGGCCTCTCCATTTGCCCTCGAATCCCAAGCTCCCCGTATCACCGCGTACATCCCCCGCCGGACCGACGCCGGACATGTTCGGACGCGCTCTACGGGATGGAACGCTCCCCGGCAGGTGACCGGTTCCGCGAGTTACAAAACTGTGTTCCGGGACACGGTCCTGTGGCAAATCAACTTGAGAAATGACTGTGACCTGCGGAAATGCCCGGGCGGACAATCCGTCGACTCTGTGACGAAGGACACTCAGCGGCGCACGCCGTCCAGACCGCGGAACTCACCGTGGATGTCCTCGCGGAAGTCCTGCTCCAGGTCGTCGAGCGGCTCGTCGAAGTCCGCGGGACCGCTCTCGTCGGGGAGACCGGCCGCGGGGTCCTCACCGGACTGGTCACGGCCGTGTTCGTTGTCGTCCTCGCGGTCGTACTCGTGCTCGTGCTCGTGGTCGTGGGTGCGGTTGTGCTCGTGGTCGTGCTCGTGCTCCTCGTCGTCGAGGCCGCCCGCCCCTTCGAGGAACGAGAACGCGTCGAGGTCGTCCGCGTCCATCTCCTCACTGCCCCAACTGGCGTGCGCGAGTTCGACCCCGGGCAGCTCCCGCACGAGGTCGAAGGGGTCGACCAGACAGGCGAGCGCCTCCCCCGCGTCCCCGCGGACGACCTCCTCGGCGTCCGCGCGCTCCTCGTCCGGCATCAGCTCGTCACGGGCGATGTGATCAAGGGCCGACCTGGTCAGAACATCCGCGTCGGCGATCTCGACGACCAGATCGACGCGGAGCCGGATGTGCGGCGAGGACTGTGCGGATGTGTCGGACAGTTCGGTACGCGTTGTCTCGTCGGCAGCCATGTCCGGAGCGTAGGACGGAACGGAGGCTCGGCTTCCGTACGACCCGCGGCTGTCTATAACATCAGCCACCGTGCCGCCAGTTCATGGCGCGGCCGGACGACGACAGCGCTTGGAAGGGGCTTCCTCCGTGTCCGCAGCCGGACGATCCAGCATCTCCGCTCACCGCCGGTCCCTGATGACGGCCACCGCGGCCGGCGCCGTGCTGTGTGCCCTCTGGTTCGTCCCCTCCGCAAGGGCCGCCCCCGACACCACCGGCCCGGGCGGGGCGCACCCCTCAGCGACCTCGTACTCGGGCGCCTCCTCCGCGCCGCACGCGACGGACGCCGCCGCCGACCGCGCCCGCCGGGCGTCCGCCGCCGAGCAGCCGGGGGACGGCGTCACCTCGCCCTTCTTCCTGAGCGCGCTCGGAGTGGCCGGCGCCGGCGGCGCCATGATCCTGCGGGCACGGCGCCGCAAGGCCGGCTAGGGGCTGTCCCGACCAGGACATGCCCGGCGACAGACCCGAGGGCCTGTCCGGCCACAGCCCTCAGTCGCAAGGCGAACCCTGGCTGTCGACGGACTTCTGCAGCACGTCGCAGGTGTACTGGCACTCGTCCATCAGCCGCGTGGCCTCCGCCAGCAGGATCCCGTACGGCCGGGAGGGGTCTCCCACCGGCAGCGAGTTCTCCTCCGCCGCCTCCACGAGACGCGTGCGGGCCTCCTGCGCCTGCTCCGCCGCCCGGCACAGCTCGGGTGCCTGCTCGTGCAGACGGTCCTCGTCGATCTTGCTGAACAGGTCGGATATCTTCGCGAGCGTGCGCAGGAAGTCGCCGTAGTCGCGCAGGAATTCGCCGTAAGCCTCCCCGTCCTTGCTGTCGTGCCACTGGTCCAGACTCCGGACCATGGAAGCCAGCTGGTACGTGACCCGCTCCAGGGCGTCGATGACGGCCCGGTACCCCGCAAACGTCACGCGGCCGTGATGGCGTTGCAGAAGCCGCCGGGGGTTGTAGTACGTGCTCTCCACCGCGGTGCGCACCGCCGACTGGGCCTGGCTCACCATCGGCCCCAGCTGCGACGCCCGGTGACGCCAGTGCCTGGTGCGCTCCTCCTCCAGGTGCTGGTTGCGCAGCGCCGGGTACATGTCGCCGATCAGGTCGCACAGCGCGTGGGCGAGGGTGTGGATGCCGCTCTCGGCGCTGCGGTAACGCATCGGGGGCATCACCAGCAGGTTGACCGCTGCCCCCACTCCGCATCCGACGAGGACGAGCAGGATGATCTGGCTGAGCTGGCTGAACTTGTCGCCGGGAGTGGTCGCCGTGGCGTAGGTGGAGAACGCGAAGAACGCGGCCGTCGCCACCTGCGATCCCTGTGAACCCAGCGGACGCCAGCGGCCGATGGCCATCGCGGCGAGCGCCACGAGAGCGAACGTCACCAGTCCGGGCCCGGCGAGGAATCCGAACAGCCCTTGCAGCGCCACGCCGAGCGAGACGGCTCCCAGGTAACGCAGCGACTGAAGAAGCGACTGGTAGACGGTGACCTGCATGATCAGCACAGCTGAGAACGGCGCGAACGCGGGCGACTGCGCTCCCATCAGCTGTTTGGCGATGTACCAGGCGATGAGGGCGGCCAGTGTGCTCTTGCCTATCAGCGCCAGGGTGTGCCGCTCATGTCCGTCCGAACCCACCGCACGCCGCAGCCACTGCCGTATACGGGCGACCCGCCCTTGGGAAGCCTCCTGCGTCCGCTGTGGCAGCGCCGTCTCCTGTGCCATTTCCTCTCCTGTTGGTTACGGGTGAACGAAAGCGATGCGTACCCCGTCATGGCACTTCTGCGCATGCCCGGCGGACCCGGTGCCGACGATTACGTCACACCCGGACGTCTCCTCTTCCGCTTGCCGGGGAGAGGGCCCGGAAGCCGGGAGTCCGGACCGGCCTCGGGCAGTCGTCCCATGGACTCGGACCGTCCCGCGTGCTCGGGCCGTCGTCCCATGGGCTCGGGCCGTCCCGGTGCTCGGGCGGGTCCGTGGGCCTCAGGCGAGCTCGCCCGTCACCGACTCGGCCGCCCGCACCAGCGCTCCCGTCCCGACGAAGCGCTCGGCGACCGCCAGATCCGGTGCGAGGAACCGGTCGGGCCCCGGCCCGTCCACGCCGGCCCCGCGCAACGCGTCCACGATCGCGCGGGACGCCTCGCCCGGCGTCAGCCTCGCGTCCGCGGCACGCAGTTCGACGGCACGCGCCGCGGCGTACAGCTCGACGGCGACGACCCGGGTCAGGGCGTCGACCGCGCTGCGCAGCTTGCGGGCCGCGGACCAGCCCATCGAGACATGGTCCTCCTGCATGGCGGAGGAGGGGATCGAGTCGGCGGAGGACGGGACGGCCAGCCGCTTCATCTCGCTGACCAGGGCGGCCTGCGTGTACTGGGCGATCATCAGGCCGGAGTCGACACCGGCGTCGTGCGCCAGGAACGGCGGCAGGCCGTGCGAGCGGTTCTTGTCCAGGAGGCGGTCGGTCCGGCGCTCGGCGATCGACGCGAGGTCGGCGGCGGCCACGGCGAGGAAGTCGAGCACGTAGGCGACGGGCGCCCCGTGGAAGTTGCCGTTGGACTCCACTCGCCCGTCCGGCAGCACGACCGGGTTGTCGACGGCCGAGGCGAGTTCGCGCCGCGCGACCGTCAGGGCGTGCGCGAGCGTGTCGCGTCCGGCGCCCGCGACCTGCGGGGCGCAGCGCACCGAGTACGCGTCCTGGACGCGCGGCGCGTCGTCCTGGTGGTGGCCGGTCAGCCCCGAACCGGCAAGCACCTTCAGCATGTTGGCCGCCGAGGCGGCCTGGCCCGGGTGCGGTCGGATGGCGTGCAGCTCCGGTGCGAGGACCCTGTCCGTGCCGAGCAGCGCCTCCAGGGTGAGCGCGGCGGTGATGTCCGCGGAGGTGAACAGGCGGGCGAGGTCCGCACAGGCGAGCAGGAGCATGCCGAGCATGCCGTCCGTGCCGTTGAGGAGGGCGAGCCCCTCCTTCTCGCGCAGTTCGACGGGCGTGATGCCGTGCTCGGCGAGGAGCTCCGCGGCGGGCCGGACCGTGGCGTCGGGGCCTTCCGCCTCGCCCTCGCCCATGAGTGTCAGTGCGCAGTGGGAGAGCGGGGCGAGATCGCCGGAGCAGCCGAGGGAGCCGTATTCGTGCACGACGGGGGTGACGCCGGCGTTGAGCAGGTCCGCGATGGACTGCGCCACCTCGGCCCGTACGCCCGTCCGCCCTGACGCGAGGGTCTTCAGGCGCAGGAACATCAGCGCGCGTACGACCTCACGCTCCACGCGCGGGCCCATGCCGGCCGCGTGCGAGCGCACGATGTTGCGCTGGAGCTGGGCGCGGAGGCCGGGGCTGATGTGACGCACCGCGAGCGCCCCGAAGCCGGTGGAGACTCCGTAGACGGGCTCGGTCTTGGCTGCCAGCTCCTCGATGTGCCGCCGGGAGGCGTCGAGTGCTGCCCGTGCCCGGGCCGACAGCTCCACACGGGCGCCGTCCCGGGCGACGGCGATGACGTCTTCGGGGCTCGTGCCGGAGTCGCCCAGCACCACGGTGTGCATACTCATATTCAGGCAGCCTAAAGAGTGAATCGATTCCTGTCACGACCGGGGTGTGCGGACGGGGACGCGGGAGGGTGCGGGGTCCTCCCCACGGCGTTGCCGCCGGGAGACGCCGGGGCGGGGGTTCGCAGTGGGGCTGCGGAAAGCGGTGCGGTACCGGGCGGACGGGCGCCGATCCGGCGGCCGGCCGCTCACGCCCCGTGGCTCCGGACGCGCGGTCCCTGCCGGTCCGGCGGGCGGGAGTCGCGGGAGGGGTCGATCGAGTGCCGGCGAGAGGGACCACGGGAGGAGTCCGTCCCGTCGGTGCGGAGGCCGCGCACGGCAGCGGACTCGTCGGGACGTTCGGTGCGTATGTGCCGGTCCGGCGGGTCCGCAGGACCCGGCCTCCGGCCCTCAGCCTCCCCGGCCTCCCCGGCCTGCGGGTTCCGGCCCTGCGAGTCCCGGTCCTGGGCCGCATCCCTTTCCCCCTGCCGGTCCCGGACCTCGTCCCCTTCCCGGTCCTGGGCCTCTCCGCCCCGCGGGTGTGTGTCCTGCCGGCCTTGCACGTCCGGCGGATGCTGCTGACCGCCCTCGCCGGTCTCCCTGACCCCCGCCTCGTCCGGTGCCTCGTCCGGCTTCGGGGTGTGACCGCGGAAGTGGCGGCGGTCGCCCGCCGGCGGCGCCGCTGCTGCTGCCTCCTCGGCCTCCGAGGCGTCGGCGAGACGCACGACGGGATCCTCGGTGCCGCCCCGGCGACCCGCCACCACCGGTCCCAGCGCACGCGCGGCCTTCGCCCTGTACTGCGCGGCGTCGGCCAACCGGAAGAGGCGGGCCGCCGAACGTATCCGCCCTATCCGGTCTCCCGTGGAGGCGACACCGCACGAGACACCGTCGCCGCCCCGCAGCCCGAGGGCGTTGCGGCAGACCTCCTCCGCGGCCCGTACGACCTGGTCCGCGGGCGGTCCGACCGTCAGCAGGCAGAACTCGTCGCCGCCCAGGCGTGCGGCCAGCGCACCCGGAAGCTTCGCCCCGGACATCGACAGCACCATCCCGAACCGTTCCAGCAGCCGGTCGCCGGCGGCATGGCCCTGCTCGTCGTTGACGCGCTTGAGGCCGTTGAGGTCGCAGACGACGAGGCTCACCACGGTGCCGTCCTCGCGGTGACGCTCCAGGCCGTCGTCCAGCTTGCCCTCGATGGCCCTGCGGTTGGCCAGGCCTGTCAGCTGGTCGGTGTAGGCAAGGCGGCGCACCTCTTCCAGCTGCTCGTTCTGCGCGATCCCGGCGGCGATGATCTCGGCCAGTACGGCCGCGAAGTGCGCGTCGGAACGGTCGAAGACCGGTGCCCCGGAACGGCGGGCCACATACAGCTCGCCCCAGGCACGCCCGCGCAGCACTATCGGCGCCACGACGCAGCAGCCGCGGCCGCGGCGGCGCAGTGCGGCCACGCGCGCGTTGCGGGGGGCGGCGCCGGACCGGCCGGGCCGTTCGCGCCCCTCCCCCTCGGCCGTCTCGATCCAGGCGAGCGGCTCCTCGGCGCCGTCCGCGGCCCACCGTTCCGGCAGCGGCTCGGTGATCTCGGGGAAGTCGTGCACCGGGTAGGACTCGTCCTCGGGGAACTCCTGCTCCCCCGGGGCGAGTTCGCCGACGTTGACCAGTACGTCGAGGCGTCCCCGTGCCCGGTCCCATGCGGAGAGAGCGGCGAAGGCGGCGTTCATGCCGGCGCACGCCCGCTGGGCCGCGGCGTGCGCGACCTCACGGAGCGTCGAGTGGCGGGGGTGCGCCTCGCAGAAGCGCTGCGCCCCTGCCATGGCCTGCGCCAGCTCGACGACAGCCCGCAGCCGTTCGTCCTCTCCCATGAGAGCCAGGCTAGGACGAGTCAGGACAATCTTCTCGGGCCGGTCCGGTCCCCCCGGCCGCACGTGCGGCCGTCCGTGCCGTGTGCCGACGGCCGTACCGCGGGCACGAGAAGCCCGCGCACGGACCTGCCGTACGGGTTACTCCGGCACCGCTCCGGCGGGACGCCAGGGCCTCAGCGCATTGCGACCGGGACGCGCCGCCGGCCGCCGGCAGCGCCTCACTCCCCCGGCCACTGCGGCTTCCGCTTCTCGTTGAAGGCGGCGACGCCCTCCGTGCGGTCCCCGGAGAAGGCGACGGTGCGCCAGGCGGCGTCCTCGATCTCCAGCCCGGCCCACAGGTCCAGTCCCCAGCCCGTGCGCAGCGCCCGCTTCGCGGCCCGCAGGCCCACAGGTGAGTTCCCGGCGATGCGGCCGGCCAGCGCGAGCGCCTCGGCACGGACCGCTCCGTCCTCGACCAGTTCGTCCACGAGACCGAGTTCGCGTGCCTCCGCCGCCTCGACGCGGCGCGCGGAGAAGATCAGCTCGGCCGCGCGGGCCGCTCCGACCCTGCGGGGCAGCAACTGCGTGCCGCCGCCGCCGGGGATGACGCCGACGGAGACCTCGGGCAGCCCCACCACGGCCGTGGAGTCGGCGACGATCACGTCGCAGGAGAGCGCCAGCTCGAAGCCTCCGCCGAGCGCGAAGCCGTGGACGGCGGCGATCGTCGGCATCGGCAGGTCCAGCACACCCGTGTAGGCGGCGCGGGCCGTCGGGCGGTGGCGGCTGAGGTCGGCGTCGCTGAGGGCGTTGCGCTCCTTGAGGTCCGCGCCGACGCAGAACGCCCGGTCGTTGCTGGAGCTGAGCACCGTGGCGTGCACGTGCCGGTCCCGGCCGAGATCGGTGCACGCCTCGACCAGACCGGCGGCGAGCTCGGCGGACACGGCGTTCATGGCCTTCGGCCGGTCCAGTACGAGCTCGGCGACATGGGTCCCGGAGTCCTTGCGGACCACGATCCACTCGCCGAAACGCTTCTCAGTCACCGTGCTCATGCGGCCCTCCGGGTTGACGCGCGCTCAGGACGGACGCGCATCAGATTACGGTCCGCCTCCGGCCCGCCGGTACAAAGGACGGAGAGCTGAGCCGAAGTGAGCGAAGTGAGCGCCTTTCAGCGGCGGTTGAGCATCCAGGGCTCGACGACTCCGAGGCCGCGCACGGGACGCTGGTACAGCGGCTGCAGGGCGTAGCGGTAGTCCGAGAGGTCCTCGGTCTCCTTCTCCGACTCCGGTGCATCGCCCGAGGCGACGAGTTCCGCGCGGAAATCGCCGTCCACGAGGACTCTGTCCTTCGGCGCTATCGACGTCAGCCTGCTCGCCAGGTTGACGGTGTTGCCGAAGACGTCGCCCATGCGCGTCGTCATCGTGCCGAAGGCGATGCCCACGCGCAGTTCGGGCATTGTCGGATCGTTCGCCATGGTCTCGATCAGCCGCAGGCCGATCTCCGCGGCGGTGCCCGCGTCCTCGGCCACGTAGAGGATCTCGTCGCCGAGGGCCTTGATCAGGCGGCCGCCGTTCGCGGCGACCAGGTCCGCCGACGTCGTCTCGAACGCCTCGACCAGCTCGCCGAGTTCGTCGTCCTCGAGACGTCGCGTCAGTCGTGTGAAGCCCACCAGGTCGGCGAAGGCGATCGCCTGCCGCCGGGCGACGGTGTCCTCGTCGTCCAGTGCCTGCACCACCCGGCCCGTGGCCGCGGCGAGCTGACGCCGCCACACGTAGACCAGGAACTCCTCCAGCTCGGGCAGAAGCAGCTGGACCAGCGGATAGGTGACCTCGTTGCGCGTCATGCCGGGCTCGGGCGGCTCCGTCAGACCCATCAGGAAGGAGTCGATCTGCCAGTCGGCGAGCCGTGAGGTGGTCTGTCCGGTCGAACGGGCGACCTGCACGGCCGTCGCCTCGCTGAGCAGGCCCGCCTCCACGAGGCCCGCGAGCCGCCGCAGCGCCAGCACGTCCGCCTCGGTGAGGGCCTTGGCCTGCCCGACGTCGGCGAAGCCCATCGCACGCCAGAAGCGGGAGGCCAGCTCCATCGAGACCCCGGCCGCCCGGGCCGCCTGGAAAGGGGTGTACTGCCGCTTCGAACCCAGGATCAGCTGCTCGATGCGCAGGGCGCTGGGGTCGTCCTCGTCGTCGGCGGCGCCTTCGGGGTCCGTGCCGTCGGGGCCGTCCGCCCCGGGGCCGCCGGCCGAGCTCGGAGAGTCCGGAGAGACGGAGAAGTCGAGTGCCGCCCCGCCGGTGCCGCCGGTGCCTCCGGTGTCTCCGGTGCCGCCGGACCGTCCGGCCGGGGCCGCGTCCGCGGACCCCTGTCCGCCTCCCGGCTCCGGCGCCGACTGCGATCCGGACGGGCGCGCGGGAATGTCCGGTTCATCGTCGGCCACTGTCCGCCCCTCGCCCGGTCCGGTCGTCCCTGCGCACTGCCCTTCCGCCCTCTTGCTGAGATCTTCCGGGGATCACCGGGACGCCTGACATCCGTGTCCCCTCCGCCGCGCCAACCATACGGCAGCAGCGCGCTGAACTGGTCCCTCTGCGAACGGCCCATCAGAAGCGGACCACCGGCCCGGCGCAACACCTACCCTGTGCGGCCGGTCCCGGTGAGGGTGTTTGTCCGGCCCGAGCCGGGTCGCCGAGCCGTTGCCGGCCGGCCGCCGAGCCCGTTGCCGAGCCATTTTCTGCGACCCGTGGCCGGAGGCGCCCGCGGGAGGGTGCCGGAGCCCCGGCGGTCACGCCTCCGCGCCGTCGTCGCTCCCGTGGCCCCCGTGACCGCGCAGGTGCACGATGTCGCCCGCCGCGACGGGCCGCTGCACCCCTTCTCCGGTACCGATCACAAGCCGCCCGTCGCTGTCGACGGCCACCGCCTCGCCGACGAGTTCCCCGCCTCCGGGCAGCTCCGCCCGCACATGCCGGCCGAGCGTCGCGCACCCCGCGGCGTACGCCTCCAGCACGCCGGAGGCGGCGGGATCCCCGTCGGCGGCGGCCCAGCGCCCGTACCAGTCCTCGACGGAACGCAGCACCGCGCGCAGCAGCGGATCGCGGTCGGCGGCCGGTGCTCCGGCGAGGACGAGCGAGCCGGCCGTGGGCACGGGCAGCTCCGCTTCGCGTAGCGAGACGTTGAGGCCGATACCGAGGACGATTCCCGCGCCGCCCGGCCCACCCGCCCCGTCGCCCCGGCCCTGCGCCGCGGCCACGTCGGTGCGTTCCGCGAGGATGCCGCCGGTCTTGCGCTCCTCACCCCCGATGTCCACGAGGACGTCGTTGGGCCACTTCAGCTTCGTGTCCACTCCCGCCGTGCGGGCCAGCGCGCTCGCCGTCGCCACCCCCGCCAGCAGCGGCACCCACCCCCAGCGGTCCTGCGGCACCGGCGGCACGAGAAGCACCGACACGAAGAGACCGGAGCGCGGGGGTGCGCTCCACCCCCGCTCCAGCCGGCCGCGGCCCGCCGTCTGCTCCTCGGCGACGAGCACGGCACCCTCGCGCGCGCTTCCGTCGCGTGCGCGCGCGGCGAGGTCGGTGTTGGTCGAGCCGGTGCGCTCGACGACGTCCAGCGATGTCCACACACTGTCCGCTCCGGTCAGTGCGCGGCGCAGCGCGGCGGCGTTGAGCGGTGGGCGGCCGAGGTCGGACCAGCGGCCGCCCGGGTCTCCGGAGGGGTTCGGCGTCATGCCGTCAGCGTAGGCCCGCCCCCGGTGCCGCCGCCCGCCCGGCGGGGCCGTGCCGCGGCAGGCAGCCGTGCCGCAGCAGGCAGGAGTGTGGCCAACGCCGCACCGACGAACGGCTTCTTCGCGGATAACCTACGAAACGGTAGCCGCACGCTGACGAGTAGGAGCCGCACGCAGATGTCCGAGCAGGAGAGCCCAGACATCCACACGACCGCGGGGAAGATCGCGGACTTCGAACGCCGCGCTGCGGAGGCGACGCACGCGGGTTCGCAGCGCGCGGTGGAGAAACAGCACGCCAAGGGCAAACTGACAGCGCGTGAGCGGATCGATCTGCTGCTGGACGAGGGCAGTTTCACTGAGCTGGACGAGTTCGCCCGGCACCGCTCGACCAACTTCGGCCTGGAGAAGAACCGTCCGTACGGGGACGGTGTCGTCACCGGCTACGGAACGGTCGACGGCCGTCCCGTGTGCGTCTATTCGCAGGACTTCACGATCTTCGGCGGCTCGCTCGGCGAGGTGTACGGCGAGAAGATCGTCAAGGTCATGGACTTCGCCCTGAAGAACGGCTGCCCGGTCATCGGGATCAACGACGGCGGCGGCGCCCGCATCCAGGAAGGGGTCGTGGCGCTCGGCCTGTTCGCGGAGATCTTCCGCAGGAACGTGCACGCGTCCGGCGTCGTCCCGCAGATCAGCCTCATCGTCGGCCCGTGCGCCGGCGGGGCGGTCTACTCCCCGGCGATCACCGACTTCACGGTGATGGTGGATCAGACGTCGCACATGTTCATCACGGGTCCCGACGTCATCAAGACGGTCACCGGCGAGGACGTCGGCTTCGAGGAACTGGGCGGCGCCCGCACGCACAACGCCACCTCGGGCGTCGCGCACCACATGTCGGGCGACGAGAAGGACGCCATCGAGTACGTCAAGGGCCTGTTGTCCTACCTGCCGTCGAACAACCTGTCCGAACCCCCGGTCTTCCCCGAGGAGGCGGACCTGGAGACCTCGGACGAGGACCGCGAGCTGGACACGCTCATCCCGGACTCCGCGAACCAGCCCTACGACATGCACTCCGCGATCGAGCACGTACTCGACGACGGTGAATTCCTCGAAACACAGGCGCTGTTCGCCCCGAACATCATCACCGGCTTCGGACGGATCGAGGGCCAGTCGGTGGGCGTCGTCGCCAACCAGCCGCTGCAGTTCGCCGGCTGCCTCAACATCGACGCCAGCGAGAAGGCGGCGCGGTTCGTGCGCACCTGCGACGCGTTCAACGTGCCCGTCCTCACCTTCGTCGACGTGCCGGGCTTCCTGCCGGGCACGGACCAGGAATACGACGGCATCATCCGGCGCGGCGCCAAGCTGATCTACGCCTACGCGGAGGCGACGGTGCCGCTGGTCACCGTGATCACGCGGAAGGCCTTCGGCGGCGCCTACGACGTCATGGGTTCCAAGCACCTCGGCGCCGACCTCAACTTCGCCTGGCCCACCGCGCAGATCGCCGTCATGGGTGCGCAGGGCGCCGTCAACATCCTCTACCGCAAGCGGCTCGGCAGCGTCGAGGACGAGGAGGAACGGGAGCAGCTGCGGGCGGAGCTGACCCAGGAGTACGAGGACGCGCTGCTGAATCCGTATGCCGCGGCCGAACGCGGGTATGTGGACGCTGTGATCATGCCGTCCGAGACCCGCCGCCACATCACCCGCGGTCTGCGCACGCTCCGTTCGAAGCGCGAGCAGCTGCCCCCGAAGAAGCACGGCAACATCCCGCTGTGAGGAGGCCGTTCGCCATGCTCGACCCGACGACAGAGGAGCGGGGGGAGAACCCGCCGTTCCCGCCGATCAAGGTGGTGCGGGGCAACCCGACCCCGGAGGAACTGGCCGCCGCCCTGGCGGTGGTCAGGGCGCGGGCGGCCGCGGTGGCGTCGCAGGCGCCGGCTTCCCGCACCGCGCAGGAATGGTCGGACCCTGCCCGTACGGTCCCGCGCCGTGTGCCTCACCCGGGCCCGAAGGCGTGGCGAACGACGTTCTGGCCCGCCTGACGCGGCCCCGGCTCCTTCCGGCCCGCACGTGCCCGCGCCCGGAGCGGCCGCGGGCACGTGCGGGCCGGAATGAGTACGCGTACTCAGGCGCCGCACCGGCGTCCGCCGCAGCATGGAATTCATGCTGTGGTCGGACCCCCGCGACGAGCCTCCGAAGGAGATGCGCGCGACGCTGGCGATGCTGCGGCGCCTGTACTGGCTGCTGCCCGTCGTCGTGATCGCTTCCGTCGTGCTGGCCAACGTGCGGCCGGACGCCTGACAGGCGTACCGGCGGACGGCCCCCGCCGGGTCTCTACGATTGCGCCCATGGCCTCTTCCTCCTCAGCTTCTTCTTCCTCACCTTCCTCACCTTCCTCGCCGCAGCAGCCGCCCGCCCGGCCCGTGCGCCGGCTCGTCCTCGCCTCCGCGTCCCCGGCCCGGCTGGGTCTCCTCGAGCAGGCGGGCTTCTCGCCCGAGGTGATAGTCAGCGGCGTGGACGAGGACACGCTGTCGGCACCGACTCCCGGCGAGCTGGCGCGAGTGCTGGCCGAGGCGAAGGCACAGGCCGTCGCGGCGCTTCCCCGTGCCGCGGACGCGCTCGTGCTCGGCTGCGACTCCGTGCTGGAGCTGGACGGCGAGCCCCTGGGCAAGCCCGCCGACGCCGAGGAGGCGACGGCGCGCTGGAAGGCGATGCGCGGCCGCTCGGGAGTGCTGCAGACGGGGCACTGCGTCCTCGACACCCGTGACGGCAGCAGCACTTCGGCGACGGCGTCCACGACCGTGCACTTCGGCGAGCCGACCGACGAGGAGATCGCCGCCTACGTGGCGACGGGAGAACCCGTGCACGTCGCGGGCGCGTTCACGCTCGACGGCCGCTCCGCGCCGTTCGTCAGGGGAATCGAGGGAGACCACGGAACGGTGATCGGGCTGTCGCTGCCGCTGCTGCGCGATCTCCTCGCGCAACTGGACGTGCGCATCACGGACTTGTGGTCCTGAAAGCGGCGGGGAGCGAGCGGTCGTCCGGGGTTCCTCCCGGGCCGTCCGGGCCTACGGGCGGGCGGTGCGCTCGCGCCTGAGGCCCGGCCTCCTCGTGCCTGAGCCCCGGCCCGGGAGGGAGCCCCGCCCGCGTTCCGCTTCTACGGTGCCGAGGGCTCCGGATGCGGACCGCCCGACGGCGGCGGCGAGTTGTCCGTCGAGGGCTGCGAAGTCCCCTCCGCGGCCCTCTCCTCGACGCTGTAGGACAGCAGGGACCACACGATCAGTCCCAGCACCACCATCATGAACACGAACGCGAGCCAGCCGACCAGCCCGACGGACACCGCGCCCAGCAGGCCGTGCACCACCGCGGCGCTGATGAGCAGGATGCGCAGTATTCCCACGGGCGCCCGGTCACGGATCGCCGTACTGGCGAACACCACCGCGCACAGCAGCAGATAACAGCCGACGAGCGCACCCGCGATCACGGCGGAGAGCGACATCGAGCGGGGTTCGAGTCCCGCCATGGACATTTGCTGTTCGTCCACGACCATGCCGAGGAAGATATGCAGCAGAACGAGGCCGACTGCCTCGACCACCAGTACCAGCGCCGCGGCCGCGGCCACCGATCGTCGGAGCCCCACCTCGCCCACCCACTTCCGCTTCCGTCACCCATGGCCCGATGCTGGTCGTTACCTGGAGTACGCCGCCATGGCACCGTGAACGCTACTTACGGGTATCACCGTGGGCAAGAGGCCCGGCAGGAAGCAAAGTTTCCCCTCGCGATTCATAGGAACCCCACAAAGACCAGGCCGTCGGCCACCGGGGGCGGGGCGGAGACCTTGACCACACCAGGAGATCCCCGAGCTGCACCGGAAACCCGGCGTACCTTGGGATGACGGGAAAAACCGAGGACTGCGGCGGCCGCATGTCACAGTCCGTGTGGGAAAGCTCACGCCTGTGGGCGACTCGGCCAGTGGTGTGGTCAGTACCTAAACTCGCACCACTCACCACATCAATTCCTCTTGCGGCGCAGCGCCAAGTAGGGAGTCATCGTGCGCAAGGTGCTCATCGCCAACCGCGGCGAAATCGCTGTTCGCGTCGCCCGTGCCTGCCGGGACGCGGGGATCGCCAGCGTCGCCGTCTATGCCGAGCCGGACCGGGACGCGTTGCACGTCCGGGTAGCGGACGAGGCGTTCGCACTGGGCGGTGACACTCCGGCGGCCAGCTACCTGGACATGGACAAGGTGCTGAAAGCCGCGGCCGATTCGGGTGCCGACGCGGTGCACCCCGGCTACGGATTCCTCTCCGAGAACGCCGACTTCGCCCAGGCAGTGCTGGACGCGAACCTGACCTGGATCGGCCCGCCGCCGGACGCGATCCGCTCACTGGGCGACAAGGTCGCAGCCAGGCACATCGCCGAACGTGCAGGTGCGCCGCTGGTGGCCGGTACGAAGGACCCCGTCTCCGGCGCCTCGGAGGTCGTCAACTTCGCCGAGGAGAACGGGCTTCCCATCGCCATCAAGGCGGCCTTCGGAGGCGGCGGACGCGGCCTGAAGGTCGCCCGGTCGCTGGACGAGGTCGAGGAACTCTACGACTCCGCAGTACGCGAGGCGGTGGCCGCGTTCGGGCGCGGCGAGTGCTTCGTCGAGCGCTACCTGGACCGCCCGCGGCACGTGGAGACGCAGTGCCTGGCCGACAAGCACGGCAACGTCGTGGTGGTCTCCACCCGTGACTGCTCGCTGCAGCGCCGCCACCAGAAACTCGTCGAGGAGGCCCCCGCGCCCTTCCTCACCGACGAGCAGAACGCCGAGCTGTACCGCGCGTCGAAGGCCATCCTCAAGGAGGCGGGCTACTCCGGCGCCGGCACCTGCGAGTTCCTCGTCGGCCAGGACGGCACGATCTCCTTCCTGGAGGTCAACACCCGCCTCCAGGTGGAACACCCCGTCACCGAGGAAGTCACCGGCATCGACCTGGTGCGCGAGATGTTCCGCATCGCCGACGGCGAGACGCTGGACTACGACGACCCGCAACTGCGCGGGCACTCCTTCGAGTTCCGCATCAACGGCGAGGACCCGGGCCGCAACTTCCTCCCGGCGCCCGGCACCGTGACCACCTTCGCCCCGCCGACCGGCCCGGGCGTGCGGCTCGACGCGGGCGTGGAGTCCGGCAGCGTCATCGGCCCGGCCTGGGACTCGCTGCTCGCAAAGCTCATCGTCACCGGCGCCACCCGGCAGCAGGCCCTTCAGCGGGCCGCACGCGCGCTGGAGGAGTTCGACGTCGAGGGCATGGCAACCGCCCTGCCCTTCCACCGCGTCGTGGTGCGCGACCCCGCCTTCGCACCCGAGGTCAACGGCCGCGAAGGAGAACCCTTCGACGTCCACACCCGGTGGATCGAGACGGAGTTCGTCAACGAGATCAAGCCCTTCGCCGCGCCCGGAACGGACGCGGACGAGGACGAGAACACCCGCGAGACCGTCGTCGTCGAGGTCGGCGGCAAACGGCTGGAGGTCTCCCTGCCCTCGTCGCTGGGCGCCACGGCAGCACCGGCGGGCGGCGGCGTCAAGAAGCCCAAGCGCAAGGCCTCGAAGAAGGCCGGCGGCGCAGCTTCCGGCGACGCCCTCGCCTCCCCCATGCAGGGCACCATCGTCAAGGTCGCCGTGGAGGAGGGCCAGCAGGTCGAGGAGGGCGAACTCGTCGTCGTACTGGAAGCGATGAAGATGGAACAGCCCCTCAACGCCCACCGCTCCGGCACCGTGAAGGACCTGCACGCCGAGATCGGCGGCTCCCTCTCCGCCGGAACCGTCATCTGCGAGATCAAGGACTGATCACCGCGCCCGGCCGCCCCGGCCGGGCGCGTACGGCTGCGCCGGCCGCCCCTCACCGGGACGGCGGGCGCAGCCGCGTGCGGGGAGGATCAGCGGCGCCTGGGAGCCAGATCCGCCACACGGCCCGCGACGGGCGACTGCTCGGGCAGCGCGGGCGCGCTGCGCAGCTGCGGCGGCTGCGAACCGCCGCCGCCCGGCGGGAGGTTGCGCCGCTGGCCCGGCATCGGCACCTCCCGGCGCCCCTGCCCCTTCTCGCTCCCGGCGCCACGTGCGCCCGCGCTCTGCACGGGGCCGGGCGCCTCGGCGGCGCCTGCCGGGGTCATTCCGGCCACGGTGATCTGCACGCCCTGGTCGGCCAGCGCCTGCAACTCCGTACCGGCACGGTCGTCCTGGGGTGGCGGCTTGTCCGTCACCAGGCGCGTCATCACGTCCGTGGGAACGGTCTGGAACATCGTGTCGGTGCCGAGCTTCGTGTGGTCGGCGAGGACGACGACCTCCGCCGCGGCCTGCACCAGCGCCCTGTCCACGCTCGCCGAGAGCATGTTGGACGTGGAGAGCCCGCGCTCGGCCGTGAGCCCGCTGCCGGAGAGGAAGGCCCGCGAGACGCGCAGCCCCTGGAGGGACTGTTCGGCGCCGCTGCCGACCAGCGCGTAGTTCGAACCCCGCAGGGTGCCTCCCGTCATCACCACCTCGACGCGGTTGGCGTGCGCCAACGCCTGTGCGACGAGCAGGGAGTTGGTGACGACCGTCAGGCCCGGCACACGGGCCAGTCTTCGGGCCAGCTCCTGCGTGGTGGTCCCGGCGCCGACGACGATGGCCTCACCCTCCTCCACGAGACCCGCCGCGAGGTCGGCGATGGCGGTCTTCTCCGCAGTCGCCATATGGGACTTCTGGGGAAAACCGGTCTCGCGGGTGAAACCACCGGGCAGGACGGCGCCGCCGTGCCGGCGGTCGAGCAGTCCTTCTGCCTCCAGGGCGCGCACGTCTCGGCGCACGGTCACTTCGGAGGTCTGGACGACGCGGGCGAGCTCACGGAGCGACACGGCCCCGTTGGCGCGCACCATTTCGAGGATCAGTTGGCGACGTTCTGCAGCGAACACGGAACTGACAGTAACCCCAACGACCGTCTGCTTTCAGCAGTTTTCGTCGATTTTTGGAAGTTGTCCATACGCGTATTTGCCGCGTGATATAGACACAACCGGACGAACCGGCCGGGCGGTTCAGCCGTCCTCGGCCGTCCTCCGCGTGTGCAGTTGCCGCGCTACCTCGCCGATCGAGCCGGTCAGCGACGGATACACCGTGAAGGTGTTCGCGATCTGCCCCGCCGTCAGGTTGTTGTCGACCGCGACCGACAACGGATGGATCAACTCGCTCGCACGCGGCGCGACGACGACACCGCCCACCACGATGCCCGTACCTGGCCGGCAGAACAGCTTCACGAACCCGTCCCGGATGCCCTGCATCTTCGCCCGCGGATTGCGCAGCAGCGGAAGCTTGACGGACCAGGCGTCCATCCGTCCGCTGTCCACGTCGGCCTGGCTGTAGCCGACGGTGGCGATCTCCGGATCGGTGAAGACGTTCGCCGAGACCGCCTTCAGGTTCAGCGGCGTGACCGTCTCCCCGAGGAAGTGGTACATCGCGATCCGGCCCTGCATCGCAGCGACCGACGCGAGCGCGAAGACGCCCGTGCAGTCACCTGCCGCGTAGACCCCGGGAGCGGACGTACGGGAGACCTTGTCGGTCCAGATGTGCCCCGAGTCCTTCAGCCGGACCCCGGCCTCCTCCAGACCCATGTCCGCCGTATTGGGCACCGCCCCGACCGCGACCAGGCAGTGGCTTCCCGTGATCGTGCGGCCGTCCTGCAGCTCCACCTCCACCTTGTCGCCGACGCGCTTCGCGGAAGCGGCACGGGAACGCGCCATCACGTTCATGCCCCGGCGCCTGAAGACGTCCTCCAGCACCGCGGCCGCATCCGGGTCCTCACCGGGAAGCACCCGGTCACGCGACGACACGAGCGTGACCTGCGAGCCCAACGCCTGGTAGGCACCCGCGAATTCGGCGCCCGTGACACCCGAGCCGACCACGATCAGCTCCTCGGGCAGCTCCTCCAGGTCGTACACCTGCTTCCAGTTGAGAATCCGCTCACCGTCCGGCTGCGCGTCCGGGATCTCACGCGGATGCCCGCCGGTGGCGACCAGCACGGCGTCGGCCGCCAGCCGCTCCTCACCACCGCCGGCCACGTCCCCGACGGGCGTGACGACCACCTCGCGCGAACCGTCCGGCGCCTGCGACGGCTCCAGCCGGCCCCGGCCGCGCATCACGCGTACGCCCGCACGCGTCACGGAGGCCACGATGTCGTGCGACTGCGCCAGCGCGAGGCGCTTCACCCTGCGGTTGACCTTGCCCAGGTCGACGCCGACGACGCGGGCGGGATCATCCGGGTCGTGGGTGCTGTCCTCCACGCGGATACCGAGCTCCTCGTACGAGGAGTCGAAGTTCGTCATCACCTCGGCCGTGGCGATGAGGGTCTTGGAGGGCACGCAGTCGGTCAGCACCGACGCGCCTCCCAGACCGTCGCAGTCGACAACCGTCACTTCGGCGCCGAGCTGCGCCGCCACGAGGGCGGCTTCGTAGCCGCCGGGTCCGCCACCAATGATCACGATCCGAGTCACATGCTCCATTGTCCCGCACATGCTTGCGGGTGCGTGCCGCGCCCCCGCGCGGGCAGGCACCCCAGCGCCACCAGCTCGCCACCGCCGCCGCGACGAAGGACTCCCGTACCCTCGTCGTCATGTCCCTCTACGCCGCTTACGCCGCGAACCTCGACGCGCGGCTGATGTCGCGCCGAGCCCCGCACTCCCCGCTGCGCGGCACCGGATGGGTCAATGACTGGCGCCTGACCTTCGGCGGCGAGCAGATGGGCTGGGAGGGCGCGCTGGCGACGGTCGTCGAGGCCCCGGTGGCACAGGTCTTCGTGGCGCTGTACGACATCGCGCCCATGGACGAGGAGTCCCTGGACCGCTGGGAAGGCGTCGGCATGGGCATCTACCGGCGCACGAAGGTCCGCGTCCACACGCTGGACGGTGAGACGACGGCCTGGTGCTACGTCCTCAACGGCTACGAGGGCGGGCTGCCCTCCGCCCGCTACCTCGGCGACATCGCCGACGCGGCGGAATCGGCGGGGGCACCGCACGACTACGTGATGGAAATCCGCAAGCGGCCCTGTTAGGGGCGCCGCCTGCGGGGTCCGGCGGGTTCGGCTGTCGCCGGGGGTGGCTGTTGTTCGCGTGCGGGGGTGCGGGGTGCGCCTGGGGTGGGTGCTGGGTGCCGGGGGCGTGCCGCTCCGGGGGGCAAGTCCGGGCGGCATGATTTCCCTCCCTGAACCGTCAAGGGCCTTCGTGCTGGCCTTCATATGCCGGTCCGCAAATCACTTCCCCACGCTTCGCTGGGGAGACCCCAAGGGCCCGTCCATGCCCCCCTGCGCGTCCCGCCCCCTCCCGTCCGTCCGCGGCTCTCCCCCGGGGGTCGCCATAACCCCCTCTTCCACACCGGGCAGTGGGTTCGTGGCCCGTCGTCCTCGTCGAGGACCGCCGACAGATCGCGCCGCACGTTGGGCGCACCCTGAGCCCGCCCAACACCGCCCCGCGCGTCGGTGAACCCCTCCACCCGGCAGGGCAGTTGAGCCATCGGACGAGCCTGCGCGAGTGACCCGAAGGGCCACCGGCGCAGCAGCCGCGAGCCAGCCGGACTCCCGAAGGGGAGAAGGGGAACGAGAGCGGCAGACGCCAGACGGGCGGGAGGGGGCGGGACGTGCAGGCGGGGGGCACGGGGCCATTGGGGTCTCCCCAGCGAAGCGTGGGGAAGTGATTTGCGGACCGGCATATGAAGGCCAGCACGAAGGCCCGAACCGGTCCAGGGAGGGAAATCATGCCGCCCCGGGACACCCGCCGGAACGGCACGCCCCCGCACCCACCACGAACCCCATGCGCACCCCGAACCCACCCAAGGCGGACCCACCCAAGCACCCGCCCCCTCTACGCGCGTAGGCTCGAAACCGCTACGCTCATCGCGTGAACGAATCAGCCTCGAACACCGCCGATGATCCGTACCGCTCCGCCGATTCCGCCGCCGTGCGGCTGCGGGAGTTGACGGGTACGGACAGCCACGACGTCGTTCTCGTGATGGGCTCCGGATGGGTGCCCGCCGCGGACGCGCTCGGGGTTCCCGATTCCGAGTTCCCGGTGACGGAGCTGCCCGGTTTTCCCGCGCCGGCCGTCGAGGGCCATGCGGGCACCGTGCGCTCCCACGAATTGGGCGACAAGCGGGTGCTGGTCTTCCTCGGCCGTACCCACTTCTATGAGGGGCGCGGTGTCGCCGCCGTCACCCACGGCGTGCGTACGGCGGTCGCGGCGGGGTGCAAGACCGTCGTGCTGACGAACGGCTGCGGCGGCCTGCGCGGCGACATGGTCCCGGGCCAGCCCGTACTCATCAAGGACCACATCAACCTCACAGCCGCCTCCCCCATCGTCGGCGCCAACTTCGTCGACCTCACCGACCTGTACTCGCCCCGCCTGCGCACCCTGTGCCAGGAAGTCGATCCGTCGCTGACGGAGGGCGTCTACGTCCAGTTCCCCGGCCCTCACTACGAGACGCCCGCCGAGATCGGCATGGTGCGCGCGATCGGCGGGGACCTGGTCGGCATGTCCACCGTGCTGGAGGCGATCGCCGCCCGTGAGGCGGGCGCGGAGGTGCTCGGCATCTCGCTCGTCACCAACCTCGCGGCGGGCATGACGGGTGAACCCCTCAACCACGAGGAAGTGCTTCAGGCGGGCCGCGAATCGGCCGCCCGCATGGGTTCGCTGCTGGCGCAGGTGCTGGGCCGGATCTGAGCGGCCGGGGCGCCGGCAGGGCGGCCCCGGAGCTTCCGCCGCGGGCCCGTGCCCGGGACGCAGAGGAGAGAGGCAGAGCTGTGCAGCACGATGTGACGGAGCTGGTCGCCCGCGCCCGGGCCTGGCAGGCCGAGGATCCCGACCCGGAGACCCGCGAGGAACTGGCGAAGCTCATCGAGGCGGACGGGGGCTCCCCGGCTGACGGGCCTGCTGTGGCGTCCGCCGGAACAGGGACGGAGCTGGCGGCCCGCTTCGCCGGCACCCTCCAGTTCGGTACGGCGGGCCTCCGCGGCGAACTGGGCGCGGGACCCATGCGGATGAACCGTTCCGTCGTGATCCGTGCCGCCGCCGGGCTTGCCGCGTATCTGCGGGGGCAACTGCCGGAGCCGGGCGGCCAGGAGGGCCCCGGCCTCGTCGTCATCGGCTACGACGCCCGTCACAAGAGTCACGAATTCGCCCGCGACACCGCGTCCGTCATGACCGGCGCGGGTCTGCGCGCCGCCCTGCTGCCGCGGCCGCTGCCGACTCCCGTGCTCGCGTTCGCCGTCCGCCGGCTGGGAGCCGTGGCGGGCGTGATGGTCACCGCCAGCCACAACCCGCCGCGCGACAACGGCTACAAGGTCTACCTGGGTGGGGGTTCGCAGATCGTCCCGCCCGATGACGCCGCGATCGCCGCACGTATCGACGCGGTCGGACCGCTCGCCGGCGTGCCACGCCCGGAGTCGGGCTGGGAGGTGCTCGGCGAGGACGTCGTCGAGAGTTATCTGGCCCGTACGGGAGCGGTGCTGACGGAGGGCATGCCGCGGGACGTGCGGACCGTGCACACCGCGCTGCACGGCGTCGGCTCGGGCACACTGCTCGAGGCCTTCCGCCGGGCGGGCTTCCCCGAGCCGCTTCCGGTGCCCGAACAGGCCACGCCCGACCCGGACTTCCCCACGGTCTCCTTTCCCAACCCGGAGGAGCCGGGGGCCATGGATCTCGCGTTCGCGACGGCGCGCGCCACCGCCGCCGAGTCCGGTCCGGTCGACCTCGTCATCGCCAACGACCCGGACGCCGACCGCTGTGCCGTCGCCGTCCCGGACCGCGCCGCCGAGGGCGGCTGGCGCATGCTCAGCGGCGACGACGTCGGCGCGCTGCTCGCCACGCACCTCGTCCACAAGCGGGCGCGGGGTACGTTCGCCACGTCGATCGTCTCCTCCTCCCTGGTCTCGCGGATCGCCCGCGCCGCGGACCTGCCGTACGAGGAGACCCTGACCGGCTTCAAGTGGCTCGCACGGGTCGACGGACTGCGTTACGCCTTCGAGGAGGCGCTGGGCTACTGCGTCGACCCCGAGGGCGTTCGCGACAAGGACGGCATCACGGCGGCGCTGCTCGTCGCCGAGCTGGCAGCCGAACTCAAGCAGGCCGACCGCTCGTTGACGGACCTGCTGGACGATCTGGCCGTCGAGCACGGCCTGCATGCGACCGGTCAGCTCTCGGTCCGCGTCGAGGACCTCTCGCTCATCGCCTCGGCGATGGAGCGTCTGCGGACGTCCCCGCCGGCCTCGCTCGCGGGCCTGGCCGTCGTCTCCTCGGAGGACCTGAGCGAGGGCTCCGACCTGCTGCCGCCCACGGACGGGCTGCGGTACCACCTCGCGGGAGACCCGGGTGCGGGTGTGGAGAAGGCCCGTGTGGTGGTGCGCCCCAGCGGTACGGAGCCGAAGCTCAAGTGCTACCTGGAGGTCGTCGTCGCGGTCCGCGACCAGGCGGCACTGGCGGCGGCTCGTGCGTCGGCCCGGTCGGTGCTGGCCGGGCTGAAGGCCGATATGGCAGCCGCGACGGGCGTCTGACGGCCCGGTTCCCCGGCCGCAGTCCTCGGCACGGGGTCAGCGGCTCCCCTGCCGCGCCGCCGTGAGGTTGCCGTTGACGACTCGGGCCGCGCGGGCCGCGTCGTCGACGGTGATGACGAAGTCCCGTCCGCTTTCGAGCCGCAGCCACAGCGCATCCCCAGCCCGGAGGGAGACGGCGCTGCGCTTCGGCAGCCGGCGGAAACCCCAGCCTCCGAGTTCCATGGGACGTGCGTGCTTCGCGGACGCTTCGGTGACCTTGGTGAGCGGAACGCGGCGGCGCAGCGGCGGAGCGAGGACCGACCGGACGGCGACCTCACGTCCGGTGACCGAGACCTCCAGCCACCCCACGGCGAGGAGCGCGACGGCGGCGGCGAGCAGCCCGAGGAACACGTACGCCCGGTCGATGAAGAGGGAGGCCAGGACGAGGAAGGCGATGGCGAGCAGGCCGCCGCCGATGAGCATCCACGGGGCGGCGACCCGGCTCTTCCACTCGGCGGGCCTGCGGTTCCTGCGCTGCGGGCTCCCGCTCATGTCTCTCTCCTCCGATCGCCGTTGTCCGGTGTTCCGCCGAGGCGGCATTGCCGGGTTCCGGACGGCCGCGCGGCACCGTGGTGCCGCGCGCGCACGGCCCCGCGCGACTTCTCCCCGCTCACCGGCGCGGCAACCGTCCTCGTGCCGTCGAGACAGAAGGCCCGCCGGGGGCTTCCGAAGAAGCCCCCGGCGGGCCGGGGACCAGGCTGGCCGCGGGGGTCAGCGGCCGTACGCACCGCCGCTCAGGGCGCGTGTGCCGCGCGGGCAGTAGACGACCACCCGCCTGGCGTCGGACATCGCCGACGGTGTGACGTAGCGCCGGCCGTCGGTGCAGTCGACGTAGGCGCGCCAGCGCAGGCCCGAGCACGAGACCACGGAGGCCCGGCCCGAGACGTAGGTGTTCCAGCAGTGCAGGGAGGCGGCCGAATTCGGCTCCACGGCGGAGGCGCCACCCGGCATCGACACGGCGCTCCCGGCGCGCATGACGCCGGTGTGCGGGTCGGCCTGTGTGTATGTGGCGCGGTCCCAGACCGGGGACGGGGTGTGGGCTTGGGCAGAAGGCGCCATCACTCCGCCGAACCCGAGCGCCAGCGCGGCGCTCGCCCCCAGCACTGCCAGAGATTTTCTGATCTTCACTTCTGTCTCTCGCTTTCTCGTTGCTCGGCCGGCTTGGCCGAATGCCCGGTGGAGGGCTGCGCCCAGATTCCCCACCGAATGGCAACGAAACAAGAGAACTCGATTCTGCTGACGATATGCATTTGCCTTCCGAGTCGGCCGTTTTGCCGTTCGGACATTCAGAGAATCGATTCGCCGGATTCACGGCCGCCACCGGGATTTCACCCGCACGAGCGAGCCGTGAGACAGGCTCGCGAACCCATGACGCCCCAGGTGGCAACGACTGCCCCCGTGCACCGACTCACCGATGTGGTGGACGAATTCACGGCAGCTCACCGAGCACCGTCACCCCGCACGGACCGGGACGCGAAATCGCCCCGCCCCGTAGCACAAGAATGAGGAGGCCACCGTCAGACACCGCGGCCGGTTTCTCTTCGCAACAGAAAGCGTACATTTCGCGGACCCGCGCACTGCTGCGCGCCGTCACCCGTTCCGGCGAATTCCCCCGGAACGGCCCAGCCGCTGAACCCGTCTCAACTCGTCGCGTAGAGGACAGCGAGAGCGACGGCACCCGCGAGCGCGGGGGCCGCGATCTCGTAGGCCCAGCGGACGGTCACCTCGCCCTGCGCTTCGGGGCTTTCGCCGTGGTCGGCGGCGAGGGTGCGCAGCTCGTCGATCGCCTGGTCCGACGCGGCGCGCTTCTCCCCGCCGCCGTCGGCGCCGGGCACACCCCCCAGCCCGAACAGGCCGGTGGGCCGTGCCAGGGCGCCGGCGGTGTGCCCGTCGGCGGCTGCGCGCTCTGCGCGTTCGGTCTGGCGGGCGGCGCGTTTGCGTGCGCGGAGCGAGACCGGGATCGACCAGAGCTGGTACTTGGCGCCGTCCGCCACGACCTCGCTGGAGTAGCCCGCGCGCAGGGCCTCGACCGTGCCCCACGGGACCGTGATGGTGCGGAAGGGGTTCCGCACACGCATCCGCTGCTGCCCCGCGTACACGGCGGGGCGCAGCGTGAACGCGACGACGAGCGGGACGGCGAAGAGGAGCCCGGAACCAGCGGACAGGCGGGTGCGGGCGTCCCCGTTGACGAGGGCGTCCGTACCGAGCCAGACGGCGAGGAGGAGCAGCAGGACGCCGCCCGCCAGGGCTCCCGGCGAGCGGTAGCAGCGGTCGGCGTAGGCCTGCTGCGGCGCCGGCTGTGCCGCGGGCCCGGCGGCGCGCTCCGTACCGGACTCCGGTGCGGACGCGTCTTCGGACGCGGCGGGCGCGGCGGACGCGTGGGACGCCTCTTCGGGCGCGTCGGCCCGGTCGCCGTCACCGGTCTCGCGCGGGGCCTTCTCCTCCTGCCCGTTGCCGGATCCGGCTTCACCCTCGGGTCGGGACTCGCTACTCATGACGCACGATTCTGCCGGACCCCCCGTACGGGGGACGTTGCGGCTCGGCATCGATCCGTCCCGTCCCGCAGGAGACCGCCCCCTACCCGGCGAGCTACGCGTGTAGATATGCTGCCCTGGTGACCATGTCTTCAGCGTCCACAGCCACAGCGTCCACCGCCACCCCACCGGCGTCCGCGCTCGCGGACGTGACCGCCTCCGACGCCTCGTTGCGCCGCTATCTGCACGGCCTGCCCGGCGTCGACGCGGTGGGGCTCGAAGCCCGCGCCGCGGCCCTCGGCACACGTTCGATCAAGACGACCGCCAAGGCGTACGCCCTCGACCTCGCGATCTCGATGATCGACCTGACGACCCTGGAAGGGGCCGACACCGCCGGCAAGGTGCGGTCCCTGTGCGCCAAGGGCGCCAACCCCGACCCGGGCGACCGCACCACGCCCCCGGTCGCGGCGATCTGCGTCTACTCCGACATGGTCGCCACCGCGAAGCAGGCCCTGGCCGCGGGCGGCGGAGCCGGGATCAAGGTCGCCTCGGTCGCGACGGCCTTCCCCTCCGGGCGCGCGGCCCTGTCCGTGAAGCTCGCCGACACCCGTGAGGCGGTCGCCGCCGGCGCGGACGAGATCGACATGGTGATCGACCGGGGCGCCTTCCTGGCCGGCGCCTACGGCAAGGTCTTCGAGGAGATCCAGGCCGTGAAGGACGCCTGCGCGCGGCCCGGCGGAGGAGAACCCGCACACCTCAAGGTGATCTTCGAGAACGGTGAGCTGTCGACGTACGACAACATCCGCCGCGCCTCGTGGCTGGCGATGCTCGCGGGCGCGGACTTCATCAAGACCTCGACCGGCAAGGTCGCCGTGAACGCCACACTCCCGAACACGCTGCTGATGCTGGAGGCCGTACGGGACTTCCGCGCGGCCACCGGCACCCAGATCGGCGTGAAGCCGGCCGGCGGCATCCGCACCGCCAAGGACGCCATCCGGTACCTGGTCGTCGTCAACGAGACCGCCGGGCCGGACTGGCTGCACCCCGACTGGTTCCGTTTCGGCGCTTCCAGCCTGCTGAACGACCTGCTGATGCAGCGGCAGAAGCTGAGCACCGGCCGCTACTCCGGTCCCGACTACGTGACGGTGGACTGAGGCAGAGATGACTGAGCAGATCTTCCAGTACGCACCCGCGCCCGAGTCCCGCGCGATCGTCGACATCGCACCGTCCTACGGGCTGTTCATCGACGGCGAGTTCCGCGAGGCGGCAGCCGGCAAGGTCTTCAAGACGGTCTCCCCCGCCACCGAGGAGGTCCTCTCCGAGGTCGCGCAGGCGGACGCGGACGACGTCGACGCCGCGGTGCGCGCCGCGCGTGCCGCCTTCCCCGGCTGGTCGTCGCTTCCGGGCGCCGAACGCTCGAAGTACATCTTCCGCATCGCCCGCATCCTCCAGGAACGCTCCCGTGAACTGGCCGTCCTGGAGACCCTGGACAACGGCAAGCCGATCCGCGAGACGCGCGACGCCGATCTGCCGCTGGTCGCGGCGCACTTCTTCTACTACGCGGGATGGGCCGACAAGCTCGCGCACGCCGGCCTGGGGCGGAGCCCGGCGAAAGGCACGAGCGGCCCCGACCCCCGGCCGCTCGGGGTCGCCGGGCAGGTCATCCCGTGGAACTTCCCGCTGCTGATGCTGGCCTGGAAGATCGCCCCCGCCCTCGCCACGGGGAACACCGTGGTGCTCAAGCCCGCCGAGACCACGCCGCTCTCGGCGCTGTTCTTCGCGGACGTGTGCCGCCAGGCGGGCCTACCCAAGGGCGTCGTCAACATCGTCACGGGCGACGGCTCGACGGGCGCCGAGCTGGTCGCGCATCCCGGCATCGACAAGGTCGCCTTCACCGGTTCGACCGCGGTGGGCAAGCAGATCGCCCGTACCGTCGCCGGTACGCGCAAGAAGCTCACGCTCGAACTGGGCGGCAAGGGCGCCAACATCGTCTTCGACGACGCCCCGATCGACCAGGCCGTCGAGGGCATCGTCAACGGCATCTACTTCAACCAGGGCCAGGTCTGCTGCGCGGGATCGCGGCTGCTGGTCCAGGAGTCCGTCCAGGACGAACTGCTGGAGGCGCTGAAGCGGCGGCTGCGGACACTCCGCGTCGGCGATCCGATGGACAAGAACACGGATGTGGGAGCCATCAACTCCGCCGAGCAGCTCGCCCGGATCCAGGAGCTGGCCGACTCGGGGGAGGCCGAGGGCGCCGAACGCTGGTCCGCGCCCTGCGAGTTGCCCGGCAACGGCTACTGGTTCGCTCCGACGCTCTTCACCGGCGTGAGCCAGGCGCACCGGATCGCCCGCGAGGAGATCTTCGGGCCGGTGCTGTCGGTACTGACTTTCCGCACCCCCGACGAGGCGGTGGCGAAGGCCAACAACACTCCGTACGGGCTCTCCGCGGGCATCTGGACGGAGAAGGGCTCACGCATCCTGTCCATGGCGAACAGGCTCCGGGCGGGCGTCGTCTGGGCCAACACGTTCAACAAGTTCGACCCGACCTCGCCCTTCGGCGGCTACAAGGAGTCGGGATTCGGCCGCGAAGGCGGGCGTCACGGTCTGGAGGCTTACCTCGATGTCTGACAACTCGAAGCGGGCCGGGCAGGCCGGACGCTCCAGGAAGGCCGGGGCGGCGGGCGCGGGCAAGGCCGCCAAGCCGGCAAAGACAGCTGCGGCAGGCGGGGCGGCCAAGTCGGGCAAGGCGGCCGGAACGGCCAAGTCCCCCGCGGCGGCGCGTACTTCTGTGCGCACGCCGGCACGGATCGACGTGATGAAGACCTACAAGCTCTTCGTCGGCGGCAAGTTCCCGCGCAGCGAGAGCGGACGGGTGTACGAGGTGACCGACTCCGAGGGCAACTGGCTGGCCAACGCACCGCAGTCGTCCCGCAAGGACGCGCGCGACGCGGTCACGGCCGCGCGGAAGGCCTTCGGCGGCTGGTCGGGGGCGACGGCCTACAACCGCGGCCAGATCCTCTACCGCGTCGCCGAGATGCTGGAGGGACGGCGCGAGCAGTTCGCGGCCGAAGTCGCCGCGGCCGAAGGGCTGCCGGTCGCGGACGCCGCCGCCCAGGTCGACGCGGCCGTCGACCGATGGGTCTGGTACGCGGGCTGGTCCGACAAGATCGCCCAGGTCGCCGGCGGCGCAAACCCCGTCGCAGGCCCCTTCTTCAACCTCTCCACGCCCGAACCGACCGGTGTCGTCGCCGTGCTGGCCCCGCAGGAGTCCTCCTTCCTCGGCCTGGCCTCGGTGCTCGCGCCCGTCATCGTCACCGGCAACACGGCGGTCGTGGTCCCGTCGGAGAAGTCGCCGCTGCCGGCGCTGTCACTGTCGGAGGTGCTGGCCACCTCCGACGTACCGGGCGGCGTGGTCAACGTCCTCTCAGGACGCACGCGCGAGGTCGCGGCGACCCTGGCGGCTCACCAGGACGTCAACGCGCTGGACCTGGCGGGCGCCGCCGGAGACGCGGAACTGGCCGAGGAGCTGGAGACGGCGGCCGCGGAGAACCTGAAGCGGGTGCTGCGCCCGGAGGAGGGCGACGCGGACTGGTCCGCCGACCCCGGCATCTCCCGGCTGCTCGCCTTCCTGGAGACGAAGACGGTCTGGCACCCGATCGGGGTGTGACGACGCCTTCGCGGCGCGCGAGTGAGTGAGGGGCATCTGCCGTGGTTCTCCTGTGCCGGCCGGAAAGCCGGCACAGGAGGCGTCACTCATGTTGAGAAGTGTACACTTCTCAACATGAGTGACGCCTCCTACCCCATGACCGAAGCCCGCGCCCAGTTCGGCACCCTGGTCCGGCGAGCAGCCCACTCCCACGACCGCATCGCGATCACCGATCACGGACACACGGCGGCCATACTGATCAACCCCCAGGACCTGATGGACCTTGAGGATGCGGCGGCAATCGCGCGATACCGGGCCAAGGTCGCTGAAGGCACTGATGAGTACGTCTCACATGAGGAGCTCGGCCGACGCCTCGGCCTGGTCGACGAGTGAAGCTGAACGTCATTTGGGAGACCGAAGCCACCAGCGCCGCGACTCGCTTCCTCAAGGACGACCCCGACGGCCTGCGCCAGGTCTATGAGGCAGTCGACCTCCTCGCCCACGAGCCCCGCCCACCCGGCAGCGCCGAGCTGGGATCCCAGTACCTGCGCCGCATCCACATCGGCAGGTATCGCGTCGTGTACGAGATCTCCGAGTCGACAATCACCGTCGTGGTCATGCACCTGGCGCGCGTCGGCTGAGACCGGGACGGCTTCCGACCGCCCCTGTCTTCCGGCCGTACGGATGCCCGACAATGGTCTCTCGTGACCGACCCCCGTGACATATCGCGCTCCCCCCGCGTCATTCTGCTCACCGGGCCCTCCGGCTCCGGGAAGTCCCGGCTCTCCGCGCGCAGCGGGCTGCCCGTCATGCGTCTCGACGACTTCTACAAGGAGGCCGGCGACCCCACGCTGCCTCAACTCCCGCACGGCATGGGCGTGGACTGGGACTCGCCCGCCTCCTGGGACGCCGACGCCGCCGTCGCCGCCGTGTGCGACCTGTGCGCGACGGGACGCACCACCGTGCCGCTGTACGACATCGCACTGAGCGCCCGCGTCGGCAAGGAGACGCTCTCGCTCGACGGTGCCCGGCTCTTCATCGCCGAGGGGATCTTCGCCGCCGACATCGTGGCCCGCTGCCGCGAACTGGGCCTCCTCGCCGACGCGATCTGTCTGCGCGGACGCCCGTCGACGACGTTCCGGCGGCGGCTGCTCCGGGACCTGCGCGAGGGCCGCAAGTCGGCGTCGTTCCTGCTGCGCCGCGGCTGGCGGCTGCTGCGCGCCGAGGGGGCGATCGTGGCGCGCCACCGTGAGCTGGGCGCGTATCCGTGCGCGCGGGACGAGGCCGCCGAGCGGATCGGCAGACTCCGGGAGGCGGGCCCGGCCCGCAGCCGGACGTGAGGCACCTGCCGCACGTGCGGCCGGCCGGACGGTGCACCGAGGGGGCCTGGCCAAGGCACCGCTCACGCGACGCCGTTGGCCGGAGCAGGGCACAACACGGCAGTACAGCCCAACAAGGCAGTACAGCAAGGCACATGGAGGCCGAAAAGGGGAAAAGGGAGAGAGCGGGTTCGGGCAGACCCCCCGGTTGCCCGTACCCGCTCTCTCGTCCCGTCCCCCCGGACGGGTCCCCGTCTTCCCCTCTGTTCCCCCGGTGCACCCCCCTCGGGGCTCCCCAGCCCCTCCTCCGAGGCTGCGGTGGGGGCCCATCCCCCGGCCCTCACCCGCCCCGGGTCCTTGCGGTCAGGCGACCAGCTCGCCGAACGACTCCTCCTGGTCCCTGCCGAAGCTGAGAACTTCGTCGTCGCGCAGGCGGCGCAGCGACCGCCAGATGCTGCTCTTCACCGTGCCGACGCTGATGTCCAGTATGTCTGCGATCTCCGGGTCCGTGCGTCCCTCGTAGTAGCGCAACACCAGCATGGTGCGCTGGAGTTCGGGGAGCCGGGCGAGCGCCTGCCAGAGCACGGTACGCAGTTCGGTTCCGCGCATCGCGTCCTGGTCGCCGGCGGTCTCCGGCAGTTCCTCCGTCGGGTACTCGTTCAGCTTGCGGCGGCGCCACGCGCTGATGTGCAGGTTCGTCATCGTGCGGCGCAGGTAGCCGCCGAGTGCCGCCTTGTCGCTGATGCGGTCCCACGCGCGGTACGTGGAGAACAGCGCGCTCTGCAGCAGGTCCTCCGCCTCGAAGCGGTCGCCCGTGAGGTGGTAGGCGGTGGCGTACAGGGAGGCGCGGCGCTCGCGCACGTAGGCGGTGAACTCCGCCTCCGACGCGGCCTGTTGCCGTGCTCCCGGCTCCTCCCTGTACTCACCGTCCCCCGTGCTGCGGGCCTCCCCTCGAAGGCCCTCAACCGCCGTGATGTGCGGCGGCCGCGCACGCCCGGACGGACGGGCGCACCCACGCCCGATCGTCGCGGACTTCTCGGCGGCCTTGTTCGTCGGGTTTCCCGGAACCGAAGTGGTGTGCAGGCGCGTGTGAATGACTGCGCTGACGTTGTCCTTGTGCAGTGTGTTCATCTTGCGCCCCCCTCGGGCAAACCTGGCCGCTCGCTGATGACGTACACACTGCACGGCTGATTTCATCGCCAGGTCCCCCGTCTGTCACAGCGGTGTCACAAGGACATGGGCGGCCGTGTCCTGCCGCCTGAGCTGCGGTCTCCCGCCGCGTCCGGAGCACCGCCGGGGTGCCGTTCCGGGCAGGGGCCGAAGCCGTGCTGTCGAAGTGAACGGGGGGCATGGGACAGAATGGCCGGCGTGCCTTTCCTGTTGCTGATCGAGGACGACGACGCTGTCCGTACGGCCCTTGAGATGGGCCTGACCCGGCAGGGTCACCGAGTCGTGACCGCCGCGTCCGGCGAGGACGGCCTCAAACTGCTGCGCGAGCAGCGGCCGGACCTGATCGTGCTGGACGTCATGCTGCCGGGCATCGACGGTTTCGAGGTGTGCCGGCGCATCCGCCGCACCGACCAGTTGCCCATCATCCTGCTGACGGCGAGGAGCGACGACATCGACGTCGTCGTGGGCCTGGAGTCGGGCGCGGACGACTACGTCGTCAAACCGGTGCAGGGCAGGGTGCTGGACGCGCGCATCCGCGCCGTGATGCGGCGCGGTGAACGCGAGTCCAACGACGCGGCGACGTTCGGCAGTCTGGTCATCGACCGCTCCGCGATGACCGTGACGAAGAACGGCGAGGACCTCCAACTGACGCCCACCGAACTGCGGTTGCTGCTGGAGCTGAGCAGAAGGCCCGGGCAGGCGCTGTCCCGGCAGCAGTTGCTGCGGCTGGTGTGGGAACACGACTACCTCGGCGACTCGCGCCTCGTCGACGCGTGCGTGCAGCGGCTGCGCGCCAAGGTCGAGGACGTGCCGTCGTCGCCGAAGCTGATCCGCACCGTCCGCGGCGTCGGATACAGGCTGGACGCGCCGCAGTGACCACCCCGGCGCAGCCGACGCCGGAGCGGGGAGAGGGCCCCGGCCGGCGGGGGCGGGACGAGCCGGCACAGCAGGACCGGATACGGGCGAACCCGCGGCGTGAGGACCGGGTGCGCGGCTGGCTCGCGGGAGTGCTGCCGACCCTCCGGCTCAGGCTCGTCGTCGTCTTCGCGCTGGTGGCGCTGACCGCCGCGGTCTCCGCGTCGGGGATCGCGTACTGGCTCAACAGGGACGCCGTCCTCACCCGCGCCCAGAACGCCGCGCTCAACGACTTCCGCAAGTCCATGGAGGACAACGCGGGAAGCCTGCCGCGCCGGTACGACTGCCGCCAACTGCGCGACGCCGCCGAGAAGATGAGCGGTACGACGCAGAACTACGAGGTGCTGCTCACCGGTGAGGACGCCGACGGCTCCCGGTGCGCCGTCGCCTCCGACCCGGGTGCCTTCACGATGGCGGACGTACCGCCCCCGCTGCGCACGGCCGTCGCGAAGCGCCGTCCCGTCGACAGCGGCAACTCCTATCCGTACCACCTGTACTGGCAGCGGACCTCCGAGGAAGGCGGCAACGAGCCCTTCCTCGTCGGCGGCGCGAAGATGATCGGCGAGGGGCCCACGCCGTCGGGCTACATGCGCAAGTCGCTGGCGCCGGAGCGGGACGATCTCAACTCGCTGGCCTGGTCGTTGGGCATCGCGACCGGTCTGGCACTCGTCGGTGCGATGCTGCTCGCGCAGGCCGCGGCGAGCACCGTGCTGCGTCCCGTGCGGCGGCTCGGCGACGCGGCGCGGCGGCTGGGCGAGGGGAAGCTGGACACCCGGCTGAAGGTCTCCGGCACGGACGAACTCGCCGAACTCTCACGGACGTTCAACCAGACCGCGGAGTCCTTGGAGCACCGGGTCGCCGACCTGAGCGCGCGTGAGGAGTCCTCGCGGCGCTTCGTCGCCGACATGTCGCACGAGCTGCGCACGCCCATGACGGCGATCTCGGCGGTCACCGAGGTGCTGGAGGAGGAGCAGGACAACCTCGACCCGATGATCGCGCCCGCGGTGCAGCTCGTCGTCAGCGAGACCCGCCGCCTGAACGACCTGGTGGAGAACCTGATGGAGGTCACCCGCTTCGACGCCGGCACGGCGAAGCTGGTCCTCGACGACGTGGACGTGGCCGACCAGGTCACCGCCTGCATCGACGCCCGTGCGTGGCTGGACGCCGTCGAACTCGACGCCGACCGTGGTGTGATGGCACGGCTGGACCCGCGCCGGCTCGACGTCATCCTGGCGAACCTGATCGGCAACGCCCTCAAGCACGGCGGCTCCCCCGTACGCGTCTCGGTGCGCACGGAGGAGTCGGCCGCGGGAGGCACCGGTGAGCTGCTGATCGAGGTGGCGGACCGCGGGCCCGGCATCCCGGAGGAGATGCTGCCGCACGTCTTCGACCGCTTCTTCAAGGCCAGCGCGTCCCGGCCGCGCTCCGAGGGAAGCGGCCTCGGGCTGTCGATCGCCCAGGAGAACGCGCACATCCACGGCGGCTCCATCTCGGTGCGCAACGACACCGAGCACGGAGGGGGCGCCGTCTTCACCCTCCGCCTGCCCCGCGAGTCGCACGAGGGCGAAGCCGGGCAGGACGACGACGCGGACCGCGGGCCCGGCCCGGACGGCGGCGGACGATGGCGCTCCGGCCGCGAGGGCTCCGACGGCGAAGACGGTGACGGGAACGGTGACGGGAACGGCGGCGGAAGCGACAGCGGGAAGGGGGGAGACCGTTGAGGAGCACGGCACATCGCCCCGGCACGGCCCGGGGCCGGCTGCGGGTCGCGTTCACGGTGGTGGCGCTGCTCGGCGCGCTCGCCTCGGGCTGCGGCATCCGCTCCACGTCGGTGCCCGTCGACGCGGGTGCGGCACCCTCACGCGTCGGCTGTGTGCTGCCCAAATCGCGGGAGACGGCCGGCGAGAGCGGCGGCGGGAACCTGCCGGTGCGCGTGTACCTCGCCTGCGGCTCCCGGGTCTCCCCGGTGGAGCGGCGCGTGACCCTGCCGGACGGCGACGACTCGGAGCGTCTGCCCGTGGCCCGCGGGCTGCTGGACGCCCTGCAAGCGCAGCCGGACTCCGAGGAGGAGGCCGCCGGGTTCAGGACGGCCGTGCCACGCGACCTGAAGGTCTCAGGACCGCGCGAAGGCGATCCGGCAGCGGCCCTGCGGCTGAACAGGCCCCTGAAGGACCTGCCGTCGTTCGCGCTCGCGCAGATCGTCTGCACATACGCGGACACAGCGGCCGCCGGCACGGACCGTTCCGTGGTTCTCGGCGGACTCAGCGGGGACGGCGGGGGCGAGGAGCCGGTGCGCAGCTTCGCGTGCGACACGGCCCTGCGCACACACCCGGAAGCCGCCGCGACGGCCGGTACACCCCTGTGACCGTGTACCGGAACCGCGGGCAGGACCGCGGCGTCATTGGTGGTGTGCAGCGTCATGGCCGTGGCGGAGACACCGCCGCTTCCGCTTCCCGAACCCGCGTCGCAGGACTCGTCCTGCTGATCGCGTACCTGACCGTCGCCGGATGGCTGGCGCTGCGCCCGCTTCCGGTGCCGTGGGTCGCGCCCCCGAACCTCCAGCCCTTCGCCACGATCCGCTCGGACCTCGCAGAGGGCTCGCTGGACGCGCTGCGCGGCCTCGCGCGTGACGTTGCGCTGCTGGCTCCGCTGGGTGTGCTCCTGCCGCTGGCGTCGGGGCGCGCCGAGCGTCCGCTGGCGGTCGTCTGCGCCCGTACCGTCTGCGTGGGGGCCCTCGTCTCGTCCGCGATGCTGCTGTTGCAGTCGGGCGTCCCGGGGCACTCCGTCAACGTCGACTCCGTGCTGCTGAACACCGCGGGCGTGGCTCTGTCCTGCCTGCTGGTCTTCCCGCTCGTACGGGCGTGGCTGCGGCGCAGATCCACCGGCGTGCCCCCGTGGACGGGGTCGGTCCCCGGGGCGGCCGTGCCGGATGCGCTCCCTCTGCGGGACGAGGCCGGCGGGGGTGCACCCCCGAGAACAGCCAGGGTCGGGATCGCTCCGTAGACCGACGCCAACGGGTGTGGGCACTCCATATCGTGGATACGCGGAGACCGAGAAACCACACGGAGTTAAGGAGTCGCGTCATGCCAGCACTTGCCCGACCGCGCGAAGGCCGGATGATCGGCGGTGTCTGTGCCGGGCTGGCCCAGCGCTTCGGCATGAAGCCCAACACCATGCGCCTGATATTCGTGGTCTCCTGCATTCTGCCGGGACCGCAGTTCCTGATCTACCTGGCGCTGTGGATCCTGCTGCCGAACGAGGAGGAGCGCACGGCCTGGTGACGCCGGCGGCTCCACCAGGGCCTGATACGACGGCGGGCCGCGCATCGGACGCGATGCGCGGCCCGCCGCGTGCGCTGCGGCGCGAGAACCTCAGATCCTTTTGGGCCCGTCCAGCGTCCGGCTGACCGGACCGTCGAGGGTGACCGGCTTGGCGTGCTTCTTCATGGCGTTCTTCTTCGCATGCCTCACGGCGCCGGTGACGTTCCCCGCGGCGTGATCCCCTTCATGAACCGCCTTGGCGGGGTTGTTCGTCACGGAACGGAGAGGAGTGTCGGCGGAGGCGACCCCCGTCCCGGCCGAGGCGAGAGCTGCGCCGAGCACGGCGACTCCGAGGATCTTCCTGGTTACCTGCTGCATCGTGGCTACGTCCTGTCGTGTGTGGAGCAGTCCGGCGAAACGTAGCGACGCGGACACCGGCGCGGCAAACATGCCGGAACGCCCGTAAATGCCCCCGCCGGCACCGTGACCTCCCCGTCCGCACCGCGGGTCTGCCGCTGCCACGGCGAGACGAGTGCAGGTCACAGGCCTGGCACGGATCAGTCGCGGAAGAGCCACTCCGACTTGAGCTCGGCGTAACCGGGCTTGATCACCTCATTGATCATCGCCAGACGTTCATCGAAAGGAATGAACGACGACTTCATCGCATTGACCGTGAACCACTGCATGTCGTCGAGCGTGTAGTGGAACGTCCTCACCAGGTGCTCGAACTCCTTGCTCATGCTCGTACCGCTCATGAGCCGGTTGTCCGTGTTCACCGTGGCGCGGAAGTGCAGCCGCCGCAGCAGCCCGATGGGGTGTTCCTCGTACGAAGGGGCCGCCCCCGTCTGGAGGTTGGAGGTGGGGCAGAGCTCGAGCGGGATGCGCTTGTCCCGTACGTACGAGGCGAGACGGCCCAGCTTCACCGAGCCGCCGCTGTCCTCCTGGATGTCGTCGATGATGCGCACACCGTGGCCGAGCCGGTCGGCTCCGCACCACTGGAGCGCCTGCCAGATGGAGGGCAGCCCGAACGCCTCGCCGGCGTGGATCGTGAAGTGGTTGTTCTCGCGCTTGAGGTACTCGAAGGCATCCAGGTGGCGCGTGGGCGGGTGGCCCGCCTCGGCGCCGGCGATGTCGAAGCCGACGACGCCCAACTCGCGGTAGCGGTTGGCGAGTTCGGCGATCTCCAGGGCACGCGCCGCGTGCCGCATCGCGGTGAGCAGCGCACCGACCCGGATGCGGTTGCCCTGGGCCCGCGCCCGCTGCTCGCCCTCGCGGAAGCCCTCGTTGACGGCCTCCACGACCTCTTCGAGCGTGAGGCCCTTCTCCAGGTGCTGCTCCGGTGCGAAGCGGATCTCCGCGTAGACCACTCCGTCGGCCGCGAGGTCCTCGGCACACTCGGCGGCCACCCGGGTCAGCGCCTCCCGGGTCTGCATGACGCCCACGGTGTGGGAGAAGGTCTCCAGATAACGCTCCAGGGAACCGGAGTCGGCGGACTCGCGGAACCAGCTCTCCAGCCGGCCGGCATCGGTCTCGGGGAGTGCGTCGTACCCCGCCTCGGCGGCCAGCTCGACAATGGTCGCGGGCCGCAGGCCACCGTCGAGGTGGTCGTGCAGCAGGGCCTTCGGAGCGCGGCGGATCTGCTGGGGGTTGGGAATGGTGTTGAGGGTCTGGCTCGTCATCCACGTACTCTAGCTCCTACGCGCGTAGATGGCATCTGCACCCTAACTTCCTTTTGACCGGGACCAGTTGGAGGACGCCGCTTGCTTCGATACGCAATGGTGATCCCGCGGCACCGTTCGTGCACCCCCGCTTCTGCCATCGTCTTCCCTATGGCTCAGCAAGCTTTGCCCGAGCGGGAGGCCCGACTGGGGCGGGCGATGGGCGCGGACGCCTCCGGAGCGGCGCCGCATGCGGTGGTCCTGCTGCTGCCGGGCGGCGGCATGGAACACAGCGTCCGACGGCGCTCGGCCGTCGCGGCGGCAGCGGTGCGGCCGCTGGCGCGGCGCCTGGTGCGCGGGGCGCAGCACGGCGAGCCCGAGACGTCGCTGGTGGCTCACGTCGTCCACTACCGGTACCGGGGCTGGAACGGGGACGCGGCCCACCCCGCGAGCGACGCGGAGTGGGCCGTGGGAGAAGTGGTGCGACGGTACGGCGACGTGCCTGTGTGCCTGGTAGGCATCGATGTCGGCGCACGCGCGGCACTGCGCGCGGCGGGGCATCCCATGGTCACCTCGGTGCTGGCGCTGTCGATGTGGCTCCCGGGCCCCGCGTCCGGCGGCGGCCCCGAGGAGCCGGTGAGGCAACTCATCGGACGCCATGTGCTCTTCGTGCACGGCACCGACGACGAGCACACCGACCCGGAGCTCTCGTACCGGCTGGCGGAGCGCGCCAAGAAGGCGAACGCCGAGGTGTGCCGGTTCGAGGTGCACACCGACGGGCACCGGCTCCACCAGCACAACGCGGAAGTCTTCGCGCTCGCGGAGAACTTCGTGCTCGGCACGGTGTGCGGCCGGGACTTCGCGCGCCCCATCGTCGACGCGATGGCGGCTCCGCCTCCGCTGGGCCTGCGAATGCCGCTGGCGACGGGGTTCGGGCAGAGCCTGCGCCAATAGGGCCTCGCTGACGGCTGCGCATGCCGCGCGCCTCACCCGGCGGGTGCGCCGAACCATCTGCGCAGTGGACCGGGCAGTTCCCTCTGGTCCTCCCCGGCCCAGACCACGTGACCGTCCGGGCGCAACAGCACGGCGGGCACGTCCAGTTCTTCGCTGCCGTCGACGACGTGGTCGACCCGGTCCTCCCACCCCGCGGCGGAGAGCCGGCCCGTCCCGTCGAGGAGCAGCCCGCGGCCGCCGTGCAGCAACTCGTAGAGGCGGCCCCGCTTCAGACCGATGTCGCGCATCCGTCTGCCGAGCAGTTCGTGGCCCTCGCCGAAGTCGTAGCGGACTCCGAGCGCGGTGACCTTCTCGATCAGGTACCGGTTCACCTCGTCGAAGCCCGCGAGCTGCGAGACGAGCCTGCGCACTGCGCGGGCGCCCGGCTCGGTGGACATCAACTCCATCTGCGCACGGGTGTTGTCCAGCACGTCGGCGGCCACCGGATGCCGTTCGCAGTGGTAGCTGTCCAGCAGCCCCTCGGGCGCCCAGCCGCCGACCTCGGCGGCCAGCTTCCAGCCGAGGTTGAACGCGTCCTGGATGCCGAGGTTCAGGCCCTGCCCGCCGGTCGGCGGGTGGACGTGCGCGGCGTCACCGGCCAGCAGCACCCGGCCGGACCGGTAGCGCTCGGCGAGCCGGGTGGCGTCGCCGAAGCGGGACAGCCAGCGCGGTGAGTGCACGCCGAAGTCGGTTCCGGCGACTGCCCGCAGCCGCCGTTTGAACTCCTCCAGCGTCGGCGGCACCGTGCGGTCCTCGGCGACCCCCTCGGCGGGCACCACGACCCGGTGCACCCCGTCGTCGCCGAAAGGCCCCACCCCGAAGCGCAGTTGGGTCTTGCGGACCTCCGCGACCACGGCGGCCACCTTCTCCGGCGCCTCGGTCACCTCCATCTCGCCCAGCAGCGTCTCGACCCTGCTGGGCTCACCGGGGAAGCCGACGCCGAGCAGCCTGCGCACCGTACTGCGGCCCCCGTCACAGCCGACGACGTACCGCGAACGCAGACGCGTCCCCGCCCCGGCGGCCGGCTCGACGGTCACTCCGTCCTCGTCCTGGCTCAGCCCGGTCACCTCGCAGCCGCGCCGGATCTCCGCCCCGAGTTCGGCCGCACGCTCGGCGAGCAGGCGGTCGGTGACGGGCTGCGGGATGCCGAGGACGTATCCGTGGGCGGTGTCCAGCCGCTCCGGAGGCGGCGTCGTGATGGCGGCGAAAAAGCCGCCCACCGGGTACTTCTTGCCGTGCGAAAGGAACCGCTCCAGCAGACCGCGCTGGTCCATCACCTCGATGCTGCGTACGTGCAGGCCGAGCGAGCGGACGTACCCGGCCGGCTCCGCGTCCTTCTCCAGCACCAGCACGTCAACGCCGTGCAGCCGCAACTCGCCGGCCAGCATCATGCCGGTCGGCCCCCCGCCGACCACGATCACGTCGATCATGAACCCCTCATTGAACGTAAAGCGCACTTACTGCGCGTATCTCTCAACCCCGCATGTTCCACCCGGGGCCGCCACAGTGTGCGGCACGACGGGGGCCTTGCCGCAAGGCCCCCCACGCGCTATACGTTGAGAGAGGCAGGGAGAGGACGACGCTCCTTGCCTTTGTCGTGCCCGGCGGACGCGCGCGGCGCCGTCCGCAGCGAGAGCCGCGTCGCTTTTCGCGAACGCGCGGCCCGCATGCACCCCTGGCCCTTCGGTCCGCAGGCCGAACTGGCTTGTGACGACGGTGACTTGAGGTCGCCGACGGCGCGGAGGGGCGGGACGTGGAGGGGGAGGTTCCGGGGCTTGAACATGATTTGCGGACCGGTATACGTGAGGCAGCACGAAGGCCCGTCCGGTACAGGGAGGTAAATCATGCCGCCCCGGGGCCGCCCCCGGAACGGCCCGCTCCGACCCCACGAACCCGTCCGCGACGTTCAGCCCGCACGGCGCACCGACCCCGCCCCGGCGGGCCCTCGGCGGCCCCGGGCAAACGCCCCGCCGGCGGCGCCCTCAGCGCCGCCCCGCATGCACCGTCGTCGCCGTCAGATAGAAGGCGTCGTGACGGTGGAGGATGCCCGTCGGCGCCTCGTCGTCGAGGAGTGCGTTCAGCACGCGCGTGTCCTCGGGCGTGAGCCACTCCCCCAGCGTGTCCCGGGCGCGCTCCAGCCTGTCGCGCAGGTGGCTGCGGGCCGCCGGCTCCAGCGGCGCGGGCAGGTCGGTGAGGAACGTGCGGGTGCCGGCCGGTGCCAGACCCGCTCGGGCCAGCATGGCCGGCCAGTCCTCGACGACGGGTGTGTGGCCGGCCAGCGCCTCCCGCATGGCGGTGAAGCGCTCCTCGTTCGCCGCCTCCAGCCGGGCCAGGAGCCCGGGCCGTCCGATCCCGATGTCGCGGGGCAGGTAGCGCGGTGAGAGTCCGCGTTCGACGACGACGAGCAGCCCGCCGGGCCGCACCGACGCGGCGAGGGCGTCCAGGGCGGCCTGCTGGTCGCCGATGTGGTGGATGACGTTGCTCGTCCAGATGAGGTCCGCGCTGCCCAGCGTCCCGAAGTCGTCGGGGAGCCGGGCTTCCTGCGTGGTCGTGTTCCGGGCGACGCCCTCGCGTGCCGCGCGGTCACGAGCACGTTCCAGAAGCCCCTGTTCGCCGTCCACCGCGACGACTTCGGCCTGCGGAAACGTCCGCGCCAGCAGTGCCGTGAACACACCGGGGCCGCTGCCCACGTCCAGCAGACGCCGGACCGTGTCGGGGCCGCAGCCGCCCTCGAGGAGCAGGCCGCGCAGCCACGCGAGTGCCTCCTCGACGAAGGGGATGCGCAGTTCGGCTTCCCTTTCGAGGAGCGCGGCCATGGCGTCCCAGTCGACGTCTTCGTGGTCGTGGCCTCCATGTCCATGACCCCCGTGTCCATGACCCCCGTGACGCTGCCCCTCGTCGCCGTGGCCCCCGTCGTCCCGACCGTGTCCGTGACCGGCGTGTGTGTGCACGATGTCCTCCTCGTCCGTACGGGAATCCTCATCCCGCGAGAAGCCTGTCGCGCCGACTGAGCAGAAAGCTCTTGAACGCGGCGACGGGCGGCGTGTCGGGCCGGTCCGCGAGCCAGGCGACGCCGATCTCGCGCACCGCGCGCGGCGCGGTGACGGCCAGCTCGCGGACGCCCGGACGCGGCACGGTCGGCGGTGGCAGCAGGGCGACGCCGAGCCCCGCCGCCACCAGCCCGCGGATGGTCTCCGGCTCCTCGCCCTCGAACGCGATCCGTGGCGTGAATCCGGCCTCCGCGCACAGGGATTCGAGGATGCGGCGCATCCCGTAGCCGCGTTCCAGCGTGACGAAGGGTTCGCCGGCCGCCTCGGCGAGGCGGACGCGGCGACGCGCGGCCAGCGGATGGTCGTCGGGTACGACGAGCCGCAGCCGCTGTTCGGCGAGGCGCCGCGCGACGAGGTCGGGGGCGTCCGGCACGGGAGAGGTGAGGCACAGATCGAGTTCCCCGGCCCGCAGCCGCTCCAGCATGGCCTCGCCGTAGTTCTGGACCAGGGCGAAGCGGACGCGGGGATGATCGGCGCGGAAGGCGCGGATGAGGACCGGGACGGTCTCCCAGCCGAGCGTGTGCAGGAACCCGAAGGCGACCTTGCCCTTTCCGGGATCGGCGTCCGCCCGTACGGACTCGGCCGCCTGCTCGACGGCGGCGAGGGCCCGCTCGGCGGAGGCGAGGAACGTGCGCCCGGCCGGCGTGAGGGAGAGGGTGCGGCCGCGCCGTGCGAAGAGGGCCACCCCGAGATCGTTCTCGAGCCGGGTGACGGCACGGCTCAACGTCGACTGGGGCACGCCGAGTTCGCTCGCTGCGCGGGTGACGTGCTCGTGGCGGGCCACGGCCGCGAACTGCGCGAGACGCGGGGTGAGCAATGCGCCCCAGTCGGATGTGACAGGGATGTCTTTCTCGTTGCGTGCCGGTGACATACCTTCCTCAGCTGTACTGATGCGAGCGTGGAATGGTTTCAATGATTTTGTGCATTGGACGCATCAATGCGTGAATCGTAACGTCGAAGCATGCCCTCCGCCGATACCGAGGCGTCCGCCGCCGCGGACGCCGCCGTTGCCAGTCCTCCCGACTCCACCACCCCCACCTCCCTTCACGACGACGCCACCAAGCTGAGCCCGGGCGACCCGGGTCACGGCAGGATGCGTCTCGCGCTGTTCGCCGCCGGGCTCGCGACGTTCGCCCTCCTGTACTCGACGCAGGCGCTGCTCCCCGAGATCTCCCGAGACCTCCACGCCGACCCCGGCTCGGCGAGCTGGACGGTCTCGGGCGCGACGATCGGTCTGGCGCTGGCCGTGCTGCCGCTGGCGGCTCTCTCCGAACGCTTCGGGCGGCGCCGTGTGCTGACCGTGTCGATGTCGGTGGCCGTCGCCCTGGCCCTCGCGGTGCCGTTCTCACCCGACCTGGGCACGCTGATCGCGCTGCGCACCCTCCAGGGCGCCGCGATCGCGGGCGTACCGGCCTCGGCGATGGCCTACCTCGCCGACGAGGTGCGCGGCAGGTATCTGGTCGGCGCTACGGGCCTGTTCGTCGCCGGGAACAGTGTCGGCGGCATGAGCGGCCGCATCCTCAGCGGATGGGTCGCCGAGGCCTGGGGGTGGCGCATCGGGCTGGCCGCGGTGGCCGTGGCCTCGCTGCTGTGCGTCGCGGCGTTCCGGCTGCTGGCGCCGCGGGCCCGCCACTTCCGCCCGAGTCCGCTGAACGCGCGGGCCCTGACCCGTACGGTCTCGGCCCACCTGCGCAACCCGCTGCTGGTGCGGCTGTACGCGATCGGCCTGCTGTTCATGGTCGTCTTCGGCGGCGTCTACACGGTGATCGGCTACCGGCTGGTGGCCGAGCCCTTCGGGCTCTCGCAGGGACTGGTGGGCTCCGTATTCGCCATCTACCTGGTGGGGACGGCGACTTCCGCGACGGCGGGGAAGCTCAACGCCCGGCTCGGGCGGCGCGGCCTGATCTACGCGGGCATCGTCACGGCATCGTCCGGTCTGCTGCTGAGCCTCCTCGACAGCTTCGTCGCGGTCGCTGCCGGGCTGGTCCTGATCACCGCGGGCTTCTTCGCGGGACACGCGGTGGCCTCCGGCTCCGTCAGCCACACGGCGACCGAGGGTCGCGCGCAGGCCTCGGCGCTCTACCAGATGGCCTACTACACGGGCAGTTCACTCGGCGGCGCGCTCGGCGCAGCGGCGTTCGCCGGGGCCGGCTGGGACGGGACGGTCGCACTCACGCTCGGTGCGATGACCGTCGCGGCCGGGGTCACGTTCTACGGCACGCGCAGTGCTGCCGCTCTCCGCCGTCGTCGCCTTCTCGAAGCGCGCGCCTGACGGAGCACCGCGGCCCGGCTCACACCTGCGGGAAGTCCGCCGTCTCCAGGGTGAGTTCGAAGGGCGCGGGCAGGTGGACGTCCTCACCGGTCTTGACCGCCGTGTGCACGCGGTAGACGTCGCCGACGGGCTCTCCGTAGAGGGTTACGGTCGGACCGCCCGGGGCGTGGGCGTCCACGAGCAGGTAGAGCGGGACGCCCGCCTGCGCGTACCCGGCGGGCTTGACGATGCGGTCGTGACCGGCGTTGGAGGGCGAGGTGATCTCGACGATCAGCTCGGCCGCGGCTGCCGGGATGTAGTTGCCGGGTTCGTGGAGTACGGCCCTCGGAGCAACGACCAGATCCGGGATGTAGAGGCCACTCCGCGAGTGGACTGCGACGCCCAGGGTCTGGTAGATGCCCCAGTCCTCGGGGATGACCGAGTACAGGCGACGCTGGACCAGGTCGGCGATGCTGTTGCGGCTGTTGGCGGGCGGCGGCGACACGGTGACGATCCCCTCGATGATCTCCACCCTGGTGCCCTCGGGCCCGTCCGTCTGCTCCCACATACGGACCAGGCCGTCCCACTCCTGACCTCCGGCCGGGCCGTGGTCGACGGTGAGTGCGCTCATGGCGGTCTCCTTCATCAGTACGTCACCGACTCCAACATGCCGAAAGGGACGAGAGCGGCGCTACTGATCACCATCACCCGAAAGTGAACCCGCCGCAGCCGCTCAGGCCGTCACGCGCTCCAGCACGATCGGTGGAACCGCGAGCCCGGTGCCCTCCGGGGCGATGTCGTACGACCCCGCCAGTGCCTCCAGCGCGTACGGGAACTTCTCCGGAGTGTCCGTGTGCAGGGTCATCAGCGGGTCGCCGGCCCTGACCGTGTCGCCCGGCTTGGCGTGCAGCTCGATGCCCGCCCCCGCCTGTACGGGGTCCTCCTTGCGGGCACGGCCCGCGCCCAGGCGCCATGCCGCGACACCGACGGCGTAGGCGTCGAGCCGGGTGAGGACCCCCGACGACGGCACCGCGACCGGCTGCTTCTCGCGTGCCGACGGGAGGGGCGCGTCCGGGTCGCCGCCCTGCGCGGTGATCATGCGGCGCCAGTGGTCCATGGCCCTGCCGTCGGCGAGCGCCCTGGCCGGGTCGGCGTCGGGCAGACCGGCGGCGTCGAGCATCTCGCGGGCGAGCGCGAGGGTGAGTTCGACGACGTCGGCGGGGCCGCCGCCCGCCAGCACCTCCACGGATTCGCGTACCTCGACGGCGTTTCCGACGGCGGCGCCCAGCGGGGTGTCCATGCCGGTGATGAGCGCCCTGGTCCGCAGACCGTGGTCGTTGCCCAACTCGACCATGGTGGAAGCCAGTTCGCGCGCGTCGTCCAGGGACTTCATGAACGCGCCGGAGCCGGTCTTCACATCGAGCACCAGCGAACCGGTGCCCTCGGCGATCTTCTTGCTCATGATGGAGCTGGCGATCAGCGGGATCGACTCCACGGTGCCGGTGACGTCGCGCAGCGAGTACAGCTTCCTGTCCGCGGGGGCCAGGCCCGCGCCCGCCGCGCAGATGACCGCGCCGGCCTCCTCCAGTACGCGGAGCATCTCGTCGTTGCTCAGCGACGCACGCCAGCCCGGGATCGACTCCAGCTTGTCGAGCGTGCCGCCGGAGTGCCCGAGTCCGCGGCCGGAGAGCTGCGGCACCGCCGCACCGCACGCGGCGACGAGAGGGGCCAGCGGCAGCGTGATCTTGTCGCCGACGCCGCCCGTGGAGTGCTTGTCGGCGGTGGGCTGCCGCAGACCCGAGAAGTCCATCCGCTCGCCGGAGGCGATCATCGCTCCGGTCCAGCGCGCGATCTCCGGCCGTGACATGCCGTTGAGCAGGATCGCCATGGCCAGCGCCGCCATCTGCTCGTCGGCGACGTCGCCGCGCGTGTAGGCGTCGATCACCCAGTCGATCTCTTCGGGGGTGAGGCTGCCCCGGTCACGCTTCTTACGGATGACGGAGATGACGTCCATGGACATTGAGCGGAAGTCTCCTTCACACAAGGGGGCCGGACATGAGAGGGCCGGACATGGGAGGGCCGGGTACAAGGGGAGAAACAGGCCGCGGAGGCGGGCGAGTTGCCCGGCTGCTCAGCGTCCCAGGTCGGCCGGGCCGAACGCGTCCGGCAGCAGGTCGGCCAGCGTGCGAATGCCGCCCCCGGTCTCCATCAGCAGCTGCGGGCCCCCGTGTTCCCACAGCAGCTGACGGCAGCGTCCGCACGGCATCAGCAGCTCACCGTGCTTGTCGACGCAGGTGAACGCGGTGAGCCGGCCGCCGCCCGAGGCGACCAGCGAGGAGACCAGGCCGCACTCGGCGCACAGCGTCATGCCGAAGGCGGCGTTCTCCACGTTGCAGCCGGAGACGGTGCGGCCGTCGTCCGCCAGCGCCGCCGCGCCGACCGGGAACTGCGAATAGGGCGCGTAGGCCCGGGACATCGCCTCCCGGGCCGAGGCCCGCAGCGCCCCCCAGTCGACATCAGCGGAGCCGACGGGGACGGCCGTCATGTGCCTTGCCCCCTGCGGTAGGACTTTCCGATGGCCTTGGGTGGCCGCAGACGCTGCGCGGCGAGCGACAGCACCAGAAGGGTGGTGATGTACGGACTCATCTCGACGAACTCCAGGGGGACGGTGTCCGTCATCAGATACCACACCAGCAGGCCCACAGCAGTCACGCCGCTGATCGCGGCCTGCACCATGCCGCCCTTGCGCAGCTTCCACAGCGCCAGCGCCGCCAGCATCACGGCGACGAGGAGCAGCAGCGCGTGCACCGTCGGCCCGCCCGCGCGCAGCTGAAGCGCGTCCATGAAGCCGAAGAGGCCCGCGCCCATGGCCACGCCGCCAGGACGCCAGTTGCCGAAGATCATGGTGGCGAGGCCGATGTAGCCGCGGCCGCCGGTCTGCTGGTCCTGGTAGATGTGCACGCCGATCGCGAGGAACGCACCGCCGAGCCCGGCGAGCGCGCCGGAGACCGTGACCGCCGCGTACTTGTACCGGAGGACGTTCACGCCGAGGGTCTCCGCGGCGACGGGGCTCTCACCGCACGAGCGCAGCCGCAGCCCGAACGGGGAGCGCCACAGCGCGTAGAAGCTGCCCACGAAAAGGGCCGCGGCAAGGACCGTCAGCCAGGAGACGTTGCTGACGAACGAGCCGAGTATGCCCGCGATGTCGGAGACGAGGAACCAGTGGTGCTTCTCGACCGCCTGGAGTCCCTCGGCGAGGCCCGGCACCGTGAACGTCGGCATGTCCTCCATGGGCGGGGACTGCTTGTCGTTGCCGCCCGCGTCGGCGGCGGCGCTGCCCTCCGCGCCGAACCACAGCTTTGCGAGGAACTGCACGACGCCGAGGGCCAGGATGTTCACGGCGACACCGGAGACGATGTGGTCGACGCCGAAGGTGACGGTGGCGATCGCGTGGATCAGGCCACCGAGTGCGCCGCCCGCGATTCCGGCCAGCGCCGCCACCCAGGGCCCGTGCTGCCAGCCCATCCAGCCCGCGGAGAAGGCGCCGAGCATCATCATGCCTTCGAGGCCGATGTTGATGACGCCCGCACGCTCGGACCACAGACCGCCCAGCCCCGCGAGGCCGATGGGCACGGCCGCGGCCAGCGCGCTCGAGTACTGGCCGCTGGAGGTGACCTGGTCCGAGCCGGTCACGATGCGCAGCAGCGAGAGGGCGACGAGCCCTCCGGCGACGATCAGCAGCACGACGGGGTACGAGAGCTTGCGGCGTTCGCCGCCGGGCCTGCGGGCGGCGGTGCCGTTCCCCTTGCCGGGCTTCTTCCCGTCGCCGTCGCCCTTGCCGTTCGCGCCGGCCTCGCCGTGAGTGCCGGCGCCGTTGCCTCCGGCCTTGGCAGTGATGTTCGTGCTCACGCGGACACCTCCGCCTTCTTCTTCGCGCTCTTGCGGGCCCGTGCGGCCAGCTCCTCGCCGACCCGGCGTTGCTGCCTGCTCAGGCCGTAGCGGCGTACGACTTCGTAGGCGATGACGACGCACAGGACGATGACGCCCTGCATCACGCCCACGATCTCCTGGGCGTACTCCTCGAACTCCAGCTGTGTGCCCGTGCGTTCGAGGAAACCCCACAGCAGCGCGCCGAGCGCCATGCCCACGGGGTGGTTGCGGCCCAGCAGGGCGATGGCGATGCCGGTGAAGCCGATGCCCGCGGGGAAGTCGGTGCCGTAGTTGTACGACGTGTTGAGCAGCGTCGGCATACCGACCAGGCCGGCGACGATGCCGGAGAGCACCATCGACGTGACCACCATCCGCTTGACGCTCACACCGCTCGCGGAGGCCGCCGACTCGGAACGGCCCACGGCGCGCAGATCGAAGCCGAACCGCGTGCGGCCGAGCACGAACCAGTAGGCGACGCCGACGAGCACGGCGATCACGACCGTGCCCCACACCGGGTCGGGGTTCGTCGGGATGGTGAAGAAGTGGCTGGAGGCCGGGAGGTCGGGGGTGTGGAAGAGATTCCCGTCCTTCACCGCGAGCCTGCCGTCCTGCAGGAAGTAGCCGATGGTGGAGGCCGCGATGAAGTTCAGCATGATCGTGGTGACGACCTCGTGGATTCCCCGCGTGATCTTCAACAGCCCAGCGATGCTGGACCAGATCCCGCCGACCACCATCGCGACGAGAATGATCACCGGGATCTGGACGATGCCGGGCAGCGTCAGCGCACCGCCGACGACGGCGGCGAAGAAGGCCGCGATGCGGTACTGGCCGTCGACGCCGATGTTGAAGAGGTTCATCCGGAAGCCGATCGCGACGGCCACGGCGGAAAGGTAGTACGGAATGGCCTTGTTGATGATCCAGACCTGGCTGTCGCTCTTCGAGCCGAAGTCGATCATCACGTAGAAGGCGTAGAACGGGTCCTTGCCCGTCGTCAGGATGACCCCGGAGGTGATGACGAGCGCCGCGACGATCGCGAGCAGCGGTGCGGCGACCGCCAGTACCAGCCGGTCCTTGTCGAACTTCTTCACCTCTCACCGCCCCCTTCCCGCTGTCCCGGAACGGCGTCCGGCGCGGAGTCCCGCCCGTCCCCGTCGGTGTGTTCGAGATGGCCGCTGGCGGCGCCCGTCATGGCGGAGCCCAACTCCTCCGGTGTGATGGTGGCGGGGTCGGCGTCCGCGACGAGGCGTCCGCGGTACATCACGCGCAGGGTGTCGGAGAGTCCGATCAGCTCGTCCAGGTCCGCGGAGATCAGCAGCACCGCCAGGCCCTCGCGCCGTGCCTCACGGATCTGGTCCCAGATCTGCGCCTGGGCGCCGACGTCCACGCCCCGCGTGGGGTGTGCGGCGATGAGCAGCTTGGGGTGGTGGCTCATCTCCCGTCCGACGATCAGCTTCTGCTGGTTGCCGCCGGAGAGGGAGGCCGCGGTGACCTCGATGCCCGGCGTGCGGACGTCGTAGTCGGAGACGATGCGTGCCGTGTCCCTCCGCGCGCCTGCGATGTCGAGCAACTGGCCCTTGCTGTTGGGTGCTTCGGTCACGTGCCCCAGCATGCGGTTCTCCCACAGGGTGCCCTCCAGGAGCAGCCCGTGCCGGTGCCGGTCCTCGGGGATGTAACCGATGCCGCCCTCGCGCCGCTCACGTGTGGAGCGCGCCGTGATGTCCTTGCCGTCGAGTGTGACGGTGCCGGCATCGAGCGCGCGTATCCCCATGACGGCCTCGACGAGTTCGGCCTGCCCGTTGCCCTCGACGCCCGCGACGCCGAGGACTTCACCCTTGTGGATGGTGAAGGCGATGCCGTCCAGCACCTCACGCACCGGGCCGTCGGCGTCGGCCGCGCACAGCCGCAGCCCCTCCACGCTCAGCATCGGTGTGGTCGTCACCGTCGACTCGCGGGTCTCGGGCGAGGGCAGTTCGCTGCCGACCATCAGCTCGGCGAGCTGCTTCGGCGTCGTCTCCTCCGGCTTCACGGAGGCGACGGTCGTACCGCGCCTGATGACGGTGATGTCGTCGGCGACCGAGAGCACCTCGCCCAGCTTGTGCGAGATGAACAGCACCGTGAGGCCCTCGGCCTTCAGCTCCCGCAGGTTCTCGAAGAGAGCGTCGACCTCCTGCGGGACGAGCACCGCGGTGGGCTCGTCGAGGATGAGCGTCCGCGCGCCCCGGTAGAGGACCTTGAGGATCTCCACACGCTGCCGGTCGGCGACGCCCAGGTCCTCGACGAGCACGTCGGGACGTATGCCCAGCCCGTACGCGTCCGACAGTTCCTTGATCTTCTGACGGGCGCGCCCGCCGATCCCGTACAGGCCCTCGGCGCCCAGCACGGTGTTCTCGAGCACCGTGAGGTTGTCCGCCAGCATGAAGTGCTGGTGCACCATGCCGATTCCGCGCGCGATGGCGTCACCGGGGGTGGCGAAGGACACCTGCTCGCCGTCGACGGTGATGGTGCCCTCGTCCGGCTTCTGCATGCCGTAAAGGATCTTCATCAGGGTCGACTTGCCCGCGCCGTTCTCACCGACGAGGGCGTGCACGGTGCCGCGGCGGACCGAGAAGACGATGTCGTGATTGGCCACGACGCCGGGGAACCGCTTGGTGATGCCGCGCAGTTCGACGGCGGGCCGGGAGGCCGAGCCGTTGCCGGTGCCCGCCGCGTCTGCGGCCGCCGGGGGGCTGCTGCTGGACGTTGAGATGACGCACTCTCCCGAAACGCTGCTGTTCAGTGGAGGGTTCGGCCCGTACAGGCAGAGGCGGGACGGTCGCGGGCGCATCCACAAGCAGCAACTGCCTGCGGATACGCCCGATCCCGGAACCCGTACCGCCTCCCGTCCGGTGCACGGGAGTCGCTGCCGGCCCGCGCTCACTCACGGCGGACCGGCAGCGGGGTCACGGGGTGTCCTTGACCTTGATCTTGCCGTCGACGATGTCCTTCTTCGCCTTGTCGAGGTCGTCCTGGATGTCGTCGATGAAGCCGCCGGAAGTGGCCAGCGAGACGCCGTCCTCCTTCAGGTCGAAGGCGGTCGTGCCCTTCATCGGCTTCTTGTCCTCGACGCTCTTGACCAGGTCGAAGACGGCGACGTCCACGTTCTTGACGGCTGAGGTGAGGATCGCGTCCTTGTACTTCGCCAGGCCTGGCTGGTTGTACTGGTCGGAGTCGACTCCGATCGCCCAGGCACCCTTCTTCTTGCTGATCACTTCGATCGAGCCGACACCGGACTGGCCGGCGGCGGAGTAGATCACGTCGTTGCCCGCGTCGAGCATGCCCTTGGCCTTGTCCTTGGCGGCCGCCGGGTCGTTGAAGCCCTTGGTGTTCGTCGGGTACAGGTACTGCGAAGTGACCTTGACCTTCGGGTCGGTCTCCTTCACGCCCTGCTCGAAGCCCGCCTGGAACTTCTGGATCAGCGCGTTGTTGACGCCGCCGATGAAGCCGACCTCCTTGGTCTTGGTCTTCTTCGCCGCGGCGACACCCGCGAGGTAGGACGCCTCGTGCTCGGCGAAGACCAGGCCGGCGACGTTCTTCCCCTCCGAGGGGGAGTCGACGACACCGAAGGTGGTCTCCGGGAACTTCTTGGCGACCTTGTTGACGGACTTTCCGTAGTCGAAGCCCACGCCGATGACCGGGTTGTATCCGGCCTTCGCGAGCGAGGTTATTCGCTGCTCGCGGTCCGCCTCGGTCTCGTCGTTGCTGGCTGTCATCTCCTTGAAGTCGACGCCCAGTTCCTTCTTGGCCCTGTCGACGCCACGGGCCGCCGCCTGGTTGAAGGAGTGGTCGTCCCGCCCGCCGACGTCGAAGGCCAGGCCGACTCCCTTGTCCTTCTTGCCGGCGGACTGTGTAGAACTCTCACCGCACGCGGTGGCGGTCAGGGCGAGGGCCGCGGTGGTGGCGACCGCGGCTGCAAGCTTGGTTACCCGACGCAAGAGGAGTCCCCTTCGGCTCATGGAGCGCCTCTTCCGGCGCTGGCTTCCGGCACAGATTAACGCGCGTAGATTTCACGTAAAGAGTTGCCGGAATGCTGTTATCGGATCGGTGCCAAGGGGGCTGCGCCCCCGGTCACAACGGCGCGGGGCGGGGCTGCGCCCCGCCCCGACCGTGCCGCGGCCCCTGACGCTGCGCGCGGGGGCGCGGGGCGGGGCCGGGGCGGGTACGGGCGGGGCCCGCGGGGCGAGTCCGGGGGGTGCGAGTCGGGCGGCTGCGGGCCGGGGTCGTGCCGCTCCGGTGCCGGGTCCGGGTGCGGGCCGGGGTCGTGCCGCTCCGGTGCCGGGTCCGGGTGCGGACCGGTGCCCGCTCCCGGTCGGGGTAGTGCGGCTCGGGTGGGGCGCCTGGGGGTCGTGGGTGGTGGCGGGGGCGTGCCGCTCCGGTGCCGGGTCCGGGTGCGGGCCGGTGCCCGCTCCCGGTCGGGGTAGTGCGGCTCGGGTGGGGCGCCTGGGGGTCGTGGGTGGTGGCGGGGGCGTGCCGCTCCGGTGCCGGGTCCGGGTGCGGGCCGGTGCCCGCTCCCGGTCGGGGTAGTGCGGCTCCGGTGGGGCGCCTGGGGGTCGTGGGTGGTGGCGGGGGCGTGCCGCTCCGGGGGGCAAGTCCGGGCGGCATGATTTACCTCCCTGGACCGTCACGGAGTTCTGTACGGCCTTCCATATGCCGGTCCGCAAATCACGTTTAAGCCCGGCCATGCCCCCCTGCGCGTCCCGCCCCCTCCCCGCCGTCCGCGGCTCCCCTCCCGGGGGCACCAAGACCTCTTCTTCCACGACGGGCAGTGGGCCCCGTGCCGGTCGTCATCCACGAGCGCGGACGATGACCCCGGAATGCGTACGGACACCGATCCCGTCCGCACCCATCCGGAGCCGCCTGAAGCGGTCGACGCGGCAAGGGGGTTGAGCCGTCGGACGTGCCTGGGCGAGTGCCCCGGAGAGCCACCGGAGGGCGGGACAGTCAACAGGACTCCCGCAAGCGGAGAGGGGGACGAGAGGGGCAGACGCCGGACGGGCAGGAGGGGGTGGGACGTGGAGGCGGGGGGCACGGGGCTAAAACGTGATTTGCGGACCGCCATATGGAAGCCAGCACGAAAACCCGGACCGGTACAGGGAGGGAAATCATGCCGCCCCGGGACACCCGCCGGAACGGCACGCACCCGGCACCCACCACAAACCCCAGGCGCACCCCCGCACCCACCCGAGCCGCACGCCCGCACGCCCGCACGCCCGCACGCCCGCACGCCGAGACAAACACGGCCACCCCCGGCGACAGCCGAACCCGCCGGAGCCGCCCCAACCGTTACGCAGGCGCCGGGGGGTCCAGGAGGGCCGCGGCCGTGAAGAGTTCGACGCCGACCTTGATGGCCGACTCGTCCACGTCGAAGTGGCCCTGGTGGAGGTCCCGCGGGTGGCGGTCCCCCGGGGGGCGGACGCCGAGGCGGGCCATCGCGCCGGGGACGTGCTCCAGGTACCAGGAGAAGTCCTCGCCGCCCAGGCTCTGTTCGGTGTCCTCGACCGTGGGCGTGCCGCGCCGCGCCGTCATCGCGGTGCGCAACAGCTCAGTCGTGCCTGCCTCGTTGACGACGGGCGGCACTCCGCGCACGTACGTGATCTCCGACTTGGCGCGGTGCAGTGTGGCCGTCTCGTCGATGGCGGCGTGCACGAGGTCGGGCGCGTCCCGCCAGGCGACGATGTCCAGGCAGCGCAGTGTGCCGGAGAGCTCCGCCCGCTGCGGGACGACGTTGCAGGCGTGGCCGGATTCGATCCGCCCCCATGTGAGGGCCATCCCGGCGCGGGCGTCGACGCGGCGGGAGAGCAGCGCGGGCACCTCGGTGACGAGCTTCGCGGCCGCCGTGACCAGGTCCGTGGTCAGGTGCGGGCGCGCGGTGTGGCCGCCGGGGCCGCTGAGGCTCACTTCGACGCGGTCGCAGGCGGAGGTGATGGGCCCTGGGCGCAGCCCGATGCGGCCGGCGTCGACGCGCGGGTCGCAGTGGACGGCGAGGATGCGGCCGACGCCTTCGAGCGCCCCGCCGTCGATGGCGTCGGTGGCGCCGCCCGGCAGAACTTCCTCGGCGGGCTGGAACAGGAGCCGCACGGAACGCGTCAGGTGGCCGGCGCGGGCGAGGTCCGCGAGGACGCATCCCGCTCCGAGCACGACCGTGGTGTGCACGTCGTGGCCGCAGGCGTGCGCACGGTCGGGGACGGTCGACCGGTAGGGGACCGACTTGGTGTCGGGGATGGGCAGCGCGTCGATGTCGGCGCGCAGTGCCAGCATGGGGCGGACGCCGTCCCAGCGCTCGGCGAGCCCGGGGTGGATGTCGCAGACGAGGCCGGTGCCCATCGGCAGGATGCGGGGCCGCAGCCCGGCTTGTTCGAGGCGGGCCTTGATCGCGGCGGTGGTGCGGAATTCCTGGTTGCCCAGTTCCGGGTGCATGTGCAGGTCGCGCCGGAACGCGACCAGTTCGTCGCGAAGCTCGTCGGAAAGTCTGCCGGGCAGTTCGGGCACCACGCCCAGCAAGGCTGCTTCGACTGCTGCTTCGCCGGTTGGGTCCACCTCCGGCTCAGGGGACAGGACTCTGTTCATATCCGCAGGGTAGGCGTTTTCAGGCCACCACATGCTTCCGATGTCGGAAAGTTCAGCCCCTCAGGGGACAAAAATTTTTCGGGATGGCGATTATGTCCCGATGGTGATGGGTATACCTACGCGCTCGCCTGGCCCGCCTCTCTGGAGATCGACGTGGGCGAGGGCTGCTGCGGCGCCGGTGCCGCCTCGGCCGGTGCGGGCCCGGCCATCGTACGGCCCGCCCCCTCCCCCTGAATTCCGGTGTCCCCGAGTCTGCGCACCCGGCGCGCACTGTCCGTGACGCCGGAGAGGAAGCCTTCGGCGCGGGGGGATGCGCCCGCCGTGAACCACGTGCGGTCCACCTCGCAGACCGCCACCGAGACGGGCGTGCCGGCCAGAGCCAGCGGCAGGGTGTGCACGACGGTGGAGGGGAAGCTCACAACGGTCCGGCCGATGGGGCCGCGGCGGGCGACGAGCTCCAGCGGCAGATCGGGCCGGACGATCTCGAGGCCCGTGGCCGACTGCACCCGGTGGAGCTTCTCGCTGCTCTCGCGGCGGTGGGCGAAATAGCGAGTGGCCCCGTGTTCCCGGGCCAGCGCCGTGACTCCTTCGAGGTAGCGCTCCAGGTCCACCACTCCGGTCTCCACCAGTGAGGTGCCGACGAGGTCGGTGCCGCGGGTCAGCCGTGGCGGGCCGAAGCGTGAGCGGGTCCAGGCGAAGTCGTTGGCGGCGACGGTGACGCCGAGCTCCCGGAGCCGGGCGTCGGAGGCGTCCACCGGCATCGAGCTGAAGATCTCGACCCGGCGGACGGAGCCGCGGTCACGGCCTTCGGGTTCCCCTGCCCGGGGCGGGGCCTGCGGCGCTGCGGCCCCGGGGGTGAGCCGCGAGCGGGCCCGTCGCGCGAAGGGCGCGAAGAGGACCGCCTGCGCGGCCGCCTGCGGCCCGGCCGGTGCGGAACCCTTGCGGTGCCATCGCACCAGGCGTTCCCCGTCGGCGAGTTGGGAGACGAACTCCATGGTGGCGGTGCCGTCGTCGACCACGACGACGTCGCGCGCGGAGGTGAGCGTGAGCAGGAGCTGCACGTAGCGCGAGAAGGGGTCGCCGATGACGACCCGTCGCGCACGCCGCAGTTCACGCGCCAGCGAACCGATGGTCTTGACCGGCGCGACGGGCCCGCCGCGCGCCTCCTCCCAGCGCACGGCGACGCCCTCGTCCCGTGCGAGCTCCGCGACGCGGCGCAACTGGCCGCGCGTCATGGGGTCGTGGGGTGAGAGGACGACCACTGTGACGTCGGGCACCCGCACGCCGGCCTCCGCCGGTCCGGCCTCGACGGGACCGGGCGCGGCGGAGATCACCGCCGCGGAGTGCGCCCACTCCAGGACGTTGAGGAGCTGTACGGGGCTCTCGACGAAGGCGAGGGTGCCGCCCGCGCTTCGTCTGCCCCGTGTCGCGTCCCGTCCGCTTCGGCTCACTGGGCGGCTCCGTCAGACGGCGGCCGGCTCGCGGTCGGCCCCGTCGGCTCCTGTGCCTGCAGCGGCCGACTCCGCCTCCGCGACGACGCCCTTGACGCGACGGAGCTTCTCCATCGGCTTCAGCTCGCTGTCGTAGACCTTCTTCACGCCGTCGCCCAGCGAGTCCTCGATGGTGCGGATGTCGCGCACGAGCCGCTGGAGGCCGCCCGGCTCGACGGACGCGGCCTGGTCGGAGCCCCACATGGCACGGTCGAGGGTGATGTGCCGCTCCACGAAGCAGGCACCGAGGGCGACCGCGGCGAGGCTGGTCTGCAGACCGGTCTCGTGGCCGCTGTAGCCGATGGGCACGTTCGGGAACTCGCGCTCCAGGGTGTGGATCATCCGCAGGTTCAGCTCGGCCGCCTGTGCGGGGTACGTCGAAGTGGCGTGGCAGAGGACGATGTTGGCGCTGCCGAGCACCTCCACCGCGTGCCGGATCTGCTTCGGCGTGGACATTCCCGTGGAGAGGATCACGGTGCGGCCGGTGGCGCGCATCGCGCGCAGCAGCTCGTCGTCCGTGAGCGACGCGGAGGCCACCTTGTAGCAGGGCACGCCGAACTTCTCGAGGAAGGCGACGGATTCGACGTCCCACGGCGAGGCGAACCAGTCGATGCCGCGCTTCTTGCAGTGCTCGTCGATGGCGCGGTAGCCGTCCTCGTCGAATTCGACGCGGTGCCGGTAGTCGATGTAGGTCATGCGGCCCCAGGGGGTGTCGCGTTCGACGTCCCACTGGTCGCGCGGGGTGCACACCTCGGGGGTTCGCTTCTGGAACTTCACGGCGTCGCAGCCGGCCTCGGCGGCCGCGTCGATGAGCGCGAAGGCGTTCTCGAGTTCGCCGTTGTGGTTGATGCCGATCTCGCCGGTGATGTACACGGGCTGTCCGGGGCCGACGGTCTTCTCACCGAGGCTGCGCAGACGGTTGGTGCTCATGAGGACGGTTCTCCATCTCTCTTCTTGCTGAGGTGAGTTACAGGGACGGCCCGAGGAGCCAGGAGGCGATCTCGCGGATCGCGCCCTCGCCCCCGGGCGTCGAGGTGATCGCGCGTGCCGCCTCGCGTACGACCTCGTGCGCTCCCGCGACTGCCACGGGCCAGCCCACGAGGTTGAAGCAGGGAAGGTCGTTGACGTCGTTGCCGACGTAGAGCACGCGCTCGGGGCCGATGCCCCTCTCCTCGCACCACTGCTTGAGCGCGAGGTCCTTGCGGTCGATGCCGTGCAGTACGGGGATCCGCAGCTTGCGGGCCCGTGCGGCGACGACCGGGTTCTCCTCCGTGGACAGGATCAGCAGGTCGAGCCCGTCGCGGCGGAGCGCGGCGATGCCGAGTCCGTCGCCGCGGTGCACGGCGACCAGTTCCCGTCCCTCGGAGTCGATCAGCACCCTGTCGTCGGTCTGGGTGCCGTCGAAATCCAGTACGACCGCGTCCACGTCCTCGCGGCCCGGCAGCACGCGGGGTCGCGCGGCGTCGAGCAGCGGCGCGAGCGCGCGGGCGCGGGCGAGGTCGTGCGGGTCGTCGATCTCCAGGACGCGGGCGGGGTCCGTACGGACCGGTTCGGTGCGTCCGAAGAAGCGGTGTCCGCTCTTGCGGAAGCCGGCGGCGTCCATGGCGTACGCGGCGCCGGTCTCCAGCAGGTCCTGCGGCCGGTCCTGGCGGCGCGGCCGGAACGCCTTGTCGTGGTTGACGCCGAAGCCGCCGGTGTCCGAGGTGCCGCCGGCGGCCGCGGAATCCCCGTGGGCGGCGGCGTCCACGGCAGCGGCGCCGTCCGTGGCAGCGGGGCCGTCCGGGCCGTCACGCCAGATGAAGCCGTGGAACGGAGCGACGGTCAGGGCGCTGTCCGCGCCGCCCTCGACGACCGCCGCGGCCACCGCGTCGATGTCGTCGCGGGTGATGAACGGGCTGGTGCACTGCACGAGCAGCACCGCGTCGACGGGGACGCCCGAGCGTGATTCGCAGACGTCGACGGCGTGCAGGACGGCGGCCTCGCTGGTCGCGGTGTCCCCCGCTATCTCGCCCGGGCGCTCCACAACCTGCGCGCCGGCCGCGCGTGCGGCGGCCGCGATCTCGGCGTCGTCGGTCGAGACGGCCACGTCCGTCACCAGGCCGGCGGCGAGGCAGGCCCGTACGGCCCGGGCGACGAGGGGTTCGCCGCCCACGGTGGCGAGGTTCTTGGCCGGCACGCCCTTCGACCCGCCGCGGGCGGGGATCACCGCGAGGACGCGTCGGGAGCGCGCCGTCGCGGCGTTCGTTCCGGGCCCTGTTGGGGACAACTCGCTCATGTCAGCACTCCTCGGCGGTGGATGGGGGGGTGGGGCGCGGGCGGGCGCGGCGCGGACGGGAGCGCGCCGCCACGGCCCGTCACAGCTCCCCCATGCGGCGGATCACGGGCGCCACGCGCTGCACGCCGTGCCGGTACGCCCCGCGTGCCACGTCCCGCACAGCGCCCCGTACGGCAGCGCGCACCCCGGTCGAGGCCTCGGCTGCGGCGGCCTTCGCCGCACCTGGCAGCACCGACCCGTCGGCGCCGAAGCCGTAGCGGGCGAGGACGCCCGGCAGGTATCCGGGTGCGGTCACGGGCGTGTAGTACGGGGTGACGGCGGGCAGCCGGTCGCGGCCCGCGAGCCGCGCCACCCGCTCCCGCGCGGCGTCGAATGCGCGCTCGTACGCGCCTCCCGCCAGCACGCCCTGCCGCGCCGTCCATCGGGAGTCGGCCTCCGGCAGGTGCCCGGCGTCGAGTTCGTCCCACGAGGCGAGGCAGCCGGAGCCGAGGAAGTGGTGGTTGCCGAGCGCTTCCCGCACGCCGAGGTCTGTGAGGACGGCGGTGGGGATCCCCCGGTGCAGCGATTCCAGCGCGGCGGTCGAGCTGACGGTCACCAGCAGGTCCGTGCGGTCCAGGACCTCGCTCATGTGCCCGTAGACGAGGCGGCAGTTGGACGGCAGGCCGCCGCTCAGCCGCTCGGCGAGCCGCTGGTAGGGCAGCTCCTCGATGTGCGTGGTGTGTTCGCCCGGGCGGCTGCGGAGCTTGACGAGCACCTCGCGCCCGGGATGGCTGCGGGCGTGCGCGGCGGCGCGGCGCAGCAAGTAGGCACGGTCGTCGCGTCCGGCGGGCACGGACGGCTGCGCGGCGAAGACGACGGTGAACGGCCGCCCGGAGTCCGGGCCTTGGTAGGGCGCACCGCCGAGGAACGGCAGTGCGCCCTCGGTGACGGCGGACGCGTCGGCGCCGGCGCCCTCGTAGACGTCGCGGAAACGCCCGGCGTCATGGCGGGAGTTGGCGAGGACGACGTCGGCGCCGTGCCGCAGCAGCAGCCCGTCGGCCAGCTTCTCGTAGACGACGCCGACATATCCCGTCACGGTCACCGGGCGCCGCACCTCTGCGGGGGTCTCGCCGCTCGCAGCCGCGCCGCCGCCGGAAGCGGCTTCGGCGCGCTCCGCGGACGCGCGCCGCGCCGCGTGCGCCATGCCGTGCAGCATCGCCTGCACCGCCCCGCCGACGCAGGCGAGGACGACGACGTCGTACGTGCCGCGGTCGGCGGCCTCCCCCACGAAGGCCGCGCCGGTCGTCTCCCGCAGCGAGTCCACCTCGACGCCGACCTCGGCGAGCTGCCGCGGCGTCGGGGTGGCACGCCCGCGCAGCAGCAGCCCGTCGACGCGGGCGCCGGGCGCGATGCGGCGGGCGGTGAGGGCTCCCCATTTCCAGCGGGTGTCGGAATCCGCGAGCACCGCCGTACGGAGCGGGGCGGCGGAATCCGCGGAATGGTCGGCAGCCGCGGGAGGAATGTTTGCTGGCACGTCTTCGACGCTAGAAAGCAATTCCGGAGCCCGGCCCAACGGAAATACAACAGCTGGTTAACAGCGCACCGCCGACCGGCCAACTGACCCGCGGGGAAACGGATTCACCGTCCCGCCATGCGCCGTTCACCGGCGCTTGCCGGGTACGCCACAAACAGGGCCGCGGGCGGCTCTATGGTCGGCCGGGTGGTCAATCTCTCCGTCATCGTGCCGTTCTACAACGTGCAGTCCTACGCCCCGGAAGCAATCAGAAGCCTACGCGCGAATGCGCGCGAGGACATCGAATTCATTCTCGTCGACGACTGTTCGACGGATGACACCCCGGAGATTCTCGCGGAAGCCGAGCGGGAACTGAGCGGGGCCGTTCTCGTGCGGCACGAACGCAACGGCGGTCTCGCGACCGCCCGCAACACGGGCCTGGACGCCTCCCGCGGCAGATATCTCACCTTCCTCGACGGCGACGACTGGCTCGCGCCGGGCCACTACCCCCGGCTGCTGGCCGCCATCGAGGACCTGGGCTGCGACTTCGTGCGCACCGACCACGTCAGCTGCACGGCACGTGCCCGTACGATCGCTCGCGTCCCGCACGGCCGCCGCGGCGTGGTCATGGACCCGCGGGAGGCGATCCTGCCGGCCGGGCGCACCACGTCCGTCGACTACGCCTACGCCTGGGCCGGCATCTACCACCGGCGGCTGCTGGACGACGGGCTGCTGCACTTCACGCACGGGCTGCGCACCGCCGAGGACCGCCCGTGGATCTGGCGGCTGCACCGCGAGGCGAAGTCGTTCGCCGCGCTCGGGATGACGGGCGTCTACTACAGGCGCGGCGTCGCCTCGTCCCTCACGCAGATCGGCGACGTGCGCCAACTGGACTTCATCCGCGCCTTCGACCAGGTCGTCGAGGAGACGGCACGCGACCGCGACGCGGACAAGCTGCTGCCGAAGGCCGTGCGCACCTACTGCGCGATCATCTCCCACCATCTGACCAGCGGACGGTTCCAGCCGCGGGTGGAGCGCGAACTGCGTGCCCGCAGCGCCGCCGCACTCCGGCGGCTCCCCGCCGGCCCGCTTGCCGACGCACTGAACTCCATGGACGTCGAGCGGGCCTCCCGGCTGCGCAGGCTGCGCCGCCGTCCCGCCCTCTTCCGCCAGGCGCCGGGAGAGGCGGCGTGAGCGACACAGACCTCTCAGGACGGACCGACCGCATGCGTACGCAGATCTTCTTCGCCTCGACCCTCTACGGCGCCGCGACGCTGGCCGCCGCCATCGACGCCGGGAAGTTCACCTCCGGCGCGCCGGACGGGACGCCTCGAACCGGCCGCCGGCTGCTGCTGGTCAGCAACAACGCCGCCAACCCGGAGACCACTCCCGCGCTGGACACCATGCCGGGGTTCGAGCGCTTGCGGACCCGCTTCGACCGCGTGCTGTCGTGGAACGATGCCATCGCCCCGTTCCATCCGGGGGGATGGTCGCCGCGCGCGGACGACGTGCCCGTGCTGGAGCGGTATCTGCGCCTGCTGTGGGGGCTGGGCGACGACGAGGTGGAGCTGGTCGTGGAGTCCATCCAGGTCGAACCGGCCCTCGCCGTCGCCCGGTTGTTCCCCGACGCTCCCCTGGAGGTGTACGCGGACGGCCTGATGAGCTACGGGCCCACCCGCAACAAGCTCGATCCGCTGGTCGGCTCGCGTGTGGGGCGTCTGCTCCACCTCGACCTGCTGCCGGGCCTGGAGCCACTGCTGCTCACGGAGTTCGGCGTGCGGAGCGAGGTCGTGCCCACCGGCGCCTTCACCTCCGTACTGGCGGAGCTGGCGCAGGACGTTCCGCCGAGCGTGACGTCCCTGCCCAAGGGCGGCGCACTGCTGCTGGGGCAGTACATGTCGGCGCTGGAGATCCTCACCCACGAGGAGGAGGAGCAGCTTCATGTGCGGATGCTGCGCGGCGCCGCCCGGCTCGGCCACAGCAGCGTGGTGTTCAAGCCGCACCCCGTCGCCCCGGCACGCTTCTCACGCGCGCTTGAGAAGGAGGCGGGTGAACTCGGCGTCGAACTGCGGGTGCTGAACACTCCGGTGCTCGCGGAAGTGCTCTACGAGCAGATGCGGCCGGAGCTCGTCGTGGGCTGCTTCTCGACGGCCCTGCTGACGGCCGCCTCCTTCTACGGGCTGCGCGTCGCCCGTACGGGAACGGGCCTGCTGCTGGAGCGGCTGACGCCGTACCAGAACAGCAACAGGGTGCCCGTCACCCTCGTCGACGCGCTGCTGCCGGACGTCGACGGTGAGACGTCGGGCGAAGGGGCGGATCCGGACGCCGGGCCGGGTGCGTGGCGCATCCCGGAAGCGGCGGAGACACAGCGCCGGCTGACGGGCCTGCTGCGGGCGGTGGGCTTCTGCATGCAGCCGGAGATCCTGCCGGAGATGCGCGGCGAGGCCGAGCGGTATCTCTCCGCGAACCTCGACTCCCGTACTCTGCGCTACTTCAAGCGGCGCCGCCTCACGGCCCTCGTTCTTCCGGGCGGCTGGACGCGGCAGTTCGCGTTCCTGCGGCGCAGGCCGACGGTGCGCCGGGCGGCCCGGCGGGTGCGGGCGCTCAAGCGCGCGGCGCTCGGCTGACGCCGGCCGGCGACCGGCGAAGGACGGCTGACGGCTGACGGGCCGGTGGGTCCGCGTACGTGCACGCGGACCCACCGGCCCTTCCGCTGCCGCGAACGGGGTCAGACCACGAGCCAGAGCAGCAGCAGGAAGATCAGGGCGACGACGGAGATCAGGGTCTCCATCACCGACCACGTCTTGAGCGTCTGGCCGACGCTCATGCCGAAGTACTCCTTCACCATCCAGAAACCGGCGTCGTTGACGTGGCTGAAGAAGAGGGAGCCGGCACCGACGGCCAGTACGAGCAGCGCCGACTGCGCGGTGTTCATGTCCGCGGCCAGCGGGGCGACGAGTCCGGCGGCCGAGATGGTCGCCACCGTCGCCGAGCCGGTCGCCAGCCGGATGCAGACGGCGATCAGCCAGCCCAGCAGAAGTGCCGGCACGGACCAGCTCTTCGAGAAGTCCATGACCATCTGGCCGATGCCCACGTCGACCAGCGTCTGCTTGAAACCGCCTCCGGCGGCGACGATCAGCAGGATCCCGGCGATCGGCAGGAGGGAGGTCTCGACGGTCGAGGTGATCCGCCCCTTGGTGAAGCCGGCGGCCCTGCCCAGCGTGAACATCGCGACGATCACCGCCGAGAGCAGTGCGACCAGCGGCGAGCCGGCCACGTCCATGACCCGCTGCACGGTGTTCTCCGGGTCGCCGACGACGATGTCCGTCAGCGCCTTCGCCAGCATCAGCACGACGGGCAGCAGCACCGTTGCGACGGTGACGGCGAACTTCGGGCGCCGCTCCAGATCCTCCGACGGACGCTCCGGCACGATCCCCTCGGGCGGCTGCACGTCGACCCACCGGGCCGCGAAGCGCGCGAAGAGGGGTCCGGAGACGACCAGCGTCGGGATGCCCACGAGCACGCCGAAGGCGAGGGTGACGCCGAGGTTCGCGTGCACCGAGTCGATGGCGGCGAGCGGCCCGGGGTGCGGGGGCACCAGGCCGTGCATCACGGAGAGCCCCGCGAGCGCCGGGATTCCGATGCGGATGAGGGAGAGATTGCCGCGCCGTGCCACGAGCAGCAGCACCGGGATCATCAGGACGAGCCCGACCTCGAAGAAGAGCGGAAGGCCGATGATGCCGGCGATCAGGGCCATGGCCCACGGCATCGCACGCTCGCCCGTCCTGGCGAGGATCGTGTCGACGATCTCGTCGGCGCCGCCGGAGTCGGCGAGCAGCTTGCCGAGCATCGCGCCCAGCGCGATGAGGACTCCGACCCCGGCGACCGTGTCGCCGAGCCCGGTGGAGAAGCTCTCGATGGTCTTGTCCAGCGGTGCGGCCGCCACGGCACCGAGGGCGAGGGTGCCGAGGGTGAGCGCGAGGAACCCGTGGACCTTGAAACGCGTGATGAGCAGGACGATGACGGCTATGCCCGCAAGGGCTGCAAGCCCCAGCTGAAGGTTGCCGGCGGAGCTGATGGGATCCACCGGCTCCGGTCCGGCGGCGAGTATCTCGGCACTGAGATGGCGCACGGCTCTTCCTTGTCGTGAGGGAACGGGGTCATGGGGGCAGGGGGTCGGGTTCGGTCACTGCCGGGAACCGCGGGCGGCGCCCGGCTCTGGCGGGCGTGGTTGGGCGACTTCGGGCGTGGGGGCCTGCGCCCGGACGCGCGGCGTGCAGCCGGCGCCTACGGACGGACCGCTGAGGGCCCTTCCGGCACCGCGCACCACTCGCGGACGGCCGCGAGGGCGTGACCGGTGACGGCGTCGGGGCCGTCGCGCACGGGGACAGCGGCCCCCGCCTCGTCCGCCTGGAGCGGCTGCAGCGTCGCGAACTGCGAGTCCAGCAGCGTGAGCGGCATGAAGTGGTCGCGGCGCTGCTCCATGCGCCGGGCGATGAGCGAACGGTCTCCCGTGAGGTGGACGAAGAAGACCCCGGGGGAGGCCGCACGCAGCCGGTCGCGGTAGGCGCGCTTGAGCGCGGAGCAGCTGACGACCCCTCCGGATTCCGTCCGCTCGGCGGCCCACCGGCCGATGGCGTCGAGCCAGGGCTCCCGGTCGGCGTCGTCGAGGGGTTCGCCTGCGGTCATCTTGGCGACGTTCGCCGGCGGGTGGAAGGAGTCGGCCTCGGCGTAGGGCACTGCCAGCGCCTCCGCGAGCATCGCCCCCACGGTGGTCTTGCCGGTTCCGGCGACCCCCATGACGATCACGACGCCGCCCGCGGCGGGCTGCTCGGCCGGGAGGGCGTCGCCGCGTTCGCGTCGCTGGTCACGGCCGTCGCCTGTCGGGCCCTTCCCCTGCCTTCGGCGGGGAGACCCCAACGGCACTCGGCGCGGAGACCCCATATGCACCTCGCAGTCCTCTTCCGTGTGGGCGCCGCACACTCAACCTCATTACGTCACACTTATTCAATAGGTCGACGTTGATTAGTCATACTTAATTGCCGTGACGGCCACCACGTACTCTGAAGTCCCCGGCGGGGCCGGTGCGTGGCACCTGCGGTGCGGGGTGCCGGCCGGTGCGGCGCCTGTCCGGGCGAAGCCCGCGGGAAAAGAGAACTCGGGAGACTCATGACCAGCCAGGCTGCGGACAGCCGGGGCCGGGGCCTGCACGCGCGGCTGCTCGGCAGGCTCGGGCCGGCGATCACCGCGGGCGACTACCCGCCGGGCACCGTGCTGCTCACGGACGAGCTGGCCGAGCGGTACGAGGTCTCACGCACGGTCGTACGAGAGGCGGTGCGGGTGCTGGAGTCCATGCATCTCGTCGAGTCGCGCCGCAGGGTCGGCGTGACCGTGCTGCCCACCGAGCAGTGGAACGTCTTCGACCCGCAGGTCATCACCTGGCGCCTGGCGGGTGCGGACCGGCCACGGCAGCTGCGTTCGCTGACCAGGCTGCGTTCGGCCGTCGAACCCGTGGCGGCACGGCTCGCGGCGGAGCTGGCAACCCCGGACGAGTGCGCCGAGCTGACCGAGCACGCTCTCGGGATGGTGCGCACCTCCCGCGGGCAGCAGCTGGCGAACTACCTCGTGCACGACGTCGCCTTCCACGGCGTGATACTGCGGGCCTCGCGGAACGAGATGTTCGCCCGGCTCGGCGATGTCGTGGCCGCCGTCCTGACCGGACGCACCGAGCACGAGGTGATGTTCAGCGACCCCCGCCAGGAGGCCGTCACCATGCACGTCCAGGTCGCCGAGGCCGTGCGGGAGCGGGACGGCGCGGCCGCGGAGCGCCTGATGCGCACCATCACCGAGGACGCCCTGGCCGAACTCGACGTCCTCGCTCCGTGAACCGCCGCCCCGCCCCGCGCCGGGGAACAGTCAGCGGAAACGGGCCCGGGTCAGGCTCCCGCCACCCTGCGCACCACGCGCAGCAGGTACTCCTTCCTGTTGAGCGGGTCGTGGTCGGTGCGCGGCCGCGACGGGGCCTCCCCCACCACCGGCCGGTAGCAGGCGAATGCGCACTCCAGCACTCCCTCCCCGCTTGTCAGCGTGGGCAGTTGCTGTTCCAGTTCGTGCACGCGCGCCGCCGGGATCTCGCCCTCCAGCACATACGCGTCGCCCTTCGTCACCGGTGCCTGCGGCACCCCGCGCAGGCGTGAGAGCACGGGCAGCACGGCACCGAACGTCTCCGCCGGGATCTCCAGCCGGAACCGGTGCATCGGCTCGTGCACGGTCGTCCCGGCACGCCTCAGCGCCTCCATCAGGACGAGAGGCGTCAGCTGGCGGAAGTCGGCGCCGGTGCTCGACATGCTCTTGTCGAAGATCGCGTGCGCGTGGCTCTGCCTGGGTGCGTAGCCGGAGTGCGTCATGGTGACCGTGCAGTCGGGAATCTCCCAGCCGTGGATCCCCTCGCGCAGGGTCTCGCGCACGGTGTCCTCGACGGCCCTCATGAACGCGTAGGGCATGGAGCCGAGTTCGACCTCCAGCCCGTACCGCACGCCGCTGCCCGGCGGTGCCGGTTCGACGCGCAGACCGACGGTGGCCAGGAACGGGTTGGGCTCCTTGTGCATGATCTCCGCGGCCGCGCCGGGCCCGTCGAGACGTTCGACGCAGATGGTCGTGGACTCGCGGAAAGCGACGTCCAGCCCGAACTCGTCGGCGAGGGTGGCCTGGACGACCTCTTTCTGCACCTCGCCGTAGAGCGACAGGTTGAGCTCGCCCCGGAGTTCGTCCTGCCGCAGTCCGAATGGGGTCTCCCCGCCGAAGGCAGGGGACGGGTCCTGCTCGGCGAGTTGGGTGAGCGCCGTGTGGAGTGCGCCCGACTCCTCCGGGCGGCACGGCACGACGACGGTCTCCAGTGTCGGCGGCGCGAAGTGGTGCTGCTCCCGTGTCACCCTGCGGGCCGAGCCGACGGCGTCGCCGATCCGGACCCCGGCGAGACCGCGCAGCTTGCCGATCCGCCCCGCCTCGACGCACGCGCCGGGGGCGTCCGACCCGTGCTCGAACACCTCGATCCCGGTGACCTTGCCCTCGCCGTCGTCCCCGTGCAGCAGCCGGTCGCGCACCCGCACCGTCCCGGAGAACATGCGCACGTAGGCCGTCTTCTGCCCGCCCGCGGTCCGTTCCACCTTGAAGACGGTGCCGTGTGCGGGGGCGCCGGGGTCTCCGTCCGCGGCGGGCAGCAGCTCCTTGAGGCCCGCGGTCAGCGCTTCCACGCCGGCGCCGGTGATGGCCGAGCCGAAGAAGACGGGGTGCGCGAGCCCCCGCCTCGACTGGGCCGCGAGTTCCTCGCGCAGCCGCTCGTGGGAGAGAGCCCTCTCGTCCTCGACGTACGCGGCCATGAGCTCGTCGTCGTGTTCGGCGAGCACTTCGGCGAGCCGCGCCGTGCAGTCTTCGTCGGACGGTCCGTGGCTCGTGAACTCCGCGTCGCGGGTACCGAGTCGGTCCACGCGTCCCATCGCGACGGCCGCCGGCGTCAGCTTCTCGTGGATCCTTCGCAGGACGTGCCCGTACTGCGCCCCGGCGCGGTCGATCTTGTTGACGAAGAGGAGCGTGGGGATGCCCAGCCGCTTCAGGGTGCGCATCAGCACGCGCGTCTGCGCCTGGACGCCCTCGACGGCCGAGACGACCAGGACCGCGCCGTCGAGCACGTTGAGAACCCGTTCCACCTCGGCGATGAAGTCGGGGTGGCCAGGGGTGTCGATCAGATTGACGGTGAGGTCCCCGACGGCGAAGGAGACGACGGCGGACTTGATGGTGATGCCCCGCTGCCTCTCCAGGGTCAGGGAGTCGGTCAGGGTGCTGCCCTTGTCGACGCTTCCGAGCTCGTCGATCACACCGGCGGCGTGCAGCAGCCGCTCGGTCAGGCTCGTCTTACCGGCGTCGACATGCGCCAGGATTCCAAGGTTGAGTGCTTTCACAGAGCGTCATGTCCTTTAGGTGAATGAATGTTCCCTTCTGGTTGGACATGAACGCTCGCCGCATCTGCTTCTCCCTGTTCGCCGGTTCGACGTCTCGATGGTTCGACGGCTCGACCTGTGCCGTCGGCTTGGGAGCACAGCAGAGCGAGGCCACGCAGAGCAACAGGTTTTCGGCCCGGCCGGCTGCGCTCGTCAGGCCGATGGACCCGGTGGCCGGCTCAGGCCTGCACGGCGGCCGCCTCGGGCGGCCACCGCTCGAACCACCGCCGGTCCGCCTCCAGCTGTGCGGCCAGCTGGACGAGCAGCGGTTCGCTGCTGTCGGGCCCGAGCAGCTGGGCACCCAGCGGCAGCCCCGAAGCGGTGAACCCGGCTGGGACGTTGATGCCGGGCCAGCCCAGCAGGTTCCACGGCCACGCGTACGGGCAGTGGGCGATCATCGTGCGGTCGGTCCGCAGACCGGAGAGGCCCACCAGGTCGCCGATGCGCATCGGGGGCGTCGCCGTCGTGGGGGTCAGCACAACGTCATGGCGGCGGAAGATCCGGCCCACGCGCCGGCCCAGCGGAGCCTCCGCCGCGCGCGCCGCACGCAGCACCGAGCCCCCCAGCAGCCTCCCCGTGCGCGCGGCGCCGCGCGTACGGGGATCGAGCAGGGCGAATTCGGGGACGCGGCCCGTCCATTCACGGATGCCCGCCGTGGCACGGGGCACGAACGCCAGCCCGATCGGCCCGTAGTCCGGATCGGCCTCCTCGACGTCGTGACCGAGCGCCGAGAGCCGCTCCGCGAGGTCGGTGACAGCAGCGCGTACCGCCGGATCGAGTGACTTCCGCGTCGCCGTCCACGGAGGGCGCAACGAAAGCGCGATACGCAGCCGCCCCGGATCCCGTCCGACCGCGGGCAGAACCTCGACCGGCGAGGGCCGGTGCAGATCCCCGTCCGCACTTCCGGAAGCCACGTCCAGCAGCAGCGCCGCGTCCCGCACCGTGCGGGCAAGCGGCCCGAAGACCGTGATCCCCTTGAACGCCTCCCGCTCGGGCATCGTCGAGATCCTGCCGCGCTGCGGCTTGATGCCGACGAGATGACTCCAGGCCGCGGGAATGCGGATCGAACCCGCCCCGTCCGAACCCAACGCCGCCGGAACCAGGCCCGCCGCGACCGCGGCGGCCGAGCCGCCCGAGGATCCGCCCGGCGTGTGCTCCGGACTCCACGGGTTGCGTGTCTCACCGAAGGCCTGCCCCTCCGTGAAGGGCCACTGGCCCAGTTCGGGAGAGTTGGTCTTGCCCACGATGACGGCGCCCGCCGCACGAAGCCGGCGCACGGCCTCGCTGTCCGCCTCCTTGCGGGGGAACTCGCCGGGGCAGCCGAAGGCCGTCGGCTCACCGGTCACATCCACGTCGTCCTTCACGGCGACGGGCACACCCAGCAGCGGCAGACGCTCACCCCTCGCCAACCGCCGGTCGGCCGCGTCCGCTTCGACGAGCGCAGCCTCCCCGCGTACGCGGCGGAACGCGTTGAGCGTCGGCTGCGAGGCCGCGATGCGGGTCAGGGCACGCTCGGTCAGCTCACGTGCCGTCACGTCACCGGCCGCCAGCGCGGCGGCCTGCTCGGCCAGCCCGCCCGACTCCCGCGGCGCGGCCTGCGTACCGACTTCTGCCGTCACCAGCACTCCCCATACTCGTCGGTAATACGACCCTCATCCTGCTCCCCCGTTGCCCGCTCGGCAACGCCGCGAATGGGCTAGGAAAGTCACATGCCAGTCGTCTGCGGCCCCGAAGGCCCCATCCGCGCCCGCCCTTCCACCCCACTGCCACCCGTCCGAGCGGTCCTCTTCGACTTCTCCGGGACGCTCTTCCAGATCGCCGCATACGCGGACCGCATACGTGCGGCACTGCCGGAACCCGTCGCAGAGCCGGAGATGGACGAAATCCTCACCGCCCTGGGCCGGCCTCCGGGACCCCGGCGTGATCGAGGCCCAGCGCGGCCGCGACGTCTCGTCACAGGCCCACCGGCACGCCTTCACCACGTGGTACGCCTCGGCGCCCGCCCTCGCCCCGTACGCCGACGTGCTGTACGAACAGATGCAGGACCCGGAGCACTGGCGTCCGTACGCCGACGCCGCGGCGGTGCTCGCGAGGCTGACCCAAAGCGGCATCCCACTGGGTGTCGTCAGCGACGTGGGCTGGGACCTGCGCGCCACCTTCGCCCGCCACGGCCTCGCGGACCATTTCACCTCCTGGGTGCACTCGTACGAACACGACACCGAGAAGCCCGACCCGCGGCTCTTCCAAATCGCCTGCGGGGAGTTGGACACGGCACCCGGAGAAACGCTGATGGTCGGCGACCACCCGGCCAAGGACGGGGGCGCTTCCGCGGCGGGCCTGCGCGCCTACGTCCTTCCCGCGGGCGCGTCACCCGGCTCGGAGCGGGGGCTGGGGGCGGTGCTGCGTCTTCTTTGAGCCTGAACGGCTCGGGGTGCGGGTTGCGGCTGGTGCGTGGGTGCGCCTGGGGTGGGTTCGCGGGTGCGCCTTGGGTTCGTGGTGGGTGCGGGGGCGTGCCGTTCCGGCGGGTGTCCCGGGGCGGCATGATTTCCCTCCCTGAACCGGACGGGCCTTCGTGCTGGCCTTCATATGCCGGTCCGCAAATCACGTTTAAGCCCCGTTACCCCCGCCTGCACGTCCCGCCCCCTCCTGCCCGTCTCGCGTCTGCCGCTCTCGTCCCCCTTCTCCCCTCCGGGAGTCCGGGTGGCTTTCAGCTGCCCCGCCGGTGGCCATCCGGGTCACACGCGCAAGCTCGTCCGATGGCTCAACTCCCCTGCCGGGTGGACGGGTTCATCGAGGCTCGGGACGGTGAGGGGCGGGCTCGGAGTTCGCCCGACGTGCGGCGCGATCGCCCGTACCCGTCGAGGACGACGGCCACGGGCCCACTGCCCGGTGTGGATGAGGGGGTTATAGCGGCCCCGGGGGAGAGCCGCGGACGTGCGGGAGGGGGTGGGACGCGCAGGGGGGCATGGACGGGCTTAAACGTGATTTGCGGACCGGCATATGAGAGGCAGCACGAAAGCCCTTGACGGTCCAGGGAGGGAAATCATGCCGCCCGGACTTGCCCCCCGGAGCGGCACGCCCCCGGCACCCAGCACCCACCCCAGGCGCACCCACCACCCGCCGCAACCCGCACCCGCACAACAGCCACCCCCGGCGACAGCCGGACCCGTCAGAACGAGTCCGTCGGCACGTACGCGCCCCAGATCTCCCGCAGCGTGTTGCACACCTCGCCCACGGTGGCCCGCGCCCGCAGCGCCTCCTTCATCGGGTAGAGGACGTTGTCCGTGCCCTCCGCCGCCTTGCGCAGCTCCGCCAGCGCCCCGTCCACGGCCGCCTGGTCGCGCTCCGCCCGCAGCCGCGCCAGCCGTTCGCACTGCTGCTGCTCGATCGCCGGGTCGACGCGCAGCGGCTCGTACGGGTCCTCCTCGTCGCGCTGGAAGCGGTTCACGCCGACGACGACCCGCTCGCCGCTGTCGGTCTCCCGCGCGATCGCGTACGCGCTGCGCTCGATCTCTTCCTTCTGGAAGCCCTGTTCGATCGCGTTGACGGCGCCGCCCCTGTCCTCGACCTGTTCCATGAGGGCGAGGGCTGCCGCCTCCACGTCGTCCGTCATCGACTCCACGACGTACGAGCCTGCGAAGGGGTCGACCGTCGCCGTCACGTCCGTCTCGTAGGCGAGGACCTGCTGGGTGCGCAGCGCCAGGCGCGCCGACTTGTCCGTGGGCAGGGCGATGGCCTCGTCGTAGGAGTTGGTGTGCAGCGACTGCGTACCGCCGAGGACCGCGCCGAGTGCCTGCACCGTCACGCGGGCCAGGTTGACCTCGGGTTGCTGCGCGGTGAGCTGCACCCCGGCCGTCTGCGTGTGGAAGCGCAGCATCAGCGACTTGGGGTTCTCGGCACCGAATTCCTCCCGCATCACCCGCGCCCAGATGCGCCGCGCCGCACGGAACTTGGCGACTTCTTCGAGCAGCGTCGTGCGCGCCACGAAGAAGAAGGACAGCCGCGGCGCGAAGTCGTCGACGCTCATCCCGCTGGCGACGGCCGTGCGGACGTATTCGATGCCGTCCGCCAGGGTGAAGGCGATCTCCTGCGCGGGCGTCGCGCCGGCCTCGGCCATGTGGTAACCGGAGATGGAGATGGTGTTCCACTTGGGGATCTCGGCGCGGCAGTACTTGAAGATGTCCGCGATCAGCCGCAGCGACGGCTTGGGCGGGAAGATGTACGTGCCGCGCGCGATGTACTCCTTGAGCACGTCGTTCTGGATGGTGCCCGTGAGTTTCGCGGGGTCGGCGCCCTGCTCCTCGGCGACGAGCTGGTAGAGCAACAGCAGCAGCGCAGCGGGTGCGTTGATCGTCATCGAGGTGGAGACTTCCTCGAGCGGAATCCCGCCGAAGAGCACCCTCATGTCGTCGATGGAGTCGATGGCGACGCCGACCTTGCCGACTTCGCCGTGTGCGAGCTGGGCGTCGGAGTCGTGGCCCATCTGGGTGGGCAGGTCGAAGGCGACGGACAGGCCCATCGTGCCGTTCTCGATGAGCTGCTTGTAGCGCGCATTGGACTCGGTGGCCGTCCCGAAGCCCGCGTACTGCCGCATCGTCCAGGGCCGCCCGGTGTACATCGTCGGGTAGACGCCGCGCGTGTACGGGTAGGCGCCGGGTTCGCCCAGCTTCTCGGTGGAATCCCAGTCACTCAGCGCGTCCGGGCCGTAGACAGGCTCGATGGGCAGACCGCTCTCGTTGAACCGCTGGTTGCCCGACTGGCGTGCCATGGACTCTGCCTCCGTACGGTCTGGGTTCGCGCCGGTGTTTCTCCGGCCGCAGCCCGGTTCGGCGCCGCTCGGGTGAGCCTGCTGCCGCTCGGGTTGTCGCTCTTCGATTGCCACGGACTGTAGCGATCCGCGTCCGTCCGTTGCAGGGCCGCACGCTGGGACGTTCCTCACAGCGTGCCGTCCCGCCCTCACAGGATGCCGCCGCGCACCGAGGTTCACACCCGGACCGCGAGGGAAGAGAATGGGCGATCGGTGTCGGGAAATTCCGTGTTGTCCGCTCAGGTTGCGGGGGTTCGCATGGTGGGGGCCAGACGGCCGGGAAGGCCGGTACAGGCAAGGCGCGGCAGCGTGTGGGCGGTGACGGCGGCGCTCGTCGTCACCGGGGGCGCGGCAGCCGGTTGCAAGGCGCAGACGACGGGGAACGGGCCGATCCATGTGACGAAGACTTCGGTCGCGCCCGCGCCGACGGAGAAGCCGGCGCGTTCCTCCGTGAGCAACAGCACACAGGAGAAGAACCCCGACAGGCCGGCGCAGCCGCCGAAGCCCGCCAAGCGGGCCGTCCCCGCCGACCCGGTGCTCTTCACGACGGGTTCGGGCGGCGCGCAGGTGCGTGAACTCCAGGCGCGGCTGCGCAAGTTGCAGCTCTTCGACCGGAATCCGACGGGCTACTACGGGCCGGTCACCACCGCTTCGGTCCGCGCCTTCCAGCGCCGGCAGGGCATGAGTGCCGGTGGGGCGGTCACATCGAGCGTGTGGAGCGCGCTGCGTGCCCGCACGTCCGCGCCGTCCCGTGACGAGTTGTACCCGCCGACGGCTCGTCCGCTCGACGACCCTGACCCGCGCTGCCTCACGGGGCGTGCGCTGTGCGTCAGCAAGAAGAGCCGCACGCTGGCCTGGTACGTGAACGGGCGGATGCTTTCGGCGATGGACGTGCGCTTCGGCTCGGCCTACACGCCCACGCGGGAGGGGAAGTTCAGCGTCGGGTTCAAGAGCCGTGATCACGTCTCGACGATCTACGACACCCCGATGCCGTACGCGCTGTTCTTCAGCGGCGGCCAAGCCATCCACTACTCCTCGGACTTCGCGGCCCGCGGATACGCCGGCGCGTCGCACGGATGCGTCAACGTACGGGACAAGAAGAAGATCGCGGCGCTCTTCGCCCAGGTGCGGAAGGGCGACAAGGTCGTCGTCTACAAGTGAGCCGTCCGCCCGCCTACCGCGGGAAGCGCGGGCGGACGAGGTGTGAGGAGTGGCCTCAAGTAGCCGGAGGCTGAGGTGAGATGAGGGGTCGCCGCTCCTGAGGCGGCTGCGCCGGCCGTTCTCGCCGGGAGTGAGATGGGGCGCGGGCGGGACCGGGGGAACGTGTCCCGCCCGCGCCATATGCGCGAGCCCGAAGGTACGGGGGGAACCTTGGACTTGTCGCGCAGCCGATGACCAGTCGGCTCACTTGTTACTGCGCCGTCCCCGCCGAAAGTGTCACACCAGGATTCAACCAAACTGCGTGACCTGCGTCACATCTCTCCTGCTCCGGCTGAACCGCCCGCATACGGGCGCACAACTCCGGTTGAACGGGCGGCTGTCGGGCGGGCCGAGCCCGCCACCGGAGCGGCCGACGGCACCGCCGGGGCATGAAAAAGCCCCCGGCGGAATCCGGGGGCTGTGCCCGCACAGGGCCGAACAGGACTGCGGAGACGACGAGTTCGCGACCTGCCTACTGCTGCGCGCCGGCCGGTGCGGTCTCCTCCGCACTGGGTGAGGGTTCGGCGTCCGGCGAGGAGAAGCCCTCCGAATCGCCGCCCTCCGAGTCGCCGCCCTCCGAGTCGCCGCCCTCCGAGTCGCCGGACTGGCCCTCGAGGTCCTCGGAGCCGCCGCCGCCGTCGTCCGGCCTGCTGCCGCCCGTGGAGCCACCGTCAGCCGTCTCCCCGCCGGTGGATCCACCATCGTCTTCGTCGGCGTCGTCGCCGGGACCGCCGTCATCACCCGACGTCGAACCCCCGGGTCCGTCCGGCCCGCCTGCGCCGCCCGAGCCGTCCGCGCCGCGGGAGCCCTGGCCGTCACGCCCGGAGTCATACTTTTCGCACCACTTCTTCACGCCTTCGGGGCCGCCGGCCACCAATTCGAGGCGGACCCTGTCGTGGGCGGAGAGCTTGCCGTCCTCGTACGCCTTGCACAGCGCACGCGCCATCGCCTTCTTGTCGGCCCCGGAAAGTCCCTTGCCGTTGCCGCTCCACCAGTCCTCGTCGCCCGTGGGGCGGCCCTTCGACTTCCCGTCCCGTCCGCGCTCCTTGCCCGCGAGGTCCTCGCCGGTGGGCGAGTCGGACGGGCCACCCTCGCGGGTGCCGCGTCTTGGCCCGTCGCTGTCATCGGGGCTGCCGCCGGCGCCGGCCGACTCCTTGCGTTCGTCGCCGGGACTGGCCAGCGGGGAGACACTCGCCGCGGGTGACCCGCCCCCGCCGAACGGCGTGGGCAGCACTCCCGCTCCGGCCGCCACCGCAGCCCCGCCGAGCGCACATCCGGCGACGGCCATGGCGAAGCCCGCCCGCAGCGGACGTCCCATGAGGGTTCCGCGCCGGGCCGCTCCGGGCCGGCGGTCGCGCGCCCGGCCCGCGTTCTCGCGCGCGGCGCGCCTGCCGATGACCGTTTCGGCCTCCGTCGGGCCCGCCGTGATGTCGATGGTGCCGCTGTGCCCGGCGCTCATGACCGGCTGCGCCGCGCGGAAGGCCGCCACCGCGGCGGCCTCGCCGGGGAGTTCGGCACTCGCCTCACCCGGCGCCCTTCCGGCGCGGGCCGCGCCGAGCGCGTGGAGCGTCGCCGTCTGCTCGTCGACGAGCGCGTCGAGGAAGGAATCGAGGCGGTCCTCAGCGGTGCGCTGCTGCGGTACGGAACCGCCGCGTGCCCATGAGGGTGCGGGCGCGGAGGAGCGGCCCGAGCCGCTGGTGGGAGCCCCTTCAACGTTGTTGTGACCAGCCCGGTGACGTCCGTCGCGCCGACTGTTGCGCGCATTGGGAACCTGACCGCGGAGCAAGCGCTCCGCCGCTTCGTCGTCCAGCCACCTGTACCGGTCGTCGTCCGCCATCACGTTTCCCTCAGCGTTCGTGTCGCCTTATGCGTCACACCGCGCGTCGTGGGAGACGCATTCGGACCGGGTGGCGGTTCTCCTGCGTCCGGGAGATCTTCGGCGGATTCCTCCAGCAATTGTGCGAGCTTGCGCAGACCCCGATGCGCGGCCGTCCGTACGGCGCCGGCACGCTTGCCCAGCACCTGGGCGGCGCTCTGGGCGTCGAGACCGACCACGACGCGCAGCACCACGGCCTCGGCCTGGTCCTGCGGAAGACGCGAGATCAAAGCCATCGTGCGGCCAGTGCCGAGAGCTTCGAGCGCCTCGTCGGCGGTGTCGGCTCCGGCAGGCAGCACGGCCAAGTCGCTCTCGTCGCCGCCGATGACGGGGCGGCGGCCTCTCGAACGCAGGTGGTCGAGCGCCCGGTTCCGGGCTATTCGCGCCGCCCAGCCGCGGAAGCGGTCCGCGTCGCCGCTGAACCGGCCGATGTCCCGGGCTATCTGCAGCCAGGCCTCCGAGGTGACGTCCTCGGCATCGGCGTCACTGACAAGGGTGCGGACATAGCCGAGCAGCCGCGGGTGCACAGTGCGGTACACAATGCGGAAAGCGACTTCGTCCCCGCCCTGTGCCGCAAGCACCGCGGCTGTCAACTCCGCGTCGTCCCCCTGCACGGCCGTCTCTCGCCCCACTCCGCGATGTCCCAACGGATCTGGTCATGCCCCTGGTCGGGCGCCTGTCGTCGTCTCGCTGATATCTGCGTATACCTCACACACAGACCAGCATCGATGCCAGAGCACGCTAAGGCCAAGTGTGCGTCTTAGTCCACGCAAGTCGACCGGCGAAGTTGACCAGGTAACAGAATGAGGAGTGCGGACGCTGAAGGGAGTACGGGCCTGCCCCTGGCGTGGTGCGCCCGTTCTCGAGGGCGATCGGGGTCTCTCCTGTGGGGGGTGGCGACCCCGGTCGCTCTCGCATTTTCCGGCAGGCCCGCCGGGTGTCCTCAGCTCGTGCGTTCTCCGAGCCGCTTGAAGTCTTCCCAGCTCATGGCCGGTTTCCGGGGGTCCCACAGCTTCTGCGCCGTCGCGCGGAGGGGCGCCCTGATTCCCGCGGCGACCTGTTCGGGGGTCTGTGCCTGCGAGCGGTCGCACCAGACGGCGAAGCGGCCGCCGGGGATGTGCTCGGGGCCCGAGAGGGATTTCGGAACCGGCTTCGTGCCACGGAGCACCGCCGGAGTCCATTTGTCGTAGATGCGGCGCCCTGTCGGGTATGTGAAGTTGTTGGGCTCGCCGAGCACGTAATAGAGGAACTCGTCGTTGAGGTTGATCAGCTTCCAGCCCTCCCTGAGATACGACTCGGGGCTGCGCTCGCCGGCCTCCCTGCCCGTCCAGTAAGTGACCTGCCGGTCGCGGTTGGCGCGGACCACGCCGCCCGCGTGGATGCCGTCGTTCCACGCCTGCGCCGTCTTGCCCTTCTTCCGTACGACCTCGGCCCGGTCGTTGAGCCAGTCGGTCGCGAGGTCCTGCACACGGGCATCGCGGCCGAACTCCTCACGGGCCTTGGCCGCCAGGCCCGGATACGAGGCCTCGGGGTCGCTCTGCGCCAGGGCCAGGTACTCGTCCCCGCCGAGGTGCGAGTACTTGCCGGGGAAGAGGTCGGCGTACTCGCGCAGCAGGTCGTCCACGATCTTCGCCGCGCGCGGATCGGAGATGTCCACGGCGCCCTCGGTCGGCCGCCCGGCCGCGTTCTTCAGCTGGAGCTCGGGGTGGGCCTTGAGGACGGCGCCGAGGTGCCCGGGCGAATCGATCTCCGGGATGATCTCGATGTGCCGGGACTCGGCGAGCCGGATGATGCGGCGCACCTGGGCCTTGGTCAGATGCGGATCGGAGACCACTTCGGGGTGCGTGCTGCTCTCGACCCGGAACGCCTGGTCGTCGGAGATGTGCAACTGGAGCTGGTTCAGCTTGAGATCACCCATCTCACGGATGCGGTCCTCGATCCAGCGGGCGCTGAAGTGCTTGCGCGCGATGTCGAGCATGAGACCCCGCTGCGGCCGGTCCGGCTCGTCGCGGACCACGCCGTCCGCGATTTCTCCACGGGCACGCACGGACTGAAGCAGTGTCCGGGTGCCGTAGAAGGCGCCCGCCTGGCCGGCGCCGGTGATCTTCACCTGGCCCTCGCGGCTGTCCATCACGTAGCCCTCGCGGCCGGTGCCGAGGTCCCGGTCCAGGCTCAGCCGGACGTCCCCCGTGCGGGCCGGGCCCTTGGAGAAGGGGACGTCGAGCTCCCGGGCGAGCAGTCTGGCCTCGTCGGCCAGCGGCCCCTCGGGGTCGGCGACGACCCTGGTGAACTTCGACGGCTTCCACGCCGGCCCTCGCACCGGCTTCCACTTCCTCACCGAGGGAACGGAGGCGGGCGCGGGGCCCGTTCGGGCCGGACCTGTCGGCTCTGGCACCGCGTGCGCGCTGCCGCTGCCTCCGGTCGCCGTCCCGCTCTCGCTCCCGCCGCCGGAATCGCCCGCGCAGCCGCCGAGGGCGAGAAGGCCCACCGCGCCGGCCGTGAGCAGGGCCCCGGAAGCCGTCAGGGTCTTTGGCCGCTTAGGTCGCATACGGATACGTTATTGCCCCTTTTCGTCTCGCACTCGCCAGGTATCCGACCAGGATCGTTCCCGTGCGGGTGAAATTCCCATAGTCGTCGAATCGTTCGGCTCTGCGTCGTTACGGTGGCCGAGGCACACCCGCACAGCTGTATCGGACGTCACACAGCAGGAGTTGGGCGAGCCGCAGGGTGAGCCCGGCCGTTCATGGCCGCGCTCCCCCACCGGTCCGCGGTCACCGGCGCTGACCCGTACGCCGGACCGGTACCCACACGCCAGTCGGCCCTCCGAGGAGCCCATGCCGCCCCCCAGCCCGCGAAGCGACGAGAAGGCCCCGGCAGTGCACACCCTCGGCGCACCCGGGAGCGCCCCCGGCCCGCTGAGCGGGGGTGACCCCGGCCGAGGGCCGGAGGGCGCCCCGCCCGCCGGAGCCGGCCCGGGACAGGAAGACGACCCGCCCGCCGGAGCCGCCCCGGTGCCGGCGTGGTCCGGCCCGGTGCCGGCGCCGCTGCCGATGCCGCTGTCGCGCTTCAACGCCGCCCCCGACGAGACGGCCGCCGCCGTGCTGCTGCGCTGCTGCGGCAGCAGCCGCTGGGCAGCCCGCATCGCCGCCTTCCGTCCGTACCCGGAGGCGGGCTCCCTGCTGGCCGCCCTGGACGAGGCGAGCTACGACATGACGCCGGCGGACGTGGCCGAGGCGCTGTCCTCGGAGTCGCCCCAGCTCCCCCCGCCCGCCGACGGCCCGGCGCGGCCCGCATCCGGCGGCGGTCCGCGGGGGCACGATCGGCCCGGGGTCCTCGCGGCGCACACCGCGTTGCGGGCGGCGCATGCCGCGTACGAGAAACGCTTCGGCCACGCCTTCCTCATGTGCCTCGACGAATGGGGCCCGGACGAACAGCTCGGCCAGGCCCTCGCTGCCATCCGCACCCGCCTCGGAAACGATCCGGAGGAGGAACGTCCGGTGGTGGCGGAGGAGCTGCGGCGTCTCGCCCGGGCCAGGCTCCGGCGCATGGTCGGAGGTCTTCCGTAGGCCTGCCCGGCCGTGCCGAGCCCGCGGAGCCCGTGTGACGCAGGCCTCGCGGCGCACCTCTTCCGGCATCCGGTCCGGCATCCCGCCGGTGAGCCCCAGGTCACAGCGCGACGGTCCGGAGCCCCCGCCTGCTCCTCCTCCGCGCCGGCTGTCTCTGCCTGATTGATCACATCCGGCCCTCCCGGGGCCGAAGTACCGACAATGCGTCGTTACGATGGCTCAGGCCGGTGGACCGTACCCGGCCGAGCCCGACCGACACCGCTGCATTCCCAGTCGAAGATGGCGGCCGGCTCTGACTTCGCTCCCGGAGGAGTTTTTTTCCGTGCCGGCTGGAACGCTGTACCGCGGCCGGGAAGGAATGTGGTCCTGGGTGGCTCACCGAGTCACCGGCGTCCTCATCTTCTTCTTCCTGTTCGTGCACGTGCTGGACACCTCGCTCGTCCGCGTATCGCCCGAGACGTACGACAAGACCGTGGCGATCTACAAGACGCCGCTCGTCAATCTCATGGAGTACGGCCTCGTGGCCGCGGTCCTCTTCCACGCGCTGAACGGTCTGCGGGTCGTCGCCGTGGACTTCTGGTCGAAGGGCCCGCGGTACCAGAAACAGATGCTCTGGACCGTGACCGGCATCTGGGGCGTGCTGATGATCGGCGCCTTCTACCCCGTCCTGCAGCACACTCTGCACTCGCTGTTCGGGAGCTGATGAACCATGTCGACCGACACCGCGAACACGACCTCCGAGAGCGCCGGCGACGGCGGCTCCCGCTACAGCGTCGACAACCCCGCCCCGGTGATCACGCCACCGCGCGTCCGCACCTCGCAGACCCCGAAGGCGACCCGCACCAACTTCGAGCTGTACGGATGGCTGTTCATGCGGCTGTCCGGCATCGTCCTCGTCGTCCTGGTCATCGGCCACCTGCTGATCCAGCTCGTGCTCGACGGCGGCGTGACCAAGATCAGCTTCGCGTTCGTCGCCGGGCGCTGGGCCTCGCCGTTCTGGCAGGTCTGGGACCTGATGATGCTGTGGCTCGCGATGCTGCACGGCGCGAACGGCCTGCGGACCGTCATCAACGACTACGCGGAGCGGGACGGCACCCGCCTGTGGCTGAAGATGCTGCTGTACACGGCGACCGTCTTCACCGTCCTGCTGGGCACGCTGGTGATCTTCACCTTCGACCCGAACATCCGCTGACGCACGTACGGGGCTGAGGTGACCCAATGAAGATCCATAAGTACGACACCGTGATCGTCGGGGCCGGCGGCGCCGGCATGCGCGCCGCCATCGAGGCGACCAAGCGCAGCCGCACCGCCGTACTGACGAAGCTCTACCCGACCCGCTCCCACACCGGCGCCGCCCAGGGCGGCATGGCCGCGGCCCTCGCCAACGTCGAGGAGGACAACTGGGAGTGGCACACCTTCGACACGATCAAGGGCGGCGACTACCTGGTCGACCAGGACGCCGCCGAGATCCTGGCGAAGGAGGCCATCGACTCCGTCCTCGACCTGGAGAAGATGGGCCTGCCGTTCAACCGCACCCCGAACGGCACCATCGACCAGCGCCGCTTCGGCGGTCACAGCCGCAACCACGGTGAGGCGCCGGTGCGCCGCTCCTGCTACGCGGCGGACCGCACGGGCCACATGATCCTTCAGACGCTGTACCAGAACTGCGTGAAGGAGGGCGTGGAGTTCTTCAACGAGTTCTACGTCCTGGACCTGCTCCTGAACGAGGTCGACGGGGTGCGCAAGACCGCCGGCGTCGTCGCCTACGAGCTGGCCACCGGCGAGATCCACGTCTTCCAGGCCAAGGCCGTCGTCTTCGCCTCCGGCGGCAACGGCAAGTTCTTCAAGGTCACTTCGAACGCGCACACCCTCACCGGGGACGGCCAGGCCGCGGCCTTCCGGCGCGGACTGCCGCTGGAGGACATGGAGTTCTTCCAGTTCCACCCGACGGGCATCTGGAAGATGGGCATCCTGCTCACCGAGGGCGCCCGCGGCGAGGGCGGCATCCTGCGCAACCGGGACGGCGAGCGCTTCATGGAGAAGTACGCCCCGGTGATGAAGGACCTCGCCTCGCGTGACGTCGTCTCCCGCGCGATCTACACGGAGATCCGTGAGGGGCGCGGCTGCGGCGCGGACAAGGACCACGTCTTCCTCGACCTGACGCACCTGCCGCCCGAGCAGCTGGACGCGAAGCTGCCGGACATCACCGAGTTCGCCCGTACCTACCTGGGTATCGAGCCGTACACCGACCCGGTGCCGATCCAGCCGACCGCGCACTACGCGATGGGCGGCATGCCGACCAACGTGCAGGGCCAGGTGCTGGCCGACAACAACACGCCGGTGCCCGGGCTGTACGCGGCCGGCGAGGTCGCCTGCGTCTCCGTGCACGGCGCGAACCGGCTCGGCACCAACTCGCTGCTGGACATCAACGTCTTCGGGCGGCGCGCAGGCATCGCCGCCGCGGCGTACGCCGCCACCGCCGACTTCACCGAACTGCCGGAGAACCCGGCCGCGTTCGTCGAGGGCGAGGTGGAGAACCTGCGTGACGCGACGGGCAACGAGCGCGTCGTGGAGATCCGCAAGGCGCTCCAGGAGTGCATGGACAAGAACGTCATGGTCTTCCGCAGCGAGCAGACGCTGAAGGAGGCCGTCGAGGAGATCGGCGAACTGCGCAAGCGCTACCGGAACATCAGCGTCCAGGACAAGGGCAAGCGCTTCAACACCGATCTGCTCGAGGCCGTAGAGCTGGGCAACCTGCTGGACCTGGCCGAGGTGACGGCCGTCTCCGCGCTGGCCCGCAAGGAGTCCCGCGGCGGTCACTACCGCGAGGACTTCCCCAACCGCGACGACGTCAACTTCATGCGGCACACCATGGCGTACCGCGAAGTGGGCGACGACGGCACAGAGTCGATCCGGCTCGACTACAAGCCGGTCGTGCAGACCCGCTACCAGCCGATGGAGCGTAAGTACTGATGAGCACCGCAGTTCTGGACAAGTCGGGCGAGTCCGCGGCGGATTCGCAGGCCGGGGCCTCGCACCTGGTCACGGTCACCTTCCGGGTCCGCCGCTTCAACCCGGAGGTCTCGGCGGACGCCCGCTGGGAGGACTTCACCCTCGACATCGACCCCAAGGACCGCGTCCTGGACGCGCTCCACAGGATCAAGTGGGAGCTGGACGGGACGCTCACCTTCCGGCGTTCCTGCGCGCACGGCATCTGCGGCTCGGACGCGATGCGCATCAACGGGCGCAACCGGCTGGCCTGCAAGACGCTGATCAAGGACATAGCGGAGATCAAGGACGGCAAGGGCGCCAAGCCGATCGTCGTCGAGGCGATAAAGGGCCTGACGGTCCTCAAGGACCTCGTCGTCGACATGGACCCGTTCTTCCAGGCGTACCGGGACGTCATGCCGTTCCTCGTCACGAGCGGCAACGAGCCGACGCGTGAGCGGCTGCAGTCCGCCGAGGACCGGGAGCGCTTCGACGACACCACGAAGTGCATCCTGTGCGCGGCGTGCACCAGTTCGTGCCCGGTCTTCTGGAACGACGGGCAGTACTTCGGCCCGGCGGCCATCGTCAACGCCCACCGGTTCATCTTCGACAGCCGCGACGAGGCCGGCGAGCAGCGGCTGGAGATCCTCAACGACAAGGACGGCGTGTGGCGTTGCCGTACGACGTTCAACTGCACGGAAGCCTGCCCTCGCGGTATCGAGGTGACGAAGGCGATCCAGGAAGTCAAGCGGGCGCTGATCACGCGCCGCTTCTGACCCACGACGCGAGGAGGCGCCCGCCGCGCGCCCGCTCGCACAGGAACACGACGGCGCCCGGGGCACGGCCCCGGGCGCTTTGTCGTGCCCGTGCCCCGACTTCCGTTCACCGGGGCCGATTTCGGGGCACGCTATCGACGCACCACCGCATCACCGGGATCTCGTATCCCTGCAAACGCACGTCTGTCCGCACCACTCATCTGCCCCATCCCAGCAGAAGGAGTACGCGTGAGACGCACACGACGTACGCGCCGCACCGCCGGCGCCCTGGTGGCCGCAGGCGCCCTCCTCGGCCTCGCGCTCCAGACCACCCCCGCGACCGCCGACTCCGGCGGCAGCACGCCCACTTCGGCGGTGTCCGAGGCCGCACAGGAACGCGCCGCCGGGGCGTGGACCGCCGAGCGGATGCGTGAGGCCACGCCGGTCGAGGATCTCCTCGACGTCGGTGCCCGCGCCGTCGAGCGGGCAGGCAAGGCCGTGCCCCGCGGCGAGGAGCTGAAGATACCCCCGCTCGACACGGACCCCATCACCAAGGCGCTGCCCGAGCCGGGCGGCCCCTGGTCCGGCGGCGGCGACGTGGTCAAGACCACGGGCCGTGTCTTCTTCAAGATGGGCGACCGTGACGCCTCCTGCTCCGGTGACGCGGTCACCAGCGACAACGGCAGTACGGTCATCACGGCGGGGCACTGCGTGAAGTACCAGGGCGCCTGGCACACCGACTGGGTGTTCGTGCCCGGCTACCACGACGGCGAGGCCCCGCACGGCAAGTGGACCGCGTCCAAGACGCTGACCACCCCGCAGTGGGAGTCGAGCGAGGACATGAACTTCGACATCGGTGCGGCGGTGGTGAACCCGCTGGACGGCAAGAAGCTCACGGACGTCGTCGGCGGTCAGGGGCTTTCGTTCAACGCCCCCTACAACACCACCATGTACGCCTTCGGCTTCCCCGCCGCCGACCCGTACGACGGCGAGAAGCTCATCTACTGCAGCGGCACGTCCTTCCAGGACTTCCTGCTCACCGAGGATCACGGCCTGTCGTGCAACATGACGGGCGGCTCCAGCGGCGGCCCGTGGTTCACGGAGTTCGACGAGGCGTCGGGCACGGGCCTGCAGGCCTCGGTCAACAGCTTCGGCTACACCTTCCTGCCGAACACGATGTTCGGTCCGTACTTCGGGGAGGACGCGAAGACGCTGTACGAGACCGCTCAGGCCGGCTGAACCCGGGGAGACATCGCGCACAGTCGTCGCCACCGTCGCTGCGGCGGGGCGGAGGTCCTCACGACCTCCGGCCCCGCCGCGGCTACCGTGCCTCCGGGTCGCTGCGCAGACGGACCTCGCACTGGCCGTCGTAGGACTGGTAGGAGGTCACCGTCTCCGGCATCCGCAGGAGCGGGCTGTTCCGGTACAGCGCGCGCACCTCGTCGAAATCCGCGGCCACGGTGACGCGGGCCGCCTCGTCGAGCACGGCCAGCGTCTCCTCCCCGGCCTCGTCCTGGCCTTCGCGCCCGGCGTCGCCCGCTCCCCACGCATCCCAGGGCAGCACTTCGGCCCTGTTGAGCGCCGCCAGGTCGCGTACGACGTTGGCGCGCACCATCCACATGCCCATCAGGCCCAGCACGCTGACGCCGAAGGTCTTCGGGTCGGCCTCACCGCTGCGGCAGCGGCGCCAGCTCTCTCCGGCGACGAGGAAGCGGTCGCGGGGCACGTCGAGCGGGTCGAAGTCCAGCTCGTACGGGGACTCGATGCGCACGTCCGGCACCATCTGCGGATCGCTGAGCGTCCAGCCGCGCTCGGGGTGGACGTATTCGGTGACCCAGTGGTCGTCGTGGAAGCCCTCGGCGAAGTAGGTGGCGTAGCCGCAGCGGATGCGGGCCGGGGTTCCGGAGTGGCGCAGCAGTGCGCAGTGCAGCAGCGCGAAGTCGCGGCAGGTGCCGGCGAAGCGGTCCAGGGGACGGCGGGGTGCGATGAGCGGAGCGTCGTCGAGCTCCAGCACCATGTCCAGGATGTCGGCTATGTAGCGGGTTTCGGCTTCGGTGCGGTAGCGGGATTCCGGCAGGGCACACCCGAAACGGCCGGCCTCCTCGCGGTGGATGAGCAAGTGCCTGACGAGAAGGGCCAGTTCGTCGGGACTACTGGGCAGTCCCGCGAGTCTGTCCCCCGTACCCGGATCACTGTGGGCGCTCTGAGTCAAATAGAAGTCACGCTCTGCGGGCAGCATGCGCGAAATCGTTGCGGATATCGTCCCGGATTTCCAGCCGGGAGGAATACCGGGTTCCGAGGATCGGCGCGGGGGTGCGTAGGGTGCCCCGCGTGGGACGCACACCGAAGGCAAGAGCGGGCTTCGCCGCGCTGCTGATGCTGGCGACGGCGGCCTGCTCCGGCGGCGGCACCGACGACGCGGCCAGGCCGGACGACGACCGCGCGGCGATCCACGTCGACCGCCCCGTGGCGCTCGCCGACCAGGACGTGAAGGTGCGCATCGGCGGGCTCGGGGCGCGGGACCGTGTGACTGTCGCCACGCAAGCCGTGGACCAGCGGGGTCAACGGTGGAGCGCGCGCGGCGACTTCAGCGCCGACGCCCGCGGCCGCATCGACCTGGAGAAACAGGCACCGCTGGGCAGACGCCCGTACGCCGAGGCGGACAGCATGGGGCTGTTCGGCGCGATGCTGCCCACGTCGGGCAGTGGCGTGAGGAAGATCGGCAGCGGCGACGCCTTCTCCTACCACCCGCCCTCACCGGCCGAGAAGCGCTCGTACGAAGTGCGCCTGACCGTCAGCAGGAACGGGAAGCACATCGCGGACCGTACGGTCACCCGCCAGTGGCTGACGTCAAAGGTGCGCCACCGCAAGCTCACGGTCGCGAGGGACCGCGTCGACGGCGAGATGTACACGCCGCCGAAGGGCGAACACCGCCGCGCCCCGGTCCTGGTCTTCGGCGGCTCGGAAGGCGGCAACTCCGGCGAGTACGCGGCCGCGTTGCTGGCCGCGCGCGGCCATCCGGCCATGTCGCTGTGCTACTTCCGCTGCGGCAAGGGCTCCGGGCGCCCTGACGCCATCGACATGATCGACACGTCCTACTTCCTCAGGGCCGCCCGCGTACTGGCCCGTGAGCCGGGCGCCGACCCCGACCGCCTTGCGGTGATGGGCAATTCGCGCGGCAGCGAGATCGCGCAGCTCCTCGGGCAGCGCCACCCGCGCGCGTTCCGCGACGTCATCGCCTACGCGCCCTCCGCCAAGGTCAACGGTCCCTATCTGGCGGGGCCTTCGGGCCGCGCCGCCTGGGCCGAGCGCGGCCGGCCGATCCCGGCGGGGGGCCGATCCGGCTGGACAACGTACGCGGGACGGTGCTCGCGATCGCCGGCGGGAACGACAAGATGTGGGGCGCGGCGGGGGCCGCCCGCGTCATCGCCTCGCAGCGCAACGCGTCCGGTGCGAGCCACCGGCAGGTCACGTACCCGAAGGCGGGCCACCACGTGAACTGGTTCCCCTTCGGGCAGCCCGGCCAGGAGGGCGGCGCCGACGGGGAGGTCGTCAGCACATCCGGCTCCGACCAGGAGGCCCGCGAGGACAGCTGGGCACGGGTGCTGAAGCTGCTGGAGAAGTAGGGCTGCACCGGAGGCGGCCGGAGGCCGCAGACGCGGGGGCGGAGAAGGCGGCACAGGGGGAGAGACGGCGAGAAGCAGTACGGGCGGGAGCGTGCGAGTGTCCCTCGCCCGCTCCCGCCCGTCCGTGCGGCGGCGGGCCCGCCGCCGGCCGAAGCCCCCGGATCAGCCGCCGAGGGCGTCGACGAGCTGCTCCAGACCCCAGTCGAGGTCCTCCTTCGTCACCACGAGCGGCGGCGCGATACGGATCGTCGAGCCGTGCGTGTCCTTGACCAGGACTCCGCGTTCCATCAGCTTCTCCGACAGCTCCCGGCCGCTGCCGTGCGCGGGATCGATGTCCACGCCCGCCCACAGACCGCGGCCGCGCACCTCGCGCACCGCGCCGCCGGTCAGCACGCCCAGTTCGTGGTGGAGGTGCTCGCCCAGCTCCTTCGCACGCTGCTGGAACTCGCCAGTGCGCAGCATGGCGATCACTTCCAGCGCGACCGCGCACGCGAGCGGGTTCCCGCCGAAGGTCGACCCGTGCTCGCCCGGCCTGTAGACACCCAGCACGTCCCGCGAGGAGACGACCGCCGAGACCGGCACGACACCGCCGCCGAGCGCCTTGCCCAGCACGTACATGTCGGGCTGCACGCCCTCGTGTTCGAGGGCGAAGGTCGCGCCGGTGCGGCCCAGCCCGGACTGGATCTCGTCCGCGATCATGAGCACGTTGCGGCTGTGCGTGAGTTCACGCACGCCCGGCAGGTAGCCGGCCGGCGGCACCAGCACGCCCGCCTCGCCCTGGATCGGCTCCAGGAGCACCGCGACGGTCTCCTCGTCGACCGCGGCCTCCAGGGCGGCGAGGTCTCCGTAGGGGACGATCTCGAATCCCGGCGTGTACGGACCGAAGTCGGCGCGTGCCTCGGGGTCGGTGGAGAAGGAGACGATCGTCGTCGTACGCCCGTGGAAGTTGTTGTCCGCGACGACGATCTTCGCGCGCCCGTCGGGCACGCCCTTGACCCGGTAACCCCACTTGCGGGCCGTCTTCACGGCGGTCTCCACGGCCTCCGCGCCGGTGTTCATGGGCAGGACCATCTCCATGCCGCACAGCTCGGCGAGCTGCTCGCAGAACTCCCCGAAGCGGTCGTGGTGGAAGGCGCGGGAGGTGAGCGTCACCCGGTCCAGCTGAGCCTTGGCGGCGTCGATGAGCCGCTGGTTGCGGTGCCCGAAGTTGAGCGCCGAGTAACCGGCGAGCATGTCGAGGTAGCGCCGCCCGTCGGCGTCCGTCACCCATGCGCCCTCGGCGGAGGCGATGACGACGGGCAGGGGGTGGTAGTTGTGGGCGCTGCGCGCTTCGGAGGCGGCGATCAGCCTTTCCGACGTGGACATCCGGGGTCTCCGTTCGTCTCGTGTGGTCCCGCGGCGCCTCCCGCTGAGCCGTTCTTCCCGTGGCGGTGCGGAGGGCTGCCTATTTCTATCGTCCACCCGGCCTCCTGCGAAGAAGCTTTGCTGCCGGTGCGGGGTTCTCGCGGGACGATCCGGGACGGGCGGGGCGGACGGAAGCGGACGGCAGCAGCACCGGCCCGGCCGCGGACGGGGCGCGGACCCGGCGCACGCGGACGCGGGAACCGCGCTGAGGCGGCACGCGCACGCGACACGGTGCCTCAGCTCACTGCACAACTGTGCACGCCCGGCCGGACGGACCTGAGACAATGGGCGCATGGCCAATGACCGTCCGCGTGTACTCTCCGGCATCCAGCCCACCTCGGGCTCGTTCCACATCGGCAACTACCTCGGTGCCGTTCGTCAGTGGGTCGCGATGCAGGAGACCCACGACGCCTTCTACATGGTCGTCGACCTGCACGCTCTGACACTTCCGCAGGATCCGGCGCAGCTGCGGGGCAACACCCGCCTCGCCGCGGCGCAGCTGCTGGCGACCGGTCTCGACCCGGAGCGCTGCACCCTGTTCGTGCAGAGCCACGTGCCCGAACACACCCAGCTGAGCTGGCTGATGGAGTGCCTGACGGGTTTCGGCGAGGCCTCCCGGATGACGCAGTTCAAGGACAAGTCCTCGCGCCAGGGGGCCGACCGGACGTCCGTGGGCCTGTTCACGTATCCGATCCTCCAGGTCGCCGACATTCTGCTCTACCAGGCCAACCGTGTTCCCGTCGGCGAGGACCAGCGCCAGCACGTCGAACTCACGCGCAACCTCGCGGAGCGGTTCAACAGCCGCTACGGCAGGACCTTCACCGTTCCCGAGCCGCACATCCTGCGCGAGACGGCGAAGATCTTCGATCTCCAGGACCCGGCGATCAAGATGAGCAAGTCCGCGTCGTCGCCGAAGGGGATCATCGACCTTCTGGACGACCCGAAGGCGTCCGCGAAGAAGATCAAGAGCGCGGTGACGGACACGGGCACCGAGATCCGCTTCGACCCCGAGAACAAGCCGGGCATCAGCAACCTGCTCACCATCTACGGCACGCTGACGGACTCCGCGGTCGCGGATGTGGAGCAGAAGTACGAAGGCAAGGGTTACGGTGCGCTGAAGACCGACCTCGCGGAGATCGTCAGCGAGTGGGCCGCCCCCTTCCGCACCCGTACGCAGGAGTACCTGGACGACCCGGAGACGCTGGACTCGCTTCTGGCCAAGGGCGCGGAGAAGGCACGGGCCGTCGCGGTCGAGACGCTCGCTCAGGCCTACGACAAGGTGGGACTGCTGCCCGGCAAGCACTGAGACCACGGAACCAGCCGGCAGCAGCTCACGACCACCAGCCAGGAAGATGCAGCTCACAGCACGCAGGACCGGACAGCAGGCCGGGGACCGGCCATCGAGCAGGGAGGAGCACGAGGTGGGGACCGTCACGCTCGGTGTATCGATCGCCGTCCCCGAGCCGCACGGCAGTCTGCTCCAGCAGCGGCGTGCGAGCTTCGGTGACCCGGCGGCTCACGGCATCCCCACCCACATCACCCTGCTCCCGCCGACGGAGGCCGACCCGGCCGACCGGCCGGCGATCGAGGCGCACCTGGCGCGGGTGGCCTCGGCCGGGCGCCCGTTCACGCTGCGCCTGTCGGGCACCGACACCTTCCGTCCGCTCTCCCCCGTGGTCTTCGTGCGGCTCGTCGAGGGGGCGTCGGCGTGCTCCTGGCTCCAGGAGCGGGTGCGCGCCGCGGACGGCCCCGTGGCGCGTGAACTCGCCTTCCCGTACCACCCGCACGTGACCGTCGCGCACGGCATCTCCGAGGAGTCGATGGACCGGGCCTTCGAGGAGCTGGCCGGCTTCGAGGCGTCGTGGACGGCCACGGGCTTCGCCCTGTACGAGCAGGGGTCCGACCTCGTGTGGCGGCTCCAGCGGAAGTTCACCTTCGGTTCGGGCGAGGAGCCGGCGCTGTCCGTCTCCGGCGTTCCGCGGCAGGTCCCGCAGCCCTTCCCCGTCTGCGGGGACGGCGCGGACTTCGCCCCGTCGCGCTGAGCGCGGAGCCGCGGCCCCGCCTGGTTCGGCGGGCCCGGCAGGCCCGGCAGGCCCGGCAGGCCCGCCGAACCATGCGGGGGGCAGCCGGGGCAGCCGGATGAGAGACCGCTGAGCGGGTAGTCGCCGATCATGGAATGGCTGAAGAAGCTGCCAGTGATCGGTCCCGTGGCGGCGTGGTTCTTCCGGACCCGCGTATGGCGGGTCTACCAGCACCTGGACGAGCACAAGTGGGACAGGCACGCCGCGTCCGTCACGTTCACCAGCTTCATCTCCCTCTTCCCCATGTTCGCGGTCTTCGCGGCCGTCGGGGCGTCGCTGCTGACTCCCGAGCGGATGCGGACCGTGCAGCGCACGATCGACCGTCAAGTGCCGGGGATCTCCGATCAGTTGAATCTGCAGTCCCTGGCCGACAACGCGGGCACCATCGGTCTCGTCGCGGGTGCGGCGCTCGTACTCACCGGCATCAACTGGGTCGGCACCCTCCGGGAGAGCCTGCGCGCCCTGTGGGACCTGGAGGAGGACCCGGGCAACCCGGTCGTGCTGAAGCTGAAGGACCTGGGGGCGCTGGCCGGGCTCGGGCTCGTCGGGCTCGTCTCGCTCGCCGGGTCCGCGTTCGCCGTCTCCGCAGTCGGCTGGGCCGCCGGTCTGGTGGGGCTCCGCGAGCACGGGGCCGGCGCCGTCCTGCTGAGCGCGGCCGGTTACGCGGCGGCTCTCGCGGCTGACTTCGCACTGCTGTGGTACGTGCTGACGGTGCTGCCCGGCGTCCGTCCGCCCCGCCGTGCGACCGTCCTGGCCTGCGGGATGGGCGCCGTCGGTTTCGAGCTGCTGAAGCTGCTGCTGGGCGGCTATCTGCGGGGCGTCGCGACGAAGAGCATCTACGGTGCCTTCGGTACGCCGATCGCACTGCTGCTGTGGATCAGTTTCATGGCGAAGCTGATGCTCTTCTGCGCGGCATGGACGGCGACGGAGCGCACCCGCAAACCGATCGAGGACATCGACGCACTCGGGAGCGGCGCGCCCGAACCCGTGGAGTCCGAACGCGCCGCTCCCGTACGCGAGGTGGAGACGCGGCGCGGCGTCAGTCGGGCTTCCGGGCCCCCACCGGATCCGAGCCCGGAGGGCCGTCCTGACCGGGAGAGTCCGAAGGGCCGTCCTGACCGGGAGAGTCCGGAGACTTCGGAGAGTCCGTCCCTCCGGAGCCGGCTACTGAGTCCGCACCGGTGGCGGAGCCGGAAGCGGAGTCCTTGAGCGAGACGGAGGCCGAACCGCCCGCCGGGCCCGGAGGGGTTCCGTGGACGAACGGAAGAGTCCGCAGCTTCGCCAGCTCCGGGATGGGCCAGCGGCGGTGCACCGCATAGGCCACCGCCGCCACGAGCACCAGACAGCCGGCGGTGACGGCCAGGGCGAAACCGGCACCGCCCGAGCCCTCGCCGCCCTCGCCGCTGCCACCGGTGGCCCTGTCGGCGGCCTTGCCGCGGTCCTCGCGGTCACCGGACTTCCCGGAGGAGCCGATGCCTGCCGGCGCGACGAGTTGGCCGACCGGCTCGACCTTGTCCGCGGCCTTGAAGCCCCAGTCGAAGAGCCTGGCGGTCTCCTTGTAGACCTCCAGCCCGCCCTGCCGCCCGTCCGGGTGCATGCACGTCACCAGCAGGACCCTGTCGCCGCGCTGTGCGACGCCGGTGAAGGTCGCCCCGGCTTCCGAGGTCGAGCCGTTCTTCACACCGGCGATGCCGGGGTACGGGTCGAGGCCGATGTCACCGGTCAGCAGCCGGTTGGTGTTCTGGATCTCGTACGTCTCCCGCTTCTTCCCCTTCTTCTCCTCGCCGGGGAACTGGGCGCGGGCCGTGGAGGCGTACTCGCGGAAGTCGGCCTTCTGCATTCCGTTGCGCGCGATGAGCGTCAGGTCGTACGCCGAGGAGACCTGGCCCTTCTTGTCGTAGCCGTCGGGGCTGACGACGTTGGTGTCCCCGGCGCGCAGCTTCTCGGCCTGCTCGTTCATCTCGCGGACGGTCTTGTCCTTGCCGCCGTTCATCGCGGCGAGGACGTGGACCGCGTCGTTGCCGGAACGCAGGAAGACACCGCGCCACAGATCGCGCACGGAGTACGTCTGGTCCTCCTTCACGCCGACGAGGCTGCTGCCCTCTCCCAGCCCCTCCAGGTCGGACGCCTTGACCTTGTGCGTCTTCGTCTTCGGGAACTTCGGCAGCACGGTGTCGGCGAACAGCATCTTCAGCGTGCTGGCCGGCGGCAGCTTCCAGTGCGCGTTGCTGGCGGCGAGCACCTTCCCCGACTCCGCGTCGGAGACGATCCAGGACCGCGCGGTGATGTCCTCGGGGAGTTCCGGCGGCTTCTGCCCGGACTTGGGCTTCATCTGCGTGCCGGGTGAGCCGAGCAGTTTCCCGCCGACCTCCGACATGCGGGCCGGCGGCTGCGGGTCCTCGTCCTCGTCCGCCACGGCACGAGCGGGCGGGGCGCCGGGGGCGGCCGCATGAGCGGTGCCGGCGAGCGATGCGGGGAGGAGAAGTGCGAGGGACAAGGCGGCTGCGGCAGTCGCGGACAGGCGAACGGCGCTGGGTGAGGAAGTCGGCACAGGGCGAAATTACATGCCCCTCGAACACTTGTGGATGCCGCAGTCCTCCGTAGGGCCCGTCAGGTGGCCCCTCATGGGCTACGCGGTTAGGCCGACAGACATACGCCGCCGTGGTCCTGACGTCGGTTCAGCTTCGGGCCGAACCTCTGGCCCTGTCGGATGCGGCCCCGAACACCGGCCGGACAGGGCGCCGGCTTCGTCGCGCGCGCACCGGCCTCCGGCTTCTCGCCGGAGGAGGATCCGGCTTCCGCGAGCGGCCTCGTGCAGGGGCGGGCGCCCCGCCCGGGCCGCCCTCGCGCGGGGCCATCGCCGTACGCACCCGGCAAAGACAGCAGCTCACACCCCTCCCCACAAAAGCTACTGAGGGGTATGGTCGTGCGCCCCACCTCCCGCACACGTACCCGACCCGATGGCGCAGGGACTCAGATGACGATGGAGAGGGAAACCGGGTCGTGCAAAGGCTCGGTCGACGGTTCCGACAGACGCTGGCAGTGCATCTGGAGCCATCGTGAGCAGCTGCTCAAGGTGGCCCGCCGCCGCTCCCTGGGCGTCGAGGACGCCGAGGACGCCGTGCACGAGGCGATGGTGCGGGCATGGGAGAAGCCGGACCTCGACGAGAGCCGGGTGGGCGCGTGGCTCACGACGGTCACCATCCGGCTGTGCGTGGACCGGCACCGGCAGATGAGCCGCGAGACGGACGTGCAGGGCCTCTCCCCCGCCGCGTCCTCCCACTCCTCGGTGGAGGAAGTCGTCTGCGACCGCCTGGAGGCGGACTGGCTGGCGCAGCGCAGCAGCGAGCTTCCCCCGCGGCAGGCACACGCACTGTGGCTGAAGTCCGCGAACCTGGACGTCGCGCAGGTGGCCGAGGAGATGGGACTGAGCTACCGCACGGTCGAGTCACTGCTCGCCCGCGGCCGGCGGACGCTGCGCCGGCTGCTCGCCGGCGCGCTCGCTTTCGGGACCTGGCACTGGGTTACGGGCTGGGCCCGTACCGGCGGCGGCGCGGTGGCCACAGGCGTCGCGTCCACCGCTGCGACGCTGGCGGTTCTCGGACTCCTCCTGCCCGGTGGTGCCGGGCCCGGGGCCGACGGGCCACGGCCCGCGACCACCCGCCCCGGGGGGCCCGCGGCAGGGCCCGGCGGGCCGGGAGCGTCCGCCGCCGCCATGAAGCCGGCCGGAAGCCGCGGGAGCGGAGCGGGTGCCGGGCGGACGGCGGCGGACACGGGACTGCCGGTGGCGGTGTTCGCGCTCCCCGGGCCCGTCGGCGTGCTGCGCACGGACACGTTGCCCGCCTCGCACGTCACGGACGTCTCGGTCCGGCCCGGCATCCCGCACGCCCGGCTGCCGGGGCGGGTCGCATCCATCCCGTCGACGGTGGCGCAGCACACGGACGCACCGGAGCTGACGGCCCCCGCCGGACCGCCGGTGCCCCGTCCCTCCTCCGCGGTTCCGTCGCCGGGTGCGGACGTACCGAGGCCGGCGGCGCCGGACAAGTCCTCGGTGCGCACTCCCATCGGGCCCTCCGCCACGTCCGAGCCCCTCCTCGGGACATCGCCCGACGACCTCCCGTAGCCGCCCCTGCTCACGCCCTGACCGGGGCCCGCACGCCCCGGTGCACACCGGCCGGCCCGGATATCCCCCGCACTGTCCGGAAATTTTTTCCGCCGCCCGCGACGGACGACGTACCCCCCGCCGTAGAACACGTGGCAGGACGGTTGGTCTACGGGCTGAAAGGTGGGCTGGATGGGCGTCGAGATCAGTGTGTCAGGGCTGACCAAGTCTTTCGGCACGCAGGTCATCTGGCAGGACGTCTCGCTGACGCTGCCCGCCGGGGAGATATCGGTCATGCTCGGCCCGTCGGGCACGGGCAAGTCCGTCTTCCTCAAGACTCTCGTGGGGCTGCTCCGGCCCGACCGGGGTTCGATCCACGTCGCGGGCCAGGACATCACGCAGCTGAGCCGGAACGACCTGTACGAGGTGCGAAAACTCTTCGGCGTCCTCTTCCAGGACGGTGCGCTCTTCGGCTCGATGAACCTCTACGACAACATCGCATTCCCGCTGCGGGAGCACACCCGCAAGCCGGAGAGCGAGATCAAGAAGATCGTGTCCGAGAAGATGGACCTCGTCGGTCTGATCGGTGACGAGGACAAGCTTCCGGGTGAGATATCCGGCGGCATGCGCAAACGGGCCGGGCTGGCACGGGCGTTGGTGCTCGATCCGGAGATCATCCTCTTCGACGAGCCCGACTCGGGCCTCGACCCGGTGCGCGTCGCCTACCTCAACCAGCTGATCGTGGACCTCAACGCGCAGATCGACGCCACGTTCCTGATCGTCACCCACGACATCGCCTCCGCCCGTCAGGTGCCGGACAACATCGGCCTGCTCTTCCGGCGCGAGCTGGTGATGTTCGGCCCCCGTGCACTGCTGCTGCACAGCGACGAACCCGTGGTCGGCCAGTTCCTGGGCGGCCGGATGCAGGGCCCGATCGGGATGGCGGAGGAGAAGGACGCCGCACAGGTCGAGCAGGAACTGGCCGAGCTGAAAGCCGGGAACGGGGGCGGCCCGCCCCCCGACAGGGGAGCCGCGCTCGCCGCGGCCTCCGTACCCCGGCTGCTGCCCAGTGCGGGCATCGAACGGCCGCGGCGGTGGGAGACGATCGCGGAACTCGAGAGAGCCCGTGCGGCCTGGGTGGGCCCCGGGGCCGGCAAGCGCCGCAAGAGCGAAGAGGACCGTGTGCCCGGCACTGCTCGTGGGACCGGCGCGGGGCCGCGGGCGCAGGCCGCCTTGGAACCGGCACGGCAGACCGCGACGGAGCCCGCCGGGGAGCCGGAAGGGGAGCAGGACCGCGGACCCCGCCTGTTCTCGCGCTGGAGAGCCGCCCGGAAGGCCGCCCGGGACGCGGGACGGAAGGCGGACGGGGCCACATGAAGATCTCCCCCACCACAGCGGCCAGGCACTCGGGCGACCTGTTCGCCCTTGCCCTGGACACTCTGCGCGCCCTGCCCCGACGCCCCTTCCAGCTGCGGGAGTTCATCCAGCAGGCCTGGTTCATCGCCAGCGTCACGATCCTGCCGACAGCGCTCGTCTCGATCCCCTTCGGCGCCGTGATCGCGCTGCAGATCGGAAGCCTGACGCGGCAGTTGGGCGCCGAGTCGTTCGCGGGCGCCGCGTCCGTGCTGGCAGTGCTGCGGGAGGCGTCCCCGATCGTCACCGCCCTGCTGATCGCCGGAGCCGGAGGCACCGCCATCTGCGCGGACTTCGGGTCCCGGAAGATCCGGGACGAGATCGACGCCCTGGAGGTGCTGGGCATCGATCCGGTGCACCGGCTCGTCGTTCCGCGGATGCTGGCGGCGATGGTGGTCGCAGCCCTGCTCAACGGGCTCGTCTCGGTGGTCGGTGTGGCCGGGGGCTACTTCTTCAACGTCATCCTCCAGGACGGCACTCCGGGCGCGTACCTCGCCTCCTTCACCACGCTCGCGCAGCTCCCCGACCTGTGGGCGGGCGAGATCAAGGCGCTGGTGTTCGGAGCGATCGCCGCCGTCGTCGCCTCGTACAAGGGGCTCAACGCCAAGGGCGGGCCCAAGGGCGTCGGTGACGCCGTGAATCAGTCGGTGGTGATCACTTTCATGCTGCTGTTCGTCACGAACTTCGTGATGACCGCCGTCTACTTCCAGATCGTTCCGCAGAGGGGGTAGGGCATGGCGCTGTCGGACAGGACTCTTCTCGCCCGGCCACTGCGCTCCCTCGAGGAGCTGGGCACCCAACTGGTCTTCTACGGGCGTTCGCTTGCCTGGAGCCACCGGACCGTGCGCCGCTACCGCAAGGAGGTGCTGCGGCTGCTGGCCGAGGTGAGCTTCGGCCGCGGGGCGCTGGCGGTCGTCGGCGGAACGGTCGGCGTGATCGCGTTCCTGACGTTCTTCACCGGTACCGAGGTGGGCCTGCAGGGGTACACCGCGCTCAACCAGCTCGGCACCTCCAACTTCGTGGCCTTCCTCTCCGCCTACTTCAACACCCGCGAGATCGCTCCACTCGTCTCCGGCCTGGCGCTGTCCGCGACGGTGGGCGCCGGCTTCACCGCGCAGCTCGGTGCGATGCGGATCAACGAGGAAGTCGACGCCCTGGAAGTGATGGCCGTCCCGTCTCTGCCGTTCCTGGCGACGACGCGGATGATCGCCGGGTTCCTGGCGGTGATCCCGCTGTACGTGCTCGGGCTGCTTTCCTCCTACTTCGCCTCCCGGACCATCACCACCCTCTACTTCGGGCAGTCCGCGGGCACTTACGACCACTACTTCCAGCAGTACCTGTCGCCGGTCGACGTGCTCTGGTCCTTCGGGAAAGTGATCGTCTTCGCCGTCGTGATCATCCTGGTCCACTGCTACTACGGCTACCACGCCAAGGGCGGTCCGGCCGGAGTCGGTGTGGCCGTCGGCCGGGGAGTGCGCACCTCCATCGTCGCCATCAACGTCATCGACTTCTTCCTCAGCCTGGCGATCTGGGGCGCCAGCACGACCGTACGGATTGCGGGGTAGCCGTCGATGAAGGTGCCGATGCCCGCCGCGATACGCGGACAACTGCCTGCCGCCACGATACGCGGACCGCTCTCGACCGCCGCCCGGCTGCGGCTGTACGGGGTCGTCTTCCTCACTGTCATCGCCCTGCTGCTGTCGCTGACCGTCGCCGTCTACCAGCAGGTGTTCACGCCGGTCGTCCGGATCACGCTGGAGGCCGACACCCTCGGCAACCAACTGCAGCGGCGCGCGGACGTCAAACTGCGCGGCCTGATCGTCGGCGAGGTCCGCGACGTACGGGCCGACGGGAAGAAGGCGACGCTGGACATCGCCCTGCAGCCCGCTCAGACCAGGCACATCCCCTCGGACGTGCACGCCCGGCTGCTGCCCAAGACGCTCTTCGGAGAGAAGTACGTCGACCTGGTCACCACGGCCGGCTCCTCGCAGCGGCACATCGAGGACGGCGACGTCATCACCCAGGACCGCACCAGGGCCGGCATGGAGCTCCAGAAACTGATGGACGACCTCCTTCCGCTCCTGCGGGCCGTGCGTCCCGGTGACCTCAACGCCACGCTCTCCGCCTTCGCCACGGCGCTGGAGGGGCGGGGAGAGAAGCTCGGCTCCAACTTCACCAGGCTGGAGGCCTACTTGCGCAAGCTCAACCCGCACATGCCGGCGCTTCAGCGGAACATCTCCCGCCTCGCCGACACGACCGAGATCTACGCCGACGCCGCGCCCGACCTGCTGCGGGTACTGCGCAACACCATCACCACCAGCCGGACGGTGGTGGAGAAGAAACAGACCCTGCGGGCGTTCCTGACCGGCACCACCACCGCGTCCGACACCCTCGAGGGCTTCCTCGGCACGAACGGGGACCGTCTCATCACCCTGGGGCGGGTCTCCCGTCCCACGCTGGCCCTCCTGGACGAGTACTCCCCCGAGTACCCGTGTCTTCTGAACGGCCTGGTGGACCAGAGCAGGCGCTCCGACGCGGCGTTCAGGGGCGGCAAGATGCGGATCACGCTCGAGTTCGTACGGCCGCGCCCCGGCTACGAGCCCGGCGAGGAGCCCCGCAACGAGGCGAATGCCGGTCCCTTCTGCGCGGAGCTTCCGAACCCGCCGGTGCCGGCGCCCGACTACCCGTTCGCGGACGGGACTTCGGGCGATCGGTCGAGTGCCGCCTCCGCGGGCGGCCCCGGCCCCGTGTCGGGGACCGCCGCCGAACAGCGGGTCATCGGCCCGCTCGTGGCACCGGTCATGGGTGAGTCCGCCGACGAGGTGCCGCCGGTGGCCACGCTCCTCTTCGGCCCGATGGCGCGGGGAACGAAGGTGAACGTCGCATGAGCGCACGCACGATCACCGGGCCCCTGACCAAGTTCGGCGTCTTCGCCGTGGTGACGGTGGCGGCGACGGCGCTGCTCGCGGCGACCATCGTCAACTTCAACTTCGAGCCCGAGAAGACCTACACGGCCACCTTCAGCGACGTCACGAGCCTGGAGGAGGGCGACGACATCCGCGTGGCCGGGGTGCGGGTGGGCGAGGTCGAGGACATCCGGGTCACGCGCCGCAAGCTGGCAGAGGTCGAGTTCACCGTCACCGGCACGCGTCCGCTGCTGCGCAGCACCGGTGCCACCGTCCGCTACCGGAGCCTGGTCGGCCAGCGGTACATCGCCCTCACCGAAGGCGCGGGGAACGGATCGCGGCTGCCGGACGGCGGGCACATTCCGCTCTCCCGGACGCAGCCCGCGCTCGACCTCAACGTGCTCCTGAACGGCTTCAAACCGCTCTTCGCGGCGCTGAGTCCGCGCGACGTCAACCAGCTCGCAACGGAAATCATCAAGACGCTGCAGGGCGAGGGCGGCACCGTGGGCAGCCTGCTCGCACACACCGCCTCGCTGACGACGACGCTCGCCCAGCGCGACAAGCTGATCGGCTCCGTCATCACGAACCTCAACACCGTGCTGGCCACGCTGGACAAGCGCAGCGCCCGCTTCTCCTCCCTGCTCACACAGCTGCGGCGGCTCATCTCCGGGCTCTCCGCCGACCGCAAGCCGATCGGCGACTCCCTGGCCGGCATCAACGACCTGACCGGTGCCACCGCCGGTCTGCTGGAGGACGGCAGGCCCGCGCTGAAGACGGACATCGGGGAGCTGTCGAAGCTGTCCAGGACGCTGAACGGGCACGAGAAGACCGTCGAGGGCGTGATCCGGCGGCTGCCCGGCAAGCTCAACAAGCTGACCGGCACCGCCACGTACGGCTCCTGGTTCAACTTCTACATGTGCGACTTCGACGGCAAGGTCGTGCTGCCGGGCACCGCCAAGGTGGTCACTCCCGAGTACCACGTCGCCCAGGGGAGGTGCGGCGGATGACCCCCTTCCGTGACCGCAGTCCGGTGAAGACCGGAATCGCGGGCCTCACCACCCTCGCGCTGCTCACCGCGGCCGCGTTCAACATCGACGACCTGCCCCTGATCGGAAACGGCGACCACTACAGCGCCTCCTTCTCCGAGGCGGGCGGCCTCAAGGCGGGCGACGAGGTCCGCATCGCGGGGGTGAAGGTCGGCAAGGTCGACGAGGTGGCGCTCGACGACGACCACGTCCGGGTGTCCTTCCGTCTCAGGGGCGACCCCGCGCTGGGCACGCGCACCGGTGCCGCCATCCGCGTCAAGACGATCCTCGGCGCGAAGTACCTCGCGCTCGAACCGGACGGCCGGGGGCAGTTGCCGGAGGGCAGCACGATCCCGCGTTCCCGCACCACCCCCGCCTACGACGTGGTGGAGGCGTTCAGCGATCTGACGACCACGACGGAGAAGGTCGACAAGAAGCGGCTGGCGAAGTCCATGGACACGCTCTCCGCCACCTTCAAGGACTCCCCGGAGGAGGTCCGGGCCTCCGTCAAGGGCCTGTCGAAGCTGTCGCGGACGGTCTCCTCCCGCGACGAGAAGCTGCGTGAACTGCTCCGGCACGCCAAGGGCGTCAGCGGCGTCCTGGCCAAGCGGTCGGGGGACTTCACCGAACTCGTCGAGGACGGCGACAAGTTGTTCAAGGAGATCAACGCCCGGCGGAAGGTCATCCACTCGCTGCTGAAGAACGCGGTGCGGATGAGCGTCCAGCTCTCCGGCCTGGTGAAGGACAACCGCGAGCAGATCGGCCCCGCGCTCTCCCGCCTGAACACCGTGGTGCGGATGCTCGAACGCAATCAGAAGAGCCTCGACCGCAGCGCCGCACTGCTCGGCCCCTACTCACGCGTCTTCGCCAACACCCTCGGGAACGGGCCCTGGTTCGACTCGTACGTGCACAACCTGGTCGCGGTGCCCGGGAAACCCCGCGGCGGCCCCGACGTGAAGCCGGGAGGATCACGATGAAGCCGCTGCCTGCCGCGCTCGGCTCACTGCGCCGCGTGCGCGCCAACCCGCGCTCCGCCCTCGCGCTCGTCGTGGCGCTGGCGGTGGTGGCCGCGGCGGTGATCGTGGCCTGGCCCCGGAGCGAACCCAAGAACGTCACCGCCTACTTCAGCCGCACCGTCGGCATCTACCCCGGGTCCGACGTGCGGATACTGGGCGTCAAGGTGGGCGAGGTCAAAGACGTGACCCCGCAGGGCGAGCGCGTGCGCGTGCGCCTGGAGTTTCCGGCCGACCGCAGGATCCCCGCCGACGCCGAGGCGGCGATCATCAACTCCTCGGTCGTCAGCGACCGTTACGTGCAGCTCCTGCCCGTCTACCGCAAGGGCCCGGAGATGCCCGACGGCGCGGTCATCCCCCGCAACCGCACCGCCGAGCCGGTGGAGCTGGACCGCGTCTACAAAAGCCTCCACATGACGTCCGAGGCGCTGGGCCCCAGGGGAGCCGGCAAGGACGGCTCGCTCTCCCGGCTCCTGGGCGTCGGCGCCGACAACCTGGACGGGCAGGGCAAGCAGGTCAACCGCACGGTCCACGACCTGTCGAAGGCCCTGACGACACTCTCCGACGGGCGGGACGACATGTTCGGCTCGATCCGGAACCTTCAGGTCTTCACGGCCGCCCTCGCAGCGGACGACGACAGCGTACGGTCCTTCAACGACAGCCTGGCCAAGGCGTCGAAGACGCTCGCCGGGGAGCGGAAGGACCTGGTCGCTGCCGTGCGGTACCTCGCGATCGCGCTGCGGGACGTGGCCGACTTCATCAAGGAGAACAAGAAGTCGCTCACCTCCAACGTACGGGGCCTGAGCAAGGTGACCCGGGTACTGGTCAAGCAGCGCAGCGCCCTTGAGGAGCTGATGGACGCCTCCCCCACCGCACTGTCCAACCTGAAGGAGGCGTACAACCCGTCCTCGGGCACGCTCGACACCCGGAACAACGCCGAACAGGCCCAGGATCCGGACGCCGTGCTGTGCTCCCTGCTGAAGACGGCCGACCCGAAGACCGACTGCGGGGATCTCAAGGACCTGTTCGACTCGCTTCCCGAGCTGCCGGCGGCCGGTGCCCCGAAGGTGGACAAGCCCCGTATGGACCGGTCCCTCGGCGGAATCCTGGAGGGCCGCGCATGAACGCCGTGAACAGCACAGGGCACGGTGCGCCGCGGAGCGCAGCGCACAGAGCCGTCAGGAGGGCCGCCGTCTGGGGTCTCACCGGATCGCTGATGTCGGGTTGCACGTTCAGCGGGCTCTACGACGTGCCGCTGCCCGGCGGCGCCGGTACCGACGACGACGCCTACCGCGTCACCGTCGAGTTCCGGGACGTGCTCGATCTCGTGCCGCAGTCCACCGTGAAGGTCAACAACGTCACGGTCGGCGCCGTGGAGAAGATCGAGCTGGAGGGCTGGCACGCACGGGCCCGGCTGCGGGTGGCCGGCCACGTGAGGCTGCCGGGCAACGCCGTCGCCTCGGTGCGCCAGACGAGCATCCTCGGCGAGAAGTACGTGGCGCTGGCCGGGCCCGCAGGCGTGAAACAGCCGCACGGCAGGCTCCGGGACGGAGCGGTGATCCCGCTGTCCCGAAGTGGCTCCGGCGCCGAGATCGAAGAGGTGCTCTCCGCCCTCTCGGCACTGCTGAACGGCGGCGGAGTGGCCCAGTTGAAGATCATCACCACGGAGCTGAACCACGCCCTCGGCGGCCGGGAGGACCGCGTCAGGTCCCTCCTCAAGCAGCTCGACAAGTTCGTCGGCGGCCTCGACAAGCAGCGCGACGAGATCGTGCGTGCCCTGAAGGGGATCGACAGGCTCTCCGCGCGGATGAAGCGGGAGCGCAGGACGGTCGGCACCGCGGTGGACACCCTTCCGCCGGCCCTGAAGGTACTGGCCGACGAGCGGCGCAAGCTCACGAAGATGCTGACCTCCATGTCGAAGCTGGGGAAGACCGGTAGCCGGGTCGTCAAGGCGTCCCGCGACGACACGGTCGCGAACCTGCGGCATCTGGCGCCGATTCTCCGGCAGTTGAACAAGGCCGGCAGCGACCTGCCCAACTCCTTGGAGCTGCTGACCACTTACCCCTTCCCGCGCAACGCGGCGGACGCGGTCAAGGGCGACTACGTCAACATGAAGATGACGGCCGACCTCGACTTCGACAGCGTCTACGGCAATCTCACCGACAAGAAGAAGCCGGGCAAGCGCCGCCCCGGAAGCCCGAAGCTGCCGGACACCCCGGACCTCCCGGGTACACCCGACGTGCCGGACGTGCCCGATGTGCCCGACGCGCCGGACCTGCCCGGAGGCGGGAGCGGCGGAGACGGCGGCGGGAGCGGCGGCGGTGGCGGCGGCCTGTGCCCGCCGCTGTGCACCGGCGACGCCATCTCCTACCGGGACGGCGACGGGCAGCCCCGCTACGGGAACGGGGTCTCCGCGTCCCTCGTCCGGCTCATGACAGGGGGGATGTACCCGTGAAGCTCACCCGTACCGTCACGGCCCAGCTCGTCGCGTTCGCCACCATCACCGTCGCCGGCGTCTCCTACGTCGGAGCCGAGTACGCCGGACTGGCCGACCGCCTCATGGACCGGGGCTACACCGTGCGGGCCCGGTTCGCCGACTCGGGCGGGATCTTCAAGGGCGCAGAGGTCACCTACCGCGGGGTGCCCGTGGGCCGCGTGGGAGCACTGAAGCTGTCCGGACCGGACGGTGTCGCGGTCGAGATGCGACTCGATGACGGCCCGCGCATCCCGTCCGACTCCCTCGCCGTGGTGGCCAGCCGCTCCGCGGTCGGCGAGCAGCATGTCGACCTCCAGCCCCGCACCGCAGCCGGTCCCTATCTGAAGGACGGCAGCACCATCGCCCGCCGGGACACGCGGGTGCCGCTCCCCACGACGGAAATGATCCGCAGCCTGGACCGTCTCACCAACTCCGTCGGCAAGAAGGACCTGCGCGTCACGGTCGACGAGCTGGGCAAGGCCTTCGCCGGAACGGGACCGCACCTGGGGCGGACGATCGACTCCGGCGACAAGCTGATCAAGGCCGCGACAGCGTCACTGCCGCAGACGGTCTCGCTGATCGAGAACTCCGAGACGGTACTCAAGACGCAGGTGGACAAGGGGTCGGCCATCAAATCCTTCTCCCGCGACCTGGCGCTCCTGAGCGGCGAAGTCAAGTCCGGGGACGGGGACTTCCGGAAACTGCTGAAGAACGGCCGGACGGCCGCACCGCAGATCGATTCCCTGATCAGGGCCAACGAGTCGGCGCTGCCACTGCTGTTCGGCAATCTCATCAGCGGCGGCCAGATCACCTCGGCCCGGCTGCCGGGGATGGAGCAGTTGCTCGTCGCGTTCCCGCTCACCGTCGCGGGGAGCAAGACCGTCGTTCCCGGCGACGGCACCACGCACTTCGGACTGGTCGTCAACGCCGACGACCCGCCGGCGTGCCGGCAGGGCTACGAGGGCACGGAGCGACGTGACCCCTCGGACACCAGCGAGCGGCCCGCGAACACCGACGCCCGCTGCACGGCGCCGCGCGGCAGCGGCACCAACGTCCGGGGTGCGCAGAACTCGCCCCGGCCCTCCGGGGCGGGCGGCACCGGCGGAGGTACGGCAGACCGGACCGCGGCGCAGGTCAGCCCCTACGACCCGGAGACCGGAGCGGTCCGCGGACCGGACGGACGGACCGTTCGGATCGGCACCTCGGGCGGGGGACAGAGCATGTTCGGAAAGGACTCCTGGCAATGGCTGCTCGTTGGACCCATGGCATGACCCATGGCATGACCTTCGCGGCCGGCCGCATGGCCGCCCGTCTGGACAGGCGCCTGGACGGCACCGGGCGGGCGGTCACCGCAGCGCTCGTGGCCGCGGCGGCCGCGCTGCTCACGCTGTCCGGCTACTTCGGCTACCAGCTCTACGGGCAGCACCAGGAGGAACAGCGCCGGCAGGACGTCCTGTCCGCCGCACGGCAGACAGCGGTGAACTTCACATCGCTGCACTACAAGACCTACAAGGCGGACAGCAGGAACGTCCTGCAGGGCGCAACCGGCCGGTTCAAGAAGCAGTTCTCCGCGCAGACGGAAGAGCTGACGGAACTCGTCACCCAGAACAGGTCGGTCTCCAAGGGGCAGGTCCTGGAGGCGGGAGTCGTCCGGGCCGACGAGAAGTCGGCGCGGGTGCTGGTCGTCGCCGACAGCACGGTGAAGAACGTCTCCACGCCCAAGGGGGAGACGCGCAACTACCGCTTGCAGCTCGACCTCGTGCAAGAGGGCGGACGCTGGCTCACCTCGGACGTCGAGTTCGTGTCCTGACGGGCAGAAAGGAGAGGAGGACCAATGGCGAAGTCATCCGTCCGTACCCCCAACGGGTCCGGCGCGAGCCGCAACCGCGCTGTCGCGGCCGCCGCCCGCGCGGCGGCCAAGCGCGCCGAACGTGCGCGGACCGAGGAGAGCGACGAGCCGCCCGCCGTCGACGCCGGGGCGAACGCGCCGCGCGTGCAGGTGCCGCTCACGAAGCCCTCACCGAAGGTGCGGCAGGCGCGGAAGGCCCCGGAGCGCGCGGAGGGGCGGGCGCGGCGCGGGCGCGGCACGCGCGTGGCCCTGCTCGCCGCGCTCGTGGTCGTGGGCCTCGTCTCGGCGGCGGTGCTCGGCCTGCTGCAGCATTCCGGCGAGGGTGCGCGGGAAGCACGGACGCAGGCCCTGGCCGCCGCCCGCAAGGCCGCCCCGGACATCCTCAGCTACCGCTACCGGCATCTGGACCGGGACTTCGCGAAGGCCCGCACCCATCTCACAGGCGGCTTCCGCAAGGAGTACGCGAAGACGACCGAGAAGGTGGTGGGCCCCACCGCGAAGAAGTACAAGGGCGAGGTCACCGCCACGGTCGCCGAACCCGGCTCGGGCGGCACCCCGGCCGCCTCGGTGGTCTCGGCCTCACCGGACCGGGTCGTCGTCCTGCTCTTCATGAACCAGGTGACCAAGAACACCCAGGCCAAGAGCCCCCGAGTGGACCTCAACCGGGTCCGGTTGACGATGGTGCCCACGGCGGGGACCTGGAAGGTGAGCGCGGTGGACGCACTCTGAGCGAGCGAGTCTGACGGGCCCCGGGCTTGGGCGGTGTCCGGCCGGACACCCCCAGACCGGAGGGCCCGGGCCCCGCCTCCTCCGGCGGAACCGCACCACCGCACACCACCGCACCGCACCGCACCGCCTCCGGCATGCGGGGCCGGCGGCAGTCGTTCCTCGGGCTCCCCTCTTTCCCCGGGGCGGGCGGGCGGTGCGCAGGGGAAGGCGGCCCCTCCCGGACTGCTTGTCCGGACCGGCAGACATACTTGACCCCATGAGTCAGTCCGCGGACACACGCTCCTCGCCGCCCTCCACGCGTCCCCTCGTACTCAGCCGCCGCGTGTCCTGGTTCCTGCTGGCCTTCGGGGTGTGGTCCTGGATCGTCTGGGTCACCTTCGTGAAGAACCTCTGGAAGGACAGCAGCGGGCTGGCCTTCGACGGCGCCGGCGAACCGACGGGGTACTTCTGGGTTCATCTGCTGCTGGCGATCGTGTCCTTCCTGCTGGGCACGGCGATCGGCGTCCTCGGTCTGCGCGGGCTGCGCGCCCTGCGGGCAAGACCCGGCGAATGAGGGGATGACGGACTGTGACCGTGGTCTTCCTGCTCATCGCAGCGACGGTGATCGCTCTGATCGGGCTCGCCCACTGGTACCTGTGGCGCCGGCTCGTGCGCGACGTGGCGCGCCCCGGAAGCGTGTGGCGTCGTACGGGAACGTTCCTCGCGTTCCTGCTGCCGGTACTGGTGGTCACCAACGTCTTCGTGGGGCGCAGCGAAGCGCCCTTCGCACTGCAGCGGTTGCTGGCGTGGCCCGGCTACCTGTGGCTGGCGCTGCTGCTGTATCTGCTGATGGCCCTCGCCGTCGGGGAGGCCGTGCGGCCGCTGCTCCGCAGTGTGCTGGAGCGCCGCGCGGCGGCCGCGGGTGCTTCCGGCACGGAGCGTGGAGCGACGCCGCAGGCGTCCCCCGGGGAGGACCGGGGTGCGCGGGACGGCAGTCCGGACAGTACGGCGGCGGTGATGGTCACCGGCGCGGCGGACGCGGAAGCGGCTGACGCGAAGGGGACGGCGGGGGCCGGCACGCCCCCGCAGCCCGGAGATCCCGGCAGGGCAGGTGGTCCCGGAACCACCGACGGCTCCGGAACCACCGACGGCTCCGGGAGTGCCGCGGGCGGGAGTGCCGGGGGCCCGCGGACGACCTCACGGAGACTGTTCGTGGCCCGTACGGTCGCCGCGGGTGCGACGCTCGCCGCGGCCGGAACCTTCGGCGCGGGCGCCTGGAACCTGCTCGACGGGCCCACGCTCAAGCGCGTCACCGTGCCGCTCGCCAAGTTGCCGCGCTCCGCGCACGGTTACCGCATCGCCGTCGTCAGCGACATCCATCTCGGTACGGTTCTGGGGCGCTCCCACGCCGAGCGCATCGTCCGCACGATCAACAGCGCACAGCCCGATCTGGTCGCGATCGTCGGCGACCTCGTCGACGGGACCGTGGAGAACCTCGGGCCCGCCGCCGCACCGTTGCGTCAACTGCGCTCGCGGCAGGGCACGTTCTTCGTCACCGGGAATCACGAGTACTTCGGCGACGCCCGGGCGTGGGTGGACCACCTGCGCGAGCTGGGCGTGCACCCGCTGGAGAACGCGCGGGTGGAGCTGCCCGGCTTCGATCTGGCGGGGGTCAACGACGTACGCGGCGAAGACAGCGGCGAGGGGCCGGACTTCGAGAAGGCGCTCGGCGACCGCGACACCGCACGCGCCTCGGTGCTGCTTGCGCACCAGCCCGTGCAGATCCACGAATCGGTCGAGTACGGCGTGGACCTCCAGCTGTCGGGGCACACCCACGGCGGGCAGATGTTCCCCTTCCACCTGGCGGTGGCGCTCGCCAACCCGACGGTGGCGGGACTGGAGCGGTACGGCGACACACAGCTGTACGTCACGCGCGGCGCCGGCGCCTGGGGCCCGCCGGTGCGGGTGGGCGCCGATCCCGACGTCACTCTCGTCCGGCTGGCCTCGAAGTCGGCATGAGCGGACCGGGCCGGCGCCGGCCCGGTCCGGTCCGGCGGTGCCGGGTTCCCGTCCCGTCCGGCACCCCCCGCCGCTCACGCGGCACCGAGTGGCTTCCGGGCCGTGAAAATCCCGGAGATGGGTGTCGGTGCCCGCCCGTAGAGTCGGCGGCATGACGACGACGGCACATGCGCACACGGACGGTGCGCGGACTTCGGCCCCCCGCTCCAGGATGGAGCTCTTCCGGGTCGCCCCCGACATCTACCGGACCATGTCCGCCTTCCAGTCGGCCGCGTCCGACGGTCTGGACCCGGTCGTGGCCGCCCTGGTCAAGATCCGCGCCTCCCAGCTGAACAAGTGCGCCTTCTGTCTGGACATGCATCTCACGCACGCCCGCGAGGCCGGCGAGAGACAGCTGCGCCTGGATCTGCTCCCGGCGTGGGAGGAGGCCGGCGAACAGGGCGTCTACTCGGAGCGGGAGCGGGCGGCGCTCGCGCTGACCGAGGCGATGACCGACCTGGCGGGCGGTTCCGTGCCCGACGAGGTGTACGAGCGGGCCGCACGGCACTTCGACGAGGCCGAACTCGCCCGTCTCATCGCCCAGATCGTGGCCATCAACGCCTGGAACCGCTTCCAGGTGGCGACCCGCGCGGTCCCCGCCGGGCTCGCGGCGGAGCGGAGCGAACAGTGAGTGCCGACACGGGCCGGAACGCACAGGGGCCCGCGGAGGGGAAGACGGGGGACACCGGCGTCGCGCGGCTGCGGTCGCTGCACCACGGCCGCTCACCGGGCGACCCCCTCGTGCTGCCCGGCCCGTGGGACGCGGCGAGCGCACGCATCTTCGCGGAGGCGGGATTCGAGGCGCTCGCCACGCCCAGTCAAGGGGTTTCGGCGTCGCTGGGCCACGCGGACGGCGACACCCCGGCCGACGAGATGTTCGCCGCGATCACCAGGATCGTACGAGCGGTGGACGTGCCGATCACCGCGGACATCGAGAGAGGCTACGGGCTGCCGCCGGAGCGGATCGTCGAACGGCTGCTGGAGAGCGGCGCCGTCGGCTGCAACCTGGAGGACTCGGAGGGCGGGCAACTGGTCGAGCCGCAGCGGCAGGCCGACTTCCTTGCCCAGGTGCACCGGGCCGCGGGCGGGCGGCTGCTGGTCAACGCCCGCATCGACACCTATCTGCGGGGTTCCGCCGACCCGTTGGCCGAAGCCGTTGAGCGCGGTCGGCTGTATGTGGAGGCGGGCGCCGAGTGCGTGTACCCGATCAAGGCGCCGCTCGGCGACCTCGGCGTGCTGGCAGCGGAGTTGAAGGTTCCGCTCAATGCGTGGGCCCCGGTGGGCGGCGGCCCGTCGCCGCGCGAACTCGGCGCGGCGGGCGCCTCCCGCATCACCTTCGGAGGCGGGCTCGCGCACCTGGCGAGAGCGGCGGTGCGGGAACTGGCCGGGAGTCTGCGCGAGGCGTGACGACTGGCCGGAGCGGACGCCGCCGGATGTCCGCCGTGCGGTGACAGTCCCGCTGCCCGGCGGCTGCCGGACGGCGGGCAGCAGTCAGCCGGCAGGAACGCGAGCGGGCCGGGACACCGTGAGCGGTGTCCCGGCCCGTCGCCGGAGTGTGTCCCTCAGCGGTGACGCGGCAACGTCACTTCTTCGGAATCCACTTCTGCCAGGTGGCCTTGTTGGCCTTGATCCACTTCTCGGCCGCGTCCTCCGGCTTCATCTTCTTGCCGGCGATGTCACCCGCGACCTCGTTCTGGTCCTTGGTCGTCCACTTGAAGTTCTTGATGAACTGCGCGGCGGGGCTGTTGCTCTTGGCGAAGTCCGCGTTGAGGAACTTCTCGAGCTGGTTGGTCTCGTAGCCGCACTTGGCCTTCGCCGCCGGCTCCTCACAGCCCGGCGTGTGCTTGGGAAGTTCGACCTCGACCATGTCGATCTTGTTGTTCATCCACTGCGGCTCCCACCAGTAGGTGAGGAACGGCTTCTTGGCGTCGTAGAGCCGCTGGATCTCCTTCAGCTGCGCCGCTTCGGCACCGCTGGGGATGTGCTTGAAGTCGAGCTTGAGGTTCTTGATCAGTTCCTTGTCGTGCTGGGAGTACGACGGGGCGGCACCGATGAAGTGACCCTTGTCGCCGCTCTCGGACGTGCGGAAGTCCTCGGCGTACTTGTTGAGGTTCTTCCATTCCTTGATGTCGGGGTGCTTGTCCGCGTAGTACTTCGGCACGAACCAGCCGATGTGCCCGACGACGCCGAGGTCGCCGCCGGAGACGACGGTCTTCTTCTCCTCGACGTACTTCTTTTCCTTCTTCGGTACGCCGTGCCAGTCCTCGAGGATCGCGGAGGCCTTGCCGCTGTCGAGAGCGTCGAAGGCGACGGGCTCATCCATCTGCTTGGCCTCGACCTTGACGTCGAGTTCGTCCTCCAAGAGCTTCTTCACGACCGCGGCGTTCGCCTGCGCACCGACCCATGACGGTTCGGCGAGGACGACCTTGTCGTCCTTGCCTCCCCCACCGCTCGTATCTGCCTTGCCGCAGCCGGCGGTGAGGGTCAGCGCGCCGAGGATGCTGATTCCGGCGACGACCGTGTTGCGTATCTGCTTGTTCTTCATGTGCGTGACCTGATTTCTCTTCTCGGGGTAGAGGGTTCCGTCGGGTGGGGGGTGCGTTTCTGGGGATGCCCGTCACTCACTGCGCCGCTCCCCCGCAGGCTGGGAGATCCGGTCGAGCATGATGCCGAGGCAGACGATGGCGATACCCGCGGGCAGACCCTGGGCGAGGTTGCCCTTGGACAGCCCCTGCACGACGTCGTAGCCGAGGGCGCCGCCGCCGATGAGGCCGGCGATGACGACCATCGAAAGCACCAGCACGACACCCTGGTTGACGCCGACCAGCAGCGACTTGCGGGCCAGCGGCAGCTGGACGCCGAAGAGCTGCTGCCTGCTCGTCGCACCGAGCGAGCGGGACGCCTCCATCGCCGCGGGGTCGACGTAGCGAAGACCCTGGGCGGTGATGCGGATGACGGCCGGGCACGCGTAGATGACGGCCGCGATGATTCCGGCGCTGCGGCTGAGGCCGACGAGCGCGATCACCGGGATCAGATACACGAACTGCGGCATCGTCTGCATCGTGTCGAGCACGGGACGCAACATCCGTTCGACGCGCTGTACCCGCGCCGTGAGGACACCGAGCACGATCCCGAGGAGCATGGTCACCACAAGACCCGCGATGACCTGGGAGAAGGTGTCCATCGACTTGTCCCACAGGCCCATCACGCCGACCAGACCGAGGCAGATGGCGCCGGTCAGCGAGGCCCGCCAGGTGCCGACGATCCAGCCGATGGCCGCGACCAGAAGCACCAGCGCCCACCACGGGGTGGTCTCCAGGCCCGTGCGCAGCGGGTTGAGCACATAGACCGTGAAGCCCTTGGCCCACACCTCCGTTCCGCCCAGCAGCGGGACGCCGTGCCCGATCGCGCCGGTGAGCCAGTCCACGGCCCCCTGCAGAGGACGGGTCACATCAACCGTCCACGCGTCCGGCCACTCGCGCTCGCCCAGGGAGGCGCCGATGGCGGAGAACACGCCGATCAGGAGGACGACCAGTCCCCACACGGCCGTTCGCACGCGCCTCATGAGCTTTGTCGCGCCGACGGTCACGGTGGCGTCCAGCCGCTCGCCCGCAGCGGCGGTCGTGCGGTCCAGCAGCACGGCGATCAGCACGACGGCGATGCCCGCGGTGAGCGCCGTCCCGACGTCGAGGCTGCCGAGTGCCTGGTAGATCTCGTCGCCCAGACCCTCCGAACCGATGAGGGAGGCGAGGACGACCATCGACAGGCACATCATGATCGCCTGGTTGAGGCCGAGCATCATCTGCTTCCGTGCCAGCGGCAGCCGCGCCGTCCACAGCCGCTGCCAGGAGCTCGACCCCAGGGACGCGGAGGCCTCCAGCGCCGCGGGGTCGGCGCTGCGCAGCCCGAGCGAGGTGAGGCGGGCCATCGGCGGAGCCGCGTAGATGACGGTCGCGATGAGCGCGGAGGGAACACCGACACCGAACATCAGCAGCAGCGGCAGGAGATACGCGAACGCCGGCATGACCTGCATCGTGTCGAAGACCGGGCGCAGCATCCTCTCGATGCGGTCCGAGAGTCCGGCTCCGAGCCCCAGTAGGAATCCGAGCAGGGCGGCGGCGAAGACGGCGACCGTCATCAGGGCCAGCGTCTCCATCGTGGCCTGCCACATGTTCAGCACGCCGCAGGCGACGAAGACGCCGAGCGTGGTGACGCCCGTGCGCAGCGCGCGGCGGGAGAGGTCGGAGCCTCCAGCCGCCCAGCCGACGAGCGTGCCGACGACGGTGACGCCCACCCAGCCCATCGCGTCGAACAGGCTGACGATGGCGTCCACGGAGCTCTCGGCGCCGTTGCTGATGTGCAGCAGGAAGTAGAGGAAGATCGGGCTCGTCTCGCGGTTGTCCACGAGCCAGTTGTCGAGGTCGTCCAGGGGCGACTTGATGTCGACGGTCCAGCTCGCGGGCCAGATGCCCGAGCCGCCGACCGCCGCGCTGATGACGACGACCAGCACCGCGAGAAGCAGCACGAGCAGCTTCGGGTTGCCGGCGAGTGCCTTGAGGGCGCCCGGGGTCTGCTGCTGCTCCGGCCGCTTTTCCGGCTGCTCCTGCGAGGGGATGCCGGTTGCCCGCTGTTCGCCCTGCTCCGGAATGGTGGGAGTGCTCACGCCGGCCTCACCGTCCCGCTCTCGTCCGCGGGGCGTCCCTGCCGTGCGGCGGGCGCTGCGAAGCGGGTGCTCATACGGCGGCCACCTCCTTGTCCCTGCCCGGGTCGCCCTTGCCGTTCTGGTCGGTGTCGCCGCCGTCGAGACCCGCGACGACGTTGAGCAGGCAGGCGTGGTCGATGACGCCTATGGTCCGTCCGCCGTCCACGACGCGGAGGTTCTCGCCGCTGCGGGCGACGGCCTCGATCGCATCGGAGACCAGCGTGTCCGGCGAGACGTCCGCGCCGCGGTCGGCCTCGGCCTTCTCGGCGGGACGCATGGCACGGCGCACGGATATGACCTGTTCGCGGGGGACGTCGCGGACGAAGTCGCGGACGTAGTCGTCCGCGGGGTTGGCGACGATCTCCTCGGGGGTGCCGAGCTGCACGATCTCGCCGTCGCGCATCAGCAGAATCCGGTCGCCCAGGCGCAGCGCCTCGGACAGGTCGTGCGTGATGAAGACCATCGTCCGGCCCTCCTCGCGGTGCAGCCGGATGACCTCCTCCTGCATGTCCCGGCGGATCAGCGGGTCGAGAGCGCTGAACGGCTCGTCGAACAGCAGCACTTCGGGGTCGACGGCGAGGGCGCGGGCCAGCCCGACGCGCTGCTGCTGACCACCGGAGAGCTGTACGGGGCGGCGGTCGCCGAGGCCCGTGAGGCCGACCTTCTCGACCATCTCCAGGCCCTTGGCGCGGCGCTGCTGCTTGGACATTCCCTGGATCTCCAGGCCGTAGGCGACGTTGTCGGTCACCGTGCGGTGCGGCAGCAGGCCGAAGTTCTGGAAGACCATGGCGGTGCGGTGGCGGCGCAGTTCGCGCAGGCGGTGCTTGTCCATGGCGCGCACGTCCTCGCCGTCCATCTCCAGCACGCCCGACGTCGGCTCGATGAGGCGGGTGAGACAGCGTACGAGCGTCGACTTGCCGGAACCGGAGAGGCCCATGACGACGAAGACCTCGCCCTTGCGTACGTCGAACGAGACGTCGCGGACGGCGGCGGTGCAGCCGGTGCGCTTGGTCAGTTCGGCGGCGGAGAGCCCGGCGAGCTCCTTGTCGCCGGGCACCCGATGTGCCTTGGGTCCGAACACCTTCCACAGATTGCGGACGGAGAACACCGGGCTGGCCGGGGCGGCCTCATGGGTCTCATGGGTCTCGGACATCACGCAACACCTCCCGGTGCCTTGGTCGTAGCGGGTCGATCGGATCGGATGAGGTCAGCGGCCTTCTCCCCGACCATCAGCACACCGATCATCGGGTTGACCGCGGGCATGGTGGGGAAGACGGAGGCGTCCGCGACGCGGATGCCCTCCAGGCCGCGGATCTTCAGCTGGGGGTCGACGACGGCGAGGGCGTCGTCGTGGGCGCCCATGCGGCAGGTGCCGGCGGGGTGGTAGACGGTGTGCGCCACCCTGCGGGCGTATTCGCTGATGTCCGCGTCGGAGGTGACGTCGGGGCCGGGGCACACCTCCCGCGTGAGCCATCCCGCGAACGGCTCGGTGTCCGCGACCTGCCGGGCTGCCTTGATGCCGTCGACGAGTGTGCGGCCGTCGTAGTCGTCCTCGTCCGTGAAGTACCGGAAGTCCAGGGCCGGCTTGACGGCGGGGTCGGCAGAGGTGAGGTAAAGGCGCCCGCGGCTGCGCGGCTTGGGGATGTTCGGCGTCAACGACACGCCGTGCGGGGGCCGTTCGTAGCCCAGCCGCTCGGGATTGTCGGTGAAGGGGATCTGGTAGAAGTGGAACATCAGGTCGGGTCCGGCCGACTCCGGGTCCCGGCGCAGGAAGAGCCCGGCGTCGGAGTCCATCGCGGAGTTGTCGGGGATGGGCCCGTCCGTCTCCCAGACGATCACCGACTCGGGGTGGTCGAGCAGGTTCTCCCCGACGCCCGGAAGGTCGTGCGTGACGGGAAGACCGAGTGCCTCCAGGTCCGCTTTCGGACCGATGCCCGAGTGCATCAGCAGCCTCGGGGTGTCCACGGCCCCTGCGCAGACCAGCACTTCGCCCGCCGCGGAGATCAGCCGTTCCGAGCCGTCCTTGCCTCGGACGTGCACGCCGGTCGCCCTGTTGCCCTCCAGCCGGAGCCGGTACGCCCAGGTCTCCAGGAGGATGTCGAGGTTCGGGCGGTCACCGGCCTCGATGTGGGGGTGGAGGTAGGCGACGGACGCCGAGGAGCGCTTGTTGGTCTCCGGGTGGTAGGCGAGGTCGAAGAAGCCGACGCCCTCGTGGAACGGCTGCCTGTTGAAACCGTCGATCTCCGGGACGTCCAGGGCGTCCTTGGCCGCGGCGATGAAGTCGCGGGCGATGTCGTTGCGGTCCTGCTCCCCGACCGGCACGACGTTGTTGCGCAGCTTGGCGAAGTAGGGGTCCATGGCGGCGGCACCCCAGCCCCTGGCACCGCCGGCCTCCCACTCGTCCCAGTCGGACGGCAGCGGCTTGAAGGAGATCAGGGTGTTGTGCGACGAGCAGCCGCCGAGCACCTTCGCCCGGCTGTGCCGGATGTGTGAGTTCCCTCGGGGTTGTTCGGTGGTGGGGTAGTCGTAGTCGAGCTCGCCGCCGAGCAGACCGAGCCAGCGGCGCAGTGTGAGCACCTCGGGCCGGTCGATGTCGGACGGGCCGCCTTCGATGAGGGCGACGGTGACGTCCGGGTCCTCGGTGAGCCGTGAGGCGATCACCGACCCGGCGGTACCGCCGCCGACTATGACGTAGTCGTAGGTGGATATGTCTTCTCTGGACATTTCCGTGTTGTGCTCCTCGGGGTTCACGCGTCAGGACGGAGAGGACGGGGCGGGCATCGGTGCGGCTGCTCCGTCAGCCGGAGAACCAGCGGACCGGTCGGGGACGCAGGTTCTCGTACACGTGCTTGGTCTCGCGGTACTCGGCGAGTCCGTGCGGACCCAGCTCACGGCCCACGCCCGACTTGCCGAATCCACCCCACTCGGCCTGCGGCAGATAGGGATGGAAGTCATTGATCCACACGGTGCCGTGGCGCAGACGGGCCGCGACGCGGCGGGCACGCGCGGTGTCCGCGGAGAAGACGCCGCCGGCGAGCCCGTACTCGGTGTCGTTGGCGAGCGCCACCGCTTCGTCCTCGGTCCGGAAGGTCTCGACGGTGAGGATGGGCCCGAAGGTCTCCTCCCGGATCACCTTCATGCGCCGGTGACAGTTGTCGAGGATCGTCGGTGAGTAGAAGTAGCCGTCGGCAGGGCGCACGTCGGACGGTTCGGGCCGCTCGCCGCCGCTGCGCAGCACGGCACCCTCGTCCAGCGCGGACGCCACGTACGCCTCGGTCTTGGCCAGCTGCTGCGCCGAGACCAGCGGCCCGCATTCGACGCCCTTCTCGGTGCCGCGGCCGAGGCGGATGCGCCGGGCGCGGGCGGCGAGCTCGGTGACGAAGCGCTCCCGCACGGACTCCTCGATGATGAGGCGGGCACCGGCGGAGCAGACCTGGCCGCTGTGGATGAAGGCGGCGTTGAGGGCCTGATCGACGGCGGTGTCGAAACCCTCGTCGGTGGCACAGGCGTCGGCGAAGACAACGTTGGGGTTCTTGCCGCCGAGCTCCAGCGCCACCTTCTTCACTCCGGGGGCGGCGGCCTGGGCGACCTTCGTCCCGGAGACGAGACCGCCGGTGAAGGAGACGAGGTCCACGTCGGGGTGCTCGGACAGGCGGGCGCCGACGGGGTCGCCGGGCCCGGTGACCAGGTTCGCGACGCCCGCCGGGAGGCCGGCCTCGGCGAGCAGCCTCACCAGGTGGATGGTGGTCATGGGGGTGATCTCGCTGGGCTTGATCACGAAGGTGTTGCCGGCGGCCAGCGCCGGGGCGATCTTCCAACTGGCCTGGAGCAGCGGGTAGTTCCAGGGCGTGATCATGGCGCAGACCCCGACGGGCTCGTGCACGACGACGCTGTGCACGTCCGGGTCGCCCGCGTCGACGACGCGGCCGGCCGACTCGCCGGTGACGAGGTCGGCGAAATAGCGGAAGGCCGCAGTGACGTCGTCGACGTCCACCCGGCCTTCTTCCCACGTCTTGCCCGCATCCCGCGACTCGGTGAGGCCTATCTCCTCACGGTCGCGCTGGAGGAGATCCGCGACGCGGCGGAGCAGGGCGGCCCGCTCCGCGACCGGTGTCCTCGGCCAGTCGCCCTCGTCGAAGGCGCGGCGGGCGGCGGCGACGGCGGCGTCGGTGTCCTGAGCGCCGCCCTCCGCCACGACGGCGAGCGTGGTGGCGTCAGCGGGGTCGAGGATTTCCCGAGTTCCGCCGGCCTGCGCGGAACGCCAGCCGCCGTCGATATGAATGCTTTCTATTTCGGACACCTTCTGTACTGCCTTCCGAGCTGAATGACGCATCGTGTCACGAAACAATCACATCGTGACCGCGGTGAAACAAGCCATGCGCTGGTCACATGGCAAGAGCGAACCCTGCCCCGTCTTGGCGTTTGCATGTCCGTCCGCGGCAGATAAGTGGGGTTCCTCACGAGCCGAAGTGTGCGCGTGACGGACAAAGGTCCCGGTTGGCGCCCTCTGAGAGCGTTTTATAACGATTCTGATCGCAGGCCTGGCTGATTCTTTTGCATGCCGTGGAAGGCGGTATTGACGGTTCCCGCCGCGGCGATCAAGGCCTCGCCGGTACCGGTTTCCTGTGTGGCCGGGCATGCGGTTGCGGGGGCGGAACGGCGCTGCAGCGAAGGGTGAACGAAGGCCGCCGCCGCCCGGTCCGCGTCACTGGGCTGCGGTCTCGCCGGCCCCGGACTCCCCGCCCTCGCCGCAGTCCACGCCGGACGGGCAGAAGAACGCCAGCGCCGTGTCGAGCATCTCCTTCTGGTCCTCCGAGGCGCCGTCCTTGTCCGGCCCGTACGCGATGACCGCGTACAGCTCGCCGTCCTGGGCCTCGAAGCGGTGGTCGACGACGCGGCGCGTACCGCCGTGCTCATCGGAGTCGTAGGTGTACTCGAGACGGGCCGCCGGACCGTCGCCGCCGTCGACGCGGTCGAGGGACTCGCGCTCGTAGCTCTTGTTCTTCTCCGCGTTCGCCTCCGCCAGCTCCAGCGACTCATACGGATCCGCGTCCTCCACCCAGAACACCTGAAGCTGACTGGAGCGGCCCGGCCCCTCGTAGAAGACGGCCTGGGAGCCTTCCCGGCCCTCGGCACGCCGCTCCCAGCCCTTCGGGACGGCGAGGCTGAACCCCTCAGGGTCGTCAGCGATCTCGAACCCGCTCGGCGGGCTCGACTCGGCCGCGCCGGTGGGGTCGGCGGACCCCTCCCCCGTCGCCGCCGGCGGACTCGTGCCCGGCCGGGACGTGGTGTCCGGGTCGGGGACGACCACCTGCGAGCGGTCGTCGGGCGGAGCCGGCTCGTCCTTCCAGCCCAGCGCCCACCCGCCGAAGGCCAGCGCGCACACCGCGAGCACCGCCAACGCGCCCTTGGCCGCGGTCCGTTGCTGACGCGCGGACTCGGTGTGCTGCCGCGCCTTCAGGATCTCGGCCTCGTGGTCCACCCAGCGCTGCTGGTCGGCGTCGAAACGGATCACCGGGTCTCACCTCTCACGTCGCTCACCCCAGCACCTGCGCGGCGGCCTGCACGACGGCGGCCGCGGACGCGAGCATGCCGACGGCGCTCGCGCCCGTCTCCAGCCGCTCCCGGAGCCGGGTGAGGCGGCCGGGGCCGGCACGGCCCGTACGGGTGATCTCGCCCTCGATCTCGCCCAGTTCGCCGTCGACCGCGGTGGTCTCGTCGGTGGCCGCAAGGACCCGCATGTCCGCACGCAGCGCACGCACCGCCTCCAGGAGCGCCAGCGTCGCCTCGTCCGTCTGCGGCGGTGCGGCCCGGCCGTACGACGTCGCCCGGCCGTGCGCGCCGGTGGCGACGGCTCCCCCCGACATGTTCCCGATGTGCACGGCGCCGCCACCGCCCCCGGCCGTGGGCTCCTGAACCGGCTCGGACGCCGGTTCCTGCGAGTCATCCCGCTCTTGTTCGTCGCCGGACGGCATCACGCCGGGCTCCCTTCCATGTGCTGCGCCCTGCCGTGCTCGCCCGTGGCCACGGCGCCGCCGCTCATCTCCTCGATGTAGACGCCGCCGTCACGTACGTTCACGATCTGCTGCTCGAACCGGTCGGTGCGGAAGCCGCGCTGTTCCAGCGCGTCCCGCACGCCGCCGGCGATCCTGTCCTGAACTGTCTTGATGTACCGGCTGACGTCCATCTCCTGGAACAGCGACAGCTCGTTCGTGCTCGCCAGCTCCCGTACGGAGATCAAGGGAGCGTCCGGCGCCGCGTACTCCGGGGAGCTGAGCCAGACCCGGCAGACCGACAGCAGCGTGCGGACCGCGGCGATCCCCGCCGCCGCGGTGGCCACCGGTGCCGTGAGGAAAGCGAGCAGCCCCTCACGCAGCGCGCCGCCGGCGCGGCGCTCGACGATGGCGTCGACCTCCCTGAACTCCTCGGCGACCGGCCCCAGTACGTGCGGGACGACCTCCAGCACCAGCATCCCGCCCTGTGTGTGGACGCGCACGAGCAGCGAGACGACCACCTGCTCGTGCCAGGAGCCGACCCGGACGCGCAGGAAGTGCCGTCGCGCCTCACCACCGTCGTCGGCCGCGTCGGCGAGATGCTCCTGGACGTTCTCCTCCCGGTAGACGCCGCTGTCACGGCGCACCCCGGACGGCAGATAGACGAACTCCTCGATCTCCAGGGCCCGGAGGCTGTCCCTGCTGGTGCGCGCGGTCGCCTCGCGCAGCGCCACGAGCCGGGGGGTGATCATGTCGATGACGTGACGGCTGGAGAGGTGGTTCGCCGGCGGCAGCGGCAGGGGTTCCCGCGCGTGCGCCTGTGTCTGTCCGTCCGGCCCGGGTTCGGTGGGGTGTGCCTGCGCCTTGTGATGGGCCTGGGGCGGGACGGCGTTGGCCGGTTCGGTGGAGGGCGTCTCCTTCTTGCGCCGCAGCTCCAGCGCGAAGGACCACGGTTTGTGCGGAACACCGGCACCGACGAACGGCCGGTTCGCGTCGTACAGCGTCGCCGGTGCGTGCTGTTCGCGGTCGATCGCGTCACCGATGCGCCGGTACCGCTCGGAGTGGGGAAGCATGGGCTGATGTGCCGTTGCGAACGTCTCGCGGCTGAGTTGCTCCCGCAGAACGGACGTGACCCTGATCCGGTGCAGCCAGACCACGACGACCATCAGAAGCGGAAAGATGACCGGGTAAGGGTTGTCGGTGACCGCGCCGAGGGCGGTGAGCCAGTAGCCCACGGCCAGCGCCCGCGCGGCGTAGGTGACTACCGTGCCCAGCCGGCGGCGCACCGCGGACCGGAAGGACTTGCGCGGCGCCCCGGCCCCCGCGTACAGCAGCGTCTCCCGGCCCGCGATCGCACGGCCCGCCCACAGGGCGAGGACCACGCCCGCGTAGAAGAGCACCCAGCTGGTGGGCCGCTCCGGCACCGACGAAAGCTGGTCGTCACCCAGGAACAGGGCCATGGACAGGAGTTCGTCGAGGGAAACGTCGAAGTTCCCGCCGAACCGGTCGTCCAGCGCATCCCACGTCACCAGCACGGATACGAGGAAGAAGCCGATCCAGACGGCCAGCAGGGCGAGCGCGGTCTGCACCTCCTGCCGCCGCGCCTGCAGCGCGTGGGCGAGCACAGGACGCACGTCCACACCCAGCGACGGCGGAACGGGACGCTCGGCATGTCCGACCAGCTCGTCGATGACCCGCTGACGGAATCCGGCGTTCAGCCGCGCACCGGCGCACAGCAGACGCGTCGCCTCACTGTGAGCATGCGTGCGCAATGAGTAACTCATGAGTAGCCCCGATTTCCCCAAGGTCTGTTCCAGGGATTGGTCCTGAACATACCCGAGGAGCGCAGCCTCGACCACGGCGTCGAAATCCCTGTGGATAACGCTTCGGGAACGCCGGGGGCCACCCCGCCGAGTCCACATGAGCGGCAACTGCCCTCGGAAGACGGCGTGTTGGAAGTGAGGCCGGGCGGCGCGGCCCGGCCGGCACATTGCCGTGCCGCGGGAGCACCGGCCGTCCGGCCGCCCGCGCCGGCGCGCGGCGTGAGCCGAGAGGCAGCGTGAACCGAGAGGCGACGTGAACCGGAAAGACGGCGGCGGCAGCAACCGCCGCGGCAGCAACGGCGGAAGGAAACGGAGCGGGGCGGGAACGGGACGGGAAACGGGACGGGAACGGGACGGGCCCGTGCGGCACCGGGAGGTGATCTCCCTTGCCGCACGGGCCCGTTGGGTCCTCGCGCTCACGCGCTCAGCCGGGAAGTGCCTTGCTTCTTCGGCTTTCCCGCCGGCCTTTCCGGCCGCAGGGCGCGGACATCGCGGCCGAAGACGTCTCAGAGCAGACCGAGACCGCGCACCGCCTCGCGCTCCTCCGCCAGTTCCTGCACGGACGCGTCGATCCGGGGCCGCGAGAAGTCGTTGATCTCCAGGCCCTGGACGATCTCGTACGAGCCGCCCGAGCAGGTCACGGGGAAGGACGAGATCAGCCCCTCGGGGACACCGTACGAACCGTCCGAGGGGATGCCCATCGACGTCCAGTCGCCGGCCGGCGTCCCGTTGACCCAGGTGTGGACGTGGTCGATCGCCGCGTTGGCGGCGGACGCCGCAGAAGAGGCGCCGCGGGCCTCGATGATGGCGGCGCCGCGCTTGGCGACGGTCGGGATGAACTCCTCGGCCAGCCACTTCTCGTCGTTCACCGTCTCGGCGGCGTTCTTGCCGGCGACCTCGGCGTTGAAGATGTCCGGGTACTGCGTGGCGGAGTGGTTGCCCCAGATCGTCAGCTTCTTGATGTCGGAGACCTGGGAACCGGTCTTCTTGGCGAGCTGCGTGAGCGCGCGGTTGTGGTCGAGGCGCGTCATCGCGGTGAAGCGCTCGGCGGGCACGTCCGGCGCCGCGGCCTGAGCGATCAGGGCGTTGGTGTTCGCGGGGTTGCCGACGACGAGGACCTTCACGTCGTCCGCCGCGTGGTCGTTGATGGCCTTGCCCTGCGGCTTGAAAATGCCCCCGTTGGCCTCGAGCAGGTCACCGCGCTCCATGCCCTTCGTGCGCGGACGCGCCCCGACGAGGAGACCCACGTTGGTGCCGTCGAAGGCCACCTCGGGGTCGTCGGTGATGTCGATTCCGTGCAGCAGGGGGAAGGCGCAGTCGTCGAGCTCCATGGCGGTGCCCTCGGCAGCCTTCAGAGCCGGTGTGATCTCCAGCAGCCGCAGCTTGACGGGCACGTCGGCGCCCAGCAACTGGCCGGAAGCGATACGGAAGAGCAGCGCGTAGCCGATCTGGCCGGCCGCTCCGGTGACGGTGACGTTGACGGGGGTGCGGGTCATGGCGGTCTCCGTAATGCCTGGCGGTGGCAGTTTCGAGGCGGGGTCCTTCCCAAGGGGCAACTCCCCGGGTCCTCCCCGGGCCCCTCCCGGCGAAGCGTCCGGAGAAGGCGAGGGAAGCAGCCAGGGGAAGAAGCCAGAGGGAACACGCCCTGCCGTGTTCGGAAGTCTCTCAGGATGTCTCTCTACATCAAGAGACCCCGCGCCAGGCTATCCGACGTCTCATACGTACCGGCAGCCGCCCGCGGAAGGAGGGACGACGCGGACGGCTGCCGGTACGGCCAGCCCGTGGGGGGGTGCTGAAAGGGCGCTTTCCCGGGATCGGACGAGCCATGCATGCGCATTCATCCGAGCGCCAACGAGTTTCGGACAGCTTCAACAGGTGGCGGAATGCCACCTGTTGAGCGCTTTCGGAGAGATGAAGGACGAGAGATGCGGAATGAGAATACGGCTGGTGGAAAGCATCGCACGTCGAACCGCGAGCGCCGGCCCGGAAGTTGTGGGCCGGCGTCGCCACCCGCCTGACCGGGTTCGCCCGGGCTTCAGCGCACGGCGTCGCCGGTCCCGGCCGGGCCTTCGGCGTCGCCCGTGCCTTCCGACGCGCCCACGTCACCTGTCGTCGCGGAGTCCGCCGTGCCGGCGGGGTCGGCCGAACTCGCCGTTCCGGCCGTCTCGTCGGCGCCGGACGCTCCGGACGCGTCCACCTTCGTACAGCCCGTCGTGCCCGCGACGAGAGTGGCGCAGGCACGTGCCTCGGTCGCGGAGGTCACGGCGACCATTTCCGTGTAGGCGTCGTTCGTCGTGCCGACTTTGTCGCTCGCGGCTTCGCCACCCGCGCTGATCTTGAGGTTGTCGCCCTGCGCCGCACCGGTTATACGGCCCCACGCGGCCTTGCAGACCTTGCTGTAACGCACCTCGACCATGCTCGGACCGACGAACGCGGAGTTGCTGCTCTTGACGTTCTGGCCGCCGCAGCCCATCTTCTCCGGATCCTTGCCCGTGCAACTCTCGCCCTGGCACTTCACGCCGGCGGGCAGGGTCCGGGGCGAGTTCGTCGCCGACGGCGACGGCGACGCGGACGGCTCGCCCGACTCTCCGGGCAGGCCGAAAACCAGCACACCGGCACCGAGAACCGCGAACACGCCCACCGCACCCCCGAGAAGCGCGGCCACGCGGCGCCCGCGCGAGGAACGGGTGCCGCCTCCGGGCCCCTCGGGGCCGCCCGGGAGGTCTGCCCCGTCCCCGTCGTCCGGCGCTCCGTAGGCCCCGCGGCCCGGGTACGCGGGCGGGCCCTGGTCCGCTCCGGGCGGTTCCGCACGCCAGGGCCCGGCCTTGCCGGAGTCGCCGCCGGGCGCGCCGGAGCCGGGGCGCTCACCGGGGGTGCCCCATGACGCCACGTCGACCCGCTGCGAGGGCACCCCGGCCGTCCCCGCACCCCGGCCTGCGTGGCTCCCCCCGCCGTGGCTTTCGCCGTGCCCCTGGCGCCGGCCGCCCCGGCCGGGAAGCGGACGGGGGCGCAGCACGGCCGTCTCGTCGTCCATGGGCGGCCGGTTCACGCCAGGAGCGTCGGGAGCGGCCGTGGAACCTTCACGGGCTCCCGGGATCGCGGAGGCGGACGGCGGAGCGAAGAAGTCCCAGGACCTCTGATGCGAACTCTCGGCGGGGACAACGGAGTTCTCCCCCGTCTTCTCCTTCCACTCCTCTTCCTTGGGCGCGGTTCCGGGGGCGGCGCTCCCCTCGTCCCGCCCCCCGTTCCGCTCCTTGCCCCGGTTCTTGTCCCGGTTCTTGTCCTTCTCCCGGGCCTTGTCCTTGTTGCGGCCCCACTTGCGGCCCTTGGCGGGCTCGTCGTCCCAGAACTCGCCGAGGGCCTCGCGGGCCTGCGCGACGCGGATCGCCTCCATGGTCACGTCGTGACGCATCTCGTCGCGGCTCCAGGCCCGTTCGGCCAGTTCCCACATCGTCTCGAGGTGACGGATGTCGGTGCCCGTGACATCGCCGAGCGCGTGCGTGGCACCGCGGGGAGGCAGCAGCCGTCCGCCCAAGTACCTCTCCCAGGAGGACTTGCTGTAGCCGGTGCGGTCGGCGATGGTCGCGACGCTCATTCCGCTTCTGTCCACGAGCCGTCGCAGCTGGCTGGTGAACTCCCGGATCTGTGGGTCCAGTTCCTCCGGTAGCGGCCTCCACCGAGGCATTTCCTCCCCCTCGTCCCCCGAACATACCGAGTTCCTTCACGTGTTCCCCCAGTCTGCCACCCGGCCCCGTGAGTGCCACCGCATCGTCGTCGGCTTCCGCATCACTTCATGCGCCGCGGCGGGGCGGCGGACGCAGGGGGGCGGCGGCTCCGGAAGCGGTGTCACGCCACCGCAAGAGGCGGCAGGGACAGTGAGGCCGTCCGGCGACGGGCCCTGACGGGGCCGCAACACCGCCGCAACACCCGGGGGCACACGGCCGTTCGGTATTCCCGCTCCATGGATGCGGCAGGCAAGCGGCCTCGGCACGGGCGCGCAGAGGGGTCCGCCGTCAGCTGTCCCCCGGACGTACGAGTCCGCTCTCGTAGGCGAGGACCACGAGTTGGGAACGGTCGCGGGCGTCGAGCTTGGTCAGCAGCCTGCTGACGTAGGTGCGCGCGGTGTCCGGGCTGAGGTGCAGGACGGCACCGATCTCCGCGTTGGACCGTCCCGCGCCGACCTGTGCGAGGACGTCCCGTTCGCGTTCGGTGAGCCCGGCGAGCCGGGCCGGATCCGCCACCGGGGACCGGGCCGCCGCGGCGAGCACCCGCCTGGTGACGGCGGGGGACAGCAGCGCGTCCCCGCCCGCGACGATGCGGACGGCCTCACGCAGGGCGTCCGGTGCGGTGTCCTTGAGGAGGAAGCCGGCGGCGCCGGCGCGGATGGCCTCGAAGAGGTACTCGTCGTCGTCGAAGGTCGTCAGCATGACCACGCGGACGTCGCGCAGTCGGGGATCGGCCAGGATCCGCCGCGTCGCCTCGAGCCCGTCGGTGCCGGGCATGCGCACGTCCATCAGGACGATGTCGGGCCGCTCCGCACGCACGACGTCCAGCCCGGCCGATCCGTCACCGGCCTCGCCGACGACGGTGATGTCCGGGGCGCGTTCGAGCAGGGCGCCGAGCCCGGCGCGCACGAGGTGCTGGTCGTCGACCAGGACGACCCTGACCGGGTTCATGCCTCACCCCGGGGCAGCGGCAGGCAGGCGTGGACCCGGAAACCACCGGACCCGGCGCCGCCGGACCCGGCGCCGCCCGGCCCGGCGTTGCCGGACTCGACGGTGCCGCCGAGCAGAGCGACCCGCTCGGACATGCCCCGCAGGCCCTGCCCTTCGTCGCGTGCACGGGCGTCGCGGGAGATCCCCCGGCCGTCGTCGACGACCTCCAGGGACAGCCGCGCGGGCGTGATCCGGACGGTGACCGTGACCCGGGTGGCCCGCGCGTGCCGAAGGACGTTGGTCAGCGCCTCCTGCACGACCCGGTAGGCGGTCGTGCCCACCACCGCCGGCAGTCCGCCGCTCTCACCGGTGACCAGCAGGTCGACCGGCAGGCCGCCGGCCCGGACGCCGTCCACGAGCTCGGGCAGCCGGTCGAAGCCGGGGGCCGGTTCACGCGTTCCGGAGTCGCTGCGCAGGGTTCCCAGCGTGGCCCGCAGCTCGGCCATCGCACTGCCGCCCGCCGAGTGGATCGCGGCCAGCGCGGCCTTGGCGGACTCGGGCCGGTCGTCGGCGAGCGCCTCCTCGCCCACCGCGGACTGGAGCGTGATCACCGACATCGTGTGCCCGAGGGTGTCGTGCACCTCCCGGGCGATGCGGAGCCGTTCGGCCTCGACCTGGCGGGCTGCCTCCCGGTGCCGGTCCTCGACGGCCGCGGTGGCCTGCCGGGCCATTTCCGCCCGGAGCGACCGCCTGTTGCGGACGGTGTCGCCCAGCGCGACGACCGCGACCATCAGCACCGCCTCGGAGCCGAGTTCGAGGCCCACGACGACCGAGGGGTCGTCGCCCTCGATCAGCCGCGCGGGGATCGAGACCGCGAGCAGGCTCCCGCCGACGACGGCAGCCGGCCCCACACGGCCCCGCTCCGCGGACACGTACAGCACTGCCGCGATCGGAGCGGCCAGGCCCACCGGCGGCAGGTCCGCCACGTAGTAGCCGAGGATGCCGGCCGCGGTGACGAGCAGCACGGGAACGGGCCACCGCCGGCAGCAGAGGATCAGCACGCCGAGCCCGAGCGCGAAGCCGTAGGCGAGCGCCGCCCGTGCGGGTGCGGCGTGGCTGGTCGCGGCGGCCGCCGCGACCAGGCAGAAGGTGGCGGCGGCGAGGATCGCGTCCGTTCGCGTGGGTCGGATTGCCGGCACCCGGCCAGCGTAGACCGGCCCCGGCCCGGGCCGCTGTCGCCGCAGGGCGTCTTCTCCGGGGCTTCCCGTACGTCGAGAAGCGACCCCGGTTCGCGCTGCCACGCGGCAGACCCCGCACTCCCGCGAACCTAGCGTCGAAGCCGAACTGACGGAGCGCGTCCCGCGCGGCGCGACGAACGACAGGAGGCCTGCGAGGTGTCCCGTACAAGACTGACCTGGATCGTGCTGACCGCACTCGTGTGGGGAGCGATCCTCTCCTTCGGCGGTGTCGCCGCCGAGACCGTGATGCTGTATCCGAACATCTTCGGTGACCCGCCGGAATCGCTGGACAGGGCCCGCGAGTTCATGGTGCGCGGGGGCCCGAGCGACTACTTCCCCCCGCTCGGCGCCGCGGTGGCGCTCAGCAGCGTCGCCGCCACCGTGCTCACCTGGGGGGACCGGCGGCTGCGCTGGTGGGTCGCGGCGGCGGCCTGCACCTTCCTCGCCTGCGAATTCCTCTTCTCCGCGGTGTTCTTCTGGCCGCGCAACGAGATCATGTTCGTCGACCCGGCAGGCACCCACTCCGCGGAGTATCTGCGCCAGGTCGCCGGGGAGTTCGTCGCCGGGCACCGGGTGCGGCTCGCCGGTGGTGCGGTGACCTCCGTGCTGGCGTTCACCGCGTTCGTGCGGTTCGTCCGCGGGACCGGGCGTCCGGCCGGCGGAGTTGCGGCCGGCGCGGGATCGGCCCGCGCGGGGGCGGACGGTGCGGCGGAGGGAAGTACGGCAGAGTCCGGTACGGCGGAGACCGGTGCGGCGGAGGCCGTGCGATGAGCCGGGCGACCCGCGAACTCGGCTTCTCCTGGCCGGCCCTGGCCGCGCCCCGCGTGGTGCTGCACGATCTCGGCGTCATCGAGGAAGGCACCTTCGTCAACGGGCTGTTCGTGTTCGTGCCGCCGCTGTGCTGGATCGCCGCCGTACTGTGGCGGCGCCCGCCGCGCCCGTTCCTGACGACGGTGGTCGTCGGCGCGTTCTACGCGGTGTTCCTGACGGCCGGCCACCAACTGCTGTGGGAGGAGAGCTTCGGGGCAACGGCTCCGGCGCTCGGCGGCAATCTCGCCGGCCTCGCCCCCGCGGCGCAGGAGGGAATCCTGCGCACGGCCGCGGCCGTCTCCGGCATCGTCACCGGCACGGCCGTGGGCGCGGTCACCGGTGCCGTGGCCGCGCTGCTGTGCCGGCTGGTGCCGGACCGTGAGTCTGTGGGTGGTCCCCGCTGAAGGGCGGGGACTTCCGCCCCGCGGGGACCTCTACGGCAGCCTCGGCGCCGTCACCCGCCGTCCCTTCCGACCAGGAAGTGGAGGATCTCCTCCAGCACCGGGACGTCCAGCCACGGCTTGGGCTGCGCCATCATCGCCAGCAGGGTGATCGACAGGCCGAGCACGCCGTACGTGACGACGTCGGTGTAGGGGGACCGCACGGCGAGCATCCCCACGGACGGCAGCAGCCACCGCATCACCGCGCCGGCGATCAGCGACAGACCGATGATCAGCGTCCCCGCGCGGAACTCCCCGACCGTCACCAGCAGCCCGGTCAGCACTCCGCAGCAGACCGCGAGCAGCGGCCACTGCCGGTACGGCGCCGCATGGCCGGCACCCATCGCGCGCTGCCCGCCCTCCGGCCGGGCCGTGTCACGCGTAACCGCCGGGAAGCGGCGCGAGGAACCTCCCACCTTCATCTCCGTCACTCCCCCGCGGCGCGCTCTGCGGCCTCGACGACGTTGACGAGGAGCTGCGCGCGGGTCATCGGACCCACGCCGCCGGGGTTCGGCGAGATCCATCCCGCGACCTCGGTGACGCCCGGGTGCACGTCCCCGACGATCTTGCCGTTCTCGTCGCGGCTCACGCCCACGTCCAGGACCGCCGCGCCCGGCCGTACGTCCTCGGGTTTGATCAGGTGCGGCACGCCTGCCGCCGCCACGATCACATCGGCCTGCCTCAGCAGCGCCGGCAGGTCGCGCGTGCCGGTGTGGCACTGCGTCACCGTGGCGTTCTCGCTGCGCCGCGTCAGCAGCAGCGGAATGGAACGGCCGACCGTGATGCCACGCCCGACGACGACCACGTGCGCTCCGTCGAGTTCGACGTCGTGCTCGCGCAGCAGCTCGATGATGCCCCGCGGGGTGCAGGGCAGCGGACCGGGCTCGTTGAGCACGAGACGGCCGAGGCTGGTGGGGTGGAGTCCGTCGGCGTCCTTGTCGGGGTCCATCATCCCGAGTACGCGGTTGGTGTCGATGCCCTTGGGCAGCGGCAGCTGGACGATGTAACCGGTGCAGGCCGGGTCCTCGTTCAGCTCCCGGACGACCGCCTCGATCTCGTCCTGCGTGGCGGTGGCGGGCAGTTCACGCCGGATCGAGCGGACGCCGATCTGTTCGCTGTCGCGGTGCTTGCCCGCGACGTACTTCTGGCTGCCGACGTCGTCGCCGACGAGCAGGGTGCCGAGGCCGGGTGTCACACCTCGTGCCCGAAGGGCGTCGACGCGCTCCTTCAGTCCGGACTTGATCGCTGCCGCCGTGGCCTTGCCATCGAGAATCTGGGCCGTCATGGGTCCATTCTCACGGATGCGGGGGCCGCTGCCGAAATCCGTACCGCTCCGCAGACACCCCCGCCCGGGCACCGCGCAACAGGGGTGTCCGCGTCGCATTTCGGATTCGCCACATTCCGAGATCTAGCTGGACAGCAGGACCATTCGGCTACCAACATGAAGCGCTGGCGCCGCGCCCGCCCACAGGGCCGTCGGCTCGGCGCCGCATCGGGGGAGGCACAAGGTGCATGCCGCACAGCTCACGCAGTCCACGCATGGCGTCTGCGGGGGCGGAACGGTCGTTCCCCCGAGCATTTCGACCCATTCCGTCCCCTTTCGACTGCTCGGAGGAACGCACTCGTGAGCTACCCACCACCCGCCGGCCAGGACCCGAACAACCCGTACGCAAAGCAGCCGCAGCAGCCGCAGCAGCCGCCGCAGCCGCCGCAGCAACAGGGCTACGGCTACCCGCAGCAGCAGCCACAGCAGCAGCAGGGCTACGGGTATCCGCAGCAGCCGCAGGGCGGCCAGCCCGGCTACGGCTACCCGCAGCAGCCTCAGTACGGCCAGCAGGCACAGCCCGGCGGCATCCCCGGACAGCCCGGGTACGGCTACCCGCAGCAGCCCGGAACCGTGCAGGCCAACAACGGCTACATAAACATCGGCCACCTCGGTTCCCTGCAACTGGCCACGATGGGGCAGCGCTTCCTCGCCAGGCTCATCGACGGCCTGATCGTGGGCACGGTCTACACCGTCATCATGTTCCTCGGCGTGGGCAGCGCCCTCGGGATCGCCTCCCAGGCCGAGGACTGCGGGACGTACACCGACCCGGGTTACAGCGAGTGCATCCAGGAGGCGCAGGCGCAGGCATCAGGCGTCATCGGCACCATGGTCATGGTGATGCTGGTGTTCGCCTCCCTCATGCTGTTCTACGAATGGCTGATGATCGCCTTCAAGGGCGCGACGTTCGGCAAGATGGCCATGGGCCTGCGGGTCCTGAAGGAGGCGGACGGTCAACTGCCGGGCGCCGGCAGCGGGTTCATCCGCTACATCATCCCGGTGGCGGGCTCCGTCGTGTGCGGCATCGGCACGCTCCTGGTCTACCTCTCGCCGTTCTTCGACAACAGCGGCAAACTTCAGGGCTGGCACGACCGCGGGGCTGGGACAGTGGTCGTCAAGAAGTGACCTCAGGGGCTTCGCAACCGCGCTGCGATGCCCCACAGTGAGTGTCCGGTGCAGCTCTGCGCGGCATTGCTCTGCAGCACCATCACGAAGGCCGCGCCGGGTGACAGTCGACGCGGCCCTTCGTGATGTCTGGCCCGCGGCACCGGAACGCCGAAGTGAGGGGAAGCGATGAGCTATCCACCAGAGCCACCGCCCGGATACCCGTACGCCCGGCAGCCGCAGCAGCAGCCCCGGCGGCCTCGTCAGCAGCGGTACGGCGGTCCCCCGGCGCCCCAGCCCGGCTACGGTTCTCCTCAGGCGCCTCCCCCGCCACCCGGCTACGGCTATCCCCAGGGACCGCCGCCGCAGCAGCCGGTCTACGGCCGCCGCCAGGCACCGCCCCGGCAACAACCCGGCTACGGCTACCCCCAGGAGCCGCCGCAGCAGCCGGTCTACGGCCTCCCGCAAGCGCCGCCCCAGCCGTCCCCGACCGACTTCCCGCAGCCGTCTCCGATCGACTTCCCGCAGCCGGCACAGAGCGGCTTCCCGCGCCAGCCCGGCTTCAACTACCCCAACGCCCCGCGGACGATGCCGGGTTCCGTGAACGCCGTCCGCGTGATCATGTACGTCTTCGGCGTGCTCGGTGTGCTCGGCGCGATCGGCACCTTCTACAACGCGTCGCAGGGGGGCGGGGAATCCACCGGCGGGGGGCCGGCTGCCATCGACCCCGGACTCCTGGTCGCGGGCGGCGTCTTCTCGCTGATGCTGTCCGCCACGGCGATCTTCCTGGCCTCCCGGTTCGACGACGGCGGCAACGGGGTCCGCGTGGGCGCCATCGTCTACGGCTCGCTCCTCGCGGTCCTCGGGCTGCTCACCGTCATCATCGTCGTCGGCGTCGTCCCGCTCGCCGTCGGCATCCTCATCATCATCTTCATGGTGAAGGAGGAAGGTTCCGAGTGGTTCAGGCGCACGTACTCCTGAGACCGCTGCTCCCGCTCCGAGGCCACTGCTCCCGGCCGGCGCTCCCGAATCCGTGTCACCGCGCCCGGGAAGAGAAGCGCGGACCGGTGGCACATCGCGGGGTGTGCGGTGTCCCCGCGGCCACCGCACCACGAGACAATCGACGCGACCTCCGTGCACCACGGAACCGCACGTGCGGAATGCACCGAACTGAAGGAAAACCGCGATGAGTTACCCGTCCGAGCCGCCCAACAACCCGTACGGGAACAATCCGTACGCCAACAACCCGTACGGCCAGCAGCCGCAGCAGCCCCAGCAGAGCTACGGCTACCCGCAGCAGCCGCAGCAGGGTTACGGCTATCCGCAGCAGCCCCAGGGCGCCCAGCCCGGCTACGGCTACCCGCAGGCGCCGCCGCCGGGCGGGCCCGGGGCGGCGGCGGGCGCGCTCCAGGGCAAGGTGAACGCCGTCCGCATCATGATGTTCATCGTCGGCGGGCTCCAGGCCCTCTTCTCGACAGGTGTTCTCATCATGCTCGCCTTCGCGACGAGCAGCGTGAACGAGCTTCCGAACATGGCGGACGCCCGGATCGGGATCGGCGTCGGCTACGCGCTGTTCGGCGTCTTCCTCGCGCACGCCATCATCGGCATCGTGATGGGCATTTCGCTTCCCAAGGGCAGCAACGGAGTGCGGGTCGGCGGGATCGTCTGGTCGTCCTTCCTCACCCTCTTCGGCCTGGTGTTCCTTCCCTTCGGGATCATCTGGCTCGGCCTCGGGATCACGTGCATCGTGCTGCTGGCCCAGTCGGGCCCCTGGTTCAGCAGACAGCAGTACTGACCGGCGGGCGGTCCTGCCGACCGGCGACCCGTGACGCCCCGGCGACCTGCCGCGGAGCAGGCCGGCAGGGGCGCCGCGAGTGGAGTCCCCGCCGGGGGCCGGACGGTCCGTCGCCGCCCCGTGCCGGTGGAGGACCGGCCGACGTCGGACCGGGCGACGTACCACGGGACGACGTACCACGGGACGACGTACCACGGGACGACGGGGTGACGGGGTGACGTCAGTGGAAGAAGTGCCGTGTGCCGGTCAGGTACATCGTGACGCCGGCCGCCTCCGCGGCCTCCGTCACGGCCTCGTCGCGTACCGAACCACCGGGCTGCGCCACGGCCTTGACGCCCGCGCGGGCCAGCACCTCGAGCCCGTCCGGGAAGGGGAAGAACGCGTCGGAGGCTGCGTACGAGCCCCGTGCGCGCTCCTCACCCGCACGCTGCACGGCGAGCTTCGCGGCGTCCACGCGGTTGACCTGGCCCATTCCGACACCGACCGTGGCGCCGTCCTTGGCGAGCAGGATCGCGTTGGACTTCACGGCACGGCAGGCGCGCCAGGCGAAGGAAAGCTCCTCCAGCTCCGCCGGTGAGAGCGCTTCGCCGGTCGCGAGCGTCCAGTTGGCGGGGTCGTCGCCCGCGGCCTGGAGACCGTCCTTGACCTGGAGCAGCGCACCACCCTCGATGGGCCTCAACTCGACGGACGCGGAGGGCTCCTCGGCGCAGCGCAGCACCCGGATGTTCTTCTTGCGGGAGAGCACCTCGACGGCGCCCTCCTCGTAACCGGGCGCCACGACGACCTCGGTGAAGATCTCGGCCACCTGCTCGGCCATGGCGAGCGAGACCGGCCTGTTGACGGCGATGACGCCACCGAAGGCGGAGAGGGAGTCACAGGCGTGCGCCTTGCGGTGGGCCTCGGCGACGTCCGAACCGACCGCGATACCGCAGGGGTTGGCGTGCTTGATGATCGCCACGCAGGGCCGGTCCCCGTGCTCGTACGCGGCTCGGCGAGCGGCCTCCGTGTCGACGTAGTTGTTGTACGACATCTCCTTGCCGTGCAGTTGCTCGGCGGCGGGGAGACCCGTGCCGCTGCCGTCGGTGAGGACGGCGGCCGGCTGGTGCGGGTTCTCGCCGTAGCGCAGCACGCTGCGCCGGGTGAAGGCCGCACCGGCGAACGCGGGAAGCGGGTTCTCCGCCCCGGCGCCGGCCCCGGCCTCCGTGACCGCGTCGTCCGGCGCGTAGCCGTCGGCGAACCAGTTCGCCACGGCCACGTCGTAGGCCGCCGTGTGCTGGAAGGCCTCGCCCGCGAGACGCTTGCGCTCGGCCAGGGAGAACCCGCCCCCTGAGCCTTCGGCCCCGGTGGTGCTGCCCACCGCCTCCAGCACCTCGCCGTAGCGCTCCGGGTTGACGACGACGGCGACCGAGGGATGGTTCTTCGCGGCCGCACGCACCATGGAGGGACCGCCGATGTCGATCTGCTCCACGCACTCGTCCGGGCTCGCACCGGAGGCGACGGTCTCCCGGAACGGGTAGAGGTTGACGACGACGAGGTCGAAGGGTTCGATGCCCAGCTCGTCCAGCTGCTCCCGGTGGGCACCGAGACGGCGGTCGGCGAGGATGCCCGCGTGCACCCGGGGGTGCAGCGTCTTGACCCGTCCGTCGAGGCATTCGGGGAAGCCGGTCAGTTCCTCGACCGGCGTCACCGGGACGCCCGCCGCGGCCATCCGCTTCGCGGTCGATCCCGTCGAGACGAGCTGCACGCCCGCCGCGTGCAGGCCTCGCGCCAGCTCCTCCAGGCCCGTCTTGTCGTAGACGCTCACCAGCGCCCTGCGGACCGGGAGCCGCTGCCCGGTGTCCTGACCGCGGCCCTGACTCATGCCCTCACCCATCCTGCAGCCGTACCTTTCGTCCCTCGATGCGGTATCCGCCGCGGGAGAGGCGGCCCACGACGTCGACCAGCAGGCGTCGCTCGACCTCCTTGATCCGCTCGTGCAGAGCGGCACCCCCGTCGGCGTCGTCCTCGTCCAGGACCTCCACCACGCCCTGCGCGATGATCGGCCCCGTGTCGACACCGTCGTCGACGAAGTGGACGGTGCACCCGGTCACCTTGGCCCCGTACGCGAGAGCGTCACGGACACCGTGGGTGCCGGGAAAACTGGGAAGGAGCGCCGGATGGGTGTTGACCACCCGGCCTCCGAAGCGGGCGAGGAACTCCTTGCCCACAAGCTTCATGAAACCCGCGGAGACGACGAGGTCCGGCTCGTACTCGGCGGTCGCCGCCGTCAGCGCCTCGTCCCACTCGTCACGCGTCGCGTGGTCCCTCACCCGGCACACGAACGTGGGGATGCCCGCGCGCTCGGCACGCTCGGCCCCCTCGGTCCCGTGGCGGTCGGCCCCGACGGCCACGATCCGGGCGCCGTACGACTCCGGGCCCTCGGCCTCGACGGCGTCCAGCAGCGCCTGGAGGTTCGTGCCGGAGCCGGAGACGAGAACGACGAGACGGGCGGGGTGCGTACGGGAGCGGGAGCCGAGGCCCTGTCCGCTGCCGGTGTCGGGGCGGCTCGGGCTCTGGTGCGCAGCCACGGCGAAGCTCTCTCTCACGGGATTCCCCCGGCGCGGAGGACGCCGGACAAGGGGAGAAGCGGTTTGTGTGGTCGTACGAACTCATGGAGCGGCGAGTTCCGGGGAACTCTACGAAGCGTCCGACCGTCGGCAACGATACCGGCCCCTCACACGGCCCCCGCGGGACGGGGGCCGATGTGCCAGGTAGCGTCGGGAGGTACGGGCCCGCACGGAACGGGCGCATCCGGCACCTGCGGGGCGCACGGCCGCGAAGGGCCGCACGCCGGGCCCTGCCGGACAGCACGACGACCGGCCGGGCACAGCCAGGCAGGAGGCAGGGCCGGCAGGAGGCACGGCCGGCGCGGGACGCGGCGGCAGGCCGCACGCAGGACGAGACGACGACAGCACAAGGGGAAGACGCACTCCACATGGCCGACCGACGCCGCCGCCGTGCGGCCCCCTCGGACGACGCTTCGCGCGCGGACAACCCCTTCGCGGCACCACCGGAGGGGCAGGCCGACCAGCCCTGGCAGCCGCGCCGGTCGGCGGGCTCCCAGAGCGGCACGGGGACGGACTCGGGACAGGGCCGCGGCGGCCCGGACTCCGAGAACGGCTCGGGGGACTCCGGGAACGGGAACGACGGGTCCGGCTCCGGCTCCGATTCGGGCCGGGACCGCTCCGCATGGGGCAGCCACTGGAGCAGCAAGCAGCCGGGCCGGCAGAGCGGCGGCTTCGGCGGCCCCGGTGCGGGCGGCGGCCAGGAAGGCGGCAACGGCGACGGCACGGGCGGCGCGGGCGGCGGGCTCGCCCGAGGCATGCGCTGGGACCCGACGGACCCGAAGCAGCGGCACGCGCGCTACTCCCTCCACACCGGCGTCTGGGCGCTGTTCTTCGCCCTCTTCAGCCTCCCGGAGGTGGCACTGCTGCTCGGGGCGCTGTCCCTCTACTGGGGCGGGAGCGCGCTGCGCGTCGGCAAGTCCTCGTCGAAGTCCGGGACTTCGGGCACGCCGGGCGCTTCGGGCAAGCGCGGTCACCCCGGCGGGGCGACCGCGGAGGACGTGGCGGGCACCGACCGTACGGCCGACGGCGAGGCACCGAAGCCGGTGCCGCAGGTCCCTGTCGCGGTCACTCCGGCGCAGGCGGCCAAGTCCCGTAGGACGGCGGCGGTCAGCGGCCTGGTCGCCTCGTCGCTCGCCCTTGCGGTCGTCGCGGCGACGTTCACCTTCCAGCAGGTCTACAGCGACTACTTCACATGCACGCAGGACGCGCTGACGCAGTCCTCCCGCGAGGACTGCAAGGACCTGCTGCCGAAGGAACTGCGGCCGCTGCTCCAGGAGCGTTCGTCGTCGGCCGGCGGTCTGCAGCTGAACTGAGGCCGGGCCGCGGGCGGGCCCGCCACCGGGCCCGGCCCTCGGCGGGCGCGGCACCGCCCGGACCGGGCCGGTGCGGCAGGTCTGCCGAGGTCCCGCGGGGTTGTCGAAGTCCCGCAGGATTGTCGAGGGGCCCACAGGATCGTCGAGGGGCCCGCGGGCCCCGGGACGCGCGGGCCCCTCCGGATGCGCCGGCCCGCCGGCTCGGGGGTTCGCGGTCCGGCGGGCACGCGCTCGTCCACCGTGGGGCGTCGGGCGGGCCCTCGCGGCCGGGCGTCCGGTCAGTCCCGGCGCGGTTCGAAGTCCGGCATCAGGCCCCCCGACACCGCCTTCAGCTCGCTCCAGCGGGCCTGACGCGCGGCGGCCGCGTCCGGGCCGTCGTCGCCTCCGCTTCCCCGGAGACGCCACGCCCGCATCGCGAGCGCCACCGGCGCCCCGACCAGCACCGCCCACAGGAACGCGGCGACGCCCGTCAGCGGCCAGCTCGGCCCCAGGACCGCCATGGCCTCTGTGCCGAGAGCCCCGCCCGAGAACGCCGCGAGGACTGCGACACCCACAGCGCATTCGCACCCCACAAGGGCGACGACGGCCAGCGTGGCCCGCCGGCTCACCGCAGCCTCGCACCGCCCCGTGACAGGTGCGGCGGCGCGCGCCACGTACCAGCCGACGGTCGCACCGGCGGCCAGCGGTACCGCCACAGCCGCGATGCCCCCGAGGAGTCCGGGGCCGCCGCCCGCGGCGGGCAACGCCTCCAGCAGCGGGAACGGCAGCAGGGACGCGGCACCAGTCTGCGTGAACGGGCCGACCACGGCCCCCGTACCGAGGGCGAAGCCGGGGCCGAGCCCGTAAGCGGCCGCCCACACCGCGGCGTTGGGCAGCAGCGCGATCACGAGCAGAAGCACCGCGAACTGCCCCGTCCAGGAGTCTCCCGCGAGACGCGGGAAGGCGGACTGCACCTCGTCCACGTGCCACAGGAGCGCGCCGAGCGTGACGACGAGACCTCCGCCGCACAGCACCGCCATGGCCGTCAGAGCGGTGCGAGCCGGGCGCAACCGCCGCGAGAGGGCTCGTGCCTCGGCGAGCACGGGCGCCGGGAAGTCCGGCTCCCGCGCCGTCGGCACCGCGGGCCACTGCGTCCTCCCGCCGGAAGGTGAACCGGCGGCCCTGTCAAGCTCGTTGGGCGCCGCCGGAGGCGTGCGTCCCCAGCCCGGCCACATCGCCGCCGCCGCAACGCACAGGACGAACAGCGGCAGCCGTACCGAAGCGCTCAGCACGTCGGCGCGCACGGGCCCGGCGGACGCGAACAGCACGGTGACGGCGCCCGTCACCAGATATCCGCCGGCCACGCAGCCGAGGGGCGCCAGCGGACCCGGCACGTCCTCGGCGTCCGCCCCGGTCCGTGCATCGCCGGCGCTCTCGTCCCCGCCCGCGGCGAGCGCCTGCGTACACGCCCGGTGCAGCAGGCACACGGGCGGGATCACCAACAGCAGCGGAGTCAGCGCGACCGGCGCCGGAATTCCGGAGAGCGTCTCGGTGCGGACGAGTGCGCTCCCGTGCCCGAGCAGCCACAGGTCGGCGGCGAGATGCAGGGCGGCACCCGCGCCGCTCTCCGGGTACGGCGAGACGATCCACAGAAGCAGCACGAGGACGGTGAGTGCTGCGAGCCCCAACCCCGCGGCGAGCATCCCTTCGAAGAACCACGAGGCCTTCGACGGCAGTCGTGACGTGCTCCGGCCGTACGGGGACAACGTCGGGCTGCGATGCGTCACTTGGCTCACGTCGACATGCTGTCAACAACACACGTTCTGTCCGGGTAACACGCTGGTTGTCGCTGTGTCGCCCAATATGTGCGCATACACCTTGTACGACAAAGCACTCATACGTGGCCGGGGCCGTCTCCCGGGCCGGAGGATCTGGGGAGCTCATGAGCGGACAGCAGCACGAACCGGCCGTCGCCACAGCGGATGCCGCTTCCCCGGCCGGGGACGACGCGGTACTCCCGCCTCACGAGGAGGCCCCCTCAATCCAGGGCGGAATCGAGGAAGGGGCCGAGGAAGGGGCGGAGGACGCGGCCCCCGTCGAAGCTCCCGACGAAACCGGGGACGGGATCGAGAACGGGATCGAGGACGAACCCGAGGACGGAATCGAGACCGAAAGCGAGTGTGAGGCCCGGATCGAAGCCCCGGACGAGGCCGAGACCGAACCCCGGCCGAAGGCCCAGGACGAAGCCCGGACCGAGGACCCGGACGAGGCCTGGGTCGGGCCCCAGACCCCAACCGAGGACGAACCCCGGAACGGAACCGGAAACGAGACCGAGGGCGAGGCCCAGACCGAAACCGAGGGCGAGGCCCAAGCCGGAACCCAGACCGGAACCCAGGCAGGGCCAGGCGGAGACCGAGACCCCCGCCCCTCCCCCGTCGCCGCTGCCGACGCCTTCGACCTGCTCTACGGGGGCAGCGCCCCCGCCCTCGCCCGTCAGGCGTTCCTGCTGTGCGGCGCGAGCGGCCCGGCCCGCCGCTCCGTCGCACACGCGTTCCGGCTCGCCTGGCGCCGCTGGCCGCAGGTCGCGGTCGATCCCGATCCGGCGGGCTGGGTGCGCGCCGCCGCTCACCGCTTCGCGCTTGCGCCCTGGCGACGGTTCCGTCTCGTCCACCTCGTACACCGCGTGCGGGCGATGCGTCATGTCCCGCCGGGTGACCGGGCGTTGCTGGACGCGCTGCTGCGCCTTCCGCCCTCCTACCGCGCGGTGCTGCTGCTGCACGACGGGCTGGGCCTGAGCCTCGGGGACACCGCAGCGGAGGTGGAGGCAGGCACGGCGGCGACGTCGGGGCGGCTGCGCCACGCACGTGCGGCGCTCGCCGAACGTGTACCGGTGCTGCGTGACGCGTCGGAGGGCGAGCTGCCGCGTGTGACGGCGCTGTTCGTGGGTCGGCTTGCGGCGCCGCAGCCCGTCTCACTGCCGCAGGCACGGCACGTCCGCAGGAGCGGTGAGGTCCGCGGCCGGTGCGGGACGGCAGCCTCGCTGGGGCTCGCGGCCTCCGTGGCGGCCGTGGGTTTCGCACTCGTCACGTCCGACGACGAGCGGAACCCGCCTTCGCTGCCTGTTCCCAAGCCTTCGACGGCGACGCTCGGTCCGGAGCGGCAGCCCGAGCGCCTCCAGCCGATGGTCCGGAGCGCGGCGCTGCACGCACCGCACAGGAGGCCGTGAGCGCCGGGGGGGCCGTGAAGAGCGACGGGCCCGCTCCCTGCGCCTGTGGCGAGGGAGCGGGCCCGTTCGTCGTACGAGTGCGAGAGCTCCGGGCGTGAGCGGTGTTCGCCTGTGTCACACCCTTGTCCGGCGGGGCCGGTGCGGGGAGCTCAGCCGACCAGCAGGCCGCGTGCCAGCTTCGCCGTCTCGGACGGCGTCTTGCCGACCTGCACGCCCGCGGCCTCCAGCGCCTCCTTCTTCGCCTGGGCGGTGCCCGACGAACCGGAGACGATGGCGCCCGCGTGGCCCATCGTCTTGCCCTCGGGGGCGGTGAAGCCCGCGACGTAGCCGACGACCGGCTTGGTGACGTTCGCCTTGATGAAGTCCGCCGCACGCTCCTCGGCGTCGCCGCCGATCTCGCCGATCATCACGATCAGGTCGGTGTCGGGGTCGGCCTCGAACGCCTTGAGGGCGTCGATGTGCGTGGTGCCGATGACGGGGTCGCCGCCGATGCCGACGCAGGTCGAGAAGCCGATGTCGCGCAGCTCGTACATCATCTGGTACGTCAGCGTGCCGGACTTGGAGACCAGACCGATGCGTCCCGGCTTGGTGATGTCCGACGGGATGATGCCGGCGTTGGACTGGCCGGGCGTGATCAGGCCGGGGCAGTTGGGGCCGACGATGCGGGTCTTGTTGCCCTTCTGGGAGGCGTAGTCCCAGAAGTAGGCCGTGTCGTGCACCGCGATGCCCTCGGTGATGACGACGGCCAGGCCGATCCCGGCGTCGACGGCCTCGACGACCGCGTCCTTGGCGAACTTCGGCGGCACGAAGATGACGGTCACGTCGGCGCCGGTGGCCTCGATGGCCTCCTTCACGCCACCGAAGACCGGTACCTGTGTGCCGTCGAAGTCGACGTCGGTGCCCGCCTTGCGGGGGTTGACGCCGCCGACGATGTTGGTGCCGGAGGCCAGCATCCGCTTCGTGTGCTTCTGGCCCTCGGAGCCGGTCATCCCCTGGACGATGACCTTGCTCTCCTTGTTGAGGAAGATAGCCATGGTGTGTCGATGTCCTCGCAGATCTCGGTCTCGTCCGCTTACTTTGCGGCCAGCTCGGCAGCGCGGTCGGCCGCACCGTCCATGGTGTCCACCTGCTGCACGAGCGGGTGGTCCGCATCCGTGAGGATCTTGCGGCCCAGCTCGGCGTTGTTGCCGTCGAGCCGCACGACCAGCGGCTTGTCGACGTCCTCACCCTTGTTCTTGAGCAGTTCGAGGGCCTGGACGATGCCGTTCGCGACGGCGTCGCAGGCGGTGATCCCGCCGAAGACGTTGACGAAGACCGACTTCACGTCCGGGTCCCCGAGGATGATCTCCAGGCCGTTCGCCATGACCTCGGCGGAGGCGCCGCCGCCGATGTCCAGGAAGTTGGCCGGCTTGACGTTGTTGTGCGCCTCGCCCGCGTAGGCGACGACGTCGAGGGTCGACATGACCAGACCCGCGCCGTTGCCGATGATCCCGACCTGCCCGTCGAGCTTCACGTAGTTGAGGTCCTTCGCCTTGGCGGCGGCCTCCAGCGGGTCGGCCGCGGCCTTGTCCTCCAGCGCCGCGTGATCCGGCTGACGGAACTCGGCGTTGGCGTCGAGCGAGACCTTGCCGTCCAGCGCGATGACCTTGCCGTCGCCGGTCTTGACGAGCGGGTTGACCTCGACGAGCAGCGCGTCCTCACGTACGAAGACGTCCCACAGCTTCTTGAGGACCTCGGCGACCTGGTCGATCAGCTCGGCCGGGAACTTCGCGGCCTCGGCGATCTCGCGGGCCTTGGCGTCGGTCACACCCTTGATGGCGTCGACGGGGATCTTCGCGAGCGCCTCGGGCTTCGTCGCGGCGACCTCCTCGATCTCGACGCCGCCCTCGACGGAGGCCATGGCGAGGAAGGTCCGGTTGGTGCGGTCCAGCAGGAAGGAGACGTAGTACTCCTCCGCGATGTCGGCGGTCTCGGCCAGCATGACCCTCTGGACCGTGTGGCCCTTGATGTCCATGCCCAGGATGGCCCCGGCCTTCTCCACGGCGTCCGCGGGGTCGGCCGCGAGCTTCACACCGCCGGCCTTGCCTCGTCCTCCGGTCTTCACCTGCGCCTTGACGACCGCGCGACCGCCGAGTCGCTCGGTCGCCTCGCGCGCCGCCTCGGGCGTATCGATGACTTCGCCGGCCAGCACCGGTACGTCATGCTTGGCGAAGAGGTCCCTCGCCTGGTACTCGAACAGGTCCACGCGCGTACGTCCCCTTAATCAGTGGTTCGCGGTTGTCAGCGTGATCATGGGCGTGCCGCGTGGCCGCGGCGTCACGACGAGGCGCGGCATGTCCGCCTTGCAGGTTAGCCCCGCCGTTGAGCGGTGCATAAATTCCAGCTCACACCTGTGCGGTGACAACGGTCACAGCGGCACGCACATGTTGTGCGGACGGAATCTACGCTCCGGGCCGCCTCTTCCGCACGCCGCGGGCGGCGGGAACAGTGGGTTCTCCCGCGTTCCCGCACCTGTCCCGGGCGGTTCGCGCGGGGCTCCGGCATCGGTCCCGCGCGAACCGCCCGGAAGGGCGGCGTGGAACCCCCTGCACGGTGAACTACCCGCTGTGCAGGGGAACTTGGTTCAGGCTGACCGGTTGCGAACCGGTGTCAGAGCGCCGGGATCGCCGACGTGACGGGGAGAGCGGGGAGAGCGGGGACCGAGGAAGGGATGATGCCGATGCCCGGGACTCCCGGGATCAGTCCGGGCACCTCGATCACGAGGCCTTCCGGCAGCCCCGGCGCGGACGATGGGGCTGCCTGAGCCGGGATGCGGGGCACAGGGCCCAGGTCCTTATCCGAGGGAGCCGACGGCTTTTCGGACATGGCCTCACCGGCCTTCTGCGTGGCATCCCTGATCGCCTTCCCTGAGCTCCGCGTCGCGTCCCCCGTCTCCCTTTCGTGCTTCGCGATGCGTCCGGTCTTCTGAAGAGTGTGCTGTGCGCTGTGCGTTGTGCCGGTGACCGCGCCGGTGCCGCCCGCGACGGCACGGACGGCCGGTGCTTCGTGCGCCGACGCACTGCCGGCACCGGCTGCCAACAGCCCTGCAGCGACTGCCGCAACGGCGAATCCACGGCCAACACTGCTTCTCATGTGCATGGTTACCTCGATCGCAGGTTCCGGTGGTGGTGAAGCGATGAGCGACGGGTGGAGATGCAGGGTGGCCCGACCCCCTTTGCCGGCCACCCCGCACCCCCCTTACCGGCGGCTCAGAGGCCGGCCGGCACCTGGGAAGCGACGGGACCGACCGGGACGTCTGCGGGGACGTTGGCCGGGTCGGTCAGGTCGCGCTTGGTCGGAGCGGTGATGAGGACCGCCACGTTCGTGGCGGTGTGGGCGACCAGCCTGTCCACGTTCCCGTGCACACCGGTGCCGACCAGTTCGTGTGCGTACACCGCCGAGTCGGAGGCCACGCCGTGAGCGAACGCGCCGAGGTCACCGGCCGTGCCGTGACCGAGCGCCTCGGTGCGGTAGTAGGTGCTCTCCACGAAGGGAGCGGTCGTGGACAGGGCGCAGTCGACCGTCCTGGCCGCGTCGGTGGCCAACTGGTAGGCGGTGGCGCGGGCGTGGAGCTGGACAAGACGGGCCGGGGGCACGAGGCCGCTCACGTTGTCGATGACCGGGTGGACGGTGGCGACGGTGTTGCGGGCCGTGGTCACGGTCTCCTCGGTGGGGCGGCTCTTGAGCACCGCGGTCAGCTGCTCGGGACGCACAGGGGCCGCGGGGAGACCGCCGGCCGGCTCACCGGTGGCGGGGACGGACGGGCCCGCCGGAACAGCGGGAACGGCGGGAACCCCCGGCGCTGCGGGGAGGGCGGGCACGCCGGGCACGGCGAGGGCGGGCAGCGTGCGGGGCGGCAGGTGGCCGGAGACGTCGTGCACACCCGGAACGGCCGGATCAGCCGGGACGGCCGGAACGGCGGCGTCCGTGCCGCGCAGCTTCCCGGTCACGCCGTCGGCGGCGCCGGTGGGCAGGTCGCCGATCGGCAGCGTGTTGGTGGGCAGGCCGTTCTCCGGGATGCCCTTGCTCGGCAGGTTCTCGCGGATCTCGCGGCTGACGTCCTCGACCGTTCCGGTCGTCTCCTTCACGGTGTCCGTCGCACGCCGGACCGTGTCGGCCACGGCGCCCCTGCCGCCTTCACCGGCCTTCTCCGCCTTCTCGGCCTTCGCCGCCTTCTCGGTCGTCCCGGCCACAGCGCTGCCGGCGTCGGACGGGACGGGCAGTTCGGCCGCGGACGCGCCGGCCGTGCTCAGCGCCCAAATGCCGGAGGCGGCGGCAGCGACCATCAGTGAACGTCGGATGTTCTTGCGCATGAGACGGAAGTCCTTCGAATTCAGGGGTTCTTGAGCCCCGGGACGACGGCCGGCGGATTTCCGGTCAGGAATCCGGACCGCTGCTCCGGGGATTCGGGCGGGCAGACCTGTCCACCCCCGCGTGGCAGGTCGCGAGCGCGCGTCGCGCGCTGCTCAGACGGGTGGAAGGTCTGCCCTAGCCGGGGAATTCGAGGACGTCGCCGGCACTGTCACGCGTCGGCGTACCGTCCACGGCGCGCACGGCGCCGGAGTGAAGCGGCCCGAAGTGCCCGGTGCCGGGCACGACCGCGTCGTGCTGGTGCGGGCCGCCGCGCTGGCTGTGGCCGTCACCGGTGCAGTGCGACGCGCTGGGCGCGGGCACCGCGGGTGTGGGGTGGAACGGGAGACGATCAGCGGGGTCTCCGTCGTCCTGGATGGTGCCGGCGTCGGACGTCGCACCGGCGGCCACGTAGTGGGAGGCCGAGGACGTCATGGCCCGACTGCCGTGCGCACGCGGCCCGTCGGTGCCCTCGCCCGCGTCGTCGGCTGAGGCGTCGGAGGTGCCGTCCGTGCCGAGGTCACCGGCTCGGCCGCCGGTCGCGTCCGGCCCCTCGCCGACGACGGCGTCGCCGAGTCCGAGGCCGAGACGCCCGGGCAGCCCGGCCAGGCCCGAGGGGCCGGACACGCTGTCGACGGCTTCGCCGACCGGGCGGGTGACCTCTCCGGTTCGGCCGGCGCCTTCCGAGACGGGGCCCACGACGTGCGAGGCCGCGCGCTCGGCGGCGTTCCGCAACTCGTGCCTGTGCTTCTCGGCGAGTTCGGCCCGGGTGAGGGCGTCGCCGGCCTGCTCCTTGCCGTTGCCGCCCGCCTCGTTCGAGGAGCTCCGCTCCGATGCCGACGGCTTCGGGGACGTCACCAGTCCGGACGGTGCCCGGCCCGCCTCCCGCACCTCGTGGCCGGGCGCGGAAGCGGCCTGCGCACTGCCGCCGAAGACGACGGCGAGAGCGAGGAACCCTCCGAGGAAGAGGAACGTCAGCAGGGCCCGCCGCGCGGCGGCCGAGTGCGGCAGGCGCACAACGGCAGGCACAGCTAAGGATGCTGACAAGGCAGGGACCTTCCAGGCGGGGGGATGCGGACGCGCGCTGCTCAGGGGGGCCACAACTGCCCGCCGGGAACGCTGCGTTCCGGACAACGGAGATCCTTGCACGGACGCCGGTCCCCCGCGCAACTGCCGTCACAACTTGTTCACTTGGTGGCCCCTGAGCACTCCGCCGAGGCCCTCGCCGCGCCTTCCGCGCCGGGCTCGCACCTCCGTCCGCCCGGTGTCGCTCGAACCTCCGTCCGCCCGATGCGAACCGTCCGATGTCATTCGCCCGACGTCAGCCCGACGTCATTCCCCCGATGTCGTTCTCCCGATGTCATTCGTCCGGTACGGGGAGGGGCCGCTTCTCGATGGCCGCCGCCATCACCTCCGGGAAATGGTCGGGCGTGCAGGCGAACGCGGGAGCCCCGAGCGCGGCGAGGGCGCTCGCGTGGGAGCGGTCGTAGGCGGGTGCACCCTCGTCCGACAGCGCGAGCAGGGCGACGAACTGCACGCCGGCCGCCTTCATCTGCGACACCCGCTTGAGCATCTCGTCACGGATGCCGCCCTCGTAGAGGTCGCTGATGAGGACCACGACCGTCTCGGACGGACGCGTGATGTGCGACTGGCAGTACGCCAGCGCCCTGTTGATGTCGGTGCCCCCGCCGAGCTGTGTGCCGAAGAGCACGTCCACCGGATCGTCGAGTTCCTCCGTCAGGTCGACGACGCCGGTGTCGAAGGCGACGAGCCGGGTCTTCAGCGACCGCATCGAGGCGAGTACCGCTCCGAATACCGACGCGTGGACGATGGACGCGGCCATGGAGCCAGACTGGTCGATGCAGAGGACGACGTCCTTCCTCACGCCCCGCGAGGCCCGGCCGTGACCGATGAGCCGTTCCGGGACGACCGTCCGGTGCTCGGGCAGGTAGTTCTTGAGGTTGGCGCGGATGGTGCGGTCCCAGTCGATGTCCCTGTGGCGTGGGCGGTGCACCTTCGCGGAGCGGTCGAGCGCGCCGGTGAGGGCCGACCGCGTGCGCGCGGCGAGCTTCTTCTCCAGCTCGGCGACGACCTTGCGCACCACGGCGCGTGCCGTCTCCCTGCTGGTCTCCGGCATGGCCGACTTCAGCGACAGAAGCGTGCCGACCAGGTGCACATCCGGCTCCACCGCCTCCAGCATCTCCGGCTCCAGCATCAGCGCCGCGAGATCGAGCCTCTCGATGGCGTCCCGCTGCATGACCTGGACGACGGAACCGGGGAAGTACGTCCTGATGTCCCCGAGCCACCGGGCCACTTGAGGGGCGGAGGCGCCGAGGCCGCCCGCGCGTTCGCCACGTCTGCCCTGACCGGAGCCTGCGCCGGGGCCGCCCTGCGGTCCGCTGCCGTAGAGCGCCTGGAGCGTACGGTCCATGGCCGCGTCCGCACCGCTCAACTCGCAGCCGGTGCCGTCGGTCCCCTCGGAGCCGCCGGAGCCGCCGAGCACCAGGCGCCAGCGCCGCAGCCGTTCGGCGGCGGGCGTGAGGCCGCCGGCGTCCGCGGGCCGGCCGTGGGCGTCCCGGCCCGGTGGGCCCGACGGAACAGGCGACGTGGTGGCCGGACCGGACGCGGTGGCCGTACTGGACGGGGCCGGCGGGACGTTCGTGCCGGACGGGCCGTGTGTGCCTGACGTGCCGGTCATAGGGGCGCCTCCTCCTGCTCGGTCGTGTGCCCGGCACGCTCGCCCACCGGTTCGAGCAGCAGGCGGAGTGTCGGCAGGACCGCGGCCGCGCGGGCCTCGTCCAGACCGGGCCCGAAGCCGGGCCGTACCGGGCGCGGCGGCGGCAGTGAACTGCCCCCACTTCCACGTCCGTTGGGCACTCCACCGGCGTCCGCCGTCTCCGGCAGGGCGCCACGCCGCACGAGTTCGCCCACGGTGCGCCGCACACCGGGCTCGAACCCGGCGAACGTCCTGCGCAGCAGCGGCAGCACGTCGGTGAACGCTTCGCCGGGCACGGACGACAACCAGCCGTCGACGAGGGCGAGCAGCCGCTCGTCGTGGACGAGCAGCATCCCGCCGCCGGACAGGAACCCTTCGATCCATGCCGCTGCTTCCGGCGGACCGGTGCCCGGTGAGAGTGCCAGACCCATCAGCCGGGCGGCTTCCGCCTGCGTCAGCTGGGCGTCGTCCAGGAGCAGCCGGACGCACCGGCCGCGGATGAGACCCGGTATCCGGTCCCGCGAGGCGAGCTTGCGCAGGGCAGCGCGCCAGCGCGACTGCACGCCCCCCGCGGCACCTGCGGCACCCGCGGTATCTGTCCCGGCCTCCCCGGCGTCTTCGGCGTCCCGCGAACCCCGCGCCGTGCACGTCACGTCGGTCACGCCGGAAGGCTCGGCGCACGCCTGCACCAGAAGCGCCACGGACCGGTGGACGGCGTCGATGTGGTCGCGCATCCGGGCAGCGCCGTCCGCGTCCAGGCCCGCGCAGGCGGGCGGAATCCCTACGCACACACGCTCCGCCAGCCCGAGGGTGACCTCCGTCAGCGCCGCCGAGTCGGTGCGCCGCACATTGCCGTACCTGAGGGAACGCACCAGCGCGGGCAGAGCCTCCGCGAGCCTGCCGACATCGGCGTCCAGCGCGGCCCGGTCGGCGAGCGCCCGCATGACGACCCTCAGCGCATCCGGCAGATCCGCAGGCAGACAGCTCTCGGCAAGGGCGGTGACGTCGGCCAGGGCAGTGGCCTCGGTGGCGAGGGAGACGGTCCTGGCGCTCGCCGCGCTCTCCACGGTCGTGCCCCACACTCCCGCTTCCGCCGTGCGCACCGACAACTCCGGCTCCCAGCAAAGCCGCCAGCTCTCGCGGAATGTGCCGGTGCTGCCGGTACGGGAGCGCACGGGCACGGCCCAGTCGATGTCCAGCAGGCGCAGCCGGTGCAGAAGCCTGCTCCGCGCCGAGTCCGTCTCCTTGCGCAGGTCGAGGTCCAACTCCCGTGCGGACGCTTCCGGTTTGAGGCGCAGCGTGCGCTGCTGCCTGGTCAGGTCCCGCTGGAGCGGCACGGCGGGCGCACCCTCCGGCACCTCCCCCAGTACCTCTCCGACGACGAGCCTGTCCCGTACGAGGGCGAGCGGCACGTCGGAGCCCTCGCACATCACGGCCCGCACCGCGTCGAGGGTCTCGGTGAGCCCCGGAAGCGGCCTGCCGCGCACGGCGGCGAGCGAATCGGCCAGCCTGACGGCCTCGATGACGTGTGCCGAGGAGACGACCCGGTCCTCGGCGCGCAGCAGCCGGGCCACCTTGGTCATCCACCGCTCGACGACCCGGTCGGGCGAGGCGAAGAGGTGCTCGTACCAGCCGGGAGAGGTGATGCCGGCGCCGTAGCCGCTGTCGCGTGCGAGCCGCCGGTGCGTCCAGGGCACCCAGGTGATCTCCGACTTCACCTTCGGCAGGCCCCTGAGTGCCTGCCTGTCGTCGGCGGCCTTCACCTTCGCCGCCAGGGCCGGAACGTGCCACGCTCCGCAGACGACGGCGACGTCGCCCGGCCCGAACTCCCGGACCGCGTCGCGCAGTCGCAGCCGCATATGGGCCTCACGCACCTGGTCGCGACGCTGGCCGGCCCCCGGTTCCGCCGACGCGTGGACCGCTTCGGCACCTCGCTGCTCGCGCAGGGCGGCCATGGCCTCACCGAGCACCGCGAACGGCGCGTACGGGTCGGCCCCGGGCCGGGCCCCGCGGTGCTCGATCACGTCCTCCCACCACCGCTCGGCGTCGTCGTAGCCCGCGGCCCCGGCGAGAGCCGCCAGCGGATCGACGCGCACCGCTTCGCCGTTGCCCATCCCGGACCCGGGCCCGGCGTTCCCCGGCCCCGGGTCCCCCGGGCCGGCCTCCCCGACGTCGTCCCGTCCCGGCCCGGCCACGTCGTCGGTGAGGGCGAGCGCGTGCGTGGCGGGAAGGTCGATGAAGCGCACCGGCACCCCGTGCCCCAGCGCCCAGCTGATCGCGACCCATTCCGGGGAGAACGCGGCAAGCGGCCAGAACGCCGCCCGGCCCGGCTCGTCCAGGGCGTGGGCGAGGAGCGCCACCGGCGGACGCATCGCCTCGTGCCCGGCGAGCGCGACGAGACCGTCCGCCTCCGGCGGCCCCTCCACGAGCAGCACCCGGGGCCGCCGTGCCTCCAGTGCGGCCCGCACCGCTCGTGCCGAACCCGGCCCGTGGTGCCGTATGCCCAGCAGCAGCGGCACGCCACCCGGTCCTGGCGCGGACCCGCCGGGGCCGGCGGACGCTGCGGTCACGGGGAGACCTCCCGGCAGGCGCGGTAGAAGTCCTTCCAGCCGTCGCGCTCCCGTACGACCGCCTCCAGGTACTCCTGCCACACGACACGGTCCGAGGCCGGGTCGCGCACCACGGCGCCCAGCACACCGGCGGCCACGTCGCCCGCCCTGAGCACCCCGTCGCCGAAGTGGGCCGCGAGCGCCATGCCGCCGGTGACGACGGAGATGGCCTCCGCGGTGGACAAGGTCCCGGACGGGGACTTGATCTTCGTGCGCCCGTCGGCCGTCATGCCGTCGCGCAGCTCCCGGAAGACGGTCACCACACGCCGTATCTCCGCCGTGCCGTCGGCCGCGGCAGGAAGGTCGAGGGAACGGCCGAGCTGGTCGACGCGGCGCGCGACGATGTCGGCCTCCTCCTCCGCCGTACCGGGCAGCGGAAGGACCACTGTGTTGAACCGCCTGCGCAGGGCGCTGGAGAGTTCGTTCACCCCCCGGTCGCGGTCGTTCGCCGTAGCGATGAGGTTGAAGCCGCGCACCGCCTGGACCTCCTCGCCCAGCTCCGGAATCGGCAGGGTCTTCTCCGAGAGCACGGTGATCAGACTGTCCTGCACATCGGCCGGGATCCGGGTCAGCTCCTCCACCCGCGCCGTCCTGCCCTCGGCCATCGCCCGCATCACCGGGCTGGGGACCAGGGCGTCACGGCTCGGTCCGTGGGCGAGCAGCCGGGCGTAGTTCCACCCGTAGCGCACGGCCTCCTCGGCGGTGCCCGCCGTGCCCTGCACAAGCAGCGTCGAGTCACCGCTGACGGCGGCCGAGAGATGTTCCGAGACCCACGTCTTGGCGGTGCCGGGCACACCGAGGAGAAGCAGGGCCCGGTCCGTCGCCAGCGTGCTGACGGCGACCTCGACGAGGCGGCGGGGGCCCACGTACTTCGGCGTGATCACCGTCCCCCCGGGCAGTTCACCGCCGAGGAGGTATGTGGAGACCGCCCACGGGGAGAGGCGCCAGCGCTCGGGACGCGGCCTGTCGTCCGCTGCGGCGAGCGCCTTCAGCTCGTCGGCGAAGGCGTCCTCGGCGTGCGGCCGCAGCGTCTGCTGCTGCGCGGCGTCCACGGCACAGGAATCGGTCACGAGTCCCCTCCACACACGGCGGTCGATGTGCCTTCAGCGTGCACCCCGCCACTGACAGTCACCTCCCCAACCCGTCCCGACCTGCGGGAACTTCCGGCCGGAACCGCCGCGGCGACGGATTGTCAGTGGCCGGCCGTACGGTCGGGACCATGACTGGACAGGGGGTCCGCCGGAGCGCGGAAGAGGTGCTGGCGCTCGCTCCCGACGACGCGTCACGCAGGGCTGGGAGCAAGCTCTCCTCGCCGGGCCCGTGGGCGGAGGCGGGTTCGGGAGCCGGTGCCGTATGGGGCCTGTGCAAGGGCAGCGGGAGCAGGCCGTACCGGACGGTGGTGGACCTCGGCGAGGGCGACGGCGGCGACGGCGCTCGTGACGGTACGGGCGGTACGGGCGGGGGCGGTACCGGCGGGGCCGCCGGAACGCTTAACGGGCCCGCATACAGCTGCAGTTGCCCCAGCCGCAAGTTCCCGTGCAAACACGCGCTCGGGCTGCTGCTGCTCTGGGCCGGTGACCTGATCCAGACCTCGGAGGAGCCGCCGGAGTGGGCCGGCGAGTGGCTCGGCGGCCGACGTGAAAGGGCCACTCGCAGAGCCGCGGTGGATGAGGCGGGGCGAGCCGCCTCGGGGCCCGCCGCCGGTGGCCCGGGGAGCGGCGGCGCGGGGAGCGCCGGCGGCCGCCGGGCCGACCCGGAGGCCGCCCGGCGCCGCTCCGAGCGCCGATTGCGCCGCGTCGCAGCGGGCGCCACGGAACTCGAGGAACGCCTCGCCGACATGCTGCGGGGCGGCCTGGCCGGTGCGGAGCAGGGCGGCTACGCGCAGTGGGAGGAGACGGCGTCCCGCATGGTCGACGCCCAGGCTCCCGGACTGGCCGCCCGGATACGGGAGTTGGGCGCCCTCCCCGTCTCCGGTCACACGTCGCCGGAGACCGAGGGGGCATACGGAGGCTGGCCGTCCCGGCTGCTGTCGGAGTGTGCCCTCCTCCATCTGCTGAACCGGGCCGTCCTGGCTCTGGACGACGTTCCGGAGGCTCTCGCCGCGACGGTACGCACGAGGGTCGGCCTCACCGTCGGCTCCGCCGATGTACTGGCGGACGACGCCGCTCCCGGCTCCGGCGGGACGTCCGGCGGCAAGGTCAGGGACCGGTGGCTGGTGCTGGCTCAGCGGGACACGGAGGAGGGACGGCTGACGGCGAGGCGTATATGGCTGCGCGGCCTGGAATCGGGGCGTCCCGCGCTGCTGCTGTCGTACACGCCGGGGGACCGTGCGCCCGGACAGGCCCTGCCCGTCGGCTCGGTGATGGACGCCGAGCTGGCCTACTACCCGGGTGCCCGCCCGCTGCGTGCCGCGCTGGGCGAGAGACACGCGGCGCCGGAAGCCGGTGCCGTGCCGGAAGGGGGCACGGTGACCGATGCGCTGGCCTCGTACGGAGAGGCTTTGTGCGACGACCCGTGGCTGGACGCCTGGCCGGCGGTGCTGAGCAGCGTGGTCCCGACGTTCGACGACTGGGGCGGGGCCGACGGGCGGAGCGGCGGCGTCCGCCAACTCGCGGATGCCGACGGCCGGTTCGCGCTCCCGATGGCTCCCGGCACCTCGCCCGGGACCCTGTGGAGGCTCACGGCGGTCTCGGGCGGGCGCCCCCTCACCGTCTTCGGCGAATGCGGCCACAGGGGTTTCGCCCCGTACACGGCCTGGAGCGAGGGAGAGGCGGTGCAGCTGTGAACGCAGCCGTGAGGGCTGCCCCGTGGGCCCGCCACAGCGCCGCACCGTCCGCGCCCGCGCAGAGGGAGGCGGCGATGAACCCCGTACCGCTGACGAACGGCGCTCCGGACGACCGAACCGCGCCGGGAGAGCCGGGAGAGCCGGGAGGGCCCGAAGGGCCGGGAGAACCGGAAGGGTCGGGAGAGCCATCAGGGCCGGACGAGGCCTGGGGCGAGCTCGTCACGGCGGCGCTGCTCGGCAGCGAGCGACGCACACCGCCGGGCGGGAGTCCGGCTGCACTGCTCGACGCGGCCGCGGTGGCGACGGTCCGGCACCGTGCGGGGCTGCTCCCCGCGCCGGCCCGCGCCCGCCCCGAGCCGGCTCCCGAGGACTCGCGGCCGGCGCTGCCGGCCGCGGCCGCCGACCGTCTGACGATGCTGCTCGCCGGCCGTCCGGGGCCGGCCGGGCCCGGAGGCGGACGGCGGGGCTCCTCGCCCGATCTGACGGAACTGCTTCCGCAGTGGCTGTCCGCCGCCAACGAGCACGGGTACCGCGCCCCTGACGCCCAGCTGCCCGCCTTGCTGGACGCCGCCCGGGCCCGCACCGATCTCCGGGCGGAGACGCTGGCGTTCGCCGGCCCGCGGGCGCTGTGGCTGGCACGCCTCAATCCGGAGTGGAAGTTCGCGCTGCGCAACAGCGTGCCGCAGCACCGCGCCTCCCCCGGCGCCACGGCGCAGTCCGCGTCGGCCCGTGGGAGGCCGGACAAGGACGCGGCCCGGCAGCTGTGGGAGGAGGGGCTGTTCGCGGAACGGGTCGCTGTGCTGGCCTCGCTCCGCCGCAGCGATCCCGAGGCGGGGCTCGCCCTGCTCGCCGCCACCTGGCGGACCGAGCGCGCCGAGGACCGGCTGATGTTCCTCGATTCGCTCCGCGAAGGGCTCTGCCCCTCCGACGAGTCCTTTCTCGAGCAGGCCCTCAGCGACCGCTCCCGCACGGTGCGCGCCACCGCGGCCGAACTGCTCGGCACCCTGCCCGGTTCCGCGCTCGCGGCCCGCATGGCGGTGCGGGCCCGTACGTACGTCACGCAGGACCCTCTCGCCACGGAACCGCGGATAGCCGTCGAGGCTCCGCACGAGTGCGACGCGGACATGCAGCGTGACGGCGTTGTGCCCAAGCCCCCTTCGGGCCGGGGCGAACGGTCCTGGTGGCTGGGGCAGTTGGTGGAGGCGGCACCGCTGTCCGCGTGGACCGCGCAGTTCGGCGGGCGCGGCGCGCGGGAGATCGTCGCTCTGCCGGTGGCCGACGAGTGGAAGCAGGATCTGCACGCGGCCTGGTGCCGCGCCGCGGTGCGCCAGCGCGACGCCGAGTGGTCCCGGGCGCTGATCGGGTCGCCGACGTCTTCGCCCGCCGAGGGTGCGGGAGACCCGGCGAAGCTCCTCGCGGTGCTTCCCGCCACGGAGCGCGCCGTGTGGGCGGCGGGATTCATCGAGGCGCACGGGCTGTCGGAGGCGTTCCGCGTACTCGGGGTGTGTGCCGTGCCGTGGGCAGAGCCACTGGGACGGGCGGTGGTGGACGCCCTGGAGATCGCGCGGGACGCCGGCAGCTATCCCTGGAGTTTCAGCGGCGTCCTGGGGCTCGCCGAACGCTGCCTCTCGCCCGCGGACGCGAGACGACTGGAGCCCCTGGCCGCGGTGCCGGACGAGCCGGAAGGCGGATCACCGGGCGCGGGCGCCTATTGGGCGGAGGCCTTCCAGCGGCTCGTTGCCACGCTGCGTCTGCGCGCGAGCATGCACGCCGAGCTGGCGGGAGTCGGCGAAAAGGAGACCGACGACGCGGAACAGGGCGAGGGGAAGCGTCACGAACTGGAGCACGGGTGATTTCTCTTGGTGATCGCCCCTCGCGGAGACCGACGGGCGGCGGTGACCGGACGGGAAGGCCGGCGGCCGGTGGTCAGCAGCTGGGCGGCCACAGGCCGGCGGCCGACCGCCGGCCCCGACCCCCGCGGCACGCGGCTCGCGGGGCACGGCTCGCGGCTCGCGGGGCACGGGTCACGGCACGCGGCTCAACGGTCAAGCGGTCAAGCGGTCAAGCGGTCAAGCGGTCAAGCGGTCAAGCGGCGAGGCTTCCGACGTTCGCGCGGATCCATTCGACGACCTCGTTGGTCGTCGCTCCGGGGGTGAAGATCTCCGCGACACCGCTCTCCTTCAACGGAGGGATGTCGTCCTCGGGGATGATGCCGCCGCCGAAGACCTTGATGTCCTCCGCGTCCCGCTCACGCAGCAGCTCCAGCACCTTCGCGAAGAGGGTGTTGTGTGCCCCGGACAGGATCGACAGACCGATCGCCTCCGCGTCCTCCTGGATCGCGGTGTCCACGATCTGTTCCGGCGTCTGGTGCAGCCCGGTGTAGATGACCTCCATGCCCGCGTCGCGCAGCGCCCGGGCGATGACCTTCGCTCCGCGGTCATGGCCGTCGAGCCCCGGCTTGGCGACCACCACGCGGATCGGACCCGGCACACTCATCACTGCCTCCATCTCGACGGTCCCCCTGCGCCCGACGGCGTGGGAGGTGCCACCACCTCGGGGGTTGGTTCAACGACGGCGCTTCGTCGTTCGCGGAGGCGTCCGCGACTCCCCGAGTGAACGAACGTTATCCCCAGCATGCCGCGCCCCGGCACTTCCGGCCGGCAAGCGAGGGGGAAATCACACGACGGCCGGCAACGCCGGCGCCCACCCCTCACTTCCGCACCGTGCACAGGGAAGCCCTGGCGCCCTCCTGCCCTGACGCCCCGACGCAGGAGCACCCAATCCCCGAGCACCGAGCACCGAGCACCCGGACATCCTCGCGCCCGCCGGCCCGCACATCCCCTGCCACACGAGCCGTGCGCCGGCGGCCGGGACACGAGCCGTGCGCCGGCGGCCGGGACACACCTGCACCGGTATGCCCCTTCCTCACCACCTCCCGGGCACTTCTCCACCATGTCTCCCCACTCCATGCGGCGGCCTTCACGAACACCGGTCACCGGCCTCGGCACGCGCACCGACGCAGCGGCAAACCTGACCCCCTCCGCCCGCTCGGCAGTCGCGGCTCGCCGCCCCCACCGGCCGGGTGACACCGGCCCGAACTAGGCGGCTGTGCAGGGCTGTTCACGGAGACCACCGCCGCGCGCAGGAGGCTTCGGACTCCCCGGAGCGGGGCGCACGCGAGGTCCTTCCGCTCCAACGCCACCCACCTGCGGGCCTGTTGCGTCCCACCGCCTCCGCCTGTGCGGAGATACCGTCGTTTTCCCTTGCTTCGCACCGGAGTTGGGAGGCTGAAGCGTGCAGCCGGAGCCTCGGCCCGGGAGGTGTTCCGGCATCCCGCCGGCGGCCAAGTTGGTCGAACATTCATCGAACGCAAGGCCAAATACCCGTGCGTAGAACGCCGAAAGGCCACCGAATGCCCGTTTCTCCGGGCTGCAAAACCTGTTGAAGATTGTCGTCCTCACGTACCGCCGGGTACAGTCACCGCACTGCTCCGCCCCTGCTGTCGAGGCGAAAGAGAAGTTGGTGGTGAACGACAGTCACCCGTCGGGAAACTCGTTCCCGGCAGACACCTCTCACGGCTTCTCGTACGCGGCCTCCGGCGCCGGACAGTACGAGCAGGCTGCTTTCGGCTCCTACGCGCAGCAGGGCCACGGCCAGCCGTCCTCGTACGAGGACTACCCCTCCGGCAGCTTCGGCAACCACGGGTTCTCCTCCGACGACGACCCTCTCTACGGTTCAATGGCCGGCCCCGGCACGGGCAATGACGGCGCATGGATGCCGGGCACCTACGACGCGTACTCCGGCCACGGCGCGTACGACACCGGGAGCTACGACACCGGCACGTACAACACGGGGAGCTACGACACCGGGGGCTACGACCCGAACGAGGCCTGGACGAACGCGGGGTTCCAGCACACCGCCGAGGTCCACGCCCAACCCGGCACCGGCCAGGCCGACTTCGACTCCGGCTGGAGCAGCGGCCAGTGGGACGCCTCGCAGTGGGAAGGCCAGTGGGAGCCCGGCGGCGAGTGGAGTTCCGCCGACAACAACAGCGGCTGGGACGCCTACGGTTACGACCAGACGCCCGCCGGGAGCCCCGAGGGTGCAGCCACCGGCTCCTTCGAGGCGTACGACTCCTTCGACGCCCAGGAGTCCTACGAGGCGTACGAGCCGGGTGCCACCGGGAGCTACGGCACCCAGGACCAGCAGCAACCCTCGTACGAGGACGCGGCGTTCACGCACGGCGCCGAGGCCGACGCCACCACGGCGTTCCCCGCCTTCGACGGCGCCTACCAGAATTACGACGCCTACGACGGATACGACGCCTACGGCACGGATTCCGCCTACGACACGGACGCCCTCGCCCACGTCGGTGAGCCCGGCGGGCAGCACGACGACCTGCACGGCCACGCCGCGGAGAGCCGGGAGGACGCCGCAGCTCCGCACGTCCGCCCGGAGCAGGACCTGAGGGTCGCGAACCTGCCGGGCCGCCGGCGCTCCCCCAGGCCCAGACGATCCGCACTCCTCACCGTCGCCGTCCCGTCCGTCGCGGTGATGGGTGTGGCCGGTGCCGCCGCGGCTTCCGTGGCGGGCAACGCCCAGCAGGACGACACGACGACACAGGCCTCCGCCGACGTTCCCGTCAAACCGGTCAACAAGAAGCTCGACACCCAGCTCGCCGGACTCTCGGCCGACGCCGACGACTTCGCCGACCGGGCCAGCCGTGCCCAGGAGCGCAGGGACCTCCAGGCCCGCCAGGAAGCGGAGCGCAAGCGGAAGGCGAGGGAGGCCGCCCGCAAGGAGGCGCTGCGTCCGAAGTTCGCGCTTCCCGTCAAGGAACACGGCCTGAGCGCCACCTACGGGCAGGCCGGGCTCAACTGGATGTCCGTGCACACCGGGATCGACTTCCCGGTCAGCGAGGGCACCCCTGTGATGGCGGCGACCGACGGCACGGTCACCACCAAGTACGACGTGTCCTTCGGCAACATGGCCGTGGTGACGGCTCCCGACGGCACCGAGACCTGGTACTGCCACCTCAGCAGCACCAAGATCCGCAGCGGCCAGGTCAAGGCCGGGGACACCATCGGCTACTCGGGCACATCGGGCAACTCCACAGGCCCGCACCTGCACTTCGAGGTCCACCCGGGCGGCGGCGACGCGATCGACCCGCTCCCCTGGCTGCGTGGCAAGGGCTTGAACCCCCAGTAGGGCCGAGCCGCGGTGGGACTGAAGCTCCGGTGGGCCCGGCGCGGGTCTCCCGGCCCCTGACGCCTGCCGCCGGCAGCCCCCGTGCGGCTCCCGGCCTCTCCTGTCGCACCCGGCGCGAGCCATCGCGCCCGCGCGGCACGGCTGCTGGACGGGCGCGCCCGTCCATGTGCGCGCCCCCGCCCCCGCCCCCGCCCCCGCGGGCCGCCTTGCCGCCTTGCCGCCTTGCCGCCTTGCCGCCTTGCCGCCTTGCCGCCTTGCCGCCTTGCCGCCTACAGCTTCTGCACCGGCGCGTAACGCAGCAGCAGCCGCTTCGGTTTCTCGCCGCCGAAGTCGACCGTCGCTTCCGCTTTGTCGCCGCTGCCCTTCACCGCGACGACCCTGCCGAGTCCGAATGTGTCGTGCGTGACCCTGTCGCCGACCGACAGCGCGACAACGGGACGGTCGGAGGTACGCCGCGTCGCGAACCCGCTGGGCCCGCCGCGCCGCTCCGTACCGGCGATGCCCGCACGGGCGGCCGGGGACGCCCCCGCGCCCAGCCCCGAGCCGATGCCGCCACCGCCGCTCGCACCGCCCCCGGCCGCGGCTCCCGTGCGCTTCCAGTCCACGTAGTGGTCCGGGATCTCCTCCAGGAAGCGCGACGGCGGGTTGTACGAGGGCTGTCCCCACACGCTTCGCAGTACCGACCGCGTCAGATAGAGCCGCTTGCGCGCACGCGTGATGCCCACGTACGCCAGCCGCCGCTCCTCCTCGAGCTCCTTCGTCTGACCGAGGGCCCGCATGTGCGGGAAGACTCCGTCCTCCATGCCCGTGAGGAAGACCACGGGGAACTCCAGTCCCTTGGCCGTGTGCAGCGTCATCAGCGTGATGACGCCGCTCTCCTCCCCCGCTTCCTCGTCGGGGATCTGGTCGGAGTCCGCGACGAGGGCGACCTGCTCCAGGAAGTCGGCGAGCGTGCCCGGCTCCTCCTCGCCGCGCTCCTGCTCGAACTCCAGGGCCACGGCGGCCAGTTCCTGAAGGTTCTCGATGCGCGTCTCGTCCTGCGGGTCGGTGGAGGACTGGAGCTCGGCGAGATAGCCGGTCTGCTCCAGCACCGCCTCCAGCACGGTCGCGGGCCCCGCCCCGGACTCCACGACGGTGCGCAGCTCCTCCATCAGTACGTTGAAGCGGCGCACGGCATTGGCCGAGCGGGCGGCCATCCCGTACGCCTCGTCGACCCGGGCGAGCGCCTGCGGGAAAGTGATCTTCTCCCGGAGGGCCAGCGCTTCGATCATGGCCTCGGCGCGGTCGCCGATGCCGCGCTTGGGCACGTTGAGGATGCGGCGCAGCGGCACCGTGTCCTCCGGGTTGGCCAGCACCCGCAGGTAGGCGAGCACGTCGCGCACCTCGCGGCGCTCGTAGAAGCGGACGCCCCCGACGACCTTGTACGGCAGCCCGACGCGGATGAAGACCTCTTCGAAGACACGCGACTGTGCGTTCGTGCGGTAGAAGACCGCCACGTCGCCGGCCCTGGCCTCTCCCGCGTCGGTGAGCCGGTCGATCTCGTCGGCGACGAACTGGGCCTCGTCGTGTTCGGTGTCGGAGACGTAGCCGGTGATACGGGCACCGGCGCCGGACTCCGTCCACAGGTTCTTCGGACGGCGGTTCTCGTTCCGTTCGATGACGGCGTTGGCGGCGCTGAGGATCGTCTGCGTGGAACGGTAGTTCTGCTCCAGGAGGATCGTCGTGGCGTCCGGATAGTCCTCCTCGAACTGGAGGATGTTGCGGATCGTGGCGCCACGGAAGGCGTAGATGGACTGGTCGGCGTCCCCCACCACGCACAGCTCGGCCATCGGCGGCGCCGGCCTGTCCTCCTCGCCGCCCTCGGCCCCGCTCTCGCCCTCGTCCCGGGCGGCCCGCGGTTGCTGCTCGGCGGCCTCGCCGGTGCCGACGAGCTCCCGCACCAGCATGTACTGGGCGTGGTTGGTGTCCTGGTACTCGTCGACGAGGACGTGACGGAAGCGGCGCCGGTAGTGCTCGGCGACGTCGGGAAACGCCTGGAGCAGGTGGACGGTCGTCATGATGATGTCGTCGAAGTCCAGCGCGTTGGCCTCGCGCAGCCGCGCCTGGTACATCGTGTACGCCTCGGCGAGGGTCTTCTCGTAGTGGTCCGAGGCCTGCGCGGCGAAGTCCTCGTCGTCGATCAGCTCGTTCTTGAGGTTGGAGATCTTCGCGCTGAACGCCTTCGGCGGATACCGCTTCGGGTCCAGGTCGAGGTCCCGGCACACCAGCGCCATCAGCCGCTTGGAGTCGGCCGCGTCGTAGATGGAGAAGGACGACGTGAAGCCGAGCTTCTTGCTCTCGCGGCGCAGGATGCGCACGCAGGCGCTGTGGAAGGTGGACACCCACATCGACTGGGCGCGGGGGCCGATCAGTTCCTCGACGCGCTCCCTCATCTCGCCGGCGGCCTTGTTGGTGAAGGTGATGGCGAGGATCTGCCCGGGGTGAACATGCCGTGCGGACAGGAGATGGGCGATGCGGTGCGTGAGCACACGCGTCTTGCCCGAGCCGGCGCCCGCGACGATCAGCAACGGCGACCCGGAGTGCACGACAGCCGCACGCTGCGCCTCGTTCATCTCCGTCAGCAGCGCCTCGGGGTCGACGACGGTCCTCGGCGAACCGCCCCTGTGGTACGAGGACGGGCCTCCGGCGCCATCTCCGCGAGGGCCGCCCGGATCTGACCCGGAGCCGTCTCCCGCACCGTCCGAGAGGCCGTCGGTCCCGGCCTGTCCGCCCTGCCCGGGTGAGGCACCGTCCTGCGCGCGCACGGGTGCGAGGTCTGCCAGAAAGCTGTCGTCGAAGAGGCTGCTCATCGTCGTAGAAGTCTAGATTGCCGCGCCGACACCGCACCGCCGCCTCCCGCGCGGGATAACGAACAGATATCGGACGTATCACCTGACGGCCTTCACATACGCCCCACATCTCGCTACGGTGCCGTGCCAGGCGGTCCGCACCAATCGCCGGCGAAAGCGTCGGCACGGGCCGCCTCCGCCGAATCCGACGGACATCCGAGGGGCATCCACGAGCACTGCCCACGGAGCCGGGGACCCACCGCGCATGCGCGCTCAGGCGTGCGCACCCGGGGTGAATCGGGAAGTCGCACCGCGCAAGCGCCGCGCACGACCCGTAGGGCAGCCTTCCGAGAGCCCGAACCCGTCAGCTAACCCGGTAGGCGGTTCACGGAAGGAGTTGCCGGTCTTGGCGTCCCATCGCAAACCGCGCAGCCGGATACTGAAGTCCGCCCCGACGAAGCGAGGAGTCCTCGGCGTCACCACCGCCGCACTCGCCTCCGTCTCCCTTCTCTCCCAGAGCGCGCAGGCCGCGCCGGACGACGGCAAGCCGTCGGTCTCGGAGGTCAAGAAGAAGGTCGACGAGCTGTACCAGAAGGCCGAGGTCTCGACCCAGAGGTACAACGCGGCCAAGGAGAAGACTGAGGCCCAGCGCAAGAAGGCGGACAGATCCCTCGACGAGGCGGCCGAGAGCACGGCGAAGCTCAACGACGCCCGCCGCACACTCGGCAACTACGCGACGGCCCAGTACCGTTCGGGCGGCATGTCGCAGACCGCGACCCTCCTGCTCACCGAGGACCCGCAGCAGTTCTTCCAGCAGACACACGTACTGGACCGGATGAGCGGCCGTCAGAAGGAGGCCGTCGCCGACTTCGAGAAGCAGCAGCAGGCGGCGAAGGACAAGCGGGAGGCGGCCACCGAGGAACTGGGCTCGCTCACCGCGTCCCAGAAGGCTCTGAAGAAGAACAAGCAGGAAGTGCAGGACAAGCTCTCCGAGGCGCGGAAGCTGCTGTCGAAGCTGACGGCCGAGGAGAAGGCACGCCTGGCGAAGATCGAGAGGCAGAAGCAGGAGGCCGCGCGCAGGGCCGCCGAGCGTGCCGAGGAGGCCCGCCGCGAGGCGGAGCAGGGCGGCGGCTCACAGTCGGACGGCTCGCAGGCCACGCAGGCCGGGAAGGTTCTCGCCTACGCCAAGGCGCAGTTGGGCAAGCCGTACGTGTGGGGCGCGACGGGCCCCAGCTCCTTCGACTGCTCCGGCCTCACCCAGGGAGCCTGGAAGGCGGCCGGGATCTCCCTGCCCCGCACGACGTGGGACCAGGTCAAGGTCGGCACGAAGGTCGCCAAGTCGGAGATGAAGGCGGGCGATCTGATCTTCTTCTACGACGACATCAGCCACGTCGGCATCTACGTCGGCGACGGGCAGATGATCCACGCGCCGAAGCCGGGCACGAACGTGCGGTACGAGTCGACCGGCAACATGCCCTTCCACTCGGCGGTGCGCCCCGGCTGACGGCGGGCCACCCCGCCCGGGCGACCGGGTCGCGCTGCCGCGGCCCGGTCGGCCCCCCGGTGTGACCGGGGCAGGGCGGGTAGGTGCGGCGGCTCAACCCTCCGCCGATGACGGCGATCCCAGGCCCTTCACCGCGTCCGTCACGTCCACAGGACGGCGATGAAGATGTTCGCCACCGTCAGCGCGCCGACCGTGCCGAAGAGGGACGAGGGGACCTTCTCCTCGTCCCTCTTCACATAGACCAGGCCGAGGATCACCACGAGCAGGGCGAGCTTGACGCCGATCTTGACATTGTTCACGGGGTCGCCGCCCGCCTGGTTGAGACCCACCAGGACCATCCCGGTCAGCAGCATCGTGAACGCGCCGTGCAGCATGCCGGGCACGAAGCGGGCCTCGTCCGCACGCATCGCCTTCATCTGGAAGAAGAAGCCGCCCAGCAGGGCCGCGATGCCGATGATGTGGAGGCCGACGAAGACATGTATGAGTACGTCCATGGCCAGGGAGCCTAGCGACGGGGCCGCCGGCAGACGGGCGCGGGGCCTTCCCGCCTGCGGGAGCCCGGTGCCGCCTCACCAGCGCACGGGCAGCTCCTTCACCCCGCGCATCAGCATCCCCGTCAGCCACGGCAGAGAGGACTCCTCCGCGTCCGGCTCGATGTCCGGGCAGCGCTCCAGCAGGGTACGGATCGCGATGCGGCCCTCCAGGCGGGCCAGCGGAGCCCCCAGGCAGTAGTGCAGGCCGTGGCCGAAGGCGATGTGGCCGCGGGCGTCGCGGAGGATGTCGAAGCGGTCCGGGTCCTCGAAGCGGTCCGGGTCGCGGTCCGCGTCGGCCATGGCGATCACGACCGTCGAGCCCGCGGGAATGGTCACTCCGCCCATCTCGACGTCTTCCAGGGCGAGTCGCTGCGTGCACGTCTCGACGGGGCCGTCGTAGCGGAGCATCTCCTCGACGGCGCCCTCCAGCAGCCCGAAGTCCGCACGGAGCCGGGCGAGTTGGTCCGGGTGCGCGAAGAGGGCACGCATGCCGTTGCCGATGAGATTGACGGTGGTCTCGTGGCCTGCGACGAGCAACAGCACGCACATGCCGATGAGTTCGTCGCCGGTCAGCCGATCGCCGCCGTCGTCGACCTCCTGGATCATTGCGCTGAGCAGGTCGTCGACGGGGTTCTCGCGCTTCGCCTCGATCAGCCCGGTGAGATAGGCGGGCATCTCCCGGTACGCGCGGGCCTCCTCCTCCGCGCTGGTGGGCCCGACTATCGCGTTGGACCAGCCACGGAAGGTCTGACGGTCGAGTTCGGGTACGCCGAGCAGTTCGCAGATGACCGTCATCGGCAGCGGGAAGGCAAAGGAGGCGATCAGGTCCGCACGCCGCTCCTCCTTCCCCAGCATCGCGTCGAGCAGCTCGTCGGTGATCTGCTGGACGCGGGGTCCGAGCGCGGCGATCCGGCGCGGCGTGAACGACCCCGCCACCAGGCGCCGCAGCCGGGTGTGGTCCGGCGGGTCCGTCGTCAGCATGTGGCCGATCGCCGGCAGGCCGGGGTTGAGGATCTGCCCTATGCCCCCGTGGTTCTGCCAGTCCCGGCTGAGCCGGGGGTCGGTGAAGGCCGTGCGGCACATTTCGTGTCCGACCACGAGCCACAGTTCTCTCCCGTCGGGCACGCGTACGTGGTGCACGGGTGCCTCCGCGCGGAGTGCCGCGTAGACGGGGTAGGGATTGCGTACGAAGTCCGGGCTGAGCCGGGTCAGTTCGACGATGCCGTCGGCCGCCAATGTGTCCCCCTGTCGACGAGTCGAAAGGCACGCTAACCGCCACAACCGCCCACCGAGAGCGGGAATTTCGGACAGTTATCCACAGGTTGCTTCGTGCGAGCCGAGCGAGGACGCCGGCCGTCCACCCTCCGGCTCGCCGGCTCACACAGCCGGGTGACGAAGCGCGCCCTGCCGACGGAAGCCCCCCGTCCGTAGGGCACAATGCGCCTTTCACGAACGGTGTTTGAGAGGCGGGGTTGCGCAGTGGCCGTGGACACGGCACGAGACGGCACGGGCGGCGGCAGCGGCGCACGCGAAGAGGCCGTCCCGCTTCAGAAGACCGCTCCCGCACAGACGCCTTCGGGGGCTCACTCCACCTCCTGCACCTGCGGCGACTGCCCGCACGGCGTCCGCGAGGGTCACCGGCACGCACGCGAGGACTTCCGCCGTCGCCGCGACGAACTCGCCGCCGGGAAGGGCCTTCCCGCCGCTCTCGCGCACTCCCCCGGAGCCTCCCGCCAGTGGGTCTCCGACGAGTTGACCCGGGCCGCCCGAAGGGTCGCCGAGCGCGCCCGCGACGAAGGCGCGGTGCGGCTGCAGTCGATGTGGCGGCACACCGTCATCGGCACGTGGGCGGCCGTCGGCGTGCTGCTGCTCGGGCAGTTGCTCTCCGCTCTCGCCGTGGGCTGGACGGCCGACCGCACCGCGTCCCTCGTCGCCGCGGTGATCGCCGCCGGGGTCGTCTCGCTCGCCGCTTACCTGCACAGGGAGCGCGGCGGGGCGCTGGCCCCGCTCATCGGCGAGGACAACAGGCTCTCCACCTCCCGCGCCGTGGCGGCGGCATGGGTGCTCCTCGCCGTGTACGACATCCTCGTCCTCGCTCTCGAACTTGCGGGCCGCTCCGGCCGGGCGGAGCGGAGCGTCCTCATCGAGGGGCTCGAACTCTCCCGGGGAGCGGGGCTGTTGACCGTTCTCGCCCTGAGCTGCGCCGTCGCGGTCTTCGTGCGCAGGACCGTTTCGGTTCGCGTGCAGCACCAGCGGCTCCAGAAGGTGCGCGCCGACCGGCCCCGAGCCGCCGACCTCCTCACCGACGACGCCGGCCGGGGGTCCTTCTGCGACGTGCAGTACGTCCTGATCAGCGGCGTCGCCGTGGTGTTCGCCGCCGTCCGCCTCGCGCGGCAGCCCGACCAACTGCCCGACCTGCCCTGGAGTCTGGCTCTGCTGGTCGTGGTCTCGGCGGCGACGTACCTCACGGGCAAGTACGCCGAGGGCGGCCGTCCTGTGGTGCTGTCCGTCGTGCGGGCCCGCGAGGTCGGCGACCTGCACGCGCCCATCCGCACGGGCGACGACATCGAGATCCGCGGCGCGGGCTTCGTGCCGCCGGGCGCCGGGGAGCCGGACCGGCTGTCGCGGATGGTGGTCCGTGTCGGTGCGGTGCACGTGCCGGTCCCGCTGATCCCCTCCGGCAACGGTTTCTCCAACCCGGCGGACGCGACGCTCACCGTGCCGGTGCCCGTCGAGGTCGAGCCGGGCCGGGTCGAGATCCAGGTCGTCACCGCCGCGGGCGTGGAGACCAACCGCTACCCCATCGACGTCGCCGACTGACCGGAGCGGGGCGGCACCGGGAGGGTGCGGCGCCCGCGAGGGGCATCCGGAAGCGCGGAACCGGCGACGACCGGTGACGCGACCGGGGCGGGAACGGCTATGGCCGGCGGGTCTTCGGCGCGCCGCCGCATCCGGTTGGCCCGTTCTGCCGCGAATGCAACCCCCATCCGCCAAGTGCCCGGCGACGGATGCTCACTGAGATCGTCCAGAGAGGGTGTAACGCGGGCCACAGCCGCGTACCGTAGCGACCCGACTTCAGCCCGAGCCGAACACCCATGCGGCACAGGCGGCGACTACGGAAGGTGGACTGTCATGTCTCTGGCTGATCAAACCAGGACTGATGCGCCTGTCAGCGGCTCCCCTGGCAGCCTGCGGGCAAGAGCGTCCAAGTACGCGCTGCTCCCGCTCCGCCTCTTCCTCGGAGCCACCTTCATCTACGCGGGACTGGACAAGCTCGTCCTCAACAAGGAGTTCCTCTCCGGCAAGGGCGGCGACTCGCTGGTCCAGGTCCTGGACTCCGTGGAGAACGTCGCGGCGATCCCCGCCCTGGTCAACCTCGCGCAGAACGACCCCAAGGCCTTCGGCATCGCCATCGCCGCGGGTGAAATCGCCGTCGGGCTGGGCGCGTTGGTGGGCCTGCTGACGCGCCTGGCCGCCTTCGGCGGCATGCTCATATCGCTCAGCCTGTGGCTGACGGTCAGCTGGGGAAGCGACCCGTACTACTACGGCAACGACCTGCCGTACATGATGGCCTGGGTACCGCTGATCTTCGCGGGGGCTTCCGTGTGGTCGCTCGACATGGCCTTCTCCCGCCGGCGGCGACGCAAGGGCAGGCACATCTTCGGCTGACGCACGGGCACCCGGACGGTGTGGACGAGGCGGGGGCGGGGCTCCCGGGGCGCAGCCCCGGGAGCCCCGCCCCCGCCGTTCATTCCGCTCCGCCTCCCCCGCCGCCGCGGCCGGGCCGCTCGTCCCCGTACCGCCGGTCCTCACCCTGTCCCCGGACGCCTCGCCCTCCGCCACGCAGCCCTTCGTCAGGGAGCCCCTCGGCCGGGAGCTCCTCGTCAGGCATCCCCTCGTCAGGGCGCCCCTCGTCTCCCCGCGCACCGCCGGTCCCCGGCCGCTCGTATCCGCCGAGCAGTTCGTCCACCGGCATCCGCCCGGGCACGTCCGGCGCCCGGGCCCTCCGCCTCCGCAGCAGCCGCCGCACGGCGTAGGCCGCCGCCGCCGTCAGCGCCGCCGCCACCAGCGCCACGGGCACCAGCAGCAGCAGCGCCCACACCGGCACCCGCCACTCACCCAGCGCGTCCAGAACGTAGACCGACGCGGCGCCGATCAGCAGCAGACCCAGCAGCAGCCGGGCAGGTTCGAAACGGTGCCGGTTCATCGGCGGGCCTCGCTCAGCTCGTCCCCGGGCACGCTGCCGGCAGGCAGGTCGTCGGTCCGTTCACCGGAGGGGAGCAGACGCACGATCTCCAGCTGTCCGACCGTCACGTCCGCCGACAGCCTCAGCGTGCCCTTCGCCTCGCCGCGGCCGGAAGGCGCCAGGGTCAGCCGCTCGTGCCGGTGGAGGCCGCCGATGCTCTCCACCACGAAGTGCTCCCCCTTGCGCTCGGTCCGCGAGGGCAGCCGGATCTCGCCCGCGCCGACCTTCGCGTCGAGTTCGACGCTGGTTCCGCTCGGCACGACCACCTTCATCGATCCGGCACCGATCCGTACCCGCGTGCGCACGGTCTCGCGGTCACCGGTGAACCGTACGCCGCCCAGGTCGAGTTCAGCGGCGCCGCCGTCGAGTTCGTAGACACCCGCGACGTCCGTGGCGGAGGCCGGTGCCCAGGTGACTTCGCGCCAGTCCGTGCCGATGCTCTTCGGGATCAGGGAGACGCCGGCCAGCATCACGGCCGTGACGACCGTCAGGAACACCGTCCCGAAGCCGACCCGGCCCGCGAACGCGCTGACCGCGAGGCCGATTCCGTACACCGCGAGAGCGCAGGCCAGCCCGACCGTGAGACCCGTGCCGAGCGACCGAGGGTCCCAGGCGGCGGCGGTCCCGGCGACCGCCGCGACCGCCGCCAGCGTCGCGAGCAGCCCGCCGAATCCGCCGTCCCGGCCGCGGCCCGGACGGACGCCCGCCCCGGGAGGCATCCAGGGACCCCGGCGCGGAGGGTGCCCGTGCCCCGGGTGCGTCTCCGCCTCGTCGGGCCCCCACAGATACCCGGTGTCATAAGACGTGCCGGGGCCGTCCTTCGTCAGCGGCTCACGCCACCACGACGGCGTCCCCGGCACGGGCGGAGCCTGCGCCTCCGGCGGCGCGTCGGCGACCGCGTGCGCCGTCGCCGGATCGACAGGGGCGCCGACGGCCTCCGCCGCCTCGGCCTCCCGCCGGTGGCGCGACCAGAACGCGGCACCGGCGACCGCCGCCGCGAGGAGCACGGAGAAGGGTGCGCTGCGGTTGCCCAGCGACGCCAGGAAGAGCCCGCAGCCGACGAGGGCCACGAGGATCGCCGAGAGCGTCGTTCCCTCGACGCGGCCGGACAGCAGCCACCGTGCCTCGTTCTGCTGCTCGCCCTCCTCCGGGATCAGCAGCCATGCGACGCCGTAGAAGACGAGGCCGAGCCCCCCGATGACGGAGAGGACGACGAGCGGCACACGGAAGATGACCGGGTCCAGGTCGAAGTAGCGGCCGAGGCCCGAGCACACACCGGCGGCGACCTTGGGACGGCGGCTCCGCGTGAGCCTCGCGTCCCCGGGACCGGTGCCGTCGTGGCCGTCGCCCGGCCCCCCGCCGGCGGCGCCACCCGTGGGGCCTGCACCGAAGCCGCCGGGAGCAGCGCCGTGGCCGCCGCGCACCTCTGCGCGGTCACCGCGGGCCCCGCCACGTTCATCGCGCCGGGCGCCGTCGCCGCCCGCGTCGCCGTCACCGCCCGCGTCGCGGGGCACCGGCCCGTCCGCCGGCTGATGCCGCGGCGGCACGTGCTCGTCGTCCTCCGTCATGCGCCCATGGTGTCCCCTCCCTCCCACCGGGTACATCCGGGCCCGTCCCCCACACGACCCTGATTCCGGCGCCGCACACCCCGCCTCCCCGTGCCCGCGTGAGGGTGCACGTACGGGTGGAGGATCAGGGACGACCCTGATGCCCCGCACCGCACACGCGTGTGACGATCGGTGCATGACCCCCGCCTCGTCGACCGCTTCCGGCCCCGGCGCCGCCCGCGCGGCCACGGGGGTACCCCCGGCGCAGCCAGGGGGAGGGCCGCCGACCGCCGACGACGCCTCGCCGCCCCCGCTGCGCAAGCTCTACCGCAGCGCCGAGGGCCGCATGCTCGGCGGCGTCGCCCGGGGCCTGGCAGGACACTTGGGGCTGCCGGTGTCCTGGGTCCGCATCGTCTTCATCGCCCTCAGCGTCACCCAGGGGCTGGGCGTGCTGCTCTACGCGGCCTTCTGGTTCGTCGTACCGCTCGGCACGGGCGGAGTGGGCACCGGCCGCAGACCGGCCGGCCCGCCCGCCGCCGGCGCGGAGTCCGCCGCGGGCCCCGAGGCCGGGGGCCGGGAGAGCGACGGGGGCTGGTCGCGGCTGCGGGTGCGCAAGCCCGACAAGGGCCAGATCTTCGCCGTTCTGGCGCTTCTCGTCGGCGCGGCCGTCATCGCCGACAACCTGCAGTTCGGACGGATCAACACCTATGTGTGGCCGGTGCTGCTGATAGGCCTCGGCGTGGTCCTGGTCTGGCGCCAGGCCGACGACGCACGCCGCGCGCACTGGGCCGAGGTCAGCCGCCGCCGCGGTCTGGTCCCCCTCGCGCGCAGTGCTGCCGGAGTGGTGCTGGTGGCGGTGGGGGTGAGCGGAATCGTCGTCGTGCAGGGGTCGGCCAGCCATCTCGGCCCGGTCCTGCAGGCCGCCCTCGCCGTCCTCGTCGGTGTCGCGCTGCTCGCGGGCCCGTATCTGGTGCGGATGATGCAGGACCTCTCCGAGGAGCGGCTGATGCGCATCCGCGCGCAGGAGCGGGCCGAAGTCGCCGCGCACGTCCACGACTCGGTGCTGCACACCCTCACCCTGATCCAGCGCAGCGCCGACGACTCCCGCGAAGTGGCCCGCCTCGCCCGGGCCCAGGAGCGCGAGCTGCGCAACTGGCTGTACAAGCCGCACGGCAGGGGCAAGGAGGACGAGAAGGCGCAGACCCTCTCCGAATCCGTCAAGGAGACGGCGGCCGAGGTCGAGGACCGTCACGGAGTGCCGATCGAGGTCGTCTGCGTCGGCGACTGCCCCCTCGACGAAGGGCTCGACGCACAGATCCAGGCAGCGCGGGAGGCGATGGTGAACGCCGCCAAGTACGGTGGCGACAGAGGGGCGGTCCAGGTGTTCACGGAGGTGGAGGGGCGCACGGTGTTCATCTCCGTGCGCGACCGTGGCCCCGGCTTCGACCAGGACGCGGTACCGGAGGACAGGATGGGCGTGCGCGAGTCCATCATCGGCCGCATGCGCCGCCACGGAGGCACGGCCCGGCTGCGGTCGGCGCCCGGCGAGGGGACAGAGGTGGAGCTCGAAATGGAGAGGGCGGCCCAGTCGTGACCAACGAGACACCAGGCACCGCAGAAGGCGCCGGCACGGGCACGTCCCGCCGGGTCCGCGTGGTCCTCGTCGACGACCACCGCATGTTCCGTGCGGGCGTGCAGGCGGAGATCGGCCGCACGGACGAGACGGGCGTCGACGTCGTCGGGGAGGCCGGCGACGTGGAACAGGCGGTCTCCGTGATCGCAGCCACCCGCCCCGACGTCGTGCTGCTGGACGTCCATCTCCCCGGCGGAGGCGGCGTGGAGGTCCTGCGCCGGAGCGCCCCGATGATGGGCGCGGCCGAATCGCCCGTGCGGTTCCTCGCCCTGTCGGTGTCCGACGCGGCCGAGGACGTCATCGGCGTCATCCGCGGCGGTGCGCGCGGCTACGTCACCAAGACCATCACCGGCACCGACCTCGTAGACGCGATCTTCCGCGTCGCCGACGGTGACGCGGTCTTCTCACCGCGCCTGGCGGGTTTCGTCCTGGACGCCTTCGCCTCCACCGACGCCCCGCCCGTCGACGAGGACCTCGACCGGCTCACCCAGCGCGAACGCGAGGTGCTGCGTCTGATCGCGCGCGGCTACGCGTACAAGGAAGTGGCCAAGCAGCTCTTCATCTCCGTGAAGACGGTCGAGTCCCATGTCTCGGCGGTACTGCGGAAGTTGCAGCTGTCCAACCGTCACGAACTGACCCGCTGGGCGGCCGCGCGGCGCCTGGTCTGAGCCGCTCCGCCACCCGGCGCGGAACCGTACGGGTCCGCGCAGGGCAGGGCCGCGGACCGGCACCGCACGGCATCCCGCGCCTGACCGGGCGTCGCGACGTACCTGATGTACCGCACACATGCTCCGGGTTCGGCTGCGGCCGGTCGTCACGATGGCGCAGGATGGTGGCGTGGCCCGCTCATTGCCGTGCAGAAGCGGCGGGCTCGTAACCGGCCGAGGCCGACCCCGGGGAAGTTCGGGCCATGAGGAGAGCTGGGGGTCTCGGCGGCTGCGGGCACGTGCGCAGAGGTGTTCGCCATGACTCAGCCACCGCAGGACGATGACGTCGGTCCGCGGTACACGGGGCAGCGGCCTCCCCCGCCGCCGGTGCCGCGGCAGCCTCCGCCGCAGCAGATCCAGCCGCGCCAGCCGCCGCCGCAGCCGCCCACGGCCGGGTACGGGTACTGGGATTCGGCGACGCAGCAACTCCCGCCGGAGCCCCCGCCGCAGCCTCCGCTGCCGCCACAGCAGGCGTCGTGGCAGACGTCGTGGCAGACGCCGGCTCCACCGCCGGCGCCCCCGCCACCGCCGTACGACTACGAGTACCTGTCCGACGGCTCGTACCAGCAGCCGCCGCCGGGCTACGGCTACCCGCCGACGGGACCGCGGTGGGCCGCCCACTCGACGCGGAAACTCGTCGTCCTTCTCACGGGGACGGTCGTCGCGATGCTGCTCGTCGCCGGCGGCGTCTACTACATGGTGGTGGGCGAGCGCGGTGGAGGGGCCGGAGCGAGCGCGCCGAGCGGCGACGAACCCGAACCGGGACCTGCCGGCGAGCGGCCCGACGGCGGGCAGAAGGGCCCCGGCCAGGACGACGGCGCGGGACGCGGCGGACAGGCCGCCGGGCAGAAGGCGTTCATCGGCACGTGGCAGTCGCGCGGCGGGGAGACGCTGACGGTGGGCCGGGAGGTCCGTTCCGGCAAGGCAGCCGGCAAGAACGCCGTTTCCTACAACCGCCTCGGCCGCCTGTCCACCTGCCCCGGTGTCGGCGAGCTGAACAAGTCCGGCGCGGCATTCCGGCTGGCCCTCAAGTGCGTCAACGGAAAGGTGAGGAGCGACCTCACGGGCAACGCGGGCCGCTCCGGCGCCAAGCTCACCGTCGAGTGGGAGGGCGGCACCAAGGACACCTTCGAGAGGCGGGGCGCGCGCAACGCGGGATGAGACCGGCACGAGCCCGGGGACCGTGTCCGGTGCGGCCGCCGGCGACGCCCGCCCGCACGCACCGGCCGGTGCTCACCCCGCGGGAGGCGCACCGGCCCCGCCGGGCTGCCCCGGACGGCGCATCAAGCGGCCCGACGGCGAAGCCCGGCAGTCGGCGGCCCGGACGCGCGGCAGCGCGCGACGCCCGGCGGTCGGCGCGCGGTGGTCGGCGGCACGGACGGTCGACAGCGCCCGGCGGCGCGCGGCGCTCGGCGACCCGACGGTCGACAGCACGCGGCAGCCCGGACGGTCGGCAGCCCGGACACTCGTTGCGCGGGCCGCCGCGGTCAGGAGCGGCCCGCCAGGTCGCGCACCTGCTGTCCCGAGAGTGCCGAGCCGAAGGCCCGCACCTCGTCGACGGTGCCCCTCAGCCCTTGGAAGGGCACTCCGTCGAGCAGTCCCCTGCCGACCGTGAAGGCTCCGTCCGCCCGCCAGTCCCGCCCGTGCCTGACCGTGTCCTCGAGCCTGCCGTCGACGTACAGCCGGATCACGTTGCCCGGGTCGTCGTAGACGCCGGTCAGCCGGGTCCAACTGCCCACCTCCGGCGAGGAGTCGGACAGGGCCACGCTCTGCCCGGCCTCCGAGGAGTCGTCACCCCGGATCGCCATCGCCCAGCGGTCCTCGGCGGCGTCGTACCGCAGCGAGAACCCGCTCACGGCCCGGCCGTCCTGGCTGACGACGGTCTGGGAGCCGCCCTTGTCCTGCAGCTTCACGCGGACGGAGACGGAGAAGCTGGACGCGGTGTCGAGCACGCCGCCTTCCGAGCTGACGTCCTGCGACCCGTTGAACTGGAGGGCGCCGTTCAGCAGCGCGGGCAGCGGGTCGCCGAAGAGCGTCCCGAGGATGCCGTTGGCGGAGCTGTCCGCCGTCGTCGCCCCCTGCACCGTGTCGAAGAGCCATTCCAGTGCCGTGTCGACGGCCGGCACCCCTCTCGGCGGCTCGCTGCCGCTGCCGCCGGGACGTCCGCCGCCGTTCCCGCGGGGCGGGGCGGTCTCCGTGGCCGTGACGGTGGCGGTTGCGGTGGCCGTCGCCGTCGTCGGGGATGGCCGGGCCGGCTGGGCGGTGACCTGCGAACCGCCCCTGGCGGGCGGTGATTCGGCGCTCTGCGGCGAGCCGGGGCGGAAGGCCCCGGTGTAGGCGACGGCCACGACGAGCGAGCACGCGGCCACGAGTGCCGCGCTCTGCACCACGCGCCTGGTCCTGTGCCGTCTCCTCTCCTCGCCGGGGCGGGCGTCCGCGTCGTCAGCACCCGGGTCTCCTCCCAGGAGCCGGCCACCGGCTCGGCCGCCGGACCAGCGGAGCATCAACCCCCGCCATCCTCCCGCGTGTTGGTCCCCGTGGATGCGCTCCCCGTCGCCCGCGCCGCCCGCGGCTCCGGTCCTGGCGGCGGTGTCGTCCTGAGAGCCGTGTGCGGCGCGGGCGCCCGCCGACGAGGGCAGGCTGGAGGCGGCGTACTCCGGTCCGCCCCACGGAAGCAGCGCCTCCGCCAGCAGCGCCCCGCAGTGGACGTGCATCAGCCCGAGGTCGTCGACGGCCTGTGAGCAGTGTGCGCACCGCTCCAAATGCGGCAGGAGGTCCGCCGCGGTCTCGATCGACTTCTGGTCCGCGTAGGCGAGCACCGTCCGCTGGAGGCGACGGCACTCGTCCTCCCGCATCTCGTCCTGGTGCATGCGCACGTAGGCGTTGTAGAAGTCCCGCCGCGCACGCCTGCCGAGCACCGAGACCTCGTCGGTCCCGCCGCCGAGGAGCTGGTCGATCCTGGCCACGCCGTCGTACTCGACGGCGTAGTGCCACAGCACCGTCTGCGCGTGAGCGGGAAGCGATCCGAAGGCCCGCGCCGCCCTCGACGTGCGGGGGAAGTCGTCCGCCGAGGAGTCCCCGCGGCCCTCCGAGACGTAGCTCTGGATCCAGCTGACCAACTCTTCGTGCAGATCCTCGCGTTTGGCCGTTCCGGCCCAGTCGGCCGTCGTACGCAGCACCGAGCACAGCGCGTGCGGACGCACGGCGCCGACACCCGGGTCCGCGCGTAACGCCGTCGTCGCGCGGCGCCACGCGTTGCCGGCCAGTTCCTCGGCCGCGGACGAACCGACGGTGCACACCGCCGCGAAGGCCTTCACGGCCTGGAAGTGGCGCCGCTGCAGTTCACGGAGCGCATCGGGGGACGACTCGCCCTCCTCCCGCACCAGCGAGAGGAGTTCAGCGTCTGACAGTTGCGCCCATTCCATCCGTTCGTTCAATCCCCAGACTCGACGGCGTCCCGATGCCGAGACGGATGCTCAGAGTGCATGGCCGATAACAGTACGAGGATACGACGTACCGGCGGCCGAATCGGCTCCATCGAGAGGGGCCGGGGAAGATGCCCGAAAAGACTGCAGACATAACGGACTTACCGATCCAACCGAACAGGAGGGGACAAGTCGGTGACCGGCCTGCGGGCATCCGCGTCAGTCGTCGCTGCCGCCGCCCTTCTGGAAACCGTACGGACAGGGCAGCCGGCGCCGCGCGGCGCCGGTGAGCCGCTTCACCTGCGAGGACTCCAACTCCCAGTCCACAACGGCGGGATGGGAGGCGAACTGCTCCATCGTGCGCGCACCGACGATCGACGCGGTCACACCGTCCTGCCGGAGCAGCCAGTTGACCGCCCCTGGGCCGGAGGACGCCCCGACTCCTCGGCGACAGCGAAGAGTTCGTCGAGTACGCGCCACGTCCGCAGGGCCTGCGCCCCTCCGCGGTCGGCGCGTTCCGGCGGGCCGGCGCGTAACCCCTCGCCTCCCCGGCGGCGCCGGATCTTTCGCTTCTGTGACGGTGCCGTACGGGGCGGGGCGTACCGGCCGCAGCGCACCTACCATCACGGCATGTCCGTACCCCGTTGGAAGAACCTCACCCGCGACATCGTCCTCGTCGTGGCGGCGCCCCTCGTGCTGGCCGGGTTCGGGCTCACGCACCCGGCCGGGCTGCGGCCGCACAACGCCGTGATGTGGGCGGAGATGCACATCTGGCTGCTGCCCGTCTGGCCGCTGCTGGCGCTCGGCCTGGTCGTGCCCCTGTGGGGAAGGCCGCGCCCTGACGTGCCGGGCGTGGCCACCGTCGTCGCGTGGACCGGCGCCTTCGGCTACGCCTGCTTCTACACGGGACTGGACGCCGTCGCCGGCATCGGGGCGGGCATCGCCGAGCAGCACGGCGGCGAACAGCGCCGCCGCGTCGTCAACCCGCTCTTCCACACCGGTGACGCGCTCGGTCAGGCCGGCGTGTGGTGCCTGACGGTCGCGGTGGTCGCGGCGTCGGTCGCGCTGTGCCTCAGGCACGGGGCACGCGTGCTGCCGGGCACAGCGGTGCTGCTGGTGTCCTGCTGGTCGTTCTTCGACAGCCACATCTTCAACCCGCGGGGGGTGGTGACGATGCTCGGCTTCGCGCTCGGCTTCGGCCTGCTCGTGTGGGCGGCGGCGCGGCCGGCGAAGGACGGTACGTCCCACGCACGGCCTGCGGCCTGAGCCGGGCGGCTATCGGACGCGGCCGCCGAAGAAGACCTGGGTCTCGGTGATGCGCCCGTCGCGGACCGTCGCGACCTCGACGTTGCGGTGCCGCTCGCCGGTCCTCAGCTCGTACTCGTAGAGGAGGAAGACGTCGTCGCCGCCGGCGGGCACGACCGCCAGGATCTCCTGCCACCGGAAGCGTTCCGCCGTGGGGAAGCAGCGCTCGAAGAACGCGTCCCTGTCGATGTGGTCGTCCTGCGGGCTGGTGAAGCGGTAGTCGTCGGCGATCAGCCGTTCCGCACGCTCGCGGTCCTGCGCGATGTAGCTCTCCATGCAGGCCCTTACGACCTCGGTCCCGGTGGCACCCGGCACAGCAGCTCTCCCTCGGTACGTGATGTCCTTGCGGCGGTGCAGACCGCCGCCGGGGCCGGGACTCATCGGAGTGGAGCGGCAGCCGGTGCCGGTCCCGCCTCCCGAAAACCGGGACGCGCTGCCGTCCGGGCCGTGAAAAGCTTGCCCCATGACCAGGACGACCCCGGACGGACGCCCCGTCCCCGCAGCGCACGCCGGCGAACGCGCCATGCTGGAGGGCTGGTTGGACTTCCACCGCGCCACCCTGACCCTCAAGTGCGCGGATCTCGACGACAGTCAGGTCCGTGAGCAGCCGGTGAAGCCGTCCTCGATGACGCTGCTCGGACTGGTGCAGCACATGGCGGAGGTCGAACGCAACTGGTTCCAGCGGGTCTTCGCCGGTCAGGACGTCCCGAGGCTGTATCAGGAGGGAGAGGACGGGTTCACGCTCGTTCCCGGACGCGGCATGGACGAGGCGATGGCCGTCTGGCAGCGCGAGGTCGGGCGGGGCCGCGAACTGACGGCCGACGCCTCCCTCGACGACTCGGGCGGCCTTCCCGAAGAGGCAGCGGCCATCATGGGCGAAGACAGCGTGTCCCTGCGCTGGATCCTGGTCCATATGATCGAGGAGTACGCGCGGCACAACGGGCACGCCGACCTGCTCCGCGAGCGCATCGACGGCACTGTCGGCAGCTGAGCCGCCGCGAGGATTCCGAGCAGCACCACTGCCGCGGCGGCGGCCCCGACGATCCGCTTCCGACGGTCCGGGCGGCGAGGCCCCCGATATCGGTCACCGGGAAACCTACCGCCGCGGACGCCGGACCTCCGAGATCGTCGGGCCCGGCCCGGGCGGCCGTCTACAGGTGGTCGATCCCGGTGAGGTCGATGTCGACCTGGAAGGGCACCGAGAGCTTCAGCTGATCATGGTGGATGCCCGTGACGGCGTACACCATCGTCGTCGGGTCCAGCTCGTAGACATAGACCACCGGACGGTCCTCGTCACCGGACATCTCCACGCGCCAGAAGTGCGGGATGCCCGCCCGGGCGTACTTGTGCGGCTTGGTGTCGCGGTCCCGCTCCTGGGAGTCCGGCGAGACGACCTCGACCGCCAGCACGACGTCCTCCGCCTCGTAGCGGGTCTGGCGCCCGTCCTTGTCCGCTTCGGCACGGACCACGCAGATGTCCGGTTCCGGGACGGTGCCGGGGCTGAGGACCACCGCCATCTCCCGGCGCACACGCAAGGTCTCGGGAACCGTGGCGCGCATCCCGCTTTCCAGCAAGTACATCGCCAGCGAATGGAACTTCCGCTGTGGGCTCACGAAGACCAGGCTCCCGTCGATCAGCTCAGTGTGCGGCGGGAGGTCGGGCAGATTGAACAGGTCGTCCACGGTGTAGCCCTGCCGCGGCGGCACGGGCCACCGCGATTCCGCGGCCGGGGAATCGCCGGCGGTGGGCACGGGCTCGGCGGTCATGGTTCCTCCCATGGACGGGATTCTTGGCCCTGTGCCCACCGTAGCGGGCCGGAAAGCCCTCTGGTCACTCAGAGGCATGAAGCACAACGCCGCGTTGACGGGTGGCGCGCCCGGGGCGCTCTCCCCGTCCGCCCCCGCTCACTCCCACTCGATCGTGCCCGGGGGCTTGCTCGTGATGTCGAGCGCGACGCGGTTGACGCCGGAGACCTCGTTCGTGATGCGGGTGGAGACGCGGGCCAGCACGTCGTACGGCAGCCGCGACCAGTCCGCGGTCATCGCGTCCTCGGACGAGACCGGGCGCAGCACCACGGGGTGCCCGTACGTGCGCCCGTCTCCCTGCACCCCGACGGAGCGGATGTCGGCCAGCAGCACGACCGGGCACTGCCAGATCTCGCGGTCCAGGCCGGCGGCGGTCAGCTCCTCGCGGGCGATGGCGTCGGCCTCGCGCAGCACGTCCAGGCGCTCGCGGGTGACCTCGCCGATGATGCGGATTCCGAGGCCGGGCCCGGGGAACGGCTGCCGCTGGACGATCTCCTCCGGCAGGCCCAGCTCCTGGCCGACCATGCGGACCTCGTCCTTGAACAGCTTCCGCAGCGGCTCGACCAGTTCGAACTCCAGGTCCTCCGGCAGTCCGCCCACGTTGTGGTGGGACTTGATGTTGGCCGCGCCGGTGCCGCCGCCGGACTCGACGACGTCGGGGTAGAGGGTGCCCTGCACGAGGAAGGCGACGTCCTCGCCTGCGGCACCCGCCTCGGCGACGAGCTCTGCCTGCGCCTGCTCGAAGACCCGGATGAACTCACGTCCGATGATCTTCCGCTTCTGTTCCGGGTCGGAGGCTCCGGCCAGCGCCGCGATGAAGCGGTCGGCGGCGTCGACGACCTTCAGCTGCACGCCAGTGGCGGCGACGAAGTCCTTCTCCACCTGCTCCGTCTCGCCCTTGCGCATCAGCCCGTGGTCGACGTACACGCAGGTCAGCTGCGTACCGACGGCCTTGTGGACGAGGGCGGCGGCCACGGCGGAGTCCACGCCGCCGGACAGCCCGCAGATGGCGCGCTTGCTGCCGATCTGCTCGCGGATCGCCGCGACCTGCTCGTCGACGATGCTCGCGGTCGTCCAGGTCGGGGAGAGACCGGCGCCGCGGTAGAGGAAGTGCTCCAGCACCTGCTGGCCGTGCGTGGAGTGCATGACCTCGGGGTGGTACTGGACGCCGTACAGCCCGCGCTCGTCGTTCTCGAACGCGGCGACCGGGACCATGTCCGTCGACGCGGTGACCGTGAAGCCCTCGGGGGCCGCGGAGCAGGCGTCGCCGTGCGACATCCACACCTGCTGGTGCGAGGGGGTGCCCTCGAAGAGCGTGGAGACGCTCTTCGAGACCGACAGGTCCGTGCGCCCGTACTCCCGGCTGCCGGTGTTGTCGACGGTGCCGCCGAGGGACTGGGCCATCAGCTGGAAGCCGTAGCACAGACCGAGGACGGGGACGCCGGCGTCGAAGAGCGAGCTGTCGAGCGAGGGTGCGTCCTCGGCGTACACGGACGAGGGGCCGCCGGAGAGAATGACCGCCTTCGGGTTCCTGGCCAGGATCTCCTCCACGGGCATGGTGGAGGGCACGACCTCGCTGTAGATCCGCGCCTCACGTACGCGGCGCGCGATGAGCTGCGCGTACTGGGCGCCGAAATCGACCACGAGGACGGTCTCCGGGGCGTCCGGAGAAGCGGAGGCGGATTCCGGGGAGCCTGAGCCCCGGGGGGCGGGCGCTGATGCCACGGAGCGGCTGCCTTTCGGCCTTTACGGCGGTGGTACGGGAGCGTGGGACGGCGTGGACGGCGCTTGTGCACGCCGTGCCGGAGCGCGGAGCACGTGCTCGCTTCGTACGGCCGATTCTAACGGGAGGCGCCCGTGGGGCCGCTCGGCCTCCACAGCGGCCTCGTGCATACTGTCGGGCATGTTCGAGCTGCCCGTCACCACCAGCTTCTGGTTCGGCCACGGAACCGGCCCTCACGGCCGCCGTGGTCGAGCTGCTTGATCCACCGACGAGCGACTCACCGGGCGCCCCGGGCCGGCAAAGGCCCGGGGCGCTCTTGGTTCAGGGGGTGTCCGGCGGATCTTTGAGGACCAGCCCGCGGCGTCGGATGCGGTGCATCGCGAGGCGGAGGATCGCCCTCGTACTGGGCGTACTCGGGCGACTCCGACAACACAGCGAGGTGCCGTAGCCGGCGTCGCGGGCCCGAGAAGATCCGCCGGACACTCCCTCGTCGCACCGGGCGGCCCAGGGCTCCGCCGTACGTACGACCTACGAGGACGGAGACGTGAACACCATGAGCACCGAAGCCGCAGAGACCACCGGGCGTACCGGGCGTACCGGCCCGGACACGACGGTGGCGGGCACGGCGGGCGGGCGGGAGTCCGCAGCCGCGGTCCGCTCCCGCATCGACGACCTGGACGCCCGCATCATCGCGCTCGTGCAGGAACGCAGGGCGGTCGCGGTCGGCGACATCCGCCGGGCGCATGCCGGGGCGGGAGAGAGCCGGACCGCGGAAAGCGCCCGCACCGCACAAAGCGCAGGGACCGGCGAAGGCGCCCGGACCGGCGAAGGCGCGGGCCTGGCCCGTGAGATGGAGATCCTGAACCGCTACCGCGGCGAACTGGGCCGTCCCGGCACGCAACTTGCCATGACACTGCTCGCACTGTGCAGAGCGCAGCCGTGAACCGGGGCGTGCGCCTCCTCCGACCGGTGCGGCGTTCGCACAACGCGGCAAATCCGCAGCGCACCGGTCACCCGTAAGGAGCGTGACCGCCGCGTGAGCGGGTTCGTTGGTCCCGGTGACCCCGATGCCCGCCGGACGTCCGGCGTTCGGGGCGCGCCATCGCAGCGATGAGACGCCCGTTCCTCCTCGTGGGCGGGGACGGAAGTGTCGTGGGACCTCGCTCCGGCGCGAGTGACCGGTCAGCAGGGGACAGCAGCCCGGTCACCAACTCTCCCCGCGCGGGGAGACAGTGGCCGGTCCGGGGGACGCTCCGGACCGGCCGCTCCGCGGACCGGGAGTCCCTGCGAGTCGGGAAGATTCTCGGGAGATTGTCGGCCGACGGTAAAAGTTCCGTCCGGCCGGTACGGATGCGGTGACCGTGGTACCGACGCCTTGCGCGGCACGTGCGCATCCAGCACGATGCACACGAACTCCCTTTCAGGACCCGGCCGTTGACCTGCCGTGCAGCTTGCTGCCGTCAGCCGCGACGGCCAGGCGGCACTACCCCCCGGTGCCGCTCCTCCAGCCGGGCGCTGCCCTGACGCCCTTGCTGGACGCCAAGAGCCCCGTGGCGCCGGCTTCACCACCCGGTCGGCGCCACGGGGCCCTTCGCGTGTGCACGGGGTTCCCGGGCGTGTGCGCGGGCCCGCCCCCGCCGGCAGAACTGCCCGGCCGGGGGCGGAACTCGGGGACTACTCCACCTCCGCGCTCTCCTTCGCCACCGTCTCCTGCCTCCTGGCCGGCACCTTCGGGACGGGCAGCACGGTCAGCCGCAGCGCCCCGAACGCGTCGTCCGGAACGACCGGTGCGCGCGGCGCCACCGGCGCCATCCGCACGTACTGCGATCCCTGCTCGGGACGCGCGTCCTCCTCGCCCCTGTTGGGCCACATGGACATCGCGCGCTCCGCCTGCGCGGTGATGGTGAGCGCGGGGTTGACGCCGAGGTTCGCGGAGACGGCGGAGCCGTCCACGACGGTGATGCCCGGGTGCCCGTAGAGGCGGTGGTACGGGTCGATGACCCCGCTTGCAGCGTCCGCGCCGATCGGGCAGCCGCCGAGGAAGTGCGCCGTGAGCGGCATGCCCAGCAGCTCCCCGAGGTTGGTCCCGGCGAAGCCGTTGATGTCCTCGGCGAGATGCCGTGCGGCCTCCGCGCCCTCGGGGATGTAGGCGGGGTTGGGCGCGCCGTGTCCCTGTCGCGCGGTGAGCAGTCCCTTCCCGAGGCCCTTCGTCTTCCGGTACGTGGTCAGGGAGTTGTCGTGGGTCTGCATCACCAGGCCGATGATGATCCGCTCGGACCACTTGCGTCCGGAGAGCGACCGCAGGAACAGATTCGGGTGCCGCAGGCAGGTGACCAGGTGTCCCAGCAGCTTGGGCAGCTTCGTTTCGTGGTTCACCTGGAGCGTCGTCAGGGCGCTCATCGCGTTGGAGCCCCTGCCGTAGCGGACGGGCTCGATGTGCGTGTGCTCGTCGGGGTGCACGGAGGACGTGATCGCGACGCCCCGTGTGAAGTCGAGCTTCCGGCTGTCCTTCCACTTCTTGCGGTAGCGCCGCTCGATGGTCTGCGCGCCCACCAGCGCCTCGGAGTTGGTGCGGGTCAGCTCGCCGAGGCGTTCGGAGAGCCTCGGCAGGGTGCCGGTGTCGCGCATGCGGTGCAGCAGGGTCTGCGTCCCGTACGTGCCGGCTGCCATGACCACCTTGCGGGCACGCAGCACAGTCCGGGGGCCCTTGCGCTTGTCCGTCGCGACGCAGGTGACGGAGAAGCCCTGCCCGTCCGGCAGTTCCGCGACCTCGCGCACAGTCGTCATCGGGTGGACGACGGCGCCCGCCTTCTCGGCGAGGTAGAGGTAGTTCTCGTTGAGGGTGTTCTTCGCGCCGTGGCGGCAGCCGGTCATGCACTCGCCGCACTCCGAACAGGCCCTGCGCGAAGGGCCCGCTCCGCCGAAGTACGGGTCGGCGACCTCGCCGCCGGGCTCCGTCGTCGCCTTGCCGTCGGCGTCCTGGCCGTCGCCGAAGAAGACGCCGACCGGAGCCATGTGGAAGGTGTCGCCGACGCCCATCCGCTCGGCGGCCGTCTTCAGATGCTCGTCCGAGGGCGTCATCGTGGGGTTGAGCCGTACGCCCAGCATCCGCTGTGCCTGGTCGTAGAAGGGCTTCAACTCCTCCTGCCAGTCCGTGATGTGGCCCCACTGGCGGTCCTGGAAGAAGGCCGGCGGCGGAACGTAGAGGGTGTTGGCGTAGTTCAGCGAACCGCCCCCCACACCGGCGCCTGCCAGGATCATGACGTTGCTGAGCACATGGATGCGCTGGATGCCGTAGAGGCCGAGCGCGGGGGCCCAGATGTAGTTCTTCGTGTCCCAGGAGTTCCTGGGCAGGGTCTCGCGGGTGTAGCGGCGTCCCGCCTCCAGCACTCCGACGCTGTACCCCTTCTCGGTGAGACGGAGAGCGGAGACGGAACCGCCGAAGCCGGAGCCGATGACAATCACGTCGTAGTCGTACGAACCGCCCTCATTCGGGGCGGAGTTCTCCTCGGGCACGGTGGGCCTCCGGTGCGAGTGGTTCGGCTCGGGATCGGTTGTACGGTTCGTCGGGCTGGGCCGGCTCGGCGGACGCCGGCCAGGGTCAGCGGAAGCGGAGAGCCTTGAGCGCCTTCAGAGAAAGGCTCATGAACTGGGAGTACTTCGCGTCGTCCATGCCGAAGGACGGCGCCATCGGCAGCACGCGCTGGTGCGCCACGGTCTGCGACTCGGTGTACTTGAGGATGCCCTCGCTGCCGTGCCGTCTGCCGAGGCCGGAGTCGCCCATGCCGCCCATCGGGGACTGCACGCTGCCGTAAGCCGCCGCGTACCCCTCGTTGACGTTGACGGTGCCGCTGCGCAGCCGCGCCGCGACCTCCCGCGCCTGGCGTCCGTTGCGGCCCCAGACGCTCGCATTCAGGCCGTACGCGGTGGAGTTGGCGAGCTCCACGGCCTCGTCCACGTCCGAGTAGCGGTATACGGAGACGACGGGGCCGAAGGTCTCCTCGGTGCACACGGCCATCGGCGACTCGACGCCGTCGAGGATCGTCGGCTCGTGGAAGAGCGGCCCCACATCGGGCCGTGCGCGCCCGCCCGCGAGCACCTTCGCGCCCTTGGCGACCGCTTCCTCGATGTGCCGGCTGACGTTGTCGAGCTGCTTCTGTGAGACGAGGGAGCCCATGTCGGCGCCGTAGGCGAGTGCCGAACCGAGCCGCATCCGCTTCGTACGGGCGACGAAGCGCTCAAGGAACGCGTCCGCCACCGACTCGTGCACGTACAGCCGCTCGATCGAGATGCACAGCTGGCCCGCGGAGGAGAAAGCACCGCGCACCGCGCCCGCCGCGGCCTTGTCCAGGTCGGCGTCGGGCAGCACGATCATGGCGTTCTTGCCGCCCAGTTCGAGGGAGGCGCCCACCAGGCGCTCCGCCGCCTTCTGCGCCACGCCGCGGCCGGTCCTGGTGGAGCCGGTGAACGAGACGTAGTCGCCGCGCTCGACGACCGCGGGGCCGACCACATGACCCTCACCGATGACGACCTGCCACACGTTCTTCGGCAGCCCGGCCTCGATGAGCAGACGGCGCGCCCACAGGGCGGTCAGCGCCGTCTCCGTGTCGGGCTTCATCACGACGGCGTTGCCCGCGGCGAAGGCGGGAAGGGCGTCGCCCACGGAGAGTTCGAAGGGGTAGTTCCAGGGCGCGATCTGCCCGACGACGCCACGGGGATGACGGTTCTCCGTCACCTTGGTCAGGACGGGGATCGCACCCGTGTGCCGCTTGGGACGCAGGTAGGCGGGGGCACGCCGCCCGTAATGACGTGCGGCAACCGCGACGGCCTGCACCTCCTCGTGCGCGTGCAGCCGGGTCTTGCCGGTCTCCAGCTGGATCAGGTCCAGGACCTCGTTCTGACGCGCCAGCACCAGGTCGTGGAAGCGCAGCAGGACGGCGGCCCGCTCCTGTACGGGCGTCGCGGCCCACGCGCCCTGTGCCTCGCGGGCGCGGTGGAAGGCGAAGGCGACGTCCTCGGGCGTCGACTCCGGCAGCTCGGCGAGCTTCTTGCCCGTGAACGGCGTGTGACTGGACGTGCGGCCGCTGCCGATCACTCCCTCGGTGAGGGCCTCGACGAGTTCGGAGGTGACGACGTCGGCGGCCGTGCGCACCCCTGCCGGCGCGGCGGCCACCGGGTTGCCGCCGGGAGTGCCTTCGGATGTGGCGCTGCCACCGGCGGTGCCGCGGTCTTCGCCGTTGCTCTGGGAGCGGGTGTCCTGCGTGTCCGTCATGCGAGAGAGAGTACGACCCCGGAAACACGCTGCATACCCGGCGGTAACCACTTTCACCGAATCTGCCAGTGAACGCTGGCGTGACGATTCTGCGGTCACGCCGGCTCATGTCTCCGACGCCGGCACCGGCCGCGGCACCGGGCCGAGTCGGGCCGGGGCCGGGGTCGGGCCGGGGTCGGGCCGGGGATCGGGGCGGGCCGGACCGGGGATCGGGGCCGGGAACCGCGGCACCCCGGCCGCGGCACGGCGTACGCAGATCAGCGCCCGGTGGAGCGGTAGGTGTCGGCCACGGCCTCGAAATGCCGGTCGATCTCCTCCTTCTTGCCCTTCGAGCCCATCACCATCACCACGTGGTAGCGCCCGTCGAGGATCATCGCGCGGTTGCGTGCGTACACGTCGCGGCCGCCGTCCTTCCAGCTGAAGGTGCCCTCGGCCATGGCGGTTTCACCGACGTCGATGCGCCGCAGGCCCGATGTCGACGCCCAGTCCGAGGCCCGGTAGGCGCTCAGCTCGGGCTCGTCGTCGCTCTGGTAGGCCATCGGATCGTTGCCGAACTTCCGTACGCTGTCGCGGCCGTTGACGACGACCATCTCGACCTCGCCGCCGTTGTAGCGGACCTGGCCGCGGCCGGTCGTCGAGCGGCGGTTCCACTCGTCGGGAACGGCGATCCGGAAGCCCGCGGGATCCCGGCTGAGCTTGTAGCCCTTCGGTGCCTTGCCGGCGGCGGGCGGGCGCTGCTTCCCGGCGTCGCCTCCGCCGTCGCCGTCCCCTTCGCCGCTGCCGCCCCCGTCGCCGCTGCCGTCACTGCCGTCACCGGGCTGCGAGGAGGGCTTGCTCTCGCCCCCGACCGAGCCGCGCTGATGGTTCGAGGCGCCGCTCGTGCCGTCCTTCGGCATGAACCACACCGCGTACGCCAGTGCCGCCGCCAGACCCGCGAGCACGAGCCCCACCAGCACGCCGCCGAGCCTGCGGGGGCCCGCACCCTGCCGTGGCTTCTTCTCCCGCGCGGACCGGGGCCGTCCGTGCGCGGCCCGTTCGCGCCCGGGTTCCGGTGTCTGACCGGGCGGGGGCGGGACGGGGCCGGGCTGCCGGTGCTGCGTGTGATGACGCGCTTCCTGGTCGGCCGCGGCCCGATGGCGGCGGTCCTGACCGGGCGGGGCCGGGTGGGGGGCAGCCGGGGGCCGCTGCTGCTTCTGACGGCGCTGTTCCCGCTGCTGATGCCGGTGCTGCTGCCTCTGCTCGGCGCGGGCCGCGCGTCTCGCCGCCCGCCGTCTGCGTACGAGCTCGCCGCGACGGCGCAGTATCGGCAGCCGTCTCGGGTCCGACGTGCCGCCGGGGTCCAGGGAGGGGGCGTACACCGTGTGCCAGCCGACCTCCGGCTCCGGTGCGGAGCGCACCAGGGACCGCAGCCAGCCCCGCAGCTCCTCGAAGTCCGGCCGCTCCGTGGGGTCCTGACGCAGCAACGACTCGACGACGGGACGCAGCGGGCCGCACTCCTCCGCGAACGCGGGAGGTTCCCCGCACACCATCTGCACCAACTCGGCGACATCGTCCTCGGGGTAGGGCGCATGCCCCTGCACGGCACGGAAGAGCAGAACGCCCAGCGCCCACAGGTCCGCGGACGGGCCCACCGGCGGCGCCAGCCGCCAGTTCTGATGCACCGGCCCGGCCTGCTCGGGCGCCCACCGCTCGCCGACCGCACCGACGACCGTCATGCGCGCCTGCCGCGCACGTTCGGCGGCCAGCGCGGTGGCGGGGCCGTGGAAGCCTTGTGGCGCGCCGTGCTCCTCGGCACCCTCAACACCCCAGGGCCGGCTGCCGGAGCCCTCGGCCGACGGACCGTCGTCGTACGGGCCTTCGGAGTAGGAGCCTTCGCCGAACTCGCCCTCGTCGTACGGAACATCGGCGCCGTACGGCACATCGTCGCCGTACGGAACGTCGTCGCCGTACGGAACGTCGTCTCCATTGGGGACGTCGGCGCCGTACGGAACGTCGGAGCCGTAGGGGACGTCGGCGTACCGGGAGCCCTCCGGTCCGCCCTCGCGTCCGTGCCCGGGCCGGGACTCGGGCCCGGGCTCAGCCGGACGCCAAGTGGCCTTCACCGGATGGCTGTTGGGCGGACGTGAACCCGGCAGATCGCTCGGGGTGACCTCGTCCTCCCCGGACGGGAACCAGCGCACGTAGTCGTCCGGCGTGGCGTGACGGGTGTCCGCGGGGGGCGCCGACCTGGGGCGGTTCCACCAGTCCTCCCCCGCACGCCCCTCGTCCTGCTGCCGCCGCTCCTGCCCCTCCCCCTCCGGTTCCCCGCGTTCCGTGCCGTGCACGCGGGCCGCGGCGCCGCGCCGTGCCCCCGCCTGGTAGGCCGCCACGGCACCGCTGCGCGGGCCGCGCCCCCCGGTTTCGTACCCGTGGCGCACGGGCCCGCCGCCCTGCTGCGCCGGGCCGGAGCCGGTGCCGGCGTCGGTACGGGTCCCGGTGCCGGCGTCGGTGCCGGTGTCGTTCCCGAGGCTCTGGAGGCCGAAGATGCCGCGCGGTGAGCCGCCGGCCCCCGAAGTGCCCGTGCCCGCAGCGCTGTTCGGGCCGGAGCCGACCCCGCGCCCGTACGGGTCGTCCGCCTGGTCCGCCTGCCGTTCGTCGAAGCCCTCGGGAAGCGCGATGCCCTTCAACGACGCCGGTACGGGCGCCCCTTCGGGCCCCGCCTGCGGCCGCTGCCCGCCTGCGTCCGTCCCGCTGCCGCCGCCACGCCGCGGTTCCCCCGGAATGTTGCCGCTGGGCGGCAGCGCCACCCGCTCGGAGTCGGGCAGAGGACTGTATCCGCACAGCGCCTCCTCGGCCGCGCCGACCGCGAGCCCCGTCAGCAGGGCCCGCCCGTCGTCACAGATGAGGACCGTGCGGGGGGTGACGTTCCGGTGGGTCCAGCCGTGCGCGTGGACCACGCGCAGCGCGGTCAGCAGATCGGCCGCGATCTCCGCGGCTCGGTGCGCGGTCAGGGTCTGGTGCGAAAGCAGCGTCGCCAGCGGCGTGGCGGGCAGCAACTCGCTGACGATCCACAGGCCGTCACCCTCGACGAAGACGTCGAAGACCTGGTCGAGCCTGGGGTGGTCGGGCAGCCGCGCGGCCGCTATCGCCGCGTCGAGGGCCCGCCGGACGGCGGGATCGGCGGGCCTGCGAGTGGCGCGCCCGACCGAGCCGCGGAATGCGGCGCCCTGTGCGGTGCCGTCGACAGCGGCACCGCCGTCCTCCAGCACCTCGGCCTCGACGATCTCGGGCAACGGCACCTGGCGCACGAGCACTTCCTGCCCGCTGACCGTGTCGTAGGCCACCGACTCCGTCAACTGGTGCGAATCGGCGGTGGTACGGGGCAGGCGGTAGCGGTCGGCGAGCAACCGTCCCGTCTTGTCCGCGTAGTCCTCCACGACGCCTCCCCACCGCGCGCGAGACCGTCGATTCCCCAACGCATCCGCATCTTTGCGGACGGATACCGGTCCGCGGCCATTCACGATACGTGCCCGAGCTGTCCGGCGCGGGCGGACTCGGTGACTCTCCGGCCCCATTCGCGCCGCAGCAGACCTCACTCACGGGAAACGCTTGCCCGCTTCGGCCTCAACCCGAACGTCCCCCGCACCGCGGGCCGGGAACCCCTTCGGGTGAGACTTCAGGTGAGAGGCTTGAACGTGCTGAACGCCGTCTTGCGGAGCGTCTTGCACTCCTTGTCGTCCCACTTGTCCGCCCGGCACGTGATCATGATCGCGTAGCCGTGTGAATCGTCCACCCGGAAACCGCGGTTGAGCACCCGTACCTTGCGGCCGTCCTCGTCGCGCTCGAACTGCCAGTCGCCGACCGTCGGGTAGCCCCGCCAGTCCTTGCTCTTGATGCTGATCTGCCGGTACCCGCTGCTGTTGCTCTTCACGGACGGCTCCAGGTCGCGCCATCCGGCTGCGGCGTCCTTCAGCGGCTTGGGGCTGAAGTCCACCTGGAGCTTGGGCACTCCGCCGTCGGAGTACTTGGCGCCCGAGTTGGTTCCGGCGACTCCGGAACGCTCGAAGTCCTCCGGCATCGCGATGCTGAAGTGGAAGCGCTTGTCGGTGACTTGCTCGTAGTCCTCGGGGAGCGAGGGCTCCGCCCCGGGCTCCTCCTCGTCCTCGCCGCTGCCGGCGGAGGCACTCGGGTCCGGGGACGCGCTCGCCTTGTCCTCGCCGCTCTTGTCTTCCTTCTTGGTGCCGGCGCCGCCTTCACCCTTGTCGCGTTCGGTGCCTTTCGCGCCCGAACTCGCGGTGCCCTTCGAGGAGTTGTCGCCGCTCTCGCCACCGCCGCGGTTGTTGAGAGCGAGGACCGCGATCAGCGTCAGCACGGCGACCGCCGCCACGGCCACGATGGCCAGCGAGCGGCGCGAGACGCGGCCCGCGAGCTGCGATACGCCCGTTAGCGCCCCTCCGGCACCGCCCCCGGAGCCCGTCGAGGCATGCGCTGCCGCCTTGTCACCGCTGTGTGCGAGTGCAGCGGAGCCGGTGGGCGCCGGGGTCTCGTCACCGTCGCCGCCCGTGGCGCCGCCGGATTCGGCGTCGCCGGCTGCGGACCCCGAACCCGCCGCGCCCGCAGCCGCGGCGCCCGCGACTGCCGCACCGCCCGACGCCGGCTTCTTCGAAGTGCCACGCCCCGACGCCGGCTTCTTCGAAGTGCCACGCCCCGACGCCGGCTTCTTCGAAGTGCCACGCCCCGACGCCGGCTTCTTCGAAGAGCCGCGCCCCGAGGCCGGCTTCGCCTCGCCCTCACCGGGCTCGGCGTCCTGATCCCCGCCCCCGTCGCCGCGCCCGGCCTCCCCGGCCTCTGCGGCTTCGGAGGCGTCACTCTCGGTTCCGTCCGGTTTCGGCGGCAGCACGGCCGTCGTACCGCCGTCCTGCGCGGCAGCGGCACCGGCGCCCGCGCCGTACTTCCCGAGGGCCACCGGTTCCAGCAGCGCGCGTGCGCCCGCCACGTCGAGCCGCTTGTCCGGGTCCTTCGTGAGCAGCCCGAAGATCACTTCCTCGAGCTCACCGGCCTGCTCCGGCGGCGGCACGTCCTCCGTCATCACCGCCGTGAGAGTCGATATGGCCGAACCCTTGTCGTACGGGGGATGGCCCTCGACCGCCGCGTACAGCAGGGCGCCGAGCGACCACAGGTCGGCCGGCGGCCCCGGCGGCTTCCCCCGGGCCCGCTCCGGAGAGATGTACGAAGGAGCGCCCACGAGCATGCCCGTCGACGTGACCGACGGGTCGCCCTCGACCTTTGCGATGCCGAAGTCGGTGAGCACCACACGTCCCGTGACATCCTCCAACAGCACGTTGGACGGCTTCACATCACGGTGCAGGACGCCTTCGCGGTGCGCGGCACGCAGCACGTCGAGCACGGCGAGCCCGACCTCCGCGGCGCGCTGCGGAGTGAGCGGCCCCTCGGTGCGGATGTGATCGGCGAGCGAACCGCCCTCGACCAGCTCCATCACGATCCACGGCCGGTCGTCCTCGTCGACCACGTCGAAGACCGTCACAGCACTGCCGCTGCGGATACGCGCGATCGCTTTCGCCTCGCGCAGAGTACGGGTGATGAGCCGCTGCTTCTCGTCCTCCTCGACACTCGAGGGGAAACGGAGCTCCTTCACGGCGACCGAACGGCCCAGCACCTCGTCCTCGCCGCGCCACACGGTGCCCATGCCACCACGGCCGAGGACTCCCCCGAGCCGATAGCGACCTCCTACCAGCCGACCCTCGTGCTCGCTCATGAATCCCCTTGTATCCCCTCAGCGATGGCCCACCCCAGCCCGGCTCTCATTGTGAACCATCGTGTCGTCACATCGCGCCGGGGGGCGCCGCGGCCGGGCACCACGACGCCGTCGCACACGCCGCCTCACGCATCGCCGCGGACGCCGTCGGAGCAACGGAAGTGCGGGTGCCCCACCCGGGTGCCGCCTACTCATGCGGTGCGGGTGAGCGGAGCCCGCTCCGCTCACCCGCACCCACCGTGCCGAGCCACGTCGTCGATGCCCGTCGCGACATCGCTCGGGGCGGCAGGCTCCACGCCGGCCCACGCGACGACCTGGAGAAGTCCCCTCAACGCCTGCATGCCGAACGTCAGGAAGCACTACGGATGCAAGGGCGTGTCCGCAGGACACGCAGGCCCACGCACACACACAGGTCGGCTCCGGCAGCTCCAGGCGCCGCAGGTCGGCACCCGCAGCTCCAGGCGCCGCATGTCCGGACTCCGCCGCAGCTACAGGCGCCCGCCGCAGCCCCGGGCGCCGCGCCTCACACCGGCGCGATGTCCGGCGCTCCCAACCGTGCGGCGTCCGCCGTCAGATCGTCCGGCTGGAGCTGCGACTCACGCTCCGCCTCGACGCGCTTCTCGTAGTACTCGACCTCGCGGTCGATCTGGTCCGCGTCCCAGCCGAGGACCGTTGCCATCAGCTCGGCGACCTCGCGCGCGCTGCGCACACCGCGGTCGAACGTCTCGATCGAAATGCGGGTGCGGCGCGTGAGGACGTCGGCCATGTGCCGCGCGCCCTCGTGGGTGCACGCGTAGACGACCTCCGCCTTGAGGTAGTCGTCCGCGGCCGGAAGCGGCTCGCCCAGCTTCGGGTCCTCGGCTACGAGTTCGAGCAGTTCCTCCGTCAACGTGCCGTAGCGGTTGAGGAGATGCTCCACGCGCGCCACGTGCAGGCCCGTACGGGCGGCCAGTTGGGCCCGCCCGTTCCACAGCGCGTGATAGCCCTCGGCGCCGACGAGCGGAACCTCCTCGGTGACACAGTCCGCGACGCGGCGGTCCAGCCCGTGCACCGCCTCGTCCACGGCGTCCTTCGCCATCACGCGGTACGTCGTGTACTTGCCGCCCGCGACGACGACCATCCCCGGGACCGGGTGCGCGACGGTGTGCTCCCGCGACAGCTTGCTCGTCGCCTCCGACTCGCCGGCCAGCAGCGGACGCAGGCCCGCGTACACGCCCTCCACGTCGTTGCGCGTGAGCGGCACCGCGAGCACCGCGTTGACGTGGTCCAGCAGATAGTCGATGTCGGCACTCGACGCCGCCGGGTGCCTCTTGTCGAGGTCCCAGCTGGTGTCGGTGGTGCCGACGATCCAGTGACGGCCCCACGGGATGACGAACAGCACGCTCTTCTCGGTGCGCAGGATCAGCCCGGTCGTCGAGTTGATCCGGTCCTTCGGCACGACCAGGTGGATGCCCTTCGAAGCCTTCACATGGAACTGACCCCGCTCGGCGATCAGGCCCTGTGTGTCGTCCGTCCACACGCCGGTGGAGTTGACGACCTGCCGGGCACGCACCTCGTACTCGCCGCCGAGCTCCAGGTCCTTCACCCGCGCCCCGACGACGCGCTCGCCCTCGCGGAGGAAGCCCACGACCTGCGCCCGGTTCGCGGCGTGCGCCCCGTAGGCGGCGGCGGTGCGGACGACTGTGGCGACGTACCGGGCGTCGTCCATCTGTGCGTCGTAGTACTGCAGCGCACCGACCAGCGCGTCCTTCCTCAACGCCGGTGCAACGCGCAGGGCGTGACGCCTGCTGAGGTGCCGGTGCCGGGGAAGCCCGCGCCCGTGCCCCGAGGTGAGCGACATGATGTCGTACATGGCCACGCCCGAACCGGCGTAGAACCGTTCCCAGGCCTTGTGCTGCAACGGGTAGAGGAACGGCACCGGCTTCACCAGGTGCGGCGCGATCCGCTGGAGCAGCAGCCCGCGTTCCTTGAGCGCCTCTCTCACGAGGGCGAAGTCCAGCATCTCCAGATAGCGCAGTCCGCCGTGGATCAGCTTGCTGGAGCGGCTGGATGTGCCCGATGCCCAGTCGCTCGCCTCGACGATCCCGGTGGACAGTCCGCGCGTGACGGCGTCCAGCGCGGTACCGGCGCCGACGATGCCACCACCGACGACCAGCACGTCGAGTTCGTGCTCGGACATCTGTGCCAGCGCCCGTACGCGCTGCTCCGGTCCCAGTGTCGCCGTCCTCACCGCTGCCTCCCGTGGGTCGTGCGTACGTCGGTGTGCTTGTGGTGGTGGTTGATAAGAACGTAGGCAGTGTTCCCCAGCCGATGGTCCTCCAATTCCCTGACTTCGGCGGCGCTGCGGGCGCCGTGGAGCGGGTAATCCCAGATATCCGTCATATTGCCGATTAACTTGCTATAGCGCCGCACAGCACCGGACCGGGCAGTTCGACGCGATCTTCGGGGACCGTCCCCCGGAACGGCACGCACGGGGCCTCGCCACCCCAGCGAGGGAAGCAAGGGGAAGGATGTCCGCAGCAATGCCCGCAGATCTCGCCGTCCTCGGACTGGGCCATTCGGGTCTTCCGGTCGCACAGGCCGCCGTCGCCGCGGGGATCGAGACCATCGGCTACGACGCGGACGAGGAGACCGTTGCGGGCCTCAACGCGGGCAGGCCGCCCGCCGACGGCATCATCACCGCTGCCGGGGTCCGCCGCATGATCTCCCGGGGCTTCCGCGCCACGACCGACCCCGAGGCCCTCGGTCACGTCCGCACGGCCCTCATCTGCGCCCCGACGTCCCTCGGGCCCGACCGCGCGCTCAACCTGGACGCGGTGCGCGCCACAGCTCGAACTCTCGCCTCTCACCTGCACCCCCGCACGACCGTGGTGCTCGAGTCCGCGGTGTACCCGGGCAGTACGGAAGAAATCCTCAAACCGCTGCTCGAGGAGGGCTCCGGCCTGCGCGCCGGCCGTGACTTCCATCTCGCCTACTCCCCCGCCCGGCTCGACCCGGGCAGCCGCCGCTACGGCTACGCCAACACCCCCAAGGTCATCGGCGGCCTGACTCCCGCCTGTACGGAGCGGGCCGCCGCCTTCTACGGGCGGCTCGCCGGAAAGGTCGTACGGGCCCGAGGGCCTCGCGAGGCGGAGACGGTGAAGCTGCTGGAGACCAACTTCCGGCAGGTCAACATCGCGCTGGTGAACGAGATGGCCGTCTTCTGCCACGACATCGGCGTCGACCTGTGGGACGTCATCCGCTGCGCGGAGACCAAACCGTTCGGCTTCCAGGCCTTCCGGCCCGGACCCGGAGTCGGGGGCCACAGCGTCTCCATCGACCCCAACTACATTGCGTACCGCAGCCGTTCACTGGGCTATCCGCTGCGAATGGTCGAACTCGCACAGGAGGTCAACGGGCGCATGCCGCGGTACGTGTGCCAGCGCGCCGCCGAACTCCTCAACGAGCACGGCAAGTCGGCGCGCGGAGCTCGCGTACTGCTGCTCGGCGTCACGTACAAGCCCGACCTGCCCGACCAGGAAGGTGCGCCAGCACGCGAGGTTGCACTGCGACTCAAGCAACTCGGTGCGCAGCTGAGTTTTCACGACCCGTACGTCATGCAGTGGCAGGTGGCAGGCCAGCCGGTGCCGCGCGCCGACTCCCTCTACGAGGCCGCCGCGGCCGCCGACCTCACCGTGCTGCTCCAGCACCACCGCAGGTACGACCTGCAAGGGCTGGCCGCGAAGGCCCGACTGCTCTTCGACACAAGGGGAGCCAGCCCCACGGGCGCCGCACACCGACTGTGAAGCGAGCAATGGGCGGGCGGAGACCCGCCGCGGGCGCCGGCGCATCCGCCCTCCGCCTGGGGCCCAAGGCACCTGCCCTGTTCGCCGCCCTGCAGCGCCGACCCAGCGCCGCGGGTGCTACCGGGCCACCGTGACCTCGACGCGCTGGAACTCCTTCAGCTCCGAGTAGCCGGTCGTCGCCATCGCGCGGCGCAGCGCACCGAAGAAGTTCATCGACCCGTCCGGGGTGTGCGACGGGCCGAGCAGGATCTCCTCCGTGGTGCCGACCGCACCCAGGTCCATGCGCTTGCCACGCGGCACGTCCTCGTGCACGGCCTCCATGCCCCAGTGGTGCCCGCGCCCCGGTGCGTCGGTGGCCCGGGCCAGCGGCGAGCCCATCATCACCGCGTCCGAGCCGCAGGCGACGGCCTTGGGCAGGTCGCCGGACCAGCCGACCCCACCGTCCGCGATGACGTGCACATACCGGCCGCCCGACTCGTCGAGGTAGTCGCGGCGCGCGGCCGCCACATCGGCCACGGCCGTGGCCATCGGCACCTGGATGCCGAGCACGTTGCGCGTGGTGTGCGCGGCTCCGCCGCCGAAGCCGACCAGCACGCCCGCCGCCCCCGTCCGCATCAGGTGCAGCGCCGCCGTGTACGTGGCGCAGCCCCCCACGATGACGGGCACGTCCAGCTCGTAGATGAACTGCTTGAGGTTGAGCGGCTCCGACGCCCCGGAGACGTGCTCCGCGGAGACGGTGGTGCCGCGGATGACGAACAGGTCGACGCCCGCGTCGACGACGGCCTTCGAGAACTGGACCGTACGCTGCGGCGAGAGCGCGGCGGCCGTCACCACACCCGCGTCGCGCACCTCCTTGATCCGCTCACCGATCAGTTCCTCCTTGACCGGCTCGGCGTAGATCTCCTGCATCCGGCGGTTCGCCGTGCGCTCGTCCAGCTCGGCGATCTCGGCGAGAAGGGGCTCGGGGTCCTCGTAACGCGTCCAGAGCCCCTCGAGGTTGAGCACGCCGAGCCCGCCCAGCTCACCGATGCGGATCGCGGTGGCCGGTGAGACGACCGAATCCATCGGCGCGGCCATGAAGGGCAGTTCGAAGCGGTAGGCGTCGATCTGCCAGGCGATCGAGACCTCTTTGGGGTCACGCGTGCGGCGGCTGGGCACCACAGCAATGTCGTCGAAGGCGTACGCCCGGCGTCCGCGCTTGCCGCGTCCGATCTCGATCTCAGTCACTGTGAAGCCCTTCTCGCCGTGCGCTGTGCTGTGCCGCTCCAGTATCACCGACACGCGGCGCCCTCAGGCCCGGTGGGTGGCGGGCGCTCAGCGGCGTGAGTAGTTCGGCGCCTCGGTCGTCATCTGCACATCGTGGGGGTGGCTCTCCTTGAGTCCCGCCGAGGTGATGCGCACGAACCGGCCGCGCTCCTTCAGAGCCGGCACGCTCCGCCCGCCGACGTAGAACATCGACTGCTTGAGCCCGCCGACCAGTTGGTGCACCACGGCGCCCAACGGGCCCCGGTAGGGCACCTGTCCCTCGACGCCCTCCGGGATGAGCTTGTCGTCGCCGCCGACCTCCTCCTGGAAGTAGCGGTCCTTCGAGTACGACTGCTGCTCGCCGCGCGACTGCATCGCACCCAGCGAGCCCATGCCCCGGTAGGACTTGAACTGCTTGCCGTTGATGAACAGCAGCTCGCCCGGCGACTCCTCGCAGCCGGCGAGCAGCGAGCCGAGCATCACCGTGTCGGCGCCGGCGACAAGGGCCTTGGCGATGTCGCCGCTGTACTGGAGACCGCCGTCGCCGATGACGGGGACCCCGGCCTCCCGCGCGGCGAGCGACGCCTCGTGGATGGCCGTGACCTGCGGGACCCCGATGCCCGCCACGACGCGGGTCGTGCAGATGGATCCCGGCCCGACACCGACCTTGATCCCGTCGGCACCGGCGTCGATCAGCGTCCGCGCACCGTCGCGTGTGGCGACGTTGCCGCCGACGACGTCGACCGGCGAATTGGACTTGATCTTGGAGACCATGTCACCGACGAGCCGCGAGTGACCGTGCGCCGTGTCCACCACGACGAAGTCCACACCGGCCTCGATCAGTGCCTGCGCCCGCTCGTACGCGTCGCCCGCGACACCGACCGCCGCACCCACGACGAGGCGGCCCTCCGCGTCCTTCGCGGCGTACGGATACTGCTCCGCCTTCACGAAGTCCTTGACGGTGATGAGCCCTTTGAGCACACCCTCGTCGTCGACCAGCGGCAGCTTCTCGATCTTGTGACGGCGCAGCAGCTCCATCGCGTCGTTCCGCGAGATCCCGACCTTGCCGGTGACCAGTGGCATCGGCGTCATCAACTCGCGCACAGGACGGTCGCGGTCCGACTCGAAGGCCATGTCGCGGTTGGTGACGATGCCGAGCAGCTTGCCCGCGCCGTCGGTGACCGGCACGCCGCTGATGCGGAAGCGGCCGCACAGCACGTCGGCGTCGCCGAGCGTGGCGTCCGGACGGATCGTGATGGGGTCGGTGACCATGCCCGACTCGGAGCGCTTGACCCTGTCGACCTGCGCCGCCTGGTCCTCGATCGAGAGGTTCCGGTGGAGCACGCCGACGCCGCCCTGGCGGGCCATGGCGATGGCCATCCGAGCCTCGGTGACCTTGTCCATCGCGGCCGACAGCAGCGGCACGTTCACGCGGACGTTGCGGGAGATCCGCGAGGAGGTGTCGATGTCACCCGGAACCATGTCGGACTCACCGGGCAGCAGCAGGACATCGTCGAACGTCAGGCCGAGCATGGCGAATTTCGCGGGGACTCCGGCCTCGGTTGCGACTCCGTCGTTCGCTGTCATGACACCTTCCAATGCTTGCCCAGGGTGAAAGTCCATGCTAAACGGCACAGGCCTACTGCTCGGCCAGCGCCCTCAGCCTGCTCAGCGCCCTGTGCTGCGCGACCCGCACCGCACCCGGCGACATCCCGAGCATCTCGCCGGTCTCCTCGGCGGTCAGCCCGACCGCGACGCGCAGCAGCACGAGTTCGCGCAGATGCTGCGGAAGGTTCGCGAGCAGCTGCTTGGCCCACGCCGCGTCGCTGCTGAGCAGAGCGCGCTCCTCCGGGCCGAGTGAATCGTCCGGCTGCTCGGGCATCTCGTCGGAGGGCACCGCGGTCTGGCCGGGGCCCCGCATGGCGGCCCGCTGCAGATCGGCGATCTTGTGCTGGGCGATGGCCACGACGAAGGCTTCGAAGGGCTTACCCGTGTCGCGGTAACGCGGAAGGGCGCAGAGCACCGCGATGCAGACCTCCTGTGCCAGGTCGTCCACGAAGTGCCGTGCGTCGCCGGGGAGTCGGGTCAGCCGTCTGCGGCAGTACCCCAGGGCCAGCGGATGGACGTGGGCGAGGAGATCGTGCGTGGCCTGCTCGTCGCCTTCCCTGGCGCGTCGTACGAGTGCGCTCACGACCGCGTTGTCGTCGGACCCGTCGTTGCGCATCGGTCCATGGTGCACCTGGGCCCCGGGATCCGTCGCGCCGCGTCCTTGGTTGTGCACCGAAGCGTTATGAGCAGGGGTGCTGACCCTCATCTCCCGCGCCCTCCCCTCACGCATGACCGACCGGTCCCCGAGGAACTCCATACAACAAGCATGCGGCACGCGCGGGATTCCCGGGCCTCATACGCCACCCCGCCCTTCCCCCGGGCCGGCCCCGCGCATCGCGGATCACGCAACTTCGCAGGCGGGGACGGGCGGGCAATGGGCGAACGTGAGCTATCTATCGGACGAGACCCCAGCGGAAACCGAGGGCCACGGCGTGTGCCCGGTCCGACGCGCCGAGCTTCTTGAACAGCCGCCGTGCGTGGGTCTTCACCGTGTCCTCGGAGAGGAAGAGCTCCCGGCCGATCTCGGCGTTGGACCTGCCGTGGCTCATACCCTCCAGCACCTGGATCTCGCGTGCGGTGAGCGTGGGGGCGGCACCCATCTCGGCCGAACGCAGTCGGCGCGGCGCGAGCCGCCACGTCGGGTCCGCGAGGGCCTGCGTGACCGTGGCGCGCAATTCGGCGCGCGAGGCGTCCTTGTGCAGGTAGCCGCGGGCGCCGGCTGCCACGGCGAGTGCGACGCCGTCGAGGTCCTCGGCAACCGTCAGCATGATGATGCGGGCACCGGGGTCGGCCGACAGGAGCCGCCGCACGGTCTCAACACCACCGAGACCGGGCATGCGGACATCCATGAGGATGAGGTCGGACCTGTCGGCGCCCCAGCGGCGAAGGACTTCCTCGCCGTTGGCCGCCGTCGTCACGCGCTCGACGCCGGGCACGGTCGCGACCGCGCGGCGGAGCGCCTCTCGGGCAAGCGGGGAATCGTCACAGACGAGGACGGATGTCATGACCGCCCTCCGCAGCTGATGCGCGTCACCTTGAGCCTCCAGGCTGTTACGAGTCGTCACCTGTGCGGTTGACACCCCTCGGACAACAGTGCCCGAGATCGTTCCGCCAACCGCCTCCGCACACTCAACGACGGTCACCCAAAAGAGTTACGGGTTTCGGCCACCGCCATCAGCACTCTACGTGATCGCGCGTACACAGATCTGCCGCGTCGCACTGAAGGGTTTCCCCGAGTGGCGTCTTTTGCCTTTTGCCCTATTTAGCAGACTTAGCGCTCCTTCTTGCTTTCTTTCGGCTAGGTTCGCAATGAGTCATATTTGTCTATAAATGGACGGAGCGAGAGCGAGCCCCACGTACGCCGACGAGAGGACACGCAATGGCAGACTTCTCCCGCCTACCGGGCCCCAACGCCGACCTGTGGGACTGGCAGCTGCTCGCCGCCTGCCGCGGAGTCGACAGCTCTCTCTTCTTCCACCCCGAGGGCGAGCGCGGCGCCGCCCGCAGCGCTCGCGAGGCATCGGCCAAGGAAGTCTGCATGCGCTGCCCGGTCCGCTCGGAGTGCGCGGCCCACGCGCTGGCCGTACGTGAGCCGTACGGGGTGTGGGGCGGACTGACCGAGGACGAGCGCGAGGAACTGATGGGGCGGGCCCGCAGCAGGCTCGTCGCCGTGCCGGACAGCCAGAATTGAGCAGAAACGTTTTGACCGACACCGCGCTCCAGGGGGGCCGGACCGTACAGGCCCTCACCCGCGTCCCGTCCCCTTCCTTCCGCCGCCGCACATCTGCACAGCCGGTACGGAAACCGGTCGTCCGCGGAAATTCACCCGCATAGCCTGACGCCCATGAAATTGCTGTCCGTCAATGTCGCCGGCCCCCTGCACGCCCCTGCGTACACCGACGCACCGGGGAATCTCACGGGCATCGACAAGCGCCCCGCCCCCGGGCCCGTCGAAGTGACCCCGCCCGGGCCGAAGGGAACCGGCGGCAGCGGCCTCGCAGGGGACACCATCGGCGACATGCGCCACCACGGCGGCGACGACCAGGCCGTCTACGCCTTCTCGCGCGAAGACCTCGACGACTGGGCGCACGAACTCGGCCGGGAACCGGCCAACGGCTCGTTCGGCGAGAACCTGACCACCCGAGGGCTGGACGTCAACGGCGCCCGCATCGGCGAGCGCTGGCTCGTGGGAAGCCGGGTCGTGCTGGAGGTGACCGCGCCGCGCATCCCCTGCCGTACGTTCGCGGGCCGGCTCGGCGAGGGGGGCTGGGTCAAGCGCTTCACCGACAGGGCCCGGCCCGGGGCGTATCTGCGGGTGATCGAGCCCGGGCAGGTGTGCGCCGGCGACGCGATCGAGATCGTGCACCGTCCCGGCCACGAAGTGACCGTGAGTTTCCACTTCCGCGCACTGACACGGGAGCCGGAGCTGCTGCCGCGTGTGCTGGCGGCGGGCGACGCGCTCCATCCTCAGGCCCGCCGCAATGCCCTGCGGCGCACGGGCGGTTGACCCGCGGATAGCGTGCCCTCATGACGACTGCGCTGATCACGGGATCGACCGCCGGCCTCGGAGCTGCCTTCGCCCGACGGCTCGCACGGGACGGGCACCACCTCGTAATGGTCGCCCGCGACAAGGAACGGCTCTCGCAGGAGGCGACGCGCCTTCACGACCTGCACGGCGTCGAGGCGTCCGTGCTCGCCGCCGACCTCGCCACCGACGAGGGCATCTCCGCGGTCGAGGAGCGGCTGCGGGACCGGGAGCACCCCGTGGACCTGCTGGTCAACAACGCCGGCTTCGGCAACAAGGGCACGTTCCTGGACGTGCCCGTCGAGGACGAGCTGACGATGCTCAAGGTCCACTGCGAGGCGGTCCTGCGGCTCACCTCGGTCGCGGCGGAGCGCATGCGGGAGCGGGGGCGCGGAGGTGTCCTGAACGTCGCGTCGGTCGCCGCGTTCGTCCCGCGCGGGACGTACGGGGCGAGCAAGGCGTGGGTCGTGCAGTTCACGCAGGGTGTGGCCAAGGACCTGGCGGGCTCGGGTGTGCGGCTGATGGCTCTGTGCCCCGGATTCGTGCGGACGGAGTTCCACGAGCGGGCCGGGATGGAGACCGGGAGCGTGCCCGGCTGGATGTGGCTGGAGGCGGACGACGTGGTCGACGCGGCGATGAAGGACCTGGCCCGCGGCAAGAGCCTCTCGATCCCGGACGCCCGCTACAAGGCACTCATGGGTGCGGCGCGGCTCCTGCCCAGGGACCTGCTGACGAAGGCGTCGTCGACGACGGGCCGCCGGTTCGGCCCCCGCTGACAGCCACGGCACGGACGGGACGCCCGTACGCGCGAAGGCCCGGTACCCCGCGACGGGTACCGGGCCTCTGCGTGTGACGCGTCAGTGGGCGTGGCCGTGACCGTGGCCCGCCGCTGCCGGCTCTTCCTCTTCCGGCTTCTCGACGACCAGCGTCTCGGTCGTGAGCATCAGCGACGCGATCGAAGCCGCGTTCTCCAGCGCGGAGCGCGTGACCTTGACCGGGTCGATGACGCCGGCCTTGATCAGGTCGCCGTAGTCGCCGGTGGCCGCGTTGAAGCCCTGGTTGCGGTCGAGTTCGGAGACCTTCGAGGTGATGACGTAGCCCTCGAGGCCGGCGTTCTCGGCGATCCAGCGCAGCGGCTCCACGACGGCACGGCGCACGACGGCGACACCGGTGGCTTCGTCGTCCGTCTTGCCGAGCGAGCCCTCCAGCACCTTCGCGGAGTGGACGAGGCTGGCGCCGCCGCCGGCGACGATGCCCTCCTCGACCGCCGCACGGGTCGCGGAGATCGCGTCCTCCAGGCGGTGCTTCTTCTCCTTGAGCTCGACCTCGGTCGCCGCACCGACGCGGATGACGCAGACGCCGCCGGCCAGCTTGGCCAGGCGCTCCTGCAGCTTCTCGCGGTCCCAGTCGGAGTCGGTTGCCTCGATCTCGCTCTTGATCTGGGCGACGCGGGCCTCGACGTCCTCGTGCTTGCCGGCACCGTCGACGATCGTCGTGTCGTCCTTGGTGACGGTGACGCGGCGGGCGGAGCCGAGCACGTCCATGCCGGCCTGGTCCAGCTTGAGGCCGACCTCTTCGGCGATGACGGTGGCGCCGGTCAGCGTCGCCATGTCGCCGAGCATCGCCTTGCGGCGGTCACCGAAGCCGGGCGCCTTGACGGCGACGGCGTTGAAGGTGCCGCGGATCTTGTTCACGACCAGGGTCGAGAGCGCCTCGCCCTCGACGTCCTCGGCGATGATCAGCAGCGGACGGGAGCCGCCGGCCTGCATGATCTTCTCCAGCAGCGGCAGCATGTCCTGGATGGAGCTGATCTTGCCCTGGTGGATCAGGATGTACGGGTCGTCGAGGACGGCCTCCATACGCTCCTGGTCGGTGACCATGTACGGCGAGAGGTAGCCCTTGTCGAAGGCCATGCCCTCGGTGAAGTCGAGCTCCAGACCGAAGGTCTGGGACTCCTCGACGGTGATGACGCCGTCCTTGCCGACCTTGTCCATCGCCTCGGCGATCAGCTCACCGACCTGCTTGTCCTGGGCGGACAGACCGGCGACGGAGGCGATGTCCTCCTTGGAGTCGATCGGGCGGGCGTTGGCGATCAGGTCGTCGGAGACGGCCTTGACGGCGGCGTCGATGCCCTTCTTCAGAGCCGCGGGCGAGGCGCCGGCGGCCACGTTGCGCAGACCCTCGCGGACCAGGGCCTGGGCGAGCACGGTGGCGGTGGTGGTGCCGTCACCCGCGATGTCGTTGGTCTTGGTCGCCACCTCCTTCACCAGCTGGGCGCCGAGGTTCTCGTAGGCGTCCTCGACCTCGACCTCACGCGCGATGGTGACGCCGTCGTTGGTGATGGTGGGCGCGCCGAACTTCTTGTCGATGACGACGTTGCGGCCCTTGGGGCCGATGGTCACCTTCACGGTGTCGGCCAGCTTGTCGACGCCGCGCTCGAGGGCGCGGCGCGCGTCCTCGTCGAACTTCAGAATCTTGGCCATGGGAGCTGTGGGTCCTCTCAGACGAACCGCGCCCCGGCCCCGGTGCATCTCGACTCGATGCGGGAGGGACCGGGACGCGGATCAGAAATGTCTTCCGGCTGCGGTGACTTACTTCTCGACGATCGCGAGAACGTCGCGAGCCGAGAGGACGAGGTACTCCTCGCCGCTGTACTTCACCTCGGTGCCGCCGTACTTGCTGTACAGCACGATGTCGCCGACGTTCACGTCGAGCGGCAGACGGTCGCCGTTCTCGAAGCGGCCGGGGCCGACAGCCAGGACCGTGCCCTCCTGGGGCTTCTCCTTGGCGGTGTCAGGAATGACCAGGCCCGAGGCCGTGGTCTCCTCGGCGTCGAGCGGCTGGACCACAATGCGGTCCTCGAGCGGCTTGATGGCAACCTTGCTGGCGGTCGTCACGATCCGACCTCCCCCTTCGGAGATCTCATAACGGGGTCTTATGTCTGGGGTGGCGACCTGGCAGATCCGTCGTCGCGGGTGCCGGATCTTCCTGTCGCTGTGTCTGGCACTCGCATTGGGAGAGTGCCAGAGCCGACATTATGCCGCGGTTAGCACTCCGTCAACCAGAGTGCCAGTCGCGCCGGTGCCTCCGTCCCCTCCCCCGGGCGGAACCGGTCGCCGCCGGAGGCGAGAATGCGGTGGTGGACCGTGAGGCGTTCGCCGCGTTGCTCGGCGATGAAGGACAGGCGCTGCTGGGCTCGTTGGAGCACTACGAGCCGGAGAGCGAGCTGGCCGTGGCGACGAGGCTGCGGCGTACACACGCGCCGGAACTGGTGTCGGCCGCCCTCGGCCAGGCACGGCTGCGGCAGCGGGCGGCGGCGAAGTTCGGCGCCGAGGACGCGGCGAGGATGTACTTCACACCGGCCGGTCTGGAGCAGTCGACGCGGGCGAACGTCGCCGCCCACCGGGCGGAGCGCTTCCGCCGGTCCGGGGTGGAGCGTCCGGCAGATCTGTGCTGCGGCATCGGCGGGGACGCAATCGCACTGGCTCGCGCCGGAATGCACGTACTGGCGGTCGACAGCGATCCGTTGACGTGCGACGTCGTACGGGCGAACGCCGCGGCGCTCGGGCTCGGCGACCGCATCGAGGTCCGCTGCCAGGACGTCGGCGACGCCGACGTCTCGGGTTGCGACGCCCTCTTCGCGGACCCCGCGCGCCGGGGCGGCAAGGGCCGGGTCTTCGACCCCGAGGCGTACTCCCCGCCGCTGTCGTGGGCCGTCGCGGCGGCGCGGCGCTTCCCGCACTCGGCGCTGAAGGTGGCGCCCGGCATTCCGCACGAGGCGGTTCCCGGCGACGCGGAGGCGGAGTGGATCTCGGACTCGGGGGACGTCAAGGAGGCCGTGCTGTGGTTCGGCGCCGCGGGGCCAGCAGGCACAGCGGAAAGTTCCCCCGTACGGGCGACATTGCTGCCCGCGGGGCGTTCACTCTCGTCGCGGGGACTGCCCGATCCGCCGGTCGGGCCGGTGGGCCGCTTCCTCTACGAGCCGGACGGCGCGGTGGTGCGCGCGCACCTCGTGGCGGAAGTGGCGGCGGACCTGGACGGCAGGCTCATCGACCCGACGATCGCCTATGTGACGTGCGACGAGGCGCGCTCCACCCCGTACGCCACCGGCTACGCGATCACCGATGTGCTGCCCTTCCAGCTGAAGCGGCTGCGGGCGCTGTTGCGCGAGCGCCGCGTCGGCGTGGCCACCATCAAGAAGCGGGGCTCGGCGGTCGAGCCGACCGAGCTGCGCAAGAAGCTCAAGCTCGAAGGCCCGGGCGAATGCACGGTGTTCCTCACGCGGGTCGCGGGCGCACCCACGGTGCTGCTCGGGCATCCACTCGGTTCGCCTGCGGGGGCCTGACCGAACCGGGCTGCGGCGGAACGGAGTTGACCGGGGCGGTGCCCGTGCGAGCCGGAGCCGCCCGCGAGCTGTCGGGACGTAACCAGGCGTCGTCCGGGGGCAGTCGGCAAAGTCCGCTGCGAAGTACAGGTCTTCCCGATCCTGTTGACGTGCCGTGCGAAGTGACACGCAGGCATCGGCCCCGGGCCTTCGGGCCCTCAGACCTGTTCGAACCGCCAGCGGTGCACCGGGCGGGCGCTCAACTGCGCCGGGGGATCCGGTAGTTCGGGAAGCTTCTCGGACAGCTCCGCGGACCACCAGGTGATGACCAGGACGCGGCCACCCGGAGCCCGGAAGGTCTCCCGGCGCTGCGGGGAACCCTCCAGCTCCTGGGCAGAGGCCCAGGAGAGGAGTTCACCGCCGCGGCCCTCGGCCGCCTTCGCCTCCCACATCAGCGCGACCGTCATGAGTAGAGGTTCTCCCGGCTCAGTTCGTGCACGTGGTCGTGGGTGTGGGTGTGACCGTGCCCGTGGACGTGCGTGTGCCCCTGGCCGGGCAGGTGCGGTTCGGTGACCGGGAGCGAGGAGTCCGCGGGAAGGTCCCAGTCGGAGGCGGCGCGGCGGCGCGCGACCATCTCGGCACCGAGAGCCGCGACCATCGCCCCGTTGTCCGTGCACAGCTTGGGACGGGGCACGCGCAGCTCGATACCGGCGTCGGCGCAGCGCTCCTCGGCCATGGCGCGCAGGCGCGAGTTGGCCGCGACGCCGCCGCCGATCATCAGATGGGACACGCCCTCGTCCTTGCAGGCCCGGACGGCCTTGCGCGTCAGAACGTCGGCGACCGCCTCCTGGAAGGACGCGCTCACATCGCGTACAGGCACCTCCTCACCCGCGTTGCGCCTGGCCTCGATCCACCTGGCCACGGCCGTCTTGAGACCCGAGAAGGAGAAGTCGTACGGGGCGTCGCGCGGACCCGTCAGACCGCGCGGGAACGCGATCGCGTCGGGGTTTCCCTCCCGTGCGTACCGGTCGATGACCGGGCCGCCCGGGAAGCCGAGATCGAGCACGCGCGCCACCTTGTCGAAGGCCTCCCCCGCCGCGTCGTCGATGGTCGAGCCGAGCGGACGGACGTCCGCAGTGATGTCGGGCGCCAGCAGCAGCGAGGAGTGTCCGCCGGAGACGAGCAGGGCCATCGTCGGTTCGGGAAGCGCGCCGTGTTCGAGCTGGTCGACGCAGATGTGGGACGCGAGGTGATTGACGCCGTACAGCGGCTTGCCGAGCGCGTACGCGTACGCCTTGGCGGCGCTGACACCCACGAGAAGGGCGCCCGCGAGCCCCGGGCCCGCGGTGACCGCGACGGCGTCGAGGTCGGAGGCGGCGACCCCGGCGTCGCGCAGGGCACGTTCGATGGTGGGGACCATCGCCTCCAGATGGGCCCGGCTGGCGACCTCGGGCACGACGCCGCCGAAGCGTGCGTGCTCGTCGACGCTGGAGGCGACGGCGTCGGCGAGCAGCGTATGGCCGCGGACGATGCCGACGCCGGTCTCGTCGCAAGAGGTCTCGATGCCGAGCACGAGAGGTTCGTCAGCCATGATTCTTCGTTCCTTGGGAGTTCGTCGAGGGGGCGGGGTTCTCCAGGCGCATCACGAGGGCGTCCACGTTGCCGGGCTGGTAGTAGCCGCGGCGGCGCCCGATCCGGGTGAAGCCGAAGCGCTCGTAGAGACGTTGGGCGGGTGCGTTGTCCACGCGGACCTCCAGCAGCACCTCGTGGCAGCCGAACCCTGCGGCCGCGGCGAGGAGCTCGCCGAGCAGGCGGGCGCCGAGGCCGGTGCCGCGGCAGGAGGGCAGCACGCCGATGGTCTGGATGTCGCCCGTGCCGCCGACCGCGGCCAGGCCGCCGTAGCCCACGAGCATGCGCCCGGCGCCGGCGTCCACGTGCTCGGCATCCTGTTCCTCGGCCACGATGTAGCGACGGGTCGCCCCGGGGCCGCGGGCGTGCGCGAGTTCCGACCAGAAGAGGCCTGCCGACCAGGCGTCCTCGGGAAAGAGGACCCGTTCGAGTTCGAGCACGCGCTCGATGTCCCACCAGCGCATCTCACGGAGCACGACACCGGCGCTGCCCCCGCGGCGGTCCTCGGCGGCGGTCCGGGTCACTTCGGCGTGACCACCTTGTAGTTGGCGGGCACGCGGGCGTCGGGACGGCGCAGGTAGAGCGGCCTGGGCGGCGGGAACTCCTCGCCCTTGGCGAGCCTCTCGGCGGCGAGGCAGGCGAGCGCCGCGGCGGACTGGTCGAGGGGGAGATCCGTGCGCAGGCCCCCTGGGCCTGCGGCCTGGTGGGCCCCCCTGAAGATCTCCTCGTACAACCGTGCCCCGGCACCCACGGCGGGCATCGCCGTGACGTCCGCGGGCAGTTCGCCGGGACGGTCGACTGACGGGTCTCCCAGGCGGGTCCGGGCGTCGGAGTACCGCGCCCAGTAGACCTCCTTGCGGCGGGCGTCCGTCGCCACGACGAAGGGGGTCTCCAGCCCGGAGGCGTACGCGATGCCGTCGAGCGTGCACATGCCGAGCACCGGTACCCCGAGGGCGGCGCCGAAGGACTCGGCCGTCGCCAGCCCGACCCGCAGCCCCGTGTACGGACCGGGGCCGATACCGACGACGATGCGGTCGACGTCCTGGAGCGGGTGGCCGGCCTCGCGCAGCACCCGGTCGACCGAGGGCAGCAGCAGCTCGCCGTGGCGACGGGCGTCGGTCTGGTCGCAGGCCGCGAGGAGGCGGTCACCGTCGGTGTCGTACAGCGCGACGGTGACGGCGGGAGTGGCGGTGTCGAGAGCTAGCAGCAGCACGGTAGCCAGCCTACGGCGAACGCGCGGCCGCCGGTCCCGGGGTGCCGTGCGGGACGCTTTCGGGTGACTCACCGCATGCCAGGGCACGGGCGTGAGGGCTCAGGTGCGGGCGGGGGCACGGGCGCGGGGGCACAGGCGCGAGGTCACGGGCAGGCGCGGCGCCGGGCGCCTCCGGCGAGGCCGGCCGTCCCGGAGCGGTGCCGTCCCGGAGCGGTGCGGTGCTCACCGGCGGAGGGGGATGCCGGGACGGGGATGCCGGGAAAGGGATGCCGGGACCGCCGCGCACTCGCCGGAAGCGCGGCCCCAGCGCTCCGGGGTCCCCGACTCGCCCCCGGTCGCGGGCAGATGCCGCTCCCGCACGCCCGGCGCTCGGGTCCGCTCCGCACCCCCTGCTGCTACCGTCGACGCTGCGAAATGCGGACTCGGAGAGGTGGCGGCGCACGGTGGCACGTGGCAGCAGCGCGGGAGCGGTAGTGGCCGCCCTTACGGCGGCGGCCCTCGCCGTCATCGGCTTCTTCACATACCAGGCGAGCGCCGCGCAGGACCGCGACAAGGCGGGCTCCTCCGGCTCCTCCGACTCCCGCGGCGGTTCCGGGGGTCAGGCGGAGCGCGAGAAGAAGAAGCGGGAGACCAACCTCCCCGCGTTCTCGGGCACAGGCGAGCGGGTCGTGTACGACCTGGACCGGGACCGTGTCTGGCTGATGGGCCCGGATCAGGAGGTGAAGCGCACCTTCCGGGTGGCGCCCAGCTCCGTCGACCCGAAACCGGGGACCTACAAGGTCGAATCCCGCGCGCCGCACGTGACCGGCTCGGACGGAGTTCCGGTGGAGAACGTGGTGCGCTTCGCGACCAGCCAGGGAACGACCATAGGCTTCAGCTCCGCGCTCGACGGGTCGTTCCCGGAGGCCGACCCGCAGAAGCAGACCGGCGGGATCCGGGAGCGACGGGCGGACGGCGAGGCCATGTGGCTGTTCGCCACCATCGGCACGAAGGTCGTAGTGGTCCGCTGACGCGGCGCACCCACGGCGGCTTCCCCGCCCGGCACGTCCCGCTCAGACGGCTTTCACGCCCGGCACGTCCCGCTCAGACGGCTTTCACGCCCGGCACGTCCCGCTCAGACGGCTTTCACGCCCGGCACGTCCCGCTCAGGCGGCGTCCCGGCCGCGGTGCGGCCCGGGGCTTGCGGCTGCATCGGCGGAGCCCTCGTCGGCGTCGGCGTCCGTCGTCACCGGCTTCGCGTGTTCCGCGTGCCGGGCGTGCCCGGCGTGCATGGCGTGCCCGGTGGCGTCCGGCGGCGGGGTCGAGACCGCGTCCGCCGCCGCGCAGGACGCGAGCAGCGCACTCATCGAAACGCCCGTCTCCTCCGGAGCCGACGGCAGCGTGCCGGGCTTCCGCACTCGGTCTTCGGCGGGCATGGGATCCTCCCCGTGGCTCCTGGGCGGGCGGTCGAGTGGCGCCAAGTGAGGCAGACCTAACCCGCTCTCCGGACCATCTGACCATGCCCGGCAGCGCCCGTGCAACATCTTGCCGACACCCTGTCGGAATGTGGCCGGACGGGTTCTGCCTGCTGGAACGTCAGCCGAGGACGGAGAGATCCACCCCGCGCCAGCGCTCGCCGACGGCGGTGACCGTCACGGTCCGCTCGTCGTCCGCGGCGCGCTCGTCCCCGCCCTCGTCCGTGCCGCCGAGCGGGGCGGCGTCCGTGTGTCCGCCGCTCCTGCGCTCGATCAGCACGTGCAGCCGGTCCTCGGAGAGTTCCTCGACCCTTCCCTCGCCCCACTCGACGATCACAACCGACTCCGGCAGCGAGACGTCGAGGTCCAGGTCGTCCATTCCCTCCAGACCGTGCCCGCCCAGCCGGTACGCGTCCACGTGCACGAGCGGCGGCCCGTCACCGAGCGGCGGATGCACGCGCGCGATGACGAAGGTCGGCGAGGTGACGTCGCCCCGCACTCCGAGCGCGGCACCGAGACCGCGTGCCAGCGTGGTCTTGCCCGCGCCCAGTTCGCCCGTGAGCAGTACGAGGTCACCGGGGCCGAGCAGGCCGGCGATGCGCCGTCCCACCTCCTGCATCCGCTCGGGCGTCGGAACGAGGGTGGTGCGCCGGGCGGCGAGCGGCTCGGACGCCGCCGGGGACTGTGGTGCTTCCATGCGTCCGGATGGTACGCGCGCCGGGCGGTGCCCCGTGACGGGCTGCGGCGGCGTGCGCCTGCGCGGACGTCTCAGTCGCCGGTCACGGCGCAGGTGATCAGCTGTGCCAGCGCCTCGTTCACCTCGTGCGGACGCTCCAGCATCGACAGATGGCCGGTCCTCTCGAGGATCCGCAGCCGGGCCGAGGGCAGTGCGGCGGCGATGGCTTCGCTGTGCGCGTACGGCGTGAGCAGGTCCCGCTCCCCGGCGAGCACGAGCGCGGCGCACCCGTCGAACGCGGCGAGCGCCGCCGTCTTCTCGTGCGCCTCGAACGCCGGATAGAACTCCGCGACCACATCGATCGGCACCGACTCGAGCAGGCGCTCCGCGAAGCGTGCCACCCCCGGGTCGACGTTCGGCCCGTCCCCGAAGGAGTAACGCTTGACCAGTCCGGCGAAGAGGTCGGCGGTGGCCCGTCGGCCCCGTTCGACCAGGGCGCTCTGCGCGACCATCGCCCTGAGCACGCCGGGCACCGCCCTCCGGACGGCCTTGAGGCCCGCGGACGGAAGCGGCAGTCCGTACGTCACCTCGCCGAGGCCCCCCGCGCTGGTGTCGATCAGGGCGACGCCGGTGACGCGCTCGGCGACGAAGTCCGGGTACTGGTCGGCGAGCGCCATCAGCGTCATGCCGCCCATCGAGTGGCCCACGAGGACGATCGGCCCCTCCGGGACGGCCTCGTCCAGCACGGTCTTCAGGTCACGGCCCAGCCTGTCCATCGTCACCGCCTCGCCGACGGGGCCGCGGCCGGAGCGGCCGTGGCTGCGCTGGTCCCAGTAGACGGTGCGTACGGCGCCGCGCAGGGCGGCCCGCTGGAAGTGCCAGACGTCCTGGCTGAGGCAGTAGCCGTGGGTGAAGACGACCGTGGGCATTGCGGGCACCGTCTTCCGCGAGGCCCTGTGTGCGGGGTGCGCGCCGTGCGCGCCCTCCCCGCCGTCCGCGCCGTGCGACGGCCCGGAGCGGCGTCGGAGCATACGCATCAGGCGGCTGCGGTGCGGGGCGGGCGGGCCCCCGGTCAGGGCGTCGCCGTCGTCGGTCCCGCCGCCCCGACTGCTCCCGGCGTCGATGCGCACGGGCTCCACCGTCGGGCCGCCGACTCCGTCACCCGCCGCCGCGGCGGCAGCGGTACGGGCTGCCGCCGGTGCCGGACCGTCCGCGGTGCTCCGGCGGTCCCGGCGGGCCGGCCCTCGTGAGCCCCGCCCGGGGACGGCGCCGGCCTCGGAGTCGGGCGCGTCCTCGTACGACTCGGGGTCGTCGGTCTCGAAGTACAGCTCCGTGCCGTCGTCCGCGCGGGCGGTGCCGGGAGTGCCGCGCAGGGAGCCGTACGGTCCGGAGGCGTCCAGGGCGAGGCGGGCCTTGCGCCGTACCCCGCGGTTGACCGTCATGCGCTCCATCGCGACGCCTGCCGCGACGAGTCCGAGCGTCGCGCCGGCGAGTCCGGCCCTCCGGCCCCAACCCCGGCGGCCGCCGGGCGTGATCACTTCGGCGGCGCGGGCCGCGGCGTCCGCGACCTCCTCGGCCTCCACGACGGCAGCCATCCACTCAACCCCCCGTATTCGCCCGTTCGTTCGTATAGATGCGTGGTACCCGGGTGCCGATGCGCGTAACGATCTCGTACGAGATGGTGCCCGCCGCGCGTGCCCAGTCCTCCGCCGTCGGTTCCCCGTGCTCGCCCGGGCCGAAGAGCACGACGTCGTCGCCCTCCGAGGCCGCGTCCCCGCCGAGGTCGATCACGAACTGGTCCATCGCCACGCGCCCCGCAACCGTCCGCCACTTGCCCGCGGCCAGCACCGGCGCGGTTCCGGAGGCGTGCCGGGGCACCCCGTCCGCATAGCCGAGCGGCACCAGCCCGAGGGTGGTCGGACCGGGCGTGCGGTAGGTGTGCCCGTAGCTGACACCGTGACCGGCGGGTGCCGCCTTGACGAGGGCGAGCGACGCGCTCAGCGTCATCGCCGGACGCAGCCCCAGCTCCGCCGCCACCCCCACCTCCGGGGACGGCGAGAGCCCGTAGACGGAGACGCCCGGCCGTACGAGGTCGAAGTGGGACTCGGGCAGGGTCAGCGTCGCGGGCGAGTTGGCGTGATGCCGCACCTCCGGGTCGAGACCCGCGTGCTCCGCCATCGCGAGCACCTCGCGGAAGGCGTCGAGCTGCGCGGCGTTGGCGGGGTGCCCCGGCTCGTCGGCGCATGCGAAGTGCGACCAGATGCCGGTGACCTTCACGGCTCCCTCGGCCTCGGCCGCGCGTGCGGCGGAGACGAGGCCCGGCCACTCGGCGGGCTGGCAGCCGCCGCGCCCCAGGCCGGTGTCCGCCTTGAGCTGCACCCGCGCGGTACGGCCGCTCCTGCGGGCCGCGGCCACGACCTCCTCCAGCGCCCACAGCGCGCTCGCCGAGACGTCGATGTCCGCCTCGACGGCCTCCTGCCACGGCCCGCCCGGCGTCCACAGCCAGCTCATCAGCCGGCCCGTGTCCCCGGCGGCGCGCAGCGCCAGTGCCTCCTGCGGCGTCGCGGTGCCCAGCCAGGACGCGCCCGCCTCGCGCGCTGCGCGGGCGCAGGGCACGGCTCCGTGGCCGTAACCGTCGGACTTCACGACCGCCATGAGTTCCGCGCGCGGCGCGCAGGCCCGCAGCGTGCGGACGTTCGCGCGCACGGCGTCGAGGTCGATCTCGGCGCGGGCGCGGCAAGCCTCGGCGCCGGTCGGCGCCGAAGACGCAGTGCCGGTCGTCCCGGAGGGGGCGCCGTCACCCGTCCCGGAGGGGGCAGCGCCGCCCGTCGCGGAGACACCGGTGCCGTGCGGCGCCGGGAAAGCCGTGGGGGGCGACGCTGAGAAAGCGGTGGGGCCGGAGCGGTCGTTCACTGTGCCAGTGTCTCAGGTGGACAGGTACGGCCTTTCTCCGTCCCGTCCCGGTTTCCGCGGTGAACCGCCGTGCGGGGACGGGAAAACCGCTTGCGGACGCGGCGCGGCACGGCACGGCACGGCGGGGCGGGGAGTGAGCATCCCCGGGCATTCGCCGAGAGGGCCGGGGGACCGAGGGCGGAGGGCCGATGGCGGGCCGTACGCACTCATCACGCAGGCGTCGGCGCACCGTCCCGCAGCAGATCGCGCCACGCGGCCGTCAACGCCTCCGCGACGTCCGAGGCACCCGCCGGACGCGGCGCGAACCGTCCCGCCAGACCATGCACGTACGCCCCGGCGGAAGCCGCGTCCAGCGCGTCCAGACCCCCGGCCAGCAGCGAACCGATGAGCCCCGACAGCACATCGCCCGTGCCCGCGGTCGCCAGCCAGCCGCTGCCCGTCGGGTTGACGCGCACGCCGCCGGGCCCGGCAACGACCGTCGTCGACCCCTTCAGCAGCACCGTCGCGCCGGTGCGGTCCGCCAGCTCCCGCACGGCCGCGAGCCGGCGCGCCTCGACCGCGCCGCGCTCCCAGCCGAGCAGCGCGGCGGCCTCCCCGGCGTGCGGCGTCAGCACGGTCGGTGCCGTACGTCCGCGCAGCGCCGACTCGTCCGCCAGCCGCAGCCCGTCGGCGTCGATGAGCACCGGCACCTCCGCCGACAGCACGTCGTCCAGCCGCTCCCGGTCCTCCCCCAGGCCCGACCCGACGGCCCACGCCTGGACGCGTCCCGCCTTGCTCGGCGGGCCCGCGGACACCAGCGTCTCCGGGTGCTTGGCGATCACGGCGTCGGCGGCGGGCCCCACGTAGCGCACGGCTCCCGCCCCGCCGCGCAGCGCCCCCGAAACGGCGAGCACCGCCGCCCCCGGGTAGCGCGCCGACCCGGCGACGACCCCGACGACTCCGCGCCGGTACTTGTCGCTCTCCGCTCCCGGCCGGGGCAGCAGACCGCTCACGTCGGCGTGCTGAAGGGCCTCCGCCGCCGGGCGCCCCTCGAGGTACGGGCCGAGCCCGATGTCGACCAGCCGCAGCGCCCCCGCGTACTCGCGTGCGGGGTCGAGAAGCAGCCCGGGCTTGTACGCACCGAACGTCACCGTCGCGTCGGCCCGTACGGCCACGCCCGGCACCTCACCGGTGTCCGCGTCGACGCCGCTGGGCAGGTCCACGCTCACGACCGGCGAGCGGACCGCTTCCACCAGCTCCACCGCCGCGGGGCGCAGGCCGCCCTTGCCCCCGGTCCCGACGATCCCGTCCACGACGAGGTCCGCACCCGCGATGACCGGTTCGACCGGCACCGCGACGCCCTCCACGGCGGCTCCCGGAGCGACCAGCACCCGCCCCCCTGCCGCCCGCAGAGCCGCCAGGCCGCCCTCGTGGACCCGCTCGGGCGACAGCAGTACGGCGCTCACTCCGGCTCCGCGCCGGGCGAGCCGTGCTCCGGCGAACAGGGCGTCGCCGCCGTTGTCCCCACTGCCGACGAGCAGCACGACGCGGCTGCCGTACGTCCGTCCGAGCATTCCCGTGCAGGCGGCCGCGAGGCCGGCCGCGGCGCGCTGCATCAGCACGCCGTCGGGAAGGCGACCCATCAGTTCCCGCTCTGCCGCCCGTACGGTCTCCACGCTGTAAGCAGTCCTCATGCCCCCAGTCTGACGGCGCACCAGCGGGGCGGACCACACGAAGGTGACGAGGGCTCACCGGGAGCGGCGGGAGACGCCGTCCCTCCCCGGAGGTCACCCCTCGGCGATCACCACGGCGGAGGCGATCCCCGCGTCGTGCGACAGCGACAGGTGCCATCCCCGCACGCCCAGCGACTCGGCACGTGCCGCCACCGTGCCGCGCACCCGCAGCGACGGCTGGCCCGAATCGGCCTGTACGACCTCGGCGTCGGTCCAGCTCAGGCCGCCCGGCGCCCCCAACGCCTTGGCCAGGGCCTCCTTCGCGGCGAAGCGGGCGGCCAGTGACGCCACGCCTCGCCTCCCGCCGCCGGGCAGCCACAACTCGGCGTCCACGAAGAGCCGTTCGGCCAGCGTCGGGGTGCGCTCCAGCGCCTCGCCGAACCGGTCGACCGCGGCCACGTCGATGCCGACCCCGACGATCACCCGGCACCCCCGACGGTCTCGTCCTCGTCCCGCCCTCGCTGCGTGACCGGCTCGCCGGCGCCGGCAGCCCGCACGTCGTACGGAACCGGGTCCACCGGCACACCGTCCAGGTCGGTGACCCAGGCGCCCTCGGGACGCACCGTGACCACCCGGCCGTCGCCGACACCGGCCGCTTCCCGTGTGTGCGGTGCGAACGCGGCGGCGTGGGACGCCAGGAACGTCTCCCCGTCGCCGACTCCCACCGTGAGCGGCAGCCCGGCGCACCCGCCCGTGACCACCTCGGGCTCGTCTGCGTGTACGGCGACCAGGGCGAAGGTACCGGTGAGCTGCCGGCAGACCTGGCGCATGGCCTCGGCCGGGTCGCCGCAGGAGGAGTAGTGCTCGGCGAGCAGGTGCGCCGCGGCCTCGGTGTCCGTCTCCGAGACCAACTCGTGGCCGCGGGCGGCGAGTTCGCGCCGCAACCGGTCGTGACCCGTGATGTCGCCGTTCTGGACCACGGCGACGCGGCCCGAACCGTCCATGTGCGGATGCGCGTTGACGTCCGTGGGCGGCCCCAGCGTGGCGCGGCGGATGTGCCCGATCCCCGTCGTGGCGGCGGGGAGGGGACGGACCCGCAGCTCCTCCCGCACGTCGCCGAACGTCCCCGCCTTCTTCGCCGCGGCCAGTCCGCCGTCGACGAGCAGGGCGATCCCGGCCGAGTCGTAGTCCGGTGGCTCGAGCCGGCGCAGTCCGTCGAGGAGAACGGCAAGGGCGGAACGCCCTCCCGTGTACGCAACGATTCCGCACATGCGAGCACCCTAGAGCGTGGACGCGGCCGGGCGGCGGCGGGCGCTCAGCTGCCCCGGGCGATGCGCTCTATGGCGTCCTCGACCAGCTCCAGGTACTCGGCTTCCTCACACCGCGGCTTGCTGCCCAGCACGTACATGTCGAGGCTCTCCGTCAGGTCCTCGGCGAGGTCCTCGTCCGGCAGGTAGTCCAGTGCCAGATCGCCCTGTATGCGGGCGGCGAAGTCCCGGTCGGGAGGCGCCTGGGCGAGGGGGGATCGTCTTCGTATGCGGTGCTTCAGGCTCATGCGGCCGATGCGGAGGGACATGGCAGGAAACGTAATGGCACCGACCCCCGCACGTACACCGTCTGCACATCCCGTTTTCACGGAAGATCCGTGCAGGTCGCTCCGGTCTCTCCGGCATGCACCTCAATCGTCCCCCGCCGGGCGTTCCGCACCCTCCCCCCGCCTGATTCAGGCCACAAGAACGGCGGAGAATGATCCCGTGCCGACGAAGCCCTACGTGGATCTCTCACGTGCCGAATGGAGCGTTCTGCGCGAACGCACGCCGCTGCCCCTGAACGCCGCCGAGGTCGAGGAACTGCGCGGCCTCGGCGACGTCGTCGACCTCGACGAGGTACGGGAGGTCTTCCTGCCGCTCTCCCGCCTGCTCAACCTGTACGTCGCGGCCACGCACGGGCTGCGCTCCGCGGTGAACACCTTCCTCGGCGACGCCGGCCGGAGGCGGGAGGACGCTCGGCTCGGAACCCCCTTCGTGATCGGAGTCGCGGGCAGCGTCGCCGTCGGCAAGTCCACGGTCTCCCGGCTGCTGCGGGCGCTGCTCGCCCGGTGGCCCGAGCACCCCCGCGTCGAACTGGTCACCACCGACGGCTTCCTGCTGCCGACGGCCGAACTGGAGGAGCGCGGCCTGTTGTCCCGCAAGGGCTTCCCCGAGTCCTACGACCGCCGCGCGCTGCTCGGCTTCGTCGCCGACGTCAAGGCGGGCAAGCCGGAGGTGACGGCGCCCGTCTACTCGCACCTCGTCTACGACCGGGTTCCCGGGGAGCGGCTGACCGTACGGCGGCCCGACATCCTCATCGTCGAAGGGCTGAACGTGCTCCAGCCCGCGCTGCCCGGCCGGGACGGCCGCACCCGCCTGTCCGTCTCCGACTACTTCGACTTCTCCGTCTACGTCGACGCCCGTACGAGCGACATCGAGGAGTGGTACCTGAACCGCTTCCGCGCGCTGCGGGAGACCGCCTTCCAGGATCCGCGCTCCTACTTCCACCGCTACACGGAGGTGACGGAGGAGGAGGCGCTGGAGTTCGCGCGCCGGACGTGGCGCACCGTCAACGAGCCCAATCTGCGGCAGAACATCGCGCCCACGCGCGGCCGGGCGACGCTGCAACTGCACAAGGGCGCGGACCACAAGGTCCGGCGGCTCTCGCTGCGGAAGCTGTGAAGGGCCCGGGCATGTCCCGTCGCGGCGCCGCCCGGGCCCTCCCGCGCGCTCAGCCCAGCGAACTCTTCACCACGTCGGCCAGGCGGCCCGCGACGGACTCGGCCTGCTCGCTGTCGGCGGCCTCCACCATCACCCGCACCAGGGGCTCGGTGCCCGACGAGCGCAGCAGCACCCGGCCCGTCCCGCCCAGCTCCCGTTCGGCGTCCGTCACGGCGGCAGCCAGCTCTGCGGAGGTGTCCACCCGGCTCCTGTCCACGTCCCGCACGTTGATCAGCACCTGCGGCAGGCGCTCCATGACGTTCGCCAGCTCCGAGAGGGACTTGCCGGTCGCGGCGACGCGTGCGGCGAGCATGAGCCCCGTCAGCGTTCCGTCGCCGGTGGTGGCGTGGTCCAGCGCGATCACGTGCCCGGACTGCTCGCCGCCCAGCGCGTATCCGCCGCGCTTCATCTCCTCCAGCACGTAGCGGTCACCGACCGCCGTCTGCAGCACCTCGATCCCCTCACGGCCCATGGCGAGCCTGAAGCCGAGGTTGGACATGACCGTGGCCACCACGGTGTCCTTGCGCAGGTGCCCCGAGTCGCGCATGGCCAGGGCGAGCACGGCGAGGATCTGATCGCCGTCGACGACCTCGCCCCGGGCGTCGACGGCCAGGCAGCGGTCCGCGTCGCCGTCGTGCGCCACACCGAGGTCGGCCCCGTGCTCCACGACGGCCGTACGCAACCCGTCCAGATGCGTCGAGCCGCAGTTGTCGTTGATGTTGAGCCCGTCGGGGTCGGCGCCGATGGTGAACACCTCGGCACCGGCGCGCGCGAACGCCTCCGGGGAGACCCGGGAGGCCGCGCCGTTCGCCCCGTCGATGACCACCTTCAGCCCGTCGAGCCGGTTCGGCAGCACACCCACGAGGTGGGCCACGTAGTTGTCGAACCCCTCGTCGTAGTCGCGCACGCGCCCGACCGCGGCGCCCGTGGGACGCTCCCAGGGCTGGCCCGTGCCGTGCTCGCGGTACAGCGCCTCGATGCGGTCCTCCAGCTCGTCGGCGAGCTTGTGGCCGCCCTGCGCGAAGAACTTGATGCCGTTGTCGGGCATGGGGTTGTGGCTCGCGGAGAGCATTACGCCGAGGTCGGCACCGAGTGAGCCCGTCAGATAGGCGACGGCCGGGGTGGGCAGCACACCCACGCGCAGTACGTCGACGCCGGCGCCCGCCAGACCCGCGACGACCGCGGCCTCCAGGAACTCCCCGGACGCACGTGGATCCCGTCCGACCACGGCCACCGGCCGGTGCCCCTCGAACGAGCCCACTTCAGCGAGCACATGCGCCGCCGAGACCGACAGGCCGAGCGCCAGCTCGGCGGTCAGCCCCTCGTTGGCGACACCGCGCACACCGTCCGTTCCGAAGAGTCGTCCCACTGTGGTTCCTCCGAGTCCGAGTCGAGTCCGAGTACCGGGCCGAGGGCGGCTCCCGACCGGATACGAGCTGTATACAAGCCGCATAAGAGGCGAACACGAACCGGACACCACCCGGTCCTGACGGGAAAGCCGAGCCCGCCCTCATCCGTGCAAGGTATCCGCCGCGCCCCGGCCTTCCGCTCTCACCCGCGCCCGGCACGCCCACGCGCCGCCCGCACTCACCAAAGGTGCCCGTCGCCACGCGTTGTATACCGACTGCACGCAGCAGGCATGCCACCCCGGGCGACACCGGTGCACCGCCCGCGTGACCCGCCCGCCCCGCGCCCGTCATCCTCACAGACGAACGCCCCGGGGGAACGGTTTCGTACCCCCGGGGCGGTCCGTATCGCTGCTGTGAACAGCGCAGCCGACGCGGCGCGTCAGCGCTTGCTGTACTGCGTGCCCTTACGGGCCTTCTTCAGACCGGCCTTCTTGCGCTCGACGGCACGAGCGTCACGCGTGAGGAAGCCGGCCTTCTTGAGCGGGCCGCGGTTGTTGTCCGTGTCCGCCTCGTTCAGCGCACGGGCCACACCGAGGCGCAGCGCGCCCGCCTGGCCCGAGATGCCGCCGCCGTTGATGCGGGCGACGATGTCGTAGCGGTCGTCCAGCTCGAGCACCTTGAAGGGCTCGTTGACTTCCTGCTGGTGCACCTTGTTGGGGAAGTAGCCCTCGAGGGTGCGACCGTTGATCTTCCACTTGCCGCTGCCCGGGATGATGCGGACGCGGGCGACGGCGTTCTTGCGGCGCCCGGTGCCGGCGGCCGGCTGCGGGTCGCCGAAGCGGGACGCGAGCGACTCGGAGGTGAACTCCTCCGGCGCCTCGGGGGTCTCGGACGTGTACTCCTCGACGCCCTCTACGGGGGTCTCAGCAGTGGTCTCGGCCACGATTCTCCTCAACTTCTCTCTGTATCGGGTTGGTGGCCGGACTTACTGCGCGACCTGGCTGATCTCGAACGGCACGGGCTGCTGGGCGCCGTGCGGGTGCTGGTCACCCGCGTACACCTTCAGCTTCGAGAGCATCTGGCGGCCCAGGGTGTTCTTCGGGAGCATGCCCTTGACGGCCTTCTCCACGGCCTTCGCGGGGTCCTTCTCCAGAAGCTCGTCGTAGCGGACGGACCGCAGACCACCCGGGTAGCCGGAGTGGCGGTAGGCCATCTTCTGGGTCCGCTTGTTGCCGGACAGGTGCACCTTGTCGGCGTTGATGATGACGACGAAGTCACCGGTGTCGACGTGAGGCGCGTACACCGGCTTGTGCTTGCCCCGGAGAAGGGTGGCGGCCTGGGTGGCCAGACGGCCCAGGACAACGTCCTGCGCGTCGATGACGTGCCACTGGCGCTTTACATCGCCGGGCTTGGGGCTGTACGTACGCACTGTCGTAGCCTTCGCTTCTTCTAGTGGGGTCTCCCCAGGCCCGCCAGGGGCCAGGGGACGGGTCTCCGGGCCCGCAGGGCCAGAGGACGGGGTCTCCCCATGCCCCGGAGGGCCACGGGAAAGGTCCTGACAAGGCCCTGGCAGATCACGACAGCCTTGACCGCACTACGGTGACGCGAGCCGCTGGTGCTGATCGCTGGTCATCGGCCGATGGGCCGGGTGTAAGGCCCTCCCACGTGAGAATGAGCAAGCCAATACACACAACGAACCGGCAGCTTACCGGGGCGCACCCGTACGGGTCAAAGCGGGCCACGCACGCCATGTGACCGGCTCCGACTCACCGTCGCGAAACCCCACCGGCCTCCCCCGGCCCGGCGACGACCGCGCGTTCGGGGCGGCCGCTCGGCCGCGACCCACCGCGCGTCGGCACGCGCCCGGCGTGGGGCTGCTCGGCGTGGGCGCTCGCCCCGTTCGTCCTCACGGTCCCCCGCCTCTCCCGAGGAGCCCCTTTCGTTCCCCGAGGGCACCGCCCTTCCCCGAGAGCACCGCCCTTCCCTGGCGGCACCGTCCGCGCCCAGGGCCGGGCCCTGCAATCGGGACCGGGGCCCGGCCGCGGGGCGCCTCCGGGCCGGCCGAAGGTGGCTTGTGCGTACGGCAGTTGAGTGTCCCGGTCGTCGGAGTGCGCCACTGTGACGGCCAGTTGGGCTGCGTCCGCCCCCTGCGTCCGCCTTCTCTGCGTCCTCTGCGGCGGACCCGGGCGGGCGGGGACTATCACGGGACCGGGGCGGGCGGTTGCGGGTCGGAGCCGGCAAAAGCACGGGCCCGGCAAGATGCCGCCGGACGCCCGCAGTTCACGCCGGACCGGGTGCGGCGGCAGGCCTCGCCTTCCCGCCTCGCTCGGCCCCGTCGGGGCGACCCGAACGCCGTCCCCGGCCGGGGACGGGAGACCGGAGAGCAACCCCGCCCGCGGGGGAGGAAGTGCTCGGGAGGCGCCGCTCCAGGGCGGCCGACGGGCGCGTACTCGCGGTGGCGATCCCCCGCAACCAACCGAATATGATGCGCCCATGAGCTTTGGGCAGGGTGGACCCGGCGAGGGTCCCGGCGGTTCTTCCACTCCCGACTGGGGCGCGCTCGCCGAAGAGACGGAGCGGGAGCGCGCGCGCAAGCGCCGCTGGATGATTGCCGGTGCCGGCGCGCTCGCCACGGTCGTCGTGGCCGGCATCGTCGCCGTCGCGGTGGTCAACGAGGGGGGCAGCGGGGGCCGTGCTTCCGACAAGCCTTCGGAGACGCTCCCCACCCCCGAGGATCTGCCGTCGAGCACAGCGGGCCAGCCGGAACCGACGTTCAAGGACGAGCCGCCGCCACCGCCCCCGCCCCGCGACTTCGTCTCCGACGCCAAGACCGACAAGGCCCCGCTCAACGTCGGCACGCTCTTCCCCGCCAAGCGCGTCAGCATCAACGGCCGTCCGTACAAGCGCGCTTCGACGGATACGAGCAAGGGCTGCACCGACGCCGCCCACGCGGGGCTCGGAACGGTGCTCAGTGACAACGGCTGCAAGAGCCTCTTCCGGGCCACCTACACCCGCGGCGGGCTCGGCGTCACCGTCGGCATCGCGGTCTTCGACGACGCGAAGACGGCGGCCAAGGTGAAGAAGCAGTACAAGCCCAACCTCGTCGCGCTGAAGGGCGGCGGCGTCCCCGACTTCTGCCGCACCGTCACCTGCCGTACGACCGCCAACTCCTTCGGGCGGTATGCCTACTTCACGATCTCCGGCCGCACCAACGGCAAGCCCTCCACCGAGTCCGACACCCAGGCGGAGCAGGCGGGCCGCGACGGTTCCACGTACGCCTACGCCCGCATCCTCAAGCGCGGCAAGGAGCAGGCGGAGGCCTCCGTCGAGCAGTAGCCGGCGCGCCCAGGAAGTTCAACAGCAGCCGTGGGACCGGCAGTTCAGCAGCAGCCGGCAGTGGCCGCCGCACCTCCGCCGGGCAGCGAACGCCTGTTGCGCGCCGCGAGGTTGCGCGCCGCCAGCTCCCCGTCCGGCGGGTATCCGACCTCTTCCAGTGTCAGCCCGTGCGGCCGTACGACGTGGACCGCCGAGTCCCGTACCTGCCGGGCCAGCACATCCCCCGGCCACTGAGGGGGCCTGTGTCCGTCACCCACGAACAGCATCGCCCCCACCAGCGAGCGCACCATGTTGTGGCAGAAGGCGTCGGCCTTGACCGTCGCCTCCAGCACGCCGTCGTCGTGCCGCCGCCAGTGCAACTGCTGGAGCGTGCGGATGGTGGTCGCACCGTCGCGCCGCTTGCAGTACGCCGCGAAGTCGTGTTCGCCGAGCAGATGCCCGGCTGCGGCGTTCATCGCGTCGACGTCGAGCGGCCAGTTGTGCCAGAGCACGTGCGAGCGCAGCAGCGGGTCGACGCCGCCGGGATCGTCGCTCACACGGTACGAGTAGCGTCGCCAGATCGCCGAGAAGCGGGCGTTGAAATGCGGGGGCGCCGCGGCGACCCGCCACACGCGCACGTCCATCGGGAGCCGTCCGGCAAGGCGCCGCAGCAACTGTCCGCTGTGCTCGGCCCATACCTCTTCCGGCAGGTCGACGTGTGCGACCTGCCCCCGTGCGTGCACTCCTGCGTCCGTTCGCCCCGCGACGGTCAGGTCCACCGGCGTGGCCTTCTCCCGCTGACCGAGGCGCAGGACCACGTGGATCGCGTCCTCGATCTCCTGCTGCACGGTCCGCCGGCCCCGCTGCCGGGCCCAGCCGGAGAAGCCCTTGCCGTCGTAGCTCAGGTCGAGCCGCACCCTCACCATGCCGGGCTCCACCGCGTCCGTCACGAAGGTCCCGCTCTCCGCGTCCGTCACGAAGGTCCCGCTCTCCGCGTCCGTCACGTCCGTCACGCGGCCGATCCTCCAGTTCCTCTCCCTGTGAAGAACGAACAGGCCCGCTCCCCGAAGGGAACGGGCCCGCTCACGAGCTCCACGAGTGTCAGGCGTCCTTCGACTCCTCGGCCGCGGACTCGCCGCCCTCGGCCTCGGGTGCGGCATCGGCCTCGGCCGCTGCCTCCTCGGACTCCTTCTTCGCGGCGGCCTTCTCGGCAGGCGCCTTCTTGGCCGCTGCGTCCTTCGCCGTCCGCTTGGTCGCGGCCTCGGCCTCGCCGACAGCCTGCTGCTGCACGGTCAGGGCCTCCACCAGCTCGATCACGGCCATGGGCGCGTTGTCGCCCCGACGGTTACCGATCTTGGTGATGCGGGTGTAGCCACCCGGCCGGTTCTCGTAGCGGGGACCGATCTCGGTGAAGAGGGTGTGGACCACGCTCTTGTCCGTGACCGTGCGCATGACCTGGCGACGGTTGTGCAGGTCGCCCTTCTTGGCCTTGGTGATCAGACGCTCCGCGACGGGACGCAGCCGACGTGCCCGCGCCTCGGTGGTGGTGATGCGCCCGTACTCGAAAAGGTCCGTGGCGAGGTTCGCCAGCATCGCCTTCTGGTGCGCGGCGCTGCCGCCCATGCGGGCACCCTTGGTGGGCTTCGGCATCGTGCTTCTCCTTCTGTGTTCCTGCACCGGCCGTATCAGGTACCGGTGGCAGTTCCGGCCGTATCAGGTACCGGAATGGGTGTCCCCTCGGGCCCATCGGGACCGGCGGGACCGGCGGGACCGGCGGGGCCCGGCCGGGCGGATTCCCGGCCGGGGCAACGGGGCCGCGTGATGCGACCCCGTGGATCAGAACCGCTCGGCGAGGGTCAGTACTGCTCGGTCTCGACGAAGCCGGCGTCCGTGTCGTCCTCCGCGCCGAAGGCGTCGGCGGCGGCCGTCGGGTCGAATCCGGGCGGGCTGTCCTTCAGGGCGAGGCCCATTCCGGCGAGCTTCGCCTTCACCTCGTCGATCGACTTCGCGCCGAAGTTGCGGATGTCGAGCAGGTCCGCCTCGGAGCGCGCCACGAGTTCGCCCACGGAGTGGATGCCCTCGCGCTTCAGGCAGTTGTACGAACGGACGGTGAGCTCCAGCTCCTCGATCGGCAGCGCCAGATCGGCGGCGAGCGCGGCATCCGTCGGGGACGGACCCATGTCGATGCCCTCGGCGTCGACGTTCAGCTCGCGGGCCAGGCCGAAGAGCTCGACCAGGGTCTTGCCGGCCGAGGCCATGGCGTCGCGCGGCCGCATGGCCTGCTTGGTCTCGACGTCGACGATCAGCTTGTCGAAGTCGGTGCGCTGCTCGACACGGGTCGCCTCGACCTTGTACGTGACCTTGAGCACCGGCGAGTAGATGGAGTCGACCGGGATGCGCCCGATCTCCTGGCCCATCTGCTTGTTCTGCACGGCGGAGACGTAGCCGCGGCCGCGCTCGACGGTCAGCTCCATCTCCAGCTTGCCCTTGCCGTTGAGCGTGGCGAGGACCAGGTCGGGGTTGTGCACCTCGACACCGGCCGGCGGCGCGATGTCCGCGGCGGTGACCAGGCCGGGGCCCTGCTTGCGCAGGTACATCACGACCGGCTCGTCGTGCTCCGAGGAGACGACCAGGGACTTGATGTTGAGGATGAGGTCGGTGACGTCCTCCTTGACACCCGGCACGGTCGAGAACTCGTGCAGGACACCGTCGATCCGGATGCTGGTGACAGCGGCTCCGGGAATCGAGGAGAGGAGCGTGCGACGCAGGGAGTTGCCGAGGGTGTAGCCGAAGCCCGGCTCCAGCGGCTCGATCACGAACCGTGAGCGGAATTCGTCGACGACCTCTTCGGTCAGGGACGGGCGCTGAGCGATCAGCATGTGGTGATGCCTCCAGTCTTCGGCAACCGCTATTTGATGCCGTACTGACAGGGTACGGGCGGTACGGCACATCCGAGTGCCGTACCACCCACCCCGGTTGAACCGCTGTCCCGAGCAGAGCTCGCGATCAGCAGCCGGACCGGACCCGAATCACTTCGAGTACAGCTCGACGATCAGCTGCTCCTGCACCTGGGTGTCGATCACCTGGCGCTCGGGCAGCGAGTGGACGAGGATCCGCAGCTTCGACGGAATGGACTCCAGCCAGGCCGGAACCGTCTTCTCGCCGGCCTCCGCCGCCGCCACCTGGAAAGGCGTGAGGCTGCGGGAGGACTCGCGGACCTCGATGATGTCGCTCACGGACACGCGGGCCGACGGGATGTCGGTCTTGCGCCCGTTCACGGTGATGTGCCCGTGCCGGACCAGCTGACGGGCGTGGTCGCGGGACTTGGCGAAGCCCGCCCGGTAGACCACGTTGTCCAGACGGGTCTCGAGGATGCGCAGCAGGTTGTCGCCGGTCTTGCCCTGCAGGCGGTTGGCCTCGTTGTAGTACCCGCGGAACTGCTTCTCCAGGACGCCGTAGATACGCGCTGCCTTCTGCTTCTCGCGCTTCTGCAGCAGGTACTCGGAGTCCTTGGTGCGCCCGCGACCGTGCTCACCCGGGGGGTAAGGACGGATCTCGATCGGGCACTTCGCGCTCTCGCACTTAGCTCCCTTGAGGAAGAGCTTCTGCTTCTCCCGACGGCAACGCTTGCAGTCGGCCCCGGTGTAACGCGCCATGTCTCAGTTCTCCTGTTTCAGCTGGTCAGACTCGGCGGCGCTTCGGCGGGCGGCAGCCGTTGTGCGGGGTCGGGGTGACGTCCTGGATGGAGCCGACCTCGAGGCCCGTGGCCTGGAGGGAACGGATCGCGGTCTCACGGCCGGAGCCGGGGCCCTTGACGAAGACGTCGACCTTGCGCATGCCGTGCTCCTGGGCGCGGCGCGCCGCGTTCTCGGCGGCCATCTGCGCGGCGAACGGCGTGGACTTCCGGGAACCCTTGAAGCCGACGTGGCCGGCGGAGGCCCAGGAGATCACGTTGCCGGTCGGGTCGGTGATCGAAACGATGGTGTTGTTGAACGTGCTCTTGATGTGAGCGTGCCCGGCGGGGACGTTCTTCTTGTCCTTGCGGCGCACCTTCTTGGCGCCGGCCGTACGGCCCTTCGGAGGCATATGGATTTACTCCTGTGGAGGTCGTCGGTCCTGCAACACGGACCGCTTGCAGCGTGTCCGGTGCGGACTACTTCTTGCCCGGCTTCTTCTTGCCGGCGATCGCGCGACGCGGGCCCTTGCGGGTGCGGGCGTTGGTCTTGGTGCGCTGGCCGTGGACGGGCAGGCCGCGGCGGTGCCGCAGGCCCTCGTAGCAGCCGATCTCGACCTTGCGGCGGATGTCGGCCTGGATCTCACGGCGGAGGTCACCCTCGACCTGGAGATTGTTGTCCACGTATTCGCGGATCTTGACGAGGTCTTCCTCGCCCAGATCCCGCACCCGGGTGTCGGGGTTGATGCCGGTCTCACCAAGGGTCCGCTGGGCAAGGGTTCGACCGATGCCGAAGACGTAGGTGAGGGCGACCTCGACGCGCTTCTCGCGCGGGAGGTCGACGCCTGCGAGGCGTGCCATTACTTGGGCTCCTGATTGCTTTGCGGAGGTCTGCCGCAGCGCCGTCCCCTGTCGCTCGTGCCGTACGGCAGTGCCGTACACGCACCCGTGGACAAGGTCCCCGGCCTCCGACCGAGGGTGTCGTCCCCACCGGCATGAGACATCAGGCGGGGGGTCGGGCGTCTGCGTATGTACTTTTCACGTGCGTCGCGCGAAGAGTGCGATCTGTGCGAAGGCTCGTGGTCGGGTGTGCTTCAGCCCTGGCGCTGCTTGTGGCGCAGGTTGTCGCAGATGACCATGACCCGGCCGTGACGGCGGATCACCTTGCACTTGTCGCAGATCTTCTTGACGCTCGGCTTGACCTTCATGGATGAGGTTCTCCGGGTCAGGCCGCCGCCCACGGACGTGGGTCAACGGCTCGATCTGTGAGCTACTTGTAGCGGTAGACGATCCGCCCGCGGGTCAGGTCGTACGGAGAGAGCTCCACCACGACCCGGTCGTCGGGAAGGATACGGATGTAGTGCATCCGCATCTTGCCGCTGATGTGCGCGAGAACCTGGTGCCCGTTCTGAAGCTCCACCTTGAACATCGCATTCGGCAGAGATTCGACGACCGTGCCCTCGATCTCGATGGCCCCTTGTTTTTTGGCCATGCTCTAGCGCTTCACCTTCCGGGATCGGCTACCTGGGGTGATCCCGGGCATACCAATACCCCGGGACCGACGAGCCAGTCTACGATACGCGTCCCGCAAAGACGAATTCGGGTAGCCTCCCCGGCTCCGAAGATCGTTATGCGCCCGCCGGTGAAGTCGGCTCACACTCGCCGCCCGCAGCCATGGCAGCCGCCGGCCGCAGGGGCCCGAACACCAGGCCCGATCACCGGGCCCGCACCCGCGGCACGTCAGGCGAGCGGATCGGGTGCCGCAGTGATGCCCAGCTCGGCGAGCTTCGCCTTGCCGCCGTCCGGCGCGGTCAGCACGAGCGGGCCCTCTTCGGTCAGGGCCACGGAGTGCTCCCAGTGGCTGGACCAGCTGCCGTCGTTCGTCTTGACCGTCCAGTCGTCCGACAGCACGTGCGTCTTGGACGTGCCCAGAGTCACCATGGGCTCGATGGCCAGGCACAGCCCCGGCACCAGCTTCGGCCCGCGCCCGCGGCGCCGGTCGACATAGTTCAGCAGGTGGGGGTCCATGTGCATCTGGGAGCCGATGCCGTGCCCGCCGTAGTCCTCGACGATCCCGTACGAACCCGAGGCGGGCCGCGGCTGGCGCTTGATGCAGCCCTCGATCGACCGGGAGACGTCCACGAGCCGGTTGCCCTTGCGCACGGCGGCGATACCCGCCCACATGGACTCCTCGGTGACCCGGCTCAGCTCACGGAGCTCCGGCAAGTGGCCTTCGCCGACGAAGACGGTGAGCGCGGCGTCGCCGTGCCAGCCGTCGATGATCGCGCCGGCGTCGATGGAGAGAAGGTCGCCGTCCTTGAGGACGGTCTCCCTGTCGGGGATGCCGTGCACGACGATGTCGTTCACGGACGTGCAGATGTTGCCCGGGAAGCCGCCATAGCCAAGGAAGTTGGGCTTTGCTCCGTGATCGGCGAGGACCTTGGCTGCGACCTCGTCCAGGTCCTTCGTGCTGGCCCCCGGGACGGCGGCCTCACGGCAGGCCTTGTGCATCGCCGCCACGACAAGGCCCGCCTCGCGCATCTTCGCGATCTGCTCCGGGGTCTTGATCTCCACCATGCGGCGGTGCCTTCCTCGACGGGTGCTGAGGGAATGTGCTCACGGCCGGCGCACCGGCTCGGGGTCGTACGCGGGGAGACCCCCGCTTCAATCAGTGTGCCGTACAAGCCTGCGGCCGCGGACCCTTCCCGGGTACCGCGGCCGCGGACGAAGCCGGATACGGAACGCTCTCAGTCAGTCGGCGACCGAGTCCTTCGCAGCGTCGAGGGCCTGCATCGAACGCTCGGTGACCTCGCTCACCTCGCCCAGCGCCGAAATGGTGGTGACGAGGTCCTGACGCTTGTAGTGGTCGATGATCGGCTCGGTCTCGCTGTGGTACACCGCCAGCCGCTTGCGGACGGTCTCCTCGCGGTCGTCGTCACGCTGATACAGCTCGCCGCCGCACGCGTCGCACACGCCCTCCTGCTGCGGGGGGCTGTACTCCGCGTGGAAGACGTGGCTGCTGTCGTTGCGGCAGATGCGGCGGCCCGCGATCCGCTTGACGACTTCCTCCTCCGGGACCTCCAAGTCCAGCACGGCGTCGAGCCGTTGGCCCCGCTCCTCCAGGACCCCGTCCAACGCCTCCGCCTGAGCGATGTTCCGGGGGAAGCCGTCGAGCAGGAAGCCGTTCGCAGCGTCCGGCTCGTCCATCCTGTCCGTCGCCATGCCGATCGTGACCTCGTCGGGCACGAGCTGACCCGCCCGCATGTACTCCTGCGCCTGCTGCCCGAGCGGGGTGCCCTGGCTGATGTTCGCGCGGAAGATGTCGCCCGTGGAGATGTGCGGGATCGACAGGTTCTTGGACAGGAGCGCGGCCTGCGTTCCCTTGCCCGCGCCAGGCGGTCCGACGAGGACGATACGCATCAGCGGAGGAACCCTTCGTAATTGCGCTGCTGAAGCTGGCTCTCGATCTGCTTCACGGTCTCGAGCCCGACGCCCACGATGATCAGAATACTCGTCCCGCCGAACGGGAAGTTCTGCTGAGCACCGAACGCGATCAGCGCGACGGTCGGCACCAGAGCGATCAACCCGAGATACAGGGACCCCGGCCATGTGATGCGGTTCAGCACATAGCTCAGGTATTCCGCAGTGGGCCGACCTGCCCGGATGCCCGGGATGAAGCCACCATACTTCTTCATGTTGTCGGCGACTTCTTCGGGGTTGAAGGAGATCGCCACGTAGAAGAACGCGAAGAAGACGATCAGCACGAAGTAGGTGACGATGTAGATCGGGTGGTCACCCTTCACGAAGTGCGCCTGGATCCACTCCGCCCAGCCCGCCTGCGAACCGCTGAACTGAACGATGAGCGCGGGGATGTAGAGCAGCGAGGACGCGAAGATGACGGGAATCACACCGGCCTGATTGACCTTCAGCGGAATGTAGGTCGAAGTGCCGCCGTAGCTGCGGCGCCCGATCATCCGCTTCGCGTACTGCACGGGCACGCGACGCTGCGCCTGCTCGACCAGCACCACCAGGGCAACCATCGCGAGACCGCTGATGATCACCGCACCGAACTCGATCCAGCCGTCGGCGAGTTTGCCCTGCTTCTTGATGGCCCACAGCGCGCCGGGGAAACCGGCGGCGATCGAGATGAACATCAGGATCGACATGCCGTTGCCGATACCGCGGTCGGTGATGAGCTCGCCGAGCCACATGATGAACGCGGTGCCCGCCGTCATGCAGATGACCATCGTGACGGTGGTGAAGATCGACTGGTCCGGGATGATCTGGTCGCGGACCTGGCACTGGGGGAAGAGGGTGCCGCTGCGGGCGGTGGCCACGAGACCGGTTGCCTGGAGAATCGCGAGCGCGACCGTCAGATAACGCGTGTACTGCGTGATCTTGGCCTGCCCCGCCTGGCCCTCCTTCTTCAGCGCCTCGAGCCGCGGAATGACCACGACCAGCAGCTGAAGAATGATGCTCGCGGTGATGTACGGCATGATGCCGAGCGCGAAAATCGTCAGCTGCAGCAGTGCGCCACCGCTGAACATGTTCACCAGCCCGAAGAGACCCTGGCTCCCCTTGGCCTCGTTCATGCACTGGTTGACGTTCTCAAAGCTGACACCCGGCACCGGAATGTGCTGCCCCAAGCGGAAGAGCACCACGATGCCGAGCGTGAACAACAGCTTCTTTCGCAGGTCGGGCGTCTGGAACGCCCGGGCGAACGCGGTGAGCACGGTGCCTCCTGCGCCCCCCGCGTCGCGCGCGAGAGGTGATGGTCTTGGGGTCGACAAATACCAACAGTGCCCGCCACCTTACCGGCGACGGTGCCCGCCGTGGAACGACGGACCGGGGACGTCCCGTTGGGACGTCCCCGGCCAGTCAGTCAACGAACTCAGCCGAGCTCGGTGACGGTGCCGCCGGCAGCGGTGATCTTCTCCTTGGCGGAGCCGGAGACCTTGTTGACGGTCACCGTCAGAGCCACGGAGATCTCGCCGGTGCCGAGCACCTTGACGAGCTCGTTCTTGCGAACGGCGCCCTTGGCGACCAGGTCGGCCACCGTGACCTCGCCCCCCTTGGGGTACAGCTCGGCCAGCTTGTCCAGGTTCACGACCTGGAACTGCTTGTGGGCAGGGTTACGGAAACCCCTGAGCTTGGGCAGCCGCATGTGCAGCGGCATCTGCCCGCCCTCGAAGTTCTCCGGAACCTGGTAACGGGCCTTGGTGCCCTTGGTGCCGCGTCCGGCCGTCTTGCCCTTCGACGCCTCGCCGCGACCCACGCGGGTCTTGGCGGTCTTGGCGCCCGGGGCCGGCCGGAGGTTGTGGACCTTCAGCGGGTTGCTCTGCGAAGAGTCAGCCATGTCAGTCGACCTCCTCGACCGTGATGAGGTGCCGCACGGTGTGCACCATGCCGCGCACCTCGGGACGGTCCTCACGTACGGAGACGTCGCGGACCCTCTTCAGACCGAGCGTCCGCAGCGTGTCCCGGTGGTTCTGCTTCGTACCGATGACGGAACGCGTCTGCGTGATCTTCAAGCGAGCCATTACGCACTCACCCCGGCACGGGCCCGCAGCAGAGCGGCGGGCGCCACGTCCTCGAGCGGCAGGCCACGGCGGGCGGCGATCTCCTCGGGGCGCTGAAGGCCCTGCAGAGCCGCACGCGTGGCGTGCACGATGTTGATCGGGTTCGACGAACCGAGCGACTTGCTCAGCACGTCGTGGATGCCCGCGCACTCCAGCACGGCGCGCACCGGGCCACCGGCGATCACACCGGTACCGGGCGAAGCCGGCTTGAGCAGCACGACGCCCGCGGCTTCCTCACCCTGGATCGGGTGCGGAATGGTGCCCTGGATGCGGGGGACCTTGAAGAAGTGCTTCTTGGCCTCCTCGACGCCCTTGGCGATGGCGGCCGGCACCTCCTTGGCCTTGCCGTATCCGACGCCCACGGTGCCGTCACCGTCGCCCACCACGACCAGCGCGGTGAAGCTGAAGCGACGACCACCCTTCACAACCTTGGCCACGCGGTTGATCGCGACGACGCGCTCAACGTACGCGGTCTTCTCGGCGGCGGCGCCGCCGTCCCGGCCCTTGCGGTCCCGACGCTCGCCGCCACCGGCGCCGCCACCGCGGCGCTGGGGTCCAGCCATTGGAATTACCTCTCTCGTTTACGTCCGCTCAGCGTGGACCGGCTCAGAACCTGAGCCCGGCTTCTCGGGCGGCGTCCGCGAGGGCGGCGATGCGCCCCGCGTACCTGTTGCCACCGCGGTCGAACACGACGGCCTCGACGCCCGCGGCCTTGGCACGCTCGGCGACCAGTGCACCGACCTGCTTGGCCTGCGCGCTCTTGTCGCCGTCACCGCCGCGGATCGACGCGTCCAGCGACGAGGCCGAGGCCAGCGTGTGGCCCGCCAGGTCGTCCACGACCTGGGCGACCATGTGGCGGTTCGAGCGCGTCACCACAAGACGGGGACGGGCGGGGGTGCCCGAGACCTTCTTGCGGATGCGGATGTGACGGCGCTTGGCGGCGGCGCGCTTGTAGGCGTCGCCCTTAGCGATCTTCACGCCGTATGCCATGGCTTACTTACCAGCCTTTCCGACCTTGCGGCGGATGGTCTCGCCCGCGTACTTCACGCCCTTGGCCTTGTACGGGTCCGGGCGGCGCAGCTTGCGGATGTTGGCGGCGACCTCGCCGACCTTCTGCTTGTCGATGCCCTCGACCGAGAACTTGGTCGGCGACTCGACCTTGAACGAGATGCCCTCCGGCGCCTCGACCAGGATCGGGTGGCTGTAGCCCAGCGAGAACTCCAGGTTGGAGCCCTTGGCCTGGACGCGGTAACCCACGCCGCTGATCTCGAGGTTCTTGGTGAATCCCGTGGTCACGCCAGTGATCATGTTCGCCACCAGCGTGCGGGACAGACCGTGCAGGGCCTTGTTCCGGCTCTCGTCGTTGGGACGGGAGACGACCAGCGCGCCGTCCTCGCCCTTCACGATCTCGATGGGCGCGGCGACGGTGTGCGAAAGGGAACCCTTGGGACCCTTCACGGCGACCGCCCGGCCATCGATGGTGACGTCCACACCGGCGGGAACCTGGATGGGGAGCTTGCCGATACGCGACATTGCTTTACCTCCGTTCCCTTCCGTTACCAGACGTAGGCGAGGACTTCCCCGCCCACGCCCTTCTTCTGTGCCTGCTGGCCGGTGAGCAGCCCGTGGGAAGTGGAGATGATCGCCACTCCCAGGCCACCGAGCACCCTGGGCAGGTTGGTGGACTTCGCGTAGACCCGCAGGCCCGGCTTCGAGATCCGCTTGATACCGGCGATCGAGCGCTCGCGGTTGGGGCCGAACTTCAGCTCGAGCACGAGGCTCTTGCCGACCTGGGCCTCCTCGGTCCTCCAGCCGGTGATGTAGCCCTCCTGCTGGAGAATCTCCGCGATGTGCGACTTGATCTTGCTGTGCGGCATCGCGACGGAGTCGTGGTACGCCGAGTTCGCGTTACGCAGACGCGTCAGCATGTCCGCGATCGGATCGGTCATTGTCATGTGATGGCCTTCGGCCTCTCTCGCCGGGGTTTCCTGTATGCGCCCTCCTTCTCCCCGTACAGGGACAGGACAGGTGGGGCGCGGGGACCTACGGCGTAGTAAGACGGTCACGGACGGCGGGCGGCCGACCGCACAGCCTCAGTGGCGTGCGGTGGACACCCGTCCGGCCTTGATGCTCTTACCGAGAGTCCTGGCTGGCCCGAACCGCTCGCCCTCCTGACGAAGGGCGGGCGACGGGTTACCAGGAGCTCTTGGTGACGCCCGGCAGCTCGCCACGGTGTGCCATCTGGCGAAGGCACACGCGGCACAGGCCGAACTTGCGGTAGACGGAGTGCGGACGGCCGCAGCGCTGGCAGCGCGTGTAAGCGCGGACAGCGAACTTCGGCTTACGGCTCGCCTTGGAGATCAGAGCCTTCTTAGCCATGGTCAGTTCTCCTTGAACGGGAAGCCGAGGTGACGAAGCAGGGCGCGCCCCTCGTCGTCGTTGGTCGCCGTGGTGACCACGGTGATGTCCATGCCCCGGACCCGGTCGATCTTGTCCTGGTCGATCTCGTGGAACATGACCTGCTCCGTGAGACCGAAGGTGTAGTTGCCCCGCCCATCGAACTGCTTCGGCGACAGGCCGCGGAAGTCGCGGATGCGCGGCAGCGCGAGGGACAGCAGGCGGTCCAGGAACTCCCACATCCGGTCGCCGCGCAGCGTCACGTGCGCGCCGATCGGCATGCCCTCGCGCAGCTTGAACTGCGCGATGGACTTGCGGGCCTTGGTCACCGCCGGCTTCTGGCCGGTGATCGTGGCGAGGTCCCGGATGGCACCGTCCATCAACTTGGAGTCGCGGGCGGCGTCGCCCACACCCATGTTGACCACGATCTTGGTGAGACCGGGAATCTGCATGACGTTCTCGTACTTGAACTCGTCCTGCAGCTTGCCCTTGATCTCGGAGCGGTAGCGCTGCTTGAGGCGCGGGGCTTCAGTCGTGGCAGTCATCAGATGTCCTCACCGGTCCGCTTGGCAACGCGGATCTTGTTGCCGTCGTCATCGAAGCGGTACCCGACGCGGGTGACGACCTTCTTGCCGTCCTTCTCCACCACGAGCTGCACGTTGCTCACGTGGACCGGAGCCTCGGTCGTCACGATTCCGCCCGTCTTCGAACCACGAGCGGTCTGGCCGGCCTTGGTGTGCTTCTTGACCCGGTTGACACCCTCGACCAGGACTCGGTCCTCGCGGGGGTAGGCCACAATGACCTTGCCCTGCTTGCCCTTGTCCTTGCCGGTGATGACCTGGACCAGGTCGCCCTTCTTGATCTTCATGGTCACAGCACCTCCGGCGCGAGAGAGATGATCTTCATGAACTTCTTCTCGCGCAGTTCCCGGCCCACGGGGCCGAAGATGCGGGTGCCGCGGGGGTCACCGTCGTTCTTGAGGATGACCGCGGCGTTCTCGTCGAAGCGGATGTACGAGCCGTCGGGCCGGCGGCGCTCCTTCACGGTGCGCACGATGACGGCCTTGACGATGTCGCCCTTTTTCACGTTCCCGCCCGGGATCGCGTCCTTGACGGTAGCGACGACGACGTCACCGACGCCCGCGTAGCGCCGGCCCGAACCGCCGAGCACACGGATGGTGAGAATCTCTTTCGCACCCGTGTTGTCGGCGACGCGCAGCCGGGACTCCTGCTGGATCACGTCTATCTCCTGATCGTCTGCCGGTTCCCGGCAGGGTCACACCCTCAGGGGATGTGCCCTGCCGAGCCTGGCGGAACTGTCCTGGGGGTCCCCAGGCTGATTGCCAAGCCAATTCCGTTTCGGAACTGCTTACTTCGCCTTCTCAAGGACCTCGACGACGCGCCAGCGCTTGGTCGCGGACAGCGGCCGGGTCTCCATGAGGAGTACGCGGTCGCCGACCCCGGCGGCGTTCTGCTCGTCGTGCGCCTTGAGCTTGTTGGTACGGCGGATGACCTTGCCGTACAGCGCGTGCTTGACGCGGTCCTCGACGGCGACGACGACGGTCTTGTCCATCTTGTCGCTGACGACCAGACCCTCGCGGGTCTTGCGGAAACCGCGCTGCTGCGTGCCCACGGCGGAGCCGCTGTTGTCTGCTGTAGTCACATTCGTCTCGCTCATCAGGCGCTCTCCACCGTCTCGATGCCCAGCTCACGCTCACGCATCAGGGTGTAGATCCGGGCGATGTCCTTGCGGACGGCCTTCAGCCGGCCGTGGTTCTCCAACTGCCCGGTCGCCGCCTGGAAGCGGAGGTTGAACAGCTCTTCCTTGGACTCGCGAAGCTTTCCGAGAAGCTCCTCGTCGCCCAGCTCACGCAGCTCGGAGGTCTTCGTCCCGGCCGCCATCACGACTCACCTGCCTCGCGCCGAACGATCCGGCACTTCATCGGAAGCTTGTGGGCGGCGCGGGTGAGCGCCTCCTTGGCAATCTTCTCGTTCGGGTAGGACAGCTCGAACATCACGCGCCCCGGCTTGACGTTCGCGATCCACCACTCGGGAGAACCCTTGCCGGAACCCATGCGGGTCTCGGCGGGCTTCTTCGTCAGCGGACGGTCCGGGTAGATGTTGATCCAGACCTTGCCGCCACGCTTGATGTGACGAGTCATGGAGATACGAGCTGCCTCGATCTGCCGGTTCGTCACATACGCGGCGGTCACGGCCTGAATGCCGTACTCACCGAACGAGACTTCGGTGCCACCCTTGGCCATGCCCTTGCGCTTCGGGTGGTGCTGCTTACGGTGCTTGACCCTGCGCGGGATAAGCATGGCGTCAGCCCTCCTTCCCGGCAGCGCCGGGCTCTGCTGCCGCCGCGGCGGGCGTCACGCTCTCGACCTTGGGGGTCTCGGCGGAACCGCTCTGCTGCTGCGGCTTGCGGCCGCGGCCTCCGCGCTCGCCACCACGACGGGGACGGTCGCTGCCGCCACCGCGGGACGGGCGGTTGCCCGCACGGGCGGCGGCGTTCTCGGCGCGGACCTCGGCGATGTTCTTGACGTCACCCTTGTAGATCCAGACCTTCACGCCGATGCGGCCGAAGGTGGTCCTGGCCTCGAAGAAGCCGTAGTCGACGTTCGCGCGGAGCGTGTGCAGGGGCACGCGGCCCTCGCGGTAGAACTCCGAGCGGGACATCTCGGCACCGCCGAGGCGGCCACCGCACTGGATCTTGATGCCCTTCGCGCCGGCCTTCATCGTGGTCTGCATGCTCTTGCGCATCGCACGGCGGAAGGAGACGCGGGAGGACAGCTGCTCGGCGACGGCCTGGGCCACCAGCTGCGCATCCGTCTCGGGGTTCTTGACCTCGAGGATGTTGAACTGGATCTGCTTGCCGGTCAGCTTCTCCAGGTTGCCCCGGAGCCTGTCGGCCTCGGCGCCGCGGCGGCCGATGACGATGCCGGGACGTGCTGTGTGCACGTCGACTCGTACGCGGTCACGGGTGCGCTCGATCTCCACCTTGGAGATGCCGGCCCGCTCCATGCCCTGCGTGAGCATCTTGCGGATCGCGACGTCTTCCTTGATGTAGTCCTTGTAGAGCTTGTCGGCGTACCAGCGCGACTTGAAGTCGGTGGTGATGCCGAGGCGGAACCCGTGCGGGTTTACCTTCTGGCCCATTACCGGGTTCCTTCCTTGCTGCTCACGACCACTGTGATGTGGCTCGTCCGCTTGCGAATCCGGTAGGCGCGGCCCTGGGCACGCGGACGGAAACGCTTCAGGGTCGGGCCCTCGTCGACGTACGCCTCGGAGATGAAGAGGCTGTCGGCGTCGGTGTGGTCGTAGTTGTGTGCGGCGTTGGCGATGGCGCTGTCCAGCACCTTGCCCACCGGCACGCTCGCGGCCTGCGGGGCGAAGCGCAGGACCGCCTGAGCCTCCGTGGCAGGCAAGCCACGGACAAGGTCCACCACCCGGCGGGCCTTCATGGGCGTGACGCGCACATAGCGCGCGGAGGCCCTGGCTTCCATGGTTGTCCCTTCGGTGTCAGTCATAGGTCTTCACACCCGCCCATCAGCGACGACGCGACTTGCGGTCGTCCTTGACGTGGCCGCGGAAGGTGCGGGTCGGCGCGAACTCGCCGAGCTTGTGGCCGACCATCGACTCGGTGACGAACACCGGGACGTGCTTGCGGCCGTCGTGCACCGCGATCGTGTGGCCGAGCATGGCCGGGACGATCATCGAGCGGCGGGACCAGGTCTTGATGACGTTCTTGGAGCCTGCGTCGTTCTGCGCGTCCACCTTCTTGATCAGGTGGTCGTCGACGAAGGGCCCCTTCTTGAGACTGCGCGGCATCTAAAACCCGCCTCCTAGCGCTTCTTGTTCGTCTTGCGGCGGCGGACGATGTACTTGTTGCTGGCCTTCTTCGGCGAGCGCGTACGGCCCTCCTTCTGGCCCCACGGCGAAACCGGGTGGCGGCCACCGGAGGTACGGCCCTCACCACCACCGTGCGGGTGGTCGATCGGGTTCATGACCACACCGCGGACGGTCGGGCGGACGCCCTTCCAGCGCATGCGGCCGGCCTTGCCCCAGTTGATGTTCGACTGCTCGGCGTTGCCGACCTCGCCGACAGTGGCGCGGCAGCGGACGTCGACCAGGCGGATCTCACCGGACGGCATGCGCAGGTGGGCCATGCGGCCCTCCTTCGCCAGCAGCTGCACGGAGGCGCCGGCGGACCGGGCGAACTTCGCGCCGCCGCCGGGCCGCAGCTCGATGGCGTGGATCGTCGTACCGACCGGGATGTTGCGCAGCGCCAGGTTGTTGCCCGGCTTGATGTCGGCCCCGGGACCGTTCTCCACGCGGCTGCCCTGCGACAGGCCGGCCGGCGCGAGGATGTAGCGCTTCTCGCCGTCGGCGTAGTGCAGCAGCGCGATGCGCGCGGTGCGGTTCGGGTCGTACTCGATGTGCGCGACCTTGGCGGGCACGCCGTCCTTGTCGTGACGACGGAAGTCGATCACTCGGTAGGCGCGCTTGTGGCCACCGCCCTGGTGGCGAGCGGTCACACGACCGGCGTTGTTACGGCCGCCCTTGCTGTGCAGGGGGCGGACCAGTGACTTCTCCGGCGTGGACCGCGTGATCTCGACGAAGTCGGCGACACTGGCGCCACGACGGCCCGGAGTCGTCGGCTTGTACTTGCGGATACCCATTTCTCAGTCCTCGTCCGATATCGGACGGTCCTGTCTCCGTCAGGAGACCGGGCCGCCGAAGATGTCGATTCGGTCGCCCTCGACCAGGGTCACGATGGCGCGCTTGGTGTCGGCGCGCTTGCCGTAACCGGTGCGGGTGCGCTTGCGCTTGCCCTGCCGGTTGAGCGTGTTGACCCCGCTGACCTTGACCGAGAAGACCGCCTCGACGGCCTGCTTGATCTGGGTCTTGTTGGCGCGCGGGTCGACGATGAAGGTGTACTTGTTCTCGTCCAGCAGCGCGTAGCTCTTCTCCGAGACCACGGGCTTGATCAAGATGTCACGGGGGTCCGTGAACGTCTTGCTGGCGGCCTGGGCGGCTGTTGCCTCGCTCATCAGGCGTCGCTCCCTTCGAGCTCTGAGGTGGCAGCCTTCTGCGGGCCGGCCACGAAGGACTCGAAGGCGGCCTTGGTGAAGACCACGTCGTCGGAGACGAGCACGTCGTACGTGTTCAGCTGGCCCGGCTCCAGGATGTGGACCTGGGGCAGGTTCCGAGCGGAGAGCCAGGCGGCCTGGTCGTCGCGCTCGGCGACCAGGAGCACGTGCTTGCGCTCGCTGACCTTGCCCAGCAGCGTCTTCGCGGCCTTCGTCGAGATCTCGTTCTCGACGACGCCGGAGACGACGTGCACCCGGCCGTGACGGGCACGGTCCGAGAGGGCGCCGCGCAGCGCGGCCGCCTTCATCTTCTTCGGCGTCCGCTGCGAGTAGTCACGCGGCACGGGCCCGTGCACGACGCCACCGCCCGCGAACTGCGGAGCGCGGGTCGAGCCCTGGCGGGCGCGGCCGGTGCCCTTCTGGCGGTACGGCTTCTTGCCGCCGCCGCGGACCTCGCCGCGGGTTTTGGTCTTGTGCGTGCCCTGTCGGGCAGCGGCCAGCTGGGCGACGACGACCTGGTGGATCAGCGGAACGCTGACCCGCGCGTCGAAGATCTCCGAGGGGAGCTCGACGGAGCCGTCCTTCTTGCCGGCCGGCGAAAGGATGTCAACGGTAGTCATGGTTTAACCTCAGGCCCCCTTGGCCGCGGTGCGGACCAGGACGAGGCCGCCGTTCGGACCGGGGACTGCGCCCTTGATGAGCAGCAGGCCCTTCTCCGCGTCAACGGCATGGACGGTCAGGTTCTGGGTGGTGACCCGCTCGTTGCCCATGCGGCCGGGCATCCGCGTGCCCTTGAAGACACGTCCGGGCGTGGCGCAGCCGCCGATGGCACCGGGCTTGCGGTGGATGCGGTGCGCACCGTGCGATGCCTTGCCGCCGCGGAAGCCGTGGCGCTTCATGCCGCCGGCGAAGCCCTTGCCCTTGGACTTGCCCGTCACGTCCACCTTGCCGCCGGCCTCGAAGGTGTCGGCGTTGATCTCCTGGCCGGGTGTGTACTCACCGGCGTCGGAGGTGCGCAGCTCGACGAGGTGACGGCGGGGAGTGACGTCCGCCTTGGCGAAGTGGCCCTTGAGGGGCTTGTTCACCTTGCGCGGGTCGATCTCGCCGAAGGCGATCTGAACGGCCTCGTAGCCGTCCTTGTCTGCGGTGCGTACCTGGGTCACGACATTGGGCCCGGCCTTGACGACGGTCACGGGAACGACGCGGTTCTTGTCGTCCCAGACCTGGGTCATGCCGAGCTTCTCGCCCAGGACACCCTTGATCTGCTTAGCCATCTTCTTCCCGCACCCCTCAGAGCTTGATCTCGATGTCGACGCCGGCCGGGAGGTCCAGGCGCATCAGCGAGTCAACGGTCTTGGGCGTCGGGTCGAGGATGTCGATCAGACGCTTGTGGGTGCGCATCTCGAAGTGCTCGCGCGCGTCCTTGTACTTGTGCGGCGACTTGATGACGCAGTACACGTTCTTCTCTGTGGGCAGCGGCACCGGGCCTGCGACCGACGCGCCAGTGCGCGTCACCGTCTCGACGATCTTCTTCGCCGAGTTGTCGATGACCTCGTGGTCGTAGGCCTTGAGCCGGATGCGGATCTTCTGTCCCGCCATGGCTACTTCGTAGTCCTGTCTCTCGTAACGCTCTGGAACCCATGGGTGCCGCCCTCCTCGACCTGCCGACCCACGCGGTCGGGCGTGTCGACTTCCTTCCAATAAACAGAGTCTGCCCGCGACGAACCGCGGAGGTTTCTCTGGAGAGAAAGGATCGGGGGTACGGACCCACCGGGCGCCTGGCTGGAAGCCCCTCCTGCACTTCCCGGAAGATTCCCGTACTTCCGCCTCTGATGAGAGGCGACGAATACGCTGGGACTCGCTTCCGGTCCTCCCGGCGGGAGGCGTGCAGCATCGGCACTCAACCGAGCAACCTGGACAGTGTGCCATATGGCGTTTGGCGCACGCCAATCGGGATGATTGCCTGCCGCGACGGGCTCGGGGCGGTCATCTGCCCGGCAGGCTGCCCGCGCGGGGGCGCCCTCAATCGTCCGGCGAGTTCAGCACTTCGAGTGCCCGGTCGATGTGCTCGCCCGTGTTGAAGAGGTGGGGCGAAAGCCTGATGTTGCCCTCCCGCACAGCGACGTGCACACCCGCAGCCGCCAGCGCCGAAACAGCGCCGTCCACCGGTCCCCGGCGGCCGGCGAGGACGACGAGGCCGGAGCGCTCCTCCGGTTCCTGCGGCCCGACCACCTCGTACAACTCCGGGTCCACCGCGTCGAGCAGCCGCTGCACCAGCCTCTGCCCGTGGGCGTGGATGTTGTGTACGCCGAGGCCGCCGAGCAGTCCGACGGCACTCGTCCAGGCCGCCGTGTCGAGGAAGTCGGCCGGGCAGAAGACGTCCAGGCCACGAACGCCCCGGTTCTCGATCGTGTACGAACGCATGTGCTCGAGCCCCCGGCCACGCTGCTGGGCGAGCCAGTACACCCTGCGGGGGTCGAGCAGCTCGGTCAGTGCGGGACTGAGCCAGGCGAAGCCGGTGCCGTACGGACCGCACATCCACTTGTAGCCGCACGACACGAGTGCGTCGACGGGGGTGGCCGCGACGTCGACGGGCCGGGCGCCGACCGCCTGCGAACCGTTCACCACGAGGAGGACCCCCGCCGTGTGGCAGATCTCACCCAGCGCGCGCAGGTCGGCGGCGGCGCCGGTGAAGGAGTCGACCCACGTGACGGCGAGGACGCGGGTGCGCGGCGCCAGAGCACGGCGGACCCGCTCGGGGTCGAGCCGTCCGTGCCGGTCGCGCCGCACGAACCGGACGCCCGCTCCGCGCTGCCGCTGCGCAAGCCAGGGCAGCACCGTGGCCGGGTAGTCCCCCTCGACGCACAGCACCTCGTCTCCGGCGCGCATGGGGAGTCCGTACGCGATGAGGTTCAGCCCGTGGGATGTGCTGTCGCCCAGAACGATCTCGTCGGGACGCCCTCCGACGAAGTCAGCGAGCAGCGCCCGGAGTTCCTCCGGGCGCTCGGTGAACGCGGCGTCCGGGATGCGATACGGGGTCGCCTTCTCGTGTGCCGCCCCGACGGCCGCCCGCACGGCGGCTTCCGGCATCGGTCCCTGGTGCGCGGTGTTCAGCCAGACGTGGCCCGCCTGGTCGCTGAAGTACCGGGTGTAGTCCGGCTGTTGAGCGACGACGGCCGTCACGTCGGAGGGGTTGCCGGAGGGGTTGCCGGAGGCGCCGGGCGCCGTCAGGTCCTTCGTCACAGGGTCGTCCTCAGTCGTCGGCGGCGACGGAGACGACGCAGTCGTCACCCCGGCACACGTCGTGCTCGCAGAGCCGGCAGATCCGGCGGGCCGAGGCCCGGTCACCGGGAAGGTGCGGCAGGAGGGCCCGGAGGGCACGCTCCAGGCTTCCGGCCTCCTCGGACGAGAGCCGTCCCACGACGCCCTCCAGCGCCTGGCGCCGCGCCCGCAGCATCCGCCGGCCCGCGTCCTCACCCGCCTCGGTGAGCCGGAGCCCGCGCGTACGGCCGTCGGGGCCCGGCCCGCGCACCAGCAGACCCGAGTCGACGAGGCGTCCCACGACCCTCACGCAGCCCGAGTGGGTCAGGGCGAGCGCCCCTGCAAGGTCCGACACCGACTGCCCGGGCCGCGCCCGCACGGTGAGCACCGCGGCGACGGCCGCGGGGTCGAGCCCGGACTCCTTCCGCAGTGAGTGGTCCAGAAGGTCGCCGAGGCCGACGGTCAGGGCGCCGAGCCAGTTCGCCGTCAGTTCGTTCGCGGTTGACATCGAAGAAGTGTGACACAGACACATGTCCGCCGCATACGTCTGTGCGCGGCCGAGGCGAAGCCTCGGGGCTCAATACCTGGCGTCGACCAGGCCGGATCGGCGTTACGGGACGTGCACCTGTACGCGAGCAGCCGTGTCCGACGACGATGCCGAAGTCGGAGCCGATGCCGAAGTCGGAGTCGCTCCGCACCGGGCGGCCGTCGACGCTGAGCCGACGGCTGCGCGCCAGTTCGTTCCGCGCCGCAGCCGTCGCAATCCGGTACGCGCCCGCGCCAGCGCGGGCACCCGGGTCAACCGGCCGTCGACGTGGCGGAGGCGTGCGGACCGCGGACGGTTTCTCCGCCGGGCACGGGCTCGCCGGCGTCCGTGCCCGTACCCACGATGCGGTTGTCCGCGTCCACGTGTACGACGGCGGGCCGCAGCCGCCGCGCCTCCGCGTCGTCGACCTGCGCATAACTGATCAGGATGACCAGGTCACCGGGGTGCACCAGGTGGGCGGCGGCTCCGTTGATGCCGATGACGCCCGAGCCCCGTTCGCCCTCGATGACGTACGTCTCCAGACGCGAGCCGTTGGTGATGTCGACGATGTGCACCAGTTCGCCGGGCAGCAGATCGGCGGCTTCCATCAGGCCGGCGTCGACGGTGACAGAACCGACGTAATGGAGATCGGCCTCGGTCACCGTGGCACGGTGGATCTTCGACTTGAACATGGTCCGCAGCATGCGTCGCTCCAGGGGAAGAGGGTCGCGCCCTCGCGAGAGGTGCGCGCCGACGCGCCCATAGTAGGCGAAGCGCACGAGGGCCCTGCAGGACAGCGGGAGACGCCCGGTCCGCCAGGGTCCGCACGGGCCGGCCCCCGCCGTGAACCGTTGTGGTGCACATGCATGGGGCCGGCGCGTACGGGCGGTGTCCGGCGGGGTCAGCTCTGCTTGACGGCCGAGATCTCGAACTCGAGCGTGACCTTGTCACTCACGAGGAATCCGCCCGTCTCCAGTGCGGCGTTCCAGCTGACACCGAACTCCTGGCGGTTGATCGTGGTGCTGCCTTCGAGGCCGATCCGGCTGTTGCCGAACGGATCGGTGGCCTGCCCCTCGTAGGTGAACGGGACGGTCACCGAGCGGGTCACCCCCTTGATGGTGAGGTCGCCGGTGACCTCGAACGTGTCCTCCCCGCTCTGGCGGACCCCCGTGGACCGGAAGGTGATCTCCGGGAAGTCCTCCATCTTCAGGAAGTCGTTGCTCCGCAGATGGGCGTCGCGGTCCGGGTTGCGGGTGTCGATGCTCTCGGCCTTGATGACCAGCTCCGCAGACGACTGCTCGGGCTTGTCGCCGTCGATGTGGGCGGTGCCGGTGAAGTCGTTGAAGGCGCCCCGGACCTTGGTCACCATCGCGTGACGCGCGACGAAGCCGATGCGCGTGTGGGTCGGGTCGAGGACGTACTCGCCGGTGAGCTTGGCGTAGTCGGCGGCAGTGGTCATGGCGTTCCTCTCCAAGGTGGACAGTGCTTACTGCACAGCACAACCTAGTTGAACGCTGAACTATTCCAGCTCGGCTCCGGCAATCCGGTTCCCGGACAGGATTCTCACCGGCGGACACTCACAGCACGGAGGGCCCGCACGACCGGAGTCGTGCGGGCCCTCCCCCGGCTTCGGCAGCCGGGTAACGCTCAAGGCGTCGAGGTCACTTGACGATCTTCGTGACCTGGCCGGCGCCCACGGTGCGGCCACCCTCACGGATGGCGAACTTCAGGCCCTCTTCCATGGCGACGGGCTGGATGAGCTGGACGCTCATCTCGGTGTTGTCGCCCGGCATGACCATCTCGGTGCCCTCGGGGAGGGTCACGACGCCGGTCACGTCGGTGGTACGGAAGTAGAACTGCGGGCGGTAGTTGTTGAAGAACGGGGTGTGCCGACCGCCCTCGTCCTTCGACAGGATGTAGGCCTGGCCCTCGAACTCCGTGTGCGGCGTGACCGAACCCGGCTTGATGATGACCTGGCCGCGCTCGACGTCCTCGCGCTTGATGCCGCGGAGGAGCAGACCGACGTTCTCACCGGCCTGGCCCTCGTCGAGGAGCTTGCGGAACATCTCGATACCGGTGACGGTCGTCGAGGTCTTGGTCTCCTTGATGCCGATGATGTCGACGTTCTCGTTGACCTTCAGCACACCGCGCTCGATACGGCCGGTGACGACCGTGCCGCGGCCGGTGATGGTGAAGACGTCCTCGATCGGCATCAGGAACGGCTTCTCGACGTCGCGCTCCGGCTGCGGGATCGCGTCGTCGACGGCGTCCATGAGCTTGCCGATGGAGTCGGCCCACTCGGCGTCGCCCTCAAGGGCCTTGAGCGCGGAGACCTTGACGACCGGAACCTCGTCGCCCGGGAACTCGTACTCGGAGAGCAGCTCACGGACCTCGAGCTCGACGAGCTCCATGATCTCCTCGTCGTCCACCATGTCCGCCTTGTTGAGGGCGACCACGATGTAGGGAACGCCGACCTGGCGGGCCAGGAGGACGTGCTCCTTGGTCTGCGGCATCGGGCCGTCGGTGGCGGCGACCACGAGAATGGCGCCGTCCATCTGGGCCGCGCCGGTGATCATGTTCTTGATGTAGTCCGCGTGCCCCGGGCAGTCCACGTGAGCGTAGTGACGGTTCTCCGTCTGGTACTCGACGTGTGCAATGGAGATCGTGATTCCGCGCTGGCGCTCTTCGGGCGCCTTGTCGATGTTCTCGAACGCGGAAGCCTCGTTCAGGTCCGGGTACTTGTCGTGCAGCACCTTGGTGATCGCCGCGGTAAGAGTCGTCTTACCGTGGTCGATGTGACCGATGGTGCCGATGTTGACGTGCGGCTTAGTCCGCTCGAACTTCGCCTTCGCCACTGGGGTCCTCCTGTGGACTGGTGCTGTACACCCTCCACATTCTGCGGAGGGGTTCAGATGGTCGTTATGAACCGGTCAGGACCCCGAGGGGGATGCCCTTGACCAGTTCGCTTCGGGGGCTGGCGGCCGGGGACCCCGGCACAGCCGACGGACGAGCCGCACGGTCTGTACCGAAGTGCCCCGAATGCCTTTGCTCCAGCCTAAGGGGTGCGCAACGGTGAGTTACTCGCCCTTGGCCTTCGCGATGATCTCCTCTGCGACGCTCCGCGGAACCTCGGCGTAGGAGTCGAACTGCATGGAGTAGTTCGCACGGCCGGAGGTCTTGCTGCGCAAGTCCCCGACGTAGCCGAACATCTCCGACAGCGGAACCAGGCCGGTGACGAGCTTGGCGCCACTCCTGTCGTCCATGGACTGAACCTGGCCACGACGGGAGTTGATGTCGCCGATCACATCGCCCATGTACTCCTCGGGCGTGGTGACTTCGACCTTCATCATCGGCTCCAGCAGGGCCGGGCTCGCCTTCCGCGCGGCCTCCTTGAACGCCATGGAACCGGCGATCTTGAAGGCCATCTCCGAGGAGTCGACGTCGTGGAAGGCACCGTCGAGCAGCGTCACGCGGACACCGGTCAGCGGATACCCCGCCAGCACACCGAACTCCATGGCCTCCTGGCAGCCGGCGTCCACGGACGGGATGTACTCCCGCGGGATGCGGCCACCGGTGACCTGGTTGACGAACTCGTAGCCGTCACCCTCGAGCGGCTCGACAGCGATCTGCACCTTCGCGAACTGACCGGAACCACCGGTCTGTTTCTTGTGGGTGTAGTCGACCTTGTCGACCGCCTTGCGGAGCGACTCGCGGTACGCCACCTGCGGCTTACCGACGTTGGCCTCGACCTTGAACTCGCGCTTCATGCGGTCGACCAGCACATCAAGGTGCAGCTCGCCCATGCCCGCGATGATCGTCTGGCCGGTCTCCTCGTCGGTCTTGACCTGGAAGGACGGGTCCTCCTCGGCCAGCCGCTGGATCGCGACGCCCAACTTCTCCTGGTCGCCCTTGGACTTGGGCTCGATCGCGACCTCGATCACGGGAGCCGGGAACTCCATCGACTCCAGGATCACCGGGTTGCCCGCGTCGCAGAGGGTCTCGCCGGTGGTGGTCTGCTTGAGACCCATGACGGCGACGATGTCGCCGGCACCCACCGACTCGATCTCCTCACGCTTGTTCGCGTGCATCCGGTAGATCTTGCCGATGCGCTCCTTCTTGCCCTTCACCGAGTTCATCACCTGCGAGCCGGTGACCAGCCTGCCGGAGTAGACCCGGATGAAGGTGAGCTTGCCCAGGTGCGGGTCGCTCGCGATCTTGAACGCGAGCGCCGACATGGGCTCCTGCTCGGAGGGCTTCCGCGTCAGGACCTCTTCGGGGTCCTTGACGGAGTGACCCTCGATCGCCTCGACGTCCAGGGGGGACGGGAGGTAGCGGGCGATGGCGTCGAGCAGGGGCTGAACGCCCTTGTTCTTGAACGCCGTTCCGCAGAAGACGGGGGTCACGGTGGTGGTGCCCTCGGCGCCGGTCGAGGCGAGGGTGATGCGGCGGATCGCCGCGTAGAGCTGCTCCTCGGTGGGCTCCTGGCCCTCGAGGTACAGCTCCATCATCTCCTCGTCGTTCTCCGCGACGGCCTCGAGCAGATTGCCGCGCCACTCGTCGGCGGCCTCGGCGTGCGTGGCCGGGATGTCGACGGTGTCGTACATCTCGCCCATCTTCGCCTCGGGCGACCAGACCAGCGCCTTCATGCTGACGAGGTCGACGACGCCCTTGAAGTCCGCCTCGGTCCCGATCGGGATCTGCATGACCAGCGGCACCGCGCCGAGGCGGTCCACGATCATGTCCACGCAGCGGTGGAACTCCGCGCCGGTGCGGTCCAGCTTGTTGACGAAGCAGATACGCGGCACGCCGTAGCGGTCCGCCTGACGCCAGACGGTCTCGGACTGCGGCTCGACGCCGGCCACACCGTCGAACACCGTCACGGCACCGTCGAGCACACGCAGCGCACGCTCCACCTCGACGGTGAAGTCGACGTGGCCGGGGGTGTCGATGATGTTGATGGTGTAGTCGACGTCGTTGAGCGGCCAGTGAGTGGTGGTCGCGGCAGACGTGATCGTGATGCCGCGCTCCTGCTCCTGGGCCATCCAGTCCATCGTGGCAGCGCCGTCGTGGACCTCACCGATCTTGTAGCTGCGACCGGTGTAGAACAGGATCCGCTCGGTGGTCGTCGTCTTGCCCGCGTCGATGTGGGCCATGATCCCGATGTTCCGGACCTTGGCCAGGTCAAGTGAAGTGGTAGCCATAAGGCTTCAGTCTTCTCTCGGTCTCGATGGGGTCTGCGACTACCAGCGGTAGTGCGCGAAGGCCTTGTTGGACTCGGCCATCTTGTGGGTGTCCTCACGCTTCTTCACGGCGGCGCCGAGCCCGTTGGAGGCATCGAGCAGCTCGTTCAGCAGGCGCTCGGTCATGGTCTTCTCGCGGCGGGCGCGGGAGTAACCCACGATCCAGCGCAGCGCGAGCGTGGAGGAACGGCCGGGGCGGACCTCGACCGGAACCTGGTAGGTGGCGCCACCGACGCGCCGCGAGCGGACCTCGAGGGTCGGCTTGACGTTCTCCAGCGCGCGCTTGAGGGTGATGACCGGGTCGTTGCCGGTCTTCTCCCGCAGACCCTCCATGGCGCCGTACACGATGCGCTCCGCAGTGGAACGCTTGCCGTTCAGCAGCACCTTGTTGATGAGGGAGGTCACCAGAGGAGAACCGTAGACCGGGTCGATGATGACCGGGCGCTTCGGGGCGGGGCCCTTACGAGGCATGCTTACTTCTCCTTCTTGGCGCCGTAGCGGCTGCGAGCCTGCTTGCGGTTCTTGACGCCCTGCGTGTCGAGGGAGCCGCGGATGATCTTGTAGCGAACACCCGGCAGGTCCTTCACACGGCCGCCGCGCACGAGCACGATGGAGTGCTCCTGCAGGTTGTGGCCCTCACCCGGGATGTAGGCCGTGACCTCGATCCCGCTGGTCAGACGCACACGCGCGACCTTACGCAGGGCCGAGTTCGGCTTCTTCGGGGTGGTGGTGAAGACACGCGTGCAGACGCCGCGACGCTGAGGGGAACCCTCGAGTGCGGGCGTCTTGTTCTTCTCGACCTTGTCCTGCCGGCCTTTGCGGACCAGCTGCTGGATCGTAGGCACAATTTCTCCGGTTTCTGTGTGCCGTCTCGGTGAAGCTAACCTGGGCCACTCTCCCGACCCACGAGGTCGGGCGTGTCGAAAACTGCAGAGTCCCGCGCGAAGGCGAAGGGCCCCTCAGGTGAGAAGCATGCAGATCCGGTGCCGCCGCCCGCAGTTCCCGAGCGTTGATCGCTTACGAGAGAGCAGGGGGCACCCCAGGCACAAGGTCAGAGCCTACCTACCGCGTCGTCCCCGGTCAAAACAAGCCTCCACGCGGCACTCGGGCCCCCTCGGCCCCAGCTCGGAGGCCCGCCGGGACACTGCGGCAAGGGCCGCGCTCAGTTCGACGCCGCGACGAGGATCGCCATCAGTCCGCTGAGTGCCAGGAAGATCCAACTCAGGAGCAGACCTGCCGTCGCAGAGCCCTCGCCCCGTTCTCCCGTACGGCGGACCTCGTGGCGCGCCTTGTGACCCAGGATGACGCCCGGCGCCGCTCCGATCCAGAACAGGTACGGGGCGTCGAACCCCCACATCAGCGGTGTCGTGACCAGGGAGAGGACGGGCGCCGCGATGCCGCAGACCAGTGCGGCGGCCGCCGTGCTGTTGTGCCGGCGCGGCACCGGGTACGGCACGGGGGGCTGCGGCTGGAAAGGCATCAACTGGCCCTGGGCGAAGGGTCGTTGAAAGGTCGGAGGGACGGCGCTGGGCCCGTTGGGCACATCGCTCGTCAGCTGCTGGAGCTCCTCCACCGTGCGGGCGCCCAGGGCGCGGCCGAGGCGGTAGTCGTACTCGTCCTTCGTCAGCCGGCCCTCTGCGTAAGCGGCCTTCAGTACGTCTCCCGCCCTGTCCCGGTCGGCGTTCCCCGCGAGCATCCGCACCACCCCCTTCGAGCCATCATGCCCAGAGGGCGACCGCCCCGGTAGGGACGGCCGCCCTCTGTAGCAGAGCTATGACTTCAGGTCAGGCGTTGTACGGACCGTAGTCGTAGTCCTCGAGCGGGACCGCCTGGCCGGAGCCGGTGCCGAACGGCGAGTAGTCGATGTCGTCGTAACCGACAGCCGAGTACATCGCGGCCTTGGCCTCCTCGGTGGGCTCCACCCGGATGTTGCGGTAGCGGGACAGGCCCGTACCGGCCGGGATGAGCTTACCGATGATGACGTTCTCCTTGAGGCCGATCAGGGAGTCGGACTTGGCGTTGATCGCCGCGTCCGTGAGCACCCTGGTCGTCTCCTGGAAGGACGCCGCCGACAGCCACGACTCGGTGGCCAGCGAAGCCTTGGTGATACCCATAAGCTGCGGACGGCCGGAGGCCGGGTGGCCGCCTTCCGCCACGACGCGACGGTTCTCGCCCTCGAACTTCGTGCGCTCCACCAGTTCGCCCGGCAGCAGCTCGGCGTCGCCGGACTCGATGATCGTCACACGGCGCAGCATCTGCCGGATGATGATCTCGATGTGCTTGTCGTGGATCGAGACGCCCTGCGAGTTGTAGACCTTCTGGACCTCGCCGACCAGGTGCACCTGGACCGCACGCTGGCCGAGGATGCGCAGCACGTCGTGCGGGTTGGTGGCACCGACCGTGAGGGCCTGGCCGACGGTGACGTGGTCGCCCTCGCCCACCAGCAGCCTGGCGCGCTTGCTGACCGCGTACGAGGTCTCGTCCGAGCCGTCGTCCGGAGTGACGACGACCTTCTTGGTCTTCTCCGTCTCCTCGATGCGGACCCGGCCGGCCGACTCCGAGATCGGCGCGACGCCCTTGGGCGTGCGGGCCTCGAACAGCTCGACCACACGCGGCAGACCCTGCGTGATGTCGTCGCCCGCCACACCACCGGTGTGGAAGGTGCGCATCGTCAGCTGGGTGCCGGGCTCACCGATCGACTGGGCCGCGATGATGCCGACGGCCTCGCCGATGTCGACCAGCTTGCCGGTGGCCAGCGAACGCCCGTAGCACATGGCGCAGGTGCCGACCGCCGACTCGCAGGTGAGGACGGAACGGGTCTTGACCGTCTCGACGCCGTGCCGCACGAGCTCGTCGATGAGCACGTCGCCCAGGTCGGTGCCGGCGGGGGCCAGCACCTTGCCGTCCACGACGATGTCCTCGGCGAGGCAGCGCGCGTACACGCTGGTCTCCACGTCCCCGGCCTTGCGCAGCACGTCGTCCGCGCCCTTGGCCGCGATCTCCAGCTTGAGGCCGCGGTCGGTGCCGCAGTCCTCCTCGCGGATGATCACGTCCTGCGAGACGTCGACGAGGCGACGCGTCAGGTAACCGGAGTCGGCGGTACGCAGAGCGGTGTCCGCGAGACCCTTACGGGCACCGTGCGTGGAGATGAAGTACTCCAGCACGGAGAGACCCTCACGGAACGACGCCTTGATCGGCCGCGGGATGGTCTCGTTCTTCGCGTTGGACACCAGACCGCGCATACCCGCGATCTGACGCATCTGCATCATGTTCCCTCGGGCGCCCGAGTCGACCATCATGAAGATCGGGTTCGTCTTCGGGAAGTTGTCGCTCATCGCCTCGGAGACCTCGTTGGTCGCCTTGGTCCAGATCGCGATGAGCTCCTGCGTGCGCTCGTCCTTGGTGATCAGGCCGCGCTCGTACTGCTTCTGGACCTTCTCGTCCTGCGCCTCGTAACCGGCGATGATCTCCGGCTTCGCGTCGGGGACGACGACGTCCGAGATGGCGATCGTGACGCCGGAGCGGGTCGCCCAGTAGTAACCGGCCGACTTGAGGTTGTCCAGCGCCGCCGCCACGGTGACCTTCGGGTAGCGCTCGGCCAGGTCGTTGACGATCTGGGAGAGCTCCTTCTTGCCGACCGAGTACTCGACGTACGGGTACTCCTCGGGCAGCAGCTCGTTGAAGAGCGCGCGGCCCAGCGTCGTACGCAGCCGGAAGCCGTCGCCGGGCTGCCACTCGGGCTCGCCCTGCTCGGGCAGCGGCGGCGTCCAGTCCGCCGGCGGTACGGAACCGATCGGGAAGCGGACGTCGATCTCCGCCTGGAGCGAGAGCTCCCCGGCGTCGAACGCCATGATCGCTTCGGCGGTCGAGTTGAACGACCTGCCGTCGCCGATGGTCTCGCGCTGCTCCTCGGTCGTGGTGAGGAAGAACAGCCCGAGCACCATGTCCTGCGTCGGCATGGTCACCGGCCGGCCGTCGGCCGGCTTGAGGATGTTGTTCGAGGACAGCATCAGGATGCGGGCCTCGGCCTGCGCCTCCGCGGACAGCGGCAGGTGCACGGCCATCTGGTCACCGTCGAAGTCCGCGTTGAACGCGGTGCACACGAGCGGGTGGATCTGAATGGCCTTGCCCTCGACCAGCTGCGGCTCGAAGGCCTGGATGCCGAGGCGGTGCAGCGTCGGCGCACGGTTCAGCAGAACCGGGTGCTCCGCGATGACCTCTTCCAGCACGTCGTAGACGACCGTTCGGCCGCGCTCGACCATGCGCTTCGCCGACTTGATGTTCTGCGCGTGGTTCAGGTCCACCAGGCGCTTCATCACGAACGGCTTGAACAGCTCCAGCGCCATCGCCTTCGGCAGACCGCACTGGTGCAGCTTGAGCTGCGGGCCGACGACGATCACGGAACGAGCCGAGTAGTCGACGCGCTTGCCCAGCAGGTTCTGCCGGAAGCGGCCCTGCTTGCCCTTGAGCATGTCGGACAGCGACTTCAGCGGACGGTTGCCGGGACCCGTGACGGGACGGCCGCGGCGGCCGTTGTCGAAGAGCGCGTCGACGGCCTCCTGCAGCATCCGCTTCTCGTTGTTGACGATGATCTCGGGCGCACCGAGGTCGAGAAGCCGCTTGAGGCGGTTGTTGCGGTTGATGACGCGGCGGTAGAGGTCGTTCAGGTCGGAGGTCGCGAAGCGGCCACCGTCCAGCTGCACCATCGGACGCAGGTCCGGCGGGATCACCGGCACGCAGTCCAGCACCATGCCCTTGGGGCTGTTGCTGGTCTGCAGGAAGGCGGAGACGACCTTGAGGCGCTTGAGCGCACGGGTCTTCTTCTGCCCCTTGCCGGTGCGGATGATCTCGCGGAGCCGCTCCGCCTCCTCGTCCAGGTCGAAGGTCTCCAGGCGCTTCTGCAGGGCAGCGGCACCCATGGAGCCGTCGAAGTAGGTCCCGAAGCGGTCGCGCAGCTCACGGTAGAGCAGCTCGTCACCCTCCAGGTCCTGGACCTTGAGGTTCTTGAAGCGGGACCACACCTCGTCGAGGCGGTCGATCTCGCGCTGGGCGCGGTCGCGGATCTGCTTCATCTCGCGCTCGGCGCCCTCGCGCACCTTGCGACGCACGTCCGCCTTGGCGCCCTCGGCCTCGAGTTCGGCCAGGTCGGACTCCTGCTTCTTGGCGCGGGCCTCCAGGTCGGCGTCGCGGCGCTGCTCGATCTGCTGGCGCTCGACGCCGACGTGCGCCTCCAGGGACGGCAGGTCGCGCGTGCGGCGCTCCTCGTCGACGTACGTGATCATGTACGCCGCGAAGTAGATGACCTTCTCCAGGTCCTTCGGAGCGAGGTCCAGCAGGTAACCCAGGCGCGACGGAACGCCCTTGAAGTACCAGATGTGGGTGACGGGGGCGGCAAGCTCGATGTGGCCCATCCGCTCACGGCGCACCTTGGCGCGGGTGACCTCGACACCGCAGCGCTCACAGATGATGCCCTTGAAGCGGACGCGCTTGTACTTGCCGCAGTAGCACTCCCAGTCCCGCGTCGGACCGAAGATCTTCTCGCAGAAGAGTCCGTCCTTCTCGGGCTTGAGGGTGCGGTAGTTGATGGTCTCGGGCTTCTTGACCTCACCGTGCGACCACTGACGGATGTCGTCAGCGGTGGCGAGGCCGATCCGCAGTTCGTCGAAGAAGTTGACGTCGAGCACTCTCGTCAATCCCTCTCAGGGTTGTGTCGATGAATGGTCTGAGCGGGGTTTGGAGGGTCACCTCCAGGCCCCCAGGGCCGAGGGGGAGGCCGGAACGCCTGGCGAACGCGTCCCGGCCAGACCCGTCAGACCTCTTCGACGCTGCTCGGCTCGCGCCGGGACAGGTCGATACCGAGCTCCTCCGCCGCGCGGAAGACGTCCTCGTCCGTGTCACGCATCTCGATGGACATGCCGTCCGAGGACAGCACCTCCACGTTGAGGCAGAGCGACTGCATCTCCTTGATGAGCACCTTGAACGACTCAGGGATGCCCGGCTCGGGGATGTTCTCGCCCTTGACGATGGCTTCGTAGACCTTCACGCGGCCGGTGACATCGTCGGACTTGATGGTGAGCAGCTCCTGCAGCGCGTACGCGGCGCCGTACGCCTCCAGGGCCCACACCTCCATCTCACCGAAGCGCTGGCCACCGAACTGTGCCTTACCGCCCAGCGGCTGCTGGGTGATCATGCTGTACGGGCCGGTCGAGCGGGCGTGGAGCTTGTCGTCGACCAGGTGGTGCAGCTTGAGGATGTACATGTAGCCGACGGAGATCGGGTCCGGGAACGGCTCCCCGGAGCGGCCGTCGAACAGGTGGGCCTTGCCCGAAGGCAGCACCATCCGGTCGCCGTCCCTGTTGGGGACCGTGGCCTGGAAGAGACCGGCGATCTCGTCCTCGCGCGCACCGTCGAAGACCGGGGTGGCCACGTTGGTGCCGGAGGCGACTTCGTCGGCTCCGATCTGCTTGAGGCGCCGCGCCCACTCCTCGTCGATTTCGGCCACGTTCCACCCCTGGCTGGCGAGCCAGCCCAGGTGGATCTCCAGCACCTGCCCCGGGTTCATGCGGGACGGGACGCCCAGCGGGTTGAGGATCACGTCGACCGGCGTGCCGTCCTCGAGGAACGGCATGTCCTCGACGGGGAGGATCTTGGAGATGACGCCCTTGTTGCCGTGACGGCCGGCGAGCTTGTCACCGTCGGTGATCTTCCGCTTCTGCGCCACGTACACGCGCACCAGCTGGTTCACACCGGGAGGCAGTTCGTCGCCCTCCTCGCGGTCGAAGACGCGCACGCCGATGACCTTGCCGGTCTCGCCGTGCGGCACCTTCAGCGAGGTGTCACGGACCTCGCGGGCCTTCTCACCGAAGATCGCGCGGAGCAGCCGCTCCTCCGGGGTCAGCTCCGTCTCACCCTTCGGGGTGACCTTGCCGACCAGGATGTCTCCGGCCTCGACCTCGGCACCGATGCGGATGATGCCGCGCTCGTCGAGGTCTGCGAGGACCTCCTCGGAGACGTTCGGGATGTCCCGGGTGATCTCCTCGGGGCCGAGCTTGGTGTCACGGGCGTCGACCTCGTGCTCCTCGATGTGGATCGAGGAGAGGACGTCGTCCTGCACCAGGCGCTGGCTGAGGATGATCGCGTCCTCGTAGTTGTAGCCCTCCCAGGGCATGAAGGCGACCAGCAGGTTCTTGCCGAGCGCCATCTCACCTTCGTCGGTGGACGGGCCGTCGGCCAGGACCTGGCCCTCGATCACTCGGGAGCCCTCGTCCACGAGCACCTTCTGGTTGAAGGAGGTGCCCTGGTTGGAGCGGGTGAACTTCGCGACGCGGTACGTGATGTAGGTGCCGTCGTCGTTGGCCACCGTGACGTAGTCGGCGGAGACCTCCTGGACGACGCCGTCCTTCTCGGCCTTGATGACGTCGCCGGCGTCGACCGCGCAGCGGTACTCCATACCGGTGCCGACCAGCGGAGACTCGGCCTTGATGAGCGGCACGGCCTGCCGCATCATGTTCGACCCCATCAGCGCGCGGTTGGCGTCGTCGTGCTCGAGGAAGGGGATCATGGCCGTGGCGACCGACACCATCTGGCGCGGCGAGACGTCCATGTAGTCCACGTCGTCACCCGGGATCAGGTCGACCTCACCGCCACGGCGGCGGATGAGCACCCGGTCCTCGGCGAAGCGCATCTGCTCGGTGAGCGGCGCGTTCGCCTGGGCGATGACGAAGCGGTCCTCCTCGTCGGCCGTCAGGTAGTGCACCTCGTCGGTGACGACACCGTCGACCACCTTGCGGTACGGCGTCTCGACGAAGCCGAACGCGTTCACACGTCCGTAAGAGGCGAGCGAACCGATCAGACCGATGTTCGGGCCTTCGGGCGTCTCGATCGGGCACATGCGGCCGTAGTGCGAGGGGTGCACGTCACGGACCTCGAAGCCGGCACGCTCACGGCTCAGACCGCCGGGACCCAGCGCCGAGAGACGGCGCTTGTGGGTGAGACCCGAGATCGGGTTCGTCTGGTCCATGAACTGAGACAGCTGGCTGGTGCCGAAGAACTCCTTGATGGAGGCGACGACCGGCCGGATGTTGATCAGCGTCTGCGGCGTGATCGCCTCGACGTCCTGCGTCGTCATCCGCTCACGGACGACCCGCTCCATGCGCGCCAGACCCGTACGGACCTGGTTCTGGATCAGCTCGCCGACGTTGCGCAGGCGGCGGTTGCCGAAGTGGTCGATGTCGTCGGTCTCGATGACGATCTCGTCGCCCTCGGCCGAGGTCGACTCGGTCTCCCCCGCGTGCAGCTTGACCAGGTACTTGATCGTGGCGATGACGTCGGCCGTGGTGAGCACGCCCGAGTCCAGCGGCTCGTCGCCGCCGAGCTTCTTGTTGATCTTGTACCGGCCGACCTTGGCCAGGTCGTACCGCTTCGGGTTGAAGTACAGATTCTCCAGCAGCGTCTGCGCGGCCTCACGCGTCGGCGGCTCGCCCGGACGCAGCTTGCGGTAGATGTCGAGCAGCGCGTCGTCCTGCCCCTGGGTGTGGTCCTTCTCCAGGGTGGCGCGCATCGACTCGTACTGGCCGAACTCCTCGAGGATCTGCTCGTTCGTCCAGCCGAGCGCCTTGAGGAGCACCGTCACCGACTGCTTGCGCTTGCGGTCGATGCGCACGCCGACCATGTCGCGCTTGTCGACCTCCATCTCCAGCCAGGCACCCCGGGACGGGATGATCTTGGCGGAGTAGATGTCCTTGTCGGAGGTCTTGTCGATGGAGCTGTCGAAGTAGACACCGGGCGAGCGGACGAGCTGCGAGACCACGACACGCTCGGTGCCGTTGATCACAAAAGTGCCCTTGTCCGTCATGAGCGGGAAGTCGCCCATGAAGACGGTCTGGGACTTGATCTCGCCGGTCTCGTTGTTGGTGAATTCAGCGGTGACGAAGAGCGGAGCCGCGTACGTGAAGTCGCGCTCCTTGCACTCGTCGATCGAGTTCTTGGGGGGCTCGAAGCGGTGGTCGCGGAAGGTCAGCGACATCGATCCGGAGAAGTCCTCGATGGGGGAGATCTCCTCGAAGATCTCTTCCAGACCGGACTTCGTCGGGACGTCGTTTCCGCTCTCCAGCGCCGCCTCGACCCGGGACTTCCAGGCCTCGTTGCCGAGCAGCCAGTCGAAGCTCTCGGTCTGGAGGGCAAGGAGGTTGGGAACCTCGAGAGGTTCCTTGATCTTCGCGAAAGAGATACGCAGCGGGGCGGTGCTGGCGCCGTTGTTCGAATTGGCAGTCGAGGCAGTGCGCGAGGCGGCCAAGAGGGGGTCCTTCCGAGGGCTCGGACTCTCTGCGCGCATACCGGTGCCCCTGGCGACGGGCAGGGAGCAGCTAACAGGCAGCGCAAAGGGTCAGTGTAGCCTCAAGGCCCACTGATGTCCAGAGCAGATTTCCGGGACCGGGTACGGTCCCGGTCTCCGCCTCCAGCCGGTGGCAATCTCTCCTCCGGGAGGACCCTGTCCTTCGTTCCCTCCGGGAGGGCCCCCTAGTTGTTCATCTCCGCCGCGGCCCGTCCGGACGGCCTCGGTACGTCAGGACGGAACGGGCTTGCCGCAACACTTCCCGCTTCGTTCTCGATCCATGCCTCGGAACCCGGATCGATGCGAACGGCGCGTCCAGAGAATTACGTGCTGAGTGGCGTTCGTCAAGGGCCCCTCGGCGGCGGAGATCACGATACCGGCCGGTTCCGAGGGGGGACGGAACCGCTTCAGAGACGCCGAAGGGCGACCACCCGGCTGGGTGATCGCCCCTGGCTGAGGGGTCATGAGACCCCGGTGATCACTTGACCTCGACGGAGGCGCCGGCGCCCTCGAGGGACTCCTTCGCCTTCTCCGCGGCGTCCTTCGCGACCTTCTCGAGGACGGGCTTCGGGGTGCTGTCCACGAGCTCCTTGGCCTCCTTCAGACCCAGCGAGGTCAGCTCGCGCACGACCTTGATGACCTGGATCTTCTTGTCGCCGGCGCCGGTGAGGACGACGTCGAACTCGTCCTGCTCCTCGGCCTCCTCGGCGGCGCCGCCGCCCTGACCCGGGGCGGCAACGGCGACGGCGGCCGGGGCGGCGGCCTCGACGTCGAACTTCTCCTCGAACGCCTTCACGAACTCGGAGAGCTCGATGAGGGTCATGTCACTGAACTGCTCGAGCAGCTCGTCCTGGCTGAGCTTCGCCATGGTGGCGGTCCTTCCACTAGTCCGGCTGGTGCCGTGTGTATGTATCGACGGGTTCGTCAGACTCCGAGCCCGCTGCGACCGGGCGCGCGTGCCTGCCCGGCCTCGGCGGGAGCCGAATTACTCGGCACCGCCCTGCTCGACCTTGCTGCGCAGCGCGTCCGCGGTACGGGCGAACTTCGTCAGCGGGGCCTGGAAGGTCGCCGCGGCCTTCGCCATCGACGCCTTCATGCCGCCGGCCAGCTTGGCGAGCAGCACCTCGCGGGATTCGAGCGCCGCGAGCTTGTTCAGGTCGGCGGCGCTGTAGAGCGCGCCGTCGACGATGCCGCCCTTGACCACGAGGGCAGGGTTGTCCTTGGCGAAGTCACGAAGACCCTTCGCCGCCGCGACCGGGTCACCGGTGACGAAGGCGACGGCCGACGAGCCCGTGAAGAACTCGTCGAGCTCGTTGATCCCGGCCTCGTTGGCCGCGATCTTGGTCAGCGTGTTCTTCACCACGCGGTACTGGGCGTCCTCACCGAGCGAACGGCGCAGCTCCCTGAGCTGGGCAACCGAAAGCCCCGTGTACGCGGTGACCACTGCGGCGTTGGAGTCACGGAACTTGTTCGTGATCTCCTCAACGGCGGCGATCTTGTCGGGCGCGACTTGTTCCCTCGCCATGAGCCTCGGCCTCCTTCCGGGTGATGAGACCGCTCGGAAGGGGCTGGAACGACGAAACGCCCCTGCGCAGGCGCATGGGGCGTGGCTCGACCGGGACGACATACATCTCCCCGGGAGCTTTCCTCATCACCTACGCGGGTCGCCCGCAGCTAGCGGATCCTTCGGCCGACGTGCCTCTTGGGTGAGCACGACGACGACCAGCGGTCTTTGGCTTCGTACGAGATTACGCGACGGCCCCCTCCTGCACCAAATCCGGTGCCGGAGGGGGCCGTCCGAAGACCCGCCGGTCTGCGCTCAGCTTCGGCCGGGCAGCGCGTCCTCGAAGGCGACCGTGTCGGACGCGGGCGGTGCCTCCACGGAGACATCGGTGCCGTAGTCCGAGTAGTAGACCGTGGAGTCCAGGTCGCCGTTCTTGCCCTTTGCCCGCTCCTGCTTCTTCACGAGCAGGTGGTCGCCGTCGATCCAGACGTCGACCTTCTCGGTCTTGAAGCCCTGCTGCTCGAGCTGGTCGGCGAGCTGGTCCAGTTCCTTCTCAGTGAGCTTCTTGGACTGCATACGGGCCAGTTCGGCGACCTCGACGGTGCCGCTGTAGTGCTCGGTCTTCTTGCCCTTGACGGTCTCGGAGCCCACCTTCTTCACCTTGCCGCTGGCCAGGAGCAGATCGACCGAGCGGGCAGGGTTGTTGTTCTGCATCTGGTCCTTGACCAGCGCGCCCGACGGACCCCCCTGCTTCGCGAGCCTGTCGTAGTCGTACTTCATCCAGTGCTTGCCCTTGCCGGCCGTGGAGGCGAACTGGTCACCGAGGTTCACGTACATGGCGTCCTCGGTGTAGCGGGCGGGCATCGCCTTGCCGCTCGTCGGAAGGGCACTCGCGCCGGCGCCCTGCTGCGTGACGGTCATCTCGGCGGTCGTGCCGCCGCCGGACCAGTCGAGCGAGCCCTCGGTCTTCGTGGAGATCTCGCCCTGCGGAGTGCCCTGCGTCTGGTCGCCCTCCACCTTCGCGGACTGCTTCGCCTCGGTGCTCTTCGACGCCTGCTCCAGCTCGCCGATGGCCATCTGGGCCGGCGAGAGGCCCTCTTCGTCCTTGGCGCCGCCGCCGGCGTCCGTACCACCGGAGCCGCCGCTGCAGGCAGTGAGACCGGCCGCCATCACAACTCCTGCCGCCATCATGGCGATTCGGGCATGACGCATCTGATTCCCCCAGTTTTTCCACTTGTTGAGCAGTACGCACAGGACCTTATCCCGGGCGGGTGCGCCCCGCGCAACGCAGCACCGGGCCCCGCCCTCCGGGGAGGACGGGGCCCGGTGTCCAGTGCGGCCCGCGCGGGTCCGAGCGTGGCGCTCAGACGGCGGCGGGGTCCTCCTCGGTGAGGAGGTTGCGGGTGCGGTTGGGGTCGACAGGGATGCCGGGGCCCATCGTGGTGGCGATGGACGTCTTCTTCACGTACCGGCCCTTGGCCGCCGACGGCTTCAGCCGCTGGACCTCCTCGATCGCCGCGGCGTAGTTCTCGACGAGCTGCGTGTCGTCGAAGGACGCCTTGCCGATGATGAAGTGGAGGTTGGCGTGCTTGTCGACGCGGAACTCGATCTTGCCGCCCTTGATGTCGTTGACGGCCTTGGTCACGTCGGGCGTGACGGTGCCGGTCTTCGGGTTCGGCATCAGACCACGCGGACCGAGCACGCGGCCGAGGCGGCCGACCTTGCCCATCAGGTCCGGGGTGGCGACGACGGCGTCGAAGTCCAGACGACCGCCTGCGACCTCCTCGATCAGCTCGTCACCGCCGACGATGTCGGCTCCCGCGGCCTCCGCGGCTGCTGCACGGTCACCGGTCGCGAAGACCAGGACCCGGGCGGTCTTGCCGGTGCCGTGCGGCAGGTTCACGGTGCCGCGCACCATCTGGTCGGCCTTGCGCGGGTCGACGCCCAGACGCAGGGCGACCTCGACGGTCGCGTCGAACTTCTTGGTGCTGGTCTCCTTGGCGAGACGCACCGCCTCGAGCGGGGCGTACAGACGCTCCCGGTCGATCTTGGCATCCGCCTCGCGGAAGTACTTGCTGCGCTTCACTTCTGCTCCTGACAGTGGCGTCGTGCGGCTGTGACCGCACGGCGGTTTCGGAGTCGTGGTACGGGCCTGCGCGGGCCCTTCCACGGGAGGGACGGGCCGGTCAGCTCTCGACGGTGACGCCCATGGAACGGGCGGTGCCGGCGATGATCTTCTCGGCCTGGTCCAGGTCGTTGGCGTTCAGGTCGGGCATCTTCGTCGTGGCGATCTCCCGGACCTGATCACGCGTGATCTTCGCGACCTTGGTCGTGTGCGGAGTGCCGGAGCCCTTCTCCACGCCCGCTGCCTTCAGGATCATCTTCGACGCCGGCGGCGTCTTGGTGATGAAGGTGAAGGAGCGGTCCTCGTAGACCGTGATCTCCACGGGGATGACCCAGCCGCGCTGCGACTCGGTCGCCGCGTTGTAGGCCTTGCAGAACTCCATGATGTTGACGCCGTGCTGGCCCAGTGCCGGGCCGACCGGCGGTGCCGGGTTGGCGGCGCCGGCCTGGATCTGGAGCTTGATCAGCCCCGCGACCTTCTTCTTCTTGGGAGGCATGCTCTCTCCGGGTCTTTAGTGAGAGGTGATTCGCCTCCACCCTCGAGCGGATGAAGGCATACCGCACCACGATAGCGGGTGCGGCGGTGCGGCCTGAAACCGGCTGCTCAGAGGGCCGCGGCGGGCGGCCGGGCACAGGGCCGGTGCCGGCCGCAGCCCTCGGCAGTCTCCCGGCCTGTCGCAACAGCCCGAGGCGAACCTCTGGTCCTCGACGCGCCTCACCGCGCCCCAGTGCGCCTCAGTGCGGGTCCGGGGTGCGGCCTGGTCGTCTTGAGCGGCGCAGACCTCGGTCACGCCGGTCGTCACTCACTCTCAAGCGGACGGGTCCACGCAACTTCACGGTCGAGTTGCCCTGTTCCTGTGAACAGGCGCACCTGATGAGTGCCGGCCAGGGCGGCGGCGAGTTCGCGGCGGTCTGCGGGGATGAAGCCGAGCTTTTGCCAGAACAGCCCTGAGCGCCGGCTGAACAGCCAGGCGCGCCCGGCGCCTTCGGCGGCTGCCGCGTTCAGAGCGAAGAGCGCGAGGGCGGTCCCGTAGTTGGATCGTCGCGCATCGGGATGCACAGCAACGCTGCGGATGAGCGCATGACGTCCGTCGGTGCTGAGCTCGTACCCGGTGCTGCCGGTGATCGAGCCGTCCTGGTTTCGATCGATCCACAGGCGGACGGCAGGTGAGTCGAGGCCGCTCAGCGTGAGATCAACGTCGCTGAGGAACTGCGTCAGACCAGCCATGTGCTCACGCGCCACCCTTGTCAGCGTCGCTGGGAGGTTGGAGCTCGAAGCTGTGCAGTCATGCGCCGTGATCACTGCGGCATTCTCTCAGCGGCTCTGAGCTGCCGTGCACTGGGCATCCTTCTGTGATCACCGCGACTGGCCCATGGCTCCTGGCTCCTGGCCGACCTGGCCAACCTGGCACGAGCGTGGCGCGGGCGAGGTGCAACGCGAGAGCCCCCGCCCAACGGAAAGCCGCTGGCCAGGGGCTCTTTCGGAGCGCTGAAGGCCTAGTTCTTCTGGATCTGGTCGAAGCTCAGCTCGACCGGCGTCTCGCGGCCGAAGATCTCGACGAGGCCCTTGACCTTCTTGGAGTCGGGGTTGATCTCGTTGATCGTCGCCTGGAGCGTGGCGAACGGGCCGTCGGTGACGGTGACCGAGTCGCCGACCTCGAAGTCCAGCACCTGGACTTCGACCTTGCGGCCCGGGCCGCCCGCGGGCTTGCCCTCCTCCTCGGCGACCGCGGCCTTGGCGGCCTTCTCCTCGGCCTCCGGCGCGAGCATCTTGACGATCTCGTCGAGGGTCAGCGGGTAGGGGTCGTAGGCGTTGCCGACGAAGCCCGTGACGCCAGGAGTGTTACGGACGACGCCCCAGGACTCGTTGGTGAGGTCCATGCGCACCAGGACGTAGCCGGGGAGCTTGTTCTGCCGGACCGTGCGGCGGTCGCCGTTCTTGATCTGGACGACCTCTTCCTGCGGCACCTCGGCCTGGAAGATGTAGTCCTCGACGTTGAGCGATACTGCGCGCTGCTCGAGGTTCGTCTTCACGCGGTTCTCGTAGCCCGCGTAGGTGTGGATCACGTACCACTCGCCGGGGAGGAGCCGAAGCTCGTCGCGGAGTGCGGCGACGGGGTCCTCGGTCTCCGGTTCGACCTCGTCGGCCTCCTGCGCGGCGGCGTCCTCGGCGGTCTCAGCGACCTGGTCCGACTCGACGTGGAGCGCGGCTTCCTCCGCCGGTTCACCGGCGGCGGCCTCGGCCTCGGCCGCCTGGTCCGCGTCGTCCGCTGCCTCGACGATGTCGCGTGCGGTGTCGTCGCCCTCGCCGGGCTCGACGGCATCGTTCAGGTTGGGATCAGACACGGTGACTGCTTCTTCCTGGCTTCATGGGTTCGAACATACGCACAGCGCCGCGCTGCGGTGCCTTCGCGGGCTCAGCCGAAAACGTACTTGACGGCCTGGGTGAACCCGTAGTCAATCACGGTCACGAAAGCGATCATGATGACAACGAAGACAATCACCACGGAGGTGTACGTCGACAGCTGATGCCGGGTGGGCCAGACGACCTTGCGGAGCTCCGCGACGATCTGCCGGTAGAACAGGGCGAGTCGGCCGAAGGGGCCCTTCTTGCCTCGCTTGCCCCCGCGACGGGGCTTGCCGCCCTCCGACGATCCGCCGGGCTCTGGGACCTGGGTGGTATCCGTGATCTCCGTCACTCGTCCTCACCTGATCCGGGTCGATGCCGTGCGGCATCCGGCCCGGCCGCACAGCGGTGCATTTCAGTACGTACGCAAGCACTCACACGCCGCTCGGCGGTGTGTGGAGCAGGGCCGGAGGGACTCGAACCCCCAACCGCTGGTTTTGGAGACCAGTGCTCTTCCAATTGAGCTACGACCCTTTGTGATTCCCCAACTTACCCCATCGGAACGACTGCTCGTTGATTGCACCGGGCGATGGGCCGGGGACCGACGACGTGTGAGTGTACGTGGTCCCCGCCCGGGCGTCGAACACGTAAGGCGCCCAGGCACGCACTCCCCGGTGCCGGGGGCCGGTGCCGTCTGGGACCATGCCTCCATGAGCGCTGCAACGCCACCTGCACAGTCACCCACCGAACGACGTGTATCGGCCCGTGTCGGGTCGATCTCCGAGTCCGCGACGCTCGCCGTCGACGCCAAGGCGAAGGCCCTCAAGGCCGCCGGGCGTCCGGTGATCGGCTTCGGCGCGGGCGAGCCGGACTTCCCGACGCCCGACTACATCGTGGACGCGGCGGCAGAAGCTTGCCGCGACACGAGGAATCACCGGTACACACCGGCCGGTGGCCTCCCCGAACTGAAGACCGCAATCGCCGAGAAGACCCTGCGCGATTCCGGTTACGAGATCGACCCCGCGCAGGTGCTGGTCACCAACGGCGGCAAGCAGGCGATCTACGAGTCCTTCGCCGCTGTCCTCGACCCGGGCGACGAGGTCATCGTCCCGGCGCCGTACTGGACCACCTACCCCGAGTCGATCAGGCTGGCGGGCGGCGTGCCCGTGCCCGTCGTCGCCGACGAGACGACCAACTACCTCGTCAGCATCGAGCAGTTGGAGGCAGCGCGCACAGAACGGACGAAGATGGTCGTCTTCGTCTCCCCCTCCAACCCCACCGGCGCCGTCTACCCGCACGCACAGGTCGAGGCCGTCGGCAAGTGGGCCGTGGAGCACGGGCTCTGGGTCATGACGGACGAGATCTACGAGCATCTCGTCTACGGGGACGCCTCCTTCACCTCTCTCCCCGCGGTCGTTCCCGAGCTGCGCGACAAGTGCGTCGTCGTCAACGGGGTCGCCAAGACCTACGCGATGACGGGCTGGCGCGTCGGCTGGATCATCGGCCCGAAGGACGTCGTGAAGGCCGCGACGAACCTGCAGTCGCACGCCACTTCCAACGTCAGCAACGTCTCGCAGGTGGCCGCCGCCGCCGCGGTCTCCGGCAGCCTCGACGCGGTCGCGGAGATGCGCACGGCCTTCGACCGCCGGCGCCGCACGATCGTGCGGATGCTGAACGAGATCGAAGGCGTCGTCTGCCCCGAGCCGGAGGGCGCCTTCTACGCCTACCCCTCCGTGAAGGGCCTGCTCGGCAAGGAGATCCGCGGCAGGCGCCCGGCGACGAGCGTCGAGCTGGCGGAACTGATCCTCGAGGAGGCGGAGGTCGCGGTCGTGCCGGGCGAGGCGTTCGGCACCCCCGGCTACCTGCGGCTGTCCTACGCGCTCGGCGACGAGGACCTCGCCGAGGGCGTCTCGCGCATGCAGAAGCTGCTGGGCGAGGCGCGCGACTGAGAGCAGCCCCGCCGAGGGCCTCGCACAGGCCCTCGGCGCAGACGTGAGGACGGTCCCGCGGTGCACGCCACCGCGGGACCGTCCTCACGTTCGGCCGGGCGCCCGTTCAGGGGCGGGCGGCTACCGGCGGACGGGAGGTTTGCGGCAGGATCTGTGGATGGCTGTCCGAGACCTGAACACCCTGCCCAAGGCCCACCTGCATCTGCACTTCACGGGCTCCATGCGTCCGTCCACGCTGCTGGAACTCGCCGACAAGTACGGTGTGCACCTGCCGTCGGCGCTGAGCGGCGGTGAGCCCCCGAAGCTGAGGGCGACGGACGAGCGGGGCTGGTTCCGCTTCCAGCGGCTCTACGACATCGCGCGCTCCTGCCTGCGCGAGCCCGAGGACATCCGGCGGCTGGTGCGGGAGGCCGCGGAGGAGGATGTGCGGGACGGGTCGCACTGGCTGGAGATCCAGGTGGACCCGACCTCGTACGCGCCACGGCTGGGCGGCCTGATCCCGGCGCTGGAGATCATCCTGGACGCCGTGGAGAGCGCGTCCCGCGAGACCGGTCTCGGGATGCGGGTGGTGGTCGCGGCGAACCGGATGAAACACCCCCTCGACGCCCGGACGCTCGCACGGCTGGCCGTCCGCTTCCGGGACCGGGGCATCGTCGGCTTCGGACTCTCCAACGACGAACGCAGAGGTTTCGCCCGCGACTTCGACCGGGCGTTCGCGATCGCGCGCAACGGCGGACTCCTGGCCGCACCGCACGGCGGCGAACTGACGGGACCGGGCAGCGTGCGCGACTGCCTGGACGACCTGCACGCCTCCCGCGTGGGCCACGGCGTGCGGGCGGCGGAGGACCCGGCGCTGCTGGCACGGCTCGCGGAGCGGAACGTCACGTGCGAGGTCTGTCCGGCTTCGAACGTGGCACTGGGCGTGTACGACAAGCCGGAGGACGTGCCGCTGCGCACGCTCTGGGATGCGGGGGTGCCCATGGCCCTCGGTGCCGACGATCCGCTGCTGTTCGGCTCCCGGCTCGCCGCGCAGTACGGCATCGCGCGGGAGGCGCACGGCTTCACGGACCACGAACTGGCGGAACTGGCACGGCAGTCGGTGCGCGCGGCGGCGATGCCCGCGGGGGCGCGCGAGACCGCGCTGACCGGCATCGACAAGTGGCTCGCCTAGGGGCTGTCCGGCGGACGGACGACCCCTGCCGCGAATTCCGCCGGCGGCTGGGCCCCCTCCGCTCGCGGACACGCCCTCGGCGGAATCGCGCGCTGGTTGCACGCGCCCGGCATGTTCGGCTGTCGCTAGAGCGAGCAGCCGACGGTCACGGGCTCGTTGACGAGGGTGACGCCGAAGGCCTGCCGTACCCCGTCCCGCACCTCACGGGCCAGCGCCAGCAGGTCGGCCGTCGAGGCGTCTCCGCGGTTGGTGAGTGCGAGGGTGTGCTTGGTGGAGATGCGGGCCCGGCCGGTGCCGTAGCCCTTCGTGAAGCCGGCGCGGTCGATGAGCCAGGCCGCCGAGGTTTTCGTACGGCCGTCCTCCGCGGGGAACGCCGGTGCCGCGACGTCGCGGCCGAGGCGCTCGGCGACGCGGGCGGTGAAGGCGGCGAACTCCTCTTCGTCCAGTACGGGGTTGGTGAAGAAGGACCCCGCCGACCAGGTGTCGTGGTCCTCCGGGTCGAGCACCATTCCCTTGCCCGCGCGCAGCTTGAGGACGGTCTCACGCGCGGTCTGCGCAGGCACCCGGTCGCCGGGCTCCACGCCGAGGACGCGCGCCGTCTCCGCGTACTTCAGCGGCGCCGACAGGCCACCGGCGTCCTCCAGTTCGAAGCGGACACGGAGGACGACGTAGCGGGACGGGTCGGCCTTGAAACGGCTGTGGCGGTAGGAGAAGCCGCACTCGGAATTCGGGATGGTGACCGTCTCGTCCGCGCGACGGTCGTAGGCGACGACCTCGGTGATGGTCGCGGAGACCTCCTGCCCGTACGCGCCCACGTTCTGGATGGGCGTCGCGCCCGCGGAACCGGGGATGCCGGCGAGGCACTCGATGCCCGCGAGGCCCGCCTCGACGGTCTCTGCGACGGCGTCCGACCAGTTCTCCCCCGCGGCCAACTCCAGACGGGTGCCGGAGAGTCCGAATCCGGCGGTGGCGATGCGCAGGGCGGTGCCCGGGAAGCCCTCGTCCGAGATGACGAGGTTGCTGCCGCCGCCGATGATCAGCAGAGGTGTGCCCGCGACATCGGCCTCACGGACGGCGGCCACGACCTCTTCGTCGGTCGTGGCGGTACGGAGACGGGTGGCGGGCCCGCCGAGCCGGAAGGTGGTCAGCGGGGCGAGGGGCGCGTCATGGAGTTCCTGCACGCGCTCAAGCGTACGAGAGGGGGCGGGCCGGGCGCCCCTCGGCAGCGCCCGGCTCCGGAGCCTCCGACGCGCGGTGCCGGTCAGGCGAGCCGCACGACGGCCCGGGACATGCCCAGGACCTTCTGGCCCGCGCTCATCACCGTCAGGTCCACGCGCACGGTGCGTGCCTCGTCGTCGAGCTTCGCGGCGACCTTTCCGCTCACCTCGATCGAGGCGCCCTTGTCGTGGGGCACCACGACGGGCCGGGTGAAGCGCACTCCGTACTCGACGACGGCGGCGGGGTCGCCCGTCCAGTCGGTGACGACCCGGATCGCCTCGGCCATGGTGAACATGCCGTGGGCGATGACGTCGGGAAGTCCGACCTCCTTGGCGAAACGCTCGTTCCAGTGAATGGGGTTGAAGTCGCCGGAGGCCCCCGCGTAGCGCACCAGGCGCTCACGGTCCACGGGGAAGGTGGACGCGAGCAGTTCCGTCCCCACCTCGACGTCTGCGTATGCGACCTTTGCTGCCATCACGCTCCCCCTGTCCCCTGCGCCGGCGGCTCCTCCTCGGGGCCGCGGGCGACGAGCTTGGTGTGGGCGGTCACCACGTGCTCGCCCGACTCGTCGTGCACCTCGCCGCACACGTCGAGGATGTCGTTGCCCGCCATCGACTTGATCGACTCGATGGTCGAGGACACCGTGAGCCGGTCGCCCGCCCGCACCGGACGGGTGTAGGCGAACTTCTGGTCGCCGTGCACCACTCGGCTGTAGTCGAGGCCCAGCTGCGGGTCCTCGGTGACCTGGCGGGCGGCACGGAAGGTGATGGCGAAGACGAACGTGGGCGGCGCGATCACGTCGGGGTGCCCGAGGGCTTCGGCCGCCGCGGGGTCCGTGTAGGCCGGGTTGGCGTCGCCGACGGCCTCGGCGAACTCGCGGATCTTCTCGCGTCCCACCTCGTACGGGGTGGTGGGCGGATAGCTCCGCCCGACGAAGGACTGGTCTAGCGCCATGGGCGCGTCACCTCCTGAACGGTGATGAGGCAGCGGCCGCCGGCCCGTGAGCGTCGGCAGCGGCCGGGAGCCGCGTCGGGCAACGACACGAGGCCGCCCCCGATGCGGGGACGGCCTCGTGACAGGGCCTGGTTCAGCGCGTCTCGCGGTGCGCCGTGTGGGCGTTGCAGCGCGGGCAGTGCTTCTTCATCTCAAGACGGTCCGGGTTGTTGCGCCGGTTCTTCTTGGTGATGTAGTTCCGCTCCTTGCACTCCACGCAGGCCAGCGTGATCTTCGGGCGGACGTCGGTGGCAGCCACGTGAGTGCTCCTTGACGGACAGATGGGGCAGACAAGCAGGAAGAGTAGCCGATCGAAGGACCGAACCCACAATCGGCTACATTCGGTGAAGTAGCGGTGACCGGACTTGAACCGGTGACACAGCGATTATGAGCCGCTTGCTCTACCGACTGAGCTACACCGCCACGATGCGCGGACTCCCGTCTCCCGAGGGGAGATCTCACACATCAGAGCCCCAAAACGGAATCGAACCGTTGACCTTCTCCTTACCATGGAGACGCTCTGCCGACTGAGCTATTGGGGCGAGCGGTGAAGACATTACACGTCTGACAGCCAAACGTGAAATCCGTATCGGACCCGTCAAGCCCCCTTCCGGGACCCGCTTGGAAGGCCTCGTCCGGCGTCGCCGAGGGCCTCAACACGGCCTCGCACCACGTCAGTACGACTATTCGCCTCTTCCTCGCCGGTGCCCCGCAGGCGGCCTACTCTCGACTCACGCTGCGTGATCATGATCATCCGCCGATGTGGGGAGTGCGATGGCCGACAGCCAGTCAGAGAGGCCGGGCGACGGCGAAGGCCCGCGCGACGGATCCGACGCGGACCAGGGCGACGGCGGTACCGAGAAGGGCCGGGCGAAGGGCGGCCCGGCCGGTGACGTCCCCGTGTCCCGGAAAGACGCGGCACCCCCCGACGACGCGGCATCCCGGGACGACGCCCGTCCCGGCGGCTCCCCCGGGAGCGACGGCCCCGATGCCGAAGCATCTCCGCCGCGTGACTCGGCCGACAGCTCCCCCCGCGAGTCCGCCACTCCCCGCGACCTCACCGGTGACGCCGCCTCTCCGCGTCCCCTGATGCTGTGCGGCGCCCGTCTCGCCGACGGCCGCACCGTCGACGTCCGCCTGGGCGGCGGCCGCATCGAAGCGGTCGGGACGGCCGGCAGCCTCGCGCAGGGTCCGCAGTCCGGGGGCGCCGCACGCGTGGACCTCGCGGGGTACCTGCTGCTCCCGGCGCCCGCGGAGGCACACGCCCACTACGACACCGCTCTCACAGCCGTCTCACCCGCCTCCGCCGGCCCGCCCCGCAGCGCCCCCGAGGACGTACAACGGCGCACGACGGAGGCCGCCCTCCAGCAGCTCGGGCTGGGCGCAACGGCTACGCGGACACATGTGCACATCGGCGACGTCGCGGGCCTGCGCTCGCTGGAGGCGGTGCTTCAGGCGCGCCGGGCGCTGCGCGGACTCGTGGAGCTGAGCACCGTGGCGGTGCCCCGGCTGCTGACCGGTGTCGCGGGCGCGGACGGCCTGTCGATGCTGCGGGACGCGGTGAAGATGGGGGCCTCCGTCATCGGCGGCTGCCCCGACCTCGACCCCGATCCGGCGGGTTACGTGGACGCCGTGCTGGAGGTCGCGGCCGAGCACGGCTGCCCCGTCGACCTCCACACGGACGGCGCCGATCCGGCGCGGCTTTCCCGGCTTGCCGCCGCGGCGGGCGGGCTGCGCCCGGGGGTCGCGATCGGGCCGTGTGCGGGGCTCGCCCGGATGCCGCACAAGCCGGCGGTCCGGACGGCCGAGCGGCTGGCCGCCGCGGGGGTCACCGTCGTCTGCCTGCCGCAGGGCAACTGCGGTGTGCTGGAGCGTCCTTCGCAGACGGCGCCTTCGCGCGTGGCGCCCGTACGGCTGCTCAGGGCGGCGGGCGTGACCGTCGCGGCGGGAAGCGGAGCGCTGCGGGACGCGGCCAACACGGTCGGCAGGGGCGATCCGCTGGAGGCCGCCTACCTGCTGGCGTCGCACGGCGAGGCCGGACCGGAGGACGCCTACGACGCGGTCTGCTCACGGGCACGCACGACGATGGGCCTCCCCGAGGTCCGGGTGGAGGCGGGCTTCCCCGCGGAGCTGCTGGCCGTGCGCGGTACGGAACTGGCGGGGGCGCTTTCGCTCGCGTACAGCCGGGTGGTCGTGCACCGGGGGCGTGTTGTCGCACGCACCAGCGCGGCGCGCGAGTTCTGCGACTTCACCGGGACGTCGGAATTCGATCTGCCGAGGCAGTCCCAAGGCTGAGCGCCCGCCAACTGACGGTGTCTCACCATCCGTCCCGCGGCGGGGGTGACGTACCGTCGACGGCATGCGCACAGTCATCGCTGGTGGACATGGTCAAATCGCAATGCGACTGGGGCGTCTGCTCGCCTGGCGCGGGGACGAGGCCGCAGGCATCATCCGCAGCCCGGAACAGGCCGACGAACTGCGGGAAGCAGGTGTGGAGCCGATCGTCTGCGACCTGGAGTCGGCCTCCGTGGAGGACGTCGCCGGCCACCTGAGGGGCGCCGACGCCGCGGTCTTCGCCGCCGGAGCCGGCCCGGGCAGCGGCGCGGCACGCAAGGAGACGGTGGACCGGGCCGCGGCCGTGCTGTTCGCCGACGCGGCGGAGCAGGCGGGCGTGCGGCGCTACATCATCATCTCGTCCATGAACGCGGACGCGTCCCTCACCGAGCCCCCTCCCGGCATGGATCCGGTGTTCGCCACGTATCTGCGGGCCAAGGGAGCCGCGGACGACGACGTACGGGCGCGCGGCGCGCTCGACTGGACGGTCCTGCGGCCCGGGCGCCTCACCGACGGCCCCGGTACGGGCAAGGTGCGGCTCGGCGAGCACACGGGACGCGCCGAAGTGCCGCGTGACGATGTCGCGTCGGTGCTCGGGGCGCTGCTGCACGCGCCCGGCACGGCAGGCCTCACTCTCGAACTGGTCAGCGGTGACACGCCCGTCGAGGAGGCCGTGGCGCAGGTCGCGCTGCGCTGACGCGCGCCAGGGGGCCGGGTCGCGGTCACCGCCGCGGTGGGAAGGCTCAACTGTCCGCGCCGCGGCGCAGCTTGGCGAGTTCGGCGTTGAACTGCGCGCCCGCGAGCAGCGCGAGGTTGGACATCCACAGCCACACCAGGAAGACGACGATCCCGGCGAGCGATCCGTACAGCCGGTGATAGGTGCCGAAGTGCGAGGCGTAGAGCGCGAAGCCGAGCGACGCCACGAGCCACAGCAGCACGGCGAGCGCACCGCCCGGCGCGCGCTTGCGGACGCCTCGCGTCCCGGCGGGCCCGGTGCGGAAGACGACCAGCACGAGGACCGCCACCAGGCCCACCAGCAGCGGCCACTTCGTCGTGTTCCACGCGCCGGCGGCGAAGTCGTCCATGCCGAGGAGCCCTCCTGCCGTACGGGCGACCTCGCCGCTCAGCATCAGCACGAAGACGCTGGAGACGAGCAGCGTGAGCAGCACCAGCGCGGTCAGCACGATCCGGGGGACCGTCCGCCACACGGGCCGGTGGTCCTCGACCCGGTGCATCGCGTGCAGTGCGCGCCGGAAGACGCTGAGGTAACTGGACGCGGACCAGAGCGATCCCGCGGTGCCGAACACCGCGAGCAGCCAGGCAGCCTTGCTCTGTGCGGCCATGTCCTTCAGCAGTCCCGCCATGAGTTCGCCGGACTCGGCGGGCAGGACGGTCGTGACGCGCGCGATGAGCTCGTGTGTGGCGTCAGTTCCGCCGAGTCCGACGGCCGAGACGGTCACGAGCAGGGCGGGGAAGATCGCGAGCACGGCGTAGTACGTCAGGGCGGCGGCCCAGTCGGTGACGTCGTCGTTCCAGACGGAGACGGGCGTGCGGCGCAGCGCGAGGCGCCACTCGCCGGTGCGGGGCAGGAAGCGCGCCGCCCGTGAATCGCCGCGGACGCCCCCCGTGGCCGCCGGAGCGAGCGTTCCGGCACGCGGAGCGGACCCGCGCCCGCCGTCCGCTCCCCCGGCCTCTCCCCCGGTCACGCCTGTGCTCACTCGTACCCCTCCGCCTTGCTGGTGACCTCCGCCCGCCGGCTTGAGGATGCTGGGGGCTCGTACGCGTCTGGCCGCCTCGGGCGGGCGGAAACATCGAGGGTATGTGCACGCCGTCGCTTGCCGGGGACGGCCGTGCCCGTTCAGGTGCCGCCGAGGATGATCAGGATGAAGATCACGCAGCAGAAGATGTTGACGAGCCAGCTGTGCGAGTTGAGCCAGTCCCGCACACGCGGCATGGCCGTCGCCATCCGGCGGCGGAAGACGGTGAAGGTGATCAGGGGCAGCGCGATGAGCAACAGGACGGCGCCGAAGAAGGGCAGTCCTCCCCAGTAGCCGTCCGGGTCGCTGCGCAGCGAGATGCCCACGGTGAGCATGACCAGGAGGTCGGAAGGCATCAGGAGCGCAAGGAGCAGACCCACCCTGAACGCCTTCGCAGGGCTCGCGGTGAGCAGCGCACCGAGCCACTTGGGCGGCTCGGCGGTGCGCCGCCCCAGGTAGTTCTTGACGGCCAGCACCACCAGGAGGCCCACCAGCACGTACTGGATGATGCGGCCGGTCGAGCCCCGGCTCTGCAAGTGGCCCGTGCCGCCGAAGTCCAGCAACTGCGCGAGCCCGTAGGCGGCTGCGGTTCCGGCGAGCACGGAGACCATGAATCCCGCGAGGAACATTCCGGAGAGCCGGTACGGGGCGCGGGTCGTCGTGAGGATGACCGCGGAGATGATCTGGGGTCCGGCGATCGTCGTGATGGCGAGCGGCAGTACTTCGAGCGTCACGCCATCAGCTTCCCGTCTCCCGGTGCCGCCGGCCGTGCGGCGAGCCGCCGGGCGGGCCGGCGGCCGTCGGTGGCGGTCGGGAGCGGCGTGGACATGGCGCCGTACATGCCCTCTGAGCTGGGAAGACGTCTCCGGTCGCAGGTTATCGAGATTCTGCCAAACTAGGACATAAGCACCTGAACAGGTGAAGGCAGACCTTGCAAGAGGGAGGGTCCCGACATGGCAACTCATGCTGCCGGCGGCGCGCATGCGGGCACCGCCGTACGCGGTACCGGCAAGCCGGCGATTTTCTCCGGCTGGACGAAGCTGGCCGGAGCGCTGATGTTCTTCGGCGGGCTGCTCGGCGTCTCCGCCGGTGTGGCAGCCCTGCAGGAGGACGCCGTCTTCGCGTCGACGCAGAGCTACGCCTTCGACTACAGCCTCACAGGCTGGGGATGGGTGCACCTGTTCCTGGGCGCAGCGATAGCAGTCGCCGGTATCGCCGTGCTGATAACGGGTGCGACGTGGGCCCGATGGGTCGGCATAACCCTTGCCGGCCTGGGCATGATCGCCAGCTTCATGTGGCTGCCCTACTTCCCGCTCTGGGCACTGATCACGCTGGCGCTGGACGTGTTCATCATCTGGGCGCTGTGCGCGGGCATGGGCACACGATCACAGATGTCCACGTAGCACCGCGCAGGCGAAGGCTCCGGGCCCCACAGCTGGTCCGGGGCCCTCGCTGTGCCCGCGTCGTCACCGCGCCGCGGCCCACGCCGAGCCCCCCTGCCAGGGCCCTGTTGCGTCGCCGCAAAATCGAGCGCGGGGCCGCACGGCCGGGCTGTACGGTCCCCGGCATTGCGGATCGAGTTCCTGCACGAGCACGACACCCTGGCCTTCCGGGGCTTCCCGGACATGGAGAGGTGCGCCTCCGGTGGCTTCCGCCTGCCGGCGGGGCACCCGAGCATGCCGCTGATGTACTCGATCCGGGCCACGAAGGGCGGCTGACGCGGCGCCCCCTCCGAGAACCGGGACCGACGGTCCCGGCCACAGGGCCAGTGGCCCCCCTTCCGGGTCGGGTGGCCCTTCCTTGCGGGACCTTTCGCGCCCAGCATCGGAGGAGAGAAGCCGTGGCCCGGCCCGGCGGCTCCGGGCCGTGGTCGCGACCTCACCACTCGCCACCGCATTGGAGAGGTGACCGACAATGGCCTCCGCACAGGCTCCCGCCTCAATCGTCAACGGAGTCGACACCGAGCGGCTGAAGGCGACGATCGAAGCGATCGACACGGACGTGACATGTGCCGACTTCCAGTTCCGCGCCTCGAACGAGTGGCTGGACGGCGCTCACAACCGTTCCGCCCTCGCGTCCTTCCGCAGCGCGGGCGCCGAGGACAACACCCGGAAGCAGACGTTCACGTTCGACGCCGGCGAACCGCTCCCGCTGCTCGGACACGACGAGGGCCCCAACCCGACCGAGGCCCTGCTCCACGCGCTGGCCGCATGCCTCACGACGTCGCTCGTCTACCACGCCGCCGCGAAAGGCATCAACGTGCGCCGGGTGGAGTCGAGCCTCGAAGGAGACCTCGACCTGCGCGGCTTCCTCGGCATGGACGAGGACATACGCAACGGGTACGAGGGGATACGCGTCAATATGAAGATCGACTGCGACGGCGGCGAGGAGCAGGTCCGGCAGCTCGTCGAGACCGCCCAACGCCGCTCCCCCGTCTTCGACATCGTCACCAACAAGGTGCCGGTGACCGTGAGCGGCACGATGTGACGTTCGAGCTCGAGCAGCAGCATGTACGCCCGGGCGGCGCCGCCCGGGCGGTGTGCTCTGCCGCAAACGGCTGACGCCCGCCGGGCGTTCCGGTCCCTTCGGAAGGCAGGCTTTCCGGTCCCTTCGGAATCTGCGGGTCCTGGCAGACCGGCCTCCGCGCTCTCGAATGCGTGGCCGGCCGACCCGACAAGCTGCGCCCTGCGATCACACTGGCCGGCGCCCGGTTTCGGCAGCCCGGAACGGCCAGGCTGCAGCATGACCGCTCGTCAGACATCGGCGGCACGGGGAAGATGAATGGCGCCCCTGCGTGAAAGGTGTCGATGGTGCCCGGTGAGAACGACCTGCGAAGACTGCTGGCCGAGATGAGCCCCGAACTGCATCCGGGCGCATATGTGTTCACCACCGTCGAAGCCGGCGCCGCACCTCCAGGGGTGACGCCCGTCGTCACGGTCGCCGAGAAGGAGGGCCTGACACTGGTCCTGCCGCAGCGGGAAGCAGATGGGGCCGGACTGGCCTACGACTACGTGGCGGGATGGATCACGCTGAGGGTTCACTCGGCGCTCGAAGCGGTCGGCCTGACGGCTGCCGTGGCGCGGAAGCTCGCCGATTCCGGCTTGAGCTGCAATGTGGTTGCCGGCTTCCATCACGATCACTTGTTCGTGCCGCATGAGCGATCCGCACATGCGATGGCGGCGCTGGAGAACCTGGCACGACAGCCCTTCTGAGTGGGCCGACTCATGTCGTCCAGTCAGACGGCTCCGGGTGACCGAACAAGAGCACGCGAATACCCATACAAGATAAGGTACTTGTATGCAATCGAGGAGGATGGATGGCCCTGTTCCCCGTGCCGGCACCCAGCAGGGCCACGATCCTTGCGTGATTCGTGATCTGCGAGTCTGCTTCGTCGGGGACTCGTTCGTCGCCGGCACCGGCGACCCCCTCTGCCTCGGCTGGGCCGGACGACTCGCAGCCCGCACATACACCGACGGACAACCGGTCACCGCTTACAACCTCGGTGTGCGGCGCCAGACTTCCTCCGACATCCTCGCTCGCTGGCAGTACGAGTGCACTCAGAGACTGCAGGACTGTGACGATCCGCGGGTCGTCCTGTCGTTCGGGGTCAATGACACCGCCCTCGAAGAAGGCCGCCCGCGCGTCGCACCCGACGAGTCGTCCGCCAACCTGTCCCAGATCCTTCGGCGATCCGCAGACCGGGGCTGGCCAGCCCTGGTGATTGCCCCACCGCCCGTCGACGACGAGGACCAGAATGCCCGCATTGCCCTGCTCGGCGAGAGATTCGCCCGAGTCTGCAGCGAGGCCCGCGTCCCTTACGTCCCGGTACACCAGCGGTTGCGGAGCAGTGCCGTATGGAGAACGGAAGTACGCGCCGGTGACGGCGCACACCCAGGCGCCGGGGGCTACGACGAGATCGCCGCCCTGATCGCGCCACACTGGCGGGACTGGCTGCGGACCTTGCCCCGCGTGCACGAGGAGGCACCCGCCAGAGGGGAAGGAGCCGCAGCAGCGTTCCACACTGACCGCAAACGAACCGGCCTCTGACCGTCATGCTTGGTCAGGGGCCGGTTGTTCGTCTGTGGCGGCGCTAGGATTCGAACCTAGGAAGGCTGAGCCGGCAGATTTACAGTCTGCTCCCTTTGGCCGCTCGGGCACACCGCCTGGGATTGCTGCCCGGCCCGCCCTTGGGCGGTGCTCCGTGGCAACGGTGTAAACCATACCCGATGACCCGGGGTGCTTCGCCACCCGGTTGATCAGGGGTGCGGGCGCTGCTCAGTGGCTAGGCTGACCGCGCGGTGCGCGTCGCGGACCGCTTCTCTGACGGATCAATCACGAGGAGCCAACTCACCATGGCGGACTCCAGTTTCGACATCGTCTCGAAGGTCGAGCGGCAGGAGGTTGACAACGCCATCAACCAGGCCGCCAAGGAGATCTCGCAGCGTTACGACTTCCGCGGCGTGGACGCCTCGATCGCGTGGTCGGGCGAGCGGATCGAGATGCGGGCCAACGCCGAGGAGCGGGTGAAGGCCGTTCTCGACATCTTCCAGTCCAAGCTGGTCAAGCGCGGGATCTCGCTCAAGGCGCTGGACCCCGGCGAGCCGCAGTCCTCCGGCAAGGAGTACAAGATCTTCGCGACGCTGAAGGAAGGCATCGCGCAGGACGAGGCCAAGAAGATCGCGAAGGTCATCCGCGACGAGGGCCCCAAGGGCGTCAAGGCCCAGGTGCAGGGCGACGAACTGCGGGTCTCCTCGAAGAGCCGCGATCATCTGCAGGAGATCATCGCGCTGTTGAAGGGGAAGGACTTCGACTTCCCGCTGCAGTTCGTGAACTACCGCTGAGCGGTCCTCGACTACCGCTGAGCAGTACCGAACTGACGCTGCACAGTACCGAACTGGCGCCGGGCGGCGGATCGTTGATCTGCGGATCCACGGGCGCGCGTACGCGTGCGTCGCCGGGGCGCAGCACGCGGCACATGGCACCCAGGGGCACGACGAGGCCGGCATCACGCGCCGTCCCGGTCGTGCCCCTCGCCGTGACCGCGCCGGGCGCCGGGCGACGGGTGCCGTGACCGCGCCGGGCGAGGGGCGACGTGCCGAGTGCGCGGTATCGCATGGCTCCCGGGGCGGCCGGTCGGTCCACTTCGTCCGGCGAACTCCTCGCCGCCTCCGTACCGTTCGCGCGGCGGCCTCTACCCGCGTCGCCCCGCCATGCGCTCCAGGCGCGCGACGCGCTGGGCCATGGGCGGGTGCGTGGAGAAGAGGCGGGTCACGCCCTCTCCGCGGCGGAAAGGGTTCGCGATCATCATGTGGCTCGCCCCCTCCAGCCTCGGTTCCGGCGGCAGCGGCAACTGCTTGGTGCCCGCTTCGAGTTTGCGGAGCGCGGAGGCGAGGGCGAGCGGGTCGCCGGTGAGCTGCGCTCCGGACGCGTCCGCCTCGTACTCGCGGGAACGGGAGACGGCGAGCTGGATGACGGTGGCCGCCAGTGGCCCCACGATCATGATCAGCAGCATTCCGAAGAGGCCCGGGCCGTCGTCGTCGTCGCCGCGTCCGAAGGGGATCAGCCAGGCGAAGTTGACGAGGAACATCACCACCGAGGCGAGGGCCCCGGCGACGGAGGAGATGAGGATGTCCCGGTTGTAGACGTGGCTCAGCTCATGGCCGATGACACCGCGCAGCTCACGCTCGTCGAGCAGGCGGAGGATGCCGTCGGTGCAGCAGACGGCCGCGTTGCGCGGGTTGCGGCCGGTGGCGAAGGCGTTCGGCGCCTGCGTGGGCGAGATGTACAGGCGGGGCATCGGCTGGCGGGCCGCCGTGGACAGCTCCCGGACCATCCGGTACAGCTGCGGCGCCTCGAACTCGCTGACCGGGCGGGCCCGCATGGCGCGCAGGGCGATCTTGTCGCTGCGCCAGTAGGCGTAGCCGTTCGTGGCGAGGGCCACCAGCAGCGCGACGACGAGGCCCGCACGGCCGAAGAAGCTGCCGACGACGATGATGAGTGCCGACAGTCCCCCGAGGAGCACGGCTGTCCTCAGCCCGTTGTGCCGGTGCACAGTACGCCCTCCAGTGGTGCAGCAGGGGAACCCTGAGCCGCGTGGTCGTGCCACGGTCGGTGGAACCTCTTCGCCCTGGTCAACGCGGGGAGCCGGACAACAGTTCCCTGCCGGGGACCACGTCCCCCGTACGGCCCCGCCGGGTCTTCCGCCGCCCCGTCCCGCCGGTTCCCCGGTACGGGGCGCCGCTAGCGAAGGCCGCCGGCTGTGAAGGTGAGCACCAGATCCGGGTCGAGCGACAGGGCCACGCCGGCGGCAGCGGTGAGCGCGATCCCGGCGGCCAGCGGCGGCGCCATGCGGGTCCGCTGATGCCCTTCCCCGGCCTGCGTCACGGCGGCGTCCGCCGTCGGGGCCCGGAAGGCGAGGGCGGTCCAGCGCAGGTAGTAGAAGAGGGCGATCACGACGTTCACGGCCATGATCACGGCCAGCCAGCCCAGCCCGTTGCCGATGGCGGTGGAGAAGATCGCGAGCTTCGCGAAGAGCCCGATCACGCCCGGCGGCAGGCCCGCCAGGCAGAGCAGGAAGAAGGCGAGTGCCAGGGCGGCAACAGGGTGGGCCGCGTACAGGCCGCGGTAGTCGGCGAGGCGGTTGGCTCTGCTGGTGCGGCTGATGTGTGCGACGACGGCGAAGGCGCCGAGGTTCACCGCCGCGTACATCAGGAGGTAGGCGACGGTGGCGCCGACGGTGGACAGGGCCGTGCCGGAGGGTTCCTCGCCGCCGACGTCCGGTGCCGCGGCGGCGAGGGGCACCAGCAGGTATCCGGCCTGCCCGACGGAGGACCAGGCGAGCAGACGTACCGCACCGTGCGCACGGTCGGCGCTCTGGCGCAGCGCGGCGGCGTTGCCCGCGGTCATCGTGACGGCCGCGAGTACGGCGAGGGCCGTGCCCCACAGCTCCGCGCGGGAGGAGAACGCCTGGACGAGGAGGAGGATGAGGCCGGAGATCCCCGCCGTCTTGCCGACCACGGAGAGGAACGCGGCGACGGGTACGGGCGCGCCCACATAGGTGTCCGGAACCCAGAAGTGGAAGGGGACCACCGCCGCCTTGAAGGCGAAGCCGACGAGTGTGAGGGCGATGCCGGCGCTGCCCAGGGCCTCCAGTTGCGGGTCGGCCCTGCTGAGGCCCTCGCTGATGCCGCGGAAGTAGAGGGTTCCGGTGACGGCGTAGAGGAAGCTCGCGCCCAGCAGCGTCACGGCTGTTGCGGTGACGGAGGAGAGGAAGAACTTCAGCGCGGCCTCGGCCGATCCGCGGCTTCCGCGGCGCAGCCCGACGAGAGCGAAGGCGGGCAGCGAGGCCGTCTCCAGCGCGATGACGAGGGTGACCAGGTCGCGGGAGGCCGGGACGAGAGCGGCGCCGGCGGTGGCGGACAGCAGCAGGAACCAGTACTCGCCGGCCGGCAGCCGCAGGTCGCGCACGGCAGGCATCGACAGCAGCGCGGTGACGAACGCGGCGCCCAGTACGAGGAACTGGAGCACCAGGGAGAGGGTGTCGGCGGAGTAGGCGCACGCCCGCGACCCGTCGGGCAGGCAGAAGGTCTCCAGGTTCCTGGAGCGCAGGAAGAGCAGGGGCAGCGCGGCCAGGAGCAGCGATACGGCGGCGGCCGGCCCGAGCAGCCGCTTGCCGCGCTCGGGCAGGAACAAGTCGGCGACGAGGACGGCGAGTCCGGCCACGGCGGCGATCGTCGGCGGGGAGATGGCGAGCCAGTCGACGGACTGCACGGCGGAGCCGGCGAGCTGCGTGATGTCCGCGGAGCCCGTGAACTGCGGGGGGCCGGCGGCGTCCAGGGGGTGGGCGGCGTGCACGGCCTCCGCTGCGCCGTGGGCGAGGGCGTTCATCGGGTCACTCCTGGCAGGAGGTTGTGCACGGCCGGGTCGGTGAGTCCGAGGAGGAGCGCGGGCCACAGCCCGGCGGCGACGGTGAGCACGACGAGCGGTGTCCACGACGCGTACTCGTAGCCGCGCAGCTCCGGCAGCCGCACGGTCACCGGTTCGGGCTGCTTCTGCGCCTGCTCGGGTCCGGCGGCGGTGACCGGCTCCGGGCCGTGGAGTTCGGGGCGTTCGCGGACTTCGGGGGCTTCGCCGGCCTCCAGCGGGTCGCCCATGCAGACGCGGCGCACGACAACGAGCATGTACGCGGCGGTCAGCAGGGTGCCGAAGGCGCCGATCGCCATGTAGGTGACGAACGCGGGGCGGTCGAGGCCGGCGGCCGGGTCGTAGGAGCCGAGCAGCGCCAGCATCTCCCCCCAGAAGCCGGCGAGTCCGGGCAGTCCGAGGGACGCGACGGCGCCGAAGGCGAGGAGCCCGCCGAAGCGCGGGAGGGTGCCGTACAGCGCGCCGCCGGTGCCGCCCGCGAGGGTGTCGAGGTCCGTGCTGCCCGTCCTGTCCTTGAGCGCGCCGACGAGGAAGAAGAGCAGGCCGGTGATGAGGCCGTGCGCGATGTTCGCGAAGAGGGCGCCGTTGACGCCGGTGGGCGTCATGGAGGCGATGCCGAGCAGCACGAAGCCCATGTGCCCGACGGAGGAGTACGCGATGAGCCGCTTGAGGTCGCCGTGCGCGCCGCGGCGCGCGAGGGCGAGGCAGACCAGCGACCCGTAGACGATGCCCGTCACGGCGAGGGCGCCGAGGTAGGGGGCGAAGGTGCTCATTCCCTCGGGCGCGATCGGCAGCAGGATGCGTACGAAGCCGTAGGTGCCCATCTTCAGCAGGACGCCTGCGAGCAGGACCGAGCCGACGGTGGGTGCCGCGGTGTGCGCGTCGGGCAGCCAGCTGTGCAGCGGCCACATCGGGGTCTTCACGGCGAGCCCGGTGCCGATCGCCAGCACGGCGAGGATCTGCGTGGTTCCGCCGAGCGCCGGGTGGCTGCCGGCGGCCAGTACCACCATGTCGAAGGTGCCGCTCTTGAGGCCGACGAGGAGCAGGCCGAGCAGCATCACGACGGAGCCGAGCAGCGTGTAGAGGATGAACTTCCATGCGGCGCGGGCGCGTTCACGGGGCTCGGCGACGCCCCAGCGGGAGATGAGGAAGTACATCGGGACGAGCACGGTCTCGAAGGCGAGGAAGAAGAGCACCAGGTCGAGCGCGGCGAAGGTGGCGAGCGTCCCGGCTTCGAGGAGCAGTACCAGCGCGACGAACGCCTGCGGGCCGCTGTTGCTCCGGGCGGGGGCGGCCTGCGGGGCGTCCTTCTTCGCGGTCGCGCCGACGCCGGTGTCCGGGCCGCCCGGGGCGTCGGCACCGCCATGGGCGTCGGTGTCGGCGTCGGCGTGGGCACCGGCATGGGCGTCCCCGGCGCCCGCGTCCGCCCCCGAGTCGCCGTCCCCGGGGGCCTGGCCCTCCCCCTCCGTACCGGCGGGCGCGGCCTTGGTGTGGGTGCCGTAGCTGTGGAGCGCGCAGAGGAAGGTGAGCAGGGCGGTCAGCACGAGCAGCGGCAACGAGACGCCGTCGACCCCGAGGTGGAGGTGCACGCCGAGGGAGGGGATCCACTCCGCGTCCGACTCGGCCTGCACGGCGTCCGCCCTGCCGGTGTCGAAGCCGAGCGCGAGGACCACGGTGGCGGCCAGGACGACACCGGTGACGGTGACGCCGTGCCGGAGCACTGCCTGCGCCGGGTTCCGGCCCCGGAGACCGGGCGGCGCCGGCAGCAGGGCCGCGACCGACCCGAGCAGGGGAAGGACGACGACGGCGATGAGCAGCGCCTGCATGGCGGTGTTGCCGATCGTGATCACTGTCAGGCCCCTCCGGTTCCGGCGGCGACGAGGACGACGGCCACGGTGAGCAGCAGCGACCCCACGACGATGGCGCCGAGATAGGTCTGCGTGTTGCCGGTCTGCGTCCGGCGCACGAGGTCGCCGAGCAGCCGGGGGCCGAGGCCCGCTCCTCGTACGTAGGTGTCGACGACCTCGCGGTCGACGAAGCGCACCAGGCGGGCCGCGGCTCTGGTGGGCCGTACGAACAGCGCGCTGTAGGCGGCGTCCAGGCGGAAGCCGTGCGCGGCCGGTTCGTGCAGGGGGCCGAGCAGCAGGCGTGCCGGGTCGGCGGGGTCGGGGGCGGAGGCGATGTCCCCGTAGGCGGGTTCGTGCGTGGCGATGGCCTCGGCCTCGGAGAGGGCGGGGTCGCCCTGCGGGTGTGCGGCCACGGCGCCCATGGGCGCGCGGGAGGCGGCGAGCGCGGTGGTGTGCCGCCAGGCGGCGTACATCACCAGACCGCCGGCGAAGGCCAGGCCGGTGGCGAGCACGGACGTCGGCAGGGTGGGGGCGAGGGATTCGCTGTCGAACCATCCGGGCAGCACGCCGAAGGCGAGTCCGAGCGCGAGGGACGGCACGGCCAGCACCCACAACACGGCGTTCATGACGACCGGTTCGCGCCCCTGTTCCGCGGCCGTCTCGCGCGGTCCCTCGCCGCGGAACGCGAGCAGCCACAGCCGGGTCGCGTACGCGGCGGTCAGCAGAGCGCCGAGCATTCCTGCCACGAGCACGATCCAGCCCCCGGCCGGGGTGACGCCGCTGCCGTGCGCCTCGCCGAACGCGGCGTGCTCCGCGGCGCCGAGCACCGCTTCCTTGGAGAAGAAGCCGCTGAAGGGGGGCACGGCGGCGAGTGCGAGCAGACCGATCGTCATCGTCCAGCAGGCATCCGGTGCGGTCTTGGCGAGGCCGCCCATGCGGGCCATGGCGGCGAGGGAGTTGGTGCCCGCCGCGTGGATGACGACGCCCGCGGCGAGGAAGAGCAGCGCCTTGAAGGCGCCGTGGGTGAGGAGGTGGAAGACGGCCGCGCCCCGGTCGGCGACGGCCAGCGCCCCGGCCATGTAAGCGAGTTGGCCGATCGTCGAGTAGGCCAGGACGCGTTTGATGTCGTCCTGCGCGAGCGCGGCGAGGGCCGATCCGACGATGGTGACCGCCGCCATCACCGCCAGCACGACGAGCGCGGCGGCCGAGGCGGCGAAGACGGGCAGCAGCCGGGCGACCACGTACACGCCGGCGGCGACCATCGTGGCCGCGTGGATCAGCGCGGAGACGGGCGTGGGGCCCGCCATCGCGTCCGGCAGCCACGTGTGCAGCGGGAACTGCGCGGACTTGCCGGCGACGCCCGCGAGCAGCAGCAGCGCGACGACGGTGGGGTGCGTCAGCTCGAACTGGGCGAGCTGGGAGGTGAGTTTGCCGGTGATGCCGCTGATGCGGAAGGTGCCCGCCTCCGTGGCCAGCACGAAGATGCCGATGAGGAACGGCACGTCGCCGAGCTTGGTGACGAGGAACGCCTTGATCGATGCGTCCCGTGCGACGCGCGTCTCCCAGTAGTGCCCGACGAGGAAGTACGAGCAGATGCCCATGACCTCCCAGCCGACGAGAAGCACGATGAGGTCGTCCGCGTAGACGACGAGCAGCATCGCGGCGGTGAAGAGGGAGACGAAGGCGGCGTAGCTCGCGTACCGCGGGTCCTCGCGCAGATAGCCGGTCGAGTACAGCTGCACGCAGGAGGCGACGACGCCGACGAGTACGGCGACGAGCACCGCGAAGCCGTCCAGTTGCAGGGCGAGTTGGACGGGGAGGGCGGCGGAGCCCGTCGGTGTGAGCTCGGTCGCGGCCTTGAGGGGCTCTCCGCCTCCCTGCCGCACGGCGACGGTGATGGCGAACGCCGTGGAGAGGAGGGTGGGCAGCACCGCCAGCGGGCGGGCGAAGCCGGGGGCGCGCCGTCCGGTGAGCAGTCCCGCGACGGCACCCAGGAAGGGCAGCAGGGGGACGAGGGCGGCCAGGGTCGTGGTGCTCACGCTGTCTGCCTCCCGCTGTCGGTGGTTGCCGTCGCGCTCGAGGTGCCGCTCGGTCTCCCGCCCGCGTCACGGCCGTTGGCGGCTGGTTCGTGGCTGCCGGGTTCGTGGACGGCGGCCGCCGCTTCGTCCCCGTCCGGGCCGGGGCCGCCCTCGCGGAGGTCTCTGAGCCGGTCGATGTCGGAGCTGCCCCGGCTGCGGTACACGAGCAGCACGATGGCGAGGCCGATGCCGATCTCGGCCGCGGCGACGGCGATGGTGAAGAGCGCGAGCGCCTGCCCTGTGTGGAGCTCCTCGCGGAGCCAGGCGTCGAAGGCGACGAGGTTGAGGTTGACGGCGTTGAGCATCAACTCGACCGACATCAGCATGAGGATGGCGTTGCGGCGCGCGAGGACGCCGTAGAGGCCGGTGGAGAAGAGCAGGGCTGCGAGTACGGCCGGATAGGCGAGATGCATCAGCGCTGCCCCTCCTGCTTCTTCTCCGGCGCCGCCCTCCGGGAGAGGACTATGGCACCGACGAGCGCCGCGAGCAGCAGTACGGACAGCGCTTCGAACGGAAGCACCCAGCCGCGGAAGAGTGCCTCGCCCGTCACCCGGGTCGGTCCCTCCGCCGGTACGTCCAGGTCGATCCAGGTGGTGCGGAAGGCGTCGACGACGAGGGTGACGAGGGTTGCCGCCGAGACGACGGCGACGAAGAGCGCGATCCACCGGTTGCCGGAGTCGGCGTCGGGCGAGGGCCCTATCGGCGCCCTGGTGAGCATCAGCCCGAAGAGGAGGAGCACGACCACCGAGCCCACGTAGATCAGGACCTGGACCCAGGCGATGAACTCGGCCGTCAGCAGCAGGTATTCGACAGCGACCCCGCCGAGCGCGGCCACCAGCCACAGGGCGGCGTGCACGAGCTGCTTGGTGGTGACGGTGACGAGCGCGGCGCCGAAGGTGGCCAGCCCGACGAGCACGAAGACGATCTCGACCCCGGTGGGCGAGAGGAACCCGGGATGGGCGGCCGTGGCGGCGAAGTTCACCGGTCGCCCTCCTGCTCGTCGTGTTCGGTCCCGGACGGTGCCGAGGGACCGGAGGGTGCCGAGGGACCGGACTTCGCCCGCGGGCCGGAGCGGTCCGCCCCGGACTCCTGTGCGGGTTCCGCTGCGGATGCCTGTGCGGGTTCGTTTGCGGATGCCTCTGCGGACCCCTGCTGCGCCGCCAGTTTGTCCGCGGCCTTGTGCGCCGCTCCGAGTTCCTTGGGCTCCTCGGCCGCGGGGTCCAGCGGGGGCGGCTCCGGAACCGTCCACATCCACTCGCGCAGCTTGTCCCGCTCGTGGGTGAGGTCGCGGATGTCGGTCTCGGCGTACTCGAACTCCGGTGACCAGAACAGCGCGTCGAAGGGGCAGACGTCGATGCAGATGCCGCAGTACATGCACAGCGCGAAGTCGATCGCGAAGCGGTCGAGGACGTTGCGGCTGCGCTCGCGCCCTCCGGGAGCGGCGGCGGGCATCGTCTCCTTGTGCGAGTCGATGTAGATGCACCAGTCGGGGCACTCGCGGGCGCACAGCATGCACACCGTGCAGTTCTCCTCGAAGAGCCCGATCACCCCGCGGCTGCGGGGCGGCAGTTCGGGCAGGGAGTCGGGGTACTGCGCGGTGACCGACCGGCGCGTCATCGTACGAAGGGTGACGGCCAGGCCCTTGGCGAGTCCGGAGCCGGGTACGGGCATTACTGGATCACCACCTTGACGACGCCGGTGAGGGCGATCTGGAACAGGGCGAGCGGTACGAGCACGGTCCAGGCCATGCGCTGGATCTGGTCCTCGCGAAGCCGCGGATAGCTCACCCGCAGCCAGATGACGACGAAGGCGAGGAGCGCCGTCTTCAGCAGCGTCCACACCCAGCCGAGTTCACCCGCGGACGGGCCGTGCCAGCCGCCCAGGAAGAGCACGGCGGTCAGCGCGGAGAGCACCACGATGCCCGCGTACTCGGCGAGCAGGAAGAGCGCGAACCGCAGTCCGGTGTACTCGGTGTAGGCGCCGAAGATGATCTCGGAGTCGGCGACGGGTGCGTCGAACGGCGGCCGCTGGAGCTCCGCGAGACCGGCGGTGAAGAAGACCAGCCCGCCGATGATCTGCCACGGCAGCCACCACCACTGCCAGGCGTCCAGGATGCCCGGGAGGGAGAGTGTGCCCGCGGCCATCGCGACGGAGGCGGCCGCCAGCAGCATGGGGAGTTCGTAGGCGAGGAGCTGCGCCGCGGTGCGGAGCCCGCCGAGGAGCGAGAACTTGTTGGCGGAGGCCCATCCGCCCATCAGCGAGCCCAGCACGCCCACGCCCATCACGGCGAGCACGAAGAAGACGCCGGCGTCGACGACCTGGCCGACGGCGTCGCCGTCCCCGACCGGAATGACGATCAGCACGACGAGGTACGGCAACAGCGCCACGGCGGGAGCCAGTTGGAAGACCCGGCGGTCGGCGCCGCTCGGCACGATGTCTTCCTTCTGGGCGAACTTCACGCCGTCGGCGACGAGTTGGGCCCAGCCGTGGAAGCCGCCCGCGTACATGGGGCCCACCCGGCCCTGCATGTGGGCCATCGCCTTGTGCTCGGCCTGTCCGACGATCAGCGGAAGCAGCAGGAAGGCCAGCAGCACGGCGAGCAGCCGCCAGAGGACGTCTGCGGCATCCATCAGGCGCCCTCCTCCGTCTGCCCGTCACCGGACCCGCCGGCGGCGTCTCCGCCGTCGCGGTCACGGTCGCCGTCACTCGCGTCACGTCCGCCACCGCTGTCACGCGGGGCCGGGCGGGCATCGTGCCACGGCGCGTCGGGGGCGGGGGAGGCACCGGACGCACCCGGCGTCCGCTTCTCTTCCGCGGACGGCACCTGCGTACCGTCCGGCGCCCGGTCGCGAGCCCGGTCGCGAGCCTGGTCCGGGGCCTGGTCCTGAGCCTGGTCCCGGGCCTGCGTACCGTCCGGCGCCCCGTCGGACGCCCGGTCCCGGGCCTGACGCCGCGTCTCGTCCTGCGCCTGGTCCGGGTGCTGCTCGGAGGGCTGCCCCGGCTGAGTACCGGTCCCGGCCGCACCGGGCTCCGTGGCACCGGACCCCGTGGCGCCGGGCCCCGTGGCACCCGTCTCCCCCGCACCGCGCTGGCTGGCCGAGCCCGCGCTCGCCGAGCGCGCACGCCGGGCCGGGCGCTCCCCCGCGCCCGCACGCCCCGCGCGGCCGCGGGCGGGACGGGACGGCACGGGAGGGAGCTGCCCCTTCAGCGGGCCCCACTCGTTGGGGTCCGGGACGCCGGGCGGCAGCATCTGCCTGCGCTTCGGCGCTCCGTGGGCCGACTCGCCGGGCTCCACCGCGCCGGGCCACGCCTTCGCCACTCGTGCGGCGAGCACGAAGTCCTTGCGCAGCGGGTGCCCTTCGAAGGACTCGGGCAGCAGCAGAGGCGTCAGGTTCGGGTGGCCGGTGAAGACCACCCCGAACATCTCGTGTGTCTCGCGTTCGTGCCAGGCCGCGCCCGCGAAGACACCGGTCGCCGTGGGCAGTTCGGGCGCCTCGTGCGGGACGGTCGTACGCAGCAGCAGCCGGCGCAGGGGGCCGCCGGGCCGTTCCGCGTCCGGCAGCGCGGCGACGTGCGCACACACCTGGAAGCCGGTGCCCGGCTCGTGCACGGCGCTCAGCCAGTCGAAGAAGCGGCATCCGAGGCCGTCACGGACCGTCTCCAGGGCGGGAATCCAGGAAGCGGACGGCACGTCGACGGTCAGCAGGCCGTACGCCTCCTCGGCCCGCGCGCCCTCGCCGAACAGCGCTTCGGCCCCGTCGGGCAGCCAGCCCGCCGGTGCCGTCGCGGACTCGGGCAGGGCGGGTGCGGCCGCCTCGTCCCGCTCGCGTGCGGGCTGCTCTCCGGGCGAGGCCGGCGCTCCGTCCGGCCCGTCCGGCCCGTCCGCCCGGCCCGGCGGCCCGCTCGTCCCGCGCGGCTCGCCGGGCTCGTTCGCCTCGTCGGACCCGGTCACCGGCCGTCGCCCTCCTCCGGGGCCCTGCCCGGCTCCTCGCCGCTGCCCGCTTCCTTCGCCGGCGGCGGCGTCACCAGTCCGCTCTGCAGCGCGGCGGCCGACGGACGGCGCGCGGCGCCCTCGCCGGACTCCGGCCCGGTGGAGGGCCCGTACCGCTCGGCCGTGGACTCCCGCGCGATCTTCTCCTGGAGCTTCAGCACGCCCTGGAGCAACGCCTCGGGCCGGGGCGGGCAGCCGGGCACATACACGTCGACGGGGATGATCTGGTCGACGCCCTTCGTCACGGAGTACGAATCCCAGTAAGGGCCACCGCAGTTGGAGCAGGCCCCGAAGGAGATCACGTACTTCGGCTCCGGCATCTGCTCGTACAGCCGCTTGACCGCGGGCGCCATCTTGTCGGTGACCGTGCCCGAGACGACCATAAGGTCCGCCTGCCTGGGGCCGGGCGCGAAGGGGATCACGCCGAGCCGGATGAAGTCGTGCCTGGCCATCGAAGCGGCGATGAACTCGATGGCGCAGCAGGCCAGTCCGAAGTTGAAGACCCAGAGGCTGTACCGGCGGCCCCAGTTGAGGATCACCTTCATCGGTTCGGGAGCGAGCCTGGCCAGCGGGCCGAGCCTCCCCGCCGCGACCGGTCCGGCCCCGGATGCCGCCGACGGCGGCGCCGGGTCGGGGAGGTCCACCGGGCCTCGCCCCTTGTTCGTCACGTCCATTCCAGGACGCCCTTCTTCCACGCGTAGAGCAGGCCGACGGTGAGGAATCCCAGGAAGACGAACATCTCCGTCAGCGTGATGCCGCCGAATCCGGGTGCCGCGAAGACCGTCGCCCAGGGAAAGAGGAAAACCGAGTCGACGGCGAAGATCACGTACAGGAAGGCGTAGACGTAGTAGCGGACCTGCGTGTGGGCCCAGTCCTCTCCGACCGGGTCGACTCCGCATTCGTACGTGAGGAACTTCTCCCGGGTCGGCACCACGGGCCTCAGCAGGCGTCCGGCCCCGAAGGCCACGGCGACGAAGAGCACTCCGACCACCGCGACCAGCCCGACGACCGAATAGCCGTGGAAATAGTCCGGCACGTCTGCCCTTTCTCACTCACCGGCTGCTCGCCGCTCGCTGTGTCGATGTCCCGATCTCTCGCGGTGCGGCGGCCGGCGGCTGGGACCACGAGCCGGGCGCACCGTGGGCGACTTTCACCACGCCTTCCGCGTCAAGCGTCCAGCGATTGGTACGCAGGGGAGTCTAGGGCGTGCGCGCAACCTTTCACCCGGCGGGACCGGACAGCCGATTCCTTGCCGCATGTGCCCCTGTATGGGGCCGTTGCCGCCGGAAACCGCCTCTTGCCATGCCGCACGCGGCCGGACGAGAATCGCCGAACGCTTGTCGGGGGCCACTCAATTCCCGGATTTGCACGGCGATTTGGTGTGTCTCCCTCGGGCTACGCGCGTAACCCCCCACGAGAGGAAACACCCGTGCAGATGCAGCGGAAGAAGATCGCAAGACTCATAGCCGGTGCCGCCGTGGCGCTCGCCGCAGTGAGCCTGGCCCCGATGGGCGCGGCCATGGCGGGCGAGGACGGTGACAAGTCCACGAAGGCGTCCGCGGAGGTCCGTCAGCACTCCGACGACATCAGCGCCAAGATCGTCGGCGGTACGGAGGCCGAGAAGGGCGAGTTCCCGTGGATGGTCCGGCTGTCCATGGGCTGCGGCGGTGCGCTCTTCGAGAAGGACGTCGTCCTGACCGCCGCCCACTGTGTGGACGGCAGCGGTGAGAACGACAGCATCACGGCCATCGGCGGCGTCGTCGACCTCGAGGACTCCGACAAGGTCGAGGTGAAGTCCAAGGAGGTCCTCCAGGCCCCGGGCTACGACGGCACCGGCAAGGACTGGGCGCTGATCAAGCTCGCCGAGCCGATCGACCAGGAGACCCTGCCGATCGCCGAGGACGACTCCAACAACGAGGGCGAGTTCACCGTCGCCGGCTGGGGTGCCGACAAGGAGGGCGGCGCGCAGCAGCAGAAGATGCTGAAGGTCGACGTTCCGTTCGTCGACGACGCCACCTGCAAGGGTGCCTACTCCGAGCTCGTCGAGGACGAGGAGCTGTGCGCCGGTGACATGGAGGCCGGTGGCATCGACAGCTGCCAGGGCGACTCCGGCGGCCCCATGTTCCGCAAGACCGAGGCCGGCGAGTTCATCCAGGTCGGCATCGTGAGCTGGGGCGAGGGCTGTGCGCGCGCGGGCAAGCCCGGTGTCTACACCGAGGTGAGCACCTTCGCGGCCGACATCAAGAAGGCGGCGGCCGACCTGGGCTGACGCCCGGCCGTACGGCTTCGTTCACGTGACGACGACGCCCGTGCCCGCGACTCCTCGCAGGCACGGGCGTCGGCGTGCGCGTGGGGCTGCGGTGTGCGGAGGCTGCCGTGCGCGGCGGTCGTGTCGTGCGGGGACAGCGTGCCGGGACGCGGTGGTGCGCGGGCCGGCGTACACGGGTGTGGTGGTGCGCGGCAGTTGGGGCGCGCGTGCCTCGTCGTGCGCAGGCGCGAGGGGCGGTCGCCGCCGTGGTGGGGTTGTCCCCACCACGGCCCCCCGCCGGACCCCATGGCGTCACCCCCGGTCACCCGGCAGGCTTGGCGCATGACCGCGAGCGCACACCCTCCGGGTGCCGGGGAACCCCATGACGAACGTCTTCCGCCGCCGACGAGGCCGGCGCTCGGCGCGCAGACGTGGCGCGAGATCGTCCATCTGCTGAGCAACCTGCCGGTCGGCGTGCTGGGCTTCGTCTACGTCACGGTGTTCATCTCCGCCGGAGCGGCTCTCTCGTTCACGCTCGTCGGTCTGCCGCTGCTCGCGGTCACGCTCGTCGGAGTGCGCCCGCTGGGCCGTCTCGAGCGGGCGCGGGCGCGGAAGCTGCTCAGCGTGCACGTGGAGGAGCCGAGCCCGCCGCGCGCGCGTGAGAGCGGGTTCCTGTCCTGGGTGTGGACCCGGCTGAAGGACTCGGTGGCCTGGCGGCACGTGCTCTACTTCTTCGTCAGGCTGCCCTGGGACTGGCTCACCTTCGCGCTGACGCTGCCGGCGCTGTTCGTGGCCTGGCCGGTGCTGCCGTGGCTGACGCGCGGCCTGACCAATGTCGACCGCGCGTTCGTACGTGCCCTGCTCTCGCCCTCGGACGAGCTGGAGCGGCGCATCGCCGAGCTGGAGTCGGATCGTGGTTCGGTGGCCGACACCGCCGCCGCCGACCTGCGCCGCATCGAACGCGACCTCCACGACGGCGCACAGGCCCGCCTCGTCGCCCTCGCCATGGACCTCGGCCTCGCCAAGGAAAAACTCCTCGAAGACCCCCAGGCAGCCGCCACCATGGTCGGCGAAGCACACGGCGAAGTGAAACTCGCCCTCCAGGAACTCCGCGACCTCGCCCGCGGAATCCACCCCGCCATCCTCACCGACCGCGGCCTCGGCCCCGCCCTCTCCGCCCTCGCCGCACGCTGCACCGCCGACGTCACCGTCACCGTCGACCTCGACACCCGCCCCGCCCAAGCCATCGAAGGCATCACCTACTTCACCGCCTCCGAACTCCTCCAGAACATCACCAAACACTCAGGCGCCCACACCGCACGCATCGACCTGTGGCGCACCCACGACCGACTCCTCCTCCACGTCACCGACGACGGACACGGCGGCGCCAACACCACCACCGGCACCGGCCTCACCGGCCTCACCGAACGCCTCACCGCCGTCGACGGACTCCTCGTCATCAACTCCCCCACCGGCGGCCCCACCACCATCACCGCCGAACTCCCCTGGCG
>NZ_FMHI01000030.1 GCF_900090145.1 Streptomyces sp. WMMB 322
CAAACACCGGCACATGCAACAACCACGGCTCGAACCCCACCTCCGTCGCATTCACCTCAGCCCGCACCACCGCCTGCCCCACCGGCAACCCCACGCGCGGCGGGGGGCCTTCCCAGTCGTGGTCGGCCAGCGTCTCCAGCAGGGTGCGCATCGCGTCGGCGGCCGCCTCCACGACTCCGGGCGCGAACAGGCCCTCGACGTAGTCCCAGTTGACGCTGAGTCCGCCGCCCTGCTCGACCACCTGGCAGTCCAGGGTGACCTGCGGCGTCTGGGACAGCCCCCGGGTCCGGGTGCCGAAGGAGAGCTCCAGATCGGGGAATTCCCCTGCAACGCCCAGGGTCGAGGTGAAGACGACCGGCATCAGCATCTGCGGCATGCCGTGGCGCCGCGCCAGTTGTTGCAGCACCCATGTCGCCGAGACGCCCCGGTGCTCCATTCCCTCCCACACCTGGCCCTGCACACGTCGCACGGTCTGCGCCCACGGCTCGTCGGCGCCGCCGGTGTGGCCCAGCAGCATAAGGGAGGTGAAGTCGCCGACCACCTGATCCACTTCGGGGTGGAGGTCCTGGCGGTCGAAGACCGTCATGGTGAGGGTCAGGGCCGGGTCGGCACTCCACATGGCCAGGATCTCGGCGAATGCCGTGGCCACGACCGTCGAGATGGTCAGCCCGTGCTCGGCGGTCCGCTGCCGCAGGGCCTGCCACTGTGCAGGCTCGATCCGGAACTCGCGGCGGGCGAACCGGGGTTGGTCCACCTCTTCCGGCGCGACCTGGAGGGGAAGGGCGGGAGGTGGCGGCAGTTCGTCGATGGCCTGGAGCCAGTAGGCCTCGTCGCGTGCGCGGACGTCGTCGTCGACCTGCGTGGCGAGCAGGTAGTCGCGGTACGACAGCTCCAGCTCCGGCAGTCGGAGACCCGGGTCGCTGTAGAGGGCGGAGACCTCGCTGAGGACGGTGACGATGCTGAGCGCGTCGAGGACGATGTAGTCGAACCCGACGCCGATCACCGTGCGCCCGTCTTCGCACTGCACGGCGCGTACGTCGAAGAGCGGCCATGCCGTGACGTCCAGGATCTGGCTGTCCATGCCGCGCAGTTCGGCCACCGCCGTGTCGTGGCCGGCCACGGTCGTGGTGCGCACCGGCAGCCGGAACCGGGGCACGGTCGGGAGGATGCGCTGCCGGCCGTCGTCGTCCAGGACGGCGCGCATCATCTCGTGCCGCGCGACGACGGCGTTCCAGGCGGCCTCCAGGCGCTCGAGGTCCACCCCGTCCGACTCGAACTCCCAGTACCAGTAGGAGCCGACCCCGCCCAGGGCGAAGCCGGAGCGGCGCCCCAGCCAGTAGGCACGCTGGACGTCGGTCAGTTCGAAGGGCTCGTGGCGGTTGGCGACGTCGGGGACGACCGTCGTCGTCTCCTCGCCGGTGCTGTCCGCCGCGGCGAGCGTCGCTGCGAAGCCGGCGAGGGTCGGGACGCTGAACAGGTCACCCAGGCGCCCCGTGAGTCCTTGGCGGCGCAGCTCTGCGAGCATGCGGGTGGCCAGCAGGCTGTCACCGCCGAGGTGGAAGAAGTTCGACTCGCGGCCGGGCGAGCGGGCGTCCAGCAGCTCGGCCCATACGGCGGCGAGAGTGGCCTCCGCCCCGGTGAGCTCCGCATCCGCCGGTCCGTCTGCCGACGCCTCCGCGGTGAGCCGCTCGGCGAGATCCTGCTGCACCTTCGCCCGGTCGATCTTGCCGTTTGCGCTGAGGGGCAGCGCGCCGGAGACGGCGACGTGCGTGGGCACCATGAAACCCGGCAGCTGATCGGCGACCGATTGCTGCACCCGGACGGGCCGGACGTCGGCGCCGTCCGCTCCGACCACCAACGCGCAGAGTGTGTGGCGCTCGGGCACCACGACGGCAACGGCCTCCCGCACGCCGTCGACGCGTTCGAGCGCACGCTCCACTTCGCCGAGTTCGATGCGGTGGCCGCGGATCTTCACCTGGTGATCGGTACGGCCGAGGAACTCCAGAATCCCATCAGGGTGATAACGCCCCTGAT
>NZ_FMHI01000015.1 GCF_900090145.1 Streptomyces sp. WMMB 322
TGTCGGCCTACGCCGACGCCGGCCATCTGGCCTCTGCGGCCGGACTGGTGCCGGTCCCGCGTGACTCCGGGCGCCGCACCGGCAACCTGCACCGGCCCCAGCGCTACAGCCGCCGCCTGCGCCGGGTGTTCTACATGTCCGCGCAGACCAGCATCATTCGCGAGGGACCGAACCGGGACTTCTACCTCAAGAAGCGCGGAGAGGGCTGCAAACACGTCCAGGCCATCATCGCCCTGGCCCGCCGACGAGCGAGCGTGATGTGGGCGCTGCTGCGTGACGGAAGGGTCTTCACCTCCGCCCCACCGGTCACGCAAGCCGCTTGATTTCGTCATTGAGACTCCTGTGGTTTTCCTGGAACGGCGCAGCCGGCTGCGCCGCGCCGCATTGGGACGCCCGCTGACGCGGCCAATTCCCGGCAGTGAGCGCGCTGTTGACGGGGCCTGTACGGACCGGCCGTACGAGACGCCGTGGTGGCTCCTCCGGCCTGGCCCCCGCCCACCGATGCGGAAGGCGGCTGCGGCCGGACGGCTGCCTGCGTCCAGCGCAGCATGAGGCTAGATGGAAATGATTGTCAAGACCGTTTGAACTCGACGGTCAGGCCTGGCGGCCACAAGGCGGGGGATGCGCCCGCCTCCTCCGGGACGGCCCCCCGGTGCAGGGCGAAGGTCACTTGATTCCTCGAGGCGAAGGAGGTAGAACGATTATCAGTTTCATCTAGCCCTCTGCCGGTGCCGCCCCGTGCCGCCTCGCTCGGAATCCGTTCTCGAGCCGGGTGCCGCGCGTGGCTCCCCCGCATCCAGCCGCCTCAACGGCGAGGCGCCGCACCGGGCACTCTGCCGGTGCGCCGTGGGCTCTGAGAGGTGACCCTCATCCCCAGTGGCATCCGCTCGTCGGTCAAGAAGCCTGAGAAGAGGAAGACGTGCAGCTCTCCCGCGACGTGACACCGCGACAGGGGATGACGGGGGTGGGCACAGCCTTCGGCACGTTCGGCGAGCTGCTGCAGGGTGCACTGCCGGAAGAGGACGGCGACTTCCTGGTCACCCTCCCCGTCGCCCGCTGGAGCATGGCCGCTTTCCAGCAGGATCCGGGAGCCGACGGGATCACAGTGCGGCCCTCACGCAAGAAGAAGGCCCTCCAGCTCGCCCGCATGATCGCCCAAGAGGTCCCGGACCCCGTGGCGGGGATCCTGACGGTGAACAGCGTGATCCCCGAAGGCAAGGGGCTGGCCAGTTCCTCGGCGGACCTGGTCGCGACCGCCCGGGCCGTGGCCAGTTCCCTCAACATACCGATGCCGCCCTCCCGGATCGAGCGACTGCTGGCCCGGATCGAGCCGACCGACGGGGTGCTCTACCCCGCGATCGTCGCGTTCCACCATCGTGCGGTACGGCTCCGGGCCGTCCTGGGGTCCCTTCCGGCGATGACTGTCGTGGGCATCGACGAGGGCGGTGCCGTGGACACGGTCGACTTCAACCGCATCCCCAAGTCCTTCTCAGCGGCGCAGTGTTGCGAATACGCCCGGCTGCTGGACAGGCTCGCCGACGCGGTGCCCAGACACGATCTGGAAGAAGTGGGCAGAGTGGCGACGCGAAGCGCTCTGATGAATCAGCCACTCCGGTACAAGCGGTCGCTGGAGCCGATGCTGGAGATCTGCCGTGACGTCGGCGGTCTCGGCGTGGCCGTCGGGCACAGCGGCACGACTCTCGGAGTTCTTCTGGACGGCCGCGACCCCTCGTGCACCCACAGGGCCACAGCAGCCGCCCGCGCATGTGCCGAGCTGGCCGGTCATGTCGCCGTCTACCGGACGCTGAGTTTTCCCGGCGCATCCGCTCCGGCCGTCGGCTCCCTTCTGCCTGCCTGAGGGCCCGTCTCCTGCGGAGAGTTCGCAGCAGCCCGTGGACGGGAGGCCGTTCGTGCGGGCCCGGTCAGGTTCCGGACCTGACGTGCATCCGTTCGCCCTGCGGGCCGAAGAGCGCCAGCATCTCCGTCGGGTGGTCGCCCTGGTTGGCGATGACGTGAGGAGTGCGGGTGTCGAACTCGACCACCTCGCCGGGCTTGAGGTCGAGCTTCCGCCGGCCGAGTACGAGGTGCAGCCGCCCGGAGAGGACGTAGATCCACTCGTGGCCTTCGTGGACCTTGGGCTCGTAGGGCCCCGGCGGGTCGTGCGGCGGCACGATCACCTTGAACGCCTGGAGGCCGCCCGGCCGCCGGGTCAGCGGGATGAACGTCCAGCCGTGCCGTTTGATCGGTCTGGCCCGGACCCGGGGGTCCCCGGTTTCCGGTGCGTCGACCAGCTCGTCGAGAGGCACCTGATGAGCCCTCGCCAGCGGCAGCAGCAGTTCCAGCGTGGGCTTGCGCTGCCCGGACTCCAGCCGTGACAGCGTGCTGACCGAGATGCCGGTGCTCTTCGCCAGCTCCGTCAGGGTCGCGCCCCGCTCCACCCGCAACGCCCGCAGCCGCGGGCCGACACCGTCAAGTACGTCATCGAAGTCTGCCATCCCTGCATTTTGCCGTACCGGCAAGAATATTTGCCAATCGAGCGGAAGCCCCGCACGCTGCGGGCATGGACATCAAAGAGTCGTACGACGTGGTCGTGGTCGGAGGCGGAGCCGCCGGGCTGAGCGCCGCGCTGGTGCTGGGACGGTCCCGGCGCTCGGTGCTGGTGATCGACGCCGGTGAGCCCCGCAACGCCGGAGCCGGCCACATGCACAACTACCTCGGCAGAGAGGGCGCGACCCCGGCCGAGCTGCTGACTGCCGGACGTGAGGAAGTGGGGCGGTACGGCGTCGAGGTGCGCAGTGGCCGGGTCGTCTCCGCCGTCCGCACGGGTGGCGGGTTCGCTCTGGGGCTGGAGGACGGCGGCTCGGTCTCCGCGCGGCGGCTGGTGCTGGCCACCGGCGTGGTCGACGAGCTGCCGCAGGTGCCGGGACTGGAGGAGAGGTTCGGCCGGGACGTGCTGCACTGCCCCTACTGCCACGGCTGGGAAGTCGCCGACTCGCCGTTGGGGGTCGTGGCGAGCGGGGCGGACTGCGTCGAGCGGGCTCTGCTGTTCCGTCAGTGGAGCGAGGACGTGGTGATCCTGCTCAACGGCCGGCCCGCCCCGCAGGGCGAGGACGCAGAGAGGCTCGCCGCCCGCGGCATCCGGTGGGTGCCGGGCAGGATCGCACGCGTGGTCGTCGAGGACGACGCCGTCACCGGTGTGGAGCTGGCCGGTGGCGAGTTCGTGCCTCGGGCGGCGCTGGTGGTCACCACCGTGCCGACCCCGGACACCACGCTGCTCGACGCGGTCGGCGGCCCGGAGGCCCCCGGAGTGAAGGTCGTCGGCAATGCGGCCACCCCGTACGGCGGGGTCATCTCCTCGGCGGCCGACGGCATGGTCGCCGGGACGCTTATCAACCACGACCTCCTCCTCGAGGAGACCGCGGCGGCCGTCGCGGAGTACCGGAACACCCCGAAAGGCAGGGCCGCCTGATGAGTGGACACGGACACGAGCTCACCGACGAGGAAGCGGCAGCCATGTTCGAGCCGGCGGGCTGGGAGGAGCGGTACTCCGGCGAGGAGACGGTCTGGAGCGGGAATCCCAACCCGCAACTGGTCGCGGAGATCTCCGGACTGGCCCCGGGCACCGCGCTCGACGTCGGCTGCGGAGAGGGCGGCGACGTGATCTGGCTGGCCCGGCAGGGCTGGAAGGTCACGGGCGCCGACTTCTCCGCAAACGGCCTGGCCCGTGCCGCCCGGCACGCCGAGCAGGCCGGGGTCCGCGACCGTACCGACTGGTGGCAGGTCGACGCGCGGGCCTTCGCGGCCGGCGGCCGCTCCTACGACCTGGTCACCACCCACTTCCTGCACCCACCGGACGGAGGGATGGTCGAGGTCACCGGCCGGCTGTCCGAGGCGGTCGCCCCCGGCGGGCACCTTCTGGTCGTGGGCCACGCGCCGTCCGAGGTGTTCACCCACCTCAGCGCAAGCCATCGCCGGGCGATGTTCCGCGCCGAGGAGCTGCTGCCCGGCCTTCCCGGGGACTTCGACGTCCTCGTGGTCGAACAGCGGCCACGGACGGTGGTCCGGGACGGAGTGTCGGTCGACGTCCACGACTCCACGCTGCTCGCCCGCCGCAGGGCGGACTAGCGGCACCAGGTCTTACCCGGTCTCGCCATGCCCGAATGCTCAACTGTCCTCCGGCCGGGGCCCGTTCGGGCGTCTGTCGTCCGACTCGGCGTCCGGGCCGGGAGCGCCGGGACGGCCACGGGGTAACGGCCCTCGATCAGCGGCGCGGGGAGTGCGGGAGGGCACCCTGCGGGCCGACGGCGGCCAGGCACCGGGCCGTCCACGCGGTGTGGCGGCGGCGGAGCTCCTCGGCGGTGAGGTCGGTGCGGCCGAGCCCGGCGTAGTTGGGGACCCAGGTCTCCACGGTGCGGTGGGAGCGGGCGAGGCTGTGAAGGTCCCACAGCGCCACGTCGGGCACCGGCATCCCCGACGCATCACGGTAGGCGTCGCAGAAGGCGTCGGCGGTGGTGGTGCCGGGGCCGTGCAGCAGTGCGAGATCGAGCCTGCACCAGCCGATGTCGTAGCCGCGCGGTGCCAGGCTCGCACCGGACCAGTCGACCACGCCGAGGAGCGTGCCGTCCCGCCAGACGACGTTTCCGGACCAGTAGTCGAAGTGGCAGAGCACGCGCGGCCGGTCGGCCAGCCGGCCGGCGTGCCCCTCCAGCGCCGCGGCGGCCGGGCCGCTGAAGCTGCGGGCGGCGCTCATGCCGTCCCGGAACCCGGCGACGCGTGCGAGGGGCACGGCGTGCAGCCGGGCCAGCGCACTTCCGAGGGCGGCGGCAGCGGCGTCCGGGTCGGCGGGAGTGATGTCGGCCCGCCCGGGGAGGTGGGTGATCAGAACGCCGGGCACACCGCACCGTTCGCCCCGCGGGTCGGCTCCGAGCAGGCGGGGAGCGAAGCCTTCCAGGCCGTCGAGGGCGATCAGCACCTTCTCCTCGCGGGCGGCGGAGTCGTCGCCGGGCGGGAAGCGCCGCAGCACGGCCCGCCGTGGGGGATCGGCCGCCTGCAGCAGGTGAGTTGAGGCGTGGCTTCCGCCGTCGAGCCTGTGGACGGCGAGTGCGTCGGGGCCGGCGGCGGAGCCGAGGAGCCCGGCTGCCCAGGCGAGCGTTGCGGGTGTCGGGTCGGCACACGGCTGTGGGCCGTCGTACGGGGGGTCGGGCGCAGAGGCGGTCATGGGGCGACCCCAGCACGCGGCAGCGGGCGACGGCCAGTGAATTCCCCCGCGGCCCCTGGTCGTACGGCCCGCGGTTCCTGGCCGTGCGGCAGGGGCTCAGAGGCTCATCCGGTGAACTCCGTGCCCGTGCGGGCGCAACGGGACGCGGCAGCCGCTGCGGTGAAGGGGTGCCCCGCCTCTCCGTCTCCCCGGACCGGACCCGGAGGTAGCGGTACGATCTCCCGGCAGGTACCTTGTTCTGCATGGTACTTGGTGGTGGCGGGCATTCCGGAGTGAGTCAACTCCGGCGCGGGATCCTCCAGTTCTGCGTCCTGGCCCTGCTCCGCGACGGGGAGAGGTACGCCTTCGAACTCGTGCGGGAGCTGTGCGACGCCCACGGCCTCGACACCAGCGAAGGCACCATCTACCCGCTGCTCTCCCGGCTTCGGAAAGAGGAGTGGGTGACCACCGTCTGGAAGGAGTCCGAAACGGGGCCCCCGCGCCGCTACTACACGCTGACGGCGGCGGGACGAAGGGCGCTGGAGGACTTCGCGGGGGAGTGGGGCTCCTTCAAATCGACCGTCGACAGCCTTCTCGACAGTGAGGGGAAGCACCGGTGACATCCAGGGGAGATCAGCTCGTCGAGGAGTACCTGCGCCGTTTCGACAACGCCTCCGTGTTCCTCCCGGACCAGCGCCGGGCCGAGCTCAGACAGGAGATCGTCGAGCACATAGAAGCGGGCACCGAAGAGGCACAGGCCGTGCACGCCGACGCGGTACGGGCCGTGCTGGACCGGCTGGGCCCGCCGGCGGACATCGTGGCGTCGGAGACCGACTCGGGGTCCTTTCCGGAGGTCGACCCGGTCACGGTCGACCCGGTCACGGCCGAGGAGTCCCCGTCCGCCGGCGGGGCCGTCCACGAGGGCGGCGAGGGACCGTCCACGCAGAAGAGTTCCGCACCGGCTCCGTCCGCCCGTCCACGGAGATTCCCGCTGCCGCTGATCGGTGCGGTGGCGACGGCGGTCGTCGTCGGCGTGCTGGCGTTCGCTGCGTTCGGCGTGTCCAGCGGGAGCGACGAGCCGCAGCAGACGACGCGTCCGACACCCACACCGTCGCAGAGCAGTTCGCCCAACAGCGAGGGACCGGACGGAAGTCCGGGCGCCGGCCCCGAGACCTCGCTTCCGCCCTCGCACAACTCCACCTCGCCCGGGGGTACTCCGTCCGAATCACGTTCGTCCCGCTAGGGCCGGCCGGTGCGGCACCGGTCGGTCGGCCCGGCAGGCGGCGAGCTGCCGGGCGGCCGGCAGGCGCGCCTCGCTGCCCAGGCGTTGGCGGTGTCTCACCGGCGTCCGCTCCACGGGGGTGAGCCGGACAGCGCCGATGTCTGAGCGCCGACGGCTCTGTCCGGGCGGGAAGCGGAGCTCCGGGAAGGCGGGCCGTGCTCGGCGGCCGAGCCGGCGCCGGAACCGGCGAGACCGCGGTGCGGGACGACCGCAGGGCCGCAGGACCGCAGAGCCGGACGACCGCAGGGCCGCGGTCCTCGTCCAGCCGTGGGCGACCAGTGGTCGGCCGGCGGTGGCAGAGGAGCGCGGCCCCGCTTCTTGTGGGGGGTGGGGGAATGGTCAGGGGATCGGGGGGACGGTGGGCCCCTCCTGCGCGAGCAGGTCGCGGGCGAACTGTTCCCACTGCGCGTACCGGTCGGGGAAGGCCGACTTCTGGACGGCCTGGCACACCTCGCCCGGCGGCATGCCTTCCCAGCCGGAGATCTGGATCAGGCCTGGGTTGGAGCCGAACGGGGCGACTCCGTAGAAGGACTTGGACGAGGTGGGGACGTCGGTGATCTGCTCCGGTGTGCCCCAGCCCGTGCTGGGCCGCTGCTGGAAGATGCCGAGGGAGTCGTGGTCGACGGGCGTCGTGTAGTTGACGAACTTCGACTCCTGCATCGCCGTCATCAGAGCGATGACCTGCCCCTGTTCGGGGATGTTCGCGCCCTTGCCGACGCCGATCACCGTACGGGCGTTGGCGAGTTCCTCGGGGCCGAGGTCCGCGGGCGAGGCGAAGACCTTGCGCAGTTCGCTGTCCGGTGCCTGCTGCAGCGCCTTCGCGGTCGCCTTGTCGACCGAACCCGTCTCGCTGAGTCCGTGCCGGGCCTGGAACCACTTGATGCCGTGGCCAGAACCCTTGACCGACGCCTCGGAGGCCGTCCCGGACTGGGCGCCCTGAGCGACAGCCGGCACGGCGAGCATCGTGCCCGCGGCGATGACGGCGGCTGCTGCGATTGCTGCTCGGTTTCTCTGCATGGTGCGACCCTGACGTGTACACGCAAAACATGTCAAGGTGCCAGAAACCCGGTATAGGCGACTCATGACGTTTGTACCGAAGCAGGGGATGTGTCACGGTGCGGCGCGGATCCGGTCCCGACGCCCCGGGTGCACGGGAAGCAGGCGAGCGTCGGCCGGGCATCTCCCACCCGGGCAGGGCGGGTTCGACGTGTGTTCGGCCGCCGCCGGGCAGGTGCGCTTCGAGCAGCGCACTTCGCCGGGGCGCTCTCGGCGCCGACCGGGAGTGATCCACCGGGCGGTCGGTCCCGGGGAGTCCGCGATGCATACTCCGCATACGCGCGGGCGGCCCCTGCCGTATGACAGGGGAGGCCGTGATGCACGCCACTTGCGGCGGCGCGGGGGATTGGGCGGGCAGTGCTGAGGCTGCTGGGAAGTGGCCAATTTCTGAGCCGGAAGCAGCTCAGTCAGCCAGAGGGGTCGGTGTGAAAGCGAACGGGCTCACCCAGGGCGGCTTGTGCCCCCTCGAAGTCTGCGAGGCGAGCTGCGAGTGAGGCGACCGCGAGTCGCTGCGGAAGCGCCGCCGAGAACTTCAACCCGTGGACGGCGCGTTGATCGACGTTGGGGAGCACCATGGGCGCTCCGCCGGCGGCTGCTTTGTGGCTCGCCTGCCACATGTCGGCCGTCAGATCGCTGCGCAGCCGTATGAAGCAGTCTGTGGGCCGCTGAACGGGATCGGCGACCGACTGCAGTGTTGCCGCGAGTGTCGCGTTCGCCCGGAAGCCGGCCCAGGTCCACCAGCGGACCTCAGTGCCTCGCTGTGTCACCAACGTCCTGGCGGGATGTACGCAGTCGGGGGCGTCTGCTTCCCGCCACTCGGTCAGGCACGCCCTCGCCCGTCTGGTCAACGACACATGCGGATCAGTTCCCAGAAGAACCTCGCGCATCGCACGTGTCAGGGCATACGAGAGTCCAGCCAGCACGTCACTGGTCCACTTGGCCACACCACCGCTGTCGGCGGGTTCGACGAAGACGCGTTTGCGTTTCCAGTCGATGAAGTTCACCTGCCAGTTTCGTCCACCGAGCAGTAACCGACGTGGCCCCGGCCGTTCCTCTGTCAGAAGGGAAGGGTCTGTCTGCCCGATCTCGGTGCGCCCGGACAGGACGGTGAACTGGGGAGGAGCGGTGAACGACGCGGTGAGTTCGATGAAGTGCCGTCGGCCGAAGCGCCGTTCAGCTTCCGGGCCCACGAACAGCAGCCCTCCGTCATCGTTGAGGAAGCCCTCGTCCACGAGATGCCGCAGTATGGGCTTCGCGGAACGGTCGAACGGAGGGAGTCCGTTCCACTCCTCGTGCCACAACTGATCACCAACCGTGTGCCGTTGGAGGACGACCGCGAGGAGCTGCTGTGCCACAAGGTGACGCGGCTCGGGCGGTGCGATCACAGGCTCGACCCACCCTTTTCCCCAGAGCAGCAGCAGCGCCGCTGCCTGCAACAACGTGTCCTTGCGTGTCGCGAGGAACAAGCAGTTGCGGGTGCTCCCTGCGCGGCGCCCAGTACGGCCGAGGCGCTGCAGGAACGAGGCGACCGTACTGGGCGAGTCGATCTGGATGACGCGGTCCAAGTCGCCGACGTCGATGCCCAGTTCCAGAGTGGAGGTGGACACGATGACGCAGTCGCGCGCCTCGGCGAAGGCCTGCTCCGAGCGTGCTCTTTCCTCCGCCGAAAGAGATGCGTGTGACAGGGACACAGTCACATCGCGCTCGCGCAGCGCCGCCCCCAACTCCTCGACCTGCCGCCGTGATTCGCAGAACACCAGCCGCTTCTCACCACGGTGCAGAACAGCGAGGAGTTCGGCGGCATTGTCCAGGGAGCCTACGTAGTCCAGTTCCACCTCTCCCGCTGGGGGCCCACTGTCTGCGGTGGAACTCGCGCCCGGTTCTGCACCGGAGGAGGGAGTCAGCTCCGGGGCGACGACGCATCCGCGACGCTTCCCTGACTGCGCTCCTTGCAGCCAGGCGAGAAGCTGCTGAGGGTTGCCGACCGTCGCAGACAGCCCTATGCGCTGGATGGAATGACCGGTCACCCGTTCCAGGCGCTCCAGTACGGCGAGCAGGTGCCACCCCCGATCGTCACCCGCGAAGGCGTGCACCTCGTCCACGACAACGGCCCGCACTCGTCCCAGCAGTTGGGCGTGATCGGTCTTCACGCCGATGAGCATGGCTTCGAGAGATTCAGGTGTGGTGAGCAGAATGTCCGGTGGCTCGGAGCGGATGCGTTGCCGTTGGGATTCAGTTGTGTCCCCGTGCCACAGGGCTGCACGACGCCCCAGCCACTGGGCGTAGGAATCGATGCGGGGCACGAGGTTGTTGAGCAGCGCCTTGAGAGGGCAGAGGTACAGGACGGAGGTGCCGGACCAGCGCTTGTCGGTCATTGCCGACAGGATCGGCAGGCACGCGGCTTCGGTCTTCCCGCCGGCCGTGGGGGCGAGCAGCACGGCATCCTCGCCGTCCATGAGCGGGTGGATCGCGGCGCGCTGCAGCGGCCGCAGGTCCGGCCAGCCCAGCGTGTTCACCACATGGTGAAGAACGACTGGATCGAGCCGGTCGACGGGATCACCTCCGGCTGAACGTCGCGGAACCAAGCGACGGTCGCCGCCGCTCCCGTCTGTGGTGCCTGCCATCAAACGTCCAGCTCGACGTCGTCGGCCGAGGAGGCTGCCGCATTCCGTTCCACATCGGTGAGTTCGCTGCTGTGCACCGTCAACTGGTAGTGCTGCCTCGGGTCGAAATCCTCGAACTGGTCCACGCGGTCGAGGACATCGCCGACGAGTTTCTTCAGAAAGAGCCGTGGTGCCACACCGACCTTGCCGCCGAGGGCCCCGCCGACCGCTCCGGCGAGATCGGCGACGTATCTGTCGTCCGCGAGAGTCTTGATCCGTTCGGGTGCTCCGGCTCCGGCCGCGTAGAGGTCGCGAATGGTCACCCCGAGGCTCACCAGGGAGTCCCGGGAGAAGCCGGGCAGCCGCAACTGCACCGCACGTGGGTTGTCGAAGCGGGGATCGGTGGTGAAGTCCGTGGCGAGGCGCTGAGCCAGCGGGGCAAGACGTTGAACACCCTGCTGACCGTCGTAGAAGGCCGGGGTCCCGGTGATCACCAGGTACAGGCCCGGGAATCGGCCCGAATGCACTTCGTCGATGAGTTGGCGCAGCGCGTTGAGCGCCTTGTCGCGGGCGTCCGACCGCACACGCTGCAGGGTCTCCACCTCGTCCAGGACGACGAACAGCCCCCTGTGACCGGAGTCGCGCAGCACGGTCAGCAGGCCCTGCAGGAAGCCCAGAGCCCCGAAATGGTCGAGATCGCCGCGCACCCCGGCGGAGCGACGCGCTGCCGCGGCCACGTGAGGCTGGCCGCCGAGCCAGGCCAGCACCGCGGCTGCTGTCGCTTCGTCTCCCTCGGCCAAGGCGGACCGATAGCCGCGCAACGCCGTCGCGAAAGACGGGGCATGCCGTGACACTTCGGCGAGCCGCCCGGCCAGCAGCTTCTCCACATCACCGGCCAGATCGTCCTCGCTCGCACCGGCCGCGAGGGCATCTTCTTCCAGGGCGTAGAACCAGGCGTCGACGATCGGGCGAAGCGCACTCGGAGGGAAGCTCGATGTGGAGAGGCGCTCCGTCAGGCGCCTGTACACGGTCTCCAGCTTGTGCAGCGGCGTCTCGTTCTCGGAGATCTGGATCTCGGACACCGCGAAGCCGAGGCGTTTGGCCCGCTCACCCAGCCACCGTGTGAAGAACGTCTTACCCGACCCGTACTCACCCCGTACGGCCTTGAACATCGATCCGCCTGAGGCGACCCCGTCGAGCTCGGCATCCAGCGCCGATTCGAACCGGTCCAGTCCGGTGGCGAGCAGGTCGAGCCCGCTCTCGGGCACTGCACCGCGCCGCAAAGCGTCGACAACCGTGCGCCTGCGGGCAGTTGAAGCTGACGAGACCGGTGGCGGCTTGGCTGAGCTCACGAGTGAGATTGTCTCACCCGGCACAGTGGGATGCCGGGGCCGCATGCTCCGCGACGCCCAAGTCGCGCTCGACAGAGTGTTGTTGTGAAACACTCACGCTGTGTTGCTGACCTATGTCGATGAGTCATATGACAAGGACCGGTACTGGATGGTCGCCCTGGTGGTGGCCGAGAGACATCTGCGGCCACTGCACAGCGCTCTCGACTCCGTCGTGAGGAAGGCGGCAGACAGCTATCCAGTCGCTCCGGAAGCGGAGTTGCACGGCCATGCCCTGGTACAGGCCCGGGACGACTGGCAGCGACTGGGAAACAAGGGCCGCAACATGGTCCGTGCCCGGATAGGCATCTACGGCGACGCGATGAAGGCGATCGGCTCTCATGATGTGCAAGTGATCGTCCGCGGGCTTGACTTGTCGGCCTACCGGTCACATCAGAACGCCCCCGGTCGGCATCCCTCTCCCCACCAGCTTGTGCTGCGGCACTTGTTGGAGCAGATCTGCGACCAAGTGGAGACGCGGGACGAACTGGCCTTGGTGATCGCGGACGAGATCGATGGCGCAGACGACCACCGGCGTCACTTTCGCGACTACCAGATGACAGGCACGGGCGGGAGCATCAGCAGCACCTTGCCGTGCCTCGTCGACACCATCCACTTCGCGCCCTCGAAAGCGAGCCGGCTGCTTCAGGCCGCAGACCTGATCGCATACCTGCACAGGCGGCTGCTCAGCGGTCAGGATGGTGACAGCCGGGCCCGCAGGGCCAACGAGACGCTGTGGTCCTTCGTGGAACCGCGCGTGGTCCATCAGCGTTGCTGGGCTCCGCAGCAGCAGGGGGGCGAAGGAGCCTGAGCAGCACAAAGGCCCCGCATCCGCGGGGCCTGAGGCGAACCGGGCGTCACTTTCAGAAGACGTCCCTGTACGTGAGGCTACCACGGGTGGTCCCACGGCGACCGCCTCGTGCACGGACTCAGCCCAGGCCGAACTGTTCCCGCAGCAGGCCCGAATGCAGCCGCAGGGTACGCCCGTCCGGCAACGTCTCCAGAACCTGAACGCCGTCGAAGTTGAGCAGCTGACGCAGCACCGCGGCGAAGCCGTCTGCCCTGGTCAGTGGGTAGTCGACACGCTGCGCTACCGCGGTCACGGGCAGCGTGCCGCCCGCGTCGAGCAGCGCGAGCAGCGCCTTCTCGACCTTGTCCATCGGGGGTTTGCGGGCCAGCAGACCCACCTGGCCATGGAAAGCCGCAGAGACGAGAAGGGCGCTCACGACGGTCTCGGACGAAGCAGGCGAAGGAGTCTTGTCGACCGGAACTTCTTGCTCTTCCTTCGCGGGCACAAGAGCAACATCGAACAGGGAGTCGTGCGTCTCAGCCAGCTCGCTCTGCGCCTTCGACGGCTTGTGGCGGACCGGTTTCCTCGGCGCGGGAACGGTGTCCGGATCCGTTGCGGGAGTGGGCAGCTGAGCTTCCTCGCCGAGCAGCCACCAGGGCGGCCGCTGCGCACCCAGCTCTCGCCACTCCCTCGGCGGGGTCGCACCGAAGGGGAGGAACGCAAGAACGGGGATGGCCACCTCGGCGAGGGACGCCCCGCCGTGGTAGCCCGCTTTGAGGGCCGTGTACCGCGAGGAGGCGTCCCAGAGCGCGACGATCGATCCTCCGGGCTCCGGCCAGACCACACGCGGACCAGAGAGCGCGACCTCGGAGGCCGCCAGCGACCCGCCGGGCGTGCGGTGCCGTGCGGACTCCGGAGCGTCGGCGTCGACCTTCGTGCCGTGCCGCTCCACGACGTGCCCGTGGTCGCTGGTGACGATCACGGCCATGCCCTGAACCGCGGCCGCTCTCAGCAGCTCGACCAGGCCGGGGATGTGGTCGGGCCGCCATGTGCCGTCGCCGAGCTTCTGTTCCTTGGCGAGTCTGTCGTCAACGGCGTTGAGCACGACCGCCACATGTGTGCGCCCGTCGGCGAGCGCCTCGCCGAGGTCGGGGCCGAAGGTCTCACCGGCGCTCTCGGCGCGCAGATCGTCCTTGTGGAACACGGCAGCCGGCGCCCCGCCCCACAGTTTTTGCGCTGTGAAGAGCCGCTTCTCGTCCGCCTGCGTCCCCTTCATCAGCCTGCCCGCGAACAGCGACGTCCGGGAGACGGCGGTCAGGGTCGGCAGCGCCGCGGCCATGGCCCGGCGACGCGGGGCGCCTTCCTTCACCGGGTCGAACTCGGCCCACGAGGAGCGGAGTTCCTCGCCCAGTTCGTTGGCGATGGCCGCGCTCATGCCGTCAACGACGATCAAGAGGACGCGGCGCTCCTCACCGTTCCGCAAGAGCGGCTTCACGACCCGGTCGAGGAAGGACTCCACGGTCAGCATCGAGCCCGGGGGAGTACCGGCAGCGGTCCAGTTGGCCAGCGAGCGGGCGAAGTCCCGGTCGATCTGCTGCCGCCGCTCCCGCACACGAGCGGCGAGTTTGTCGTACGCCGACGTCAGTACGGGTTCGATGTCGCCGCCGGCCTCGATGTGCTCCAGCGCGCGGTCCACCCAGCCGGTCTCGGCGATGTGGCGTTCGACGCCGTCCGCCGTGGCGCCCGATTCCACCGCCGGGTCACCGGCGAGCCACTGGTTCAGGCGGCCACCCATGCGAGCCCGTTCGACTCGGGCACGTACCTCGGGGTCGCCGGCACGCTTGTGGTCGCTCAGGACGCGAAGCGCGTCCGCGACAGGCTCCGGTCGCCTCGCCTCCAGCGCCCGGCCCACGGCGGCGAACCTCGCCTCAAGGCCTTCGGTGAGCAGTGGGCTCGCCTCAGCGGCGAGGTCCGCACCGAACCGGTCCACAAGTACGGATGCCTGTTTCAGCAGCGTGCCGCTGACCCGCCGGGCCTCCCGGATCTCCTCCGCATCGCTGCCCGTTGCAGTCCGCGCGGCCCTGGCGAGCTGCACCCCCATGTACTCCTCGCAGGCGTGCGCGAACACCGACACGAGGGCGTCGAACTCCTCGCCCGCCGCCGGCGGCTGTTCGCCGAACCAGCGCTCGGCTCGGCCCCGCGCGCGGTACGTGCCGGCGTCCGGGGCCGCATGCAGCCAGAGCGCACCGCACACGAGTCCGAAGGCCGCGGCCTCCTCACCGTGCCCGGCCTCGACCAGGGCCAGCAGTGCCCGCCCGGCAAGACCCGCCTGACTCTCCTCGCTGAGAAAATGCGTCAGCCCCGTTCGCTCGGGACCGCGCAGCTCCAGCAACCGGCCCGGGCCGCCCGGGCTCAGGGACCAGCTCAGCAGGGCCTGCGTGTCGAGAGCGTCGTCGGTCCGGCGGTCCGCCCCGGCTTCGGCGTCGCTGTAGCGGCCCAGCCGCAGCCGGCGCAGCGCCAGCGCGGACAAGGCGGTGCGCCAGGAGAGCATGCCGCCCGCGAGCGGCGGCCACCCGCCCGGCGGGGTGGCGTCCAGCAGGGCCTCCGCGGCCCAGTCGGCGTCCTTCAGCCGGTGGTCAGCAGCCTTGGCGCCGAATGCCTCGCGTACCACGTCCCAGCTGTCGACGGTGGCGATGCGCTGCTTATGGGCACGGGCCAGGATCGCTGGATCGAGTTCGTTCTGCTCGCGGTCGGTCAGGACGACGAGAACCGCAGGCCCGGCGGCCTCGTCCGTCCCCTCAGCCAGGTGGTCCAGGACGAGTTCATGGACGGCGAGCGGGGAGGGCGCCGTGGCGATCCGTGCCGTCCGGCCGTCCCCCCACACCGGTTCGGCCGGACCGTCCCACTCTGGGGCGGAGCGCAGCAGGACGACGCGTCGCTTGTCGCTCCCGGTGAGGGAAGCTGCGAGCGACGTCTGGGAGGTGAGGTATTGGGTGACGGTGGCGGCGTTGACAGGTGCCGCAACGGAGGTCGTCATGGTCGTGCTCATCAGTCCACGACCTGCCAGGTGATCTCGACGGTGGCGTCGGGCCGGCTCGCGGTCAGCTCGGCCAGTTCGGCCTGCAGCTCGGCCGCGGCGCGGGCCGCCGTGGTCCGGCCACCACCGGAGCGCGGCGCTTCCTTCGTGGCGGGCAGCTGCGTCGGGGACGCGTCCTCGCTCACGGGCGGATGACTCGTGTCCGTGTGCAGCGGTACGTCTCCGGCTCGCGGAGGCCGCGGCTCGGGCACAGACGGGGAAGTAGTCCGATTGCGCTTCACCAGCGCCAGCACGTCGCGCTGCGTACGTCCCAGTGCGTCCCGCAAGTCGCTGGTCCGCTGGTCGCTGCGCGCGGCGTTCCGCAGGGAATCCAGCAGGGCCTGACCATCTGGACCTTCGCTCGAGGCCAGGGCGAGAGTGTCCCAGGAGACCGAATTCAGCGCTTCGGCGACGGCCCGTGCCTGCGTAATGGACGTGCCGAAGCGGTCGGCGCCGACGTCTCCGAGGTCGAAGGAGGCGAGCGCCTCCACGGTCTTCTTCGCCCCGGCCGCGCCCTGCCCCCCGGCCTCGGTAACCGTCTTGAGCAGCCCGACTGAGCTGCGAGCGAGTGGCAAACGGCCCGACTCGTCCATCTCGTCGAGCCCGAGGAACGCGGCGTGCTCCTCCAACTGCCGTACGAGTTCGGCCGCGTGCTCCTCGTGGAGGCGGGCCTTGTCCGTGATCTGCCGGGCGAACTGGTGGACCATGCGGCCGCGCCGCAATGCAGGAGCTGTCTCTCCGAAGATCCGCGCGAAGCGCTCCCGTGCGCGCTCCCAGTCGTCCTCGGAGGGGAGGGGCTGGCTGCGCAGCGCGTCGTGGTCCCGGATCTGGGACAGTTCGATCGAGCCAAGTGGCGTCCCGCCCCGCACCCAGACCCGGTCGTCCATCTCGGCGAACGAGGCGACGAGCAGCTTCACGAGGAAGTCGGGCAGGCCGCGCGGCTTGGGGCTGTCGATCCAGTCGCTGAGAGCGATGAGGGAGAGGTCGCCGGTGGCGCCGCGTTCGCGGGCCAGCCTCCGGAAGTGGTCGGCCCAGTACAGGGACAGCTCGAAGTACGCCTCCTTCTGCTGACCGAGCCGCAGCGGACCGGCGATGCGCTGCATCAACTTCCGGTCGGCGGCGGGAACTTCGGCGCGTCCGTCGCGCGCCTCGGCGGCGGCCTGCACGTGGGTGAAGACGCGTCGGGCGTCAGCAGGTTTCACCGTCGTGCCGCTGCCGTCGGGGTCGAGATCCGGATGGTCGGGGAACTGGCTCGCCAGAAGCCTGCTTGCGATGTGCCGGAGTCCTCCGCGCATGGTCTGGCCGAAGGAGAGGGTCAGATCGTCGACCTCGCGCAGCGAGTGCAGGTGGTCACTGAAGCCCACGCCCACGTCGGAGGGCTTCTTGTCGGCCAGACCATACGCCTGCTTGAAGGCCGACTTGACGTTCGCCAGCAGGGACTCCCGCTGGGACTCCAGCAGCCCCTTGGCGCGTGCGCGGTTGTCGGCGTTGAGATGGCCCGCGTACTGGCTGTCGAAGCGCTGCTCGTCGGCGAGGGCCTTGTCGATGACGACGAGACGGCAGAAGTCCGCATAGCGCTGGGCGGAGAGGTGGGTCGGCAGCCAGGCGACGGTGCGGGAGCGTTCGCCCTGCTGCCGCTCGCGGAGCCGCTGTATGCGGTTGGCGTCGTCACGGGGCACGTATTCGCCCTCGTCGTAGGGGAGGTCGACGACGATCCGCCACAACCCCTCCTCCTGGGGCATCAGATCGTGGTCGGGCAGGTCGTCCTCGTCGGCGACGTTCCCGAAGACCACCTCTGCGCTGCGGGCCGTCCCCCGCCAGGCGAACTCCACCCGGCTCGTCAACTGATGCTGCTCGACTCCCAGTTCCTGCGCGAGGAGCCGCTTGGCGAGAGCCTGGCGGTTGCCCGGGTTGTCGTTGACCTTGGCGTTGGCGATGACGGAGTCGACGTCCACACCCGTGAGTTCGAGGCGGACGCCCGGGTTGGCGTCGGTGCCGGTCTTCTTGATCTCCGGGAAGTGGCCGGCCCATTCGCTGATCTTGTTCTGCAGCGCGCCGTACTCGCGGCCGGGTATCGGGGAGACCACGGAGCCGTGGTTGAGGGCGGAGAGCCGGCGGATGGTCAGGTCGGCCAGGGCGGGCACGCTGGGCGCGAGCGCGGAGAGCAGCAGGGTGCCGATGATCCTGTTGTCCCCGTTGAACAGCTTGACCCGTCCGCGCAGTTCCTCGTCGGCGATGCTCTCCGGGCCGCGGTTCGTGTACTGCTCGACGTCCTCCTCCGAGACGTTGTACGTGGTGAGGAGGTGTGGGCGCAGCTTGGTGCGGTAGAGCTTGTCGGCCGCCTCGAAGACGACCTTGAGACTGTCGGTGAAGGGCTTGTCGCCCCCGGCGGTGATCAGGGGGTACAAGTCGCCGACGGGTATCAGGTCACCCACCCGCAGCTCGTTGCGGTGGTCGGCGAGCAGCTGCCCCATCAGCTTCATGCCGGTCCGGTTCCGCTGCAGGGCGGACGAGACGTGGACGAGGGTGTCCATGAAGGCGGGCGAGAAGGGATAGGTGAGCCGGAAGCTCTCCTCGTCGGCCCCGACGCCGTCGGCACCGCGGTCGGAACCGAGGAGGGTGTCCCACACCTCCTGCCGGACCTTGCGCGTTCTGGCGAACTGGGTGTCGATGGCGGCCTTCGCCTCGGGGTTCTTCGGCTGGAGGAGCCGTGCGTGCGCCACCTGCGGAAGGTTCCGGTCCTCTAACGTGATCTTGTCGAACCGGCCGGACGCCAGATTGAGGGTGTCCTGGATGGAGGACTCCGCCGCACCGGAGACCTCCTCGCCGACGAGCTCGCGCAAGTCCCGCTGACGGGCGATGAACGAGACCACGGGTATGGCGCGGCGCGCGTCGCCGCCCTCCACGAAGTTCGTGATCTTGCTGGCCTCATGGGCGACGAACTTCTGGTCGTGGATGAGTGTGGCCAGCCACAGAATCAGCTCGTCCATGAACAGGATCAGTCCGTCGTAGCCGAGCGACTTGGCGTGCTCGGCTATCACGGACAGACCCGCGTCAAGGGATATGAATCCGTGCTCGTCCTCGGCGGCGTTCCTCGCGAAGCCGGGCAGCAGGTTCGTGCTCGCGTCGTGGACGAGGCGGGCGCGAAGCTCGGTGGGCGTGGAGGGGCTGACGAGGTTGAGGGACCCTCCGGATTCGTGCTCTTCCTCCGCGGCGAGGGCGGCGTCCAGAAGCGCCGGCTGCCAGGCGAAGGACTCGCCCCACTCGTCGTCCTCGTCGTCGTCCCCTGCATCGGAGGAGGTGAGTCCGCTGATGACGGCCGCGTCACCCATGCTGGCGCGCATCGCCCGGATGCCCTCGAAGAGCGCGTCCGTCCGGTACACCTGCGGCGTCTGCGCCTCCGGGTGCAGCTTCTTGACGTGACTCACGTAGCCGCCGAGTATCCGCTGCTCCAGCGCCTTCGCCCCGAGCATGTGGTACGGCACGAGCAGGAACTTCTTCCCGTCCGTGCCGAGCCACTCGTGCTTGGTCAGCACGGGGTCGAAGTCGCGGCGGCTGCGGGCAGCCGGGCTGCCGCTGAGGAGGGCGTGCAGCACCGCCATGAAGTGAGACTTACCGGAACCGAACGACCCATGCAGATAGGCCGCCTTGGAGGTTTGCCCGTCCAGCGCGGACTTGATGAGGCCGAGCGCCTCGTCGAAGTTGTCCAGCAACCGCTCCGTGACGACGTAGTCCCGCAGCGCGTGCTCGGCCCCCTCGGGCGTCGTCGCCTCGGAGAGCCGGAGGACGAAGTCCGAGGTCGATATCGACTCCTTGATGTCGATGACCTCGCGGAGCAGGGGCGCCTTCTGGGCCTGGGCCATTACGGGTCTCGCTCTCCTTCTGGCGGCGGGGTGCGCGCCGTCGCTGTGGGGGGACGGACATGGGTCTCGCAGGGGGATCGGGTGTCCTGATTACCGCTCAGGACATTGTCCAGGCACCCGGTGGTTCTCGGCGCATTCGGCCGCCAACTCATAGCGCAGACTGCGAAGTTGACGGCTTGCCTCGGGTGCGCACCGAGCCTGATGTCCGAGGGTGATCAGGAAAGCGAGAAGTGTCCTTGACCAGCAAGAACGAGGACCGGTGAGGTCCTCGTTCTTGCCACCGTCGGAGGCACTTCCCAGGCGGAGTTGAGAGTCGGGTTCTACCCGCGCGTTTCGTATCGAGGGCGCGGTCTGCCGGTCCTTCCTCTCGTGGGCACCCGTAGCATGCCGTTCATGGACAGACCAGAGAGTGGCCCCCTCAGTCGCGAAGAGATGCAACAGCGCTGGCAGGCGGCGACCCCTCGGGAACGACGGGAGATGATGCGTCGTGTGCGGGCCTCAGAGGGGAGCACCCCGGAAGGTGCAGCTCGGGACCGGCGTCGCAAGGCGATCGTGTACGGGGCTCTCGGGCTCATCATCGTCTGTTCGTTCGTATATCAACTCGTCGCGCGCTGACGGAAGGTCAGCGCACGAGGTCGAACACTGCTCAGCCGCTCACGTACCGACTGAGCGCCATAGCTGCAAACAGCAGTGCAAGGCCGCCGCCTCCGGGGCGGAGGGCAGCGGTCGTGGGGAGTCAGGTCGGTCGGCCGGCTTTGAGTAGCTCGTCCTCGGCGACGGTCAAAACGCGTTTGATAAGGGCAACCTTGGGAGCGTGCACTTCCCGGTACAGGCGCATGGTCGCGCGGTTCTTGCGCAGAAAGTGCAGTCCAAGTGCTACTAGACACACTGCGAGTACGCTCATCACGGTCAGGCCTGTCACCTCGTCAGATGCGCTTGCACCCTCAGACGCCAGGTAGATTGCGCCACCAAGGCAGAAAACTGCTGGAATCCAGCTGAAGACCACGCCGATGATGGGCTTCTGGGACTTCTTCGCCGTCTCACCAGCAGCGCGCTCGACCTCCAGGCACGTGTGCGCGTCGAAAACATCGAACCCAGTCTCCTCGCGGACCTTCTCCGCTTCGGCGCGTGCGGCGGGGACCTTGCGCGCGATCTTTCGGGACGGGCCACCGACCACGTCCTGCTCAGGCGCATCATCCCGTTGGAACAACCACGTGACGGTTCCCGCGTTGTTCCTCCCCCTATACACATAACCCCATCGGGAAGCCAGACTCTGCGCCTTCCCGTCTTTCCACCCGCGGAAGTTGGAGACGGGAACAGTCACTGCTTTACCTGCGGTGCTGGGCACAAAACGCGCAGCGCGGAAATAGCCGAGGAAGCGTACCTCTTCGTCATTCACTAGGATCACCTGTCATCCGAATTCTTTTCTCGCCCAGTCGCTTACTGCTGCTCGCGGCTCATTCTCGGGCGAATCGACATTCTTCTTTGGGGGGTTGAAGGAGACGCCATTCAGGACTTCGGCAAATACTGGGAGCAAGTCTTCCCACGCCTCAACGTCTGTGGTTGTGAACAATAGTTGAAGGACTGACCTGCCGTGCGGAAACGGGAGGTACGCTTCAAGTTGGCGCTGCGTGGAAACGGTCTGGTCTTGTGCTTCATCCCCGAGCAGTGAAGCAAAATCTGGTGTTTGAGTGTCTCGGGAGGCCAGCACAACTGGCCCAATAGCCAACTTGATGATTCCGCATTCGAGATCATCAGCTGTGCTTGTCAGCTCACCGAGAAGTCGTTCGCCGAAAGAGGAGATCGGTTGCACATTCTGCTCGGTGGCAAACGCGGACAGCATTCCGCTGCACAGCTCTCCGTCTGCGCGCTTGTACATGAATGTCGAGATACTGATTGCTCCCTGCGCGAGCAGTTCTTGAATCATGATCTCGGTAGCCGCGACAGCAGTCAGCTTCTCGAACACGGGTGCTGAGGGATACAAGTGGTGGAGCGTTTCGCCCAGTTGAGCCGCCCGGTCTTCAGGCTTCGCATCCAGAGCTATCTCCGTGAAGCCTTCCGGGAGGGTGAACCAAACAGGCACAGGAATCGTAGCCGACGCAAGACTCATCGCTAGTTGGCGCCTCCTAGTACTGCCCCCACGCCCAGTGCACTGCTGACTCCGATGACTGTGCCACTCACTTTTGAGCCTGAGATTCCTGGGTCGACGCCACCGATGACATTGCCGGTCCCACCGCCGACGCTGTTCGCCGTTCCTGCACCGGGCGAATCCGTGAAGAGAGACGGGACCTGCGCCCCGGTCACTGCCGATCCAGTGCCCGCTGTGGCATAGCGAGCAGCGCTACGCGCCACATCGTCCGTGGCCCCCATTTTTGATGCCGCAGCACCAACAGACTTATCCAGCAGCCACGGAGCCGTTGTTGCCTCCAGCTTCATGGTCCGTACCCCCCGACTGACCGCCGTGCTGCCCGCTCGCATGCCTTGGGCGACCTTGCTGCCGGAGGCTGCGAAACGCGCCCCCTTGGCTCCGGAAATGATCCCACGACCGGCCACCCCGACCCCTGGAATCGATCCCAGCAGGTCGCCCCCGAGAGTGAGGTAGTTGCCGACGTTCTTCTGCGGCGGCCACAGCTTTCCCGCGCTGGCGTACTCCGCCGTGTGAGTTGCGAGCGCTGCGAGGCTGAGAGCTACTGCGAAGGGCGCGAGAACCGGGCAGAACAGTGCTGCGACGCCCAAGACCCCGGATAGGGTCCCGAGGATGTCGCCCTTGTTTTCGTCCAACCAGTTGACGAACGAATCCCAGCCACTCGGCGGGGCAGACTTGTCTGCTGCCTCTCGTACCGCCTTGGCCCGGGCCGTGGCCACAGACTTGTGATCGGTCTCCAGAGCTTCGGCGCGTTTGATGAGTTCTTCGATGGTCGACCGTGCCCCGTTGAGCCGGGAAGTCGCCTTGTCCAGCGCCTCATTGGCGTTGTCCAAACGTCGCTGTGCGCTTTGACGGGCCGTTTCGTCAATGTACGTGGTGCCCGCAAGGTCGAGGTCTGGATTGTTACTCGCCTGGCTGTGTTCGGATTCCGCCCGGCGGACGCGAGTCCTGGCCTCTTTTGCCTCAGCTTCTAGACGCCAGGCCTTAGGCTGGTTCTCGGTCAGAGTCTCATGCCAACTGTGCAGGGCGCGCTTGGCGCCCGTCATCGCATCACCCGCGTCCTGGAGGTACTTGGGCAGCTTGCCCACCCGCTCAGCGAACGACTTGGCTGCTTCGCCGCTCCAAGTACTGGACTTCCCTTTGGTGATCTCCTCCAGCACCGCGTGGACCTCTGTGAGGTGCTTCGCCACCTTGCCAAGCTTCACGCTCAGGTTGTCGACGACATGCTGAGTCCCCGGTGTGGGATCGAATCCCAGACCCGACCAATCCTGAGGCTTTCCAATGGTCATCGGTCAGTTCCCCCCGGTGGATTTCATTGCGTCCGCTACGTTATGCTCGTTCTTCTCGTAGTTGTCGGTGATCTGCTTCAGACCGCTCTTGAGGTCGTCCACGGAGTCACGGATTTCATCCAGACCGTTCTCCCATTTGTCCTGAAAGTGCTCGCAGGCCTCGTCAAAGAAGTCGAACCCCAAGCCTTTCGGCCCGATATCGCGCAGAGCGTTCAGTCCGCTCTCCAACTCGCCGGCACAGTCCTCGAGTCGTGCGACGAGCTTCCTCAGTTCTCGAACTTCCACTGCGAAACCGGACACAGCGACCCCTCCTGTTCCCCGTTACTTCGCGAAGGAGCGTAGCAAGGCGACGTGGAGCCAGCCATGCCGTCCGGCGGCGTCCGGGGCAAGGACGCAGAGTCGAAGTGCCGCAGGGCACACGGTTCTTGGGCTTCGTGAGAGAAAAGGTGCAGGAACAGAAAACGGGAGGTGCAGGGCTGATGATTGATCAGGAGGTTTCGGTGGACGAGGCCACAGGCCCCGGCGGCCTGAGCTCCGGTCGCCGGGCAGGCGCTCAAACTGCAGGTTCGCGGGCCCTGCAGGGGGGTGCATCCTTTTCCGGGTCAGGGTCTCGAGTTGACCGTACCGGCTGGTGACGGGGCGGAGGCCTGCAGGACTTGGCCGAGGTCCGCTCGGTCTCATGGAGGGCAATGGCGACTGTCCATAGGGCCAGCCGGGGTCAAGCGGTATGCGCTGAGGCTCCGTCGGTACATGCGGAGAACAGCAACGCTGGGGTGGTCGCGGTATCCCGCTCGTAGTCAGGTGCTCACGTCGACGGCAAGCACGATCCGCTCGTGTGGGGGTGAGAAGACCAGCAGGTGACGGAAGCGGGATGGTGCCAGCCAGCATGACCGAGTCGTATTTCGATTCGTGGCCAACGCCGAACCTGGCACTGTGGAGACCCGCCCGCACGCAGCATTGCGGCGGTTTCGTCTGGAGGACGCGCAACAAGAGGGCATTCACGGGGGAGCACCTTTCGAATGTCGGAGCCATCCGGCGGGTGGTGCGCGCAGCGGACGACCTGCTCGCGGGCTGGCGGTGGACCGAGCTTGCGGAATTGAGGATGCAGTTCGGTGGCGCTTCATACGAACCGTTCGGGCACGGCCCTCGGCTGACCACTTCACGGCTCTCCCGGTGACCCACTGAGACCGAGGCCCGTGCGGCTGCGTGCGTTGGCTTCGGCTACGCGGGCGCTCAACAGCTCAGCGGGGCTGAGGGGTTGAATGCTGTTGGGGTCGGCGTCCCATTCGCGGCCGCCGCTGAGTGGGCGGAGCTGGAGATAGGGCCCTTCGTGGCCCATGACGACGCCCACGCGATCTTGGGCGGTGTCCCGGACGGCGGTGCCGACGACGGGGCCGGGCGGTGAAACGTCCGCACACCGTCGTGGGTTTTCTGTCACCGGCCGGCTCCCTTGACGATCACGGCTGCCAGCGCGATGGCGACGGGCGCGGAGCAGACGCCGAGGTGGACGAGGGCGTAGCGGGCCGCCCTCTTGGCGTCCGCGTCCGCCTCGGTGTCGTTGCCGTCTTCGAGGACGTCCATCCAGGGCGTGCGTACGTCCATCGCCGGGAGTTGAATGCCCGCGCGGGTGAGGGCGGCGGCGAGGGCGTCGCGCGCCTCGACGGTCTCCTGGATCTTGGGTGCCTGTGCTCGGGTAATCGAGTCGACTGAACCGTTGGTCGCCTGGGCGCTGTTGTGGTCGGACGTGCCTTGCGCGGTCATCGGCGTACTCCTCGGACTGTCGCTTGCGTCGTTTGCCCTCGCGGCACGAAGTGTGTGAACTACCGTGCGTGACGGGGGCATTACGAGGATGCGTCCCCGAACGGGGTCCGCGCACGGCCGACGGCTGGTGCTTCCCCGCTGGTCAGCGCAAGTTCCACACCTTCCACGGAGAGCGTCATGCCGACGAGACGAGCGGTCACGGGCCGCAGCCGTGAGCCCCGCGCACGCTTCGCGGAGGAGCTGCGGTTGCTGCGCACGCAGCGGGGTGACAGCCTGCGGCAGCTCGGCGAACGGCTGGGCTGGGACTGGTCGTTGTTCGGCAAGATGGAGAACGGCGAGACGCTCGGCGGCCCGGAGGTCGTCGAAGCACTGGACCAGCACTACGGAACGCCCGGCCTGCTGCTGGCGCTATGGGAGCTGGCAGTGAGCGACCAGACCCAGTTCCGCGAGCGGTACCGCCGGTACATGGCGCTGGAGGCGGAGGCCACCAGCCTGTGGCACTTCGCGGTGAGCGTGCTGCCGGGGCTGCTCCAGACTCCCGGGTACGCGCGGGAAGTTCTGGCCGCGGGCGGCCTCAAGGGGGAGGAACTGGAGCAGCAGGTCGAGGCCCGGATGGGGCGGCGTGAACTGCTGGAGGGGGACGACGCGCCACCGTTCCGCACGATCCTGTCGGAGGCGGTCCTGCGCACGCCGCTGCGGGACGCGGGGGAGTGGCGCGCGCAGTTGGAGTACCTGGGGGAGGTCGCGGAGCGGGCGGGGGTTGTGGTTCAGGTGCTGCCGTTCAGCGCGGGACTGCACGGCTTGGTGGGTAGCGCGGTGATGTCCCTTCGCCTTCCGGACGGCCGTCCTGTGGCGTACACGGAGAGCACGTACCGGGGCGAACTGATCGAAGAAAACTCGCAGGTTGAGCGGTTGCAGCGAGACTACGATGTGGTGCGCGATATGGCCCTGTCCCCGGCCGAGTCGCGGAAGTTTGTCCTACGCATGCTGGAGGAAGTGCCGTGCGATCCCTCGACCTGAGCACCGTAAGCTGGCGCAAGAGTAGCTACAGCAACCCCGACGGTGGCGAGTGCGTCGAGGTCTCTGACGACTTCGCCGCCATCGTCCCTGTGCGCGACAGCAAGAACCCGCACGGGCCTGTGCTCGCTTTCAGCGCAGCCGGTTGGTCGGCGTTCGCCCACGCGGTGAAGGACGGAAAGCTGGGCGCCTGAGACGCTGACTGTGGCCCCGCGACCGACGGGTCGCGGGGCCGATCGCTGCCCGGCTACTTCTTCGCGCGTCGCCCGCGCGTCGCGGCAGAAGGGCGCCAGCCGCGCAGGTCGTCATCGGTGAGACCGTGCTCGCCCTGGACGCTCTGCCGGTCGCTGCGGAAGAACGCGGCTGGGGAGGTGCCGAAAGTGGAGTCGAACTCGTCGTGCCACTGGTCCAGCCACGGCTGGAGTTCCAGGAGCCCAGCGAGGAAGGGCGTCAACTCCTCGGTGGTCAGGGCCTCGTGTGAGGCGATGTAGGCATCGAGGGCGTACGCCTGCTCCTGGTGGTTCCAGCCGGCCCACCCGTACAGGTCCGGCGTTGCGACGTTGCTCTGCTCGTACGAGATGAACCGCTCCTTGGGTACGTCAAGTTTGCCGCGCGCTCTCCAGTAGGAGGGCCGCAGGAAGTCGGCCGAGGTGTACTTGGGGGGCACGGGTATGAAGTCCCGTATTTTGCGCTTGGTCGGCTCGTCCGGCGCGGCATCCTCCTGCCGCTGGAGATCCCAGACGTGCTCCCAGTCTTCGCGCTTCTTGAGTCCGGAAGGCTTGTAGCGCAGGGCGGAGATGAACGGCACGTGCTCGTCGGTCATCAACTCGGCGACGACGGCCGGGAGTTCCTTGCGGGGTGCGTAGAGCTTGGCGACAGAGGCGAAATCGTCGTCGCGGGAGAGAGCGTCGGTGAGCCGGGAGAGGGAGACGAGCGTGGGCATGTCGTTCTCGTCGAACCAGTGCTTTCGGTCCTCGATCCGGTCGAGCAGCCAGGAGCGGAGTGCCTTTTCCTGAAGGGCGTCCCACCCCTCGGTGGCCCAACGTCGCTTGTACTCGGGCCGCTCGACCATCCCGATCGCCCGGCTCGACTCGATGGCGTCGATCCGCTTCTGCACGACCTCGCGATAGGCGGCGGGCCAGTGCGACGGGATCTCGGTGATGGGCGTGAACTTATGGTTGTGGTGCTCGAACCAGGAAGTATTGACCTCACCTCGTTCGACCTTCCGAGCGAGCACTATGGCGAAGGCGCGCTCTGCTGGCGCCACACCAGGGATGCACTCAGGCGGTGCCGTGATCTCCTCAGCGAGGAGGTTGTAAAGGGCGTAGACCTCCCAGTCCAGTTCCTCTTGTTGAGCAATCATGCGGCCTCGAATGGTTTCCCACTTGTCGCGGCCATCCCGAAGGGTTGTGGTGGTGGGTACGCCAGAGCTTGCAATCGCGGTAGGACTGGTGGCCCCAAGTTCCCGTGCAAGGGAGTCGAGCTCAGCGGCACGTGCTGTCGGGAATTCGCGAGGTAGCGGGAACTGCTCAAGCTTGGTTCCTGTGAACTCGAAGCGGTGCTCCCACGGTTCATCTGCTCCCGCGACATCGGCGCCAGGGCGTCCCTTGTCGTGGCTGACTTGGCGGAGCCAGAAGCCCGTTGTTGAGCTGTTGAGCAGTCCAAGCAGCCGCAGGTGCTCCTCCTCGCTTGCCCCTTCCCGCAACTTGATCACCGGCGCGGTGCGTATGAAGACACGCCTGTCGCGGTTCAGTGTGAAGTGGTTGTGAGTAGAGACGAAGGGAAAGGCGATCGAGAGGGTAGCCCTGTAGCGGTTCTTGAAGAACATGGAGTATTCGAACCATGAGAGCCCCCGGGCAATCTGATTTTTCCCGAATGCAATTCGACCCCGCAGACTTACTCGAAAGGGCCACAGTAGAGTCTCGACAATATCTGGAGCGTCGGCGGTCAGGTCATGCTCACGGTAGGGCCACAATGACATCGTGGGATTCTGGACGAGGTAATCTCGAACTTCCCCGCCTTCAACTAGAAACCGACAGTGAGTCGGTGGAATGCCATGTCTGCGCAGGGCACCGGCGCCGATCATGTACGCGCCATCTTCGCGAGTTACGGCTCCCGCGCCGATCTCGTCAACGGTTGTTCTTAGTGCCGTTTTAGAGTGGGAAGCCAACTGTTCCAGCATCTCAAGACCACCGTCGGCCAGAACCCACGGCTGCTTTCCGAAGAAGCGCCTGCGCTCAAGGTCATCGACGGAGACCCACTGGCTGACCGATCCAGGCTCATCAATCTGACTCTCGATAGCGCGCCAGACCAACCCGTTCTTAGCCTTCTTCGGTGCGGAAGGCTCGCCCTGCACACTCCGCACCGTACGCACAGTCGCAGAACGCCCGCTTCCTTCCCGGCGCTTACCCACGAGAATGACCGTCGGAGTCCCATGCCCTGGAATGTACGCGCCGGAGGTGTCGATGACCTCCGTCAGCTCCACCCGGTCACGGAAGTAGCTTTCGATCAGCTTGGTTCCGAACTCCCGCTTCATGAAGGAGTTCGCGGTGATCTGCCCGACCATGCCATAGCCGTGGCCGTCGGCGTCCCCACGTTTCGCGAGCTCGAAGAACCGCTGGGCAAAGGGCACTGAGAGGGCGTATGTACCGCCGCACGCGTCATACAGGTCCCGGTAGAGCGCGTTGAGCCTCTTGTCCTTCACTGTGATGTACGGCGGGTTGCCGACGACCACGTGGTACCGGCCCTGCTCCAGAATTCCCGGGTGGTCCTGAACATCCTCGGTGGAGTATTTGAACTCCGCCAGCGGGTCTCCGGAAGCGTCCCCCAACAGGTCCAGTTCCAACTGCCGTTCCTTGATCAGCGAGTCACCCACCGCCAGATGCACCGGCCACGTGTACCGGTCGGCCTCCGCCAGCGTCCGCAGTCCGCTGACCGCCATCGAGGCGACTAACAGGCGAAACCGCGCGATCGCCACCGCGAACGGGTTCACGTCCACCCCGTGAACCGAGTCGAGCGCGGCCCGAACCCGCTCGTGTACGTCGCGTCCCGGCTGGCCGTCCGCCCAACGCCGTACCAGACGCCGGAACGCGCCCAGCACGAAGTGGCCCGACCCGCAGGTCGGGTCGATCATCTTCAACTGCTCGTAGCCGAACTCGCGGATCGCGGGTTCCATCGCCCGGTCGAGGATGAACTCCTCCACGAACTCAGGGGTTTGAAGCAGCGCGTACGTCTTCCGTGCCGCCTCGCTCAGGTCCTGGTACAGATCGCCCAGGAAACGCGTGTCCCAGCCTTCCGTGCCGTCCTCGTTCAGCGGGTCGGTGAAGTCGTGGACGAGGACCCCGGCCTCGTCCCGTTCGCGCCAGAACTCGACCAGGTCGCGCGCCCCGTCGTGGGAGAGGGGGATCTGGAAGAGCGGGTTGTGGCGACGGTCGAAGAGCAGCCGGCCCGCCTGCCCCGCGCCCAACTCCTCGAAGGCGTGCTCCAGCCAGCCTCGGTACGTCGGGTCGTCGGAGGTCGCCACGTACTCCTCGTACCGTGCGAGCGCCAGGTCCCGGTGGTCGTCGTCCGGGCCCGTCAGATACGGCTCCGGTATCAGCCCGTTGTCCTCGCAGAAGCGGACGAAGACCGTGCCCAGCACCCACGCCACCGCTACCTGCGTGACCCGCTCATCGAGCCACGCGTTCCATGTCGCCGCCGTGCGGCCCAGCTTGCGTGCCTGGTCGTACTCGGCACGCAGCCGCTGCCCCGTGTCGCCGACGAGCTTCACCTGCTTGCCCAGGTCGGCTTCGGCGGCCTTGACCTGCTTCTTCAGGTCCTCCAACAGCGCCTTGCGGTCGATCATTCGGCGACGGCCCCCTCGGTTGCTCGCTCGTCGTTCTGCCGCTCGGGGCCACCGCGGTGCGCGTTGGTGACCCAGAGATCGTTGAGTTGGATCCATTCGCCGAAGCCCGCCTGGTACGCCACTGCGACCTGGCCCAGCTTCGGCTCCCGCGACGGGTCGCTCTGCGGGACCAGCAGCCACAGCCCGCGGCCGCCCTGCCGCGCCGCCTCGGCACATCTGTCGAGGACGCCCATCGCGTTGTACCGGGCGAAGGCCGTGGCCTCCGTCAGCAGCACCGGACCCGAGCGCGGGTCGCCGTCCAGCAGCTCCCGTATGCGGGGTTCGACAGCCACCCAGGCGGTCCGTGTGTACTCCGCGAACTTCATGGCCCCCCGGGATCCGGGTTTCGCCACGTCCGCCTTGAGCAGTGTTTCCCAGGTGGGTTTGGTCCCCTCGGGGACCAGCCCGCGCAGGGCCTCCAGGAACATCTCGGTCACGGAGACCGCTTCGGCGCCGCCCCGCCTGTCCGTCGCCTTGCCCAGCGCCTTCGTGGCGCGCCTCGAGAGGTCGTTGCGTACGGTCAGGACGCGGTAGCCGTCCCGCCGTGAGGAGGCGGCGAGCTGTTCCTCGGCGCGTGCCTCTGCCGCCTGTTCGGCGTCGTCGTGGTAGCGCGTCGCCGTCCTGGCGACGCTGGACGGGGGCCAGGTGCCGGAGGTGAGGTAGCTGGAAGCGGTGTCCATCCGCGCCGGAAGGTAGCGCAGCGTCCCGGTGCCCTCGCGGGTGGCGAGGGTGAGGTCGAATCCCGCGTCCTTCAGTGCCTTCGTCAGACGGCCGCCCGTCGGCAGCTCGTGGGCGACCGTGCCCGGGCCCGTCCGTAAGACCAGTTCGGGGAAGCGTGCCCGTACGCGCTCGTGCACCTCCTGACCGGTCAGTCCCGGCTGCCGCTCCTCCGCCATCCCGGGGATGAGGCGCACCAGGCCGGCCTGCGTGAGCCGCAGGGCGCGGACGGGGTCCAGGTCGCGCGGGTAGATCTCCAGACGCGGCGTCGCCGCGGCGTTCACCGAGGCCGCGGCGGCCAGTTCGACCAGGCGCCGCTCGTCCCAGTCCAGCGTGCCCGGCGGCGGATTGAGCGCCCCCAGTTCGGCGAGGACCGTCGTCGCGGTCGGCAGCGTGTCCAGCTTCGCGAGGCGGTCGGCGGTGTGGCCGAGGCGGGCCGCGTAGTGGAGGAGACCGGGCGCGGTGGGGGTGTCCGGCGGGTCGCCGTCCGTGCCCGCGTTCTCGTCGGCCTCCCGGACGTGCAGGGCGAGCAGACCCGCCCCGAGCGACTCCTCGGTGGCCTTGCGGTTCGGCTGGTGCTGGAACCGGGCGTTCTCCGGGTCGAGTTGCTCCACCTCCACCACTGCCCGTACGGCGGCGAGCGCCAGGGCCCGTCGCTGTTCCCGTTCCGGGAGCTGTGTGCCACGCCGCACCGCGAGGGCGTCGGCGATCTCGGCCGCGGAGGCGACGCGGCCGAGGTCCAGCAGCAGGTCTACGATCTCGTCGCGCAGCGCCCGCACGGCCGGGTGCTTCTTCCAGCGCTTGCGCTCTTCCCTCAGCATCTGGGGGATGCGGCCGGCCGAGAGGCCCAGCGCGTCGGCCACGTCCTTCTGCTTGGGCCAGACGCCGATGTCCGGGAGCACTCCGCGCTCGTTCGGGAGCCGCAGCAGCAGCCGGACCATCTCGACCTTGTTGTGGTTGGAGCGGTTGTTGTTCAGCTCCGGGACCAGAACGGTGGTGAGCGCGTCGAGGCTGAACGAACGCAGCGCGGAGTCGGAGAGTCCCTCGGCCTTGCCGCTTGCCGCGTGGGTGCCGAGTGCGGCCGCGTCGGCTGCGGTCAGCTGTGCGAGCTCTTCCCTGGCCTCGGCTCGGCCCTTCGGCGTCAGCGGCGAGACGGGTGCCTCGCGCAGCGCCTCGCCCCACTGTCGCTGGCGCCGCTGAAGTTCCCGCAGGGTCTTGGCGCCCAGGCCTGGAGCGTTGAGGAGCTTACGGCGGCTGTAGTCGAGGAGTTCCCCGACCGTGGTGAGGCCGAGGCCGTAGAGGAAGGACTCGGCGGCCGGGCTGAGCCCCGCGGCCGACAAGTGGGTCTCCCGGCCCACCTGCTTGGCGAGCCGGTCGCGGTGCTGCTCCGCGGTGAGCGGCTCGGCGTCCGCGATGGCGGGCCCGCCTGTCGGCGAGTCCGCCGGTTGATCGGTGTGGTTGGAGCGGTGGCTGGAGGTGACGGTCTGCGAGGCGTCGAGGAAGATCTTCTTCCAGGCGTCCCGCATGGGCTTGAGGTCGGGGTAGCGCCGGGCGGCGTTCCGGTGGAGTGCCTTCTTGAAGAAGGCGACCAGCCCGTCCCGGACGGCGGGCTCGAAGGCGTCGGCGGCGATGGTCGGGTACGGGAATTCCTCGGCGTCCGTCTGCCGGGGAAGTACGGAGCCGTCGCCCCACTTGGGCAGCTCGCCCGAGGCCATCTGGTGCAGGGTCACGGCGACGGCGTACCGCTCGGCGTGGGAGTCGTAGGCGGTGCGCGTGACGGTGCCGATGAACGGGTCGAGGTAGCCCTCCGTGCCGGCCTCGTGGTTCTTCGCCGGATAGCCGGCGAGGGAGAAGTCGATGAGGACGAGTTCGCGGGTGCGGTTGGGGCGGATGCGTATGGCGATGTTGTCGGGCTTGATGTCCCGGTGCCAGACGCTCTCCCCTTCCAGGAAGTCCACGGCGCCGAACAAGTAGTCGCCGTACGCCTCCAGTTGGTCGATCTTGAGGCGGCCCCCCTCGCGGAGCTGGCGGGCGACCGTCTCCTGGCGGTGCCGGACGCGTTTGCCGCCGGACTCGGCGCCGTCGCCGTCCTCCTCCCGCTCGTCGCCGACGTACTCCAGTGCGAGGACGGTGCGGCCGGCGATGCGCAGCGGCCGCGGCTCGACGAGGCGGATGACGCGGGAGTCCGCGCGCAGCCGGCCCATCACCTCCGCTTCACGTTCGAGGACCTCGCCGCGGCTGTCGGACAGCGCCACCTTGAGGACGGCCAGAGGCCGCGTCCCACGTGCCTCGGCCTCCAGGTCGCGTACGAGGAATGCGCGGCTGGTCGACCCGGTGCCCAGGCGGCGGCGGACCTCCCAGCGCCCCGCGAGGCGGTCCCCGGCGACGGCTTCGAGCGGGTCCTTCTCCGGCTCCTCGGGTATCGGTCCGTTGGAGGCGGTGGCCGGAGCGGTGAGCCGCTCCTCGACGGATTCCAGGATCTCGAGGAACTCGTCGACGGTGGACAGGCGCTGGGCCGGGCGATAGGCGGTGGCCATCTGGACCAGGTCGTCCACGTCCTCGGACAGGCCGTCCACGAGGGAGCTGGGGCGCAGCCCCTTCTCGGCCTCCAGCCTGGCGAGTAACTCGGCCTGGCTCGCGGCGGGCGGCCTGCCCGTCACGAGGAGATAGGTGAGGACGCCGAGCCCGTAGACGTCCAGGTAGACCGGGTCGGCGTTGAGCGCTCTCAACTCCGGTGCTAGATAGGCGTCGGAGCCCTCGGCCAGGTGCCTCGTGGACAGCTCGGTCGGTGCGTGCCGCATAGAGCCCGGTCCCGAGCCGTCCGTACCCGTGCGCTGCGTAGCTATCTGCCAGTCGGATATCTGCAGCTTCGGGTTCAGCCAGGCCGTTTCCTCGCCGACGGCCGTGCGCCGCCGACCGCGGCTGCGGGGGACGACGTGGACCGAGCGGGCGGCCAAGGCCCGGTGGTGAATGCGGCTGGAGTGCGCGGAGCGCATCGTCTCGGCGAGCTGCCGCACGAGCGCCAAGCGGCCCAGGATGTCCAACTTCGGCCCGTACTGCAGCAGATACTCGTCCAGGCGCAGAGTCTGCGGGTCGTAGTCGAAGATCAGGGCGGGGCCCGCCGAGTGCCCTGACGGGTGGTACTGCTTGTAGCGCACGACTCCCGGGTGCTGAAAGCGCTGCAGGACCGCGGCCTCGCGACGGGCGGCGTCTTCCACGGACTGCCGGATGGTGGCGTCGGAGCCGCGCTCGCGAAGGTAGATCCGGACGCGGGCGGTCTCCGGCAACTCGTCGTGCTTGGCCAGGTAGTCGGCCCAGGTCGGCCCGGAGTCGAACGCCTTGCGCTCCAGTTCGTACGGGCCGACCTTGTACTCGGCGTCGCTGCGGCGGATGCCGACCCGATCCAGCGCGGTTTTGATCTCTCGTGAGTCGCCGGGCGAGATACGCCGTCGCTCGTCGTGCGGCGGCTGCTTCAGCATCGTGACGAGTTCGGGAACGGTGTACACGCCGTTCCGCTCATGGGCGGGAAGCCGGATGCGGAGCGAACCCTCGGTGAAGCAGACGGCCTCGCCGACCCACACGCGTTTGCCTCGCTGGCCCAGCAGGCCGGCCAGCTCCTTCGCCTTCTTGTTGACCAGATGCAGCGGGTTGCGGAAGGGACGGCGACGGCCGCTCGGAGTGGTCTGCACCCAGGTGCCGTTCTCGCTGGTCAGGGAACCGTGCCAGTTCTTCAGCTCGACCATGCACACGCCGCCTGGAGCGACGACGAGCAGGTCGACCTCCCGGACGTGACCCGTGTTCGCGGTGAAGGTGAAATTCGACCAGGCCCGCCACGGATCGGCGTCGGGTAACTGCTCCCGGATGGCCTCCAGACCGCGACGCTCGTGCTCGAACTCCGACTCGGTGACCGTGGTCCACCGGCCTTCCCGCATGCGCTGTCCCCGCCTCGTGACTCGGTGGTGCGTTCTCCCCTGTCCGGCCGTCCTGTGGGGGGTGAGGCGGCCGACCGCTCGGATGAAAATCCTAACTGTGCATTCTCACAGGTAAGTTGAGGTGGCGTCAGGTCGCATGCCGGGCCGGAGACGTACGCGTCGACCCCTGCCGCCCCGAAACGGGCTCTGTCGCCGCCGCCAGGTACCCTCAGGATCGTCAACGCGGGTCCGACGGGCTTCCGCTCCACACCCGGTGGAGTCTCGAAGGACACGCCCCCACCCGCACGAGTCACTTCGTGCTGCCTGGGGGAAGCTCTTTGCTGTTCCGCGCGTCCGCAAGAACGGTCGCCGTCATGGCGCTCGACGGTTCGCTCCAGCTTCACCTCACCGAGCAGTTCGTCCACATGCACGGCTATCGGCCCGGCGCCTCGGAGATGCGTTCCTGGGAACGGAGCATCCCGGCGCTGACCGCCGCGCTCAACGATGCGGGTCTGGGCGACGTGGAGATCCTGCTCGAGTACGCGCTCCCGCTGAACAGCAAACGTGCCGACGCCGTACTCGCCGGAACGCACCCGGTGACGGGAGAGCCGTCGTACGTCGTGGTGGAGCTGAAGCAATGGAGCCAGGCCGAACCTGACGAGGACGACCCTGCTCTGTGCCGTATCGACGCCTACGCCCACGCCGTCCTCAATCCCATCGATCAGGTGCGCCGTTACTGCGACTACATCGTCAACTTCAATGGCGCGGTGTCCGAGCACCCTGACAGAGTCAATGGAGTGGCCTTCCTCCACAACGCCACCGAGTTCGGCGTCGCAGGTCTGCGTGCGTCGGAACACGACGACTACGGCCAGCTGTTCACCGGTGAGCAGCGCGGTGCCTTCATCGACCACCTCCGCGCCAGGCTGAGCGACAAGCACCCGGGCGCAGGCTCGGCCGACGAACTTCTCTCCGCGAAGACCGCGCCCTCGAAACAGCTGATGGCGGTGGCGGCCCAAGAGGTACGGGAGCGGGAGCAGTTCGACCTGCTCGACGAACAGCAGGTCGCGTACCGGCTGGTGCTCAACGCTGTGCGCAAGGCGAAACGGTCCGACCACAAGGAAGTCGTGGTGGTCACCGGCGGGCCCGGCACCGGCAAGAGCGTCATCGCTCTCTCACTGCTGGGTGAGCTGTACCGGCAGGGTGTTCCCGCCCTGCACGCGACAGGTTCACAGTCCTTCACCAAGACGATGCGGAAGGTCGCGGGCACCCGGAAGCGTGAGGTGCAGGAGTTGTTCAAGTACTTCAACAGCTTCATGACCACAGAGAGAAACTCTCTCGACGTCCTGATCTGCGACGAGGCCCACCGTATTCGGCAAACCTCCGCCAACCGCTTCACCCCTGCCGATCGCCGCACCGGCAAGCGGCAGATCGACGAACTCATCGACGTCGCCCGTGTCCCTGTCTTCCTCCTCGACGAACACCAGGTCGTGCGTCCTGGCGAGATGGGCACGGTGGATGAGATCAAGGCCGCTGCAGCTGCCAAGGGCTTGGGGTGCCATGTCGTTCCGTTGGAGGGCCAGTTCCGCTGTGGTGGCAGCGACGCCTATCTGCGCTGGGTGGTACGGCTTCTCGGACTGGTATCCGGCGACCCGGTGGTGTGGGAGCCCGACGATCGCATGCAGCTGCTGGTCGCCGACAGCCCACAGGAGATGGAGGCGTTCCTCGAGGCTCGACGCGCGCGGAACTACAGTGCCCGCATGTCCGCCGGCTACTGCTGGCCCTGGTCGCGGGAGCCCAAGCCGGGGGATCCGCTGCAGCCCGACGTCGTCGTCGGCGAGTGGGCCCGGCCCTGGAATCTGCGTGGTGAACGATCCCTTGCCGGTGCGCCTCCGGCGGCGTTGTGGGCCACCGACCCCGCAGGTTTCGGGCAGGTCGGCTGCGTCTACACCGCCCAGGGCTTCGAGTACGACTGGTCCGGAGTCATCATCGGGCCGGACCTGGTGTGGCGCAGCGACCGGTGGGTCACGGACCGCACGGCGTCCAAGGACCCGGTCTTCAAGCGCTCCACTCCCGACGCCGATGTGGACCGTCTCATCCGCAACACTTACAAGGTGTTGCTCACCCGAGGCATGATCGGCACCGTCGTGTATTCGACGGACCCGGAGACGCGTCAGAAGCTGCGGGATCTGGTGGGCAGCCGTGTGGACCGGGACCACGCCATGGCCTGACGGAGCGGTGGGCAAACCGACATCACTGGCATCGCCATTCAGCCGCGATGCCAGCAGCTCCGCCGAGAACCCTCTGCCGTTTCTCTGCAAGCGGCCCTTTGCCTATGATCTCCGGACCGATCGCGGCCCGACGGGCTTCCACCTGAGGACATGCCCCCACCCGCACGAGTCACTCGTGTCCTGGGGGAATCACTTCGTGTCCATGCTCCTGCTGAAGTTGGCAGCGCAGGATCTGCTCACTCTGAACTCAAGAAGGCACATGGTGCCGCATCTCGCCGACAGATGGCGGCACTTCCGAGGCTCGGACGCCTCATTGACGGAGCGTTCCGCCTGGGCGGAGAGTCTGGTCAGCCTTGCCGGTGATCTGGTCGACGCCGGTCGCGGCAATGTGGAGATGATCGTCGAATGCGCCGCCACGCTCGATGAAGCCGAACGCCCGGGTGATCCGCGGCTCATCGATGTCGTGCTCGTGGGGCGTCACCCGCAGGAGGGCCGACGTCTGTCCGTGCAACTCGTCGAGCTGAAGCGCTGGTCCCTGGTGACCAGGGTGGAGCAGGCCACTGCGGATCTGGTGCACGTACCGGGCATGGAGGAGGCGAAGAAGCACCCCGCCCTTCAATTGCGCCGGTACTACGACGCGTTCACAGGCGACAGAGGGCCTCTGAACGGGCTGAGTTTCGAATGCGGCGGATTCGCCTACCTGCACAACGCCACGGATGAGTCCGTGCGCCCCTTGAACGACATCGACGCGCCCACCGGTCCTTACGCCCGGGTGTACACCAAGGACGGGCGGGAAGAGCTGATGTCCGATCTCCGGGAGAGCTTCGACGAGGAAGGTGGCGCCTCCGAGGCCGAGATCTTGTTGAGTCGCATGGGTCTGCGCAACACACCGCTGCTCGACGCCATGATTTGTTCTCGCGGCGAGGACACAGTCTTCACGCTGCGCGGTCGGCAGAAAGCCGTGGCCGACCAGATCATGGGAACCGCCTCGCAAGTTCTCCCGAACCCCCGGCACCCTGCTCTCATACCGGACGAACGGCGGGTGATCTTTCTGGTCACTGGTGGCGCCGGCACCGGCAAGAGCGCCGTCGGCCTGCAACTCAAGGCGGAGCTGGAGGCACAGGGACGGACCGTGAAGTATGCCAGCGGCAGCAGGGCCTTCAATGGCGCGATCCAGGAACACGTCGGTTACGGTGACCGCGAGTTCAGGGAGACGTTCACCTACTTCAGCCACTTCGTGACTCCGCCTGATCCTCCCCTGGACGTGCTCATCTGCGACGAGGCACACCGCTTGCGGGACCGTTCGACGAACCGCTTCTGGAAGCCCGAACAACAGGGCACACGGCCTCAGGTGGACGAGCTCCTCGATGCCTCCCGTCTGGCTGTCTTCTTCCTGGACGAGGGGCAGTCCGTACGGCCCAACGAGGTCGGAACCGTGGACCTGATCGAGGACGCAGCGAGGCGGCACGGTGCTCAGCTGAAGCGGTACGAGCTCCGGGAGCAGTTCCGCTGCGGCGGCAGCGATGCATACATCCGCTGGGTGCGCGCCCTGCTCGGGGTGACGGACGAGGCACCGCAGGAGTGGACGCAGGACGGACTCATGCACGTCGAGGTGGCAGACACCCCCGGGGAGTTGGAATTGATCATTCGTGCCGAAGCCCTCGCGGGGGCTTCGGCGCGCATGGTCGCTGGTTACTGCTGGCCCTGGACGAAGCCGCTCGGCAAGGAGAAAAGGCTGGAGACCGACGTTCGCATCGGCGACTGGCACCGGGCCTGGAACGCGGACAGTGACACCTTCTGTGAGAACGACGCACCACCGTCGAAGATCTGGTCCGTGCACAAGAACGGCCTGGACCAGATCGGCTGTGTGTACACCGCACAAGGCCTCGAATGGGATTGGTGTGGTGTGATCATGGGTGATGACATGGTGCGCCGTGATGGCCGATGGGTCTTCCGCCGGGGCAAGCATTGCGCAGGCCCGGAAAAGGGTGTCAAGCGCGTCGCCGTACCCGGTTCGTTCGACCCGAAAGTGAAGCCCGGCAGCGTCGACGACGAAGAGTTCGCCCGGCTGGTCCGTCACGCCTACCACGTGCTGATGACCCGGGCGAGCCGTGCGACGGTGCTCTATTCAACGGATGAGGAGACACGGGCCTACCTGAAACAAATGGTAGGCGCGGTCGAGATCCAAGGACTGCGTCCCACCTGGGACAACCTTCCGCAGGAAGCACGCAGACCCCACCTGCCCCGCCCCCGGAGGGGGCGCGGCCGTAACCGGAGGACGTCGGCTTCACAGCGACCGGATCTGAAGCTGTTCTGATCGAAGCCTCGTGGAAGCAGATGGTGGCGGGCTCTCCGGACCCGCCACACGCCTGTGTCAGAGGACCAGGTGCGCTGCCGCAGTAAGGGCCGCCACAACGAGATTGGCGGTGACACCCACGGCGACGTCGACCAGCATCTCGCGAAGCCGATCACGACGTGCAGGCTTGTACTCAACGGGATTCATGCGGAACCACTCCTTGGCGTGAGCTGGGAATGGCAGGGGGCCCTACCGGGCACCGCACTCACACCGCGTGGAGCACGCGATGGAAACCACTCGTCAGCCTCGGCCGAGGACGGGCACCTGAACACCGCCGACGTACCCTCCGGGAAGGTGCGCAGCACCAACAACCGTAGTACACAAGGCAGTTGACTGTGATCCAATTCCGCCCATCGTCGGCCGACAGTGTTCTCCGGCCGAAGGCGGCCACTGTGTCGACGAGTCTTTGGCTGCGGCTGGGTGGCGAACTGGAGGACGTCGTATTCGCACCCACCCCTCGCAGCCGCGTGCGCCCTCGACTCCGAGGGGCCGGCTGCGGTCGAGCAACGTCCGGGACGCGAATCCGCTCCGCGACGGCGGCGATCGCGCGGACGGTTCCCCCGCAGTCCTGTTCGGCCTCGCCCGTGCACCGGTACGCTGCGGCCCCGATTGCGGTCTGTCGCGGAGGCGTGCGGATGGGGGAGCCGGCATTTGGAATCCTGGGGCCACTCACGGTGCGGGCCGGCGGCGCCCCGCTCGCCGTCGGCGGACCGAAGCCGAGGGCGGTGCTCGCCACCCTGCTGCTGCAGCCGAACGGTTTCGTCTCGGTCGACCTGCTGACGGAGGTGCTGTGGCCCGGGGGCGCGCCTCCGTCCGCCGTCGCCAACGTACGCACCTACGTGCGGTCGCTGCGACGGGCCCTGGCCGCAGCGGGGACAGCCACGCAGCTGCGGACGGAGTCCTCCGGCTACGCGCTCCTGCTCGCTCCCGGCGAGATCGACGCGCTGCTCTTCGAGGAACGGCTGGAGGACGCCCGCGCGGAGCGCGACCGCGGCGATGACGCCGCGGCGCTGCGCGGCTACGAGTCGGCGCTCCGCCTCTGGCGCGGCAGCGTGCTCCAGGACCTGCCGTCCAGCGTGGTGTGGGATCCGGCGGTCACCCGGCTCGAAGGACTGAGATCCGTCGCGGCCGACGAGTGCCTGGAGGTGCGGCTGCGGACGGGCGACCACGCGTCCCTGGTCGCCGACTTACGGTCCCGGCTGGCCGAGGATCCGCTGCGGGAGGACCTGTGGCGCATGGTCGTACAGGCCCTGCGCGACGCGGGCCGCATCGCTGAGGCCCGCTCCGCATACGCCGAGGCGGAGCGGATCATCGCCGCCGAGCTGGGCATCGAGCCGAGCGGACCGCTGCGCGCCATCGGGGAGGAGATCAACGGCTGGGCAGGCCGTCGGCGCACCACTGTCCCCGAACCGGTGTGCCAACTGCCTATGGACGTCCCGGACTTCACCGGCCGCGCCGAGGAGATCGAGGCGCTGGAAGGCCTGTTGTCGTCGGCGGGCAGGCAGCCGGTCGTCGCGATCGTGTCGGGCCCGCCCGGCTCCGGGAAGTCCACGCTGGCTGTCCATGTGGCGCACCGGGTGCGTGGTGCCTTCCCGGACGGTCAGCTCTTCGCCGACCTGGGCGGGACGAGCGATCAGCCGCGCGAACCGGCCGACGTGCTGGCGGAGATGCTGCGCGGCCTCGGCGTCATCGACAGCACCATCCCCGATGAACCGGGCGAGCGGGCCGCGCTGTTCCGCTCGCGCCTGGCCCAGCGGCGCGTCCTCATCGTCCTCGACGACGCCGCCGGCGCCCCGCAGGTCCGGCCGCTGCTTCCGGGCACCGGCGGCTCGGCGGTGCTGGTCGCCTCGCGCCGCCGGATGCCGGGGCTTCCGGCGTACAGCGCGCCCCTCGGCGTCATGAGACGCGACGAGGCCCGTGCGTTCCTCGGAGCGGTCGCCGGAGCGGACCGGTTGCGCGGCGAGGGGGCGGACGTGGACCGGGTGATCGACGGGTGCGGCTCACTGCCGCTGGCCGTGCGGATCGCAGGTGCCCGGCTCGCGAACCGTCCCGGCTGGACCGCCGCCACCCTCGCCGACTTCCTGCACGACGAGCGGGACCGGCTGGACCAGCTCCGCACCGGCGAGATGGAGGTGCGGGCGAGCGCCGAGCTGAGCTACCGGCATCTGCCCGACGCGGCGGCGAGGGTCTTCCGTGCCTTCGGTCAGCTCGGAGACATTGCCGTGGCCGGCTGGACCGTCGCGGTGGCCATGGAGGAAACCGGCAGTGCCGCCGTGGCGTTGGAGACGCTGCTCGACGAGCATCTGGTCGAGGTTGCGGGCACCGACCGTCTCGGGGTGCAGCGTTACGGCATGCACGACCTGCTGCGCTGCTATGCACGGGAGTTGGCCGGCAGAGACGGCAGGGAGGTGCGCGAGCGGCAGCAGGCGCGGGTGATCGACGCCCTGATCGGGCTCGCCCGCAGTGCGAACTCCGCGATGCCCACCCGCTTCCTGGGCGTGCTCGGCGAGCCGGCACCCCTGAGGGGCCCCGAGTCCTCTATGGCGGAGTTGGTGTGTGCCCGGCCGGTGGAGTGGTTCGAGAGCGAACGCCGCATCCTCGTCGCCGCGGTGGATTCCGCGATACGTCTCGGCCGGGTCTCGCGTGCCGCGGACCTGGCCGTGGAACTGGCGAGCTTCTTCGACATGCGCGGCTACTACGGGGACTGGCTGAGGACTCACCGGCTCACACTCGACGCCATGGAAGATCCGAGTTGTGTCCGGGCCGCGGCGCTGCTGCGCAACCTGGGCCAGCTCCACCTCTACCAGGACCGGTACGGCGATGCCCGCGCGTGCTTCGAGCGGTCCCGCGCGCTGTTCGCGGGTCTCGGGCATCTGCCGGGCGAGGCGGTCGCTGCTGCGGGAGCCGGGTCCGTGCACCGGGTCGTGGGCGACCTGGACGCCGCCCTCGAGGCGTTCACCGATGCGCTGCACGCCTTCGGAAAGGCAGGCGACCGGCACGGTGAAGCGGTCGCACACAACGCGATCGCCTCGGTGTGGCTGGAGCGGAAGGACCCGGGAGCCGCGGCCGGTTGGCTCTCCGGCGCGCTGGAGCTCTCCCGTGACGTCGGCGACCGGCACCGGGAGGCCCAGGTGCGCCGGCGGGTCGCCGAACTGCACGAGCTGCGTGGCGAACCGAGGGCGGCGCGGGCCGAACTGGAGCGCGCACGCGGCATCTTCGACGAGCTGTCCGACGCCCACTGTGCCGCCTACGTACAGCAGAGCATCGGGGAACTGTGCCTGCGGCAGGGCAACGCGAGGGAGGCGTCGGCGATGCTGAACGACGCGCTCGCCGTGCAGCAGCAGCTCGGTGACCGCCGGGCGGAGGCGCGGGTGGCGTGCCTGCTGGGCGAGTTGCACCACGCCACCGGACGGAAGCAGACCGCCCGGAGCTACTTCCACCGTTCCCTCTCGACGTGGCGCCGCCTGGAGGCCCGCGACCAGGCCGCGCTCGTGGACGCGAAGCTGCGGTCGCTGCGCTGAAGCGGGACGGGGCGCACCGGCGGGCGGACGCGGGTACGGCTGTTCCGCCGTACCCGGACCGCCTCACCGGGACCGCCGTCGCCGGATTCGGAGAGCCCTGTGGAATGGTGGACTCCCGTCTCGGCAGTGCTTGTTCAGCAGCGGTTCTTGCTCGTCTGGTAGCGCTTGAGGTAGTCGCTCCACCGCACGCCCTGGATGACGGAGACGACCGTCCGCCCGTCGTGTATCTGCTCGTAGTGCAGGTGCGGCGAGATGTTGTAGACCGCGGACGACTTGCCGACCCGGCCGATGCGCTGGCCCGCACGGACGTGGTCTCCGCGCTTGACGGCACGGGTCTTCAGGTGGGCGTACCGCGTGCGCCAGCCGTCCCCGTGACCGATGACGATCGTGTTGCCGTACCCGGTGCTCGTGGAGTAGTAGGAGGCGAGGACTTTGCCGCGGGCGCTGGAGAACACGCGCCGGCCGTAATCGTCCGTGCCGCCGGCGGCGTTGTAGTGGTTCCAGTCGATGGAGTGGGCGGGACTGTGGCCGCGCCAGTTGCTGCCGAGCCATCTCTGGCCGCATTCGAAGGGCATCTTGAAGGACGGCCGTCCGTTCAGCGCGGTCTGTGACGAGGACTTCTCCTGCGTCGCAGCGGCGATCGGAGCCGTGACCACGAGGGCTGCCACCGCGCTCCCGGCCGCCAGCCACCGGCGGTAATGCTTCTGCATGACGTTCTCCTTGTCGTCGGTTGACCGGGCGATTCAAGGAGCCGGGCATACAAACCGGATACATGCGGGCGGGTACGTGCGCGGGAGCGGCGGCGACGCTCCGTCCAGCGGGCCGGTCCGCGCGGGAATCCGCGGTCCGGCGGCCCCTGGTGGACCGAAGGTGACCCCAACCGGCCTGCGTCCGGGGCGTGTTCAGACGGCTTGGAACACACCAATTGCTACCGATCGGTAGCCGGATGTTTCCGATCCGGTCATGATGAGACGTGAGCATGCCACGGGCTCCTCGTCGATCCGGCGACGGGCCGTTCCCTGCCGGTTCTGCGACCCAGGAGTGAACCCCCCATGCATGGACGCACATTGACAACGCGGATAGCGGTCTCCGTCGCCGGTGCGGCGGTGGCGACGGTGACGGCGGCGGGTGCGACGTCTGCGAGCGCCGCTTCCGCCACGGCCGACTCGCAGGCCGCACGCACGACTTCGGCCGCGCCGGCTGAGCAGCAGGCCGACCGCGGCGGCAGCGGCACGCGCGCGGAGGTCGACTACGAGACCTGGAAGCGCGACGTGAGCGCAGTGACGGACGAAGCCCGCCCGTACCTCGAAGAACGCATCTCGCGAGGCGCGGGCGAGAAGATGGCGATCGTCCTCGACATCGACAACACCTCGCTGGAGACGCATTTCCACCCCATCTGGGAGCTGCCGACGCCTCCTGTCGAGCAGACGCTGGAGCTCGCCCGCTACGCGGACTCCCGCGGTGTGGACGTCTATTTCGTCACCGCCCGCCCGGGCATCATCCACTGGCTGACGAAGGACAACCTGGAGAAGACCGGATACCCGATCGACGGGCTCTACCTGCGTGATCTGCCGGACATCTTCGACGAGGTCAGCAAGTACAAGACCGCCAAGCGTGCCGAGATCGAGTCCAAGGGCTACAAGATCATCGCCAATATCGGCAACACCCCGACCGACATCGTGGGAGGTCACGCCGAGAAGACGTTCAAACTGCCCGACTACGACGGTGCGTTGAACTGATGCGTTGAACTGAGATGCCGCACCGGTGACGGAACGGGGAGGGCGCCGTGCCCGCCATGGGCGCCGGAGCCGCAGGTCGCATAGGGTCGGTGGATGGCGAAGTACTTCGACGTGCACCCCGACAACCCGCAACCCCGCACCATCGGCGCTGTGGCCGCCAGTCTGCGCGACGGCGCCCTCATCGCGTACCCGACGGATTCCTGTTTCGCGCTGGGATGCCAGTTGGGAAGCCGCGACGGCATCGACCGGATCAGGTCGATCCGGAACCTCGACGACCGTCACCACTTCACCCTCGTGTGCCAGAACTTCGCGCAGCTCGGCCAGTTCGTGCACGTCGACAACGACGTGTTCCGTGCGATCAAGGCGGCCACGCCCGGCAGCTACACCTTCATCCTCCCCGCGACCAAGGAGGTGCCGCGCCGGCTGCTGCACCCGAAGAAGAAGACCGTCGGGGTCCGCATCCCCGACCACGCGGTCACTCAGGCGCTGCTCGCCGAGGTCGGCGAGCCGGTGCTCTCCAGCACGCTGCTCCTGCCCGACGAGGAGGAGCCGATGACGCAGGGCTGGGAGATCAAGGAACGGCTCGATCACGTGGTGGACGCGGTGATCGACTCGGGCGACTGCGGCACGGAGCCGACCACCGTCATCGACTTCTCCGGCGGCGCTGCCGAGATCGTGCGCAGGGGCGCGGGCGACGTCTCACGCTTCGAGTAGCCGGCCGGTGACCGCTGTGGACCGGGGCTTCACAGCGCCCCGCGGAGAAGACGTCCCGGCCCGGCAGCGCCGATGTGCAGGGGCCCCGCGGCCCGGCGTCCGCGCCGCGGGGACAGGAGAAAGGTGTACCGGCGGCCGGGGCCGGGCAGACGAATCCCCGGAGTATGTTTGTCGTCCGACAAGGGTCAGAGCGGTGTGTCTCCGCAGCACGGTCCGGCGTCACGGCCCGCGCACCGGCGCGTTTCCAGGAGCGCAGGCGTGCCCGGGGCGCGTGACGGGAGTGCCGGTGCCGGATCTGATCTCTTTCGGAACTCGAAGGCGTGGGAATGAAGCTTTGAGGCTGCATCGCATCAGGGGTCGCATCAGGGGTCGCATCGCGGATCGGTCGACCCGGGTCGGAGTGCCGCTGTGAAGGGTGAGAACCGCTCTTTGTCCGCACAGTCACGGGAACGTGGGTCGCAGGACGCGGCCGCGGAGGCCCGTGAAGTGCTCGAACTGCTCGAGGTGCTGTGGGAGCGGGGGCGTGAGGCCGTCTCCCCGTCGCCCGTGTCCGCTTCGCAGCTGAAAGTGCTCTACTGCCTGGAGCGTGACGAGGGCATGAACCTGCGCACGCTCGGCCAGACCCTGGGCTCCGCGGCGTCCTCCGTCAGCCGGCTGTGCGACCGTCTCCAGGCGCTGGGCTTCCTCGAGCGCTCGCCCAGCCCGGTAAGCCGCAGGGAGCTCGAGCTGCACCTGACGCGTCAGGGGAGGGACTACCTGCGCGATCTGCGACACCGGCGAGAGGAGGCGCTGACGGCCACGGTCGCCGCCATGACGCCGAGGGCCCGTGCGGCTCTGACGGAAGGCCTCAGGGGATTCCGGAACGCCGCGGAAGGCGCCCACCCCGAACTGGGACTGAGCGGCGGCGGACAGGTGGAGAGCTCGGCCTGACCGCGGTCAGGCCGACGGGCCGCGCACCTTCCGCACCGTGGCGGTGGTGGTCAGTGCCCGTCCCCACCCTCGGCGGCCCCGCGTCCATGCCAGTCGACGCAGAGCACCAGCGCGTCGTCGTCGAGCGGTGCGACCCCCCGGTAGCCGGCGAGATCACGGAGGACGGCCTGGGGCACCTGCGCCGCGGGCAGCAGCCGATTGGCGTTCAGCGCGCGCGTGAGGGAGCTCTCGCCATAGTGTTCGCCGGTGCTCGAGACCGTGTTGTAGACGCCGTCGCTCGCGAAGAGGAGGCGGTCGCCCGGCCGTACGTCGAAGCGCTGGGCGACGTAGAGGGTGTCCTCGAACATCCCGAGGGGCAACTGGGCCTCGAAGTGGAGGGGTTCGACCTTGCCCTCCCTGACGCGCCAGGTGCGGGGTGAGCCCGCCTCCACGACTTCCACGCGCCCGGACAGCAGCTCGAAGCGGAGCAGCAGCATCGACACGTACGCCTGGCCGTCGTACCGGGCGTAGATGGCCTGGTCCGCGAGGCACGCCTGGTCGGCGAGGCCGAGGCCCGCACGGCGGGCGTTGCGCATCGCGTTGACGGCGAGGTTGGTGAGCAGGGCGGCTTCGATTCCCTCGCCCATGCCGTTGGTGATGGAGAGGGTGAGGTGGTCGGCGGAGGCGGACCAGTCGTAGTTGTCGCCGAAGATCGCGTACGCGGGTTCCAGATGAGCGCCGAGGGCGAACTCGGACCGCCGGCACGAGCGCCCCGGCAGCAGTTGCCACTGCATCTCGGCGGCGAGGGTGAGCCGCGAGGCCCTCCGGGCCAGCAGATACATGTCCGTGTCGCGCTCGGCGACCATGATCTCGTGGCCGAGCGCCATGCCGAGCTGTTCCAGCTGGCCCAGCAGCGGCTTGATGTCGATGTGTTCGGGAAACACCACCGACAGCACGCCGACGCGGTCGCCGCGGACGCTCACCGCGAGGTGTGCGGTCAACGTGTGGGCAGCCGGGTCGAGTTCGACCACCGGTTCCTGCGCGCCGAAGGCACGGCCCGGCGGGCTGTCATGGATGGGCACCGGCTCGGTGGTGAACGGCACGGGCTCCACGGCCTGAAGTGTCCGTACCCCGTAGTCCGCCATGCGCAGCCGCACGTCGAGCGCGTCGTAGTGCTGCCGCATCGCCTTGGTGACGACCTCGGGCAGCTCGTGGGGGGCGGCGGCGCGCAGAGCGCGTTCGACCACAGCGAATCTGTCCACTTGTCCTGCTTCTCGCCATGTCGGGCACGAGGGGCGGCTCGGCGCCGGTGAGCGCTTCGCGGTCGTGCGTGTCATGGCCAGAGTACGCGACACCAAACCTTCACTTGTATGTCGAAGATGTGAACGAGATCACAGGTGGAACCTTTGCGTCCGAACTCCGGCGTGCGGCCCGGGCGAACGCGGGGCGGTCCGCCCTCGGAGGTGGCGTGCGGTACTTGCACGACGACAACTTTCCGCCACGAGGGTGTGGTGCTCAGCCTCCATGGCAGGTAGAAAGATGCACAACGACAACAGTTGCCGTACGGAGGCTTTCATGAGCAGCAGAACCGTGCCGCGGTGCAGAGCGGCGAATGCGAAGGCCGAAAGCGGAACAGCTGGTGAGACCCGGCCCCCGCGGATCGACGACCCGCAGTCCGTCGCGCCTCAGGACGCGCGACGGCTGACGGCGGTCTTCTTCCGGCGGCTCCAGGAGCTCGAGGAAGGCACCGCCGACTACCAGTACGCGCGCAACACCCTCATCGAACTGAGCCTGCCCCTGGTCGGGTTCGTGGCCAAGCGGTTCCAGGACCGGGACGACCAGTACGAGGACATCCGCCAGGTCGGGACGATCGGGCTCATCAAGGCCATCGACCGCTTCGACCTGAGCCGGGAGGTCGAGTTCTCGACCTTCGCGATTCCCTACATCGCCGGTGAGATCAAGCGCTTCTTCCGTGACACCACCTGGGCGGTGCACGTTCCGCGACGGCTTCAGGAGCAGCGCATCGCCCTGGCGCGCGCCACCGACAGGCTGGAGGCCCGCCTGGGCCGTGCGCCGACGACGCAGGAACTGGCGGAGGCGATGGAGGTGTCCGCCGGCGAGGTCACCGAGGCCGTGATCGCCTCGAACGCGTACTCCACGCACTCCCTCAACCTCTCCAGCGAGGACGAGGGCGAGGCGAAGGAGGTCAACACGCTGCTGGGCCGCCTCGGCCGCTGGGACCCCGCCCTGGAGAAGGTCGAGAACCTCAACTCGCTCAAGCCGCTGCTGGCAGAGCTCGAGGAGCGGGACCGCCGCATCCTCGAGATGCACTTCGGCGAGGAGCTCACGCAACAGCAGATCGGGGACGTCCTCGGTCTTTCCCAGATGCACGTCTCGCGCCTGCTGCGCAGGTGCCTCGGCGAGCTGCGCGCCGGCCTCACTCAGGGCTGAGAGGCCGGCACGCCTGACCGCCGGGCCGGACGAGGCACGGCGCCGGCCGCCGCGGCCCGGAGCGGCGCCGTGTTTCGCGGAGAGGCCCCGGGGCCGACCGGATTCCTGCGGGGGGCCGGTCGGCCGGGGCGGGAGGGGAATCCGTCAGGCGAGCCGGGCGACGGTGTGCGTGACGTGTTCCGTGAACATGGACGGGCCCGGTCTGCGCCGACTTGAGGCCGAGCACGGCCGGCTGGTCCAGCTCGAAGCAGTCGTTACCGATTTCCACGCCGCAACCGGTGCCGGCGTGCCTGGGGGTGAGCGTGAAGGCCACACGATGGGGGTCCTGGCGGCTGAAGTCCAGCCCGAAGATGGTCAGTTCGTTGAATCGCTCGGCCACCTGGGCGGCGTAGCGTCGCTCGAACTCGGCGTGCGGATTGTGCTCCTCGGTGCCGGAGAACTCGGCGATCGTGGGCTCGTGGCCGGTGTGCTTCACCAGCTCCTGTACGAACTTCGCGTCGTCGAAGAGCACTCGGCTGCGCACGGCTTCGAGGCGCCCGTGCTGCCAGCCGTGCGGGTCGGCCACCACCACGCCGATGATGTGCCCCTCGGCGAACAGTGCGGCGCCGGACATGCCGGCCCAGGGCGACTCGCCGCCTTGCAGTGGAGCCGGCGGAGTGTGCGGGCTGTCGAGTACGTACCGGGCGTGGACCATCCGCGAGCCGGGCTTGAAGGTGCCCACGATCTGCTCGGTGTCGAGTTCTTCGCCGTCGCGCTGCATGCGCGGAAAACCGATGGCCTGGCAGGACTCCATCGTCTCCAGCCCCAGCGGCCTTCCCCGTCGCACCGGTGCCGTATCCAGCTCGTCGGCCCGCTCGCGGGGTAGCAAGCCCCCTTTCTTGGCGAACAGCAGAGCCGCGTCGCACTCACGGTCGTGCCGCGCCCACAGCACCCGGCACTCGATCTCGCCGACGCCGCCGAGCGCCGCGACCTTCACCTGGTACCGGTTGGTGACCAGGTGTCCGGCGGTGAGCACGAGGCGGGAGGTCAGCAGATAGCCGGAGCCCTGCCTGCTGCCCTGCACGACGGCGATCCGGAAGCGTTCCGGTCCTGTGGGCTGCATCGTCACCTTCCCCGTGTGGCCCGGCTGCGCGGACCGCGCGGGAGGCGGTCATTCGTCGCGCAGACGTCGAGCTCCGTCCCCGCCGGGAGTCCGGGGCCCGTTCGTCGTCGGTCGGGCCGTAGGTCAACGCGCGACGGCTCGTCAGGGGTTCCACCTGCGCGCTTCGGGGGTCCCTGAAGCGTGTTCCACAAGGGGGGCCGGCGTCGATCGCAGGCAGTCCGGAACGGTCAAACGCGATCAAGGGCCGACGAAAATTCCGCGTTAACTCATGGCTGAACCCTTGCCAAGCAGAGTTAGTACGTGTTCGGATTAGTTTCGTCCAGGCGCCCAGCGCCTGCCCATTTCCGCTGGTCAGAGCCTACGCAGTGGGTCGATTCCGGCCTGCGATCCCGACGTCTCCGACGGCCGGTCGACGCGGCGAAGCGCCGCACGAAGGCCCGAAGGCCCCCACAGCTGAAGCGAAGCCTCCTGGAGGAACATCCATGTTCGATCTGTCGTCCGTCGATCTGCTCGACGCGTTCACCCGTGAACTGGAGCTGTGCAAGGTGAAGAAGGACGAGCACGTCGTCGTCCTCGCCGAGCCCGACAGCCGCGGCGACTACGTCGCTGCCGCCTTCGGAGCCGCCAAGTCCCTGGGCGCCCACGTCATCTCCGCGACCGTGCCCGGCGGCAGCGCCGCCCCCATGGACAGCACCCACACCGGCGCGGGCCCCGGCCTGCGTTCCGTGCTCGACGACACGGCCGCGCAGGACCTGCTGAAGTCGGCCGACCTGGTCGTCGACCTCACGCAGGAAGGTTTCATCCACGCCCCCGTCCAGCAGGAGATCCTCAAGGCCGGCACCCGCATCATCTTCGTCTGCGACGCCCCCGACGTGCTGATACGCAATCTGCCGCAGGCGGGCGACAAGGAGCGCGTCCTTCAGGGGGCGGGTCTGCTCGAGCGCTCGGAGACCATGCGCGTGACCTCCGGCTCCGGTACGGACCTGAGCGTGCAACTCAAGGGCTCCCACCCGGAGTTCCAGGTCGGCTTCGCCGACGACCCCGGCCGCTGGGACCACTGGCCGAGCACGATGGTGATGTGCTGGCCCGAGTTCTCCGACGGTCAACTGGTGCTGGCCGAGGGCGACATCCTGCTGCCCTTCAAGGAGTACGTCCGCGACCCCGTCACGCTGCACATCGCCGACGGCCACATCGAGAAGATCTCCGGAGGTGCCGAGGCGAAGCTCCTGGAGACCTTCTTCGACGACGCCGGCGACCAGTGGGGCCGCAGCCTGTCCCACATGGGGTGGGGCCTGATGAAGACCGCCGACTGGTTCGCGACCGCCCTCTACGGCAAGAGCGACCTGATGGGCATGGACGCCCGTGCCTTCGCCGGGAACTTCCTCTGGTCGACGGGGCCGCACCCCGTCCTGGGCCGCGAATCCTACGCACACGTGGACATCGCGATGCGCGGCTGCACCGTCTCCGTCGACGGCACGGACGTCGTCGTGGACGGCCGGCTCGTCGAGCGCTGACCCTGCCGCACTGCCGGCCAGGGCCGCAGACCTTCACGTCCACGCCTCGCCTTGGAGGAGCTTTGGCGCCCAGCCAGTCTTTCGAAGTCACCGTCGTCGGCGGTGGATTGGGCGGTCTGACCGCCGCGCTCGCCCTGCGCCACAGGGGCATCCGGGTCACCGTCCTCGAGCAGGCCCCCGAACTGGGAGAGGTGGGGGCCGGGATCCAGACGGCACCAAACGCCAGCCGCGTGCTGCTCGGACTCGGACTGCGCCGGCAGTTGGAGGCCATCCACACCGAGCCGCAGGACCAGGTGCGGCGCAGGTGGAAGGACGGCAGCGTCGTCGGCCTGACCAGGCTGGGACAGTTCTGCAAGGACAGGTACAACGCCCCGTACTGGCACTACCACCGCGCCGATCTGCACCGCGTGATCCTGGAGGCCTGCACCGACCCGGACGGTCCCGGCCCCGTGGTCACCCTTCACACCGACAAGAAGGTCACGGGCCTGGACCGCACGGACCCGCGGCGACCCGCCGCGATCACCGGCGACGGCGGCCGGTACGAGGGCGACGCGCTGATCGGGGCGGACGGCATCCGCTCACGGGTGCGCGACGCGATGGGTGCCGACGACACGCTCGTCTTCTCCGGCGAGATGGCCTACCGGGCCCTCGTCCCGGGCGATTTGATCGCCGCCGACCCGGCCACGAGATGGCTGGTGGACCGCTACCAGAGCACCATCTGGTACGGACCCGACCGCCACCTCGTGCACTACATGATCCGCGGCGGCGAGTATCTGAACGTCGTCGCCTGCGTCCCCTGCACCGACGAGGTCGCCGAGAAGTGGGTGGCGCCCTCCAGCGCGCAGGAACTGGCGGAAGCCTTCCCCGGCTGGGACGACAGGGTCCCGGCCATGCTCGCCAAGGCGAAGGAGGACGTGACCTGCTTCGCGCTGTACGACCGGCGTCCCGACCCGGTGTGGATGGACGGCAACGTCGCGCTGCTGGGCGACGCGTGCCACGCCATGCTTCCCTACCAGGCGCAGGGCGCCTCGCAGGCCATGGAGGACGCCGCCGTACTCGCGGAGGAACTGGGCGCCGTCACCGCCGACGGCATCCGCGGAGCACTGCGCCGCTACGTGGACCGGCGGGCCAAGCACGCCGGCATGGTGCAGCAGGCCTCACTGCGGAACAAGACCTTCTACCACTATCCCGACGGACCCGAGCAGAGGCAGCGCGACGAGAAGCTGAAACGCTTCGACGGGGAGTCCGACGTCTCCTACGACTGGCTGTGGAGCGGCACACCGCTCAACGACCCCGACCTGGGGGCCTTTTCCTACCAGTTCTCCCGGTGAGCCGCGCGGGCGCGTCGATGCGACGTCCCCGCTGACCGGCGAGCGAACCGGCGTCGGCGTCGCCTTTTCCGGCGACGCGCCCCAGCCCAACACCGAACCGTGGAGCGAACCGTGAAGACAGGCGATCAGATAGTCCAGGAACTCCCATGGAAATGGGGTGTCCAGGGCAGGATTTTCATCATCGGTGGCCTCGGCTACCTGTTCGACGCGTGGGACATCGCGCTCAACGGCTTCCTGATGCCCCTGCTGTCCAAGGACTTCGGCCTCAGCGTCGCAGAGAGCGGTCTCGTCGCGACGGCCAACCTGGTCGGCATGGCGGTCGGAGCCGTCGTCTGGGGTGCCGTCGCCGACCGCATCGGCCGTCGCAGGGCCTTCAGCGCGACGCTGCTGATATTCGCGCTGTTCTCCGTGCTCGGAGCGCTCTCGCCCGACTACTCGGTCTTCCTCGTGCTGCGCTTCCTCGCCGGCGTCGGCCTGGGCGGATGCATCCCCGTGGACTACGCCCTGGTCAGCGAGTTCTCACCGAGGAAGCACCGCGGCCGCATCCTCACCGCGCTCGACCTGTGGTGGCCGGTCGGCGTCACCCTGTGCGGCCTGACGGCGACCATGATGGTGCCGCTGCCCGGCAACTGGCGCTGGATGCTCGCGACCATGGTCATGCCCGCGCTGCTGCTCTTCTGGGTGCGCCGCGGCGTGCCCGAGTCCCCGATCTACCTCACCCGGGTCGGCCGGGAGGCGGAGGCACGTGAGGTCATCGACACACTCGTCGCCCGCACGGGAGCCCTGCCCGAGCCGTACGGGATCCCCGCGCCGGCGGCCGGTGACGGCTCCGACCGGCCCAGGGGCGTGCGCGCCGGCGTCGAGCAGTTCCGGCGGCTGTGGAAGTACAACCCCCGCATCACCTCGGTCTCCTGGCTGCTGTTCGTCACGATCATGCTGGTGTACTACGCGGCCCTGACCTGGATGCCGTCGATCCTCAAGGACGAGGGCTACAACGACACCGCGTCCTTCATGGGGCCCACCCTGATGAGCGGCGTCGGCATCCTCGGCGTCCTCGTGTCGACCTGGCTCGTCGACATCGTCGGCCGCAAGTGGCTCATCGGGGTCGCCGCGCCGGTCTCGACGGCGGCGCTCGTGGCCTTCGCCATGGTGCTGAAGGTGGAGACCGCGGCGATGGTGGCGATCGCCGTCTTCGGCTTCCTCATCCAGCTGACCATCCCCGTGCTGTACGCCTACGCCGCCGAGCTGTACCCGACGACGCTGCGCGCCAGCGGCTTCGGCTGGGCCTCGTCGGTCAGCCGGGTCAGCACCGGGTTCGCCCCGATGCTGTTCGGGTCGCTGATGTGGCCGCTGCTCGGGCTGCCGATGACCTTCGCGGTGCTCGGCGTGATCGTCGTCCTCGCCGTGATCTGGATGGCCTTCGGGGCCCCGGAGACCAAGGGCAAGGACCTCGACGACATCGACGGCAGCGGCGAGAGCGGCGGCGCCGGTGACGGAGCGGCGAACCAGACGGTGACCGTTGCACCGCAGGCCGAGAAGACGCCCGTGAAGGGCTAGGCCCAACAACCAGCAAAGTCACTGGTATTGGACCTAGCTGTCCTGCGGGCACGGGCGCACGGCGCCGACGGCACCCCTGGCACCCGTGCCCGCAGGACATCTCCCCGGACCGGCGTGCCCGCCCGCCTCCCCGCGGTCGGCGCACCCCCGGGCCGGAACACCGCCGCAGGACGCAGCAGGAGAGGAGTGAGATGAAGCCCGCCGCATTCACGTACCACCGTGCACGCGACGTCGACGGCGCAGCACGTCTGCTCGCCGAACTCGGGGACGAAGCGAAGATCATCGCGGGAGGCCAGAGCCTCGTGGCCATGATGAACTTCCGCCTGGCACGGCCGGAACACCTCGTGGACATCGGCGGGCTCGACGGACTCGACAGGGTCCGCACCGACGCCGACGGCGGTCTCCGCGTCGGTGCGCTCGCCACGCACCACGCGGTGGAGACCGCACCGCCCGACGCCCTGGGGACCGGCTTCGCCGTCGTGCGCGAGGCCATGCACTGGATCGGGCATCTGCCCATCCGCACCCGTGGAACCGTCGGCGGCAGCCTCGCGCACGCCGACTCCACCGCCGAATGGTGCCTGCTCGCGGTGCTTCTGGACGCCGAGTTGGTGGCCCGCGGCCCCTCGGGGGAGCGGCGCATACCGGCGACCGACTTCTTCCAGGGCTACTACACGACCGCCCTGGCGCCCGACGAGATCCTCGTCGAAGTGGTGTTCCCTCGGCCCGCTCCGCATGCCGCGCTCACCGAATTCGCCCAGCGGCGCGGCGACTTCGCCGTCGTCGCCGCGGCCGTCGACCTGCGGCTCGACCGGGACGGACGGAGCGTCGCCGGGGGGCGCGTCGCGCTGGGCGGTGTCGCACCGCGGCCGGTACGGGTCCCGGAAGCGGAGGCGGTGCTCGAACGGGGCGGCCCGGCAGGGCCCGAACTGTTCGCCGAGTGCGCCGAGTCGGCGGCCGCCGCGGCCCGGCCGCCGGCCGACGCGAACGGCAGCGCACGTCACCGGCGCAGGCTCATCCGCACACTTGTGGCACGCGCGTGCGAGGAGGCGACGTCCCGATGACGCAGGAACACCGCCAGGGGGACAGCCCGCCGAGCCGAGGCAGCCAGGACGGACAGGCCGAGGGCGAGCGAAGCGCCGCCCGCGCCGATGTCCGCGCCGATGTCCGCCGCCGGGACGGCGCGTGGATCGGCGCCTCCGTCGGACGCCGCGAGGATCCCAGGCTGCTCAGCGGCCGCGGATGCTTCACCGACGACCTGGAGGTGCCGGGCACGCTGCACGCGCAGTTCGTGCGCAGCGCCGTCGCCCACGCCGCCGTCACCTCCCTCGACCTGTCCGCCGTGCGGCAAGTGCCGGGCGTCGTCGCGGCGTTCGACGCCGCCGACCTCCAACTGGCCGACATCACGGCGCGGCTGGGCCGTCCGCTCACCGAGTTCGTGCCCACCGGCATGCCCGTGCTGGCGCGCGAGCGCGTCCGCTACATGGGGGAGCCGCTGGCGGTCGTCGTCGCACGCGACCCGTACGCGGCCGAGGACGGCATCGAGGCGGCGAGGGTCACCTACGACACGCTGCCCCCGGTCCTCGACGAGGAGACGGCTCTCGCCGCCGGCGCTCCGCTCGTGCACGACGAAGCCAGCGCCAACACCCTCCTCGACGTCTCGATGTTCGCCACCGAGGGCATCGACGAGGTCTTCGACGAAGCTCCCTGCGTCGTCCGCGTGGACACCCGGACGGGGCGGCAGAACGCCCTGCCCCTGGAGACCCGGGGCGTCCTCGCCGGCTGGGACGACCGGGAGGAGCAGCTGCTGCTGCGCACCTCCACGCAGGTGCCGCACCAGGTCCGCACAACTGCCGCCCGCTGCCTGGGACTCGACGAGCGCGCCGTCCGCGTCGTCGTGCCCGACATGGGTGGCGGCTTCGGTCTGAAGTGCGTCGTAGGACGCGAGGAGATCGCGGTGGGTGCGGCCGCCCTGGCCCTGGGACGGCCGGTGAAGTGGATCGAGGACCGCAAGGACGCCCTCAGCGCCTCCTTCCTCGCGCGCGAACAGCACTACGACGTACGGGCCGCCTTCGACGGCGACGGGCGGATCCTCGGGCTTGACGCCGCGATCGTCTGCGACATGGGCGCCTACTCCTGCTATCCCTTCACCGCCGGCATCGAACCACTCATGGCCTCGGCCGAGATGCCCGGCGTCTACAAGGTCCCCGCCTACCGAGTGAGGGCGAGGGCGGTGACGACCAACAAGGCGCCCACGGCGCCCTACCGGGGCGTGAGCCGTCCGCAGTACGTGATGGTCGTCGAGCGGCTCTTCGAGCGTGCCGCCCGCGAACTGGGCCTGGGAGCAACGGAGATACGCCGCCGCAACCTGATCACGCAGTTCCCCTACACCGGCGTCAACAACGTGACCTACGACCCGGGCTCTTATCTGGAGTCGCTGAACCTGTGCGAGAGCGTGCTGAGCGAGGAGGGCTGGTACGCCGCCAAGGAGGAGGCCGCCGGCGAGGGCCGTCACATCGGCATCGGCTACTCCTGCTTCAGCGAGCGCACCGGCTACGGTTCGGCCGCCTTCGCGCAGCGCAAGATGGAAGTCGTCCCCGGCTTTGACATCTCCGAGGTGCGGATGGACACCAGCGGCGCCCTCGTCGTCACCACCGGCACGATGAGCCACGGCCAGAGCCACGAGACGACGATGGCGCAGATCGCCGCCGACGAACTGGGCCTCGACATCGCGCACGTGCGCATCCACCAGGGCGACACCGACCGCATCACCTACGGCTGGGGCACCTTCGCCAGCCGGTCCATCGCCGTCGGCGGCAGCGCCGTCCGGCTGGCTGCCGGCAAGCTCGGCGAGAAGCTGAAGACGATCGCCGCCTCGATGCTCGAAGTGCCCGCCGGGGAACTGCAGCTGGGTGAAGGGCTGATCGTCCATCCCGCGACGGGCGGCTCGGTGCCCTACGGCGAAATCGCCGACATCGCCTACCTCAAGTCGCACCTCCTGCCCAAGGGCGTCGAACCGGGTCTGACGGCGACCGCCACCTTCGACGTCTTCAACGACGGCACGTTCTCCAACGCCACCCACGGCGTCGTCGTCGAACTCCACGAGGGCACCGGCCAGGTGGAGATCCTGCGGTACGTCTGCGTCGAGGACTGCGGAGTGGCCATCAACCCGAAGGTCGTGGAAGGCCAGGCCAGGGGAGGCATAGCGCAGGGCATCGCCGGGGCGCTCTTCGAGCAGGTCACCTACGACGCGCAGGGCGCACCGTCCGCGGTCGGCTTCATGGAGTACAAGGTCCCCACCGCCCTGGAGATCCCGGAGGTGAGCATCCACCACCTCGAGACACCGTGCGCGTTCACCGAGACCGGCGCGAAAGGCGTGGGGGAGGGCGGCACGATCGGCGCTCCCGCCGCCGTGCTCAACGCCGTCAACGACGCGCTGCTCCCCACCGGCGTGGAGCTCGACGACACCCCCGTCACGCCCGAGTCGGTGGCCGACGCACTGGAAGCGTCACCGGCGCGAGCACTGGAGCACACCTCATGACGCAACCCGCACACGCACCGCGCGATCCGCGGCATCAGCAGCTGATCACCCTGCATGTCAACGGCGAGACCTACGAGCTGCTCACCGAGGCCCGCCGCACCCTTGTCGACGTGCTCCGCCACGACCTGCGTCTGACGGGCACCCACGTCGGCTGCGAACACGGGATCTGCGGCGCCTGCACGGTGCTGCTCGACGGGCAACCGGTGCGCGCCTGCCTGATGTTCGCCGCGCAGGCCGAGGACCGGGAGATCCGCACCGTCGAATCGCTCTCGGACGGACGCGAACTCAACGATCTGCAGAAGGCGTTCGGCGAACACCACGGCCTGCAGTGCGGATTCTGCACACCCGGGTTCCTGATGCTCGCCGAGGGTTTCCTGGCGGAGCGGCCACGGGCGACGAAGGAGGAGATACGCGAGGTCGTCGCCTCCAACCTGTGCCGCTGCACCGGCTACCAGACCATCGTCGAGGCGATCGACGACTGCGCCACGCGGCGCCGCGCCGCACTCCAGCGGCGGCTGGAGGAGACACGGCCGGACGGGACGGCCCCGGGCGGGGTCCGCCCGCACGCCGCGCACCCCGGCGGAGCCGAAGAGCACGAGAAGCACGCGGAGCACGTGGAGCACGACAAGCACGAGGAGGTTCCATGCGGATCGACAACGCGGTCCCGGTGAAGGCATCGCCCGAAGAGGTGTTCGCCGTCGTCAACGACGTGGAGCGCGTCGCAGGGTGTATGCCGGGAGCCACGCTGGAGGGCCGGGACGGCGACGCCTGGACGGGCCGGGTGAAGGTGAAGGTCGGCCCCGTCACAGCGGCCTACTCCGGCACCGTGCGGTTCCTGGAGGCCGACGAGGACAAGCGGCGGCTGCGCGTCCAGGCGCGCGGCGCCGACACCCACGGCAGCGGCGACGCCGAGGCGGAGGTCGTCCTGGAGGTCGCTGCGGCACCGGAGGGCGCCGAGCTGCGGATGACGACTGACCTCGTCATCCGGGGAAAGATCGCCCAGTTCGGCAAGGGCGCGGTCGCCGCCGTCTCGGACAGGATCCTCCAGCAGTTCGCGGCGAACCTCGGCAGCCTGCTCGACCAGGAGCGCCGCGGAACGGCCCCGGCCCCGGCGGGCGACGGCACGCGCAGCGACGGGCGGCCCGCTCTTGCGGGGGAGAACGGCGTGGTCGCCGCGCAGGCCGGTGGCAGCGATACCGAACTGAACGGCCTCGCGGTGCTCTTGGGGCCGGCGGCCGCCAAGTACGCCCCGGTCGTCGGAGCGTTCGCGTTCGGCCTCTTCGAGGGATGGCTCCTCAGCCGGGCATTCGGCGGCGGAGGAAGCCGGTGCGGCGCGGCGGCGGGGAGGTCCCGGTGAGCGGAGAGCGGTCCGGACGGACCGGCCGCTACGGCGAGGAGACCGACCGCACCTACGAGCGGGCCGGCTTCGGCGCCCCGGTGCGGCGCGGCAGCCGCCCCGCCCTCGTCGTCGTCGACCTCACCTGCGGATTCACCGAGGACTCCTACCCCTCCGGCGCCGACCTGACGGCCGTCGTCGAGGCCACGGCGACCCTGGCGGACGCGGCGCGCGCCGCCGGCGTCCCGGTGATCTGGACAGCGATCGCCTACACCGGGGCCGAGGCGGAGGGCCGTTCGGTGACCTGGCTGGAGAAGGCGCCCGGCATGCGGGCCCTCGTCGAAGGCAGCCGGGCCGTCGCGCTCGACCCGAGACTGCCCTACCGGCCGGAGGACCAACTCGTCGTCAAGAAGGGCGCGTCGGCGTTCTTCGGCACCTCGCTGGCCGCCACGCTCGTCGCCCTCGGCTGCGACACCGTGCTGGTCTGCGGTGCCACCACCAGCGGATGCGTGCGGGCCACCGCGGTGGACGCCGTGCAGTCCGGGTTTCCCGTGCTGGTTCCGGAGGAGTGCGCGGGCGACCGAGCCCAAGGACCGCACGACGCGGCGCTCTTCGACATCCAGGTCAAATACGGCGACGTCGTACCGCTCGCGGACGCCCTCGCGTACCTCGGCAGGCTGCCCGGGCCTGCCGTCTCCCGCCGTCCGTCCGTCCGGCTGGAAGGCAGGCCCACCGGCTGACCCGCGGTGAGCGCCGCAGAATGCAGCCTTCCTCTTGCCCGCCCCACGCCCCGAGTCCCGCCCCTTCCCGTACCACTCACCGAGGAAGCACCATGTCCCACCGGTTCATCACCCAGCCCGCCCTCGCCGACCTCGCAGACGTGCCGGCCCGCAGCCGCTGGGTGCGCTCAGGTTCACTGCGGCTGCACGCCCTCGACTACGGCGGCGACCCCGGGGACGGACGTGTGCCGATGCTGCTGCTGCCGGGAATCACCAGCCCCGCCGTCACGATGGACTTCGTCGCACGCAGGCTGACCGACCTCGTGCGCCCGATCGTCCCCGACATCCGCGGAAGGGGACTCTCCGACGACGGCGACGACTACTCGCTCGAGGCCTACGCCGAGGACACCGAAGCATGGATCACCGGACTCGGCCTCGAACGCCCGGTGGTGGCCGGTCATTCGATGGGTGCCCGCATCGCGGCGGCCACGGCTGTGCACACGAAGGTGCCGCTCCTCGGCACCGTCCTGGTCGACCCGCCGATGAGCGGTCCCGGAAGGGCGCCGTACCCGACGACGCTGTCCGCCTTCCTCGGTCAGCTGGAGCAGGCGCGGCGCGGCACCGACGCCGACGAGGTGGCCGCGGCATGGCCCCGCTGGCCACGCCGCGAACAGGAACTGCGCGCCCGCTGGCTCTCCAGCTGCGGCGAGGAGGCGCTGCGCGCCACCCACCACGGCTTCGAGAACGAGGATTTCTTCGACTGGTGGCCGTCGGTGCCCACACCCACTGCGCTCCTCCACGGAGAGGACAGCCCGGTCGTCACCCCGGCCGGAGTGGAGGAGGCGACCCTCAAGCATCCGCAGGCACGGCTGGCCGGAATCCCCGGCGCCGGGCACATGGTCTTCTGGGACGCGCCGGACGCCGCCCTGGACGCCTTGCGCGAGGCGCTGCGCGCCATGTTGGCGTGAACAGGACGGTGCGGGAAGGGGGCGCGGGAGGCGCGGAACACGCAGTGACGCCGCCGTGCTTTAGTGGGCCCATGGCTGACAAGACCTCACCGGCCTCGGGCACGGCTGCCCCGCCCGCGGCGTTGCTCGCCGCGCCCGGTTACCAGGTGCGCCGTCTCTACCAGGCATATCTCGCGGCATGGGTGCGCAGCGTCGATCCGACCCTGACAGGCCCGCAGTTCGCCGTGCTCACCGCCGTCGATGCCGCGCCGGGACATGACCAGACCGCCATGGCGTCGGCGGTGGCGCTGGACACCTCGACGATGGCGGACGTCGCCCGGCGCCTGGAGAAGCGCGGATTGATGGTGCGCCGTACGGCAGCCGACGACGGACGCCGCAAGCTTCTCTTCCTCACCGAGGAGGGAGAGCGGGCGCTGCGGGAGGCCGACGACCGGGCGCGGGCCCTGGACGAACGCCTGCTGGAGAACTACGGGTCCGGGGCGGAGCGCAGCCGGTTGATGCGGGAGCTCACGGAGCTCGCCGACCACTGGGAAGGGCTGTCCGGGGAGTCCTGAGCGGGCTCGGGGAGTCCGAACGGCCCGCTGCGGGCCGGGCGGGCCCGGTGAGCAGCCGGGAGCCGTCCCGGGCAGGAAGTGAACCGTAGGGGGGCGTGGCATCCCCCGCTGTCGGCGGGAGATGCCCGCACAAATCGTACGTGTTCGGATTAATTCTGTGCGCGGCCGCCTCCGGGTCGCCGCCGGAAAGACGGGAGCCTCCCATGGCGGACCATCACATCGGCATGATCGTTCCGAGTTCCAACCTGACGATGGAGACCGAACTGCCCCGCATGCTGCGGGCGCGCGAGGAGACGGTGCCGGGGGACCGGTTCGTCTTCCACAGCAGCCGGATGCGGATGCAGAAGGTGACCCCCGAGCAACTGAAGGAGATGAACGCGCAGACGGCGCGCGCCTCCCTCGAACTCGCCGACGCCCGGCCGGACATCGTCGCCACCGCGTGCCTGGTGGCGATCATGGCTCAGGGGCCGGGCCATCACTGCACGGCCGAGGACGAGATCACCGCGGTCCTCAAGGAGCAGGGTGCGCAGGTTCCGGTCGTCTCCAGCGCCGGTGCGCTGCTGAGCGGGATCGAGGCGCTCGGCGCGAAGCGCGTGGCCGTCATCACCCCGTACATGAAGCCGCTCACCGAGACGGTCGTGAACTACATCGAGGACGCCGGCACCGAAGTCGTCGACTCGCTGAGCCTGGAGGTTCCGGACAACCTGGCCGTCGCCCGTCTCGACCCTTCGGCGCTGCGGGAGCACTGGCGGCGTCTCGACCTCGCGCGGGCCGATGCGATAGTGCTGTCCGCCTGCGTGCAGATGCCGTCGCTGCCGTCCGTGCAGTACGTGGAGGACGCCTCGGGTCTGCCGGTGCTGACCGCGGCGACGGCCACGGCGTACCGCATCCTGAGCGAACTCGGGCTCGACCCCTCGGTTCCGGACGCCGGGGCCCTGCTCCGCGGGCGGGCACTGAGCGCCGGAGAGGGCCACCAGGGTGGTGGGCGGTGAGGCCGACCCGGGCCGGGAGGGCCGACGGCGTCGCCGTGCAGCCGGTCTGGTCGGTCGTGGCGGACAACTGCTGCTTGAGACGCGGCAGTTGCACGGACGGCGAAGGGACGGCCGCGAGCCGGCACCGGCACCGTCCCTCCATCACGGGCGGCTGGTGATCCGGCACTCCTCCCGCGTCCACTCCCGGGCACGCTCGGACAGGGTGATCCCGAGGCCGGGCCGGAACGGCACACGCATCCGTCCGTCGCGGATCTCCAGGCGCTCGCTGAACAGCGGTTCCAGCCAGTCGAAGTGCTCCACCCACGGCTCGTACGGATAGGCAGCAGCGAGATGCAGGTGGATCTCCATGGCGAAGTGCGGTGCGAGCTGGAGATGCCGGTGCTCGGCGAGGGCGGCGAGCCTGAGGAACTGGGTGATGCCGCCGATGCGCGGCGCATCCGGCTGGATCACGTCCGCACCGCCGGCGCGTATCAACTCCCAGTGCTCGGCGACGGACGCCAGCATTTCGCCCGTGGCGACCGGGGTGTCCAGGGCGGCCGCGAGGGCAGCGTGACCCTCGGAGTCGTAGGCGTCGAGGGGCTCTTCGAGCCAGACGAGTCCGAAGTCCTCAAGGGCACGGCCCATGCGACGGGCCGTGGGCCGGTCCCACTGCTGGTTGGCGTCGGCCATGAGTGGCACGTCGTCCCCCAACTCCTCGCGTACGCGGGCCAGTCGCCGCAAGTCCTCCTTGTGGTCGGGATGGCCCACCTTGATCTTGACTCCGCCCACCCCGCCTGCGAGGGAAGCGGAGGCGTTGCTCACGAGGTCTTCGACAGGGGTGTGCAGAAAGCCGCCCGAAGTGTTGTAACAGCGCACGGAATCGCGGTGGGCGCCGAGGAGCTTGGCCAGCGGCAGACCGGCACGCTTGGCCTTCAGGTCCCACAGGGCGACGTCGAAGGCGGCGACGGCCTGCGTGGCGAGGCCGCTTCGGCCCACGGAAGCACCCGCCCACACGAGCTTCGTCCAGAGCCGGCCGATGTCGCTGGGGTCCTCGCCGATCAACTCGGGCGCCACCTCGCGGGCATGTGCGTACTGCCCCGGGCCGCCCGCGCGCTTGGAGTAGGTGAAGCCGATGCCCTCGTGACCGTTCTGCGTCGTGATCTCGGCGAAGAGCAGAGCCACTTCGGTCATGGGGCGTTGGCGTCCGGTGAGGACCTTCGCGTCACTGACCGGTACGGCGAGGGGGAGGCGTACGGAGGAGAGCTTGATCCCGCGGATGCCGTCGCGCTCCGCTTCGTCCGCCCGGGGCGCGGCCTGCGGGCCGCTGTGCGTCGAGTTCACGGCTGCGTCCTGGTTGTCGGGAAGTCCTGGGCCGGGAAGTCCTGGTGTCGGGTGTGCGATTGGGGCTTGGCGGGGCTGGGGCTGGGGCGGGTTTCCGGTCGTGCACGGGTGGCCGTACGCGCGTCCGGCAGCCGGCCGGTACAGCCGGCCCCGTACAGCAGCCCGTCAACTCCGCATGGTCACAACCATAATCGCCAGTCCTGTACATGGACAGAGTTCTCCCGTGCGGACGCCGTCCTACGCGGAGCGGAGCCTGGGAGCCGGTCCGTCGTGCCGTGTCCGGTCCTGCGGCCGACGGGGGCAGCGGCGCTCCTGTGTGTGGGTCGCACGGGCCGTCGGCCGATTGCCGTTGCAGGCCGCCCAACTCCGTACAGATGAGGCAGTGTTCATGATGCTGAACGCGACAGAGCGAAGAATTGGAGACTCGTGTCTCGGGGTCTCGGGGTCTCGGGGTCTCGGGGTCTCGAAGACGGCTCAGGGCTTGGGGCTCCGGGGTGCGCGATGCGTCGTGCTGCCGCTGAGGACAGCCCGGCCCGTCCGTCGCCGCTTCAGGCTCGGCGAGCTCGGAGCCGGCACTGCGGTCCGTCTCAGCCGTTCCACGCAGCGAGCAGCGCGCTCGCCGAGCGCACCAGGGACTCGTCGCCGTGGCCGAGTCGTTCGGCGGCGCTCAGCACCTCCGCCAGCACATCCGGGTCGCGCGCCTGGACGGCGAGGACGAGCAGGGAGGCGAGATATCCCGGCCACGCCCCGGGTTCGCCGGGCCTCGCAGCCCCGGGGACCTCGCAAGCGGCGCGCACCCACTGCCTGATCTCACCGGGCTCCGAGCGGGGCAGCGGGAGGGGCGGAACTGCGCAGGGCACCCCGGCCCGTTCTCCCGGCCGGGAGTCCCGGCGCCCGGCGGCCAGCGCGACACCTGACGCGAGAGCCGCGGCCAGGGTGGTGTGGTAGCAGGTGCCGAAGACGTATGCGGCGGCCTTGTCCCCGGTGAGGCCGGCCAGGACATCGGGACGGTGCACGGGGCTGGGCACCGAGCCGTCCGGGCGAGCGGCCGACGCCAGTGCGTTCCAGGCGGCGTTCACCAGAAAACCCGAGCCTTCCCCAGGGCCGGAACCGGCGCCCGAGCCCGTACCGGAACCGGGGCCTGTACCGGGGGCGTTGCCCGAGCCCGTACCGGAACCGGCGCCCGAGCCCGTACGGGGGCCGGGGCCGGTGCCCGTACCGGGACCGGTGCCAGGTCCGGCCTCGGCGCCATACGCGAGGTCATGGTCCTCGACGCTCTCTGCCTCCTCTTCCTCCAATGCCGCGTCGCAGAGCAGAAGTTCGGCGAGCAGATCGAGGCCGCCCCGCGCCAGGTGGACGCCGAGCAACACCCGCACCGTCTCGCGCAGCCTTGCCGAATCCGCCCGGCCACCGGGAAAAGGCCGGTGGCGCCCGAAGTCGGTGACGTAGAACAGGACGTGCGTGAACGCGTAGACCTCGCTCTCGGTCAGCTGCAGGACGTCCGGCCCGAGCGCTGCGATGCTCTGCCCGTACAGTGCGCCGAGACCGGCCAGCGTCGCGGGCGCGGTGAAGCCCGCCCGGTCGGTGAAGTAGCGCAGCTCGATCCTGTTGAGCACCGGCTTGTACGGCAGCGCGTGGCCGCCGGCACCGGCCGCGAGCAGCGTCTCGCCCCGCTTGCGCAGCTCACCCTGCGGGCGCCCCAGGCACTCCAGCAGTCCGACCAGGTTGAGGTGGTAGGGGAAGAGTTCGTCGCACCGTCCCATTCCGCGTGCGAACTCCTCAGTGTGCGCGGCCTCTTCGGCGAGATCGAGCGCTCTCATGGGCAGTTCGGCATCCAGCGGCAGGAGACCTGAGCGTTCCAGCACCCGTACCAGGCCGAGGAGTTCCAGGAGCGGCCCGGGCCCGAACGCCCGAGGTGGAAGGTGCTCCTGCCAGCGCCGCGGTGCGAACCACTCCAGGTTCGCACCGGTCCAGCGCAGGGCTCCGGACAGCACCCGGCCCGCTGCTTCCCCGTCGGCCGTCGGTGTTCCTGCGCCGGCGGCAGGTGTCTCCGAACAGGAGAGTCCCGGGAGCAGGGGCCAGGAGGGTGCGCCGGCGAGCGGGGTCACCGGCCGCTCCGGATGCGCAGCAGCGTGAGGACGGCCGCGAGGACCGTGCCGAGTACGCACAGATCCGCCCACCAGGACAGCAGGCCTCCGCCGCCCAGCAAGGTCTGGCGGGCCAGGTCGACGGCGTACGTCATCGGGTTGGCATGCATGATCCACGCCAGCCACGCGGGCGCGTCGTCCGCGGCGAAGACCGACCCCGACAGGAAAAGCATCGGGAACATGGCCATCTGCACCGTCGCCTGCAGCGTCTGGACGCGCTGGATGAGCGTGGCCAGGCACAGCCCGATGACGCTGAAGACCATGGCGGCGAGCGCGTAGCAGCCGACCGTGGCAACGAACCGCGCCGGGGCCAGCGGCACCCCCATCAGCGGGGAGAAGGCGAGCATGACGATGCTCTGAACCGTCACCATCCCCGTTCCCGCCAGCACCTTGCCCAGCGGCAGGCAGACCCGCGGCACCGGTGCCACGAGCAGTTCCCTCAACACGCCGTACTCCCGGTCCCACGCATAACTCTGCCCGGAGGCGATGCTGATCGAGACGACCTGGATGGCGATGATCCCCGGGAACACGTAGGCGCTGAACGGCATCGAACCGACGGAACCGACCATCCCGTCGAAGCCGACCGCGTAGACCAGGACGAAGAACAGAATCTGAACGCCCTGACTGCACAGCACGCCCGGCTTCTTCACCTGCCGCAGCAGATCGCGGTGCGCGATGACGCCCACCGCGCGGAGCGCCACACGCAGCTGCCCGTCCTCCGTGGGCGCGGAACCGTCCGCCTCCGGACCCGGCGGGGCGGCCTTGGCAGTCGTCGTCACGGTCACGGTGCGCTCACCCCCTCCCGCTGCTGCGGCGCCCCGTTCGCGGCCGCGGCAGCCAGATAGACGTCGTTCATGGACGGGTGGTGCACGGAGACCGTCAGCCCCGGGACGTCGAGTGCCCGCACCACGCACGCCAGTTGGGCCTCGGGGTCCGGGCAGTGCACGGCGACGCCGCCCGGCTCGCTCAGCGGCTCGAAGCCGGCCGCCGAGAGCTGCCGGACCGCTGTCTCCTCGTCGGCACAGGTCACCACGACGCGGGAGGAGTCCAGGCTGCTCTTGAGCCTGCCGATGCTGCCCTGCCGTACCACGCGGCCCTGTTGAAGAATGACGATCTCGTCGGCGAACTCGGCCTCGTCCATGTAGTGCGTCGAGTACAGGACGGTGACACCGAGTTCGTCCCGGAGACGGAGCAGGTCGGTCCATACGGTGGCCCGCGCCGTCGGGTCCAGCCCGTTGGTCGGCTCGTCGAGGATGAGCAGTCCCGGACGGTGCAGCAGGGCGCGGGCGATCTCCACCCGCCGGGCCAGCCCCCCGGACAGCTCCTCCACCGGCTGCCGGCGACGGTCCGTGAGCCCGAACAGCTCCAGCATCAGACGCGTCCGGGCGCGTGCGTCGTCGCGCTTCATGCCGAACAGGCGCGCGTGGAACCAGAGGTTGCGCTCGATGGAGAGTTCCCTGTCCAGGGTGCGTTCCTGGAAGACCAGGCCCAGACGGCGGCGCGCGGCCATCGCCGACTTCCGCACGTCGTGGCCGAAGATCCGCACGGTGCCCGCGTCCGGCCGGGCCGCCGTCGACAGGACGCCCAGCAAGCTGGATTTCCCCGCTCCGTTGGGGCCGAGGAGCGCGGTGACGCGGCTTGGCGGCGAGCTGAGCGACACCCCGTCCACCGCGGTGACCTTGCCGTAGCGCACGACGAGGCCGCTCAACTCGAAGGCCGGGCTGGCGTTTCCCGGCACCTGCGCCGCCGCTGTCACGTCCGTCTCCGTCGTCATCTGCTCCTCCCTGACCCCGGTCGCCCCGTCATGCCAGACCCAGCGTGCGGTCCCACGGCAGCGGGCCGGTGCCGGCGGGCAGCAGGGCGAGAGCCACGCCCGCGGCGCCCTCGAGCATGCCCGCGGTGTCGACTGCCCGGTGGGGTCGCGGCGAGCGAGCGGCGGCGGGGAAGCGCATGAGGTGACGGAACCCGAACGGGGCCTCCTCGTCGGCGCATTCGAGCACCTTGCCGGTCAGGCGGCGGCAGCCGGCGAGCAGTTCCGGATCCCCGGCGGACTCGTTCACATGCGTCAGTACACGCAGCAGCCCGGCATAGCCGTGGCAGACCGTGGCACCTTCGATCGCCCACAGGGACTCGTCCCGGCGCAGCGCGGCCAAGAGCCCTTGCAGTGCTGCGGCGCACCACTCCGGCCTGTCCACGATCCCGCCGGCCCGGTGCAGGGCAGCGGCCACCCCGGGGGTTCCGTAGCACCATGCGGTGCGTGTGAAGAGCGCGCGCGGTCGCTCCCCTGCCGTCTCGTCGTCCCATCCTGCGCGGGCCGGCCAGTACGGGCCCGCCTCGTCGTGCAGCGTCCAGCCGACGAGCCAGTCCGCGATGCGCCGGATCGCGTCGCGTGTACCCGGCACCTCGCGCCCACGTTCGACGGCGGAGCAGAGGACGGCGAGCGGACCGGCGATGCCGTGCGCCATGCCCAGGTTGAAGTCGCCGCGAGGATACAGCTCGCGGTCCCGTTCGCCGACCTGCAGTTCGACGGGCACCCACCAGCCCGGCACATCGTGGCCGTCGACGCGCACCGGCTCGGTGATGCGGACAAGATGACGCAGCGACGCCGTCACCGCGGACTCCACCTCCGGCCCGGTCTCCGCCGGATCGGCCGCGGAGTCGAGCAGCAGCCGCGCCGTCCCCGACAGCCCGTTCACGAGGTCGTAGGCCGCCCAGTCGACGCCGCTCCGGCCCGAGCGCACCTGCTCGTCGAACAGGCGCAGACGCTCCGTCTGGTCCTGCGCCACCCAGGCGGCCAGCTTCCGGCGCAGCGAACCGTAGTGCCCCTCCGCTCCTGCACAGGTCTGCGCCGCCGCGAGCAGGGCGGCCGGACCGGAGAACAGTCCGCGGCTCGGCGCTGCACCCATCGCCTGCCCCGCCGCCGTGATGTGCCGGTGCGCGACGTGGCGCCACGTCTCGTCCGTGCGGGCGAGTTCGCCGTAGAGGAGCGCCGTGCCCGGCAGGCCGTTGGCGAGAGTCAGCGGCCCCCACATCACGGCGTCGTAGACAGGGTCACGGTTGTCGTCGCGCGACGCGACGGACGCGACATGCTCCGGGTCGGCCAGCCGCTCGGCGACGAGGGAAACCGCTTCCTCGCAGCGGACGAGGGTGTCGTTCATGACTGGTGCCTCCGGCGGTTGAGGTGGTCCTGCACGGCGCCCCGCGCGATTCCCAGCACCTTCAGCTCACGTGCGCTCTCACCTCCGAAGAGACGGTTGCAGACCATGTGCAGCAGACTTCCCACGACCCGGCCCTCCGGGGTCTCACCCGACTCCCTTACGAGCGCGGCCAGTTCGCGCACGGCGTCGTCACGAGGGCGCAGCGCGTCCAGGGCACGAGACCCCGCGCCCTCCTGCGACAGGGCCGGCCAGCCGCCGTACGGGTCGACAAGCCGGCGCCAGCGAGCCGAACCTGCACGGAATGCGGCGGGCAGGTCACGCCGTGAGCCGGTCATGGACAGCCAAGCCGCGGCGCCGTCGTCACCGCAGTCCTCGGTGACGAGGGGGTTGTCCGGCGCCGGCGGCCCGAACGCGTGAGCAAGGGCGGCACAGGAGACGACGGCCAGGTCGTCGATGCCGTACTCGCTGGAAGGATCTTTTGCCAGCCGCAGCAGTTCGACCGCTGCCTCGCTGTCGTACCTGAAGACCCGCTCGGCCAGAAGCTGGGCGCCGGGGCCTCCGTAGCGCTCGGTCTCCGGGTCGTACTGCGCGAGGGAATGGCCCCGCAGGATGCCCTCGCGCTGCCAGCGACCCAGCAGCTCCCCGACGGCGGGAGCCACGTCTCCCCACAGTTCCGCGGGGCGGGCGCTGTGCAGCCGCAGCCGCAGATGGTGACCGCCCTCGTCCGTGTAGCGGATGAAGAACCAGCCGTCGGCGCCTCTCTCGCCCGCCAGCCCGACGAGTTCGGGGATACGGTCGCGCAGCACATCGTCCTGCGTGCGGGCCGGTCCGTGCAGCTTGAGGTAGAGCCACTCGCTGCCGAGGCCGTGCGTGGTGCGGGCCGGCTGGATGTGCCCGGCGTAGGGGCGCCTGCCGCAGCTGCTCCCCCGGCGGACCAGCGGGATGACCAACTCCGTGGTGTGCCCCGCGAGCGGGCCCTCCATCCAGTTCTCGTACTCGCCGGGGACCTCCTGGGCGACCAGATCCGGGTGGCGGATCACCTGATCGACAAGCAACTCCCGGTGCCACGACAGGTCCAGGTCGAGCAGCAGCCGCTGGTCGGCCGTGACGGCGAGGACATGGCGCGGCACGTCCCAGGTACTGCGCCACTCCGCGACGAGGGCGTCCCGCTCCGCGTCCGCGGAACCCGAGCCGCTTCCGCCCTTCGCCTCACGCCGCCCCCGCAGCTCCTCGGCACCGGCCCGCAGCACGTCCGGCCGCCACACGGCGCAGGCCAGTACGAAGCGTCCGTACCGCACGCGGGGCACGAACGGTGCGTCGGCGAGCGGGCCCCAGTTCCACGGCTCCCACAGCCGCTGACCCTCCAGCCCGATCTCCCACAGCAGACGGACGGCGTTGGGTGCCTGCGCCGGAGCGCTGACCATGTTGCCGAGCACGGGCACGATTTCACGGCCCGTGGGGATGTGGACGGCCGTGAGCCGGTCGAGGGTGGCACCGATGCCCATGTCGCTCAGGCGCAGTTCTTCGGTCCCGGCGGCGTCGGGCAGGCCGACTCCGATGCGGCGGCCCGTCGCCGGCACGGTGTGCGCGAGGTTCGCGGCCCGGCCCGAGCGCGGCATGAAGGCGAGGTCGACGGGATGCGCGTCCCGGACATGAACGGGATTGCCGCGGTGCAGGGCAGCGAACTGCTCACGCCAGTACGGATGTTGATCGGCGAAGCGGGCGAAGGTGGAACCGGCGCGATGGGAGCCGGGGGAGGGGGAGAGGAAGACGCGGAAGTCGCCGTCGTCCAGGGCCTCGACGGACGGCGCGACCACCTGCACCGTCACCTCACAGGAACTGGGAAGGTCCGCCGGGTCCGCCGCGTCATGACACAGCTCGTCGATGTCCCCGTCCTCGAGGACCACTTCGCGTGCGCCCTGCCGCTGCGCCGCGGCGACGAGCCGCGCCATCGCCCGGTCGCGGCGAGCCGTGCGTGGGACCTCCGGAGTCACCGGTGCGGCCTCGCTGTTGGGCCAGCCATATCCCGCGGGCGCGCCGATCCCCGTGGCCTCGTCGAGGAGTTCGAGCACGGGGACCAGCCGGTCTGCCCCGTAGACGTCGAGAAAGCGACGGTGGTGGTCACGCAGCGCGAAGAGCCCGAGCTTGCTGCGGGAGAGACGCCACATCACACCGGTGGCCTCCTCGATCACCTCGCGCACCGGGTACGGGAGATGCATCTCGGCATCGAGACGGGTGTCGATGTGCAGGGGCGTGTCGTCCGGCTCCACCGAGCGTGCCGCGGCGAGCAGCCTGCCGAGCGGTTCACGGCCCTCGCCCACGGGACACTCGTCGTAGGCCTGCCGCTCCTTCTCCACCGCCAGCAGCGCCTCGTGGACCGTGCAGGTCGCCTCGGAAGGGTGGCCCACCCGCGCGAGGACGCCCAGCACGTGGCTCAGCGGATCACCGCCGTCCAGCGGGGGCCGCAGCCCGGTGATCAGGATTTCCTGGCGGACCAGTTCGGCCAACAGGGCCCGCACCCGCTCCGCGGGTGCGCCGGGGAAGGCCGCGGCGGTGAGCCGGACCAGCTCCTCGTAGGGGACGGGGGCAGGGGACTCGGCAACCGCCCGTTCCACCACGGGTGTTCTGCGCACCGACACCACGGAGCGGCCCTCTCCGCTCTCGCCGGGCCGGACTCCCTGGGTGGAGGGCGAGGTGAGGACCAGCCGGTCCCCGCGCTGCACCAGGCCCTGATGCGCCTGCACGGTGAGCTCTGCGAGCACGGCGGGGTCGGACTCGAGGCGGTGGACGATCCGGGTGAGCCACTGCATGTCGGCGTGGGTCCGCGTCCTGTGCCCGGCCCCGCGGCCGACCTTGGCCGCGGAGTCGAAATGCCCGGTCGCGACGCCCGCGAAGAGCCCGAACGGGGTCGGCCGGGTCCGCATCCGGATGTCGTAGCGCAGTACCGCGAGCGCGGCACGGCGGAGCTGTCCGGCCTTGACCGCTCCGGCCCCGAGTTCCGCCACGCGGCGGATCGTCGCGCTGAGGCTGGGGGAGGCCAGGTCCAGCGCCTCGCTCAGCGCGCTGTCACAGGTGACGGAAGCGAGCAGGTCCGCACATGCGGACAGGTCCCCGGGCCCTCCGCCGGGCCCGTGCGGCAGGGGGAGCCCCCTTGACTCCGGAGCCAGCGGCGCCCGGAGCAGGAACACGTCCTTCGATTCGAACGGTCTCTCAAGTGACGGCTGCCCCACGTTCCCCCTCCTTGTGCGCCGGTCTGTGCGCCCGCGTTCGGCGGTGCGGCCCGTGTGGCCGGGCGGGCACCCGCCCGGCCACACGGTGGTTCAGGTCAGCAGCAGTGGCTGCAGCCGGAGCCGCCGCCCTCGCTGGTGCAGCCCGGGGTGCAGTACGAGACGCTCGTAATGGCCGGGCCGGCGACGGACTTCTCCACACCGATCTCCAGGTCGAGATCGAAGAGGTTCACCTCGTTGTGCGACTGCGCAGGGGCGATGTTTCCCATGCTGACTACTCCTCCCGTTTGAAACGACTGAACGTTCGTGGGTCGCGATCCGGGAATTACCGAATCATGCTGTTCGGCGTCGATCAACGGAATCCAACCGATTTGGCAGCGCTGGCAGTTCGATGGCAGCTATGGGTAAAGATGAGGCCGGAGTGGCGCTTTCACGCCTGAATCGGTGATTCCTCCCGGAGACACGTGAACCGGGACGGACTTTCCTGATACGTACGTGATGTGTGTTCGGACGAAGCTCTGCTTACCGCCGTCGCCGACGGCGACCAGACCGCCCTGCGTGCCCTCTATGAACGGCATGCCGCCGCCGCGCTCCGCCTCATCCGCAGACTCACCTCGGACCAGGGGGTGGCGGAGGAGATCCTGCAGGAGACGTGGCTGGCCGTCTGGCGCTCCGCGAAGGGATTCCGCGGCGAGTCCTCCGCGCGCGGCTGGCTCATGGGCGTCGCCCGGAGACAGGCACACAACCAACTCCGCAAGTCCCGCCCGCAACTGGCGGATCTCTCGGAGGCGCACGACGTGCCCGACCCGTCCCCGGGCGTGGAGGAACAGATCGTGAGAGAGGCCGAACACACCGAGTTGCTCGCCGCCGTGCGTGCTCTTCCCGGGCATCTGCGGGAAGTGCTCGCCCTGGTGCTCGTGGAAGAACTGGCCTACGCGGAAGTCGCCACCGTGCTGGCCATCCCGGTGGGCACCGTCAAGAGCCGGATGTCCCACGCGCGCAGACGCCTGGCCGGCATGCTCGCCGCCACGCGGCTGGAAGGATCGGGACGATCATGACCGAACACATCACCGACGACGTCCTGGCGCAGCTTGCCCGCCCGGACCGGGACGGCGGGAGCGGACCGGAACACCTGGCAGTGTGCACCGACTGCCGAACGCGGATGGCAGCGTGGCAGAACATCGGCTCGGCAGTGCGCGCGGAAGCGGACGAGCTGGCGGTCGCTCCGCCCTCGTTCGACGCGCTGCTCGCGCCGGCCCTGGCCGGGGCGGCGCCGTCACGGAGCGCAGCAGCCGTGGCCGTTCCGGCAGAGAGGCCGCACGGACGTGGCATGTCCTGGCGCACTGCATGGCAGCTGACGCTGCGCCAGGCAGCGCTGATGCCCCGGGTCTGGGCCCCGCTGAGCGCGGCCGGCTTCGTCGGCGCGGCGCTGACGGCATCGGCGAGGGTGCAGGACGGTTTCGGGGTGCGGCTGTTCGGAGGTGTCGTGGTGCTGCTGGTGATCCTCGGCGCCCTCATGGCCGCCTCACCCCGCAGGGACCCCCGGCGGGAGCTTCTGTTCACGCTGCCGGTGCCGCCCGCCGCGGTCTTTCTCGCGAGGCTCACGGTGGTTCTCTTCGCGGACGTCGCCATGGCGATGATCTGCTCCGCTCTCGTGGACGGGCCGGGCTGGTGGCCCGTGGTGACGAGCTGGCTGGGGGAGTCGCTGCTGGCAGCCTCGCTGGCGCTCGCCCTTGCCGTCCGGTTCGCGCCGGTGACCGGGGCCGCCGCCGGAGCCGCGCTGTGGCTGCTGGGGGTGGCGGCAGGCCCGCGGGGGCCGTTCTCCACGCCGGCGGACGCCTTCCTGAAGCCACTGCTGTCGACGACGCCCTGGACCCTGCTGCTCGCGTTCGCGCTGCTCGGCTGGGCCGCCGGAGCCATGAGGAGGCATGCGGCCGCGGCTTCGGCGGCGTAGCCCGCACGCGGCGGCGCTGCGGGCGGAAGGGGGAACGAAACGAAGAATGCACGGCCATGTGTGAACCATCCGACTTCGCCGGGCTACGTACAGAGTGCGCCACTGCTCACCGGCCGGTTTCCCCCGTTGCCGGCCGGGGGCGGTGGTGCACCGGGCCGGCGAAGGCAGGGGACCGACGGGAGGAGCCGAGAGATGACGATCGCGACGTGGTTGCCGCACGAGGTGCGCCGCTGCGGAAAGCAGGCCGTCGTCCTGCCGGTCCTGGCCGCCCTGCTCGCATGCGTCGCGATGCTCACCGGGCCCGGTGGCGGGACGCTGCTCGGACATTCGCTGTTGACCAGCGCGCTGCCCGCAGCGACTGCGCTGGCCTGTGCGGCAGTTGTCGCCCGCGAGCAGCTCCTGGAACTCCATCTGTCGCTGCCCACGCCCTATCCGCGGACTGTCGCCCGCCGCCTCGCGTGGCCCGCTGCAGTCAGCGCCGTCTCCGCTCTCGCCCTGGTGGCGCTGGTACGGGCGGGAAGTCACTCGCTGAACTTGGGCGCCGCCCTCCTGGAGCTGACCGGGCTGACGGTGCTGCTGGCCGGCGGTGCCGTATGGGCGACGGTGCGGTCCGGGTCGGCTGCGACCGCCACAGGTCTCATCGTGGCCGCCGTCCTGGCGAAATTGCTGCTCATCGACCGCGTGGTGCCCGAGGGTGCGGGACAGGGCGTGCCGGCGCTGCTGGCCGGTTCCGTGCTGATCGTGCTGGCCCTGCGTGCTCTGGGTGACGCGGGCCGTTCAGGCGGGGAAGGGGCAGTCTCCGGCAGGTGGCCGGGGACCGGTGGTGGGCCGTCCGGAAACGTGGCGGGCCACCGCTCGACGAGGGGGGAGACAGGATGACGGCGCTGCTGTGGACACTGCGGTACGAGGCCCTCATGGCGGCCCGTCGCAAGGTCGTCTGGGGAGCGGTCCTGCCACTGGCGCTGCTGAGTGTGCTTCTGGCCGCCACGTCACCTGTGGTCACGGGTCACGATGACCCTGCCGCCCGGGCCGGAGCCGGCGCCGTGCTCGTCAACACCCTCTGCACCCTGGGTGTCGGTCTCGCCCTCGCGGACCGGCTGCGCCGCAGTCTGGAAGCGCGCGGAATGCCCGAGCTGCTGGCCGCCACTCCCACCCGTGCGCTGTCACGCACAGCCGGGGCGCTCGCGGGTCCGCTGGTGACCGCACTCGCACCGGTCGCCTTGCTCTTCCTGCTGGCCTCCGCGGTGCTCGCCGGTACCGGGGGGTCCGCAGCACCTCTGACATCCGCGGTGGTCTCCCTCGTGGCTGTGCTCCTCCCGGCAACCCTGCTGGTCACTGCCTTCGCCGGACTGCTGGGCGTGCTGATGCCGGTCGCGGCCGCGCGCGCTGTCACGGTCGTGGTGTGGCTGTGGGCCTGTCACTTCCCGCCCGCGTTCTCTCCGCTGCCCACGATCACCGGCACTGTCCTGTCACCACTCGGGGGTTACCCGCTTGTGGCCTGGGCGCACGCACCTCAGGTGTGGGCGGCGAGAGAGGGCGACGGCGCGCTGCGCCCCGACGTCAGCGACGCCGCCGCGCTGATGAACCTTCTGCTGGTGCTCGCCATGGCCGCCGTCTGTTACGCCGTCGGCCACCTCCTCGTCCGCCGTCGAGACGGAGCAACATGAACATCACCACTGAGCGGTTGACGAAGGTCTACTCGGGTGGACGCCGCGCGCTGGACGCCGTCGACCTGCACATCGAGAACGGCACCGTGGGCCTGCTGGGCGCCAACGGCGCAGGAAAGACAACCCTGTTGCGCATCCTCACCGGGGTGCTGCGGCCGACTGCGGGCCGTGTGACCGTGGGCGGACACGACCTGTCGACCGGCGGCGGGCTCACCGCGGTCAAGAGGATGCTCGGTTATCTGCCGCAGGAGCTCTCCCTCTATCCCGACCTGACCGCCCGTGAGTTCCTCGACTACATCGGGGTGCTCAAAGGCATCCACGACAAGCGGGACCGACGGCGCCAGGTGGAGGAACGGATCGCCGAGGTCGGCCTGGAGGCGCGGGCGGGCGAGCGCCTGTCCGGTTTCTCTGGTGGCATGAAGCGACGGGTAGGCATCGCGCAGGCCCTGATGGGCGATCCGTCCCTGCTGATCGTCGATGAGCCGACGACCGGCCTGGACCCGCACGAACGCATGCGGTTCCGGACGCTGCTGGCCGGGCTCGGCCGCGGCCGCACCGTTCTGCTCTCCACTCACATCCTCGACGACGTCGCACAGACCTGCCCCGCGGTGGCAGTGCTCTCCGGCGGTCGCCTGGTCTTCCACGACGCCACCACGGCACTGGTCGACCAGGCCGCCGGGTGCACCTACGTGTGCGAGGCCGAAGGACCCGCGCAAGGACCGCCGCCCGGGGCGGAGGTGGTGAGTGCGGTGACCACCGCGCTAGGAGCCCAGTACCGGGTCATCACCAACGATCCGCCGGCGGGGGCCCGTCCGGTCGAACCGTCTCTCGAGGACGGTTATGCCGCCCTGCTGGGCGCCGACGGAGCAGCCCGATTCTCCACCAGCCCGATCCAACAGTGAGGCATGCACACGTGACCACGAAGAACCGGAACCGCTCGGAGACCGCGAGCACCGTCGCGACAACCATGAACACCACGACGCCGACGACCACTTCACTGACCGCGGCCCTCCCGGCCACCGGCTCGACCGGCTCCGTGAGGTCCGGCGGCCGTGCCCGCCCGGCGGTTCTGGCCTCGGCCGTTGCCGGGCTCGTGCTGCTCGCGGTGTCTGCCTGCGGTGGCGCAGGCAGAACGGACCCCGACACCAAGCAGCCGGAGCCGCTGCCCAGCCCGACCTCGACCAAGCAGAAGATGAGTGAGAAGAACCTGGGCTACACCTGGCCGCTGAAGACCGACCACGGTACAGCGGAGTGCCGGGAAGGAAACCAGGCCGTGTTCACGGACCCCGACGGCACGACATACGCGCTCAACGAGCGTGCAAAGCGGGCCGGTTACCGTGATATCGGGCCGATGAGGGTATCCGGGGACGATGGTGACAAAGTGAGCCTCGGCTCGCTGCTCAGCAGAACGATGAAGCTCTGTCGGGTCGGACGGTGACCGGTACCGGATCTCTCAGAGCCGGCAGGGGCATGACCCGTGATCGTCACCTACGACCGGGCGATCACGGGGATGAACGACGGGGGAAACACGATGCACCAGCACGAACAGCAGCAGGTTTCGAACTCCAGCGAACTCCACGTCCTGATCCATTCGGGCCTCAGGGCCCACTTCGAGTCGCCTCACGCACCACTCGCCGGAATCCGTTCAGGCCTGGGCAGGATCGGTTTCGTCGATGACGAGGATCTGACCGCGCCCGGCGGAGCGCTCGACCTGCCGGTGCTGATTCCGGTCACCAGCGAATTCCAGGCCGAGGGACTGCGCGCGGTGAGAGTGCGGCATCCCCTGGCGCTGCTCGTTGCCGTCACCAATGACGTCTCGGGCTTTCGCACGTACTACGCCATCCGTTCAGGTGCGAACTTCGTCTTCAACATGGCCATTTCCGGCGCACATCAGGTGGACATGCTGTACGCCCAGCTCCGTTCGCACTGCACCACAGGCCCTCCCGAGAGGGCGGAGTCGCAATTTCAGCCTCTCTCCGTGGCACGCGAGAGCGGCTTCGGCGAAGAAGATCACCGGCAGGCCCTGCCAGGGCATTTCGAGGATCGGACGGCCAGGCCGGGGAGCATGCGGCAGGGAAGCGGCCTGGAACATGCCGCCGCTGCAGGGCGCCGGACTCTGCAAGCCGGGGACGGACTCCCGTCTCATCCTCTCCATCCGGGAGGTTCCGCGTCCGGCGAGCACGGGCCCGTCCGCCCGTCCCCGTGTGGCCGGGCGGGCGGGGCGCACGCGGCGGACGCGGTGCGAACCGCGCCCGGAATCGACACAGGGCTGATGCGGATGCTGTGTTCGTCCATGACGGTGTCGGAGATCGCCCGACGCTACTACTGCTCGGAACGCACGATGTACCGGCGCATTCGCAGGCTGTACGACGAAGTGGGCGTGCGCAGCCGTGCCGAGCTGATTCCCCTGGCATCCGTGCTCGCCGCGGACGCACCGCACGCCGCTGCCAGGGTGCCGTCGCAGCGCGACCGCAGACAGGCCTCCTGAGGCGCCGGGGGACATTCGCTCTCGGACTGCTGCTTCTTCCGTGCTCGGCATGTCCCGGACTGCGCCCCGGTGGCCTCGTGACCGGCCATTACGGGGCCACCGGCGGTGGTCCGGTTGCTCAGCGGATGCCGGCATCGGCGGTCTCCAGCAGGCGGAAGAAGCCGGCCTCCACATCGCCGTCGACGGCCAGGCCTTCCAGCGGCCCCTCGTACTGGGTGCGGCCGGCAGTCAGCACCTGTACTCGGTCGCATACCTGGGCCACCTCACCCAGTTGGTGACTCGCGATCAGCACCGCCACGCCCTCGCTCGCCAACGACCTGATGATGCCGCGCATTTCGCGGATGCCGACCGGGTCGAGGCCGTTGGTCGGTTCGTCCAGGATGATCAACCGGGGCCGAGCGAGCAGCGCGATGGCGATGCCCAGCCGCCAGCGCATACCGAGCGAGTACGCCCCGACCCGGCGACCGCGTGCATCGGTCATTTTCACCAGCCGCAGCGCCCCCTCGATCCACTCGTCGGGCACTCCGCGCAGCTTGGCGTGCACCTTCAGCGTCTCGTCGCCCGTCAGCGTCGGCCACAGGCCGGGCACTTCGATCAGCGCGCCGACTTCGGAGAGTGTCTCCCGGCCGACCGGCCTGCCGAAGATCCTGATGCTGCCGGACGTCGGGCGCTGCAGCCCGAGCAGCGCCTTCATCAGCGTCGTCTTACCCGCGCCGTTCGGCCCGAGCAGGCCGTAGACCTCGCCGGACTTCACGGTGAGATCCACACCGTCCAGGGCGCGGTGCGTGCCGTAGTGCTTGTGCAGCTGACGGATCACCAGAGCGTGCGCAGTCTGTGTGCCGGGTGTCCCCACGGACATGGTCAGATCTCCTTACGGATCATGTGCAGGCGGCCGAGGAGGAGCAGAACCACGGTGAGCACCGTGGCGAGGCCCAGAGCAAGGGGGATCGCGGACATCTCGGTGACGGGGCTGTCCTCCGGCAGTGGCACCCCGTTCGGCCCGATGCCGGCGAGCGGCAGCACCACCCGCATCGGCCAGGCGAACGGGACGGCGAACCAGAACACCTTGTCCGAGACCAGAGCCCCGCACAGCAGGCCCGCGACGCCGACTCCGATGCTGGGCCCCATGCCCCACATGACGGCCACGAGGACCGCCAGCGCCGTCATGGAGAGGCCGACCAGCCAGGGCAGGTAGACGGCCGCGGCCACCGTTCCCATGCCTTCCGGGAAGCGTCCGCTGATCACCGAGCCGAGCGACAGCATCACCAGGAGCACCGTCGAGGAGACGAAGCCCAGGACGCCCAGCGCGGCGACCTTGGCGACGAAGTAGCGCCCCCGCGGCACGCCGTACGAGAGGAGCAGCCGCCAAGGGTCCTGGTCCGCGCGGACGGTCAGCGCGGCGGCGAGCGCGGCCGTCATCGGCACCAGGACTCCCCAGAACTCGAGGGTGACGTTGCGGAACACCTCGAAAGTCTGGCCTGCCTTCGCCTCGGAGGAACCGAGCGCGCCGATGAAGAGGGGGACGGTGATCACGACGGGGGCCAGCAGGTGGTACCAGAAGATGAACCCCCGCTTGTTGCGGGCGAGTTCGGTGCCTGTGACCGTCGCCAGTGACGGATTGTCCCGCCGCCCCGCCCTGAGGGGGACAGCTGTTTCGTTTGCCATGTGATCTCCTGCGGCCGCTGTGTCCGTGCTCTCTGTACGTAGCGGGCCGGGAGGCTTCGGTTCACGGAATCCTCCACGAGACGGACTATCCACGAGTCGGCCCGGACGGGCTCGGGGGGTGCCCAGGGCAGGGCATGACATGGCTCCTTCCGCAAGTCGGCAGCCGACTGACGGAAACCTGACGCGGGACTGCCGCTCGCCTGACAAAGGACTCGTCCCGGAGTGCGCCGGTGCGAAGGTCATCTGGCGTCGCCGGGCAGGCATGGTCCGGCCTCACCACCGTCAGGGAGGAATTCATGAAGAAGCTCCGCCGCGCACTCGTTCCCGCAGTAATGGCCCTCGCGCTGGGGGGACTCGTGGTGCCGGCGGCCTCGGCCGCCGGCAGTTCCTACGAGGCCGTCCCGCACAGCGCCGGAATTCTGCGGACGTGGCATGCCACCGTGCAGTGCCAGATCGTCCGTATCAAGGACAACAACGTCGTGGGCTACGACCGGGCCGACGGCACCGGCAACTCCAGGGAGAAGGCGATCAAGGCCGCGAAGGCCAACGTGCCGGTGCCCAAGGGCCACTACAAGCGGCACTGCGACGCAAAGCGGGTCTGGTAGCGTGCAATGGGAGGCGGGTGAGAGCTCGCCTCCCTTTTCTTTGTCAATTCGGACCCCGTTTCTGATTCATTCCGACAGAAATTGTCTCCGAGGAGGTCGGTGGGTTTTGCCGGACGAGCCGAGCGTGTGGGAAGTACGGCTGGGTATCTACGCGACCGAGAAGCAGGCGGAGGAAATCAAGGAGCGCATTGCCAGGCTTCTCTGCCCGGACCCGGATCACGCTCCGCCGTGCCCGGTCCCGTGGTCGGCGCTCCTCCTGCACGAGTCGGACCTCGATGACGACGAGGCCTACTCCGAGCTCGTGGACCAGGCCCGCATCGAGAGGCGCTGACTGCCGGCGCCTTCGTCCTTCCGCCGGATTCCGAGGTCCGGGCCGACGAAGTGAGCAACGACCACCGGGCTGCCGAAGCCGCGTGCCGGTGGGGCCGGGGAGTGGCGTGTCCGGACCCCCGGGCAGGCGCCGCCGGAGTCCCGTTCCCGAAGCCGCGTGCCCAACTGGCCGCCGCCGGAAGGCGGTCGGCGCGCCTCATGAGCGAGTGCCGGCTCGATGGAGGCGCATCACCCGATGTGGCGTGCCGCGAACAAGCGGACAGAGAAGTGCACTTGACGTGTGTCCGCTTGTGACAGTTATCAGGCGGATCAATCTGACATTTCGTCCCGGCTGGCCTCTTTCACTTTTTGAACTTTGAAACAGCGTCTTGCGTGGACCGGGGGCCTGGAGCAAACATTCCCACCAGCGCTTGTCAGGGACACGGCGGCCCCACCGTCGTGCGCTCATGGCTGCGCTCAATGGGCCCACCACCCCATAGGGCCCCCGTTCTCCAACTGGAGGAATCAGTGAGGATCACGCGCACCACCCCCCATCGCCTTGCGAGACGCGCGCGGCTGATCGCAGTGACATCCGGCTTCGCGGTCGCCGCCGCGCTTGCGCTCCCCGCGAGCGGCGCCTCAGCAGCCGAACCCGCCCCCACTAAGTTCAGCGCCGCCGCACTCAGCGACGCGAGCCAGGCCCTGCGCACGGCAGACGTCGGCGGCGTGGCCTGGTACACCGACGCGAAGACCGACAAGGTCGTCGTGACGGCGGACCGCACGGTCTCAAAGGCCGACCTGGCCAAGATCAAGAAGGAAGCCGGCGTGAACGCCGGTGCCTACGAGATCAAGCGCACACCCGGCAAGTTCACCAAGTTCATAGCCGGCGGCGAAGCCATCACCACGGGCGGCGCCCGCTGCTCGCTCGGCTTCAACGTGCAGGACAGCAGCGGCACCAAGTACGCCCTGACCGCCGGTCACTGCACCAACATCGGCAGCTCCTGGTCGATCGGCACGACGGCCGGCAGCAGCTTCCCGGGCAACGACTACGGCATCATCCGCCACTCGAACCCGAGTGCGGCCGACGGCCGGGTCTACCTCTACAACGGCGGCTACCAGGACATCACCAACGCCGGGAACCCGTCCGTCGGTCAGTCCGTGCAGCGCAGCGGCAGCACGACCGGCCTGCACGGCGGCACCGTCCAGGCCCTGAACGTGTCCGTCAACTACGGCGCCGACGGCATCGTCAACGGGCTCATCCAGACCAACGTCTGCGCCGAGCCCGGGGACAGCGGCGGCGCGCTGTTCGCCGGCAGCACCGCCCTGGGCCTGACCTCCGGCGGCAGCGGCAACTGCTCCTCCGGCGGTACGACCTTCTTCCAGCCGGTCACCGAGGCGCTGAGCGCGTACGGGGTGAGCGTCTTCTGAACCACCTCGCCGCGCGGCACGGACTCCCTCCCTGCCGCGCGGTGAGCGCCGGCCTGTGCATCCTGAGGGGCGCGCAGGCCGGTTTCGTCTTGCGCGGCTCCCCGCCTGTGGCTTCCTGCCTGCGGCTTCCGCCGTGTGGCTTCGTCCGTGTGGCGCCGGGGCGAAAGATCGAACGGTCCGGTGACGTGGCAGTCGATCTCCATGGCCCGGCGTGCCCCGCTGCATACCGTCGATGTGACGGGCCGTCCGGCCGTCGTCGCACCGCGGAGGACGAAGATGCAGGCCAAGGAGCACCCGGCGGAGACCGGCCCGCCGGAAGGACACACCCCCGGACCCGGCGAGCACGGCGCACGCCGCGCCCCTCAACAGCCGCAGGGGCACGGGCGGTTCGCCCGAATGCGCGACGTCGCCCGCGGGGGCGGGAAGGGCAGCTCGCCCCTCGGTCCGCCCCCGGGTCCGACGCGGCCGGGATTCTGGCGCAGCCCGCTCCGCGGCCCGTGGCTGACCTCGATGTTCGGCCTGGTCCTCCTCGTCGGCATCATCGTGCTCTTCGTGACGGGCCTGCTGTCGTACGCCGCGTACAACCCCGGCCTGGGGCCGCCCAACGACACGACGCCGGGCAAGGGCTGGCTCGGCTTCTACCTCTTCCCCTGGCCGACGGACCCTCCGTGGCTGTACCGCCTCAACCAGGGTGTGCACGTCACGCTCGGGGTCGTCCTGGTGCCGGTTCTGCTGGCGAAGCTGTGGTCGGTCGTGCCGAAGCTGTTCACCTGGCCGCCCGTGCGCTCCCTCAGCCATGCGCTGGAGCGGCTCTCGCTGCTGCTGCTCGTCGGCGGGGCGCTTTTCGAGTTCGCAACCGGCCTGCTGAACGTGCAGCTGGACTACATCTTCCCCGGTTCCTTCTACACCCTCCACTTCTACGGAGCCTGGGTCTTCATCGGCGCCTTCGTCGTGCACATCGCCTTCCGCATCCCCGTCATGGTGCGGGCCCTGCGCAGCCGCGACCTGCGCAGGGAACTGCGCACCCCCACTCGCCGCACGGAGCCCGAACCGCCCGACGCAACCGGGCTGGTCACTCCCGATCCGGCACCGGCGACGATCTCCCGGCGGGGCGCCCTGGGCATGGTCGGCGCGGGCTCACTCGTGCTGTTCGTGGTGACGGCCGGCCAGAGCATCGGCGGATCGCTACGTGAGACGGCCGTACTGGCGCCGCGTCACACCGACCCCGGCACCGGACCCAACGGGTTCCAGATCAACAAGACCGCAGAGGCGCGGGGAATCCGGGCCGCCGACGTCGGGGAGGACTGGCGGCTGACGGTGCGCTCCGGCGACCGGGAGAGGATCCTCACCCGGCAGCAGCTGCTGGAACTGCCGCAGCACACCGCCGCCCTCCCCATCGCGTGCGTGGAGGGATGGTCGACCGACGACCAGGAGTGGAGCGGCGTGAGGCTGACGACGCTGGCGGCACTCGCCGGGTTCCGCGACGGCCCTCCGGAGGTCTTCGTCGAATCGGCGCAGCGCAGCGGCTCGTTCCGCTCGGCGAACCTGCGCGACAACCAGGTCCGCGACCCGCGGTCCCTGCTCGCACTCCAGGTCAACGGAGCGGACCTGTCCCTGGACCACGGGTATCCCGCACGCGTCATCGTTCCGGCCAACCCCGGCGTGAACAACACGAAGTGGGTCACGCGCCTGACCTTCGGAGCGCGGCCGTGACGGGCGGCCCGGCAGAGGAGAACTCGGGAGACAAGGACCCGAGGGGTGACGAGACCCCGAGGGGTGACGCGCGTCCCGGGGACACGAGCCCGACGGGCGACCGGAATTCGGGGGACCACCGGCCGGGGGACCACGGCCCGGAGAAGGGGGGCCCGGAGGAGAGGGGGCCGGGGGACCGCGGCCCGGAGAAGGGGGGCCCGGAGAAGAGGGGGCCGGGGGACCGCGGCCCGGGAGAGGGAGGCCCGGCGAAGGAAGGCCCGGGGGAGGAGGGTCCGGAGCGGGAAGGCCCGGAGAAGGAAGGCCCGGCGAAGAGGGGCCCGGAGCGGGGCAAGGGCCTGGCTGCGTTCCGCGCGAGGTACGGGGCATCGCCGTTCCATCTGCTCCTGGTGCTCAGCTCATTCGCGCTGGCCGGGTACGCCGGCGTCCGGCTGCTGGAGGGGAACACGCTCGGTGTCGTCCTGTGGTTCGTGGGCGCAGCGGTCGTGCACGACCTCGTCCTCGTTCCGCTCTACTCGGTCGCCGACCGTGCGCTGCGGGCGGTCACGGCATGGCCGCGCAAGGCCCGTGGGCGCGGGACGGAGGCATCATCGGGGCAGCCGGAGCGGCCGGAGCAGGTCAACTATGTGCGGGTGCCGGCAGTCATTTCGCTGCTGCTGTTTCTCGTCTGGTTTCCGCTCATCCTGGAGCGGGGCGGTCGCTACGCCTCGTACACCGCTCTCGATCCGGGCGTGTTCATGGGCCGCTGGCTGCTGGTCACCGCGGCGCTCTTCGCCCTCTCGGCGGTGTGCCTGCTGGCGCGGGCAGTGCGGGGACGGCGGCGGGCGGACCGTGAGGACGGGGTATAGCGCCCGCCTCCTCGTCATGTCCGTCGTGCGGCCTTCCGCCGTACGACGGCGAATCCGTGTGCAGGCAGTGTCAGTTGGGCCTCCGGACCGGGGAGGGTGTGCCGGCTGCGGAGCCGTGCCCGTACGTCGTACAGCTCGACGGTCACAGATCCTTGACCGGGCAGTGTCACCTCGGCCGTGTGTGCCTGTCCGTCACCGTTGTGGAGGAGAGCGATGCTTCGCTCCGGCCCGTGGAGCACCCGTCGTGCCACGGCGGGCCGCACCAACACGGCGTCGACGCGCAGGGGATGCTCTCCGACGGCTTCGGCGCGCGCCCGCAGCCGTGCTCCTGGTGCGAACGTCTCCGGCAGTGCAACCGGCGTGAGCGCACCGGGTGCTGCGGTGATGCCCTGGTCTCCGGCAGTGCCGTGGTCGACGCGGGTGACCCGGGGGCCGGAGCCGCGGACGCCCCAGCGCGTCGCGCCGGCTTCGGTGTCGGGGACCAGGTTGACGACCGGCGAGGCGAGCAGGGGCCCTTCGGTGTCGTCGGGAAGTGTCCACGAGATGCCTCCGCCCTCGCGCAGGGCGGCGTAGGCGCCGCCGCTGTACTGCGACTCCCCGGTCCAGGGCGAGTCGGGGCTCACGGACTCGGCGGCTCCCGTCAGTTCGCCCTTCTCGGCCTCCAGTACGCGCAGTCCGTCACGTTCGCCGGTGCCGCCCAGACCCAGCGGGGAAGCGACGGAGCGCACGCCTCCGCGGTCGCTGAGCGAGTCGAGGGCGAGCATCGAGAGCAGGCCGTGAATGGTGGATTCGGCCCCGGAGTTGCGGTTGATCTTGCCGTCGGGGCCGACGCCGTCGAAGGTGATGCCGGTGCCCGGGTCGTAGACCGCTTCCCCTGCCGCGTTGGCCCCGAAGTACCAGGCGGCGGTGAGCGCCGCCAGCGGGTACAGGCCAGGTGCGCCGCCGTTCTCGGCGACGGTGAGCAGGGCGCGCAGGCGGGAGTCGACGCCGTAAGCGATCTGGTTGCGGTCGACGGGGGCGGGCAGCCAGCCGTTGTCGCAGCCTCCGGCCGTCAGCAGTTCGGGAGTGAAGCCGGCCGTGTCGGCGAGCGCGGTACGGAGCAGCCCGGGGCGTGAGAGCACGGACGCCGCGGTTGCGAGCGCGGTCGGCATCTGGGCGCCCCAGGCGTGCCACTGCGAGACAGCCGCCGCGCTGGGCAGCACCGCCCCGTACGGCCACCGGCCCGGTCCGCCGGAGGCCAACGCGGCGATGCCTTCGGCCAGTTGCGCCATGACCCTCCGGGCGCGGGTGCCGCCGCCCGCCCGCACGTAGGCGGCGAGGCCGAGCACCGCCTCCGAGGAGGCGTCCGCGCCGTGGGTGATGAGCCAAGCGGGCACACGACGGCCGTCGGCGGTCTCCCATGTCCCGTACCGGCTCAGCACATCGCGTTCGAGGGCGGTCAGGGCCATATCGAGGCGGTCGCGGAGGAACGCGGCGAAGGCGGGGTCGGTACGGCGGCACGCTTCGAAGCCCTCGCCGAGCGCCCAGACGAACCGGGCCAGCCAGTAGGAGGGGCCCGAGTCCGAGGGGTCGGGCTTCTCGGGCGGATAGGCGCTGCGGGTGAGGGTGCCGTCGGCCTGCTGCCACAGGACGACGTTGCCGGCGTGGGGGCCGTCGGTGGTCTGGAGATAGCAGAGGCCGCGCAGCAGTTGCCGGGCCGAGTCGCGGCTGCGGCCGGAGCCCGTGCTCACCCAGTGCCGAAGGTGCACGACTGCGGCGCGGGCGATGTCGTCGGCGTTGAAGGCGCCTTGCTCGTAGTGCCCTGTCTCCGGATCGAGTCTTCCACCGCCGATGCGCTTGTAGGAGCCGTCGTCCTGCCGTTCGGCGTAGGTCCACAGCGTTCCGAGCCGGGGCTCCTCGCGCAGCCGGTAGGTGTCGTGCCCCGGGAGCGGTTCCGGCTCGACCGTGTCGCCGAGGAAGCGGAGGTGGGCGAGATTGGTCAGGCGGCCCGTGCCGCCGCGGGCGGCGGGGGAGGCGGCGCGTGCCGGTGCGGCCCCGAGCAGTGACGAGGCCGGTACGGCGGCGCCCAGGGCGAGGAGTCTTCTGCGGGGCACACTCATGGTCTCGGCTCCTCTTCCCTGTCTTCTTCCGGACGTTCGACTGCGTCCCGGCGTGCGTTCCGGCCTGCGGGCCGGCGTGCTGTCCGGTCGTGTCCTGGCTGGTGCCCGACCGTGCAGGTCTCCGCCGGCCGGCTGGAGGGTCTCGCACCCTGCCCGTTTAAATCGGTTTAGACAACCCCACGGACAGACTTGGAGCACCCGGCGCCGCACGCGGTGCCTCGTTCGGATCACGGGACGGCCGCATGAGGATGCCCGCTGCCGCGGCTCTCGGTCCGTCAGGAAGTAATGGCGCAATCCGGTCCGCTGCTCATCAGCCGAACGGCACACCCGGGCCAATGGCCGAGCGGCCCGGCGGAAGGCCGTCGTCGTCGGCATGGCGGTGGTGTCTCACCCGGCATCATCACCCCGTCGGTACGGGTCCGGGAGCCGGCCGGGCTGCGGGGCCGGCCGGCTGCCGACCGAAACCGGGGCCGGCCGTCGGGGGTGCGCGAGCAGGAGGAGTCAGGCTTCGGCGCCGTGGCGGGACTTGGTGGCGCGGCTCAGTTCCTCGTTGATGCGCTGGGCTTCTTCGAGCTGGTCTTCGAGGATGATGATGCGGCAGGCGGCCTCGATGGGAGTGCCCTGGTCGACGAGTTCGCGGGCTCGGGCGGCGATGCGCAGCTGGTAGCGGGAGTAGCGGCGGTGGCCGCCTTCGGAGCGCAGGGGGGTGATGAGGCGGGCTTCGCCGATGGCGCGAAGGAAGGCGGGCGTGGTGCCGAGTATTTCGGCGGCACGGCCCATGGTGAAAGCGGGGTAGTCGTCGTCGTCGAGACGGCCGAGTGAGTTTTCCTCTGTCATTTGCACCTCTGGTAGGGAACGCATCGTGGGGCCCTGGTGCCGAACGGCACCAGGGCCCCGAGGGATTTGAACACCATCTGCCGGCTTACTGCAGTGCCGGCCTTCTCTTTCCGCACCGACCCCTGGAAGAGGGGAGCGCGTGCGGGGATCGCGGATGCGTGACCGTGGGACCACCTTCCATTCCGGGGCCTGCGGTACCCGGGCTGTCGGTTTCCTCGCCCGGGCGATCCTGGATGGCGTCTGCCTCCTTCTTTCTCTTTCGTGCTGTTCAACTTGCTTGCCACTACGGGTACTGCGTTCTTACGGCGGCTCCTGGTGAGCCACCCGGCCCGGCAGTCAGCGAGGGGACCCCGAGATCCTTCCGGCCCCGCCACTCCACTGCCGTGCCCGACTTGCTGGTCCTGCATGCGCGGCAGTTCATCCTCTGCCGCGCCTTCTCGATCTCTTGGCTACGAGGAAGACACTAACTCCGGGAGGCTCACATGTCTACTCCCGCCATGACAGATTTTCTGGGAGGAGGAATGTCGGCTTCCGTCCTCTGCGGCCCCCGGAAAGCTGCACCGGAGAGCACTGCCGGCGGAGTATGAAGGTCTGCCGGGGCGGGCATGCGGCTGGGCACGGCAAGAGCGGCACAACGATCCAAGTGGGGTGTACGCGCATGAACGGCACGATGATCACCAGCATGCCGAATCCCGGGGCGACCGTGGTGCGGGGCGATCGCTCGTGTGACGTTCACAAGGCCCGCGACGCCGCCCGTGCCTTCGCCGACAGCCTCACGCCGGCACCGGACGGCTCCATGGCGGACACCTTGGTCCTGGTGGTCTCCGAACTCGTCACCAACGCCCTGCGTCACGGTGGCGGCCGGTACACCCTGGAGCTGTCCGCCGGCCCGGACGCGCTGGCCGTCGCGGTCAGCGACCTCAGCCCGGCGGGCCCGTGCGAGCGGACACCCGACCGCAGCGGCGGCAGCGGCGGCTTCGGCTGGCACATGATCCGCAGCGTCGCCGGCCGCCTGACCATCACACTCGGCCCAGGGCCAGGCAAGACCATCCGCGTCCGGCTCCCGCGAGAGCTCCGCCCGGAACCGGAGGGCGCGTCCGGCGTCGGAGCCGACCTCTGCGCACGGCGATGACCCGGATCGGCACGGCGATGACCCGGATCGCGAACGCTGCCGGGCGCCGGCGCCAAGTCATGCCGGCCGCACAGCGGCCACCCGGCCGTGCGACGTGTATCTGTGCGTGGGGAACGGCCGGCGTGGGCGAGGCGCGGAGTCATGAGTTTCGCCGTCGGCCGGATGGGAGGCGTCGTCGACCGTCCGACGAAGACCACCGCGAGTCCGCGGTGGCGTCGCCGTCGACTGCGGGCGACTCCACCGAGGATTCGCGCTGTAGCGCTGGATCGCCTTCCTGTCGAGTCCGTCGTACGAACAGGCGGAAAACAGCGGGTACTTGAGCCCCGAGTTGGTGGGCAGGCGTGGTCGGGCCGGGGTGTGGCGGCCGAAAGCGCACGATCATGCACCGGCGTGGAGCTGAAATCGCACCATGTGCGTGCCCGTACACGTGAATTCGTGGCAGGTACTTGCCATTGTGTGTCCGTCTCTTGTGACTCACGAGTATCCCGTCGTACGTTCTCCGCGCGTAGACATTCCGACCCCACCGGGACAGTCGCCAAGGAGACCGCCGTGACCCCCAACCACATTGCTCCGAGGGTGAGATCGAGCAGACGCACGCCGATTCCGGGGTGGGCAGCCGTGCCCCCTCGGGCCACCGGTGCGGCGGATGCACGGACCTCCGCCCGTCCGCCCGCTGCTCACTCCCCCTCCCTCCCCGTGCCCTTCGACGGATGATGTGAGGGTCCGGCCCCGAAGCCCTCCCGGCGGCGTATTTGCGCGTTTCCTCAATGGTGGCCGCCGGTGCGGGGAGCTGGGGCACAATCGCCGGACAACCGGAATCCGCCCGGCGTGACCCGCCCCGGGCCACCGGCAGGCCGACCTCCTGCCGTCGCGGTGGCTCGTCGCGGCCGCCGGCTGATCCGGAAATCCCGCTCCAATGCTGTGATCTGCCACACAGTGCTCGTGTGGCATGTAAGCGGACGGTTACATGGCCATGACAAACGTAATGACCGCTGCGTTCCGTCTTCATGACGCGTGTGTCAAGGCCCTGCTCGGTGTGCCCCGGAGGGCGAAATGCCCGGCACTGGGCGCCTCTTCGGCAGTTGACGGAGAGTGACGAGCACGCGGAAAACCATCGGTTGACCGCACAGTAACCGTCCCGTCTACTACGCATGGTCAGCTGGCCGAAGCGATCGTGCAGTCGGGAGAGCCCATGAGGATGCTGGACAAGGACGCGTCCCACGTGTCCTCGCGATCCAACCCGGTCATCGCGATCAACCCCCTGCACAGGCCGTCACCACGGCTGACCGCGGGCGCCTGCGCGGCAGGTGCACTCGGAGTGCTCGAACTGCCCGCCGGTGACGGTGCGTTGCGCGAAGCGGCCGAGCATCTCGACCGCACGGACCGATGGGCGGCACGCCCCTTCGGAGTACGTGTCCGCCCCGGCTGCCCGGTGACGGACGGCGACCTTCCCGCAGCCGCGGAGACCGTACTGCTCGCCGACCCCGCCAGGTCACCGGGGGAGTTCGGCGGCAGACGCGTCCTCGTCGAGGTCGTCGGGCTGGACGAGGCACGCCGCGCCGCTGCCGCCGGGGCCCACGGCCTCATCGTCCGAGGCAGCGAGAGCGGGGGCCGCGCCGGGGAGTTGAGCACCTTCGTGCTGCTCCAGCATGTCCTCGCGGCCCTCGGCGGAACACGGGACGGGCTGCCCGACGGCATGCCCGTGTGGGCCTGCGGCGGCATCGGGCCCCACACCGCTGCCGCCGCCGTCGCGGGCGGCGCGGCCGGTGTCGTACTGGACACACAGCTGGCTCTGCTGGACGAGGCCGGACTGCCGCTGGAGATCACCGAGGCCCTCTCCGGCCTGGACGGCTCCGAGACGGTGCTGCACCACGGGATGCGCGTGCTGCGCCGGCGCGGCCCCGGCGCCCCCGAACTGCCAGACGACGCCGAGGAGTTCACCTCCCGCGTAGGCGGCGACGACTTGCGCACGCAGTTCCTCCCCGCCGGCCAGGACGTCTTCCTCGCCGCGTCCTTCGCGCGCAGGTGGAACTCCGTCACCGACGTCGTACGGGGCATCCGCGAGGCCGTCGCGGCCGCCGTTCAGGACGACGGGGCGGCCGCGGCACTCGGCCCCGGCGCTCCCGGCGCCGCCGCCCTCGGTACCCGGCTGCCCGTCGCGCAGGGGCCGATGACACGCGTCAGCGACCAGCCGGAGTTCGCCGCCGCCGTCGCCGCGGACGGCGCGCTGCCCTTCCTCGCGCTGGCGCTCGCCGGCGCCGAGCAGACCAGGACCATGCTGGAGGCCACCAAGTCCGCGCTGGGCGAGGCGCCTTGGGGCGTGGGCATCCTCGGGTTCGCCGACGAGGAGATCAGGGCGGCCCAGCTGGAGGCCGTACGCCAGACGAAGCCCACGCACGCGATCATCGCCGGCGGCCGTCCCGCACAGGCGGCCGCGCTGGAGGCGGAGGGCATATCCACCTTCCTGCACGTGCCCTCGCCGGGGCTGCTGCGGCAGTTCCTCGCCGCCGGCGCCCGCAAGTTCATCTTCGAGGGTGCCGAGTGCGGAGGCCACGTCGGTCCGCGCAACAGCTTTCCGCTGTGGGAGGCACAGGCCGAGATCCTGCTGGAGTTCGTGGCGAAGGAGAGACCCGGCGCTGCCGGTGAGATCACCGTCCTCTTCGCCGGCGGCGTGCACGACGAACGATCCGCATCGATGGTCGCCGCCCTGGCCGCACCGCTGACCCGCGCCGGGGTCGCCACCGGCGTACTGATGGGCACCGCCTACCTGTTCACCCAGGAAGCCGTGGACGCGGGAGCCATCCTTCCGCGCTTCCAGCAGCAGGTCGTCGCCGCCGAGCGCACCGACCTGCTGGAGACCGCACCCGGACACGCCACGCGGTGCGCGCACAGCGCCTTCACCTCCCACTTCGCCTCCCTCAAGCAGCAGTTGCGCCAGGCCGGCGTCCCCGAGCGGGAGATCTGGGAGCAGCTGGAGAAGTTCAACGTCGGGCGGCTGCGCGTCGCCAGCAAGGGCATCGAACGCGTCGGGCCCGAGCTGCGCGGCGTGGACGAGCAGCGCCAGGGCGACGAGGGCATGTTCATGGCCGGTGAGGTGTGCGTGCTGCGCACGGACGTCACGACCGTCGCCGCGCTCCACGAGTCCGTCGGCGAGCGGGCCGCCTCGGTGCTGCGCGAACGCTCACGGCGGCTGCGGGACGAACTCGGCCTCGTGGAGCGGGGATCGGGGCAGGAGGAGGAGAGCCGGGCCGAGCCGCTGCGCATCGCGGTCGTCGGCATGGCGGGCATGTTCCCCGGGGCCGAGGACCTCTCCGCCTTCTGGGCGAACGTGCTGGCCGGCAAGGACTGCGTCACCGAGGTGCCGGAAGAGCGCTGGGACCCGGAGCTGTACTACGCGCCGGACGGCGATGGGGAGCGCACCCCCTCACGCTGGGGAGGGTTCCTGCCCGAAATCCCCTTCGACCCGCTGAGTTTCGGCATCCCGCCCGCCTCGCTCGCCAGCATCGAGCCCGTGCAGCTGCTGGCGCTGGAGGCCGCGCGGCGGGCCCTGGCCGACGCGGGCTGCGAAGGGCGGCCCGTCGACCACTCCCGCACGTCCGTCGTCTTCGGTGCGGAGGCCGGCAGCGACCTGTCCAACGCCAGCGTCCTGCGCACCGTTCTCCCGGCATACCTCGGCGGGGACCTGCCCGCCGCTCTCGACGAACAGCTGCCGCATCTGACCGAGGACTCCTTCCCCGGTGTCCTCGCCAACGTCATCGCCGGGCGCATCGCCAACCGGCTCAACCTCGGCGGGGCCAACTACACCGTGGACGCCGCGTGCGCCTCGTCGCTGACCGCCGTGGACGTGGCCTGCAAGGAACTGGTCACCGGCACCAGCGACATGGTGCTGTGCGGCGGCGCCGACCTGCACAACGGGATCAACGACTACCTGCTCTTCTCCTCCGTGCACGCCCTCTCGCCGACGGGGCGCTCCTCCACGTTCGACGACGGCGCCGACGGCATCGCGCTCGGCGAGGGCGTCGGCTGCGTCGTGCTCAAGCGCCTCGCGGACGCCGAGCGCGACGGCGACCGCATCTACGCGGTGATCGACGGCGTCGGCAGCGCCAGCGACGGCCGCGCGCTCGGCCTGACCGCGCCCCGCCCCGAGGGCCAGCGTGCCGCGCTGACCCGCGCCTACCGCAACGCGGGCGTATCGCCCGCGCAGATCGGCCTGATCGAGGCGCACGGCACGGGCACGGTGGTGGGCGACCGTACCGAACTGACCACGCTCACACAGGTGTTCACGGAGGCGGGTGCGGCGCCCGGAAGTTGCGCCATCGGGTCGGTGAAGTCGCAGATCGGGCACACCAAGTGCGCCGCCGGCCTGGCGGGCCTGATCAAGACGACGCTGGCCCTGTACCACGGGGTGAAGCCGCCGACGCTGCACATCGAGGAGCCCAACGCGGCCTGGAGCCGGGAGAGCAGCCCGTTCTTCTTCCACTCCGCGGCAAGGCCGTGGGCCGCCGAGGCTTCCGAACGTGTCGCGGGTGTAAGCGCATTCGGCTTCGGCGGGACGAACTTCCACGCCGTCCTGCGCGCATACGACCAGGCGCCCTCCGTGCACTCCGGCGACGAGTGGCCGGTGGAGCTGTTCACCTTCCGCGGCAAGGACGACGCCGCGGCGCAGCGCGCCGTGCGCCGCCTCCTGGAGCAGGTCGACCAGGCCGGGCAGACGGGACGGGGCGGCGCGTGGCGGCTGCGGGACCACGCGCTCGGTGCCGCCCGCGTCAGCGACTCGGCCGCCGTGCGGGGCGAACCGGTGCGCATCGCTCTGCTCGCGCAGAGCGTCGCAGAGCTGCGCGGGCTGCTGCACCGTGCGGCCGAGGGCGCGCACGATCCGGCGGCGGGCATCTTCGCCGCCTCCGGCAGCGCCACGGGCGAGGCGTCGGAGGGAGGCGACATCGCGTTCCTCTTCCCGGGCCAGGGCAGCCAGCGCCCCGGGATGCTCGCCGACCTCTTCGTCGCCTTCCCCGAACTCCAGCGCTACCTGCACCTGGGCAGGCGCTGGGCGGACGTGCTGTACCCGCCGACGGCCTTCGACAAGGCGACCGCCGACGCGCAGCTCGCCCGCATCACCGACACCGCCGTCGCCCAGCCGGCCCTGGGCATCGTCGAACTCGCCGCCGCCGACCTGCTCGCCTCCCTCGGCATACGCCCGGACATGGCCGCCGGTCACAGCTACGGCGAACTCGTCGCGCTGGGCGTGGCGGGGGCGCTGTCGCCCCAGGACGTGCTGACGGCCAGCGCCGCACGCGCCGAGGCGATACTCGGCCAGATCCCGGACGATGGTGACGCCGGGGCCATGGCCGCCGTGACCGCGCTCCCCGAAAAGGTCGACGAGGTACTGGCGTTGGCGGGGCTCGACGGTGAGGTCGTCACGGCCAACCGGAACTCGCCGAGGCAGACCGTGATCTCCGGCCCGACGGAGGCCGTCACGAAGGCGGTCGGTCACCTCAAGGACGCCGGTCTGTCAGCCAGGACGCTCCAGGTGGCCTGCGCCTTCCACAGCCCGCTCGTGGCAGGCGCCGGAGAAGTGTTCGCCCGGACGCTGCAGTCGATGTACATACACGCGCCCGGACTTCCCGTCTGGTCCAACAGCACGGCAGAGCCCTACGACGCCGTCCCCCATGCGGTGCGCGCAGGACTCGCCGAACAGATCGGGTCGCCGGTCCGGTTCGCCGAGCAGATCGAGTCGATGTACGCGGCGGGCGCACGCGTCTTCGCGGAGGTCGGCCCGGGCAAGGTCCTGACCAGGCTCGTATCGGCGATCCTCGGCGATCGTCCACACAGTACGGTCACATTCGAGGACGCCGGGCGCGGAGGACTGTACGGTTTTCTCGCCGGTGTCGCACAACTTGCCGTCGCCGGCGCAGACGTGCGCACCGCAAAGCTCTACCAGGGGCGGGACGCCGTCGACCCGGAGAGCGCCACCCCCGGCAAGCCCGCCGGCTGGACCGTGGACGGTCAGCTCGTCCGTCTCGCCGACGGCACCATCCCGCCCAACGCCCTTCGTCCCCCACGCCCAGTCACGGAGCTGATCGTGCCGGAACCCCCCACGCAGGACGGCACCACGCTGTCCGGTCCGGACGCTCTCATCGCCGAATTCCTGCGCTCCAGCAGGGAGATGGTCACCGCGCAGAGAGATGTGCTGCTGCGCTACCTGGGAGCTGCCGAACTTCCCCCCGCCCCCGCCGGTTCGCCGGCGCTGCCCGCACCCGCCGTCACAGTGCCCGCCGCGCCTGCCCCCGCGACGGCCGCGAACACCCCCGCCGGGCCGGCGTCCGCGCCTTTGCCCGCCGCTGCTCCGGCGTCGTCCGGTGATGGTGCCGCTGCCGCTGTGTTGTCGGCGGATGCGGTGCTGGAGTCGGTGTTGTCGGTGGTGGCGGAGCGTACGGGTTATCCGGTGGACATGATCGAGCCGGGGTTGGATCTGGAGGCGGATCTGAGTGTGGATTCGATCAAGAGGGCTGAGATTGCCGGTGAGTTGGCGGTGCGGTTGGGTCTGCCTGTGGGGCGGGACGCCGATGTGGAGGAGCTGAGTGCGGCCCGTACGGCGGCCGCGGTCTCCGAGCTCCTCGTCGCCAGACTCGGCGCCGCCGGGCCGGCGTCCGCCCCGTTGCCCGGCGCTGCTCCGGCGTCGTCCGGTGATGGTGCCGCTGCCGCTGTGTTGTCGGCGGATGCGGTGCTGGAGTCGGTGTTGTCGGTGGTGGCGGAGCGTACGGGTTATCCGGTGGACATGATCGAGCCGGGGTTGGATCTGGAGGCGGATCTGAGTGTGGATTCGATCAAGAGGGCTGAGATTGCCGGTGAGTTGGCGGTGCGGTTGGGTCTGCCTGTGGGGCGGGACGCCGATGTGGAGGAGCTGAGTGCGGCCCGTACGGCGGCCGCGGTCTCCGAGCTCCTCGTCGCCAGACTCGGCGCCGCCGCACCCGCGACCGGGGCTGCGCAGTCCGCGGCCTCCGCAGCAGTGCCCGCACCGGCGCAGGACGCGCCCTCCGAGCAGGCCGCCGCGGGCGGCGCCGTCGTCGTGGCGCCGCAGCGGCTGGAGTTCACCGAGACCGAGCTGCCTGCACCGCCCGCCCCCGCCCTCGCCGAGGGCACCACCGTCACCGTCCTCGGCGGCGGCGCACTGGGCACCCTCGTGGCGGAACGCCTCCGGGAGCTGGGCGCCATGCCGCACACCGTGCCGGACGGCCAGCCGCTCCCGGAGCAGGTCGGCGAGATCGTCTTCCACTTGCCCTTCCTGGAGTCGCCGGAGACCACGCTCCCGGAGACCTTCCCGCTCTTCCAGGGCATCCTGGCCTCCGGACCCGCGCGGCTGATCGGGGCGGACCGGCGCGCGGAAGGCGCCGCCTCCGGTCTGCGGGGCTTCTTCCGCAGCGTCGCCCGCGAGTACGAGGACGTCGCCGCGACCCTGGTCGAAGTCGGCGCCGACGACGACCCGGACACCGTCGCCCGTCTCCTCGTGGCCGAACTCGGCGCCACGGAGCGCGAACCCGTCGTCCTCTGCGAAGGCGGACGCCGGCGCGCACTGAAGCTGGCACCCAAGGACCTGGGCGCGGTCGCCGCGACGGGCGCCGGCCCGGCCGGTGACGGGGTCTCCGAGGCGGCCGCCGCGGGACTCGACCGCGACTCAGTGCTGCTCCTGGTCGGGGGCGCCCGCGGTATCACCGCGCGCTTCGCCCGCACCGTCGCCGCCGCGAGCCGCTGCCGGATCGAGCTGCTGGGCCGCACTCCCGTGCCGCCGCCGTCCGAGGACCCGGCCACGGCCGCGGCGCCGGGACGCGACGAGTTGCGCACGGCCTTCATCGGCTCCGGGATGACGTCACCGGCGCAGATCGAGCGTGCCGTCTCCGCCGTCCTCGCCGAACGCGAGGTGCGCGAAACCCTCGCCGCGCTGCGGGAGTCGGGCAGCCAGGCCCGCTACCGCTGCGTCGACGCGCTGGACGAGGAAGCCGTACGCGCCGCAGTGAAGGAGATTCACGCGGAGCACGGCAGGCTCGACGGGGTCGTCTACGCGGCAGGCGTCATCGAGGACAAGCTGATCGCGGAGAAGTCGCCGGAGTCCTTCCGCCGTGTCTTCTCCACGAAGGCCGACGGCGCCCGCGTGCTGCTCGACGCCCTGGGCGCCCTGCCCGAATCCCCGCGCTTCGCCGTGCTGTTCGGCAGCATCGCCGGAGCACTGGGCAACCGCGGACAGGCCGACTACGCGGCAGCCAACGACGCCCTGGAGGAGCTGGGCCGGCGCTGGTCGACGGAGGACCGCCGCGGTCTGACCGTGCACTGGGGGCCATGGGCCGCCTCGGAGACCAACAGCGGCATGGTCACACCGGAGTTGATGCGCTCCTACGCGGCTCGCGGCATCGAACTCCTCGACCCCGAGGAGGGGCCGCTGAGTCTGCTGCGCGAACTGGCCTGGGGCGCGCCCACAGTGCACGCGGTGGTCGCCGCTGCGTCCGGCTGGTGAACCGTGTCCGCCCCTGAGCGGGGTCCCTCCCGCACCCCCGTCGCGATCGTCGGCATGGCCGCTCTCTTCCCGGGCGCCGGCGATCTGGACCGCTACTGGCAGAACATCGTCGGCGGCGTCGACGCGATCACCGACGTGCCCGAAGGCCGCTGGGACGAGGAGTTCTACGCGGCCTGGGGGTCCCCCCGGTCGGAGTCCGCGGGAGGGCCACGGCGCGCCGACCGCGTCTACTGCCGGCGCGGCGGATTCATCGACGACACCGCCGAGTTCGACCTGACGCGGTTCGGCATCATGCCCAACTCGGTGCCCGGGACCGAGCCCGACCAGCTCATCGCCCTCGATGTGGCCCACCGGTCCGTCGAGGACGCCGGAGGGGACGGGGTGCTGCCGGAGGACCGGCAGCGGGCAGGAGTCGTACTGGGCCGCGGCGGGTACCTCACGCCCGGTCTGGTGCGGCTCGATCAGCGCGTACGCACCAGCAACCAGGTCGTGCGCACGCTCCGCGAACTCGTGCCCGAACTGGGCGAGGACCGGCTGGAAGAGGTGCGTTCGGCCTTCGCTGCCCAACTCGGGCCCGAAGCACCGGAGTCGGCCATCGGCCTGGTGCCCAACCTGGCGGCCTCGCGTGTCGCGAACAGGCTCGACCTGCGCGGTCCCGCCTACACCGTGGACGCCGCCTGTGCCTCGTCGCTCGTGGCCGTCGACCACGCGGTCCGCGAACTCGACGCCGGACGCTGCGACATCATGCTCGCCGGCGGCGTGCACCACTGCCACGACATCACCCTGTGGTCCGTCTTCAGCCAGCTCGGCGCGCTCTCACGCAGCCAGCGGATACGGCCGCTGCACCGCGGGGCGGACGGCGTCCTCATCGGCGAGGGCACGGGCGTCGTGGTGCTCAAGCGCCTCGCGGACGCCGAACGTGACGGCGACCGGATATACGCCGTCGTGCGCGGCACGGGGGTGGCCAGCGACGGCCGTTCCTCCAGCCTGTTCAACCCCGACCCCGGCGGACAGGTGCGTGCCGTGCGCCAGGCGTGGGACGCCGCGGGGCTGGACCCGCTCGCTCCCGGAGCCATCGGGCTGCTGGAGGCTCACGGCACCGCGACACCCGCCGGTGACGAGGCCGAACTGACCACGCTCGCCGAGGTGTTCGGCACCGGCACCGGGCCCGGAGGGACCGCCGCGGACGGGGGCGAGGGCGCCCGTGCGGTCATCGGCTCGGTGAAGTCGATGATCGGGCACACCATGCCCGCCGCGGGCATAGCCGGACTCATCAAGGCCGCACTGGCCGTCCACCACAACGTGCTGCCCCCGACGCTGCACTGCGACGACCCGCACCCGGCCCTCGCCCGCACGCGCTTCGCGCCGCTCGCCGAGGCACGCCCCTGGGAGGAACCGGAGGGCGGCGCACCGCGCCGGGCAGGCGTCAACGCCTTCGGCTTCGGCGGCATCAACGCCCACGTCGTACTGGAGCAGCCCGCGACGCGGCCCGCCGACCGGAACGCCGCGTCCGGCGGGGGCGCCACCGCCACCGCGGCCGTCGTCGAACCCGAGCGGGTGCTGCGGCTGGCCGCCGACGGACCTGAGGCGCTCGCGGACCTGCTGGAGCGCGACGACGCGGCGGTGCTGGCGCAGGGCCTCGACGAGACCACCTCCGTCACCGCGCGGTGCCGGCTGGGCATCGTCGACCCGACGGCGCGGCGCCTGAAGCTGGCACGCAAGGCCGTCGCCAAGGGCATGCCGTGGTCCGGACGCAGTGACGTGTGGTTCAGCCCCCGCCCCATACTCGGTCCCGCGGGAGGGCTCACCGCCTTCGTCTTCCCGGGGCTGGAGGCCGAGTTCGAACCCAGGGCGGGCGGGCTGGCAGAGCGGTTCGGCCTTGACTTCTCCTTCGGCAGTCAGGCGGAGGTCGGCGACGTCGGACGGCACGGCGCGGCCGTCTTCCAGCTCGGCAGGATTCTCGACGCCGCACTGCGCGCACTCGCCGTCGTCCCGGACGCCGTGGCCGGGCACAGCGTGGGCGAGTGGACGGCGATGGCGTGCGGCGGCATCCACGCCGCCGACGAAGTCGACGCGTTCCTGGCCGGGTTCGACCCGGACGCGCTGCGCGTGCCGGGAGCCGTCTTCGGCGTCCTCGGCATGCCCGCCGATGACGTCCTCGCGGAGCTGCACGGACGCACGGACGTCGTGCTCTCCCACGACAACGCGCCGAACCAGTCGATGATCTGCGGCTCCGAAGAGGCCGTCGAGGCCATGGTGGCGCGCATGCGCTCCCGCGGAGTGATCAGCCAGGTGCTGCCGTTCCGCTCCGGGTTCCACACGCCGATGCTCGCCCCCTACCTCGGGCCGATCCGCGGCGCGGCGGAGGCCTACCGCCTGCATCCGCAGACGACGCCCGTGTGGTCGGCGACCACGGCCTCGCCGTATCCCGAAGACCCCGATGCGATACGGGAGTTGTTCGTACGGCATCTGCTGGAGCCGGTGCGCTTCCGGCAGATGATCCTGGCCATGTACGACGCCGGTCACCGTGCGTTCATCCAGCTCGGAGCCGGGCAGCTCGGCTCCCTCATCGACGACACGCTCTCCGGATGCGACCGCCTCGTCGTCTCCGCGCACGCCGGTGCGCGGGACAGCCTTGCGCAGCTGCGCCGCGTCGTGACCGCGCTGTGGGTGGAGGGGGCCGAACCGGACGTGCGGCCCCTGCTCGGCTCCGAGGACGCCGGGCGCGCCGGGGCGAAGGCGGGGGCGGGGGCCGGGTCCTCCGCACGCCCCGGGGTGCGGCTCGACCTCGACGGCGCGCTGGTGTCGCTGCCCGAGCAGGTGCACGGAAGCCTCTCCGGAACCGTCGGTCCGGCGGCAGCGGCCGCCTCCGCCGGAACGGCCCCGGCGCCGGCCCCCGCTTTCGCTGCCGCCTCCGCGTCGATGGCGAGGCTGGACAATGCCGGCTCCGGGAATCCGCTGGCCGCCGAACTCTCCGCGCTCCTGCAGGAGACGGCCTCCGCCGCCGCCGACGTGATCGGCGCCGGCACCCGCCGTCACGTGCCGGCCGCGCGGCCCGCGCACAGGAGCCGTCCGGGCGGGCCGACCGCGCGGCGCGGCCCGGCACCGGCGGGTCCGGCACCGGCGGGTCCGGCACCGGCCGGTCCGGCACCGGTGCCGCCCTCCGCGCCCGTGCCTCCCGCCGTTCCGCCTGCCGGGCCCGGAGCGGCGCCGTCCGTGCCCTCGGTGCTCCGCGTGGGGCTGGACGAGATGCCGTACCTGGTCGACCACTGCTTCTTCCGGCAGCGCCCCGGATGGCCCGACGTGGCCGACAGCTGGCCCATCGTGCCCGCCACCACCGTGATCGGACACCTCATGGAGATCGCCGAAAGCGCCGTGCCGGGCATGCGCGCGGTCGGCCTTCGCGACGTGCGGCTGCTGAAGTGGATCGAGGCCGTCCCGGCCCACGACGTGCCCGTCGCCGTCCGGCGCACCGCACCCACCGAGGTGGAGGTGGAGCTGACGGGCTCCTCCCGCGCCGTCGTCGAACTCGCCCCCCGCCATGATCCGCCCCCGGCGCCGTGGCCCGTCGACCCGTCCTCGGACCGTGCACCGGACATGCGTGCCGAACAGCTCTACACGGAACGGTGGATGTTCCACGGCCCGAAGTTCCAGGGCGTGAGCGAGCTGACCGCCATCGGCGAGAGGCACGTACGGGGCGTCATCACCGCGCCCGGGGCACCGGGTTCGCTGCTGGACAACGTCGGCCAGCTCCTGGGCTACTGGATCATGGCGACGCTCACCGAGCGCACGACGGTCTTCCCCGTCAGCGTGGACCGCATACGCTTCCACGGCCCCGAGCCCGGAGCCGGCCAGCAGGTGACCTGTTCCGTCCGCATCACCGGCGTCACCCGCAGCTTGCTCACCGCCGACATGCAGCTGCTGCACGAAGGCCGTGTGTGGGCGGAGCTGACGGGCTGGACGGACCGACGCTTCGACACCGATCCCGGAATCCGCGCCGTCGACCGCTTCCCCGGCTGCAACACCCTCTCCGCACAGCAGCCGGAGGGCTGGTCCCTGGTGCACGAGCGCTGGCCGGACCTGGCGACGCGCGAACTGGTGATGCGCAACATGCTCGGCAGCGCGGAACGCGCCGGCTACGCCGCGCTTCCTCCCGTCCGCAGGCGGCAGTTCCTGCTCGGCAGGATCGCGGCCAAGGACGCCGCGCGCGCACTGCTGTGGGCGGAAGGCGCAGGCGACATCTACCCGGCGGAGGTCTCCGTGCACAACGACGACGAAGGCCGGCCCTTCGTCCGCGGCGTGCACGGCCGCACCGTCGGGGAGTTGACGGTCTCCATCGCGCACCGCGGCGAGTGCGGTGTCGCGATCGCACGCCGCGGCCCGTGCGGCATCGACGTCGAGGAGATCACCGCCCGCTCCCGGGCCACCGTCGAGGCGGCCTGCGGAGCGGAGGAACTCGCCCTGCTGCGCGGCCTGTCGGACGGCGGGCCGGAGCACGGCGCGGAGAGTTCAGGAAGTGAGGAGGTCTGGTTCACGCGCATGTGGGCGGCGAAGGAAGCCGTCGCGAAGCTGCGCGGCACCGGACTGCGGGGCCGTCCGTCGGACTACCAGGTGGTCTCGGCGGACACCGACCGGCTCCGGGTGCGTCACGGGGGCCACTCGTACGAGGTGCGGGTGCGGGAGACAGCGAATCCGCCGGGCTTGCCCGAGCGGCGGTATGTGGTCGCGTGGACGGCCGCCCACGAGGAATCAGGAGTGCAAGATGACCACTGACGCGACCCGGTTCGCGCCTGCGCAGCCGCACGGGACGGCGCACGCCGGAACCGGTCCGGGGGAAGTCCTGGCGGACATCGCCGGAATGCTGCGCGAACTGCTCGAGGAGTACGGCTTCGACGAGGCCGAGATAGGAAGGGAGACCACCTTCCACGACGACCTGGAGCTGGAGAGCATCGACCTGGTGACGCTCTCGGGTTCGCTGCGCGAGCACTACGGGGACCGCGTCAACTTCGCCGAGTTCGTGGCCGATCTCGAACTCGACGAGATCATCGCGCTGACCGTGGGTCAACTGGTGGACTTCGTCGTCGCGTCGCTGCGCGCAACGGAAGAGGGCTGATCCGGGATGAAGATCCGTACCGGAGAGATCACCACCCATGTGCAGCGCCTCCCCGCCACCGTGCGCGAGGGGCAGCAGGGCGAGCCGCCCGTCGTGGTGTTCGTGCACGGGCTGCTGACCGACAGCCTGGCGAGCTACTACTTCACGCTCGGGCCCGCGTTCGCCGCGGCCGGCATCGACGTGATCATGTACGACCTGCGCGGGCACGGCCGCAGCGAGCGGCCGGAGAGCGGCTACCGGATCGAGTCCTTCGTCGACGACCTCGTCGCGCTGCTCGACGCGCTCGGTGAGCGGCGGCGGGTGCACGTCGTGGGCAACTCCTTCGGCGGCACGGTCGCGGCCGGGGCAGCCGCCTGGTACCCGGAGCGGATCGCGACGCTCACCCTCATCGAGGCCGAGCCGCCGGTCCAGCGGTGGACACGGCACATGGCCGAGGGGCTCGCTCTCGCCAAGGAGCAGCTCGTGCACGAGGAGGTCATCGACTGGATCAAGGAGAACCGCGGTGCGCAGACCGCGCGCCTTTCGCGCATCGCGGGCCGCATCCTCAACTCCACCACGCTGGGCGCGGAGGTGTGGAGCGGACGTGTCATAGACGACGACCTGTCGGCGATCACCTGCCCCGTGCTGGCGATCTTCGGTGAGGAGTCGGGGCTCGTCGCCCAGGTCCCGTTGTTCGAGAGCGTGCTGGAGCGCTGCCGCACCGTCGTGCTGCCCGACCAGGGCCACTCCGTCCTGGTGGAGCGCACCAAGGAGACACGGGACCTGCTCCTGGACTGGGTGCGCGAGCACGACGAGGCCGAGAAGAGGGCGGCCGGGCACGAACTGGCAGAGGCCGCACGGTGACTCGCCTCCTCTTCGTCGTCCCCCCGCTGGTCGGGCACACCAACCCGCTGCTGGGCGTCGCCGCCGAACTCACCCGCAGGGGCCACCGGGTGGCCTGGGCCGGGTACGGCGAGCTGATCCGGCGCCTGGCGGGAGAGGACGCAGAGGTCCACGAGACGCGGATGCCGGACAGCGACCTCGGCCGGCCGCCGAAGCTGACCGGGCCCGCGGCCTTCCGCTTCCTGTGGGAGGACTTCTTCGCACCGCTGGCCGGACTGATGGCGCCGGGCGTCGACTCCGCGATCCGCGAGTTCCGCCCCGACCTGGTGGTGGCGGACCAGCACGCCGTGGCCGGGGCGCTGGTGGCCGAACGCCACGGCATCCCGTACGTGACGTCGGTGACCACGTCGGCCGAACTCACCGACCCGCTCTCCTCGATGCCGAAGGTGGAGGCGTGGCTGAAGGGCATCTTCGCCTCGCTGCGCGCCGAGTTCGGCGACGAACGGTGCAGCGGCGACCCCCGCTTCTCCCCGCACGGCATCGTCGCCTTCACCGGCCGGGCGCTGCTCGGCGACGCCCCGCTGCCCTGGGACGGCGTGCACATGGTGGGCCCGGCCATCGCCCCGCGCGCACCCCGGTGCGACTTCCCCTACGGGGAGCTCGACCCCGGGCGGCGCAAGGTGCTGGTCACCCTGGGCACGGCCAACGCCGACGCCGGCGGACGGTTCCTCGGCGAGGCCGTCGCCGCGCTGGAGGGCCTGCGCGAGACGGTGCAGGGCATCGTCGTCGACCCCGGCGGTGTGCTCGGAGTACCCCGGGAGCAGACCGGGCCGGGGCAGTCCGGGCTGCTGGTGCGCGAGTACGTGCCGCAGCTCGATCTGCTTCCCCACCTCGACGCCGTCGTGTGCCACGGCGGCCACAACACCGTGTGCGAATCGCTCTGGCACGGCGTCCCCCTCGTGCTCGCGCCGATCCGCGACGACCAGCCGATCGTCTCGGGGCAGGTCGTCGACGCCGGTGCGGGAGTGCGGGTCCGCTTCAACAGGGTCGACGCTCCACGGCTGGCCGCGGCCGTCACGTCCGTGCTCGATCCGGCGGGCGGCCACAAGGAGGCGGCCGAGGCGATCGGCCGGTCCTTCCGTGAGGCCGGCGGCGCGCGGGCCGCCGCGGACCACCTCGACCGCATCGCCGCGCAGGCGGCGAACTACCAGGCAGCAGGCTGACTCCCGCCCGACCAGCGACCTGTAGGACACACATGACGACGGCTCCCGGACCCCCCGAGCCCTTCGGGTTCTTCAAGGGCTCCCAGCCCCCGGTTCCGCCCCCGCAGGCTCCGGTCCTGCCCGAGGTGGCCGGTCACCCGCGGGCGAGCGTGCTGCGGATCGACCACCGCAAGCGCGCGCCGCTGCGCGTGCTGATGGGGTACGCCCGTCCCCACCGTCTCGTCCTGTTCGCGACGCTGCTGCTCGTGCTCGCCTCCAGCGGAGCCGGACTGATGCAGCCGCTCGTCGCGCAGCAGGTCCTCACCTCCCTCTCGGGCGGGGGCGATGTGAAGGGGCCGGTCATCCTGCTCGGCGCGCTCGTCGTGGCGGGCGCCGGGCTGACCGGACTGCAGTCGTGGTGGCAGCAGCGCACATCGGAGAGGGTCGTGCGCCGCGTACGGCAGGAACTGGTCTTCCGGCTGATCAGGCTGCGCGTACCCGAACTCGACCGCCGTCCCCCCGGCGATCTCATCGCGCGGGTGACCTCCGACAGCACGCTGCTGCAGAACGCCGCGACCGAGGGCCTGGTGATGATCGCCAACGGCCTGTTGAGCATCGTGGGCGCCGGCGTCCTCATGGGGATCGTGCACCTTCCGCTGCTCGGGGTGACCGTCGGCGTGCTGGTGGCGGTCGGCCTGGTGATGGGGGGCGTACTGCCGCGCATCCGCAAGGCGGTCGCGCGCGCCCAGGAGTCGATCGGCGCCGTCGGCTCGGCGCTGGACCGCACGCTGGGTGCGGCCCGCACGGTGAAGGCCAACGGCGCGGAGGACCGGGAGACCGAGGTCGCCGACGACGCCATCGACGGTGCCTACAAGGCGGGCCTGGTCGGGGCCAAGTACGTGGCCCTCGTCAAGATCCTCTCCGGGGTCTCCATCCAGGCGGCCTTCCTCGCCGTGCTCGGTGTCGGCGGTGCGCTGGTCGCCTCGGGGGACCTCGAGACGCCCGAACTGATCGCCTTCCTGCTCTACGTCTTCTACCTGGCGAGCCCGATCGGCTCCCTCGTGGGAGGGCTGGGCATGCTCCAGCAGGGGCTGGGTGCGGTGGGACGCATCGAGCAGATCAAGCGGATGGCCGTGGAGGCCGACGTCGACGAGCTGCCCCAGGACCACATGCCCAGGCATCCCGCGAGCCCCGGCGCGAACGGCAGGGTGAACGGAGCGCCCGACGGCCACGTGAACGGCTTCGCCGGAGGCGGCGCGGACGAGGACGCCGGAATCCGGGGCAACCCGGCCTCGACGATGCAACTGAAGGTCATCGGAGCGCGGGCCGGCGGTGTGCGCAGGCCGCCGACCATCGAGTTCCGCGACGTGCGGTTCGGATACCCCGGGCGCGGCACGGCACTCAAGGGCATCTCGTGCACCATCCCCGGCGGGACGCAGACGGCGCTCGTCGGTCTCTCGGGCGCCGGCAAGACCACCATGTTCGCGCTGCTCCAGCGCTTCTACGACCCGACGGCGGGTCAGATCATCATCGACGGCGTCGACATCGAGAGCATGCGGCGGGCCGAGGTGCGCCGCCGCATCGCCTACGTCGAGCAGGACTCCCCGGTGATGGCCGGCACGCTGGAGGACAACCTCACGTACTCGGCGACGAACGCTTCGCAGGCCGACATCGCCGAGGCCCTGCGCGTGACGCGGCTCGACACGCTGATCGACCGGCTTCCGGACGGACTGCGCACCGAGGTGGGCAACCGCGGCGTCTCCCTCTCGGGTGGTGAGCGCCAACGGCTCGCCATCGCACGGGCGTTGCTGCGCAAGCCGGAAGTGCTGCTGCTGGACGAGGCGACGGCGCAGCTCGACGCCCGCAACGAGCAGGCGCTGCGCGAGGCGGTGGACCAGGCGGCCCGGCGGTGCACCGTCATCCTCATTGCGCACCGTCTGTCCACCGTGACCCACGTCGACCAGATCGTGGTGATGGAGCACGGCGAGATCCGCGCGCTCGGCAGCCACGAGGAGCTGGTCAAGGCCGACCCGCTCTACCGCGAACTCGCCGCCTCCCAGATGCTCGTGGGCGAGGAGGGCGCGGCCGGAGCGGCGCCGGGTGCGGCTGCGGGTGCGGAGCCGGGCGGTCCCGCCGGAGGCGGCGGCATGCCGGCCGGCCCCGGTACGGGGCGTCCTGCCGGTGGCCGGGGCGGCACCCCCGCGGGCACCCCGGACGGTGGCGGCCGTCGGCCCCCGCAGGGAAGGGGGCCGGCGCCGTCGGCGGGACCTCTGCCGCAGCGTCCCGTGGCGTCGCCCGGCGGACCGCCGGGCCGCTGATCGCGGCGGCATCCGGGCAGGTTCTCGCCAAGTCTGATGTTCGCGGGCGAAGTTGCGGCGTCGCCGCGCACCTCCACGGAACGTGGCACCGGTGCCCGGACTCGGGTCCGAGACGTGAAGGGGTGCCCGCCGCATACGGCGGGCACCCCTTCACGTTCCTTGCCGCGAAAGTGCCGGCCGGTCAGCCCATCAGGGGGTTCAGGGCGGCGAGGTAGCCGTCCCGGTGCCCTTTCGTGTTCGGGTGGTAGGACTCGTTGAGCTTGTCCCACTCCAGGCTCGTGACCCAGTCCTCACCGCTCGAGCAGATGGTGTGCGGGTCGAAAACCGGCCGTGCGTCCAGGAAAGTGAATCCGGCTTCGTCCGACCGCGCGGACATGATCCCGGCGAGTGTGTCGGCCGCGGAGTTCAGTGCGGTCCGCTCCTTGTCGCTGAGACCGAGAATGCCGCAGTCACCTCCGATTGTGTAAAGCCGCGGATAGCCGACGACAACCACTTTCGCCGACGGCGCCGCGGCGCGCACCGCCGAGTACGTCTGGGCGAGTGCCGGCGACAGCGTGCTGTTGGCGGCAGCCTTCGCAGCCTCGACCCCGGCTATGCAGTCGGCGTCGTCCGCGGTGAGGATGCAGTTCTTCAGCACGTCGACGAAGCCGACGTCGTTTCCGCCGATCTGCAGCGTCACCAGGGATGTGTCCGGCGTCAGCCGGCCGACCTGCGTGTTGATGACATCGGCCGTCGTGGCGCCCGAGCACGCCGCTTCCACGAATCCGACGTCCTGGTGCGCGGCGGCCCAGAGCCTCGGGTAGGAGGTGGGGCCGCGGCGGCAGGGGTCGTCCGGGTTGTCGTAGGTCCTCGTTCCTACGGCGACGGTATAAGAATCACCGAGGGCCACGTATTTGCCCGCGGCAGCCTGTGATCCCGGAGCGACGAAGGCGATGGCCACCATCGCAAGCAATGCGGCGAACAGCAGCTTCAACGAGCGCATGAAGTTGTCTTCTCCGAAGGTGGGGGATGAGAACAGAACACCCTAGAAATAGCAGTCGCCTCGCGCGCGCGGGTATGTGCGGGCGCGTATTTTTTCGATCACGTTTCGATAAACTCGAAGATCTTCGAAGGTGTTTCGGTGATCCAGTACGGGTGGCATTACCGGCAAATGCGGGCGACTTTCTTTCGTGATTCCTTGCGCTTCCGGGCGGAAATTGCGGACGCGATTGCCGGCGCCGGAACGCGGTCGCTGTGGCCGTGGGCCTGCGAGCCTGTGCGCCGCGCACCCCGGCCGGGCCGCCGCCTGGCGTGAAGTGCCTTCACTGGTCCGTCACTTGATCCGACGCGTCCCGTCACTCCGCCAACAGGCTTCTCTGCGCTTCGCGTTCGCAACTCCGGCGCTCGGTATGGCAGGCCACCGTGACCGCATGCGTCGCTCGTTAGGGGGAGACAGGGGTGACGGAACGGTTCGGCTGACGCTGCGCTGCTTACCGTCCGGAGCATGCACGTCACGAAGAACCGCACCACGGACGGCTCTTGCGCGGCTCCGGCTCCGGCTGCCGGGGGCTCCGAAGAGGCAAAGGGCCCCGACGAGGCGGCCGCCCCGTCGAGAGCCGCGGCGGTGACCCGGCTGCACCTGTCCTCGTTCCGCGCGCTGCGCGACCGCACCGTCCCGCTCGGCCCGGTCACCGTGCTGACCGGGCCGAGCGGCAGCGGCAAGTCGGCGGTCCTGGAGGCGCACGAGGCCCTGGCCCGGCTCGGCGGCGGCGAGGCCCTGGGGGAGGTCTTCGGGCGCGCCTCCGGAGGTCCGGGTGCTTACGTTCCCCGCCGCGCCCGCCCCGACGCCGAGGGGCGCCGCGGCTTCCGCCTCGGCTGCACCGTCGACGGCCCGGCGGGGCCGGTGCGGTTCGATCTCGCGGTGCAGGCCGAGCCCGAACTGCGCATCGTAGGCGAGCGGTTGACGGTGCCCGGCGGTCGCACCCTGCTGGCCACGGCGCTGCGCGACCCGGCGCGCCCCGCCGTGCAGGCCGAATGGCACAGCGCCGGGACCGGCCGGGTCACGCGGGCCCGGCTTCCCGCCGACAGGCTTGCGACGGCCCTGCTGCCCCTCCGGGTCGCCGGCGGCACGGAGGAGGAGCGCCGGGTGCTGGAGGCGGCCGAGCAGGTGGTGGTGGCGCTGCGCTCCGCCTTCGCCTGCGATCCGCGTCCGGAGACCATGCGCGACCCAGTGCCCGTCGGCGACACCCTTCTGCGCGGCGGCTGCGACAACCTGGCGGCGGTGCTGCGCCGTACCCGCACGGAGTGCGCGATCCGGTACGGACACCTTGTCGACGCCCTGAGCGCCGGCTTCGCGGACCCCGTCGCCGAGGTGGTCGCCGACCTTCCCGACGAGCACTCGGACAGGGGCCGCGTCCGCGCGCTGATCGTCGGCCCCGGTCCCGGCCCCGGCTCCGGCAGCGGTCCCGGCGCCGGCCACCCCTGCGTCCGCACCCCCCTGGAGTGGCTGGGCGACGGCGAGTTGCGCTACGCAGCGCTGGCTCTGGTGCTGCTGACGGGCCCCGGGGTGCTGTCGATGGACCCCGCCCAGGAGGTGCTTCCCGCCAGGCAGGCGATGACGCTGCTCGCCGACGGGCTGGACCGCGCCCTGGACGCGCGGCAGACGGCCGAACTGGTCGCGCTTGCGGTGCGGATGGGCAAGCGGGGGCATGTGAGGCTGCTGGCAGCCGTGAGCGATACGGGGACGGCGGCGGCAGAGGCCGCGCGGCACCCGGATGTGTCCCTGGTAGACCTTGGGGGTGAGTGAATTCCCCTCTTCTTCCGCGTCCCCGTCCGGCGGGCCCTCGCGCTCCGGCCCGCACGAGTCCGTGTCGTTGTCCCAACTGCAGTGCAGACTTGCGGAGTTCGCGAGGGCACGCGACTGGGAGCAGTACCACACCCCGAAGAATCTGGCCGCTGCGCTGAGCGTCGAGGCCGGTGAACTCGTCGAGATCTTCCAGTGGCTGACGCCCGAGGAGTCGGCCCGTGTGATGGAACGTCCCGGGACCGCGCACCGCGTCGAGGACGAGGTCGCGGACGTCCTCGCGTATCTGCTCCAGTTCTGCGAGGTGTTGGGTGTCGACGTGCTGAAAGCGCTTGCCGCGAAGATCGAGCGCAACGAGAAGCGTTTCCCGGCTACCGGAAGCGGTCACTCTATGAAGTGACAGAGGTATTCGCGAGAGGCGGTATGCCCGGATTGGTGCAACTTGGCCCGGCTTGCTTGCCTATTGAGTGTCACTCTCCGTAGTGATGCGTGGAGGGAGGTGGTGAAGTTGGATGCCGTGCATCTCATCAAGGCCACCCGCCACGCGCTCGCCGAGTGCGAGTCCGTGGAAGAGATTGTCGCCGAAGCGTGGCAGGTGCAGGCCCTCGCCGGGGCGATCGGACGTCATCTCGCGGTGAGCGGACCGCAGTCGGTGCGGGCCGAAGCGATCGGCCTGAGCGAAGCAGGCACGCAGGCCTGCCTGTCGTCGGTGGGCCCGGTGCGGTGCGGCGGCCGGTGGTGCGAGGCGCGTGCCGACCGGCTCTCCCAGGTCCAGGACCCCAAGTGCGCGCTGTCCGACCTGAGTCTGCTGCTGGCCGAGACGGGCGTGGCGCTCGTGCTCGTGGCCGTCTCTGCGAGGGAGGAGGGCCTGTACTGGCAGTGCGTCGAGGCCCTCGACGCGGCCGACGAGTCCGGGGACCGTGTCACGGGCATGATGCGCAGGCTGGAGGCGCAGGAACACGGCCCGGCAGCCTGACGATCAGGGCGAGGGCCAGTGAGGGGGGTGAGGCAGGATGGGTGCCATGAGGCTTCGTGTATTCACCGAACCCCAGCAAGGGGCAAGCTACGAGACGCTGCTGCGCGTCGCGAAGGCTGCCGAGGACCTGCACTTCGACGCGTTCTTCCGGTCCGACCACTACCTGGCCATGGGCGGCTCCGACGGCCTTCCCGGGCCGACCGACGCCTGGACCACCCTCGCCGGGCTGGCCCGTGAGACCAGCCGCATCAGGCTGGGCACCCTCATGACCGCGGCGACCTTCCGGCTGCCCGGTCCCCTCGCCATCCAGGTCGCCCAGGTCGACGACATGTCGGGCGGCCGGGTCGAACTGGGCCTGGGAACCGGCTGGTTCGAGGACGAGCACACCGCGTACGGCATCCCGTTCCCCCGCGAGAAGTTCGGCCGGCTGGAGGAGCAGCTGGAGATCGTCACCGGGCTGTGGTCCACGCCGCCCGGAGAGAAGTTCCACCACCGCGGCAAGCACTACACGCTGACGGACTCGCCCGCGCTGCCCAAGCCGGCCCAGTCCAAGGTGCCCGTGCTCATCGGCGGCCACGGCAAGGTCCGCACGCCCGCTCTCGCCGCGCGTTTCGCCGACGAGTTCAACATCCCCTTCGCCTCCGTCGAGGACAGCGAGCGGCAGTTCGCCCGGGTACGGGCGGCGGCAGAGAAGACGGGGCGGGAGATCGTCTTCTCCAACGCGCTCGTCGCCTGCGTCGGCAAGGACGACGCCGAGACCGCCCGCCGCGCCGCGGCCATCGGACGCGACGTGGACGAGCTGAAGGAGAACGGGCTCGCCGGTTCCCCGGCAGAGGTCGTCGACAAGATCGGCCGCTACAAGGAGGCCGGGTCCTCCCGGATCTACCTGCAGTTCCTCGACGTGCACGATCTGGATCACCTTCAGCTGATCTCCGAGCAGGTACGCCCCCAGCTGTCGTGACCCGGCCCGCCACCGCCTTGAGCACCGCCCTCGCCCGCGGTCCGCTCGTCCTGGACGGCGGGCTGTCCAGCCAGCTCGAGGCCCAGGGCTGCGCCCTGGACGACGAGTTGTGGACGGCGCGGCTGCTGCGCGACGACCCGCGGCGGATCGAGGACGCACACGCGGCGTATGTGCGGGCGGGGGCGCGGGTGCTCATCTCCGCCGGTTATCAGGCCTCCTTCGATGGCTTCGCGCGGGCGGGCGCCGGGGAGCGGGAGGCGCGGGAACTCTTCCGCCGCAGCGTGGAGCTCGCCCGCCGGGCCGCCGAACGCTGCGGCGTGGGCGATCAGGTGTGGGTCGCGGGTTCGGTCGGCCCCTACGGCGCGGTCCGCGCGGACGGCGGCGAGTACCGGGGCCGGTACGGGCTGAGCGTGCGCGAACTCGCCGCCTTCCACCGGCCCCGGATCGAGGCCGTGGCGGAGGCGGCGCCGGACGTGCTGGCGCTGGAGACCGTCCCGGACGTGGTGGAGGCCGAGGCGTTGCTGAGCGCGGCGGACGGCTGCGGCATCCCTGTGTGGCTGAGCTTCACGATCTCCGGGGACCGCACCCGCGCGGGGCAACCCCTGGGAGAGGCCTTTGCGTTGGCGGCCGGCCGGGATCAAGTCATGGCGGTGGGCGTCAACTGCTGCGCTCCGGGCGACGCGGACCGTGCCGTCGCTGCCGCGGCGGCGGTGACGGGAAAGCCGGTCGTCGTCTACCCCAACAGCGGCGAACAGTGGGACGGCGCCGACGGGCGTGCATGGCACGGCTCCTGCACCTGGTCGGCCGACCGTGCCGCCGGCTGGGTGGAGAAGGGCGCCCGCCTGATCGGCGGCTGCTGCCGCGTGGGCCCGGACCTCATCGCGGAACTGGCCCGCGAACCCGCCATGCGGTCCGGCGGCCGGGGCGCGCCGGGCGAGGGCTGATCCGCCCTGGGCGACGGTGAGTTGACGGACGCCGCCCGGAAAACTGCGCACCACCACACCCGGTCGCCGCACTGCCCGGTCCCGTCCCGTCCCGTCCGCCCCGCCCCGTCAGCGGCAGGGGCGCGGGCCTCCGGCAAGCGGGACGCCGGTGCGCCGGGCCTGGGCGACGGACGCGGGGGAGTCCTCGCTGCGTGCCGCCTCCGTGGGAATCTCGGGGTCGACGGGAACCGTCGGACGGTCCGCCGGCGGCGTGTAACCCCCGAGGCGGGCGGTGCCCCACACGTACGGATCGGCCTGGGCGCTGCCGAACGGCGACCAGGCGAGCCGCGTCTGGCCCGTCTTGTCCTGGGTGTCGGAGTCGTACACGAGGATGTTCGCCGCGAAGCGCTCCGGGTCCGCCGCGGCCGGCAACTCCCCGAGGGGGATCTTCACTTCGACCGTGTAGCCCCGGAACGGCTCGCCGACCGCGGCGGCGACGCGCATACCGGGCGCAGTCTTCTCCGCGGGCCCCTGCCTGTTGTCGGCGTCCCGCTCCGCGGCCGGGCCTGCGTCTCCCGCCGTGAACGGGAAGATGCCGGTCTTGAACGTCACCGAGGTGTCGTCGCCGTCGCCGCGGGGGTCGAGCGCGATCTCGACGGAGTCGGTGCGCCAGTGCCGCTTCGCGTCGTCCTGGTCCAGAGCGGTCCCCGCCTTGTCGTCCGTCACCGTGACGAGCACGTAGAGGTCGTCCCCGTGCCGGGACATCTTCGCCGTCGCCGAGCAGTCGGAGTGCGGGACCTCGTCGCCCTCCCAGTGCCGAAGGGGCAACTCGGGCCCCGGGTACTCGCCTTCGCCCTCGACGCCGTTGAGCACGGGAGCCGCCGCGACCTCGGGAACCGTCGTCGACGGCACGGCCGGGTAGTCGGGCTGTGCGTCGTTGGCCAGCCACGGCAGCCCCACCCGCCGCGCCCATTCGCGGAACTCGGCGTACACGGGCCGCAGTCCGCCCTGTTCCCGCACGGGCGCCCGGACGACCCGGCCCCGCCGCGCCAGCACGCTGAACCAGTCCGACCCCAGCTTCGCGGGGTCCGTGGGAACCTCGGGCGGCATCGCGGCCCAGCCCTGGCTGCGGTACATGCGGCTCGCGTCCCGCTCCACCTGCGCCCAGGACCTGCCGTGTTCGCGTGAGCGGTGCCCGGACCAGACGCCGACCACAGGCAGTCCCGTCACGGGGTCCTTGCGGCGTTTCCGGGGAGCGTCCGGCCCGAGCAGGTCCGAGAATCCGTGATTCTGGGCCAGCAGGCGCCGGGCGCGCCACGGCTTCAGCCCTTCGCAGTTCAACTGGTCCGGGAACGCCCGCCCGTCACCGGCCAGGAAGAACGCCTCGATCGCCAGCCGCGCCGACATCTGGTGCCCGCCGTGCTGGCTGAACGGACGCGGATCCATGGTCACGACGGTGTGCGGCGTGGTCATGCGCAGCAGCCGCACCATGCGCTCCAAGGTGTCCTGCTGATGCCAGATCCGCTCGGTGAGCGGGGCGGAGAGCGTGTACCAGAAGTCGGGCTTGTCGAGGTAGAAGATGTTCTCGATGCCCGCGAGCGCGGTCGCGGAGCGCTCCTCGTCCTCGCGCAGCATGCCCAGGGGTGCGCCCTCCTCCGGGCCGACGGCGTTCCCGCCGCCCTCACCGCGGGTGATGGTGACGACTCCCGTGCGCAGGCCCAGCCGTTCCCGCCACAGGCCGAAGGTGGACAGGTTGCCGGCCTCGTCGTCCGGGTGGGCGCTCACGAACAGCACGTCGTGGTGGGCGGGGTCGCGGCGCCCGGCGGACGGACGTTCGGCCGCTTGCGCCGTGGGACTCCCCGCCGCGCCGGCGGCGCCCACCAGGCCGGAGGCCATGGCAGCCGTCACGAGCCTCCGGGAGGGGCCCGACGTGCCGGTCTGCTCGCTCGAATCCAACACGCTGGAACCGCCCTCTTCTCCGGCCCGCCCTCGGCCCGCGGATGTCACCGGCCGCAACTCTTCGGCATCTTTGCGTTCCGGGCAACCGTCCCGCAGGCCATGTCCGCCGCCCCCGTCCGCACGCCCGGAGCCTGCTCGCGCGGCGCGGCCGGACCGCGCAGCGGGCCGCACCCTCTCGGGGTACGGCCCGCTGTTCTGCCCCTCCGGCGTGGAGACCTTTGCGCAAACACTACGCGCGTCACGTCGACCTCGGCGAGGATGGAGACATGGGTTTCCATGTCGATTCAGAGGCCGGACGGCTGCGCCGCGTCATCCTGCACCGCCCGGACCTGGAGCTGAAGCGCCTCACGCCGACGAACAAGGACGATCTCCTCTTCGACGACGTGCTGTGGGTCCGCCGTGCACGCCAGGAGCACGACGCCCTCGCGGACGCGCTGCGCGACCGCGGCATCGCGGTGCACCTCTTCGGTGATCTGCTGGCCGAGACGCTGGAGATCCCCGACGCCCGCACCCTCGTCCTGGATCGCGTCTTCCACGAGAAGGAGTACGGTCCGCTCGCCACCGGGCATCTGCGCGCCGCCTTCGACCGGTTGCCGACGAGGGAGCTGACCGAGGCGCTGGTGGGGGGCATGACCAAGCGCGAGTTCCTGGAGGGCCACGAGGAGCCGGCGTCCGTGCGCTTCCACGTCATGGACCTGGACGACTTCCTGCTCGCCCCGCTTCCCAATCACCTCTTCACGCGGGACACCTCCGCCTGGGTCTACGACGGGGTCTCCATCAACGCGATGCGCTGGCCGGCCCGTCAGCGCGAGACGGTGCACTTCGAGGCGATCTACTTCCACCACCCGCTCTTCGCCGGTCCCGGCAGTCCGGCCTTCAACGTGTGGTCCGAGGGGCAGGGCGCGTATCCGTCCACCATCGAGGGCGGTGACGTGCTGGTCATCGGCTCGGGCGCCGTGCTGATCGGCATGAGCGAGCGCACCACTCCGCAGGCCGTCGAGATGCTGGCACGGGGGCTCTTCGCGGCGGGCTCCGCGCGCACGATCGTGGCGCTCGACATGCCCAAGCGCCGTGCGTTCATGCATCTGGACACCGTGATGACGATGGTCGACGGCGACACCTTCACCCAGTACGAGGGGCTGGGCATGCTCCGCTCGTACACCATCGAGCCCGGCAGCAGCGCCAACGAGCTGAAGGTGACCGACCACCCGCCGGAGCACATGCACAGGGCGATCGCGGCTGCTCTCGGCCTGGACCATGTCCGCGTGCTCACCGCCACGCAGGACGTGCACTCCGCGGAGCGCGAGCAGTGGGACGACGGGTGCAACGTGCTCGCCGTGGAACCGGGTGTCGTGCTCGCATACGAGCGCAACGTCACCACCAACACCCACCTGCGCAAGCAGGGCATCGAGGTGCTGGAGATCCCGGGCAGCGAACTCGGCCGGGGGAGGGGCGGGCCGCGGTGCATGAGCTGCCCGGTGGAGAGGGACCCGGTCTGAACGCGGCAGCGGCGGCAGGAAGAGAGGGCGCTGTATAGAGATTCGAGCCACGGTATAGAATTCCAGGTCGATATCAGTCAGCCTCTGCCAGCGACCTAGGAGCCCTAATGGCGACAGATCTCACGGGCCGCCACTTCCTCAAGGAACTGGACTTCTCTCCCGAGGAGTTCCGTCACCTGATCGATCTGGCCGCCGAGCTGAAGGTGGCCAAGAAGGCGGGCGCCGAGCAGCAGAGGCTGCGGGGCCGCAACATCGCGCTGGTCTTCGAGAAGACCTCCACGCGTACCCGCTGCGCCTTCGAGGTCGCCGCCGCCGACCAGGGAGCCGGCACGACCTACCTGGACCCCACCGGCTCCCAGCTGGGACACAAGGAGTCCGCGCGGGACACCGCCCGTGTGCTGGGCCGCATGTACGACGGCATCGAGTACCGGGGCAGCGGCCAGGCCGTCGTCGAGGAGCTCGCCGCCTACGCCGGCGTCCCCGTCTACAACGGGCTGACCGACAGCTGGCACCCCACGCAGATGCTCGCCGACGTGCTCACGATGACCGAGCACTGCCCCAAGCCGCTCACGGAGACCGCGTTCGCGTACCTCGGCGACGCACGCAACAACATGGGCAACTCCTACCTCGTCACCGGCGCGCTGCTCGGCATGGACGTGCGCATCGTCGCCCCGCGTGCACTGTGGCCCGAACAGTCCGTCATCACCCGGGCCCGCGACATCGCGGCCCGTACCGGCTCCCGCATATCCCTCACCGAGGACGTCGAAGAGGGCGTGGGCGCAGCCGACTTCGTCGCCACGGACGTCTGGGTCTCCATGGGCGAGCCCCAGGAGGTGTGGGACGAGCGGATCGCGCTGCTCCGTCCGTACGCCGTGACGATGGACGTGCTGCGGGCCACCGGGAACCCGGACGTGAAGTTCCTGCACTGCCTGCCCGCCTTCCACGACCTGGGCACGGCGGTGGGCCGGGAGATCCACGCACGGCACGGCCTGGACTTCCTGGAGGTCACGGACGAAGTCTTCGAATCGGCCGAGCACTCCGTCGTGTTCGACGAGGCGGAGAACCGGATGCACACCATCAAGGCGGTGCTCGTCGCGACTCTCGCGGGCGGGGCGTAGCAGCGCAGGTCGGGCCGGCCGCCGCCCGCACACGCCCTATCCGTGCAGTGCCAGATAGGGCGCCAGGGCCAGGAGGGTGCCCGCGAGGGCGAACTTCAGCTTCCGCGTCGGCACCGCATGGGCGATCCTCCAGCCGATCATGACGCCCGCCAGCTCCGGGACGCCGACGACCGCGGCGAGCGCCCAGTCGACCGAGCCGTGCACGAGGTAGGCGACCGTTCCGACGCCCGCGATGACCACGGACTGCGCCTGCGCGGCGGCCAGGGCGGGCAGCAGCGGCAGGCCGCAGATCACCAGCAGCGGCACGCTCAGCATCGGGCCGCCGAGCCCGAAGAGGCCCGCGGCGACGGCGACCAGCAGCCCGACGGTGCCGGTGACCAGAGGTGACGGGCCCCTCCCGGCGCCGTCCCCGGCTGCGGTGGTGCGGCGCTCTCGCACCCACACCAGGATGCCCGTGGTGGCGACGGCGACCGCGAGGAGAATCCCGAACACCCGCCCGTCGACACGGGTGTTGAAGAGCACGCCCAGCGGCGAGCCCACCAGCGCGGCGCCCGAGAGGATCAGCGCGATGCGGCGCGTGCGGGTGTCTCGCAGCTGCCCGGAGCGTGTGTAGGCGGCGGTGCCGAGTGCACCGGTCGCGATGTGCGTGGCGATGGCCGTGCCGGCGACGCCGGAGGGGGACAGGCCCGTCAGCACGAACATCCCGATGGTGGGCAGCACACCGCCCGGACCGACCGCCGTGATGCCTATGCCGCCCACCAGTCCGAAGAGCGCCAGCAGTGCGAGTACCAGCGGACCGTGCTCCATCAGCCTTTCCCTCCCGCGACCGGCCCCTCACGCTAACGGGTCGCGACCCGCACCCCGGCGGGCGTCTATCGCGCACCCGTGACGGCAGTCACGAACCGGTGATACGTTCAGCGTGTGCCGTCGCCGGCGTCTCGAAGGAGGCATTGAGCCATGACCGAGCCAACCAGCGAGCCCACGAGCGAGCACAGCGCCCCCGGAGCATCCGCGTGAGCCCGTACACGGGCTCGGCCCGTGCGACCGGCGAGTGGCAGCACATCCGCGTGGCCGAGGACGACGGCGTCGTCACCGTCACCCTGGCCCGTCCGGAGCGGCTCAACGCCCTCACCTTCGGCGCCTACGCCGATCTGCGCGACCTTCTCGCCGAGTTGTCGCGGGAGCGCCGCGCACGCGCACTGGTGCTCGCGGGCGAGGGCCGCGGCTTCTGCTCCGGCGGCGACGTCGATGAGATCATCGGGGCCACCCTGGACGCCGGCACCGCCGAACTCCTCGACTTCAACCGCATGACGGGCCAGGTCGTACGGGCGCTGCGCGAGACCCCGTTCCCGGTCGTCGCGGCCGTGCACGGGGTGGCCGCCGGTGCCGGTGCCGTTCTGGCGCTGGCGTCGGACTTCCGCGTCGCGGACCCCACGGCGCGCTTCTCGTTCCTCTTCACCAAGGTCGGCCTCTCCGGCGGCGACATGGGCGCGGCCTATCTGCTGCCGCGCGTCGTCGGCCTCGGGCACGCCACCCGCATCCTCATGCTCGGTGAGCCCGTACGCGCCGACGAGGCCGAACGCATCGGCCTCATCAGCCGGTTGACCGAAGAGGGCGAGGCGCACACGGTCGCCGCCGAGCTGGCCCGCACCCTCGCCGACGGGCCCGCGCTGGCCCTCGCGCAGACCAAGGCGCTGCTCACCGCGGAGCTGGACCTGCCGCTCTCGGCCGCCGTGGAGATGGACGCGTCCACGCAGGCGCTGCTGATGCACAGCGAGGACTACGCGGAGTTCCACGCGTCGTTCAGCGAGAAGCGCCCGCCGAAGTGGCAGGGGAGATGAGATGAGCCCGGGGCCCTCGGCCGGCACCACGGGGATGCGCGTCGCCGTCGTCGGCGGCGGACCGGGCGGGCTGTACGCGGCGGCGCTGCTCAAGCGCCTCGACCCCTCCCGCAGCGTCACCGTGCACGAACGCAACGCCCCCGACGACACGTTCGGCTTCGGCGTCGTCCTCTCCGACGAGACGCTGGGCGGCATCGAGCACGCCGACCCGGCCGTGTACGCCGCGCTCCAGCGGGAGTTCGTGCGCTGGGACGACATCGACATCGTGCACCGAGGGCACACTCTCACCTCCGGCGGCCACGGGTTCGCGGCGCTCGGCCGCCGCCGGCTGCTGGCCGTCCTGCACGAGCGGTGCCGCGAACTGGGAGTGGAGCTGCGGTTTTGCAGCGAGGCGCCTGCGGCGGCCGAACTGGCCGCCACCCACGACCTGGTGGTCGCCGCCGACGGGGTGCACAGCGCCACCCGGGACGCCTTCGCCGACGTCTTCCGGCCGCAGGTGACCACGCACCGCTGCCGCTACATCTGGCTCGCCGCCGACTTCGCACTCGACGCCTTCCGCTTCGAGATCGCCGAGACCGAGCTAGGCGTGCTTCAGCTGCACGCCTATCCGTACGAGAGAGCGGGCGAGTCCGGCCCCGGTGCCTCCACCGTCATCGTCGAGGCACGCGAAGAGGTGTGGCGGGCCGCGGGACTGGACCGGCTCGACGAGCGGGCCTCGGCCGAGCAGTGCGCCAAGCTCTTCCCCGAGACCCTCGGCGGCAGCCCGCTGCGCGGCAACAACTCGCAGTGGATCGCCTTCCGCACGGTTGTCAACGAGCGCTGGTCGCACGGGAACGTGGTGCTCCTCGGCGACGCCGCGCACACCGCCCACTTCTCCATCGGCTCCGGCACCAAGCTCGCCGTCGAGGACGCGCTCGCGCTCGCCGCGTGCATCGAGGAGCAGTCCGGCCTGCCTGCGGCGCTGGCGGCGTACGAGGAGGAACGCCGGCCCGTCGTCCTCTCGACGCAGCGCGCGGCGCGCGGCAGTCTCGAATGGTTCGAGGACCTGGCCACCTACACGGCCCAGCCGCCACGGCAGTTCGCCTTCAACCTCCTCACCCGCAGCCGCCGTGTCACCCACGACAACCTGCGGCTGCGCGACCCCGGGTTCGTCGCCGGCGTCGAGGCGGAGGCGGGCGTCCCCGAGGGCACCCCGCCGATGTTCACGCCCTTCCGGCTGCGCGGACTGACCCTGCGCAACCGGGTCGTGGTCTCCGCCATGGACATGTACTCGTCCGAGGACGAGGCGGGCACCCCCGGCGACTTCCACCTCGTGCACCTGGGGGCCCGCGCGCTGGGCGGAGCGGGCCTGGTGATGACGGAGATGGTGTGCGTCTCGCCGGGCGGCCGCATCACGCCACGCTGCACGGGCCTGTGGACGGCGGAGCAGGAGGCGGCGTGGCGCCGCGTCACCGGCTTCGTGCACGCGCAGTCGCCCGGCACCGCCATCGGCGTGCAGCTCGGGCACTCCGGCCGCAAGGGCTCGACGAAGGTGATGTGGGAGGGAATCGACGAACCGCTGCCGGAGGGGAACTGGCCGCTCGTGGCCCCCTCACCCCTGCCGTACCGCGAGGGCGTCAACCAGGTGCCGCAGGCCCTCACCGTGGCCGAACTGGCAGCGATCCGCGAGGAGTTCACCGAGGCGGCGCGACGTGCCGCCCGCGCCGGCTTCGACCTGCTCGAACTCCACTGCGCCCACGGCTACTTGCTCTCCAGCTTCCTCTCTCCGCTCACCAACCGCCGCACCGATGCCTACGGCGGCGGCATCGACGCCCGCCTCCGCTTTCCGCTGGAGGTCTTCGACGCGGTGCGCGAAGTGTGGCCGCGGGAGCGGCCGATGACCGTGCGCGTCTCCGCCACCGACTGGGCGGAGGGAGGCATCACCCCCGGGGAGGCCCTGCACGTGGCGGCCGCGTTCGGGGAGCACGGAGCCGACGCCGTCGACGTCTCCACCGGACAGGTCGTCGCGGACGAGCGGCCCGACTACGGGCGCTCGTACCAGACGCCGTACGCCGACCGCATCCGCAACTCCGTCGGGGTGCCCGTGATCGCCGTCGGCGCCATCTCCTCGTGGGACGACGTCAATTCGCTGCTGCTCGCCGGCCGTGCCGACCTGTGCGCGCTGGGACGCCCCCACCTGTACGACCCGCACTGGACGCTGCACGCCGCGGCCGACCAGGGATACCAGGGCCCCGGCGCGCCCTGGCCGCTGCCCTACCGCGCGGGCAGCCGCAAACCCCCGACGGGCCGTACCGACGCGCCCAAGCCGCGGCTCACGCTGTAGCAGCCGCCCGCCCCGTGTCCGGGTCCGTGCGGCGCCTGCCGGGCGTCTTCCGCGGCGTCATCTGCGATAGGTGTCCCGGTCAGGGTTGCGGTCCTCGTCGAACCAGCGGTCGTCCGGCTCGCGCCGGTTGCCGACGATCGCCGCGATCGGCGGAATCACCAGCGCCGCTACGCACAGTCCGACCGCGGCGGGGACCGAGATCAGACGCACGAAGCTCCATGCGCTGACGAAGAGCACCAGGCACGTAGCCATCAGCACGAAGTAACGCCTGCGCCGTCGTGCGTACATACCTCCAGGGTATTGCGGCACGGCGGCCCACGAGAGCCCGTGCCCGGCGGGCCCACGAGAGGCCGTGCACGGCGGCCGGAGAGACGCCTGGCCGCCGTCCGCCCGTCACCCCTGCGCGAAGCGCACCGCGTACTCGCGTCCCGGCTCCCGCAGTTTCTCGTGCAGCGCGAAGAAGACCTCCGCGGAGCGCTCGCCGGGCCAGTCCGCCGGCAGCAGCGACGCAGGCAGGCCCGGGTCGGCGTAGGGGAGCCGCCGCCACGCGTCGAGCGCCGGGAGGTAGTCCCGGTACGCCTCCTCCGGGGGCGCCTGGCGCCGCCGCGCCCAGGAGCGCAGCACCGGCTCGTGCACGTCCAGGAAGGAGCGGTGCAGTGCCGCCAGGGACGCCAGGTCCCACCAGCGCGCCACCGCGTCCGCGGTCGTCTCGAAACCCACGTGCGTGCCGGTGAACAGGTCCACGTACGGGGTGAGACCGAGCCGCCCCAGGCTGTGACGCGTCTCCTCCTCCAGGTGGGACGGGGCGATCCAGATGCCGGGTGCGGCGTTGCCGAAGCCGAGCCGTGCGAGACGGGAACGGAGTATGTGGCGGCGGCCCCTCTCGCTCTCCGGCACCGAGAAGACGGCCAGCAGCCAGCGGCCGTCCGCCGCGGGGCGGGCGTAGACGCGGCGGTCGCCGTCGTCGAGGAGCTGCCGCCCGGCGTCCGAGGGGGCGTAGCCCGCCGCCTTGCTGCCGGGCCGGTCCGCGGTGAGCAGCCCGCGCCGCTTCAGCCGCGAGACGGCGGAACGGACCGACGGCGCGTCCACTCCGACCGCGCCGAGCAGCTGGATCAGCGCCGCCACCGGCACGGTGCTGCCGGGGAAGGCACGTCCGTACGCCCCGTAGAAGGTGAGGATGAGCGAACTCGGCGACGGCCTGGCGGCCGGCTGCTGCTGATTCACGCGGCAACTCTAGGCGGGGAGCCCGTCCGCCGTCTGATCTTCGGTGGCCGCCTCCGGCCCGGCCTGTGCCGGGCCTGCCTCCCGCAGGAGGTACCGCTGGAGCTTCCCCGTCGGTGTGCGCGGCAGCGAGTCGGCGAAGACGAATTCACGGGGGCACTTGTACGGCGTGAGCTCCCCGGTGGTGAACTCGCGCAGCTCCTCCGCCGTTGCAGCTCCCCCCTCGGTTCCCTCCCGCAGCACCACGTGCGCGACGACGACCTGGCCGCGCCGCTCGTCGGGGCGTCCCACGACGGCGGCCTCGGCCACGGAGGAGTGGCGCAGCAGGGCCTCCTCGACCTCCGGGCCCGAGATGTTGTAACCCGCCGAGACGATCATGTCGTCGGCGCGTGCGACGTAGCGGAAGTAGCCGTCCGTCCCGCGTATGTAGGTGTCGCCCGTGAGGTTCCAGCCGTCGCACACGTACTCGCGCTGCCGCGGGTCGGAGAGATAGCGGCAGCCGACGGGGCCGCGCACGGCCAGCAGTCCCGGTTCGCCGTCCGGCACCTGTGTCAGGCGGCCCTCGGAGTCCTTGTGCACCACGCGGGCCTCGAAGCCGGGCACGGCGACTCCTGTGGCACCGGGGCGGGCGGCCTCGTCGGCGGCGGAGACGAAGATGTGCAGCATCTCCGTCGCACCTATGCCGTTGATCATCCGCAGGCCGGTCCTCTCCTGCCATGCCTCGTGGGTGGCGGCGGGCAGGTTCTCGCCGGCGGAGACGCAGCGGCGCAGTGAGGAGATGTCGTACGTGCGGCCGCCTGCCGGGGCCTGCGGGGAAGCGGTGCCGAGTTCCGCGAGCATGCCGCGGTAGGCGGTCGGGGCGGTGAACAGCACGGTGACACGGTGGCGTTCGACCGCCGCGAGCATCTGCTGCGGGCCGCTCCACTGGCCGAGCAGCGCCGACGCGCCCGCCCGCAGCGGGAAGATCACCAGGCCGCCCAGCCCGAAGGTGAAGCCCAGCGGCGGGCTGCCCGCGAAGAGGTCGTCCGGCGTCGGACGCAGCACGTGCGCGGAGAAGGTGTCGGCGACGGCGAGCACGTCGCGGTGGAAGTGGACGCACCCCTTGGGCTTCCCTGTGGTGCCGGAGGTGAAGGCGATCATGGCGACGTCGTCCGCGGCGGTGGCGACGGCCTCGTAGCGCTCGGGCTGCGACTCGCACAGGGCCAGCAGGTCCTCCGCTCCGTCACCGCCGAACGCGGTCACCCGCAGCCCGGGTACGTCCGCCTTCGTCAGCTCCTCCAGGGAATCCGCGTCGCACAGCGCATGGCTGACCTGCCCCATGGCGCACACGGTGCGCAGCTCGTGCGCGCGCTGAGCGGCGAGCACCGTCACCGCGACGGCCCCGGCCTTCATCACCGCGAGCCAGCAGGCCGCCAGGTGAAGGGAGTTGGGGCCGCGCAGCAGGACCCGGTTGCCGGGTACGACGCCCAGGACCCCGGTGAGGACGTGGGCGATGCGGTCCACGCGGGCGCGCAGTTCGCCGTAGCTCCAGCACTCGCCGTCGTCGCCGCGGAAGGCGGGCCGCTCGGCGCCGTACCGCGCGGCGGACCCGTCGACCAGTTCGGCACCGCAGTTGAGGCGGTCCGGGTAGTGCAGTCCGGGCCGGTCGAAGACCAGTTGCGGCCAGTCCTCGGGCGGGGGCAGATGCTCGCGGGCGAAGGTGTCGACGTGTGCGGACGGGCTCAGATGCATCGCAAGCCCCCTCGGGGGTGTGCCGTGTGCCGGTGGCCGGTGTCGCCGGTGTGCCGTTGAGCGTAACGTGTTGGTGACGACAGTCAACGGTCCGCGATAGAGGATCAGTGACCGGGAGCACCAGCCCGCCACCAGGAGGAGGCCCGCATGCCCGCGTTCGCACTGGAACCGGAGCAGCACAAGTGGTGCGAGGAGCTGCGGACGCTGGGCGCCCGCGAGCTCCGGCCGCTCGCCGAAGCCGGGGAGGAGGGCCGCATCAACCGCGAGCTGGTCGCCGCCCTCGGTGAACTCGGGCTGCTCGGCCGCCTGTTCGCGCCGGACGGGCGGCCCGCGAGCGCCCTCGACCTGTGCCTGCTGCGCGAATCCCTCGCCTACTCCTGCACGGAGGCCGAGACCGCGCTCGCCCTCCAGGGGCTCGGCGCCGGACCGGTCGCCCTCGCGGGCACGGACGCCCAGCGCGCACGCTGGCTCGGCGAGGTCACCTCGGGACGTGCCGTCGCCGCCTTCGCGCTGAGCGAGCCGGGCGCGGGCAGCGACGCGGCGGCGCTCGGCCTCCAAGCCGAGCCGGACGGCACAGGGGCCGGGCACGGATGGCGCCTGACCGGAGAAAAGACCTGGATCTCCAACGCCCCGCACGCCGACGTCTTCACCGTCTTCGCCCGCACGACGCAGGGCGCCGGCTCGCGCGGCGTGAGCGCCTTCCTCGTACCCGCCGGGCGGCCGGGGCTCGGCGGCGAACCGCTGGAGATGCTCTCCCCCCATCCGATCGGCACCCTCACTTTCGACGGCGTCCCCGTCTCCCGCGACGACCTCCTCGGTGAGGCCGACGGCGGCTTCGGCGTGGCCATGCGCACGCTGAACCTCTTCCGGCCCAGCGTCGGCGCCTTCGCGACGGGCATGGCACAGGCGGCCCTCGACGCCGCCGTCGAACACGCCGGTGAGCGGCGGGCGTTCGGTGGCACGCTCAGCGATCTGCAGGCCGTCTCGCACCAGTTGGCCGAGACCGCGACCCGCATCGAGGCCGCCCGCCTGATGGTCTACGCGGCCGCCGCGGCCCACGACCGGGGCGAGCCGGACATCGCGCGGCGCGCCGCCATGGCGAAGCTGCTGGCCACGGAGACCGCGCAGCAGGCAGTGGACACCGCCGTGCAGATCCACGGCGCGGCCGCGCTCCAGCGCGGACACCTTCTCGAACACCTCTACCGCGAGGTCCGCGCACCCCGCATCTACGAGGGCGCCAGCGAAGTGCAGCGCTCGATCATCGCGAAGGAGCTCTACCGGTGACCGACGCCGACTCCCGCCCCCACCTGCAGCGCACCAACCCCGACGGACTCTCCCCGCCCACCGGCTTCTCGCACTCCGTGACCGCGACCGGTTCGCGGATCGTCTTCCTCGCCGGGCAGACGGCGCTCGACAGCGAGGGGGCCGTCGTCGGCGGCACGCTCACCGAGCAGTTCGAGCAGGCGCTGGCCAACCTGCTGACGGCGCTGGCCGCTTCCGGCGGCGGTCCCGCCGACCTCGCCCGCGTCACCGTCTACACGACCGACGTCGCCGCCTACCGGTCCGCCGCCCGCGACCTGGGCGCCGTCTGGCGCCGCCATGCCGGCCGCGACTACCCGGCGATGGCCCTCATCGGCGTCTCCCGGCTGTGGGACGAGGAGGCGCTGGTGGAGCTGGACGGCATCGCGGTGCTGCCGTGACGGTCTCCGAAACCGCGCACAGACGACTCAGCGATCAGGTTCCGGTGATCACGTTGACTCCTGGAAGGTCTCCGAACGCCGCCTTCTCATCGAGAGTGACCAGAGTGCGAGCGGTGGCGGCGGCTGTGGCGGCGATGATCAGGTCATGTGCCCCTCTGGGCTTCCCTGTTCGCCGCACGTGTGCCAGAAGCCGGGCGTGTACGCGTGCGACGTCGGAGGTGTAGTCCTCCACAGGCACGAGGGCGTGCACACCGTCGACGTATTCCTGTCGCCGGATGCGGCGGGCACCGTCGCTGAGTTCGACCCCCAGCTGCAACTCGGCCATTGTCACGGCTGAGATGGTGACGTCGTCTTCGGGATCCAGCAGGCCCGTCAGGCCTGTGGGTTCCCGCTCCGCCCGGATGATGATCCCGGTGTCCAGAATCAGTCGTCGGGCCACGTCGCGCTCATTTCGTCGCCAACGCTGTCGCGCGCAGAGGTGACGTCCGCTTCGAAGTCCTCGTCGACCGGGTGTGCGGCGAGGAAATCCATGAGCGCTCCGCCGTTTCCCGTCGTGGTCGGGGAGAGTGTGGCGAGCCGCCGCCCACCTCTTGTGATCACAATGGTCTCTCCGTGCTCGGCACGGTCGAGGACTGAGGCGAAGTTCCTCGACACCTCGGTTGCCGTCATCGTCTTCATGATGTCAGAGTATCTGATTTCACCTGATCATGCACGGTGGCTCCGCCCTGCGACCCCACGGCGCCCCGGATCGCCGATTGTCACACGGCCTCGCCCCAGGGGCCCGGGTCCACCGGCCCCGGCCTTCGTCCGTGACGACCTCGTCGAACGTGCCGTGTGGCGGTTCGAGTCCGGCGGCACGCTCAGTGATCCGCGGGTAATGCAGCGGCCGACCGGCTCCCTCCGCTGCCGTGCGCCCCCGCTCAGCGCTGCGGACTCATGGAGGGCGAGACGGGTCGTCTCCGGGCCCAGAGGGCGGAAGCGACCACTCCGAGCAGCGTGATGCAGGCCCCGACGAGCATCCCGCCCGGGCGGGAGAGCAACGAATCAGGGAAGTACGACTGGTCCACAGCCAGGGGCTGTCCCGCCGGACAGTCACTGGTCCTCGTCCTGCGGGCACTTGAACTCTCCGTGCTTCCCCCAGGCCTTCTGTTCGACGCCGCTGTCCCGCACCCCGCACTCCAGGGACACCTCCGGGCCCCGCCTGGTCTCGTGCAGGATGAGCAGCCGCTTGTTCCGTGGCACTTCGCCCCGGTGGCCGAAGACCAGCGACCCGCTGGCTCCCCGCACCCCTGCCTCACCGCCCGGCCCGTTGACCAGCGCCGCCTGCACCGTGCCCCGGTCGAACGCCGCCGGCTCGGCGTCCTGCCGCGCCGAGTCGACTGCGTGGGAGAGCACCTGCATCGCGTCCCACGACAACGGCGCGTGGCCGTCGTTGCTCCACTGGTCCGTCTTGTACTTGGCCGCATAGTCGGCGCGGAAGGTCTCCGCGCGCAGATTGGGCGGATAGCTCTTCGGCAGGGCGTGTGCGGCGTAGTAGAGCCGGATGCCGGGGTGGTTCTGACTGGGGCGCTGCTTCTCCACGACGGAGTTGGTGAGGTCGTTCCCGCCCAGCACCGTCACCCGGCCGTTGCACGCGGTTCCGCCGTCGAAGTCGGCGAGGAAGTTGCTGAACTCGTTGGACCGCGCCGCCCAGTAGACGACTGTGCGGGCTTCCGCCTTCAGCAGGCGGCACACCTCCGTCGCCATCTCCATGGGCGTTCCCACCCAGTCGACGTCGCCGCGTCCTTCGGCGGACGGCCCGTGCGACTTCCCGTCCGGGCTGTACCAGAGGGTGTGGGTGTCCCCGAAGGCCTGCGTGAACCGGCGGCTGAGATTGTCGCTGTACGCGTCGCCGGGGTCCGCTATCACAACGGCCTTCTCGGCAGGCGCACATGTGCCGGGGCCCGTACGCACGATGTTGCCGCGCCGTGCGAAGTCCGCGGCGATCCGCGCCTCGCGGCCGTTGTCCGGTGCGACCTGCCGGTACATGGAGTGGCGCTGCATCTCCTGCGCCGTCGCGACGGTCCCGATCATGGGCACCCCGGCGTCTCCGAGGATGTCGCGGGTCTCCATGGTGGTCTGGCGGCTCTGCCCCAGCCCCACGACGCCGACGATCTCCTCGCCCTTCCCGGAATCGACCTCCTTCGCGATCTGCTTCGCGATGGCGGGTCCACGGTGGAACTTCGCACCCGCGTCCTCGATCCGCACCCGGAGCAGGACCTTGTTCGCCCTGTCCCTGGCCGCCTCGTGGTTGAGCTTCTCCTGGGCGAGGGCGATGCCCCTCAACTCCGGTATCGCGCCGCTGTACATGGCGTCGTCCCAGGAACCGACCTTTGTGGGCACGCCCAGGTAGACGACGGTTCGGACAACCGCGTCAGGGCGCTTCCCGGCCTCTTCCGCCTCCTCGTTCTCCTTCCCGATGCCCGCCCGTGTCTCCTCGTACAGCTCCCTCGGCTCCTTGCCGGGAGGCGCCTGGCTGTGCTCGGGCGGCGCCGACCCGGCGGCGGCCGTGGAGCCGAGGCACTCGGTGGAGCCGCGGTGCGGTCCGTGGGACACGGCGTAGGCACCCGCGCACGCCAGAAGGCTGAGGACCACGAGCGTCCCGGTCACCGCCTCCGCCAGCGGTGCGGCGTCGGTGCGGACCCGTACGTCGATCTTCGGGTGGCGGTCCAGCCAGTGCTCGATGTCGCGGTCGGGGTCCTGCGGTTCCAGCCCGACCCGCACGACCCGCGCGCCGGCACCGCCGGTCGTGGCGCTCCAGGACTTCAGAGTTCCCGCCGCGTCGGCCGTGTTCTGGCTCCGCTGGGGCCGCTCACCGTAGGAGCGCTCGGCGGCGACCAGTACGACCCCGGTGCTCCCCGTCTGCTCGACTGCGAGGGGGAAGTCCCGGACCAGTGGAGCCGTCCACTCCGGGCACCAGTCGGTCTGCGGGAGGACGACGGTGAACCTGGTCCTGCGTCTGCGCCGCCACGGGGAGAACCAGCGCCGGCGGAAGGCCGCGTCCAGATCGGCGAGCAGCGCCCGCAGCAGCGCGCCGGTCGTCTCCTCCATCCAGGCGGTGCGGTCGGCTCGTGGCTCCGTGCCGCCTCCGGCGAGTTTGCAGGCGTCCTCGAAGAAGCGGGTGCTCTTGGGCAGGTTCTGCCACTGGCTGTACCAGCTGCCGCCGTGCCCCATGCGACGTTCCTGGATCCGGCCGTAGATCCAGCGGGGCAGGAGGTTCAGCACCGGCTGGCGCAGGTAGTACCAGGCCAGGGCCGGCCCTCCGGTCGCCGGGGGCTGGTCGCCCCCGCTGACCATCTCCAGTGCCCTGAGGAAGCCTGAGTCCTTGCGGCGCTCGGCGAAGCACTGGTCACGCAACTCCCGGGCCCGCACCGGAGGCTGGCGTTCGACGAGGTCTGTTTCGACGACGCTGCACATCAGGGCGAATTGAGGTAACCGGAGCTTGCCGGAGCCTGCGGGGCGGTTCCGCTTGAGTTCCTGCTCCACCTTCTGGAAGACGGCGCCGATCCGTTCCCGCTGCCCTTCCGGCGTCGGGCCGGCCACTTCCGCGTACGGGACGAGGGCCCGGCCCGAGACGTGGAGACGCTTGCACAGCCCCGCCGCGAGACGTTCTGCCTCCGGGCCCTCGGCCGGCTGGCTGAGCAGCACCCGGGGCGACGGCCCCCGTCTGCCCGGCGGGACCTTGATGAGCTCTTCCAGGCTTTCGATCAGCTGGTCGACACCGGTCAGCGGTGGGATGGACTGGGACATGGCGGAACTCCCCCCGTGGCAGGCTCCCGCGAGCTGCCACGGGCCCCCGCCCCCTCAGCCATTGCGAATGGGCTTGCCGCCGGGATGTGTTGGACGTCACCCCGGCCAGCCCGCATCTTCCCCGTGGCCGTGGATGCACGCAAGGGATCCGGGGCGAACACCCTCCCTCCCGGTGATTGTGGCCGGAACCGGCCGGTGCGTGGAGATGTCCTGTTTCACTGAGACCGGTCCCGGACGGCAGGGACGGTTCCGAACGGCACGGAAGAGGCGCCGAATTGAGCAAGGACGTGTTCCGGCCGGCCCGCCGCACGCTGCTGGCCGCCGGCGCCGGGAGCGTGCTGGCCGCATGCACCTCCTCCGCCGGTGACAAACCCCCGTCGCCCTCCGGCCCCCCGTCGCAGGACGCCGCGACGACCCGCCGGCTGAAGAAGCTGGAGCGTGAACACGACGCACGCCTCGGGGTGTTCGCGCACAACACCGGAACGGGGACGACGGTGGTCCACCGCGCCGGCGAGCGCTTCCCCATGTGCTCGACGTTCAAGCCCCTCGCGGCGGCGGCGGTCATGAAGGCCCGTGACGGGGGCGGCGGCAGCTCTCTCGACGAACGGATCCGCTACTCCCGTTCCGACCTGGTGGAGCACTCGCCGGTCACCGGCACCCGTGCCCACCTCGCCGGGGGAATGACCCTCCGGGAGCTCTGTGACGCCGCCGTCCGCTACAGCGACAACACCGCCGCGAACCTGCTCCTGCGCGAACTGGGCGGCCCCACCGCGGTGACCCGCTTCTGCCGCTCCCTCGGGGACGAGGTCACGCGCCTGGACCGCTGGGAGACGGAGCTGAACTCCGCGGAGCCCGGGAACGTGAAGGACACGACGTCGCCGCGGGCCATCGGGCGGACGTACATGCGCCTGATCCTCGGCGACACCCTCGGAGGTGCCGGGCGCCGCCGGCTGGCGGACTGGCTCAAGCGCAACACCACGGGGGAGGAGAGCCTGCGCGCCGGACTCCCCGAAGGCTGGAGCGTGGGGGAGAAGACCGGCGCGGGCGGGTACGGCACGCACAACGACGTCGGTGTCGCCTGGACCGCACACGGCCGGGAGCCGGTCGTCCTGGCCGTCCTCACCACGAAGAAGTCCGCCGGGGCCGAGCCGGACCGGGCGCTGATCGCGAAGACCGCCCGGATTCTGGCCCCGGCACTGACCTGACGCCGCGCCCGGCGTACCGCCGGCAGCACCGTCAGTGCTGTCCGAAGACCTCGTGCAGACCCTGCACTTCGCCGTAACCCGGCACCGTGGAGGGGGCCTCGGTGCCTCCGTCCGGGGCGGCGACCGAGAGCGCCAGGTCGGCGGCCCGCCGGAGCGCCGCACGGAAGAGCAGCGAGCCCAGGCTGATGCGGCGGACACCGGTTTCCGCGAGCTCGTCGTACGACAGGTGCGCGGGGGAGTGCAGGACGTTCAACGGAGTCGTCCCCAACTCCGCGGCCAGCGCGGTGATGTCGTCGCGTTCCACCAGCCCCGGCACGAACACCCCGTCGGCGCCCGCTTCGACGTACGCGGCGCATCTGCGTGCGGCCCCGGCGACCGTGGCGTCGGCCTCCAGCCAGTGCGTGTCGGTGCGTGCGTTGACGAAGAGGCCCGGCGCGGCCTCCTTCAGCGCGGACACCTTCGCCGCGTGACGTGCCGGATCGGCGAGCGTGCCGTCGGCCAGGCCGTCCTCGACGTTCACGCCTGCCACGCCCGCCTGCGCCAACTGCGCCCCCAGCGCCGCGACTCGGGCCGGGTCGTCGCTGAAGCCGCCCTCGATGTCGACGCTCACCGGCACCGGCAGACGCGCCAGCCCCCGGCCCAGCGCCAGCGTCTGCCCGCGTGCGGCGCCGCTCCCGTCGGGGAGTCCCGCGGCCGCCGCTACGCCCAGGCTCGTGGTGCCGATCGCGGGGAAGCCGCACCTGTGCAGGAGGGCGGCCGAGGCGTGGTCCCAGGCGTTGGGCAGCAGCAAAGGACGCTCCCCGCAATGCAGTTCGCGGAAAGTCTCGTACTTCTCGTCCGGGTTCACGCCGCCGCCTCCACCCGCACGCCGATCTCCTCCACCCGCAGGCCGAGCAGGTCCTCGAACGCGTCCTGGCCCTTGCGTGTCACCCTCAACGCCCGTCGGCTGCCGATGCGTTCGCACCAGCCCTCCTCCAGCGCGCGGCTGCACAGGGCGGCGCCCGCCCGCCCCGCCAGGTGCGGCCTGCGTTCCGTCCAGTCGAGACACGAGCGCGCCGCCCCCTGGGCCGTGGCGGGCCGGCGGCTGCTGCGGCGCGGGGCCAGGTCGATGCCCAGCTTCCCGAACCACTCCAGACCCTCGTCCGTCACGGAGAAGCCCGTCGACTGCTGGAGCAGCCCCCGTGCCAGCAGCGCGTCGGTGACAGCGACGCCCAGAGCGCCCGCCAGGTGGTCGTAACAGGTCCTGGCCCGTGCCATCGCCGCACCGGCCGACGCGGCGCTCAGCCCGCGCGGGGCGGGAGGGGGCCCGGCGTGCGCTGTCAGGTCCTCGATGAGCTGCGAGATCCCCGCCCCGGCGATGCGCACGTACCGGTGCCGGCCCTGCCGCACCTCCTCCAGCAGCCCGCCCGCGACGAGCTTGTCCAGGTGTGCGCTGACCGTCGCCGCCGTGACACCGGCGGCCCTCGCCAGTTCACCGGCGGTCCACGCACGCCCGTCCTGCAGCGCCAGGCAGACGGAGGCACGCGTGGGGTCGGCGAGCAGCCCGGCCAGTCCGGCGAGCCGCTGTCCGCTCCGGTCGGGTCGGGAGGGTCCTGCGTCCGGTTCCATACGGCCATGATGCTCCGTCGACACTTCGGCGGGCGCCGAAGTGTCGACGGGTGTGCCCACCCGCCCGGCCGGCCACGCTGCCCCGGGGCGGGCCCGGGGCACGTGCACTCCGCCCCGTCAATCCTCGTCGGTCACCAGTATGAGCGGGATGTCTCCGCAGGCACGCAGCGCCAGCCCGTTCTGGATGTGGGGGACGGGCTCGCCGGGCCGTGGTCCGCCGCTTTCCCCGGCCGCGCCGTCGCCGTCCACGGGGCCCGGAGGCATGAGGGGCACCGCGGTGAAGTCCGGCCCCTTGAGCAGCGATCCCGCCAGCTGGTGCGCGTACGTCGAGACCGCCACGCGGCCGCGGGAGTTGACCAGGCAGGCGGGCCCCGGCAGCCGCTGGAGCACGGGCATGACGACCGCCTCGAAGTCGGGGAGGTAGACGTCGGCCGCGGCCACTCCGCTGAAACGGCCGTCGAGGGTCACCGGCACCGAGAGGGTCAGGCTGTACTCGTCGGAGCACAGGTAGTCCACGTACGGTCCGGCGACCGCGCGTCGCCCGGTGTCACGGGCCAGCGCGTACCACTCCCAGTGGGTGTAGTCCGAGTACGCCGAGTGCCGGGGGTCGAGGTCCAGCAGCAGCGGACGCACATCGCCGCCCGGTCCCGTCTGCCACCACTCCAGCCACGCCTCGGCGTCGGCGAGCAGCCCCGGTGCGGCCACGAAGCCTGCGCCGGAGACCAGCGTGAGCCGGGCGAGCCGCTTCTTCAGCCCGGGACGGAGGCCCGCCAGGTCGGTGGTCGCGGGCCGTCTGTGCTCGGCGGCGGCGTCGGCGAGGAGCGCCAGGGTGTCCCTGCGGGTCTCGTTCACGGCGTCGAAGACGCACTCCAGCGCGTCACGCACGCCCGACGCCGCGGCTGCCGCGGGGTCGTCAACGAGGCGTGTTCCGCCCTTTGCGGGTCCGGATCGGTGACTTGGACGAGGACTGCTGCCCACGGTTGCCCTCCTTGGTCTGCGGGCCGCCGGCCGGGCCGGAGGTACCGAGGCGGAGTTCGACCAGGCGCCCCATGGAGACCTGAACGCACTCCTCTACAAGGGCTCTTGCTTGCTCCGCCGCATCATCCTGCACCGCACAGATCACGGCACGATGACGATCGCAGACGTCTTTGAGGTGCCTTTCCTCCGCGAGGACGAGGCAGAGCAGCGCGCCCGCCTCGGAGTGGACGCCCACCAGTTCCCTCGTCAGCCGTGCCGACTGGGCCGCGGCGGCCAGCTCGACGTGGAAGCGGAAGTAGAGGCGGCTGCGCGCGGGCGCGTCCGTGGCGGCCTCCAACTCCGCGACGGAACGGTGTAGTTGACGCAGGTCGTCCGGGGCGGTGCGCTGTGCGGCCAGGCGGGCGGCGGCACCGGAGACGGCCGTCCAGTAGTCACCGAGTTCGCGCAGCTCCTCGAGGCTCCAGCTGCCCAGATGGGCCAGCAGCCGTTCCCCGACGGGCCCTTCGGGGACGGTGACGAAGCTGCCGCCGCCGCGTCCCCTGCGCGTGGTGACCAGCCCGCGCTGCCGCAGCGCCATGAGTGCTTCGCGCAAGGTGACCGTCGAGACGCCGAGTTGCGCCGCGAGTTCCTGCTCGCCGGGCAGCTGCTCGCCGTCGGCGAGCAGGCCGAGTTCGATCGCGTCACCGAGGCGCCGCACGACGGCCTCGACGCGGGCTTGTGTCCCGATGGGCGTGAAGACCGTTCTTCGGGCGCCGTCCTGGTCTCTCTTCACGGCCACCACCTTGTCAGTTGGCTCAAGTTTTACCTGAAGAGGGCTCGGAGTGGTCTTGAAGGTTGAACTATGACTTCATATATTTACCGGCCAACGACCACAGCATCAGAAAGGTTCCCGTTGATGGAGGGGAATGCCATCCGGCTGCGGAGCCTGCGCAAGGCCTTCGGCCGTACCGAGGCCGTCGCAGGCGTCGAACTGGCCATATCGGACGGTGAGTTCTTCTCGATGCTCGGGCCCTCGGGGTCGGGGAAGACGACCGTGCTCCGCCTGATAGCGGGCTTCGAGACGCCCACCAGCGGAACCGTCGAACTCGACGGGAAGGACGTCACGCGGCTCGCGCCCTTCGAGCGTGACGTGCACACCGTCTTCCAGGACTACGCCCTCTTCCCGCACATGTCCGTCGAGCAGAACGTCGCCTACGGCCTGAAGGTGCAGAAGGTGCCCAGGGCCGAGCGGCTGCGCCGGGCCGCCGACGCCCTCGAGAGCGTCCGCCTCGCGGGGTTCGGCGATCGCCGCCCCTCCCAGCTCTCAGGGGGGCAGCGGCAGCGCGTCGCCCTCGCCCGCGCACTCGTCGGCCGTCCGCGGGTGCTGCTGCTCGACGAGCCGCTGGGCGCCCTCGATCTCAAGCTGCGGGAGCAGATGCAGATCGAACTCAAGGAGATCCAGCGGGAAGTCGGCATCACCTTCGTCTTCGTCACCCACGACCAGGACGAGGCGCTGACGATGAGCGACCGGATGGCCGTCTTCCGGGACGGCCGCATCGAGCAGACCGGAACGCCCGCCGAGATCTACGAACGCCCCGCGACTCCCTTCGTCGCGGGCTTCGTCGGCACCTCCAACCTGCTGAGCGGCGAGACCGCAGAGCAGGTCGTGGGCAAGCCCGGCACGTTCAGCGTGCGCCCGGAGAAGATCCGGGTGCTCAAGGAACCGGCGACCGGTGCAAACGAACCGGAACACACCGCCGCCGAAGGCTCCGTCGCCGAGGTCGTCTACCTGGGAGACACCACGCGCTTCCTGGTCGACCTCGACGCCGGAGGACGGCTGACCGCCGTCCAGCAGAACCTGGAGGCCTCCTCCGAGGACGTCGCCGCGTACCGCGGCTCACGGGTGAGGCTCCAGTGGCACCACAGGCACAACTTCCAGGTGGAACAGGCGCCCTGAGCAACGCCCGCGCCTCTCCCACTCCCTCTCCCTGCTTGTCCCCGTCCCCAACCGACCCCCACCTCCGCACCTACGATTCGCCGCCCCTCCTACTGTGGAGATCTCTGTGCGCAAGTCCCCGACCCTCAAAACCCTCGCCGCGGCAGGTGCGTTGCTCCTGGCCACCGCCTGCGGCTCCTCCGGCTCCTCCTCGTCCTCGTCGGGTGCCGTCGACCCGCCGGACCTCAAGCCCCAGAAGAAGATCGGCAAGGCGGAGAACTCGGTGAACCTCATCGCGTGGGCCGGCTACGCTGAGGACGGCAGCAACGACCCGAAGGTCGACTGGGTAACCCCCTTCGAGAAGAAGACCGGCTGCAAGGTCAACACCAAGACGGCCGCCTCGTCCGACGAGATGGTCAGCCTCATGAAGACCGGGCAGTACGACGCCGTCTCGGCCTCGGGCGACGCCTCACTGCGCCTGATCGCCTCCGGCGACGCCGAGCCCGTCAACACCGAGCTGGTGCCCAACTACAAGGACGTCTTCAAGGGCCTGAAGAACCAGGACTTCAACTCCGTCGACGGGAAGGCCTACGGCATCCCGCACGGCCGCGGCGCCAACCTCCTCATGTACAACACGGAGAAGGTCAAGCCCGCCCCCGACTCCTGGTCCGCCGTCTTCGACAAGGCCGGTGAGCACAAGGGCAAGGTCACCGCGTACGACTCCCCGATCTACATCGCGGACGCGGCTCTGTACCTGATGAAGCACAAGCCCTCCCTCGGCATCAAGAACCCCTACTCCCTGGACCAGAAGCAGTTCGACGCCTCGGTGGACCTGCTGAAGAAGCAGAACGCCAACATCGGCGAGTACTGGAGCGACTACCTCAAGGAGATCTCCGCCTTCAAGAGCGGCGACTCCGTGGTCGGCACCTCGTGGCAGGTCATCGTCAACACCGCGCAGGACGAGAAGGCGCCGGTCAAGGCGGTACTGCCCAAGGAGGGTTCGACCGGCTGGTCCGACACCTGGATGGTCTCCTCGAAGGCCAAGCACCCCAACTGCGCCTACAAGTGGCTGGACCACATCATCTCGCCGGAGGCAAACGCCCAGGTCGCCGAGTACTTCGGTGAGGCGCCGTCCAACGAGAAGGCGTGCAAGCTGACGGCGGACAAGAACCACTGCCGCACGTTCCACGCCGAGGACGAGGACTACTGGAAGAAGGTCCACTTCTGGACCACGCCGACCCAGCAGTGCCTCGACGGCCGCAAGGACGCCAAGTGCGTGCCGTACGCCAAGTGGGTCCAGGCCTGGACCGAGATCAAGGACTAGGACCGACACCGATGAGCAAAACCGAGCCGGCCGCCGGGCACACCGCCCGGCGGCTAGCCGGGACCCTTCACCGCCGTCCCCGGCTGCAACTGTCCCTGCTGCTGACCGCGCCGCTGACGTGGCTGATCCTCGCCTACCTCGGCTCGCTCACCGCGCTGTTCATGTCAGCGTTCTGGACCACGGACACCTTCACCTCGAACGTGGTGAAGGTCTGGTCCCTGGACAACTTCACGACCCTGCTCACCGCGGACGTCTACCGGCAGGTCGCCCTGCGCAGCGTGGGCGTCGCCCTCGCGGTCACCGTCATCTGCGTGGTGATCGCCTTCCCCGTGGCCTTCTTCACCGCACGCATCGCCTCCCCCCGCTGGAGGCCGCTGCTCGTCGTCGCCATCCTCACGCCGCTGTGGGCCAGTTACCTGGTCAAGGCGTACGCGTGGCGGCTCATCCTCGCCGAGGGCGGTCTGCTGGACTGGCTGCTCGCGCCGTTCGGCCTCGACGGCCCGGGGTTCGGGCTGATCGCCACGATCCTCGTCCTGACGTACCTGTGGCTGCCGTACATGATCCTGCCGATCCACACCGGGCTGGAGCAGATCCCCGGCAACCTCCTCGACGCCTCCTCCGACCTGGGCGCGCGCACGGGCCGCACCTTCCGCTCCGTGGTGATGCCGCTCCTGCTGCCGTCGGTCGCCGCCGGATCCGTCTTCACCTTCTCCCTCAGCCTCGGCGACTACATCGCCGTGCAGATCGTGGGCGGCAAGACCCAGCTGATCGGCAACCTCATCTACTCCAACATCACCCTGGATCTGCCGCTGGCCGCGGCGCTGGGCACCGTCCCCGTGGTGATCATCGTGTTCTACCTGCTCGCGGTGCGCCGCACCGGCGCCTTGAGCAGCCTCTGACCGCACCCGCCGGCGCAGTGGCCGGCGGCCCCGACGACGCGAAGGCAACGACGATGAAACTCTCCCGGCCCGCACGGATCACGCTGGGCGTCGCCGCGGCGGCCGGCTTCGCGGTCATCTACGTCCCGCTCTTTCTCGTCCTGATCAACTCGCTCAACCCGGACCGCAGTTCGAGCTGGCCGCCGCCCGGCATCACCCTCCACTGGTGGGCGGACGCGTGGGGCAGCGCGGGTGCACGGCACGCCCTGGTCACCTCGCTCAAGGCAGGAGCGGGTGCGACGGTCGCCGCACTCGTCCTCGGCACGCTCATCGCGTTCGCCATCCAGCGCTTCAGGTTCTTCGGCCGCGAGGCGCTCTCCTTCGTCGTCGTGCTGCCGATCGCGCTGCCGGGCATCGTCACCGGTGTCGCGCTCAACACCGCGTTCCGCACGGTCCTGGAGCCCCTCGGCATCGGGCTCGGCCTCTTCACCGTCATCGTCGGCCACGCCACGTTCTGTGTCGTGGTCGTCTACAACAACATGATCGCCCGGCTTCGGCGGACGTCCGGCAGCTACGAGGAAGCGGCCATGGACCTGGGCGCGAACACCTTCCGCGCCTTCGCCGACGTCACCTTTCCGCTCGTGCGTTCGGCCCTGGTCGCGGGCGGCATGCTCGCCTTCGCGCTCTCCTTCGACGAGATCATCGTGACGACCTTCACCGCGGGCCCGAACACCCAGACGCTCCCCATCTGGATCTTCTCCAACATGGCACGCCCGCAGCAGGCACCGGTGGTGAACGTGGTCGCGGCGGTCCTCGTGCTGCTCTCCGTCATCCCGATCTACATCGCACAGCGGATGTCGTCCGACACGGCCGGCGGCCGGATCTGAAGCACGTCGGCCGCACGGACCGGAGCATCACATCACCGGGGCGGTGGTCGGCGAGTGCTCGCCGAGTGCGTCCAGCCTCTCCGGCATGGTCAGGTTGGCCATCCGCCGCCAGCCGCCGAACCGTTCGAACTGGTACATGCCGTGGATGCCGGCGGCGAGTGACGCGGTCTTGACGGCGGGCCAGTCCAGCAACCGCCCCATGTGGGACATCACGGCGAGGGAGACCTCGCGGTGGACGACGATCTCGGCGCGGGCGCACTGCCGCAGACTGCGGCGGATGGTCCCCTCGTGGCCCTTGGCCGCCAGCCGCAGCAACTCCTCGTGGCAGTAGGCCAGATGGTTGTCCTCGTCGTTGCTGATCATCCTGATGGCGCGGCCGGTCTCGGGGTCGTCGCCGCAACTGTCGAGCAGCATCGCCATCTGGTCGGAGGCGCGCTGCTCGGTGACCCTGCTGTGCGAGAGATAGACGATGACGTCGTTCTCGGTGAGCTGCTCGTCGCGCCGCAGCTTCTCGTGCATCAGGCCGATGCCGCGCCGCTCCAGCAGCATCGTGTAGTCGGTTTCCGCCGGCACGGGGACGGGTTCGAGACCGCGCTTCTTCAGCAGGGCCTTGAAGATGCGGCCGTGCTTGTCCTCGTCCGCGCCGTGCTTGGTGATCTTCGGGGCGAGATCGCGCAGGCTCTCCGGCACAAGGGCCGCGATCCGGGTGTTCTCCCAGCCTCCCTGTGCCTCCCCGCTGGCAGCGATGGAGCAGAAGAGCTGGAAGGAACGGTCGTTCTCCAGAATCTCCCGGAACAGGCTTCGGGACGAGAGCATCAGTGCCACCTCCGTACGGCGTCCGCACATTCGAGTCAAAGCGGACGGCGGGCAACCGGCAACAGCAGCGGCGGTTGCCTGTGCCAAACGAAGTAGGGCCGGGCGTGACCGCCTGCACGGGGGCGCGGACGGGCAGGACGCGCGCGGGACGCGCAGGCCGGGGGAGTCGGCAGGGGTGCGGCCCGGGGCGCCGGGCCCGCCGCGGCACCCCGGCCGGCACGCGGCCCGGCCGGCAAGCAATTCCGCGTCGCGTGCAGCGCCGCGTGCGGTGTCTCAACGGCGTGGCGGCGACGGCCCGTTGTTCAGAAGCCCCCTCCGCCGAAGTCACCCCCGCCGAAGCCGCCGCCGTCGAATCCGCCCCCGTCGCCGAACCCGTCGCCGTCGCCCCCGCCCTCGAATCCGCCCTCGCCGAAGCCGTCGCCGTAGCTCCAGGGGCCGAGCGCATTGCCCAGCAACGTACCGACGAGCAGGCCGGGCAGGATGCCGCCGCCGAAGTAGCCGCCCGCCCAGGGCCCGTAGGCGGGCCCGGCCTCCCAGTAGGGCCGCCGTCCCTGAGGGGTGTCGACGTTGCGGGCCATCGGTTCGGTACCGTCCCTCAGCCTCGCCGCGTCCGCCGCGCACACCGGCACCGTCCGCTCGGTGCCGCCCGGCGGTGCCCAGCGCACGTCCTCGACGGACGGTCCGTGACGCGGGTCGAAGAAGCACGGCATCCGGCGTTCCGGCAGCGGCTCGCCGTTCCGTCTGGCTTCGACGGTGGCCAGCGCGAAGCGCCCGTCCTCCACGGCCTCGGTGACCCCGCGGACCTCTCCCGGCCCGCCTGCGGCCTCCATCTTCCGCTTCGCCTCGTCGTACTTGTCGATGGCGTGCGTGTAGTCCCGGCGCATGGCGTCGTCCGAGTCGGGGGCCTGCGGATCGAAGCCGACGCGGTCGAGTTCCTCGCCGAAGGCCGTGATGTCCTCGTCCACCACGGGGCGCAGCTGCTCCAGCTGTGCACGCTCCCGCTCGGCCTGCTGCTTGCGAGCCCGGTTGCGTACGAGGAGGGCGCCCCCTGTGCCCAGGACGAGCAGCGCCAGGAGCGCCACCAGGGCGAAGCCGCCGCCGGTTCCCCGTGACGTGGTGCTGTCCCACGAGGCCGGTGCGCTGCCGTCCGCCTGCTTCGTGGCGCCGTCGACGAACCGTTCCAGCTTCGCCTCCGTGTCACCGCCGGGGCCTTCGGCGGAGCGGCGCAGATCATCGACCGCGGGGCGTGACATGACGGAGCGGTCGGCGCCCGCGGCGAAGTCGTCACCGAGCGTGACTCCGTAGACGCCCCTGTCGCCGACCTGTGCGCGCAGGTCCCGCAGCAGGTTCGACGGGGGGAATTCGCGGGCCTTCGGCAGCACGGCGACGAAGACCGGCTTGTCGGCGTCCTTGATCTTCCGCGTGAGGTCCCTGGCTTCGGCGCCGGACAGCCGGTCCGAGGCGCGCGGGTCGACGTAGACGGGGCCCTCTCTCAGCTCCGCGGCCACCTCGCCGACGCTGTCCGCCTTGCCGGCCGCCTGCGCGCCCGGAGCGATGGCGAGCACCGGCAGAAGGGCGGCCACGACAAGGAGCAGCAGCCTCAGGGGACCTTTGTGTCGTATTCGATGCATTTGCGCCGTGTACCCCGATTCGGGCCGGGGCTGCACGGCGGCTCTCACTTCGTCATGCGAGCTCCGCCCCGGCCTCGGAAGGCGGCGTCTGCGGCCGCGTGCGGTCCGGGCAGGACCCGACCCGGACCCGGGGCCGGACCGGCAGGGGAACGCGGAGACCGACGCGGAGACCAACGCGGTGTGGAGATCCGGTGACGACACGGCCGTCTGCCGCTGCCGCCCGCATCGAACCGGCCGAGGGGGTACTCGCGTCCGGCGAACGCACCGTCGCCCGGGGGAGGGGCGGTCAGCCGAGGACTGCGCCGGCGAACGGGCAGCGCGCCGTTGTCTGCCGTGCAGCGTGATGCGAAACAGCAATCGGAGGAGGCCGGCCATGCTGATGGCACACACCGCCGTCCTGAACAAGCTGCTCCGGCAGTACGAGACCCTTCACGCCGTCAATGCGGAGGAAGGCACCCCCGAAGCGCGGCAGCGCCTCGACGACGTGGAGTACACCCTCTGCATCGCCACGGGCACCAAGGACGTCGACGCGGCCTTGATCGCTGCCCGGCACCGGCTCCCGGGCGCCCGTACGCACGACGATTCACTCCTCGCCGAGGAGGCCGCGCCCGGACCGGCTGCGAGGGACGACGCCCTCCCCTCCGCAGGCTGACTGTGACCGGCCGCGCCCGGTGGTCCCGGATGCGGCGGCACGCGGCGTGCTCCCCGGCGCGCGGCCTCGGTGACCTCCGCGGCTTGCGCGGCGTGCATGGTCCGCCTCTCCGCCTGTCCGCCTGGCCGCCGGGGCCGGAGGGGGCCGCTGGGCCGGTGAACCGGAGGGGCCGGCTGAGGCTCAGATGTCGCGGAACGTCTCGATCTGCGCGCCGACTTCGTTGAGCCGCTCGGCGAGGTCCTCGTAGCCGCGGTTGATGACGTAGACGTTGCGCAGCACGGAAGTCCCCTCCGCCGCCAGCATCCCGAGCAGCACCACGACCGCGGGCCGCAGCGCGGGCGGGCACATCATCTCCGCGGCCCTCCAGCGCGTGGGGCCTTCGACCAGGACCCGGTGGGGGTCGAGGAGCTGCAGGCGCCCGCCGAGCCGGTTCAGGTCGGTGAGGTAGATGGCGCGGTTGTCGTAGACCCAGTCGTGGATGAGTGTCTGCCCCTCCGCGACGGCGGCGATCGCGGCGAAGAACGGGACGTTGTCGATGTTGATGCCCGGGAAGGGCATCGGGTGGATCTTGTCTGCGGGCGCCTCCAGCTTGGAGGGGCGCACCGTGAGGTCGACCAGCCGCGTACGGCCGTTGTCGGCCGCGTACTCCAGGCTGCGGTCGGTGTCGAGGCCCATCTCGTCCAGCACCGCGAGCTCGATCTCCAGGAACTCCACCGGCACCCGGCAGACGGTCAGTTCGGAGCCGGTGACGACAGCGGCGGCCAGCAGGCTCATCGCCTCGACCGGGTCCTCGGAGGGGGAGTAGTCGACGTCGACGTCGATCTCCGCGACACCGTGCACGGTCAGCGTCGTCGTGCCGATGCCCTCGACCTTGACGCCGAGCTGCTCCAGGAAGAAGCACAGGTCCTGGACCATGTAGTTGGACGAGGCGTTGCGGATCACCGTGACGCCCTCGTGCCGGGCCGCGGCCAGCAGCGCGTTCTCGGTGACGGTGTCGCCTCGCTCGGTCAGGACGATGGGCCCCCCGGGCGTGACGGAGCGCTCCACCACAGCGTGGTACAGGCCCTCGGTCGCCGTGATCTCCAGGCCGAAGCGGCGCAGAGCGATCATGTGAGGCTGCACGGTGCGCGTGCCGAGGTCGCAGCCGCCCGCGTACGGGATGCGGAACTGTTCCATGCGGTGCAGCAGAGGACCGAGGAACATGATGATGCTGCGGGTGCGGCGCGCCGCGTCCGCGTCGATGGCCTCCAGGTCCAGCTCGGCGGGGGGCACGATCTCGAGGTCGGCGCCGTCGTTGATCCACCGGGCGCGGACGCCGATGGAGGAGAGCACCTCGAGGATGCGGAAGACCTCTTCGATCCTGGCGACCCGGCGCAGCACCGTGCGCCCGGAGTTGAGCAGCGAGGCGCACAGCAGCGCGACGCACGCGTTCTTGCTCGTCTTGACGTCGATGCTGCCGGACAGGCGCCGCCCGCCGACCACGCGAAGGTGCATCGGGCCGGAGTAGCCGAGCGAGACGATCTCGCTGTCCAGCGCCTCGGAGATCCGCGCGATCATCTCAAGACTGATGTTTTGGTTGCCCCGCTCGATGCGGTTCACGGCGCTCTGGCTCGTACCCAGGGCCTCGGCAAGCTTCACTTGAGTCCAGCCCCGGTGCTGACGGGCGTCGCGAATGAGTTGCCCGATGCGGGCCAGGTAGTCATCAGTCATGCGTCGAGAATATCTCACATGTGAGATGACTTCGCACCGAGGATGTGCCCGTGCGGTTGACGTGCGGCGCGATACGGGGCGGGACCGGCCCGGTGCGGAGCGCAGTCCCGGGGTTCCGGCGGGGGCTCGCGGACCGCTGAATCCCGTGCACCCCCCGGGCGTGGCGCCGACGGGTTCGGGAACCCCTCATGACCCGGGGGCGCGCGTGTACTAGAGTTATCTCGACATCGAGATAACTTGCCTGAGTGCGCACACCACGAGCGCGCGCACCACAACCGACCGCAGCCGAGCAAGGCTTGCAGGCTTGCCCGCAGCCAGCCGACAAGCTTCGCCCGCTGGGGGTCTCCGGCCGCAGGGCCAGGGGACGGATGCCAACGCACTGAAGGAGACTGTCGTGTCGGCGAACAGCTTCGACGCCCGCAGCACGCTGCAGGTGGGCGACGAGTCGTACGAGATCTTCAAGCTGGACAAGGTGGAGGGCTCCGCCCGCCTCCCGTACAGCCTGAAGGTCCTGCTGGAGAACCTCCTGCGCACCGAGGACGGCGCCAACATCACCGCCGGCCACATCCGCGCGCTGGGCGGATGGGACCCGAAGGCCCAGCCCAGCCAGGAGATCCAGTTCACGCCGGCTCGCGTGATCATGCAGGACTTCACGGGTGTGCCCTGCGTGGTGGACCTGGCGACCATGCGCGAGGCCGTCAAGGAGCTCGGCGGCGATGCGGACCGCATCAACCCCCTGGCCCCCGCCGAGCTGGTCATCGACCACTCCGTGATCGCCGACAAGTTCGGCACGGCCAACGCCTTCGCGCAGAACGTCGAGCTGGAGTACGGGCGCAACCGCGAGCGCTACCAGTTCCTGCGCTGGGGCCAGACCGCCTTCGACGAGTTCAAGGTCGTCCCGCCCGGCACGGGCATCGTCCACCAGGTCAACATCGAGCACCTCGCCCGCACGGTCATGGTGCGTGGCGGGCAGGCCTACCCGGACACCCTCGTGGGCACGGACTCGCACACGACCATGGTCAACGGCCTCGGCGTGCTCGGCTGGGGCGTCGGCGGCATCGAGGCGGAGGCGGCCATGCTCGGCCAGCCGGTCTCGATGCTGATCCCCCGCGTCGTCGGCTTCAAGCTCACCGGCTCGCTGCCGACGGGCACCACCGCCACCGACCTCGTTCTCACGATCACCGAGATGCTGCGCCGGCACGGCGTGGTCGGCAAGTTCGTCGAGTTCTACGGCGAGGGCGTCGGCGCGGTGCCGCTCGCGAACCGCGCGACCATCGGCAACATGTCGCCGGAGTTCGGCTCCACCGCCGCGATCTTCCCGATCGACGAGGAGACCATCAACTACCTGACGCTCACCGGCCGTTCGCAGGAGCAGCTCAAGCTCGTCGAGGCGTACGCCAAGGAGCAGGGCATGTGGCACGACCCTGCGCACGAGCCGGAGTACAGCGAGTACCTGGAGCTGGACCTGGCCTCCGTCGTGCCGTCGATCGCCGGGCCCAAGCGCCCGCAGGACCGCATCGCCCTCTCCGAGGCCAAGCAGCAGTTCCTCGCCGACCTGCCCGCCTACGTCAAGGAGGAGGAGAACGGGACGCCGCGGAAGGCGCAGACCGGGAGCTCCCCCGTGGACGAGGCGAGCGCCGAGTCCTTCCCGGCGAGCGACGCCCCGGCCTACGGCACCAGCGAGAACGGTGTCGGCGCCCCGCAGCACGCGTCCATCGGTTCCGGGACGGAGAGCGGCCCGACCAAGCGCGTCCAGGTCACAGGTCCTGACGGTAACTCGTACGAGATCGACCACGGCGCCGTCGCGGTCGCCGCGATCACCTCCTGCACCAACACCTCGAACCCGTACGTGATGGTGGGCGCCGCGCTGGTGGCCAAGAAGGCGGTGGAGAAGGGCCTCACGCGCAAGCCGTGGGTCAAGACCACCCTGGCGCCGGGCTCCCAGGTCGTCATGGACTACTACGACCGCGCGGGCCTCACCCCGTACCTGGACAAGCTCGGCTTCAACCTCGTCGGCTACGGCTGCACGACCTGCATCGGCAACTCCGGCCCGCTGCCGGAGGAGATCTCGCAGGCCGTCAACGACAACGACCTGGCCGTCGTGTCCGTCCTCTCCGGCAACCGGAACTTCGAGGGCCGGATCAACCCGGACGTGAAGATGAACTACCTCGCGTCCCCGCCGCTGGTCGTCGCCTACGCCATCGCCGGTTCGATGAAGACCGACATCACCACCGAGCCGCTCGGCACCGACCAGGAGGGCAACCCCGTCTACCTCGCCGACCTGTGGCCCTCCGAGCACGAGGTCGAGGAGGTCGTGGCCTCCGCCATCGGCCAGGAGATGTACACGAAGGGCTACACCGACGTCTTCGCCGGTGACGAGCAGTGGCAGGCGCTGCCGGTGCCCACCGGCAACACCTTCGAGTGGGACCCGGAGTCCACGTACGTGCGCAAGCCCCCGTACTTCGACGGCATGGGCACCGAACCCGCCCCCGTCGAGGACATCTCGGGCGCGCGCGTGCTGGCAAAGCTGGGCGACTCCGTCACCACCGACCACATCTCGCCCGCCGGTGCGATCAAGGCCGACACCCCCGCCGGCAAGTACCTCACCGAACACGGTGTCGAGCGCCGCGACTTCAACAGCTACGGCTCGCGCCGCGGCAACCACGAGGTGATGATCCGCGGGACGTTCGCCAACATCCGGCTGCGCAACCAGATCGCCGAGGGCACCGAAGGCGGTTACACCCGCGACTTCACGCAGCCGGACGCGCCCGTCTCCTTCATTTACGACGCCTCGCAGAACTACCAGGCACAGGGCATCCCGCTGGTCGTCCTCGCGGGCAAGGAGTACGGCTCCGGCTCGTCCCGCGACTGGGCGGCGAAGGGCACGGCGCTGCTGGGTGTCAAGGTCGTCATCGCCGAGTCCTACGAGCGGATCCACCGCTCGAACCTGATCGGCATGGGTGTGCTGCCGCTCCAGTTCCCCGAGGGGCAGAGCGCCGAGTCGCTGGGGCTGACCGGCGAGGAGACCTTCAGCTTCTCCGGGATCACCGCGCTCAACGACGGCGGCATTCCCGCGACGGTCGGGGTCAGCACGGAGACGGGCGTCTCCTTCGACGCGACCGTACGCATCGACACCCCCGGCGAGGCCGACTACTACCGCAACGGCGGGATCATGCAGTACGTCCTGCGCTCGCTGCTGAACGCGTAGCACGGGCCCTGTCCCGCCCCAGGCGTGGGCGGGCAGCGAGGGCGCAGGCGGGTGTCGGGAGTCATCTCCCGGCACCCGCCGCTTTGTGGTCTCTTGCCGTCGGCTGTTCCCGGTGCCGCCGGGAATCCGCCAGGTCTCAACTCGGGAAAGACTCACCTTTCGGGTTGTTTTGATCTTGCCCTGTTGACGGCAAGTGGACTATACCTGTCGGCACCTCACGAGGGCCCCGTGCACGCGGCGCTCCCGGCGGTAGCGAAAAAGACCAACTCAGCTTCAACTGACCCGCGGTGTCGGGCCCTTCGCCGGTGGGCGAGTCCTCGGGAGACCCCGGAACACCGCCTGAGTCCTGGAGAAGGCGAGGACTTGAGCATGGGACCCAACCACGTCAACCGCCGTAACCTGATCAAGCAGGCAGCCGCAGCAGGCCTGATAGCCATTCCCGCCGTCGGAGCGCTCACCTCCTGCGCCAGCGGCGGCGGCGAGAACGACGACAAGGTCGAGAAGGGCAAGAAGACCAAGGACAACCCGCTGGCGGTCAACAAGGACGCCAAGCTGGAAGTCGTGATCTTCAACGGCGGGTACGGCGACCAGTACGCGCTGGACAACCACAAGCTCTACGAGAAGAACTTCGGCAAGGTCGACCACTCCAAGACCCAGAAGATCCGCACCAAGATGCAGCCGCGGATGGTCAAGGGCAACCCGCCGGACGTGATCAACAACTCCGGCGCCGAGAACATGGACATCGCCAGCCTCATAGCCGAGGACCAGGTCGCCGACCTGCAGCCCTTGCTGGACGCCCCGTCCCTCTACGACCCGTCGAAGAAGGTCAGCGAGACGCTGCTGCCCGGAGTGATGGAGAAGGGTCGGTTCGGCAGCGACAAGGTCTACCAGCTCAACTACTCCTACACCGTCTACGGCGTCTGGTACTCGCAGACGAACCTGGACAAGCTGGACCTCGAATACCCCAAGACCTGGGACGAGATGCTCGCCGCCTGCGCCAAGGCGAAGAAGGAGGGGGTCGCGGGCTGGACGTACGCGGGCAAGTACCCGTACTACTTCGCCTTCAGCCTCTACCCCTTCATCGCCAAGATCGGCGGTGAGGACGTGCTGAAGGACATCGACAATCTCGAGCCGAACGCCTGGAAGCACGATGCGGTGAAGAAGGCCTTCGAGGCGTACCACGAGCTCTACGCGAAGGGCTACATCCTCAAGGGCACTCCCGGCATCGACCACATCCAGTCGCAGACGCAGTGGAACAAGGGCAAGGCCCTCTTCCTGCCCAACGGCTCCTGGGTGGAGAACGAGGCGAAGAAGACCACGCCCAAGGACTTCGAGATGCGGGTGGCGCCCCCCTCCAGTCTCGACAAGTCCGACGCGATGCCTTTCGAGACGATCTGGGCCGAGGCCAGCGAGCCGTTCATGGTGCCCAAGCAGGCCAAGAACGTCGAGGGCGGCATGGAATGGCTGCGCGTCATGCTCGGCAAGCAGTCCACGCAGAACTTCAGCAAGCAGGTCTCGGCCCTCACCAGCGTCGAGGGCGCGGCCGACGGTCTGGACCTCCAGCCCGGTCTCGCCTCCGCGCAGAAGACCCTCAAGGCCGCCGGGGAGAACGTCGTCGGGCCGCGCCTGCGCGACTGGTACCTGGAGCTGGACAAGGACAAGATCGGCGGAGTCATCGCCTCCATGATGTCCGGCGACATCGAGCCGGCCGAGGCCGTCAAGCGCTGCCAGAAGGCGGCCGACGAGGTGGCCAAGGACGACGACATCAAGAAGTACAAGCGCTGACCCGGAGCGTGGGCAGCGCCGAGGGCGGCGCACCACGGCATCGATCGTTCGACAGGTGAGTATGGAGCGGGGCGGGAATGGTTGACGACGTCCGGACAGTGGCCGGGGCCTCCACTGGTTCAGCGACGCACGGCAGCACTCGGAGGGAAGCACCCGCCGGGACGGGGGCACTCGTCTCGGCGTTCCTCCTGCCGCCCCGCTTCACACCGGAGAAGGTGCGGAACGACAGGCGCTACCGCACACTCGACAAGTACCGCTTCATCTGCTGGTTCCTGCTGATACCGGTGCTGATATACGCGGTGTTCGTCATCTCGCCGTTCTTCCAGGCGTTCTACTACTCGTTGACCGACTGGACGGGCTTCAGCGGCGACTTCTCCTTCGTCGGCGTCGACAACTACACGAAGCTGCTCGACGATTCGACGTTCTGGGCCTCGCTCCAGCACAGCCTGATGCTTCTCGTGGTCGCACCCGTGTGCACTCTCGGGCTCGGCCTCTTCTTCGCGTTCATGCTCCAGGCGGGCGGACGGCACAAGAAGAACGAGGCCGTCTCCGGCGTCCGCGGCGCGAAGCTGTACAAGAACGTCTACTTCTTTCCGCAGGTGCTCTCCGTGGCGATCATCGGTGTCGTCTGGGGGGCGATGTTCGACCCGATCACGGGGCCCATCAACGAAGTGCTGCGCACGGTCGGCCTCGGCTCGCTCACGCGCTCGTGGCTGGCCAACCCCAACTTCGCTCTGCTGTGCGTGCTGTTCGTCCTGTGCTGGATGTTCATCGGCTTCTACGTGGTGCTCTTCTCCGCCGCGATGGGCGCCATCCCGCGTGACATCTACGAAGCTGCACTGCTGGACGGCGCAAGCAGGCCCGCCACGTTCTTCCGCGTGACGCTCCCGCTGATCTGGGACACCGTGCAGACGGGCTGGATCTACATGGGAATCCAGGCGCTGGACGCCTTCGCGATCGTGCACATCATGACCATCAACCGGGGCGGCCCCGGGGATTCCACGCTGGTCACCCCGGTCTACCTCTACAAGAAGGCCTTCGACTCCGGGCAGGCCGGCTATGCCACCGCGATCGGCGTCGTACTGCTGGTGGTGACCATGGTCTTCGCGGGGATCATGATGCTGCTCAGCCGTCGTGACCGGATCGAGTACTGAGAATGAGCGGGGAGATTCGAGGAATGAGCGCTACGCGGCCCGCCGGGACGGCCGAGGACCCCTCACAGCCCGCGGACGGAGACGACGCGGCGCAGACCGCGCCGGCCGATCGCGCGGCCCGCGCGAAGGGGCCGGGCGCCGAGGGCGGCACGCTCAACGTGTTCGCCAACTCCTTCCTGGCGCTGTGGGTCGTGATGGCCGCGGGCCCCCTGCTGTGGGTCATGGTCAACTCGCTGCGGGATTCCGCGCAGATCGAGGGCAAGCCCTTCGGCTGGCCCACGGCGCTGAGCTTCGAGAACTTCGCCAACGCGTGGTCGGACGCGAACATCGGCAGCTTCGCGCTCAACTCGCTGATAATCCTGGCCGGTTCGCTTCCCGGCACGATGCTGCTCGGTTCGATGGCCGCGTACGTCATCGCCCGCTTCTCCTTCCCGGGCAACCGCGTGATCTATCTGCTCTTCGCGGGCGGCATGATGTTCCCCATCATCCTCGCGGTCGTGCCGCTGTTCTTCGTGATGGACAACTTCGGCCTGCTGGACACCAGGCAGGGACTGGTCCTCGCGTACATCGCCTATTCGCTGCCGTTCACGACGTTCTTCATGACGGCCTTCTTCCGCACCCTCCCCGGAAGCATCGCGGAGGCGGCCACCATCGACGGGGCCTCGCACTTGCGGACGTTCTTCCAGATCATGCTGCCGATGGCGAAGCCCGGCCTGATCAGCATCGGAATCTTCAACTTCCTGGGCCAGTGGAACCAGTACTTCCTGCCCCTCGCGCTGAACTCGGAGGACGGGGACAAGGCGCTGCTGACACAGGGGCTGGCCGAACTGTCCGTCAACCAGGGGTACGAGGGCGACTGGGGAGCCCTCTTCGCGGGGCTGACCATCGCGATGGTGCCGATCCTCGTCGTGTATATGGTCTTCCAGAGGCAGGTGCAGGAGGGGCTCACCGCCGGCGCCGTCAAGTAATCCACTCGGCGGCGAGGCAGCCTCACGGGGGCGTGGCCGCGGGCTGCCCGCTCACCCTCCGTAGAAAGTCCCACATGTGAGCGCACACCCCGTTCAAGGTCTTGACGGGAGAGAACCCCTCGGGCTCTGCTTGGAGTTCAGGTGTTGGAGACAAAGCCGTTTCCAGAAGAGTCGGTGCGGCGGACGGTCCGATGGTCGCGCCGGCCGTCGAGGCGGGAGTGGATCAGTGGTGGAGACTCCGGGGTCGCAGTCGTCGCTGCACCGGGCGAACCTCGAGCGGGTCGTGCGGGCGGTACGCATGGCGGGCTCGCTCACGCAGGCGGACATCGCGCGCACCACAGGGCTGTCCGCGGCGACGGTCTCCAACATCGTCCGGGAGCTCAAGGAGGGCGGAACCGTCCAGGTCACGCCCACCTCGGCGGGCGGTCGCAGGGCGCGTGCGGTCTCGCTGAGCGGTGACGCGGGCACCGTCGTCGGGGTCGACTTCGGGCACTCGCATCTGCGCGTCGCCGTGGGGAACCTCGCGCACCAGGTGCTGGCCGAGGAGGCCGAGCCGATCGACGTGGACGCCTCGGCGGAGGAGGGCTTCGACCGGGCCGAGCAGCTCGTCCACCGGCTCGTCGCCTCCACCGGGATCAGCCGCGAGAAACTGATCGGAGTGGGCCTCGGCGTTCCGGGGCCCATCGACGTGGAGACCGGTGAGCTGGGATCCACGTCCATCCTTCCCGGCTGGAGCGGCACGCACCCGCGCGAGGAGCTGGCCTCGCGGCTGGGAGTTCCGGTCCACGTCGACAACGACGCCAACCTCGGCGCTCTGGGCGAGCAGGTGTGGGGCAACGGCCGCGGCGCGACGGACCTGGCGTACATCAAGGTCGCCAGCGGAGTCGGTGCCGGCCTCGTCATCAACGGGCAGATCTACCGCGGCCCGGGCGGTACGGCGGGCGAGATCGGGCACATCACCCTGGACGAGTCGGGCCCGGTCTGCCGCTGCGGGAACCGCGGATGCCTTGAAACCTTCACCGCGGCCCGCTACGTACTGCCACTGCTGCACTCCAGCCACGGCACCGACCTGACGATGGCGCGAGTGGTCCAGCTGGCGCGCGAGGGGGACCCGGGATGCCGCAGGGTCGTCGGTGACCTCGGCCGCCACATCGGCAGCGGTGTCGCCAACCTCTGCAATCTGCTCAACCCCAGCCGTGTCGTCATCGGCGGCGATCTCGCCGAGGCGGGCGACGTCGTGCTCGGGCCCGTGCGCGACTCCGTGGCGCGGTACGCGATCCCCAGCGCCGCACGCCAGTTGACGGTGGTGCCCGGCACGCTGGGCGGCCGCGCGGAGGTGCTGGGCGCGCTGGCCCTGGTGCTCAGCGAGATGGGGGACGCGACGCTGCTGGAACCCTCCGCCCCCGTGCCTGGGAGGAGGCACGCGGGAGCCGTCGACGGTGAACGCAGGGCGCCCGTCGGCGCGCTCGCGGCGCCCGTCTGACGGAACCCGGAGGCGGGCGGGGCACGAAGACGGACGGCATCCGCCTGCGCTCCGGAATCGTGCGGGCACACGCCGTGGGCGTTCTGCCTTCATGGAGATAACGGATGGCATCGTTGCCGTCTCGTTAATGATTTACTTCTTGACGCCTGGCTGGCCTGAGAGTTGACTTCCGAGCACCTCGGCCGCACCGACGCGGCCTCGTCAGGGAGGTTGGAACCCCATGAACGCAAAGGTGCGTCGCGTCGTCATCGGTACGGCAGCCATATCGATGGCCGTGTCTCTCGCGGCCTGTGGCAAGGCCGGCGGCGGTGACGGCGGCAGCGATGGCGACAACAAGACCATCGGTCTGCTGCTGCCGGAGAACAAGACGACCCGCTACGAGACCTTCGACCGTCCTTACATGACGGACAAGATCAAGTCCCTCTGCAAGGAATGCAGGGTCAAGTACAACAACGCAAACCAGGACTCCGAGCTCCAGAAGAAGCAGTTCGACGCGCTCATCGCGCAGGGCGTCAAGACGATCATCCTGGACGCCGTCGACGCGCAGGCCACCAAGTCGTGGGTGGACCGCGCCGCGAAGAAGGGCGTCAAGGTCGTCGCGTACGACCGCCTCGCCGAGGGCGACATCTCCGCCTACATCTCCTACGACAACGAGCGGATCGGCGAACTGCAGGGCCAGGGACTGGTCGAGGCGCTGGGCGACAAGGCCGAGGACGCCAACGTCGTCATGATCAACGGTTCGCCGACGGACCCGAACGCGCCGCTGTTCAAGAAGGGCGCGCACAGCGTCCTCGACAGCAAGGTCAAGAAGATCGTCTACGAGCAGGACATCCCGGACTGGTCGCCGGACGAGGCGAACAAGAAGATGGGCGCCGCCATCACCAAGCTCGGCAAGGACGGCTTCGACGGCGTCTACGCCGCCAACGACGGCATGGCCGGCGGTGTCTCCACCGCCATGAAGAAGGCGGGCGTCAAGGACGTGCCGCTCGGTGGCCAGGACGCCGAACTCGCCGGTCTGCAGCGGATCATCAGGGGCGACCAGACGCTGACGATCTACAAGGCGATCAAGCCGCAGGCGGAGACCACGGCCGAGATCGCGGTGGCCCTGCTCAAGGGCAAGAAGATCGACGAGTTCGCGCCGAAGAAGGTCGACAGCAAGAGCAAGAAGGGCATCCCGGCCCAGCTCTACGACGCCAAGATCGTGACCAAGGACAACATCAAGGACACGATCATCAAGGACAAGGTCTACGAGGTCGGTCAGATCTGCACCCCGCAGTTCGCCAAGGCCTGCGAGGCGGCCGGTCTGAAGTGACCACCGGGGCCGCCCGGCCGGGCGGCCCCTCCTGAACGAAGCGTCTCCCTGAACGAAACGCAGGCCGCCGCCCCCGCCGTGAGCGGGGGCGGCTCCTGACGGAAGATCGGAGTTTGCCCAGTGGCGAAGGAAACCGTGCTGGCGCTGCGCGGGATCTCCAAGCGGTTCGGTGCCGTCCAGGCACTCACCGACGTTGATCTGGAAATACAGGCCGGCGAGGTGGTCGCCCTCGTCGGCGACAACGGCGCCGGCAAGTCGACCCTCGTCAAGACGATCGCGGGTGTGCACCCCATCGACGAGGGCGGCATCGAATGGGAGGGCAGGCCGGTCACGATCAGCCGCCCCCACGACGCCCAGGACCTCGGCATCGCCACCGTCTACCAGGACCTGGCGCTGTGCGACAACCTCGACGTCGTAGCCAACCTCTTCCTCGGCAACGAGGCGCGCCACGCCGCGATCCTCGACGAGATCGCAATGGAGAAGCGGGCGATGGAGCTGCTGGACACGCTCTCCATCCGCATCCCCAGCGTCCGCATTCCCGTCGCCTCGCTCTCCGGCGGGCAGCGGCAGGTCGTCGCCATCGCGCGCGCCCTCATCGGCGACCCGAAGGTCGTGATCCTCGACGAGCCGACCGCGGCACTCGGCGTCGAACAGACCGCCCAGGTCCTCGACCTGGTCGAGCGGCTGCGTGAACGCGGCCTCGCCGTCATCCTCATCAGCCACAACATGGCCGACGTGCAGGCCGTCGCCGACCGCGTCGCGGTGCTGCGCCTCGGCCGCAACAACGGGGTGTTCGACGTGGAGACCACCTCCCACGAAGAGGTCATCGCCGCGATCACCGGCGCCTCCGACAACGCGGTCACCCGCCGGCAGGCCCGTACCGAGAAGGAGGCGGCGCAGTGAGCGACACCGTCGACAAGGAGCGCGGCACCGACGCCACGGACGCGAAGGAATCGGCACCCGCGAACGGCGATGCCGGAGCCGGCGGCGGGGACCGCGTCGTCGACCCCCGCCTGCTCGTGCGCGAGCAGGGCTTCGCGGGCTACCTGACAGAGTTCAAGCGCAAGATCCGCGGTGGTGAGCTCGGCTCCATCCCCGTCGTCCTCGGCCTGATCATCATCGCTGTCATCTTCCAGTCGCTGAACGACAGCTTCCTCTCCGCGCGCAGCGTCAGCGACATCAGCGTCTACATCGCCGGCACGGGAATCATGGCCACCGGCATCGTCTTCGTCCTGCTGCTGGGCGAGATCGACCTCTCGGTCGGTTCCGTAGCGGGCGTCGGGGCGGCCGTGTGGGCGGTGCTGAGCGTCACGCACGACGTCAACGACTGGCTTGCGGTGCTGCTCGCAATCGTCTCCGGCCTGGCCATCGGCTCGCTGCACGGCTTCTTCTTCGCCAGGGTCGGCGTCCCCGCGTTCGTGGTCACGCTGGCCGGGTTCCTCGGATGGAGCGGTCTGCAGATCTGGCTCATGGGCCAGGAAGGCAGCATCAACACTCCCGAGAGCAGCGTCGTCGAGGACCTGACCGGCTACTACTTCGAGGACATCGCCGCCGCATACGGCCTGGCCCTCGTCGCCGTACTCGCCTACGCCGCGGCCCTGTTGGTGGACGCGAAGCGGCGCCGGTCGGCCCGGCTGCCGTCCCGCCCGGTCAGCGAGATCGTGGTGCGCACCGCGGTGGTTGCGGTGGTCGCCTTCGTCGGGGCCTACGTGCTCAACCAGTCGCGCGGACTGCCGTTGGCGCTGGTGCTGTTCCTGGCGGTGCTCGTCATCGCCGACTTCGCGGTGCGCCGCACGACCTACGGGCGGCAGATCTTCGCCGTCGGCGGCAACGCGGAGGCGGCGCGACGGGCCGGCATCAACGTCGAGCGGGTCCGCATCACCGTCTTCGGCATCGCGGGCATGCTGGCCGCCTTCGGCGGGCTGTTCATCGCCAGCCTCTCCGGCGGCGCCACGAAGAGTCTCGGCGCCGGCAACACGCTGATGAACGTCATCGCGGCGGCCGTCATCGGCGGCACCAGCCTCTTCGGCGGGCGCGGCAAGATCTGGTCCGCGCTGCTGGGCATCCTGGTCATCCAGTCGATCCAGCAGGGCCTGAACCTGCTGGGCATGGCGAGCGAGATCCAGTACATGATCACCGGTGCGGTGCTGCTCGCCGCGGTCGTCATCGACTCCGTCTCCCGGCGGACGCAGAAGACGGCGGGACGAACCTAGAAGCCGGACCGCGTCCGGCGGCCGCCTTGGCAGCCGCTCTCGATGCGGCGGGGCGGGCTCCGCGAAGCCCTCCCCGCCGCATCCGCCCGGGAGTGCGCTCCCGGTGCCGCCCCTCCTGGGCCCGGGCGGCGGGGCCTTCGCGGACTTCTTCCGCGGAGGCCCCGCGGCGTGCGGTGCGGTGCTGCTGCGGACGGCTGTTGCGGAACGCGGTCCGGCGGATTCCGGCGGGGTTCCCTCGTCCGGACGGGGCCGCCGGTTCCGGCTCCCCGTGGCCCATGGCTGTCCGGTATCCGGTTCACCCCGAATCGTCCTGAATATGGCAACTCCGGTCCGCCGCAGGGGATTTCCGGGTGATCCCCGCACAAACCGAGCGGGCGCTCCGCCCGCACCCATGAGCCGGACAGGTGCCCTCCGCCACCCGGGGGCGGCCGCACCGCGGGACCGGCCGCACCGCCGGACCGGCCGCATTCCGGGGCGCAGGCGCCCGGACGGACGCTTCCGTTCCCCGGAAAGGAGGCCTCCCGGGCGGTGTGCCGGACTTGCTTTCCGCCCCGCAAACGGGCCCGGAGACCACGTGTGCCACGTCCAGACGGGTGATCGATCTCGCACGGCCAGGAGACCCCGTCTGCGGTAGGAACATTAGACTCGACGGATCGGCACAGCTCGATCACGCTCGAAAGCAAGGAGGCACCGTGGATAAGGGGCCGCGCTCAGCGCGTCATCCCGGGTCGGGGGCGGTGGAGTTCCCCAGGGCACAACGCCGCGGCAGGTGGGATCTGCTGACCCGCATCGAGGAACCGCGCGACCTCGACCAGCTTTCACCGGAGCAGTTGGAGCAGCTGGCCGGCGAGGTCCGGTCGTACCTGGTCGACTCGGTCTCCAAGACCGGCGGGCACCTCGGGCCGAACCTGGGCGTGGTGGAGCTGACCATCGCCCTCCACCGGGTGTTCGACTCCCCGAAGGACAAGATCCTCTTCGACACCGGTCACCAGTGCTACGTCCACAAACTGCTGACCGGCCGTCAGAATTTCACCAAGCTCAAGAGCAAGGGGGGCCTGTCCGGCTACCCCTCGCGTGCCGAGTCCGAGCACGACGTCATCGAGAACAGCCACGCCTCCACCGTCCTCGGATGGGCGGACGGCCTCGCGAAGGCCAACGAGCTGCGCCACAAGGACGACCACGTCGTCGCCGTCATCGGTGACGGCGCCCTGACCGGGGGCATGGCCTGGGAGGCGCTGAACAACATCGCCGCCGCCAAGGACCGCCCGCTCGTCATCGTCGTCAACGACAACGAGCGCAGCTACGCACCGACCATCGGCGGCCTCGCCAACCACCTCGCCACGCTGCGCACGACGGACGGCTACGAGCGCTTCCTCGCCCGCGGCAAGGAGGTCCTCAACCGCACGCCCGTCGTCGGCAAGCCGCTGTACGAGACGCTGCACGGCGCCAAGAAGGGCCTGAAGGACTTCATCGCCCCGCAGGGCATGTTCGAGGACCTCGGCCTGAAGTACGTCGGCCCCATCGACGGACACGACCTGGCCGCCGTCGAATCCGCCCTCCAGCGCGCCAAGCGCTTCGGCGGGCCGGTGCTGGTGCACTGCCTGACGGAGAAGGGCCGCGGCTACCAGCCCGCCCTGGAGGACGAGGCGGACCAGTTCCACCAGGTCGGCATCATCCACCCCGACACCGGCCTGCCGGTGAAGTCCGCCGGCGCCGACTGGACTTCGGTCTTCGGCGAGGAGATGGTCAAGCTCGGGCGCGAGCGTGAGGACATCGTCGCCATCACCGCCGCGATGATGCGCCCGGTCGGACTGCAGCGCTTCGCCGAGGAGTTCCCCGACCGCGTCTACGACGTCGGCATCGCCGAGCAGCATGCCGCCGTCTCCGCGGCGGGTCTGGCCACCGGCGGTGTGCATCCCGTCTTCGCCGTCTACGCCACCTTCCTCAACCGGGCCTTCGACCAGCTGCTGATGGACGTCGCGCTCCACAAGTGCGGCGTGACGTTCGTACTGGACCGCGCGGGCGTCACCGGCTCCGACGGCGCGTCGCACAACGGCATGTGGGACATGTCGGTGCTCCAGTGCGTTCCCGGTCTGCGGCTTGCGGCACCGCGCGACGCCGACCAGGTGCGCGCCCAGCTGCGCGAGGCCGTCGAGGTGGACGACGCACCGACAGTCGTGCGCTACTCCAAGGGCAAGGTGGGCCCGCCCGTTCCGGCCGTCGGCCGTGTCGGCGGGATGGACGTGCTGCGCAGGCCCGCGGACGTCCAGCGGCCCGACGTGCTGCTGGTGTCGGTGGGCGCGCTCGCGCCGATGTGCCTGGAGGTCGCCGACCTCCTGGACAAGCAGGGCATCTCGACGACCGTGGTCGACCCGCGGTGGGTCAAGCCCGTCGACGAGGAGCTGGCGCCGTTCGCGGAGCAGCACCGCGTGGTCGTCACCGTCGAGGACAACGGCCGCTCGGGCGGCGTCGGTTCGGCCGTGGCGCAGGCCCTGCGGGACGCGAACGTCGACGTCCCGCTGCGTGACTTCGGCATCCCCGAACGCTTCCTCGACCACGGCTCGCGCGCCGACGTGATGGCCGAGATCGGGCTCACCGCACCGGACATCGCCCGTCAGGTGACGGGCCTCGTCGCGAAGCTGGACGGGCGGTACGAGACGGAGGCCGCCGAAGCCGCGCGCGACTGAGCCGCGCACGACGGCCGTTCGCAGGCAGGCGGCCGGCGCGGACAGCAGTCAGCCGATCGGCAGGGCCGGGCCGGAACCCCGGGGTTCCGGCCCGGCCCTGCCGCATGCCTGCCGTGCGTCCCGCTAGCTTTGGTGCCATGCCGCCTACGCGTACGACCACGGTGCCCGGACCCGGGGACGGTGCTCACGCTCCCACCGGCGATGCCGCCGTCACCGAGGCGGCCGGGGGCGGGAGCCGGCGGCAGTTCTGGGCGCTGCTGCTGCCCGTACTCGCGTTGCTGACGGCCGTGTCCCGGCTGCCGTCCTTCACCCGTCCGCTGTGGAATCCGGACGAGGGCTATCTCGCCACCCAGGCACGGCAGTTGGCGGCCGGAGGGACGCTGTACGAGACGGTCGTGGACCGCAAGCCGCCACTGCTGCCCTGGCTGTACCGCGGCGCGTTCGCGCTCTTCGGGGACCGCTCCCTGTGGCCGCTGAGGGTGGCGGCCGTGCTGGCCGTGCTGGCCGGTGCGGTGCTGCTGGCGTCGATGGCCAGGCGCCGCTGGGGCGAGCGCGCGGGACGGTTCGCGGGAGTGTGCTACGTCCTCGCGTCCGTCGCTCTGGTGCCCGAGGACACCCAGGCGGCGACGTTCGAGGTCTTCATGCTGCCGTGGACGATCCTCGCCATGTGGTGTGCGGACCGCGGCCGTTGGGCGTGGGCCGGTCTGGCGGTCGCGGGAGCGGTGCTCACCAAGCAGACGGGCGGTGCGGTGCTCGTGCCGGTGCTGTGGCTGCTGTGGTCGGAGCGCGGCGGCCGGCGGCCCCCGGCGCGGCTGGCGGCGTGGCTGGCGGCGGGGTGCGCGCTGCCGGTGCTGGCGGCCGCCCTCCTCTACGGGCCCGCGCGCTTCGCGTTCTGGATGGCCACCGGGTCCTCCAGCTACGTCTCGGCGGACGGTTCCGCGGGCTACGCGCTCGTGCGCGCCCTCGCCAACTGCGCTCTGCTGGCCGCCGGTTGCCTGCCGATGCTGCTCGCGGTGCTGTACGTCTCCCGTGTCCGCCGCGCCCTGACGCACACGGTGGACGCGTGGCTGTGGCTGGCCGCCTCCGCGGTGGCCGTCACCGCCGGCTTCCAGTTCTTCGGCCACTACTTCCTGCAACTCACCCCTGCCGTCGCCCTGTTGTCGGCGGCCGCGCTGCAACACCTCACCGTGCGCGCAGCCGTGGCCGTCATCGCGTGCAACGCGCTGATCGCCGCCGGGTTCCTCGCCTGGGCGCTGCTGCTCTTCCCGCGCGGCGAACTCGCCCACCAGCAGCGGCTGGCCGCCGAGGTCCGGGCCCGTACCGCCCCGTCCGACCGCGTCCTTCTGTGGGGCATGCATCCGGAGGGCTACTGGCTCTCCGCGCGTACCCCCGCCTCCCGCTATCTCACCGCGGGCTTCCTCACCAACTTCAGCGGCGGACGCACCGGGGCGCGCGTGGGGGAGCGGTACGCGATGGAGGGTGCCTGGCCGTACTTCCGGCGCGAACTGCGAGACAAGCCGCCGGAGTTGATCGTCGACGACTCGCGCGGGAAGCCGTATGCGCTGCCGCGCACGCCGACGTTGCGGGGGTACGTGGCCCGTCACTACGAACGCGTGGGAACGGTCGACGGCGCGGTCGTCTACGTCCGTTCAGCCGCCCCGGCCGGTTGAGCGCGGATGCGAACCCCGGCTCCGGGGGGAGTGGCCGGTCCGATGCCGCCTTCGGAGTCCCGGTCTCCTCGCGGTCTCTCCGTCTCCTGTGCCGTCGCGCGGGTGATGCGATCCGTGACGGCGAACGGCGCCCGCCCGCGCACCCGTTGCCGGTGAGCGCGGACGGACGCCGCCGCTTCCGTGTCCGTCTCCCCGGGTGCTACGCGGGGACGCTGGCGACGCCCGGCTCCAGGAAGCGGCGTCCGGTGGCCCGTTCGCTGACGCCCTCACGGTCCAGGTACGGCGTGATGCCGCCGAGGTGGAACGGCCAGCCCGCACCGGTGATCAGGCACAGGTCGATGTCCTGCGCCTCGGCGACGACGCCCTCGTCGAGCATGAGGCGGACCTCCTGCGCGATGGCGTCCAGCGCCCGCTCCCGCACCTGCTCCTCGGTGAGCGCCACGTCGCCCGTCTGGAAGAGCGCCTCGACCTCCGGGTCCAGCTCCGGCTTCGCGGAGCCCGGGACGTAGAGGTTGCGCTTGCCCGCCTCGACGATGCGTCCGAGGTTCTCCGAGACGCCGAAGCGGTCGGGGAACGCGGTGTGCAGGGTGCCCGAGACGTGGTGGGCGACGGCCGGACCGACCAGCTCCAGCAGCACGATCGGCGACATCGGCAGACCCAGCGGCGCCAGCGCGCGGTCCGCGACGTCGACCGGGGTGCCCTCGTCGATGGAACGCAGCACCTCGCCCAGGAACCGGGTCAGCACCCGGTTGACGACGAAGGCGGGTGCGTCCTTGACCAGAACGGCCGTCTTCTTCAGCGACTTGGCCACGGAGAAGGCCGTCGCCAGCGAGGCGTCGTCCGTCTTCTCCGCCCGTACGATCTCCAGCAGCGGCAGCACCGCCACGGGGTTGAAGAAGTGGAAGCCGACCACGCGCTCGGGGTGCTTGAGCTTCGAGGCCATCTCGGTGACCGACAGCGACGAGGTGTTGGTGGCGAGGACGGCGTGCTCCGGCACGACCGCCTCCACCTCGGCGAAGATCTTCTGCTTGAGGCTCATCTCCTCGAAGACGGCCTCGATGACGAAGTCCGCGTCCGCGAAGGCGGTCGCCTTGTCCAGCGAACCGGTCACCAGAGACTTCAGGCGGTTCGCCTTGTCCTGGTTGACGCGGCCCTTCAGCAGCAGCTTGTCGATCTCCTCGTGGACGTAGGCCACGCCCTTGTCGACCCGCTCCTGGTCGATGTCGGTCAGTACGACCGGCACCTCGAGGCGGCGCGCGAAGAGCATCGCCAGCTGCGAGGCCATGAGCCCGGCGCCCACGATGCCCACCTTCGTGACGGGCCGCGCGAGGGACTTGTCCGGGGCTCCCGCCGGCCGCTTGGCGCGCTTCTGTACGAGGTTGAACGCGTAGATGCCGCTGCGCAGTTCGCCGCCCATGATCAGGTCGGCCAGTGCCTTGTCCTCGGCCTCGAAGCCCGCGCGCAGATCGCCGCTCTTGGCCGCGGCGATGATGTCGAGCGCGCGGTACGCGGCGGGGGCGGCGCCGTGCACCTTCTCGTCGGCGATCTGCTTGCCGCGCGCAACGGCCTGGTCCCACGCCTCGTCACGGTCGATCTCGGGGCGCACGACCTCGATCTCGCCCTTGAGGACGGCCGCGGTCCAGCGCAGCGACTGCTCCAGGAAGTCCGCGCCCTCGAACAGAGCGTCGGCGATGCCCAGTTCGTAGACCTGCGGGCCCTTGAGCTGCTTGTTCTGGTTGAGGGAGTTCTCGATGATGACGGAGACCGCGCGGTCGGCGCCGATGAGGTTCGGCAGCAGTGCGCAGCCGCCCCAGCCGGGCACCAGCCCGAGGAAGACCTCCGGCAGCCCGAACGCGGGCGCGGCCTGCGAGACGGTGCGGTAGTTGCAGTGCAGCCCCACCTCGACGCCGCCGCCCATGGCCGCGCCGTTGTAGTACGCGAACGTCGGCACTCCGAGGTCGGCCAGCCGCCGGAAGACCGCGTGGCCGCCCTGTCCGATGGCGAGCGCGTCCTTGTGCTCCTTGAGCAGCTCGACGCCCTTGAGGTCGGCGCCGACGGCGAAGATGAACGGCTTGCCGGTGAGGCCCACGCCGACGATCTCGCCCGCCTTCGCCTCCTTCTCCACCTGGTCGAGGGCCGCGTCGAGGTTGGCCAGCGAAGCCGGGCCGAACGTCGTCGGCTTGGTGTGGTCGAAGCCGTTGTCCAGCGTGATGAGAGCGAAGCGGCCGACTCCGCCCGGCAGGTCGAGGTGGCGCACGTGCGCCTGCGTGACGACCTCGTCCGGGAACAGTTCGGCGGCGCCCTTCAGCAACTCGGCGGTCTTGGTACTCACTTGCCTGCCCCACCTTCGAAGTTCGGGTTCTCCCAGATGACCGTTCCGCCCATGCCGAAGCCGACGCACATCGTCGTCAGCCCGTAACGCACCTGCGGCTGCTCCTCGAACTGGCGGGCCAGCTGCGTCATCAGACGGACGCCGGAGGAGGCCAGCGGGTGCCCGTAGGCGATCGCGCCGCCGTACTGGTTGACGCGCGGGTCGTCGTCGGCGATGCCGTAGTGGTCCAGCAGCGCCAGCACCTGCACGGCGAAGGCCTCGTTGATCTCGAAGAGGCCGATGTCGTCGATGGACAGCCCGGCCTTGGCGAGCGCCTTCTGCGTGGACGGCACGGGCCCGACGCCCATGACCTCCGGCTCGACACCGGCGAACGCATAGCTGACCAGCCGCATCTTCACCGGCAGGTTCATCTCCTGCGCAAAGTCCTCGGCGGCGATGAGCGAGGCCGTCGCGCCGTCGTTGAGACCGGCGGCGTTGCCCGGCGTGACGCGGCCGTGGGCGCGGAAGGGAGTCTTCAGTCCGGCGAGGCTCTCCAGTGTGGTGCCCGGGCGCATCGGCTCGTCCTGCGTCGCCAGACCCCAGCCGGTCTCTCCCGCCTCTTCGTTGGTACGGCGGATCGAGATCGGCACGAGATCCTGCTGGATCTTCCCGTTCGCGTAGGCCTTGGCGGCCTTCTCCTGGCTGCGCACCGCGTACTCGTCGGCGCGCTGCTTGCTCAGGTGGGGGAATCGGTCGTGCAGGTTCTCGGCCGTCATGCCCATGAACAGGGCGGACTGGTCGACCAGCTTCTCCGACACGAAGCGCGGGTTGGGGTCGACGCCCTCGCCCATGGGGTGACGGCCCATGTGCTCGACGCCGCCCGCGACCACGACGTCGTACGCGCCGAAGGAGATGGAACCGGCGGTGCTCGTCACCGCTGTCATCGCGCCGGCGCACATGCGGTCGATGGAGTATCCGGGGACGGTGTTGGGCAGCCCGGCCAGAATCCCCGCGGTGCGGCCGAGGGTCAGCCCCTGGTCGCCGATCTGGGTGGTGGCGGCGACGGCCACCTCGTCGATGCGCTCGGGCGGCAGCTCCGGGTTACGGCGCAGCAGTTCGCGGATGCACTTCACGACCAGGTCGTCTGCCCTGGTCTCGTGATAGATGCCCTTGGGGCCCGCCTTGCCGAACGGTGTGCGGACGCCGTCGACGAAGACGACGTCCCTAGCGGTACGAGGCACTTTGGCTCTCCTCCAGGTGCGGTGCAGTTACGCCGTACGGCGCGCTTCCCAGGGCTCATGCTACCCGTGGGTAACTGAGGGGCAAGGCCGGTTCGCCGTGAGGGGCACACGTCACACCGGCGCCCGTCACCGGCGTGCCCCGAGACCCGCGGACCACACTCGCAACACGGGCGGCGGATCCGGTCACCGGCCGCGCGGGCCGCCCTTCCGCAAGCGCCACCTCCGCCGCGCACGCGGACGCGGTACGAACGGCCGCCGGCCCGTCCCGCCCGTCCCGCAACCGGGCTCGACGACGGGCACCTTGCGCTCCGCCTGTGCCCGGATCTCGTACGCGGAATCGTGTGCGGTGACGTGGAACGCCTCGTCGTGCGCGGCAAGTGCGCCGCGCACGGCGCTGCCGGCGACGCCGCGACGGCGCACGACCGCCGCCAGCCACGTGAAGAAGCCGACAACGGCGGCGAGAACACCCGCGACCACGAGATACGGCAACAGCTCACCCATGGACGCCGCCCGGGGCCGGCGCCGCTCCCCCTCGCCCGAGGACAGCCAAGGCCCGCTACTCGGACGGAGCGGCGGCGGCCAGTGCCTCGGTGAGCAGCGACGCCGTCTGCTCGATCTGCCACTCCCGGGCTCCGAGCGCACGCAGCGCGGAGACCACCTCGGGCTCCGTGCTCGCGCTCGGCGGCTGCCAGCACAGCCGCCTGACCGAGTCGGGCGTCAGCAGGTTCTCCTGCGGCATGCCGAGTTCCTCCGCGCGTGCCGTGATCGCCGCCCGCGCCGCCGCGAGCCGTGCGGCGGCCGCCGGGTCCTTGTCGGCCCAGGAGCGCGGCGGAGGCGGGCCGTTGGGCGTCTGGCTCTGCTGCGGAAGGGCCGACTCCGGCAGCGCCTTCGCCCTGTCGACGGCAGCCTGCCACTGGTCCAGCTGCTTGCGGCCCATCCGGTGCCCGAAGCCCGGCAGGGCGGCGAGGGCCCGCGCGTCCGAGGGGAGCGCCAGTGCCGCCTCGACGATCGCGGAGTCGGAGAGGACCTTGCCCGGCGAGACGTCCCGCTTCTGCGCGATCTTGTCCCGCGCCGTCCACATCTCCCGTACGACGGCCATCTGACGCCGCCGCCGCACCTTGTGCATGCCGGAGGTGCGGCGCCACGGGTCCTTGCGCGGCGGAGCGGGGGGTGCGGAGGCGATGGTCTCGAACTCCTCCCGCGCCCACGCCAGTTTGCCCTGCCGTTCCAGCTCCTCCTCAAGGGCGTCCCGCAGGTCGATGAGCAGCTCGACATCCAGCGCCGCGTAGTGCAGCCAGGGCTCGGGAAGCGGACGGGTGGACCAGTCGACGGCGGAGTGGCCCTTCTCCAGCGCGTAGCCGAGCAGGTTCTCCACCATCGCGCCCAGGCCGACCCGCGCGTACCCGGCGAGGCGTCCCGCGAGCTCGGTGTCGAACAGCCTCCGGGGCACCATGCCTATCTCGCGCAGGCAGGGCAGGTCCTGCGTGGCGGCGTGCAGCACCCACTCGGAGTCGGCCAGCACCGAGCCCAGCGCCGACAGGTCCGGGCATCCCACGGGGTCGATCAGTGCGCTTCCGGCGCCCTCGCGCCGCAGCTGTACGAGATAGGCCCGCTGCCCGTAGCGGTATCCGGAAGCGCGCTCGGCGTCCACGGCGACCGGACCGGTGCCCTTGGCGAAAGCGGCGACGATCTCGGCCAGCCCGGCCTCGTCGGCGGTCACGGGTGGAACGCCCTCACGGGGCTCGAGCAGGGGGACCGGCGCCTGACCAGGGTCTTGGCCCTCGGTCCGGGCCATGGCGGCGTTTGCTGATGCGGTCTCTCGGGCGTCGGTCACCGGTCAAGGGTAGCTGCGGAAGGCCCGTCGTTGTCCGAATGTCCGGGCAGATCGTTGCCCGTGGCACCGGAATCCCCGCGGGGCTGAGGCGGCGGTGCCCGGCGGCGGCTTCCGCGGCGGCTTCCGTGGCGGGTTCCGCGGTGCACGCACGAGGCGCCCGCCTGCGGACCGTGCCGCCGGCGGGCGCCTCGAGGTGTGGGGGGAGGGGAAGCTCCGCGAGGGAGCGCGTGATCAGTGGATGATGCCGGTGCGGAGCGCCACGGCGACCATGCCCGCCCGGTCTCCGGTGCCCAACTTGCGTGCGATGCGGGCCAGATGGGATTTCACGGTGAGGGCCGAGAGGCCCATGGAGACGCCGATGGCCTTGTTGGACTGGCCCTCCGCAACCAGCCGCAGGACCTCCACCTCGCGTCCGGACAGCTCACGCTGGCCACCGGGGTGACCCGGGCCGCCGGGGCCGCCACCGGGACGGCGGTGCATGCGCGCGGCGGCTGCGCCGATGGGGGCCGCACCGTGCCGGGTCGGCATGGCGCCGAGGTTGTTGCGGGTGCCGGTGACGACGTAGCCCTTGACGCCGCCCGCGAGGGCGTTGCGTACGGCGCCGATGTCGTCGGCCGCCGAGAGGGCCAGGCCGTTGGGCCAGCCCGCTGCACGGGTCTCGGACAGCAGGCTGAGGCCCGAACCGTCGGGGAGGTGGACGTCGGCCACGCAGATGTCGCGTGGGTTGCTGACTCGGGGACGTGCCTCCGCGATCGACGACGCCTCGATCACGTCACGTACGCCGAGAGCCCAGAGATGTCGGGTCACGGTGGAACGGACGCGGGGGTCGGCCACGACGACCATGGCCGTCGGCTTGTTCGGGCGGTAGGCGACCAGGCTTGTGGGGTGCTCAAGAAGAACAGACACCGGGCCTCCGAGGGCTGGCTGCGGACGGAACGATTCCGGTGACCGCGTGGGGTGGGCCGGGGGGTTCCGTGTGGAAGGGTCATAGACTCCTTCGGCAGGTCGGGGGCCCTGCTTTAGGGGAAGATCACCAATTGATGACCGATATTTCCCGAATAGGACAGTCGCTCGACGCCGCCCCGCGCGGGCTCGCGCGCCGGGTGCATCCGCACCGTGACCCGCGATGCCCGCCGCGGACACCGCGGCAGGCGCCCGTCAGAGAGGCTGGGGGCCCCGCCGCTTCGGCAGGGAGACGACGGAGCTTCCCTCGCCCGCCTCGGGCGGCAGCCCCGCGCACTGGCACAGCAGCTCCGACCAGGCAGTCAGGTGGACGGCCATGTCGGGCAGGGCGTCGGGTGCCGCCGCCTCGTCGGGGCGGGGTGTCCAGCTGGCCCGGATCTCCAGCTCCGTCTGCGGCGGGCGCTCGTCCAGGCCGCCGAAGTAGGAGGAACCCGACCTGGTCACCGTGCCGCTCGAGTCCGAGTACGCCGCCGACTGGGCCTCCAGCGCCCCCGTCAGCCACGACCAGGTGACGTCGGGCAGCAGCGGATCGCCTGCCATCTCCGGCTCCAGCTCGGTGCGGGCCAGGGTGACGACGCGGAACGTGCCCTGCCAGGACTCCTGCCCGGCCGGATCGTGGAGCAGCACGAAGCGGCCGTCCGCGAGCTCGGCCGACTCGTCCTCCGGGTCCATGACGGCGGCGGACAGCGCGCAGGAGTAGGGGGCCAGGCGCTTGGGCGCGGGCAGCGGCGAGAGCTGCACCTCGGGTCTGGTGTGTGCGGTCTTCAGGGCCTCCACCGCCCGCTGGAAGGGCAAGGGGGCGCCGTCGCCCCCGTTGCCCGGGTCGCCGGAACCCTCCGTCGTCGTTGGTCGCGCCGCTGCCATGGGGCGCAAGAGTAGGGCGAGCGGCAGGCGCAGACCGGTAGGGACACTCGCAAGTGGCCGAAGAATGGTGGGTGTTGAGGATGTCCGCGGGTGCGGGGCGCGGTCAGGGAGCGGACGGCCGACTGCCGGGCCGCGAGATTGGCCGACAACTGACGGTTCGCGGCACGGGTACGCCGTCCGCCGGAGCGGGACGTGCGAGGAGCCGCACGCCCCTGCGCCACCTCGCCGGTCAGGGGCCCCTCCGTGGCGTGGGAGACTGCCCTGCGTGAGCGCCGAAGAACCCCAGCCGGGCAAGCCGACCGACCCGCACGACTCCGCATTCCTCAGGGCGTGCCGCAGGGAGCCCGTGCCGCACACCCCGGTGTGGTTCATGCGGCAGGCGGGACGCTCGCTCCCGGAGTACCGCAAGGTGCGTGAGGGCATCGGCATGCTCGACTCCTGCATGCGCCCGGAGCTGGTCACGGAGATCACGCTGCAGCCGGTGCGGCGCCACGGCGTCGACGCCGCGATCTACTTCAGCGACATCGTCGTGCCCCTCAAGGCCATCGGCGTGGACCTCGACATCAAGCCGGGCGTCGGGCCCGTCGTGCAGCAGCCCGTGCGCACGCGCGCGGACCTGGAGCGGCTGCGGCCCCTCGAGCCGGGCGATGTCGCGTATGTGACGGAGGCCGTGCGGCTGCTCGGCCGCGAACTCGGCGGCACCCCCCTCATCGGGTTCGCCGGTGCGCCGTTCACGCTGGCCAGCTACCTCGTCGAGGGCGGGCCTTCCCGCAACCACGAACGCACCAAGGCGCTGATGTACGGCGACCCGGAACTGTGGGCCGCCCTGCTGGACCGGCTCGCCGACATCACCGGCACGTTCCTGAAGGTGCAGATCGAGGCCGGTGCGTCGGCCGTGCAGCTCTTCGACTCCTGGGCGGGCGCCCTCTCCGAGGCCGACTACCGCCGCTCGGTCCTGCCCGCCTCGGCGAAGGTCTTCCAGGCGGTGGCGCACTACGGCGTGCCGCGCATCCACTTCGGCGTCGGCACGGGCGAACTGCTCACGGCCATGGGCGAGGCGGGAGCCGACGTCGTCGGGGCGGACTGGCGGGTGCCGCTGGACGAGGCGGCCCGGCGGATCGGGCCCGGCAAGGCGGTGCAGGGGAATCTGGACCCGGCGGTGCTGTTCGCGCCGCGCGGGGCCGTGGAGGCCCAGGCGCAGCGCGTACTGGACGCGGCGCGCGGCCTGGAGGGCCACATCTTCAACCTGGGGCACGGAGTTCTGCCCGACACCGACCCCGAGGCGCTGACCCGGCTCGTGGAGTACGTGCACGAGAAGTCGGCGGCCGGGTAGTTCGGCCGACGGGAAGACGGAAGTGAGAGCGCCGAGTTCCCCGGATCGGCCCGACGGGCGCGTCCCGGCCGGCGCGCCCCACGCCCGCCGTCCGTCAGCGTGAGACCGCCGCTGCAGCCTTGCGTGCCGCCACCAGCACCGGATCCCAGACCGGGGAGAAGGGCGGCGCGTAGCCCAGGTCGAGATACGTCATCTGCTCCACGGACATCCCGGCGGTGAGCGCCACCGCCGCGATGTCGACCCGTTTGCCCGCGCCCTCACGGCCCACGATCTGCGTGCCCAGCAGCCGTCCCGTGCCGCGTTCCGCGAGCATCTTCACCCTCATCGGACGGCTGCCCGGGAAGTATCCGGCACGGCTCGTGGCTTCGGCCGTCACCGTCACGAACTGCAGTCCCACCTCCTGTGCCTGCTCCTCCAGCAGTCCCGTACGGGCGATCTCCAGATCGCAGACCTTGCTGACGGCGGTGCCGACGACGCCGGGGAAGGTCGCGTAGCCTCCGCCGACGTTGGCGCCGATGACCTGCCCGTGCTTGTTGGCGTGCGTGCCCAGAGCGATGTGCCGCGTCCGTCCGGAGATCAGGTCGAGGACCTCGACGCAGTCGCCGCCCGCCCAGATGTTCTCCCGTCCCCGCACGCGCATGGCCAGGTCCGTCAGCAGGCCGCCCGATTCGCCGAGCGGCAGCCCGCTCTCCCGCGCGAGCGAGGTCTCCGGCGCGACGCCGAGGCCGAGCACCACCACGTCGGCCGGGTACGTGGCCTCTTCGGTGGTGACGGCGCGGACCCGGCCGCCCTGGCCCGTCTCGACGGCGGTGACCGGAGCGCCCGTCACCACCTCCATGCCCATGCCGCACATCGCGTCGCGCACCAGCTCGCCCATGTCGGGGTCGAGGGTCGTCATGGGCTGCGGGGCGCCTTCCAGGACCGTCACCCCGAAGCCCCGCAGGAGAAGGGCCTCGGCCATCTCCACGCCGATGTAGCCGGCGCCGACCACGACTGCCTTCCGTGTGCCGCCGTTCCCCGGGCCCGTGCGCCTGCGCCCTTGCGATGCGTCCAGGTCGTCCAGCACGGCCTGCCCGTCCTCCAGCGACTGGACGCCGTGCACGCCCTCGGCGTCGATGCCCGGCAGCCGCGGGCGCCTGGGCCTTGCGCCGGTCGCGATGACGAGGTCGTCGAAGCCGGTCCAGAACTCCGGCCCCGGGGGCGCGTCCCGCGGGAGCTCACGGGCCCGCACGCGCCCGCCGTCCGCGTCGATCGCGGTGACCTCGGTGCGCGTTCGCAGATCGATACCGCGCTCCCGGTGCTCCTGCGGCGTGCGCGCGATCAGAGCGTCCCGTTCCCCGACGTCGCCGCCGATCCAGTACGGGATGCCGCACGCGGAGTAGGAAGTGAAGTCGCCGCGCTCGAAGGCGACGATCTCCAGCTCGTCCGGCCCCCGGAGCCTGCGGGCCTGCGACGCGGCCGTCATGCCTGCCGCGTCACCTCCGACGACGACCATGCGTCGGGCAGCGGGCATGTCCGGGTCCTTCCGTCGTGGGCGGGGCTCCCCCTCGGGCCGGGCTTCCCGCCGTGGCCCTGAATACGCTGGGCGGTACCCGCCCTGGGACGATGGGACACATGCGTGTGATTGTGATCGGCGGGGGCATCTCGGGGCTCGCCGCGGCCCTGCGGCTCTCCTCGGGCGGCGCGTCGGTGACCGTACTGGAGGGGTCGGCGCGGGTGGGCGGGAAGCTGCTCACGGGCTCCGTCGCGGGTTCCGTCGCCGTCGATCTGGGCGCGGAGTCGATGCTGGCGCGACGCCCCGAAGGCGTGGATCTCGCGCGGGAGGCGGGCCTGGCCGAGTCGCTGGGGCCGCCGACCGCCGCGAGCGCCGCCATCTGGTCGCGCGGCGAGATGTGCCCGATGCCCAGGGGACATGTGATGGGCGTGCCGGGCGAGCCGGAAGCGCTGCGCGGCCTGCTCTCGGACGAGGGCGTCGCGCGCGCCGGCCAGGACGTCTCGCTCCCGCCCACCGAGGTCGGCGAGGACGTCGCCATCGGCGGTTACGTGGCGGAGCGGCTGGGGCCCGAAGTCGTGGACCGTCTCGTCGAACCGCTGCTGGGCGGCGTGTACGCGGGCGACGCGTACCGCATCTCGATGCGCGCCGCCGTGCCCCAGCTCTACGAGGCCGCACGAGCCGGGACGTCGCTGCTGGCCGGCGTGCGCGGGCTGCTGCAGCGGACACCGGCCGCGCCCTGCGGGTCGCCCGTGTTCACGGGGATCGAGGGAGGGGTGGGGCGACTGCCCGGCGCGGTGGCCGACGCCTGCCGCGCCGCCGGTGCGGTGATCCGCACGGGCACTCCCGTACGGGCCGTGCGCGCGCACCCCGCCGGCGAACCGTCACCGCCCGGCACCGCGGCCCCCGCACGGTGGACCGTGGTCACCGGGAGCGGCGAGACGCTCGGAGCCGACGCGCTCGTCCTGGCCGTGCCCGCCCGGCAGGCCGCGCGGCTGCTCGCGGACGAGGCGCCGGCCACCGCGGAGGGGCTGCGCGCCGTGGAGTACGCGTCGATGGCGCTGGTCACCATGGCCTTCCGCCGCGCGGACATGGAGCACGTGCCGGGCGGCAGCGGCTTCCTGGTACCGCCCGTCGAAGGCCGCACCATCAAGGCGTCGACGTTCTCCAGCAACAAGTGGGGCTGGGTCGCTGCGCAGGACCCGGAGCTGTTCGTGCTGCGGACCTCCGTCGGACGGTACGGGGAGGAGTCGGTCCTGGAGCGCGAGGACTCCGAGCTGGTGGAGCTGTCCCTGCGTGATCTGGCCGCCGCGACGGGTCTTGCCGCCGCGCCCGTCGACCGTGTCGTCAGCCGCTGGAACGGCGCCCTGCCGCAGTACCCGGTCGGCCACACCGCGCGGATCGCCGGAATCCGTGCAGCCGTGGAGGGGGTGCCGGGTCTCGCGCTGTGCGGAGCCGCCTACGAGGGGGTGGGCATCCCGGCGTGCATCGCGAGCGGGGAGCGTGCTGCCCGGGAGACCCTGGCGCCGGCGGCGGCGGGCAGCGCGCGAGAATAGGCGCATGACAGCTGTACCTGAGCCGGACAAGCCGGGGAAGACGCCCAACGCGGGCAAGAAGGCCAAGGACCTCAACGAGGTCGTCCGATACGCCCTGTGGTCGGTCTTCCGGCTGCGCGACGTCCTGCCCGAGGACCGCTCGGGCCTCGCGGACGAAGTGGAGGACCTGTTCGGGCAGCTCGCCGAGAAGGACGTCGTGGTGCGCGGCACCTACGACGTCTCGGGGCTGCGCGCCGACGCGGACCTGATGGTCTGGTGGCACGCGGAGTCCTCCGATGCCCTTCAGGACGCCTACAACCGCTTCCGCCGCACCCGGCTGGGACGGGCCCTGGAACCGGTGTGGTCGAACATGGCGCTGCACCGCCCGGCCGAGTTCAACAAGTCGCACCTTCCTGCCTTCGTGGCGGAGGAGGAGCCGCGGGCTTACGTGAGCGTGTACCCGTTCGTGCGTTCCTACGACTGGTATCTGCTGCCGGACGAGGACCGCCGCCGCATGCTCGCCGACCACGGGAAGATGGCCCGCGGGTTCCCGGACGTACGGGCCAACACGGTGCCTGCGTTCTCCCTCGGCGACTACGAGTGGATCCTCGCCTTCGAGGCCGACGAGCTGCACCGCATCGTCGACCTGATGCGTCACCTGCGCGGTTCGGAGGCGCGGATGCACGTACGGGAAGAGGTGCCGTTCTTCACGGGGCGCCGCAAGCCCGTGGCGGAGCTGCTGGCCGGGCTGGTCTAGCGCGGGGCGCGGCACCAGGGGTCAGCGGCGGTAAGGGCGGTCGCGTCAGGGCGTCAGGGCGTCAGGGCGTCAGGGCTCAGCGGTCGGGGCGTGGTGCGGGAGGTGCGGGGCAGTCGGCCCGGCGGCCGGGTGTTCTGCCCTCCAGCAGGTAGGCGGCCAGATGCCGGTCGGCGCATGCGCCGCCGCCGGCGACGCCGTGCGAGCCCGCGCCCCGCTCGGTGACGAGGGACGAGCCGGACAGCCGCTTCCAGGTCTCCACGGCGCCCGCATAGGGAGTCGCCGCGTCGCGTGTCGAGGCGAGCAGCAGCACAGGCGGCACTTCGCCCGGCGCGGTGCGCACGTCGACGGGCCGTGAGGGCCTGACCCCCCAGTAGGCGCACGGCAGGTTCGCCCGCAGGTTCTCCCACGTCTGGAAGGGCGCTTCCCGCGCGAGCGCGGTGCCGTCGCGGTCCCAGCGTGACCACTCGCGCGGCCAGTGCCCTTCGGAGCACGGAACGGCGCGGTAGACGGAGTCGCTGTTCATCCGCTGCTCCGAGCCACGCGGACCGGGAGCGGCCACCCCGGCGAGGGCACGCGGGTCGCCCTCGCGGAAGTCGGCGAGGGCCCCGGCCAGCCGGGGCCAGCTGTCGTCGCCGTAGCCGGCCTCGAGGTAGCCGCGCAGCAGCTGCCGCGAGCCGGCGCGGCTGCCGCTCCAGCCGACCGGCTGCCCCCGGTCGAGGGCGTCGCGGGCCCGGTCGAAGTTGCGCTGCACGGTGTGTGCCGTGCGGCCCAGTCCGTAGACGGAGTCGTGTCCGGCGACCCAGGAGGTGAAGTCGCGCCAGCGCCGCTGGAACGCCTCGCTCTGTTCGAGGGCGTTGCGGTACCAGATCCGCTCCGGGCGCGGATCGGGGACGCTGTCGAGCACGAGACGGCCCACCCGGTCCGGGAAGAGCGTGGCGTACACGGCGCCGAGGTAGCTGCCGTACGAGGTTCCGACGAAGTCGGTCTTCCGGCGGCGCAGGGCGGCTCGCAGGACATCGAGGTCCCGGGCGTTGTCGGCGGTGGTGAAGTGGGCGAGCCGCGCCCCGTGCCGTTGTGAGCACTCCGCGGCGAACGCGGCCGCCTGCCGGCGCATCCTCCGCTTGAACCGCTCGGACGGCACTCGCGGCGAGCGTGCCGGGCCGCTGTGCGCCTCGCCCACCGTGTGAGGGTCCCCGCACAGCAGCGGCCCGGAGCGGCCGACACCCCGCGGTGCGTAACCGACCAGGTCGTAGGAGCGGTTGAGCTCCTTCCACACTCCTCCCCGCACCGCGGCGTAGAGCGGGAAGTCCAAGCCGTCGGCCCCGGGCCCGCCCGGGTTGTGCAGCAGGGGCCCGCGTCTCACGGGCGCCGGCCCGGTCGCACGTCTGCGGCTCACCGCCAGCCGGATCTTCTCCCCGTGCGGGTCGGCGTAGTCGAGGGGGACGGTGACGCTGCCGCACTCGGCGGATGACGGAAGGCCCTCCGCAGCCGGGCACTTGCCCCAGCCGATGCCCGCCGCCCACGCCGCCTCGGCCGCCTCGGCGGCACCGGCCGCCTCGCGTACGTCGCGCAGCGGCAGGGGCAGGCCGCCCGGGGCGGTGCCGCCCGGCAGCACGGCCGTGAGAACCAGAGCCCCGAGCGCGGCATGGATCGCGACTGAGCGCACGGGGTGCCTCGTTCCTGTTGCGCGGCGGCCGGACGCGGCTCCGGCAGCCGACAACTTGTTGCACTGGCAGTGATCGTATGCATGCATGGCGTGACAACACGCATGGTCGGCGCGGGAGTTGACGAAGTAAAGGACCGCCGGCCGGTGTCGGCGGCGGTGCGCCCGAAGCGGCGACCGATGGCGAACGCCGTGCGAAGTCCGCCCGTACGCGGGAGAGTTCCCGGCCGGAGACGGCAGCCGGCGCCGGGCGTGAAGGAGGCGGGGAGCCGGACGGCCCCGTCCTCGTCAGCGGGTGCGCATCAGGTGCAGCGCGCGGGCGAGCCGTCCCCCGGGCAGCGGTTCCGGACCGGAGCGCTCCAGCCACCACGTCCGCAGCCTCCTGCGGGCGCGGCGGCCGCCGGCGCGGCCCGTGTCCAGCACGTGGGCCGCGAAGTCCAGCGCGTCGCGCCGGTGTCCTCCCGTCAGGGGACGGGTCCGCGCGTACGAGGCGAAGGCCGCGCGGAAGGCCGACTCGCCCATGATCTCCGGCAGTTGAGGCGCGACCTTCGCCACGACGCCGGTGCGCTTCGCGACGAGTGCACGGCTCTGCACTGCCAGCCGGTCGCGGTCGAAGCCCTCCGGCGGCTGCGCGCCCGCGACGAGCGCGGCAAGCAGCCCGGCCTGCTCCCGTGCGAGCCGTTCGCGCGCGGCGGCGGTCCCGGCGGTCTCCCCGCCCGCCCTGGGGCGCTCGACTCCCTTGGGCCCGTGTGGCCGCACGCTGCCCTCGACCACGCTGCGTATGCCGTCGAGCTCGTCTGCGAGTTCGCTCAGGGGCGGAAAGTTCTCGTCCCGCTCCAGCAGCACTCCCGGTGGGTGCGTGCGTGCGCAGAGCTGGGCGAGAACATCCAGCACGGGCTGCGGAACGGGATGCGCGTGGCTGTCGTGCCAGACGCCGTCCCGTTCGAAGCCACCCGCCACATGCACGTACGCCAGTGCGTCCAGGGGGAGTTCGTCCAGCGCGGCGGCCGGCTCCTCGCCGCGGTTGACGTGGTTGGTGTGCAGGTTGGCGACGTCGATCAGCAGGCCCACACCGGTACGCTCCACGAGTTCGCCGAGGAAGGAGCCCTCCGTGAGTTCCTCGCCCGGCCATTCGACGAGCGCGGCGATGTTCTCCAGCGCGAGCGGAACGGGCAGGGCGTCCTGCGCGGTCCGTACGTTCTCGCACAGCACGTCCAGGGCGTCCCGCGTGCGCGGCACCGGCAGCAGGTGGCCCGCCTCCATCTGCGGCCGGCCGGTGCCCGGGCCGCCTGCCCGCACGAAGGCGATGTGCTCGGTGACGAGAGGCGCCCCGAGGGCCTCGGCGATCCCGGCGAGCGCCGACAGCCGTGCCGGATCGGGCGGTTCGGCGCCGCCGAGCCCGAGAGAGACCCCGTGGGGGACGACCGGCGTGCCGCGCACACGCAGGCGCCGGAGGGCGTCCGGCAGATGGTCCGGGCAGAGGTTCTCCGCGACGGCCTCGACCCAGTCGATGCCCGGCAGTGCCTCGATCCCGTCCGCGATCTCGGGCCGCCAGCCGACGCCCGTGCCCAGCCGCACCGCAGTGCCGGCCGTCGGCGGGTGTGCCCCGCCCGTGGACGCCGATCCCATGTGTGCCTCCCCTGTATTCCTCGCTCATGCCACGGAACCGTCCGCCGAATCCACCGTGTGCCGTGTTCTGAGCGGGAATTGAGGTTCGGCACGTGTGCACGGGCCCGCCCGCGGCGCCGTGTCAGGTCTGCAGCGCGGGATGGCCGGCGACCACGGTGACCGAACCCGCCGCGACCTCGGTGAAGCCGGCGTCCCGTACGAGCGGGAGTCCGCCGCGGACCAAGGGGGCCCACTGCCCCGGACCGGCGGCCCTGCGCACGGCGAGGTCGAAGCCGGCCTCGCGCCAGTCCGTGCGCGCGGCGGCGGACAGCTCCCACCAGGCCAACTGCGCGCCGTGTCCGGCCTGCGCCATGGCCTTGCCCGCCGACATCTCCAGATCCGGCGCCAGCCACATCACCGGCACCCCGGGTGGCGGCGCCGCGGGCGGCTCCGGGTCGGTGAGTTCGGTGCCGGAGACCTGCAACCGCGCCAGGTCCCTCGGCCAGTCGTCGACGGGCACCGGCGGACAGACCCTCACCGCCGCCGTCCGCCCCGTCACCGTCACGCCGGGCAGCGCTTCCGCACGCCGCCAGTCCGCGCCGCGTGCCCGCCGCACCACCTTGCGGATCGCGCTGTCCTCCCACGCCCGCACACGCTCGCCCCACTCGCCGTCCTCCGCCGCCCGCTCGTCGGACAGGAAGGTGAGCACCGCGCGCGCCGCCGTCTCCAGCGCGTCGGTGCGCTCCGGCGGCGCTTCCCGCTCCACCCGGACGACCAGCGGCAGCGCGTACTCCTGTGCGTCGTTCACCCGGCCAGTCTGCCAGCCCCCGACTACGGGAGATCCAAGGCCGAAGCCGCGCGGGATCCACTCCCCGGCGAGCCGTAGGGGCGTCCGAATGCGTCCAGTCTTGGGCGAGTTGACGATCGGTACACGCAGCGTTCGGCGGCGCAGCGTCGGCGGCGGCCGGGTTTGCGTTCGGGTGCGGGGGTGCGCGGTGCTTTGCGTGGGTTCGGGGTGCCGGGGGCGTGCCGCTCCGGGGGGCAAGTCCGGGCGGCATGATTTCCCTCCCTGGACCGTCAAGGGCTTTCGTGCTGCCTCCCATATGGCGGTCCGCAAATCACTTCCCCACGCTTCGCTGGGGAGACCCCAAGGGCCCGTCCATGCCCCCCTGCGCGTCCCGCCCCCTCCCGCCCGTCCGCGGCTCTCCCCAGAGGGTCGCCATAACCCCCTCTTCCACACCGGCCAGGGGCCCGTACCCCGTCGTCCTCGACGGGCGCGGCCGATGGCCCCGCAACGTGGATGGACACCGGGCCCAAGCGCGCCCAGCCCCGAGCGTCGGTGAACCCCTCCACGAGGCAGAGGAGTTGAGTCACCGGACGAACCTGCGCGAGTGACCCAGATGGCCACCGGCGCGCCAGCCGCGAGCCAGCCGGACTCCCGGAGGGAGAAGGGGGGGACCTGAGCGGCAGACGCGAGACGGGCGGGAGGGGGCGGGACGTGGAGGCGGGGGGCACGGGGCTTAAACGTGATTTGCGGACCGGCATATGGAAGGCAGCACGAAGACCCGAACCGGTACAGGGAGGGAAATCATGCCGCCCCGGGACACCCGCCGGAACGGCACGCCCCCGCACCCACCACGAACCGTCAGGTGCACCCCGCACCCCGCACCCCGCACCCCGCACCCCGCACCCCGCACACCCGCCCCGCACACCACCCCCGCGAATCCCGACCCCGTACGGCCCGACCCCGAGGGGTCCGGGCCGTACGGCAGTGTCCGGCGGCAGTGCCCGGAGGGAGCCCGGCGGCGGTGCCGGCCGGCTCAGTGCTTCCAGGGGCCCGTCACCGCGAACGTGGTGCCGGGGTCGTAGCAGTTGACGTACATCGTGCGGCCATCCGGCGAGAAGGTCACACCCGCGAACTCGCCCCACGCGGGCTCGTCCTCGGAGCCGGTGTTCTGCCGGTTCCTGGCCATCGGGTAGACCGAGCCGTGCTTGGTCAGCCCGTAGACGTGCTGGGCGCCCTCGCCGTCCTCGCACACCATGAGGCCGCCGCTCGGCGCCAGGCAGATGTTGTCCGGCTCCTCGCCCGGCATGTCCAGATCCGAGTCGGGCCCGAAGATCACCACGAGCGTGAGCTTCTTGTGCTTCGGGTCGTAGCGCCAGACCTGCCCGTAGTGGTCGGCCTTCGAGCCGTCGGCGGTCTTGGCGAAGCTGGAGACGAAGTAGACGGACTTGCCGCCCCAGTAGCAGCCCTCCAGCTTCTGGGCGTGCGTGATGCCGTCCTTGCCGAAGTCCTGGAAGCGGATCGCCGTCTCCTTGGCGAGCGGGTCGGGGACGTCGACCCACTCGATGCCCTCGAAGCTCGTGCCGGGTTCCTGAACGACCGACAGGTCGGGCACGCCCGGCACCCGCATGGCCTGGAGGGTGCCGCCCGCGTGGAGGGAGCCGTATCCGCCCAGCGGCTTCTCCGGCAGGAACCGGTAGAACAGGCCGAACGGCTTCTCGAAGGCGTCCTCCGTCTCGTAGACGACGCCGTTGCGCGGATCGAAGGCGATGGCCTCGTGCTGGAAGCGGCCCATCGCGGACAGCGGCTCGGTGGAGGTGGGCCGGTCGTGCCGGAAGCCGACCTCGAAGATGAAGCCGTGGTCCTTGGCGTAGCCCTCCTCGCCCGCCTTGAACTCGGTCTCCTCGCAGGTCAGCCAGGTGTCCCAGGGGCTGGGGCCTCCCGCGCAGTTGGTGGAGGTACCGGCGATGCCGACGCGCTCCTGAAGGACCTCGTTGCGACGGTCGACTTCGAGGACCGTGCAGCCGCCCAGCGCCTCCGGGTCGTAGGTGAGGCCGTCGACGGTGGGCACGCCGTGCTCGGCGTCCATCCTGTTCTCGTGGTTGCGGACGAGCCAGGTCGAGCCGTGGCGGTCGCCGTGCCCGTTCGCTGCGGCGAAGGCGGCCATCCCGTCGAAGTTGCTGGGAACCTTGCCCTCGCCGGAGCGCAGCTCGTCGGCCTCGCGGGAGAGGATCTTGTACTTGAAGCCCTTGGGCAGATCGAGCACGCCCTTCGGGTCGGGCACGAGCGGCCCGTAGCCGGAACGACCCCCGGTGCCCTGGGCGGCGGCGGTTCCCGTGAACAACTCCGAGAGGGCACCCGAGAAGGCGATGCCTGCTCCCAAGGCGCCCGATCTTGCCAGCACTTGACGTCGTGTCGTCATACGGAACTCCCAGTCGGCGGGCAGATACCTCGTGTGTCTACCACGCGGACGGGTGTACGAGCACTAGCCACGACAACTGTCGTCTACGCGCGTGCGGTGAGGGAGTGAGGATGGGGGAGCCGACCGGGCGGGCGTGCGCTCAGCCGTCGGCGAGCCGTGCGCCGTCACGCGCGAGGGAAGTGAGGCGGGAAATCGCGCGGAAGTACTTCTTCCGGTAGCCGCCCTCGAGCATCTCCTTCCCGAACAGTTCGTCGAACGGCGCGCCCGAGGCCACCACCGGCAGTTCGCGGTCGTACAGGCGGTCCGCGAGCACCACCAGCCGCAGCGCCGTGGACTGGTCGGGCACCGGCCCGACCCCGGTCAGGCACACGGCGCCGAGACCGTCGACGAGCGCCCCGTAGCGGCTCGGGTGGACCGCGGCCAAATGCGAGAGAAGGGCGGGGAAGTGGTCGAGCGAGGCTCGGGGGGTGAGGTTGGCGACGCGCGTGACCTCGTCCTCCTCGAGCGGCGGGGGAGCGGCTGGCAGGCCCCGGTGCCGGTAGTCCTCGCCGTCGATGCGCAGCGTGCGGAAGTGCGCCGAGAGCCCCTGGATCTCGCGGAGGAAGTCCGCCGCGGCGAAGCGGCCCTCTCCGAGCCTGCCGGGCAGCGTGTTGGAGGTGGCGGCCAGTGCCACACCCTGTTCGACGAGGCGGCTGAGGAGGCTGGAGACGAGGACGGTGTCGCCCGGGTCGTCCAGCTCGAACTCGTCGATGCACAGCAGCCGGTGCTCCCCGAGGGTGCGCACGGTCTGCTGGAAGCCGAGGGCTCCGACGAGATTGGTCAGCTCGACGAACGTGCCGAACGCCTTGCGCTCCGGGGGTGCTTCCGTGGCGTGCCAGAGCGAGGCGAGCAGGTGCGTCTTGCCGACGCCGTAGCCGCCGTCGAGGTAGACGCCCCGGGGAGAGCCCCGGCGGGCGCCGGAACCGCTGCCGCGCCGGAACCACCGCGTCAGGCCGCTGCCCGCGCTCCGGGAAGCCGGAGCCTCACCGATGCTCGCGGAGAACGACTCCAGGGCCCGTACCGCCTCGGACTGGCTGGGCCTCTCCGGGTCCGGCACGTACGTCGCGAAGCGCACGGAGTCGAAGCGCGGCGGCGGCACCATCTCCGCGACGAGACGCTCGGCGGGCACCCGCGGCTCGCGCGCGGTCAGGGAGAGCGGCGCGCTCCGCTCGCCGGAGGCACCGGCAGGGTGGGCCGCGCCGGCGGCGGGGCCGGAACCGCGGGCGGAACCGTGCGAGTCGAGGGAGCTGGACACGCCGTTCATGCTAGTTGGGCCGCCGGCCGGGCGTGGAACCGCGGTTACGCAGGGCCCGGCCGCCGGACGGCCGGCCTGCGGCGGCGTGCCACACTGCCGTCCCATGCGACGTCTGTTCCCACTCCCCGCCGACGAGCGTCCCGCTGCCCCCGAGGGCGGCCGGTGGAGCATCGACGACCTGGCCGAGGCCTACGCCTACCCGGAGCCGGCGGCCTCGGGGAGGGGAGTGTGGCTGCGCGCCAACATGGTCTCCTCGCTGGACGGCGCCGCCCATCACGAGGGGCGCTCGCAGCCCCTCTCGTCCGCGGCCGACATGCGGATCTTCGGCGTGCTGCGGGGCCTTGCGGACGCGGTCGTGGTGGGAGCGCAGACCGTGCGCCAGGAGGGCTACGGTCCCGCGCGCGAGCGGGACGTCTTCGTCCGCCGACGGGCCGCCGCCGGGCAGGGCCCGGCTCCGGCGATCGCGGTCGTCAGCGCGGGCCTCGACCTGGACTTCTCCGCGCCGCTCTTCACGCGTCCCGTGGTCCCCACGCTGCTGGTGACGGGTGCGGCGGCGCCCTCGGACCGGATCGAGGCCGCACGGCACGCGGGCGCCGAGGTCGTCTTCGCGGGCGAGGGAACCGCCGCCGAACCCGCCCGGCTGGTCGCCGCCCTGGCGGAGCGGGGCCTGCGGCGGCTGCTGACGGAGGGGGGCCCGCGGCTGCTGGGGGAACTGGTCTCCGGCGAGGTCCTGGACGAGCTGTGCCTGACGGTCGCGCCGCGCGTCACCTCGGGCGAGGCCGTACGGATCGTGAACGGGCCCGGGATGCAGGTGCCGGTGGACTTCCGGCTCGCCGGGGTACTGGAAGAGGACGGGTTCCTGTTCACGCGGTACCAGCGGCCGGGTCCGGCGGCGGAGTAGAGCGGTCCGGATGAATTCGCCGGCGGCCTGTGTGCGTGAGTGCCGTCTGGGCGGGCAGCCGATGGCTGGATGATCGTCACGGAGCCGAGGGCTCCACGTGGGAGGAAGGGCGCCGCAGTGTTCACGACCGTACTGATGATCGAGAAGCCGCTGGTGTCCGACGATGTGGAACTCGTCACGACGCTGCACGGTGACGAGGACGTCTCCTTCGTCGTACTGATGCAGCCGCGAGGGGACCAGGACCGCCTGCTGCGGGCCCTGGACGACGTCGCACTCGGAGAGTTCGACCAGGCAGTCCGCGAGGGCAGCGAACCGGAGGACCGCGACACCCACAGTCCGGCCGTCACCGCTCTGGAGCACTCACTGACGTTGCTGCGCGAGGCGGGTGCGGAGGCCGAGGGCCAGATCATCGAGAAGCATCCGGTCGACGTGCTGACCGGGACGGTGGAGCGGCACAAGGCGGACGAGGTCATCGTGCTGACGGCCCCGCACCTGGTCGAGGAGTTCTTCCACCGCGACTGGGCGACACGGGCCCGGCACAAGGTGGGTGTCCCGGTGCTGAAGCTGTTCGCCCACACACCCTGACCTTCCCGGCGGCCCTGGTGGCGGACGCTGCCGGTTGGCCACCGCCTCTCCGCCGTCCCTCTGCCGCCTCTCCGACGTCCCGCTGCCACGTGTCTGCCGGAGTCCTGCCGGGTGGAGGCCCCGCGGAGTGCCGGACAGGGATGACGCGGAGCCGGAGGCGGGGCCGCCGCCCCGCAGCGAATAGGCTGGGCGGGCGCGTCGCGGACGTTCCGGGGCCTTCCCGGAGCCGCGTGGCGCGTCCGTTCGCGAGAGTACGAGTCATGGAGGCGCCCGCATGGCAGCCGACCTGCCCAGCCCGACGGTCCCGGCGGACCTCGCCCGTCCGCACTTCATCGGCATCGGCGGTGCGGGGATGTCAGGCATCGCGAAGATCCTCACCCAGCGCGGAGCGCGGGTGCAGGGCAGCGACGCCAGGGAGTCGGTGACGGCGGCAGCGCTGCGCGGACTCGGTGCGACCGTGCACATCGGCCACGACGCCGCGCATCTCGCTCAGGACGCCACCAGCGTCGTCGTCTCCAGTGCCATCCGCCCCGACAATCCCGAGCTGGCCGCGGCGGCGTCGCGCGGCGTTCCCGTCGTGCACCGCTCGGACGCGCTCGCCGCGCTGATGGATGCCTGCCGGCCCCTGGCCGTCGCCGGCACCCACGGCAAGACCACGACCACCTCGATGCTCGCCGTCGCCCTGGGCGCTCTCGGCCTCGACCCGTCGTACGCGATCGGCGGCGACCTGAACGAGCCGGGCTCCAACGCGCACAACGGACGCGGTGAGATCTTCGTCGCCGAGGCCGACGAGTCGGACCGCAGCTTCCACAAGTACGCGCCCGAGGTGGCCATCGTGCTCAACGTGGAGCTCGACCACCACGCCAACTACTCCTCCATGGAGGAGATCTACGAATCCTTCGTGACCTTCGCCGACCGCATCCGCCCCGGCGGCGTGCTCGTCGTCTCCGCCGACCACGAGGGCGCCCGTGAGCTGACGCGCCGGGTGCGCGAACGCGGGCAGGTGCGGGTCCGCACCTACGGCGAGGCGGAGGACGCGGACGTACGCGTCCTCGACATCACCCCGCACGGCCTGACCAGCGAGACCACCGTGCGGCTCGACGGGCAGGAGGTGACCTTCGCGGTCTTCGTGCCCGGCAGGCACTACGCGCTCAACGCCGTCGCCGCGCTCGTCGCGGGCTCCGAGCTGGGTGTACCGGCGGACGAGCTGGCGAAGGCTCTGGGCACCTACACCGGCGTACGGCGACGCCTCCAGCTCAAGGGCGAGGCGAACAGCGTCCAGGTCATCGACTCCTACGCCCACCACCCGACGGAGATGACCGCCGACCTGGAGGCGATCCGCGGCGGTGCGGGCGACGGACGCATCATCGTGCTCTTCCAGCCGCACCTCTTCAGCCGCACGCAGGAGCTCGCCACCGAGATGGGGGAGTCGCTGGCCCTGGCCGACGCCTCCGTCGTCCTCGACATCTATCCGGCCCGTGAGGACCCCATTCCGGGCGTCACCAGTGAGTTGATCATCGATGCGGCACGCGCCGCGGACGCCGACGTGCGGCACGCTGAGACCGGCACGGCGGGCGCCGAGCTGGTGGCGGGAATGGCGGAGCCCGGTGATCTCGTTCTCACCATGGGAGCCGGTGACGTGACGGAGCTGGGCCCCGAGATCCTCGCCCGGCTGCCGCACTGACCACGTGGAGCCCTGGGAACAGACGAAGGAGGCCTACCGGCCGTGACGTACGAGATCGAGAAGCCGGAAGACCAGTGGCGGGCCGAGCTGAGCCCTGAGGAGTACCGGGTGCTGCGCCAGGCCGGCACCGAGCCCGCCTTCACGGGTGAATACACCGACACCAAGACGACCGGCGTCTACAACTGCCGGGCCTGCGGAGCGGAACTCTTCCGCTCCGACACGAAGTTCGAGTCGCACTGCGGCTGGCCGAGCTTCTACGACCCGGCGCAGGCCGAGTCCGTCGAGCTGATCGAGGACCACTCGATGGGCATGCTCCGCACCGAGGTCCGGTGTGCCCGCTGCGGGTCGCACCTCGGCCATGTCTTCGAGGGCGAGGGCTACCCGACCCCGACGGACCAGCGCTACTGCATCAACAGCATCTCCGTACGACTGGTGCCCTCGGAGTCCTGAGGCGCGCTGCTTGCCGGGCGCCGGCCAGGGGCCGGTGCCCGGCGTCGCCGTGCGCACGCCGGGTCAGGCTGTGCCGTTGCCGCCGTTGCCGCCGTTGCCGGGGGTGGGGGTGGTCTTCTGGATCTGGAGCAGGAACTCGGTGTTGGACTTGGTCTGCTTCATCTTGTCCAGGAGGAGTTCGATGGCCTGCTGCTGGTCCAGGGCGTGCAGGACCCGGCGCAGCTTCCAGATGATCTGCAGCTCGTCGCCCGCCATGAGGATCTCCTCCTTGCGGGTGCCGGAGGCGTCCACGTCCACGGCGGGGAAGATCCGCTTCTCCGAGAGCTTGCGGTCCAGCTTCAGCTCCATGTTGCCGGTGCCCTTGAACTCCTCGAAGATCACCTCGTCCATGCGCGAACCGGTCTCCACCAAAGCGGCGGCCA
>NZ_FMHI01000002.1 GCF_900090145.1 Streptomyces sp. WMMB 322
GGACTGACGACTCACGCCGTGGATCAGAACAAAACGGCGTGTTGTGGATGAAAAGCTCGATTTCACGCCATACCGTTTGTCACTGCCTACATGCGATCGGTTACTGATCGTGTCAAGCCCTCATGGAAGTGGAGATCAAATGCGCATGCTTCGCGAAGCTGCCGTCGTGGCCGCCGTGGTCGGCGGCGTCGGCATGGTCGGTTCCGGCGTCGCCGCCGCCGGCGGGTGGGAGCCCCCGCAGCTCCCGAACGTCACCTGCACCCAGGCGAACGGCGACACCGTCACGAACGGTGACGTCGACCTGCCCGCCCTCGTCACGCTCACCGGCGGCGCCGGCGACGCCGACGCCCGCAACCAGCAGAACAACTGCGGCATCGGCATCATCGGCAACGACCAGACCTCCGGCGACGCCACCGGCGGGACCGCCAACGGCCTCGCCTGAGGATCTCGTCGGCACACATTCGGGGACCGGGCCCTCGGGCTCGGTCCCCGAATCATGTCCCACCCGTTCACAACGCAAGGCCGAGGAACCCGGTTTGGGTGCCGGCCCGGCTTTCAGCGAGTGCAGAACGGCGTGTTGCAGGACGCTGTACACCATTCGAGGAATATGGTTTTTCACTGCCCATCAGCGATCAATTTGCCGATCGCGTCAAGCCCTCATGGAAGTGGAGAGGAAATGCCCAAGCTTCGCGAAGCTGCTCTTGTGGCGTCCGTGGTCGGTAGCGTCAGCATGCTCGGTGCCGGCGTCGCCGCCGCCGGCGGAGGAGAAGAGCCCCCGAAGAACGTGACGATCACCTGCGTCCAGTCGAACGGCGACAACAACACGACGGACCTCGGCGGACTCGTCACTCTCAACGGTCCGCTCATCTCGCTGGCCGACTCCCGCAACATGCAGAACATCTGCGGCATCGCCAACAACGACAACGACCAGACCTCCGGTGACGCCAACGGCGGGGATTCCGGCCTCACCGGCTAGACGTCGAGAGCGGCCTCGTCGGGCAGCTCAGGAACCCGGTACTCATCCGGTTCCTGAGCTGCCCGTCCGCATGTCGGGGCGGCGGAGGCGTGCGCGTGGTGAACACGACCGCCCGGCAACTGGTTCGAGGTCGCTTTCGACAACAGCGTCGGCAAACTTTGCGCCTGGCCACGGCCGGTGACAGCTCGTCAGTCCAGGCCGGACGGGGCTGGACGTCGGAGCGGCGCGGACCGGTCCGTCATGCGGCCTTCTGGTAGCGGTTCAGCGCACCGTGCGGGTTGAGGACGTACTTGCGGCTGGCGCCGCGGTCGAACTCCTCGTAGCCGCGCGGGGCTTCCTCCAGGGGGATGACCTGGGCGTTGACCGCCTTCGCGATCTGTACGCGGTCGTGGAGGATCGCCATGGCCAGCTGGCGGTGGTACTTCATCACCGGCGTCTGGCCCGTGGTGAAGTGGTGGGCCTTCGCCCAGCCCAGGCCGAGGCGGACCTTGAGCGAACCGGACTGGGCGTCGGCGTCGACGCCTCCGGGGTCCTCGGTGACGTACAGGCCGGGGATGCCCAGGGACGCGCCCGCCCTCGCCACGTCCATCACGGTGTTGAGGACGGTGGCCGGGGCCTCGCCGGCGCCCTTGCCGTGGCCCTTCGCCTCGAAGCCGACGGCGTCGACAGCGGCGTCCACCTCCGGTTCGCCGAGGATGTGCTCGATCTGGTCCGCGGGGGAGCCGCGGGTCAGGTCGATGGTCTCGCAGCCGAAGCTGCGGGCCTGGGCGAGGCGCTCCTGGTTGAGGTCGCCGACGATCACGACCGCCGCGCCCAGCAGTTGGGCCGAGGCCGCCGCGGCGAGGCCGACCGGGCCGGCGCCCGCGATGTAGACGGTGCTGCCCGGGCCGACTCCGGCGCTGACGCAGCCGTGGTAGCCGGTGGGGAAGATGTCCGAGAGCATCGTCAGGTCGAGGAGCTTGTCCAGGGCCTGATCGCGGTCGCGGAAGCGCAGCAGGTTGAAGTCCGCGTACGGAACCATCACGTAGTCGGCCTGGCCGCCGACCCAGCCGCCCATGTCGACGTAGCCGTAGGCGGAGCCGGGACGGGCCGGGTTGACGTTGAGGCAGATGTGGGTCTTGCGTTCCTTGCAATTGCGGCATCGGCCGCAGGCGATGTTGAAGGGGACCGAGACGATGTCGCCGACCTCGATGAACTCGACGTCCGGTCCCTTCTCGATCACCTCGCCGGTGATCTCGTGGCCGAGGACGAGGTCCGAGGGTGCCGTGGTGCGTCCGCGCACCATGTGCTGGTCGCTGCCGCAGATGTTGCTCGCGAGCACCTTGACGATCACACCGTGCCGGACCTGGCGGCCGACGTTGCGGGGGTCCACTCCGGGACCGTCGTGCAGTTCGAGGTCAGGAAAATCGATCGTCTGGACTTCCACGACGCCGGGTTCTATGTAGGCGACGGCCCTGTTTTCGCTCATGAACTGTCCCTTCGACCACACGTACGGACGCTTTAATCCCCTTTGAGGCAGTTTGAGACACTTCGGGGGCAAGGGCCACCCGGGGGAGGAAAAAGCGTCGCCACCTGCGCGGATGCGCGGTTACGTGATCATGTCCGGACGACGGGCCGAGGGCGTTCTGGCCTGTCCGTTCAGGCCCTTCGTTCAGGCCGGCTCGGGCTGGCAGCGCGGGCACCACACCGTGCTGCGGCCCGCGGTGCGGCCCCGGTTCAGCTCCGTACCGCAGCGCGGGCACATGCCGTGCGGGTCGTCGCGGTGGCCGGTGAGCCAGGACTCCCGGGGCGGCACGCACTCAGCACGCACCGACGAGCGCAGCACGGTGCGCATGTCGTCGTGGAGGCGGCAGCGTTCGCCGTCGGTGAGGCCGCCCGCCCGGCGGGCCGGGTGGAGGCGGGCGTGCCAGAGGATCTCGTCGGCGAGCAGGTTGCCGACCCCGGCGATCACCGACTGGTCGGTGAGGGCGGACTTGAGGCTTCCGCGGCGGCGCCGGATGCGGGAGTCGAAGTCCTCGCGGCCGACGGCGGCGGCGTCGGGGCCCTGGGCGTCGAGCGTGCGGGCGAGTTCCGCATCGTCCGCGAGCCAGAGGCCCTTGAGCTTGCGCTGGTCGCGGTAGCGGAGCTGACGGTCGCTGCCGACGGTGAACGCGACGCGGTCGTGGGCGTGCCGTTCGTCTCCGGGGCGGCAGCACAGCAGTTGACCGGTCATGCCGAAGTGGAGCATCACCGTGGGTCCGCCGGTGGGTGCGAGGAGCCACTTGCCGTGGCGCTCGGCCCCGGTGAACCGGCGGCCTTCCAGCTCACGGCGGAGGCGCCCCTCGCTCACGCCGTGCAGTACGCCGGTGTCGTACACCTCGACCTGCTGGATGCGCCGGTCGCGGGCGCAGGAGTCGAGAACCTTGCGGAAGCCTTCGACGTCGGGCAGTTCAGGCATGCGCATCACCCCTGCTCAGCCGTCCACCACCGATCCGGGCAGCGTGAGGACCCGCTCGCGGGAACCCCTCGTGTCACGAGCGTAGCCGCGCGCCGTCGCCCCGGCACGGGACGGGACGGGAGGGACGGCACCGGACGCGAAGCACCCGGGGCGGCGCGGTGTTCCGGCCCTCCCCCGGTCCACCGGGCCGGAACACCGCTCCCCGCCGGGGAGGTTGCCGTGCGCGGGCCGGGCGTGCACCTCTTTCGGCACCAGCCGAAAGAGGTGCGGGGCAGGAAGCAGGGCGGTGCCGGAAGCGGGGGGCGGCTCAGGGGGTGAGGTAGCCCTCGAACAGGCCGGTGGGGTCCCAGCGTTCCCTCAGCAGCCGCAGCTGCTCCCAGTCGGCGGGGGTGAAGGAGCGGCGGGCGCGCGACGAGCCGGCTCCCAGGTCCGCCTCCCCGATGTAGTGGCTGCCGATGCCCTGCGGGTCCAGGGCGTCCATGCCCTGACGCAGCCAGCGGGTGTTGGCCTCGTCGTCCGCCGGGTCGTCCCACACGGCGAACGCGGTGAGATAGGAGCTCCCCAGATCGGAGAAGGCCATGTGCCGCAGCCCGTCCGGGTCCGGGGCGACGGGCTCGACGGGGACGAGCACGTAGGAGTCCGGGGACGGCGCCCGGTCGATCAGGTGTGCGCTGCGGGCCAGTTGGGTTTCGTACGGTTCGGGCGACCACAGCGTGTCCACCGCGTACCGCTGCTCGGGGGGCCAGGTCGCTGCCCGGCCTCCGTACAGGTCCCTGAAGGTCGTCGGATGCGGGGACTCCGAGTCGACGGCGCGGGAGGCGAAGGGGCAGTTGGCCAGTGGCGCGAGGGCGTCCGCGGCCTCCTGCCGGGACGGGGCGAAGGCGCTCGCCGCGATGCGCAGCCGGGGCCCCGGGCCGGACACTCCCCGCGCGGCGGCGGTCAGTACGAGGCTGACCTCGATGTTCGGCGGCCTCTCCAGTGCCGTGTGCAGCGCCCAGTTCCCCACGGGATCGGCCTCGGACAGCGGGAAGGTGAAGGAGACGGACATGATCGAACCCGGGTGCGGGAGCAGCCGCAGCTTGAAGCGGGTGGCGACGGCGAAGAATCCGGGTCCGGCTCCGCGCGCCGCCCAGAACAGGTCCGGGTTCTCGTTCTCGCTGCACCGGACCGTCCTGCCGTCGGCGGTGACGGCCTCGATCTCCTCGACGTAGCTGCAGGCCGGCCCCAACTCGCGTGAGTTCCAGCCGAGTCCGCCGCTGAGCAGATAGCCGCCCAGGGCCACGGCCGGACTGTGCCCGAGGGGGAACGCGAGCCTGTGCCGGGCAAGTTCGGCGCCCAGCGTCCGGCCCGTGACGGCCGGGCCCACCACGGCCGTCGAGGAGTCCGGGTCGACGTCGCAGTGCTGAAGCCGGGAGAGGTCGAGCAGCAGGGCACCCTCGCGGAGCTGCGACCCGGACCAGTGGTGCCCGCCGGAACGCATCGACACCCGCAGCCCCTGTTCGCGTGCGTGAGCGAGGACTTGGGGAATCTCCTCCGCGGAAGCCACCCGCACGATCAGCTCGGGGAACCGCTCCGGCTTGAGGCCGTTCCAGACGGCCTCCGCCCGCTTGCGTTCGTAATCCGGGTCGCCGCGCCTGGAGACCTCCTCTTCGACCCCTTCGATGACGATCGGACTGCGGTTGCCGGATCCACTCATGTGGCACTCTCCACCGTCGGAACGCGGCTTGCGGGGGGACCTGTTTCGAGTAGCGTAGGCAGATGTGATTTTCGGTGCAACTCAGTCATAACAGTATGGAACGGGCAGGTCACGCGTGGCCGCCGGACTCCCGGTTTCACTTCTCACGCGTACGATGCCTGCCTCGACCAGCCCGGCCGGCACCCTCGTTGGGGGTTCCGGTCTGCCGTCCGGACACCGGTCCGGACCCGGCGGCGGACCGTCCGCGGCCCTTCCGTGACACCGCGGAACGGTTCGCCGCCGCCATGCCCGACGTGATCGGGCCGCTCGGGGCGTGTTCGGGCCGTTCGGGCCCCGGGCCGCCTACGAACGGCCCGATCGGCTGGCCGCGTTCACCGCGGCGAGCGTCGCGTGCAGACGCTCGGCGGGCGTGGCCCTGCGCACCCGGGCGGGGTCCGCGGCCCATTCGCGGCCACCGCGCAAGGGCCGCAGCCGCAGCGCCCCGCCCGGCCCCCGGCCCGCCACCTCCCCGACCCGGCCCCGCTGCTCGTCGACGACGACGCTGCCCGGAACCGGCGGCGCGGCGGCCTCACGGCTCAACCGTCCTGCACCCTGCGAAGGGCCTCGGTGAGCGCATCGGCCGTCTCCAGGTTGCAGCGCCCCAATTCGATGAGGGGACGAGGGTCCAGCGGCCGGCTGCACGAGAGCAGATCGATGCCGAGGAACGGGAGGGTGACACCGACGCCGCCGAGGGCCTCCTGGAGCCGCACCACCGCCTCCGTCGATGTCGTGATGGCCTCGACGGCACGGTCGTCGAAGAAGTCCGGATACACGGAGTGCACTGCAATCACCTTTCACTGGTTGCCCGTTGTCACGGTTCGCCCTCACAGCGTGACCGGCGACGGCTACGCTGAGTAGGGAATCCGACCCAGCAAGCGATCTGCACGACAGCCGTACGACAGGGGAACCGGCGTGACCCAGCCCAAGGAACTCGACCCCTACACCTCGCCACGAGCCTTCTACGGCGCGGAACTTCGCCGACTGCGCGAGCAAGCCGGGCTCTCGCAGGAGCAGTTGGGCGAGCGCGTCTTCTGCTCCGGCACGTACGTGGGGCAGTTCGAATCAGCGGTGCGCCGCCCGCAGACGGACGTCTCCAAACTCTTCGACGAAGTCCTCGGAAGCGGCGAGCACATCCAGCGCCTGTGCAGGCTGGCACGGCGGTCCAAGCACCCCGACTACTTCGCGGACGCCGGCGGAGCTGGAGAAGCTGGCCACCACCATCAGCGAGTACGCGCCGATGCTCGTGCCCGGGCTGCTTCAGACGGAGGCGTACGCGCGGGCGCTGACCAGGGCCACGCTGCCGTTCGCTCCGGAGGAGGAGATCGAGCAGCACGTACGCGCCCGACTCGAAAGGCAACGGCTGCTGGCCGACCCAACAACGCCTCAGTTGTGGGCGGTCATCCACGAGGCGGTTCTCCGCATTCCCATGGGCGGGCCGGCCGTCATGGCCGAACAACTCCTGCACATCGCAGAGTTGGGGCGGACGCACCGAACGATGGTTCAGGTGCTCCCCTTCGAGTCCGCGGCGCAGGCCGTGCTGAACGGCATGGCGTCCGGCATGACCTTCAAGGACGCGCCGCCAGTCACCTACACCGAAGGTGCGGGTACCGGCCAACTCATCGACGAACCTTCGCTGGTTGAGCAGAACCAGAAGTCATACGATCTCGTCAGGGCAGCCGCGCTCACCCCGGCAGCCTCTCTGACTCTGCTCGAATCAGCGGCTGAGGACTACAAGAGACGATGAGCACTGCACACGATCTGGGCACGGCGGTCTGGCGGAAGTCCTCCTACAGCGACGGGCAAGGCGGAAGCTGCCTCGAAGTCGCTGACGGATTCGACGGTGTGATGCCTGTCCGCGACAGCAAGGTCCCGCACGGACCCGCGCTCGTGTTCCCGGCCGGGAGCTGGGCCGCTTTTGTGAGGTCCGTCAGGGCCGGGCGCCGCGCTTGAGCAGCGCAAACCTGAAGTCGGGTCCTAGTCGTGCTGCTCAAGGCGCGAAAGAACGGCTTCCGCCAAGTGCCGGAATTCGCGGAAGCAGGTCTGCACATACTGCTGTGTGCTGCCCAGCGCTCCGTCGGCGGGCTTGAGGTCGAACATCGGCTTGCGCGCATCGTGAGCCAGCGGCATCAGGCTGCGGTAGTTGCGGAGCGTGGCGATGCGGTGCCTGGCGTCGTCCTTGGAGGTCGGCTGCTGATCGAGCACGGCCACGCTGAAGACCCACGGAATTCGTTCCAGCCATCGTTCATAAGCCTTCACGGGCCGGTCGAGCCTCATTTCCGGCTGCATGATGACGTAGCCCAGCGGGCTCATGTCCGCCTGCGGCGCCTCGAACCCTTCAGGAATGCGGGGTAGCACGAGCTGCCGCCAGTCGTGCCGCCAAGTACGCAGGGTGGGGCCGAGGTTGGTCAGACCCTTGAGCGAGAACAGGTCGGCCGCGAGCGGCATCAGAACAGTGTCCGCGGCGATGAGCGCCGCCCGGTTGATGGCACCGAGGTTGGGGCCTACGTCGAGGAGCACGATGTCGGCCTGCACGTGCTCCCGCGCCTGGGCCACAGAGCGGTGGAACGCTGTAGTCGTGCGAATCGCCGCGATGTCGCCGGCGAACGTCCTGGACCACTCCATCGACAGCTTGTCCTCGAACCGGCTCAGGTCGAGGCTGCCCGGCAGCAGCCACAACTCCTCCATCAGAGCCGCGGGTTCGACCGGGGCGATGTCACCTGTACCTTCGAGGATCGGTTTGACGGCATCGGCGATGGTCTGGCCGGGACGAACCCGGCTGAAGCCCGGAAGCGCCGGCGGCACCGCCCCCTGTGCGATGAGTTCGGAGTCTCTGTCCTCCCACAGCTCTTCGATCTCGGTCTCGTCCAGGCACATCGATGTCAGGTTGGCTTGTGGATCGAGGTCGACCGCCAGGACCCGAAGGCCCAGCCGCCGGAACATGTGCGCCAGGTGATACGTGAGCGTCGTCTTGCCGACGCCGCCCTTGTTGTTGAAAAGCGCGATGGAGGTCATGCCGGAACCTTCCGGAGGACGACCGCCCAGGACGAGTCGTCGACTTGGAACTCTGCCGGCGGATTTCCGTTCCGTTTCAGCGCAGCTTGGATGCGTCCGATTCCGCGGCCGAAGCGGTTGACATAGCCGAGCCCTTTCATCGCTGCGGCGAGGGACGGGTTCCGGTAGTCGGTCACGCGGTCGAAGTTGTCGTCCCGCACCTGCCCGTACGGGCCGCCCGGGTTGGTCACTTCGATCCTGTCGTCGAACCAGGCGATACGTGTCGGAGCATAGGAGGTCTCGTAATTGCGGTGCATCAACGCGTTCATGCACACCTCTCGAAGCGCCTCCAAGGGGTACTCCGGAAGCTGTGTCTCCCGGAATCCGTCCTCGACCAGGCGAGTATGCAGGTGCCCGCGCAGCACCGTCTCGAGCCGCGACGCCGTTCCTGCAAGGTTCTGCCGCAATTCTTGATCGTCTGCGACCGGAGCATCCAGGTCTGTGCCTTGATAGCGGATGAACTGCACATACGCACCGGGGATTCGGCTGCTGGGATCGAAACCGACAGCGAGCAGCCCCAGCGCCGTAGGCGTCGCTTCCGGGCTGGTGAGATGCAGCGACGCCAGTTGCTGGGTCAACGGGCGACCGTTCTCGTCGATCACGTCAGGGTCGACGAGCGAGGGCAGATAACTGCTGCGGAACAGCTCCAGGTCCAGGTCATCGAGATCTGAGCTGTGCACCGGCCGGCTGTCGAAGGGCCCGTCCAGAGCGCGTCGGCGTTCTGCCAGGACCCGCTCGTCGTCGCGCGTGGCCCGCCTGGTCGTGGGGCCCGGCCGGACCCACACAACGCCCTCGAAGCGAACGGGAGGAGTGGTCGACGCCTCAACGTGCAGATGCACGACGGGTTTTCCCCGGTAGACGGCTGCTTGCACCGTGAACGAGGGCCTGTCGAGGAGACGGCCGTCGTCGCGGAGATCGGTGAGCGCGAGAAGGGCACGGTCGCCGGTGTCCACGCCGTCGACCGGGAGTCCGTCATCACCGACACCGACGAGAATGTCGCCACCGCCCTTGCCGGGCAGATCGTTGGCCATCGCACAGACCGCGTTGCCGATGGCGTCACCGCGCTTGCCTTCACGTTTGGCAGTGCGCTTGAACTCAAGGGTCGGCGTCTCACGGGTGCCGAGTACGTCTGCCAGGTCCTGGGTGCTCACGGCACCCATCCTCTCGTACGTGCTCGCCGCCGCCCGGCAAGTGCTTGCCGTCAGCTTCTCGGACCGTCCGTCCGCGTCGAGCATTCGGGCAGGACCAACGGAGAAGCGCACGCGCCGGGCCTGGGGGCTCACAGCGTGTCCGCCCTCAAGGGCGGCGTGGTCCGGCGCCGCTGAGCAGGTCCAAGTCTCCCGGGGCGACGGCCTGTTGGGGGTCCTGCGGGGCGGGCTCGGGCCGTGGTCGGCGGGTGAGGCGCGTGCCCGCCCAGGCGAGCAGGAATGCGAGCGCAACGCTCACCAGGCCCGGCGAGTAGAGCGGGAAGAGGGCCCAGTCCTCGTCCGGGAAGACGGAGTCCGGGCTGCCGGAGACCGCCGGTGAGACCGCGAGCAGCGTCAGGGTGACGAGCGTGCCCCCGTACACGCACCAGCGCAGCCCCCGCAGGGTGAAGTCCCGCCAGAGCAGGGCGCATCCGAGGGCGGGGAGTACGACGGTGGCGGCCTCGGTGTAGGTGAGGACGAGCCAGAACTGCGCGTCGGCGGAGCGTGCGAAGACGGCCAGCGCGATGCAGGCGGCGCCGACGGCGACGAGTGCGGTCCTCGCGCGCAGCGGGCGGTGCGGGGCGACGCGGCCGGCCGGGGCGTGCCGGTGGCGTCCCATGTCGTGGACGATCGCGGCGGAGCCCGCCAGCAGCAGCACCGAGGCGGAGGCGAGCACGGTCAGGAACGCGGCGCAGGCGATGAAGGTGAGCAACGTGACCGGGCCGTGGGGGCTGTCGGGGTCGCTCCCGTCGAGTGACGCGGCGAGCATCAGCAGGTTGTTGCCGCCGCGCGGGCCCGCGTCGTCGAGTTGTTCCGCTCCGGCGAGCGCCTGCAGCCCGTAGCCGATGACTGCGACCGCGACGCAGATCAGGCAGATCGCGGCCACGGCCCAACTGCTCGCGCGGCGGGCGCTTTCGGCCGTGCGGCTCGTGGAGAGGCGCATCACCATGTGCGGCAGGAACGCGGTGCCGAGCAGCACGGTGACTGCGAGGCTGAGGGTGTCGAGGCGTCCGGCGATGCCGGTGCCGAACAGCTGCCCGGGGGCGAGGTAGGCGTCTCCGGCTCCGCTGCGCTGCGCGGCCTGCGAGAGCAACTGGCCGTGGTCCCAGTCGAAGTGGGCCAGCAGCAGCACGGCCAGCAGTGGCGCGATGAGGAGGAATCCGGTGGCCTTGACGATCTGGAGCAGCGTGGAGCCCCGTACGCCCCCGATGGCGGCGCAGGAGAGGATGAGGACTCCGACCAGCGCGATCCCGGCCATCTCGCCGTGCTCGCCCGGCAGTCCCATCAGCGCGGCGGTGATCCGGCCGACGGGGACGAGCTGCGCGACGAGCAGCGGGACGGAGACCACGAGCGTCGCGAAGCCGGCGGCGCGGCGGGCGGGACCTGCGGGCAGCCGGCGGGAGAGCACGTCGCCGAGTGACCAGCCGGGCCCGCTGGGCAGGCGTTCGGCGAGCCATACCTTCATCAGGACGGGCGAGAGGGCCGTGGCGGCGATGACGAGGATGCCGTCCTGGCTGCCGACGGCGACGATGCCGCAGAGGTAGAGGACACCGGCCGCGGAGACGAAGTCGCCCGTGAAGGCCATCCCTTGGCGCAGGGGGCGTGGGCTGCCCTGGGAGCCCTGGGGCGCGAAGAAGTCGTCCATGCCCTCGTGCAGGTCGGGGCTGGTCAGCATGGAGATGAAGAGGCAGCCCGCGAGGAAGACGAGGAAGAGGGAGATCGCAAGGGCCCGTTCGTCGGCGAGTGAGCTCACGTGGTCGCCCTCGCAGCGGCGCGGGCGCTGTGCGTCCGGCCGCCGCCGAAGGCGCGGGAGGAGTCGAAGGCGTTGAAGACGCCGGTCTGCTCCCGGGGGTCCGGGGCCTCGGCGCGGCCCGTCCACGGACCATTCAAGTCCGCTGCCTGTCCGGAGGGTTGGCGCCTCGCGATGCGCTGCGCGAGCGGTTCGACGTGCCGCCGGGCATGGCTGTCGTGGAGGAGCACCGCGACGGCGATGACCAGCACCTGGGCCGCGGCCGCCAGTTCGGCCACCCGGAAGGCGCCGACGACGTGCAGGGGCATCAGGCCGGGGAGCAGGACGGAGGCGAGCGCGTGGAGCGCGAAGACACCGAGGACGAGGCCGAGGCCCCGGCGGAGCTGGGTGCGGCGAGCGGCGGTCAGGGCCTGGCTGGAGGAGCCCGTGCGGTAGGCCGGCCGCATGGAGTCCCGTCGGAGAAAGCCCGAACTCCCCTGCAACACAGGGTCGTTGGGATGACTCTGCGGCGCCCGGCGGTGGGGGTGCGAAGACATGCCGGGGCGACGGGCGAAGGTCAAAGGGTTCTCCAGCTGGTCATGGGGGGAGGAGGGCAGCCTGAGACACCGGGACACGGGAGGCTGCGAGAAGCCGGTACTACCGGCAGTTACAGGAGTCTAGAGCCACGGATGGTGATCACGGAAGGGCTCTCGGTGAGGTGCTACGTGAAGGTAACGTGCGCGAGTGCTCACCCGGCGGGCACTCTCTGACCAGCAACTCAGCCGTGCGGCAAGGCACTTGGCGAGCAGTCCGGAGGGACCGTGCGGCAAGGCACTTGGCGGGCAGTCCGGAGGGACCGTGCGGCACGGGACTTGGCGGGCAGTCCCGCGGGGCGGGTCACCCGGCCCGGGCGGCCTCCGCCGAAGGCCGACGCCCGGACGGTCAGGGGCCTCGCCGGCCCCGCCGGCCAAAGGCCCCCGGCGGCCCCTTCGGGCAGGCTCCCCCATCGGCCGCGGCGGCCCCGGGGAAGCCGTCCGCTCACAGGGGAAGTCGTCGCTCACAGCCGCACGTGCTGCCCCTTGCCCAGCGCGACGATGCCCTCGGCCGACACCGTGCAGTACTCGGCGTCGTGCTCGCTGTTGACGCCGACGGTCGCGCCCTCGGGCACCACCACGTTCTTGTCGAGGATCGACTGCCGGACCACCGCGCCGCGGCCCACCCGTACGCCCGGAAGCAGCACGGCGCCCTGCACGACGGCGCCCTCCTCGACGACGACACCGGGCGCCAGGACCGAGCCGGTGACCTGACCGGCGATTATCGACCCCGTACTGACCATCGACTCGCTGGCGATGCCGCCCGCCACGAACTTCGCGGGCGGCAGCTGCGCCTGGTTGGTGAAGATGGGCCAGGCACGGTTGTAGAGGTTGAACAGCGGCTCGGGCGAGATGAGGTCCATGTGGGCGTCGTAGTACGCGTCGAGGGTTCCGACGTCGCGCCAGTAGGCGTGGTCGCGTTCCCTCTCGCCGGGGACCTCGTTCTCGTCGAAGTCGTAGACCTGGGCCTGTCCACGCTCGGTGAGCAGCGGAAGGATGCTGCCGCCCATGTCGTGGACGGAGTCCTCGTCCTCCGCGTCGCGGCGCAGCGCATCGAGGAGGACGTCGGTGGAGAAGACGTAGTTGCCCATCGAGGCGAACACATGGTCCGGGTCACCGGCCAGCACGGGCGGGTCCTCGGGCTTCTCCAGGAACTCCCTGACGCGGTCGCTCCCCTGCTCCGTGTTGATCACGCCGAACGAACTCGCCTGGTCGCGCGGCACCTTGATGCCCGCGACCGTCACGCCCGCACCGCCCGCGATGTGCTTGCGGAGCATCTGGCGCGGGTCCATGCGGTAGACGTGGTCGGCGCCGAAGACGACGACGTGGTCCGGCTGTTCGTCGTGGATCAGGTTGAGCGACTGGTAGATCGCGTCGGCGCTGCCGAGGAACCAGCGCGGCCCGAGCCGCTGCTGCGCGGGAACCGGCGTCACGTAGTCGCCCTGGAGGCTCGTGAGCCGCCACGTCGTCGAGATGTGCCGGTCGAGCGAGTGCGACTTGTACTGGGTGAGGACGGCGATGCGCGTGATCCCGCCGTTGACGAGGTTCGACAGTACGAAGTCGATCAGCCGGTAGACGCCGCCGAAGGGCACCGCGGGCTTGGCGCGGTCAGCCGTGAGCGGCATCAGCCTCTTGCCCTCGCCGCCCGCCAGCACGATGCCCAGTACGCGCGGTCCTGCTGCCATCCCGAAACCTCCGCCGCCTGATCCTCCGGCCGTGCCCGCGCCCGGCCGCCGGTCACACCTCACCCGCCCCGAAGCCGGAGCCGGTGCCCGCCTCGCTCACCGCACGCCGCGCGCTGCCTGCTCCGCCCTTCGGGCTGCCTGCTCCGCGCTCCGTCCGGTGGGTTTCCGGGGCCGGCCGGTCCGTGTCCCGTAAACCCCTTGTACGCACGATCGGGGGGCGGCAAACGTCGATCGGAGGGAAGGGCGTGACGAAGGGGGCTCGCGGGCCGGAAGGTGCACACGCCAGACTGCGCGGAGAAGCGGCGCACGGCAGGCGGGCGGGCGGGGCGGGAGGCGGAGGGGGGAAGGTGAGGAGGGGATGGCGATGAGCGGGGACGCCGGCCCGGCGGGCGGCGAGCGCGGACGTGTCCTCGTCGTCGACGACGACGCGGCGATCCGGCGCTCCCTGCGCCGCGGCCTGCGGCTGAACGGCTTCGCCGTCGAACTGGCCGAGGGCGGGCGCGAAGCCCTCGCGCTCATGCGGGAGCGGCCGGCCGACGTCGTCGTGCTCGACATCTCGATGCCCGACGTGAGCGGAATCCAGGTGTGCCAGGCACTGCGTGACGGCGGCGACGACGTACCCGTGCTGATGCTCTCCGCGCTCGACGAGACCGCCGACCGCATCGCGGGCCTCCAGGCAGGCGGTGACGACTACCTGGTCAAACCGTTCGCCCTCCAGGAGCTGGTGCTGCGGCTGGACGCGCTGCTGCGCAGACGGGCGCCCGCGACGGGCCCGGCGGGGGCCGGGGGCGGCGGAGGCAGCGCGGGAGCCGGAACCGGGCCGGACGCCCCTCCCGGCGCCGGTCCCAGCACCAGTCCCGGCGCCGGCCCCGGCGCCGCCGAGGCCGTGCGCGTCGGCAGCCTCGAACTGAACCCGGCCACCCGCGAAGCGCACCGCGACGGCGAGCAACTGCCGCTGACACGCCGGGAGTTCGAACTTCTCCTCGTACTCGCCCGCAACGCCGGCATCGTCCTGACCAGGGACCAGCTGCTGGAGCGCGTCTGGGGCTACGACTTCGAGGTGCGCACCGACGCCGTCGACACCTTCGTCAGCTACGTACGCCGCAAGACCGAGAGCGGTGGACGGCCGCGGCTGCTGCAGACCGTGCGGGGCGTCGGCTTCGTACTTCGCGAGGAGAAGCAGTAGGCCGCGACGAAGAGCGGAAAGCACGCGAGGGGAAGCCGGAAGTACGCGAGGAGAAGCCGGAAGCAAGGGGCAGGCCCGTGAAGATGAAGCTCTCCACACGCATCGCGCTGGCGGTCGGCGTGACCGTGCCGCTGCTCGTACTCGCCTCCGGCTGGCTGCTGTTCGCGCTGGTCTCGCGCGACCTGCACGCCGAACAGGACGCGCATCTGCGCGAGCGCGCCGCCGTGGTGAAGAAGGACGCCCGGCGGCTGCTGCGCGTGACCGCGTCGGACAAGCCGCGCGCCGCACAGGTGCGGGAGCGGCGGCTCTACGCGGCGGCGCTGGACGTGGGCATCCGCGTCGTCGGCCCGCAGGGCACGTTCTCCGGGGGGCCGCAGCCCGACGCCCGTACGCGCCTGCCCAAGGCCGCGCCGCGTCCCGTCACCGTGCGTGAGCGGGGCAGCGGCACACCGGAGGGCATGCGGGGCAAGCGCAGGGTGGACAGCTGGCGGGTGCTCTCGGTGCCGGTGCAGGGCAGGCGGGCCGGAGTCGACGGGACGCTGTGGCTGTTCTCCCCCGACACCACCGGCAGGGACCGACTCGCGCTCGTACGGCGGCGGGTGGTGGGCGTCGCGATCGTCGCCGCCCCGGTCTCCGCGCTGCTGGCGTGGGCCGCGGCCTCCCGCGCCAGCCGGCCGCTGCGCAGGCTGCAACGGCGCACCAGCGGACTGGACCCGCGCTCCGACACCTCGCGCCTCGAACACGCCCCGACGGGAATCACCGAGGTCGACGACCTCGCGGAGACGCTGCGCACGGTGCTGGCGCGCTACGACGAGCAGGCCGGACGCACCCAACAGGCCCTGGCGACGGCTCGCTCCTTCTCCTCTGCGGCCGCGCACGAACTGCGTACACCCCTGATGAGCATGCAGACCAATCTGGAGATCCTCTCCGCACACCCCGAACTGGCGGGCGAGGACCGCGACGAGTTGCTGGAGGACCTGCGGCGGGAGCACTCCCGGCTGCTGGGCCTGCTCGTGATGCTGCGGGAGCTGGGGCAGGGCGACCTCGTCGAGGCGGACGCGTTCGGGCCGCTGGACCTGGGCGAGGTGGCAGAGGCGGCCGTCGCGGACGCCCGTCGCCGTGACCGTACGGCGCCGGTGAGCCTCGCCGCCGCCGAACCCGGGCTGACCGTGCACGGGTGGGAGCCCGGCCTGCGCTCGCTGCTCGACAACCTCATCGCCAACGCGCTGACGCACGGGCGCCGGCGCCGGGGCGGCGGAGCGCCGGGCGGGGGCGGAGCGCCGGGCGGGGTCGAGGTGGCGGTGCGGCCGTATGCCTCGCCGGCCGGCCCCGTCGCGATCCTCACCGTCGACGACGAGGGGCCGGGCATCCCCGAGGAGCAGCGCGCGGCGGTCTTCCAGCGCTTCCGGCGCGGTGCGGACAGCGGCGGTTCGGGGCTCGGCCTGACGCTCGTCGCGCAGCAGGCGGCGCTGCACCGGGCGACGGTCGAAATACGGGAGCGGCCGGACGGCGGGGAAGGCACGCGCGTCGAGGTGCGCATCCCTCTGGCACCTCGCGAGCAGACCGCTGCCGGACCGCACCTTCCGGAGCAGCGCGACTGGCTGATCGGAACGGCACCCGGATCACAGGGAATTCACAAAGACGGCCTCTAACGTCCGGGACCGCGCGGGCGATCCGCACTCGTGCCGTTCCGACAAGGAGGAGAGTCCGTCATGAGGAGAACGAAGAGCACCGTCGTCGCCCTGTCCACCGTCGCGGCGCTGATCGCGACGGGCGGCGCCGCCGCGGCGGTCGCCGGCAGCGATGCCGCTCCGGTGTCCGCCGACACCTCGCAGACGCAGGCGCAGAGCGCGAAGGACCGCAAGGACCGCCACCACAAGGCCAAGAAGCGGCTGGCGAAGCACGCGCCGAAGGGCGACGGCTCGAAGGTGCTGTGCAAACGCGCCCCGAAGATCGACAAGCGCATCGACCGCGTCCAGAACCGGCTCGACGGGGGTCTGCGCACCCGCGGATCCATCGACCGCCTGGAGAAGCGCATCGAGAACGCGAAGGAGGCCGACCACGGCGTCATCGCCGACTTCCTGGGCGACCGGCTCGACGACCGCCGCGAACTCAAGGTCAGGCTGAAGGACCGCGAAGAGGGCCTGAAGAAGGTCCGTGCCTGGTGTGCCACGCAGGACGACGGCAAGAGCGAGAAGAACAGCAGCGGCGAGAGCGCCGGCTGACGCCCGGACCGGGGGCAGGCGCCCGTCCACGCCACGGGGGGCGGACGGGCGCCCGCCCCCGGCACCGTCGCAGACGCACGCCAAGAACGTACTCGGCGCATCCGAGCCGGCCGCCGCAGCCCTTCACGGGTCACGGGAACAACCCTCGGGCCGGGCACTGGTTTCGTGACAGCGAGGGCCGCACAGTCAACAACGCTCGTGACCAGTACAACTGGCGTCTACAACTGGTGTCCGCCGCCCGCCGCCCGCCGCCTGGAGGATGCGCGCCGCCGAGGTGCCCAGCCCTCTCGGGATACCCGGGCGGCCCGGCGGGCCGTGGGTCCGGCGGAGGTCCTCCTCGCGGTAGCGGCGGCAGCCCTCGTGCCAGACCTTGATGCCCGACAGCCAGTTCTCCAGGTCCGTCACGTAGGAGGCGAGGGTGCGGCGAGCCTCGTCGTCGAGCCCGAAGTCGTCGCAGAACACGGGGAGTTCATGGGAGGCCACGTGCTGGAACTGTCGCATCCGCGAGGTCATCAGATCGTGGACGATGCCGAGTGCCTCCGGGTAGCCGCAGTCGAAGAAGTTCTGCACGACGAGGATGCCGTTGTGGATCTCGCCCTCGTACTCGATCTCCTTCTGGTACGAGAAGACATCGTTGAGCAGGGCCGCGTAGTCGGCCGCGGCGTTCTCCAGGGAACGTACGGGACCGCTGCGGTGGACCTCCGGCGGGATGGTCTCGCTGTGCGCCGGGCGGCACAGGCTCATCGTCAGGTCCGAGCCGAAGGTCAGGCGGCGCATCTCGATGTAGTCGACGGGGTCGGGGATGCGGTTCTGCGCCTGGTTGGCCAGTTCCCACAGCCAGCTTCCCGTCATGTCCTCGACGGCCCGGCGCAGGGTGCGGCGGGCGTCCGGGGCCATCGGTCCTGCCGTACGGGTCCACAGGTCGGCGAGGGCGCGTTCCAGCGCGGTGGCCGGCGGCGGGGTCGCGCACGGGTCGTCGAGCGGCATGAACGCGGCGAGCCGCTCGGTGGCGGCCTTGGCTCCGGCCAGGTCACGGGTACGTCCGTAGACGGCGGGGTAGTAGTCGTCGCCGTACGTGCCCCAGGCCAACCAGGCGGCGCTCAGGTCGAGTTCGTCGGGTGAGGCGTCGGGGCGGATGCCGGCGGCGCACAGCGGCAGATCGATGTCGGTCAGCCGGCGCTGGTCCCACACGTGCGAGAAGGGGACTCCGGGCTGCGGCTGGAGGATGCCCGTCCGGTGGGCCCACTCCACGACGTTGTGCCGGGCACGTTCCAGATGCGGGCTGAGCCGTGCCGTGAACGGCATGCAGAACTCGGGCAGTCGGGAGGGCCCCACCCCGTCGTACGGGATGTGGGTGAAGCTGCGGGCGCGGGCCGACTCGGCCCGCGGGGTGGTGCGCACTCCGCCCGCCGCGAGCGGCCCGGCCGCCGACGGGCGCAGCGGTGGTGCCGCGCCCGGCGCTGCCGCCGACGTGCCCAGCCCGGCCGGCCGCAGCCACGGCTCGGGCAGCGGGCGGGGCGGCCCGGGCAGCGGCAACCCGCCGCCCGCGGCACCCCCACCGCCCCCGGCGCCGCCACTGCCTGCCGCATCGGCTCCGGCGCCGGCCCGCGAGCCGCCGTCGTTCATGTAGCGGCTGGAGCGCATGTGCCACTCGTGGCCGCCCGACTGCCAGTCCTGAAGCCCCTTTACGTACGCGAGCACACCCGCACACGCCTGCGGATCGAGCCCCGACTCGGCGAAGAGCGGGGCGAGTTCGGTCAGCGCCGTGTTCTCGAACTGCTGGAGCCGCGAGGTCAGCAGGTCGTTGACGGCGTCGGCCGCCTCCTGCGTGCTGCACCCGAGGAAGCGCTCGAGCACGAGCACGCCGTTGCTGTTCTCCCCCTCGTCCTGGACCTCCCGCTGGTACGAGAAGAGGTCGTTGCGCAGATGGACGGCGTCGGAGAAGGCATCGCGCAGCACGCGCATCGGGCGTGACGCGGCGATCGCCGCGGGCACCTCGGCACCCGTCACGTACTCGACGAGCCCGGCGGACCAGGGCGCGCCGCCGACCTTGCGCCGCATCTCGATGTACTCGACGGGGTTGGGCACGCGGTGCGCGCCGATGTTGGACAGCTCCCACAGGGACTCGCGCAGCAGGTTCTCCGTGCTCTCCGCGAACCGTGCCCGCCAGGCGTCCGTCATGCGCGGCACCGTGCGGGCCCAGAGGTCCGCGAGGCCCGCCTCGACGGGGTTCTCCGGCTCGGGCGTCGCGGCGGAACGGTCCGCGGGCATGAACCGGGCGAGCCTGTCGAGGTGTTGCCTGCCGCCCTCACGGTCGGGGGTGCGCTTGAACTTCTCCAGGAAGTGGTCGTCGAAGAAGAAGACCCACACGTACCAGTCGGTGACGAGGCAGAGGTCCTCGGCGGTGGCGTCGGGATGTGTGCAGGCGCACAGCAGCGCGTAGTCGTGGGCTTCGAGGTCGCGCAGGTCCCAGACGCCGGAGCCCTCCAGCATGCCCATCCCGCGTGCCCACGCGGTGGAGTGCTTCCGTGCGAGGTCCAGATGCGGGTTGAGCCGCGCCGGATACGGCAGGTAGAAGTCCGGCAGTTCGAAGGGGTTGCCCGCTGCTGTCACTGATCCGCCCCCGGCCTTTCTCACGTGGTCTCCCGCGCCGTACGAGGCTGTACGAGGCGGCACGGCACCCCTGCGGAAAGGCGCGTCACAGCCCCTGAGGCCCGGCTGCCGTGCGCCGCCGCGGCCGCCCCCGCCGCCGGTCGCGCTCAGCACTACCCGACGCCCGGGTGCCCTATCCATGACGGAAAACAGTCATATGAGCCCACGTACTGCCGTCCGGAAGGAGCACAGGGGCAGCCCTCGCACCCGCCTCAACTCCCGTGCCTCGCAGCGGAATTCACTTCCGCATCACTCAACCCGTCCGCCCCGCCGTGCGTCTATGCACGCGATGTATACACCCTGTGCATAGCAGGGACCACGATCGGGCCCCGCACGGGACCGCGGAAGGGACGGGCATGTACGGCAAGGCATTCGCGCCCGAGTACCAGGGCACCCTCGAATCGCTGTCGGTCAACTCCTCGCTCGCGGACGTACTCGCCCGCGCGACCGAGCAGTTGCGCACCGCCGAACGCGAAGGCACCCGGCAGGACGCGGCACGCTGCCGGCTCGCCGTCGCCGAGGCACACCGCCGCCTCGGCAACACCGGGGAGGCGGACCGGGCGTGGAAGGCGAGCTACCGTACGGCCCGCGGCGCCGGCGACGCCGGCGCGATGGCCTGGGCCGCATGGAGCGGAGGCACCCTCGCCCGCCAGCGCGGCGCGATGCCGCTCGCCCGCAGACTGCTCGCCCTCTCCGCCGAACTGGCCCAGCGCGGCGGCGACTTGCTCGCGCGCGGATACGCGCTCGCCGGCCTGGCCGAGACCGGTCGCATCCAGGGCGACTACGAGGCCGTCGACGCGCTGCACGAGCAACTGCTCGCCGAGGCACGCGAACGCGGCGAGTCCCGCCACATGGTGTGGGCACTGGAGGGCCTGGCGCAGATGCGGCGCAACACCGGCGCCCACGACTCCGCGCTGGCCATGTTCGAGGAGGCGGCGGCGATCGCCGAGGCGGCGGACGACCGGCGCGGCCGCGCATGGGCGCTCCGCGGCGTCGCCGACCTCGTCTCCCTCCGCGACGGCGACACGGAGCGCGCGCTCGCGCTGCTCTCCGAGGCCGCCGGGCTGTGCCGCGCCATGAACCTCGCGAGCGCGCTCGCCTACAACCACAAGATGCGCGGCAACGTCCTCTACCGGGCCCGCCGTTACTCCGAGGCCCGCGCGATGTACGAGCGGGCGCGGTCGGAGTTCCTCGCCATCGGCGAGCCGAGGGGGGAGGCGCTGGCGCGACTGGGGCTGGTCAAGTCCCACTCGCGGCTCGGCCGTGAACCCGGCCGCACCTCCGCCGACCTCGACGAGCTCCGAAACGCCCTGGAGGCGATCGGCCTGCGCCACGCACGCCGGCTGACGGACGACGCCCGCAGGGAACTGGGCCTCGCACCCGCCGCGGACGACGGGACGGCACGGGAGCCGGAGGACGGGAACCCGGCGGACCCGGCGGTGGCGGCCTGAGGCGAACCCCGCGAGGGGGCGTTCGGGCCGGGAAGTCCGAGCGGAAGCGGGGCGGAGGCCGGGCGGACCGGACGGAAGCCGAGCGGACCGAGCGGACCGGACGGAAGCCCGGCGGTGTCCGACCGGTATCCGAGCGGTATCCGAGCAGCGAGGGCATCGGCAGGGACGAGCGACGAGAGAATGCGGAGCCGTGCAGAACTGGGCCGTGCAGAACTGGGAGGCACGGAACCGGCGTTCGTGGGAACACGTATTCCATGACTCTGACACGAGTGCGACGAACCCCCGACCTTCGGAAGAGACGCACCCGGCCCGTCCCCGTCCGCCCCTTCCCCGATCCGGCCGGCAACGCGACAACTGACGCGGCAGAACTTCTGTGGCGTCAGAAACAGTCCTTGCAGGGCGAATTTGCGAGCTCTGGCAGCACTATTACAGTGAGGCCGATGCGCCTCCGCTCTCCCCTCACCGCTCCGGCCCGCTATTCCGCACGGCCTCCCAGGGAGGTCCCGTGAGACAGGAACTCCACCCGGGCACCGCCGCCCGGACACCCCTCCCCCCGGCCGAAGGCGCCGCAACCTCCCGCCCGGAGGACGCCGGGAAACTGCACGGGCCGGAAGGCGGCAGGCCTCCCCGGCCGGCCGCGGCGCAACAGCCGAAGCAGAAGCAGAAGCAGCGCGACCCGTACTTCGACAACGCCAAATACCTGGCGATCGTGCTCGTCGCGCTCGGCCACTCCTGGGAGCCGCTGCGTGACGGCTCGCGTGCCGCGGGTGCCCTCTACATCTTCGTCTACACCTTCCACATGCCGGCGTTCATGGTGATCTCCGGCTACTTCTCACGCAGCTTCCAGGGCAAACCGCACCAGCTCAAGCGGCTGTTGACGGGCGTGGCCGTGCCGTACGTCCTCTTCGAGGTCGCCTACACCTTCTTCAAGCGCTGGGCCGACGACGACCCCTCGTACCCGATCAGCCTGCTCGACCCCTGGTATCTGACCTGGTTCCTGGGCGCGTTGTTCATCTGGCGCCTGACGACGCCGCTGTGGAAGACGGTGCGCTGGCCCGTGGCGCTCGCCCTCGCGGTCGCCGTCCTCGCGTCCGTCTCGCCCGACATCGGCGACGACATGGACCTGCAACGCGTGCTGCAGTTCCTGCCGTTCTTCGTCATCGGGCTCTTCCTCAAGCCCGAGCACTTCGACCTGGTGCGCAGCCGCCGGGCACGGCTGCTGTCGCTGCCCGTGCTGGCCGTGGCCCTGGTCGTGGCGTACTGGGCGGTCGAACGCATGAACTCCGCGTGGTTCTACCACTACAACAGCGCCCAGGAGATGGGCGCCCCGTGGTGGATCGGCGTCATCATGACCTTCGCGCTCTTCGGGTGCTCCATGGTGCTCACCGCGTGCTTCCTGGCGTGGGTTCCGCGCCGCAACCTGTGGTTCACGGCCCTGGGCGCCGGCACGCTGTACGGCTACCTGCTCCACGGCTTCGTCGCCAAGGGGTCCCGCTTCTGGGACTGGTACGAAGTCGACTGGGTGCACACGCCGTTGGGCGCGATCGGCGTGACCTGCATCGCGGCCGCGCTGATCACCGCATTGTGCACACCGCCGGTGCAGCGGGTCTTCCGCTTCGCGATGGAGCCGAAGATGAAGTGGGCCTTCAAGGAGGACGCGGCTGCGGCCGCCCGCACCCGCGCGAAGACCTGACGCGGCAGCGGACGAACGACCCCCGAGGCCCGTGGCGCGCAGACCGCGCCACGGGCCTCGTCCGTCGTCGGGGGTGCCGCAACGCCGGACACCGCCGTACGCCGCCGGACGCCGCCGTACGACCAGGGTCGCTCAGCCGTCTGCGGGACGCGTGCGGGCGCCCGCCGGCTGACGGTGCTGCGGCACGGAGCAGGAGCGCGGGGCGCGTCCGCCCGGCGCAACGGGCGACGCAACGGACGACGCAACGGACGACACGGCGGGCGACACAGCGGATCAGGGCCAAGTGCCGCACAAGCGTTCCCTGTTGGCGCCGCGCCCGCTAGCTTTCGGTACGACACGTCCGCAACCCGGACATGGCGCACATCGGACCGGACGCCTCGGGGCCCGTTGTGTGCCGCCTGCCGCCGTACGCACCGGAAGGACCCCGACAGTGCACGTACCGCCTCGAACAGCCGGTTCGCCCGCGAGACCCCTCTCCGGGCCGGGCCGACGGCTCGGACGCCGCTCCCTCGCCGCACTGGCCGCCACCGCCCTGGCCACGCCGCTGCTGCTGACCGCCGCCGCCTCACCCGCGGCGGCGGACCCGTCCGCGGCTGCCAAGGCATCCGCGCCGGGCGCCGCGAAGGCCGCCGCGTCCAAGGAGGGCGACCGCCTGGCGAAGAAGCTCGTCCGCCGGACGGGCGCCAAGGGCGCGATGAAGCACCTCAAGGCCCTCCAGGCCATCGCACGCCACAGCGACGGACACCGCGCCGCCGGGTCGAAGGGGCACGAACTCTCCGCGAAGTACGCCGGCACGCTGCTCAAGGCCGCCGGCTACGAAGTCACCTACCAGAACTTCGACTTCATCTACCGCGAGACCCTCGCGGAGAAGATGACGGTCACCTCGCCCGACGAGCGCGACGTGCCGGTCAAGCTGATGACGTACACCAAGAGCACCCCCGAGGGCGGCACGGAGGCCGCCGTGGCCCCGGCCCCCGAGGACGAGGACGGAAGCTCGGGCTGCACGGCGGACGACTACGCCTCCGGCGACTTCGACGGCAGGATCGCCCTGATCCAGCGCGGCGGCTGCACCTTCGCGGAGAAGCAGAAGGCGGCCGCCGAGGCGGGCGCGGTCGCGGCGGTCATCTACAACAACACCGACGGCGAACTGAACGGCACCCTCGGAGACCCGGCCGCCGGCGTCATCCCGACCGGCGGCATCAGCAAGGAGGACGGCGATGCGCTCGCAGCCGAGGCCGGCTCGGGCGAGGTCACGGCGAACGTCGAACTGCGCGAGTTCCAGGAGGAGCGCAGCACCCCCAACGTCATCGCGGAGACCCCGGGCGGCGACGAGAACCGCGTGGCGATGTTCGGCGCACACCTCGACTCGGTGAGCGAGGGCCCCGGCATCAACGACAACGCCTCGGGCTCGGCCGGAATCCTGGAGACCGCCCTCCAGTTCGCCGCCGCCGGGGGAACCAGGACCGGAGGCGGTCACGGCCACGAAGGCAACAAGGTGCGGTTCGCGCTGTGGACGGCCGAGGAGGTCGGCCTCCAGGGCGCCGAGCACTACGTCTCCGAACTCTCCGACGCCGAACGCGACAAGATCGCCCTCTACCTCAACTTCGACATGATCGCCTCTCCGAACTACGGCCTGTTCGTCTACGACGGCGACGACTCCGACGGCGAGGGCAGCGGCCCCGGCCCGGAGGGCTCCGCCCAACTGGAGAGCGACATCGTCGACTTCATCGAGTCGCGAGGCGAAGAGGCGAGGGGCGCCGACTTCGACGGCCGCTCCGACTACGGCCCCTTCATCGAGGCGGGCATCGCGGCGGGCGGCTCGAAGACCGGTGCCGAGGGCATCAAGTCCGCGGAGGAGCAGGAACTGTGGGGCGGCGAGGCCGGAGCCGCGTACGACGGCTGCTACCACCAGAAGTGCGACGACCTCGGCAACATCAACAAGAAGGCCTTCGACCTGAACATCAAGGTGATCGCCAACGCCGTCGGCCACTACTCGCGGGATGTCGGCGACCTGCCCTGACGGAGCTGACGCAGAAGCACGGGCGCACCGGGGCTCTTCCCTGGCGCGCCCGTGCACTTCCCGGCGTCCGCCGCCCCGTGCCCGCCCGTGCGATACCTCGTAACCCTTCGCGCGGCGCAGGCACCGGGCGCGTGCGCCCCGCACTGCTCCGGCGCCGCCGCCCGTTCCGGCCCCGGCAGGCCTCCGCGCCACCCCCGTACCGTCGCAGTCCACGGCCCCGCCACGTGCACCTGTAAGAACCAGAGGAAGCTGCGCCCGGAGCCGATGGGCCGGTAGGCTTTCCGTGTGATCTTCAAGCGAATCGGAAACGGGCGGCCGTACCCCGACCACGGCCGGGAAAGCACCCGCCAGTGGGCGGACGTCGCCCCACGACCGGTGCGCCTCGACCAGCTCGTCACCACGAAGGGCCAACTCGACCTCGAGACCCTCCTGGCGGAGGATTCGACGTTCTACGGGGACCTCTTCGCGCACGTCGTGAAGTGGAACGGCGACCTCTATCTGGAGGACGGGCTGCACCGCGCGGTCCGCGCCGCCCTGCAACAGCGACAAGTGCTCCACGCCCGCGTGTTGGAACTTGACTGAACCGGCACCGGCCGCACTAGGCCTTTCAGGGTCATCACGTCACAACCATTGATCATCTAGTAGGCATCGCCTTCGTCCCGCACTACTCTGCGCCCATGAGCATGCTGACTCCCCCCGGCATGGGCGGAAAGTACCGCATCACGGGAAATCGCTACCCCCGGATGCGCCGCCCCCGAAACCGTCGCAGGATCGTGCTCGCCTCACTCACCTCCGTCTGCGTGCTCTCACTCGGCGGATGGGGAACGCTCCAGCTCATCGACATCTTCTCGGGCGGCACCTCCGCGAACGCCGCAGGCAGCAGCAGCAAGGGCAAGGAAGGCGCGGACTGCGCCCCCGAAACGAATGCGGAAGGGCAGAGCCCGAAGAACGACGGCAAGCAGGCCGAATATCCCGAGCCCGGCGCGGTCGAGGTCAACGTGCTCAACGCCACGGACCGCAGCGGCCTCGCCAGGTCCATCGCCGACGAACTGAAGAAGCGCGGGTTCAAGATCGGCGAGGTGAAGAACGCGCCGGCCGAGTTCGACAAGAAGGTCGAGAACACCGGAATCCTGATGGGGGCCCAGGGGGAGGACGGCGACGCCCGTCTGAAGGTGCTGAGCACCCAGTTCGCAGAGGACCCCGAGACCCGGTTCGACGACCGCAAGGGCGAAGACGTCGACTTCATCATCGGCAAGAAGTACGAAAAGCTCGTCAAGGAGAAGGAAGCCGATGCCGCGCTGACGGCTCTGTACGACCCGAAGCCGTCACCTTCCCGCAGCCACTGCAAGGACTGACACCGCCGCCGTCGCACCGGTGGGCCCCGGCGAAGCCGGCGCACAAGCGGAGCGGCCGGGGAAGGCGTTGCATCGGCTGCCGGGGAAGCCGGCGCATCGGCTGCCGGCCGGGGAAGCGAAGCCGCCCGGAGCCTCGCGCGCAGGTCCCGGCAGCGTCAGCCGGCGGTGCCGTACATCCGGTCGCCCGCGTCGCCGAGTCCCGGAACGATGTAGCCGTTCTCGTTGAGCCGTTCGTCGATCGAGGCCGTCACGACGGTCACGGGAGTCCCGGCCAGCTCTCGCTCCATGAGGCGGACGCCCTCGGGTGCGGCCAGCAGACAGATCGCCGTCACGTCGTCGGCGCCGCGCCGGATCAGCTCGTCTATCGCGGCTACGAGCGTCCCGCCGGTCGCCAGCATCGGGTCGAGGACGTACACCTGCCGTCCCGAGAGGTCGTCCGGCATCCGGTTGGCGTAGGTGGACGCCTGAAGGGTCTCCTCGTCGCGGATCATGCCGAGGAAGCCGACCTCGGCGGTCGGCAGCAGCCGCACCATGCCGTCGAGCATTCCCAGACCGGCCCGCAGGATCGGCACGACAAGGGGCCGCGGGTGCGACAGACGCACACCGGTGGTGGCGGTGACGGGGGTGGTGAGGTCGACCGTCTCGGTACGCACGTCCCTCGTCGCCTCGTAGGCGAGGAGCGTGACCAACTCGTCGGCGAGGCGCCGGAACGTCGGTGAGTCGGTGCGCTCGTCGCGCAGCGTGGAGAGCTTGTGTGCCACCAGCGGGTGGTCGACGGCGTGGATCCGCATGGGCCCGACACTAGCGGAGGCATGAGTACGGCTCGCACTGGCGTACCACTGTGCGACGGGGGAAAGTGGTCAGGTATGCCGGAGGTGTACAGATGTCCGACTCGCAGAATCCCGGTGGTACCAGCGGCTCCCGCCCGGCCGGTGACCCCGGGCACGCCCGCGCCCGGAAGGTGAGCGTGGCCCGCAACGAGGCCAAGTCCCGCGGCAGCGAAGCCGCCGAGGATCCGCCGGACGCGGAGCCGGACGCGGAGCGGCTGCGCCGCCGGGCCCGCTTCCTGCGCGAACGGAACGAGGCGAAAGAGCTGCGCGACCGCGTGCAGCCGCGCCGCAGCCGAACCGCACGCATGCGCCAGGCGATGCGGATGCGCACGTTCCGTTGGTAGAGCGATGATGTGCAGGCCGTGAAATCTTCGCGAGCACAGACGCGATCAAATCGCAACACCTGGTCCGTAATCGGTCACGCAGGGTTCTCATCACACGGTCCGCACAAGAGATCTGCGCAAACACCCGCACGACGCACTGTCGAAGACCCTTCGCACAGCCGCGGTTTCTGCCACGATGCCGATTGGGGCGGGGCGAAGTCCTCGTCAGCAGCCATCGGGCACCTCAGAAACCAGTGGGAGAGTCACGGTGTATTTCGCCGCACTGCTCGCGCGCACCGAAGACGGGTGGGAAGCGAGCGACACAGAGCTCGACGATGTGGAGACCCTGGCCGACCTGGCCGACCTGGCCCGGGAGGCCGCAACCGACGACGAGCCTGTGCTGGTCTGCATCGAGCAGGAAGGTGCATGGTTCGGAGTCGTAAGAATCGAGGGCGAGGACGACCCGCGCGTCTTCGTCTCCAACGCGGCCGCTGCCATGCGCAGCTCGTACGGCGAGATCCTCCTCTCGGACGAACTCCTCGGCCGCGAGCCGGAGAACCCCGACGCGCTGGACCAGCTCGTGGACCTGGACGGCACCGAGGACGGTGAACCGGAGACCAAGGAGACGGCCGACGGCGACGAGAGCGGCCCGGAGGCCCCGGAAGGGGCGCCCATCGGTCCGCTGGGCGACACCGGTCTGCTCGCCGACCTCGGATTGGAGGACAAGGCCCTGCTCTCCCTCGCTCCCGAGGACGCACTGAGCGAGATCGCGGACGCGCTGGGCTGCACCGACGTGCTGGAGGCAGTGCGGTAGCCCCGGTCTCGCGGGGCGGTAGGAAACTGGCTGCATGACCGACGCCTCTTCCGTGCCCGATCCCGTCCGCGACCGCTGGCGGGAGCCGATGCGCCGCGCCCTCGACGAGGCCGAACGGGCACGGGAGAGCGGCGACGTACCGGTGGGAGCGGTCGTACTCGGCCCCGGCGGCGACGTGATCGGAAGCGGCCACAACGCACGCGAGGCCTGGGGCGACCCCACGGCCCACGCGGAGATCGTCGCGATCCGCGCCGCGGCGGCCGCCCTGCCCGGCGAATGGCGACTGGAAGGCTGCACCCTCCTCGTCACGCTGGAACCTTGCACGATGTGCGCGGGTGCGGCCGTGCTCTCACGCCTGGAGCGGGTCGTCTACGGCGCGGTGGACCCCAAGGCCGGCGCGGCCGGATCGCTGTGGGACGTCGTACGCGATCGCCGGCTCAACCACCGGCCGGAGGTGATCCACGGCGTACTGGCCGGCGAATGCGCGGCGCTGCTCACGGATTTCTTCCGCGGCTCCCCCGGCCCCTGTTGAGGGCCTTCTGCCCGCCGGCCCGGGCGGGGCGATCTCGGCGGCGAGCTCGGCGGCGAGCTCGGCGCGGATGTCCCGCGCTCCTGTCCCGAACGGATTTCGGCACACGGCCACCATTGGGCTAGAGTGCGTCTCGGTAGCGTGTCCGAGCGGCCGAAGGAGCTCGCCTCGAAAGCGAGTGAGGGGCAACCCTCCGTGGGTTCAAATCCCACCGCTACCGCAGGTCAGAAGGGCCGGACCCCCAGCGGGGGTCCGGCCCTTCGGCGTTCCGTCTCAGTTTTCGTCTCAGTTGCGCTCCTGGCTTTCGGCGTGGGTCGCCACGAGAGTGCCCAGCACGGGCAAGACCGAGGTGTCCCACCTCGGGCCCATGTCTCGGCGTAGTGGCCAGTCTCTGCTCGCGCTTCCCGCCGATCTCGTCCCTGCAAGCGGCGCAACATCTTGTGGGGCGCCCCTCCAGGGTGGATGACGACCGCGATGTCGCTGCTGTCCGAGGCGGCCGACTTCATGTTGCGAGCCCTCCAGGGCTGGGCTGATGACGACCGGGAGCCTGACGGCCTCCGCCGGATGGTGCGCCCCGTCGTTGCGAGCCCTCCAGGGCTGATGACGACGACGCACAACGCCAACGGAAACGGGAACTTTCAGTACGTTGCGAGCCCTCCAGGGCTGATGACGACAGGACCGCACCAGTTCCCGCCTGAACATCCCCCGCGGTTGCGAGCCCTCCAGGGCTGATGACGACATGGATCACGGCACTATCGGGCATCTGACGATGTTGTTGCGAGCCCTCCAGGGCTGATGACGACTTGAGGTGCTTGACATCGCGACCCGGAGCGCTTCGGTTGCGAGCCCTCCAGGGCTGATGACGACGCCTTCCGAGCGCGTGCGGCACGACGGCGTTCCTTCTGTTGCGAGCCCTCCAGGGCTGATGACGACGGCGCTCTACAAGCTCCCGAAGGCGGTCGGGTACGTCGTTGCGAGCCCTCCAGGGCTGATGACGACGCGGAGGCTGCGTTCTTGATCCAGCCCCAGCCCTTGTGTTGCGAGCCCTCCAGGGCTGATGACGACGTGTCCGGCGACGTTCACACGGGCCCGCTGACCATGTTGCGAGCCCTCCAGGGCTGATGACGACACCCCTCGCCGCCACCTGGGCCCTCTGGCGGGCCACAGTTGCGAGCCCTCCAGGGCTGATGACGACCCGTCCCCGCCTGGGAGGCCGTTGGCCTGCTCAGGTTGCGAGCCCTCCAGGGCTGATGACGACACAAGCTGGACGAGCTGGTTGCGTCCGTCGACGGCGTTGCGAGCCCTCCAGGGCTGATGACGACCTCGCCCTGTACGGGCCGGACGCGGTGCTCTGACCTGTTGCGAGCCCTCCAGGGCTGATGACGACGCCGCGGCCCCACAGACCGCCGCACTCGACCCTGCCGTTGCGAGCCCTCCAGGGCTGATGACGACTCAGGTCGTCGTCGTAGCTGGCGGCCTTGCTCCGGGCCATGTTGCGAGCCCTCCAGGGCTGATGACGACTGGAGTTCTTCGCCAGGCCGGTGCGCATCATCTGGTTGCGAGCCCTCCAGGGCTGATGACGACTGGTTCGGGCCGTCCCGGAACACCGTCCCGACCTGCCGTTGCGAGCCCTCCAGGGCTGATGACGACCCGAGGGTAAAGTCGCAGGTCAGACCCGCTCGGGAACCTCCGTTCGCCGGGCCTTTTGCAGCGACTCGCCGGTAGTGCATCTCCGCAGGTCAAAGGATGTCTCCGGGCCCACCCAACCAGGCGCCCAGCGAGCCGGTCTCGACTAGATCCGGGGACCTGACCGAGTACGTAAGGATGCTGTCATAGTCCGGGTCGATGGTCTCCTTCAACTCCGCAGTAAGCGCGCGGTATTGGGCGGATGAGAGTTCGCCCTGGAAGACGCTGCGTTGCGTCCAGTGAAGATACTTTCGACACGTCTTGAGAACCTTCGGGTTGCGTTCGACTGCCGTGTCGTAGACAAGGACGACGAAGATGGGATCTCCACCATGGACGGAAAGGCTTGTAAGGGGTGCCCTCGAGACAGAGTCGGACAAGCTTCAAAGCTTCGAGGTGGATGAGCTCCTCGTAGGTGATTTTCCGTTTCAGGGAGCGGTGATAGATCGTCGTGGCAAGTTCCGCCTTCATCAGGGCGGATACCTTCTTCCGGCCCTCCTTGCTGAGCGACGCTCTGCCGACTTCGGTTTCGAAATCCGACGGCTTGAGCGTCTTCTGTGCTGCCGCTCTCTTGAGCAGGCGTTCGGCGAAGAGAGGCTTGAAGGGCTCCGCCAGGTCCAGGGCGAGGGTGTTGCGCCGCCTGTCCGTGTCCGCGTGGAGGAAGCCGATGGCGGGGTGAAGCGGCGTACTTCGCAAGGCTGTCAGCGCCCGGGCGTACACCAGAGCGTTGAGATAGCTGATGAAGGCATTGCCCGCGTTGGTGGGGGGCCGGCGACTACGTCCCTCAAGCCTTAGCCAAGAGGGAAGTTGCGTGTCCAGGACCGACCACCCTGTACGCCTGAAGTTTCCTTCCTGACCCATGATCTGAGCACTGTCCTCGCACTCTTCCAGCGCTGTCCTCAGTGCGTTCAGAGGCTGGTCGAGGCCTTCACCCAGCACCCATCGGAGATTCTCCGCCGTGGCGAGCACCAGGGACCTGGCAATCGGCAAACAGGTCTGCCGGACGGACGTCAGCTCGGCCTGCCGCCGAACAACACCCGCGCTGGACATGGACTCCGAGGGAGCGAAGTGACCGGCGTGGTTCCCATAGTGGTCAAGCACGTGGAGAATCACTCCGTGCCTGCTGAGCAGGGACATCACCGATGTGTTGATGTCAACGTGGTCGAAAGCGACCAGGTCACGAATGTCGGTGACCGGGATACGGACGGGACTGCCGTCGGGGCGTTCGATGCGGACGCTGTTGTCCTCGCGACGGATACGACAGGGTTCCGTCAACCAATAGGTGCGGCCGACAGCAGGCATCAGTCCCCCCAGCAGTAGTCGAGGTAGGAACACTTACGGCATTCGCCTCGCGGCAGCCTCGCCTGCGGACCCGGGGCCGCCATGACCTCCGCCGCCTCCGCCTCGGCTTGTTCCGCTTGGCTGCGGGCGGCAGAGTCCCAGGGAACATCCACGGTTCTGCGGATCAGCGGATAGTGCACCGTCCCTCCCCTGACCGTTACTCCCCGGCGCTCGAGCAGCAAGCAGTAGTGGCGTACTTGAGCTGCATGAGCCGGCGCCGGTGAGCGGGAGGATTTCGTCTCATGCACCACCGCCCCAGTCGTCACCCAGTCGACCTTGGCCTCGCCCAAGTCGAGGTCACGTCTGCGGGTGTACGTCGTGGCGTCCACAACCTCGCCGAACGCGACATCCTCGCTTCGTCGTTCGGGCCGGTAGCCTCGGCTGTACAGCCACAACTGCCTGCGGCAGTGCAGCAGGTACTTGATGTGAACGCCGCCCACCTGACCCTGGTGCCCGCTTGCTGCCCTCTCGCTCACAGGATCGTCTCCGGAGCGGACGGCGGAGCCAGCTGGTCCGGGCGTTGGAGACCCATCGCCGTGTATGGAGCGTGAACTACTCGAATTCCGAGGTGACGGTCGAACTCCGCTTCAAAAGCCTTGAGTTGGCCATACCTGAGCGGGATCAGCAACTCGGCGGCCAGGAGCGGATCGCCTTCTCGCCCTTTCGTCCGTTCACGGTAGGTGTCCACGTCGTCCACGTGCACCACTTCGACGCCGTCGAACTCTCTGCTGAGCTTCTCGGCGAACTCGCTGCGGTCGTGGAACGGCTGGTCGAAGGTGAGAAAGGTACGGGCGAATGCGTCGCGCGCCATTCGCGCTCTGGCGACCCAGTCCTCGCCCCAGGCCGTGTCATAGGCATCGGCGAGGAGCCTGTCGATGTCCTGCTCGCTGAGCGTGCCGGTGCCGGCTACCGTATGGGCGCTCAATGCTGCCCAGGCCGCCGCGACTGCTGCCTCCTCATAGGGCTCGTGGCCCGCAGGCTGGTGCACATGGAACTCGACCGGGCCCTCAGGGTGAAGACCGCGGCGATTCACACGACCTGCGCGTTGAGCAACTGCCTCCACCGGCGCGGCCTCCACCGCTCCGCGGTCGAAGTCGAGTTGGAGAGAGACCTCAACGGTCTGTGTGGCGACGACCAAGCCCCCCCGTCGGGCAGGGTCTCCGGCTTTCCGCTCTCGGTGGCGTTCGAGGAGGCGCTTCTCGATGGCCGCACGGTCCTGGTTCTTGAACCGCGAGTGCAGCAGGAGCGCGGCATCTGGGTCGTCAGGTACGGCCTCTCGGGCATCGCCGGCCAGGAGTTCGAAGAGTTCCTGTGCGGTGGCGACCTTGTTCACGACAGCGAGGACGCTGTAGCCCTGCTGAATCCACGCACGAAGCGCGGCCAGAGAGGGCGGGGCCGTCATCAGTTGGTCATCCAGGACGACGCGATGCCGATCAGGGCTCGTTCCAGGTGCTGCCCGGTGGGTTGAGACCCGCTGCTCTACGAGGCTCTCTTCGATGATTTCCGTCATCTGCGGAGCGAGGGTCGCGGACAGCACGGCGACGCGACTGCCGAGCCGCTCCCATAGGCGCAAAGTGGCGCAGAGCCGTCCAAAGGTCTCAGGTGCGTAGGCGTGCAGTTCGTCGAGAACGAAGAGCGCATTGGCCTGTTCCAGCAGCACCGACGAGTGCGAGGGCCCTGCCACCGCGCCGTTGAGGAGTTGGTGGGGCGTTGCTACGCGCGCACGCTGTACGAAGAGCCTCATGGCCGCGGCCCGGCTGCGGGCCTGACGTGCGAGAGCGGCACCCGGCTCGGCCTCGCCAGGTGTGCATTCGTCCTCAAGTGACTCCCGTAGCAGCGTGCTCGCCAGGGTGCCGTGCAGCAAGCCGATGTCGGGTTGCCGCTCTCCTTCGGCTGCTTGCAAGTCGCGCCGCAGTCTGTCCCTGGCGGCATTGAGCGAGGCCCGGTAAGGGAGCGTCCATACAAGTCGGGGCTGAGCAGGCATGGTCCGCAATTGGCGGGCTGCCCATGCCAGGCCGCCTTCGGTCTTACCGCTGCCAGTAGGCGCAACCAGGATGAGATGGCCGTCCGTACCCGCCGCCAGCCGCTGATGATCGTGCGGGGTGTACGGGAAGCGCTGCATATAGTCCGCGGGCAACGGCATGTGTGTCTGAAGATCCCGGTGAGCAGAGCCGGCGTGGTCCGCCAGGGTGAGTGCGCCCTGTGCCAGGACAGCGGACAGCCCTCGGACGGGGTCGACCGGACGGCGCCACTCCTCATAGAGCTCGTTCAGAACTCGCCGGGCCCGATTTGCGAGTTTGATGCCGTCGCCCGCGTCCTCCGGTAGAGGCGGCGCGATGCGGAGCTCACGCGCCAACCATGCGACCAGCTCTTCGTGTACGGATCGGGTCACCTGGACCTGCCGGGAGCCCAGGTGATGCCTGACGGTGAAGGCTTCTGCCCAGTCCGTAGTGTCGTTGTACTGCTGGGAGATGGCCGGCTTGGAGGGCGGCTCACTGCCGGGGAATAGGGCTCGGTGATGGGTCGCCACGAGCGTGGCGACCAGGAGGCGTTCCTCTGTACTCCAACCGGCAGTTCGGGCCAGGATGTCCACGTAGGCCAGCGACAGCACCTCGTGCCGCTCTCCCCAGCGCGGTTCCCCGGGCAGGAGTTGCTGCTGGAATCCGGCCGCGACCTTCCCCGCATCATGCAGAAGTGCCGCGGCGCGCACGCATTCCCACATGCGTGTATCTGCAGCCAGCGCCGGGGGTATGCCGATCCGTTTTCTGATCTGCTCGGAGCTGGAGCGCACCGTCAGCGAATGCGCGGTGAGACGTTCAGGATCGTGGGCTGGCTTGGACTTGGCCCGCACGTCAACGAGCCGTCTTGCGTGCCTGTTCACGGGGCCAGCAGCCATACCGCCTGTCCGTCCTCGTCCCGGAAAGCGCCCGTAACCTGATGGATTCCGGCCGACTCCTCGCACCAAAGAATCTCCGTCAACCGAGTGGCAAGACGATCCGGCGAAATGCTGGAGGCCATGCGGTGGAGCGTTGCCTGCGGTGCGTCGTGCCCGCCGGCCGGCGCCAGAGCGTGCCCCACCACCGCCTCGTCGGCGGCCTCCAGCCGCGTCCGATGGAGGCCGAGGGGATGGACGATGTCCTGGGACCGCCCCAGACGCAGCGGCCAGCGCGGACGACGTAGGGCCGTTGCCAGCCGGTCCCCGTCCGGGCCGGTCATCCAGACCGTCAGTCGGACTCCGGTGAGGAACGGTCGGTCGCGAATGGTCATGCCTCCCTTGACCGCACGCACCCGCCCCGAGAAGGCGGGATTGCTGCCGTCGGCTGCGATCGGGTGGTAAGTCTCAGCGTCCACTCCACTCCCCTGCGGCCAACTCGCCAGCCCCACGGGCAGGTTCTCCACGTCCTCGCCGCTCGCGGCGGCCAGGAGGCCACGGACGGTCGAGGGCGGCGGCACGGGAAGGCCGTGCGTCATTCCCGGAAACAGAGGGTCGCGGAAGGAGGCGACGGGGGCGAAGAAGTCCGCCCGCCACCCCCTTCGGCTGCCGGTCGCGTCGTCAGCGCTCGGGATCATCGAACCAGCCGTCCAGCTTTCCTTCGCGAATCTCCGCGGCGAGGTCGCGGAGCATCGTCCGGGGGTGCTCGATGACGATCTTCCCCTCGTCCAACTCCTGAGCGCAGTCTTTACGGAAGGCCTCCCTCAGCTCATCGCGGAAGCCGGGGCGCCATCCGACGCGGACGGGAGATTCCCACTCGCTCTCCCACGCCTTCAATTCGTCCAGCAGGACCTTGCCACGCACGCGTAGCCCCGAGCCGGGCTCCCCGTCGATGCAGTTGGCGAGCGGATTGATGCCGCCCTTGAACGGGACGAGCATCATCAGCGACGGCACCCGGTCCCCGTAGTGCAGAGCCTGCTTCGCACCGCCGCTCAAATGCGCCAGCGATTCAAGCAGCAGCGCCGCCCGGTGGCGGCGTTCCTCAATCGGCAGCCGAACTGCCCCCTGCCCTCGGAAGTCCACGGGTACGGCGCCGGCCTGAGCAGCCTTCGCCACCTCCATCGCCTGCTCCTGGCTGAGGTAGTTCGGCCGGCCCACTCCCTTGTCGCTGGGCAGCGTGAACGTACCGATGCGCGGTACGTCCAGCAAGAACGGAGCGGCAAGATCCGCGGTGTAGAACTCGTGGCCGTGCAGCACGGGCTCGGTTACGCCCCGGGACATCACACCGAAGTCCTCCGTGGGATAGACCGGTTCGACCGACATCAGGGTTCCGAGCATGAACGGGCTGTCGCGGAGCGTCGTGGCCGCATCGTCCTTCTTCGCTCCGGCCCGCATGTACCCGAAGAGGTCGTCATCGGCGTAACGAACAGGGTCGGCCGCGGTGTTCGCCTTCTGCGCCTTGCCTTGGGCTTTGCCCACCCGCTCGACTGGAGACGGAACAGCTCCAAGCTCGACCATGCCGTCCCGTGCCCAGCGACGAGCGGCCTGAGCCGAGATGTAGGGGTGCATCTTCCCGCGGACACGGGCGTACTTGACCTTCGCCTTGGTCTCTTCGCCCCTGCCGTTGTTGGGCGCTCCGGCCTCAACGGCCAGAACCATTTTGCCTGCCAGAAACGCCATTACATCGGCTCCTCGTCGTACGCGGTGATGATCGGCTCCTCGATGAGCCGCTCGACCTCTTCGTCTTCTTCCTCGTCCATCCCTTGCTTCTCGCCGATGGCCACCCCGCGCTGCTGCAGCATCTGCAAGACACCGGCAAACAGGAGCATGCGCTGCTCCCAGGCCCGCGGCCGTTGCTGGATGAGCGGTGCCCAGTCCTCGGGCCCCGCCGCCACCTCCCGGCCGTCCAAGCAGAGACGCGAGTGGGCCTTCATGAGCAACAGGCCGAGCTTGTAGTCGCTGAGAGCGACGGATCGGTATTCGGCAACGCGGCCCCGTGGACTGCCGCTGCCGTGTTCGATCCAGTCCGCCAGCAGCGACGCGACCGGCGACGGCTTGTGCGGGTCCACGTCCATGCCGAGTACCTCCTTGGCGTAGTCAAAGGCGAGTTGGGTGAGTGCGGCACGGTTCTCCAGGCGCCAGGACTCCACGTTCAGGAGCATCCGCGCGAGCTGATCGAGGAATGAACGGGATCGACCGTCGTCGGCTTCGAACAACAGCCTTGCCGCCTCAGTGCGGCCGTCTTTCAGGGGCTTCCCTTGCTTGTCCCGCTCGGTCATGGCTGCAACGAGCAGTCCCCAGCCCCGTCGCAGGGGAGCGTTGGCCTCAATGCGCGCCAGGAATCTCGGGATGGTCCGGCGAGACCTGGTGATTCGCAGCCAGGGCTCCTGGTTGTCGTTCTTGAAGGTCCACAGTGTCGCTGCTGCGGGCAGACCAGCGCCGAGCGTCCTCAAGGCCGCAAGGATCACCCTTTCCGGCCGTGCACCTGCCGGTTCGCCCTTGGATCCGAAGCCGACCTGGAGCAGCCATTCGGACCGACGGATATTGCTCCGTACAAACCCCTGCTCGACCTTTGCCCGTTCGCACGAGAGGACCGTGGCCGAGCCGGCGGTGACCCAGGCTCCATAGGGCAGCGTCCAGGCTGCGAGGCGGCACCCACGGCAGACGGGCCAGCCCGGCGAACCTGGAGGCAGCGTGTTCAACGCCTTGTTCGTATCGAACATAGGCAGATGGGACTTCGTCCAGGTCTTCCTCGTCGATGCCCCGCAGAATGTGCAAGGCCATCGCTCGAGCCCGCCCTGACGATCGGCCTCGAACCATCCAGCGACCTCGGCTTCCAGCACCGCCCGGTCGCGTGGTCTTTTCGCGTGAGTGGGCTTGGAGTTGGGGTAAAGCGCGAACAGCACCTTCCACCAGTCGTATGCGGGATCGTCCTTGCTCGCCGTTGCTGCGGTACAGACGTCCTGCACGACGCGGGCCGCCACGGCGTCGAGATCCGAGTCGGTCACTTCCTCTGCTGACTGCTTCCCGGCCATGGCCACAACCGCCCATGCGCCGGCACGTTGCAGCGGATGACCGGTGACGGTCAAAGGGGAGGCCGTGGTCGTGGCATTCATCGAACCCACCCGAATCCCTGCAACGTGTCCAGACCGAGGCCCCACGAGCGCAAAGCGTCGACCAGTCGCGGATCAGCAGACAGCGCCACTCTCACCTGAGCACCGATCCGAGGAGACCCCCGCACCATGAACCTTCGTTGGGGACCGGCCTCCAGCACCCGCAGGGCACCGGGAGCGGGAAGACTCAGCACATCCGCTTTGTGCCAGAGGTTGTGCCGGAGCCGCTCCACGTAGTGCTCATCCCCGGGCAGGAGATAGCGCGAATCGTGCTTAAGGATCACGGGAGTCGCTGTGGAGAGCTCCACCTCGTCACCGGCAGGTGGAGCATCAATGTCGAGGGTGAACCCCCGGATTCGCAGCTTTGCCGGGCCCCAGGCGAGTTCCTTACGTGTCGCCAGACCGGTCACAAGTGCAGATGCGATCTCCGGTACTGGTGAGCCGAACCACACGGACCCGTCCCGGGAAGTCGTATACACGCCCGCCTTCTTCGGCGCTCCGCGGAACTGTGGGCTGGTGAGACCGACAGGCTTCACGCGATGTCCCGCCCAGCCCGCATCGTGCAACTTGCCTGCCAACTCGGCATCAGCTGTCCGGAGCACAGAGTAGAGCACGCCCCTTGCAGGCCCGTGCACGTCCTTCCAGTGCAGACTCGGCACGTCGGCTTCGACGTCGACCCTGACCCGCATGTCACCCCCACCAAGCGACGACCGGTCATAGGCCGCGCTGTGAACTGCTTTCTCTCATCAAGGAGTCGGACCGTACGCGACGGCAGACGCAGCGCCGAGTCACCTTTCAGCCATTGTGTGGGAGATTCGATCTATTTGATACTGAATCTACGAATGGCTCGACTATGCGTGGCACACGACGGACCGACCCCTGCGACGCTAGCGGGCAGCACTGACAGCCCGGCATGATGGAAGCTGCGGCTGATCAGGCGACTCCGCCAAGACGCATGGCTGAGGCTCTGACCAGGGCAGATGCACTACCGCCGAGTCGCTGCAGAATCGCGCCGTCCGCAGTGCTTCAAAGGCGGCGTGAGCTGGGGCTTTACCATCGGGTCGTCATCAGCCCTGGAGGGTTCGCAACGAACCAGCTGTAGGGGCGAACCCCTTTGGCGGAGGTCGTCATCAGCCCTGGAGGGTTCGCAACGACACTCGCACCGGGGCTTCGCGACAGAGATCAGCCAGTCGTCATCAGCCCTGGAGGGTTCGCAACTAGGTCTCCTTGAAGTACGCGGACGCCTTCCAGGTCGTCGTCATCAGCCCTGGAGGGTTCGCAACAGGGACGCGAGCATGTAGACGGGGAAGCTGCCGTGGTCGTCATCAGCCCTGGAGGGTTCGCAACTCGTTCGCCGGGGCGCCGTTCGCTTCTGCCTGCGGGGTCGTCATCAGCCCTGGAGGGTTCGCAACTTGTACTGCCGGTTGATTCCGAGGATGTCCTGCATGGTCGTCATCAGCCCTGGAGTGGCTGAGAACTGAAAAAACCATGCCGTCCTGTGCTCTGGCGCACCCCCAGTCACCATCCGCCCGTGGCGGTCCACGACTGACTCGGGTAGCTACCGACGGGCGGGGGCGGACCAACAACCCACCCCCGCCCAAAAACCCCATTCAGGAGTGTCATCCCGGCCTACGGCTCCTGCTCCCACAGGAGACCGTTGACCTGCTCGGCGATGTTGTTCCGTACTGAGTCGACCATGTGTTGGTAGCGGGCAGCCATCGACGTCGACGACCAGCCCATGAGGCCCATCACCGCCCGTTCCGGCACTCCCAGGATCAGCAGCACCGTCGCCGCGGTGTGCCGGGCGTCGTGGAGGCGGCCGTCACGTACCTTCGCGTCGCGCAGCAACTCCTTCCATTCGTCATAGTCGACGCGGGTCGATGTCCCGCGTCCTGTCTTGGTCGCGAAGAGCCAGCCCTCGTCGTGCCAATCGGTGTCGGCCGATGCCCGTTCGGTCTCCTGCCGCACCTCGTGCCTGCGGAGAAGCTCCACAAGCTGTGGAGGCAGGCCCACCGCACGGCGGCCCGCGCGGGATTTCGTAGCCGCCGTCTCCGGATTCGTACGGCGTCGTTGTGGGCAGTAGCCGGCCTTCCGGCCACACGTGTCTCCGCAACCGTGCCCGTAACGGGGTCGGCGGCGACTGCGACGGACCAAGAGGACTCCGTTGTTCAGGTCGACGTCAGACCACTTGAGGCCCAGTGCCTCGCCCTGGCGAAGACCGAGAGCGAGAGCGACAGCCCAACGAGCCGAGTTTCTGCGCCCCTCCGAGGCCTGGAGGATTCGACGTACCTCCTCCACCGTGAACGGTTCGACCTCCTCCTCGTCGAGTCGCGGGGCCTTGGCCAGCCGCACCGGGTTCTTCCCCAAGTGGCCACGCCGCACAGCCTCATTGAGCGCCGTGCGCAACGTGCGGTGCACCTGATGTGCTGTGGCGGGCTTGCTGCCGTTGGCCTGCATCTTGGCGTAGAAACGCTCGATGTGTTCCGGGGTGAGTCGGTCGAGGCGATGAGCCCCCAGGCCCGGGATCAAGTGGACCCGTACGGCGACGCCATAGCCGACCATCGTGTTCTCGCCGACGGCGAGCGGTGCGATGGTGTCCACCCAATGCGTGAGCCAGGCCTTCACAGTCCATGTCCTGCCGGGCTTCCGTACGGTCTTGGAATCGCGTTGCTTCTCCAGTTCCCGTACGGCTGCGGCGACTTCTGCCTTGGTCTTGCGCTCGATGTGCCTGCGGTCCGGGCGGCCGTCGTCACGGACACCGATCGAGACGCGGCCGTGCCAAGTTCCGTCCTTTCCTCGGTAGATGGAGGAACGGCCGTTGGGCTGGCGAGTGCGCTTCTTCTGCTCTCCCATGGCTGTCCTCTCAGGCTGCGTTACGGACGTCGGATCGGTTGTTGTTGTTGCGGAGGCGGGCGACGTATTCAGGCACGGCCTCAGCCGGAACCTTGCGGAGCCGTCCGAGGGTGACCGACTCCAGTTCGCCGGAACTGATGAGCCGGTAGCAGACAGTTCGTCCGATGCCGAGGCGCCGGGCTGCTTCCTCGACGGTCAGGAGAACCAGCGTCGTGTCGATCGGCAGACCCACTTCATCCGGAGTCGGTACGGAGTCGGTGCTCGGTACGGACTGCACGATGCTCCCTTCGAGACGATGGGCGGGGTGCTCGCCCGCGGAAACCGCAGAATCCGCGGAAACCGCCAAGGCTTCCGTCTGACCTGCGGTGTCGAAGCGGTCAGGGTGGCCGCCGCACAATCCGGCGGAGTCGCCGCACAAATCTGTATCGCCGCAGTGGACGGATTGCGGAAGCGCAGCTGCATGGGCTTTTTGCGGCGCCTTCGCAGCTTTCTGCGAGCAACCGGGGTCGGTTTCAACCGGGTTGAATCGCTGCTGGTCAGCGCCGTCGGATCGGCCTTTCTGCGGATTCGGCGGTTTGTGCGGCGAGTTGTCTGCGCTCATGCGGCGTGTCATGCCTGGCCCTCCCTCACCTGTGGGTGGATGAGGTAGCGAGGTGCCGGCGGGCGGCCGCGTTTGCCGGTGCGGGGTGGGGTGTGGCTGCGGAGGTAGCCGTGCTCTTCGAGGAGGGCGACGGCCGGTTCCATGTCGGCGACCGTGGGGAACTCCGAGCGGGAGAGCTTCGCGAACAGGTCGCGGCGCGAGACCGTGTCCCACCCGTTCGCACGGAGCACCTCCAGGAGCGTCTGCGCCCGCGCCTGCGCCGCGTCGGCTCCCATGAGATCGAAGACCGTCAGCGCGTGGTCGGCGAAGTAGTCCGCGATCTCGATGGCCGCCGTCATCGTCTCCGGCTCTACGGGCGTGCCGTAGCCGTCCTCAAGGTGGGCGGCGACGTGAAGCAGTCCGGCGATACGGGCTGCGGTGCCCACCAGCTTGCCCGCCCACTTGCCGACATGGCCGAGCTTGCCGCCCCTGGCCCGGAGTTGGGGCTCGATCCGCTCCTCGAAGCCGAGCAGCTCGCCGCCCGCGTTCGGGGTGAGGTGGAGGACGTACGGCTCGGACTGCTCGGCGAGCGACAGCGTCAGCGCGGTGACGTTGCGCTCGTACCGCGCCGCGACCGACTCCGGCACCGGCGCCGGGCCGATCTTGCGGTAGCCGACGAGCGATTCAGGCAGCGCGTACAGGAATCGGGCGAGAAGGCCGCGGCCGTCGAAGCCGCGGTTCTTGCCGATGTCCTCCAACACGGACGGCTGGACGGCCAGGCCCATGGTCAGCGCGGGGGCTTCCATAAACTCCTCGCGGTTGCGGCGGTCGACCTTGAGCCGGTCGCCGGCGTGGCCCTTGAGGAAGACCTCCATGTTCGGAGCGCCCGAGTAGCGCCCGGCGATGATGTCGAAGATGCCTCCCTCCGCGGACATCACCGCCAACCTGCCGCCCTGCTCGGCCATGAGCGAGGTCACCGTCTCCGGAGTGGAGTCGTCCGCCAGCAGCCGCGGCTTCGGCGGGACCGTCAACTCCTCGGCCTGCTGGGCCAGGTCGATAGCCTCGGCGACGAGGCTGTCCCGCTCCGGCCCCTCCGCCGACGACGCGCGGGTAGCTGCCTTGTCGGCGGCCTCCTGGGCCATCTTCCGGGTCAACTCGGCCTCGACGATGCGCCCGGCGGCCTGGTTCGCGAGATGCTTCTCCGCCTCGTAGAGCGGACCGGTCATGGCGGAGAAGACCGCGGACTTGCGGTTCGCCGGAGGCAGCGCGACCACGACGTAGAGGTTGGTCGGCTCGTGCCAGCGTCCGCGTACGCGGACGACGACGCGCCCGCCCGCCCCTGTGGCGAGCACGCTCAGCGCCAGCGCGGCGGCCATGTCCGGCGGCGTCTGCGTCTCCTCCGCCAGCGCCGCGCAGAAGTCCCCGAGCCAGGACGGCAGCGCGTGCAGTGGGAAGCGGGGAAGCTGTGGACGGGTGTTGAGCGGAATCGGTTCCGACCACGCCTCGGGCAGCTTCTCCTCCCCGAGCGCGAGAGCCTCGCGCACCTCGTCGGCGGTGGCGTCCGGTGTGGAGGCCGCCTGCACGAGACGAGTCCCGGCCTGGATCAGACGGCGCCGCTCGGCGAGTTCGTGGACGATCTCCGCGTAGTAGCCGGCGTTCGCTGTCGTCGGTACGGCTTGGATGAGGCCGTGGACGTAGGCGGGTCCGCCGACCCTGCGCAGGTCGCCGGTCTGTCCGAGGAAGTGGGTCAGGGTGATCGGGTCGACTGGCTTGCCCTGGCCGTGCAGGACGGTGATGGAGCGGTGGATGGTCTCGTGTGCGGGTCGGTAGTAGTCCTCGGCGCTGAGCGTGGCCTGCACCTCGGCGATCACCTCGGCTGCGAGCATCATCGAGCCGAGGACTGCCTGTTCGGCTTCGAGGTCGCACGGTGCCGCCCCGTTCCGCTCGGGGGCGGAGTGCAGGGGCAGCACGTTGTCCCCGCGGGATGCCTGGGGCTGCTCGGTCATCGTGCGGCCTCTCCGGCGTACGGCTGAGCCTGAGCGCCTACGTGTCGCCGACCCTGCGCAGGGCGGGGCAGCGGGCGGTACCTGGTTTGAGGCATGCTGTTCGCACCTCCTGTTTCTTCGTGGGATGGGAGGCCGGGGCAGCGGGCTTCCTGATCCGTTGGCCGCTGCCCCGGGCGTCTTCAGGAGTCCTCGGTGAGGCTCCAGCGGCGGTACTCGTTGCGTACGTACTCGCGGCTGCCGTGCTTCGCGTCGTACGCGATCAGCTGTACGGCCGCCGCTTCTGCCGCCTGTATCGCCGACTTCGCGAGTTCGGGCCCGTACGTTGAGACTTCCGTCAGCGCGATGCGATCCACTAAGGCCGCCTTCCGCAGCCAGAACTCGCGGGGCAGCGCGCTGTCGTGCGAGTACCGTTCGCTCAACTCGGCGAGTGAGGCGATCTCCCGCTCGATGCTCGGCGCATCGGCGTACACCTCATCGGTCGAGACCCTGTGATGTGTGGTGGTGGCGGTGTCGGTCGTCTGCGGCATTACTGAACGTCCTTCGGGAGCCGGTTTGTGCGTGCCCTGTCGATGGCGAAGTGCAGGGCGTTCTCGGCGAGTTCGCCGTAGTCGTACGCGGTCTGGGCGAGGGCCTCGGCCGAGTCCAGGGCAGCCGCGAGGGCGGCGGACTCGTGTGCTTTGAGGTGCTGTTCGGCGGAGAGGGAGTCGGCTGCGTGGCGGGCGCTCTCCCGGTAGAGGAGATCCTCACGGAGGGCGTGCAGCCGCTTTCCGCCACTCCAACGGGCGAGCCCCTCGCTGAGGTCGGGCATCTCGCCCATGAACAGGTACTCGCCGTGCTCGCGGTGCAGCAGCACGCGCGACGGCTCCTTGCCGCGGAGCACGGAGCGGATGGCCCAGGCGGCGCCATGTGCGTAAGCCCGTGCCGCGTTCTCGTACAGGCGGCGGACCTGCTTCTCCAGGTCGGTGTAGAGGTCGCTGACGGATACCAGGGCGACGTCGTGCGGGCGGTGGAACGGCGTGCCGGGGACGGCGAGTTCGCCGAGGTGGTGGTGGGTGCGGGACGGGTCGGTGTTGGAGATGCCGAGCTTGGCCGTGTGGAGAGCGAGGCGGTACTCGCGGGCGGCGGCGCCCAGCGCGTACACGCTCTCGGGCAGTGTGCGGAACCAGGTCGTCTTGGTGTCAGCCATGGAAGTTCTCCAGGTGGCAGGTGCAGGGAACGAGGTGCTCCCGTACGGCCGATGACGGTCGGCCGTACGGGAGCGGTCAGTGCAGAGGCAGCCGCACGGGCGTGTTCTCGCCTGCGGCTTCGAGGAGTTCGCGGAGGTCTCCGCCGACGGCGGCCAGGCGCGCTTCCATGGCGGCCCACGACTCGGCGTCGATGGCCATGAGCGCGGAGACGGCGACCGGGGCGTTGCCGCGCTGCAACGCGCTGAGTGCGTCGCGCAGTTCGCCGGCGGCCGTCAGCGAGATCTGGGACGAGGGCGACGCGGACGACGTGCGTGAGGCGGTGCTGATCGAGTTGCACATGATCGAACTCCTTCGGTGTCAGTTGCCGATGGCGTGTACGAGGGCGGTCATGACCTGGTTGATGGGCCCGGCGGCGGGCGTGTTGGCGAGGTAGAAGCCGAAGAGCAGCGATGCGACGGCCGCACCGGCGCTGACCGCGCGGAACCTGAGCAGCAGCGCGACGATGAAGCCGAAGAGGATTACGAGCGAGAGCGTGACCACGGGTCGGGTCCTTTCTGCCGGGGTGGCCTGGCGGTCAGAGCGTCTGGGAGTGGTCGCGGTGCAGTCGGGCGACGAGGTTGTAGAGGTGCCGGCCGATCCGGATGCGCTTGCCGTGGCCGCGGCAGCGGCGGCAGTCGGGCCCGCGTTTGATGCGTCCACGGCGGTTGCGGCGGACGTGGAAGCCGAAGCCGCGGCACTTGCGGCAGTCGCCGAACGGCGAGACGGTGCACAGTGCTGCGTAGCTGAGAGTGATGAAGAGCAGGCTGGCGATAGCGTCGAGCGTCGAGGTCATGAACTCCCCCTGAGCGGCGGTTGAAGGGTGTCCCCGGGCCAGGCCGCTATCCGCTAGCGGCCTGGTCACTGGGGGAATGGCGCGCTAGCGGGGCCGCTAACGTTAGCGAGGCGTGCTGCTAGCGGAAGCGGCTCCGACCGTCATGCGGCGTCGGGCTTTCCGTCACGTTCCGCGACGGTTTTGGCGATGTCGGCACGGGCGATGCCTCGCCGGTTGACGACCTTGCCGTCCACACGGCGGCCGATCTGGATGGTGTTGATCCCGTACGGCTTGAGCGCCGAGGTGAGCTGCTCGGCGCCCCACTCGCCGTAGATCTCCGGCCGCAACTCGGCCAGCCGCGAGGCGACTTCCTCGGACCACAGCTTGGATTCCTTGCGGCTGAGGACGGCGAGGATGTCGGTGAGCAGGTCGTACGAGGCGGCGGGATCGGCTTCCAGCTCCTCGCCGAGCGCGTGCCCGGCGAGGGTTCCGGCGTCTTCCCGCAGCTTCCGCCCCCGCAGCGCGATGCGTTCGGCGATGACGGCGTCCGCGTACACGGAGCGGACGATGCGGGCGTCGGCGCCCTCCCCTACGAAGTAGTGGATGCCCTTGTCCGCCCAGGCGAACATGGTGGCCCGTACGCCGCGCTTGTACGCGCCGGTGCCGAGCACCATGTCGTTCTCGATCTGGCCCAGGACCTTGAGGCAGAACCGCGCGGAGGCGTTGGCGCCGATCCCCGGCGGCAGAGCGTCCTTGTCCGGGCGCTGTGTGGAGAGGAGCTGCACGAAGCCGAGCGCCGGGCCGCGCTTGGTGATGTCGGTGCAGATCTCCTTGATCTCCTCGCCGTACTTGGGGTGTTCGAAGAGGACTTGGCACTCGTCGACGCCGACCACGACCGGGTGCAGCCCCAGGGACTTCTTCGACGCCAGGTCGCTGGTCACCTTCGACTCCGGGCACAGGTCGCGCGGAAGAGAGCGGATTACCTTCGCCCGGCGCCGCAGTTCGCCGCGCAGTTCCCGAAGGTCGGCGAGGATGTAGAGGATGTCCTCGTCGTCGTCTCCTGCCCGGTAGCGGTAGGCCACCTGTTCCAACGGCCCAAGGTCGCCGGTGCCTTTGAGGTCGAACAGGTGCAGTTCGGCCCGGGGGTCGAGTGCCGCGATCAGGAGCAGCAGGCGCAGGAGGAACGTCTTGCCCATGCGCGGGATCGCCCCGATCACTCCCGCGATGTACATGAGCGTGATCTCCACCCAGCGGCCCCGCTGGTCGGTGCCGAAGGCGACGGGCTTGAACAGGTCGACGGAGCCGGACTTCGCGAGCGGCCAAGTCGGCTGCTTGGCCTTCGACATGTCCTGATCCCCGACCCACAGCACCAGACGGCCGGTGTGCTCGTCCGGCACGGAGTCCGGCCACACGCAGCCCAGCGGACGGCGCAGGCCGGACGCGAGCTTGTCCCGCTTGTCGACGACGTCGGCCACCGTCACGCCGAACGGAAGGTCGCCCTCTGCGCGCCAGCCGGGCCCGTCCCTGGTGATCGGTGCGGTGAACGTCAGCGGCTCGCGCCCCTTGGCGATGGCCTGGTTGATCTGCCCGATTCCCAGCGAACCGAGCGCCCTGAGCACGATGTCGCTGGTCAGCTTCTGGACCTTCGGGATCTCCACAGCCCGGTGGACCACCGGGGCGTCGGCGGGCTGACCGAGCCAGCCGAGGGCCAGCGTCACCATCGCGCCGGAGAGGGCGAGCAGCCAGGCGGACGCGAGTACGTACAGGGACATCGCCGTGGACATCCCGACGATCGAGGCCGCGACGGCGACGAGCGTGCGCCAGCGGACGCGGCGGTCGCGCTGCCGGCTGAGCTTCAGGTACTCCGCGACGTCTTCGCGCCTGGCGGCAGCCGCACGCAGCGGGTCGCCTTCCCGGTCGGCGAGCCAACGCATCGTCCCGCCGACGAACTGAGCTGCGCCGTGCGGAGATTGAGCCGTCAGCCGCACCCCGTACCAGGGAAGGCGCACCGCGTGGTACGCGGCGGTGTGCCAGGTGTGGCCCGCGAGCCACCCGGCAGCGGTGACGAACTCCGGCTTGGAGCTGGCCCACGCCGGGAGCACCGGCCGACGCTTGGCGCCGCGCACCCGATCCATGAAGCTGGGGCCCGACGGACCGCCGGGCCTGTCGACCGTCAGCCGCGTCGTCGGGTCACCGGACTCGTCGGGGGCATCCTCGGCGGATGTCGCCGACTCGGTCGGCTCCGAGCGGACCGACCGCTTCTCGTTCAGGTCGACCACGTCGTTGGATTCTTCGACCGCCATTTCTGATTCGAGTCGTTCGAAGTGTTCGTTCTCGTCGTCATGGTTCACTGGCACGTCCTTCCTGTTGGGAGGGCCGGGCCCGGCTGCTGCTGTGGTAGGTACGTCAGCCGGGCCCGGCGCATGAGCGGTTGCGAGTACGCGAGTTGAGCCGCGGACGTCGGCCGACCCGGTCGGCCGACCGAGCTCCATGAATCAGCTCGCCGCTGTCGGCTCCAGCTCCGGGAGCTGTTCCTCTTCGTCCGTGCGCTGTCGGCGCTCCGCCTTCAGCTCCTCTCGGAGCTCGCGGGAGCGGGACTGTCCACAGCCGACGGCGTCACGGATGCGCTCCGCGGTGAGTGCTGAGTCGGGCCAATCGGCTGTCGCCTCACGGGCCTTGACCAAGTGCTGCTCGAAGGAAGGCCACGCCTTGCTGCCCGACGACTTGCGCCGAGCAGACCGTCGGCGAGGCGGACGGCCCGCCTTCGGTCCCGCGCCCGACTCCTCCTCGCCGCCTTCGCCCTTCGCGTCGTCGTCCTGCTCGGCAAGCGCCCCGTCCGGAGCGACGTCCCCGAGCTTGAGCAGTACGCGCTCCCGCAACGGCGCTTCACGGCGCCAGCGCCGCCCGTACCGTTCGCGAAGCCCGGCGCGAGCGAGCTGCCGGTCCTTCTCCCGCTCCAGCGCCTCGCGGTAACTGGTGATCTCCCACAGCGTCATGCGGCGCCACAGGGAGAACGTCGAGCGGGGAGCGAGCAGCCACCGGGAGCGCCGAATGCGTTCCATCCGGGCGCCGGTGGCGGCTCCGATACGTACGGCGTAGACATGCGCGACGACTTCGGACAGGCCGACCCAGAGCAGCGGCATCGTGCCGTGCGCGACCTTCGCGGAGAGGCTGTCACCGGCCGCGACGTTGAGCCAGCACGTGACGAACGTGAGCGCCCACGGCACCCAACGCACCCACGACAGACGCATGTCCAGCCTGATGAGCAGCAGATTCGCCGCGGTGAAGACGGGGATCGCCGCGTCGATCCCGACCGGCAGCATCCACGGGTGGACGAAGCCCCAGCGTTCGGCGGCGCGAGCGACGGAACCGAACGACGTCGCCAGCCCGAGGCCGCCGACTCCGACGCCCGCCGGCACCACCGCGACGAGCAGTGCCTTCTCCGCCTTGCCGAAGGGCGGAGGCTCAGGGGCGGTCACGCCGCTCCCTTGGTCCACGGCATCCACGCCCGCTTCGACCGGCGGCCCCACAACGGCGCGACGTCGCGGAGCGCCGCGGCATACTCGGCGTTCACCCGGGCGATCTCGTCGTGCTGCCCCAGCTCGTCGAGCTCCGCGAGCACGTCACGAGCTGCAGCCAGTCGGGCCTCCCGAACCTCGTGCGGCTCACCGGGGAAGCCAAGGAACAAGTCCCGAAAGGACTCGGCGGGTTCCTCGAAACTCAGGGCCAGTTCCTCGAACTCGGAGGCCTGCCAGGCCTCCTGATCGCCTGCGTAGGCACGCATGCTCTCTCCTCGTCGTGTCGGTGGGATGGGGCTCGGGGCAGCGGGCTTCCTGATCCGTTGGCCGCTCCCCTGGGCGCGATCAGCACGGCTGTGCCGTCGCGCGTGGCTTTCGCAGGGACCACTCACCTCGTCGGCGAACGAGTGGTCATGACCTCCGACATGCCTTCACGAAGGCGATGCCGGAGATCAAAAGCACTCATTCGTCCAGGTGCACTCTGTTGAGTTCTCAAGCCACAGGCGCTTCCTTCGGGCCTCTGTCACCAGGCCCCCCGGGCGCTTCCCGGCCGCGGGCCCATCCCGGAGGTGGGCATGATGCGGTCAAGTCGCCATCAAGATGTCTTGTCCTCAAGTCTTCTTGATAACTTGCTTCGACTATGACGTCCCTCTCCCCACTCGTCAAGTCCTCTTGATGACACGTAAGGTTTGACTAGCTTCCCCAGAGAGAGCGGTGACCGGCCATGGCGAAGGCGTACGAGCGGATCGCGGATGACTTCCGGCGTCCCATCCGCGCAGGTGAGCTCAAGCCGGGCGACAAGCTGCCCACCGAGGCCAAGCTCGCGGAGCGCTACAACAAGGGGCTGCCGACGGTGCGCCAGGCGCTCGCGCAGCTGGAGGCCGAAGGGCTCGTCGAGAAGAAGCACGGCCGAGGCACCTTCGTACGTACGCCGCGCAAGCTGGTATCACGCAGCAACGAGCGTCACCAGTGGGAGAAGGACCGTGCTCGCGAGCCGGAAAAGCAGCGGCTGCAAACGGGGTCGACGGAGCACGACACCGGGCTGACCGTCGACGACCTGGTCTTCCACGCGCACTACGCGGAGATCACCGCGAACGAAGACCTCGCGACGTCGTTCGGCGTACCCGAGGGCACGGCAATGCTGGAGCGCACGTACCGGACGCGCTACAGCGCCGAGCCTGCGCCCTTCACGCTGGTGACCTCATACCTCGTCCGCGACATGGTCGCGAAGAACCCCGACCTGCTCGACGAGACGAACGAGCCGTGGCCCGGCGGCACTCAGAACCAGCTCTACACGGTCGGCATCGAGCTCGACCGCATAGAGGAACGAGTCACCGCACGCCCGCCCTCCGCCGAAGAGGCCGAGGAGCTTGAACTGCCGCCCGGCACCGCTGTGATCGTCCTCCGCAAGTCCTCGTACGACACCCGAGACCGCCTCGTGGAGATGTCGGACGTCATCCTCCCCGGAGACCGCACCGAAATGACCTTCGTGACCCCACTGGATCGGTGGTAACCACCTTGCAGCAGCGCATCGTTGTGCTCACGGCAGTCCACGCACCCGGCGCCCACCACCTGCCGGACGCATACCGGTCGCTCCAGGAGCAGGAGCTGCCGCACGGGTGGGAATGGCAGTGGGTCATCCAGGAGGATGGCGAGACGGACGCGGTCGCCGAACTCGTCCCCGACGACCCGCGGGTGAGCTTCGCGCAGGGGCGGCGTGGGGGCCCTGGCGTCGCCCGGACCATGGGACTCGCCCGCGCACGGGGCGAGTTGGTCAAGGTCCTCGACGCCGACGACATGCTCACCCCGGGCGCTCTCGCCCGTGACATCGCCGTCTTTGAGCGCGAACCGGACATCGCCTGGACGACCTCACGCGTACTCGACGCCATGCCGGACGGCTCCACGGTCGGCTTCGACGGCGACCCCGACGAGGGCCCCATCGAGCGCGGTTCCGTCCACGAGCACTGGAAGGCCCACGACTACCGCGCCCAGGTCCACCCCGCGACCCTCTGCGTGCGCCGAGACCTCCTGCTGGCGCTGGGCGGCTGGATGGCGTTGCCGGCATCCGAAGACACCGGGCTCCTGCTCGCCCTGAACGCGGTCAGCCGCGGCTACTTCACCCGCGAGGTCGGGCTGATGTATCGCAAGTGGCCTGGCCAGGCGACGAACCAGGCAGCGCATGCACACAAGGACGAGCGCGAGGCGCGGATGGCGGTGATCGAGGCGCGGGCGCGGGAGCTGGTCGAGCTGAAGTGGCGATACTCGCCGTGACCCCTGTCGGCGCCCTCTTGAGCAGCGTCCACGGAGATCTCACCATCCGTGCAGCAGCTGGATCGCAGTGATCACAAGAGCGATCACGGACACGATGACCCCTGCGACCGTCCACCCGTGCGTCGAATTTTCGGGGGTGGAGCCCGCAGCACTCGCACCGCCCTGCCTAGCTCCCCGGGACACGAGCACCAACGCGAAGGCAGCGAAGGCCGCAAACACAATGAGAAGGACCGTGAGCGTGACCTGGCTGTACACGAACTCGCCTGAGGCGGCGGTCACTTCTAGGGAAGCGGCCTCCGCCGCCATGGAGAACATCATGCCGAGGAGCATCCAGGTCTACAGGTAAGCGTGGTATCCGGGGCACGATGTTCAATTGATGCAACACTTAGGGGTGTGAGTCGAGGGCCTGGGGTTGTGCAGCGGCGTATCTTGGACGCGCTGAGGAACGTTGAGCGAGAGTTTCCCGGAGCGTGGGTACTTCGCAGCGGGCTCGTCTCACCGAAAGAGGGCCAGAGGGTTGAGCGATCGGACCGCTCGAGTACAAGACGGGCCATCAACGGGTTGGCCGGAAGAGGACTCGTCGAGCTCAAAGAGGCCGCCTACGGCGAGCACGGCGTCCAGTCCGTTGTTCGGCTGATCAATGAAGACCGACCTCCTCTGATGAGCCCGGAACAAGACCTCAAGATTCGTATGAAGCTGGACCCTGACCTCCGGCTGCTCAACGACGCACTGCGGAGCCACGGGTCACGGGTCCGGGTCGATCTGGTCGACGCCGAGAAGGTGGAGCGCACAACCGTCCTCGACTTGCAGACCAGGACGTCGTATCGAGCCGTCTACCTCGTCTGACGCTCAACCGAACGAGGCACATCCGTCCACCAGGACGACGAAGGGCTTCGGGTTCTCTCCTCAACTCACTCCAGAATCTGCAAACCCGTCGATTTCACGCTGCGGAGACTGGTGCATCATGAGCGACGGCAAGCGTTTCCTGTGGACCCGTGAACGGCACTTCAGGGCCCCTCGGCGCCTGAAGCGGAGCCATTTGTGCAAGCGGACACCGACGTGTAATCGACGTCACTGACGAGGACGCCCATCACGTCATCAGGACAACGGAGAAACACCAGGTAGCAAGACGGTCGAAATCGTGTCTCGTAGGGCTGTGGCCCAGTAGTCGGCGTCCGTCGCGGGCGTACTCGCGGCCACGGACCCTGCGCTTATCCACGCAGTCATCACACTGTTGGTCCTCAACGTCGTCGACGACGTTGTGACTCTCGCCCTTGTCGAAAAATGCACAATCGGTGCGTGCGCGGCACGACAGCCACTCTCGCGAATGCCCTGCACGCAGATCGGAGACGCGCTATGGGGCTTCTCAAGGAGGGAGACGAGTCCCGGATGTCGATGAAGCCGCCCAGAAGGCCGTGGAGGCTACGCCTCTGAGGTGCATCTTTGCAGGAAAGGGTAGACGTAGTTTCCAGGTTTCCAGCGTTGCTGCTTGTTTCTTTCCGCTGTTTCGCGACCTCAAGTGTTTCCAATTTGCGAGAAAGATTGGAAACCCTCGGAGAGGCGCCTCTCGGAAACCTCCAGCTAGCAGGTCTTTCAAGTTTCCTGCGTTACCTCTGACCTGCGGAAATGTGCCGGAAAGGTGTCACTTGCACTTCTCGATCTATCCAACTCATAGTGAATTCAGCAACGGATCGGAACGAGACCGAGAGCGGAGGTGGGGAAGAGATGACTGGAATCGATGCAGTCGTTTTCATCGTGGGAATGTGTGTTACGCTTAAGTTGCTCAACTGCGGCAGGCGATAACGCATTTGCGTGACCGTTCTGTCTCTCTATTCGGGAGACAGAACGGGAAGCGCGCGCACGGTGCGGCCCCTTCTGCGCACGGGGGCCAGAGTCCTAGCCCTCCGACTGCGCGCCAGGGCGTGACGTCGGCCGTACGCGCAGCCAGTCCCGTAATGCGGGCAGAGTTGCGCCTCCCAAGGTATTGCGCCACCCAACTCCAGCCTTTCGGGGGCCTCCGTGCGAGGAGTGTCTCGCCATCCCCCCTGCTGCCAGCCGGCCCCGGGTTAAGTCGATCCAGCCCTCTTCAACACGTTGTTAGTGCATGCAGGACCCTGGTCCCCGACACCCGCGTGTTCGGGGCAGGGTGCTCATCTCAAATGGGCGTTGCGCAGTCGGTCCGACTCACCGGGATCTCGTACACGAGCTCGCACAACGCCGCCGGCACCACGATGTCCGCCGTCTCCACCGGCCGTCCCTCGTCGCTGTAGTACGTCCGCTGGATCTGCGTCACCAGCGCGCCGCGCGGCAGGCTGAGCAGGGCGAGCTCCTCGGCCGTCGCGAGGCGCGGCTCCGGTCGCTCTACGGCGTGGGTGACGGTGACGCCGATCTCGGCCATGCGCTCGACCACGCCGCGGCCGGCGTGTGGCCCGCCCTCGGGTAGCAGCACGATCGTCCGGCTAGTGAGGTCGTACGGTTCCCAACTGGTAGACAGCTGCACGGGTTTGCCGTCGGCCATGAACTCGTACCGAGTGTGGACGCCGAGCGCTCCCTCGTCGATGTCGAGGCGCGCGGCGATGTCCGTCGGCACAGGGGCCTTCGCCTCGGTGTGGCTCTCCCAGGTGCCCTGCTTGCCGAGTGCTGCCATGTTCGCGCGAAACGGGGAGCCTCCCTGCTGCTCCCGAATCGGCGAGCGCATCATGCGGATGCGTGCCCGAGGTTGGGCGACGTACGTGCCCGAGCCGGTGCGCCCTTCGAGATGACCTTCAGCGATCAGCACGTTGTTCGCGCGCCTGACGATCGCCGGTCCGACCCCGTACTCCTCAGCGAGGCGGGCACGTGACGGCAGCTTCTCCCCAACTTCCCACTCACCACTGGCGATACGCGCCCGGAGCAAGTCGGCGATGCGCAGGTACGGCGGCTGCTCAGGCATATGGAAAATCTAACCGACCATGCTAAGCTGACTAGCCACCTTGACTATCTGTATTCGTAGGGTCGGGGGCCACCGCAATGTCGACACCTGCGTCCCGCGCCCGCGAGATGGCGGAGTGCCTGACCGCTGCCGGCTTCAGCCCGACGGTGCAGGACCACGAGGACCACATCCGCGTGGAAGCCAAGGCGCCTGACGGGACCTCCGAAGAGTCCTGGATGGCGGCGTTACGCGCGCTCACATCGGTCGACCGTCTCGGCCAGGACGAGGACGACAGCGGCAACAAGACCGTGTGGGCCGTCGTATTCAAAGAGACCCCCGCGACAGCGCCGGCTGCCCGGGGGCGTGGCCGTCAGCTTTAGGGAGCTGAGCGACATGATGAACCGTAGCCACTACACCAGCGAGCAGCCACGGTGCGTTCCTCACGCACCGGCCCGCGGCACGAAGGGCCGGTGATGTGTGTGGCGCGCTACCAGCAAGTCGCCGATTCGATCCGCGGGCAGATCGCCGACGGAACACTGAGCGCCGGGGACAGACTGCCGACGGAGCCGGAGCTCGTCGACGAGTACGCAGTGAGCAGACTGACCGTCCGTCACGCCCTCGACGTCCTCCAGGCCGAAGGGCTCGTGGAGAAGTTCCACGGCCGAGGCACCTTCGTCCGCCGGCCGCCGCAGCGAGTGGCGTACGTCAGCGCATGCAGCGATGGTCTCCCGCAGCCGCAAGCGGAGAACGTCGAGATCGAGACGTACGTCAGGCCGGGCTCGGTTCTCGCCGAGGCGCCGCTGACGGCCCTGATGCAGGTGGAGCGGGGGACCGAACTCGCGGAGTACCTGTACTTCAGCCGGAGAGACAAGCGTCCGTACAGCCTGGCGCGCATTCACGTCCCTCTCGACCTGGCGGAACTTCTCGACACCCCTACGGCGAGGCTGCCTTGGGGCGCCGAGATCCCCCACGGCTTACAGGCCGCCGGCGTCCGCCTGGCGCACATCACCGAGCGGGTCACCACGCGACCGCCGACGCAGGATGAGGCGGACCATCTGAATCTGCCGGCCGGAGCGACCGTGCTGGAGGTCGAGCGGACCTCGGTCGACGATCGCGGCCGGGTCGTTGAAGGTGCGCAACTCGTGGCCCCGCAGGACCGCATCGAGGTCGTCTTCTCGAAGGCCCTCCCCGGGTCGGAAGGCGGTGATCTGCGGTGATGTTCGGCAAGCCGTGCTGCCTCTGCGATGAGAAGCAGGGGGAGAAGGTGCTCGTCCAGTGCATCGAGAGTGGTTCGGGGCCCGGTTGGAGCCTCTACGCCTGCCCCACACCGTGCGCGCAGCAGTACGCGACACGCTCCTACGCCCCGGACTGGCTGCCTGACGAGCTGGCCAAGTTAGGGCTGTGGCCCCCGGAGAGCTGACCGCGAATGGAATGGATGGAGCGGCGGAGCCCTCACGCGAGATGCGTGAGGGCTCCGTCGGCGTTCAGGCCAGCGATTCGGCGTCGACGCGGGAGAAGACCAGATCCATCTCCTCGCTGACGGGCTGGCGCCAACGTCTCGGCGGCAGGGGACGACGGATGGCCGACGGATAGCTCCCCGGGTCGTAGTCGTTGACCAGCCGGTACGCGTGAAAGCCGGCCTCGGTGAACGACGTGAGCAGCTCCTCTGCCGAGTCCCCCAGTGCGCGCATGCGCTCGGGCGTCACCTCGACCACCACCTCCGCGTCCTCCCGCAGACGCGCGAAGGCGGGCTTCAGCCCTCGTACGGCGGCTCCTTCGGCCCCTTCGACGTCGATCTTGATCACGCGGGCGCGTTCAATCTCCTGCTCACTGAGCAGCATGGTCAACGGGTGGGCGTCCACCTCGAATTCGGCCAGTGCCGGGCCGGAGTAGGGGACGGTGCTGGTCGCGCCGGTGTTGCGTGAGCTCGCCTGGACGAACGTCACGGTCTCGTCCTTGTCGGAGACCGCGGCATTGACCGTACGGAGGTTCCGGCAGCGGTTCATCTGGGCTTGCTGCACAAGCTGGCGATGGAACGTCGACGAGGCCTCGATGGCGACGACCGTCCCTTCCGGACCGACCAGAGACGAGCCGAGCACGCTGAAGTAGCCGACGTTGGCGCCCACATCCACAAAGACGTCCCCCGGCTTCAGCCGCTGCTTGAGCCAGTGGGTGAGGTGCGGTTCCCAGACGCCGAAGAGGTACAGGTGCCTCTGGATCAAGTCCTCGGTGTCGACCAGGAATCGGGCACCGGAGCGTGTCCGGGCAGGTCGCCGTACGGGATGCTCGCGGAGCTGGGGCACCAGGTAGTTCCGCGCGAGTGCCCTCTTGCCCAGCACTCCGGGCGCGTGGCGGACATAGCCCCGTCCGAGGACATGGAAGAGCCGCCGACCGTCCACGTTCATCCAGCTCCCCCACCTCGTCGCAGGTCATCAACGTACCGGCAGGTTCGAGCCGCACTCTTCCGGCCCGCTGGGTCGGCGCGGCATTCACCCCGTACAGTCCTCTGGACATCTGGACGACAAGTTCCGTGCCTGGGGGATGAGTTGGACACCGGCGAGCAGCTCGTGACGATCAGCGCCGTCTTATTGGGCGCCGTGATGACGCACGTGACGAACTACATGCTGGAGCGGAGTCGCAACCGGCACGAGCTGCTGACGCGCTGGGACGACAAGAAGCTCGACGCGTACGAGGGCTACGTCGACCGCGTTCGCGCGGGCATCTTCCTCGCCGTCCAGCTCTACGAGGACAAAGAAGGCATACGCGAGAGCCACAAGCAGGAGTCGGAGATGCTCGCCGAGATGTACGAGGCGGGCCGGCTGCGCGGCCGTGCCTTCGAGCGGGTCATGCTGCTCGGCGGTGACGAGGTGGTGGAAGCGGGTCACCGCCTCAACGCGGCGGCGAACAAGGTCGATTGGCAGGCAACGGGCAGGGAGTCCGGAACGCTGGCCGAGTGGCGCGCAAAGCATCGGGCGGCCTTCGAAGCGATCAATCAGTTCCACGACGCTGCACGGGTGGATCTCGGCGTGCAGGGCAACGTGACGGGTGAGAGCCACCCGGAGAGGGATCTCCTGCTACCGCCGGCTCAGCGCAGCAGCGACAAGCCGCCCTCAGACGAGCAGGGGCCCAGCTCAGGCGGCTCGCCCCGGGACGCGTCTGACCCCGGGGCGAGCACTGGGTGAGGTCACTTCCGGGTCGTGACCCTCTTGCAGCGCGGACAGTGGAAGAGGCCGTTGCCGAGCTGCTTCGTCTTCGCGCCGCAGCGGCACCGGGGCGGGTCAGGCATCACTCGTTCCTCGGGAGTGCCGGCATGGCCGGAGGCGAGGCACAGCCGGGGGTTGACCGGGCCAAACCGCCAGGAGCGCCGGCGACATCAACTGCGGATGGGTGGACTTCGCGGCGTCATCCCGTCCCGGGGGTGTGGACGTCCCCGGGACGGGGGTCTCGTCGGTACTCACGGCGTGGCCCTCCCGCTGTACAGGAGCGGGATGATGACTGCGGCGGTCAGAATCCAGATGCCGACCACCATGAGGATCTGCTTCATGACGTCCGCACCCCCACCGCGCGCTCCTCCAGCGCCTTGACGTGCTGCGTGAACCGTGCCGCGGCGCCGCAGCGGTCGTCGTCGGCTGGCACTGCGTCCTCGGACAACTCGCCGTGTACGGCGCAGGGACCGGGTGACCTGTCGCCGCTCACCGGAGAACCTGCCGAAGTGCGTCCAGTAACCGCGTCGCCGGCGTGCACCGCTGCGCCGCGGTGCGGGTCCAGTGCGGGCCCGGCGGAGTGGTCACCTTGTCGGCGGGGATGAGGACGTGGTCACCGCGCAGGTACGAGGTGACGCCGGGCATGTCCAGCCCGTGCCCCTCTCCGGGGTACACGAAGAACCACATGCTTCGGCCGTCGGCCACCACCCCGCCGCAGGCACCGCCGAGCTTCTTCATGACCTGCGTGCCGACATTCGTCGAGACTCGTACGGCATCCCAACGGTCGCCGGCCTGGGCGAGGGTGAGACGCATCTGCGCTGAGGGGATCGTCACTGCGCCACCCCCGCGCGGATAACCGTCCGCACGGCGGCATACAGCGGCCAGGAACTGGTCAGTATCCGGCCGTTGACGATCGGACGCGCCCAGTACACGACGGCCGAGCGGTCGCAATCCACTGGTGGAACCACGACGCAGCTGCCCTTGCCGAGGATGCGCACCTGCGCCTCGTCCGAGAACGACCAGTCGTCAGCGGTTCCGGGCTTGATCAGCCAGTACAGGAGATGGGCGTACGGGTCGCGAATCACCGCGCCGCAGTCGTCGCCGAGTCTGGCCAGCACCCGGTCACCGAGATAGGCAGGCAGACGTACAGCGTCCCAGTCCACCCCCGCATCCCTCGGCTCCGGACTGGGCCTGGCCGGTAAGGGGGTACGCAGCACGGGGATTCTGCGCATGGAGAGCACGGAGACACACTCCTCGGTCGCGTGAGTGATCAGTTACTCACTGACGGTAAGAGTGCCTACCGTGGAGCAGGGGCAGGATTTCTGCCCCTTGCCATCAGGCCGCCAACACGCCGACCTTTACGGCGAGTTCGGATGCGCGGCGCCGCCGTTCAGGCGCCTTCGCTTCCGTCTCCTCCAGGATGATGCGGCGCGCGTAGCCGTTGTACCGGATCGTCTCCGGAGCGTTGGCGTACGCCTTGTCCAGAGTCTCCAGAGCCGTCTCGGGCTTCCCGTCCAGCTGGTAGGCGCGGGCCTCTTCGATGCGGTGACGAGCCCGGCGCGGTCGGGAAGGGATCGAGCCCGCATCGGCTCGTGTGGCCTGACGCACGCTCTCGTTGCCGGCATGCAACTCCACGGCGAGCGTGACTGCGTGGGCTCCCATCACCGCCCGGGAGAAGCTGGTGACGGGGTGGTAGTAGTCGGTGGGAAGGCGCGCGGCGGCTCGGTCGGCCTTGTCCCACCAGCCCCAGGCGCTGCCGGTGTCCCCGCGGCGCGCCGCCGTGTAGCCGGCCGCCATCTCCAACGCTCCCGCGATGGCCCGCACTTCATCGTCGGCATCCGGCAGTCGGGCCTCAAGCCACCGCAAGGCCTTCATGGTCACCGCGTCCGCGCCGTCGTAATGTCCGGCATCGCGGTGCGCCTCGGCCGTCAGCCATGCAGCCATGCCCAGCGCGTGGGGGTCCTCCGACTCCTGGGCCGCGACAATGCCGCGCTCCGCCACCCGCCACAGCAGCGCCGAATCGGGCTGGTAGGCAAGGAAGAACTGAGCGAGGCAGTACACCTCGGCGAGCGCAGCCTGAGCGGAGCGCCGCTCCGCAGACGTTCGGGCCTGCCGCACTGCAAGCTGCCCGTCGCGGATCAGATCAGGCAGCAACGTCCCGATGACGTCCCGGTGGTTCGGGGCAGAATGCCGGGCGCTCCATGCGTGGGCGATACGCGCCTGAAGGTGCGCAGCCTCCGGAGCCGGCCGATCGTCGCCGGCGAGGGGGAAGGCGTCCACGGCCGCCCGCACACCAGACAGGCGCGGATGACCCGGACCGACGAACAGGGCCGTAGGCACGCGGGCGTCCCCGGTGAGGTCCGACAGGTCCCGCACTCGCAGCACCTCTGCCATGCGCAGCACCATCGGCAGCGCAGGAATGTGAAGGTCCCCGCGCTCCACCTGCTTCAACCACGACGGCGACTTGCCCAACAGCCCCGCGAGCACCGGACGCGTCATGCCGCGACGCGTTCTCAGGATGCGCAAGCGCTCCCCGAATGCGATGGGTTCAGGGGTGGTGTCGGGGTGCGACATGGCTCTGGCCCCTCTCCGGTGTGGCGGCGGCACTCAACAGAGTATGAGGCAGAGTCAGTTTTGTGTCTCCGGAGTACAACTCGCTGTAGCGTCTTCACGCGTGCTGCATCTCCTTGACTGGACCCCGCCAGCAGGGGATCTCGCCGACGTCGCCAGGAACGGACAATGTGAGTGCCTCTCATAACGACGGCGGCCGTTTGGCTCACGGATGGGCTACCGCGCAGTGACAGCAGCCCGGACAACCTACGCGCAGCACCCACGCTAGCCAGCGCCAGAATGGAGTGGACGCCCGCAGATGCGGCTGCTCCGACAAAAGGGGACGCGGGCAACGCTCTGACCAGGGCAGATACACTACCGACGAGTCGCTGCAGAATCGCACCGTCCGCGTTCCTGCAAAGGCAGCGTGACCTGGCGCTTTACCCTCGGGTCGTCATCAGCCCTGGAGGGCTCGCAACGCGCTTCCGGTCACAGCACGGCCCTACGACTACCGCACGTCGTCATCAGCCCTGGAGGGCTCGCAACACCTGCGGCTGATCTCGTCGGAGAAGCTCTCCGAAGAGTCGTCATCAGCCCTGGAGGGCTCGCAACGGCCCCTTTGCGGGTGGCTTTCTCGACGCGGGCTACGTCGGGTCGTCATCAGCCCTGGAGGGCTCGCAACCTGGCCTCGCCCGGTTGGGTGGTGGCTGCTCCTCCTCGTCGTCATCAGCCCTGGAGGGCTCGCAACACGAGCTGCCCGGTCACGAACCACAGGTCCGTGATGGTCGTCATCAGCCCTGGAGGGCTCGCAACGCCTTGGTGGGCGGGCCGACGGGCGCGGGCTCCGGTCGTCATCAGCCCTGGAGGGCTCGCAACCGTGGGTGCGGAGCCAGCAGCAGGGGGCGGCCGGTAGTCGTCATCAGCCCTGGAGGGCTCGCAACAAGCGTTTCTCGCCGCCGTCCGCCGCGCCAACCGGTCGTCATCAGCCCTGGAGGGCTCGCAACCGTGGGTGCGGAGCCAGCAGCAGGGGGCGGCCGGTAGTCGTCATCAGCCCTGGAGGGCTCGCAACAAGCGTTTCTCGCCGCCGTCCGCCGCGCCAACCGGTCGTCATCAGCCCTGGAGGGCTCGCAACCGCTCCTTGGCACCCAGACAGATGCGCTCGAACAGCAGTCGTCATCAGCCCTGGAGGGCTCGCAACGTGGACATCAATGCCAGCCTCCGCAACGCGGACGTCGTCATCAGCCCTGGAGGGCTCGCAACGGCGGCCTGGAACGGGCCATCTCACACGCCGTGGATCTCGTGTCGTCATCAGCCCTGGAGGGCTCGCAACTGCCCCTCGTCGGCGTCCTACTGCCGGTCATCATCATGTCGTCATCAGCCCTGGAGGGCTCGCAACTTGTCCGGGTCGGTACGCTCCGTGCGGGCCTGCCGTGTCGTCATCAGCCCTGGAGGGCTCGCAACAGGCAGTCGTACTGCCCGGCCGGCAGGGTGGTGCGGGTCGTCATCAGCCCTGGAGGGCTCGCAACTGGCTGCAACGCCACATCAAGCGGCTGCCGCACACCGGTCGTCATCAGCCCTGGAGGGCTCGCAACACGGGGTGGTGGACCAGGCCAAGAGTGCCGCCCAGGTCGTCATCAGCCCTGGAGGGCTCGCAACCTGTGTGTTCAGGCGCTGTTCGGGCAGGCCGCCGTCGTCGTCATCAGCCCTGGAGGGCTCGCAACACAGGACGCGCCGCCAGCCGTCGGCGCCGAACACTTGTCGTCATCAGCCCTGGAGGGCTCGTAGACCCCAGCATCGGGAGCGTGCTGGCCACCTCCCCGCGCCGCGGCCAAGCGCTCCCTCGCTTTGGGCTTTCCTCGGTCTCTTGGACCGCCGACCGCTGCCCCCAGCCGGTTACGGCGGTTACGCACAGAAGGCGAGTTCCGCGTGCTCAGCCGAGGCGTCGGTCCTCCCCCGCAGCGCATCCGGTAGCGCGGGCCACCAGCCTTCTCGTCCAGCGCCGTCGGACGCCACTTTCGGGACGTGCTGCGCCCTGTCTCCGTCTCAGTTTCCGTCTCATTCACCCCCGTACACGAGCATCCGCAGCCGTTCATCCGTTGCCGCAGGCACTGGCAAAGACCTGGCCGGACGCTCGCGAACTTCCGCGAACGACACCCTCACCAGCGCGAACAGACCTCGAAAGCGAGTGAGGGGCAACCCTCCGTGGGTTCAAATCCCACCGCTACCGCAGGTCAGAAGGGCCGGACCCCCAGCGGGGGTCCGGCCCTTCGGCGTGGGCGCCCAGGTGGGTGGGCACCCTTCCGCCCTGCGGTCTCCGCAGGGAGTCAGGCCGCGGCGAGTTCCCGTTCGCTCCGGGGTTCGAGGTCGGCGTCGACCTCTTCACGGAGCCGGCGGCAGGTGCGGCTGAGCAGCCGGGAGACGTGCATCTGTGAGACGCCGAGCTGGTCGGCGATCTTCGTCTGCGTCATGTCGCAGAAGAAGCGCATGTACAGGATGCGGCGCTCCCGTTCGGGCAGCCGCTTCAGTCGTGGCTTGACCGCCTCACGGAAGACGACGCGGTCGAAGCCCGGCTCGGCGCGGCCGAGGGTGTCAGCCAGGGTGTATCCGTCGTCGGAGCCCGGCAGTTCGGCGTCCAGGGAAAGGGCGGAGTAGCTCTCCAGCGCCTCCAGCCCGACCAGTACGTCCTCCTCGGACATGCGGGCGTGCTCGGCAATCTGCGCGACGGTGGGGCTGCGGTCACCCGCCTCCAGGCTCAACTCGCGGCGGCTCGTACGCACGCGGTTGCGCAACTCCTGTACGCGGCGCGGCACATGCAGCCCCCACGTGTGATCACGGAAGTGACGCTTGAGTTCGCCGACGATGGTGGGGATCGCGAAGCTCTCGAAGGCGCACCCGCGGTCGGGGTCGTAGCGGTCGACGGCCTTCACCAGCCCCAGCGAGGCGACCTGCTGCAAGTCCTCCAGCGACTCCCCGCGATTACGGAACCGCTGCGCGAGACGCTCCGCCATCGGCATCCATGCCTCGACCACCTGCTGCTTGAGCCTTACCTTCTCCGGCCCTTCGGGGAGCGCCACGATGCGGCTGAAGTCCGCAGTGGTGTCAGGAGCGTCATGGTGGGGGTGACGGGCTCGCCGAGTGCGCATCTGTACAGGTGACATCGTCCTTGTGTCCTCTTCCCTCCGGTGTACTGCGTCCGAGCGGACACCGCGGGAGAAGGACACGAGCGGGCCGGACCGCTTCACGGTCCGGGGCCGGGACAGAGTCCCGCTCCCGCGGATGTGCCTTCTTGCCGAAGCACTGCTGGTCGCCGTCTGCCCGGGTCCGTCACCGGCAAACGTGAGCGATCCGAATTCGTGTTGCCGCGTCATATTGCCCTGGCCAGAAGGGTGTTGAGCACTCGCCTCGTCTTGCACGGCTCCTGGACGGGCACTCGACGAGTGCACGGCGACGACCCGTGCCGCGGCTGCCTCCGGGGAGTCGGAACCGGCGGTGCGGGGCGGGGATTTCGGCCAGATCGCGGTCGGCTGCGCGCGACCGGTTTCCGCTGAAGCAGGTGAGTCACCCGGAGGTCCGGTTCTCAACCGGACCGTCGAGAAGGGGCGTTGTGCGGTCCCGGAACTGACCGACAGGCCGCCGACAGGCCGACAGGCCAACAGGACGAACCAAGGGGGTACTCGTGAGCAACGCGGCCCAGGAACGCGCGGAAGCGGCGCTGCTTCCGGAGGACGACGTCATCGGAATCCTGCTGAGCCAGCATGCCCGCATCCGGGACCTGTTCACCGACGTGCACAGGGCGCAGGGCGAGGCGAAGAGGGCGAAGTTCGACGAGTTGCGGGCGCTGCTGGCCGTCCACGAGACGGCCGAGGAGATGATCCTGCGCCCGGTCGCCGAGAAGGAAGCCGGAGAGAAGGAGGCGGACGCCCGCAACGAGGAGGAGGCGGAAGCGAACAGGGCGCTGGCCGAGTTGGAGCGGCTGGACATCGCCGGCCCCCGATTCGAGGCGAAGCTGGGCGAGTTGGAGAGGGCCGTCGGCGAACACGCCGGTCGCGAGGAGCACGAGGAGTTCCCGCCCCTGCGTGCCGGGTGTTCGGCCGAGCAGTTGCGGAGCATGGGCAGGAGGCTGCTGACGGCGGAGAAGGCCGCCCCGACGCATCCGCACCCGGCCGCGGCCGGTTCCCCCGCCGCCCAGTGGGCCGTCGGCCCGTTCGCCTCTCTGCTGGACCGGGCGAGGGACGCGCTCTCGTCGCCGTCGGAGGGCCTGATGGGTACGGGCCCGGCCTCGCTCGGCCGGGAGGACCGCTGACCGGCCCACGGGGAACGCCGACGGCCGGGCCCGCGGCATCCGGCCCGCGATGTGCGCGGGCCCGGCGCCCCGCGCACGCCTGATGCCGGTCTCCCGTGGTACCCGGAGGGTCTCCTGCGGCACCTGGTCGTGGAGGCAGTCCACCGGACCGGTCGGGGCCGGCGTCCGCGGGCCGGACGAAGGAGGGTGTCATGACGGTGCCGGTGCCGCACGGCGCGGCGGAGACCCACTTCGTGGGCAACGCGACCCTGCTGCTGCGCTACGGACTCTTCACGCTGCTGACCGACCCGAACTTCCTGCACCGCGGGCAGTTCGCCCACCTCGGGTACGGGCTGGTCTCACGGCGCCTGAAGGGGCCGGTCGCCCCGGCCGGCGGCATCCCGGCCCGTCCGGATGCCGTGGTCCTCTCCCACCTGCACGGCGATCACTGGGACCGGGTGGCGAGGCGGCGCCTGGACCGCGGCGTCCCCGTCGTCACCACTCCCCACGCCTCCCGACGCCTCCAGGGGCTGCACGGCTTCCACCGTGCGGTCGGCCTGGACCTGTGGCAGGGCCACGACCTGCTCAAGGACGGGGCACGGGTCCGCATCACCTCCGTGCCCGGCATCCACGCGGGAAGTGCTGCGCTGCGGCGGCTGCTGCCGCCCGTCATGGGAAGCATCCTCGAATTCGGCTCCCCCGACGGGGAGATCGGCCTGCGCGTCTACGTCTCGGGGGACACCCTCCCCTTCGACGGACTGCGTGAGATCAGCGAGCGCTACCCCGACATCCACCTCGCCGTGGTCCACCTCGGCGGTACGCGGCTGCCCGGCGGCTTCGTCGTCACCATGGACGGACGGCAGGGCGGCGAGCTGCTCGACCTGCTGGACCCCGCTCTGGCCATGCCCGTGCACTACGACGACTACACCGTGATGAAGTCGCCGCTCTCCTCGTTCCTCCGGGAGGCCGACAGGCGGGGATTCGGCGGCCGGCTGCTGCACTGCCCGCGCGGATCGCATGTCACGGTCGGGCCGGGAGCGCGTGTGGTGGAGACCGCCGGGAGCGAGCGGTACGCACGCTGACGTTCCGGGCGGTTCCGGGCCGGGTCCGGTCCGGACGGTGCCGGCGTCGGGGACGGGGTCGGTCCGGGCCGGGGACGGACCGGGTCGGGGACGGACCGGACGATTCCGTGTCCGGGTCCCGGGATGGCCCGGACGGTTCCGGCGGTCCGTGCCGGGAGGCCCCGCCCACATGTGTCCCCGGCGGACCAGGGCCTCCGACGTGTCGTTCACTCGTCCAAGGGCCGCAGCAGCGAGGTTGTGTTCCGGTCCCACGCGGTGTCGAGGTGATGCGCCAGCCGGTCCTCCAGGAGGCCGGTGGCCTGGATGCCCAGGACCACGTCCGGAGCGAGTTCGGGCTCGTCGTCGAGGAGACCGCCGATCACGTCCCGGCGCATCACCTGTTCGTGGACCGCGTCGGCCTCGACGTGCTCGCTGTAGAAGTGGACGCACGCCGGGTCCGCCCGCAGCCTCTCCAGGGCCTGGACCATGCGCCGCGAACTCGGCGCCGTGGTGGTCTCCGCCGCTGCGAAGTGACCGACGAGAGCCCCCCGCAACCCGCGGTGCAGGCCGAACATCGACATCATGTTGACGATCGCGATCGCCGGCGCCGGAACGTCGTCGAGGTAGTGCAGGTAACCCGGCTCGAGACCCGCGCCCCCGAGGAGATCGACGAACAGCTGGGCGTGCACATCCTCCGCACGCCCGGCGCCGAACTCGTCGTACTCGACGGCGACCAGCGAGGCCTTGGCCCGTCCGTGCAGCCGGGGGATCACCAGGGCGTGGGGGTCGGCTTCCTTGTGGTGGTAGACGGACCGGTGGACGAAGTACTCCCGCATCTGCCACCACTCACCGCTTTCGGCGAGACGACGCGAGGTTCCGGCCCCGCCCACGGGTTCGGCCAGCAGCTCGTCGAGCTCGCTCGTGACGTCGTCCCCTCCGGCGGCGTCCGTGCGCAGCCCGTCCATGAACTCCCGCTCCAACCGGGCGCGCAGCCGCAGCAGTTCGGGATCCCACTCCCATGCGGTCGCGACGCCGCGCAGTCCTCGGTAGTGCAGCTCGTAGCAGAGGTGCAGGGCGAGGTGCAGATCTTCGCTGTAGGGGCCCACGCCGGCGACCGGGGGCCACTCCTCGGGGTGCGCGGAGCCGGGTGCGCGGAGCAGCGCGTCGAGTACGGCCGCGGAGAGCGGGCCCCGCGGACCGGGCAGGGCTGCGGGGCCGTACAGGCGGGCGGGCCCGTGCAGCTGGGCGGGCCCGTGGACGGCGGGGGCGGTCATGAGGTCCTCCGGGTCGTCGCGGAAGGGTCCGGCGACGGGGTCTGGGTGCAGTGCGACCGGACGGTTTCGGGCGGCCGTACGGTTTGCGCGGCGAGATGTCCGAGGACGGCGTCCTTGCCTTCGGCCGTGGCGGCGTGGGCCCGCTGCCGCCGTGCTCCGGTTCCCTCCTTCGCCAGGAGGCGCAACTGATGCCGTACGCAGGGCAGGTCGCCGCTCTCCTCCAGGGCCGGGGTCACGTGGCCCAGCAGCTCCTCGACGAGAGCGAGCGCCGGCATTCTCCGTTCCTGCTGCGGATGGACGCCGGGGCCGTCGAGTCCGTGGCGGGCGGCCGACCAGAGAGCTGCCGCCGCTACCTGGTCCGGCACGTTCACCGCCGTCCTCCCCCGGGACAGGTCCGTCAGCGCGGTGTGCACCAGCGCGCGTGAGAGCGCGGCCTGCAACGCGGCCTCGTCCACTGTGGCGGCGGCGTCCGCGACGCGGAACTCCACCGTCGGGAAGACCGGCGAGGGGCGGGCCAGCCAGAAGCTCTGCCGTCCGTCGGCGAGCACGCCACACTCGACGAGCTGCTCGACCTGCTTGCGGCAGGCAGCCGCGGACGGGAGGTACGGCGGCACGCCCGAGCCGGGAAAGCGCGACTGCAGCACCATGCGCCAGCTCGCGTAGCCGGTGTCCCGCCCGGCGTGGAAGGGGGAGTTGGCCGACAGGGCGAGCAGGGACGGAAGCCATGGGCGCAGGTGGTTGACCACGGCCACGGCCGTCTCCTCGTCGGGAACGCCCACGTGCACGTGGCACCCGCACGCCTCGTAGTCGGCGAGAAGTCCGCCGTACAGATGCCCGATCTGCTCGTAGCGCTCTCCGGTCGTGAGGGTCGCCCGGTCGCTCACGTGCACGGGAGTCCCCGCGGAGACGAGCCTTCGCCCGGTACGGCGCGCAGCGTCGGCCAGGAGCCGTCTGCCCGCGCTCAGCTGTTCCGCCAACGCGGGAAGGCCCTCGCAGACGCCGGACGTCAACTCGACCTGACCGGCGAGCAGTTCGGGCTTGATTCGCGTGCCGTCCGGCAGTGCGGGCCCGTTGCCCGCTTCGGCGATGACTTCGGCGCCGGCGGGCACCGAGCGGCCGGTCACCTCGTCGACGAGGAGGAACTCCTCCTCCACACCCATCGTGAGAACACCCGGCGTGAGAGCACCCGGCGCGAGAACACCCGGCGCGGGAGGGGTCTTCGCGGAGGGTGACGGACTCGAGGGCGGCTGCGGAGGGGCGGCGGCTCGACCGGGGGTGGAACGGCCGCGCTCCCCGCCGGCGTCGCCGTCGCGGGCGGCGCCTTGCCGCTGGTGGGGGCGGCGGCGGTGACTGGTGTCGCACCAGGGGTAGTTGCGGCTGCGGCGGCAGGCGCACAGCGCCACGAGGAAGCGGTCCGAGACGGCCGTACGGCCCTGGCCGAGCTCCACCTCGACCGGCCCCTCGACCAGGACCGGGCCGCCCTGGTCGATCACCACGCGCCGCGGCTTCTGCCTGCTGCCGGGGGCGGGGCCGGGCTCGGGGCAGGCCTCGGGGCGCGACTCGGGCCCGGGGCGGGGCCTGGTCCCGGGACGGGACCCGCTCCCGGGACGGGGTTCCGGGTGGGGTTCCGGACCGGTCCCCGGACGAGGTTCCGGTGCATGCACGGGATCAGGCTCCGGGTGAGACGAGATCGGCACGTATGACCACCAGTTCCTCTTCTCGCTGACCGGGAGCCGTCAGCCCCCTGTACTCCAGCCACGGCGCGCGCCGGCGCAGGACCGGACCGAACGGCTGGGCTCTGCGGGACACGACGGACGCCTTCAGCCCGGCTCCCTGGAGCAGTCCGATCGTCCGTCCGGTGTCGCAGATGTCCGAATGAACCATCAGCAGCACACCGCCCTCGGCCAGCAGACCGGGTGCAGCGCGGCACAGGCGGTCGATGCAGTCCCGGCCGTCGTCACCGGCGTCCCAGGCACGGTCCTTGGTTTTGGCGGGGGGTGCCGTGGACGCGGTGGGCACGTAGGGCGGATTGGCCGTCACCACGTCGAAACGCCCCTCGGCCCGTTCGAGGAAGTCACCGCGGTGGACGGTGAGGGGAAGCCGACGGATCCGGGCGTTCCACCGGGCGGTAAGCGTCGCGCGGAGCGAAAGGTCCACGGCGTGCACCTCGGACGCACCGAGGCGGACGCCGCCGAAGGCCACCACGCCGGTGCCCGTGCACACGTCCAGCATCCGCGCCCCGGGCGGGACGGGAGCACGCCGGAGTGCTTTCAGCAACAGTTCCGAATCGCCCTGCGGGGCGTACACCCCAGGCGGTCTCAGCAGCCACACGGCGCCCGTGTTTCTCGAACGCCCCGCCCCAAACAGCTCACCCCCGGCGCCCTGGCAGCCCGGAGCGCCCTGAGCAGCGGAAACGGCGCCCGGTGAGACCAGCACCACCGTGGGTGGGGCAACCCGCGCCGCGCGCCGCCGGGCTGCGGCCGCACACGTGCGGAAGTGGTCCGGCCCGACATAGCACGGCGGGCGCCCCGGCCCACTGAGCGGCGCGGCACCGGCGTGCCCCGCCGGTCCCGCCCCACGCTGCGGTCCGCACGCCGTCGCCCGCGGAGCACGCCGCGCGGGGCACGTCCATGCCGTCCGGGAGAGCGCCCCGGTTCCCCCGCTCACGGGCGAGGAAGCTGAAGACGGAGGACCCCGTGAACCGGTGAACCCGGTGAACCCGGTGGTCACCCCTCCGGCCGGCCGCCCTCCTCGCTGTGGGACTTGCAGGCGACACAGAGTTCCGCCGTCGGGATCGCCGCAAGGCGCTCTTTTCCCACAGGGTGTGAGCAGTGCGCGCACACGCCGAAAGAACCGTCCGCGAGGCGCGCGAGTGCGCGTTCCGTGCGCACGAGTTGTTGCCGCGCCTGCTCCACCTGCGTATGGAGCCGGTCCTCGGAGCCTCTCGCGGCGGCGGCATCCGCGACGTCCAGCTCGCAGTCGTCGTGAAGGTGCGCCCCGGACGCCTCGCAAGCCGCGATCTCGGCCCGTAGCTCCCGTGCCTGCCGGGCCAGCCGGACGGTGAGGGCCTTCCGCTCGTCGGGCCCGGGCAGCTCACTGCGCTCACGGTCCGCCACCGGTCCACCCCTCATTCCCTCGGCTGTTCCCCGGCCGCTCCCCCGGCCGTTCCCCCGGCGCTCTCGTTCCGGTGTTCCGGGCGCAGCACCGGGCAGCGCTGTCCCGCTCAGGGTGTTCCCCGGCGCCGTCCGCGGCGGTGATGCTCCCTCGGAGAAGGCGGAGGGCCTCCGCATGGGGCCCCAGCGCCCCTGCTGGCGGGCGACCTCGGCCTCGGCGTCGGTGATCACACTGCCCGCGATCCATGCGACGGGGCGGATGCGGCGCACGAGGGGTTCGTTGTCGGGCCCGCGCCCCGCCTCGTCGCCCAGCAGCACCCATGGGCTGATGCCCGGGCCCTTGTCCTGGCGCAGATGGCTGTAGTCGTACAACCGCCGCGCCACCCACAGCGCCGTCGGCCGGTCTCCCCACCAGGCTTCCGGCCACAACGGGTTCGCGGACAGCCCGGGAAGCTCCGTCCCTGTGAGCTCGTCCCTGCTCCCGGAGCTGAGCAGACGGTCCGCGTACGGGCCCCGGGACCAGCGGACGTAGACCGGATCGCCACGTTCGACGAGCTGGACCAGCTGGTCCAGCGAGGTGTAGGTGGGCAGCTCGTCATGCACCCGGCCCGACTACCCCGCCCCGTCCCTCGCAGTCCGCTTCCCGTCCTCGCGGGCCGCCGCGACGGGGCGCGGCGACGGGCCGGGATGACGGGACGACGGACCGCGCCCCACAGCCACTGCGACCGCGACCGCATCCGCTCCGCCTCAGGGGCGGGGGTTGACGCGCCGCCACGAGTCGCGGCCCGCGGTACGCCCCGCGGCGGCGGACCGGCAGCGCGGGCACAGCCGCTTGACGCGGTCCGCGCCGCCTCCGGACTCGGGCAGCGCGTCCGCCCACGTCACGTGCGGAAACCGGGTCAGCTGTGCGCGGCGGAGGGGAAGTCCGCACACCGTCTGGTTCTGCCCCGGCACCCACGCGTGAGCCTCGCCGGCGGGCAGCCGCACTCCGTCCTCGTCGTCGGTCCACTCGCTGGAGGCCGCGACCGCGAAATCCTTCTCCCCTGCCATGGCTCCGCGAGTGTCCCTGGCCGCGGGTTCGAACACCCTCCCGGAACCCGGTCCAAGTGCCGCTCCTTGCGGGGGAATCCGCCCGCGTACGCGGCGTCCGGATGCCTGCGGGCGCAGCACTGCGACGGGCGGGACCGGCGGCCGTGGCCCCCGGCCCCGGGCCCCGGCCCCGGCGGTGTTTGCGGCGGGCCCGGCGAGGTGACCCGGAACGCGAGCGAGACGATTGCCGCCGCGCGGCCCTTCGCACACGCCACGGAGCGACGGCGCGAAGCCGGCGGCGGACGGAGGGTGGCCCCCGTGAGCAACGCAGCACTTGAACGCGCCGAGGCGGCGAAGCTCCCGCAGGACGACATCATCGGCATCCTGCTGACCCAACACGCCCGTATCCGGGAGTTGTTGGCAGAGGTGCACGTGACGCTGGGCGACGCGAGGCGGGCGAAGTTCGCTGAGCTCAGGGCCCTGTTGGCAGTGCACGAGGCGGCCGAGGAGATGATCCTGCGGCCCGTCGCGCGGAGGACCGCGGGAGAGGACGAAGCGGCGGCGCGCAACGCGGAGGAGAGGGAGGCCGAACGGATCCTCGCCGGACTGGAGCAGATGAACCCGGAACGTTCCCAATTCGAGGCGAAGCTCACGGAGTTCGAGAAGGCCTTCCGCGATCATGCGGACAGTGAGGAGCTGGAGGAGTTCCCCGCAGTACGCGACGGCTGCTCGCAGGAGCAGCGGCAGAGGATGGGCAGGAGGCTGCTGAGGGCGGAGCGGGCCGCGCCCACGCACCCGCATCCCGCCACGGCGGGAGCGGCGGCGGCGCAGTGGGCGGCCGCACCCTTCGAGTCGCTCGTGGACCGGGCCAGGGACGCGCTGAGCGGCAGCCGGGCCCCCCGCTGACACGGGGCGCGCCGGACCGGCCGCCCCCTGCGGCTCCCCGCGGGAGACCCGGGGAGCACGAGCACCAGGACATGACGCCGGCGACGCGGAGAGGCACACGCGCGGAACCCCGGCACACGTGCGGAGCCGATGCACACGTGCGGAGCCGTCGGCGCATGCCTGCGGCCCCCTCGACGGGCACGGCGTGTGAATCCGGTGCAACGATCGGGGAACGACGCGTGCAGCTCCGGTCAAAGAGCCCTGATTGCGGCCGCTTTGCCGCCGTACGTACGGATCGGGCCGCCCGCACCGGTGGTTAGACTCACCCGACTGCTAAGAGGGGGACGGGCGCAACCCAGGGAGGAGCTGGATGGACCAGGCGAAGAAGGTCGCGATCTACGCCCTCGCCGTGTTCGCTCTGTATACGATCATCACCTCCCCCGACAGGGCCACGGAACTCGTACACGTCGGGTTCGAGGGGATATCCAGCGCCGCTCACGGACTGGGCAACTTCATGACCGAGGTGATCAGGTAGCGCCCTGAGGGCGCCGCTGCCGCTCCCCTTTCACAGCAGGCCCCCAGGTCCGCAGACGCAGCGGCCCTCACCGGCCGGGCAGCCGCCCGCCCCGTTCAGGTGCCCGCGGACTCCGCACGCCGGGACCTCCTGGCGGGACGCCCCGCCGGGACGTCCCGCCGGCTTTCGGCATTCGGCCCTCGCCCGTCACCGATGCGAGCGCCCCGTCTCCCCGCGCGCCCGAAGAGCCGGGCACCGCACGGCCCCGCGCGCCGTACGCGGATCCGCGCTCGGCGGCCCCTGCGGGCACCGGTGAAATTGCTCAACTCCGCACCAACACGGCAATTTACGGTGCTTGCGCACGTTGCACATGTCTTGTGATGCTATGACCGCTTTTGGCCGATGCGTGGATCGAAACAGACCCGGACCCGAAGAGGTGGTGGCTGAGTGGCGGCGACCCAGACCCGCGAGAGCCGCAGCGCGGAGGCCCGGGCGCTGACCCAGGAGCTCTTCGAGCAGCTGGCCGGCCAGAAACCGGGCACCGCCGGACACGAACGGGTGCGCACCGCACTCATCGAGGCCAATCTTCCCCTGGTGCGCTACGTGGCGGCACGCTTCCGCAGCCGCAACGAGCCCATGGAGGACGTCGTCCAGGTCGGCACCATCGGACTCATCAACGCCATCGACCGCTTCGACGCCGACCGCGGCGTGCAGTTCCCGACGTTCGCCATGCCGACGATCATCGGGGAGATCCGGCGGTACTTCCGCGACAACGTCCGCACGGTGCACGTGCCCAGACGCCTGCACGAGATGTGGGTGCAGGTCAGCAGCGCGACGGAGGACCTGACCACGGCGCTGGGACGCTCGCCCACCACCACCGAGATCGCGGAGCGTCTGAAGCTCACCGAGGAGGAGGTGCTCGCCTGCATCGAGGCCGGACGCTCCTACCGCGCAACGTCGTTGGAGGCGGCGCAGGAGCGCGAGGACGGCCTGCCGGGCCTGCTCGACCGCCTCGGCTACGAGGACCCGGAACTGGACGGCGTCGAACACCGGGACCTCGTAAGGCACCTGCTCGTCCAGCTGCCCGAACGCGAACAGCGCATCCTGCTCCTGCGCTATTACCGGAACCTGACGCAGTCACAGATCAGCGCCGAGTTGGGTGTGTCCCAAATGCACGTTTCGCGACTTCTGTCACGCAGCTTCGCCCGCCTCCGGGCCGCAAATCGAATCGAGGCATAACCGAGCAGAGTGAGGCAAGTTGGCGACCCAACTTCCTCAGCTGTGCAGTTTTATCGACATGGGGCTACGTCGCGTTGCCTACTTGTGACATTCTGCAAGAGCTGCGTTTGACGCGACGGCGCTTCCGGTATGCAGGGGGAGGTGCCTCCCTCACACGAGGGCGCCGCTGCGAACCGTCCGCGACCTCAAGGGGGTGGCATGTCCGTAGAACTGGGCAGCTCGAAGGTGCTCATCGAGAACACGACCGACGACGTCGACGCCTTGGGAACCCCCGAGGCCCCCGCAGACCACGATGCCATCGACACGCGCACCCTCTCGCGCTCGCTCTTCCTGCGGCTCGCCACGCTCGACAAAGACAGCACGGAGCGCACCTACGTGCGCGACACACTCATCGAGCTCAACCTGCCCCTCGTGAGGTATGCCGCGGCGCGCTTCCGCAGCCGCAACGAGCCCATGGAGGACATCGTCCAGGTCGGCACGATCGGCCTGATCAAGGCGATCGACCGCTTCGACGCCGAGCGCGGCGTGGAGTTCCCGACGTTCGCCATGCCGACGGTGGTCGGCGAGATCAAGCGCTTCTTCCGCGACACATCCTGGTCGGTGCGGGTCCCGCGGCGGCTTCAGGAGCTGCGCCTGGCGCTCACGAAGGCGAGCGACGAGCTGTCGCAGACGCTGGACCGCTCTCCGACCGTCCCCGAACTCGCCCACGCCCTCGGGGTGTCGGAGGAGGACGTGGTCGACGGGCTGGCCGTCGGAAACGCCTACACCGCCTCCTCCCTGGACTCCCCCGCACTGGAGGAGGACGGCGGCGAGGGCTCGCTCGCGGACCGGCTCGGCTACGAGGACAGCGCGCTGGAGGGCGTGGAGTACCGCGAGTCGCTCAAGCCGCTGCTCGCCAAACTCCCCCCGCGCGAGCGGCAGATCATCATGCTTCGCTTCTTCGCCAACATGACGCAGTCACAGATCGGCGAGGAGGTCGGCATCTCGCAGATGCACGTCTCGCGACTGCTGACGCGCACGCTCGCGCAGCTGCGTGAGGGGCTGATCGCGGAGGAGTGAGCGCCGGCGCGTGCGCTCCGCCCGTACGCGCCGGTGACGTACGGGCCGCCCTTCGCGCCGCACGCCGGGCGGAAGGGCCCGGCGGCCGGCGCGGCCACGGCGCTACGGCACCAAAGGAACGCGGGCCGGGAAAAGGGGCCGGGGACGCGAGTACGGAAGGAACGGGCTCGGTCAGGCCACGGCCAGATAGACCGCGGCCGCGACGACCGCGATGCCGGCGACGACAGCGAGAACGATCCCCATCCGTGGGCCGGAGGAGGACATCTCCGGTGCGCCGTGTCGCTGTGCGCCCGCGCCGCCGCTCTCCTCGTCGACGAACGCGCGGAACATCTGGGTGCTGCCGGCCGCGTCCTGGGACGGGTCCGGGCCTTGCGGTGCATGCGGGTTGTGAGCCATAGGGCAGGACGATAGCGAACGCCCTGAGGGCGGGGACAGCCCCGGCCCGGCGGTCAGGACCGGAAGGGGACCCCGGAAACCACGGCTCTTTGCTGATTCTTTGCCTCCGCTTGCGCCCTGATCATTTGCGTACGGCAACTGCCGCAAATTATAGTTGCCCAAAGCAACGATTCCTCGACAACGGTGTCCGTACGGGCCGCACCCAGCGAATATGAGGGCCCGGCCCGGAACCCGGACCGGGCCCGGCTGCGTCCGGCGGGAGCCCGTACACGGGCCGCGGGGACATCCGACCGGCCGCCCCCGCCACGGTGTTGACGCATCTTCACACCGGACGAGATGCGTATGGGTCGTCTCGCGGAGCCGATGGCGGTAGACATGTCTGTCACCAGGCGCCACGTCGCACGCGGTGGTGCGCGGGTGGATCGAGCGCGCCCGGCCCGCGGGGACGGACGCGCCCGGCTGCCGCGCCTCACCGAGCGGGGCGCCCGACAACTGGACACGCTCTCCGAGGCCACGACCGGACCCTGGAGGGCTTCTTCACGACTGGACCGAGGAGACCGGGGAGGACATCGCACGCTGAAGGAGATGCCGGGACGCCCGCGGGGAGGCTTCGAAGACCGCCGCGCCCCGGTCGCGGCGGGGCGGCACCCGCCGGCCCGGACGGCGGAGCCCTGGGACGGCACGGCCGGCCCGGCCCGTACAGCCACCGGCCGCAGCGAGCGGAGCAACGGCATCGACCGCGGCTTTCGCGGCGACCACAGCAGACGAAGAGACACTGCACCGCACTGAAGAAGAGTTAGGGAAAGAATGGCCACGACCACACCATCCGGTGTGCAGGGCGCCGGCTCCGGAGGCGGGGTGGGCGACGCTTCGCAGAACCACGCGTCAGCCTCCTCCGGACCGGGGGGCGCCGCGCCCATGACGCACCGGCAGATCATGGAGGCGCTGTCCGGGCTGCTGCTCGGCATGTTCGTCGCCATCCTGTCCTCGACGATCGTCGCCAACGCTCTGCCCAAGATCGTCTCGGATCTCGGGGGCGGGCAGAGCTCGTACACCTGGGTGGTGACGGCGTCGCTGCTGACCATGACCGCGTCGACCCCGCTGTGGGGCAAGCTCGCGGACCTGTTCAGCAAGAAGGCGCTGATACAGACGGCCATCGTCGTCTTCGTGCTCGCCTCGGCCAGCGCCGGTCTCGCGCAGGACACGAGCATGCTGATCGCCTCACGTGCAGTGCAGGGCATAGGCATGGGCGGCATCTCCGCCCTGACCCAGACCGTGATCGCCGCGATGATCTCCCCGCGGCAGCGCGGCCGTTACACCGGCTACATCGGCGCGTCCTTCGCCGTCGCGATGGTGAGCGGGCCGCTGCTGGGCGGTGTCATCACCGACACCGACTGGCTGGGCTGGCGCTGGTGCTTCTACGCGGGCATCCCGTTCGCCGTCATCGCACTGCTGCTGCTGCAGAAGACGCTCCACCTGCCGGTGATCAAACGCAAGGTGAAGATCGACTGGGCCGGCGCCCTCCTCGTCGCGTCGGCGGCCTCGCTGCTGCTGGTCTGGGTGACGTTCGCCGGCGACAAGTACGCCTGGCTGTCGTGGGAGAGCTACGCGATGGTCGGCGGTTCGCTGGCGCTGACCCTGCTCTTCGTCCTCGTCGAGTCCAGGGCGAAGGAACCGATCATCCCGCTCAGGCTCTTCCGCAACCGCACCATCGCGCTGACGTCGCTGGCGTCCATGTTCGTCGGCATCGCGATGTTCGGCGCGACGGTCTACCTCAGCCAGTACTTCCAGCTGGCGCGCGGCGAATCGCCCACGATGGCGGGCGTCATGACGATCCCGATGATTCTCGGGATGTTCCTCTCCACGACCCTCTCCGGGCTGGTCATCAGCCGTACGGGCAAGTGGAAGATCTGGCTCTGCTCCGGCGGAGTGCTGCTGACCGCGGGCCTCGGCCTGCTGGGGACGATGCGGCACGACACCGAGTACTGGCATCTGGCGCTCTACATGGGCGGAGTGGGCGTCGGCGTCGGCATGATGATGCAGAACCTCGTCCTCGCCACCCAGAACCAGGTGGAGGCCACGGACCTCGGCGCGGCCAGCTCGTCGGTGAACTTCTTCCGCTCGCTCGGCGGTGCCGTGGGTGTCTCCGTGCTCGGCGCGGTCCTCGCCCACCGCATCTCGGACTACGTCGACGACGGCCTGGACAGGCTGGGCGTGCAGCACGGCGGCCCGACAGGCGGCGCCGGCAGCGAGATCCCCGACCTCGCGAAGCTTCCCGCACCGGTGCGCGACGTCATCGAGTCCGCGTACGGGCACGGCATAGGCGACATCTACCTGTACGCGGCTCCCGTGGCGCTGCTGGGCCTGCTGCTGGTGCTGTGCGTGAAGGAGGTGCCGCTCAAGACGAAGCCGGGCATGAGCCACGGCGAGTCCGCCACCGGGGAACTCCTCCAGCAGGACGCCGCGTTCGCGGGCGGAGCGGCCCCCCAGGGCGACGCCGGCGACTTCATCCCGCCGGGATACCAGCCCGCGGAACCCGGCCCCACCGACGCCGACGAGCCCCTGGCCGGCACCCCGCACTGCGTGCTCGGCACCGTCCGGAACGCGGAGGGCAAAGGGGTGCCGCGCGCCGCCGTGACGCTCATCTCGCTGAGCGGGCGTCAGCTCGGCCGGTCGGTGGCGCGGGCGGACGGCCGCTACGGCATGGACACCCCCGGGCCCGGGACCTACGTCCTGATCGCCGCCGCCGACGGCCACCAGCCGCAGGCGACGACGCTCACCGTCGGCGACGAGCCGCTGAGCCACGACGTGCTGCTGGCGGCCACCAGCGGTCTCGCGGGGCGTGTACGCGGCTCGGGCGACGGGCAGCCGGTGCGCTCGGCGATGGTCGTCGTCACGGACGAGCGCGGCGAGGTGCTGGCCACCGGACGCACCGGTGAGCGCGGCGAGTTCGCCTTCGACGAGCTGGTCACCGGGACGTTCACCCTGGCAGTCAACGCGCCCGGTTTCCGGCCCGTCGCCCGGCCCGTGGACATCGAGGGGCAGGGCATCACCCGCATCGACGTCGAGCTGCAGGCAGGCGCCCGCGTGCAGGGCGTCATCCGAGCCGGTGTCGACGCCAGTCCGCTCGCGGACGCGCGGGTGACGCTCGTAGACGCGGCGGGGAACGTCGTCGCCACCGCCACGACCGGTGAGGACGGCGCATACGGCTTCACGGACCTCGACGCGGGCGAGTACTCGATCATCGCCAGCGGCTACCCGCCGGTGGCCAGCGCGCTGAGTGTCGACGGCAGCGGTCCGGACTCCCACGACATCGAGCTGCACCACCCGGACGAGTGAGACCCGTCCCGTCGTCCGGGCGCCCCTGAGCGGTTCACGGGGTGCCCGGACGGCCGGAAGCGGCGCGGAAGAGACACAAAGCGGACGCCGCCCGCGCACGGGACCAAGAGGTGCGCGGAGCCGAACCGGAAGATCCCGCAACGCACTTCCCGCGTCGGCGACGCGGAAGGAAGACTGACCCGGGGCGCCGGGCGGGACGCCCCCGGTTCCCGGGTTCGTCACGGGGCGGGCCGGACAGACCGGGCCCGAGCGAGAAGGAGCGAATCGACAGATGGCAGGCGCAGGCGTACGGGCGCAGATCCACACCCGTGAAGGGTGGCCGGTACAGCACGCCGTGCTGACCGTCACCGACATGACGGGAGTTCAGGTCCTCCGTGTCGAAGCCGACGAGGACGGCCTCGCACAGAGCGAGGAGGCACTGCCCGCGGGCCCGTACACGGTGATCGCCACCGCTGTCGGCTATGCGCCCGCCGCCGCCACGGCGCTGGTCACCGCCTCCGGCAGAGCGGACCTGGGGACGCTCGTACTCGTACGGCAGGGAGGCACCGAACTCCCGCCGCCCGGCCCGTGGACCGTCGACCCCGTCCACTCGACGGTGGGTGCCACGGCGCAGCACCTGGGGATATCCAGCGTGCACGGCCGCTTCACCGACTTCCAGGCCCGCATCGAGATCGACGAGGAGCCCGAGAAGTCCTCGGTGGAGGCCGTCATCCAGGCCGCGAGCATCGACACGGGCAACAGCATCCGTGACGCGCATCTGCGCTCGGAGGACTTCCTGAACGTCGAGCGCCACCCGCAGCTGACCTACCGCAGCCACGCCGTCGAGCCGGCGGGCACCGACCGCTGGACGGTGCACGGCTGGCTGGCGATGCACGGAGTCGTACGGGACGTCTCGCTGAACCTGACGTACCTGGGATACGGGCCCGACCCGTGGGGAGGCACGAGGGCCGCCTTCCGCGCGACGGCTGAGCTGAAGCGCGAGGAGTTCGCGATGAACTACAACCAGATCCTGGCGGCCGGCATCGCGGCGATCGGCACGAAGCTCAGGATCGAGCTGGACGTGCAGGCGGTGCAGGGCGAGGAGCTGCCGGACCTCGCTTAGGGGCGGCCCCGTCGCGGCAACGCCCTGGGCGGCAACGCCTCTGGTCGGCAACGCCTCTGGGTGCGGCAGCCGTCCCTGGCCTGGACCGGGCCGGGCCGGGCCGGGCGGGGCGGCCGAGGACATGCGGACCGCAGCGGTCCGCCGCGTTCCCTCCAACACGCGGACGCCGACGCTGAGTCGAGGACGCAGCAGTGACGCCGCGTCGGGACCGCCTGCGGTGCTGACAACAGCCGAGGGGCTGTGAACGGTCAAGTGGCGGTGAACGGTCGAGGGGCTGTGAACGGTCGAGCGACTGTGAACGTCCGGAGGCCCGGGAACGCCGGCGACGCGGCGGCGGTCCGGGCCCGGGAGCGGGAACGCGCGTCCTGGGAACGGCTGAGGGCCCCCGGGCTCCGGGCCCGGCTCCCGGAGTGCCCCGGGGGCCCTCGTATGGACGACTCGGCGGCCCGGCGGTCGGCCGGGTCACCGAATCACGGTTCGGCGGCGCCCTGGCGCCGCTCGTCCGTCAGCTGTTCACGTAGCCCATGTACGTGTCCCAGTTCCAGTTGGGACCGGGGTCCGTGTGGTCGTTTCCGGGAACCTCGTTGTGTCCCACGATGTGCGCGCGGTCCTTCGGGATGCCGTGCTTGTCGCACAGGTGCTTCGTCAGCGCCGCCGAGGAGCGGTACATGGCGTCGGTGAACCACGACGGGTCGTCGACGAAGCCCTCGTGCTCGATGCCGATGCCGGAGGCGTTGCCGCTCCTGGCGTGCCATGCGGTGTCGGCGTCGCGCACCATCTGCGTGATCTCGCCGTCGGAGGACCGCACCACGTAGTGGGCGCTGACCTGGGACTCGGGGTTCTTGAACCAGCTGATGGTGCCGGCGTACGCGCCCTGGGTCACGTGGACGACGACCTGGGATATCGCCGCGCTCCGGCCGGTGTTGTAGTTCGCCGGGTCGGCCGGGTTCCAGATCGCCGGCGGGTAGTCCTCGCTCTTGGTGCCGGTGCCGGGGGCCGCGGCCTTCGCGAGCTTGCCGCGCTCGGGCGTGACCTTCTGCGCGGACAAGCGGACCTTGGTGCCCTTGGCCGGGATGCCCTTGCTGACGAAGTCGTAGGCGGCGTCGGCGTACAGGCGCTTGAGGGAGGCGCTCTCGGCACCGCCGTAGGCGGCGACCGCCGGGTACCACGCCTCGACGCGCTTGCGGTCGGCGGCCTTCAGACCGGCCTTGTCGGCCTTGGCGCGGAGGACGGCGGCACCGCCGCGGATGTTGGCGGCGTCGTTCTTCTTCAGGTCGGCCTTCGATTCGCCGGCGATCTCCGCGGCCTGCTCGAGGGTCTTCCGCTCGGGGTTGCTGACCAGGTGCATGACGCCGAAACCGTTGTCCTGGCTGGGCTCGCCGTTGTGGCCGTCGAGGTGGGTCTCGGCGTAGCCCACGGAGACGAGGAGGCTGCGCGGCACGTCGAACTCCTCGGCCGCCTGCGTGAACGCCTCGTTCATCGTGGGTTCTTCGGCGGGGGGCGCGGCGGTGGCCTGCTGCGTCGCCACCGCCAGGCTCGCCACGAGCGCGCCGCCGACGGCCGCTGCCAGGACTCTCTTCCGTGTGTTCATCGGCTCTGTTGCCTCTCTGGATCCAACTCCGGCGCGTGGTGGGGGGTTTGGAGCTCCTGTCGCCGGCCGGCGCGCCGGGTCCGGCCGGTGACGGGGGGGTGGCGTGGTACGCCCGTACGCCGTTCACGGCACGCGTGGTGGTGCCGGGAGAGCTTCGGCGTCTTTCCTGGGTGACCGGGGTCCGGGACCGGGGCGGCACGTCGCCGCCGCCGGCCGGAACACCCGGTCAGGACATCGGGGGGTCAGGGCCTCAGGGCTTGCAGGGGAGGGAGACGCCGCGCTCGGACATGTACGCGAGCGGGTCGTCGCCGACGCCCGTGCCGCCGTCGAGGTGCACCTCGAAGTGCAGGTGCGGGCCGGTCGACTGGCCCTCGTTGCCGACGGACGCGATCCGGGCGCCGCCCTCCACGGTGTCGCCGACCTGGACGAACCGCTCGTTCATGTGCCCGTATTCGGTGACGGAGCCGTCCGGGTGCTTGATGCGCACCCACTGGCCGTAGCCGGAGGCGGGACCGGACTCGGTGACCTCTCCCGGGCCGGCGGCGAAGATCGGCGTGCCGATCGGGGCGGCGAGGTCCACGCCGTCATGGCCCTCGTGGTGCCCCTGGCTTATCTCGGCGTCGACCGGGCAGGAGGCTTGGTAGGCGGCCTTCGCGCCGTCGCTGGTGCCGGCACTGGCCGGCACGGCCACGAGTGTCGCGAGTGCGCAGCCGCCGGCGACGGCGGCTGCGATCAGAGAGCGCTTGGTGCGGCTGCTCCGGGGACTGTGCATGGGGGGTTCCTTCCACGGACGGAGACGGATTCCGTGCGACCGCCAGTAGACGCAGGGGGCCATGTACGCGACAACCCCGTTCGGCCAACACGTGACACTTTCTGTGTCACGTGAAGGAAATCGGGCGTACGTACCTGCCCAACTCCCGTGAATCCGGGCTCGTTCTTCTCCGGTCCGACCTCTGGAAGAAAGTGCCGTCTCACGTTGTGGACGAACTGACCTGTCCCCGCAGGGGTGTTGAGGTACGAAATCCGCAGCGGTACGGGAGCGGCCCGAGGAGGCCGGGCGTTCGCGCTCCGGCTTCGCCCCGGGCGGTGTTCCGACTTCCCTGCAGAACGGGGTGGTTCGTGTCCGTGCCACGCAGGTCAGCTCAAGGTCGTGTCATGGCCTGTCAGTTCCCTGGCTTCTAGGCTCGCCCGCATGGCAGAGCCCTCCTTCCTGACCGCCGCGCGCGAGTCGTACGACACGGTCGCCGCTGATTACGACCGTACGGCCGGCCTGCTGGAGCAGGCGGGACTCGTCGTCGCCGCGAGGCTGGAGCAGGAGCCCGGCGGACGGGCGAACAGACCGCACGCCTGCCTGCTGGCCCGCAAGCCCGAAAGGGCCTGACGGGCTTGTTCCTGCGGCGAGGCCGCTCGTACCGGATCGCCGCCGGTCATGGCGCGGCGCACGGCCGGGCGCCCTCCGGCGGCCCGGTGACGGCCCCGCTCACGGCCCGCCGGGCCCCCCGTTCCCGTCCTGCGCCGTGAGGTCCACGACGATGCGCCGTTCGGCAAGTCCGTTTGCCTGTCGCTCCCATGCGCCGGGGAGCCGGTCGAGAGGAACGACCTCGTGGTCGACCCGGAGGCGTCCCGCCGCGGCGTGCTGGAGCAGCGCCCGCAGCGCCTCGCCCTTCCGCGCCGTGCTGATCTCGTTGTTCGTGTAGCCGAGGAGCCGGGCCGAACGGCTGCGGAGGGTGGCGGAGGTGAAGGTCGCGCTGTCACCGGCCGAGCTGCCGAGGTTGACGAACCTGCCGCCGGGCGCCAGGAGTTGCAGCGCCGCCGTGGCCGGCACGCCGCACAGCGGGTCGATCACGACGTCGGCGTTCCCTGCGCAGGCGTTCGTGAGGCGCCCGGCCAGTTCGTCGGGCTCGTCGTCGTCGCGCAGTGCCACCACGGCGTCCGCGCCGCACGTCCTCGCCCGCTCCTGCGCGCGGCTCGAACGGGAGGCGGCCACGACCCGGCCCGCGCCGGAAAGCCGGGCGGCCTGGATCGCGACCTGGCCGACGACGCTGCCTCCGCCGAGGACGAGGACCTTCTCACCGGGCCGCAGGCCGGCCTTCCAAATCAGCGCCGCCCAGGCGGCGATGGCGGACAGCCCCAGCGCCGCCACCAGTGTGTCCTCGACGCCGTCCGGGAGGGCCACGAGTTCGGTCTCGGGCAGGAGCACCTGCTGGGCCATGCTGCCGTCGCCCGGCGCCATGCCGGCGGTCGTGGGGAACCAGACCCGGGTTCCGGCGGGCACGCCCCGCGCGTCCTGGACGACGCCGACGCCCTGGACGCCGGGCACGTAGGGAAGCGGTGGCGGTCCGAAGTACGACGTGCCCGTGGCGCACAGGACGTCGAGCGGCGTGACCGGAGCCGCCGTCGTGCTGACCAGCGCATGTGCCTCGGCCCCTGCGGGCGGGGGACGTTCCCCGATCGCGGGTGCCGTGCCGTGGCGTTCGATGACGGCTGCTCGCACTGCTGCCTCAGGTCGCGTAGTCGGGGTAGGGCAGCTCGAAGTGCGCCAGCCTGCGGGCGTATTCCTTCTGGAATCCCAGCGGCTCGTGGTCCCGCTCGAACATGGCGATGAACAGGGTGAGCGTGAGGAAGGGGTGGGCCCCGAGCTCGAACAGCTTCGGGTAGTCGTGCGCGGCGAGCGCCTCGCGCTCCTCCCGCTCGAACTTCAGCCACGTCGTGGTCTCGGCCCGTACGCAGTTGAGAATGCTTCCCGCGTGCTCCGCTTCCCACCACTTGACGGTCCCGCGTGGATCGTCCCGGTAGCGCTCGACCAGTTCGGGGTCGCGGTCGATGGTGTAGAGGAACTTGTCGACCAGGTACTTGCTCATGCCGGTGCTCCGTTCGGATACCAGGTGAAGTAGGCCTCCATCGTGTGGAAGAGGTCAAGGCTGTCGACGTGGTCGGCCTTGGCGTTCTCACCGGCGACGCCCATCATCAGCATGAAGTCCATGAATCCGTGCGTGGCGTTCCCGGGAGCGTGCAGGCTCTCCAGGCTCACCTCGCTCAGGCAGCCCTCCAGGTCGCCGTTGGCGATCCAGTCGACGGCCTTGCGGTCGAACTCGGGGTCGGGGCCGTGTTCGCCGAACTGGCGGGGCCCTCCCAGCTCCAGCGACAGATGGCCGGTCCCGATGACCGCCACGCGCTGGTCGGAGGGCCAGGACTCCACGATCTCCCTGATGGCGCGGCCCAGTTGGACGAAGCGCTTCGGCTGCGGAAGGGGCGGCGCGAAGATGTTCGTGTATATGGGCACGATCGGCAGGTCCGCCTCGGGCCGCAGCGTGATGATCGGGCACGTGACGCTGTGGTCGATGCGCAGCTCCTCGCTGAAGGCCAGGTCGAATCCGGCGTCCAGCCCCTGCCGGAGGATGTGCCCCGAGAGTTCCCGATGCCCGTCGAGCAGCATCCGGGGCAGCCCGAACTCACGCTCCTCGTTGTAGAAGTTCCCGTCGTAGAAGGGCGCCTTGCCGACGAGGAACTGAGGCATGTTGTCCAGCCACAGCTGATGGAAGTGGTCGCTGCCCACCATGACCAGCACGTCGGGGCGCGCTCGGGTCAGCGTCTCGCGGAAGCGTTCGATCTTCGCCACCCACTCGTCGGCGAACGGCGGCCGCTCGTCCCCGGTGGACGTGCTCGCCCTGTAGTAGAAGGGGTGATGCGTGGAGGCGATCACCGCGACGACCTCGGCCATGGCAGCTCCCTCGGTTCGGTCAGGCTGTTTCCGGTGGCACGGAGACAGCGTTGCGGTCCACGGACATGTAGATGTCGCCGGCGACGGGTCGGCGGGTCTCCTCGGCAAGCTGCCCGAGCAGTCCGGCGGTGCGGGCGAGGAGCGCGAACCCCCGCAGCAGGCCGACCGGCAGACCCAGGTCGGCCAGCGCCGCTCCGCACACTCCGGCGCCGTTGAGCGGCAGGCGCCTGCCCAGTACCTCGGGGTGGACCCGGCCGATGGCCTCGAACAGCCGCAGGTGCGGGCCCTTCAGGCCCTCCTCCGCCGCGATGGCCAGGAGCCTCGCGGTGCGTGGGTCGCGCTCCTTGTGGACGGGGTGGCCGAGCCCGGGAACGATGCTGCGGGTCTCCCGGGCCCTGCGCACCGCGGCCCGCGCCGGCACGTCCCACCCGGCTTCGTCCTCCGGGTCCCGGGGAAGCCCGTCCCGGTGCTCCTCCAGGGCGCGGGCCAGGAAACCGCCGCAGTCCTCGGTCACGCCGAGGAACCGGGATCCGCCGCCGAGAAGGCCCGCCGCCAGCGCGCCCTGCACCGAGTCCGGGGCCGACAGATAGGTCAGCCGCGCGGCGATGGCGGTCGGGGTGAACCCGTGGTCGGCGAGCGCCACGAGCACCGCCTCGAAGAGGCGGACCTGGCCGGGCGTCGGCCGCTGCTGCGTCACCAGCCACATGGCCAGCTCGCCGAAGCCGACGCTGCCCATCAGGTCGTCGGCCAGGTCGTGCCCGAGCAGCGAGATCGTCTCGGCGTCCGACGTGCCCAGCGACGTCGGATATGACGGTGCGGCGGGAGGTGAGCCGTTGTCCACTCCGGGAGCTCCTCGAGGTGTCGGTGTCCTGTTGTCAGCGGCCTGTCAGCGGCGCGGCCCGGTGAGCCAGGCCCGCAGCTCCGCGCCGTGCTCGTCGAGGGCGGGAGGCGGAAGGTCGTAGCGAGCGGGGCTTTCGGAGAAAGTGACCGGGTTGCGCACGGAGGGGACCGCGCCGTCGCCCTCTCCGACGCGTACGACCGGGTCCAGGCCCAACTGCTCGGCGAACGCGACGCCTTCCTCGACGGAGTTGATGGGCCCGCACGGGACGCCGGCTTCGAGGAGTTCACGGAACCAGTCCATCCGCCCCCGCCTCCGCAGGCGTTCGACCAGGAGCGGTCGGAGCTGGTCGCGGTTGGCGGTGCGTTCCTGGTTGGTGCCGAACCTCGGGTCCTCGGCCAGCTCCGGCACACCCAGCACCTTGCACAGAGTGGCGAACTGCCCGTTGTTTCCTGCCGTGATGATCAGATCGCCGTCGGCCGTGGGCAGTGGCTCGTACGGGAAGAGGCTGGGGTGGGCGTTGCCCATGCGGTGCGGGACGACGCCCCCGGCGACGTAGGCGCTGGTGTGGTTCACCATCCCGGACAGGGCCGTGGCGAGCAGGTTGACCTCGACGTGCTGTCCGCGGCCGGTGTGGTTGCGGTGCTGAAGTGCCGCCAGGACTCCGATGGTCGCCTGCATGCCGGACATCACGTCGAACACGGAGATCCCGGAGCGGAACGGCGGCCCGTCGGGGTCGCCCGTCAGGCTCATCAGGCCCGATATGGCCTGGACGATGAGGTCGTAGCCGGGCAGCGCGGCGCCGCCGCCCGAGCCGAACCCGCTGATGGAGGCGTAGACGACGGCCGGGTTCGCGGCAGCGACGCTGTCGTAGTCCAGGCCGAACTTGACGAGCCCTCCCGGGCGGAAGTTCTCCAGCACGATGTCGGCCCGTGCGGCCAGCTCCTGCGCGAGCGCCCGGTCGTCCGGGTCGCGGAAGTCGAGTGCGATGGACCGCTTGTTGCGGTTCATGCCGAGGTAGTACGTCGCGACGCCGTCGCGCAGCGGGGGCGACCACGTCCGGGTGTCGTCGCCGTCGGGGCCCTCCACCTTGACGACGTCGGCGCCCATGTCGGCCAGCAGCATGCTCGCGTACGGGCCGGCCAGGATGCGCGAGAAGTCGGCGACGAGCAGCCCTTCGAGGGGCCGGCGCCCTTGGCCCTGCTCCGGATGTGCGTCATCCACCGAGACATCCGCCGAGACATCCACCAAGAGAGTTCCCTCCCTGCCCGCTCTACGGACAACTGTCCGGACTCCGCCAGCATCGGCACACGCACTGCCGATGTCAAGAGCGGCAAGAGCGGCAGGGACGGCAGGAGCGGCAGGAGCGGCAGGAGCGGCCCCGGGCCGCGAGCGGTCAGGAGACCTCGGACTCGGCCACGGTGCGCGGCAGGGCGTCATGGAGCGCCAGCTCTGCGCTCACCGCGCTCGCCGTCTCCCGCAGCAAGGGGAGGTACTCCCCGGTGAGGGTCTCCACCGACGTCTCGGCCGCGTGCACGGTGACGTTCATGGCGGCGACGACCCTGCCGGTGCCGTCCCGCAGCGGCGCCGCGATCGACCGGATGCCGGCGGCGAGGTCCTCGTCGGTCAGAGCCCAGCCACGCGCCCGCACCTGGCGCAACGTGGCGTCCAGCTCGGTCCGTTCGGGCTGCCGTTTCGCGACGACGCCCGCGCGGCTCGGCTCGGCGAGCGTGCGTTCCAGCTCGTCCTCGCCGAGGTCGGCCAGCAGGATCTTCCCCAGCGACGTGGCGGGCGCCGGGAAGCGCGTGCCGATCTGGACGGCCAGCGTGATGATCTTGGGGACGGCGACCCGGCCCACGTAGACGATGTCGGAGCCGTCCAGCTGCGCGATGGAACTCGACTCGTGGGTCTGCGCCACGAGCTTCTCCATGTGGGGGCGCACCACGTCCCACAGCCCCATGCCCTGCACATACGTCAGTCCGAGCTCGAGAACCCGCGGAGTCAGGGCGAAACCGGCGTCGACCGTACGCACGTAACCGAGCGACTCCAGGGTGCGCAGGATCCGCCGGGCCGTCGGACGCGCCAGCCGGGCGGCCGCGGCGACCTCGCTCAGCGACATCACCGGCCGGTGCTGGTCGAACGCCTTGATCACGTCGAAGCCCCGAGCGATCGACTCGATGAAGTCGGGGTCAGGGTCGCGGCGGGGCATCGGCACTCCTGCGGCTGGCTGCGTCTCCGGACGGCACGTCTCCGGGCTCCGACGCGCGGTCGCGAGCCTCGCGGACCTTTCAGTCAACCACGCGGCACGTCCCCGCAGTGCCGTGACCTTGACACCGTGCGGGCCCGCTCTTACTTTACTGCTCCACGGACGACTGTCCGCACACCGGACACCGAGGAGTACGCCGTGACGAGCGTTCCGCAGCAGCAGGTGGAGACCGGGAACACGCCGGGAAGTTCCGGCAGCACACGGAGAGTGGTCGTCGTCGGCTTCGGCGTCCTCTGTCTCTCGTACATGCTCAACGCGATGGACCGGCAGATCTTCTATCCGCTGCTGCCGGACATCAGCGGCGAGTTCGGGTTCAGCCTGGAACAGGGCGGCACGCTCGCCACCGGGTTCACGCTGGGCCTGGCGGCCGCAGGTCTCCTCGGCGGCTTCCTCGTGGACCGGCTCTCGCGGCGGAACATCCTCGTGATCGCCGTCCTGATGTACTCGGCCGGCACCGTCGGCGTCCCGCTGGCCGGCGGATTCGTGGACATGAGTGCCTACCGGCTGCTTTCAGGCATCGGAGAGGGCATACACGCCGCGGCCCTGTACGCGGTCGTCGGCGCGTTCTTCTTCCACAGGCGGGCGGTGGCCGCCGGGGTCGTGGGCGTCTCGTTCGGTCTGGGCATCTTCCTCGGCCCGCTCGTCGGAACGCAGATCGTCTCCGCGTGGGGTGACTGGCGCGGGCCGTTCTACGTCTTCGCCGCGATCGGCGTGGTCATGTCGCTGCTCATCGTGGTGTCGGTCTCCAAGAGGCTGACCGAGGCGGTCGGCACACCGGGCGCCGCGTCGCAGAGCTACGACCACGTGCCCGCGAACCCGCTCAACCGCAACACCGTGGGACTGGGAGTGGCCTGCGTCGTCTCCGGGCTGGTCTTCTACGGGTTCCTCGGCCTCTACCCGACCTTCCTCGCGAAGGAGCTCGGATTCTCCGCGGGCGAGGCGGCGTTCGCGCTGTCCATGGCAGGCTTCGGCGCCATGATGGCCCTGCCGGCCGGCTGGCTCGGCGACCGCTACGACCAGCGCATGCTGCTGGCCGTCGGCTTCGCCGGGGCCGCCGGCTGCACCTTCCTCGCCTACCAGGTCGTGACCTCACCGGCGGCGCACTACGTACTGGCCTTCCTGATCGGCACCTTCGCAAGCGGCGTCCTGTTCACGAACTGCACCACCGCCATGCAGCGGGCGGTCCGTCCCGAGCACGTAGGACGCGGGGCCGGGATGTTCATGCTCACCTACTACGTCGGCGCCGCCTTCTCAGGCCTGATCTTCGCCTGGCTGGTCGGCCGGCTCGGGTGGCAGGGCGCCGGACTGTGGCAACTGACGCTGCTGCCCGTACTCGGGATCGCCGCACTGAGCGTGGTGCGCACGTCGCGGATGCTCGTGCCCTACGCCTCTCCGAAGAAGTAGCCACCCCAACGTGCACAAGAGTGGAGGGGACGAACATGACACTCGGCGGTTCGCCTCAGTGGATGTCCGGGCCGGAACGTGCCGTCGTCTTCCGCAACGGCACCGTTCTGACGATGGACGAGCGCAGGTCGGTGCTCGCCGACGCTGACGTGCTCGTGACCGGTCAGCGCATCGAGGCCGTCGGCAGGCGGCTGGAGGTCCCCGAGGGCACCGTCGAGATCGACGCCACCGACGGCATCGTGATGCCCGGCATGGTCGACACCCACCGGCACATGTGGCAGACGGCGATGCGCGGGTACGGCGCCGACTGGACGCTGACGCAGTACTTCGTCTGGTACTACCTCGAACACGGCAGACTCTTCCGTCCCGAGGACATCCACGCCGGGAACCTGCTGTCCGCCGTGGAAGCGCTCGACGCCGGGGTCACCACCACCGTCGACTGGTCGCACGGACTGCAGACGACCGACCACGCCGAGGCCGCCGTCGACGCCCTGGAGGCCGTGCCCGGGAGGTTCGTCCTGGCCTACGGCAACATCCAGGCCGCGCCGTGGGAGTGGTCGGCGAGGCCGGAGTTCCGCGCGTTCGTCGAGAGGCGATTCACGGGCAGCGACATGCTGGGTTTCCAGATGGCCTTCGACGTGACCGGCGATCCGGAGTTCCCCGAGCGGGCCGCGTTCGAGGTGGCGCGCGACCTCGGCGCCCCGGTCACGACGCACGCCGGTGTGTGGGGTGCGACCAACGACGACAGCATCCGTCTGATGCACGACCACGGCTTCATGACGCCCGGGACCGTCTACGTGCACGCGGCGACGCTGAACGCCGACTCCTACAACCGCATCGCGGCCACCGGAGGAACGGTGTCGGTGTCGACCGAGAGCGAGCAGAGCTGCGGTCAGGGCTACCCGCCCACGTGGGTGCTGAGGACGCACGGCATACCCGTCGCGCTCTCCATGGACACCAGCGCCTGGTGGAGCGGCGACCTCTTCTCGGCGATGCGCGCGACCCTCGGAGCCGACCGCGCGCGCGAGCACCTGGAAGCGCACGCCGCCGGCGACACGGTGACCCACTGCCGGCTGCGTGCCGACCAGGTCGTCGAGTGGGCGACCCGCGGCGGGGCGAAGGCCCTCGGCCTGGACGGCAGGATCGGCAGTCTCGAAGCCGGGAAGAAGGCCGACATCGTGCTGATCAAGAACGACGCCTCGCCCGCGATGTTCCCGGTCCTCAACCCGTACGGCCACGTCGCGTTCCAGGCCCAGCGGGCCGACGTGCACACGGTCATGGTCGACGGCCGGGTGGTCAAGCACGACCACAGGCTCGTCGACGTCGACCTCCCGGCCGTCCGCCGTACCGTCGAGGCCACCGTCGACCACCTGCGCGGGGCCCTCGGCGACGAGGCATGGCGGCAGGGCATGAACCCGGACATCCCCGAGACCGAGGTGCTGGACAACCCGTACACGTACACCGGGTTCCGCACCGACGCCACGCACAAGGCGGCAGGTTAGCCGCGCTCCGGACTCCGGGAACCCCGGCCGGTGCCGGCGACCGGCGCCGGCCGGAGTCGCCGAACGCGCCGACCCGGAGCGGTTCCCGGGCCGGCGCCCCGGTGCCAGCGACGGCGCCCCGGTGCTACGGACGGCGGTGCGGTGCTACGGACGGCGGCGGTGCGGGCCGAGGTGCCGGGCGAAGAACCGCAGTGTGCTGTCCAGTTCGAACGCCGGGAGCTCCCCGTGCTCGCCGGGGTTGGCGTGCAGCGTCTTCTCGTCCGACGCCAAGGCGTCGAACAGCTCCAAGCTCCGGGCCCTGGGCACCCGTTCGTCGTCCCACTGCACCAGGAACTCCACCGGGACGGTGATCCGCGCGGCGGCCCCGGCCAGTTCCGGCGCCCCGCCCAACCCCAGAACGGCCGCACGGACACGGGGTTCGGCGGCAACGAACGGAACGCCCAGGCCGCACCCCAGCGACACGCCCCAGTATCCGACCGGACCGCTGCCGACGTGCGCGAGTTCCTGCACCCCGTCCAGGACCGCCCGCCATTCCGGGACGGTCTGCCGGGCCACGAGCGCCTGGAACCCGGCGATCAGCGGGGCGAGTTCCTCTCCGGCATCCGCACGCGCCTGGTTCGCGCGCGCGATCCTGTCGTACTCCTCGTCCTTGGGCCGGTCGCCGTGGCCGGGCACGTCGACGGAGACGGCGGCGAAACCGCATTCGGCCACGAACCGGGTGGCCAGGGCGACGATGCCGGGCGCCTTCTTGTGCCGGCCGCCGCCGTGTCCCAGCAGGACGAGGGGACGAGTACCGACGGCGCGTTCCGGCGTCCACAGCGCGCCGGGAATCCCGTCAAGGGTGAAGAGCTGTTCGCGGACGCCTTCGGACGACGTCTCAGAGGTGAAGTGCATTGCGTCGCAGGCCTTTCGGGATGCCTACCGCGGGCACTCCCTCAAGGCGTGCGACGGAGGGAGTCCCGAACTGTCAGAGCGTTGATCGGTCTCACCTCCTCGGTTGCAGCAGCGCACGGCGACGCCGAAAGTATCACGAGGACCTCACCCCCGCCGCCCCGCCAGAGACGTCCCCGGGCCGGACACCCCGCCCCTCGGCGGGCCTCGGGGGCCGTCGGCGCCCTCGGCGGGCGCCCCTCGAGCCCTGGCCGCACAAGGCTGGGAACACGGCCCCGTAACACGCGGCGGGACGACGTGTCCGCAGGGAGGCCCTCCCCGCTCACGCGGCCTGACCAGTGACCAGTGCGAACCTCCCGTGCGGGCAGTGCAGTTGGCCCGGTTCCGGCCGGTCACGGACGCGATGAGTTTCCGCGGCCCGGAGAGTCTCAGCACCGTTGTCGACTGCACAGGAGGACACATGGCTCAGCTGCTGAGGGTCCAGAACTTCAACGTCTCGAGCGACGGAATCGGCGCCGGTGAGGACCAGAGCTTCGAGAGTCCCTTCGGCCTTGACGGTGCAGAGAGGCTGTTCGCCTGGGCCGGCGCCACCGCGAGCTGGCCCAATCGCACGGAACCCGGCGGGAGCCGGGGCCTGGACGACTACTTCACGCGGGACTTCGCGCACAACATCGGCGCTGAGATCATGGGCCGCAACAAGTTCGGGCCCCAGCGCGGGCCCTGGCAGGACCACGACTGGCGCGGCTGGTGGGGAGACGAACCCCCGTTCCACACCCCGGTCTTCGTCCTGACCCACCACGGGCGCCCGTCGTTCACGCTCTCCGACACCACCTTCCACTTCGTCGGCGGCGACCCCGTCACGGTGCTCGAACAGGCCCGGGAGGCAGCACAGGGCAAGGACGTCCGGCTCGGCGGCGGGGTCACCACCATCCGGCAGTTCCTCGACGCCGGCCTCGTCGACACCATGCATGTGGCGGTCTCGCCGGTGAAGCTCGGGTCCGGACTGCGGCTCTGGCAGTCCCCCGACGAGCTGCTCGACCGGTACCACCTCGAGGTCGTGCCCAGCGCGAGCGGAGTGACACACCACCTCTTCTGGCGCAGGTGACACAAGAGGCGGACGGCGCAAGGGCCCGCCGGGGGGTGTCAGCCCAGCGGCGGACCTTCCCGCGAACCACGCTGCGCCACAGCCGCCGCCCCCTCCCACCGAGCCGGCGGACCTTCCCGGTCAGAGCGCTACCCGCCGACCTCGGCGCGCAGGACTTCCGCGGCCTCGGCCATCGCACGGAGCTTGCCCTCCGCGGACTGCCGCGGCAGATACTTCATGCCGCAGTCCGTCGCGACCACGATGCGCTCCGGATCGACGTACGGCAGCGCACGCCTGATCCTGGCCGCCACGGTCCCGGAGGTCTCCACCGCGTGGTCGGACAGGTCGATGACGCCGAGGATCACCGTCTTGCCCGGCAGGTGCTTGAGCACCGAGGTGTCGAGACCGGACTGTGCGGTCTCGATCGAGACCTGATCGCAGGCGCAGTCGGCCAGTTCGGGAAGGAAGGAGTAACCCGAGGGCCGCTCGTGGATGATCGCGGCGTAGCCGAAGCAGATGTGCACCGCGGTGGTCCCCGGCGCCCCCTCCAGCGCCCGGTTCAGCGCCTTCAGGCCGAACTCCCGTGCCGCCTCGGGGCGGGCCTGCATGTACGGCTCGTCGAGCTGCACGATGTCGGCACCGGCGGCGAAGAGGTCGTGCACCTCGGCGTTGACCGCCTCGGCGTATGCCATCGCCAGAGCCTCGGGGCTGCCGAAGTGGTCGTTCTGCGCCTGCTGCGACATCGTGAACGGGCCGGGCACGGTGACCTTGACGACGCGGTCGGTGTTGGCCCGCAGGAATCGCACGTCGCCGGCCTGGACCGGCTCGGGCCGGCTGATCGGGCCCACCACACGCGGCACGGGATTCGGGTGGCCGCTGCGGTCCAGCGCCTCACCGGGGTTGTCGATGTCGACACCTTCCAGCGCGGTGGCGAAGTGGTTGGAGTAGCTCTCCCTGCGCATCTCGCCGTCGGTGACGATGTCGAGGCCCGCTCGCTCCTGCGCCCGGATGGCGAGCAGGGTGGCGTCGTCCTGTGCCTCCGCCAGGTGCTCCTGGTCCGGCCGCCACAGCTCACGCGCGCGGACCCGGGGAGGGAACCGGTCGGCCAGTCTCGCCCGGTCGATGAGCCACTCGGGCTGCGCATAGCTGCCGACCAACGACGCGGGGAAGAGAGGAAGGTTCCGCATGGGGCGAACTGTGCAGGACTTCGCCCGGTCAGGCGATACACCTCCCACGACGCCCTCTTCCGGTTCGCGAACGGCGGCGCCGCCTCGGCCGGTTCGTGAAGGCTGAGGCGGCCCGGCCCCGGGGGGTCCGGCCCCGGGGGTCTCGGCCGGGCTCCCGACGGCCGGTGTTCCCGCCGCCCGGTCACTTCGCCTGGGCCAGCCGGACCGCGTCGGGGCCGGCGGGGAACCGCAGCTGGCCCGTCATGTCGTGCACGGCACGCCACACCGTCTCGGCGACGTCGCTCTCCTTGGTGAACAGGTCCTGGTTCATGAATTCGCCCATCGTCTTCTCCGCCCACGCGAGGTAGGGCTCCGGGACCGCCTCCTCCAGGGACGGGCCGTCCAGTGCCGTCTCGCCGAAGTTCGTCGTCAGGCAGGCACCCGGTTCGACGGTCTTCGCCCGCACGCCGAAGGGCTCGAGTTCGAGCGCGAGGGAGGCGGTGAATCCCTCGACGGCCGCCTTGCTCGCCTTGTAGACGGCCGTGAGCGGCATGTGGCCCAGCACCACGCTGGACGTCACGTTGACCACCACGCCGGAACCGCGCTCGCGGAACTGGGGCAGCACTGCCTGAGTCGTGGCCATCACACCGAACGTGTTGGTCTCGAAGACCTCTCGCACCCGGGCCATGGGCGTCGCCTCGAACACGCCGATCGAGGGGATGCCCGCGTTGTTGACCAGGGCGTCGACGGGCCCTGCCGCCCGGAGCGCCCCGGTGATGGTCTCGGGCTTGGTCACGTCGAGTTCGACGACGCGGAGCCGGTCCGACTCGGGCAGTACGCCGGCACGAGGGGTGCGCATCGTCGCGATGACGTTCCACCCCTGCTCGTGGAAGTACAGAGCGGTCTCCCGGCCGTAGCCGGAGGAGGTACCGGTGATCAGAACGGTCTTCATGGCGTGATCCTCACGATGTGTCGGGACCCGCGGAGCCATCAGTCACTTTCCTGCTCCCCGGGAGAGTTCGTGATTCCATTGAAGCGTTCTGACCTGCACGAACGTTAGAAGCATCCTCCCCGAGTCTTGCACGATCCTCTCGCACTCCCGCACCGGGCAGGTCAGGTCAGCGCGCCCGCGGGAGTGCGCACCGCGCCGCGCAGGCGGACCGCGTCCCGGCTCGGGGGTTCGCCGAACTGGCGGCGGTACTCGCGGCTGAACTGTGAGGCGTTGTCGTAGCCGACACGGTGGCCGACTCCCGTGACGTCGCCCGGGTGGTTGACGAGCAGCAACCGGGCCTCCTGGAGCCGGATCTGCTTCTGGAACTGGATGGGGCTCATCGCGGTCACCGCCTGGAAGTTGCGGTAGAAGGCGGAAACGCTCATGCCGGACAGGCGCGCCACGTCCTCGACCCGGAAGGGCTCGGCGTAGTGCTCGCGGATCCAGCGCACCGCACGGGAGATGTGGCTGAGGCCGCTGTCGGCGAGGCCGAGCTGCCGCACAGCCGCGCCCTGTTCGCCGGTCATCAGGCGCCACAGGATCTCGCGCTTGATCAGAGGCGCCAGTACCGCGCGGTCGCGGGGCTCGTCCAGCAGGCGCAGCAGCCGGACCACCGCGTCGAGCATCGCGGGCGGTGCGTCGCTGACGGCGATCCCCGACGGCGCACCGGTACCGGTTCGGGGCGCGTCTCCGGGACCGGCCTGAAGCAGCAGCTCGGCCACGGCGGACGGTTCCAGCACCATGCCGAACCCGAGCGCCGGCCGCTCGGGGTCGGCCCGGGTGAAGTGCCCCGTGACGGGCAGGTCGACGGAGGCGACCAGATACTGCCCGGCGCCGTATTCGTAGACCCGGCCGCCCAGGGCGAGGCGCTTGGCGCCCTGGGCGATGACGGCGAGCACCGTGCCGGACATCGACGGCGCGGGGGGATCCTCCCGCTCGACCTTTGAGATCAGGACACCGTCGACGGCAGTGGTCCAGTCGGGTCGGGCATGCCGGGCCAGCAGGGCGCGAAGCTCTTCGAGAGGCATGCGTCCATTGCAGCACGATTCGGCCTGTGCTCCCGGGGCCGAGACGATCGTGCAGGCACCTGCGAGCAGAGTTCCACTGTTTCAGCAGGTCAGCACCCTTCCATGGGGCCCTCCTCGTTCCATCGTCCGGCAACTGGGCGCCGGCAACTGCCTACCCCCGTCCGCGACTTCCCGGCGCCCGGCCCGGCACGGCCCGCCCCCCGTGGAGCACACAGGCTCCCGCGTTCGGGCTCGGCGTGGCAGCACCCCCGTGACACGACGCCCGTCCGATGATCGGCGAGGAAGGTGGGCTGCGATGAACGAATCAGGAACGAACGGCGCCGAGCAGAGCCAGGGCGACGGGGACAGGACCTCCGCGATCAAGCTGAGTGTCAACGACCAGGTACGGCAGCTCGATGTCGACCCGCGCACGTCGCTGCTGGACGCGCTCCGCGAGCATCTGCGACTGAGCGGAACCAAGAAGGGCTGCGATCACGGACAGTGCGGCGCCTGCACGGTGCTGATCAACGGCCGGCGCGTCTACTCCTGTCTGACCCTTGCCGTGATGCACGAGGACGACGAGATCACCACGATCGAAGGCCTGGACGGCATCAAGGGCCTGCACCCCATGCAGCGGGCCTTCGTCGAGCACGACGGCTTCCAGTGCGGCTACTGCACGCCGGGGCAGATCTGCTCGGCGGTCGGCATGCTCTCGGAAGTGGCGGCCGGCTGGCCCAGCCACGCGACCGCTGACGTGGCGTCGCCCCGGGTCGAGCTGAGCGACGAGGAGATCCGGGAGCGCATGAGCGGCAATATCTGCCGGTGCGCCGCCTATCCGAACATCGTCGCGGCCATCCGCGACGCCGCGGACGGAGGTCGGGCATGAGGTCGTTCACCTACGAAAGAGCGATGACCGCAGAGGCAGCCGTCGACGCGGTCTCCAGGGCCGACGCCAAGTTCATCAGCGGCGGCACCAACCTCCTCGACCTGATGAAGCTCGACATCGAGAAACCCGGCCACCTGGTCGACATCAGCCGGCTTCCGCTGCGGGACATCGAGGAGCTCCCCGACGGCGGACTGCGCATCGGCGCCCAGACGGCGAACTCCGATCTGGCCGCCCACACCCGGGTGCGCACCCGCTACGAGGTGCTGTCGCAGGCGCTGCTCGCCGGCGCGTCGGGACAGCTGCGGAACAAGGCCTCCACCGGCGGAAACCTGCTGCAGCGCACGCGGTGCCCGTACTTCTACGACACCGCTGCGGACTGCAACAAGAGGAACCCCGGGTCCGGGTGTTCGGCGGTCGGCGGGTTCAACCGGATCCACGCGATCCTCGGCGCCGGCACCTCCTGCATCGCCACCAACCCCTCGGACATGGCCGTCGCGCTGGCCGCGCTCGACGCGGAGGTGGAACTGCTCGACGCCGAGCAGACCGTACGCCGCGTGGCCGTGACGGACTTCCACAGACTGCCGGGCGACACCCCGCACATCGAGACGGTGCTGCGGCCCGGCGAGATGATCACGGCCGTGCTGCTGCCCCCGCCCCCTCCGGGCCGGCAGATCTACCGCAAGGTGCGCGACCGGGCGTCGTACGAGTTCGCGCTGGTCTCCGTGGCGGCCGTCCTCTCGACCGAGCACGGAACGATCAGCCATGCGCGGGTGGCCTTCGGCGGCGTGGCGCCCAAGCCGTGGCGGTCCGTCGAGGCCGAGGACGAGCTGACGGGCCGTCCCGCGACGATGGCCACCTATCGCGCGGCCGCCGAGGCCGCGATGCGGGACGCGGTGGGACGGGGACACAACGACTTCAAGATCGATCTGGCCGCGCGCACGCTGTGCCGCACGCTTGCGCAGGCTGCCCGGGCAGGCGGAGGAGACGCGAGATGATCGGACAGGCCCTGAACCGCGTCGACGGCCCGCGGAAGGTCGCGGGCCGCGCCACGTACGCCTACGAGCACTGGGTGGAGACCCCGCCGCTGTACGGGTTCATCGTCGGGGCGACCATCGGCAAGGGCCGGATCGCGCGGATCGACACCGAAAGCGCCGAGGGCGCCCCCGGCGTACACATGGTGATGACCCATCACAACGCCCCCGCCCAGGGCGCTCGCGACATGTCCGTCCCGGCCGAGTACTGGCGCGCCCAGCCGGTGCTCGCCGATCCCGGGATCCACCACTACGGCGAGCCGGTCGCGCTGGTCGTCGCGGCGACCTTCGAGCAGGCCAGGGCGGCGGCCGACCTGGTCGACGTGGAATACGCCGTCGAGCCGGGACGATTCGACTTCGCTGCCCACCAGGACGAGGCGTACGCCCCGGAATCGGTCAACGCCGGTCTGGCCACGGATACCGCTGTCGGTGACTTCGACCGGGCGTTCGGCGACTCGGAGGTGAAGGTCGATCAGTGCTGGACTACGCCGTACGAGCTGTCCATGCCGATGGAGCCGCACGCGTGTCTGGCCGAGCCCCGCGGGGAGGACCTGACCGTCTACGTCAGCTGTCAGATCGTCGACGCAGCGCAGGCCTCGCTCGCCGCCACACTCGGCATCGAACCTGCCCGCGTCCACATCGTCACCCCGTACGTCGGCGGGGGCTTCGGATCCAAGCTGGGCCTCCACGCGGAGGCGATCCTGGCGGCGCTCGCCGCCCGCGCCCTGGACCGGCCGGTCAAGGTCGCACTGACACGGCAGCAGGTCTTCCACCTCACCGGCCTGCGCCCCGCGACCAGCCAGCGGGTCCGGCTGGGCGCCGCGCGTGACGGGCGGCTGGAGGCGATCGCCCACGACGTCATCATGCACACCAGGCCCGACAGGGAGTATCCCGAGCAGACGGCCGCCACCACCCGCAGCCTCTATGCCGCACCCAACCGGTCCACGACCCACCGGATGACGCCGCTCGACCTGCCGCAGGGCGCGGACGTCCGCGCTCCCGGTGAAGCCCCGGGACTGCTCGCGGTGGAATCGGCCATGGACGAGCTGGCCCACGCGCTCGGGATGGACCCCGTCGAGCTGCGGATCCGCAACGAGCCCACCGCAGACCCCGAGCGGGGCGTGCCGTTCAGCGAACGGCGCCTTGTCGACTGCCTCCGTGAAGGGGCCCGCCGGTTCGGCTGGGAGCGTCGTCCCACGACGCCCGCGAGTGTCCGCGAGGGACGGTGGCTGGTCGGCTACGGCGTGGCCGCCGGCATCCGCAAGCACTTCCAGGGGCCGACAGCTGTGCGCGTGCGGATGGGGGCCGACGGCACGGCAGTTGTGCAGACGGACATGACCGATATCGGTACGGGCACCTACACGATCCTCACCCAGGTCGCAGCGGAGGCACTGGGACTGACGCCCGATCAGGTGCGGGTCGACCTCGGGCTCTCCGACTTTCCCTCCAGCGTGGGGTCCGGCGGCTCCTGGGGCGCCTCGAACTCGAGCAACGCGCTCCACCGCGCCTGCCAGTCCCTGCGCCAGAAGCTGCTGTCGGCGGCGTGCGGCGACGCCCGGTCCCCGCTGCACGGCCTGGACCCGGACGATGCACTGTTCTCCGACGGCGAGTTGAGGATCGCCGGCAGATCCGAACCGATGAGGGAGATCGTCGCCCGCAACCATCCCGAAGGCGTCCAGGCGGAGGGCGAGATCGCCCTCATGGACGACGACCCGAACTATGCGGACTACTCGATCCACACCTACGGCGCCCACTTCGCCGAGGTCGGCGTCGACGCCGACACCGCGGAGATCCGGCTGCGCAGGATGCTGGGCGTCTTCTCCGTGGGGCGGGTCCTCAACGCCAAGACCGTCCGATCGCAGCTGATCGGCGGCATGATCTGGGGCGTGGGCGCGGCCCTCGAGGAAGACGCCTTCGTGGACCCCCGGTCCGGCGCCGTCACCACCCGGGACCTCGCGCAGTACCTCGTGCCGGTACACGCCGACATCCCCGACGTCGACGTCACCGTCCTCGACGGGTACGACGAGAAGGCCAACGCCCTGGGCGCGAAGGGCGCCGGAGAGCTGGGCATCTGCGGAGCCGGCGCGGCCGTCGCGAACGCGGTCTTCAACGCCACAGGAACACGCGTGCGCGACTTCCCCGTCACGCTCGAAAAGGTGCTGCCCGGCCTGCCGCCGATGGAAGCGTGAACGGACGACTTCCGGTGAGCTCGGCACCCCGCCGGGCCAGGAGTTGAACGGGACGCTCCGCTGCCGAGGCTGCCAGGTCCAGAGGCCCCGAGTACCGAGGCCCCGAGTACCGAGGTCCCGAGTTGCGAGTACCGAGTTGCGACGCCTGCGCGTGCACGGCCTGTGCCGCCCGCCTTGTGCGTCGCCGCCCCATGCACAGGCTGTGGACGACGAGGGAGCCCCCGCGGCGGCGGACGACCGGGCACATCCGAGCCGCGTCACCGGGCCGCCGCGACCCGCGCAGGAGTGCTCTCGGAGCCGGACCGTATGCTGCCCGGGACGTTCACCCAGGGGGAGGGGAAGCACGTGAGCCAGGTCGACAAGATGCTGCGCGAAATGGCCGTTGCACCGACCGTGCAGGTGGTCAGCCGGACGGGGAGGGTCACCGGGCTGGCCCGACTGGTGCTGGTCGCCGAGCAGTTCGGCTTCATGTACGGGGACACCCACCAGACCGGCGGGCGGGCGCCCAAGGTGGTGCTGACCATCCACCGCGACCCGGACCCGGAGGCGCAGCGCCGCGCGGCGGACAACCACGCACGGTTCCCGCAGGCGGGCAACGGCGGCGATCTGCCGGGGATGCAGCCGGGCGGGAAGCTCACTCCGCTTCCGGACGCCGCCCCCCATCTGGAGCTCCTCAAGGCCCGGATCAACTTCGACCTCACCGGCAAGAGCGCCGAGAAGCGCATGCTCATGGCCGGTATCGGACTGACCGCCGGATGCGCCGTCCTGGTGTTGCGCAACCTGTCCGCCGGGACGAACCCGGTCGTCGGCATCGTGGTCTGCGTGCTGCTTCTGCTGACACTGGGCGGCGGCTTCCTGTGGAACCGCAAACGGAACGCCCGTTTCGAGAACGTCCTCCGCCAGGCCGGCCTCACTCCGGTGCGGGACGAGAACGGCCGCACGCGCTATCTGCCGCCAGGCAGCCGACTGCCGGGCCCGCACAATCCGTTCGGTGCGCAGTTCGGTGCGCAGTTCGGCACACAGTTCGGTGCGCAGTTCGGCGGTGCCGGACAGAGTGCCGGGCAGGGCTCCGGCTTCCCCCAGCAGGCTCCCGGCGCTCCGGCCGCGCAGCCGGCGCAGGCCCCTGTGCCAGGGGCCGGTCAGCCTCAGCAACCCCCCGCGCCGCACTGGCAGTTCCCGCCCCGGCAGCCGGCACCGCAGGGGCCGTACGGCCACGGTGGACCGCATGCCCACCAACAGGGGCATCAGCCGCCACCGGCTCCCCCGGGGCAGGGACCGCCTCAGTACGGGCAGCCGGCTCCGCCCCCGAAGACCCCTCCCGAGCCCCAGCCCCAGTACGGGCCCCAGTACGGGCCCCCTCAGCAACCGGGTCCGCATCCGTACCAGCAGGGTCGGTACGGGCAGCAGGGCTAGCGGACGAAGGCGACGAGGGGGACGACGGCGCCGGAAGCGTTCCGGCGGCCGTCTGAAAGCAGTCCTGCCGCCGCCACGGGCGCTCCTTGTCCCGTGATGATCGTCAGCGGCGCAGCAACAGCATGGCGGCGTCGTCGGCGAGCGGGCCGCCGGTGTGTGCGACCACATCGCTGCGCAGGGCCTCGAGGGCGTTGCAGGCATCCGGTGCCCTCAGCAGTGAGGCGCGCTCCCCGAGCGGATAGAACCGGCCGGCGGCGTTGCGTGCTTCTGTGATCCCGTCGGTGTAGAGCAGCATCTGGTCGCCGGGGTCGAGTACGACACGGTACGGCGTGGGGTGGCCCCTTCCGAGGTTGCTGAGGCCGAGCGGCAGTGCAGGTTCGGCCGGTTCCGCGAAACAGGCCGTGCCGTCGCCACGCACGATCAGCGGTGAGGGATGGCCGTAGTTGATGAGCGTCACGGCGCCGTCCGCATTCGCTTCGGCGAGGATCACCGTCGCGAACGCCTCCTCCGACAGGTTCCGTCCCGCAGCTCGTTCCATGCACCTGCCCACTCCGGCCAGCGTGACTTCGTCGTAGGCGGCCACCCGGTACGCGCCGAGCACCACCGCAGCCCTCTCGACCGCGTTGAGTCCTTTGCCTTGGACGTCGCCCACGACCGCCCGCACTCCGTCACGGCAGCGGACCGCTTCGTAGAAATCTCCCCCGACCCGGGCGTCCCGGGTCGCCGAGCTGTAGGAAACGGCCGCCTGAAGGCCGTCCAGCGTCTCGGGCACGTCCCCCAGCAGGATCCGATGCGCCACCTTGGCGACGGCGCGGGCACGGGCCAGCTTCTGATGCTGCCGCTGCCGCAAACGCGTGGCCAACAGACTCGCAATGCTGGTGCCCAGTACTGCGACCAGCACCGTGATACCGCGCTCTGTCCCGAACAGGCCGTCATACAGGCTGAGAAGCACCGACAGGACCAACGACAGCAGTGCGACACTCGCCACATGGCGCAGCCCGCCCGTCAAGGTGGCGAACGCAGGACCGATGGCGATCAGAGGGAGCAGCCCGAGAGACGGCCCGGCGGCGAGATCCGCGGCCACGGCGAGCCCTATGGCGATGTACGGCAGCAGGAACAGAAGAAGACCGCCGTCGCGCGTTCTCATCGGCACCACAGGAGCTCTCAAAGGCATGAGAAGTTCATAGAGGACTACGTCACTTTAGGTTGAGACGGCAAGAGACAGAGGTTCGACGGGCAGCCGCGTCATTTTCGGCGTGTGCTCGGGGCAGCCGTATCCCCGCTCGGGCCGATGGCCCCGCCCCCGTGCCGGTCTGCCGGCATTCGCGTTCTCGTGCCGCCGCTCCCTGCCGGGGGTGACCTGCTACTGAGCCCCTCGCGCCCCGCCCGGTACGTATCCTGGATTCCAGGCGCCCTCAGACACATCCACATCCTTCAGGCGGTAAGTGCAATGCCGCAAGGAAGTCCCAGCCCAGTGAATCGTCCGAATGAGAACAGGTCACCGCTCACCGTCACCGTGCTGGCTGGGGTGCAGGGCGGTGAAGACATTCTTCTGCTCTCGGGACGACTCGATGTCCTGACCATGCATACACTCCGTGACTACGTCTGGTACTGCCTCAGCCGCAATCAACGCCGCATCCGCCTGGACATGGCCGGCATAAGCCAGTGCGAAAGCGGCGCGCTGCATGGCGTGGCCGGCCTGCAAGAGGGTCTGAGCGCCGCCGGCGGGTATCTGCGGATCACCAGTGCCAGTGAATCCGTGCGCGAAGCACGCAATGCCGTCAGGCTTCCTCGCGACTTTCTGGGGTGAGCGGCGCAGCAGCCGACGAGCCGGCGTGGCGGTCCGGGCCCGCATCGGACCGCCGCCAGCCGCAAGATCAGCAAAGCGGTTCAGATCTGGGGCACGCTCGGTCGGCGAGCAGGGCGCGCTGATACCCCCCAAGGGTAATTGCGACTGTATCGCAGCTGGTCAGGATGGGCATGACAGCTGAAGCTGCAATGGAATCCCCGTGCCACGGTGGTCTGTCATGGAGGGGAAGCAGCACGACCACACCACCGACCACGACAACGGGCACAGACACAGTCACAGGTCCCGAACAGCGGGACTTCGGCATCGGCTCGCGCACCTCGCCACACCGCACAGCCACGAGGCGAGCGACAAGGTGGACGCGGCGATGGAGACCTCCCGGGAGGGAATGCGCACGCTGTGGATCTCCCTCGCCGTCCTCGGCCTCACCACGTGACACAAGCGGCATCGCGAACGGGACGACCCGCGGGACGCGTGGAATCACGCGGGCCGTCCTGCTGATTTGAAGCTGAGAATTTCAGCAGCGCGTGTGGTGTCAGGCAGCGTCGACTGACGCGCAGCGATCGTCCAGGACGATCGTCGTGACCTGGTCGCCGTCGGGGGTTATCCGGCAGTCAGTCACGGCAAGTGACGTCCGCTGATAGACAGCGAACGCCAGCGCCCAATCGGCGGTGTCATCGTCCTCGCCCCTGTGATTGGCGTCGAGGAGCCTTCGCATGGTGACCAGTACCGCGAGCAGGGATCTGCCGGACAAGTACGTCTCGATCCGTCCGTCTTCTGCGTCGGTTACCCGATCCGGGAGGCGAAAGTGTCGATGCGGAGCCGTCTGCTCAATGAGAAAGCCCCAGGTCTCCCGATGACAGATGAAACGAGCCGACGCGATGGCAGCCGCTGAGAGCAAGCTTTGATAGTGCTTTCGCTTCAGCTCTTCCTCATCGTCAGCATGCGAGGCGGCTGCCTGAATCGGTGGCGACACGGCACTCGAAGACGCTTCTGTGTCAGGCTTTGCAGCGTCCTCCCGAGGCTCGGCAGGAGGATCGCCGTTGGGTTGCTGTCGATCCTCGATCTCGCGGTCACTGTGGCCAACTGAGCCCTCGTCGTTGTCCACCTTCTTTTCCTTCGGCTCGTAGATGCTGGCGTCGGCGCGGAGTTCCATGAGCTCCGGTTCCTGGGGCTGCACTTCAACGGCCGCTGCTGTGTCGAGGGTGGATGTCATGGGCGTGTGCGACTCGGCTTGTGCGACCTCGCGCCGCAATGCCTCCATGGCAGTGCGGGTATCTGCCAGATCGTTGATCATCCGCTCTTGCCGCCGCCGGAGCTCCCGGTTCTCTTCCCGCAGCCCAGTGGTGCCGGCAGACACGGTTTCCAGCACCTTGCGACGAAGTTCCTCCTGGTGCTTCTGGAGGGCGGGAAGACCGCTGACGGGTTCGTCAAGCTTCCGCCGTATCTCGCTCAGGTCGTTGACGATCTTTTCGGTGTCGCGCCTTCGTGCCACTGAGCCCCCTTGCCGTTAACCGATCAACGGGCCTATTTCTCCCCAAAAGGAGTTGGGACGACTCGGCACTTTCCAGCCGCTTCGACCACGTTCCGATCCAACCCAGTCACCTGGAGCTACGCCGTTCCCCCTGCCCCAAACCACACAAAGCGAGCCAGCGCGCCCACGGAGTACTGCAACAGCCCATAGCCGAGGAGTGAGTGACCACTTCGGCCCCAGCGATTCGTGAATCCGTCAGTTGAGCGGCTGTACCGACTCGCCATGCTCCAGGTAAGCGACGCTTCGACTGCGCCGAGCGGCTGCCGCAGCCGCGATGCGGCGAGCAAGGCGTGGAATCGTGCGGTCGGACCACGTGCGGACTTCGCAGAAGTCGAAGCCGGCCAGTTCGTCCGGCTGCAAGGCCACGCGTTCGAACTCGCTTTCGGTCAGGTGCCCGCCGTCGAAGAGGTACAGCACTTTGTCTCCCTCCCCGGGTTCGGTGCCCAGTCGACCACCAGTAGCCGGCCGATCGGCGGTGTGATGCCCAGTTCCTCGCGGACCTCGCGGATGCACGCCTCCCGGGGGACTCGCCGTCCTCACGAAGACGGGAGTCGGTATCCCTGCGGCGATGTGGAGGCAACGCTGGACTGCGCCACCCGGTCATCTCAGCGATCGGCCGCACCCGCCCGTGCTACTCGTCTCCAATCAGCTCGGCCCGCGCCCGGCAGACGCCACCATGGAACGAGTCGCCGCTCTGACCCGCCACTTGTGGCAGGGCGAGGCGAGAACCCGCGGGGGGAATCACCACATCTACGACGAGCAGATCCCGATGGTGGCGACCACGCTTCAGCAGCTCCAGAAGCACGGATCCGCTGGGTCGGCGTTCTGGCGCTTCGGCCGGAAACGCCACCAGAGCTTGCTGGACGCCGTCGGCAACCCCCGCAGGGAAGCGGCCGAGGAACGTGCGTACGCAGAGGATGAGGCCCGCGCGAAGGCGTACCGAGCAGAACAGCAGCGGCGGGAGGAACAGTTGGCCGCCGAGCGGGAGGCCCGCCGGCCGGTCTGCGCCCGCTGCGGGGAGAAGTTCACTGATGCGCGGTGGAAGGGGGCCGCAGAGTATCCGCCCGGACCCCGCTGGTTTCCCACGCTGTGCCAGAAGTGCCAAGCGCTGGCCATCCAGGCCGCGGAGGCCGAAGAAGCCGAGCAGGAGCGTCAGGAGCACCAGGAAGGGCGGGGCGGCTGGCTGTCGCGGTTTCGCTCATGAACGCGACCCGTACAGCGAGGACCAGTTGTACGTGACTTCGTGCAGCCACGGCAGCAACTGAGATGAGTATCTGTCATATGCGGTGAGCGCGGTCCTGCCCGGCGGGGAGGGGACGGCTGCAGCGACGGTTCACTCAGCAAGTAGTCGGAGAGCAACGGTCCGTAAGATTTTATGACTCTTCGAGTGCACGAATCGGCATCGGCGGACGCCGTTGGACCAGAAGGGCAATCGCACCTTCTGGGCCGGTCGCGGGGGCAGGCTCCCATCCACACACGAGAGGACCCAAAGGTCCGTGAACTACCAACTCGACCAACACGCCAGGGACTTGGCGATAACTGCACTCTGCCTGCGCGTGTTCGGGCCCACAGCCCTCGCAGCCCTGCGTCGCGTCGCAGCCGTCGGCGTCAGGACCGGTGTGAGCGAGCTGCAGCGCCGGCGGCACTGTCAGGAGAATGAGCGGTGACGCGGGAAGGGCCCGAGGTGTCCGGCCAGACCGGCAGCAGGATGACCGACCAAGTTCCCTTGGACTTCAGTGCGTTCCACAGCATGTCCCGCCCGGCGTACGTACGTTTCGCGCTGCGGGAGCTGCGCTGCCGCGCCGATGCCGAGGAAGCGGTCGACGAGACCTTCGAGCAGCTCCTGCTGGGCTGGACCGACGTGCTGAGCATGCGTAATCCGGCCGCCTACGCCTGGCGGGTACTGCGGAACAGAGTCATCGACCACGCGCGTGCCCGCGGCCGTCGCCCCTCCCTGCTTGAGTCCGCAGCGTTCGAGACCGCCGCCATGAAAGAAGCGCACGACCCGATCGGCGAGTTCGAGGACAACTGGCGTCTCTTCCGTGCCATGGCGAGCCTGCCGCCCCGCCGGCAGGACGTAATCGTGATGCTGCACCTTGAGGGCTACAGCATCGCCGAGACCGCCGCCCGTCTCGGAATCACCGAAGCAGGGGTCCGTTCCACCAACCGCGCCGGCAAACGGCAACTGCGCGAGCTGCTGGACCCGGAAGCCAATGAAGAAGGGGAGTGCTGATGAGCGACTACATCGACCGACTGCTGGCCAAGGCACGTCTCGTGCCAACCGATCCCTACACCCAAGCCGACATCGAAGCCGCCGAACGCCGCGTTGCCGCGCGCGTTGCAGCACGCCGGGCGGGCGTCGCTCCGCCGCCCGCGTCCCCCCGGACGCCGACGATTCCGCCCGGCTGCCAGCACCTGGTGGACCCGGTCGCCCGCAATCTGCGAGTGCTATGCGAAGCCGTCCTCACCCGGCCCGGTGCGTTCCACCACCTCGGCTCCTTCCACGACAGCTCCCTGCCGGAGCCTCAAGGCGCCCGGGTGTTGGGCTGCATCCTCTACCTGGCCGACTGCGAAGACAGCGCCCGCTTCTGGTGGCAGTACGCGGCCGGCGCCTCCGATCACCTCTCCTCCTACAGCCTGTACCTCTACCACCGGTCCGTCGGCGAAGAACAAGAAGCCGAGTGGTGGTATGACCACACGGCCATCAGTCCCGCCACCCTCGACAAGGAAGCAACCCGGCTGGAGATCGCCACCGCCCTGCACATCCTGTGCGCCCTGCGGGGCACCCGCAGCCTGCCCAAGCACGTACGAGTGCTCATCGACTTCGTGCCCGCGGTGGTCGGCTTCGTCGATGACGATCTCGATCTCCCCCTGATCGACGGTGACTTGGCCAGCTTGGTGGAGGACATCAACGAGGACGCGCCATCACCGGCACCACCGACGCCGCGCGGGAAACTGCCCGAACGCCGCGGAAAGTACTCGATCGCCCGAAAGTCAGCGGACCGTGGCGACGCGCACTGGGGGATGGAGGTCAAGGACGCGCTGGAGGAGTGCGCACAGGCCGTCACCTGCTGATCCAACTCCATTGCCGATGTGGCCCCCGGCAGGGGGCGCCACATCGACCAGGAAGATCACCGAAGCGTTCGGGCGTGAGCCGCGGAGCCATCTATCGACGCCTCCGCAGATGACGACGCCGAACGACAGTGAACAGCGCAGAGATCCAGAACGGGCGCAGAGCGGAGCGGCACCCGGACGGCCACGAACATCAGTTCGTCACGCTGCGTGTGTACACACACGAGATCGACAACTGCGCCCTCGACGCCGCCGAGGTCTTCGAGAGCGCGCTGGACGAGGACGAGGACGACGACACCTCGAATCAGCACCACGATTAGCAAGCAAGATCAAAGAAGCCCCTCGGGATCTCCCGAGGGGCTTCTGACCTGCTGCGCGCTCGGCAGGATTCGAACCTGCAACCTTCTGATCCGTAGTCAGATGCTCTATCCGTTAAGCTACGAGCGCTTGCCGCGTGGGCTGTTGATCAACCCTGCGATGTTGCGGGAACAACATTACATGAACGGCACCCAGAGGCGAAATCGGTAAGCCATACCCCTTCTGAGCTGCGGAAACCCTCTCGCGAACCCCCTCCGTCACGCGCTTCGGCGCCCTCCCGGCGACGCGTCTCGGGCGACGTGCGCAGACCCGGTGCCGGACACACGAAACCCCGGCTTCGGAAGCCGGGGTTCGGTGATCTCGGAGATCGGCTGCGGCCCCTGGGGACCGGAAGCGGAGGCTGAGGGATTTGAACCCTCGATCAGGGGGTTACCCCGAAACCGCATTAGCAGTGCGGCGCCATAGACCAGACTAGGCGAAGCCTCCAGGCACATCCGCCGTCGCTGACGGATCGGTGCGTGCTGATGATGGCACAGCCTCACCGGCTGTCTCCAATCGGCCCTACCGTACTCGGTTCCGATGCCGCCCGGCAAAGCGATTCGCGGCACCGACCGCCGATGACCGGGAACGTTCCGCAGGTTGACGCGGGACGCCGGCGGCCGCGGCCCGCGCGGTGCGTTGGAGCAGTGGCACAACCATCCGCGCGACGCCTCCACTCGACGCCGTCGACCGCTCCCCGGCTCTCGTCACCGGATTCGCCGCCCGGGGCCCCGCGGGCGGGCCCCGGGCGGCGGTCGCGGCCCGGCGGAGTGCGGGCGGCGGGCCTCGCCGCCGTCTTGTGCACTCCGCACAGCACTGGCCGCCGGAACGGCCTCTGCCCGTAGACTTCCCTCTGGTGGCATGCCCGGGGTCAGCGGCACACTGGCAGCCGTGACCGGACGGACAGGACCGGGCGACCGGTCACCGGCACCGTGTTAGCAGGGAGGAAATTCCGTCGTGAGCAGCCGGCCATCCCGAGGCGCTGCTCGTCTCGCCGCCATACTCGACGCACTGCCTGACGCGCTGCTGCTGGTCAACTGCAACGGCACGGTGGTGAACGCCAACACCATCGCGCTCGAAGCGTTCGAGGCCCCCGGCACCGCGCTGGTGGGGCGAGGGCTGCTCGACCTGCTGCCCGAATTCGACTCGAAACGGATTCCGGGTTCGATGCGCAGGCCGGACGAGGCCGCCGCCGAACTCGAGCAGCGCCAGCGGCCGACCCGCATGGTCGCCAGGCGCACCGACGGCAGCGAGTTCTACGTCGAGGTCACGAGCGCCAACCTGGAGGACGGGCGCACGCCGTACGCCTCCGCCTTCGAGGCTGCCTTCGCCGACCACGGCCCCGGCCACTCCTACACGGGCGACGAGCTGCTGATGCTCGTCGTGCGCGACCTCACCGGCACCCTCGACACGGAGGCCGAACTCGCCCGCCAGCAGCGGCAGACGGAGATGATCCTGCGAGCCGCGTCGGAGGGCGTCCTCGGCGTGGACACCGAAGGGCTGATCGTCCTCGTCAATCCGGCGGCGGCGCAGATCCTCGGCTACCGCGCCGGGGACCTCGGCGGTCAGGAGCTGCACTCGCTGCTGCTGCACTCCCGCCCCGACGGCAGTCCGCTGCCGTACGAGGAGACCACTCTCAGCGACACCCTCAAATCGGGCCGCAAGCACCGCGTGCGCGCCGGCACGGTCCTGTGGGCGAAGGACGGGCAGGCGGTGCCCGTCGACATCACGACGGCTCCGGTGCGCGACGGGGACCAGCTCGTCGGGGCCGTGGTCACCTTCAGCGACCGCCGCGCCCAGGAGGCGCTGGCCTCGCGGCACGAGCAGTTGCTGGCCGTGCTGCAGGACTCGCTGCGCGGGCCGCTGGACCGGCTGCGGGACGAGCTGTCCGGGCTGGCAGCCGACCCGGCCGGGCAGCTCTGGCCCGAGGCCAACCAGATCCTCCACCACCTCGCGGCCGGCTACGCGCGCATGACGACGCTCGTGGACAACGTGCTCGGCTACCAGCGCCTCGACGCGGGCCGGGAGAAGCTGCGGCGGGAGATGACGTCTCTGGACTCGGTCGTGGCCAACGGTGTCGAGGGCGCCGTCGAGCTGATCGGGCCGGGCCGCGCACAGTTCGCGGTGCACGCGCCGCCGATCGAGGCCGAAGTGGACGGGGAGCGGCTGACGACGGCGCTGGCGCATCTGATCGCGGACGTGGCCGGTGTGGACGCGACGGGCAACACCACGGTGGTGACGCCCGGGGCCGACACGACGATCGTGGTCGCCGCGGCGCAGCGCGGGGACGTCGTACGGATCGAGGTGCGCGGGCCCTACAGCGGGGGCAACCCCGTCCATCTGCCCATCGTCCGCGGCACCGTGGAGCGGCACGGCGGTGTGCTGCAGACGCACGAGGTGCCCGGCGCGGGCGGCAGCGCGTATGTGCTGGAAGTGCCTCTCAAGGCGGACGCCGGGGGCGGCGCTGCCGAGACGTCCGCCGGTGGTGACCGGGCCGGTGCCACGGGCGGCGGGTCCGACCGGCGAGGCCGCGACGGGCACGAGACGACGGTGATGCCGGTGCCCGCGCAGCCCGTGCGCGGCACGGAGGCGCCGGCGGCGGAGCAGGCCGCGGGGGCGTGGACCGGTACGGGCGACGTCTCGGACGTGCCGCCGGCCGCGGGCATTCCCGACCAGTTCCAGGCACGGAACGCGCAGGATCAGCAGCAGGCCTCGGACGGAGGGGCGCCGACCGGCCGTCGCCGTGGCCGCCCCAGCGCGGCCGAGGAGCAGCACCAGCACCAGCAGCAGGCCGCCGCCGCACAGGGCGGGGCCGTTCCTCAGCTTCCTGCCGCCGCCGGTGACTCCGCCGAAGGTGCGGAGCATGCCGGTGCGGCAGTGCCGCAGCAGGCGGGTGCGGGCAGGCGGGCGCGGCGGACGCTCTCGCCGCCGCCACCCGGTACGGACGGCGCCGGCGTGCAGGCTCACGCCGCGGACGGCGAAGACGCCGCGGGCGTTCAGCGGTTGCCCGCGCAGCAGCAGGCTCAGCCGGGCACGGGACGGAGGGGACGCCGGCCCGTACAGGAGCAGCCGGGCCAGGCGGCGCCGCCGGAGGCGCAGCCCGTACAGCCGCAGCAGGGACAGTCCGGTCAGGGCGACGAAGGCGCCGCGCAGTCCGGGGGCCGCAGGGCGCGCAGGCTGGCGCGGGCGCAGACCGAGGGCGAAGCGGTCCCGCAGGGCGCCCAGTACGCGGCCCCGCCCGGTCAGCCGCAGCCCGGGAGCAACGGTGCAGGTGCCGTTGCCGGGGAGGCGGTGCCGGCCGGGCAGCAGAACGGTGCCGTGCCGCAGCAGGTGCCCGCCCAGCAGGTGCCCGCCCAGCAGGTGCCCGCGCAACAGGTACCCGCCCAGCAGGTGCCAGCCCAGCAGGTGCCAGCCCAGCAGAGCGCCCCGCCGCCGGAGCAGGAGCCCGAGCAGCCCGAACAGCAGCCGGTGGAGCACTCGGTGGTCGCCGCCAGCCCCATCCTCGGCGGCGGCCCGCTGCCGCAGAACATTCCGCAGCAGCCACGGGGGCTGCCGATGCCCGGCGCCCCGAGCGCCGAGGAGCAGGCGTCCTACGAGACCGGGCACCACCGTGTGCAGACGCTCGGCCAGGGGGTGCCCGTCGCACCGGGAACGGCGGAGAGGCCCGGCGGGCCGCAGTCCTACGGGCATTCCGTGCCCCGCGCGGTGCCCTCGCCGCACCAGGGGCACACGCCGGCGCCGGGGACGGCCATACCGTCCACCCCGTCGACGCCGCCCGGTTCCGGCAGGCGCCGCAAGCTGGCGGAGCCCGCGCGGGAGGGCGGGCAGCAGCCCGCCGGGCGTCCGGGGCAGGCCCGCCGTGGGCCGGCGCCGGGCCGCGGAAACCAGCCACCGGCGCGCGAGTTCACCATCGGCGCCCCGGCGGCGGGCTCGGCCGAGGGCCCGGAGCCGCTGGACGGGCCGAACAGTCCCGTCGAGATGAGCGACGGGCGTGGTGTTCCTGTTCCAGCCCAGGGAGTGGACGACGAGCTGCCGCCTGAGCCGCTGGACAATCCGCGGCGGCTGCTGGTGTGGCCCGAGCCGGACGCCGCGACGCAGCACGCTCTCGCCGCGCACGGCTACCGTCCCGTCGTCGTGCATTCTCGCGACGAGGTCGCGGCGCAGATCGCGGCCCGCCCTGCCGCGCTGTTCGTGGACCCGCTCACCGGCCCGATCACCCGTACCGCGCTGCAGTCGCTGCGTACGGCGGCGGTCGCGGCCCAGGTGCCCGTCATGGTCACCTCGGGCCTCGGGCAGGCGACCCGGGAAGCCGCGTACGGCGCCGACCCCGCGGTGCTGCTGAAGGCCCTCGCCCCGCGCGACAGCGAGCAGCACCCTCCGCGTGTGCTGCTCGTCGAGGAACGGCCGCCGATCGCGGGCGCGTTGGCGGCTTCCCTGGAGAGGCGCGGAATCCAGGTCGCGCACGCGCAGACGGACGAACTCGCGGTGAACGTGGCGGCGCAGATGCGGCCGAACCTCGTGGTGATGGACGCGATGCAGGTGAGCACGCGGCGGCCCGGGATCATCGACTGGCTTCGCGTGAACGGGCTGCTGAGCCGCACGCCGTTCGTCATCTACACGTCGGCCGACATGAATCCGGCGGACCTGCCGCGGCTGGCCACGGGCGAGACGGTCCTCTTCCTCGCTGAGCGGTCCACGAGCGACGCGGTCCAGCAGCGCATCGTGGACATGCTGAGGAAGATCGGCGCTCAGTGAGCGTCCCGCCCGGAACATGATCTCCGCGCGTCGACCCCGGCGGGCGCGGCCGGTTCGCCGAGGTGCCCGCCCGGCGCCGGACGTGGCGGGACGGGGCCGGCTTGCCGGGCCGGCCCCGTCCCGTCCCCTCCTCACATCCGGGTGACGTCAAGCTCTCCCGCCGCGTACTGCCGCCGCAGCACCTTCTTGTCGAACTTGCCGACGCTCGTCTTCGGCACCGCCGGGATGACCGCCCACCGCTCCGGCAGCTGCCATCGCGCGATGCGCTCGGCGAGGAAGTCGCGCAGATCCTCGTAACCGACGCCTTCCACGCCCTCCTTGAGGACGACGGTCGCCAGGGGCCGCTCCCCCCATTTCTCGTCCGGCACCGCCACGACCGCCGCCTCCGCGACGGCCTCGTGCGCCATGAGCGCGTTCTCCAGCTCGACGGAGGAGATCCACTCGCCGCCGGACTTGATGACGTCCTTGGCGCGGTCGGTGAGCGTCAGATAGCCGTTCGGGGTGATCACGCCGACGTCGCCGGTGCGCAGCCAGCCGTCGGGGCTGAACTTGTCCTCGGGGCGCAGGGGTTCGCCGTCGGCGCCGCCGTAGTAGGCGCCGGTGATCCACGGGCCGCGCACCTCCAGTTCGCCCGGCGACCGGCCGTCCCAGGGGGCGAAGGTGCCGTCCGGCGCGGCGAGCCGCGGCTCGACGGAGGCGGGGAAGCGCCCCTGGCTGATGCGGTAGGGCCACTCCTCCTCCGGGCTGAGCCCCGCCGGCGGGTGGCCGAAGCTGCCCAGGGGCGAGGTCTCCGTCATGCCCCAGGCGTGGCAGACGCGCACGCCGTGCTCCTCCTCGAAGGCCCGCATCATCGCGGGCGGGCAGGCCGAGCCGCCGATGGTGACCATGCGCAGGCACGAGATGTCACGTGGTTTCTCGGTGAGTTCGCTCAGCAGTCCCTGCCAGATGGTCGGGACGGCGGCGGCGTACGTGGGACGTTCGGCCTCGATCATCTCGGCGATCGGGCCGGGCTGGAGAAAGCGGTCCGGCATCAGCATGTTCACGCCGGTCATGAAGGTCGCGTGGGGAAGTCCCCAGGCGTTGACGTGGAACATCGGCACGACCGGCAACGCGGTGTCCGCGTCCGTGAGGCCCATGGACTGCGTCATGTTGACCTGCATGCTGTGCAGGTACATGGAGCGGTGGGAGAAGAGGACGCCCTTCGGGTCTCCGGTGGTGCCGGAGGTGTAGCACATGGCGGCGGCCTCGCGCTCGTCCAGCTCGGGCCAGTCGTACGTGGTGGGGCGGCCCTCGAGGAGCTGCTCGTAGTCGTGCACGGGCTGGCGGCAGCCCTCGAGCACGGAGATGTCGCCGGGCCCCACGACGACGATGTGCTCGACCGTCTCCAGGGAGGGCAGCAGCGGCGCGAGCAGCGGCAGCAGGGAGCCGTTGACCACGATGACGCGGTCGGCGGCGTGGTTGATGATCCACACCAACTGGTCCGTGGGGAGGCGGAGGTTCAGCGTGTGCAGCACCGCCCCCATCGAGGGGACGGCGAAGTACGCCTCCACGTGCTCGGCGTTGTTCCACATGAGGGTGCCTATTCGGTCCTCGCGCACGACGCCCAGCTCGTCGCGGAGCGCGTGGGCGAGCCGGGCGGCGCGCTCACCCGTCTCCCCGAAGCTCTGCCTGCGCGGCTCTCCCTCCCCCGTCCAGGTCGTGATCCGTGATTCGGCGTGAACGGTCGATCCATGACGGAGGATGCGTGAAACGAGCAGGGGTACGTCCTGCATTGTGCTGAGCACCTGGGGCCTCCCCGAGTTACGGACGGGTACTGTGCTGCGATTCTGGACGCATACCGCGCGGTACGTCACTACTGCGAGGCCAGTTCTTCGGGGCGGAACCCGAACCCGCAGCCCCCGCCCCCCGGCGGGCCCGGGCCCCGGGCAGGCGGACGGTACGACAGCAGCCGTCATCCTCGGCCGATGACCGCACGCGCGTTCCGCAGGTTCTCCTTCTTCACTGAGGCGAGTTCACGGAAGAACTCGGGGGTCTTCTCGACCTGCTCTCGTTCGAGCCTCTTCTCGGCGGAGAACCAGAGACCTACGAGGCCCGTCCGGTCCTTGCAGCGGACGTCGGCCGACGCCGTGGCCCTCTCCCGCCGGGAGGCAGCGGCGGACTCGTCCGACGAGCCCTTCGACCACCAGCGGGCGTCGTTCACCGCCTCGGCCGGCTTGTCGTAGTCGAAGCCCTTCTCGCGCATGCAAGCGCTCCACGCCTCCATGGCCCGCTCGACCTCGGGCACCTTCTGGGACTTCTCGAATATGCGCGCATCGATTTCGCTCAGCTTGTCGTAGTCCGGCTCGCGGCCGCCCGAGAGCCGTTCATCGGCCTTCACAGCACAGCCGTCGCCCGAGAGTGCCGCCGTCTTCGCACCGGGTGAGAGTTCTTTCTCGCGCGAAGCCTCCCGCTCCTTCACTTCGTACGGGTTCATCAATTCTTCCGGTGCGTGATAGCCGAACTTCTCCGCAACGGCTGATTCCACGACCCCGTACCGGCGGCGGTTCTTCACGTCGACCGCATCAGGCGGACGCTCGACGCTCTTCCACTCGTAACCCTTTTTCCGCATGCATTTCTCGATGAGCAGATCGGAAGCATCCGAGACGGTGTAATGCTCCTTCAAGGACAGCACATATCTGTCGAATGGCAGAACGAGCAGCCGGGTTTCGGCGGACGCCTTGGGCATGCCGCCGGCCGAGGCCGGCTCCTTCCGCTCGGCCGCCTTGCCGCCCTCTTCCACACCGCCGCAGGAAACGGTGAGAAACAGCAGCGAAACGACCGCGATCGTACGGCGCGACACGGGCCCCCCTTCCCGTGAGGCGCTGGTGGCCGCTGTGCACAGCGGCCACCAGCGCCGGTCGGTCAAAGGAACCTGAGTGAACTGGCGCGGTTGTCGAACCCGTTGTTGGAGAGGTCCGAGTCGCTGGAGTGCTTCTTCGCGTAGTACGTGCGGCCGGTGAAGCCCCGGCCGTCGTACAGGACGGCGGCGCGCGAGGTCTTGTTCCTCATGGAACTGGCGCCGTTGTTGACGCTGTTCGCAGCGCCGGTCCACAGGTTGTTGGTGAAGTCCCTGTCGCTCTTGGCGAAGCCGTGGTACCCGCCCTTGTAGTCGTCGTGACGGTAGATGTGCAGCTTCGCGGCATTCACCGACGCCTCGGAGGCGACGGCACTGTCACCCGGGGCGGCGACGGCGGTCGGCGCCGCGAGCACTCCCCCTGCACAGAGCGCGGCGATCCCCACTGCCGTTGCGATTGCGCGCTTCATACATCCCCCTCTGTTCGAATGTGATTGCGTCACTCCGGCCGCACGGAGACAATAAATCCGATTTTCGGAATCTCCCCCGATTTCTTCTGCGGCCGAGAACAACTCAAGGGCATCGGCACGCGGAAGTCAAGGCCGTTTATTTCACACGACTGCAACCTCGGCATGGGAATTTCAAATTCCGCAACAGTGCCCGACATCCGCCACATCCGCCACGCAGAAAATGCGGAATTCCCCATTCGACGGGACAAGAAATGTGCATGTCAGCCATTTCACCGGAGAACAGAATTCCGGCCGTACGCCCCGGAAGAGCGATGCACATGCAGCAGCGCCCGGCACCGGACGGCCTCGCCGTCCGGTGCCGGGCCCGATGCCGCTCAGGCGGCGGCAGCCTCCGGCTCCATGGCCGCAGTCGCCCCCGCGGGCTCCGCCGGCTCCGGGAGGTCACCGCCCAGGACGTCCGCCGCGAGCTGCGGGTCCTCCCGGAGTTTCGCGAGGGCACGGGAGACGGCGCTCTTGACCGTCCCCACGGAGACTCCGAGCACGGCGGCCGTCTGCACCTCGCTCAGATCCTCGTAGAAGCGGAGCACGACCATCGCCCGCTGCCGGGCGGGCAGCCCGAGAACGGCGTGCCACAGCGCGTCGCGCACGGCCTGCGCCTCGGCGGGGTCGGGTCCCTGCTGCGGCTCGGGCTCGGGCAGTTCGTCGCAGACGAACTCGTCGACGCGGCGCTTACGCCACTGCGAGGTGCGCGTGTTCAACAGGGCCCTGCGCACATAGCCGTCGAGGGCCCGGTGGTCCTCGATCCGCTCCCAGGCCAGGTACGTCTTGGTGAGCGCCGTCTGAAGCAGGTCCTCGGCATCGCAGGGGTTGGCCGTGAGCGAGCGCGCCGTGCGCAGCAGCACCGGCCCGCGGGCCCGCACGTACGAAGTGAACGTCAGCGGCGTCATGGACGGAGAGTCGCTGCCGGCCTTCCCGGCTGTACCAGGCGTGGTCATGGTCCAACGCTAGGAGCGGGCGGACCGCGGCGGATCGCCCCGAGGTCCCGAAGCCGCCTCCCCCTCTGGGGGGAGAGGCGGTGCCGGAGTCACCTCCGCAGGGTGGACTCGGTCGTACGCCGGGTTCGGGGTGCGTCAGGGGCGCGGCTCCGGGTTGCGGGCGCCCCGCCGTGGTGCGGATCGGGGACAGCGGTGCAGGACGGTGTTCTGACGGGGCTCAGGGGACGACGGCGACGGGGGCGTCCACGAGATTGCGGTCGATGTTGAGGCGTCGGCCGCCGTAGGTGCGGGTCACGTTGCCGTCGTGCTGGTGGATGCGGCGGTGCGGGTGCCAGGCTCCGGCGTCGAGGTACTTGTGGTTCAGGGACGCCGGTGCCTTCCAGTCCGCGAACCACACTGCAGCCGGAAGGTCCTTGCTGCCGGCTTTGCGCGCTCCGTTCATGTGCGCGATGCCGGAGTTCGCGCTGCTGTAGAAGCCCGGGTGGTAGCCCGCCTTCCGCACCGCACGGTTCCATCCCTGGACGAAGCGGAGCGTCGTGGCCGCGCACCGGGTCGAGGAGTTGTCGTAGGCCTCCATGTCGAGGTAGATGGCGCTGTGCTCGGCCATGCCCAGCTTCTCGGCGGCGGCCACCGCGTCGCGTCCCTCGCGCTCGCCGCGCCGTCCGGGCGCCTTGTGGCTCATCGCGTACCGGCGCTTGCGTTCGGCCTCGACGCAGGGCGACTGCGAACCGACGTAGATGGGCAGCACCTTCCAGCCCATGCGGTCCACGGACCGCACCCAGGAGTCGGTGAGGTTCGGCTGGTCCGGGCATGCGCGGCCATGGCCCCCGATGTAGACGCCGACGGCGCCGAACGGCGATGTGCCGTGCCATGCGCGCATGAGGGAGGACGAAGGGGTGTGGCAGGTGTCGAAGGCCTCGCCCTGGAAGATCTCGGCACCTGGCAGGCGGGGGTCGCGCCTGAGACGCCCGTTCGAGCCCGAGCCGGTTCGGCCCCTCGGAGCGGCGGTCGCGGTGGCCGTCGGGGTGAAGGCGCGGGGCGCGGTGGAGGACGGGACCGAGGTCGAAGTCGAAGCCGGCACGGGGATCGAGGCCGGGATCGAGGCCGGAATGGAGGCCGGGATCGAGGCCGGGGCGGGCGACTGTCCGCTCCCGGCGCTCGCGGCGTGCGCGGCGGGCTGGTCGGCACCGGCGAGACCGGTGAGCACGGTGATCGAGGCGAAAGAGACGGCAGCTCTGCGAATGATGTGATTTTTATGCCACATGGGCCGAGTGAACGGGCTTTCGCCGGCGGCACCGCTCAGGCTCGCCGCATCCCGGGCGGTTTCGCCCGACTGGGCCGCCCCGTGGCCGCCGCGGTGCGGGCCGGGTGCCCGAACGGGCCGGGCCGCCGGGCCCGTTGCCGCCGTCCGGTCCTGCGGGTGCGCCCCGCGGCCGCGCGTACCGCTACTGCAACTGCGGTGATGGCGACGGCGGTTCGCCGCACGAACCGTGGGCGGCCTCCGGCGGTCGGTCGCGCCGTTCGCCGACGAACCGTCAGGGGCCGTCGCCGGAGCGACGGGGGGACTCCGCGTGGGGCGAGTCCGCGTCGGGCGAGTCCGCGCCGCACTGGGGCGACGGCGTCTCCTCGTGCGCCAACGGCGCCGTACTGGCCCGCAGGATCAGGCGTGTGGGCAGGACGATGTGCTGGCCCCGGTCGGCATCGGGGTCGTTGACGAGTGAACGAGCCAGTTCGCCGGCGACACGTCCGATGTCGGAGGGCGACTGGGCGATCGTGGACAGGTCCGACCAACGGGCGACTTCGTGGTCGTCGAAGCCGAGTACGGACATCCGCTCGGGGACGTCGATGCCGCTCTTGCGCAGGGTCCAGAGGACCGAGACGGCAGCCTGGTCCTGTTCGGCGAAGATCGCGGTGGGGGGCTGCCGCAGGCTGAGCAGCTGCCCGACCGCCTCCACGACTCTTCGCTTGTCGCCGAAGCTGGAGGCGGTGACCACGAGATCGTCGTCCGGGGGGATTCCCGCTTCGGTGAGCGCCTGACGGTAACCGGTCAGCCGTTCGTTCGAGCTGAAGCTGAACCCGCTCGGACCGACCGTTTTCACGAAGGCGATACGGCGGTGCCCGAGGTTGAGCAGATACTGGGTACCGCGGCGTCCCCCGGCCACATCGTCGATGTACACGCTCGCTCGTCCCTCGGCGTGCTGGCTCACATAGATGACCGGAATCTCCAGGTCGTCCAGACGCGCAGCCTCCTCCTCGGTGAGGTCGAAGGAGAACACCAGCAGGGCGTCGGCGTTCCGCCGGGCCGGGAGGCGTTCGAAGAAGTCGGCGCGTTCGGCCATGTCCGGTGTGACGTAGATGAGCAGATCCATGCCCGCCGCGCGCAGTATCGGCGCCAGGCTGTCCAGCGCCGAGCCCATGAACCACGAATTGAGAACGGGCGTGAGCACGGCCACCACCCCCGTCTTGCCGGTGGCCAGGCTGGCGGCCTGGCGCGAGACCGCGAAGTTCAGTTCGCGGGCCGCCTGTTCGACCCGGACGCGGACTTCGGGCGAGACGGTGGAGAGTCCGCGCAGCGTGCGGGAGACGGTGGAAGGGGAGACCCCGGCCCGTTCGGCGACGTCAACCATCGTGGGGTGCCGTTGTGCTGGTGGCATGACGGGGACGCTAGCACGGGAAGCCCCTTTCATCAGCAGTTGATGACAGCGCTGCCACGGGAAGCTGACGACAGTTCAACCTTTGAATGCTTGGCTTTTCTCACACCAAAACGGACAATTCGTAGCAGAGTTCTGCGAGATCCCTGCGTGACACCCATTGACTTCCCGCATATGCATCCATACGTTGAACGCGCTGTCTTGAAGTAGTCAACGCCATGCACGCATGGCGGGCGTCTTCATGGCTTTGACCTGCAGTTCGGTCGTTCAATCCGTCTATGACAGCGCCTCTATCGGGTGTTTGAGCGTCCATGCACACCGTCTGAAAGTGCGGCCGGTGAAGGGATGAGATTCGCATGGCTGCAGCGAGTTCCGAGAAGGTCACCCGGCGCTGTCCCCGGAGCGACCGCTCCGCTGCCGATGGCCCGCATCCGGCCGTTATCGATGGAGAGTTCGTTGCCCGGACCTTCACCTACGTGACCCGCCGGGGCAACCGTGACGACGGGACGGATGTCGCCGTCATCGCTGCTTCCACCCGCAGAGTTCGCACCGCCGAGGACCGGCGGACGACTGTGCGCCTTCGTCCCGACGGGGACTAGCCCTCGTTCGCCGAAAACGGGTCGGCGGCTGCGTGCCGGAACGATCCGCCCGATTCGGTTCCACCGTTAGGAGAGACAACGTGAAGACCAGTGCTACCAGGGCGGTTCAGTGCTCGGCCGTCGTTCTTGCCGGCCTCATGGCCACCGCCTGCGGTTCGTCCGGCGGCGATGACGCCGCTCAGAAGAACCCCTCGTTCAAGGGTCGCGGCCCCATCAAGTACGTGGCGGGCAAGGACGCCGGCGGGTCCGTTCAGAAGGTGATCGACAAATGGAACAAGGCGCACCCGAAGGAGAAGGTGACCTTCGTCGAGCTGCCCACGGACGCCGACGCGCAGCGTCAGCAGATGATCCAGAACGCGCAGACGAAGTCCGACGCGTACACGGTGCTGTCCCTCGACGTCGTGTGGACTTCGGAGTTCGCAGCCCATCAGTGGATCGACCGGCTGCCCGCGGACAAGTTCCCGCTGGACAAGATGATGAAGCCCGTCGTGGAGACGGGGAAGTACCGGGGCGGGCAGTACTCGATCCCGCACGCCTCGGACGGCGGTCTTCTCTACTACCGCGACGACCTGTTGAAGAAGGCCGGCGTCGACAAGGCCCCGACCACCTGGGCGGAGATGAAGGACGCCTGTGACAAGGTCAAGAAGCTCCCCGAGGGGAAGGGAATGTCCTGCTACGCGGGGCAGCACCAGAAGTACGAGGGTCTGACGGTCAACTTCTCCGAGGCCGTGAACTCCGCGGGCGGCGACGTGCTCGACTCGAAGGGCAAGCCGAACCTCGACACCCCCGAGGCGAAGAAGGGCCTGGACTTCCTCGCCGATTCCGTCAAGGACAAGACGATCCCCAAGGAAGCCACCACCTACCAGGAGGAAGAAGGCCGACAGGCCTTCCAGGGCGGCAAGTTGATATTCATGCGGAACTGGCCGTACGTGCACTCCCTCGCATCGAAGGACGACGGTTCCAGCAAGGTCGCGGGGAAGTTCGACGTGGCCCCTCTGCCCGGCCTGAAGGGGCCCGGCACCTCCAGCCTCGGCGGCCACAACCTCGCCCTGTCGTCCTCGGCGAAGAACAAGGCCACGGCGATCGACTTCATCAAGTTCTTCACCAGTGAGGAGAAGGCCCGCTTCGCCCTCGAAGAGGCCTCTCTCGCCCCGCCCTACGAGAGCCTCTACACCGACGAGGAGATGGTGAAGAAGTTCCCGTACCTGCCCACGCTCAAGAAGTCGATCCTGACTGCCCAGCCGCGTCCCCGCGTCGTCAACTACGGCGACGCGAGCAGCGCGATGCAGAAGGAGGCCTACGCCGCCATGACGGGCACGAAGAGCAGTGCGGAGGCCCTGAAGGACCTCCAGAAGGCCCTTCAGAAGCCCACGGCGCAGCAGTAAGGAGCAGCGGGCTCATGGTGGAAACGCATAACCCCGGCGGCAGTGCGACAGCCAGTGCGGATCGGTCGTCGCACGACCGCTCGGGCGGCAGTTCGCCCAGCGGGCCGCCGGCGCCGGCCAAGCGCCGGCGGCCCGGGGCGACGTCGGGATCGGCGCGGATGGCCGCACTGCTGGTCTCCCCCACGCTGCTGGTGCTGACGATCGTCGTGCTCTACCCCACGATCCTGGCGTTGAGGGACTCGCTCTACGGCACCGCGGGTCTGGACCCGAAGACGGGGTTCGTCAGCAAGACGGAACCGTTCGTGGGCCTGTCCAACTACGCCGACATCTTCGGGGAGGCCGGCTCCCGGTTCTGGAACGCCTTCTGGAACACCTCGTTCTTCACGGTCACCACGGTCACGCTGGAAACGGTGATCGGCGTGGCCATGGCGCTGATCATGCACAAGGCCTTCAAGGGCCGGGCGCTGGTCCGTGCCAGCATCCTGATCCCCTGGGCGATCCCCACCGCCATCTCCGCGATCCTGTGGCGCTGGATATTCAACAGCAACGGCGTGGCCAACAAGATCATCGGCGAACAGGTCCTGTGGACCACGGAGGGATTCCAGTCCCAGGTCGCGGTCATCATCGCCGAGGTGTGGAAGACCGCGCCGTTCATCGGTCTGCTCGTGCTGGCCGGCCTCCAGGTGATCCCCAAAGAGGTCTACGAGGCCGCCAAGATCGACGGGGCCACCGCACTGCGCCAGTTCTGGAACATCACCCTGCCCCTGGTGAAGCCCGCGCTGCTGGTGGCCGTGCTGTTCCGGACGCTGGACGCGCTGCGGATGTTCGAACTTCCCTACGTCCTCATCGGCGCGAAGAAGGCATCTGTGGAGACGTTGTCCATGCTGGCCCAGGACGAGGCGTCGAATGTGCGGTTCGGACCGGCCGCGGCGTACGCGGTGGTCCTCTTCATCTATGTCTTCCTGATCGCGCTCGCTTTCGTCCGGTTGCTGGGCACCGATCTCGTCCGTGACGACGGCACCCCCACCCCCAAGCGCCGCCGCCGGTGGCTGACACGACGTCGCACGGAGGTGTCGGCATGAACATCCCGGTAAAAATCCGCAGGTGGCTTCCGTATGCGGGTGTCGCCGTCGTGGTCGCCTACTGCCTGGCCCCGTTCTACTGGATGGTGGTCTCCAGCCTGCGGCGAACCTCGGACATCTTCGAGAAGACGCCGCTGCCGACCCACCCGTCCTTCGAGAACTACATCGCGGTCTTCGACCCCTCCCAGGCGTTCACCAGGGCGATGCTCAACAGCATCGTCGTGGCCGGCGTCACCACGGCTCTGGCTCTGGTGCTGGCCACCTTCACCGCCTACGCCATGGCACGTCTGCGGTTCCGCTTCAAGCGCGTCGTGCTCACGGTGATCATCGCCACCTCGATGTTTCCCGTGGTGGCGATCGTGGTCCCGCTGCTGAAGCTGTTCACGGACCTGGGCTGGATCAACACCTATCAGGCATTGATCGCGCCGAGCTTGTCCTTCGCGCTGCCGCTCGCGGTATGGAACCTCACGACCTTCTTCCGGCAGATGCCGGAAGAACTCGAGCACTCGGCCATGGTCGACGGCTGCACGCGGGGGCAGGCGTTCCGCAAGATCATCATTCCGCTTGCCGCGCCGGGCCTGTTCACCACCGCGATCATCGTCTTCATCATCGCCTGGAACGAATTCCTCATCGCCGTGACGATGACGAACAAGGAGGACATGCAGACCGCTCCTGTCGCGGTTTCCAAGTTCACCGGCGCCTCGGAGTTCGAGGTCCCGTTCGGCAGCCAGATGGCGGCGGGCGTTCTCGTCACCATCCCGCTCGTCGTCCTGGTGATCGTCTTCCAGCGTCGCATCGTTTCCGGCCTCACCTCCGGTTCCGCGAAGTAGCCCGGTCCTCTCCGCGAATCACTTACCCGAAGGAGCATGCAGCAGCATGTCAAGCACCGCACCCTGGTGGCGCAGTGCCGTCATCTACCAGGTGTACATCCGCAGCTTCGCCGACGGGAACGGCGACGGAGTCGGAGACATCGCGGGCATTCGCTCTCGCTTGCCGTACCTCAAGTCGCTCGGCGTCGACGCCATTTGGATAAACCCGTGGTACAAGTCGCCGATGGCCGACCACGGCTACGACGTGGCGGACTTCCGTGAGATCGACCCGCAGTTCGGCACCGTGGCCGAGGCCGAGCAACTCATCGAGGAGGCCCACGAGTACGGCCTCCGCGTCATCCCCGACATCGTGCCGAACCACACCTCCGACCAGCACGAGTGGTTCCGGGCCGCGCTGTCCGGGCGGCCGGGCGGCCCCGAACGGGAACGCTACATATTCCGGGCCGGCCGCGGCCCCGAAGGCGCCGAGCCGCCCAACGACTGGAGGTCGGTGTTCGGCGGCCCCGCCTGGACCCGGGTGCCCGACGGCCAGTGGTATCTGCATCTGTTCGCCCCCGAGCAGCCGGACCTCAACTGGGAACACCCGGAGGTCAGGGCGGAGTTCGAGGACATCCTGCGGTTCTGGTTCAGCCGCGGCGTGGACGGATTCCGCATCGATGTGGCGCACGGCCTGATCAAGCACCCCGAGCTGCCCGATCTGCCGCCCCGCGTCGACCCGGACGGCCCGGAGCCCCGGGAACGGGTGCCTCACCCGCACTGGGACCGCGACGAGGTGCACGACATCTACCGCGCGTGGCGTCGGGTGGCCGACGAGTTCCCCGGCGACCGGTCGTTCGTCGCCGAAGCGTGGGCGGAGACCCCCGAGCGGCTCGCCGCCTACGTACGGCAGGACGGTCTGCACACGACGTTCAACTTCGACTTCCTGATGGCCAGTTGGGGAGCCGAGCAGCTGCGGGCGGTCATCGACGACTCACTCGCCACGCTCGGCGCGGTCGGCGCACCGGCCACCTGGGTGCTCTCCAACCACGACGTCGCGCGCCCCCCGAGCCGTTTCGGCCGCGAGCAGGTGAAGAAGTGGGTGGCCAACGAGCGCTTCCGGCCCGAAGGCCCCCTCGACCTCGAACTCGGAACGCGGCGGGCCCGCGCGGCAGCCCTGCTGATGCTCTCCCTCCCCGGCGGCGCCTACATCTACCAGGGTGAGGAACTGGGCCTGCCGGAGGTCGAGGACCTGCCCGACGACGCCCTGCAGGACCCGATGTGGGAGCGGTCCGGGCACACCGACCGGGGACGTGACGGCTGCCGCGTGCCCATCCCGTGGTCCGGGGAGACCGCGCCGTTCGGCTTCAGCCCCGAAGACGCCACCGGCGAGCCCTGGCTCCCGCAGCCCGCGTACTGGAAGGAGCACAGCGTCGGGATCCAGACCGGTGACGACGCATCGATGCTGGAGCTTTACCGCAGCGCCCTGCAGCTGCGCCGCGACCACCCTGCCCTCGGTGAGGGCAGCCTGACCTGGCGGGACGCCCCCGAGGGAGTGCTCGCCTTCGACCGTGACCCGGACTTCGCGTGCGTCGTCAACTTCTCGGCCGAGCCGTACCGGCTGCCGCAGCACGAGAAGGTGCTGCTCGCGAGCCGGGAGCTGGAGGACGGCTGCCTGGCTCCGGACTCCGCGGTGTGGCTCGCACTGTAAGCACCGCCGTCCGTACGGCTTCCGGGTCCGGGGCTCCCCCGGGCGCGGGAGGCCGTCCAGGTCGCCGGCGGCTCCTGCTCGACGACTCCGCGAGCCCCTGAGCCACCCGGCCCGCCCCATCGACACCAGACCGCTGATCCGCACAGGACCGCACGAGCGAGGATTGACGTGACCGACCGCACCGCAGCCGCACCGCACCGCCAGGACGGCCCCGACTGGTGGCGGCAGGCCGCCGTCTACCAGATCTACCCCCGCAGCTTCGCCGACTCCGACGGCGACGGCCTGGGCGACATACCCGGCATCACCTCCCGGATGCCGTACCTGTCCGAGCTCGGCGTCGACGCGGTCTGGCTGAGCCCCTTCTACCCGTCCGCGCTGGCGGACGGCGGCTACGACGTCGCCGACTACCGCAACGTCGACCCGCGTCTGGGCACGCTGGAGGACTTCGACGCGATGGTCGCCGAGGCTCACCGCTTCGGCATCAAGGTGATCATCGACATCGTCCCCAACCACACCTCGGAGGACCACGAGTGGTTCCAGCAGGCCCTGCGCGCCGAGCCCGGATCGCCCGAGCGGGAGCGCTACGTCTTCCGCCAGGGCAAGGGCGAGAACGGTGAACTGCCGCCCGCCGACTGGGAGTCCGCGTTCGGCGGCCCGGCCTGGACCCGGCTGCCCGACGGCTGGTGGTACCTGCACCTCTTCGCGCCGGAGCAGCCGGACCTCAACTGGGAGAACCCGGAGGTGCGCGAGGACTTCCGCAAGACCCTGCGGTTCTGGTCGGACCGCGGCGTGGACGGCTACCGCATCGACGTGGCCAACGCCCTGATGAAGGACCTCGAGGACCCGCTGCGCGACCTGGGCCCGCGGCCCTACGACGAGCAGATGGCGGAGATGGAGGACGGCAGCCACCCGTTCTGGGACCGCGACGAGGTCCACGAGATCTACCGGGACTGGCGCGAGATCTTCAACGAGTACGACCCGCCCCGCGTCGGCATCGCCGAGGCGTGGGTGAAGAACCACCGCCTGGTGCTCTACGCACGTCCCGAGGGCCTCGGCCAGGCCTTCAACTTCAACTATCTGAAGACCGGTTGGGACGCCCGGGAGCTCCGCGAGGTCATCGACGTCTCGCTGCGCACGGCCCAGGAGGCCGGGGCTTCCGCGACGTGGGTGCTCTCCAACCACGACGTCGTCAGGCACGCTTCGCGCTTCGCGCTCCCCGACGGCGCCGACAGCAACGAATGGCTGCTCAGCGGCGGAACCGAGCCGCAGGCCGACGCCGAGCGCGGGCTGCGGCGGGCGAGGGCCGCCACCATGCTGGAGCTGGCACTGCCCGGGTCCGCGTACATGTACCAGGGCGAGGAGCTGGGACTGCCCGAGGTCGCCTCCCTCACCGAGGCGGACCTCCAGGACCCGACGTGGGAGCGCAGTTCGCACACCCGCAAGGGCCGCGACGGCTGCCGCGTGCCGCTGCCGTGGACGCGTACGGGCGCCTCGTTCGGCTTCGGCGGCGAGAACCCGTGGCTGCCGCAGCCCGCCGGTTTCGGCGAGCTGTCCGTGGAGGCGCAGGAGGGCGAGGAAGGCTCCACGCTGGAGCTCTACCGCGAGGCGCTGCGGCTGCGGCACAAGCTCGTCGGCACCGACGAGACGCTGACGTGGTGCGGCGAAAAGCCGACGGGGCGGGACGGGCTGCTGCACTTCGTGCGTCCCGACGGATGGCACTGCCTGACCAACTTCGGCACGGACACCAAGCCGCTGCCCGAGGGCGAAGTCCTGCTGAGCAGCGGCCCGTTGACCGGGGACGGCATCCCCGGGGAGACGACGGTGTGGCTGCGGGGCGGCACCGCCGAGGGCTGAGGCACGCCTGAAGCAGCGCGGAGCCGGGCGTGCCGCCGGGGCCTCAGGGCTGAGCGTCCCGGCTCCGCCTCGCCCGGCATGAGCGGCACGAGCGGCACGAGCGGCACGAGCAGCTTGGCGTCATGAACGGCACGGCGGCATTCCCCGGCCACCCGGGGAATGCCGCCGTGCCGGTTCCGTTGCGGTGCTGCTTCCGTCCCATGCGTCCGCCGCCTCGGCTGCGCCCGGCGCCCCCTGACCGGTCTCCTTCATGGGCCGGGACGCGGACGGAGGGGACTCAGCCAGGTCAGCCTCCCGCTGATGACGGACCGCACGGCGGTCTGCGCGCGGTCCTGCGACAGGACCCTTGCGACAGGACCCGCCAGAGCCGCTCACCGGAGGTCATGGCCGTCGCGTCGGTACCGGTGGGCACGCGCCGCCCGCCCGGGTTGCCCGGTACAACCCGGGCGCCCGGCCGGGGAGTTCGCGCGCCCGGCGGGGCGCGCTCAGCCCTCCAGGCGCACCGGCTGCCCCGAGCGGGCCGAGGCGTAGCCCGCCAGGGCGATGCGCAGTGAGCGCAGGCCCGCCTCACCGTCGGCGACCTGGACCGCGGACCGGGGCCCCGTCCCGTGGAGGAACGCCCGCACCATCGCACCGTCGAGGTCGCCACCCCACGGCAGCAGCACGCCCTCGCGCCGCGAATCGTCGAATCCGGAGACGACCTGCCCGAAGGCGTCCATCTCCACCGTGGCGCGCTCACCGACGAGTTGAAGCTCCAGACCGCCCCATGTGGGGTGGTGGTCGGGATGGCTCCAGCTGCAGTCGATGGTGGCGACGGCGCCGTTGTCGTAGCGGACCGTCACGAGGCCGGCGGTCTCCACCTCAACGCCGTCGGCCGCATACATGACGTTGTTCGTCTGGGCGTAGACCTCCTCGGCGCGGGCCCCGCCGAACAGGTCGTCCAGCAGGTCCGCGATGTGCACCGTGTGGTCCATCAGTGCGCCGCCGCCGGCCAGCAGGGGATCGGTGAACCAGGCGCGGGCGTCCGCCGGGAGCCGTCCGTTGTTCGCTCCGGCGACGGTCAGGACCCGGCCGGTTCCGCCGCTGCGCACCGCCTCCCGCAGCGCCGCGTAGGCGTGGCTGAAGCGCACGGGGTAGGCCACGCCCAGCCGTACTCCCGCCTCGCGGCAGGCCGCGACCATGGCCTCGCCGTCCTCGACCGTGGTTGCCAGCGGCTTCTCGCACAGCACGTCCACGCCGTGCTTGGCGGCGAGTTCGACGAGCGGACGGTGCCCGGAGTTCTCCGAGGCGACGATGACCGCGTCGGGACCCCAGTCGAACACCTCCTGGTAGGTGGCGGCGTACGGAACCCCGAGCTGCCCGGCCAGCGCGCTGCCGCGCACCTCGCCCGCGGGCGCCGATCCGGCGTCCGGATCGCTGGTGAGGAGTTCGACGCCGTCCATGCCGCTGAGCAGCTTCGCGTAGCCCGCCGCGTGTACGTGGGCGAACGAGAGCACGCCGACCTTCATCGGGTCACCTCCCCTGTCTCGTGGGCCTGTTGGCCCTCCTGGACGGCTCGGATTCCTGGAACCGCCTCTTGAGCCGCCTCTTGATGCTTCCGGGGTTCCCGGACTCCGGTCGCTTCGTCGTTCCCGCCGGCCATGTCGACCGCCCGCCCCGTGTGCGCCGATTCGGCCGCCGCGAGTGCGATCCGTACCGCCGCCAGACCGTCGCGTGCGCTCACGCGCGGTGCGGGGCCGCCGCGGACCGCTCGGGCGAACTCCCGCAGCTCGGTGAGGAACGGGCTCTCGGTGAGGTTCGTCGCCGGAATGCCCTCGCCCTCGGTGGCCCGGCCCTGCGAGATCACGCGGAACGCCTTGGTCTGAGCGGAGTCGTGGTGGAGCACTCCCCGGCGTCCGGCGATGCGGAAGGTCGTGCGGAACTGCGTGTCGGGCAGCCCCCATACGCCGTGCACGTGGCTGACCGCGCCCGACGCGTGGGTGAGCACGGCGGTGCCCGCGGCGACGCAGCCGGCGAGCGCGGGCGCCTCCTGATGCCCCCGTACATGCGCGTGCACCCGGGCCACCTCGCCCGCCAGCAGCCTCGCGAAGTCGAAGTCGTGGATCATCTGGTCCACGAGCAGACCGCCGGAGAGCGACGGGTCGGCGAACCAGGGCGACCACACCGGGTAGGTTCCCGTCCGCGTGAACCGCAGCACCGCCGGCTCCCCGACCGCACCCCCGGCGACGGCATCCGCCATGGCCGCGTACTCGGGGAAGTACCGCACCACGTGCGCCGGGAAGAGCAGTACGCCCGCGCGCTCCGCCTCCGCGATCATCTCCTCGACGTCCTCCACAGTGAGCGCGAGGGGTTTCTCGCACGCGACATGGCGCCCGGCGCGCAGCGCGGTGAGGGCGACCTCCCGGTGGGTGTGCGTGGGCGTGCAGACGTCGACGGCCTCGGCCTCGTCCAGGAGTTCGCCGAGGCTGCTCGCCGCCCGAACGCCCTGCTGCGCGTACTCCGCGGCCAGCTTGCCTCCGCTGTCGTCGGGGGTGAACACGGTGACCCGCGCTCCCAGTTCGAGCCACGCGGGCAGGTGGGCGCGGGCGATGCCGCCCGCGCCGATGAGCCCCACTGCGAGTTCCGGCATAGGGGAATGCCTTCCTTGTCGGGTGTGCGGATGGCGGGTGTGCACAGGGGAGTCGAGTGCCCTCGGCGGACCGACCGGGCTGTGCCGACCGGCGGGCCCGGCCGCTTCGGCGGGGCCCCGGCCGCTCAGCCCTGCGGGCCGTCAGCCCTTCGAGCCGCTGAGCGCGATTCCCTGGACGAAGTGGCGCTGGAGCAGCACATAGAGGAGCAGCATGGGGAGACTGGCGATGACCGAACCGGCCATCATGACGGGGTAGTTCGTCATGAACTGCCCCTCCAGGGAGATCAGTCCGGCGCTGACCGGCGCCTTCGCGGGATCGGTGTTGACCACCAGCGGCCACAGCAGGTCGTTCCACGACCACATCGCCGTGATGACGGCCAGAGCCGCGAGCGCGGGCCGTACGAGCGGAAGCATGATGCTCCAGAAGATCCGGAAGGGACCGGCCCCGTCGATGCGGGCGGCTTCCTCCAGTTCCTTCGGCAGCGCGAGGAAGAACTGCCGCAGCAGGAACGTGCCGAACGCGCTGAACATGCCGGGCAGGAAGAGCGCCGGGACGCTGTTGAGCAGCCCGAGCTTCGTCATGATCTCGTGCTGCGGAAGCACGAGAAGCTGCGGCGGCACCATCAGCACCGACAGGAACAGGGCGAACAGCAGGTTCCTGCCTCGGAATTGCAGCCGCGCGAAGGCGTAGGCGGCCAGGGAGCAGAAGACCAGCTGCCCGAGTGTCCGGCCGGCGGTGTTCAGAAGGCTGTTGGCCAGCATCTCCTCGAACGGCACGGCCGTGAAGACCTGTTCGAACGCGGCCCAGGTCCACGCCTCCGGCAGGAACGTCGGAGGCACGCGCACGGCCTCCGGCATGGTCTTGAAAGCGGTCAGCAGCTGCCACAGGAAGGGGAAGACCATCGCCAGCGCGCCCAGCGAGAGCACCGCATGGGTGGCGACGGAGCCGGGGTCGACCCGCCGGCCGCGCGCCGGGTGCCGGGAAGCGGGAGCCGCGGGAGCCGCCGGGTGCGGCGCCGTCGTCAGGGCGGCCGCCGCGGCGGCCGGTGTCACGGGGGCCGGTTCAGGCATAGTGCACCCACCTCTTCTGGAGCCGGAACTGCAGGTACGTGAGGGCCGCCGTCAGCAGCATGAGGAGGAAGGCGAGGGCCGCGGCCGCGCCCTGGGCGTTCTCGTCGAAGGCCCACTTGAAGAAGAGCGTCACGACGGACTGCGTCTCGCCGAGCGCCGGGTTCTCGGGGCTCATCATCACGAAGATCAGGTCGAACTGCTGAAGGGAGTTGATGACGCAGATGACGGACGCGAAGAAGATGCTCGGGCTCAGCAGCGGCAGCGTGATGCGGAAGAAGCGCCGCACGGGCCCGGCACCGTCGATCTCGGCGGCCTCGTGGCACTCCCGCGGGACGGCCTTGATGCCGGCGGTGAAAATGATCAGGTAGTAGCCGATGTGGGACCAGATCATCACGGCGCCGATCGCGTACACGGCCGTGGAGGGGTCGGAGACCCAGTAGCGCCCGTCGACCCCGATCCACGACAGCGCCTCGTTGACCATGCCGAAGTCGCCGTTGTAGAGCCAGTTCCAGACCAGGCCGACGGCGGCCGGAAGCGTCACGAACGGCATGAAGTACAGCGCACGGTAGACGGGGACGCCGCGCAGCCCGCGCCGGTTCATCAGCTCGGCCAGCACGATGGCGACGGGCAGCGTCATCAGCCCCATCACCATGTACAGCAGCGTGTTGCCGAGTGCCTTGCCGACGGTGACGTCCCGCACCACCCGTTCGTAGTTCTCGCCGTCCACCCAGGAGTTGCCGCCGAAGGCCCCGAACGAGGTGAAGCTGAACCAGAAGGTCTCCAGCAGCGGCCAGATGTAGAAGACGACGAAGCCCAGCGCGAGGGGCGCGATGAACAGATACGCGGCCCGCTGCGAGCGGCGGCCCGGCCCCTTGGCACCGGCACCCGTCGCCGGGGAGCGCGTGCCGTCGCCGCCGCGCCCGCGCCCTCGTTCGCGGAACCGCCGTTCGGCCTTCCGGGCCCCGGCCGTGGAGGGAAAGACAGCCATCTCGTCACTTCTCCTGTTCCAGGGCGAGGTCCATCTGGCGGGCCAGGGTGCGAGAGGCGCCCTCGATGCCGCCCTTGCCGGTGAACGGGCCGCCGAGCAGCTGAGGTTGGAGGTTCTCCCACACCGCCGTGTGCTTGGAGGCGGGATAGGGGACGGCGTAGTCGAGCATGTCGGTGAAGACCTTCAGGTCGAACTCCGGCATGGACTTCACCCACGCATCCTGCGTGCCTTCGTACGAGGAGATCGTCACCCCCTCGCGTGCCTGGATCTCGGCGGCCTTCCGCGAGCCCAGGAACTTCACGAACTGCCAGGCGGCTTCGGCGTTGGGGCTCTTGCCGGATATGGCCGCGGCCAGGCCGTGGATCGTGGTGGCGCGCCTGCGCCCCTCGGGCAGCACGGCGACGCCGCCGTGGTCCTTGATGGCGGGCTCCGCGTACATCTGGGAGGCCATCGCGGAGAGGTCGTAGTTCATGGCGACCTTCTCCGACAGATAAAGCTGGCGGCCCCTCGTGTCGGTCATCGCGCTCTGCGACGGGGAGTGGCCGCGGTCGATCAGGTCGGTCCAGAAGCGCAGGCCGTCAATGGTGCGCGGGTCGCCGAAGCCGGAACGGCCGTCCCGGATGACGTAACCCCCCGCCTGGGCAATGGTGTTGTAGTAGGTGTACTGCCTGCTCATCTCCGCGGCGATGCCGTGGACGCCCGCGCGGGGGTCGGTCAGTTCGGCCGCCGCGTCCCGGACGGTGTCCCAAGTCCAGCTTTCGTCCGGGTACTTGATGCCGGCCTTGTCGAAGAGCTCCTTGTTGTACCAGAGCCCGATCGTGTCGAAGTCCTTCGGCATCCCGTAGTGCGTGCCCTCGTAGGTGTACATCCGCAGCAGCTCCTCCGGGTGAACGCCCATGTCGAACCCGTCGCGCTCGATGAAGGGATCCAGGGGCCGCAGCACGCCCTCCGACGCGTAGAGCTGGAGGTTCACCGCGTTCATCCAGAACACGTCCGGGGCGGAGCCGCCGCGCATCGCGGTCTTGAGGGTCGTCCAGTACGAAGTGAAAGGCGTGACCTGGACGTTGACGGAGATCCTCGGATGTTCCTCCTGGAACGCCTTGATGATCTTCTCCATGCCTGCGACCTGGAGCGGGTCCCACATCCCGTACGAGATCGTGGTGCGGCCGCCGGAATTGCGCGAGGACGCGCCTCCCGCGGAACAGCCCGTGGCGGCGCCGGCGGCGACAGGCGCAGCGGCCAGCGCTCCGGCGAGCAGTGTTCTCCTTCGCATCGGCGACTCCCGGGGGACGGTGTGGGCACGGAGAGGGACGGGGACGGGGACGGGGACGGGGACGGGGTTGGGGGCGACGGCGTGGGGTGAGGGGGCCGGACGTGGTCGGGACGTGGGCCGTGGGTCTCGGACGTCGGTCCGGACGTGTCCGGTGGTGATCGGCGGTCCGCGCTCTGCGGGACCGACTCAGCGGGTCGGGGACGGCGGCACGGAGGGCAGCGGACCGGTGGCGTCGGAGAGCAGGGCTTCGACGCTGTCGAGCGCCTTGCGCACGGCGCCCAGCGCCACGCCCTGCTCGCCCAGCGTGCTGACTGCGATGCGCGGCACGTGCAGCGGCACGTCCAGCGCGACATCCCGCAGATGCCGTGTGAGCAGCGGGGTCAGCGCCTCCCCGACGGGGGTCATCCCGCCCGAGAGAACGACGAGTTCGGGATCGACGGCGAGGAGGAGCGCGCCGATGCCGGGCGCGAGGCGGGCCGCGTAGCGGTCGAGGACGTCGAGCGCTTCCGGGTTCCCCTCGCCGGCGGCGCGGGCGAGGGCGGCGATGTCGGACCCTTCCCCTGCCTCCGGCGGGGAGACCCCAACTGCCTCCGGCGGGGAGACCTCGACTGCCTCCGGTGCGGAGACCCCAACTGCCTCCGGTGCGGAGGTCGCGGCTGCCTCCGGTGCAGAGGTCGCAAGGGGCCGTTCGCCCCGCCAGGACAGCTCCTCGTGGGCTTCGGCCAGGCCGAGCCGGCGGTGCAGCCCGAGTTCACCGGCCCAGCCGCGGTGACCGCGGTGGAGCCGGCCGCCGAGCATCACGCCGCAGGACGAACGGTGGCCGATCAGCAGACACACGACGTCGTCGGCGAGTTGTGCGGCGCCCTGCCAGTGTTCGGCGAGGGTCGCCAGGTTGACGTCGTTCTCCGCGAGTATCCGGCAGGGGAAGGATTCGCCGAGCCGTCGCGCCAGTTCGAAGTCCGACCACTCCGGCACGATCACGGAAGTGATGCGGCCCGACTCGCCGACGACTCCCGGCACCCCGACGCACAGGGCCCAGAGTTCCTCCTGGGGCACCTTCTGGTCGTCGAGGAAGCGCTCGATGCGGGCGCGGAGGAAGGCCAGGCGTTCCGCGCCGCCCATCTCCGGGTCCATTTCCTCGCGATGGCTCGCCGTGACGTCTCCGGCGAGGTCGGAGAGCAGCAGCACGACCTTGTGCAGACCGATGTCGACGCCGACGACCCGTCCCGCCTCGCCCCGGAACCGGAAACGCCGGGCCGGTCGGCCGGAGCGTCCCGCCGAGGGGTCGGACGCCTCGGTGAGCCAGCCCTGCGCGGTCAGCTCCTCGACGACCTGGTCGACCGTGGGTCGGGAGAGCCCTGTGGCGGCGGCGAGCTGACTGAGCGACTGCGGGCGGCCCGGCCCCTGGGAGCGCAGGAAGCGCAGCACGGCGATGGTGTTCAGCCGTCGCAGAGCGGCCAGATCGTGACCTCGCACCCTGTGCACCCCCTCTTTCCGTTCCCGCCCCTTCCGGCGCCTGCGGCCCGTCCTGGCAACGGAGTAACCGTCCGGCCCCGGAAGATCCGTACTGCTCGTACAACTGATTGATTGAGGACTGTTGCATAAATATGAGCGGGCGTGAAGGCTTCGGAGCGAGCAATTACGAAGGAGTCCTGAACATGAGCGAGTTCGGCCCATGACGGGCGACGACCGGACCGGCGGCGGCCTGACGGGCGACGAACTGCGGATCGGCGTCGTCGGCGTGGGAGAGCGGGCGGCGCTGGCAGCGCACGCCCACCGCCCCGGAGCCGGGGCACGGGTCGTGGCGTGCGCCGACCCGCATCCGCGCGGGCAGCAGGCGGCACGGAGACTCTTCGGCCCCGGAGTGCCCGTGCACCGGGGGCACGAGGAGATGCTGGCGGCCGGCGGGCTCGACGCGGTCATGGTCCTCTCCCCCGACCACCTCCACGCGCGGTGCGTGCTCGACGCACTGCGCGCCGGGACCGCCGTCTTCGTCGAGAAGCCGCTCGCCGTCACCACCGAGGACTGCGACCTGGTCCTGCACACCGCGAGAACGACCGGCACCCGTCTGTACGTCGGCCACAACCTCCGGCATGCGCCGTTCGCTCGCCGCATGCGGCAGCTCGTCCTGGACGGAGCGATCGGCCGCGTCCGCGCCGTGTGGTGCCGCCACTTCGTCGGCCACGGAGGCGACTTCTACTTCAAGGACTGGCACGCGGAACGACGCAACACCACAAGTCTGCTGCTCCAGAAGGGCGCTCACGACCTGGACGTCATCCACTGGCTCGCCGGGGATTCCCTGCGCCGGGTGACCGCCCTCGGCGAACTCGCCGTCTACGGAGGCATATCCGACCGGCGCGACCGAGGCGGCGAGCGCATGTCGGAGTGGAACGACCCCGACGCGAACTGGCCGCCGACCGCGCTGCGCGGACTCAACCCGGTCGTCGACGTCGAGGACATCAGCATGCTGCACGGCCGCACCGGCAACGGCGTGCTCGTCAGCTACGAGCAGTGCCACTTCACACCCGACTACTGGCGCAACTACACGGTGATCGGCGACCACGGACGCCTGGAGAACTTCGGAGACCTCGACGGAGCCGTCATCAAGGTCTGGAACTCCCGCCGTTCCGGCTACCGCGACGACGCCGACCTCACCGTCCCCGTGCCGCGGTCGGAGGAAATGCACGGCGGAGCCGACCGCCTGCTCGTGGAGGAGTTCCTCCGCTTCGCCGCGGAAGGCGGGCCGACGCAGACGTCGCCGCTCGCCGCCCGCGAGGCGGTCGCCGCGGGGCACGCGGCCACGAAGTCACTGCGCTCCGGGAGCGTTCCCGTCGAAGTCCCGTCACTTCCGGCGGAGTTGGTCTCGTACTACACCCGCGGACAGCGGTGAGAGGGGACCGGCCGAGAAAGCAACTGCCTTTGCAGGCAATCGAGTTGTGGACCGGTCCGCACCGGGGAATGATCCCCGCATGAACCGACCCGCGGAGCGGCTCCGCCACGACCGAGTGGAGCTGCGCCGCTGGCGGTACCGGGACGCCGACGTGCACTACCGCGTGGTCACCGAGTCGCTGGCACACCTTGTGCCGTGGATGCCGTGGGCCCACGACGGCTACAGCCCTGACGCGTCCCTCGAATTCGTGACCCGGTGCGAGCGTGAATGGGCCGAGGGCAAGGCGTACAACTACGCGGTGTCGGTGGACGGTTCGACGGTGGGAAGCTGCAGCCTGATGCGCCGCATCGGCCACGGCGGACTGGAGATCGGTTACTGGATCCACCCGTCGTGGACGCGGCAGGGCCTGGCGACCGCCGCCGCGGCGGCCCTGTTGCGCGAGGCGTTCTCCCTGCCCGGCATCCACGTGGTCGAGATCCACAACGACGAGGCCAACGAGGCCAGCGGCGGAGTGCCGGTGCGCCTCGGCTTCACCGAGGTCGAGCGGCGGCCCGCCATCGAAGGCCCGACCGCGCCGGGCGAGTCGGGCATCGAGGTCGTCTGGCGGGCCCTGCGCGCCCGCACGCCCCTGCCGCCCCCGGCCGCCGCCGGTCAGGTGGAGGCCGGCTGAGGGCGGAGCTGGGCGGAAGCCCGCGGGCGGGTTCCCGGACGGCGACGGGACGGGGTTCCCGTACGGCGACGGGAGGACGTGCGGCCGGGCAACGGTGCAGCGCGGCGTCGACCCGGCAGCGGGGCAACGGGGCGTCGACCGGGCAACGGTGCGGTCAACGGACGCGGCGGAGCTACCAGTTCTGCACGGAGCGCAGCAGAATGCGCTCGATCTCCTCCTCACCGACGGGGCGGGGGCAGGTGGACAGCAGCCGCTGCTGCTTCATCGTCCCCGGCACCAGATCCGGCACGTCGCTCTCGCCGTAACCCACGGCGCCGATGCCGTTGGGGATGCCGATGTCGCGCATCAGATCGACCAGCACGTGCGGCAGCTGCTCGACGGGATCGGGAAGCATCTCCGTCTGCGGCGCCAGCATCTCCGCGGCCCGCAGATGCCGTTCGGGAGCGGAGGGGAAGCTGAAGCGGAACGCCTCCGGCGCCGTCAGCGAGACCGACTGTCCGTGCGGAACCATCGGTTCGTCCTGCGGGTAGCCGGCGGGACGGTATTCCTTGACCATGCCCGCGATCGGATAGCCGTTGGCGTGCGGAATGTGCACCCCGGCGTTGCCGAAGCCCATGCCCGCGAAGGTCGCCGCCATCATCATGTCCGTACGCGCCTCGACGTCCTCGGCCCCGCTGTGCACGGCCCGGCGGAACGACTTCGCGATCAGGCCCATCGCCCTCTCGCACCACAGGTCGGAGACCGGGTTCGAACCGCAGTACGTCACCCGCTCCTCCGGCCTGTGCCGGCCGGAGTCGGCGTACCACTTGGCCGTGTACGACTCGACGGCGTGGCAGACGATGTCCATGCCCGCCGACGCGGTCACCTCGGGCGGAAGGGTCATCGTCAGCAGCGGGTCGACCACCGCGAGCGCGGGGCGCAGCCGCCAGTGGCTGATGCCGGTCTTGACCTTCATCGACAGGATGTCCAGCACGCACATCGCGGTGCTCTCGGCGCCCGTACCGGCGGTCGTCGGTACCGCCACCAGCGGCTTGAGCTGCTTCGAGGGCACTTCGGCCCGGCCGATCGGCTTGTTGACGTAGTCCATCAGCTCGCCGGAGCAGGACGTGAGCAGGTTGACCGCCTTCGCGGTGTCGATGGCCGAGCCCCCGCCGACCGCCACGAAACCGTCCCAGGGCCCCCGGGCCCGCGCGTACTCCACGGCTGTCTCGAAGGCGGCGTCGGTGGGTTCGATGTGCACGCCGTCGAAGACCTCGGCGTTGATGCCGTAGCGCTTCATGTTCTCGGCCACGCGCTGCGGAATCCCGAGAGCGGCGATCCCGGGATCGGTCAGTACGAGCACGCGTTGCGCCCCGAACTGCGCCATGTCGAACCCGATTTCGTCGGCGGCGCCGGCTCCGAACTTCAGCGGGGGTGCGCCCCAGGTGAATATCGTCTCCTCGGCCGCGTCCACCGGGTCCACGTCGCTGCCACTGCTCATCGGATGTCCGCCTCCACGCTCGCCGTTGCGGAATGAACCAGCCATTCCGCTCTCTCGACTGCGGGTGCCCCCGTGCGACCACCGCGACACGAACCCTCCGCTCCGGCCTCGCTCCACGTCCCGTGCGACCCGGGCGGCTCGCACGTGTGCGCGCGGCCCGACTCCGCGGAGCACACGGGCAGTTCGTGGCGGAACGCCTTTCGGGCGAAGCCGCAACCGGCCGGGAACGCCCGTACCGCGGGCCCGGCCGGGAACGCGGGCTGGGCGCGGGAACGTAAGACCCGGGCGCGGCTCCTGGCAGTCGCCGTCGCTGTCGCCGCTACTGCTCGCCCTGCGGCATGTGCCCCTTGGCGTCCTCGTACGTGGCGTCGCCGACCGTCGCGTCGGGCGCGTAGACGAGGTTCAGCACGCCCGTCCGGAACGTCTCCCACGAGATCAGCCTCAGCGGGAGCGGCGTCTCGGCCTCGTCGAACAGACGCATGCCCTTGCGGACCGCGATCGGGTGCACCAGGAGGTGCAGCTCGTCCAGCAGCCCGGCGGCCAGCAGCTGGCGGACGACCGAGACGGAACCGCTCATGGCGATGTCGCCGCCCGGCTCGTTCTTCAACGCCGCGACGGCTTCGGTGAGTTCGCCCGTCAGCTGCTCGGAGTTCCGCCAGTCGAAGCGGAGCTTCTGGTTCGATACGACGATCTTGCGTGCGTCACCGAGTTTCTTTGCGAAGGCGGCGTCCTCACCGCCCGCCGCCTCACGCTCCGGCCATGCGCCGGCGAAGCTGTCATAGGTCCTGCGGCCCAGGAGGAGAGTGTCGGCCGAGCCGACTGTCGCGTCGACGGCGGCGCCCATCTCGTCGTTGAAGTAAGGGAAGTGCCACTGGTCGGGCGCCTCCACCACTCCGTCCAGCGCGATGAACAACCCAGCAGCGATCTTCCTCATGATGTCCTCCGGGACGGCTTGTGGTGACCCTTCCCCCAGACCGACGGGCCGGCGCAAGAAAACTCATCGGCGGCTTGGCCTTTCGGCGGACCACCGTCACGGTCTGCCACCGTCACGGTCTGCCACCGTCACGGCCCTGCCGTTTCGTCACGGGCCGGTCCGTCCGCACCGCGCTCACACCGGGACGGCGGACATCACCGGGCCCGGTCACATCGCCAGGGGCGGCGAATGGTCGCCCGGCGGGTTCTGTTCCGCCCAGATCGTCTTGCCCTGCGCGCCGTACCGCACGCCCCAGCGCCGGCACAGCTGGGCGACGAGGAGCAGGCCGCGTCCGCCCTCGTCCATGAGACCGGCAGGACGCAGGTGCGGGGCGGCGATGCCGGTGTCGGAGACCTCGCAGATCAGTTCCCGGTCGTGGATCAGCCGCAGCCGGATCGGCGACTGGCCGTAGCGGATCGCGTTGGTGACGAGCTCGCTGACCACCAGCTCGGTGCTGAACGCCAGTTCCTCCAGCTCCCAGCGGCTCATCTGGCAGGCGACGTCGTCACGGATCCGCGCGACGACCGCCGGATCCGCCGGAAGGTCCCAGGTGGCCACCTGCGCCTGGCTCAGCTCGCGGGTGCGGGCGAGCAGCAGCGCGGCGTCGTCCCGGGGAGGATCGCGGAGCAGCGTCGCGACGACGTGGTTGCACGCCGCTTCGAGGGACTGGGACGTTCCGGCCAGCGTCCGGCGGAACAGTTCGAGCCCCTCGTCCATGTCACGGTCACGCGTCTCGATCAGGCCGTTGGTGTAGAAGGCCAGGACGCTGCCTTCCGGCAGCTCCCGCTCGGACACCTCGAACGGCATGCCGCCGACGCCCAGCGGGGGCCCGGTGGGAAGGCCGACGACCTCGACCTCCCCCGACGGCCCCACCACGAGAGGCAAGGGGTGGCCCGCGCATGCCGCGGTGCACAGCCGGGAGACCGGGTCGTACACGGCGTACAGGCAGGTCGCGCCGATGTACTTCGCACCCGCAGCACCGTCCTCGTCCGACAGGCGCGTGACCATGTCGTCGAGGCGGGTGAGCAGTTCGTCCGGCGGCAAGCCCATGTCCGCCAGCGCCCGTACGGCCGTGCGAAACCGGGCCATCGCCCCCGAGGCCTGAAGGCCGTGGCCCACCACGTCGCCGACGACGAGAGCGACGCGCGCGCTGGACAGCGGAATCACATCGAACCAGTCGCCGCCCACACCCGCCTGCTCCCGGGCGGGCAGGTAGCGGGCGGCCGTCTCGACGGCGGTCAGCTCCGGCAGCCGCTGCGGCAGCAGGTCCCGTTGCAGGGTCTCGGCCCTGTTGCGCTCCGCGATGTAGCGCCGCGCGTTGTCGAGGGAGACCCCCGCACGGGCCGTGAGCTCCTCCGCGAGCAGCATGTCGTCCTCGCTGAACGGCTCCGGGCGCCGGTGCCGCATGAAGACGGTGACTCCGAGGAGCAGCCCGCGGGCACGCATCGGCACGACCATCACGGAGTGGATCCCCTGCGAACGCAGCCGGGCGGACCGCTCGGGGTCATGAGGCGCCCACCTCGCCAGCAGGTCACGGCTCGCATCCGCAGTGGTCGTCCTTCTCCCGTCCAGCGACTGGACGAGGGCCGACAGCTGCGGATAGGTGATCACGTCCCCGGGCACGACCAGGTCCTCGGGCTTCCCGCCCGTCACGGACCGCTGGCCCGCACGGCGCAGCACGACAGGCCCCGCGCGGGCACCGGGGGGCGGCTCCTCACCGCGTTCCAGGAACGTGAGCAGGTCGACGCTGACGAAGTCCGCGAACTCCGGGACGGCGACGTCGGAGAGCTGCTGCGCGGTGCGGCTGATGTCGAGGGTGGTCCCGATGCGGGTTCCGGCCTTGTTCAGGACCAGCAGCCGCTGCTGCGCCGCGTACTGTTCCGTCTGTTCCTGCGCGCTGAAGCACACTCCCCGCAGCCGGCCGTTCTCGTCCTTCGAGGGAGCGACCCACACCGACCAGGCGTGCTCCCGGTCCTCGCCCGGCACCCACAGGAACATGCTCAGATGCCGGCGCTCGTCCTTCCGCATCGCCTCTCGCATCGCCTCCTCGACGCTGCCCGGTTCGGGCTGCGCCGAGAGCATCTCCGAGGGACGCAGCCCTTGAAGCTGTTCCTGGGTGAGGCCGACGGCGCGTTCCATGTCGGCGTTCGCCCTCACCAGCAGCAGATCCGTGTCGAAGAGCGCGAGGATGCAGGGGAACTCGCCGAATCCCCACCTCATCAGCGTCTCGTCCTGGTGCGGGATCAGCCGTGAGCCCGCGACGCGCACCACGAGCCATTCCGCTCCGGAGGGCGTCTCCCGGCGGCGCGCCAGCAGCCCCACGCGCACGTCGAAACCGTTCCGGTGCCGCAGGACGGCGTGCCCGCTCCAGCTTCGTGTGCCGGGGGCCGGGCCGTCCGGCTGGTCGGCGTGCTCTGCCAACAACTCGGCGCCGTCCCGTCCGACGATCTCCTCCCGGCGGTGGCCGAGCAGGCGGCGGGCACCCTCGCTCCACGCGGTCACCCTGCCCCGCTCGTCGAGTACGGCCGTGGCAGGGGTCGCCGCGTCGTCGCTCTCCCAGGGCTCGTCGCGTCGCGAAGCCGCCGTGTCTTGCCGCGTCATCACCGCCCTCTTCCCACGGCGCGGAGGGCGAGGCGGCAGGGCCCGCCTCCGGGCCGCTGCTTCCAGCCTGCACCACCTCTGCGACAACGGCAGCCCGCGCCGGGGGAAGCCCTGGCCGCGCGGGGTGGAGCCGTGCCCCGGGGGTCCGGGGCGGCGGCCGGGCCGGGCAGGGCGGCCGGTACGGAGGGTGAGCGATGCTCACCAGTGGCGAGGGCCGCCGCTGGACGACGTTCGCCCGGGGAGGACGGTCAAGCCGGGAGGACACTCGCCCCGGGTAGGACGCCCGGCCCGGGGAGGACGCCCGGCCCGGGGAGGACACTCGCACCGGGTGGGCATCTCGCTCCGGTGACCGAAGGGCCTCCGGCTCGGAAGACCCGGGTTCAGGCAGGTCCCGGTTCAGGCAGGCCGCGGCTCAGGCAGGCCCAGGCTCGGAGGCCCCGGATCAAGAAGGCTTGGCCGCGCAGTCGATGCAGCGCCTGGCCGTCGGCCGTGCGGCGAGCCGTGCCACCGGGATGGGACGGCCGCAGAGTTCGCAGAGCCAGTACTCACCGGTGCGCAGCCGCTCGGCGGCCGTGTCGAGCTCCGCCAGGTCCGCGCGCGCCTGCTTGAGCGCGTCCCGCAGCTGAGCACGTTCGAACGCGACCGTCGCCCCCTCGGGATCGTGCTCGTCGTCGATGTTGGCCTGCGCGGACGCTTCGACGACGCCCTCCCACAGGCGCGTCAGCGAGGCCACCAGCCGCTCGTTCCCCGACCTGGCCTCGTCGATCCGCTCGGCCGCCTCCCGCCGCTGCTGCGGCGAGGGATCCTTGGCGTTCTCAGGACGTTTCTCCACACGGGCAGAAGCAAATCCCTGCTGTGCGCTGTTCCTGCAGGCCACGGATTTGGCAGGTTCTTGGCACTTGGTGGCAGCCCGGGGGCACCTTGGTGGCAGTCCGGTGGCACCCTTCGTCCTGGGAGCAGCACCGTGGCTCGCTCCGGGGAGCGCCACCCCGGCCCCGGGAGCCCCGTGACAGCCGGAACGGCACTTTCGTGCCCGTCGGCACTTTCGTGCCCGCCGCCGGCACTTCGCAGTGAGGACAGCGGCGAGCCCCCTGAACATCCCGGGCCGGGCCCGCCCCGGCATGCCCACCGGAGAGCCCGCCCACGCACACCGAGGCCCACCGCACCTCGGGGGAAGGATGCGGTGGGCCCCGGGGGGAAGGGGACCGGTCGCCGCGCGGACTCGCGGTCCGCGCGGTACGCGCGGTCCGCGCGGTCCGCGCGGTAGGGCCGGTCCCGTCTGCGTGTCAGCTGCTGCGGGCAGCGCTGCGGCGGCGGATCAGGTACATCCCGCCACCACCGGCGACGAGGAGCGCGCCGACGCCGGCAATGATCGGCGTGGCGGAGTTGCCTCCGGTCTCGGCGAGGCCGCCGTCGTCGTCGTCACCGGTCTGCGGGCCGGGGTCGTTGCCGCCGGCTCCGCCGCCGTCGCCCTTGGGCGTCTCGCAGGTGGCCTCGGAGAGCACGATCTCACCGGCCGCCTTCACGATGTTGAGGTTGGCCGGGTTCACCTCGTACGACAGCTTCAGCGCCGTGGCGGCCCCCGACGCGGCCTCCGTCGTGGTCTCCTCCAGGGCGATGTCGACGGTTCCCACGCCGGGCACCTCGACCTTCTGGCTGCCGACGCCGTTGACCTCGACGGGCTTCCCGAGGACGGAGACGTTCTCCAGGTCGGCCTTGGCGGTGGGCTTCTCGCCCGCCTTGCACAGGGCGGTGGCGGTGAGAAGGTCGGCGCTCACCAGCGGCTTGGTCGGCAGGCCGGGCGCGAAGGCGCGGAGACCGGCGAGCTTGACGTTGCCCACGGACCGCTCGGTCCCGGCCTTGGCGCCGGAGTGGGCCACCTCGGCCTGGACCAGCTTCAGGGGCTGGCCCTTGTTGGCGCCGTTCACCTCGGCGGTCAGCAGCGTCTCGTCAGCGTCCTGCGGCGCACTGACGGAGTTGAGGGAGGCCCGGACCGGAACCTTGGCGGCGTTCACGACCGAGACGTTCAGGTCTGCGCGGGCCGCGACGGCGGTGGCCTTGCCGTTCTTGCCGGAGTGCCCGTCCGCGGGGGCGGCGTGAGCCGGGGCGGAGATCATCGCGCCACCGACGAGGGTTGCGGTACCCAGGAGTGCTGCCCGGCGTGCCCGCCGGCTCAAGACATGCGTGATCAACTAGGGAAACCTTCCAGGGGACATGGAGCCGCCGAGGACGCTGAACTAAGGGGACAGCAGGGCCGGTCGGGGCTTGGTCCGGGGAACTATGCCGCCCCGGCGATCGCCGTGCAACTCCGGGTAACCCTATTTAGTGAAAGGCCGTCAGTAGTTTCGAAGCCCGCCCCGCCCTTCCATTTTCCCGACGCATACCGGTGCATCCCCCGCCGGTTTTCTTCTTCGTTCCTCCACCGGTCGCCCCGTGTCCCACCGGCCCCTGTTCGTCCTCGCGGGACGCGCCCCGGAGCCGCCGGCCCGGGCGTCCCCCCGTCGGCCGGCCCACCGTCATCGACGGCACGGCCGCCGACTTCTGCTCGAACACCCCCGTCCGGCGGCCGTGTTCCGTACCCGTTCGCCGATCGTTACCGTCCCGCGCTGCCATGGCCACGATCCGCAGGCCTCCAGCTCTCGGAGCGGCGGCCGCCGCGCGCCGCCCGCGGCCTGACACCCGGAAGCATCCCGGTGGAGCCGCGGACCGGGTCGGCACGGGCGCCGGTCGCCACCCGGAGCCCCTCCGATTCCCGTTTCCTCATAGCAGCGTTGGACCCGGCGGAAACAGTTCTTGTCCGGTCGGGAGAATGCCCGGCCGCATCCCCGCCCGCCTCGCTAATCTCAGGCGCACTGGAAGCCGTGCGTTGAGAGGTGGCCGATGAAGTCCAGCATGCTGACGGGACGGGCGATCGGCACCGTCCTGATCGTGGTCGCACTCGTGGCGACGCTCGCCGCCCTGGTGATGCCCTCCAAATGGTTCGAGGGAAACCGTGCCACCGCGCTCGCCAGGGCCGGATGGCAGGACGACGGCAGGGGAACCTGGAAGTCGAAGTACGGGCCGCTGACGCCGATGGACCGTGACTTCATCCGCAAGGTCCGCTCCGCCGGTCTGTGGGAAGGACCTGCCGGCCGCTCCGCGCAGGAACGGGGAACCACGGAGTCGGTACGGATCGCAGGTGACCATCTCGTGGACGGGCATGAGGAGTTGGACAAGCGCGCCATCGCGTGCAGCCGTGCGATGAACGTTTCGCTGCCGAACCAGCCGACGGGCTCGCAGCGCAAATACCTCAACGACATGGACACCTCCTCCGGCAAGGACTTCGACAAGATCTTCGTCGCCCATACCCGGAAGCAGCACGGTGTCGTCTTCGGCCTCGTGGGCCTCGTACGCGACCAGACCCGCAACTCGATGGTGCGCTCGCTGGCCACCCGCGCCAACACCATCGTCCTCGACCACATCACGGTCCTGGAGGACACGGGCCTGGTGAAGTTCGAGGAACTGAACGACGTGAAGTGACGGGCGCGTTGAAGCCGGCGTGATCGGCAGACTGCTCCGGAGGAACTGATGTCCTGAGTGCGGGCCACCTGCAGGTGGCCCGCACTCAGGACTTGCCGCGGACTTGCGGCTTTCATGCCGTCGATGACCCGCCTCACTGATTCCGGGCTGACCCGCGGATCAGCGCCGCCCCCGTTGCTCATGTCCCCCTCCGCATCTGGCTGGTCGTCGCACGGTCACCCCGCGGAACGCCGGCCCGCACTGCTCCTTCGGCCGCTTTGAAGCAGCAGTGCGGGGCCGGCGCCCTCGCCGCTCGTCCGGCCCGCTCATGCATCGTCGGGCTCCCCCCACTCGGCCCGACTGTGCGACGAACGGCTCCGGCGAGGGCGACCCCCCGGTGCCGGCCACTGTGCTGGGCTTGATTGGGCGTAGCGCTGGGCGAGGCACTGGACAGCACACTGGTGCGGGCACGACTGAACCTGTTGTGCTCTCCAGGGCCTCGTGCCGGACGGGCCGCCGACGGCTCCTGCCCCGACGGGTCCCGGTCCCTGGCAGAAAGCAGAGGGCCGGGCAGAGGCAGTGTCCGCCGCTTCGGAATCCCGGGCGATCCTCGCCGAACTCGGTGTTTCCTGAGAGTTCGGGCCGGGACCGAGGACGCACGGAGGCCGGCACCGTCACCGCGAGCGGAAGGCGGGCCGGCTCCTGACCGCGGCGACGACGAACACCGCGAGGACGGTGAAGGCGAGCAGGTAGGCCAGCACACCGGACGCGGCGTCGAGCGCCCGGGTCAGGACGGTGTCGGAGTAGAAGTCCGGCACCTCGGTGAGGGCGGCTATGCCGAGCATGGCGCCACTGACGATCATGCAGGCCGTACACAGCACCAGCCGCAGGAGCGTTCTGCTGCTGCGGAAGAACTCCAGCACGTACAGCAGCATCAGGAACCCCACGATGTAGAACAACCACGCGCCGACGATGAGAAGTTGACTCAACACGGGGGCCTCCGGCGTCACGTCTGGGGGGAGGGCCCATACGGTAGCGCTTCCGCCGCGTCAGCGACCCCGGAGGTGGCCGCTCATGTGCCCACGGGTGCGTGCCGGTGCGCACCTGCCGCTCCGCGGGCCGCACCCCCGCGGGCCCCGCCCCGCTGCGCCGGCACCAGGGCACCCGTCCAGTCCGAGGACCGGACCCTCCACCGAACCGGTGCGATGCCGTTCCCGGAACGCCCGTGCTCCGCGTCGTCCGCCCGGTCCCGGGGCAGGCCCGACGCGCGCCCGGATGCGTTGCCGTCAGCCGGTGCGGCGGGAGCGGGTGAGGGCGAGCCGGCCGAGGATCAGGCCGGTCAGCCCCAGCACCAGGGCCAGGGCGCCGGCGACGACTCCGTTCCCGGTGCCGGGACCGCCGTCGGCGACGGTCAGGTTCAGCGCGCCTCCGGCCAGAGCGATGGCCCCTGTCACCAGGGCCACCACGGCGCGCCTTCTCCCGCCGTCGCCGGTACGGCGGGCGGAACGGGCCAGCGCCAGCCCGCCGACGACGGCGCCGGCCAGCCCCAGCAACGCGACCGAGGTGGCCCAGAACCGCGCGGAGGTCAGGCCGTACACAGGGTCGGCGGCGGACTGGACCGCGACGTATCCGGCTGCCCGTGCGGCGACCACGAATGAGACTGACATGAGGTCCTCCTTCTCCTGCCGGCTTCTCCTGCTGCCATCTCCCGCTGCCTTCTCCTGCTGCGGCTGGACTTCGTCCGATCGTGTCCGTCCGGCCCACCGCCGGTCGTCCGGCGGACGCAGACACTTCGCGCTGCCGCCGGGGCGGTATCCGCCTGCCGCCGGCACCGCAGGCGCCGCGCGGATACCGCGTCCGCAGTAGGCGGTTGCTCGTCCGCGAGGGGGACTCGCCCGCGGCGGCGCCCGGCTAGGGTGCGCACATGCCTGCGGGTGGGCCCGGTGTACGGGCCGGTGTCATCGACTGGGCGATCGCAGTCGGCGTGACTGTGGCGCTCCTGGTCACCGCGCTGTCCGTACGGCAGCCCGCCACGGGCGCCGATCTGCTCGGGTACGCGCTGCTGACGGTCGGCGGGCTGGCCCCGGCCGCGCGCCGGCGGGCTCCGGTCGTCGTCCTGGCCGTCACCGGGCTGTGCTCCGCGGGATACCAGGCGGCCGGTCTCGACGTGCCCGCCGTCGCATACCTGTTCGCTGTGTACGCGGCCGTACGGGCCGGACATCACGCCGCTGCGGTGGTGGCGAGCGTGGTCATGCTGGCCTTGCTCCCGCTCGCGGCCATGGTCTCGGGCCTGCACGACACGGGCGAGGCGTTCGCACAAGCCCGGGGCGCCCTTGAGCTGGCCTGGCTGATCGCGGCAGGCGCCGCGGGTGAGGCGCTGCGGCAGGCCGAGCGGCGGGCGGACGAGGCCGAGCGCACCCGCGAGGAGACCGCGCGGCGCCGCGCGGACGAGGAGCGGCTGCACATCGCCCGGGAGCTCCACGATTCGCTCACCCATCAGATCTCGGTCGTCAAGGTGCAGGCCGAAGTCGCCGTCCACGTGGCACGCAAGCGCGGTGAACAGGTGCCCGAGACCCTGCTGGCGATCCAGGAGGCCGGACGCGAGGCGAGCCGGGAGCTGCGCGCGACTCTGGAGGCGCTGCGCGACGACGGCACGGACCCGCCGCGCGGCCTCGGCGAGGTCCCGGAACTGGTGGAACGGGCAAGCAGGGCCGGCCTGGAGGCGACGCTGACGGTTGAGGGAGAGCGGCACCACGTGCCCGCCGCGGTGGGCCGGAGCGTCTACCGCATCGTTCAGGAGTCGCTGACCAACGTCGCCCGTCACGCGGACGCCGGCACGGCGTCGGTCCGTATCGAATGCCGCCCGGACGTCCTCGCGATACGCATCGACGACGACGGCAAGGCCACACCGGTGACCACGCCGACTCCCGGCGTCGGGCTGCTGGGCATGCGCGAACGCGTCACCGCCCTCGGCGGCCGGCTGCGTGCGGAACCGCGCGACGAGGGCGGCTTCACCGTCCAGGCCGAACTCCCCCTGGACCGGACGTCGTGATCCGTGTCCTGCTGGTCGACGACCAGCCGCTCATCCGCAGCGGATTCCGTGCGCTTCTCGATCTCGAGGACGACATCGAGGTGGTGGCCGAAGCCGCCGACGGCGGCGAAGGCCTGGAACTCGCCAGGGAACACGTGCCCGACGTCGCGCTCGTCGACATCCGGATGCCCGTCGTCGACGGCATCGAGGCGACCCGGCGCATCGCCGCAGACCCGGCTCTGGCCGCGGTGCACGTCGTCATCCTGACCAACTACGGCCTGGACGAATACGTCTTCGACGCGCTGCGCTCCGGCGCTGCCGGATTCCTGGTGAAGGACATCGTGCCGAGGGACTTCCTGCACGCCGTACGCGTCGCCGCGCGCGGCGACGCCCTGCTCGCACCCTCGATCACGCGCAAGCTGATCAACCGGTACGTCAGCCGGCCGCTCCCCACCGGCACCGGGACGGGGCTGGAGGAGCTGACCGGCCGCGAACGCGAGGCCGTCGCACTGGTCGCGCAGGGCCTGTCCAACGACGAGATCGCGGGGCGTCTGGTGATCAGCCCGCTGACCGCGAAAACCCACATCAACCGGGCCATGACCAAGCTCCGGGCCCGCGACCGCGCCCAACTCGTCGTCCTCGCCTACGAATCCGGACTGGTGGCCCCGCGAAACCGCTGACCGCGCACATCCTCTGACGGGCCCCGCAGCCGGTGTCGCAACGCCGAACCGCCGGCAGCGTGCCCGCGTCCTCATCCACAACCGTCACCCGCACGGGAGAGCGACCATGACGGACACGGACGTTGAACAGACCGGCGAACAGGCACATCCCCGAGCGACCTGGTGGGCGGCGCTCGGTGGGCGAGGAGAGTCAGGGCACGAAGCAGCCCCCTGCCCGCCCTGTGCCCCGGGCACCAGGAAGCCGCGGGGAAACCGCGGTGCCCGCCGGGCAGGCACCACGACAACGGGTCCGCCCAACTCGTGTGGGTGCTGGCCGTGTTGCCCGGGGCGTGCACTGCGCCTCCGACTCCTGGGCTTCAGAGCGCTGCTGTGCGGTCGAACTCAGTGATATTGAGCTTGATGCCCTTTGCGCTCTCAAGAGTTGTGGGGGTCTCTCCCTTGGTGGTCTGGCCGGGTTGCACATTCGTCGCCAATTCGGTGCTGTTCTCCAGCCGAGTTCCGTTGGCGTCGACTGCCTCCCAGTCCCACTCGTAGTCGGATTTCTCGCTGCTGTTGTTCTTGATCGTCCATGCGATCCAGATTTCAGGAACGCCGGCCTTCGAGCGGTCGTCGAGGCGGAAGCTGACGAGGTCCGCCCGTTCGCTCTTCTTCGGCTCCTTCTTCGACGGTGTCGGGGACGGCTCCGCGCTGGTGGTGTCTTCCGGTGCAGGGGGCCGGTCCTGGTCGTCGCCGCACGCCGTTCCCAGGGTCAGAGCCCCGATCGCCCCCAGAGTTGCGAGCCCCGATGTGATGGTCCGGTTCATTGCCCGCTCCTTCCTCGCTCACTGATCGGAGCACACCTGCTCACAGAGTGCGACAACCGGTTACGTTCCGCGAGTCGATCAGTTACGTAACCCCTCAGCTACCACGGAAGGACGAACATCCTGAGCTCTCACGGGAGGACGGAGGTCGGCAATTCACGCGCAGTCACTATCCCGGAATAATTGTCCGTTTTGTTACAATTGCATTGCTCGGGATTTACGAATGCCGGAGTGCAAAATGGTTCGTCACCATGGACGTCATGCCGCACACTCCACGGCAACGGCCCCAGCCCCTCAGCCTCAATGGGGCCATGCGGTGCAGGTGGACAGTCGCGCCTCAGCACCTCGAACCGAAACGCCGGCCTCGCCGCCGAAGCGTAAGAAGCGCCGGGTCTTCCTCTGGACATTCCTGGTTGTCCAGCTTCTCTTTCTGATTTGGCTGATCTCCGCACTGGTCGTCGTCGGCGGAGCGCCGGATGCGGCTGCCGGAGCGGGCGCCACCATCGGAGCTGGTCTCGTCGTTGCGTTCTGGGTGGCAGTGGACTTCATCTTGGCTGTCTCTTATTGGATCTACCGGGTGGCGAAGAGGGGCTGACAGGACCCCGCTCGGCGTCCCTCAGCTGCAAGCCGGCCGTTCCGGTTCGCACGGCAGGTCGCTTCGGCTCCCCCGACGACACCCGGCTCCCCCCGGCGACACCCGGCGACGGCCCCGCCGCCGGGCGTCGTGCCCGTCAGGGGCGCAGGAGCGGTTTGACGCAGTGCCGGGCGTCCATGGCGTGGAACGCTTTCGGCGCGTCGGTCAGCGGGAAGACCGCGTCGAAGACGCGCTCGGGCCGCAGGGTGCGGTCGAGTACGTCGCCGAGCAGGCCGGGCATCGTGGCGCGCACGTTCGCGCCGCCGCCACTGAGGGAGAGGTTCTTGCCGAACGGTTCCCACAGCGGCAGCGTCACGTCCCAGGGCAGGCCCACGTAGCCGATCCGGCCTCCCGGCCGTGCGCACCCGATCGCCTGCCGCACCGACTGGAGGGTGCCGACCGCCTCGATGACGTGTCCGGCGCCGCCGTCGAGGAGGTCGGCGACCTCCGCCGCGCCCTCCTCGCCCCGGCCGGCGACCACGTCGGTGGCACCGTGGGCGCGGGCGAGTTCCTGCCGCCGCGGGTCGCGCGACATGACCACGATCCGCCCGGCCCCCAGCCTGCGGGAGGCCAGGACCGCGCACTGGCCCACGGCGCCGTCCCCGACGACCACGACCGTGACCCCCGGGCCCACCCCCGCGTGCACGGCGGCTTCGTGTCCCGTGGAGAGCACGTCGGTCAGGGCAAGAAGCGGCGGAACCAGGTCGTCGGGTGGCGGCTCCGAGACGGTCAGCAGGGTGGTGCCGGCCAGCGGCACGCGGACGAACTCGGCCTGACCGCCGTCGAGCGCCGAGCCGTCCGGCCCGAACTCGCCGAACAACTGGCCCCGTTCGCAGGCGACGGGCACCCCGCGGCGGCAGTGCGGGCAGCTGCCGTCGGCGGTGCTGAACGGGGCGAGGACGAACTGCCCCGGGCGCAGGCCGGCCACATCGGCGCCCACCTCCTCGACGACCCCGACGAATTCGTGACCGCTGCGGACCGGCCGCGGCAGCGGCGAGAGGCCCCGCAGCACGGAAAGGTCCGACCCGCAGACGCCGGCCGCCACCACCCGCACCAGCGCGTCCGTCGGCTCCTCGACGCGGGGTTCGGGCACCTCCTCGACACGTACGTCGCCCGGGGCGTGAATGACCACGGCTCGCACAGCGTGTCCTCCCTTCAGATAGGGGTGAGCCCTTCAGATTCGGGTCAGCGCGGTGCTGCGCATGAGGAACTCGGCCAGGAACCCGTCGTGCGGCATCCCCGGCGGCAGCCACCAGGTGGGACGGTCCAGGCCGTAGACGTTGCGGACGGACGGATCCTCCAGCAGCGCGTCCACCAGTCCTGCGTCCTCGGTGGCGACGCCCGCCACGAGCGAACCGCGCAGCGGTGCCGCGCCCTGCTCCGGGGACCACGGCGCGACCCAGGCACAGGGGAACGGCAGCTCCACGCCGGTCTGTTCGGCCATGGCGTCGTCCAGCAGATGCACGGCGGGGAGGAGGGCGGCGCTGCCGTCCCCGAGGTCGTGCACGCCGCCGCCGAGCACGGGTTCCGCACCGGCCGCGCGTTGCCGCACGGCGTCCCCGAGCGCGCGGGCCTCGGCGAGCGGCAGGCACGGGAGCCCGGCCTCCTCCCGCTCCGGCGGCAGTGGCCGCAGCTTCGTGAGCCGCTGCGCCAGGGCCTCGGCGAAGCCCCGGACGTCACGTTCGACCAGCACCGCGGTGGCGTTGAGGCAGGAGACCCCTCCGAGTCCGCCGACCGAGTCGGCGATGACGTCGAGATACGGCTCCCACGGCCCCGTGACCAGGACTTTGACCCGGCCGGGGCCCTGCGGCAGCACTGGTGTCCGGGACCAGCCGCCGGCATACCGGTTCACGGTCTCGTCCCCACCGAAGACGATCGCGAGGTCGCCGCCGCGAACCAGCTCGTCGGCGGCGCCGTGGTCGCAGGGCAGCAGGAGCACGTCCTCGTCGGCGAACCCCGCCGACCGCAGGGCGAGCACCAGCCGGTGCGGCGTGAACGGGTCGCGGCGCGAGGGCCGCACCGCCACCCGGTAGCCCAGCGCCAGGGCCTCCGGCCACAGCGAGTGGACCGCGGGGTGGTTGCCGGAGGCGTTGACGCTCAACAGCCGTCCCCGGCGGCGCCATACGACGGCGCCCTCGTCCGGCACGTCCCGCGGGCCCGGCGGCAGCGCCGCCCGGGGGCGGGCCCGCTGGGCGGCGTCGACCGCGTTCGCCAGCACCCCGGCGACGGTCGCCGTCGCATCGCGGACCACCGCCACCGGGACACCCGTCGTACGGGCCACCCGCACATGGTGCTCCTCGGGCGTCAGCCCGCCGACGGTGCCGGAGGCGAAGAGCGCGGCCGCCGCCCGGAGCCGCTCGGCGAGCCCGGACCGGGGCCGGTCCGGCGCCTCCGGTGCGTCCCCCGCGTCCGGCGCGGTCGCAGGCCGGTGCCGTAACCGGTCCAGAGTGCGGGCTACGAACAGGCCGGGGGCGAGCGTCAGTTCCGCGACGGGTGCGCCCGTCACGTCCCGGACGGTTTCCCGCCTGCCGGCGCGATACGAGCCGTCCGGAGCGAGGGCGTCGATGAAGTACGGTGCCGCAGCCCTCTGTTGAGCCGTCTCCTGCGCTGCCACAGTCATCAGTAGGCTCCCGTGATCACGGGGACGCCGGTGAACGTCTCCAGCGGGTGCACGTCGGCCACGGAGTGACCCGCGGAGCCGTCCGGCGCGCCCACCCGCCGCGCCGCGTCGCGTTCGCGGTTGTTGGGAAGCAGGGCCGACTTGCTCAGGTGGTGCATGACGACCTGGCCGGTCTCCCCCACCGCGACCGGCTTGCCGGTGTCCGGGTCCACGACCGTGTACGAGACGTGCGGCGAGGGCGAGTCGAAGACGGAGTCGCCGTCATCGGTGGCGGTCCGCTCGAAGGCGGCGCCGAGCGCCATCGTGCTGCCGTAGAGCCCGTACAGCGGGATGCCGGGGAAGACCTCGTCGCGCAGCACGTCCCGGGTGTCCCGGTCCATGCTGGCGCCGCACCAGGTGATCACCTGGACCTGGTCGCGCACCATGTCCACCAGCCGCTCGTCCCGTGCCAGCCGTTCCAGTAGGGGCGGGGGCGCCTGTATCGCCCCGATGCGCTGACTGCTCAGCACGGTGGCGGTCTGGGCGAGCACGTGGTCCAGGTACCGCTCGGACTCCTCGGCCCGTCCGTCCCGCAGACACAGGCGCACCCAGCGGGGGTCGAAGTCGACGGCGAAGCGGACGCCGCCGCGGCGGCGCGCGTGCTGGCCGGTCAGTTCGGCGTAGTCGTGCGGACCGGCGGGGCCCATGGACAGCCAGTGCACCCCGCGTGGATAGCCCCGCGCGTCCATGGCGCGCATGGCGTTCGCCATCTCGACTTCCATCCAGTCCGCGAGGTACAGCACGCGCTTGGGGGCACCCGTGGTGCCGCCGCTCTCGAAGACGCCGATCACCTCGGCTCTCCCGCCGTAGCCCCGGGGCAGCAGATCCTCCACCGGCACGTGCCGGAAGTCGTCGACGACCTGCGGGAACAGCAGCAGATCGTCGGTGGTGCGCACATCGGTGCGCGGGTCGAAGTCCAGCCGCTCCAGCCGCTCCAGCCAGAACGGCGTGCCCGTATCCGGGGAGAAGTGCCACTGCATGGCCGCCCGGACGAGCTCGTCCGGGTCCACGTCCGCGTCAGGCGGTGCGTCCAGCACGGCCAGGGCGTCCGCCGAATTCATCCTGCCTCCCGTGCGCGGTGGGGATCCGTTGCCGAGTGCGGGTGCCTGGTCACCGCAGCGTGATCCCGGCCGAGTTGACGGCGCGCAGGAAGTCGCCGCGCTCGACGGCACCGGCGACGGCCTCCAGTTCGTCCGACATGTAGCGGTCGCGGTCGAGGGTCGGCGCCAGCGCGCGGACGGTGTCGTAGGTGGCCCGTCCCGCGGGGCCGAGCCGGTCGTAGCAGCGGTTCAGGTCCACGGCCTGGGCGGCCGCCAGGAACTCCACGGCGAGGATCTTGGTGTTGTTGGCGAGGACGCGGCGCGCGTTGCGCGCGGAGATCAGGCCCATGCTGACGATGTCCTGGTTGTCGCCGTTGGAGGGGACGCTCTGGGTGCTGGCCGGACCGATGGTCCGGTTCTCCGCGATCAGCGCGGTGGCCGGGTACTGGGCCCCGGCGAAGCCGCTGTTGAGACCCGGTTCGCCGGCGACGAGGAACTCCGGGAGCCCGTAGCTGAGGTGACGGTTGAAGAGGCGGTTGCTCTGCCGCTCGGAGAGCACGCCGAGCTGGGTGAGGGCGATCGTGGTGAAGTCCATCGCGAACGCGACCGGCTGGCCGTGGTAGTTGCCGCCGTGGAAGACCTCCTTGCCCGGGAAGAACAGGGGGTTGTCGGTGGCGGAGTTGAGTTCGGTGTGCAGGGTGCCGGCTGCGTGCCGCAGGGTGTCCCGGACCGCTCCGAGCACCTGCGGTATGGCCCGCAGCGTGTACGCCTTCTGGAGGTAGACGTCGGTGCGGGTCACGTCGTCACCCGCGCGCTTGCTCTCCACCTCCCCGCGCAGCTCCGCGTGCGGGACGGCCAGCCCGCTGCCGGTCAGCAGCGCGCGCAGGTTGGCGGCCGAGTCGATCTGGCCGCTGTGCGGACGGGCGAGTTCGTGGCCCTCGGCCAGGAACGGGCTGGTGGAGCAGCTGAGAGCCTCCAGCAGCAGCGCGGAGACGATCTCCGCCTGGTGGAGCTGGTCGAGGGCATGGCTGACCACGAGGGACCCCAGTCCGGTCATCCCGGACGTGCCGTTGATCAGCGCGAGACCCTCCTTGAACCGCATCTCCAGCGGCTGGATGCCCCGTTCGCGCAGCACCTCGCCGGTCGGCACCGGGGCGCCGTCGCGCAGTACGTAGCCCTCGCCGATGACGGTGACTGCGATGTGGGAGAGGGTCGCGAGGTCGCCGCTGGCGCCGAGCGAACCGATCTCGGGAATCGCGGGGATGATCCCCTCGTTGAGGTAGAGCGCCAGGCGCTCCAGCACCTCGGGCCGCACGGCGGAGTAGCCGCGTGAGAGGGCGTTGAGCCGGGCGGCCAGGATGGCGCGGGCCTCGTGCTCGGCGAACAGCGGCCCGACACCCGCGCTGTGGCTGCGGATCAGGTTCGTCTGAAGCTCCACCTCCTTCGACGGCTCCACCTGCATGTAGATCATCTCGCCGTATCCGGTGGTCACCCCGTACACCGAGGCGCCCTTGCGGACGATGTCCTCGAACTGCTTCCGGCTCGCCGCGGCCTTGGTCAGCACCTCGGGATTCACGGAGCAGGAGACGTGCTCCTCCGCGATGCGGCGGACGTCGTCGATGCCGAGGGTCTCTCCGTCGAAGGCAATGGCTTCCGTGGCCGTGTCGATCGTGGTCATCGCGTGCTTTCTCCCTGGAATCGAAATGCGAAGGATCCGCTGAGCCGTGCGTCGACGAAATCCCGACGGGCGTGGCGTGCCACCGGTCGAGCGGAATTCTCGTGCCCATCGATCCCATCACCGCAGCCACGGTCTCCGGAACAGACGCAGGGACACTTCGAAGTGACTTTCCGGCCCCGCCACTTCGGAGGAATGAGGGCATGGATGTGACCGTCGGGGCACACCCGGGCGCCCGAAAGGACATGCCCACGGGGCACTTCGCACGACCCGCCACCGGCTCTGACCTGGGAAAGGATGCACACCCGTCCCATGTGGACTGCGTCTGCACCGGCGGGGTCCTCAATTTTCCGGTCTTTTTCCGGGGCCGGCGGCTGGCTAGCATGCGCCGGGCGCACCTCAGGCGGGCATGCCCCCTTGCAATTCGAATTCCGAAGCCGTCCGAATTCGCCCGGCGGAGTCTCTGCCGGAATCCGACGGAAATCATCCGCGTGCCTGGGGCTTCCCGCCGACGCGGTCCCGTTTCATCCACGACAGGGAGGACCACCGTGAAACCCCAAGTCACCGACCGGTTCGACAAGGACGCCGATCTCGCCGACGTGGTGCACAGCGTCCGCGAGAACGGCTACGCCATCGTCGAGAACGTGCTGCCGCACGAGACGGTGGACGCCCTGCTCGGCGAGATGGAGTCCTGGATCGAGGCCACACCCTTCGGCCCGGACGCGTTCGCCGGTCAGCGGACGAAGCGGACCGGGAGCCTCGTCGCGCGCTCCGCCACCGGCCGGGAGCTGATCACCCACCCGCTGTGCATGGACGTCGCGCGAGAGCTGCTGAAGTCCTCCACCGAGTTCCAGCTGTCCCAGACGCAGCTCATCAGCGCCTACCCGGGCTCCGTCGCACAGAAGATGCACAAGGACGAACTGATCTGGGACTTCTTCCCGTTCGCGGCCGACCACCACGTGATGTGTCAGTTCTTCTGGGCGCTCACCGACTTCACCGAGGAGAACGGCGCGACCCGCATGGTGCCCGGAAGCAACGCGCTCTCCCCGGACGAGGTGGGGCACGAGGACTCCGTACCCGCCGAAATGCCGAAGGGCTCGGTCCTGATCTTCAACGGGAAGGTCGTGCACGGCGGCGGCCACAACCGCACCGACGCCGTCCGGCAGGGGCTGATCCTCAGCTACTGCTCCGGCTGGGTCCGCCAGGAGGAGAACCAGTACCTCGTGGCACCGCCGGAGCTGGCACGTACGTTCCCCGAGGATCTGCTCAAGGTCATCGGCTATCAGCAGGGCTGCTTCGCCATGGGTTACGCCGGCGACATCGAGGAGCCGATGGACGTTCTCTTCGGCCGCAAGGCGGCCACCCCGATCGTCCCGTCGGAGGCCACGCGCAACGCCGCCAACGCAACGGCACGCGAGTGGAGCCAGGACGTCGTCGATCGCACCGTCTGACACGCCGACCGACCGAACGAGCCCGCGGCCGGACACAGTTGTGGACGGACCGGCCGCGACGAGACCCGCGCCGAGCCGAGAAGGTGACGATGACTGCTTCGCAGGAACAACCCGTATCCGTTATGCCGATCATGAACATGGTCTACGGCCTGTGGGTGTCCCAGACCCTCGTGACCGCGCACGAACGCGACGTGTTCGGGCACTTCGCCCGACGCCCGGGCATGACCCCGGCCCGACTGGCCGACGTCCTCGGCCTGGAGGAGCGTCCGGTCGAGCAACTGGTCACCGCCTGCGCCGCGCTCGGTCTGCTGCGGCGCGACGGTGACGGATACCGCAACACCGAGATGACCGACCGGTATCTGCTCCGCGGCGGCGAGCACTACGTCGGCGGCTGGGTGGAGATCGTCTCCCGCCACGACTACCCGGGCTGGCTGCGGCTGGACGAGGCGCTGCGCACCAACCGTCCGACCGCCTGGGACAGCGAGCAGCGCGACTCGCTGTTCGACGACGAGAACCCCGTGGTCGTGGAGTCCTTCTGGGAGGGCATGAGCGCGATCTCCCGGCCGACGGCCAGGGCCCTGGCGGAGACCGTCGACCTGTCGGGCGGGCTGTCACTGCTGGACGTGGGCGGCGGCGGGGGCGCCTACGCGACCGAACTGAGCCGCGCCTTCCCCTCCCTGCACACGACCGTCTTCGACCTGCCCTTCGTCTGCGACCTGACGCAGAAGAAGGTCGAGCAGGCCGGCCTCGCGGACCGCATCTCCTTCGCCGCCGGCGACTTCTTCAGCGACCCCCTGCCCACGGGGCAGGACGTCGTACTGCTCTCGATGATCCTCCACGACTGGGACGTCGACCAGTGCCGGCAGATCCTGCGCAGTTGCTACGACGCACTGGCCCCCGGCGGGCGCCTGCTGATCAGCGAACTCCTGGTGGCCGACACCAAGGACGGCCCTCTCGACGCCACCCTCATGAGCCTGTCCATGCTGGTGGAGACGTTCGGCCGGAACTACACCGGCGCCGAATACCGCTCCTGGCTGCTGGAGACGGGCTTCACGGACGTCGAGATCCGCCCGTTCGAGGCCCCGGCCGCCAACGGCGTCGTCATCGGCCGGAAGCCGTGAGTACAACGGGCAGGGGGCCGTCCCGCCGGGGACGATGTTCCGCGATGTGCGGCTGACGACGTCGGCGTGCGGTTGACGAAGTCGGCGTGCGGCTGAGAAGTCGGCGTGCGGGCCGCCGAGTCGATGTGCGGGCCGCGGAGTCGGAGACTCTGTTCGCACGGGTCGGGGCGCCCGGGGCGGTTCTCGTGGTCGCGCCCCGACCAGACCACGGTCGACGGCCGCTCCGCATCGCGGACGCCCGGCGGGCGACTCCGGCGGGCACTCCGGCGGGCATTCCGGCGGGCATTCCGGCGGGCGATCGAACCTCCTTCGGCGTCCGTTGCCCGGGACCGCTGCCGGACCGAGCGAGCACGTGCGCCACTGCCCGCCTCGACGCCCCCATCGCCGGGGCCGTGTCGGCAGCGATCCTTGCCTCCTCTTCCTCGGCAACCGTCGGCATCGCCGGTGGCTCGCACCTGCGACCCGAACTCACCCCTTGCGTCGTCGTCTTCGGCCTGCGGATCCACGACGCCCGCGGGGTACCGGTCCGGCGGTCCGACGCCGGAGGTACGGGGACGCCGCCCCGCACCAGGAGGCCGCGGCCCATCACGGCACCGGCGTACGGGAGTTCACCAGCACGTGCACATGTGCCCGTCAGATGTATCCCTGCCGCAGCGCGTAAGCCACCGCGTGGGCGCGATTGCGCAGGTGGAGGCGGGTGGTGAGGCGGTGGATCACGTTCTTGACCGTGCGTTCGGAATAGGACAGGTCGGCGGCGATCTCGGCGGTGCCGAAGCCCTCGGCGATCAGGCGCAGGACGTCGACCTCACGGGCCCCGAGCACCGGGGCGGGGATGCCGGGCCGGCCGCCGCTGGTGGCGGAGCGCGACGGAGGCGTTCCCATCTGGCGGATCAGGCGGCCGAGTAGGTCGGCGGGGAGGTGTCCGTCGCCGCGTGCGGTCGCCAGCACAGCCTGAACCAGGCTGTGCTGGGTGGCCTCGTGCCGCCAGACGACGGCGCCGACCCCGCACGCCACCACATCGCGGAACTCCTCCTCCCGCAGCCTCCGCACCACGAGAACCACTCGTGCTCCCTGCCCGCGTACGGCCCGGCGCAGGCGCGTGAGCCCGGCACGGTCGAGAACGTCGTCCACCAGGAGAGCCACGGTGCCCGGCCCTGGCTCCTCACGCAGTTCGATGTGCGGGTGCGGCCGGAGCTGACTCAGGGCGCCCTCCCGCGAGATGGGGTCCGGGGCGTGCACGGCCACGGGAACCGGCAAGCCGAGCCGCGCAGTTGAGGAGTGCGCGGAATCTTCCGGTCCTGCGGGTTCTGTGATGCTCAGGCTGGACAAGCGGGTTCCTCCCCTCCGCGTAAAGATCCCTGGGTGCGCCACCGACGAGAGACCGGGGGCCGGACTTCCCCGGCCCCGCGGCAGCCGGGCCGCCGACGGGCGCGAGCAGGCCACGATGCTGTGGGGGATCCGGGCTCGCACCCCGCCCGGGCTCTTCTGCTTCCGGCCGTGGACGACCCGCCGCCGGCGGGGACCGCCGACGCCACATGCCGGTCCTGATCTGCTCGTGGGCGCCTCACCGCTTTGTGCCCACGAGCAGCTCCAGCGGTACCAGTTCTCGGAACATTTCGACCTCCGACACCGACTGTTCAATGAATGGAAAGACACGGCGGACCGTGCCGAACGGGATGCCGGAAAACGGATCTGCAACAGGCCGAAAATGCCGGCAGCGGCACTGGAAACAGCCGCGCGGGCTCACACGGCCACGGCTGGGGCACCGCGGCGCGAGAAACGGCAACCAAAGTACCTCCTGGTCTGGTCCTGCGAGGAGGCTACCCTCGCCGGCACAGCGATCCAAGCCGTTCCAGGAAAAGCAGGACGCTCACCGAGAGCCTGGCTGAAATCATCGCCTGGAAGGCCGCACCGAATATCCGTCTTCGACATCCAGGTTTATCTGCGGACTCGGGGAAACGATTACATGACCCTGGTGGACTGGAAATGTCCAGTTCGACGAGTGGTCGGCCGGCGCGCCGTCTCGGACAGCAAACGGGCACTTGAGCAGGACGAACGGGCATGGCTGGCGCCCGAGCGGGCCCGGGGCCGACCCCTGTCGCGCCATTTTTCCGCCACTGCAGCACGCCGGAATCACGGGACCGCAGGACGGAAAACTCCCTGCATTCTTCGAGAGGGAAGAAATCAGGCACCGCTGGACCGAACCGCCCGGGAACGGAATAATCCCGTGAACCCACGGTCGGCCAGAATTCAACAACAAGCCGCGCCTCCGGTTTCCCGATTCCCGGAGATATTCCTGCCGCCCCCGAAGGAGACACCGCCGGCCTCCTCCCCGACCGGCCCGTCTCCGCCGCCCCCGCGCGTTCCTCGGCGCGAAGCGCAGCCTCAGCTTTCCCTGAGCCCGCGCTCACGACCTCTTACGTCGAATCGTTCACCACGGACAGCTCGGAGTCACGGTGCAGACATCGGACTGCTTCAATGCATTGGTGCGAGGAAAACAGCACATCGGTGAATGCCTCCCTGCACACCCCGCGTCGCCACTGGAGGTGCACGGCGGAGGCAGCAGCGCGCACGGGTCACCGTCCAGCGCCGCGCCTACAAGTAGCCCTCGCTCCCCGGCGGCTCAGGCGGTTCCGGGGGTGTCTGCGGCATCGGCGGTGTGCGGCGGCGCGTCGCGTACCAGGAGAGGCCCACAGCGACCAAGGCGCCGAGCCCGCTCGCCGCCGTTCCGACCGCGGAAATCATTTCGGCCGTTTCGCTTGCCTGGGAGCAGTCGGGTCGGGGCTTGCCCGGCGTAGGCACGCCTGGGCAATCACACCCAACACCTGGCGCGCACCCGGCGCGCAACGCGGTGTAGGGGATGCTGGCAGTAAAGGTGACGAACAGCAGGCTCAACAACACGCCTGCCCACAGGAGTCTGCGAGGCCGTCCCGGGGTGCGCGCAGCGACGCGTACCCATGACTTCCTGCGCCTGACGGTGACCCCAACGTTCGGTGGTAACTGACTCACCTTCAACTCCCCCCGGCTGTCATGATTCGAGCGGTCCGTCACGCAAACCCCACCGCATCCTGGCACGACACGCCCTGCCCCTGCCGTGCCGGCTACTCCACGGCGACCGCCGGCGTGCACACATGGCGAACAGGGGCTCCCCGATTCAGGGCGGCGCCGGACAGTCCGGATCGCCATGGACGGGACTGATGCACGGGTAGATGACAGTGTCACCAGACCCTGCATCAGTCCCCTACGCCAACGGCCCATGGGGCCGAGCGCTCTCTCGTCACCTCACGCTGGGCACCCCCGGCTCTGGGGGCGATCAAGGCCCGGCCGAGTGGCTGCCGCAGGCGAAGCGCGGGCTCTGTACGTACGCCGGGTCCTGGGTCAGCACGACCCTGCGCTGGAGTTGAACGTCGACCATGCCGAGCTCATGAAGGTCGAGCAGCCAGCCGCCTGCTGTCCCGGCGCGACCGTCGACGTGGAACCGGTGCCCTAGCGGGAAACGTGTCCACGTGTCGGTCGCTGCCGCGGGTCACTCTCCCTGCATTGCGCCATCCACCAGCGCCCTGGCGTTCTTGACGCCGGCCAGCCGTGCGAAACCAAGTGCATACTCTCGCAGGTTGGCTTGTACGACGCGGAGTTCCGCACGGCAGTCAGCGCCTTCCGGCCAGTCCGATTCGGGCCGGTTGGGATCTTCCTGCTCGAATGCGTGCAGTCGGGGATGCCAAGTGGACAGGAACGGCCTCAGCTCACGATTGAGCATGGTGATGGCGAGATACTCCACTGTCTGCTCGCCCGTGACCTGCACGGAGGGACGCGCAGACTTCAATGCCTCCCGAGCGGTGCCGAACAGGCCGTACAGCGACGTGAGGGCTTCCCGCAGCAGGCCCCCGTCATGGGCCAGCGGCTGGGTCGACACCCGGGTGACGGTCTCGACGAACAACCGCCAAGCCACCTGCTTGGCCTCGTTGTTCACGACGAAGGTCAACTCACTGAGCTGCGGCACAGTGACACGCACCTCGGTCAGCCTGGCAGCACGTCCGTACACCTGAAAGGCCAGCACACTGACCGCCCCCGCGAAGGCGCCGGTGACAACGAACAGATTTCTGCCTGACAGTTGGGTGACCCCGAAGACGACCAGTCCGGCCACAGCACCTATGAGGACAGAGATGCAGATTCGCGCGGCGGGAGTACGGAGCCGGCGGACCAAAGGATGCCACCGATTCATCGCTCCCCCAGCCCTCCCTCGTCACTGATCAGCAATCTAGCGGAAGCCGGGCGCTACGCCCGTTTCGGGCCAGCTGTCGCCGACGGGCTCTTACGGCTTCAACGGGCATGATACGTATGGCAGTTGGTTCAGCGCGTCGAGGACGGCTTGAACACGCAGTAGGAGCACGGGGGGCGCCATGAGTGATGCCGTGGAACAGGCTGAAGCGCGAGCCGCGTTACCGGGCGGGGTGAAGCAGCGCGACGCCTTCATCTCGTACAGCCAGAGCAAGAACGCGCCACTCGCGAAAGCGCTTCAGCGAGGCTTGGAACGGCTGGCCGTCTCGCGCTTCCGGCCCATGCGGATGAGCGTGTTCCGCGACGTCATCAGCCTGTCGGCAAGCCATGACCTGTGGCAGTCGATCCAGCGCGAACTGGCACGCTCCCGCTACCTCATCCTGCTCGCCTCTCCAGAGGCCGCCGCCTCGCCCTGGGTAGCCAAGGAAGTCGACTACTGGTTGCGCGAGCGTGACACAGAGCACCTGCTGATCGCCGTCGCAAGCGGTCAGGTCGAGTGGGACGACAAGACCGGCGACTTCGACTGGCAGAAGACCACGTCCCTGCCATCCAATCTGGCAGGCCACTTCACGTCCGCGCCGCTGTGGGTGGACCTGCGGGAGATCGAGGAACGAGGCCATCACTCCCTGCGTTACCCGCCGTTCCGTGCCGCCGTCGCCACCCTCGCCTCGCCGCTGCACGGCCGTCCCAAGGAAGAGCTGGAGCATGACGACTTCCGGCAGGTCCGGTTCGTCAAACGGCTGAGCTGGTCGGGCGTCGCCCTGCTCGTGACGCTGCTCCTCCTTGCGGTCTACGGATTCTTCGACGCCAGCAGACAGCGCGACGAGGCCGTGGCGCAAGCCCGCATCTCCGCCTCGCAGGCCCTCGCCGCCCGCTCCGGGCAACTGCTCAAGACCAGTCCCAACCAGGCAGCGCAGTACGCCCTTTATGCCCAGGAGACCCGGTCCACCCCAGAGTCCCGACGCGCCCTGGCCCAGGCTGTGGCCGCCTCCCCGTACGCCAGACGACGGCTGCAGGCGGACGCCGACTCCGTAACGGGCCAGGAGGGTGCGACCCGACCAGCCTTTACGGACGTCATCCTCAGCGGGGACGGCAGGACCGCCGCATACCTCTCTGTGTTCGACAAGACCCCGCGCGTGCGCCTCTATAACGTGCGCTCCGCCCGGCAGTCGCGCGTGGTGCGCACCGGGGGCACGCCCTTGGCCCTGAGCCGCGACGGCCGGGTCCTGGCCACGGAGGTCTACCTCAACCGAGTCCAGCTGTGGGACACCCGGACCGGCAAACTCTTGCGCACGATGTCCACGGGACACACAAAGGACCTTCCCAATGCCCTGGCAGGGCTTCATGCCTTCAGCCTCTCGCCTGACGGACGTTGGGTGGCGGCCTCGCACCACACGCCCAAGGGCAAGGCGTTCGTGGTCGTGTGGAGCGTGTCCGACGGGCGCGAAATCACCCGGCTTCCCGTCAGCGCGGCCCGGGTGGGGCTCGGCTTCTCCACTGACGGCTCCCGGATGACCCTGGTTGACAGGGACCGTGAGGAGGTCCGGCAGTTCCTGACGGATTCGGCGCGGTGGGAAGCGGCCCGGTCCTTGCCTGGAATACCAGCGAGCACCCAAGAAGCCTTGAAGCACAGCGAGGTCCTGCTGTTCGACGGGGCCCGCAAAGCCCTGACCCGGACGTCGAAGCGTGCAGAGGTGTGGGACCTGGACGGACGCCGCCGCATCGCCGCCCGCTCCTTGGGGCCATACGAGGACATGACGGTCGCCGACGACAAGGGGACCTTCGCGGTGGGCGGACAGGACGGCACGGTCCGGCTCTACGACTCCGCGCTGCGGCCGGACAAGACACTGGGCCGACTGGTCCGGCCGGCCAGCACCATTGCCATGTCGGATGACGGCACACAGGTGGCCGTCGCCTCGTACGGAGGCGAGTTCAACCTCTTCGCCACCGGAGTCCGACGCGGGCAGCAAGTTCCCCTGGATAACAAGGACTTCACCTTCGGGGACCTGACGGCCGACGGACGGATGGCAGTGCGCCGGACCAAAGGGCGCACCGAGTTCTGGGATCCCGGCAGCGGCCGCCGGCTCGGCGAGATCCCGTACGCCAACCTGTCGGTGAACCTGGAGGAAACGGCATACACGCTCAGTGGGGACAAGCGATACGTCGGCATGCTGAGTCAGGACATGTTCGAGGACAAAGGGTGGTTCGACATCTGGAACCTGCGCACAGGCAAGCGCACTGACTGCCGCGTGGCCGTTGACGAAGTCTCCGACGAACTCCTCCGCCCCGGCGTGTTCTTCCTCCCGGGCGACCGATACGTGGTCGGAGACTGGAACGGCGCCGTCCACCTACTCGATACCCGGTCCTGCACCCGCCGCACAATCACGAAGGACTCTGGCAACCTGGCCCTGAGCGGGGACCGCAGGACCCTTGTTCTACAGACCGACAGTGGTGTCGACACCTGGCACTGGGACGGCGACCACACCTTCAAGCACGCGGCCCATACCACCCTGCCGCCCGAAGCCGAGCCCAGGGGCGTGGCCGTCGACCACGAGGGAAAACAGGCGGCCTTCTCCGACTGGGAGAGCCATGTATACGTCGTACAGCTCGACTCCGGCCAGCGCGTGCGCGCCACCGGATCCCTACCGCACGACACCAGTGACGTGGCATTCAGCCGGGACGGCAGTCTGCTGTTTCAGGGCTTCATGAACGAGAACACCCAGGGTGTGCGCGTCCTGGACGCGGACAGCGGCGATCAGCTCGACGTCTGGACCACGGACCCCCCGGCCGGCGCCGTACAGAACACAGATGGCATGCAGGTCGTCCCCGGCCCCGCCAACGACATCCTCACCCTCGGCCCCGACCACAAAATCGTCCGCCGCACGGTCGGTGTGGAAGCGTGGCACGACCTGCTGTGCGGCCTGGTTAGTCAGCCCCTGCCCGCCCGGGAGCAGGACCGTTACCTGAACGGCCTGGACGTGCAGGCACCCTGCCGCTGAGGGACTCGAGAACCTCGTACCACCTCATCTTCGGAAGGCCGGCGGGGAGGCGGAAACGGATTCCGAACGACCTGGAAGCCGAACGCCCGCTGTTTACGGGCTCCCTCGGCCCGACTCGCTCCACGGGCGACCAGGGCCCGGCCATGTGGCAACGCCAGCGAATCGCCTGCTCCGCAGGTACGCCGTCGGCTGGGTGAGCAGCTCGAGCCACCCTGGCAGCTGACGGTCGATCAGGCTGAGCCACGAAGCTCGAGCAGGCCCGGTCGATGTTCGACGGTGTCGAAAGCCAGGTTGATCATCACTGCAGTCGCCGTAGAGGGCAGGCCCCAAAGCCATCCCAGGGCCTCAGCGCGCAGACACCCACGACCGCGTCTGCCACGACCGCATCGACTAACGGAACCGTCACCCTCCACGTGGCAGGCCGCCTACGCCACATCGGCATCGGACGAACCCACGCCCCATCCTGCTCATCCAGGACCTTCACGTCCGCGTCATCAACGCCGCCACCGGCGAACTCCTCCGCGAACTGACCATCGACCCCACCCGCGACCACCAGCCCACCCGCCGACCACCCCACAGCAACGGCACATAACGAAACCCCCGAACCCCCAACCGTGAGTCCGGGAATTTCCGATGTCCTGAGACATCACACGGGGCAGGTGGACCGGAGGAGGATGAAGACAGCAAACCGGAGTTTCCGGGCGTCAGGCTGTCAAAACCCTGCTCGGTTGCCAAGGCGCCCCCTGAAGATGAAGGTCGCGTGCCAGCCGGGCAACCCGCTCAGGAGAGATCCGGGGCGGGTTTTCGGCGTTGTCGGGCGTTGCCGTCAGCGGTTGGCCGGTGATCCGCAGCTGTGGGCGGCCACACTGTTCGACGAAATGTCGGGGTGCTCGGCTGCCAGGGCGCGTACGCAACATTCACCCCGGGCACTTCGTCGCCATCAGATCCGGCCGCAATGCGGGCTCTGCATGGCGCGGGGGCTCCAGCCGATCAGCCACTGAGCGCAGCGAACGCGCCAGCCATCGCCGTGAGCGTCGTGGTCTGCGGGGTGCTTCGTCAGCTACGGGTGCGTTCGGCAGGGCAGAATTCGCCTCGCGCATCGCATTCACGATCATGGGGCCTTCGATGGGGATCATGCCCTCTCCTCCAAGCCGATGAAATGGGGTGGCGGCCCGGTCTGTGCCCGAACCATGAGTTCACAGCAGCCGTCGTCCTGTTCATGGCAAGTCCTTCCTCGGAGGCGGGTCCTCCCCGTTCTCGGCCGCCGTGTAGGCAGCCACCTTCCACTCGATGAGTTCGAGGTCGGTCTGGAGCTGACGCAGGTCCGCCCGTACGCGTTCGCCGTGGGAACGCAGCAGCGCCAGCCGAGCGGCCCTCGTGGCGTCGTTTCCGCTGCGTGCGTGCCTGCTGAACTCGCGCACGGACTCGATCGGCATCCCGGTGCGGCGCAGCGCGACCAGCACGTCCAGGAGTCCGAGGGCGTCGGCGTCGAAACGGCGCCGCCCACCCGTGTCGCGGGGGAGTTCTCCGAGGAGACCCTCGCGGTCGTAGTAGCGCAGCGTGTCCACGGTCAGCCCCGACTGCCGCGCTGCCTCACCGATGCTCACGTATCTCTCGGACGTCGTCATGGCGGACACCTTGCAACCTGGAGTGCACACCAGGTCAAGGGCCGGGTTCGGCCAACGGCCCGCAGTGAACGGCCCGTCCGATGAATGGGCTCCTTGGCGCACTCAGGACGGTGTGCCCTCTCCCGGGACGCCCGCACAAACGGCTGATTCGCTCTCTCCTGAACAGCCGCGCCCAAGTTGGGGCAGGAGGGAAGACTCCGTCGACGTATCCCGCGCGATCATTCCTGGGTGCACCCTGCCGGACGACGCCACTGCAGCAGGCGCGGCCCTGGCAACTCAGGGACGGTGACAACTCAGGGACGGTCGGGGTCGAGCTGCTCTACGGGCAGGCCGGCCACTACCCGGTCCAAGGCTGCCGTCAGATCGGGGCAGTCGCGAGCCGGATGCTCGGAGGGGCAGGCCAGGGCATGGTCCAGAAACCGCTTCGCCGCCTCCGCCCGCGCAATGAGCTGATCCAGCTCCACGGCCTGCTCCCACAGGACCCGGTGCCAGCGCCGGCCCGGCTCGTCCAGCACGGCCGCAGCAGCGTCCAGGCGGATGCCCAAGGACTGCGCAATCTTCAGGAAAGCCAGCCTGCGCAACTCCTCCGGCCCGTACATGCGCCGCCCGCCGCGACGCAGCGCCGGCCGGACCAAACCGCGCTCGTCGTAGTAGCGCAGCGCCGAGGTCCTCATACCGAGCCGCTCCGCAGCCTCACCGATGCCCATCAGCTCCACACCTCCAGTTGACTTCAAGGCCGCTTGAACCCGCAACGTGAGCAGCGGAGGGAAGGAGTGAACCGATGACCGACACCCTCGGCGTGCTCGCGGCCCTGCTGGCCACCGTCGTGATGGCCCCGGCCGAGGCGCACGCCCTCGAGCTGCCGGGCAAGCTGCGCCTGAGCCGCGCCGAGTACACCGTGGTACAGCGCATCTACTATCCGGGCTTCACCAGAGCAGGCATCGCCGAGATTCCGGGAGTGCTGGTGGCGGCTGCCGCGCTTGCCGTGACGGATGCCGGGACGGCCGACTTCGTACTGCGGTCGGTCGCGCTCGCGGCCCTCTCCGGCGTGCAGGCGGTCTACTGGCTGCGGGTGCACCCGGTGAACCGGATCTGGCTCGAGGAGCAGGACCTGGACCGCCTCAGCACCGGGTTCTTCGCGCTCGGAAGCCGACACCCACCCGGCGGCGATGCCTCCTACGAAGCATGGGCGACGCTGCGCAACCGCTGGGAGTCCGGCCACGTCCTGCGCGCGGCTCTGGCCACGATCGCTGTGACCAGCCTCGTCGTCGCGCTCGCCTGATCCTGCGGCCTGACCACGAGACACGTACACGTCATGCCCGTCAGCCGGATGTCCTCTGCTAGCTGGGCCTCCGTCACGAGGCAGAGCACAGTCCGACGCCGGACGGTTTTCGCAGGTCAGGAGACTGGATTCGGCTTCTGGACCTCGGCTGAGCCTCCTTCGTGCCCCTCGCGTGCCCTTTCGGCGCGGTCGTGCCCTTCGGACCAGGCACTGAATGCGGCAGCCACCTCGGCATCGCGGCCGGCCACTGGGCGGGCGTAGTGCCGAGTGGTCACGCTTGCATTCGAGTGGCCCAGCCGGTGAGCGGCGGTCATGACGCCGTACCGATCAGCCACCCACGTGCCGTGCGACGCCCGGAGGTCATGAGGCGTAACGTCCGTCAGCCCAGCAGCGGACACGACGGGGTTGAAGTGCGCCTTGCGCCACTGGTTGTAGCGCAGGGGGCTCCCTTCCCCGTTGGTGAATAGCAGCCTGTCCGCACCCTCCGGCAAACCCTCCAAGTACGCCCCGAGGCGTGTGGCCAGGGCAGCAATCCTCAGCGCCGGCCAACGCCGCATGGACGGTCATGCTCGCCGGCGCGGCTAGACGATCCGTGCGACCAGCATGCCGTCGTGGCCTCGCTTGCCCACGGTCTGGAAGACGACGCCGTCGACGTCGTCCCGGCTTCCGACCAACTCCATCACCTGTTGCGTCGCCCGCACGGCGGGGTTCGCGGCTTCAGGGTCACGCACCTCACCGGACCTCACAACGTTGTCGAAGACGATGAGGCTTCCCGAGTGCCCGAGCCGGAGGCAACTCTCGAAGTAGGCCACGTTGTTGTGCTGGTCGGCATCGATGAAGAAGAAGTCGAACGGCTCGGCCCCTTCCTCGATCATCTCCTCCAGCTGCTCCGCGGCGTTCCCCATGCGGACCTCGACGCGGTCGTGCAGCCCCGCCTCCTTGATGTTGCCCGCGGCCACCAGGGCGTGCACGGGGTTGTTGTCGATGGTCACCATCCGTCCGTCGGCGGGCAGCGTCTTCGCAAGCCACAGAGCGCTGTACCCGCCCAGGCTGCCCACCTCGAGGATGCGACGGGCCCCGATGAGGCGTGCCAGGAGGCTGATCTGCTTGCCCTGGAGCTCGGTGACGTTGATCGGGGCCAGGTTCTCCTGCGCGGACACCTGCAGCACCCGTTCCAGATCAGGGTCCGGAGGGCACATCAAACGGGTCAGAAATGCTTCAGTCTCCGCCCACACAGCTGAATCCACACTTCCACCAATCTGTAAACGTAGGTATTCCGTCCGGCTCGCATCAGGCATTCATCTGCCGTGTCCAGAACTGCCTCGAAAACATCCGACGCCACACGCCCATCATGTGCTGAAGCGCCTCGATCTCCGGAGCGGAGAGATCCGGGTGCCAGAAGTCGAACAGCAAGACAGTCCTGCGCTCACTTCCCTCGTTCCACACTTCGTGCTCGAACGAGTCGTCGAAGACGAAAGCCTTTCCTTCCTGCCACACACGTTCCTCGTCCGCCACGCGGATGCGTGACCCCTCGGTTGTGATCAGCGAAAGGTGGCACCTCAAGTGCGCGTTCGAGAACCCCGAGTGCGGGGCGATATGGGTGCCGCCGAGCACGGTCGAGAAGTAGGTCATGCCGCTGTCAGTGGCACCCGGAATCGGCGCCAGGGCCTTCAACGTCCTCGGGAATTCCGGAAGATTCCTCGTATACGGTCTGCCGATGCAGCACAGGTACTGCGCCCGCCAGTGCCCGGCTTCGGCGAGTTCCGGACTCGGTACGGAGCTGCTCGTGTCGCGGCCCCCCGCCCGCAGCTCGTCCGTGATGGTCTCCGCGGCCCCTTCGAGGTCTTCCAGCCACGGAAAATCGTGTCGGCCCCACCACGGCCGGGATGTGAGCCCTGGAAAGAAGATCGTCGGGTCCTGGGAGCCGGAGAACTCCCGGATACGACCCTGAGCCGTGATGTCCAGGCCTTCACGAATCCTCTCGACGTCCTTCGGGTCGACCTTTCCCAAGGAGAGCCACTTCTCGAACTCGCGCGGCCCTTCGGTGATCCACAGCTTCTCCATGCGTCACGACTCCATCCGGTCTGCGTAGGGCGGCCACGAGCACTCGATGCCGCGGGTCACTCCGAGCCGAGCAGAGAGACGAGCCGGTCGATCTTCCGGCTCTCGCTTCCCGTCTCACCCGGGGACTTGGATGCGACGAAGCCCGTCATGGTCCGTCGCACCGCACGGCCGGCGGTCCGGTCGACCCGCTGGATGCAGTGGATGGTGCCTTCCTCGACCAGTACCAGTCTGTTGGGCTTGGGCACGATGGCCGTCAGACAGGGCGGCGCCACGCTGACCTTTGCCTCCACGATCTCCAAGGGCGACATTCCGGATTCATCAATCTCGATGGCACCCGGATCGGTGTCCAGGAGGAGGAGCTCCCCCGCCCACGAGGCCTTCCATTCGTCGTGCAGGAAGAAGACGAACTCGCCCCGCCGGCCCGCCGCAACGTCGTTGTGCCATCCCAGCCGGCTTCCGGCGGAGTACTTCCAGAAGCTGAACCCGACGATCGACCAGTCCTCGCCGGGCACGCCGAACATGTCGGAATGGGAGTGGAGTTCGCGCACGACCCGCCCGTAGGCGCGCGGAAGTTCGACCGTGCCCCCCTGCGCCGACTCCGATTCCATGTCGTGGCGCAGCACGGCTCCTCGTGACCTGAAGGCGGACCCGTCGGATTCTGGATAGACGACGCTGGGCGTCTCCTGGAAGTCCTGATCAGCCATGAGATTCCGGATCTGAGCCAGATCCGGGGCTTCCAGGAAATCGTCGATTACGCGGAACCGTTCACCACGGGCCACAGTCTTCATGGTTCACTCCTGCCGGGATCGTCAAGACGTCCGTATCGTCATTTCGAGTCTCTGGATTTGTTCTTCCGCACCGAATTCCTGATCGTCCGGCCGGTTTCCTGCTCTGAATTCGTTGCCGCTCACGCGTTCTGCAGTCCGGCCAACGTGCTCTGCTCTTCCGTGCGGATCAGACGACCCATGCCAAGAATGGGGAGGACAGTCAGCATTCCTCCCGCCACGCCGATCCACATGCACGCCATGATTCCGATGCGAGAGCCCATCCATCCCGCGAGAAGCGCGGCCAGAGGCATGCTTCCCCACACCACGAACCGGATGGAGGCGTTCATCCGCGCGAGCAGGTCCTTGGGACACACGCGCTGCCGCACGCTGACCTGGGTGATGTTGAAGACGACGGCCCCGAAGGTCATTCCGAACTGGCCCAGAACGACCAGACCGGTGGGCACGACGGATCCCCCGGTCTGGAACGCGCCTGCAGCCGGAAATGCCGCGATCGACACCGCCGCGAGCAGCAGGCCCGCCGCCATGACCACACCGGCAGCCAGGGAACGGCGGATCCGGGGCAGGAGGAGAGAACCGGCGAGTCCGCCGAGTGCACCGATACCGAGCACGACACCCATGACCGTCGCCCCCAGGTCCAGCTCGTTGAGAATGAGCAGAGGCGTCAGCGTCATCACCACCGTCGCGAAGAAGTTCGAGACGCCGACAGAGACGCACAGCCGCCGAAGCACCGGGTTGCGGACGACGAATCGGATCCCGCCCAGGATCTCCTTGCCGAGGCCGGAGCGCTCCGTGTCCCCTCCGCGCTTTCGCGGCTCGCCGTCTTCGACCGTGGCCAGGACGCCGGCGCAGAGCACGTACGCGAGCGCGTCGACAGCGAGTACCAGTGGCGCACTCACCACCTTGAGAATCACGCCGGCCAGTGCCGGTCCGCCGGCGGAGGACACCTGTGCCGACGCCTCCAGCCGCGCGTTGGCGGGCTCAATCGCCTCGCCGGAGACGATGAAGGGCACGTACGACTGGTATGCGACATCGAAGAACACCGACGCGACTCCGACGACGGCGCAGGCTGCGTACATCCACTCCAGTTCGAGCTGCCCGCCCGCCCACAGCAACGGGACCGCCCCGAGCGCCACGGCACGGACGACCGCGGACGTCATCATCGTCGACTTCTTCGACCATCGGTCGACCCACGCACCCGCCGGCAGTCCGACCAGCAGGTAGCAGACCGTGAGTGACGCGGTGAGGTATCCAACCTCGTCACTTCCGGCGTCCAGGGTCTCGATCGCCACCACGGGCACCGCCAGAAGCCCGAACCGCTGCCCCATCTGTGAAAGGGACTGAGCGATCCAGAATCTGAGGAAGCGCCCGGAGTTCACGCTGTCCGCCGCAGAGCTCACCTGACGTGTCCTCCGGTGGTCACGTTCTCCTCCAGGAACACGGATCCACGCAGTTCGAGCCCCGACTTTCCGGCGATGCCGCGTACGTGGTCCAAGGTCACGACGAAGCGGTCCTTTCCGTAGATCAGGTACCGCTTCTGATCCACAGCGCGTGAGAAGTTCACCGTCATCACATTCGCGCCCGCTTCGAGGCCCCGCGACTGCCCCCCGTCCCCCGCTCGTTCCAGAGCGCTGACCGACGGGATCAGGAGGTGGGGATACGACACCCGCAGGCAGGCGATCACGTTCAGGGCGAGTTCGTTGTCGCCGATCGGCGACAGGCTCATCGGCGTGTTCGGAGCGGGGATGAACGGACTCACGCTGCACATGCTCACACCGAGTTCCCCGGCGAGCTGGATGTCGTCGATGACGCTGTCCAGACTCTGGCCGGGCAGGCTGGAGATCAGCCCCGTACCGACCTTGAAGCCCAGCTCCAGAAGGTCGTTCATGCATCTCAGTCTTGTCTCGAGCGACTCGTGACGGATGGAGAAGTGGAGTTCGGGATCGCTCGTCTCGTGCTTCAGGATGTAGCTCGTGGCGCCCAGTTCGCGGAGCCTCGCGTACTGGGCCCGCTTGAGATTTCCCAGGTTGAGCAGGATCTCGACGTGCCCGCCGAACAGTTGCCGGATCCTCGGTATCGCGTCCTCGAGCGCGGGCACCACGGAGGGGGTCTCCCCGCCCTGCAGAAGGATGACGTCGATCCCGCTGTCCCTTATCAGCTCCGCGATGTCGACGATCTGATCACCGGTCAGGAAGTACGTGTCGTTCTCGCGGACGTTGTCACGGCGCATGGGGCAGTAGTCGCAGTTGACCCTGCACACATTCGTCAGTTCGATCACGCCTCGCGTGACGACCTTCCTTCCCCAGTGAGCGTCCCGGGCCGTGCGGCTTGCCGCGAACAGCTCTTCCTGCTCGGTGCCCCGGGCCACCAGGAGTCTGCGCATCTCTGCACGAGTCAGCATCATCAACCCTCACGCTCACGGATCTCGGAAACTTCGATGTCGATGGTCATCTGCGCCGTGCGGCCGGGATCTGCCCCGGACTCGGCATAGGTGGAAATCACGTCGGTCAACGAGGGCCTGAACTCGTATTCGCGCGGTTCGCCGTTCACCCGGACGAACACCCTTCCCGGCCGCACCAGTTGCTCGCCCAGAAGAACGCGGACCCGGGAGGCACCGGTCACTTGTATGTCGATGCCGGAGCGTCCAGTGGCGCGAGCCTCCACATGTGCCGCGCGTCCAGGAGTGATGTGGCTGATCTCCACCCAGTGGGCCCGGCCGGCCCCGGACTCTCGTGCGCGATGCACGATCCGGCGGGGCCACGGTTCGCGCCGCGACGACCTGAAGCACCGCACGACGCTGTCGAACTGCGGGGTGCCCGGCACGAACCGCATGGTGCTCAACTGGTGCTCTCCCTCGGCCACTTCCACGAACGAGATCCGCCGGTGGCCCAAAGACCTCAGATGCTCGACGGCGTCCCGGTCCAAGGCGCTGGGGATCTGCTTGTCGCGGCCACCGTGGATCACCGCGAGCGGCAGGTTGAGAAGGTTGGGAAGCAGCTCGCGCATCGTGCGGTCCGGGCCGAAGAGCTCCCAGACCGAGGGAGCCCCGTTGACAGACCCCGTCATGCTCGTCCGGTCCCAGCACCTCGCCGTCGTATTCCAGGCCGCGATGCCCCCCATCGACGCCCCCACCAGAGCACAGCGGTCGGGGTCCACGGAGAGGTTCTCCCGGGCCCACGAGAGGGCACGCATCGGGAAGTCGCCCGGGTCGGGCGTCCACCGCGCTTCGGAGAACCGCCGGCCGAAGAGGCCCACCAGGTCGAAGTTGCTCTCCTCGTCAACCGGCTGCTGCGCGGTGGGACAGAGCAGAACGGCGCCGCAGGCGTCCGCCAACTCACGGAATTTCGGCTCGAGTTCCTCGCCCGAGCCGCCGACGCCGTGGAGACCGACGATGACGCCCCTGCGTGCGGGGCCCCTGGTCTCCGGAACGTACAGCGATGTACGGGTGGTGCGCCCCCACGCGTCCGACAGCTCGATGGTCTCCGAGCGGTGTCTCTCCGGTTCGCCCCTCGCCGAGGAAAGGAGAGCCTGGACCTCGGGCAGTTCGACACCCCGCCTCTCGAACGCCGCTGCCGCCGCCTGTGGGGTGTCCGTCAGGCATATCCGTCGCGCCTCACGTGCCGTCCTCATCTACGCCCGCCCTTCGGCGGCCGACGCCGCGTTGCGCGCAGGCGCGACCGCCGCCGGTCGCTCTCCGCCGCAGGGCGCGAATCCGAGACTGACCGGAGTACGGCTGAGTCTCTTGGCCGCGTTACCCGCGAGCCACAGCGCGGAATGGAGGTCTGCCGCTTCGAAGGGCACCTCCAACGACGTCGCCCCGGTCGCCGGAGCCAGGCTCTTCGCCGCCTCCACAAGTGTGTCGAGGTCGGTGACGGAATCACAGGGATTGCCGCTCAGGACGAGACGCGAGCGGTCCAGAACCCATGCGAGGCGGATCGCGCCGGGGGTGCACTGCTCCACCCCGAGCAGCTCCTCCACTGCCGGTGAGCTGCCGTCCGGGACGGGGACCGTGAGGGTGCCGGTGGCGGTTCGCACGGGACCGGAGCCGGACGGCAGCCCTTCTTGCGCGTGCGGCAACGGGATGAGGTAGCGGTGCAGGCGGGGTCCGCCGCAACGCATGCGCAGCCGCCGGGCCAGGTGCGCTTCGGGCTTGCTGGGCTCCACCCAGGCGAGCACGCCCCGGAAGCCGTTGCGACTCGCCCAGTCCCGGACGGCGAGCACCGTCCGGAGACCGGCACCGGACGCCTGGAACCTCTCGTCGACGAACAAGCCCTTCAGCAGCAGCCGCTCGTGCCACCGCATGCCGCGGTGCACGCTCGCCAGCGTTCCGTCCGCCGTGAACAGCCCCATCCAGCAGTAGTCCCGCTCCGCTGCGAGTTCGCGGCGGACCACGTTGCCGTCGATGCCGTCGATGTCACACAGCCGCAATGCCGAGTCGACGTCGTCTGCCGCGAGAGGACGCGCGGTGAAATCCTTCACGCTAGCCGCAGCCACCTCTGCTCGCTTCGGACGCACTGGTCAGCGCGATGAAGGTGGTTCCTGGCGGCGGCGCGGTGTCGGCCGTGCCCTCCACCTCGAGCATGCGCCGCGCGGCGGTCCGGCCGGCCAGCAGGTTCATCATCAGCTGGGGGGTCACGAAGCGGGAGTCCAGATCCTGGATCACCCAGTGGAAGACTCCGAGGTCGAACGGGTAGTAAGTGGGGTAGAGCAGACTGGACTCCGCCATCCGCACCTGACGCGAGAGTCCGGTACCGGGAAGGATGCGGTATCCAACGTGCATCACGAGCTCGTCGTCCTCGAGATTGTCGTTGATGAACCGGGCGCTGTTACGTGCCGTCTCCCTCGTCTCGCCCGGGCCGCCGAAGACGACGTTCACCCTCACAGGCAGCGAGTGCCTCCGGCTTCTGTCCAGGAAGCGTGAGACGTGCCTGGTGCGGAAGGACTTTCCGAGGTTGGCCATCACCTCGTCGTCGAGGCTGTCGGGCGAGACGACGACGTTCTCCACCCCGCTGTCGGTCAGCAGCCCGGCGAACTCGTCGTCGAAGGGCTTCGGCGTGAAGTAGGCCGACCACGTCAGCCCTTCCAGCCGGAGCTCGTGAACCAGCCGGACGACTTCCTTCGCGTAGCGCAGTTCGCTGTTGAAGATCCCGTCGGTGAAGAACACCCGCCGGTACCCGGCACGGTGGATGCCGCGGATCTCGTCGGCCAGCACGTCCATCGGCTTGAGATCCCCGCTGTTGTCGCCGTCGATGTAGGCGTAGGGGCAGTAGGCGCAACCCTGGTAGCAGGTCTTCCTGCGGGTCTCGACACCGATCATCGCCTTGTGCGAATCCGAGTAGGCGCCCATGAGGAGTGGGGGATGGTGAAGGACATCCGTCAGGAATTCCGCGTGCCGTCTGCCCTGCAGGACCAGGCTCCGCCCCCGGAACGAGCCGGGGTGCCGGGCTATGTCGAGCATGACCTGCTCGCCCGGCCCGATGACGCCGGCGTCGAGTCCCAGTCTTTCGACCAGTGTGCCGGCAAAGAGACTGAAACCCGGCCCACCACCGATGAGTACAGGGTCTTGAGCACGTCGGGAGAGTTCTTCCCTCACCCGCTGCACGAATGAGACGTAGTTGTCCACGTGGGTGTCGCAGGCGATTTCGATCGGGTCGATGTTTCGTATGGTGAACCCGATCACGTCCCAGTCGCGGTCGAGCCACTCGAAACTGGTCAGCTGGTCCGGCGTCTGGACGAAATCCACCAGCAGCGTCTCGTGTCCGGCACGGTCCAATGCGTCCTGTACGCACCGGACACCGATGGGAAAGATCGGCTCGTTGCCGGCCATGGGGAGACTCGCAAGGTTGACCAACACCACGCGCGACATGTTGAACCTTTCGCCTGCGGACATGACTGGGACACAAGGGCCGCCGAATAGCAGCGAACACCCTGTGCCCCAGCTGAGCGGTTGAACTCGAATCTGCGGAATGCTTCAGCCGCTTTGCGCAGATCCGCGGTCAAGCGGCCTCGGTCAGCCGCAGGACGGGGTGCTCATGGTGATGAGGAAGTCGGAGTCGACCAAGTCGAACAGCGACTCACAGGCCTTGTCGAAACGCTCGGAGTCGACGAGCATCAGCGCCTCCATCGACTCTTTGACGAGGACGAGACCGGCGTCGCTGAGAGCCTGACGCGGGTTCTCCTGCAGCGCTTCTGCGAAGGCCTTGTCAGAACCGAGGCGAGACACCAGTGCCTCGAGTGCCAGGGCCGCCTTCTCGGCCTCCGCTACCTGCTCGGAGGTGAACTGAGTTGTGGCCGTAACAGCCATTTTCGTATCTCCTTCGTAGGGCTGAAGATGCTCTCCCTTGAAATGTCAAAGTACTTAGTGCTCCACATGGCGTCAACCGTGTAATTATGGCCGGATATCCACTTCCCTGGCAGCTGTTGGAGCCGCCTCCAGGGGGCCGTGCGGTGTTGCAGGAATCGCGATTTCCGCCGCGCCCGATGGGGAAATCGAGCGTCCCTCCGGTGCCGGCCCGACCGGCCGGTATCGCGATGAAATCGCTGCTCATGAGCGCGTGGTCAGCTGCTGGTGTCACTTTGCGATTCCCCCCCCCTCACCCGGAGACCACAGAAGGCAAGCAACCGCGGTGGGAGCGGAATCCAATAATCCGCGGTGCGTCGGCTCGAATACCTCCGGAGTCGACGGCTGTATTCGGCCACCAGACGGGCACGTAATAAGTGAGGAAAACGGAGCCGAGCATATCCGGGAAGGGAGAGTGATTCGACATCGGAACGGAGGTTCTCATTCCATCTGCGCAACTCCGGCGGGTAACGGAGTCGGCTATTCCAGTTGTCGGCGCGAATCAAGATTTTCCAGCGAGAACCGAGTCGTCGCGGGGTGCCTTACGGAAGCACCGCTTCCAGCAGGAAGGTCCCCAAGGCCAGCGGACGCACCGACGTGCACCGCATGCCGGCTCCCTCGAGCAGGGAGACATACTCGGAACGGGATCGCTCGCGGCCACCAGTGACGACAAGCATCTGCATGTCCCACCAGGAGGCGAGGGACAGGGAGTCGTCTTCCGGGAGAAGCCTTTCGATGATCAGGAGTTTGTCGCCAGGTGACATGGCAGCCCGGCAGACATCGAGCAGTCGCTCACATCGGATGTCGTCCCAATCGTGGAGAACACGCGACAGAAGATACAGGTCGCCGTCCTCCGGGAGTCTTTCGAAGAAATCCCCGGGAACTGCTCCGAGCCGGGACTTCAGCGAGTGATCGGCGAACTCACGGTTCAGTCCCTCGGCAACGTGGTCCCGGTCGACAACGCATCCGGTCGTTCGTGGTGCGGCCTCGAGAACGGACTTCAGGAGCTCCCCGTTGCCGCCTCCGATGTCCACGACATGCGAAACCCCCGAGAAGTCATAGGAATTGCACAGTTCGCGCGCGACGATCTGTGCGCAGGCGGCCATGGCGCGGTCGAAGCGCCGCGCCCGGAGAGCATCGGCGCCGAAATACTCGAACTGCTCCTGTCCGAATTCCTGCAGCCACCCCGTTCCTCCTGTCCGGACCGAGTTGGCCACATGGGCCCATGCCGAATAGCAGTCTTCACCGTAGAAGACCACCAAGTCCCGGAAGTTGCCGCCCGGTTGGAGCAGACGGGTCAGGCTGGTGGCCGTGTAGGCGTCCTCCGCGTTCCGCTCCGCGAGGCCCAGCCCTGACAGATGCCGGAGCAGCCGCGATACGGCTTGCTCGTCGCACACTGCCGTCTTTGCTATTTCCGCGGCGCTGCGGGGAGTTTCACCGAGAACGTCGAGGACGCCGGTCCGCACTCCGGCGTACACCGACTGCGAGATCCACGTACCGGTCATCAGCGACAGAAGTCGCTCGGCCGCTTGGGCCACTGGCTTCCCTTTCCCAGGCGTCGACGGATTGCGGGTGCCGCGGGTTGCGCCGGGCTGCACCACTCCTAGCCAGGCATTTCAGTGATCTCAGCACCGGCGGAGCAGAGGCAGCCGGCCCAGCCGGCCACGGTGCGCTTCCCCGGGTCGAGAAGCACCTCGTCGGCCAGCTCGGTCCCGCTCAGTTCTTCCACCTCGGTCGCGAGTGCCATCCAGTCGAGCGAACTGAGGCCGAGAAGAGAAAGGTCCGTGTTCCGCTGTTCGTCGATCTGCGCCAGGAAGGACTCGGCCTCCTCGGCTCCGATTCCGGGGGTTCCGGACAGACGCCGGGCCACGAGGCGTGCCACCAGACGTTCCAGTTCGAGCAGACGGATCCCGTCCGAAGATGCGATGTGCATGAAGCTAATCCCCCCGGGTCACAAGTCTTTTCAGTTCTTCGCGGTCCGGTTTGCCGACGATGTCCACAGGCAGCTTCTCGCAGAGCACCACACGTGGCGCCGCCAAGCCGTCGACGAGCCGGCGCAGAACCCGCTCGGCTTCCGCCCGGTCGGCATCCGGTCCCGCGACCACCGCGCAGAAGTCCTCCTGCTCAGGGGTCTCCTTGCGGGGAAGCGCGAAGAGATAGACGTCCTCGACACCCGGAAGGGCCCTCAGCGCCTCGTCCGCCTCCTTGACGTCGACGAACCGACCGTTGAGCCGCAGCGCCGGACGTGCGCGTTCGACGAAGTGGACCTCCCCGCCGCTGTGGTGATCCACGATGTCCCCGGTGTTCCACTCGTGGGCGGAGTCCGGCTCCTCGCCCAGGTAGCCCTGGACGGGTGCGTCCATCCGCAGACGCAGCTCACCGCGCGCACCGGGTGCCGGGTGGGTGATCTCAACGCCCGGGATGGGGTTGCCGATGCCTTGCTTCCCGATGAAGATCGCGCCGGTTTCGCTCGAGCCGTATCCCCGGGACAGAGGAACACCGAAACGCTTCCGGAACTGGACGGCCAACCCCTCACTGACGGGCCCCGCGCCGACCATCGCGGTACGAAGGCGCCCCGCGGTCCCAGTTGGACGGGTGTCCGTGAGAAGCCGGGCGACAGGTGGGGTCAAGCCGAGCACCTCGCCCCAGCCTCCATCGATCTTTCCGGCCAGCCGGGACATGCGCACCACCGGTTCGGCGTCCACATCTGCGCCGTTCAGCAGCGCACTCACCGCGAATCCCCAACCGAAGGAGTGCATCAGAGGAATCGGTACGAGGACCTGGGAGGCGGGCCCCATCCCGAGCTTGACGCGGTATCCATGGGCCTCGCCCAACACACTCGCTGTTCCGCGGCGGACTGCCTTGGGCCGGCCGGTGCTGCCCGAACTCAGGTGCAGGGCAAGGGTGGAGTCCATTTCCTCCACGGGCGCGTCCACGGCCGGTGCCCGGACGGTGCCCGCCTGATCCATGACATAGGCGCTCCGCGTCACATCCATCTGCGGTGGCTTGGAGCACGGAAGCGGCACGGCATCCACCGCCCAGGTCGCCAATGTGGCGATCAAGAGCTCACGGCCCTGTAAGCCGGCCTGGATGACCAGGCTTCCCGAGCCTGCACCGGCCTGACGAAGATTGTTGCTGAGGCGACCGGTCAAGTCACCGAGTAAGGAGACCTCTTGACCGTCGATCCGGGCTCCGCCGGCCAGGATCCGCGACAGCACTTCTCTGCGTGGGCCATTGGTCGTCATCCCAGTCACCGGCGGGCTCGCACACGAGCGTTGGCCGGGAGAGTCAGCCGTCTGAGACTTGGCACGGACAGCACAGGTAGCAAGGTCCCCCCAAACCTCTGCAAACAGCCGGTTTCATCACCGAACTGTTCGTTCCTGATCGGGCCAGCGCCGCGATCACCCCCCACCATAGCGGTGTACGCAGCAACTCACCTGAACTCAACAGAAGTTGTGCGTGACCTGCTGAGCTGCTCTGGGTAGCCCTCGACGCGGCGAAGGAACTGGATGAAGATCCTCCGCGGCGAGCAGACACGTGCAAATCAACTCATCGAGGAGCGGCTCAATGGCGATGCTTGAGGCGATCCCCCGGGCCCCAAGGTGAACAAATGAAGGGCTACCCGTCCCGGATGGGTAGCCCTTCCGGCCTCCCCCGCCGACACACGCCTAGATCTTCACCTCCGCGGCGCCCTTGCAGGGACCATCCACGCGGGCGCGGGGAGCACTACAAGTCCTCCGGGTCGGCTTGTCCGGGCCCGGGACCATCCCCGCGGACGCGGGGAGCACGAGACCCAGGCGTCTGCGGCGTGGGTGATCTGGGGGACCATCCCCGCGGGCGCGGGGAGCACACTCACTGACCAGGCTCTTTACATGGCGCAGAGCCCGCAACTACTGACTTTCTCTGAGTCCGACATAAACCCCAAACCTGCACATCCTCTGCCCCGACCAACCGCAAATGGCCACACCAACACCAAGTCACTGAACACAGACGGAATATGACCATGCACAGCCATGTCAACGCTTGGTGCCGAAAGCAGCTGGCGCAGGGGACCGATGACGGTGCGTAAGGCGGCGATCCTGGCCCACAGATGGCCCACACAGGCTGGCCAAGGCCGAGAAACACGGGGAACTGGGTGAGACAGACCGCAACGCAGAGGGCGCGTCTCCAACCCGGAGACGCGCCCTCTGACCTGCTAGTTCTCTGACCTCTGCGGAGGCGGTGGGATTCGAACCCACGGTGAGGGGTTACCTCACGACGGTTTTCAAGACCGTTCCCTTCGGCCGCTCGGGCACACCTCCCCGCGTCGCCCGTCATGGTCGACGCGGGGGTCAGCCTAGCGAATGGGCGGAGCCGTCACTGATCGCCCTTGCGGGAGCCGAGAGTCACCTCGGTGGTGGACTCCTTTCCGTCCCGCTTGTACGTGATCTCGACCTTCTCGCCCGGGGTGTGCGTCCAGATCGTGCCGATCAGGGTGGGCCCGCTGTCGATCGTCGTGTCGTCGAGCTTGGTGATGACGTCGCCGGGCTTCAGGCCGGCCTTGTCGGCGGGGCCGCCCTTGGTGACCGCGCTCCGGCCGTTCTCGCCGCGGTCGGAGATGACCGCGCCGCCGCCCTTCTGGTCCATGGTGACCGTGGCGCCGATGACCGGGTAGACGGGCGTGCCGGTCTTGATCAGCTGCTGGGCGACCCGCTTGGCCTGGTTGACCGGGATGGCGAAGCCCAGGCCGATGCTGCCGGACTGGCCCTGGCCGAGCCCGCCGTCGCCGCCGCCGGCCGACTGGATGGCGGAGTTGACGCCGATGACCGCGCCCTGAGCGTTCAGCAGGGGGCCGCCGGAGTTGCCGGGGTTGATGGATGCGTCGGTCTGCAGCGCGTTCATGTAGGAGGCGTTGGTGCCCTGGCCGTCGCTGGATGCCACCGGACGGTTCTTGGCGCTGACGATGCCCGTGGTCACGGTGCCGGAGAGGCCGAAGGGCGCACCGATGGCGATGGTGGCGTCGCCGACCTTCACCTCGTTGGACTTGCCGAGCGGCAGCGGCGAGAGCTTGCGGTCGTCGGCGTTCTTCAGCTTGATGACCGCGACGTCGTACCCCTGTGCCTTGCCGACGACCTCGGCCTCGTACTTCTTGCCGTCGGAGAACGTCGCCGAGAGGCCGCCTCCGTCGGCGCCGGAGGCCACGACGTGGTTGTTGGTGAGGATGTGGCCCTGCTTGTCGAAGACGAAGCCGGTGCCGGTGCCTTCCTCGCCGCCGCCCTGGGTCTCGATCGTCACGACGCTGGGGAGGGTCTTGCCGGCTATACCTGCGACGGACTTGGGGGAGCGGTTGAGTGCACTGGAGTCGGAGCCGGAGCTGATCGTGGTGGACGAGCCGTCCTGCTCGTTCGCGACCCACTGGCCGATGCCGCCTCCGATGCCTCCTGCGACGAGCGCACCCACGAGGATCGCCGTGACGAGCCCGGTCGAGACGCGCTTGCCGCCCGGAGGCGGACCCGGCGGCGCCGGCGGGGCGCCCCACGGGTACTGCGGTCCCCCGGCGCCCGGTCCGCCCGGGCCGGAGTCGCCCGCCCCGGTACCGCCGTACGGGGACTGGCCGGAAACGCCGCTGCCCCAGGGGCCGCCGGGGGGCTGGGCGCCCTGGCCGTGGCCGCCGCCCGGTGTGCCCGCGTCGCCGAAGCCGGCCAGTGGCTGTGTCGGCTGCCCGGAGGGCGCGGGGGGCGGCGTCGGGGGCCCGGCGGGGGCGGGCGGTGCAGGCGGAGTGGACTCGGGTTTGCTCATGCTCTGCCCCTGACGGTCGGCGGCTTCGGGCTCGGTGGCGCCGGCAGCAGCTCGGTGCGCGTCTCTGTCCTGCACCGTGGGGGGCGTGGGTTCAGGCCCCGCCGCCGGCGTGGCGGCAGCGCCCTCGTTCTCGGTGCTCACAGGTATCTCCTCATCAGCTACACGCCGTCGCAAGCCGGGCCGATCCGCATCCCGGCTTCCGTGTCCACAGCCTTTCCCATGGTGCGTCAGACGGGCGTAAGACGCCGCCCGGACCGGGGAAGCCGTCCCTTACATGCGGACATTACGGGCACTCCCTCAGCCAGAGCCCCCGCGGCCGCCTCTGCCCGGGTGGCACGATAACCCGGTGAGCACTGACAGCAGCCCCGGGTCTCGGCTCTCCCCTTCTCGCCCGGTCGCCGTCATCGCGCACCGTGGTGCGTCCGAGGCGGCTCCCGAGCACACGCTTGCCGCCTACCGCAAGGCGATCGAGGCCGGCGCGGACGCCCTGGAGTGCGATGTGCGGCTCACGGCCGACGGTCATCTCGTGTGCGTCCACGACCGCAGGATCAACCGCACCTCCAACGGGAAGGGCGCGGTCTCCGCTCTCGAGCTCGCCGATCTGGCCGCCCTCGACTTCGGCTCGTGGAAGAAGGAAGGTCCGGACGAGGACCCGTACGAGTCCCCCGACCAGGAGACCAGTGACCGTACCTCGGTACTGACTCTCGAGCGTCTGCTCCAGCTCGTGGCGGAGGCGCCGCAGCCCGTCGGTCTCGCGGTCGAGACCAAACATCCCTCGCGTTGGGCCGGACAGGTGGAGGCCCGCCTGCTGGAGCTGCTGGAGAAGTACCGGGACGTCGTCCCCTCCGTGCGCGTCATGAGCTTCTCGGCGCGCTCACTGCACCGCATAAGGGCCGCCGCACCGCACATCCCGACCGTCTATCTCATGCAGTTGCTGCTGCCGCGGCACCGTGACGGACGGCTGCCGCCCGGCGTGGGGATCGCCGGGCCGAGCCTGCGCATCCTGCGGGCGCGCCCCGAGTACGTGGAGCGTGCCCACCGGCAGGGCAACGAGGTGCACGTGTGGACGGTGAACGAGCCCGAGGACGTCGAGCTGTGCGTGCGCCTCGGGGTGGACGCGGTGATCACGAACCGGCCACAGGAGGTGCTCTCCCAGCTGCGCTGAGGCACCGAATTGTCGTCTTCGTGTTATGTGCGACACACGCCGCGCTCTGCGGCGGGTGCCGGGCGGACTCAATTCGCCCTCGTTCCATGCCTCTTACCTGCGGCGCACGGGTGCATTCGCCCTGTATTCGATCCGGCGAAATGCGTCAAGCAGCCTTGCGTGGCCGGTTTCCGCCAGACGTTCGGTGGGCATTCATCGAATTGGCGTGGGGCAAAGGAGGTCTCGGGGGTGGCGTTCGTTATGGCACAGAACGTGCCTGCTTCGTCGACGATGACCGTGCCTCACGGTCCCGCCGGAGTGGGGGCCGCTCGGCGCAGGATGCGCGCCGACCTGCTTGCGAGCGGGGCGGCGGAATCGGTCGTCGACGATGCGGTCCTGGTCCTCTCCGAACTGCTCAGCAACTCGTGCCGGCACGCGCGGCCGTTGAGTCACGACGATTCCGTACGGGCGAGCTGGAACCACGGCGGCGACGGCGAGTTGACGATTTCCGTCACCGACGGCGGTGGTCCCACCCGGCCTCTTCCCGCCACTCCTTCGGTCAGTGCCCGGGGCGGCCGCGGGCTCGCCATCATCGGTGCTCTCGCACGTGATTGGGGTGTGCGGGAGGAGCGGCACGAATTCCCGGGCGGAGTAAGGCAGTCGGAGACCGAGCCGTCGAGCGGTGTCACCGTCTGGGTGGTGCTGTCGGCGGGTTCCGGCGTCGGCCGGGGCCTGCTGGAGGAGAGCCTGGCGTTCGACATGGCGGCCGCCGACGAGGTGCGCTGAACCGCGACGAGGCGCACGGGCGCGCGACGTGCGACGTGCGACGTGCGACGTGCGACGTGCGACGTGCGACGTGCGACGTGCGGAACCTGCGCAGCGATCCGGGCCGTCCGGTCGGATGGTCCGGTCGGTCCCGGCCGTACGGTCGGTCCACATAACCGTCGATCCCGGCCGTCCGTCGGTCCCGTCGGTCCCGGCGCGGCCGCGTGCCGGACGACGGCGCACAAGGCGCACACGGCACCGACACGCGGAACGCCTTACGCACCGGAGCCCACCGGCTAGGCTCGCGGCGACAGTTGGCGCACGTCTCCCGCGCGGGCGGGCACCGGTCGCCCGCCACGGAGCCGCGGCCCCGGACACCGACCGGGGGCGGCCCCGGCGCGAGCCGCAGCGAGCGGCCGCGCGGAGCGAGAGCGCCGAGAGCACGGACCGAGCAGACGAACCGACCCGCAGAACGACCCGCAGAACGACCCGCAGACCGAGCAGCAAGGACACCGGCGCCGAACGTCCCCAACGGGCCCGAGGCCGCCCTCCCGACCACCGCAGACCTGGAGAACCGCACGCCATGGCCAAGAAGCGCCGCCCCCAGTCCAAGGCGACAGCACCGCAACCAGTCGACGGGGAGGTGCCCGTCGTCGGTGCGCGCGAGCCCTGCCCCTGCGGTTCAGGGCGCCGCTACAAGGCGTGCCACGGGCGCGCCGCCTCGCACGCCGCCACGGAGCTGGTGCAGCGCCCCTTCGAAGGGCTGGCCGGAGAGGCCGACTGGGTCGCGCTGCGCGAGCTCGTGCCCGCGGCCACGGCACAGCTCACGCTCAAGGGCGGCCTGCCGGAGGGGGTTCCGGCGGTGACGCTGGCGACGGTGCTGCCGATGGCGTGGCCCGCGCTCCGCCGGGACAACGGCGAGGTGCTGCTGGGTCTGCAGAACGACACCTCTTCCGGCGACATCAGCCGCGACCTGGCGGACACTCTCACCCGGGCCTTCGACGCCGAGCCGGGCTCCCCCGTGGACGCGGGACGTGCCGCCCCGGACGGGCCGCGGCTTCAGGATCTGCTCGATCCCGAGGCCCCCTTCGCACCGGAGGTGCACAGCGGCTTCGAGTTCTGGCTGGGGGACGGTTCGGACAGCGCGACGGGCGAGGTCGCCGCTTCCCTGGAGCGTGCCAATTCGGCCGCGATCCCGACGGCCAGGCTGTCGGTGGGGCAGGGCGCGTACTGGTGCGAGACGCCGGAGAAGAATCACCTGCGCTGGGTGATGACGCACCCGGAGGAGAAGCTGCTCGACGCGCTGGCGCGTCTGCACGCGGCGGGTGCCTCCTCGCTGGGTGAGGACACGCGTCTCGTCGGCTCCTTCCGCGCGCACGGACTGATGGTGCCTGTGTGGGACCTGCCGCGCAGCATGACCTCGGAGGACTGCGAGAAGCCGGCGGCCGGGTTCAACGAGCGGCTGGCGGAGGCGCTCTCCTCGGACGCGGCGCTGACCGCGGACGAGCGGCGCGCCCGCAGTGGTCTCATGAACCGGCAGATCACTCTGAGTTGACGGAGGCGACCGTTCCGCAATGAGGTCAGGGAGAAAGTGTGACGTGACACGCGTCACAACTGACTTATGAATGCGCATACCGGCAGGTAAATCGACGTCCGGATCTGCGCGATCGAATTTGCTAACGCCGGATCTCTTGTTACCTTTCTAGGAGCCCGGTCGCTGGTGCATCCCCCGTCGCCAGCGACCGGGTTCTTGCATGTGCGCTTCCGGTGCCGGTGCTTGCGGCCTCCCCAACTCGCTCAGCCTGCAACGGGGTTGCTCGCCGAACGCAGCAGCAGCCGGTCCCCGTCGGCGGTTCCCGCCTCTGCCGTCGCGGCGTACGGACGGCCGCCCGCGCGGCTGAGTTCCCGGGGCGTCTCGCACACTCCGGGCCTCCCTCCGGACGGCACGGCACAGCGGGCACTCAGCGCGCTCCCGTCGGGGCGCGTGAGCGTGAGCGCGGCACTCAGCGGTGAGCCGGTGGAGTTGCGGTAGTACGTCCGCGCCCACGTGCGGCCGCCCTCCGACAGGACGCAGGTCTGCGCCGACAGCCTTTCCGGAGTGGTGAGTTCGGGACCGCACGACGCCGGCGCCCGGCTCATGGACTTCCCGGCCGCGGCCTCGGCGCGACCTGGTCCGACAGTGCGGACGTGGTGCCCCGTACGGCCCCCGAGCACAGGCCCGTCCGGCGGGGACGCCGCCGGAGCGTGCGCTGCTGCAGCCGGTCCCGACGCTTCGTCCGGACCGGCGGCGGGCCCGGCGGTTGCCACCGCGATGGGCAGTACGCCGGCGAGCACGACCGTGCAGGCGAGTGCGGTCAGGGAGAGATGCGACGCGGACGTACGGGGCCGCGGCTGCTGCTGAAGCATGGAGGAAGGCTCACTGGCGGGGGAGGAGGTGCCGGTGCCGGCCCGGGGTGGGCGGGGCGCACCGGAGGCGGTGAGGCGAACATATCGGGCGGTAGCGACCCGCTCCCCCGCGTGACCGTCCATTCCCCGTACGGCGTCTGCCAGTTCGTACCCGTACGAGTGAAGCGGACCAGCCGGCCGCGCTGCGCTCCGGGGAGCGGGCGGCCGGCACCGGCCTCAATACGTGAGGCTCGTCCCGGAATCGGGTGCCGTGGCGCTCGCCTCGACGAGGACGTCGAGCACACTCTCCATGCGGGGCAGAAACGGAACGGCGGTGGTGAGGCCGCCGCGCCGCGCGGCCCGCGAGCCGCGGAAGGTGCCCCGCCGGGCTGCCTTGCGGACTGCGCCGTCCCGGCCGTCCGGGCCGTCCTTGCCGTCCGCCGCCGCGGGCTCCCGCTCCCACCGCACGCGGCCCGCGCCCGTGTGGGACGGCGGCAGCGCGATGTAGCCGCCCTCGCCGTGGAACCGGAGCGAACTCGGCACCCAGTCATGGGCGTAGAGCCGCTCGCCCAGCTCCTCCAGGCCGTACGGCGCGACGAGAAGCGTGAAGCGCGTGGGCGTCGCCACGACCGGTCCGAGCCGCTGCCCGCGCCGGTCGAGTTCGGCGAGCGCCCGGGCGCCCGCGATCGCCGGCAGGCTCAGCGCGGAGGGCGCGCGGCCGCCGGTGGCCAGAATCAGCGGTGCGGCGGGCCTGTTGGTCCACCACCAGTGGATCATCCGCGGGTCCGTGGTCGCGGCGAGGAGCACGGGGTCGAAGGGGTGCGCACCGGGTACGACACAGTCGGCGTCGGGGCACGAGCAGACCGTGGTGAGCGGACGTTTGGAGTGGTGCGCACTGGCGGACGAGGAGGACGAAGCGGAGGAGGGAGGGGTAAGGGCAGCTCCGGGCAGTACGGGCCACTGCCAGTGGGTGGCACAGTGCAGCGCCGCGTTGCGCAGCGAAGACCGGTTCATGCGTCGCCTTCCGAGGATCTCGCGCATGTGCGCTCGTTCCTTTCCGTGAACGCCAACAGATCGTCCCGACAGAGATCGTTCAGCCCATCACAACACGTCACTCACTGCTCACTGCGCGTAGGAAAACCGCGGTCATGCCGTAGTCGAGCGTGGAACACAGCGGTGGGCGATGCGACGTCCGAGCTCGGTCGCCCTGCCGCCACCTGTGCTGGTGCCCTGGATAACGCTTGGTATTGCGCCTGTGCCGGCCGTGCTGGCTGTGCGTGTCGCCGACCGGAAAGGGGGAGGCCAACTGCCTCGTAAGACGTGCTGCTCCCTCACCGGGTTCCGTACCCGCGACAGCTGTGCCGATGCTCCGGCCTGCGCTTCCTCGGGGTCGTGGAAGCGAGCAGATGTGCGGGGCTGCTCCAGTCGACAGCAAATGCCGTCTCTCACAGGCGATTTTACGCCAACCTCGTGCAACCGCGGCCCGCCCCCCTTAAGTCAACAACGGCAAGCGGACACCATTCGTAGTGCAAGGACGATGCTGGACATCCTGTTATCGCTACGTGTACATCTTGTGCATTGCCAGCGGAGCAGCGTGACATGGGGGTTTGCGATGCAATGCAGAGAGAGGAACCACTGCGGGAGAACGCACCCATGAGCGCCTCGCAGCGGTCGAAAGTGGCCGGATTCAAACCCGTGATCTCCCCGCCACAGCAAACTGCGCCCCCCGCTTCGGACGCGTCGTCGGAGCAGCTCGCCGCCGTCCACGACCGGTTGGCCAGCTGGGTCACCGACCTGACGACCCTTCAGGAACTCGCGGAACGGCTGTCCGGCACCCCCACACTCGACGACGCGCTGCGCGAGACCCTCCGCGCCGGAGCAACCCTCGTCGGGGCCCGCCGCGGGCTCGTCGCGCTCGATTCCGTCGACAGCGAAAGCCCCGAACGCACCATCGGCCTCGGGCTCGGCCGCGCCGACATCGGCGAGCTGGAGACCGTGCCGCGCAGCTCCTCCTCCTACGCGCGGATCCTCGACGGCCTCCCGTCCCTCCCGGAACCGGCCGACGGCGTCCGCGCCCGCGACGCGGGCACCCCCACCGACGACGACGGCGACCTCGTCCCCGGCCGCGAGGGGAACCGGGGCTACCCCGAGATCACCCACCCCGACATCGCCACCGACGACACCCTCGACCCCCGTCACCGCGAGGTCGCCGCCCGCCTCGGCTACGCCGCCAGCTACGCGACCCGCATCGCCACCTCCGACGCCCCGCGCATCGGCGCCGCCGTCTGGCTGTACGACGAGCCCGCCGAACCGACCGCGCGCCAGCGCCATCTGCTCGGCCTCTACCTCCGCTGCGCCAGCGAGCAGATCGCCCGGCACCTCGAACTCGCCCGTACCCGCGCCGAACTGACCGCCCTGCGCGAAGGGCTGCTGCCCTCCAGGCTCCCGCGGGTTCCCGGCGTCGCGCTGGCCGTCCGGCACCTGACCGGGCCGGGCGGCGGAGGCGACTGGTACGACGCGCTGCCGCTTCCCGAAGGGGCCCTCGGGCTCTCGGTCGGCGGCGTCACGGGCAGCGGCCCCGGCACGGTCGCGGCGATGGGGCGGCTGCGCGCCTCGCTCCGCGCGTACGCGGTGATGGAGGGCGAGGACCCGGTCGCCGTCCTCTCCGACCTGGAGCTGCTGCTGCGCCTGACGGAACCCGCCCGGTCCGCCACGGCGCTCTTCGCCTACGCCGAGCCGTCGGTGCGCCGGATCCTGCTCGCCGGCGCCGGCCACTGCCCGCCGCTGATCGTCGGGCAGCACCGCACCGAGTACGTCGAGACGACGCTCTCCGCGCCGCTGGGCATGCTGGCCTGCTGGGAGGCGCCGAGCGTCGCGCTGTCGCTGTACGAAGGAGAAACGCTGCTGCTGTACAGCGACGGGCTGCTGCACCGCACCGGCGAGGAGATGGACCGGGCGTTCGCGCGGCTGCACTCCGCCGCAGCGTGCGCGCCTCCCGCCGCACGCTCCGACCCCGAGGCACTCGTCGACCACGTCCTGCGCACGGCCCTGCCGTCCGGCGAGAACCCGGACTCCGGCGGCACCGGACGGCCGGGCGGGCCCGGCAGCAGGGCCGAGGACGTCGTCCTGCTCGCCGCACGCTTCTGAGACAAGGCCCACACGGGCCCGCCACCGGCCCGCGCAGGGCGCCGGGCGCCTCCCCCGGCCACGCCCTCGGGCCCCGCTGACCAGCTTCCGCGCACCCCCGGGCCCCCATACGATGGAAAGCGGTCGAAACACCGGAATCAGGAGGCAGACGTGGCGGAATCCGCCGACGAGCAGCCGATCAAGCAGCGGAAGAACGGCCTCTACCCGGCCGTTTCCGACGAGCTCGCCGAGAACATGAAGAGCGGCTGGGCCGACACCGAGCTGCGCGGTCTCGAACCCGTCCCGCAGGCCGGACACACGGCGGACCGGCGTGCCCGCCTCTCCGCCCGCTTCCCCGGTGAACGACTGGTGATCCCCGCGGGCAACCTCAAGACCCGCTCCAACGACACCGAGTACCGCTTCCGTGCGTCCGTCGAGTACGCATACCTCACCGGGGACCAGACGGAGGACGGCGTACTCGTCATGGAGCCCGACCCCGCGGGGAGCGGACACCAGTCGACGCTCTACCTGCTTCCGCGTTCGGACCGCGAGAACGGCGAGTTCTGGCTCGACGGCCAGGGCGAGCTGTGGGTGGGCCGGCGGCACAGCCTCAGCGAGGCCCAGCAGTTGTACGGGATCCAGTGCGCGGACGTGCGCGAGCTGACGGCCGAGCTGCGCACGGCCACGGGCCCCGTGCGGGTGGTGCGCAGCTACGACGCGGCGGTTGAGCAGGCGCTCACCGACAAGGTCACCGCCGAGCGCGACAACGAGTTCCAGGTCTTCCTCTCCGAAATGCGCCTGGTGAAGGACGAGTTCGAGATCGGGGAGATGGAGAAGGCCTGCGCGTCGACCGTGCGTGGCTTCGAGGACGTCGTGAAGGTGCTGGACAAGGCGGAGGCCACGTCCGAGCGCTACATCGAGGGCACGTTCTTCCTCCGCGCCCGCGTCGAGGGCAACGACGTCGGCTACGGCTCGATCTGCGCCGCCGGACCGCACGCCACCACGCTGCACTGGGTGCGCAACGACGGCGCCGTCCGCTCCGGCGAACTGCTGCTGCTGGACGCGGGTGTCGAGACGGACACCCTCTACACGGCCGACGTCACGCGGACCCTGCCGATCGGCGGGAGCTTCACCCCGCTCCAGCGGAAGATCTACGACGCGGTCCACGAGGCCCAGGAGGCGGGCATCGCGGCCGTCAAGCCCGGCGCGAAGTACCTCGACTTCCACCTGGCCGCGCAGCGCGTCCTCGCCACGAAGCTCGTGGAATGGGGCCTGCTGGAGGGTCCGGTGGAGCGTGTTCTGGAGTTGGGGCTCCAGCGCCGCTGGACGCTGCACGGCACGGGCCACATGCTCGGCATGGACGTGCACGACTGCGCCACCGCCCGCCGCGAGACCTACGCCGAGGGCACGCTGGAGCCGGGCATGTGCCTGACTGTGGAGCCCGGCCTGTACTTCCAGCCCGACGACTTGACAGTTCCGGAGGAATACCGCGGAATCGGTGTACGCATCGAGGACGACATCCTCGTCACCGCGGAGGGCAACCGGAACCTTTCGGACGGACTGCCGCGCAGCAGCTCGGACGTGGAGTCCTGGATGTCGCGTCTCAGGAGCTGACCCTCGCCGGGCCGGGGCCGCCGACCGCCGCGCACCGGCGCCGGAGGCGCGGCGGGGCGGTCGGCACAACCGTTTCCGTACCCGGTTCGTCACATAGAGGTCCGGAATCGGGGGTCAGATGCCTAATGTTGCACGTGTCGGGCATCCGTTTCGACGGGGGAGGAGAGCTCAGGGTGGTCACGCTTCAGTTCCGGCCCCGGATCCTGGCCGCGCTCCCCTACGTCGCCATGGGGATCGTGGCCGTCATCGACTTCATCTCCGGCCCCGCGGTCGGCTTCCTGCCGATGATGGCGCTGGGGCCGGCGTTCGCCGGGCTCATCGGGAACGTGCGCCGCAGTGTGGTGATCGGCGCGGTAGCGCTGACCCTGACGCTGATGCTGAGCATCTACAACGCCCAGGTGGACAACCGCCGCGGCTACACGACCCTCATCGCCGTCGCGGGGGTCGCCGTCGCCGGTGTCGCCGCGACGTCGATGCGCAAGCGGCGCGAGGCCGAACTGGCGAGCGTGCGCTCGATCGCGGAGGCCGCGCAGCGCGTACTGCTGCGCCCCGTGCCGCGCAACGCCGGTCAGCTGCGCGCCGCGGTCTCCTACACATCGGCGATGGCCGACGCCCGTATCGGCGGTGACCTGTACGAGATGGTGACGTCGCCGACGGGCGTGCGGATCATCGTGGGCGACGTACAGGGCAAGGGCCTGGAGGCGGTGGAGACGGCGGCCGTCGTGGTGGGCGCCTTCCGCGAGGCCGCGTACGACGAACCGGATCTCATGGCGGTCGGCAAGCGTCTGGAGCGGGCGCTCGCCAGGCATCTGCTCGGCGAGAAGTTCGTGACGGCGGTGCTGGCCGAGGTGCAGGAGAGGGACGGCGCCACGCTCCTCAACTTCGGCCACCCCGCGCCGTTGATCATCCGTCCCGACGGCTCCGTCGACTACGCCGAACCCCCGGAACGTGCCCTGCCACTCGGTCTGGACCTCGAGGACGGCCCGGCGCCGACACCGCACGACGTGCCGTTCGTCCCCGGCGACCAGCTTCTCTTCTACACGGACGGAGTGAGCGAGGCCCGCGACCGCGCCAACCGCTTCTACCCGCTGGAGGAGCGCGGCGACCTGCTCAAGGACCCCGATCCGGACGCGGCGTTGACGGCCGTGCGACTCGACCTGGCCGATCACGTCGGCGGCCCGCCGCACGACGACGCCGCGATGCTGCTGCTGCGCTACCGGGGCCGGTGACGTCACCCGGGCACGGTCGCGGTCCCGGGCGTTCCCGAGGCGCGCGCCGGTCCGCCCCGGCCGTCGGTCTCACCCCGCCGCGAGCAGCGGGCTTCCTTCGCTCCCGGCCGCACGGGCACCGCTGCCCGGACCTCCCTCCGCGTGCTGCCACTTGAGGGTCTTGTCGAACGTGACGACGGCTCCCCCGCGGCCGGGGCGGTTCCGTACGCGTACGTGGTCGGCGAGGGACTCGATCAGGAACAGCCCCCGGCCGTTCTCGGAGTCCAGGGGCACGCTGGGCGACAGGGCGGAGGTGCGGAACCCGGGACCGGAGTCGGCGACCTCGATGCGGCACCGGTCGCCGTCGAGGTAGGCGGTCACGCAGTAGGCGTCCGAGTGTTCGCCCCGGCCGTGCTCGACGGCGTTGGCACACGCCTCGGAGAGCGCGATCGACAACTCGAACGAAACCTCGCTGTCCACGCCGGCGCTGTCCATGGAATCCAGGAGCAGCCGCCGGGCGAGCGGCACGCTGGCAGCTTCGCGCCTCAACCGGAGACACCACCACATGCTCATGCTCAACCCTCCACAGGCCGAGGCTCGACGGTTCGGCCCCCGAAGGGACCACCCCGGCCATGCGCATACGTATTGCCGGTTGTGCGGGCAGTACGCACCCGTGTCTGCGCATGCCGTCCGTTCGGAGGACGCGAGGCCGTCCGGCTGAGCCGCCGCGCTCTCGCGCACGGGCGGAAGGCGCACGATTCCGGGCGTTTCGACCCCTGGCGGATGCGGGTGCGGGCACGGTGAGATGATGACGCCGCCATGACTGCCGGGGCGGATCTCAGACTCCTGCGGGCCGCGGTCTTCACCGCGGTCTGCGTGGCGTTGTCCGCGGCCGGTCACTCGCTGACGGGCGGGCACAGCATGCCGTTGTGGTCCCTGGGCCTCGGCTTCGCCGTCGTCTTCGCGGTCGCGGCGCCACTGGCGGGCAGGGAGCGCTCCCTTCCGGGGATAGCCGCGCTGCTCGCGGCGGGCCAGGTCGCCCTGCACACCCTGTTCGCCTGCGAACGCCCGGCCGCCGGGACCGCCCGCGCTGCTGCCGCCGCGACACCGCCGGCGCACGGGGCCCACGCGGGCGGTCAGGGGGCCGAGTTGCGCAGTCTCGCGGCTCGGCTGCTGTGCGACGAGCAGTCCGCGGGGCGCATGAGCGTCTCACGGGCGCGGCAGATCGTCTCCGAGGCCGGGCTCGACTCCGGGCGGCTCGGAAGCCGCGCGGCGCAGGCGGGCCACCCGGGCAGCAGCGGGCACGGGCACGCCGGGCACGAGGCGGCCGGCGGCGGCGCCGCCTGGGCCGACACCCCTCTGGAGTGCCTGCGCACCGCGGCGCATGCCGTCATGGGTCTGACGGACGGCCCGATGCTCCTGGGCCACGTCCTCGCCGCCCTCGCACTCGGCTGGTTCCTGCACCGCGGTGAGGCGGCGCTGTGGCGGATCGTGCGGCTCTCGGCCCGCACGTGCCGCACGGCCGTCCGGCACGTGCGGGCGTCGCTCGGTGCCGCGCTCGCGCACGTGCGGGCCCTGCGTGGCGGAGCGGTTCCGAAGATGCCGGCCGGGGCCGGGCTCCTGGACGCGCACCGGCACGGAACGGCTCGTTCCGTTCTGCTTCAGCACTCGGTCAACAGGCGTGGTCCGCCGCGCGGGACGCAGCAGGAGAACCTCGCACTCGCGGCCTGACGCACGGCGCCCAAGGACGGAACGACGGCGTGCGGCCCAGCCGCGCACCCACTGTGCGCCCGGATACGTCCGTCACGCGTTCCGTCCTGTCGATCAGGAGCACCACCATGCAGACCAGTACGCGCCGCCGTCTGACCGCGGCAGGCACCCTCGCAGCCACGACCGTTCTGCTGTGCGCGGGGCCCGCCTTCGCGCACGTGTCCGTCGACCCGGAGACCGCCGAGCCGGGCGGCTACAGCGTCGTGAACTTCAAGGTCCCCAACGAGCGCGACGACGCCTCGACGACGAAGCTCGAAGTCAGCCTCCCCACCGACCACCCGCTCACGTCCGCGATGCCGCAGCCGGTGCCGGGCTGGGAGGCCAAGGTCACCAAGTCCAAGCTGGACAAGCCGGTCGAGGTGCACGGCGAGAAGATCGAAGAGGCCGTCACCAAGATCACTTGGACCGGCGGCGAGGTGAAGCCGGGCGAGTTCCAGCAGTTCCCCGTCTCCATGGGTGAACTGCCCGAGGACGCCGACCAGCTCGTCTTCAAGACCCTCCAGACCTACGACAACGACGAGGTCGTGCGCTGGATCGAGGAGCCCAAGGAGGGCGAACCCGAACCGGAGAGCCCGGCCCCGGTGCTGAAGCTGACGTCGGCGGCGGTCGGCGACGCCAAGGGCGGCGAGGGCGGGAGCTCGGAAAAGGCCTCTGCGCAGGCCGGTTCGGACGACGAAGCGGCGGCCGGCGGCGGGACGGACACCACAGCCCGCGTGCTCGGCGTCGTCGGCATCGTCGCCGGGGTCGCCGGCGTCGCCTTCGGCGTGCTCGCCGGACGGCGCCGCAGCTCATAGGGCTTCTCCGCGCCGGTCTCCGGGAACCGGGCCCGCGGCCTCGCGGGCCCGGGGAGACCGGCCGGAGCGGGCCCAGCCCGTCCGGTGCGGGTGCCCGTGCCCATGCGGTACGGGCGCCCGCCTCACCGGTCGACCGGTCCGTACGGCGAAATCCCAGGAGCCGCGTCCGTGCGGCGTCAGTGCTGCCGAGCAGCGACAAGTCAGAAAGCCAGTGCTCTATGCGTAACACCACAACCATCGGTGCCGTGGCCCTCGCCGCGGCGGGCGTCCTCGCCCTTGCTGGATGCGGCGGCAGCGCCGAGGAAGGCGGAAAGTCAGGCGGCAGCGACAAGGCCGTCGCCTCCGGCGCACCGCAGAAGAAGGGCGGAGTCGTGCTCGACAGGCCCTTCGAGAAGCCCGACCTCACCCTCACCGACACCAAGGGAGAGAAGTACGACCTGATCGAGGAGACGAAGGGCAAGCCGGTGCTGCTGTACTTCGGCTACACCCACTGTCCGGACGTCTGCCCGCTGACGATGAGCAACATCGCCGTGGCCAGGTCCAAGCTGACGGCGGAGCAGAAGAAGCAGCTGCGGGTCGTCTTCGTCACCTCCGATCCCAAGCGGGACACCCCGAAGGAGCTGGGCAGCTGGCTCCGCGGCCAGGACCCCTCCTTCACGGGCCTGACGGGCGACTTCGACACCATCCAGGCAGGGGCGCGCACGGTCGGCGTCAGCATCGAGCCGTCCTACAAGAAGAAGAACGGCGATGTCGTCTCCAGCCACGGCGCGCAGCTTCTCGCCTTCTCGCCGAAGGACGACAAGGCGCACGTCCTCTACACCGAGGGCAACACCGCCCCGCAGATCCTGGAGAAGGAACTCCCCGCGATCATCAAGGGGGAGAACCCGTGACGCACAGCTCCCGCTGCCGCCGCCTCGCCGCCGTGCTGCCCGTCGCGGCGGGACTGCTCGCGCTCGGCGCGTGCGGCTCCGGCCAGGGCCCGGCGTCCGGCCCGGACTCCGGGTCAGCGGGTTCCGGCTCAGGGGGCTCCGGCTCAGGTGGCTCCGTGCCGAAGTTGTCCGTGAGCGGCGCCTACATGCCGGAGCCGGTCACGAAGGACATGGCGGGCGGCTTCCTCACGTTGAAGAACACCGGCGGCACCGCCGACAGGCTGACCTCCGTGAAGAGCGGCGCCTTCGGCGAGGCGCAACTGCACGAGACCTCCGGTCAGCAGATGCACCGCGTGAAGTCGCTGAAGGTGCCCGCGGACGGAACGCTGCGGCTGAGCCGGGGCGGAAACCACATCATGTTCCTCAATCCGGAGCGGAAACCGGTCGAGGGCGAGAAGGTGCGGGTGACGCTCCACTTCAGCAAGTCCGGCGACATCGACGTCTCGATGCCGGTCGAGGCGACGAACTTCGTACCGAAGAAATGAGGGACTGACCCGTGCCGCTCACCACCTGGCGTCCCCGCCCGCGCCGGCGCGCCGCCGCGCACAGCGCCACACCCGCCGCGCTGTTCCTCGCGCTGCTGGGCACGGCGCTGTGCGCGCTGCTCACCGTGGTCGTCACCGCCGGTCCGGCAGCGGCCCACGCCGTGCAGACCGACAGCACGCCGGCGGAGGGCCGGGTGGTGAGCAGCGCCCCCGAGAAGGTCACCGTGACCTTCTCCGAGGGCGTCTCGATGTCGGACGGTTCGATACGTGTGCTCGGACCGGACGGCAAGCGCCTCGACACGAACAAGGTCAGCGAGGTGCCCGGCAAGGCGAACACACGCGCCGTCGACCTGAAGCCCGACGGGCCGAAGGGCACCTACACCGTCGCGTGGAAGGCCGTCTCGGACGACAGCCACCCCGTCTCCGGGGCGTTCACGTTCTCCGTCGGACACCCTTCGCAGACGTCGGCGAACGTCTCGGACGAGAGTCAGGGGACGGGCGGCGGACCGGCCGGAGCGCTCTACCAGGTGGGCCGCTACGCCGCATACACGGGCTTCATCCTGCTCGTCGGCGGGGCCGCCTTCGTCCTGGTGTGCAGGCCCGAGAGGGCCGCGGTGCGGCGGCTCCAACGGCTCGTCGTCACGGGGTGGCTGACGCTCACCGGAGCCACCCTGCTGATGCTTCTGCTGCGCAACGCCTATACGGGCACGGGCCAGTTGAGCGAGGTCTTCGACCTGGGCGGTCTGAAGGACGCGCTCGGTTCGAAGTCCGGAGCCTCCCTCGCCGCCAGGCTGCTGCTGCTGGGGACGGCGGCAGTGATCATCTCGGTGCTCTTCGGCTCGTACGGGTCCGGCAGCGACGGGCGGGCGTCCGAAGAACACCCCGAGGAGCAGCACGAGGAGCAGCACGAGGGACAGCACGAGGGTGAGGGCGAGGGCGAGCGCGAGGCACCCTCCGAGAAGCGGCGCGAAGAGGAACGCGGGGCGCGGGAGAAGGAGGACCGCGGGCGCGACGTCACGCTGGGACTCACCCTCGGCGGCGGCGTGGTCGCCGTCGGGCTCGCGACGACATGGGCCGTCGCCGAGCACGCCTCCACGGGGCCGCAGGCTCAGGTCGCGATGCCCGTGGACGTGGTCCATCTGCTGGCGGTCGCCACGTGGCTGGGCGGGCTGGCCTCCCTTCTGACGGTGCTCCACCGTGGGCCGTCCCCCGGGCGCGCCGTCGTGCGGCGCTTCTCGCAGGTCGCGTTCGGCAGCGTGGTGGTGCTGGCGGTCACGGGGCTGTACCAGTCCTGGCGGCAGCTGGGCACGTTCACCGCGCTCACCGGTACGTCGTTCGGGCGGCTCCTGCTGACGAAGGTGGGCCTCGTCGTGCTGCTCGTCGGCCTCGCGTACGTCTCGCGGCAGTGGACGTCACGGCTGGGAGAGGTGCGCGCCGGGACGGGCAAGGACACCGCCGCCGAATCCGCCGAGGCGGAAGCCAGCGGGGCCGAAGCCGCCGGGGAGGCCGCCGTACGGGTGGAGGCGCCGGCGACCGTCGGCGCGGCTGCGCGCAGCACCGCCCCCGGCACGGCGCCCGGGACCGGCGCCCACGAAGAGGCGGGCGCAGACGGTGGCGAGCCCGGTTCCGGTGCGGGTTCCGCCGGTGCCGCGGAGGCCGCCGGCTCCGGCGACGCGGCAGCTGAGCCCGCCGGAACCGCCGCAACCCCCGCGGCCACGGCGTCCACCGATCGTGCCGCCCAACTCGCCCGCCAGCGCGCCGCCGTGGCCCGCGAGCGCCGCAGGAAGGAGCGCGAGGCGGACCCCGAGCGTGCCGGTCTGCGCCGCTCCGTACTCGCCGAGGCAGCCGTTGCAGTCGTGCTGCTCGTCGTGACGACGGCCCTGACCGACACCCAGCCCGGCCGCACGGAGGAACTCACGAAGTCCGGCGGCACCCCGGGGGCCGCCACCGGGCAGGTGAGGGAAGGCCTCAACCTCAAGCAGAAGATCCCCTTCGACACCGGCGGCCCGAACGGCAAGGGCACGGCCGTGCTTTGGATCACGCCCGGCCAGGCGGGGGGCAACGCCCTGCGGATCATGACGAAGGACCCGGACGGGAAGCAGCTGCGCACCGAGGAGGTGAAGGCCGCGCTCACCCTCCCCGAACAGGACCTCGGCCCGTTCCAGGTCGAGTTCGAGCGGATCAACGACGCGAAGGGCCGCTGGCGTTCGGAGATCGTCCAGCTACCGGTGGCCGGACGGTGGAAGGCCTCCGTCACCATCCGCACCTCGGACATCGACCAGGTCACCGAGAGCAAGACCGTGCAGCTCGACTGAGGCGCCCCGGACACCGTGACCCCGACACAGACGGACGAACCATGTGAACTCCGGCTGGTTCCGAGATATAGCTGAACATCACGAGCGCGACGTTCAAGGTGCGCGACATCCACAGTGCGCGACGTCCAGGTGCCCTGGTCCGGCACGAGGAGAGAAGCAGGTGCACACATGAACGAGCGCGGCCCACGCCCCCCACCCGTACACACGTCCCCCGCACACACGCCGGACGACGCCAGGAAGCAGTGATGACACAACACGACCACGAACCTCAGGGCGTCTCGCGCCGCCGGCTCGTCAGCACGGTCGGAGCGGCGGGCGCCACCGGTCTGGCCGTCGGCGCGACGGGCGGCGCGGTCGCGCAGGCCGTGGCCCGGGACGACCGCGCGGCCCCGAAACCGCTCACGTCCGTCGGCTCGACGCGCGTGGCCTTCCACGGAAAGCACCAGGCCGGCATCCTCACGCCGCTGCAGTCCGTCGGCCATCTGCTCGCCTTCGACCTCGTCGCCGGCGCCAGGCGCAAGCAGGCCGCCGCGCTGCTGAAGCGCTGGTCGAGGACGGCACGCGAACTCATGGCGGACAAGCCGACCGCGAACCCGACGGGCATCTCCTACGACGCCGGGCCCTCCTCGCTCACCATCACGTTCGGCTTCGGCCGCTCCTTCTTCTCCCGCACCGGTCTGGAGAAGCAGCGGCCCCGCGAACTGGCGCCGCTTCCCGACTTCTCCGGCGACGCCCTCGACAAGAGCCGCTCCGACGGCGACCTGTGGGTGCAGATCGGCAGCAACGACGCGCTGGTCGCCTTCGACGCGCTGCGGGAGATCCAGCGTCAGGCCGAGGGAACGGCACGGGTGCGCTGGCAGATGAACGGCTTCACGCGCACGCCCGGAGCCACCCGCCGCCCGATGACCATGCGCAACCTGATGGGCCAGGTCGACGGCACCAACAACCCCGAGCGCTCCGAACCTGACTTCGACAGGCGCATCTTCGTACCCTCCTCAGGGTCGCCTGCGTGGATGGCGGACGGCTCGTACGCCGTCGTGCGCCGCATCCGGATGCTCCTCGACGACTGGGACAAGAAGTCGCGCAAGGAGCAGGAGAAGGTCATCGGCCGGCGCAAGTCCGACGGTGCCCCGCTCAGCGGCGGCACCGAGAAGACCGAGCCCGATCTCGACGCGCGGAGCGCCGACGGCACCCCCGTCATCGCCGCCGACGCCCACGCGCGGGTCGCCGCGCCCGAGACGAACGGGGGAGCGGCCATGCTGCGGCGCCCCTTCTCGTACCACGACGGCTTCCGCGACGACGGTGCGCCGGACGCCGGCCTGCTCTTCATCGCCTGGCAGGCGGACCCTCAGCGGGGCTTCGTACCGGTGCAGCGGAAACTCGACCGCGGCGACGCGCTGTCGCGGTTCATCCGGCACGAGGCCAGCGGACTGTTCGCCGTCCCGGGCGGCCCCGCCAAGGGCGAGTACGTCGGGGAGCGCCTGCTGGAGGGATGACCGCAGCGCGCCGGGACGGCCTGTCCAGGGTTGCCGTCCCGGCGCGCTGCTCTGTTGTCGCCGTCCCGGCGCTATGGACCGTGCCGGCCCTGCGGCTGATCGCGGGCCAGGGGCACATGGTGGAAGCGGAAGAGGTTCGACGGGTCGGCCGAAGCCTTCAGCCCGGTGAGACGCGCGTGGTCGTCCGGCGAGAACGCAGCCGCCGTTCCACCGGGCACGGCCCCCGCTGAACGCCCGTAGCGGAAGTTGAGGTTCGAGCCGACCGTCCACGGTGCCACCGCTTCCAGCACCCGCTCCTGGACCCGGCGCAGCTCCTCTCCGGACGAGGAACCGGCCGGCACCGTCAGCACCACCAGCAGATAGCCCGCGTCGCGTCCCCCCACGGCGTTCGGCACCGCGGGCTGCCGCGAGAGGGCGCCGCCCATGTGTCGGAGGGCGAGCACAACCATCCCCCGCGCGTCCGGGCCGGTCGCCTCCAGCACGGAACGCAGTGTCGCCCGGTCCGGCAACTCCTTCCCGAGCAGCGCGTTGGTGCCCTCGTAGGGGTGCGGCCGGTCCGGTTCGTTGTAGACGCTCCAGGATTCGGTCCAGGGCATCGTCCGCAACGTCTCGGCGATGCGCGGGCCGGCCGCGCGCAGCGGGGCGACCAGCCGCTCACCGTCCGCCTCGTCGCCGTCGTACGCGATCTGCACCTGCGCCACGTGTCTGCCGCGCAGACCGCCGGGGAGCACCGGGATGTCAGGGTAGGTCATCACGGTCACCGACGAGGTCAGGCGTTCCGGAACGGTCGCCGTCCACCACCGCCACGCCTCCAGCACGTCCCCCGCCGACTCGCCGTCGAAGATCAACTGGCCGCCGTAGAACCGCTCGACGGGTACCAGCCCGATCTCCAGACCCGTCACGACGCCGAAGCTGCCTCCCCCGCCGCGCAGCGACCGGAAGAGTTCCGGATCGCTGTCCGCGGTGACGTGCCGCACCCGCCCGTCGGACGTGACGACCTCGGCGGCGCTCACGTGGTCTGCGGCGTAGCCGAACTCGCGGGCCAGCAGCCCGACGCCGCCGTGCAGCGTGTACGAGACCGCGCCGACCCCGGGACCGGAGCCGCTCAGCGGGGCGAGCCCGAACCGCCCGGCCTCCTCGACGACTTCGCCCCAGCGCACCCCCGCTCCGATCCACGCGGTGCGGGCGCCGGCATTCACGCGCACGTCCGTCATGCGCCGGGTGCTCACCAGCACACCGCCCGGCAGCGGCACGGACAGACCGTGGCCGGTCGCCTGCACGGCCAGGGGCAGCCGGTGCGCCGCCGCGTACTCCACGGCGGCCGAGACGTCGGCGGCGTCCGTCGCGCAGACGACCACTTCGGGGTGGTGCCGGTAACCCGACTGGAAGCCGGAGACCTCCGCGAGGTACCGCTCGTCGGAGGGCAGCAGGACCGGGCCGCGGACGCGTCCGGCGGGAAAGGCGGGAACTTCCGCCCGCGATGCGGCCGTCGGCGAACCGTCATCCACGCGCGCCGTCCTGCTTCTCCTCCGGGCGGCCGGCCGGGCCGTCGCCGCCGGTCCTCGCGCCCGCATCCCATTCGCGGCCGAGCCACGCCGCCAGGCGGCCGTAGTCGTCCGCGTCCTCGGGAACGCTCACCGGGGGCCCGAACGGCATGCCCTCACCGCGCTCCTCCGGGACCGCCTGACGGGCCACGCCCAGCGCGAACGTGCCCAGTGCAGGGTCCAGCAGGTCCTGCCGTCCGAGCGCCTGTGCCAGGTCCCAGGAGTGCGTGACGACTTCCATGACGCAGCCCGCCAGCGCGACCCGGCCCGGCATGGTGCCCCACGGGACGGTGACGGGTGCGTCGAGCTTCGCATCGTCGGCCCAGGCCGCCGCGAACCGCTCGCGGGCCTGCGCGTACGGCTCCCGCCAGCCCTTCTCGGGTACGCCGGAGAGCCCCGAGTCGACCCGGGCGTCCGGGTCGACCTCGCCGGGGCCGCCGCCCTCACCGGCCTGTGCGGTGCGGAGCGTGCCTCCGACCACATGGCTGAGCAGGCTGCCCACGTCGAACCCGGCGCAGGGGGTGGGGGCGGTGAGGTCTCCGGGCCCGACCGCGTCGAAGAGGCGGGCCATCTGTTCGGCTGCCCGTTCGTGGACGGGCCGGGGATCGGTCGCGGGGTCCCGGGGGGCGGCGGAATCGGCGTTCATGGGATGGGCTCCGTTCGGACTCGGAAGGTCGGGCGGCACGGGCAGGCGGACCGGACGCATCAGATGTGCCGGAAGCCGGGGCACGGACTCGGCCGTCCTCGGGTTCCGTGACGCGCAGCCGCACGCCACGGGCCTGGGTTCGGCCTGCGGTGCGGGTCGTACCGGCCGCTCCGGCCTGCGGACCCTGAGACCTTCCCGTCTTTTCCTGACACCGGCCGTCAAGTTTTCCGGCATGCTGGCGAATGTGAAGTCGGACCGCCTGCTCTCGATTCTCCTGCTTCTCCAGACCCGTGGCCGCGTGCCCGCCGACGAGCTCGCACGCCGCCTGGAGGTCTCCGCCCGCACCATCTACCGCGATGTCGAGTCCCTCTCCGCCGCCGGCGTCCCCGTCTACGCGGAACGCGGCAGACACGGCGGCATCTCGCTGCTCGCGGGGTTCCGCACCGACGTCACCGGCCTCACCTCGAACGAGGCTCGCGCGCTGTTCGTACTCGCCGCACAGGGCGCACACTCGGCACTGGGTCTGGACGGCGCGCTCGGTTCCGCCCTGCGCAAGGTCATGGCCGCGCTGCCCGCCCCGCACAGGCCCGCCGCGGAACTCACCAGCCGCCGCATCCTCGTCGACCCCGACAGGTGGCTGGCCCGGCCGCGGCCGTCCGTCGACCTCGACACCCTCAACACCGCCGTCTTCACGGACCGGCGGCTGCGCATCCGCTACAGGCACGGCGGCGAGACCACCGCGCACACCTACACGGTCGACCCGTACGGCCTGGTGGCGAAGGCCGGCACCTGGTATCTCGTGGCGGACCGGCGCGGCCGTGCCCAGCTCTTCCGCGCGGACCGCGTCCTGGAGGCGACCGTGACGGATGCGCCGGTGCAGCGGAGGAAGGGCGTCGAACTCGCCGACGCCTGGGAGGTGTTGCGGCGCCAGGTGGAGGAACGGCCCGCGAACGTACGGATCGAGGCGCGCGTCCGCCGTCGGCGCCTGGAGATGTTCCGGCGGATCGTCGGCCCGTTCGTGCTGGACGTGCACGACCGGGCAGCGGCCGGGGAGGAGGCGGCGGAACCGGGCGACGACGAGTGGGTGCCCGTCGAGGTCGCCTACCCGGTGCTGTCCGCCGTCCGCCAGCTCCTGCAGTTCGGCGCGGACGTCGAGGTCACCGGACCGGCGGAGGCCCGCACCGAACTCGCCGGCGCGGCAGCGTCCCTCACCGCCCTGTACGGCGGGGCGGGAAGGGACGACCAGGGCTGCCGGTAGGGCACGCCGGGCCTGCCGGACTCCCCGCCGGACTCCCGTTCAGGCGGCGAGCAGCCGCTCCAGCAGCACGGCGATGCCGTCCGCCTCGTTGGATTCGGTGATCTCGTCGGCGACAGCGAGGAGTTCGGGGTGCGCGTTGGCCATCGCGACACCGTGGGCGGCCCACGCCAGCATGGGAAGATCGTTCGGCATGTCGCCGAACGCGATCGTCTCGCGTGCCCGGACGCCCAGCCGCCGCGCCGCGATCGACAGGCCCTTCGCCTTGCTGAGTCCCAGCGGAATCATCTCCACCAGGTCCTCGCCGGACATCGTGATGCTCACGAGGTCGCCCGCCACCATGCTCGCGGCCTTCGCCAGTTCGTCGGTGCCGAGGCCGGGGTGCTGGAGATACAGCTTGTTCAGCGGCTGCGCCCACAGCTCGTCCCGGTGGGTGCACATGACGACCGGCAGGCCCTTGCCCTGTTCGCGGTAGCCGGGGCCGATCAGCACCTCGCCGTCCATGCCGTCCTGCGATGCGGCCACCGCCAGCGGGCCGGTCTCCGCCTCGATCTTGGCGATGGCCAGCTGTGCCAGCCTCCGGTCCAGCGTCACCGACGTCAGTACGCGCTCCGCGCCCGCGTCGTAGACCTGCGCGCCCTGTCCGCACACCGCCAGGCCCGTGTAACCCAGGTCGGCCAGGATGTGCTTCGTCCAGGGCACGGACCGGCCGGTCACCACGATGTGCGCCGCGCCCCGCGCCGCCGCGGCGGCGAGCGCCTCGACCGTACGGGGTGAGGCGGTCGCGTCGTCCCGGAGCAGGGTGCCGTCGAGGTCGGTCGCGATCAGCCGGTACGGGAACGGGCCCTCGGCTCCCGAGCCGCCGGACCGGCTGTGCACGCCCGTCTCCGCGGTCACTCGCTCACCGGCTCCAGAAGCTCCCGCCCGCCCAGATAGGGACGGAGCGGTTCCGGCACCCGGACGGAACCGTCGGCCTGCTGGTGGTTCTCCAGCAGCGCGACGATAGTGCGGGGCACGGCGCACAGGGTGCCGTTGAGCGTCGCCAGCGGGCGCACCTGCTTGCCGTCGCGCATCCGGACGGACAGCCGCCGGGACTGGAACTCGGTGCAGTCGGAGGTCGAGGTCAGCTCGCGGTACTTGCCCTGGGTCGGGATCCACGCCTCGCAGTCGTACTTGCGGGCCGCGGAGGAGCCGAGGTCGCCCGTCGCCACGTCGATCACCTGGAAGGGCAGCCCGAGCCCGGTGAGCCACTGCTTCTCCCACTCCAGCAGGCGCAGATGCTCGGCCTCGGACTCCTCGGGCGCGACGTAGGAGAACATCTCGACCTTGTCGAACTGATGGACGCGGAAGATGCCGCGGGTGTCCTTGCCGTACGAACCGGCCTCGCGCCGGAAGCAGGGCGAGAAGGCGACGTAGCGCAGCGGCAGCCGCGAGGCCTCGATGATCTCGTCCATGTGGTAGCCGGCGAGGGGGACTTCGGACGTGCCGACCAGGTACAGCTCGTCCTTCTCCAGGTGGTAGACGTCCTGCGCGGCCTGGCCGAGGAAGCCGGTGCCGTCCATGGCCTGCGGCTTGACGAGTGCCGGGGTCAGCATGGGCGTGAAGCCCGCCTCGGTGGCCTGCGCGATCGCGGCGTTGACCAGGGCGAGTTCCAGCAGGGCGCCGACGCCGGTGAGGTAATAGAAGCGCGAGCCGGAGACCTTCGCACCCCGCTCGACGTCGATCGCGCCGAGCAGCTGCCCGAGTTCGAGGTGGTCCTTCGGCTCGAAGCCCTCCGCGGCGAAGTCGCGGGGCGAGCCGATCGTCTCGCGGACGGTGAAGTCCTCCTCGCCGCCGACCGGTACGTCGGGATACACGACGTTGCCGAGCCGGCGCAGCAGGCGCTGGGTCTCCTCGGCAGCCTCGTTCTGCTCGGCGTCGGCGGCCTTCACGGCGGCGGACAACTCGCCTGCCTTCTTGAGCAGTTCGGCCTTCTCGTCGCCGTCCGCCCTGGGGATCAGCTTGCCGAGCTGCTTCTGCTCGGAGCGCAGTTCGTCGAACCTGACACCGGACGACCTTCGCCGTTCGTCGGCGGCGAGGAGGGCGTCGACGATGCCGACGTCCTCTCCGCGGGAGCGCTGGGATTCGCGGACGCGGTCGGGGTCGTCGCGGAGGAGTCGGAGGTCAATCACCCCGCCAGGGTACCGGTGGGACCGCGCCGGCTCGACCGAGTACCCGCCCCCGGGATTCGCGGAAACGGGCACGCCGCAACGGAGTCGAGCGCGGTGCGCGGGGCCGTCGGGGACATCGCCGAAGGCAGGCGCAGACGACGGCCGCGGGCGCCTTCACCTGCCATCTCACCGCTGCACGAAGGGAGTTGAGGAAGCGTCGGACAGCGGCGGGGCGGAGAACTTATCCACAGAGCATGCAACCCCTCGCGTTGTTATCCACAGGAGATGCCGAGGGGCTGTGGATTGCGGAGGAGATCGTTCCTGGGAATCCGCCGCCACCCGGGAGATCCCGGAACAAACCTGTAATAAGCACTCATTCGAGGGGGGTTGACTCACACGGAAGAGGGACCTGAGGGAATTGCAGTGACGAAACCGCACGCCACGCGTTGGGGACGCGTTTGTGGTCTCCATGTAGTTTTGTCCGTAACGCCCTTTTCGTTCCCGCTAGTTGTGCACAACCCACCCGAGAGCCTGTGGATAACTTTGGGCGCCGCACGGATGTCCCTGCACAGCGCCGCGCACAGCCTCGTTCAGCCCCGCCCGTCCAGGCACCGCGTCAGCCAGTCGGCAGCCTCCACGAACTCCGCGTCCGTCGTCCCCGGACGCTCCGGCGCGTGACCGCCGTCGGCACGCGGATACGAGCCGAGATAGCGCACCTGTTCGCAAGCGCGCTTCAGGCCCATGAGCACGTCCCCCACCCGGCGGTCCTGCAGATGGCCCTCGCAGTCCACCGAGAAGCAGTAGCGGCCGATCCCCTCGCCCGTCGGCCGCGACTCGATGCGCATCATGTTCACGCCGCGCGACGCGAACTCCTGAAGCACCTCCAGCAGCGCACCCGGATGGTCGTCGCGCAGCCAGAAGACGACCGAGGTCTTGTCCGAACCGGTCGCCGCCGCCGGCCGCGCCGGGCGTCCCACGAGGACGAAGCGGGTCGCCGCGTTGTCCGCGTCGTGGATGTCCGTCACCAGCGGCTCCAGCCCGTACGTGGCCGCCGCGAACTCACCGGCGAACGCCGCGTCGTAGCGGCCCTCCTGCACCAGCCGCGCACCGTCCGCGTTGGACGCCGCGGACTCCCACAGCGCATCGGGGATGTGCTCCGCCATCCAGCGCCGCACCTGCGGCTGCGCCACCGGGTGACCCGTCACGGTCTTGATGCTCTCCAGCGGGGTGCCCGGGCGGGCCAGCAGCGCGAAGGCGATGGGCAGCAGGACCTCGCGGTAGATCATCAGCGGGCGGCCGCTCGCCAGCTCGTCGAGCGTCGCGGTGACGCCGCCCTCCACCGAGTTCTCGATCGGCACGAAGGCCGCCGCGGCCTCGCCGTTGCGTACGGCGTCGAGGGCCACGGGCACGGACACCATCGGGATCAGTTCGCGGGTGGCGGCTTCCGGGAGGGTGCGCAGGGCGGCCTCGGTGAAGGTCCCCTCGGGACCGAGGTACGTGTAGCGGCTCGCTGATGACATGAGCCCACGTTAGCCGCGCCGGCGACGGAGCGTTTCCGGCGTCTCACCAGCCGGGCGACCCGCCGGGCGCTCGTTGACGCGAGGCGCCCGCGCCGCACGACAGCAGCCGCACGAGGGCAGCCGCTCGGCGGCTTCTGCACGACGGCTGCCGTTCGGCGGCGGCGACAGCGCGAGACGAACGGGGCCACGGTCGCGTGACCGTTGCCCCGTTCGCCGTCCCGCCGGATGCCGACGGCGGGAAGGCGGTCTCACTCCTCCCCGGCGAGGGTGAAGACGCGCAGCCTGCGGGCCGCGTACCAGGCACCCCCAAGGGTGGCGACGACCAGCAGCGTCACACCCGTGGCCGTGCCGACCTCCGAGGTGATGCCCGCGCCGCTGCCGCCGACCTTCTGCGCCAGCGTCAGGGCCCACTGCTGCACGGACAGCTCACGCGCCCCCGGCACCAGGCTGCCGAAGAGGGCCTCCCAGATCAGGGCGTAGACCAGGCCGAACACCACGGCGTGCCGTGAGACGGTGCCCAGCAGCAGGAACAGCGCGCTGTAGGCGACGGATGCCGCGGCCGCGGCGACCGCGTAGGCCACGGCGATCTGCTGCCCGTTGCCGTTGAGGATGTAGCCGGCGAGGAACATCGGGACGGCCGAGAAGGCGACCGTCACACCGATCGCGACGAGCAGCTTCGTCACGACGATGCTGGATCGCCTGACCGGTTTGGCCAGCAGGTAGACGACCGAGCCGTCGTCGATCTCCGGTCCGATGGCGCCCGTACCGGCGACGACGCCGATGAGCGGCACGATCGTGGCCATCGCGAAGCCGCCCAGCAGCTGCTTGGTGACGTCGTCGTCCACGTCGCCGAGCAGGCGCACCGCCACGGCGACGAGGAGCAGCAGCGCCGGGAGGGCGCAGAGCAGAAGTGCGCGGCGGCGCCCGAGCAGGGCCCTCCAGGTGAGCCGTGCGACTGTCGTGTTGTACATCGAGAGGGCTCCCTTCAGGCCGCGACGAGGTACGAGAAGACGCTCTCCAGGGACTCGTCCGAGGGCGAGACCGTGTAGAGCCGGATGCCGTGCTCGCGGGCGAGCCGGGGAAGGACCTGAGTGAACCGGCCGAAGTCGATGGCCTGGATCTGCAGAGCCTTCTCGTTCCAGTCCAGCTCGATGGCCGCCGTGGAGTCGTCGGCGATGAGGGCCGCCGCGAGGCGCCGGTCGTCGCTGGAGCGCACGAGGTAGCGGTGCGGGCGGTCCGTCATCAGGCGGCGGATCTTGCGGAAGTCGCCGCTGGCCGCGTGCCTGCCGGCGACGACGACCTCGATGTGGGACGCGAGCTGCTCGACCTCCTCCAGGATGTGCGAGGAGAAGAGCACCGTGCGGCCCGCGTCGCCCATCTGCCGCAGCAGCTGCATCAGCTGCATGCGCTGGCGCGGGTCCATGCCGTTGAACGGCTCGTCGAGCAGCAGCACCGAGGGGTCGTGCACCAGCGCGGACGCCATCTTCACGCGCTGGCGCATGCCCTTGCTGTACGTGGAGATCTTGCGGTCCTGCGCCTGCTCCATCTCGACGGTGGCCAGCGCCCTGCGGGTGGCCGCCGCCGGGTCGGACAGCTTGTGCAGTTCGGCGTTGGCCAGTACGAAGTCCCAGCCGGTGAGGAAGTCGTACATCCCCTCACGCTCGGGGACGAGGCCGATCTCCTTGTAGGCCGCCTGGTTGCGCCAGATCGGCGCCCCGTCCAGCGTGACGGTCCCGGTCGACGGCGGCAGGAACCCGCCCATCATGTTGATCAGCGTCGACTTGCCCGCACCGTTCGGGCCCAGCAGGCCCGTCACGCCGGGGCCGATGTCCATGGTGATGTCGTTGACGGCGACGACGTTCCCGAACCAGCGGGAGGTGTGGTCGATATGCAGCGTTGTCATGGGCGTGGCCCGTTCCTTCCGAGGATGACGGCGGGCAACCGGCCGGGCCTCACAGCCCGGCCTTCCGGTAGCGGCGCAGCAGCAGGGCGTACGTGCCGGCGACGAGTACGGCGGTCAGCACGGCGTACGCCGCCGCCTGCGCGTTCGTCAGGTCCGGCGGGCCGCCCGGGAAGGCGTGGGTGCCGTCCAGGAACTTGCTCTGCAGGCCGTCGATGAGCGAACCCGGCGACGCCAGGCCGATCCAGCCGATGGCGGAGGTGTTGTCCTGGGAGGCGGTGATCCCCTGCAGGGCGCTGACGAGCATGTAGGGGATCGTCAGCACGGCGATGATGGCGGCGACCCCGAAGCCGCGCCTCGGTGTCGCCGCGGCCACCGTGAGTGCGAGGCCGGCGTGCAGCACCGAGAAGACGGCGCAGCAGACGAGTCCGTACGCGAAGCCCTTCGTCTCGTCGCCGAAGTCGAGCTTCGCCAGCATCGCCCCGACGTAGAGGATGAGGACGGACGTCGCCGTGAAGACGAAGATCGCGGCGGCGAGCGCGGCGTACTTGGCACCGACGTAGTCCCCGCGCCGGATGGGACGCGAGAAGTACAGCGGCACGACGCGGAAGCGCAGGTCGAGGGAGACGGCCTGCGGTGCCATGGCGGCGATGTAGACGCCGATGACGGGCTGCATCTGGATGACGTACGCGTTGTAGTCGATCGGCATCTCCTTGGCCTTGGTGAAGACCGTGACGGCGACGACGATCGCGGCGGGCACGCACATGACCGCGAAGAGGATCATGGGCAGCACCTTGGACTTGGCCGACCGGCCGAGTCCGTAGGCGCCGCGCAGCGACTGCGCGAAGAGGGACTTCCGGGCGTAGCCGCGGCCCAGGCGCGGGCCCTCGTAGTTGCGGTAGCCGATGTTGTGGATGACGTCCTCGCCGCGCTGCCCCGGCGGCTTGCCGGCGGTCGCGACGGGCGTGCTGCCGTGAGGCTCAGGCGACATCGCCGCTGCCTCCCTTCTGCGGCTGGAGTTCACGGCCGGCCGCGGGAGCGCCGGAGCCGGCCGCGGCATCGGCGGAGTGGTCGGCGTGGGCGGAAGTCCCGGCGCCGGGCTCCGAGTTGAAGACCTCCGCGATGTGGTGGCGGCGCTGTTCCATCCGCACCAGGCCGAGGCCGAGTTCTATGACGGTGTCGCGGACGGTGTCGTACGCCGACTCGTCGGTGGCGTCGACCATGAGCACATGTCCTGCCCCGGGCGCGCCCGCCGTGCCGGGGGGCTGCGCGGACAGCCCGGCGGCGGCCAGCGCGGAGCGCAGCGCCTCCGTCCCGTCCGGGTGGGCGTCGGTGTCGGTGACCTCCACCGCCAGGGACGCGGTGCTCTTGGTGAAGTCGGCCGTGCTGGAGGCGCGCAGCAGCTTGCCGCCGTCGATGACGACGACGTGGTCGCAGGTGCGTTCCAGCTCGCCCAGCAGGTGGGACGTGACGAGCACGGAGATGCCGAAGTCCGTGTGGACGCGGCGGATCAGCGCGAGCATCTCGTCGCGGCCGACGGGGTCGAGGCCGTTGGTCGGCTCGTCGAGCAGCACCAGCTTCGGGTCGTGCACGAGAGCCTGCGCGAGCTTCACGCGCTGCTTCATTCCCGTCGAATAGCCGCCCATCGGGCGGTAGCGCTCCTCGTACAGACCCACGTGGCGCAGGGTGTCGGCCGTGCGTTCACGTGCGGCGGTGAAGGGGAGCCCGGACATGCGCGCCATGTGGACGACGAACTCCGTCGCGGAGACGTCGGGCGGCAGGCAGTCGTGCTCGGGCATGTATCCGACGCGCTCGCGGATCGCCTCGCCCTCCCGTGCCACGTCCAGTCCGAGGACGGTTGCGCCGCCCTGGGTCGCGGGGGAGAGACCGAGCAGGATCTTGATGAGGGTCGACTTTCCGGCCCCGTTGGCGCCCACCAGGCCGGTAACACCCGGTGTGATGCCCACGGTCAGCCGGTCCAGCGCGGTCACCCGTGGGTACCGCTTGGTCAGGCTTTCGATAGCAATCACAGTCACCCTCCAGACGCTATGGCCTCGGGGCCGTGTGTCACGTCCCTCTGGGGGGCTGGATGCGACTGGTACCGAAGGGTGATGCTCCCTTAAGGGGGTCGTAGGACAAGGCAGGCGAAAACCCCGTGGGCCAGGCGGCCCGCCAATGGATCACCGCTGTTTTCCACAGGCTTGAGCGGCCTGTTGACTCCGCCATCGTCCGTTGTCACATTGACCGGTGTCGGATACGCGGCGGGGTGGGGCGTGGGTCCTGTCCCGCCTCGAAGGGCTGGGGGAACTGTGGGCGAGCGGAACGGCGGCGGGGGCGGCGGAGCGGGCGGGGAGCAGGGCACGGGCCGGCGCAGGGAGCCTCCCTCCGGGGGGCCGGACACGGGTGCGGGTCGGGGCCCGCGCGCGGACGCGGAGGAGGGGCTGGAGGGCGCGCGCGAGCGACGGGTGCGCACGCCGGAGGGCGTCGAGCTGTGCGTGGCGGAGCTGGGTGATCCGGAGGCCCCCGCAGTGGTGCTGATCCACGGCTACCCGGACAGCAAGGAGGTCTGGTCGAGGGTCGCCTCCCGGCTGAGCGACCGCTTCCACGTGGTGCTCTACGACGTCCGCGGTTGCGGCCGCTCCTCCGCCCCGAAGCCGCTGCGCGGCGGTTTCACGCTGGAGAAGCTGACGCAGGACTTCCTGGCCGTCGCGGGCGCGGTGTCCCCCGGGCGGCCCGTGCACGTGGTCGGGCACGACTGGGGCTCCGTGCAGGGCTGGGAGTTCGCCACCTCGGCGGAGACCAGGGGCCGTATCGCCTCGTTCACCTCGATGTCGGGCCCGTCCCTCGACCACTTCGGCCACTGGCTCAGGAAGCGGGTGAGGCGGCCCGCCCCGCGGCGGCTCGCGCAGGCCGCCGGCCAGGGTGCCCGCTCCTGGTACGTCTACATGCTGCACACCCCGGTGCTGCCCGAACTGGCGTGGCGCGGGCCGCTGTCGCGGGCCTGGCCGAAGCTGCTGCGCAGGGCCGAGAAGCTTCCGGCCGACGGCTACCCCACGTCCTCGCTCGCGCGCGACGCCGCGCACGGCGCATGGCTCTACCGCGACAACGTCCGCTTCAGGCTGCGGCACCCCCGCGAGGACTGCCACGCCCATGTGCCCGTCCAGATGATCATCCCGACCCGCGACGCCTTCCTGAGTGAACGGCTGTACGACGACGTCGAGTCGTGGGCGCCCGGCCTCGTCCGCCGGACCCTGGACGCCAAGCACTGGATCCCGCGCAGCCGGCCCGATCAACTCGCCGTCTGGATCGGCGACTTCGTCGACGCGCAGGAGTCCGGCAGGGCCGCCGGCCCCGACGAGCCCGTGCGCGTGTACCCGGGCGGCGGCCCGTACGCGGAGCGGTTCGGCGGTTCACTCGTGCTGGTCACCGGGGCGGGAAGCGGCATCGGCAGAGCCACGGCCCTCGCTTTCGCCGCTGCCGGTGCGCGGATCGTGGCGGTCGACGTCGACGGCGAACGGGCCGCGCGCACCGCCGAGTCGGCGGAGCGGGCCGGAGCCCCGCGGGCCTGGGCCGAGACGGCCGACGTCGGCGACCAGCACCAGATGGAGAAGCTGGCCGCCAGGGTCGCGGCGGACCACGGAGTCCTCGACGTACTCGTCAACAACGCCGGCATAGGCGTCTCCGGTCCCTTCCTCGACACCACTGTCGAGGACTGGAAGCGGACACTGGACGTCAATCTGTGGGGCGTCATCCACGGCTGCCGTCTCTTCGGCAGGCAGATGGCGGAGCGGGGCCAGGGCGGGCACATCGTCAACGTCGCCTCGGAGGCGGCCTACCAGCCCACGCGGCTGCTGCCCGCGTACGGCACGTCGAAGGCCGCGGTCCTGATGCTCAGCGAGTGCCTGCGCGCCGAACTGGCAGGGCGGGGCATCGGTGTCACCGCGGTCTGTCCCGGTCCGGTCGACACCGACATCACCAGGACGGCACGCTTCGTCGGCCTCGACGAGGCGGCGCAGCAACGCCGCCGGGAGCGGGTGGCCCGCCTGTACAAGCTGCGCAACTATCCTCCGGAGAAGGCCGCGAAGGCCATCATGCGGGCGGTCGTGCGCAACCAGGCGGTGGCCCCGGTGACGCCGGAGGCCCGCGTCGTCCGGGTGCTCTCCCGGGTGGCTCCGCGCGTAGTGCGGGGCATCGCGCGGATCGAGCCACCGCTGTGACGGTGGGCCGTGACGGCCTCGCCGGACGCAGCACCGGAGGTCGGTACCGCATCGAGGACCTGGCCGGGCACAGCGGGGCCACCGTCCGCACGATCCGCGCCTACCAGGACCGGGGCCTGCTCCCCCGGCCCGGCAGACGCGGACGGGCCAACGTCTACGACGACACCCACCTGACACGGCTCAGACAGATATCCGCACTGCTGGAGCGGGGGTACACGCTCGCGTCCATCAAGGAACTGCTGGAGGCGTGGGACGAAGGCCGCGGGCTGAGCGGTGTCCTGGGGCTCGTCTCGGAAGTCGAGGGGCCGTGGACCGACGAGGAGCCGGAGCGCATGACCCGTTCCGAGCTGGACGAACTCTTCGGCGGGGGTTCCGGCGACACCGACGGCGCCGTGGCCGAGGCGGTCGAGCTGGGGGTGCTGGTGCCGCTGCCGGAAAGGCCGGGCGAGTATCTCCTCCCCAGCCCGCAGGAACTTGCCGTGGCCGCCGAACTGCACCGGGCAGGCGTGCCGTTGCTCGCGCTCACCGAGCACCTGCGCGAACTGCGCACCCAGGTGGAGGGCATAGCGGCCCGCTTCATGGAACTCACCGACGAGCACATCTTCCGGCGCTGCCTGCATCCAAACCCCTCGGACGAGGACGCCTCGGAGACGGCAGGCCTCGTACGGCGGCTGCGCCCACTGGCGAAGCAGACCGTCGACGCCGAACTGGCCCGCGCCATGCGGACGTTCGCCTCCCGCAGCCTTCGCGAACATCTGCGGCGGGCCGCGGACGGGGTGGAGGACGCGGGGTCGGGTGGGGTGGAGTGGGACGGGTACGGGCGGGAGGACGTGCGGCCCGACGGCGCCGGGCCGGGCACCTCGGCCGGAGAAGCGCCGGGCACGTCGGCCGGAGAAGCGCCGGGCACGCAGGCGACGCTCCCGGAACCGGCGGGCACGGAAGCGCCGGCAACGCATGCGTCCGCCCCGCATGCGACCGCCCCAGTGATGAGAGGCGCAGAAGCGACGCTCCCGGAACCGGCAGACACGAAAACACCGGGCACGAAAACACCGGGCACGGAAACACCGGGCACGGAAACACCGGGCACGGAAACGGCGGAGACGAGAACACCAGGCACGGAAGCGCCGGCCGGGGAGCCGGTGCGGCTCCCCGCCGCGACTCTGGCCGCCGTGAGGAAACTGGTCGGGGCCGAGCAGGCCGCCGCCTTCATAGCGGCGGCGGCCGAGCGCGAGGTCCGGGCCCGCGCCATGGACCGCCTCGCAGGCATCGGCGAGACCCCGGCCGGACGAACGCCGGGTTCCCGCTAGCGCCAACCGGCAGCCTCGACCACCCGCACGCGCCCGACCGCACCCGCACCCGCACCCGCACCCGCACCCTTACCCTCCGCACCGCACCCGACCACACCGCACCGCCACCACCCCCACCACGCCGCACACACTCCCCCACACCGCACCCTCGCCCGTCGTCCCACTCCACCCCACCGGAACCTGCGCCTCACCCTCGGCGTCCCCCGCCCCTGCCGTAGGTCTCCCGCCCCCTGCCGGAGCTTCCCCGCCGCGGGCCGCCCCAGCGGAGGCCGCCCCACTCGCCGCGGGCCGCCCCACCTGGGCCGCGCACGCCACCCTCCGGTGGACCGTCCGCGTGTGCGGAGCACGCCGTGCTGCCGCAGTGTGGGTGGATGGCAGATCCAGAGCGCCGCTGGTGTTTCGCGGACCAGCTGGGCCCGCACTTCCTGGACGGCAAGGACCAGCCGGTACTGCTGATCGAGTCGCGCGCGGTGCTGCGCCGCCGCCGCTTCCACCGGCAGAAGGCCCATCTGGTGCTCTCGGCGCTGCGGCACAGGGCCGCGGAGCTGGGCGAGCAGGCACTCTTCGTCCGGGCCGACACCTACCGGGACGCGCTCGCTCGCGTGCGCGGACCGCTGACGGTCTGCGGGCCCACGTCCCGTGCCGCCGCCGACTTCGTGCGGAGTCTCGACGGAGTGAGAGTCCTCCCGTCACGCGGATTCGCCACCGGCCGCGACCACTTCGAGGAGTGGGCGGCCCGGCGCGGCGACAGCCAGCTGCGTATGGAGGACTTCTACCGCGGCGCCCGCAGAGCGACCGGCCTCCTGATGGACGGCGACGAACCCGCCGGCGGGCAGTGGAACCTCGACAAGGAGAACAGGGAGCCGCCGCCCGAAGCCGGCCGGCTGTCCCTTCCCCCGCCGTACGTCCCGAAGGAGGACGACATCGACGCCGAGGTGCGCGCGGACCTCGACGAGGCCGAACGCAGGGGCGAGGTCGCCTTCGTCGGCCGCGACGGACCGCGGCAGTTCCCCGCGACCCGGGCCGAGGCCCGTCGAGCCCTGAGGTCCTTCGTCGAGAAGCGGCTGCCCACCTTCGGCCCCTATGAGGACGCCATGCTGGCCGGCGATCCCGACATGAGCCACAGCAGGCTCTCCGCGGCCCTGAACCTCGGCCTGCTGGATCCCATGGAGTGCGTGCGGGCCGCCGAGAAGGCGTGGCGCGAGGGCAGGGTGCCGCTGCGCAGCGCCGAGGGTTACATCCGTCAGGTCATCGGGTGGCGTGACTACATGTGGCACACCTACTGGCACTTCGGACGCGGATACGCGAAGCGCAACGCGCTGCGGGCACGACGGCGCCTGCCGGACTGGTTCGCGGGGCTCGACGCCGAGGACGTGCGGGCTCGCTGTCTGTCCACCGTGCTGCGGGACGTGCGCGACCGGGGCTGGACGCACCACATCCCGCGCCTGATGATCCTCGGCAACTACGGCCTGCAGCGCGGCTGGAACCCCGCCGAGCTCTGCGACTGGTTCCACCGCTGCTTCGTCGACGGCTACGAATGGGTCATGGCCGCCAACGTCATCGGCATGTCCCAGTACGCGGACGGCGGCCGGATCACCACCAAGCCGTACGCGGCGGGCGGGGCCTACATCAACCGGATGAGCGACTTCTGCCACGACTGCGTCTACCGCCCGACGGCGCGCACCGGTGACGAGGCGTGTCCGTACACCGCCGGGTACTGGTGGTTCCTCTCCCGCAACGAAGCCCGGCTGGCGGGCAATTGGCGCATCGCTCCGCAGCTGCGCAACCTCCACCGCATCGCCGACCTGGACGAGGTGGTGGCGCAGGAACGCGCACGGCGGCGCCCCTGACCCGCTCCGGAGACCCTGTCCGGGAGACCCGCTCCGGAGACCCTGTCCCGGAGCTCCTGTCCCGGAGACCAGCTCCGGTGGCCGCTCTCCGGTGGCCCCTCTCCGGCCGTCCGGAGCCCGGGGCCGAGCCGCCTCAGGACCGTAGAGCCCCCTCAGGGCCCCGCCCCGCCGAGCGGCCCCGTAATCCCGGCCGAGCGGCCCCGTAATCCCCGCCGAGCGGAGCGGGCTCAGAGGCCGGGCGCTCCCCAGACGGGGAACCAGCGGCCGAGGTCCTCCTCGACGGGCAGGTCGTCGGTCAGCAGCCCGCGTATCTGCAGCTCCAGTGCGCTGTCCCGCTTCTCCTTCCGCCCGGCCCGAGGGGCGAACGGATAGAAGGTGCCGCGCTTGTAGAGGTAGACGAGGGCGAGCGAGCGCGCCGCGGCCCCTTCGCTCTCCGTCTCCTCCGCCCCCCGGAAGCCCACGAGCGAACACAGCAGCTGGGGCCCGAACCCGTTCTCTTCGAGCAGGGTGTTCACGGCGTGCAGATCGTTGACGAGCTCGACCGTCTCCTCGGGCTCGTGCCTGGCCACGAGCCAGGTGTAGCCGTACTCGTCCCGGCTGAACTCCACGGGGACACCTCCCCCCGCATCCCCCGCACCGCCGGCCCCGGTCCCTCCCCCTGTGCCTCCGGCCCGGGAGGAGTTCCCGGCACGGTCGGTGTCGAGCAGCTGCCGCACGTCGCGCTGCAACTGCTTGAAGGCGCCGCCCTCCACGCTCGCGAAGCACACCGACCCCAGCCCCGTCGGTACGAGGTCCGCACCGGCCTGAAGGGTGATGGCGGCCGACGGCAGAGCGAAGAGCTGGTCGAGGTCGGGGCGCACGGGTTTGCTGCGGCCGAGAAGTGCGTCGAGAAGGCCCACGGAGTTCACGTCCCTCGTACTGGTGCGCGGCGGTTTCTGATCACTGCTGCCCGAGCTGCGCCGAGATGCGGCTCAGCTGCTCCAGGCGCCGCTCCAGCGGCGGGTGCGAGGAGAACAGCGTGGCGACGGTCTCGCCGGAGAAGGCGGGCGCGAAGAAGAAGGCGTTGAAGGGCTCGGCCTTCCGCAGATCGCGGGTGGGGATGCGGGACATCTGGCCCGTGACCTTGGTCAGTGCGGAGGCCAGCGCGGACGGCCGGCCCGTGAGCAGCGCGCCCGCGCGGTCCGCGGACAGTTCGCGGTAGCGCGAGAGCAGCCGGGTCAGCATGAAGCTGAGGATGTAGACGACGATGCTCACCAGCGGGACCACCAGCAGGATGATCCCGAGGCCGCTCTGGTCGTTGCGTCCGGCTCCGCTGAGGCCGCTCCACAGGGCGACCCTGGTCAGCACGCCGGCCAGTACGCCCAGGAACGAGGCGATGGTCATCACGGCGACGTCGCGGTGTGCGACGTGCGACAGCTCGTGCGAGAGGACGCCCTCGACCTCCTCCGGTTCGAGGCGCCGCATCAGGCCCGTCGTCGCGCAGACCATCGAATTGCGCTGACTGCGCCCCGTGGCGAAGGCGTTGGGGACGTCGCTCTCGGCCATGGCCACCTTGGGCTTCGGGACGTCGGCGAGCGCACAGAGCCGGTCGACGGCACCGTGCAGTTCGGGTGCCTGTTCCGGAGTCACCTCACGGGCCCCCATGCTGAAGGCCGCGATGCGGTCGCTGAACCAGAACTGGGCGACGAACAGGCCGCCCACCACGATCACGATCAGCGGCCACGCGTTGCCCAGCAGTGCGATCAGCACGCCCACCAGCAGCACGTACAGCAGCCCGATGAGGAACATCGTGATCACCATGCGGCTGGTCAGTCCACGGTCGGCGACATACCGCCCACGAGCTGCTGCCATGACGGACGCTCCTCCCTCACTTCTGCGGAAGCGGGGCAACGGTGCCACCGGCGGGTGCCGGTCCGGACGACGCCCGGCGGGCGCCGGATCCCCGCGCTTCCTGGCTGTGCCGTACCGCTCTTCCCGCCTCGGGCCGGGCGCCCGCGGCAGGCTCGAGCCGCGTTCAGCACGCCACTTATGAGGCAATTGTCCACTCTTCACCTTCGTTCTGGCGAATGACGGAAAGGAGCCGGAACCTGACCCGCCGCTACCGGCCGGCGGCCGCCCGCCGTACGCTCGGCGCCATGGCCGATTCCCCTCTCCCCCCGCCCGGAGCGCGTCCCTCGCGGGCCGGGTCACAGGCCGGGTCCGCCCCGGTACTGAGCACCGTGATCCTCCCCGTACTGCGCTGGCACGAGGGCGGACGCGACCGGTGGCAGCGTGCCGAGGAACTGGGCTTCGGCACCGCCTACACCTACGACCACCTCTCGTGGCGGGCCAACTTCCGCGACGGACCGTGGTTCGGCGCCCTGCCGACCCTGACCGCTGCCGCGTCGGCCACATCACGCATGCGCCTGGGCACCCTCGTCACCTCGCCCAACTTCCGGCATCCCGTGACGCTGGCCAAGGAACTGATGTCCCTGGACGACATCAGCGGCGGCCGCCTCACCCTGGGCATCGGCGCGGGCGGCAACGGCTTCGACGCGACGGCGCTCGGCCAGGAGCCGTGGACGCCGCGGGAGCGCGCGGAGCGCTTCGGGGAGTTCGTGCCGCTGCTGGACAGGCTGCTCCGCGAACCGGTCGTCTCCCACCGGGGCGCCTTCTACTCGGCCGACGAGGTGCGCGGCATCCCCGGTTGTGTGCAGCGCCCCCGCCTGCCCTTCGCAGTGGCCGCGACGGGCCCCCGCGGCATGCTGCTCGCCGCGCGCCACGGCCGGGCCTGGGTGACGACGGGCGATCCGCGCATCGCCGCGACGGGCACCCCCGCCGAGGGGCTCCAGGCCGTACGCGACCAGATCGAGCGGCTCGGCACGGCCTGCGACCAGGCCGGACGGGAGGCGTCGGAGCTGGAGAAGGTCCTGCTCACCGGGTTCGTGCCGGGTACGCCCCTGGACTCCGTGGACGCCTTCGTCGACTTCGCCGGGAAGTACGCGGAGGCGGGCATCACCGAGATCGTGCTGCACTGGCCGATTCCCGACTCGCAGTTCGCCGCCGACGAGAAGGTCTTCGAGCGCATCGCCACCGAGGGCCCGTCGCAGCTCAGGAGCCCGGCGGCACAGCAGTAGACCCACAGCGCGAGAACCGCGGGGGCAGTGCGCGAGCCGCGCGAGGTGCGAGAACCACGCGGGGGCAGTGCGGGACGCCGGCCGGGAGGCGCTCCCGCCGCCGCGGAGGGCACATGCCCCGTTCGCCGCTCATCAGGGGAGCCCTCCGCACTGGTGTGCGTGCATATGCGGGAAGATGGTCGCTGTGACTGAGCCGCCCGCATTCCGCGCACCCAGCGCTCCCCCCGCCGATCCGGCAGCCGGTTCCCCCCGGGCCGCCCGGGTCCGCGCCGCCGCTCCCGCGGTCGTGTCCGTGTCCGCCCCGGCCCACCCCGTACGGCCCCGCCTGATCGCGACCGACCTCGACGGCACGCTGCTGCGTGACGACAAGACCGTCTCCGAACGCACCGTCGCCACCCTCGCCGCCGCGGAGGCCGCGGGCCTCGACGTCTTCTTCGTCACAGGGCGCCCCGCCCGCTGGATGGACGTCGTCAGCGACCACGTCCACGGCCACGGCCTCGCCATCTGTGCGAACGGCGCCGCGGTCGTCGACCTGCACCGCGGACGTCAGGTCGTCGACGTACGGGCGCTGGAGCGGTACGACGCGCTCGCGGTGGTCGGAGCGCTCCGCGAGGCGGCTCCCGGCGTGAGCTTCGCCGTCGAACGCGTCGGCGGCCTCCACCTCGACCCGCAGTACCCGGCGCTGCACCCCGACCCCGTGCGGATCGTCGCACCCGTGGAGAAGCTGCTGGGCCCGGAGGACGAGGAGCCCGTGCTGAAGCTGCTGGCCCACCACCCGGAGCTGGAGCCGGACGAGTTCCTCGCCCTGGGACGCGAAGTGGCCGGCACGCACGCCCAGTTCACCCGCTCCAGCAAGTCCGCGCTGCTGGAGATCAGCGGTACGGGTGTGAGCAAGGCCAGCACGCTTGCGCGGTGCTGTGCGCAGCGCGGCGTCAGGCCCGAGGAGGTCGTGGCGTTCGGGGACATGCCGAACGACCTGGAGATGCTGAGCTGGGCCGGCACGTCGTACGCGATGGCCAACGCGCATCCCGAGGTGCTTGCCGCCACCACCGACCACACGTCCTCCAACGAGGCCGACGGTGTCGCCGAGGTCATCGAGAACCTGCTGCTCCGGTACGGGCAACGGCTGCCGGACGGCGGTCCGCGGGGGGCGCGGGGCGGCGTGGGCGGTCACGGCGCGCCGGGGCGTCGCTCGCCGCTTCGCGGGCAAGCATCCGGCTGAACGGCCCGCCGGCGGCGGCCAGTTCACCGTACGTGCCGCGTTCGACGGTTCGGCCCGCGTCGAGCACGACCACCTCGTCCACTGCCTCCAGTCCCTTCAGCCGGTGCGTGATCAGGACGGTGGTGCGGCCCTCGGTGGCGGCCAGCAGGTCGGCGGTGAGCGCGTCCGCCGTGGGCAGGTCTAGGTGTTCTGCGGGCTCGTCCAGCACGAGGACGGGGAAGTCCGCGAGCAACGCACGGGCGAGCGCGAGCCGTTGACGCTCCCCGCCGGAGAGGCGTGCACCGTGCTCCCCGACGAGCGTGTCCAGGCCGTCGGGCAGCAGGTCCGTCCAGGAGTCGAGGCGGGCCCCGGCCAGGGCGCTGCGCAGTTCGCCGTCCGTGGCGTCCTTGCGCGCGAGGAGCAGATTCTCGCGCAGCGAGCTGTCGAAGACGTGGGCGTCCTGGGCGCACAGTCCCACGAAGCGGCGCACCGTGTCCGAGTTGAGTGCGGTGGCCGGTACTCCGCCGTCGGCGGGTGCGCCGCCGAGCGTGTACGAGCCGCGCTCCGCGTCGAGGAAGCGCAGCAAGGTACGGGCGAGCGTGGTCTTGCCGGAGCCCGAGGCGCCGACGACGGCGACGCGGTGACCGGGGGTGAGCTCCAGGTCGAAACCGGAGAGGGGCGGGGGCGGTTGCCGCCTTGCGGCGTCCTGGCGCGGAGCGTCCGGACGAAGCGTGCCGGGGCGCTCGGTGCGCTCCGTGTCCGGGTAGCGCGCCGTGACGGAGCGGAGGACGAGCGGGAACGGCGATTCGGGTGCGGGCAGCGGGTGTTCCGGCTCCCGCACGGGTTCCGGCGCGTCCACGACGTCCCGCACACGACGGGCCGAGCGCAGGGCGCGCTGCCGGTGACTGACGGCGAGGGGCATCCCGTTCACCGCCTCGAACGCCGCGAGCGGCGTGAGTACGACGGCGGCGAGCCACACCCCGTCGAGGCGTCCCGCGTGCACCGCCGCGGTTCCGGCCCAGGCGGCGGCGGTGACCGTGAGGCCGCAGGCGAGGGCCGTCAGACCGGAGCCGAGCGCGGCCGCGGCGGAGGAGCGGGCGGCGATGCGGGTGAGGCGCCGGTCAGCGGCGCGGGCCGCCTCCTTGCGCGCGGGCAGCGCGCCCGCGACCGTCAACTCCCCGGTGCCGGTGAGGAGATCGACCACCTGCGTCGTCAACACGGCCCGTGCCGGGGCGAGTCTGCGCTCCGCCCGACGCGAGACCGCGGCCGTGAGTGCCGGGACGGCGACGCCGGCCGCCAGCAGTCCGGCGGCGAGTGCCGCACCGGCCGACGGGAGAAGCGCGCCGGTGAATGCGACGGCCGCCGCTCCGGTGACCGCCGCGACGACGGCCGGCAGCAGCCAGCGCAGGTAGCGGTCCTGGAGGGCGTCGACGTCGCTGACGAGACGGGTGAGCAGGTCCCCGCGGTGCATGAACCGGAGACCGGCCGGTGCGAGGGGTTCGAGCCTGCGGTAGATGCGGACCCGTACGTCGGCGAGGACGCGGAGGACCGCGTCGTGCGAGACGAGGCGCTCGGCGTAGCGGAACACGGCGCGTCCGATACCGAAGGTCCTGGTGGCTGTGACGGCGACCATCAGGTACAGCACGGGCGGGTGCTGTGAGGCGCGGGAGATCAGCCAGCCCGAGGTGGCCATGAGGCCGACGGCGCAGAGCAGGGCGAGCGAACCGAGCACGGCCGCGAGCGTCAGACGGGCCCCGGGCCCGCGCTCATCCGCGGACACGGGCGGGCCGGGATCGTCGCCAGTGCCCGGCCCGGGGGTCTCGCGGGGCGCGTCCGCCCGTCCGTCCCCCTGTCCGTTCTCCGTATCGACGGACCCCGTACGCACGTGAGTTGTGCCCACGGATGTCGCATTCGGCAGCGGAACGGCCGTGGACGCGGCGGGCACCGGCGGTGCGAGTGCGACCACCCGGTCCGCCGTGGCCAGCAGGGCCGGGCGGTGCGTGACGAGCAGGACCGTGCGGTCCTCGGAGATGCGGCGCAGCGTCGCGGCGACCGAGGACTCGGTCTCGCCGTCGAGGGCCGCGGTCGGCTCGTCGAGCAGGAGGAGCGGCCGGTCGGTGAGGAACGCCCTTGCCAGGGCGACGCGTTGGCGCTGCCCCGCGGAGATCCCGGCACCCGCTTCACCGACGGCCGTCGCCGGGTCGAGGCCGGCTCCCGCGGCGGTCAGCGCGGCGGTCACCTGCTCGTCGGTCGCGGTGGGCCGTGCCAGGCGGACGTTGTCGGCGACGGTGCCCGCGAACAGGTGCGGGTGCTGAGGCACCCAGGCGATCTGGGCGTGCCAGCCGCCGGGGTCGAGGTCGCGCACGTCGGTGCCGTCGACGCGGACGGCGCCCGAGGCGGGCCGTGCGAAGCCCAGCACCGCCTGGAGCAGCGTCGACTTTCCCGCGCCGGACGGTCCCGTCAGGGCGACCGTCTCGCCGGGGCGCAGGGTCAGGTCCGTCGCGGGCAGCGAGTCGTGGGCGCGGCCTTCGTGGCGTACGCGGAGCCCGTCGACGGTGAGGGTGGCCGTCCGCAGGTCGGGGGCGGGTGCGCCGGAACCGCGCGGGAGCGGTTCGGCGAGGACGTCGAAGACCTCCTCGGCGGGGGACAGCCCTTCGGCGGCCGCGTGGTAGTGGGTGCCGACCTGGCGCAGCGGCAGATAGGCCTCCGGGGCGAGCACGAGGACGAGCAGGCCGGTGTACAGGTCGAGTTCGCCGTGCACCAGCCGCATCCCGATGCCGACCGCCACCAGCGCGACCGAGATGGTGGCGAGGAGTTCCAGCACGAGGGACGAGAGGAAGGCGATGCGCAGGGTGCGCAGGGTGGCACGGCGGTAGTCGTCGGTGATGGCGCGGATGTTGCGGGCCTGGGCCTTCGCGCGGCCGAAGATCTTGAGTGTGGGCAGTCCCGACACGACGTCCAGGAAGTGGCCGGACAGCCGGGAGAGCAGGCGCCACCGGCGGTCGGTGTGGGCCTGCGTCGCCCAGCCGACGAGGGCCATGAACAGCGGGATGAGGGGGAGTGTGACGAGGATGACCGCGGCGGAGATCCAGTCGGCGCCGACGACGCGGATCAGCACGGCGACGGGCACGACGACGGCCAGGGCGAGCTGGGGAAGGTAGCGGGAGAAGTAGCCGTCGAGGGCGTCGATTCCGCGGGTGGCGAGGTTGGCCAGCTCGCCGGTCCGCCGGTCCGGGAGCCCGGACGGGCCGAGGGCGAGCACGTGGTCCAGGAGGCGTGTGCGCAGCTGGGACTTCACGGCCGCGCTGGAGCGGTGCGCCGCGAGTTCCGTGAGCCAGGAGACCAGGGCACGGCCGGCGGTGACGGCGAGGAGCAGCAGGAGCTGGTCGTGCACACCCGCGCCGTCCTCGAACGCGCGGACGACGAGGTCCGCGATCAGCACGGCCTGCCCGATCACGAGCAGCGCCGAGACGAGCCCCAGCACAACCGAGGCGGCGAGGAAGACGCGGGTGGTGCGGGCGTGGGCCAGCAGCCGCGGGTCGACGGGCCTCATCGGCGGCGCTCCCTCAGTGGTTCCCGGCGATGTGCCGGGTTCCGATGCGCTTGCGGAAGACCCAGTACGTCCAGCCCTGGTAGAGCATCACGACCGGGGTGGCGAACGCCGCGCACCACGTCATGATCTTCAGGGTGTACGGGTTGGAGGCGGCGTTCTCAGCCGTCAGGCTCCAGCGCGGGTCGAGCGAGGAGGGCATGACGTCCGGGAAGAGCGCGAAGAACAGCGCCGCCGTCCACGCGGCAACGGTCACCCCGGACAGACCGAACGCCCAGCCCTCGCGGGCGGCGCCGCCCGCCACGACGGCGGCGAGGAGGGCGGCCACGGCGACCGCGGACGCGACGAGGCTCCTGCCGTCGCCGGAGTCCAGCTGCGTCCAGGTGAGGAATCCGGCGGTGATCACGCCGCAGAACGGGCCCGTCACCGTGGCCAGGCGCCGGGCGCGCGGACGGATGCCGCCCGTCGTCTTGAGCGCGGTGAACACCGCCCCGTGGAAGGTGAAGAGGGTGAGCGTCACGAGCCCGCCGAGCAGCGCGTACGGGCCGAGGAGGTCGGCGAGCCCGCCCGCGTAGTTCTTGTCCGCGTCGATGGGAACGCCCCGTACGAGGTTGGCGAAGACCAGACCCCACAGGAAGGCCGGCAGCAGCGAGGTGACGAACAGGGCCCGCTCCCAGCGGTCCTGCCACTTCGTCTCCTGGCGCTTGGCGCGGTACTCGAAGGCGACTCCGCGGACGATAAGGCAGACCAGGATGACCAGCAGCGGCAGGTAGAAGCCGGAGAAGAGCGTCGCGTACCAGTCGGGGAACGCGGCGAAGGTGGCGCTGGCGGCCGTGATCAGCCACACCTCGTTGCCGTCCCACACGGGCCCGATGGTGTTGATCAGCACCCGCCGCTCCCCGCGGTCGCGGGCGAGGAGCCGGGTGAGGACCCCGACGCCGAAGTCGAAGCCTTCGAGGAAGAAGTAGCCGGTCCACAGCACGGCGATCACCGCGAACCAGAGGTCGTGAAGCTGCATCGCGTGCTCCTCAGTACGAGAAGGCCATGGGCCGGTCGGGGTCGTCGCTGTCGTGCCCGCCGATCCGGGTGGGCGGGTTGAGGTCGGATTCGGTCAGCTCCGGCGGTCCGGCCTTGACGTACTTCGCCAGCAGCTTGACCTCGATGGCGGCGAGCAGCGCGTACAGGGCGATGAAGACGCTCATGGAGGTGACCACTTCGCCCTGGCTGACGCTGGGGGAGACCCCCGCGGCCGTGGGCAGCACACCGAAGACGACCCAGGGCTGGCGGCCGGTCTCGGTGAAGATCCAGCCCCACGAGTTGGCGATCAGCGGGAACGCCAGGGTGTACAGCGCGAGGCGCCAGTACCAGCGGGTGAGGGCGGGGCCGAGTTCGCGGTCGCGGGTGAGGGCCAGTCGCGGAACCTCGTCGTCGGCGGTGCGCAGGCGTGGTGAGAGCCAGAGCCTGCGCCGGGTGAGATACAGCCCTGCCGCACCGAGCGCGAAGGAGGTCATCCCGAAGCCGATCATCCACCGGAACGACCAGTAGGCGAGCGGGATGTTGGGCCGGAAGTCGTCGATGCCGAGCTTGTCGCCGTACTTCTCGCGCATCGCCTCGTTGGTGTCGTTGATGCCGGGCACGGCCTCGGAGAAGTTGTCGTGCGCGAGGAACGAGAGCAGTCCGGGGACCTCCAGGGCGACCTCGTTGTGGCCCTTCTCCACGTCGCCGTAGGCGAAGAGCGAGAACGGCGCGGGCGCCTGGGTGTCCCAGAGCGCTTCGGCGGAGGCCATCTTCATCGGCTGCTGCTCGTACATGATCTTCGCCAGCCGGTCGCCGGTGACGGCCGTGAGCACTCCGGCCACCACCATCACGACCAGTCCGAGCCGCATCGAGGAGCGCATCACGGGCACGTGCCGCCCCCGCATCAGGTGGTACGCGGCGATGCCGACCATGAACGCCCCGCCGGTGAGGAAGGCGGCGACGAGGGTGTGCCCGAACTGCGCCAGCGCCGTGTTCTGCGTGAGCACCTGCATGAAGTCGGTGAGTTCGGCACGTCCGTTCTCGGCGTTCATGCGGTAGCCGACGGGGTGCTGCATCCAGGAGTTGGCGGCGAGGATGAAGTACGCGGACAGGACGGTGCCGAGAGCCACCATCCACATGCATCCCGCGTGGATGTGCTTGGGCAGCTTGTCCCAGCCGAAGATCCACAGGCCGATGAAGGTGGACTCGAAGAAGAACGCGACGAGCGCCTCGAAGGCGAGGGGCGCTCCGAAGACGTCGCCGACGAACCGGGAGTAGTCCGACCAGTTCATGCCGAACTGGAACTCCTGCAGGATGCCGGTCACCACACCGAGGGCGATATTGATCAGGAAGAGCTTGCCCCAGAACTTGGTGGACCTGAGGTACATCTCCCTGCCCGTGCGCACCCAGGCCGTCTCCAGGCCGGCGACGAGCGCGGCGAGGGAGATCGTCAGCGGGACGAACAGGAAGTGGTAGACGGTCGTGACGCCGAACTGCCAGCGCGCCAGGGTCTCCGGCGCCAGTGCTGCCATCTCCACGGGCTCTCTCCTTTGCCTCGCGGCTGCGGCCGGTAGCCGGCGAGAGATTCATCCGCGTTCGGACGGCTGTGACCGGACCGCACAAGGTACTCGTGAATGCGTTCACATTCACAAGACATCGTACGACCGGGCTTTTCGGACACGGCGAGGGGGTCCCCGGAACGCGGAACGCCCCCCGCACCAGGCTTCAGGTGCGGGGGCCGTTCCGCGGGGACGGAAGCCGGGGGTCAGAACTCGCTCTTGCGGAAGGCCGCGGCGGTCTGCAGGAAGATGTCGTTCGCCTCGCTCTCCCCCACCGTGACTCGCACTCCCTCGCCCGGGAACGGCCTGATCATCACGCCCGCCTTCTCGCACAGCCCGGCGAAGGCGCTCGTACGGTCCCCGAGACGCAGCCACACGAAGTTGGCCTGCGAGGCCGGAACCGTCCAGCCCTGTGCGACCAGTTCGCGCGAGACGCGGGCGCGCTCGGCGACGAGCCCTTCGACCCTCTCGAGCAGTTCGTTCTCGCTGCGCAGCGAGGCGACCGCCGCGTCCTGGGCGACCTGGCTGACGCCGAAGGGCACCGCGGTCTTGCGCAGCGCGGCGGCGACGGGCTCGTGCGCGACCGCGAAGCCGACCCGGAGGCCGGCCAGGCCGTACGCCTTGGAGAAGGTGCGCAGCACGCACACGTTGGGGCGGTCACGGTAGAGATCCAGGCCGTCGACGACGGTCTCGTCGCGCACGAACTCGCGGTAGGCCTCGTCCAGAACCACCAGGACATCGTCCGGGACCCGGTCGAGGAACCGCTCCAGGGCGTCCCGCGGGATGGCCACGCCCGTCGGGTTGTTGGGGTTGCAGACGAAGATCAGCCGGGTGCGGTCGGTGACGGCGTCGGCCATGGCGTCCAGGTCGTGCTCCTCGCCGTCGGTGAGGGGCACCTGCACCGACGCGGCGCCGGAGATCTGGGTGATGATCGGGTACGCCTCGAACGACCGCCAGGCGTAGATCACTTCGTCACCGGGGCCCGCCGTGCTCTGCAGCAGCTGCTGTGCGACGCCGACCGAGCCGGTGCCGGTGGCCACATGCTCGACGGGGACGCCGAAGCGGCTCGCGATCGCCTCCATCAGGCCGGTGCAGGCCATGTCCGGGTAGCGGTTGGCCGCGCCGGCGGCGGCGGTCATCGCCTCCAGCACGCCGGGGAGCGGGGGGCAGGGGTTCTCGTTCGAGGACAGCTTGTACGCGGCGGGCCCCGAGGAGGCCGGCCGGCCCGGCTTGTACGTGGGAATGCCTTCGAGCGCGCCGCGCAGCCTGGGCTTGTTCTCACTCACCGCTGACTCCTCCTCGTCCCTGCCGCCTGCATCAATGCTGCTAACCCTAAGAGGAATCAGGCAAGGAGCGTACGGGCTTGCACCATGAGCCCTCTCACGCCCTTCCGCGCTGGTGGCTTGAGCCGTGGCGCGCATCACTCATGAAGGTGAGTTGAGACCTCCTCGCAACATGGCCGTGTCCGTCGGCGCAACCGCCCACCGAGGAGGCCAAAGTTCATGATGGATCGTCAACTTCCATGTATTGCAAGGCAGTTGGCGTGCTCCGCACATGCAGAATCGTGCCTTCTGGGGTCACACTGGAGTGTCCGGCACCCCCTCCGCCACGTGCCTACGATCGGGGCGCCATGACAGCAGCAGAGAAGCATCAGGTAAGCCGGACATCGGCCTCGCGCCGGGCACGCGGGGGGAGCCGGCTGAGCGGACGCGCGGGCATCCGCGATGTCGCCGCCGCGGCCGGTGTCTCGATCACGACTGTCTCCGACGCGCTCAACGGCAAGGGCCGCCTCCCCGACGCCACCCGCAGCCACGTGCGCGAGGTCGCCCAGCGCCTGGGCTACCGGCCCTCGGCGGCCGCCCGTACGCTCCGCACCGGAAAGTCCGGCCTGATCGGACTCACGGTCACCACGTACGGCGAAGAACCGTTCACCTTCACCGAGTTCGCCTACTTCGCCGAGATGGCCAGGGCCGCCACCTCGGCAGCGCTCGCACGGGGATACGCGCTGGTGATTCTTCCCGCCACCTCCTGGCACGACCTGTGGTCGAACGTCGCACTCGACGGCACCGTCGTCATCGACCCCTCCGACGAGGACCCGGTCGTCACCGAACTCGTCCGCTCGGGTCTGCCCGTCGTCTCCGACGGGCGCCCCGCCGGCTCGCTGCCCGTCACCGCCTGGGTCGACAACGACCACGAGGAGGCCGTCCGAGGCCTCCTCGACCACCTCGCCGAGTCAGGCGCCCGCCGCATCGGACTGCTCACCGGCACCAGCACCGACACCTACACGCGGCTGTCGACCACCGCCTACCTGGACTGGTGCGCCCGCGTCGGCCAGGAACCCGTCTACGAGCACTACCCGGCGCACGACCACTGCGCCGGCGCCGTCGCCGCCGACCGGCTGCTGGCCAGGCCCGACCGCCCCGACGCGGTGTACGGACTCTTCGACCCCAACGGCACGGACCTGCTGGCGGCAGCACGCCGCTACGGGCTGCGCGTGCCCGAGGACCTGCTGCTGGTGTGCTGCAGCGAGTCCGGCGTCTACGCCACGACGGAGCCCCCCATCACCACGCTCTCGCTCAAGCCCGGCCGCATCGGCAACACCGTCATCCAGCTCCTGATCGACGCCATCGAGGGCGTCGGCGGCGACGCGCCGGTCCACCATGTGATGCCGACGGACCTCGTCGTCCGCACGTCCTCCCAGCGCCGCCCGCCCCGCACCACCGTCAGCGCGCCCCGCTCCCCCGGGAACAAGCCCGGGCCGGCCGGTCCGGCGGACCCCTGACAGGCATTCGGACCATGCGACGAGCCGCCGACGAGAGGGGGATTTGCGGAGGAATGCGCCAGCCACCGCTCCGCGAGCCGCAATTGCCGCCCCCAGGTGCGTCACAAGCCCCCACCGGCGTTCCTATGATGGGGCGCACGACACCGGGACCCGATCCCGGCCTGTGCAAGTGTGGACCCCTGGTTCGGCGTGACAGGCGAGGGGCGGGCGGCCCCGTCGGAGCAGGCAGGGCGAGGTCCGGACAGGTGCACGGCGGCACGCGATGGTGGAGGGGTCGATGACTCAGGGGGCCGGTCGAGGACCCGCGATGTGGCAGGGCGGCGATGCCGCCGCGCACGGAACCGGGGACCGGGGAACACCCGGGACTCCCGCCGCGCAGCCCCCCGCGGCCGGCACCGTCCCTCACGGCGAGCACGTGCGCACGCCCCCGTCCGCGTGGGAAGACACGTCCGCTCCGTCGCGGGAGACCCCGCGGGAGAAGGAGCACCCCGGCGAACCCGACGAGGGATACACGCCCACCGAGCGGGACCTGCCGGTGGTCGGCTCCGGCGCCTCGGGCGAGGGACACGAGCCGACGCTCGTCGACGTCGCCACCGAGCCCGTGACCGAGGAGGGCTCCGGCCCGCTGTACGTCGTAGGCGATGTGCACGGCTACCTCGACGAGCTGCGCGACGCGCTGCGCGACGCGGGCATCACCGACAGGGACGACAACTGGGCGGCGGGCAACACCCGGCTGTGGTTCCTCGGTGACTTCACCGACCGCGGTCCCGACGGCATCGGCGTCATCGACCTCGTCATGCATCTCTCCGCGCAGGCCGCCGCGGCGGGCGGCTACTGCAAGGCGCTGATGGGCAATCACGAACTCCTTCTCATCGGAGCCAAGAAGTTCGGGGACACGCCCGTCAACTCCAGTGCCGGGACTGCCTCGTTCCAGGCCGCGTGGCTGCTCAACGGCGGCCAGCAGTCGGACATGGAACGGCTCGAGGACCACCACATCCAGTGGATGTCACGCCTCGACGCGATGGCCCTCGCCGACGGCCATCTCCTGCTCCACTCCGACGCCACCTGCTATCTCGAGTACGGCACGACGATCGAAGCCGTCAACGACGCCGTCACCGAAGCCCTGCAGCGCAACGACGCCGACGAGACCTGGGACCTGTTCCGCAAGTTCACCAAGCGCTTCGCGTTCCGCGAGGAGACCGGTTCACTGGCCGCACGCGAGCTGCTCACCGTCTTCGGCGGGCGGCAGATCGTGCACGGCCACAGCCCCATCCCGTATCTGCTCGGCGAAGCGGCGGGCAACGGCGCCGTCGGCACGGGCGACGGAGCGGAGGCCGAGGAGGACGCACTCCCCGAGGTGACCGGCCCGCACCTGTACGCCGACGGTCTCGCCATCGCCATGGACGGCGGCGTGACGATGGACGGGAAACTCCTCGTCACACAACTGCCGTTGGGCGACTGAACAGCCGGGTCCTCCTCCTCGCAACCCGCCGGCGAAACCCCACCCCTCGCTCTGCCGGGGGCCCCGTCCCCGCCGCCCGGCCCGGAAGGCAGCCGGGCGTACGCGGGCCCGGGCAGGCGCACAACGGCGCGGAACGCATTGCTGCGAAGGGTCAATTACCGGAAACTCACCCTCGGGAAGTGCCAAGCTCCCTCTAATATCGGTTCTGCCACTGCGAATTCGCCTATCCTTCGCCGGGGCTGCCCCGCCCTCCCCCTTGGCCTGGTGGCAAGGGAGGCGCCCCCAACCGGCCGCCGAAGGCCCTACGGAGCATCGGGGGATGCACATGAACACCGCTCCGCACCTGCTGCCCGAAGACCGGCCCGATTTCGAACGGGCGGTTGACGAGGCTCTGCGTGACGCAGGCAGGCGTCCTGTCCTGGCTGCGGTGGGCGAGCACATCAGCGCGCAGCAGCTGCGCGTCATGGCTCTCAGCTCAGCGAGCGCCATCGCCGCGGACGCCGCCGAGGAGTACGAGCGGTACGTCGCTCTGCGAACCCGGCTGCGGGGGCCCGCAGCCGACGTCTCCGGCACCGCGGAGTCCGGCCCGTCGTCCTCGGGCCGGCGACCGGACGGCGACGGAAGAGCCGGCGACGGCGAACATCCGGGCGCCGGAGGCGGGTTGAGCCTGGCCGGCGTGAACGCGGGAGTCGGCGAGACGGCGGGCGCAGGCCTGCTCGCCATGGTCTCCGTGCTGGTTCCGCTGCTGGCGGGGTCGGCAGCGGTCATCTTCCTGCTGCTGGGAAATCTGCTGCGGGTGCTCTCGCCGGAGCCGTCCATCGCGTCGCCGATGCGCGACGCGGGCTGGGTCTTCGCCGTGCTGGCCGCCGCCGGGATCGTCGTGGCGATGACCGAGCTGTGGCTCACGGCCAGACGGCACGGGGCGGGCGCCCTCAGGGGCGAGGCGGCGGGAACGGCCGACGGCGCGGAGGGCGAGACCCGGCTGGCCGGGGAGGTCTCGGCTGCCCGCTCGGTCTGGCGCGAAGCGCTGCTGGAACGCGGGATAGTGCCCTTCCTCGCAGACGTTCTGGCAGCTCAGCCGGGCGGGGAGCCGACCGGAGCAGGCACCGGCGGCGACGCCCGTGGGCGTGCGGACCGCGGCCCGGGCTCCTCGTCCGCGTCTGCGACGGATGCAGCGCGCAGCGAGGAGCGAACCCCACGGCTCGGCTACTCGGGCCCCGACTTCTCCAGCCGCAGTCCGTCGGACGGCAAGGAGAGTCTCCGCCCGCGCTACTCGAGCCCGGACTACTCCAGCCCGGACTACGGCGGCCCCGACCACAAACCGGAGTAGCCACCCGCACCCGCGCCGGGACGCACCGGCGTGCCCCGCAGCTGCGGGACGGCCTATTACGACCTCCCTGGACATCACGACCTGGGACGTTCCGCTGCGGCCACGTCCAGGGCGCGCAGCACGTCCGCCGTCAGATCGTCCGGGTCCTCCACACCGACCGACATCCGCACGAAGCCCTCCGGCACGGCGTCCCCGCCCCACCGCCCGCGCCGCTCGGCCGTGGAGCGCACGCCGCCGAAGCTGGTCGCCTCGTCGACGAGGCGCAGCGCCCCGAGGAACCGTTCCGCGTGCTCCTTGCCGGGCAGCGTGAACGAGACGACGCAGCCGAAGCGCCGCATCTGCCGCACAGCCGTCCCGTACGCGGGGTCGTCCGGCAGGCCGGGGTGCCGCACGCCGGTGACCTCCGGGCGGTCGAGCAGTGCGCGTGCGACGGCTAGGGCACCGGCCGCCTGCCGGTGGGTGCGCAGGTCGAGCGTCGCCAGTGAGCGGTGCGCGAGCCAGGCTTCCATCGGCCCGGGAATCGCCCCGGCCAGCTTGCGCCACTGCCGTACCGAGCCGGCGAGTCCGGCGTCGCGGCAGCTGACGTATCCCAGGAGCACGTCGCCGTGTCCGGTGAGCGCCTTGGTGCCGCTCGCCACGGAGAAGTCCGCGCCGAGTTCGAGGGGACGCTGGCCGAGCGGCGTGGCGAGGGTGTTGTCGACGGCGACCAGCGCGCCGCGTTCGTGCGCGGCGTCTGCCAGCCGCCGGATGTCGCACACGTCCAGGCCGGGGTTGGACGGCGATTCGATCCACAGCAGCGAGGCCCCCTCGAGCAGGCCGAGTTGGGCGTCGCCGGCGGTCGGTGCGGTGCGGACCTCCACGCCGAGTTCGCTGAGGCGCTCCCGCACCGGTACGAGGAGGTTGTAGCCGTCGTCGGGCAGTACGACGGCACTGCCGGGGCGGGCACGGGAGAGCAGCACGGCGGAGACGGCGCCCATGCCGGAGGCGAAGGAGACGGTGTGCACGCCCGTTCCGCCGGCGCGCGGCCCGCCGTCCGGCGACTCCAGCTCGCCGATGGCACTTTCGAGGGCGGTCCACGTGGGGTTGGCGTCCCGCCCGTACGCGTAGGGTGCGTCGCCGACGTCTCCCGGCAGGTGGTAGTGGGCCGCGAAGACGGGCCCGGGCAGCGGGGGTTCGTACGGCTGCTCCTCCGGCAGTCCGGCCCGTACGACCCTTGTGGCGTCGCTGTCACTGGTCATGGTTGTGCTCTCCCGTGATGCGCGGCTGCAGGGCCGGTGCCCTGTGCGTCTCCTGGGGCGTGCGTCTCCTGTGCGTCTCCTGGGCGTGCGTTGCCCGTGGGAGTGCGCTCCTCAGCCCAGCGCGGCACGCGCGGCTTCCCCGCACTTCGCGCCGTAGCCCGGCCCGAAAAGGACCGCGTGCACCAGCAGATGGTGGAGCTGATGGAGAGGGACCCGCTCGGCCCGCCCCTCGATGGGACGTACCTCCTCGTACGCGGCGAGGATACGGGAGAGCTGCGGACAGCCGAACAGTTCGAGAAACGCCAGGTCCGTCTCCGGATGACCTCCCTGCGCGGCCGGGTCGATGAGGCGGGCGCGAGGACCACCGCCGGTGGCGGGCAGGGCGCCGGGGGCTGCGGACGTGGTCCAGTGCACGTTGCCGGACCACAGGTCGCCGTGGATGAGCGCCGGCGGCTGCGGCGGGCCGGCGATACGGTCGATCCGCTCGCACAGCCGCTCCACGTCACGGGCGTCGGCGGGTTCGATGCCGCCGCGGTCGACCGCCTGGCGCAGGAACGGCAGAAGCCGGTACTCGGCGTGGAAGGCCGGCCACTCGGCGGGATCGGTGACGGCCGCCGAGGGGGACGGCAGCGGCAGCGACCCGATGTAGGCGCTGCGGCCGGGAGTTCCGTAGGAGAGCGCACTGGTCCGGTGCAGCGCGGCCAGGTCGCGTCCGAGGCTGTGGGCCTGCTCGGGAGTGGGCTCCCCGGGCTCCAGCCATTCCAGTACGAGCAGGTCGTCCTCGACGGCGAGGACGTCCGGCACGGCCACGGTGCCCGTCACCGCGAGGAGGGTGAGCCCGGCGGCCTCGGCGGCGAAGAAGCCGGGCGGGCTGTCGGAGAGGGTCTTCGCGAACACCTTGCGGTGCATTCCGTGGCGTCCGCCCCGCAGCATGATGCTCCAGGCGTCGCAGATGTCCCCGCCCTCCACGGGGAAAGCCCGTGTGGCCTCGTCGGCACCGGTCAGCTGGGCCACTCGGTCGGCGAGCGCGGGCATCAGGAAGTCTCTTCCCCGTGGTGACCGCCGGCGGCGCCCGCGAGCCGTTCCTCCAGGGCCGCGGCCGCCTCGGCGAGGACGCCGGGCACGGCCGCCTCGATGAGGCGAAGCACCTCGTCGAAGCCGTCCGCTCCGCCGTAGTACGGGTCGGGCACGTCGAGGCCGAAGCGATCGTTCACCCCCGTCCCCCCTGACGGGCCCGGGGGGATCCCCGCCGACGCGGCCGGGTCGTAGCTGCGCAGCAGGCGAACCTTCGCGACGTCGTCCGGGGTTCGGGCCATGGCGCGCAGTTCGCGCTCGTGCCCCTCGTCCAGCGCGACGACAAGGTCGTGCTCCCCGAACCAGCCCGGCTCGAACTGCCTTGCACGGTGGGCCAGTTCGTACCCGGCGGCCTCCAGCGTCCCGGTGGTGCGCCGATCGGCCGGCTCACCGACGTGCCAGCCGCCTGTGCCGGCGCTGCTCACCGTGATCCGGTCCTCCAGGCCGGCCTCCGTCACATGGGCGCGGAGGACCGCCTCGGCCATGGGGGAGCGGCAGATGTTGCCGGTGCAGACGAAACAGACGCGGAAGGTGTCCATGCGCTCTCCGTGTTCGCTGTGGTGCCGGGCGCGGGGTCCCGGCCCGGTTACCGGGCTGTCGTTCTCGCTCTCCATCCTCGCGCGCGGGACCGGTCTATCGGTCCCGGTCGGGGAGAACCATGTGCAGGGCCCACGCCACGATCGAGATGATCAGGCCGCCCAGGAACGCCGTTCCGAAGCCGTCGACGTGGAAACTCACGTCGAGCCGGTCCGACAGCCACGAGGTGAGCATCAGCATCAGCGCGTTGATGACCAGCGTGAACAGGCCGAGGGTGAGCACCAGAAGGGGCAGGGATATGAACTTCAGCAGCGGCTTGACCACGAAGTTCACGACACCGAAGATCAGCGCCACGACGACCAGCGTCAGCGCCTTCGAAGCGGTGTCGGCGCCGGTGAGTTCGATGCCGGACACGAGCCACGTCGCGATCGCGAGCGCACCCGCGTTCGCGACCGTCTTGATGAGGAAATTCGTCATAGTGTGATCGTTGCAGAGGCGGACGCCGGGGTCGCACACGGGCCCGCAAGGTCTCCGCGGGGCGATGGGCGGAACGGCGGCGCGCGGGCGCGAGGACGATCGACAAGGGGTGGACGGGGAGATGAAGGAGTTCCGGCTGGAGGAGCTGGAGGCTCAGCGCCTCGTTCACGAGGGCGCATACCTCCAGTTCCTGCGGGAGCGCCACATGTCCGTCGGGCTCTACGCCCTGGACCGGGGCACGAGCGATCCGCAGACTCCGCACAAGCAGGACGAGGTGTACTTCGTCGTCAGCGGCCGCGGAGCGATCACGGTGGGGAACGAGACCACCGCCGTCGCACGGGGCAGCATCGTCTATGTGCCGGCGGGGGTGCCGCACAAGTTCCACCACATCACCGAGGACCTGCGGGTGATGGTCGTCTTCGCGCCGCCGGAGAGCTGAATCCTCCGGGTCCGTCCCGTCCGCACGGCTCAGGGTCGCGGTGGGGGAAGGATCAGGGGAGGGCCGGGGTCCGCGGCACTCCCGGCCCGGCCCCCGGCGCTCTAGCATCGAAAGTGCCGCGATCGAACGAGCAGCGAGAGAACGCACGCGATCGACGCGGAGCGGTGGCCGAGGGTGCCGCCGCGCAGCAGCCCGTAACGCGCCGGTCCGCCCCGAGCGGGACCGGCCCGGCCGACAGGAGCCATGCATGGACGCCAAGGGGATCTTGAGAAGCCTGCCGTGGTGGGTGAAGTGGGTCGCGATCCCGGTCATCGCCGTCGTCGTCTTCGGGGGTCTGATCGCCAGCGTCGTCGGTTTCCTGATCGGTCTCCTCTTCAAGGTGCTGATCTTCGCCGCCCTCGTCGGTGGCCTCATCTACCTGGTCCGGCACTTCACTTCGGCTTCCTCCTCTTCCCGCCGCGACGAGTGGTGACCTCGGGCTCCGTGCGCCCCCGCGGGTACGCCGGCGCGGGCGCGGGCCCGTCGGGGGCCACGGACGTTCCCGTCGGTGCGGTCGCACCTCCTGAGGCACCGGCCGCCGCCCGCCCCCGCCCGGAGGAGACGACCAGGGCGGCCAGCAGCGTCGTGACCGGCACCGAGGCGACCAGCCCGATCGAGCCGACGAGCGTGCGGACGATCTCCTCCGCCACGACCTCGCTCGTCGCCACGGCCGTCACGCCGCTGCGGGCTATGGAGAACAGCAGCATGAGGGGCAGCGCGGCGCCCGCGTAGGCCAGTACCAGGGTGTTGACCACCGAGGCGATGTGGTCGCGCCCGATGCGCATCGCCGCGCCGTACAGCTTCCGCCAGCCGGCGCCCGGATCGGCCTCCTTCAGTTCCCACACCGCCGAGGTCTGCGTGACCGTCACGTCGTCGAGCACGCCGAGCGAGCCGATCAGCACCCCTGCCAGCAGCAGGCCCTGGATGCCGATGCCGGGGAAGAGCCCGTGCACCAGGCCGGTCTGGTCGTCGGTGTTGCCCGTCAGATTCGCCCAGCCGATGAAGAGCGAACCGAGCACGCCGATCAGCAGCAGCGAGATCAGCGTTCCGAGCACGGCCACGGACGTACGGGCGGACAGCCCGTGGCACAGATACAGCGTCGCCAGCATGATCGCGCTGCCCCCGACGACAGCCACCACCAGCGGATTCGAACCCTGGAGTATCGCCGGCAGGATGAACAGGCTCAGCACCGCGAAACTCAGCCCGAGACCCACCAGCGCCCGCACGCCGCGCAGCCGCCCCACCAGCACGACGAACAGCGCGAAGACGCCCGCGAGGACCACCATCGGCAGCTTCCGGTCGACGTCGATGACGCTGTAGCGCAACTCCTTCGGCGCCTTCGCCGCGTAGGCGACGACGACGTCCTGCCCGGCGGAGTAGGTGCGGGTGGCGTCGGGAGTGACGACCTCCGTGAACGTGGAGCCCTTGTCCTTGCCTGCGGTGACCTCGACGGTCGCCTTGCGGCACGCGCCGCCGGGCTTCCCGGTGCCGCCCTGGCCGCCGGCGCCCGCGGACTGGCCGGGGGCCTGGCCGGGCTGCTGCTGCCCGCCGGACGGCTGCGCGTTCACGTCCTCGCAGTCGACGACCCGCACCGCCGTGACACGTGCCGGCAGGGTGGGCCGGTCGAATCCGACGCCGCTGGGCCCGCCCTTCTCGGGCAACCCGCCGGGCCACAGCAGGACGAGCCCCGCGACGACGGCCACGGCGAAGGGGATCAGAACCGCCGCGATGACCTTGCGCAGATGCCGGGAGACGGGAGCCGGGGGGCCGTGGGCGTGCGCGTGGGAGTGCCCGTGCTCGTGCGCACGCCCCTGCCGGCGCTGGTACGCGAGCGCGGCGCGGCGTTCCTCGTCCCGCTCCTGTTCCGGAACCGGAGCGGGTTCGGGGGAGCCTGCTGCGTGCCGGTCCGTCCCGGACCTCGGAGTAGGAGTCACGCCCCGATCATTGCAAAGCCTCCGTCGAAGGGCGGTCTGTTCATCACCACCGTCATACGGCTAGCGTGGGAGTGCCTTTGCAATCGCGGGAGCTCCGAGCACGGGGCTGAGAGGGCGCTGACCTCCGTCGCCGGATCAACGGACGACGGAAGCGGCTGCGTCGACCGCCGAACCTGGTACCGGGTAATGCCGGCGTAGGGAGTTGGTCCCATGACCATGCAGGATGCACGTACGCCCGCGGCCGAGGACGCGCCTCGTGAACTCGGCTGGCACAAGGGGTATCTGAGCGGATCACGCACGGACCTGCGGGTCCCGGTCCGCCGTGTGCACCTCACCAACGACCGGGATGTGACGCTTTACGACACATCCGGGCCGTACACCGATCCCGCCATCGAGACCGACGTGCGCCGCGGGCTCGCACCGCTGCGCCAGAACTGGATCGTCGAACGCGACGACACGGAGGAGTACGCGGGCCGTGAACTGCGGCCCGAGGACGACGGAATCAAGCACACCACGCCACGCGGCGGCGCCCTCGGCCGGAGCCGGGGGAACGGCGGCGGCGACGGCACCGGGGGACTCGACGGCCTCGACGCCGTCTTCCCCGGCCGCCCCCGCAGGCCCCGCCGGGGGCGCGAGGGCCCGGACGGCCACGCGTCCGTCTCCCAACTCGCCTACGCCAAGCGCGGAGTGGTGACCCCGGAGATGGAGTACGTGGCGATCCGGGAGAGCTGTCCGCCCGAGTTCGTACGGGACGAGATCGCGGCGGGCCGGGCCGTACTGCCCGCCAACGTCAACCACCCCGAGACCGAGCCGATGATCATCGGCAAGAACTTCCTGGTGAAGGTCAACGCCAACATCGGTAACTCCGCGGTGACTTCGTCCATCGAGGAGGAGGTGGAGAAGATGACGTGGGCGACCCGCTGGGGCGCCGACACCGTCATGGATCTCTCCACCGGACGCAACATCCACACCACACGCGAGTGGGTGCTGCGCAACTCCCCCGTCCCCATCGGCACGGTGCCGCTCTACCAGGCGCTGGAGAAGGTCGACGGCAAGGCGGAGGAGCTCAGCTGGGAGGTCTACAGGGACACCGTCGTCGAGCAGTGCGAGCAGGGCGTCGACTACATGACGGTGCACGCCGGCGTGCTGCTGCGGTACGTACCGCTGACGGCCCGCCGCAGGACCGGCATCGTCTCGCGCGGCGGCTCGATCATGGCGGCCTGGTGCCTCGCGCACCACCAAGAGAGCTTCCTGTACACGCACTTCGCGGAGCTCTGCGACATCCTGCGCAGCTACGACGTCACCTTCTCCCTCGGGGACGGCCTGCGGCCCGGCTCCGTCTCGGACGCCAACGACGAGGCGCAGATGGCCGAGCTGGACACCCTCGGCGAGCTCAACCGCATCGCCAGGGAGCACGACGTCCAGACGATGATCGAGGGTCCTGGTCACGTCCCGATGCACAAGATCAAGGAGAACGTCGACCGCCAGCAGCGGGTGTGCGACGAGGCGCCCTTCTACACCCTGGGCCCGCTCACCACCGACATCGCACCCGGCTACGACCACATCACCAGCGGCATCGGCGCCGCGATGATCGGCTGGTGGGGCACGGCGATGCTCTGCTACGTCACACCGAAGGAACATCTGGGGCTGCCGGACCGGGACGACGTCAAGACCGGCGTGATCACGTACAAGATCGCCGCTCATGCCGCCGACGTCGCCAAGGGGCATCCCGCCGCGCAGGAGTGGGACGACGCGCTCTCCGACGCCCGGTTCGAGTTCCGCTGGGAGGACCAGTTCAACCTGGCCCTCGATCCGGACACCGCGCGCGCCTTCCACGACGAGACGCTGCCGGCGGAGCCCGCCAAGACGGCTCACTTCTGCTCGATGTGCGGGCCGAAATTCTGCTCGATGAAGATCAGCAGGAGCATCAACGAGCAGTTCGGCTCCGACGAGGACGGGACGCTGAGCGAGGAGGAGATCAGGGCGGGCATGCTCGCCAAGTCCCGCGAGTTCGCCGAGACCGGCAACAGGGTCTATCTGCCCATGGCGGAATGACCTGCTCCCGGCTTTCCCGCTGACGCTCCGCCGGTGCCGCCGGCCTCGGGGAAGCCCCGAGTGACACCGAGCGGTGTCGACCGGCAGCAGCCTGCCCCCGGCCCGGCCCCGTTTTCGCGGGGCCCGGCCCGGGGGCAGCGCTGTTCTTCCGGCTGCGGGGCGGAACTTGGGGGCGGTACGGGAGGGGGCGGCACCGAGTGCACGGACCGGAGCCGGCAGGGCTCGACGGCCGAACCCGAACCCCCTTGCAGGGCGGGGCGGTTCGAGGCTCCCCCCTCATGCCTCGAACCGCCCCCGTGGCGGCTCAACGCGCGAAGAACCGTCCATTCCAGATTAGTTGACTCTGCGTCAGTGTCCAGTGACAGAGAGGATATTATCGATATACCTCTGTGGAGATATTCGCCACGCCCTGTGCACGTTTCCGGGACCGGGGGCTCCGCCGGGGTCGCAGGTACGGATGTCCGTACACCCGCCGCGGATGTCCGTACACCCGCGGCGGGCAATCAGGGTTTGATACGGCACGCCGCGGGCCAGACGTCATCCATGACCCATGAACGTCCCGTGGTCAAGCGCACCGCCCGCGCCCTCCTCCTCGACTCGGACGGCACCGGCACACCCCGCCTCGTCCTGATCAAACGCACCAAGCCCGGCCGCGAGCCGTACTGGATCACTCCCGGCGGCGGCGTGGAGCCGGGCGTGGACGGCACCGTGATCGACGCCCTGCACCGCGAGGTCGACGAGGAACTCGGGGCGAAGGTCACGGACGTGGTCCCCGCCTTCGTCGACACGGTCCCGCACACCACCGAGGACGGCGAGGAAGGCGTGAAGGTGCAGCACTTCTTCGTCTGCCGCCTCGAGTCGATGGACCTCTCACGCAGGCACGGCCCCGAAGTGGACGAGCCGTGCGGCCTGTACGAATTCGTACGGGTGCCCTTCACGCGGCAGGGCATCGCGTCCGTCGACGTCGTGCCTCCCACGCTGAGCGCATACCTCGACAAGAACATCGAAGGCGTACTGGCGCTCCTCGCCCCCGACATGGGATGAGCCGCCGGGGGCGCGCCCGGGGAGACCCGCGTTGCCGCCGCTCCCCTCAGCCGAACCAGCCCTCGAAGGGCCCGGTTTCTCTCACGCCGCGTCGCTGCGCCTCCGCCAGCGCACGCTCGGCCTCCTGACGCCACGCCTCGGGGTCGGAACCGCTCACGGGGAAGCCCGCGGACTGCGCGGCACGTGCGGCGAGCGCTCCGGAGGCCCCGTCCATCGCCGTCGCTCCGGTCTGCTCGCGGGATTCGGCGGAGGCCGCGGCGGCCGGTGAAGCCGAGGATGCGGACGAAGGCTCCGCACCGTCGGGCGCCGCACCGTCGGGCGCCGCAACGTCGGGCGACTCCAGGGCCGGGGAGCGCCGCTGCTCCGGAACGCTGCCGGCCATGAAGGAGATGCGCTGCTCCGTCACCCCGGCCTCCCGGGGAACGGAGTCGACCTCCAGTACGTCGCCCGCCCTGCGGGAGGCGGAAGGGGAGACTGCGTCCGCGCGGCCCTCTTCCCGTGTGTGGCCCGGCAGTTCGCCGTGCGGGGCCGGGAAGGACGACGACGCCGAAGGGGAGGCGGAGGACGGCAGCGAGGACGCCGGCTCCGAAGGGGACGATGAGGACGACGCAGACGATGAGGAGGGAGAGGACGACGAGGACGGCGAAGAGGAGGACGGGACGAAGAGCGACGGCCCGGCCCTCTCCCCGGTCTCCTGCCGCACCGGCGACGCGGGCTCCTGCCGCACCGGCGACGGGGTCTCCTCGCGCCGCGCATGCTCACGTGCCCCGGCTCCGGCCGCGTCCGACGCGACCCGCTCGCGCGCGTCGCGCGCCGTGCCGAAGAAGTCGCCGCCCTTGCGCTTGTAGTCGTCCGTGCCCCAGTCGCGGGCGGTGCGCCGCGGCGCCTTCTGCATCTGCGGTATGTGCTTCGCGCAGTGGATGTAGGCCTCTTCGACCTCGACCCGCACCCACAGCTGTGCCCGCCGGCCCGGCACGGGGTCCTCGGCCAGGTGCGGATACGAGGCGCGAAGTTCCGCGTCCTCGAAGATGGCGGCCCGGCCGTTGATGTGCAGGCCGATGCCCGCCCGGGTGAAGTCGATCAGCATGATGCCCAGGTGCGGGTTCTCCTGGATGTTGCCGAGGCTGGCGTTCACGCCGTTGCCGCGGTACTCCGGGTAGGCCAGCATCCGTTCGCCCAGCACCTGGAGGAACCCGGCCGGACCGGCGCGGAAGCTGCTGTCGCACTCGCCGGAGGCGTCCGCGGTGGCCAGGAAGAACATCTCCTGACGCTCCACGAACTCCCGCATCCGGTCGTTGAGATGGTCGAGGACCTGCTCGTTGTAGAAGCGCTCCGCGCGGTCGGACGTGCCGAGCCGGCGCTGGAGCACCCGCTCTCCGTCACTGCCCGGCCGGTGCCGTCGTCCCTCGGGTGCCGCCCTGTCGTGTTCGTGCTCGTGCCGCGTCCGTGAGTCCTGCCCGACCCACGGACGTGGCTCCTCCGCCTCAGCCACGCCGCTGACCCCTTCCCCTTCCTCTTTCCTGCTGTCGCTCGCGTTCCTGCTGTCGCTCGCGTTCCTGCTCCCGCCCGCGTTCCCTTTCCAGTGCGCCCGGCGCCGCCCTCCTGTTACGCCCGGGAGCCTCGCGCGTGCCGGTGACGGCGCCGCGCGGGTGCGTCTCCCGCGCCCGGCCAGCCGGGACCCGGTCCGTACGGGCTCATCCGGACGTCCGCTCACCGCTGAGGATCAGCTCCGCCAGCGAGTCGTGCCGTATCCGTTCGGCAGGAACACCCGAGGCCACCAGCGCATCGACGCCACTGCGGATCAGGCCGGGCGGGCCCGAGAGGTAGCCGTCGTACGCGGACCACGGCCCGTGCTGCCGCACGGCGTCCGGGAGCTGCCCCGCGAGCGCGTTCGCGAACGCCGACCCGGGCGGGGTGGCGACCACGGGACGCACGGAGAGCCAGCGGTGCTCGCGCTCCAGCCGCATCATCGTGTCCAGGTCGTAGAGATCGTGGTCGCTGCGCGCGCCGTAGAAGACCTCGACGGGTCGGGAACGGCCGTGCTGCGCGACATCCTCCACCAGTGCCCTGATGGGGGCTATCCCTGTGCCGCCGCCGACGCAGAGCATCCCGCTGTCGGTGTCGTGGTCCACGGTCATGTTTCCGGCCGGCGGGCCCAGGCGCAGCACATCGCCGGGGCGGGCCCGGTTCACGAGCGCGCTGGAGACCCACCCGGTGGGGACGGCCTTCACATGGAAGGTGAGCAGCCCGTCGGAGCGCGGCGAGGACGCGAAGGAGTAGTGCCGCCACACGCGCGGCCACCAGGGCGTCTCGACGCTGGTGTACTGGCCCGCGAGGAACGGGTACGGCTGGTCCGGCCGGAGAGTGATCACGGCGATCTCCGACGTGCGCAGCTCGTGCGAGACGACCTCGGCGTTCCACCAGGCCGGTGCGCGCTGCGCGTCTTCGGCGGCGGCATCGATCATGACCTGCGAGATCGTCGTGTAGGCGCGGACCCAGGCCTGCTCGGTCTCGGGGCTCCAGCTCTTCGGCGCGTACTGGGCGAGGGCGCCCAGCAGGCATTCGCCCACGGCGGGATAGTGCTCGGGGAGCGTTCCGTACTTGCGGTGACCGCGGCCCAGGCCCGACAGGTATTCGGACAGCGCGTCCGCCTCGTCGGCCAGCTGCACTGCGGTGAGCAGCGCCCTGAAGAGGCGGTCGCGCTGCGAGTCCATCGACGCGGGGAAGAGGTCGCGAAGCTGGGGCTGCTGGACGAAGAGCAGCGCGTAGAAGTACGCGGTGGCCGCGTCGGCCCGGGGCTCGACCTCTTCGAGCGTCCTGCGTATCAGCTCGGCGTCCTCCGGCCCGGCCGCCTGCGCGGGCGGCGGCGCGGGCGGCGGCGCCGGAGCGGCTTCGTACGGATCGGGGGCGCTTCGGGGCTGCGGCTGTCTCTCGGCCTGCGGGCGGGAGGCGGGCGGTGTCCGGCCGGGCCCGGGAGGCGGCGAGTGGGGCGGGGACTGGGGCCGGGGGGCGGCCGCCGGGGCGGCGGTCCCGTTGCCGCCGTACTGGGCCGGTGCCGGATGTTCCCGCGGCGCCTCCGGGCCGCCGCCGTACCAGGCGCCGGGTGCGGGCGCTCCGCGCTCCTCCTCGCCGGTGCGGGCGGGGCCGGTGCCGGCGGCGTACGGGTCCGGCGGCGCGGGCACCGGCTCCGCGGCCTCTTCGGGCGTCTCGGCCCAGCGCGCCCGGCCGGCTCCGGTGCCGTCGACGATGGGGCTCAGCGGCCGGACGGTCCAGCCTCCGTCGCCCACCGGGCGGCGGGCGGGCCCGCGCTGCTCGTTCTGCCCGCCGGGCTGCCTGTTCTGCTCGGGGCCCCGCTGCGTCCGCTGCCTCTGCTCGTCCTGCTGATCGTGCTGGTCCTGCTCTTGGGACGCTGCTGCTTCCGTGGCAGGCCGTGAGCGGGTGAACCAGCCCCAGCCGCTGTCGTCGTCTCTTCTGCCGTCCCCCGCGGACGGACCGTTTCCGGCCGATGTGGTCGTCATGGTCTGCCTCGCCTCGAACTCGTACGAAGAATCTGCGCAGCACGCATTCGGAACGCGTTCTGGTGGTGCCGCCCCCTGACACCGACTGCGGAATCTCTGCCGTACCGCGCGCGATGCGGAGTCGACCATACCGTTATCACTTCGCCACACAAGTCCCATCCGGGCAGGGGGCGAATTACGTGACGTGCACCACTCGCGGGGAACTACCGACTCTTGCGGACAAGTCCGTAGGCCTCACGAAGATCTTTTCCCACGTACTCGGCGGTGGCGAGGTCTCTGACGTGGCTGTCGGCATTCACCGCCACCGACACCGGCACCGCGGCGAACAGCGCCGCGTCCGACATCGAGTCGCCGTAGGCCACGCATTCGTTTCTCGATACACCGAATTCCGCGCAGAGTTCGTCCGCTATCCGTACCTTGGCCTCCGCTGAGAGAATCCCGGCCGGATCCGGTTGCCGCCGGAAGGGGACGGCGGGCCAGCGGGAGCCGTACGTGGCGTCCACGCCTCCGCCTTCGGCGCCCCCGTCGTCCGTACCACCGGTCCTCGCACCGGTGCGGAGGGCGCCGGCCGGATCACCCGGTGAGGTGCTCGGAGCATGCGGAAGTTCCGGGGAACGCGACGGCGGAGCCCGGTGAAGCAGTCTGCCGACGAAGAAATCCGGCGAGAGCGATATCACGGCGGAGCGCTCGCCACGCTCGCGGATCTCCGCCCACACTTCGCGAATTCCCGAAAGCCACGGGGCTCCCATGAAAGCCGCGGTAATGTGATCCTCCGTCAGTTCCGACCACAGCGCGCAGGCGCGGCCGGCGAAATCCGGCGGCGTCATTCCCCCTGCGGCGAAGGCCAGTTCGAGCTCGCGAATCTCCGCGTCGAGGCCGAGTTGACGTGAAATCTCCACGGCCGCCGAAGAACCGTGGATCAACGTCCCGTCGAGGTCGAAGAGATGAAGCCTGGGCGGACGCCCTGACGACCGGGAGAACGAAGAGGCCATACCGCCGATCGTAGTGCGGACCCGTGAACCGGCCGAGGCCGCTGCGAGCCGGCCGCCGGAGAGACGGGCCCGCCGGCACGGCCGGACGCCGGGACGACGAGGACGCGGGACGACAAGGGCGCGGACAGAGGTGAGCGCGAAACGACGTGCGGAGTCGCACTGCGACCGATGCAACAAGCGTGCGGTCAGGGCGGGTTCGTTGCGAAAACCGGCCCAACACCGCAGAGCCCGCAGACGTTGCACACAAGCCCGGTTGCGCACTTTCCGACCGAGTCCAACCTCTGGCCAATACCGGGGCGTAAGCTGCGATCATGAGCACCGGGACCCCATCCACGCCGTCAAAGCCGTCGTCACCGGCAGCGGCACCGTCACCGTCGAGGCCGATCACCATGCGGCGCGCGACGGCCGGCGACGTACCGGCCCTCGTCTCCATGCTCGCCGACGACCACCTCGGCGCCCAACGGGAGAGCCCCGACGAACCCGCCGTCTACCGCGAGGCGTTCGACCGCATCGACGCGGACCCGCACCAGCACCTCGTCGTCGCGGAACGCGAGGGCCGTCCCGTCGGCACTCTCCAACTCACCGTCATCCCCGGCCTGTCCAGGAAGGGATCGAGCCGCGCCCTCATCGAGGGGGTCCGCGTCCGCGCGGACGTACGCGGTGACGGCCTCGGCAGCAGACTGATCCAGTGGGCCGTCGACGAGGCCCGCCGCCAGGGCTGCGCCATCGTGCAGCTCACCTCCGACGCCACGCGCATCGAAGCCCACCGCTTCTACGAACGGCTCGGCTTCGAAGCGTCCCACCTGGGCTTCAAGATGCAGCTCTGACGCAGGATGCAGCTCTGACGCGGCGGATTCCGTCGTCGGGGCGTCGGCCTGCGGACGGGCGTCGACCTTCGAGCGGGCGTCGGCCCGGAGCGGGAGCTCGGCGCCAACGAGACGTGCGCTTGCCGGCCGCGCTCAAGTCCCCTCTGATTGACCGGTCCTGCTCACCGGTCCTGTTCACCGGTCCTGTTCGCCGGTCCTGTTCGCCGGTTCTGATTCACCGGTCTCCGGCAGTACGGCGTCACCGGCCCCCGCCCTCTCCCCGCAGGATGTGCACACGATCCCGGCGTCCAGCTGCCCGCCACAGCCGTGGGTGAAGACCGTCGGACCCGCCGGGGCACCGGGAACCCACCGCATGCCCCAGCGCATGAGGCCGAGCATCGCCGGCGCGAGCTCCCGGCCGGCCCGGGTGAGGTGGTATTCGTCGCGTGGCGGACGCTCCGAGTACGGCACTCTCCTCAGGACGCCACCGTCGACGAGCGTGCGCAGCCGGGTGGCGAGCACGTCGCGGGGGGCACCGGTGTTGCGGACGATGCCGTCGAATCGGTGCACGCCGTAGAACACCTCGCGCAGCGCCAGCAGCGACCACTTCTCGCCGACGACGTTCAGCGCCGAAGCCAGCGAGCACTCCCGCGGGTTCACCTCTCTCCTCGCCATGCGGTCATCCAACCAGGCGCACGGTTGGAAAACCAAACCCTTGTGCTAGGGTCCACGAGCCAGTTGGTTGTGAATTCCAACTCACCCCGTTCCGGGAGGACTTCGTGCACAGCGCAGCTCTCGCGCTCACCGCCCTCGTCGCCGCTCTCCACCTCGGCTTTCTGATACTGGAGATGTTCCTGTGGCGCACACCCCGCGGCCGGGCCGTCTTCGGCACCACGGCCGAATTCGCCGAGCAGTCCGCCCCTCTCGCGGCCAACCAGGGCCTCTACAACGGCTTCCTGTCCGCAGGGCTGGCGTGGGGCCTCGTCGCACAGGAGCCGACGGGCCCCCAGGCACGGATCTTCTTCCTGTGCTGCGTCGTCGCCGCGGGTCTCTACGGCGCCCTGACCGTCAGCCGCCGCATCCTCTACGTCCAGGCCCTTCCGGCTGCCGCGGCGCTGGCCCTGACACTCGCCGCCTGAAGCGAGGAACGGCGAGGAACGGCGAGGAACGGCGAGGGACGGTGAGGGACGGTGAGGGACGGGGGTCGACGGTCACGGACTGGTCCCACGCGGCACGCTCCGCCAGGACTTCCAGGAGCAATCCGGCCGTCCCCCGTGAACCGTCCTCGGCGAGGAGGTGCCGGGCCCCTTCCGTCCGCACCCGCAGCGGACCAGGAACGGCCGTGGCCACGCCGGCACGTGGTCAATACCGCCACAACGTCCGGGAAGGCTGCAGGACTTGAGCGTCGTGGAGAGGCTCGCAGAGGGCGCGGAGCGGCGCCTGCCAGAAGCGGCGCAGGGCTTTGACGGCCAGGAGTCTGGACTCGATGTCCAAAGAGCCGGCAGCGGACGTGGCAGCACCGAGGCCGTTCGACTGCAGGACTTCGACAAGGTGATGGAGGGTGCCTCCGCAGATGCCGGTCACAGCGGGGGTGTCGGTGACGTTGGAGAGCGTGCCGCCGGTCGCCCGGGCGCTGGTCTCCAACGAGGCCACCAGCCGCACGAGGTGGACGGGCCCGTCGTGGGAATCCTGGACCACCTCGCGCGAGACCGCTTCGAGTTCGTCACCGCCGGTCCCCGACCAGGCGGCGAGGAGCCGGGTCAGCGGCGCGGGATCGATCAGCCGGTCCTCGGTGCCGCCGTAGTCGGCCGCCTTCACCCACGGAATAGGCAGGTGGCGTGCAGGGTCCTCGCGAGAGCTCCTACGGGACATGCACCCCCCGTTTCGCTGCTCGCGCGCGGTCTCACCGGGAGGTCGCAGTCGCCCGTCCCTGCTGCAGTCTCGGCTCCAGGGCTTCCGGCTCGCATTGCCGACTCCCGGAAGTCTTCGGCGGCCCTCGGCTTCCGCATCGCCGTGTGCGCGGACGCGTCGACGGTCTCCCGGCGGGCAGGCCGATAGCCCGTACCGGAGGCCGCCTCCGCGCCGCACGCCCGATGCCGGGCCTGATGCTGTGCGATGCCGGTGCGGTACGGGGCCGGCCCGGCCTGTACGCCGAACCGGCCCCTTCCCGCACAGGAGGCTCGTCAAGTCACCCCGGGAACACCCCCCTTCCGGGCCGCGAGCGGGGCACGCACGTTCCGCCCCCGGGCTCCGGGCCAGTGACACTCGGCCCGGAGCACATGGGCGTCCCGCCTCACACCTGCCTCCTCACCCCTGTCCCCCTCACCCCTGCCTCCTCCTGCGCACAGCGAGCGCCGACCCGCCGACGGCCAGAACGGAGGCCGCCGCCATGACCACGAGCGCCACGGTGCGGTCGACCCCCAGAATCGTCCCGCCCTCGTCCGGCTTCGCTTCGGCGACGGGCTCCGCGAGTTTCCGCTCCCGGCAGGCGTCCGGAGCGGCCGCGGCACGTGCGCCGTCGGCGACCTCGAACTGGAAGGATCTGGTCTGGCGGTCCCCGTCGGCAGCCGTGACGCGGTAGGTGAGTGTCGTCACCCCCGCGGGCAGGGAGCCGACGGCGGCGCACACGACGGAGTCGTCCGCCACCACCGGCTTCCCCACGGGCACGGAAGCGCCGTCGGCTCCGGTCAGGGTGACCTCCGGCGTGGTGCCGGAGGCCAGTGACGGGAACGTCAGGGAGATGACGCCCGTTCCGGTTCCGACCCGGGAGCCAGGAGCCGGCGTCGATTCCTCCAGCGGGCTGTGGGCCTGTGCGGGGCCGCCGAGCAGCACAAGCCCGCACAGGCACCCCGGCAGCACCGCCGATGTCGTCAGAACTCGAAGTCGGCGCATGCGATCCGGTTGTCCTGAGCGTCATGGGGGTGGACGACGAGGGCGACCGCCTTCTTGCCGGTCTTCTTCTTGTTGTTCACCGTCGTCATGCCCTTGCCGGACTTGTCCGCCTTGAACATCAGGTGGATCTCGTTCGGGGGCTCGGCCGGCCCTCCCTTCTTGAACTGGAAGTGTTCACCGCCGTTGTCGGCGGAGCAGCGCTGTGCGTGGAGGTGTGCCATGTAGGTGTCTCCCGGCTTCAGCCCTGTCAGGGAGACGGTCACCGTGGTGCCTTTCGGCCCCTGCGCCTGCCAGGCCGTGCCCTTCACCTCGTCCATGCCGGGCGGGCGCGTGTCCAGCAGCTTGAAGGAGCCCTCGACCGCTTCGGCATCGGGGATCTTGTTCGCAGGCGTGGCGGAGGGGTCCCCCATCGCCTTGCCGTGCATCCCGTCCATGCTCTTGGACTTGGACGGGGACGCGGAGCCGGCCGGCTTCTTGGAAGAACTGCCGGAGGAGTCGCTTCCGCAGCCGGACAACAGGGCCGCCGCCGCAGCCACGGCGGTGCAGCAGACCGCAACCCGGAGACGGGCCGGACGCGGAGACGGGCCCCGCTCGGACAGCGTGGGCCGTGCCGCTGACGTGATGTCAGTCAGTGGCATATGACCAATCGTGCGGTGGTTCATGGAAACTCCCGGTCGATGACGGAGGCCGGGCCGTCCCGAACGCCTCACGGCACACCGCTGCGGCGCACCGCGCGGCAGGGACACGGCCCATGCCAGGTGGACGGTCCGACGCGCGCAGGGGCTCGCCGGACGGTCGCCTGTCGCACCCGGCCGGTTCACCGCCGGTCACCGGGCAGATGTCACTGCCCGACGGCGTGCAGCGCCCCGGGAGACAGGCGACTTGCCGCGCCGCCGCCATGTGGCGGGCCTCTGCGGACGACGACGTGTTTCAGTGCCGTGAGGACGGGCTGCCAGTGCTCCCCGCCATGGACGACCGTCCGCCACGACGGTGCTGCGCCACCGCTCCGCGCATGCGAAAGGGCCCGGAAGACACGGCGCAGCGGGGCGAACAGGACAGCTCCCAGCGTCCGGCCGATGCGGTGGACCGCGGCTTCGCCGCGCCACAGCCACAGCCCGCACATGACGGCGGCCAGCAGATGCGCCAGGAGCATCCCGGTGGAACCCCCGTGCGTGACGACGGAGACGAAGGACGAGCCGGCGGATTCCGTGGCCCCCGCGCCGCCCATATGCTCCCCGTGGTGCATCGCCATGCCCGCGTGGGACACCGTCATCGCATGCGAGTGGGAGCCGTGATGAGCGTTCGCCGTGGCATGCGCCGTGCCCGTGGGGCCCGTTGCCCAGGGCGCGAAGGTGAAGAGCAGATGCAGCAGCGCCTGGGTCAGGACCGTGGTGCCGATGACCGCGGGGGCGCCCCGCTCCCGGCCGGTCAGCCACCACCCGCCCAGGACGCCGCCGGAGAAGGCGATGCCCGCTGCCCACCAGGGCAGGACCTCACGGGACATCAGGGCGTGCCCCCATGCCGTGGTCACCACGCACACGGCTGCGAAGACCGCGGAACGTGCCAGGCGGACGATGCCGGCGACCGGGCCGGCAGCACCGGCCTCGCCGCGGTCCCGGCTCCCTCCGCCACCGCGGCGACGCGTCCGGGACGACATGGGACAACTCCTCGCAGCCCAACGGGCCTTCTGCCTCTTCACGGGTGCCGGGCGAGGGGTTCGTCCGGTCGTTCCCGGGCGCTCCCCGGGTCACGCGCGGACCGTACCGGATGCCGAGGTGGCGGGGGCGGCTTCTGGCACGGAAGGCGAATCAGGCGGTCCGTGACGGCTGGGGGGCGCGCACAGCGCGTGCCGGTTCCGGTCGCTTCGTCGCCCGTACGTCTGTGCCGTGGGGTTCTCGGTGCGACGGGCCGGCCATCAGCACGATCCCAGTCATGACGCGATCACCCCCGGGGCCGGCCTGTGCAGTCGCGGCGGCACCCGGCGCCCCCGGCCGTCCTCGACGGTCGGCCCGGAGCCGTTCGGGAGCCGGTCGATCTGCACGGGCGGGCCGCACCATACTGGGGGTCATGCGCGTCGACTTCGATCCCCGGACGATGTCCAGCCGGGACTTCTACAAGTTCATGACCGCCACCGTCGTGCCACGGCCCATCGCGTGGGTGTCCACGGTGAACCGGGACGGTGACGGCGACAACTTGGCCCCGCACTCCTTCTTCAATGTGGCCTGCGTCAGCCCGCCGATCGTGCAGTTCACCTCCGTCGGGCGGAAGGACACGCTGCGGAACATCGAAGCGACCGGGCAGTTCGTCGTCAGCCTCGCTCCGGAGCCCATGTTCGAGCAGATCAACGCCACGTCGACGGATTTTCCCGCCGGCATCAGCGAGTTCGACGAGGTCGGGATCGAGCGGGAACAGAGCCGGCACGTGAAACCGCCGCGGGTCGCCGGCTCGCCCGCCGCGTTCGAGTGCGAGCTGCACTCGACGCTGCTGCTCGGGAACTGCACCGTGGTCTTCGGCCGGGTCGTGCACGCCGTCGTCGACGAGGAGGCCCTCGCCGACGACGGACTGCCGGACGTCACCCGGCTCAAGCCGCTCACCCGCCTCGGCCGGGACCAGTGGGCGAAGACCGGCGACCTCCTGGAGATCGCCCGCGTCCCCTACGAGGAGTGGCAGCAGCGCTGACCCCGTCGGACGGGCGTCTGCCACCGTCGGACGGGCGGATCAGCGCAGTCCGGCGAAGAGATCGTTCTCGGGTACGGCCGCTCCTGTGGCGTCCTTGACACGTACGAAGGTCTCCATGCCCATCAACTCGCCGAACCTCTCCTTGCCCATCCTGAGGAAGAAGATGTTCTCGCCCTGACTGGCGTGCGCGGCCAGCGCATCGAACTTCTGGCTGCTGAACGCCGTGGTGTCCACCCACGTGGTGATCTCGTCGTCGGGGAGGCCGATCTCGGCCATGGCCGCGGCCTCGGCAGGGTCCGGCTCCGGCATGTCCGGATCGAACTCGCGCATGATCTCCCCGAACCGCTGCATGCCCGAGCGGGGGATCGTCGTCCAGTACACCTTCGGTGTCAGCGCGGTCGTCTCCAGTGCCGCCATCGTGATGCGGTGGGCCTGGATGTGGTCGGGGTGGCCGTAGAAGCCGTTCTCGTCGTACGTGACGACCACATCGGGTCGGTAGTACTGCATGAGTTCCGCAAGCCGGGCGGCGCCTTCCTCCACGGGGGTCTGCCAGAAGGACCCGGGGGCGTCGTTGCTCGGCCAGCCCGCCATCCCGGAGTCGGCATAGTCCAGCATCTCGAGATCGCTGATCTTCAGGACGTCGCAGCTCGCCCTGAGTTCCTGCCGGCGCATCAAGGCGACGGCCGCCGGATCGTGCTCGGGATCGCCCGGCTTGACGCCGCCCGGTCCGTCACCGCAACCGCCGTCGGTGCACGTCACGAGAACCGTGCGGATGCCCTCCGCCGCGTACCGCGCGAGGACCCCTCCGGTTCCGGTGGCCTCGTCGTCCGGGTGGGCGTGTACTGCCATGAGCGTCAACGGCCGGTCAGTCATGGAACAGTCCTCCTGCAGAAAACGTCAACGTCATGGCCCGAGTGAACGGCAGACGCGCACCGCGATCCTGGGAACCGGATCCGGTGAGGCGGACGACCTCGCGGTCGCCCGGTTCCCCGCCCGTGCGCGTCGGCCCTCGGTCGATGTAACCGTGCCGACCAGCCCGGCTGTTCCCGCGCGGCCGCTCGGCCTTCCATGCGTCAGCGTTCCGACGCGGACAAGGCATGGGCGCCGTCTGCAGCTCCCGGCACCCATGCCGGATCGGACTTCCGTCCGGCACCGATCGAGACTCCGGCACGAACCCTGAGAACCCGTAGCGGCGCCCCTATGTCTGCGCCATGTCCACGAACCGGGAGTAGTGGCCCTGGAAGGCAACCGTGATCGTCGCTGTCGGGCCGTTGCGGTGCTTCGCCACGATCAGGTCCGCCTCGCCCGCGCGCGGCGACTCCTTCTCGTACGCGTCCTCACGGTGCAGCAGTACGACCATGTCGGCGTCCTGCTCGATGCTTCCACTCTCACGAAGGTCGGAGACCATCGGCTTCTTGTCCGTGCGCTGCTCCGGACCACGGTTGAGCTGCGACAGCGCGATCACCGGAACCTCGAGCTCCTTCGCGAGGAGCTTGAGGTTCCGGGACATCTCCGAGACCTCCTGCTGACGGCTCTCCGGGCGCCGGGAGCTGCCCGTCTGCATCAGCTGGAGGTAGTCGATCACCACGAGCTTGAGGTCGTTGCGCTGCTTGAGGCGGCGGCACTTGGCGCGGATCTCCATCATCGACAGGTTCGGGGAGTCGTCGATGTACAGGGGCGCCTCCGTCACGCCCGGCATCTGACGGGCCAGCCGCGTCCAGTCCTCGTCCGTCATCGAACCGGAACGCATGTGGTGCAGCGCGACCCGGGCCTCGGCGGACAGCAGACGCATCGCGATCTCGTTGCGCCCCATCTCCAGCGAGAAGATCACGCTCGGCATGTTGTGCCTGATCGAGCATGCGCGTGCGAAGTCCAGTGCGAGCGTGGAGTTGTGCACGACGACGCCGTCAGCGACGAAGTTGTGCGTCCCCTCCACCGTCAGGTCGTAGACGTCCGTCTCGCCGTCCGGCACGACCGACTCGACGGCATCCCACCGCACGTCCGACTCGGCGATGTCCGTCAACTGCCGCGAGTCCAGGGCCTTTCCCAGCTCCAGCAGCCGGTGCCTGCTGATCTCCCTGCCCACGCCCCAGTCGTGATCACGCGGCAGGCCCGCGCGGACGGCGACCTCGGCCCAGCCCGGCGCGCCCTTCTCCGCCTCGGCCAACTCCCAGACGGCGGCCGGAATCAGCTCCGCCTCCGGCAGGCCTTCCGCCCGCCGGCCGGAGCCACCCAGGCCGTCGGCCACGGCGATACGGTCCCCCGGACGCAACTCCTCAAGCGGGACCCAGCCGCGCAGCGTGCGGAACGGATGCCGCGCCGTCGCCGAGACCGTACGGCCCAGTCGCGTCGTCAGCCGGAACACCGCACGACGGCCGTTGTGCAGGAAGTCCGACGGCCGCACGGCGCGCAGCTTCCAGTCGTCGGTGAGGGTGTGCACCTCCAGCGGTTCCCCGGCCCGGCCCCGGCGGACGAAGTCCTCGATGCGGACGCGCTCCCCGCTGCCGGCCTCCACCAACTCGGTGCCGGACGCGATGCACTTGCCCATCGCCGGCCTGGCCGCGATGACGATCATCTGGCCCGGATGCAGCCCGTTCGTCAGCGAGTCGAGATCGGTGAATCCGGTGGGCACGCCCGTCATCTGGCCGCTGCGTGAGCCGATCGCCTCGATCTCGTCGAGGGCGCCCTCCATGATGTCGCCGAGGGGAAGGTAGTCCTCGGAGGTGCGCTGCTCGGTGACCGAATAGATCTCCGCCTGGGCGGAGTTGACGATGTCGTCGACGTCGCCGTCGGCCGCGTACCCCATCTGCGTGATCCGGGTGCCCGCCTCGACGAGCCGCCGCAGCACCGCCCGTTCGTGGACGATCTCCGCGTAGTACTCGGCGTTGGCGGCCGTCGGCACCGTCTGCACGAGGGAGTGGACGTAGCCGGGGCCGCCGACGCGGCTGATCTCGCCGCGCCGGGTGAGTTCGGCGGTGACGGTGATGGGGTCGGCCGGCTCGCCCTTCGCGTAGAGGTCGAGGATCGCCTCGTAGACCGTCTCGTGGGCGGGCCGGTAGAAATCATGGCCCTTGAGGACTTCGACGACGTCGGCGATGGCGTCCTTGGAGAGCATCATGCCGCCGAGCACGGACTGTTCGGCCTCGAGATCCTGCGGCGGGACGCGCTCGAAGGAGACCGCCGCGGGTGCCGGAGCGTGTCCGTCCGGCCCCCGGTCGTGCCGCTCGGGGTGGCTGTTGCCGTGCCCGCCGGAGCCGTTGTGGCCGCCCTGCCCGTGCTGACGGCCGCGCGCCGCGGGGAAGCGGTCGCCGGGGGCGGGCCGCGCGGCACCGTGGGCGGCGGAGTCCGATGCCCAAGGGTCTTCGACGTGGTCCGGCTGCTGAGTCACGCGCTCACCTCCTCCCCGTCCGGTGATCACGCACGACCGGACCTGACCGCAGTGCCCCTCTTTCTTACGGCACGGCTCTGACAATGGGCGCCCGGCTCCGCATCGGCGCGTCGGGCCAACGGAGTTGACGAGGGGATCGTGGGGCGGGCGACGGCCCACGTTATGGGGACGAGGAGGCGTCAGCCAATCTTGTTATCCACAGGGTGATGTGGATGGTGGACAACTTTCTGTGGAGAAGGCCGCGAAAGCTGTGTACGGCACGGGGGACAGACCTGTGGAGAAGTCGTACCCGACCCACATCGACCACCCCTGACCTGTGACGACGGCGTCCACCGCCTGTGCGGGGAAAAAAGTCGGCACCGGAGTGGGGATCGTTACGCAGCCCGGGCACACGGTTGCCGCACATGCACGCGAGCCCCACGCGCGTAATGGTCAGAATCACCTTGCAACCATTACTTGTGGATGCTTGGATCGAACCCATGAGCGACCCTGCCGCCAGGCGCACCACCATGCGGCGCCACGACCGCGAAATCATCGCGCTCGCCCTGCCCGCGTTCGGCGCCCTCGTCGCCGAGCCGCTCTTCCTCATGGTGGACAGCGCCATCGTTGGGCACTTGGGCACTCCGCAGCTCGCGGGCCTCGGCGTGGCCGCGGCCCTGCTGCAGACCGGGGTCAACGTCTTCGTCTTCCTTGCCTACGCCACCACCGCCGCCGTCGCCCGCCGCGTCGGTGCCGGAGAGCTGCCGGCGGCCATCCGCCAGGGCATGGACGGCATCTGGCTCGCTCTGCTTCTCGGCCTGGCCGTGGTCGCCGTGGTGCTGCCGGGTGCTCCGCTGCTCGTGGACCTCTTCGGTGCCTCGGCCACCGCGGCCCCGCACGGGTCGACCTATCTGCGCATCAGTTCGCTCGGCATTCCCGCGATGCTCGTGGTCCTCGCCGCGACCGGTGTGCTGAGGGGCCTTCAGGACACAAGGACACCCCTGTACGTGGCGGTGGGCGGCTTCTCCGCGAACGCCGCGCTGAACGTGCTGCTCGTCTACGGCTTCGGGCTCGGCATCGCGGGCTCCGCCTGGGGAACCGTGCTGGCGCAGTGGGCGATGGCCGCGGTGTACCTGTTCGTGGTCGTACGGGGCGCGCGACGGCACGGGGCGTCCCTGCGTCCCGATCCGTCCGGCGTACGGGCGTGCGCCCGGGCGGGCGCGCCGTTGCTGATCCGTACGCTCTCGCTGCGTGCCGTCCTGATGATCGCGACTGCGGTGGCGGCCCGGCTCGGCGACGCGGACATCGCGGCGCACCAAATCGCCCTGACGCTGTGGTCGTTGCTGGCCTTCGCGCTGGACGCGATCGCGATCGCGGGACAGGCGATCATCGGCCGGTACCTGGGGGCGGGCGACGAGGCGGGTGCCCGGGCGGCGTGCCGCCGGATGGTGCAGTGGGGCGTCGTCACGGGTGTGGTGCTGGGCCTGCTGGTCGCGGCGGCGCGGCCGTTGTTCATGCCGCTGTTCACGTCGGACGGTGCTGTGATCAGCGAGTTGACCTCCGCGTTGCTGGTGGTCGCGGTGACGCAGCCGGTCGCGGGCGTCGTGTTCGTACTGGACGGTGTGCTGATGGGTGCCGGCGACGGCGCGTATCTGGCGTCGGCGATGCTCGTGACCCTGGCGGTGTTCGCGCCGGTGGCGCTGCTGGTGCCAGTGCTGGGGGGCGGCCTGACGGCGCTGTGGTGGGCGATCGCCGGCGTGATGATGGGCGTGCGGCTGGTGACGCTGTGGGCGCGTGCCCGCTCCGGCCGGTGGGTGGTGACGGGCGCCGTACGTGCCTGATCCCGCACCGGACCGACCCGGCCCGCAGCGGCGCGAAGCGATGCCGGTGCGGGCCGCCCGACGCACCTGCACGCACCTGCACGCACCTGCACGCACCAGGGTGTCCGCGAACGTGAACGGAGGGCCGCACCCCCTGAGTTCAGGGGGTGCGGCCCTCCGCTGTCGCCGTTGCCGGCCGGGGCACGCAGCCGTTCCGTTCAGCCGTGGCGGCTGATCAGGAGGCCACGACCTCGACGTCGGTCTTGGCGACCACATCGGCGTGCAGTCGCACCGAGACCTGGTGGGAGCCCAGGGTCTTGATGGGCGCACCCACCTCGATGCGGCGCTTGTCGATCTCCGGCCCGCCGGCCTCCTTGACGGCACCGGCGATGTCGGCCGGGGTCACGGAGCCGAAAAGCCGGCCCTGGTCGCCGGCGCGGACCTTCAGACGCACGTTGACGGCCTCGATGCGGGCCTTGACCTCGTTGGCCTGCTCGATCGTGGCGATCTCGTGGATCTTGCGGGCGCGGCGGATCTGCTCGACGTCCTTCTCCCCGCCCTTGGTCCACCGGATGGCGACGCGGCGCGGGATCAGGTAGTTGCGGGCGTAGCCGTCACGGACCTCGACGACGTCGCCCGCGGCACCGAGACCGGAGACCTCGTTGGTCAGGATGATCTTCATCTGTCGGTCACCCTTCCCTTATCGAGCGGTCGAGGTGTAGGGCAGCAGCGCCATCTCACGGCTGTTCTTCACGGCCGTGGCGACGTCGCGCTGGTGCTGGGTGCAGTTGCCGGTGACCCGTCGGGCACGGATCTTGCCGCGGTCGGAAATGAACTTCCGCAGCAGGTTCGTGTCCTTGTAGTCGACGTAGTTGATCTTCTCCTTGCAGAACACGCAAACCTTCTTCTTGGGCTTGCGAGCAGGCGGCTTCGCCATGTCTCTCTCCGTTGAAATTCAAGAAGTGTGCAGCTGTCTGGCCCTGCCCCGACCGGCCACGGGTGCTTCGCGGCGGTCGTCCCGGCCGGGACGCACGAGTGCGCGCCCGGTCAGAAGGGGGGCTCCTCCGAGTAGCCGCCGCCGGAGCCTCCGCCCCAGCCGCCTCCGCCGCCCTGACCTCCGCCGGCCGGTGCGCCGGTGGCCCACGGGTCGCCCGCGGGTGCGCCGCCGCCCTGCTGGCCTCCGCCCTGGCCGCCGCCCCAGCCGCCGCCACCCTGGCCGCCGCCGAAGCCGCCGCCCTGGGCGCCTCGGCCGCTGGTCTTGGTGATCTTGGCGGTGGCATTGCGGAGGCTGGCGCCGACCTCGTCGACGTCCAGCTCGTAGACCGTGCGCTTGATGCCCTCGCGGTCCTCGTACGAACGCTGCTTGAGGCGGCCCTGTACGACGACGCGCGTGCCCTTCGTGAGGGACTCGGCGACGTTCTCCGCCGCCTGCCGCCAGACCGAGCAGGTCAGGAAGAGGCTTTCGCCGTCCTTCCACTCGTTGGTCTGCCGGTCGAAGGTCCGGGGGGTGGACGCGACACGGAACTTCGCGACCGCCGCACCGGAGGGGGTGAAGCGCAGCTCGGGGTCGTCGACAAGATTGCCGACGACCGTGATGACGGTCTCGCCTGCCATGGGGAACCTCTCGGCGGGGTGCTGCTGGCTGCTTGTGGCTTCTGTGGCTCGTGCTGTGGCTCGGTGCTACTCGGTGTTACTCGGTGCTGTGCCCGTCCGTGGTGCCCTGTGTGCCGTGCGGCTCAGTGGGCGGCGGGGCGCAGGACCTTGGTCCGCAGAACCGACTCGTTCAGATTCATCTGGCGGTCGAGTTCCTTGACGGTCGCAGGCTCGGCCTGCACGTCGATGACCGAGTAGATGCCCTCGGGCTTCTTGTTGATCTCGTAGGAGAGCCGGCGACGGCCCCAGGTGTCGACCTTCTCGACCTTGCCCTTGCCGTCGCGGACGACGGACAGGAAGTTCTCGATCAGCGGCGAGATTGCGCGCTCCTCGAGATCGGGGTCGAGGATCACCATCACCTCGTAGTGACGCATGTGGAACCCACCTCCTTCGGACTCGCGGCCACGGTCGTTCCGTGGCAGGAGGTTCGTGATGCGTTCCGCACCGGCCGCCTGCCTCAGACGGGGGGCGGTGGGTGCAGACCGTTCAGACTACCCGGCCTGAGCCTTCCGGTTGAAATCCGGGGGCAAGTCGCCGCAACCTGGACGCAACGGTGTGAGCGGCGTCACGAGGGCGCCGCCGTTGCCGGCCTCTGTCAGGAGGTGCCGCATGGCACAGGCAGTACGGCACAACCCGGTTTCCATCCTCCTCGACGACGGCAGGGCCCACCCGCTGGAGAGCTCGCTCGCGGCGGTGACGGTCGCTCTCGGCCTGGTCGCGTTCCTGACGGCACTGGTGTGGCCGGGGCTGCACGTCGTCAGCGCGTGGACGGGTCTGGCCGGCATCGTCACGGGTGCCTGGGGGCAGTTCATCTCCGCCACCACGGGTGAACGCTTCGCGCTGATCATCGGCTTGGGCGGGGCGGCCTTCGGCTTCTATCTGGGCATGGCGCACGGCGGACTGCTCGGCTGAGCGCCGCCGCGACCGCCGCGACCGCCGCCCCTGCCGGGCTGCCGCAGGCACACGGCCGGTGCGGCAGCGGGCTCGCCGTTCACCGGACGGGCTCCCGTGCCGTACCGGTCGTCGGGCTGTCCACCCCCTGTCCGTAATGCCGGAAACGCGCACCCTGCTTACGCTGACGGATGTACGGCCGCGGGTCGCCGGCGTCCAGTCATCAGCCGAACGTGTGACGGCTGAGCCATGACTGCCGGCTCACGGCGCCTTGGCCCCGGCGGGGTGAGCGAGAGGAGACCACATGTCACAGCAGGACGGAGTCCCCGGCATCGATCCCTCGGCGCCGCCGAGCGGCAACGGGTGCGTCGAGTGCTCGGCGGGCGACGGCCCCGGGTGGTGGTTTCATCTGCGGCGCTGCGCGGCGTGCGGTCACATCGGGTGCTGCGACTCCTCTCCGGGGCAGCACGCCACGATGCACGCGCGGCAGGCCGGGCATCCCTTTCTGACCAGCTTCGAGCCGGGCGAGGACTGGTTCTGGAACGCGGACACCGAGCAGATCTACGAGGGCCCGCGGCTGGCCCCGCCCACGTCGCACCCCCAGTCGCAGCCGACCCCCGGCCCGGAGGGCAAGGTCCCCTCGGACTGGCAGCGGCAGCTGCACTGAGCGGGCCGGACTCCCACCGGCTCCCACCGGCTCCCGGCCGGTGCGCGGGTCGGTGCGCGGGCGTGCGGTCCGCCCGGCCGCGCCGCCCCGGGCCTGCCGGTACAGGCCCGCCGGTACGGGCCCGTACCGGAAGAAGCCCGTCCCGACGGCCTCTCCCGTCGGGACGGGCTCCCGGCGGCCCGGGCCCAGTCAGCGGCCCTGTCCGACCAGCTGCTGGTCGGTGATGCCGTGCGGGCTCCTGAACGCCTCAATGTCCCAGTCGGCCCGCGCGGCCGCAGCCCGGTAGGCGCTCTCGTAGAAGTCGAGCACCGCCGAGCGGGGCTCGTCGAAGGCGCGCGCGTCGTCGTAGCGCAGCAGCGCGAGATGGCCGCCGTTCTGCGCCACCCATCGCGCGGACTCCGGACGGAGCGGCTCCGCCTCCAGGCCCGCGGGTTCGGGAGCGGCGTAGGCGTAGAAGGCGGGTTCGGCGAAGGAGTCGTCGCCGAACCAGAAGCCGAAGCTGATCACTTCGCGTGAGTACGCCTCGCGGGTCACCGGATCCGTCCGCGGGGGCTGTTCGACGTGCCGTCCGGAGAACCGAGTGTGGGCCAGGTCGAAGGTGTGCCAGAAGTGGTGCACCGGGCTGCTCTTGCCGGAGAAGCGTCCGGCGAACTCCTCCAGCACCAGCCCGACCTGACTGAGTATCCGCCAATAGCGGTTGGCGTGCTCCGGGTTGTATGTGGCGTGCTCCGTGTCCTGCGAGAACGGCCTGGAGGAGTCGGGCAGGTCGAACGGCTCGGGGTGGGGGATCTCGGCGTGGATGCCCAGGTCCGTGAGGGCCTCGAGGGTCAGCCGGCGGAACGAGGCCACGGACTGGCCCAGCAGCGGGAAGGAGATCTCCGTTCCGTCGAGCGCCGCGACGACGAGCTGGTGATCGACGAAGTCGAAGTCGATCGTGAAGACGGGGTTGCCGTCGGACTGGCCCATCGGGCGGGTGGTGATGCCGCGGCCGGTGATGTGGTACGGCACGTTCCACCAGTGGTTCTGGCGGCTGCTCGACATGAGCCGGATCTTGCCGACGAGCTGCTCGAAGCGGTGCAGGGTCTCCTTCGTGTCCCGCCACTCGGTGAGAGGCAGGGGCGGGAAGAGCTCCATGGCCTCGTTCCCCCTTCCTGCTGTGGTGCTTCCTGCCCGCTGCTCCGGCACGGATCGGCGCCGCACCGGCGGGGCCTGGCGCTTTCCATGATGACGAGATCGGCGGTGTCCGGCATGTGCGCGCCGAGGGCCGCCGCACGGCCGCGAGCAGCGGGCCCGGCGGGGGGCGACGGCGAGCCCCGCGCGCGTGGAGCGGCACCGGTGCCGGGTACGGGCAGCAGGATGGACGCCATGACATCTGCGCGCGCGGGCGAGGCGACCATGTCCGGCGCCACCGGCCGCTGGGTGCTCTTCGCCACGGTCCTGGGCTCGAGCATGGTGCTGCTGGACGGCACGGCTGTGAACGTGGCCCTGCCGCGCATCGGCGAGGACCTGGGCGCGAGCCTCGCCGGGCTCCAGTGGGCCGTCAACGCCTACCTCCTGACGCTCTCCGGGCTGATCCTGCTGGGCGGCTCCCTCGGGGACCGGTACGGGCGCCGGAAGATCTTCGTCGTCGGCGTGCTGTGGTTCGCCGTCTCCTCCGCCATGTGCGGGCTCGCTCCGAACGCGCCCATGCTGGTCGCCGCGCGAGGGCTGCAGGGGGTGGGGGGCGCGCTGCTGACACCGGGGTCGCTCGCGATCATTCAGGCCGTCTTCCGCCCCCGGGACCGTGCCGCCGCGGTGGGGATGTGGGCCGGGCTGGGCGGGGTGGCAGGAGCGGTGGGGCCGCTGCTGGGCGGCTGGCTGGCAGGCGGGCCGGGCTGGCGCTGGGTGTTCCTGATCAACCTGCCGCTCGCCGTCCTGACCGCGGCCGTCGCCGTGCGCCACGTACCGGAGACACGGGACGAGGGCGCCGGCGGGCGCTTCGACATCCCCGGGGCCGTGCTCGCCGCGCTGGCGCTGTGCTCGCTGACGTACGCGCTGACGGTCGCCTCCACGCACCCCTTCCAGTCGGTCGTTGCGGGCGCGGCGGCCGTCCTGCTCGGAGCGGCGTTCATCGTGACGGAGGCCCGCTCGCCGCGTCCTATGGTGCCGCTCGGGCTCTTCTCGGTCCGCTTGTTCACGTACACGAATGTCGTGACCTGCTGATCTACGGGGCGCTGGGAGCCGTGTCGTTCTTCCTCGTGCTCCAGCTCCAGACCACCGCCGGGTTCCCGCCGCTGCTGGCCGGGCTCGCGCTGCTGCCGCTGACGCTGCTGATGCTGGCCTTCTCCAGCCGGGCCGCGCGCCTGGGCAAGCGCATCGGGCCCCATGTGCCGCTCACGGCGGGGCCCGTGCTGGCCTGCGCCGGCGTTCTGCTGATGCTCCGCATCGGACCGGACGCCTCGTACTTCGCCGACGTGCTGCCGGCCGGGACCGCGCTGGGGGCCGGCATGACGCTGCTCGTCGCCCCGCTCACGGCGACCGTGCTGGAGTCGGTGGACGTGGGGAGGTCGGGGACCGCGAGCGGCATCAACAATGCGGCCGCGCGCACGGGCGGCCTGATCTCCGTGGCGGCCGTTCCCGCCGTCGTCGGCCTGTCCGGCGACGAGTACCGCTCGCCCGCCGACGTCGACGCCGCCTTCCACGGCGCGATGATCACCTGCGCGGGGCTGCTCGCGGCCGCGGCCGTTACAGCCTGGGTCTTCGTACGGCCCGCCGTGCCCGCGCAGGAGACTGTGGACGCGGTGTGCAGGTCGTGTTCGCTGTCGGCGCCGCCTCCCGCGGCCGAGCCCGGGAAGCCCGGCGGCGGGACGTGACGCGGCCCGGACGCACAGTAGGCTTCCCGGCGAGTCACCCACCTGCGCCGGAGGAGCGTCCCGCAATGAGCCTGACCCTGAGGACCATCAGCCGTGAGCAGCATCTGGCGTACATCCGCGGACTGCCCTCGGCCAGTCACTGCCAGGTGCCCGCCTGGGCCGACGTGAAGGGCGAGTGGCGCTCGGAGAACCTGGGCTGGTTCGACGGTGACGGGGAGCTCGTCGGCGTGGGCCTCGTGCTCTACCGGCAGCTGCCGAAGGTCAAGCGGTATCTCGCGTACCTGCCGGAGGGCCCGGTCATCGACTGGTTCTCGCCGCAGCTGGAGGAGTGGATGCGGCCGATGCTGGCCCATCTCAAGCAGCAGGGCGCCTTCTCGGTGAAGATGGGCCCGCCGGTGGTGATCCGGCGGTGGGACGCCTCCGCGATCAAGCGCGGCATCCAGGACCCGGACGTGAAGCGGCTGCGGGATGTGAAGGCGACGCAGATCGAGCCTCACGCCTTCGAGGTCGCCGACAGGCTGCGCCGGATGGGCTGGCAGCAGGGCGAGGACGGCGGCGCCGGATTCGGTGACGTACAGCCGCGTTACGTCTTCCAGGTCCCCCTTGAGGGGCGGTCGTTGGAAGAGGTGCACAAGGGCTTCAACCAGCTGTGGCGGCGCAACATCAAGAAGGCCGACAAGGCCGGCGTCGAAGTTGTGCAGGGCGGGGTGGAGGACCTCGACGACTGGCAGCGGCTCTACGAGATCACCGCGGAGCGCGACAAGTTCCGTCCACGGCCCAAGGCTTACTTCGAGCGGATGTGGAAAGTCCTCAACGCCGAGGACCCGAACCGCATGCGGCTGTACTTCGCCGAACACGAGGGTGAGCGGATCGCTGCCGCCACCATGCTGATCGTGGGCGGCCATGTGTGGTACTCGTACGGTGCCTCCGCCAACCACAAGCGTGAGGTGAGGCCTTCGAACGCGATGCAGTGGCGGATGCTTCAGGATGCGTACGCGCTGGGCGCGAGCGTCTACGACCTTCGCGGTATCAGCGATTCGCTGGACGAGACCGACCATCTCTTCGGTCTGATCCAGTTCAAGGTGGGCACAGGGGGAGAGGCCGCGGAGTATCTCGGCGAGTGGGACTTCCCACTCAATAAGCTGCTGCACAAGGCCCTCGACATCTACATGTCGCGACGCTGACGGCGCCCGGGGGGCGCGCTGCAGGCGAGGTCGCGATCAGACCGAGACGAGAGACGGAAGAAAGGTTCCCAACCGGCCATGGCGCTCACCCTGTACGTCGACACCGATCGCTGGCGGGCGCACCAGCAGTCGGTGATCCAGCAGTACCCGGGCCTCGTTCCGGTCTGCAAGGGCAATGGCTACGGCTTCGGTCATGAGCGACTGGCCGACGAGGCCACGCGTTTCGGCAGCGACATCCTGGCTGTCGGCACGACCTACGAGGCCGCCCGCATGAAGGACTTCTTCGGCGGTGACCTGCTGGTGCTCACCCCCTTCCGCAAGGACGAGGAACCGGTGCCGCTGCCCGACCGCGCGATCCGCTCGGTCTCCTCGGTGGAGGGGGTCGGCCTGATGCGCGGCGCACGGGTTGTCATCGAGGTGATGAGCAGCATGAAGCGGCACGGCGTCACCGAGGAGGACCTGCCGAAACTGCACGCCGCGATCGACGAGGTGCGGCTGGAGGGCTTCGCGATCCACCTGCCTCTGGACCGTACGGACGGTTCGGACGCGGTGGAGGAAGTCATCGGCTGGATGGACCGGTTGCGTGCGGCCAGGCTGCCGCTGGAGACGATGTTCGTCTCGCACCTGGGGCCGGACGAGTTCGCGCGGCTCCAGCAGCAGTTCCCCCGCACGCGCTTCAGGGCGCGCATCGGTACGCGGCTGTGGCTGGGGGACCACACGGCCACGGAGTACCGGGGTTCGATCCTGGACGTCACTCGCGTCGCCAAGGGCGACCGGTTCGGCTACCGGCAGCAGAAGGCTCCGGGCGACGGGTGGCTCGTGGTCGTGGCCGGCGGCACGTCGCACGGTGTGGGACTGGAGTCGCCGAAGGCGCTGCAGGGGATGACGTCGCGGGCGAAGGGCGTGGCCCGCGCGGGACTTGCGACGGTGAACCGGAATCTCTCGCCGTTCCTGTGGGACGGCAAGCAGCGGTGGTTCGCGGAGCCGCCGCACATGCAGATGTCGATCCTGTTCGTACCGGCCGAGGCCGGGGAGCCCAAGGTCGGTGAGGAGCTGACGGCCCAGCTTCGTCACACGACGACGATGGTGGACCGCACCGTCGACCGCTGAGGCGGCACGCACAGGTTCGGCGCCGCGCCCGGTGACCGGGTGGCGCGGCCTCGCGCCCTGCGGCTGAGGTCTCCGCGGTCGAGCGGAGACCTCGCGGGCCCGGGTCGCGCCGGCCCGCCCGGGTCTCCGGGAGCGTCCGGCGGATCAGGTCCCGCCCCTTTGACGCGGCGGCGCCCCGGTCCGCCGGACACGGCTGCGGCGGACCGGGGGCGCGGCCGAAGCGCCCCCTGGACGCCACCGGCTGCCGCAGAGCCCCTGGGCGGTGTCCCTGGTGTCCCTAGCGCTCCGCCTTCCCCTCGATGAACGCCTGCACCAGCTCCCGCGCCTCGTCGTCGTAGTACTGCACCGGCGGGGACTTCATGAAGTACGAGGAGGCCGAGAGGATCGGCCCGCCGATGCCGCGGTCCTTCGCGATCTTCGCCGCGCGCAGCGCGTCGATGATGACGCCGGCGGAGTTGGGCGAGTCCCAGACCTCCAGCTTGTACTCCAGGTTCAGCGGCACGTCGCCGAACGCCCGTCCCTCCAGCCGTACGTAGGCCCACTTGCGGTCGTCCAGCCAGGCCACGTAGTCGGACGGGCCGATGTGGACATTGCCCTCGCCCAGTTCGCGGTCGCGGATCTGGGACGTCACGGCCTGGGTCTTGGAGATCTTCTTCGACTCCAGCCGGTCGCGCTCCAGCATGTTCTTGAAGTCCATGTTGCCGCCGACGTTCAGCTGCATGGTGCGGTCGAGGACGACGCCGCGGTCCTCGAAGAGCTTCGCCATGACGCGGTGCGTGATGGTCGCGCCCACCTGGGACTTGATGTCGTCACCGACGATCGGCACGCCTGCCTCGGTGAACTTCTCCGCCCACTCCTTGGTGCCTGCGATGAAGACGGGCAGCGCGTTGACGAAGGCCACGCCCGCGTCGACGGCGCACTGAGCGTAGAACTCCACGGCGGTCTGGGACCCCACGGGCAGGTAGCAGACCAGCACGTCGGCCTCGGCGTCCCGCAGCGCACGCACGACGTCCGCCGGCTCCGCGTCGGACTCCTCGATGGTCTCCCGGTAGTACCTGCCGAGCCCGTCCAGCGTGTGCCCGCGCTGCACCGTCACGCCGGAGGGCGGGACGTCGCAGAGCTTGATGGTGTTGTTCTCGCTCGCGCCGATAGCGTCGGACAGGTCGAGGCCGACCTTCTTCCCGTCGACGTCGAAGGCCGCGACGAACTCCACGTCGCGCACGTGGTATTCGCCGAACTGGACGTGCATCAGGCCCGGCACCTTGGTGCCCGGGTCGGCGTCCTTGTAGTACTCGACGCCCTGCACCAGCGAGGCGGCGCAGTTGCCCACGCCTGCGATGGCTACACGAACCGAACCCATTCCGGTTGCTCCCTGTGTCTGGTCGGTGAGACCGCGTTCGTACGAGGTCTCATGCGGTGTCCACGGACGGATCCGGCGGGGTTCCATCCCCGGGCCGGCGCCCGCTTCCCGCGTCTCCTTGCCGGCGCGGGGGAAGTTCGGGATCGCTTCCCGACTCCCTGTCGCGCCCGGTCCGCTCGCTCTCGATCAGCTCGGTGAGCCAGCGGACTTCGCGCTCCACGGATTCCATTCCGTGGCGCTGCAGTTCGAGGGTGTAGGCGTCCAGCCGTTCGCGTGTGCGGGCGAGCGACGCGCGCATCTTCGCGAGGCGTTCCTCCAGGCGGCTGCGGCGCCCTTCGAGCACGCGCATCCGCACGTCCCGCGAGGTCTGCCCGAAAAAGGCGAAACGGACACCGAAGTGTTCGTCTTCCCACGCGTCCGGTCCGGTCTGTGAAAGAAGCTCCTCGAAGTGTTCTTTTCCGGCCGCGGTGAGTCTGTAGACGATTTTTGCCCGTCGTCCGGTGAGCGACGCCGAGCGCGCTTCCCGATCCGTGCGTTCGCTCTCCGGCGGCGGGGTGGACGGTTCGTGCTCCTCGCTCAACCATCCGCGCTGCAACAGGGTCTTGAGGCACGGGTACAGCGACCCGTAGCTGAAGGCGCGGAAGACACCAAGTGAGGTGTTGAGCCGTTTTCGCAGCTCGTAGCCGTGCATGGGCGATTCGCGAAGCAGGCCCAGTACAGCGAACTCAAGGATCCCCGAGCGCCGGCTCATGCTGCACCGCCCCCCTCAACCCCTCGCGCCGATCGTGGACTTGTGTCGTGCTGATGTATCGAGTCGATACATCAGCACGATAGAGCGCTGGCTTCCGGCCGACAAGTGGGCCTCAGGTGAAGGGACTCACATCCCTGATTAGTTGAAAGCAACTTGCCTCGATTGAGATGAATGCTCGGTAAAGGGCGTTTTGGATCTGCGTAGTCTGTGCGCGTGCAGACCACCACCGGGAACCAGAAGACGCTCGATCGCGTCATCGTCCTGGGTGCAGTGCGACCGGCGGACCGGGTGTCCGCGGGCCGCACTCGGGGGGACCAGACGTCAACTGCCACCTTCAGGCGCGAGCGCCTGCCCGAGGAGTAGCTGTTCCATGAGCGAGCACCGTCGAAAGCCGCCACAGGGGCGCGGCCGGCGCGCAGCGCAGCCGCAGCCGCCATCCGGCACCGGCCGCCGTTCCACGCCGCCGCCCAGGTCGGGCGGAAGCCCTTACGGCGGTCGCGCCGAAGCCCGGAGAGGGGCACCGCGCGGAGGGGGCGGCGGTCGCCGGCGCGCGGCCGGAGCGGGCGCCGCTGCCGGCGCCGGGATGGCGGCGGGCGGTCTCGGCGGAGGCGGCCGCGCGCGCGCAGCCGGCGCGTACGGCAGGGCCCGCGGTCGTTTCCAACCACCGCCGAAGAAGCGGTTCGTGGACTACCCGCGGTGGAACAAGACAGGCGTGCGCCGCTGGGTGCCGTCCTGGAAGCTCATGCTGGGTTCCTTCGCCGGGTTCCTCGGCCTGATCATCGGCCTCTCCGGCATCGCTCTGGCGATGGTGGGCACGCCGAGCGTCAACGAGGCGACCAAGCAGCAGAAGAACGTCTACTACTGGGCCAACGGCAAGCAGATGGTCGTCGCGGGCGGCGGCGAGCAGAACCGGCAGATCGTGCCGCTGGCGCAGATCCCCTCGCCGATGCAGAACGCGGTGATCGCGGCCGAGAACGAGTCCTTCTACCAGGACCCGGGCATCGACCCGATCGGCATCGTCCGCGCCATCGGCAGGATGGCGCTCGGCGGTGAGACGCAGTCGGGTTCGACGATCACGCAGCAGTACGTGAAGAACGCCTACCTCGACCAGTCCCAGACTCTGACGCGTAAGGCCAAGGAGCTGTTCATCTCCATCAAGGTCGGCGCGACGGTGGAGAAGCGGAAGATCCTCGAGGGCTACCTGAACACCGGCTACTACGGACGCGGCGCCTACGGCATCCAGGCCGCGGCGCAGGCGTACTACCGCAAGGACGCCAAGAACCTGACCGCCAGCGAGTGCGCGTTCCTCTCGGCGACGCTCAACGGCCCCAACCTCTACGACCCGGCCGGCGGCATCGGCTCCGCGGCGACGCAGGAGAAGAACCTCAAGCGGGCCCAGGACCGCTGGTCGTGGACGCTGGACCGGATGGTCAAGACGAAGAGGCTGTCTGCGGAGAACCGGGCGAAGTACCAGAAGTTCCCCATGCCGAAGCAGCCGAGGAAGTCGACCGAACTCAAGGGCCAGAAGGGCTACATGGTCGAGACGGTCAACAACTACATCACGGCCAACACCAACATCTCGGACCGCAGGCTCAAGAAGGGCGGCCTGCGTATCCACACCACCTTCGACAAGAAGAAGATGGAGGAGATGGAGGCCGCGGTCGAGCGGGTGCGCAAGGCGAACATCGACCCGGAGAAGCGCAAGGTCGACAAGTACGTGCAGTTCGGCGGTGCTTCGGTGAAGCCGAACGACGGGGCGATCGTCGCGATGTACGGCGGCGAGGACGCCACCACGCACTTCACCAACAACGCCGACTACACCGGCGTCCAGGTCGGCTCCACGTTCAAGCCGTTCGTACTGGCCGCCGCGATGCGCGACGGCGTCCGTGACCCCCAGGGTCCGGAGGTTCAGGGTGCGGACGCCCGCACGCCGGTCTCGCCGAAGAGCGTCTACGACGGCGACAACCGGATCAAACTGCGCAACTACGACCGGACGATCTGGAGGAACGAGAAGGGCAAGGAGTGGCGTCAGCGCAACGACGGCAACGAGGACCGGGGCAAGGTCACGTTGCGCGAGGCCATGCAGTACTCGGTCAACACTCCCTTCATCCAGCTGGGCATGGACGTCGGCATCGACAAGGTGCGGCAGGCGGCGATCGACGCCGGCCTCAACGAGGACAGCCTCGCCCGGAGCACTCCGACGCTGTCGCTGGGCACTTCGGCGCCCAGCGCCATCCGTATGGCCAACGCCTACGGAACCTTCGCCAGCAGCGGCAACGAGGCCGAGCCGTACTCCGTCACACGTGTGGAGGAGGACGGCGTGAACATCTACACGCACCAGAAGAACGTCAAGAGCAAGTTCGAGGCCCGCGTCGCCGACAACATCACCAACGTGCTGGAGACGGTCGTCCAGGACGGCACCGGCACGGCGGCGAAGGCGCTGGGCCGCCCGGCGGCGGGCAAGACGGGTACCACGGACGACAACAAGTCGGCCTGGTTCACCGGTTACACGCCGCAGCTGTCGACGTCGATCGGCATGTGGCGGGTCAACGACAAGGCGAAGGTGCAGAGGTTCCAGAAGATGTACGGGGTGGGCGGCCAGGAGTCGATCCACGGTGCGTCCTTCCCCGCGGAGATCTGGACGAAGTACATGACGGGCGCTCTGAAGGGCACGTACGCCAAGCCGTTCCCGACGCCCGAGCCGATCGGTGACCGCGTCTTCGGAGTGGGGGCGAGCCCGTCCCCGACGCCGACCCCGAGCGACGTGCCGTCGGACGACCCGTCGCAGTCGCAGTCGCCCTCGCAGTCGCCCTCACCGACGGAAAGCTGCAACGGCCTCTTCTGCAACAACCAGGGTCAGGACGGCGGTAACGACCAGGGCCAGGACGGCGGTAACGACCAGGGCCAGGACGGCGGAACCGACTCGGGCCAGGACGGCGGCGCCACCGGCGGTGACACCGGAGGGGACACCGGCGGAAACGACGGCGGCCTGTTCGGCGGACCGACAGGAGGCCGGGAAAGGGATTAGGGACCGCAAGGCCCCGCTTCCCGCCCGCAGCACAGCGGGACTTGGCAGCCCCGTCACGGGTCTCCGTGACGGGGCTGCTTGCGTCTGCGGCCGTACGGCAGGATGTGCCCCATGACCCGCGCCCACCTCTCGGACCGTCCCGACCGGAACGCCGCCCCCGCCCGTGTCCACCCGACGGAACAGGACGAGGTCGCCGCCGCCGGCAGCGAGCTCATCGGGGGCCCGGTCGGCCGCCGGGTCGCATCGGACGCGGGCGGCTGGTGGACGCCGGTACGTGTGGTGGCGCTGCTGGGGCTGGGCATGTTCGTGCTGGGCATGGTGCAGAAGGCGCCCTGCTTCAACGGTGCCTGGTTCTCCGGCCAGACCAGTCAATACGTACACGCGTGCTATTCCGATATCCCGCACCTCTTCGCCGGCCGCGGCTTCGCCGACGGGCTCGTCCCGTACTTCGACCGCATCCCCGACCGCATCTCCGGCGGCATGGCCTACCTCGAATACCCGGTGCTGACGGGCGTGTTCATGGAGGTCGCCTCGTGGCTGACTCCGGGAGGCGGCGATCTCCAGCACCGCGAGCAGCTCTACTGGATGGTCAACGGCGGCATGCTGATGGTCTGCGCAGCGGTGCTCTTCGTCTGTGCGACCCGCACCCACCGCGGCCGCCCCTGGGACGGCCTGCACGTCGCCCTCGCGCCCGGTCTCGCACTGACCGCCACCATCAACTGGGACCTGCTGGCCGTGGCTCTCACCGCCGCGGCGATGCTGATGTGGTCCCGCAGCCGCCCGCTCGCCGCGGGCGTGCTGATCGGTCTGGCGACGGCCGCCAAGCTCTATCCGGTGCTGCTGCTGGGCCCGTTGCTGGTGCTGTGCTTGCGCGCGGGACGTCTGCGGGCGTTCGCCAAGGCACTCGGCGGCGCGGCGGCGTCGTGGCTCTGCGTCAATCTCCCCGTGATGCTGCTCGCGCCGCAGGGCTGGTCGAAGTTCTACAGCTTCAGCCAGGAACGCCCGGTCGACTTCGGCTCGATCTGGCTGATCATCTCCCAGCGGACCGACAACCCGGTCTCCGACGCCAACCTCTACGCGACGGCGCTGATGGCCCTCGGCTGCGCGGGCATCACTCTCCTGGCCCTGCGGTCGCCGCGCCGACCGCGTCTGGCGCAGCTGGCGCTGCTCGTGGTGGCGCTCTTCATCCTGACGAACAAGGTCTATTCGCCGCAGTACGTGGTGTGGCTGATCCCGCTCGCCGCCCTCGCCCGCCCCAAATGGCGGGACTTCCTCATCTGGCAGGCCTGCGAGGTGGTGTACTTCCTCGGCATCTGGCTCTACCTCGCCTACACGGGCAGCGGGGACAAGCACCACGGCCTGCCCCCCGAGGGTTACCAGCTGGTAATCCTCGTTCACCTGCTCGGCACGCTCTACCTGTGCGCCGTGGTGATTCGGGACGTACTGACGCCGGAGCGGGACGTCGTACGACGGGACGGCTCGGACGACCCCGGCGGCGGGGTACTGGACCGGGCTCCGGACGTCTTCACGCTTGGCGGAGGAGGGCACCGGGCACCGCGGACGAAGCCCGTACCGTTCGACGACCCGCAAGTGCGCTGGGGCGCCACGACCACGCCCCGCTGAGGGCCGGGGCCACGCCGATCGGCCCCGGGCGCGGGCCTGATCGGTTCGGGGTCCGGACAGTCGGGCCCGGACGGTTCGGGTCCGGCTGGAGCGGGGCCGGCCGAGCCTAAGCAGGCCGGCCGAGCCGGGGCACAGGCGCACCGGGACGCAGGCACACCGGACGTACGCCCTCGGTGTTTCACGTGAAACATGGCAGCGCCCCGGGGTCCGAGTCCGGCCCGAGTGCGGACCGAGTCCGGACCGAGTCCGCACCCTCCGGATCGGCACGCGCCCGAGCCCCGGGGTATGTGAAGCTGGGGCCATGAGTGTCGTCGGAGATCTGCGCAGCCTGCTGCACTTCCCCGACTTCCGGCGACTCCTGGCGGTGCGTCTGCTCTCCCAACTCGCCGACGGCATATATCAGGTCGCCCTCGCGGCCTACGTCGTCTTCTCCCCCGAGAACGAGACCTCACCTGCGGCCATCGCCTCGGCGATGGCCGTTCTGCTGCTCCCCTACTCGCTCCTCGGCCCGTTCGCCGGCGTCCTGCTGGACCGGTGGCGCAGGCGGCAGGTCCTGCTCTACGGAAACCTTCTGCGGGCGGTACTCGCCGCCGGTACCGCGGCGCTGGTGCTGGGCGCCACCCCGGCTTGGCTGTTCTACCTGTCGGCGCTCTCGGTCACCGCGGTGAACCGCTTCATCCTCGCCGGGCTCTCCGCGGCTTTGCCTCGCGTCGTGGACGAGGAACGTCTCGTCATGGCCAACTCCCTCTCACCTACCGCCGGAACGCTCGCCGCGACGGCCGGAGGCGGCATCGCCTTCGCCATCAGGCTGGCCACACCCGACGGCGGTCGCGCAACGAACGCCTGGGTGGTCCTGGCCGGGGCCGTGGTCTACCTCCTCGCCGGCGCCGCGGCGCTGCGGCTGGGCCGCGACCGTCTCGGCCCCGGCACCGACGCCGCCCGGGTGCCGCTGCGGCTGCTGACCACGCTGGCCACCACCACGCGCGGTCTCGTCGACGGACTGCGGCATCTCCGGGAACGGCGCACCGCCGCGTACGCGCTCACCGCAATGACCTTGATGCGATTCTGCTACGGCGCGCTGACCGTGATGGTGCTGATGCTGTGCCGGTACGCGTGGGGCACTGACGGAAAGGTGGGGGACGCGGTCGAAGCGGTGGATGTGGGCGCCGGCCTCAAGCTGCTCGGGCTCGCGGTGGCAGCGTCGGGCCTCGGCTACTTCGCCGCCGCCGTCGTCACTCCCTGGGGCGTCGCCCGGTCCGGCCGCTTCGGCTGGCTGGCGGTGTGCGCCGCGGCTGCGGCCGTACTGGAGCCCGCACTCGGACTGAGCTTCGCGCCGCTGCCCATCCTGTTGCTGGCATTCGTACTCGGTCTGGTCACCCAGGCCTCGAAGATCACCGCCGACACGGCCGTGCAGTCGACGGTGGACGACGCCTATCGCGGCCGGGTGTTCTCCCTCTACGACATGCTGTTCAACGTCGCTTTCGTCGGTGCCGCCGGAGTGGCCGCGCTGGTACTCCCGCCGGACGGGCGCTCGGCCGTACTCGTCATCGGGGTCGCCGTACTGTACGCCGGGGTCGCCGCGCTGATGTTTCACGTGAAACGCTCGCGGCCGATCCGGGCCTCCGCCTCGTCCTCGGCGGAGCCCCCTTCGTCACCGGGTGCGATCTGACTCCGCGTCCTGGCCCTGCTCGGACCACCACTCCTTGAGGGCGGCGACCGCCTCGTCGTGGTCCATCGGCCCGTGCTCGAGCCGCAGTTCCAGCATGTGCTTGTACGCCTTGCCGACCAGCGGTCCCGGCCCCACGCCGAGGATGGACATGATCTCGTTTCCGTCGACGTCGGGGCGGATGGCGTCCAGTTCCTCCTGCTCCTGCAACTCCGTGATCCGCTTCTCCAGGCTGTCGTAGGCACGCGAGAGCGCCGCGGCCTTGCGCTTGTTCCGGGTTGTGCAGTCCGAACGCGTCAGCTTGTGCAGCCGGGAGAGGAGAGGCCCCGCGTCCCGTACGTAGCGGCGCACCGCGGAGTCGGTCCACTCGCCCGTTCCGTACCCGTGGAAACGCAGGTGCAGCTCCACGAGCCGCGAGACGTCCTTGATCATTTCGTTGGGGTACTTGAGCGCGGTCAAGCGCTTCTTGCTCATCTTGGCGCCCACCACTTCGTGGTGATGGAAGGAGACCCGCCCGTCGGGCTCGAACCGCCGCGTCCTCGGCTTGCCGATGTCGTGCAGCAGCGCCGCGAGCCGCAGCGTCAGGTCGGGACCGTTCTCCTCCAGGTCGATGGCCTGCTCCAGGACCGTCAGCGAGTGCTCGTAGACGTCCTTGTGACGGTGGTGCTCGTCCCGCTCCAGCCGCATCGCCGGAATCTCGGGCACAGCCTGGTCGGCAAGCCCCGTCTCGACCAGCAGCCGGATCCCCTCGACCGGCCGGCTGGAGAGCAGAAGCTTGTTCAACTCCTCCCGTACCCGCTCCGCCGAGACGATGGAGAGCCGTTCCGCCATCGACTTCATCGCCGCGAGCACGTCGTCGGCCACGGTGAAGCCGAGCTGCGCCGCGAAGCGTGCCGCACGCATCATCCGCAGCGGGTCGTCGGAGAACGACGACTCCGGGGCTGCCGGGGTGCGCAGCACACGGCGCGCCAGATCCTCCAGCCCCCCGTGGGGGTCGACGAAGCTCTTCTCCGGCAGCACCACGGCCATCGCGTTCACGGTGAAGTCACGGCGGACCAGGTCCTCTTCGATCGAGTCGCCGTAGGAGACCACCGGCTTGCGCGAGGTCCGGTCGTAGGCCTCCGAGCGGTAAGTGGTGATCTCGACCTGGTAAGTGCGCGTCTCCCCGTCCTCGTTCGACTTCTTCTGGCAGCCCACCGTGCCGAAGGCGATGCCGACCTCCCACACGGCGTCCGCCCACGGCCGGACGATGCGCAGCACATCCTCGGGACGTGCGTCGGTGGTGAAGTCCAGATCGTTGCCGAGTCGCCCGAGGAGCGCGTCCCGCACCGTGCCGCCGACCAGCGCGAGCCGGAAACCCGCGTCCCGGAAGCGCCGGGCCAGGTCGTCGGCGACGGGGGAGACCCGCAGCAGCTCGCTCACGGCACGGCGCTGCGCTTCGTTGAGCTGCTCCCTGGCGGGAGGGGCGGGCGGTGTCGGCTGGATGTCATCATTGGCGTTCGGCACGACACGACAGGGTACGTTGCCACCCCCAGGCACTGCCCCGCCCCTGGTTGCAAACGGCGGGCGATCATGTGACGCGGACCGCGACGCGAGCCCTCCGGGGGCATCGTTACCATCAGACCAACGAGACGCATCCACGACGACACAGGACGGACGAGCGCGTGGCCGAGGCGGCTGAGAACCAGGGCACCCCGACCGCTCCCGCCCGCCGGTGGCTGCGACGTACCGCCGTCGTCCTGCTGACCACGGGGCCCCTCATCGGCGGCCTGGTGCCCGGCCCGGCCGCTGCCGCGGAAACCGCCGGCACGCCCGCCGCCGCAGGCTCGTCCACCGCTCGGAGTCAGGCCCGGACCGCGGTACACACGGCGGCCGCGGACCGCACCGGCAGCGGCTCCCGCACCGCCGACATCTCCATCAACACCCTCTCTCCCGCGACGCCGCAGAAGGGCGACACGCTCAGCGTCACCGGAACCGTCACCAACAAGGGACGCTCACCCATCACCGACGGCAGTATCGGCCTTCGCATCGGCCCGGGTGAGAACAGCCGCGGTGCGCTCGACCGGAACGCCGCCCGCAAGGACTACCTGCCCGGCGCCGACGGCAAGAAGGTCGAAGGGAAACGCGCGACGACCAAGATCGGCAGCATGCGCCCCGGCATCCGCCGCTCCTTCACGCTCAAGCTGCCCGTCAGCGCGCTCAAGATGCGATCGGCGGGCGTCTACCAGCTGGGCGTCACCCTGACCGGGCAGACCCGGGAGCGTCCCTACGACCAGATCCTCGGCATCGAGCGGAGCTTCCTGCCCTGGCAGACCTCCGACTCGGAGAACAAGACCGAACTCGCCTACCTCTGGCCGCTGATCTCCTCTTCGCATCTGACCGCACGCACGCAGTCCGACGAGGAGCAGACCCCCGTCTTCCGCAACGACGACCTCGCCAAGGAACTTGCCCCCGGCGGCCGGCTCCAGCAGCTGGTCCACCTCGGCAAGGACCTGCCGATCACGTGGATGATCGACCCCGACCTGCTGGCCACCGTCAACGCGATGACCGAGAGGTACCGCGTCCAGAAGAAGGGCGGCGGCACGGTCGCCGGCAAGGGCCAGGCGTACGCGAAGCAGTGGCTCATGGACCTGCAGGGCGCCGTGAAGGGCGAGGAGGTCGCGACGCTGCCCTTCGCCGATCCGGATCTCGCCTCGCTCGCGCACCGCGGCAGGAACGTCCCCGGTGCGCTCGGCGACCTGGACTCCGCCACCAAGCGGGCCATCCCCACGGTCGAGTCGATCCTGCACACCAAGCCCAGCACCGAGTACGCCTGGCCGGTGGAAGGCGCCGTCGACCCGAGCATCGTGGACGTGGCGACGTCCGCCGGAGCCCGCACCGTCATCGCACGCAGCGACAGCTTCCGCGACACCGCCCTTTCGTACACGCCGACCTCCGCCCGTCCCATCGGAGGCGGCAACACCGCCCTGGTCGCCGACTCGCGCCTGTCCAAGGCGTTCGAGGGCGACATGACCCGTCACGGTGCCACGTCCAAGGCGGTGCAGCGCTTCCTCAGTGAGACCCAGGCCCTCAACGCCCAGGTGCCGGGCAAGAAGCGCAGCATCCTCGTAGCGCCCCAGCGGACGCCGAGCGCCGACCAGGCGCAGGCGATGGCGCTGGCTCTCAGCTCCCTCCAGAAGGACGGCCGCTGGGCCGAGGGCAGCGACCTGTCGGAGGTGGCGAAGGCGAAGCCCGACCCGGGGGCGAACCGGCGTGTGCCCCCGGGCAGCCGGTACCCGGCCTCGCTCCGCAAGCAGGAGCTGTCCGGTGACGCGTACCGGCACATGCAGAAGACCAGCCGTCTCGTGGGCGATTTCAAGAAGATCCTCACCCGTGAGGACCGCGTGGTGACCCCGTTCGGCAGCGCGGTGGAGCGGGGCGAGTCGACGTCCTGGCGCGGGGACCCGAAGGGGGCCGCGAACTACCGGGACGGAGTGCGGGACTACCTGGTGGGGCTCACCAAGGAGGTCCACCTGATCCAGAAGTCGCCCATCACCCTCTCCGGCCGCAGTGCCACGATCCCGGTGACGGTGCAGAACAACCTGGTGCAGGGGGTCGACGACCTGGAGCTGCGCCTGAAGTCCAGGCGCCGCATCGGACTCGACGTCGGCGAGCCGCAGGCCGTCAAGATCGACGGTGAGCACAGCCAGTCCGTGAAGTTCTCCACGACGTCGAAGGCCAACGGGCGGGCTTTCGTGGAGGCCCAGCTGTACACGAAGGACGGCAAGCCCTACGGGAAGAGCATGGTCTTCCAGGTGAACGTCACTTCGATCACCTCGACGGTGCTGCTCGTGATCGCGGGCGGTGTGCTGCTCGTCGTGCTCGCCGGGGTGCGGATGTACACCACGCGGAAGCGGAACGGCGGTGCCGCGTCCGGACCTGACTCTTCCGGCCCGGACGGCGACGGTGAGGACGCGGTCGCGCCCGCCCCGGGGCCGGACGCCGGTGCGGAGTCCGGCTCGGGTTCCGACCCGGCCTCCGACTCGGCCTCCGACTCGGGCTCCCGCACGACCTCCGGCTCGGGCGCCGAGGAGCACGGCGACCCCGGCACGTCCGACGCCCGGGCCACAACGGACGGCCCCGGAGAACCGGACGAAGCGGCCCCGGCGTCTCCAGCAGGCGGGACCGGCGGAGCGAACGGCGCGCACCCTCCGGCCGCGCCGGTCGACACCGGTAAGGGAAGCGGAACCGTTCCCGGCACGGGTGAGAAAGTGGAGCGTTGAATCAGCTTGCGAGCAGGGGCAGGGGTAGGTAGCGATGAATCCGCCGCACGACGGTGACCGGGACAGCCAGGCCGCCGGTGACGGCTCGCAGCCGCCGGAGGACCCGTACGTACGGGACGCCTACGCGCGCGACCCGTACGGGGACCGCGACCCGGCCGCAAAGGACCCGGTGAGCGAAGCCCTCGACGACCGCGCGGCTGATCCCCCGCCTCCGCCCGGCACACTCCCCGACCCGCAGGCGCTCTACGAACAGCCCGAGCCCGGACCCCACGCGCCCGACCCGCGGCGCTGGGCTCCCACCCCCGCACCCGAGCCGGACGGCCCTTCCCGGCGGCTGCCCTACGGCGACGACCCCGCATCCGTGCGCTACACGGGGGTGGACGGGCTCCTCAGCGCCACCGAGGACGACGAGGGCGCCCCGCGGGCGGACCGCCCCGGCCCGTCCTGCACACGGTCTGCGGAACCGGCCCGGGAGGAGCAGGCCCGGGAGAAGCAGGCGCCGGAGACACCCCAGGTGAGCACCGAAGGCCGGGATCCCGAGGACGCCTTCGCCCACCTCTTCCGCGACCAGGGCCGCGGCCACGCCGGGCACGGAGCCGCGTCGCCTCCGCAGCCGCGCTCCGGGAGCATGCCTCCGCATGCACCGCACACGTCCGCCTCGGGGCCGTCCGCCGGGAGGAGCCCGTCCGGCGGGAGCGGTCCCCTCCCGGCCGAGGAGCCCGCGGGCCCGGGCCAGGGCCCCGGATTCGAGGCCTCTCACGCCGCGCCCGCCGAAGCGACGCCGCCACCACCGGAACCGGACGCGCCCCCGGCGGCAGCCCCCCAGGACGCCGCCCAGGAGGCGACCGCAGAAGGCGGCAGAGGCGGCGGCAGAGCCGCGGGGCTGCTGCGCTCCAGCGCGATCATGGCGGCCGGCACGATGGTCTCCCGCCTCACGGGCTTCATCCGCTCGGCGATGGTCGTCGCCGCCATCGGCGCCGCCGTGCTCGGCGACACCTACCAACTGGCCATCACGCTGCCGACGATGCTCTACATCCTCACCGTCGGCGGCGGCCTCAACTCCGTCTTCGTCCCGCAGCTCGTGCGCGCCATGAAGGAGGACGGCGACGGCGGTGAGGCGTACGCGAACCGCCTGCTGACCCTCGTCACCGTCATCCTCGGCACGCTGACCGTGCTCGCGGTCTTCGCGGCTCCGCTGCTGGTACGGGTCATGTCCGTTCGCCTTGCGGAGAACCCCCAGGCGAACGAGGTCACCGTCACCTTCGTCCGTTACTGCCTGCCGTCCATCTTCTTCATGGGCATCCATGTGGTGATGGGTCAGATCCTCAACGCCCGCAACCGTTTCGGCGCCATGATGTGGACCCCGGTCCTGAACAACATCGTCATCATGGCCACCGTCGGCGCGTTCCTGTGGGTCTACGGCACCGCCGGCGACTCCGGCCTGACCGTGAGCAGCATTCCGCCGGAGGGCGTGCGGCTGCTGGGAATCGGCACCCTGCTCGGGCTCGTCGTGCAGGCGCTCGCGATGATCCCGTACCTGCGGGCCTCCGGATTCCGCATCCGGCCCCGCTTCGACTGGCGCGGCCACGGCCTCGGCAAGGCCGCCAAGCTCGCCAAATGGACGATCTTCTTCGTCCTCGCCAACCAGGCCGGCGTCCTCGTCGTGACTCAACTCTCCACGTGGGCACAGGAGTCGGCCGCCGCGGAGGGCCACGCCGGAGCGGGCTGGACGGCCTACTCGCAGGCCCAGCTGATCTGGAACATGCCGCAGGCCATCATCACCGTCTCCGTGATGGCCGCCCTGCTGCCTCGCCTCTCGCGCGCAGCCAGCGACGGAGACACCGGCGCCGTCCGCGACGACATCTCTCAGGGCCTGCGCAACTCGGCGGTCGCGATCGTCCCCATCGCCTTCGGCTTCCTCGCCCTCGGCATCCCCATGTGCACCCTGATCTACGGGCCCTCCGGCATCGAAGCGGCCCGTTCCATGGGTTACGCGCTGATGGCGTTCGGCGTCGGGCTCATCCCCTTCTCCGTGCAGTACGTGGTGCTGCGGGCCTTCTACGCGTACGAGGACACCCGTACTCCGTTCTTCAACACCGTCGTGGTCGCCATCGCCAATGCGGTGGCCTCGGCCGGATGCTTCCTGCTGCTGCCCGCCCGCTGGGCGGTCGTGGGCATGGCCGCCTCCTACGGCCTCGCCTACGCCGTCGGCGTCGGCATCGCGTGGCGGCGCCTACGTCTGCGGCTGGGCGGCGACCTGGACACCGCGCACGTGCTGCGTACGTACATCCGGCTCGCCGGTGCCGCCGTGCCGGCCACTGCCGCCGCCGGTGCCGCCGTCTACGGCGTGACCGTCGCGCTCGGCAGCGGGACGCTCGGTTCCCTGGCCTCGCTGACCGCCGGAGGGATCGCATTGGCCGCGGTTTTCGTCCTAGCCGCGAAGAGGATGCGGATCGAAGAGATGACAGCCATGGTCGGTATGGTGCGTGCCCGACTCGGGCGCTGACCGTACAACCATCCACGGCCACTGCGTGTCGTGCATAGCGGCGGACTGTGGGCACAATTGTCGAGCCGTTTCACAGAGTGGCTGCAATGAATTGGGGAGGCAGGAACGACGGTGGCGGAACGGAGCACAGCCGCCGTCGGCGTGGCTGAGAACAGCGGTGACGAGCGAACACTCGCCGCCCGGTCGGACAAGGCCAGCGTCGACAGCGCGATGGACGGAAAGAGCGGCAGCGACCGGCCCCCGGAGGACACCAGACAGGACGCCACACCCCACAGCACTCAGGACGCCGACAGCGCGGGCAGCGGGAACGGAGAAGGCGGCCAGGGCGGCCGTCACGCCGCCGGGCCGGCAGGAGCGCAGCAGCAGGACCGGCCCGGCGGGCAGCAGCCCGGCACCGAGGAGGGCCTCGACGACGGCCCGGAAGCCGCCTCCCCCGGCACGGCGGAGACGCCCGCGCCTCCGGAGCTGCACAGCGGTCACAAGCTCGCACGCCGGTACCGTCTGGAGGAGTGCGTCACCCGTCTGGACGGATTCAGCAGCTGGCGTGCCGTCGACGAGAAGCTGCGCCGGGCAGTCGGCGTCCACATCCTCCCCTCGGGCCACCCCCGGGCCCGCACGGTGCTCTCCGCCGCCCGCTCCTCGGCCCTGCTCGGCGACCCCCGTTTCGTCCAGGTCCTCGATGCCGTGGAGGACCACGATCTCGTCTACGTCGTCCACGAGTGGCTTCCCGACGCGACTCCCCTCAGCGACATCCTCGCCGCCGGTGCCCTGGAACCGCACGAGGCCCATCAGCTCGTCACCCAGCTCTCCCAGGCGATGGCAGCCGCGCACCGCGAAGGGCTCGCACACCTCCGGCTGACACCGGGCACTGTGCTGCGCACCGGCTCCGGGCAGTACCGCATCCGCGGGCTGGCCGTCAGCGCGGCACTGCGCGGCATCAGCAGCGAAACCCCTCAGCGCACCGACACCGAGGGCATCGGAGCTCTGCTCTACGCGGCGCTCACCCAGCGCTGGCCGTACGAGGAGGACGCGTACGGGCTGACCGGTGTCGGCTCCCTCGCCAAGCGCACCCTCGTCGCGCCCGACCAGGTGCGTGCCGGTGTGCACCGCGGGCTCTCCCAGCTCGCGATGCGGGCCCTCGTCAACGACGGCGCCACCGCCTCCAGCCAGGAGCAGCCCTGCGCCACCCCCGAGGAACTGGCGAAGGCCGCCTCCGGCCTGCCGAGGATCCCTCCGCCGGAGACCGGCTTCGGCTCCCCTCACCCGTACCAGCGGCCCGGCTTCCAGCAGGGCGCGTACGGACAGGGCGTCCACGCCCGTCCGGCTGCCGGAAGGGGCGGCCCTGCGGCACCTCCCGACGCCGCGGCGCCGCTCGCCCTCCCGGGCCGTACCGGCAAGATCCTCAAGTGGGGCGTCTCCGCACTGCTGATCGCGGCCCTCGGCCTGGGCAGCTGGCAGGTCGCCGACACCCTTCTCAAGGGTGACGCCCCTCCCGAGCAGGGCGTCGGGCAGACGCAGGGCAACGACGAGACGGGCTCCACCGGCAAGCCGGTGAAGATCGTCGACGCCAAGGACTTCGACCCGCCACCCGGCGGCAACGGCAGCGAGAACCCCGCGAGAGTTCCCGACGCCCACGATGGTGCTCCCAGCACATACTGGCTGACGCAGAAGTACTACGGCCGCCCCGACTTCGGAAACCTCAAGCCGGGCGTCGGGCTGGTGCTCGACCTCGGCAAACCGCAGCAGGTGAGTTCGGTCAAGGTGGATTTCATGGGCGCCACCACGGCCCACTTCCTCGCCGCGCCCAAGGGCACCACCACGATGCCCGGCTCCCTCGCGGGCTTCAGCGAGGTCAGCGGCGGAACCGGTGAGCATCTGACCCTGAAGGCCAAGAAGCCCATCAGGACTCAATACGTATTGGTATGGCTCACCAAGCTCCCGCTCTCGGACGACGGCAACTACCGTGGCCGGATCACAGAGATCCAGGTATCGAGCTGATCCCTCGGCACTGACGCGCGACACGGCCGGCGGGCGAGGATGACGGGAGGCGTCCGACGGTGAGCGAAGACAGCGGTGGCAAGCGGATACGCCGCCGCGCCAAACATGGGCGAGGCGGGGCAGGCGCGCGCCAGAGACGTGGACAGCCGCCCGTACCCGAGCAGGACCGCGGCCCCGACGGCCCGGACGACAAGGAACTCCTCGCCCGGCACGTCGACGGCGACACCGAAGCCTTCGGCGAGCTCGTGCGCCGTCACCGCGACCGCCTCTGGGCGGTTGCGATCCGGACCCTCGGCGACCGGGAAGAGGCTGCCGACGCCGTGCAGGATGCCCTCATCTCTGCCTACCGGGCAGCCCACACCTTCCGCGGCCAGTCCGCCGTCACCACCTGGCTGCACCGCATCACCGTCAACGCCTGTCTGGACCGGGCACGCAAGGCCGCGTCCCGCCGCACTCAACTCACCGACGACACCGAGCGCCTGGACCTGCTCCTCGAACCGCACGAGTCCGCGGCCCTGCCCGCCGAGCGACAGGACCTCAACCGGCAGCTCGTCGAAGCGCTCTCCCAGCTCCCTGCCGAACAGCGCGCCGCTCTCGTTCTCGTGGACATGCAGGGGTATCCGGTAGCCGAAGCCGCCGAGGTCCTCGGCATCGCCGTCGGCACCGTGAAGAGCCGCTGTGCCCGCGGACGGGCCCGGCTGTTGCCCCTCATCACCCATCTACGTCCGGAGGGCGCCGAGCGCGGCAAGCCGAAGCGGGAGGGGAGAAGGAACCGGACCCGCGAGCCATCCGTCCCACCCTCGGAAGGCGTCACGCAACGACCCGGAGCCGTGAAGGGAGGAGGAGAGCACACATGACATCCACCCCTTTCACGTCCGGCTCGCGCAGTACCGACGCCCACCCGGACGTCGCCGAGATTTCTGCGTTCAACGAGGACCTGCTGTCTCCGGCCCGGTCGTCGGAACTGCGTGGCCACCTGGCCGGTTGCCGTCTGTGTGCGGATGTACTGATCTCACTCGAGGAGATCCGTGACTCGCTCGGCGTGCTGCCGGATGCGTCTCCCATGCCGGAGGACGTCGCAGGACGCATCGACGCGGCCCTCGCCGGCGAAGCCATGCTCACTTCTTCGCCTGGCGACAGCTCCGCGGTTTCACGTGAAACCGATCAGGCTTCCCACGGCCGCACCCCGTACGGAAAGCACGCTGGGCGCGGCGCAGCGTCCCATAGGTACGCCGCGGGCGCCGTTTCACGTGAAACAAGCGCTTCGCGCCGTCCCGCCGACCGTCCGGCAGGACGCCCCACGGCCGGCAGCAGCGGGCCCGGGCGTCACAGGCCGGCCCGCCGCGTACGCCGGTGGCGGTCAGCGATCCTCGTTGGGGCAGGTGCGGTCGTCGCACTCGGGCTCGGCGGTCTCGTCGTGCAGTCCATGAATGACTCCGCACCCCCGACCGCCGGGTCGGGTCCTGAGGCAAGCAACAGCGCCCAGGCCGGAAGCGCCCTCGAGAAGCATGTCCAGGGTCTACTCGCGAAGCGTGAGTCCGGTGGGTCCTCCGAAGGGACCGGAAACTCGCCGTCCCGCGACTTCAAGACCAAGGAGAGCCAGGGGAACACGCCGCTCGCGGGAGGCACCACCTCGCTGCCTTCCTGCGTGCGCGCCGGCATCGGCCGCACTGGGACGCCACCGCTCGCGATCGACCAGCACGCACCGTACAAGGGGGGTACCGCCTTCCTCGTCGTTCTCCCGAACGAGGACGACCCGAAGCGCGTGGACGCCTACGTCGTCGACCCGTCCTGTGTCCGGAACGAGGGCAGCGGCCCGGGAGAGGTGCTGACCAGGCACAGCTACATCCGCCGCTGACACACTTCGACCCGAGCCCTTACAGGCGCCACAGCGGGAATGTCTGCCCTCTAGGATCCGTTGGGTGGGGTGAGATCCTCACAGACGGAAAGCAGTCGGCAGACAAGGAATACACCCGTGAGCGACGTCCGTAACGTGATCATCATCGGCTCAGGGCCCGCCGGCTACACGGCTGCGCTGTACACCGCGCGGGCTTCGCTGAAGCCGCTGGTCTTCGAGGGGTCCGTGACAGCGGGTGGTGCTCTGATGAACACCACCGAGGTCGAGAACTACCCGGGCTTCTCGGACGGGATCATGGGCCCGGAGCTCATGGACCAGATGCGCGGCCAGGCGGAGCGCTTCGGCGCCGAGCTGATCCCGGACGACGTGACCGCCGTCGACTTCTCCGGCGAGATCAAGACCGTCACCGACTCGGCGGGCACGGTCCACCGCGCCCGCACGGTGATCGTCTCCACCGGCTCCGCGTACCGCTCGCTGGGCCTGCCCCGCGAGGAAGAGCTGTCCGGCCGCGGCGTGTCCTACTGCGCCACCTGTGACGGCTTCTTCTTCCGCAACCAGAACATCGCCGTCGTGGGCGGCGGGGACACGGCAATGGAAGAGGCGACGTTCCTCTCCCGCTTCGCCGACTCCGTCACCGTCGTGCACCGCCGCGACACGCTCCGCGCCTCCAAGGCGATGCAGGAGCGAGCGTTCGCAGACCCGAAGATCACCTTCGCCTGGAACAGCGAGGTCGAGACGATCCATGAGAAGGACGGCAAGCTGGGCGGCCTGACTCTCCGGGACACCAAGACCGGTGAGACCTCCGAGCTCCCGGTGACGGGCCTCTTCGTCGCCATCGGCCACGACCCCCGCGTGGAGCTGTTCAAGGACGTACTCGCACTGGACGAGGAGGGCTACCTGAAGGTCGACGCCCCCTCCACCCGCACCAACATCCCCGGAGTCTTCGCCGCGGGCGACGTCGTCGACCACACCTACCGGCAGGCCGTCACCGCCGCCGGCACCGGTTGCTCCGCCGCCCTGGACGCCGAGCGCTACCTCGCCGCCCAACTCGACGGCGCCCACAGCGACCACGTCGCCGAACCCGAGAAGGCCGAAGAAGCCCAAGAGGCAGCGGAGGCCGAGGCCGCGGCGCTCTAGGGTCAGCCGCCAGCCAACGCAGACATCAGCGCAACACGCACCATCACGAGAAACGAGGAGAACCACCATGGCCGGTGCCACCGTGACCGCGACCGACGCAGACTTCGACGATGTCGTGCTCAAGAGCGACAAGCCTGTGCTCGTCGACTTCTGGGCCGCCTGGTGCGGTCCGTGCCGTCAGATCGCCCCCTCTCTGGAGGCGATCGCCGAGGAGAACAGCGACAAGCTCACCGTCGTGAAGCTCAACATCGATGAGAACCCGGCTGTCGCCGCCAAGTACGGGATCATGTCGATCCCGACGATGAACGTCTACAAGGGCGGCGAGGTCGTGAAGACCATCGTCGGTGCGAAGCCGCGTGCGGCGATCGAGAAGGACCTCGCCGAGTTCATCGGCTGAGCGAGCGCGGCGGAAGCCGCCGTACTGACACACGTGAAACGGCCCGGCGTACATCGCCGGGCCGTTTCACGTGAAACCGACGCGCAGGAACCCCGCGCAGGGACTGCCGCTCCACGTACGCCGTACCGAGCGATGCCGCGTTGCCAGTCGGGCGTCTGTCGGCAGTCCGCCTCCGGTCTCAGTCACAGAGGACGGAGAACTGGGTCTTTCTGCACCGCCCCGAGAAGTTGGTCGAGCGCGCGCTCCATGTCCTCACGCCAGGAGACCGTCGAACGCAACTCGAGCCGCATCCTCGGAAACCTGGGATGGGGTCGGACGGTCTTGAAGCCGACCGCCAGCAGATGGTCGGCAGGGACCACACACTCCGGCTCCGCCCAGCGTGAATCCCCGAACGCCTCGATCGCCTTGAAGCCTCTCCGCAGCAGGTCCTTGGCCACCGTCTGCACGATGACGCGCCCCAGTCCCTGCCCCCGGTACTCCGGCATGAGCGAGGCCGTCATCAACTGCACGGCATCAGGGGAGACCGGGCTCGTCGGGAACGCGAACGACCGGGGGACGTACGCCGGAGGCGCGTACAGAACGAAACCGACCGGCTTCTCGTCCACATAGACCACACGCCCGCAGGACCCCCACTCCAGCAGAACCGCGGAGATCCATGCCTCCTTCTCAACCTCCGGCCGACCGGTTCGTACCGCGGCCTCACCACTGACGGGATCAAGCTCCCAGAACACGCAGGCGCGGCAACGCCCGGGAAGATCCGTGAGGTTGTCCAGTGTCAGCGGAACGAGCTGTCGCCCCATGGATCCATCGTATCCATGGGGCGACGTTCGAACCGGTTCTTGCGGGCGGGTATCGGAGCATCCGAAGCCCACGTTCGCGTGGGCCACGCGCACCGCCTCAGTCCGTGCCCTCCTCCGCCTCGGCCTCCTCCGACTCCGCAGTCAGTTGTTGTCCCAGCACGCGGCCCTCACCCGGGGCCAGTTGTCCGAGGATGCGCTCAAGGTCATCGACGGACGCGAACTCGACGACGATCTTTCCCTTCTTCTGGCCGAGGTCGACCTTTACGCGGGTCTCGAAACGGTCCGAGAGCCGGCCGGCCAGATCGTCCAGTGCGGGGGACACGCGCTTCCCCGCACGAGGGCCTTTCGACTTCGACGCACTCTTCGCGGTGGCGCCGCTCGCCATCGTGACGATCTCCTCCACCGCCCGCACCGAGAGCCCTTCGGCGACGATGCGGTGAGCCAGGCGGTCCTGCTCGCCACCGTCCTCCACCGACAGCAACGCACGAGCGTGCCCGGCCGAGAGCACCCCGGCGGCCACCCGCCGCTGCACAGACGGTGAAAGCCGCAGCAGCCGCAAGGTGTTGGAGACCTGAGGGCGGGAGCGGCCGATGCGGTCGGCAAGCTGGTCGTGTGTGCAGTTGAAGTCCTTCAGAAGCTGGTCGTAGGCGGCGGCTTCCTCAAGTGGGTTCAGCTGCGCCCGGTGGAGGTTCTCCAGGAGCGCGTCGAGAAGCAGCTTCTCGTCCTCGGTCGCCCGGACGATCGCGGGGATCCGCTCCAGCTCCGCCTCACGGCAGGCCCGCCAGCGGCGCTCACCCATGATGAGCTCATACCGCTCCGGCCCCAACTGACGTACGACGACCGGCTGGAGGAGACCGACCTCCTTGATGGAGGTGACCAACTCGCTCAGTGCGTCCTCGTCGAAGACCTCACGAGGCTGACGAGGGTTGGGTGTGATGGCCTCCAGCGGAATCTCCGCGAAGTGTGCTCCGGCGGGCACGACTTCATTCGGCGCGGTTTCACCGTCCGACCCCGGTGTTTCACGTGGAACGTCGTCGTGCGCCTCGCTGTCCGGCAACGCGGTCACCTTGGCCGCCGCCACACCACGATCCGGTGGGATCACGGGGACGGCGCTCGGCGAGGTGGCCCCGTTGGCGTCAACCGTCGGGCTCCCCTCATCTCCGGACGCCGGCGCCGCCGGGATCAGAGCACCCAGACCCCGGCCCAGCCCCCTACGTCGATCACTCACTGCGTCCCCTCCGGCATGGTGCTGTTCTGCTGTTGCTGCAGCTGCTGTACCGACTCCTCGTGACGCTGCTGAACATTCGGATCCCGCAGCGCGATCTCACGAGCAGCCTCCAAGTAGGACAGCGAACCGCTCGATCCAGGATCGTAGGTCAGGACCGTCTGGCCGTAACTGGGGGCCTCGGAGATGCGCACCGAGCGCGGAATGTTCGTCCTCAGCACCTCGGCGCTGAAGTGGCTGCGGACTTCATCCGCGACCTGTGAGGCAAGCCGGGTCCGGCCGTCGTACATGGTGAGGATGATCGTCGAGACATGCAGTCGCGTGTTGAGGTGGCCCTTGACCAGATCGACGTTCCGAAGCAGCTGTCCCAGACCCTCCAGGGCGTAGTACTCGCACTGGATCGGGATGAGCACCTCGGCACCGGCGACCAAGGCATTGACCGTCAGCAGACCGAGGGACGGGGGGCAGTCGATCAGGACGTAGTCCAGCGGCTGCTCATATGCACTGAGCGCGCGTTGGAGACGGCTCTCCCGGGCGACCAGCGACACCAACTCGATCTCCGCACCGGCGAGATCGATGGTGGCGGGTGCACAGAAGAGCCCCTCCACGTCCGGTACGGGCTTGACGACGTCGGCCAGCGGCATGCTCTCGACCAGGACGTCGTAGATCGACGGCACTTCCGAATGATGGTCGACCCCGAGGGCCGTCGACGCATTCCCCTGAGGGTCAAGGTCGATCACGAGGACTCGGGCACCGTGGAGGGCCAGGGAGGCGGCCAGGTTCACGGTGGTGGTGGTCTTCCCGACTCCACCCTTCTGGTTGGCCACGACCATGACCCGTGTCTGCTCAGGCCTCGGAAGGCCCTCACCGGCACGGTTCATCGCCTCTACCGCCTGCTGGGCGGCGCGACCGATCGGCGTATCGTCCATCGGTGGCGGCGTTTCACGTGAAACCTCCACCGATTCTGAACGGGGGCCGGGGACCGGGTCGGCCATCGGTCCCGCGGTATTGGCGTCGGACCGCAACGGTTCACTCTCCTCGACATAAGGCTCGTGCTGAACAGAGCCTGCCATGTTTTCGGTGTCATGAACCAGCGAGCCCCGCTCAGTTGTGGATGAATCCACCGAGGAGCGGGGCTTGGACGAGGATTTCCGGTCGCGCTGCATGGCTTGAGCGCGACCGCGGCTGATGATTCCTTGCAAGAGAGAGCGGCGTTTCACGTGAAACACGATGCACACTCGGGCACCGCACACCAGGACGACACACCGTAACGCATAGTCTTAAGAGCTTTTTTGGAGTAAGCGGACATCCCGTTCTGCGGGATACTCAGCGCCTGCGCCGCCCACCGCGTGCCGCACGCCCCCGTGCCTTCTGAGCCTTCGCCCGGCGCGCGGCGAAGCGCACTCCGCCGGGGCTCTCCCCGACTTCCGCCCGCACGACGGTCGACAGGGGATCGACCACGCCGTCGCCCACCTGGACCACCGAGGTCTCCACGACACCGAGCTTGTGCAGCGCGTCGCGGGTGCCCCTCAGCTCCTCCTCGGCCGTGTCGCCCTTGATCGCCAGCATCTCTCCGTACGGGCGGAGCAGCGGGATGCCCCAGCTCGCCAACCGGTCCAGCGGAGCGACCGCCCGGGCAGTCACGACATGCACCGGCTGAAGCGCCCCGAGCATCTCCTCGGCACGACCGCGCGCCACCGAGACGTGTTCCAGACCCAGCAGCTCGACCACCTCCTCGAGGAAGGTCGTGCGCCGCAACAGAGGCTCCAGCAGCGTGATCTCGAGGTCGGGGCGCACGAGGGCCAGAGGGATTCCGGGCAGGCCGGCACCCGAACCCACGTCACAGACCGTCACGCCTTCCGGCACGATCTCCGAGAGAACCGCGCAGTTCAGAAGGTGCCGCTCCCACAGTCGCGGCACTTCCCTGGGCCCGATGAGGCCACGGCGCACGCCTACGTCCGCAAGCAGCTCCGCATAGCGCCGCACGTCCGGGAGTTGGTCGCCGAAGAGCTTCCTTGCCGCCTCAGGCGGCTCCGCGAGCTCCGACAGCTCGCTGAATTCCGCCGGACCCCCCTCGGGCGGCCCGGCCTGCCCCACCGACCCGTCCGTCACGGCAGCACTACCACGCAGCGCTGCGGCTCCTCGCCCTCGGACTCGCTGCGCAGCCCCGCTTCCTTCACCGCGTCATGGACGACCTTGCGCTCGAAGGGCGTCATCGGCCGCAGCTTCACGGGCTCCCCGGAGCCCTTCGCATCCTGCGCCGCCTTGGCCCCCAGCTCTGCGAGTTCCTCACGCTTGCGGGCCCGGAAGCCGGCGATGTCCAGCATCAGCCTGCTGCGGTCACCCGTCTCACGGTGTACCGCGAGGCGCGTCAGCTCCTGGAGCGCCTCCAGGACCTCACCCTCGCGCCCCACCAGCTTCTGGAGATCACGACTGGACCCGTCGTTGATGATCGACACCGCGGCGCGGTCGGCCTCGACGTCCATGTCGATGTCACCGTCGAGGTCGGCGATGTCGAGAAGGCCCTCGAGGTAGTCCGCCGCGATCTCGCCCTCCTGCTCCAGGTGGGAGAGGGTGTCCCCCTCGTTCTGGGCGGTCGTACCAGTGGTGTCCGTGGTCTCCGTCACGCCGTGGGCTCCTTCTCGCTACTTCTTGGAGGGGTGCTTGGGACGCTGCGCTCCACCCTTGCGCTGCTGCCCCGACTTCTTCTGTCCCGGCTTCTGCCCGGCCTTCTTGGGCTGCTGGCCGGCCGTCGCGCCACCGGAGCTTCCCGTGGAAGCCTCGCCGCCGGAATCCTGCTTCTCCAGCGAAGTCGGTTCACCCGAGCCGCCGGGCTTGTTTCCCTGCTGGCGCTGGGACTTGCTCTGCCGCTTGGGCTGCTGACGCCGTGCGCGTGCCGCCTCAACGGCTTCCCGCGTCTCGACCTCCTTCGGGTCCTCCTTCAGCTTGCCCGCGGCGCGCAGCTTCTCCTGACGCTCCTTGTACGCGAGGGAGCCCGGCGTGGGATTGCGCTTGATGACGAACATCTGCTGCCCGAGCGTCCAGACGTTGGTCGTGAGCCAGTAGATGAGCACACCCACGGGGAAGTTGATCCCGAAGACGGCGAACATGATGGGGAAGACGTACATCAGCATCTTCTGCTGCTGCATGAACGGCGTCTTCACCGTCAGGTCGACGTTCTTCGTCATCAGCTGGCGCTGCGTGTAGAACTGCGACGCCGACATCAGAACGATCATGATCACTGTGACGACGCGCACATCCGTCAGTGCGGCCCCCAGCTCGGCGACCTTGTCCGCGCTGTCCAGGAACTTCGCCGCGATCGGGGCACCGAAGACCGATGCGTTACGGGCGCTGTCCACCTGCTCCGCGGTGAGGACGCCCACGGGCCGGTTGTTCGCGATGTGGTTCAGCACCTGGAAGAGCGCGATGAAGAACGGCGACTGCGCGAGGATCGGAAGGCAGCTGGAGAGCGGGTTCGTACCCGTCTCCTTGTACAGCTTCATCATCTCTTCGGACTGACGCTGCTTGTCGCTCTTGTAGCGCTCCTGGATCGCCTTCATCTTCGGCTGGAGCGCCTGCATGTTCCGGGTCGACTTGATCTGCTTCACGAAGAGCGGGATCAGGCAGATCCGGATCAGCACCACCAGGAAGAAGATGGACAGACCCCAGGCCCATCCGCTGCTCTGGTCGAAGACCAGGCTGAACAGCGAGTGGAACTGGACAATGATCCAGGAGACAGCGGTATAGAGAGGACTCAGGATCGTGTCCAGGAAGTTCATCAGGCTCCTTGGGCGTTGGACTGGGTCCGGTACTGCTGCCAGCGGTAACGCAGCCGCTGGTGCCAAACCGGATGCTTCCGGGCGGGGACGTGGTCGACGCCACCGGGGGACCAGGGATTACAGCGCAGGATGCGCCAGGCCGTCAGTGCCGTACCTTTCACGGCGCCGTGCCGCTCGATGGCCGCGTAGCCATAGTGCGAACACGACGGGTAGTACCGGCACACCGGCCCGAGCATCGGGCTGATGGTCCACTGATACAACTTGATCAACCACATCAGGGGGTACTTCATGACGGAGGCCTTCCAAGCAGCCGCTTCAAAGCGGCGTCCAGGTCGCGCACCAACTCGTCATGGTCTGCTTCACCCGCGCCCGGCAACGCCCGTACGACAACCAGGCTACCTGGCGGCAACTCGTCCATTCGGTCGCGCGCCAGGTGCCGCAGCCGTCGCTTGACGCGGTTGCGCACCACCGCGTTGCCGACCGCCTTGCTCACGACGAAACCCGCACGCGCCGGGGGAGCCTCTCCCCCCGCCTCGTGCGGGTCCGATGAGTTGCTGTTGCTGCGAAGGTGGACGACGAGAAGCGGGCGGCCCGCCCGGCGTCCTCGGCGAACCGCGGCCGCGAAGTCCTCGCGCCGCCTCAGCCGGTTCTCGGTAGGCAGCACGTCATGGACCGGTGGTCAGGCGTTCAGGCCGACAGGCGGCCGCGACCCTTGCTGCGGCGGTTCGCGATGATCGCGCGGCCGGCACGGGTACGCATGCGCAGCCGGAAGCCGTGGGTCTTCGCGCGGCGGCGGTTGTTCGGCTGGAAGGTGCGCTTGCTCACTCGGGGGCTCCAGGAAAGCTTGGTGTCCCGCGGCGACCGCGGGAGATGGGCGTGTGTGGCGTCGACAGGCTGTCACCGTGCGCCCACGAGTAGCTCGCAACGCCCGAGTGTGCACCGCTTCATGATCCGTGAAGAGTCTCATGGATCCTGCCCATCGGAGGCATGCGGCAGCAGCCGTCGACAACTCGACCTCGTTACGGTACGCGGGCCTACGCCATTCGGTCAAACCACCGAGGGCCCGTTCCAAGGCCTTCGGCGGGGCCCGCACGCCACTCGTGCACAGCCTGTGGACAACGACTTGAATGGTGCGCGTCGCCCTGACTACCGTGATTGAACTCCCATCCCTCCCGACCGTCCTCAGAACCACACATTCGTGGGATCTGGCCGGCTTCACCGAAGCATCACACCCAGCGAGTGAGAGAAGCGTGACCCGTGGCTGACCTGCCTGCCGATCTTGCCGCAGTGTGGCCACGAGTACTGGAGCATCTCCTCTCGGAGGGCCAGGGCGTCGAAGCCAAGGACCAGCGATGGCTCCGCGAGGCCCAGCCGCTCGTCCTCGTGTCGGGCACTGCTCTCCTCGGGGTTCCGAACGAATACGCGAAGGGCGTTCTCGAAGGCCGTCTCTCGCCGGTGATCAGCGACGCCCTCAGCCGCGAGTGCCGGCAGCCCATCAGGCTCGCGATCACCGTCACCGGGCCCGCGCCGGAGTCGTCCGCCCAGGCCGCCGGTGGCACCGCCGGCGACGCCGGCACCGATACCTCGGCCGCCGCAGCAGCCTCGGCCGGAGCGGACTCGCAGCCCGCCGCACCGTCGGTACCGGCTCAGCACACCCCGTCCCCTCACGAGGGCGCCGGCCCCGGCGGCCAGGAACGCGGCGGCGGATACGACAACGGCGGGGGATACGAGGGCGGCGGATACGACAACGGCGGGGGATACAGGGGCAACAGGTACGAGGGCTACGAGGCCCGCGACCTGCCCAGCCCCCGCCCCGCCTATCCGGATTACCCGGAGGCGCCACGGCAGACCGGTGCCTGGCCGCAGCACCATCGCGACCAGTACGCGCCCCAGAACCAGCAGCCGCATCACGCGCAGCAGCAGGCGCACCCACAGCAGTCACAGCAGCAGCACCAGCCGCAGTCGTACGAACAGCACTACGACCAGCACCGGGCGCCGCACCAGCAACAGTACGAGCGGCACCAGCCGTCGTACGAGTCCTACGAACACCAGCGCCGCGCGCAGCAGCAACTGCCGCCTCCCCAGGGTCAGATGCAGCAGGCGCAGGTGCCTCCCCAGGGCCAGCCCCCGGCGCCGCGCTACGACGGCCCGTCCCAGCTCCCGGCGTCCAGCGGAGCTCCGGGGCCTCTCGCCGCGCAGCCGGCGCCGGCCACGGGTCCCGGTGAGCCGACGGCCCGGCTGAATCCGAAGTACCTCTTCGACACGTTCGTCATCGGGGCCTCCAACCGCTTCGCCCACGCCGCGGCGGTCGCCGTCGCCGAGGCACCGGCCAAGGCGTACAACCCGCTCTTCATCTACGGGGAATCGGGCCTCGGCAAGACGCACCTGCTGCATGCGATCGGCCACTACGCGCGAAGCCTCTATCCGGGCACGCGGGTGCGCTATGTGAGCTCGGAGGAGTTCACCAACGAGTTCATCAACTCCATCCGCGACGGCAAGGCGGACGCGTTCCGCAAGCGCTACCGCGACATGGACATCCTGCTCGTGGACGACATCCAGTTCCTGGCCGACAAGGAGTCGACGCAGGAGGAGTTCTTCCACACCTTCAACACGCTGCACAACGCGAACAAGCAGATCGTCCTCTCCAGCGACCGGCCTCCGAAGGCACTCGTCACGCTGGAGGACCGGCTCCGCAACCGCTTCGAGTGGGGTCTGATCACGGACGTGCAGCCGCCGGAGCTGGAGACGCGCATCGCGATCCTCCGCAAGAAGGCGGTGCAGGAGCAGCTCAACGCACCTCCCGAGGTCCTGGAGTTCATCGCGTCGCGGATCTCGCGGAACATCCGGGAACTCGAGGGTGCTCTCATCCGGGTCACCGCGTTCGCCTCGCTCAACAGGCAGCCCGTCGACCTCGGTCTGACCGAGATCGTCCTCAAGGACCTGATTCCGGGTGGTGAGGACGCCACCCCGGAGATCACCGCGTCGGCCATCATGGCGGCCACCGCCGACTACTTCGGCCTCACCGTGGACGATCTGTGCGGCTCCTCACGCAGCCGGGTCCTCGTGACCGCGCGGCAGATCGCCATGTACCTGTGCCGCGAGCTGACTGACCTGTCCCTGCCGAAGATCGGCAGCCAGTTCGGCGGCCGCGACCACACGACGGTCATGCACGCGGACCGCAAGATCCGGGCGCTGATGGCCGAGAGGCGCTCCATCTACAACCAGGTCACCGAGTTGACCAACCGCATCAAGAACGCCTGAGCGCGCCGCTCACTGCGCGGCGCGCTGTCATGAGCCCCCTGGGAGCCAACTCCTCGGGGACTCTTCGCTGTTCGAATCCGGAAGCCGGGGAGGGCCGGCTCCACAGGTAACGGGCGAATGAGGAGTCCACACCCTGTGGGCCGAAGAAGTTGTCCCGATCGCGTCCACAGAAGAGGCCTGTGATGACTGATCCGTGGAGGTCACCAGGGTGTGGATTTGTGAGCAAGCCGCTCCACAGGGTGTGGACCTTCAATCGCGCCTCGGGGACGAGGAGAGCTTCGTCCACCGGCCGCCCACAGCCTGAGCGTTCTTGTCCCCAGCTTCTCCACAGGGCTGTCCACTGTTCGGCAACTCAACGCGCCTGCTCACTGGTTCGAGTGAAAGGCGTCACATCCGACCCCCGATCCCCCCTGTGGGAAAGGTGGGGAAAACTGTGGAACCCGCTGTGGGGAAGTGGCACGGGGCTGTGCACCGGGTGTGCAGAACTTTCGGCTGTCCACAGAAACGGCTGTCCGTCCACTGGTCGCGCCCACAGGGGCGGTGGACAGAATTCGCGCACTGAGCTGGGAAAACGGAGTTGTCCACGGTTTCCACAAGCCCTACTACTACGACCACGGATATATAGCGCGGAATCTGTTTCGAAGCGGGGGCTGTGCACAACGTTCGCCGGACCTCTCCTACCCACCCCGCAACGACTTGACCCACACCCACGCCGACTGTCGGCAGCGTGCGTCAGACTGGTCCCCGGCAACGAGCCGACGAGAACAGGCGGCAGGGCGAGCAGCCAGCAACAGCAGGAGGCGGCTGAAGGTGAAGATCCGGGTAGAGCGCGATGTACTCGCGGAGGCGGTGGCCTGGGCGGCGAAGAGCCTCCCCGCCCGTCCGCCCGTGCCTGTCCTTGCGGGCCTGCTGCTGAAGGCCGAGGACGGTTCCCTGAGCCTCTCCGGCTTCGACTACGAGGTCTCGGCCCGCGTCTCGGTCGAGGGCGAGGTCGAGGAGGAGGGCACGGTTCTCGTCTCGGGCCGTCTGCTCGCCGACATCTGCCGCTCGCTCCCCAACCGCCCCGTGGAGATTTCCACAGACGGTGTACGGGCGACGGTCTCCTGCGGCTCGTCCCGCTTCACCCTGCACACACTGCCTGTGGAGGAGTACCCGGCGCTCCCCGAGATGCCCACCGCCACCGGCACGGTGCCCGGCGAGGTCTTCGCCTCCGCGGTCGCCCAGGTCGCGATCGCCGCCGGCCGTGACGACACGCTGCCGGTGCTGACGGGTGTGCGGATCGAGATCGAGGGCGACACCGTCACGCTGGCCTCGACGGACCGGTACCGCTTCGCCGTGCGTGAGTTCCTGTGGAAGCCGGAGACGCCCGACGCGTCCTCGGTGGCGCTCGTCCCGGCCAAGACGCTGCTGGAGACGGCCAAGTCCCTCAGCGGCGGCGACAACGTCTCGCTGGCTCTGTCGGGTTCGGGCTCCGGCGAGGGGCTCATCGGCTTCGAGGGCGCGGGCCGGCGCACGACGACCAGGCTGCTGGAGGGCGATCTGCCCAAGTACCGCACGCTGTTCCCCACGGAGTTCAACTCCGTCGCGGTGATCGAGACCGCGCCTTTCGTCGAGGCGGTCAAGCGCGTCGCCCTGGTCGCCGAGCGGAACACCCCGGTCAGGCTGAGCTTCGAGCAGGGTGTTCTGACCCTGGAGGCGGGGTCGAGCGACGATGCACAGGCTGTGGAACGCGTGGACGCCGAGCTGGAGGGCGACGACGTCTCGATCGCCTTCAACCCCGGCTTCCTGCTGGAGGGTCTGAGCGCGATCGACTCCCCCGTGGCCCAGCTCTCGTTCACCACGTCGACGAAGCCTGCGCTGCTGAGCGGCAAGCCCGCGAAGGACGCCGAGGCGGACGACGCATACAAGTACCTGATCATGCCTGTGCGGTTGTCGGGCTGAAGCCCCTCCCTCGGTGCCCGGCCGTCGCCCCTGGTCAACAACGTCTGAGCGGCCCCCGTCCACAGGTGTGCGCAACCCCTGTGGGCGTAGGCTCGGGCCCAGGTACGAATCGTGAAAGAAGGGGCACTGATGGAGCTCGGTCTCATCGGTCTCGGCAGGATGGGCGGCAACATGCGCGAGCGCATCCGCCGGGCCGGCCACACCGTCATCGGCTACGACCGCAATCCCGACGTCGCGGATGTGCGGAGCGTCGAGGAGCTGGTGGCGAAGCTCGCGGGACCGCGCGTGGTGTGGGTGATGGTCCCTGCAGGGGAAGCCACGCAGTCGACCATCGACCAGCTGGCAGAGCTGCTTTCCCCCGGCGACATCGTCGTCGACGGTGGCAACTCCCGCTGGACGGAGGACGAGCAGCACGCGGAGGAGCTCGCCGCGAAGGGCATCGGATTCGTCGACTGCGGTGTCTCCGGCGGCATTTGGGGCCTGGAGAACGGCTATGCGCTGATGTACGGGGGCGACGCCGGCCATGTGGCCCGTGTGCAGCCCGTCTTCGACGCCCTCAAGCCGGAGGGCGAGTTCGGATCCGTGCACGCCGGCAAGGTCGGTGCGGGGCACTTCGCGAAGATGGTCCACAACGGCATCGAGTACGCGATGATGCAGGCCTTCGCCGAGGGCTGGGAGCTTCTGGAGGCCGTCGACTCGGTCACCGACGTACGTGAGGTCTTCCGCTCCTGGCAGGAGGGCACCGTCATCCGTTCGTGGCTGCTGGACCTCGCGGTCAAGGCGCTGGACTCGGACGAGCACCTGGCCGAACTGCGCGGCTACGCCGCCGACTCGGGCGAGGGACGCTGGACGGTCGACGCGGCGATCGACCACGCGGTACCGCTGCCGGCGATCACCGCGTCGCTCTTCGCCCGCTTCTCGTCCCGGCAGAAGGACTCGCCGCAGATGAAGATGGTCGCTGCGCTGCGCAACCAGTTCGGCGGCCACGCCGTCTCGGCGAGCGGCGCCCCTATGGACGGCGACACCCCGGGCGCCGACGTCCTTCCGCCTGTGGGTGGTTGACGGTTCCGATGCACGTCACGCATCTGTCGCTCGCCGACTTCCGGTCGTACGAACGGGCCGAGGTGTCCCTCGGTCCGGGAGTGACGACGTTCGTGGGGCCGAACGGGCAGGGCAAGACGAACCTGGTGGAGGCCGTCGGCTATCTCGCGTCGCTCGGCAGCCACCGGGTCTCGTCGGACGCCCCGCTGGTGCGGATGGGTGCGCAGCGTGCCGTCGTGCGGGCGCTGGTCCGGCAGGGGGACCGGCAGCAGCTGGTCGAGCTGGAGCTGAATCCGGGCAAGGCCAACCGTGCGCGGATCAACAGGTCCTCGCAGGTCAAGCCGCGTGACGTGCTGGGGATCGTGCGGACCGTGCTGTTCGCGCCGGAGGACCTGTCGCTGGTGAAGGGCGACCCTGGTGAACGCCGGGGTTTCCTCGACGAGTTGGTCACCGCACGGTCGCCGCGCATGGCCGGGGTGCGTTCCGACTACGACCGGGTGCTCAAGCAGCGCAACTCGCTGCTGAAGTCGGCGGTGATGGCCCGGCGCTACGGCGGGCGTCCGGGGACACCTTCCGCGACGAAGTCTGCGGGGGCCGACACCTCGACGCTCGACGTGTGGGACGAGCATCTGGCGCGCGTGGGCGCCGAGTTGCTGGCACGGCGGCTGGAGCTGATATCGGCGCTGCGGCCGCTGGCCGACAAGGCCTACGAGCGACTGGCGCCCGGTGGCGGTCCGGTGGGCCTGGAGTACAAGGGGGCACCGGCGGACGGAAGCCGCGGCGGCCTCGACGCCGACGGCCGGGGCGCCGCCGTCTCTCCCGCGGAGCTGTACGACGGGCTGCTGGCGGCGCTGCGGGATTCGCGCCGCGCGGAGATGGAGCGCGGCGTGACGCTGGTGGGCCCGCACCGGGACGATCTGGTGCTGAAGTTGGGGGAGCTGCCCGCCAAGGGATACGCGAGCCACGGCGAGTCGTGGTCGCTGGCCCTGTCGCTGCGGCTGGCGTCGTACGAACTTCTCAAGAGCGAGGGCAACGAGCCGGTGCTGGTGCTGGACGACGTCTTCGCCGAGCTGGATGTGCAGCGGCGGGCACGGCTGGCGGAACTGGTCGCGTCCGGTGAGCAGGTCCTGGTGACGGCGGCGGTGCCGGAGGACGTGCCGGAGGTGCTGGCGGGCGCCCGGTTCTGCGTCGCCGGCGGGGAGGTCGTTGCGGAATGAGCGACGAGTCCGCTCCCGGGACGCCTCCCGGGGAGGCACCGGGACCGGCCGATGCCCAGGCGCCGCCGGGCGCGGAGCGTCCACAGCCCGCCGAACCGACGGGTGTGGACCTGGCACGGGTGGCGCTGCGCGCGGCGAAGGAGCAGGCGCGGGCGCGCGGTGCGGCGGCGCAGCAGAAGAAGGACGTGCGGAGGGGGCGGGTGCCGCGCTCGGGAGCCGGGCGCGACGGGCGTGACCCGCTGCCGTTGGGCACTGCGGTGCGCGGCTTGATCACGGAGCGGGGCTGGGAGGTTCCGGCCGCCGTGGGGGGCGTGATGGGTCGCTGGCCGCAGCTGGTCGGGCCGGAGGTGGCTCAGCACTGTGAGCCGCAGCGGTTCGACGAGGAGGAGCGGGTGCTCACCGTGCGGTGCGACTCCACGGCGTGGGCGACGCAGTTGAGGCTGCTGGCGCCGAGGCTCGTCGCGCGCCTGAACGAGGATCTCGGCGACGGGACGGTGGCGTTCCTGAAGGTGCGTGGACCGCAGGCGCCCGGCACGCGCAGTGGTCCCTTGCGTGCACCGGGTAGCAAGGGGCCGGGGGACACCTACGGGTGATCCGTGACGGCGCTCACGGTGATCGGGCGTTGACAGGTCGAAGCGCTGAGCGCCCCTGTGAGCGTTCTGGCCCCCCGGTGTGCATATGGGGAGTCGGTGGACGCCAGTTCAGGTCGGCACATGCGGACTCAGGCGCCCGCAAACCCCCATTCGCTCCGTCGCCACCGGTACACTGATGCAGAACCCGCCCCGTTGCGGAACATGTCGAACGACGCAGCCGCTCCACGCACCCTGGAGCCGGTCTGTGCTGTGCCAGAAAGGGCGCTTCGTGGCCGATTCCGGCGATCTCAACGAGTACGAGAACAACCCCACTGACACCGGTGCCCCGCTCGTCGACGGCGCCGGCGCCGAGGTTCCCCCCGTGGGCCCCCCGGTGTCGCCGGTGTCCGCGGTTGCCGAACCGTCGTACGACGCGAGCGCGATCACGGTCCTCGAAGGCCTCGAGGCGGTGCGCAAGCGCCCCGGCATGTACATCGGGTCGACCGGTGAACGTGGTCTGCATCACCTCGTCCAGGAGGTCGTGGACAACGCCGTCGACGAGGCCATGGCGGGCCACGCGGACACGATCGACGTGACGCTGCTCGAGGACGGCGGGGTCCGGGTCGTCGACAACGGCCGCGGGATCCCGGTGGGCATCGTGCCGTCCGAGGGGAAGCCGGCCGTCGAGGTCGTGCTCACGGTGCTGCACGCGGGCGGCAAGTTCGGCGGCGGGGGCTACGCGGTCTCCGGCGGTCTGCACGGCGTCGGCGTCTCCGTGGTGAACGCGCTGTCGCAGCGCGTGGCGGTGGAGATCAGGACGGAAGGCCACCGCTGGACGCAGGACTACAAGCTGGGCGTCCCGACGGCGCCGTTGAAGCGCAACGAGCCCACGGACGAGACGGGCACCAGCGTGACGTTCTGGGCGGACCCGGAGGTCTTCGAGAGCACGGAGTACTCGTTCGAGACGCTCTCGCGCCGCTTCCAGGAGATGGCGTTCCTCAACAAGGGCCTGTCGATCGAGCTGACGGACGAGCGTCCCGAGCATGTGGACGAGGACGGCAACCAGCTCAAGGTCCGCTACCACTACGAGGGCGGCATCTCCGACTTCGTGCGCTATCTCAACTCCCGCAAGGGCGAGTTGGTCCACCCGACGGTGATCGACGTCGAGGCCGAGGACAAGGACCGCATGATCTCGGTCGAGATCGCGATGCAGTGGAACAACCAGTACAGCGAGGGCGTGTACTCCTTCGCCAACACGATCCACACACACGAGGGCGGCACGCACGAGGAGGGGTTCCGTGCGGCGCTGACGGGGTTGATCAACCGTTACGCGCGCGACAAGCGCCTGCTGCGCGACAAGGACGACAACCTCACGGGCGAGGACATCAGGGAAGGCCTGACGGCGATCATCTCCGTCAAGCTGTCGGAACCGCAGTTCGAGGGCCAGACCAAGACGAAGCTGGGCAACACGGAGGCGAAGACCTTCGTGCAGAAGATCACCCACGAGCACCTGAGCGACTGGCTGGACCGCAACCCGAACGAGGCCGCCGACATCATCCGCAAGGGCATCCAGGCGGCGACGGCGCGCGTGGCCGCGCGGAAGGCGCGCGATCTCACCCGCCGCAAGGGCCTGTTGGAGACGGCGTCGCTGCCGGGCAAGCTGAGCGACTGCCAGTCGAACGACCCGGCGAAGTGCGAGATCTTCATCGTGGAGGGCGACTCGGCGGGCGGTTCGGCCAAGTCCGGCCGCAACCCCGAGTTCCAGGCGATCCTCCCGATCCGCGGCAAGATCCTGAACGTGGAGAAGGCGCGCATCGACAAGGTGCTGCAGAACGCCGAGGTGCAGGCGCTGATCTCGGCTTTCGGCACCGGCATCCACGAGGACTTCGACATCGCGAAGCTGCGCTACCAGAAGATCATTCTGATGGCGGACGCCGACGTCGACGGCCAGCACATCAACACGCTGCTGCTGACGCTGCTGTTCCGCTTTATGCGGCCGCTGGTGGAGGCGGGCCACGTCTTCCTCTCGCAGCCGCCGCTGTACAAGATCAAGTGGGGCCGCGACGAGCATCAGTACGCCTACTCCGACCGCGAGCGGGACAGCCTCATCCAGCTCGGCCGCGAGCAGGGGAAGCGGATGAAGGACGACTCGATCCAGCGGTTCAAGGGTCTGGGCGAGATGAACGCCGAGGAGCTGCGCATCACCACCATGGACTCCGATCACCGGGTGCTGCGCCAGGTGACGCTGGACGATGCCGCGGCGGCGGACGACCTGTTCTCGATCCTCATGGGCGAGGACGTGGAAGCCAGGCGCTCGTTCATCCAGCGCAACGCCAAGGACGTCCGGTTCCTGGACATCTGAGCCCCGACATCCGAGCCCGTCGCACCTCGTGGCGCCCGCAGGCACGCACTCCGTCGCCGGAGTCCGGTGCGCCGCACACACACTGAAGGACTTGAGCTGAGCCATGGCCGACGAGATTTCCCCCACCCCTGAGGTCCCCGAGGGCGACGGCGTCGAACCGGTGGTCGCCGGAGACCCCGCGCCGGTGCAGATCGAGGGCGCGGCCTCGCGCGTCGATCCCGTGAGCCTCGAGACCGAGATGCAGCGCTCGTATCTCGACTACGCGATGAGCGTGATCGTCTCGCGCGCGCTGCCGGACATCCGCGACGGTCTGAAGCCGGTTCACCGGCGGGTGCTGTACGCGATGTACGACGGCGGTTACCGGCCGGAGAAGGGCTTCTACAAGTGCGCCCGCGTCGTCGGCGACGTCATGGGCACGTACCATCCGCACGGCGACTCCTCGATCTACGACGCGCTGGTGCGCCTCGCCCAGACCTGGTCGATGCGGATGCCGCTGGTCGACTCCAACGGCAACTTCGGTTCGCCGGGCAACGACCCGGCGGCGGCCATGCGGTACACCGAGTGCAAGATGACGCAGCTGTCGATGGAGATGCTGCGCGACATCGACGAGCAGACGGTCGACTTCCAGGACAACTACGACGGCCGCAACCAGGAGCCGACGGTTCTGCCGGCGCGCTTCCCGAACCTGCTGATCAACGGCAGCGCGGGCATCGCGGTCGGCATGGCGACGAACATCCCGCCGCACAATCTGCGTGAGGTGGCCTCCGGCGCACAGTGGTACCTGGAGCACCCGGACGCATCCAACGAGGAACTGCTCGATGCGCTCATGGAGCGCATCAAGGGCCCGGACTTCCCCACGGGCGCGCTGATCGTCGGACGCAAGGGCATCGAGGAGGCCTACCGCACCGGCCGCGGCTCGATCACGATGCGCGCGGTGGTGGAGGTCGAGGAGATCCAGGGCCGCCAGTGCCTGGTGGTGACCGAGCTTCCGTACCAGGTCAACCCGGACAACCTCGCCCTGAAGATCGCCGAGTTGGTGAAGGACGGCCGGGTCGGCGGCATCGCCGACGTACGGGACGAGACGTCCTCGCGCACGGGCCAGCGGCTGGTGATCGTCCTGAAGCGGGACGCGGTCGCGAAGGTCGTGCTGAACAACCTCTACAAGCACACCGACCTGCAGACGAACTTCGGCGCGAACATGCTGGCGCTGGTGGAGGGCGTGCCGCGCACGCTGTCGCTGGACGCCTTCATCCGGCACTGGGTGACGCACCAGATCGACGTCGTCGTCCGCAGGACGCGTTTCCGGCTGCGCAAGGCCGAGGAGCGGGCGCACATTCTGCGCGGGCTGCTGAAGGCGCTCGACGCCATCGACGAGGTCATCGCCCTGATCCGGCGCAGCCAGACCGTCGAGGACGCGCGCGGCGGACTGATGGGGCTGCTGGAGATCGACGAGATCCAGGCCAACGCGATCCTCGAGATGCAGCTGCGGCGGCTTGCGGCCCTGGAGCGCCAGAAGATCACCGCCGAGCACGACGAACTGCAGGCGAAGATCGACGAGTACAAGGCGATCCTGGCCTCGCCCGAACGTCAGCGGCAGATCATCGGCGAGGAACTCGGCGCGCTGGTGGACAAGTTCGGTGACGACCGCCGCACGAAGCTGATCCCCTTCGAGGGCGACATGTCCATCGAGGACCTGATCGCGGAGGAGGACATCGTCGTCACGATCACGCGTGGCGGCTACGTGAAGCGGACGAAGACCGGCGACTACCGGGCGCAGAAGCGCGGCGGCAAGGGCGTGCGGGGCACGAAGCTCAAAGAGGACGACATCGTCGACCACTTCTTCGTCTCGACGACGCACCACTGGCTGCTGTTCTTCACGAACAAGGGCCGTGTCTACCGGGCGAAGGCGTACGAACTTCCCGACGCCGGACGGGAGGCGCGCGGTCAGCACGTGGCGAACCTGCTGGCGTTCCAGCCGGACGAGCAGATCGCCGAGATGATCGCGATCCGCGACTACGAGGCGGTGCCCTACCTGGTGCTCGCCACCAAGTCGGGCCTGGTGAAGAAGACTCCGCTGAAGGACTACGACTCCCCGCGTTCGGGCGGCGTCATCGCGATCAACCTCCGGCAGATGGACGACGGCCGCGACGACGAGCTGATCGGCGCCGAGTTGGTCTCCTCCGAGGACGATCTGCTGCTGGTGAGCCGCAAGGCCCAGTCGATCCGCTTCACCGCCACCGACGAGGCGCTGAGGCCCATGGGACGTGCGACTTCCGGTGTGAAGGGCATGAGTTTCCGTGAAGGTGACGAACTGCTCTCGATGAACGTCGTTCGTGCGGGTACGTTCGTCTTCACCGCCACGGACGGCGGTTATGCGAAGCGCACCAACGTCGACGAGTACCGCGTGCAGGGCCGGGGCGGTCTGGGAATCAAGGCCGCGAAGATCGTGGAGGACCGGGGTTCCCTGGTGGGGGCGCTGGTGGTCGAGGCGAACGACGAGATCCTCGCCATCACGCTCGGTGGCGGTGTGATTCGCACACGCGTGAGCGAAGTCAGGGAGACGGGACGTGACACGATGGGCGTCCAACTGATCAACCTGGGCAAGCGGGATGCGGTCGTCGGTGTTGCCCGCAACGCCGAAGCCGGCCGCGAGGCCGAGGAAGTGGAGGCGGCTGTCGAGCCCGGCGGGTTGCTGGGCGAGGAGCCGGCGGCCACGTCGAGCGATCCGGACGACGAGGAGTAAGGCGTGAGTGGTGCTCAGCCGCAGCCCCGTGCGCACCAGGAGGCCGAGCCGCGACAGCAGCCGCCTCAGGAGGCGCAGCCCCTGCCTCAGGCCCAGCCGCACCGTCCGCCGCAGGCGTACCCGGCTCCGCCGGTGACCCCGCCGTCGGCTGGCGCGACCGCGGGGCCGGCTGCCGGTGGGCACCAGTACGGTGCGGGCACCGCCACGGAGACCGGAACCGGCCCGGGCGTCGGTCCGGGCGCGGCGAGCGCCGTGCGCAAACCCCGGACCGGAGCCCGTACGGTGCCGCGCACGCGCAAGGCGAGGCTGCGCGTGGCCAAGGCCGACCCGTGGTCCGTGATGAAGGTCAGCTTCCTGCTGTCGATAGCGCTGGGTGTGTGCACCGTCGTGGCGGTGGCGGTGCTGTGGATGGTGATGAACGCCATGGGCGTCTTCTCCGCCATCTCCGGCACGGTCAGTCAGGCGACGCAGTCCGGCGACGGCGGCTTCGATCTGGAGGCGTTCCTGTCGCTGCCGCGTGTGCTGCTGTTCACGACGGTGGTCGCTGTCATCGACGTGGTCCTGGCCACGGCTCTGGCGACGCTGGGTGCCTTCATCTACAACCTGTCGGCGGGCTTCGTGGGCGGTGTCGAGGTCACCCTCGCCGAGGACGAATGAGCAGCAGTATCAGGCCCCTGAACGGATTTGGGCACGTGGATGAAGTGCGCTAACCTTTCGGGTGCAGCGCGGGGCTATAGCTCAGATGGTTAGAGCGCATCCCTGATAAGGATGAGGCCACAGGTTCAAGTCCTGTTAGCCCCACCGCGAAAAGGCCCGTTACTCATGTGAGTGACGGGCCTTTTGATGTCCACGACTGACACCGACGGCGAGATCAGCCGACGCGATCAGCCCGCGAGTGGATCGTCCCGGGCGCGGCGGACATCGAGAGCCCGCGCACTACGTGGCAGGCGGGGCCGCCGGCCCCCGGGCCGCCGCCCGGCTCAGCCCGCCGCGTCCATCAGGGCGGTGACGTAGGCGTCCAGTCGCTGCTCCACGACTCGCGTCGTCAGCTCCGTCCTCCCCGCGTCCCGCCATGGCTGCGCCACCTGCTGCACTTCTTCCGAGAACGCCAGCCCGTCCCGCACCTGCCAGTACAGCCGTTCGCTCGCGGAGGCGGCCAGCACCCCGCCGGCCTCCTCATACGCCTGTGCGAACCGCAGGCCCCATGCGGGGCCGTGCAGCAGCGCGAGATTCGTGGAGCAGTGCGCGGCATCGAGGTCCGCCGGCCCCCAGCAGGTTCCTGCCCAGTCGACGACGCCGGTGATCCGGGGACCTGCGGGGCTTTGGGGCGCCCTGTCGAACAGCACGTTGCCGGGGTGGAAGTCCCGGTGCAGAAGCCGCCCTTCGTAGGGCGGCGGGGGCTTGCGGATCACGTCGATCGCAGCCGCCCATGCCGCCGCGTCGGCGTCCTTCGGAATCACGACTGTGTCGGCGGTCGTCAACGCCGCATACTCCTGGGGCTGCCAGTGGGGCCTGCCCTGCGCGAGCGGAGCCGAGGGTTCGGGCGAGGGCCGCAATGCGTGGATCGCCACGAGTTGACGGGCCAGCACAGGGACACGCGCCTGCAGTCCCTCGTCGTCGAGGACCGTCCGGCCCGCCAGATGTGTCATCAGCAGAGACGGATATTCGCAGTGCGCGGCGGTCGGATCGACCGCGACCAGTCCGGGAGCCGGCACGGCGGTCCCGGTGAGCAGGGTCAGCGCGCCGGCCTCCCTGTTCAGCGAGTCCTCAGCGCGCTCCACGACCAACGGGTCGACGAAGCTCCGCAGCACCAGGTCGCGGGTGAAGCCGTCCCGCGTGCCGATGGTCAGCCGCCGCATCTCGGCGGTGATGCCGCCGTGCAGTGCCTCGGCTTCGACGATCCGTTCGCCGGCGTCCAGGTGCCGGCTCACCCAGGCCAGGGTCGACGGCCGGACCGCCGCGGCACCATCGTGGTTCGTCACCCTGCTACGCCATCATCCGGACACCGCCCCGCGCAAAGGCTTTGGCCGGGGGCGACGGCCGCGCTGCCCGGTCGGAGACTCCACCGGCACGAGTCGGACCGTGGCCGGCGCCGATGCCCGCACGGCGTCTTTCCGCGGAGGGCATGGGTGCCGGATTCGCCCCCGCCCGTTGAGGGTTCGGATGTTGCTTCTCGGCCGGGGCGCCTGCGGCGTCGTCGCCGCGCGAGGTGCTTCGCGCACCCCGGACGACCTGTCCCGCTCCTTGTGCGGTCCCGCTGTGGGGCGGAGTCGCGGCAGTGGAGCCAGGTATAAGGCCCGATTATCTTGTCTGATGGAAGGAGTTCGAGAGTCTCGGCTCCGCCGGCGTGCTGAGGGGAAGGGTGCAGGGATGGACTGGGAGCGGTTCGCCGCCCATATGGGGGCGATGGCGCGGGACCTCCTGGAGCAGGGTTCCGTCGACACGACACTCGAGCGGATCACGGCTTCGGCGACGGAGATCATCGAAGGGTGTGACGCCGCAGGGATCCTGATCCGCAAGGGCGCACGGGTTCACACGCTGGCTCCCACGGGCAGTCTCGTGGTGCTCAGTCACGAACTGCAGGAACGTATGGAAGAGGGGCCCTGCTTCGACGCGGCCGAGCCCGGGAACACCGAGCGCGTCTACCGGATCGCGGACTTGACCGCGTATCAGGACCGGTGGCCGCACTATGCGCCCGAAGCCCGCCGACTCGGCATCGGCAGCATGATGGGGTTCCTGCTCTACACCGAACACGAGGAGCTCGGCGCCCTCAACCTCTACTCACGCAGCAACGGCGCCTTCACGACCGTGAGTGAGAACGCAGGCCTGCTCCTTGCTTCCCACGCTGCGGTCGCCTTCTCGAGCGCACGCAACGCCGAACAGCTCCACCGGGCCCTGAGCACCCGGCACACGATCGGCGAAGCCATGGGAATGATCATCGAACGCCACGGTCTCAGCCAGGACGAAGCCTTCGGCGTACTCCGCAAACTGTCCCAGGAGCGCAACATCAAGCTCTACGAGATCGCCCGGGACGTCTGCGAAAGCGGCAGCATCGATCCGTGAGACCCGCCCGGGGCGCGCGCGGGGGAGTCTCAGTGGCCGCGGGGCCCGTCCCCCTTGTCTTTGTCGTCGCCCCCGTCTGCGGTGGCCGCCCCGCCGGGCGACGCACTGTCGATGACGGAGCGGGCGCCCTGGCGGAGCAGTTCGGCGCAGACGCGTGCACCCAGACCGGCCGCATGCGCGGCGGAGGGGGCGTCCTGGTGGGCGCGGACGGTGCGTGTGCCGTCGAGGGTGAAGACTCTTGCGCGCAGGCTGAGTCGGCCGTTCTCCGCGGTTACGCAGTGCGCGGCGACGGGTGAGTTGCAGTGGCCGCGCAGGCCGCTGAGCACCGAGCGTTCGGCTGTCGCTTCCGCGTGCGTACGCGGGTCGTCGATGCGGCTGAGCAGTGCGGCGACGTCCTCGTCCTCCCGGCGGCAGTGCAGCGCCAGCACGCCCGCGCCGGCCGCCGGCAGGACTTCGTCGAGCGGGAGGCGGCAGCGGATGCGGCCGGTGAGCCCGAGCCGTTCGAGTCCCGCTTCCGCCAGCACCATCGCGTCCGCTTCGAGGCCGCCGCGCAGCCCGTCCAGCTTCTCCAGCCGTGTGGCGACCGTGCCCCGGACGTCCACCATGCGCAGATCGGGCCGCAGCGTGAGGAGTTGGGCCCTGCGGCGTACGGCGCTCGTGGCGACGGCGGCACCGTCGGGGAGGTCCGCGAGGGAGGTCACCGGTGAGCCGGCGGGCACGAGCAGCACGTCGTGCACATCGGCGCGGGGAGGCGTCGCGGCGATGACGAGTCCCTCCGGCAGGGGCTGGTCCCCCGGGACGTCCTTGAGGCAGTGGACGGCCACATCGATCTCGCCCCGCTGCAGTTGCCGGTCGATGGCCCTGACGAACATGCCTTTGCCGCCGGCCTGCGTGAGCGAGCCGGGCCAGGTGTCACCGGACGTGGTGGTCGGCACGGTACGTGTGATCAGGCCCGGAACGGCTCGCCGGAGGCGGTCCGCGACGTGGCCGGCCTGAATGAGCGCCATGGGCGAGCTGCGTGTGCCGATCAGCAGCGGCCGGCCGGGGAAGCCGGGAGAGCCGGACGGGGCGGGGACGTCGGTCACGGTGGCGGTCCTCTCGGGGGTCGGCTCTCAACGTAGGGCGCCGGGCACCGCCATCGGCCCTTATGGCTTTTTGTGTTGGAGTGCACACCATGAGTGACCGGTTCGAGATGCGGCGGCTGCGGAACCGTCGCACTCTTTTGGCTATGACTGCGTCGATCGTCGTGCATCCGCCCGCACCGATGGGCGGGCGCCGTGTAACCGCTGACCGAGTCGACGGGGAGGATCTCGGATTCGCCCGCGGCATCGCGGACCTGGTCGGGATCCTGCGCGAGGCGGGGCTCGACCCCGACCAGGTGCGGCTCGACGACCCCGCGCTGATCGAATGGCGGGGCGGGAAGGCCGACGTGTGGGAATGACGCCTTCGTCGCGCTGAGTTCACGCGTGGCGCCGGTCCGTGGGCGGACGTCCCGAGCGCCGGAGGGAGATCGCCCCTCCGCCGGGGCGGACTCCGCGGTGGCGGGAGCCGGTTGGGTATCATCGGCCGCCAGATGGTCCCAACGTCTCTCAGAAGGACGAGGTAGCGCGGTGAAGAAGCTTCTCCTGGTCGCACTGGCCGCCATCGGCGGGCTCCTCGTGTACCGCCAGATCCAGGCGGACCGCGCCGAGCAGGATCTGTGGACGGAGGCGACCGACTCCGTGCCCGCAGGTTCGGATGTGTGAACCCAAGACTTCGTGCAGAGGGGCCCCGATCGCTCAGGCGGTCGGGGCCCTTCGTGTGTGCGCGTCACGGCGGGAGCGGGACGGGGCCGCCGAAGGGGGCGGAGCCGGGCGGCGTTGCAGTTCTGTGACGGACCACCCCTTGCAGTGTGCTTAAGCAAAGCAATAGTGTCTCGCGCAAAGACATGGAGCGCGCGTCCGCGTGCGAGGGGGTCGGGGGACACATGGGAGCACGGTGGGGCGCCGGCCGGACGCGGCGCGCGAAGGCCCTGGCGATGGGCGGCCCGGCGATCGGCGTGGTGCTCGCCCTCGCCGTCGCCGCTCCGCCGGCAACTGCGTCACCGGATGCAGTTGCAACCGTTGCAGACGGCAACGGTTCCATGGTGATGCTGCTGGATTCGTCGGGGTCGATGGCGAAGCGGGACGCCTCGGGAAGCACCCGCATCGCCTCCGCGCGCAAGGCCGTCGGCACCGTCGTCGACAGCCTGCCGGACGGCTATCCGACGGGCCTGCGGCTCTACGGTTCGCAGAAGCAGAAGGGCTGCACGGACTCCCGGCTCGCCCAGCCCGTGCGTCCGCTGGACCGGGCCGGGATCAAGGACGCGGTGGCGAAGGTGCGGCCCAAGGGGGACACCCCCATCGGTCATTCGCTCCGCAAAGCCGCCGAGGACCTCCCCGGACCTTCCGGCAGTGCGACGGGGCGGCGCACCATCGTGCTGATCTCGGACGGAGAGGACAACTGCGGCGACCCCGAACCGTGCGAGGTGGCACAGGAGTTGGGCAAGCAGGGCATCGGCCTGCGGATCGACGCGATCGGTTTCAAGGTGCGCGGCAAGGCCCGCGAGCAGCTGGAGTGCGTGGCACGCGCGGGCAACGGGGCCTACTACGACGCACCGGACGCCGACGCTCTCGCCCGTCAGTTGCAGCGTGCGGGGCGGCTCTCGGTGGACGGGTACCGCCTCAAGGGCAAGAAGGCCGAGGGCGGATCGGCACCGGGTGAGGCCGCCGGACTCGGCAGCGCCTCCGGTCAGTACCTGGACACCATCGGTCCCGGTGAGAAGCGCTGGTACGCGGTGCGGATGGACGGCGTCAGCACTGCCGGCTTCGCCGCAACCGCCGTGCCCGAGCCCGGTTCCAGGGTCGACGAACTGGACGGCCTGCACGTCGAGTTGACCGCACCGGGGCCGTCCCGGAGCAGCTGCGCGTCGAGTACCGAGCGCTTCGGCCAGGACGAGGGCGGGGTGCCGCTGGTCGCCGGGGTCAGCCGCATCCCCGGCAGCGCCGGGTCGACCGGGCGGTGCGACCGTGGGCCGGGACGCCATCTGCTGTCGGTGGAGCGGGTCAGCGGCGACAGCGACGGCGAAGACGACGGAGACGGCACCGGCGGCGCGCGCTGGCCGCTGGAGCTGACGTACTCGGTGGACAAGCCGCTGAAGAAGGGCACCACGCCCGCGCAGTCGGAGCCCGACCACGGCGCGGGCGGACAGGACGCGAAGCTCCCCCGGGGAAGCGCGAAAAGGGTCAGCGGCGGCACGGGTTTCAACGACGCGGCCAGGATCGGCAAGGGCGTCTGGCGGGACAAGGTGCTGCCGTCGCAGACGCTGTGGTACCGCGTGCCGGTCGGCTGGGGACAACAGCTCCGCTACGACGTGGAGTTCAGCAACGAGCCGACGGTGAAGGAGCACAACACGGAGTTCTCCTACGGCCGCACCGACACCTACACGCCCCACCGGCAGCCCGTCAGCGGTGCGGGCCGGCTGACCACCCGGTCGTCCTACGACGGTGATCCGGGCAAGGTCTCGGGCGGCACGGTGCCGGTCTCATGGACCAACCGCTTCGAGAGCGGTGCACACGTGGTCCCCGTCCACACCGACGGCGACTACTACATCGCGGTCACGCTCGGCGCCGGCGCGGCGCGCATCGCGGAGAATCCCGACATCGGGGTGACGCTCCGCGTCGACGTCAAGGGCGAGGCCAAGGCGGGACCGCAGCACAACGCCCCGGCGCTGAAGGCCTCTCCGGCGGACCCGGCGTCCGGCGGCAAGGCCCGCGGGGAGGACGGTGCCGCGAAGGACGGTACGGAATCAGGCGGAGCGCCGGTCGTGGCGGCGGTCTCCGGCGGCGTGGGGCTGCTGCTTCTGGCCGGTCTCGCCGGGTGGTTCGTCACCTCGCGGCGCGCGACCGCAAACGGCGGCGGACAGGAGAGGACGGGCACGATGAGGGGGGACGCGTGGTGACGCGGCGTACAGGACGCATGAGCGGTACCGGCACGAGGCGGAGGGCGGCCGCCCTGGCGGCGGCCTTGACCGCGACACTCTGCCTGCCGGCGGTGCTGCCCGGCCGGGCGGCGGCCGCCCCCTCGGACGGCAGCGGGGACATCCCGGCGTACCGGCAGGCCGACGACGCCAAGAAGATCAAGGGCACGGCCGGCAGCGGCGACGCGCCCGAGATCGAACCGGCGACGTACACCGACTCCATAGGCCGGGGCGAGAAGAGGTACTACCGCGTCGAACTGGACGCGAAATCCAGTGCCTTCATCTCCGCGGTCGCCGCGCCCCGACCCGGTGCACGCGTGAAGGACGTCGGCGAGGGACTGAAGATCGGGCTGGAGAACGTCGACGGAAGTGCCTGCAACGGCGCCACCCAGCCGCGGTTCAGCGCCGAGGGCGCGGCGTACCCGATCGCGGACTACGCGACGCGCATCATCGGCGCCAACGACCAGTGCCAGAAGGCCGGTCCCTATCTCTTCTCCGTGGAGCGGGAGGGCCCGGCGACCTCCGATCCGGCGCGCTGGCCGCTGGAGATCCGCTTCATGGCGGAACCCGGCCTGAAGGGCGGGCCCGACGCCCTGCCGAGCGCCCCGGACACCGGCACGGGGCGCTCGGAGGAGACGCCGCAGCCCGTCACCGGCGACGAGAAGAAGCGTGCCCACGGCGGCAGCGGCTTCAACGACGCCGGCGCCGTCTCGAAGGGGCTGTGGAAGGACCGCGTACGGCCCGGTGAGACCCGCTTCTACCGGGTGCCCGTCGACTGGGGGCAGCGCCTGAACGCGGCCGTGGAGCTGGGCAGTTCGGGTTCGCCCGGAGAGTACCCGCCGACGATCTACGACGGGCTCGGGGTCACGGCCTACAACCCGGCGCGGGGGCAGTTCGACGAGGACCGGTTCGTCCCGTACACCCCGGACAAGTCGGCGCAGGCCGCGGTCTACACACAGCCTGTGGACTACGGGCGCCGCTTCGCCTACTCAGGGAACACGCCGTGCGTGGCCGGCTGGCACTATCTGGCGGTGACGGTCTCCCCGCAGCTGTCCCGGTACTTCAAGTCGACCGCGCCGCTCACGTTGCGCGTCGACGTCACCGGCAAGGCCCAGGACGGCCCCCGTTACGCGGGGGACGCCCGGGCCGCCGGCTTCGGTGTCGGCGAGGACGACAAGGAACAGGCGGAGAAGGGCCAGAGCGCGGCGGATGCGCAGCGCAGCGGCACTTTCCGGCTCGTGGCGTACGCGGGCATCGGCACCGGTGCCGTGCTGATCCTCCTGCTGGCGGTGTGGACGCTGGCGGCGCGGCGGCGCCCGGCCGCGGGTGCCGGCGCCGTGCCGCCGGCACCCGGGGCGCCCGGCGGGTTCCCCGGTCAGGGCGGGCACTCGGGGACGGTGCCGCTCCGGCCGCGGCAGCAGGACCAGGGACACGCGCCCGGCCAGGGCCAGGGTCCTGGGTAGGACGAGAGCCAGGGTCCTGTGCAGGACGAGGGCCCTGCACAGGGGCTCGCCCATGGCCTCGTCCCTGGCCAGGAGCGCGCTCCTGGCCGGCGCCAGGGTCAGGTCCAGCGCCAGGGATGCCCCGAGGGATGTCAGGCGGCGAGCAGCGCCCAGACGCCGACCGCCAGACAGATCAGCGCGACGGCAAGGACCGGGATCGCCACTTTCGGGGGCGGTCCCGGCCTGCGCGCGGCCGCACCGGCCGGCACCGCAGCGGCAGCCCGCCCGAGCGGGGCCGCACTCGCCGTCTGCTGCGGCACCGCACCGAAGGGCACGGAAGCGTTGCCGTAAGGGGCCGCCAGAGGATGTGCGGACGCTGCCGGTGAGGGCGGCTGCGTGGGCGCATGGGCCGGAGCCGGCGGCATGACGGCCTGGTCCGGAGCCCCGGACGCGCCCTGCGGCGGCGCGAGATGGAAACTGCCGGTGGCCGACGGAGAAACCGCGGCCGCCGCCTGCGCCGGAGCCGCGGGAGAGTCCGAAGTGCCGCCGGGGCCCGCCGGGTTGGCCGCGGCGCCGCCGACGGCATGCGCCGCACCGCCGCCCGGCGACGGTCCGTCCGGCCCGAAGCCCTCCGGCAGCGGCCCGAGTTGGTCGAAGACCTCCACGACCTCCTGCTCGGCCGTCGCGTCGGGAGCGAGCAGCTCCGCCGCGCTCGCGAGGGCCTTGCGCACGCCCGTCGCAGTACGGAAACGATGCCGCGGGTCGGGCTGGAGGAGCTGCCCCAGCACCTGCCACAGCGGCTCCGGCACCCGCTCCGGCGCGGGCGGCACGCCCTGCTCGTAACGCGCCACCATCTCCATCGAGTCGGGCTTCCGCCCCGTCAGCAGGTACAGCCCGACGAGCCCCACCGCATACAGGTCGGCAGTGAAGTCCGGTTCCGCGCCCATCAGTTGCTCCGGCGCGAAGTAACCCGGCGTGCCCACCACGAAATCGGTCTCCGTGAGCCTCGGCTCACCCTTGCGCATGGAGATGCCGAAGTCCGACAGGCGCAGATGGGGGCGGCCCCTGCCGGTGGGCTCCAGCAGAATGTTGGCGGGCTTGATGTCGCGGTGCACCACGTCCTCGGCGTGCACCGCCGCCAGCCCCGCGAGGAGCTGGTCCAGCAGCGTGCACACGAACCCCGGCGGCAACGGGCCGTAGTCGCCGATGAGATGGGACAGCGACCCTCCCGCGACGAGATCCATCGTGAACAGGACCTTGTCGTCGTCGGCAGCCCAGCTGGCCGGTGCCAGCACGTGCGGATGGTCGATCCGCAGGGCCTGTTCGCGTACGAACCGCAGCAGGGAATGGGCGTCGCTCTGCTGGAGCACCTTGGCGGCGACGTACCGCCTGCGGCGCCGGTCCCAGGCGCGCCACACCGCGCCTGCCCCGCCGCGCCCGATCGGGTCGGCCAGCTCGTACCGCCCGGCGAAGACCTCACCCATGACGCCGTGTCCCCCTGTGCCTCTGCCCGTGCTTCACGCGCGCCGCCCCTCTGCCGCGCGGGTCAGCTCTGATGCGACTCGTAGTGCTTGACGGCGTCCGAGGTGCGCCCCGCCCCGTACACCCGGAGGAACTCTGCCAGCTCCGGATGCGTGGAGGCGAGGGCGGAGGAAGCGTCGAGGATGTCCGCCGCGTCGGAGACGGAACGCAGCAGAGCCTGGATCTCACGCACAACCCGCTTCACCGGAGTCTGCGAAGCCGCGCCCGAAGAGCCCGCCTGCGCCTGGCTGTTGAGGACGCTGCCGCCCGCGCTGCGCCGGATCTCCTCCATCCGCTGCGTCGCATCGGCCGCGCTCACGTCCCCCCGCGCGACCTCGGCGGCGAGCTCCTGAAGGGCCTGGACGCGCTGCACGACGGCAGGATTGCCGATCTTCGCGCGCTGGCCGCTCATCAGCTGCGACAGCATGGGCGCCGACAGTCCCAGCACGGTGGCCAGCCGGGCCTGGTTCAGGCCGAGATCGTCGATGAGCCGGCGGAAGAGAGTACCCAGCGGCTCGCCGTACCACTGACTTTGCAGCTCACGCGCTCTGGCAGTGGATTCCTGCTGTGCTGCGTCCATCACGTCTCCCCTGGACTCCCCTGGCGCTTCGCTGACGCGAACTTGCGGAGCATCCTACGGAGGGGGGAGGACGCCCGGCGATACCCGGTCGGAATTCGCTCCGGGGAGCCGGTACCCTTGTGCGCGCGGGGCCTTAGCTCAGTTGGTAGAGCGCTGTCTTTGCATGGCAGATGTCAGGGGTTCGACTCCCCTAGGCTCCACGAAGGCGACAGGCGACGTGTGCCCGCGGAGAGCGCGGGCCGGGTCGCCTTCGTTGTTTTTGCGCGGTCTGGCGCCGCGCGGGGCGGGGGCTTCGCCACCCGCACCCCCCTTGGGTTTGCGGGTGTTCGGGTTGTGTGGCGTCAGGCCTACGAGTGCGAGGGCGAATGTGCCCGCGGAGTGCGCGGGCCGGGTCGCCTTCGTTGTTTTTGCGCGGTCTGGCGCCGCGCGGGGCGGGGGCTTCGCCACCCGCACCCCCGCCGTGGAGGCACACCCTCGCCGTGGGGCACACCCCCGCCAGGGGCTCTGTCCGTGGAGTGCGCGGCCCGGTCCTGCCCCGGCTCGTGGCCTCACGGACCGCCGCAAGCGCGAACTGTGCCGGGACACCGGCGGCGTTCACCGGGCGTGTGTCACCGGTGCGTTGCCCGCCCGGAGGGACGGACGTACGGTCGCGGGCCACCGTGCGGTACGTCACACGCAACGACCGGTGGGGAGCCCTCACCTTCACCCGCGCGAAGTCACCGGAGCGAAGCACCGGCGCCAAACCCGGCCCCGCGAAGCCGCCCGCGCGAAACCCGGCCCGGCGAAGCCGCCACGAGGTGCGGCCCCGCCTCCCCGCTGCGCCACCGCGAGCAGCGACCCCGTACGTCTGAGCACCGTCGGTCCGTGCACCGTCAGCCTCTGCACCGTCGGTCCGTGCACCGTCGGTCTGAGCACGGTCAGCGATTCCGTGCCCGCAGGAAGCGTTCCGCACCGTCCGACAGGTCCACCAGCGGCTCGGGATAGTCCAGCTCCGCCCGCGCCCGTGCGGGCAGTTTCCACGGCTGGTGCACGGCGGGCCCTTCGACACCGGCGAGTTCGGGAACCCAGCGGCGGACGTAGTCCCCGTGCGGGTCGAAGCGCCTGGCCTGCGTGAGCGGGTTCAGCACGCGGTTCGGCCGGGTGTCGTTGCCCGTTCCGGCCACCCACTGCCAGTTGAGCTGGTTGTTCGCCACGTCGCCGTCCACGAGCAGGTCGAGGAAGTGACGCGCGCCGATCCGCCAGTCCGTGTAGAGCGTCTTGGTGAGGAAGCTCGCCGTCAGCATCCGCGCCCTGTTGTGCATCCAGCCCTCGTGGAGGAGCTGCCGCATCGCCGCGTCCACGAGCGGGTAGCCGGTGCGTCCCTCCCGCCAGGCCTCGATCTCCTCCTCGTCGTGCCGCCACCTGTCCCCGCGGGGCCGGTAGTCCTCGCGGGAGGCGTGGGGACGGGCCGCGAGGACCTGATGGTGGAAGTCCCGCCAGGCCAGCTGACGTACGAAGGCGTCGGGGCCCGCGCCGCTCTGCTTCCCGGCCCTGTGGACGACTTCCACCGCCGAGAGCGTCCCGAAGTGAAGATGCGGCGACAGCCGTGAGGTGGCGTCCGCCGCCAGGTCGTCGTGGTTCTCGGCGTAGGCCTTCATCCCCGACTTCCGCCACGACTCGAAACGTGCGCGGCCCTCGCGCTCACCGCCGGCGGCCAGGCCCGGCGAGACCCCCTTCACCCTCGAACGTGAGGGCAGGGCGGCGGAGCCGGGCCCTTCGGGGACTCGCACCGTGCGGGGCGCGCGCAGCACCGGCCGCAGCCTGTCCGCCGCCCATCGCCGGAAGTAGGGCGTGAAGACCGCGAAGTGGTCCCGGTCCTGGGGTGTCACCTCACCGGGCGGAAGGGCGGTGACGACGGCGTCGTGCACGCGCAACTCCCGGCCGTCCGCCGCCAGGAGGCGCCTGAGCCGCTCCTCGCGGCGCTGTGCGTAGGCGCTGACGTCGCCCGCCACATGGACCTGCCGTGCCCCGCACTCCGACGCGACCGCGCAGGTCTCCTCGGCGACGTCGCCGCGCCGCAGCACCAGCCGGCCCCCGCGTTCCCGCAGGGCTGCGTCGAGGTCGGCGAGGCTGTCCGCGAGGAACGCGCTCCGGTTCGGTACGTCGAAGCCGGCTGCCCGTACGCCGTCGTCGAGGACGAACAGCGGCACGACTTCGTCCGCGCCGTCGAGCGCGGCGCGCAGCACCGGGTTGTCGTGGACCCGCAGATCCGCGGTGAACAGGGCTACGGAAGTGCTCATGCTCGGTGGTCCTTCCTGCGCTGCGGTGCGGCCGGTGCGGCCGGTGCGGTCCGGGTGCCCCGAACATCCCGGGACGACCTGATGTGTCCCGCGCCGGCTCAGCCCACCATGCGCTCCCGCGGCCCCCTCAGCCGCGACGGCGCAGCGCGCCCGGCCACCACACCGCCGGACCGATGTCCCGCGCGAGGGCGGGCACCAGCAGCGAGCGGACGACCAGCGTGTCCAGGAGCACCCCGAACGCGACGATGAAGGCGATCTGGACCAGGAAGGAGAGCGGGATGACCACCAGTGCCGCGAACGTCGCGGCGAGCACCACGCCGGCCGAGGTGATGACGCCTCCGGTGGCGGTCAGGCCCCGGCGGATACCGGCCCGTGTGCCGTGCAGCTGGGCCTCCTCGCGTACGCGGGTGAGAAGGAAGATGTTGTAGTCCACGCCCAGTGCGACGAGGAAGACGAAGCCGTAGAGCGGCACGGAGGCGTCGGTGCCGGTGAAGCCGAGGAGATGCTGGAAGACCAGCGCCGCGACTCCCAGCGTGGCGAGGAAGTTGAGAGCGACGGTGGCCACGAGCACCACCGGGATGACCAGCGCCCGCAGCAGCACGATGAGGATCGCGAAGATGATCAGCAGCACGACGGGGACGATGATCGCGCGGTCTTCCTCGGCGGTCGTCTGGATGTCCAGCTGCTGAGCCGTGTAGCCGCCCACCAGGGCGTCCGCTCCCGGAACGGCGTGCACGGACGTACGCAGGCGCTCCACCGTCTGCTTGGCCTCGTCGCTGTTGGCGCCCGCCTCGAGCGTGGCGTTGATGAGCACCCGGCCGTCGGCGACGACCGGCCGGCCCTGCCCCGGGCGGCCCGACTCCGTGAGCGGCGAGGCTGTCGCCACCCCGTCCGTGCCGGCCGCGGCGCGGGTCACCTCGCGTGCCTTGCCGGCGTCGGCGACGACGACGGCCGGGTTGCCCGAACCGCCGGGGAAGTGCTCGCTGAGGGTGCGCTGCCCCGTGACGGAGGGAACGTCCTTCACGAAGGTCTCGTCGACGGGGACGCCCTGCGCGTTCAACTGCGGGGAGAACGCGGCGCAGGCGACGAGCGCCACCAGCGTGCTCGCCCAGATCCGGCGCGGCATGCGGTCGACACGGGCGGCGATACGGGCCCACACGCTGTGCCCGGCGGCCACGTCGGCGTCACCGCCCGCTCCGGCGTTCTCGCCGTCCCGGCCTGCGCCGCCTTCCTCGCCGGCGTCGGGTCCGGTGGCGTGCCGGGGCTTCGCGGGCCAGTACGCGGCCCGGCCCACGAGTACGAGCGTCGCAGGGAGGAACGTCAGTGCGCTGATTACGGCGCAGACGATGCCGATGGCGCCGACGGGGCCGAGCGCCTGGTTGTTCGTCAGGTCGCTCAGGAGCAGGGCGAGCAGCCCGAGCGCGACGGTGGCGGCGCTGGCCGTGATCGCCCCGAAGGAGCGGCGCAGCGCGGAGCGCATGGCGGCGATGCGGTCGTCGTGCCGGGCGAGTTCCTCGCGGAAGCGTGCGGAGAGCAGCAGCGCGTAGTCGGTGGCGGCGCCGATGACGAGGATGGACAGGATGCCCTGCACCTGCCCGTCGACGCTGACGAGGTCCTCCCGGGCCAGCTCGTAGACCACGGCGGACGCGAGGGAGAGCGCGAAGACGGCCCCGAGGATGATGATGAGCGGCAGCAGGACGCTCCGGTAGACCAGCAGCAGGATCAGCAGCACGACGACGAGCGCGACGACGAGCAGGATGCCGTCGATCCCGGCGAACGCGTCGGAAAGGTCGGCCTGAGTCGCCGCCGGCCCCGTGAGCTGCGCCTTCGTCCCCTGGACGCGCTCCGCCTCGTCGCGTACGTCGTCGAGCACACCGGGCAGGGCCGTATCGAGGTCGGCCCGGATCTGCACGGCGCCCTGCAGCGCTTCCCCGTCCTTGCTGGGGACGGCGGGCGAGGGCGTGCCGACGATTCCGTGGCTGCCCTTCAGGGCGGCGAGGGAGCGGGTTGCGGCCTCTCGCTGCTGCGGCTCGATCTTCCCTTCCTGCGTCGTCCAGACGACGACCGCCGGCACCGTCTTGTCCTGATCGAAGCTCTTCTGCGCGTCGATGACACGGGTGGATTCGGCGCTCTGCGGCAGGAACGAGGCCTGGTCGTTGTCGGCCACTTCACCGAGCTTGCCGGCGTACGGGCCGAGCAGACCGCCGAGCACGAGCCAGACGACGAGCATGAGAACCGGAGTGATCCAGCGTGCGGCGCGCTGTGCTGACGGCATTTGTTGTTCCTCGCTGGCCGGGCCTGGGCGGTGGTGGGGGGTACCGAGCGGTGACGGACCATCGGTGAACGGGGAGGACCGCCGACGTTCTGCGAGCTTACGCACCGCCGGCCGCCCGCCCCCGGCCGCCCCTGCCTGCCCGGCCCGTCAAGTGCTGCCGCCCCATTGGCTGTTGCTGTGTGCCCCTCGCCGTGCCCCGTACACATCACTCGTACCGGTACCCCGAGGCGTCCCGACCGGACGCGTGCGGGCCGGCGGGCATCCGCTCTGCCCGCCGGCCCGCACGCGTGTCGCGACCGGCCCTCCCCGGCCCTTCGTGTCTGGTGACCGCCGTGTCTAGTGACCGCGCTTCCTGGCCTTCGCCTCCGCGTCCTTGGCCTCCTTCGCCTTCGCCTCGACCTCGGGGTCGAGCTGCCCGTCACCGGCGCGGCGCTCGGCCGCCCCGCCGACCGACGACAGCGGAGCCCGGTCTCCGACCTCCGTGGCCTCCGGCGGCTCGACGAGCCAGTCGGGGTTGGCCTGCTTGTCCCACCAGCGCCAGGCGGCGTAGGCGCCGCCCGCGATCAGGCCCAGCAGCCCGAGCCGCCTGGCCAGGCGGCCCCGGCGCGCACGCTTCTCACGCCTGCGCACGAGCTTCTCGATCTCCTTGGCCGACACCTGCCCCTTGAGGGCGGCGAAGGCGGCGGCGCTGCGGGACGCGGCCTCTTCCCGCACCGGCCCCGAGGCGCTGCGGGCGTCCGCGACGGCGTTCTCGATGCGCGGTGCGGCGTAGTCGCTGGCCTTGCGGGCGGCCCGGCGGGTGCGCTTGGCGGCCTTGGTCGCGGCCTTGTCGAGTTCGGGCGGCAGGTTCTTACGGGCCTTGGCGACACGGGGCACGACGAGTTGGTCGTAGCCGTCGCGGGCCGAGGTCCGGGCCTGCCGCGCGGCGTACGAGACCTTCGGTCCGAGCCGCTCACCCGCCTCGTGCGCGTACTGCACTGCGGCGTCCCTGGCACTCTCTGCGTAGGGTGCCATGACCTCCGCGGCGTGCCGCACGCTGTCCTTGGTGTTCTCGGTCGCGGCGCGCACGGTGTCCATGCGGGTCACAGGTACCTCCTCCTCGGTGGCGTGTCACGGGCTGGCGAGTCCTCCCCCGGGACACAGTGTCGTTTTCCACCCGTTTCGAAGATCATGCCTGGCTGCGTCCACTCAAGCGCGTTGCATGGGGGCATCCGGGTCACCCGCACGTGCTCACGGCCGACCGGGTACGTGGCAGGATCGGACGGGTCAACGCAGACAGATGGAAGGTAGATCGTGGCCGAGCAGCTCTACGCCACCCTGAAGACCAATCACGGCGACATCGAGGTACAGCTCTTCCCGAACCACGCGCCGAAGACGGTCAAGAACTTCGTCGAGCTCGCAGAGGGCTCGCGTGAATGGACCCATCCGGAGACCGGCAAGAAGACGACCGACAGGCTCTACGACGGCACCGTCTTCCACCGTGTGATCAGCGGATTCATGATCCAGGGCGGTGACCCGCTGGGCAACGGAACCGGCGGTCCCGGTTACGAGTTCGGGGACGAGATCCACCCCGACCTCGCGTTCAACAAGCCCTACCTGCTCGCCATGGCGAACGCCGGCCCGGGCACGAACGGTTCGCAGTTCTTCGTCACCGTCGGCGCCACCGCCTGGCTCACCGGCAAGCACACCATCTTCGGCGAGGTCACGGACGCCGCCTCCCAGAAGGTCGTGGACGCCATCGCGGGCACCCAGACCAACCCGCGCACCGACCGGCCCGTGCAGGACGTCGTCCTGGAGTCGGTCACCATCGAGCGCCGCTGAGGCGGGTGCTTCGCCGGCGAGGGTCCGCCGTTCGGGCCGTGGGGCACGCGCCTCCGCCCCGAGCCGGGAACTGTTCCGCCCCGTCTCACCGTAGGAGAAGACGAGGCGGAACAGTTCCGCAGACGTGAGACCGGGACGAGGGGGAGAGAAGGGCCATGGAGGAGCAGCACCGGGCGGAACCGCAGGTGACGCACTGCTACCGGCACCCCGACCGGGAGACCGGCATCAGCTGCGTCCGCTGCGAGCGCCCGATATGTCCCGACTGCATGGTCCCGGCCTCGGTGGGATTCCAGTGCCCCGAGTGCGTGAAGTCGGGCTCCGGCACTGGCCACGCGCCGTCCGCGAGTACGCCGCGCACGATAGCGGGCGGTGTGATCGCGGCCGACCGCCGTCTGGTCACCAAGGTCCTCCTCGGCGTCAACGTGGCCGTGTTCGTCGCGGTGCTCGTCGCCGGCGACCGGCTGGTGAACGGGCTTCTGCTGTTCGGCCAGGCGGTCACCGAGCCGTACGGACCGGTCGAGGGTGTCGCACAGGGGCAGTGGTACCGCCTGCTCACCTCGATGTTCCTGCACCAGGAGATCTGGCACATCGCGATGAACATGCTGGGCCTGTGGTTCCTGGGCCCGCCCCTCGAAGCGGCCCTCGGACGCCTGCGCTTCACCGCGCTCTATCTGCTCGCCGGGCTCGGGGGCAGCGCCCTGACCTTCCTCGTCTCCGCTCCGGGGCAGGCGTCGCTCGGCGCCTCCGGCGCGATCTTCGGACTCTTCGGCGCCACGGCCGTGCTCATGCGCCGCATGAACTACGACATGCGCCCGATCCTGATCCTGCTCGGCATCAACCTGGTCTTCACCTTCACCTGGCAGGGCATCTCCTGGCAGGCGCACATCGGCGGGCTGGTGGCCGGTGCGTTGATCGCGTACGCCATGGTGCACGCGCCCCGGAAGAACCGGCTGCTGGTGCAGTTCGGCTCGTGTGCCGTGATGGCGGCGCTGATCGTGGCGGCCTGCATCGTGCGGACGCTCCAGCTGCTGCCCTGAGCGTTTCCGCCTCCTGCGCACCCGCTCTGACCGGGCATTTCGACTAGTTGTCCACAGCGAGTTCCGGATCTTGTGCATGGCGTACGGAACAGCTGTCCGGACTCGTTCACAGGTACGTTTTCCCTGCACAGAAGGGTCGCAGGCAGTTGAGCTGCCGAAAGTACCGATAGTACGGGCGTCAACTCACTCAGAGTTATCCACAGATCTTGTGAAAGTTATCCAGCCCTGTGGATCAGCCTGTGGATAACTCGTCGTGCGAGCGGCTGCGCCCCACGTGGGCACGCCCTTCGTGCCGTGCGACCCGCGGCCCGAGGACCGCCCGGGGGGCCCGGCACTCAGGGCAAGTCCCAGGAGCGGACCGCTACTTCCACTGCGTGGATACGACGAACCCCGCCGCGATGAAGCCGAAGCCGACCACGATGTTCCAGCTGCCGAGCGACTCGACGGGCAGCTTGCTCTGCGTCACGTAGAACACCACGATCCACGCGAGGCCGATGAGGAACATCGCCAGCATCAGCGGCGCCACCCACCTGCCGCCGGAGGTGCCGAGGCTGATCTCGGTCGCCTTCTTCTCCGGGGGAGGTGTGAAATCTTCCTTCTTGCGGATCCGTGACTTCGGCACGAGAGTCTCTCCTGTCGACGGCTTCCCTTACCGCGATGGGCCCCTCGGAAGGGGGCCCGAGGGGGATGTGACGCTGTGGTGGTCCGTTAGCGTAGTGCTTCCCCGCGGTGGAGGGAGACGAGGGTAGTGACCAGATTCCGAATCCGTCCTGCACGGCTGGCCACCCTGGGGGTCTTCGCCCTCGCCGGTCTCATCTTCTGGATCAGTTTCAACACCGCACATGGTACCGATCTGCGTTCGGACTCCTCCATGCTGCGTCTGTCCGACCTGATCCAGGAGCGCAGCCGCAAGAACGCCGAACTCGACGCCTCCTCCGCCGCCGTGCGCAGCCAGGTCGACCGCCTCGCCCAGCGCGACAGCCGAAGCAGCGGCGAGGAGAACCGGAAACTGTCCGGCCTGGAGAAGGACGCCGGAACCAAGAAGGTCTCGGGGGCGGGGCTGACCGTCACCCTCGACGACGCCCCTCCCAACGCCACCGCACAGATTCCGGGAGTGCCCGAGCCGCAGGCCAACGACCTCGTCATCCACCAGCAGGACCTTCAGGCGGTCGTCAACGCGCTCTGGAAGGGCGGCGCCGAGGGCATCAAGATCATGGACCAGCGGCTGATCTCGACAAGCGCCGTGCGCTGCGTCGGCAACACCCTGATCCTTCAGGGCCGCGTCTACTCACCGCCGTACAAGGTGACCGCCGTCGGCGACCGGGCGCGGCTGCAGAAGGCCCTGGACAGCTCGCCCGCGATCCAGAACTACCTTCAGTACGTCGACGCGTACGACCTGGGCTGGAAGGTCGACGAGCGCAAGTCCGTGACGCTCCCCGGCTATTCCGGCACCGTCGACCTCCGCTACGCGAAGCCGAGCGGGTGAAGCGGCCGCACGCCGGGGACGCTCTTGACCGACTGGCCCACTCGGCCATGGCGGCCCCGTACTCTGGTGTGCGCGTCCGTAAGGCGACGACCGACTGTGAGGAAGGACGGCACGCAGGGATGTACGGCTGGATCTGGCGGCATCTGCCTGGCAACACATGGGTGCGGGCGCTCTGCTCGCTCGTGCTGGCCCTCGGGGTCGTCTTTCTGCTTTTCCAGTACATCTTCCCGTGGGCGGAGCCGCTGCTTCCGTTCAACGACGTGACCGTCGACGGCGGTGGGAGCTGATGGGCGCGACCCGCATCCTCGTCGTGGACAACTACGACAGCTTCGTCTTCAACCTCGTCCAGTACCTGTACCAGTTGGGCGCCGAGTGCGAGGTCGTACGGAACGACGAGACCGAACTGCGGCACGCGGACGACGGGTTCGACGGCGTGCTGCTCTCGCCGGGGCCCGGCACACCCGAAGAGGCCGGTGTCTGCGTGGAGATGGTGCGGCACTGCGCCGCGAACGGCGTGCCGGTCTTCGGAGTCTGCCTGGGGATGCAGTCGATGGCCGTCGCATACGGCGGAATCGTGGGACGTGCCCCCGAGTTGCTGCACGGCAAGACCTCGCGGGTACTGCACGAGGGTGCCGGCGTCTTCGCCGGCCTGCCCTCCCCCTTCACCGCCACGCGCTACCACTCGCTGGGCGTGGACGGAGCCGGTGTCCCGGAAGTGCTGGAGGTGACTGCGCGTACGGCGGGCGGCCTCGTGATGGGGCTGCGCCATCGTGAACTGCCGGTCGAGGGAGTGCAGTTCCACCCCGAGTCGGTTCTGACCGAGTGGGGCCACCTGATGCTCGCCAACTGGCTCGCCGAGTGTGGCGACGCGGGTGCCGTGGAGCGTGCCGGCGGGCTGTCCGGTGTGCGGCCGGCCGCTGCCGGGAGCGCGGTCGCGGGGGGCAGGTGAGGGGGATGCCCCCCGAGGGGGAGAACGCCTACGGGCGGCCGTACGGCAGTCCTTACGGAGACGCATACGGCGATCCCTACGGTGAGCGTGACGACGACGACCCGTACAGTTCGCGGACTTCACCGGGTGACCGGGCTTCCCGTGCGCCCTCGGGCGAGTGGGCCTACGGGCAGGGCGAGGACTTCCAGCGCGCCGTCGACGCGCTCGACGACCCGCTGAGCGACCCGCTTCCGGGGCAGAGCTCCCGGCGTGCGGGCGGCGGCCCCGCACAGGGCGGCGGGAGCCGGCCGGGCCAGGGATACACCGGGCAGAGCCAGTCCGTGCAGGGGTATCAGGCGCAGGTCTACGGCTCGCAGGGCTACTCGTCCCAGGACCACTCCTCGCAGGGGTACGGCGCACAGGGATACGGCGCACAGGGCTACGGCTCCCAGGGATACGTACCGGGGGCGTACGAAGACCAGGGGCGCCGCTTTCAGGGGCAGCAGGGTCAGCAGGGGCAGCAGCCCGGGCAGGCGGGGCAGGAGCAGGAGGGCGTCTCGGCCTGGTTCCGTCCCCATCGTGAGCCGGAGCCGGCGGCGGGGACGGGCGAGCCCGGACACCTGACGCAGGGGCAGCAGGGGCAGCAGAGCCGCCCGGGTGGGCAGACCGGCGCACACTCCGCGCAGGCCCCCGTCTCCTCCCTGCGGCAGGACTACGGCGGCGGGCGCCAAGTCCCGTACGGCGGTGGGCAGTCGGCGACGCCGGGGCAGTGGCAGGACCAGGGCCGGGGACAGGGACTGAACCAGGCACTGCAGGGACAGCAAGGGCAGCAGCGCCACCAGCCACAACAGGCACAGGGCCAGGACGGGGCACACGGCTGGCAGGCCGGAGCGGGACCGGCCTCCGGGCCGCCCGTCACAAGGCGGCTTCGCCGCCCGGACGCCGGGAACCACCCGGGGCCGGCGCCGGGTCCCGGTCCTCAGTCGCCTCAGTCGCCTCAGTCGCCGCCGGGTGCCGGGCGCCCCGGGCAGGGTGCGGCCGCGTCCGCCCCCGTGCCCCCGCGGCTTCGCGATGCCCGGATGTCCGAGACCTCGCCGCTGCCCGTCGTCGACGAGCCGGGCGGTGCGCCGCCCCGCTCGGCCCGGGGGTCCTCGAGCGGGCTCTCGGCGGAGCGTCCGGCGCGCAGCGACGGCGACGACGACGAGATGACGAACACGCGCACCGTCGGCCTGGTCCGGCCCGGCTCGGAAGGGCTGGCGGGACGCGCGGCCCGGCGCCGTGCGGCCCAGCACCGCGGCCGGAGCGGCAGCGTGCCGCCGCCGCTGCCGCGGACGGCCGGCACCCGGCTGGAGGCCAGGCGCGCGGAGCGTGCACGCCGCGAGGGCCCCGCGATCATCGCCAGCCGGTTCCTGGGCGAGGTGTTCATATCGGCCGGTGTCCTGATGCTGTTGTTCGTCGCGTACCAGCTTTGGTGGACGAACGTACTGGCCGGCCAGGAGGCGGGCGGCGCCGCGCAGAGCCTCCAGGACAAGTGGAAGGGCGAGAAGGGGCTCGACCCCGAGCGCAAGGCCGGCAGTTTCGCGCCGGGTGAGGGCTTCGCGATCCTCTACCTGCCCAAGCTGGACGTCAGGGTCCCCATCGCGCAGGGGATCTCGAAGCCGGCGGTGCTCGACAAGGGGCTCGTCGGGCACTACGACAAGCAGCCCTTCAGCACCGCGATGCCCTGGGACAAGAAGGGCAACTTCGCTCTGGCGGGCCACCGCAACACCCATGGCGAGCCGTTCCGTTACATCAACCGCCTCGTCGCGGGGGACGACATCGTGGTGGAGACAGCCACCAAGTTCTACACGTACAAGATGGCCAGCCGGCTGCCCTCCACTTCGCCTTCGAACACCCGGGTGATCGAGCCTGTTCCGGAGGGGTCCGGTTTCGAACGGCCGGGCCGGTACGTCACGTTGACCACGTGCACGCCCGAATTCACATCGAAATACAGGCTCATTGTCTGGGGCAAAATGGTCGAGGAGCGTCCGCGGAGCAAGGGCAAACCGGACGCCCTGATCGAGTAGGGGACAGCAGAAACGGGCGGTAGCGGTGTCACAGACCAAACACGTCAGGGGCGGGGGGCCCGGCTCGTCGTCGTCCCCGCCGCCCGCTCCCGCATCCGAGCGTGGACGCCGGGCCACGCGCCGTCGTCGCCTGTCGGCGACGGTCGGGTTCATGGGTGAACTCCTGATCACGGCCGGCGTCGTGCTCGCGCTCTTCGTCGCGTACTCGCTGTGGTGGACGAATGTGCTGGCCGAACGCGACTCGAAGAGCGCCGGCAAAAAGGTCCGTCAGAGCTGGCTCCACGACCGCACCCCCGGCGCCCTCGACACCAAGGACGGCATCGGCTTCCTGCACGTACCGGCCATGTCGCGCGAGGAGGTGCTCGTGATGAAGGGCACCGACGCGAAGGAGCTCAACAAGGGAGCGGCGGGCTACTACACGAAACCCGTAAAGTCGGGGATGCCGCAGGACCAGTCGGGCAACTTCTCGCTGGCGGCCCACCGTGACGGGCACGGCGCGAAGTTCCACAAGATCGACAAGATCGAGAAGGGCGACGCGGTCGTCTTCGAGACGAAGAACACCTGGTTCGTCTACAAGGTCTATTCGATCCTTCCCCGCACCAGCAAGTACAACGTCGACGTGCTGGACCCGGTGCCGAAGGAGTCGGGCAAGAAGACCGAGGGGCGGTACATCACGCTCACCACCTGCACCCCGGTCTTCACCTCCAAGTACCGCTACGTGGTGTGGGGCGAGTTGGAGCGTACGGAGGACGTCGACGCGAAGCGGACTCCGCCGAAGGAACTCCGCTGACGGCGCCGTCCTGTCGGCACACCGGCACAACCGGCAAGCCGGCGGGACGCCCTCGCGATACGCGCCCGGATGAACCCCGCGGCCCTCGTGACCGGTTCGCCACCGGTCCGGTCCGCTCGTGATCCCGAGCGCCACCCTTCCGCTGTGACGCCCGCCCGACACGAACGCGTCCCCGCGGCATCGCCGCGGGGACGCGTTCACGTGTGCGCCGGCGAACCGGCGCCCGGCGTCAGGACTGGCCCCTCCTGTCCGGCAGTCCGGCGGGGCCTCCGAAGAAGCCGTCGTCGTCGCCTCCGCCGTCCTCACCCGGCTTTCCCTGGCGGGCGAGGATGGTGACGGTGTCACCCTTCTTGCCCTGGGTGTTGGCCGGCGGGTTGGTGGTGATCACGGTGGCGTTGTTCTCGTCGGGCGCCCCCTGCACCTGGACCTGGAAGCCCGCCTGCTCAAGCGTCTTCCGGGCGTCCTTGACCAGCTGGTTCGTGACGTCGGGCACGGTGGCGGGCTGGTCGTCGGGCGCCTTGGCTATGGTCAGGGTCACCTGGGAGCCGGCCTTGGCCTCCTGGTTGGCCGCCGGGTCCTGCGCGAGAACCTCGCCCGCGGCCTTGTCGGGGGCCTCCTGCTCCTTGCTGGCCACCTCGAAGCCGGCGGCCTCCAGCTGCGTCTTCGCCGCGTCGAACTGCTGGCCGACGACGTTGGGCACCTGACGGGTCTGCTCCTGCGCGACGGTCAGAACCACGGTGGAGTTCTTCGGCGCCTTGCCGCCGCCGTTCGGGTCCTGCGTCAGCACGGTGCCCGGCGTCTCGTCGGACTGCTGGAACTTCCGCTTGACCTGGAATCCCGCGCTGCGCAGCTCCTGCTTGGCGTCGGCGTAGGGCTCGCCCTCGACGTCGGGGATCTCCACCGGCGCCGGGCCCTTGGACATCGCCAGGGTGACCGTGTCGCCCCGATTGATCTCCGTGCCCCTGGCCGGGTCCGACGAGCAGACCGTGTTCTTCTTCTGGTCGCAGAACTTGCTCTCGCCCTTGGTGACTTCGAAGCCGCCGTTGCTGGCGAGCTCCTTGGCCTGGCTGTAGCTCTGGCCGGTGAGCGCGGGCACTTCGACGGTGTCACCCGGACCGCCGCCGAAGAGCGTCTTCCCGATGAAGATCGCTCCGACGAGGATGAAGACCGCCGCGAGGACGAGCAGGACGGTCGAGGCCCTGCTGCGGCTCGGACCGCGGCGCCTGCCGCGCCCGTCGTCGTAGTAGCCCCCGTTGTCGTCGCCGACCGGGGGCATCATCGAGGTCTGTGCGTCCTGCGCCCGCAGCGCCGTGGTGGGCTGGTCGTCGGGGTAGCCGCCGTAGCCGACCGCGCCCATGGCGGCGGTGGCCGCGACCGGCTGACCGTCGAGGCACGCTTCTATGTCGGCGCGCATCTCATCGGCGCTCTGGTACCGGTAGTCCGGGTCCTTGACCAGCGCCTTCAGGACGATCGCTTCCATGTCGGGAGAGATCTCGGGGTCGAAGACCGTCGGTGGCTGCGGATCTTCCCGTACGTGCTGATAGGCCACCGCGACCGGGGAGTCGCCGACGAACGGCGGGCGGTTGGTGAGGAGTTCGTAGACCAGGCAGCCCGTGGAGTACAGGTCCGAGCGGGAGTCGACCTGCTCGCCCTTGGCCTGCTCCGGGGAGAGGTACTGGGCGGTGCCGATGACGGCGGCGGTCTGCGTCATGGTCATGCCGGAGTCGCCCATGGCCCGCGCGATGCCGAAGTCCATGACCTTGACCTGGCCGTTGCGGGTGAGCATGACGTTCGCCGGCTTGATGTCGCGGTGGACGATGCCGCTGCGGTGCGAGTACTCCAGCGCCTGGAGAATCCCGACGCACATCTCCATCGCGCGTTCCGGCAGCAGCTTCCGCCCGGAGTGCAGGAGCTCGCGGAGGGTGGATCCGTCCACGTACTCCATCACGATGTACGGGATGGAGACGCCGTCCACATAGTCCTCGCCGGTGTCGTAGACAGCGACGATCGCGGGGTGGTTCAGCGAAGCGGCCGACTGGGCCTCGCGGCGGAACCGGGCCTGGAACGACGGGTCACGAGCCAGGTCCACACGGAGCGTCTTGACCGCGACGGTCCTGCCCAGGCGCGTGTCATGGGCGAGGTACACCTCGGCCATGCCGCCGCGGCCGAGCACTGAGCCCAGCTCGTACCGGCCGCCGAGGCGACGCGGCTCTTCCATAGTCTCCAGCCCTCTCCGTTCGTCCGGGCCCGTATCTGATATACGGCACGGCGGTGTGCTGCTCGGGATACGGTACCCGCCCACTCGTGCGGGTCGGTCGTGACTGTGGTGACTGGCGTCACCTCTTGCGGTGCCGCCGGGGTGGTTTCGGTCACGTTTCCCGGACCCGCCGGGCGAACTGCCGTCTCCGGGTGGATCTTGGCGGTGCGGCCCGAGCCCGTCATTGCTTGCCCTCGAGCACTGCCTTCATCACGCCCTTGGCGACCGGAGCGGCGAGCTTGCCGCCCGCGATGTCGCTGCGGAGTGTGTCCGAACCCTCGATGACGACGGCCACCGCGACGGGTACGGAACCGTCCTGATCCTTCGCGTATGAGATGAACCACGCATAGGGGTTCTCGCTGTTGTTCTCACCGCGCTGGGCGGTGCCGGTCTTGCCTCCGACTGTGACGCCCGGAATCTGCGCACTGGTTCCCGTGCCCTTCTGGACCACGGTCTCCATGCCCTGCTGAAGCTTCTGCGCGTTCTCCGAGGACACCGGCCGGCTCATCTCCGTCGGCTTGTGCTGCTCGACGACGTTCAGGTTCGGCGCGACGAGCTGATCCACCATGTAGGGCTTCATCAGGGCGCCGTTGTTGGCCACCGCGGAGGCGACCATCGCCATCTGCAGCGGCGTAGCGCGGTTGCTCGCCTGCCCGATGCCGGCCATGGCGTTCTGCGGCCTGTTGTCCTTCGGGTAGACGCTCTCGGCGGCGCGGACCGGGGTGTCCAGCTCCTTGTCGTTGAAGCCGAACTTCTCCGCCGTCTCCATCATCTTCTCGTTGCCGACCCGGTTGCTCATCTGCGCGAAGACGGTGTTGCAGGAGTAGCGCAGCGCGTTGCGCACCGTGGCGTTCTCGCAGGGGATGTTGCCGTCGTTGCCGAGTTCGGTCTGCGAATCGGGCAGCTTGTACGGGTCCGGGCTGTCGGTCGCCTTGTCCAGGTCGTACTCGCCGCTCTCCAGGCCCGCCGCCGCCGTGACGACCTTGAACGTCGAACCGGGCGGGTAGGTCTGCCGCAGAGCCCTGTTGAGCATGGGCTCGTCCTCGTTCTGCTCCTTCTGCAGCTTCGACCACGCGGCGGTGTCGGACTTGCCGTTCCCGGCGAAGCTGGACGGGTCGTACGACGGGGTGCTCGCCAGGGCGAGGATGGCGCCGGTCTTCGGGTTTATCGCCGCGACCGCGCCCTTCTTGTCGCCGAGCCCCTCGAAGGCGGCCTTCTGCGCCTTGGCGTTGAGCGTCGTGACGACGTTCCCGCCCTTCTGCGGCTTGCCCGTGAGCATGTCGATCGTGCGGTTGAAGAAGAGCCGGTCGTCGTTGCCGGTGAGGATGCCGTCGTTGAGGGCCTCCAGCTGGTTCGCGCCGAAGGCCTGCGAGGCGTAGCCCGTCACGGGCGACCACATGGGGCCGTTCTTGTACGTGCGCTTGTAGCGGAAGTCGCCGCTCTTGGTGTCGGTGGAGCCGGTGATCGCCTTGCCGTCGACGATGATGTTGCCGCGCGGCTGCGAGTAGCGCGCGATGGCTACCCGCCGGTTCTTCGGATCGGTCTTGAGCTCGTCGGCCTGTACGAGCTGGATCCAGTTGTCGCGGGCCAGCAGGGCGAGCACGAGCAGGCCGATGAAGATCGCGATCCGGCGCAGTGGCTTGTTCACTGTGCATCACCTCTCACGGGTAGCCGGGTCACGTGTGCGTTCGTCGTCATGGGCGGACCACCTGCGTCATCTCGGCGTCCGGCGACGGCGCAGGGGCCGGGGCCGGCCTGCGCGCCGTATCGCTGATCTTGAGGAGGATCGCCACCAGCGCCCAGTTGGCGATCACGGACGAACCGCCCTGTGCGAGGAAGGGCATCGTCATACCGGTGAGGGGGATGAGCCCCATCACGCCGCCGGCGACGACGAAGACCTGGATGCCGAACGCGGCGGAGAGGCCGACGGCGAGCAGCTTGCCGAAGGGGTCGCGGGCCGCGAGAGAGGTGCGGATGCCGCGCTCCACGAGCAGCCCGTACAGGAGCAGCATCGCCATGACGCCGGTGAGGCCCAGCTCCTCGCCGACGGTGGCGAAGATGTAGTCGCTCTTGGCGGCGAAGCCGATGAGCCGTGAGAAACCCTGCCCGAGCCCGGAGCCGAGGACCCCGCCGGAGCCGAAGGCCCACAGCGCCTGTGCGGGCTGCTCGGAGCCGTCCTTGAAGGCCTGCATCGGGTCGAGCCAGTCGTCGACGCGGCCCTGCACGTGCGGCTCGAAGCTGGCGACCGCCACGGCGCCGACGACGGTCAGCGCGAGCCCGAAGACGATCCAGCTGGTTCGCTCCGTGGCGACGTACAGCATGACCACGAAGAGCCCGAAGAAGAGCAGCGAGGTGCCCAGGTCCGTCTCGAAGACGAGGATGAGGACCGAGAGCCCCCAGATGACGAGGATGGGGCCCAGGTCGCGGCCGCGGGGCAGGTAGAGACCCATGAAGCGGCGGCTGGCCAGGGCGAGCGCGTCACGCTTGACCATCAGGTAGCCGGCGAAGAACACCGCGATGATGATCTTCGCGAACTCTCCGGGCTGGAGCGAACCGACGCCGGGGATCGTGATCCAGATACGGGCGCCGAAGCGTGGCGGGAAGAACACCGGGAGGATCAGCAGGATCAGCGCCGTGACCATCGAGATGTAGGTGTAGCGCTGGAGCACCCGGTGGTCCTTGAGGAAGACCAGGACGGCGACGAAGAGGCCGACGCCGAGCGTGGACCACATCAGCTGCGTGGGGGCGGCGGCGCCGCCGGGCAGCGGTTCGAGGTCGAGCCGGTAGATGAGCACGAGGCCCATGCCGTTGAGGAGCGTGGCGATGGGCAGCATCAGCGGGTCCGCGTACGGGGCCCAGCGCCGCACGACCATGTGCGCCACTCCGGCGAGCAGGCACAGGCCGAGGCCGTAGCCGAGCATGCCGGCGGGAAGCGCGCCGTCCTTCGCGAGGCCGACGTTGGCGTAGGCGAAGACCGGGATGAGCACGGCGAACACGAGCATCGACAGCTCTGTGTTGCGGCGGCTCGGCAGGCCTCCCGGGGAGACCGTCGTGTTGCTGCCGGTGTTGGTCATGACGTTGCTGCTCATAACTGCCGGAGCCCCCTTACGGTGCGGTGCACTGCCTGGCGAGCTGCTGCTGCTTCTCCGACAGCTTCGGGCTCTGCGAGGGCGACGGAGAATCGCTGGGGTCCTTGTTCTCGGCGGAGTTCTTGTCCGCGTCGGCGGAGTTCTTCTCCGCGTCCCCCTGCTTGCTCTGCTCGTCCTTCTTCTTGTTCTTGTCGGCCGGGGGCTCGGCGGGCTGCTCGGCGATGATCCGGCAGACCTTGGCCTGCTCCTCCAACTCGTCGGCCTTGTCGCGGGCTTCGCCGATGCTGCTGGATGCGATGGTCTCGCGGACCTGGTTGCGCTGGTAGCCGGGCAGGTACTTGAGTTCGACGCCGGGGCGGTCCTGATAGACCTCGTTGAGGCTGAGGCCCGCAAGTTCCTGGCTGATGCCGCGGTAGAGCGCGATGTGGTCGTCGTTGGCGCCGACGTAGTACTGGGTCTGGGTCCAGCGGTAGCCGCCGTACAGTCCGCCGCCGACGATGATGAGGATCATCGTGAGCCACAGCGACCGGCGCAGCCACCTTCTGCCGCCCCGGCGCTTGACGAAGTCCTCCTCGGTGTATCTGCCGAAGCCGCCGTCCGGACCGTCCCCCATGTTGCCGCTCCCGGGGGGACCGAAGCTCTCGCCCGGGTTCTGCGAGGGCACGGACTGGCCCGCGGTGCGGCCGAGTTCGGCCGCACGGGCCGCCGGGGTCCGCGCGGCGCCGAGGTCGCCGCCGAGCGGCGTCTGCGACTCCGCGACGGCGCCGACCACGACGGGGGTGTCGTTCAACTGCCGCCCGAGGGCGTCGTTCTCGTCGACGTCGACGACGTCGGCGACGATGCACGTGATGTTGTCGGGCCCACCGCCGCGCAGCGCGAGCTGGATCAGCTCGTGCACCGTCTCCTGCGGGCCCTGATAGCTGGCGAGGGCTTCCTCGATGGTCTGCGGGCTGACGACCGTCGGAAGGCCGTCGGAGCAGATGAGGTAGCGGTCGCCGGCGCGGACTTCCCTGATGGACAGGTCGGGTTCGACGTGGTCGCTGCTGCCCAGCGCGCGCATCAGCAGGGAGCGCTGCGGGTGGGTGGTGGCTTCCTCCTCGGTGATGCGCCCCTCGTCGACCAGCTTCTGCACCCAGGTGTGGTCCTGGGTGATCTGTGTGAGCTGTCCGTCACGCAGCAGGTACGCACGGGAGTCGCCGACGTGTACGAGGCCGAGCCGACGGCCCGTCCACAGCAGGGCGGTGAGCGTCGTGCCCATGCCCTCCAGCTGCGGGTCCTCCTCGACCATGCCGCGCAACTGGTCGTTGGCGCGCTGCACGGCGACGCCGAGGGAGGTGAGGAGGTCGGAACCCGGGATGTCCTCGTCGAGCTGGACGATCGTGGAGATCACCTCGGAACTGGCGACCTCGCCCGCAGCCTGGCCGCCCATGCCGTCGGCGACCGCGAGCAGCCGCGGGCCGGCGTATCCGGAGTCCTCGTTGTGGTCCCGGATCATGCCGTCGTGAGATCCGGCGGCGAAGCGCAGTGACAGACTCATGCGCACCTCGCCCGTCGGCTCCGGATACATCCGCACGGTGCCCACCCTCCGGTCGTCATGATCTGTACTACTTCCGCAGCTCGATGACCGTCTTGCCGATGCGGATCGGCGCTCCGGGCTGGATCGGCGTCGGAGTGGTGAGTCGGGTCCGGTCGAGGTAAGTGCCGTTGGTGGACCCGAGATCCTCGACGATCCACTGGCCGTCACGGTCCGGGTAGATCCTGGCATGCCTGCTGGAGGCGTAGTCGTCATCCAGCACAATCGTGGAATCGTGCGCGCGGCCGAGCGTGATCGTCTGACCCTGCAGTGCCACCGTCGTACCGGTCAGCGACCCTTCGGTCACCACCAGTTTGCTCGGTGCGCTCCGCCGGCCACCGCCGCCGCGGCGGCCGCTCTGCTGGCGCGGGGGCTGCTGGCGCTGCTGCGGCCGTTGCCCCTCTGCACGGCGAGCGGCGCGCTGCGTCACGCGCGTGCCGAACAGATCGCTGCGGATGACCTGCACGGCCACGATGACGAACAGCCACAGTACGGCGAGAAAACCCAGCCGCATGACCGTGAGGGTCAGCTCTGACATGCCCCCGCTTCACCCTTCGGCTTGCCGGTAAATGATCGTGGTGCTGCCCACGACGATGCGTGAACCGTCGCGGAGCGTAGCGCGAGTGGTGTGCTGTCCGTCCACCACGATGCCGTTAGTCGATCCGAGATCCTGGACCGAAGCCGGGTCTCCCGCGCGGATCTCGCAGTGCCGCCGCGAGACCCCGGGATCGTCGATGCGCACGTCGGCCTCTGTGCTGCGGCCCAGAACGAGGGTGGGGCGGGAGATCTGGTGGCGGTTGCCGTTGATCTCGATCCAGCGCCTCGTCTCGGCGCGCGGCATGGAACCTCCGCCGCCGCCGGGCGCGTAGCCGGGCGGCGGGCCCGCCGGCATGGGCGGTGCACCGGCCGGGGCGGCGGCGGGCGGGTAACCGCCTTGACCGCCATAGGCGTTGTTCGGTGCGCCCGAAGTGCGCTGCGGCTGCTGCGAGGCGCTTGAGGCGAGGGTACGGCTGCGCACGCGGTAGAGACCGGTGTCGAGTTCGTCGGCCTTCTCGAGGTGGACCTTGACCGACCCCATGAAGGTGTACCGCTGCTGTTTTGCGTAGTCTCGTACCATTCCGCCCAGTTCGTCACCCAGCTGACCCGAGTACGGGCTGAGGCGCTCGTAGTCGGGTGCGCTCAGTTCGACGATGAAGTCGTTGGGCACGACCGTCCGGTCCCGGTTCCAGATCGTCGCGTTGTTGTCGCATTCACGCTGGAGGGCGCCCGCGATCTCCACAGGCTGTACCTCGGACTTGAACACCTTCGCGAAGGTGCCGTTGACCAGGCCCTCAAGCCGCTGCTCGAAGCGCTTCAGAACTCCCACGTTGCACCTCCTTCCCAGATGCCCTCGGCTCTAGTGCGTCCTCCGGTCTCATCCGGGGGCGCGCATGCTGTGTTCGTACGTCGGTCCGGTACTGCTTACTGATCGTATCCACGCGCGAAGGGAACGGGTGGTTCCCCTCGGGTGCCCGACGGAGGAGTGTCACCTCTCACACCTCACGCCCTCGTGCTACCTGACCCTCGCCGTCACACCCTCGCATGGATCGCACCGTCCTCGAAGCCAGTGTCCCGTAGTCGCACGGGCACCGGCCGGGGCGGACCGGGATGTGAAGCCACCGCTGCCAGCGTGCTAATCTTTTGGACGTCGGAAGGCCCCTGAAGGAAGCCCTCCGGCGGACTCCTCGCTCAGGGCGAGGGGCACCCGATGCGCGGGTGGCGGAATAGGCAGACGCGCTGGATTCAGGTTCCAGTGTCCGAAAGGACGTGGGGGTTCAACTCCCCCCTCGCGCACAGAGAGACACCGACGAAACGGGTCTCCGCAGGTGACGGAAGTCGCGGCGGGGGCCCTTTCTCGTTGACGGGGCGCATCAGGCGTCCTGTTGGTGCGCGTGATCGGGAACAGAAGCACCGTTTCTACGCATAAGGGCCCGTACCGGGGCACTCTGCCCCGGTACGGGCCCTAATTGGTGATCTTCAGTTGCGGTGATCGGAGTTGATCACGCGGGGGTCGGTGCCAGATAGCCGGTGGGGGTCCAGCTGCCGAGTGGTTTGGTGCGGCGCCGGTGGTGCGTGCGCCGGCGTGGGCGCTGACCGCTGAGGGCGAGGGTCTCGACCCAGTTCTTGATCTTTCTGCGGTTGGCGTGGGCGAGTTGGAAGACCAGCAGGATGGTCTGGGCGGCGATGCCCCGGATCCTGCGGGAGCCGGATGCTTCGATGGCTTCGGCGAGGGGGTTCTTCGCGTAGCCGTTGTAGCCTTCGACGCTGTTGCGGAGCCGGAAGTAGCGCTTCTGCCACTCAGGGGTGCCGTATTCCAGGGGTTGCCAGTGCTTGGCGCCCTCGGCGGGTGCCAGCGTGATGCTGCGCTGACGACAGACCTTGACCGGTCCGACGGGACTGGGTTCGGGGTCGACAAGCGGGAGCTGAATCCCGCGGTTGAGTGTCTCCGGCTTGATGGGGCACTGCGCCTTGCCTGCTACTGCCGGGCACATGACTCGTTGGTGGCCTTGATCGTCCTCGTTCTCCTTGGGCACCAGACGGTAGGGCCTGCGAGCTTCGATGCGGCGGATCCACGTCTCGCGGTCGATCAGCCCCGCGTAGAGGTCTTTGGTGGCGTCGACGAGGGGCTGAGGCATCGAGGGGCAGTACCAACTGCCTTCGACCATGTTCGCGCCGTGGGTTTCTGCCTGCTTGCCGAGTTGGTCGACGCGGTAGTCGTACACCGGCTTGTAGCCCAACGCCCTTACGGGCAGCTGCCATTCGTCGGGGTCGGAGTTGTTGTAGGCGAGGTCTCCGGCGAGGTAACCGGGCTTGTAGCCGCGCGCCTGGAGGCGGCTGAGGATCTTCAGTCCGTTGTAGGCGGGGCGGTGGCCGGGCTTGTCGAGTGACACGCCCAGGACGAGGGCAGGCAGGACCTCCGGATTGGGCGTGTTGTCGTCCAGGAGGACCTCGTCGTAGCGCGAGTCGCGGGTGACGACGAAGGCCGCGTCGTAGCCGAACTTGTACTTGGCCTTCTTCTTGAGGGAGGACTTCTTCTTTGCTCCCGCTGCTGTGCTCTTGCGCGGTTTCCGGGGAGGGCGCATGGCATCCGCCACGCCAGGCGCGTCCGGGTCGCGGTGGTCGCCCTCGCGCACATACCAGCCGGCGTCGGGATCGGTAGCGAGTTCTGGACCACCGGTCTTGAGTCCTCGAGCGAAGGTGCGGATCGGTGTGGCGTCAACTGCCAAAGATGCATCTGAGAGTTCGTCGAGCAGGTCCTTCAACGACCGTACGGAGGCGTCGAGTACGAACTCTGTGAACCGTGCGAGCCGTTGTTCGCGTTCAGAGAGCGCTTCCTGGTCGGCTTCGGCTTGCAGGCGTGTCGCTTCCTCGCGTGACAGCCGCTTGTTGGCCGGCAGAGGGGAGGGGTTTATGGCTTCGCGCATCGCGTGGAAGAGGCGGCGCACAACCGCGTATCCGGCTTCGAAGCCCTTGTCGTTGTCGGGGTACTCCGGGACGCCGAGGCTGCGTCGCACCGCCGGGGAGGTCCCGAAGAACAGGATGTCGGTGACCTTCTCCAGGACGACCCTGCCTCCATGGAGCTGGGTGCACAGCTGGAGGCCGATCAGGAGTGAGCGCAGGGAGAGTTTCCGCGGCCTCCCGCGGCCTAGGTGAACGAACTCCTGGAAGAGAGGTACGAGGCCGCTCTTGTCGACGTCCTCTTCGGTGGCGGCGACGTCCGTGTCGGGCAGCAGTCGGCGCTGCGACCGCATGGCCAGCAACCGTTCGTGCCGGTCCTTGAGCGACTCCCTGTTTGTGCCCTCTTCCATCAGTTGCCTCGCAGCAGCGCAGCAGCTTCTTCAGCTGACGGGCTCGAGAGGAAGGGCAGGACGCGGGAGAGGCCGTGCAGCGTGTCGACGCCCGCGGCAGCCACGATGACGGTGATCGGGACCCGTTCGTTGAACAGGGTCGCCAGCCAGGTGGACCGGAGACGGCCCATGACCAGACGGGGAACGTCCTGACTGCGCTTCGTCCGGTCCAGAAAGTTCGTCACGGTATTGGCTCCCCTGGCCAGGGAGCTCGGACGGAACAGGTAGCTGGCTGCCCCTGGCGTTTCGAGCCGCTCTACTGCTGCCGCCAGTACCCCTTCCCAGGGGCGCCGGCAGAGGATCTCTCTCTTTCGGGGGCCCCGAGTGGCTACGACAACGGAACTCGCGGTTGGTGAGCGGCGGACGTCATGTGCGCGCAGGGGAATCACCTCGGGGGAATCGAGGCCGCACCCTGCTCCGAGGGCGAGGAGGGTGCGGCATCCCCAGCGCAGTTCGTCTGTGGGCTGACCGGTCGCCCAGCCCCAGAGGTCTGCCAGCTCTGTGCGGCTGTAGGGCTGGTTGGGGCTGGAGCCGGACAGGCTTGCTGGCTTGCCGGTCCTGCACACCCCGCCGATGACGACCTCGTGCAACCGAAGGAGGCGGGTCCGGTAGTTGCCGCGAGCTGATTCGCTGACGTGCGGGCACCCCACCGCGATGAACCGCTCGATGGACTCCCTCGTCAGCCATACCTCAGCGGATACGGGCATCCCTTCGCCGAAGCAGAACAGTGCCAACTTCGTTAGCGCGCCCATGAGTTCAGTCGCCTTGTAAGCGACGAGCGGATCCGCGAGCCGGACCGCACGGCGCACTTCATCGCCGACGCGGCTCCACCCCGCGGGGGAGCCGGCCGGTCGGTACGCGTCGATCCGTTGACTCATCACATGCCGCCACACGAGCACCCCAGCAGGGGGGGTGCTATTCGAATAACATCTATCGGTGGCAGCGGCTGCGGGCGACCTGGGAGGACCAGATGAGTAAGACTTCACCCCATGCCCCAAGGGAATGCCCGCCGACTGCCACCGCGCGCGTACTGCGTCAGCGGTGTGTGGCCTGAGGCCGTCATGGAGAAGCACCACGGGGCCCGAGTCGCTCAAGCTGTGGCTGTGAGGCTCGCGGCCGCTCTTGAGGACACCGGTTGGTCGGTCGCGCATCTGTCGCGGATCAGCGGAGTCGCTCGCTACACGATCGCCAAGGCTCTCGCCGGTGAGGCGTGGCCCGACCTGCTGACCATTGCCAATCTGGAAAAGGCCCTGGAGCGGGATCTCTGGCCGGGGCGCGACGTGTAAGGCATGCGGCATCGAGAAGCCGCCAGCAGCGCGTGAATGAGAAAAGAGAGAATGTTCGAGACCGAACATGTAGACGGTCATCCCTTCGAATGAAGGGCGGGACCATTTTCGTCGTGCGCTACCGGCGGCGCTCCGCCGCTCGTAAAATGCAACATGACGAACTGATCCAGCACTGTGAGAGGTTCTCGGTGAGTTCGTCGCCGTTGGCCGTCACCTTGGACTGATGTCCTTGGTGGCGGCCTTCCTGCGTTGTGTTGTCAGTCTTGCGGGAACCGTCCGAACTGATAGACGGCGCCCGGCAATTTCATGAGAGATCCCGCCCTGGCCAACTCGTCCATAGCCACACGTACGCACTTGGCCTTGGACTCTTCGTTGAGAGCGCCGGCCACGTCCGAGACCTTCCACGTGCGTTGAGGGTCTTGGCCCATGAGGGCCATGATGCGCGCCTTTCGGGTCGGTGCCTGTGCGTGGGTACTGTCACGGGGCTCTTCCCGGGGGTCGGGCTCGGCCCGCCGCGGTTCAGGAATACCTGACTCGGCCCATTGGTCGATCTTGTCCCCCCACCTCTTCACCTGTTCCATGGCAGTGACTTCTTTTCCGATCTTGGCAAGCTCACGCCTCAACTCCTCCCGCTTCTCCTTCAGGAGTCTGAGGTACTTGTCAGGGTCTCCGGCCAATTCCTCACGGGAGATGTTCTCGATCATCTCTGAACCCTACCTATGAGAGTGCATGACTCGTTGTGCTGGCAAGGGTGGCTTCACCCGAATCAGCGACCTAATTAGTTAGCTCTTCAGTGGGTGCGCGGAGGGGCGCGGCAGAGCAAATTCAGAGGTAAGGGTCGAGGTAACAAAGAAAGGGCAGTATGTCGCACGGCGCGCAGGAAAAATTGTCTCTCGATTACCCCTCTGGGATGCCTGGCTTCGGGACAACCAATTAGCGATTGAAGACCGGGGACAGTTGTCTCTGCTCTTGCTACTCATGGGCCCGCGGGTCGGCGGTGAGGACGCCATCGAGAGCCGTAGCTGTACAACCCTGCAACAACTTGGTGTGACCTCGGGCCGGCGCTGCAGAGCGAGGGGGCCAGTCGAGAGTCCGGCGGGTGGCGATAGGCCTTGCGTTCGTGGTGCAGGTGCCAAAACAAGGGGCGTGACCAGGTGGTTTATGTCCGTCCGTCTGAACCGAGGGTGTGCATGATGCGCGGTCGGCACAGCGGTCTGGGGCAACCCTGCTGACTGAGCTCGAAAGGCCTGCCTGTGTATCGCAGTCGTCGTTGCATGCAGGCATTAGCTGGCAACAGCCCAAGCCGGTAGAAACCGAGGTGGCCATCTGCTCCTGTCACTGCATGCAGGGTTGCCTGGCCGAATGTGCCGGTGGGGTTCCGCCGAGGGCGAGGAAGAGCGCCCGCGTACCCATCGTCGAGCGCGGCTTTCGCGCGCAGTCCGAGCGCACCACGGGCCGGCAGTTCGTCGGTCTCGCCGCCGGGGCAGAGGAGTTGGCTGCGGCTATGCGTCCGGCACGGACGCGGTGTCCGAATCGCGTTGCCGTGGCAGGGCGAAGGCGAGCGCCGAGATGGCGAGGAGGATCGCGGCCATGCTCAAGAATCCGGTCTCGTAGTCCATGCCGGGCCGTGAAGCGTTGGGCTCGGCAAGTGCGATCAGTACGGCCAGACCGAGCGCCCCGCCGACCTGTTTCGCCGTGTTCATCAGTCCGGATGCGGCGCCCGCGTCTCGTTCCGTGACACCGGAGGTGACGACGGAGGTGATCGGGGTCATGAAGAACGCGCTGCCGACACAGAAGACGACGGCCGGTCCCAGCACTCCTTGCACATAGCCGCTGTCGGGGGTGATGCGGCTTTGCCAGACGAAGCCGGCTGCGGTGAGCAGGGTACCGGCGACGATCAGGATGCGGTGCTGGAAGTGCTTCATGAGCCGGGGTGTGACGTAGAGCCCGAGTGCGATGCCCATCAGCGTGTGCGGCAGGAAGGCGAGGCCGGTCTGCAGTGCCCCGTAGCCGAGAACGTCCTGCAGGTAGAGCGTGAGGAAGTACCACATCGGGATCTGGAAGACGGCTCCTGCGAGCAGCACCACCGTGTTGCCGATGGAGATGCCGCGGGACCGGAACAGCCGGAGGGGGATCAGGGGATGTAGAGCGATGCGCGCTTCGACCAGGAGGAAGACGGTGAGGGCGATGAGTGCAGTGATCAGGCTTCCGACGGTGAGGGAGTCTTTCCATCCGCCGGAGTTGGCCTGGCTGACGCCGTAGGTGAGAGCTGTCAGGCCGACTGTCACCGACACCGCTCCGCGAACGTCCAGGGTCTTGAGTTGCGTCCCTCGATCGTCGGCGGACAGGTAGCGGACGGTCAGCAGTGCCGCCGCGATGCCGATCGGTACGTTGACCAGCAGGATCCAGCGCCAGGACAGAGCTTGTGTGAGCACGCCGCCCCCGAGGTTGCCCGCGGCGCCCCCTACTGACGTCACGGCGCCGAGGACCGCGAGTGCGCGGGTGCGCATGCTTCCCGGAGGGAAAGTAGTGGTCAGGATGGTCAGCGCGGCCGGCGCCAGTACGGCGGCGCCCAGTCCCTGGCCGGCACGGGCGGCGACGAGCAGAACCGGTGTATGGGCCAGGCCGCCCAGGAGGCTGAAGGCGGAGAAGACGACGAGGCCGGTGAGGGTTGTCCCGCGTCGGCCGTACAGGTCCGCAAGTCGGCCCCCCAGGAGAAGGAAACCTCCGAAGGCCAGTGCGTATGCGTTCGCCACCCATTGCAGGCCGGCCGCGGTGAAGTGCAGGTCCTCGCGTATCGACGGAAGCGCAACGTTCACGACGCAGATGTCGAGGACCACCATGAACTGCACCGTGCAAGCCAGGCCCAGAATCCAGGAAGACCGGCGCGACCAGCCGGCTGCGGGCGTCGTCGTACCCGCTCCGCGTCGCGGAGCGGCCTGAGGACTTGTGGCCATGCGGCTGCGCCCTTCCTCTTCATCCGTGACGGGGAGCCGTTGAACGGCGGGTAACACGAGATACACGGAGCAAAGCAATGTGAACGCATTGCTTTGCTGCTTCGAGACGTTACCCGGATACACTCACAGGGGCAATCCGATGCGCTCACATTGGAAAGGTTCGGTCGATGAGTCCACGCACGCGCGGTCCCGGGGCCCAACACACGCAGCGGCGTGAGGAGATCGCGGACGCGGTGCTGGTGATCGTTGCCGACCGGGGCCTGGCCGCGGTGTCGCTGTCAACGGTCGCCGAGCAGGCGGGCATTTCGCCGGGGCGCGTTCAGCACTACTTCGCCACCAAGCGGGAGTTGACGGAGGCCGCGTTCGAGCGCGGTAACGCGCTGAGCGGCGCGCGCATCAGGGAGAAGGCCGGGTCGGACCTCGACGCTGCTCCGGCCCGCACTGTGCTCACGATCGTCCTGACCGAGCTCATCCCCTACGACGCCGAGACCTGGGCGCACATGCGGGTGCGCCAGTCGTTCGGGGCTCTGGCTCTGGTGGAGGAAGCGATCGCGGAGAGGATGCGGGAGGCGTATGCCCGGTTCCACGAGCAGATGGCTTCGCTGCTGCGCCGTGATCAAGCTGCCGGCCGCGTCGGCGCCACCCGGGATCCCGAGCAGGACGCCGTGGCGCTCGTGGCCCTGGCCGAAGGGCTCGCGTACTACGTGCTCATCGGCGCGACGCCTGCCGCGTCCGCGCGGGACCAGGTGCTCGCCGCCATTGAGGACATCTACGCGTGAGAGTGGCGAGCGGAAGGGTCTCACCTCCTGCGACGGAAGCCGACTGGTGGACCGGCCTCGGTTGGTCCCTACTTGTTAAGTAGCATGCAGATGCTTCTTTTCCTTCTCTGAATCCTGGTCTTTCGCGGATAGCTGCGAAGCATTAGCTTCGTACTGTGAGCGATTCAGACGAAGTAAAAGAGACTGCGGAGATGCTGCGGTGGGGGGTGTCGCGCCTGGCCTCCCGGCTGAGGGCGGAGCAGTCCGGCGACAGGCCGGGGCTGTCTCGTCTCGCCATCTCGGTGCTGGCGAATCTCCGGCACGAGGGCCGGCTGACCCCGACGGAGCTGGCCGGCATCGAGGGGTTGCGGCCGCAGTCATTGACCCGTGTGCTGAATGAGCTGGAGGAGCAGGGGCGGATCGTACGGTCGCGCAGCCCTAGTGACGGGCGCAGCCAGGACGTCGGCATCACGGAGGCCGGTCATCAGGCGCTGCGCGAGCATGTCGCCGAGGGGAACGCCTGGCTGGCTGCAGCGCTGCGTCAGACGCTCTCTCCCGCTGAGCGCGGTGTGGTTCGCATCGCGGCAGGACTGCTGCAGGACCTGGCCGTCGCAGAACGGGACGTCAGCCGCAGCGATCCGGGCGACGGAGAGGGCAACGGCGGACGTGGGGCGGCGCCGTCGCTGTGACGACCGACCGGACCGGTACGACGCGGCAGTCCGCTCCTGACCACTCGGGGCGGCGTCAGCGCGGCTTACGTCTGCTCCTGGTGCTGGCAGGGCTGAGCGCTGCCAGTCCGCTCGCCACCGACATGTACGTGCCGGGTCTTCCGGAGGTGGCGCGCTCCCTGCAGACCGACAGCGCCGGCGTCCAGGTGTCTTTGACGGCCTTTCTGGCCGGTGTCATCGTCGGCCAGTTCGTCCTGGGGCCGTTGAGCGACGGCGTGGGCCGCCGCCCCGTACTGCTGGGTGGAACGCTGCTGTTCGCGGCCTTCTCCATCGTCTGCGGGTTCGCTCCTCTGGCGGTGGTCTTGGACGTCGCACGGGTGGGGCAAGGCGTCGCCGGTGCCGCAGGGATCGTCGTAGCCCGTGCGGTGATGACGGACCTGTTCCGCGGTGTACGACTCGCCAAGAAGATCGGAACACTGGGGGCCATCACCGCCCTCGGCCCGGTCGTGGCACCTCTGCTCGGTGGAGCGGTCCTCGCGGTGGCCTCGTGGCGTGCAGTCTTCTTCCTGCTGGCGTTCTTCGGCCTGGCGCTCCTAGTGGGCGTGCTGAGGTGGGTGCCGGAATCTCTTCCCCGGCCGAAGCGCACATCCGGCGGCATCACCGGTGGGTTGCGCTCGGTGGGGCGGGTGGCGACGCGCCGCACGGTGCTGGCGCCGGTACTGTCGCTGTCCTTCGGCGGCGCCGCGGTGTTCGCCTACATCGCGGGTACGTCGTTCGTCTTCCAGGACATCTACCACCAGACCGCCGGCGTCTGCAGCCTGGTGTACGGACTCAACGCCGTCGGCAACATGGCCGGGAGCCTCGCGTACGGCCGGCTCGTATCACGCTGGCGCGCGGAGAGACTGCAGACCGCCGCGGGCGCTGTCGCACTGAGCGGGGCGCTGCTGCTGCTCTGCGTGCAGGTGACGGTCGGAAGCGGCCTGTGGATCACGTGGGGATGCCTGTTCGTCTCGATCACGGCGTTCGGCGTCTTCTTCCCCGCCGTCACCACCGTGGCGCAGAGCCGAGGCCGTGACGCTCCCGGAGCCACGTCCGCGCTGCTCGGCAGTGGCCAGTTCGCTCTCGGAGCGGCGGCATCACCGGCGGTGGGACTGTTTGGTACCCACAGCCCGGCGCCCATGGCGGCCGTCATGACGGTGAGTCTCGGACTGGCGGTCATGGCCTGCCTGGCCTGTGCATCGGGGAGCGACGAACCGAAAAGCATTCAGCCCAAGGCCGGTCGGCGCCAGGGCCAGGGCTCGGAGTGAGGCGCGGTCGGGCGCGTCCTAGACAAGTGTGGTGACGCTGCCGCGTCCCTCGTACCCGCGCGCCTATCGCGCGAGCGCGGTTTCCTGCTCATGTCGCAGCGGCGCCACCGGTAGCGGGTGGCGTTCCTGTCGCGCCGCAGCAGACCGGCCTGGTCACGACGCGGAAAGCGCCAAGCAGGCCGGCAGGGCGTCGAAGGCCTGCTCGACCTCGTCCACGAGTTCACCTTGCGCCTCGGCTCCGGGCCGGGTACCGGAGCCTCCGCGGATCCAGTTCCTCGCCGCGCACCGCCAGGCGCCCAGCGACATCTCACCGAGAAGGCGCAGCCGCACGTCGTCTCGGCTGTCCAGCCCCAGTCGGCGCTCCAGGATCTCCACCAGCCTCCGCTGGATGGTGATCGACGTCAGGTCGCTGCGGTCCCGCAGCGCGGGTGTGCGCGCCGCCAGGCCGCGGGTGGCCAGGAAGCGCCGGGTCCACTCTCCGTCCATGGCCCGGATCGTCTCCACCAGCGTGTCGCGCAGCACGTGCAGGACGGTGCCGCGGAGTTCGGATTGCTCGACCCGTTCGAGGTAGGCGTCCCACAGATCCGTCTCTGCTGCGAGGGCGACGGTCTCCTTGGAGGAGAACATCCGGAAGAAGGTGCGCTTGGACAGCTCCGCCGCGTCGACGAGCTCGTCGAGCGTGGTGGCCTCGAATCCCCTGTCCAGGAACAGGCGCAGCGCAGTCTCGACGAGTTCGCGACGCGCGCGCTGCTTCTTGCGCTCTCTAAGGGTCGGCCGGGGGTCGGGCGGCGGGGTCTGGAGCGTCATGCCCGCAGCCTACCGGTGCGCACGCCACCAAAGCGCGATAGCCTCTCAGTAGATTTTGCCACTCAGTGGCATCTGAGCGGTCAACAGTAGGAGGTGTGGGATGGACACCGGCTCTGGGCTCACCCTGTTCGGCACGTGGCGGGTCGGCACGTCCGCACGGCAGCGGGAGGTCGTACGGGCCCTGTCAGCGAGCTGGCCGTCCCGATCCGGGCCTGATCCTGGGCTTCGCTGCTACGAGGTTCTGGCCAGCACCTGCGGCACGTTGCTCCTCCACCGTTCCGAGTGGGCCGAAGGTGCGAAGAAGCACGCGGCAGAGCCTGGCCAGGCGTGGAAGCGGGAAGTGGACCGGGCCGTGCCGGGAATCGAGCGCCTCGGCGTGACCGCAACCCGCCTGTACCGCCACCGGACAGCCGATGGCGAGCACGCCGCCGGCTGCGTGGTGCTGGTCACGCGCGAGTTCGAGACCCCGGACCTCCAGCGCGCACGGCGGCTCGTCGACGCCCTCGTCGAGAGCACCGAATCCGCCCCGCCGCCGGACGGGCTGCTCTCGGCCCGCTTCTACGTCAGTGTCGACGGCCGATACGTGTTCAACTACGCTGAGTGGAGAGACGAGACGGCCCACCACACCGCCATCACGAACCGACTACCGGCGAGCGTGGACAGCGCCCGCTGGCAGCAGGTCCACCAGTGGCCGGGCCTCCTTCGCACCGGCTTCGACCGTTTCCATCCCGCGGTGAGGATCAGCGGAGCGGACCGCACGGGGTAACCAGGGGCAGAGCTTGCTGGCGTTTGAGGGCAAGGGGGCCCGACGCGGGAGTCTCATCCCGTCTGTGAACGTGCCACGTAGACGGTGTTGTCCGAAGTGCCGCCGCGCAGCGGGTTGTCGAAGGTGACGACGTGCGGGGTGGATTCGGCGAAGACCTCCGCGAGCGCCGATTCGAAGCTCTCCTCCGGCGGGTCGTCCGACCACAGCGCGAACACGCCTCCAGGGTGCAGTCTTTCGGCCAGCCTGCGCAGCCCCTCCGGCTGGTAGAAGGACGCATGGCTCGGGTGCAGGACATGGCTCGGGGAGTGATCGATGTCCACCAGGACGGCGTGGAAGCGGCGCCCCGGAGTCACCGGGTCGAGACCTGGCTCGGCGTGCCGTGCCTGGGAGAAGAAGTCGCCTGGGATGAGGCGGCAGCGGGGGTCTGCGGTCAATCGGGCGCCGAGCGGTACCAGTTCACGCTCATGCCACTCGATCACCTCGGGGAGGGCTTCGAGGACGGTGAGGGACCGGACCCGCGGATCCTGCAGCACCGCATCCGCGGTGTACCCGAGTCCGAGCCCACCGACCAGGACGTCCAGATCCTCGCCCGAGCATTCGTCCAGTGCGAGCTGCGCCAGGGCGACCTCTCCGGCGGTGAAGAGGCTGGACATGAGGAAGTCGTCGTCGAGCTTGACCTCGAAGACGTCCGCGCCGGACGAAGGGTCCCGGCGTCGCCGCAGGCTGATCTCGCCCTTGGGGGTCGGCCGCCAGTCGAGTTCCTCGAAGCGTGCGCTCATGTGATTCCCTCACTCAGGTCGGGGTCGTGTGCTGTTCGTCGGGATCCGCCGGACTCCGACTCCGGCTCTGGGTTTCGGGCCAGGAGGAGCGCGACCGCTGCCGCCACGGGGACGGCTGCGAAGAGGAGCATCGCGGGCGCGTAGTGCCCCGTGACGTCATGTCCGAGTGCGACCGCGACGGGGCCGAAGGCGCTGGCGGCGATGGTGATCGTGTGGGCGCTGCCGCGGATCGCGCCGAGGTGGGCGGTTCCGAAGTACCGGGGGTAGGCGCCTGCTTCGACGGCTCGCAGCAGGCCGTTGGAAGTTCCCAACAGCACGCCGAATCCCACGGCGCTCCACCCGGGTGTGACGAACCGTATGAGGATCATGGATGCCGCGAGAATCGTCATGGCACCGGTCAGCACGGCCTTGGGCGATGCCCTGTCCAGCAGCGCACCGGCGACCAGCGTCATCATCAGGGCCGCTGCCGTCTGAGGCAGGAAGTTGGCCGCGGCCTCGACGGGGGTGAGACCGCGTTCGCCGAGCAGCCCGATCTGGTGGAAGTTCAGGCCGGTCGTCAGCATGCTGCTGGCAGCCAGACATGCGGCGACGGCCCAGAACATGCCCGTCCGCAGCGCCCGGCGCAGTGGCCAGCCCGTCAGTTCCTCGTTCGCGTGCTCGTCGGGCGGCCGGGAGGCGCCGTCCACGTGCTGCCCCACATCGGCAGGCCGGTTACGGATGCCGAACAGGGCGATCGGCAGGACGAGGGCCCAGACGGCGAGGCCCTCGGCGGCCCATGCCTGGCGCCAGCCGATCCCGGCGACAAGCCGCTCCAGGGCCACGGGGGCCAGCGAGATGCCGGCTGTGCCGACGGCGCTGGTGATACCGAGTGCGAGGCCGCGCCGCTTGTCGAACCAGTAGGCGACAGTGGTCGTCGCGACCAGGGACAGGGCACCCTGTCCTGCCATGCGGATGCCGATGAAGCCCGCGGTGAGTCCGACGAGGCCGGTGACAAAGGAGAGTGCGAGGAGGATCGCGCCGAAGACGGCGGCGACGACGGCCATGACGCGGCGGGGGCCGAAGCGGTCGACAGCCCGTCCGACGAGCGGCATCGCGCAGGCCCCGGTCAGTGTGCCCGCGAGATAGGCGGTGGAGATCTCGGTGCGGCTGATGCCCAGATCGTCGATGAGCGGATCGATGAACAGAGAGATGCCGGTGGTCTGCCCGGGCGCGGTCAGCGCCATGGCCATGGCGCTGAAGGCGACGATCCGCCAGCCGTAGAAGCCACCGGTGCGATGCTTCCTGGGAGCCCGGCCCTCGGACGGAGCCGGTGCGGCCGGCAGTGCGGCAGAGCCTTCGCAGCCGGTGACGCGTTCGGTCAAGGCTTACTCCAGATCGGACATCTCCGGTCGCCGGGCAGGGGGTTGGTGCGGTCGGGGGTGCTCGCCGCCCTTCCCCGCAGGTGGTAGGGAAGGGCGGCGGGGCTTCAGTGGGCGTCGGTGAGCTGTCCGGCGAGCCGGTCGTGCATGGCGGCGCTGGGCCTGTTGAGGCCGACGATGGTCACCTTCTTGCCGCGGTCGGCGTACTTGGTCTCCACCGCGTCCAGCGCGGCGACGGAGGAGGCGTCCCAGATGTGGGCGTCCGACAGGTCGATCACCACGTCGTCGGGGTCGCCCTTGTAGTCGAACTGGTAGACGAGGTCGTTGGAGGAGGCGAAGAACAACTCCCCGGTGACCGCGTAGACGGCCTGAGTGCCGTCCGGGTCGACGACGCCGGAGACGTTGACCAGGTGCGCCACGCGGCGGGCGAAGGCGACCATGGCGGTGAGCGAACCGACGACGACACCGACGGCCAGGTTGTGCGTGGCGACGACGACGATCACGGTCACCGTCATCACCACGGTTTCGGAGACCGGCATCCGCTTGAGCGTCTTCGGCTGGATGGAGTGCCAGTCGAAGGTGGCGACTGAGACCAGGATCATCACCGCGACCAGCGCGGCCATCGGGATGTCGGAGACCAGCGGTCCGAAGGCGATGCACAGCACCATCAGGAAGGACCCGGCCAGGAACGTCGAAAGCCTCGTGCGGGCCCCGGACGCCTTCACGTTGATCATCGTCTGGCCGATCATGGCGCAGCCGCCCATGCCGCCGAAGAACCCGGTGACGATGTTGGCGACGCCCTGCCCGATCGACTCGCGGGTCTTTCCCGAGTGCGTGTCGGTGATGTCATCGACGAGCTTGGCGGTCATCAGCGACTCCATCAGGCCGACCAGCGCGAACGCGAACGCGTACGGGGCGATGACCGTCAGGGTCTCCAGTGTGAGGGGCACATCCGGGAGGCCCGGCACGGGGAGGGAGGAGGGCAGCTTGCCCTTGTCGCCGACCGTCGGCACCGCGATGCCGGCGCCGACGGTGATCATCGTGAGGACGGCGATGGAGACCAGCGGCGCGGGGACGGTCCTGGTGATCCTGGGGAAGAGGATCATGAGGGCGAGGCCGCCCGCGATGAGCGGATAGACCGCCCACGGCACATCCGTCATCTCCGGAACCTGTGCCATGAAGATCATGATGGCCAGGGCGTTGACGAAGCCGACCATGACGCTGCGTGGCACGAACCGCATCAGCTTGGCGACGCCGACGGCGCCCAGGACGACCTGGATCACGCCGCCGAGGATGACGGCGGCGATCAGGTACCCCAGCCCGTGCTCGTGATTCAGCGGCGCGATGACCAGGGCGATGGCGCCGGTGGCCGCGGAGATCATCGCCTTCCGGCCGCCGACGACGGAGATCACCACGGCCATGGTGAACGAGGCGAACAACCCCACGCTGGGGTCGACCCCGGCGATGATGGAGAAGGAGATGGCTTCGGGAATCAGGGCGAGAGCGACGACGAGACCGGCCAGCACCTCGGTGCGGAAGATCCTCGGGGACCTCGTGAACTCGGGCCGGGCGAGACGGGACAGGGACAGTCGCGACGTCGTGGCCGCGGGGCTTTCAGCGGACATGCATCCGTTTCTGATCAGGCGCGCGAACAGATCGCGCACATCGTGCGTGCTTCGTCGACTCCGCAGCGGGCGAAGGACGTTCTTCTGCCGAGGCGGTCGGCGCCGCCGGCCACGGTGTGAGGCCCTCACGCTGAACGAGGCATCAGGAGGGCGGCTCATCAGGCCGCGGGTCGGGCATCATTGCCCGACAGGTCAAGGGGGGCCTTCCGAAGGGGCCATAGCGAGGCGGGGTTCCACCTGCGAACGCGACTCTACCCTAACGTGAGAGGCGTTTTTCCTGCCCAGCCTGTGAACCGCATGACAGCCAACCCATCGACCCCCTGTAGAAAAGGGGACAGGGCCGATGCCCCCCCCGAGAAGGAGAGCGTGTGCTGATGGCGACGACGGACCGGCGGATGCAGATCGGTGAAGTGGCCGAGCGGACAGGTCTGTCCCTGCGCACGATCCGTCACTACGAAGAGGTCGGCCTCGTCATCCCGTCCGCGCGCAGCAAGGGCGGCTTCCGGCTCTACACCGAGTCCGACATCGAACGGCTCATGGTGATCCGCCGGATGAAGCCGCTGGACTTCTCGCTGGAGGAGATGCGGGACCTGCTGGAGATCACCGACCGGCTCGGCGCGGGCGACGCGGAGGAGGGCGAAGTGGAGCGGCTGCGGGAGCGGTTGGACGCCTACCGCAAGGTCGCCGATGCGCGCTGCGAGACTCTGCGCGTCCAGTTGATGGCCGCCGAGGATTTCGCGGCCACCCTGCGCAGCAGGCTCAAGGACATCTCCTGACCCGGGGGCCGGCGACTCAGGGCCGCTCAGTAGCTCCACCACCGGCCGGTGTCCGGCCGCGGAACCCACGTGTAGACGCCCCCCTCTGCGGGCCCCCTGCGGTAGACGGCCGCCACGCGTGAGGGCTCGAACGACTCCAGCAGCTCCCACCGTCCGAGCGAATCTGTGTCCTCGAGGAGGATGCGGCCTGAGTCCGTTCGTACGGCCCGCCCGGCCTCGACGACTCTCTCGCCCCCGTCGGACAGGCACAGTCTGAACACCGCCATCACAAAGCTCCTTTCACAGGCCGATGGGCACCTGCGGCAGGTATTCCCAGATCTGCCGCAGCGAGGTGAACTGCCGCACGGGCAACTGCCCCAGCACCTGGGCGACTTCGGGGCGGCTCGCCGAGACGGCACGCAGCAGCGCATCACGGTCGGCCGTGCCGCCGTGTGCGAAGAGCGGCTCGAGATGGCGGGCGATCTCCAGACGCGTGACATCCATGGACATGCCCTCTCCCGGACACCGGAACGATCAGGAACAAGTGCGCGGCTTCGGCACTTGGGGCCGCCTCCGAGGGGGCGCGACGACAGGAGGCACGCAGCCCCGGAGGCGGCTTCGGAAGCAGGCCGAGCGAACTCGGCGAGCACTCCATACTCTAACGCAAGGGGAGAGTTGGCAGGCAAATTCCACTCACTCGCGCGGGCCTCCTGGTTACGCTTCTGGTGATCTCTGTCGCCCTGGCAGAGTGCTCGGCGAGCTGTCCAACTCTCACGTTATGTGAGAGTATGGGGGCTTGAAGGCCACCTCCTCCTGGACTGGTGAGGAGTGGCCCATACGGTTCCGGCCCGGACCCCCGTCGTGCCGGAACCCGCACAGAGGACCCGGTTCCGGCGCCTCCCCCCCCATGCGGCGCCGGGCCGTGTCCCCGTCGACGCGGCCCTGACAGGTGTCTCCAGCCTCCTCTCAGGGCCGCTCCTGGTCGCGCCGGGGCTCAACGCAGAGCGGAGACCGGGTCGCGGGCGAGCCAGCCGCGGGCGCCCCAGAAGTCGACGGCCCTGCAGAAGGTGTCCCGGGCGCGGCGTGCGGTGGGCGAATCGCGGTCCTTCCAGCGCTTGTCGAACCAGGCCGTGAGCCAGTCCTCACTCGATTCGGCGTCCAGTACGGAGAGCCGGTTGTAGGAGCCGAGATATGCGCCGAGGAGCACCAGCGCGGTGTGGTCGGCCTCGCCGGACGCTTCTGTGAGGAAGGCCGTGATGGCCTGTCCGACGGTCGGAACCTGAGTGCGGGCGGGCTGCGGACGCGAGCGGCGGGGGCGGTCCGCGGTACCGGTGGCGTTGCCGGTGCTCGGGCGGCCGTCGTCTTTGCCCGGGGTGTGGTGGGGCCGCGGCACGGAGGATGGAGAGCGCTGCGGCTGCGGCGCTGCGGGGGCTGCAGGGTTGTCGGTCCGGCCGGGCGGCTTGCGAGGAGCCGCCGGTACCGGCGCTGCTTTCCCGCCGGCGTGGAGCGCGGCCGAGACGTACGGACTCGGCACGGGGATGTTCTCCCCGAGGGAGGTCTCCAGCGCCTGCGCGTCGCAGCGGCGGCAGAGCGGCAGTTGACGCCACCCGATGATGGAGAGCTGGGTCCCGCGCGAGTGCCGGGTCATGGCCTGGGGCCGCTCGACGAGGTCGCTGCCCGAACAGGTGGCGCAGACCGGCGCACCCCGCATCCACTCCGCGCCGCACCCGTGACAGGTGACGCGGATGTCGTCGTCCTGCGGGGCTCCCGAGAGGTCTTCGGCTTCTCCGCACGAGGGGCAGCTCAACTCGTGTGCCATGAGGCGGCCTTCTCTCCTGGTCCGGGTCTATTCGTGGGCGGCGACGAGGTGTTCCAGCGGGGCGGCAGGGAATTCCCGTTCGAAGGAACCCGCCTGCCAGCGGCTGGGGAAGAGCGCCAGCCAGCGGTTGTCCCTCAGGCGGGTCAGCGCTTCGCCCTGGACCAGCCGGGAGCCGTTCAGGGCCTCGGCGCCCGCCTTGTCCGTGGCGCGCGCCAGCCGGTACGGCAGAGACTCCAGCCGCAGGGGTGCGGAGAACTCGTGCTCCATGCGGTGCGCCACCACGTCGAACTGCATCGGCCCCACCGCGGCCAGCACCGGCGACTGCTCACCCCGCCGGTCCGAGGCGAGTACCTGCACCACACCTTCTTCGTCGAGCTGTGCGATACCGCGGCGGAACTGCTTGGAGCGTCCGACGTCGACCGGGCGGGCAACGGCGAAGTGCTCGGGTGCGAACGTCGGCATCGGAGGGAAGACGGCGCGCTCACCGCTGTAGAGGGTGTCGCCCACGGACAGCGCGGTCGCGTTGACCAGGCCGACCACGTCGCCCGGGTAGGCGGTCTCCACCGCGGAGCGGTCCTGGCCGAAGGCGCTGTGCGCGTATTTCGTCGCGAACGGCTTGCCGCCCTGCGCCCGGGTGACCGTGGTGCCGCGCCGGAAGACGCCGGAACACACCCGCAGAAAAGCGATCCGGTCACGGTGCGAAGGGTCCATGTTTGCCTGGACCTTGAAGACCAGGCCGGAGAAGTCCGCATCCACCGGGCGGCTGCCACCCCCTTCCACGGGACGGGGCGAGGGTGGTGGCGCCGTGTCGACCACGGCATCCAGCAGCAGCCGCACCCCGATGTTGGAGACCGCGGCCCCGAAGAAGACCGGCGTCGACTTCCCCGCCAGGAACTCCTCCTCGTCGTGCACCGCCCCGGTCTCTCGCAGCAAATCCAGCTCTTCGGCCGTCTGCTCCCAGTCCGCGCCCTCCTCGGCGGCGGCCCGCGCCGCGGTGAGGTGCTCTTCGACCGCCTCCTTCGCGCCGCCCGGTGTACGTGCGTAGCGCAGCATCCGCCCGGGATCCCGTGCGTCGACCAGCCCACGAAGGTGCCCGGCGATGCCCACCGGCCAGGTCACCGGCGTGGGTCGCAGCCGGAACTCCCGCTCGATCTCGTCCAGGAGCTCCAGCGCGTCACGGCCGGGCCGGTCCCACTTGTTGATGAAGGTGATCACGGGGATGCCGCGGTGCCGGCACACGTCGAAGAGCTTCCGGGTCTGCTCCTCCAGCCCCTTGGCCGCGTCGATGAGCATCACCGCGCAGTCCACGGCCGCCAGCACCCGGTAGGTGTCCTCGGAGAAGTCCGCGTGACCCGGGGTGTCGAGCAGATTCAGAACCTGGCCGCGGTAGGCGAACTGGAGCACCGCCGAGGTCACAGAGATCCCGCGGGTCTTCTCCATCTCCATCCAGTCCGAGGCGACTCCGCGCCGGTCACCCTTGCCGTGCACGGCGCCGGCGGAGGTCAGTGCCCGGGCATGCAGGGCCAGGGCCTCGGTGAGCGTGGACTTGCCCGCATCCGGGTGGCTGATGACGGCGAACGTACGGCGCCGCGCGGCCTCTGCCGCCACCGCTGCCGCCGTCACCGGTCTGCCCCGGGGCGACGTTCGGGAGCGGCATCGACCAGACGCGCCAGGTGGCCGTGCAGGGAACGGGCGAACGCCTCCGCCGAGGCCAGCTCTGCCCGCAGGTCCTCACACCGCGCGTCCGTCTCCTGCCAGTACTTGCGCAACCTGCCTACCAGTTCCTCGTGAGCGTTCCTGTCCGAGAAGGGCTCGGAGGAGGCCGTCTCCGGCAGCAATTCCAGGACGTCCAACAGGCCGCGCACGTCCTCCAGGCAGAACCCCAGAGGCCGCATCCGCCGCACCAGCTCCAGGCGGCGCACCTCCATCTCGGTGTAGAGCCGGAAGCCGCCCTCGCTCCGCTCGGCGGCGCCGACCACCCCGACCTCTCCGTAGAACCGGATCGTCCGCAGCGAAAGCCCCGTCCGTTCCGCCACTTCGCCGATCCGCATCAGCCTGTGAGCCGCCATCACCACCGCCCTTCACCCTCAACCCTACTCTCACGTTAGGGAAAGGTTGCAAGCCGGTTGTCGTTCTCGGCGGAGGCGGTATCCCTGTCCGGGCGTCCGAGGCTCTGTCGAGCGCGGCGACGCGTCCGGCGAGCCGCCGCTCAAGAGGTGTCGGAAGCGGGAGCTCGACTGCGGGCGATGGCAGGTGCACATCCTGTTCACTGATCGGCCGCTGTGGTGGCGCCTCGTCGGCTGCCCGGGTGGGTTACCCGAGTGGTGTGCGCGAGGGCCGTTGCGAGGTATGCGGTGCCGAGTCGTTCGCTGTTTTGCCTCCGGCCAGCCGAGGAGGTGCGGTGTCGAGCTACCAGCCCGGCGGCAGGTTGCGGTCGCTTCCGAGGCCGGTTCACTTGCGAGTCGACGCGCAGATGGTGATCACGCCGAGGCGTACCAGCTCTTCGACGTAGGCATTCGGGCGAAGCGCTGAGCCGTAAGCCCAGTCCATGACGTCCAATTCGTACTGCGGTTGCCAGTCCACGCATCTCATGCCCTCGATGTACCGGGCCACTTCGATGGGAGACGCACCGTACCGCTGCAGCAGTCGGTCTGCCACGGATGCGGCCGCAGCGACCCGCAGGGGATCGGCCCACATACCGCGCTCACGAATCAGGCCCGTCCTGCGGCCCGATCGCAACCCGCACAAGATCGCGGGATCCTCGCCACGGCGCTGCAGCATGATCGGGGTGACCAGCATGACCAGGACAGCCGTGAGGGACACGAATTCCCTGTCGTTGCTCGACGGATATCCGTCGAGCCAGGCGTTGACCCTCTCCTGGTGACGGATCACGGAGTCCGCGGTAACAGGCAGAGGCCTGTGCATGCGCACCCAGAAGTCGCACGCCTCGGCGTAGCCGTATGGGTTCAACCGCGCTTCGCCGCCGGCCAGACAGTAATCGAGGGCGAAGTGACGGCCGAAGTACACCGGTGACAAGCACCGAATGCATTCCGCGGCCAGGAAGACGCGGTGCTTCAGGCAGGCGAAGCTCCACGGTAGGAGCCACTGCAGCAACCATCGGGAGTCGTTCTCACGCAGGCACTGAGTACACCAGCGTGCTCGGTGGTCCGAGAACCAGGCCGAAGTCCGCCACTGCTTGAAGACGGTCCCATCCGTCCAAGGAATCGGAGGCATGTGGGGCAGAGCGCTACCCGCGTAGCGAGCCAGGGTCATCCCATGGAGGACTTCTTCGCTCGTTTCCGTCTCGTTGCTCAGCCGACGAGCTGTCTTGGCAGTCAAGCGTGTCTGTGCCCTCGAAAGAGCGTCGTCGGAGTACAGGCGAAGGTCTCTGAAGAGTGCCGAGGTCTCAACTCCGCGGTTGCGGGCCACGGCCTGGATCCAGCTGGCCAGGGACTCTCCCTCGAGCGGCTGCAAGGCAGCAGCGTCCGTGCGCGGACGAGGGATGGAGGGGCTTTGAGTCCGCGAGGTGGTTGCTCCCATGCACCAGATCTTGGAGCGCGTCGTCCCTGTTGAATCCCGGCTCGGGAGCACACCACCAGCGCGAGTGACATGCGCGGCTCGCTGTTGATCAGCGCCCTGCGCCGCCGCGATCCACGCATGGCCCCACTGAAGATGCGATTCGAATAGCAACCCTGGAGGGTTGCTCCATGACGCCTACCTCAACGTGCAGATCCCGGAAATTCGTGTACGTGGTCATGCTGGATCCGTCCACGCAACGTGTCCTCCTCGTTCGGAGCGGATCTGCGGCGAGCGCCTGCTGGAGCGCGCCGAAGGTGACCGTCCGAACTGGCGTCAGCTACCGATCCGACGCGGTCAAGTTCATGCGTCGCCGGCGGAAGCTGGGACCGGTGCGTATCGCTCCGGTAATCGGGCGGTTGTTCGCCATCGACGACACCGAGAAGCTCGGGTACGTCGTACTCGGGCTGCCGGAAGCCGGAGGTTGGAAAGACAAGCCTGGCCGGATGCTGGGGCCGGGAGCTCGTTGGTGGACGCTCCACGCACTCGAGTCGGAACGGATCCAAGTCGAGCCGCCGCAGTTGCTCGACCTCGTGGATGGCTACTGGGAGGGCTGGCTGCCGGATGGAGAGGTCTCGCTGGTGTGAAGCGGGTCCAGTGCTGTCCGACCGCAGGCGGGCGGGGACTTGGCCCGGCGGTCAGCGGTCGTCCTGTCGGAGTCCGGCTCCGCGATCGTGCCCGGGGTCACTCGGCACGAACTCTCTGAACAAGGTCTCGGCACTTGGTGCGGTTCTTGAAGAGGCTCGTCAGGTAGCTGCCCGGGTGTGCCTCCTCCACGCTCGAAGTGAGGGCTTGCAACGCCCTATTCGCCAGAGAGGGGACCCGCTTCAGCTCCAGGGACCAATCGTGCTCTGCGTCATCGATCCGCTGGAGGTCGAGTTCTCTGAAGACCAGATGGAGGACAATCCGGTTGCCTTGGAGGCATATGGATCGGGCGCGGCCTTCGAGTTCACGCTTCGCTTCCTCAAGGGTGGCGTCCACCTCCCGCATGACCTCGACGCAGCGCCAGACGCGATAGGGTCCGACACCCGGATTGAAGAGTGTCCGGTAAGGGGGCTTTTCTGTTGACTCCCAGAGTCCGCCGACCCGGCTCTTCGCCAGCACGGCAAGGCTGGGCTCGCGGTTAGCGCACGCCAGAGCCACGGTCGCATCCACCACTGTGCAGCCGTGCTCAGGACTGGGAGTCTTTTCGCCGCGCTTGATCGAGTATGTCTTCTTGAGTGAAAGTGCCAGTTCCGTTCTTAGGCGGTCCTGCTCTGGATCGAGTGCTACGAAGTCGCGAGTTTCGACCGTATTTTGCGTATTTGTTGCCCTGGTCACATCTGTGGCGAAGCCCTCGGGGCAGCCTTCCAAGTTGATGAAGCGCACCCAGACCAGAGCTTGGTCCAAGCCGTTATCACCCCTGTGCGCGGCTTGGTTGATGCTCGCGACAGTCTGGGCCCCGTTGACGATGCTCACTCCCGTGAGCGCGAAATCGCCGAAAGTTCGCGTTGCTGCCCCTCTCGGGGTCTTCTTGACGCTCTCACAGAGAGCGGTGACGCCGTTGTTGAAATACCAGAAGTGCTGCGGGTCTTTGAGCAGGGTCTGCGCCACTGACTCGTTGACTCCGGTGTTTCCAAGAGCCTTTCTGATGTTCTGAGAGAAAAGGCGGTCGCCGAAGCGTTCGTACCATCCCGCGATGTCTGCGGCGGACACAACGCCATAGTACGCTTCGTAAGGCTCGCTTATGGTACCCCAATTTCCTAACTGGGCATTGAAGTCGATGCGTGAACCGCCAAGCCCCTCAGAAATAAATGAATGAAAGTCGGTGAGACCCAAGACTTCCATCGAGACAACCTCTTGGGTTTCGTTCATTTCTGCGAGCAGATCGTCGAATACAGCCGAGGATGGGCCTGCCAGCTCAGTGATCCCGGTGGTGGCCACCACCAGCACGAACTTTACATCTATGTCGTCGAGAGCCGCGGTGATCTTCTCTTCGTGCGCCCGAAGGCGCGAATTGAAGCGATCGAATTTTGTGTCGAGGAGGTCTTTGAACCCGGCCGCGAAATTCCGGGAGTCTCCGAGGCCCAGGCTGCCGTCACCTGACCCGTCCCACTTGGATTGGACGACGATAACTTTGCGTTGCTGAGCGTCGATCGCGATCGCGTCGATTCCGTTGTCGCCAGATCCGTCGACAACTGCTGCAGCGGCCTCCCCGGCAGACAGTTCAGTGAACCGCTGCACCGCAAGGGCAGCCAGGGCACGGCTGAGAAATGCCTTCTCCCGGACTGAGGCAGGAGCTTTCTCGTAGTCACTCAAGTCGATGTGTTCTTCGAAGCCGGTGTGCAGTGCGTCCTTGATGTGCCTGACCCACAGCTTCTTCATGCCGCCCCCCTGCTCCGTCAACGCCCGTAGGCATCTCACGACCCAGGCCGCCTACGGTAACGATGACGCAGGATGACTGGGAAGAGGCACTGTGTGATCGCTGCTGATTTGTTGTCATGGTTCGCGGGGTTTCGTCCTCGACAAGGGTGTGTGCGTTCGGCGCAGTGCGGGTGACCGCTGCCTGGTGCACCCATCGTGGCGGCGGCCGACTTCGCCAGGGACTTGGGAAACGATCTTCAACAGCGCGGGAAACGATCTTTGCGCAGGTCAAGTAGTGCCTGGCCAGTGAATTTCGTCGGTTCCCCACAGAGAGACACCGACGAAACGGGTCTCCGCCAGTGACGAAAGTCGCGGCGGGGGCCCTTTCTCGTCGGGTGGGCGCTGCAGGCGTCCTCCTGGGGTGCTTGATCGGATACGGGCGCCCGGACAGAGCGGCGAAGAAGCCGGAGAGCCGGCCGCGGACGTCCGGTTCGATCTCGGCCTCGCGGGTCCGCCTCGACGTCGTCCGGCGCGGCGGGCGGGCCGGGGGTCGTCGGCCGGTGTTGTGCGAGACGCGAGACGAGTTCAGCGGCGGCCGGTCGGTCCTCCGGTGCCTTGTGCAGACAGTCCTGTGCCAACTCCCGCAGGCCGCAAGGCATTGCGCCGAGATCGGGCGCCTCGTACACGACGCGGAAGAGCAGGGTGTGCGACGGACCGTCGCCGAAGGGTCCGGTGCCCGTGGCCGCGTGGACGAGCAGAGAGCCGAGAGAGAAGACGTCCGCAGGCGGGCCCGCCGGCCGCCCCAGTGCCTGTTCGGGCGCCATGAAACCCGGTGTGCCGAGGATCGTTCCCGCCCCGGTCAGATCGGTGCTTCCGGCGGTCTCCAAGGTCTCGAGGGCCTTGGAGATGCCGAAGTCGATAACCCTCGGACCGGTTCCCTGCACCGGCTCGACGGGAGCCGACTGTCTTCCAGGAGCCGGCGAACGGTTCGCGGTGGTCCTGATCCGGGTGCCGACCGGGCGTTGCGAGCCCTCCTTCTCGCCGTTGGATGCCCAGTCGGGGTCGAGTGGCCGGCCGCCGCCCCGGGCTGCACGAGGGTCCGGCTCGTCGACGCCGCTGCGGCGGTGCTGGTGCGGCTCACTCCGCGGACGCGCGCCCGATGGCGCAGGGGGAGGAGGGATTGAGGCGGCCGTTGATGGCGAAATCGAAGTGACGCACGGTCTCGACGGCCAGCCCGTTCCGTACCAGGGCCGATTCCGGGTCGCGGCTGAGATGGCAATTGCCGCCCAACCGGGGCCAGATGAGGTCCAGGGAGCGCTGCATCCTCGCGAACCGCGGCCGGTCGGAGCGGATGTGCTCGTAGAAACGCAGGTGCCCGTCCGGCCGCAGCACGCGACGGATCTCGGTGACGGCGCGGTCGACGTCCCGTACGGAGCACAGCACGAGGGAAACGATCACGGTGTCGAACGCGTCGTCCGGAAACGGGAGTTGCTCGGCCCTGCCGGGCACCACCTCCACCGGGAAGGGGGCCTCCTCGGAGGCTCGCTGTGCACGCGCGCGCAGCCGCGGCTCCGGTTCGACGGCGACGAGACTCTCGACGGCGGGCGGGTAGAACGGGATGTTCGCACCGGTGCCGACGCCGATCTCCAGAATCCGGCCTCCGGCACCGTCGAGCAGTTCTTCCCGGTGAGCTGCGGCTCCATGGGTCAGCGCGAACCGCTCGATCCGCGGGTAGATGCGTGCGAACACCGGGTGGGAGATGTCCTCGGGCATGCGTGCTCCTTGCTTCACGGTTCGCTCGGCCGGAGCTCCGGCGAGGTCGGGCGGCTCCTGGGTTCCGGCTTGCTCATCGACAGGGGGTGGGGGTATACGTGAGAAGGTACAGCAAATACCCCCTAGGGGTATAACGCCCCGCTCGGCGTCACGCCCGGTCCAGCCCGATGACGAGCACTGCACAGCGACCCCGCTCCATCGGCAAGGAGTCCTCATGAATCACCCTTCCCACCAGGCCGGCGAGAGCGGACAACCGCACGGCCGCGCGCCGTGGGGCACCGCGGCCAAAGCGACCCTGCACTGCCTGACCGGCTGCGTCATCGGCGAGATCCTGGGCATGGCCATCGGCACAGCGCTGCTGTGGAGCAACATCCCCACGATGGTCCTGGCGATCGCTCTGGCATTCCTCTTCGGCTATTCCTTCACGATGTACGCGGTGCGCAGGGCCGGTCTCGGGCTCAAGGCCGCGATCCGCGTCGCCCTCGCCGCCGACACCGTCTCCATCACCGTCATGGAGCTGGTGGACAACGTCATCATCGCCGTGACCCCGGGAGCGCTGGACGCCCATCTGTCCGAGAGCCTCTTCTGGTCCGCGCTGCTGGGCGGCTTCGCCGTTGCCTTCCTGATCACCACGCCCGTGAACAGGTGGATGATCGGGCGCGGCAAGGGGCACGCCGTTGTGCACGCCTATCACTGACGGGGAGCGGCACTTCTCCAACGGCTGTGCGCACAAGCGGAGTACGAGCCCGCTGAACGCCACGAGCAGAGGGTCCGACTGAGCCGGAGTCGCCGTCTCCTCCTGTCACCGCACGCACGGTTGTCCGGCCTCCGGTGCCCGTGGAGTTCCACCGAGCGCCAGTACGGCACTGAGTACCGAGACGGCGGCCAGGGTGAGGAAGAGCGCCGGGTATCCGCCCAGGGGACCGGCGAGGGCGGCTCCGGCGAAGGGGGCGAGACCGGTGGCGACGGTGACGGGGGCGGCGAGGATGCCGCTGAGTTTCCCGTAGTGCCGGGTGCCCCAGCGGTCGGTGACGGCGGTGGCGTGCAGGAGCGTGAGGTTGCCGCGGACCATGCCGACTCCGACGGCGAGGGCGATCAGGAGGGGCACCGGTCCGGGGACGACGGCGAGAGTCGCGGTGGTGACGCCCCCGGCTGCGATGAGGACGCCGGTGCGGGTGGTGACACCGGTACGGCGCGCGAAGGGCGAGTAGCAGATGCGGCCCAGGGTCTGGCCCAGGCCGCCGAGCCCGAGCGCCCATGCCGCCTGGGTGGAGGTGGCGCCGCGTTCGTTCAGCAGGGGGACGATGCCGATGACGACGGCGAACGACGAGCACGCGGAGAGCGTCAGCGCGACGGCCAGCAGTACGAACGGCCGGGTGCGGGCGACCGGCCTCCGCGGCTTGGCTGCCGTCCCGGGCTGCCCGGCTGAGTTCGGGGCGTCGGGCGCCGGAGGCCAGGGGGCGCGCAGGGCGAGCGCGTGGGCGGGAACGGTGACGGCGGCGAGGATCACGGCGAGGGTGGCGTACGCGGCGCGCCAGCTCATGTGCTCGACGAGTGCGGCCGTGACCGGTGCGAAGACGGTGCTGGCCAGTCCGCCGGCGAGGGTCAGGATCGTCAGTCCCCGTACGCGGTCGGGGCCCCACCAGCGGGTGACGGCGGCGAACGCGGGCGGGTAGAGCGTCCCGGCCATGGCGGCTCCCGCGCACAGCCAAGCCCCGGCGAATACAAGGAAGTCGGGGGCCGCTGCGACGGCCAGTACGGATGCTGCGCCCAGGACCGATCCGGCCGTCATCACGGCGCGTGGGCCGCGCCGGTCCAGGACGCGCCCCACGGGGATGCCCACGAGGGCGCTGACGAGCAGGGCCGCGGAGAAGGCGCCCGTGGCGGCGGTGCCGGACCACCCTGTCTCGGCCGTCAGGTGGGGCAGGAGTACGGGGAAGGCGTAGTAGAGGACGCCCCAGCCGGTGATCTGGGTGACGCACAGGGCGGGCAGGGCGAAGCGGGGCTGCGGCCGGTCCCCCGTACCGGTAGCAGCCCCGCTTGTGCTGCCGCTGGTGTGAAGGCCGGTCACCCGGGCGTCAGCAGCAGCCGGAGGTGACGGCCGCACTGTCGGGGGTGGTGTTCCCGTCCGCACAACACGTGCTGTCCTCCTGCTTGGTGAGGGATTCGGCATCCGCCTTGACGACGTAGACCTCCCAGGGCTCCTTGCCGGGCCCGTGGACCCAGACCTTGTCCTGGACGGCGTAGCAGCAAGTGGTGTCGCTCTCCTCCGTTGTGGCCAGTCCCGCCTCGCTCAGGCGGGTGGTGGCGGCGTTCACGGCCTGGGAGGACTCGACCTCGACTCCCAGGTGGTCCATGCGTGTCTCCTCCCCGGCCCGGCCCTCGATGAGGACGAGCTTGAGCGGGGGTTCGGTGAGCGCGAAGTTGGCGTATCCGTCGCGGAGTTTCGCCGGCTCCGAGCCGAAGAGCCTGCTGTAGAAGGCCACGGACGCCTCCAGGTCGGGAACGCGGAGCGCGAGTTGTACGCGTGACATGCTGCACCTCCTTGGGATCAGCGGCCGCCGGTCGGGGCCGGGGGTTCGAGATCTGCGGTCTGTACGGTGGCCGGTGCTGCGCAGCAGCCACCTCCTTCGCCTTCGGCCTCCCCCTGTTCGGTCTCCGGTTCGTCGAAGAGTCCGGCGCCGCCGCACACTCCCGTCTCCGGCAGCGTCAACTCGACGCGCTCGGCGGCCTCCTGGTCTCCGGCGAGGGCCGCCGCGATGGAGCGGACCTGTTCGTAGCCGGTCATCGCGAGGAAGGTCGGCGCGCGTCCGTAGCTCTTCATGCCGGCCAGGTAGAAGCCCGGCTCGGGGTGGGCCAGTTCGTTCGCGCCGTGCGGATAGACGGTGCCGCAGGAGTGGACGTTGGGGTCGATCAACGGGGCCAGCCGCACGGGGGCCTGGAGGCGTTCGTCCAGGCCGAGACGCACCTCGTCGAGGAAGGACAGATCGGGGCGGAGGCCGGTCAGCGCGACGACCTCGTCGACGGGGTCGAGGCGGTGTCCGCCGTCGGCGACGAGCACGAGGCGCCCGTCCTCCCGCTCGACCTCGGAGGTACGGAATCCGGTGACCGCCTCGGCGTACCCGTCGTCGACTGCGGCCTTGGCGCGCAGGCCGAGCGCTCCGCGCGCGGGCAACTGGTCGGCCTCGCCGCCGCCGAAAGTGCTCTCGCCGACACCTCGCCGCAGGACCCAGGCGGTGCGGGTGCCCGGGTGTTCCCTTGCGAGATCGGCGAGACCGGCGAGCGCGGTGAACGCCGAGGAGCCGGAGCCGATCACGGCCGTGCGCTTTCCCGCGTAACGGGCCCGCACGGCAGGGTCCTTGAAGTCGGGGATGCGGTAGGTGATCCGGTCGGCGGCGGTGTGCTCACCGAGAGCGGGCAGACCGTCGCCGCCGAGGGGGCTGGGCATGGCCCAGGTGCCGGAGGCGTCGATGACTGCGCGCGCTGTCAGACGCTCCTCCCGGCCCTCGGCCGTGACGAGATGGACGGTGAAGGGCCGTTCCTCACGGTCGGCGTCGACGACGCGGTCCCGGCCGCTTCGCGAGACTCCGGTCACGCGGGCCCCGTAGCGGACGCGGTCCCCCAGTGCGTCGGCCAGTGGCTGCAGGTAGCGCTCGGCCCACTCCCCGCCGGTGGGGTAGGAGGCGTCTTCGGGACGGTTCCAGCCGGTGGGGGCGAGGAGCTTCTCTGCGGCCGGGTCGACGACCTCGGCCCAGGGCGAGAACAGCCGCACATGGCTCCACTCCCGCACGGCGGTACCCGCACCGGGACCGGCCTCCAGGACGAGCGGGTTCTGATCCCGCGCGACGAGATGAGCCGCGGCGGCCAGGCCGGTCGGCCCGGCTCCGATCACCACGGTGGGCAGAGCGGCGGTGGGCTCGTTCACGGCGACTCCCCAACTTGCTTCGACGTTTGTCTATGACTTGCACTGTCAGCATCACACCTGTTTCGATGGATGTCAACATAGACATTCATCGAAACAGGTGTTCCGTGAACCAAGGATGGACGATGGAGAGCTTCGACGTGGTGATCGTCGGCGGTGGGCAGTCCGGCCTGGCCGCGGCTCATGCTCTGCGGCAACGCGGGCTGCGCCCGGTCGTGCTGGAGGCGTCCGGGCAGGCGGCCGGGTCCTGGCCTCGCTACTACGACAGCCTCACCCTCTTCTCCCCGGCTCGGTACAGCTCGCTGCCCGGGTTGCCCTTCGGCGGTGACCCGGACCGCTATCCCCACCGGGACGAGGTGGTCGCCTATCTGCAGCGCTACGCGGACCGGCTGGACGTGGAGATCCGCACCGGCCGGCGCGTGAGAAGCGTCGACCGCGACGGCGAGGGATTCACCCTCCTCCTCGACGGCGGGGGACGGCTGGGTGCGCGGGCAGTCGTCGCCGCCACCGGCAGTTTCGGCCGTCCCCACCGTCCCCGCCTGCCGGGCCTGGACTCCTTCACCGGCACCCTGCTGCACGTCGCGGACTACCGCTCCCCTGAACCGTTCGCAGGTCAGCGCGTCGTCGTGGTCGGCGCCGGCAACTCCGCTGTGCAAGTAGCGGCAGAACTCGCCACACGCGCCCGGGTCACCCTTACGAGCCGTGCCCCGGTGCGCTGGGCCAAGCAGCGGCCCTTCGGCGGTCGGGACCTGCACTTCTGGCTCACCGTCAGTGGCCTGGACGTCGCACCCCTGGGACGCTTCTTGCGCAACCCTCCCACCCAGATGGTCATCGACGACGGCCGCTATCGGACCGCGCTCGAGGCCGGCGCCCCCGACCGCTGCCCGATGTTCAGCAGGATCGAAGGTTCCAGAGTCACGTGGAGCGACGGCAGCGCCGAGGACGTCGACACTCTCCTGCTCGCCACCGGGTACCGTCCCGACCTCGGCTGTCTTGCACCTCTGGGGGTTCTCGGTGAGGAGGGGCTCCCGCTGCACCACGATGGCGCATCCCTCGTCGATCCGGCTGTGGCGTACGTGGGCCTGGAGTGGCAGCGCAGTCTGGCGTCCGCCTCGCTTCGTGGCGTCGGACGGGACGCCGAGCGCATGGCACGGCGCCTGTCGGCGCATCTCGCCGGGAGGTAGAGGCGCGCCCCGTCTGTTAGATGCGTGTCAAAATAGACGTATGTCGAATGCGAAGGCGTTGCCGCTGATAGAGACAGACGTGGCGCCGTGCTGCCCGCCGCTGGACGAACGGCCTTTGACGTCGGAGGAGGCGGAGCGGGCCGCGGCGATGTTCAAGGCGCTCGGCGACCCGGTGCGGCTGCGGCTCTTCTCGCAGATCGCCTCGCACGCAGGCGGCGAGGCGTGCGTCTGCGACATCTCCGACGTCGGCGTCTCCCAGCCGACCGTCAGCCACCACCTGAAGAAGCTTCGTGAGGCCGGGCTCCTGACCTCCGAGAGGCGGGGTACGTGGGTGTACTACCGAGTCGCTCCGAGTGTGATGGCGTCCATGGCGCGGAGCTTCTCCGCCTCCGGGTGATCGGCGCCCGTTCGGCGCCGTGACGCGGTCCAGTGCGCCGATGCCGTGCCCGGCCGCGGAATCATTCTCAGTTCCGGGCCTTTGCGTCCGAGCTTTAATCGTTTATCGTCGATTAACGATGAATACAGTTCGGCCTCTCGACCGTGACACCGCCCAGGAGTACGCCTCCTGGTTCAAGGTGCTGGCCGATGCGACCCGGGTCCAGATCGTCTCGCTGCTGGCTCGACGCGGGCAGCCGATGAGTGTCGGCGCGATCGTCGACGCCGTGCAGGTGGGGCAGTCCACCGTCTCAGCCCACCTGAAGCAGCTCGCCAAGGTCGGCTTCGTCCTCGTCGAGAACGCCGGCACGGCCGGCTACTACCGCATCAACGACGAGTGCGTGACCTGCTTCCCCTCGGCCGCCGACGTCGTCATGGGGCGTCCCGCACCCAGCAGTCCGCTCCCGGACACCGAAGAGGAGTGATCGTCATGACCAGCCCACAACCGGCACCGGCCGTTGACCGGCTGGAGGACGTCACCAGCCGTTACGGAGCACTCGCCCGCGCCGCCGCGGCCGGTGAGCAGATCGTGGACTGTGGAGAAGACGCCTTCGAAGAAGGTTGCTTCGGAGCCGCCGGATACGAGCAGACCGAAGACCTGCCCGACGGTGTGGTCCGCGCCAGCCTCGGCTGCGGCAACCCCGTCGCCGTCGCTCCCCTCGCTCCCGGCGACTGCGTGCTGGACCTCGGGTCGGGCGGTGGCATCGACGTACTGCTCTCCGCCCGCCGCGTTGCACCCGACGGCATCGCCTACGGCCTCGACGCCACCGACGAGATGGTCGACCTCGCCCGCGCCCACGCACGGCAGGCGGGTGTGGAGAACGTGGAGTTCCTGCACGGCAGGATCGAGGAGATCCCCCTGCCGGACGCCCATGTGGAGGCCGTCATCTCCAACTGTGTGATCAACCTGTCCGCGGACAAGCCCCGGGTGCTGGCGGAGGCCTACCGCGTGCTGTGGCCGGGGGGTCACTTCGGCGTCAGCGACGTCCTGGCCCACCCGGGGCTCACCGCGGCTCAACGTGCCGAGGCCGAGCGGGTCACCGGCTGCGCCACGACCCTCACCGCCGAGGAGTACCGGGAGCTGCTCCTGGCCGCCGGCTTCACGGGCATCGACATCGTCCCCACGGCGGACGCGGGAGTGGGTGTGTATTCGGCGATCGTGAAGGCCCGCAAGCCCGCTGCCCCCGAGGGAATCATCCTGCGCCCCATCCGTGCGCACGATGCCGAAGCGGTGCTGACGATCTACCAGGCCGGGATCGACGAGGGGAACGCGACGTTCGAGACCGCTGCCCCCGCATGGGAGGCGTTCGACGCGTCGAAGCTGCCCCTGCACCGATACGTCGCCGTCGACGACGCGACCGGCGAAGCACTGGGCTGGGCCGCCGCCGCCCCGACCTCACCACGGGAGGCGTACGCGGGGGTTGTCGAGCACTCCGTCTACGTTCATCCCAGCGCACGTGGCCGTGGCATCGCCCGCGCTCTCCTGGACGCGCTGGTCGCCTCGGCGGAGAGCGCCGGCGTATGGACCGTCCAGTCCGGTGTCTTCCCCGAGAACACCGCCGGCCTCGCCCTCCACCGGAGCGCCGGCTTCCGCACCGTCGGCACCCGTGAACGCGTCGGACGGCATCACGGAAGGTGGCGGGACGTCGTACTGGTCGAGCGCCGCAGCCCCGCGATCAGCTGAGCTGTCGGGCGATCTCCCGTGCGGCATCCCGTGCCGGGCGGCCGACACCGATGAGCGTTGCGGAGGCCGGGCCCGTCCAGTCGCCGTAGCCGAGCAGGTGCAGCCGGGGTTCGGCGAGGGCGCGGGTGCCGTCGGTGGGGATGTGGCCATTCCGGTCCCGCAGGCCGAGCGGGGACAGGTGAGAGAGCGCGGGGCGAAATCCGGTGCACCAGATGACGGCGTCCGCTCGGACGATCGTCCCGTCGGCCCAGACCGGCCCGTCCGCATCGAGGCGGGTGAACATGGGCTGGGCCTTGAGGAGTCCCGCATCGCGGGCTTCCCGTACGGCTGGTGTCGCGACGATGTCGCCCAGGGAGGCGACACCTCCGGTGTCGGTGTCGCCGTGGTCGAGGGCACGGCGGCGGGCGGATGCGGCGTCGAACAATGCTCGGCCGTCGATGTCGTCGGCCAGAAAACGCGGTGGCCGCCGGGTGACCCAGGTCAGGTCCGCGTGCCCGGCGAGGTCCGCGGCGATCTGCGCACCGGAGTTCCCGCCGCCCACCACGACCACCTGCTCGCCCGTGAAGTCTTCGGGGCGACGGTGGTCGACCGTGTGCAGCTGACGGCCGGTGAACGTCTCGCTTCCGGGGACGGCGGGCAGGAACGGCCGCCACCAGGTGCCCGTCGCGCTGATCACGAACCGTGCGCTCCAGGTGCCGGTGTCGCTGGCCACCCGCAGGCGGCCGCCGTCCCTGTGTACGCCCGTGACGTGCACCGGTCGGACTACGCGCAGGTCGTAGCGCCGTTCGTAGTCGGTCAGGTAGGCCACGACATGCTCGGTGCCCGGGTAGGTCCGGCCTCCTTGGGGCGGCATGAGGCGGCCGGGAAGCGAGGAGTAGGCGGCCGGGGAGAACAGGCGCAGCGACTCCCACATGTGAGGCCACGCCCCACCCGGTGCCTGCTGTGAGTCGAGGACGACGAAGTCGACGCCCGCGCGACGCAGGTGGTAGCCGGCGGCGAGCCCTGCCTGGCCGCCGCCGATCACCACCACGTCGACTGTCCTACCGGTCACGCGGGAATGCCCCGGGGGCCTGCGGCGGAGAGAAGACGGTGCATCAGCTCTCCTGCGCCTGCGTGTTCACGACCGGCACTGCGAACTTCCGTCGCCAGGCCAGCGATACGTACACCAGGGCCACCAGGACCGGCACCTCGATGAGAGGGCCGACGACGCCGGAGAGCGCCTGGCCGGAGGTGACGCCGAAGGTGGCGATGGCGACGGCGATGGCGAGTTCGAAGTTGTTGCCCGCGGCGGTGAAGGCGAGGGTGGTGGTGCGGTCGTACGGGATGCCGAGGCTCTTGCCGAGGGCGAAGGAGCCGAACCACATGATCGCGAAGTAGGCGAGCAGCGGCAGGGCGATGCGGGCGACGTCCAGCGGCTGGGAGGTGATCGTCTTTCCCTGAAGTGCGAAGAGGATGACGATGGTGAACAGCAGCCCGTACAGGGCGAACGGCCCGATCCTCGGCAGGAAGCTGCTCTCGTAGGACTCACGGCCCGCCTTCTTCTCGCCGATGCGGCGGGTGAGGAAGCCGGCCAGCAGCGGGATGCCGAGGAAGATGACGACGTTCCAGGCGATCTTCCACATGGAGATGTCGAGTTGCTCGCCGCCCGCGAGGCCGAGCCAGCCGGGCAGCAGGTCCAGGTAGAGCCAGCCGAGCAGGCCGAACGCCAGTACCTGGAACACAGAGTTGAGGGCCACCAGGACGGCCGCGGCTTCGCGGTCGCCGCAGGCCAGGTCGTTCCAGATGATGACCATGGCGATGCAGCGGGCCAGGCCGACGATGATCAGTCCGGTGCGGTACTCGGGCAGGTCCGGCAGGAAGATCCAGGCGAGGGCGAACATCACCGCAGGTCCCAGGATCCAGTTGATGACCAGGGAGGAGAGCATGAGCTTCCGGTCGCCGGTGACCGCGTCCAGCTTGTCGTAGCGGACCTTGGCCAGCACCGGGTACATCATGATCAGCAGCCCGACGGCGATGGGCAGCGAGATGCCGCCGATCTCGACCTTGCTGAGGGCGTCGTTCAGGCCGGGGATCACACGCCCCAGGCCCAGCCCCAGGCCCATTGCGATGAGGATCCACACCGCCAGGAAGCGGTCCAGCGTGGACAACTTGGCGACGACCCCGGGCGCAGGCTCCGGGGTCGTGGTCGTGGACGGTTCGGTGCGGGTCACGGACAGGCCCTCTTCTTGTCGGTTGCAGCGGTGGCACGGGCGGTGGCGGCGAGCTCCGAGAAGGAGCCGGCCACGGCCTCGATGACGTCGGGCCGCAGCTTGTAGTACGTGAAGCGGCCGCACGGTTCGGTGTCCACGACCCCGGCCTCCCGCAGCACCCTCAGGTGGTTGGAGAGGTTGGTCTGCCGCGCACCGGTCTCCTCCACCAGATGCGTGGTGCAGAGGGTCTCGTGGGCCAGCAGGGTCACGATCCGAAGCCTGAGGGGGTCCGCGAGGACCCGGATCAGGTCAGTGTCGACTGACGTCATCATGGGCTGATACTGTCACATCAGTGGTGACTGACGCCACTGGGCGCTGATGTCAGTGCGCCTGAACCGACGTGAGACAAGAGAGCCCCGATGCCCGAGAAGCCCTCCGTGCTGTTCGTCTGCGTCCACAACGCCGGCCGGTCCCAGATGGCCGCCGCGTGGCTGACCCATCTGGCGGGCGACCGCGTCGAGGTGCGCTCCGCCGGGTCGGCGCCCGCAGAGACCGTCAACCCCGCCGTCGTCGAGGCCATGCGGGAAGTCGGCATCGACATCGCCGCCGAGACCCCCAAGATCCTCACCGTGGACGCCGTGAAGGCCTCCGACGTGTGCATCACGATGGGCTGCGGCGACGCCTGCCCCGTCTTCCCCGGCAAGCGCTATCTCGACTGGACGCTGAAGGACCCGGCCGGCCAGGGCGTCGAGGCCGTACGTCCCATCCGCGACGAGATCAGGACCCGCATCGAGGGCCTCATCGGCGAGATCGCCCCGGAGACCGCGACCGGGTGAAGCCCGCGGCGGGGCGTAGGATCGGATCCCGATATCGGTTCCGTCACTGCCGGAGGTGGCCACGGTGCGGGAGTTCCAGCGGGGCGCGGTGCGGCTGCACATCCTGCACCACGCGGCCGAGGAGGAGATCCACGGTGCGTGGATGACCGAGGAGCTGGCCGGCCACGGCCACCGGATCAGTCCCGGCACCCTGTACCCGACGCTGCACCGTCTGGAGGCGGACGGGCTGCTGGTGTCCGAGCAGCGGGTGGTCGACGGCCGCACCCGGCGGGTGTACAGGGCGACCGAGGCCGGCAGGAAGGCCCTGGCGGAGGACCGGCAGGCACTGAGGGAGCTGGCCCGCGAGGTCCTGGGCGGCGAAGCCCCGTAGGCCGGCGGGCGGCGGACCGGTGAGCCGGTCTCTCGCCGGGGACCGCTCGGTTCCGGAACCGCCCTGGTCCACCCGTCCCTGCTCACCGTCCTCGGCGACGTCGCCCGCACAGCCTGGCGTGCCCGCGCGGTCGGCCCTTTCCGGCGCCGGTGCTGTGGCGGTTCGCCGCCGGCGGCCCTTCTCGTCGGAGCCGTCCGCGGCGCCGATGCCGTCGTCCGGCCATCTGGGCGGTCGCCGCCTCCACCGCCGTTCCCAGCCTGGTGGACGCGGTACGGATGTACGAGACCCGTCCCTGCACCTGACAGCGAATGACCCGGTGCCGCGCGGCCCGGGCGGCGCACGGGAGGACCGTCGTGACCCGCAACCTCCTGATCATCGCCAATGACCCGCCCTACGGAACCGAGCGCTCCTGGAACGCCATCCGGGTTGCCGGCGCTCTCGCCCGTCGCCCGGAAGTCGAAGTCCGGATCTTCCTGCTCGGCGACGCCGTCGGCTGCGCGGTACGGGGCCAGAAGGTGCCCGACGGCCACTACCATCTCGACCGGATGATCTCCACGGTCGTTCACCACGGCACCGGGACCGGCTGCTGCGGGACCTGCCTGGACGCTCGTGGTCTCGCCGAAGAGCAACTCGTCGAGGGAGCCCACCGCTCCACTCTCGAACAGCTCACGGACTGGACCCTCTGGGCCGACCAAGTCATCACGTTCTGACCGAGTCCGCCCGCGCCGCGCATCTTCCGCAACGGGCTATTCAGGCCTCCGCACCATGCGGCGCACCCCGTAGGCCGCGGCGCCGAGGGCCAGCACTGCGGCGCCGCCGATCACCGAGGACGCCGGCAGGGCGAGGGCCAGGACGAGGCAGCCGGCCAGCCCGACGGCCGGGATGATCCGCGCCGGCCGGCCCTCGTGCGGGGTGAGGGTCCAGGCGGAGGCGTTGGCGACGGCGTAGTAAGCCAGGACGCCGAACGAGGAGAAGCCGATCGCCCCGCGCACGTCCCCCGTCGCCGCGACCACCGCCACGACCGTGCCCACCAGGAGCTCGGCGCGGTGCGGCACCTTGAACTTCGGGTGGACCGCGGCCAGAGCGTGAGGCAGGTGCCGGTCGCGGGCCATGGCCAGCGTCGTGCGGGAGACGCCGAGGATCAGGGCGAGCAGCGAGCCCAGTGCGGCCACGGCGGCACCGGCGCGCACGACCGGTACGAGCCATTCGGCGCCCGTCGCCCGGGCCGTGTCCGTCAGCGGCGCGGTGGCTTCCGCCAGTCGCTCCGGGCCGAGGACGCTCAGCACGGAGACGGCGACGACGGCGTAGACGACCAGGGTGATGCCCAGTGCGACCGGGATGGCCCGGGGGATGGTGCGAGCGGGGTCGCGGACCTCCTCGCCCAGGGTCGCGATGCGCGCGTATCCCGCGAACGCGAAGAACAGCAGGCCCGCCGCCTGTAGCACGCCGCCGAAGGCCGCGTCGTCACCGGCGTCGAGCCGTGCCGGGTCCGAGGCGGAGGAGGTGAGCGCGGCGGCCACCACTGCGGCCAGGACGGCCAGGACCACGCCCACGACGACCCGGGTCAGTACGGCGGACTTCTGCACGCCGGCGTAGTTCACGGCGGTCAGGGCCACCACCGCCGCGACGGCGACCGCGTGGGCCTGGTCCGGCCACACGTATGAGCCGACTGTGAGCGCCATCGCAGCGCAGGAGGCGGTCTTGCCCACCACGAACCCCCAGCCCGCCAGGTAGCCCCAGAACTCGCCGAGACGTTCACGGCCGTAGACGTACGTGCCCCCCGAGGCCGGATAGCGGGCGGCGAGCCGCGCGGAGGAGGTGGCGTTGCAGTAGGCGACCACCGCCGCGAGCGCCAGACCGGTCAGCAGCCCGGAGCCGGCCGACCGTGCGGCCGGGGCGAGCGCGGCGAAGATTCCCGCGCCGATCATCGACCCCAGACCGATCACCACGGCATCGAAGACCCCGAGCCGGCGGTTCAGTTCGTCCGGCATCCCGGCGGCGGTCGGCGGCTTGCTCATGGTCCACTCCCTCGGCGGCACAGGCGCTGACGTTACGCCCTCCGATATCGGGAGACGATACGTGAGCTACGGGCCGGCCGACGACCCGCACCCCAGGTCATGGATGCACGCCCGTTGTCCGCCGAAATCCGTGCGCCCGAGAGACCGGCCCTCGGCCGAACCCCTCCGCTTTCTCCCTCCTCCTCGTTCCGCTCCCGCGGTGCCCGGCGGTGCCGGCGGGGCGGCTTCGGCGGCGTCGGGACCGCGTGGGTCACGGGCCCGGCAGCCGGCGTCGGGATGGCGCACGGCCTTCGTGGGTGAGCCCCGCCCAACAGGTCGCGCGGCGCTTCCGGTTCAGGTCCCGCACCGCCGCTGCGCGAGGCGAAGGCCCGGAGTCTCCATGGAACTGATGCTTCGTCACCTTTCTTGTCTGCCAACTGGCTTGTCAGAAAACAGCACTACAGAAGCGGTTAGATCAGTCAAAACATGAACTAGGACGGACAAGACTCTTGTCTTTCTGCTCACAAGCGCCGAATACTCCCTTCGGCGCTTGTCATGGGCACGAAGGCCACTGGTTCGACGTGCCCATTGGCTGCGCCTCACGGGTCCGTGCAGCGGACCCCCGATTCCCCACACCCTGGAGGAACAAGTGAGGATCAGGCGCAAGAGCCCCACCACGGGCACCCAGAGACGCACCCGGCTGATCGCCCTCGCGTCCGGAATGATCGCCGCGGCAGCGCTGACCACGCCTGCTGTCGCAGCGGACGCCCCCACCTCCCAGTTCAGCGCCTCCCAGTTGTCCGCGGCGAGTGACGCAGTGCTCGACGCCGACGTCGCCGGCACCGCCTGGCACGTGGACAAGAAGAACAACACCCTCGTCGTCACGGCTGACAGCACCGTCTCCCGGGCTGAGATAGCCAAGATCAAGAAGGCGGCGGGTGCCGAGGCCGCTGCCCTGAAGATCGAGCGCACCCCGGGCAAGTTCAGCAAGCTGCTTCAGGGCGGCGACGCCATCTACGCCAGCAGCTGGCGCTGCTCGGCGGGCTTCAACGTCCGCAGCGGCAGCACGTACTACGTCGTCACCGCCGGGCACTGCACCGACGGCGCGGGCACCTGGTACTCCAACTCCGGCCGCACGTCGGTGATCGGCCCGACGGTCGGGTCCAGCTTCCCCGGCAACGACTACGGCCTCATCCGCTACAGCTCCTCCTCCGCCAGCCACCCGGGCACTGCGGGAGGTGTCGACATCACGGGCGCCGCCAACGCCTACGTCGGGATGTCCGTCACCCGGCACGGCAGCACCACAGGCACCCACAGCGGCACCGTCACCGGCCTGAACGCCACCGTGAACTACGGAGGCGGCGACGTCGTCTACGGCATGATCCAGACGAACGTGTGCGCGGAGCCCGGCGACAGCGGCGGCTCGCTGCGTTCCGGGAACACGGCGATCGGCCTGACCTCGGGCGGCAGTGGAAACTGCACGTGGGGCGGTACGACGTTCTTCCAGCCCGTCGTCGAGGCACTCAACGCCTACGGCGTCAACGTGTACTGACGTGAACTGACGGCTTCGACGCCGTCGGCACGAGCCCGGGTCCAGCGTGAGGGCCCGGGCTCTGTCGGCTCCGCCCGCCGAACGGCGGCATGCCCGGCGCCGGCCCGGGCGTTCGCGCGAAGTCGCGGCCAGTGCCTGTCAGTTGAGATGCGTCGTCCTGCGTGCGCGAGCCGCCGTGGCCGAAAGTCCCTCACTGAGGCGCGGCGCGGCCGCACGGCGCCCCTGCGGAGACCTCGCGGGCGTTTCCGTCCGTCGAGGACGGTGCATGATGGTGCCGAAACCTACACCGCTGTAGAAACAACTGGTGATCATGGATCTGTACCGGCACTTATGCCGACGCACGTGGACGTGCCGCACTGCCGTTCACGTGTGTCCGGATCACCGTCGCCGGGCGCGACGACGCCCCGGCAGGCGCCGTAGGTGATCCGCAGTCACGCTGAACACGAAGGAGTGGACGCCACGATGGTGTTCAAGAAGCTGCTCGGGGCGATCGGGGTCGGGGGTCCCTCGGTGGACACGGTCCTCGACGGCGGACCGGTTCTTCCCGGCGGCGCACTGGCCGGCCAGGTGCATCTGGAAGGCGGCTCGTCGGACGCGGAGATCGAGCAGATCGTCCTCGAACTCGTCGCCCGCGTCGAAGCCGAGGGCCACGACGGGGAGCACGAGGGTGCGGTCGTCTTCGACCGGGTGACGGTGGGCGGCGGCTTCCGCCTCGACGAAGGGGAGCGCAGGTCCGTCCCGTTCTCCCTCGTGCTGCCGTGGGAGACGCCGGTGACCGAACTGCACGGCCAGGCCCTCGGGGTCGTGCTGGGCGTGCGGACCGAACTGCACATCGCCGGCGCCCGGGACAAGGGTGACCTGGACCCGTTGCGGGTGGGCCCCCTGCCGGTCCAGGAGGCCGTTCTGGACGCCCTGGGCCGGCTCGGCTACGGCTTCCGCTCGGCGGATCTGGAGCTCGGCCACATCCACGGGACCGGCCAGCAGCTGCCGTTCTACCAGGAGATCGAACTCACCCCGCCCGGCCAGTACGCACATGCCGTCAACGAGGTCGAGCTGACGTTCCTGGCGTCCCCGTCAGGAGTGGAGGTCGTCCTCGAGGCCGACAAGCGCGGTGGTCTCTTCTCCGGCGGTCACGACGTGGTCAACCGGCACCACGTGAGCGAGGCGGACATCGCCTCCGCCGACTGGGTCGGCACCGTCGAAGGCTGGGGGCGAGCGCTCATGGAGCGCCACGGCGGCGCTCACGGCGCATACGTGCACGGGGACCCGCACGGGGACCCGCACCACGCCGGCCTTCACCACGGGGGCGGTCACGGACACGGCGGTCACCACGGTTCTTCCCGGCCGGGCATGGGGGCCGCGGTCGCAGCCGGGGCGGTGGGAGTGGCCGCAGGCGTGGCCGGCGGACTCGTCGCGGCCGAGGTGGTCGACGAGATCGGTGACGCCTTCGAGGAGGAGGAAGAGGAGAGCGGCGAAGACTGAAAGGTGCCTTCACGGAAGCTGGTAACTTCTACATTGTTGTAGAAATTCCCGTCGTGCCCGGGCCGCCGACGCGGCCCGGGCCCACGCTTCATCTGGAGACGTCATGGCCCTGTGGGATCGCATCAAGGAGTCCGCTCAGACGATGCAGGCCCAACTGGAGGCAAAGAAGAACGACCTGAAGAGCGGAGCCTTCCGCGACGCGAGCATGGCCATGTGCGCCCTCGTCGCAGCGGCGGACGGTTCCATCGACCCCGCGGAACGTCAGCGCGTCGCTCAGCTGATCACCGGCAACGACGTCCTGCAGAACTTCCCGGCCGACGATCTGCGTCAGCGCTTCGACGAGTACCTGGGCAAGCTCACCTCGGACTTCGACTTCGGGAAGGTCACCGTCCTGCAGGAGATCGCGAAGGTGAAGAAGAAGCCCACCGAAGCACGCGCCGTCATCCAGATCGGCATCGTGATCGGAGGCGCCGACGGAGACTTCGACGCCACGGAGCGTGCGGTCGTCCGCGAGGCCTGCTTCTCCCTGGACGTGCCCCCCGCCGAGTTCGATCTCTGACGGCGCCGGCGGTCACGAAGGGGGACGCAATGTTCGGCATCAGCGAAGTGGCCCTGCTCATCCTCGTCGCCGTCGTCGTGTTCGGCGCCAGGAAACTGCCGGAACTGGCCCGTTCCCTGGGCAAGTCCGCGCGCATCCTCAAGAGCGAGGCCAAGGCCTTGAAGACGGACCGCTCGGCTTCCGGGGCGGGCTCGGCCTCGTACATCGTCCACCCGCCCCCTGAGAAGGGAACGGCAGGGGCGGACGGTCACAAGGGCACACCCGGCCCGAACGAGTCCTGACCGGCAGGCAACCATCGCCGCTCGCCGAGTCGTCCTCGCAGGTGGGGACCCTCGCAATTCACCAAGGAACGGAAAAACTCATGGGATTCGTCAGCTGGATAATCCTGGGTCTGCTCGCGGGAGCCATAGCAAAGGTGCTGCTCCCCGGCCGGGACCCGGGCGGTCTGATCGTCACCACACTCATCGGCGTGGCCGGTGCCTTCCTGGGCGGCTGGCTCTCGGCCACCGTCCTCGACCGGCCTGTGGACAAGCAGTTCTTCGACCTTGCCACCTGGGTCGCCGCGATCGCGGGATCACTCGTCCTGCTGATCGGCTACCGCATGATCGCCGGCAACTCCCGGCGCTGAGCGCGCCGGTCACCCGGGGCGGAGTCCCCGGTGAACCGGGCGGCCGAGCCCGTGGGCCGACGGTGTCTACACGCCTGTAGATGCCGCGTGTGTCGTGCCCGGCCCGGCAGTGCGCTCGCCGTAGCCTGCGAGCAATCGCATGGAAAGCCACTTCGGTTAGGTGCGACGGGTGGGCCTTGTCGCAGGAGCAGCACAGGGCCCGCCTGCCGGTGGACACCGCGAAGCGGGCACAGGGAACGGCCGCAGGCACCGACGCACGGACGCACGCCGCGGGCACAGGCACGGGAACGACACAGGCACGGACGTGCTCGCCGGCGTTCTGCCCGGGAGGCGCACCCTTATGACCGACCAGTTGCCGGGGTTCATGGGCCGGCTCAGGGAGAGACTTCAGCTCGGCACCTCAGGCGGCCGCCCGCCCGCTGCGGGTCCGGACCGGTCCGGGGCGCCGCGGGGCGGCCCCGTCTTCGTCGCCGACTTCTCCTCGACGCGGCAGTGGGAGGCGGGCCGGTCCTGGGCCTATCCCGGCGGCGGCCCCACGAACCCCGGCGACAACAAGCTCGACCACCTGGTGGCCGACCCCTCCTACTCCCGCGGCGGAGTCTTCCGGGCCACTCGCCGGGCCTCGGGCATGTGGAGTGCGGGTCTGCTGACCACCGAAGACAGCCGGGAAGGCTTCACCCTGCGCACCGGCGACGTCCTCCGGACACGCCTGCGGCTGCCGGAGGAGGTGGGAGCGTGGCCCGCCGTGTGGACGTGGCGGGACGGCGGGAACGAGGTCGACGTCTTCGAGTACCACCCCGACAACCCGGATGTGCTGGAGCTGTCCAACCATGTCCGCGGCAGCGGCCACGACTTCAAACACCCCTGCGTCCGTCCCGGTGCCCGGATCGACGTGAGCGTCGAGTTCGGCGCGGACTGCGTCACGTGGCACGTCAACGGCTCCCGGGCATTCGCGGACGGCGTCGGCGTGGGGGACGACTGGTGCGCCTACCTCATCGTGAACATGTCGGTGAGCGCCGGCGAATACCACCCGCCTCCGCGGCCCACCACCCGGTCGCTGTCCTACGAGGTGAGCGACCTGCGCGTGTACCGGCCCTGAGGAACTCCGATTCCGCTGCGCCCGGGCCGGCCTGCACGGCCCGACCCGCCCATCCGTCCCTTCCGTGAACCGGTTCTTCCCGTGCGGTGGATCCGATGACCGGCGACCGGCGACGAGAGGTGACCGGTGACCGGTGACCGGGCCGGGGTCAGACGTTGACGCCGAAGTCCTGGGCGATTCCCGCGAGCCCCGACGCGTAACCCTGCCCGACGGCGCGGAACTTCCATTCCGCCCCGTGGCGGTAGAGCTCGCCGAAGACCATCGCGGTCTCCGTCGCCGCGTCCTCCGTCAGGTCGTAGCGGGCGAGTTCGGTACCGCCGGCCTGGTTGACGACCCGGATGAACGCGTTGCGGACCTGCCCGAAGTTCTGGCCGCGCTGTTCGGCGTCATGGATCGAGACGGGGAAGACGATCTTGGAGATTTCCGCGGGCACGGCCGCCAGATCGACCTTGATGACCTCGTCGTCCCCTTCGCCCTCTCCGGTCAGGTTGTCTCCGGTGTGCTCGACCGCGCCGTCGGGGCTGGTGAGGTTGTTGTAGAAGACGAAGTGCCGGTCCGAGACCACCTTGCCGGACTCGTCGCACAGCAGGGCGCTGGCGTCGAGGTCGTGGTCCACGCCGGTCGTCAGGCGTACGTCCCAACCCAGGCCCACCAGCACCGCAGTGAGGCCCGGTGCCTCCTTGGTGAGCGAGACGTTGCCGCCCTTGGACAGGGAAACACCCATGATCTCCTCCTGACGTCGATGGACCGGCCGTCGGCGTAAATCTACAGCACTGTAGAAGTCATGATCGCGGACGGGTCCTTCGCTACGATGACCCCCACTCGGGACGCGGGCGGACGGCGCCGGCACGCCCGAGGTCCGAACCAGCCGGCGTGAGGGAGGGGCCTTGGCGAAGCGGAACAGCGCGCCGACGAGCGGTTCCCCGTCCCCGCGCCGCGGTCAGGGTGAACTGGAAGCCCAGGTCCTCACCGTGCTGCACAGCGCTCCCGGGCCCGTCAGCGCAGCCTGGGTGCAGGAGCGGCTGGACGGCGGCCTCGCCTACACCACCGTCGTGACCATCCTGTCCCGGCTGCTCGCCAAGGGGGCGGTGACCCGTGAGCGCTCGGGTCGCTCCTTCGACTGGCAGCCCGCGGTCGACGCGGCCGGTCTGGCCGCACTGCGGATGCAGCGGGTCCTCGACAGCGAGGCGGACCGGGAGGCGGTCCTCACCAGTTTCGTGACGGCCCTTCCCCCCGGGGACGAACGGCTGCTCCGCGACCTGCTGGGAGAGGCCGGAGAAGTGGGGGAAGCCGGAGAGGCCGGGGAAGCCGAGAAGGAGGCAGAGGACTAGAGCGATGGGCGTCTTCGTCTTTCTGCCACTCGTCCTGCCTTTGACGGCCTGGCCCATCGCCGGGCTCGCCCAGCGACGTCTCCATCCGCGCACCGCGGCCCGTCTGCTGACCGCGGTCGGCGTGGTCCTCGCGGTGTGCAGCACGCTCTGCCTGGGCCTGATCATGGTGGTCGGCACGGCCCAGCTGCCGGGAAACCCCCTCCCCGACGGCTGGTCCGACCCGGAGGTCCGGGCAGCGGTCCCCTACGACGAAGTGGCCGGCAAGGTGGCCATTCCCGCGCTCGTCGCGGTGGCAGTGGCATGCGCGCGGACGCTCTGGCGCCACTCCCGGCTGCGGTGCCGGGCCGGGCAGGCCCTTCGGGGACTGCCGTCGTCGCAGGTCGCCGTCCTGCCGGACGAGACCGCCTACGCATACGCCCTCCCGGGCCGTGGGCAGGGCCGCATCGTCGTCTCCACGGCGATGCTGGCGTGCCTCGACACCCAGGAACGCGAAGCCCTCTTCGCCCATGAACGCACCCACCTGACGGCGCACCACCACCGCTTCCTGCTGGCGGCGCAACTGGCCGCCCGGGCCAACCCGTTCCTGCGTCCGCTCAGGACGGCCATCGCCTTCAGCGCCGAACGCTGGGCCGACGAGGCCGCCGCGCACACGGTCGGAGACCGCCGGCTGATGGCCCGGACCGTCGGAAAGGCCGCACTGGTCTCGCGTCCCGCACGCACACAGACCTTCGCCGGCTTCGCCGCGCCCGGGCCCGTGCCACGTCGCGTGCAGGCCCTGCTCGACCCCGCACCCGACGCCCGCAACTGGCCCCCCGCCTGCACCGCGGCGGGCCTGGCGCTGTGGACGGCCGCCGCAGGCACCACCGCGTCCGCCTTCTCCTCGGCCAACGCGACGGTCGCGCTCGTCTCCGTCCTGCACGCGGCGACGCCACTGTGAGCGAGCCGGCGGGCGGCGGCCGGTGGCCGGTGGCCGGCGAGCGGATGGATACGGGCCGGGTGGGGGCTGGCTGAGTACGGGCTGAGCAGGGCCGAGGCGGGCGAGGGCCGCCTCAGCCCCGAGCCGTGTGCGGCCCCGGGGGCCCATGCGCTTCTCGCGCGGCCTCGCCGAGCCGCGGCCCTGCGGCCTTCAGCATCGCGCCCTCGCGCCCTCGCGCCCTCGCGCCCTCGCGCCCTCGCAAATTCCGGCATCGCGGATCCCGGGACGGTCCTGCTGCGGTTGCGCGCCCTCGTGGCGAACCACACCGTGGACAGCGGACAGGTTGCCGCGGCCTGCACGCAGAGCAGTTCGCAGCGCCCGGTGTCCATTGGCCGGTGTCCGGCGGGGCAGCCCCGGCGCACGCACTGCTCCGGCCGGCGGCACCGTCCCACGGGCGACGCCGAACCGCCGCTCGCCGGACGCCCAGGACCCGAGAGGAGCCCCGGTGGAACCGAGCAACGCTGTGGTCGTCGGCGTCGACGGCTCCGCCTCGAGTTACTCCGCCGTGGAACAGGCCGCTCGGGAGGCGGCCCTGCACGGGGTCGGTCTGCACATCGTGACCGCCGTGACGATGGTGACTCTCCCGGCCGGCGCGGGCCTCAGAACGTACGAAGCGGTGCGTGATGCGATGTACGAAGGGGCGGAGAGGCACCTGACCCAGGCCGAGTCGCGTGCCCGTGCCGCCGCGCCCGGTGTCCGGATCAGCAACTCAGCTCCGGCCGGGGAACCCGTTCGCATGCTGGTCGAGCTGTCGCGCTCCGCTTCGATGATCGTCGTCGGGCACAGGGGACTGGGCGAGTTCACCGGGCTGCTGCTGGGGTCCGTCGCGTCGCACCTCGCCGCTCACGCACACTGCCCGGTCATGGTGCTGCGCGGTACACCGAATCCGTCGGGCCCGGTGGTGGTCGGCGTGGACGGCTCGCCGGCGAACTCCTCGGCGATCGCGTTCGCGTTCGCCGAAGCCTCTCTCGCGGGAGCGGACCTCCGCGCCGTACACGTCTGGTCGGAATGGTCCGTGCCGCCCACGCCTCCGCGCGACAAGTCGCCGGCGTACGCGAAGAAGCCGGGCGAGCTGAAGGACGAGGAGGAGGCGCTGCTGGCGGAAGCGCTGGCCGGGACGGGTGAGAAGTATCCGGACGTGCAGGTGGAGCGCCGCACGCTGCGCGGCCGTACCCGTCAGGAACTCATGAGCGCCGCCGAGGGCGCGCGGCTGCTGGTGGTGGGTGCGCGCGGGAGGGGCGGGTTCGCCGGAATGCTGCTCGGCTCCGTCAGCCAGGCTCTGCTGCGACACGCGCCGTGCCCTGTCGCGGTCGTGAAGCAGGACACCCCTCGCCTCTGAGGGCCCCGGCCCGCCGGTTCCGCCGGTCCCTCCCTGCCCTGCCGGTTCCCTCGGTTTCGTCAGCCCCGCCGATCCCCTCGGTTCCGCCGGTTCCTGGGGTTCCCCTTCTGCCGCTCCGGCGCCATCGGCTCGCATGGCGAAGCAACGACGTCAGTGCTCTCCTGGAACTGCAAGCTTCCGGCCACGCGCGCGTGGCCGCCCCGGTCTGCAACCACGACCGAGAGGATGAGGACGGGTGGAGCAGCGCGTTGTGGTCGGTGTGGACGGCTCGGACCCGGGCTGGCTCGCCCTGGACAAGGCGGCGGACGAAGCGGTCCGTCACGGCTGTGCGCTGCACGTCGTGCATGCCACTCGCTGGGAGCGGTACGAGAACTTCGCCGGCGTCGGCCTCGACCGCCCCTCTGCCCGCGTGATGGCCGAGAACATCGTCGCCACGGCCGAGCACCGCGCGGCACAGGGGCGGCCTGACCTCAAGGTGACCGGCGAGACACGGCTGATGGACGCGGTCGACGCGCTGGTCGAGGAGGGCCGCTCTGCCTACGCAGTGGTCGTCGGAACCCGCGGGCACGGAGCCCTGGCGGGCATCCTCCTCGGTTCCGTGAGCCTCGGCGTCGCCGGTCGGGCAACCTGCCCCACGGTCGTCGTCCGCCCTTCGGAGTCCGACCTTCCCGAGGAGCGGCAGCCGGTTGTGCTGGGTGTGGACCACACGGTCGGTTCCCCGGCGATGACCTTCGCCTTCCGGGAGGCGGCGGCGCGCGGCTGCGACCTCGTTGCCGTCCACGCCTGGCGGCTCCCCAACGACGTGGCACCCGAGAGCCCCAGCGGCGAAGCGATCGCCCGCGAGGCCGACAGACTCGTCCAGAACCTGCTTCATGACGAGATGGCCAAGTATCCGAAGGTGACCGTGCGTCAGGTGTCCACCGAGGGGCCCCCTCAGTACGTACTCGTGCGGGCGGCCGCCCAGGCGGGCCTGCTGGTGGTGGGGGCCCGCGGGCGGCATGGAAGAGTCGGCCTCGAACTCGGACTGACCAGCCATGCTGTGCTGCACAACGCTCCGTGCCCTGTCGCGGTCGTGCCGCACGCCTGATTGCTCTCCGACCGGTTCCCGTCCGCCGCAACGCGAGCCCCGCCTTCGGCGCCGCGGCTCGGCGCCCCGCCTTCGGCGCCGCCGCTCAGCGCAGCCGTCGCGGGTAGGCGTGGGGGCCTGTGCCGCGTCCGGGGCGGGGCGGGCGCGGGTGGGCGAGGCGGATGCGGCAGTCGAGGACGGCGACACCGTCGGGACGGGCCAGGACCGGATTGAGGTCGGCCTCGGCCAGTTCGGGCAGATCGTCCGCCATCTTCGACACCCGCAGCAGCAGGTCCTCGAGAGCCGGCAGGTCCACGGCCTCGCCGGAGCCCCGGCCCCGCCCCCGGCCCTGGCCCTGGCCCTGGCCCTGGCCCTGGCCCCGGAGGGTCGGGGCGCACAGCGGTGCGGCGACCAGTTCGTGCACGTCCCGGTCGGTGAGCGGCGCCAGACGGGCGGCGTGGTCGGCCAGCACGTCCGTGGCGGTGCCGCCGAGTCCGAAGAGCACCAGCGGGCCGAAGACGTCGTCCTGTACGACGCCCGCGATCAGTTCCACTCCGCGTCCGGCCATGGGCTGGACGATCGCACCGTCCATCCGCTCCCCCAGCCGGTTCCGGAGGTCCCGGAACGCGCCGCCCGCCGCATCGGGGCCTTCGAGGTCGAGGACGACCGCACCGTGAGCGCTCTTGTGCAGCAGGTCGGGCCCGTACGCCTTGAGCGCGAGACGTCCGCCGCCGGGCGCCAGCCGTGCAGCCTCGCGGACGGCTCCGGCCCGGTCGCGGACCACGGACTGCGGAACGCGGGGGATGCCGTAGAGGTCGAGCAGGTGCCCGCACCGGTCCGGGTCGAGCCAGGTGCCCTCGGGGTGCTCGGAGAGAGCCGCCTGTACGAGCGTGCGGGCCCGGTCGGTGTCCACCCGTCCGCTCAGGTCCGGCACGTGGCCGGGAGGATGTGCCAGCCATCGTGACCTCGCGGCGGCGTGCGCCAGGGCGCGGGCCGCGTCCTGCGGGTCGGCGTAGGCGGGGACCGCGGCCGGCCCGGTGCCTCCGGGCGTCCGCACCAGGCGTACGCGCTCGCTCTGGTCGGGGAGGACCGTCACCAGGGTGCGGCCACCTCCCGGAGCTTCGGCCGAGGCCGCCGCCCGCACCAGGTCGTCCCCGCCGGCCGCCGCGGTCGCGGTCGGGACGAGCACGACGAGCACCGCGTCCACAGGAGCCCGGGTGCTCAGCAGTTCCACGCATTCGGCGAGTGCGCCCCGGCCGACGGCCGCGGTCGTGTCGAGCGGATTGGCCACACGCGCCGCCTCCGGCAGCAGGGTGCGGAGCTCGGCGGCGACGTCCTCGGGCAGCTCCGGCAGGGTCAGTCCCGCTTCGTCGCAGGCGTCGGCGGTCAGTACGCCCGTGCCGCCCGCGTTGGAGACGACGGCGACAGAGGTGCCGGTCGGCAGCGGCTGGCTGTGCATGAGCGCGGCCGTCGCCGTCAGGTCCCCCAGCGAGAGGGTCGCGGTCACTCCGGCCTGGTGGAAGAGGGCCTGCCGCGTCATGGCCGGGGTCGCCGCGGCGGCCGTGTGCCCGGCCGCGGCGCGGCGGCCGGCGTCGGAGCGGCCCGCGTCCACGGTGAGTACGGGCATCAGCCGGGTGACGCGCCGGGCCGTACGGGAGAAGGCGCGGGGGTTGCCGAAGGACTCCAGGTGCAGCAGGCCCACCCTGGTGCGTTCGTCGGCCTCCCACCATTGCAGGAGGTCGTTGCCGCTCACGTCGTACTTGTCGCCCAGTGACACGAAGCTGGAGACGCCGATTCCCAGCCGGGCGAGGTCGCTGAGCAGCGCGATGCCCACCCCGCCGGACTGCACGGCCACCCCCGCGGTGCCCGGCTCGGGAAGATCGGCCGCGAAGGTTGCGTCCAGGCGGATGCCGTCCTCGGTGTTCGCGATGCCCAGGCAGTCGGGCCCCACGAGGCGCATGCCGTAGTGGCGGCAGATGTCGAGCAGGGCGCCGCCCAGCGCCTCGTCCAGCCCGGACGTCAGGACGGTCAGGGCCCGTACGCCGAAGCGGCCGCACTGGTCCGCCGCCTCCGGGACGGCGTGCGCGGGTACGGCGATCACCGCCAGGTCGGGGGTGTGGGGCAGCTCGGAGACGGCGGGGCGGCAGGCGAAGCCCTCGATGGAGGCGGCGTGCGGGTTGATCCCGTGCACAGCGCCCGTGAAACCGGAGCGGCGCAGGTTCCTCAGCACGGCGCGGCCCACCGACTTCGGGGAGCGGCCCGCCCCGACGACCGCCACGGAGCGGGGCTGGAGCAGCGGTCGCATGCTGGCGACGTCGGCAGTGCTGCCCCGGGCGTCGACGGCGGCCAGATAGCTCTCGTGCGGCGTCAGGTCGACGCGGCAGCGAACTTCGCCGTTCTCGAAGGTGCGCTCGTAGCGCAGGCCCAGGTTTTCGAAGACATCCAGGACGTCCCGGTTCTCGGCCAGTGCGTCGGCGGTGAACGTGGTGATGTGCTCGGCTCGCGCGGCGTGCGCCAGGTGCTCCAGCAGCAGGGTGCCGACGCCGCAGTGCTGGAACCCGTCGGCGACGGCGAGGGCGATCTCCGCTGCCGCCGGCTCCTCGAGGAGCTTCTCGTACTCGGCCGTGCCGATGAGTTGCGAGCCGTGGAGGGCGAGGAGCACCAGCAGGTCCGAACGGCCCGGGCCGAAGACCCGGTCGATCTCCCGCTCGCGCAGGCCGGCGCCCGCGCCGAAGAACCGCTGCTTGTGGTCCTGTTGCGACATGCCCTCGTACAGCGCCTCGACCTGGCCGCGGTCGGAGGGCCGCGCGGGCCGGATCTGCACGGTTCTGCCGTCGGTCAGCAAGGCGTACGTCTCCGCCATGCGCGGGGCAGCGTAGGTCATCGGCTCCCCTCTCCCTGCCCTGTGTGCGACTGGTCCCGTACCAGTACACGGGCCGGTGCGGTGGCGCGCGAGCCGGGAGGGAGGACCTGGGGGCGGGCGGGGGCGCGGCACGGCTCATCCGTTCGGCCGAAGGGTGCGGCGGGCGTGGGTGGCGGCCCGGAGCAGGCCCCGGGCGAGCCCGGAGCGGGCCCGGAGCGAGCCCCAAGCTGCCGCTTCCGCACGGCCCCGCCCCCGGAACCGGAGGCCACGGGCCCTCCGCCCCGCACGCGGAACCCTGTGGCGGGCTCACCGCACGCGGCCGATGGTGGGAGGGAGCGGCATCGCTCCGGGGCCTACGTGAGGGAGACGGCTGATGCAGCACCGGACCGTCCACGATCTGATGACCCGCGCCGTGGTGCGCGTTCACCGCGACACCGGGTTCAAGAAGATCGCCGAGATCCTGGCCGAGTACGACATCACGGCGCTCCCCGTGGTCGACGACGACGAGCATCCCGTCGGTGTCGTCTCCGAGGCCGACCTGCTGGGGAAACAGGCGGGGCAGCCCGACCCCTCCGGGCTGATGCCCGCACGCGAGCCCCGGCCCGGCAGCCGGCCTCCCGGGGAGGCCGCCAGAGCGGACGAGCTGATGACGAGTCCTCCCGTGGTCGCCCGTCCCGAGTGGAACGTCGTGGAAGCAGCACGCCTGATGGCGGACCGGCAGGTCAAGAGGCTGCCCGTCGTCAACGAGGCGGACCGCCTCGTCGGCATCCTGAGCCGCTCGGACCTGCTGCGCGTCTTCCTGCGCCGGGACGACGCCATCCGCGAGGAGATCGTGCGCGACGTCCTGGAGCGGACGCTCGGCCTGGCCGCCCGGCAGCTCGCCGTCGAGGTGCAGGACGGCTGCGTGACGCTGAGCGGCGAGGTCGCTCCCGTCCACCTCGTCCCGGTCGTGGAACGTCTGTGCCAGAGCGTCGACGGTGTGGTCAAGGTACGCAGCCGGCTCACGGGCCGGTCCGAGACGGCGCCCGGTGCGGCGGTGCTGCCGTGAGAGCCGCCGCGCGGGCGGCCGTGAGAACTGCCGCAGGAGCTGCCGCGAGACGCGTTCCGGCCGCGCGGGAGCCCGCCCGGAGAGGACCGGGCGGGACGGGCGGCGCCGCCCCCGGGGCAGCGCCGTGACGACGGCGTCGAGGCCCCGGCTGCTGGACGCGCTCCCCTCCCCGGGCTACGACCGGATGATGGAGCACTCCCGCGAGGTGCACTTCCCCAGGGGCACGCGCATCTTCGAGGAGGGCAGCTCCGCGGACCGCTTCTGGATCATCCGCTCCGGCACCGTCCTCCTCGACATGCACGTGCCGGGCCGTCACGCCGCGACGCTGGAGACGCTGCACTCCCAGGACCTCATCGGGTGGTCGTGGCTGTTCCCGCCGTACACCTGGCACTTGGGGGCGGGAGCGGTGACCGCCGTGGGGGCGCTGGAGTTCGATGCGCGGCCCGTGCGCGAACTGTGCGACGAGGACCCCCCGTTCGGAAAGGCGCTGAACCACTGCGTCGCCGAGATCATCGGAGGCCGCCTCCAGGCGGCCCGCAAGCGGCTGCTGGACCTGTACGGCCCCCAGGGCAGCGGACCGGCTCCGTGACCGGGCGGCAGGGCCGGCGGATCACCGGCCCGCCGGGCCCCCGCAGCCGCCGGGCTCCGGAGCCCCTGCGGCCGCGCCGCCGTGGCCGGGCAGCTGCCGCCGGATGAGCCGGGCGAGGGTCTCGACCGCCGCCTCGACTCGGCCGGTCAGTCCCGTGCCGAAGCCCGTGTCGGCGGTCTCCACGGCGTAGACGAGGAGGCGCGGCGGAAGACTGCCCAGCGTCCGGGCGAGACGCACCGCTTCGCCCAGGCCCAGCCCGTGCGTTCCGGCTTCCGGGGCGGGCAGCAGCCCGATGTCGGCGGCTTCGAGGCGGTGGACCGTCCCCGGCTGTCCCGGCCGGGCACGGGCGGCGTCGACCACGATGGCGGATTCGGCGTCCTTCCACAGGGCCACCAGGCGCCCGGGTTCCCCGTCGCTGACGTGGAGTGCGACGCCGGCCGGGACTCCCCGCCCGGCTGCGAGCCGGGTGACGACGCGCGGTCCCGCTCCGTCGTCCCGCCGGTGGACGTTGCCGATGCCGATGACGACGGTGCGTGCGGGGACGCGGAGGGGATTCATCAGGGGTTCCTACCGAGCCGCCCGGGCCCGGTCGCCCGCTCCCGCGCGAGGCCACCGTACAGAGTGACGGCACGGACCCGTCTGGCTTCACCCCCGGCTGTCGGTACGTCGGGCAGCCGCCCGCGCTTCGGATACTGGCCGTCCCGGTTCCGCGAGGGAAGGTGAGCGATGACGGAGGACTCCCGGCAGAGCGCGGTGCTCGACAAGGACGGGATCGACGCGCTCATCGCCCTGCTCGCGCAGGACGGACGGACCGTCATCGGGCCGACCGTGCGTGACGAGGCCATCGTGCTGGACGAGATCGGCGGCGGCCGCGACCTGCCGTACGGGTGGGGAGTGGAGCTGGAGGCGGGGCGCTATCGGCTGCAGCCGCGCTCCGACGGGGCCGCCTTCGCGCACAGCGCCGGCCCCCAGTCCTGGAAGACGTACCTGCATCCGCAGCGCGAACGGCAGTGGACCACCGACCTCACGGACGACGGCGACCTGGTCTTCAACGAGGAGGACAGTGCCGTGCCTTCGTACGCCTTCATCGGCGTACGACCCTGCGACCTGCGGGCGATCGCGATCCAGGACCGGGTCCTCGGCGGCGGTCCGCACACCGACACCCGGTACGCGGCACGCCGCCGGCGGGCGTTCCTCGTCGTGGCGGAGTGCACGGAACCGGGTGCCACCTGCTTCTGCGTGTCCATGGGGTCGGGCCCGGCCGCGGGACCCGGCTACGACCTGGCGCTCACCGAGATCGTCGAGCCGGACAGCCACCGGTTCCTGGTACGGGCGGGCAGCGACGAAGGAGCGACGGTACTGGCCCGTCTCCCGCGTGCGCCGGCCGACGAGCGCACGTCGGAAGCGGCCAGGGGACTGGTCGAGGCGGCGGCCGGACGCATGGGACGCAGCATGCCGCCGGTGAACCTGCGGGACCTGATGCGGGACACCCTGCACGCCGAACGCTGGAACGACGTCACCGCACGCTGCCTGACCTGCGGAAACTGCACGATGGCCTGCCCCACCTGCTTCTGCACGAGCGTCGAGGACGTCACGGATCTGACGGGTACCCACGCGGAGCGCTGGCGGCGTTGGGAGTCGTGCTTCGACGTGGAGTTCACCCACCTGACCTCCGGTCCTGTCCGGGCGACGCCGCTGAGCCGGTACCGGCAGTGGCTGACGCACAAGGTCGGCACCTGGCACGACCAGTTCGACAGCACGGGCTGCGTGGGCTGCGGCAGGTGCATCGTGTGGTGCCCGACGGGAATCGACATCACGGAGGAAGTGCACGCCCTGCACGCGGAGCGCTCGGCGTCTGCGGCGGCTCCGGCGTCTGCGGCGGCCCCCGCGGCCCCGGCGCCTCCGGCGGAGGGCCCGGCGTGAGCGCCGCCCGGCGCGGCTTCCTCGACGCCCTGCCCGGCATCCACCGGGGCTGGCTCCTCGGGTTCGCGCACGAGACCAGCTTCCCCGCCGGGACCAGGATGTTCGACGAGGGAGGCGCAGCGGACCGCTTCTGGCTCCTGCGCAGCGGTCTGGTGGCGCTCGACGTGCACGTCCCCGGCCGCGGGACCGTCGTCGTCGAGACCGTTGCGGACGGTGAACTGCTCGGCTGGTCATGGCTCTTCGAGCCCTACCGGTGGCATCTGGGCGCCCGCACCCGCACCGAGGTCCACGCGTGGGAGTTCGACGCCCGGCTGGTGCGCGACGCCATGGAGGACTCGCCGGCCGCCGGGCTGGCCCTCTTCCGCACCATCGCCGAACAGGTCATCGGCGAGCGCCTGCGAGCCGCCCGCACCCGGCTGATGGACCTGTACGGGAACGGGCCGGAGCCGGCGCCCGCCCCGCGCGGGGCGGCCCGGTGACGTTCCCCCCGCCCGGTGCCGTCCCCGCCCGGCCGCCGTCCCCTTACCGGGTGGTGATGCGCAAGGAGGAGACGGCGGACACGTCGACGATCGTGCTGGACCCGGTGCGCTCGGCGCTGCCGCCGTTCGATCCCGGCCAGTTCGCCATGGTCCACGGCTTCGGCGTGGGGGACGTCCCGCTGTCCGTCTCACGCCTCGAAGGGGACCGGCTCTCGCACACCGTCCGCTCCGCCGGCGCCGTCTCCGCCCGCCTGGAGACCCTGACGGCCGGCACCGTGGTCGGTGTGCGAGGCCCCTACGGCGCCGGCTGGGACCTGTCCGCGGCGGCCGGGCGGGACCTGCTGATCGTCGCGGGAGGCCTCGGCCTCGCCCCGCTGCGTCCCGTGATCGGTGCGGTGCTGGCCGCTCCGGAGGGGTTCGGCAGGGTGAACGTCGTGATCGGGGCGCGCTCCCCCGGCGACCTGTTCTACGGCGAAGAGTTCGAGACGTGGCGCACCGCGGGCGCCACGGTCCTGGTCACGGTGGACCGGCCGGACGAGACCTGGCGCGGCGACGTGGGCGTGGTGACCGGACTCGTCGGCAGGACCGGCTTCGACCCCGGCCGCGCGGCGGCTTTCGTGTGCGGGCCCGAGGTGATGATGCGCGCGACAGCGCGCGACCTGCTGCGGCGCGGGCTGCCGCCGCAGCGGATCCAGCTTTCGCTGGAGCGCACCATGCAGTGCGGCACCGGACACTGCGGCCACTGCCAGCTCGGTCCTCTCCTGCTGTGCCGGGACGGGCCCGTGGTGCCCTGGAACGTCGCCGAACCGCTCCTCGCCGTAAGGGAGTTGTGAGATGAGCACGGAGGACGAGGGGAGCGGGCGCCGCCGACCCCGACTGGCGGTCTTCAAGTTCGCCTCCTGCGACGGCTGTCAGCTGACGCTGCTCAACTGCGAGGACGAACTGCTCGCGCTGGCCGAGCGCATCGACGTCGCGTACTTCGAGGAGGCGGTCACCGCGCCCGACCAAGGCGTGTACGACCTCGCGCTGGTCGACGGCTCCATCACCACGCCCGAGGACGCGCAACGCGTACGGCACGTACGGGAGGTCTCCCGCCACCTGGTGACCCTGGGTGCGTGCGCGACGGCCGGCGGCATCCAGGCGCTGCGCAACTACGCGGACGTGGCCGAGTTCCGCGCCGTCGTCTACGCCCGCGGCGACTACATCGACTCCCTCGCCACCTCCACCCCCGTCAGCGCCCACGTGCCGGTCGACTTCGAACTGCGGGGCTGCCCCATCGACCGCGGCCAACTCCTCGAAGTCGTCACCGCCTTCCTGGACGGACGCACACCGGACGTGCCGGCTCACAGCGTCTGCTTCGAGTGCAAGCGGCGCGGCACGCCCTGCGTGACGGTCGCCCGCGGCGTGCCGTGCATGGGGCCGGTCACCCACGCCGGGTGCGGTGCCCTGTGCCCCGCCTACGGGAGGGGCTGCTACGGCTGCTTCGGCCCTTCCGATTCGACCAACTTCCCCGCGTTCGTACCGCTGTTGCGCCGTGACGGCATGGACGTCGTGCGTCTGCTGCGGACCTTCAACACCGCGGCGCCGGAGTTCGACGCCGCCTCCAGGAAGGAGGAGCTCGGGTGAGCACCGGGACTACGAGAGAGCTGCGCCTGGGCGGCCTCACCCGGGTCGAGGGCCAGGGTGCGCTGAGGCTGCGGCTGCACGGCGACCAGCTCGTCGAGAGCCTGCTGGCGATCTACGAACCCCCGCGCTACTTCGAGGCTTTCCTGCGGGGCCGCTCCTTCACCGAACCGCCCGACATCACCTCACGCATCTGCGGGATCTGCCCGGTCGCATACCAGATGAGCGCCTGCCGGGCCCTGGAGGACGCCTGCGGTGCCGTCGTCGGCGGGCAGTTGGCGGCCCTTCGCCGGCTCCTGTACTGCGGCGAGTGGATCGAGAGCCAGACCATGCACATCTACATGCTGCACGCCCCGGACTTCCTGGGCTGTGCGGACGTGATCGGCCTCGCCGGCCTCGCCCGGACGGAAGTCGAGCGCGGCCTGCGCCTGAAGCAGGCCGGCAACGCCGTCGTGGAGCAGCTGGGCGGGCGTTCCATCCACCCGGTCAACGCACAGCTCGGAGGCTTCCACCGGGTACCGGCACGCACCGAACTGCGGCCCCTGCGGGAGATGCTGGTCCGGGCACGGGACGACGCGGAGGCGACGGTGCGCTGGGTCGCCGGATTCGACTTCCCCGATGCCGCCGTCGACGTCGACTTCCTCGCCCTCGCGGAACCCGGCACCTACGCGATCGAGTCCGGCACCCCGGCGGTGGTGGCCGCCTCCCCTTCCGCAGCCTCCTCTTCCGCAGCCTCCGACTCCGCGCCGGAGCCGCCGGAGCAGGCGGCTCACCGCACGTTTCCGCTCGATTCGTTCAGCGAGCACGTCGTCGAGTACCAGGTGGCCCACTCCACGGCACTGCACTCCCGGCTGGACGGCCGCCGCCATCTGACCGGGTCGCTCGCCCGGTTCGCCGTCAGCGGCCGGTGGCTCCCGCCTGAACTGCGCGGTCTGGCAACGGAGTCGGGGCTCGGCGATCCCGCCGGGGGCGAGGTGTGCCGCAACCCCTTCCGCAGCATCGTCGTACGGGCGATCGAGGTCCTTTACGCGGTGGAGGAGGCACTGCGCATCATCGACGGCTACGAGCCGCCGCCGTCGCCCCACGTCGACGTCCCCGCCCGTGCCGGCACCGGACACGGAGCGACGGAAGCACCCCGGGGGCTGCTCTACCACCGGTACACGCTGGACGCGGCCGGCACCGTCACCGATGCCGTGCTGGTGCCGCCGACCTCGCAGAACCAGGGAGCCATCGAGGAGGACGTCCGCCGCGCGCTCCAGGAACGCCTGGGCGCCGGCCCCGCCACCGACGCGGAACTGGCCGCCGTGGGCGAGCGCGCGGTCCGCAACCACGACCCGTGCATCTCGTGTTCCGCGCACTTCCTGCGGCTGCACGTCGAACGCGAGGAGAGCGCAGAGCACGAGGCGAGCGGGGAGGGCGGGGCGAGCGCAGAGCGCGGGGAGAGCGGGGAGAGCGGGGAGGACGAGGACAGCGCAGAGCGCGCGGCACGCAAGGGCGCGACCGGTCCGGACACGGGCGCCCGCACCGGGTGAACGCGCGGCACCACCGCGCCCTCTGTGGCGAAGGCCGCTCTCACCCCGGCCGGAGTTCCATCCACCGCGCCCGGCCGGGCGGAATCCTGTAGGTCCGTCCGCCCGCCTCCACACGCAACGGATCGGCCGCCGAAGCCGGTACCGCCACGTGCAGCCGGTCCTTGCGCACCTTGATCTCGACGCCCCAGTGGCCGAGACAGTGAACCGTGCAGCTGAACTTCGACAGCTGCGGCAGCGGTGCCGGGTCCAGGTGCAGGGCCCCGGCATGCACCCGGAGGCCCGTCAGCCCGCGCTGAACCAGGTCGAGGGTGCCCGCCATGGCGCCGAGGTGGATGCCCTCACCAGTGGTGCCTCCCTGAAGGTCGGCGACGTCGGACAGCAGCGCCTCCCGGCAGTGCTGCCAGGCGTCCGCCCGGTGTTCCCGCGCCAGCACCCAGGCGTGGACGAGGCTGCTGAGGGTCGACCCGTGGCTGGTGCGGCGGAGGTAGTAGTCGCAGGTCCGCTCCCAGAGCGCGTCGTCCAGCGGACAGCCGAGCCGGTCGAACAAGGCCTTGAGTTCGGCCGGCGGGAAGAGGTAGCCGAGCATGAGGACGTCGGCCTGCTTGGAGGCGCGGTAGCGGTTGACGCTGTCGCCCTCGGCCTCCAGCACCCGGTCCAGGCGTCTCATCCCGTTTCCGTAGACGGCCTCGTAGCGCTCCCAGTCGAGTTCGGCGAGGTCCCCGTAGCCGTCGAACTGGCTGATGACACCGGCGTGGTACGGGACCCTCAGGCGGCGCGAGACGTCCTCCCAGCGCTCCAGTTCCCCGGGCGCGAGTCTCAGCTGCTCGAAGAGCTCCCCCCGGCGGTGGTCGGGCAGCGTCGAGACCAGTTCCAGGGCACGCGCCAGGACCCAGGCGGCGCCGACGTTGGTGTAGGCGTTGTCGGCGAGGCCCGGCTCGTCGGCCCCGGGATAGGCGTCGTGGTACTCGTCGGGGCCGACCACGCCCGTGATGCGGTAACGCCCCGCCGCGTCGTCCCACCGGGCCAGGCTGCTCCAGAAGCGGGCGATGAGCAGCAGCATCTCCGCCCCCTTGGTGTAGAGGTATTCGAGGTCGCCGGTGGCCTGCGCGTAGTGCCAGATGTTGTAGGCGACGGCGGAGCCGACGTGGCGCTGAAGGCGGGAGCGGTCCGGGAGCCACCGGCCGGAGCGGGGGTTGAGGTGCAGCGTCTGCGTCTCCTCGCGTCCGTCGCTGCCGCTCTGCCACGGGTACATCGCGCCTTCGTACCCCGCGTCACGGGCGGCGCGGCATGCCTGCGGCAGGCGGCGGTGGCGGTAGTCGAGCAGGGCCCGGCACACGTCCGGCACGTGCAGGGTGGAGTAGGGCAGGATGAACAGCTCGTCCCAGAACACGTGCCCTCTGTAGGCCTCACCGTGCAGTCCCCGTGCCGGCGCACCCGCGTCCAGGGAGGCGGTGTGCGGGGAGAGGGTCTGCAACAGGTGGAACTGGTGCAGGCGCAGGATGCGTCCGGCCTCCCCCGCAACCTCCATCCGTGTGTCGGTCCACAGCCTGCGCCAGGCCGTGCGGTGCGCCGCGCGCAGGTGCCTGAACACCGGGGCCCTGCGGGCCGCCTGGACCGAGGCGTGCAGCGGGTCGCTGATCGCGTTGTCACGTGAGGTGTGCAGCGCGACGGTCTTCTCGACCGTCACCGGCAAGCTCTCCGCGATCGGAACGCTCCTTCGGTCGGCCGTCCTGCGGGGCGCGAACGAAGGTGCCGCCTGCCCGGGACCGCCCGCCGGAGCGGCGACTGTGGTGCGTGCGGCGAGGGCGATGTCGATGCCGGAGCTGGTCGTCCGGCAGCGGAGCCAGGTGACCTGCGGCTCCGTGGTCCCGGTGTCCCAGTCGCACAGGTGCCGGTCGGCGAGGTCGCGGTAGCGGGCGACCCCGTCGTTGCGCACGTCGCCGTCGAGGCACGACTCGATGTCGATGCTGCCCGACCAGCCGCGTGCGGTGAAGACGATCCGCAGAGCCGCCAGTTGGGGATCGGCCATGCTCACGATGCGGGTCTCCTCGACTTCCAGCTCGCGCCCGCCGGCATCGCGGTAGGCGGTGTAGCGGGTGAGTTCGCCGTGCCGGATGTCCAGCCGGCGGTGGTGGGCCACCATCTCGGGCGAGCGGGGGGAGAGCCAGTCGCCGCGCTCGCCGCCGGCGGGGTGGAGGCGGTAGCGCAGGAGGAGCCAGTTGGGGAGATTGACCATGTCCTCGTTCTCCACCTCGTGCCCGGAGACGTCGGAGACGAGGCGGTTGGAACAGCCGGCCGCGTAGGTGCCCGGGTAGTGCGCGCCGCCGGCCGGCAGCTCGACGGCGGCTCCTCTGGTGGCGAAGCGGCCGTTCCCGAGGGTGCACAGCGCCTCACGCAGCTGTTCCTGCTCCGGCTCGTAGCCCTCGTACAGCCACGTCCAGGCGTCCATGGTGATCCTCCGGACGGCAGCCCGGCCCCGACCGGACGGACGGGTGCCATCGGCCGGGTGTCCCGCTGACCGGCCCGTATGTCCCCGGGATGGTTCGGCGACAGCCGCGGCGGCTGAGGCACAGCCGCCGCGGTCCGTGGACCCGGGGGACCGCGGCCCGCAGACGGGCGAAGGCCGGTAACCCGCCAGGAGCAGCGGGTGCGATCCCCCGGGAGACAGCGGCTCGGCTCTCCGGCAGCGGCTCAGCCCTCCGGTACGACCGCCACGGGACAGGGAGCGTGATGGAGTGCCGCGTACGTCGCCGGTCCCACGTAGGCGCCGTACGGCTTGTGCCGGGCCGGGCGCCCGAGAACGACCAGCCCTGCCCCTTGCGCGGCCTCCACGATCAGCCGGCCCGGCGGGCCGAGCGAGGCCTCCTCCTTCACCTCGACCTCGGGGAACCTCTCACGCCACGGGGCCAGCCGCTCCGCGAGCAGGCGGGCCGCGTCGGCCTCCAGCGCCTCCGTCTTCCCGAGGGCGAGAGCTTCGGGACTGTCCGGCGGCACCGGCAGCGGCCGCCAGCCGTGAACGGCGTGCAGCGTGGCGCCGCGGCGGCCGGCCGCGTCGAAGGCGAAGGCCGTCTGGCTGCTGCACGGCTCGGAGGCCACTCCCAGGACGATCTCCCGGTACGGGGTCGCCGCGGAGGGAAGACCGGACGCGTCGGGCATGTGCTCCTCCTCCGGCCGGCTGGAGGGGCGCACGAGAACCAGAGGGCACATCGTCCGCGCGACCGTGGCGAGCGACACGGAGCCCAGAAGGTAGCCCGCCACGGTGTGGAGCTGCCGGCAGCCGAGTACCAGGAGCTCGGCGTCCTCCGAGAGATCGGCGAGGGCGGCGGCGGGCTGGCCGGGAGCCTCCTCCAGCACCATCGGCACCTGGGGGTGTCTGGCGCGCAGCTCCTCGAGGGTCCCCGGTCGTATCCCGCCGACGACCCCGCGGTGTTCGTCGTAGCCGGGGGTGTGCTCCTGTACGTGCACCAGACGCACTTCCGCGCCCCGGCGCTGCGCCTCGCGGGCAGCCCAGTCGGAGGCGGCGACGCTTCCGGTCGTCCCGTCCAGGCCTGCGATGACGGTGTCGGCCATGGCTCCTCCCTCGAACGAGCCGGGAACGGAACCCTCCTGGTCCGGAACGGGCGCTCCCCTCCTGCCAGTGTCATCGGGGAAGGGGCGGCCCGGGAGAGCCGGAGGGCCCTGTCCGGGGCCGGCCGGGCCCTCCTTCCGTCCGGTCGCCGTCGGCCGCGCGATCGCAGGCGCGGACAACGCGGGGACGGGCAGCGAAGGGGACGGGCAACGAAGGGCACGTGCAGCCGGTGGACGGCGGGGACGGACGGTGAGGACACGCACGTCCGTGAACGTGCGTTTCCGAGGCTTGGCCACGCCTCGGCTGGGTACGGCTGTCCTGGGACGGTGGGTCCGCCGCAGGTGGGGGCCATCCCGGGGCTGCAGCATCGCGAGGAGTGGTTCGGGGGAGATAGAGGAGTGGTTCGGGGGAGATAGCTGCCCACAGGATGAAAAAGCCGTGCCGATAAGATGTTCTACACGCGTTCAAGAGCGCGAGGTGAGCCGGGAAGTCTGGTCGGCACTGGGGACCGTAGTGTCCGAACGCCGACGACCTGGAGCTTTCGTGCAGCGCCCTGACTCCGTGAACGAACGCCGCACCTTCCTGGGCCTGCTGTCCTGGCCCGAGCGCACCGCGATCGCGCGGGCGCTGCGGACCGAGACGATCGGCGGGCTGGTGCTGCTGGCCGCCGCGGTCGCCGCACTGGTGTGGGCGAACTCCCCGTGGAGCGGCGCCTACGAGGCCGTCCGGGACTTCCACTTCGGTTTTCCCGCTCTGGGGCTGGACCTCTCCGTGGGCCACTGGACCGCGGACGGTCTCCTCACCGTCTTCTTCCTGGTCGCCGGCATCGAGCTCAAGCGCGAGCTGGTGGTGGGCGAACTGCGCAAACCCGCGGCAGCGGCGATGCCTGTGGTCGCGGCCGTCAGCGGCATGGTCGTACCCGCGGGCATCTACATCGCCACCGCTGTTGCCGGGGGCGGCTCCGCCGACGGGTGGGCGGTGCCGATGGCCACCGACATCGCATTCGCGCTGGCAGTGCTCGCGGTCCTCAGCACTCATCTGCCCTCCTCCCTGCGTGCCTTCCTCCTCACCCTCGCTGTCGTGGACGATCTGGGCGCGATCCTGGTCATCGCCGTCTTCTTCACCAGCGACCTGAACCCGCCCGCGCTCATCGGCGCCGGCGTCGGACTCGTGGTCTTCTATCTGCTTCAGCGCTTCCGTGTGCGCGGCTGGTGGTGGTACGTCCCGCTGGGAATCGCGATCTGGGCGCTGACCTACAACGGCGGAGTCCACGCCACAGTCGCCGGTGTGGCGATGGGACTGATCCTCCGCACCCGGCGTGACGAGGAGGGATCCGGGTACAAGGCGGAGTCGGCCGCTCCCGGAGAGCGCACGGAACACCTGCTGCGACCGCTCTCCGCCGGGGTCGCGGTGCCGCTGTTCGCCCTGTTCGCCTCCGGTGTCGCGGTCTCGCTGACCGACGTGGGAGAGGTCTTCTCGCGGCCCGAACCCCTGGGCGTGGTGCTGGGCCTGGTCGTCGGCAAGTCCGTCGGCATCTTCGCCGGCACCTACCTCGCGGCACGCTTCACCCGCGCACGGCTGAACCCCGACCTGAAGTGGGCCGACGTCCTCGCGCTGGCGACGGTCTCCGGCATCGGCTTCACCGTCTCCCTGCTGATCGGCGAACTGGCCTTCCCCGACCCCTCCCAGGCCCAGCACGTGAAGACGGCGGTCCTTCTCGGTTCGCTGATCGCCGCGATTCTGGCCGCGGTGCTCCTCAAGCGCCGTGACCGGGTCTACCGCAGGCTGTGGAAGGCGGAGAACGTGGACGAGAACGCCGACAACATCCCCGACATCTATCAGCGCGGCCCCGACGGGATCTACGACCGGCAGGCGGGCGAGGGCTGAGCAGGACCCCCATGTCAGGCGGCTTCCCGGACGGGACCGTTCGGCGGCGGGCCAAGTGAGGCTGCGGCCGCCGCGGTTACGGATGAGACGTCAACTCGTCATCCCGTCCCCGGCGCGCCGCTAGGGCAGGAGACGTGCCGTTTCACTCTCCGACCCCGAGGGAGTCGCGCGATGAAGCTCATTCTGCGGTCCGGTGCCGTGACGGCCGCGGTCGGTGCGGGACTGTTCGCCGCGGTCCTGCCGACCGCACCGGCCAATGCGGCCGGGGGAACCCATGTGCGGTGCAACGACACCGCCGGCCTGGTCGCAGCCATCGACCGGGCCAACACCGACGGCGGCCGCATCACCCTTGCGTCCCACTGCACCTACACCCTGACCGCACCCGACGACGGGGACGACGGACTGCCGGAGATCACCGGCAACGTGACCCTCTCCGGCAGCGAGACCACCATCCGGCGCTCCCCGGACGCGACGCAGGACTTCCGCATCTTCCACGTGGCGGACGGCGGCAAGCTCACCCTGAAGTCGCTCACGGTCAGCGGCGGCCGTCTCACGAGCGGGCTCGGCGGCGGCATCAGGAACGAGGACGGCGGCACGCTGAACCTGAACCGCGCCGCCGTGAAGAACAACCGCGCCGTCTCGGGCGCGGGCATCTACAGCCTCGGTGGACGGATCAACCTCGACCGCAGCGCTGTCGAGCGGAACACCGCATCCGGGTTCGGCGGCGGGATCGTCAACGACGGCAACGGCACGATGACGATGAAGGGCGGGTCCCTGCACGGCAACCGGGCGCTCACCAGCAACGGCGGCGGGCTGGAGAACATCCTGGGCACCGCCTCCTTGGAGTCCGCGTCGGTCAGGGGCAACACGGCTCTTGTGGGGGGCGGCATCCGCAACACGAACGGCTCCACGCTGCGCCTGAAGTCGACCACCGTCCGGGACAACATCGCCGTCACCGGCGCGGGCATCTCGAACAACGCCAGTACGGCGACACTGGTGCGCAGCCTGGTCACGCGCAACACGGCGATCACCTCAGGCGGCGGCATCGCCAATGAGGAAGGCGGGCAGGTCACGCTCACCGCCAGCAAGGTCGTCCGCAACGCCCCGGACAACTGCGTCCCGGAGGGCAGCGTCCCGGGATGCACCAACCCGGCCGCTGCGGTCACCCCGCCGGCTTCGAAGCTCCCGCCCGCCGACGACATCAGGCCCGGGAAGTGAGCCGGCGGGGCTGACGCACGGCCTGGCCGACGCACGGCCACACCCACACGGAGGGCGGGACCCGGCGACCGGGTCCCGCCCTCCGTGTGCCTGCCCGCGCCGGTGAACCGGGGGATCAGGCCGGCGGGAGCGGCGTGGCGCTGCGCAGCGCGTTCACGGCGTCCGTCGCGTCCGTCGCTGTCACGCCGCTGCCGCGCGCCCTCAGCTCTTGCCGGGCTTGACCGTGGCGGGCGCGGAACCGACGGCGTCGCAGCCGGGGACGCTGCCGGGAGGCGCGCAGTTGGTCGGATGGTTCTTGAAGACTCTGCTCTCGATGAGCTTCACCTTGGGCAGGGCCTGTTCCGCGGCGCCGCTCGCCTTGCTCTGCTGACGCTCGGGGTCGCCGGTCGGACGGATGATGACGCCGAAGCCACGTCCGTCGTTGTTGATGCCGCCGCCCTGGGTGGCACCGCCGTTGGCGGTGTTGCGGGTGACGACGCTCCTGTACAGGGTCGTCGGCTGGTCGGTCCCCACGAAGATGCCGCCGCCGGAGGTCTCGGCGATGTTGCCCTCGACCTCGGTGGAGTTCAGGCGCAGGGGTCCCCTTTGGATTCCCGTGCCGCTGCTCATGCTCATGGTCATGATCCCGGCCCCGAGGCCGCCCCTGCCGTCACCGGCGATGTTGCCGGCGACGGAGACGTCGTCGAGCCTGGTGTTTCCCGCGTTCGCGAGGCCGCCGCCCCAGGCCGCGGCCGTGTTGTCGTTGAGGGCACCGCCCCGCATCGTCATCGTCCCGCTGGTGGCGACGGCGCCGCCGACACTGCTGGTGTTGTCGCGTACCGAGGTGTTGCGCAGGGTGAGGGTGCCCGTGTTGTTCCAGATCCCCCCGCCGAGGAATTCGGACGTGTTGTTCCTGACCGTCACGCCGTTCAGGGCGAGCGCGCCGCGGTCGTTGAAGAGGCCCCCGCCGGCCTGTCCGAAGCCTTCGCCGGACGCCTCGCCGCCGCGGACGGTGACCGAGTTCAGGGTGAGGCTGCTGTTCGGCGTCACATGGAAGAGGCGGAAGGCTCCGGTGGCGCTCGGGGCGCGCTGGATGATGCTGCCGTTCCCGGTGATGCGCACCTTTCCGGTGATCTCGGGCAGGCCGTCGTCTGTGTTGTCCGGCGCCGTGAGGGAGTAGGTGCAGTTGCGGGCGAGGACGATGCTGCCGCCGCCGGTGTTCGCGTCCCTGATGGCGGTCTTGAGCGCGGCGATGTCGTTGCAGGGGACGCGGGTCGGCGCCTGGGCCTGTGCTTGTCCGGCGGGCAGGAGGGTCAGGCAGAGGCCGAGTCCGGTGGCTGCGGTGACGGTGACGCGTCTGAGCGTGTGGGGCATGCGGCTTCCCTTGGCTATGGACGGACAGGGTGGACGGGTTCTCCTGACGCCCGGTCACCGTTCGGTCCCGGCCCCCGGACGCCACTGATCGACAGTCCGAGATCTATACGAAGCGGGCATTCGACGCATGTGCGGCTCGGCTGTCCGGCGTCGTCGGAGTCGTGACCTCCAGGCGCCTCGTCCCAGGGCCCTCGTCCCCGGGTGCCTCGTGCCGGCCCTCGGGCGGGGCGGGTGCGGCTCCGGAGCCGGCGTACTGTTCGCCGTCGCCGCCCGCGGCTCACACCGCAGGCGCGACGGTGTGCCGGTCGCGTCTGATCAGGCCAGGGAGAGGAAGAGCTTCTCGAGTTCCTCCTCGGTCAGCGAGCCCTTCTGGTCGTCCGTCCCGTCCAGGCACTGCCGCATCCCGCCGGCGATGATCTTGAAACCGGCGCGGTCCAGGGCGCGGGAGACGGCCGACAGCTGAGTCACGACGTCCTTGCAGTCGCGTCCGGCCTCGATCATGGCGATGACGCCGGTGAGTTGGCCCTGGGCCCTGCGCAGGCGGTTGAGCACCGCGCCGATCGCTTCCTGGTCCTGGTCCTGGTTCATGTGGGCCCCTCCTCGTCCCGTGCCCCGTGTCGGCAATACCCGTACGGGTACCTGGCCCCGAATTCCGCCTGCGGCCTGGCTCCGCTCCAAAAATACCCCGGGGGGTACGTATGTTACGTTGGCCAAGGATACCCCCCGGGGTAAAAAACCGAAGGGAGTGCAGACGTGTTCTTCATCGACACCATGGAGCTGGAGGGGCTGGGCAACCGCAGCTACCTCGCCGGTGGGCAGCACACCGCTGTCGCCGTCGACCCGCCACGCGACATCGACCAGGTGATCGCGGCTGCCGCCCGCCGCGGAGTGCGGATCTCCCACGTGGTGGAGACCCATATCCACAACGACTACGTCACGGGCGGGCCGGCGCTGGCCGGGGTGACAGGCGCCCGGTACCTGGTGCCGGCCGGTGCGCGGGTGTCCTTCGAGCGGGTCCCCGTCGCCGACGGAGACACCGCTGACATCGACGAAGGCCTGACCCTGCGGGCCATCGCAACCCCCGGCCACACCCCGCATCACACCTCGTACGCACTGGAGGAGGACGGCCGCGGGGTGGCGGCGTTCACCGGGGGAGCGCTGCTCATCGGCGGCGTCGGGCGCACCGATCTGGTGGAGCCGCGGCTGACCGAGCAGCTCGCCCGTGACCAGTACGCCTCCGCGCACCGGCTGGTGGGAGAACTGGACGACGACGTCCCCGTCCTGCCGACTCACGGGTTCGGCAGTTTCTGCTCCTCCTCGCAGGGAGCGGGCGACAGCTCCACCATCGGCAAGGAGCGGGCCGGCAACGACGCCCTGGTCAAGGACGTCGATGCGTTCGTGGCCGACATGCTCGCCGGTCTGGACGACGTGCCTGCCTACTACACGCACATGGGCCCCGCCAATGCATCCGGTCCGGCCGCCGTGGACCTGAGGCCGCCCCAGGCCGCCGACGGCGGGGAGATCGCCCGCCGCCTGGCCGCCGGCGAGTGGGTCGTGGACCTGCGCAACCGGGTCGCCTTCGCCCAGGGGCACGTCGCCGGTTCGTTCAACTTCGAGTCCGACGGCAAGCTCGCCACCTACCTGGCGTGGATGATCCCGTGGGGCAAGCCCGTCACACTGCTCGCCGAGACGGCCGGCCAGGTCGCCGCGGCCCAGCGGGAACTGGCGCGGGTCGGCATCGACCGCCCGGCAGCCGCTGCGACGGGGAACCCGGAGTCGTGGCTCACCGAGGGCGCGGAACTGCGCTCCTTCCCACGCTCCACGTTCGCGGGCCTGGCGGACACCGACCACGGCGACATCGTGATCCTCGACGTGCGGCGGGACTCGGAGCGTGCGGCGGCCGGCCACATCGAGGGGTCGGTCCACATCCCGATCCACGAATTGCACGACCGGCTCGGCGAGGTTCCGCCCGGCACCGTGTGGGTGCACTGCGCGGGCGGGATGCGGGCGGCGATCGCCGCTTCCCTTCTGGACTCCGCCGACCGCGACGTGGTCGCCGTGGACGACGGCTTCGACGCCGCACGCGACGCCGGACTCTCCCTCACCACCGGCACCTGAGCCGCACGCCCCCAGCCACGACTGGAGTGACACCGATGTTCTCGATCCGTTCCGGTCCCGGCCGGATCACCGCGGCCGAGGCCCACGAGCGAACGAAGAACCGCGACCCGGCCGGCCCGGTCCTGCTCGACGTACGTGAGACGTCCGAGTGGACAGCCGGACACGCGACCGGGGCCGTGCACGCCCCGCTGCCGGAACTGCTCGACGGAGCGCCGCTGCCGACGGCCGCCCGGGGCCGCCCCGTCGTGGCGGTCTGCCGCTCCGGACGGCGCTCGCAGAAGGCCGCCGAACTGCTGGCGGAACGCGGGATCGACGCCGTCGACGTCATCGGCGGTATGCAGGCCTGGACGGAGGCCGGCCTGCCCGTGGACGACGGCCGTGGCGGAAGCGGTGCCACAGCGTGACCGCACTTCTCATGGCGCTCGCCGCGGGTGCCGCTGTGGGCCTCGCGCTCGGCGGGCTGGGCGGCGGCGGCAGTGTTCTGGCCGTTCCGGCGCTGATCTACCTGCTGGATTTCAGCCCGGTGGCCGCGACGACCGCGAGTCTGCTGATCGTCACCGCCACCTCGCTCACCGGTCTGCTCACGCACGCCAGGGCGGGGAACGTCCGCTGGAAGGCCGGGGCCGCTTTCGCCGCGGCGGGCCTGGTCCCCGCCGCGCTGGCGGGGGCCGCCGCCGCCCGGCTGCCGCACAACGTACTGACCGTGGCATTCGCAGTGATCGCCGCGATCGCGGCCGCAGGGATGCTCCGCACGAAAGCGTCGACGGAGGACGGGGAGCAGGAGACCCCGGCCCGCCCCGTACGGGCCGTCTCCGCCGGTGCGGGCCTGGGCGGACTGACCGGCCTGCTCGGCGTCGGCGGCGGCTTCCTCGCGGTACCCGCCCTGGTGGGTGCACTGGGCTTCCGGATGCGGGCCGCGATCGGCACCAGCCTGCTGGTTATCGGGGTCAACTCCCTGGCCGCGTTGAGCACGAGATTCGCGACCGTGGACGGGCTCGACTGGACCGTCGTGGCGCCGTTCACGGGAGCCGCGGTCCTGGGGGCCTGGGACGGGAAGCGGCTGGCGGCACGCCTTTCGGGCGCGGCGCTGCAGCGCAGCTTCGCCGTCGTCCTGCTGGCCGTGGCGGCGTTCATGTTCGCGGACACCCTCATATGAGGCCGGGGCGAGACATGAGGTGCCGGTGTGAGCGGGCAGCCGCTCACGCCAGGGAGAGGAACAGCTTCTCCAGCCTGGCCCGCATCTCGTCCCGGTCGGCCACCTGCTCGCTGTCGGCGAGGCAGTGCTGCAGTCCCGTGGCGATGATCGCGAAGCCCGCACGGTCCAGAGCACGGGAAGCCGCAGCGAGCTGGGTCACCACGTCCTCACAGTCCCGTCCTTCCTCGATCATCTTGATGATCCCTGCGATCTGCCCCTGTGCGCGGCGCAGCCGGTTCACCACGGCCTTCAGCTCCGCACCCGCCAGTTCCAACTCCACGTCGAACTCCCGTTCCCTACCCCTCGGGGTAACCCACCGGGGTATGTCCCCGCGACACCAAGGATGACATCTGCCATGACCACACCCACCAGCCTCGGCGTCGACCAGGTCGGCACCCGGATCCACGACCTGACCGTCATCGACGTCCGCACCCCCGGCGAATACTCCTCCGGGCACCTGCCCTCCGCGCACAACGTTCCCCTGGACCAGCTGGACCGGGCCCTTCCCGCGCTGACGGAGGCGGCAGGCCGCGGCGGGCTCCTCTTCGTCTGCGCCTCCGGGGCCCGTTCCGCCCAGGCCGCCCGGAAACTCTCCGCCCGGGGAGTCGACGCCGCCACACTCGACGGCGGCACCAACGCCTGGAGCGACCGCGGCCACGATCTGCACCGCCCCGAAGGAGCACGCACGACCTGGGGCATGGAACGCCAGGTCCGGCTTGCCGCGGGGAGTCTCGTCCTCGTCGGTCTGCTCGTGGGCCTGGTGCTCCCCTGGGCGCTGCTGCTCTCCGCATTCGTCGCGGGGGGACTGGTCTTCTCCGCCGTCACCGACACCTGCGGCATGGCCGCGGTGCTGGCCCGCCTGCCGCACAACCGGCCCCGTGCCGCCGACCTCGACACCACACTCGCCGCCCTGCGCGGGTGAGGCGGCCCGCCCCTCAGCCCGTGGACGGGGCGAGGCCCGGCCGAGGTTTCCGCCCCCGGCCCTCAGGGTGCGAGGAGGGGCAGACCGCCTTCTGGCGGTGTCAGCACGGGGCGCCGCTCGGCTGCAATGGCGCCATGTGGCGTCGTTGTGGCGCCGAGCGGTGCCATGACGGTGCCTCCGGACTGTCACTGCACAACGACACCCAAGGGGCGCGGGGTCATGGCGCCACAACGGCTCGATTCGGTTTCCACGTCTTTCCCCAGTTCAGCCTGGGATTCCCCGTGCCCGTCCAGTAATCGGTGCCAATCGGGCTTGCGCGTGGCGCCATAGTAGTGCCACTATGGCGTCATGGACCTCACCCCGTATGTCGACACCCTCCGCCGTGAGCTCGCGGTGGCCGCCGAGGCCGGCGGTGACGAAGCCCGCGAGCTGGCCGATCGCCTCACCGCTCCCCTGGAGTCGGCGACGCGTCTGACCATGCTCAATGTGCTCTCCGCCGCGATGGACGAGATCACCCGCGAGCTCGCCCCCGGGTCGGTCGACGTACGGCTGCGCGGCACGGACCCCGATTTCGTGGTGACGCCGCCGCCCGCCGAAGGTGGCCCCGCGGAGCCGCTTGCACCCCTCGGACCTTTCACGGCCTCGGCACCCGCCGACAGTGACGAGGGTGGCACCGCACGCGTCAACCTGCGTCTGCCCGCCCAACTCAAGGCCCGCGCCGAGGAGGCCGCGACCCGCGAGGGCCTGTCGGTCAACGCGTGGCTGGTGCGGGCCGTGTCGGCAGCGGTCGACGGCGGCACGCGGCCTCGTACGGCGGAGAAGACCCGGACCATCGGACAGAGCTTCACGGGCTGGGTGCGCTGACCGCACCCCCTCCCGCACCACTTCACCCGCACCACTTCACCCACACCACGTCCCACCAGCGGGGACGTCCTTGAGACCCAAGAGGACGGGACAGCCATGCCTGCTTTCGACACACCCGAACCGATCTCGGTCACCGCCCACGTCGGCGCCGGTTCCATCCGGTTCACCGCGAGCGACCGCCGCGACACCGTCGTCGAGGTGCGCCCCGGCAACCCGAAGCGGGACAAGGACCTGCGGGCCGCCGAGCAGACCGAAGTCACGTACGTGAGCGGCGTCCTGACCGTCAGGACGAAGGAGCGCCGCCTCATCGGGCCCACCGGATCCGTCGCCGTGGCGGTCGCACTGCCCACGGGCTCGCACGTCGACCTCACCGGCTCCTGGACCCAGGTGCTCGGCGAGGGCCGGCTCGGCGAGGTCAAGTTGAAGACCTCGGGCGGTGACGTCCGCCTCGAGGCGACCGGGCCGCTCCGGCTGACCGCCTCGCACTGTTCGATCACCGTCGACCAGGTCGAGGGCAACGCCGAGATCACCTCCAGCTCGGGCAGCCTGCGCGTCGGCACCGTCGAAGGCGCAGCCGTCCTCAAGAACTCGCACGGAACCACGACCGTCGGTGCGGTCATCGGCGACCTGCGGGTGAGCGGTGCCCACGGCGACGTCGACATCGCGCGCGCCGAGAGTTCGGTCGCCGCCGCAACCGCCCACGGCGCCCTGCGCGTCGCCGACGTCGCTCGCGGCACCGTTCAGCTGGAGACCAACTACGGCGCCATCGAGGTCGGCATCCGCGAGGACACCGCCGCCTGGCTCGACGTCAGCTCCACCCACGGGCAGGTGCGCAACAGGCTCGCCGCGTCCGAGGCCCCGGAGCAGACCGAGGAGACCGTCAAGGTCCGCGCACGGACCAACTGGGGCACCATCGATGTCCTCCGCGCCAAGGCCTGATCCGGAAGAACCGCCCTCAACTCACCCACCCCGCCAGTCACTTCGGCCTTCCAACGGAGGAGCGCCATGCGTTCATCTGTCATGCCCACATCTAGACGTGGCGATGGTCACTCGTCGCCTGCCGCCCTCTCCGCCGTCGGTCTGCGCAAGTCGTACGGCGACAGGACCGTCCTCGACGGCATCGATCTGCGGATTCCCGCGGGGGCAGTGTTCGCGCTGCTCGGGCCCAACGGCGCCGGCAAGACCACCGCCGTGAAGATCCTCTCCACGCTCATCACCGCCGACGGCGGGCACGCCCAAGTCGCGGGCCACGACGTCGCCACGGCACCGGACGGGGTGCGCGCCGCGATCGGCGTCACCGGCCAGTTCTCAGCCGTCGACGGACTGATCACCGGCGAGGAGAACATGCTCCTCATGGCGGACCTGAACCACCTCTCCAAGCGCGAGGGGCGGCGGGTCACCGCCGAGCTGCTCGAGCGGTTCGACCTCGTCGACGCCGCCAGGAAGCCCGCCCAGAGCTACTCCGGCGGCATGAAGCGGCGCCTGGACATCGCCATGACCCTGGTCGGCAAGCCGCGGATCATCTTCCTCGACGAGCCGACCACCGGCCTCGACCCGCGAAGCCGCCACAACATGTGGCAGATCATCCGCGAGCTGGTCTCCGACGGCGTCACCGTCTTCCTCACCACCCAGTACCTGGACGAGGCCGACGAACTCGCGGACCGGATCGCGGTGCTGAACGACGGCAGGATCGTGGCCGAGGGGAGCGCCGACGAGCTGAAGCGGCTGATCCCGGGCGGACACGTCCGGCTCCGCTTCTCCGATCCGGCGGCGTACCGGTCGGCGGCCTCCGCCCTGGCCGAGGCCGGCCGGGACGACGAGGCGCTGTCCCTGCAGATCCTCAGCGACGGCAGCCCGCGCGAGCTGCGCTCCGTCCTCGACCGGCTCGACTCCGCGGGCATCGACGCGGACGAGCTGACCGTGCACACGCCCGACCTCGATGACGTGTTCTTCGCCCTCACCGGCGCCGGCGTGTCCGGCCGGACCGGTGGGACCGACCAGACCGGCCGGCCGAAGGAGGCTGTCCGATGAGGGCTTCTCTTGCTCCCGCTGCTCCCGCCCGCCCGGCCCGGTTCCCCCTCGCCGTGCGCGACTCGTCCACGATGCTGCGCCGCAACCTGCTGCACGTGCGCCGCTATCCGTCCCTGACCCTCAACCTGCTGCTCACGCCCGTGATGCTGCTGCTGCTCTTCGTCTACATCTTCGGCGACACCATGAGCGCGGGGATCGGCGGCGGAGGGGCGGACCGGTCCGAGTACATCGCCTATCTCGTACCGGGCCTGCTGCTGATGACCATCGGAAGTACCACGATCGGCAGCGCGGTGTCCGTCGCCATGGACATGAACGAGGGCATCATCGCCCGCTTCCGCACGATGGCTGTCCACCGCGGGTCGGTGCTCATCGGGCACGTCGTCGGCAGCGTGCTGCAGTGCGTGATGAGCGTGGTCCTCGTCGGGGCCGTCGCGGTGGCCATCGGTTTCCGGTCCACGGACGCCACGGTCCTGGAATGGATCGCGGCGCTCGGGCTGCTCGTGCTGTTCTCCCTGGCGCTCACCTGGATCGCGGTAGGAATGGGCCTGGTCAGCCCGAACGCCGAGGCGGCCAGCAACAACGCGATGCCGCTGATCTTCCTGCCGCTCATCTCCAGTGCGTTCGTCCCGGTCGACGCGATGCCGGGCTGGTTCCAGCCCCTCGCCGAGTATCAGCCCTTCACCCCGGCCATCGAGACCCTGCGAGGCCTGCTGCTGGGCAGCGGGATCGGCCACAACGGGTGGCTGGCGGTGGCCTGGTGCCTGGGCCTGGCTGTCCTCGGCAGCGTCTGGTCCCGGTCGCTGTTCAACCGCGACCCGAAGTAGGGAGGCTTGGGCCTGCGGGCCGCATGACCGCAGGATCGTCCCGCTCCAGGGGAGGCGTACTCCGGCACCACCCGGGGTACGCCGCCCGCCGGCGTTTTCGGGCACCCGCCGTATCCCGGTCACGGTGCCGGCGGATCCGCCGTATCCCGGTCACGGTGCCGGCGGATCCGCCGGTGGAAGGGGTGGCTCCGTCCGACGCACGGCTGGACTCGGGGCCGGGCACGGGCTACCGCTCGAAGCGGTAGCCCATCCCCGCTTCGGTGATGAAGTGCCGCGGGTGCGCGGGGTCCTGTTCGAGCTTGCGGCGCAGCTGGGCCATGTAGACCCGCAAGTAGTTGGTCTCCGTCTCGTAGTTGGGCCCCCACACGTCCCGCAGCAGCTGCCGCTGCGTGACCAGGCGTCCCGAGTTGCGTACGAGGATTTCCAGAACGTGCCACTCGGTCGGGGTGAGCCGGATGTCATTGCCGTCCCGCCGGACCTTCTTGGCCGCGAGGTCGACGGTCAGGGTCTTGGTCTCGACGACGATGTCCTCCTCGTCGGCCGGGGCGGCCCTGCGGACGGCGGCGCGCAGCCGGGCGAGGAGTTCGTCCATGCCGAAGGGTTTGGTGACGTAGTCGTCGGCGCCGGCGTCGAGGGCGTCCACCTTCTCGTCCGAGGTGTGGCGGGCGGAGAGCACGATGATCGGCACCCGGGTCCAGCCGCGCAGGCCCTTGATCACGTCGATGCCGTCGATGTCGGGAAGGCCGAGGTCGAGGAGCACCACGTCGGGGTGTGAGGCGGCGGCGAGTTGAAGGGCTGAGGCACCGTCATGGGCGGAGTCCACGCGGTACTTGCGGGCGCGCAGGTTGATCGTGAGAGCCCGTACGAGCTGCGGTTCATCGTCGACGACGAGGACCCGGGGCATTCTTCCTCCCTCGTGCCGCGGGGCGGTTGCCGGGGTTCGGGTCATGAGAGGGCTCCCGCGGGGAGATCGGGCCGGGCAGGGGGCCTGCCGGGAGCGGTTCTCAGAGTGAGAACCATGGTCAGGCCGCCGCTGGGAGTGTCCTCGGCGGTCAGCGAACTGCCCATGGCCTCGGCGAAGCCGCGGGCGACGGCCAGACCGAGGCCGACGCCGTCGCCGCGCGGCGCGTCACCGCGGCGCTGGAACGGCTCGAAGATGCGTTCCTTGTCCGTGTCCGGTACACCGGGACCGCGGTCGATGGTGCGCAGCTCGACGGTGTCCCCGAAGGCACTGGCGGACAGCAGTACCGGGATGCCGCCGGGGCTGTACTTGACGGCGTTCTCCACGACGTTGGCGACGACGCGTTCCAGCAGCCCCCTGTCGGCGGTGACCATGGGCAGGGTCTCGGGGACGTCCAGCCGCACCGCGGATTCGGGCACGCCCCTGAGCGCGAGCGGAACGACCTCGTCGAGGTCGGTCTCGCGCATGATCGGGGTGACGGCTCCGGTCTGGAGTCTGCTCATGTCCAGCAGGTTGCCGATGAGGTGGTCGAGCCGGTCGGCGCCCTCCTCGATGGCGGCGAGCAGTTCCGCCCTGTCGGCCTCCGACCAGGCGATGTCTTCGGAACGCAGCGACGAGACCGACGCCTTGACGGCGGCGAGGGGTGTGCGCAGATCGTGCGAGACCGCTGCTAGGAGGGCGGTGCGGATGCGGTCGGTCTCCTCCAGCCGGCGGGCCCGTTCCGCTTCGGCGATCAGCCGCCGACGTTCCAGAACGGCGGTTGCCTGCGCGGCGAAGGCACCGAGGACACGCCGGTCCTCGGCCGGCAGCACTCTGCCGCGCAACGCCAGTGCCGTGCTGTCCCCGGCAGGCACGGCCACCTCCGCGTCGTCGGGCTGGCCGGCCGGGCGGGGCCCCGCACTTCCGGCGCGTCTCCAGCCGCCTCGCTCGCCGGTGCGCTCCAGCAGGGCGGCGGACTCCATGCCGAAGGTCTCCCGGACGCGCTCCAGCAGGACGCCCAGCTCGGCCCTCTCGGCCGGTTCCGTTCCCCGGGCGGGCTCGGCCGCCTCGGTCGGCATCGCTTCTTCGTCCTGGCCCGGCGCGGAGACACCCCGCTCACGCGGTTCGGGTTCCGCCGGGTGCGCGTGGGCCGCCCCGAGCAGTACACCGCCCGTGAGGTGACTGAGGATTTCGGCCTCGGAACGCAGCCGGGCCGCCTGGTGGGTGCGGCGGGCCGCCAGATCCACGACGGAGGCCACGGCGACCGCCACCACCACGAAGATCACGATGGCGAGGATGTTGTTGGGGTCGGAGATGGTCCAGGTGTGCACGGGGGCGGTGAAGAAGAAGTTCAGCAGCAGCGATCCGACGACGGCGGAGACGAGGGCGGGGATCAGCCCGCCCAGCAGCGCCGCCGTCACCGTCAGCGTGAGGAAGAGCAACATCTCGTTCGCGAGCCCCAGCCCCGGCCACGCGGCCGTGAGCAGCAGCGTGAGCAGGGCCGGCCCGGCCGTGCCGGTGAGCCACCCGGCGACGAGTCGGCTGCGGCCCAGCCGGGCTCCGCGGGCGGCCGGCAGCCCCCGGCCGGCGGCGGCGTGCTCGTGGGTGACGATGTGCACGTCGATGTCGAGGCCGGACTCGCGCGCGACGGTGGCCCCCACCCCGGGGCCGAGCACGTACTGCCAGGACTTCCGCCGGCTGATGCCGAGCACGATCTGCGTGGCGTTCACAGCGCGGGCGAAGTCGAGCAGCGCGTCCGGAACGTCGTCGCCGACGACGGTGTGGAAGGTGCCGCCGAGATCCTCGACGAGCCTGCGCTGGATGGCGAGTTCCTCCGGCGAGGCCGACGTCAGTCCGTCGCTGCGGGAGATGTGGACGGCGAGGATCTCACTGCCGGAGCCCTTGGCCGCGATGCGGGTCGCCCGCCGGATGAGGGTCCGGCCCTCGGGGCCGCCGGTGAGGCCGACGAGGATGCGTTCGCGGGCCGGCCAGGGGGATGAGATGCCCTTCTCGGCGCGGTACTGCTGGAGGTATTCGTCGACCCTGTCCGCGGTCCACAGCAGGGCGAGTTCACGCAGGGCGGTGAGGTTGCCGGGCCGGAAGTAGTTCGACAGGGCCGCATCGATCTTGTCCGCCGCGTAGACGTTGCCGTGTGCCAGACGCCGGCGCAGCGCCTGCGGGCTCATGTCCACCAGCTCGATCTGGTCGGCCCGGCGGACGACGCCGTCGGGAACGGTCTCGCGCTGCCGTACGCCGGTGATGGACTCCACGACGTCCGTGAGGGATTCCAGGTGCTGGATGTTGACCGTGGAGATCACGGTGATTCCCGCGTCGAGCAGCTCCTCGATGTCCTGCCAGCGCTTTTCGTTCCTGGTGCCGGGGACGTTGGTGTGGGCCAGCTCGTCGACGAGGGCCACGGCGGGCGCGCGGGCGAGTACCGCGTCGAGGTCCATTTCCGTGAAGTGCGCTCCTCGGTGGGCCACCTCGCGGCGCGGTACGACTTCCAGGCCGTGGAGCAGCACCTCGGTGCGTGGGCGGCCGTGGCATTCGACGAAGCCGACCACCACGTCCGTGCCCCTCTCCAGACGCCGGTGGGCCTCGGAGAGCATGTCGTAGGTCTTGCCGACCCCTGGGGCGGCTCCCAGGTAGATGCGCAATTTGCCGCGGGCCATGGCTCCATTGTCTTCCACGTCGGTGGGCGCCGGCGGCCCGGTGATCGAGAGGTACGGGCTTCGGCCGCCGGTGGGATCGGGGGTTCAGTCCTGCAGTTCGCGCAGGGCGAGGTTGAGTTCGAGGACGTTGACCGCCGGCTCTCCGAGGAAGCCGGCGATGCGGCCCTGTGTGTGCCGCTCGACCAGTGCGCGGACCGCGGCCGGGTCGAGGTGGCGGGCTTCGGCGACCCGGCCGGCCTGGATCCTGGCGTACGCGGGCGAGATGTCCGGGTCGAGGCCCGAGGCGCTCGCTGTCACCGCATCCGCCGGAACGTCCGGGCGCGGGACGTTGTTGAAGTCCGCGATGCGCTTCTTGCGGGCCTCGACCTCCTTCCGCAGTTCCGGACTGGTGGCCGCGAGGTTCGAGGCCCCGGACGCGAGGGCGTCGTAGTCCCCGGCGGAGGGCCGGGGCTGGAACCACTGCGGTGCCGGCTCACCGCCCTTGCCGTTCCAGGTCTGGCCGATCAGCGAGGACCCGACGTCCCTGCCTCCGCTGCGGACCAGGGAACCGTCGGCCTGCCCGGGGAAGGCGGCCTGCGCGATGCCCGTCACCAGCAGCGGGTACAGCACGCCGGTGACGAGGGTGAGCACCAGCAGCGCTCTGAGCGCGGCCCAGGCGAGACGTGAGCTGTTGCGGACGGACGCGTTCATGAGCCGGCCCCCGGGAGGAGTGAGATGAGCAGGTCGATGACCTTGATGCCGATGAAGGGGACGACGAGCCCGCCGACTCCGTATATGCCGAGGTTGCGGCGGAGCATGCCGTCGGCGCTCATCGGCCGGTAGCGCACCCCTCTCAGGGCGAGCGGCACCAGCGCGATGATCACGAGGGCGTTGAAGACGACCGCTGAGAGGATCGCGGACTGGGGGCTGGTCAGGCGCATGATGTTGAGCGCGTCGAGGCCCGGGTAGGCCGCGACGAACATCGCGGGGATGATCGCGAAGTACTTCGCCACGTCGTTGGCGATGGAGAACGTCGTCAGCGCTCCGCGCGTGATCAGCAGCTGCTTGCCGATCTCGACGATCTCGATCAGCTTCGTCGGGTTGGACTCCAGGTCCACCATGTTCCCGGCCTCCTTGGCGGCCGAGGTCCCGGTGTTCATCGCGACGCCCACGTCGGCCTGTGCCAGTGCGGGGGCGTCGTTGGTGCCGTCGCCCGTCATCGCGACGAGTTTCCCGCTGCCCTGCTCCCGCCTGATCAGGGCCATCTTGTCCTCCGGGGTGGCCTCCGCGAGGAAGTCGTCCACTCCGGCCTCTTCGGCGATGGCCCTCGCGGTGAGCGGGTTGTCACCTGTGATCATCACCGTCCTGATGCCCATGCTGCGCAGTTCGGCGAAGCGTTCGCGCATGCCGTGCTTGACGACGTCCTTCAGGTGGATCACCCCGAGGATCCGGGCGCCGCGGCCGTCCTCCACGGCCACGAGCAGCGGGGTCCCGCCGGAGGTGGAGATGGCCTCCACCTCGTGGCGGGCGTCCTCGGGGACGGTGCCGCCGCGTTCGGTCACCCACGCGGTGACGGCGTCGGTGGCTCCTTTGCGTACGCGGTGCACGCCGCCGCCGTCCTCGACGTCGACGCCGCTCATCCGGGTCTGCGCGGTGAACGGGATGAACTCGGCGTTGCCCAGCTCGCCCTCGTCTCGGGCCCGCAGGCCGTGCTTGTCCTTCGCCAGGACGACGATGGAGCGGCCCTCGGGCGTCTCGTCGGCGAGCGAGGAGAGCTGGGCGGCGTCGGCGAGTTCGTCCGCGTCCGCGTTCCCGAGCGGTACGAAGGCCGCGGCCTCCCTGTTCCCCAGCGTGATGGTGCCGGTCTTGTCCAGCAGCAGGGTCGTGACGTCGCCCGCGGCCTCCACCGCCCGGCCCGACATCGCCAGGACGTTGCGCTGCACGAGCCGGTCCATGCCGGCGATGCCGATGGCCGAGAGCAGCGCGCCGATCGTCGTCGGGATCAGGCAGACGAGGAGCGCGGTGAGCACGGTCATGGACTGCTCGGCCCCCGCGTACACCGCGAAGGGCTGGAGTGTGACGGTGGCCAGCAGGAAGATGATCGTCAGCGACGCGAGCAGGATGTTCAGCGCGACCTCGTTCGGTGTCTTCTGACGGGCGGCGCCCTCGACGAGACCGATCATCCGGTCGAGGAAGGTCTCACCGGGCTTCGTGGTGATCCTGATCTTGATGCGGTCGGAGAGCACCCTCGTGCCGCCCGTGACGGCCGAGCGGTCACCGCCGGACTCGCGGATCACCGGCGCGGACTCGCCGGTGATGGCGGATTCGTCGACGCTGGCGACACCCTCGATGACGTCGCCGTCGCCCGGGATGACGTCCCCGGCTTCGCAGACCACCACGTCGCCGACGCGCAGCCCGCTGCCGGGGACCCTGCTCTCGGTGGTCCCGCCCGCCTCGTCCTGGTCGAGGCGGCGGGCCACGGTGTCGGTCCTGGCGCGGCGCAGGGTGTCGGCCTGCGCCTTGCCGCGTCCCTCGGCCACCGCTTCGGCGAGGTTGGCGAAGAAGACGGTCAGCCACAGCCATACCGCGATCGACCATGCGAACCAGCCGGGGTCGATGATCGCCAGCACCGTCGTCAGCGTCGAGCCGATCTCGACGACGAACATCACGGGCGACTTGACCATCAGCCGCGGGTCCAGTTTCCGGAAGGCTCCGGGCACGGACGTCAGCAGCTGCCGGGGGTCGAACATGCCGGGCGAGGGGTTCTGGGAGGCCGCCGGGTGTGCGGCGGAGCCGGCCGGTGACATGGGGGTGGTGTCCTTCGCTGGGGGTGTCCCGGGATGTGAGGGTGCGGGGATGCCGGTGCGGTTGCCGGTGCGTATCGTCATGACAGCCCTTCCGCCAGCGGGCCGAGTGCGAGTGCGGGGAAGAAGGTCAGACCGGCCACGATCAGCACGGCGCCCACCAACAGCCCGGAGAAGAGGGGCTTCTGGGTCTTCAGCGTCCCCGCGCTCGCCGGGACCGGCCGCTGGCCGGCGAGGGATCCGGCCAGGGCGAGTACGAACACCATCGGCAGGAACCGCCCGAGCAGCATCGTCAGTCCGAGAGTGGTGTTGAACCACTGGGTGTCGGCGTTCAGCCCGGCGAAGGCGCTCCCGTTGTTGTTGGCCGCCGACGTGTAGGCGTACAGGATTTCGGAGAAGCCGTGCGGCCCGGAGTTGAGGATCGAGAGCTGCGGCGTCGCAAGCGCCAGAGCGGTGCCGGTGAACGCCAGCACCAGGGCCGGCGTGATGAGGATGTAGCAGGCGGCGAGCTTCATCTCCCTGGGGCGGATCTTCTTGCCCAGATACTCGGGCGTCCGTCCGACCATGAGCCCCGCGATGAAGACGGCGATCACCGCGATGATCAGCATCCCGTACAGGCCCGAACCCACACCGCCCGGCGCCACCTCGCCGAGCATCATGCCCAGCAGCAGCACTCCGCCGCCGAGCGCCGAGAACGACGACTGGGACGCGTCGACCGCGCCGGTCGACGTCATGGTCGTGGAGACCGCGAACAAGGAGGACGCCCTGACGCCGAAGCGGGTCTCCTTGCCCTCCATCGCGCCGCCCGCCGCCTGTGCTGCGCTCCCGGGATGTGCGGACTCCAGCACAGTCACCGCGATCACGGCGCCGAGCCAGATCACTCCCATCGCGGCGACGATCGCGTACCCCTGCCTGGCGCTGCCGACGAGCCTGCCGAAGGTGCGCGGCAGCGAGAACGGGATGACCAGGAGCAGGAAGATCTCGAAGAGGTTCGTCAGCGCGTCGGGGTTCTCGTACGGGTGGGCGGAGTTGGCGTTGAAGAAGCCCCCGCCGTTGGTGCCGAGTTCCTTGATCGCTTCCTGGGAGGCAACCGCGCCCCCGGGCAGGTGCTGGGTTGCACCGCTGACCGTGGTGATCTCCTGCGGCGAGGCGAAGTTCTGCACCGCTCCCGCCGCGACCAGGGCGATCGCCGCCAGCGTCGCCACCGGCAGCAGGATCCGCACGACACCCCGCACCAAGTCGGTCCAGAAGTTGCCCAGTTCGCCCGTCCGCGTGTGTGCGAAGCCCCGTACCAGCGCGACGGCGACGGCCATGCCGACGGCCGCGGACACGAAGTTCTGCACCGCCAGTCCACCCGTCTGCACCAGGTTCCCCATGGTCGTTTCGCCGGAGTAGGACTGCCAGTTGGTGTTCGTGACGAAGGAGGCCGCCGTGTTGAAGGCCTGGTCGGGGGAGACCGGCCGGAAGCCGAGCGACAGCGGCAGCCGGTTCTGGAGCCGCTGGAGCAGGTACAGGAAGAGGACGGAGACCGCTGAGAAGGCGAGGACGCCGCGCAGGTAGGCGGGCCAGCGCTGTTCCGCGGCGGGGTTCGCACCGATCGCGCGGTAGATCCACCGTTCGACGCGGAGATGGCGGGTGGAGCTGTAGGTGCGGGCCATGTGGTCGCCCAGGGGCCGGTGCACCAGAGCCAGGGCAGCGATCAGCGCCCCGACCTGGAGCACGCCCGCGAGAGTGCTGTTCATCGGTCAGAACCTCTCCGGGAAGATCAGCGAGACGACCAGGTAGCCCAGCACGAGGACGGCGAGGACCAGGCCGGCGATGTTCTCGGCGCTCACAGCTTCGCCACTCCCCTGGCGACCAGGACAACGAGCGCGAACACCGCGACGACGGTGACGACGAAAGCCAGATCGGCCATCGCAACTCCCCGGGAAACTCGGGCTGTGAAGCCCGCGGACGCGGGCTCACGCACGAGAGAACTCCCCGGCGGGCCGGGCACGGCCGCCCTTGACGAGTTCCTGACGCCCCAACGGGCGATCTTTACGGTGCTCTGACGCCGACGGGGTCAAGGGATGCCCGCGACACCGGGGCCCGAGGCCGTGTCACGGCCGACGGCCGGGCCCGCCACCTGCCGCAGTTGCCACATCCGCCTGGACGCCCCTCCTCCTGCCGCTCTTCCCGCCGCCGCGTGGCCCCGGCCGCGGGAGCGCCGTCCCGCCAGGGACCTTCGGCCCGCCCCGTACAGGGCCCACCGGGCCTGGCACACCGTGCGCGCGCCGCCGACGCTGGAGAGGAGCACCAGGAGAGGACCCGATGACTCTGCTCCGCGTACTCGTCGCCTACAGCAGCAGGAACCGGTCCACGGCCGGGATCGCCGCGTGGATCGGTGAGACGCTTCGCGACAAAGGGCTGGAGGCGGACGTCACCGCTGCCGAGAAGGCTCACGACATCTCCCGGTACGACGCGGTGGTGCTGGGTTCCGCCGTGTACGCGGGGCGGTGGCGCAGCGACGCGACCCGCTTCGCGCGCCTTCACCGGCACCAGCTGCGGCGCATGCCCTTGTGGCTCTTCAGCAGCGGGCGTCGCAACACCTCACGCAGACGGGAGCGGATCCCGCCCCCGCCCAGCGTCGCGCGCATCGCGAGGAGGCTCGGCGCCGAGGAGCACCGCACGTTCGGCGGCCGCCTCACCGACGGGGCGGGCGGCGCCCTGGCCGGGCGGCTGCTCGGGGAGGGACCCGGCGGGGACCTGCGCGACCAGCAGGAAGTGAGCGCCTGGGGCGGCGGCATCGCGGCCCGGCTCCGCTCGGAGCGGGCAGGGGTCTGAGCGTGGGCGGGCGGGGGCGTGACGCGCGGGCGGGCGCGCGGGAGACGGAGCGGACATGACGGAGGGTGCCGGACGGTGGCAGTTCTGGGTCGACCGGGGCGGCACGTTCACGGACATCGTGGCCCGGCGCCCCGACGGCACGCTGCTGACGCACAAGCTGCTCTCGGAGGACCCCGCCCGGTACGACGACGCCGCCGTTGCCGGAATCCGCACGCTCCTCGGCCGTGAGACGGACGCGAACATCCCCGGCAGCGAGGTCGAGGCGCTGCGGATGGGAACGACCGTCGCCACGAACGCCCTGCTGGAACGCAAGGGCGAGCGCACGGCCCTGGTGATCACGCGGGGCTTCCGCGACGCGCTGCGCATCGGCTACCAGAACCGGCCGCGCATCTTCGACAGGGAGATCACGCTTCCCCGGGCGCTGTACGAGCGGGTCATCGAGGTCGACGAGCGCATCACCGCGGACGGTACGGTGCTGCGCTCCCCGGACCTCGACGCACTCGCGCCCGAGCTGCGGCGTGCCTACGAGGACGGCATCCGGGCTGTCGCCGTGGTGTGCCTGCACAGCCATCTGCACCCGGAGCACGAGATCGCCGTCGGCGAACTCGCCGAGCGGACCGGGTTCCCCCAGGTCTCGCTCTCCAGCGAGGTCAGCCCCCTCATGAAGCTCGTGCCGCGCGGCGACACCGCTGTCGTCGACGCCTACCTGTCGCCGGTTCTGCGGCGCTACGTGGAGCAGGTCGCCGACGAGATGCGGGGTGTGCGCCTGCTGTTCATGCAGTCGAACGGCGGCCTCGCCGAGGCGGGGCACTTCCGCGGGAAGGACGCGATCCTCTCCGGCCCGGCGGGCGGCATCGTCGGGATGGCGCGGATGTCGCGGTTGGCGGGGTTCGACGAAGTGATCGGCTTCGACATGGGCGGCACCTCCACCGACGTCTCCCACTACGCGGGCGGCTACGAGCGGGTGCTGCGCACGCAGGTGGGCGGCGTGCGCCTGCAGGCTCCGATGCTGGACATCCACACCGTCGCCGCGGGCGGCGGTTCGGTCCTGCACTTCGACGGCAGCCGGTACCGGGTGGGGCCCGACTCCGCGGGCGCCCACCCGGGGCCGGCCTCGTACCGGGGCGGCGGCCCGCTGACCGTCACCGACGCCAACGTGATGCTCGGCCGGGTCCAGCCCGCTTACTTCCCCCACGTGTTCGGCCCGGACGGCGACCGGCCCCTGGACCGGGAGACCGTGCGGCAGCGGTTCGACGGGCTGGCCGGGGACATCCGCGCACGCACCGGCGACAGCCGCTCCCCCGAGCAGGTCGCCGAGGGCTTCCTCCACATCGCCGTGACGAACATCAGCAGCGCGATCAAGCGCATCTCGATCCAGAAGGGCCACGACGTCACGCGGTACGCGCTGACCACCTTCGGCGGGGCCGGCGGCCAGCACGCGTGCGCCGTCGCCGACTCCCTCGGCATCCGCACCGTCCTCGTCCCGCCGATGGCCGGTGTGCTCTCCGCCCTCGGCATGGGCCTGGCCGACACGACAGCCATGCGTGAACAGTCGGTCGAGCTCACGCTGGAGGAACGGCACATGGAGCGCATCCGGGCCGTCGCAGCGGACCTGGAGGCGGCGACGCGCACCGAACTCCTCGACCAGGACATCGGCGAGGACCGGGTCCGCGTGGCGCGCCGCGCGCAGCTGCGCTACGACGGGACCGACACCGCACTGGCCGTCGGACTCAGCGAACCCGCAGCGATGACAGAGGAGTTCGAAGCGAGCCACCGTTCCATGTACTCGTTCCTCCTGGACCGTCCCGTCGTCGTGGAGGCCGTGTCGGTGGAGGCCGTCGGCGTCACGGAGGAGCCCGCCCTCGGCGGCCTCGGCGAGACGGACGGCGGCGCCGTAGGACCCGGCGAGCCGGGCGGACCCGGCGGGCCGGGCGGGAGCGAGGCGGCGGGCGGCACCGTGCAGCTCTGGACGGCCGGGAAATGGCGGGAAGTGCCCCTGCACCGCCGCGGGTCGCTGCGGCCCGGCGACCGCGTGAGAGGGCCGGCCGTCATCACGGAGGCCAACGCGACGACCGTCGTCGACGCGGACTGGAGCGCGTCGGCGACGTCCACGGGTCACCTGCTGGTGCGGCGCGTGGTGGCCCCCGCGGGGGCCGACGTCGGAACCGAGGCCGATCCCGTCCTCCTGGAGATCTTCAACAACCTCTTCATGTCGATCGCCGAACAGACGGGCGCGCGGCTGGAGTCGACGGCGCAGTCCGTCAACATCAAGGAGAGGCTCGACTTCTCGTGTGCGCTCTTCGACCCCGAAGGCGGTCTCGTCGCCAACGCCCCGCACATCCCCGTGCATCTCGGCTCCATGGGCACCACCGTCCAGGAGGTGATCCGGCGCCGGGCCGGAACGATGAAGCCGGGCGAGGCCTACGCCGTCAACGACCCGTACAACGGCGGCACGCACCTGCCGGACATCACCGTGGTGACCCCGGCCTTCGAGGACCCCGCGGAGGCCGAGGACCCGGCGGGCCCGCGGATTCTCTTCTTCGTCGCCTCCCGCGGGCATCACGCCGAGATCGGCGGACTGACCCCCGGGTCCATGCCCGCGGACAGCCGGGAGATCCAGGAGGAGGGCGTGCTCTTCGACAACTGGCTGCTCGTCGAGGACGGCCGGCTCCGCGAGGAGGAGACGCGGCGGCTGCTCACCGGGGCGCCGTACCCCTCCCGCAACCCGGAGACGAACCTCGCCGACCTGCGTGCGCAGGTCGCCGCCAACCGGAAGGGCGTCGAGGAAGTCGCCCAGATGATCCGCCACTTCGGCCTGGACGTGGTGCAGGCGTACATGCACCACGTGCAGGACAACGCAGAGGAGGCCGTGCGCAAGGTCGTCGACGCCCTGGAGGACGGCGAGTACCGCTACGAGACCGACTCCGGACCGGCCATCTGCGTACGGGTGTCGGTGGACCGCGAACACCGTTCCGCCACCGTGGACTTCACCGGCACCTCCGAACAGCTCACCTCGAACCTCAACGCCCCGACCTCGGTGGTGACCGCCGCGATCCTCTACGTCTTCCGCACGCTGGTCGCCGACGACATCCCGCTCAACGACGGCTGCCTGAGGCCGCTGCGGATCATCATCCCGCCCGGGTCGATGCTGGCCCCGGTCCACCCTGCCGCCGTCGTCGCCGGCAACGTCGAGACGTCCCAGGCGATCACCGGTGCGCTCTACGCAGCCATGGGCGTGCAGGCCGAGGGCTCGGGGACGATGAACAACGTCACGTTCGGCAACGAGCGGCACCAGTACTACGAGACCGTCGCCTCGGGCTCGGGAGCGGGCGACGGCTTCGACGGGGCGTCCGTGGTGCAGACCCACATGACCAACTCGCGGCTCACGGACCCCGAGGTCCTCGAATGGCAACTGCCGGTGCTCGTCGAGGAGTTCGCCATCCGGCACGGCAGCGGTGGAGCGGGCAGAACGCGCGGCGGCGACGGCGCAGTGCGCAGGCTCCGCTTCCGTGAGGCGATGACCGTGAGCACCCTCTCGGGCCACCGGCGGGTGCCTCCGTACGGAATGGCCGGCGGCGGCACGGGCGCACTGGGCTCGAACCGCGTGGAACGCGCCGACGGAAGCAGCCTCGCCATGGGCGCATGCGACTCGGCCGAGGTGGACGCGGGCGACGTGCTGGTGGTGGAGACCCCGGGCGGCGGCGGATACGGCACACCGCGCAACGGCGCCGGTGGAGGAGGCGGCGCGACGGTCCGTCCGTCCTCACGAGCGCCGGCCGGCAGCAGCGCCTGAGCGGCGTCCGCCGGCCGACGTGACCGTGCCGGGCCGGTCAGGTGTTCCGTCGCACCGAGATGGTGCGCGCCTCGGCACCGGGCTTGGCCACCGGCACCGTCACCGTGAGGATGCCGTCCTTGTAGTCCGCCTCGGCCTCGTCCGGGCGTGCCCCGGCAGGCAGCTTCACGGCCCGGGCGAGCGCCCCGTAGTGGAACTCGGAGTGGCCTTTGCCCTCCTGCTTCGTCTCGCTCCGCTCGGCGCGGATCGTCAGCATGTCGCCCTCGACCGTTATCTCCACATCCTTGTCGGGATCCATGCCGGGGAGCTCGGCGTTCAGCTCGAACTTGCCGTCCTTCATGCTCTCCTCGATGCGGATGCTGTGGGCACCGGAGCGCAGTGTCGGCACGGCCCCGGGGAAGTCCGGGATGATCCAGTCGAACAGGTCGGGCAGGGTCGCCCCCGTGTGACGGCGTTCCACTGATCCAGCCATGATCGCTCCCTCCTCGCTCTCTCACGGACTTTTCTCATCCCCAGGGTCGAGCCGGGGAGACAGCCGGACGAGGGCCGAACGGGCCGGTCACAGGGTCTTACGGCCCGCACCTTCAAACGCACGGGTCCGGGGCCCGCCTGCCCGCGGCCGGGACCTTCGGCACTCCCGGAGGGGCCCTTCGGGGCTGGTCCGCCGTGCCGGACGGATTCCACGCTGGAACCGGGACCGGCGCGGGAACGGAGCCGCCCCGGAAAGGGGAGTGGACATGGCACACGAGGCCGACGTACGCCGCCGGGACCGGGACCGCCGGCCCGACGGCGCGTATGCACAGGGCCCCGCGCCCGGGTCGCAGCCCCGGACCGTCGGTGACGTGATGACGCACACCGTGGTCGCCGTCGGGCGGCAGGCCACGTTCAAGGACGTCACGCGGAGCATGCAGGAGTGGCGCGTGAGCGCCGTGCCCGTCCTGGAGGCCGACGGACGCGTCATCGGCGTGGTCTCCGAGGCCGACCTGCTGGCCAAGGAGGAGTACCGCGACGGCGTTCCGGGCATGAACGAGCCCCGCGAGCGCATGGCGCGGCTGCTGAAGTCGGGCGCGCTGACGGCCGGTGACCTGATGAGCAGTCCCGCCGTCTCCGTCCGCGAGGACGCCCGACTGACCGAGGCCGCCCGCATCATGGCGCGGAGGCACGTCAAGCGCCTGCCGGTCGTGGACGGCGAGGGCAGGCTGCGCGGCGTCGTCAGCCGCGGTGATCTCCTGAAGGTGTTCCTGCGGGAGGACGAGGACATCGCCGAGGAGATCCGCCGCGAGGTGATCGGCCTGCTTCCCGGCGGGGGCGACGGTCTCCGGGTCGCGGTCGAGAACGGGGTGGCCACCGTGCGTGGCCGGCTTCCCGACTCCTCTCTGGCGCCGGTCGCGGCACGGCTCATCCGCTCCGTCGAGGGCGTGGTGGACGTCCGCTTCGATCTGGGCTGAGCTGAGGGGCCGACCTGCCGCGTCGTGCAGGTCGCCTCGGGCGCGCGCCGCTCCCCGCGCCGCTGCCGCGCGCCGCTGCCGCGCGCCGCTGCCGCGCGCCGCTGCCGCGCGCCGCTGCCGCGCTCCACATCCGGGTAAAGGCGTCGACGCGCTCCGGCTCACGGCCGGTCCCGGGGGATGGACCGTGAGCCGTGCCGCTTGAGTCACGCCGGCGGAAGGCTGCCGTGCCTCCGCGGCGCTCCGGGCGTCCGGCCTCAGGCTGCCGCCAGCCGCGCGGCGAGCGTCTTGCCGTGGGCGCCGGCCTCCTCGTGGGCCCTGGTGCGTGAGGCCTCGGCGAGGTCCACCAGCGACTCCATGCCGGGGGTCCGGGCGGCCAGGGTGAGTTCCGGCACGACGAACTCCAGCTCCAGGCCCATGGCTTCGCCGAGCACCTTCCCGAGGTAGTTCTGCACGAACTCCCAGCTCTCACGCGGCGTTCCGGGGCCGTAGCCGCCGCCGCGGCTGGCCACGACGACGGTGGGGGTGCCGGCGGCCGAGGGCGTCTCGGTCGCCGAGGTGCGCCCGTTGATCAGCACCTGGTCGATCCACGACTTGAGGGTCGAGGGGATCGTGAAGTTGTACATGGGGGCGCCGATCAGCACGGCGTCCGCCTGCTCCAGTTCACGGGCCAGCTCGTCGCGCAGCGCGTAGGCCGTGGCCTGCTCGGGAGTGCGGGCCTCGGGGGAGACGAAGGCCGCGGAGGCCGCCACGCCGTCGAGGTGCGGCAGCGGCTCGGCGGCCAGGTCGCGGTGAATGACCGTCCCGTCCGGGTGCTCCGCCTCCCATGCCTTGCGGAAGGAGGCGGCGACGTCGCGGGAGACGGAGGCGTCCTGCGGGAAGACGGAGGAGTCGAGGTGAAGCAGCGTGGCCATGAGGGAAGCTCCTGGGGGTGCGTAAGCAAGTGGTGTTGAGTACGTAGCTATTAATAACACAGGTACTTACTTTTCTGCACTCCCTTGTGCGGGCGCAGTACCCTTGACGCATGGCAGAGCCCGGGGAGAAGACGCGACAGGAGGGGGCGCTCGGCACCGCAGGCGGGTGCAGCGAGCCCGAGAGCAGCATCACGCGCGTCTTCCAGGTGCTGGGCAAGCGTTGGACGGGAGTCGTCCTGGCGGCCCTGATGAACGGGTCCGGCCACTTCGCGCAGCTGCGCCGGGCCGTGCCCGGCATCAGCGAGCGGATGCTCTCCGACAGGCTGACCGAGCTGGCGTCGCTGGGGCTCGTCGTGCGCTCCGTGGAGGAGGGCCCGCCGCTGCGGGTCAGCTACCGGCTCACGGACGCCGGGCTGGCGCTGCGGCCGGCGATGACGGAGCTCACACGGTGGGCGGACACGCACCTTCCGGACGAAGCGGCGGGCTGCCCCACGGAGTTCAGGGCCTGATCCCACGAGCGAGCTGGGAAAGGCCGGGAGCGCTTCCGTAGGGTGGGCCCGATGAAAGCGAACCCGGAAGCCGAAGAGCCGGAGCAGCGGCCGGAACAGCACGAGAAGCCCGGTCCGTCCGGCGAAGCCACGGCACCGGAGGAGGCCCCCGGCTCCGGGGAACCGGGCACGGAGCGCCTGGAGCAGGCGGTGCGGGCGGCCGAGACCGCGCTGATCGAGTTCGAGATCGCGGTGGAGACCTTCCGGATCGAGGTGGAGAACTTCTCGCGGCTCCACCACCAGCGTCTGGGACCGATGTACGCGCGCCTCGACGAGCTGGACGCCTCGATCCTCGAGGTCACCGCCGAGATCAGCGGAGACCCGGATGATCTGCGCAAGGCGCAGGAGGCCCGGGCGGCCGTGCTGCCGATGCCGCGGGTGGAGGAGCTCTTCCACGGGTGGATCGACTCCGACGGCATGCCGCCGGAGGCCACCGCCATGCTCACCGGGCAGAACGTGCGTCCGCCCGAGCGGGTGCGTCCCAGCGAGGAGGCGCGCAAGGCCTACCGCGAGCTGGTGCGCAAGGCACACCCCGACCTGGCGCAGGAGGACGCGGAACGGCAGCGCCGTGAGGAGTTTCTCGTACGGGTCAACAAGGCCTACGCGGAAGGGGATGCGGACGCCCTGCGGAACCTGCTGGACGAGTGGGAGAACGGTCCCCGCGAGGAGGAACCGGAACCGCAGCTGCCGGAGGGGGAGCTTCTCTACGCACGCCTGGAGTGGCTGGCCGAGCGCAAGGAAGTGCTCACGGCGATGGTCGCGGAGATGGAGCAGAGCGCGATCGGCGCCATGCTGAGGATGGCGCCCGACGATCCCGACGCGCTCCTCGACGAGATCGCGGAGCAGCTGCTGGAACAGGTGGCCGACCGCGAGCGCGAGCTGGCCCGGCTGGTGGAGCAGCGCGACGCCGGAACGGCCGGGGCCGCGGGCGCGAGTGCGGAAGAGCACTGAGAGTGCACTTCAAGAGCAAACCGAAAGCACTTCCGGAGCGCTCAGAGAGAACTGACAGAGAACCCACAGAGAACCGACAGAGAACCGACAGAGAACCGACAGAGAACCGACAGAGAACCGACAGAGAACTGAGAGAGAGCAAGTCGTCATGGAATTCGGTCAGTTGCCGCAGGTCGATGTCGCATCGGTTCCTGCGGACGCGCTGCTGCTGGACGTCCGGGAGAACGAGGAGTGGGCGGCAGGGCGCGCCGAGGGCGCACTGCACATCCCGATGAGCGAATTCGTCGGCAGGCTGGGCGAGTTGACCGAGCGCGCCGGCGAGGGCGAGCGGGTCTACGTCGTCTGCCGGGTTGGCGGGCGCTCCGCCCAGGTGACGCAGTACCTGCGGCAGCAGGGCGTGGACGCGGTCAACGTGGACGGCGGAATGCTCGCGTGGGAGGCGGCCGGCCGACCGCTGACAGCCGACGCCGACAGCGCGCACGTGCTCTGACCCCGCCCCGTGTACGGGCTCTGCTCCCGCAGCGGAACCTGGGCTGTCACCGAAATCCGGTCGGCAGCGCCGGTGCCGACCGGTGCCTCGACTCAGCCTGGCACCGCGGGCGTTGATTGCGTCCGCGCATGCAGGCCGGCGCCGCAACTCCGGCTGCTGCCACGGGTGTCGCCCGGCACCGTGCCTGCGGTCGGCACCGCGGGCGTCCGGCTCCTTCACGGCGGCGTCTCAGCCGTCGAAGTCGACCTCTACCGCCTCGCTCACCGGGCGGGACTGGCAGGCCAGCACGTAGCCCGCCTCCAACTCGTCGTCCTCCAGCGCATAGTTGCGCTCCATCCGCACCTCACCGGAGACGAGCCGGACCCGGCAGGTGCCGCAGACCCCGCCCTTGCAGGCGAAGGGCGCGTCCGCGCGGTGGCGCAGCACCGTCTCCAGCACGGATTCGCCGTCGTCCATGGGCCAGCAGCCCGAGCGGCCGTCGAGGTTGGCCGTCACGGACACCGAGCGGAGTCCGCCCGCGTCCGCGCGCGAGGCGACAGGCGCCGAGGGCACCTCCGTGACGTGGAAGATCTCCTGGTGGATGCGGGCACGGGGTACGCCGAGGCCGCGCAGGGCCCGTGACGCCTCCTCGACCAGGCCGAGAGGCCCGCACAGGTACCAGCCGTCGACGTCCGGCACCGGCAGCAGCGACGGCAGCAGCGCGCTCAGCCGCCGCTCGTCCAGGCGGCCGCTCGCCAGTCCGCTCTGCTGCTCCTCGCGGGAGAGGACCGTGACCAGCTGGAAGCGGTCGGGGAAGCGGTCCTTGAGGTCCGCGGTCTCCTCAAGGAACATCGTCGACGCCGTGGACCTGTCGCTCCGTACGAGGCAGAAGCGCGCCTCCGGCTCACGTGCGAGCAGCGTCGAGGCGATCGAAAGCACCGGGGTGATGCCGCTGCCGCCGACGACGGCCGCGAACCGGCCCGGGCGCGGCTCCAGCACGAAGCGGCCCGTGGGCGGCAGGACGTCCACGGTGTCGCCGGGCCGCAGCTCCTTGACCGCATAGCTGGAGAAGTCGCCGCCCTCCACGCCCCGTATGCCGATGCGCAGCTCCGACGGCTCGTCGCAGGCGGGCGCGCACAGCGAGTAGGTGCGCCGGACCTCGGCGCCCGCCGCGACGGCGTCGCCCCCGGCGCGGTGCCGGCGCAGCGCGATGTGCTGGCCCGGCGAGTAGCCGTAGAGGTGGCGCAGCTCGGGCGGGACGGCGAAGGTGAGCGCAACGGAATCGTCGGTGAGCTGGTCGACGGCTGTGACGCGCAGCGGATGGAAGGTGCTCACGGCGCCCTCACACCTCCTTGAAGTGGTCGAAGGGCTCCCGGCAGGACTCGCAGCGGCGCAGCGCCTTGCACGCCGTGGACGAGAAGCGGCTGAGCAGCGTCGTCTCCGTCGAGCCGCAGTTCGGGCAGCGGATGGCGAGCGTCAGCGGGACCGGGCCCTGCGGGGCACGGCCGCCGGATGCCGAGGCGCCGGCGCGCGGGGGCGCGATGCCGTGGGCGGCGAGCTTGCGACGGCCCTCGTCCGATATATCGTCGGTGCTCCACGGAGGCGCGTACACGACGCGCACGGTGACCTCGGGAACGCCGTGCTCACGCAGCACGTGCTCGATGTCGGCGGTCATGGCCTCCACCGCAGGGCAGCCCGTGTAGGTGGGGGTCAGCTCGACCTCGACGGGGCCGTGCGGTGCCGTCTCGCGGACGCCGCGCAGCACGCCCAGCTCGGCGAGGGTGATGACGGGAAGCTCCGGGTCCGGGACGGAACCGGCCCACGCCTCCAGTTCCCGCTGCCGCTGACCGGCCGCGTCCGCTCCCTGCCCGGCCGCGTCCGCGGGCATCTCCGCCCGGGTCCCGGTGCCGGTGGGGGGCGCCGGCTCCCCAGGCCCCCCGAGGCTCCCAGGCCCCCCGGGGCCGAGCGTGGGGATCACCACGACGCTCCGGGGTGGCTGCGGTGCAGATGCTGCATCTCGGCCAGCATCCGGCCGAAGGACTCGGTGTGCAGGCCCTGCCGCCCCGCCCCCGCCGCCCATGCTCCCCCTCGGCCCTGGTGGGCCTGGGGGGACCCCCAGGACTGCGGGGACCCGGGCACCGTGAGGGTGGCCCGCTGGAACACGGAGGTGATCCGCTCCGTCCAGCCCGTGCGCAGGGCCTCCCAGTCGACCTCGCCGACCGGACCGGCCCCCTCTTCCCCGCGCTTCGCGGGGAAGTGCCCCCAGGGCTCGAAGAGCTCACCCGTGAACCTCCACAGGGAGTCCGCGGCGCGCTGGGTGCGCTCGTGGCTCTCCTCCGTGCCGTCGCCGAGGCGCAGCGTCCAGTGTTCGGCGTGGTCGCGGTGGTACTCCGACTCCTTGACCGCCTTCGCGGCCAGCGGCTGCCCGAGTGCGGCCAGCTGGCCGTACAGCAGCTCCTGCCACGCGGAGAAGTACAGCTGACGGATCATCGTGTGGGCGAAGTCGCCGTTGGGCTGCTCGGCCAACTGGCAGTTGCGGAAGGCCCGTTCCTCGCGGAGGAAGGCCAGTTCGTCCTCGTCGCCGAGCTCGGCGTAGAGGGCCCTGGCCTGCCCGAGCAGGTCCAGGGCGATGTTGGCCAGGGCCAGCTCCTCCTCCAGCACGGGGGCGTGCCCGGCCCACTCCCCCAGGCGGTGGGAGAGCACCAGCGCGTCGTCCGCCAGTGGCAGCAGCGGATCGGTCAGCGCGGCCGCGCTGCGCGCGGAGAGCCCCTCGGCGCCCGTCACAGGTTCCGCACCCCTTCCGGCACTTCGTAGAAGGTGGGGTGGCGGTAGGGCTTGTCGGCGGCGGGACCGAAGAACGGGTCCTTCTCGTCCGGCGAGGACGCCGTGATCTCGTGGGACGGCACGACCCACACGGAGACGCCCTCGGAGCGGCGCGTGTAGAGATCGCGCGCGTTGCGCAGCGCCATCTCCGCGTCGGGGGCGTGCAGGCTTCCGGCGTGCGTGTGCGACAGGCCGCGCCTGCTGCGTACGAACACCTCCCAGAGGGGCCAGTCCGTACCGCTCATCACGCGCTCACCGCCGTCTCCGTCAGGTCCGCTTCCCGCACCCTGCCACGGGCCGGGGACGCGTGCTTCGCCGCGTACGCCGCCGCGGCATCACGTACCCAGGCGCCGTTCTCGTGGGCCTCGCGGCGGCGGCGCAGCCGCTCCTCGTTGCACGGCCCGTTGCCCTTGAGTACCTGGCGGAACTCCTCCCAGTCGATGGGGCCGAAGTCCCAGTGCCCTCGCGACTCGTTCCAGCTCAGCTGCGGGTCGGGAAGGGTCAGGCCGAGCGCCTCCGCCTGCGGTACGCAGATGTCGACGAAGCGCTGGCGCAGCTCGTCGTTGGAGTGCCGCTTGATCTTCCACTCCATCGACTTGGCGCTGTGGGCGGACTCGTCGTCCGGCGGCCCGAACATCATCAGCGACGGCCACCACCAGCGGTCCACCGCGTCCTGCGCCATGGCGTGCTGTGCCTCGGTACCCCGGCTCAGCGCCAGCAGCAGCTCGAAGCCCTGCCGCTGGTGGAAGGACTCCTCCTTGCAGATGCGGATCATCGCCCGCGCGTACGGCCCGTAGGAACAGCGGCACAGCGGCACCTGGTTGGTGATCGCGGCGCCGTCGACGAGCCAGCCGATCGCGCCCACGTCGGCCCACGTCAGCGTCGGGTAGTTGAAGATCGAGGAGTACTTCTGGCGGCCCGAGTGGAGCTTGTCGAGCAGCTCGTCGCGGCTGGTGCCCAGCGTCTCGGCCGCGCTGTAGAGATACAGGCCGTGCCCCGCCTCGTCCTGCACCTTGGCCATGAGGATGGCCTTGCGGCGCAGCGAGGGCGCCCGCGTGATCCAGTTCGCCTCGGGCTGCATGCCGATGATCTCGGAGTGCGCATGCTGGGCCATCTGACGGACGAGCGTGCTGCGGTAGTCGTCCGGCATCCAGTCGCGCGGCTCGATCCGCTCGTCCGCGGCGATGGCGCCGTCGAAGGCCGCGAGCGGCTCCGCCGGCTCTCCGGCGGCCTGCCCGCCCTCGCCGAGCAGCACCGATGTCATCCCGACCCCCTTGCCGGCGGCCGAAGCCGCAATCCCAACCGACCGATCGTTCGGTTCAATGGTGAGCTGAGGGCCCACAGGGTGTCAAGGCTCGATAATCTCTGGGGGTCGTATCGGCCGGCCGACGCATGAACGCGGGGAGCAGGGGAGGGCATGGAGCCAGAAGAGCAGCAGGCGCCACATGCGGAGGCGCGGCCCCGGCCACCACGCGAGGGCGGGGCTCCCCCCGGGCGCTCCGGCCCCGAGGGTGGGGGTTCCACCAGGCCCGCCGGCCCCGAGGGCGGGGGTTCCACCGGGCCTGCCATGGCCGAGGACGGGGGTTCCACCGGGCCCGCCAGGGCCGAGAGGGAGGTTCCGGGCCCCGAGGGCCTCTCCCGGTTCGGCCGCGCGGTCGTGGCCGTGGCCGCGGCGGCGGTGGTCCTCGCGGTCGCCGTCCACCTCTCCATGGTCTTCCTGCACGTGGCTCCCTCGAACACGCTCAGCAAGAAGCACGGGCAGGGCATAGACGACTACGTCTATCCCGAGTTCGAGCAGAACTGGAAGCTCTTCGCGCCCAACCCGCTCCAGCAGAACATCGCCGTCCACGCGCGCGCCCGCGTCGCCAAGGACGACGGCACCTCCGAGACGACCGGCTGGGTCAACCTCTCGAAGATGGACGGCGAGGCCATCGATCACAGCCTCGCCCCCAGCCACACCGTGCAGAACGAACTCCGCCGTGGCTGGGAGTTCTACCGCGGTTCCCACGACGACAAGGGCAAGCCCGTCGGCCTGCGCGGCGAACTGTCCGAGAGCTACATCAGGCGAATAGTCATGCTGCGCTTCGGGACCGAGCTCAACGGCGGAACCGTCGAGCGAATACAGGTCCGTTCCGCGACGACGCCCGTCGGTCCTCCCCCCTGGAGCAACGAGAAGACCGACTCGAAGACCGAATACCAGGTGCAGCCCTGGTGGCAGGTCGCCAGCGCGGACCTCCCGGGGGGCTGGGACAAGTGACGGAACTTCAGCGCACCCCTTCCGGGGAGCCCGCGGCCGCGACCGCGACGGAGGAGGAGAGCTTCGTCTCGCGCGGCCTCGCCCGGGTCACCGTGGAGGCCCTCGCCCCGTACCAGGCGGCGGTCGTGCGGATCGGCTTCGCCCTCACCTGGCTCTTCTTCCTGCTCCGCGAATTCCCGCACCGCCACGAGCTGTACGGGCCCGACGGCCCCTGGAGCTGGAAGCTGGCCGAGCGGCTGATCGAGTCCAACCACGCCTTCACCGTGCTCATGTGGTCCGACAGCACCGCGTGGTTCGAGTTCGTCTACGCGCTGGCCGTCGCCGCCAGCGTCGCGGTCGTCGTCGGCTGGCGCACGCGGACCGCGTCGGTCGTCTACATGGTCGGCGTGCTGACGCTTCAGAACCGCAGCGTCTTCATGGGCGACGGCGGCGACAACGTGATCCACCTGATGGCGATGTACGTGGTGCTCACGCGCTGCGCCCAGGTCTGGTCCCTCGATGCGCGGCGGCAGCGGAGGAAGGCGGCGGCCGGTACGTCCGGCGGTCCGCCCGCGCACGCCGGCGGTGACGTGACCGGTGTCGTGCTGTGGACCGTCTTCGGCGTGATCATGCTCGCGTCGACCGTGGCCGGAGGGCTCAGCATCGGCTGGGGCCTGTTCTTCTGGACGCTGTGGGCCGCGCAGGCCGCATGGTGGACGGTCAACCGCTACATGCCCGGCAGCGAGGCGCGGACCGTCTGCGACATGCTGGCCAACCTCGTGCACAACGCGGCGCTGCTGGTCATCGTCGTGGAGGTCTGCCTGATCTATGCGACGGCGGGCTGGTACAAGATCCAGGGCTCCCGGTGGCAGGACGGCACCGCCGTCTACTACCCGATGAACCTGGACTACTTCTCGCCCTGGCCCGAGCTCAGCTCCTTCCTGGCCGCCAACGGCCTGCTGATACTGCTGATCACCTACGGCACCGTCGCGGTCCAGGTGGCCTTCCCGTTCACGCTGTTCAACAGGCGCGTCAAGAACGCCCTGCTGGCCGCCATGATCGCGGAGCACATGAGCATCGCCGTGCTGCTCGGGCTGCCGTTCTTCTCCATGGCCATGATCGCGGCCGACGCCGTCTTCCTGCCGACCGTCGCCCTCGTCTGGCTCGGTCACCGCTTCGACGGCGGCCGACGCCGGGTGCTGGCCCGGCTGGCTCCCGGACGGGCAGCCGGGAACCGCAGCGGAGGCGGTCCGGGAGACGCCGACGACGGCGACGGTGGTGCCGACGGTGCCGACGGCGGGACGTCCCCCGCTTCGGTACCTCAGCAGCGTAAGGACGACGGGGTGTCCGTACGCTGACGCCATGACCGCCGGAGACGAGACAGGGGCGGCCGACCCCTCCACGGGGCGCCGCGGCGTGCGCGCGGCCGAGTTGCTGCGGCAGTGGCGGGAACTCGCGGACGGCAGCGTGCTGCTGGACGGCTTCCATGCCCTCAAGCACGCACTGCGCTTCGGCGCGGGCGTCCCGCTCGCGCTGACGGAGGACCGCGCGGCGGTGCTCGCGCTCGCCGCCGACCTCGCGCCCGATCTCACGGAGCCGATGAGCGGACTCCTGAGCGAGGTGCCGCCGGGAACGCTCAGCGGGCTGGTGCCGCGCCCCCACCCCACGGGCGTCGCGGCGCTGGCCGTACGCGGCAGCGGGCAGGTTCCGGACGTCCGCGCCGCACCCGTCGTCGTGCTCGACAACCCGCGCCATCTGGGCAACGTGGGGGCGGTGATCCGGCTCGCGGCGGGAGCCGGCGCGGCAGGGGTGTTCACCACCGGCACGGTCGACCCGTGGCATCCCAACGTGGTCAGGGCGAGCGCGGGACTGCACTTCGCGACAGCCGTAAGGCGGTGCGAACCCTCAGGTCTCCCGCCGGGTCCGCTCTACGCGCTCGACCCCGCCGGGCGGGACATCCGCGGTCTCGTGCTGCCCGACGACGCGCTCGTGGCGTTCGGGTCGGAGCGGCACGGGATCTCGGACGGGCTGCGGGATCGCGCCGATCACCTGGTGGCCCTGCCGATGCGGCCGCAGGTCTCCAGCTACAACCTGGCCACGAGCGTCGCGATGACGCTCTACCACTGGATGGCGGGACACGCACAGCCGCCCGGCGCGGCCGGTCCGGCGCGGAGCTGAGCGCCCTTGCCTGCCGTCCGCGCGCCGGGAGCGACACCGTCACGCGCAGGACGGGCCCGACGTCACGCGCAGGACAGGCCGACCCGCCGGGGCCGGGCCGGTGCACGCACACGCACGCCTCAGAGGTACGGGCCGCCCGAGCGGGCGGGGCGCCCCGGCTCCTCGTCGCCGAAGGTGCCGTCCTCGGGGAGCGTCCCCGGAGGCAGTGCCCTGCGCATCTGCTCCAGCTGCGCCCGTGCGGCCATCTGCTGCGCGAAGAGCGCCGTCTGGATGCCGTGGAAGAGCCCTTCGAGCCAGCCCACCAGCTGTGCCTGGGCGATGCGCAGCTCGGCGTCGGTCGGCACCGTGTCCTCGGTGAAGGGCAGCGAGAGCCGCTCCAGTTCCTCGATCAGCTCGGGGGCGAGACCGTCCTCGAGCTCCTTGATGGAGCTGGTGTGGATCTCCTTGAGCCGCACCCGGCTCGCCTCGTCCAGCGGGGCCGACTTCACCTCCTCGAGGAGCTGCTTGATCATGCTGCCGATGCGCATGACCTTCGCGGGCTGCTCGACCATCTCCGTGACGGGGACCTCAGCCTGCTCCTCGCCGTCCTCGCCGCCCGCCTTGGAGTCGGCGCTGCCGAGAGCCATGCCGTCCGGTCCGACCACCAGGACGTGCTTGTTCTCCTTCGGGCGTTCGTTGCTCGGCTGTGTCATGCCCCCATTCTGCACTCATGGCGTCGCCGGGTGTCCGCGGAGTCCCTCACCGGGCCGCGCACGGGCAGGGGGCCGCCGCGACGTTCGCCGCCCCGGGCGTCACGCGCGCCTCAACCGGAGCGCGATCAGGGCGAGTCCCAGACCGATCAGCGTCATCCCGGCGCCCAGGGGAAGCACGGGGGAGACATGGCGCGTTGCGGCGGTCGTGGGCGGATGCTGCGAGGAGGGCGCGGAGCCGTAGCCCGTGCCGGGCCCGGGCTCGTGGAGATCCTGGGTGCCGAAGAGTCCCGGACCGTCGCCGGCTGCGTCGCCTGCGGCGCCGTAGTCGCGGGGGCCGCCCTCGTCCGTCCGTGACGAGGCAGGGGGAGGGGGCCCCACGGGCGAAGTTCCGTGATCATCCGGAGACTTCACCGCGGGGTCCGCGTGCTCGTGCGCCACCGCGGAGGCCCTGTGCCCGCCGGAGGGCGAACCCGGAGCGGGCGCTGCCCCCGTGAGAGCCGCGACGAGCATCGCGGCCACGCACGGCATCACCGCGGTCACACGGAGTCTGCGGATATGGGCAGGGGTGAGGGTGTCACGTCTGTGCCGCACGGCAGAGACCCTCCCGTTGCGGAGGTCCAATAATGCAATCAGCGTTGCACAATTGGACAAGTCCGGCATCCGGAAGGGTCTCTGCCGTCTGCTTCCCGTACTGCGGAAAGCTCTAGGGAACGAGCAGGATCTTCCCCACGTGGCTGCTCTCCTCCATGGCCCGGTGCGCGTCCGTGGCACTGCTCATCGGCACGGTCCTGTCGACGACGGGACGCACCCGGCCGTCCGAGACCAGCGGCCACACGTGTTCGCGAACGGCCGCGACGATCGCCGCCTTCTCCGAGGCGGGACGAGCCCGCAGCGAAGTCGCCGTCACGGCGGCCCGCTTGGCGAGCAGCGCTCCCAGGTTCAGCTCGGCCTTCCGCCCGCCCTGGAGGCCGATGACGGCGAGACGGCCGTTGACCGCGAGCGCCTTGATGTTCTGCTCCAGGTACTTCGCGCCGATGATGTCGAGGATGACGTCGGCGCCGTTGCCGTCGGTGCCCGCACGCACCGCCTCGACGAAGTCCTGCTCGCGGTAGTTGATCAGGATGTCGGCGCCGAGTTCCGCGCAGCGGTCCAGCTTCTCCTTGCTGCCCGCCGTCACCGCCACCTTCGCGCCGACGGCCTTCGCCAGCTGGATCGCCATGGTGCCGATGCCGCTGCCACCGCCGTGCACGAGCAGCGTCTCGCCGGGACGCAGATGCGCGACCATGAAGACGTTCGACCAGATCGTGCTGGTCACTTCGGGCAGGGACGCGGCGGTCTGCACGTCGATTCCCTCCGGTACGGGCAGCAGTTGGCCCGTGGGGACGGCGACCTGCTCGGCGTAGCCGCCGCCGCCGAGCAGCGCACAGACCTCGTCGCCGACGGCCCACGTGTTCACACCGGGGCCCACTGCCGAGATCCGGCCCGAACACTCGAGGCCGGGATAGGGGGAGGCACCGGGCGGCGGATCGTAGAAGCCCTGCCGCTGGAGGATGTCGGCGCGGTTGACGGCGCTCGCCGCGACCTCGACCAGCACCTCGCCCTCGCCGGGTTCGGGGACGGGGACCTCGGCCCAGACGAGGGCCTCGGGCCCGCCCGGTTCGGGAATGGTGACCGCGTGCATCGTGGAGTTGGACGTACCCATGGGGCCGAACGCTACTCCCGGGCCCCGAAGATGCGGCACCGCCCCGCACCGTACTTTCCGCGGCGCTCGTACGTGCCGTGCTCGTGGCCACGCCGGCCGGCGGCTCAACTTCCGTGCCGGCGCCCCGTCCCGGTCCTCCCGTCCGCCGCCCGGTTCGCGGCGGCCTGTGGCTGCCGTGCCCCAACTCCCGCCGCATCCGCGGGTGCTGACGTGCCGACCGGGCCGCGGAGACGGACGGTCAGTCGCCGCCCCCGCGTTCACCGCGCCAGAAACCGACGGAGCCCGGGCCGGACGGGCCGCCCGTGCCCGGCTCGCTTTCGGAGCCCCCGGGACCGGGAGTGCCGCTGTGCGTCGGGTCGGTGCTGCCCAGCCCGGTGTCCGACGGATGCGGCGCAGCCGCACGCTGGATCACCACGAGGCGGTCCGTGGACTGGAGCGGGTCCGTCTGCGGATCGTCGTAGGCGAGCAGGCGGTGCCCCCGCACGACGGTGACGACCAGTTCCTTGCACTCCCTCGGTGAGCGGCCCGTTTCGGCCTTGGTGACGGGACGTTCGGTGAGACTGAGCCCCGAACCCTGCTGGATGAGGTCCTCCATGACGGAGCTCGCGTTCGGGCTCAGCACGGAGAGCCCGAGGAGGCGGCCGGCGGCGCTGGCGCTCGTGATCACGGAGTCCGCTCCCGACTGCCGCAGCAGCGGCACGTTCTCCTCCTCCCGCACCGCCGCGACGATCTTGAGGCGGCGGTTGAGCTGGCGTGCGGTGAGCGTGACGAGCACCGCGGTGTCGTCGCGCTGCGTCGCGATCACGATCTGCTTGGCCCGCCGCACCTCGGCGCGGGCGAGTACGTCGCTCCGGGTGGCGTCGCCGACGACGCTCACGTAGCCCTCGTCGTTCGCGGCCTTCGCGACGTGGTGGTTCGGGTCGATCACCACTATCCGGTCCCGGCGCACACCGGTGGACAGCAGCGTCTGCGCCGCCGAACGGCCCTTCGTGCCGAAGCCGACGACGACGGTGTGGTCGCGCAACTGGGACCTCCAACGGGACAGGCGCCACTGCTCGCGGGTGCGGTCGGTGAGAGCTTCGAGCGTGGTGCCGATGAGGATGATCAGGAACAGGATGCGAAGCGGCGTCACGAGCAGGATGTTCACGATGCGGGCGCTGTCGCTCGCGGGCGCGATGTCGCCGTAGCCGGTGGTCGAGAGAGTGACGGTCGTGTAGTAGACGGCGTCGAGGAAGGAGACCTCGTTGTCGTCGGCGTTGTCGGTGTACCCGTCGCGGCCGAGGTAGACGATCAGGACGGTCGTCATCAGTACGAGGAGCGCGGCGAGCAGGCGCCGCCCCACCTGCACGGGCGGGCTGACCTCGGAACGCGGCAGCAGGATGCGGTACTGGTCGCTCCCGTCGGGCTGTGTCCTCACCGCGCGGTCACCACGCGAACCAGGGGAGCGGCAGCACCTGGACGTCGCTGCCCGAGGAGGCGCCGCCCGGCGGGACCACCGCGAGGGCGGTCGCGGTGGCGACGCCGCGGAGCATGGCCGGGCCGTTGAAGTGGAGCGGGCGGGCCCGCGACGCCGCGGGGGCGAAGGCGACCGGCACGAGCCGCGTGTCCCGCGGATGCCCCTGCACGTCCTCGGTGATCCGCGCGAACACCTCCCGCTCCGCGGGCCGGTCGCCGAGCGCACGGATCAGCGGCGCGGCGAGCGTCACCAGACCGGAGACCGCCGCGAGGGGATTGCCCGGCAGACCGACCAGAAGCGGACCGCCGCCCGTGCCCGGCTCCTGCCGTTCCGGCAGCCGGGCCAGGAGCATGGGATGCCCGGGCCGCACGCGTACGCCCTCCACGAGGAGACGGGCTCCGACGCGGGCGAGCGTGGGACGCAGATGGTCGACCGGGCCGCGTGCGGTGCCTCCCGTGGTGACGAGGAGGTCGGCCGTCGTCGTGGCGACCGCTTCGTGGAGCGCTTCGGCGTCGTCACCGAGACGCCGCGTGACGATCACCTCCGCGCCCAGGGCCGAGAGCCAGGGCGCCACCGCCGGGCCGAGCGCGTCGCGGATGCGGCCGCCGTGCGGGACGCCGCGGTGCAGCAACTCGTCGCCCAGCACGAGGACTTCCGCGCGCGGGCGCCTGGTGACGGTCAACCGGTCGTAGCCCGCGGCGGCGGCGAGACCGAGCACGGCGGGGGTGACCCGGGTGCCGGCCGGCAGCAGCCGGTCGCCGGAGCGGCACTCCTGGCCGCGCGGGCGGATGTCCGTACCGGGCTGCGGGCGCCGCGTCGTGCGCAGCCGCCCGCCTTCGCTCTCGCCGTACTCGGAACGCAGCACCGCGCTCGCGCCGGGCGGGATGCGCGCACCTGTCGCGATGGGAATCGCACGGCCGTCCGGCAGCGGGCGTGGCTCGGAGGTGTCACCGGCGAGGATGCCGGTGCCGGTGGCGTCGTCCGCCAGGGACCACGGGCCGGGGCCGGAGACGGCCCACCCGTCCATGGCCGAGGTGTCGAAGGACGGCAGGTCCGTGAGGGCGTCGAGCGGGGCGCCGAGCGTATGGTCCAGCGCCTGGTCGAGGGGGAGAGCGAGGGAGGGGAGCGGGCCGGCGGCCCGTGCGGCGTGAGTGCGGGCGTCGGGCCAGGGGGCGTCGCGGGCATGGGACGGCGCCTCCCCCGCCGTCCGTCCGGACCGGTGGCCGCCGCCCCGCGCGGAGCGGGGGGTGACCCAGTCCGGGGCGGCCAGTTCGTCACCGTCGTCCGGGGACGGGGCCGGGCTCCCCCCGCGGGGGCCGCCGTCGGTACCGGAGCCGGCACCGGAGCCGTCGGCGGAGCCCGGGACGTCGCGGGTCTGCGAGCCGGATTCGCGGTCCGTCCTGTTCCCGGCGCCCCTCCCCGTCCCGCTCGCGGCATCGCCGCTGCGGGGCCGCGGGGTCTCACCGCCCTCGGGAGCCTCCCGGCCGTCGCCCCTGCGGGCGCCGTGGGCGGCGCCGTTCGCCAGGGCGACGGCCTCGTCGAGTTCGTCGGCGCCGCTCATCGCCCGTCGCCCTGCTCCCCTTCGCTCTCCTCGGCCCAGCGCGCGGCCAGCCGGGCCGCTTTCTCCAGGGCCTCCGCGATGTCTTCGGGAGAGCCGCCGCGGCGGGCGGCGGCGTAACCCACGAGGAAGGTCGTCAGCGGGGCGGCGGGGCGTGCGACGCCGTGTGCCGCGTCGCGGGCCAGGTCGAGCAGTGCGGCGGTGTCGACATCCAGGTCGACGCCGAGTTCGGCCTTCGCCGCGGCCATCCATTCGTCCAGCACGGTGTCATGCTCCCTGATACGGGCCCTCGCCGCCGCGACGTCTTCCCAGGTGTCACAGTCGAGGGCGTCGGTGGCGGTCGGTCGGTGACCAACATCGATGTCGATGCGACGAAGTCTCAGCTCAGGAAGGAGCAGCCGCAAGGGGAGACCCGTCAGGCTGCCGTATTCGGTGCGCAGCAGAGCCAGTTCGCGGCGCAGCGGTTCGGTGCGGTAGGCGGCGAGCAGCGGCTGGTCGCGGCCGTCGTTGACCAGCGCGCCCTCGGGCGCTTCGCCGTCCGCCGGCCCGTTGCCGCCGGGGCCGCCTTCCGCGTGGGTGCGCGGCGCATCGCCCACGGCCGAGAGCAGCGTCCGTACGGTCTCCGCCCGCAGGAAGGGCAGGTCGGCGGAGAGGACGAGCACCGTCTCCTCGGTGACGCCGCGCAGGCCCGCGTCGAGCGCGGAGAGCGGACCTCCTCCCGGGGGGTCCTCCCGCACCCAGTCCACCGGCCGGTGCGTGGGCCTGCGGGGGCCGACGACGACCGTGGTGGACGCGTCGGCGCAGGCGGACAGCACGCGGTCGAGGAGGGTGCGGGCCCCGACGGTCAGCGACGGTTTGTCGGCGCCGCCGAGCCGCCTGGCGCCGCCGCCCGCGAGGACGACGGCGTCGTGGGTGTGCGCGTGGGCGTCAGGTGTCACGCCCTAGAGCGTACGGAGCAGCACCGCGGGCTGTTCCACGCAGTCCGCGACGTGCCGCATGAAGCCGCCCGCTGTGCCGCCGTCGCACACCCTGTGATCGAAGGTGAACGACAGCTGCACGACCCGGCGCACGGCCAGCTGCCCCTCGTGGACCCACGGCTTCTCGGCGATCCGGCCCACGCCGAGCATCGCTGCCTCGGGGTGGTTGATGATCGGGGTCGAGCCGTCGACGCCGAAGACGCCGTAGTTGTTCAGGGTGAAGGTGCCGCCGGTCATGTCGCCCGGCTTGAGGGTGCCGTCGCGGGCGGACCCGGTGAGCCGGGCGAGCTCCTCGCTGAGCCCGACGGCGTCGAGGGTGTGCGCGTTCCGTACGACCGGGACGACGAGCCCCCGCGGGGTCTGCGCGGCGAAGCCGAGATGCACCGCCGAGTGGCGCACCACTTCGCCGGCCTCGGTGTCGACGGTGGCGTTGAGGTCCGGGAAGCGGGCGAGTGCCGCCGTGCAGATGCGGGCGAGCAGGGCCAGCAGGGAGACCTTGGGGGCGCCCCGGGCCTCCAGGGACGGCGAGTTCATCGCCCTGCGGGCGGCGAGCAGTTCGGTGGCGTCGGCGTCGACCCAGCACGTCGCGTCGGGGATCTCCCGGCGGCTGCGGGACATCTTGTCGGCGACGGTGCGGCGGAATCCGGTCAGCGGGATACGGGTGACCGTCTCTTGCGCCGCGTGTGCCGCCGGGGCGGCGGGGCGTGCCTCGGGCAGGGGGGCGGGCTGCGCCTGCGGCTGCGGCTGGGCCTGTGGTGCCGGCGGTGCCGGCTGGGCGGGCGGCGCCGTGCGGGAGCGTGCCGCCCGCTCGACGTCCGCGCGGAGGATCAGCCCGTCGGGGCCCGAGCCGGTGACGCCGCGCAGGTCGAGACCGTGTTCCCGGGCCACCCGCCGCACGAGCGGGGAGATGACCGGGACCGGACCCTGCCGCACCGCCCTGGGAGTCGGCGGCGCGGCAGGAGCCGGGGCAGAGGACGGGGCCGACGCAGCGGCGGAACCGGCGCGGAAGCCGTCCACAGGGCGCGCACGGCGACGGCGGCCCGCGGGGGCTGCCGTGCCGTAGCCGACCAGCACGTTTCCGGAGCTCTCCGCGGCGGCGCCGGCGCTCCTGTCCGACCCCGCGCCCCTGTCCGTCCCGCGGGCGGTGCCCGTCCCGTGTGCGGTGCCCGTTCCGTTTGCGGTGGCGGCACCCGCCACGGCGTCCGATGCTGCGCCGGCATCCGCCTCACCGTCCGTCCCCGTGCGGGGCGCGGCCGGCGGTGCCCCGTCCTGCGGTGCGCCCACGGCGACCGTCAACAGGGGTGCCCCGACCGGGATTTCCGTGCCCTCGTCGCCGTAGCGGGCCGTGACGACGCCGCCGTAGGGGCAGGGAACGTCCACGAGCGCCTTGGCCGTCTCGACCTCGACGACGGACTGGTCCACCGCCACGACGTCGCCGACGGACACGAGCCACCGCACGACGGTGGCTTCCGTCAGTCCTTCCCCCAGGTCGGGGAGGGTGAACTCCCGTACGGAGGCCATCAGCCGACCCCTTCCCCGGCACCCACGGGCCCCTCGCCCTCACGCCACTCGCTCTCCCACTGGAGCCTCGCGACGGCGTCCAGCACCCGGTCCACGTCCGGCAGATGATGCCGCTCCAGCATCGGCGGCGGATACGGGATGTCGAAGCCCGCGACGCGCAGCACCGGCGCCTCCAGATAGTGGAAGCAGCGCTCGCTCACGCGTGCCGCCACCTCCGCGCCCGGCCCGGCGAAACCCGTCGACTCGTGCACGACCACGGCCCGGCCGGTGCGCCGCACGGAGGCCACGACCGTCTCCTCGTCGAACGGGACCAGCGACCGCAGGTCGACGACCTCCAGCTCCAGGCCCTCGTCCCGCGCGGCGGCCTCGGCGGCGTCCATGCAGACGGGCAGCGACGGGCCGTAGGTGATGAGGGTCGCCGAGGTGCCCGGGCGGCGGACCACGGCGCGGCCGATGCCGGGCACGTCCTGCGGCTCCTGCGGCGACCAGTCGTCCTTGCCCCAGTACAGCCGCTTCGGCTCCAGGAAGATCACCGGGTCGTCGCTCGCGATGGAGCGGCGCAGCAGCCCGTACGCGTCGGCGACCGTCGCCGGTGTGACGACGTGCAGCCCGGGCGTGGCCATGTAGTACGCCTCGGAGGAGTCGCTGTGGTGCTCGACGCCGCCGATTCCGCCGCCGTAGGGCACCCGGACGGTCAGCGGCATGGGAAGGGCGCCGCGCGTGCGGTTCCGCATCCGCGAGATGTGCGAGACCAGCTGCTCGAAGCCGGGGTACGCGAAGGCGTCGAACTGCATCTCGACCACCGGCCGCATGCCGTACATGGCCATGCCGACGGCCGTGCCGAGGATGCCCGCCTCGGCGAGCGGGGTGTCGGTGCAGCGGTTCTCCCCGAACTCCGCCGCCAGGCCGTCGGTCACCCGGAAGACACCGCCGAGCTTGCCGACGTCCTCACCGAAGACGTGCACGTCCGGGTCGGCGGCCATGGCGTCGCGCAGTGCGCGGTTGAGGGCCTGCGCCATCGTGGACGGCTTGCGTGCCGGCTCGCGCGGCGGCTGCGCACCGGGCTGCAACGACGTGCCCGTCGCTGTGCTCATTTCCGGCTCCCCCGTTCGTCTGTGTGCACCTGCTCGTGGGCGTTCCGGTCGCCCGCCGGGGGCTCCTCGGCCCCGGCGGCGTCGAGCTCGGCGCGCAGTCCCTCCGCCTGCTGGTCCAACTGCGCCGTCCTGTGGGCGAAGACGTGGTCGAAGAGGTCCATCGGGCGCAACTCCGGCTCCCGGTGCATGCGCTCGCGCAGGTCGCCCGCCATCCGCTCCGCCTCTTCCCGGGCCTTCTCCGCGCCGGCGTCGTCCAGGAGACCTCGGGAGCGCAGCTCCTGCTCCATCAGCACGAGCGGGTCGTGCTCGCGCCAGGCCTCCACCTCGGAGTTCTCCCGGTAGCGGGTGGCGTCGTCGGCGTTGGTGTGTGCGTCGAGGCGGTACGTCACGGCCTCGACGAGGCAGGGGCCCTCGCCCCTGCGGGCCCGCTCCACGGCGTCCGTGAGCACATGGTGCATGGCTGCCGCGTCGTTGCCGTCGACGAGTCGGCCGGGCATTCCGTAGCCGACGGCCTTGTGCGCGAGGGACGGCGCGGCCGTCTGCTTCGCCAGCGGCACGGAGATCGCGAAGCCGTTGTTCTGCACGAGGAAGACGACGGGCGCCTGCCACACGGCGGCGAAGTTGAGGGCCTCGTGGAAGTCGCCCTCGCTGGTGCCTCCGTCGCCGACCATGGCGAGCGCGACGACGTCGTCGCCCTTGAGGCGGGCTGCGTGGGCCAGGCCCACCGCGTGCGGAAGCTGAGTCGCCAGGGGGGTGCTGAGCGGGGCGACGCGGCTGCTGCGCGGGTCGTATCCGCTGTGCCAGTCGCCGCGGAGCAGCGAGAGCACGGCGACCGGGTCCAGGCCGCGGGCGACGGCCGCGAGGGTGTCCCGGTAGCTGGGGAAGAGCCAGTCCTGCTCGCGGAGGGCCAGCGCCGCCGCGACCTCGGAGGCCTCCTGTCCCGTGGAGGAGGGGTAGACGGCGAGGCGGCCCTGCTTGGTCAGAGCCGTGGCCTGCTCGTTGTACCGGCGGCCCCGCACCAGCTGTCCGTACAGCTCGATGAGCAGCGCGCCGTCGAGCTCCGCGCCCGTGCCGAGCAGCCGCAGCGGTTCCCGGTCGGGCAGCAGGGGGGCCGGGTCCCGGCGGGGGCGCCAGGCCGGGGGTGGTGCGAGGTGGTAGGCACCGGACTGCTCGAGGACGGTCATGGGTGAGCACCTCACTCGCTGGGGGCCGGTTGCTGGAGCCGGGGCCTGTCCGGGGGCGGGTCACCGGACAGGCCCCGATGGGCGGAGGCGTGTTGCTGCACTCCCCTACCGATTGTTCGGTTGACGGCACATTTTGGCTACAGGCGGCGTCAGGCTGTGGACAAGTTGAGCGACCGTGCGTTCGATGGAGGCAAGACGTCCAGTGAGGGGAGGCCGCAGGGCATGCCGGACGGACAGATTGCCGGTCCGGCCGGCGATCCCGACGGCGCCGGCGGGGCCGAGCCGGAAGGGCTGGAAGTCCGTCCCCCGGTCCGTCCCCTCGACTCCGTCGACAGAGCCATACTGCGGCTGCTGCGGGCGGACGGCCGGATGTCCGTACGCGCGCTGGCGGAACAGGCCCACATCTCCCGCGCGAACGCCTACGCGCGCATCGGCCGTCTGGTCGACGACGGAGTGATCCGTGGCTTCAGCGCCCGCATCGACGAGGAACGGGCGGGGCAGGGCGCCTCCGCGTACATCACGCTCAAGATCGTGCAGGGCTCGTGGCGCAGCGTCCGCGAGAAGCTTCTGCGGCTGCCGGGGGCCGCCCACATGGCGCTGGTCAGCGGAGACTTCGACGTGCTACTGCTGGTGCACACGGCCGACAACAGGTCGCTGCGCGAACTGGTGCTCACGCGGATCCATTCGATCCCCGAGGTGATCAGCACGCGGACGCTGCTGGTCTTCGAGGAGACCCACCTGGAGCCGGACATCTGACGCCCGGCGGGCCCGGCGGACGCCCACGGCGATCTTGCGCCGGCGGCGCACGCGTCATTACCCTTCGGTAATTTTCCGTCCGCGGTCACCCCGGCCGCGGACCGCCGGAGCGAAAGGTCACCCATGACGGCCAGGGAGCACTCACCGGACGCGAGCGGCGGTCCCGCCCGCCCCGGCGCCGGGGCACACGCAGGTGCGGGCAGGTCCTGGTGGGGGTGGGGACGCACCGACCAGGCCCTGCCCGACAGCGAGTGCCGGGCTCTCGCCGCGCTGCTCCCCGGCCTCCCGGAGGAGCCGCTTCCGGTTCCGGGGACCGGGGAGCTGACCATGGCGTCGCCGCGGATCCGGGCGCCCGGCGCGCTCGCGCATCTGGTCTCGGACGGGCCGGCGGACCGCGCAGCCCACACCTACGGCAAGGCCTACCGGGACGTCGTACGCGCGCTGCACGGCGACATGGCCGCCGCACCCGACCTCGTCGCCCACCCGCGCACCGAGACCGAACTGGTGGACCTGCTCGACTGGGCGGGCACGGCGGACGTGGCCGTCATCCCCTACGGCGGCGGCAGTTCGGTCACGGGCGGGGTCGAGTACCGCGGCGGCGACCACGCCGGGGTGCTCTCCCTCGACCTGTCCGCCATGGACCGGGTGCTGGAGGTGGACACCACCAGCAGGGCCGCCCGCATCCAGGCCGGCGTGTTCGGGCCCTCGCTCGAGGACCAGCTCCGCGGGCACGGCGGGGGGCTGACGCTGCGCCACTTCCCGCAGAGCTTCGAGTTCTCCACGCTGGGGGGCTGGCTGGCCACCCGCGCCGGTGGCCACTACGCCACCCTGTACACGCACATCGACGACCTCGTCGAGTCGATGCGCGTGGTCACCCCGGCCGGCGTCTGCGATTCGTGGCGGCTGCCCGGCTCGGGCGCGGGCCCGTCCCCCGACCGGCTCTTCCTGGGCTCGGAGGGGACCCTCGGCGTGATCACCGAGGCGTGGATGCGGCTGCAGGACCGTCCCGTGCACAAGGCGTCCGCCGCCGTGCGCTTCGCCGCGTTCGCGGACGCCGTCGAGGCCGTGCGCGCCATCGCGCAGGCCGGGCTCAACCCCGCCAACTGCAGGCTGCTCGACCCGGGTGAGGCGGCCCTCGCCGGCGCCGCGCAGGACGCGGAGAGCGTGCTCGTCCTCGGCGTGGAGTCCGCGCACCACCCGGTGGACGGGCGGCTCGCGGAGCTGTGCGCCCTCGCCCGCGACCACGGCGGCACGGTCGGCGATCCCGGCGGCAGCGGCGGCAGCGGGACCGAGGCGGGCGAGGGGGACGCCGTGGGCGCCTGGCGGTCGGCCTTCCTGCGCATGCCGTACCTGCGGGACGGGCTGGCGCGGATGAGCGCCATCACCGAGACGTTCGAGACGGCGTGCACCTGGGACCGGTTCACCGGCCTCTACGAAGCCGTACGCGCCGGAATCGGGGCCGCGGTGGAGGAGGTCACGGGCAGCCCGGGGCTCGTCAACTGCCGCCTGACGCACGTCTATCCGGACGGCGCCGCCCCGTACTTCACGGTGATCGCCACGGGCCGCCGCGGCGCGGAGGCCGCGATGTGGGACGAGATCAAGAGCGCGGCCATGGAGATCCTCGTGCGGCACGGCGCGAGCGTCACCCACCATCACGCCGTCGGCAGGGACCACAGGCCGGGCTACGACCGTCAGCGCCCCGAACCCTTCGCCCTCGCGCTGAGGGCCGCCAAGTCGGCGCTCGACCCGCGGGGCATCCTCAATCCGGGCGTCCTCGTCGACACGCAGCCCCGGGAGCGCGGCTGACGCGGGACCGGGCAGGACCGGGCGGCCCGGCCCCGGTGGCGCGGTCCGGCCGCCCCGCCCCCGGCGCCGGAACCGGGGCGGCGCCGCTGCCGGCAGGCCTGGGTGCGGGCGTCGTGGGGCCGTCGGACGGGCGTCGTCAGCTGCGCAGGCCGGCGAAGGCGACGCGTACGACGGCCTCTGCGACCTCGTCGCTGGTGGCGGTGCCGCCGCGGCCGGCGCGCGAGGGCCGGTACCACTCCACGATGGAGTTGATCATGCCGAAGAGGAGCCTGGTCGCCAGCCTGATCTCGACGTCGCCGCGCAGGTCGCCGTCCGCCGCGGCCTGCTTCAGCAGCTCGGAGACGCGGTGGTCGAACTCGCGGCGGCGCGCCATCGCCCACCGCTCGGTGTCGGTGTTGCCGCGTACGCGCAGCAGCAGCGTCACGTAGGGCAGCTCCGCCATGAGCACCTCGACCGTGCGGCGCGTGACGTGTTCGAGCCGGTCGATCGCGCGGCCCTCGCGCGCACGCGGCTCGTCGAGGACGCCGAAGAGCCCGTTGAGGGCGCGGTTTATGGCCCGGCGCAGCAGCTCCTCCTTGCCGCGCACGTGGTGGTAGATCGACGATTTCGAGATGCCGGCGGCCTGCGACAGGTGCTCCATCGAGGTGCCGTCGTAACCGCGCTCGATGAACACCTCCACGGCGACTTTCAGCAGCGAATCGGGCGTGTAGGTGTCGCGCTTGACCGGCATGCGGCCGATGCTATCCGCGTTGTCCACAGGCTCACCTTCCCCCTTGCACCGACCGATCGTTCGGTTGCAGTATCTACCTGTCGCCGCAGGACCGACAGCCCGTGCAGCCGTGCAAGGGCCTGCCCGGCCGTGCACATCCAGCAGGCCCGGGCAGGCGATGCGGCGCAGGACAGCGCCAGCCACCCAGCCCCCAGCCCGACGAGGAGTTGGTCGTTCGTGACCGCACCCGTGACCACATCCGCGACCCCGGCCGGCAGTCCCCCGCTCTCCGCGGCCGGGCTGCTCGAGAGGCACAGTCCCACTCTCGACCGTGCTCTGGAGGCGATCGGCAGCCGCGACTACTGGTCGCCGCACCCCGAGCACCCCAAGGCGTACGGGGAGGACTCGGCCATCGCGGGCTCGCTGAGCGCCGGACAGGGCCAGGCCGCCTTCGACGCGCTGCGCGGCGGCCGCTTCGAGATCGACGGGCAGCCGGGCACGGCGGGCCCGCAGGGCGGCTGGGTCTCGACCGAAGTCTCCCCCTACGGACTCGAGTTGGGCATCGAGTACCCACGTCCCGACCTCGACGTGCTGCTGCCCGAGATGCGCAAGGCGATGCCGGCGTGGCGCGAGGCGGGCCCCAGGCTGCGGGCGGCGGTGTGCCTGGAGATCCTGGCCCGGATCAGCGCCCGTACGCACGAGTTCGCGCACGCGGTGATGCACACCAGCGGGCAGGCCTTCATGATGGCCTTCCAGGCGGGCGGCCCGCATGCCCAGGACCGCGGCATGGAGGCCGTGGCCTACGCGTACGCGGAGCAGGTCCGCACTCCCGAGGCGGCGGCATGGTCCAAGCCGCAGGGCAAGCGTGAGCCCCTCGAACTCAGCAAGCGGTTCACGGCGGTCGGCCGTGGCGTCTCGCTGCTGATCGGCTGCAACACCTTCCCCACCTGGAACGGCTACCCGGGCTTCTTCGCCTCCCTCGCCACGGGCAATCCGGTGCTGGTGAAGCCCCACCCTCGTGCCGTGCTGCCGCTGGCACTGACGGTGCGCATCGCCCGCGAGGTGCTGACGGAGGCCGGCTTCGAGGCGAACCTCGTGGCGCTCGCCGCCGAGCGGGAGGGCGAGGGCATCGCGAAGGACCTGGCGGTCCGTCCCGAGATCCGCATCATCGACTACACGGGTTCGACGTCCTTCGGCGACTGGCTGGAGAGCAACGCCCGCCAGGCCCGCGTCTTCACCGAGAAGGCGGGGGTCAACACGGTGGTCATCGACTCCACCGACGACTACAAGGGCATGCTGGGCAATCTCGCCTTCTCGCTCTCGCTCTACAGCGGACAGATGTGCACCACCCCGCAGAATCTGCTGATCCCGCGGAACGGCATCAGCACCGACGCCGGCGAGAAGTCCTACGACGAGGTGGTCGCCGATCTGGCCACCGCAGTGGGCAAGTTGCTCGGCGACGACGCCCGTGCGAACGCGATCCTGGGCGCCATCGTCAACCAACAGGTGCGTGAGCGCGTCGAGTCGGCCGCTTCGCTGGGCGAAGTGGCCCTGGAATCACGGTCGATCGAGAACGCGGACTTTCCCGGGGCGCAGGTGCGCACGCCCGTCATCGTCAAGCTGGACTCCGCGAAGCCGGAGTCGCAGGCGGCGTGCTTCTCGGAGTGCTTCGGTCCGGTCTCTTTCGCGGTCGCCGTCGACTCGACCGAGGACGCTGTGGCGCTGCTGCGGCGAACGGTGCGTGAGAAGGGCGCGATGACGGTCGGTGCCTACACCACGTCGCCGGTCGCCGAGCGCCTCGTGGAGGACGCCTGCATGGACGAGTGCGCTCAGCTCTCCCTCAATCTCACCGGCGGGGTGTACGTCAACCAGACGGCGGCGTTTTCCGACTTCCACGGCTCCGGCGGCAATCCGGCCGCGAACGCGGCGCTGTGCGACACCGCCTTCGTCGCCGACCGCTTCCGGACCGTCGAGGTGCGCAGGCCGGCGGAGCCCGCGTCCGCCGACGGCTGACGCGCCGCTCGCAGAGAGAACGGGCAGCAGGAGCGGGCTGACAGAAGGGGGCGCCCGACGCACATGCGATGCGCGCCGGGCGCCCCCTGCCGGTTGGACGGCTCGACCGGCTCGTACCGGTTCGACCGGCTCGGTTCCGGCTGCGGTCGACTGGTGGTGCGGACCCGTCAGTCGCTGGGCTTGCCGGTGGAGACCGTCAGGTCGATCTTGTCCTCCTCCGGGTCCAGGTACTCGATGCCGTCCGGCGACTGCTCCAGGACCATGTTCTTGCCCCAGATGTTCTCGTCCTCGTGCGAGATCTCACCGAGCTTCCAGCCCGCCGCCTTGATGCACTTCTTCACCGAGTCCAGGTTCTTGTAGGTGAAGTCGGGGACGATCTTCTTGTCCCTGTCCGAGTAGCTGTCAGGTGCGTCCGTGCACCGGCGGGTTTCGATGGTCTTGGACTTGTCCTCGGGCTTGAAACCGTTGACCCCGCCGTCTTCGGCGGTTGCGCTGGGCTCGGCTTCAGGCGTGACCCTGTCAGCGGATTCGGTGGGAATGGGCTTGGCCTCGGGGTCGTCGTCGTTCCCGCCCTGCGCGAGCACCAGCGCCATGATCACCGCGGTGAGCACGACGGCCACCGCGATCACCGAACCGACGATCAGCGGGGTGTTGTTCTTGCGCCCGCCACCGCCGCCGGCCGGCTGCGGGGAGACCGTGTACGGCGGGGGCGTGTGCTGCCCTGCGCCCTGCTGCAGGCCGTACGGCGTGCCCGGCGCGTACTGGCCCATCGGAGCGGTGCTGGGCGGCGGAGGCGTGGAGGGCCCGAACGCGCCGTACTGCTGCAGCGGATAGGGCTGCTGCGCTCCGGGCGGCGGCGGGGTGCCCTCGCCCACCTGCGGGAAGACGGCATGCCCCACTCCCGCGCCGCTCTGCGCCGGCGGGCCGCCCTGGATGATGGAGGGAGCGCCGCCCGCGGTCTGCCGGGCGACGCGCCTGCACTCCTCGTTCATCGCCTCTGCGGAGTCGAAGCGCTCGTTCGGGTTCTTCCGCAGAGTGCGCGCGACCAGCGAGTCGACGGCCTGCGTCAGCGACTGGTTGATCGCCGACGGAGTGGGCGCCTCCTCCTGCACGTGCGCGTACGCGATGGCCAGCGGGGAGTCGGCGTCGAACGGCAGCCGCCCGGTGAGCAGTTCGAAAAGCATGATGCCGACCGAGTAGAGGTCGGAACGCGCGTCCACGCCCCGCCCCAGGGCCTGTTCCGGCGACAGGTACTGCGGCGTGCCGACGACCATGCCGGTCTGCGTCATCGACGTGACACCGGACTGCATTGCCCGCGCGATGCCGAAGTCCATGACTTTGACGACGCCGCGCTTGGTGATCATCACGTTCCCGGGCTTGATGTCCCGGTGGACCAGCCCCATCTCGTGGCTGACCTCCAGGGCCGAGAGCACGTCGCCGGTGATCTTCAGCGCCTTCTCGGCGGGCATCGCCCCGAGGCTCGCTATGTCCTCGTCCAGCACGGAGCGCAGCGGCTCGCCCTCGACGTACTCCATGACGATGTACGGCACCATCGCGCCGTCGATCTCGTCCTCGCCGGAGTCGAAGACCGAGACGATGTTGGTGTGTGTGAGCTTCGCGACAGCCTGTGCCTCGCGGCGGAAGCGCTCGCGGAAGGACTGCTCACGGCCCAGCTCGGTGTGGAGGGTCTTGACCGCGACCTTGCGGTCGAGAACGGAGTCGTACGCGAGGTAGACGGAGGCCATGCCGCCGGCGCCGAGCAGACTCCGAAGCTGGAAACGGCCGTTCCCGACCGTGCGGCCCGCGTACTCCGCGTCTGCCTGTCCGCCGACGTCACTCATCTGACTGCTCCCCCTCGGCGGCATGCCCCCGCACAGTTTTTTCAGGGCAGATTTCAAGCCCCGGAAACTCCCTGATTCTTATACCCGCCCAAGTCTGCCGGAGGGCTCTGCCACGTCAAGCGCAGTGCCCGTTCCGTAATCGGATGCGTAACCTGCGGCCACAACTGTCACGGCTCTGCTGCACCGCGACTCTTGCGCCGGAAGTCCCGGTGTGCGTGACCGCACGCACGGGCCCCGGACCCCGTCCCGCCTGGCCTCCCGCCCGTCGCCTGCGAACTTGCCAGCCGGGTGCCGCAGCCGCTTGGATGGCTGATCCGGCACCGTCCATTCGACTTCCCCGAGCCTGTAGCCTCCAACGCGGGAGCGGGGTCATTCCGGCGTCCGGGCATGGGCCAAGGGTCAGGGGGTAGGGGCACCCGCGGCGACCCGGGGCATGACGGCATTTCGATCCACGGCGAGGACAGATGGCACAGACGCAGGCCGGCGGGGGTCCTTCGGACCCCGACGCCATGGGCGGCTCGATGGCCGAATCGCCGGAGCTGTGGGGGAACAACGGCCTTGTCGGTGACGGCCGCTACCGCCTCACGCACCGCCTCGGGCGCGGTGGCATGGCGGAGGTCTTCGCCGCCGAGGACCTGCGCCTGGGCCGTACGGTCGCGGTGAAGCTGCTGCGCTCCGACCTTGCCGAGGACCCGGTCTCCAAGGCCCGGTTCACGCGGGAGGCACAGTCCGTCGCGGGCCTCAACCACCATGCCGTCGTCGCGGTGTACGACTCCGGCGAGGAGACGATCGGCGGCAACGTCACGCCGTACATCGTGATGGAGCTGGTCGAGGGCCGTACGATCCGCGATCTGCTGATGAACGCCGAGGCGCCGCCGCCCGACCAGGCGCTGATCATCGTCTCCGGCGTCCTGGAAGCCCTGTCCTACAGCCACCAGCACGGCATCGTGCACCGCGACATCAAGCCGGCCAACGTCATCATCACCAACACCGGCGCGGTCAAGGTGATGGACTTCGGCATCGCGCGGGCGCTGCACGGCGCCTCCAACACCATGACGCAGACCGGCATGGTGATGGGCACGCCTCAGTACCTCTCTCCCGAGCAGGCCCTCGGCAAGACGGTCGACATCCGCTCCGACCTGTACGCCACCGGCTGTCTCCTCTACGAACTGCTCACGCTCAGACCGCCGTTCACGGGTGAGACGCCGCTGTCGGTCGTCTACCAGCACGTCCAGGACGAGGCGGCGCCGCCGTCCGAAGCCTCCGAGACCGTCCCTCCCGAGCTGGACGGCCTCGTCATGCGCGCTCTGGCGAAGGACCCGGACGACCGGTTCCAGAGCGCCGAGGAGATGCGCGGCCTCGCCCAGTTCGCGCTCCAGATGCTGAACGAGCAGGGCAGCCACACCGGCGGGGCGTGGAACACCGGCCCTGTCGCACACGCCGGCGCTTCGACTCCGGCGATGGGCGTCCCCGGCGCCGACGCCAGGCAGCACCCGGCGCACGGCGACACCTCGCAGCTGGGCCCGCCGATGCTGATGGGCGCGCCGGGCCGGGACGACGGAGGCTTCGAGGGCGGACCCCGGCGTGACGCGGGACGCGGCAAGGGCGTGCGGAACGCGTTCATCGCTCTCGTCGCCGTGATCGTGGCCGCGGCGGGCATCTACTTCGCGACGCTCTTCAACGACGGCGAGGGCGGCAACAAGACCAACCCGGGCTCGTCGACGACGGAGCCGAAGGACAAGAAGACCAAGGACGAGCCGACCCCGACGCCGACGGAGACCGAGGAGGAGCCGGGCACCACCACGGGCGACACCGGCGAGCAGACGCCCTCCCAGACGCCGTCGCAGACGACGCCGAGCGAGACCGAGAGCTCGCCCTCCGACGAGCCGACCGGAACCCCGAGCGAGACGGACTCCGGCAGCGGCGGCAACTCCGGCAGCGGCGGCGGCTCGGGCGGCCCGACCAGCACGCCCTCCGACACTCCGTCCGAGGACACCGGCGGTGCCGACGAGGGCGGCGACACCGGCACCGGAGGCGCCGAGCAGTGACCTGACCGGACGGGCCGGCCCTGCCGGCCTGTTCCGCCGGGGCCGTCGCGGCGGTTCCGGAGCGGGCGCGCGCGACCGGCAGGCTCCGCTGCGACCGGCAGGGCTCCGCGTCCGCGTCGGGTGCGGCTCAGCAGCCGGTCCGGTTCTGAGGTCCGGTTTCGGCGGTTCGCGTTCGGCGGTCCGGGGTCCGCAGTCCGGTTCAGCAGTCCGCCGGTCCGGTCCGGCAGCCCCGGGTCACCCTGCCGGCCCACCCGGCCCACCGGTGCGGCTCAGGAGCCCGGGTCGGCTCCCCCGCCGCCTCCCGCCCGGATGCGGGCGACGTACGCGGCCGCCTGGGACCTGCGTTCCATGCCGAGCTTCGAGAGCAGCTGCGAGACATAGTTCTTGATCGTTTTCTCGGCAGGTTCAGCTTGTCGCCGATGGCCCTGTTGGTCATGCCCGCGCCGATCAGGTCCAGGATGATGCGCTCCTGGCCGCTGAGCGAGGCCAGTCTGCCGTCGCCGTCCACATCCGCGCGGCCCGCACCCCGGCGCAGCCGTTCCACGACCCGGCGGGCGGCGTCCGGGCCGATCAGCGCCTTTCCGGCGGCGGCGTCCCGTACGGCCGACTGGAGTTCACTGCCGCGGATTCCCTTCAGCACGTAGCCGGAGGCCCCGGCGAGCACGGCATGCACGAGAGCCTCCTCGTCCGTGAAAGAGGTGAGGATCAGGCACGCGATGTCCGGGGCGCGGGAGCGCAGTTCACGGCAGACCTCGATGCCGCTGCCGTCCGGGAGGCGCACGTCGAGCAGCGCGACGTCGGGACGGGCGTCCGGGATGCGTTTCAGCGCGTCGGCCGCGTTGTCGGCCTCGCCGATGACCTCGATGCCGGATTCCGCCGAGAGCATCTCGTGCACACCCCGGCGGATCATCTCGTGGTCATCGAGCAGGAAGACAGTGATTTGCGTGCTTTCTTCCATTTTTTCAGTCTCACACACTGGTCTCCGCTCCGCCCTTCCCGCACTCTGGAGCCGCGGGATACCGTGCTTGGGACTTCCCCGCGCCGAAGGCGCAGGGAAGGGTCCACGAGGCCCGCGAGGCTGTGACCAGTGACGTCACTGATCCTTCAGCTGGGTCGGACTTCCGGTTCGTTTACTTGGAAATCCGAACAAAGTTGCAGGTCAGGGCGGCTTCATGCATGTATGGAGTTCTGGGAACTGCTTCAGCGGGCCTCAGCCTGGACATCTTCACCGTCCGGTTGCCGTCCGTGCCGCACCCACCCCGTGCGCCGTACGGGACCGGGCGAGCCTCCCTCCGCCCCGGGCGGGGGAACCCCAGGCCACCGGCGACCCCGGGGCCGGACAGAAGAGGAGCACACGTGACCGTGGAGAGCACTGCCGCGCGCAGCACGCCGCGCCGCAGCGGCGCCGGAGGCAAGCGCGACGCGAAGAGGACGGCTTCCGCGCCGGGCGACGCCGAGAGCACGACCGGGACGGCGGCGAAGGCGTCGAAGCCGGCAAAGACGGCGAAGACTGCGAAGCGTTCGAAGCCCGCCAGGACGGCCGGGACGGCGAAGGCGGCCAAGTCCGCCAAGCCCCGCGCCGGGGGCCCTGCCGCGAACGGATCCGCCGGCACCGAACTCGTACAGCTGCTGACCCCCGAGGGCGAACGCGTCGGACACCCCGACTACGACGTCGACCTGACCGCCGAGGAACTGCGCGGTCTGTACCGCGACATGGTCCTCACCCGGCGCTTCGACAGCGAGGCGACGTCCCTTCAGCGCCAGGGCGAACTCGGCCTGTGGGCCTCCCTGTTGGGTCAGGAAGCGGCGCAGATCGGCTCCGGGCGCGCGCTGCGTGACGACGACTACGTCTTCCCGACCTACCGCGAGCACGGCGTCGCATGGTGCCGCGGCGTCGACCCGACGAAGCTGCTCGGCATGTTCCGCGGCGTGAACAACGGCGGCTGGGACCCGGCGTCCAACAACTTCCACCTCTACACGATCGTCATCGGCTCCCAGACCCTGCACGCCACCGGTTACGCGATGGGCGTCAACCTGGACAGTGCCGACTCCGCGGTCATCGCCTACTTCGGCGACGGGGCCTCCTCGCAGGGCGACGTGGCCGAGGCGTTCACCTTCGCCGCCGTCTACAACGCTCCGGTCGTCTTCTTCTGCCAGAACAACCAGTGGGCGATCTCCGAGCCCGCCGAGCGCCAGTCCCGCGTGCCTCTCTACCAGCGCGCGGCCGGCTTCGGCTTCCCCGGCGTCCGCGTCGACGGCAACGACGTGCTGGCCTGCCTCGCCGTGACCCGCGCCGCCGTCGAGCGAGCGCGGAGCGGGCAGGGGCCCATGCTGGTCGAGGCGTTCACCTACCGGATGGGCGCCCACACCACCTCCGACGACCCGACCCGCTACCGCCGGGACGAGGAGCGTGTGGAGTGGGAGGCCAAGGACCCGATCGCGCGTCTGCGCGCGTACCTGGAGCGGTCCGGGCAGGCTGACGACGCGTTCTTCGCCTCCATCGAGGAGGAGAGCGACGCCATGGGCAAGCACGTGCGCGAGGCGATCCGCACCATGCCCGATCCGGACACCATGGCGATTTTCGAGAACGTCTACGCGGACGGTCACGCGCTGGTCGACGAGGAGCGCGCCCAGTTCGCCGAGTACCTCGCGTCGTTCGCGGACCCAGTCGACTCAGCCGATTCCGCAGGGGAGGGCCGCTGACATGGCCGCTGCCGCTACTTCGACCGCTTCGAACGCCTCCAGCCCGGCCGCGTCCGCCACCCCGGACGTGCGGAAGATGCCGATCGCCAAGGCGCTCAACGAATCCCTGCGCACCGCGATGGAGAACGACCCGAAGGTCCTGGTCATGGGGGAGGACGTCGGCAAGCTCGGCGGCGTCTTCCGCATCACGGACGGCCTTCAGAAGGACTTCGGCGAGCAGCGGGTCATCGACACCCCGCTCGCGGAGTCGGGCATCGTCGGCACCGCCATCGGGCTGGCGCTGCGCGGCTACCGCCCCGTCGTGGAGATCCAGTTCGACGGTTTCGTCTTCCCCGCGTACGACCAGATCGTCACGCAGCTCGCGAAGATGCACGCCCGCGCACTGGGCAAGATCAAGCTGCCCGTCGTCATCCGCATCCCGTACGCGGGCGGCATCGGCGCCGTCGAGCACCACAGCGAATCCCCGGAGGCGCTGTTCGCGCACGTCGCCGGCCTCAAGTGCGTCTCGCCGTCGAACGCTTCGGACGCCTACTGGATGATGCGTCAGGCCGTCGAGAGCGACGACCCCGTCGTCTTCTTCGAGCCCAAGCGCCGCTACTGGGACAAGGGCGAGGTCGACGTCACCGCCATCCCGGCGCCGCTGCACGCGGCGCGCGTGGCACGCCGGGGCACCGACGTCACGCTGGCCGCCTACGGACCGATGGTGAAGACGTGCCTGGAGGTGGCGGCCGCGGCGCAGGAGGAGGGACACTCCCTCGAAGTGGTCGACATGCGTTCGATGTCGCCGATCGACTTCGACACCATCCAGAAGTCGGTCGAGAGGACCGGGAGGCTTGTGGTGGTGCACGAGGCACCCGTATTCCTGGGAACAGGGTCGGAGGTGGCAGCCAGGATCACGGAGCGGTGCTTCTACCACCTGGAGGCTCCGGTGCTGCGCGTGGGAGGCTTCCACGCGCCGTATCCGCCGGCCCGGTTGGAGGACGAGTACCTTCCGGGGCTCGACCGGGTGCTCGATGCCGTCGACCGCGTGCTGGCGTACTGAGGAGAGTCGTGACGATGACTGAGAGCGCGACCCGCATCCGCGAGTTCAAGATGCCCGATGTGGGCGAGGGTCTCACGGAGGCGGAGATCCTCAAGTGGTACGTCCAGCCCGGTGACACGGTCACGGACGGCCAGGTGGTCTGCGAGGTCGAGACGGCCAAGGCGGCTGTCGAACTGCCCATCCCCTTCAACGGTGCCGTGCACGAGCTGCGTTTCACCGAGGGCACGACCGTGGACGTCGGCACCGCGATCATCGCGGTGGACACCGACCCGTCGGCCGGGCCGCCGGAGGGTACGGCGCCCGCGGAGTCCGCCGCGGGAGCGGCGCCGGCCGGGCCCGCCGCGGACGAAGGCGAGGGCGCGGGTGAGCGCGAGGGCCGCAAGCCGGTGCTCGTCGGCTACGGCGTCGCGGAGTCCCCGACGAAGCGCCGCCCGCGCAAGCAGCAGCCGGCGGCGGACACATGGCGGAACGGGAACGGCGCGCCGGAGTCCGTACGGGATTCCGTGCAGGAGGCCGTCCAGGGCGAGTTGAACGGTCACCGTGAGGGCGCGGCCGTCTCCGGCGCGGGCGCGGTGGCGGACGTGCCGTCAGCCACGGGCCGTCCGCTGGCCAAGCCGCCGGTGCGCAAGCTCGCCAAGGACCTCGGCATCGACCTCACGACGGTCGTGCCGACCGGGCCGGACGGCGTCATCACGCGTGAGGACGTGCACGCTGCTGCGGCCTCCGTGGGCGCCCGCGTCCCCGCCCCGGCGGCTCCGGCGCCGTCCGCGGCTCCCGCCGCCGCAGCGCCGCGGGCCGAGGCCCAGGATGCCGGGGCGGCGGCGCGCGAGACGCGGATCCCGGTGCGCGGCGTACGGAAGGCCACGGCTCAGGCCATGGTGGACAGCGCCTTCACCGCGCCGCAGGTCACGGAGTTCGTCACCGTCGACGTGACGCGCACGATGAAGCTCGTGCGGGAGCTGAAGCAGGACCCGGACATGCAGGGGCTGCGGGTCAACCCGCTGCTGCTGGTCGCCAAGGCTTTCCTGGTCGCACTGCGCCGTCACCCGGAGGCCAACGCCGCCTGGGACGAGGCGAATCAGGAGATCGTCCAGAAGCACTACGTCAACCTGGGCATCGCCGCGGCCACGCCGCGCGGGCTGGTCGTCCCCAACGTCAAGGACGCCCACGCCAAGACGCTGCCCGAACTGGCGGAGGCGCTGGGCGAGTTGGTGACCACGGCACGCGAGGGGAAGACGAGCCCGGCGGCGATGCAGGGCGGCACGGTGACCATCACCAACGTCGGCGTCTTCGGCGTGGACACGGGGACGCCCATCCTGAACCCCGGCGAGTCGGCGATCCTGGCCTTCGGGCAGGTCCGGCAGCAGCCGTGGGTGCACAAGGGCAAGGTCAAGGCGCGTGACGTCACCACGCTCGCGCTCGCCTTCGACCACCGTCTGATCGACGGTGAGCTGGGCTCGAAGGTGCTCGCGGATGTCGCCGCGGTGCTGGAACATCCCAAGCGCCTGATGACCTGGACCTGATGGTCCCGCGGTGACGAGTGCCCGGTGCCGGGTCCCCGTGAGGGGCCCGGCACCGGCATGTCCGGACTCTGTTCGTCGGGCCTCTGTTCGTCGGGCTTCTGCCTCGGGCCTTTGGAAGCTGTGCCCTCTGGAAACCGTGCCCTTTGGAAACCGCGCCCTCGGACACCGGCTCCTCGAAAACCGGGCCCTGGAAGGGGAGTTGACGGCAGGACGCCGGAAGTCGCCGGGGGCTCGCCGCGGACGCGTCCATATCGCGGACGCGGGAGCGCACGCATCTGTGTTGTATCTAAGCTGTGCACATGTCCGTTTCCACCGACCTCGCGACCCCCGCCCCCGCACGCCGTCCGGCCGCCGCCGAGCGCGTGTACGCGCACGTCAAACAGGCCGTACTGGACCGCCGTTACGAGGGCGGAATGCTGCTCACGGAGGGCGAACTCGCCGAGGCCGTGGGCGTCTCGCGCACGCCCGTACGGGAAGGGCTGCTCCGCCTCGAGGTCGAAGGGCTGATCAAGCTCTACCCGAAGAAGGGCGCCCTCGTACTGCCCGTGTCGGCGCAGGAGATCACCGATGTCGTCGAGACGCGGCTCCTCGTCGAGCAGCACGCCGTGCGCAAGTCCTCGGACCCGGTGCGCGCGGGGCTGATCGAGCGCCTCGAGGAACTGCTGGAAGAGCAGCGCGCGCACGCCGACGCCGGTGATCTGACGGCGTTCGCGGTCAGCGACCGCTGCTTCCACGCGGAGATCGTCAGGAGCACCGGCAACGAGATCCTCACCCGCCTGTACGACCAACTCCGCGACAGGCAGCTGCGGATGGGCGTGGCCATGATGCACGCGCAGCCGGACAGGATCGCCAAGAGCATCGCCGAGCACGCCGAGATCATGGAGGCGGTGCGCGCGGGCGACGCGGACGCCGCCGCGGACGCCGTACGCCGCCATGTCACGTGGGTGCGGGGCCTGGTGCACGGTGATGTGCGGTGAGCGCACCCACCTCGGCGGGCTTCCCGGTCCACAGCGACCCGCCCGGCGGCTCCCGCGCGGTCGCGGTCTGGGGCCTGGGCGTCACCGTCTACTTCGTCGCCATCACCTACCGCACGAGCCTCGGCGTGGCCGCGCTGGACGCCGCCGAGCGCTTCGACATCAGCGCCTCCGCCCTGTCCACCTTCTCCATCCTCCAACTGCTCGTCTACGCCGGGATGCAGATACCGGTCGGACTGCTGGTGGACAGGCTGGGCACGAAGAAGGTGCTGACGCTCGGCGTGGTGCTCTTCACCGCGGGGCAGTTCGGCTTCGCCTTCTCCGGCTCCTATGCCGCGGCGCTGGCCTGCCGCGCCCTGCTGGGCTGCGGCGACGCCATGACGTTCATCAGTGTGCTGCGGCTCGGATCACGCTGGTTCCCGGCCAAACGCGGTCCCGTGATCGCCCAGATCGCCGGTCTCATCGGAATGGCGGGCAACCTGGTCACGACGCTGGTGCTGGCCCGCGTGCTCGACGCCTTCGGGTGGACGGCCACGTTCGCGGGCAGCGCGGTGGGCGGCGTGCTGCTGCTCGTGCTCGTCGTGGCGTTCCTCAGGGACCACCCGAAGTCGTACCCGCCGGTGCCGGTGCCGCACCTGGGCGGCGGTTACATCCGGCGTCAGATCGTGCGCGCCTGGCGGGAGCCCGGCACCCGCCTCGGCATGTGGGTGCACTTCACGACGCAGTTCCCCGGCATGGTCTTCCTGCTGCTGTGGGGGATGCCCTTCCTCGTGGAGGGGCAGGGCCTCGGACGGGCCACGGCGGGTGAACTGCTCACGCTCATCGTGCTGTCGAACATGGTCGTCGGCCTGGTCTACGGGCAGCTGATCTCCCGCCATCACGCGGTACGTGCCCCGCTCGCGCTCGGCACGGTGGCGGCGACCGCCACGGTGTGGGCGACGGTCCTGCTCTGGCCCGGCCATGCCCCGATGTGGCTGCTGGTGGTGCTGTGCACGGTTCTCGGCGCGTGCGGACCGGCGTCCATGATCGGTTTCGACTTCGCCCGCCCGGCCAACCCTCCGGAGCGTCAGGGCACGGCCTCGGGCATCGTCAACATGGGCGGATTCACCGCCTCGATGACGACCCTGCTGGCCGTCGGCATCCTGCTGGACCTCACCGGCGGCAGCTTCCGGGCCGGCTTCGCGAGCATTTTCGTGCTGGAGGCGCTGGGCGTCGCGCAGATCCTGAGGCTCCGCAGGCGTGCGCACCGCCGTGAGCGTGAGCGCGTGGTCGCCAGCCGTGTGGAGGCGGTGCACGTCCCGGTCTCCTGATACGGGGAAAGGTGCGCGGGCGCCCGCGAACGGGCGCCGCGGTGCCTGCGCGAACGGGTGCCGCGGTGCCTGCGGGGACGGGCACGCGGCGGCGCACTCGCGGCGCCTTCGTTGCCTGCCGCCTGCCGCCCGCCGCCTGCCGCCTGCCGCCCGCCGCCTGCCGCCTGCCGCCCGCCGCCTGCCGCCCGTCACGGGACTCCCCGTCACGGGACCTCCCGTCACGGGAGGCCACCTCACGGGGGACGCCCGCCCCCGGCACGGCGGTTCGTCAGGGGTCGTACCGTCAGGGCGTACCGTCAGGGCGTGACGGAGAAGTTCTCCAGGATCGCCTTCGCCAGCTTCGCGTCACCCTCGACCTTCACCTGGTCCGCGACGACATCGGCACGCACCCGCCCGGCCGCGAGCCGCACATAGGTCTCCCAGTCCAGCGACAGCGTGACCGCGGGCCCCAGGGAGGGGCTGCCGTCGACGGCGCCGCGGCCGTCCGGGCCCACCCGTACGGTGCGCATGAACTCCACCGGACCGCTCACGTCGAAGACCACCGCGGTGTTCGGCGGGGCGCCGGCCTTCTTGGCGACCACCCACGGCAGGCCCTCCACCATCACGTCCCGCGCCACCGTCGCGCCCGCCGAGTCGAGACTGCCCGGCTTGCCCAGCGCCCGGCGCAGATCCTGCTCGTGGACCCACACGTCGAACGCCCGCAGCCGCAGCTGGTTCTCGAGGGTGATCTTCGAACCGCCCGGCATGATGTCCCGGACCTCGGCCTCGGGCCCCCGCTTCTCGTTGCGCAGCTGACGGGAGCGGCGGATGACGGTGTACTCCAGCTCGCTCGTCATCTCCAGCCCGGTGTGGTGCCGCCGTACGTCGACCTGGATCTCCATGTGACGGCTGGGCTCGTCCACGACGTGGTACAGGTCGCGCGGAAGGGTGTGGATCGGCCTCGGGTCGCCGAGGAGTTCACACTCCATGCCGATGATGTGGGAGACCACGTCCCGGACCGACCACCCCGGGCATCCGGTGCGCCGGTTCCACTCGCCCTCAGCGAGCGGCCTCACCAGTTCGGATATCGCTTCGATGGACTCGGTCCAGGCATCGACGTATGGCTGAAGGCTTGGGTGGTCGGTCACGAGACCCCTCGGGCGGTACGGACGTTCGTGGTTTCGGTGCGTGCGGTGCTCTCAAGTTACGCTGCGCGAGGCCGACGCGGCAGTGCTTTCGGACCACGATGCTAGGCCCATTCGCACCCCTTTTGTGCACCGGCGGTGGTACGGTGCACGGCCGTTCGGAACGTATGCGGAGTCATCCGGGCGAACCGGTCGTTTCGGCTGCCGCACGCGCCGGGCCGTGCGCACCGGACCACACCCAACCACCCCTGCCCGGTGGGTTGTTGGGTGCCTTTCAGTCGTCGCCCGTCAGCGCGTCGATGCACACCGCCAGCGACAGCAGCAACGGCACGTCCGCGCCGGGCTGTTCGATGTCCACCGCGTAGGTGTCCCGCACCCGGAACCACTTGCGCGAGACGCGTGCCAGCCGTCCGCCGCCGAGTTCGATGTCGTACTCCTTGTCGAGCACGTTCCCGTGCACCGCGAGCGTCCCGCCGTCCGCGAGCTGCGCCTTGAAGCGGTGCCGCAGCGGCGTGAACCGCTTCTTGCGCACCGTCGCCAGCTTCGCGCCGCCCCGCTCGATCTCCATCGTCTCCCACAGGCTGACCATCTTCCGCCGGATGACGGCGACGACCTCTCCCTGCACGTCCTTGAGCTGGAACGTCTGCCTCACCCGCAGCGCCTTGCCGTCGACGAGGAAGGCGTGCTCGCCCTGCTCGTCGTCGATCCAGTAGTCGTCGCCGATGCCGAAGATCCGTTCGCGTACGAGATATCTCATGGCACACGACTTCCCCGCACGGCGTCGGAATGCTCACCCGGAGGCGGTTGTTGCTCCGGCCATGGCTTCTCACGCACGAGTACGGGCGCCCGAGCTGCGGGGAGAGGGCGGCTGGCTGAACACCGGCGGCAGGGACCTCACCCTCGCCGGCCTGCGGGGGCGCATCGTCCTGCTCGACTTCTGGACCTTCTGCTGCGTCAACTGCCTGCACGTGCTCGACGAGCTGCGCGAGCTCGAGGAGCGGCACCGCGACACCCTCGTGGTCGTGGGGGTGCACTCGCCGAAGTTCGCGCACGAGGCCGACCACGAAGCGGTCGTGGACGCGGTGGAGCGCTACCAGGTCGAGCACCCCGTCCTGGACGATCCCGGGCTGGCGACGTGGAAGCAGTACGCGGTACGGGCCTGGCCCACGCTGTTGGTGATCGACCCCGAGGGTTACGTCGTCGCCCAGCACGCGGGCGAGGGCCACGCACACGCCATCGCGGCGCTCGTCGAGGAGCTGGAGCGCGAGCACGAGGCGAAGGGCACGCTGCGGCGCGGCGACGGCCCGTCGGTGCGGCCGGAGCCGGAGCCGACCGCTCTGCGCTTCCCGGGCAAGGCGCTGCGGCTGCCGGGCGGGGCCTCCCGGGCGGCAGGGTCCGGGGAAGGGAACATCCTCGTCACCGACACCGCCCGGCACCAGCTCGTCGAGCTGGCTCCCGACGGCGAGACCGTGCTGCGCCGCGTGGGCAGCGGCGAGCGCGGTCTGGTGGACGGCGGCCCCGGTGAGGCGTGCTTCAGCGAGCCCCAGGGGCTCGCGCTGCTGCCGGACGGCAGGACCGTCGTCGTCGCGGACACCGTCAACCACGCGCTGCGCAGCTACGATCCGGCAAGCGGTGAGGTGGGCACGCTCGCGGGCACCGGCGAGCAGTGGTGGCAGGGCGCCGCCACGGAGGGGCCGGCGCGCGAGGTGGCCCTCTCCTCGCCGTGGGACGTGGAGTGGTTCGACGGGCGGCTGTGGATCGCCATGGCGGGCGTGCACCAGCTGTGGACGTGGACGCCGCCGGCCGAGGGCGAGCTGGGGGCCCCGCCCAGCGGTAGCTGGGGGAAGGGAAGCGTGCGGGCCGAGGCGGGTACGACCAACGAGGGTCTCGTCGACGGGCCGGCGGCGGAGGCCTGGTTCGCCCAGCCCTCCGGTCTGTCGTCCTCGGAGGACGGCGAGCGGCTGTGGGTCGCCGACTCGGAGACGAGCGCCCTGCGCTGGATCGGGCGGACCGGGGCGGACGGGGCGCTCGAGGTGCGTACCGCGGTGGGCACCGGCCTCTTCGACTTCGGGCACCGGGACGGCGACGCCGGACAGGCCCTCCTCCAGCACCCGTTGGGCGTCACGGCGCTGCCCGGCGGGAGGGTGGCCGTGAGTGACACGTACAACAACGCGCTGCGCTGCTACGACCCCGGAAGCGGTCAAGTGACCACCCTGGCCACCGACTTGCGGGAGCCTTCGGACGCCTTCCTCGCAGACGGCCCGGGCGATCCGCGCGACCCGGCCGCAACGGCCGGGCCGGGGCGGGGGAGCGAGATCGTGGTCGTCGAGTCGGCCCGTCACCGGCTGACCAGGCTGCGGCTGCCGGAGGAGGCGGTGCGGGTCGACCCGGTGGCGCACCGCACGCAGCGTGCGGCGACCGAAGTGGCCCCCGGAGAGCTGCTGTTGGAGGTCGTCTTCCAGGCGCCGGGCGGCCAGAAGCCCGACGACCGGTACGGGCCCGCGACCCGGCTGCTGGTCGGCTCGACGCCGGAGGAGCTGCTGGCGGAGGGAGCCGGTGCGGGCACGGATCTGCGCCGCCGCCTGCGCCTCGCGGACGGCGTGACGGAGGGCGTGCTGCACGTCTCGGCGATGGCAGCCTCGTGCGACGACCCCGAGGGAGCGGCGGAGCCGGTGGAGTTCCCGGCGTGCCATGTGCACCAGCAGGACTGGGGAGTCCCGGTGCGTGTGACGGGCTCCGGCACGTCCAGGCTGCCGCTCGTGCTCGCGGGCATGGACGACCCCCCTGACGCGGGAGCGGAAGCGGATCGCTCGGTGTGACCGTGCGCCCGCGCCAGGCGGGCCTCTGTTCCGGCCGGGGTACGTGAGTGACGCCGCGTGCGGACGCCCCGGTCGGCCGACCGGGCGAGGACGGTGACGGCCGGTCGGACTGTCCGCTCGGCGAAAGCCCCCGACTGCCCGGCCCGGCACACAGGTTCAGCGACCGGCGTGCCGCGATGATGGCCACATGGACGTGAACGAGGTGCTTCTCCCCGGTGTGGGGATGCTCTACGAGTTCACGAACCAGGACGGCGACCGGATCGGTGTCGTCGCCCGCCGCTCCCGCGATTTCGAACTGGTGGTGTACGCGGACGACAGCCCCGACCAGGCCGGCCCCATGCTGCGTCTGACAGGCGAGGAGGCCGACACCCTCGCCGAGATCCTGGGGGCACCGCGGATCGCCGAGCGGTTCGCCGATCTCACCAGGGAGGTGCCCGGGCTCAGCGCCGGGCAGGTCGAGGTGCGGGCGGGTACGCGGTTCGCAGGTTCTCCCCTGGGCGAGACCAGGGCACGGACCCGGACCGGTGCGTCGGTCGTGGCGATCGTCCGGGACGGCGACGTGGTCGCTTCTCCAGGGCCCGATGAGGTGCTGCGTCCCGGGGACGTGCTGATCGTGATCGGCACCCATGACGGGATCGCGGGTGTGGAACAGATTGTCCGAAGCTGAGCCCGTGCATACGCCGACTGGGCTGCTGCTGGAGCTCGGCATCATCCTGGCCGCGCTGAGCCTGCTGTGCGCCCTGGCGCGGCGCCTGGGTCTGTCCCCCGTGCCGCTCTACCTTCTGGCGGGACTCGCTCTGGGCGAGGGCGGCGTCGCCCCTGTCCCGGCTGCCGGTGAGTTCGTGGAGATCGGTGCGGGCATCGGGGTCGTTCTGCTGCTGCTGGCTCTGGGGCTGGAGTTCACCATTTCCGAGCTGACCGTCAGCCTGCACCGTCACCTGCCGTCGGCGGGTGCCGATCTCGTGCTGAACGCGTTGCCGGGTGCCCTGACAGGGTGGCTGCTCGGTCTGGACGCGGGAGGCGTTCTGGCACTCGCGGGCGTCACCTACATTTCCTCCTCGGGCATCATCTCCCGGCTCCTGGGCGACCTGCGAAGGCTGGGCAACCGGGAGACCCCGGCGGTCCTTTCCGTGCTGGTGCTGGAGGACTTCGCGATGGCGGCCTACCTGCCCGTCCTGGCAGTCATCGTCTCCGGCGGCTCCTGGCGGCAGGCGCTGCTGGGGGTGCTGGCCGCCGTGGGTGCGGTATCCGCCGCCTTCGCCGTTTCGTACTGGTGGGGCCGCCATCTGGGCCGGTTGGTCTCGCACCCGGATGCGGAACAGGTTCTGCTGCGAGTGCTGGGTCTCACGCTGATCGTGGCGGCGTTGGCGGAGACCGTCCAGGTCTCAGCCGCGATCGGCGCCTTCCTGGTGGGGCTCACCCTCACGGGAGAGGCGGCGGACCGGGCCCGCGCGGTGCTCGGTCCGCTGCGCGACCTGTTCGCCGCCTTGTTCTTTCTGGCCATCGGACTGTCCGTCAGTCCCGGCGCTCTGCTGCCGATGCTTCCCGTGGCGGTTGCGCTGGCAGCGGTCACGGCGGCGACGAAGGTGGCGGTCGGGTGGTATGCCGCTTCCAGGGACGGGGCGGGAGAGAGGGGCAGGCTGCGGGCCGGGACGGCGCTCATCGCACGCGGTGAGTTCTCCATCGTCATCATCGCTCTCGTGGGCGTCCAGGACGACAGGCTGGGGCCCCTGGCTGCAGCCTACGTTCTGATCCTGGCCGTGGCCGGGCCCGTGGCGGCTCGGTTCGCCGGCCCTCGGCCGACGGTGCGCCCCGTCCGGCAGAAGCGCGGCACACCGGCGGGATGAGGAACCGGCTGCCGCGGTGGCGCTGTGGCGTTCTTCACCGGCCTTCGGATGTGGACTTCTCTCCCTCGGGCCTCCAGGCAAAGACGCGGCCCGTCGTCTCCCTTCGGGCGGGGACCACGGGCCGCTGCTGCGCCTGTCGTACGCTCGCCTCGCGGTCCGCACGCTGCGTTCCGGGCGGCGCAACCGGTTCAGCTCACCCCAGGTGGTGGCGCTCCTCCTCGACGACCACCGGTGCCGCCGGGTGCGGCGGCTGCGTCTTGCGGCGCTTGAAGATGCTGACGTAGACGGCGAGGCCGATCAGCCCGGCGGCCATCAGGACGAGACCCACCACATCGAGGTTGACCACGTCGGTGTTCACGTCGACGGCCAAGGTCAGGATGGCCCCCACTGCCAGCATGCCGATGCAGAAGACGATGCCCATGGATCCTTGCCTCCGATTGGCGGTTGTCCTGCTGTACGGCTTTCGTACGCGGTACGGGTGCCCCCCGAAACGCACGTCAATCAGGGGCAATTGGGCGCGCAGGGCGGCTGTGCGCCCACGGGAGGCGGGACGCGGGCGCCGGAGCAGGAAGGCGAAGGGGGGCGCCGGACGGGGAGACTGGTCGCGGGAGCCGGAACCCGCGCAAGCGCCCGCCCTCCGCCTCCCGGCGGCTCAGCCCGTGAGGAATCCGCTCATGCAACGGGCCAGCAGATGCGGGTCGTCCACACCGCACAGCTCGCGCGCGGAGTGCATCGAGAGGATCGCCACTCCGATGTCGACGGTCGAAATGCCGTGTCTGGCCGCGGTGATGGGCCCGATGGTCGTCCCGCACGGCATCGAGTTGTTCGACACGAACGTCTGCCAGGGAACCCCGGCACGCTCGCACGCCGCCGTGAAGACCGCCCGCCCCGAACCGTCCGTCGCGTAGCGCTGGTTGACGTTGACCTTCAGGATCGGCCCGCCGTTGGGCATCGGCAGGTGCCCCGGGTCGTGCCGCTCCGCGTAGTTGGGGTGCACGGCGTGGCCGGTGTCGGACGAGAGGCACACGCTCCCCGCGTACGCCCGCGCGCGGTCCTCGTAGGTGCCGCCGCGGGCGAAGACGGAGCGTTCCAGTACCGAGCCGAGGAGCGGTCCCTCCGCGCCGGTGTCCGACTGGCTGCCGTTCTCCTCGTGGTCGAAGGCCGCCAGCACGGGAATCGCGGGAAGCTCCTCGTGCGCGGCCGCCTCCGCCAGCGCGACGGCACCGGCGTGCACGGAGAGGAGGTTGTCCATGCGCGGGCCGGCCAGCAGTTCCTCGTCGCGTCCGAGGTACGCGGGCGGCTCCACGCTGTGCGCCATCAGGTCCCAGCCGGTGATCTCCTCGGAGGGGACGCCGGCCTCCTGGGCGACGAAGCCGATCAGCTCGCCCTCCCGTGGCGTGCCGAGGCCCCACACGGGTGTCATGTGGCGCTGACGGTCCAGCTTCAGCCCGTCGTTGACCTGCCGGTCGAGGTGGATGGCGAGCTGCGGCACGCGCAGCAGCGGGCGGTCGACGTTCACCAGCCGCGTCGAGCCGTCGCGCAGCGAGAGACGTCCGGCCAGGCCCAGGTCCCTGTCGAGCCAGGTGTTGAGCAGCGTGCCGCCGTAGATCTCCATGCCGATCTGCCGCCAGCCGCTGCTGCCGGTGTCGGGCACCGGCTTGACGCGCAGGTTCGGGGAGTCGGTGTGGGCGCCGACGATGCGGTACGGCGTGGCCGGGCCGGCGCCCGCGGGCACGTACCAGGCGATCAGGGCGCCGCCGCGTACGACGTAGTGGCCGCGGCCGCTCGTGCCGCCGCCGGCCGCGTCCCAGGCTTCCGTCTCGTCGAGCTGGCGGAAGCCCGCTTTCTCCAGCAACTCCGCGGCGCTGCGCACCGCGTGGTACGGCGTGGGTGAGTCCGAGAGGAAGCCGATGAGGCCGTCGCTGTGGGCCCGGCCGGCATGCTGCGGCGGCGCGGGGCTCTGGGAGCGTGGGGTCATATGCTCAGCATACGAAGGCGAAACGTCCTTCTCCTGCCCTGCCGGGAGGAGAAGGACGTTCCGCATGGGGGGATGTGGCGGCCCGTGCGAGCGCTCCGGGTGATGCCCCCGCCGGACCCGGGCCCGGAGGCTCCGGCGGGGGCACCTCCCAGGCCGAAGGCCCTAGGCCCTGGGGGAGATCAGAACGCCGCTTCGTCGAGCTCCATCACGGACGAGTCGACCTTTTCGGCCAGGGTGCGCTCGACGGCCACGGAGGGAAGCACGTTCGCTGCGAAGAACTTCGCAGCGGCGACCTTCCCCTCGTAGAACGCCTTGTCCTTCGCGGAGAGCGTCAGGGAGGCGTCGGCCAGCTTCTCCGCGGCGACCGTCGCGCCGCGCAGCAGCAGGTAGCCGATGACGACGTCGCCGGAGGAGAGGAGGAAGCGCGTGGTGTTCAGGCCGACCTTGTAGATCGACTTCACGTCCTTCTCCGTGGCCGCGAGGTCGGTCAGCATGGCGCCGACCATGCCCTCCAGCTCCACCGCTGCGCGCGAGAGTTCCTCGCGGGCGCCGGCCAGTTCCTCGCCGCCCTTCGCCTCGGCGAGGAACTTCTTGATCTCCTCCGAGAGCGTCGTGAGCGACTGGCCCTGGTCGCGGACGACCTTGCGGAAGAAGTAGTCCTGGCCCTGGATCGCGGTGGTGCCCTCGTAGAGGGTGTCGATCTTGGCGTCCCGGATGTACTGCTCGATCGGGTACTCCTGCAGGTAGCCGGAGCCGCCGAGCGTCTGGAGCGACTGGGCGAGCTGCTCGTAGGACTTCTCCGAGCCGTAGCCCTTCACGATCGGCAGGAGCAGGTCGTTCAGTCGCACCGCCGCGGAGGCGTCCTCGCCGCGGTACTCCTTGACCATGATCTCGTCCTGCACGGACGCGGTGTAGAGGACGAGCGCGCGCATGCCCTCCGCGTACGCCTTCTGCGTGAGCAGCGAACGGCGCACGTCGGGGTGGTGCGTGATGGTGACGCGGGGCGCGGTCTTGTCGGTGAACTGCGCCAGGTCGGCGCCCTGCACGCGCTCCTTGGCGTACTCGAGGGCGTTGAGGTAGCCGGTGGAGAGCGTCGCGATGGCCTTCGTGCCGACCATCATCCGCGCGAACTCGATGACCTTGAACATCTGGCGGATGCCGTCGTGCTTCTCGCCGAGCAGCCAGCCCTTGGCCGGGGCGTTGGCGCCGAAGGTCAGCTCGCAGGTGTTGGAGACCCTCAGGCCCATCTTGTGCTCGACGTTGGTGGCGTAGACGCCGTTGCGGTCTCCGAGTTCGCCGGTCTCCCAGTCGAAGTCGTACTTCGGGACGAGGAAGAGCGAGAGGCCCTTGGTTCCGGGGCCGTGGCCCTCGGGGCGGGCGAGCACGAAGTGCACGATGTTGTCGGAGAGGTCGTGCTCACCGGAGGTGATGAAGCGCTTGACGCCCTCGATGTGCCAGCTGCCGTCGTCCTGCCGGGTGGCCTTCGCGCGGCCCGCGCCGACGTCCGAGCCGGCGTCCGGCTCGGTCAGCACCATCGTGGAGCCCCACTGCTTGTCCACCATCAACTGGGCGATCTTCAGCTGCTCTTCGGTGCCCTCCTCGTGGATGACACCCGCGAAGGCAGGCCCGGATGCGTACATCCACACCGCCGGGTTGGAGCCCAGCACGGTCTCGGCGAAGCTCCAGAGCAGCGAGCGCGGTGCGGTGGTGCCGCCGATCTGCTCCGGGGTGCCCAGGCGCCACCACTCGGCGTCCATGTAGGCCTTGTAGCTCTTCTTGAACGACTCGGGCAGGGGGGCGGTGCCGGTCTCAGGGTCGAAGACCGGCGGGTTGCGGTCGGCGTCCTCGTAGGACTCGGCCAGTTCGTTCTCGGAGAGACGCGCGATCTCGCTCAGCACGCTCTTCGCGGTGTCGACGTCCATCTCCGCGAACGGTCCGGTGCCGTACACCGTGTCGCGGCCGAGCACCTCGAAGAGGTTGAACTCGATGTCGCGGAGATTCGACTTGTAGTGCCCCATGGCAACGGCTCCGTGTGGTTTCGCTAGACGGACAGGTAGTCAGCTGTGTCTACGGACCATGATGCTACCGGTCAGTAATAAGAAGCAACCCCTAACCGCCCATCTGTGACTCGTTACTCTTTCTCCTATGTACGGCTACGACCAGACCGCCTCAGCGGGGCAGGGCTACCCACACGCCGGGCAGCAGTACGGCCACCAGCAGCAGGCCGGCCATCAGCAGTACACGACCCAGCAGGCGCCACCGCCCCCCTACGGGCAGCAGGGTCAGCCCGGCAACGGGCAGCCGCTGTACCCGGAGCCGTCGTCACCGCCGTCGCTCCGCGAGACCGTGCGCGCGTTCACCAACGGCACCCTCACCTCGGAGGACTTCCAGTCGATCTTCTCGACGTCGAAGGTGTACTGCCCGCGCGGTGAGACCCCCGGCTTCCTCGCGCTGCACAACACCCAGCAGCCGGTGATCCCCATGTTCACGACGCTGAAGGAACTGCGCCGCTACGCGGGCAAGGAGTCCCGCTACTTCGTGATCACGGGCGCCGAGGTTCTGGACCTGCTGCCCTCGGGCTACGGCTTCGTGCTGGACATGGAGGGCGACCACCGCGTCGTCTTCGACGCGAAGGCAGTCGAGGAGATGGTCGACTTCGCGATGCGCCGCATGTACGGCTGAGCGCCCGGCAGTTCGGCAACGCTGCCCGTCCTCCCGGCAGATCGGCCCCCTCCGCCCGTCCTCCCGGCTGCGGGGCGGACCACGCCGCACGGCGCACGTCAGGCCCAGGCCGGCGACGAGACGTTCTCGCGCATCTCGAACCAGATGCTCTTGCCCTCGCCGCGCGGGTCCACGCCCCAAGAGCCCGCCAGCATCTCCATCATCATCAACCCCCGGCCGGACGAGGCCAGTTCGCCCGGCGTGCGGCGGTGCGGCAGCGCGTCGCTGGTGTCGGCGACCTCCACGCGCAGCAGCCGGTTCCCCCGCTTTCCGCTGCACTCCGCGACCATCATGGCGTCGCCCTCGGTGTGGACCAGCACGTTCGTGAGCATCTCGGAGAGCATCAGCACGGCGCCGTCGATCTGGTCCTCGCTCTCCCAGTCGAAGAGCATCCCCTGGAGCTGATGCCGGGCCTCGCCGATGCGGTCCGGCTCCGCCTGCGCGACCGTGAACGTCGTACGGCGTGCGACGCCGGCGACCGCCGCCGCACGCTCGGCGGCGAAGGCGGGGTCGAGGGTGAGCAGCAGCAGCGCGATGTCGTCCTCGCGGCGGTCGGCCAGCGGCCCCGCGCCCTCCCCGGTGAGCGGCTGCTGGGTCGAGTCGATGAGGGCGTCCGCGAGCTGCTCCAGATCGGCGGGTGTGCCCGTGTGCCTCTCCGAGACCTCCCTGAAGACGGCCTGGATGCGCCGCCAGCCGGTGTCCATGGTGTGCCCGCCGACCTCGATCAGTCCGTCCGTGCACACCAGCAGCGTCTCGCCCGGTTCCAGCACGAGCCGCGTCATCGGGTACTCGGTGCCCGGCTCCACCCCCAGCGGCAACCCGCCCGCGGTGGCCCGGATCAGCATCGTTCCGTCCGCCAGCCAGATCGCCGGATCGGGGTGGCCGGCTCGCGCGATGTCGAGGGTGCCGGTGACGGGGTCGGCCTCCATGTACAGGCAGGTGGCGAAGCGCTCGTCACCCAGGAGCCCGCCCGAGGTCCCGGCCACCGGCGGAGCTGCGCCCGACGGCGGTGTCCCGCCCCGGACCTCTTCCGGGTAGCCCGTCAGCGCCTCGGGCCGCCCGATCCCCGCCAGGTACCGCGAGGCACGTGCCAGCAACGCGTCCGGGCGGTGGCCCTCCGCCGCGTACGCCCGCATCGCGATGCGCAGCTGCGCCATGACGCCGGCCGCGCGCACGTCGTGTCCCTGCACGTCGCCGATGACCAGTCCCGTACGGCCCGAAGGCAGCGGGATCACGTCGTACCAGTCGCCGCCGACCTCCAGACCGCCGCCCGAGGGCATGTACCGGGCGGCCAGCTTCATGCCCTCGATGCCGGGCCTGCGCGTGGGACGGAGCGTGCGCTGAAGACCGGAGGAGAGCTGGAGCTCGGTCTCGTGCATGGACGTGCGGGAGATCGCCTGAGCGAGGACGCGGGCCACGTTGGCCAGCAGCGACCGGTCCTCCCGGGTGAACTCGACGGGCTCCGGGAAGGCCACCATCCACGCGCCCAGCGTGCGCTTGGAGACGGTGAGCGGCAGGAACGCCCACCCCCGGTTGCCGATCGGCTCCACCTGCGGCCACGCGGCCGGGTACTCCCGCCGGTAGTCCTCGGGGGCAGGCAGGTAGACCGGCCGCCCGGACCGTACGACGGCGGCGGCCGGATGGTCGGCCTCGACCGACATCTCGAGGAAGGGAAGCAGATGCTGCGGCACCGGCCGCTGGCCGGGCGGCCCGACAAGGATCAGCCTGCCCCTCTCGAGGCTGAAGACCGCGAGGGCGCGGGGCTTGAGGCCGGGGATGACCAGGGAGCCCGCGATCCGCAGCACCTCGGCGGTGGTGCGGGCCTCCGCGAGCGCGAGGCTCGTGTGCAGCAGGAAGGCGTCGCGGCTGCGGTGGAGGTCGCTCTCCGCGGCGCGCGGCCGCACGTCTTCGCCGGCTGCGGGCTCGGCGGCGCCCGGCTCGGGCACCTCGGAGATGGTCCCGATGAGCGAGAGCTTCCCGTCCTCTTCGACGGGCATCATCCGGGTCCGCACCCTGCGGACCACCCTGCCCTCCTCGTCGACGACGCGCAGCACCGACTCGACGAGGGTCCACTCGGCGATGGCGAGCGTGGCGGACTCGGTCAGCTCCAGGTAGTCGGCGAAGTGGATGCGGGAGCGGGTGGAGGGCTCGGCGAGCGTGAGGGTGCCGTTCTCCGCGGGGCCCTCCCGGGCACCCGGTCCGGCCTCTTCCGGTCCGGTCTGTTCCGGTCCCGCTTCCTCCGCTTCCTCCGCGGGTGCTTCCGAGCCCGGCCCGGCGACGGAGGCTGAGCGTTCGCTCTCCGCCACGTGGCCCCGCCTGACGGGAACGCCGAGGAGCTCCGCGGTGAGGACGTCTACCGTGGAGGCACCGGTCTCGCTGTCCCAGCGCCACAGCCCGGTCCGGGTGGCCCTCAGCACGTCCTCGGTGTGCATTGCCCCACTTTATGTGCGTTCAGGAAAGCGGGGCGAGTGGGGCTGAGCCAGGGCGGTAGTCTGAAGGGCCGACTCCCCCACAGCCTCCGGCATGGGGGTGCCCCCAGGTAACTGACCCAGAGCCTTCCGACCCTACGAGTGGATGACTGATGCACCGGTACCGTTCCCACACCTGCGGCGAGCTCCGTGCTCCGGACGTCGGCACCGACGTCCGCCTCAGCGGATGGCTGCACAACCGGCGGAACCTGGGCGGCATCCTCTTCATCGACCTCCGTGACCACTACGGCATCGTGCAGCTCGTCGTACGGCCCGAGCAGACGGAGGTCCACGACCACCTCAGCTCGCTGTCGAAGGAGTCCGTCGTACGCGTCGACGGCAAGGTCAGCGCGCGGGGCGCCGACAACGTCAACCCGGAGCTGCCGACGGGCGAGATCGAGGTGGAGGTCGGCGAGGTGGAGGTGCTCGGCGCCTCCGAGCAGATCCCCTTCACGATCAACGCCGAGGACGGTGTCAACGAGGAGAAGCGCCTCGAATACCGCTTCCTCGACCTGCGCCGCGAACGCATGCACCGCAACATCGTGCTGCGCTCGCAGGTCATCGCGAAGATCCGCGAAAAGATGGTCGCCGAGGGTTTCAACGAGCTGGCCACGCCGATCCTCTCGGCCACCTCGCCCGAGGGTGCGCGGGACTTCCTGGTGCCCTCCAGGCTGCACGCGGGGAAGTTCTACGCGCTGCCGCAGGCGCCGCAGCAGTTCAAGCAGCTGCTGATGATCGCGGGCTTCGACCGCTACTTCCAGATCGCGCCCTGCTTCCGCGACGAGGACGCCCGCGCCGACCGTTCACCGGGCGAGTTCTACCAGCTCGACATGGAGATGAGCTTCGTCGAGCAGGAGGACGTCTTCGGCGTCATCGAGAAGGTGATGACCGACCTCTTCCGGGAGCTGGGCGGCGGCCGCGAGTGCACGTCGCCGTTCCCGCGCGTCCCGTTCCGCGAGGCGATGCTCAAGTACGGCTCGGACAAGCCGGATCTGCGCGCACAGCTGGAGCTGGTGGACGTCTCCGACATCTTCAAGTCCTCGGGCTTCAAGGCCTTCGCCGGCAAGCACGTGCGGGCGCTCGCCGTTCCGGACACCGCGGACCAGCCGCGCAAGTTCTTCGACCAGATGGGCGAGTTCGCCGTCGAGCAGGGCGCGAAGGGCCTGGCGTGGGTCCGCGTGGGCGAGGACCGCACCCTCACCGGGCCGATCGCCAAGTTCCTCGACGAGAACGACGTCACGCAGCTGCTGACCGCGCTGAAGGCCGAGCCGGGCACGGCGGTCTTCTTCGGGGCGGGCGAGTTCGACGAGGTCTCGAAGATCATGGGCGCGGTCCGCGTCGAAGCCGCCAAGCGCGCGGGGCACTTCGAGGAGGGCGTCTTCCGCTTCTGCTGGATCGTCGACTTCCCCATGTACGAGAAGGACGAGGAGACCGGCGCGGTCGAGTTCTCCCACAACCCCTTCTCCATGCCGCAGGGCGGGCTGGAAGCGCTCCGGACGCAGGACCCGCTGTCGATTCTGGCGTGGCAGTACGACATCGTCTGCAACGGCGTGGAGCTCTCCTCCGGCGCCATCCGGAACCACGAACCGGAGATCATGTTCAAGGCGTTCGAGATCGCGGGCTACTCGAAGGAAGACGTCGAGCGCGAGTTCGGCGGCATGCTGCGCGCCTTCCGCTTCGGCGCACCTCCGCACGGCGGCATCGCCCCGGGCATCGACCGCATCGTGATGCTGCTCGCCGACGAGCCCAACATCCGCGAGACGATCGCGTTCCCGCTCAACGGCAATGCGCAGGACCTGATGATGGGCGCGCCCAGCGAGGTCGACGAGGCCCGCTTGAAGGAACTCCACCTGTCGGTGCGCAAGCCGAAGCTGTAGCCGCCGCCGGCGGCGGCCCCTCCCACGGAACAGGTGAACCCCCGGGTGCTGTCCAGGGCGTTCACCTGTTCCCCTGTCGGCCGACTCACGGCCGGTCCAGCCTCACGACCGTGTACGAGTCCAGCCGCACGACGAGCTGTCCCGCACGGGTCCAGCGGATGCGAACGTCGTCGTAGGTCACTCCGGCGACCGTCCACATCGTGGGGCGAGGCCCTCCTGGCTGGTACAGCGCACCGTGTACGCCCACAGGCGTGTGCACTCGTACGCGCAACGCCACAGAGCGGCGCCGGAGATGAGGGCACATCTGCATCGATCGCACGGCGCACGGCTCGCAGAGCGGCGGATGCGAGGTGGTGAGGTCGTCCGGCCAACTGCCGGAACTCGTGGCCTCCTCGCCGATCACCCACAGGACCCCCTCCCGATTCCGGCTGGCCTGCCGCCCGCAGACCTGGCACAACAGCCTGCGCATGGCCCTGCGTTGCCGAAGTGCGTGAACCTGGCCGAATTCGGGGCGCCCGGCCCCTGGGCTGTGTCCCGTACGAGTCCACAGGACGCCGTCCTTGTCGCGGTCGTACGGGGCTTCGTCGGCGAAACCGATGCCCGTGCCTCTGTGGACGACCGGCTGGGCGGACGGGCGTTCGGAAGACCAGGCCGTGATGTACGGGACCACGCCCGGGAGTCGAGATGAGCTGACGGGCGGGACAGCCGAAGGGCTCGGCGGCACGAGAACTCCCAAAAGAGTACCGACGGAAGGCGGCTACCTCCCTAGGGAGATGGAAGCAATGTTCCCTAGGGAGGTCAATTCGCTCTTTTGGGTGTCGCATTTCCTTCGACCTTCCGTCAGCCTGGCTTCTCGCTGACCACGTCGACTCCAGACGCCGGCCGGCCCTGCTGAAAACCCCTCGCTCAACACGAAGCAGAACGTCAGGATCGACACCGGGCGTCCGACGCCCAGCGGAGAGGAACCAACATGGTCGGTCGGGTGGAATTGCAGCAGGTGGACGAGGAACGCCTTGAAGCACTCCTCGCCGTGGCCGTCGACGATGCAGCGCCCGAGGAGGTCATGCCTCCCGTGGCCGGTCCACCAGGGTGGACGCCTGAACGGCAGGAAGCCTTCCGGACCTGGCACCGCGTTCGACGCCCTGGACTTGCCGGCCCACTCCAAGAGTCCACTTTTGCGATCACCCACGATCGGAAAATCGTGGGCTCAGCCCGCCTGGCTGTCCGCGACGGCCACGAAGTCCTCGAAACCGGCATGTGGCTTGCCCGTTCCCAACGCGGCAGAGGAATAGGCACCGCCGCACTCCGGATGCTCCTCCACGAAGCCGCCAGGACCAGTGCACGGGCCGTAGTCGCGGACACCACAATTCAGAACACGGCGGCAGTAGCAGCGTTGCGCCGCAATGGCGCAACGCTCATCACAAGCCACGACACCGCCGATGTCCATGCTGAGTTGATGCCGGGGACGAAGCCAGTCAGCCGCTGAACCGGTAGTCGAGGACGTACGAACCCGCGTCCAGGAGCATGCGGTTCACCTCGACCGGCTTGTCCTCGACGGTGAACGCGACCCGCAGGATCTCGATGACGGGAGTGCCCGGGGCCAGGGACAGTGTTTCCGCCTCGTCCCTGTCCGGCATCCTGGCGCGGACTTCCTCAACGAAGTCGACGGGTTCTGCGCCGAGTTCGGCGAGCCGGGCATAGGTGCCGCCGGGGCCGGTGTCCGGCTCGGCCATGCGCGTGCCCCGTGCCAGCGAGCCCGGAAGGTAGGAGGTGGCGAGCTGAACGGGCTCGCCGTCCACGACGTAACGGCGGCTGCGCACGATCACCGGCTCCTTCTCGGGGAGGCTCAGTGCCTCGGCCACCCATGACGGCGAAGGTGCTTCGCGCACGTGGACACGGTCGACCTCCAGCGGGCGGTCCTCGACGTCGGCCGCCCAGACTGAATTGCCGGAGGCCCAAAGTGTGCGCGAGAGGCGCCGGGTCGCACTGCGCCGGATCAGCCTGAACTCCCGTACGTACGTGCCCGATCCGGGCCTCGCGGAGGCAAGCCCCTCCGAGATCAGCAACTTGAGGGCGTTGGCTGCGGTCTGCTTGGCGACGCCGTAACGCTGGACGAGGGCCGGTTCACCGGGCAGGCGCGTGCCGGGTGCGAGGTCGCCGGACTGGATCCTCGCGCGGAGGTCGTCGGCGATCTGCCGGGCGGGGGTCTCAGGCATCGGTACTCTCCAGGTTCCCTAGGGTGGTTTCACCACCGTAACTCCCGCCCCTGAGGCTCCGCGCCGCACGGCCCCTGGGGTGAGCCGTCGTGGTTCCGGGTCTGCCGGCCCACCCGCTGACCGGCAAGAAGGATCGACTCCGCCGCCGCCGGTAACGTGGAGCCGTACGCAGTCCCGCCCGGCCGCCGAGTGGAGGCGAACGATCATGACTGTGCCCGCCATGAGCCCCCGCCCCGGCAACCTGCGTGAGATCGCGGAGGAGATCGAGCGGGCGACCGGGCTGCGCGTGGAAATCCTGGGAGGAAGCCTGGTGATGTCTCCGACCCCGCGCGGAAAGCACGCGGGAACGGTCAAGAGGCTGCTACGGCAGCTCTCACCCCAGCTTCCGGAAGGGCTCGACGCATACGAGATGTCGTCCATCGCCCTCCCGGACGACCCCGACGACTACTGCACGCCGGACCTGGTCGTCCTGCCGACCGAGTGGGAGGAGGACGACGAATGGCTTGCCGATCCCGGGGACGCAGAGCTGGCGGTCGAGGTCATCTCCCAGTCGGAGAAGGCGAAGGACGTCACCGCCAAGAACGGTTGGTATGCCGCGGCCGGGGTGCGCACGCTGCTCGTCGTCGATCCGCGCGGGGGTGACTGGGCGCTGTACACGCATCCCCGGGACGGCAGCTACCAGGGGGTGCTCCACGGAAGGTACGGCGACGAGTTGCTGCTGCCCTCGCCCTTCACGCGCCCGGTCGACACCTCGTGCCTGCCGCTGTACGGAGACGCCGTCAGCCCTGCGGAGCGGTAGGCCGCGCATTGGAAGCAGCGTTGGATCAGCGCTTGACTGTATGCATGGCTACCGTGCAGATCAGGAACCTCGACGACAACGCCTACGCCACACTGCAGCGGCGCGCGGCCGAATCCGGCCGGTCGTTGCAGGAGTATCTGAGGGTCACGCTGGAGCAGGAGGCACGGCGGCAGTCCGTCGAGGAGCTGCTCGGCGCCGCTCGCGGTCACGTCGACCCCAGATCCACGACGCTGTAGGAGACCAGCTGCACCGTAACTCCCGCCCCGGGGGCTCCGCGCCCCATCTCCGGCCCGGGCGGGACCCTGGCCCGGAGCGGCGCGGCTCTGGAACGGCGAGGGCCCGGAACCAGCAGGTTCCGGGCCTCATACCGTACGCAGTGCGTGCGCTACTTCGTCTCCTCCAGCCGCGGGAAGAGCGCCGCGCCCTTCGTGACCGTCGCGCCTTCGGGGAGTTGACCCCAGCGGGCTGTGTCGCGGACGTCCTGAGCGGCCAGCCGCCCCAGGTGCGGCTCGGCGCCCAGGGACTCCCACAGCTTCTGCGAGGACTCCGGCATGACCGGGTTCAGCAGCACCGCGCATGCGCGCAGCGACTCGGCGGCGGTGTAGAGGATCGTCGCGAGCCGGGCCCGGGCCTCGGGGGATTCGTCCTTGGCGACCTTCCAGGGCGCCTGCTCCGTGAGATAGCCGTTGACCTGCTTGATGAAGTCGAAGACCGCCGCGATGCCGCCGGCGAAGTCCAGCTCGTCACCGATGCGTTCGTCCGCGGAGGCGACCGCCTCGGCGAGCCCGTCCACGACGGCCTGCTCGGCGTCGCCGTGCGCCGTCGCCTCCGGCAGCGTGCCGCCGAAGTACTTGCCGACCATGGCGGCGACGCGGGAGGCGAGGTTGCCGTAGTCGTTGGCCAGTTCGCTGGTGTAGCGGGCCGAGAAGTCCTCCCAGGAGAACGAGCCGTCCTGCCCGAAGGCGATGGCCCGCATGAAGTACCAGCGGTAGGCGTCGACTCCGAAGTGCTCGGTGAGCTGCCGCGGGGAGATGCCCGTCAGGTTCGACTTGGACATCTTCTCGCCGCCGACCATCAGCCAGCCGTTGGCGACGATCTTGCCGGGCAGCGGCAGCCCGTTGGCCATCAGCATCGCGGGCCAGATCACCGTGTGGAAGCGGAGGATGTCCTTGCCCACGAGGTGCACGTCCGCGGGGAAGATCCCCTCGAAGCGCTCCTGGTCCGCTCCGTAGCCCACCGCCGTGGCGTAGTTGAGCAGGGCGTCGATCCAGACGTAGATGACGTGCTTGTCGTCCCAGGGCACCTTGACGCCCCAGTCGAAGGTCGAGCGGGAGATCGACAGGTCGTCCAGGCCCTGCCGCACGAAGTTCACGATCTCGTTCCGCGCGGACTCGGGCTGGATGAACTCCGGGTGCCGCTCGTAGTGCTCCAGCAGCTTCGGACCGTACTCGGAGAGCTTGAAGAAGTAGTTCTCCTCCTGGAGCATCTCGACCGGCGTGCGGTGGATGGGGCACAGCTTCTGCCCCGCGAACTCTCCCTCCCCCTCCAGCAGTTCGCCGTAGCTCTTGTACTCCTCGCAGCCCACGCAGTACGGGCCCTCGTACCCGCCCTGGTAGATCTCGCCCTTGTCGTAGAGGTCCTGCACGAACTCGCGGACGCGTTCGGTGTGCCGCTTCTCCGTCGTACGGATGAAGTCGTCGTTGCCGATCTCCAGATGTTCCCAGAGGGGCTTCCACGCGTCCTCGACGAGCCGGTCGCACCAGTCCTGCGGGGAGACCCCGTTCGCCTCGGCGGTGCGCATGATCTTCTGACCGTGCTCGTCCGTGCCGGTGAGGTACCACACCTTCTCGCCGCGCTGGCGGTGCCAGCGCGTGAGCACGTCGCCCGCGACGGTCGTGTAGGCGTGGCCCAGGTGGGGAGCGTCATTGACGTAGTAAATGGGGGTCGTGACGTAGTACGCCTTCGATCCCGTCTGCTCTGTTCCAGTGGCCGCCATGGTCGAAATCCTAACTGTCCGGGGGCACCGGTTTCTCTCCCGTAACCCTGTGTGACCACCAGCCGGAGGTCGTGCGGGGCGGGTACCGCCGCGCGGCAACGTCCGGGGCCGGTCTGTTGACGGGCCCCGCGCGCCTCTGCATGCTTGCGCGCGTACCGAACCACACACCGAACTTCACACACGGGGACCGGATCATGGAGGGCGCCATCCGTCGCGTGATCGTTCCGCTCTCCGTCGCGGTGGTGGCGGGCCTCGTCGCCGCACTCGTGCTGCTGGGCGGCCGGGATTCGGGGGCGCCGGCCGGGCCGGAGCGGGGCACCTTCGTGATCGGTCAGTTCAACATGGCCGGCGGGACGACCGAGCACGGCGGCAAGGGCAATCCCGCGCCCGACGCGCTCGCCGCCGACGTCAAGGACCGCAAGGCGGACTTCCTCACGATGCAGGAGACCTGCCGGGACTGGGGCGAACGGCTCGAGGACCGCCTGCCGGGCTACACGGTGCTGTTCAGCCCCGTCGACAACCTCGCCAGAAATCCGGGAACGCCCGCACGCTGCCATCACCCCACCGACTTCGGCAACACGATCGTCTACCGGGACGGGCTCGGCTTCGACAAGGACGATGCGGACGTCCACCAGCTCGGCTCCACCTCGGGCGACGAGTACCGCGAGATGGTCTGTGTGCGCTCGAAGCCGCGGAAGCTCGTCGTCTGCTCCGCACACCTCACGCCGGGCGGGGGCGAGTACCTCTCCGGCCGGAAGCGCGAGGTCGCCACGGTCCAGCGGATCCTGACCTCGCGGTACGAGGGCTACACGGTGCTGCTCGGCGGTGACATCAACGACCTTCCTCTCTCCGGTGTCCTGGACCGCCTCTACCACCGCGACTACGGGCAGGGGGCCCGCGGGGCGTTCAAGGAGGCGACGAGCCCCTGCGGCGACGCGATGAAGCCCGAGCGCCGGGCGGCGCAGCTGCCGCGTGCCAGGTACGCACCCTGCCGCTCCGGGCAGCCCAGCCACAGCAAGGGAAAGATCGACTACGTGTTCGTCTCGCCGTCGGTGCGGGTGCGCTCGAGCGGCCTGAGCCACTCGGAGCACTCCGATCACAAGCAGCTGTGGGCCCGCCTCGACCTCCCGAAGACGTCGCGGCGCTGACTCGGGCCGGGGCCGGGGACTCCGGGCAAGGTCCCGGTCGTGGAGGGGGAGTTCGCGGAAACGGTTCTGTGGGTTTTGCGCGCCGTTCGGTCAACTCTTCGTTGCATACCTAGAGATCGCGTGAGGATCATATGAAGAAGGTTTCTGTGAGTGGAAGCCAGCGCTCCGCAGATGTTCTGATCTCCGGACCTCCGGTTCTTTCCGGAGCGACGTTCCCCCCGCTCGTGATTGGAACTTTTGATGCGTGACATGACTCCTCAGATCGCCACCGCCGAGCTCTCCGACGCCGACCTCGACAACGTCTCCGGCGGCGTCGCCGCGTCGGTCGGCGGCAACGTCGCCGCCGGCCTGGACGGCGTGGCCGGCAGCGTTGCCGGCTCCGTCGACGGCGTCGACGGCCTCGCGGGCGGCGTCACCAGCGCGGCCTCCGGCGTTGCCGGCTCCGTCCCCGGCGTCGGCACCGTGACCGGCCTGGTTGGCTGAGCGCCTTCGCTTTCAGGGGCCCCGGCACGCGTGTGAAGCATGTGTGCCGGGGCCCCTGGCTGTGGCCGGGCATTCCGGGCAACTGCGGTGCCCGGCCCGGCAGTTGCGGGCAAGAAGCGATCCCGGGCCCGTGACGAATCAGAAGATCACGTGACGATTGAGGGAGACGGGTGTGACGAGTGGCAGCCGGGGTCGCTGAGATGTTCTGATCCCTCACCTCCGGTGTCACCGGAGTGACGTTCTCCCGCTCATCGATTGGAACTTGAATGCGCAACACGATCGAGACCGCCGAGCTCTCCGACGCCGAGCTCGACAACGTGTCCGGCGGTGTGGGCGCCTCCCTCCCCGGAGGCCTCGCCGGCGTCGACGTGACCCCCGGCCCGGGTGGCGCCGCCGCCAGCGTGAGCGCCAACGTCCCCGGCCTGGGCGGCATCAGCGGCACCCTGAACGCGGGCGTCCCCGCCGTCGAGGGTGCCTCCGGCATCGTCGGCTGACCGGCTCCGAGTACCACCACCGGCAACGCCCGGTGCCAAGGGCCCCGCTGCGCACGTGAGTTGTGCGTACCGGGGCCCTTGGGCTGCCGGGTCCGGCGGTGCCCTGGCGCCGAACTGCCGCGGCGGGTGCGTCAGCCGGTCGCGACGCCCTGCGCGTCGCACCCGAACGCCCTGAGCTCCGGGGCTTTCCCGCGGTGCCGCGATCCGGCGGTCCCGGTACGGCGAAGAGCCGACGCCGGCGGTCCGCCGACGGGATAGGTGGGCAGTGATGCGGGGCGGGGAGTGCGTGTGGGGAGCCGGTCCGCACTGTTGGCGTGGGCTGTGCGGACCGGCGTGGCGTTGTGGTGGGTGGGTCAGTTGTTGCAGCCGGGGGGGATGACGGGGCTGCCCGCGCAATTGGTGGGCGTGTTGCTGGTGATGGCGGAGGAGATGAAGGTGATGGGGGTGTCGGTGAAGAGGCCGCCGGGTGCAATGGTGGAGGAGTTGCCGGTGACTCTGCTGTTGGTCAGGGACAGGTCTCCGTCGTCGTTGTAGATGCCGCCGGCTTGTCCGTTGGCTCCGGTGATGCGGTTGCCGCTGACTCGGCTGCTGATCAGACTCAGCTCGTCCTCGTTGTAGATGCCGCCGCCATATCCGTCGGCTCCGGCGATGGTGTTGCCGCTGACGACGGAGCTGCGCAGCGTCAGGGGGCTGAAGTTGATGATGCCGGCCCCTTCGGTGTCGTCGCCGTTGGCGGTGTTGTTACTGACGGTGGTGCTGTTGAGGGTCAGGGAGTCCGAATCGTTGTAGATGCCGGCGCCCAGAGCATCCTCTTCGGTGGCCGTGTTGCCGGTGATGGTGCTGCTGTTGAGGGTGATGGTGCCGCCGTCGGAGTCGACGGCGCTGCCGTCCTCGGTTTCGTTGTTGCGGACGGTTGTTCTGGTGGCGGTCAGCGTTCCCGCGTCGCTGTCGAGTCCGCCGCCGTAGGAGCCCGCGTGGTTGTCGTTGAGGGCGATGGTGTCGAGTGTGCTGTTGCCCTCGTTGCTGAAACCTCCGCCTTCATTGCCCGCGTTGTTGTCGTTGAGGGCGCTGTTGAGGATGGTCGAGGCGGCATTCTGGGCGATGAAGGCTCCGCCGCCGTCGCCGTCGGCGGTGTTGTCGGTGACGGTGACGCCGGTGATGAGGCGGAGGTCCCCGCCGGCAGAGGTGAGGATGCCTCCGCCATTTCCGGTGGTGTCCCCGCCCCGGATGGTGAGTCTTTGGAGGCTGAGGCGTCCGTCGTTGCCGACTTCGAAGATGCGGAACTGGTCGGTGGCTGCGGCGCTGCGGGCGATGGTGGCGTTGTTGCCGACGATGCTGATGGGTGTGGTGATGACGGGGAGGCCGTTTTCGTCGTTGTCGGCGGCGGTGAGGGTGTAGGTGCATCCGGTGGCGAGGATGAGGGTGTCGCCGCCGTTGGCGTTGGCGTCGTTGACGGCGTCGATGAGAGCGGTCGGGGAGCAGGGCACGGTGGTGGCGGCGTGGGCGGCGGGGGCAGTGAGGGTGCCTGCGGCCAGAGCAGCGCCGGCGGCGGTGAGGAGGACGCGGGTGGGCTTCATCGGGTCTCTTTTCTGCGGTGGGCAGGCCGCCGAAGGGGCGCTGCCGATCGGCGGTACAGGCGACGGCCAGCGAGGACCGGAAGGTCCCGGTGCTTCCTGATCTGTGCTGCAGTGATACAAAATTCAGAATCGGCGCCCAAGAGACACGACGGGGCGTCATCCGAACGGTCCCGCGCGCATCAGCAACCTGCCGCGCCGGCAGAACCCACTGCCCCTCCAAAGCACCACCAGCGGCCCCGGACCGGTCGGGACTTTCTCGTTCCGCACGGGCACGGGCCTGCGGCGCGTGCCCGTGGCGGCTGAGAGCCCCACCCGGAGAACGGAACAAGGCCCCCTGCCCGGCATCAGCCGGACAAGGGGCCTTCGGATCGTGCTCAGCTCCGCGTGTCAGGCAGGCTGTCCCGTCAGACGAACTGGTGCCCGTGGAGAATCCAGTCCGTCCACACCGTGGAGCTCGGTCCTCCCCGACGCCGAGGACGTCACCGTAGAAGCGGCGTGCGGCGTCCAAGTCGTCGACGGGCACGGCCGGATGGAACCCGTGGGACGGGGGAGTCGAAGGGTGGTCACAGGCTCTCGCCGGCTTCCTGCGGGGTCGTTGCGCCGTCGCCGGGCCGACGGTCTCGGGTGGGGCCGCCCGTACGACCTCTGCACGTTCGGGTGAAGCACCGCCGACCCGGCACGGGCCGCGGAGGCGGACCCTACGGTGACGGGGCAGGTGACATCATCGCCCGCATCCTGCGAGGAAAACGCATGCCTCTCACGTCGAAGAGCCTCCCCGAGTACTGGGACACCTACAAGCCGCACAAGGGCGACGGGACGCCGTCCGCCCCCGAGGTCGACTCGTTCGAGTGGACGCAGTACCCCGGGCACGGCCCCGGAGCCGGCTTCATCGGACGGCCCCGCACGGCCTTGGAGCTGGGCTCCGCGGAGGGGAAGGAGGCGGTCTTCCTCGCCCGTACGGGAGTCGAGGTGACGGCGCTCGACTTCTCGCCCGCGCAGACCGCACGCGCGCGGCTGTGGTGGGAGGGAACCCCCGGGCTCTCCTTCGTCACCGCGGAGGCCTGCGAGTATCTCGCGGAGACGACCGCCAAGTTCGACGCGGTCTTCTCCCGGTGGGGCGCCGTGTGGTTCACCGACCCGGAGCGGCTGGTGCCGCTGGTCGCCCGCCGGCTCAACCCCGGTGGTGTGCTGGCCCTTTCGCAGGCCGAGCCGATCGAGGGCTTCTACGGTCCCCAGGCGATGTACGGCAACGGCCTCAGCGGACGCAGGCTGCCGGTGCTGCGCTGGTCGTACTCCACCGGGATGTGGGCGGACCTGCTGGAGCGCAACGGCTTCACGGGCATCGACGCCTGCATCCTGCCCGCCCCCGACCCGGACAACGTCGGCACGCTGATGGTGCGGGCCAGAACTCCCGCGGAACCGGCGCCGCCGCCGGCGCCCGCGCCGGCCGGACGGCGTCGTCAAGCGCGATGACGGGCAGGGGTGTCGTGTCCTCGCCCGGAGCCCGCGCGGCGCCCCCGGGGCAGTGCCGGGATGCCGAATCCCGCCTCGCTGTTCGTGAGTTGGCCCACGGGGGGCGTGCGCGCGGGAACTGGCGCGCCGAACCGGGCGTCCGTGCTGGCATGGAATCGCGTGAGGGCCGTGACGGGCGGCAGGGGACGGCTGCCGCAGCCGCTGCCGGATGTCTCGTCGCGGCTGCCGCGGCGGCCACCGGGTTCGCGGTGTGGTTCGTCTTCGCGCGCTCCGGTGTGGCCGGCGGCTTCGAGGGACGACGCGACTGGAGCCTGCTGTACATCGAACTCCCGGGCATGGTGGCAGGCTTCCCGCTGATCGCGGTGCTCACCTGGTCCCTCACCCGCGCCGTCTTCCGTGGACGGGGCCGACGCGGCACACGGGCGGTCGTCGCGGCCGCCGTCGTGGCCCTGACGCTGCTGCTGCTGTCCTGGGCCTGCGGGGTCTGGCTGGAGCACCGCGTCGACCGGCTCGGACCGCTCTGACCGGCCCGAGCCCGTCCTCCCGCCCGCGCCGCCGAACCGCCGGGCTCATGCGCGCGCCCCGCGCCCGGCGTCCCCGCGGCCCCGGGCTGTCGGACCGGCCGCGGCGCCGGCGTACGGGCGGAGAGCCCCACCGGCGGTCCCCGGCTCCGCTTCCCGAGGGCGGGCCGGGATTCACCCGGGGTTCATCGTCAGGTCGACTCCCCGCGGAACTGCGCCCATAGCGTCGTCCTGCTGCCGTATGCACGGAGATCCGGAGGGGACCATGCGCAAGCTGCTGACGGTGCTCGGCTCGCACCCGGGCGGAAGGTCCGCGATGACCTGCCGCTACCGGTGCGGTGACGCCTGCTTCCACGAAGCGCCCAACACCAGCGGCAACGAGTACGCCGGTGACGTCATCGCCCGGGCGCTCTCCCGCCGTTCGGTGCTGCGTGCCGGGGCCGTCGCGGGGGTGGTGGCCGCCGCCGGAACGGGTGCCTGCAGCTCGGACTCCGCCGGTGCGGTGTCGGCCGCGGACGCCGAGGCGAAGGGCAAGCCGGCCAAGGGGCTGCGCTTCACGCCCGTCGAGCCGAACACCGACGACAAGGTGACCGTCCCGGACGGTTACGAGCAGAACATCGTGATCCGCTGGGGCGAACCGATCCTGCGCGGGGCCCCCGACTTCGATCCCGAGAAGCAGTCCGCGAAGGCGCAGAAGGGGCAGTTCGGTTACAACAACGACTTCCTGTCGCTGCTGCCGCTGAGCAAGCAGGAGGGCGGCAGCAGGCGGCAGTTGCTCGTCGCCAACCACGAATACACCGACGAGGTCCTGATGTTCGCGGGCTACGACCCCGACGACCCCACTCGCGAGCAGGCCGAGATCGGCTGGGCCGCGCACGGCCTCTCCGTCGTGGTCGTCGAGGGCGAGAAGGACTCCGGCGCCCTGCGGGCCGTGCCGCGCCACCGCCTCAACCGCCGTGTCACAGCGACCACGCCCTTCGAGGTGACCGGCCCGGCCGCCGGCAGCAAGTGGCTCCGCACGTCCGCCGACCCGGACGGCACCACGGTGCTCGGAACCCTCAACAACTGTGCGGGCGGCACCACTCCGTGGGGCACGACCCTGCACGGTGAGGAGAACGTCGACCAGTACTTCGCCAACACCGAGAAGGTCGAGGACGACGAGCACCGCAAGCGGCTGGAGCGCTACGCCCTCAAGGGCACCGACACGGAGCGCAAGTGGGAGCGGTTCGACGACCGCTTCGACGTCACGAAGGAGCCGTACGAGCCGCACCGCTTCGGCTGGGTCGTCGAACTCGACCCGTACGACCCGGATTCCAGGCCCCGCAAGCGCACCGCGCTCGGCCGCTTCAAGCACGAGGGCGCCCAGCCGCGGCTGACGAGCGACGGCCGCGCCGTCGTCTACATGGGTGACGACGAACGCTTCGAGTACCTCTACAAGTTCGTCTCGTCGAAGCGGATGCGGCGCGGCGGGAGCCGGGCCGACCACGAGCACAACATGACGCTCCTGGACCACGGCACGCTGTACGCCGCCAAGCTGACGGGCGACAGCCCGGAGGACGAGATCGACGGTTCGGGCGAACTGCCGTCGGACGACCAGGAGTTCGACGGCCGTGGCAAGTGGATTCCCCTCGCCACGGGCGACGAGTCGCATGTGGAGGGCATGACCGCGGACGAGGTGTACGTCTTCACACGCATCGCCGGCGACAAGGTGGGCGCCACCAAGATGGACCGCCCCGAGGACGTCGAACCCAGCCCCCGCACCGGACGCGTCTACGCCGCCCTCACCAACAACTCCGACCGCGGCGCCGCGGGCAAGGCCGGCCCCGACGAGGCCAACCCGCGCAAGGGCAACAAGCACGGCCACGTGCTGGAGTTCACCGAGCGGGGGAACGACCCGGCCGCGCGCCGCTTCACCTGGCGGCTGTTCCTGGTGTGCGGCGACCCCGAGGACCCGGACACCTACTTCGGCGGCTTCCCCAAGGACCAGGTCAGCCCCATCTCCTGCCCCGACAACGTCACGTTCGACGACTTCGGCAACCTGTGGATCTCCACGGACGGCGCCGAACTCGGCTTCCAGGACGGCCTGTTCGGGGTGGCCACCGCGGGGCCGCGGCGCGGCGAGGTCCGGCAGTTCCTGACCATGCCCAACGCCGCCGAGACCTGCGGGCCGATCGTGCAGGACAGGCGCGTCCTGGTCGCCGTCCAGCACCCGGGCGAGGAGGACGGCGCGAGCGTCGAGAAGCCCGCCTCCCAGTGGCCCGACGGGCCGGACGCATACGTACGCCCCTCGGTCGTCAGCGTCTGGCGCAAGGACGGCGGCGACATCGGGGTCTGACGGACGCCTCCGCTCCGCCCGCCGTGCGCGTGTGATCGACTGCTGAGCGGCAGCCCGCAACGGGCAGCCGGCAGACGGCACGCCGGTGTGCGCGCGTGCGGCGAGCGAGCGGAGCGGAGGGCGTCGGATGACTCTGGCCTGGGTGGTCCTCATCGTCTCGGGGGTGCTGGAGACCGTATGGGCGAGTGCCCTGGAGGCGTCCGGCAATTTCCACAGGCTGTGGCCTTCGCTGCTCTTCCTCGGCGCGCTCGCGGCCAGCATGGCCGGGCTGTCGTACGCGGTGACGCACATCCCGCTGGGCACCGCATACGGCGTCTGGGTGGGCATCGGAGCCATCGGCACCGCCGCCTACGGCATGGCGGTGCTCGGCGACCCGGTCACGGCGGCACGTGTGCTGTGTCTGCTGCTGATCGTCGCCGGAGTGGTGGGGCTCAAGCTCCTGCACTGAACCGGGAGGGCCGGGCACTGACGGACCGAGGCACCGATGCACTGACGCACCGCGGCGCCGGCGCACCGATGCACTGAGGCACCGCGGCCCCGGGCCCGGGCCGGGCCGCCTCCCGCGTCCTCGCGGCGCTCCGGGCCACGGCCGCGTGCCGCGACGCCTCCGGTACCGCGGCCGCGTGCCGGATGAGCAGGTCTCGTGCCGTACGTGTGTGATTCCGCCGCAGCGGGTTACCGGCGGCGCGTGAGGGCACTCTCCGGGTTCGGCGGGCAACCGAACGGTCCGTCACCAAACGTGTCCGTATGGACGATCCCGAGCAGAAAGGCTGGACCCCTCGTGTCTGCACCACCGCTGCGCCAGAACCTGCGCTTCGACGCGGACGGCGTCGAGATCTACGGCTATCTGGCGCTCCCGGAGAGCGGCACCGGCCCCGGAGTCATCGTCATCCAGGAGTGGTGGGGGCTGACCGACCAGATCGCCGAGGTGACGGACCAGTTCGCCGCCGCCGGCTACGTGGCACTCGCCCCCGACCTCTACGGCGGCCGCACCACCCACGACAGCGACGACGCCGCCCGCCTCGCCTCCGAGCTGCCCATGGGCACCGCCGTGCGCGAACTCGTGGGCGCCGTCGACTACTTGCGCGGCCACGAGGCCGTCCGGGGAGACGCCGTGGGCGCCGTGGGCTTCTGCATGGGCGGCGGCTTCGTCCTTGCGCTCGCCGCCGAGGCGGGGGAGAAGATCGCCGCGGCCGTCCCGTTCTACGGCGTCGTCAGTGACGACGAGGTCGACTTCACGAACCTGAGGGCCGATGTCCTCGGCCACTACGGCGAGTTGGACGAGAACGCCACCCCGCAGCGCGCCGAGGAGATCGCCGCGCGCATCCGCAGCGAGTCCGGGGCGAAGGTGACCATCGAGCGCTACGCGGCGGGTCACGCCTTCGCCAACGAGGAGAACCACCTGGGCACTTACGACCCGGAGGCGACGCGGCTCGCCTGGGAGCGCACCCTCGCCTTTCTCGGGGAGCGGCTCTGAGCGCGGCGGCGGACGCTGCGGCGCGCCACCGGACGCTGCCGTCGTGCCGCAGGACGGTGCCGGCCCTGATGCCGGCCGGCCGGCGACACAGGCCTGGGCGCCGGAGGAGGAGCGGCGACCAGGCCTGTGCCGCCGCGCCGTCCGCCGCTCGCGCATCCCCCGGGTCAGACCCTTCCTCTCGCCCGCCTCCCGGCCCGGACCGCTCGACTCGCGCGCGTCCCGGCCCGAACCCCCCGGCCCCCCGCTGAACTTGCGTCGCAGCCGCGGCAGGAGGACGAGCCGCGGGAAGGGGGACGGGCCGCGGGGCTCCGCTCAGGGCAGCAGCACGACCTTGCCGCCGGGATGGCCGTCCGCGAGGAAGCGGTGCGCGTCGGCCGCCTCCGCGAGGGAGTACGTACGGGCGACGACGACCTCGATCTCCCCCTGGTGTGCGAGCTCGGCCAGCTTCCGCCACGAGCCGGCTCTGATCTCTGTGCCTGGGTCGGCGTTCGGGCCGCCGCCGATCAGCTTGATCCCGGTGTCGGCCCGGTCGAAGGCGATGATGGAGACGATGCGGCCGGGGTCGGGCACGAGTTCGAGGGAAAGGTCGATCGCCTCCCGCGTGCCGGAGGCGTCGATGACCGCGTCCACTCCGCCGGGTGCCGCCTCGCGTACACGTTCACGCAGGCCTTCGCCGTACCGCACGGCGGTCGCTCCGTAGCGTTCGACGGAGTCGAGATGGCTTTCGCCCGCCGTGCCGATGACTCTCACGCCGTCCGCCACCGCGATCTGCACCGCGAGCAGGCCCACGCCGCCCGACGCCCCGTGGATCAGCAGCGTCTCGCCCTCGGAGACACCGGTCACGGTGAGGGCGTGCACGGCCGTCGAACCGGCGAGCCGCAGCCCGGCGGCTTCCTCCCAGGACAGTTCCGGCGGTTTCGGCGCGACGCTCGACGCGGGCACCGTCAATTCGGTCGCGTAGGCGCCGGGAGCCGGGTGGACCATCACCTCGTCCCCGACCGACAGAGGCCCGGCAGGGCCCTCGGCGTCCCGGCCGACGGCGGTCACCACGCCGGACAGCTCCAGGCCGACAGGCATCGGCAGCGCGGCCGGATCGGCGCCCATGGCGCCGCTGTAGAGCTTGTAGTCGACGGGATTGACCCCGATGGCCATGGCCCGCACCGTGACCTCGCCGGGGCCCGGGGCGGGGACGTCGGACTCGATCAGGGAGAGGACTTCCGGGCCGCCGTACGAGTCGGCCACCACACGCTTCGCCATGCCGCGGTCCCTTCGTTCGGGTGTCCGTCACCCGCCAGGGTCGCACCGGGCGGCCCGGCACGCGCGGCGGCCGGAAGCCGCACGGGCGCAGACAGCCCGGGCGCGGGCGGGGCGGTCCGGGGGACCGGGAGTCGCCCGGACCCGGGAGAGACCGGGGGACCTGGGTCCGCCCGGCACCCCGCCGTCACGGCGCGAGCGTGCGCACCGGCTCTCCCGCCGCCCAGGCGGCGATGTCCTCCAAGGCCTCCCCGTAGAAGATCCGGTACGTCTCCTCGGTGACGTATCCGATGTGCGGGGTCAGGACGGTGCGGGGCGCGGTGCGCAGCGGGGCGTCGGCCGGCAGCGGCTCGACGTCGTAGACGTCCAGGCCGGCACCTGCGAGACGCCCCTCGATCAGGGCGTCGACGAGTGCGTCGGTGTCGATCAGCGGACCGCGTGAGGTGTTGACGAGGTAAGCGGTGGGCTTCATCCACGACAGCTCCTCCCTGCCGATCAGCCCCCTGCTGCGTTCGCTGAGCTTGTAGTGGACGGTCACGATGTCGGACTCGGCGAAGAGGGTCTGCTTGCTGACCGGCTCGGCGCCGCGCTCGCGGGCGGTCGACGGTTCGAGGTTGCTGCTCCAGGCCAGCACGCGCATGCCGAACGCCCGCCCCACGGTGGCCACTCGCGACCCGAGCCGTCCGAGCCCGACGATGCCGAGAGTGCGTCCGTACAGGTCACCGCCTATGGAGTGCTGCCACTGCCCTTCGCGGACCCCGGTCGACTCGGCGGGGATGTGGCGCAGCAGGGAGAGGATGAGCCCCCAGGTGAGCTCGGGTGTCGCGGTGGCGGGGCTCTGCGTGCCGCAGACGGTCACGCCGTGGCGTTCGGCGGCGGCCAGGTCGATCGAGGGGTTGGCCATTCCGGTCGTGACGAGCAGACGCAGGTCGGGGAGGCGCTCGAACCGTTCGGCGGTGAACGGGGTGCGCTCGCGCATCGCGACGACGACCTCGTAACCGCGCAGTGCCTCGGCGAGTCCGTCGGTGCCGGCGATGTGCTCGTGGAAGAAGGTGACTTCGGCGTCCAGACTCTGCCAGTCGGCGAAGTGGTGGGCGGCCTGCTGGTAGTCGTCGAGGACGGCGACGCGCACGGTCGTTCCTTTCGTACGGGATCACTGGGCCCCGGGTCCCCCTGGACCGCGGTGCCGTCTGGGGCTCGCTGTCGTCCGGCCCCGGGCCATGGCGTCCGGGTCGCGGAAGACGTGCGGGGATCACGGGCGAACTGCCCCTGACGTGGACCTTAAGTCCTTCGCGCGCTTCCGCGTAGTCCTGGGGCGGACGCGGTCCCCGATGTGACCTGGGACGCGCGGATGCGCGGACGCCCCCGGACGCCGGACGCCGGACGCCGGACGCCCGGACACCGGCCGGGCCCGGGGCGTGCCGTGCGCCGCCGTGCGCGCCGGACCGTACGCAGCGCGTCGGCGGCCGCTCTCCCGCACGGCACCGTCATGACACCGAACCGGTCCCGCACTTGAAAAGCGTTCCGGCACGGGTCCGGCACGTGTCCGGTATGGACGGTGACTCGTTCCGGAAGGTATCGAGGCCGTCAGGGGCGGCACAGAACACCCGAGGAGTACATCGCCATGCCCAAGAGGACCGCACGGTCACTGACCGCCAACCGTTCGAGGCTGTCGCACAAGGCCTCCTATGCCCTGCGCAACCCGGGGCGGGTCGCCCCGTACGTGCGTCGTGCCCTCCGGGACGCCTGGCTGCGGTTCAGGCACCCGGACCATGTCGGCTACTACCGGGCCGTGATGGCCTCGGACACCGCGAACAACCCCGAGGCCGCGGTCGGGAGCGGCAGCCACGAGAGGTGGCTCGCGCTGGGGCGGATGCAGTTCGACTTCCTCAAGGAGCACGGGCTTCGGCCCCAGCACCGCATGCTCGACATCGGCTGCGGAAACCTGCGTGCGGGCTGGCGGTTCATCCAGTACCTCGACGCCGGCAACTACTACGGCATCGACATCTCCCCCGACATCCTCATCTCCGCGAAGGAGACCCTCACCCGGTACGAACTGCAGGAGAAACTGCCCCACTTGACGCTCACGCACGACCTGAAGCTCGACTTCCTGCCGAGCGGTCACTTCGACGTCGTGCATGCGCACAGCGTCTTCTCCCACTCGCCGATCGAGGTCATCGACGAGTGCCTGTCCAACGTCGGTCGGGTCCTGGCCCCCGGCGGCTTCTTCGACTTCACCTTCGACCGTACGGAAGGCGCAGAACACCAGGTGCTGCGTGAGGACTTCTACTACCGGACGGAGACGCTGGCCGCGCTCGCGCGGAAGCACGGTCTGGCCGCCCGCTTCATGGACGACTGGGAGAAGCTTCCGCACAAGCAGTCCAAGATCCGGGTCTCGCTCGAGGACTCGTCCGTGCCTGCTGAGAACTGACGTCTGCCGGGGGGACGGGAACGGGGGGAACGGGAACCGGGCCGGGGACGGGCCGGGGACGGGCCGGGGTCCCGAGCGTCCGATGCGGCTCCCGGCCCGGGTGACGCCCGCCCGTGGCCCGCCGTCTGCGAAGCGCCACGCGTGCTATTGACGGCGCGCCCCCGCGCCGGTGAGGTGGCTGTTCAACCCCCCACAGACGGAAGGCAGTTCACATGCAGGGCATGACCACGGGCTCGCCGTCCCCCGGCGGCGGCCCGGGAGGCATACGCAGAACCGCACGCATCCTCGCCACACTGACAGTGGTGGCTCTGGCCGCGGGGAGCGGCACGGGTTACTCGTCCGCCCAGGACGCCCATGGCGCGAAGGACGCCCGTGGCGCGAAGGGCGCACAGGGCACGGTGAAGCGGACGGACGGTGCGCAGCACCCGGGCAAGGGCGGGACCGGCGAGGCGCGCGAGGGCACGTCCCCCTTCACGGGGCTTCCCGCCGATCCGGCACCCGTCCTGGCAGTGAAGATCGACAACCACAAGGACGCACGCCCTCACACCGCGGTCGAGGACGCCGACATCACCGTCGTGGAGAAGGTCGAGGGCGGGCTGAGCCGGCTGCTCGGCATCTACTCCAGCAAGCTGCCCGACTCGCTCGGCCCCGTTCGCAGTGCCCGTGCGTACAACGTGGAGCAGCTGCGGATGTTCGACCGTCCCGCGCTCTCCTACTCGGGTGCCCGCGCGGGAGTCGAGGACCTGATAGAGAAGTCGCCGCTCCACGCCCGCTCCCACGACAAGTACCCCGAGCCCTATTTCCGCGGCGGCGACAACGAGGCTCCGCACAACCTCTACGTGCACCCGGACGAGCTCCTCGAGACCGCGCCGGAGGCCAGCGAGAGCGCCGACATAGGTTTCCGCTTCGCGGACGACGCTCCGGAGGGCGGCGAGCCCACGAAGGAGCGCTCGGTCGACTACGGCTCGGCCGAGACCACCTTCAACTGGTCGGAGAAGGAGGATCGTTGGCTCACTTCGTTCGACGGTGCTCCGGCGACGGGCACCGGCGGGGCGCGGCTGGGCGGCAAGACCGTGATCGTGCAGAAGGTGGAGATGCCGCCGGACGACGGCGGTACGCCGTACGAGAAGACCGTCGGCAGCGGCGATGCGACGGTGCTGCGCGACGGCAAGGCGTACGAGACGAAGTGGGAGCGCCCGACCGCCGAGTCGGGCACGAGCTTCACCCTGCCGACCGGTGAGCGGATGCCCTTCGACCGCGGCAACGTATGGCTCGTCTACGAGGAGGCCTGAGCCTCCACGAGGAGGCCTGAGCCTCGGCACCTGCCTCGCGCGCGGACGCGCGTGCCCGCGGTGCCGGCGGCGGGACGTCCGCCCGCCGCCGGCACCGCGGGCCGTCGCTCAGCGCAGCGGAATGCCGGCGCCGCGCTCGGACTCCGGGCGCGGACCGAAGATGCGGCGGTCGCTCTCGTCGATGCGCACGTCGTTGATGCTGGCCTCGCGGCGCGCCATCAGGCCCTGCGGGTCGAACTCCCACAGCTCGTTGCCGTACGAGCGCCACCACTGGCCGTCCGCGTCGTGGCACTCGTACTGGAAGCGCACGGCGATGCGGTTGCCTTCGAAGGTCCACAGGTCCTTGCGCAGCGCGTACTCCAGTTCGCGCTCCCACTTCTTCGTCAGCAGTTCGACGATCTCCGCCCGGCCGGTGACGAAGGCGTCGCGGTTGCGCCACACCGAGTCCTCCGTGTAGGCGAGCGAGACCTTGTGCGGGTCGCGCGTGTTCCACGCGTCCTCGGCTGCCTGGACCTTCTGACGTGCGGTCTCCAGGGTGAACGGCGGCAGTGGCGGACGAGCGTTCATGTCGGGTGCCTCTCTCGACGTCGTGCTCCGGACGGGCTCCGGCTTCCGTGCGGTCGGGGCGGCGCCCTTCCCTTCCCGCACCTCCAGGGGCTTACCGGACGCCCGGCCTCTTTTCCACCCTTGTGCGGCGCCGCACCGCCTCCGTCCTCAGACCGGCACGACGGTCACGGCGCTGTCCAGCCCCTTGAAGTCGTCGGCGTTCCGCGTGAAGAGAGGCAGACCGTGGAACGAGGCGATGGCCGCGATCATAAGGGGGCTCACGTGACCAGGTACTCCTCGTCCCGTACGTCCGTGATGAACATCCGGCCGGGTGCGTGGGTGATCGCGAAGGGCGGGCGGGACGCCATCACGGCAGCCTGCGGGGTCACGCCGCAGGCCCAGAAGACGGGCACGTCGCCGGGGTGCAGCTCGGTGCGGTCGCCGAAGTCCGGCTCGTCGACGTCCGCTATGCCGAGCAGCGCGGGGTCGCCGGTGTGGACGGGCGCGCCGTGGACCGCGGGCATGCGGCCCGTCACGCGGACCGCGGTGGCCACGGACTCCTCCGGCACGGGCCTCATCGAGACGACCATCGGCCCGTGCATCGCGCCCGCGGGACGGCATGGGTGGTCCGTGACGTACATGGCGACGTTGCGTCCCTGCTCGATGTGGCGCAGCGGAACCCCGGCCTCCGCGAGCGCCCATTCGAAGGTGAAGCTGCAGCCGATGAGGAAGGTCACCAGGTCCTTCCGCCACCGGCCGGTCACTTCGGCGGGCTCCTCGACGAGTTCGCCGTGCTCCCACACCCGGTACGCGGGCAGGTCGGTGCGCAGGTCCGCGCCGGGGGCGAGCACGGTGGAGGTCTCTCCCGGGTCCGTCACGTCGAGCAGCGGGCAGGGCTTGGGGTTGCGCTGGCAGAAGAGCAGCACGTCGTAGGCCCAGTCGCGCGGTACGGAGATGAGGTTGGCCTGCGTGTATCCGGGGGCACGGCCGGGCGTGGGGCCGGCGTCGCCGTCGCGGATCAGCGCCCGCGCCTCGGCGGCGCGGGCGGCCGCGGTCGCCTGCGCCGGCCGGGGAGCCGGTGTGCCGTGCGTCGTGGCGGGTGTCGCTGGGGGCATGGCGTGTGACCTCCGTCGGTCGGGCGAGCGGCACTTGTGACGACCGGCGTGGCCGGGCCGGAGTCGACCGGCCCGGCCACGCGGTGCGCCGGGCGGGTCAGACCAGCGCCCGGCCCCGGGTCTCGGGCAGCCCCAGCAGGGCGATGAGGGCGACTCCGTAGCCGGCGGCCCCGAAGACGAGGGCCCCGCTGACCCCCCAGCTGTTGGCGAGGAAGCCGACCAGCGTGGGGAAGAAGGCGCCGACTGCGCGGCCCGTGTTGTAGACGAAGCCCTGCCCGGTGCCGCGTACGGCCGTCGGGTAGAGCTCGCTGAGGAAGGAGCCGAAGCCGCTGAAGATGGCCGACATGCAGAAGCCGAGCGGGAAACCCAGCAGCAGCACGAGGGTGTTGGAGCCTGTCGGCACGTTGGTGTAGGCGAGGACGGCGAGCGCGGAGAGCACGGCGAAGACCGCGACGTTGCGCTTCCGCCCCAGCTTGTCGGTGAGGTAACCACCGGTGAGGTAGCCGATGAAGGCACCGGAGATCAGGAACGTGAGGAAGCCGCCGGTGCCCACGACGGTCAGCCCCCGGTCCGTCTTGAGGTAGCTGGGCACCCAGGTGGCCAGCGTGTAGTACCCGCCCTGCACACCGGTGGAGAGCAGCACGCCGAAGAGCGTGATACGCCGCAGTCCGGGCTCGAAGATCGCGGAGAAGGAGCCCCGTTCGCGGCTGTTCAGGCGCTGTTCGGCGGCCTGCGGCGCGTCCGTGACGTTGCGGCGCACGTAGATGATCAGCAGTGCGGGAAGGGCACCGGTCCAGAACAGGATGCGCCAGGCGACCGACTCGTCGAAGAGCTGGAAGACGGCCGTGTAGACGATGACCGCAAGCGCCCAGCCCACGGCCCACGAGCTCTGGATGACGCCGAGGGTGCGCCCCCGGTTCTTCGCCGTGGCGTACTCGGCGACGAGGATCGCGCCGACGGCCCACTCGCCGCCGAAGCCGAGGCCCTGCAGGCCGCGGAAGACCAGCAGCGTCTCGTAGTTGGGGGCGAAGCCGCACAGCAGGGTGAACAGGGCGTAGGTGACGACGGTGAGGATCAGCGTCCTGACGCGTCCGATGCGGTCGGCGAGGATGCCCGCGAGCGCGCCGCCGAGGGCGGAGACGACGAGGGTGACGGTGGTGAGCAGGCCGGTCTGGCCCGGGTCGAGGCTGAAGTACGCGCCGATGGCGACCATGCCGAGCGGCAGCGTGAAGAAGTCGTAGGAGTCCAGCGCGTAGCCGCCGAACGAGCCCGCGAAGGCGCGGCGCCCGGAGGCGCCGAGCTCCTTGAACCAGCCGAACGGCCCGCCGGAGCCCTCGCCCGGCCCCGAGCCGGGTTCGCTGCCGGGGTCGCTGACGGGTTCGCTGCCGGGATCGCGTACGGAGGCGTGCTCGGACCCTGCGCCCTCCTCGGGGGCATTCGGTATCGGGTTGCTTTTCATGTGCACCTCGCAGAGGGAGAAGGGCGCCGTCTTGGATGTGGGCGAGCCTGTGGTGCCTGCTCGATGTCCGGGATAACGTAGAGGATCGTTGAACGATCCTTCAAGGGGTTCGTAGCGCTGTATGCGGGGCATGGACGCCAGGGGAGCCGGGGAGCAAGAAGGGGGCGTGAGTTGGAGACGACCGATCCGGAGCCTGCGCGGCTCCCAGCCGTACAACGCGCGGTGCCGTCAGCCCTGCCGCCCCCCGACGAGCCCGCGTTGAGGTCCGCGATGCCCGCGCATCACAACGAACTGGCGGGCGACCGCGCACTGTTGAGCCGTACCAGCACGGCGGAACGCGTGGCGGACGTGCTGCGCAGCCGCATCGCCGAGGGGTTCTTCCCGCCCGGGGTCCGGCTGTCGGAGGGCGACGTCGGCGGCGTGCTCGGCATCTCCCGCAACACGCTGCGGGAATCGTTCCGGCTGCTCACCCACGAACGGCTGCTGGAACACCGGCTCAACAGGGGCGTCTTCGTCCGCGTACTGAGCGTCGACGACGTCCTCGACATCTACCGCGTGCGGAAACTCATCGAATGCGGGGTCGTGAACCAACTGGCCGAGGCAGGGCCGCCGTTCGGCCTCGACGCACTCGCCGCCACCGTCGCCGACGGCCAGGCCGCCACCCGGGAGTGGCGATGGAGGGACCTGGCGACGGCGAACATCCACTTCCACCGCGAGGTGGTCGCCCTGGCGCGAAGTCCCCGCACGGACGAGGTCATGAGCAGCGTGCTGGCCGAACTGCGGCTGGCCCTCCACGTCATGGACAGCCCGCGCCGCCTCCACGAGCCCTACCTCGCACGCAACCGGGAGATCCTCCGCACCCTCCGCTCGGGCGACGCGGCGAGGGCGGAGACGATGCTGCGGGAGTACCTGGAGGACTCCCGCAAACAGATCGTCACCGCCTACGCGCAGCGCCTGGGCTCCGGCGGAGACCGGGACGCCCAGGGCGCCCGGGGCGCGTGAAGCACTCAGCCGATGGGCTCCGGCATGGGCACCACGTCGTAGGCCAGCGAGATCTCGCGGCCCGTCGCCGGGTCGCCGAGCTGGACGCGCCAGCGTCCCGCGAACTGGTCCTCGCCGTGCAGCATCGGGATCGTTCCGGAGATCAGCACCGTGCCCGGCTCCAGTTCGCCCCGCTCGCGCAGCACCTCCGCCCAGTGCTGCGGGGGGAGCAGGTCGGCGCCGGTGCCGTCCTGGATCAGCTGCTCCGTGGGGCCGCCTCCCGCGCCGGTGCGGGGGTCGGAGTCGGTGCCGGTGGGCTCGGTGCCGGAGTCGGTGCCGGTGGGCTCCGTGCCGGGCTCGTCGCCGGTGTCAGCGGGGCCGTCGGCCCCGGCGGCGCCGCTCACCCAGGCGCGAAGGGTGAGACCGTCGATGCGGTCGGCGACGTCGTCGAGCCGCCACGCGCTCGTGGCGAGCACGTCCGGGGCGGCGTTCTTGCTCCAGGCCACGCCGTACGTCTCCAGCTCGCGGTCGGTGTGGTCGCACGCCGCCGTCAGCAGCAGGTCCCCGGTGTCGTCGACGACGAGCGCCCACTCGGCCTCGCCGGAGGTCTTCCCGTGCTGCGCGAGAACCCTTCCGGTCTGCTGCGCGAGGTAGGGCGAGACGGGGTAGAGCGCCGGAGTCGTGGAGGGGGCGGGCACTCCCAGTTCGGCCAGCTCAGCCACGTGCGCGGCCACGTCGTCCTGACTGCGGCCCGCGTAGCCGGCGTTGAGCAGACGCTGCACGGTCACGGTGCGCCGGGTGCCGTCGGGGAGCGTGAAAGTCAGGCCGGTCATGGGATTCCTCCAGGTCGGTCTCGGTTTCGCAGCGGTAAATTCCGCGCCCCGAGGGTTGCGCATACGAGCTGTATACAGCAAGTATGCCCCGTGTCCCGAAGGAACCCGACCGTGAGGAAGCTCCCGTGGACCACAACACGTCGCACAAGGCGGCAGCGGAGGAGCCTCGTCCGCACAGCGGCGCGGGCGATCCGGCAGCTCCCGGCGATCCGGCAGCTCCGGCCGGTCCGGGCGAGGACGCCGGCATGAGCCGCGCACGCCGCAAGGACCTGACGAAGGCGTTCACCGCCAGCCTCACCGGCACCTCGCTGGAGTGGTACGACTTCGCCGTCTACTCGGCCGCGTCCGCGCTCGTCTTCGGGAAGCTCTTCTTCCCCTCCGGCGATCACCTCACGGGCACGCTGCTCGCGTTCTCCACGTACGCGGTCGGCTACGTCTCCCGCCCGCTCGGGGGCTTCGTCTTCGGACGGCTCGGCGACGTGATCGGGCGCAAGCGCGTCCTCGTCGCCACGCTCGTCCTCGTCGGCGTCGCCACCTTCCTGATCGGCTGCCTCCCGACACACGCCGTGGCCGGGCCGGTCGCTCCCGCGCTGCTGGTCCTGCTGCGCTTCGCCCAAGGTGTGGGCGTCGGCGGCGAATGGGGCGGCGCCGTGCTGCTCTCCAGTGAGTTCGGCGATACACGGCGACGCGGATTCTGGGCCTCCGCGGCCCAGGTCGGGCCGCCCGTCGGCAACCTCATGGCCAACGGCGCCCTCGCTGCGCTCGGGGCGATCCTGACCGAGGAGCAGTTCCTCTCCTTCGGCTGGCGCATCGCGTTCCTGCTCTCCGGCGTGCTGGTCGTCTTCGGGCTGTGGGTCCGCACGCACCTGGAGGAGACGCCGGTCTTCAAGGCGGTCGAAGCGGGCGGCGAACGTCCCGAGGCCCCGGTCCGGGAGGTGTTCGCCCAGCAGCGCAGGCCGCTGGTCGCCGCGATCCTCTCCCGGGTCGCGCCCGACGTCCTCTACGCGATGTTCACCGTCTTCGTGCTGACCTACGTGACGGAGGAGCTCGGCATGCCCAGGGGCCAGGCTCTCACCGCGGTGCTCATCGGCTCCGGGCTGCAGATCTTCCTCATCCCGCTCGCGGGAGCGCTCTCCGACCACTGGAACCGCCGTCGCCTGTATCTGGGGGCGGCCGTCGCCGCGGGCGTCTGGCCGTTCGTCTTCTTCCCGCTGGCGGAGACGCGTTCGTGGCTGCTGATCGTGCTGGGAGTCATCGGCGCGCTCGTCATCCACTCGATGCTCTACGGGCCGCAGGCGGCCTTCGTCGCCGAGCAGTTCAGCCCGCGGCTGCGCTACACCGGTTCCTCGCTCGCGTACACGCTGGCGGGGGTCATCGGCGGTGCTGTCGCTCCGCTCGTGTTCACCGCGCTGCTCGGCAAGTTCGGCACCTGGCTGCCGCTCGCGGGGTACATCGTGCTGACCGCCGTGCTTACGGTGACGGGTGTGCTGCTCGGCCGGGACGCCGACCACGCGGAGGACGAGGAGTACACAAGGCTGGTCGGCGGCAACGGCGACGGCAGCGGGGCGGGTGGTCCGGAGCGGACTCCCTCCTCGTCCTATGCCGTGAAGTCGCGGTGACCGCGGCCGGGCCGGGCCGCGGTGACCGCGGCCCGGCCCGGCCGGCGCCCGGAGCCCGCCCGCCCGGAGCCCGCCCGCCCGAAGCCCGACCGTTCGAAGTCCGGCCGCTGCAAGCCGGCCCCTTCGACCCGAATCGCTCGACCTTGCGGAAAGGAGACAGCCAGTGACGACGCTCCGCACAGCGCTGTGCCAGTTCACCGCGGCCACCGACCCCGAGGAGAATCTGCGCACCATCGACGTCATGGCCGCGCAGGCGGCCCGGGAGGGCGCACAGCTGGCCGTCTTCCCGGAAGCGGCGATGGCCCGCTTCGGTATCCCGCTCGGACCGGTGGCGCAGCCGCTGGACGGGCCGTGGGCGGAGGGCGTGCGCGGGATCGCCCGCCTGCACGGACTCACCGTGGTGGCGGGGATGTTCACGCCGTCGTCCGACGGCCGTGTCACCAACACCCTGATCGCCACCGGCCCGGACGTGGACGCCGCCTACGACAAGATTCATCTGTACGACGCGTTCGGCTTCTCCGAGTCGGACACGGTCGCCCCCGGCGAGAAGGTCGTCACCATCGACGTCGCGGGTGTGCGCGTCGGCCTGGCGACCTGCTACGACGTACGGTTCCCGGAGCTCTTCCGCGCGCACGCCGACGAGGGCGCCGTGCTCTCCGTGCTGCCCGCGTCGTGGGGCGCCGGCCCCTTGAAGCTCGACCACTGGCGGCTGCTCACCAGGGCGCGGGCACTGGACGCGACGCTGTGGGTGGCCGCAGTCGGCCAGGCGCCGCCCGGCCCCGACGGGGACATCCGGCAGCCGACGAAGGCGCCGACCGGTGTCGGGCACAGCCTCCTCGTGGGACCTGACGGCCAGGTGCGCGAAGAGGCCGGGGAGGCGACCGAGCTGATCGTGGCCGACGTGGACGCGGACGAAGTGGCCAAGGTGCGCCGGGCGGTGGCGGTCCTGGACAACCGCAGGCTCTGAGCCGGACGACCGCGGGGCCAGAACCGACGACCTCATGCTCTGGGCCGTACGACCGCAGGATCCGACCCCGGCGACTGCAGGCTCTGGCCCGTACGACCGAAGGCTTCGAACCCGAGGACCGCAGGGTCCGGACCCGTCGACCGCAGGCGCCGGGCCGTGGGCACGGCCCGCGCTTCGGCCGGGCGGGACAGCGGACCGCGGCCCGACGGCCGCTCCCGTGGGGGCGCCCAGCGGGGCCGGGCCCCTCGTGGCGGGCCGCGGCCGGCACCCCTGTGAGCGACCGGTCAGCCCTCGGTGAGGATGCGCCGCGTGGCCGCGATGTGGTCGTCGATCGCCGCGCACGCGACGTCCGCGCGTTCGGCCGCCAGCGCCGTGACGATGTGGCGGTGTTCGGCGCAGACCTCGTTCTGCCGCCCCGGAGAGCGGTAGAGGGCGCTGACACCGGCCCTGACCTGGCGGCTGCGCAGTGCCTCGTACTGCTTGGCCATCAGCTTGTTGCCGGCGGCGGCGATGAGCGTCGCGTGGAAGCGGTGGTCGGCCTCGATGAACTCCTTGGCCTTCTCGCTGCCGCGCAGCGCGGTCTGTTCCTCGAGGATCCTGTCCATCTCGGCGACGGGCGCCGTGCCCGTCTCGACCGTACGGCGGGCGGCGTACCGCTCCAGCAGGGCGCGCATCTCCATCAGTTCGCTGATCTCACGGCCGGAGAGCGGCGCGATGTAGGCACCCCTTTTCGGGACGAGGCTGACCAGTTCCTCGGCGGCGAGCAGCAGCAGCGCCTCGCGGATGGGGGTGCGGGAGATGCCGACGCGGTCGGCGATCATCTGCTCGGAGAGGAACTCCCCCTGCATCGCGGGATCGGTCAGCACGGTCTCCTTGAGAAACCGGTACGCCTTCTCGCGTCCTGATGTCAAAGCGAGCCTCCCCGCCGGCGTCGTCCGCGCCCGGCCTGCCCAGGGGGCGCGCCGGCCGGCCCGGCTGCGGCCCCGCGTCCGTCGTCCTGCACACGCTTCTTGCATACAGGCTGTATACGGACTACACACCATCTGCACGCGCCTTGTCCAGCCCGCCCGCCTTCGGGTGGACGACGGCACCGGCTGGCGTGGTGAGTCCGCGCCGCGTGAGCGGCTTCCTAGTGTCGCCGCTGACGGACCGCTCCGCGGTGCGCTGCCGGCCCCGCTCGGGGTGCTCGGTCGTGATGACGGCCCGTCATGTCAACGGCGCTCCCTTCGCTCCTTCTGCGAGACCCACGGGGGCGCCCGCCGTCCCCCGGGTCCAACGGCACAGCCCCGCGGCCCAGAACAGGTGGGTGTCGATGAGCCCCTCTCCACTCCGCGACCACTCCGGCGACCCGGACTCCCGGGAACCGTCACGTGCACCACGCGCGCGACGACAGCCGTGGTGGAAACGCCTTCTCCCGCACGGCCGTTCGTGGCGCCGCCGCGCGACGGCCATGACGGCGGTCGCCGTCCTGTGCACGGCCGGGCTGGGCGCCGCCCCGGCCGCACCTGCGCCGGGCGGCGGCAAGCCGCCGGGCGGGGGCGGCGAGGCCCTGTACGTCAGCGACTTCGCCTCGAACGACGTCCAGAAGTTCCTCCTCCCGGAAGGCCCGCAGAGCGCGGTTCCCACCACGGGACTGTCCCGTCCGACCTATCTGGCGTTCGACCGTGGCGGCGCCCTGTACATCTCCGACACCGTCAACAGCCGGATCGTGAAGGTCACTGCGGCAGGCGAACAGACGACCGTCCCCACCGAGGGCCTGCTGCGTCCCCTCGGGCTGGCGCTCAGCAAGGCCGGAGACCTCTACATCGCCGACAGCTTCAACGACCGTGTGGTGAAGGTGGCCGCGGGAGGCGGGCAGACGACCGTCCCCACTGAGGGCCTTCTCCACCCGGACGGCCTGGCGCTCGACGAGAAGCGGAACGAGCTCTACATCTCCGACTTCGTCAACGACCGTGTGGTGAAGGTGCCGACGGGCGGAGGCGCGCAGACCACCGTCCCCACGAGCGGTCTCTCCCAGCCGACCGGCCTGGCGCTCGGCCCGCGCGGCGACCGGCTCTACATCTCGGACTCCGGCAACAACCGGGTGGTGAAGGTGCGGACGGCCGGGTCCGGGCAGACGACGGTGCCCACCAGCGGCCTGGCGAGCCCGCAGGGACTGGCGCTCGACCGTGAACGCGCGCTGTACGTCGCGGACTTCGGGAACGACCGGGTCGTCCGGGTGCCTTCGGGCGGCGGCGGGCAGACCACTGTGCCCCTGGTGGGGCTGACCACTCCCGTCGGCCTCGCGGTCCGGAAGGAGCCCGCGGGCACCCGGCTCGAGGCACGCCCGGCGACCGCCGAACGCGGGACCGGTCCTCCGCTGCTGAAGGTGAGGGGCCTTTCCGCGAAACTGACCGGTGCGCACGGCAGGCCGCTCGCCGGCCGGACGGTCGAGTTCAGCAACGCCTCGCGGAGCAAGCAGCTGTGCCGGGCGGTCACCGGCAAGAAGGGCCTCGCCCGGTGCGAGGCCACGATCCGCGGCAGCCGGGCGCAGGTCGGCCGTCTCCTCCGCGACCTGGTCCGCGACGGCTACCGCGCGTCCTTCTCCGGGACCGACGCCCACAAGCCCGCCACGGACACCGCGGCAGTCCGGGTCAAGCGCTGACGGGACGGGTCGAGGACGCGCCGACGGGACACCGACGAGCGGGTCACGGCGTTGCGGGTCACGGCCTGACGGGGGCAACGCCGTGCCCCGCCGATGCCCTGCCCCGCAACGTCGTCTCCCGCCGATGCCCTGCCCCGCTGTGCCTGGCCCGCAACGCCGTGACCCGCGCCGCCGGCGGGGCCGCCGCACCCCCGCGTCACCAGCCGGAGGGCTGCCCCGGCCCGTCGGACGGGAGTCATCCGGAGTGATCCGGAGTCATCCCTGGGCACCCGGAGGCATTCAACTCCCGGCGCCCGAACGGCACTTGCCTCCGGGCCCGCACGGGAGGACAGCCCGAGCCGTGGCGCGCTCTCCCGGGTGGGCCCGGAGGTCGGGCGGCTGGGCCGACGGGGTGGTTCCCATGACGCCGAGGACGCCGTTCGGCAGCGGTGCGAGCACACCGCCCGTCCGCCTCCGCACGATGTACGCATCCGACCCCTGCCGCCGCCCGTCGACCCGTTGCCGGCCGTCGTCGGCCTCGTGAAGGAGCGCATGTGAACGCGTCCCCCACTCCCGGTGAGTCACAGCAGGACCGGCAAGAGCCGGGACCGCCGCCCGCGCGCTACGACGACCTGCGCGCGCTGATCTTCAACTGCACGCTCAAGCGGTCACCGGAGACGAGCAACACCCGGGGACTCATCGACCGCTGCGCCGCGATCATGACCGGGCAGGGCGTGCGGGTCGACGTGGTCAGAGCCGTCGACCGCGACATCGCCACCGGCGTCTGGCCCGACATGACGGAGCACGGCTGGGAGAGCGACGCCTGGCCCGAGCTGTACCAGCAGGTCCTGGACTCCGACATCCTCGTGCTGGCCGGCCCGATCTGGCTCGGCGACAACAGCTCCGTGACCAAGCGCGTCATCGAGCGCCTCTATGCCTGCTCCAGCCTCCTCAACGACCGTGGACAGTACTCGTACTACGGGCGGGTCGGCGGCTGCCTCATCACGGGGAACGAGGACGGCGTCAAGCACTGCGCGATGAACGTGCTCTACAGCCTCCAGCACCTCGGCTACACCATTCCTCCGCAGGCCGACGCCGGCTGGATCGGCGAGGCCGGGCCGGGGCCCTCGTACCTCGACCCGGGTTCCGGCGGCCCGGAGAACAGCTTCACCAATCGCAACGTCTCCTTCATGACGTGGAACCTGATGCACTTGGCGCGGATGCTGAAGGACGCCGGGGGCGTGCCCGCGTACGGCAACCAGCGCACGTCCTGGGACGCGGGCTGCCGCCACGACCACGACAACCCCGAGCACAGGTGACGCGCCCCCGCATCCCCGCGACCCGCATCCCGGCACCCCCACGCCCCCGCGGCGTCCTGCGTCGCGGGTACCCAGCCGGTCCCGCGTAACCTGCTGCGGCAGGCCGGGCGTCGCGGGGTGACTCCCGCCCGGTGAGGACGGGATGAGAGAGGGTCCGGGATGGCAAGGGTCGTGGTCGTCAGCGGCGGGGGTACGGGGATCGGGCGCGCCGTCGCCCGCAGGTTCGCGGCCGACGGTGACCGCGTGCTGCTCGTGGGGCGCCGGGAGGCGGTGTTGCGGGAGGCCGCGGAGGCGCTGGCGGCGGACGGCGACGTGTGCGGGGAGATTAGGACCCTCGCCGCCGACCTCACCGTGCCGGAGGAGGCGCAGCGCGTGCGCGACGAGACCGGCAGGCGCTACGGGCGCGTCGATGTGCTGGTCAACAACGCGGGCGGCAACGCCGAACTGTCCTCCGACGAAGGGAAGGTGCCCGGCGGCCTCGCCGGTGTCGCACGGCAGTGGAGGTCGAACTTCGACGCCAACGTGCTCACGGCGGTTCTCCTCACCGAGGCGCTCGGCGACCTCCTTCAGGAGCCCGGCCGCCGTGTCGTGCTGGTCAGCTCCATCGCGGCGTACCGCGGTTCCGGTACGGGTTCGTACGCGGCGGCGAAGGCGGCGCTGCATCCGTTCGCGTACGACATGGCGGGCCGGCTCGGTCCGCACGGAGCGACGGTCAACGCCGTGGCTCCCGGCTACATCGAGCAGACGGATTTCTTCGGCGGCCGCATGACGGAGGAACGCCGCCGGATGCTGATCGGGCAGACGGTCACCGGCCGCGTCGGCACGCCCGCCGACGTGGCGGAGACCGTTCACTGGCTGGCGTCGCCGGGCGCGCAGCATGTCACCGGCCAGATCGTGCAGGTCAACGGGGGCGCGCGGTACGGCAATTGACCCATGAGCGCGACGGCCGGACGACGCGACGGCGGCGGTCCGCGGAGGGCTGCCGCCGCCGGTCCGCCGCCACCGGTCCGCCGCCGTCCTTCGCCGCCGCCGTCCGCCCCCGGCCCGCGACGGCAGCTTCGTTCCCGAGCCGCTCCGGCGGCCATACGGACATTTCTCGGCCGCCTCGTGCCGTCGGTGCCCGCCCACGGGGAACGCTCCCCTCAGACGCGGAGGAGGCGGTCGCCATGGAATGGACGGGGACGCGGCGGGCGGTGCTGCTGACGGCGGGGCTGTCGCTGCTGGGAGCGGCCTGCGACTCCGGTGACGGCGGCGGAGGCGGGGGTGGCGACGACGGGGAGCGTTCGCCGTTCACCGGCCGGAAGGGCGCCGGCGACAAGGTGCTGGCGGTCAAGATCGACAACGTTGAGGCAGCCAGGCCGCACACCGGTCTGGGCAAGGCCGACATCGTCTACATCGAGCAGGTCGAGGCCGGCCTCACCCGGATAATGGCTGTCTTCGCCTCCCGGCTCCCGTCGCTCGTCGGGCCCGTGCGCAGCGCCCGCGAGTCCGACCTGGAGCTGCTGCGCCAGTTCGACCACCCCGGTCTCGCCTACTCCGGCGTCCAGTCCAAGCTGCGTTCCAGGATCGAATCGGCGCCGTTGGCCGCGCTCTTCCCGGGGCGTGTGCGCGAGGCGTACGTACGCAAAGGCGACCGGCCCGCACCGCACAATCTCTATCTGCGTCCCGGCCGTGCTCTCGCCTCGGACGCGGCCGCCGACGTGGGGGCGCCCCGCGACATCGGGTTCCGATTCGGTGCCGCGCCGGACGGGGGCCGGAAGACGCCGGGGCGCAGTGTCCGCTTCCCGTCCGCGCGCTTCTCCTTCGACTGGTCGGCGGACAGGGGACGTTGGCTGGTCTCCATGGACGGCTCCCCGGCCCGTACGACCGACGCCGGACGGCTGGAGGCGGCCACAGTTGTGGTGCAGTACGTGAAGATCCGCGACTCCGAGCTCGGTGACAGGGGCGGCAACATCACCCCGTTCACCGAGTCGGTGGGCGAGGGGCGGGCGCTGGTGCTGCGGGACGGCAAGGAGTACGAGGCCCGCTGGGAGCGTCCGTCGGCGACGGGCGGCACGACGTTCACCGATGCGGACGGGAAGCGGCTGGCTTTCGCGCGCGGCCAGGTGTGGGTGGCGCTCGCGCCGTCCGGCTGAGTACGCGGTCCGCTCGGGCGGGGTTACAGCAGGCCGAGGTCCGTTCGGGCCGAAGCGCCAAGGGCCGCCGGGTCGTTGTGTGCCGTGCCGTTCTGCGCGCGAACGACGCGCCGGGTTCGGACTGCCTTGACCCGGTTTCCCTGAATGAATTCATTGTCACGTTATGCCCGTTGGTGAAGGACTCGGGTGTTTCAAGGCTTCCGTAAATGTATTTCCCGGCTGTGAATCCCGTTGTCGGCCACCGGGATTCCAACGATTTCCTGACCCTCCGTCATTCCTTTCCGTTCGTGGCGCCGGTGTGCTGCCTCACGAGCCACACAATTCCAACACGCCGCCGGAATACGGGAGTTGAGATTCGGATGCCATTCGTCCGGCTTCGGTACCGGCTCTGACGTGCGGATCGTTACCAGAGGTATACCGGGGAGTACGCGTGCCTGTGCCCTGCAGAATGCGGAATGACTTCTGCCAGGTGTGAATTTCCTGTGTTAGCGTCCGACGCCCCGGATCAGCCGTCACAAAGGGGACTCCTGTGGGCCAGATGCATCACTTCACTTACGGGTGGCTGACGCCCGTGATCTCTTATGTGATGGCGTGCGTCGGCTCGGGGCTCGGACTGCGTTGCACCGTCCGCGCGCTCGCCGCTTCGTCCGCCAAGTCACGCCGCAACTGGCTGCTTACCGCCGCCCTGGCGATCGGCTCGGGCATCTGGACCATGCACTTCGTCGCCATGCTCGGCTTCGGCGTCTCGGGCTCGGCGATCCGCTACGACGTACCGCTCACCGTGCTCAGCCTCCTCGTCGCCGTCCTCGTCGTGGGCGCCGGCGTCTTCACGGTCGGGCAGGGCCGTTCACGCATCCGCTCCCTGCTGCTGGGCGGGCTCGGCACCGGGATCGGGGTCGCCGCCATGCACTACATCGGCATGGCCGCGCTGCGGCTCCACGGGGACGTCGGCTACGACCCGGTGCTGGTGGGCCTGTCGGTGGTGATCGCCGTGGCCGCCGCGACCGCCGGCCTGTGGGCGGCGCTCACGGTGCACGGCGCGGCCGGCGCCACCGTCGCCTCCCTCGTCATGGGACTGGCCGTCAGCAGCATGCACTACACCGGCATGGCCGCCGTGAGCATCCAGCTCTCGCCGGGCCGGACGGTCCTCCCGGGCGCCACCGCAACGGAGTTCATCTTCCCGCTCACGGTGGTCCTCGGCTCCTTCCTCTTCCTCACCTCCGCATTCGTCGCACTGTCGCCCACCGCGCAGCAGCGCCGGGAATCCGAGTCGGCCGAACGGCGCCTCCACGAGGTCGAGCGGCACGGAGTCGAGATCCCGGCGCCCTGACGCCCCCGGCCCGCACCGCGCCGCCGGAGTCCGCTCCCGCCGCACCGAGACATCAACGCCCTGACCAGGCGCCCATCCGTCACTCCCCCATCGAGGAAGTCATGCGTCCAAGCCGCGCGCCGGTCCAGGTCGAGGGCCGACACGACGACGAGAGCCCGCCGTCCCTGCCACCCGCTCCGCAGAGCGGGCCCAAACACGCGTTCCGTGAGCCGCAGGCTCCGCGTTCCGGGCGCCCGTGGTCACCGGTGCCGGCGCGGCTGCGTCCCAAGTCCGTCCGGGCGAAGATCGTTTCGCTGCTGATGGTGCCCGTCGTCTCGCTGATGGCGCTGTGGGGCTTCGCGACGGTCACAACCGCCCAGAGCGTCTCCGACATCTCCCGGTTCAAGGAGGTCAGCGCCAACCTCCTCGCCCCCACGAGCGACTACATCACCGCGCTCCAGAACGAGCGGAGCGCGGCGGCGCGCTATCTGGCGAATCCGGACGCCGCGCGGCTCGGCGTGCTCAACACCCGCGCCAAGTCCACGGACTCGGCCGCCGCGAGCCTCCGGCGCGGCATCGACGCCAGCAGCACCGACACCGCCGCGCTCCAGTCCGAACTGCCCGCCAGGACCGACCGGTTGACGGACGCCTCGAAGCGGCTGCCGGCCCTGCGCAAGGGCGTGACCGCGGAGAAGACCGGCTGGGAGGACGCCTACACCGCGTACACGGAGACGATCGAACTCGGATTCGCCGTGGGCGGTGCGCTGACCGGCGTGGCCCCCTCAGGACCGGGACACGACCAGGACGAGGCCGTCGCCTCCGAGGCACGCGTCGTCCAGGAGCTCTCCCGGGCCAGGGAGATGATCGCCCGCGAGGACGCCGTGGTCGGTGCCGCGCTCGCCGGGAAGCAGATGACCCGGGAGGGGTTCCGTCTCTTCACCGGTTCCGTCTCCGCCCACCGGACGCTGCTGAAGCCCGCCGTCGACGACCTGCGGCCGGCCGACCGACCCGCCTACCGCGCGGCCGCCGGCAGCGACCAGTACAGACAACTCGCCTCCATGGAAAAGGCGTTGGAGGACGCCGGGCCGGGCAAGGTCGCATCCGGCGTCTCCGCCGTCTCTTGGGACGAGGCCGCCGGGTCCGTCCTGCGGGACCTGCGGGCAGCGGAGCGCAAGGCGAGCACCACCGCAGCAGGCAAGGCCGAGCCGTTCTCCTTCGACGTCATCGGCAGCTCCGGCGTGGCGGTGGTCCTCGGCCTGGCGGGCGTGCTGCTCTCGCTGCTGATCTCGATGCAGATCGGCCGCGGGCTCGTCGTCGAACTCGTCGGCATGCGCAACTCGGCCCTGGAGATGGCGGGACACAAGCTTCCCCAGTCGCTGCGCCGGCTGCACTCCGGCGAGGAGGTCGACATCGATGCCGAAGCCCCGGTCCAGCGGCGCGGCGACGACGAGATCGGCCAGGTCGGCTCCGCGCTGAACGCGGTGCACCGCGCCGCCATCAAGGCCGCCGCGGAGCGCGCCGAAGTGCTCAGCGGCATCTCCGGGGTGTACGTGAAGCTGGCCCGCCGCAGCCAGGTGCTGCTGCACCGGCAGCTCAGCCTGCTCGACAGCATGGAGCGCCGCGTCGACGATCCCGCCGAGCTGGAGGACCTCTTCCGGCTCGACCACCTCACCACGCGGATGCGCCGTCACGCCGAGAGCCTGATCATCCTCTCCGGCGCCGCGCCGGTGCGCGGCTGGCGCAGGCCGGTGCCGATGCTCGACGTGGTGCGGGCGGCGGTGGCGGAGGTCGAGGACTTCACCCGCGTCGAGGTCCGGGTCGCCGAGTCGGTCCGCGTCTCCGGGGCGGCCGTCGCCGACCTCACGCACCTCGTGGCCGAACTCGTCGAGAACGCCGTGGTGTTCTCCCCGCCCCACACCAAGGTGCGGGTGCGCGGCGAACGCGTGGGCACGGGCCTCGCGCTGGAGATCGAGGACCGCGGTCTCGGAATGAGCCGCGAGTCCCTGGAGGACGCGAACCGCAAGATCGCGGACGCCTCGCAGGTGGACCTGCTCGACACGGACCGCCTCGGTCTGTTCGTCGTCAACCGGCTCGCCCACCGCCGCGACATCCAGGTCTCGTTGCAGCGCTCCGCGTACGGCGGCGTCACGGCCGTGGTGCTCGTCCCCGAGGAGCTGCTGGAGCGGGACGCGCCGGCGGGTCAGCCCGGCGCGGCGGACGGAAGACCGCCCGAACACCAGCCGCAGCCGGGGGAGTCGCCCGTACTGCAGGCCCGGCGGACCGCGGCGCACAGGACCCGCGAGCGGGTGGGCGCGGGGCACATCACCCGCCCGGCCGGCGCGGGCCACGGTGCCGGCGGTGCCGTCGCCGCGCACGGTGTCCCGGAGCCGGGCATGCAGGCGCCTCCGGGGCCGCTGCCCATCGCCGAACCGGAGCGGTCCTCCCCGCCGCAGGAGCAGTCCGGGACCGCGCCCGCGCCGCAGGGGCCTGCCGGGACCGCGCCCGCGCCGCACGTTCCGTCCGGGTCCCCGCCGCAGGCGCCGTCCGGGTCCGGGCCGCAGGCGCCGGCCGATCACCCGTCGCAGGCACCGGCCGGGCCCGGTGAGCCCGCGCCGCTGCCGCGCCGGGTGCGACAGGCGAGCCTCGCGCCGCAGTTGCGCGACGAACCCGACTCCCCGACGGGCACCGCTCCGTACGGCAGCGGGCCCGCGACGCCGTCGGCCCCCGCCGCACAGCGGACGCCGGACCGGGCCCGCGCCACCATGGCCGCCCTCCGCAGCGGGTGGCTCAGCGGGGGCGGCGCCGACGAACACGCGCGCGGACCCGCGCCCGGAGAAGCGGACGGAGACGGAGGGAGACCCGGGGCCGGACACACGGCCGGGGACGAGTCCGCGGAGGAGCGGCCGCCGTCCGTTCCGCGGCGCGACTCCGGCGGCAGCGCCGCCGGACGCGACACGGGGGAGACAGCCGAGACACCCTCACAAGGAGACGACGCCTGATGTCCGGGACGATGGAAACAACCGGCGAACTCAACTGGCTGCTGGACGAGTTGGTCTCCCAGGTGCCGCAGGTCAGATCCGCGGTCGTGCTCTCCGGGGACGGACTGGCCATCGGGGCGTCCGCCGGTCTCTCACGGGACGACGGCGAGCGCTTCGCCGCCATCGCGTCCGGCTTCCACAGCCTGGCGAAGGGCGTGGGCCGGCACTTCCAGGCAGGTCACGTCGTGCAGACGATGGTCGAGCTGGAAGGCGGGTTCCTCTTCGTCGCCGCGGCGGGCGAAGGCTCGTGCCTCTCCCTGTTCACGGAAGCCGACGCCGATGTGGGCCTGGTCGCCTACGAGATGGCACGGCTGGTGAGGCGCGTGGCCGAACACCTCGGGGTGCCGGTCCGTTCCGGCGGATCGCTGCCCGCCTCGGCGGCGCAGGAGTGACCGGAACGTCATGACCGAGTCCAACAGGAGCTGGTTCGACGACGGTTCGCGCGGCGCCGCGCCGAGCGGACCGCAGCCGGAGGCACCTCCCGAGCACCCGGAGTGGTTCGACGACGAAGCCGGGCCGCTGGTCCGCCTGTTCGCGATGACGGCGGGCCGGGCCCGGCCCACCAGCGAGTCGTTCGACCTGATCGCGCTCATCCACGCCGCGGAGGCCCCGGAGGAGGCGCCGCCGCCTCCGGGGCCCGAGCACGCCGCGATCCTGTCGCTGTGCCGCGTCGCCTCGCGCTCCGTGGCCGACATCGCCGCAGACTCCGACCTGCCGGTCGGTGTGGTGCGCGTACTCCTCGGCGACCTCCTGGACGCCGGTCACATCACCGTCGGACGGCCGCCGGCACCTGCCCGGCTGCCGGACGAAAACGTTCTCAGGGAAGTGATCGATGGACTCCGTGCACTCTGACGAGCGGCGGCCCGGCCGGGTCGGCGGCTCCCACGTGTCGCTGAAGATCCTCGTGGCCGGCGGCTTCGGCGCGGGCAAGACGACCTTCGTCGGGGCGGTGAGCGAGATCCGTCCGCTGCGCACCGAGGAACGCCTCACCGAGGCCGGACGGCCCGTCGACGACCTCGGCGGCGTCGAGAAGAAGACGACGACAACGGTCGCCATGGACTTCGGGCGCATCACGTTCGAGGACACACTGTCGCTGTATCTGTTCGGCACGCCCGGTCAGGACCGGTTCTGGTTCCTGTGGGACGAGCTGGCCAACGGGGCGCTCGGAGCGGCCGTCCTCGCCGACACGCGGCGCCTTCAGGACAGCTTCCCGGCCGTCGACTACTTCGAACGCCGTGGCGTTCCCTTCGTGGTCGCCGTCAACTGCTTCGCGGGAGCCCACACTTACGCCTCCGAGGACGTACGGGTCGCCCTCGACCTGGACCCGGAGACCCCTGTCGTGCTGTGTGACGCACGGCAGCGGGAATCGGCGAAGGAGGTGCTGATCGCCCTCGTGGAGCACGCCCGCCGCATCTACACCCGTGGCATGCACAACGGCTCCCACTGAGCGGACGGGAGCCGGACCCCCGCCCGGGTTCAGCGGTCCCCGGGTTCAGCGGTCCCCGGGATCAGCGGTCCCCGGCGCCGGCGCGCAGCCGGCGCCGGAGGATCTTGCCGGTCGACGTCTTCGGCAGGTCGTCCAGGAAGACGACCGACCGGGGGTACTTGTACGCCGCCATCCGCTCCCTGCAGTAGGCGATCAGGGCGGCCTCCGTGACGGGTCGCCCTTCCCCGTCCGTCTCCGGGCCCTGTGCTGCGGAGGAGTTGAGGGACACGAACGCCTTCACCGTCTCGCCCCGGTAGGCGTCCGGGACGCCGACGACCGCCGCCTCGCGCACCGCGGGGTGCCCGTAGAGGACGTCCTCCACCTCGCGCGGCCACACCTTGTAGCCGGCAGCGTTGATCATGTCCTTCTTGCGGTCGACGAGGTAGAACCAGCCCTGCCCGTCCATGAACCCCACGTCGCCGGTGCGGAGTTCGCCGCCGGGCAGGGACTCGGCGGTCGCCTCCGGTCTGCCCCAGTAGCCGGGCACGACCTGCGGGCCCGACGTGGCGATCTCGCCCGTCTCCCCGACCGGCACCTCCTCACCGTCGTCGTCGAGTATGCGCACGACGGTGTCAAAGACGGGCACCCCCACCGACAGCGCACCGGACGCCGGGTCGACGGGCGCCTTCGCGTGCAACGGGACCGCGTGGGAGGGGGAGTTGGTCTCGGTCAGCCCGTAGCAGTTGTGGACGCACATGCCGGTGCTCTCCCGCAGCCGTGCGGTGACGGCGGGCGCGACGGGCGCGCCTCCCGAGTACACGACGCGCAGCGACGAGAAGTCCTCGCGCCGCGCGCCTGGCGCCGCGGAGAGGCTGACGAACGCGGTGATCGCGCCGACGGTGAACGCCGGCCGGTGCTCGCGCAGCGCGTCGAGCATCACCTCCGGATGGAAGCGGTGGGCCAGCACCAGCGGACAGGGCAGCAGCAGCGAGAGCGTGAGATGACCGATCAGGCCGGTGATGTGGAAGAGCGGGGCGAGGCCGAGCACGCTGTCGGCCGGGGTCAGGCCCATCCACTCCCGGTAGGTGCAGGTGTTGAAGAGCATCCCGGCGTGGGTGTTCATGGCGCCCTTGGGCACGCCCGTCGTCCCGGAGGTGTAGGTGAGCACGGCGATGTCGTCCGGCTCGGGCGTGTGCGGCCGCGGCGCGCGTCCCGCGTACTCCTCGACGAGGGTGAGCAGATCGAGCGTGCCCGCGTCGCGGGCCGTGCCCGCGTCCCGGGCCGTTCCCGCGTCCCGGGCCGTGCCCGGTTGCGCCTGCGCTGCGCCGCGTGAGTCCGGGGGCGTGAAGAGCCGCGGATCGTCGCGGGTCTGCCAGTCCCGTGCCGAGCATGTGACGACGGTGCCGACGCGCGTCTCCCCGGAGGCGACCACCTCGGCGGCCACGGCCTCGTGGAGCTCGTCCAGGCAGAGCAGCGCCGTCGCACCGGAGTCCGCCAGCAGGTACGTCACTTCGCGCGCCTTGTTCATCGGGTTGACGGCGACGGCGCTGCCACCCGCCTTCCACGCCGCGATGAGCCCGACGACGAACGCCGGGTTGTTCTGCACGTACACCGCGAGCCGGTCGCCCCGCGCGAAGCCGCGGTCCTGGAGAGCGGCGGCGAGCGCGTCGGAGGCCGCGTCCACGTCGGCCAGCGTGAGCACGCCGTCGAAGTAGCGGATCGCCTCGGTGCCGGGGGAGCGTTCGACGGACGCGCGGAACATCTCCAGCAGCGTGCCGTGTTCGGGGACGATGCCGGCCGGCGTGCCCTCGTTGTACAGGCCGAGCCACGGCCGCTCCGCGTAGCCGCTCATCCTGCGGCCGTCTCGTGCACGGGACCGGCGGCGCCGGAGGGGGCCGCGGCGTCGAAAGGGCTGTCGGGTCCGTGGCGGGACGCGCGGGTGTGAGGGTGCCGCGGGGCCGGACGTCCGGCGGCCTCCGGGATCGGGCGGTGGCGGCGGGCCGTCGGGGTCACGTCCACGTCCTCCTCGCGCACGAAGCCGCCCGCCCGGACGGCAGGTCGACGGGCCGCCCGGCCGGAGTGCCCGCCACTGTGGACGAAGGGTTCGGGGCGGGTCAACGGGCCGTGCGGGCCCGGTCCTCAGCGCATCTGCCCGGACCCGGACTTCGAGCCGGACTCGGACCCCCGCTTCGGACCCCGACATCGAGCCCTACTCGGACCCCGGCCCGGACCCCTACTCGGACCCCCGCTCGGACCCCGGCTTGGATCCCCCCTCGGACCCGGCCTCCGGCTCCGACCCGTACGCCGTCAGGAATCGGTCACGGAACTTGTCCATCCGCCAGACGGGCGCCTCGTCGCCCGGCCTGAGGCCCTCGTCCCAGCCCCAGCCGGAGACGTTGTCCATCACCTTCTCGTCCTTGGCGACGATGGAGATCGGCACGTCCTTGTTCTTGCTGCCGCCCGTCACGGTCGGCACGGGCTGGTGGTCGCCCAGGAAGACGAGCACCGTGTCCTCGTCGGCGTACTTCTCCATGTACTCGGTGAGGCTCTGCAGCGAGTACTCGATGGCCTTCCCGTACTGCTCGCGCACCCGGTGCGGGTCCTTCCACACCTCGGTGGGCCGGGCGCCCGCGTCGTGGATGGGCTTGTAGACCGAGCCGTCGCCGAGCTCGTCCCAGGGCAGCATCTTCGGCAGCGGCGACCACGGGTTGTGGCTGGTGGCGAGGATGATCGTCGCCATCATCGGCTTGTGGTCCGCCTTGCTGTGCTCCAGCCGCTCGAACGCCTTCAGGCTGAACTGGTCGGGCACCGGCGACCAGCTGAAGTACGGGCCCTCGTAGCCCAGTTCACGCGAGTCGTAGACGTGGTCCATGCCGTAGAACTTCGCCTCGGGCCAGGACCGCCGCACGCCCGGCATGATGCCGACCATCCGGTAGTCGCCCGTCTTGCGGAAAGCCCTGGTGATGGTCAGGCGGTCGTTCGAGGTGACGCTGCGGTAGCGCTGCTGGTTCGCGATCCACAGGCCCGACATCAGGGTGGAGTGGCCCATCCAGCTGCCCGCCCCGGAGATCGGCGAGGTGAGCCAGCCGCTCTTGGAGGAGAAGCCGGCGTCCTCGAGCGCCTTCGTGCGGTCGGCGAGCACGGAGTTGACGCCGGGAGCGATCTCGGGGTCCTCGAGCGCGATGCGGCCGTAGCTCTCGACGAAGGCGACGATGACGTTCTTGCCGCGCAGGTCCGGCACGAGCTTGCTGCCGGGGGTTTCGTCGAAGCGGTCGACGCGGGCTTCCTTGGCGAACGCCTTCTCGTCCTTGATCCCCGCCCTGACCGCCTTCACCCGGTTCTGGACGAGGAGGGCCGTGTTCCTGGAGGCGACGTCGACGTTGTTGCCCGTCTCGATGCCGAAGACGGCGCAGACGATCCACGCGGTCCCGAGCGCGAGGGCGGCGCGGCCCGTCACCACGCTGTGCCGGGACATGATGCGGCTCAGCCGGCGCACCGCCAGCGCCATGAAGACCACGATCGAGAGCGCCAGGATCACGATGCCCACGAACGCCAGTACGGCGCCGTTCCGGCCGACGGTGTCCTTGAGGAACTGGTGCGCGTCGTCGAGGAGGATCCAGTCGAGGACGAGGTCGAAGGGGCGGGCCAGTACCTCGTAGAAGCCCATGTCGATGAACTTCAGGATGGTCACCAGGCCGAGCAGGCACCCGGCGAGGAGGGCCGCCCAGCGCCTGAAGCGGGGCGGCAGGATCAGCAGCACGACCGCGCCGAATATGCCCTCGACGGGTATGCGGAGGAACGCGCTGGGCGTGAGCCGGATGAGGGCGTTGGGCAGGAGGAGCGCGGTGAGTACGAGAGCCGTCGCGAGGACGGTGGTCGTGACCGAGGCGGTACGGGCTGCGGAGGGGTACCGCCCTCGCCAACCGCTGCTGCTCTCGCCGTTGTCGCCGTTGTCGTCGCCGACGGCCTCGTCGTCGCTGACGCCTTCGTCCGCGGAGCCCTTGTCCGCCGAGCCGTCGGTCCCTTCCGTGCTGTCCGTCCCGTCGGTCCCGTCCGTGCCGTCTGTCCCGTCCGTGTCGTCCGTGTCATCCGTGTCGTCGGTGGTCGCGGCCGCGGACGGGTCGGTTCCGGGCTCGGGGCTCACGCCCTTCTCCGTACCGTCCTTGTCCTTGTTCCGCTGCTGCCGAAGCGAACGTGTGAAGAGCGACAACCCGGGGGTCCTTCCGTGCCTGGCGCGGTGGTGTCACGGCGGACCAGTGATCACGGACCGGCCGCGCCGGAAGCGTACGACGCGGAGGGTGCCCTGGTGGCGGGGTTTTGCCAGCCCGATAGAGAACGACACGAGTCGTACAGAGCCGTGTTCGCACGGTCATGGGAGCGGAGGACGCAGGGGCGCGGGGGACGGCGGCAGCAGCCCCGCCGTGCCGAGGACCGCCCTGACGGCCTCCGCGTCGTCGCCGCCGAACGCCTCGAAGGGTTGGGGCAGTTGGTTGTGCGCGATGACCCCCTGCAGCATCAGGGCGGTCTTGAAGGCGCCGACGCCCGCGCCCCACCCCGTGACCGACGTCGCGACGCGGGTGATCTCCATGAGGGCCGCGAGCCGGTCCTGTTCGCCGCGCACCGCCGTCCAGTCGCCCCGGCGGAAGGCCGCGTGCATGCGGACGTATCCGTCCGGGTCGACGTTCGCCAGGCCCGGCACGACACCGTCGGCGCCCGCGAGATACGCGCCGTCGACGACGGCCTCGTGCCCGGTGAAGAGGGTCAGCGGGCCGCCTTCGTCGCGGTTGCGCAGCGCCAGCCGCCGGAAGGCGACGTCGTCGCCGGAGGAGTCCTTCACCCCGGCGATCGCCCCGCTCAGCCCGAGCTCGACGAGCATGTCCGGGTCGAGCTTGGTGTGCACGCACGCCGGGATGTCGTACGCGTAGACGGGGACGTCCGCGCGCTCGCCGAGGATCTCGAAGTGGCGCCTGACCTGCGGTGCGTGGGTGGCGGCGTAGAAGGGCGCGGTCGCCACCACTCCCTCGGCACCGGCTTGCCGAGCGGCTTCGAGCTGACGCAGGACCCGGCCCGTCTGGGTGTCGATGACGCCCGCGAGGACCGGGACGCGGCCCGCCGTGACACGGACGGCCTCGCTGATGACCTGGGCACGCAACTCGTCGGTGCAGAACGCCGCTTCGCCCGTCGAGCCGAGCACGAACAGCCCGTCGACCCCGGCTTCGAGGAGCCGTCCGATCAGCCGCTCGAACGAGGGGACGTCGAGCGCGCGGTCCTCGGTCAGCGGCGTGACGAGAGGGGGCACGACGCCACCGGTGAGCGGCCCGCGCGGGGCCGCGGGATCTGCCGTGGCATCTGCTGCGGTGCCCGGCGCGGTGCCGGGCGCGGTACCTGCCGCGGTACCTGTGCCGGCTGTGCGGGAGTTCGCGGAGGGTGTCATGACGTCATGCCTTCCCGGCCGGAGCCGGCAGGCGCGGCCGGCGCCGGAGCGCGCGGGACGATGTCGAGGGCGTCCGTCTCCCACACGTGCGCGGGCGCGAGTGCGCGCTGCGCGCGGAGCGGTGCGTTCACCGCCACGAGGACGATCACCACCGCCGTCAGGCCGAAGGAAAGCACCGCGAGCGCCGTCCCCAGCGGCATCGTCCGCGCCAGCCCCGCGCCGAGCACGGGTGCCACCGCGCCGCCCAGCGCCCCCGCGTTGTATGCGAAGCCGAGGCCCGCAGCCCGCTGTTCCACCGCGAAGTAGCCGCCGATCCACTTCGGCAGCAGCCCCGAGATGCCCTGCCCGAAGGCCTGCTGGAGGAAGAGAAGCGTACCGAGCAGCAGCAGCGACCCGCTCCCGGCGAGGAAGACCGGGAAGACGAGCACCTGCGAGACGACGAGGCTCGTCCAGTACGCCCTGCGCGTCCCGAAACGGTCTCCGAGGAAGCCGCCGAGCACGCAGCCGGCGGCGGCGCCGAAGCCCGAGAAGAACAGCAGGTCGGCGACGTTCCCTGCCGCGAGCCCGAGGTCCGTCTTGAGGTATGTCGGCAGCAGGGCCTGGATCGGCCACGAGTACAGGAACGCCGTGAACACGACGAACATCAGCGTGACTCCCGTGGGCCATCTGCGTCCCGAGAACTGGACCATGAAGCAGACGAAGACCGCGGTGATCACCACGGCGAGTCCCGTGACCGGCAGCGCGCCGCGGACGAGGCCGGCGAAGACGAGCAGCAGCGCGACGAAGGCGACGAGCGTGAGCGCGATGTTCGCTGCGTTGCTCCGTGCACGCTTGCCCCGGTAGAGGGTGCGGAACATGTCGGGCGTCCCCCGCGCTCCGGCCCTGTGTGCGTCACGTGCTCGCTGCCAGTCGCCGGACTCGGGCAGCGAGCGGCGCAGCCACAGCGCGACGACGATCGGCAGGAGGCCGACGGCGAACAGGGCCCGCCACCCCCACTCGGGCACCACGAACCGGTAGACCTGGGCGCACAGCGCCGCCCCGATGGCGAACCCGCTGATCAGGAAGCCGGAGGCCTTGTTGCGCAAGTGCTCCGGCCACGACTCGATGACGTACGTCGAACTCGACCCGTACTCACCGGCCATCCCGAGGCCGATCAGCAGCCGTGCCGCGAAGAGCACCCAGTAGGCGGGGGCGACCGCGCACAGCGCCGAACCGGCGGAGAACAGCACGATGCTCACGACCATCGCGTTCCTGCGTCCGAAGCGGTCGGCGAGGGCCCCGAGGGCGAGGCCGCCGAACCACCGGGAGACGAACGCGGCGGAGACCAGCGCGGCGGCGGTCACGGACGACAGGCGGAACTCGTCGGTCACCTCGGTCAGTACGAGGGTGATGATCACGAAGTCGAAGCCGTCGAGCAGATATCCGAGCCAGGCGGCGGTGAAGGACCGCCACTGCGTGCCGGACAACTCCCGGTACCAGGCCGTCCGTTGTTCCCCGCCCTCGCTCCTGCCGGTCATGGCAGCCCCCGTCCGACGCAGGACATCAGATGTCTGATGTCCTGACGTTAGAGACCCGCTGCGGGCCCGGCAAGACCGCCCCGGTCCGTGCCGGGTCCGTGCCTCTTCCGGGTTTCTGCCGGCTCTCTGCCGGCTCTCTGCCGGGTCTCTGCCGGGTCGGTGGCCCTGCCGGGTCCGTGCTCCAGCCCGGTCACTGCCGGGGCCGCCCCGGTCTCTGCCCGGAACCGGATCCGTGGGGGGCCCATAGGATGTCCGATGTCGGGACGCACGCTCTCCGGGCGGCCGCGAGGGCCGCTCCTGACCTCGGAGGTCCGCCCTCGGATGCCGGCGAAGAAGCTGCCTGCGGAGCACGGTCCCGGCGACCACGGCCGCCACCGCGTCTCCCGGGAACCCGGCGGTCCGCGCGAGCCGGGCGGTCCGCGCGACCGGCGCGTCCTCCGCGGCCACGACCCGCGCGGCGCCCGCCCCGCCGAGCCGTCCGTGGTGGACCGCATCAAGGAGTACATCCTCCTCAACCGGCTCGCCCCGGGCGACCCGATGCCTACCGAGCACGAGCTGGGCGAGCAGCTCGCCGTGAGCAGGTCGCGCGTCCGCGAGGCGATGAAGACGCTCTCCGCCCTCGACATCGTGGAGGTGCGGCACGGCCACGGCACCTACGTCGGCCGGCTCGGACTCACGGCCATGGTCGAGTCACTGGCCTTCCGGGGGATGCTCGACGCACAGGACGACCAGGACGTCATGGCCGACCTGATCGACGTGCGCGAGCTGATCGAGACGAGCCTCGCCGAGGTCGTCGTCGAGCGGACGACACCCGAAGTAATGGCTGCGATGCGGCAGTTGACCGGGACGATGCACGAGAAGGCCGCGCGCGGCGAGGAATTCCCCGCGGAGGACCGGGAGTTCCACCTGCTGCTGATGCAGGCGACCGGGAACGCGCTCGCCGTCCAGCTCACCGGCGCCTTCTGGGACGTCCACGCCATCGCCCTCGGCTCGCTGCCCGGCGCGACCGACCTTGCCCAGACGGCCTCCGGGCACGTCGCCGTCCTCGACGCCATCGGCGCCGCTGACAGCGCGCTGCTGCGCGAGGCGATCGTCAGGCACTATGCGCCGATCCGGGAGCGCATCGGCCGCCGGAGCCCGCAGGGCGGCGCCACGGGGGAGTGAGGGCCGGGGGCCGGGCGCCGCCCCCGTCCGGTCCGGCACGAGCTGCGCTCCCCGGCGGTCGCTGCCGACCCGCCCGATGCAGCCCCTCCGGCACCGACCCTCCGGCGCCCACCCGCCGACGTCTGCGCCGGGGAGGGCCGGAACGCTCGCTCCCCGCCGCGCGAGTTCGGCCGGAACTCGCGCTCCGCGCCCGGCCGAAACGCTCGCTCCGCGCCCGGCCGGAACGCTCGCTCCCCGCCGCGCGAGTTCGGCCGGAACGCGCGCTCCGCGCCCGGCGGCCGGAGACGTCCCCGCCGCGCGAGGGCGGCACACCATCCGCCCGCTTCGTCACAGGACCCGTCCCCCTTCCCGCCCTTCTCCACGGGTCGCGGCGCCGTGCGCGGCCCGCGCGGTGTACTCCCTTGACAGCGGGCCCTGTTGGCTCGAACCTTCCGGCAACTCTCGTTCAGTGGGTCACTGGCCAGTCCATCCGGAGGAGCCGCCATGACCACGTCCACACCGGCAGGCGCGCCAGAGACGGTACGCACCCAGCGACGTCGCGCAGTGGTCGCCAGCACCGTCGGCACCGCCATCGAGTGGTACGACTTCTTCCTGTACGGCACCGCGGCCGCGCTGGTCTTCCCGCAGCTCTTCTTCCCCGGCCACTCCACCTACGTCGGCGTGCTGGCCTCCTTCGGCACGCAGTTCGTGGGCTTCGCCGCGCGCCCCATCGGTGCCGCGATATTCGGCCACTTCGGAGACCGTGTCGGCCGCAAGTCGACGCTGGTGATGACGCTCATGCTGATGGGCGTCAGCACCTTCCTCATCGGACTGCTGCCCACGTACGCGTCGATCGGCTTCGCCGCGCCGGTGCTCCTCGTCTTCCTCCGCATCATCCAGGGCATAGGCGTCGGCGGCGAGTGGGGCGGCTCGGTCCTGATGTCGATGGAGTGGGGCTCCAGGAAGCGCCGCGGGCTGATGGCGAGCTGGCCGCAGCTCGGCGTACCGCTGGGGCTGCTCGCGTCGACCGCCATGGTTCAGCTGATGAGTTCCGCCTCGGGTGACGGCTTCGAGAGCTGGGGCTGGCGCGTGCCGTTCCTGGCCAGCTTCGCGCTGATCGGTATCGGCATGTACGTGCGGCTGCGCGTGCTGGAGAGCCCCGCCTTCCGGGAGGTGAAGGAGGAACGGGAGGTCGTGCGCATGCCCGTGCTGAGGGTGCTGCGCGACCAGCCCCGCGAGGTCATCACGTCCGCCTTCGTGCGCCTGTCCGAGCAGGCGCCCTTCTACCTCTTCATCACCTTCGTCCTCACCTACGGCACGCAGAAGGTCGGCCTCTCCAAGGAGGAACTGCTCAACGACACCCTCATCGCCGCGGCCCTGGGCCTGGTGAGCGTCCCGCTGTGGGGGTACGTCTCCGACATCATCGGGCGGCGGCTGACGTACGGAATCGGCATCGCCTGCGTCGGGGTCTTCGCGTTCCCGTACTTCGCGATGCTCAACACCGGCAGCTCGGGACTCGTGATGGCCGCCATCGTGCTGTCGTTGTTCTTCCACGACATCCAGTACGGGCCGCAGGCCGCGCTGATCGCCGAGAGCTTCGGGGCGAACGTCCGCTACAGCGGCGCCGGCCTCGGCTACCAGCTCGCGTCTGTGATCGCGGGCGGCCCGGCGCCGCTCATCGCCGCGGCGATCCTCGAGCGGACCGACTCCAGCATCGGCATCAGCTGGTACATCGTCGCCTGCTGCGTGCTCGCCATGGGCGCCCTGATCCTCATGCCCCGCGGCACGGCCGAGCCCGGCACCGCGCTCGCGGAAGCCGGCACGGCCGACACGACCGGGAAGAGCGGGAAGAGCGACGCGGAGAAGACCGAAGCCTGATGGTGTGGAGATCGTGAGGAGTTCCGGGGGAGCGCGCGCGGAGCCCGTACGGGGCGTGCGGGCCGCCCGGCGTGTGCCTGAGCGCACCTTCGAGCGAGGCGACCGCCTGTCGACTGGCGGGGAAGAGCAGTGTAAACAGGGGCAATGGCAGGACCGCTGACACGTCTCCGGGCCCTGGCGGCCACGCCGGTCCCCGGCAGGCGCCGGCGGCGGCCGCTGCTGGGCGAGGGCAGCGTCGCGGGGCAGGTCTTCGTCCTGCAGGTCGTCGTTGTTCTGCTGCTCGTCGTCGCGGCCGTCGCGGCGCTGGTGCTCCAGGTGCGGCGCGACGGTACGCAGGCCGCCCGTGACAGGTCGCTCGCCGTCGCCGAGACCCTCGCGAACTCCCCGGGCACGGTCAGTGCGCTCCGCTCGTCCGATCCGAGCGCACAGCTCCAGCGGCCCGCCGAGGCTGCACGGAAACGTACCGGCGTCGACTTCGTCGTCGTGATGAACAAGCAGGGCATCCGCTACACGCACCCCATCCGGGACAGGATCGGGAAGAGGTTCGTCGGCACGATCGGGCCGGCGCTCGCCGGACGCGTGCAGGAGGAGACCATCGAGGGCACCATCGGCCGCATCGTGCAGGTCGTGGTGCCGGTGACCGGACACGACGGCGAGGTCGTCGGCCTCGTCTCCGCGGGGATCAAGATCGACAAGGTCAGCGGCGTGGTGAACCGGCAGCTGCCGATCCTTCTGTTCGCCGCGGCCGCCGCGCTCGCGCTCGCCACCGGCGGCACCGCCCTGGTCAGCCGCCGGCTGCGCAGGCAGACCCATGGCCTCGGCACGCTCGAGATGACGCGCATGTACGAGCACCACGACGCCGTGCTGCATTCCGTCCACGAGGGCGTGCTGATCGTCAGCAGCGAGGGCAGACTGCTGCTCGCCAACGACGAGGCGAGCCGGCTGCTGGGACTTCCGGACGACGCCCAGGGACGCGAAGTGCACGAGCTCGGCCTCGAGGCCCCCATGAGCGAACTGCTCCACCCGGGGCGCGTGGCCACGGACGAGGTGCTGCGCGCGGGCGACCGGCTTCTCGCCGTGAACAATCGTTCCACCGACCGCCACGGAGGGCCTCCCGGCTGGGTCGCCACCCTTCGTGACACCACCGAGCTGCGGCTCCTCTCCAGCAGGGTCGAAGTGGCCCGCAAACGCCTCCAGTTGCTCTACGACGCGAGTGGCGGCATCGGCACCACCCTCGATCTGCGGCGCACCGCCGAGGAGTTGGCGCAGGTCGCCGTCCCGCGCTTCGCGGACTTCGTCACGGTGGACCTGGCCGAGGACGTGCTGCGCGGCGACGAACCGGGCGGCGGCCGCCCGTCGATGCGGCGCACCGCCGTCCACGGCATCCGCGACGACCAGCCCCTCTATCCGCTCAAGGAACTGATCACCTTCGACCCGGTCTCGCCGCAGGGCCGCTGCTTCGAGAGCGGGCAGGCGGTGATCGAGCCCCGGCTGAGCGAGGCGGCCGGCTGGCGCGAGCACGACCCCGAACGCACCGAGAAGGTCCTCGAGTACGGCATCCACTCGCTCATCGCGGCGCCGCTCAGCGCCCGCGGGGTGCTGCTGGGCGTGGTCAACTTCTGGCGCTCGGAGAAGCCCGAGCCCTTCGAGGTCGACGACCTCTCCCTCGCAGCCGAACTGGCCGCCCGCGCCGCGGTGTCCATCGACAACGCGCGCCGCTACACCCGTGAGCACGGCATGGCCGTCGCGCTCCAGCGGAGTCTGCTGCCGCGCGCCCTTCCGGAGCACAGCGCCGTCGAGGTCGCCTCCCGGTATCTGCCGGCGCAGGCCGGGGTCGGCGGCGACTGGTTCGACGTCATCCCGCTGCCGGGCGCCCGCGTCGCGCTCGCCGTCGGGGACGTCGTCGGGCACGGCCTGCACGCGGCCGCGACCATGGGGCGGCTGCGCACCGCCGTGCACAACTTCTCCGCCCTCGACCTGCCGCCCGACGAAATCCTCGGCCACCTGGACGAGTTGGCGTCCCGCATCGATCAGGACGCGATCGAGGCGGGCGACGAGACGGCGATAACCGGCGCGACCTGCCTGTACGCGGTCTACGACCCGGTCGCCCGCACCTGCGTGATGGCCAGGGCGGGCCATCCGACGCCCGCGCTGGCACTTCCCGACGGCACCGTCGAGTTCCCCGACATACCGCCCGGACTGCCCCTCGGCATCGGCGGACTGCCCTTCGAGACGGCCGAGTTGCGGCTGCCGGAGGGCAGCAGGCTCGTCCTCTTCACCGACGGCCTCGTCGAGCGCCGCGACAAGGACATCGACGTCGGGTTCCGGCTCATTCGCGACGCCGTGGCGCACGCGGACCAGACGCCCGAGGAGAGCTGCGACGCGGTGCTCGACGCCCTCCTCCCCGACCGCCAGGGCGACGACATCGCGCTGCTCGTCGCCCGCACCAAGGTGCTGGACCCCGGCCGGGTCGCCGAGTGGGAGGTGGAGTCGGACCCTTCGGCCGTCTCCGGCGTGCGCACCGCCGTCTCCTCCCGGCTCGCCGAATGGGGCCTGGAGGAACAGGGCTTCACCACCGAGCTGATCCTCAGCGAACTGATCACCAACTCCATCCGGTACGCCTCGGGACCGGTCAGGGTGCGGCTGCTGCGCGACCGGGCCCTCATCTGCGAGGTGTCCGACCACAGCAGCACCTCGCCCCATCTGCGTTACGCCGCCACGACGGACGAGGGCGGACGGGGTCTCTTCCTCGTCGCCCAGTTCGCCGACAGGTGGGGCACCCGCTACACCAAGGACGGCAAGGTCATCTGGACGGAGCAGGCGCTGCCGGGGACGCCGTAGGACGCGCTCGGCTCACGCCCAACGGGACGACCGGGCGGGAGGGCCGGGGCGGGAGGACCGGGTGTCCGCGCCCGCCCGTCGCCCCCGGTCGGGGCGCGGGGGGAAGGTCAGCCCCGGCCGAGACCGAACGTCGTCCCAGGCCGAGTCCCCGTCGCGGCGGCCCCTCCTGCATCCCGCGGCGAGGCCACTCAGGACCCGGAGGACCCGGAGGACCCGGAGGGCCCGGAGGGCCCGAATTGGCCCAGGTGCGCGGCCAGTTCGCGGCGGGTGGCGATGCCGAGCTTCGCGTAGGCCTTCTGCAGATGGTTGTCGACGGTACGCACGGAGAGGGTCAGCGCCGCCGCTATCTCCTTGCTCGGCTCACCCGCCGCCGCCAGGGCCGCGATCTCCCGTTCCCTGTCGGTCAGGGGAGCCGCGGCCCGCACCGTGTCGAGCAGGAACGTCCGCGCCCCCTCGCAGTGCGCCTGTGCGATGGAGCCCGAGCGCACCGAGGCGGCCGTCGCCTGGCGTCTCTCACCGCGCCGCCGCCAGACGCCCGCGGCGGCGGCTGCGGCCTCGGCCGCCGGAAGATGAGCACCGAGTGCCTCCAACTCCTCCGACACCGACAGGAGTTCATTCGGGTCGCCCGCGGCGAGCGATGCGGCCAGCCGCGCCCGCACCGCCGCGAGTTCGCCGTCGCACCGCGCCGTGATCCCGCTCAGGCGTGCGGCCACCGCGTCCGCGCCGCCCAGGCGCGCTACGTCCGTCAGCAGCAGCCCCTCGGAGGCGACGTGACCGGTCGCGCGCGCCGCGTCCGCCGCGTTCATCAGCACATCCCGTGCCCTGCTGAAGTGGCCTCCGGCCGCCAGCAGCCAAGCCTGACCGAGTTGTTCCTCCCCGACGGAGAAGTAGCCGGGGGCCCCGCCCGACAGACCGTCCAGCTCCGTGAGGGCGTTCCCCGCCGCCTCGGTGTCGCCGAGCACGGCCGCGCAGGCGGCGAGGCCGCTCAGTGCGAAGCGCAGCAGCTTCACCTGGTGTTCGCGGCGGGCGAGCGCGGCCAGTTCGGCGTACATGCGACGTGCTGTCGCGGGATGTCCGGCGAGCCACTGCGTACGTGCGCTCAGCAGCGCCGGGAAGATCCTCAACAGCGGGCTGTGCAGGGCGAGATCGGCGCTGACGCTCTCGCAGAGCGCCCCGGCCTCCTCCAGCCGTCCGTCCTCCGCGAGCGCGAGGACCATGGTCCCCTGCTGCACGGCCGGATGCGCGGGGCGTGCCTCCTCGTCCGTCAGCACGTGTGCGGCGTGGGCGCGTTCGGCCCAGTCGACGGCCTCCTTGACCCGTCCCACGAAGGCGAGCCCGAGGGTTCTCACCGCCGCTCCGCACAGCCACATCCGTCGGTCGAGCGCCTGGTCGGCGTGGGGTTCGAGCCGGTCCAGCAGCTCCAGCCCGGTGACGGGCTCACCGCTGGCCAGCCTGATGAACCCCTCGTTGACGAGCAGCGGTCCGCGCAGCAGACCGCTGGACGCGGCGCTGCGCGCGGCCTCGTTGACCTCGAGGATCTCGGCGAGAGGCGTGTTGCTCACCAGCAGGTTCGTCGTCCTCGTCACGGTGATCGCGATGCGTTCCGCCTCGTCGCTCGCGGACTCGGCCGCCTGCGCGAGTACGGCGTCGGCGAGATCCCAGCTGCCCGTGATGAAGTACGCCTCGCCCAGCATGAGCCGCGTCCCGGTGTCGTGGTGCGACTCCGGCAGCGCGTTGAGGAAGGCGAGGGTCCGCGGGTGGTCGTGCGCGTAGTGCGCGAGACGGGCGGCCCGCAGCAGCAGAGCCGGATCGGCCTTGCCGGTGGCGTCGAGCCGCCATGTCGCGATGCGCAGCGCGTCGCCGCGTCTTCGCGCGCCGAAAGCCTCGATCCTGTCGGCCTGTTCGAGCTGGATGGCCCTGTGCCGCAGCGCCGGCACACCGGTGCGCAGGACCTCCTCGTAGAGCGGGTGCGCCAGTGAGACGCGCGTGCGGCGCCCGTCGGTGCCGAACCGGATGAGGCCCTTGCGTTCGAGTTCCGTCAGCACGTGCTGCGGTGCGTCCGGCTCCAGAGCCGCCAGGGGCAGCGAGCCGCAGCAGGCGAGGAGTTCGAGCGCGTCACGGCCGGGGCCGTCGACGGCGTCGACCTTCACCCGGATCAGCTCGGCCAGGCGCAGCGTCGTCCAGTCGGCGCGGGGGACGGCCTCCCACACCTCGCCGTCGCTGGTGAGGGTTTCGTTCTCCAGTGCTCCCCGTACCAGTTCGCGCAGGAAGAGCACGTTCCCGCCGGACACTTCGTGCAGGTCCCGCACCGTGCTGCGGGCGACAGGCCCGCCGAGCACCTGCTGGAGCAGTCCTTCGGTGCGCCGGAGGTCGAACGCGTCCAGCCCGACGTGGAGGATCGTCTCCCCCGACGTCAGCGCCTGCACGGCCTCGGTGGCGTGCTCCCCGGTGCGGATCGTCGCGATGAGCGTGATGACGCCGGCGTCCATCAGCTGGCGCAGCAGCATCGCTGACGTCGCGTCGAGCAGATGGATGTCGTCGACGAACACCGCGTGCCGCTCCCGCGGATCGCGGCCGCCCCGGATCGCCTCCGCCACCGCGGCGAACCCCCGCACCGGGTCGGAGAGGTCCACCCCCGTCGGCAGAAGGTGCGCGATCGCGCCGAGAGGGACGGCCGCGGCCGCGTTGCTCGCCACGGCCCGCCCGGTGCGGAAACCGGCCCGCGACGCCACGGCCAGACACTCCTCGGCCAGGCGCGACTTGCCCACGCCGGCCCGGCCGAAGACGATGAGCCCGGAGTACCCGCTCCCGGTGAGCGCGCCCGTGAGTTTGCTCAGCTCCCCGTCCCGCCCGTACAGGGGCCATCCCGCCACCGACGCCGGCACACGAGAGTCCTCCATGCCGCAACTCTACGCAGAGGAGTGCCCGCTTCAGCCGGTCCGTGCGGGCTCCTCGCGTGCTGCGGAGGGACGCGTGGCTGCGCCCGGGCGCGGCGCCTTCATTCCGGACACGGGGAACGGGGCGGGCAGCAGGAGTTCGGCGTTGCGGTCCTTCTCGCCACCGCGGTGGCTCTCGTCGACCTGGAGGTCGTTGACGGCCAACTCCCGTGCCAGGGACGCGAGTGCGCGCGGACTGCTCAGGTCGCCGTCGTTGGACAGCGGCGCCTCGATGTCGAGCACGGTGGTGAAGACGGAGATCGACTCGCGGCCCGCGCTGTCCCGTCCTGCGGCGATCTCGATGACGCGGCTCTGGACGGGCCAGTCGATGTGTGCCGCCGCCGAGACCTCCCAGAAGCCGCCCGGCCTGGCGTGGTCCGCGGGGCGCGCGTGCGGCCTGATCTCGTTGCGGTGCGTGTGGCCGTTCGCCATCAGGACGACGTTGGGGAAGCGCAGCAGCAGGGCTTCGACTTCCTCGCCGGAGCGGTGGTCGTTCTCGGTGTTCGTCATCGTGTGAATCGGGTGGTGGCAGAAGACGACGACGAGTCTGTCCCGTACGCCCTGCTGCGTCACGGCGTTGCCCGACTCGTCGAAGTAGGTGCTGCTGGACTCCTTCAACCGCTCCTCCAGCCAGCGGAACTGGTCCTCGTCGATCCCGCCGTTCGCGTTGCGCGCGATGTTGGTCAGGCCGCAGGGGTTGGTGGAGTCCAGGCTTATGTACTGGACCGGGTCGTTCTCGCCGGCCGGTATCGCGTAGTAGGCCTTGTCGCTTCCGGCTTCGAACCCGTGCCCCTGCGGCAGTCCGCTCGTGCGGTGGTGCTCCTCGACGAACTCGGCGGGGCTGAGCAGCCGTCTGGCCGGGTCGGCCGTGACGTCCTCCGACTCGACGCCGTCGAACACGGCCCTGATCACGTCGACGAGGTCCAAGTCGTCCATGTCGGCGGGGAGTTCGGGGCCCTCTGTCCACTTGGAGCCGTGCACGGTGTGGTACTGGAGCGAGTGGAAGAACGGCAGGTCGGTGTCGATGCGCAGGTTCCCCTGCGCCATCACGTCGTGGTTGCCGTACACGGCGTACCACGGCATGCCGAGACCGCCCCCGGTGAAGGGCTTGCGCGCGGCGCCCAACAGGCCCTGGATCTGGGGGAATCCGCGTCTGCCGTAGCGGTTCGCGGGGTCCGCCGGATCCTCGGGGCGCCAGTAGTGCTCGTTGCGGCCGAAGGTGCCGTTGGCGACGCTCTCGTCCCGTGTGAGCGAACCGGAGTCCGCCTGGACGGTCTTGCCGCCGTCGAGGAGGTCGATGTACCAACGGGTCTCGTTCAGCTGGGCGTTGTCGACTGCGTCACCCGTCACGACCGTGAAGGCGAGCGGCAGCCCCGTTCTCGGACCCTCGCCGAGCTGCCTGAGCGAACGGCACATCGCGTCGACGAGATGCAGCGAGAGGAATTCGTGTGCGCGGTAGCCCGCCGAGAAGGGCCAGCCCGAGTCGGGTTCGTCGTTGTAGCGGTCCAGGAACTCCACGCGGGACGGCGACTGGTCGTCGACGATGTGCAGATCGCTCAGGTGCCCGAACGCGGCGAGCGGCTTCAGCTTCTCCGCCCGTACGGAGGTGATGTCCGTGCGCAGCAGATGCTTCTCGCCCTCGCCCTCGACGAGCTTCCTGAAGCCCTTGCCGTCCGGCGGACCCGGGAGGACCGTCCTGCTCAGGGTGGTTCCGGCTCCCTTCCCGGGCAGCGGGGCGCCCGGGGAGAACAGCTTCGAGACGGCAAGCGCGGCACGGCCCTTGCCGCCCGCGTCGATGGCCGCGGCGGCCACACCTGCCGCGGCGAAGGTCAGCATCCTGCGACGTGAAAGCGGCACCCGGCCCATCCCCATCCCTGCTCGGACCTCCGCCCGCGGCAATGGGGGAGCCGCGGGCGGCGGTCACGGAAGAAGCGCCCCCCGCCGGTCACGCGAGGGGGCTGCCGCACGGCGTCCGTGCGGCAGGCAGGATTCTTGAACGGAAGGCGGGCCGTACGCATGAGTAATCACTACTCCCCCGCGGGAGGCCGGTCCGCCGGGGGAGTCCGGTCCCCGCGGGAGGCGGGTCCGACGCGGGTCAGCGGGTGCCGCTCAGCGGGCGCCGCGGTCCGCGCCGTCCGACGCCAGGCGGTGGAACCCCGTGATGAACGGAGTGATGCTCACCGGGAACGGGACGGCCGGCCCCGGTGCCAGCGCGGCCCGTACCTCCTCGTCCGGGGCGCCGTAGACGTCGAGCCGCTCGACGGCGCAGTGCTCCATCACCCCGGCGATGTAGGGGTCGGACAGTCTCCAGTGGGTGCGGACCGCCTCGGAGTCCGCATACAACTGGAAGCTGTGGGCGCGCAGTTCGGACTCGTCGACGAACACCTCGACCATGAGCTGCGGGCCGTGCTCCTCTGCGAAGTCGACGGCACGCCGGACCGCCTCCCTGAAGCCCTCCAGATGTCCCTCTGTGATCTTCATGGTGTTGTGCATCAGGACGGTGGTCGCGCCCGCTGCTGTTCCGGTTGTGGTCTCCATGGCGCGAGTCTTCAACTTGAACCTCCGTTGAAGTCAATTTCCTCAGGTGAGTCGATTCCTCAGGGGCTGTCCGCCGGATCCCTCAGGACCTGTCCGCCGGACAGGCGCTAGTGGATCCAGGAGTTGGCGAAGATGACGACCAGCCCGATCGCGAGGTCCACGCCGCCCGAACGGAACGACCCGGGCCATCCGCGTCCCGCGAGACGCGCGGCCCAGCTGCCCCAGGCGAACAGCGCGACGGTGTTGAACCACAGCGCCGCCTCCACGGCGTCGGCCTCCCGCAGCCAACCGGCGACCGCGAAGCAGAGCAGCACGGCCGTGGGCAGCGCGGCGGCGACCAGCGGCCACTCCGCGAGTACCCTCCGCACGGCGCTGGTCGTTGCGTTGCGGCTGTCGGCGGCGCGGTGGGCGACCGCGTGCGCGTAGCCGTGGGCGGCCGCCGTCGCCACAGCGGCGAGCAGCACCCACAGCAGGTCCGCCGCCGGATCCGGCTTCTCCTCCGGACTCTCCAGCGCTGCGACGAGCGCGCTGGCCAGTACGAGCCCGTACGTGCCCCCGAACAGTGCACGCTCGTCCGGCGGGTGCCGCCGGACCCACGTGAGCACCGCGGCGGCGTACGGCGGAAGGGGCCTGTCGTGCTGGGACATCAGTTCGCCTCGGCGCGGGAGGAGTTCAAGGTCCCGACATGCTCGCGCGCCGCCCGCGCCGTACCGCGCGGCGACGCGTACCGGGCGCGCCTCTTCCGCCGTACGGGACGCCCCTTCCGTGGCCGAGCAGCACACCTGGGACCTGTCGCTCGGATCTCCGCGGGCCCGCGACGACAGCTCCGGCACCTCGCTGCGGTGCTGCGGTGCTGCGGTGCCGGAGTCATCCGAGTACGTACAGCCCGCTGACCGCTGTCGGCACCGCTCACTGCTGTTCGGTGCGGCGGACACGGGCGCCCGCGGAGCCGGGTCCGCGAGCTTCCTGACGGGCGGCGGGGGAACCGGGGTCTTCGATGCCCGCCGCCGGAACGGTGGGGAGTACGGTCGAAAGAGGGAGCTTCTGCAGGTACAGCCGCTGAGCTGGAGGCGACCATGTCAATGGAAGTCGAGAGGCTGCCGGTCGAGCGGTCCGAGTTCCGTACGACGGACCCGGGAGCCGCGGAAGTCATGAGCGCCGAGATGTACGGCGCCTTCCGGCCGAGGTACGGCTCGACTGACGAGTTCATATTCGACGGGCGTCGTACGACCGCCGGGGAGATGAGCCTGGACCATCTCACGCACTCGGCCATGAGCATCGAATGCGCCCCTCTGGACTACTTGATGTTCGTCGTCGTCAGGGACGGCACGGTCACCGTGACCTCCGGCGACATCGAGACGAGGCTGCGTACCGGGGACACCGCGGTCTGGCCCCCCGGGGTTCCCCTGACGATCAGCTGGGACCGCCTCAGCAAGGAAGTCATCTCGGTTCCGTTCCAGGCAGCCGAGGAGGCGGCAGCCGAGTACGGGGCCGAGGGCGGATTCGACTTCGTCGGAACGACACCCGTCTCACCGGCGATGGACAGGTTCTGGCGTTCCACGGTCGGATTCGTCGCCAGTCAGCTGGAGTCCTCCGACAGTCCGCTGGCCGAGCCACTGGTCTACTCGCGGGCTCTCAAGCTGCTCGGTACGGCGGCAGTCAAGGCGTTCCCGAACAGCACGATGACGTCCGACTACCAGCCCGGTCCCGGTCAGATGGCGCCGGCGCTGCTGCGCCGAGCGGCCGCCTTCATGGAGATGAACGCCGAGCGGCCCCTCACCCTGACCGACGTCGCCGCGGCGGTGTCCGTCTCCCCGCGCTCGCTGCACCAAGGGTTCCTCCTTCAGTACGGGACGAGCCCGATGGGTTACCTGCGTCGCATCCGCCTCGAACGCGCACATCGCGACCTGCAGTTCACCGACCCCGCCATGGGTGCGTCGGTCGGCTCCGTCGCCGCCCGCTGGGGCTTCCCGAACCCCTCGAAGTTCTCCGACACGTACCGGGACGCGTTCGGGCAGCTGCCCGGTCACACGCTGTACTCCTGATCGCGGTCGGACAAGGCGTCGGACGGCGCTCACACAGGCCGTCCGGTGCCGGTCGGACAGGGCGGTCGGACCCCGCGGTCGGACCGGGCGCTTCTCACCGGATGCCGGGTGCTTCCCCGCCGTGCGGATCCGCACCGCGGATGCACTGCACCGCGTCTCCGCCGTGGCCGTGCCGGACCAGGACTCCCCGTGCTGCCGGCATGCGTCAGCCGGGCCGGGGACGTCCCGCGGCCAGGGAGGCCGCCGGTCCGGCCCGCGCTCAGTGAGTCCGGGTTCAGTCAGGTTCAGCCGGCCCGGGTTCAGTCCGCTCCCGCTTACGGCGGGTAGAAGGTGATCAAGGTGACGCTCCCGTCCGGGGCGACGAGCCGGACGGCAGGTTCCGGTACGTCTTCGCCGGTGACCTGGACCTGCTTCGGGTGCGCCACCATGTGCCGCATCACAACCGGGTAGCGCGGCGGCTCACCGCCGACGGCGACGATCACCACGTCGTCCTTCGGGTCGTACGAGAGCGAGGAGAACGGCAGCCGCTCGGCCTCGTACTGGTGGCCGATCGACGGGTCCAGCACCTCGATGCTGACGCGTTCTCCCTGATGCTCGGCGTCGAATGCGTCGAGTGCGGACCGCCACTCCTTGCGGTGGAGCGTGGAGGTGGAAGCCATGCCGGCCCTCCCGCTGAGGTGGTTCCGGTGAAGTGCTCTCCACGCCCACAGTGCCCCTCGGCACCACCCCCGGCCATGGCCCGGCAGGTCCAAAGCGCCGGTCGGCGCCTGCCCCGCCGGGCCCAGGCCGGGGCCTCGCGCTGCCGCCGGGTGGCTGTCCCCGGGGAGGGAGGACGCTGCCGGGAGGAGCCGGGGCGGGTACGCGACCGGACTCCTGCCGCTGCGGCACCGCGTCGGGCGGAGCGAGGTCTCCCGACCGCCGCGGCGGTGTCAGCAGGCCGGGCGAGCCTCTCGCGGCCCGTTACGTCAGTCGTTCAGCCGCGGCCCGTCACGTCAGCAGCCCGACGAGCCTGTCGCGGACGCCGTCCCGGCCGTCCACCCGGTCCGGCACCAGCTGCTTCAGGTCGCGCGGATCCCGCGCGAGGACGTGCAGCCGCCCGTCGTCGCGCGCGAGGATCAGATCGGTACTGCCGGTCGCGACCTCCGCCGATCCCTGTGCGGTGAAGTGGGTGACGGTCACCAGCGCGGAACGTTCCGACGCGGCGAGCACGGCATCGGTGTCGATCGCCTCGTCGGGGTCCGCCAGGTGCCCCCGCGGCAACCAGTCGATGAGGACGCGGAGCGCCTCGTCGAGCTTGTGCAGGCCGATCTGGTGGACGCCGAGCGCGTCGATGCGGACCATCAGGCAGATGTCCTCGGGCTGGGGAAGCACCAGGATCCGCCACGGCTCCCCCGGACCCGTACCGGTCGTACGGGCGTCGAGCACCGAACGTGCCCGACGCTGGAAGGCCACGATGATGCCCAGGTCGCCCCGGACCTGCACCTGCTCGCCGTCGGAGCCCGCAAGCAGCAGCTGGCGCGCCGCCAGCGAGCGGACGGCCTCGGCGAGCACCTCGTCCGACGGCCGCGCCTCCAGGAAGTCCACGATCGCGTCCACGGCTGTGAGCTCGGCGACCGTGTACGCACCGAGCAGCACCGGCCCCGTGTCCACGAGATGCAGCACGGCCGGGACCAGGCCCTCCGGGACGGACGCGTCGCCGATCTCCGCTTCCGCTTCCGGCCTCGGCTCACGGCCCGGCCCAGGTTCCGGTGCAGGCCCGTCGCGCTCCGCGTCGCTCATGCTGCCCCTCTTTCCGGTCCCTCGGGCCTCTGCGGTTCCCCGGGGCTCTGCGGTTCCCCGGGGCTCTGCGGTTCCCCGGGGCTCTGCGGTTCCCCGGGCCTGTGCGATTCGTCCGGCCCTTCTCGTCCGTCCGGCGAGGCGGCCCCCTCCAGCCAGGCGCGTGCCGTCCTGGGCGGCCGGGGCTGCTCCCGCACGACCTCGGCTGCGCTGGGCGAGGGCGTCTCGGTGACCCACACCTCGGAACTGCCGAAGAGGCCCCGGCCGGCCCTGCCGGACAGCGACCGGCCCAGCTCCGCGGCCAGGTCCTCCCGGTCGGGAGGGGGAAAGCGGGACGCCAGGTCCTGGGACACGGCGGTCACATCGTCGTCCGTCTCGATCCGGCGCAGCGCCCGGGTCAGTGACCGTGCGACCGGAGGAGTCAGGGACGTGGGAACCGCCAGGACCGGCGACAGGTACATCGGGTACCGCTCCGTCATCCGTGACAGGCCCCAGGGCCCGACGTTGCTGCGGGTGACCCGGTAGACGACGTAGTCCACGAGATGCCGCACGTCGTTCAGGCCGGGCAGCCTGCCCTTGCCGAAGGCGGCCGGGGTCTTCTCCAGCTGCACCCAGGTGCCCTGCGCCGTCCGGCCGTGCAGCTTCTCCCGTACGACCTGGCCGTGCATCCCGATGTCGGGATAGCGTGCCTTGTCGATGTCGCGGTGGTGGCTGGACAGCCGCGGCCGGCTGCCTCTGGCGGACCGCCAGTCCTCGTAGAGCCGCGGATCGTCGACCAGCACATGGCCGCCGCACAGCACGTCGTGCAGCTGCGGCACCTGCAGTCCCTTGCGCTCCAGATCGGCGAGGATCGACGCTTCCTCCGGGCTGAGGCGGCGGACCGCCGCCAAGAGGCCCTTCCGGTACGCGCCCGCCCGAGCGGTGAGCTCGATCATGAGCCCGACCCGGCGGCGCTGCTCCTCGGCCGCACGGACCCGGACGGCCTGGGAAGCCGCCTTGCCGGAACGCCCGCCGCGCGAGGACGACGCCGATGCGTGCTTGCGCTTCACCCGGCCAGTACAGCACGGCGGACGGCGGCGCGCGCGGGCTCGTCTCGGCCTCCAAGTGGCCTCTGGCCTGGCCTTTTGCGTCCCGCTCGACGTCCGGCGCCGTCGCACGCCCGCCGGGGTCGCCGGCGGCAGTGATGGTTCGGACGGGTGGCTTCCCGCCCCCTGCACGTGCCGGAGCGTGTCCCGCCCGGTGAGGGTGCCGGGCGGGACGCCGGGCCCGCGCCGCTCGCCGGGACGGGCACAGGTGTCTTCGCTCGTCCAGGCGCCCCGGCCCCGCGTTCGACCGGCGCGGCCATTCGTCCGACCGGCGCGGCACCGGCACCGGCACCGGCACCGGGACCGCCTGCGGCTCGTTCACCACCTCACGGCGGTGAAGTCGACCGGGCGGGGGCGCAGTTGACCGGTCCGTTCCGCGAGGGCCCGCAGTCTGGCGGACATCTCACCGGCGGGGAGCAGCCGCCGGTCGCCGTGGCCCGGGAGGATCCACTCGAAGCGCACCTGCGCGGCCGCTCTGGCCAGTGAGGCGGCCAACTCCTCGATGGAGTACCAGGTCACGCTCTCCGCCACCTCCAGATCGCCGGTGGAGCGCGACCAGTAGACACTGTCGCCGCTGAAGCCGTACCGGTCGTCCGCGAGGTAAAGCACGCTGCCCTCCGTATGGCCGGGCACCGGCAGGGCGGTGACCCCCTCGCCGATCTCCGTGGGCCCGAGTCCGCGGATCACCCGGTCCGCGTCCGGCGCCGCGTCGAGGTCTCCCTCGTGGATCCACAGCCGGGCGCCGAAGTGGTCGGCGTAGCGGCGGCCGTGCGCGGCGTGGTCGCGGTGGGTCAGCAGCACATCGGTGACGCGGCCCGACTCCTCGTAGCGTTCGGCCAGTTCACGGCTCCAGCGCGGGGTGTCGATCATCATCAGCGTGCCGGACGCCCGCACGAGCAGGTACGAGTTGGCTCCCGCCGTCCGGCGTGAGTTGTGCCCGCAGACGAACACCCTGTCGTCGAGTGCCATCGGGAACGGGTCGAGCGTTTCGTCGGGCCTGCCGGAGACCGGACGGATCGAACGCGTGGGGCAGGCGAAGACGGCGGCGTGCAGGCGCCGCATGTCTTCTTCGTCGCGCGGCGGGCGCAGGATCTGGGACCTTCCTCCTCTTTCACCGATGAGTCCGGGCGCGAACTGACGGGCTGCATCGCAGTTGGTGCAGCGGTCGTCCACGTACCAGCTGTCCACGACAGGTCTCCTTCCGGCAGGGAACGCCCAGGTCCACGGGCGCCGGTTCAGGGATAACCGCTCGCGGGGCGGAACCGACAGACCCCGCTGATCTGGTATTCCGGGACCGGGTGCGCTCTCCGTCGGGTCGGACAACGCCCCCTCGCAGACGAAGGCGCAGGCCGGCTCCGCCGCTCATGAACCTCGAGAGCCTGCGGCTGTTCGGGCTTCGCCGGGACGCACAGCCGTGCGAGGACCGCGGTGGGAGGCCGCGGTGATCCGCGAGTCGGGTGCGGGCCACCGCGGCCCCGGGCAGCCGGTGCGCGTCCGGATGCTCCTGCGGATCTCAGTCCTGGAAGACCAGCGTGCGCTGAGGGGCGGCCGAACCGGCGGCGCCCTGGGTGAAGTTCTCCTCGACCTCGGCCTTCTCCGACGCGTCGGGGTCGGCGTTGGTGCAGGAGACCCCGGCGCTGGACCCGGACATCAGGCTGGAGCACGGGCCGGGCTTCATGTCGGGCAGGCCGAGGATGTGGCCCAGTTCGTGCGAGGCGATGCGGGTGGTGTGGTAGCCCTGCTGCACCGCCTCGCGGCCCATGTAGACGGTGCCGTTGCCGAGGCTGGTGGTGACGGCGCGGGGCCAGCCGTCGTCGGCGACGATGCGCACGTTGGCCTGCGCGCCGTCCGCCGCCTTCTCGAGGCGGACGGCCGTGACGCTGTCGTTCCACACCTTCACGCCGCTGTCGACCGCCTCGGCGAACTCGGCCGATCCGCTGGAGTCGTAGGTGAGGACCTTCGGTTCGGCGGCGCTCCGGGGTGATTCCGCCGGTGCGGCGGCTGCCTGGCCGCCGAGCAGGGCGACGACCGTCAGCGACCCGGCGAGGGCTGCTCTGGTGACATTACGGACAGACACATCGGCCTCCTGGTGGGGGACAGAGCTCTGATGTTGGCGTGTACATGCCCCAGTTGGGTTCGGCGGACTCCTGCGGGAGCCAAAGCGGCCGGTTCTCGCGCAGGCCCCGATCCGGGTGCGCCCGGAGGAGCGAGGACTTAGCATCCGCTGACGACCGCACCCTGGGGGCATGACGATGGACGATGTCGAAATGCGGCACCTGCGCCGCTGCGTTGAACTGGCGACCGAGGCCCTGGAGGCGGGCGACGAGCCGTTCGGCTCCGTGCTCGCCGCCGCGGACGGCACGCCCCTGGCCGAGGACCGCAACCGCGTGGCCCTCGGCGACCGCACCCGCCACCCGGAGTTCGAGCTGGCACGCTGGGCCGCGGCGAACATGACCCCTGCCGAGCGGGCGACGGCGACCGTCTACACGTCGGGCGAGCACTGCCCGATGTGCGCCGCCGCGCACGGCTGGGTGGGTCTGGGCCGCATCGTCTACGTGAGCTCCTCCGAGCAACTGTCGGGCTGGCTCGCGGAATTGGGGGTTCCAGCGCCTCCCGTGCGGACGCTCCCCATCCAGGAGGTCGCCCCCGCAGTCGTGGTGGAAGGCCCGGTTCCCGAACTCGCCGAGGCCGTCCACGACTTGCACCGCCGCCTCCACGGCGCGCCCTGAGAAACGACACCCGCTCCTGCGCGCCGAGCGCGCGGCGGCCGAACGGGCCGACCTCGGTGGGTGCGCGGGCAGTTGCCGGGGGCGCGCGTACCGCCGTCGATACCGCGCTGCCGCCCGTGCCGCGCTGCCGGGGGCGCGCGTACCGCCGCCGGTACCGCACTGCCGAGGGCTTGCCTACTGCCGCCCGCGCTGCACTGCCGCCGGCCCGCGTACCGCCGCCCGCCCCCGCGCTGCCGACGGCCCGCGGGCGGCCGGTCGTTCACGGCAGGCGGCCCCGCAGTGCCCAGAAGGTGACGGCCACCGCGAGCCCGGCCATGCCGAGGAGGAGAAGGGTCTCGACGAGCTGGATGGGCCAGAAGTGCGAAGCGGGATGGATCTGCATGATCTCGCGTGTGGCTTGGTCGGCGCCCGTCGACCGCGCGTCCGGGACCTCGTACCGGAACTCCTGGGCGTCGTCGGGCATCCGGCCCCGCCAGTCCCAGCGGTCCTTCGGCCACAGCTCGGAGCGGAAGATGTCGCCGAGCAGCCGCACGAGGAGGGTGAGGCCGAACGCCGCGCCGAGAGCCGGCATCGCTCTCCCCGTCAGCAGCGCGACGAGCGTGCCGAGGGCCAGGGCGAGGAGTGCGTAGGCGAGAACGGCCGGCCCCATGGCGTTGAACATGCCGGACGCGTACCAGGGGTCGAGGAGGTTCTCCTCGCCCGAGAGCCACGCGAGGCGGAAGGCGAGCGCCATCGCTGCCGTGCCGGCCGCGATCAGCAGCGCCGCGAGGCCGAGCTTGACGGCGAGCCAGCGAAGGGGGCTGACCGACTGGGTCCACAGGAGGTCGACCGTGCCCGCCTCGAAGTCGCCTCCGATGTACACACCGCCGGCGTAGGCGGCGACGGCGAACGGCACGCCCGCGATGAGGAAGGCCGTCAGGTCCATCAGACTCCGGTGGTCCCAGCCCGGGACGACGGCTGACCCCTCGGTGCAGAAGGCCTCGGCTTTCAGCTCCGTGCACAGCCTCTTCGCTTCGCGGATGTCCAAGCCCTCGAAGTGGAGCCAGACGGCACCGGCGACGACGAGGACCACGAACGTGATCCACACCCACAGCGCGACGCGGTGCACGCGCAGCACCGTCCAGACCGTGCCGCGCGGCCGGAGGCGGGCGACCGGTTCCGGTGAGGCTTCGGTCGAGGTGACGTTCGGCGTGCTCATGCGTCGGCCTCCTGACGGGCTGCGGACACGGCGCCGGCGGACACCGTGCCGGTGGGCACAGGTCCGGAGGGCGGGCCGTCGGCGGGTACGGCGCCGGCCGGTACCGCATCGGCGAGCAGCAGGTCCGGCACGTCCGGGTTGCGGAGATAGCCGAGAAGCAACTCCTCCAACGTGGGCTCCTCCACGGCCCATTCGGCCCCCCGGGATGCCCCTGACTCCTTTGACCCCTCTGACTCCTCAGGCCCTTCTGACCCCTCGGCACCCTCGTCCGGCTCTGCGTCCCCCTCGTCCGGCCCGAGGGTCTGCTCGTCGTCCGCGTGACCCGTACCGGCCGGGGCGTCGAGTCCGCCGGCCGTGCGGACCAGCGCCGTGCGGCCGCGCCCCGCGTCGTACTCCTCGACGACCTGGTGCGGGCCGAAGTCCTCGCGCAGTCCGGTGAGAACACGGTGGGCGTCCATCAGGCCGTCCTGATCGCCGGCCAGCCGTATCCGGCCGGAGCCGAGCAGCAGCAGGTAGTCGCAGGCGCCCTCCAGGTCCGCGACGACGTGCGAGGACATCACGATGGTGGTGCCGCGCCCGGCCGCGTCGGCCATCAGGGCCCCGGTCAGTTCGTGCCGTGCGAGCGGGTCGATGTCGGCCATCGGCTCGTCCAGCAGCAGCAGTTCGGGGCTCTTGCCGAAGGCGAGGGCGAGCGAGACGCGGGTGCGCAGGCCGCCCGAGAGCGTCCGGACCTTCGAACGGGGTGCGATCCCGTCTCCTCCGTATGCGATGCGCTCGGCGGCGTCCTGGTCCCAGCGGCGGGGGTTGAGTTCGGCGCCGAGCCGAAGCGTCGCCTCGACGGTCAACTGCGGGTAGAGCGGCTTGTGCTGGGCGACGTACGCGATGCGTTCACGGGCCGCCGCCGGGGTCGTCCCCAGCAGCCGTACGGTCCCCTCGGTCGGCCGCATCAGCCCGGCCGCTATGGCGAGAAGGGTGGACTTGCCGGCGCCGTTGGGCCCGACGAGTCCGCAGATGCGGCCCGCGGGCAGCCGGAAGGTGCAGTCACGCAGCACGTGTTGACGGCTGCGCGCGTAACCCATGCCGAGGCCGAGCGCTTCGAGTGCGGCGTTGCCCTCCTCGCCGCTCCCGGTGCTCTCCTCGCCGGTTCCGGTGCTCGGGGCGCTCCCGGTGCTCGGGCCGCTCCCGCCGCTCGGGCCGTTACCGGCGTCCCCGAGGCCCCCGACGGCGACGGCGTGTCGGGCGGGCGTCCGGGCCTCCCTGCTCCCGTTCTCCTCGGCGTCTTCGGCCTCAGTCATCGATCCCCCTCGGGAAACTCCTGGTCAAGTGCGGAATTGAACAGCGCCGTGACGACCTCGCGGTCAAGTCCCGCCTCATGTGCGCGTTTCAGCCAGTCGGCCAGCTCCGTGCCGAACGGGGAGCCGGCGGACGCGCCGTCCAGCGATTTCCGTACGAACGTGCCCAGGCCGCGGCGCGCCTCGACGAGCCCCTCGCGTTCCAGCTCGCGGTACGCCTTGAGCACCGTGTTCGGGTTGACGGCGGTCGCCTCAACGACCTCGCGGGCGGTGGGCAGCCGGTCGCCCGGTTCCAGCAGTCCGAGCCGCAGCGCCTGCCTGGTCTGCTGGACGATCTGGAGGTACGTGGCGACGCCGCTGCGCCGGTCGATCCGGAAAGTGAGCACTCACCTCCACCACCCTTTCACTAATCAAGTAGTGAAAGGGTGGTGGGCGGCGGTCTCGGTGTCAACCTCTTGCTTCCGTACGTCAGTTGGCGGGCGTCCCAGTCGTCACACGGACGGAGCATGACGAGCACGACCGTCCGCGGCGGCGCCCCCGGCGGGCCGCAGCGGGCTGTGGAGACAGAAGGACGGCACAGCCCGGGGGCCGTGAAAAGAGAGGGAGGGCGACCCCGGGTGTGCGCCGGAAGAGGCAGGCCGAACCGGTCAGGAATCGAGAAGCGCGGTCACCGCGCCGTGGCTAGCGTGACTGCATGGACATCACCATTCACACGAGCGTTCTCCCGCACGACGACCCGGAAGCCTCCCTGGCCTTCTTCCGCGACACCCTCGGCTTCGAGGTCCGCAACGACGTCGGCAAGGGCAAGATGCGCTGGATTACGGTCGGCCCCGCCGGCCAGCCCGGCACATCCATCCTCCTGGCGCCTCCGGCCGCAGACCCGGGCATCACCGACGACGAGCGCCGCACCATCGCGGAGATGATGGCCAAGGGCACCTACGGATGGATCCTGCTGGCCACCTCCGACCTCGACGGCACTTTCGCGCAGGTGCAGGCCGGCGACGCCGAGGTCGTCCAGGAACCGGCCGAGCAGCCCTACGGCGTCCGCGACTGCGCCTTCCGTGATCCGGCCGGCAACATGATCCGCATCCAGGAACTGCGCTGAGCGGGCCGGCGGCCGCAGCGGCGACCGGCCTCGCCCGCCGCCGGCCGGTCACCTGCCGGCCCGCGGCCCGCGTCAGCCGTCCACCCCGCGGTCGAGCTCCCAGAGCTGAAGCAGGGAAGAGGAGTTGAGCGCCCACTCCACGCCTGTGATGTCGTCGTGGGCCGCGACGTACTGCTTGCCCTGCCACAGCGGCAGCACCGGCACGTCGCGGGCGACGATGTTCTGGGCGCGGGTGAACTTCCTCGTGGCGTCCGCGCGGTCGGGCTCACGCCGGGTCTGCGGGATCAGCTCCTCACGGATCTCCTTGTTGGAGTACGGGGAGTTGAGCACGTTGTCCTTCTCGAGGAAGGGCGCGATGAAGTTGTCCGCGTCCGGGAAGTCCGGGAGCCAGCCGAAGCCGTAGACCTGGTACTTCCCTTCCAGGGCGGCGGAGCTGTAGGAGTCCGGGGGCTCGCTCTCGAGGGTCGCGTCGAAGACCCCGCTCTCGTTGAGCTGCTTCCCGAGCACGGCGAACTCGCTGGCCGCGGAGCTGCCCCGGCTCGTACGCGGGTAGTGGAGGGAGAGCTTCACCGGGGTCTTCACATCGGCCTCGCGCAGGGTGCGCTTTGCGGCCTCGACGTCCGGTTCGCCGTACTCGTTGAAGAAGGAGTTCGTGTGTCCCAGCAGGCCGCCGGGGACGATGGAGTACAGCGGCTCGGCGGTGCGTGAGTAGACGTCGCCGACCAGTTGCTTGCGGTCGATGACCTGGGCGAACGCCTGCCGCACCGCACGCCGGCCCACCGTCTTGTCCTCCGTGTCGAAGACGAGGTAGCGCACTCCCTGTCCCGGCTGCTCGACGAGCCTGATGCCCTTGTCCCGGTCCGCCTCCAGCTGCTGGACGAACCGGGAGGTGATGCCGCGGTTCATCATGTCGATGCGGCCGGATTCGAGGGCCTTCTGAAGCGCTTCGGAGGAGCGGAAGAAGCGCAGTTCGATCTTGTCGTTCTTCGCCTCGGAGCCGCCCCGGTAGTCCGAGTTCCTGGTGAGGAGCACCTTGCGCCCCTTGGAGTCGAAGTCGTCGAGCACGTACGGCCCCGAACCGGTCCGCTTGAAGCCCTTGGCGAGGCGGTCGGCCGGATAGGTCCGGCTGTCGACGATCGAGGCCGCCGGGGTGGCCAGCTTGTACGGGAAGGTGGCGTCGGGCTTCTTCAGGTGGAAGACGACCTTGTCGGCGCCTTCGGACTCGACCTTGGCGACGTTGCCGAGCAGTGAGGCCGGGCCGCCCTGGACGTTGAGGCGGAGCAGGCGCTCGATGGAGAATTCGACGTCCTCGGCGGTCAGCTTGTTGCCGTTGGAGAAGGTCAGCCCGTCCCGCAGGGTGCAGCTGTACTGGTCGTTGCGCCCGCCGGCGAACCGGCACTTCTCGGCCGCGTCCGTCACCGGTTCGGTGCCCGAGCGGGGCGGCCGCAACAGCGTCTGGAACGTGTTGCGCATGATGTTCCAGGAGCCGATGTCGTAGGAGGCTGCCGGGTCGAAGGGCGCGGGGGTGTCCTCGGTCACCGCGACTTTCGCCGTCGTACCGACCACGATGGGCTTTCTCTGGTCGCCTCTTCCGTCCACCGCGCCGCTGCAGGCGACGAGGGTGGAGGCGAGCAGCCCGACAAGGGCGAGCGGCGTGAGCGTCCTGCGGTTCATGGTCGGCGCCCTCCTGTGTCCGGCCAGAGGTTGTCGCACATGCGAAATGGCGCGGGGAGACGCTAATGCTTCCGCAGTGACAATCTGATGCAGTGCGGTGAGGAATGGCTACCCCCCGGCGGGACCAGGCGGCGGCGTATCCGCAATACGAACGCGGGAACGTATCGCACTTCAGTGAATCAATGCGGGCACACCGGTCCGTGGAATGCCCGTTTGGCTCGGCTTCAACCACATGGGCGTGGGGGGTGTCGATGGCTCGGCACGTGATGAACGTCACGTCAACTCCCGTACGGGCTGGGCCAGTTCACCCTCGTTGAACCCCTTCCGTCGCGTCGCCGAGAACAGGGACGCCCGCATCGGAACGGCTCCCGGAAATACCTGTTCGTGATTTCCGGATCGTTGAGCCATTGTCCGGAAAGAACAGACTCGGCAGGAAGCTGCAAAAGCACTGACCGAGACGCCGCGACTTCTGCTCCGAAGTGCTCCCACTCGCGGCGGATGCTTTCCGGGCGGGCCGGATCAGGATTGCCCGGGGTAATCGACTGCGTCGGACACGTGCTGTCCGGCACCGGACCCGGCACGCGGCGGCACCGTCACCGGACCCCGTCCGGCCGGTGACTTCTTTCCCGACGCCCTCGTCCGAACCGCCGTACGCCGCAACGCCCTCAGGGACTCCTCCGCCCGGTCTTGTCGTGTGCGGGGTGCGGCCGGACGGTGTGCGAGGCCACGTCTGCGGGGCGGGTGTTGACGTTTGCTGTCGGGGGTGGGGGGCACGCGGAGGTCAGTGCTTCGGCAAGAAGGCACATCCGCGGGAGCGGGGCTCGTTCGAGAGCCCGGTCTTTGCGCGTGACCGTTTGTTCGGTCCGTCCCGGTTGTGTCTTGTCTCCCGCGGTGTCCGCAGATGCAGTACACCGAGGGGAAGTAGGCCAAGCACATGACTTCTGTATCGATGCGCACTTCGCGTGCCCGTCGTCCGCATGATGACGCTCCTGATACGGCGGAGGATTTCCGGCGGATTGTCTCTTTGCCCGAGGGGGTGGAGAGGGA
>NZ_FMHI01000014.1 GCF_900090145.1 Streptomyces sp. WMMB 322
GGCTCCCACCCGCCGGCGGCGGCGACGCCGGAACCGACCATGCCGACGCCGCCGACCACGGCGGCCACGACGGCAGCTTCGCGAAGCATGCGCATGTCTTTTCCTTTTCGGTGGAGGCTCGAGCGCGATCCATTAGGTGATCGCCTGTAGCAGTGAGAGACGATATTGCCGTTATGGCTGATTTCATCTGCAACACGCCGTTTTATTTCTGTTTGATGCTGGCGGCGCATCTGTGTGTCTCGCCAAGCGGTGGCGGTGCGTGGTCGCACAGGTCGGGACCCGCCTGGTGGCCGGACCGGACAGGCAGGCGACCTGGCAGCCCGAGGCACCCCCGACCGTCTCCTGGTCGCTCAACCGACAGGCGCAACAGTCGTGTCGGGCCCGGAGGCGCGGTGATCCTCTGGCAGGACCGCAAAGAAGATGACGGGCCGTCGGGGTTGGGTCACCGGTCCTGTGCGGTGACCCGGTGTCACATGGTTCAGGGACCGAGCCCCGAGGGCTCGGTCCCTGAATGTGTACCGAAGAGGTCGGTCTCAGGCGCCGAGGAGGCCTGTTGATCCGCCGGTGGCGTCGCCGGACTCCTGGTCGTTGCCGATGATGCCGAGGCCGCAGTTGTTCTGCTGGTTGCGGGCGTCGGCGCTGCCGGCGCCGGGGGTGATGGTGGTGAGGAGGGGGAGGGAGACGTCCCCGGTCTCGATGGTGTCGCCGTTCGTCTGGGCGCAGTTGATGGTCGGGGGCTGCGAGTGTCCCCAGCCGCCGGCGGAGGCGACGCCGGCACCGACCATGCCGACGCTGCCGATCGTGGCGGCTACGACAGCAGCTTCGCGAAGCATGCGCATGTCTTTTCCTTTTCGGTGGTGGCTCGAGCGCGATCTGTAGCTGATCGCATCTATACGGTGACGAACCATATGGGTGTGCTGGGAATCTGGGCTGGAAACACGCCGATTGTCCTGAATAGGCGTAAGAAATGGGATGGATCTGCCGGGTGGTCACAGCTTTGGACGGGGCTGCGCCCCGGCCGAACGGCGCTGCGGCTCACGGAAGTTGAGGACGGCGCGTCAACCGGGGGCCGTCTCCCCGTCCTGGGCCTTGGCATGGGCAACTGTGTGAACGGAGCCCGGACGGTCTTGTCGTTCCTTCGGGCGGCTGACATCAGCGATTGACGTCGGCTCGTCGCCGGCGGCAGCCGGATCGCCGGGCCCGACCCGGAACGGAGACCGACGTGCCCTCCGGGCCGACGTCCGCTGGGCCGGCGAGCCGTTCAACTGCACCCGCCGGCTGGGCTCTTCGTAGCGCACGGAGGCGGCCCCGACCGCCGGCCCGGCTCCTCGCGGGCGCTCAGCGCAGTGACCGGGGCGCCACGTCGTGGACGTAGCCCGGGTAGGGGTCGTCGCCGGCTTCGGCGAGGCGGGTGCCGATGCTGCGGGCGGCGGTGAGGACGGGCGGGGCCAGGCGGTCGAGGTCGAGGTGGCTGGAGCGGACCACCACGCCGACCGCCGCGACCGGTTCGCCGTCCACGAGGAGGGGGCTCGCTACCGAACAGCTTCCCAGCGTCATCTCCTCGCGGGTGGTGGAGAATCCGCGCCGTCGCGTGCGCTGGAGGTCGCGCCGCAGGCGGCCCGGCTCGCGGATCGAATGCCTTGTCGGGCGGGCCAGCGGGCGGGCGAGGTGGTCGTCGATGTCGGCGGGCGGAGCCCAGGCCAGCAGCGCCTTGCCGACGCCGGTCGTGTGCAGGGGGAGACGTCCGCCGGTGCGGGAGATGATCGGCACCGACTGGTGGCCGGTGAGCTTCTCGACGTACAGGGCCTTGTCCCCGTCGCGGACGGCCAGATGGACGTTCTCGCGCGTGGCCTCGTAGAGCTCCTGCATGAACGGCATGGCGACGTCGCGCAGCCGCGTGTGCAGTCCGCTCAGCAACCCCAGCTCCAGCAGGCGCAGACCGACGCGGTAGGTGCCGTCGTCCTCCCGTTCGAGACCGCGCCAGAGGGTCAGTTCGCCGACGAGCCGGTGGGCGGTCGCCAGGCTCAGATCCGCACGCCGGGCGAGGTCGGTGAGGGTCAGCCGCGGGTGCTCGAAGTCGAACGCGTCCAGGATCGCCAGCATGCGCGAAGCCACGGTGCGGCCCGGCTGGCTGCTGTTTCCGGCCATGTGTTTCCGCTCAGTGAAAGGCAGCGCTGTGCCTGGAGTGTGCCACGCCTCACGATGTCGGTCACCCCGACAAGGAGAAACACCATGTCGTCAACGTCCCCGAAGGTCCCGGCGTCCGCCGCCGGCGCGAACACGCAGCGCCCCGCCCGGGGCGGATTCTGGCCGGTTCTGCTCTGCTGGCTCGCGGTCGCGCTCGACGGGTTCGACCTCGTCGTGCTCGGAGCGGTCATCCCCACGCTCACCAAGACACAGGCACTCGGCTTCGACCCCGGTTCGCTCACCACCGCGGCCACCCTCGGGCTGGTCGGCGTCGGCATCGGCGCGGTCGTGATCGGCCCGCTCACTGACCGGTTCGGGCGCCGCGCAAGCCTGATGACCTGCATAGCGGTCTTCTCCGTACTGACGCTCGCGATCGCGTGGGCGCCGAACATCGCCACGTTCGTGGCACTGCGCTTCCTCAGCGGCCTCGGTCTGGGCGCCTGCCTGCCGACGGCGCTGGCGTACATGACCGAGTACGCGCGGCCCGGGCGCCGCGGCTCCGCCGTCACGCAGATGATGACCGGCTACCACGCGGGCGCGGTGCTCACGGCGGTGCTGGCGCTCGTCGTCATCCCGGAGTTCGGGTGGGAGGCGATGTTCGTCGTCGGCGGGGTGGCCGGACTGCTGACGCTGCCCGTGATGTGGGTGAAGCTGCCCGAGTCGCAGGCGTTCCTCGACGCCCGCGAGCAGGCCGGCAAGATCAGCAAGGCGGGCGGGACCGGCCCGGCCGGCAAGTCCGCCTCCGCGGACGGCGAGCCGGTGCGTCCCTCCGCGCTCGTGCGCGGCCGGCTGCTGCGCGTCAGCCTCGGAATCTGGATCGCCTCGTTCATGGGGCTGCTCCTCGTGTACGGGCTCAACACCTGGCTTCCGCAGATCATGGGCGCGGCCGGCTACTCGCTCGGTGACTCGCTGGGGCTGCTGCTCGCACTCAACCTCGGCGCCGTCGCGGGTCTGTTGCTCGCCGGACGCGTCTCGGACGCACGCGGCAACAAGCGGACCGTGCTGCTCTGGTTCGGTGTCTCGGCGGTCTTCCTGGCGTTGCTGTCGGTCAAGCTGGAGTCGACGGCGCTGGTGTACGCCGCGGTCTTCATGGCCGGTGTGTTCGTCTTCAGCGCACAGGTGCTCGTGTACGCGTTCGTCGGCCACCTGTTCGCCGCGGAGGTGCGCGGCACCGCGCTGGGTCTCGCCGCCGGAGTGGGCCGGCTCGGCGCGATCGTCGGCCCGTTCCTCGGCGGGCTGATGGTCAGCGCGGGAGTCGCCTACCCCTGGGGCTTCTACGCCTTCTCCGTCGCAGCGGTGCTCGCCGTCCTCGCCCTGCTGTTCGTGCCCGCGAACCTGCGGGAGGGAGACGCGTGACGACGACACGGACCCAGGTGGTGATCGTCGGGGCGGGTCCGGCGGGACTGCTGCTGTCCCATCTGCTGGACCTGGAGGGCGTCGAGTCGGTCCTGCTGGAGAACCGCAGCCCCGAATACGTGAGCGGCCGCATCCGTGCCGGGATGCTGGAGCACTCGACCGTCGAACTGCTCAGCGAGGCAGGCGTGGGCGACCGGCTCAGGCACGAGGGCATGGAACACCGGGGGATATACCTCCAGTTCCCGAACGAGCGCCACCACATCGACTTCCGGTCCCTCGTGGACCGGTCGGTGTGGGTGTACGGGCAGACCGAGGTCACCCGCGATCTGATGGAGGCGCGCGCCGCCGCAGGTCAGCACTCCTATTACGAGGTCGGCGACGTCGCCCTGCACGACCTCGACGGTGAGAGGCCTTCGGTGACCTTCGTCGACGCGGAGGGCCGTGCGCACCGCATCGACTGCGACGTCGTCGCGGGCTGCGACGGCTTCCACGGCCCCTCCCGCCGGAGCATCCCCGACGAGGCGCGACGCTCCTTCGGGCGGGACTATCCGTACGCGTGGCTCGGTGTCCTGGCCGACGTCGCTCCGTCGACGGACGAGCTCATCTACGCATGGCATCCCGAGGGATTCGCCATGCACTCCATGCGCTCGCACTCCGTCAGCCGGCTCTACCTCCAGGTCGACCCGTCCGAGGACGTGGCCGAATGGCCGGACGACCGGATCTGGGACGCCCTGGCCCGGCGGCTCGGCCACGGGCAGGACGGCTGGCAGCTGCAACCCGGGCCGATCACCGACAAGTCGGTTCTGCCGATGCGCAGCTTCGTCTCGACGCCGATGCGGTACGGACGGCTGTTCCTTGCGGGCGACGCCGCGCACATCGTTCCGCCGACCGGAGCCAAGGGGCTGAACCTCGCCGTGGCCGACGTGGCGCTGCTCTCCCGCGCGCTGGCGGCCCTGCTGCGCGACGGAGACCCGCGTCCGGCCGACGAGTACTCGGACACGGCGCTGCGGCGGGTCTGGCGGTGCACCCACTTCTCGTGGTGGATGACCAGCATGCTGCACGTCACCGGCGACCCCTTCGACGCTCAGCTGCAACGCTCGCAGCTGGAGTGGGTCGTGAGCTCCGGAAGAGCCGCGGGTGGCCTGGCGGAGAACTACGCCGGGCTTCCCATCGGCTACTGAGAACCGTCTTCCCCCGGCCGGCTTCTGGCAGCGGGGAAGTCCGGCGGCGCGAAATCGATGCGGCCCCTGCCGGCATCACCGTGAGCCGGCAGCGGGCAGCATCGAGGAGGGCGAGACCGGGGGCGGGATCAACAGGGGCGGGATCGAGGGGGAGGTGAACATGCGATGCGGGTTTCCTTCCATGATGTTCACCACCTCGCGCCCGGGTGGAATCCGGAAGTGATCCGTTTACCCCCGGCGGATCTTCGCGGCGATTCCGTGGCCGATGAAGAGGTAAACAACAGCGGGCAGGCCGTAGTTGAGCGCGAAGCGTACGTGTTCGTTCTCCATGGTGAAGATGTCCTGCGACCAGCCGGCGAGCAGGTTGGCCATGCCCTCGACGAACTGGACGAAGACATTCGCCTGGTTGGCCTGGAGAAGGTGGAGCAGGATCCACAGGCCGAGGAACGCGGCGGCCACGTCGGCGATCGTGTGGACGATCAGGGCTGTCCGGCTCGATGCCGGCTCTCCACGGGTGCCGGAGTTCCCGGTGGCCGGCGACTGGTGAATGTGACTCATTGACGGTCCGATCTTCGGGTGCAATTCCTGACGGGCAGGCCGGGCGGGAGGAATTCGGCCTCCGCCTGGGAGCCGCCGTCCCGTCCGTGACGGAACGGGTGTTGCGTCCTTTCCGCACGCCACTCTGCGGGGAAAGCCGTGAATGCGTTACGGGGTGATCCACGCGTTTCATCACGCGTAGTTTCGAGATTTCCACAACTGGTTCACGGACGCGGCGTAAAGGGCCCGGCAAGAAGGACGCGGAGAAGCCGCAGGAGCGGCGAGCGGTGAGCCTCTGGGCCGTGACCGTGAGCCGTGACCGTGAGCCGTGACCGTGAGCCGGTCCGGTCGGCGACTGCCGTGTCGCTGACTTCCGATGCGAGCCGCTCGGTCCCCGGTGGCTGACAGCGGGCGCCTGCGCCGCGACCCTCTGTTGCGGGTTGCGGGTTGCGGGTTGCGGGTTGCGGGTTGCGGCGAGGGCGGTGGTGGGCTGTTCGTCTCCCCGGCAGCACCCCTGGCGCCTTCGTCGAAGAGGGCGCGGCCTCTGAACACGAGGAACGGTGGTTCTCCGGGGCGGCAGACCCGTGGCAGCGCGGAGGTGCAGCCGCCCTCGTCGCTCCCTACGGTGGACACGGGGGACTCGCCGGCCGGCGGCCTGCCGGCGGGCGCAGCGATGTGGAGTCCGCGATGACCACACCACGGGACCTGATGATCACCGCCATCGACGTGGCGCCGAACCGGCCCGCTGAGCAGGGCGAACTGTCGCTGGCACTCGCGGGGGCCGAGTTGGTCGACCTCCTGGCCGCCGACGCCGTCACGCTGGAAGGCGACCGGATCGTGCCCGGCCTTCGGACGGGCATGGATGATCCGCTGCTGGAGCAGGCCGCGGCGTCGCTGGTTCGGGAGGCGCCGTACGAGTCGGTCGGCGACTGGCTGTGGCGCAGGGGACGCGGCCTGTCGACGGACTACGCGACCGCCCTGGAGAAGGACGGGCAACTCACACGCGGACGTCGCGGTCTGCTGCCGTTCCGCAGAGGGCGGCCGGAGCCGGCCGACTCGGTCGACCGCCGCCTGGCAGCGGAACGCTGGGCTTCGGACGAGCCCGTCCTGGCGGCCCTCGGGACGGCCGTCGGAATCCGCGGCGAGGGAACCCCTGACGGTCCGGGCACGGGCGACGACGCCGTGGACACCGTGCTCGCCGCCGTCGATCACGCGACCGTGGAACTGGCAGCGGAGCGGCAGCGGCGAACCATCGAACGGGAGGCGTTCGACAACATCTGGCGCGGGGACTGACGAGGAGCCGACGGGCGGCCGGGCGACGGCCTGGCGACGGCCGGGCGACGGCCGGCGTCAACTGGCGGACTTCTGGCGGACTGCTGGCGGACTTCTGACGGGCTACGACGGACGCAGCGGGCAAGGGCCCCTCGCCCGCTGCCCCGCATCGGCGAGCGCGAGCGCCTGCTGCCCGCTGCCCGCTGCCCGCAACACCGGGGGAGCGCCCGGTGCGCGCCCCGCACCCGCCCCGCCCCCCGCCCGGGTGCGCACCCGTGACCGGGCGTGGCCGCAGGCGTGGATCAACTGCCGCCGCGGGCCCCGTGGATGTCCTGGAACAGTTCGAGTGCCGCGTGGTCCAGCGCCCTGCACACGGCGCCGGTCACGACGACGTGGTCGCCGAGGGCGGAGTTCTTGATTTCCGGCGGGTCCGGGACCAGTTCGCCGACGGCGCGCCTCAACGGTTCGAGGAGCACGTCGCCGGCCTGTGCGACCGCGCCGCCGATGACGACGAGTTCGGGGTTCAGCAGGGTGTGGAGCAGGGCGATGACCCGGCCGATCCGGGCCGTGACTTCGTCCACGACGGCGAGGGCCGACGGGTCGCCGTCCCGTGCCGCGGCGAAGACGAGCTTGGCGGTCATCCGCCGGGGGTCGCCGCCGACGGCGTCGGCCAGCGACGGCGAAGCGGCCGACGCGACGACCGCTTCCGCGCCGAGTGTGCGGGCGAGCAGGGCGATGCCGTCCGTGTTCCCGACCCCGTCCACCATGCTGAGGAACTTCAGCTCTCCGGCGGCGCCGCGGCTGCCCTGGATCAGCCGGCCGCCGAAGTACAGCCCGGACCCGAGCCGCTCGCCGGCCAGCAACTCCACGACGTTGTCGGCGCCCTGGGCGCAGCCCCGCCAGCGCTCGGCGAGCACCGCGAGGTTCGCGTCGTTCTCGACGAGGACCGGTGCGTCGAACCCCTCGCCGGCCGCCTTCCTCAGGTCGATCCTGGCCAGGCCGGGCAAGTAGTCCTCTTCGGCGACGACGTGGCCGCCCTCGTCCACGGGGCCCGGAACGGCGAGGGCGATGGCGAGCACCGCGGACTTGTCCAAGCCGGCATCGCCGAGGGTGGTTTCGACCGCGCGGTGCATCTGGTTGAGCCGGGCCCGTGCCCCGATGCCGCCGGCGCGGAAGGTGCGGGTGTGCTCTGCGAGCGAGTCGCCGCGCAGGTCGGCGACGACGGAGGTCACCTTGTTCTGCCCGAGGTCGATGCCGAGGACGTACCCCGCGGCGGCGTTGAACTCGTACTGGCGCGCGCGGCGGCCCGGGCCCGAACCGCGCTGGGGCGGGCGCTGCTCGATCTCGTGGACCCATCCCCTGCTGATCAGGTGGTCGCAGACCGTGTGCACCGTCGGACGCGACAGGCCTGTGATCTCCATGAGTTCGGTGCCCGTGGCGGGACCTGTGGCTCGCAGCGCGTCCAGGACGGCACCGGCGTTGAGCCGGCGCAGCAGGGGTGAGGTCGCCGTCGGTTCGCGGTCGCTCAACTTGTCCCCCCTCTTGACTCCGTGCGGTTCCGCAAGCATGCTCCAGAAAACCATTTAATAAACGTCGCTCATCAATAGCAAGTCGGACCCGTGCAGCACGGGCTCACAGGTCGCAGGGCAGCTGAGTTCAAGGAGGACGGCCCATGAAACGAACGCGTGCACTGACGGTGGTCACTGCCTTGATGCTCGGCGCGGCCGGGTGCGGCACCGGCGGTGCGGGCGGCGGGGCGTCGAAGGACGCCGCGGAGAAGCTGCCCCCCGGAGAGAAGGTCTCCGGAGAGATCACCTTCTGGCACGCGTACGGCGCCGACGGCAACGAGGTGAAACAGCTGGAGAAGAAGGTCATACCTGCCTTCGAGAAGGAGCACCCCGGCACAAAGGTCAAGCCTGTCACCATCCAGTACGACAAGCTGCACCAGAAGCTTGTCACCTCCGCCGCCGGCCAGTCCCTGCCGGACGTCGTGCGCTCCGACGTCGTCTGGGTGCCCGAACTGGCCGAGCTCGGTGTGCTGGTGCCGCTCAGCGACGCGCTCCCGGACTTCAGGAAGCTGAGCGACCAGGTCTACGAGGCGGCGCTGGAGACCAACGCCCACAAGGGCAAGCACTACGGACTGCCGCTGGATACCAACACCAAAGTGATGCTCTACAACGAGCAGGCCCTCGAGAAGGCCGGCGTCAAGAGCCCGCCCAGGACTTTCGACGACCTGCGTGCCGCCGCACCCAAGCTCGCCGCCCGCAAGACCTTCGCGCTCGCCGAGGCCGACGCCGCGGGATGGAACGTACTGCCGTACATCTGGTCCAACGGCGGCGAGATGATGAACAAGGCCAAGACGAAGACCGACGGCCACCTCAACGGAAAGAAGTCGGTCGAGGCCGTGCAGCTCCTGGTCGACCTGTACAAGGACAAGGCCCTGCCGAAGCTCGTGCTGGGCAAGGGCGGCGCGCTCCCGGCCCCCGAGGGCCTCGCCAAGGGCAAGTACGCGACCACCCCCGACGGCCCGTGGACGTACCCGCCCATCGAGAAGCAGTACCCGGACTTCGAGATGAAGGCCGCACCCATGCCCAGCAGCGACGCGGGCAGCATCAGCGTGGTCGGGGGCGAGAACGTCGTCGTCACCTCGTCGTCGAAGAACAAGAAGCTCGCCGCGGAGTTCACCCGGTTCCTGGTCTCGCCGAAGGCGCAGATGATGATGGCCGAGACGGGACAGCTCTCGGTTCTCAAGTCCCTCAGCGACGACATGGCCGAGCTCAAGCCCTACTACGGGCCGTACATGAAGCAGCTGAAGACCGCACGGCCCCGCCCCGCGACGCCGTCCTGGACGAAGATCGACGACATCCTGCGCAAGCAGGTCCAGTTGGCCGTACGCGGCGACGTGCCTGTGCAGAAGGCGCTCGACGACGCCGTCGAGAAGATCGACCCGCTGCTGGCCCGGGACTGAACCGGTGGCGGTACCGACAGCACCGACCGCGGGCCCGGCCGGGAACACATCGCGCAAGGCCGGCCTGCTGCGCCGCGCCGTCCCCCGCGGCGCACCGCCGAGGGGGACGGCGCGCAGGCGGACCGATCTCACGCCGTACGCCTTCCTGCTGCCCGGCTTCGCGCTCTTCTGCCTGATAGTCGCCTACCCGCTCGGCCGGGCACTGCAGATCAGCTTCTACGACTGGGCCGTCGTGCCCACGCAGGTCAGTCAGTTCGTCGGCTTCGACAACTATGTACGGGGCCTGCAGGACGGCCACTTCTGGCTGAGCCTCGCCAACGTCGGCGTGTACCTGGTGGTCACCGTGCCAGGCCAGATCGTGATCGGGATGTTCCTGGCGGTCCTGCTGGACGCCCGGCTGCCCGCCCGCGGTCTGTTCCGGGTGCTGTTCTACATCCCGGTGGTCACGAGCTGGGTGGTCGTGGCCCTGCTCTTCAAGTACCTGTTCACCACCGACGGCGGAGCCGTGAACTGGCTGCTCCACGATGTGCTGGGCCTGGTCGACCACAACGTCCCCTGGTTGCAGGAGCGTTGGACGGGCCTGCTCGCGGTGTGCGTGCTCGGGGTCTGGAAGGGGGTCGGCTGGGCGATGGTCATCTTCCTCGCCGCCCTCACCGGCGTCAGCTCCGAACTCAAGGACGCCGCAGCCATCGACGGCGCCAACGCCTGGCAGCGGTTCATGAACGTGTCGCTGCCGGCGATACGCAGAACGCTGCTGTTCGTGATCGTGATGCTGATCATCGGCGGCTTCAACGTCTTCATCTCGATCCTGCTGATGACGGACGGCGGACCGGCGGGCAGCACCGAAGTGCCGCTCACCTACATGTACAAGCAGGCCTTCGAATTCCTCGACTTCGGTTACGCCTCGGCGCTGTCGTTCCTGCTCGCCGTCGCGATCGCCGTCGTCTCCTTCGTCCAGTTCCACCTGTTCCGCGACGACGGCACCGGAGCCCCCCGATGACAGTCCCACTGCGCGCACCGCGCTCGTCCAGTGCTCCGCGCTCCGTGCGCCACCGGCCGCACTCGCGGGAGCGGGTCTCGAAAGTGCTGCGCCTCGCGGTGCTCTCGGCCGGTGCCCTCGTGCTGATCGCCCCGTTCCTCTACATGGCCGGCACGTCGTTCAAGCCGCATGCGTACCTGCTCGAGGTCCCGCCGCGGCTGATCCCCGAGGACCCGACCACCGCGAACTACTCGACGGCACTGAGCAGCAACAACTTCGGGCGCTACTTCCTCAACTCGATGTATGTCGCCGCGTCCACCACGTTCGCGGTGCTGGTGCTCGCGTCGACGATGGCGTACGCCTTCGCCCGGTTCGACTTCCGCGGCAAGCGCATCCTGTTCGCGGCGCTGCTCGGGGGGCTGATGATCCCGGGCATCGTCACGATCGTCCCGCAGTTCGTCCTCGCATCGAGCCTCGGCCTGCTGAACTCGCTGAACGGGCTGGTCCTGTTCTACTCCGGCAGCGCCGTCGCCTTCATCACGTTCCTGCTCCGCGCGTTCTTCGAACGGGTCCCACAGGCCCTGGACGACGCCATGACGGTCGACGGCGCCGGGCCCGTACGCAAGTTCGTCAGCCTCTACCTGCCGATGGTGCGCCCTGCCCTCGCCACGGCGGCGATCTTCGCGTTCCTCGGCGCCTGGGACGAGTTCGTCTGGGCGCTGACCGTCATCGACGACCCCGACAAGCGCACGCTGCCCATCGCGATCGCCGCCTTCCAGGGGCAGCACGCCACCCAGTGGGGGCTGGTCTTCGCGGCGTCCGTGATCGCGATCCTGCCCGTCCTCGCCGTCTACGTCGTCGGGCAGCGGCAGTTCATCGCCGGCATCGCTTCGGGGGCCGTGAAGGACTGACGGGCTGACTCCGAAGGACCGACACCGGCACCCGGCCGAACCGTACGTACGACTGAAAGATCACCCGTGACTTCGAGCCTCATCGCCTCCGCCGACGACCGGGACGACGCCACCGCCGAGCGCGAGTGGTGGAAGACCGCCGTCGTCTACCAGATCTATCCGCGCAGCTTCGCCGACAGCGACGGCGACGGCATCGGGGACATCCCCGGCATCACCTCCCGGCTCGACCACCTCGCCCGCCTGGGCGTCGACGTGCTGTGGCTGTCCCCGGTCTACCCCTCGCCGCAGGACGACAACGGCTACGACATCAGCGACTACTGCGGCATCGACCCGGTCTTCGGCACCCTCGCCGACTTCGACGAACTGCTGGCGGCCGTGCACGAGCGCGGCATGAAGCTCGTCATGGACCTCGTGGTCAACCACACCTCCGACCAGCACCCGTGGTTCGCCGAATCCCGGTCCTCGCCGGACTCCCCCAAGCGCGACTGGTACTGGTGGCGGCCGGCCCGCGAGGGCACGGCCCCGGGCGCTCCGGGCGCCGAACCGAACAACTGGCGGTCGTTCTTCTCGGGCTCCGCATGGCAGTTCGACGAGGCGACGGGCGAGTACTACCTGCATCTCTTCTCGCGCACGCAGCCCGACCTCAACTGGGAGAACCCCCAAGTGCGCGCCGCCATACACGAGATGATGCGCTGGTGGCTCGACCGCGGCGTCGACGGCTTCCGGATGGACGTCATCAACATGATCTCGAAGGACCCCGAACTGCCGGACGGGCCCGTCGGCGAGGACGGCGCCTACGGTGACGGCGGACCCTTCTACCTGTCCGGGCCGCGCATCCACGAATACCTTCAGGAGATGCACCGCGAAGTCTTCGCGGGCCGCGACCGCCGGCTCCTCAACGTGGGCGAGATGCCCGGCGTCACCGTGGACGACGCCGTGCTGTTCACGGACCCGGAGCGCCGCGAGCTCGACATGGTCTTCCAGTTCGAGCACGTCGGACTCGACCACGGGACCGGCAAATGGGACCACCGCGAGCTTCGTCTCCGCGACCTCAAGGAGTCGATGGGGCGCTGGCAGCAGGGCCTCGCCCGAACCGGCTGGAACAGCCTCTACTGGAACAACCACGACCAGCCGCGGATCGTCTCCCGGTTCGGCGACGACGGCGAACACCGGGTCCGGTCGGCGACGATGCTGGCCACCGTGCTCCACCTGCACCGCGGAACCCCGTACATCTACCAGGGCGAGGAGCTCGGCATGACCAACGCCCCGCTCCGCACCATCGACGACTTCCGCGACATCGAGTCCCTGAACCACCACACCGAGGCGGTCGCCGCCGGTGCCGCGTCGGCCGACGTGGTGGCCGCGATGCGGCCGATGGCCCGCGACAACAGCCGCACACCCATGCACTGGGACAGCTCGCCGAACGCGGGCTTCACGACCGGAACTCCCTGGATCGCCGTCAACCCGAACCACACCGAGATCAACGCGGCGGCCCAACTCGACGACCCCGACTCCGTCTTCCACCACTACCGGCGGCTCATCGCGCTGCGCCACACCGAACCGGCCGTCGCCCACGGGGACTTCACGATGCTGCTCCCGGACGACGACCGGGTGTACGCGTTCACGCGGCGGCTGGGTGAGACCGAGTTGCTCGTGCTCGCCAACTTCACCGGCGCTCCGGTCGTCACGGAACCGGACGACGGCGCCGGCCGGACGGACCGGACAGGCGCCGAAGTCCTCCTCACGAACGTCGGCACGCCCTCGGAACGCATCGGCGAACTCGCCCCGTGGGAGGCGACCGTCTACCGCCGCAGCGCCGGCGGGTGAGCGCCGCTCAGTCGGTGAACAGCCCTCAGAGGTGAGCCGGTGGGTGTGACGGCGCGTTCGTCCCAGTCCGGGGGCCGGTGTGAGCCCGCTGCGAGCCCGGTGCGAGCCCGGCGCGGAAGCCTCTTCGCGGCCCGACTCGGCCGCTGCGCCGGGCGCGTCAGGACGTGCAGGAGGAACGAGGAAACGAGGAACGAGGAACGGCGAACACGAAGGGTCGCGTGGTCAGCCCGTGGTCAGCCCGCCCCGCCGGGACGCGGGGCGCCCTGGAAGACCTGCCGGGTGTGCCAGGTCCGGTGGGAGGCGGCGACCGGGCGGGTGCCCGGCTGCGGGCCGATGACCGGGCGGTACGCGAGCGCCACCACATGCTCGCGGGCCGCCGCGCTGTGCCCCGCGAAGCGCTGGGAGACGAGTATGCGGTGGCCCTCTCCGATGCCGAGAACGCCCTTGTCGAACAGCTTGTGGTGCAGCGTGCACAGGCACAGACCGTTCTCGACGTCGTCCGGTCCGTCGAACGCCCACCAGCGCACATGCGCGGCCTCCAGCCCGACCGGCACCGCCCCGATCCGCCCGTCATAGCCGCAGAAGGCACAGCGGTACTCGTACGCGGTCAGCACCGACTCCCGCATCCGCCGGTCCCGTTGCCGCCGCCCGGGCACCATCGGCCGGAGCTCGGACGGCTCCGGCTCCGGCTCCAGAGCGACGGCCTCGCACAACTCGGCGTGCAGAGACGGCGGGAAGTGCCGGTCGAGCAACATCCGCGCCATCCGGTGCAGAAGCGACGGCTCGCGCCGCAGCGCGTCCCTCAACTCCGGGGCGAGCCGCCCCGTCGCACCCGTGGCCCGCAGCTCCCGGACGCCGCTCCCGGGACTGCCGGGCCCGCGGTCGGTACGCACCTCCCACACCCCGTCGCTGACGAGATGGTGGAAGGGATAGGCGGGCGTCGTCCTGTGGGCCGGGCCGTACTCGGTCAGCAGCCGCTGCAGATCCGACTCCACCGCGCTGTACCGCAGTTCACCCTGGGCATCGTCCTGGAACCGGCCGAGCGCGTACAGAAGCAGCAGAGGCTTGTGGGGCGCGCGCGTACCGTTCCCCGACCACTGCCTCAGCTTCGCGGTGCGCTCCAGCCAGTCCATGACGGGTGATCATAATTCTGCATCCAGCCCCATGTGAGGGCGAGATGGCGGCAGAAGACCGGGCGGCCGCGATCGAGGGCGATGCGGTACCGCTCTTCGTGCGCCGCGTCCCGGCACGCACAGGGGCTTCTTCCGTCCAAGGTTTTCGAGAGCTTCGCCTCAGCGCCCGCACACCGACACCCTGGACCGCTTCCCGCATCTCGGCGATCCGCACCCGGCGGCCGTCTCCTGAGAGAAGACGCCGACCCGGACGCGGGCCACGCAGGCATCCGCAGGAGCAGGCGCCGTGCGAAGTGCGCGCACGATTGCGGTGGTTCGGGCCTGTCCAACGAATCTCTGACTCAGGTCACTAGCTGGTGCCGGCGACGGTGGCGCCCACGGCCGCGGCGCCCACGATGGCGACGATTTCGTACTGCATTGCCTCCAGGGCCCTGCGTACCGCGGGAGCGGCCCAGTTTTCATGCGCCAGCTTCGCCGTTCGCCGTTCGACGTCCCGGGCCGGGACCCCGGGGAAGGCGCACTCGTACAAACCGGCAGCACTCAGTACAACCGCCAAGCCGACGGTGCGTTCATCCGGTGTCTCGCCCCGTAGCACCACACCGGCCAACCGATCGCGGAGCGCGACCTCCACGGAGCTGTCGAGCGTGGGATAGCGACGTGTGGTGAACAGCCCCAGCGTCCTGCTCACCTCCTCGCGCACCGTCCCCCTCTCCCGAAGCCGGTCCAGTGCCTTGCCGCGAGCGTTCTTACGGAGCTCACGCACCCAGCTCTGCGCGGTGGCCGGCTTCTCGCGTGCGGCCATCACCGCAAGCACGTCGTCCAGTACGGCAGAACCCACAGGTGTCCGGTCGGCTACGACGACCTTGTGGTGGTCCACGTCGAGCCGCCCTGCCAAGGCCAGTTCAAGGAGGACAGCTCCGGCGGCGGCGCAATCTGTCCGCCACGGCTCCGGAAAGCGCCCCCGAGCGTCAATGGAGAGCAGAACTGCCTGCTCATCGAGTGTCATTTGCATACCCACAACACTCCCATACGGTCGGCGGCCTGATAGAGGCCTGATGCTGCCGCATGAGAGGCAGCAAGATGACACCAAAACCCCTTCGTTCGGAGATTGACGCATGCCATTGTTTGTGATGCCGGAAGCGAGCAGCCGAGGAATTCAATCACCATCCTGGTGACGGGATTCCAGGTCGCGATTCCGCGCACTCGGCTCCCGAGACCGGTGCCAAAAGAGAAACCACGAAAGCACGAGAAAGAAGGAGACACACTCATGTTGCTTGAGAAGGTCAACAACAGTCACCTGCTCGAGGCCGTACCGATGGACGCCGCGAACGTGGAGGACCTGTCGTCGGCCGAGCCCGTCCTGTCCACCCCGGCTGCCGCTGCCGGCGGAGCCCTGGTCACCGCGGGCGCGTTCGGAGCCGGCGTCGGGCTCGGGGTCACCCAGGCCCAGGCTGACGGCTGACAACCGCCACATCAGCGCCCCCAAGCAGAATCAAACCGTCGCTCAAGGAGTGAACGTGACTGCAATATCCACCAAGGTCAACGCTAGCCAGGAACTCGACGGCGTCTCGATCCACGCCGGCGAGAACGAGTGGAACGGCCGGATGTCTCCGGTCCTCGCCACCCCTGCCGCGGTCGGCGCCGGGCTGGCCGGCGCAGCCGCCGTCGCCGGTGCGGGAGCTGCCGGCATCGCGGTCGGAAACGCCGCCGGGCAGGCCGCGGGCGGCTGACCCACGCCGCGCGATGCCGCCTCTCGATAACCACGTGCCACCCACGCCGGTGAGAGGCGGCGCATAACTCCTATGACCGGGGAAGGGAAAGGGAAAAGTGAAAATGAACATCTCCTCTGCGGCACGGAGATTGATCTCCTCCCCGGTCATAGGCCGGGAGCGCGCACTGACCACCGCGGAACAGCTCAGCGCGACCGCATATCTCATGAGCAGCCTGGAGATACTGGCAGCCGAACGCGACCGCCAGAAAGGCGGTTTGAACAACTGGGATCTGGCCCGCGACAATTACACGTGGGCACCGCCGAAGGTGCGCGAATCGCTCGACTTCCTCGCCAGGCCGGACGTGACCCGGTGGATCCACGGGGCCCGCGCACTTGCCGGCGCCTCGCTGCTCGTACCGGGCACCAGTCGGCACCACCGCGCTGCCGCCAACGGCTTCCTCGCCCTCACCTCGGTCGCCATCTACCCGAGGCACCACTACGGCACCGACGGATCGGACCAGCTCTCCTTCCTCGTGCAGTCCGCGGCCATGATCGCCCGATTCGGCCAGCGGCAGCCGGCACTCGTCGACAGCTGCCTGTGGTACGTGGCGCTCCAGGCCACTCTCTCGTACGCAACATCGGGCTATGTGAAGCTCGTCAGCCCCATCTGGCGCTCGGGCGAGGCCCTGCCGGGCATCATGCGCACCGAGACCTACGGGGACCGCAAGGTCTACGACCTGATGAAGCGCTATCCCAGGACATCCCGGAAGCTGGCGCACGCGGTACTCGCCATGGAGTGCGCCTTCCCCGCGGTATTCCTCGCCAAGGGACGGCTCGCCCCGGCAATGCTTGCCGGACTCGGCTCGTTCCACGTGGTCAACGCCCGGGTGATGGGTCTGAGCCGTTTCGTGTGGGCCTTCCTGGCGACCTACCCCGCGATCCTCTACGTCACCCGGAGCCGCGAGTCCACGAAGCCCGGCGGAGGCAGCCGATGACCGCAACCACGACGATCACGATGCACCCCGTACGCAACGACGCGCTCCCTCGCATCGCCGGCGGCCTGCTGAGCGCCGTCGTCGCGACCGGGCTGACCGTCCAGCAGCTTCGCCACCGCAGGGTGCTGCGCGGTCAGGGCGACGAGTCGTTCTTCGAGACGTCCACGGGCAACGTGCTCGCCTATCAGCTCACCGAGGCCGAAGGACCGGATTCGTCGCCGGTTCTGGTCTGCGAGACCGGCCTGTGCTCCACCATGGAGCACTGGACCTGGCTACGCCGCATGCTCGGCCGCGACCACCCGGTTCTGGCGTACAACCGGGCCGGGTACGGACGAAGCGAGTACCGGCTGCGGGAGCCCTTCTCCCTTGCCGCGGCCGTCGCCGACCTGCGCGACCTGGTCCGTGAGGTCTGCCCCTCCAGGCCGGTGGTACTCATCGGACACTCGCTCGGCGGCCATCTCACGCTGCGGGCGGTCGAGCCGCTGCGCGATCTTGTGACCGGCGTTGTGCTGCTGGACCCCAGCCACCCCGCTGAGCTGCTGCGGTCGCGCATACAGGCCGACGGCGCCAACGTGCTGACCTCCGCTCTGGCGCTCATGCCGGAGTCCGCCCGGCTCGGTCTGGGAAGCCTGCTCGCCTCGCCTCCCTGGCTGCGGTGGCTGCCTGAGGACATGCGGCCGCTGATTCTGGACCAGTTCCGCGACTGGAAGCTGTGGAAGGCCACCGTTCGTGAATGGCGCGCGGCCCACACCGAGTTCCTCAACCACGACGGCGTGCTGCCGAAGGTCGGTGTACCGCTCCGGCTGGTGGCCGCGGCCACCACGCACGCCAGGGACCCGATCCACGCCGAGCTGCACCGGGAACTCGTCGGCACGTCGCCCGATGGCGACCTCTGCCTGATCGAGGACGCCAGGCACGACGAGCTCGTGATGAACGAACAGCCCGCGGCCCAGGTGGCAGAGCTGATCCGGGAGTTCACCGTCGGACTCCGCACCAGTGGGCTCTGCACGAGCGGGCTCCGCCCGACACCCGATGCGCCGGAGGTGCGCTGATGTTGCTGCCCAGGACCAGGACCAGGACCAGGACCAGGACCAAGACCGAAGTGATGAGGCGGGCGGTGGAGCTCGGCTTCGCGAGCTGGCTGACGATCACGATACTGAGCCAGCACCCGAACACCACCTTCGACCGGCTTCGGACAGGCGACAAGGTCGGGCTGCTCATACCCAACTGGCGGTTCTTCGCCCCGACCCCCGCCCAGCACGACTACCACCTGCTGTACCGGACGCTGGACACCGACGGCGAGCAGTCCGCCTGGCGGTCCGCATCACAGATCAACAAACGGAAGTGGGCGCACGCCGTCTGGTTCCCCGGACGCCGTCAGGAGAAGGCCGTCTTCGACGTGTGCGGCGAACTGGGCCGGTTGACCGTCCGTAAGGACGTGAAGGTCACCGACAGCGCGGCGTACCGGCTGCTTCGCGACTTCGTCACCCGGCACCTCGACGAGTCCGACCCGCGACGGGGCTCGCTCACCGGCTTCCAGTTCCTGGTGGTGCTCTACAGCGGGCACGACGACTCCGAGGACCCGCAGTACTCCTTCATCTCTCCCTTCATCCGGCTGCCCGAGCCAGACCCCACGGACCGCGCCGACGACGCCGATCCCACCGGTCACGTGGACCAATTGGAGCCCGCAGCATGACGAAGAGCGAGGCCGCGCCGCAGGTCGACGACCCCGGCTACGGCCGCAGGTTCGCGGACTTCTACGACAAGCTCTTCCCCAAGAACGCCGGTGCGGAGGGCACTGCCGAGGCTCTGGCGGCCATGGCCGGTGGCGGTCCCGCCCTGGAACTGGGCGTGGGCACCGGGCGGATCGCCATACCGCTCGCCGAACGCATCGGCGCTGTCGTCGGCGTCGACTCCTCCCCGGAGATGCTCGGGGAACTGCGCCGCGACGTGGCACGCGCCGGCGCTCCGGTCCAGGCCGTCCACGGTGACCTGCGCACATACGAGGACGAGTTCAGCTATCCCCTCGTCTACATGGTGTGCGGGACCCTCTCGCTGGTGCTCGACCCCGAGCAGCAGCGGCAGGCGGTCGCCAGGGCCGCACACCGCGTCGCACCGGGCGGCCGCCTGGTGATCGAGAACTTCAACCCCCCGGGGATCCTCGCCATGAGCCAGGACAACGGGCACTTCACCTCCTTCGCTCCTTACCCCGACCCCGACACCGGGCTGCTCACCTCCTGGTCGGTCGAGAAGGAAACGGGTCTGTGGCAGTCGTCCCACGTCTGGTTCGAGGACAACAGCTTCCGCATCGCCTCCGACGTCAACCGGCTCATCCCGCCGGAGGAGGTCGACCGCTGCGCCACCGTGTGCGGGCTGGAACCGGTTCACCGCTGGTCGGACTGGCAGGGCACGGCATACGACGAGCGCGGCGCGATGTACATCGCCGTCTACGAGATGCCCTGACGGGCTGGTGAGACGGGCCGGCGAGCCCGGCGCGGTACCCAGCAGCCACCGAGGTACGACCCACCAACTCCGGGAGGAGCCCGCAATGACAGCCACGCGGTACACCGATCGTCGGCGGGGCCGCGGACGGCACAGCCGCAAGACCGACCGCACCAGCTGGGAGGCGACCTGCGGCAAGCCGGAATCAGTCTGGACCGTATCTCTCCAGCACCGGGCGCTGCTGATCACGGGCATGCTGCTGGGACTGCTCGGTGTGGTCGCCTCGCTCGCCCAGCCCTACGCCATCGGCAGGCTGATCCGGACCGCCGAGCTGGACCAGTCGCTCGCCGGGCCGATCGCTCTGCTCGTCGTACTCTTCTGCGCGGACGCGGCCTTCTCCTCACTCCAGGCCTACACCATCGGACGAACCGGGGAGAACATCGTCTTCGACGTCCGCCGGATCCTGATCGAACGGCTGCTGCGGGCCAAACTGCCGTCGGTCGACAAGCAGCCACAGGGCGACATCCTCACCCGGACGGTGACCGACACCTCCCTGGTGAAGATCGCGCTTTCGCAGAGCCTGGCGCAGCTCGTCATCAACGGGGCGACGATCATCGGCGGTGTCGCCCTGATGTTCGCCATCGACATCTGGCTCATGCTGATCACAGTGGCCTGCCTGGGAGTGGCCAGCCTGGTGTCCGTCGGCCTCGCCCGCAAACTCCGGCAGGTAGCCGTGCAGAACCGCGAGGACACCGGTGCGTTCGGCACCGATGTGCAGCGGGTGCTCTCGGCGCTGCCCACGGTCAAGGCATCCCGTGCGGAGGACCGGGAGTTGCTGCGGATCGGCCGGCAGGCCCACCTCGCACGTACGTCGGGAATCCGGGTCAACGCGTTCAACGCGCTGCTGATGCCGTCCATGAACGTCGGTACCCAGGCGGCGCTGGCCGTCGTGGTCGGCGTCGGGATGACCCGCGTGGCCGGCGGAGCGATGTCGATCGCCGACCTGACCGCCTTTGTGATGTACCTCTTCCACCTTGTGTCGCCGCTGGTGCTGTTCTTCATGGCGATCGGCCAGTTCGTACAGGGGCGCGCCGCGGTACAGCGGGTGGACGGACTGGCCGTACTGCCCCAGGAGGGCCAGGAGGAACGGGTCCAGCAGCAGCCCGCCCTCGTCGGGTCGCTGATCCAGGACCGGGGCGCGATCGAGTTCCACAACGTCCGGTTCGGGTACGCCGGGCAGGGTGCGGAGGCGAACGCGCTGGCGGGCGTGTCCTTCCACGTACCGACGCGCGGGCTGACCGCGATCGTCGGCCCGTCCGGAGCGGGCAAGACGACCCTGTTCCAGCTCATCGAGCGCTTCTACCGGCTGGACGGCGGCAGGATCCTGCTCGGCGGCCAGAACATCGAAGCACTGCCCCTGGACACCGTCCGCGGACTGGTGGGCTACGTACAGCAGGACAGCGCGACGATGCGCGGCACCATCCGGGAGAACCTCACCTACGCCAACCCGGAGGCCGCAGAGGACGACATCCGCGAGGCCGTGGAGATGGCCGGTCTCTCGGATGTCGTCCAAGGTCTGCCGAACGGACTCGACACCGATCTGGGCGATCAGGGCAGCGGGCTCTCCGGCGGTCAGCGGCAGCGGCTGTGCATCGCCCGCACGCTGCTGCAGAAGCCCGCGATCATGCTTTTGGACGAGGCCACCTCCCATCTGGACTCCGACTCGGAGCGGGACTTCCGGCATGTGCTCCAGCGGGTCTCCCGGCACTGTGCGGTCATCGCGATCGCGCACCGCATCTCCACGGTGATCGACGCGGACCAGATCGTCGTGCTGGAGAACGGCAGGGTCCGTGCCACCGGAGTCCACGACGAACTGATGGAGCGGGACGATCTCTACCGTCGTCTCGCCGGCTCCCAGCTCCACGCCGAGTCGGGGCTCGTGGGCGAGGCGGTCATTCCGCGACTGGAGCATCAGCACCCGGCCTACGAGGCGTTCGAGCACCCGCCGCAGCAACTCGGGTTGGATGCGGACGCGTTCCAGCCGCAGAGCGCCGAGGGCACCTCGGACGTCCAGGCCGGTCGGCAGTTCCCCGAACCGGTGGGCGGCACCGTATGACGTCCGCCGACGTGGCCGTTGTGGGGACCGGACCCAACGGGTTGGCGGCGGGGGTGACTCTGGCCCGGGCGGGTCTGAAGGTGGAGCTGTACGAGGCGGCCGACACCATCGGCGGCGGACTGCGCACCCAGCCGCTCTTCGAGCAGGACGTGGACCACGACATCTGCGCCGCCGTCCACCCCATGGCCGCCGCCTCCCGCTTCTTCCGCGAGTTCGACCTCGCCACCCGCGGCGTGGAACTCCTGCACCCGGAGATCTCCTACGCCCACCCGCTGGAAGGCGGCCGGGCCGGACTCGCCCACCACGACCTGACCGCCACCTGCACGGGACTCGGTCCGGACGGCGAACGCTGGCGGACACTGATGCAGCCGCTGCTGGACCACAGCCAGGGCGTGGTGGATTTGATCCTCTCCGGCCAGCGCGCCCTGCCCCACGACCCGGCCGCCGCACTGGCACTGGCCACCCGGATACCGGTGCACGCCGGCCGTCTCGGCGCCGCCCGCTTCGCCACCGAAGAAGCGGCCGCCCTGCTCACCGGCGTCGCCGCACACGCCATGGGCAGACTCCCCAGCCTCGCCTCCGCAGCCGTCGCGATGCTGCTGGGCCACCTCGCCCACGGCACCGGCTGGCCACTGCCGCGCGGCGGCAGCGCCCGCATCGCCCGGGCCATGGCCGCCGACATCACCGCACACGGCGGCACCTTCCACACCACCTGCCCGATCACCAGCCTGGACCAACTCACCGGCGCCCACACGATCCTGCTGGACACCAGCGTCAAAGGACTACTGGCCCTCGCCGAGGACAGACTGCCACCGCGCTACACCCGCCGCCTCAAGCGATACCGCTACGGCCCGGCTGCCGCGAAGGTCGACTTTCTGGTCACCGAACCCATCCCCTGGGCCAACCCCACCGTCGGGAGAGCCGGAACCGTGCATCTGGGCGGCACCCACGCCCGGATGACCCACCAGGAGACCCTGACCGCCCGCGGCATACCCACCGAGGAACCCTTCGTGCTGCTGGTCGACCCGGCCGTCACCGACCCCGGCCGCGCACGCCCCGGCAAACGCCCGGTGTGGGCCTACGCCCACGTCCCCAACGGCGACCTCAGAGACCCCGCAGAACTCGTGCGCTCCCGCGTCGAGCACTACGCCCCCGGCTTCACCGACACCATCCTCGCCCACCGCTCCATCACCGGCGCCGGCTACGAGACCTACAACCCCAACTACGTCGGCGGCGATATCGGCTGCGGCGCCATGACCCTGACCCAGTCCTTCGCCCGCCCCACCGCCGGCATCGACCCCTACCGCACTCCTCTACCGGGCCTCTTCCTGTGCTCCGCCGCAACCCCGCCGGGACCCAGCGTCCACGGCATGTCCGGCTACCTGGCCGCACAATCCGCGCTACGCACCCGCTTCGGCATTACCACCACCCCCTCACTGGCACCCGAGCCGACTGTGGCGGAGGGCATGGGCTGACCCGGGTTCAGATCCAGCCCCGCTCGCGGGCCAGCAGTGCCGCCTGTGCCCTGTTGTCAGCCCCCAGATGCTTCATCACGGCTGCGACTTTGCGCCGGAACGTACGCACCGATACGCCGATGCTCCGTGCGGCGGCCTCGTCCTTCTCGCCCGAACACATCGCCAGGAGCACCTCCCGCTTGGTCTCGGAGGTCAGCGTTCCGTGCGCTGACTCCTCGTCCCTGGCCGGGAGTTCCTCGGCCTGTTTCCAGATCCGCCAGAAGAGGGCGACGATGCTGGAGACCAACCCGCTCTCGTGGGCGATCAACGCTCCGCGTGACGTTTCCGCGGGATCCACGGGTACCACGGCAACGGCCCGGTCGTAGACGAGAATGCGGTCCGTGGTCTCGTCGACGACCCGGATCTGTGCTCCTTGGTCCGCCAGTTCGCGCAGATAGGCCGCTGTGGGGGGATGATCGAGCGCGGCGCGCAGCACGATGCTGTGCAGCCGGATTCCCCTGCGCAGACAGCGCAGGTCCAGGCGGCGGGCGTACTCGATGCTCTCCGGCTGCAACTCCTCGTAAGGTTCGACGGAGAGCACTTCCTCCCGCGCGAAGAAGGAGAGGTCGTCTATCCGGTTGCGCATCTCCGCCAGATCCGTGACCTGTTCGACGTCACACGAGGCGGTAGTCCGTGAACTCTGCTCGGTACGCAGCGAATCGGCGATCTGCCGGCACCCGGTGACCTGCTGGAGTTCGCTGTGCAACTCTCCCAGCCGCTGATCCGCGAGCCGCGCGACGGCGGTGTCCGGATCGGTAGGGATCATGCGGCACCCGTCGATGATGCGCAGCATGCCCAGGTCCAGCAACCTGTCAACACAGTCCGGTACTGATTCCCTTTCGAGGTTCAGCTCCGCGTGGACCTCCTCAACGGCGATGTCGGGATTGCGGAGGAAGTACCGGTAGACCTTCTCTTCGGCCGCGCTCACACCGAGCACCGCCATCGCATTGGTATCCGGCCCGCGCCCACGTTGCTCGTGGGCCGGCTGGGGGAGACGACCTGCTCTGATGCGCGACGGACGACGCGGCGGCGTGGGAGCAGGGACACTGAGAAGCAGATCACGCATGGGAGTTGGACTCAGAGCTCCTCATTCAGGGGCAAGTTCACGTGGCCGGGCCGCACCGCTCACCGGTGTCGGCTGAGCGTGAACTCTTGTGGCAGTCGGTGAGTGACCCCGGCGGTCTTGGTGGATGGCGCACTGCTCGCACTGCTTGTGCGCCCGCGCGTCGGGTACTGCCCGACGCGACCGGCCCGGTCGATATCGGAGGTTCACAGAATCCGTGGCAGCGATTCAGGCGGGCTGTCTTCGGCATCTGGAGGTCTGCCCCCAGTCCGTTGACGCCGACCGCCTTCGACCCGCTTGCCGCGCTTGTGTGTCCTCTACGCCGTGGATATGAATGGTGGTCTGGCTCATCGCAGTCATCTCTGGGTTCTACAGTCATCTTCTTCGGCCCGAAGTGTGTGGACTCCGCGCCAAAGTGATCTGCCTGCCCCAGTCACCTGTCCTTTCGATCCTCACCGGCTGCCGGCTGAGTGTGCATCGGCAGATCGTGCAGCGATGAGGGGGAGGCAATCCGCACCCGCACGAGCTGACCAGCCGCTGCCGGACGCCGGGGGCGACAGAAGTCCACGGGGGTGACCGGAGGACGCCCGGCGGCGTACCGATCTGGTTCAAACACCACTCGACTTCTCACACACATCCCATCCTGGTTCTTGTCATACAAGCACCATGAACTCCGCGCACTTCGCGGCCACATGCATGATGCGACGGTGAGCCATGAGCAGGATGCTTCTGCTTCCCTCCACGCTCTTGTGAGCAACCTGGTGCGCCTGGAAGTAATGGCGCGGACGTCTCCGAACGGCGTAAGCGGGAAGGATCAGGCCTCGGTACTGGCGGAGCTGCAGAGGACCAGTGGCTGGGCCCTGCGAGCCGCTGTGGCACGTGCCCGGCAGCGGGGAGCGAGCTGGCGTCAGCTCGCCGTCACACTCAACATGCCGGCGATGACGCTGCACCGGCAGTTCCACTCCGGACGCGGCGTCTTCGCGATCGCAGAGCACCGCGGCGGCCCGGCGCCCACGGAGACGAACACGGAGACGGGAGAACGACCGGCGGACGCAGCCGGACAGCCCACGTTCGACGGCGCCCCGGCCACCTCCCCAGGAGCGCCGCCACGCCAGCAGGACGGCGATCCCCCGGCCGCACTGGACCAGCTCGTCGGGCGGGAACGCGAACTCGCGGACCTGCGTCCGCTACTGGCCAAGAGCCGCCTGATCACCCTGACCGGCCCGGGTGGCGTGGGCAAGACTCGGCTGGCGCTGGAATGCCTCGCGAAGATCCGCGCTTCCTACGGTGGTGGTGTGCGGTGGGTGAACCTCGCGCCCCTGTCGGACGGTTCGCTGATCGCGCCCACGGTCGCATCGGCCGTCCTCGGCGGATCCGTTCCGACCGGTTCCGTCGAGGATGCCGTCGCGGACGGCTGCGGCTCCCGGTCCGTCCTCATCGTGCTGGACAACTGCGAGCATGTGATCGAGAGCTGCGCGGAACTCGTCGAACCGTTACTGGAGCGATGTCCCCGGCTCAGCGTGCTGGCGACCAGCCGCGAGGCTCTGCAGATCACCGGTGAGACCGTCTTCCCGGTCACACCCCTGCCCGTACCCGGATCCGGCAGGGGCACCGCGGCCCGCTCCGGCGCCGCCGTCCAACTGTTCGTACACCGGGCGCGCTCGGTGCAACCGTCCTTCACCCTCACGGACACGATGGCCGAAACCGTGGCGGAGGTGTGCATGCGTCTCGACGGCATCCCACTCGCCATCGAACTGGCCGCGCGGCAGACCGCCTTCCTCTCTCCCACCCGTCTGCTGGAGGACGCCGACCGGCGGCTCGACCTGCTGGTGGGCGGTCTGCGCACCGCTCCGCACCGCCACCAGAGCCTGCGATCGGCCATCAGCTGGAGCTACGACCTGCTCGACGCGGAGCAGCAGCAGGTGTTCCGCCGGCTGTCAGTGCTCCCGGGCGGCTTCGAGGAGCCGTTGGCGACGGCGCTGTGCGCCGGTCTCGGACTGTCCGGACACCGTGTGTGGTCACTGCTGACCGCCCTGGCCGACAAGTCGCTGCTGGTGAGCGACCAGGCGGCCACGGGCCGATTCCGCATGCTGGAGTCACTGCGGGTCTTCGGCAAGGAATGCCTCGACGCGGCAGCCGAGTCCGAAGAAGTGCACGAGCGCTTGCTGGCCTGGATGACGGATTTCTCGGAGAGGCTGTTGCTGTGGACCGGCGATCCCGCCGTCGACCTCGCCGGACAACTCGACCGGGAACGCCACAACCTGCACTACGCCGTCAACACCGCTGAACGTCTCGGTGATCCGCGAACACCTCTCCTCGGCGCCGCGCTCACGTCCTGCTGGAACAGGCGCGGCGTTCCCCGCCAGGCCGAGAGACTCGCGGAGAGGCTGCTCGCAGCCCACCCGTCCCCCTCGGTAGGACGTGCCTGCCTGTCCACCACGCTGTCGGACGCACTCTGCCGACGAGGGCACCTCGCGGACGCCGTCGCCCCCGCGGAGGAAGCTCTCGGCATCGCCCGGACCCGAGAGCATCCCACCCTCATGGTCCGCGCGCTCGGTGCGCTCAGCAGAGTACGCAGCTGCCTGGGCGAGCACGACGTGGCGCTCGGGATATATCAGCGCCAGGTGGAGCTGCTGCGCACACTGGAGCAGCCCACACTCCTCGCGATGATCCTGAACCGCCACGCCTGGAAGCTGCTGATGATCGGCCGGGCCGACGAGGCGACCGGGCACATCGAAGAGGCGCTGTCGCTCCTTGACGGCGACAACGCGCCCGAAGCACTCAGCGCCACCCTGCACACCGCGGCCGGCGTCTCCATCACCCGGCAGCGGTTCGAAGAGGCCGCCCAGTACTTCACGATGGCGCTCACCATGCAGTCCGTCGACGCCGAGGGCAAGCTGTACAACCTCGAAGGCCTGGCGCTCGTCGCCATGATCGACGGCCAGCCCGAACGCGGACTGCGCCTGCTCTCCACCGCGAGAACGATCCGGGAGAAATCACATCTGGTCGCTGACGCGTGGTGGAAGGACATGGTGCAGACGGCCACGGAGCGAGCCCGCCAGGACCTGCCCCCGGCCCGTGCCGCCGCCGCGCTGGCGGACGGGGCGGAACTCAGCCATGACGAGGCCATCCGCTACGCCCTGCACAACGCCTGGCCGCCCGGCCGCTGCGACCACCCCGATCCGGTTCTCACCTCCCGTCAGTGGCAGGTGGCCGAACTCGTCGCACAGGGCCTGACGAACCAGCAGATCGCCGCGCGTCTGCACATCTCCCCACGCACCGCAGCGAGCCATCTGGAAGCCGTGAAGACCAGACTGAACCTGCAGACCCGAGCACACGTGGCCACCTGGGTCGCCGGCACCGAACACACTCGCAAGGAATAGTCACCGTCGAGGACGGTCAGTTGACCGTGTGGGTCCTGGCCGTTGGCAACCGTCGCGACACCTACCGCCAGGTTCCGTAGCTCGGAGTGCAGTTCGGTGCCGACTGTCCGCTGCGAGTCGCGGAGGTGTGCGCCTGCCTGCTTGTCGAAGGTTCCCGAATGTCTCCTGTAAGCGCAGCCCGAACTGCAACCGTGCAACGACGAAGGCCCCGACCGGCGTGCTGTCGGGACGTGCTGTCGGGGCGTTCGCGACAGCCCGGTGGCGCTGGGCGGAAAATCAACTGCCCCTCGACGGCGGTGGGTCGGCCCTGGTGGACATCCCCTCGCTGAGCACGGCGGGTGCAGCAGCCCGCCTTCGCCGGTCAGTTGCAGTCCCTTGCTACGGGCCTGCTCGACGAGCTGGTCGATCAGTCTCGCGTGCGCGGCCGGCTACGGCGGCGCAGCTCGGGGTCAGGGCATCCCACGGCGGTCACGCCCGGGTGGCGCGGAGATCTCCGCCTGAGGCCAGGTTGTCTCGCAGGCCGGCTTCTATGGTGGCTGGATGGACGACGAACCGAATCAGCAGACGAGTGACGGTGGCACCGACGAGGCTCGCGACTGGAACTGGGGCCCAGGAGCCGCTCTCGGAATCTCTCTCGGCGTGGCGCTGGGCGCCGCGTTCGGCAACGTCGCCGTGGGAGTCGCGCTTGGCGTTGCGTTCTTCCCCGTATTCGCCATGGCCTTCCGCCTGAACGGTGGCGACCGTCGGCGAACTGGACAAGAACCAGGACGATGAGAGGCGCGCTGACGACGTGCCTGCTCGTATACGCCCCAGCGAGCTACAGGTAGCCCTCACTCGGTGGAGGCTCGATCGGGGGAGGCTCCGCTGCAAGGGCGGCCTCCCCGGCAGCGCTTCTGCTGACACGGAACTGGTAAACGCTGACGCACACGGCCATCGCGCCGGCGACGCCGCCGATCACTGATCCAAAAGCGCCGAGGTTGTCCGCGGAGAGCAGCGGCACGCCGTCGTTCTCTGCCCCGGGCCCACTCCCTGTATCCGTTTCGCCTTCGCTGTCGTGGGTGCCGCCCCCCGTGCCGCCGCCCGTCAGTAACCCTTCGCTTGGACTGGGCTCGGCGTTGGCCGGTGGACGGTTGGCATGTGAAGCGGTCAGGTTCTCGGCGACGAGCAGGACACTGCCGGCCGATATCACGGTGAACAGCACCGGCAGTAGCCATCGACGGCGGCGCTGCGAGGCCGGCCAGGCCCCAGACGACCTGGCCGGTGGTCGTCGGGAGTGGCTACGAGCATGGCCGGCGCCCCTGGTGAGGTCGTTCCCACCGTGGATCGACCCCCGCATCGGCTGGGTGCGAAATGATGCGAACCAGCCCCGCGAGCTGTCGGGCGAGTCAATGTCGGATGTCTTCGCCCGACCTGAGGGAACCCGGCGGTGTAAACGGCGGTTGAGGACGTACCACGCCACGGGCGTGGTCAGCGCGAAGCTGACCAGTGCGGTGATCGCGTATTGCACCTATCCCCCTGCGGACTCGCCCGTTGTCGGCATCGTACCCGGGGCAAAGGCCATCAACGGGAGGGGATCAGCCACTACATGGGCATTCCGTGCCAGGTTTTCCCCCGCCTTCGTCGGCATCGCCGCAGCCCTCGTCAACTACCGCCGACTCACTTCATGACCACACTAGGATCAGCGGTGACATCGCGTGCCGGTCACTGGCTGGGTGAGGCATGGAGGTGTCAGGAGGTGCCTTCGGAGGCATTTCGTGACAGTCGAGTTGAACCACACGATCGTCCACGCCCGGGACAACCGGGAGTCCGCGGAGTTCTTCACGGACCTGCTGGGCCTTGAGATCACTGCGGAGTGGGGCCCGTTCATCGCGGTCGAGCTGAGCAACGGCGTCACGCTGGACTTCGCCACGATCCCCGCGGACCACATCGCCATGCAGCACTACGCCTTCCTCGTCTCCGAGGAGGAGTTCGACGCGGCGTACGCGCGGATCAGCGAGCGAGGCATCGAGCACTACGCCGACCCGCACCGGCAACAGCCCGGCGCGGTGAACCACAACGACGGCGGCCGCGGCGTGTACTTCATGGACCCGGCGGGCCATGCCATGGAGCTGATCACCGTGCCATACGGCGGCTGGACCTCGTAAGCACATGCGCCGAGGGCCGCACCCCGGACCGGGAGCCCGGACCGGGAGCCCGGACCGGAGTGCGGCCCTCAATCGCCGTTTGTGCCCGTTGTGCTCGCGGCCGGCGCCCCGCGATCACCTGAGCCGCCCCGGGCGGAGAGTTCGCCCTCCGTGATTGGCGCCGAACGCCGGCAGAGGACCCATAAGCCATCACCGGCACCGAAGGAAACAGTGTCTTATTGGCCGGCCCGTGTTCCCAGGCGACGAGTCGTGCACGGATCTCATCGGGTGTGCCGGTCAGGCCGCGCCTGCGCCGGGTTTCAAAGGGCACTGCGTCCAGGTGGCCAGCGGGTACCAGTGCCGCCGAGCTGGCCAAGCCGCTCGGTGGACCACTGAGCGCGAACACGGACTACCACGACTGCAAGCGGCTGTTGGACGACGCCGGGGTGCGGGACGCGCGTCTGCACGCTGCCCGGCACACGGCCGCGACCGTGCTCATGCTGCTCGGTGTCCCGGACCGCGTCATCGATCAGATCATGGGGTGGGAGCCGGGAACCTCTGCCCGGATGCGCGCTCGGTATCTGCACGTGCCCGACGCCATGCTCAAGGACGTGGCGCGGAAGCTCGCGGAAGCGATCCGGGGGCCACAGGACAACGGCCTGGTGGACAAGAACCAGGACAACGAGCGCTGAGAGAACGACGAAAGCCCCGACCGGCGTGCGGTCGGGGCCTTCGTTCAGCCCGGTGAGGCTGGGCGGAGGATACGAGATTCGAACTCGTGAGGGGTTGCCCCCAACACGCTTTCCAAATGTTCGCCTCGGGGTTCGGGGGCGGGCGGGGGTGTCTCAACCTGCGACGGGGCATCGTCGGGTGGCTCGGGCGGACGGTCCTGTACGGAGCTGAATGCAACCAGAACTGCAACCACGCCGCAGCCGTGTTCTGCCTGCTCGCCCGCCCGATTGCCATCGAGATCGCGAACGCCACCGTCGCCGCGTGCAGCACGGAGTTGTGCGGGCAGGGCTCGACCGCGGTGGCCTCCGACTCCACGCACGTGCGGGCCTACGACCAGAATCCGTTCACCGGCGAGGTCAACCTCGACATGGACACTCGTCTGAACCTCGCTGCGCCCACCGTGCCACCGCCTCGGGGCGACGGCCGACGCCTGCCACCCCGCGGCCGACCGAGCCGTGTGAGCCGGCGGGAAGCGGTTGCCCCGACGCTGGGGTCTCGATGGTGTTCAGAGACCACGCAGTGGACCGCGGTGAACGTTGTCAGCTCCAAGTTGGCGAGGGTTCGCCCTCCGGTCGGTACGGCACGGGTAGGCCGGTTTTTGCGTCCAAGAGCACGCGGTCGTCCACCGGACGGTCCAGCTTCACCGTCACTTGCTGCAGCTTCGCCTGCTTCGTACAGAGGCCACCGTCTTTCCGGTTCATCACGGAAGCCGACAGCACGACGCTGCCGCGTGTCTCGAATACATCCACTGAGGAAGACTCCTCGCAGACGCCATGCATGGTGACCAGGCTTACCGACCGACTCTCAGGTTTCATTCGCACCAGATGGTGGAGTCGGTACGCCGGGAGGTCGCCGGTCCTCCCGATCGGTGATTTAGGTGGCTTTGACGGAATGGCGGCTGCCCGCTTGAGGGGCGAGTCGTATCCCTCCAAGGTGAAAGTCCAGGCGGGAACCGTCGCAGGGCCGCGGCTGGTTGAAATGGTCATCTCGCCCAGTCGTACGCCCGTGACCGTCAGGTACGGCTTCCCGTCCGTGTTGCCACTGGACAGGGCCTTGTACGCCTCGTCCGCACTCAACAGGGGGCGCGAGAGTGACCTGCCCCCGGACCAGACCACCTGGCCGTTCTTGGGCCGGGTGGCGGGCAACTCCGCTCGCAGAACGAGATTCCTGTTGCGGTAGGCCTCCTTATCGGCCTGACTGCGCAGTCCGCCCTGCGGTGGCTGGGTCACGTCGCTCATGGGGTGGTACCCCGCTCGCCAAGTTGCAGCTGCGGCCGAGTCGTCCCATGCTTCAGCGACCTTCTGGGCGCGATCCCCCACCGCTTCTGCGGTGGCGTGTGCCTCCTGCTGGTCGCCGCTGGTCCGACTGCCGCACCCGGAGGTGGCGCCCAGACCGAGGGCGGCCAGGACCGCCATGGCAATGAGGCGGGCGGAGTTCGATCGTCCGATCCGCATGTAACCCCCCGGTGTGAGGCAGGAAGCTGGACTGTGCGACGAAGCCGGCACAGGGCGGGTTTCACGGGAAGCCGGACTCGCGAGGTCAGTAGACGTGAAGTCCGCGCTCGTCCAGTCCTGGCTATTGACGCCGATCCGGTCGATCGCCTGCCCTCAATGAGACCGGGCGGGCATTCACTTACCGGCGGCGGGGCCGTACCACTGCATGGCTTGGCCGGTGACGGCGGCGATGCAGTCGAAGTCGTGATCGCGGTGCAGGAGGGTCAGGCCCTGGAGCTCCGCGGAGGCGGCAACGACGAGGTCCACCGCTCCCGCGCTGCGGTGCTGACCGCGCTGGGTCAGCAGTTCCTGGACCTCCCACGCGCGGCCGTAGGCGCGGTCGTCGACGGGCGCCCAGCCGAAGAGCAGCCGCATGTCCTCGATGCCACGCGCTCGGTCCGCGGCAGACCGGGCGCTGTAGAAGAACTCCAGCTCGGTCACGGGACAGGTTGCGATGAGACCGGCCGTAGCGGCCTGGTCCCATCCGTACTGGTCGGCGTCGGTACGGAGAAAGCGGGCGAGCGCACTGGTGTCGATCAGGAACTGCGCCGCGCTCACCGCCGGTAGTCCCTCTTGTCTTCGAACAGGTCCAGATCGAAGTCACCCTCGTCCGCTGAAGCCCGCAGCCGCGTGAGAGCGAGTGCTCGGCGGCGGTTCTCGAGCACCTCACGCAGAGCGGTGTTGACCGTCTCCTTCTTGTTGCCGGTGCCCAGGGCCTGAGCCACGTCGGCCAAGAGCTCGTCATCCAGGTCGATCACTGTTCGACTCATACTCGCACCTCCATGGATATCAATGATGGCAGCAAGTATATCTCGATGGATGTCGGGCGAGCTGATCAAACGCGGGATCTGAGGAGCCGATGAGCGTCCTGCCGTCCTGATGCAGACCCGGCGGGCCTGCGACCGGGCCGATTCCCGGGTTGCCCAGTTCCGGCCTGGCGACGCCCGGGCCGGTGGATTGCCCGGAACCTCTACGAGCGATGACCAGTGGTCCCGCCTCGGTGAACTGCGCGAGATCCAAGCCGGGCCCTCTCCGCCCCCGCTGGCGGAGGAGACCGACGAAAGAGACCTACGTACCAGCGGGTGAGGTACCGGTTGTGCAACCCGAGCATCTGCGTGATCGCCGGGTCGCCGATGCGCGCGACACGGCCGTTCGCCACGACACGGCGCAGAGGATGCGGCGCTTCGCCCCGGAGGAGGAAGACATCCTGTCCGCCCGGATGGGCACAGTCGGGCCCGTGGCCCCCCGAACACACGATGCCCTTGCCGGGGCGTTGCTCGGATCGACGCACTTCCCGGCGCCGATCCGCCCACCCCGGCCGACACCTTCCCCGCGAGACCTCCCGATGAGCGTATTGCGCCTTGCTGCCAGGTTCGCCTGGCTCTTGGTGGCCGTTCTGTTCTCCGTCGTTCTCGCGCCGGCCGCTTTCATCTTGCAGACACGCACCGGAACGAGAGCGGCCGGGGCCGCTCTCGTGGCAGGTTGAGCGTTCGCCGTTGCGGTGCTCCTGAGCCCTGCCGATCATTACGGCATCGGTGTGCGAGACGCACCAACGACGAAGGCCCCGACCGCAGTTGGGTCGGGGCCTTCGTTCAGCCCGGTGAGGCTGGGCGGAGGATACGAGATTCGAACTCGTGAGGGGTTGCCCCCAACACGCTTTCCAAGCGTGCGCCCTAGGCCACTAGGCGAATCCTCCGCCGCAAACACTACAAGACGCCGAGGCGTGCTCGCGAACTCGATCCCCGGTACGGCCATCGGGTACTGTTGGCCGCAGCCCCTCACGTGGCGCTATCTCTCTGAACTCCCCCAGGGCCGGAAGGCAGCAAGGGTAGGAGGGCTCTGGCGGGTGCGTGAGGGGCGTTCGCGTGGGTGAGGGAGCGCGCGGGCCCTTCGGGCCCGGTGTGCGGGCTCGTTCCGGATCCCTTCCGGGCCCTGTTCGGCCCTTGATCCGCCCGTCGTTCCGGGCGCTGGTCCCGTGCTGGTGTACGGGTGGCCGGTGGGTGGGGTGAGCGCGGCGCGGGTTGTCGGTCCGCACCGATATCGTCGGGGGTGTGTCGTCCCTCGCCCTGTACCGCCGGTATCGCCCCGAGACCTTCGCCGAGGTCATCGGGCAAGAGCATGTGACGGAGCCGCTTCAGCAGGCTCTGCGCAACAACCGCGTCAATCACGCGTATCTCTTCAGCGGGCCGCGCGGCTGCGGCAAGACGACCAGTGCGCGCATCCTGGCCCGCTGCCTCAACTGCGAGCAGGGGCCGACGCCTTCGCCGTGCGGTGAGTGCCGTTCGTGCCAGGACCTCGCGCGCAACGGTCCCGGTTCGATCGACGTGATCGAGATCGACGCGGCGTCGCACGGGGGCGTGGACGACGCACGTGAGTTGAGGGAGAAGGCGTTCTTCGGGCCGGCGTCGAGCCGTTACAAGATCTATATCGTCGACGAGGCGCACATGGTCACCTCGGCGGGTTTCAACGCCCTGCTGAAGGTGGTCGAAGAGCCGCCCGAGCACCTGAAGTTCATCTTCGCGACGACCGAGCCGGAGAAGGTCATCGGCACGATCCGCTCGCGTACGCACCACTATCCGTTCCGGCTCGTGCCGCCCGGAACTCTGCGTGACCATCTGGCCGAGGTGTGTGAGCAGGAGTCGATCCCCGTCGAGGAGTCCGTGCTGCCGCTCGCCGTACGGGCGGGCGCCGGGTCGGTGCGGGACGCGATGTCGGTCATGGACCAGCTGCTGGCGGGCGCCGGTGAGAACGGTGTGACGTACGCGATGGCCACTGCCCTGCTCGGATACACCGACAGCGCGCTGCTGGACGGCGTAGTGGAGGCGTTCGCGGCGGGCGACGGGGCCAAGGCGTTCGAGATCGTCGACCGCGTCATCGAGGGCGGTCATGATCCGCGGCGCTTCGTGACGGATCTCCTGGAGCGGCTGCGGGACTTGGTGATCATCGCCGCTGTCCCGGAGGCGGTGGAGAAGGGGCTGATCGACGCCCCGGTCGAGGTGGTCGAGGGGATGAGGGCACAGGCCGTGTCCTTCGGAGCCGCCGAACTCAGCCGCGCGGCCGACGTCGTCAACACGGGCCTGACCGAGATGCGCGGAGCGACATCGCCGCGGCTGCAGCTGGAGTTGATCTGCGCGCGGGTGCTGTTGCCGGCGGCGTACGGGGACGAGCGTTCGGTGCAGGCGCGCCTCGACCGGCTGGAGCGGGGTGCGGCCTTCGCGAGCGCCGCGGGGGGCTCCGCCGCGCCCGCGCAGGCGGCGCCGCCGGAAGGGCCTCCGGCGCCGCGGGCCGCTGCGGCTGCTCCGGCGCCGCAGGCTGCTCCCGCCGCGAACGTGAGGGCCGGTGAGCAGGCACAGCATGCGGATGTGGGGCCCGCGGCGGACCGGTCCGCGGCGACGGCGCCCTCCGGCGAGCCGGCCGGCGGCGACGCGGGTGCTGCGGCTTCCCCGCCTCCGTCGGGCGGCGGCGGCAGGCGGCCGGGTGCGTGGCCCTCGTCGACGGGAGCCGGTGCGGGGACTGGCGCAGGGGCCGGTGCCGCTGCCGGGCCGGGGCCCGGGCCCGGGTCGGGGTCCGCCGACGGCTCCGGGGGCGAGGGTGCCGGCGCGTCCGCGCAGGACGAGGCGCCCCCTCGGGAGCCGTCCCGTCCGCCCGGTGCCTGGCCGGGCAGCGGCGGCGCCGCCCAGCAGGGCCCGGGCGCGCAGCCGGAGCCCGCCGAGCCCGCGCCGGCTCCGGCCGCGTCGGCTCCGGCCGCGCGGGAAACGTCTCGGGAAGCGTCTCCGGAAACGTCTCGGGACGCGTCTCCGGAGTCGTCCAGGGACGCTCCCCGGGAGGCGTCCCAGGACCCGTCGCAGGGCGCTGCCCAGGTGCGGCAGATGTGGCCGCAGATCCTGGAGGCGGTGAAGAACCGGCGCCGCTTCACCTGGATTCTGCTGAGCCAGAACGCGCAGGTCGTCGGCTTCGACGGGGCCACGCTCCAGCTCGGTTTCTCCAACTCCGGCGCTCGCGACAGCTTCGTCGGCGGCGGCAGCGAGGACGTGCTGCTCCAGGCGCTGAACGATGCGCTGGGCGTGCAGTGGAAGGTCGAGGCGATCGTCGACCCCTCCGGGGGCGGCGGTGCGGGCGCGAGAGGCCCGGGCGGCCCGCCGGGAGGCGGGGGCGCGGCGCCGGGCGGCGGCTTCGGCGGCAGCGGTGGCGGCGGCTTCGGCGGCGGTGCGGGCGGCGGATCATCGGCGCCCTCCGCCTCTCCGGCCGGGCCGTCCGCGCAGTTCTCCCCGTCGGGGCAGCGGGCTCCCGGCTCGTCCTCGGGGCCGGGTACGGGCGGTGCCGGGCCGTCGCCCCAGGGCCAGGGCTCCGGAGGGGGCGCCGCGGGCGCCCGTCAGGCACTCGCCTCGGCGCAGGTCGCCCCCGGAGCCGCGCAGTCCGCCGGGATGTCCGGTTCGGGCGGCGCGCCGAACGGGGCGGTTCCGGGCCCCTCGGGGCCGCAGGGTGCCGCGGCGCCGGCGGCTTCCGCGCCGGCGGTTTCCGCGTACCGCGGTGCGCTCGAGGACGACGTGCCCGCGGAGGACGATCCCGATCTCGACGAATCAGCCCTCTCCGGCCATGACTTGATCATGCGCGAGCTGGGGGCCACGGTGATCGAGGAATTCGATCACGAATGACGTTTTCGTTGCGTTCCGTCCCGTTCCAGGTGGTCGAGGGGCGGGTTGGGTGCAGGTTCAGCGGGGTCGGCGCAGAGCACGTAGGCTCGACTACAAGATGAACAACCGCGCGTACGGCATCTGTCCGAGGCAGGTGAAGCAGCCGTACGGCGTGGACCGCGCGAAGGACACGCGCCGCGCGTGCAGCGTGCACAGCGGCCCGGCGCGCGGTGTGGACAAGACGTCGTCGACGAGCCAGGAGCCAAGTCGTGATTCCCGGTGATGGTGGGGGCCAGCCCGACATGCAGCAGCTGTTGCAGCAGGCCCAGAAGATGCAGCAGGACCTCGCCGCGGCTCAGCAGGAGCTGGCCGAGACGATGGTCGAGGGTTCCTCCGGCGGTGGCCTGGTCAGGGCGAGCGTGAACGGAACGGGAGAGCTCGAGGGCCTCGTCATCGATCCGAAGGCGGTGGACCCGGAGGACACCGAGACCCTCGCCGACCTCGTGCTCGCGGCCGTGCGCGACGCGACTGCGAGCGCCGAACAACTCCAGCAGCAGAAGCTCGGCCCGCTCGCTCAGGGCATGGGCGGAGGCGGCGGCACGCCGGGGCTTCCGTTCTGACGCCGGTGCCCCGCTGACGGAACGGTCGCGGGGTCCCGGCTCGTTCACCTGGTGAGTGCCGTCACGGGAGAGTCGCCCGACGGCCTGTGGTGAGCGTGCGGGGCTCCGCCACCGGTGGTGCGCGGGGCGGGAGCAGCGGGACAACTCACCGTTCCGCGGCGGTCGTTCGCCGACGGGCGGATGCGGAAGCAGGCGGAAGGACCGGCGGGACGAGTCCGGCGGCAGAATCGGGAGAATCCGTGTACGAAGGCGTGGTGCAGGACCTCATCGACGAACTCGGCAGGCTGCCGGGCGTCGGTCCCAAGAGCGCGCAGCGGATCGCTTTCCACATCCTCCAGGCCGAGCCCGCCGACGTACGCCGCCTCGCGCACGCCCTGACCGAGGTCAAGGAGAAGGTGCGGTTCTGCGAGGTGTGCGGCAACGTCGCGCAGGAGGAGAAGTGCCGCGTCTGCCTGGACACACGCCGTGACGGCAGCGTCATCTGCGTGGTCGAGGAGCCGAAGGACGTCGTCGCGATCGAGCGGACGCGCGAGTTCCGCGGCCGCTATCACGTGCTCGGCGGTGCCATCAGCCCCATCGAGGGTGTGGGGCCCGACGATCTGCGCATCCGCGAGCTGATGGCGAGGCTGGCGGACGGCGCCGTAACGGAGTTGATCCTGGCCACCGATCCGAATCTCGAGGGGGAGGCGACGGCCACGTACCTCGCGCGTATGGTCTCCAGCATGGGGCTGAAAGTGACGCGCCTGGCAAGCGGACTCCCCGTCGGGGGAGACTTGGAGTACGCGGACGAGGTCACGCTGGGGCGGGCCTTCGAGGGAAGAAGGTTGCTCGATGTCTGAGGCCACACTGAACGCGATCGAGGACAACCCGGACGACTTCGCCGTCCAGATCTCCGACCAGATCGAGAGCTTCATCGTGTCGGTGACCGAGGTGGCGAAGGGCGACGACCCCGACAGCGCGGTCCCGTATCTGCTGCTGGAGCTGTCCCAACTCCTGCTCGCGGGTGGCCGGCTGGGAGCGCACGAGGACTTCGTGCCCGTCGAGCGGTACGAGCCGGACATCGGTCCCGAGTCGGACGTCGACGAGCTGCGCCTCAAGCTTGCCGCGCTGCTCGACCCGGTCGACGTCTACTCCGAGGTCTTCGACCCGTACGAGCCGCGCACCGCGCCCGTACCCTGCCGCATCTCCGACGACCTCGCCGACGTGATCACCGACCTGCGGCACGGCATGGCGCACTACACCGAGGGCAGGGTCAGCGAGGCCCTGTGGTGGTGGCAGTTCTCGTACCTGTCGAACTGGGGCACCACCGCCTCCGCCGCTCTGCGGGCCCTGCAGTCCCTCGTCGCGCACGTGCGGCTCGACACGCCCCTGCGCGAACTGGACGGCCTGGACACGGACAGCGGCCTCACCGATGACGACGACGGCGCGCTGGAGAAGGAGGCGGGCGCCGTGATGGCAGCCGAGATCGGAGTCCCGCTGGGCCTGCGCCCGGAGGGCGGCAGGCGCTGACACCCACCGGCGCGCAGCGCCCGTTTTCTCCGGCTGAACGGCGATGAGTTTCCGCGCCGTCCGCGGTCGCCACTTGCAGGACCCGCGAAGCCGAGAACGAGGAAGGCGTGCCGGCCATGGACAAACAGTTCACCGCGATGCTGCGCAAGGGCCCGGATGTGGGCGGGTGGACGTACGTCCTGTGGCCCGACTCCGTCGAGTACTTCGGCACCCGGGGCCTGGTGAAGGTCCGCGGCACCATCGACGGGCATCCCTTCCAGAGTTCGTTCATGGCGCTGGGCGACGGCACGCACAAGCTCCCCGTGAAGGCCGAGGTGCGGAAGGCGATCGGCAAGGAGGCGGGGGCGACGGTGACCGTCCACCTGGAGGAGCGGATCCACGGACGGCAGTGACGTGTGGCCGGGACCCTGCCTCGGCTCGGCGGATCGTGGCCTGTTGTCGCATTGCGGTGCGTGATCGGTCCTCTTACACTCCGTGACGACTGGTCGTCGTGTCGGCGGAGGTGCGGACGTGGCTCGCGCGTGGGAAGCGGATCCGTCCGCGTTATTCAAGCGGCGGCTGGGGAAATCGGCCGCGGAACTGGGCAACACCGACGGCAGGGACGGCTGCCCGGACATCTGGGAGTTGGACAACGGCGACATCGCTGTCATCGGCAGGGACCTCACCGCTGATTACGAGTCGCGCCTTCCCGCGGACGCTTCCATCGCCGCCGACGAACGGCTGGTCGTCATCCCCGGCGTCACTCTGCGCGCCGCCAAGCCGGACATCGGCGATGGCTGACCGCGACCTCCTCGCCCTCGACCGATCGCAGGGCGACCGGCTCGAACTCGAAGAGTACAGGCGTGACTTCCGGCACCGGGACGAGGCGGTCACCGGCCGGGACAGCTGGAAGTTCGAACGGCGGCAGCACTTCCAGGAGTTGTCCTCGCCCAGCTGGGAGGCCTTCCGGTCACTGGACCGAGTGCCTGCGACTCGTTACCGGCTACGACGACGCGCGTGCGCGCCGCCTGCGGGCGGACGTCGAGGCCCGGCTGACGGCTGCCGAGCAGGAGGGCACGCGGGGAACTCCCGGGCCCAGGGGGGTGTCTGACAAATCCCTCCCCCAGCTGCCGCTGGGAGGTGCCCCCAGGCGCGCGGTGGCTGGCACGCACTCCCCCAGCCTTCGGTCGGGGGTGCCCCCACGCTGCGTTGTCGGTCGTCGGCGCAGCCCGCTGCGCTCTCTCCCCCTGGGCCTGGCGGCCCGGGAGGTACCCCCACCCTCCGCCTTGCGATCGCACGCACCAGCCACCGCGCGCCCCTCCCCGCCTGGGCCCGCCCCGGCCGCCAGCCGATTGGAGGACGACGCTATTTGTCAGACACCCCCCTAGGCGGATGACTCGACGGCTGCGGCGACGTCTTCGAGGTCCTTCGTCACCGCCTTCGCCACGGCCTTGGAACCGATCCCGCCGAGGAACTTCCCCATCGCGCCCTCCAGGCTCTTCTTCTCCGTCTCCGAGTCGATGACCAGCCGTACGGTGGTGGCGCCGTCCGGCTCGGCGGTGAGCGTGAACTCCGAGGTGTGGTGGACGCCGCGCGAATCGGACTCGACGACGTACCGCGCAGGGGCCTCGACGGCCGTCACGTACATCTCCTCGGTGACTTCCTTGCCGAAGATGCGGCGGGTCTCGCGCCAGCGCGTGCCGACGGCGAAGGACCCTTCGCTGAGGACCTCCACGCGCTCGATGCCGGCGATCCTCCCGGGGGAGCCCTCGATGTCGGTCAGTGCTTCCCACACGCGCTCCATGGGAGCCGCGATGCGGAGCTCCGCCGTCACCTGCCACGCGGTCATCGAACGAGCCCTTCCGTCGGGAATCGGGGTCCGATTCCAGCCCCTTGGCCGGAATCAGACCAGTAGTTTCCGGCAACGGAGCGCGGGCGTCGAGAGGTCGGGCCCCGCGACTCGGGCCCCGACCCCGGCACAGGGCGTGCGTCCGCGCCGCTGCATCCCCTGCGAGCGCAGCAGTTGGCGTGCGTCGGCGGCCACGGATTCCGGAGCACTTCCGGCAACCGCCGTACACGGTGCGTGAGCGGTGCATAGCCTCCTGTTACGGGACGGGCGCGCAGGGTGTCAGCGGAGGTGGGGAGTGGCGGAGAAGGACAACTCGTCGGCGACCATGCGGATGTTCGGCAGCCAGCTGCGGCTGTGGCGTACGCGGGCGCGCTGCAGCCGCGAGCAGCTCGCCGACGAGGCGGGCTACGCGCTGGAGACCGTGGCGTCGGTGGAGAAGGGGCGGCGGATGCCCGCGCCCGACCTGGTCGAGACGGCGGAGACGCTGTTCGACGCCGGCGGCATGCTGCGGGACGCGGCGAGCAAGATCGTACGGTCCAAGTACCCCGACTGGTTCGAGGAGTACGCGCAGTACGAGGCGGAGGCGGCGAGTCTGGACGTTTACGAGAACCGGGTCTTCCCGGGACTTCTGCAGACTGAGGCATACGCGCGCGCGGTGTTTGAGAGCAATTGGCCACCTCTGGACGACGAGGAGATCGAACGCCGCATCGAGGCAAGGTTGGAGCGGCAGGCAGTTCTGGCACGGAAGCCGCCGCTGGCGATGAGCGTCATTGTGGAACAGGCATTGCTTCAGCGGTGCTTCGGTGGCGTCGAGACGATGAGGGGGCAGATTCAGCGCCTCTTGGAGTGTTCGGAAAGGCGCACGCTCACGCTTCAGGTCATGCCCACGGAGCGGGTTCCCACGGGAGCCACAGCCGGTCCCATGTACCTGCTTGAGACGGCGGAGTGCCAGAGAGTCGCGTACTTCGAAGGTCCCCGAGGCAGCTTCCTGATCACAAACCCGTCAGACGTCAGTGAGTTGAACCAGGCGTATGGGATTCTGCGAGCGCAGGCCCTCTCCCCCGAGGAGTCTGCGGGGCTGCTCAAGCAGAGGCTAGGAGACCTATGAGTGCTGAACAGGCAGCAATCGTCCCCGACTTGACCTGGTTCAAGTCCAGTTACAGCAGCTCGCAAGGGGACAACTGCGTCGAAGTCGCCGTCGGATGGCGCAAGTCCAGCTACAGCGGTGGTGAGGGCGGCGCCTGTGTCGAGTTCGCCGCGTGCCCGAGCGCCGTGCATGTGCGGGACTCGAAGGACGCGGACGGGCCGCAGCTCACCGTGGCGCTCGGCGCTTGGGCGGCGTTCGTCGGGCTGGCCGCCGGGGAGACGGTCGCGTAACGCATCACCGATCACCACCCGCCACACGATCGGCTGACGACGCCGCCCGCGTCAGCGCCGGACCCCGAGCGCCGAGCATCGAGCGCCGGGGTCCGAGCCGTTTTTGTAAGGAATGGGTGGTAGGTCTCTCCCCGCCCACCCGCCCCAAGTTGCGCCAATACCAGCGGCGATGACCGCGCGTGACGCGTTTGCGGCAGATCGTCATGTGTGGTTAGCGTTCTTCACAACAAAACAACCCCGGCAGGTGCGGGAACACCGACCGGGGTCTGACCTACAAGATCGGCGAACCCCGACCTCATGGCTTCCACAGACTTTATCTCCGCCCCGCCCGTCTCCGCACATCCCATGGCCAGGCCGGGGTTCGGCAAGCGGCTCGCCTCGAAGCAACGGGGTCTCGCCACAGGCGACTTCGTGCATCTGCCCGTGCGGGAGGCGTACCTGGCGGCGTTCATCGACTCGCTCCCCGAGGGCGCCGCGATCGACGTGAAGACCCTCGCCAAGAGCCAGCCGCACTACGGCCAGCAGGCGTGCCGCTCAGCGCTGCGCGAGCTGTCGCGGGTGGGTCATCTCCGGCGCGTGGGTGGCTTGTTGGGCGTAGGGCGCCCGCAGCATGTGACGCGCACGTACTTCTCGCGCGTCGCCCGCACCGAGGACTGGTGGACGGAGTTTCTCGACGGGTGTGCGGACGTGCGCGAAGTCGTCCACGGCGACCGTGATGTCCACGGTGACCGTGATTGCTTGCCGATCCCGGCTGCACCGCCGCCCCCGGTTGCTCCGCCGCCCCCTGCTGCTCCGCCGACCTCGACCGCTCCGCCGACCCCGTCGGTGCAGCAGCCACCCCCCGCTCCGGTTTCCGCGCCCGTACGCCCCCAACGTTCCGAGGTGTACGCGGCGTTGGCGGGCCTCGCCCGGCACGACCCCCGCCTGGTGCTCTCGGCGGCCGACTGCGCCGCCCTGGAGACCTTGGCCGCGGAGTGGCTGCGGCGCGGTGTGCGAGGTGCGCGCTTCGTGTACGCCATGACCGGCGGCCTGCCCCCGACCGTGCACAGCCCCGCGGGGCTGCTCCGCAGACGTCTGCTCGACAAGCTCCCGCCCGAGCCCGTGTCCACAGCTGTGGATGAACCAGGCGGGCCGACGGAGCCACGGCAACGAGAACCCCGCCTGCGGCTGGAGTGCACCGACTGCGGAGTCCCCGGCACGGCAGCGGCGTTGCCGGGCGGCCTGTGCCGCCGTTGCCGGGGCGAGCCCGAACCGGAACGGAGCGGTCTCGACCCGGACCGGGTCCGCCGCCTCGCGGCGGGGGTCCGCGAGGCCATACGCGCGGCTACAGGCCCGCGCTCCGCCGTCTCTTGTCAGCCGACAGCCGCGTGACTTCGCGTCCCGCCGCAGCCGAAAGGAATCACGGATGACGTTGCAGGACATAGCGCCACCCGCCGGGGCAGCATGGAGGGGAGGAGGCGACACCATGACCCCCACTGCCGACCGGCCCCAGATGCTCGTCGAGGACTTCGAGGAGCTCGCCCGAACAGCGCCGGACACCGTGACGCTGGAGTTCATTGACGGAAAGCTTGAGGTCAAGCCGGTGCCGGACGGGGACCACGGAGCCATCGTGATGTGGCTCCTGGAGCGTTGTATGCAGCAGAGGCCGGAACTGCGTGTGTATCCGGAACAGGGGCTGAGGGTCGATGGATACAGAAAGGGCAGGGCCCGCCCGGATGGCGCTCTGGCACCCCTGGACCATTTCGTCGGACAGGGAGAGTGGGCCGATCCCGACGGGGTTCTGATGGTGCTGGAAGTCACCTCGCCTGACCCTGACACCGATCGCCGTGACCGCAGGGAGAAGAGGGACGGGTACGCCGCAGCCGACATCCCCGTCTACCTCCTTGTCGACCGCGAGACGTGCAGTGTGGTGGTCTACAGCGAGCCGGACGGCGGTACGTACCGGATCCGTGCAACGCATCCCTTCGGTGCGGTGGTGGAGTTGCCGGACCCGGTTGGGATCACGCTGGAGACGGAGAAGCTGAAGGACTACGTCCGCTGAGCGTTGTCGTGCCCGCCACCGTCGAGGGTGCGGTGGCGCGGACCGGGTTGATGAGTCACCGGAGAGCCGGGCAAGACACTGCTCCGAGCGGCTCGTTGCCGCTCTTGCGGGCCGAGGGCGATGACCTGCCCATGCCGGACCCGGCTCCGATCCCCGGTCAGTCCCCGGTCAGCCCTCGCCGCCCTCGCCGTCCTCGCCGTCCTCGCGCGGCGGCACGTAGAAGGCCGTCGTACCGCGAACCGCCGCCGCGACCACGTCGGCCGGTGCGCCGGAGGCTTCGTACGCCGCCCCCCACGCTTCGCTGCTGCGGGTCATCAACTCCCGCCCCTCGTCGCTTGTTTCGAACTTCTCGTGGTCGCCGACCGACTCGCCGCGCAGATGCATCCCGAGGCCGAGCAGCGTGAGATCCCAGCCGACGCCGACGGCTCCGGGGCCGAACTGGTCCCAGAACTCGGGCGGTACGACCGCGACGTGCTCCAGTTCGAAGTGGGTCTTCTCGGCGCCCTCGGGCCCCTCCGGTGTCAGCCGCACCTCGACCTCGCTGAGAGCGGTGCTGTCACCCATCACCCAGCTCACCTTGAGGAGCCGGGGCGGCTCGCAGCGCAGGATCTCGCCGCCCGCGTTGCCTTCGAGCTGGTAGTGGCCGCCAAGCTTCAGGTCGCCGCTGACGGGGAGGAACCACCGGGAGATGCGTTCGGGGTCCGTGCAGGCGTCCCAGACGTCCTCGGCGGTGGCGTCGTACGTCCGCCGCAGCAGGACGGTGCGGGCCTCCTCCTCGCCCACGCGCCGGCTGCCCACCTTCCGGTGGATGGTGTTGATCTGCTCGACCATGTCGTCGCTCATCGGTGCTCCTTGCCGCTGTCCGTGCCGCCGTCTCTCGTGCGGCGTTCGCGCTTGCCGCGCGCCAGTTCCGTGCCGAGCGCGTCCAGCCGCTGTTCCCAGAAGCCGCGGAAGCGCTCGAGCCATGTGTCGACCTCGCGCAGGGGAGCGGCTTCGACGGCGTAGAGCCGCCGGGTGCCCTCGGCCCGAACGGAGGCGAAGCCCGTCTCGCGCAGCACCCGCAGGTGCTGGGAGACGGCGGGCTGGGAGATGCCGAACTCGGCCTGGATCACGGCGCCGACGGCACCCGAGGTCTGCTCGCCGTCGGCGAGGAGTTCGAGTATCCGGCGGCGCACCGGGTCTCCCAGGACATCCAATGCGTGCACGGGAGCACTATATGCAGGCGTCGCTTATATAAGCCATAGCTGAAACATGGTCGCCTTCCCCGGATCGCCGGGCGCGCACGGTACTCACCCGTGCCGTCGCACCGTGTGACGTCCCCCGGCGGCCGCGTTCGAAGGCCGCACCGTCACGGCAGACGGGACGCGGCGTCGCGACGGCCCGCCCGGGGGGAGCGGGGCCGGCGGGGGCGCCACGGGTCGCCGGGCGCTCCTGGCGGGCTCTTCGCCCCGTCCGTGCCTGTCCGTCCGTGTGTGACCTGGCTTACGTTCCCGTGTGGACGCCCTGTGAGCGGGCAGGGTTGCTCGCTGGACGAGAGGGCGCCACGCCTTCTCGGTAAAATGAGCCGACCCGAGGATTTCCGTACGGAAGTCGCCCCGGCCGCTCAGGCAGCCAGGGGAAGGGCGCGAGGACTTGAGAATCGAGGAGCGAGCACACGTGGGCCTTGTCGTGCAGAAGTACGGCGGCTCCTCCGTTGCCGATGCCGAGGGCATCAAGCGCGTTGCCAAGCGGATCGTCGAGGCCAAGAAGAACGGCAACCAGGTTGTCGTCGTGGTCTCGGCGATGGGTGACACGACGGACGAGCTGATCGATCTCGCGAAGGAAGTCTCCCCCGTCCAGACGGGGCGCGAGTTCGACATGCTGCTGACCGCCGGAGAACGTATCTCCATGGCACTGCTGGCGATGGCGATCAAATCCCTCGGCCACGAGGCACAGTCGTTCACCGGCAGCCAGGCCGGCCTGATCACCGACTCCGCGCACAACAAGGCGCGGATCATCGACGTCACGCCGGGCCGGATCCAGACGTCCGTCGACGAGGGCAACATCGCCATCGTCGCCGGGTTCCAGGGCGTCTCGCAGGACAGCAAGGACATCACCACCCTGGGCCGCGGTGGCTCCGACACCACCGCCGTCGCGCTGGCCGCCGCGCTGGAGGCCGACGTCTGCGAGATCTACACCGACGTCGACGGTGTGTTCACCGCCGACCCGCGGGTCGTGAAGAAGGCCCGCAAGATCGACTGGATCTCCTTCGAGGACATGCTGGAGCTGGCGAGCTCGGGTTCGAAGGTCCTCCTGCACCGCTGTGTCGAGTACGCCCGTCGCTACAACATCCCGATCCACGTCCGGTCGTCCTTCTCGGGACTGCAGGGCACATGGGTCAGCAGCGAGCCGCCGGGCGGGTACGAAGGACACGGCGAGGGCACCCCGGGTGCACAGGCCGCGCTGAAGAGCGGGCAGAGCAAGGACAGCGGGCAAGGGGAACAGTCGATGGAGCAGGCCATGATCTCGGGTGTCGCGCACGACACCTCCGAGGCGAAGATCACGGTTGTCGGAGTGCCGGACAAGCCCGGTGTGGCCGCGGTGATCTTCCGGGCCATCGCGGACGCCGAGGTCAACATCGACATGGTCGTGCAGAACGTCTCCGCCGCGTCGACCGGTCTGACGGACATCTCCTTCACCCTCCCCAAGAGTGAGGGACGCAAGGCGATCGGCGCGCTGGAGAAGGCGCAGGGCGCCATCGGATTCGACTCGCTGCGCTACGACGACCAGATCGCGAAGATCTCGCTCGTCGGCGCCGGGATGAAGACGAACCCGGGCGTGACGGCGACCTTCTTCGAGGCGCTCTCGCAGGCCGAGGTCAACATCGAGCTGATCTCCACCTCCGAGATCCGCATCTCCGTCGTCACGCGTGAGGACGACGTCAACGAGTCGGTTCGCGCGGTGCACTCCGCGTTCGGGCTCGACAGCGAGAGTGACGAGGCAGTCGTCTACGGAGGCACAGGGCGGTGACGCCCGCCGCCCGTGCGGTTGGGGTGCGTCGTTTGGATCTCCACGGGCTCGCGACGCCTGGCACGCCCATCTGCTGCGTTGTCGGAGTCGTCCGAGTACGCCCAGTACGAGGACGATCCTCCGCCTTGCAGCTGCACGCACCAGACGCCGCTCGCTGACCATGAAGATCCAAACGACGCACCCCCGCCCCCAAGGCGGGCGCGCGGGCAAGCCCGTCCTGGCGGTCGTCGGTGCGACCGGGGCCGTCGGGACGGTACTGCTCGGCCTGCTGACGGAACGGGCCGACGTCTGGGGCGAGATCCGCCTGATCGCCTCGCCGCGCTTCTCCGGGCGAGTACGCGACGTACGCGGCGAGGGCACCGCTGTGCGCGCGCTGAACGAGGAGGCGCTCAAGGGCGCCGACGTCGCGGTTTTCGCCGTTCCGGAACAGGTCGCAGCGCGCTGGGTGCCCGTCGCCGCGGACCTCGGCGCGGTCGTCGTGGACGGTTCGAGAGCCTTCCGGATGGCGGAGGACGTGCCGCTGGTCGTGCCCGAACTCAACGGTGAGGCCGTGGGCAGGAGACCGCGCGGCGTCATCGCCAGCCCCGGCTGCACGACCCTCTCGATGATCGTCGCGCTCGGCGCCCTGCACGGCGAGTGGGGGCTGCTCGACCTGGTCCTCTCCTCGTACGAGGCCGTCTCCGGCGCGGGCCGCTCCGGAGTGGAGGCGCTGCGCGGCGAGCTGGCGGCCGTCACGTCCGCGGAGGCCGCCGGTGCCGAGCTGGGCAGGCATCCCGGCGACGTCCGGCGGGTCGTGGCGGAGGGGCGCGGAGCTGCCGTGGCTTCCGGGGCCGCGTCCCCGGGCGACCCGTACGGAACGCCCGTGGCGCTCAACGTGGTGCCGTTCACGGGCGAGATGGACGAGGGCGGGTGGACGTCCGAGGAGCTGACCGTCCGCGCCGAGACGCGGAAGCTGCTCGGGCTGCCGGGACTTCCGGTGGCGGCGACCTGTGTGCGGGTGCCGGTGTTCACGGCTCACTCGACGTCCCTGCACGCCCGGTTCAAGCGCGAGGTGTCCGTCCGCAGGGCGCGCGAGATCCTGGCGAACGCGCCGGGCGTCGTGCTGTGCGACGACCCGGCCCAGGGCGACTTCCCGACTCCCGCCGACGTGGCGGGCACGGACCCCACATGGGCGGGGCGGGTGCGGCGGTCGCTGGACGACCCGCACTCGCTGGAGCTGTTCGTCTGCGCGGACAACCTGCGCAAGGGCGCGGCGCTCAACATGGTGCAGATCGCGGAGCTGGTCGCGGCGGAGCGGAACGCGGGCGGCGGCCCTCGGGAGCGGTAGCGCCGCAACCCGCCGCTGCCGCAGGGGACTTCGCGTCGTTCCGGGCGGTGGAGACCGGCTGCCGCGTTCACCCTCGTTCACCGCGTCAGCCGAGTCCGCCGCGTCAGCCGCGGAAGCCGGAGCAGCGGAGCAGTGGCCGGAATCCGGAGCCGGAGGCAACCCCGCCTGGCGTGCGGCCGTCCTACCGGGCGTCGCTTTCGGGGGACGGGCCTTGGCACGCGCGGCGCCGGCTCGTCCCGTCGACCGATGGGAGGGCGCAGCCCATGGAGTTCGATACCGGTCTCTGCCTGGAGGTTCCGGAGGGGTTCGACGACTCGGACGCCGAGACCCAGGTGCATGCCATGGCGAGGAAACTGTTCCCCGGCGTGACCGCCGCCGACGCGTTCAGGAAGGCCGGCGAGTGGGTGGCGGAACACGATGTCTTCCTGACCGACGTCTCCTGGGACTTCATGCACGACGAGGACGAACCCTTCGTGCTGAGCGCCTACTTCACCTTCGAACCGGAACCCGGGGACGTCTGACGCGGCGGGCCGTCCGCTCGGACGGCCGTGGGTCCACGGGGTGCGGCAGGGCACGCCTGACGGGGCCGGCCGGACGGGCACGCCGGACCCGGACCGGGCACGCCGGACCCGGACGCCACGGGGACCGGCCGGCTCTACCGGGCGATGCGCTCCTCCTCGTACTCGCTCAGCACCGCGTCCAGGACGGCGGCCGCGTCGCTGTCGGCACCGTCACCCATGAACCCCGCCAGTGAGATGAGGGCCTTCCACAGCGCCCATCCCCGCCCCCGCGCCCAGGTGGCGGCGTCGACGTGACCGCCGGCGGACATCGCCTCGCGGAAGGCCTCCCGGCTCTCGCCCGACAGGAGCGTCCACGCGATCGTCAGGTCGCAGGAGGGATCGCCGACGCCCGAGCATCCGAAGTCGATCACGGCGGAGAGACGTCCGTCCGCGACGAGCAGGTTGCCGTGTGCGACGTCGCCGTGGAACCAGACGGGCGGGCCGTCCCACGACGCGTTCAGGGCCGTCTCCCACACCGCCGTGGCTCTCGCGGCCGGGATGTGGCCCCGCCCCGCCAGTGCCTCGATGGCGCGGCGCGTCTCGGCGTCGTACGTCGTGAGCGGGGAGCCGCGGTAGAAGCTGTGCTCCCCGGCGAGTGGCCCTCCGGCCGTGTCGACGGCCTGAAGTGCGGTGAGGAATCCGGCGAGGTCCGTCGCGAACTCCGCGAGGTCGCCGATGCGTTCCGGGCTCGCGGTCTCGCCGTCGATCCACCGGTTGACGGTCCAGCGGAACGGATAGCCCTCAGCCGGCTCGCCCTTGGCGAGCGGGACCGGCACGGGCAGCGGAAGGCGCGGTGCGAGCACCGGCAGCCACGTCTGCTCCTTCTCGGCCTGGGGCGCGTACCCCTCGGCGCTCGGCAGGCGGACGGTCATCGCGTCGCCGAGGCGGAACGTGCGGTTGTCGTTGCCGCCCGCGGCCACGGGCGTCACCGGCAGGTGCGCCCATCGCGGGAACTGCGAGGCGATCAACTTCCGTACGAGGGCCGCGTCGATCGGCGGAGGTGATGAGATTGCGCTCACCCGGCACAGGCTGGCTGGCCGGCGGCCCGCGGACAAGCGGATTTCCCGGACGGGACCGCCGCACGGATGCGGCGCCGACGCCGCTGTGGACCGTCGACCGTCTGCGGTATCCCGCGGGACAGCGCGAAGTTCTGCGTCAAGGAAGGCTCTTGGCACTGGCCAGCACACGGCGCCTGGACGAGAATTTCCCTTCCGGCCGCTGCAACCGGCGCCGGGGGCGAGGCGTCCTTCTGTCCACTGCCTGGATTGGGGAGGCGCTGGGACGATGAGGGCAATCCGGGAAGAGCTGGTACGCATGAGCGCGTTCGAAAGGCCGTCCCCGACGATGGCAAACGCGTACAACCCTGCAGGGGGAGTGTGTGTCCAACAAGCGTGGCGGAAGCATTCGGATCTGTACTCGCGACGGCGCCCGGCGCCCCCGGCATCACTACCGGGAGCATGCCGGTGATCTCGCCGTGGTCCGCCCCCCGTCCCACGCGTGTCCCCGGTCAGGCCGCGGAATCTGACGACGCGATGACAGCGGGCACGACAGTCGACCAACTGACCGAGACCTACAGAGTCCACTACAAGTCGCTGCTCGGGCTCGCGGCCCTGCTCCTGGACGACACCGCTTCCTGCGAGGACGTCGTGCAGGAGGCCTTCATCCGTGTCCACTCGGCGCGCAAGCGTGTCCGCGAACCGGAGAAGACCCTCGCCTACCTGCGCCAGACCGTCGTCAACCTCTCGCGTTCCGCGCTGCGCAGGCGGATCGTCGGTCTGAAGCTGCTGTCCAAGCCGATGCCGGACATGGCCAGCGCCGAGGAGGGCGCGTACGAACAACTGGAGCGCGACGAGCTGATCCGGGCCATGCGCGGCCTGCAACGCCGCCAGCGCGAGGTGCTGGTGCTCCGCTACTTCGCGGACATGACCGAAGCGCAGGTCGCCGAGGTGCTCGGGCTGTCGCTCGGCTCGGTGAAGGCATACGGCTCGCGGGGCATCGCCGCGCTCAGGGTCGCGATGGAGGCGGCCTCATGAGTGCGTACCACGACCAGGACCTGCTCCTGAGCAGGCGCCTGCGCGAGCTTGCACAGTTGACCGGAGCCGGCCATCTGCAGGAGGTGCCGGACGAGCCCGGCGGCTCCCGCGAGCAGGGGCCGCACGGCAGCGCTCGCAGTACGGTCCGCACCACGGTCCGCAGCGAAGTCCGCCCGGGCGCCGCGCCCTTGGCCGCCCACGAGCAGGACGGCCCGGAGACCGGCCCCGCGGAGCCCGACCTGCCCGGCGGGCCGCACGCGCCGGAGACACCGCACGCGCCGGACGCGCCCCAGATGCCCGACAGCCCCGAACTCCCGCCGCACGAGGCGCCCCACGCCCCCGACCTGCCGGACCTTCCCGGTGTCCCGGCGGTTCCGGACGTCGACGGCCCGGGGGAGATGCCGCAGATCGAAGACGCACCGGACGTGCTGCGGAGCCCGCGGATCCCGCCGACGCCGGACATCCCGCCGCCGCCCCGGGCCCCCGACATGCCCGAAATCCCTGATGCCCCCGAGATCCCCGAGACTCCCGGCATCTACGACGAGCCCGAGATCCCGGAGCCGCCCCGGATCGACGATCCGGAACTGCCCGAACTGGAGCCCGTCCAACTCCCCGACCCTCCCGAGGATTTGCCGGCAATGCCCGGCGAACCCTCGGCTCCGGACGCGCCCGACGTGCCGCGTCCCCCGGACCTCCCCGACCCGCCGCGCCCTGCCCCCGGTGGCCCGGACGCGGCCCTCGACGCGGTAACAGCCATGCATTCCGACGACACACACAACATGCCCTCCCCGGACGATTCCGGGCCCCTCGGCCGGCAGCGGCAGCCGGAGCAGCCCCAGAACTCCACGCACCCGGCGCCCCCGCCGCACGGCGGAGCACACGGCCGGCAGTGGACGGAAGATGCCACCGCGCCTCTGCCGCCCACGGGCGGCCACGGCGGTCGCGGCGGCTCCGGCGACGGTCCCCGCGGCACGGGCGGCGGGGGCACCGGCGGCGACGGCGGACACGGTCCCCTCGGCGGCGGTGAAGGCGGTCACGACGGCGACGACAGCGAAGTCGAGGCGGCTCTCCGCCGGATGCTGCACCAGAGCGTGCACCGCATCGAGCCGTCCCCCGACGCCCTCGCGCATCTGCGGCAGGCGGTACCGGCCCGCCGTGCGCACCGCCGCCGCGCCCTGGCCGGCGCCGCGGCCGCCGTCGTACTGGCGGGCGTGGGCTTCCCGGGTCTGGTGAGCGCGGGCCTCATCCCCGGCGTCCACGGCGACTCGTCCATCGACTCGGGCGCCACCGACGACCGGGCGCGCGGCGCCGACGGCGGGGGCGGTGCGGACCACAGCCAGGGCGCGGGCAGCGGCACGGCGGGTGGTGGCGCCGACGACGGCAAGTCGGCCGGCGGTGACGGTGCGGCGTCGCATTCGCCGACGCAGGGCGGGGGCTCCGAGGGGACCGACCCGAACGACTCGCTCGCCACGAGCGCCCCCAGTTGCGGCAGGCAGCAGCTCGGCGACGGCTCGGCGACGAGGGAGAGCCCCGACTCCGAGGGGAAGGTCTACGGCTCCTTCCGTGTCGCCAACACCTCCTCCGAGGCGTGCACCGTCGAAGGGGCGGGCCTTGTCGGCGCATCCGCGCGCGGGAAGGCCGACATCGACCGCATAAACGTCGTGGACCACACACCGGGCGATGCCGCCACGGCGCTTCCCGACCCCGATCTCGCCGCGAGCGCGCTCGTGCTGAAGCCCGGCCAGGCGTACGAGGTCAAGTGGGCCTGGGTGCCCGGCGAATGCAACTCCCCAGCCCCCCCGGAGCCCAAGGCGCAGGAGGGCAACGGGCCCGAGGGCAGCCAGGGCGGCAACAACGGCAACTCCGGCGGCCCGGGCGATCCCGCGACCGGCGGCCAGGGCGGTACCGACGGCGGCCCGGGCGGCGGCCCCGGCGGCGGGGACGACACGGACGACAAGGCCAGCGTCGTCCTCAGCCACACGCCGGACGTGGGGGATCCGGCGGCGGCGAACACGGAACTCGAGGGAGCCTGCGCCGGCACGCTCTACCGCACCGGGGTGCTCGCGGCCCACTGACGGGGAGCGTGGGGAGCGCCGGGTGCTCACCGGCCGGAGGTCCGCGGACGGAGAGCGCGGGGGCGCACCCACACGCGACCGCCGCCCCCCGGCCCCTTACCGTTGGGGTGTGTACCGGTTCCTGCTGACCCCGCGGTGGTGGGGGATCAACCTCTTCTCCGTGCTGGCGATCCCGGTGTGCCTGTTCATGGGCAGCTGGCAGCTCTCCCGCTTCGAGGCGCGCGCCGAGAGCCACGAGGAGCAGCAGAGGACGGTCGCCCGGGCGGAGCACGCCAGGCCCGAGCCGCTGTCCCGGCTGCTGCCCGTCGACGTCGCGACCAGCGGCCGCACGGCGGAGGTCACCGGCCGCTACGACACGTCCCGCCCGCTGCTGGTGCCCGACCGGAAACTGGACGGCAGGCGCGGCTTCTACGTGCTGACAATGCTGCGCACCGATGCGGCGGCCGACGGCAAGGGCAAGGACCACGCGAAGGACCGCGCGAAGGACCGCGCGAACGACCACGCCGAGGACCGTGCCGAGGGGCACGGCAAGGCGCTCCCCGTCGTGCGGGGCTGGCTGCCCGGCGAGGCCGACCCCTCCCGTGTGCCCCCGCCTCCGCGCGGGGAGGTGCGGGTGACCGGCGCGCTCCAGGCGTCCGAGTCGCAGACCAGCCCGGGCGTGAGCGCGGACGGCGGTCTTCCGGAGGGGCAGCTCGGCATGATCAGCGCTGCCGCTCTCGTCAACGTCGTCCCGTACGACGTCCACGACGCGTGGATCACCGTGCAGCGCATTCCCGACGGTTCGAAGCTGAAGCCGGTGCCGCCGGTACGTCCCGACAACACCGGCCTCGACATGAAGGCGTTCCAGAACCTCGGCTACACCGCCGAGTGGTTCGTCTTCGCGGCCTTCGTGGTCTTCATGTGGTTCCGGCTCTTCCGCCGGGACGTCGAGCTGGCGAAGGACGCCGCGCTGGGCCTCATCCCCGGCCCCCAGGAGAGCCGGGCGAGTCAGGAGAGCCAGGAGCGGGAACAGGGGACGGAAGATGCCTCAGAGCAAAGTCGATCTCCAGCCTCAACTGCTTGATCCGTTCCTCCACCACGAGTGAGCCGTGCCCGGCGTCGTAGCGGTACACCTCGTGCGGTGCGCCGCGCCGCTCCAGCCGCTCCACGTAGTTCTCGACCTGCCGGATGGGGCAGCGAGGGTCGTTGACGCCGGCGGAGATGAAGACGGGCGCCCGCACGGCGTCCACGTACGTCAGCGGTGACGAGAGCTCGTAGCGCTTCGGCACCTCCTCGGGGGAACCGCCGAGCAGTGTGCGGTCCAGCGACTTCAGCGCCTCCATCTCGTCGTGGTACGCGGTCACGTAGTCGGCGACCGGCACGGCGGCGAGGCCCACCGCCCACGCCTCGGGCTGGGTGCCCAGGCCGAGCAGCGTCAGGTAGCCGCCCCACGATCCGCCGCCCAGGACCAGCCGCCGCGGATCGGCGAGACCCGAGGAGACGGCCCACTCGCGCGCGGCCGCGATGTCCTCCAGCTCGATGAGGCCCACGCGGTGCTTGAGGGCGTCCGTCCAGGCCCGTCCGTAACCGGTGGACCCGCGGTAGTTGACGCGCACGACCGCGAAGCCGTGGTCGACCCAGGCGGCGGGCTGGGCGGCGAAGGCGTCGCTGTCGTGATGGGTCGGGCCGCCGTGCACGTCGAAGACCGTGGGGAAGGGGCCCTCGCCCTCGGGCTTCTGCACGAGCGCGTGGACGGTGCCGCCGGGGCCCTCCACCCAGACGTCCTCGACGGCGACGGACGGGGGCGCCGCCATGCCGGGCGGGTCGAGGACGACGTCCCCCGCGAGGGAACGCACCTGCGGCGGCTGCGCCGCGGACGACCACAGATACTCCACGCTGACGCCCGCGGCGCCCGCTCCACCCGTGCCGCCGGGCCGGCCCGCTGCCTCCGCTCCCTCCGCGGCCTGCGCGACGGGCCGCACCGTCGCGTCCACGACCGAGCCCGCCGGGGTCTCGACCCGCGTCAGCGTGCGCGCCCCGAGGTCGTAGCGCCACAGGTCGCTGCGGGCCTGGTGGCTGTGGGACACCAGGAGCGCGGTACCGTCCGGGTACCAGTCGGCGCTCACGTCCCCCGGCAGGTCGATGGCGAGTTCGGTCGTGGTGCCGGTCAGCGGATCCCAGATCACCGGCTCCCAGCGTCCGGTGCGCTGGTGCGCGATGAGCAGCCGCGAGTCGTCCGGCACGGGCGCGAACCCGAGGGCGGACAGGCCGAGTTCCTTGGTGCCGCCCTCGCTGTCGTCGAGCTCGGCCACGGTCGTCCCGTCGAGGCGCATCACGCGCAGCGCGGAGTGCATCGCGTCGCCGTGCTCGGTGTGCTCGACGACGAGCAGCGTCCCGTCGTGGGAGAGGTCCGCCACACCGGCCGACTCACGGTGCCGGTAGATCTCGACGGGCTCCTTCCCGGGGCTGCAGAGGTGGATTGTGGTGCCGTCCTCGTCGGTCGAGCGGCCGATGACGGCGGTGCCGTCGCGTCCGATCGTCAGGCCCGCGGGGAAGGACGGGGCGAGGCCGGGGGCGGCCGGTTCGTCGTCGCCGCCCTTGAAGGGCTGCCGCATCCAGACGCCGAACTCGTCGCCGTCGGTGTCGGAGAACCACCAGATCTCCTCGCCGTCGGGCGTGAGAACGCCGTCGGTCGTCCCGTTGGGGCGGTCGGTCACCTGGCGGTGCTCGCCGGTGGCCCGGTCCCACGCGTACAGCTCGAAGGTGCCTGTCGCGTTGGAGACGTACAGCGAGCGGTCGGGAGCGTCCTCGGCCCAGTCGGGCAACGAGACACGCGGTGCCCGGAAGCGCTTCTCCCACTCCGGCATGGCATCGGTCTTCTGCGTCATGTGCCCATTCTGCGCCGGAAGCGGAGGCCGTGCGGGCCGGGGACGGCGGGACGTGGCGCGATCAACATCGTTTCGGGACCGGGGCGACGGGACAAGCGGACGGGACGGGGACGTACGTACGCGCACGCAGGACGGACCAACCGGCGGACGGAGGCGACGTGGCTGGCGGGACGAACGGTGAGCCGACGGCACAGCACGGGACGGACGGACCGGACGGGACCGGCGCAACCGGAAGCAACAGCCTTGCGAAAGGGGGGAGTCGGGGAGAGCGACCCGCGCCGCCCGGCGGCCCGGCGGCCGGCCCGCCGAGCCGAAGGGGGCTGCTCGCGGTCTCGGCGGCCGCGGGCGTGGCGGCACTGACGGGGTGCGGGACCTCCTCGTCGCGGGCCGACGACGCGAAGGGCGGGGGGAGTTCGGCGAGCAGCGGTTCGCCCTCCCGCTCACCGAAGCCCCGCCGGACCAGGAAGCGACCCCAACTGCCGCGCGGCGGCCGGGAGTTGTTCCCGAAGTACCGGCTCGTCGGCTACTGCGGGCTGCCCGGTGCCGCAGCGCTGGGCCGCCTCGGCGACGGCGACCCGGGAAAGCGGGCCTCCGAGATCGAGAAGACCGCACGCAAGTACGCCGGGGGCCGTGAGCCGCTCCCCGTGCTGGAACTCCTCGCCGCCGTCGCCAACCCGGACCCGGGACCGGACGGCGAGTACCGCACGCGGACACCGGAGAAGACGATCCGCCGCTTCCACGAAGTCGCCCGCGAACACGACGCGTTGCTGCTGCTGAACATCCAGCCGGGACGCGCGGACGCGCTCGGCGAGGTCAAGGCCCTGGAGGACTGGCTGAAGCAGCCCGACGTGGGAGTGGCCCTCGACCCCGAGTGGGACATGGGCTCCGGCCAGACCCCGGGGGAGACCTACGGCCGCACCAGCGGCGGCGAGATCAACGACGTCGCCGACTACTTGTCGGAGATCGTCGACGAGCACGATCTGCCGGACAAGCCGCTCGTCTTCCACCAGGTCTCCACGTCCGTCGTCAGCGACGAGAAGAAGCTGCGGTCCGCGGACGGCGTCCCGCTGATCATGAGCGCGGACGGCATAGGGTCGCCCGGGCTCAAGCGCGGCACGTGGCGGCAGCTCGTCGAGGACCTCCCGGACGGGCTGCACACGGGCTTCAAGCTCTTCTACGAGGAGGACACCGAGAACTCCCGCCTGATGAAGCCGCCGGAGGTGCTGAAGCTGCGTCCCGAACCGGAGTACGTGATGTACGAGTAGGCGGCAGGTACGCGGGCCCGGCAGGCGGGAGCGGCCGGGCCCCGCTGCCGGGCCCGCCGTGCCGCCGGGAGAAGCGCGTCGTGCTCCCGTCCGGGGGCGTGGCGGGCCGCCCGCGCCGGGCCGTACCGTCTGCACATGCCGATGAACCGAGCGCACCGCAGATTGTGCAGTTCCGAGAAGTGGGCGCAGGGCGTGCGCGACCGTCTGCTGCCCTGGGCGCTGGAGGGCGTCGAACTGGGCGACGAGGTACTGGAACTCGGCCCCGGCTACGGCGCCAACCTCCGCGTACTGGTGGAGCAGGTTCCCGTCCTCACCGCCGTGGAGATCGACGAGGACACCACGAGGCTGCTTCAGAAGGGCTGGGGCGACCGCGCCCGCATCATCCACGGCGACGCGTCCGAACTGCCGTTTCCGGACCGGGACTTCTCGTCCGTGGTCTGCTTCACGATGCTCCACCACGTGCCGACGGCCGAGGCACAGGACCGGATCTTCCGTGAGGCGTTCCGGGTGCTGCGGCCCGGCGGGGTCTTCGCCGGCAGTGACAGCCAGCCCAACTTCCGCTTCCGGCTGCTGCACATCGGCGACACGATGAACACTCTGCCTCCGAAGACCCTTCCGGGACGGCTGGAGGCGGCGGGTTTCACCGATGTCGTGGTCGACCGGTATCCGGAGAGAGGCGGCGGCGTGCGCTTCCGCGGCCGCCGTCCCGAGTGAGCCCCGGTCCGCTCCGGGCCCGGTCCGGCGCCGTCCGGTCCGGGACCGCTCGGTCCGGTGACGGAGGCGCCGCCCGCTTCCGTGACGGAGGTACCTCGCTCCCGTGACGGAGGCAGCGCTCGCTCCGGCGACGGAAGGGCGCCCTGGCCTCCCCCAGGGGAGAGTCGCCTCGGCCGGGGCGGGCCGGAGGCGGCCAGGGCGCCGCGTGGCTCTCGCGCGTTCCCGGGCCGCGGAGCCCGGGTGCGAGCGCTCCACCAGCGTCTCCGCGCGCCGCGCACGGGTCAAAGCGAACCTCCCTATGCCGGATAGGCGGCGCCTATGACTCCAGGTGGGCGCTGAGCAGTTCGTCCAGCGAGTCCCGGACGCGCGCACCTTCCGCCACCTCCAGCAGTGCTCGCACCATCGCCGGCCGCGGCTCGTGCGCCGCGAAGACCAGTCCGACGCGGGGCCTGCTGACGCCGCCGTCGTCGTGCAGCCGCACCACGCGCATGCCTGCGGGGATGCCGAACATGTGCAGCCAGGCGTGGGAGATCACGCTCGACCACCGTCCCGAGGCGAGGTGCGCGTACAGGCCGTCCACCGTGTCGGACTCGACGGCGGGGGAGGCCGTGGCGCCGTCCGCTGCGAACAGCCCGTCGAGGATGCGGCGGTTGCGCATGCGCGGCGAGAGCAGGCACAGCGGGAGCCGCGCGGCCCGCGACCAGCTCACCGCCCCGGCGTCGCCGTTCGGGCCGCCGGCTGCGTCGCCGTCGGTTGCGTCGCCGTCGCGTCCGGCCCCGTGGACGGGTTCGTCCTCGGGAGTGAGCAGGACGTAGCGCTCCTCGTACAGCGGCAGCCTGTGCACGCCCTGCAGCGTCTCGTCGTCCAGGTACGTCAGGGCGGCGTCGATCTCGAACTCGGCCAGCCGGCGCATGATTTCGCGCGACGAGAGGGACTCCAGGCGCACGCCCGCCCCGGGGTGGCGCTCGCAGAAGGGCGTCGTCAGCAGCGAGGTGACGGTGAGTGCGGTGGGGATGGCGCCCAGGCGCAGCGTGCCGGTGAGACGCCCGTGCATCGCGGCGATCTCCTGCTGGAGGGCGTCGCGGTCGCCGAGTATGCGGTGCGCCCACAGCAGGACGCGCTCGCCCTCGGGCGTCAGGCCCTGGAAGCGCGCGCCGTGCTGGACGATCGGTATGTCCAGCTCGCGTTCCAGCTTGCGTATGCCCGCGGAGAGCGACGGCTGCGACACGAAGCATGCGGCCGCCGCACGCGCGAAGTGACGTTCCCTGGCAAGGGCGACCAGGTATTCCAACTGGCGAAGCAGCATGCCCCACCATGACCCGGCGCCCCGGGAACGGTCCACTCCCCGCTCGCGGCTGCGCCGGGCCGGGGGCCCGGCTCACCCCTCCCTGGGCAGGACCGTCATCGGGAGGCTGTCGGGGTGGGCGACGGCCGAGGCGACCTCCTTCACGGTGTGGCCCGGAACCCGCTGGAAGCGCCAGCGCCGCAGGACGGTCGCCAGGGTGATGACGATCTCCGTCCAGGCGAAGCCGTCGCCGATGCACTTGCGGTTGCCCGCGCCGAACGGGATGTAGCCCTCGCGCGGCACCTTCGAGCCCTGTTCCGGAAGCCAGCGGTCCGGGTCGAAGCGCTCGGGGTCCTCGTACAGTCGCGCGTCGCGGTGGAGGGCGTAGAGGCTGAAGGCGAGCTCCGTGCCCACGGGCAGCTGCGCTCCGCCGAGTTCGACGGGGGCGGTGGCCTGGCGCATCAGCAGCGGAACCGAGTGCATGCGGGAGATCTCGCGCAGCACCCGGTCCATGTATTCGAGCTTGGGGACGTCCTCGAAGGTGACGGGGCGGTCCCCGAGCACCGACTCGATCTCGGCCAGCAGCGCCTCCTCGACCTCGGGGTGCGTGGCCAGTTCGTGGAAGGTCCAGGCGAGCGTGGAGGCCGTCGTCTCGGTTCCGGCGAACATGATCGCGACGAGCTCGTCGCGCACCTCGCGGTCGCTGAGCCTGTCGCCGGTGTCGGCGTCACGCGCGGCCATCAACAGGGAGAGCAGGTCCTCGTTGTCCTCCTCGCCCTGCTGGTGGGAGAGCGCGATGACGTCGTCGATGACCTTGCGCAGCCGGGCGGCCGCGGTGTCGAAGCGCCGGTTGGCGGGGATCGGCATGCGGTCCATGAGCCGGGGCGTCACGGCCCGCACGAGTGCGTTCTTCAGCAGGATCGGCACATCGCGGATGACGGCCTCCGCGGCGGGGCGGCTGATCTCCGCGGAGAACATCGTCTCGGCGAGCGTCGCCACGGAGAACTGCGCCAGTTCCTCGTCGACGGCGACGGTCTGCCCCGGTTTCCACGACTCGGCCATGGCCTGTGCGCGGGTGGCCATGACGTTCGCGTACCCGGCGATGCGGGCGTGGTGGAACATCGGCTGCATCAGCCTGCGGTGCCGTTTGTGGATGTCGGAGGGGGCGGTGGGAAGCGCGTCGCCGACGAGGGTGCGTGCTCGTATGAAGAAGCGGCCCTTGTCGAAGTTGCGCGCCTTGGTGACCAGCAGCTCGTGGGTGAGCTCCGCGCTGGTGACGAAGTAGATCGGGAGGGTGCCGACGTCGACGCGCACCAGGTCGCCGGTCTCCCGCAGCGACTTCATGAAGTCGAGGGGCTGCCGTAGCAGGGTGAGGGCGTGGCCGATCAGCGGGAGTCGGTTCGGGGCCAGGGGTACGGCCTTCAGTGCGGCACTCACGTTCGCAGCTCCTTCGGGCAAGAGGTGGGGACCGGGGTGGAGGTGCAGCCGATGTGGTTTTCGGTGGTACGTGACGAGGGCGGGCGGGAGTCGAAGGCGTGCGGGCGCACGGGGCCCTCGGCGCCTGTGGGCGCGTCGGCCCCCGGGTGCCGGCGTTGCCGGGCGTGCTGGGGCGTGCTTCGGACTGTTCCGGGCGTGCTCCGGAGGTGCGGCGCTGCGTCCGGTGGGGTGCCTGGTCGGGTTCCTGGTCGGGCTCTGGGTCGGTTTCTGGGTCGGGTCATGGCCGGGCCGGGGCAGGGGGTGCGGCAGTGGAGGGGCCGTGCTCGGTCGGTGCTCCGTGCCCGGCCCCTGTGTGGTGTCGGCATCACCCCGGTCCGGGCCCCCGTGTGACCTCGTCCGCGGTTCCGCTCGGGCTCAGACCGTCGCGGACGTACGGAACTCGCCAGGTGACGGCTGAAACGTTTCCCTCTCGGGAAGCACGTCCCACCACCACGCGACGGCAGGGATGTCGAGGGCCTCGTGGCTGTCGTCGGTGGGGGTGTCGCGGAACGTCGAGGGCAGGTCCGCGGGGTCCTCGGGCGTCGTGTAGCGGTGCGAACTGATGCCCCAGTCCTGGGCGCCGCGGATGAACGTCCCCAGATTCTCCAGGTATTGGCGAAGCTGCGGGCTCCCCGTGGTGGCGAGTTCGTCCCGCACCCGCAGGAACAGGCACATCACGCGGTCGCGTTGGGCCACCGCGAGGGACAACGCCTGGGCGGGGGTGAGCTGTTGCTCGTGCTCCAGCACCCGCAGCACGTTGAGGTAGTACTGGTCGGCGCGGCTCTCCTTGTGGTACGAGAAGAGGTCGTTGTCCCAGGTGATGATGAAGTACGCCATCTCCGCCGCGGCGCGAACCGCCGTGCTGTCGCGCTCGTTCGGGTGCAGTTCGTACCCGTGGCCCATCTCCAGCAGCGGCAGGACGACGGACGTCGCGCCGTCGTAGAGGCGCATCAGCGTGTAGTCGTTGAGGTCGGGGACCGTCTCGTGGCTGCGGTGGGACGCCTCCCACACCACGGACAGGAAGTACTCGCGCAGCGCGTCGACCCAGCGTGCCTCCTGGCCGGGGGTCGCGTACCGCGAGACGCGACGGCGCAGATCCCTCAGCCCCGCCGCGAGGGGGTTGCGGGAGAGCATCGGCACGTCCGGGTTCTGCGCGATGCGGAGCATCCTGGAGAGCTCGCCGACCAGCTCCGAGGGATCCTTGCCGAGTTCCCCCTCCTCGCAGAGGCCGTCGTCGACCCCGAAGAGCCAGATGATGAAGTCGGCGAGTATCGAGACGACTTCCTCGCGGCCCTCGGGCAGGACCCGGGCGGCGAAGGTGCCGATGTCGTGGGCGACCAGCTTCTCCCGCAGCTGCGGGGATCCGATGGCGAAGGCGTTCGCCCAGGCGGTGGTCCGCTCGTTGATCGCTTCGTGACGGGGGTGTATCGCGGGTGGGATGGGAGAAAAAACGGGCGGCACGATCAAGCCGTGCTCCACTGTCGATCACCTCAGTAATCCGGCGGCTCTCGCCGCCTTCCACTCAACCTCTCGGCAGTTGGCCTCTCCATGGCCCCCTGCACCCGGGTAGAACCGGCCAAACCAAGTTCTGCCTGCGGAGACGACGCCCTCCCGCACTGCGGGAGACCGCTCCGTCACCGTCTGCTACATGGACATCACCGCTTCATCAAGGGGCTATCCGGTCGCAGGAAAGCAGGCGGATTCTCTGCCGACCCGGCACGGCCACAGGAAGGCTTCCCCCTGGTCACCCGCGATTACACGTTCAACTAGCGCCGCCGCACGGCGAGTTGACGCCAGTGGCCGAATAAGGCCGGGCATTGCCGACATCCCGGGCGCGCGTGGTCCCTGCCGCCGCGTCACCGCCCCTGCATCTTCTGCTTCAGCCTCGTCCACCAGGAGGCGGGCTCGGGCGGCGGTGCCACCGGAGGCATCGGCACGGACGCCGGCTCCCGCGGTTGCAGCGGCGGAAGTTCGACGGAGGGGACGCCCGGGCCCTGGCGCGGCGCGGCGTTCTTGCGGCGCGCGGCGAACTCCACGGGCAGGGCCACCAGACGGCGTGACATCAGAGCGGTTTCCCACGTCAGGCGCTCCTCCGGGACGGCCAGCCGCAGATCCGGCAGGCGTGTGAGGAGCGTGTCGATGCCGGTGTCCACGATGGCCCTGCCGAGGTCCTGTCCCGGGCACTCGTGGGGGCCGCCGCTGAACGCGAGATGCGAGCGGTTGCCGTGCATGGGCGTGGACTTGTCGGGCCGGATCTGCGGATCGGCGTTGCCGGCGGCGAGGCCGAGCAGCAGCATGTCTCCGGCCTTGATCGTCTTGCCCGCGAGCTGTGCGTCGCCCGTCGCCCACCGGCCGATATTCGTCGTCATCGGCGGCTCGTCCCACAGCACCTGCTCCAGCGCGTCGGGCAGTGTCATATGCCCTCCGGCCAGAGTTGCACGGAAGCGCTGGTCGGTCAGGACGAGACGGAGCGTGTTCGCGATCAGGTTGACGGTCGGCTCGTTCGCGGACACGAGCACGACCCGCAGGTGTTCGCGGACCTCGTCGTTCGTGAGCCGGGCGGGGTGCTCGATCAGCTTGGACGCCACGTCGTGTCCCGGCGAGGCGCGCTTGCGGTCCACGAGTTCCTGCAGGGCCTCGGTGATGTAGTCGTTGCTCGCGACGGCGGTCTCCGAGCCGCGGATCATGTCCTTGGCCGCGTCGATCAGCCGGGGCCCGTGGTGTTCGGGCATGCCGAAGAGCTGGGTGATCACACGCAGCGGCAGCTGGTCGGCGAACTGCTCGACCAGATCCGCGCGCCCCTCCGGTTCGAACTCGTCGATCAGCTGGTGCGCGAAGCGCGTCACGTACCGGCGGATGCCGCGTGCCTCGAAGCGCGAGAGGCTCTCGGTGACGGCCCTGCGCAGCCGCTCGTGCTCCTCGCCCTCGGCGAAGACGCACAGCGGCTGCCACATCGTCAGCGGCGCCAGCGGATGGTCCGGCGGCACCTTGCCCTCCTGCATGTCGCGCCACAGGCGGGAGTCCCGGGAGAAGAGGGACGGCGTGCGCGAGACCTCCAGGTTCTCCCGGTGCCCCAGCACCAGCCACGCCTCCCGGTCCCCGGGCAGCAACACGGGGGCCAGGGCCCCGTGTTCGCGGCGCAGCCGCTCGTACAGCGCGATGGGGTCGGCGTCCGCCTCCGGCCCGTACAGGCGGCGCAGCCCGCCCGGTCCGAGACCGTGGGCGGGGCAGCCGGGCGGCGGCATGGCGGAGGGATCGAACCCGTCGAAGCCGGAGCCTGCGACGGGCCCGCCGGGTGTGGGCGCGGAGGACGTCCCGCGGCCGGGGGCCGCAGCGGCGGGGCCGGGGCCGTCCGGGCGGCCGGGGGCGTCCCGGTCGGGTGGTGGAGAGGTCACTTCGCCTCCGGGGTCAGTGCAAGGGAGCGCAGGTAGTGCATCAGCTGCAACAGGACGTCCTGGCTGGAGGAACGCTGCCGTGCGTCGCACACGACGATCGGGACCCTCGGGTCCAGATCCAGGGCGCTGCGCAGCTCCTCCACGGGATAGGCCGGGGCCTCCGGGAAGGCATTGACGGCGACGACGAACGGGACGGCGGACTCCTCCAGCCGGCCGATCACGTCGAAGCTCACCTCGAGACGGCGCGTGTCGACGAGGACCACGGCACCCAGAGCACCGTCGAACAGCCCGTTCCAGAGGAACCAGAAGCGCTGCTGTCCCGGCGTGCCGAACAGGTACAGCACCAGTTCCTCGTTGAGGCTGATGCGTCCGAAGTCCATGGCGACGGTCGTCGCCGTCTTGCGTTCGACGCCGGCGGTGTCGTCGACGTTCTCGCTCGCCTGCGTCATCGTCTCTTCCGTCGTGAGCGGACGGATCTCGCTGACGGAACGGACGAGGGTCGTCTTGCCGACCCCGAAACCGCCGACGATGACGATTTTCACGGCGGTGCTGGCGGAGGAGGGCAGTCTGTCTTCGCTCCTGGGCCCCGCGGCTGTGTCAGAGATTCCGGAGTCCATGGATCACCGCCTCAATCAGTTCGATGTCGGGAAGAGCCGGGACGGGCGAACGCGCCTCGACCCGCTCCTCGGTCAGCAGGTCTGCCAGCAGGACGGTGATCACGCTCACCGGCAGTCCCAGATAGGCGGAGATCTCCGCCACGGAGAGAGGGGAGCTGCACACGCGTAGAATCGACGCGTGCTCGGGCTGCATCCCCACCTGGGGATCCGTCCTGGCCACGATTAACGTGACGAGGTCGATTCCCGTCTGCTCGGCGGGGTCGCTGCGTCCGCCGGTGATCACATAGAGCCGTTCGGGCCCGATGTCGTCGTCCCATCCCGGAATCCGGCTCATACGGCCAATCCGCCGTCGCGCGGGGGGCTGGTGAGGTGCTCGCCGATGCGGGCCACCAGGTCCCTCATGCGCCCGCCGACGAGCCCGGCGTCGACGCCCTCGTCGGCGAGCACGGCCAGGTGCGCTCCGGCTCCCGCCGCCATCAAGTACATGAAGCCGCCGTTGACTTCGATGACGACCATGCGCATCCGCCCGTCACTGTGCGGGAATTCGGCCGCCACGGCGGAGGACAGGCTCTGCAGGCCCGAACCGATCGCGGCCAGCCGGTCGGCGGTGTCGGGGTCGGTGCCGTGCTTGGCCATGCACAGACCGTCGGAGGACAGCACGATCACGTGGCGGGTCTGGGGGACGGTCTCCGCCAGATCCTTCAGCATCCAGTCCATGTCGGCACGTCGTTCCATCGTTCACTCACCCTTATCCGACGACGTGTCTTTGTTGCGGTCCGTGGTGGAGCTCTCGTCCGCTGTGCCCGACAGTCCGCTCTGCAGGTCTGCCATCCACAGTCCCGGCGCCGGTTCGTCCGGTGCGGGCTGTGCGGGAGGCTGCGGTCTTCCGGAGCTCCGGCCGGCGACGCCCCCCGGGGACGCGTTCGCGTTCGGGGTGCGGCGGCGGCGCTGCGGCAGCCCGTTGGCGTTGCGCTCGACCACTGGCGGTGTCTCGTCCTGCACTTCGTCTTCCTGCCGTGCGGGGCCGGTTTCCGGAAGCCAGGGGTCGTGACGCGGCGGCATCCGGTGCCCGGCGGCAGGCGCTTCCGCCGCCGGTGCCGAGGGCGCGCCGGAGAACGGCGTGCCCGCGGACGGCGTGCGGGGCGCTTCCTCCCCCGCGGACCGCGGCGAGGACGGGATCCCCGCGCCGCGCGACGCGACGGATGCCGGCGCCCCGCCGGACGAGGGCGCGTCGAACGAGGCCGCGCCGTGCCCCGCGGCCGGGGCTCCGGCGGCCGGAGCGGCGGCCGCGGGGGCTTCCCGGCGGGTGGCTTCCTGGCGGGGGGTCTCCTGGCCGGGGCCGGCGCCGATGCCGTGGGCACGTCCCGTTGCGGGCGCCGTGGTGACCAGCTTCTTCGGTACGACGAGGACGGCACGCACGCCGCCGTACGCGGAGGGCGGCAGCGAGACCTGGAAGTCGTAGGCCTGGGCGAGCCGGCCGACCACGGCGAGGCCGAGGCGCGGCGACTCCCCGAGGTCGTTGAGGTCGATGCCCGCCTGGGCCTCCTTGAGCCTCAACTCGGCACGCTTACGGGCCTCTTCACTCAGACCCACACCGCCGTCCTCGATCTCGATTGCGATGCCGGCGTGCACTTCGCCCGCGGTCAGATGGACGCGTGCCTTCGGCGGCGAGTAGCGGGTGGCGTTGTCGAGAAGCTCCGCGAGCGCGTGGATGAGCGGTTCCACCGCCGGGCCGACGATCGCGACGTCCGCGACGGAGTGCAGCTCGACGCGCTGGTAGTCCAGCACGCGCGACATCGCGCCGCGCAGCACGCTGTAGACCGGGACGGCCTTGCTCCACTGCCTGCCCGGGCGGGCGCCGCCGAGCACGGCGATGCTGTCGGCGAGACGGCCGATGAGGGCGGTGCCGTGGTCGAGCCTCAGCAGGTCGGCGAAGAAGTCCGGCTGCTGGCCGTGCCGGTCCTCCATGCCCCGCAGGTCGGTCGCCTGCCTGTGGACGATGGCCTGCACACGGCGTGCGATGTTGACGACGCCCCGCTGTGCCGAGTCACGCAGGGTCTCCTCCGCCTGCACGGCCTCGACGACGGAGCGCAGCAACTCCTGGTGTGCGGCCTGGAATTCGCTGCTCAGTCCCTCGGCGCGGGGCATGGACTGCAGCACGTCCTCGGCGAACTCGCCCTCCTGGAGGCGCTCCACCGCCTCGGGCAGCCACTCCTTGGCCAACTGCACCGTCACGCGCTCCTGTTGGTGGAGGCGGGACTGCAGCACCGAAAGCTGCGCGGCGTGTTCGGCCCGGAGCGAGGCCAGTGCGCGTCCGCGGCGTGCGACTTCGGCCGCCACGACGGCGACGGCCAGCGTCGCGACGAGTCCGCACACGGCGACCGCGATACGGGCACCTTCCGGCACGAGGGGGACTGCGATGCCTGTGGCCGCCGCCGTCAGCACGGCGGGCAGCAGCCAGACGAGTACCGGGCCGGACCCTTGGTCTCCGGGTGACGATCCAGCACGAACCATCAGGATCCTCAAATCAATCGAAAAGCTGGTGAGCTGGCGGTGCGCGGCTGCAGTGGCAGGCACGAGGGGGCACCAGGACCGCACATCCGGTCTCAATTCGGCGGCAGGGCAAGGGGGTTGGTCCGGTCCACTGAGCCTCGCGCAGCATAGCCGGAACCGATCACTTGTGACGCAGCGTCTTCGAGTGCATGCCCTTTGCGGCTCATTTCAGTGTCGAAACTGAGCAGGTCAGGACAGTAGGCTCCCGAGCCTCACAAATGCGATCAAGACAGACAGGTGCCTGCGGCATCCAAAAGCGGAATGCGACGGCGGGGTCGAGTTGGCCAGAAAGAGCCAACTCGCCGGAACTGACCGGGAGAAGCCCTATTGGGCTCCGGTCCGTGGTGCGAGCCTCCGCTTCCGGAGCGCGGCCGATCGGGATCCAGCAGAACTAACCCGCGAGTAGCGAAGGATATGTGAAGGTCTCGTGTAAAAGGCGTGTGCTCGTCCGTGACTGACTCAGAGTCACCGCGTCGCCGGAGCCGCGGTCGCCCACAAGCGCCGAACGCCGCTTGTGTAAGTTTTGCGGTGGTGCACCGGAAACCGGCCGGCCGACAGGCCCGGCGAGGTAACCGGACGGGGGCCCCGGCCAACGGGGCGCAGCTTGTTCGTGTCGTGCTTTGCGCGGATCCCGAGGCCCGGAGTCCCGGGTCGTCAGTCGCACCGGTGCTTCGCTCGGTCTGCGGAGCACCGCGTCCGGCCGGCACGGACTCGGCACGGGCACGGGCTCAAGCACCGGCACGGGCACGGACTCAAGTACCGGTACCGGTACCGGCATCCGCCGGGCAGCACCGACGGACGGCATGCGAACAGGGGGAACGGCGTGAGCCAGAGCGTAAGAAGGGCCGCCAGGGCGGTCTCGGAGAACCCCGAGCTGCGTGAAGCAGCCGAGGGCGAGCTACGGCGCCGGGGCGGCACCGTGGTGCGGCAGCGTTCGGAGGACGGACGCGGCGACGGCGGTCCGGACGGACCGCGCGGTGACGACGGGCTCGACCCCGCCGACTTTCCCGCCGCCCGCGAACAGGGCGGCGGCATCGACACGGTGATGACGCAGCGGACCGTGTCCATGGACGAGGCGCGGGAGGTGCTCAACCGCAGCGAACAGCGCCGCGAGGAGGGCCGGAAGGTCCACGCCATCTGTCCGATGGCACTGCCCCGCGGGCGCTCCTTCATGAGCATGCTGCCCGTACTGCTGCTGCTGGTGCTGGGAGCGGTGGGCAGCGCCTTCGCCGCGGCTGCCGGCAGCTCGCTCCTCACCCATCCCGTCTTCGGCGTCCATTACTGGGTGCTGTCGCTGCTCGCCGTCGGCTTCGTGTGGTGGCGGCAGGGCATGGTCATGGTGCCGGACGGCTGCCAGGCGCTGATCACGCGCTTCGGGAAGCTGGAGGACGTGGTCGGTCCCGGCAGGGTCGTCCTGCTGAACCCGTGGAAGCGGGTGTCGTACATCATCAACACCACGCGCGAATACCCGTTCAACGCACCGGTGCGGGAGGCCCCCACCAAGGGCGGCGTGAAGGCGTCCATCGACCTGTTCATCCAGTTCCGCATCAGCGACCCGGTGGAGTTCGTCTACACGCTCGGTGCCGTGCGGGGATTCGAGGAGAAGCTCAGCAACGCGGTCAGCGAGACCATCCGCAGCCTCATCTACGAAAAGGAGGCCGCCGGGATCTACGACATGGTCGGCGAGGACACCGGGCGCCTCCTGGAGCAGCTCAACCAGCAGTTCCGTCCCGCGGTCGAGCTGACCAACGCCAACATCACCCACGCCGAGCCGGCCGACCGCGAGTACCGGATGGACCTGGCGTCGCCGGAGATGGTGCGCGTCGCGAAGGACGCCTACACCCACGAGTACGCACTGCACCTCCGCAAGGAACAGGACGAGGGCGACCTGACGAAGGAGCTGGCCTCCCGCCAGGAGACCCTCTCGGCGATCATGGCGGACATCGCGCAGTACCAGGCCCAGATGGACACCGCGGTGGAGCGCGAGACCAACCGCGCCCAGGCCACGGCCCGTCAGCGCTACGTGCAGGCCGAGTCCGAGGCCAAGGCCAACGCGGCACTGCTGGAGGCGCAGGCCCTGGACATCCGCGCCGTCACCGCCGCCGAGGCCCCGGAGATCCTCCAGTACCGCTACCAGCAGAAGGTCCTCGACACGCTCGAGGAGGTCGCGGACCACCTTCCGCGGCTGCTGCGCATCGGCGGCGGCACGGACTCCGACGGCGGCGTAGGCGTCGACTTCCTCGCGCTCGCAAAGGAGTTGGTGGGCGAGCGGAGCACGGAGCTGTTCTCCGAGGACGACATGGCGGCGGTGCGCGCCCGCCTCGAAGAGGTCTCCGAGCGCATCCGTTCGCGCGAGCAGGAGATCGAGGCTCTGCTGGAGGCGGAGCGTCCGACCGTTCCGGCGGCCGCCGAGCCGGTGGACCCGTCCGCGCCGGCGGCCGGGGCTGCACCCGGAGCGCCCCACGAGGGCGGTTCCGGCAGCGCGACCGGAGAGGCACCCGCCGAGACCGCATCCGAGGAGGCCGCAGAATGAGCGCCACACGAAACCGCCGGTCGGTCATCTCCGAAGAGGTCGCCCCCTGGAGCGAGATCCGTCAACTGCTGCGCGGCGGCGAGACGGACAAGCTGATCCCCGTCATCATTCCCCGGCACACCCGCAGGCTGTGGTGGCTGCTGCTGATCTGGCTGGGCGTCTTCGCCCTGCTGACCGGCGTGATGTTCTCGCTCGGCGCGTCGGGAGACGGCGGGGCGGGCGACATGGCCTACGGGGCGCTCGCCGCCGTGAGCTGGTTCGCCGGAGCCTTCTTCGTACTGGCGGGCATGCTGTGGTGGTGGCGGTCCTCCATCGCGGAGATCGAGCAGGGCACCGCGGGCGTCCTGACCCGCTACGGAGCGGTCACCCGCACCCTCGAACCGGGACGGCACTACCTCTGGCACCCCTGGTCACGCGTCGACTTCGTGGTCGACACCGCCACCGAAATCCCGTACTCGGCCCCGGTGATGGCCTGCCCGACCCGGGAGAACGTGCCGCTGCGCTCGATCGAGTTCTTCCTGAAGTTCCGCATCAGCGACGCCGTCCTGTTCGTACGGACCATCGGCGCGGGCAACTTCGACCTGGTGCTCTCCCAGGCCGTGCAGGACGCCATCCGCCAGCGCGCCCGCCTGGTGCAGACGGAACGCGCCTACGACCTGCGCGGCTCCGACGTCGCCGACATGCAGGAACTGCTCAACCGCCAGCTGTCCCGCTACGGGGTGCGCATCACCGGCTCCAACATTCCCGACGTGCAGCTGCCCGCCCAGTACCAGCAGCACCTGGCCACGCGGGAGCGCGTCGCCAAGGAACGCACCGCGTACGAACAGGAATGGGGCCTGACGCGCAAGCGCCGCATCGACAGCCTCCAGATGGACATCGAGCGGGCGAAGAAGGTGCGCGACGCACGCATCGTGGAGGTGAAGGCCGCCCTCAACAAGGCACGTGAGGACGTGGCGCAGCTCCTGGAGGAGCAGGAGACGAACGCGCAGAAGGTGCGCTTCGAGATCGAGACACGCGGCCGCAGCGGCCTCATCTCCGCGGAGAACGAGGCCCGCGCGCAGCGCCGCCTGGCTCAGGCCTACCGTGACAACCGCGCGGTGCTCCAGTACGAACTGGCCCGCAGGCGGCTGGAGGTGGGCGCGATCCTCGCCGGCCGCGCACCGCAGCCGGTGGTCGTGCGCACCGACGGCGACAGCGGAGACACCTCCGCGCTCTCGACGCTGCTCACGGCGCAACTGCTGCCGAAGCTCAACGGCGGACTGCAGCCGCTGGAAGGGGTCCGCCGGGCGGACCGCGAGGGCTGAGGCGGGCCGCTGCCGCCGCTCGTCGCGGCAGTGACCGACATGGCACCACGGGGCCCGCGCCACCGCCTCCCGGGCGGGGTGCGGGTCCCGCGTCGTGCCGTGTGTCAGTGGACTTCGCGGCGCCCACGCTCCCGCCGGGGTCGCCGGGGCCGCCGCCGGGGTTGCCGGGGGGCACGGGTGTTCGTACCGTCGTGGGATGGTGCGAGTTGCCGCCGGCTCGGCCGGCTCGGCCGGTTCACGCAAGGCCGTGGGCGTGCTCGCGGCCCTGCTCCTCGCGGCCGTCGCGGCGTGCTCAGGAGGGCCCGCCGAGGAGGGCCCGCGGGAGAGCAGCCCCGGCGCCGGTGCCGAACGCGACGCCGGCGGCCCGCAGAAGGGCCCCTACAAGGTGCGAACCCAGACGGTCTCGCCCGGCGACACGGGCGGCGACTTCGGCAGCGGAACCGTTTACTACCCGGACGACGACAGCCGACGGTACGGAGTGATCGCGGCGTCCCCGGGGCTCGGCGCGGACGAGTCCATGGTCACCCCCTACGGCGAACTGCTCGCGTCGCACGGGTTCGTGGTCATCACCTTCAACACGAAGACGACGGAGGACTCGCCCCCGCAGCGGGGCCGCCAACTGCTGGACGCCCTCGACCACGCGACCAGGCGCAGCGCCGCCGCCGACCGCGCCGACCCGGAACGACTCGGCGTGCTGGGCCACTCCATGGGCGGCGGCGGGGCCCTGTACGCGGCCGAGCGCAACCCGAAGGTCAAGGCGGCCGTGCCGCTGACCCCGTACGCCGAGCGGGGCGAGTGGCGGCGCGTCAAGGCGCCGACCCTCGTCATAGGCGGCAGCGACGACGAGGTCGCCCCCACGTCGGAGCACGCGGAAGTCTTCTACGAGGGCCTGAGCGGCGCGCGGGAGAAGGCATATCTGGAGCTGGACGGCGACCACTTCGCCGCCACCCCGCCCGACGGGCTGGTCGCCCGTCAAGTGGTCGCCTGGTTCAGGTACTTCGTCGCGGGCGACACCGACTCGGCCGGTCGTCTCTGCCCGCCGCCCCGCACGGCGGGGGTCACGGACTCCCGTGACACCTGCCCCCTCGGCTGACGGGGACGCAGGGTACGAAGGGTACGCAGCGCCCGAAGTACGCCTCGAATGCGCCCGGTTGGGGACATCGGTCGTTTTGGGTGGCCGGTCACACGACCCGCGCATCACCGGCCTCCGAATGGCAGACTGCCGCCGCACGGCGGTGAGTTAGCATCGCGTGACGGTCGACACAGCAAGGGGGCGTGGGGACATGGCAGACGTTGACGACGGTGCCGACGAGTCCCGGGGCGACCCTCTGATCGTCGGGCGCGACGTCCCGCCACTCGCCGGCGACGTCCCGCACTCGGCGCGCATGTGGGACTTCTGGCTGGGCGGCAAGGACCACTACGCCGTCGACCGCCGGGCGGGCGAGACCGCCCGCGAGGCGTACCCGGGCATCGTGGACATCGCCCGCACCAGCCGCGCGTTGCTGGGCCGCGTGGTGCACCACCTCGTCGACGAGGCAGGCATCCGTCAGTTCCTCGACGTCGGCACCGGGCTGCCGACCGCCGACAACACCCACCAGATCGCTCAGCGGGCCGCGCCCGAGAGCCGCATCGTGTACGTGGACAACGACCCGCTCGTGCTCACCCACGCCCGCACGCTGCTGACCGGGACACCGGAGGGCGCGACCGACTACCTCCACGCCGACATGCACGACCCCGGGACGATTCTGGAGGGGGCCGCCCGCACCCTCGACCTTTCCCGCCCAGTGGGGCTGATCATGTTCGGCATCGTCGGACATGTCGCCGAGCATGCCGAGGCCCTGTCGATCGTGCGCAGCCTGATGGGAGGACTGTCCTCCGGCAGCCACCTGGCGATCTACACCGGCACCGACGGCGACCCCGCCCTGGTGGAGGCCGAGCGCCTCGTCGGCGAGCACGGCGGCACCCCCTACCGGCTCTCGAACCGTGCCCAGGTGGAGGAGCTCTTCTCGGGCCTGGAGCTCGTCGACCCCGGTGTGGTGCCGGGCACGCGATGGCGCCCGGCGGGCACCGTCACCGACTCCCCCGCGGACATCGCCTCCCTCTGCGGCCTCGCACGCAAGCCGTGAGTGGCACTGCCACTGCCATTGCCACTGCCGACTCAGGACTGACGACTCAAGGCTGACAACTCAGGACTGGGAACCGGCGACCGGCGAGACCGGCGACAGATGACTCCTGACGCCGGAAGACGTCCAGGCTGAACACTGCCCCCGGCTGACACGGCAGCGGCAGGTCTCCGCCACAGAAGCGGGCAGAGGCACCCCCTCCCGCCCTTGGTTGCGCGCGGATAGGGTCCGGCCGTGGCGGTCGACTTCAACTCCCAATACCACGCACTGCTGTTGAAGCAGGTACCGGTCGGTGCCCGGAGGGCCCTCGACGTCGGATGCGGGACGGGGCGGTTCGCGCGTCTGCTCGCCGAACGCGGACTGGACGTCGAGGGGATCGACGGCAACGCGGAGGTCATCGAGGCGGCGCGCGCGGCGGGCGGCGGCCCCCACTACCGCAACGCCGACATACGCGAGCATCAACTGCCCGACGCCCGCTACGACTTCATCTCCTGCATCGCCAGTCTCCACCACATGCCGTTCGAGACGGTGCTGACGCTGCGGAAGGCCCTCGCCCCCGAAGGCGTCCTGGCGGTGGTGGGGCTCTACCCGGCCAGGACCCCGGCCGACTTCGTCTGCGCACTCCCCGCACTGACGCTTCTCAAGGCGGACCGGCTGCTGAGCAGGCGACGCGCCGCCCCGTCCGTGCAGGTCCCCGTCGTCTGGCCGCCGCCGCTGACGTACGCGGAGACCCGCGCCGAAGCCGCCCGCCTGCTGCCGGGCTCGACCCTGCGCCGTCTGCTCCTGTGGCGGTATCTGCTGCTGTACCGGGCCTGAGACGCGCGCCGACGGGTGACATCCCGGCTTCCGCCGTGGCTCGGCCCCGGGGTGCCGGTCCCCGGGTCCCGGAGCGCTTAGGTTCTGTGGACAGGCAGTGGACAGTGAAATGTGACGGGACGTTGCCGGTGTGAGGGGCGGGGACACCGCGGCGCGGCTCGTGCCTTCGGAAGGACCTCCATGAGATTCCCCGCTTTCCCCAGACCCTGCACGATCGGCGCCGTACTGCTGCTCTGCGCGTCCCTCGCCGTCGAGGGTTCCGCTGCGGCAGCGGCCGGCCCCGGCGGTGGTGCACCTCTCACCGTCGAAGAGCGCCGGGTGTTCCGGCCCGTGCCTCAGGAGATCCTGCGGCGCAGCGGATTCGAGACCGTGGCACCCCGCTTCGAGCGGGCCCTGGACGGCGTACGCACGTACCGCCAGGCCACTCGGCTCGTCAGCGGCTCCGGTACGGATCTCTGGCAGCGCGCCGTGGACCGGGCGCAGGGACGCGGGCCGAAGGGCGGGGACCTGAGCCGCAGCGACGACCGCCCCCTGTACTGGGCGCGGCTCGCAATGAGCAGCGTACTGAGGGAGTGGCGTCCGGCCTTCGAGCTGTCCGAGGAGCGCCGCGGGGCCCTGCTCGCCCGGCTGGAGCGGGCCTCGCGGGGGCAGGACTCCATCGACCTGCCCCCGGGCCGGCGCATCAAGCGGGTCGTGGTGACGGGCTTCGACCCGTTCCAGCTCGACGCGGACATCCGCCGGAGCAACCCGTCGGGCACCTCCGCGCTCTCCCTCGACGGCAGAACGATCCGCACCGCCTCCGGACCTGCCCGCGTCGAGACGGCCGTCTTCCCCGTCCGCTGGGCGGACTTCACCCACGGGACGCTCGAGCGGACGCTGCTGCCGCATCTCAGGAAGGGGCCGCGCCGTGCCGATGTGGTCGTCGACGTCAGCGAGGGGCAGGGGGGCCGGTTCGACGTGGACCGCTACAACGGCGCCTGGCGCGGCGGCGCTTTGGACAACGACAACGTCTCGCGGACGGGAGTGGTGCCGATCCCGCGTTGGTCGCCCACGGTGCGGCCGCAGCCGCAGTGGACGACGACGACCCTGCCGTACCGGGACATCGTCGCTGCCCGGACGGGAGACTTCCCCGTCCGCGACAACACCGCCGTCACCGAGATCCCCGCGGGCGCGTCGGAGCCGGTCCAGCGCCCGGACGGGCCGACTCCCGGTTCCACGGCCCGCGCGGGCGGCGCGGGCAACTTCCTGGCCAACGAGATCGCCTACCGCACCACCCTGCTGCGCGACGGCCTGCGGCTCGGCATTCCCGCCGGGAACGTGCACACGCCGCTGCTGAGTTTCGGCCCGGACGACACCGACCCGGCCACCGGCCGCATCACCGATCCCTTCCTCGTCCGCGAACGTCTGGCGATCACGCGCCAGACGCGCGCCATCATCGAAGTCGCCGCCGGTTCTGCCACGTCGCATCCCTAGACGCCACCGGCGCTGCCCGCCCCGGCGCGGGTGCCGTTCCCGGGGGCGACTCGTCCGGCCGGGTGCCGGCCTCGAAGGCGCCGGCACCCGGCAGGCCGCGGCCCGTTGGGCTGCGAACGGCGGGCTTCAGGACTCGGCCGCCTCCAGGAACCGTTCGAGTTCGGCACGGGTGTCGGGCCCGCACGGCTGGAAGACGATCTCCGTGACGCCCTTCTCCGCGAACTCGTCCAGCCGCCGCCGGATCTGGTCACGTGTGCCGCTGACCGTCACGTCGCGCAGCATCTGGTGACCGCCGGCCTTCCACGCGGCCTCGTCGGCCTGGTTGAGCTCCACGCAGTGACCCTCGTGGACCGCGAGGTGCTGCTGCCCCTCGGGCGCCCGCTCCACGACGTCCATCCACTCCGCCCCGCCGGGCAGCTCACGCACCGCGGAGGGGCCGCCGAACTCGTAGGCCCCGTGGTAGGCCAGGGCCCAGCCCGGTCCTCCGGCCAGGCGGGCGTGCTCGGAGTCGTCGGCCTCGTCCTCGTCGAGCACCGTCCCCCACACCAGGTACGGCACCCACGAGTACTCCTTCATGAACTCCGGCAACTGGAGCGTGACGTAGAGCCCGTCGCCGATCTCCTTGGTCACCCCGTGTCCCTTGGGCCCCAGGGCGCTTACGAGAACGGGCACGTCGACCGGGCGGGCGGGAGCGTGCCCGTCGGGGTGGAGCATCTGCATCCGCGCCCCTTCCCACTCGACGACCTCGCCCCGGAGCAGGGCCTTGTAGGTGCGGATGTAGGAGTCCATGTACGACCAGGTGATCGCGCGGTACCCCATGGCGCGGCGGCCGGTGAACCCGGTGCCGAAGGCCACCGCGACGCGTCCGGGGGCCAGTTCGGCGAGGGTGGCGGTCGCGGCGGCATTGACCATCGGGTGACGCAGACTGGGAATCAGCACACCCGGACCGAGGCCGATCCGCTCGGTCCGCTCGGCGGCCAGGGCGAGGGTCATCCACACGTCCGGGCTCTGCTGGGGCGTGTCGTAGACCCACGCTCGCGCGTATCCCAGTCGTTCGGCCAGAGCTATGTTGTCCGGCGAGTCCAGGGCGGTCGGGAAGGCACAGGACACCTCCATGGCCCCTCCGTTTCAGGTGTCGTCTCGGATGGATCGGGCGGGTGGCCGCAGCGCCGGCGGCGTGCGGCCGGGCGGGCGGCGTGCGGCCGGGCGGGGGCGGACTCGGGGAAGACGGCGTGGTGCTGCCGGGCGGGGTGCGGGGCTCAGGGCAGACCGGCGTGCGGCACCTCGACGCGCACCGCGAGCAGTTGGGCCTCGCGCACCGGACGGCGCTCGTGCTCCGGGAAGGACGGCGCGGCGCACAGGTACAGGGTGCGGCCGTCGTCACCGCCGAGCATGCAGGCGAAGACGCCGGTGCCGGCGGGGATCTCGTCCAGGATCTCGCCGCCCTCCGCGACCCGCATGACGCGCTGGTGCAGTGCGTCGGCGACCCAGATCGCTCCGTCCGCATCCGCGCAGATCCCGTCCGGGCCGACCTGGAGCAGTTCCACGGCCTCCCCGACGTCCTCGGTTCCGGGGGGCTCACCGAACTGGGCCCATACGCGACGGTTGCTCAACTCGCCGTCCTCGCCGATGTCGAAGGCGGTCAGCCGCGCGGCGAAGGTCTCCGCGACGACGAGCACTCCGCCGGGCAGGATCACCATGCCGTTGGGGAAGCCGAGGTCGTCGGCGGCGGTGGTCACCGTTCCGTCCGTGTCGACCCGGGTGATCGTGGTGTGGCGAAGCGGCTCTCCGCCCATGAGGTCGAACCCGAAGTTGCCCACGTAGGCGCGTCCTTGTTCGTCCACGACCATGTCGTTGAGCATCCCGGAGACGGCGCCGGAGAGGTCGGCGTGCTCGCTCAGCGCTCCCGCCGCGTCCCGCACGAGGACACGGTGGTCACGCATCGACACGATGAGCGCCCGTCCGTCGGGCAGGAATCCGAGCCCGGACGGCTGGTTGGGCACCTCCGCCACGACCTCGGCGCCGCCCCGGCTGTCGGCCGCCACGACCTTGTTGGTGTAGAAGTCCGAGACCCACAACCGGCCGTCGTGCCAACGCGGGCACTCCAGGTAGGAGTATCCGTCCAGTACGACCCTCAACTCCCGGGCCGTCGGCTGTCCTTCCTCCATCGTGACCTCGTTCCGTGCGTCGTCGTCGGCCGTTCGGAAGGCCTTGCTCACAGGCGCTCCGTGGAGCGACCAGGTCCGGTCCCGCGATGCGAGAGCTGCACCCAGGCAACCGTCGAACGCGGTGACTAAGCGCATAGTCATTCCGGCTGCGCCCGGCGTCAAGGGGTGGGAAGCGGGTATCGAGGGCCGCACGGCGGACGGGTCCACGAAGCCCGCACGGCGGACGGGTCCACGGCGAACTGGAAGACGGCGGACGGGCGGAGGGTGCCGCGCAGCCCGCAACCCGCGCCGACGCCCCGTCCGGGAGACCGGCCTTCCCCACGGACGCCTGAACGCGTGGTCAGCCCCCGTGGTACACAGTTCGAGGCCCTCGTGACGCGGCGAGCCTCACCGGGCAGCATTCGCAGGCGAGGCGGCATCTGCATCGGCATCCGCATCCGCACACGAGACGGCAACCGCACGCGAACCGGAACCGAGTCGGCAGCGCAGCCGGGACCCGGACCGGAAGCGCAGGAAGGGGCGAGTCGGCATGGCCAAACGTCAGGCCCGCTTCACACCACAGGAGATGGAGGACGACCCGCGCCTTCTGGACCAGTCACCGGACCTGTGGAGCGAGGAGTTCGGCGAGGTGGCGCGAGGACTGCTCGCCTCCGCGGTGCGCTGTTTCGCCGCCAACGGCTTTCACGCCACGACCACACGGGACATATCGGCCGGGGTCGGGCTCAGTCCGGCCGCGCTCTACGTGCACTTCCCGTCCAAGGAACTCGTGCTCCACGAGATCATGCGGATCGGTCACGAGCGCGCGCTCGCCCACATACAGGTGCCCGAAGTGGAGGCCGCCGGCAGTGCGGAGGACCGGCTGCGTCTGCTGATGAAGCGTTACACCGCCTGGCACGCACGTCACCACGTGGCTGCCAGGGTCTGCCAGTACGAACTCAACGCACTGACCCCGGACCACTACGACGAGATCCGGGAACTGCGTCGCCGCACCAACGAGGTCTTCCGCACCACCGTCGCCCGCGGCGTCGCCGACGGGACCTTCACGCAGGTCGACGTCAACAGGGTTGTGCGCGGCATGCTTTCGCTCGGCATCGACCTGGTCCGCTGGTACCGGCTGGACGGTGCCGACTCCCCCGACGAACTGGGGGAGTTCTACGCAGGTCTCGCGCTGAGGATGGTGACGGAGACAGCGCCGGGCCGGGAGCCCGGATCGGAGTCACCGACTGCGTCCGGATCGGAGTCACCGACTGCGTCCGGACGGGAGCCCGCCCGTTCCCGCAAGGCCGCCTCCCCCAAGGCCTCCTCCCGCAACGGCCGGAAGGAGAGCAGCCCCTCCGTCCGGGGCTCCGACGCGTCCTGACGGCGCGGGCAGCACCGTCCGGCTCGCCGGTGCGGCCCGGCCACGGCCGCCGGCCGGGCGAGCGGACGCAAGCCTCCGCGCCCACCCCCGGTCAGGACAGCACCCTGCGGCGGAAGTTCCGCAGCCCCAGCGCGAGGAAGAGCACGCAGGCCACCACCAGCACCGGATAGACGACGTACAGCGGCATGTGCGACAGGTCGGTGAAGCCGGCCCGCATCCCCTCGCAGATGTAGATCAGCGGATTGACCAGGACCAGCGCCTGAAGCCAGTGGAAACCGCCCACCTGCACGGACCCGAGCTTGGTCCACTGGTAGTACGTGCCGCCGAGGAACACCAGCGGCAGGACGATGAACCCGAACATCAGGCCGATGTTGCGGGGTTCGAAGGCCGTGCCCAGCACCAGCCCCAGAGAGGTCATGGCGATGCACGCCAGCGGGATCAGCGTGAGCACGATCCACCACTTGATCCGCAGGTCCGGGTTCACCCCCGGCGCGTGCACGACCGCCGCGATCGGCAGCACGATGACCGCCGAGATCAGGCCCTGCACCGCCCCGGACAGCACCCGCGACACGGCGACGAGCCAGATCGGGCACGGAGCCTGCACCCGGTCCTCGATCTCCCTCGTGTACCCGAACTCCTGGGACATCTGGATGGCGACCGACTGGATCCCCTGGAACATGATCGCGACGGCGACCACCCCCGGCACCAGCACGGTCGCGAACGCCGACTGCCCGGCCCCGCCGGAGCCCGCCCCGATGCCCTGCCCGATGCTCGGGAAGACGTAGAGGAAGACGAAGACGAGCAGGAACGGCTGCATCACCGTCCGTCCGACGAACTCGCCGAAATTCTTCCGCAGCACCGTCACGTCCCGCAGTACCAGGGCGGCAAGCGCCGACCGGCTCGCCGCCGCCGCGGAACGCCGCGGACGCACGCTGATCGGTGCGCCGGCCGGACCGGTCCGCGGACGGGGTGCGTGGGACGAAGCGGTCACTCCCGCAGCTCCTTACCGGTGAGGTTGATGAAGACGGTCTCCAGCGTGCTTTCGGTCAGCGAGAGATCGACCAGGGAGAACCCCCCGGACTCGGCGCTGGTCATCACCCTGGGCAGCAGCCGGTCCGCGCCCTTGACCTGGAGTTCGACTCCGCCGTCGACAGCGCGGGTACGGACCACTCCCTCGATGTCCGCGTTCAGCCGCTCCGCGAGCGCCTCCGGATCGCCGTCGGTGACGACCCGTACGACGGTGTCCGCCCCGAGGCTCCGCTTGAGCGCTTCCGGGGTGTCCAGGGCGAGGATGCGGCCGTGGTCGATGATCGCCACGCGGTCGCAGAGACGGTCCGCCTCGTCCATGTTGTGCGTGGTGATGAGGATGGTCTGGCCTTCCGCGATGAGGCGCTCCAGGACCTCCCAAAGGGCTCGCCGGCCCTGCGGGTCCAGCCCCGCGGTCGGCTCGTCGAGGAAGAGGACCGCCGGACGGTGAAAGATCGCACGGGCCACGAGCAGCCGCTGCGCCATCCCGCCGGAGAGTTCGTAAGGCGACGCCTTGCCCCAGCGCGACAGGGAGAACCGGTCGAGGAGCTCGTCCGCGGTGCGTCGCGCCTCGCGTCGCGGAACGCCGAACAGGAGCCCGTGGAAGTACAGGTTCTCCCGGACCGTCAGCGCGCGGTCCAGGGTGTTCTGCTGCGTCACGACGGCGATGACCTGCTTGGCCAGCGTCGGATGCCTGATCACGTCGATGTCCCCGACGTACGCGGAGCCCGACGTGGGCACCACACGGGCCGTCAGCATCCCGACGGTGGTGGTTTTTCCCGCGCCGTTCGGCCCGAGCAGCCCGAAGATCTCCCCCTGCTCCACCTGAAGGTCGACTCCGTCCACCGCCGCGAAGTCCGCCCTCGGATAGACCTTCCGCAGCCCGGCCGTCCGGATCACGGCCCCCGGTCCGCCGGGCGGCGCCGTCACCGGCGTACGGCCCGCGGACGGGAGCCGGACACACGCACAACGGTGCGGGCCGCCGCGGAGGCGGGGCAGCGGACCCCGGTACGCGGTCCGGCGATGCGTCCCGGTGAGAAGGTCGCCCACACTACGGTCTCCCAGCATCGGCGCGATCGGCCTCGCCGGCGGCCGGCAGCCGGCGCGTGGGCGCCCCGGAGCCGCCACGAGGCGGGCGTACGGTTCTTCACCGATGGTGCGCCGCACACCGCGGCGCGGCATCCGAAGCGCGTGCAGCCGGGCGGCACCCGTCAGGCGTCCGGGCCTTTCCGTCAGGCGTCCGGGCGTCTCTCGTCCTCCCGCCGTCGACGGCGACGCTGAAGCAGCATCAGGCCCAGCGCCGCGCCCCAGCCGACCGGCTGGAGCGCCCAGTAGTTCAGCACGCGGTAGAGAATCGTGACCGCGATCGCCTGCCCCGCGTCCAGGCCGTACAGGCTGAGCAGCACGGCGAGGCTCGTCTCGACCACGCCCAGACCGCCGGGAGTGAGCCGCAGCGCCCCCGCCGCCTGGGTCAGCGCGTACACCACGAGAAGCCCGTGCCAGGGCAGGCGGATGCCGAGACTCCACGCGCACGCGACGAGACACGCCAGGTCGAGGACCCAGTTGAGCAGTGCCAGGGCGAACGGCCCCAGCCACGGAAGCACTCCCGGGCGGACGGCCCGAAGGCGGCTGACGAGGCCCGCGAGCGCCTGCTCGACGCTCTGCACCCGGCGCGAACGCATGCCGGCCCTCACCCACGCCCGCCGGACGCGCCGCCGCACGGCGCGGAACCGCGAGAGGCCGTACGCCACGCCCACCGCCACCACGGCGAACACCGCCAGCCCCACGACCTCCGGCAGCACCCGCGCCCCGGGGCCGGACGATCCGCCGGCCAGCACACCGGCCAGCAGCAGGACGAAGAGGCCCAGCCCGGAAAACGCCCCCGCGATCGCCAGGACGGCGGCGGCCGGCGCCTGCCCCACGCCACGCAAGCGGAACTGCCGGTATGCCCACGCCACCGCGAACGCGGCACCGCCGGGCAGCGCCCCCGCGATGGCGTTGCCGGCCAGCACGACGGCCGCGACGGTTCCGAACCGGATGCCCGACCCTCCGACCCCCAGCAGCCACCGCTGCAGCGCGATCAGGCACACCAGCGACGCGGCCTCGAGGACGGCCGCCAGCAGCAGGCGTGGGGGGTCCACATGAGTGATCAGGCCGACCGCGGCCACCAGTTCGCGCCGGCGGGTGACGGCGAGGATCACCGCGGCGGTCAGCAGGACACCCGACACCGCCCACCACAACGGCCGCACCGCCGCAGGCGATGGACGGGCGGAAGGCTCCTGCTGGTCGCCGCGGTCATTTTCCATGGGCCTCCACTGTGCTCCGCCCGGTGCCGTCACGCCGCGCAGGACGGAGGCGGCCGTACCGCGTGGCGCGCTCGCGCGGCCGGGCCTCTCAGCCCGGGCGTCCCGGCGTCGTGGGCATCCCGGCGTCCGGGTGTGCCCCGCAAACGCCGGGGGAGGCCGAGCCGGGCTCCGGGGGAGGGCCGCGTGCCGCCTGCCACGGGAGTCGAGCGTCCTGGGCCTCCGTTGCCGGCCGTCGCCTGTCGGTGTCAGCCGGCGATGCCGCAGGCGAACGGCATCGTCCTCCACCGGTCGATGGCCGGGTTCAGGTAGTCCGGCAACGGGGGCAGTTGAGGCGTGAGCGTGAGGGTGGAGACGACCCGCAGCATCCCGACGGCGTTCACGAAGCTCATGACGTCCTCGTTCAACGGCCTCATGCCGTTGCGCTGCGCGCCCCGGTTGTAGGCGGATCCGAGGACGGGCCCGAGGGTGGCCAGGTCCCATTCGACCGGGCCCAAGGTGACCAGTTCGAAGTCGGCCCAGAGCTTCCCGTCCACCCCGGAGAAGATGTTCGCGGGTGGGCAGTCGCCGTGGACGGGTTGGAGGTCGATCCCCGGGAATGCCCTCTCGAACGCCGCGCGTGAGCGCACGAGCGGTTCCAGGATCTGCCACTCGCGCCGTGCGCGGTCCAGATCGTCCGGGCCGAGGAGGTCGGGGCGTTCCTCGAGCAGAGCAAGGCTGTCTGTGATGACCTGCGGTTCGGCCGCGGACAGAAACGACAGCCGGCCGGGGAATTCGCGCAGCACGGCGTGCAGGTCGGCAACGAGCTCGGCGTTCGCCTCGTAATCGGGCTCATTGCCCCGGTCTTCCTCGACGAACTGCCAAAACGTCATCGACAACCCGTCGCGCTGAACGGGCTCCCGTGGCACGAGGGGACTGGGAGGGATCACGGGGGTTCCCCGGTCCGCGAGCCACCTCGTCACGTCCAGTTCCGTCTGCTGGCGCACTGCCAGGGAGCCGAGGTCCGCGGAGCGCGGCAGGACGGTGGGAATCCGGGCGACAACCGGTGAGGGCGCAAGGTGGACGACTACGGAGAACAAGTCATGGAGCACCTCGGCATCAGTCACGGTGAGCCCGAGAGCGCGCCCCGCTCCCACGGCCGCGTCCACCGCGGCGGAGGTGCGCTGAGCAATCCGTTGTCGCCGCCGACTGTCGCCGGGGTCGCTGCGGCCGTCGTCCGGACGAGGCATCGTGCTCCTGCGGTGTGTGAGCGGAACCGGTACCCGTGGCAGTGTAGTTGCCGGGTTGCGGCCGTCACGGGTTATTTGTCGGCAGGCAGCCGGGGCGGCGACTCGGACAACGGGGCGGCCGACGGGAACGCCGTGCCGCCCACCGCCGTATGAGGAGGAATTCTGTGTCATCGCCCTGCGACCCCCTGCACGCTCCCGCCGGCGATGTGGGCGGGGCGCTCATGATGATCGACTCTCGGCTCAAGGGCATCTACGACGGCAAGACCGGGACCGACGCCGAACAACAGGCGCTGACCGGCCAGTTCGCCGCATCGTTGGGGCCCGGTGGAGTCGATGACCTGCTGGACGGTGTGTGCACGCTCATCTACATGTTCATGCGGTGGCTGCGGATGGCCTACGAGGACCACGGGGAGGACGTCATCGAGAGCGTGGTCCCCAACATCGTTGCCACGATGCGCATGATGCCCAAAAGCATCCGTCCCGAGGTCGTCCCCACCATGGCCGGGCTGCTCGTCGCTGCCGGTACCGGACTGAGCCCCAGTCTGTGGCGGAAGCAGTACGGATCCTGGACCAAGGACGAGATGAACTCCCTGGAAGCGACCGCCTTCCTGCTCGCGGAACACATCAACCGCCTCACCGACGACCGCGACTTCGCCACCCGCGTGATCACCGAGGCTCTGTCCAGTGCGGAAGAGGCCTGACGTACGGCGGATGAGGCCTGACGTACGGCTGTCCACCCCGTCGACTTCGGTGGCGAACGGTCAGGGTGCCGTGACACGGACGTTGTGTCCCAGGAAGGCCGAGCGTTCTCACCGAAGGTCGAACGGTCCCGGTGCCGGCAGGCGTTGTCGGCTCCGGCGGCGAACGGCAGGGCGGCCGTTTGCAAAGACTCCCATGCCCCTCCCGCGGACCGCCGGGATGTCAGTGGCCGACAGCGCGCCGGGGCAGCGGGGAGGAGAAGACGACGCTGGTCGTGACGGAGCCGAGGCCGCCGATTCGGCCTGAGATCTCTTCCAGGTGGCGCATGGAACGCGCTGCGACCTTGATGATGAAGCAGTCGTCGCCTGTCACGTGATGGGCTTCCAGGATCTCCGGCATCACCTTGACCAGGTCATGGAAGGGCTTGTAGTTGCTGTTCGGGTAGCGCAGCCGCACGAACGCCATGATCGTCAGCCCGACCTTGTCCGGGTCCACGACCGCCGCGTAGCCGCTGATGACCCCAGCCTCCTCCAGCCGGCGCACGCGCTCGGTGACCGCGCTGGCTGACATGGAGACGGCACGCGCGAGGTCGGCGAAGCTGGCGCGCCCGTCGAGCTGGAGGGCGTCGAGGATGCGCCAGTCGACGGCGTCCAGGGATATCGCGGTCATGCCGGAGAAATAGCATGGATTCCACGGTCGTGGCAATCAAAGGCCGTGGACAGCGCCTTCGAAGTGCCGCTGCCTGCTCGTAGATTCGAGGCCGTGGAAACAGCAGCCGGGCCGTGTCGCCCGCATTCAGGAAGGCGCCGCTTCATGACCGTGACTGTTCCGAACCTCGTTGTCCCGAACCCCGTTCTGCGCGTCGCTTTCGCGGAACCCGCCGAGGCGACCGCCCACTTCCGCGCCTCGCTGCGCTTCCACGCCGATGTGTCCGACGTCGCCACTGCGCTCACGATCGACGGCGCCCCGGAATTCGCGATCGTCGACTCACGGTCCGCCGAATGCTGGGACCAGGGGCACATCCCCGGCGCGGTCCACCTGCCCACCGCACTCATCCCCGAACGGGCCGCGGACCTGCTCGACAAGTCGGTGCCCGTCGTGACGTACTGCTGGGGGCCGGGCTGCAACGGCGCCACGCGTGCCGCCCTCGCCCTCGCCGAACTCGGCTACCAGGTCAAGGAGATGCTCGGCGGGTTCGAGTACTGGGTGCGCGAGGGCTTCGCATACGAAACCCGGCAGGGCCCGGAGCGCCGCGACGCCGATCCCCTGACCGCCCCGGTCGCGGACGCCTGCGGCTGCTGACGCCACCCGCCACCATCGGGGCCGGTGCCACATCCCGTTCCGGGCGACGGTGGATGCGGGGGTCCGGATTCACCGTCGCCGACTGCCACTTGATCCACCGGCGGCGAAGAGGAACTGAACGGACGCGCGGCACCGCTGCGGTCAGGCGCGGGACAGTTCGGCTGCTCCGAAGGAGACGTCGAAGCGGTCGCACCAGATGGTCACGCTGCTGTAGTCGTCCAGGTCCGCCCCCGCGGGCAGCGTGTAGTTCTGGCTCCCCTTGTTGCCCTTGAGCGCGCCCAGACTGAGGTGTGCGCCGTCGTCGAAGACGTGCCAGCCGGCCTTGCCCGGCTTCACCTTCGCATCGGTGATCCAGACCTTCAGATCGGGACCGTTGCTCGTGTTCAGGTCCTGCAGGCGCAGGACCCGGGATCCGTTCTCGAGCTCGACGACTTTCGCACGCCCGGTCGTCTCGTGCTCATGGGTGATGAACTCGCCCGAGGCCAGCGTCGTCGGCCCGGCCGGCTTCTCGGGCTCGCCCGGTGCGGCGGAGTCACCGGACTTCCCGGGCTCCGGCTGTCCGTCCGCCCTCTCGGGTGCGGCAGCGCCGGGAAGCGCCTCGTCGACCTTCTCGTCCGTCCACAGCTTCCACGGCTGGAACAGGTACAGCCCCACGGCGACCGCCGCCAGGCCGACCACCAACACCCCTGCGAACAGCGGTTTCCGCACCCGTACCGACGTCCTGCGCACTGTGGCCTCCCTGTGTGCTCTGCCTTGTAGCCGGGATTCCACACCACGCAAGGTCCTCCTGTCCCCGTCGAAAGGGACGTGAGGTCCTTACGATTCGCGAACCTCCAACCGGCCGCAGCCCGCCGGGGCCGGCGCACTCCCGTGCGCATGACGCTCGATGCGGTGGCGGCCAGTGCCCGATCCCTGAAGGACGAGAGGTTTCGCCGGACTGGGCCCATGTGTCAGCAACCGGCGTCGGAGCCCGCGGCGTCGATCAAGGCATGACCATTATCCCGACCGAGCCTCCCCCGTACCCGCACTGCGGCCGCGGGGCCGACGCGGACGACCCGGTGGGGTGCCGGGGCAGACGCGTCGCGCGCATGCGCCCGGAATCCCATGAGGCCGGGCCGGACTCGTACGAAACCTGTCTGGCACACCTCGACGGCATCGACCGCCACCATCACCTGTCGTCCCTCCACCCCGGCACAGACCTCGACCACCGCGGCACGATCTTCAACGCTGCTCTGCTGGGACACCTGTTGGACGCTGTCCGCGATCCGACCGACGGTCGGCCACACTTCGGAGCCGTCCGGTTCGACGGGGCGACGTTCGAGGGCGACGCCGGGTTTCGCGGGGTGCGGTTCGGGGGCGACGCCGGGTTCGGCGGGGCGATGTTCCAGGGCAACATCCTGTTCGGCGAAGTGACGTTCGAGGGCAGCGCCGAATTCCGCGGGGCGACGTTCCAAGGTGATGCCGGGTTCGGTGGCGCCACGTTCGGGGGCAGTGCCGGGTTCGGCGGGGCGACGTTCGTGGGCGACGCCGGGTTCCGCGGGGCGTCGTTCCAGGGGGATGCCGGCTTCGGCCGGGCGTCCTTCGAGGGCACCGCCGGGTTCGGCAGAGCGACGTTCGCGCGCAGCGCTGGGTTCCGCGAGGCGTCATTCCAGGACGACGCCGGGTTCGGCGCGGTTACGTTCCGGCGCGAGGCCGGGTTCGGCCGGGCTTCGTTCCAGGGGGACGCCGGGTTCGGCGGGGCGACGTTCCAGGGCGGCGCGGGGTTCCGCCGGGCGCGGTTCGGGGGCGACGCGGTGTTCCGCGGGGCGACGTTCCACGGCAGCGCCGGGTTCAACAGCGCGACGTTCGGGGGCTCCGCGGCATTCCGCAAGGCGACGTTCCAGGACGGCGCCGGATTCGATCTCGCCACGTTCGAGGGCGATGCCGGATTCGAGCAGGCGTCATTCGAGGGCAGCGCCGGGTTCCGCGGGGCGACGTTCCAGGGGCGCACAAGGTTCAACAGCGCAACGTTCGAGAACGACGCCCTGTTCGGCGGCGTGACGTTCGAGAGAGCTTCGCAGCTCGGACCGCTGGCGTGCCGAGGGACGGTGAACCTCTCGGCGGCGGTGTTCTCTTCTGCGGTGACTCTGGAGCTCGCAGCGGGCGGAGTTGACTGCGTACGTACGCGATGGGCCTCCACGGCGGCGCTGCGGCTGCGGCATGCAGTGCTGGATCTCAGCGACGCGGTGCTCGAGTTCCCGGTGAGTGTTGCTGCCCACCCCCCGTTCATCGCCCTTGAGGAGCCCGGAACCGAAGAGCCCGGGCTTGTCGAGGCGCCGGTCCGTGTGGCGTCCCTGCACGGTGTGGATGCCTCCCATCTCGTCCTGACCGACGTCGATCTGACCAACTGCCGCTTCGCCGGCACGATCCATCTCGACCAACTGCGCCTGCACGGTCGCTGCACATTGCCCACCGCGCCCGCCGGCCTGCACCGCCGGGGCCTGGTGCCGGTGCGGTGTACGTCGCGTCAGACCCTGGCCGAGGAACAACATTGGCGAGCCGCCCGTGGACAGGCGGGGGCCGGGTGGACAGCGCAACAGGAGGGGCAGCCCCCATTGGAGCCCGCAGCGTTGGCGCCGATCTACCGGGAGCTTCGCAAAGGCTTCGAGGACGCCAAGAACGAGCCGGGTGCGGCCGACTTCTACTACGGCGAGATGGAGATGCGCCGCCATGACTCACACGGTCCGGCCGCCGAGCGGGCGCTGCTCTGGATGTACTGGGCTGCCTCCGGCTACGGCTTGCGCGCCTCTCGCGCCCTGGGCTGGCTGCTGTGCGCCATGACCATCACCGTGCTGCTCATGGTGGGCTTTGGACTGCCGGACACCCCCGCCAAGCCCTACCCGCCCGGCGCCGGCGTCATCGGTAACCAGAACCCCCAGGTCCACGCCGACTTCCCCGACCGCTTCACCACAGCCCGTGCCCAAAAAGCGGCGGACGTGGTCATCAACTCCGTGGTGTTCCGCTCCAGCGGCCAGTCCCTGACCACGGCCGGCCGCTACACCGAGATGGCCTCCCGGTTCACCGAACCCGTTCTGCTGGCCCTGGCGCTCCTCGCCGTCCGAGGCCGCGTGAAACGGTAGCGCCGGCCGGCGCCGAGCGCGGTTGAGAGGTGCAGAGAAGTCTCTGCACCTCGGCGCGGATTCGCGACCTTCGCCAGGCTTTCGCCGAACGCTCTCCGGAGTCGCTCCGAACACACGCCAGGGCCGGTGTCGACTGCCTCGACACCGGCCCTGACCTGCAATCTCTTCTGTCGGGGTGGCGGGATTTGAACCCACGACCTCTTCGTCCCGAATAATGTGCGGAAAGATCGCTCACCAGGATCTTCGGGTATATGTGCAGGTCAGGACCTTGGTCTTCGTTGGCCAGGATGAGTACACCGCGGCGCGCTTTTCTTGATCCACTCCCCGTTCACTCCCCAATGCTTGCCTGAAGCTAGTAGCCGCGCCCCATCCGGTCCGCGGCTCGGTCGGCTCTGTCTGCTGCTGCTTGAAGGAGTTGGGCGCTATGTGGGAGACCCTCAAGGCTGTCCACTAACCGAGTAGCTACTCGATCGGCTCTGAGCGCGGCCTGATGGAGCGTTGAGGCGTCGTCTGCGAGCCCCACCAGATCCTGGGCCGCATCAGCGAGGGTGCTTGCAGTGTCCTGCAGGTGCAACAGCCTCTGAGACGCCTCAAACAGTAGAAAGGCGGTGTCCTGGAGATGGAGGAGGCGGTCCGAGGAGCGGCTCAGCGATCTGATCTCGTCCTCGGACAGTCCGAATCCGTGGATGCGGGGATCCGATAGTTCTTTGAGAGTGACCTTCAGCAGCGACCCGAGCTCCGGTGCCGCCTTCGCGAACTCTTCCAACGCAGGCTCGATGCGGGTCACTAGTGCCGTTTGAGCTTCACTGATCATCTCGCCGAGCCGCTGTTCTGTCAGGTCGCCCAAGCCCGCCAGAGCGCTGAGTCCATCAGCCTCGCGCTCGTGCTTCCAGCGCTCCAAGAGTTCTACCGGGTACTGATCGCTGTTCGTCCCGTCAATCTCGGAGTGATGCGGGTGGCACAGCAGAATGAGGTTTGCGAAGCTGTTCCGCTCGCTGACTGACCAGTCCGGGTCGTAGCGCTTGCCGCCCTCCTCGAACGCCCGGACGTGCGCGATTTCCAGGTTGAGGCGTGGCGCGCCGTTGATCATTCGAACAGTCGGCACGCCGCAGTCCGGCCAGTAACACCCGCCTCGAGCGAGAGTCATTAGGCCGGCGATCGTTGCGTTGCTGTAGCTGCGTCGCGGCGTGGTGGCCAAGAGCCCCCCTCAGGTTGATGACCAGCAGCGACCGTCCCATGAGGACACTCAGCGCGCAGGAGGAGTTCCGGCCATTCGCTTGGCCGGCCGCGCTCGGCCTGTTGAACTGGCCGTCCTTTGGGTAGAGCCGCACGACCATCAGCCCAAGGCACCGCACTTTCCAGACGTTGTCCACCCAGCCCAGTAGAACGCTGAAAGGTTGGGCAGGCTGGCTGGCGGAGAGGCGCCGTCTTGTGCCACATGACGTTGAACTGGGGGAACTTGTGATCGTCCGCCGATATCTAGACGAAGATGACGAGCTGGCACAGCACCTGACTCAGCAATTGAACACCCCATTAGGCTGGCCAGAGGATGGAGGACTGACCACTGGGCATGTCGCGAACATTGCTTCCGCAGCAGCCTGCGACGTCTCGTACAACCATGCAGCCAACGGCCATCTAGTCGACCTCTTCGCAGTGCTCCCGTTGCCAGGTACCCCCGAGGGACGTGAGTTTTGGGATTCGTTGAGGCACGCGGGCGGTCAAGCCACCATGAACGTCGATCCGGCCAACGCGGGTGGCCCCTTCTTCGACTACCTGATCAACGGGAACGAGGGCGGTATTGCTGATCGCGTCCTCAGCTTTCTGGAAGAGCTGGATGCACAGCAGCGTGACGCCGTGGCGGAAGTGATCGGCGGCGCCCTGGACCAAAACGTGTTCGTGGGGGGTAGCAGGTACCACGGCAACTTGTGGTTGCGTGACGCCGAGACCACCGCCTGGCACGTCCTGCTCGCTCGCCGCCGGAGGCGCGAGACAGAGGAGGACCGCAAGCGATTCCTTGAAGCTTGGAGTAACGCCTAAGCGGCATCGCCCGCGCTGCATTGATGGCCAGGTCACAAGGCATGTGACCTGGCCATCGAACGGGCTGCCTGGATCCCTCCTGAGGTTGGCCCGCGTAAGACGGCACCCCGGACCGACGCCTCTGGTTGCCGCTCGCATGCTGGGTCACGGAGCCCACTCGTACCAGCGGCCATCCGGAAGGCTGACCGTGCGGCCGTCCTGTATCAATTGTCAGCCGGGCGTGCAACGATGAGGTCATGGAGGACAACGACACGGCGAAGGCGGTCAGGGTCCCGCTACTGTGGGTAGGACTAGATGACCTACCGGTACTCAGCACCAATCAAGTGATCACACAAGTTGATAGTGACCAAGTCTTCCTAGGTTTCGGTACCGCGACACCCCCGCTGCTCATGGGAAACGATGAAGAGATCCGTAACCAAGCTGAGCGCCTGAGTTACGTTCCTGTGCGTGGCGTTTCGCGTCTCGCAATCTCACGCCGACACCTCGGAGAGCTGATCGAGGTGCTCCAGAGAACAGCCGAGCAATTCGATGCGCAGGGGAGAGAATGATGGCTTCAACGTATGCAGTCGCACTGGAATCGACGCTGAGTACGAGCAATGACACAGTGCCCGTCTCGGGTGCGAACGCGTCTATCAACCCTCGCGCGCATCTAATTGCCGTATTGCCGGAAGTGGTCGAAGTTGATTACACAGAGGGAGCGGAGATTCTAGATCGCGCAGCACGTAGGAACCTGGGTATCTCCGGGGAAGAGTTCATCTCCCTTTGGGACGCGGGGCACTACGATGGGCCGATCGAGAACGTTAAGGCTCAAGAGGTAGCCGAACTCCTTCCCTTCGTACGTCCAACGCGGGACAATGCCCGGTAGGACCCCACATCAGGCAGTCAACGCATTTCTGGAACCGCTACGCGCGTCCTCTTCGTGTATAACGCGCTCTCAATGGGTATGTAGCCCAATCCGGGGACAATCATGGGGGGATATCCACTCGGTAACGCTGAACAGGGGTGATCCCGTATCGTTCAGAGTGTTAGATCGAAGGATTTCCTTAGAAGCGAGCATTAAGTTCACTGTCATTGAGCAGGAAACCGACGTATACGGCCACCCGGTCGGAACCAGTGATCGTTACAAGGTTTCGACTCGGGGCTACAAGTACACAGTCAGGGCTGGTGATGATGAAGAACAAATCGCCTGGCACTGGCACCCGGGCGGTAAGAGTGACGTCGAGTTTCCACATGCCCATATTGGCACAGCAGCTCTGAAGCCAGAAGCGCTAATGACGAGGAAGGATCACATTCGAACGGGGCGAATGTCCTTCGAGAGCGTAGTCTTCAATATGTTGCAATGGGGGGTCGTTCCGCGCAACTTGAATTACGACGAGATTCTAGGGGCGAATCAGTCAGTCTTCGATAAATGGAAATCGTGGGGCTGAGCGGCCAACCTCTACGCACCGTTACTTTCCGGTTCCCGCCGAGAGAAATGCGGGGAGCTGCGTGGTCTGCTGTTTGTTGGCGCATGCAACGGGCCCCGGTTTGCTCTTTACCAGGTCCATGAGGTGGTGAGATACTCCTACGTTGCGCATGGGGGATCGCTCTCAACCAGTCGAAGTCTGTTCCAGCTCGCAGAACCTCTGCGGCGAGAGCTGGCCAGCTGGGTCTCCCCAAAGAGGCGGTAGAAGTCCGTGACGTAGAGGTCGAACTTCGCCGGCCTACTGTCTCCGGATATGAGGAGTCACCTGCTCGGGCGTTGCCACGCAACGGAACCCGGTGTCGTCGTCATGCATCATGTCGCTGGCGTCGTTGGCAGCGGCAGGGGCTCCCCGGAACAGGGGACTCGTGAAGGCACTGCCCCGAAGTTCGTAGCGGCCTGGCGTGGTTCCAGTTGCGAGCCATTCCCACACGTTGCCCACCATGTCGTAGACGCCGTAGGGGGAGACGCCGCTGTGGTATCGGGATACGGACGTCGTGCGTTCTACCCCGGTCTCTCGGACGTTGCACTTTGCGGCAGTCTTCTGGTTCCCCCAAGGGAAGGTACGGCCGGCGGTACCGCGCGCCGCTTTCTCCCACTGTTCGGCTGTCGGCAGCGACTTTCCAGCCCACGTGGCGTAAGCGTCTGCGTCTCGCCACGTCACGTGCACAACAGGGTGGTCGTACAGATCACGAGGGCACCTGCCGTTCTCCCAGTGCTCAGGCACGGCGTGCCGAGTCGCCGCGCAGAACCGCGCATAGTCAGCGTTGCTCGTCGGGAAGGTGTCGATGTAGAACTCGTCGACAAACACGGGATCGTCGTTCTCGCCGGATAGGAATATCCCTTCCGGGACGTGCGCCATGAGCTTGCCGTCACCGGGATGCTTCAGGTATTCGCCGCTGCTCGTCTGGTCGTCGTCGGGCTCGATGACTGCGTGAGTGGGAACATCATCAGCCGACAGAATGCCGACGAAGCGGCCTTGGGCATCCTGGTCTGCCTTGGCGAGCAGGGTGTCCAAGGCCGCCTGATTCACCATGCGCAGGGATGCTTGTTCGCCGTCCCCCTCCCAGCGAGAGACGATGCGATCGGACACCCCCAGCTTCTCGGCGAACTCCAAGAGGCTCATTCGTACGGCTTCACGTAGCGCCTTAACTTCACGTCCGGTCCATTTCGTAACGAGTGGCATTGGCTACCTCGGTCGTGAATCACTGCCCTGGAGGCGGTGACACGCGTCTACAGGCGGTCGCCGGGGATGTCGGCGTAGGCGTTTCGCAGTGCGGCGAGCACGGGGTGGTCCGTCGGGAACTGCACGTCGTCGAGCGCGCTCACGGCACGCACGCCAATCGTGGTGTTCGTGGCGAAGGCCGCGGCCATGTTCGGGAGGTCTGGAAGCCGCACCGGCTCGGTGACCTGCTTGGGTGCGTCGAGGCCGCGCAGCAGGAGCATTGTCGTGCCGGGAAGCACGGGGGCGTCGGGCCAGATGACCGTCCCGTCCTGGTCGACAAAGCCAAGATTCCACGTGCCACCCTCGGAGACCCTGCCGTCCGGCTCGACGAAGACGGCATCGTCGAATCCGGCGAGTTGTGCGTCACGGCGAAGTCGGAGCTGCGGGTGAAGGCCGATGTGCTTCACCTCCGCGTTGTCGCGGGTGAAGGTGAAGGTCTTGGCCGTGAGGGGCGGCGGCGGCATGGCACCCGCAGGGCGCAGGTTCACCAGAACATGCGGGTCCTTGCCGTCGCTGGGGCGTCCCATATCGAGCGCTGGATCGAACACGGTGACACGGAGGCCGGCAACTCCGGTGACCCCATGGGCCGCCTTGCGGATGTAGTGGAGAGTCTGCTCGCGGTCCAAGTCGACGCCGAAGACGATGCGGCAGTCCCGCACCAAGCGATCCAGATGAAGCGACAGCCCCCGGATGGTGCCGTTCTCCATCCGCATGGACGTGAAGTGCCCGTAGTTCGTGAGGGCAAGGGCCTGGAGGTCCTCGAGGGTGACGGGATTCCCGTTCAGTTCGGCCATAGTGGACAGTCTCGCAGCCAGAAGTGCGGCGACAACACCCCGTCAAGCAAGCAAAGTTCGCTTTAGTTCGGTGCAGGGGCGGCAGGAGTGCGTACCGATGGTGCGCCTGCCAGGACACGCTTAAAGCATGAAGACGGACGCACCGCGAGAGACGCTAAGCGCCAGGGTCCTCCTCAATGGGGCTCACAGCCGCCTCAAGCTGCTTGACGCGCTCGGCAACATCGGTCAGTTCGGCCGACAGTCGGGCAACTTCACCTTGGAGGTCCGTCAGGCGTTGAGCCGACTCGCGGGGCCCGTGCTCACCGGGAACGGCATCCCGCACGTACGTGCCACTCCCCGCCACGCCTTCAACCAGCCCCTCTTCCCGGAGCTGTGTGTAGGCGTTCTGCACCGTCATCAGCGATACACCGAGCTTCTTGGCGTAAGCCCGACCGCCCGGGAGGCGATCCCCAGGACCGAATGTTCCCGCGGCGATCTCGTCTCTCATCCGGGCGGCGATCTCGCGGGCGTTGGGCTTCCTCTTCGGCTGTGAGTCCACCCCAGAAGCGTACTTGACCTAGGTAGCTCGACTTCAGAGCGCGGGAGCGCTTGACGATTCACAACTGACCTAGGTAGCTTTCACGACAACGGCAAGCGACCTAGGTCACTTCACTCCGTGAGGTCTTGACCTGGAGCGATGCCCTTGCTCGACGTGCCTACGGCGGCACGGAGGGCGCCAGAACGACAGCACGAATGCACAGGGCGGGGACGCTGCAATCCCGCTAAAGGCCAGGTGGAACAGGGCTGCGGCCCGTACTGGCGAGGTGGCCCGGTGACCGCGAGCAACGGCCGGAGAGTGGGGACGAGGTCCCCCTTGCAGTGCAAGCCCATGTGAAGGCGTCGAGAGGAGCTACGCACATCCACGATCTTCCGTAGCCGTTGCGCTGCGGCCGGTTGCCTCCCCTGCTCGTCTCGCACGAGCAGGGCTGAGGGGAGCCGGGAGTCCCTGGTTTCAATCACGAGCGGTCCCCCGGGGTGCCACCCGAGGGACCGCGAAACAGGCACCTGATCTGGAGGAACCTGTGATCGCCAGCATGACACGCGCCGTCTTACCGGCGCAGCCCACCGATTCCGATCCCGACATGGATGAGGCCCTGCGTCGCGTCCGGCCCGGTGGTGGTTCTCGGTGACGCCGGCAGAGGAGATGGAGGCCGCCCGTCAGCAGGCGGCGGCCGATCTGGCCGCAGCGCAGGAAGCCGCGGCCCGGCTCGCCGAAGCGGCAGCCGCCGCCGGGCAGCAGGGCGGTGGCCAGTGAGCGAGGAGCCCGAGCCCCAGCACGAACGTGTGCCGGACGGCCAGGAGGAGAAGGCACCGCCGGACCAGCGCACTCCCGGCGGCTCGCTGTAGCCCCGTCCACCCGTTGCGGTCCGCCCCCGGTCCTTTGGCAGGGGGCGGGCCGCCCGACTCCCGGGCCCTGCTCTGTGTCTGACGTTCCGTCCTTGAGCCGCGCCCGTGCCGCACAGCACGCCGCCGCGCGGTCCATCCGCATCCGCGGACTGCACCACCCGGCCACCGCCGTACTGCTGACCGCCGCTGCCCACGCGGCCGGCGCCGCCTACGCCGCTGGCCACCACGTACGCGACATCCACCCCACCACTTGGAAGGACCCCACCCGCCATGCCCACCTCACGAACCCTGCTCTCCGTGGTCCCCGACGAGGACGAGCAGGAGCCCACAGACGCTGAACTGGACGCCATCGAAGCCACGTTGCCGATCGTGCAGGCCGAAGTCGAAGTGCTCGATGTCGAGATCAGCCTCATGGACCGCCCCGCCACACCGTGGTCCGAACGCCGCCGGCGCCGCGCCCACCGCGAACTGCTGACCGCACGCCTGAGGGTGGCCAACCAGGCTCGTCTTCGCAGGCTCGCCACGAGCGCCCCGGAGGTGGCCTGATGGCGAAGACCCACACAGCCCAGATCTCCCCGGCCCGCGGCCCGTGGGTGCTGTACGTGGTGCTGCTGAACGCTCCTGGCGTTCCGTGGCCCGAGTACGAGTTCGCCCCGGGCGAGACGGTGCCGACGTTGGCGGAGCGTTCACGGGCGTTGAACGCGCTCGGCTACGTGTTCACGGACGGCACCGAATGGCGGTGGAACGAGGTCACCGTCACGCCCGGTGACCCGACTTCTGCGGTGCGCCTGTTCGCCTCCATCGAGGTTGAGGAGGCGAGCGGATGAACAGCGTTCATGTGCGTTCAGCGGAGCGCGCGTTGTCGGTCGGGACGTGGCTGATCGTCTTCGGGGCGATGCTCTACTCCATCCTCACCGTCACCCCGCTCATGGCGAAACACACGCCTGAGAAGTGGGACTGGACCGCGCCGATCCTGCCCCTGGTGGTGGATGCGGCCGTCGTCATCGTCGTCCGCCTCGATGCCGTCCTGGCGCGGTTGGGCGGGCACGGCGGGCGGTGGCCGATCGTGCTGCGGTGGATGACAGGCGCCATGACCTTGGCGCTGAACATTGCCGACTCCGCACTGAAGAAGGACCTGGTCGGAGTCGCAGTGCACGCCGTCGCGCCGCTTCTGCTCATCGTCACCGCAGAGACGGGACTGGCCTACCGGCGCGCAATCACCGCCGCCCTGGAAGACCTGGAGGCCAAGGACCTGGCACGCCGCGAGGCGGCTCGCCAGGAGGCCCGGGAGCGCCAGGAGGGCGCCATTCGGCAGCGTCGTGAGGAGCGTGAGCACGCGGCGCAGTTGGCGCGTGAACAGCGTGAGCACGAAGCCGACTTGGCGCGTGAGCAGACCGAGCGGGAAGAGCGTCGGCGCCGCGAGGAACGCGAAGCCATCGAGGCCCGGGAGCGGGCTGAGCAGGTGGAGCGTGAACGCCGTGAACGCGAGCGTGAACAGCAGCAGCGTGAGCGTGAACAGCGTGAGCGTCAGGCGGCCGAACAGCGCGAGCGAGAGCGCCGCGAACGGGCGGAGCGTGAACGCCGCGAGGCGCAGGAGCGTGCCGAGCGGATCGAGCGTGAACGCCGCGAACTGCTCTCTGCGGGACCGGCTGTCGAGAAGCTCCCGGAGGAGCGCGCCCGGCAGATCGTCGCCGCTGCCTACGGCGCCAGCGTCCCGGTGCGTACGGCTGCCGAGCTGTGTGGCTGGTCCGTGGGCTGGGTCTCAACCCGCTACCAGGAACTGCGCGATCACACCCACCCCAACGGCGCCCCGGCGCCCTCTGTAGTGCAAGGAGCCCACTGGTGAAGCTCTCCCCGAACCACAACCCGACCGAGCCGTCTGACCTGCTCATCCGCATGCACAACCAGGTCGGCGCCGCCGTGGATGTCACTGGCGGGACCGTCGGTGAAGCCTCGCGGTGGAACTGCCACGGCTGCGGTGACCGGTCCTCCTTCACCGATCACCTCGGCACCATCCGCCTGCGCGCCGGTCAGCACGCGGAGTTCTGCAGGGCCGCCTACCAGCGCATTCGGTGATGGGATCCGTCCCGGTCTACCCGTGGCGCCTGGCGCCGGACGGACTGGCGACATACCGGCAGCTGCGCGCCAAGGGGTTACGTCCTGGTGGTTCCAGCGTGGTCGCCCAGCTCGAACGCCCCCGTCGCAGGCGGGAGCCGCTGGTCGCCTACCTCTACAGCCTCGACGCAGCCAAGCCGGTCCGGCCCATGACGCCCGCGAAATGGGCGGCACTGGCCAAGGCCAACGCCGCCCGCCGCATCTGCCCGACCTGCGGGCACGACCGCGGCTACGTCATCCCCACCTCTCTCGGCCAGTGCGTGCGCTGCGCAGATTCGCGCGCGCTGGCCGCCTGAATTCGCAAAGGAGTTGCTCATGTCTCCCAAGGTCAAGCGGTTCTTGGCCACGTGGTCCCCGGTCGTCGCGACGGGCGCGTTTGCAGCCTGGGAGTCCGTGCGGCTGCACGCCTACGACGTGCCGTTCTCGCTGCTGCTGGCCTGCGGACTGGCCCTGTGGTCTTCCCTGCTGGTCCTGTGCAGCCGCATCGCGGAAGCCGCGAAGACGACCACCCACCGCTGCGCTGCACCGGACTGCGGTTTCACCGTCCGCCTGCGCCGCACCAGCCCGGTGGAGAACCGCCGGTGGCAGGAGATGGCCGCTGCCCACCCCGAACACCGCCTCTGAGCAGAGAAGAGCCCGGACGTGGCCGTCCAAAGCAACGCGTCCGGGCTCCCCGATCTCCTCGAAAGGAGCGCACACCAGCATGACGGACACGACGATGACGCCGGTAGAGGCCCCCGAGGCACCGCCGGCAACCGACGCTTCCCTTCCGCCAACCGACACGGCACCGGCCGCCGACGCAACAGCAGTGGAGCACACACCGGGCGGCTGGCCGGTGGTGCCGCTCGCGCTGACCGGCACGAACGCCACCGCGTCGCTGCTGGGTTCGGCCGCGCTGGTCGGCGGACCGGCCGCGCTGGCGGTCGCCGCGACCGGCGCCGCCGTCCTCGGCACCGCGGCCGCGACACGCGCCCGCCGCACCCGCAAGAGGACATCGGCCGGTGCCCGGAAGAGGGCTGGCGGGCGCGCTGGTGGGCGCGTGCCACGCCAGCGCACCGGCTCCACGCTCGGTACGTCCGGCCGCCGGGCGGGCGGGGGCCGGGGGAACGTCGCTGGTGGGCGGGGCAAGTCCCCGCGCACCTCGGCGGGTTCGGGCAAGTCGCGGGGTCGTGTGGGGCAGGTCAAGGCCCTGCGGGACGCTCAGCGGGAGAACGCGCCGACGCGTGCTCAGCGCCGCGCGGACACCAATGCGGCCCGCCGTTCTGCAGCGGACGCCCGGCGCGACGCCAAGTCCCGCGCCAGGAACGCGTCCCTGGCCGGGCGGGGGCCGATCGGCCGCGGCCTGGGCAAGGGACTGCGCGGGGCGGGGAAGGCCCGCAGCGCGGCCGTGGACAAGGCGCGCAAGGACCGGGACCGGCGCAACGCGGGGAAGGTCGCCGACCAGCGCGCGAACGTGCGCAAGGCCCCGGCCCGCAAGCGTGCGAGGCGAGCGCTGTGGCGCTCCGCCGCCCGCTACCAGGGCCGCCGTCTGGTGGCCGCGCTGCTGGCCAGCGCGCTGGGCATCGTCGGCATGCTCACCACCCCGCTCGGGCGGAAGCTCGGCTGGCGCTGGCTGCAATACCCCGGCCGACGCCTCTACTGGCGCCTGACCGACTCCGCCCAGCAGCAGCGCACGCAGCGCGATGACCAGATCCGCGCTGACCAGGCCGATGAGGAAGCCGCTGCCGATGCTCAGGCGGCCGACGACGGAACCGACGGCATCGGCGACAAGGCCGAACGCCCGGCCGGACTCGTGCCGGCCACACCCGACCCCACCACGGAAGGAGAGCACGTGTCCGGTTTCAGGTTCGAGGACCACGCGGCGGAGATGGAGTCCGCCGCGAACAGCTACGACCCGGAGAACGCCATGGAGATCCTCGCCATGGTCGAAGGCATCCCCGCCGCGCTGACCAGCGTGGCGAACGTGATGCGGATCCTCGCCGAGCGCGCCGATTCGGAGTTTCCGCTGGAGAAGGAGGTCGCGGACGGCTTCAACGACATCTTCGGCGCCATGATGTCCGCCGTCGCGGTCGCTGAAGACATGGGTCCGCTCTTCCGCCAGGCCCACGAGCAGGACATCTCCCGCCACGAGGACCCCCGCAACGGCCCGGAAGCCGAGAAGGGCTGGAACGTCTGAGATGAGTGCACCCACCGTGAACCTCAACAAGCCGAAGAAGACCAGCAGGTCGAAGAAGGCTGACGGTGGGCCGGTGTGGGACTGGGCGGCCGGGCACGGACCCGTGACCGGCGCCCTGTCCGCCACCACCGGCGCCTTCGCCGTCGCCACCACCGGCGCCGCCACCGGCATGCCCCCCGCCTGGGCACTCGCGGTCGGCGCCGCCGGCGCCATCGGCCACACCATCACCACACTCCGCGACAAGCTCTCCGCCCGCACCACCTGCATGCGCGCCGCCTCCTGGCTCCTGGGAGCCGGATGGACCACCTGGGCCATGACCACCGGCCCGCTCTCGTGGACCGCACTCGGCTCACTGGCCACCCTCGGGGTGGGCATCGGGGCGTCGGCACGGGCGACGCTGCTGCACGAGGAAGCCCGGGAGCTGGAGGCCCTCGCCGCCGCCGAACGCCAGGTCGCCCGTGAACTGTCCGCCGAACGCCGCCAGATCGCGGCGGAGTGGGTGGAGCGCATCCAGCGTGTCTGTGGCGTGAGCGTCCATGTGAAGGCGGTGGAGATGTGGCCCACTGGCACCGGCTTCACCATCGACGCCGAACTCCCCACAGGAGGCGTCACCTACGACAAGATCGCACGCGAGTCCGCCCGCCTGTCAGGGGACGCGAAGCTGCCGCACGGCTGCACCGCTTCGGCCTCCCCGGGCATCCACCAGGGCCGCGTCCTGATCGACGTGACCACGGTCAACGTGCTGGTGGAGGAGCGCACTTACCCCACCGACTACAGCCCGCTCAGCGTGATGTCGGGACTGCCCTGGGGGCTGCGCACGAACGGTGAGGAGGTGCGCGTCTACCTGCGCGAGCAGTGCGCGCTGGTCGTCGGTCCTACCGGTTCGGGGAAGACGAACATGGTCCACACGATCCTCGCCGGGTTCGCCCGCGCCACGGACGTGCTGACCTGGGTAATCGACCTCAACGCCGGATCCGCCGGCCTCCCCTGGGTGGGCCCCGCACTCGCGGACGACGGGTCGTTCGTGGACGGCATGCGCCCCGGTGTGGACTGGCTCGCCTCCACCCACGAAGAGGCCGTGCGCATGCTCGATACAGCGATCGCGGTGATGAAGGAGCGCAAGCGCGCCTACCAGGACCTGCTCAGCAAGGCCAACACGGACCTGCTGCCGATCAGTTCACGGATCCCGCAGATCGAGCTGGTCGTGGACGAGGGCGCGGAGATCCTGGTCAGCAACGACCGGGCCACCCGCAAGCTCGCCGAGAAGATCCTGGAGTTCATCCGCATCGCCCGCGCCATGGGCGGCCGCACCGTGCTGACCGCCCTCGGTGCCACCGGCTCCGTCCTGGGGAACCTGATGATCCGCCGGGAGGCGAAGGTCCGCGCCGCGCTCACCGGCGGGGAGACCGAGGGCATGGACCTGTCCAAGATGTTCCCCGGCTCCCGCGGCCTGCGCGTGGACCAAGCGCCGTACAAGGGCGCCGGGTTCATGGGCACCCCGGAATCCCCGGCCGGGCTGTTCAAGGCGTGGCGGATCCTGCCCAACCAGATCCGCGACATCGTCGCTGCCACCGCCAACCTGCACCCCACCCTCGACGGCAAGTCAGCCCGCGCCGCGGGCGAGGCGTATGCCGGCCGCTGGGATGCGGAGCGCACCGCGTGGATGCGCGACGCCGCCCCCGGTCCGGCATCCGCCCACGGTGACGAGCTGGGCCGCGGGGGAGGCCTGAACCTTTCCGCCCTGCGGGGCGAGCCCTCGCCTCGTGGTGGTGGGGAGTCGGCTGAGGACGTGCTGCTGCGGAAGTTCCGCGAGCAGATCGACGCCCAGTTCGGCACCGCACCCGGACGCGGTGACGAGCCGCCGGCGGATCAACCGCCGTCGTCCTCGGGTGGGTTGAACCTGTCCGCGAACGAGGACAACCCCGCCCGCGACGCCGCGCTCGCGCTGCTCCTGGCAGCCGGGCCGGAAGGCACCGGCGCCTCTGCCATCGCCCGCGGGCTCGCGGAGGAGTACGGCACCACCCGGCAAACCGTCGTCGGCTGGCTGAAGTCCTGGACCGATGACGGCACCGCCGTACGGGTCGGCACCGGCACCAAGGCCCGCTACGTCCACCACCGCCACGCACCCCGCGGGGATGCACACGGCTGAGCGCTTGTCGCTTGTCGCCCACAGGTTCGAGGAGGCCCCTGTACGACTCTCAGAAGGCCGGGGAGGGGCTTTGACCTGGAAGGCGACAAGCGACAAGACAAGACAAGCGACAAGCCGCACGACAAGCGACACGACAAGCCAGACGACGGGCAGCACCCACGAAACCGGGGCGCTGCCCGTCGCTCGTGAAGGGAGCAACTTGTGCACCCCGACACCACATACGAGATCACCACCCACCGCACCGACGCCCGCGTGCTCCACCCCGAACCACTCACCCGACCGACGATGGCACCGCACGAGATCCCGCCCGGAGTCGAGCTGGTCACCCTCCCCGGCGGAGTCCGCACCCTCGCCTACACCCAACCCCCAGCACCGGCAGCCCCCGTGGCACCGACCGCGCAGCCGGTCCCCGCGTGGGCCAAAACCACCGCGCTCCTCGCGCCGACCATCGGCGCCGGCATCGGCGCGGGTGGCTTCGGCCTCCACTACGCCGCACCAGGAGTCATCGCCATGACCGACGCCCTGTGGGCCGCCGTCGCCCTGGTCGCCGCCAGCTGCGGAGGCGCCGCCTACCTCCTGACTCGCTGGCGGCACCGGGCGCCCGCCCAGATCACCCAAAACGTCACCGCCACCGGCCTCTTCGGCCGCGCCAACGGAACCATCAACCAGTAAGGAGCCCCGTGGTCATCTCCCTCAGCGCCGTCGTCCTCTTCGGCGCCATCCTCCTCATCCTCATCCGCCACCGCGCCATGCACATATCCGGCGCTCTCACGGCGGTGCTCTTCGGCTTCTTCCTCGCCTCCACCGGCATCGCCCCCGTCATCAACGAGCTGCTCAACAGCGCACAGCACGCCCTCACCAACCTCTGACCCGACAACCCGAAGGAGATCCCCATGGCCATGGGCGAGACCCCCATCACCGTCATCGGCAACCTCACCTCCGACCCCGAGCTGAAGTTCACCCCGTCCGGGGCAGCGCTGGCGAAGTTCACCGTCGCCTCCACACCCCGCCACTTCGACCGCGATGCAGGCCAGTACAAGGACGGCACCGCGATGTTCATGCGCTGCTCCGCCTGGCGCGGCCTCGCCGAGCACGTCACCGAATCCCTCACCAAGGGCTCTCGCGTCATCGTCTCCGGACGCCTGCGCCAGTTCGACTGGCAGACCGACCAGGGCGAGAACCGCTCCATGCTCGCCCTCGAAGTCGACGACATCGGCCCCTCGCTGAAGTTCGCCACCGCCACCAGCACCAAGGCTCAGCCCAGCAACAACGGTGGCGGGCGCACGGTGCCGGATCCCAACAACGGGGAGCCCTGGAACGTCGCCGCCGCCAAGGCCGGCGGCGACGAGCCGCCGTTCTGACAACGCCCGGGGCGACCGCTCGCTCTCGCCAAAGAAGTCGCGGTCGCCCCGGCTCTCCTCATCCCTGCAACGAGACCAAGGAGGTCTCCCCAGCATGACCCAACTCCACCGATCCGCGCTGCTGCACGCCGCGCTCGACACTGCCCAGCGCGGCTGGTACGTCCATCCACTGCGTCCCGGCGGCAAGGCCCCCGCCCTGCACGGCGAATCCGCCTGCCCGCGTATCGGCGACTGCGCCGACGGGCACCGGAAGTGGGAGCAGCGCGCCACTCTCGATGCCGGCCGTATCCGTCGCGCGTGGTCGGGGCGTCCGTTCAACGTCGGGATCGCCACGGGGCCTTCCGGGCTGGTCGTTGTCGACCTCGACGTGCCCAAGGAGGGCGCGAAGGACGCGCCTTGCGGCGCGGCGACCTTCCGTGCGCTCTGCGAGCGCGCCGGACAGCCGATTCCTGAGACCTTCACGGTGCGGACCGCGGGCGGGGGCTGGCACCTGTACTTCACCGCTCCGGAGGGTGTGCGGCTGCGCAACACCTCCCGCACCCTGGGCCCGGGCATCGACACCCGCGCGTGGGGCGGCTACGTCGTCGCCCCCGGAAGCAGCATCGACGGTCGCCTGTACGTGTTCGCCGCCGGGGTGCGGCCGGAACCACTGCCGACGTGGCTCCTCGAAGCGATCACCGCCACGACGGGACCGGCCGCGCCGCGCACGATCGCGCCCGCGCGGAACGCGAGTCGGTGCGCGCAGGTCGCCCTGGAGCGTGAGGGCAACGCCGTGGCGAACGCGGTGAAGGGAGAGCGCGAGGCCACCCTGTTCAAGGCCGCACGAGCGATGGGCCGCTTTGTCGCCTGGGGCGACATCCCGCGAGACGAAGTCGAAGAGGCTTTTCAGGTAGTGGGAGAGGCGTGCGGACTGAAACCGCATGAGTGCCGCTCCACCCTGCGAAGCGCGCTGAACTGGTCCATCCGCACCGCGAAACCGCGAGGTGCGGCATGAACCCCCGCCCCGATCCGCCACTGAAAAGCCCTCCCACATCTGATCGGTCAGGGCTCGCCGCCGCTCCGCTCGAGCACGGCAGCAGCCAGCGGCTGAGCGGCCGGCCGAAGGCCGTTCCTCTCAGCCCACCCACACTCGGCCAACTCCCGCAGCTGGGAGGCGATGTGAGCGATACCCCCGAGCGGCCCTTCGTGGGCCTGCACGTCATCGCTCCACCCGACTGGCGCGCCATCCCATCAGCCACTGCCCGGTGCAAATGCGGCCGCTCCTGGCACGCCCGCGGCCGAGAGCGGGTGCAGGTCCTCATCGAGACCTACACCGCCCACCACGACAACTGCACCGGCCAACCCGAGACTCCTGAGACCACCCGGAGCGCAGCATGACACCACCCGACAAGAACCCACCCGATCCGATCGACGGTGCCGCACTACTGGAGGAAGTCGAAGCGTTTCACCGCCGGTTCAACATCTTCCCCATGGAGGCCGCCTATGTCGCGACCGTGCTGTGGGATGCCCACGCGCACCTCATCGACGCCTTCGACGGCACCGCCCGCATCGCCTTCCTCTCACCCGAGCCCGGCTCCGGGAAGAGCAGGGCCCTGGAGATCATCGAAACCCTCACCCCTCGCGCCATGACGACGGTCAATGCCTCACCCAACGCGCTCTTCAGGCTCGTCGAGGCCGACGACGGGCCGCCCACGCTGCTCTTCGATGAGATCGACACTGTCTTCGGTCCCAAGGCCGGCGACAACGAACCCGTCCGCGGATTCCTCAACTCCGGCTACCGCCGCGGCGGCAAGTCGCTCCGCTGCGTCGGAGAGGGCGCCAACCAGACCGCGGCATGGTTCTCCAGCTTCTGCGCCGTGGCCATGGCAGGACTCGGCTCACTGCCCGACACGATCCTGACCCGCTCGGTCATCATCCGCATGCGCAAGCGCGCTCCCAACGAAAGCGTCGAGGGCTATCGCCGACGCACGCACGAGAAGGAAGGTCACGCCCTACGTGATCGCCTCGGGAAGTGGGCCGACCAAGTGCGTGAGCAAGTCGCCGAAGCCTGGCCCGAGATGCCCGAGGGCATCTCTGACCGGCCCGCCGACGTGTGGGAGCCCCTGCTTGCCGTCGCGGACGCGGCTGGCGGCGCCTGGCCGGAGCGGGCACGCGCCGCCTGCGTGGAGCTGGTTCACGCCGCTCACGACAATGACGAAGCATCCCTCGGGATCCGGCTGTTGACCGATCTCCGCGACAAGGTCTTCTGCGGAGCGGACCGGATGCCCACGGCCGTAATTCTCGAATGCCTCTTGGGCATGGAAGAGGCTCCCTGGGGCGACCTGGATGACAAGCCGATCAGCTCTCGCACCTTGGCGAAGCTGCTCGGGCAGTACGTCACCGCGTCCAACAAGCCGATCAAGCCGCGTGGTATCCGCACCCCCTCGGGTACGCCAAAGGGCTACTACGCAGAAGACCTCCAGGACGCGTGGGAGCGGTACTGCCCCCCACCCCCCGGAAAGTCCGCAACAGCCGCAACAGCCGCCACACCGCAGGTCACAGGTGGTGAAAGTGTGGCGGATCCCGCTCCCGGCATCCGCCACACGCCCGCGGAAAGCGCCACGCGCCCGCTCAGGGTCGTGACCTGACCAGCACGGATCTGAAGGTGCCACCACGCGCTCGCGTGGCGGCACCTATCCGCAACACAACGGGCATCCGCCACAAATCCAAGCCGCTGACCAGCAATGTTGCGGCGTGGCGGATGTTGCGGATTCCCCAGAGGCCAGAGAGGAGTCACGAAGGTGCCGAAGGACACTGGACTTCCCCCGAGCTATTCGGCGGCGGACGTCGCAGCATCCCTTGGGTGCTCGGAATGGTGGGTCAAGGAGCAAGCTCGCCGCCGGCGCATCCCCTTCATGAAGAGCGGTGGCGGTTACCGCTTTACCAGCGAGCACGTGCGAGAGATCTTTCTCATCCTTGAGGAGCGGCCCCGGCCTGCGGCAAGCGCTGCCGATGGCGAAGCCGTACCCCGTCGCCGGACCAAGGCACCGACGACAGGGCCCGTGGTGAGTCTTCGAGCACGCCGTCCGCGCCGCGCACGAAACGCCGCTTGATAGAAAACCGATCGCGAGGGGTGGAAGCCATTCACGGCTTCCACCCCTCGCTTGTCTTGAGAGGCATCCATGGGCTACGGCGAGAAGCGCGCCGACTACTACCGGGGGCGGTACTGGATCGCACCCGGCGTCCTTCGCACTGTGGTGGATGCGAACGGGGCCACGATCCGATTCGCCACCAAGCGTGAGGCAGCAAAGGCAGCGAACGATGCGGAGGCCAAGGTCAGGGAGGTCGGCTATCGCGACCCCAAGGCCGGGAAAGAGACCTTCGGCGAGTACGTGAACCGCTGGTACGCGGCACAGGAATTGGCCGCGTCCACTATGCAGAACTACAAGCGACACATCGAGGAGCACCTCCTTCCTGCTTTCGAAGACAAGGCCATCGCGGACATCCAACCCACGGACGTCGGCGCCTGGGAGAAGAAGGAACGGAAGCTTTACGCCGCATCGAGCGTGAAGACCTGGCATGGCACGCTGCACCTCATCCTGGCGGACGCCGTTGACGAAGGACTTCGCGACTCCAACCCGGCAACCAAGCGGCGCGGTCGCGGCAAGCGTGCAGGCCGATCCCGAAACCGGGGACCGGAGAAGGTGGTGACCGACGCTCTCGGCATCCTGCTGACAGCCGAGCGAGCCTCGCTGTTGTCCGGCCGTGACGACGAATTCGTGGCTGTGGTCCTGAAGGGCTACACCGGCATGCGATGGGGTGAAATCGTCGGCCTGGAGCGCGAGTTCGTCCGCTCCACCTCAGTGCGGGTGGAGTGGCAGCTCTACGAACTCGACTCGGGAGAGTTCGAGCGCTGCCCACCGAAGGACGACTCCTACCGGACCGTGGACCTCCCGAAGTGGCTGGCTGGCTTGGTCTCGAGCCATATCACCCGCACCGAATCGACACCCTGTCCGTGCCACGAGCACGTTTACGTGTTCCGTGGCCACGGTCCTGCCAATGGGGCGGCACGGCACGTCGGCGCGAAGCTGGTCGACGTCGCTCGTCGTGCCGATGTCTCCCCGGCAACAGTCTCGAACGTGCTGAACCGGCCGGATGCTGTTGCGGAGCGGACGCGGACCAGGGTCGAGTCGGCGGTCGCGGAACTCGGGTACGTCCGGGCGGGCCAGTCGGGAGAGACAGCTGCGCACTGGCGCCGTACCGGGTTCGCGACCTGGCTGTTCCATCCGGCCACGACGGGGTGGTACCCGAAGAAGGCCCCACAGGAGGCGCGCCCGGTACCCGTGTTGGCGCACCCCTGGCCAGGAGTGCCGGCACGGGGCCGGAATGCCTCTGGCCGTGCTGACGCATGCTGGCTGCCGATCGCACGGGGCCTCACTCCGCACGGGCTCAGGCACTCCCACAAGACGGTCATGGAGGAGCTTGGGACCCCGCCCAAGCTGATGGATGAGCGCATGGGCCACGAGGACGGCTCAGTGCAGGCGCGCTACTCGCACATCACGGCGCGAATGAGGAATCGGCTCATGGACGAACTGACCGAACAGTGGGAGGAAGCGTTGACGGCGCGGTTGGCCATGCATCCGCGGTCCCCGGTGCGTGCGCTCGATGCCTTGCTGAGAGGGCGTCAGGGGTGACGATTGGGGAGTGAATTTCCTTGATCCACTCCCCGTTTACTCCCCAGAGGCCCGCGGTAACGAGTCAGGGCCAGTCTTCCGTGAAGGGAGACTGGCCCTGAGCTGCGATTTCATCTGTCGGGGTGGCGGGATTTGAACCCACGACCTCTTCGTCCCGAACGAAGCGCGCTGCCAAGCTGCGCCACACCCCGAAGCAACGCGCACCACTCTAGCCCAGCCGAAGGCAGAGGTGAAATCGGGATTTCGTGGGGCCCGCCCGCTCAGTCGCGGGCTGTGAGCGTCAGCAACGTCGCCTCGGGCGGGCACGCGAAGCGCACAGGTGTGTAGCGGTTGGCGCCGCAGCCCGCCGAGACGTGGAGGTACGAGCGGTTGCCGCCGGCCTCGTGGGCGGAGAGGCCTTTGACGCGCTCCGTGTCCAGGTCGCAGTTGGTCACGAGGGCACCGTAGAAGGGCACGCACAGCTGCCCCCCGTGGGTGTGCCCGGCGAGGATCAGCGGGTAGCCGTCCGCGGTGAAGGCGTCCAGGGAGCGCAGGTAGGGGGCGTGGACGAGCGCGAGTGAGAGGTCCGCGTCCCGCTCGGGGCCGCCGATGACGGCGCTGTAGCGGTCCCGCTTGATGTGCGGGTCGTCCAGGCCGGTGAGGGCGATCTCCTGGCCGCCGTCGAGCTTGAGACGTCCGCGGGTGTTGCTGAGGCCGACCCAGCCTGCCGAGTCGAAGGCGTCGCGCATCCCTTCCCACGGGTTGTGCACGGCGCCGACGGCCGGGGCGTTCCCGTTGAGACCGTGGCGCCCGCTGGCCTTCTCCATCAGGTAGCGGGCGGGGTTGCGCAGTTTCGGGCCGTAGTAGTCGTTGGAGCCGAAGACGTACGCGCCGGGGAGTTCCATGAGCGGGCCCAGTGCGTCCAGGACCTCGGGCACCGCATCCGGGTCCGAGAGGTTGTCCCCCGTGTTGATCACGAAGTCGGGGCGCAGGCCCGCGAGTGACTGAAGCCAGCGCTGCTTCTTGCGCTGCCCGCCGACCATGTGGATGTCGGAGACATGCAGGACGCGCAGCGACTGCATGCCGGGCGGCAGCACGGGGACCGTCACGCGTCGCAGGCGGAAGGAGCGGGGCTCGACGAGCGTCGCATAGCCCACGCAGGCCGCTCCGAGTGCCGTCAGGGTGAGGGGGACTCCGTATCGCGCACGCATCGCACCATGGTCGCAGACCTGCCGTTCCGCTCGCACGCCGTGCCCGTGTGCGCACCCGCTGCTCCTTTCCGGAGGAAGCGGTCGGCGGAGGGCACGCGCGGACGTTCCGCCGCGGGCGCAGCGACGACGTCCGGAGCGCTCCCGGCGCCGCGTGCGGGATGATGGGGCCAGGATTCCCAGGAGGACATGAAAACGCTATGACTACGCTCAAGTCCCGGCTTCAGAACGACCTGACGGCAGCGATCAAGGAGCGCGACGAACTGCGCTCCGCGACCCTCCGCATGACCCTCGCCGCGATCTCGAAGGAGGAGGTCGCCGGAAAGTCCGCACGCGCGCTGTCGGACGACGAGGTCCAGAAGGTGATCACGCGCGAGGCGAAGAAGCGCCGCGAGGCGGCGGAGGCGTTCGCGGACGGCGGCCGCGGGGAGCAGGCCGAACGGGAGCGCGCCGAGGGGGAGGTGCTCGCCGACTACCTGCCGAAGCAGCTGACGGACGAGGAGCTGGACGCGCTGGTCGCCGAGGCCGTCGCGGAGGCGCAGGCCGGTGGGGCCGAGGGGCCGCGCGCCATGGGCGCCGTCATGAAGATCGTCAACCCGAAGGTGCAGGGACGGGCCGAGGGCGGTCGGGTGGCGGCGGCGGTCAAGAAGCGGCTCGCCTCGGGCTGACCCCCGAAGCACACACGCACGCGAAGGGGGCGCTCCCCTTGCCCAGGCCGGAGCGCCCCCTCTCGCGCGTACGGACCGGGGGTCACGAGCAGCGGGACGTCCCATGCTGCCGGGTCGAGCCCACCGGGCGGGCCACCGCGTCACCCCCCGGGACGCGCGGGCCGGCCTCCCCGGGCCCCCGGGCCCTTCACAACCGAGCGCTCCTTGAGCCGCTGGGCGCCCCGGATGCCGGAGACCGTTCCGGATGCCGGGGACCGTTCCGGAAGCCTGCGCTCCGCCGGCCGGCGAACCTGCGTTCCTCGGCCGGAACCTGCGCTCCGCCGACCCGAAGCCGATCCTCGGCCGGCTGACAGGGCCTAGAAGCCGCCGGTCCCGCCGGAGCGGCCGCCCGTGCCGCCGCCGCGCCCGCCGAACGGGTCGCCACTGCCGCCGTTCTGGCCCCCGGTGCCCCCGGTCCCTCCGGTGTCGGCACCGCCGTTGCCCCCGCCGCCGATGAAGTCCGGCGGAAGCGTGATGTCCGGCCACGGTGAGTCGTCGGGCGGCTTGGGCTTGTCGCGGCCTTTGCCGTCGCCCTTGCCCTTGTCGTCGTCGATGGGAATGAGGTTGAACTTCGGGGCGGGCTTGCCCTCCAGGGCACCTGCCATGGCGTCGCGCCAGATGGGGCCGGGCACTTCGCCGCCGAAGACCTTGTCGTAGTAGTTCCCGCCGATCGAGATGTTCGTCATCTGCGTCTTGTGCGCCGGGTCCCCCACCCACACGGCGCCCGACATGTTGGGTGTGTAGCCCACGAACCAGGCCGCGTAGCGCTGGTCAGTGGTGCCGGTCTTGCCCGCGCTGTCGCGTCCGCTCAGCCCGGCCTTCTTTCCCGTGCCGTCCTCGACGACGCCTCGCAGGAGCGAGTTGACGGTGTCGGCGGTCCGCGTGCTCATCGCGCGCTCGCACGAGGTCTTCGGCACCGGGAGCTTCCTGCCGCGTGCGTCGGTGATCGACTCGATCGCCACGGGTGTGCAGTGCACGCCCCGGTTGGCGAAGGTGGCGTATCCCTCGGCCATCGTCAGCGGCGACATCTCCTGCGTGCCCAGGGTGATGGAGGGGACCTGGTCGATCTCCTTGCCGTCGGCCCGCTCGATGCCCATCTTCCCGGCCATCTCCGTGACGGGGCAGACGCCGGTTTCGCTGATGAGGGAGACGAAGTAGGTGTTCACCGACTTGGCGGTGGCCTCCTTCATCTCGTACGGGCCCACCTCGCTCTTGTTCTCGTTCTCGACGGGGGCGCTGCCGTTCCACTGGCCTCCGCACGTCTGCACCGGCGAGGGGTACTGCATCTTGTACGGCGAGGGGTACTTCTTGTACACGCTCATGCCGCGCTCCAGCGCAGCCGCCGCGATCACCGGCTTGAAGGTGGAGCCCGGCTGGTAGCCGGCGCCGCCGCCCATGTCGTCGTCCACGGAGAGGTTGATCTGCGTCTCGTTCTCTCCGAAGCCGTAGGGCCGTGACTGGCCCATCGCGAGGATCTTGCCGGTGCCCGGCTCCACTATGGAGGCGGCGGTCGCCACCTTGTCCGACTTGTTCACATGGTTCTTGACCGATGCCTCGACGGACTTCTGCGCCTTCGGGTCGAGCGTGGTCCTGATCGTCAGGCCGCCCTGGTTCCACCGCTTGGCGCGTGCCTTCTCCGTCTTGCCGAACGCCGGGTCCTTCAGGACCACTTCGCGTACGTAGTCGCAGAAGAAGCCGGCTCCGTGCGAAGCGGTGATGCAGCCGTTGCGGGGCTTGCTGATGTCGAGGCCGAGGGGCTTGTCCTTCGCCTCGCGCGCCTCATCGGCGGAGATGTGGCCGAGGGCCTGCATGCGTGAAATCACGGTGTCGCGCCGCTTCTTGGCCGCGTCCTCGTTCTGCACCGGGTCGTACCGGGCGGGGGACTGCACGAGCCCGGCCAGCAGGGCCGACTCGGGCACGTCGAGGTCCTTGGCGGGCTTGGAGAAGTACCGCTGCGCGGCTGCCTCGACCCCGTACGCCTGCTGCCCGAAGAAGGTGATGTTGAGGTAGTTCTCGAGGATCTTCTTCTTGCCGAGGCTCTCCTCGACCTGGATCGCGTACTTGAGTTCCTTGATCTTCCGGCCGATCGTCTGCTGGGTGGCCCGGGCGACCTTGTCGGGGTCGTCGCCGGCTTCCTCCACGAAGACGTTCTTCACGTACTGCTGCGTGAGCGAGGAGGCGCCCTCTTCGACCTCGCCGTTCTGGGCGTTGCGGTTGAGCGCGCGCAGGATGCCCTTCAGGTCGACGGCGCCGTGCTTGTAGAAGCGTGCGTCCTCGATGGCGATGATCGCCTTGCGCATGGTCGGTGAGATCTCGGAAAGGCGGACGACTGTGCGGTCCCGCGAGTAGATCTTGGCGATCTCGCCGCCCTCGGAGTCGAGGACGGTGGTGCGCTGACTCAGCGGCGGACGCTTGAGGTTCGCGGGGAGTTCGTCGAAGCCCTGGACCGTGTTCTTGGTGACGAGCCCGAGGCTGCCGACCGCCGGAAGCGCCAGACCTGCGAGCACCGCGCCCGCCAGCACGCTGACGCCGAGGAACTTGGCGCCCTGCTGGAACGCGGACTCACCACCGCCGGCACTCATCTTCACCATGGCCCTCAGCCTACGTTCTCAATTGCCGGACAGGGGAGCCTCAGTTCGCCTAAGCTGGCGTACGCATCGAACCTCACACCGTCACTGTGGCCTCGCTCCACTGCGGCCTATCCGCTCACTCCTGTGAGTGATGAGGCTTGTCCGGAACAGCGCCAAGTGCCGTGATGTGTCCGGCAAGTTCCTCTCCGCCGCACCGCCGTGAACTCCTGTGTTGTCCCGAAAGCTCGGCTTTGAGCGCAAGCGGGCGTCAAGTACCCCGATTTGAGCTCAAGTTGAGTCCAGGTTGTTACCGGCTCACTCCGGTGGGTTACTTGTTGCGCACGCATAGTCCGTTCGGGCCATTCAAGATTGGGCCCGCTGGGGGTGTTGCGCCCTGCCCACCTTCCGTAACGTCACCAACAGGCAACGGCGAATATGCCGCTTGCCGCCGTGGGGGAGCCTCGATTCGGGAGAGGACGGCGCCGGCTATGGGCTGGGTAACCGACTGGAGTGCGCAGGCAGCCTGTCGCACTACCGATCCGGATGAACTGTTCGTGCAGGGTGCGGCACAGAACCGCGCCAAGGCCGTATGTACGGGGTGCCCCGTGCGCACCGAGTGTCTGGCCGACGCGCTGGACAACCGAGTTGAGTTCGGTGTCTGGGGCGGGATGACCGAGCGGGAGCGGAGGGCGTTGCTGCGCCGCCGGCCCACGGTCACCTCCTGGCGCCGGCTGCTCGAGACGGCGCGCATGGAGTACGAGCGTGACACGGGCGGAGTTCTGCCCCTGGACCTCGAGGGGGCGAAGGACTACGCCGTCAATGCGGTGAAGGACTACGCGGCGGCGGGGTGAGCCCCGTCTCCCGGTGATCCGGGGCGTGGAGGGCATGACGTGCACTGCCGCTCGGTCGTGAGGCGATTGCGCCGTACGGCAGTTGAGCGGTAGCGACGTCGCGCCATGCCATGCGCGTGCCAAGGGGTCGCCCGCACCTCACGCTTCCCGCGGGCTCGCACCCCCGTTTCGATGTGCCGCGACGCACCGCTCGTACCGCTCGGTCGAGGAAACCGGGCGGGAGGTGCTCGCGCGGCACTCGTGTGTGGCGCGCTGCGCTCGTGCGCGACGACGGCACGGTCCTGCGACGAGGGCGCGGTCCTGCAACGAGAGGACAGGGTCCTGCGGCGAGGGCTGGACAGGTCACGAGGTGCTTCGCCCCGCATGCCCTGCGTCTCGCTGCTGAACGCGAGTGCAGGGCACCGGCATCGGGGCCGGCCGCGCGTGCGGGTCGTGAGCGGTGTGACCGGCGGGACAGAAGTGCACTCCTGCCCCGGGGGCCCCGTGCCGTTGAACGCGTCGCCTCACGTGGACGCATTGCCTCACGACCCGCGCCGCTGTCACGACCGCGTGGCCGGTGTCGGCGAGCGGACCGGGAAGAGAGCGGAGCGCGGGGTCAGGCCGCAGGCGGGCGCCCCGGCGCCTTCCGGTGCTGCGGCCCGTGGGCGAGCAGTTCGCCGATCGTGCGCAGCCCGGCCAAGTCGTGCACGTCGCCGGCCAGCGCCTCCACTTCGGCCACCGGTACTTCGGGATGGAGCGCCGCGAAGCGGTCGCGCGTGCGCCGTTCGCGGCTCAGGAGCCGCATGCGTTCGGCATGCAAACGCAGCAGAGCAGCGGCCAGTTGCTCGGTATGGCCGAAATGCCCGTTCCGCCCCGTCGGCTCGTCTGCGGATTCGGGCCGCAGGGCGGAGTCCGGGTCGGCGTTCTGTCCGGTTTCCCGTTGCTCGTCCGCGACCGTGCCGTCCGACGAGCCGCGCCCGGGGGAGTGGGCGCTGTGTCCCTTTCCCTTCCCGCGCCCTCGATCCACAATGCCGCCCTCTTCAAGATTTTCCGCGAGGGCCAGTGCCCGCTCCGCACCGATCGCCGAGGCGCCGCTGCCGTGCACGCGGTTGAGTACGAGCCCGGCGAGCGGCATCTGCTCCTCCGCGAGCCGTTCCACGAAGTACGCCGCCTCGCGCAGCGCGTCGCTTTCCGGCGCCGCCACCACGAGGAACGCCGTTCCGGGCGCCTGGAGCAGCTTGTACGTGGCGTCCGCGCGCGTACGGAAACCCCCGAACATCGTGTCCATCGCGGCCACGAAGGTCTGCACATCACGCAACAGGCCCGTCCCGAGCAGCTTGTTGAGCGCCCCGGTGAACATCGAGAGCCCGGCCATGCCGAGGTTGACGAACTTCATCCCGGCGCGGCCGCCCGCCTTCGCCGGCGCCATGAGCATCCGGATGAACCGGCCGTCCAGGAACGAGCCCAGCCGTTTCGGCGCGTCCAGGAAGTCCAGCGCGGAGCGGGACGGCGGAGTGTCCACGACGATCAGGTCCCATTCCCCTCGGCCCTCCGCGTCCGGGGAGGCCCCGACGGAGCGCAGCTGGCCCAGCTTCTCCATCGCCATGTACTCCTGCGTCCCCGCAAAGCCCGCCGAGAGCGACTCGTAGAAGGGGTTGGCCATGATGGCGCGTGCGCGCTCGGGCTCCGCGTGGGCCTCGACGATCTCGTCGAAGGTCCGCTTCATGTCCAGCATCATGGCGTGCAGCTCGCCGCCGGCCTCCCCGTCGACGCCCGGAACGGGCCGCGGGGTGTTGTCCAGTTCGGTGAGCCCCATGGACTGCGCGAGCCGCCGCGCGGGGTCGATCGTCAGGACGACGGTCTTCCGTCCCCGCTCCGCCGCCCGGACACCGAGTGCGGCCGCGGTCGTCGTCTTGCCGACGCCGCCGGAGCCGCAGCAGACGATGATCCGCGTCTCCGGGTCGTCGATCAACGGGTCGACGCGCAGAGCCACTTCGGAGGCCAGGGGGCTTCCGGCGCGTGCCGCGTGCTCGGCGCCGCCGGCCTTGTGCGTCCGGGTGTCCGTCCTGCCCTCTGTCATGACCTCTCCTGGCGTGGTGGCAACTGATCGCGCAGATCCGCGGCGAGCTGGTAGAGCCCGGCGAGTTCGACGCCCTCGGACAGCAGCCCCAGTTCGTACAGCGGCATGTCCAGCTTCGCCAGCGCGGAGCGCTGCTCCTGTTCCAGTGCGACGCGTTGCGCGTGTTCGTGTGCCTGCTCGATGAGCGGTCCGACGAGCCGGTCCGCGCGGGAGAGGCCCGCGCGCTGCAGCGCCTCGACCAGGTCACCGTCGGGACCCCGGTCGGCGTTGTGCAGCAGTTCCTCGTCCAGCAGGTGCGGCCGCACCATGTTCACCAGCGCCGCCCCGACGGGCAGCCCCGCCTCGCGGAGCTCCGCGACGCCGTCCACGGTCTCCTGGACAGGCATCTCCTCCAGCAGCGTCACCAAGTGCACCGCCGTCTCGGGCGACTTGAGCACCCGCATCACGGCCTGGGCCTGGTTGTGCACGGGGCCGACCTTGGCCAGTCCGGCGACCTCCTCGTTGACGCCGAGGAAGCGGGTGATGCGGCCGGTGGGCGGCGCGTCCATCACCACCGCGTCGTACACACGCCGTTCGCGGGAGTCCCGGCGGCGTACGGCCTCGCACGCCTTGCCCGTCAGCAGCACGTCCCGCAGGCCCGGCGCGATGGTGGTCGCGAAGTCGATCGCGCCCAGCTTCTTCAGCGCGCGCCCGGCGCTGCCCAGCTTGTAGAACATCTGGAGGTAGTCCAGCAGCGCCCGTTCGGGGTCGATGGCGAGCGCATGGACCTCGCCGCCGTCGTGCGCGACGGCGATCTTGCGTTCCTCGTACGGAAGCGGCTCAGTCTCGAAGAGCTGAGCGATGCCCTGCCGTCCCTCGACTTCTACGAGGAGTGTGCGCCTCCCTCCGGCGGCCAGGGCCAACGCGAGTGCCGCGGCGACCGTCGTCTTGCCGGTGCCGCCCTTGCCTGTGACAACATGCAGCCTGCTCACTCCCGGGAGCCTAACCAGCTTGCGACGGGCTACGCTCGGCCCCATGACGAAGTGGGAATACGCGACAGTGCCGCTGCTCGTGCACGCGACCAAGCAGATCCTCGACACCTGGGGAGAGGACGGCTGGGAACTCGTCCAGGTCGTTCCGGGGCCGACGGGTTCCGACCAACTGGTGGCATACCTCAAGCGGGAAAAGCAGTGAGCGGCGTCGACTCCCGGCTCGCCGAGCTCGGCATCACGCTGCCCGAAGTCGCCACCCCTGCGGGCGCGTACGTGCCGGCCGTGCGCAGCGGACGGTACGTGTACACCGCGGGCCAGGTCCCGCTCGTCGAGGGCAAGCTGCCGGTGACGGGGAAGGTCGGCGCGGAGGTCACGCAGGAGGAGGCAAAGGACCTGGCGCGCACGTGCGCGTTGAACGCCCTGGCCGCCGTCGCCTCCGTGGCGGGCGGACTCGAGCGGGTCGCACGGGTCGTGAAGGTCACCGGATTCGTCGCCTCCGCACCGGACTTCACCGCTCAGCCGGCCGTCATCAACGGTGCGAGCGAACTGCTCGGCGAGGTCTTCGGAGACAAGGGCATCCACGCGCGCAGCGCCGTCGGTGTGGCCGTGCTGCCGATGGACGCACCCGTCGAGGTCGAGGTCCAGGTCGAGCTGGCCGACTGGGCGGAGTGAACGAAGCGTCGCGGTGACGGAGTTCACGAAGCCGTTACCTGTGCCTTCACGGGCCGCTCCGTCACCACCCGGCGACGTGGTGCCGGAGTGACCCGTAGCATCCGACCATGTCCTCATCCACGAACGGTCAGTGGTACCCACGGGAGTGGCCGGAGCGCATCCGCGCCCTGGCGGCGGGTGAGATCACGCCCGTGGCTCCGCGCCCGGCCGCCACGGTCATGCTGCTGCGTGACGGCGGCGGGGCGGCGGAGGGCCCCGAGGTGCACATGCTCCGCAGGCGCACGTCCATGGCCTTCGCCGGGGGCGCGTACGCCTACCCCGGCGGCGGCGTCGACCCGCGCGACGAGCACTGGGGCGGCGACGACCGCAGGCCCGGCCGTGGCTGGGCCGGGCCCTCACGCAAGGAGTGGGCGATGCGGTTCGGTACGGACGAGGCCACCGCGCAGGCCATCGTCTGCGCCGCGGTGCGCGAGACCTTCGAGGAAGCGGGCGTGCTGCTCGCGGGCCCGGACGCCTCCAGCGTCGTCGACGACACGACCGGCGAGGACTGGGAGCGGGACCGCACGGCCCTCGCCGCGCACGAGCTCTCCTTCGCCGACTTCCTGGAACGCCGCGGTCTGGTGCTGCGCAGCGATCTGCTCGGCGCCTGGGCGCGCTGGATCACCCCGGAGTTCGAGAAGCGCCGCTACGACACGTGGTTCTTCGTCGCCGCGCTGCCAGAGGGCCAGCGCACCCGCAACGCCTCGACGGAAGCGGACCGCACCGTGTGGATACGTCCCGGCGAGGCGGCCGCGGGCTACGACGACGGCGAGCTGCTGATGATGCCGCCGACCATCGCCATGCTGCGGCAGCTGGAGCCCTACGGGACGGCGGCCGGTGCACTGGCCGCCAGCGCGCGGCGCGATCTGAACCCGGTGCTGGCGGAGGCACGGCTGGAGGGCGGTCACGTCGTGCTCAGCTGGCCGGGGCACGACGAGTTCACCAAGCGCGTCGAGACGACCGCGGGCGGCAGCGGGGCCACGCCCGACGGCGGTGCCGGGACCGAGGACACCCGCGGAGGCGGAGAGGGCGGCTCCGCATGACCGATGCCGCGTCCCTGCCGGGCCAGCCGCGCGGCGGCGTGCTCAGCGGTCAGGCCACCGCGCGTGCCCACTGCGTCCTCGCGCCGAATCCGTCCGCCATGACGCTGGACGGCACCAACACCTGGATCGTCGCCGAGCCCGGTTCCGGCTCCGCCGTCGTCGTCGACCCCGGGCCGCTGGACGAGGGCCATCTGCGCCATGTGCTCAGCACGGCCGAGCGCCTGGGCAAGCGCGTGGATCTCACGGTTCTCACCCACGGCCACCCCGATCACGCGGAGGGCGCGGCACGCTTCGCTGAGCTGTCCGGCACCTCGGTACGGGCCCTCGACCCCGCGCTGCGCCTGGGCGACGAGGGCCTCGCCGCCGGTGACGTCGTGAGCACGGGGGGTCTGGAGATGCGCGTCGTGCCCACTCCCGGGCACACGGCCGACTCGCTGTGCTTCCACCTGCCGGCCGAGGGGGCGGTGCTGACGGGCGACACGGTGCTGGGCCGCGGCACGACCGTCGTCGCGCACCCCGACGGACGGCTCGGCGACTACCTGGACTCGCTGCGCCGCCTGCGCTCGCTGACCAGGGACGACGGGGTCTCCACGGTGCTGCCGGGGCACGGGCCGGTGCTGGAGGACGCACAGGGCGTCATCGACTTCTACCTGGCGCACCGTGCCGACCGTCTCGCCCAGGTCGAGACCGCGGTCGCAGAGGGGTTCGGCACGGCGTCGGAGGTCGTGGCGCACGTGTACGCGGACGTCGACCGTTCGCTGTGGCCGGCCGCCGAGCTGTCGGTGCGGGCGCAGCTCGCCTACCTGGCGGAACGCGGGGCCGGCGCCGCATAGCGCCCGGGGCCGGTGCTGGGCCCCGGGGCACGGGACACATGCGTGCGGGGCGCCCTCCGGAGAGGACGCCCCGCACGCGTTGCCGTTCCGGCGGCCCGGCGGCTCCGCGGTTCAGCGGCTCCGCTTCGCCAGCCGCTCGATGTCGAGCAGGATCACCGCGCGGGCCTCCAGCCGCAGCCAGCCGCGGCCCGCGAAGTCGGCGAGTGCCTTGTTCACGGTCTCGCGCGAGGCGCCGACGAGCTGCGCCAGTTCCTCCTGCGTGAGGTCGTGCACGACATGGATGCCTTCTTCCGACTGCACGCCGAAGCGGCGCGAAAGATCGAGCAGCTGCTTCGCGACCCGGCCGGGGACGTCGGAGAAGACGAGGTCGGACATCGAGTCGTTGGTGCGGCGCAGCCTTCGGGCGATGGCCCGCAGCAGTGCCGACGCCACCTCGGGACGTACGTTCAGCCAGGGCTGGAGGTCGCCGTGGCCCAGGCCGAGCAGCTTCACCTCGGTCAGGGCCGAGGCCGTCGCGGTACGCGGACCCGGGTCGAACAGGGAGAGCTCGCCGATGAGCTCACCGGGGCCCAGCACGGCCAGCATGTTCTCCCGGCCGTCAGGGGAGGTGCGGTGGAGCTTGACCTTCCCTTCGGTGACTACATAGAGACGGTCGCCCGGGTCGCCCTCGTGAAAGAGGGCCTCACTTCGCGCGAGCGTGGTCTCCGACATGGAGGCGCGCAGCTCAGCGGCTTGCTCCTCATCGAGCGCCGCGAAGAGCGGGGCGCGCCGCAGAACGTCGTCCACGAGTTCTCTCCTTGTCGACCTAGCCCAATGGGGGTCCCAGGGGCCTCACAAGGCTCCCATGGGCCGAGGGGCGGCGTCTCCCCAGGCCCAGGGCAACCTCAGGTCCGTGAGCCCGAGGGATGTGGCCTTCCCTGACCCGAAGGTCCGAGGGCCGGCCGCCCCGGGCCGCCGAGCCCAGGGTTGGGGCCTCCCCAGGCCCCCGGGCCGGGGGACCTCGAACCCCATGATGCCGGACGGTGAAACAGTGCGATCAATCACAAGTTTGACGCACGCTCCCGAGTTCCCGAAGGCAGGGGGCCGATCGGAGCCCGGAATCGTCTTCGTGCGGGGCGGATGTCAGCGGGCCCCTCTACGCTGGCCGGGTGTCAGTGAGCCCGTGATGCCCCGGTGAGCGCACGCAGAGCGGGGCCGTACGGGGGACCGCGATGGGAGATTCCGCTGTGGGCGAACAGGAGCCCCTCGACAGGGCAAGCCGGACAAAGGGGTCCGTTGCTGCCTCCGCCGACGATGTGACGCCGGCAACCGGAAGCACCGGCAAGCCCGCGAAGAAGACCGCGGCCGGGAAGGCGGCGGCCGGGACGGCCGCGCCCGCGAAGGCTGCGTCCGGGAAGGCTGCGTCCGGGAAGGCTGCTCCGAGAAAGAGCCCGGCGAAGGCCGCCCCGGCGAAGAAGGGCGCCCCGGCGAAGAAGGGTGCCCCGAAGAAGGCGCCGGGGAAGCCCGAGTCCCACCTCGCCAAGGTCCGCCGTGCCCGCCGCATCAACCGCGAGCTGGCCGACGTGTACTACTACGCGCACCCCGAGCTCGACTTCGAGAACCCCTACCAGCTGCTGGTCGCCACGGTCCTCTCCGCCCAGACCACCGACCTGCGGGTCAACCAGACGACGCCCGCGCTCTTCGCCGCCTACCCCACTCCCGAGGACATGGCGGCCGCCGACCCGGAGAAGCTGGAGGAGCTGCTGCGCCCCACCGGCTTCTTCCGGGCCAAGGCCAAGTCCGTGCTCGGGCTGTCGGCAGCGATCCGCGACAGGTTCGGCGGTGAAGTGCCGGGCAACATAAAGGACTTGGTGTCGCTGCCGGGCGTCGGGCGCAAGACCGCGTTCGTCGTGCTGGGCAATGCCTTCGGCGTCCCCGGGCTGACGGTCGACACCCACTTCGGCCGCCTCGTGCGCCGGTGGAAGCTCACGGAGCAGACGGACGCGGACAAGGTCGAGGCCGAGATCGCCGAGATCATCCCCAAGAGCGAGTGGACGATGTTCTCGCACCGGACGATCTTCCACGGCCGACGCATCTGCCACTCCCGAAAGCCGGCCTGCGGTGCCTGCCCCATCGCGCAGCTGTGCCCCTCGTACGGCGAGGGCGAGCTCGACCCGGAGAAGGCGAGGAAACTGCTGAAGTACGAGATGGGCGGGCTGCCCGGCCAGCGCCTGAAGCCTCCGGCCGACTACCCGGGCCGCCCGGCGCCGCCGCTCGGCGCAAACGGGAACGGCACCGGCGGAGCCGACGGGAACGGCACCGGCGGAGCCGCCCGGTGACCGGTCCCCCCGCGGGTTCGCGTACGCGTGCCGCCTGCGACGGCTCGTCCGCCGGTCCCCCCGTCCACTTCAGCGACCGCGGTCTGCCGGCCTGGCTCGCGCCCGTCGCCAAGGTGGCGGCCTCGGTCGAGCCGCGTCAGCTGAGCCGGTTCCTGCCGCCCGACGACGGAGCGGGGCGGCCGTCTGCGGTGCTCGTGCTGTTCGGTGAGGGAGCCGACGGGCCCGAACTGCTGCTCATGGAGCGGGCGTCCAGCCTCCGCTCGCACGCCGGCCAGCCGTCCTTCCCCGGCGGCGCGATCGACCCGGAGGACGGTGATCCGGAAGGCGAGGGGCGGCTGCGGGCGGCGCTGCGGGAGGCCGAGGAGGAGACGGGCCTCGACCCGTCAGGCGTGCAGATCTTCGCGACGCTGCCGGCGCTCTACATTCCGGTGAGCGATTTCGTCGTCACGCCCGTCCTCGCGTGGTGGCGGCGCCCCACGCCCGTGGCGCCCGTGGACCCGGCCGAGACGGCGAGGGTCTTCACCGTCCCCGTCTCGGAGCTGACCGACCCGGGAAACCGCGCGATGGCCGTCCACCCCTCCGGCTACACCGGCCCGGCGTTCAACGTGGGGCCGGCCCTGGTGTGGGGTTTCACGGCGGGGGTCATCGACCGGCTGCTGCACTACTCGGGCTGGGAACAGCCCTGGGACCGCGAGCGGCGCGTCCCGATCGACGGCACGTGAGGTAACCGGCACATGATGACGACGCCCGCACATGACGATGCCGGAACATGACGAACCGGCGCCTGACGATGCCCGCACATGACGATGCCGGAACATGACGAAGCCGATGCGCGCGCGCCGGGCCCTTCGGCGCATCACCGGGGCCGCCGCGCGCATCCGATCGGACCGTGGCGGATCGTCTCCTCCGCCCCCATGAGACCCTGCCTCCCGTGAACGCCCTGGACTTTGTGCTCCTGCTTGCCGCCGTCTGGTTCGCCGTCATCGGATACCGGCAGGGCTTTGTCGTCGGAATTCTGTCCGTGGCCGGCTTCCTCGGCGGCGGGCTCGTGGCGATCCTCGTGCTGCCACCGCTGTGGAACGGGCTGACGGACGGCACCCCGCCCGGGGCCTTCGGCGTGATCGCGGCGGTCGTCATCGTCATCGTCTGCGCGTCCGTGGGCCAGGCGTTCACCACCCACCTCGGCAACAAGCTGCGGCAGCACATCACGTGGTCGCCGGCGCGTGCCGTGGACGCCACGGGCGGCGCGCTCGTCAACGTGCTCGCGATGCTGCTCGTGGCCTGGTTCATCGGTTCGGCGCTGGCGGGTTCGGCGCTGCCGACGGTCAGCAAGGAGGTGCGCAACTCCAGCGTGCTGCTGGGGGTTTCGCGGGTGCTGCCGCCGGCGGCCGACAGCTGGTTCAACGAGTTCTCCTCGACGCTCGCGCGGAACGGGCTCCCGCAGGTCTTCTCGCCCTTCTCCAACGAGCCGATCCGGGCGGTGCCCGCGCCCGACCCGAAGCTGGCGAAGAGCCAGGCCGTGTCCGAGGCGAGGCGCAGCATCGCGAAGGTCGTGGGCAGCGCAACGCGTTGCGGAAAGGTTCTGGAGGGCACCGGTTTCGTCTTCGCCCCGCACCGGGTCATGACGAACGCGCACGTGGTGGGCGGCGTCAAGGACCCGACGGTGCAGATGGGCGGGGTGGGCCGCATCCACGACGCGCGGATCGTCCTCTACGACCCGGACCGGGACATCGCCGTGCTGGACGTTCCGACGCTCCAGGCCCCCGCCCTCGAGTTCGAGCGGAAGGATGCCGGCCGGGGTGACGGCGCCATCGTCGCGGGCTTCCCGGAGAACGGCGGCTTCGACGTGCGTTCGGCACGCGTACGGGACCGCGTCGAGGCCGACGGTCCGGACATCTACCACCAGGACAGGGTCCGCCGCGACATCTACTCCCTGTACGCGACGGTCCGCCAGGGCAACTCCGGCGGTCCGCTGCTCACGCCCGAAGGCAAGGTCTACGGCGTCATCTTCGCCAAGTCGCTCGACAACTCCCGTACGGGATACGCGCTCACGGCGGACGAGGTCCGCAGCGACGCGCAGCGCGGCCGGGCCGCCGAACGGCAGGCCGACAGCCAGGGCTGCGCGATGTGAGCGGGTGCCGACGCGCGCAGCACGCACCGCGGGATGCGCGGGCGGGCGCGACGGGGAGCGCGAGTGCGGACGTCCTCAGCCGCGCGAGTGCCGCAGCCGTGCTCCGACCCAGCGTGCTCTTCGGCTGAGCAGACTGGGAATTCCGGGCTCGGCGGCTTCGCCGAGTCTGTCGGATCGTAAGCGCCACATGCGCTGCCCGGGGATCAGCCCCCTCCGCCCGCTGCGGCCACCTGTCTGGTCACGGTAGTCGTGCATCCAGCCCATACTGCGGAATCTGCCCCGAACCGTGGTCCGTAATCGTCTGACGGTCCATCAAGCGCCTATGCATCCGGCACGTGTTGCCCGTGTTGACGACGTCGGCGCGCGATGCACCCGGTCACGCGCGCGGCGGCCGGGCCGGCGGCCGGGCTCGTGGGTCGCGCCCGGCGGCCGGAGCGGTCGAGCCCGGCGAGCGGGCCGGCGGTCGAAGTCGGCCGTCGGCCTCAGCCGTCGGGCTCAGCGGTCGGGCTCCGGGTCCTTGAGCCAGCCGATGAGTTCCGAGGAGAAGGCCGCGGGGTCCTCCTCGTGCGGCCAGTGGCCGACCCCGTCGAACAGCCGCCAGCGGTACGGCGCTTCGACGTACTGTCCCGACCCTGCTGAACTGCGAGTGCGCAGCACGGGGTCCAGCGCTCCTTGCATCTGCATCGTCGGCACCCGCACCGGCCGCTTCATGCGGCGGTTGAACTGGATGCCGTCCGGCCGCGCCATCGACCGCACCAGCCAGCGGTAGGGCTCGACCGAGCAGTGCGCCGTGGACGGCACGCACATGGCCTGCTCGTACCGTGCGACGGCCTGGTGCGCGTCGGGCTGTTCGAGGAACCGGGGCCCGGCCCACCCACGTACCAGTTTGCCGACCAACTCGCCGCCATTGGCGGTCAGTTGACGCTCCGGGACGAACGGCCGCTGAAAACCCCACACGTAGGAGCCCGCCTTGGTCTGCCGCATGTCCTTGAGCATCGCCGCCCGCCAGCGCCGCGGGTGCGGCATCGCGGAGACAGCGAGACGCCGTATGAGCTTGGGCCGCATCACGGCGGCGGTCCAAGCGAGATAGCCGCCCAAGTCGTGCCCCACGAGCGCCGCATCGGGCTCGCCGAGCGAGCGGATGACGCCGGTGACGTCGAGCGCGAGATTGGCCGGGTCGTAACCGCGGGGCGTGCGGTCGCTGCCGCCCACGCCGCGCAGATCCATCGCCACGGCGCGGAATCCCGCCTCGGCCAGGGCCGTCAGCTGGTGCCGCCACGTCCACCAGTACTGCGGGAAGCCGTGCAGCAGCAGCACGAGAGGACCGTCACCCATCTCAGCGATGTGGAAGCGGGCGCCGTTCGCCGCCACGTCCCGGTGTGTCCAGGGGCCTTCGGGACGGATCAGATTCGCTGGGCCTGCTGGATGGGTCATGCGGATGAGCCTGTCACACTTCGGGCGGCTTCCACGCCGCGCTCGTCCGGCGAGGGCGGCGTCCCCGAGGCCGTCCGGTGGGACCTCACACGGCGGGGGTGCGCTCCGGCTGCTTCTGCGGGCCTGGGCCGTTCTGTTCGAGAGCGGTCTGCCCGGCGGCGCTCCTGTGCGTGCGCGGATGGGGCTTGGCGCGCGAGAGCACCGTTGCCGTCTCCTTCGCGGAGGCGATCGACTTCTCCGGGGGCTTGATCCGCTTGAACTTCCGCATCGCCAGCAACAGAAGGATCAGCGCGAGGAAGATGTACGCGCCCCCCACGATCAGGAACGACCAGGCCAGCCCGAGGCCCAGGTTGTGGATGCCGTAGGCCGCGGCGAAGCTCAGCACCGGCAACGAGAAGAGCACCAGCACGCCGGCGACCGTCGCGGCGCCCCCGCCCACGATGCCCCGCTTCACGTCCTGCCTGATCTCGGCCTTGGCCAGCGCGATCTCGTCGTGGACGAGTTCGGACAGCTCGGTGGTGGCCGCGGCGACCAACTGGCCGAGACTGCGGCCGTCGTCGGCAGAACTCATCGTGTCTCCCTCTCCGTCTGTGCGTCGGTCACGGCCGGGACCCGGCCTCGCGGGCCTGTGAACGTCCCCGCCCCGTCCGTCCGATCATGCCGGACCATCGTGCGGCACGTGTGCCCAGGAGGCCACTGCGACAAGCGCCGTCGGTCGTCCCGGTGTTGACGAAGCGTACGGCCGGCGGCGGTCCGGAGCGCGAACCTCGGAGAAGAGACGCCTCCCGGGAGAAGAGTCCCGGTCCCGGGAGAAGACGAGCCTCGCGGGAGCACACCGGTGGAACGCGGGAGGGGCACCCGGCGGTGCCGGATGCCCCTCCTCGACGACCGGACACCTCAGGAGCGTCCTCGCTGCCGCCGTAGGCCGGTCAGTCCTCGCTCTTCGCGTTCGGCAGCTTGTCCTGGATGAGCTCCATGACGGAGGAGTCCGTCAGCGTGCTGACGTCTCCGAGGTCACGGTTCTCCGCGACGTCCCGCAGCAGCCTCCGCATGATCTTGCCGGAGCGGGTCTTGGGCAGCTCCGCGACCGGAAGGATCTTCTTCGGCTTGGCGATCGGGCCGAGTTGCTTGGCCACGTGCGCGCGCAGCTCCTCCACCAGGCCCTCGTCCTCCGCGGCCGAGCCGCGAAGGATGACGAAGGCGCAGATGGCCTGGGTCGTCTGCGGGTCGGTCGCACCGACGACGGCCGCCTCGGCGACCTTCGGGTGCGAGACGAGCGACGACTCGACCTCGGTCGTAGAGATGTTGTGCCCGGAGACGAGCATGACGTCGTCGACGCGGCCGAGCAGCCAGATGTCTCCGTCGTCGTCCTTCTTCGCGCCGTCGCCCGCGAAGTACATGTTCTGGAAGCGCGACCAGTAGGTGTCGAGGAAGCGCTGGTCGTCGCCCCAGATCGTGCGCAGCATCGACGGCCAGGGCTCCGTGAGCACCATGTATCCGCCGCCTCCGTCGGGCACCTCGTTGGCCTCGTCGTCGACGACGGTCGCCGAGATGCCGGGCAGCGGCTGCTGCGCCGAACCCGGCTTGGTCTCGGTGACGCCGGGCAGCGGGCTGACCATGACGCCGCCGGTCTCGGTCTGCCACCAGGTGTCGACGATGGGGGTGCGGTCGCCGCCGATGTGGTGGCGGTACCAGACCCACGCCTCCGGGTTGATCGGTTCGCCGACGGAGCCGAGGATCCGCAGCGAGGACAGGTCGTACTTGGCCGGGATGTCGTCGCCCCACTTCATGCAGGCGCGGATCGCGGTGGGGGCGGTGTAGAGGAGGGAGACGCCGTACTTCTGCACGATCTCCCACCAGCGGCCCTTGTGCGGGGTGTCCGGGGTGCCCTCGTAGAGCACCTCGGTGGCACCGTTCGCGAGCGGCCCGTACACGATGTAGGAGTGGCCGGTGACCCAGCCGACGTCCGCCGTGCACCAGTACACGTCGCTCTCCGGCTTGAGGTCGAAGACGGCGTGGTGGGTGTAGGCGACCTGCGTCAGGTAGCCGCCGGTGGTGTGCAGGATGCCCTTCGGCTTACCGGTGGTGCCGGAGGTGTAGAGGATGAAGAGCGGGTGCTCGGCGTCGAAGTTCTCCGGGGTGTGCTGGTCGCTCTGGCGGTCGACGACGTCGTGCCACCACACGTCGCGCCCGTCGTTCCATTCGATGTCGTCCTGCCCGGTCCGCCTGACGACCAGGACGTTTCGGACCTTCTCGGTGCCCGGCCGGGTGAGCGCCTCGTCGACGGCGGGCTTGAGCGCGCTGGCGCCGCCCTTGCGGTAGCCGCCGTCCGCGGTGATGACGACGCGGGCGTCGGCGTCCTCGATCCGGGTGGCCAGAGCGTCGGCGGAGAAGCCGCCGAAGACCACCGAGTGCGGGGCGCCGATGCGGGCGCACGCCAGCATTGCGACGACGGTCTCCGGGATCATCGGCAGATAGACGGCGACGCGGTCGCCGGCCTGCACGCCCAGTTCCGTCAGCGCGTTCGCGGCCTTGGAGACCTCGCGCTGGAGTTCGGCGTAGGTGACGCTGCGGGAGTCGCCCGGCTCGCCCTCGAAATGCAGGGCGACCCGGTCGCCGTTGCCCGCTTCGACGTGCCGGTCCACGCAGTTGTAGGCGACGTTGAGCTTGCCGTCCTTGAACCACTTGGCGAACGGCGGGTTGGACCAGTCGAGGGTCTCGGTCGGTTCCGTGCCCCAGCTCAGGCGGCGTGCCTGCTCGGCCCAGAAGCCCAGCCGGTCAGCCCTCGCCTGCTCGTACGCCGCGGCGGTGACGTTGGCCTGTGCAGCCAGATCGGCGGGCGGCGGGAACCTCCGCTCTTCCTTGAGCAGATTGGCCAGGCTTTCGTTGCTCACGACATCTCCCTTTCCCAGGGTGTCTGTTGTGTCCCGGTCCAAGATCCCGATGCTGCCCGGACCTTGGACTCCGGGCCTAGCTCATCAGCCGTTGAGCCCTTGTGACAAGGGCTGGTGACAAAATTGGTTTAGACCTGTCATGGACGCGCTCGCCCCCCGCCCGGGCCCGTGCCGGCGGCCGCGGCGGTGCACGTGGAGGGTCGGTGCCGCCGCTCCGGGGAGTGCCACTCACTATGCGCCCGCGGGGTGAAGAAATCACCCCACGGCCCCACCCGACTTGCCCGTTCTGTCAGCAATGCGAGCTTTGAATCACGTACCGGAGTCGATCCGCTACGCAGTGACATCGACAAGGGTGAGGTGATCCGATGACAGCCACGCGACGGTGGCTCGTGGGCATATCGGCGGGCATGGCGCTCACCACGGTGATGAGCGGCTGCGCCGGCGACACCACACGTGGCCCGGAAGGCCAGGGCCACTCGGCGCCCGAGGAGAAGCCCGAGCAGCAGGCCCGCGTCATCGGGGACGGTTCGACCTCCATAACCGGCCGGCAGCCCAACCAGCCGGTCCCCAGGAAGCTCCGCAAGGGCAAGAAGCCGCCGCAGTTCGTGGTCTTCTCCTGGGACGGAGCAGGCGAGGACGGCAAGAAGCTCTTCTCCCGGTTCCGCAAGGCGGGGAAGCGCTACGGCGCCTCCCAGTCGTTCTTCCTCAGCGGCATATACGCCCTGCCGGAGGCCAAGGCCCGCCGCTACTCGCCCCCGGGCCACGATGTCGGCGCCTCCGACATCGGCTACCTGAAGGACGAGAACATACGGGCCACCATTCGCGAGGTGCGCAAGGCGTGGCTCCAGGGCAACGAGATAGGCACCCACTTCAACGGCCACTTCTGCGGCTCCAAGGGTGTCGGCACCTGGTCCGAGGACCAGTGGAAGAGCGAGATACGCCAGGCCAAGTGGTTCGTGAAGAACTGGAAGACGACCACGGGCTTCAAGCGCGAGGATCCCCTTCCCTTCGACTACGACAGGGAACTCATAGGTGGACGCACCCCCTGCCTCCAGGGCCAGGAGAACCTCCTGCGGGCAGCCAAGAAGATGGGGTTCCGCTACGACTCCAGCGGCAACGGAACCCAGGTCTGGCCCGGGAAGAAGAGCGGCCTGTGGGACCTGCCGCTGCAGGAAGTCCCCATGCCGGGGCGCAAGTTCGAGACTCTCTCCATGGACTACAACTTCCTGGCGAACCAGTCTGGAACCGTGCAGGGCCCCTCCGCCAAGCATGCGGCCTACGGCCGTCAGATGCGTGACGGCCTCATGAAGGGCTTCGAACGCGCCTACAAGGGCAACCGCGCGCCGATGATCATCGGCAACCACTTCGAGAACTGGAACGGCGGCGTCTACATGGATGCTGTCGAGGACGTCATGAAGTCGGTCTGCCTCAAGCGCGACGTGCGCTGCGTCTCGTTCAGACAGCTCGTCAACTGGCTCGACAAGCAGGACCCGAAGGTGCTGGCCAAGATGCGCACACTGGGTGTCGGCGAGCGTCCCGAGGACGGCTGGGAGTCCTTCCTCACCAAGCGCACGAAGAGCAAGAGGCTGCTCTCCGACTGACGGGGTGCACGCCTCCGGCGCCCGTCCGGCGGGCACGGCCGTGGGCGGAGGGTCCTCAACCTCCGCCCACGGCCTGTGCGTCGGGGGCGGCTCCCGACCGGGTTCCCTCCGGCCGGACAGGACGCGGCTCAGGCGGTCTGCGGCACCGGCTGCTCGCCGGGCACGAAGCCCGGGTCGACCTGGGCGGCCAGGTCCACGCCCGTCTTCGCATTGCCCCAGCTCTCGGCGTTGCGCAGATGGAAGTGGATCATCTGCCGCATGTAGCGCTCGCTGTCGCGCTTGTCGTATGCGCCGTCCGCCGCCTCCCGCAGCGTTTCCAGGGCCCGGCGGTTGGCCGGCTCCAGCTCCGCGAGCGGAAGCGGCCGGCCCTTCTCCATCGCACGCACCCAGTCCGAGTGCCCGAAGCAGACCAGCAGGTCGTCGCCGGCCTGCTCGCGCAGGAAGTCCAGATCGTCCTGGCCGTGCACCTTGTTGCCCACGACGCACAGCTGGATGCCGAAGTCCTGCGCGTACTCCTTGTACTGGCGGTAGACGGAGACGCCCTTCCGGGTGGGCTCCGCGACGAGGAAGGTCATGTCGAATCGCGTGAACATGCCCGACGCGAAGGAGTCGCTGCCCGCCGTCATGTCGACGACCACGAACTCGTCCCGCCCGTCCACGAGATGGTTGAGGAAGAGCTCGACCGCACCCGTCTTGGAGTGGTAGCAGGCGACACCCAGATCGGCCTCGGTGAACGGCCCGGTGGCCAGCAGCCGCACCTCGTTGCCCTCGAGGGCGACGGTGCGTGCGCACGCCTCGTGGACCGGACTGTCCTCCGTGATCCGCAGCAGACGTGAACCCCGGCCCGGCGGCGTCGTTTTGATCATCGTCTCGGACGATGCGATGCGCGGATTGGAGCCGCGCAGCCAGTCCTTGATGAGGGGGAGCTGCGCGCCCATGGAGGGGAGCGCGGCCGCATCGGACTCGTCCATCCCCAGTGCGGCGCCGAGGTGCTGGTTGATGTCCGCGTCCACAGCGACCACCGGAACGTGCGAGGCGGCCAGCTGACGGATGAACAGTGAGGACAGCGTCGTCTTGCCACTGCCGCCCTTGCCGACGAAAGCGATTTTCATGTACGAGAGCGTAAAGGGGGCGACCCCGAGGCCGCCGGGACGAGCTGAGAGGGATCACTCGTTCGTGCGACGCGAGTTGCGGCGCGGCCTGCGCGTAGGGTCATACGCATGAGTAGCTCCGCTGATCCCCTGGCGCCGCTGGGGGCGCTGCCCGGCGTCCCGGACGCCGTCGAGTCCGTGCGGAAGTCCGTGGACAGGATCTACGGGCACCGCGTGATGCGCCGCCGCAGCGGTGAGGTGAGCGCGGAGGCGGCGCTGCGCGGGGCACGCGCCTCCGCCGCGCTCGAGGGTGCCGACTGGGAACTGGAAGAACTGCGCCGGCGCACCGACTTCGGCGGCGAGGGCGAACCCCGCACCGTCGGCGCCGCCCTCCGCACGACCGCCGAGTCGGGGCAACTCCTCGACGTATGGCGGCAGTCGCCCCTGCGGGTGCTGGCCCGGCTGCATCTCGTCGCCGCGGGAGGCACCGGGGACGACGCCGCGGTCGGCAGGCCGCGGCTCGCGGGCGAGCCGGTGAGCGGCCCCCCGCCCGGGAAGGAACCGCCGGCCGCGGAAGAGGTGGCTGCGCGCCTGGACGCGCTCGCCCGGATCGTGGTGGACGGCAGTGAGGCACCGGCGCTGGTGGTCGCGGCGGTCGTGCACGGGGAACTGGCGACGCTGCGCCCCTTCGTCTCATGCAACGGTCTCGTGGCGCGCGCGGCCGAGCGCATCGTCCTGGTCGGGAGCGGCCTGGACCCCAAGTCGATCTGCCCCGCCGAGGTCGGCCAGGCCGAGCTGGGCCGCGAGGCGTACGAGGGCGCGCTGGCCGGTTACGCCTCCGGGACGCCCGAGGGCATGGCCGAATGGATCGGGCACTGCGGGCAGGCGCTCGAACTCGGCGCGCGCGAGACCACGGCCGTGTGCGAGGCGCTGCAGCGGGGCGCCGCGTAGTCCCGACGGCTGCTCGCCCTGCTGGTCCCGAGGTCGCCGGTCCGCGTGCGCTCCTCTTGCGGGAACCCGCCGGCGGGGCGGTGCGGGGCGGGACCGGACGGGCGGGTGAGGGCGGTGCGTAAGTGCGAACGCGGGGGGCGGAGTTCGTGATCCGCGCCCGGGTGCCGCGAGCGCGGCACCGTGACCGAAGCCGCAGAGTTGCGGCGGCACCGCCGTGGCGGTGCCGCCGCTGGCACGGATACCGGGTTACCAGTGCGTGCTCTCGTAGTGCCGGTCAGGCCGGGTACTTCGCCCGTTTCCTGGCCGGCTAGCCCTGTACGTGGGCTCAGCGTCGCGTGGGTGCCCTGTATTCGTGCAAGGCGGTCCGTGGGGCCTTGTGCGTACCGGCAACTCTCGTCGCCGCTGGTCTCGCGGGCCGTCAATTCCTTTGTACTGCGCGCCACGGCTATGTGGAACCCCTGGCTTTCGAACTTTACCTTTGCCTCAAAGCCGCTCGAACCGGGCGCTCCTGCGCTGGTTCGTGTACCAGACCAGCCCGGCGGTGGCCGCTGCCGCTCCCAGCGCCGCGGCGGCGATGGCCATCGCCGGGCGCGACGGCATGGCAAGGCTCGGGACGCGCTCCTTGAGGCGGACGGGGCGGGAGAAGGTCAGGACCGGCCAGTCCCGTCCGGTCGCTTCCTTGCGCAGGGCCCGGTCGGGGTTGACCGCGTACGGATTGCCGACGGATTCCAGCATGGGGATGTCGGTGATCGAGTCGCTGTACGCGTAGCACCGGCTCAGGTCGTATCCCTCGGACTCCGCGAGCGACGCGATGGCCTCTGCCTTGGCAGGGCCGTAGGCGTAGTACTCGATCTCGCCCGAGTAGCAGCCGTCCTCGACGACCATCCGCGTGGCCACCACGCGGTCCGCGCCGATCAATTCCCCGATGGGCTCGACGACTTCGGCGCCCGAGGTGGAGACGATGACGACGTCCCGGCCCGCGAGGTGATGCTCCTCGATGAGGGAGGCCGCCTCGTCGTAGATGATCGGGTCGATGAGGTCGTGGATCGTCTCGGCGACGATCTCCTTCACCTGCTCGACGTTCCAGCCACGGCACAGCGCGGAGAGATACTCCCGCATCCGCTCCATCTGGTCGTGGTCGGCGCCGCCGAGGAGATATACGAACTGGGCATATGCGGTGCGGAGTACGGCACGGCGATTGATCAGGCCACCCTGGTAGAAGGATCTGCCGAAGGCGAGCGTGCTCGACTTCGCAATGACCGTCTTGTCCAGATCGAAGAACGCGGCTGTGCGGCGCATCGCTAGGTTTTCCACGAAGCCGAGCATAGGCGCCAACCATTCGGCGTAAGGTGGGGCGCGTGGGTTTGCCTGAGAAGGCCCTCGGGTACACCATGGAAGTCACGGATCGTTCGCGACCGTGCTAACCCGGCCCGACTCCTCCCCCCCCGAGTCGGCCCTGGGGACGACCCCCGCTCTCCCCCCCGGCGGGGGTCGTCGCATGTCCAAGGCCCTTTTCGGCTTTCACGGCCCGTTCTCCCCTCTCTCGGCGATCTTTGCCGACCCGAGCGTCGGCCCCGTCGTCTCGTAACTGAGTGTAACCATCGAGGTGCTCTGTGGGAGTCGCCAGGATGGGTGACTGAGTTATTCACAACTACCGGCATCTCCACAGTTTTGGACCATGATCACCAAGCTTTTCGCGTTCGCCGCACAGTGATTCCCGACAGGGCCCGCAGGTGTTTGCGGGAGTGAGGCAGCGAACTGCGAAGGGGGTCCGGAACGTGGCCGAAACCATTCTGATTGTCACTGAGGACGAAGAACTCCTTGACGATCTCCTGAGGCTGTGTGCAGCTGCCGGGGCAGAAGCGGAAGTTGTGCACGGAGCTCCGCACAACCGGCTGGCGTGGGCGGAGTGGGGTGGTGCGAAGGCTTGGGAGCAGGCCCCGCTGGTGCTCGTCGGAGACGACTGCGCGGGCGCTCAGGGGCTCGGAGCGGCACCCGGGGGAGAGCCTTCCGGAATCCTGCGCAGGCCGGGAGTGCTCCTCGTCGGCAAGGACATGGACGACCCGGGCGTGTGGGAGCGCGGAGCCCGCATCGGAGCCGAGGGTGTGGTCATGCTGCCCGACGCCGAGAGCTGGCTGGCGGGCCGTATCGCGGACGCGTCGGAGTGCGTGGGCCGGTCCGCCCTGACCGTCGGGGTCCTGGGCGGCCGTGGAGGAGCCGGCGCATCGACGCTCGCCTGCGCCCTGGCGGTGACGGCCGCGCGGCAGGGAGAGCGCACCATGCTCGTCGACGGCGACGCCCTCGGCGGCGGTCTCGACGTGCTGCTCGGCGGGGAACGGACGGAGGGGCTTCGATGGCCGGCGTTCGCGGAGTCCCGGGGGCGGGTCGGCGGCGGTGCGCTCGAGGAATCGCTGCCGAGGCTGCACGACTTGAGCGTGCTCAGCTGGGACCGGGGGGACTCCGTGCTGATCCCCGCGGACGCGATGAAGTCCGTGCTCTCCGCCGCGCGGCGGCGCGGCGGCGTGGTCGTCGTCGACCTGCCCCGGCGTGTGGACGAGACGGTGGCGGAGGCCCTCGCGCAAACAGATCTCGGACTGCTCCTGGTCCCGGCGGAGTTGCGTGCCGTGGCAGCGGCCCATCGCGTCGCTTCGCGCACGCAGATGGTCCTGCGTGACCTCCGGGCCGTGGTGCGCACGCCCGGCGGCCCCGGCGGTCCGCGCGGCTACGGGCCGGGGCTCGACGAGAGCGAGGTCGCCAGGCTACTGCGCCTCCCGCTCGCGGGTGAACTGCCGTGGGAGCCGGGGCTGTTGGAGGCCGCGGAGCGGGGCGTGCCGCCCGGGGCGCGCACGGGCGGCGTGCTCGCCCGCTTCTGCAGGGAGTTCTGGGCGCAGGCACTGAGCGGCGGAGTCAGCGGCGGGGGAGTCGCCGTATGAGCGCGAGGCGGGGGCCGGCGCGGGCGGGTGCGCGGCGTTCCGGTGCCCCGGCCCGTGAGGGCGGGCCCGGTGCGGGCGCCGCGTCCGGGGCGGTCACGTCCCGGGCCGGGGAACCGGCACTGCTCGACGTGGTGCGCAGGCGGCTTGCCGAGACGGGAGCCGAGCCCACGCCCGCGCGGGTTGCCGCGGCGCTGCGCGCGCACGGACGGCTGCTGGGGGACAGCGCGGTGCTGGGAGTCGTGGAGGCCCTTCGCTCGGAGATGGTGGGAACGGGCCCGCTGGAGCCGTTGCTGACGGAGCCGGACGTCACGGATGTACTCGTCACCCGTCCCGACGAGGTATGGGTCGACAGGGGCAGGGGCCTGGAACGCACCGATGTCCGCTTTCCCGACGCGGCGTCCGTGCGGCGGCTCGCCCAACGGCTCGCCACATCCGCCGGCCGCCGGCTGGACGACGCGAGGCCGTGGGTGGACGCCCGGCTTCCGGACGGCACGCGGCTGCACGCGGTGCTTCCACCGGTGGCCGTGGGGTCGACGTGCCTCTCGCTCAGGGTGGTGCGCCACAAGGCGTTCAGCCTCGATGAGTTGGTGGGCGCGGGCACGGTCCCACCGGGCGGGGAGAGCGTCCTGCGTGCCGTGCTGGAGGCGAGGCTCTCATTTCTGATCAGCGGTGGCACAGGCTCGGGCAAGACCACCCTGCTGAGTTCGCTGCTGGGGCTTGTGGGCCCTGAGGAGCGGATCGTGCTCGCCGAGGACTCGGCGGAGCTCCGCCCCGACCATCCCCACGTCGTACGTCTGGAGGCGCGTCCGGCGAACCAGGAGGGCGCGGGGCGGGTGGCGCTGGACGATCTGGTGCGGCAGGCCCTGCGCATGCGGCCGGACAGGCTGGTGGTCGGTGAGGTGCGCGGAGCCGAAGTGACCGATCTGCTGGCCGCGTTGAACACGGGTCACGAAGGCGGGTGCGGGACGGTGCACGCCAACGCCGCCGGTGATGTGCCGGCCCGGCTGGAGGCGCTGGGCACGACTGCCGGGCTGGACAGGACCGCTTTGCACAGTCAGCTTGCTGCGGCGCTCGACGTACTGGTGCATCTGGTGCGCGACTCGTCGGGCAACCGGCGCATCGCGGAGATCCATGTGCTGTCGCGCGACGCGGAAGGGCTCGTCTCGACGGTCCCGGCCCTGGTGTGGGGCGAGTACGGGTTCCTGGAGGAGCGTGGCGCCGGCCGGTTGCGGGAGATGTGCGAGCGGGGCATGAGACGTCCGGGGGGTGTGCAAGCGGGGAGAGCGCACGGGAGTGGCCTCCCTTCCACGGTCGGTTCCGCGTTTCCGTGCACGGCTCACGAGGAGGCGGCACTGTGACGGGGGTTGTGGTGCAGGCAGCGACGGCCGTCGAGTCGGCCCCGGTGTATGCAGCGATGGTCTGTGCGGGGGCGGCGGCCTGGCTGATGGCCGGGCGGGACGACGGAACACGGCGGGCACGGCTGATGCTGGCGGGAGCGGGCCGCGCGGCGGAGCCCAGCCCGCGTCGGCCTTCGCGCCCGGGCGACCTCGCCGAGTTCTTACGTGCCCGGCTCGGGACTCCGTCCGGTCAGGCGTGGTGGTGCGTGCTGAGCGGGACGCTGCTCGGCCTGCTGGGTGAGTCCTGGCTTCCGGTTGTGGCCGGAGCCGCTGCGGTGCCCGTCGTACGGAGACTGCTCGTCAAGCGGCAGCGCGGCAAGGCGAACGACCACAGGGCCGCAGCCGTGATCGAGCTCTGCGCGGCGGTCTCGGGCGAGTTGCGGGCGGGCCGCCAGCCCGACCGGGCCCTGCTCTCCGTGGGCGGCATCGCGCTGAGGGAGCTGGGGGACGCCGGTGCGGCGGTGCTGGCGGCAGCCCGGTTCGGCGGCGATGTCCCTGGGGCCTTGCGGGAAGCGGCCCGAACTCCCGGTGCGGAAGGGCTACGAGGCGTCGCGGCCTGCTGGCAGGTCGCCGTCGAGGGCGGGGCGGGCCTGGCCACCGGCCTCGACAAGGTCGGCGACGCGCTGCGGGCCGAACGTGAACAGTGCGAGGAGCTGCGGGCCTTGCTGGCGGGACCTCGTTCGACGGCCGTCGTGCTCGCGCTGCTTCCGGTCTTCGGGCTGCTGCTGGGCACAGCCATGGGTGCGGCTCCCGTGCGGGTTCTGCTGCACAGCACGGCCGGGCTGCTCTGTCTCGCCGTCGGCGGGCTTCTGGAGTGGGCGGGCATCGCCTGGGTCGCCCGGCTCGTACGGACCGCGGAGCGGTCGGGCGGGGTGCGGCGCGGAGAGGAGGGGGCATGAACGCGGCGTACCACGGCATCCCCACGGAGGCGCTGATGTGGCTGGTGCTGCTGGTAAGCGGAACGTGCACGGCGGGTTCCGCGCGGGAGATGTGGCGGGACCGCACAGTGCGGCGCCGGACGCGGGAACTGCTGCCGGCAACCGGCGTCGAGCCGACCGGCAGGGGACGGCGCCTGCTTGGCGGGCTCGTTGGCCGGCGGGCCCGTACGGGCAGCCGCCGCGGACTGCGGGAGGCCGGGGTGGCGCTGGGCGTCACCGCCCTTGCCGTGGTCGTGATCGGCGGAGTCACCGGATGGGTCGTCGCGGGAGCTGGGGCGTACGGCGTGAGGTGGTGGATGCGTCGTCAGGAGGCAACGGGAGCGTCGGCGGACGAGACGACAGAAGCAAGCGCCGCAGCCGAACAGCTGCCGCTGGCCGCGGAGTTGATGGCGGCCTGCCTGGCAGCCGGTTCGGGCCCGGCCCAGGCCGCCGACGCGGTCGGTCGCTCGCTGGGCGGGCCCCTGGGCATACGCCTGATCCGTACCGCCACGGAACTGCGGCTCGGAGCGGAACCCGCAGCGGCGTGGGCGCACTTCGCGTCCCTGCCGGGCAGCGAGGGCTTCGTCCGCAGCATGGAACGCGCCGGTACGGCAGGAGCACCCGCCGTGGCCCAGGTGACACGGCTGACGGGGGAGCTCCGTGCCCGTCGGGCACGCCATGCCTCGGCCCGGGCGCGGAGGGCCGCGGTTCTCGTGACCGGCCCGCTGGGGCTGTGCTTCCTCCCCGCCTTTCTCGCGGTCGGAGTCGCACCCGTCGTGATGGGACTCGCGGGGTCGCTGCTGTGAATGCGGTGCCTCGCAGGGGGGCGAGAGCCGCGGCAGACAGGCGATCGAAGGGGATCGGTCGCCTCGGCAAAGGCAGCGCAACGGGAGCGCCGGCGAAACGAGACAGCCGGGAGAACCGGGAGAACACGAACTCTGCAGAACACGAACACCGCGGAACACGAACACCGCGGAACACGCACGCCGAACACCAGTAGCTCAAGAACGACAGCAGGGGGAACCATGTCCGGGAAATTCCGTGACGCCGCATGTGCCGTACGCCTGAGGACCGTACGGCTGGCCGCCACCGTCCGTTGCAGGGTGCGGGAAGCCGGAGGACGACTGACGTCGGACGCGGGCATGAGCACGGCGGAGTACGCGGTGGGGACCATCGCCGCGTGCGGCTTTGCCGCTGTGCTCTACAAGGTCGTGACGAGCGGCTCGGTCAGCGGCGAGCTTCAGCAAGCGGTCGAGAGGGCTCTTGATGCCCGCTTCTGAGGACGGCTATGTGACGGCCGAGACCGCGGTTGTCATTCCCGCCCTCGTGCTTCTCTTCGGGATGCTCCTGTGGGGCGTCATGGCCGCGGCGGCACACATCCAGTGCGTCGACGGCGCGAGAGCGGGAGCGCGGGCGGCCGCTCGGGGAGAGGAGGAGGCTGCGGTGCGGTCGGCGGCGTTGTCCGCAGCACCCCACGGAGCCGTGGTGAAGACGGCGCGAGAGGGGCGGTTGGTGCGTGTCCGCGTACACGCGCGCACCGCCGGCCCGGGCCCGCTGACCCTCGGCCTGGACTCCGAGGCGGTGGCGATGTCCGAGGAGCCGACCGGGCTTGCCGGCGAGGACGGGACGGGGGTGGCCGGTCTTGAAGGGGAGTGACCGGGGCTCTGCCACAGTGTGGGCGGCCCTCAGCGGAGTGGTGCTGTGCGCCGCGGTCTCGGTGGTGCTGGGCCTCGGGCAGGCGGTCTCCGCACGTCACCGTGCGGGAGGCGTCGCCGACCTGTCGGCCCTGGCCGCCGCGGACCGCGCTCTCGAAGGACGGGCGAGGGCCTGTGCCGCTGCCGAGGAGGTCGCCCGCGCTCAGGACGCACGGCTCGTGCGGTGCGCGGTCACCGGTGAAGTCGCGGACGTATCCGCGCGGGTGCGGTTCGGTTTCTACGCCCCGACGGTGCGGGCCCGCGCCGGGCCCGCCGACGCAGCGCCCGGTGCAAGCGCCGTCGTTCGGGACGCCGACGCCGACGCCGACGCCGAAAGCTCCGGCGCTCGCGTGCGACTTCCGCCGGCCTCAGGCCGCGGAGGCCAGCAGCTCCGTCAGCAGGCGGACGGCTCCGCGCTTGTCCAGGGGGTCGTTGCCGTTGCCGCACTTGGGCGACTGGATGCACGAGGGGCATCCTGCCTCGCACTCGCAGGCGGCGATGGCGTCCCGTGTGGCGGTCAGCCACTCGCGCGCCGTGCGGAAGGCCCGTTCGGCGAATCCGGCGCCGCCCGGCTGCCCGTCGTAGACGAACACAGTGGGGAGCAGGGTGTCGGGGTGCAGCGCTATGGACACCCCACCGATGTCCCAGCGGTCGCACGTCGCGAAGAGCGGCAGCAGACCGATGGCGGCGTGCTCGGCCGCGTGCAGTGCGCCCGGCAGCACCGAGGGTTCGATCCCGGCCGTCTCCAACTGGTCCTCGGTGAGGGTCCACCAGACGGCCCGGGTGCGAAGCGTGCGCGGGGGAAGGTCGAGTTTGGTCTCGCCCATGACCTCGCCGGTGATGATGCGGCGGCGCAGATAGGAGACGACCTGATTGGTCACCTCGACGGTGCCGTAGCACAACCGGGCGTCGCCCCACGGGACGTTCTCGTCCGTCTCCAGCACGGCGACGGAAGTGGTGTCTCTGGCCATCGTCGTCCAGGGAGGCGCGGCCTCCTCCACCAGGGCCGCGGAGTTCTCCAGATCCAGCTGCCGGACCACATAGGTGCGCCCCTGATGCAGGTGCACGGCTCCTTCGTGGACGGTGGTGTGGGCCGTGCCCGCGTCGACGGTGCCCAGGAGCCTGCCGGTGCCGTCCTCGACGACCTGCACCGGTGTACCGCCCGAGCCGCGGATGTCGGCGAGGTCGCAGGCACGCTCCTTGAGCGTCCAGTACCAGGAGCCACCGCGGCGGCGAAGGAGCTTGCGCTCCTCGAGCTGGCTCAGAAGCCCGCTGAAGCCGGGGCCGAACAGTACGGAGTCGGCCTCGGTGAGCGGGATCTCGGAGGCCGCGGCGCAGAGGTGGGGAGCCAGGACGTAAGGGTTGTCCGGATCGAGGACGGTCGACTCGACGGGTGTTCTGAACAGCGAATCGGGGTGGTGGACGAGATACGTGTCGAGGGGATCGTCGCGCGCGACCAGGACGGCGAGGGCTCCTTCTCCCGTCCGGCCCGCACGGCCGGCCTGCTGCCACACGGACGCCCGCGTCCCGGGATAACCGGTGATCAGAACCGCGTCCAGGCCTGACACGTCGACGCCGAGTTCCAGGGCGTTCGTGGCGGCGAGGCCGAGCAGTTCGCCGCTGTGCAGGCTGCGTTCGAGGGCGCGGCGCTCCTCGGGGAGGTAGCCGCCCCGGTACGCGGCGACCCGGTCGCTCAGCGAGCGGTCCACGGATGCGAGCCGGTCCTTGGCGATGAGCGAGATGAGTTCCGCTCCGCGCCGTGAGCGCACGAATGCGACGGTACGTACGCCCTGCGCGGCCAGGTCCGTGAGGAGTTCCGCGGACTCGGCCGTCGCGGTGCGCCTGACGGGGGCGCCGCGCTCGCCTTCCATCTCGGTGAGCGGCGGCTCCCACAGGGCGAAGACCAACTCGCCGCGGGGGGAGGTGTCTTGCGTCACCTCGGTCACGGGGACCCCTGTCAGGCGGGTCGCCGCTTCGCCGGGGTCGGCGGCCGTCGCGGAAGCGAGGAGGAAGACCGGGTCGGAGCCGTAGCGCGCGCACACCCGGCGCAACCGCCGCAGGATCTGAGCGATGTGGGAACCGAAGACCCCGCGGTAGGTGTGGCATTCGTCGATGACGACATAGCGCAGCGATCGCAGGAAGGAGGCCCAGCGGGCGTGGGACGGGAGCATGCCGCGGTGCAGCATGTCCGGGTTGGTGAGGACGTAGTTGGCGAAGGCCCGCACCCACTCGCGCTCTTCGACGGGTGTGTCCCCGTCGAAGACGGCGGCGCGCACGGCTGTCCCGAGCGGCGCGGCAAGTTCGCTGACGGCGCGGCGCTGGTCGGCGGCGAGTGCCTTGGTCGGTGCCAGATACAGGGCGGTGCTTCCGCGGCCTCCGGTGCCGTTCCGCCGCCGCCGTTTCCCGGCCTGGGGCTCTGCTTCGCCCCGTGGCCCTGTTACATCCCGCGGCCCTGCTTCGCCCTCGGGCCCCGTCCCGCCTCCGGTACGCGCACCGTTCCGCGAGGTGCTCCCGTGCCCCGCGCCCCCGGTGGAAGGCTCCGTACCGCCGCCGGCACCGCCGCTCCTGCCGACGTCCGCCCCGTCCGAACCGTCCGCCTCGTCCGCTCTGTCCGCCCCGTCCGCACCGCCGAGGAGGGAGCTGAGCACAGGCATGAGATACGAGAGGGACTTGCCGGACGCGGTGCCTGTGGCAATGATCACTGACTCTCCGCGCAGTGCGTGCCGCGCGGCACGCGCCTGGTGCTCCCACAGGCGCTCGATGCCCGACTCCCGTACGGCGTCCACGACTTCGGGCCGGATCTGCTCGGGCCAGGCGGCATGGCGGCCGACCCGTGGGGGCAAGTGCTCCGTATGGGTGACACGCGCAGCCCGGCCGTCCCCGGCGGTGAGTCGTGCGAGCACCGATCGGGGATCGCTTTCGGGGACGTTGCGGGAGGACACAGCAGGTGAGCGTACGCTCGTCCCGGCCGGCTGGGGTCGGCCGGCCGTGGACTGCGACGGTGTCACCTGCGCGACGCACAAAGACAGCAAGGCGTCGTGCACGCAGGCCGGTAAGTGATTGAATGCTTCTGCGGCTGCCGATCCGCCTGCTGTCCCGGCCTTTCCCGGCCGGGATGTCTCAGTTGGTGGACGACTCGATAGCAAGGTGCTGGAGGATCCGTGGACCTGTCCCTGTCGACCCGGACCGTAGGCGATCGAACGATCGTCGAGGTCGGTGGCGAGATTGACGTATACACCGCGCCCAAGCTGCGCGAGCAGCTGGTCGAGCTTGTGAACGACGGGAGCTACCACCTCGTCGTGGACATGGAAGGCGTTGACTTCCTGGACTCCACCGGGCTGGGTGTGCTCGTCGGCGGGCTCAAGCGGGTGCGTGCTCACGAAGGCTCGCTGCGCCTGGTGTGCAACCAGGAGCGCATTCTCAAGATCTTCCGTATCACCGGTCTGACCAAGGTGTTCCCGATCCACGGTTCCGTGGACGAGGCCGTCGCGGCGACCGACTGACGTCCGCCGGACGCGGACCGGATACCGGAACGACGTTGGAGGTGCCGGGCTCTTGGAGCCCGGTGCCCGGGAATGTGTTCAAGGCAAGTTCGAGGGGGATGGCATGGCCATCGTGGAACTCCGATTCAGTGCGCTGCCGGAGCATGTGCGTACGGCGAGGCTGGTGGCCGCCGCGGTCGCGCGGCGTGCGGGAGTCGACGAGGCCGTGCTCGACGAGGTCCGGCTCGCGGTCGGCGAGGCCTGTTCGCGCGCGGTCGGGCTGCACGTGCTCCACGGGGTCGAGGGCCCCGTGCGCGTGGCACTCATCGAGGAGGAGAAGAAGTTCTCCATCGAGGTCGGTGACGAGACCCCCACACCGGCCACCGCACACGGCAATGCCGGTGCCTCCATGCCGCCGTCCACCGGCCCGGCCGACGACGAGGAGGCCGAGAGCGAGATGGGCCTCGCGGTGATCAGCGGTCTCGTCGACGACGTCGAGGTGACCGCGGACGGGAACGGCGGGCTGATCCGCATGAGTTGGCCGGTGACGCCGGAGCCGGTGCTGCCCTGACCGGGCCGGCCTTCGGCTGTCGCCCCGCTGCTCGCGGGTGCCGGTCGCACAGCGGCCCGACACCTGGCACGACGCGCTGGAGTCCGGACGGGGGACCGCACGGTTCCACCGTCGGCGGCGGCCCCACGCCGGTCCGGTGTCCCGGGGAGTTGCGCAGCAGGACCGCGACGCCGGCCGGCGGGCGACCCCCTGGCGGTAGTCAGCGGAAACGTCCGTGATCTTGTCACCGTTCGGCCCGTATGCCGTCCCAACGCTTTGACCAGGTATTTCGACCCTTGCCGGGAGTCCACTGCCGAAGCGGTAGCAAGATGTTGCGGGATCTTCATCAAGCGCTCCTGGATCGCCTCACAGGCCGCATGCGTCACATCTGTCCCAGCGCTGTGCGGCGTCCCCCGAGGTCCTCGACCCGGGGGAAATGGACATCCCCTGAACTGATTTGATGTGAAAAATGGGGCCTGCGGGACTGCCGCCGCGATCATTTTTTACATCGTCAACGTTTTTGTAAAGCTCACTCGTGCGAGCGAATTCGCCACACGAACTCCATTTGATCTCCGCTGTTGGTGGCGGATCGCGGAAAACGTGCACTGTCTTGTTCTGGAGCTGATCCCTACAATCCGTCCACATCTTTGCAAGCAGGAGCCGGCCACCGAACCGCGCGCCCCTGCGCCAAGCGTCAAGGAGGACGAATGGCGGGGCACCTCAGCCCATCCCAGAACCACCAGCACCTCGCTGATGCCATGCTGACCAGTGGCAATCGCGGTCTCGTCATCGTGATCGCTCTGGTCGCCCTGGCAGCTCTCGGCGTCGCCGTCGTGCTGGTCCGTCAAGTACTCGCCGCGAGCGAGGGCACCGACAGCATGAAGAAGATCGCTGCTGCCGTGCAGGAAGGCGCAAACGCCTATCTGGCCCGGCAGTTGCGCACGCTCGGCATTTTCGCCGTAGTCGTCTTCTTCTTGTTGTTCCTGTTGCCTGCCGATGACATGAGCCAGCGCGTAGGGCGCTCGTTGTTCTTCCTGGTGGGAGCGGCATTCTCCGCGGCCACCGGCTATATCGGCATGTGGCTTGCGGTGCGCAGCAACGTACGTGTGGCCGCGGCCGCCCGTGAGGCCACCCCCGGAGAGGGGGAGCCTCCCGCGGACCTGACCAAGGTCTCGCACAAGGCCATGAAGATCGCCTTCCGCACGGGTGGCGTCGTCGGCATGTTCACGGTGGGTCTCGGTCTGCTGGGCGCGGCCTGTGTCGTGCTCGTCTATGCCGCGGACGCCCCCAAGGTGCTGGAGGGCTTCGGCCTCGGCGCTGCGCTCATCGCGATGTTCATGCGTGTCGGCGGCGGCATCTTCACCAAGGCCGCTGACGTCGGCGCCGACCTCGTCGGCAAGGTCGAGCAGGGCATCCCCGAGGACGACCCGCGCAACGCGGCAACCATCGCGGACAACGTCGGCGACAACGTCGGTGACTGCGCGGGCATGGCGGCCGACCTCTTCGAGTCGTACGCCGTGACGCTGGTGGCGGCGCTCATCCTGGGCACTGCCGTCTTCGGCAACGACGGTCTCGCGTTCCCGCTGATGGTTCCGGCGATCGGCGTGATCACGGCCATGATCGGGGTCTTCGCGGTGGCACCGCGCACCAAGGACCGCAGTGGCATGACCGCCATCAACCGCGGCTTCTTCATCTCCGCGGTGATCTCCCTGGTCCTGGTCGCCATCGCGGCCTTCACGTATCTCCCCTCCAGCTACGCCGACCTGAAGGGCGTCGGGGGCGACGCGCAGGAGATCCTGGGCCACAGCGGCGACCCGCGGGTCCTGGCGATCGTGGCCGTGGCCATCGGCATCGTGCTCGCCGCGGTGATCCAGCAGCTGACGGGCTACTTCACCGAGACCAACCGCAAGCCCGTTCGGGACATCGGCCGTACGTCGCTGACAGGGCCGGCCACCGTCATCCTTTCGGGCATGTCCATCGGCCTCGAGTCGGCGGTCTACACGGCTCTGCTGATCGGTCTGAGCGTCTACGGCGCCTTCCTCCTCGGAGGCGGCACCGTGATGCTGGCGCTCTTCGCCGTCGCCCTCGCCGGCACCGGTCTGCTGACCACGGTCGGCGTCATCGTCGCCATGGACACCTTCGGTCCGGTCTCCGACAACGCGCAGGGCATCGCCGAGATGTCCGGCGACGTCGAGGGGGCGGGTGCCCAGGTGCTCACCGACCTCGACGCGGTGGGCAACACCACCAAGGCGATCACCAAGGGAATCGCCATCGCCACGGCCGTGCTGGCCGCGGCTGCGCTGTTCGGTTCGTACCGCACGGAGCTCGTCGGTGCGCTGAGCGAGGCGGGCGAGAGCAGCAGCAAGATGCTGCAGCTCCTCGACATCGCACAGCCCAGCACGCTCGTCGGGCTGATGCTCGGCGCGGCGGTCGTCTTCCTCTTCTCGGGGCTGGCGATCAACGCGGTCTCGCGTTCCGCGGGTGCGGTGGTCTACGAGGTCCGGCGGCAGTTCCGCGAGAAGCCCGGAATCATGGACTACACGGAGAAGCCGGAGTACGGGCGTGTGGTCGACATCTGCACCAAGGACGCTCTTCGGGAGCTGACGACGCCCGGTCTGCTGGCTGTGCTGTCGCCGATCCTGGTGGGCTTCACCTTCGGAGCGGGTGCCCTGGCGGCGTTCCTGGCCGGTGCGATCGGCGCGGGCACGCTGATGGCGGTCTTCCTGGCCAACTCCGGCGGTGCCTGGGACAACGCCAAGAAGCTCGTCGAGGACGGGAACCACGGCGGCAAGGGGAGCGAGGCCCACGAGGCCACCATCATCGGCGACACGGTCGGCGACCCGTTCAAGGACACCGCGGGCCCGGCCATCAACCCGCTGCTGAAGGTGATGAACCTCGTGGCGCTGCTGATCGCGCCCGCCGTGATCCAGTACTCCCACGGGAGCGAGGCGAGCGTGGGTGTGCGCACCCTGGTCGCGCTCGTCTCCGCGGGAATCATCATCGGTGCCGTCTACGTCTCCAAGCGCCGCGGCATCGCCATGAGCGACGGTGACACGGGAAACGGGAGCGATGACGCCGGTGACGAGACGGAACGCACGGCGAAGCCGAGTGACCCGGTAGCGGCCTCCTGAGGTCCTGACAGGTCACATTCCTTCAACAGAGGGGCGGGCAGAGCGCGTTGTCGCTCTGCCCGCCCCACTGTTGTGTTGTGGGGTACTACACACCGGTCGGCAGGGTGGTGCAAATGGCTTCAATGCCGTACATATTTCTCCCCCGGCTCGCCGCCGCCGGTTCAAGGGCGTGTATGTTCCGGGCCGAACAGCCACGGAAGGGACCGATCCGGTGAACAAGAAACTTGCGGCCGCACTCTCCGGGGGCGCGGCGCTCGCACTCGCGCTGACCGGTTGCAGCGACGACAGCGCGCAGGCCGACGAGTGGGCCAAGAAGGTCTGCGACGGCGTGCAGCCTCAGGTCAAGAAGATCCAGGAGGCCAACGACTCCATCAACGAGGCATCCCAGGAGAAGAACTCCTCCGCCGATGTGAAGAAGGCCGACGCCGCCGCCTTCGAGAAGATCTCCGGTGCGTACAAGTCCCTCGCCTCCGCGGTGGACAACGCCGGCCCGCCGCCCGTCGAGGACGGCGAGAAGCTGCACGCCGACGCGGTGGACGAACTGCGCAACATCTCGGCCAAGTACGGCCAGCTGCAGAAGACGGTCGACGGCCTGGACACCAAGGACCAGTCGAAGTTCGCCGAGGGCCTGCAGGATGTCGCCAGCCAGCTCGACACGCTCGGCAAGAGCGGCGACAAGGCGCTGAGCAAGCTCCAGGCCGGCGAGGTCGGCAAGGCGATGGCCAACCAGAAGGGGTGCAAGCGCACCGGGAACGCACCGGGCGTGTGATCCCGCGGGCCGTTCCGCACCCCGAGGCCACCCGTTCCGGGCCCTGTTCCGGGCCCCCGGGACCACCCGTTCCGGGCGCTGTTCCGGGATCAGCCGTTCCGGGGGCCTTCCGGGTAACCCGTTCCGGCCGTACGGGGCGGCGCACCCGTCCGGGCCGGCGCGTCACAATGGGGTGCGTGAGTACGAGCGAGCGCCTACCCGTGGCAGACCCCGATCGCACCGGCAGGCTGAGGGAGGCGTTGCGCGCCGCGAACTTCACCGCCGACGGCCTGCTGGACCTGCTCGGTGGTCCCGCGTACGCCGCCCTCGCACGGAGCGAGACGGTGCCGGCGCTGCGGGCCACCCGAGGAACGAGCCCTCTGGAGACGCTCGTCAGGCTGTTCCTGCTCCGGCAGGGCGTTCCGCGCGAGCGTGCGCGGAACGCCCTGCCGCTGGACGACGCCCTTGAGGACGGCTGGCTGGTGCCGGCGCCCGACGCCGGGGACGGCGAGGCGGTGCGTGCGACGGTCGACGTGCGGCCCTACGGCGGGCCCGAGGGGCAGGACTGGTGGATCGTCGCCGACCTCGGGTGTGCCGTGGGCGGTGCCTCCGGCGTCGGGACGCCGGAGGGCACGCACGGCAGGGACGTCGTCCTCGGAGTCGGTGGTGCGTCGACGACCCTGGCGGGCATCACGGTTCGCAGGCCGGTGGGCAGGGCGCTCGACATCGGGACCGGTTCCGGGCTCCAGGCCCTGCACGCGGCGCAGCACGCCGGACGCGTCACCGCGACCGACCTCAACCCGCGTGCCGTCGCCGTCGCGGGGCTCACCCTCGCGCTCTCCGGAGCATCCGGCGTGGACGTGCGTGAGGGGACGCTGTTCGAACCGGTCGCAGGTGACGAGCCGTACGACCTCATCGTCTCCAACCCGCCGTTCGTGATCTCCCCGGGAGCCCGGCTGACCTACCGGGACGGCGGCATGTCGGGCGACGACCTGTGCCGGACCCTCGTCGAGAACGCGGCGGACCACATGGCGGAGGGCGGCTACTGCCAGCTTCTCGCCAACTGGGAGCATCCGCGGGGACAGGACTGGCGCGAGCGACTGCGCTCCTGGGTGCCCGCGGGCTGCGATGCGTGGATCGTGCAGCGAGAGGTGCAGGACGTCACGCAGTACGCGGAGCTGTGGCTGCGGGACGCCGGCGACCACCGCGCCGGAGCGGCCGAGTACGAGGCCCGCTACGGCGAATGGCTGGACGAGTTCGAGCGCAGGGGCACCACGGCGGTCGGGTTCGGCTGGATCACGCTGAGGAAGAGCGGCGCGCGGGAGCCCGCGGTCGTCGTGGAGGAGTGGCCGCACCCCGTCGAACAGCCGCTGGGCGGCGAGGTGGTTCAGCATTTCGAGCGTCAGGACTTCCTGCGCGCGACCGATGACGCGGCACTGCTGGACTGCCACTTTCGGCTGGCCGACGGCGTCGTCCAGGAGCAGGTCGGCATGCCCGGCGCCGAGGACCCGGAACACGTGGTGCTGCGCCAGCAGCGCGGAATGCGGCGGGCCACCAAGGTGGACACCGTCGGCGCGGGCTTCGCGGGGGTGTGCGACGGGTCGCTGCCGGCCTGGCGGATCCTGGACGCCATCGCGCAGCTGGTCGGGGAGGACCCGGTGATGCTCCGCGACCGCACGCCGAGTGCGATCCGCCTGCTCGTCGAGCAGGGCTTCCTGCTGCCGGCGGAGGCGGACGCGCCGGCCGGCTGAGCGACCGGGCAGGCTGAGCCACCGGGACCGGCTGCCCCGCGGCGGGACGGTCGGCTGAGCCGTCAGGACCGGCCCCGCGGCGGGACGGGAGGGACCCCACGGCGGCGGGCGAGCCGGCCCCGTGGCCGCGACCGAACGGACGACGGCGACGGCCTTGAGCGGGCCCCGCACGGCATACACCGCACAGTCGGCAGTGATCGTACTTTCGGCCTGATTTCGCTCATCACGGGTGGTCCGGCGGCCCCCTCGGCATGAGGACCGGGCGGTATCGGGCGGCGGGACCCACGGATGTCGGGTTACCGTTCGAGTTGCGTTGCGGAGTTTTCCCGTTTGACACACAGCCGGGATGTACCGTCACACTCCGCAGCGACAGCGATGCCGTACGCCGACCGGAGAGAAGAGCGAGAAGTTGTCCCCGACCCGCGAGCCCGCAAACGGCGGGCGCCGACTCGTGATCGTCGAGTCGCCCGCCAAGGCCAAAACGATCAAGGGGTACCTCGGCCCTGGCTACGTGGTCGAGGCCAGCGTGGGGCATGTCCGCGACCTTCCCAACGGCGCCGCGGAGGTGCCCGCGAAGTACAAGGGTGAGTCCTGGGCGCGGCTCGGTGTGAACGTCAATCACGACTTCGAGCCGCTGTACGTCGTGAACACGGACAAGAAGGAACAGGTCAAGAAGCTCAAGCAGCTTCTCGCCGAATCCGACGAACTCCTGCTCGCCACCGATGAGGACCGCGAGGGCGAGGCCATCGCATGGCATCTGCGCGAGGTCCTCAAGCCCAAGGTCCCGGTGCGGCGGATGGTCTTCCACGAGATCACCCAGGACGCCATCCAGGACGCGGTCCGCAACCCGCGCGATCTCAACCAGCGGCTCGTGGACGCCCAGGAGACGCGCCGCATCCTCGACCGGCTCTACGGCTACGAAGTCTCGCCCGTCCTGTGGAAGAAGGTCATGCCGCGGCTGTCGGCGGGCCGCGTGCAGTCGGTGGCGACCCGGCTGGTCGTCGAGCGTGAGCGCGAGCGCATGGCGTTCCGCTCCGCCGAGTACTGGGATCTGACGGCCACCTTCGCGACGGGGCAGGGCGAGGCCCGTCCCGGTGCCGGGGAGCCGGGCACGTTCGGCGCGAGACTCAACTCCGTCGACGGACGCCGGGTGGCTCAGGGCCGTGACTTCGGCGCCGACGGCGAACTGAAGAACCCGGACCAGGTGCTGCACCTGGACGAGGAGAACGCCCGTGCGCTCGCCTCCGCCCTCGCGGAGACGCGTTTCTCGGTGCGGTCGGTCGAGTCCAAGCCGTACCGGCGTTCGCCGTACGCGCCCTTCCGTACGACCACGCTTCAGCAGGAGGCCAGCCGCAAGCTCGGCTTCGGCGCGAAGCTGACGATGCAGGTGGCGCAGAAGCTGTACGAGAACGGCTTCATCACCTACATGCGTACCGATTCCACGACGCTCTCCGAGACCGCGGTGCGCGCGGCACGCTCCCAGGTGACCCAGCTCTACGGCTCCGAGTACCTGCCGGAGAAGCCGCGCGTCTACACGGGCAAGGTCAAGAACGCGCAGGAGGCGCACGAGGCGATCCGCCCCTCCGGCGACCGCTTCCGCACCCCGGCCGAAACGGGCCTCACGGGCGAGCAGTTCAGGCTCTACGAGCTGATCTGGAAGCGCACCGTCGCTTCGCAGATGAAGGACGCCACGGGCCAGTCGGTGACCGTGCGGGTCGGCGGCCGGGCCAGTGACGGGCGGGACGCCGAGTTCACCGCGACCGGCAAGATCATCACCTTCCACGGCTTCCTCAAGGCGTACGTCGAGGGCTCCGACGACCCCAACGCCGAGCTGGACGACCGCGAACGCCGGCTGCCGCACGTCACCGAGGGCGACCCGCTCACCGCGGAGGAGCTGTCCGTCGACGGCCACGCGACGAAGCCGCCGGCGCGCTACACCGAGGCCACGCTCGTGAAGGAGCTGGAGGAGCGGGAGATCGGCCGGCCCTCCACGTACGCCTCGATCATCAGCACCATCCTCGACCGGCGGTACGTCTTCAAGAAGGGGACGGCCCTGGTGCCCTCCTTCCTGAGCTTCGCCGTGGTGGGGCTGCTGGAGAAGCACTTCGGCCGTCTCGTCGACTACGACTTCACGGCCAAGATGGAGGACGACCTGGACCGCATCGCCGCGGGCAGCGCCGCCTCCGTCCCGTGGCTGCGCCGCTTCTACTTCGGCGAGGAGGCCGGCCCGGACGCTTCCCCGGGCGCCGCCGCAGACTCGGGCAACGGCGACGGCGACCACCTGGGCGGACTGAAGGAGCTCGTCTCCGACCTGGGCGCGATCGACGCCAAGGGCGTCTCTTCGTTCCCCGTCGGTGAGGGCATCACGCTGCGCGTCGGGCGCTACGGCCCGTACGTCGAGGGCCCGCCGCCCTCACCGGACGAGCCGGGCCAGCGCGCCGACGTCCCCGACGACCTGCCGCCGGACGAGCTGACCGTCGAGCTGGCCAAGGAGCTGCTGGCCAAGCCCAGCGGCGACTTCGAGCTGGGCACCGACCCGGAGACGGGCCGTCCGCTCGTGGCGAGGGACGGGCGGTACGGCCCGTACGTGACGGAGGTGCTGCCCGAGGGCACGCCGAAGACCGGCAAGAACGCCGTCAAGCCGCGTACCGCCTCGCTGTTCAAGTCGATGTCGCTGGACACGATCACGCTGGACGACGCGCTCAAGCTGCTGTCGCTGCCCCGTGTGGTCGGCACCGACCCGGAGACGGGCGAGGACATCACCGCGCAGAACGGCAGATACGGCCCGTACATGAAGCGCGGCACCGACTCGCGCTCGCTGGAGACCGAGGAGCAGATCTTCACGATCACCCTCGACGAGGCGCGGGCGATCTACGCCCAGCCCAAGCAGCGCGGCCGTGCCGCCGCCAAGCCGCCCCTCAAGGAACTGGGCACGGACCCGAACAGCGAGCGTCCCGTCGTCGTCAAGGACGGCCGTTTCGGCCCGTACGTGACGGACGGGGAGACGAACGCGACGCTGCGACGGGACGACGACCCGGAGACCATCACGGCGGAGCGGGGGTTCGAACTCCTCGCGGACAAGCGCGCGAAGGGCCCTGCGAAGAAGGCGACGAAGAAGGCGACGAAGAAGAAGGCCACGGCCAAGAAGTCCGCGGAGAAGACGACGACGGCCAAGAGCACCTCCGCCAGGACGACCGCGAAGAAGACCGCGGCGAAGAAGACCGCGGCGAAGAAGACGGCAACGAAGACGGCCGCCACGAAGCGGGCCGCGGACTCCGGCGGGTCCGGCCCGTCCGGAGAGTAGGGCCGGGCAAAGCCCTGGTCCCGCCCGTTTGTTCGGGCTGGGACACACGGCTCCGACGGCTCCCTATACCCTGACCGCCATGACGCGAGCAGATCAGCCAATGGGCGTACCCCCCACCCCAGACGCCCCCGACGACGCACTCGCCGCGGAGTCCCGCGAGCGCGCCGTGGGCGCGCTGCTGCGGTTCGGTCCTCTCCGGCGCCTGTGGAGCGCCCACCTCACCAGCGGCATCGGCGACGCGCTCGCCCTGCTGGTGCTGCTGCTGCTCGCCCTGCAGGCGGCGGCAGTACGGGCGGAGGGCGCCGAGGCCGTCTTCGGCGGCGGCTACCGGGGCCTGGCCCTCGTCATCACGGCCGTCTTCGGGGCCCGGCTGCTGGCCACGCTGCTCTTCGGAGCCGTGCTGCTCGGGCCGCTCTCGGCGCTGCTGGCCCCCGGCAAGGGGGTGCTGGACCGGCGCTGGACCATGTTCACCGCCGACGCGCTGCGCGCACTGGCGCTCATCGTCGCGCCCATGTGGATCGACTGGATGCCGGGGAAGGCGTTCGCGCTCGTCCTGATCACCGTGTTCGTGCTCGGCGTCGCCGAGCGCTTCTGGACGGTCGCCAAGGACAGCGCCGCCCCGGCGCTGCTCCCCGCGCCGCCGCCCGAGGGCGCCGCCGTGCGGCCGCTCCCCGACAGGCAGGACGCGCTGCGGAGGCTGTGGCTGCGCAGCACCTTCATGGCCCTTCCCGTCGCGGCCATCGGCCTCGTCGTCATCACGCTGATCAGCAACGGACTCAGCTCGCTCTTCGGCTGGTTCCACACCCACCAGGCCGCCCTCGGCTCCTACGCCGCTGCCGGGCTCTTCGCCGCCGCGCTCTCCGTCGTGTACTTCCTGGAGCTCCCCGACGGCGGGAACCCGCGCCCCCGCTCCCCGCTCGAGGGCCTGCGCCGCCCCCGCGGCGGTTCGGGCCCCGGCGACGGCAAGGGCCGCACCGGCGCCGTCCCGCTGCTGGTGCTCGCGGGCTCCGCCACGGCCTGGGCCGTCGCGTCCGCCGTGTCGCTCGCCGCGCTCCACGCCATCGACCTCGGCGGCGGCCCCATCAGCTTCGGTCTGCAGGTCTTCGCGCTCGCCGGGGGCACGGCCGCGGGCATCCGCCTGGCACCCCGCATGCTTCCCCAGCTCTCCCGCCGGAGGCTGCTGGCCCTCGCCATAGGTCTCGCCGGGCTAGCGCTGCTCGTCGCGGGTCTGGTGACGGACGCGACGACCGGCCTCGTGCTGATGGCCGTCGCGGGCCTGTCGTCGGGCGTGGCCGCGCAGGCGGGCCACGTCCTGCTGGACCAGGAGACCGAGTACGCGCACCGCGCCCGTATGACGGAACATCTCCAGGCCGTCGTCCGCATCGCCATCGGGATCGGGGCCCTGGCCGCTCCCGTCGCGGCGGGGTTCATCGGCCCGCACCGCGTGGTCACCGGCGACTTCGTCTTCGACCACGGCGGAGCCGCCTTCACGCTCATGCTGGTCGGTGCGCTGCTGCTGCCCGTGGCCGCACTCGTACTCGGACGTACGGACGACCGCCAGGGCATCACGCTGCGCCGGGACCTGCTCGACGCCCTCGGCGGCGGCCACCCCAAGGAGGCACCGGCCGGCAGCGGTTTCTTCATCGCCCTGGAGGGCGGCGACGGTTCCGGGAAGACCACGCAGGTCGAGACGCTCGCCGAGTGGATCAGGGCGAAGGGCCACGAGGTCGTCGTCACCAAGGAGCCGGGGGCGACGCCCGTCGGCAAGAGGCTGCGTTCGATACTGCTCGACGTCTCCTCGGCCGGACTCTCGCACCGGGCGGAGGCCCTGCTGTACGCGGCAGACCGCGCCGAGCACGTCGACACGGTCATCCGTCCCGCACTCGAACGCGGTGCCATCGTCATCTCCGACCGCTACATCGACTCCTCCGTCGCGTACCAGGGCGCAGGCCGCGACCTGTCGCCCACGGAGATCGCCCGCATCTCGCGCTGGGCGACGGCCGGGCTCGTGCCGCATCTGACGGTGCTGCTCGACATCCAGCCCCAGACCGCTCGCGAACGCTTCACCGAGGCACCGGACCGGCTGGAGTCGGAGCCGGCCGAGTTCCACGACAAGGTCCGTGCCGGATTCCTGACGCTGGCCGCCGCCGACCCGGCCCGGTACCTCGTCGTCGACGCCGCTCAGGAACCGGAGGCGGTCACGACGGCCGTACGCCACCGCCTCGACCAAGTGCTGCCGCTCTCCGACGCCGAGATCCAGGCACGCGAGGACGCCCGCAAGGCCGCGGAGGAAGAGGCACGCCGCAAGGCCGAGGAGGAAGCCGCGCGCAAGGCGGAGGAGGAGCGCCGGGAGCGCGAGCGGCAGGAGCAGATGGCCCGGCTGCGGGCCGAGGAGGAAGAGCGCAAGAAGCGCGCCGCGGAGCTGCAGAAGCAGCAGGAGGAGGCCCGTCGCGCGGAGGAGGCCCGGCGAAGGGCCGAGGAGGCGCGTCGCATCGCCGAGGAGGAGCGTCAGCGCCGCGACGCCGAGGAGCGCACCCGCGAGGAGGAGATCGCGCGACAGCGCCGTCTCGCCGAGGAGGAGGCACGGCTGCGCGCACAGGCCGAGGAGCGCCGCCAGGAGAAGCAGCGTCTGGCCGAGGAGGCGCTTCAGCGGGCCGAGCAGGCGCGCAACCGGGAGCGGGGCACCAACCCGGACGGTTCCGACGGCGACACCGCCACGCTGCCCCAGCCCGACGAGGAGCACGGCGATTCCGACGCCGAGCGCACCCACGTCATGCCGCAGGCGCGGCAGTCGGGGGGCCCGGGGCAGGCGCAGCACGACGATGAGACGGCGATGCTCCCGCGGGTGCGTCCGGAGGAGCAGCAGCGGGAGCGCACGCGCGAGATCCCGCAGGTCGACCCGGAGACGGGCCGCGCCTCGCGTCCCCGGCCGGACTGGGCGGAGGAGACGCCGCTCGACGACGTGCCGTCCCTCGCGGACGAGTTGCTGGGTTCGGGTGAGGACGAGGACGACCCGGACAGCAGGCGGCGCCGCGGCAAGTGAGCCGCCGGGCGGGGCGCGGCGGGGCAGCGGCAAGCGGGCCGGCCCCGCCCGCAGGTCTGACGGGGCCCGGGGGCAAGTGCGTACCCGAAGCGCCTGTGCCGGCTGTCGGTGCCGTGGCCCACAATGGTCGTCGGACGTGGGACGTGGGACGTGGGACGCGTGACGCGTGACGCGTGACCGGCAAGCGGTGTGTGCGTGCCTCGCGCGACGGGAGCCGGTACCGGCGGGCCGTGAGAGCGGTGAGGAAGGGGACGGGCAGCGATGGCGGTGTGGGACGACGTCGTCGGCCAGGAGAAGGTGACGGACCAGCTGAGCGCCGCAGCCCGGGACGCCGACGCCTACGTCACCGCCGAGGCCGAGGGCAAGGGGACCGCGGCCCTGTCCGGCTCCGCCATGACCCACGCGTGGCTCTTCACCGGGCCGCCCGGCTCCGGGCGCTCCACCGCGGCGCGCGCCTTCGCCGCGGCGCTCCAGTGCGTCAGCCCGGACCGCGCGCTGGGCGGCGCACCCGGCTGCGGGTTCTGCGACGGCTGCCACACGGCGATGGTCGGCACACACGCCGACGTCGAGGTGATCCGGACGGACCTGCTGACGATCGGCGTCAAGGAGACCCGTGAACAGGTGCGCAGGGCGCAGATGTCACCCGCCGGCGGCCGCTGGCAGGTGATCGTCATGGAGGACGCCGACCGGCTCACCGAGGGCGCGGGCAACGTGCTCCTGAAGGCCGTGGAGGAACCCGCGCCGCGCACCGTCTGGCTGCTCTGCGCGCCCTCCACCGAGGACGTGCTGCCCACGATCCGCTCCCGCTGCCGCCATCTCGCCCTGCGAACGCCGCCGGTGGACGCCGTCGCGGACCTGCTGATGCGGCGCGACGGCATCGAACCGGACATGGCGGCGTACGCGGCCCGCGTCACGCAGGGGCACATCGGCCGGGCCCGGCGCCTGGCCACCGACGAGCGTGCGCGCAGGCGCAGAGCGGCGGTCCTGACCATGCCGCAGCGGGTCTCGGACGTCGGTGGCGCGCTGCGCGCCGCGCAGGAACTGATCGACGCCGCGGCCGAGGACGCCAAGGAAGTCGCGGAGGAACACGACGAACGGGAGACCGAGGAACTCCGGACCGCGCTCGGCGCCTCCGAAGGCAGCCGCCTCCCGCGCGGTACCGCCGGGGCGATGAAGGAACTCCAGGACAAGCAGAAGCGGCGCGCCACCCGCACCCAGCGCGATTCCCTGGACCTTGCGCTGAGCGACCTGACGGGGTTCTACCGGGACGTACTGGCACGGCAGTTGGGCTCGGGCGTCGCACTCGCCAACGAGGAGGCGGCGGAAGCGGTGCAGCAGCTCGCCGCCTCCTCGGGGCCCGAGCAGACCCTGCGCCGTATCGAGGCCGTACTGGACTGCCGTGAGGCGCTCGACCGCAACGTCGCGCCCTTGCTGGCCGTCGAGGCGATGGCGATGACACTCCGGGCGGGCTGACGGCCGCACCGGTCTCCGGCGTCCGGCGTCCGTACCGTCTCCGGCGTCCGGCGTCCGTACCGTCTCCGGCGTCCGTACGGGTCTCCGGCGTCCGGCGTCCGTACCGTCTCCGGCGTCCGTACGGGTCTCCGGCCCGTCCGGCCCGACGGTCCCGGCCGTGGGCCGACTGCCGTGCGCCCTCACCCGTATGAGGAGCGGCACTTGGCGAGGGAACGTCTGTGGTATTCGGTGTGGATACGCTCCACCTCAATCGCCATCTGAACCGCCACCTGAACCGCCACCTCAACCGCCGCGCCCGCCGGCCGACCGGGCCGACGCGAACCCAACCCAGGGGATGGTCCATGCACACCAGGCGTCTGCCCAGCACCGCTCTCGCCCTGCTCGCGACCTCCGTACTGCTGACGATGTCCGGCTGCTCGTCCGGGTCCGGCGGATCGGGTGAACCAGAGGGCGCCCCCTCCTCAGCCAGCAGCGACCGCGCTGCCGGACGCACCGACGCCCCCTCCCTCAAGCCGCTGCCCGCAGCGGTCCCCGGCAACCTGAAGCGCTACTACGAACAGAAGCTCTCCTGGCGCGACTGCGGAGACGACGCCTTCCAGTGCGCCAGGATGAAGGCTCCGCTGGACTACCGGAACCCGGACCCCGACGAGGACGTGGAACTCGCCGTCGCCCGTAAGAAAGCCTCCGGCAAGGGGAAGCCGATCGGCTCCCTGCTCGTCAACCCGGGCGGCCCCGGCGGCTCCGCCGTCGACTACGTGCAGCAGGCCGCCGCCGTCGGGTACCCGCCGCAGGTGCGCCGGAGCTACGACCTCGTCGGCCTCGACCCGCGCGGCGTCGCCCGCAGCGAACCGGTGCGGTGCCTGACCGACAAGCAGATGGACGCGTTCACGCAGACCGACCAGACACCTGACGACCAGTCCGAGACCGCCGAACTCATCAGCGAGTACAAGAAGTTCGCCGCCGGCTGCGAGAAGCGCTCGGGCGAACTTCTCGGCCACCTCTCCACTGTGGACGCCGCGCGCGACATGGACGTGCTGCGCGCCCTGCTGGGCGACAAGAAGCTCAACTACGTGGGTGCCTCGTACGGCACCTACCTGGGCGCCTACTACGCCGGGCTCTACCCGCAGCGGTCCGGCCGGCTCGTCCTCGACGGCGCCATGGACCCGTCCTTGACGATGCTCAGGCTCAACCGTGACCAGACGGGCGGTTTCGAGACGGCCTTCAACGAGTTCGCGAAGGACTGCGTCGGCAGGTCCGACTGCCCGCTCGGCACGAAGAGCACCGAGGACGCGGGCCGCCGGCTCAGCGCCTTCTTCAAGAAGACCGACTCCAAGCCGCTGCCCACCGGCGAGAAGCGCAAGCTCACCGAGTCCCTGGCCACCACGGGCGTCATCCGCGCCATGTACGACGAGAGCGCCTGGCCGCAGCTGCGCGCCGCCCTGACGACGGCGATGGAGGACGGCGACGGCGCCGACCTGCTCGCCCTCGCCGACGACTACTACGAGCGCGGCCCCGATGGCCGCTACGGCAACATCATGTTCGCCAACGCGGCCGTGAACTGCCTCGACCTCCCGCCCGCCTTCTCCTCCCCTGCCGAGGTGAAGAAGGCGCTGCCCTCCTTCGAGAAGACCTCGCCCGTCTTCGGCCGCGGCTTCGCATGGGCGGCCCTCAACTGCGGCTACTGGTCCGAGAAACCGACCGGCCGGCCCCACAACATCGACGCCAGGGGCGCCGACCCGATCCTGGTCATCGGCACCACCCGCGACCCGGCCACCCCCTACGCCTGGGCCCAGGCCCTCGCCGGGCAGCTCGACTCCGCCCGGCTGCTGACGTACGAGGGCGACGGCCACACCGCATACCTGCGCGGCGGGGCGTGCATCAACGACACGGTCGACCGGTACCTGCTCAAGGGCGAGGCGCCGAAGGAGGACAAGACGTGTAAGTAGACCCCGACCTGCAAGCCGGAACTCACCGTGCCGGCGCGGGACCCCTCCCGCCGCGGGGACTCCTCCGGGGCGCGTGGCCCCTCCCGGCGCCGGGGCTCCGCTCCTCCGGGGCCGGTTCGGAGGCCGCGGGCCCGGCCGTTTACCCCGTACGGAGCACCGCCGCAGACTGTGTAGACTTGTCCGCGCTGCGCCGGCAGGACAGGCGCGGGCATCTGCCGCCTTAGCTCAGTTGGCCAGAGCGACGCACTCGTAATGCGTAGGTCGGGGGTTCGACTCCCCCAGGCGGCTCGCAGGTCGAAGGCCCCTTCCGGAGACGGGAGGGGCCTTTTTGATTTCGGGTGCACATTTCTGTCGCCGTTGGTTCGCTGTGCTGCCGACCCTCGACGTGATCCGCAGAACACGGACACATCCCTCCGGTTCTCCCGCTCTCCGGCCGTCCGAACCGGTGCTGCCCTCGGCCGGTCCCTTTTCCCGACAACTCGAAGTACCTTCCGCTCCTTGGCTGTTGTCGGCATCTTGTTGCGGGCATGAGGGGGCAGGGAAGCTCGCTTTCCCCGGCAGCGTTCACAACCACCCGCAGACGGCCGGGGATCGATCCCGGTGGGCAGTGGCCCGGCCCGGAGGGAGCCTCAGTGTCGCGCTCATCGGGCCCGGCGGGATGCCGGATTCTGCAAGACTGCTGCAATGATCACGAATACCACTGGGGAATGGGAGCAGCGATGCGCTGCGCTTTGGGACAGGTTCGACGAGTTCGAGCCGGCCGAATTCCGGTCGAAGATGCAGGAGTTGTCCGACGAGCTCCCTGAGGGGCATCCGGCTGCCTGCTTCGAGCGGGCCTCCGCCTGTGACGCCACGGACCTGGGCGAGCATGCCGTCCCGCTGTACCGGAAGGCCCTTGCGGGGGGACTGGAGGGTGAGCGTCGTCGCCAGGCCGTCATCCAGTTGGCCAGCACTCTGCGCGCCCTCGGTGATCCGGAGGCCAGCGTCGAACTGCTGGCTGAGGAAAGGGAGAACGGCTCCGACTGTCTCGATGACGCCGTGGAAGCGTTTCTCTCCCTTGCGCTCATCGATGTCGGCCGGGAGCGGGATGCCGCGGTGGTCGCGCTGAGGGCGCTATCCCGGCATCTGCCGCGCTATCGGCGGTCAGTCGCCGCGTACGTCGAAGCCGCGGCTCAACAGCCCTTCAGGGGCTGAAGGTTCACGGTTGGAGCCGCGTCAGCTTTATGGGGTCACCTCTCGATTGTCGAGGGCGTGACCCAGGGCATGCTCTCCCCGGAACTACAATTTCCGGCCGATCGTATGTTTTGGGGCCGGACGGCGATACCGGAGTGGGTTCAGCGCGGTGGCGCGAGGAGCCCGTCGATGATGCGGCGGACCTTGCTCACCGCGTCGGATTCCCCGGCCTGTACGCCGATGTTGGCGGCACACAGCAGAGCATCGAGCTGGAAGACGGTCAGGTCGACGTCGACTTCTGCGATCTCGCCCGCGGCTACGGCGTTGCGGATCTCGGCCTCCAGGGTCCGGCGCCACTCACGCTGGTCACGGAGGAGGGCGTCGCGCACCGGACCGGTCCGGCTGTCGAAGTCGGCCAGGTTGGCCACCCGGAAGCAGCCGCCGGCGAACAGCGGTGTGGTGGCGTAGTCCGCCCAGTGGTCGAGTAGCGCGCGCAGTCGCGCCAGGCCCTCGGGGGCGGATGCCGCGGGGCGGATCACCGCGTCGATGAACATCTCGCGGGCCAGTTCGACGGCCGCGAGCTGGAGGGCTTCCTTGCTCTTGAAGAGCGTCTGGATGCCTGCCTTGCTGAGGCCGGTGTCCGTTGCGAGCCGACCGAAAGTGACGTTGTCGAGGCCCTCCAGCGAGGCGATGTCGATGGCTCGCTTCAACACGGTTCCGCGAGTGCGGGCACCGCGCAGCAGGCGTTTGTCGGTGACGCCCGGCTTCGTCCTGTCCGGCAGCGGAAGCATGGGCGACTCGGAGTCATCGGCGGCCCGAGCCGCTGCCGGTTCCGTGGTACTACCCATACGAACGATCGTACCTTGATCGCCCGTTGATGTGCCCATGCCTGCCGTTGACGTCCGAGGCCTGACGGAACGGATTCCGCTTGAGCGTGCCCGCTGCTGCCGTGAGGGCGGCGGCGTGTCCTCGCCGATGACGGCGCGGGGCCCCGGCTTCAGGCGCCTTCCCGGCGGGTGAGCTTTTGAGCCAGGCCCTTGACCACCTCGGTTGCCATGACCGCCTGCCCGGAGGTGGAGAAGTGGATGCGGTCCTCGCTCAGCAAGTCGTCCCGGTCGTTGACGGGGTGGTCCCACATGTCGACGACGATGGCCTGATACTCGGCGGCCAGTGTGCGGGTGATGTCGTTGACTCTCGAGACCCGCTGTGTCCAGTCCGGAAACGCCGGCACGACGTAGGCGCGGCCAAGGGTGAAGGTGGTCAGTTGTGCTCCGGTCCTGGACGCCAGCTCGTACAGGCGGCGCAGATTCCGCTCGATCCCGGCGAAGTCCGGCCGGCGCCGTACGAGATCGTTCGCGCCGCACGGCAGATGCAGCAGGTCCGGGCCGAACTCCAGCATCCGGTCCACCTGCTGGTTGAGCGTCTGTTCCGTGGTGGCGCCGATTTCGGCCGTGTTCAGGTACGCCAGGTCCGGCTGCACCTGGCGCAGGATCCTGGCGAGTCTGTCGGGCCAGCCCGAGTCGGCGTAGCCGGGGCTGGCGTCGCCCGTGCCGGCCGAGAGGCTGTCGCCGATCACGCCCAGCCTGCGCCAGGGTACGTCGTACAGGAGCGCAGCCGCATCCAGGGCCTGCAGGCAGAACGGGTCGGACTCTTCTGTGCGCTGAGTTACATGCATAAAGAAATAATACGTACGACCGTATGTGCTGCCAAGGCCCTCGGGAGCCGCCCCCGCGCTGCCGACCCACCCCGGTACGGGTTCCGGCGGCCCTGCGCACGGTTCCGGTCCGGGGCCGCGATGCAGCGGCACGAGCCTGCGGACGGATCCCAGGGGCCGGGGCCTGGTCAGCGGGCGCGCAGTCCGGATGAGGCGGTCGTGCTCGCAACGTTCACGCCGTCCGCACCGGAGTGAGCAGCAGGGAGCAGCAGGGAGTCCAGGGAGCAGCGGGGAGCCGCCCTCAACCGAGCCGCAGCCAGGCGCGTTTCAACCGGCGGGCCTCCTCCAGTCGTCGCTCGTACGTGGCGCCCGTCGCGACCAGCAGCAGGCCCGCGAGGGCGGGTATCAGCCAGCGCGGCAGCAGCCCGGCGACCTGGGCGACGTACGGGGCGAGTTCGTGGGCGCCGACCGAGGCGAGGGTGACACCGCCGAGGAGCAGCGGCGCCTGGACCCGCCACCGGGCGCCCGCGAGGGTGGTGGCCAGCGCACCGGCACCCAGCAGCAGCGGTCGCAGCCAGTGCGGGTCGCTCCACACCATCACCAGGCTCGGCACGAAGGTGAAGGCGAGTCCGCCGCCGTACGCCCACCAGGACGACACCCGGGGCCGCTCCGCCGCCGTACCGCCGCTCGGCCGGCGCCTGCGCAGCCACCCGACGAGCAGCAGTGCGGCGGAGACCGGCAGCGTGTACGCCTCGGGCGTGGAGATGTCGGACGCCGACAGCCGTACCCACGTGGCGAGTACGAGCAGTACCGCCGAGGCGTGGCCCGCTCCCGGACGCCGGTCGGCGCGGAGCGCGACACCCGCGGCGCCGACGGCGCACACGGCGAGAGCGAGCCAGAGCGTGCCGGGGTACGGGGCGCAGAGCGCGAGCGCCGCCAACGCCGTCGCGTAACCGGCGCATTCGACGGCGAGTGACATCGCCTTCCGCGGGGCGGGCGCCTTCGCGGCCGCTCCGCCGCGGAGCCGGGCCGCCGTCGGCAGTGTGCCGACTGCGACCGCGAGCACCGCGAACGACGCCTGGTGCGCCGGACGGTCCAGCGCCGCGGCGATCGCTCCGGCCAGCCCGGCCGCGTACGCCACCGCCGACGCCGACAGGGCGGCCCGGCGTCCCCGACCGGCCTTCGGTGACCAGGCCGCGCTCGCAGCGGACGCCACGCACAGCAGGCCCAACACCGAAAGGGTGGCGGTTTGTTGAGCGAGGGACCAGCCGATCGCAGTCGCGGCCAGGGTGAGGCCCGAGGCCAGCGCGGTGACGCCGGTCGCGGTGTCCGCCACGGCGGCCGCGGCGGCGAGCAGGGCGATCGCCGCAGCCGCGACGACCGCCACGGTCGGCCCGTACGGCAGACCGAGTGCCGGCGGAGCCGTCGCAACGGCCGTGGCGCACAGCACCGGCAGGGCGGGAAGCGCGGGCAGGGACGAGCGGGCAGCCGCCAGGCGTCTCAACGCGTCGTCGCCGGAGGGCTGTTGCCCCTTCCGTACGGTCTTCGGGCCGAGGCCGCCGGTGAGCAGCGGGACGGACAGCGCCGGCAGCAGGACGATGAGCAGCGTGGCGGCGGAGCCGGTCCATGCGTGCTGAGCGTCGACGGCCTGCCGGACCGGGCCTTGCGGCGGGCCCTCCCATGCCCGTGCAGCGAAGAACCACGGCCCGAACACCGCCTGCGCCACCGGTACCAGCGTCGACACCAGTGCACCGCTCTGCACCACAACGGCCGCCACGACGAGTCCGGCGGACTGCCCTGCGAGCCGTTCCCGCACCCCGCGCAGGAGGAGCACAGCGCCCAACAGGCCCGTCGCGCACAGCAGATACACCAGCACCTGCCAGTCCCGGTCCGCTGTGCCGCCGGATCCCGCCACGGCCCATACGACGCCCTTCAGTGCCGTGATCAGCATCAGTCCGGCCGCGGCGCCCACCGGAACCGCCATCCGGCGGGCCCGGTGCCGCTGCCCGGCATACAGCAGCACCGCCGCTGCCGCCGCCTGCACGGCACTCCAACGGGTCGCCGAGGCAACGGTGCCGGACTGCTGTGACAGTGCCAGGCCCAGCATGAGCGCTCCTGCCGGCACCGCTGCCACGGCGGCCGTCAGCCGTACCGGCCGGGCGGTGGCCCGGGAGGCAGTGCCGTCCCGCTGCCGTGACACCGCCAGCGTGACGTCGGCAGCGAAGGTGAGGAGCAGAGCCACGGCGAGCGCGTAGGCCGTCCGGTCCGCGTTTCCGTCCAGGGCCAGCGACCAGAGAGGCAGCGGCAGTTGGGCGACGACGACGGCGAAGGGCAGCGGCAGCCGCAGCCCCGGTGCCGGAAGCGTCAGCCCGTAACCGGCCCACAGCGCGGCGATCAGCGCCGCGCTGGTCGCGGAATAGGCGAGGCCGTCCGCGTGAGGAAAGCCGACCTCGTGCAGGGCGTACGCGTCCAGCGCCAGCAGAGCCAGCCCGAAACCGGCGACGGACTCGGCGGTGGCCGTCAGTTTCCGGCGCAACAGCACCGGCGGAACCGCGAGGGTGCCGAGGGTCAGTCCGCCCAGTACCGCCGCGCGGCCGCCGACGCCCATGCTGCCCCAGTTCAGCAGGGTGAAGGCGAACGCGGCGACGGTGAGCAGCACACCGCCGAGTACGAGCAGGACGTTGCGGGCCGTGTACGACGAGGTCTCCGCGCGCTCCGCAGGCCACTGCCGGGGCACTGGCCCGTGCCCCGGGACCGGCCCGTAGGCACCGCCCGGAGCCCAGGGCGGGGCCGCCGCGCCCTGCGTACCACCCGGTGCAGCAGCCTGCGCCGAGGCCCGCAGCCCGGCCAGCAGGGTCTGACGCCGCCCGTGGAGCTCGGCGCGCCGCTGTTCCAGACCGGCCAGCTCCGCGTCGATCCGGCGGACTTCGCCGTGCTCCTCGCCGGTCAACGGAAGCGCGCAGTACGGGCAACGGGCCGGCCCGCCCCCTTCCCCCTCTCTGTGCTCCGCCGCCTGCCCGAGCGGTCCACGGCAGTCAGGGCAGTGTGCGGGTGGCTGGTTGTACTCCATGCCGGGCAGCCTGACGCCGGGCCGGCGCCGCCGACATCCGTCGGAATACTCAGATCCGCCCTGCGCCGCCTGCTGCTCTGCACCGCCTGCTGCAACGACGGGCCCGTACTGGGAGGGTTCCGACGCCCAGGGTTCCGACGCCCCAGGGTTCCGACGCCCAGGGTTACGCGGACGAGCTCGGAAAGAACCGCGAGCGGGCGAAGCAGGCGCTGAGGTGATCACGCGGCCCGTGGGCCGCGGTGTCGTCACCGTGTGACCAGGGTGACCTCGGTGGCCTTGACGCTGGCCCACACGGCCGTGCCGTCGCCGAGCCCCAGATCGGTCGCCGCCTGCGGGGTGATCTCGGCGACGAGGTCGGGGACCTGGCCGGAGGCGATGACGACCCGGAGGCGGCTTCCGAGTGCGGTGATCTCCCGGACGGTTCCCGGCCAGTTGTTGCGGGGGCTGCCGGTGGGCCGTTCGCGGTGCAGCGAGACGGCCTCGGGAGCGATGACCGCCAGCGCGTGCGTGCCCTCGGCCATGGGGTCGGCGGCGACGAGGGTGCCTCCGCCGGGCAGGGACAGCGTCCCGTGCGAAGTCGCCGTGCAGGGCCAGGCGTTGCGGCCGAGCATCCGGGCCACCCATGGGGAGCGCGGGTGCCGCGAGACCTCGGCGGGCGTGTCGTACTGAAGGGTCCGCCCGTCGTCGAGGACGAGCACGCGGTCGCCGAGGGAGACGGCTTCGACGGGGTCGTGGGTGACGATCAGGCAGACTCCGCCGAAGCTTTCGAGATGTGTGCGCAGCGTGTGGCGCACCCGGGCGCGCGTGGTCTGGTCGAGCGCGGCGAGGGGCTCGTCGAGGAGGAGCAGCCGCGGGCGGGCGGCCAACGCCCGTGCCAGCGCGACGCGTTGGCTCTGCCCCCCGGAGAGCTGGGCCGGCTTGCGCCGGGCGAGGTGTCCCACGCCGAGCCGGTCGAGCCAGTCCTGCGCCGTGCGGCGGGCCTCTGACCGGCCCACGCCCGCAGTCCGCAGTCCGTAGGCGGTGTTGGCGACCGCGGTGAGGTGCGGGAAGAGGGCGCCGTCCTGGGGAACCCAGGCCACGCCGCGGCGGTGCGGGGGCAGCGCGGTGACGTCGGTCCCGCCGAGGCGGAGCCGGGCGTGGGCGCGCGGGGTGAGTCCGAGGAGGCTGCGCAGAAGGGTCGTCTTGCCCGCCCCGTTGGGTCCGACGACGGCGACGGTGGTGCCGCCAGGCGCGTCGAGGGTGACGTCGTTGAAGCCGGTGACCTCCGCGCGCAGTGCCCACTGCTGCCCCCGAGCGGAGGGCCGCGCGGCGTCGTGCGGTGTGCCGCCGCTCCCTTCCGGCGTCTCGTCCTCCTCCCGTGGCTCTCCGTCCCGGCGAGCGGTGCCGGTTCCTGCGGTGCGGGTTCCTGCGGTGCGGGTTCCTGCGGTGCCGGCCCAGCGTCCGCGCAGGGCGACGAGGACCGCCATGGCGACCGCGAGCAGCAGCAGCGACACGGACGTTGCGGCCTCCGGCCGGTCCTGCAACAGGAGATAGACCTGGAGCGGAAGCGTCTGCGTCGTCCCGGGCAGGTTCCCCGCGAAGGTGATCGTGGCGCCGAACTCGCCGAGCGCCCTGGCCCAGGTGAGGGCGGCGCCGGCGGCGAGCCCCGGGGCGACGAGGGGAAGCGTCACGGTGAAGAACACCCGCACCGGCGAGGCGCCGAGCGAGGCCGCGGTCTCCTCGTAGCCCGGACGGAGCCCCGCGAGGGTGCCTTCGAGGCTGATGACCAGGAACGGCATGGCGACGAAGGTCGCGGCGACGACGGCGCCCGAGGTGTGGAACGGCAGGACGATGCCCAACTCGCCCTCCAGCCACGGCCCGAGGAGGCCGCGACGTCCGAACCCCAGCAGCAGCGCCACACCGCCGACGGTCGGCGGCAGCACCATCGGCAGCAGCACCAGCGAGCGCACCAGCGTCCTGCCCGGGAAGCGGACGCGGGCCAGCAGCCAGGCCAGCGGTACGCCCAGGACCAGGGAGAGCCCCAGCGCGCAGAAGGACACCAGCAGGGACAGGCTCAGCGCCTCGGTGACTTCGGGGCTCGTCAGGTGGGCGCCGAGTTCGCTCCACTCGGTACGCGCCAGGATGCCGGCCAGCGGCAGCAGCAGGAAGGCGACCGCGACGAGTGCGGGCACCGCGAGAGCGGCGGGGGTGCTGCTGCCGGCGGTGCGGATGCGGCTCATCGGCGGTTCCAGGGTTCGCAGTTGAGGGAGCGGGGAGCGGGGAGCGGGTCAGGGTTGCTGGAAGCCGGCGTCGCGCAGCAGCTTCTGCGCCTTCGGCGTCTTCAGCCACTTCACGAAGGCGGCGGCGGCCTTCGGGTTCTCCGACGACTTCAGGGTGGCGGCGGGGTAGGAGGCGACGGCGTTCTCGTCGTCGGGGATCTCGACCGCGTCGACCTTGCCGGGAACGGTGGCGGCGTCCGTCCTGTAGACGATTCCTGCGTCCGCCTCCCCGAGTTCGACCTTGCTCAGCACGGCACGGACGCTGGGTTCCCGGGAGACCGGCTCGACGTCGGTCCGCTGCTCGTCCAGAACCTGCCGGCTGTAGCGGCCGACGGGCACCTCGGGTGCCGCGAGTACGACCTTCAGTTCCGGGTCGGCGAGGTCATCGAGGTTCCCCACCTTCTCCGGGTTGCCCTTGCGGGTGGCGATGACCAGCCGGTTCTTCGCGACGACGGTGGGGGCGCCGGCGTCGGCCGCCAGCCCGTCCATGGTCTTGGTGTCGGCGGTGACCAGCGCGTCGGCGGGCGCGCCCTGCTCGACCTGGGCGGCGAGCTCCTGGGAGCCGGCGAAGGAGAACTTCAGCCTCGTCCCCGGGTGTTCCTTCTCGTAGGTCTTCGCCGCGGCCTTGAAGACATCGGTGAGCGAAGAGGCGGCCAGGACTGTCAGCTCGGTCTTCTCGGCGCCGCCCCGGCCGTCTTCGGTGCCGGGGCCCCTGGCGTCGTTGCCGCAGGCGGTCAGCGGTATCAGGAGGGAGGCGGTGACGAGGGCGGCGGTGGTGCACCGCCAAGGGAGCGTCGACGACATGAAGTTGGGGCTCCTTGACGGTGAGGGCGGTGAGCGTGAGGGCTGTGAGAGCGGACGGGCGCGGGGAAGGAGCGGGGAACGGAGGGCGGCCGTGGCGCGGCGGGAGGGCCCCGGGACTCCGTCCGCTCAGGTGCGGTCGATGTGCACGCTGGTCGACTTCACCCTGGCCGTGGCCTGCATGCCGACCTCCAGGCCGAGTTCGTCGACCGCCTCCCTCGTCAACAGGGACACCAGCCGGTGCGGACCCGCCTGGATCTCCACCTGTGCCGCGACATCGCCCGTCTTGACGGCGGTCACGATGCCGGGGAAGGCGTTGCGGGCCGAGGTGTAGGAGACCTCGTCCTCGTCGAGGCCGCCCTGGCCCACCTCGACGGAGAAGGCGGCCAGGTCCTTGCCGTCGATGAGGCGGCGGCCCCCCTCGTCGCGGTGCGTCGTAACTCTGCCGGCGTCGGCCCAGCGACGTGCCGTGTCGGGGCTCACCCCGAGCAGGCGAGCCGCCTGGCCGATCGTGTAGCTCTGCATGTGGGAAAGCTATGCATCAGGAGGCGCACCTGCAAGACCTCATGCAGTTTCATATGGCAGATGCTGGCTGATAACAGAGATCGCCTAGCATTTGCCGAGGCATCGAGGAGTTCCGTCCGTCGCTGGTCCGGCGTGCGGCTCCGCCCGGGACGGTGCCCCCTCCCGCCGCCGCTCCGGGCCCGGAGCGGCGGAGAAGCACCGGCATGGCGTACCGCCCTGAGAGTCCTCGCTCCGGGCTCGGGCGGCCGATGCGCCCGTACCTCCGCGGCGGCCCCGCGGCCGGGCCGGGGGGCGGTCAGGGGCGGGCGGTTCCGGTCCCGGGGTGACCACCGAGAGCCCCCGGTGAAGAACCCGGAGTTGTCCCGGGGCTCATCTTCCGTCAGTTGAAGACGTTCCCGGCTGCTGTCAGCCTGCGAATCAGGCGATGACCCACGGCGCCGGGAGCGGTGGACATGGAGAGTGCGCACTGGATCTACGTCCTGCTGGTGCTCGCCACCATGCCGCCCATGGTGCCGAACTCGGCCCTGGTGGCCGGCGCCGGTGCCATGGCCGCAACTGGCGGGCTGAGCCTGCGCGTTCTCGTCCTCGTCCTGATGGCCAGCACCGTCGTCGGTGATCTCGGCGTGTTCTGGGCGGGCCGGAAGGCCGGCGGACGGGTCGTCACCTGGCTGAGGCGCAGACCCCGCCGCAGGGCGATGCTGGAGCGGACGGCGGCCGGGCTCGAACGGTACGGGGTGCCTTCGGTGATCGCGGTGCGCTTCGTCCCCGGCGGGCGGGGAGTGGGCGGGCTGACCGCGGGGGTCGTCGGCTACCCGGTGCGCAGCTACCTCCTCGGTGCGGTCCTCGCCGAGGCCGTGTTCGTCTCGTACACGGTCGGGCTCGGGTACCTCGGCGGCCGGTACGCCCTCGACGGTGTGGCCCGGTGGCTCATCGGCCCGCTGGTGTCGCTCCTCGTCGCAGGTGCCGTGTGGGTCCTGCGCCGTGTCGCGCGCGGAGGCCCCGCAGGCACCGCCGAGGCGGGACGCTGCGCAGGCATCGCGCAGACCGGGGGCCCCGCAGGCACCGCGCAGACCGGGGACACCGCGGCCACCGCGCAGACCGGAGGCATCGCAGGCACCGCGCGGACCGGGGGCCCCGCTGCGCCCGCGGAGCCCCCGGGCCAGGATCCCGTGCAGCGGTAGCGCGGCCCGGCCGGAGGAGCGGAGCGTGCCGTCACCCGAACGGCACCGGCCGCCTGTGCCCGCGCATCACTCCGGTGCACCTTTTGTCCTATGCGGCACCGTAAGCCCAAGCGCAGGCGACCCAGCAGGCTCGTGTACGCGGCACTCCTGCCGCTCGCGTTCGCCATGAGCTGGGAGGAGCCGGTGAGGGATGCCCTGTCGCCCACCGCCCACCGCCCCCGGCACCGCGAACCGGCCGAGGGGCAGGCGCCGCCCGGCGCCCCCCGCCCCGGCATAGTCCCGCGCAACGCCTGGCATGCCGACGAGAGCCTCGTGCGGGAGCCGGCGTCGTCCACGGAGAACGTGCAGGTCGTCTTCGTCCACCACACGAGCCAGCCCAACGGCTACGACTGCCGCGCGGTGCCCCGCATGCTCCGGCAGCTCGAGGAGGAACACGTCGAGCGCGGATGGGACGATCTCGGCTACAACTTCGTCGTCGACCGCTGCGGGAAGATCTACGAGGGCCGCTCCGGTGCCCTCGGCCGCTCCGTCGAAGGGGCGCACACCAAAGGCTTCAACGCCCGCAGCCTCGGCATAGCCGCGATGGGCACCTTCGACGAGGGCGTCGAGGTGCCGCCGGCGATGCTCGACTCGATCGCCGCGGTCGCCGCGTGGAAACTGCGGCGCGGCGTCGACCCGCGTGGCACGGCGCAGCTCGTCTCCTCCAGCGGCGAGAGCCGCTTCGACAAGGGCGACCGCGCCCGCTTCCAGGTGATATCCGGGCACCGCGACGCCTACGAGACCTCCTGTCCGGGCGGAGCCCTGTACGGCAAGCTCGGGCAGATACGCGAGGCGACGGCGCGCCTGCGCGAGCGGGCCGACGCCGGGAGGCAGGGACGCCCGTCGACGAAGCCGGAGGGGCGCTGACACGGCAGCAACGCTCGCCGGCAGCCACCCGCAGCGGCCCTCTTGCCCTCGATCATCTGCCCGTGGCCGCCTCCCCTTGATCGCCTCCTTCTGATCGCCTCCTCCTGATCGGCGACCTCAGGTCGCGACCCGCCGGCCCGCCATGGGCAGTCCGCTTCGCACCCCCGGGCCGGGTCCGGCGCTCAGGCGGAGTTGAGGAACGACAGCAGGTCGTTGTTGAACATGTCGTGGTGCGAGCCGTACAGCCCGTGGGGCCAGCCCGGGTAGATCTTCAGGGCCGGGTCCTTGACGAGTTCGGCCGTCTTCGGCGAGGCGGCCTCGATGGGGACGATCTGGTCGTCGTCGCCCTGGGCTATGAAGACCGGGACGTCGATCCGGGTCAGGTCGTCCGTGAAGTCGGTCTCGGAGAAGGCCTTCACGCAGTCGTACGAGGCGTTGAGCGCCACCGACATCGCCATCAGCCAGAACGCGTCACGCGTGCCCTCGGAGACGTCCGAGCCGGCGCGGTTGGCGCCGTAGAAGGGCGCCGTGAGGTCCTGGTAGTACTGCGAACGGTCTTTCCGCACGCCTTCGCGTATCTCGTCGAAGACGTCCATCGGCAGTCCCTCGGGATTCGCGTCCGTCTTCAGCATCAGCGGCGGTACGGCGCTCAGCAGTACGGCCTGTGCGGCGCGGGCCGTTCCGTGCTTGCCGAGGTAGCGCGTCACCTCGCCGCCTCCCGTCGAGTGGCCGACGAGTGTGGCGTTGCTGAGGTTGAGGTGGTCCATCAGCTGCGAGAGGTCGTCGGCGTAGGTGTCCATGTCGTGACCGGTCCCCGGCTGTCCGGAACGGCCGTGGCCGCGGCGGTCGTGCGCGACGACGCGGTAGCCCTGGGAGGCGATGAAGAAGAGCTGCGGATCCCAGACGTCCGCGGTCAGCGGCCAGCCGTGACTGAAGACGACCGGACGCCCCGATCCCCAGTCCTTGTAGAAGATCTCGGTCCCGTCCGGGGTGGTGATGGTGCCCATGGCCGGACTCCTTCCGTCCTGCGGTCTTCCGGTTCTGCCGGTTGTCCCCGGCTGTGCCGGTTCTTCCGGCTCTCCCGGGCCGGGCCCTTGCCGCCCCGGAAGCCCCGGAAGCCCCGGAAGCCCCGGAAGAGGGGACACACTCCCCACCGTCGCGCGCGTCCGCCGGTCTCGCGAACGCGGACCGCATCGCCGCCGGTGGAGCGCCTGCCGGCAACAGAGCGTGAATGCCGGTGACTTGGTGTGCCGGTCCCGTGCCCCTTTCCTGGAGGAGCACAGGTTTCCTGAAGGCGCACAGGAAAGCCCCGCCCGCGTACGACTGCCGCGCCCGGTGAGGGGAACCAGTCGAGCGCTCGACCTGCGGTGAGCAGCACCGGGAGTGAGAGCGACAGGGCCTGGGAGACCGGAAGACCGCACAGAACGCACAGAACGGAAGAGGTGCCATGGGTGACTCACCCGCCGAGCAGCACAAGCACGAAGACGCGGAAGACGTCGTGGAGCTGATCCTCAGGGACCACCGCACGATGGAGGATCTTTTCCGCGAGATGCGCAGCGTCGACGCCGACCGTGAAGCGGCCCTGCACAGGCTCGCCGATCTGCTCATCGCCCACGCCGAGGCGGAGGAGGCGGAGGTCTACCCCGTGCTGCGCCGCTACCGGCAGGTGGACGAGGAGGACGTCGAGCACAGCGTGGAGGAACACACCGAGGGCAACGAGGCGTTGCTCGCACTGCTGGAGGCCGGCGCGCCCGGCGGCGAGGACTGGGACGAGAAGCTGGAGGCTCTGGTCCAGGCGGTCAATCACCACCTGGACGAGGAGGAGCGTTCCCTCATCAACGACACCCGCGAGAACGTCGGGTCGGGGCGCCGTGCCGAACTGGGACGGGCGTTCGCCCGTGCCCGGCGGGACCAACTGGCTTCGGCGCCCGGCCGGTTGGAGAACGTGCGCAGGATCGTGAAGGAGGCGGCCGGCCCGTCCGGGAGCTGAACGCCCGCAGCGCGGCCGAGGCGAAGACCGGGCGCGGAGCTGACGGAAGCCGCCCCCACGGGGCTGCCGTGCGCCGGGTCCTCGCCGTGCCGTGGGAGTCCCCCCGGTGCGCGAAAGGTACTTCCATCGGGCGATTCGTGCGGATGCGTACGAGGACCGGGAGCACATCTGCGGCCCATGCTGCGGATGTTCCATCCGGTGGTCCTGCGGCGCCGCGGCGCGGGTTCTTCGCGGTGACCGCGGGAGACCGGCACGGCGCCGGACGCAACTCCCCGCGGTCTTCCGGGACCTGCGCACGTCCAGGACACGCGCCCTCAACTCCTGTGGTGACACGGTGAGTTGAAGCAACAGCCGTCCGGCAGCGACGGCACGCGCCGCCTGCGCCGAGGAGGGGTGCGCGCTGCAGGGGTGGCGTTGCCTACGAGCGGGGCGCCCGGAAGTGACGGCCTGACAGCCGTCCGTCGGGCCGTACTTGTGTACCCCGGGGGAATCGCAGGGAAACGCGCCGGACCCCGCCACGGCGCGACGGATATCGCCGTTTCCGCCACTAGATTGAGGTCTACGAAGATACGGATTGCATGATTTGGGCTGTGAATTCAGTACATAAGGACCGAGAGGACACGGGGTCTGCATGGAGCCTCGGGAGCTGTGGGAACGGCACACGGTGCTGGCGAGAGCCTTCTGCCAGAGCGACGAGGAGGTGCGTTCGGCGCAGACGACGCTGGACGACGCCCAGGCGAGCCGGGCCCGTTCCCTCGCGGCGTTCGCAGTGGTGGTCGGCAACGACAAGGCGGTCGCCGAGATGCTCGGCCTTCCCGAGCGTGAAGTGCGCATCGCGCGCCGCACGGTGGGCAGGGACGATGCCCGGTCGCTCGCGGACGATCTGCTGATGGCGCCGCTCCAGCATCAGCACCCCGGCCCGGGCCCCGGCGCCGACGAGAACGCACGCGCGAGCGAGGCGGCACACCCTCACGCGCACACGCAGACGTCCGCGCCGGCCGGCGACCACATGCAGGCGTCCGACCAGACGCAGCCGCAACCGCAGTACCAGGCGCACGGCCAGCAACAGCAGCAGGCGCCGCAGGCGCAGCAGATGCCGTCCCAGGCGCACGTGCAGTACCAGGCGCAGCACCAGCAGCAGGTCCAGCAGCAGGTCCAGCACCACGCGGCGCAGTCGTACTACCAGTCCCAGGAGCATTACCAGCAGCCGCAGGAACACTTCCAGACCTACGACCACGCCCAACTGCCGGACCACATGGGGTGGTCGCCCGTTCAGGACGCGGTGCTCGTCGACGGCTGGCAGTCCGGCGTCGACCTGGAGATCCTCGCGCTCGAACTCGGCACCGACCTGCGGAGGCTGACCGCCCGTGCGCAGTATCTCTCCGCGCAGGGACGCCTGTTCGTCGCGCAGGAGGAGACCGGACGGCAGGGCGGCAAGCACCGCAGGGAGACCGCGACGCACCACACGGGCATCCCCACCCAGCAGATGAACTCCCCGGGAGACGTGCTCCTGCCGGACGGTCTGGTTCCCGACGGATACGGCGGGTACTGGGCGAACTGGAACGAGATGCTGCCCGCGCCGCAGGCGTGACGTTTCCCCGTCCCGAACGGGTACCGAAGCGGGGGACGGCGCGGAGTGCGTCGACCGGGGCCGGTCAGGCGGCACGTTCGGGCCTGCGCGAGCGTTGGTAGCGTGTACCTCCCCCGACGACAGCCACCCCTGCGGTGCGACTGATGAGGAGCCTGTGACGTGACCGCCCTCGCGCTGGGACCGAGTTGGCTCGATCCGGACTTTCTGATCCAGACCTTCGGTCTGATCGGCATCCTGGTGATCGTCTTCGCGGAGTCCGGCCTGCTCATCGGCTTCTTCCTGCCGGGTGACTCGCTGCTGTTCACCGCCGGTCTGCTCGTCGCGACGGACCAGTATCTGCACTATCCGCTGTGGCTGGTCTGCCTCCTCGTGGTGATCTCCGCGGTGCTCGGCGACCAGGTGGGCTATCTCTTCGGACGCAAGGTCGGCCCCGCGCTCTTCCGGCGCCCCGACTCCCGCCTGTTCAAGCAGGAGAACGTGGAGAAGGGCCACGAGTTCTTCGAGAAGTACGGCTCCAAGTCGATCGTGCTGGCGCGGTTCGTGCCCATCGCCCGGACGTTCACGCCGATCATCGCGGGCGTGAGCCGGATGCCCTACCGCTCCTTCGTGATCTTCAACGTCGTCGGCGGCGTGCTGTGGGGCGCGGGCGTGACGCTCCTCGGGGCCATGCTGGGGCAGATCGCCTGGGTGCGCGAGAACATCGAGATGATGCTGGTCGGCATCGTTCTGCTGTCCGTCACGCCGATCGCGGTCGAGCTCCTGCGTGCCCGGAAGAACAAGTCGCGCGGCGCCTCGGACGCGGGCCCGTCGGCGCCCCCCGCCGCCGGGCCCGGGCGGCCGGACGCGGCCGCGGACCCCGGCCTCCCGGGGAACTCACCGGACGACAGCGGCCGACGCGGCCGTCACGCCCGCCGCTGAGGGCGGCCCCCGGAGACCCTGCCGCTGAGGGTGGCCCCCCGGAGACCCTGCCGCTGAGGCGGCACCCCGGGCACATAGGGGCGGGCTCCCGGAGCGCACCCCTCTCGCACGGCCCGTCCCGCACGGCCTCGCCCCGTCCCGCACGGCCTCGTCCCGTCCCGTCCCGCCTCGCGCCGCCCCACCGGCAGCGCCTCCCGTACACGACGGCGCCCCGCCCGCCCGGTGACTCCGGGCGGACGGGGCGCGGCGCTGTGACCGGCGGCGGACAGGAGACGGCGGACAGGAGACGGGGCCGGGGCGCCGTCTCAGACCTTGGCGTCCTCCTTGTCGTCCCGCCCGTCGCTGTCGTCGCCGTCGTGCGGGTCCGGAACACCGTCGGCCCCGCCGTTCCCGCCGCCGCCGAGGCCGCCCCCGCGTCGCCCGTCGGGCCACCCGGGGCGTCCCCCGCCGGCCAGGCGCCGCAGCCACGGCCAGGCCAGCAGCACGACGATCACCGCATAGACCGTGACGGCGAACGGGGTGTTCACCAGCCCGGTCACGCTGCCGTCGCTGATCTGCAGAGCCCGGCGCAACTGCTGCTCGGCGTTGGGCCCGAGGATGACGCCGATGATCGCGGGCAGCACCGGAAGGCCGAAGCGCCGCATCATCAGCCCGACGATCCCGATGACGAGCAGGATCACCATGTCGATGGCCTCGCCGCCCACCGCGTAGGCGCCGACGGCGGCGAAGAAGAGGATCCCGGCGTACAGGTACGGGCGCGGGATGCGCAGCAGCTTCGCCCACACGGGCGCCAGCGGCAGGTTGAGCATCAGCAGCAGCACCATGCCGACGAAGAGCGAGGCGATGAGACCCCACACCAGGTCGGGCTCCCGCTCGAAGAGCAGCGGACCGGGCTGGATGCCGTACTGCTGGAACGCCGCCAGCATCACGGCGGCCACGGCGGTCGTCGGCAGACCGAGGGTCAGCAGCGAGACCAGCGTGCCCGCGGCCGACGCCGACGCCGCCGACTCGGGCCCCGCGACGCCCTCGATCGCGCCCTTGCCGAACTCCTTCTTGTGCCGGGAGAGGCGCTTCTCGGTGACGTACGAGAGGAACGTGGGGATCTCGGCGCCGCCGGCCGGGATCGCGCCGAAGGGGAACCCGATGGCCGGCCCGCGCAGCCACGGCTTCCAGGTACGCCGGAGGTCGGACCGGCCGAGCCACGGCTGCCCCACCGGGATCGACTCCCCGGCACTCCTGCGCGCCTGGCCGGCGACCCACAGCGCCTCGCCGATGGCGAAGAGCCCGACGGCCACGATGACGACGTCGATGCCGTCGGAGAGCTGGAGGCTGCCGAAGGTGAGCCGCTGCTGGCCCGTCATCTGGTCGAGTCCGACGAGGCCGATCGTCAGTCCGATCAGCAGCGCCGCGAAGCCCCGCACACGCGAGCGGCCGAGCACGGAGGTGACGGCGATGAACGCCAGCACCATGATCGCGAGATAGTCGGGCGCGCCGATGTCCACCGCGAGCGCGGCGACGGTCGGCGCCAGGACCACCAGCAGCATCGTGCCGATCAGACCGCCCGCGAAGTGGCCCATCGCGGCGGCGGCGAGCGCCTGCGCACCGCGGCCGGACTTGGCCATCGGGTTGCCCTCGATGGCCGCGACGACGGCGGCGCTCTCACCGGGGGTGTTGAGCAGGATGGAGGTGGTCGAGCCGCCGAACATCCCGCCGTAGTAGATGCCCGCGAACATGATGAACGCGCCGACCGGGTCGAGCCCGTAGGTCACCGGCAGCAGCAGCGCGACCGCCATGGCCGGGCCGATGCCGGGCAGCACGCCGATGGCGGTGCCCAGCAGCACGCCGACCGCCGCCCACAGCAGGTTGAGCGGCGTCAGCGCCGTGCCGAAGCCGTCGAGCAGGGACGAGAGAGATTCCATCGGTCAGAGCACCCCCATCAGCGGGCCGCCGGGCAGTGGCACGCCCAGCAAGGTGTTGAAGGCCGCGAAGGTGGCCATGGACAGGACGGCCGCGATGAGCGGGTCGCGGGAGAGGTTGCGGCTGCCCAGTGCGTACGCGGAGCCCCAGAAGAGCAGTGCGCCGGTGATCGGGAAGCCGAGCGGGTCGATGAGGACGGCGGCGGCGAGGAAGATCCCGGCCAGGAGCGCGACGGTGCGCCAGTCGGCGGGCTCGCCCGCCGGCTCCTCGCCCGCGGGCTCCTCGCCCCGCGGTTCACCTTCTCCGCGCCCGCCGCGCAGCACGTCGACGGCCAGGAAGACGGCGACCACGAGCAGTGCGACGCCGACGAGGACGGGGACCGTCCTGGGACCGACCGGGCCGCGCTGGCCCGCGACGGTCTCCATGGTGAACGCGTCGCCGAGCACGAGCACGCCGACGACCAGCAGCAGGACGCTGACGCCGAGTTCGGAGCGGCCGCGCAGCCATTCGCGCCAACCGCTCGCCGAACCGGGTGAGTTGACCCCTCCGGGACCGGCTGCCGGTGTGTCCCGGCCCCGCGTGGGTCCGGTGGACTCCGTGGATCCGGTGCTCACTTCCCCACCTCCTCGAGGACGGACTGGACGCGCTTGTCCTGGGCCTTGAGGAAGCGCCCGTACTTCTCACCGGTCAGATACGCGTCGTCCCAGCCGTTCCGCTTGAGGGACTTCTGCCACTGGGGGCTGCGGTGGAGTCCGTCGAAGAAGGTGATGAGCTTGTCGCGCTCCTTCTCCGACAGGTCCGGCGGCGCCATGATGCCGCGCCAGTTGGTGAACTCCACGTCCATGCCCGCCTCCTTGAGGGTCGGGGCGTCGAAGCCCTCGATCCGCTTCTTTCCGGTGACGGCGAGGAGGCGCAGTTCGCCGGACTCGATCTGGTCGCGGTACTCGCTGATGCCGGATATGCCGAAGGCGACCTTGCCGCCGAGCACGGACGCGAGGAGTTCGCCGCCGCCGTCGAAGGGCACGTAGTTCACGGACTCGGCCTCGATGCCGGCGTCCCTGGCCATGAGCATGGGGGCCAGGTGGTCCGGGCCTCCGGCGGAGGAGCCGCCGCCGACGGGCAGCGAGCCGGGCTTCTTCTTCCAGTCGGCGAGCAGTTGCCCGAACGTCTTGTACTTGGACTTCTTCGAGACCACGACGATGTTCGGCTCCTCCACCGTGCGCGCGATCGGTGTCGCGTCGTCGAGCGTGGAGGGCGAGTCGTTCGTGCGTACCGCGCCGACGACGCCGAGGCCCATCGACATGGCGAGCTTGCCGTTGCCGCGCTCGTTGACGAGCCGGGTCAGACCGACGGTGCCGCCCGCGCCGGGCAGGTTGAACACCTCGATGTTGTGGTTGAGTCCGGCGTCCTCCGCGTCCTTGGCGGCCGTACGGGCGGTGATGTCGTAGCCGCCGCCCGGCGTGTTGGGCACCATGAACTGAAGCCCGGGGATGTTCGTCCCTGTCTCGGCACCGCTGCCCGTTGTGATCAGCGGGGGGCCGATCAGTACGAGCAGCGTCGCCCCGAGAAGAGACAGGAGTGTGCGCTGACGCACGCGGGGCACCGCCTTTCGTGGATTCGTGAGCGAGGTCCTGCTGGGGACGGGACGGCCCACATGCTGCACGGGGTACGCGGCGGTTTCGCCCCCTGTGCGCGAAAGAACTTAATGGTCGTTGTGGTCGTTGTGTTCACGCGGCTGCTCAGGGAACCCGGGGACGGGTGAACTCGCCGCTGCAGAAAGGCAGTTGGGGTCGCCGGGCGCCGCCGGGAGGCGAGGGGCGGCCGTCCCGGGCGCGGCCCCGGGCGAGGCCCCGGGCGAGGCCCTGGACCCCCGCCGAGCAGCCGGCACCGAACCTGGGCGGCATCGTGGTCGCGGGCCGGCTCATGCTGCCGTGGCAGCAGGCGTTCCGGGCCCAAGTCGCAGACCGTCCCGGCCGGCTCGGGCGCGTCCCACCCCGGGGTGCGGCCCGGCCGTCCTCCGGCTGACACGAACGACGGCGCCCCGCACGTGATCACGTGCGGGGCGCCGTCGTTCGTACGGGAGGTGCGGGACCGGCTCGGGGATCGCTCGGTCCGGCTCCCGGCGGGCTCAGTCGGGCTGCAGCGCGCCGGCCTTGCCGTCGTCGCCTTCGGCCGAGCCCCGTGAACCGCCGGACGGTGAGGCGCCGTCGTCCCCTTCCGAAGAGGCGCCGTTGGTCGGCCCGATGAGGATCTCGTACTCGCCGCCGTACTGCTCGTGGCCGGCGATCACGGCGGTCTCGATGGCTTCGTCACCGCGTTCGCCGACGACGATGAGCCTGTCGCGCCGCAGGTCACGCGTGAGCGCTATACACATGCCGACCATCACGACCGTGAACGGCACCGCCACGAGAATCGTCAGGTTCTGCAGACCGGTCAGCGCCGATGCTCCACCGCCGCCGATCAGCAGCATGATCGCGGCGACGGCACCGGTCAGCACACCCCAGACGATCACGACGTTCCTGCCCGGCTCCAGGGTGCCCTTCTGCGACAGGGTTCCCATCACGATGGACGCCGCGTCGGCGCCGGACACGAAGAAGATGCCGACCAGGATCATCACGATGAGGCTGGTGATGCTCGCGATCGGATACTCGCGCAGCATCGCGAACAGCTGGCCCTCCGCCGTCGACTGGTCGGTCAGCTTCGCACCGCCGCGCTCCAGGCTGATGGCCGTGCCACCGAAGATCGCGAACCAGACCAGGCTGACGACGCTCGGCACGAGGATCACGCCGCCGACGAACTGCCGGATCGTACGGCCCCGGCTGATGCGCGCGATGAACATGCCGACGAAGGGCGTCCACGAGATCCACCACGCCCAGTAGAAGACGGTCCAGCTGGAGAGCCACCCCGCGACGTCCTTGCCCGCGGTGTCGTCCGTGCGCGCGGCCATCTGCGGCAGATCACCGATGAACGAGCCCAGCGACGTCGGCAGCAGGTTCAGCATCAGCACCGTCGGACCGACGACGAAGACGAAGAGGACCAGCAGCCCCGCCAGCACCATGTTGATGTTGGACAGCCACTGGATGCCCTTCTCGACACCCGAGATCGCGGAGGCGACGAACGCGGCGGTCAGCACCGCGATGATGACCACCAGGACCGGCGTCCCGACCTGCGAGGCCCAGTTGACCTCCTTCACGCCGCTGCCGATCTGCAGGGCGCCCAGGCCCAGCGACGCGGCGGAGCCGAAGAGGGTGGCGAAGATGGCCAGGATGTCGATGACTCGGCCGAAGGTGCCGTTCGCGCGCTTCTCGCCGATGAGCGGTGTGAAGACGGCGCTGATCGTCTGCCGCCGGCCCCGCCTGAAGCAGCTGTAGGCGATGGCCAGGCCGACGACGGCGTAGATGGCCCAGGGATACAGGGTCCAGTGGAACAGGGTGGTCGCCATCGCCGTCTGCATCCGCTCGGGTGCGGAGCCGCCCGTCCCCGGGGGCGGGTCGGCGAAGTGCGACAGCGGCTCGTTGACGCCGTAGAACATCAGCCCGATGCCCATGCCGGCGCTGAACATCATCGCGACCCATGACACGGTCCGGAACTCCGGCCGCTCGCCCTCCTTGCCGAGGGTGATCTTCCCGTAACGGCTGAAGGCCAGCCAGAGCGAGAAGACGACGAAGCCGGAGGCGGCGAGCACGAACGCCCAGCCACCGTTGTGCATGGTGCTGTTCAGCATCGCTGTCGCCGCGCTGTCCAGGGAGTCGGTGGCGACCGCTCCCCAGATCACGAAGGCCAGCGTCAGCAGAGCCGTGATACCGAACACCACTTTGTCGGTCTGTGGCTTCGGCGTGGCTCGCAGACCGGCGGAGGCGCCGCCCGGCGGCTCCCCGGTCGCGTTCTGTTCCACCCGTTTTTCCGGCACGCTTGGACCCTTCAGTTCTGGATCAGATCGGGGAGCAGCTACCCGACTTCCTGATCAGCATGCCGTCCGTATATCTGTTTCTTCAGCCGCGCACGACCAGTGACCCGAGCAGGTCCCCGGTCGCCGCTGCTACTCGTTCGACGGCCTTGTCGAAGGCTTCGGCGTTGTGTGCCGCCGGCTGCCGGAATCCGGACACCTTGCGTACGTACTGAAGGGCGGCTGCCCGTACGTCGTCCTCGGTGACGGCTTCGGCATAGGGCGGTCGGAGTGTCTTGATGTTTCTGCACATACCTCGACGCTACGTCCGCCCGGCCCGCCCGGTAACCGTCCGGGACGGCCGGCGGACGGATTCGGGGCCTCCCCGGGCGGAGCCCGAGGGGGAGAGGAGGGCGGGTGCGGACCGGGACGGTCCGGCGGGGCCCTGATCAGTGGACATCGACGTTCAGTGGCATGACCTGCCCTTCCACCATGGCCGCGAGGCCGTTGACCGCGCTGAGGGACGGCTGGTCCGCGATGTGGACGGGCATGCCCGTGCCCGCGCGCAGCCGCTCGTCGAGCCCGGGCAGCAGCGCGCTGCCGCCCGCCAGCACCATGCCCCGGTCGGCCAGGTCCGCGACCAGGTCGGGCGGGCAGTTGTGGAGGACGCTGCGGATCGCATCGGAGAGCCCGATCAGAGGGGCCTGTATGGCCGCCCGCACGTCGTCCGGGTTGATGCAGACGGTGCGGGCCGTGCCGGTCGCCACGTCGCGGCCCCACACCTCGGTCGTCTGGCCCTCGCCGGCACCCGTGAGCGCCAGGTGCAGCGGGCGGACGGCCTGGCTCGGCAGGATCAGCTCGTGGTGGTTGCGCAGGTGCTGCACGACCGCGTGATGGATGGTGTCGCCCCCCATCGGCACCGTCGTCGCGGAGACGATCGCCCCCAGCGACAGCACCGCGATCTGGGTCGTCGTGGCCCCGCAGACCAGGATCATCGTCGCCTCGGGCTGCTCGACGGGCAGTCCGCAGCCGACACCGGCCGCAGTGGGGGTGTCCACCAGCTCCACCTGCTTCGCGCCCACCCCCGTCAGGGTCTCGATCGCCGCGCTGCGGGCCAGCGGATCGGCGTTGTGCGGAATCGTCACGGCGGCGCGCTGCATGGCGCCCCGCCGCCGCCACGCACGCCGTACCGACGAGCCGACCAGCGCCCGCAGCATCCGCTGCGCCATCTCGATGTCGACGACGGTGCCGTTGCTGACGGGACGCACGACGCGGATGTGGCCCGGTGTGCGTCCGTCCATGCGCTCGGCGGAGGTGCCGACGGCCATCAGCGCCCCGGAGAAGGTGTTGACCGCGACGACGGACGGCTCGTCCACGAGGAGCCCCGCGTCCTTGATGTGGACCCGTGTGCGGGCGGAGCCGACGTCGACGGCCACCGAGCAACGGCGAAGCTGGTCAAGAGGCTTGCTCACGGTGTTCCCCATCCTTGCCGGTGCGTTGGAGGGGTCCGCTCGCGCGTGGGGACCCTGCCCTCAGCGTGCACACCGCCTCGTGGTGCCGCCCGCTGGGCTGGACCGGCCGGGTGATTCGCCGCGGGGCCGCGCCGGGCCGCCCGCCGGGTGACTAGCGCAGCCCCGGCACGGCCGCCTCCTCCTCCGCCGGCAGCGGAGGCCGCTCGCTGAACTGCGTCCGGTACAGCTGCTCGTAGCGTCCGCCGAGAGCGAGCAGCTCCTCATGCGTGCCGCGTTCGACGATGCGTCCGCTCTCCAGGACGAGGATGAGATCCGCGGCCCGTACGGTCGACAGGCGGTGCGCGATCACCACGGACGTGCGTCCGGCGAGTGCCTCGGCGAGCGCCTCCTGGACGGCGGCCTCGGAGGTCGAGTCGAGGTGGGCCGTCGCCTCGTCCAGGATCACCACGCGGGGCTGCGCCAGCAGCAGCCGTGCGATGGTCAGCCGCTGGCGTTCCCCGCCCGAGAGCCGGTAGCCGCGTTCGCCGACGACGGTGTCGAGTCCCTCCGGCAGCGTGGCGATCAGCCCGTCGAGGCGTGCGCGCCGCAGCGCGTCCCACAGTTCGTCGTCGGTGGCCTCGGGGCGTGGCAGCAGCAGGTTGGCGCGAATGGTCTCGTGGAAGAGGTGCCCGTCCTGGGTGACCATGCCGAGGGTGCGGCGCAGCGACTCCGCGGTCACGTCACGCACGTCCGTGCCGCCGATGCGCACGGTGCCGCTGTCCGCGTCGTAGAGCCGCGGAGCCAGTGAGGCGACGGTCGACTTGCCCGCGCCCGAGGAGCCGACCAGCGCCACCATTGCTCCGGGCTCGGCGCGGAACGACACGCCGTGCAGGACCTCCTCCCCGCCGCGGGTGTCGAGGGTGGCGACGTCCTCGAGGGAGGCGAGTGAGACCTTCTCCGCCGACGGATAGGCGAAGCGCACGTCGTCGAACTCGACGGAGACGGGCCCCTCGGGCACGGGGACGGCGTCCGGCTTCTCGTCGATCAGCGGCTTCAGATCGAGCACTTCGAAGACCCGCTGGAAGCTGACCAGCGCGCTCATCACCTCCACCCGCGCGCCGGCGAGCGAGGTCAGCGGCGCGTACAGCCTGGTGAGCAGCAGCGCGAGGGAGACCACCGTGCCCGGGTCGAGAGTGCCGCGCAGCGCGTAGTAGCCGCCGAGCCCGTAGACGAGGGCCAGCGCGAGGGCGGAGACGAGGGTGAGTGAGCTGATGAAGAGGTGCTGGACCATCGCCGTGCGGATGCCGATGTCCCGCACGCGGCCCGCCCTCCGTGCGAACTCCGCGGACTCCTCCTCCGGCCGGCCGAAGAGCTTCACGAGCGTGGCGCCCGGCGCCGAGAAGCGCTCCGTCATCTGGTTGCCCATCGCGGCGTTGTGATCGGCGCGTTCACGTTCCAGGCGGGCGAACCGTGCGCCCATGCGTCTCGCGGGCAGCACGAAGAGCGGGAGCAGTGCCAGCGTCAGCAGCGTGATCTGCCACGACAGTTGGAGCATCACCACCAGGGTCGCCAGCAGCGTGACGAGGTTGCTGACCACCTGGGAAAGGGTGTTGCTGAACGCACGCTGCGCCCCGATCACGTCGTTGTTGAGCCGGCTGACGAGCGCGCCCGTACGTGTGCGTGTGAAGAAGGCGACCGGCAGACGCTGTACGTGGTCGTAGACCGCTGTGCGCAGATCGAGGATGAGACCCTCGCCGATACGGGCCGACAGCCACCGCGTGAGGAGGCCGGTCGCAGCCTCCGCGACGGCGATGAGCGCGATCACGGACGAGAGCACCACGACGGTTCGGACAGCGGCGCCGCCCGTGATCGCGTTGACGACCCTGCCCGCGAGGAGGGGCGTGGCCACGGTGAGCAGGGCCAGCGCGCTGCTGAAACCCAGGAAGGCCAGCAGCGACCGGCGGTGGCCGCGGGCGAAACGGAGGATGCGCACGAGCGTGGCACGTGAGAAGGGGCGCTTGTCCTGCTGTGCGAAGCGGGTGGAGTAGAGCGCGTGCCACGCGGTCGTCTCCATACTCATGGTCTCTCCGTAAGTTGTTGGGCGGCCCAGGAGGGCCGGGTGTGGCTTATGGCTTCTTGCCTTCAGTGGCTTCGCAGGAGTGGCCGCCCGGTCCTCCCGGGCGCCCTGGCTGCTGATTGAGATGTGTGTTTCGGTCGCTGATTACGGAGATGACAGCGGGGTGTTCCTCGGGCCAACGGTGTGCTGTTGGAACTGAGGAGGGGCGAGTGAACGGGCGACGGGCCCAGGTCTGGGCCGGCATCGATGCAGGCAAAGGGCATCACTGGGCGGCGGTAGTCGACGAGACCGGTGCGACGCTGTGGTCGAAGAAGATCGACAACGACGAGTCGGCGGTCCTGACCGCGCTCGGCG
>NZ_FMHI01000001.1 GCF_900090145.1 Streptomyces sp. WMMB 322
GCCATGTGTGGGGGGTGTGTTTCGGTGGTCATAGCGTGAGGGAAACGCCCGGTTACTTTCCGAACCCGGAAGCTAAGCCTTACTGCGCCGATGGTACTGCATGCGGGAGCGTGTGGGAGAGTAGGACACCGCCGAACTCTTAGTAGGAGAAGCCCCGTTGGAGGGTGGCACAGCCACCACACCAACGGGGCTTCTTCATGCCCACATGACGGAGGATCAGTGGGGGCGTGCATGTGAGGCCCAAGTAGGGGAATGCGAAGAGTCTGGGAGTGCAACGGCGGGGTCGGCGTGGGGCGCCGGCCCCGCCGCTTCGTACCAAGAGCAGCGGTAATCAGTACTGGTGCCTGCACTGTTGCGGCAGTATCGGGGGATGGCGTACAAGATCCGGGCGGTGCTGGCCGAGGACTGGGCGTTGCTGCGTGAGTTGCGGCTCGCCGCACTCGCCGACCCTGTGGCGTCGGTGGCCTTCAACGAAACGTACGAGTTGAGCTCCCTGCGGGGCGACGACTTCTGGCGTCGCCGCGCAGCGCAGGGAACGCAGGGCTCGCTGGCGGAGACCTTCGTCGGAGAGGACGAGGAGGAGGGACGCTGGGTCGGGAGTGCGACTGTGCTGGACGAGGGCGAGAGTGCGCACGTGGTGGGTGTCTACGTGCGACCGGCGCACAGGGGGTCGGGGCTGGCGGCGCAGTTGTTCCAGGCGGTGGAGGACTGGGCATGTGAACGGCCGCGTGTGAAGCGGATGTTGCTGCACGTCCATGAACACAATCCGAGAGCCGAGGGTTTCTACCGGAAGATCGGGTATGTGCGCACGGGCGGGTTCGTGAGCGATCCGAAGGCGCCGGTGCTGAAAGAATTCGAGATGGTGCGGGAGTTGCCGCCTCGCTCTTCCCGGAGAAGCCCGGGTGCGGCCGTCCGATAAGTGACCTTCGAAGTGCTGAGCACAACAAGTCGGTGCCCGCCGACGCCGCGTGAGTGAGCAAATCGGGCCGTGCAGGGGCCAACCGCGGGTCTGTCGCCGGCAAACTGCTCCGAGAGCAGGCCTCTTGGGAACCGCAGCGCTAGACGGGGAGCTGGAGGATCGTCGTGAGTGGTGGGCCGAGCCGACCGGGGGATGACCGTGCGGCCATGCGCCGGCCGTGCTCGGCCACGCTCTGGGCAAGTGCGTTGAGGATGGGCATCAACTCGGGGTCGTCGCCCACCACATAGAGCGTTCCCGTCTCGTCGATGAACGATTCCAGCGCGATCCGATCAGCTCTCGAGGCCGTGCAAGCGTTGCGGATGTGGAGCTGCGAAAGCGGGGAGAGTACCCGGCGTACCAGCTCCATGGCGTGTCTGCGGCGTTCGGGATGACCGGTGAGGGTGGCTTCGAGTTCACCGGCGACCCCGGGCGACGCCTTGGGGTGGGTGCGGAGTGTCTGAACGGGGTCGGTCGGCGCCGTCTTTGCGTGGGCCCAGCGATGCACTTCGCGGAACGGCCGGTCGTCGAGGGCGGCGGCATGGAGCCATGAGCGCAGGAGAGTCTCGGCCGCGGAGTGCATCTCGGCGTCGATGGGACGCGAGGGGCGCAGCGGTGCGAGGAGTGCTGTGGCACGTGCCGCCGCGGTGGCCCGGTCGGAGCATCCGTGATGCGGGGACCAGCGCAGGCGGTCGGGTGTGTCGCAGAGCTGGCCGGGGTCGAAGAGGTGGACGGGACCGAGCTTCGCCCGGGAGTCCTTGGTCGCCCGCCACAGAGCTGGGTCGACTGTGGCGACGAGCACGGCTCCCGGGGCGTCCTGTACCCGGGTGGTCGCTGCCAGGTCGTCGCGGTCGTCGGAATCTGCGCCGTCGGCGTGGTTCTGCGCCGGCTTGCCGAGCCTTGCGGCGAGCGGTGCGGTAGCGGGGGTGGGCTGCGTGGGCGATGCCGTCACGGGCTCTGTGAACTCCCCTGGAGGAGTCGGTTTCCGGGACGTCCGGGTCCGTACGTGCGTGTCGGGCTCGGAGGCTTCCGCGGCGCGTGCGGCATCGCCCCGGGCTCGACGGGCGGCGCGTACCGCGCGGGCGCGGGTGACGGTGCCGACGGCGAAGACGGTGAGGACGGCCAGTATCAGCAGCTGCCCGATGAGCAGCCCCCAGAAGAGCCCGTATCCGGACAGCTGTGACGGGTTCACCTGCGGCCAGGCGCCGGCGAGGTCTTTCGGATCTGCCGCCAGGTCGCGCACGGCCATGGGCGTACGGGTGAAGGAGACGCCCTCTGGCCAGGAGCCGTGGGCGAGGAGACCCGCGATGCCGGTCGCGGTCCAGGTGAGGACGGTGGTGCCGAGGAGCAGCGCGAGCACACTGAGCAGAAGGCCGTCCGGGATGCCGCCTCCGCCCGCCCCGCCGCGGGACGGGCCGCGGCGAGGGGAGGGTGACGGGCCGTGCGGATGGCGTGGGCCGTCCTCGAAGCGTTCGCCGTGCGGGTGATCTTGGCCGTATCCGTGGTCGTGGTTGTACGGCATGGCTAGGCGACGGTCGAGTTGGAGGACGGCGGATGCTCGATGGCGAGGGCGCGGGCCTCCGCCTCTGCCTCCAGGTCGGCCTCCAGCGACGCGTCGAAGTTCTCGGGGGCGGACGACGCCTCCGTCATGGCGCGGTCGGTGAAGACCAGCGGCCGTTCCGCTTCCGTCACCAGGTGCTTCACGACCTGCACGTTGCCGTTGACGTCCCATACGGCGATGCCCGGCGAGAGGGTGGGGATGATCTCGACCGCCCATCTCGGCAGGCCGAGTACCTTGCCCGTGGCCCGCGCCTCGTCGGCCTTCTGCGCGTAAATGGTCCGTGTAGAGGCCATCTTGAGGATCGCGGCGGCCTCTCGTGCCGCGGCACCGTCGACCACGTCGGAGAGATGGTGCACCACCGCCACGAAGGACAGCCCCAGTCGGCGGCCGAACTTCAGGAGGCGCTGGAAGAGCTGAGCCACGAACGGGCTGTTGATGATGTGCCAGGCCTCTTCCACCAGGAAGATGCGCTTCTTCCGGTCCGGCCTGATCCAGGTGTGCTCCAGCCAGACGCCGACGATGGCCATCAGGATCGGCATGGCGATCGAGTTGCGGTCGATGTGGGAGAGGTCGAAGACGATCAGCGGAGCGTCGAGGTCGATGCCGACCGTCGTCGGGCCGTCGAACATGCCGCGCAGGTCGCCGTCGACCAGCCGGTCCAGGACGAGGGCGACGTCCAGGCCCCAGGCCCGTACGTCGTCGAGGGCGACGTTCATCGCTTCCGCCGACTCCGGCTTGGGGTGGCGGAGCCGCTCGACGATGTCGGTGAGGACGGGCTGGCGGCCGGCCGTTGTCTCGTTGACGTAGCTGTGAGCCACCTTCAACGCGAAGCCCGAGCGCTCGTCCAGGCCGTGGCCCAGGGCGACTTCGATGATCGTACGGAGCAGGGCCAGCTGCCCGGTGGTGGTGATGGACGGGTCGAGCGGGTTGAGACGGATGCCCTGGTTGAGGGCTGCCGTGGGGTCGAGACGGATGGGGGTGATGCCCATCTCCTCGGCGATGAGGTTCCATTCGCCGACGCCGTCCTCGCCCTGCGCGTCGAGCACCACCACCTGGCGGTCGCGGAAGCGGAGCTGACGCAGCACGTACGTCTTCTCGAGCGCCGACTTGCCGTTTCCCGACTCGCCCAGCACCAGCCAGTGCGGGGCGGGAAGTTGCTGTCCGTAGAGCTGGAAGGGGTCGTATATGTATCCCTTCCCGCTGTAGACCTCGCGTCCGATGATGACGCCGGAGTCGCCCAGGCCGGGAGCGGCCGTGGGCAGATACACGGCCTGGGCCTGACCCGTGGAGGTGCGCACGGGCAGCCTCGTCGTCTCCGTCTTGCCGAAGAGGAAACTGGTGAAGGCGTCGGTGATTGCTGTGAGCGGATCGAGCGCGGCCATGGGAGATCCTTCAGCCCCTTCCGCGGCGCATGCCGGTCGGAGACGTCGCGGATGCCGCGGTCCGGACGAAGTGCGGTGCACCGGCGGGCCTGCGGTGGTCCAGGACCCACCGTCGCGGCCGTGCCGGACAACTGCCGTGCGGGCAGCGGCCGTTGATCATGTTGCGCGTCCTCCTCAGCGGCGGATACCGGTCGCGAACGGCAGTGTGTTGACGAATGCCCGGTGATGCTCCCTGTCGCACCACTCGAGCTTCAAGTAGCTCTTTCCGGCCGAGGCGCGGATCGTGCGCTTGTCACGGGCCAGCGAATCCGCCGAGCGCGAGGAGACGGTGATGTAACCGACGAGGTTGACTCCCGCAGCGCCCGACGCCAGGTCCTCGCCCCGCTGGTCGACGCGGCCGTGCGCGGCGATGTCGCGAGGGTCGATGGTGCGGTTCATCTTCGCCTGGCGGCTGGCCTCCGCGTCGTCGTTGGTCTTCTCGGTGAGCATCCGCTCGATTGCCAGCTCCGTGGGCTCCAGATCCATCGTCACCGACACCGTTCGGATCACGTCCGGGGTGTGAACGAGCAGCGGGGCGAGGAAGTTGACGCCGACGGGTGTCATCGGCCATTCCTTCACCCACGCCGTCGAATGGCACCACGGTGCGCGGGTCGTGGACTCGCGTGTCTTGGCCTGGAGGTACGTCGGCTCCATCGCGTCCAGCTCGGCCGGCCAGGCATTGCGCTTCGACATGGCCTGGAGATGGTCGATGGGGTGGTCCGGGTCGTACATGGAGTGGATCAGCGAAGCCAGACGGGCCTGTCCGAGCGGCTGACGCACGCGGATGTCGGCCTCCGTCAACCGGGCGCAGATGTCGGTCAGTTCACGGGCCATGATGATCGCCAGGCCCTCGTCCTTCGTCAGCTTCCTGCCGGAACGGCCCACGGAGCGCTGTGCCGCCTTGGCGATCGTGGCTCCTTCCGCAGCGAGTTCACGCCCGTAGTGCATGCACGCCACGAGATAGGCGCGGTGCTGCTCGCTGGAGGTGGAGACCATCGACTGGAGCTGGTCGTAGGAGTCGCGCAGCCAGGGGGCGGAACGGTCGTCTCCGCGCTGCTCGACGTCTTTGGCGTGTGCGTCCGGATCGGCGGGCAGCGTACGGGCCAGCATCTGCAGGCGCGTGACGAAGCCGTCGCCGTTGGCCACATGCTTCAGGAGTGTGCCGAAGCGGTCGACGAGGGCTTCCTGGTCCTCGCTGTCGCGGAGCCCCACGCCCGGCCCCTCGATCTCGATGCACGCCGTGACCGTACGGCGGTCGGCGTGCAGCAGCACCGCCAGCTCGTCCGGGCCGAAGGGCGCCGTCAGCCAGTTGATGCGTCCGACGCCGGGCGGCGGGCCGACCTCCACCTCGCGCCCGTCCAGGCGTGTGCCCGCCTCGGCCACGTCCGAGCGGTACACGGCGCCGCCGCTGCGCAGCAGCCTGCGGTACGAGCGGTTGATCTCGAACCACTTGTAGAAGGTGCGGCCCTTGAACGGCACGTAGATCGCCGCGAGAGCCAGCATCGGGAAGCCGACGAGGGCAGGGATGCGGAACGCGAGCACGGGAATGAGCAGGCCGCTCATCATGCCCAGGAACGCGCCCGTGATGATCAGGCCGATCTCGCCGGTCTCCCGGTTCTTGCCGATCACCGCGTTGGGCCGCGCCCGGCCGATCATGTACGTGCGGCGGGGAGCGGCGGCAGTGTGGGATGCCGTCGTCACCTGCGGTCACCTCCGGTGCGGTTGCCGCCGCCGCTTCGGGCCGGGCGGTTCGGTGCGGAACGGTCGTACGTGCGGGGGGTGGGCGGCGCCTGCGGGCGGGGAGCCTCGCTGCTGCCGCCTCCCCCGCCGCGTGTGCTGTGCGCGGCCACACCGCCGGAGACCTGGCCCGCGGCCTGCTGCTTCGGGCCGCCCTGCCCGCCGCCGGACTGGCCGCCTCCGCCGCGGGCGCTGTGCGTGTTGATGCCCTGCCGTACGAGTGCGGCCGGCGAGGAGACGACGGCTGCGGCGGAGCGGGACGCCGGATCGCGGGAGGAGTTGCGGTGGTTGACGATCTCGTCGCCGAAGCCGGGGACGAAGCGGTAGATCATGGCGCTGGCGAAGATCGCCAGGACGATGATGGCGAGTCCGGAGACGATCGCCGAGAACGCGTCCGGACCGTCCGACGACGACAGGGCCCCGGCCAGCCCGAGCACGATCACGATCACCGGTTTGACGAGGATGACCGCGATCATGATCCCGGCCCAGCGGCGGACGTGGCCCCACATGTTCTTGTCGACCAGGCCCGCGTAGACGGCCGTACCGAGCAGCGCGCCGACGTACAACAGGGCCGCCCTGACGACCAGTTCGAGATAGAGGACACCCGCAGCGAGCACGGAGATGAGTGACACGACGATCAGCATGATCGGACCGCCGCCGATGTCGTCGCCGTTCTTCAGCGCTTCGGAGAACGTCCCGAAGAACTTGTCCGTCTGATCGGACGTGCCGGCCGCGACGATGTCCGTGACCGCGTCCGTCGCCGACACGACCGTGTAGAGGATGAGCGGCGTGAACGCCGACGCGATGACGGTCAGCCAGAGGAAACCGATCGCTTCGGTCATGGCCTCCACGAACGGAACGCCACGGATGGCACGCTTGGCGACGGCGAGCAGCCAGATGGTGAGCGTGAGGATCGTCGACGCGGCGAAGACGACTGCGTACTGGCGCAGGAACTCGGGGTTCGTGAAGTCGACGTTCGTGGTCTTGTTGACGAGTTCGGAGAGTTTGTCGACGGTCCACGCGGCGGCTTTGGCGCAGCCCTCGGCGAGCGACGACAGCGGGTCGAGCGTGCTGGGCGGATCGACGGCGCCCCCGCCTCCCCCTCCGTCGTCGCCTTTTTCGCAGTACTCCTTGGCGGGGCCGACGATGAGGTCACAGTCCTCATCGGGCTTCGGCTCGGCGGAAACACGGGTCGCCAGCAGCAGAGCGAGCGCCTGCGTCCCGGCCAGCAGCGTGGCGATGCCCGCGGCACGACGGCGGATCTCAGCGCCCATAGGTGAAGCCTCCGTACTGGCCGACCGCATCTGCGATCTCCTCGGCGCCGGATGCCCTGTTGTCACCCTCGACCGGTGCGGGACCGTCCTTCTGCTTGAACGTCCTGACCTTCCAGTCGCCGTTCACCCACTCAAGTCCCAGTCGCATGGTGAACCAGTCGCTGGTCACCGGATTCTTCGACCCTTGCCCAGCCATGCCGTAGAGGCCTGTGCACCAGACGTCCATCTGGGCACTGCTCTCATCGAAGCTCACGGACTTGGTGCCGACCGGAGTGGTCCGCGAAATGTAGGTCATGTCTTCCTCGGGATTGCCCTCCGCGTCGAGCCCAAGCTTTTTCAGGAAGCTCTCCGAGTAGGCCTTGTCCATTTTGGACCGCATCGTTTCCGTCTCGTCCGGCACGAAGACCTGCTCGATGATCCCGTCGCGCTTGCCCGGCTTGATGATGTCCGAAGAGACAAGCGCCACCGCGTAGTTCGCCGCTGCGCTTTCCGCGCCCTGTTGGGACTGCGGGAAGCCGGACGCGATGCCGCCCTTTGCGCCCTTGACCGGTTTCTGTCCCGTGGGGGCCGTCGGTTGCGCCTCGCCGGGCTTCTTGCTGTCCGAGTCGCCGCCTCCCTCGTCGCCGCCCTGGTTGGCGAAGGCGATCGCCGCGATCAGGAGGACTACGACGCCGACGATCGTGACGATGCTGCGCCCCGGCCGTGCGGGGGGTCTCCCGCCGCCCTCGCCGCCCGGAAGCCGTGTCCGGGTCGTGGTGAGGCCGGCCGGGCCGCGGCCGTATCCTCCGGCCGTGTCCTCGTCGCCCGTACGGTCGCGTTCGCCGTACCCCTCGCCGCCGATGCTCATCCCGGACGTGCCCCCTCGAACCTCATACACAGTCAACTGTCGTCAGTGCATTGTCTCCTCAAACGAAGGTAGCTGTGTCACTGGCCGTACGGGGGGCCTGTGGACAACCGGTGACGCAGCGTCTTGTCATGCGGTACGCCTGTTGCCCCCCGCGTCTCACTGGGCACTTCCCGCCTCGCAGGCGTCACGGCTGCCACAGGGGCGCGCACAGGGGCGTACGGAGGCTCCGGGGTCCCCATGGACACGGGCAGAACCGAGTAGTTCTACTCAGGTGCGCCGCCGTGCCGCCCGGCATGCTTCTGCCATGACTACGCCATCGGTTCAACGGCCCACGACTGCAGTCTTCTTCGCCCAGTCGGCCATTGCCTTCGGTCTGTCCTTGACGGCTGTTCTCGCAGGGATCGCGAAGCTTCCCGTCGGGGCCTGGGAGCGAGCCTTCCTCGGGCTCGGTCTCGTCTTCGTCGTCTCGTCGGCCTTCACGCTCGCCAAGTGCGTCCGCGACAGGCAGGAGGCGGAAGAGATGACGAGCAAGGTCGACAGGGCCCGCGTCGACAGACTGCTCACCGAGCAGGACCCGTTCGACCCGAATCGTGTCTGACGGCCCGAACCCCGTGTGTCTGATGCCTGACCGCCTGACGCCTGACCGTCTGATGCGTGGCCGCCTGCTGCGCAACCGCCTGGCCGCCTGACCCTCCGGCCGCCTGAGTGTCCGTTACTCCGCGGCGCCGAGGTGGACGCGGCCCGAATCGTCCACGGACCAGCCGGGGTTGTAGCAGATCTCCCAGATCACGCCGTTGGGGTCGGCGACATGGCCGTGGTAGCCGTTGAAGACCGGGACCGGTCGCGGGGACTTGACCAGGCGTGCGCCGGCAGCGACGGCCGCGTTCACGACGCTGTCCACCGCTTCCCGGCTGTCGACGTTGTGGGCCAGCGTCACGCCCGACGTGCTGGTGTCGGGCACCGCGCCGGCGATGTCCTCGCGGAACTTCTCGGCGTCGAAGAACCCGAGCACGAGCCCGGGGCCGGTCTGGAAGAAGATGATCTCCTCCGGCACGTCGGCGAGCGGTTCCCAGCCGAGGCCGTCGCGGTAGAAGCGGCGAGCGGCTTCCAGATCCCGCGTCGCGAGCGTGATGAAGTGGGTGCGCTGGTCCATGCGGTGAGTTTGGCATGATTCGCGCATGTGACAGGACGGTGTCGTCCTGTTCGTCCTCGGGCGAGGCGCGAAGGCGCTGTGCGGCGGGGCACGAACCGGCCGCGCGTTACCGCGAGTTCACGGCTTGGAAAGGTCGGGCGAGCGCCGCATTCCCGTGGGCGGGCCGGACGGCCGGCGGGGGCGGGCTTCGTCCACAGGTTGTGGATACCGTGACGCGGTCACGCACTCCGGTCCGGCCCCGTCAACGCTTCCGCACGAGCGTGACTCCGTCGCGCAGCGGAAGCATCACCGACTGGACGCGGCTGTCGGCCGTGATCGTGTCGTTGACCTGGCGGATGGCCCGGTCCGCGGCGTCCTGCGCCGAGGGGTCGACGACGCGGCCTCCGCGCAGCACGTTGTCCAGGACGATCAGGCCGCCCCGGCGCATCCGCGGAACCAACTCCTCGTAGTACGCCGGGTATCCGGTCTTGTCGGCGTCGATGAAGGCGAAGTCGACTGCCTGATCCGTGGGCAGCGCCCGCAGCGTTTCGTCGGCCGGGGCCAGGCGCAGGTCGATGCGGTCCGTCAGCCCGGCGCGTTCCCAGTACCGGCGGGCCACGGACGTCCACTCCTCGGAGACGTCGCACGCCAGCAGGCGCCCGCCCTCGCTGAGGCCGCGGGCGATGCAGATGGACGAGTAGCCGGTGAAGACACCCACCTCCACTGCGAGGGAAACCCCGGTCAGTTGGGTCAGCATCGTGAGGAACTCGCCCTCGTCGTGCGAGATCTGCATCGTCGTGCCCGGAACCAGCTGGTGCGTCTCCTCGACGAGGTCACGGAGTACGTCGTCGGCGGGGGAGGCGTGGGCGAGCAGGTAGTCCTCGAGGGCGGGGTTGACGATGTCCATGCGTCTCCGGAGTTCTGTGACGTGGGTGGTGTGCTGTCGCCGCGGCGAGGCGCTGAAGCGGCACGGAGGACGGGCTGGAACCGGCGGCAGCTGAGGGGATTGACTGAGGTTCGGGCGGGCCAGGACTTCACCAGTACGGAACGCCGAGTGGCGTCGCACCAAGTGACGCTGCCGGATGGTCAGGTGGTGGTGCTGGATCAAGGCGCGGGAAATGCACGGTAGTCGGGGCGGTGCGGAGCTTTCCGGGGTGACCGGGATCACCGTCGCTGTGGTCGGCGCGCAGAGGCGGGGCCCGTCGCACGGCGCCCGTACGGGCACAGCGGCGGAAGGCATGAACTCGACGTGCCCCGGCGTCCGTTCGCCGTCAGGGGCCGGCAGACCGGTGCGGTCAAACGGCCATTCCGTAGACGATCGTGAAGAGTGTGCCGAGCGACCCGATGATGAAGACGCCCGTCAGGCCCGCGACGATGAGGCCCTTGCCCTGCTCGGCGCTGAAGGTGTCCCGGAGGGCGGTGGCGCCGATGCGCTGCTTCGCCGCGCCCCAGATGGCGATCCCGAGGCAGAGCAGGATGGCTATGGCCATCACCACCTCGATCATCACCCGGGCCTCGTTGCCCAGCGATCCGAACGGGCCCCAGTCGGGAGCGATTCCGCCGATGATGGTGGTGATGTCGCCCTTGTCGGCCGCCAGAAACATGGTGAACTCACCGCCCCATGTCGGAGATTGAACCTGCAGTAAGGGAATGAAGGTTGAGTGAGGATACGGCGCGCGTGTTCGCTACGCCCAATCGGATTCTGTCATGAGTCGGACGGGATGGGCAGTGAACCACGCTGGCATGAGGGATGGTTGAGTAGTGCGCGTGCGTGGTGGTGCGGGTCGCAGGAAGGTCTGGCTGCTGGGAGTCGGCGGCGGGTTAGGGCTGTTCGCCGCCTTCATGGCGCTCCTGGTCGTGGGTACGTATGTGGCGGCGGCCCATCTGGGCGGCGCCGGACGGGCCGTGGGTCTGGCCAAGGGCGCCGTTCCGACGGCGTACCAGGGCTTGGTGCAGAAGTGGGGCGCGCTGTGCCCGGCGCTGAACCCGGCGCTGCTGGCCGCGCAGCTCTACCAGGAGAGCGGCTGGCGGACCGATGCCCGCAGCAGCGCGCAGGCGCAGGGCATCGCCCAGTTCATTCCCGGGACTTGGGCCACTCACGGCATCGACGGCGACGGCGACGGGGACCGTGACGTGTGGGACCCGAAGGATGCGATCCCCTCCGCGGCGAGCTACGACTGCAAGCTCGCCTCGTACGTGAAGGACGCCCCCGGCGACCCGACGGAGAACATGCTGGCCGCCTACAACGCCGGTGCGTACGCGGTCATCAAGTACGGGGGCGTGCCCCCGTACCGCGAGACGAAGAACTACGTGTCGACCATCCGGAAGATGGAGCAGAGCTTCGCCTCCACCAAGGGCCGCGTCGATCCGTCCAAGCGCGCGGCGGGGGCCATCTACTACGCGCAGAAGAAGCTGGGCACGCCCTACCTGTGGGGCGGCAACGGGACGCCGGAGCAGGACGGCCGGTTCGACTGCTCGGGCCTGACGCTGGCGGCGTACCGAAGCGTGGGTGTGCAGCTGCCGCGCGTGGCCAACGACCAGTGGAACAGCGGGCCGCACCCGAAGCGCAACGAACTCCTCCCCGGTGACCTGGTCTTCTTCGGCACCGACTTGAACAACTCGCGCTCCATCGACCACGTCGGGATCTACGTCGGCGGGGGCCACATGATCAATGCGCCCTACACCGGGGCGAAGATCCGCTTCGACCCCATCGACACCCCGAACTACTTCGGAGCCACGAGGCCGAGCGGCGACGGGTGAACCGACAGGGCTGATGTCACGTCACATCACCGCACAAGTGTGCTGCGGGTGGCAGCCGTTGGAGCCGTGAGGGTGGTGTGCGGAATCGTGTAACCATGACAGGACGCTGCGTGAGGGACACTTCCTGAGCTGGGAAGACCGATCACCCTTCGGTAACAGCCGGGTGATCGTTCGGTAGACCCGGAACGAGCAGTGCGCCAACGGGCGTTCCCTTGGCAGCGGAAGACACTTCCGCATCAGGGCCACGGGGGTACGGGGCGACGGGGGTCGACGGCGGCACGAGACCACGAGCACAGCAGAGTGAGGTCAGCATCACGATGGCAGTTTGGGACGACCCTGATGTCGACCTGCTCTATGAGATCAACGGCGTGGCCGAGTCCGCCCCCGGTTGGGCGGACCGTGCGATGGGATTCGTCGGTGAATACGGCGTCATCGCCGGGCTCGTGCTGCTGGGGCTCCTCGCATGGTGGCGCGTGGCCCGCCGCAGGGAAACGCGCGAGGAGGCGGTCTCCGCCTTCGCGGGGCTGATGTGGACGCCGCTGGCTGCCGGAATCGCGCTGCTGGTGAACATCCCGATCAGGGAGTTCGTGGAGCGACCCCGTCCGTTCCTCGAACACAAGGGCCTCGAAGTGCTCGTGCAGGGCAAGGACGACTACTCGTTCGTCAGCGACCACTCCACGCTGGCCATGGCTCTGGCGGTGGGGATCTTCATGGTCCACCGGCGCTACGGGCTGCTGGGGATCGTGCTCGCAGTGCTGGCCGGCTTCAGCCGCGTCTACATGGGGGTCCACTACCCGACCGACGTGGTCGGCGGGCTCGCTCTCGGCGCGGCGATGACGCTGCTGCTGGCCCCGGGCGCGAGTTGGGCACTGACTCCGCTCGCGCGCTCGCTCGCCGGTTCACCGCGCGCGGGCGCGCTCGTGTGGGTGGGGCCCGGGCGTCGCGCCGAGGACGTGACCTCGGCGCTGCGGGAGGAGCCGGTGGAGCAGCCGGCTGAGGCCCCCTCGGTGGAGGGTCCGACCGGTGGTTCCGGTGCCGCCGAGCCTGCGAGGCGCTGCCACGGCGGCCCCGATGACAGCGACTTGGCCGCCTAGCCGGAAGAGCATCGGCCTCTGCCCCTGCAGCTGCCGCTGCCCCTGCACCTGCTCCTGGGCCCGGACCTGGGCCCGTTCGGATCGTGTTCGGACGGGAGCGCCTCGCGTCAGCGGGGGCCGAGGACGTCTGCTTCTCCGGCTCCCCCGTCCCCCGGTACGCGGTGGCCCGGGTCGCCCTCGAACGACCCGACGTGCTCCTCCCCGTCGGCGCGGGAGGTGTCCCTCGCGCGGCGGGCCGGCCCGAGCCAGCCGCACGAACAGCGGGCGTGGCAGAAGGCGCCCCGCTCGACCGTCGAGGTGCGGTGTCCTTCCTGCCCGCGGTCCTCGTCCGGCTCGGCTCGATCTCGCACCTGCCAACCGTATCCGTCCCCCGTGACGGTCGGCCCCGGCCTGTCGTTAACGGATCGAATCCCGCGGACAGGATGCTTGTTGGGGGCCGGCAGACGATGGTTGCGCAGTGGCTGGGGGGCCGCAGGCACGCGTGGGTCACTCTCGTCGCGGCGGTCGCCGTGGGGTCTTCGCTGCTGCTGACCACAGGGTGCACGGACGACGGCACGGCCGTCGCCAGTGACAGGAACCCGCAGAGTGCGTCCGGTGAACGCGCTCCCTCCGGCCACCCCTCCGGGACGCGCCTCGGGACGGATGGGCTGCCCCGCCGTCCCGTCCCGTCCGACCCCCGCGAGGCAGTGCGGGAGGCCGCCGAGGCGCTGTCCGAGTACGGCACCTCACGGACCCGCACATCCATGTCGATGGCGAGCGGCGGCACCCGTATCGCCGTCGAGGGTGAGGGCCGATTCGACTACGGCAAGGGCGCGGGCAGGCTCACGGTGCGGCTGCCGGAGGGCACTTCCGGGGCGCGGCCCGGTGAGCGCCGCACCGTCACGGAAATCGTCGTTCCCGGAGCGCTCTACATGAAGAACCGGGGTGCCGGCGTGCCTGCGGGGAAGTGGGTGCGTGTGGACACGGACTCGCTCGCCGACGGGAACCTGATCACGGCCGGTGCGACCGACCCTGTGAGCGCGGCCGAACTGCTGCGCGGCGCACGGCAGGTGACGTACGACGGGAAGACGCGCACGGCCGGCGGCACGGTGCTGCGGCGCTACCGCGGCACGCTCGACCTGGCAGCCGCCGCGCGGGCGGCGTCCGGACACCGGCGGGAGCAACTGGAGGCGGCGGCGCACGGATTCCCGGAGAGAGTCGTCCCGTTTGACGCTCAGATCGATGGGCAGGGGCGCCTTCGGAAGGTTCGGCACCTGTTCACCTTCGCGGGCGGTGCGCCGGGCGGCCGGGAGGGGACGAAGCCCGGTTCCGGAGCGGATGCCGGAAGCGGCGCCGGCGGTGGAGTCGCGGTCTCGTCGACAACGTGGTTCTACGGCTACGGCGTTCCCGTGAAGGTCGAGATGCCGGAACCGGACGACATCTATGCGGGAAAGATCGCGCCGTTCTAGGAGTCCTGGACCGGGTTCGCACGGCACGCTCCGCCTGCGGTGACGAGTGCGAAATGGTTCGGAATTGCCATGTGCGGAGGGTGCGTCCGTCCCTACTGTGGGGATACATGAGGAGGTGGTGCGTGTGCCTGGAGGCGTTCCCGGTGTACCCGGTCGCGGTTCGCGGGGTTCTGTGGTCCAGGATCACGTGGCCCTCGCCGAGATCGAGCTGTGCGGCGAGTTGATGATCGCTGCCTCGGCGGCGGAGGCCGCCGGCGAGGAGCGGCTGAGCCTCGCTCGCATCGACGAGGTCCTCGGCACGGTGCCGGGCGAGGCGGACGACGGTGTGTGGAAGGCGGCATCGCGTCCTGCGCCGCGCTGCTCGGCGCCCTCCAGGTCCGCGCAGCCGGGACGGTCCGCCCAGTCGTCGGGTCAGCGGGGCTGACAGCCGCGCCGTCCGTGCCTGAGCGGGAATTGAGCTCCGCCGCGATTGTTCCCTGTGTGATCCGTCACTGAGAGCCGCACGCGCGCGTGCCTTGTCGGTGCCTCCGCACCGCGCTGTCAGCTTGCCCTTGCCCTTGCCCTTGCCCTTGCCCTTGCCCTTGCCCTTGCCCTTGCCCCGTTCCGGCCCGGTGCCCGTTCCGTCCGCGCCCGCGTCCGTGCCCCGGTGCCGTGCTCAGGTGCGCAGCAGGCGCGCTATGGCGGCTGTGGCCTCTTCCACCTTGGCGTCCATCTCCGTGCCGCCCTCCTTCGCCGCGTGCGCGACGCAGTGGCGAAGGTGCTCCTCGAGCAGCTGAAGGGCGAAGGACTGCAGCGCCTTCGTCGATGCGGAGACCTGGGTGAGGACGTCGATGCAGTAGACGTCTTCGTCGACCATGCGCTGCAGGCCGCGTACTTGGCCCTCGATGCGGCGGAGCCGCTTGAGGTGGGCGTCCTTGTCCTTGCTGTAGCCGTGTTCGCCGGTGGCCGCGTGCGCGGAGCACGGGGTGTCCGGGCCGGTGCCGCCGAGTGCGTCGGCGGCTCCCGGCAGTCCGGAGGCGCCTGATGTGGTCATGGGTCCTCCGATGGTCGTCGGGCGGCCCCGGAAAGGGGTCCGTGAAGGGTGCCGATGGCCGGAAATGTGGGGTCCCTGGGAGCCGGAGCGGGGTGGGACAACTGCCTCGGTACCGGGGAAAACATACCCCTCATGGGTATATCGTAGCGGATTCGGGGAGGGCGCTTCAGGGCACAGGAAGCCATGGGCGACACTGTCTGAGGCCGCCTCGCGGTGGCCGGATGATGTGCTTAGCATCAGCCACACCGTTTCCGATGCACCCGAGGACCTCCAGTGCGCTTTCGTCTGACCCCCAGGGAGACGAGCTTCTACGACATGTTCGCGGCGTCCGCGGACAACATCGTCACCGGCTCGAAGCTCCTCATGGAACTGCTCGGGGCGGAGTCCTCCGCTCGCGCAGAGATCGCCGAACGTATGCGGGCGGCGGAACACGCGGGCGACGATGCGACGCACGCGATCTTCCACCAGCTCAACTCGTCCTTCATCACGCCGTTCGACCGGGAGGACATCTACAAGCTGGCCTCCTCGCTCGACGACATCATGGATTACATGGAGGAGGCCGTCGATCTTGTCGTGCTCTACGAGATCGAGGATCTTCCCAAGGGCATCGAGCAGCAGATCGAGGTGCTCGCGCGGGCCGCGGAGCTGACCGCCGAAGCGATGCCGCACCTGCGCACGATGGATCACCTCACCGAGTACTGGATCGAGGTCAACCGGCTGGAGAACCAGGCCGACCAGATCCACCGCAAGCTGCTCGCGTACCTCTTCAACGGCAAGTACGACGCGATGGAAGTCATGAAGCTCAAGCAGGTCGTGGACGTGCTCGAGGAGGCGGCGGACGCGTTCGAGCACGTCGCGAACACGGTCGAGACCATCGCGGTCAAGGAGTCCTGACCCCCTGTGGACACGTTCGCTCTGGTCGTGACCATCGGGGTCGCGCTCTTCTTCACGTACACCAACGGTTTCCACGACTCGGCGAACGCCATCGCCACGTCCGTCTCCACCCGTGCCCTGACGCCGCGCGCCGCGCTGGCCATGGCGGCGGTGATGAACCTGGCGGGCGCCTTTATGGGCAGCAGCGTCGCGGACACCGTGAGCAAGGGGCTGATCGAGACCCCGCACGGCTCGAACGGGATGGCCATTCTCTTCGCCGGGCTCGCCGGCGCGATCGTGTGGAACCTGATCACCTGGTACTTCGGGCTGCCGTCCTCGTCCTCGCACGCCCTGTTCGGCGGACTGGTGGGTGCGGCGCTGGCGGGCGGCACGGCCGTCATCTGGACGGGCGTGGTCGAGAAGATCGTGCTCCCGATGTTCATCTCGCCGATCGTCGGGATGCTCCTCGGCTACCTGGTGATGGTCGCCATTCTGTGGCTCTTCCGGCGTGCCAACCCGCACCGCGCGAAGCAGGGATTCCGCATAGCACAGACGGTCTCCGCCGCGGGCATGGCGCTCGGGCACGGCCTGCAGGACGCGCAGAAGACGATGGGTGTCGTGGTGATGGCGCTGACCATCGCCGATGTGCAGGAGGGCAAGGGCATTCCGCTGTGGGTCAAGTTCGCCTGCGCGGGGATGCTTTCGCTCGGTACGTACGCCGGCGGCTGGCGCATCATGCGGACGCTGGGGCGCCGGATCATCGAACTCGATCCGCCGCAGGGCTTCGCCGGTGAGACGACGGCGGCGTCCGTGATGTACACGGCGTCCTTCATCTTCGACGCGCCGATCTCCACGACGCACGTCATCACCTCCGCGATCATGGGCGTCGGGGCGACGAAGCGTGTCTCGGCGGTCCGTTGGGGCGTGGCGAAGAACATCGTCATGGGCTGGTTCATCACCATGCCCGCAGCGGCACTCGTCGCAGGCCTCTGTTACGGGCTCATCCTGCTGTTCTTCGGCTGAGGCGGAGGTCCGGGAGGGCGCCGTCGCGCAGCCGCCGGTTCCGCCCGGACCTCCGCCCGGTGCCCGGTCGCGGTCGACGAACGTGTGCGGGCTCGCCCCCGGTGGTGTCGGGGACGAGCCCGCCGCCTTGCGGTGGCACCGCCATGCAGCACCGCGAGGCCGTATACGTGCCGGACGGGCGGGGAGCACCGCGCGCTCCGGGCGGGTCCGGCGCGGACCCGCCCGGCCGGTGCTTCCCGGCGGTTCAGCCGAAGCGGCCGGAGATGTAGTCCTCCGTGGCCTGGACCGAGGGGTTGGAGAAGATCCGCTCGGTTTCGTCGATCTCGATGAGCTTGCCCGGCTCACCGACGGCGGAGAGGTTGAAGAAGGCCGTGCGGTCCGAGACGCGCGCCGCCTGCTGCATGTTGTGCGTGACGATGACGATCGTGAACTCGGCCTTCAGGTCCGCGATGAGGTCCTCGATCGCCAGCGTCGAGATGGGGTCGAGCGCCGAGCAGGGCTCGTCCATCAGCAGCACCTGCGGCTGCACGGCGATGGCGCGGGCGATGCACAGACGCTGCTGCTGACCGCCCGAGAGGCCCGAACCGGGCTTGTTCAGGCGGTCCTTGACCTCGTTCCAGAGGTTCGCTCCCTTGAGGGAACGCTCGACGGTCTCGTCCAGGTCCCGCTTCCTCTTCTGGCCGTTCAGCCGAAGGCCCGCCGCCACGTTGTCGTAGATGGACATCGTGGGGAACGGGTTGGGGCGCTGGAAGACCATGCCGATGGTGCGGCGGACCGCGACGGGGTCGACCTGCGAGCCGTACAGGTCCTCGTTGTCCAGCATCACCTTGCCGTCGACGCGGCCGCCGGGAGTGACCTCGTGCATGCGGTTGAGGGTGCGCAGGAAGGTGGACTTGCCGCAGCCGGAGGGCCCGATGAAGGCGGTGACGGAGCGGGGTTCCACGCTCATGGATATGTCGTCGATGGCCCGGTGCGAGCCGTAGAAGGCTGTCAGGCCGCTGACGTCGATGCGCTTGGCCATGGTGTCAGTCGCTTTCTGAGTGCGGGGAGTACGAGAGTCCGGGGCGCTCCGCACGTACGGGCGCGGGCGCGGGTACGGGAGCGGGAGCGGGCATCAGCGGCCCCCCGCCTTCGGCGCCTTCCAGCGGGCGATGCCGCGGGCCACCAGGTTGAGCAGCATCACGAAGGCGATGAGCGTGAGCGCTCCGGCCCACGCACGGTCGATGCTCGCCGCGTTGCCGAGCTTGTACTGGTTCCAGACGTAGAGCGGCAGGGACTCCTGCGCGCCCGAGAACGGGTTCGGGTTGATCAGCGAGTTGCCGAAGACGAGCAGCATCACGGGCGCCGTTTCGCCGGTGATGCGGGCGACCGCGAGCATCACGCCCGTGGCGATGCCGCCGATCGACGTGGGAAGCACGACCTTGAGGATCGTGCGCCACTTCGGCACGCCCAACGCAAGGGACGCCTCACGCAGTTCGTTCGGTACGAGCTTGAGCATCTCCTCGGTGGAGCGGACCACGACCGGCATCATCAGGATCGCCAGCGCCATGGACCCGGCGAACCCGGACGGGCCGAAGCCGAGCCCCAGGTTCCAGAACGCGAGTACGAACAGGCCCGCGACGATGGACGGGATGCCCGTCATGACGTCCACGAAGAAGGTGACCGCGCGGGCGAGCCGGCCGCGCCCGTACTCGACGAGGTAGATCGCGGTGAGAAGGCCCACGGGGGCGGCGATCAGGGTGGCCAGGCCGACCTGTTCGAGGGTTCCCAGCAGCGCGTGGTAGACACCGCCGCCCTCCTCGAGGTTGGTCATGCCGCCCATGGAGTGGGAGAGGAAGTAGCCGTCAAGGAGCTTCGCGCCGCGGCTGATCGTCGTCCACGAGAGGGAGACGAGCGGGACGACGGCGACGACGAAGCAGACCCAGATGACGCTGGTGGCGACCCGGTCGCGGGCCTGACGGCGGTCTTCGACCACGGTGGTCAGCACGTAGGTGATCACGACGAACAACAGGGCTGCGATCAGGCCCCATTGGGTGCGGCTCTCCCATCCGGCCAGGTTGCCGAGGCCGACGGCGAGCCCCACCGAGACCAGGGCGACCACGATCGGGGACCACCGCGGCAGACGCCTGCGTGCCAGCGGCGCGGAGGACGGTGGCGGGTCGGTGACCTGCGGCTTCTCGAGAACGGCGTTGCTCATGCCCGTCCCCTTTCTCCGCTCGCACAAGTCAGCGGTGCGGGTGTGGTGTCGGCGTGCGGCTGGGTGGTTGTGCGCGCGTCGCTCACGCGGTTCCGGGTGCGTACGTCGCTCATGCGTCGGCCCCCGAGTACTCCTTGCGGCGCGCGATGATCCAGCGGGCCGCGCCGTTGACCAGCAGTGTGATGACGAACAGGACGAGGCCGGAGGCGATCAGCGCGTCCCGGCCGAAGTCGTCCGCCTCGTTGAACTTCGCGGCGATGTTCTGCGCGAAGGTGCCGCTGCCCGGGTCGAGGATGTGCCAGCTGAAGACGAAGCCGGGCGAGAGGACCGTGGCGACCGCCATGGTCTCGCCGAGCGCACGCCCGAGGCCGAGCATCGAGGCGGAGATGATGCCCGAGCGGCCGAAGGGGAGGACGGAGGTGCGGATCGTCTCCCAGCGGGTCGCGCCGAGCGCGAGCGCCGCTTCCTCGTACATCTTCGGTGCCTGGAGGAAGACTTCGCGGGAGACGTTGGTGATGATCGGCAGGATCATGATGGCGAGCAGGATGCCGACCGTGAAGATCGAACGGGCCGGACTGCCGGGGTTCGACATCTCGAACACCGTTGTCCAGCCGAAGAACTGGTCGAGCCAGCGGGTGAGCCCGTCGAGGTACGGGACGAGGAAGAGCGCTCCCCAGAGGCCGTAGATGATCGAGGGCACCGCGGCGAGCAGGTCGATCACGTACGCGAGCGGGGCGGCGAGCCGCCGGGGCGCGTAGTGCGAGACGAACAGGGCGATGCCGACGGCGACGGGTACGGCCACGATCATCGCGATGAGCGAGCTGACCAGGGTGCCGAAGGCGAGGATGCCGATGCCGAACGCCGGCGGGTCGCCCTGCGGGTTCCACTCGAAGGCGGTCAGGAAGTTGACCGAGTTCTTGGACACGGCGATGGAGGCGCGGTAGGCGAGGAACCCGGCTATCGCGGCCATGATCACGAGCAGTGTGATGCCCGAGCCGCGGGAGAGGCCGAGGAATACCTTGTCGCCCCGGCGTACGGAGGCGCCCTTGATGTGGGTGGCCGAACCGGCGGCGGGGCCGTCGGCCCCGGGATCGACGGGCGGCGGTGCTTTCTCGGAAGTGCTGGTGGTGTCCATGGTGTCTCCGGTCTGGTCGGGGAGGTGTCCCCTGGCGGCGGTGCACCGGATGGGTTGCTGGTGTCGGTCGGTGGGTTGGAGGGCGGCTCGGAGCCGAGCCGGTGGGGACGTGGCGTGGGGCCGGCCCGGGGGCCGGGCCGGCCGTTCACGCGTCGTGCGGTGCGGCCGCCGGTTCGTCCGGGGCCCCGGCCGGAGCGGCGGTCAGGAGAGCTCCGGGATTGTGCTGCGGACCTTCTCGGCGATCTCGTCCGGCAGCGGCGCGTAGCCGAGCTCGGCCAGTTCGGCCTGCCCGTCCTTGCTGGCCGTGTAGGTCAGGAAGGACTTGGTGGCCTCGAGGGAGCTCTTGTCATTGCCCTTGTCGCAGGCGATCTCGTACGTGACGAGCATCAGCGGGTAGGCACCCTCGGCCTTGGTTGCGTAGTTCAGGTCGAGCGCGAGGTCCTTGCCCTTGCCGACGACCTCGGCGTCGGCGATCGCCTTGGAGGCGTTCGACGTGGTGGCCTCGACGGGCTTGCTGGCGCCGGTGTCGAGCTTGACGGTGTCGAGGTTGTTCGCGGTGGCGTAGGACAGTTCGAAGTAGCCGATGGCGCCGTCCGTCTGCTTCACCTGCTGTGCGACGCCGGCCGAGCCGGAGGCGGACTGTCCGCCCTTGGCGGGCCAGGACTTCTCGTCCGGGTACTTCCAGTCGTCCTTGGCGGCGGCGCCCAGGTACTTGCCGAGGTTCTGGGTGGTGCCCGACTCGTCGGAGCGGTGGAACGGCTGGATGTCCGTGCTCGGAAGCTTCGCCCCGGGGTTGAGCTTCTTGATCGCCGGGTCGTTCCACTTCTTGATCTTCGAGTCGAAGATCTTGGCGATGGTGGGTGCGTCCAGGACGAGGTCCTCGACACCGGGCAGGTTGTACGAGATCGCGACCGGGCCGCCGACCATGGGCAGGTTGATGCCCTGGCCGCCCTTGCAGATCTTCTTGGACTTGGCGACCTCCTCCGGCTTCAGCGCGGAGTCGGAACCGGCGAAGGCGGTGGTGCCCTGCAGCCACTCCTGGATGCCGCCACCGGAGCCGATGTCCTTGTAGTTGATCTGGGTTTCCTTGCAGGCCGTCTGGTAGTTCTTCACCCATGCGTCCACGGCGTTCTTCTGCGCGGTGGAGCCGGACGCGAGCAGCTTGCCCTTGCCGTCGCACTTGATCTTCGCGGCGGCCTTCTGGGCGTCCTTGCTGGTGTTGGTGTCCGAGCCGCAGGCGGTGAGTACCAGGGCGCCGGAGACCGCGACGGCGCCGAGAGCGAGGGCGCGCAGTCGGTTCGTGCGCTGAAGCATCACTTCGTTCGGTTCCTTCCAGGAGCCCGCCGGTGGGGGCGGCGCGCGAGCCGTTTCGGTTCTTGTGGGTTCGGGAGTGCGTACGTTCGCGCTCCGTAAGGCTGAAATTAGACAGATCAGGTGAAGCGGCCCACGAAGCTGAATGAACGCACGGTGAACCTCGGCGGTCGGCCCAGTGGCCCGGCTCTCCGTCGCGCCGCCGGGTTGCGGAGGTCCTTCTCCGCCGGTACGGGCGGGTGTGCAGTCCGCGCGTGACGTGCGCGGACACCGCTCGGAACCACTCATTCCGCCCCCCAGTGCGGGAGGTGCGGACCGGCAGCCGCCCTGTCGGAATCCGTCCGTGCGTGGCAACATCCGGCGCGTCTGGGGCGGTTGACCGGAGCCGACGGTGGAAGAGGTAGGCCAGGGCCGGTTCCGCCGGGCCGCCGTGGCGCCCCGTCCGAGAGGCGACGGAGCGACGGATGCGACGGCGTGACGGAGCCACGGCCGTGAGCGCGGCTACGGGCACGACCCACGACCACGAGCACGACCGGAACGAGGAAGATCCGCGGCGACGTACTACGGCGAGGGGGCCAGGTGGGCGGGACGGGGAAGCGCCGGATGCTGGTGGCGGTCTGCACGCTGGGGCTGCTGGCGGGGCCCGCGGCCGGAAGCGCGTACGCGGCTGCGCCCCGCCCGGACGACGGCGGTGCACGGAGCCTTGAGGAGATCAGCAAGAAGATCGACCGCCTCCACGCGGCGGCCGAGTCGGCCACGGACGCCTACAACGGCGCCCAGGAGCGCGTCGAGAAGCAGCAGAAGGCCGTCGACGAGCTCACCGAGAAGATCGAGTCGCTGCGGGAGACGCGCGGGAAGTACAGGAAGACGGCCGGAGCGCTGGCCCGTGCCCAGTACCGGAGCGGCGGAATGCCCGACGAGGCTCATCTGGTCCTGCGCCGCAGCCCCGAGGAGTTCATGCACGACGCGATGATCCTGCGCAAGGGGCAGCAGGCCGCGAAGGGCGTCCTCAGCACGCTCGCCGAAACCGAGTCCCGGCTGGACGAGTACGCCGGGGAGGCCTCGGAGAAGCTCCGGAAGCTGGAGGCCGCGAAGAAGCGCAAGGCCGCCGCGAAGAAGAAGATCGAGAAGGATCTGAAGGCGGCCGAGCAGATCGAATCCCGGCTGGCGGCCGAGGAGTTGGAGCGCCTCATCGAGCTGGAGGACGAGGGGGCGCGGGCGCGGCAGTCGGAATGGCTGGAGTCCGGTGTCCTCGACGAGATATCCGGCAAGGCTTCGAAGGCCGGGAAGAGGGCGATCGCCTACGCCACGAACCAGATCGGCAAGGACTACGAGTGGGGCGCGGAGGGCCCCCGGACCTTCGACTGCTCGGGGCTGACGCTCCGGGCCTGGCAGGCGGCGGGTGAGGAGATCCCGCGGACCTCGCAGGAGCAGTGGAAGCAGCTGAAGCGCGTGCCGATCAGGAAGATGCGCCCCGGCGACTTGATCATCTACAAGCGTGACGCCAGCCACGTCGGGATGTACGTGGGCGGCGGCGAGATGGTCCACGCACCGCGCACCGGCCGGCAGATCACCGTCGCCGGAGCGGGCTCCCTCGTGATCAAGGGCGTCGTCCGTCCGGACAAATGAGCACGGAGCCACCGAAGGCCGTGGGCATATGACAGTGGTGGATTGCCTCCAGCCATTCCGTACGTGCGCGGGGGAGCGTTAAGGTCCCCTGGACAGTCCGGTCGTGGGCAGGCGCGCAGAAGCCGGCGCTGCCGCCGCACCGGGCCTGGTGGTGTGCCGGCTGGCTCACGACCGCGCCCTCGGGGGGAGGGAAGGAACCACGTATGCCCGTAGGCGTGCCACGTGAGGACGCTGTCCCCGCACCCCCTCGCGCGTCGGTACCACAGCAGAGCGACGGATCCCACGAGCGGGCCGGGGGGAGCGCGAAGGGGCCCCTGACCCTCCTCGTCATCGAGGACAGCCGCGCCGGCGGCCGGAGCGTGCTCGAGATCCTCGACGCCGGAGGCGGCTACCTGCCCGGCGACGTGCACTCCGAGGCCTCCGGCCGGCGCATGAGGGTGCGTACGGCCCGCAATCTCACCGAGGCCGAGCGGCTGCTGACCGACGACGTGCAGTGCATCCTGCTCGACCTCGCCCTGACCGGCACCGGCGGTACGCAGGCCACGGGCGGAACCGGCACAACCGGTTCCCCGCCGGCCCCTGTCGCAGCCGCGCAGGCACCCGGCGGGCCGGGCGGCGCGGCCTCCGGCGCGGGGTCCTCCGGCCCGGGGTCCCAGGGTGCCGGGAGCGGGCCCGCGGCGGGCGCCACGGACGCCTCCGACGGCAGCGGCGCCGCCACCGGCGAGCTGGAGATCCTGCGCCACGTGCTGCGGCTCGCGCCCCGGCACGCGGTGCTCGCGCTCACGGACGGTGCGGACGCGGAGCGTGCAGCCGAAGCCGTACGCGTCGGGGCGCAGGACTACCTCTTCCGCGACGAACTCGACGGACGCCTGCTCAACCGGGCGATCCGCTACGCCGTCGAACGCAAGCGCTCCGACCTCGCCCAGCGGCAGCTCACCGAATCACGGCTGCGGGCCCAGGAGAACGCCCGTCTGGAGCGCGGGCTGCTCCCGACGCCCCTGCTGTCCGGCAGCGAGCTCCGATTCGCCGCCCGGTACCGCCCCGGCCGGTCCCGTGCCCTGCTCGGCGGCGACTTCTACGACACGGTCCGCACCGCCGACGGCACCGTCCACGCGATGATCGGCGACGTGTGCGGGCACGGCCCGGACGAGGCCGCGCTGGGCGTCGAGTTGCGCATCGCGTGGCGTGCGCTGACCTTTGCGGGCCTCTGCGGCGACGAACTCCTCGGGACGCTGCAGAAGGTCCTCGACAACGAGCGGGCGAACGATGAGATCTTCGCCACACTCTGCACCGTCGACATCTCTCCCGACGGGCGGCGGGCCGGGGTCTGCCTGGCCGGACACCCCTCGCCGCTCGTCGCCGGAGCGGGCGGTTCGGCGCCGCGGCTGCTGCCGTACGACTGCAGCGGACCGGCGCTCGGTGTCGTCCCGAATGCGCGCTGGCCACGCCGTCAGGTCGAACTCGGCGGCTCCTGGAGCCTGTTGATGTACACCGACGGCCTCATCGAGGGCCGTGTCGGGGAGGGCCGTCAGCGTCTCGGCCAGGACGGGATGATCGAGATCGTGACCGGCCGCATGGCGCAGGGAGCGGACGGCGAGCGGCTGCTGGACGCCACGATGGAGGACGTGCGGCGGCTCAACGGCGGCGAACTCACCGACGACGTCGCGGTGTTGCTGCTCGACCGCAGATGACCGGGTGCCCGGCGGGAGGGGTGCGGACCCGCCCGCGGGCGCAGCGCGTGTGCCGTTCGTTCAGCACGTCTCGAGGGTGCGGTCGGAACTCCGGGGTGCGGGCGAACTCAAGGGCCCGGTTGGAGCTCAACGGCGCGGTCGGAACTCCGGGGTGCGGTCGGACGGGTGTCGTCGCAGGACCACTGCGGGCCTCTGGACGGCCCGTGCTCAGCGGCCGTTGAACGGCCCGTAGGGACCGTCGCTGCTGCTGCCGCCCCATCGGGGACCGTTGCCCATGACCTGCTTGAGCGCGGGACGAACGTCGACGATGTAGACGATCGTGGCGATCAGACCGGCGATCTGCAGAAAGACGATCGGGTAGATGTTCACGGCGATCGTGAGGCCGAGAATGATCAGCCAGAACGGCTTGGTCTGCTTGCCGGCGGCGGGGTAGGCGTCGGTCCTGCGCATTGCGCCGTCGATGAACGCGAACACCGCCATCGCCAGCAGGACCAGGGAAATCACCCACAGCAGTCCTTGGAACCCCTGCATCATGTCGTCCACATCCCTGCGAGTCCGTAATCCGTGAGCGAGCCGGCCGGCGGCCTGCTGTGGCGCCGCTCGTCATGCCACCGTACCCGTTCGCCGGACCGGGAATCCGGCCCGGCGAACGGCTCGGTCGCGAAGGGGCGGGCGTGGGCTCAGGAACCGGACTGCGGGGGCGTCTTCTTGCTGCCGTTGGTGCTCCCGTTGGCCTTCGGCGTCCCCGGCTTCGAGGTGGTGGTCCTGCCGGTGGTGCTCTTGCCGGCAGCGCCGCTCTTCCCGGCGGCGCCGGCCGCTCCGGTGGAAGCCTTGCCGTTCTTCGTGCCGCCGGTGGTGCCGGCCGTACCGGGCTTGGCGGCAGTGCCGGTACCGGACTTGGCGGCAGTGCCGGTCGTGCGCGCCGTGCCGGACGCCCCGGACTTCGTACCGCCCCGCGGCGTCGCCGGCGGCTCCGCGACCTTGACCGGCTCGCGCTCTACGGTCACCTCGGCCGTGCCGGCCTCCTCGTTCCGCCAGTTCTTCACGGCGCCGCGGCCACGGTCGGCCAGCTCGTCGTAAGCCTCGCGGGCCTTGACCGCGTACTCCGCGGCGATGCCGACGCTCTGCAGGGCAAAGTGCTGTGCCTGCTCGCGCAGCTTCTTGATGTCCGTGTCGATGCTGCCCAGGGTCTCGCTGACCTTCGCCTGCGTCTCCTTGGCCTGCTTCGAGAAGCGCGCCTGTACTTCCTTCGGGTCGGTCGCACGCACGGCTGCGATGCGCTCCGGAGCCTCCTCGCGGATCTTGTCGATGACTCCGGCGGCGAAGTAGAGGGGCTTGGGGTCGGTGAGGGTGTTACGGATGTCGTTCGTGCTGGGCATGAGAGGTCTCTCCCTGTGGACTGAACTGCTATCGGGCGTCGGCCCCTGTGGCCTCGGCTTCGTCTTCCCCGGCGTTCCCTGCCGTCCCGGCCGGCTCGCCCGTCTCGGCCGTTTCGGTCGTTCGGGCCGTCTCGGCGTCTCCGCTGCCCTTCCCGCGGCCGTGGCCGGCGCGCTCGCCGTGTCCGCCGTTTCCGGCGTCCCGGCCAGTGCCGTTCTGCTGCGCGGAGAGGTTCTCCTTGCGGAAGGACTCGTAGATCTGCAGCAGCGCCTGCTTCTGGCCCTCGTTGATCGACGGATCCGCGAGGATCGCTGCCGGGACCTGCAGCAGATCGTCCCGTTCCCGCTCGTCGAGGATTCCGGCCTGCACGTACAGCGTCTCGGCCGAGATCCGCAGGGCTTTGGCCAGCTGCTGGAGGATGTCGGCGCTCGGCTTGCGCAGGCCGCGCTCGATCTGGCTCAGGTACGGGTTGGACACCCCGGCGGCGTCGGCGAGCTGCCGCAGCGAGAGCTTGGCGTTGCGCCGCTGCTCGCGCAGGAACTCGCCCACATTGCCGACGTTCAGGGAAGCCATGGGGTCCATCATGCCCATCGTTGCTAACTTTTGCAAGCACCCTGCTTGCAAGTGTGTCTGTTGCAACATCCGCCGGCCGTTCTGCGTGCCCAGCCGCTTCCCGGCAACGGCCTCTTCAGCGCACGGTGATGATGCGGTGCTGGCCGTGGGCGGACAGGGGCCGGGCGTCGCGGATGCTGGTGACCCAGGTGATTGCCGCGTACCGCCCGGTGGTGAGGGGCGGGGTGAGGGTGATGCCCCGGCCGGGGGAGAGGGGTGGAGTGCCCAGTTGCCGGCCGATGTCGAACGGTGGGGTGCGCCCGGGGTCGTCGAAGAACGCCTGGATGTCCTCTTCGGTGACGGAGTCGTCGGGCACGGGGTAGAGGACCAGTTCGTCGACCTGGTCGCGCATGCGGTTGACGTAGCGCAGCGGCCGGCCGGGACGGACCTGGCCGTGCAGGGCGAACCGGGGTCCGCGGCCGGGGATGTCCACGGCGGTGAGCGTGGCGCAGGGCGGAGCGGGCGAGGTGTCGGTGCGCGGTGGGTGGACGGTGAGGGGGCGGAGGTATTCCCGGCCCGGTGCGGGGTTGCGGCCCCGGTCGCCCTCGAAGTCCAGGAACTCCAGCAGCAGATACCGTCCGGCATCGAGCTGTGCGGTGAAGCCGGTGTCCGTGCCGACGTGGGTGAAGCCGCCGCCGTGCAGTTCGGCGGCGGCCATGAGGGCCCTGGCCGCCTCGATGTTCTCCTGCCCCTCGGTGGCGAAGACGCGTCGCAGCCGGGTGCGGAAGTCCGCCTCGCTCACGCCTTCCCGCAGCCGGGCGAGGCCCACGGCGCCGGTCAGCGGGCTGGTGGTGCGTAACCGGAAGGCCACCGCTCCCTCGGGGGCGCTCTCCGGGGCGGAGAAGCCGTCCTCGCCGGTGACCACGTGCAGGGGCGGGTCCTGCGGGTGCGGGCTGAGCGGAGATCGCGCGTACGCCGTACCGCCTGCGATCACCGATGCGCCCAGTGCCGCAAGGCCCACGACGGTGCTGCGTCTGTTCGGCCGGTTCATGGGAGTCCCTTCTCTGGCGGAGCCGTTGTCACCGCGGCGACTCATGACCGAGTCGCGCGCCTGGCCGGGGCGGCGGCGGTACGGACCGGAGCCCAGGCGATGCGCGGCGTAGGGCCCCGCGCATCAGCGGGGGCGCAGTACGGGCGGTGGTGGCAGTCGCCGCCGCGGCATCGCGCGCATTGCCGTCGGATTCATCAGCCCGGCCGGATCGAAGACGGCCCCGACGACAGTGATGACGCCGCGTGGAGCGAGGGGGTTGACGCCGCAGCCGGGGGCGTCGAGCGTCGAAAGGTGAGTGCGCGCCGGGCGGTGTGGCGGATATCTGCCGTAAGCCATTACGGAGATGGCCGAACAAGCCGAACGAGATGTGAGCTATTGCGGCCGCCTGGAAACGAAAGTCACCAGGGTCGCCAATGTCACCAGAGCCCCCATCCCAATGAATGTGACGGGCATCAGCAAGCTCGTCTCCACGATTCGCGCGGACCGTGGATCGGACTTGAGATACGAGACCTGGACACTGGCGCCCACATCCGGTCGCGCGCTGCGATATTCGGATTCAGCGACCGACACCTTCCGGCCGTTCGGAGTGGTGAAGGTGAAAATCCGCCCGTACGTCACCCCGTCCGAGCTGACATCCCGTTTCACCCCGGTCACCGTGCCGGTCGCGGAGGTTCCGTTCTCATACGGCTGGTGCTGCCGGTGTGCGTAAATACCCACTACGATGGACGCGACTCCCACTGTGAATGCCAGTAAGAGGCGGAACGTTCCGACCCGCCTGCGGTTCCTCATCGGTTCCATGCTGAATCACCCAGAGATTTTCGCGTGACTGTTCCTGCCGGACAGCGCGCTGTTTTCCCCCGCGCCACCTCGTGCTGCGGTTGAGGGCCTCCCTCGTGTGCGCCCCTCCTTGCGGGTGTGGTATTGCGATGTCCAATTCATGGTGCTGAGGATTTGTTCAGATCTCTTCGTCGAATTGCATCAGCCGTGTCACGGCAGCGCGCTGTCAGTCATTCAGCACTCGGCCGCCCGCCCTCGCGCAGCCGCACCGCGCTAGCGTGGCTCCCGTGATCGTATGGCTGAACGGCACCCACGGCGCAGGCAAGACGACGACCAGCGCACTCGTGCAGCAACTGATTCCGGATTCGCGGGTGTTCGACGCCGAGAAGGTTGGCCAGACGCTCATGGACATCACGCCCGCGCTGCCCGAGACGGGGAACTTCCAGCACTGGCCGCCGTGGCGGCAGCTCGTGGTGGAGACCGCCCGCCGCGTACTGGACTACACCGGCGGCACTCTGGTGATGCCCATGACTGTCCTCGTCGAGGAGTACTGGCGCGAGATCAGCACCGGCCTCGCCCGGCATGCCGTCCCGGTACGGCACTTCGTCCTCCACGCCGACCACGAGGTTCTCCGCGGGCGCATCGCGGCCGACACCGTCGTCGGCCCCGACTCCCCGTTCCGTCTCGAATACCTCGAGCACTACGCCGAGGCGGCCCGCACATGGCTGCACAACGAGGCCGAGGTCGTCGACACCACGCACCTCACACCCGCCCAGGTCGCCAAGCAGATCGCCGGGTCCGTCAAGAGCTGAGGCCGTCAAGAGCTGAGGCCGTCAAGAGCTGAGGCCGTCAAGGGCTGAGGCCGGCGCCGCCCCGCGCGAACAGGCTCAGGCGGCAACCGCCCCGGGGTGCAGGCGGGCAGGGCTGCCGCGTGACGGAGCCCCGGCGGGGGCGTGAAGCGGCCGCTCAGTAGAGTGCGGCTCGGTCCCCCCGGCCCAGCGCCTCCCGTCCGGAGGCTCCCCGTCAGCCCAAGGAATCAGGCAGTGACCAGTGCATCCCCGGCAGCGCCGGCCGTGACCGTCGTCGGGATCGGGGCGGACGGCTGGGACGGGCTTCCCGGCACCTCGCGGGCGGTGCTCGGCGAGGCCGGCGTACTGATCGGCGGCAGGCGCCAGTTGGCGTTGCTGCCGCCCGAGTGCGAGGGGGAGCGGGTGACTTGGCCCTCGCCGCTGCGCCCCGCCGTGCCGGGCCTGATCGCGGCGCACGCCGGCCGCCGAGTCGCCGTCCTGGCCAGCGGCGACCCCTTCTTCTACGGGATCGGGAAGCTGCTGGCAGAGGAGCTCGGCCCCGGGCGGCTCAGAGTGCTGCCGCACCCTTCGTCCGTCTCGTACGCGTGCGCCCGGCTGGGCTGGCCGCTGGAGGACACGGAGGTCGTCACCCTCGTGGGGCGTCCCGCCGCCCGGCTCGCCGCCGTCCTGCACGAGGGGAGGCGGCTGCTGGTGCTCAGCGAGGGCACGGAGACTCCCGGAGAGGTCGCCGGGCTGCTGCGGGAGCGCGGCTTCGGGCCGAGCCGCATGCGCGTGCTGGAACAGCTCGGCGGCGGGGGAGAACGCCTCACGCCGCCGGCGGCGGCGGACGAGTGGCCCGGCACGCCCGTCGACGCCCTGAACATCGTCGCCGTCGAGTGCCGCCGCTCCCCCGGCGCGCGCCGGCTCGGCGCCGTTCCCGGACTCCCGGACGAGGCGTACGAGCACGACGGGCAGCTCACCAAGCGGCATGTGCGCGCCGCCACGCTCTGCGCGCTGGCTCCCGCTCCCGGCGAGCTGCTGTGGGACGTCGGGGCCGGCTCCGGCTCGGTGGCCGTCGAGTGGATGCGCACGCATCCCTCGTGCCGGGCCGTGGCGGTGGAGCGTGACCCCGTACGCGCGGAGCGCATCGTGCGCAACGCGGACCGCCTCGGCGTGCCCGGGCTGCGGGTGGTCACGGGCGCCGCACCGGAGAACCTGGCCCGACTGCCCACCCCCGACGCGGTGTTCATCGGCGGTGGACTGACCGCGCCCGGCCTGCTGGAGGCCTGCTGGGACGGGCTCCGCGCCGGCGGGCGGCTCGTCGCCAACACCGTGACGCTGGAGTCGGAGGCCCTGCTCGTCCAGTGGCACAAGCAGCACGGCGGGGACCTCGTGCGGCTGTCCGTCGCACACGCCGCGCCCGTGGGCGGCTTCACCGGGTGGCGGCAGGCGATGCCGGTCACCCAGTGGGCAGCCGAGAAGCCCCCCGGCATCGCCGGCCCGGCCCGAGGACCTGCTCCGACCCGCCACGACCTGCCCTGACCCGTTCGAAGAGACCACGCACACGCAGACGCACACGCAGACGCACACGACAGCACCGGGAGCAGACAAGTGACCGTGTACTTCATCGGCGCCGGACCCGGCGCCGCGGACCTGATCACCCTGCGCGGCGCCCGTACGCTCGCCGCCTGCCAGGTCTGTCTGTACGCCGGCAGCCTGGTGCCGCCCGAACTGCTCGCCGAATGCCCGCCGGACGCGGACCTGGTGGACACCGCGCAGCTCAACCTGGACGAGATCACCGGGAAGCTGGTCGGCGCCCACGAGGACGGACACGACGTGGCGAGGCTGCACTCCGGGGACCCGTCCGTCTTCAGCGCCGTCGCCGAACAGATGCGACGGCTCGACGCGGCGGGAGTGCCCTACGAAATCGTTCCGGGAGTGCCGGCCTTCGCCGCGGCCGCCGCATCCCTGAAGCGTGAGCTCACGGTCCCCACGGTGGGCCAGACCGTCATCCTGACCCGGGTCGCGAACCGCGCCACGGCGATGCCCGACAAGGAGGACCTGGCAACCCTCGGCCGCAGCGGGGCGTTGATCGTCCTGCATCTTGCGGCCAGGTACGTCGACCGCGTCGTGGACGAGCTGCTGCCGCACTACGGCTCCGGCTGCCCGGCCGCAGTCGTCGCCTACGCCAGTCGCCCCGACGAGGTGGTGCTGCGCGGAACCCTCGGTGACATCGCGGAGAAGGTGCACGCCGAGGAAGTCGTACGCACCGCGGTCATCATGGTCGGACGGACGCTCGGCGCCGAGGAGTTCGGCGACAGCCACCTGTACTCCGCGGAGCGCGAGCGGCACGTCTGCTGAGCGCGTCCCGCGTCCCGCAGCCCGCAGCCCGCAGCCCGCAGACCCGACGGCCCGCAGACCCTAGACCGGCCCGCAGACCCGCAGACCCTAGACCGGCCCGCTGCGGCCGACGACGGTTCCGGCGCGGTCGACGCAGATCACATCCACCTCGACGGGCGCCCCCCGCAGCACGGACAGGGCCTGGTCGCGGGCGGCACCCGCCACCAGATCCCCGAGCGGCACCCCTGCCGCCGCACACAACTCCAGCGCCGCCAGGCCGGTGTTGGCGTGCGCGACCTCGCCGCACAGCGCCTCGTCGGCGCCGCCGTCCCGTGCGAGGCGGGCCAGGAAGGCCTTGTCGACCTGGGAGCGTCCGGAGTGCAGGTCCAGATGCCCCGCCGCGAGCTTCGAGAGCTTCGCGAAACCGCCGCAGAGCGTGAGCCGGTCCACCGGGTGGCGCCGCAGGTACTTCAGTACGGCCCCGGCGAAGTCGCCCATGTCGAGCAGGGCGTCCTCCGGCAGCCGGTACTCGGAGACGACGGTCTTCTCCGAGGTGGAGCCGGTGCACCCCGCCACGTGGGTGCGCCCGGCAGCGCGTGCCACGTCCACTCCCCGCCGGATCGAGTCGATCCACGCGGAGCAGGAGTACGGAACCACGATGCCGGTCGTGCCGAGTATCGACAGCCCGCCCAGGATGCCCAGCCGCGGGTTCCAGGTGGAGCGGGCGATCTCCTCGCCGTGGTCCACGGAGAGGGTCACTTCCACATCGCAGGGGGCTCCGTGCCTGTCCGAGACGAGCGCGACGTGGTCGCGGATCAGCTGCCGCGGCACGGGGTTGATCGCGGGCTCCCCCACGGGCAGGGGCAGCCCGGGACGGGTGACCGTCCCGACGCCCGGGCCCGCCCTGAAGGTGACGCCCCGGCCGGGCGCCAGCCGCCGAACCGTGGCCCGCACCAGCGCCCCGTGTGTGACGTCGGGATCGTCCCCGGCGTCCTTCACGATCCCCGCCATGGCGTGCGCACCGGCCAGTTCCTCCGCCGACAGCGCGAACGACGGCGTGTGCCCCTTGGGCAGCGTGATCGTCACCGGGTCGGGGAAGTCGCCCGTCAGCAGGGCGGTCCAGGCGGCGGTGGCGGCGGCGGTCGCACAGGCACCGGTCGTCCATCCCGGCCGCAGGCCCGTGTGCTTGAGTTGTGCACCGCGTCCACCCTTCGCCTCACTCATGAATGGACCTCCGTGCACGTACTCCTTCTCGGGGGAACGACCGAGGCCCGGCGCCTGGCCGAGTTGCTGGACGCCGGGTCGCCCGGCCTGCGGGTGACGTCCTCGCTGGCCGGCAGGGTCGCCGCCCCCCGCAGACCGCCGGGGCAGGTGCGCGTCGGCGGCTTCGGAGGCGTGGACGGGCTCGCACGGTGGCTGCGCGAGCACGACGTGGACGCACTCATCGACGCCACCCATCCCTTCGCCGAGACGATCAGTTTCAACGCGGCGCACGCCGCCGCCCTCACCCATACTCCGCTGCTGGCTCTGCGCCGGCCGGGCTGGGTCCCCGTCGAGGGTGACGACTGGCTTCCGGCCGGTTCTCTGGAGGAAGCCGCGGAGCTGCTGCCGACGCTCGGCAGCCGGGTCTTTCTCACCACCGGACGCACCGGACTGGCCGCCTTCGCGGACCTGGACGAGCTGTGGTTCCTCGTCCGCACGGTCGACCCGCCCGGGGCGCCTCACCCGCGCAGCATGGAAGTGCTGCTGGAGCGCGGACCTTTCCGGCTCGACCGCGAGCGCGAACTGCTGCGCCGCTTCCGCATCGATGTCCTCGTCACCAAGGACAGCGGCGGAGCGGGCACCGAGCCGAAACTCGTCGCGGCCCGTGAGGCGGGTGTGCCGGTGGTGGTGGTGCGCAGGCCGCCGGTGCCCGAGGGAGTCCCCGTCGCGGCCGAACCCGCCCAGGCCCTCGCCTGGCTGGCCGGACACACCGACGGCGAGGTGGGGCAGGGCAGTTGAAAGCCCCGCGGCAGCCGTCGACGACCCGGCTTTCGTCCGTGATCCGCCCGGCGCTGCCTAGGCTTCCGCCGTGGACAACACCTCGCACGCCATACGCATCAGACCGGGCGGCCCCGCCGACGTGCCGGCCATCGTGGAGATGCTGGACTCCGCGGTCGTCTGGATGAATTCGCGCGGGAACACCGAGCAGTGGGGCACCGAACCGTGGTCGCGAAGGCCCGGCGGCGTGGCGCGCATCGAGCGGTACACGACCGAGATGGCCCCGTACATCGCGGAGTCGGACGACACACCCGCAGGGGTGCTGGTGCTGCACTCCGGGCCCAGCCCGCAGATGCCGATCGCGCAGGCCGAGGAACCCGAGCGGTACGTGCGGCTGCTGGTCTCCCACCGGCGGTACGCGGGGCTGGGGATCGGGGCGGCGCTGCTGGACCGTGCCGCGGAGGAGGCCCGGCGGAGCGGTGTCGGACTGCTGCGGGTCGACTGCTGGGCGGGCGGCGGAGGCGAGCTGGTCGCGTTCTACGAGCGCAACGGCTTCACCCGCACCGACGCCTTCCGGCACGGGAGCTGGCCCGGGCAGGTGCTGGCCAGGCGGATCGCCGCCCACGCGCAGCCGACCGGCCACACGCGGCCGCCCGCCACCGCGTAGCCGGTCACCGTCCGCGCGGCCCTGACCGGCACTCGCCCGGCGGCTCGCGGCACGGCCCACGAGGGTCAGGCCCACGCGGTCCCGCCCCGCCCTTACCGGCCGGCTTCTCCCGGCGAGTACCGGCGCGGGGTCCACACGACTTCCTGACCGTTGCCGCGCCGTACGGTCCGGCTCTGCGACGAGCCGACGAGGAGGATCGTGCGCATGCCGATCTCGTCCGGTTCGAGATCGGCGAGACGCACGGTCCGTACGGTCTCGCCGGGGCCGCCGACATCCGTGGCCACGACGACGGGGGTGTCCGGCGCCCGGTGCTGCAGCAGCAGTTCCCGGGCCTTGCCCACCTGCCAGGTGCGGCTCTGCGAACCGGGGTTGTAGAGGGCGAGCACCAGGTCGGCGGCTGCGGCGGCGTGCAGGCGCTGGGCGATGACGTCCCACGGCTTGAGCCGGTCGGAGAGCGAGATGGTCGCGTAGTCGTGCCCGAGGGGCGCGCCCGCGCGGGCCGCTGCGGCGTTGGCGGCGGTGACGCCCGGCAGAACGCGCACCGGAACGTGCGTGTACCGGTCCTGCGACGCAGCTTCCAGCACCGCGGTGGCCATCGCGAACACTCCCGGGTCGCCTCCGGAGACGACGGCCACGCGCCGGCCGTGTGCCGCCAACTCCAGTGCGAACTCCGCGCGTTCGGACTCCACGCGGTTGCCCGAGCTGTGGCGGCCCTGACCGGGACGCACGGGGACGCGGTCTAGGTAGGTCGTGTAGCCGACGAGGTCGTCGGCCGTGGCCAGAGCGCCTCGCGTCTCCGGGGTCAGCCACAGGGGGCCCGCCGGGCCGGTCCCCACGACGACGACCTCGCCCGGACGCTGCTCCGGCGCCCCTTCCCGCTCCTGCGCCGCTTCCCGCTCCTGCGCCCCTTCCGGCTCCCGTTCCCGTTCGTGCGCCCCTTCTCGCTCCCGCTCCTGTGCCCGCTCTCCGCCCGGCGTCTTCGCGCCCGCCCGGCTCGGCAGCACCGCCACCGAGAAGTACGGCACCGAACCCGCGTCGACGTCGGCCAGCCTCCCGGTGCGCTCCCCCTCCATCGTCGCCCGCTCCACGTACCGTGCCTCGGCCAGGCGTCCCGAACTCTCCAGCGCCTGACGGGTCTTGGTGAAGGTGCGGCCGAGCTTCATCACGACCGCCGGGTCGGCCGAGGCCATACGTGCCGTGAGCTCCTCCTCCGGCAGGGTGCCCGGCAGGATCGTCAGCACCTCCTCGCCCTCGGCCAGCGGGGTGCCCAGCCGGGCCGACGCGGCGCTGACGGACGTCACGCCCGGGACGACCTCCGTGGGGTAACGGCCGGCGAGCCGCTTGTGCATGTGCATGTACGAGCCGTAGAAGAGCGGGTCGCCTTCCGCGAGCACCGCGACCGTCCGTCCGGCGTCGAGGTGTGCGGCCAGGCGGCCCGACGCCTCGGCGTAGAACTCCTCCAACGCCCCCCGGTAGCCCCCGGGATGGTCGGTGCCCTCGGTGGTCACCGGATAGACGAGGGCCTCCTCGACGTGGTCGTCCCGGATGTGCCGCGCGGCGATCGACCGGGCGATGGACCTTTTGTGCCGGGCGCTGTGGTAGGCGATCACGTCCGCCTCGGCGATGACTTCGACTGCCCGTACGGTCATCAGCGACGGATCGCCCGGGCCGAGCCCGACACCGTAGAGCCTGCCGGCGGTCTGCGTGGACTCGGTCACTCTTCTTCGCTCGCAATCGCGTTGAGTGCCGCGGCGGCGATGGCGCTGCCTCCGCGCCGCCCGCGCACGACCAGGTGTTCAAGACGGGACGGGTGGGAGACGAGGGCGTCCTTCGACTCGGCGGCGCCGACGAAGCCGACGGGGACGCCGATGACGGCGGCCGGCCGGGGGGCGCCCTCTTCGATCATCTCCAGAAGCCGGAAGAGTGCCGTGGGTGCGTTGCCGAAGGCGACGACCGCTCCGCCCATGCGGTCGCGCCACAGTTCGAGGGCGGCCGCGGTGCGGGTGGTGCCCGTCTCCGCGGCCAGTTGCGGCACGGACGGGTCGGAGAGGGTGCACACCACCTCGTTATCGGCGGGCAGCCGCTTGCGGGTGACGCCGCTGGCGACCATGGCGGTGTCGCAGAGGACGGGCGCTCCCGCCCGCAGGGCCTCGCGGCCCCGGGCCACGACCGCGGGGGAGTGGACGATGTCGCGTACGAGATCGACCATCCCGCAGGCGTGGATCATGCGGACGGCGACCTGGCTGACGTCCGGCGGCAGCCCTGCGAGGTCCGCCTCGGCCCGGATGGTGGCGAAGGACTGCCGGTAGATGGCGGCGCCGTCCTTCTCGTAGTCGAACACTGTGCTCTCGCTCATCACTTGACGGGGTGGGGGCTTGACTTCAAGGGGTCCGGTCCTCGGGGCTGCTCGTACGTGCTGCCGCCACGTGGGCGGCGACTGCGGCCCGGCCGGTCGTCGTCGCGGAACGGGTGCGGCCGTCGAGGTCGACCGACACCCGGTAGCCCTCCGGGACCGCCACCACCTCCACGCGGTCGCCGCGCGGGTGGCCGCACCGGCGCTCGCAGCCGGACCAGTGGACGGGCAGGCGCCCGGGACCGGTGAGCGCCGCGGCGTCGGAGCGCACGTCCGCCAGGGACTTGGCACATCCGGGGCGTCCGATGCAGGAGCCCACGCCGGACAGGTGCGAGGCGGGGTCGGTGATCAGGCCGGCGGAGGCGAGGACGCGGAGGTGCTCCGCGGCGGCGTCCGCGGGGACGCCGGGCAGGACGAGGCCGCGCCAGGGCGTCAGCCGCAGCTCCCGGTGCCCGGTGCGGGCGGCGACGGAGACGAGCGTGTCCCACTGTGCGGCCTCGATCCGGCCCATCGGGGCGAGCACCGACAGCGCCGCGTCACCGTGCGGTCCGTGCACCGCACCGGGCGGCGGGGGGCCGGACGTGCGCGGTCCCGGCGGTTCCGGCGACGTGGTGGCGGCGACGCCGCTCCCGTCGAGACGGCGGAGGACCGTGTCCGTCAACTCGTCGATGCCGTCCGGCAGTTCGCCGATCCGCCAGGCTTGCCCGGCCCTTGCGGCAGGGGTCTGAAGAAACGCTTCGGCTGTGAGGAGCGCCGCCAGCGGCGCAGCAGACGACGGGACTTGGACGGCGGGCGCGTGCCCGGGCCCGGCCCGCAGCCACGCCGTGCCTTCCCCTCCCGCGGTCAGCGTGACGTCCGCCCCGAGGTCCGTCATGTCCCCGCGGCCGTCGTCGAGAGCGAAGAGGAACCGTCCGGACAGAGCGTGAGCGGATTCACTCCCGCACAGCATTCCGTCCAACGTGCGCAGCCACGGCCGGACATCGCCGTGTCCGCGGCCGTCGAGACCGGCCAGCGGCGACGCGACGACGTTGCGCACCCGCTCGTGGAGGTGCGAGGGAAGCAGACCGGCCGCACCGAGGAGCCCGGCCAACTCCCCTCCGCAGCCCGCCTCCAGCGCCCGCAGCTGGACATTGCCGCGGGAGGTGAGATGCAGGTCCCCGTCACCGAACCGCCGTGCGGCGGCCGCGAGAGCCTCGGCCTGCGGGACGGAGAGAATCCCGCCGGGCACACGGACCCGGGCGAGTGCCCCGTCGTCCGCCTCGTGCAGGCGCAAAGCCCCTGGGCAGGCGTCGCCGCGGTCCCGAATCGGCTTCGTGTCCTGGGCAAATGACCGGACCGGGGCGCTGCACATGGCGGCGAGCATACCCACCGTCCTACCGGGCCGTATGTCCCGCATTCCGAGTGTGACCCTTACTATGCCTGTCGGTGGGCCCGCAGGTCCGCCGCCGCCAAAGACGGCGACATGGGAGGAAGCCCGGTGCGAATCCGGCGCGGTCCCGCCACTGTGAGCCCGGCCACCACGGCCGGGTGAGCCAGGAACTCCCGCCGTCCGACACCACCCGGGGCGCGGACACCCCGAGGAAGGCCAGACGCCGCGTGATTCTTCTGCTGTCGACCTCCGACACCGATCTGCTCAGCGCCCGCGCCTCGGACGGGCCCGTGTCCTACCGGTTCGCCAATCCGTCCCGGCTGCCGCTCGACGAACTGCCCGCTCTGCTCGACGGCGTGGACCTCGTCGTCGTACGGCTCCTGGGCGGCATCCGCGCCTGGGAGGACGGGCTCGGCCAACTCCTCGGCGACGGGCGCCCCGTTGTCGTTCTCACCGGTGAACAGGCGCCCGACGCACAGCTGATGGCTTCCTCGACCGTCCCCGTGGGCATCGCCGCCGAGGCCCACGCCTATCTGGCCCACGGCGGGCCCGCCAACCTCGAACAGCTCGCCCGCTTCCTCTCCGACACGGTGCTCCTGACCGGTCACGGCTTCGAGTCCCCTTCTCCCGCCCCCAGTTGGGGACCGCTGGTCAGGGAGGCGAAGACCACCGCGGGCACGGACGGCACCGTCGGTACCGACGACACGGGCGGCACCGACGGCCCCACCGTCGCCGTGCTCTACTACCGCGCCCACCACATGAGCGGCAACACCGGCTTCGTGGAGGCCTTCTGCGACGCCGTCGAAGCGGCCGGCGGCCGTCCGCTGCCGCTGTACGTCGCCTCGCTCCGCGCGCCCGAGCCGGAACTGGTCGACGAACTGCGCGCCGCGGACGTCATCGTCACCACCGTGCTGGCGGCGGGCGGCACCCGCCCGGCGGAGGCCTCCGCTGGCGAGGACGACGAGTCGTGGGACGCGGGAGCCCTCACCGGCTTGGACGTGCCGATCCTCCAGGCCCTGTGCCTGACCGGCTCGCGGGCCGCCTGGGAGGACAACGACGAGGGCGTCTCCCCGATGGACGCCGCGAGCCAGATAGCGGTGCCCGAGTTCGACGGACGGCTCATCACCGTGCCGTTCTCCTTCAAGGAGGTCGACGAGGACGGGCTGCCCTCCTACGTCGCCGACCCCGAACGCGCCGCCAGGGCCTCGGGAATCGCCGTGCGGCACGCCCGTCTACGCCGGACACCCGCCGCCCGCAAGCGTCTTGCGCTGGTGCTGTCCGCGTACCCGACCAAGCACTCCAGGATCGGCAACGCCGTGGGACTGGACACACCGGCGAGCGCCGTGGCCCTGCTGCGACGGCTGCGCGAGGAGGGCTACGACTTCGGCCCCGAGGAGGAGATCCCCGGCCTTGTCTCCGGCGACGGCGACGAACTGATCCGGGCCCTCATCGAAGCCGGCGGTCACGACCAGGACTGGCTCACCGAGGAGCAACTGGCCCGCAACCCCGTGCGCATCCCGGCCGCCGACTACCGGCGCTGGTACGACACCCTGCCCGAGGAGCTGCGCACGTCCGTCGAGGAGCACTGGGGCCCGCCGCCCGGCGAGATGTTCGTCGACCGCAGCCGCAACCCCGAGGGCGACATCGTCCTCGCCGCGCTGCGACGGGGGAATCTCCTCATCCTCATCCAGCCGCCCCGCGGCTTCGGGGAGAACCCGATCGCGATCTACCACGACCCCGACCTGCCGCCCTCGCACCACTACCTGGCGGCCTACCGCTGGATCGCCGCCCCCACGGACAAGGGGGGCTTCGGCGCAGACGCGATGATCCACCTCGGCAAGCACGGCAACCTGGAGTGGCTGCCCGGAAAGAACGCCGGGCTGTCCGCGGCCTGCGCACCGGACGCCGCGCTCGGGGACCTGCCCCTGATCTACCCGTTCCTCGTCAACGACCCCGGCGAGGGAACCCAGGCCAAGCGCCGCGTCCACGCCACGCTCGTCGACCATCTCGTACCGCCCATGGCGCGCGCCGACTCCTACGGCGACATCGCACGCCTGGAGCAACTCCTCGACGAATACGCGCAGATCGCCTCGATGGACCCCCCGAAGCTCCCCGCCATCCGCGCACAGATCTGGACCCTCATCCAGGCCGCCCGGCTCGACCACGACCTCGGCCTGGAAGAGCGTCCCGACGACGACGGCTTCGACGACTTCCTCCTCCACGTCGACGGATGGCTGTGCGAGGTCAAGGACGCCCAGATCCGCGACGGCCTCCACGTGCTGGGCCAGGCACCCACCGGCAGCGTCCGCGTCGACCTGGTTCTCGCGGTCCTCCGCGCACGCCAGATCTGGGGCGGCTCGGCGACACTGCCCGGTCTGCGGGAGGCGCTCGGCCTCGACGAGTCGGCCGCGACCCGCACCACCGCCGACGAGGCGGAGGAGACCGCGCGGGCGCTCGTGCAGGCGCTGGAGGACGCCGGCTGGGACCCGGCCGCCGTACCCTCCGGACACGGCGAACAGGTGGAGCAGATCCTCTCGTTCGCCGCACGGGAGGTCGTGCCGCGCCTGGCCGCCACCACCGCCGAACTCGACAACGCCGTCCACGCCCTGGCCGGCGGCTTCGTTCCCGCGGGCCCGTCCGGTTCGCCGCTGAGGGGCCTCGTCAACGTCCTGCCGACCGGCCGCAACTTCTACTCCGTGGACCCCAAGGCGGTCCCGTCGCGTCTGGCGTGGGAGACCGGCCAGGCCCTCGCCGACTCGCTGCTGACGCGCTACCGCGAGGACAACGGCCACTGGCCGGCGTCCGTTGGACTCTCCCTGTGGGGAACGAGCGCGATGCGCACCGCCGGTGACGACATCGCCGAGGCGCTGGCCCTGCTGGGCATCCGCCCCGTCTGGGACGACGCCTCCCGCCGGATCACCGGCCTGGAACCGGTGCCTCTGGACGAGCTGAACCGTCCCCGCATCGACGTCACCCTCCGCATCTCGGGCTTCTTCCGGGACGCCTTCCCGCACGCCGTCGGCCTGCTCGACGACGCGGTTCGTCTGGCCGCCTCGCTCGACGAACCGCACGAGGACAACCACGTACGTGCCCACACCCAGCAGGAGTTGGCCGACCACGGCGACGAACGGCGCGCCACCACCCGCATCTTCGGCTCCCGCCCCGGTACGTACGGAGCCGGACTGCTCCAGCTGATCGACTCCCGCGACTGGCGCACCGACGCCGACCTCGCGGAGGTCTACACGGCGTGGGGCGGCTACGCCTACGGGCGGGAGCTGGACGGACGCCCCGCCCGCGCGGAGATGGAAAACGCCTACCGGCGCATCGCCGTCGCCGCGAAGAACACCGACACCCGTGAGCACGACATCGCCGACTCCGACGACTACTTCCAGTACCACGGCGGAATGGTCGCCACGGTACGGGCGCTGCGCGGCACGGCACCCGAGGCCTACATCGGCGACTCGACCCGTCCCGAGACGGTGCGCACCCGAAGCCTCCTCGAGGAGACCTCGCGCGTCTTCCGTTCCCGCGTGGTCAACCCCAAGTGGATCGAGGCGATGCGACGCCACGGCTACAAGGGAGCCTTCGAACTCGCCGCCACCGTCGACTATCTCTTCGGTTACGACGCCACCACCGACGTCGTCGCCGACTGGATGTACGACAAGCTCACCGAGACCTACGTGCTGGACCCGGTCAACCGCGAATTCCTCGAACAGGCCAACCCCTGGGCGCTGCACGGCATCGCGGAACGCCTGCTGGAAGCCCAGTCGCGAGGCATGTGGGCCAAGCCCGACCCCAGGTTGCTCGAAGCGCTGCGCGAGGTCTACCTGGAGGCGGAAGGGAACCTGGAGAGCGACGAGTGAGCCCGCGGCGGGGCGGTGCCGGCACCGCCCCGCCACCGTGATCCGGCTCCGGGTTCGTCCGTGATCCGCCCGGAACCCGGCGGTGAGGCCGTCGGGAAAAGAGTTGGCTCAGCGCCGCTGTGCGCCATTACCGTGCTGCCCGGCCGAGTCGTCTGGGCAAGGACGTGCCGATGTACACCCTGTGAGATCTCCCGAACGCTGACTGGTCGCGCGACGCCGCATGTGCGCCGCGCTGCTTCTTGCTGCGGACTTCTCACTGGAACCGGTGTACATCTGTGTTCATTTACTGGGCAGTCATGCCCACCTGCCTGCCGCTCGTTCGCCGCCGCTGCAACGCGTGCGCGTCCGAGCGCTTCCGGGCGAGCGGCAAATTCCGCGTCAACGCACACCACAAGCTCATCGACGCCTGGCTCCTCGCGCTCTGCACCACCTGCGGGGAAACGGCGAAGCTCACGGTCCTGGAGCGGATGAAGGTGCGGTCCATACGACCTGAGCTGCTGGACCGGCTGCACGGCAACGACCCAGGCCTGACAGCCGAGCTGCTCCAGGATCCGGTCGTGCGGCGCCGCAATCACGTCGCCCTCGACTGGACGGGCGCCTGGCGCCTCGACACCGGCGGCCCGGAGCATCTGGACCGCGAGGTGATCGACGTCTCGGTGCGCTTCACGGCACGGATTCCCGTCCGGCCGGTGCGGTTGATCGCTGAAGGCTGTGGTCTTTCGAGGGCCGAGGTCGAAAGGCTGATCACGGAGGGGAAGGTCGTTTCGGCAGTCCGGCTGAGCGGCAGACTCTCCGGCGACTTCACCTTCATGCTCAAGCGCTGAGCCCTCCGGGGCCGGGGGCCTGTCCGGCGAGAGCTGCCGGACAGGCCTCCGGGTTGGTCAGTCGGGCCACTCCGGGCGGCGCTTCTCCAGGAAGGCCGCCATGCCCTCCCGGGCACCGGGGAGTTGCGACGCCGCGGCCATCACCTCGAGCGCCACCTGGTAGGCGTCGGCCTCCGGCCGGTCCAGCTGGGCGTACAGGGTCTGCTTGCCGAGGGCCTTTCCCGCCCGGCTGCCGCGGGTGGCCCGCGCCAGCAACTCGGCGACGGCGTCGTCGAGTTCGGCGTCGGGCACGACCCGGTTCACCAGGCCCCACCGCTCGGCGGTCGCCGCGTCGACGGCGTCGCCGGTCAGGGCCATCTCCATCAGGCGCTTCCTGCCGATGGAGCGCGCCACCGGCACGGCCGGCGTGTGGCAGAACCAGCCGCCCTTCCCTCCGGGCAGCGCGAAACCGGCGGACTCCGCGGCCACCGCCAAATCGCAGGAGGCGACGAGCTGGCAGCCGGCGGCGGTGGCCAGCCCGTGCACGCGTGCGACGACCACCTGCGGCACCGACTGGACCGTCCTCATCAACTCGGTGCACAGCTGGAGCAGTTCGCGCACGCCCGGCAGGTCCCTGGACGCGACGTCGCCGAAGTCGTGGCCCGCGGAGAAGACCGGGCCGTCGGCGGCCAGCACGATCCCGGTCGCGTCGCTCTCGCCGGCCCCGGCGAACGCGTCCCGCAGTTCGGCGAGGTGTTCCGCCGTCAGTGAGTTCCTGCGCGCCGCGCGGTTCATCGTGATGGTCACGGTGTCGCCGTCACGCTTGACCAGGATGTGTTCGTAGTCCGCCACGGGCCCACCGTAACCCGCCGTTCCCCCGCCGCGGGCGGTCCGCGGCCGGGTTCGGCGGGCGCCCGCGGCGTTCCTCCCGGGGGCGCCCGCCGCAGCGCCACGGGTCACTCCGCGGGGGCGGCGTCCCGGCCGGGGGCGGTCCTGCGGTCGTTGCCGCTCTTGCGGTCGTGGATGTAGAGCTGCCGCCGGTCGCCGACGTCGAGTCGCCGCGGCATGGGGAGTTCGTAGTGGACGGGCCTGTAGTGGTCGGTGAGCTGCCGCTCGGGGTTGTAGACCGTGTTGAAGCGCCACAGCATGCGGGCGAAGTTGGTCTGCCCGCGCAGCAGGTTGGCGCCGAGCACCCGCAGCGCACCGAACGCGGTGCGCAGGCCGAGGTGTTTGCGGTTGATGACGGCCTGCGTGCGGACGAGTTCGCGGTAGAAGACATCCAGCGGCAGGGTCGTCGGTACGACGGCGTGCTGGATGTCGAACAGCCGGTAGTCCCGGGTGGTCAGCCGCCGCGACTCGGTGTGCCACACCTCGGTGCCGGGGTACGGGGTCATGACCGTCAGGTGCACGATCTCGGGCACCGACATCGCGAACTCCCGGACGACGCGGAAGCGTTCCTCGTCCCACGCGGGGTCGACGATCAGGTTGATGGCGACGTTGATACCCATCTTCCGGGCCAGTTCGAGAGCCTTGAAGTTCTCGTCGGGGCTGACGCGTTTGCGGTAGAGGTCGAGCCCTTCGGCGTCGATCGCCTCCATCCCGAGGAACATGTACTTCAGCCCCAGCCGCGTCCACCGCTCGAAGATCTCCGGGTGGCGCAGCAGGACGTCGGCGCGGGTCTCCAGGTAGTAGCGCTTGCGGATGCGGCGGCGCTCGATCTCGGCGGCGATGGCGTCACCGTGCTCGGGGCGGATGAAGGCCACGTCGTCGACGATGAAGACGCTGCTCTCACGGATGCTCGCCATCTCCTCGCCGGCCGCTTCGGGGGAGGCCTTGCGGTAGCTGCGTCCGTAGAAGGTCCATGCCGAGCAGAACGAGCAGTCCCAGGGGCATCCCCGCGTGAACTCGATCGACGCGCAGGGGTCGAGTTCGCCGATGAAGTAGCGGCGGCGGTGCGCGAGCAGGTCGCGGGCGGGGCGCGGGGTGTCGATGCTGTGCAGCATCTTCGGCCCGGGGCCGCGGCCGTCGGCCGTGACGATGCCGGGAACGCCGTCGACGCCGCCCTGTGCCAGCCCTTCGAGGAGCGGAGCGACGGCGGGTTCGCCCTCGCCGCGGATGACCGAGTCGACGGCGCCCTCCGCCTGCTCGAGCACTTCCTCGGCGACGAAGGACACGCTGTGCCCGCCGAAGAAGACGTGGGCGGCGGGCACGATCTGCTTGGCGCGGTGTGCGAGATCGATCGCCTCGGGGACGTTCGCGAGGTAGTTGAGCGAGAAGCCGATCGCCTGGGGTTCGAACTCGGCCATCGCCCGCTCCAGGTCGGTATGCCTGGAGACCTGGAGGTCGATCACGCGTACGTCGTGCCCGGCTTCCCGGGCTGCGCCCGCGACGCGCTCCAGGCCGAGGGGTTCGAGCCGGAGGAAGATCTCCGAGTACATGAGGGCACTGGGATGGACGAGGAGCAGACGCACCGTTGCCTCCGGGAGTCGCGGGCCGCTTCCGTCCACCCGTTGTCCGGGAGGGGCGGCGTCAAACGGTGCACGCACCGGCGTCCCCCGTTCGGCGGGGCGGGCCGGGGGCTCCGCCGTCCGGGCGGCAAGCCCAGGGGGAGGGCGCCGCCGGGACCGTACGTACCCGGATTGTCCCCTGTGCAGGTGCGGGCGGGTCCGTCATCATGGGCGGCTGGTCACGATCACCGGGAACCTTTGATGACAACGTGCCGGGAACACCAGGAACACCAGGAACGCCGGGAACACCGGGATCAGCCCGGGACGCATCACCTCACCGGGCCCCCGCGGGCCCTGTCGGTCGCGACGTTCGTGAGCAGCTTCGACCGGTTTGTGATCAGTCCCATGCTGGTGCTGATCGCCTCCGGACTGGGGGTGCCGCTCGCGACGGCGGTCGTCACGGCCAGCGGCTACTTCCTGGCGTACGGGCTGTCGCAGCCCGTGTGGGGGCTGCTCTCCGACCGCTTCGGGCGCGTGCGGATCATGCGCGCGACGCTGCTGGCCGCGGCGCTGGCCGGGGTGGTCTCCGCCGTGGCGCCGGGCATGGCCGTACTCGCGGCGGCGCGCATCGCGGCGGGGGCGTTCTTCGGCGCGGTCGTGCCGACGTCCCTCACGTACGTGGGCGACACCGTGAGCACGGCGTGGCGCCAGCGCGCGCTGTCGGACCTGATGGCGGCGATGGCCCTGGGCACCGCGCTGGCCACGGCCTTCGGCGGTGTGCTGGGCCATCTGCTGCACTGGCGCGCGGTGTTCGCGACGTCCGCCGCGTGCGCGCTGCTGTGCTCCTTCGCCCTGCGCAAGCTGAGGGAGCCGGCGCGCGCACCCGTCACAGGGGTGGGCGCACCGCTGCGTGCGGTGCTGCGCAACGGCTGGGCCCTGCTGGTGTTCGGGCTGGCGTTCGTCGAGGGCGCCGTGCTGCTCGGCACGATGACGCTGCTCGCCGCGGCGCTGCAGGCGGACGGCGTGAGCGCGGCAGTCGCAGGGCCGGCCACGGCGGCGTTCGGCGTCGGCGTGCTGGTCTTCTCGCGCCTGGTGAAGGCCCTGTCCGGACGGACACCGGTGTGGGTGCTGATGGCCGTGGGCGGTGCGCAGATATGCCTCGGCTACGGCCTGGTCGCCGCCCGCATCGATCTGCCCTCCGTGGTGATCACGGCCCTGCTCCTCGGCGGCGGATGGTCGTTCATGCACTCGGCGCTGCAGACCTGGGCCACGTCGGTCGTGCCGGAGGCCCGGGGCACGGCCGTCGCCTTCTTCGCGGCGTCGTTGTTCATCGGCAGCTCGGTCGCGGTGACCGCCGCCGGGCCCCTGGCACAGAACGGCCGGTACGCGCTGCTGTTCGGCATCGCGTGCGTGACGGCGGTGCCGTTGACCGTGACGGCAGTGCTGTGCCGCCGCCGGCGGCCGGGAGCCTGACGGCAGTCCGGACGGCGGCCCCGGTGGCGGTCCTGCCGCCGGTCCTGCCGCCGGTCCTGGCAGCGGTCCTGGCTGAGGGGACCGGAACGGCCACGGGTATCGGGCCCGGCCCCGTGGGCGGACGCCCGGCCTGCTTCGATGGGTGACGTGAACACTCAGCACACGGGCACCATGTTCGTCGTCGAGCCGCTGACGGAGGCACACGCCGAAGAGGTCCTGGCGATCTACCAGGCCGGCATCGACGAAGGGAACGCGACCTTCGAGACGGCCGCGCCCACCTGGGAGGCCTTCGACGCCGCCAAGCTTCCCGGGCACCGGTTCGTGGCCGTGGAGCGGGACGCCGGTCCCGCACGGGGCGGGAGCGGCAGCACTGCCGTCAGTGACGGCGAGACCGGCAGCGACGGCAGTGCCGCCGGCGGCAGTTGCGGCGGCACCGGTGCCGGCACTGCTGACACCGGCCCCGGCACAGGCCCCGGCACAGGCACTGACACACATGCTGACACCGGCGCCCGCACCAGCCCTGACACCAGCCTTGGCACCCGCGCTGACACCAGCCCCGGCCCCCGCAACGACCGTGGCAGCGTGCTCGGCTGGATCGCGGTCGCCCCCGTCTCCGCCCGTGCCGTCTACGCGGGCGTGGTCGAGCACTCGGTCTACGTGCACCCGCGGGCGCGCGGCCGGGGAGTGGCCCGGGTCCTGCTCGACTCGCTGATCGCCTCGACCGAGGCCGCCGGGATCTGGACCGTCCAGGCCGGCATCTTCCCGGAGAACAAGGCGAGCATCGCGCTGCACCTGCGAGCCGGGTTCCGCGTCGTCGGCACCAGCGAACGCGTGGCCCGCCACCACGGCGTCTGGCGCGACGTCCGGCTTCTGGAGCGGCGCAGCCCCGTCGTCGAATGATCCCGCCGGGGCGGACGCGGCCGGGTCCGGGTCCGGGTCGGGGTCCGCGTCCCCGGCCGCGTCCGGGCGTCCGCGGCCGGGGTCAGAGAGCCCGCGCCTCGATGGTCATGCCCGTCGCGCGGAGGCGGCCGACGAGAGCGTCGCCGAGGGCTGTTGCCGGTGTGAGCACGCCGCCGTCGGCTTCCGGCAGGGCGTCACGGTCCAGGACGAGCGCGAGCGCGGACTCGCCGAGCATGACCGCGGTGGCCTGGTAGCCGGGGTCGCCCTGTGCCTTGAACCGGGCGGCGTAGCGGGCCCCGGTCGTGGTGACGGCGAAGGTGTCCAGGGTGAAGTGGCCCTTCTCGCGGGTGCTCGCACTCGGGCCCTCGCCCGGGTCGGGCAGGACCTTGTCCAGCAGGCGGCGCGTGGGCGGCAGCGTCAGCCCGGCGACGAGGCCGCCCACGACTCCGGTCACCGCCGCGGCGACGAGCGGGGAGAGCAGCGGCGGGCCGAGGCGCATCGCCTCGCGGTAGCGGAACCGCGAGCCGTACGCATGACCGCGCAGCGCCGCGCTGCGGCGGACGATGCGGGTGTTGAAGGGCGCCATGAAGAAGGGCGCGAGGACTCCGCGCAGCGGGGTGCCGGCCTTGGACGCCCGCGCCGTGAACAGGTCGTTCTGGCGGCCCAGTTCGGGCTCGGAGGCGCGGTCGGGACTGAGGGTGTACGGGTCGGCGGCGAGCCGGCGGGCCTTGCGGTCCTTCTTCATCAGATCGATCTGCCGGCGCACCGAATCGATGGTCCCGCCGCTGACGCCGCCGCTGACCGCGGTGAGGACTGCGGTGGTGTCGGTGAGTTCGCCGCCGCCGTCGGCGCCGGCCTTCTCGTGGAGGAGGTGGACGTTGATGTCGGACGGGATCGAGTCGAAGCCGCACGCATGGACGATGCGGGCGCCGGTCGAGGCGGCCGTGCCGTGGTGGGCGTCGATGCTTTCCCGTACGAAGAGGGCCTCGCCGCACAGGTCGACGTAGTCGGTGCCGGCCTGCGCGCAGACGCCGACCAGGTCGCGGCCGTACTCCGCGTACGGGCCGACGGTGGTGACGACCACATGTGCCGCACCGGCCATCTTCTCCAGTGCCGGGCGGTCGGCGGCGTCGGCGACGAACAGGGGCCAGTCGCGGGCGCGTTCGCCCAGTTCCTTCCGTACGGCGGTGAGTTTCTCCTCGCTGCGTCCGGCCAGGGCGATCCGGGTCCCCTCGGGGGCGGCCCGGGCCAGGTGGCGTGCGACGAGGGCGCCGACGAAGCCGGTCGCACCGTAGACGGTGATGTCGACGTCGCGTTCGCCGCGCCGGGGGCTGGTGCCGGTCATGGTCGTGTCCTTCCGTGCCGGGCGGTGGTCGAGCGGCGGTGCAGGCCCGGGCGTGCCGTTGCGCAGGTCCGGTGCGCAGGTCCGGTGCGCAGGTCCGTTGCGCAGTCCGTTGAGAGGCCGCCGCCGGGCCGGCCGGTGCGGACGGTGCGCCTGCCGCCAGTACATCTTCCGCACGTGCGCAGCCGTGGGTACGCCCGTGTGCGGGGCCCCGCGGTGCGGACTTGCTCGCCTGCCAACGTATCCGGCCCGCGGTCGGGCCGCGTCACCGGCCGTGCCCGTCCCGGCCGCCGGAAGGACCCACATCGGGGCGGGCCGAACGCCGGCGCCCGCCCCGGGCTCAGTTCCTGCCGGCCGTCCTCCGGGCTGTCGGGCCGTCAGCCGCGGGCGCCGCAACGGCAGGGGAGGAGCGCGTTCCGCGGAGTGTGAGCGCGACGAGGGCGGAGGCGCCGCACCCCGCAGCGAGATAGGCCGCGACCCAGTACCAGTTGCCGCCGCCGAACGCGACGAGTGCCGTTGCGATGAACGGTGTGAAGCCTCCCCCCACCGCACTGGCCACCTGGTAGCCCACCCCGGCGCCGCTGTAGCGGTACTCGGCGCCGAACAGTTCGGTGAACAGCGGCTGCTGGACGCTGACGATCATGTCGTGGGAGATGTTGACGAGCAGGACGGACGTGACTGCCAGGAGCACCGCGGACCCGGACTCCATCGACAGGAAGTACGGGACGGCGCCCAGCACCCCGATGACGGCGCCGGTCAGGAAGACCGGTTTGCGTCCGTAGCGGTCGGAGAGCCACGCGAACGCGGGGATCGTCACGATGCCGACGGCGCCGACGAGCAGCCCGATGTTCAGCATCAGGCCCGAGTCGAAGCCGTGCTCGTCGGTGGCGTACGAGAGCGCGAACGTCGTGACGACGTACATCGTCACGAGTTCACCGAGGCGCATGCCGATGATCTGGAAGAAGGCGGCCGGGTGCCTGCGCAGCGCGGTCACCACTGGGAGCTTCGTGCGCTTGTGCCGCTGCCGCGCCTCGACCTCCTCCTGGAAGACCTCGCTCTCCGGGACGCCTGCCCGTATCCACAGGGCCAGCACCACGAGCAGCGCGCTGACGAGGAACGGCACCCGCCAGCCCCACTCCTGGAAGTCCCGCTCCCCGAGGGCGTTCTCCATCAGTGCCACCGCGCCGGTCGCGAGGATCAGGCCCACCGAGTACCCGACCTGCACGCCGGAGCTGTAGAGGGCCTTGAGCCTGGCCGGGGCGGACTCGACCGCCATGAGTGCGGCTCCGCCCCACTCGCCGCCGACGGCGAAGCCCTGGAGCGCGCGCAGGATCACCAGGAGCAGCGGGGCCCACCAGCCGATGCTGCCGTAGGTCGGCAGTACCCCGATGAGTGCTGTGGAGACCCCCATCAGCAGGACCGTCCACACCAGCATCCGCTTGCGTCCGAGCTTGTCCCCGAAGTGCCCGAAGACGAGCCCGCCCAGCGGGCGGCAGACGAATCCGATGCCGAACGTGGCGAAGGCGGCGAGCGTGCCGGCGAGTGGGCTGACGCCGGGGAAGAAGGCCTTGTTGAAGACGATCGCGGCGACGATCCCGTAGAGGAGGAAGTCGTACCACTCCACGACGGCCCCGATGGAGCTGCCGACCGCGGCACGCGTCTGCTTGCGGGGCTTTGAGTGCTCTGCTGTGAATGACATGGCCAACCTCTGTGCGCTTAGTGCACAAGTGTGCGTGACTTGCACGGCATCGTGTACTCGCCGACTTGCCGGGGTCAAGGGGCTGTTCCGGGTGGATGTGCGGCGGGCGAGGTTCCGTGTGGCTTGGCCCCTGGGTGAATTCCTCGTTCTCTGCGGTGCTTCCGTTCGCCCGGTACCGGGTGCACGCCTTCGTGTCGCTGTCGGAGTCGATTCCGCTACGCTGTCGCCATGCGTACGTTCGTGCGTATAGCGCACAGACTTTGAGAGGTGTCGACCCCCATGAAGGCAGCAGCACTGACCGCGCCCGGCCGTGTCGAGACGGTCGACCTCCCCACTCCCGCTCACGGGCCGTACGACGTGCTCGTTCGCATGACGGCCGTCGGCCTGTGCGGCACGGACCTCGCCGTGGTCCGGGGCGCACGCCCGGCGCCGCGACTGCCATGGGTGCTGGGGCACGAGGGCATCGGGGAGATCGCGGCGGTGGGCAGCGCCGTCCGGCACCTCTCCGAGGGCGAGAGGGTGGCCATCGAGCCGAACTACTGCTGCGGGCGGTGCGCGCAGTGCGCCGGCGGGTTCACCTCCGGGTGCGCGAAGCGGGTGGCCGTCGGGCTGGACACACCGGGGGTTCTCGCCGAGTACGTGAGCGTGCCTGCCGAGTTCGTGCACGCGGCGGGTGACGCCGGCACGCGGGACCTCGTCTGCGCCGAACCGCTCGCCGTGGCGCGCACGGCCGTACGCCGCTCGGGAGTGCGCGAGGGCGGGACATGCCTGGTCGTCGGAGCCGGATCCCAGGGGCTCCTGGTGTGCCTCTGCCTCGCGGCGGCCGGGATCACCCCGTACGTGCACGAGCCGCACCAGGGGCGCCGTGCGCTGGCCGCCTCGCTCGGTGCCGTGCCGGTGGAGTCCGCCGGGGACGGTGCGGCCACGGAGACCGAGCCCGCCGGCCACGTCTTCGAGACCGCCGGGGTGCCGGAGGCGGCGGCCTGGGCGCTGCGGCACGCAGCTCCCGGCGGAACGGTGACCTTCATAGGGATGAGTGGCGCACCGCTGGAGCTGACGTCGCACGAACTGGTCCGGCGGCAACTCTCACTGAGGGGATCGCTGATCTACGACCATCCACGGGACTTCGCGGAGACCGTGGCCCTGATCGGGAAGGGCACGCTCGCCCCCCACCGCGTACTGCGGGCCGGGTTCGGCCTGACGGACGCCGCCGCGGCGTTCGACGCCGTGAGTTCGACGCCGGGCAAGTGCTGGATCAGCCTCGACGGCACGGGCCGTGCGGAATGACGAGCGACGCGGCCGGTGAACTCCGAGAGCGCCCCGGACCCTTCGGCGTGCCTGACCGCCCCGGGGACCGCTCCGGGGCCCCGGCTCCGACGGCCCCGGCGGGTGCGTCCGGTGCCTCGGGGCGCTGCGCGGTCAGCGCGTGATCCCGCTGACCAGGTCGGCTTCGATGAGCCGGACGGTGCGCAGGATCGCCGGGACGTAGTCGCGTTCGACCAGTTCGGGTGTCGTACGCCCCGCGTGCACCGAGACGTTCGCGGCGGCGACGACCTGTCCCGCGCGGTCGCGCACGGGCGCGGCCGCGCCCCGCAGGCCTTCCTCCAGCTCCGAGTCGACGAGCGCCCAGCCCTGCTTGCGCACCTTGTCGATCTCCTCGCGCAGGGTCCGCGGACTGCGGATGGTGTGGTCGGTCTTCTTCTCCAGCCTCAGCCGCCCGAAGCGCTCGTCCAGTTCGGCGTCCGGGAGCCCTGCCAGCAGCACTCGGCCCATCGATGTCGTGTAGACGTCGAAGCGCGTGCCGATGCCGATCTTCACCGCCATCAGGCGGGTGCTCTGCACGAGCGCGATGTAGACGATCTCCTCGCCGTCCAGGACCGCGAGGGCCGCCGTCTCGTTGAGCTCGCGGGCCAGCGACTGGAGATGCGGCTGGGCGATCTCGGGCAGCGACATGCTGGAGAGGTAGGCGTAGCCCAGCTCAAGGGTGCGCGGGGTGAGTTCGAAGGAGCGGCCGTCGCTGGTGACGTAGCCGAGGTCGGCGAGGGTGAGCAGGAGCCGGCGGGCCGTCGCCCGGTCGAGTCCGGTCTCGCGCGCGACTTGCGTGAGTGTCTGCGAGCGGCGCTCCGCGGTGAACGAGCGCATCACCGACAGGGCCCGCGCGACGGACTGCACGAAGTGGGGACCGTACTCCTCGCGTCCCTTCGTCACCGTTTCCGACAACGCCTCACTACCTCCCGTACGGGACCGGCCTGCTGTGCCGCGCGACTGTGCGCATTACGCACAGGCTACCGCGCCGGACCCGCCGGAGGCCAAGCGGACGGGATCCCGCCCGGAGGGGGCCGGAGTCCGGCGAAGGGCTCGCCTCGCTGCCCGCCGATTGACGTCTCACGGGATGCGCTCCTACTGTGCGCGATGTGAATTCTAGTGCGGCATACGAACATCCCTGCTCGATCCGGGAGCCGGGCCACACGCCGGCACCGCACGCGGCAGCCGGCACCAAGGAGCACGCATGAAGCCGTCCAGGTCTTCCCCGCCCGCCACACCACCCGTCGCGGCCTCCGCCACACCACCCGTCGCGACCTCCGCCACACCACCCGTCGCGCCCTCCGCCACATCGCCCGTCGCACCGGCGGGGCCGTCGTCGTCGGCACGGCCTCACGCACGCAAGGGCATCGCGACCGTGTGCCTCTCCGGCATGCTGGAGGACAAGCTGCGGGCGGCGGCCGCGGCGGGCTTCGAAGGTGTCGAGATATTCGAGAACGACCTCGTCGTCTCGGCGATGTCACCGGAGAGCGTCGGCGCCCTCTGCGCGGACCTCGGGCTGACCGTCGATCTCTACCAGCCCTTCCGCGACTTCGAGGCCGTGCCGGAAGCCCTGCACTCCGCCAACCTCCGCCGCGCTGAACGGAAGTTCGACCTGATGGAGCGGCTGGGCGCGGACACGGTGCTCGTGTGCTCCACGCTCTCGCCGCACGCCACGGACGACGACGGCCTCGCCGCCGCACAACTGCGCGCGCTGGCCGACCGCGCCGCGACGCGAGGGATGCGCGTCGCCTACGAGGCCCTGGCCTGGGGCCGCTTCGTCAACAGCTGGGAACACTCCTGGCAGATCGTTCGCAGGGCGGACCACCCGAACCTCGGGCTGTGCCTGGACAGCTTCCACGTGCTCTCCCGCGACCCCGCACCGGTGGGCATCGACACCGTCGACGCGGACAAGCTCTTCTTCCTCCAGCTCGCCGACGCCCCGCGTCTCGACATGGACGTACTGCAGTGGTCCAGGCACCACCGCCTCTTCCCCGGCCAGGGCTCCTTCGACCTGCCGGGCTTCGTCGCCCAGGTGCTCGCCGCCGGGTACGAGGGGCCGCTGTCGCTGGAGGTGTTCAACGACGTCTTCCGGCAGACCGACCCCGGGCCCGCCGCCGTCGACGGGATGCGGTCGCTGGTCGCGCTCGAAGAGGCCGTCGCCGGGCACCGGTACGAGCCCTCGGACGGCCGGGAGCGCCGCCGGACCGGCCTCGCGGCGCCGCCCTCCGCGCCCGGGCTCCTCGGGCACGCCTTCGTCGAACTCGCCGTGGACGACCGGTCCGCTCCGCAGGTCTCCGGCGCGCTGGCCGCGCTGGGCTTCGTCCGCACCGGGCGCCACCGCTCCAAGCCCGTCGACCTGTGGCAGCAGGGCGGCAGCAACGTCGTGCTCAACAGGCAGGAAAGCGCCGGGGGTTCGCACGGAACGGGAGCCGCCGGCGCGGAGCCCGCCGCCGGTGACCCGGCTGCCGGAACCGGAGCGGCCGGGGCAGCCGCAGATGCGCCCGGCCGGGCGGAACTCGTGGCCCTCGCCGTCGAGAGCCGCGACCCGGAGCAGTCCGCACGCCGGGCCGAGGCCCTCCTCGCCACGCCCCTGCCCCGCAGGCGCGGCCCCGAGGAGGCCGAACTCACCGCGGTCGCCGCCCCGGACGGCACCCAGCTGTTCTTCTGTCCCGGCGGGGAGGCGCCCGGCCCGGACTGGCGGGCGGACTTCGTCCCCACGGGCCCCGCCGCCGCCGGCCCGGACCAGGACCGTCCCGCCGCAGGGGCCGCCGCCGCACCCGGAGCCCTCGGACGCATCGACCACGTCGCGCTGGCACAGCCGAACGACCAGTTCACCGGGTCGATGACCTTCTACCAGTCCGTGCTCGACCTGCGGGAGCGGGACTCCGCCGAGTACGGGGCGCCCTTCGGCCTGGTCCGCAGCCGCACCGTCGCCAACGCGTCCGGCGAGGTGCGGATAGCCATGCACGGCGCACTGCTGCGCCGCGGAGGCTGGGCGCCCTCGGTGCCGGACCCGGAACACGTCGCGTTCACGACCGACGACGTCTTCGCCGCCGCTCGCAGCGCCCGCGACCGGGGCCTGGAGATCCTGCCCGTCACCGGCAACTACTACGACGACCTGGACGCCCGCTACGCGCCGGACCCCGTGCTGCTGCGCGACCTGCGGGAGCTCAACATCCTCTACGACCGGGACGAGCACGGCGAGTTCTTCCACTTCTGCACCGGCATCCTCGGCTCGCGCGTCTTCTTCGAAGTGGTGCAGCGGGTGGGGGGCTACCGCGGTGACGGCGCCGCCAACGCCCCCGTACGGATGGCGGCGCACCGGCAGGCACGCAACCGGACGGAGTGACCGCGCCCTAGGGAGTGTCTGACAAATCCCTCCCCCAGCTGCCGCTGGGAGGTGCCCCCAGGCGCGCGGTGGCTTGCACGCACTCCCCCAGCCTTCGGCCGGGGGTGCCCCCACGCTGCGTTGTCGGTCGTCGGCGCAGCCCGCTGCGCTCTCTCCCCCTGGGCCTGGCGGCCCGGGAGGTACCCCCACCCTCCGCCTTGCGATCGCACGCACCAGCCACCGCGCGCCCCACACTGCTGGGGCCCACCCTGGCCGCTAGGCCCAGAGATGGACGACGCTATTTGTCAGACACCCCCTAGGCCCTCCGGTCCGCTTGCAGCAAGGTGGCACTTCCGCGCAGGCCGAGGCGGGGCGCAGTCTTGAGCAATGCAGAACATCCGGAGCGCCGGCGACCCGGCGGACAGGTCCGAGGGGCGATCCCGTCTCGCACTCGCACAGGCGGAGTTCGACCCCGATGTCGTCTACCTCAACACCGCTTCCATAGGCCTGCCGCCACAAAGCTCCCTGAACGCCTTGCGTGAGGCGGAGGAGGACTGGCGCAAGGGGACCGCCGACCCGGTGGCCTACGACATCCCGGTCGAGGCCGCCCGCGCCGGCTACGCCTCGCTCGTCGGCGTCGAACCGTCATGGGTGTCGGTGGGCAGCCAGGTCAGCGCCTTCGTCGGGCTGATCGCCGCGTCCCTGCCCGCGGGCAGCGAAGTCCTCACCGCCGCCGGGGAGTTCACCAGCGTCGTCTTCCCCTTCCACGCGCAGGCCCCTCGTGGAGTCGACGTACGCGAGGTGCCCCTGGAGTCCATCGCCGGGGAGGTGACGTCCCGCACGTCGCTTGTGGCCGTCGCGGCCGTGCAGTCCGCGGACGGCCGCCTGGCCGACCTCGACGCCCTCACCGCGGCCTGCGACGCGGTGGGCGCGCGCGTGCTGCTGGACACGACGCAGGCCGCCGGCTGGCTGCCCGTCGACGCGAGCCGGTTCGCCTACACCGTGGGCGGCGGCTACAAGTGGCTGCTGGCCCCGAGGGGCACGTGCTTTCTCACCGTGCGGCCCGAGCACGTCGACGATCTCGTTCCGCACTCGGCCGGATGGTTCGCCGGCGAGGAGCGCTGGGAGAGCCTGTACGGCGCACCCCTGCGGCTCGCGAAGGACGCACGGCGCTTCGACGTCTCCCCGGTGTGGCAGGCCTGGATCGGCCAGGAGAAGAGCCTGGAGCTGCTCAACGGCATCGGTACGGACGCACTCCGCGAGCACGCTCTCGCGCTCGCGAACCGCTTCCGCAGCGCCGTCGGCCTGCCGCCGGGCGACTCCGCGATCGTCAGCGCGGCCGTCGACTCCGGCACACCCGCCGAGCTGCGCCGTGCGGGAGTCGTCGCCAGCACCCGGGCCGGACGGATGCGGCTCGCCTTCCACCTCTACAACACCGGCGCCGACGCCGACCGGGCCGCCGAGGTCGTCGCAGGCCGCCTGGTGGAGGCCTGAGTCAGCCGGCCTTCTTGACGCGAATGGAGCCGTTCGTCGTCGTCAGGTCGAGGGTGTCGCGGCCGGACGGGTCGTTGCGGATGCCGAGCTGCTTGCTGCCGTTGCTCGTCTTCGCCGACACCTTGTAGCGGTTGTCCGGCGCGGTCACGGAGATCGCGCCGTTGGACGTCTTCGCCCGCACGTCCTGCGGCGTGCTCAGCCTGAGGTCGATCGCGCCGTTGGACGTCTCGGCCCGTACGCCGTCGCCCTTCAGGCCGCGTCCGTTGATGCGCCCGTTGGTCGTGCGCACCGCGACGCGGCCATCGACGTCGTCGAGGTCGACCGCACCGGAACGGGTGGTCACATCCACCTTGCCCACGCCTGTGAGGCTGATCCCCCCGGACGAGGTGCTGCCGCTCACCCGGACCCTCGGCGGCAGGTCGACCGTGTAGCTCACCCGGCAGTCGTCGCCACAGCCGCGCAGCACGAGGACGCCGTCCTCGACGTGGAACGTGCGCTTCTTCGGTTCGTCCCCGTCGAACTCGATCGTCCGCTTCACGGTGACCTTCGTGACGGTCTGCTTGCTGCGGAGCCGGATGGCGCCCGAATCGGTGTCCAGCCGCACGGCGCCGACCTTCTGCGACAACGTCGCGCTGTCCTCCGACGTCTCCCCGGGGATCAGCCCGCACGCCCCGAGCGTGCCCGCTCCGACTCCGGCCGCCGCGACCGCCCCGACGAGGCGGATGTGCCTGCGCATGATGTTCTCCCCGTTTTCGTCGAAGGCGGAGGCTGCTGCTGTCAGCCTTTCCCGCTCCCGTCGCCCGCCGACGCAATGGCACCCGCCCGGGCGCGGCGACGAGGCAAGCTCCCGCATCGCCCGCGGGGTTGCCCCGGGGACGCTCACGGAAGACGCGCCGGGAGTTCAGCCCGCAGCGATTCCCCCGCGGCCGGACGCCCGCCCGGGCAGGGTGTGCGCATGGAACTCGGATTCGGTGGTGACGTGGCCAGGTACTACGCCCGGTTCCGGCGCGGTTATCCGCCCGAGGTGTTCGAAGCGCTGGACGAGACTTTCGCGTTGACCCCGCAGGACACCGTCCTCGACCTGGGATGCGGCACGGGGCAGCTCACCGTCCCGCTCGCCCGCCGCGTCCGCGCAGTGATCGGCATGGACCCGGAACCCGACATGCTCCGCATGGCCAGGGAGGCCGCACCGGCCGCCGGCGGCACCGACGTCACGTGGGTACTGGGGGCGGATGCCGACGTCCCCGCACTCGGTGCGCTGCTCGGCGAACACCGCCTCGCCGCAACGGTGATCGGCCAGGCCCTGCACTGGATGCAGCACGAAGACCTGTTCGCCGCGCTCCTCCCGCTCATCCGACCGGGCGGAGGAGTCGCCGTCCTGGCCAACGGGACACCGGCATGGCTTCAGGACAGCGACTGGTCGCGTGCCCTGCGCGGCTTCCTCGAGGAGCACTTCGGTACGGAACTGAAGGACTCCTGCGGCACCGCGCGCAAGGACCGCGAGCGCTACGCCCCGGCCCTCGAAGCCGCCGGCTTCACGGACGTCCGGCACCGCGTCGTCTCCTACACGGAGGAGGTGACATGCGAAGAACTCGTCGGCGGGATCTACTCCGCACTCCCCGAACGGCAGCTGCCCGCGCCCGCGGACCGGCCCGCCTTCGCGCAGCGCGTCCGGCAGGCGCTGCCGCACCGGGAGACCTTCACGGAGCGGGTCGATGTCTCCGTGCTGACCGGCAGGAAGACCGGCGAGGCGACCGGCAGGCCGACCGGGAAGTTGCCGGGCCGGGCTGCCCCGACCGGCAGTCCTTGACCTTGTCCTTGGGGGAGGCCGCAGCATCGGCGTGCCGGGCGACGGGCCCGGCGTGGGGAGGAGCGGCATGGGTGAGAGCAGGGGCACTCCGTCCGGCGCGGGCGGCGCGGGCGCTCAGCGAGGCACGGGCGCTCAGCCAGGCGCCGGCGCTCAGCGAGGCATGGGTGCCGCGGGGCACGCAGAGGCGGGCTCGGAGGGCCTGCTGACGATCGGGGAGTTCGCGAAGGCGTCCCGGCTGTCACCGAAGGCACTGCGCCTCTACGGCGAGCTGGGTCTTCTGCTCCCCGCCCGGGTCGATCCGGTCACGGGCTACCGCCTCTACGCGCCCGGCCAGCTGGAACAGGCCCGGCTCGTCGCCTGGTTGCGCCGCCTCGGGATGCCTCTGGCCCGCATCCGTGAGCTGGACGGGCTGGACGGGCCCGCCGTCGCGCGCGAGGTGCGGGCCTACTGGGCCCAGGTCGAGGACGACCTGGCCGCCCGGCGCGACCTGGCCGCCTTCCTCATCGGCCAACTGTCACGGAAGGACACCGCCATGCCGCACACCGAGAGACCACTCGCCATCCGGTACGCCGCGCTGACCGACGCCGGCCTCGAACGGGAGAGCAACCAGGACGCGGCGTACGCCGGTTCCAGGCTGCTCGCCGTCGCCGACGGCTTCGGCGGCAGCGGCGGCACCGCCGGCGCCGCCGCCATCGACGCGCTCAAGCAGCTCGAACAGGGCAGCATCCCGGCGGCGGACCTGCTCAACGTCCTCGACGAGACGCTGACGTCCGTCGACCGCGCGGTCGGCGAGGCCGTGGCCCCGGAGACGGGCGGGGACACGAACACCGGCACGGACGGCGACGCGGAGGCCGGCACCACCCTCACCGCGATGCTGTGGACGGGGTCGCAGCTCGCGCTCGTGCACATCGGGGACAGCCGGGCCTATCTGCTGCGAGACGGCGACTTCTTCCAGATCACCCACGACCACACCCTCGTACGGTCCATGGTCGACGAGGGCCGCATCAGCGAGGAGGAGGCGGCCTCGCACCCGCAGCGTGCGCTGCTGATGAGGGCGTTGACCGGACGGCCCGGCGACCGTCCGGACGTACGGCTCCAGGACGTACGGGCCGGTGACCGCTACCTGCTCTGCTCGGACGGGCTGACGTCGGTCGTCCCGGAGGAGCACGTGCGGCGGACCGTCGCGGGGACGGCGGACCCGGAGACGACCGTCCGCGAGCTCGTCGCCCTGGCGAACCGGTCGGGCGGGCCCGACAACGTCAGCTGCGTCGTGGCGGATGTGACGGATGCAGCAGATGCAGTGGATGCAGCCGGTACGGCGAACGTGGCCGGCGGGGCGGAGCGGGCGCGGTAGTCCCGGGTCTGCGAACGGGGGCCGGGCCGGTACGGATTCTCCGTACCGGCCCGGCCCCGACGGCTTCCGCTACGCGCTCTCGCCGAAGAGCTCCAGCAGCTCCTTCTTCTCGAACATCCGCGCAGTCTCCACCGCGGACGGCTCGCCCGCGCGCGGGTCCGCGCCGCCCTCCAGGAGCACGCGCACGACCTCGTCCTCGCCCTTGAAGACCGCCCCCGCGATCGGCATCTGGCCCTTGTCGTTCGGCTTGTCGGGGTCGGCGCCCCGGTCCAGGAGAGCGCGCACGGCGGGGGCGTGACCGTGGTAGGCGGCGAGCATGAGCAGGGAATCACCCTTGTCGTTGGTGAGGTTCACCGGGACACCCGCGTCGACGTAGGCGGCGATCGTGTCCGTGTCGCCGTGCCGCGCCAGCCCGAAGATCTTCTGGGCGAGCTCCAGCACCTCGGGGTCGTGCGCCGGCTCGTTGCTCTGGGGCATGGGGGCGTCGGTCATCGCGTCCAGTCCTCCTCGTGCGCTGCGCCGGAGCCGGCCGCGTCGCCGGCCCCGGCAGGCCGGGTGCCCGGAAGGCGGAGGCCGTGCGCCCGGCACTGCCTCTGCCTCCCACCTTACGTACGCTTCACCGCGTGCCCACTTCCGCGCAGGGCACCCTCCCGGCGGACCGTCACACGTGCGCGCGGGGGTCCACCGTCAGCAGGACGTCCCGCAGTGAGCCGACCACGTGCCCGGCGCCGGCCGCCCGCAGCTCCTGCTCCTTGCGTTCGTTGCGCGCGTAACCGAGGAAGGCCACTCCGGCGGCCCGCGCCGCTTCCAGATCCCGGGGCGCGTCCCCGATCATCAGCGCTTCCTGCGCCGGTGTCTTGGTGGATTCCAGGGCACGCAGCAGACAGTCCGGGTCCGGCTTGAGGCGCAGCGCGCCCTCGGCGCTCCGGCCGTGGACGCGGCCCGCGAACAGCTCGTGCGTCGTACGGGTCTCCAGGTAACGCTCCACCGCCTGCTGCGAGTTGTTCGTCGTGACGGCCAGCTCCCGTCCGGTGGCGACGAGCGTGCGGATGAGCGCGTCGGCGTACGCGGTGGGGAAGGCGCCCGGCGCCGCCTGCACCTCCTCCTCGGTCAGCGCCCGCTCGATGTCCCGCGCGACGCCGCTCTCGACGAGGCCCGGCTGTTCGAAGACGGCGCGCAGTATCTCCTGGGGATCACGGGTGCCCCGCGGCAACCAGTCGGCAGCGCCGCTGTGGTGGGCCAGGGCGACCTCTTCGAGTCGTTGTGCGATGGCCGCCGGCGGACGCTTCCGGAAGAGGTGGCAGATGGGCCCGTCGAAGTCGAAGAGAACAGCTTTCGCGGCTTCGATGAGATCGCGCATTTCACTCCTCGTGCCAGGTCCGCGGCGTTGTCGGGCCCCAACTATCCCCCGCGCGGCGGACGACGTACAGCGGACCACCGGGCCCGGAAGGCCCGGAAGGGGCCGGGTGGTCACCGAGCTGCGCAGTACGCCCTGTACGCGTCCTTGATCTGCGTGAAGCCGGGCACGGGGGGCAGTCCCGGGCACGTTCCGGCCTGGGTGAGCACCCGCCTGACGGCCCTTGCGCTCTCGTCCAGCTGCCTCGCCCGTTCTTCGGGTGTCCTGCACGTACGGACCTTGATGGCGTGCCGCATGACGTCGGTGTAGACGGACTGCGTGCGCTTGTAAGCCAGGTAGCGGGGGAGATCGGAGTCGAGCCCCGCTGCGGCTCCCGGGAGCGACCTCTCCATGGTGGTCCGCCATCGTTCTGTGACGTCGCGTCGCTGGCGGTCGGGGTAGCGCATCAAATGCAGGTGAGTGGCGAGTTCGTAGAGCGGGTCGCCGAGCGTGGCGAGCTCCCAGTCGATCGTCCAGAGCCGGTCCGCGTCGTCCACGATGAAGTTCGCCCGGTGGAGGTCCCCGTGAACAAGGCAGAAGGGGCGGGGGGTCAGCTGTGCCGCCTCGTACATGAGCTGCGAATCCGGCGCGACGGCCGCGCCCCGGATGCCGAGCTGGGCGAAGAGCTCGCCGAACTCCGGCTGTCTCGCCTCGTAGACCTCGTCATGGGTGAAGCTGATCAGGCTCTGCAGGAACTGTGCGCAGTCCTTGAGCTGTCCGTCCCTGCGGGTGCTGATCTCCCACTGCATGACGGTCTCGGCCGGCACGCGTCCCAGTGCCCCGAACAGCTCCATGATCTGGTCCACGACACCGGCCGTCACGGGGCTGCCGGCAGGCGCAAGCCGGTTGAGCGGGTCTCCCTCGATGAAGCCGAGGACGACCGGGCCGGGGGAGCCGAGGCGAAGGACGGAAGGAATGCGCGGAATCCCGAGCCCGGGAAGAAGCAGCAGCAGTTCTTCTTCGGAGTCGAAGGAACGCCGGTCGAACCAGAGGACTTGCTCCCTCGGCTGTCCGACCTTCAGCCTCGGTGAGCCGGCGAACTCGGCGGAGTCGGGACTCACCACGTACCACTCCCGGTGGTGGCCCTGAAGCGGGCCGTCGATGGTCCCGGCACGTTCGGCCTGTCGGTATGCGTGGGACGTCATCGGCTGAGTGACTTTCTTGTGCGGGCACTGACCGGCTCGAGTGGGGGAACCTTACAGTTCCCGTCGCGGGCCGGAACAGATTTCCCCTGTTGAGGCGCCCGATCACCACGGGGTCATCACCCGGGCCGTACGGTCAGTCCGGCATCTGCGGCGTGGAGAGGTTCTCCCACAGCGAGTCGAACCAGGCCTGTGAGTGGGCCAGGAAGGCGTCGTCCTGCTTGTCGTGACCGTCCGGGCCGGCGGAGAAGCGGAAGAGGGGGCTTTCGAGCCCGAGGACGTCGAAGATCTCCAGTTCCTCGTCCCGGTAGGGCACCCGGTCGCGGACGACTGTGTAATAGCCCATCAGCGCCTCGGTGCCGTTGAGGATGTAGATCTTGTGCAGCGGCGTCGCCGCCACGGTCCGTATCTCGCACGAGACTTCGGGCACCTCGTACCTGCCCCGGAACGTACCGAAGGTGTTGCGCAGCGCCGTGGCCCACGTCCGCTGGATCTCGTGGAGACGGTCCAAGGGGCGCCGGTCGTCCGGGTCGTCGACCAGACGGGGCAGGGCGAGGTCGGCCTGAGGGCTCGGGACGATGGCACGGACCTTGATCGATCGAGGGAAGATCGTTCCGTCCACGATCGAACGGTGGGGCCGCGCCAGTGCGTTGTTCAAGGTCTCCGTCGTCAGGGAGTACGTGTCGATCGTGACGTGTTCCGCGCGGAAGGCCTCGTAGAGGCGTTCGGCCAGTTCCGTGCCGGCCGGCTTGGGTTCCTCCTGGGACGGGCCCGGCCTGGCGACGGTCGGCGGGGCTCCGCGGCCGGGGTCCGTGAGGAGCCCCTGGCGTTTGAGGTCCTGGACGGCCTGGCGGACGGCGGCGCGGTTGACGCCGAACTCTTCGGCCAGGTCCTTCTGTGTGGGGATGCGGGCCTCCGGCGGCAGTTCGCCGGAGTCGATCCGCTCACGCAGCGCTGCGGCGACCGCTTCGTGCGGGGACCGTGCGCCTTTCGCGGGGCTCGTCCTGTTCACACCATGACCGTACAACTTCGCACCAAGACGCGGGAGTTGTTGGTCAACTGTTTTCAATCTCCGGCCAAGTGGGCAGACTTCGAATAAGTTGGTGGACAACTTCGCAAGGATGGTTGCCAAGTCAAATCAGGTTTCGCCAAGTAGGCGCAGGTGCTCGCCAACACAGAGCGCTCCGGTTCCCGCCCTGTCCGACGACGTACGGGCCCGTGCTCGAACGAAGGGGGATGCCATGCCTGTGTTCGCTCTCGCTCTCGCGGCGGCCGTTATCGGATTCGAGCAACTTGTGGAGTGGCAGTTCGGCCCCGTCGGCGTCATCGGCTTCGTGCTGCTGAGCGTCGGTGTCAAGGCGAAGAACGTCACGTGCAGCTGCATCGGCGCCGTCGTACTGACGATGCTGATCGTCTGACCACGCGGCGCGCGGTACCGACCCACGCCTTCCGCGCGCCGCGTGCCGGTGCGGGTGGCGCCGCCCCGCGAACGGGGCGGCGCCACCCCGGGAACAGGGTGGTGCCTTTCGGGAACGAGGCCGCGCAAGCGGCAACCCGCGTCAGAAGATGTCCGGGCACCAGGCGCGGCGCGGCGTACGCAAGAGGGTGTCCGCCGACAGGGCGGCACCCTCGCGGCGCTCCTCGACGCGGCCCAGCGAGGCGAGCCGCACGGCGGACTCGTCGCCGAGGTAGAGGGCGCCCAACTCGGCGATGTCCAGGGCGAGATCGGGGTCTTCGTGCGTGGCCTTGCACGTCGCGCCGTCCGGGCCGGCCTCCAGCAGGTAGCGGCCGCCGGCCGGCCCTGCCTCGTCGTGGAGGTCCAGGACGAGCCTGCCCTGGACGGGGTAGCTGCGGGCCTCCAGCATCCGCGGCACGTCGAGGGGACGCAGCCACAGGAAGTCGGCGTGGGTGTCCAGCCGGGCCGCCCGCGGGTCGGGCAGCAGCAGCGGCAGCACGTCGTCGGGGGCGCGGTGCCCGGAACGTACGCGCGTGATCCAGTCGACGGAGAGCACGAAGAGCCACAGCGCGCGCTCCGCGGACGGGGTGAGGGCGGTCAGGCACTTCACCTCGGCGGTGTTGTGCGGGAGCTTGTTGTCCCAGCGTTCGCGCACGGTCCACGAGACGAAGCCCTGCGGCTCGCCCTGCGCGTCGCGGTGCACGGCGTGGAAGGGCGGTGTGAAGTCGTCCGCGGGAAACCGCAGTTGGCCGGTGTGCCGTGCCCACCAGCGGTCGGGCCGGTCGATCACGCCCTGGCGGTGCTGCTGGGTGCGGAAACGCTCGTGCAGGGCGGGTCCGACGCGGCGGATCTCCTCGCCGTCGGCGAGGTCCAGCCGGCTGCCGTCGTCCGGGCCGGAGAGCCGCGGATCGAGCCCCGAGCGCGGGACGTCGACCTCCCACTCGGAGGTCCAGGAGGCCGGGCCGAAGCCGTACCGGCCGTAGATCGGGTACTCCGCGGAGATGAGCGAGGCGAACGCGTCGCCGCGCTCCTTCGCGGCGTCCAGTGCGCTGCCCATCATGCGGGTGAGCAGGCCGCGGCGCCGGTGGGTGGGAGAGACGGTGACGTTGGTGACGGCGCAGGACGGCAGGGTGGTGCCGCCGGGGACTGTCAGCTCCTGGGAGAACGTACGGAAGGTGCCCACGCACCGGCCCCTGTCGAAGGCACCCTGCGTGCGGTCCGGGTCCACGTCGCGGCCGAGCGCCGCCGCCTCCTCCTCGGGCGCGGAGCCGCCGCGGAGAAAGCCGACGGCGAGTGCGCGGTACCACTCGGGCAGTTCGTCACGGGAGGCGAGGGTGCGGATCTCCAGGCTCATGCGCGTCACGGTATGGCCGTACGGCGGCTGCCGCACCTGCATTACGGGCCGGCCCGGCGGTACCCGGGCCGGGGTCGCCCCCGGCTCACACGCTCCTCCGGCCGGCCCACATTCTCGCCGCGGGACGTGCCGGGGCCCGTCGGTCGCCACCCGCACGGACGACGGCAGCGGAACCGCCGCCGTCAGAACGCCGCGCGCACCTCGCCGACCCGCCGGCCGCCGCCCAGCAGCGGTGAGTCCGCGATGCGCTCCAGCACGGGGGAGTCCACGCCGAGCAGGGCGAGCGTGCGGGCCAGCACGGGCCCCACCGCGCGGTTGCCGCCGTCGTAGATCTTGAAGGCGAGGGCGCGTCCGTCGGGCAGCGCCACCGCCTGCACGGACTCCGCCCCCACCTTCGCGAGCGCCCCGGGCACCTCGCTCATCAGCCAGGTGTCGATCCGCTGCGTGCCCGCCACGTACTCGGGGTGTGCACGCATCGCTTCGGCGACCCGGCCCTCGGGGCTCTCGGCGGGCGCGAGCGCGAGGTTGCGGAAGACCCGCGCCAGCCCGGCCGGTGTTATCGCCATGAGGGGGGCACCGCAGCCGTCCGTGCCGACGTGCGAGACGCGGTCACCGGAGAGGGATTCGAGCGTTTCCGCGATCAACTCCTGGAGCGGATGGGCCGGTTCGAGGTACGTCTCCAGGGGCCAGCCGTTCGCCGAGCAAGTGGCGAGCATCGCCGCGTGTTTGCCGGAGCAGTTCATCGCGAGGCGGCTGCGCGCCGCTTCCTCCGAGCCCGCGGAGACGACGGCCCGCGTCATCTCGCCCTGGTCGAGGGGTAGTTCGGGCGGGCACTGCAGAAGGTCCTCGGTCAGGCCGTGTTCGGCGAGCATCTTGCCCACGAGCTCCAGATGGAACGGTTCTCCCGAGTGGCTCGCGGTGGCCAGCGCCAGCCGCGGTCCGCGGAGTTCGAGCCCTGCCCGCAGCATCGCGGCGGCCTGCACCGGCTTGTTGGACGACCGCGGGAAGAAGGGGGCGCCGGGGTCGCCCATGGACAGCTCGACGCTGCCGTCGGCGGCGAGCACGATCAGCGAGCCGCGGTGGTGTCCCTCGACGAAACCGGAGCGTACGACCTCGGCGAGTACGGGGGGCGTCTCGGACGGCATGGGCGGGAGCCTTTCAGTTCACCGACCCGCTCCCGGCTTCGTCCTCCGGCAGCCCCGGTCAGCCCCGGGCAGCTCCAGGCAGCTCCAAGGCATCCCCGGGCCTCTCCGGTCTCCTCCCGGGTCCTTCGGCCCCGGCCCTCCGGGGTCGGGCCCGCACGCGGGCCCCGGGCGGGCCGGGGCGCGGTGCGTGCGGGGCCGCGTGGGCCCTCGGCCGGGGATCCCGGCGGTTCAGGGGGGCGGGGACTGCCGGGAGTGCAGGGGACTCAGGGGAGCAGGTCGTCCACTTGCGCTTCGCCCTCACGGTACCTGCGTGCGATCTCCTTGCTGCATCCGTCCGCCGTGCGCTGCGTCACCTGCCGCCGCTGCGAGACCTGCTGCTCGTAGCCGACGAGACGGGCCATCGCGTCGTGCAGCTCCTGGTCGGTGCGGGCGGTCAGGTCGCTCAGCTCGACCTGCGCCAGCATCTCCTCGGCCAGGGAGCGGTATTCGTCGCTCTGCGGTGTGCTCAGCGTCACGTGCCGAGCGGAGCTGCGCTGGCTGGACGGGCCGTCCGCCAGGATCTGCGGCAGCAGGTCCAGCAGCGGCGAGCCGGGGGCGCTGCGCCGCGTGAGTTCGGCACGGAGGATGTCGATGCGCCCCTGGAGCAGCCGTCGTACGTAACTGAGCTCGCCCTCCTCCTGTTTGGCGTCCCGCAGGAGGGCGCGCAGCTGGGGCAGTTGCATCCCGGACAGCTCGGGCACCTCGGCGGGCCCGGCCGGTCCGGAGGCGGTGGCCTGGCTGGGGGTACGGGCGGCGCCGGTTGCGCTCATGGAAGGTGTCCCCTTCATCCTTATTGCCCCAATGGCGATGAGAGCAGCGGTACGTACCGCGTGTACGCATCGTGCCACTGCGGGGTGCTTCGGTGCAGCGATCTCACACCCATCCGGACCATACGAACAGATCGCCGAGCCGCAGTGCATGATGGCTGCCATGCGAGCTGTGGTGCAGAGAGTGGACGGCGCAAGTGTCGTCGTGGACGGACGGACGACCGGGGAGATCGCCGGCGAGGGACTGTGCGTGCTGGTCGGCGTGACCCACGACGACACGACGGCCAAGGCCGCTCAACTGGCCCGCAAGCTCTGGTCGTTGAGGATCCTCGATGGCGAGAAGTCCTGCTCGGACGTGGGTGCGCCGCTCCTCGTCGTCAGCCAGTTCACGCTCTACGGCGACGCGCGCAAGGGCCGCCGCCCCACGTGGAATGCAGCGGCCCCCGGCCCCGTCGCGGAACCCCTGGTGGACGAAGTGGTGGAGCAGCTGCGGGAATTGGGGGCCGAGGTGGCCACGGGCAGCTTCGGCGCGAAGATGAGGGTGACGCTGACGAACGACGGCCCGTTCACGGTGCTGCTCGAGGTCTGAACACTCCCGGTGCTGCTCGGGAGCCGACCCCTCCCGGCGCCGCTCGGGAGCCGACCCGTTCGGTCCCTGCGGCCCAGAGGCCCGGAGAGCAGAGGCCCGGAGACCAGAGGCCGGGAGCCCGGCCCTCCGTCAGGGCGCGACGACGACCTCCTGCGCCGCTGCCGTCGCGTCCTCGCCGACCGCCAGCGCCGCGTCCACGGGCACGTTGCGCTTGACCAACGCCAGTGCGATGGGCCCGAGTTCGTGGTGCCGGGCGGAGGTGGTGACGAAGCCGAGCTTGCGACCGTCCGGTCCGTCGCCGGCGAGCCGCACGGCGTCCCCGTGCACGGGGAGGCGCACCTCGCTGCCGTCGAGGTGGAGGAAGACGAGCCGCCGGGGAGGCTTGCCGAGGTTGTTCACGCGGGCGACGGTCTCCTGGCCGCGGTAGCAGCCCTTCTCGAGATGCACGGCCGTGCCCAGCCATCCCAGCTCGTGCGGGATCGTGCGGTGGTCGGTCTCCATGCCCAGCCGCGGGCGGCGGTCCTCGACGCGGAGCGCCTCGTACGCGAGCAGGCCGATCGCCGCGGGGCCGGACTCCGCGAAGGACTTCAGGGAGGAGCGGGGCAGGAACAGGTCACGGCCGTGCGCCGTCTCCCGTACGACGGTCCCTTCCGGCGCCTCCGTGATGGAGCCCGCCGGCAGGTGCACGACGGCGACCTCCTCGGTCCGGTCGGCGATTTCGACGCGGTAGAAGAACCGCATGCTCTCCAGGTACGCGATCAGCGCGCCCTGTGTGCCGGGTTCGGTGTGCATCCACACCGTCTCCCCGTCGTCGACGAGGTAGAGCGCGTGCTCGATGTGTCCGTTCGCCGAGAGGATCAGGGCCTCCGTGGCGTGCCCCGCCGGGAGTTCGCTGACGTGCTGCGTCAGCAGCAGATGCAGCCAGGAGAGCCGGTCCGCGCCGGAGACGGTGACGACCCCGCGGTGGGAGAGGTCGACGAAGCCCTCGCCCTCGGCCAGGGACCGCTGTTCCCGGAAGAGGTCGCCGTAGTGCGCGGCGACACCTTCGTCCTGGCCCTCGGCGGCGACGGCGCCGGGCAACGACAGCAGGGGGGAATTCATGCGGCATCACCGGACAGCACGAGGAGGCAGCGGATGGGGGTACCCCCAGGGCCACAAGGCCCAAGGGGGAGGTTGGAGGACATACGACCAGCCTACGACGGCCCGCGGCCGCCCCTGCAGGAGCGTTCCCCGGTCTCCGCGCCCCGGGGCCCGGGCGCAGGTTGCCCTGCCGGCCCGGAGTCCGGCTCGGTCGGTTCCGCGGTCCCGGAGGTCTGCGCGGAGCACTTCGCACAGCGGCCGAAGATGGCGAAGTGCTTCATGTCGGTGTCGAAGCCGAAGGTGGCGAGCAGGCGTTCCGCGAACGGCTCGGCCACCGACAGATCAGCCTCGATCACCTCCGTGCAGTCCCGGCACACCAGGTGCATGTGGTGGTGCCGGTCGGCGAGGTGGTACGTCGGGGCGCCGTGGCCGAGGTGCGCGTGCGAGACGAGACCGAGTTCCTCGAGGAGCTCCAGGGTCCGGTAGACGGTGGAGATGTTCACGCCGCCCGCGGTGCGGCGCACTTCGGCGAGGATGTCGTCGGGCGTCGAGTGCTCCAGCTTGTCGACGGCTTCCAGCACGAGCTGGCGCTGCGGAGTGAGGCGGTATCCGCGCGCCCTCAGGTCGCTCTGCCAGTCGGTCGTCACCACATCGACAGTGTAGAACCGCCGCTCACTTGAAGAAGGCGATGCCGTCGTCGGGCAGATCGCCGTCCTTCTCACTCAGGTCCTTGGCGATCCCGCGCAGGTCGACGGCCTTCTTCAGCTGGGCGGACATGTACGGCTGGAGCGGTACTCCGGGGGCGGCGCGCTCCCCGACCCACATCAGGTCGCCGTTCACGTAGCCGTAGAGGCGCTTGCCTCCGCTGTACTCGGCGGAGGACGGCGTGCGGGCGATCGCGTCGGTGGCGAGGTCGATCTGGGGCTTCTGGTCGGCCAGTTCCCCGTACCAGACCTCGGCGATGCCCTGGTCGCGGATCATCACGACCTCGACCTTGCGCTCGGAGTCGATGCGCCAGTAGCCGCTCTCGGTCTCCAGGGGGCGGATCTTCTCGCCCTCCTCGTCGAGCTGCCAGCTGTGCGAGACGTACTCGAGGAAGTCACGGCCGTCGTGGCTGAAGGTGACTTCCTGCCCGAAGTTGCACTTGTCGGTGCCTGGACCGTCCTCTCTGTCGAGGGCGGCGACGCCCGCTCCCTGCCAGTTGCCGAGCAGGAAGGCGAGGGGGACGAGGTCCGGGTGCAGGTCGGACGGGATCTCGATCATGGGAACTCAGACGGTCGGTACGGACGGGGATGCCTCCCGGGCCGCGAGGCCCAGGGGAGGAGGCTGCGCTGAGGTACCTCCCGGGCCGCCAGGGCCCAGGGGTGGGGGTACGCCCCCTCGCTGCGCTGGGGGGACCCCTACCCGGGCCCGCCAGGCCCAGGGGTGGGGGTACGCCCCCTCGCTGCGCTGGGGGGACCCCCACCCGGGCCCGCCAGGCCCAGGGGGACTAACGCTGCCCCTGGTAGAGCTTCTTGAACGCGAGACCGGCGAAGGCCACGGTGCCGACGCAGACCAGGACCATCAGCGCGGTGAAGAATGCCTCAAGCACGGGGTGTGCTCCTCGGATCGTTCGTCGTGGGTGTTCCTCGGCGTACGGGCCGCCCCGCGGGGAACGTGGGACGCCGTACGGGCCCGAGTCTAATCGGCGTCGCGGAAGGGCCCGTACACGGCCTGTCCGGGAGACGGCAGGCTCACGGGACGTACCGGATGCACCGGACGTATCGGATGCGGGTGGATGCGCGGGCGGAGCGGACGCAGCGGACGAGCGGACGCGTCGGCGATAAGAGTGCCGCGACGGGGTCACAGGACGGGGACACAGGACGGGGAAAGACGGGCAAAGCGCGAAGGACGCGTCAGTAGACGAGCGCCTGCACGCCCTCACCCATGATCTCGCTGACGAAGACCTGGGCGCCCGCGATACGGACACCCTCCAGCACGTCCTTCTCCTCGATGCCGCGTCGGGCGGCGCACTGCGTGCACAGCGTGATCCGGCCCCCGGCCTGCACCCCGGAGATCAGCTCCGGCAGCGGCGCCGCGTGCGGCAGTTCGAACTCCTCGGCCCGTCCGGGCAGTGCGAACCACGCCGACTCCCCGGTGAGCCAGAGCGACACCTCCACGCCGCTGGCTGCCGCGACCGCGGCGACGGTGAAGGCCTGTGAGCAGCGCTCCGGCGCGTCCGCGCCCGCCGTCACCTTGATCACGAGCTTCTTGCCTGCTGATGCTGCTGCCATGCGGCAAGCCTATGCCGCGGACGGGCCGGGCCGTGCGCCGCGCACGAAGGGCCGCGCACCGGGCGTACCCGGGCGCGGCCCTTTGCCCGTCAGCGGGCCGCCCTGCCGGGCGGTCCGCTCCGGGTGGTCACACGGCGATGGCGACCTCCGACAGGCCGCCGTCCTGCGCGACGACCGTACGGTCCGCGGTGCCGCCCGGCACCAGTGCGCGGACCGTCCAGGTGCCCTCTGCCGCGTAGAAGCGGAACTGGCCGGTGGCGGACGTGGGAACCTCCGCCGTGAACTCGCCGCCGGCGTCCAGCAGCCGCACGTACCCGGTGACGGGCTCGCCGTCGCGTGTCACGCTGCCCTGGATCGTGGTCTCACCGGGCTTGATGGTGGAGGCGTCGGGACCGCCTGCCTTGGCTCCGCACATGAAAGTTCCCTTCGGTTCTGATCGGATCGGGGCCGGCCCGGGTGGGGGTACCCCAGGGGGAGTCAGTCTTCGGTGCCGACGGCGACGGGGACGCCGACCAGCGAGCCGTACTCGGTCCAGGAGCCGTCGTAGTTCTTGACGTTCTGCTGGCCCAGCAGCTCGTGCAGGACGAACCAGCTGTGAGCGGAGCGCTCACCGATGCGGCAGTAGGCGATGGTGTCCTTGCCCAGGTCGACGCCCTCGCCCTCGTACAGCTCCTTCAGTTCCTCGTCGGACTTGAAGGTGCCGTCGTCGTTGGCCGACTTCGACCACGGGATGTTGCGGGCGCTCGGCACGTGGCCCGGGCGCTGGGACTGCTCCTGCGGCAGGTGGGCCGGGGCGAGCAGCTTGCCGCTGAACTCGTCGGGGGAGCGCACGTCGACCAGGTTCTTGGTGCCGATCGCGTCGACGACCTCGTCGCGGAAGGCACGGATGGAGGTGTCCTGCGGCTTGGCCTTGTACTCGGTCTTCGCGCGGGTGGGCACCTCGGCGACCAGGTCGCGGGAGTCCAGCTCCCACTTCTTGCGGCCGCCGTCGAGCAGCTTCACGTCCTGGTGGCCGTAGAGCTTGAAGTACCAGTAGGCGTATGCGGCGAACCAGTTGTTGTTGCCGCCGTAGAGGACGACGGTGTCGTCGTTGGAGATGCCCTTCTCGGACAGGAGCTTCTCGAAGCCCGCCTGGTCGACGAAGTCGCGGCGGACCGGGTCCTGGAGGTCCTGCTTCCAGTCGATGCGCACTGCGTTCTTGATGTGGTTCTTGTCGTAGGCCGAGGTGTCCTCGTCGACCTCGACGATGACCGTCTTCGGGTCGTCGACGCGGTCCTGGACCCAGTCGGCGTCTACGAGGACGTCACTGCGGCTCATGGTTTCTCCTCCGGGCAGGTAGCGGATGGCGGGGCACCTCCCACGCGTGGCTGTGGAGGTACGGGTACGGGTGCGGTATCAGGACGGCGATGCGGAGGCGCACGTACGTCGGGGTCGTGGCCGCACGGCACCGAAGACCGTGCGGTGGCCGGGGAACCGGCGGGGCGGGACGAACGGCTGGGGGTACGGCCCGGGCCTCCCCGGGGCCTTCGGCCCGGGTGGTGCCCCCGGGCCGGGGCGAGGACAGCGCACTCGCGCTCGGCATTTCGACCGGGTTCATGCGAACTCCGGCGGGCCGGCAGCCGTCAGGAGGAAGTGCGACAGAGCATCGCGGCGACGCGGCAGAGGTCGACTGCACGCCGCTTCGTGAGGTCCGCCTGTCGCTTCATGGGGACGATCGTAGGGACGGCGGAGGGCTCGTGTCACCGCGAATCCACATCGTGAGACGTGATCGACCGCGATTTGGGACGTCTGTTCGGTCCGCCGCCCCCGCGGAGGGGTACGCGTGCTCGCGTGGCGGCCCGGAAGCCGCTGTCGCGGACGCTGCTGTCTCGTGAAGTGGGACGCAGTCGGGGCGGTGGCCTGGGCTCCGGCCCGGGGCCCTCCGGCAGCCGTCCCGCCCGGGCCCGCCGGCCCGCCGGTGAACGGGGACCGCCGGTGAACCGGGACCGCGGTCCGCCGTGGTCGGTCAGCGGCCGTGGCCGGGTCTGCGGCCGGACCCGGCCGCCGGGACCACCTCAGCGGCCGAGCTTCACGTCCTGGCCGCCGACGGTCAGCTCGATGCCCTCGACCGTGGGTTCGACCTTCTTCAGTTCGAGCCCGTCGGGAAGTCCCGCGATCTTCCGCTCGAAGTCGATCCTGCCGCGGATCGCGTTCTCGACACCGGGGATGTCCGCCCCCGGCACCTTGTCGGCCCGCAGCCTCAGCGTGTCACCGCCCGCGACGCTGACCGTGCTCGTCACGCTGCGCTGGAAGCTCTGGCCGAGCACCGTGACACCGGCGCTCACCTTGACCCTGCCCTGGCCGCTGCCGTCCTTGCCGCCCCAGCCCACCTTCACGCCGTCGAGGGCGGCCTTGGTCAGTTCTCCGTACGAGACGAACGCCGTGCCGTCCGCCCGGCCGGCGACCGCCGAGGAGAAGTCGCCGCTGAAACGGATGTCCTGGAGCTTGGCGTCGATGCGGTTGACCTTCAGCCGGCCGCCGGAGGCCTCGGCCTTCAGGCCGCTCATCTCGGCGTCGACCTCGCTGAGTTCCTGCGCCGCGACCTGGGTGAGGAAGGGGAAGCCCTTGATGTCGACCGAGGTCTTCCCGGCGGACGCGATGCCCGGGGAGGTCTTGATCTTCTCGGCGGCCTTGTCCTCGGCGATGTTGACCGCCAGCCGGTCGGCGGCCACGAACAGCACCGCGAGGACGAAGAGGACGATGAGCCCTCTGCGTAGTGCGCGCATCTGCGTTCTCTCCCTGCTCCCGGGCGGCTTTCCGTGCTTGACGAGGTCCCGCCCGGACCCGGGGGGCCGAGTGGGAGGGCTGCGGCCCCGGAGAAAACCGGGACGGCCTCACGCGGCCTCACAGACTCCGGGACAGCAGCGAGCCTAACCCGGCAGCACTCAGACGAACGCTCTGCCGAACAGATAGACGACCGGCGCTGCCAGAGTCAGTGGCAGTGCCACACCTGCCGTCATGTGGACGAACCGCGACGGGTAGTCGTAGCTCGCCACCCGCAGCCCCAGCAGCGCGCATCCGCCCGTCACCAGGCCCAGTACGCCGCCCGCCGCCGCCGGAGCGGTCGCCGCGCCGTCACCGCCGAGCACGGTCAGCTGCCCGGCTGCGATTCCCGCCCCCGCGGCCGCCAACAGGGCGACGGCGGGTGAGACGAACGGCGGCAGCGGCAGTGCGCGGGCCAGCGCGGCGACCGCCACGGCGGCGGCACCGGCCGTCACGGCGTCGGCCGTCGCCGCGTCGAGGGAGGCGAGGAAACCGGCCGCGATCACCGTGAGGGCGGTCGCCGTGAACGCCGCGGTCAGCGCGTAGAGGCGCTCGTCCGGCCCGGACAGGTTGCGCAGATGCAGCACAAGCGTCAGCACACACCACATGCCGAGCGTCCCGATGATCACGGCGGGCGCGTGGCCGCTGTCGGCGAGCAACAGGGAGACGTCCGTCGCCACTCCCGCCAGAAAGGCGAGCGCGATGCCCTGGCGGGCGGGCCACATCCCGTTCAGGCGGAACCAGCCGGCCGCCGTCACCGCCTGGAGCAGCGCCACGGCGACGGCGAGCGCGGCCCCGCCGATCTGCGCGGCACCCGCGACGAACAGGGCGAGCGCCGTGGTCACGGCCGCGGGCAGCAGCCCGGGAGCGATGAGCGGGGAACCCGTGGAGCGGGCCGGCGGGGCGTCGGCCCGCGCACCGCCGCCACTGCCACTGCCGGCAGTAGTGCCACCGGTGCCGGTGCTGCCGGCGGCAACGCCCCTGCCAGTGGCGGTGGCGGTGACGGCGGACGGCAGCGGCTGCGACTGCCCGTACACGCCGGAACGCGACTGCGACTGCGGCTGGTTCGGGTGCTGGTGCTGCGTGCCCGGACGGGAGCGGGAGTTCTCGGTCATGCGGCACCCCCGGCGAACGGCGGGAGGACCTCGACGGTGCCGCCCTCGCTGAGCCGCACCGCGTCGTGCTCGCGCTTGCCGACGGGGTCGCCGTCCACGAGGAAGGAGCAGCGCATCAGCACACGCGCGAAGTCCGGACGTCCGGTGTGACGCTCGCGGGCGCCGTCCAGCGCGTCGGCGAGCGTCGCCGCCTCGTAGTGCTCCTCGGCCGTACCGGCCGCGGCTTTCGCCGCCGCCCAGTAGCGGATCGTGCCACTCGCCATCGTGGGTCCTGCCCTCTCAGCCTGTCCGTCCCGCGGGACCGCGCCGTCCTGTCCTGCCGCCGCTCCGCCGGACCGCGGTCCGCCTCACGGTCCTGCCGCGGCAGCACGGGACGGGCCCGTACGTACGGATCGCGCGTCGTTGCGCGACCCATCATGCCGGGCCCGCGGCGGGGTCCGGCCACTGACGGCCGACCCAACTTCCGATCCGGTGCAGGAGTTCCGGCTCCGCCGCGTTCTCGGCATGACCGAAGCCCTCGATCAGCCACAGCTCGGTGCAGTCCGGATCGCCCGCCGCCGCAAGGGAGTCGGGGTGGTCGACGGGGAAGTACCGGTCCTGGTCGCCGTGCACGACGAGCAAGGGGGTCGGCGCCAGCAGCGGTGCTGCGGCCACCGGCGAGAGCGGTACCGGATCCCAGTCGTGGGGGTGGATGCGGGTGCGCAGCCCGTAGCGGGAGACGAGCCGTCCCACCGGCTTCTGGATCACCCAGTGCAGCCGGCGCATCGGAGCGGTCCCGCGGTAGTACCAGCGGGCCGGTGCGCTCACCGCCACGACCGCGTCGGAGTGTTCGGCCGGTCCGGCCGGCCCGGTGCCGGGGTGCTCCGTGCCGGCCCGTGCGACCGTGCGCCCCTCGTGCGCCTCCCGCCCCTCGTGCCCCTCGTGACCTTCGCGCCTTTCGTGGGCCGTGGGACGGTGCAGCGCGCCGTGCCGGACGACGACGGAGCCGCCCATCGAGAAGCCGACCGTCGCCACCCGCGCATGACCGAGGGACCGGGCCCAGCCCACCGCCGCCGCCACATCGAGGACTTCGAGATCGCCGACCGTCGAGTGGCCGCCGGAGCCGCCGTGACCACGGAACGAGAAGGTGATCACGGCTCCGTACTGCGTGAACACCCGCACGGCCCGGCGCAGTGCCGGCCGGTCCACGGAACCGCTGAAGCCGTGTGCGAGCACGATCGCGCCCGGGGCTTCCGCGCTTCCGCCGTGGCCGCCGCTGCCCTCGTACGGGTCGTACGCGGCCTCGATCCGCACCCCGTCGGAGGTCCGCAGCACCGCCCTCTCCCCGGGCCCTTGCCGTAGGTCCGGAGCGGCGCCGGGGTCACCCGCGGTGCCGGTGTCGGCACCGGAGCGAGCGAACTCACACTCCGCATCGTCGCCCATGTCCGCTATTCTGCTCTGAGTGAAGGATCCGGGCAGCGCCGCCCCCGGGTCCTTTTGTGCTTTCAGGAGCCCGTGCCTTCAGGAGCGCATACGTACGAAGCAGTGCCGAGCCGTACCGAAGTCCCGAGCGGGACCGAGGAAGGATCTGACGTGAGTTCGCTACTCCTGCTGACGAACGCCCTCCAGCCCTCCACCGAAGTGCTTCCAGCCCTCGGTCTGCTGCTGCACAACGTGCGCGTGGCACCGGCCGAAGGGGCGGCTCTCGTGAACACCCCCGGAGCCGACGCCATCCTCGTCGACGGGCGCCGCGACCTGCCCCAGGTCCGCTCGCTGTGCCAGCTGCTGCACCAGACGGGCCCCGGCTGCCCGCTGATCCTCATCGTCACGGAGGGCGGTCTGGCCGCCGTCACCGCGGAGTGGGGCGTCGACGACGTTCTGCTGGAGAGCGCGGGCCCCGCCGAGGTCGAGGCGCGGCTGCGTCTCGCCCTGGGCCGGATGCAGGGCGGCGCGGAGGACGAGCCGACCGAGATCCGCAACGGCGACCTGTCCGTCGACGAGGCCACCTACAGCGCGAAGCTGAAGGGCCGGGTCCTGGACCTGACCTTCAAGGAGTTCGAGCTGCTGAAGTACCTGGCTCAGCACCCGGGCCGCGTCTTCACCCGCGCCCAGCTGCTCCAGGAGGTGTGGGGCTACGACTACTTCGGCGGTACCCGCACCGTGGACGTGCACGTACGGCGCCTGCGCGCGAAGCTCGGCCCCGAGCACGAGTCGCTGATCGGCACCGTACGCAACGTCGGATACCGCTTCGTCTCCCCGGAGAAGAAGGAGGGGAAGACGCCGCAGGAGAAGCAGGCGAAAGCCGACGCGCGTGCCGTGACCGACGAGGCCACCCGCCTGGTGCGGGAGGCCGCGGGCGACGGCGCCGGGTGACCTGACAGGTTGCTGTGACAGGTTGCCCTGCCAGGTTCACCTGCAGCTGACACGGGTTCGAGGCTGACACGGGCCCGTGCCGGGCACGGAATCGGCGTTCGCGGACTCCGCTGCGTGGACTCCGTCGCGCAGTCCTCCGCGGAGTCCGCGAGTCCGCCCGCGAAGCGGCCGGTGGGCGGGCGCCCGGAGCGCCGCCGGCCGGAACCCCGAGGCCCCTGAACGGCCGGATGCTCCACGCGTAGACTGCCCGGGTGGCCAGGGTGACGCGGGACGATGTGGCAAGACTTGCGGGTACGTCGACCGCGGTTGTCAGCTATGTGATCAACAACGGGCCGAGGCCCGTCGCTCCGGCCACGCGTGAGCGCGTGCTGGCGGCCATCAAGGAGCTGGGCTACCGGCCGGACAGAGTCGCGCAGGCGATGGCCTCGCGCCGCACGGACCTCATAGGTCTCATCGTCCCCGACGCCCGGCAGCCCTTCTTCGCGGAACTCGCCCACGCCGTCGAGCAGGCCGCCGCCGAGCGCGGAAAGATGGTCCTCGTCGGCAATTCCGACTACCTCGACGAGCGCGAGGTGCATTACCTGCGGGCCTTCCTGGGGATGCGCGTCTCGGGTCTGATCCTCATCAGCCAGGGCCCCAGCGAGCACGCCGCGGTGGAGATAGACGCCTGGGACGCCCGCGTCGTGCTGCTGCACCGCCGCCCCGAGGCCATCGACGACGTGGCGGTCGTGCTCGACGACGTCGGCGGTGCGCAGCTGGCCACCCGCCACCTGCTGGATCACGGCCACGAGTATGTCGCCTGTCTCGGCGGCATCGATTCCACCCCCGAGTCGGGCGACCCGGTCACCGACCACGTCGAGGGCTGGTCCCGCGCGATGGCGGAGGCCGGGCGCTCCGTGGACGGCCGCCTCTACCAGTCCCCGTACAACCGGTACGGCACCTACCAGCTGGCGCTCGACCTGCTGGGCCGCCCGGACCGTCCCACCGCCGTCTTCTGCGCCACCGACGACCAGGCGTTCGGCGTGCTGCGCGCGGCGCGCGAACTCGGCCTGGACGTCCCGCAGGACCTGGCCGTCGCCGGCTTCGACGACGTGAAGGAGGCGGGACTGACGGACCCGCCGCTCACCACGGTCGGCTCCGACCGCGAGGGCATGGCGAAGGCGGCCGTCGATCTGGTCCTGGACGACGGGCTGCGGGTCGCCGGTTCCCAGCGGCAGCGGGTGCGGCAGTTCCCGGCGGGACTCGTGGTGCGGCGCTCGTGCGGGTGCGGGGAACCCCCGCGCCGCTGACGCCTCGCCCTGCCCCCGCGCCGCTGACGCCGCGCTCCCACTCCCTCTCCGCCTGCCGTTCCGGCTCCCTGCCGCCTCTTGGGCCGCCCGCGCCCCGGGCCGCCCGCCTGCCCTGTGACACGACTGACACGCGGCCCGTGCCCGCACGGTGCGAGGCTTGGGTTCATGGTGGCCATGAAGGTGCTGATCGTCGACGACGAGCCCGCCGTGCGGGACGCGCTGCGCCGCAGCCTCGCCTTCGAGGGCTACGGGACCGAACTCGCCGGGGACGGTCTGGAGGCCCTGGAGAAGGCGGCGTCGTACGGACCGGACCTGATCCTGCTCGACGTGCTGATGCCGCGCATGGACGGGCTGTCCGTCGCGCGCCGCCTGCGCGACACGGGCCGGCGCACGCCCATCCTGATGCTGACGGCGCGCGACACGGTCGGCGACCGCGTCACGGGCCTCGACGCCGGAGCGGACGACTATCTCGTCAAGCCGTTCGAGCTGGACGAACTGCTGGCGCGCATACGGGCACTGCTGCGGCGCACCTCGTACGCACGGGAGCAGGCGGGCGCCGGCGTCGGCGGGGACGGCCGGGGGCACCTCCCCCCGGGCCTGCGGCCCTGGGGGAGGCACCCCCAGGGCAGCAATGCCCAGGGGGAGGGCGTGAGCGGCGCTCCCGCAGGCCGCGGTGCCGGCCCCGAATCCCTCGTCTTCGGCGATCTGCGGATGGACCTGGGAACGATGGAGGTGTCCAGGGGCCCGCGCACGGTGGAGCTGAGCCGCACCGAGTACATGCTGCTGGAGATGTTCCTCTCGCACCCGCGCCAGGTGCTCACGCGGGAGCAGATCCTCAAGTCCGTCTGGGGTTTCGACTTCGAGCCGTCGTCCAACTCCCTGGACGTGTACGTGATGTATCTGCGCCGCAAGACCGAGGCCGGGGGTGAGTCCCGTCTCGTTCACACGGTGCGGGGCGTCGGATACGTGCTCAGGGACGACGGGGCGTGAGACTGCCGCGTGCGGCGGGCGCGAAACGCCGGTTCCGGCTGCCGGCTCCGGCGCTGCGTTCCCGTCTGGCGATGCTCGCGGCGGTGACGGTCGCGCTCGCGGTGGCGGCGTGCGCGACGGCCTGCTGGTTCCTCGTGAGGGCACAGTTGATCGGTTCGCTGGACGAGTCGCTGCGCAGCAACAGCCGTGTCGACCCCAGCTTCGTCGTCGGTCAGCTCACTTCCGGCCAGTGTTCGCCGGCCGACGAGAGAGCCCCCAACCCCTTCGACGCGACCGTCCAGGTCGTCGACCGGCACGGCAGGAGCTGCGTGATCGTCGGCAGCAGGGTCGAGGTCTCGCAGGGCGACGAGCGCGTGGCGGAGCACCGGCAGGACGAGTCGGTGCACACCGCCCGCAGCGAGGGCGGCTCCGGGCCCGACTACCGGGTGCTGACCACGCCCGTCGAGGGCACCGACGTGGCGGTTTCGGTGGCGCGGCCGCTCACGGAGACCGACAGGTCCCTGCGGAACCTCGCGCTGATCCTCGCGCTCGTCGGAGGCACCGGCGTGTTCGCCGCCGCCGGGGCGGGGGTCGTGCTGGCGCGGGCGGGGCTGCGGCCCGTGGACCGGCTCACCGGCGCCGTCGAGCACATCGCCCGTACGGAGGACCTCGGTGTGAGCATTCCCGCCGAGGGAAACGACGAGATCGCCCGCCTCTCACGTTCGTTCAACTCGATGACGGCGGCGCTGGCCTCCTCGCGCGAGCTGCAGCAGCAGCTCATCGCCGACGCGGGGCACGAGCTGCGCACTCCGCTGACCTCGCTCCGTACCAACATCGAACTCCTCGTGCGGAGCGAGGAGACGGGCCGTTCGCTGCCCGCGGAGGACCGCCGGGCGCTGCTGGAGTCGGTCAGGGCGCAGATGAGCGAACTCGGGGCGCTCGTCGGGGACTTGCAGGAACTCTCCCGTGAGATGCCGCCGTTCGGCGGCCCGGTCGCGGGCATCGCGCTGCACGACATCACCGAACGGGCCGCGGAACGCGTGCGGTTGCGCAGCGCCGGCATCCCGGTCACGGTGCGGACGGAGCCGTGGTACGTGCACGGGGAGCCGGCGGCGCTGGAGCGTTCCGTCGTCAACCTGCTCGACAACGCGGTGAAGTTCAGCCCGGAGGGCGGCACCGTCGAGGCCGTGCTGAGCGGGGGCACGCTGTGGGTGCGCGATCGCGGTCCGGGCATCGCGGAAGACGAACTCCCTTATGTCTTCGACCGGTTCTGGCGTTCCCCGTCGGCGCGGAGTCAGCCGGGCTCGGGGCTCGGGCTGTCCATCGTGGCCCGTACGGCGCGGCAGTCGGGCGGTGAGGTCTCCCTGGAGCCGGCGGAGGGCGGCGGCACGGTGGCGGTGCTGGACCTGCCGGGATCGCCGGAGCCCGAGCCCGAGCCCGAGCCCGAGGCCGGGGCCGAGCCCGAGCCCGAGCCCGGGGCCGGGGCCGGTGCCGGGGCCGGGGCCGGTGCGGAGACCGGCGGTGCGACGGCGCCCGGCCCAGGGACGGCGCCCGGGACGGTGCCCGAGGCTCGACCCGAACCTGGGACCGGCCGGGGGCGCGCGGCACCGCGGCCGGAGCGGAAAGCTTGACTTCAACTGAACTTCATGTCTGAACCTGGCTCGGTCACTCGCGGCAGCCGCACGTCACGGCGTGCCCACAGGAAGCCGCAACCCGGAGACCGAGCAGAGGGAGCAGACTCATGACAGGCGCATCGGACACGGCAGGCACAGCAGGTACGGCAGGCACGGCAGGAACCGCGGGCACGGCGGAGACCGGGGAAGGGACGGCGGCCACCGCCGGAGGGCCGGAGAGGCCCGGCGGGCTCCTGCGGCTGGCCGTCATCGTCGGCAGCGTCAGGGCGGGCCGGTTCGGCCCGGTCGTCTCGGCCTGGTTCGCCGACGAGGCGCGCAAGTACGGCTCCTATGACGTCGACGTCATCGACCTCGCCGAGGCGGAACACGAACTGCCCGTCGCCTTCCCGGAGTTCGGCACGCCGCTGCCGCCGCGGGTGGCGGCCGTGCACAGTGGGCTGTCCCGGCGGCTCGGCGCTGCGGACGCCTTCGTGATCGTCACTCCCGAGTACAACCACAGCTTCCCGGCGGCGCTGAAGAACACGATCGACTGGTTCCGTGACGAGTGGCAGGCCAAGCCGGCCGGGTTCGTCTCGTACGGCGGAATGGCGGGCGGCCAGCGCGCCGTGGAGCATCTGCGGCAGGTCTTCGCCGAACTGCACACCGTCACCGTCCGCGAGACGCTCAGCTTCCACACGGCGTGGGAGCGCTTCGACGAGGACGGCCGCCCCCGCGACGAGGAGGGCAGCGCGGCCGCCGCCAAGGGGATGCTGCGCCAGCTGGAGTGGTGGGGGAACGCGCTGCGTGAGGCGCGCGCCAACTCCCCGTACGGTTCCGCTGCTTGACCTCGGAGGCGGCCGTCCGTCACGGACCGGGGCGGGACCTCGGCGTCGCCGCCTCGTTCGTGACGGACGGGAGGTCGGCGGGAGGTGGGCGGGAGATGGAGTGTCGTCGGCGTCTCGTAAGGTCGTGTTCATGAGCGACGTGGTGGTAGTGGATGAGGCGTCGGCCGACGTCGTGCGGGATGCGCAGTCGCTGATCGACGAGTCGGCCCGTACGGACGGTCAGTCCCCCCTCTCCGAGCAGGGCCGGCTCCAGCTGCGCGGCGGGCCGCGTGCCGGCGTGCGGCATCTCCTGCTGCGGCAGGACGGCGAACTCGTCGGCTACGCACAGCTCGAGGACACCGATCCCGTCGAACCGCCGACCGGCGAGTTCGCGGTTCACCCCGCGCACCGCGGACGCGGCTACGGGCGTCAGCTCGGGCAGGCACTGCTGAAGGAGTCCGGCAAGCGGCTGCGCGTGTGGGCGCACGGCGGCCACCCCGCCGCACGGCATCTGGCGCAGGTGCTCGGGCTCAGCCTGTTCCGCGAACTGCGCCAGATGCGGCGCCCGTTGACCGCGTCCGCCGTCTCGGCTTCCGTGCCCGAGCTGCCGGAGCCGGTGTTCCCCGAGGGGGTCACGCTTCGCACCTTCCGTCCCGGTGAGGACGACGCGGCCTGGCTGGCCCTGAACGCCTCGTCGTTCGCGCACCACCCCGAGCAGGGCAGCCTCACCCAGCGCGACCTGGACGACAGGAAGGCGCAGCCCTGGTTCGACCCGTCGGGTTTCTTCCTCGCCGAGCGGGAGGGCACGCTGGTCGGCTTCCACTGGACGAAGGTGCACAGCGCGGAGCAGCTCGGCGAGGTCTATGTGCTGGGTGTGGCTCCCGGGGAGCAGGGCGGCGGGCTCGGCAAGGCGCTCACGGCGGTCGGGCTGCGCCACCTGGAGCGTGACAGGGGGCTGCCGACCGCGATGCTCTACGTCGACGCGGACAATTTCGCCGCCGTCAGCGTCTACGAACGGCTGGGTTTCACGACGTACGAGACGGACCTGATGTACCGCACGGAGAGCTGACCGGCCCCGCGGGGGCTGACACGGATGCACCCACGGGGCCGGCGGGGCGGCCGGAATGCCGTACCGTCCCCTGCGGCCCGGCTCCGTGCCGGCACCCTCCGGCGTGCGGCTGCGTGCCGGACCCGGTCCGGGCGCGGGGACGCTCGCGAGGACTCCCGCGGGGACGCTCGCGAGGACTCCCGCGGCGTGTGCCGGTGGTGTGGCGCTCGCCCGGTGGCCATGTGGGCGTAACCGCTGATTAAGACGGGCTTGTGAGCATCGCGGAATGCAGCTCCCCTCCCGTCGTCGCCTCCGCGCCCTACCCCCTGCCGCAGTCGCCGGCGCGCGGAACAATGGAGTGATGAGCGAGCCCACCTCGCGAGCCCCGTCCGAGTCCCCCTCATCCGCCGAATCCCGCCCCGGAAGCCTCCAGGGCCCCGACGACGACAACCGTGACGGCGTCGCGTACGCCGCCCCGTCCGCCCCGTCCGCCCCGTCCGCCCCGTCCGCCCCGTCCGCCCCGTCCGCCCTGCCCACCGGCCGCAACGGCGGCACCGTCCCCGACCTCGCCCCGGATCTCGACTCCGACCCGGACATCTACCCGGCGGACGCCGCGGCCGGGCAGGCGGACGGCGGCGCGGACGATCTGCCCCACGACCGGTTCCTCGACCGTGAACGCAGCTGGCTGGCGTTCAACGAAAGAGTGCTGGAGCTCGCCGAGGACGAGGAGGTGCCGCTGCTGGAGCGCGCCAACTTCCTCGCGATCTTCGCCAGCAACCTGGACGAGTTCTTCATGGTCCGCGTGGCCGGTCTCAAGCGCCGCATCGCGACCGGCGTCGCCACCCGCTCCGCGTCCGGACTCCAGCCGCGTGAGGTCCTGGACCAGATCTGGACGCGCTCGCGCGAGCTGATGGCCCGGCACGCCGGCTGCTACCAGCGCGTCATCGCACCGGCCCTCGCCGAGGAGGGCCTGCACCTGATCCGCTGGGACGGGCTGACGGACAAGGAGCAGGCACGCCTCTTCACCCTCTTCCGGCAGCGGATCTACCCGGTGCTCACGCCGCTCGCCGTCGACCCGGCGCACCCCTTCCCGTACATCTCCGGGCTCTCCCTCAACCTCGCCGTCGTCGTGCGCAACCCGGTCAGCGGCCACCAGCACTTCGCACGCGTGAAGGTTCCGCCGCTGCTCTCGCGTTTCCTGGAGGCCTCGCCGCACCGGTACGTGCCCGTCGAGGACGTCATCGCCGCGCACCTGGAGGAGCTGTTCCCCGGCATGGAGGTGCTGGGGCACCACATGTTCCGGGTGACGCGCAACGAGGACCTGGAGGTGGAGGAGGACGACGTCGAGAACCTTCTCCATGCGTTGGAGAAGGAGCTGCTGCGCCGCCGCTTCGGCCCTCCGGTGCGCCTGGAGGTCGAGGAGTCGATCGACCCCCACGTGCTGGACCTGCTCGTGCGGGAGCTCAACGTCTCCGAGGCCGAGGTCTGTCCGCTGCCGGGGCCGCTGGACCTGACGGGCCTGTCCGGGATCGTCCACGACCTGGACCGGCCGGACCTGAAGTACCCGAAGTTCGTGGCGGGCACGCAGCGCGATCTGGCCCAGGTGGAGTCCGCGCAGCCGCCGGACGTCTTCGCCGCGCTGCGCGAGCGTGACGTGCTGCTGCACCACCCCTACGACTCCTTCTCCACCTCCGTCCAGGCCTTCCTGGAGCAGGCTGCGGCGGACCCGGACGTACTGGCGATCAAGCAGACGCTGTACCGCACCTCCGGCGACTCGCCGATCGTCGACGCCCTGATAGACGCCGCCGAGTCCGGGAAGCAGGTGCTGGTGCTCGTCGAGATCAAGGCACGCTTCGACGAGCAGGCCAACATCAAGTGGGCGCGGAAGCTGGAGGAGTCCGGCTGCCACGTCGTGCACGGCCTGGTCGGGCTCAAGACGCACGGCAAGCTGTCGCTGGTGGTGCGGCAGGAGGGGGACACGCTGCGCCGCTACGCCCACGTCGGCACCGGCAACTACCACCCCAAGACGGCACGCCTCTACGAGGACCTGGGGCTGCTCACCGCGGACCAGGATGTCGGCGCGGACCTGTCCGACCTGTTCAACCGGCTGTCCGGCTACTCGCGGCGCGAGACCTACCGGAGGCTGCTCGTCGCGCCCACCTCGCTGCGGGACGGGCTGATCGCGCGCATCCAGCGGGAGATCCACCAGCACCGCGCGGGAGAGCCGGCGTACGTGCGCTTCAAGGTCAACTCGATCGTCGACGAGGCGGTCATCGACGCGCTCTACCGCGCCTCGCGCGCGGGCGTGCCCGTGGACCTGTGGGTGCGCGGCATCTGCGCGCTGCGCCCCGGCGTCCCGGGCCTGAGCGAGACGGTGCGGGTGCGCAGCGTCCTCGGGCGGTTCCTGGAGCACTCGCGGATATTCGCCTTCGGGAACGGCGGCGACCCGGAAGTGTGGCTCGGCAGCGCCGACATGATGCACCGCAACCTCGACCGCCGCATCGAGGCGCTCGTGCGCGTACCCGATCCCGCGCACCGGGTGGCGCTGACGAAGCTGCTGGATACGGGGATGTCCGACGAGACCAGTTCGTGGCACCTCGGTCCCGACGGGGAGTGGACGCGGCACGCGCACGACGCGGAGGGCCGCCCGCTGCGCAACATCCAGGAATCGATGATCGAGCGCCGCAGGCGCCGGCGCGGACCGGCGCCCGGCTGAGGGACACGGAGTTCGCAACGACGGGGGTGAGGGGGTGACGCAGCCGTGACGGGACAAGCGGGCGGTCTCGCCGTGCCCGCGGCGCTGGAGAGCGCCGATCCGGCCGGAGTGCTCAGCGAGAGCCTGCACGCGTGGGCGGCCGGCTTCATGCGCAGCCTGCGCATGCACCGGGAGAACGCGGGCAGCGCGCAGACGGCCGCCGCGGCGGAGGAAGCGGTGCGCCGGCTGCGGCGGGCGTCCCGGCGCATAGGCTCCGCGCTCCTCACGTACCGCCCGCTCGTCGACGCCGCCTGGGCGGACGAACTGAGCGGTGAGCTGCGCCATGTCTCGGGCACGCTCGCCCGCGAGCACCGCTGTGCCGCACGCCAGAGGCGGCTGCTCACCGCGCTGCACCGGCTGGCGGTCGAGGGAGCGGGCGGGGACCGGGCGGCGGCGCTGCTGGAGCGGCAGCACACCCTGGCCCGCAACCGCGCCCACTCGGCCGCGCTGGAGACGCTGGTCTCCTCCCGCTTCCACGCGGTCGCGGACGCGGTGGCCGTGCTGGCCTACGAGGTGCCGCTGGCGGCGGGCGCGGAAGAGGGCAGCGCGGCTGCAGTGCTGGTGCCGATGGCGGAACGCGCGAGGACGAGTCTCGTCCGCGCGGTCGAGGCTCTGCCGCCGTCGGCGCGGGCGTCGGCGCGGCCGCCGGAGGGGAAGGAGGCGCGCGACGGGCAGGAGACGCCGGAGGTCCCGCCGGCGCGGGGCGGCCCCGGCCTGCAGAGCAGGCAGGACGCCGCGTGGCTCGAGGTGCGGACTCTGCTGCGGCACCACCGTTACGCGCAGGAGGTGCTGCACACGGCCGGTGCTCCTCCCGACGCCACCGTCGGGTCCGCTTCCGGCGACCCCGGCGGCGGCGCGTCCGGTGCCGCCCGCCGCGGCAGCGAGGGCGGCGGCGAGGCGGGCCCGGACCCGCTGCTCAGGCAGGCGAGCGCCGCGCTCGACCGGTACCGCGACTCGGTGGAGGCGGCCGAGGCGGCCGCCGCTGCCGCCCGCACGCCCCGCATCGCACCCGCCACCGCGTACGCGCTCGGCGTGCTCCACGCGGGTCAGCGTCAGGAGGCCGAGGCGGCTCGGCGCGAGTTCGGCGTGCTGTGGCAGCGGGCGATGAAGGGCGAGCAGGCGGGGTCGCAGCGGGAAGCGGCACAGCAGGCCGTCTGACCTGGTCAAGAGCGTTAGTTGAGTCTCCGGTTGTCAACTTTCCTCGGGTTGGTGTATATAACAAGGCACATGGCATCGCACGACGTGCAATCCACGGAAGGAGATGACCAGTGATGCTCATGCGTACCGACCCGTTCCGGGAGTTCGACCGCCTCACCCAGCAGGTCTTCGGAACCCAGTCGCGCCCTGCGGGGATGCCGATGGAGGCCTACCGCTCCGGCGACGAGTTCGTGATCCACTTCGACCTCCCCGGCGTCGCCCCCGAGACCATCGATCTCGACGTCGAGCGCAACGTGCTCACCGTCCACGCCGAGCGCCGCTCGCCCGCCCCCGAGGACGCGGAGCTGATCGCCGCGGAGCGCCCCTCGGGCCGCTTCAGCCGCCAGCTCTTCCTCGGCGACACCCTCGACTCCGAGCGCATCGACGCCTCCTACGACTCCGGTGTGCTGACCCTCCGGATCCCGGTCGCCGAACAGGCGAAACCCCGCAAGATCGAGATCAGCGGAGGCACTTCGGGTGCCAAGCAGATCTCCGGGTGAGACCTGACTCTCATGTGATCTGCGACTCTGCTGCACATTTGAGGCCGCTCTCCTGGGCACGACGGAGAGCGGCCTCCAAGGTCGAACGGAAGAAAAAAGGAAAGGGACAAAAAGGTATGCAATGGAGCGAACTAGTGGCCCAAGTTCGTGAGCACGGCCGGTACACCTCGGACGAGCAGACCAAGCAGGTCGTCCGGTTAATACTGTCGGCGCTCGGCGGTCACCTGAGCGACGAGGTCCGTGAGCAGGTCGCAGCGCAGCTGCCCGCCACGGCCGCGGAGTCGCTGAGGTACCAGCTGCCGGCGACGAAGCCGCTCACCGGCCCGGAGTTCGTCGAGTCGGTCCAGGGGCGCCTGCAGGGCGCGACGCCCGCGACGGCCCGCTGGGACGTCGGCTCGGTGCTGTCGGTGCTGGCGGACGTGTGCGGCGACGCCCTCACGGGCCAGGTGCTCGACGACCTGCCTCCCGGATACGCCCTGCTCTTCGGGCGGGCCGAACTGGCGAGCGCCGCCTGAAGTGCGGCATCCGCGGTCTCTCCGCGCAGAGTTCAGCAGTGGTCAGCCGCCGCGCGGGGCGAGGGCCCACCACTCGACGGTGACCTCGCCCTGCCGCCACCGGCGCGGCCCGTCCGTCACGGGCCACTCGCCGGCCACCGCCTCCACCGCCCGCATCCAGCGCTGCCGGGCGCTCAGCGCCCCGTAGGGGGCCGCAGCCGCCCAGGCACGGTCGAAGTCGCGCAGGAACGCGTGCACCGGTTCCCCCGGAACGTTGCGGTGGATCAGCGCCTTGGGCAGCCGCTCCGCCAGATCGGACGGCGTCGCCAGCGACGCGAGCCGCGCCGCGAAGGTGACCGTGCGCGGTCCCTCGGGCCCCAGCGCCACCCATACGTGCCGGCGTCCGATCTCGTCGCAGGTGCCGTCGACCAGCAGCCCGCCGGGTCCCGCCAGGCGTCCGCACAGCCGGTCCCACACCGGCGCGACCTCGTCCTCCCCGTACTGACGCAGCACGTTCGCGGCGCGGATCAGCACGGGGCGCGCCCCGTCCGGGAGCGGCACCTCGAAACCGCCGCGCACGAAGGTGAGGCCGTCACGTTCGTACGGCCGCGCGGTGGCGACCCGCCCGGGGTCGATCTCGACCCCGACGACGTGCACTCCCGGGTGCACCTTGCGCAGCCGGTGAAGCAGCTCGATGGCGGTCCACGGGGCGGCCCCGAATCCCAGGTCGACCGCGACCGGGGGCCGGGCGCCGACGCCGGTCGGCGTGCCGTCCGGGAGCGGGCCGCGAAGCAGCGGAGCGTGGACGGCGGCGATCCACCGGTCCATGCGGCGCAGCCGGTTGGGGCCGGTGGTTCCCCGCGTCACGTTCCCGATGGAACGGGCCGTGGGGCGGGCTTTCATGCCGACGAGCGTACGGGGACGGCGCATGCGCCGGGACCGGCGGCCACGGTCACGCCGTGGCCCGGAGCAGAACGCCCCGGGCGGACCGAGGCCGGGCGACCAGAAGCCACCGAGGCCGGACGGCAAGGAACCGGCCCCCGTGCCGCATCGCCGCCTCGCCGCCTCGAACCGCGTCCGTCGAGGCGAGGCGCTCCCCACGCGTCGAGCCCCGGCGTCACGATCTGGTGCCGTGATCCGGCGGAACCGCGTCGCCGTTCCCGGCGGACCGCTTTGCCGTGATCCGGCGGACCGCGTCGCCGTGATCGGAAAGCCGCGGTGTCACGATTCGGTACAGCCGGAATGGGAAGCAGCAACTCCGGTGTTCTCGCTGGGAGGGCCGGAGGCTCCGCGTACGCACGCCCGCCGCATGCCGGACCGCTGGGCGTGCCGCAGAGTCCGCGGCTCCGGCGGCACCGCCGGTGTCCGCAGCGCAGGCACTCCACACGAGGAGGCATCGCCCGTGAGCCAGTACATGGCGCGGCTCGGTCAGCTCCGCTCCCTCCCCCGGGCCCGTCGGCCCGCCCAGCCGCAGCAGCAGCGCCCGTGGCTGCGGCTCGGGTCCGGCCGGCGCCCCCGCAGGGTCGCCATGCTGAGCGTGCACACCTCCCCCCTGCACCAGCCGGGGACGGGAGACGCGGGCGGCATGAACGTCTACATCGTCGAACTCGCCAAGCAGCTCGCCGCCCACGGCACCCAGGTGGAGATATTCACGCGTTCGACGGCGGCCGCCCTTCCGCCCAGCGTCGAACTGGCCCCCGGAGTCCTCGTCCGGCACATCGACGCGGGCCCGTACGAGGGCCTGGCCAAGGAGGAACTGCCCGCGCAGCTCTGCGCGTTCACCCACGGTGTGATGCAGGCGTGGGCGGGCCACCGTCCCGGGCACTACGACCTGGTGCACTCCCACTACTGGCTCTCCGGCCACGTCGGCTGGCTCGCCGCTCAGCGCTGGGGCGTTCCGCTCGTCAACGCCATGCACACCATGGCCAAGGTGAAGAACGCGGCACTGGCCGAGGGCGACGCCCCGGAACCGGCCGCCCGCGTCATCGGCGAGACGCAGATCGTGCGCGCCGCCGACAGGCTCATCGCCAACACGGCCGAGGAGGCCGGCGAACTGGTCCGGCACTACGAGGCCGACCCCGCACGCACCGCCGTCGTGCACCCGGGCGTCAACCTGGAGCGCTTCAGCCCAGCCGACGGACGCGCCGCCGCCCGTGGCCGCCTGGGACTGCCGCAGGACGCCCTGATCCCGCTCTTCGCCGGACGGATACAGCCGCTGAAGGCCCCCGAGATCCTGCTGCGTGCCGCGGCGCTGCTCGTCCAGGACGAGCCCTCACTGCGCCGGCGGCTGCTCGTCCCGGTCGTCGGCGGGCCGAGCGGCAGCGGACTGGCCAAGCCGGAGTGGCTGCACAAGCTCGCCGCGAAGCTCGGCATCTCGGACATCGTGCGGTTCCGCCCGCCGGTGGACCAGGAGGAGCTCGCGGACTGGTACCGGGCCGCCAGCGTCCTGGTGATGCCGTCCTACAGCGAGTCCTTCGGGCTGGTGGCGGTCGAGGCACAGGCCTGCGGGACGCCCGTGATCGCGGCGGCGGTGGGCGGGCTGCCGGTCGCCGTGCGGGATGAGGTGAGCGGCTTCCTCGTCGACGGCCACGACCCGCGGGACTACGCGCGGACCTTGCGGCGCTTCGTCACCGACGGGCCGGACAGCCCCGTCGAGCGCATGGGCGAGGCCGCGGCCCGGCACGCCGCCGGGTTCGGCTGGGACGCGGCAGCGGCAGGCACCCTCGAGGTCTATGCCGACGCGATGCACGACCGTCGCCGTCACCTACGATCGGCCCATGGCTGACGCGGCTGATGCGAAGGGCGCCCGTGGCACCGAGAGTGCCGGGTCCGCCGGGGAGAAGAACGGCGCCGGCGCCGCGAGGGGCCGCGGCGACGCGCCGGGCCGGGCCCGCGGTGCCGTCGAACAGGCCTTGCGCGAGGCCGGATTGGAGTGGGAGAGCCCCGCCGAGGGCACCTACGTCGTCACGCTTCCGGGCACGCGCAAACTCTCCACGACCTGCTCGCTCGCCGTCGGACGGCACTCGCTCTCCGTCAACGCCTTCGTCGTGCGCTGCCCCGACGAGAACCACGCGGCCGTGCACCGCTGGCTGCTGGAACGCAACACCCGCCTGTACGGGGTGAGTTACGCACTGGACAAGCTCGGCGACATCTATCTGGCGGGCCGGCTGCCGCTGGGCGCCGTCACCCCGGAAGAGGTGGACCGGCTGCTGGGGGCGGTGCTGGAGAACGCCGACGGCTCCTTCAACACCCTGCTGGAGATGGGCTTCGCGACGGCGATCCGCCGCGAGTACGAGTGGCGCACCTCGCGCGGCGAGTCGACGCGCAACCTGGACGCCTTCACGCATCTGACGGGAGGCACACCGGACGGCGGGAGCGGCTGACGGCCGGCACGGGCCGGGGCGAGGCCACGGCCCGGGTCCGACGTCCGCCGCCCGAGTGCGACGGAGCGCGACGGGGTCCGATGCGCGGCCGGTGAGGGTCCGGACGCGCGGTCGGTCCTTGACGGTGCGCGACAGGTGCGCAGTGATCGAGGGTCCGGAGAACCGGTGAACCGAGAACCGGAGAACCGTGAACCGGAGAAGGTGAACCGGAACCGGAGAACCAGGGAGACCGAAGACAGAGCGGCCGGGGGCGACAGAGCGGCCGGAGGCGTTCAGGACGCCACGGTGGTCTCCGGCTTCGAATCCTCCACCTCGCAGGGGAGGGGACTGCCGGTCAGATCCCCGCCGGCCGGTGCCAGGATGCGGCCCGCGTCGGCGGGCTCGTTGTGGGCCTGGGCCGCGGCACGGGCCACGGTCCTTCCCGCTTCCCTCACGACGGCCGAGGCCGAGGGTACGGCGACGAGTGAGACAGCGAGTGCGACACCGGCAGTGGTTATCGCGCGTGCGAGGTTGATCATCTGCTTCCCTTCCGCGGTTGCCTGCACGTGGATGGCGCCCGCACGACGCCGGCGCCGGATCCATCGTGCGAGGCGCGCAACCGCCGTGCCCGCCCGGGAAGCTCCGCGACCCCTGTGCGTACCTGCCGCGGAGGGCGCGGACAAGCCACAACAGGGGTGTAGGGACTCGGAGATGCGTGCTCCCCCAGAGGTGTGAGCGGGCCGGCGCGCACGGGTGCCGGGTGCCGGAGCGCGCCTTTGCACCTCCGGGGGAGCAGCCGGGAACGGGGAGGGACCTGGCGTCAGCCTCCCAGCCCCCAGTCCGCGGTGATGTGCTTGGTCGAGCAGATCTTGTCGAGGAAGTGCTGGCCTGCCTTGCCGCAGTCCTCGTCCGGCTTCACGGGCGTACCGTGCGGCATCCCGTCCACCAGGTAGCTGCGGACGACGACGTCGCCGTCCGCGTTCTCGTAGTCGGAGCGGGCGGTGCCGCCCTGCAACTCCTCGGTCGCGTCGGCCTGCTGGTCGGCGCCGAGCACGTCCGTCCACTGTTTGACGGACTCCTCGGCGTTCTTCGGGGCCACGGTCGTGTCACCCGTGCCGTGCCAGACCGACACCTGCGGCCGGGCCCCCGAGTGGTCCGGGGCGGCGTTCCTGACCAGGTCGCCCCATGCCGAGGCCGACTTGGAGACACCGGGATTCATGCAGGTGAAGGCCTCGACGACGCTGTTCGCGCACCCGTGCGGCAGGCCCGCGACTACCGCGCCGCCCTTGAAGACGTCCGGGTAGGCGGCCAGCATCGAGGCGGTCATGGCGCCGCCCGCCGAGAGGCCCGTGACGAAGACGCGTGAGGGGTCGGCGTCCAGATCCGCGACCGTCCGGTCCACCATCTGCTTGATCGACAGCGCTTCGCCCTTGCCGCGGTCGGTGTCGCCCGACTGGAACCAGTTGAAGCACTTGTTGGCGTTGTTGGCCTGTTCCTGCTGCGGTGCGACGACGGAGAAACCTCCGTCGTCCGCGGCCTTCTGCCAGCCGGCGCCCTCGAAGTACGTCGCCGCGTCCTGCGTGCAGCCGTGCAGCGCGAGAACGACGGGAGCCTTCGCGGGCAGTCCGTCCGGGGCGTAGCGGTACATGCCGAGCGCTCCTGGATTGGAGCCGAAACCGTCGACCTTCTCCAGGCCGGCCGCCGCGGCCTTCCCGTCCGCCGGTCCCGCGGAGCGCGAGGCTCCGACGGGGTCCGCCGCGAACGAGGTGCCTGAGCCGGCTGCGGCGGCGAGGCCTGCGGTGGCGAGTGCGGTCAGTGCGGTCAGCAGCAGAGCGGCTTTCGAGCGGATTGCTTTCATGGCGCTCCTTCCGTGGGGGGGGCGTCCCTTGGGGACCCGTCGACGGTAGGGGCGCGGCAACCGGCACCCGAACGTGTCGTGCGTCCAGTGGTGACCAGGTGTGAGTGTGGCGCCACCACATTGGGCGGCCGCTGCACGCGCACCTAGCGTTGCCGCATGACCGAGCAGCTGACACCCGGCCCCCACTCCGTCGTCCTCGACCTGACCGGCCGCACCGCGCTGGTCACCGGTGCCGCGAGCGGCATCGGACGGGCGTGCGCCCTCAGACTGGCGGCGGCGGGCGCGAAGGTCCGGGTCGTCGACCGTGACGCCGACGGGCTGCGGGCCCTTCAGGACGAGGACGGCGGCGGCTCGCTCCAGCCCCACCCCCTCGACCTGACCGACGCGGAGGGGCTCGACGCCGCCGAGCGTCTCGCTGCCGGCACCGACATCCTCGTCAACAACGCGGGCGCCCAACTGGTGCGCCCCATCGAGGAGTTCCCGCCCGAGGACTTCCGCAGGCTGCTAACGCTGATGCTGGAGGCCCCCTTCCGTTTCGTGCGCGGAGCGCTCCCGCAGATGTACGAGCAGGGCTGGGGCCGGATAGTGAACATCTCCTCCGTGCACGGGCTGCGCGCCTCGGCGTACAAGTCGGCCTACGTCTCCGCCAAGCACGGCCTGGAGGGCCTGTCGAAGGTCACCGCGCTGGAGGGCGCCGAGCACGGCGTCACGTCCAACTGCGTCTGCCCCGCCTACGTCCGTACGCCCCTGGTGGAACGGCAGATCACCGACCAGGCGGCGGCGCACGGCATCTCGGAGGACCGGGTCGTCTCGGAGATCCTGCTCGCCGACTCCGCGCTGAAGCGGCTGCTCGAACCGGAGGAGGTCGCCGAGGCCGTCGCCTATCTGTGCACCCGGGAGGCGTCCTTCGTCACCGGCACCTCGCTGCCCCTCGACGGCGCGTGGACCGCGCACTGACGCGCTGGCTGGGCCGCGCACTGACGCGCTGGCTGACGCGCTCGCATACGCCCGCACTGACGCGCTCGCATACGCCCGCACTGACGCGCTCGCTGAGGCGCCCACCGACGGCGGTCGCGACGTGCGGCCCGGGGCTCGGCCCGTCCCGGGCCCCGGGCAGGGTCGGGCCCCGGGCCTTCGGCCGGGTGGTGTCCCCGGGCCCTGGGGGAGAGCGGGCAGCCCGCCTGTCAGTCCGCCCGTCATCCCGCCCGGCAGTCCCGCTTCCGGGCGGCGGGCCGCCGGCCGGGCAGGCCCCGCCGGCAGCGCCCGGACCTCGCCGGCGCACCGGCCCCCGGCGTCCCGGAGGGGACCGGCGGCCACTGGCGTCACGCCACGCGCCACGGTAAGCCTGTGACCATGCCCGAAGCCCGGTCTTCCGACGCCGCCTACCTGGAACTCCTCTCGCGCCGTGCGCCCGTCGAGGCGTACGACGAACCTCTCGCGCGCGCCCGTGAGGCCGGCGCACCGGCCGCCGAGCTGGCGGCTCTGGAGAACGGCAAGCTGCTCGCGTTGCGCATCCGCGCGGAACTGGAGGGCCGGCGGCGCCGCGAGGCCGAGCTGACCGCGCTCATCGAGACCGTGCACGACCTGGCCGGACTGCGCGACCTGGACGACGTGCTGCGCGCGATCGTGCAGCGGGCCCGCTCGCTGCTGGGCACAGAGGTCGCGTACATGTCCCTCACGGACCACGAGCGCGGCGACACGTACATGCGCGTCACCGAGGGGTCCGTCTCGGCCCGCTTCCAGCAGGTGCGCCTCGGCATGGGGGAGGGGCTCGGCGGGCTCGTCGCGCAGACAGCGCGCCCTTACGTCACCGACAACTATCCGACGGACGAGCGCTTCCGGCACACCGGCCCCATCGACGCGGCCGTGGGCGAGGAGGGCCTGATCGCCATCCTCGGCGTGCCGCTGCTGCTCGGCGGACGCGACGTCATCGGCGTCCTCTACGCGGCCGACCGCCGCGCGCGAGTCTTCGAACGTGAACAGATCGCCCTGCTCGGCTCGTTCGCCGCCCACGCCGCCGTCGCGATCGACAACGCACGGCTGCTCTCCGAGACCCGCGACGCGATGGCCGAACTGGAGAGCGCCAACGAGACGATCGAGCGCGCCAGCGACGTCCACGACAGGCTCACCGAACTCGTGCTGCGCGGCGGCGATGTGACGGACGTGGCCGCCGCGGTCTCCGAAGTCCTCGAGGGACGCGTCGAGTTCGTCGAGCCGTCCGCCGCGTCGGCCCATCCCTCGGTGGAACGCTCCCGAAGCGCCGGACACGCCATGCGGGACGGAGACACCTGGGTGACCGCCGTCACCGCCGGCGGCGAACTCCTGGGCGCGCTCGTGCTGCACGGCCATCCCCTGCTCGACCCCGTCGACCAGCGCACCTTCGAACGCGCCGCCATGGTCACGTCCCTGCTGCTGCTGGCACGCCGATCGGCGGGCGAGGCCGAGCAGCGCGTACGCGGCGAACTCCTCGACGACCTTCTCGACTCCACGCGGCACGACCCGCGCCTGCTGCGCGACCGCGCGGCACGGCTGCACGCGGACCTCGACACGCCGCACGTACTTCTCAGCGCACGGCTCGAAGGTCCTACCGGAGGGCCTTCCGGAGGTCATTCCGAAAAGTCTTCCGAAGGGCCGTCCGGAGGGCCCTCCGCCGGGGCCTCCGGACGCGTGGGCCCGGCGGAGCGGGAGGAGAGCCTCGGCCGGCAGCGTCTGTGGGCCGCCGCCTCCCATCTGGCCGCCACCCGGCACGGGCTGGCCGCCGCCAGGGACGGCGGGATCGTGCTGTTGCTGCCGCTGCGCGCCGACGGCACGCCGTCCCGCACCGCCGGCGAGATCGCCGCCGAACTCGGGCACTCCGCGGGCGCACCCGTCACCGTCGGCGCCTCGGCGCCCGTGGCCGCGCCCGCCGCCGAGTCCGGAGCCGTCGCCGCGGCCTACCCCGAGGCGCGACGCTGCGTGGACGCGCTGCGGCTGCTCGGACGCACCGGAGAGGGCGCGGCAGCCGAGGACTTCGGCTTCATCGGCATGCTGCTCACCGACAGCCGCGACGTCGGCAGCTTCGTACGCCGCACGCTCGGGCCCGTACTGGACTACGACGCACGCCGCGGCACCGACCTGGTGGCCACCATGGACGCCTACTTCGCGTGCGGGATGAGCCCGGCACGCGCCAAGGACGAACTCCACGTCCACGTGAACACCGTCGCCCAGCGCCTGGAGCGTGTGGCCAGGCTGCTGGGCGACGACTGGCAGTCCCCGGAGCGCGCCCTCGAGACGCAGCTCGCGCTACGGCTGCACAGGCTCGCGGGAGCGGTCGGAGGATGACCCGTCCGCGGACGCGGGGCCGGATGCGCCGCCGTCGCCGACGGCGGCGTCCTGGCCGATCTTCGTCAGGTCCAGTCGGCTGGTCTCCTTCGCACACGCGATCGCGATGACGGTGAGCAGCGCGGCAGCGATCACGTACAGCGCGATCGGCGTCGAGCTGCCGAAGTCCGCCAGCAGCGCGGTGGCGATCAGCGGCGCCGGCGCACCCGCCGCCAGCGACGAGAACTGCGCGCCGATCGACGCACCGGAGTAGCGCACCCTCGTGGCGAACAGCTCCGAGAAGAAGGCCGCCTGCGGCGCGTACATCGCACCGTGCAGGACCAGCCCGACCATCACCGCGAGCACCATCGAACCGAAGCTCTTGGTGTTGAGCAGCTCGAAGAACGGGAAGACCCACAGGCCGATGCCGACCGCTCCGATCAGATAGACCGGGCGGCGTCCGAGCTTGTCGGAGAGCGCACCCCACGCGGGGATCACGGCGAAGTGCACCGCGGAGGCGATCAGCACGGCGTTGAGCGCCGTCTGCTGGGAGAGGCCGAGCTCCTTCGTCGCGTAGACGAGGATGAACGCGGTGATGACGTAGAAGGAGATGTTCTCCGCCATCCGCGCGCCCATCGCGATGAGCACGTCCCTCCAGTGGTAGCGCAGCACCGCGACCAGCGGCATCTTCTCCGCCTGCTCGTCCCCGCCGGTCATCGCGGACTCGGCCTTGCGCGCCTCGGCGCGGGCCCGGGCCTCCTTGAAGACCGGCGTCTCGTCGACGGCGAGCCGGATCCACATGCCGACGCCGACCAGCACGGCCGAGAGCAGGAACGGCACCCGCCAGCCCCAGCTCAGGAACGCCTCCTCCGACAGCAGTGCCGTCAGCACAGCAAGCACGGCCACGCCCAGCAACTGGCCCGCGGGTGCGCCCGTCTGCGGCCAGGAGGCCCAGAAGCCGCGGCGCTTGGCGTCCCCGTGCTCGGAGACCAGCAGCACCGCGCCGCCCCATTCGCCGCCCAGGGCGAACCCCTGGATGAGGCGCAGCACCGTCAGCAGTACGGGCGCGAGCGATCCGATCGCGGCGTGCGTGGGCAGCAGCCCGATCGCGAACGTCGCCCCGCCCATCATCATCAGGCTGAGCACGAGCAGCTTCTTGCGGCCGATCCGGTCGCCGTAGTGCCCGAAGACGAGCGCTCCGATGGGCCGGGCCGCGAAGCCGACGGCGAGAGTGAGGAAGGCCAGCAGCGTGCCGACCAGCGGGTCGGAGCTGGGAAAGAAGAGCTTGTCGAAGACCAGGGCTGCGGCCGAACCGTAGAGAAAGAAGTCGTACCACTCGATCGTCGTGCCGACGAGGCTGGCGGCGACGACGCGCCGCAGCGACGCTGAGGGCGGCGTGGACGATGAGGACGACGGTGCCGGCGACTCCGGCGACGGGGACGCCTGGGGTGGCGTCGGACTCTTGTCAGCTGCGGGGTTCTCGGGGTTCATGGCGTGACCGTAGGGACGAACCGGCTGTCGACACATGTGCGCGGGGGCCACACCGCAGTCAACGGATATCTCCTCCGAACACACCACCGGACACACCCAGTAGGGTGCTCCGCATGGCCGACGCACCGTACAAGCTGATCCTCCTCCGGCACGGAGAGAGCGAGTGGAACGCGAAGAACCTGTTCACCGGCTGGGTGGACGTGAACCTTACCGAGAAGGGCGAGAAGGAGGCGGTCCGCGGCGGCGAGTTGATCAAGGACGCCGGGCTGCTCCCCGACGTGCTGCACACCTCCGTGCAGAAGCGGGCCATCCGCACCGCACAGCTCGCACTGGAGTCCGCCGACCGGCTCTGGATCCCGGTCCGCCGCTCCTGGCGGCTCAACGAGCGGCACTACGGTGCCCTCCAGGGCAAGGACAAGGCACAGGTGCGTGAGGAGTTCGGCGAGGAGCAGTTCATGCTCTGGCGCCGCTCGTACGACACCCCGCCGCCCGAACTGCCCGACGGCGCCGAGTACTCGCAGAGCGACGACCCGCGCTACGCCGGCGTCCCGAGCGAACTGCGCCCCCGCACCGAGTGCCTCAAGGACGTCGTCGGACGGATGCTGCCGTACTGGTTCGACGGCATCATCCCGGACCTCCTCGCGGGCCACACCGTCCTGGTCGCGGCGCACGGCAACTCCCTGCGCGCCCTCGTGAAGCACCTCGACGGCATCTCCGACGAGGAGATCGCGGGCCTGAACATCCCCACGGGAATCCCGCTCAGCTACGAGCTGGACGCCGACTTCCACCCGGTGAAGCGTGGCGGCACGTACCTCGACCCGGAGGCGGCGAAGGCCGCGATCGAGGCCGTGAAGAACCAGGGCAAGAAGTAGAACTGCGGAACGAAAGGGCTCCCGCTCGCGCTTGCGCGGGCAGGGGCCCTTTTTTCTCAGGGGTCTTGCTTGCGCGCCGCCGTGCGGCGGGCGATGAGTCCGGCCGGCGGCCCGGGTCTGCCCCGGCATGACTCGAATCGTTGCCGACATCTCCGTCTCCCTCGACGGCTTCGTCACCGGGCCCCGCCCCGGACCGGACAACGGTCTGGGCGACGCCGGCGAGGCCCTGCACACCTGGGCGTTCTCCGACGACCCCGAGGACCGCCGGATCCTGCGTGAGTCGACCGCCCGCTCGGGCGCCGTCGTCCTCGGCCGCCGGCTCTTCGACGTGGTCGACGGCCCGCACGGGTGGGACGACACATCCGGGTACGGCGCCGGCGAGGTGGGCAAGCCCGCGTTCGTGGTCGTGACGAGCTCGCCACCGGAGTCGGTGCGGCTCACCGACCTCGACTGGACGTTCGTCACCACCGGACTGGCCGACGCCGTGAGCGCCGCCCGCGAGCGCGCCGAGGCAGCGTCGTCGCAGGCCGGCAGGGACCTCGACGTCTTCCTCATGGGCGGCGGCGCCACAGTCGGATCGGCCCTCGACGCCGGACTGGCCGACGTGTTGTCGCTGCACCTCGCGCCCGTCGTGCTGGGTGCCGGGACGCCGCTGTTCACCGGCGGAGCGCAGCGCACGCTGGTGCAGCGGAGCGTGACCCCGACATCGACCGCGACGCACCTGATCTACGACGTCGTCTGACGAGGGCGTTGCCGAAGCTCGCGTTGCGGAACCTCACCGACTTCCGGTTCCCGAATCTTCCGCGCCCGGTCATCGGCAAGCACCTCCCCGGAGCGCAAGCTGAGGGCCCTGCCCCGTCGAACCGGGCAGGGCCCTCAGCGGCTCGGACCGCCCGGGCCGCGGTGCAGCCGCCTGCGGCAGACCTCTGTCAGCCGCAGCAACCGCCGCACTGACACGGGCCGCCGGACTGACATCCGCACCCGCAGCCCGGACCGCAACCGCACGCCCCCAGTACGTGCAGGGACGGCCGCTCGTCCGCCCGCGCCATGGGCAGGGCCGGATCGCTGTGCTCAGCCACGACTTCCTCCTTCTCCTCCCCGGACTACTCCCCACCCTCCGGCCCGGACCACGGGCGCACAAAGGGCGCGTAGTTGCACGAGAAGGGTGACGGCGGCCCGTCGGCGGCGTCCCCGTCCCGGCCGCCGGTGGCCGCACCGAACGTCGAGCGGTACGTCGCGCCCCCGGACGCGCGAACCGCATGCGGCCGTCGCCGGGCCCGCGGCAGTCCCGCGCTCAGGCGTCCTCGACCGGGGCGGTGCCGTCACCGGCGGCAGCGGCCGCCGGGTCGAGCTCGTGCGCGTAGTCGCCGGTGACCAGATAGACCACGCGACGGGCCACCGAGACCGCGTGGTCCGCGAAGCGCTCGTAGTAGCGGCCGAGCAGCGTCACGTCGACGGCCGTCTCGATCCCGTGCTGCCAGCGGTCGTCCATCAGGTGCTGGAAGAGCGTGCGGTGCAGGTCGTCCATCGCGTCGTCGTCGTGCTCCAGCTGCAGAGCCAGGTCGACGTCCTTCGTGATGATCACCTCCGCGGCCTTCGCCATCAGCCGCTGCGCCAGCTGCCCCATCTCCAGCAGCGTCGCCTGCAGATCACCCGGCACGGGGGAGTCGGGGAACCGCAGGCGGGTGACCTTCGCCACGTGCTGCGCCAGGTCGCCGGCGCGTTCCAGGTCGGCGCTCATCCGCAGCGACGTGACGACTATCCGCAGGTCCGTCGCGACGGGCTGCTGCCGCGCCAGCAGCTGGATGGCTCGGTTCTCCAGGTCGTGCTGGATGGCGTCGACCTTCTCGTCCCCGGCGATGACGCTTTCGGCCAGCTTCAGATCGGCGTCCAGCATCGCCGTCGTGGCGCGGCCGATCGCAGAGCCGACGAACCGGGCCATGTCGACCAGGCTGTCGCTGATCGAGTCCAGCTCCTCGTGGTACGCGTCACGCATGGCTGTCCTTCCCTCGCATGTTCTCTCGACAGAGGTGCCCGCAGGGCCGGCCTCAGGTTCCCACGCTCCGTCCGGAATGCGTCTGTCGCCGACCTCCGCGGTGAACCGGTCACGACCTCAAGGTGAACTCTGGGAGACGAGTGTTCGAGGTCTCCCGCTTCCCCTGGGGCGGTGCCGACGAGCGCGCATAGCCTTGAGGCATGGACGTGAACGCGGCGGTCGCCGCAGCGGCGGCGATCGCCGGAGTAATGACCGGCGTGATCGCGATGCTGGCGTTCCGCTGGAGCGAGCGCGACCAGGCCCGCCCCACGCGCTCCTCGCTGCACACCGAGGCCGTACTGCCGCCCGGTGTGGACACCGTGCTCTCCGTGCTGCGCTCATCCGCCGTAGTGCTGGACGAGTCGGACGAGGTGGTCAAGGCGAGCTCCGCGGCGTATGCCCTGGGGCTCGTGCGGGGCGGCCGGCTGGCCGTCGAGCCGATGCTGAAGATGGCGCACGAGACGAGGCGGGACGGCGAGATACGGCAGGTCGACCTGGACCTCCCCCGGCGCGGCACGGGCCGGGGCGAGGCCCTCGCCGTGTCCGCCCGCGTGGCTCCCCTCGGCTCCCGGCTCGTGATGCTGCTGGTCGAGGACATGACGGAGGCCCGCCGCATAGAGGCCGTGCGCCGCGACTTCGTGGCGAACGTCAGCCATGAGCTGAAGACCCCGGTCGGCGCGCTGTCCCTGCTCTCCGAGGCGGTGCTGGACGCGGCGGACGACCCCGAGGCGGTCGAGCGCTTCGCCGGGCGCATGCAGTACGAGGCGACGCGGCTGACGAGCCTCGTCCAGGAGCTCATCGACCTCTCCCGCGTCCAGAACGACGACCCGCTGGGCGATGCCGAGCAGGTCGGCGTGGACGAGCTGGTGGACGAGGCGATCGACCGCTGCCGCCAGTCGGCGAGCAGCAAGCAGATCGCCCTCGTCGCGGGCCGGTCGGGCGGCGGCGGTGCGGGCACGGCCACGAGCGGCAGCGCGGAGGACGGGCTCCACGTGTGGGGCAACCGCAGCCAGCTCGCGGCCGCCCTCGGCAACCTCGTCGAGAACGCGGTGAACTACTCGCCCGCCCGCACCCGCGTCGGCATCGCGGGCCGCCGGGTTGCGGCGCCCGGCGGGGACTTCATCGAGATATCGGTCAGCGACCAGGGCATCGGCATCTCCGAGCGGGACAAGGAGCGGGTCTTCGAGCGGTTCTACCGCGTGGACCCGGCCCGCTCGCGCGCCACCGGCGGCACCGGCCTGGGACTGGCCATCGTCAAGCACGTGGCCGCGTCGCACGGCGGCGAGGTCACCGTGTGGAGCGCCGAAGGACAGGGCTCCACGTTCACGCTCCGGCTTCCGGAGGGCGGCCCCGGACGGAGCCGTGCGGAGTCGCGGAAGAGCGGCAGCGCCCGTCCGCCGGAGGATGTCGACGAGGAGCCGGACGACTTCGACGACGCGGACGACCCCCTGGACGAGGGCGGCCGGAACGGCGGAGCCGATCGGGCGGGACAGCCCGTCCCGGGCGACCCGGACGGCCGATCCGACCCGCACGGTTCCGCGGACGGACCGGATGCCGCCGCACCCGACGAGCCCGACAAGCCTGACAACCCTGCCGAGACCTCCGGGGTCGCGGCCCCTGAGGGGCAACGGCACTTCCGCGGCTCCTCCGGTCCCGCGGGTCTTCGGAGGGAACCGTCACCGGCTGCCTCCGCCGCCCCCGCGGCTCCTTCCGCTTCTTCTTCCCCCACTTCGTCCCCTCCCTCCTATTCCTCTCCCTCCCCTTCTTCCTCTTCCCGTCCCTCCCCATCTCTTTTCACAACGCCGCGCGGGCTGCCGCGCGCCCCTGAGACCGCCCCGGAGGTCCTCCCGTGACCCGAGTGCTCGTCGTCGAGGACGAGGAATCGTTCAGCGACGCACTGTCGTACATGCTGCGCAAGGAAGGTTTCGAAGTCGCCGTCGCCTCCACCGGCCCCGACGGGCTGGACGAGTTCGAACGCAACGGAGCCGACCTGGTACTGCTCGACCTGATGCTGCCGGGCCTGCCCGGCACCGAGGTGTGCCGCCAGCTCCGCGGCCGCTCGAACGTCCCGGTGATCATGGTCACCGCGAAGGACAGCGAGATCGACAAGGTCGTCGGCCTTGAGATAGGAGCCGACGACTACGTCACCAAACCCTTCTCGTCACGCGAACTCGTCGCGCGCGTACGGGCCGTGCTGCGCCGTCAGGGCGAACCCGAGGAGGTCACGCCCGCGGCCCTCGAGGCCGGCCCGGTGCGCATGGACGTGGACAGGCACGTCGTCACCGTCGACGGCAGCAAGATCGATCTGCCGCTGAAGGAGTTCGACCTCCTCGAGATGCTGCTGCGCAACGCCGGCAGGGTGCTCACGCGGATGCAGCTGATCGACCGGGTCTGGGGCGCCGACTACGTGGGGGACACCAAGACCCTCGACGTCCACGTCAAGCGCCTCCGCGCCAAGATCGAGCCCGACCCGGGCGTCCCCCGCTTCCTGGTGACCGTGCGGGGCCTGGGCTACAAGTTCGAGCCGTAGACACCGGGGACACCACCACGAGCACACCACGAGCACACCATGAGCGAGGCCCCGCCCGTACGGGCGGGGCCTCGCTCATGGTGTGCGGCGGCGGGTGGCGCGGACGCTCAGTGCTCCGCGGCCTGCCCCTCGGCCTCCTGCTCGGCTCCGGCCGCGTCGTCGTCGCCGGCGGCCGGCGGCTCGGACTGCCCGGCCTCCTCCGAGGCGCCCTCGGACGGTGAGGACTCCGACCCGGGCGCCGAAGGCGAACCGGAAGGCGTGCCCGGGGAGGTGCTGGGGGACGGTGCGACCGTCGGGCCGAACTTCGCGTAGTCGCCGTGAGCCGGCACGACCGTGGCACGCAGCGAGATCTTGCCCGTACGGCTCAGGTCGAAGGACACCGGCTGTGCGTTGCCGTCCCGCACGGCACTCGAACCGGAGGCGGGCAGCACGGCCGAGGCGTTGTCCTTGCCGCCGAGTGCGAGCGAACCGCCTGCCGGCACCGTGAGCTTCCTCTCGCCCTTCGCCGGCTCCAGCTTCACGCGGGCACCGGCGCCCTGGACCGTGATGGCCGCGAGGGTCTCGTCCTTGGAACCCTCGTTGAAGATGCGGGCCGTCACGGCAGAGGGGCCCTCCCCCTCGTCGGGCGTGACGATGTTGACGTTCTGGATCTTGATGGAGCCCTCGGAGGTCGCGGCGTTGTCCGGCTTGATCTCCAGCGTCTGAGCGTCGTTCCCCGCGGCGCATGCGGACAGTGTCACGACGGCGAGCGTGAGGGCTGTGGCGGCAAGGGTGCCGCGTCGAATGCTGCTGCTCACGGCGGCGGCAACTCCTGGGCGAGCTATGGCGGCCGAACTACGGGACGGTCGCGGGCGGATACGTCGATCTGTGGCGCCGCTCAGATTACCGAGGCCTTCCCGCGGCCCCGCACCCGGCCCTCGTGCCGCGCGCCGTTCGGGCCCGTGCGTACGCGGGAGTGCGCGGCGTCCGCACACCGGGGGAGGACCTTTCCGGGGAAAGAATGCGAACGCCCTGTGAATTGATCAGCGGAACTGCTGATCAATTCTTGGGAAAGTCCGGGAAGAGGTGAAGAGAGCCGAACGGGCGACGACTTACAGTCGGACAAAACGGACGGCTGACCCTTTCTGAAGCACCCTCTTCAGGTGTGTCCGCTGTGTTTCGGTGTGCGTTCAGAAGTGCCCCGACCTGCGAATACCTGTTCCAGATGACTGGCCGCAGCACGTAACGGGGTCGCTTGTCAAGCCCCGAGATGCGGCCTGACCTGCGAAAACGCCATTCAGAAGAGCCCGATTCCGTGTTACTCTGGATAGCCACGGAAGGGGTACCTGACACATGACGTTCAAGGTTGGCGACACCGTGGTCTATCCCCATCACGGGGCCGCGCTGATCGAGGCTATCGAAACTCGGCAGATCAAAGGCGTGGACAAGACCTACTTGGTTCTGAAGGTTGCGCAGGGCGACTTGACGGTTCGTGTGCCAGCGGACAATGCGGAGTTCGTGGGCGTACGAGATGTGGTCGGTTCGGACGGGCTGGACAGGGTCTTCGAGGTGCTCCGCGCACCGTATGCCGAGGAGCCGACCAACTGGTCCCGGCGCTACAAGGCGAATCTCGAGAAGCTTGCGTCCGGCGACGTGATCAAGGTGGCGGAGGTCGTCCGCGACCTGTGGCGCCGCGAGCGTGAGCGCGGACTCTCCGCCGGTGAGAAGAGGATGCTCGCCAAGGCCCGCCAGATCCTGGTGAGCGAGCTCGCTCTCGCGGAGAACACGAACGAGGACAAGGCAGAGGCGCTGCTCGACGAGGTTCTCGCATCCTGACCGAGCGAGGCGACGGCGGAGCGGGCCGGCCATCGACCTGCGGGCCGTGAGCAGCAACGCGAAGGCCGGTGGCGAGAGTCCGGCGTGAGCGTGAGCAGCAGCAGTGAGCAAGTCTGAGCAGTAGTAGAGCAAGGCTGTGCCGCAGTGCCCGAGTGACGACGTCAGTCGCCGGGCGCTGCGGCATGTCTGCGCTGCGGCTGTCCACGCAGCGGCATGTCCACGCGGCGCCGGTCCATGCACTGCAAGCGACCCCCGGCAGCGTTCAGTAACCTCACTACTGCCCGCCGTGCCGGACTCCGGCGCGGACTCGACGTCTGCCAAAGGCGTGCCGGGCCCGGGCAGTTGCCTCGACCGGAGTTCACGGAAGGGCCGGTCAAGGCTTCGCGCCCGGCACGCCCCCGACCTGCGTCGGGGGTACGCCCAGGCCATACCCACACCGGCTGAGGACACAAACCTGAACGTGGAACCGATGTCAATCCAATCCGCGGGCGAGTCGCATTCCGGTCGCCCGGACGGAGCAGGCGGCAATTCCCGGAAGGCCGGGCGCGCCGGGCACGCCGGGCAGGCCGGAAAGCCTCCGGCCGCCCGGCCCGCGTCCGGCTCCGCCACCTCCCCGGCCGCCGATTCCGGGACCGACCGTTCCGGACACCGCACCGCCGCCGTCATTCCGGCCGCCGGGCGCGGCGTCCGCCTCGGCCCCGGCGCCCCCAAGGCGCTGCGCGCGCTGAGCGGTACGCCGATGCTGGTGCACGCCGTGCGCGCGATGACCCGCTCCCGTGCCGTCTCCCTCGTCGTGGTGGTGGCACCCCCCGACGGTGCCGACGAGGTACGCCGCCTCCTGGACGAGCACCTCGCCGCCGCAGAAACCCTGACCGACGTCGTGGTCGTCCCCGGGGGCGAGACGCGTCAGGACTCCGTACGGCTGGGCCTCGAGGCGCTCCCCGGCGATGTCGACTCAGTGCTGGTGCACGACGCCGCGCGCCCCCTGGTGCCGGTCGAGACCGTGGACGCCGTGGCGGCGGCTGTACGGGAGGGGGCGCCCGCCGTCGTGCCGGCGCTGCCCGTCCCCGACACCGTCAAGGAGGTGCGGGTCCGCCCCGCCGGCGAACCCGAGCCGGTGACGGGCACCCCGGAGCGTTCACGGCTGAGGGCGGTGCAGACGCCGCAGGGCTTCGAGTTGAAGGTGCTGGCCGCGGCGCACGCCCAGGTGGCCCGCGAGGGCGACGGGGCGACGGACGACGCCGGCATGGTGGAGCGCCTCGGCGTCGAGGTCGTGGTCGTCCCGGGCCACGACGAGGCGTTCAAGGTGACGAGGCCGCTGGACCTGGTGCTCGCCGAGGCCGTCCTGGCGAGGAGGCGGGCGACCGATGGCTTCTGACCGGCAGTCCGGCGTGCTGCCCCTGGTCGGCATCGGCACGGACGTGCACGCCTTCGAGGAGGGGCGCGAACTGTGGTGCGCGGGCCTGCTCTGGGAGGGGGAGCGCTACGGCCTGGCCGGGCACTCCGACGGCGACGTCGCGGCGCACGCCGCATGCGATGCCCTCTTCTCCGCGGCCGGCCTCGGCGACCTCGGCGCGCACTTCGGCACGGGCCGCCCGGAGTGGGCCGGTGCGTCCGGGGTGGCTCTGCTCACGGAGGCAGCCCGGATCCTCCGGGCGGAAGGCTTCACCGTCGGCAACGTCGCAGTCCAGGTCATCGGCGTCCGGCCCAAGATCGGCAAGCGGCGGGACGAGGCCCGGCGGGTCCTGTCCGACGCCGTCGGCGCCCCGGTCTCCGTCTCCGGTACGACGACCGACGGCCTGGGCCTGACCGGTCGCGGCGAGGGGCTCGCGGCCGTGGCGACGGCACTGGTGCTGCCGCCTTCGGAAGCTGCCGCTGGGCCGCGGGTGTGACAACCCGGCGGGGCCCGGAACACCGTGCCCCGCAAGCCGGTTGACGGTATGACACCGCATGGCACGCCATGACAGGCCCGTGCCGCGGACACCGACGACGCTCCGAGAGAAGGCGATCCCAGTGGCAGCAGCACAGCTCTCCGACGACCTCAAGCAGGTTCTGGACTCCCCCGTCTTCGTCCAACTGGCGACGATCCAGCCCGACGGAAGCCCCCAGGTGTCACCGGTGTGGGTGAAGCGCGACGGGGACGAACTGCTCATCTCCACCACGACCGACCGCCGCAAGACCCTGAACCTCCGGCGCGACCCGCGCGTCAGTGTCGTGGTGCAGCCCGCTGACAGCCCGTACACGTACGCGGAGATCCGCGGTACCGCCACGCTCACCACCGAGGGCGGCCCGGAACTCATCGACGAACTGGCGCAGAAGTACGTGGGCAAGAACTACGCCGAGTTCAACCCGAGTTCGGCCCAGGACGCCGAGAGGGTCGTCGTGCGCGTCACACCCCGGAAGGTCGCCGGGCGCCTCTGACAGACCTGACACCCCGGCCCCCGGACTGCGTGGCGCATGCCGGCGGGCTGACGCACGCCCGGTGTGCGGGGCCTCCGGCCTCACGGGCCCACTACCCTGGTCGCGTGAGCATTCGCCTGTACGACACCAGCAGCCGGCAGATCCGCGACTTCGTCCCCCGGACGCCGGGCCATGTCTCGATCTACCTGTGTGGTGCCACCGTGCAGGCGGCCCCGCACATCGGGCACATCAGGTCCGGCCTGAACTTCGACATCATGCGCCGCTGGTTCACCCACCGCGGCTACGAGGTCACTTTCGTGCGGAACGTGACGGATATCGAGGACAAGATCATCGAGAAGGCGGCGGAGCAGGGCCGCCCCTGGTGGGCCATCGGCTACGACAACGAGCGCGCGTTCAACGCCGCCTACGAGGGCCTCGGCTGCCTCCCGCCCACCTACGAGCCGCGGGCCACGGGCCACGTCCCCGAGATGATCGAGATGATGCGCGTCCTCATCGACACCGGCCACGCCTACGCGGCGGACGGGAACGTCTACTTCGACGTGCACTCCTACGACGGCTACCTCCAGCTGTCCAACCAGGAACTGGACAACCTGCTCCAGCCCGAGGGCGAGGGCGAGACCGGCAAGCGCGACCCGCGCGACTTCGCCATGTGGAAGGCGGCCAGGCCCGGCGAGCCGAGCTGGGAGACACCGTGGGGCCGCGGCCGACCCGGCTGGCACCTGGAGTGCTCGGCCATGGCGCACAAGTACCTCGGGCCGGTCTTCGACCTGCACGGCGGGGGAGTCGACCTCGTCTTCCCGCACCACGAGAACGAGATCGCGCAGTCGAAGGCGTTCGGCGACGGCTTCGCGCGCTACTGGGCGCACAACGCCTGGGTCACCATGAGCGGCGAGAAGATGAGCAAGTCGCTCGGCAACTCGGTGCTCGTGAGCGAGATGGTCAAGCACTGGCGCCCCATCGTGCTGCGCTACTACCTGGCTTCGCCGCACTACCGCTCCACCATCGAGTACAGCGAAGAGTCGCTGCGTGAGGCGGAGGCCGCCTTCGGCCGCATCGAGGGCTTCCTGCAGCGCGCGGGCGAGACCGTCGGCGAGGTGGCTCCGGCGGGCGACGTCCCGTCGGCCTTCGCGGAGGCGATGGACGACGACTTCGGGGTTCCGCAGGCGATGGCGGTCCTCCACACGACCGTCCGGCACGGGAACGCCGCCATGAGCGGGGACGACAAGGAAGCAACGGTGAAGGCCTTCGCGGACGTACGGGCGATGCTCGGCGTCCTCGGCCTCGATCCGCTCGGCCCGCACTGGCAGTCGACGGCGACGGACGCCGGGCGGGGAGGCGAGCTGCGCGAGGCCGTGGACTCGCTGGTCCGTCTCGTGCTCGACCAGCGGCAGGCGGCGCGCCAGCGCAAGGACTACGCCACTGCGGACGCCATCCGCGACGAGCTGAAGCAGGCGGGCCTGGTCATCGAGGACACCCCGTCGGGGCCGCGCTGGGAGCTCGGCGGCAGCGGCAGCCACTGACCGTGCCCGCGGCCGCCCGCGGGGAGGGCCGGCACTGATCCACTTCTTCGGTGGGCCCTGTCCTCCGGAATAATGGCAGCAGCCGGCGATTCCCCGCGCGCCGCGAGCGTGCGAACGCCCGCCGGCACGGCAGCCCGTCGGCAGCCGGGCACCACGGCCCCACGGCCCGCCCGGGGATCCGGCAGACGAATCAGCAAGTGACCAGCAGAGAAGCAGGTGCCCGATGGCCGGGAACAGCCAGCGCCCCAACCGGCGTACGTCCAACAAGAAGGGCGCGCAGGTCGGCAGCGGCGGCAAGCGGCGCCGCGGGCTCGAGGGCAAGGGCCCCACGCCGCCCGCCGAGATGCGCAAGGGACATGCCAAGCAGCGCGCCGCGCAGGCCAAGGCCCGGCGCTCGCAGGGGCGTGCGCGCAAGGCCGGCGGCAAGAGCGCCTCGGAACTGGTCGTCGGCCGCAACTCGGTCGTCGAGGCGCTGCGCGAGCGTGTACCGGCGTCGACGCTGTACGTGCAGCAGTTCATCGAGAACGACGACCGGGTGCGCGAGGCGGTGCGCCTCGCCGGCGAGGCCGGCGGCATCAACCTGATGGAGGCGCCCAGGCCCGAGCTGGACCGCATGACGAAGGGCCTGCACCACCAGGGTCTCGTGCTCCAGGTCCCGGAGTACGAGTACGCGCACCCGGACGATCTTGCGGCTGCCGCCTACGACGAGGGCGAGGACCCGCTGATCGTCGCCCTCGACGGGATCACCGATCCGCGCAATCTCGGCGCGGTCGTCCGCTCCGTCTCGGCCTTCGGCGGGCACGGTGTCGTCGTCCCGGAGCGGCGGGCCGCGGGAATGACGGCGGGGGCATGGAAGACCTCCGCGGGTACGGCGGCGCACACTCCGGTCGCCCGTGCCGCCAACCTCACGCGTGCGCTGGAGAGTTACCAGAAGGCGGGGATGATGGTCGTCGGCCTCGCTGCCGACGGCGACGTCGGACTCCCGGATCTGGACGCCCTGGACGGGCCGGTCGTGGTGGTCGTCGGGAGCGAGGGCAAGGGCCTGTCCCGCCTGGTGGGCGAGACCTGCGACGTACGCGTACGGATCCCGATGCCGGGCGGCGCGGAGTCGCTGAACGCGGGTGTGGCAGCGGGCGTGGTGCTCTACGAGGCGGCGCGGCGCAGGAGTTGACGGCCGCGAGGCGTACCCGGGCCGGGCCCGGGGCCCGGCGTGCGCCACGGGCGCGGCCCCGCCGCGGCTCGACGGCCTTGACGGGCCTCGGACAGATCGGGGCGGTCGAGGCAGTGTCCTAAGCGTCCATCACTCGGTTAGTGGAGTGTGGACACCAGAACACCCCGCACGCCCGACCCCTCGGGCCGGCGTCCTGGGGACACCCAACAGGGCGGCCCGAGCGGTTTCTTCGACGACGAGCCCGGGCTGAGCACGGTCAAGGTCCCCTCCGATCCGGCAGAGGTCGTCGTCACCCACGCGAGCTTCCGTGTGCAACTCGCCCCGCCCGCCGCCGAGTCCGTCACCACCGGTCCCGTCCCAGCCATGTCCGGCATCGGCACCCCGGCAACGTTCCCGGGTGCGGCGCCAGGACCGGTCCCCGCCAACGGCCCCGGGACGGCAGGGTCTTCGCCGGGCACCACGAGCGGCACCTCCGTCGTATGGGGCGTGGGTGCCGACGCCGACGACACCGGGGCGACCCGGCAGTACCAGGCGGCGCGCCCCGGTCACCGGGGGATCGCGGAGTCCGCCGCCTCCACGACCCAGGTGCTGCCCCGGATCGACGAGGACACCCTCGCCCCTCCGACGGTCGTCGGCCAGCGCGGTGCGCGCTCCGTCGAGACGACGCAGCCGCAGTCCCTGCTGCACGGGGTGCGTCCCACGCACGGAGCCTTCGACGGCCCGGAGCCCGGCGCCTACGACCCGTACGGCGACTACGGCGAGATCGGCGACGTCCGCGAGCCCCGCGACTCCGGCGACACGGACGACTTCGGCGAGTACGCCGACTTCGCCGAGCACGGGGAAAGCGGCGCGTACCTCCGTCGTGGGCAGCCCCTCGCGCCCGGGGGCCCCGAGGAGGCCGAGGGCCGCTCCGGCGCCCCGGTCCCGGCAGCCGCAGGAGCGCGCCGTCAGGCGTACTACCCGGGCCGCCGCATGAACCTCGGCGTCGTGCTGCTGCCCATGCGGATCTTCCTCGGCTTCATCTCGGTCTACGCCGGAATGGGCAAGCTGTGCGACCCGGTCTACTTCGACGGCGCCGCACGCGGCTCCATGGTGACGTGGCTGCGCTCGCTCGAACCCTGGACCATCGCCTCCCCGCTGCGGGACTTCGCCCTGGCGCACCCCGTCGGGTCCGGGCTGACGGTCGCCTTCCTCCAGATCATCATCGGCGTGCTGACGGTGTGCGGCCTCTGGCAGCGGGTCGCCGCCGCCGTCGGTGCGCTGCTGTCGGCGGCGCTGCTGATGACGGTGAGCTGGAGTTCGGGCCCGGCCTACGAGGCGCCGGACATCATCCTGCTTGCCGCCTGGAGCCCGCTGCTCATCGCGGGTGCACCCGTCTACTCCGTCGACGGCAGGCTCGCGGCCGACGCGTGGCGCAAGCTCGGCCCGCGAGCCGAACTGCGGGACCTGCGCCTGCGGGTGCTGCGCCGCGGCGCCGTGATCGCGTCCGTCGTCACCGGGATCGCGATGCTGACAGGCTCGGTGCTGGGCGGGGCCGTACGGTCCGCGCACACGGCCAAGGTGCCCGAGCCCGGTGGCCCGCCCGTGAACCAGCTGCCCGGATCGCCTCTCCCCGAGGACCCGGACGACCGCACCGACAGCGGGAGTCCCGCCGGCGGGCACACACGCGGCGCGGACGCGGACGACGGCCGCTCCGGCGGCCCGTCCTCGTCGGCCACGCCCGGTGAACGGCAGGGGGGCACGTCAAGTCCCAGCCAGCGCGAGACCGTGCAGGTACCGCGGGAGGCCGTGCCCGGCGCGCAGCCACCGCGGCAGTCGGCGCCCGGAGCCCAGGCCACGCAGGGCGGCGGCGCCAGTTCGGGCAGTAGCGCCGGCGGTTCGGACGGCGGCTCCAACTCCGGTGGCGGCGGCGGGGGTTCGTCGTCCGACGACGGCGGCGGCAGCTCGTACTCGGGTGGCAGCGGTGGAGGCCTGGGCGGTCTTCTGGGCTGACTTGCGCAACCACCGGGCCCGTGCCGGACGGAGGGCGCGTGAGAAGTGCCCGAAGTCGCGGGAGAACCGGCGCCGCGTGAAGAGGGCGGGCATCGCCGCGTGAAGAGGGCGGGCATCGCGGGGAGCCCTCACGGCCTCCGGGGGACTCCCTGCGCCTCCCTCAGCTCCTTTGCCGCCTCCTCCAGATCCTTGGCGGTGTCGATGGCCCGCCAGTAGGCCCCCTGCGGAAGCTGGAAGCCCGCGAGCAGGCGCTCGCGGGCGAGCCGCGGGAACGTCGTGCGCTCGTGGTCGCCACGCTCCGGCAGCATTCCGGCGAAGGACGAAGAGAACACGTACACCCCGGCGTTGACGAGGTAAGGGGACGGCGGAGCCTCGATGAAGTCGAGGACATGACCGAAGGGATCGGTCTCCACCGCCCCCCACGGGATGCGCGGACGGGCCAGCGCGAGCGTCGCGACGGCGTCCCGTTCCCCGTGGAACGCGGCCATCTCCCGCAGCGCGAAGCGTGTCCAGATGTCCCCGTTGGTCGCGTACCAGGTCTCGTCGGGCCGGGGCAGTGAGGCGGCCGCGTACTTGAGTCCGCCACCGCGGCCCAGGGGCTTGTCCTCCACAACGACCCGCGTCCGGGGAGGAGTTCGCCCCTCGGGCACCGGAATCTCGGCCTTGGCGAGCCAGTCGTCCAGTACATCGGCCAAGTGGCCGCAGGAGACGACGACATCGGTGACACCCTCGGCGGCCAGCCAGGCCAACTGGTGCCCGATGATGGGGAGTCCGGTGCCGGGGATCTCGACCATCGGCTTGGGGCGGTCGTCGGTGTAGGGACGCAGCCGCGTCCCCTGTCCACCGGCGAGGATCACGGCTTGCGTGGGGAGCTGCATCATGCAGCGCACCCTATGCGGGACGCCCGCCCTGCCGCCGTCGGCAGGCGGGCCGTCGGCACATCAGAGGGCCGGTGCCGGTGGCCGTGCCCGTCTCAGTGGGTCCGGGACACTCCGGCGGCGAAGGACGTGTCGCAGACAGGACGCGAGTAGCGGTTGGCGCGCTGCACGCTGCCGTACTTCTGCACGGCCGCACGGCCCAGCGCCCGCGCGATCGACGCGCAGTGCCTGGCCAGGGAGGGGCGTTCCGCCATCTCCGCCTGCAGGCCGGTCAGCGCCACTCCCGGGTCCTTCTCCTGCAGTTCGGCGACGAGGCGGTCGCGAAGCAGGTCCTGAGGGGCACGCGAGGTCGCCTTCGTGGACGCCTTGTGCTCGGACGCCGTGAGCATCTGCGTGCCGGAGGACGAACTCCACGGGACGCGGGCCACGGCCAGCGTCCCGGACAGGACGAGGACGACGGGGAGGACGAGAGCTAGAGATCGGCCGATTCGGCGTGCTGCGTGGTTCACGGCAGTGATCGTAGCGAAGAGTGGCGATTTGGCGACATTCGGTCACCCTGCCGAGCGACGGCGCACGGGCGCGTTCCGCACGGGTGTTGACGTGCGGAGCGGAAATGCCCGGAAAGACCCCAAAAGGGGCCGCACATCCGCCTGTTGCGGAGGTGTACGGCCCCTTCGGGCTGCGTCGGGCAGATGGAGCGTCAGTCGCTGAGACGCTCACCGCTGGAGCTCGAGAAGACGTGCGTCTCGCCACCGCGCGGCACCACGTTCACGACGGCACCCTTCTCGGGCACCTGCCGGCCGGAGACACGGACGACCAGGTCGCAGTCCTCGCCGCCGACGTTGGCCGTGCCGTAGATGTAGCCGTCCGCGCCGAGTTCCTCGACGACGTTGACCGTGACCGCGACACCGGCGGGCTCGTCCTTGGAGACGGCCGTCGAGGAGCCGTCGCCGTTGACGACCTCGAAGTGCTCGGGACGGACGCCGACCGTGACGGTCTTGTCGCCCTTGTCGACGGCGGCCGTCAGCGCCTCACGCTCGACGGGCACCACGCTGTTGCCGAACTTCACGCCGCCGTCGGTGATCGGCACCTCGACCAGGTTCATGGCGGGGGAGCCGATGAAGCCGGCGACGAAGAGGTTCGCGGGGCGGTCGTACATGTGCCGCGGGGTGTCGACCTGCTGCAGCAGCCCGTCCTTCAGGACGGCCACCCGGTCGCCCATGGTCATGGCCTCGACCTGGTCGTGGGTGACGTACACGGTCGTGATGCCCAGACGCCGCTGGAGGCCGGCGATCTGCGTACGGGTCTGCACACGGAGCTTCGCGTCGAGGTTCGACAGCGGCTCGTCCATGAGGAACACCTGCGGCTCACGCACGATCGCGCGGCCCATCGCCACACGCTGACGCTGACCGCCGGAGAGCGCCTTGGGCTTGCGGTGCAGGTAGTCGGTCAGGTCGAGGATCTTCGCCGCGTCCTCGACCTTCTTGCGGATCTCGGACTTGTTCACGCCCGCGATCTTGAGCGCGAAGCCCATGTTGTCCGCGACGGACATGTGCGGGTAGAGCGCGTAGTTCTGGAACACCATGGCGATGTCCCGGTCCTTGGGCGGCAGGTGCGTGACGTCGCGGTCGCCGATGCGTATGGAACCCTCGTTGACGTCCTCGAGACCCGCGAGCATGCGCAGGGAGGTGGACTTGCCGCAGCCGGAGGGGCCGACCAGAACGAGGAACTCGCCGTCCTCGATGTCGATGTTCAGCTTGTCGACCGCGGGCTTGTCGCCGCCGGGGTAGATCCGGGTAGCCGAGTCGTACGTGACCGTAGCCATGATGCTGTCTCCTTCACCGGCAGGTACGTGCCGGACGATCCGTCGTAAAGGGAGTACGTTTCACTCATGTGAACGTGCGGTGACGCTAACCCGCCGGTGTGCGTCTTGTCAGCACTCCAGCAGCAACGAAACCGCATCGCGGCCCCCCGTCATGGGGTGGGTACACTGCACGGTGCGCACAGCACGCCGCCTTAGCTCAGCTGGTTAGAGCATCTGTCTTGTAAACAGAAGGTCGTCGGTTCGAATCCGACAGGCGGCTCCGGAGAAGCAACAGGTCAGAGGCCGGTTCCGATCTTGGAACCGGCCTCTTTGATCTTGGTTGCTAATTTCGTTGCTAATTCGAGGCGCCGGCCACGGTCCCCTGCTAACCGTGCTGGGTTAGCTGAGGGCTCACTCGCGGCGGGCTGCGGTCACGCAGGGTAGTCCCAGTCGGTGGCTCTCGGTGCTGCATCTACGAGGGATCGCGTCGGCAGGGGTTCCGCTGCCGAATCATGGCTCCGCCATCCACCCGGCCGGCAAGGACGCTTGGCCCGCAAGTCGATGGGGGCGAGTGCGCGAGTGCGGCCCGAATATCCAGGCCCGGCAAGGCTTTCTCACCGCAGGGGACAGAGTTGAGCCTTAGGCGATCACGACGCCGGCAATGATGGCGTCGACGAAGTTGAGTCAGAAATGAATGTCGGTGGGTAGCAGTACCGTCAGGGCATGACTGCATGGCCGCCAATCGATCGTGACGATCTTCGCAGGGCACGTGGTGACGCGGGCTTCGATACCGTGCTCCCGCTGCTCATCAGGCGCTTGATAGCCGAGACCGCAAGCGGGCTGGAATCCTTGGACATGCCGGGAGGCTCCGGCACTGCGGTCGGAGGTTTCGACGGCATTGCCACAGCGTCGGGACCGTCGACGTTCGTGCCGGAGGGAACCTCGGTGTGGGAATTGTCTGTTGGCGGCGGCAACAGCAAGGCCGAGGAAGACTACGAGAAAAGGACGGAAGGGCCGAACGGGCTCGCGACCAAAGACGTCACCTACGTGGAAGTCATCCTCGACACGTGGAGAGATGCTCGAACCTGGGCCGCCCGCCGCACCGAGGATGGTCGGTGGCGGGAGGTACGCGGGTACAACCTCGACAAGATCGACCTCTGGCTGGAACAGGCGCCCGCCACCACGGCATGGCTTGCCGCCCGACTGGGGAAAGCACTGCCGGGCGTGCGATCTCTGGGAACCTGGTGGACTGACAGTTGGCTTCGTTCGACGCGCGTCCCACTGGACCGGACTGTGGTACTGGCCGGGAGAGAGAAGGCCGCCGCCGACTTCAGTGCCGTACTCGCCACTAAGCGGTCGGTGATCGCGTTAGGTAGTGATCTGCGCCCCGACGAGCTGTGTGCTTTCGTTGCCGCTGCTCTAGAGCAGGAAGGCATCCTTGGCCCCAGCCAGGTGGGGACGCGGGTGCTGTTCGTATCCAACAGGGACAGTCTCGAGCAACTGGTCGAGCAGCCGCAGTCTTTGATCTTGGTCCTCGCAGACCCGGCGCTTGCACGGGACATTCCGCAGCAGCACCCTCACCAGCTCGTGTGGGCGGCGATGCCCGGTGGTCCCTGCGACGTGACGGTGCCCAGGCTCCACAGCCAGGCCATCGAGTCAATGCTGCAGTCAGCCGGCATGTCGCACGAGCGTGCGGCCCGATTCGGCAAGCTCGGTCGTCGCAGCCTGCTCGCACTGAGGCGAGCATTGGCCCACCACCCGGAGTCACTCACACCAGAACGGGCCTCCACGCCCGATGTGGTCCGCCGACGGCTGCTCCTGCTGAACTCCTGGCACGGGGACAATCGAGAAGACCGGCGTGTGGTTGGACAGTGCTTGGGACTTGAGTACGAGAAGGTGCAGGAACGAGCCCGGGAGCTCGCCGCCGGGACCGACATTCCCTTCCTCGGTGAGCTGCAGGAGAGCTGGCATGTGCTTGCAGCCGAGGATGCCTGGACCTTGTTCGGTACATCCCTAACCAGCGACGATCTCCACGTCTTCCGAAGGGCAGTCTTGGAAGTACTGACTGAGACGGATCCGGTTCTCGACCTCGACCCGAGCGAGCGGTGGAGGGCCGGGGTGATGGGCGTGAGACGGCGTTTCTCAGACACCCTTCGCGCAGGACTCGCCCAGTCGCTCGCCCTCCTGGGCACCCTGGGTGCGGACCTACGGGGCCCCCAAGGCGTCGCGGGGGATCGATGGGCACGGCTGGTGGTCCGTGATCTGCTGAAGCAGGCCAACGCTGATGACACGTACAGCCTGTGGCGTTCCCTGGGCGACGTGCTCACTCTGGTGGCTGAAGCCGCCCCGGAGGAGTTCATCGAGGCGATGAACGAGGGCCTTAGTGGCACCACGCCTCTTCACGCTGCCATGTTCACCGACGACCAGCCTGACAGCATCGGGCTGGGAGCCAGTTCTCCCCACACAATGTTCCTGTGGTCCTTGGAGATCCTGGCCTGGTCTCCGGAGCATCTCGATGACGCAGTCAACGTACTGACTGGGCTGTCCGTCGTGGATCCGGGCGGCCGGCTCTCGAATCGCCCCCTCGCAAGTCTGGTGGGGATACTCAGCGCATGGGCTCCCAACACGAGTGCCCCCGTTGAGGACCGCATCAGCGTGATCCAACGCTTGGCGCGGAAGCACCCGGTCGTCGGCCGCAAGTTGCTCGTCCAGCTCATTCCTGACAGTCACGCGATGCAGATGGTTCATCCTGGCCCGCGTTTCCGTGACTGGAAAAGGGAGACGGCCGTCACCCCCGATGATCGACGGAGTGTTACCAACGTCGTTGTCGACCTGCTACTCGACGAACTCAATGCCGCGCCCGAGCTGTATGTGGACCTGATCGGCAAGATCGACGATCTCCCTCCCCTGCATCGCAATGAGGTCGCGCAGCGGCTGACCGAGCTGGCCGATGGCTTGGAAGATGACAATCAGCGTGCGGTTCTGCACCACGCGCTGCGCGATCAGATCTCCCGGCACCAGGAGTATTCGGACACCGCATGGGCCCTTCCCGACGACGAGCTTCGCCCCCTCCAAGCCGCGTATGAAGCGCTGGAGCCTCGCGATCCGGTGCAGAAACATGCCTGGCTGTTCCAATCCCACTTGATCACGCTCGGCGACATCAGACGTCGTGACAACTTCGCCGCCTATGACGCGGAAATCCTCACCCGTCGGGCCGCAGCAATCGGGGAGGTAGTCGCGAGCGGTGGATTGAGGGCCGTCGCGGCGCTGGCCTCCGCAACGGAGTTCCCGCTCCTGGTGGGCATCGCTTTGGCAGAACACTCCGTGGACCATGACCAAGAGTTGCTGTCCTGGCTCGAGGAGGACGCCTCACCAGCCAAGGAGGTTGCGACAGGGTACCTACGCCGACGCATGTGGGCGGCCCAGGGGAATGATCTTCGCGACAGGCTTCTTTCCCTCACAGAAGTTCCACAGACTCAGGCAGTGATCCTGCAGCTCGCCCCGGAACCAGCCATTGCTTGGTCCAAGCTCCCCGAACTCAGTCCGGAAGTCTCAGAGCATTATTGGCGTGCTTTCTCCTACTTCGGGCTCGGCTCCGACTTTCCGCGAGCTCTTGATGCGGCCCGGTCGCTGTTGAGCGCAGGTCGTCCCGCAGCAGCGCTGGACCTGATCCTCATGTACGACAGAGAAGGGGACAGCGCAGAGGCCGCTGAGGTTGTCGTCACCGGGCTTGAAGACCTCATCGCGGCTAGGTTGAGCGATCCTGAGATCGGGCGACTCAGTTCAGGCTTCCAGAATCTATTCGCGCTGCTGGCCCGGCATCACGAGCACGTAGGGCGTGAACGCATCCTCAACCTGGAGTGGCAACTTTTCCCTGCGCTCGGGTTCGAGGCTGAGGCTCCAATCCTCCACAAGACGCTAGTTGAGGACCCTGGGGCGTTCGTAGACTTGGTGACCCGGTCCTTCCGCCCTAGCACCAATGCCGAAGAGGACGTGGAAGATCCCGTCGAGCAGGAGAATAGACGCAATATCGCGAGCCGCGCCTACGACGTCCTTCGCGCATTGCGTACATGTCCAGGCCTTACGGCCGACGGGAACCTCGACCCGGTTGCACTGCGCACATGGGTGATGGCGGCACGGGCGGAACTGGCTTCCAGAGATCGCGCCAGGATCGGTGACCAGCAGATCGGTCAGGTGCTTGCCTTCGCCCCATGCGACCCCGACGACTTGCAGGTCCCAGAGGCTGTCCGAGACCTACTCGAAGAGATCAACAGTGGCGATCTTGAACGAGGTCTCAGCATCGGTATCTACAACAAACGAGGTGTGACCAGCCGGGGACTCCTGGATGGCGGCGTTCAGGAGTCGGAGCTGGCTCGCTCCTTCAGAGAGCAGGCCGAACGTGCGCGCGAGTGGCCGCGAACCAGGAAGGTATTCAAAGAGCTTGCGGAGTCGTACGAAGCTGACGCCCGGCGGGAGGACCAAGAGGCAGAGCGACGTCATCAGGGCCTGGAGTAGGCCGCACTGCGCTAAGTTCCGAGTTCGGCGTCGCGGTGCAGACGAAGTAGGAGATGTTCTCGAATCGGCCAGGGGGTTTCGCGGCGCCAAGGCGTCGACGTTTTATCACTGACGGTAACTAGGGTGGATTGGCGCGAACTCGAGCGGGTGCCAGCGCAGGCGAACGCAGGTGGGATAGCCGTGCACCAGGTCGTGTGCCCGCATCTATTAAACGTCGGCTTGGTGGGCACAACCCTGAACCGGAACTAGGGCGTTCCTCTTGGACCACCGCCCTCGAGGCGTCTCCCACGCATACGCACCGAGCAACGGAGGGTCTCTGAGCGAACAGAAGACTTTCCCAGCTTCCGAATGGGGGCTGCAGCCGCAGGGATGTATCCAGGCCCGCAGTTGGACCCCCGTCCTTACGTCCATCTCTCCCCGCGCCCAGTGCGCCGAACCCCCAGCCGGGGTAGACGCGTCATGGGAGTCACATGTCACCGCAGGTGCTTGCTACCTCGCGCAGTCGAGTCAAGGCGGCAGCGACTCGCTGACCGATGCCGGTGAGTCGGTAAGTAATGGTGATGGGCCGGGTCGCCGTCACGTTCCTGGAAACCAGTCCGCTGTTTTCCAGGTCGGCAAGGCGGTTGGAGAGCACGCGGTTGGAGATTCCGGAGACGGTTTTCTGGATCTCACCGAATCGCCGTGAACGGTCGGAGGCATAAAGAGCCAGCAAGATGTGCATCGTCCATCGGGCCGACAGAGCCTGAAGAAGATCGCTCTCGGCCCGAGTGAGCGGGGCGCTGCGAGTGCTGCCGGGCATGGCCCTCCTCCCTCGGTGGTGGCACGAGCTTAGAAGGGGGGCTCTTCTTCGGCCTGGGCAGTGTCGAACGAGGAGTCGCTCTGCTGCTTGTCCGTTTTCTGCTTCGTTTGCGGCGCTGACTTCGGGTCGTGCTCCTTGAGCATGATGAACTTGGGGAATGTGCCCGGGTTCTTGTCATCTTCTCGGGCTACCGAGACCCACTGGTCCGGGTACAGCTGGTCAAGTGCCTGCTTCACCAGTTCCTTGCCCCAGTCGAAGGCAGACCCGTCGCGCTGCGCGTGTGCGGGCGCCTTTTCGGCGAGCATGTGGGATACACGTCCCCACTTGATGCCGCGGGGGGTGTTGATCATCTTGTGGAACTCGGGCTTGTTGTCCCGCAGGTGGACGATCGCGATCGAGCTGTCGTCCGCCGCGAGGTCTTCCCCCGGCGCCTCGCTGGTGTTGCCCTGGGGGTGACTGGCGGCGAGGCTGGCGGAAGCAGCACGCGCTTCCGAACGGCGCTCTTCGACGGTGGTCCGGGCCCGGGCAGCGAAGCTGTCGGGGGCAGCGAGTGAGTAGTCGGGGTCGGCCATCTTGTACGAGTCTTCGAAGCTGAGGACGCGCACGGAGATGGGGTAGGGGCGTGCGTGGCGGTCGGTGTTGGGTGCGCTGGACCAGTAGATGCCGTTGCCGACGAGCGGTTCGTTGAGCAGGGTGGCGAGCAGGTCTTCGGAGAAGTGGGCGTTGGCCTTTTTCAGGGAGATCAGGTCGCCCTGGGAGAGCAGGTGGAAGACGAAGAAGTTGTCGCCCTGGCTGAGAAGTTCCTGCGGAAGGCTGCCGGGCTGCTGGGTGATCAGCAGGGCGCCGAGGTCGTACTTGCGGCCTTCCTTTACCCAGGAGACGAAGGGGCCGTCTTCGCTCTGGCTGGAGCCGCCGAGGACGGACTGAGCTTCTTCGATGACGGCGATTGTGGGGATGGACTTCGGGTCGGCCTCGGTGAACTGGTTTTGGTTGTGCTCGAAGATGTCGCCGAGGATCACGCCGGCAAGCTGGAGCCCCTGGGAGCCGCGCATCTGGGAGATGTCGACGACACACAGCTTGCCCTGGGCCAGGCAGTCCTTCAGGGCACTCAGGAGCTGGCTGTCGGGGTCGTGCAGTGCATTGACGACGCGGGTCATGTTGCCGATCGCTGCGTTGGTCTGGGCTTCTTCGCCCGGGTCGAGATTCAGGATCTCCTGGACCTGGGAGCGGTCGGCACCATACTTCTCGCGGTGGATCAGGTCGACGAGGCGGCTCCACTTGGGTCCGTCGAGGGACTTGAGCTTGACGACGTTCTGCTGGTCCTGCTTCTCCGGCGTCAGTGCGATACCCAGCACGCGCGATGCCTGGAGTTCCTTGATGTTCAGCTTGACGCCATTGACGACGAAGGACTGGTAGAAGTCGCTGGGGCCCTGGCGGTTGGTGAAGACGACGAGCTTGTCGCGCAGGTGCGGCACGTCGCACAGGGCGGGGCGGCCCTTGAAGTCGGGCCAGAAGTATTCGCCGTCCGGGTCGAAGATGACCGTACCGACGGGAGCTTCACCAGAGCGGCGCGGGACGGTGGGCTGGTCGTTGTACAGGTCGGAGAAGAGCAGCTTGACCAGGTTCGACTTGCCGAAGCCGGCGCGGGCAAAGACGAAGCTGCGGCGTGCTACGAGCTTGTCGATTTGGAAGGTCGGCATGATGGCGGGCTGCTGGATCTGCATCCAGGAGGTGTCGCCTACGCGTTTGTCGTTGCCGGCGTAGACGAATTCGCCGAAGGCGAGGTAGCCGATGGGAACGGCCCCGTCGTCGGTGTCCTTGGCGTTGACCACCTCTGCCAGCAGGTCGTCGCTCAGGAGCGCAACCTGGGCGCCAACGTGCGGGAGGCGGCGGTGGCTGGGGACGAAGATGTGCTTGTCGCCCTCCATGCGGAGGACGCCGAGGATGCGGATGTCGACCTTGTACTTCAGGTAGCGCTCTCGCAGCTCGTCGGGGATAGGCCGCTGGTCGCGCACCGCGCGGGTGGCGTAGTCCTCGCCGATGGGGGATACCAGGCGGCCCTGGGAGGAGATGGTGGTGATCCTCCCGAGGATGGCCTCACGCTCGTGTTCGAGCTGGACGAGCACGAACTGGCCGTGCATAGCCATGGTCTGGAAGTCGTCGTGGTGCGGCAGCACGAGGTCGGCGTGGAATTCCATGCCGCTTTCGGAGAAGCCGCGGAAGGTGCCGACGACCTTGTCGCGCTCGAACAGGCTCATGATGGTTCATGCTCCACAGGATGCGGGGCGGACAGAGAAATGGGTGTTACTCGTAGCGGCGGGCGGCCACGTCGGAAGCGAGCCGCAGGGCGTCGATAACCGGGGCTTTGTCCTCGCCGACCTGGTCGCGGACGGCGTCGACAAGCTGGTCTTCGATGATGTCCATGTCCAGGTCGGCGACGCGGGAGAAGCTGTCGGCCTGCTGGATGCAGTTCGGATAGAGCGGGATCGGGAAGCCGACCACCGCATCTGCCTGCAGGTAACCGAAGATCGCCTGGACTTCCTTGTCCTGGCGGGACATCACGTCCACGGTCCAGATGGGGTCACCGGAGTGCGGGCCGAAGCGCACGAAGTACATCGAGCCGAAGTTGAACTTCGGTTTCTCGCCCGTGGAATCGTCTTCGATGTCCCTCGTGTACTCGTCCCAGAGGTAGACCTCGTCGAGCATCTTCGCAGGGACCTTGGCGAAGCAGGCTGCGCCGTTGTCGAACACGCCGGACAGCGAGATCGCCAGCCGGTAGTACTCCAGGACCTGGGTCTTCTTCGCCAGTCCCACCAGCCACACTTTGCATCGGTCGCGGCGTCGGATTCGCTCGATGGCCTCGTGCATCAACTCGCCCATCTTCACGAAGAGCTCGCCGTGGAAGATCTTGCTGCGCAACAGGCCGTCGCGGACGATCAATGTGTCGGTCGCGTAGTCGCGGTGACAGATCAGGTCATAGAGAGTCGCCCACTCGCACAGATCCCGAAAGACCTGCACCCAGCTTGGCGACTTGCCGGACATCATCGGCGACAGATCCTGGAGCGTGCCGACACCCAGGCCGTCCATCATCCTGCCCAGGGCAGTTCGCGGGCTGCCGTCCTCGTGGAACTGGCGGCGGCTCAAGGCGTCGATGTCGGAGATCGGGGAGACCACCTCCATGCACAGCTCTTTGCCGTTGGAGTCCACGACGCGGACGACCTGAAGGTAGAAGGGGTTGAAGGCGACCTTGTTGTTGCCCCCGTCGGATGCCATCAGTGCGACCGAGGTCGCAGCCCGCGGCTTGATCACCCGGACCTCGGAGCGGATGGCACAGGCCTGCTCGACTAGCTTCTCTAGCTCCGTGCGACCGGCTTCGACCTGATCACCGATCAGCTGTTTAAGCTGCCTGATCTGGTCCTGGTCGAACATGCCTCTGCCCACCCCACGCTCGTTCTGTCACAGGCGAGTTGTTCACTCGTCCGGACCACAAAGCATGACATGGGGTACTGACACTCCGTCACGAAGTTCTAGAAAGTAACCGGGTTACCCGATCAGCGACGCAGCCCGACGAGCTCCGCAACGAGGTCGATCTCGTCGATGGCCGAGCCGGCCTTGCCGAACTGCTCGGCCTGCCTCTTGCGCTTGATCGGAGTGCCGGCCGGACGGACCTCCTTGACGACCCATCCGGCTTTCGACTCCTTCACAGAGGCCAGCAGCATCTGCTCCGGATCGGTGCGGGACGAGGGCAAGGCGCCGAAGCGGATCGCCAGTCGGGCGCCTTGGCGGCAGCGACGAGCCGTGGCTGCCCATACCTCGGCCAAGGCCTGGATGAAGGCCTCCTGAGTTGGCTGGCGGGCGATCTGCCCGTGCGTGCCGTAGGGGACCTCAGGGGGGCCGCCGAGGAACCATGAGCGCAGCCACTGGTCGGCCACGTAGGTGCGCATGGCGTAGTACGGGGGTGACGTGACCACGAGATCGAATTTCTGCCGCAGACTGCTCAGAGTCTCGACGGTGTCGCCCAGGTAGACCTTCCCACCGTGAGCGAGCGGGGCCGCTTCCAGCAGACGCTTCGCGCGTCGCTCGATGACCTCCAGAGTCGGGACGCGCACCGGTTCCATGCCGCGCTTGGCCCAGAACCTAACCGCATAGCCCGGCTTGGAGGCGTATGTGCGCGGCATCTGGTTAGACAGGTACGACGGCAGGTGCTTGTTCCGTGGGCCGTGCAGGATGCCCAGCATCACCGCCCGCAGCATGGCCGAAGCCGGTGTGGACAACTCCAGCAAGGCCTCGCGCAGGGTTACCAACTCAAGCAGCGTCTGCTGCTCGAAGCACCGCTGCCAGAACTCACCCTCCGGTATCTCACCCCGCATGCCGCCCTCAAGAATCTGCCGGGCCAGCCGGACAACGGCGCCAGGGGTGAGTTGAATGAGCTTGGCCTGGGCGATGGCGGCTGCTACCGGGTTGATGTCGATGCCCACCGACGGCAGTCCAGCCAGGCGCGCGGCGTACAGCGTGGTGCCCCTCCCGCAGAACGGGTCCAACACCCGGGTAGCCGTCGAGTGGGCGGCAAGCTGCTGAAGTGGGAAGTCCAGCGGGAACATCGTGTAGTACGGGCAGATGGCATTTAACCGCAGTGCGTCTTCAGGCCAATTAGAGGGAGAGGCCGCTGCGGTTACTGTCATGGGTGTAACTATACAGGTATGGTTACACCCATGTCACGAAGGAGGCTTGATCCCGCCGCGCAGCGGCGAGGGCGGATGTTGGCCTCCCGCCTGACGCACGCCCGGCGCGCCTCCGGACGCTCGGCCGAGGCCATCGCCCGCAGTGCGGGACTCTCCGTCGAGACTGTGCGCAGCATTGAGAAGGGCCGCACGTCCACGCCGGAATTCTTCACCGTTGCTGCTCTGGCCACCGAATTGGGGCTGTCCCTCGACGAGTTGTACGCCCACGTCCGTCAGGAGTGATCTCCCATGCGGCTAGCCTCGAAAGATCGAGGCTAGAGATCCTTTTTCAAAGCTGCTGCAAAAGTCTCTGCCACGTCGGAGGCTATGTCTTTGATGACGTGCGCGTAGACACGGAGCGTCACTGAGGGATCTCGGTGGCCGAGCCGCGCGGCGACGACGTGAACCGGGACCTTGGCCAGCAGCAGCATGGTCGCGTGCAGGTGCCGGAGGTCGTGCAGTCTGGCCCTCTGGAGCGGGGGCTTCGGCCGGGTGCCATCCTCGGGGCTGTTGTAACTGGCAATGAGCTTCGTCATGAGCGAGGAGACGGTGTCGGGGTGGATCTGCTCGCCGACTTCGTTCGCGAAGACGTGGTCATCCGTGCCGACGGGGGCCATGCCGAACTTGGCGCGTTCGGCGTCCTGCATGGCGCGGTGGCCCTTCAGGACCGCGGTGGTGGCCTGGTCGATGCTGATGGTGCGGCTTCGTCCGGTCTTCGTGGTGCCTTCGATCCGCTCGCCGCTGACGTAGCCGGTGGAGCCGCGGAACGTGACCTCGCGCTGGTCGACATCGACCGCGTTCCAGCGGAGGAACAGCAGCTCGCCGCGGCGAGCTCCGGTGTATGCGGCCAGGTGGAAGAAGGCTCCGAGTCTGTGATGCGAGGCGTGCCGTAGGAACGCCCGGAGCTGAGCCTTCGTCCAGACCTCGCCGGGCTCCAGATCGTCGCGTCGCGGTCGCTTGGCACGCTCAACGGGATTTCGCGACAGCAATTCCTCGACATCGACGGCGTCCCGGAAAGCCTTGCGGAGCACTGTGTGGACGTGGTTGATGGTGCCAGGCGAGAGCGGTCGGCCGTTCCGGCCGCCCTGCTCCCGCAGCTTCGTGTAGAGGCGCGTGATCGTCGCAGGGCGCACGTCCTGAATCGGCAGGCCGCCTATGTTCGGTACGACGTACTGCTTGATGATCCAGCGATAGCCGCTGAGCGTTCGCGGCTTGACCTCCACTGCGTGCAGATCGATCCACTCGCTCAGGTACTCGGCGACGGTGATCCGGTTGCGGCGCACATAGCTGCCCTCCCGGGCCTGCACGCGTGCCTTGTCGCGGGCAGCCTTCGCCTCGTCTTCCGAGTCGAAGCCACCGACCCAAGTGGGCTTCGACTTCCCCAACTTGGGGTCATAGACGTTCACGACGTAGGACCACGTGGCGCCGCGCTTCACGATGCCGTCACGCATGTTGCGCCGGTACGGGCGCTTCTTCTGGGGTGTCACCTCTTGCCGTCCGTCGTTGCGGTCGTCGTCCTCGGGGAGCTCGGCGAGGGTCTTTTTGGTCATGGAGTGTCGATCTCCCTCGAAGTGGCGGCATCGGTGGGCGGGTTGGCGGTGAGGTAGAGGCGTACGAGGCGGCTGGGTGGGCGGTCGGGGTAGGGCCGGCTGATGTCGAGCACGTCCAGGTGCTCGGCGAGGTGGTCGGCGGTGGGGCGGCATTCGTCTTCGGTGCCGTGGAGGCGGATTCGCATGGCGGGATCTCCGGTGGTTTTCGGCCGTGCAGGCGTGGTTGCGGAGGGTGAGCGCAGGGATGGTGGACGCGGTCGGAGGGCGTAGACCGTCAGCAACGTCAGCAGAATTCGTCTACCTGCGGATTCGATGTGCTGACGGGTGTCAGCAACCGTCAGCAACGTCAGCAGTATTCGAGGTTTCTGCTGACGTTGCTGACATCTGCTGACGGGCTGCTGACACCCGTTCTTACTGGTCAACGCTTTCTGCTGACGTTGCTGACGGTTAGCGGGCATCGGTGCCGTCCGCAGGTGTGTGGAGGGAGGGGTGAACGCGGTACGTAATCGAGGCGGGTTGCCCTCGCTGGCCGGTTCTCGACGGTTCTTCGCCCTTGAGATAGCCGTGGGCTTCCAGGAGTTGGAGGGCGGGGTCGACCTGGCTGACGGTGCGGAAGCGGCGGGAGGCAGCGACGGCGTCGCGGCGTTTGATGGTGCGGCGATAGGTGCCGTCGGCTTTGGTGCGGCTGAGCCAGTCGAGGATGGTGCGGGCGTCTTCGGTGGCGGGGTCGGAGCCGATGAGGTCGAAGACGGCCAGGGCGTGTTCGGTGTAGTAGCCGGTGATGTCGGCGGCCCGGTGCACGGTCTCGGCGGTGAGCGGTTGGCCCCAGCCGCTGGTGAGGTGGTCGGCGAGGTGGAGCAGGCAGGCGACGCGGGCGGTGGTGCCGACGAGCTTTCCGGCCCAGTCCTGGAGATGTTCCAGGGGCTGTCCGGGCCGTAGTTGGACTTCGAGTTGGGCCTGGAGCTCTTCGACAGCATGGTCGGCGAGCGCGTCCATGGTGAGGGTGACCGGTTCGGGGAGGTCGGTCAGCGTTCGCAGCAGTGCGTCGAGGCGGGAGGCGTAGGTGTTGGCGACGGCCTCAGGCACGGGTGTGGTGCGGGTTTTGCGGTAGCCGAGGTTGGAGGCGGGGAGGGCGTAGAGGAAGCGGGCGAGCAGGCCGCGGTCGCGGGCGCCGTGTGCGTCGCCGAGGTCCTGCAGCACGGAGGGCTGCGGGGTGATGCCGATGGTCAGCGCTGGCTTGTCGATGGAGGGCTGTTCGCGGGTGATGCGGTCGGTCTCCAGGCGTTCGCCCTTGTGTCCCTTGAGGAAGACGCCGAGGTTGGGGCGGGCGCTGTAGCGGCCGGCGATGATGTCGAAGAGGTCGCCTTCGGGGGAGAGCACGGCGAGGCAGCGGTGCAGGGCGAGTTGGTGGGTGAGCGGTTCGGGGGTGATGTCGCCGGCGGCGGTCAGCCGCGGCTTGGGCGGGACGACGATGTCCTCGGCGAGCATGCGGGCGGCAGAGGCTTCGGCGACCAGGTGCTCGGATGCCTGGTCGGGCTTGCGGGCCTTGGCCATGAGGGCTTCGGCTTCGGCCTCGGCGGCGTCCTTGGCGGTCTGGGCTTCGACGCGGGCGGCGCGGGATGCGTCCTGGAGTTGCTTCTCCATCTCGTAGATGGGCGCGGTCATCAGCGCGAAGACGTCGGACTTGCGGGAGGCCGGCGGCATGGCGCAGACGAGGTAGAGGTTGGACTGCTCGACCCAGCCGGGGCGGATCTGGATGTGGACGCGTCCGCCGGCCGCGGTCGATAGGGCGGCGAGGGCCATGGTGGCGGCCATGTCGGGCGGGGTCTGGGTGAGTTCGGCGACAGCGGCGACGTGTTCGCCGACCCACTGCGGCAGCGCATCGACGGGGAAGACGGGAAGCGCGGCGTGAGTGCCGAGGGGGACGGGCGGAGGCCAGCGCTCGGCGGTGCGCAGGGCGGCGAGTTCGCGCTCGGCGTCGGCGGCGATGTCGACGCCGGCCTCGCCTGCGGTGCGGACGCGGCTGGCCGTGCGGGTGGTGGTCTCGATGATGCGCCGCTCGACGGCCTTCTCGGCGACGATCTCGGCATAGTGGGCGCCGTTGGCTGCGGTGGGGACCTTCTGCACGAGGCTGTGGAGGTAGCCGGGGCCGCCCACGCGGTCGAGGTCGCCGCTTGTGCGCAGGTAGTTGGTGATGGTGATGGGGTCGACGGGCTCGCCGCGTCCGTGCATGCCGACGATGGCGGTGTGGATGGTGGCGTGGGCGGGCCGGTAGTAGTCGCCGGCGTCGACGAGCGCGGTGACGTCGGCGATCGGGTCGAGGCCGGGCGATTGCAGGAGCATGGCGCCGAGGGCGGCCTGTTCGGCGTCCAGGTCGTGCGGCATGGACGTGTCGAGGCCGCCGGTGTCGCCGTCTCTGGGGCGCAAGGGGCGGATGTTGTCTGAGTGGTCGTGCTGGGTTGGCTGGCTCACGTACGGGCCTTCCACAAGTGACGTGACGTGCGGGCGAGGGAAGTCGAGGGGTCAGGCGGCTGCGTCGTCGCGCTCGGTGGCGCCGGTGTCCGCAGCGGCCCAGACGCCGTGCCGGACGCGGGAGACGCGGCCTTCGGCGGCGAGGCGTCGCAGGGACTGGCTGACGGTGGGCAGCGGGATGTCGAGGTCGTGGGCGATGACCCCGGTGCGGGCCTGGTCGCGCTCGGCGAGGTAAGTGCAGATGGCGCTCTTGGCGCTGTCGTCGGCCGGGACGACGGGCGCGAGCTCGTCGGCGTCGGCGTCCGCGGCCGCGGCGTCCTTGGTGAGGGAGACAGCGGCGGGGTCGTCGGCGGGTTCGGGCGTGCCCCATGCCTCGTCGCGGCGCTGGCGCCAGGTGGCGTAGTCGGTGCCGGCCGTGGCTATGCCCTCGGCGCACAGGGTGGTGGTCTCGCCGGTGGTGGCCCACTCGAAGGGGTCCTCGACGAAGTGCGTACGCATCACGGACGAACGGGCCTGCGGGCCGAGGCTGTAGCCGAGCCCGGAGCTTGAGGAGCCGTCGGGGAACTCGCGCGGCAGGGCGTGTGGGTCGGCGGGGATGGTGCCGTTGAAGGCGACCTGGCCGGAGAGGCGGTTGGCGGTGCGCAGGACGACGACGTTGCCGGCGGCGACCATGTCCCGAAGGGTCATGGAGTTGCCGAGCTGGGCCAGCAGCGGGACTTGAGTGACGAGGCGGAGCTTGATGCCGCACTTGCGGGCCATCTTCGCCAGGTCCTCGACGATCTTGACGTTCGCCGGGTCTGCGAGGACGGCGTGCGCCTCTTCGATGGTCAGGCACAGCAGGGGAAGGTCTTCGGTGGGCGTGAATGAGGCCTTGCCGCGGCGCAGTCGGCCCTTCTCGTCGACCCATTCCATGCGGGCGAGCAGCTTGTTGCGGCGGTACATCTCCCGCTGCGCGGCCTTCAGCAGCTTCTTGCCCTCGGTGACGGAGTCGGCGAACCAGTCGACGGCGTCCTGCCAGTCCGGCAGGGACTGGCCGCGCTGGGGGTCGATGACCCAGGAGACCATCAGGGGTGAGTGCCGCTCGTAGGCGAGGAGCTGGTCGAGCAGGCGGGACTTGCCGGCGTCGGTGGTGCCGGCGATGAGGTCGTGGACGGGCCCGGAGCCGGGGCGCCAGAAGCGGTAGAGGGCGTGGCCGCCGTCTGGGTAGACGCCGATCGGCGCGATGCCGGCTTCGTGGTCGAGCAGGTGGGGGCCGGGCCAGGGGTGGACGGCCTGGAGCGGGTTGCGCTTGTAGACGGCCAACTCGGCTTGGTTGTTGGCGCCCTCGGCGGTGGCCTCGATGACCACGGAGGAGGGCGGGACGCCGAAGGCGGACGCAATGCGGCCGGTGGCGGCGACGGCCTGCTCGGTGGTCAGCTCCCCGGGCGGGAGGTTGATCAGCGCCGAGACGCCGTTGCCGTCCGCGCGGCCGACGAGGTTGGTCAGCCAGGAGCCGGTCAGGGCGCCGCGGTCGTGGGCGACGCGCTGTTCCCACAGCTCGATCTCCTCACCGAGGGCGCCGTCGACGTCGCGGATGCGGTGATGCCACCACCACGGGATACCGGCGGCCAGGAGCCAGATCAGCAGCAGGCCGGGCATGGGCGGTGCGATGCCGCCGTGGGCGGCCATGGCCAGCAGCAGGACACCGGCCGTACCGGCCGAGGTCAGTGCGTAGGCGTGCTCGCGGGGCCGCAGCGGCCGGTCTTTGAGCCTGCGGCGGCGTAGCCACCATGCGGTGCCGGCGGCGAGCGAGGCGTCGAGGAGCAGAGCGGTCTTCCATCCGTCGGCTGCGGCGCCGCAGGCCGCTCCGAGCGTGCCGAGCGTGATGGCGGCGTGGACGGGCGCGAGAGGTCGGCGGTGCCGCCAGGAGAAGCGCACGATGCCGCGGCCGGTGCGGAAGAGCGCGCGGGCGGTGAGAACGGCGGTCTCCAGCTTCGAGCGGCGGATGACGATGCGAGGGCGGCGACGCAGCATGACGCGGGGCTCCTTGAACAGGCCTGCGGAAGAGGGGAGATGGGGCGCGAGGTGGGGCCGGAGGGCCGGCCCGGCTGGCTACCGGGCCGGACCCGTCGGCTGGGTCAGGCGGTGTAGAACTCCTTCTTCGCGCCGCCCTCGGGTGCCGAGGCGTAGGCCTCGGCGAGGGCCTGGTGGGTCTGCTGGACGTGCTGCGCGGTCTCCATCGCGCCGCTGGCGCGCGTCTCCGCGGCGACAGCGCGGGCGTTGGCCACCTCCAGCCGTGCGCTCGCGGACTCGGTCAAGGCGCTGACCTTGCCGAGGGTTTCGCGGTCGAGTTCGAGATCGGTCAGGGAACCGACCATGGTGTCGATGCGCTCGGCGTCCTGGCGTGCGCGCTCGGCGTCGGCCTGGGCGTCCTCCAGCTCGGCGTGTGCCTCGACGGCGATGGAGTTGAGTTCGGCGAGCAGCTGCTCGTAGCTGTGGACCTCGCCGCCGGTGACGGTGTTGATGGACACGGGTGCAGAACCTCCTGAAGTGGATGAGGGGTTGGGGACAGGCCCGCCGCTCGGTGCGACGGCGGGGGTATTGGGCGCGCTGGCCGAGGGAGCGCTGGTGATCACGTGGACGGTCGCCTTCTTGGCGCCTTCGCCCTTGGAGCTCGACTTCGCGGCAGGCGCAGAGCCGGGGTCGTCCGGCGGCGTGCCGTCGCCGTCCTTGGCGGCCGAGCCCTTCTTACGGGTGTCGGCCCAACGCCGGGCGCGTTCCTTGCCCTTGGGCCACCCGGCGCGGAAGCCGTCGATGAAGCCGCGGGCGACGAGGAAGCTGCCCAGGCCGATCGTGACGGCGCCGGAGGCGACCTTGACGCCGGTGCTCGCGCTGCGCGGTGCTGGGCCGCCTCCGCGGGCGGCGAGCTTGCGGCGCCTGTCCGCCTTGGCGTGCCGGCGGTCGCGTCCGGTGCGGTAGTTCTCGCGCACGCTGCTGGTGGCGTTGCTGACGCCGTCGCCGACGGCCCAGCACAGCGCCAGGATGATGATGACGAGACCCATAGGGCCTCACCTCCAAAGGGAGTTGGGTTGATGGGTGGAGCGGGTCAGAAGAGGAAGCCGCCGATGGCGCCGAAGGCACCGGCGATCGCGCCGACGACGCCCATGACCACGGCGCCAGCGGTTCCGGGGATCGCCACCCCGGCGACCGGCAGCACGGCGGCGCAGGCGAGCGTGCGGTTGGTGATGGCCCTGTTGACGAGGTCGAAGGCGATGACGAGGAACGCCACCAGGCCGATGAGCCCGACGGCCGCGGCGCCGGTGTAGCGGCCGATGACCGTGTTCACCGCCGTGTCCGCCCAGCCGACCGCGGTACGCAGCCAGTCGCCGACGGGCGTGCCGACGATCCCCACCACGCCGGCGAGGACGAGCAGGACCGTCAGCCGCGGGGCCGTCCGGCGGCCAACCGTCCGAAGCAGCACTGCGGCGATGAGGCACAGCACGCCGACGGTTACGGAGATCGAGGCGTCGAGGAACGACATGAAATCAACTCCCTTCAAGATCAACTTTTGTGACTATTGGTGACCGTGGGTTCGCGCGCGCCTGCGCGCGCCTCCGCGTTGGCGTGGGCGGGCGTGTGAATGTCCCCGTGAATTTCACGCGCCCGCTCACGCTGCGTGAGTACGGTCGAAGTGGCGCGTCCAGGCGTCGAGGTCGTCGGCGACCTGCTGCCAGGCCCACTCGCGCTCCTGCGCGGGGAGGTCGGCGAGCCGGGCCCGCAGCTCGTCGAAGGCAACGGCGGCCAGAGCAGCGGAGGTTGGCGCCGCGGCACGCTTCGCCGCGAAGTGCGCGGCTTCGCGCTGGCGGCGGGCCTTCTGCCGGCGGCTCATCGCGCCTCACCACCGCTGAGCGGGACCTGCGGCCCGCGGTGCTGGGTGCGAGGGGTGGAAGTCCACACGCCCCAGCGGCTCTTCACGGCCATCCCGTCGGCGGTGAGGTACCGCAGAGCCGAGCTGACGGTGCTGCGGGGCAGGTCGAGCTCGTCGGCGATCTCGCCCGTACGGGACTCGCCGTGCTCGTCGAGGTGCTGGTGCACCCGTGTACGGATGCGGGCGGGGACGGCCCAGCCGGGCAGGTGGCCGTAGTCGGGATGCAGCTGCTTAGCCGGTGCTGTCAGCACGAAGCGGACGATGCGTCCGGCGCCGAAGCAGGCGAGCGCCGCCAGCGCCAGGCCGGGTGCATCCGACGGCGCGTGGGTGGGTGAGTCACCGATCGCTGCGGACGCGGCGAGGACGCCCGCGTAGAGACCGGGCAGTGCGCAGACGATGTCCGCCAGTCGGCGAGGACGTCGAGTGCGTTGGCGACGAATACGCGCGGGGTGTGCCAGCGGCTGTAGCGGATGATCTCGTCGGACACGGTGCGGTACCTCATTTCTGGTTGGTGGTGCGGTCGTTGCTGGGGGTGCCGTGGGTGGTGGGGTCGAGCAGGCCTTCGGCGGCCATGAGTGCCTTGGCCTTGGACTGGCGGCAGCCGAGGAGTTCGGCGGCCTGGCGGATCGAGGCGGGGGCCTTGCCGACGGCGGCCAGGCTCCGCAGTTCCGCGCGGCGCACGTCGTCGGTGTTCGGCTTCTCGGCCCCCGGCTTGGTCGCCGCCTTCTGCGTCCGACCGGTGGCCCGGTGGGTGCGTCCGGTCCCCTGGCGGGACGCAGCCGAATGAGGCGCGTCCGGACGCGAGGCGGGTGCATCCGGTGCGGACGGGATGCGTCCGGGCTCGGGTGCGTCCGGTGCCGGGCGGGTGCGGTCGATGGCTTCAGCGAGCGGGACGCCGTAGCGGGCCAGCCGCAGCGGCAGCCGCATCTGCTCAGGCGCGGTACGGCGCCAGTTGCGGCCGTAGCGGGCGCGCAGCTGCTCGCGGTAGACGGCCCAGTCCTGCTCGATGGCCACTGCGGTCTCGTAGCTGCGCAGCTCCCACAGCTTCATGCGCCGCCACAGCCCGAACGTGGAGGGGAAAGCCAGCAGCCAGCGGGCCAGCCGTACGCCCTCCATGTGCTTGTCGGCAGTGATGTCGGCGACGCGTCCCACCGCGTGCCGGGCTGCCTCCACGGCGACGATGAACAGCACCGGGATGACGGCGTGCATCCCGACGCCGAGCGCATCCGGCCACGCCGCCGCCGCGTTGAACGCGACCGTCGCGGCCGTCAGCAGCCACGCCGTCTGACGCAGCAGCGGGAAGGCGATGCGCAGCCACGTCAGCAGCAGATCCAGCGCGAGCAGGACGACGATCCCGGCGTCGATGCCGATCGGGAAGTACGGCGCGAAGGCACCGAAGCCCTTCCGTGCGGCCAGGTCTCGTACGGCGCTGTAGGAGCCGGTGAAGCCGATCGCGGCGATCACCAGCGCTCCGAGCACCACGACGGTGATCAGCAGCCAGCGCACCTTCGACGGGCCCGCGGTCTGCCGCGGCCGGTCGTCCTGGCTGTCCTCGTCGGATGCCGGCGACTCGTCGGCAGTCGGCTCTTCGGCGGGGGATTCGCTCCGAGGCGTGGGCTCGGGAGGGACGGGTGTGAGGGGACGGCCGTCCGCGGCGACCAGGCCGCCGCGGGCGGGCGGCTCGGTGCCGTTGACGGGGATGAGCACAGGGTGCGACACGGTCAACTCCAGGGAGGATCAGCAGCGTTCGGGGGTCAGGAGGTGGTCTGGCGGTGCTGGGCGATGAGCAGCACCAGCCAGCGGCCGTTGTTGGTCTGGCCCGCGTAGGAGCCGTCGGGCGCCCAGGCGTGCCACCACAGCGAGGGCCGGCCGAAGAAGCGCTCGACGGTCAGCGCGACCGTGTAGCCGTCCAGCACACCGGCCTCGACGGGAAGCCCGAGCAGGGCGGGGAATCGCATGGCCACTCACCCCTCCCTGCGCGCGCCGACGAGGGAGTGGGGCAGGTAGGGCCAGGCGGGCTCGACGTACGCCTCGGGATCGGTACGGCGCAGGTACTCCTCCAGGCCCGCTGCCTGCTGCGCGGCCCAACTGACCTGGGCATCGTGCAGCTTGAGGAGATCGGCGCCGCCGATCCGGGCGTGGCCGGTGCCGATCCGCCAGGCGATACGGGCCGCGGCCAGGGCGTCGGCCTCGGCGGTGTGCGCCGACTCGTGGCGTACGCGGTAGTGCGCGGCGAGTGCCGACAACTTCCGGGAGCCGCGCCGGTAGCGGTCGATCTGCCGGTCGAGCACCAGCGGGTCGATGACCGGCGCCACGTCCAGCCCCGCCAGGCGCTCGACGAGGGGGAGCACGCCGTGCCGACGCGCCTCGCGGTCGAGCAGGGTCAGGTCGTAGGGGGCGTTGAAGACCACCACCGGAAAGCCGGCGCCCAACTGCTCAGCCAGAACCGCGGTGATGTCCTCGACGACCTCGGCCGCATCGGAACCCTCGACACGCGCCTGGTCGGTCGTGACTCCGTGAACTGCAGTGGCCTGCTCGGGAATCTCGACGCCCGGATCAGCAATCCACGTACGGCTGTCGGAGGCCTGACCACCGCCGACGGCGACCACGGCCGCGGTCACGACGCGGTCGTTCTCCGCGTCCACGCCGGTGGTCTCGGTGTCGAAGGCCACCATCCGGCTTTGCGCCCACGGGGAGTTGACGTGCGTGGTCATCATGCGGCCCTCCCCTCGTGAGCGCGGGAGGCGCCGAGTCGGCCGGCGCGACGCCCGTTGACCGTGCTCTGGGTGCTGGCGGGCCCGTCGGCGGTCAGCCAACCGCCACCGCCGCGCTTGACGACGTACATCGCCTCGTCAGCACGCCGCAGAGCCAGCGCCAGATCGGGGCGCGGCAGTTCGCCGTTCCAGCAGGCTCCGATCGAGGCGCCCAGCTGAAAGCGGTCGCGGCCGTAGTCGACGGGGACGCACAGCCCTTGGTGCAGCGTGGCCAGCGACCGGTGAAACGCCTCCGGATCGCCAGTTCGCACGGCGAGCGCGAACTCGTCACCACCCAGGCGAGCAGCGGCGCCGTCGGCCAGCCGGCCATCCAGCCACTCGGTCAGCCGGGCGCCGCTGGCACGGATCGCCTCATCGCCGGCGGCGTGGCCGTAGGTGTCGTTGACGGCCTTGAAGCCGTCCAGGTCGATGAGGACTACGGCACACGGGCCGCCACGCAGCATCCGCGCGGCATGCCGCTCGAAGGCAACACGTCCGGGGAGACCCGTGAGCGGGTCGCGGCGTGCACGGTCGAGCTGGCGACGCATCCACACCGTGTGGAAGCCCCAACAGGCCAGCGGCACGGCGGCGGTGGTCGCGGCTATCAGAGTGCTCATGCAGCCCTCCCCGTACGCGCGAGCTGGCAGCTGTGGGCGCGGGCAGCGCGGCGGGCGGCCTTCTGGTTGCGGTACGTACAGCGCCAACCGCAGTCCGGGCAGCGGGTCTTGGCACTCATGCGATCCGCCTCCCAGCCAGCGGCAGATCCCCGAGGAGCAACTCCTCGGCCAGTTGCGGCTCGTACTCGGGTAGCTGACCGAGCTGGTCGAGGGTGTCGATAAGGACGGACAGCGGCAGCGCGTGGCCGTCGTAGTGCGCGACGACCGCGGCGCGGGACGCGCCCAGCAGCTCGGTGTGGTCGTGGCGCAGCGCGGCCAGCTGCCGGCGCAGGTACGTGTTGCTGCGGGCCAGTTCGGAACGTGTCGGGGTCGACATGTGAGGAGGAACCTCCACAAGTAGGGCGCCGCCGGGCCGCACGCGGCCAAGGCGACGGGCCTGCGGCCCGGCGGCGTCAGGACGAGCGAGAGAGCAGAGAGCGGGTCAGCGGTAGCTGGTGAGGCTGCGCATCACCAGCACGCAGCACGTGATCGCGACAGCCGAGATGCCGACAGCGACGGCGACCACGGCGACCGACAGCAGCAGCGAGACCAGGACGACACCCACCACCAGCGCGCCGACGGTGCCGACACCCACAGCCGAAGGCTTGAACTGCCGTCGGCTAGGGACCTGTTGATCGTGGCCGTGAGGCAAGCAGCAGCTCGGCGCCGCATTCCCGTGCGGGCCGACGGTGACCGCATGCTCGGCTGGCGACTGGGCCGCCGGCGCCAGCGAGGCGAACTGCCGCCCGGAAGCGTCCGTGAGCACGTACGCCTGGCTGGTCTGCGAGTTCGTGTGCTCAGTCATGCGGCCTCACCGCCGACCTGCCGTGCCCGCTTGCGCCGCAGGGCCCGGCGCTGGTTGGCGGTCAGACCGCCGAAGACGCCGAACTGCTCGTTGTTTTCCAGCGCACGCTCCAGGCACGCCGTCCGCACGGGGCAGGACTCGCAGATGCTCTTGGCCAGTTCGATGTCGGCGGGCCGGTCGGTGAAGAACAGCTCGGTCTCCACCTCGACGCACGCGGCACCGGCCTCTACGTCCGGGTCGGCACCGGGCACCGGCGGGCCACCGGGGCCGCGCCGGTTGGGGTGCACGTACGGCCGCTTGGCCTGGCGAAGGTGCGGGCGGGAGGAGCCCACCACGCGGATAGTCACGGGACGAACAGTCATCTCAGCGCGCCCCCTCACGCTCAAGCTGCGGGCCGGGCGTCCACATGTGGCCGCAGCTCCCGCACACCTCACGTGCAGCCGTACGGCAACGCGAGACGGACGTCGCACTCTGGCAGCGCGGGCAGCGAGCCGTCGCGCAGGCAGGACGCTGGTCGTAGAACGGACGCGTCGACATCACGCCGCATCACCACCGCGGCCTGTCGCGGGGCCCTCGACCGGGGCGTAGACCTGCACCTGCCGGCCGCTGACCAACACCTGGGTCTCGAACGACCACGTGCGGTCGTTGAGGGGCTTCACCAGGGCGATACCGCCGGCCTCCTGTGCGATTCGCGCGACCGCCTTGCACCGCTCCCCCGGCTCACCGTCGAACTCGGAGACCTGTACGCCGATCGAGCCGTCGGTATGGACCACCACGTACAGATCAGGAAGGCCAGGAAAGCCCTCCAGGAAGTCCGCAATCAGCCGCAGACTCGCGACTGTGCTGGACGTGCTCAGCCGTTCCGGCCGGGCATCGACCGCCACATCGGCGGTACGCTCGTTGAGCATCGTTGAACTCCTCAGTTCACTCGCGATGTCGGGCCTCGGTGAGGTCGACCAGGAGTGGCAGCTCCCGTTCGGCCGTTCTCGCCGGGGCCTCTTGCTGTTCTCCGTCAGGCGGCCTCGGCCGCCGGCGCCGTGCCCGCCGAGCTCACGTACGCGTCGTACGCGGGCCGCGGGATCCGCAGAGTGCCGCGGCCGGCACCCACACGGATGGCATGCAGCCGACCGGCCTCGATCTCGCGGTAGACAGTGGCCACGTGAACGTCGAGAAGTGCGGCGACGTCCTTCACTTTCAGTGGCCGCTGGTCGGTCGTCGGCTCGGACAAGTTGAACCTCCTGAGTAGGTCGCAAGGGGCGCTGCTTTCGCACGCACCACCTTGCTTTGCCGTGTGTACATGGTTGAGCTATGTGCACATAGTTGTCAAGCGATCGCGTTGCCTTTCTCGGCGAGAACCTGCTCGTTCCCCGGTCATCTGCGATGTGCTCAACTAGGTACGGCGACGACCAGGTGCACATAGGAGGATCCGGAGTGGGCGAGCAGACGGGGCTGCCTGAGTACCAACGGGTCATGAACGACCTGCGGCGCCAGATCGCGAACGACGTCCTCCCGCTGGGGGAGTCCATCCCGTCTACCGCGGACCTCATGGAGGAGTACGGCGTCTCGGTCACGGTCGTACGGCGCGCAGTCGCCGAGCTCAAAGGCGAGGGCCTGCTACGCGGCCAGCCCGGAAAGGCCGTGTACGTGCTGGCGAAGCCGAGCGACTCGCCATCTGCCCACACTCCGGAGTACGAGGCGATCATGGGCGAGATCCGCGCGTTGAGGGGCGAGATGCAGAGCCTCGCTCGTCGGCTCGGGCAGCTCGAAGATGCGGTCGGTCCTCAGTAACGCGGCTGAACAGCTGGTTCACCCGGTCCGACAGATCGTGGGCTTCCTCAGCCATCTCCCGTAGGACTACCGTCAATTCAGCGCGCTCGCTTTCCGTCAGTGCCATGTCCGAGCTCCAAGCCCCGCTGCGGTTCGATCAGTTGATCCAGTGGCAATGACGGTAGGGAGGACGCACCGAAGTACCCCGGAAAAACCTTCCGGGGTCCGACCGGCCCGCGGGGTGAAGCTCTGTCCATGCGAGGAATGACGGAGAACCTGACCATCGGTGAGCGCGTCGCTTGGTACCGCCGGCGACGCGGAATCCCCCAGGAAGCACTGGCGGGCCTCATCGGGCGTACGACGGACTGGCTGAGCAAGGCGGAGAACAACCGCATCGACCTCGACCGGCTCTCGGTCATCAAGTCCCTTGCCGACGCGCTCGACGTGTCGCTGGGGGACCTGCTCGCCGAGCCGACGCTCATGGACTGGACGGCCGACAGTGGCCGGCGCACCGTCCCCGCGCTACGCGAAGCCCTCATGGACTACCGGCAGTTGACGCCGCTGCTCGGCATCCCGACAGAGGGCGAGCCGCCCGCGCTTCCGGAGCTTCGGGCGAACGTCGCCGACGTCCTTGACGCGTACCAGGCGTCCCGCTACGGCTACGCCACTCGCCGGCTCCCGCTGCTCCTGGCGGACGCACTGCTCGCCGCCCGCTCGTACAGCGGCCGCGAGGGCGAGGAAGCCAACGCACACCTGGCTATGACGTACCAGGGCGCGGCCCAGGTACTGGGCAAGGTGGGGGAGACCGAGCTGGCGTGGATGGCCGCCGACCGCGGCCTTGCCGCGGCCCAGCAGAGCGGAAACCGCTCGGTCACCGGCTCCCTCTTCCGCTCGGTGGTGCACTGCCTGCTCACCACCGGCCGCTTCAAGAACGCGGTCCAGCTCGTCGACGACGCCTCAACCGTGCTCGAACCAGAACTCACCGACGCCTCACCCGGCTACTTGTCCGTGTACGGGACGCTCTTCCTCGCCGGCTCGATGGCCGCGGCCCGCGCCGAGGACCGATCGACCACGCAGACGTACCTGGGGGAGGCGGAGAATGCCGCCCGTCGGCTCGGCGCCGACGCGAACCACATGTGGACGGCCTTCGGCCCGACGAACGTCGGCATCCATCGCGTGGCCACAGCGGGGGAGTTCGGGGACATGCAGGTCGCGGTCGAGCTCGGCCAGGACCTCGACGTGACGGCGCTGCCAGTGGAGCGTCGCGTGCGGCACCACCTCGAGGTCGCCCGAGCCCTCAACGCCTGGAACCGTACGGACGAAGCGCTCGACAAGATCCTCGAAGCCGAGCAGGACGCCCCCGAACAGGTTCGCCACCACTACTTGAGCCGCGAACTTGTCGTCGGCTGGGTCCGCGGCACCAAGGGCCAGCCCTCCCGCTCGGTCGCAGACCTGGCGCACCGGCTCCGCGTCGTGTGAGCCGGTTAGGGTCGGTGGTGTGAGCGAGCACCGAGCCCAGAACGAGCACGAAGCCAAAATGGCGCGCCCGCGCATGGCAGCGGGCGCGCTCTTCTTCGACGAGCACGACCGAGTCCTCATGGTCGAGCCCGCGTACAAGGACTACTGGGACATCCCTGGCGGCTACGTCGAGCACGGCGAATCCCCCCGCCAGGCATGCATCCGCGAGGTCCGCGAGGAGCTGGGCATCACACCACCGATCGGCCGCCTGCTCGCCGTCGACTGGGCCCCGGCTAAACGCGAGGGCGACAAGGTCCTCTATCTCTTCGACGGCGGCCTGCTGACAGACGCTTTCCTCCACTCCATCCAACTCCGGGCCGACGAGCTCAAGGCCTTCGAGTTTCGCTCGGTCGACGAACTCGCCTCCCTGGCCATCCCCCGCCTGACCCGCCGCATCACTGAGGCCGTCACTGCCCGCACGCGCGGTGATGTCGCCTACCTCGAGCACGGGCAGTTGCCTACCGCCACCTTCTGAGGCTGGTGCGGGCGAAGTCCTCTGCTTCATCAAGAAAGCTCGGTTCGTGCGGCACGGCTCGCTGCCGGGCCTGCGCTCTCTGGCCGTGTCCGTGCTGTCCGCCTCAACCGATGTCTGTTTCGCACAAGGAGACGCGACACCGCCACACTTCGGTGCCCGCCGTGGCCCGGCAGGGGGCGGCCCGTCTTCTATGCAAAAACGGCCACTTTGAGCGTGCCGCTGTCCCGTCATTGCTCCGGTCGTGGTGCTTCACGCAACATCCGCGGAGCAGCCCTTGTCCTGGGCGTATCACCGAACTCCCGGACGGATGGCGGGTGCATCATGTAGCCATAGGGCAACTAGAGCTGCGGAAGCACGGGGGGCAGTTCGGTGATCACGGACGAGTGGGGTCATTGCCAGTGACAGGCCGTACGGTTGGCGCGTACGCAGCGTGAGGGAGATAGCTAAGGCATGGCAGCAGTGATCGAGAACCCGATCATCAACTCGCCCTACAAAGAGCCAGCCGAGCACTGGGAACTGGATGAGCGGGGGCAGCCAACCGGGGACAAGGCTCCCGGCCGTCGCCCGAGCGAAACCTGGATGCCCGTCCCGCGCGCCAGGAAGGGACGTAAGACGTCCGCCGGCGTCCAGCACGAGCTGTCCTTCGACGGCATCCTGGAGGAGCGTAAGGGCCAGGACGTCATCGGCAACATCCGAAGCGAGGTCGCCCGCTGGCGCAAGGCGGGATACCCCAACATCACGCCAACGACCCGCCGTCTCCTGGAGTACTGGACCGACTCGACCCGGGAGCGGAAGCTCTTCTTCGCTCAGGTGGAAGCGGTGGAGACCGCCGTCTACCTGACGGAGGTGGGCACGAAGCTTGGCAGAGCCTGGATAAGGGGCCACCTGGAAGAGGCCAACCAGGAGCACAACGCAGGACTGCCCCGGGTGGCTTTGAAGATGGCGACGGGTTCGGGGAAGACCGTCGTGATGGCGATGCTGATCGCCTGGAACTCCCTCAACAAGGTCGCCAGCCCGCAGGATCCTCGGTTCGCCAAGCGCTTCCTCCTGGTCGCTCCCGGCATCACCATCCGGGATCGGCTGCGCGTGCTGATGCCCTCCGACCCGAACAACTACTACAAGGAGCGGGACGTTGTCCCTGCGGACCTGTGGGGTGCGCTTGGCCAGGCGCAGGTGGCGATCACCAACTACCACGCGTTCATGCTCAGGACGACGCGGGAAGGTCAGGGGCTCGCTTCCAAGACCAAAAAGCTGCTGCTGGCCAAGTCGAAGGACGACCCCTTCGTCGAGACGCCCGACATGATGGTCAACCGGGTGCTGCGTGATCTGGGCGGAAGTAAGGGCGAGATCATCGTCTTCAACGATGAGGCGCATCACTGCTACCAGACCCGCGGCGCTGCCCTGGAGGGGGCCCTTACCGTCGAGGACCTGAAGGGTGAGGAGAAGAAGCAGGCCGAAGAGGAGAACAAGCACGCGCGCCAGTGGTTCGACGGCCTGAACCACGTAATGCGCAAGAGCGGCATCAAGACGGTCTACGACCTCTCCGCGACCCCCTTCTACTTGAACGGTTCGGGTTACCCGGAGGGCACGCTCTTCCCATGGGTGGTGAGCGACTTCGGGCTCCTGGACGCCATCGAGTCCGGCTTGGTCAAGATCCCGCGCGTGCCGGTGGACGACGACGCGGAGCACAAGGACGTCTCCTATCTGAACCTGTGGGAGCACATCAGGGACGAGATGCCCAAGCGCTCCCAAAAAACGGAGACGCTCGCGGACAAGTCGCTACCCGGTGTCCTGGACGGAGCTGCCCACAGCCTGTACCGGAATTACACGCAAGCCTTCGCGCGATGGCAGGAAGAGACCCGGGGTACCGGCTCCACCCCGCCGGTGTTCATCGTCGTCTGCAACAACACGACGGTGTCGAAGTGGGTGTACGACCAGATTGCCGGGCATGAACCGCCTGGCGGGGGCGGCCAGGGGAAGCGTGGCATGCTGCCGCACTTCTCCAACTACGACGAGACAGGCCGCCGTTACCCGGTGCCGCGTACCATCCTGGTCGACTCGGCGCAGCTGGAGTCCGACAACCCGCAGTTGGACGCCCAGTTCAAGGCCGCGGCGGCCGAGGAGCTGGAAGCGTTCAAAGAGGAGTACCGCAACCGGTTCCCGGACCGGGATGTGGAGGCGCTGACGGACGCTGACCTGCTGCGCGAGGTCCTGAACACGGTCGGTAAGAAGGGCAAGCTCGGGCAGGACGTGCGCTGCGTTGTCTCCGTGTCCATGCTCACGGAGGGCTGGGACGCCAACACGGTCACTCACATTCTGGGGGTCCGTGCCTTCGGCAGTCACCTATTGTGCGAGCAGGTCGTGGGCCGCGGTTTGCGCCGTATCTCGTACGCCGTGAATGACGCGGGGCTGCTCGAGCCCGAATACGCAGACGTGTACGGCATCCCGTTCCAGTTCATCCAGACCGACCCGAATAGAGAGCTGAAGTCCAAGCCGAGACCGGAGCCAAAGCACGTCCGCTCCATGAGGGACCGGGACGAGCTGCGCATCACCTTCCCGCGTCTGGAGGGGTACCGCGTAGAGATCGAAGAGGCACGGTTCTACGCGGACTTCACGCATGCGGAACCGTTCGAGGTGAACCAGGGCGTCGCGACAAGGGCCGATGTGGAAGGCTTCATCGGTGAGAGTGCCAGGCACACCCTGGTCGACGCCAGGGGTGTACGCGTTCAGCAGGTCGCCTTCCAGCTGGCCGGGCTGGCCCTTGAACTGCTTGAGGATCCGACGCGGGGACGCAAACCGTGGATGTTCCCAAACCTGGTGCAGCTCGCGAAGGAGTGGACCACCCACTGTGTCGGTACGGACAACCGGCGAAGTCTGGCGATCATCTCCCGGGTCTCCGAAGAACGGCAGCGGGCTGCCCAGCAGTTCTTCGCCGCGCTGAACCGCCAGGAGGGCAACAACTCATCCAGGGTGCTTCCCATCTTCGCGCGCTATGCGCCCGAGGGCTCCACGGATGATGTGGACTTCTACACGACCAAGGCGGTCTACGAGGCCGACCCCGACAAGTCTCCGGTGAATTATGTGGTCCTCGACGGCATAGGCGGCAACACGTGGGAGCAGACCCTGGCGAGACTGCTCGACGGCAACAAGAACGTGCAGTCGTACGTCAAGAACGACCACCTGGAGTTTGCGATCCCGTACCTGTACGCGGGGCGCACGCACCGGTACCTGCCTGACTTCATCGTCCGGTTGAAGCCACTCGACGAGGAGGACGTCGAGGCGCGCCACCTCATCGTGGAGGTATCGGGCTCCCGCAAATCGGCCGGCAAGCGGGCCATGAAGGCGGAGACCGCGCGCATGTGGTGCGCGGCCGTGAACAACCACGGTGCATACGGCAGGTGGGGCTACATCGAGTTGTCGGAGGACCCCACCGGTTTCAAGTCGCGTTTGAACGCGGCGATCGAGGCCCTCTACGGCGACGGGATTCTGACAGGTCTACACGAGGAGGGCCTCAAGAGCGAGGAGAGGCTCAGAAGCGACGACATGGACTGGGGCGCAGACGATTACCCCTGGAACGACCTGTTCAGCGCGGCCCGCGAGGCGGAGATCGAGCAGCGGCGACAGCAGCACGGCAACGACGACCAGAAAGGGTAGTAAATACGATGGCCGCTCCCCGCAGAAGCACCGCGAACAGCACCAAGGCCGTGCAGGCCACAAGGCATGAGGACACCCGAGTGAACAACCCGACGGCGGACGCGATCGACCTTGTCACAGAGGCAGTCGAGGCTGCCATGACATGGCGCGGCAAGCGTGACTTCGCCAAGGACCCCCAGCTCGTCTGGAAGGGCAAGGACGAGCAGGACCGCCAGGCCCTTGAGGTTCCGGCCCCGCCGATCTTCCGCCAGGAGCAGATCGAGCCGCGGTATCTCATCAAACAGCTGATGGATGAGACGAAGAGGCGGGAGAGCGGGGGAAGCGAGGACGCAGAGGAGGAATTTTCACTTTTCGGTGCTGATTTCTTCGAAGATGGCATCCCGGATGAGCTGGACAAAGTTGACTGGTACAAACATCAGATGAATTGGACCAACCGAATGGTCCTGGGCGACTCACTCCAGGTGATGGCAAGTCTCGCGGAACGGGAGAATCTGCGAGGCAAAGTTCAGATGGTATACATCGATCCGCCTTATGGGATTAAGTTTGGGTCCAATTGGCAGGCGCGAGTTGATATCTCGCGTGTGCGAGATGGAAACCTGGGGGATGCAAGTCGAGAAGTTGAGCAGATCAAAGCATTTCGCGATACATGGGATATGGGAATCAACTCGTATCTCGCCTACTTGCGCGATCGCCTCTTTGTTGCCCGCGATCTGCTGTCATCGTCGGGATCTGTTTTCGTGCAGATCGGCGACGAGAACGTTCACCTGGTTCGATGCCTACTTGATGAGGTATTCGGAGAAGAGAATTTTGCCTCATTGATTACTTATAAGACTACTTCTGGGGCGGGAAGCTTTTCGGGTGGAACTAATACGCTCCCGTCTGTCGCAAATTACATTCTATGGTATGCAAAAGACTTGCAACAAGCTAAGTATCGACCTATCTATCGGCGTAAAACGACCGTAGGTGACGACGCATATGTTTATGTGGAGGAGCCTGATGGGACTCGCCGTAGGATGACTCGAACTGAGCGGGACACGGGAGAGGTGGTTGGTCGGATCTTTCGGAAGGGCCCCACTACTTCCCAAACGACTCGCGTTGGCCAGACTACGGTCTTCCCTGTGGAGATCCCTGAAGGTGTTTTTAGGCCCAGCAAGGGAGGATGGAAGACTAATAAAGCAGGCATGCAAAAGCTCAAATGGGCCAACCGTCTGACCGGGGCCGGGAAGACCCTCTACTATATTCGCTACTATGAAGATTTCCCGGTGTCGACGTTCAGTAATTTTTGGGACGACACGACGATTGCGGGGTTTGGTGACGCCAAGGTGTACGTTGTCCAAACGACCGCAAAGGTAATCGAGCGGTGTATGCTGATGTCCACTGATCCCGGTGACCTAGTGCTCGATCCCACCTGCGGCTCGGGTACTTCCGCCTATGTCGCCGAACAGTATGGCCGTCGGTGGATCACAGTTGACAGCTCTCGTGTGGCCATCGCCGTCGCACGGCACCGCCTCATGGGTGCAAAGTACCCCGCATATTTCCTAGCAGACTCTCCCGAAGGAAAAGCCAAAGAGGCCAGCCTCAGTCAGCAGCCACTCGACCGTTCACCGTCGAAACACGATGTCCGCCACGGCTTCGTCTATGAGCGTGTCCCGCACATCACGCTGAAGTCGATTGCGAACAACCCGGATATCGAAGCGGGGATGACTCGCGATCAGATCGACAAGGCAATCAAGAGGCATGCCGAGTTCGAGACTCTTTTCGACCGTCCCTACGAGAATAAGAATGCGGTTAGAGTCGCAGGCCCCTTCACGGTCGAGTCGCTCTCACCGCACCGCTCAATCTCCTTCGATCAGGAGGTCCCCGCTTCCGAGAAGGCCGCCGAGATGATGCCGTCCGGCGCCTCCTACGAGGAGACCATCCTTGAGCACGTCAAGAAGGCAGGAGTGCAGAACGGCTACCGAAATGAGCGGCTGGAGTTCGAATCGGTCGAGCCTGTCTCTGGTCGGATACTGACCGCTGTTGGCATCCGCAAGGCCGCCGAGGAGGGCACGCCATCCCGCGTGGGCATCGCGCTCGGTCCCGAATACGGAACCGTCGACTCGCTCTTCATCAAGAACGCTGCTCGCGAGGCCCTCAGATTTGGCGAGATCGACCTCCTGCTCATTCTCGGCTTCGCCTTCGGTGCGAATGCCACCGAGGCGACCAACGAGATCAACCAGGAGCGAGGCGAGTTCTCAGTCATCCAGGAGCGCAACGTCGGCAAGATGACCGTGCTCAACGTCCGCATGAACCCTGACCTCGCCATGGGCGACGAGCTGGCCAACACCGGCACCGGCAACCTGTTCACGGTCTTCGGCGAGCCCGACATCGAGGTGACCGAAACGAGTGATGGCCGGCTCGTCGCCGAGATCAAGGGGCTCGACATCTACAACCCGACGACGGGTGACGTACGCGCCGAGGGCCCGGACGACATCATGATGTGGTCCATCGACACGGACTACGACGCCGAGGCCTTCATCGTGCGCCACGTCTACTTCTCGGGCGAGAACGGCAAGTCCACCGGTCTCAACCCGTACGAGCGGCTCGGCAAGGCGCTCAAGGGGCAGATCGACGACGAGGCTCTGGCCACCCTGTTCACCACAAAGTCCCGGCCCTTCCCCAAGCCCGACTCCGGCCGCATCGCAGTCAAGGTCGTCAACTACCTCGGCGACGAAGTCCTCAAGGCCATCGAGGTCTAACGTCGCGTTAGGCGTGGCGAGGCGTCTTCAGCACGCCCACCCCGCCGGGCACTCGCCGCACGAAGGCATCAGGTCACGGCACCAACTTCAGCCAATCCGGGGGGAACAATGCAGTTCACGGATGCCCAGCGCACCGCTATCGGCACCCACGACGATGACCTTCTCATCGTTGCCTGCGCAGGTTCCGGTAAGACGGAGGTGATCTCACAGCGGATCGCCGGCCTGATCGGGCGGCCCGGCGTTCAGCCCAGGCACATCGTCGCCTTCACCTTCACCGAGAAGGCCGCAGGCGAGCTGAAGGAGCGTGTGCACGCGCGGATCCGTGAACTCCACGGCGAGGTGCACGGCCTCGCTGAGATGTACATCGGCACCATGCACGGGTACGCACTGGACCTGCTGCACAGCCACGTGCCGGAGGCATTCAAATACAACGTCCTCAATGACGTGCAGACCCGACTGATCATCGACAAGTACAGCACCAGGTCAGGACTGACCACGACAAACGCAGTCGTCAACGGCACCTCGAAGCCCCTGCGGCGCTGGGTCAACTCCAAGCTGTACCAGCAGGTCATGTCGATCCTTCGGGAGGACGATGTGGACCTGGACAGACTCCGCCCCGATGTAGCGGATGGACTCGACAAGTACATGCGGCTCCTCAGCGAGCGCGCGTACTTCGACTACACGGCCATTCTCCACAACGCCGCTGTTCTGCTGAACGACGACAACGAGGAATGTGACGAGTCCGTGCTGAGCCTCCAGCGGCACGTCAAGGAAACCGTCAAGTACGTCGTCGTCGACGAATACCAGGACACCAACCCGATCCAGGAACAGATGATCCGTGGGCTCACCCGCTACGGGGCGAACCTCTGCGTGGTCGGCGACGACGACCAGACGATCTACCAGTGGCGCGGCAGCGCCGTCGAGAACATCCTCACGATTGAGAACCGCTACGAGGATGTCCGACGTGTCACTCTGAATGAGAACTTTCGCTCCAGCCCCGCCATCGTCGACCTCGCACGCCGCATCGTCGAGGAGATTCCCCTCGGCGAGCGCCTCAGTAAGGCGATGACGGCCGCAGGCCACCAGACATTCGAGCGCGGCGACCTACTGGCGCTCGAGTTCCCCGACACGGATGCCGAAGCCGCCTGGCTCGTCGATCGCATGGAGCGGTTGCGCGGCGTCGCGTTCCAGGACCGCGAAGGCGGCGATCCGCGTGGACTCGACTGGTCCGACTTCGCCGTCCTGTTCCGCTCCGTCAGGGCTGACGCCGGCCCGCTCGTCGAAGAGCTCCGCCGCCGCGACATCCCGTACGTCATCAAGGGCCTTACTAAGCTCTTCGAAACACCGGAGGTGCAGGCCGCCGTCGCCTGCTTCCGGTTCGTTGCCGGAGAAGCTGATGAGCAGGACGTCATCGACGCATGGCTCGACGCCGGCGTCGGGCTAGCGGAGTCCGACGTCCGAGCCGGACTTCCCGTGCTCACCACGACCATGCAGTGGGACGCCTCCAAGCCCTGGGATTCCACCACACTCCAAGGCGTCTTCCTTGATTTCCTAGAAGCCGTGGGGCTGCGCGAGGAGCGTGTCCCGCAGGAGCGAGGCGAACTCGTCTACTACAACCTCGGCCGGCTCTCCACCGCGATCGGAGACTTCGAGCGCATCCACCTCACCAGCGAACCTCAGCAGCGGTTCGACGCGTTCGCGAAGTGGGTCGAGTACCAGGCGCCCAATTACTACGAGGAGTCCGACGGGGACAACGGCTACGCTCAGCCCAACGCTGTCGTCATCGCCACTGTCCATCAGGCCAAGGGCATGCAGTGGCCTGCCGTCTTCCTGCCCGCCCTGCGCAAGAACACCTTTCCCGCCTCCGGCCGGGGTGGTCTCGGCGTCTTTCACGTGGTCGAGGAGAACCTCGTTCCAGGCGCAGCCCGCTACCGTGGCACGGAAGCGGACGAGCGTCGTCTCTTCTACGTCGCAGTCACTCGTGCCCAGAAGTTCTTGGCACTCACCTTCGCCCCCAGCAAGAAGCGCACCGGCAAGAAGCGCTCGGGCTTCTTCAACGAGGCCACGCAGGTCCACACCCTCCTGACCCGCGAGATATCCCCGTCCCCCGACGGCCGACTCACGCCTGCGCCCATGCGCGGCATCCCCGAGGTCGTCATGTCCTTCTCGGACCTGAAGTACCTTTTCGAGTGCCCGTACTCCTTCAAGCTCCGTCTGCTCTACGGCTTCGACTCGCCCCTGCAGAAGGAACTCGGCTTCGGCAAGTCTCTGCACGACGTCATGGCGGAGATCCACAAGCGCGCCATCGAGGGTGACATCGCCGCTTCAGAGGAAGCGGCAGATCTCGTGGACCGTCATCTGAACCTTCCCTTTGCGAACAAGGCGGCCGCCGACCAACTCCGCCCCGCTGCTGAGATAGCTGTGCGGCGTTACCTGGAGCGCCATGGTGCGACCCTGCACCAGACGAGGTACTCCGAGCAGGTTGTAGAGATCCACCCAGTTCCGGGCGTCACCGTGACCGGCCGCGTCGACTTGATTAAACGACTGGACACCAATGAGACGTCAGTCGTCGACTTCAAGTCGAGCGAACGCGCCCAGGCCGAGGATCTCACCCGCGACCAGCTGCATCTGTACGTGCTTGGCTACCAAGAGTTGACCGGTGAGAACGCGGATGTCGTCGAAGTGCTCAACCTCGACAAGGCGGGACGTGACACCCGCGAGGTGGTGGACCCCAAGGTCATGACCTCGCTCGGCAAGCGGGTCACGGAGGCCGCGGATTCCCTGCGAACGAACCGGCTGCCCCGCCTTGATAACTGGTGCTCGTCCTGCGCTGGCTGTGACTTCGCGGGCATCTGTCGCACGCGCGAGAGTGACTGACCTTGGTCTGAGCGAGACGGGCTGTGGCCGAGGCTCGGCTCCGGTACGAGGCATGAAGAAGAAGTGCCTGCTCCCTTTGGGGCGTGCCACACCGACGTCCATAGACCTGTCGAAACGGTCGCTCTCGGTGAAGGTCGAGGGGCATCCCGGCCGAGTGGTCGACGATCCAAGTGATCTTGAGGCTTGCTAACGAGGTGCTAATGGTCCTCCGCAACGTCGAGCGCATAAAGGTGCAGGTCGGGCAGTTGATGGGGTGGAACGCAGCGAGAAACGCCAGGTGAGCGACCCCCGCGACTCCCACCAACGCGCTTGTAAACAGAAGGTCGTCGGTTCGAATCCGACAGGCGGCTCCGGAGAAGTAGCAGGTCAGAGGCCCCGTTCCGTGATCGGAACGGGGCCTCTGCGTGGTGTACAGCAGTGAAGTACAGCAGCGACGCCAGTCACCGCGAGCCAGACCTCTCGCGGCGGTGACTCTGCGGGACCTCCGGCTCGGAGCGCTCGACGGGACTGTAGGCCCGCCAATCGTCGGGGGCGGCGCTACCGTCGTTGTGCACCACCTCGGACAGAGCCTTCTTGGTGATCACCTTAGATAGGTAGCCGGAGCCGAAGGCAATGTTCATCACCACGTACCAGAACTTCTCAGCGTCCGTCCTTTCGACCAGGCCGTACTCGCTGAGCGCTTTCTTTGCGGGAACTTTGGCGAGGTAGGACGCGCCGAACGCCAGGCATCCGAACACGTACCAAAATGCCTCTGCGGTCGTCGTGTGACCCCGGCCGAGAACCTGCTGCGACATCGCTTCCACCTCTCGAGAGCTATCGCAGGGCCCGGCGTCTGCACCTGTCGGGTCCGTATCTCCATTTTGCTTCGTTAACAGGGCACAGACGAATTTCAACGGACAGAGCCCGTCCGCGATGGGCACGGGGCTCTGCCGAGCGGAGCGATCGGTGGCACGTCAAGCCGGGTTGCTACTCAGCGGCGAGCGGCCAAGAGTCCTGGCCGAAACCGCGGGAGACCCGCTGCAGTGCGTCGCGGATCTCCTCGTCGCTCGCCTCGGGCGACGTGAGTGGTCGGCCGGGCGAGCTAGTCGGTCAGGGGCTCAAGGGCGGGTTCCCGTTGCCGCGCTCCATGTCACAGCGGTGACAGGCTGCGAAGGGTGAGGGCGAGGCCGACGGTCAGGACGGCGAGTGCGGTGAGGAGGGTGCCGTACCGGGTGTAGCGGGACCATGCGGGGAGGCGTCGCTCAGCGAGCGTGCTGAGGCGGTTGCCGCTGCCGGAGAGCAGCAGTCCGGCTGCGGTGAGGGTGGCGGCCATGCCGAGCCCGTAGCCGAGGACGAGCAGCACTCCGAAGAAGGTGCGGCTGAGGGAGACGGCGCCGAGCAGCACGACCAGGGCGGAGGGGCTTGGTACGAGTCCGCCGGCGAGGCCGACGCCGAGGAGGGAGGGCAGGCCCGTGGCCTTGCGGGCCTCTTCCTTCCCGGGGCGTGGATGCGCGTGACCGTGACCGTGACCGTGGCCGTGCGCATGGGTGTGATCGTGCGGGTGGTGGTGCCGGTGGTGCCAACTGGTCGGCGGGCGGGCGGTGTTGAGGGCGCGTACGGCCGTGATGACCAGCCACGCGCCGATGGTCGCGATGATCAGGCCGCTGATCGTGCCCAGCCAGCCCAGCAGCCGATCTCCCAGCAGGCTTCCGGAGAGGGTCAGGGCGAGGCCCACGACCAGCACGCCTGTGGTGTGTGTGGCGGTCACGGTCGCGCCGACGGTCAAGGCGGCCCGGACGCCGCCCGTGCGGCGGGCGAGGCAAGCTGCGACGGCGAGTTTCGCGTGTCCGGGCAGGGCGGCGTGACCGGCGCCCAGGAGGACGGTGAGCAGGACGCCGAGGAGCCCTACCGGAAGAGTGAGGTCGCGGCTTGTGGTGAGCGCGGTCAACTCCCGTTCCAGAGCGGGGAAGAGGGAGGTGCCGGCCGCGACTGCGGGGCCCGTGCCGGGCGCGGCGTCGTCCGTGCCGGTGGAGGGCCGGCCGTCGCCGGGGCGCGTGCGCAGGCTTGCCGTGGTCTGGTTCGGCGGCTCGTCGGCGGCGCCCGCGGGATAGCGGCGCAGCCCCGCGCTCGCGCTCCGTTCCGGGACGGACGACGCGGTCAGCCGCACCCCGTTTCCGGCCGTGGCGGTGATCTCTTTCCAGCCGGTACGGCGCCGGTCCGCCCCCGAGACGAAGGTGATGACGGCCGCCCGTGACAGATCGGCCTCGGCGCGGAGGCGGCAGGTGAGCCGGGCGATCGGCAGACCGGCTGTGCCCTTGCCGTATGTGAGGCGGCTGGAGCGCACACGCCATTCGCGGCGACGGCTGTCGACCGTCACCTGGGAGGCGCCGGCGAGCCGGGAGCAGCGTTGCCGGGCGCGGGTGGCGGCCTCGGCCCGGGAGACGTCTCCGTCGTCGTCCGTATCGGTCTTCTCGCGGTCCTGGGCGGTGGGGATCTCCGCGCTGTCGACGACGGCGGTGTCCTCGATGTGCCCCGATGACAGCCGCAGTCCGTCGTGGTGGTTGAGGCTGAAGTTGCCCAACGGGTGCGCGTGCGCGCCGGGCGCAGCTCCGAGGCAGATCAGCATCGCGAAGATCGTCGTCATGAGGACGCGGAGCGGGGTACCAGAATGCTGGATCACCGGCGGTCACCGTGCTCTTCGGCGGTGGCGCCGCCGGCTCGGTGGAGCAGCCGGGCGGCGCGGGGAGCGTGGTAGGGCGAGAAGTGCGGGTTGAGCCGGAGCGCCTGCCGAAGGTGGCGGTCGCCCGCGGCGTCCTGCCCGAGCCGGTGTTCGATCACTCCCCGGTGGTAGTGGAAGAGCGCGTTCTTCCACCCCGTGCGGGCCGTGGCCCTGGCGTACGTCAGTGCCTCGGCGTCGCGTCCCGTGCGGTGCAGCGCCCAGCCGAGCGCGTCGGCGACGATGACGCTCCGCGAGCGTTTCCACTCGCGTCGCAGCAGTGCGACCGCGGTCGCCGGGTCGCCGTGGTCGGCCTCGTACAGGGCGAGGTGGGGATCGACGGGGCCGCCCGTGGCGCGCAGTACCCGCGCCTGCGCTTTCAGTCCGGCGAGTGCGCCCCTGTCCGGTGAGCCGGGCCGTGCCAGCCGCAGTTCCGCGGCTTCCAGCAGGAATCGGGGCAGCGGCGTCCGTTCGACGAGCCGGTCGTACGTCCTGAGAGCCTGCGCCCGGTGTCCGCGTGCCGCCTGAAGCCGGGCGAGCCCGGCCGTGGAGTAGGGGTGGTCCGGCACCGTGGCGATTGCGCGCTCGAAGTGCCGTTCGGCACGCGGTAGTTCGCCTTGTGACCAGGCCAGTTCGCCGAGCCGGGACTCGGCGAAGGCCGTCTCGTCGGGTGTCTGGGCGCTTTCGGCGGCTCGTCGGAGGGCGAGGGCGGCGTCCTGGTTGCGGCCGTGGGTCTCCAGGTCGTAGGCGGCGCGGCTGTATGCGGCGGTGGCCGGCTTCAGGTCGAGCATGCGCTGAACGGCCGTACGGGCGGCGCGGTAGTGCCCGAGCTGGATCTCGGCGTCGGCGAGCACTCCGTAACCCTCGGCGCGGTCGGGTGCCATCCGCGTGCTGCGCAGACCCCATCTGCGCCCTGTGGTGAACTCGTGCCGTGCGTTGGCGAGTTGCCCCATGCCCGTGGCCGCCGGGTAGTTGGCCGTGCGCTTCAGGGTGAGCGACCGGCGCAGGGCCTTCCCGGCCGCATCGAGCCGTCCGGAGTCCAGCGTGGTGCGGGCTCTTTCGAGCTCCGCGTGCGCCAACTCCGACCAGGCGCCGGGGTCTTCCGGTGCCTTGTCGACCGCCCGGCGCGCCACCGAGAGGGGATCGTAGGCCCCGGCCCGGTGCGCGGTGCGCGGCCCCGGAGCAGGGGACGGAACGTCGTCGCTGGAACCGTCCGGCCCCATGGCCAGCAGTCCCGCGACGCATGCTGCGACGGCGCACGCTCCGCCGACTGCCGCGCCCCGGCGCTTCACATGAGCCTCACAGTGCCGCGTGCGGCGGATTGAGGTAGGGGAAGGTGTCCTGCGCGTCCGCGGGCTGGAGCTTGAAGTCCGGGGTCGGCAACAGGTGTTCGGCGGACGGGCCTGCGGGCTCACCCATGAGCATGCGGATCAGGGGCCCGTCGATGGTGTCGTTGAGCCGGCGCCCGTTCGGGAAGCCCTGCTTGTCGCCGTCGATGAGGCCGTCGGGATTCGGGTTCCTCGTCACAGGGGTGGTGAGGTTCAGCCGCAGTTCCTCCGCCGGGACGATCTTCGACGGGTCGGCGTCGGCGTTCATGGCGTGCGTGTTGAGGTCGTAGCCGAACTTCGCCCCGTTGTCCTCTCCGATGCCGCGCAGGAACAGTGCCTCGATGTCCTTGCGCGGTGCGGCCGGAGCCTCGACCCCGTGGGCCCGTTCGATGCGGTGCGGCGGTTTCGGGTCGTTGACCGCGGCGAGGAAGTCCTTCTCCAGGTGGTCGTCCTCGGGGTCACGCTGCTGGAAGCGGTCCTCGGGGCCGCCGGGCCGGGCCAGCCCGACGGTCGAGCCGAAGACGCCGAACGCCAGGTGCGGGTTGCCGTGCCGGGAGACCTGACGGAACACCGGCTCCTGCGAGGACAGGCCCCTGCTGAGGTCCGCGCCCGGACGGGAGACCGAGGCCCACACGCCGACGACCGGATTGCGCTGCGGATCGTTGCGCAGCGCGATCGACTTCTTGGGCACCTGGACGACAAGGCTGTTGACGTTCAGCGCCGACAGGGGCTGCGCGTCGGGCAGCCAGCCGCGTACCGGTCCGGCCGTGCCGACGGTGTAGAGCCCGAACACTTGGGAATCCGCCTTGAACGCCTCCGCCGACTGACCGGCCAAGGTCCGTCCGCCGCCGGGCAGTTGCCGGACGGCTTCCTCTCGCAGCCTGCCGTAGTCGGGCATGAGTGCACGGCCGGCGTGTGTGGGGGCGGCGACGCCGTCGCCGACGAGCGTCTCGGGCTTCGCTCCGCTGCGGACGCGCTCCAGCGTGTATGTCTGGCGGACTCTCAGGGAGCTGTCGTCGAGCGAAGTGACCTGCCCGGGCCCGACCTTGGGGCCTGCCTTGAGCGGCCTGCGGTCGTCATCGGCGAAGGTCCAGCGGTAGGTGGTGTCCGGAGTGCCGTCGCCGTCGGCGTCCGTGTCGATCTCGTACCGGGCCCCGGTGGCGAACGGGTGGTCGGCAACCGAGCTGGTCGCGTTTCCCGGCAGCTGGAACGGACGGACGTTGGCGATCAAGGTGACCATGTCGTGGTCGTCGGGACTGGTGAAGGCGTAGACATCCGTGATGTCGGCCGGTGCGTCGGCCAGCGACGACGGGGCGTCGACGTGACCGCCGGCCTGGCTGACGGACAAGAGCGGACCGGACAGGGCGGCGCCGGTCACGAGGGTCGCACCTGTGAGGAGAGCGATCCGGCGACGGCTCGGGCCGGCGGCCCAGGGCCTGCGGAACAAGTGCATTGAGTGCTCCAGGTGTTGAGGACGGCATCCCGGAGCCACAGCGTGTCGCGCAGCTGGATCTTGCCGAGCTGTTCTCCGCCGACACCACACGTGTGAGGTACCTACTGCGCCGGGAGGACTGACCCGGCAGGCGGCGCATTGACGGCCCGTCAAGAACGGACGTGCGGTGGGTCATCGGGCGTCGCCTCCCGAAGAGTGCCTCTGTGCTGCGGTTTCGACGGGGCCCGCGGTCCCTTCAGGAAGGCCGGGACGACAGGAGCAACACCCGAAATAGCTGGTTTCTCCGGCAAGTCTGGCTTTGCGGTCATGAGGGGCTTACTCATGGACTGTGCCAGCCGGCGAGTGGACCGCTGTGCAGCCGCGGTGGTTGCACGGCGGTGCCTCGACGCCGGTTCCACGAGGGCCTGTTCGGGCGGCTTCACGGTTCCCGTCATGCCGTGGCTCGCCGCCGCCCGGCACCGGCCTGACCTGTCCCGATTTCGGAAGGGTTCACCGTTCATGTTCAAGCACGGACTCCGTCGCCGTCTTGCCCTGCTGGCCTCCGCGACGGCGCTGCTGCTGCCGCTCGGGATCGCCCAAGCGGGCGCCGTCACGCCCGCCACGGCGACAACCGCGTCCGCCGAAGGGCCGATTCCCGGCGCGTACATCTCGCCCTGGGGGAGCGCGGACGTTGAGATCTCCCCGCAGGCCCAGCGGTGGCTGCAGAAGGAGGGCATCGCCCTGGAGGCCATCAGCCCGTTCACAATGCACCCCGACGGCAAGGGCTTCAGCATGCCGATCGGATCGACGGCCGGCGACGGCCTCGATTCCAAGGGCCGCATCTACTACCCCGGCGGTCTGAGGCTCCACCACGCCGAATCCGGTCAGACGGTCACCCTGAAGCCGACGTGGATTCGTGTCATGCCCCGGCCGGGGTACTCCGCGGGCCTGGAGGTGAACGGCCGGACGTTCTCCGAAGAGACGCAGATCGCCGACACCGACTACTTCGAGGCGATGAAGGGCGCCCGCCCCAGCCCGACCGGTTTCCGACTGGAGAAGATCCCCTTCTACTTCACACAAGAGGTCGAAGACCTGATCGAGGCGCACAGCGACATCGACGCTCCCGACGGAGGCACGCCTCTGGGCACGCTCACACCGCACTTCGACTACATCCCGGGGAAGCCGGCCTTCCCCGGCCTGCCAGGCTGACACGTACCTGTTCCGCGACCAGCGATGCAGCGGCACCCGCCGCCGGGCGCACCGGCGGCGGGTGCACGCCTGAGCATCGCCTTTCCCCCGAAGGCCCGCCGTACAGCCGGCGCACCGTCGAGCCGGTGAAGCGGCGCCCGGCATCCGCCCGCCGCCGCTCGTCTTCCTTCCTTGCCGCCCGCTGCTCCGAGGGCATCGCCCGTCCCCGTGTGCTCCGCCGTGGCCTCCAGTCCCGTGCACCCCAAGTGCGCACCCGCGCGCAGGTGTTCAGTGCCGGCGTGAGCGTGACGTGCCGTGGGTGGCTTTGCCCTTCGCCGTCCGCCGCGGCCTTGGGCATCGCGGTTCAGGAAGCTTCCGGCCCCCCGATGTGATCGTTCCGCTTTCACCCCTGCCCCGGTCCGTCAGCGCCCGTAGGGCCGGCCGGTTCGGCGGGCACGACGCAATGCCTGCTGTGGGTGCGACACCGTTGAGATTGCAATACCGAACCACTCGGTTTAGATTTTAGCCAACACGGTCACGCACATCCCTTGGAAGGGGCCACCCCATGCGTTACGCAGTTCTCGGCACCGGCGTCGTCGGGCAGGTCATCGCCGGCAAGCTCGCCTCCCTCGGCCACGAGGTCGCCGTCGGCACCCGCGACCCGGAGGCGACCCTGGCCCGGAGCGAACCCGACGGTTACGGCAACCCGCCGTTCGCCCACTGGAAGGCCGCCCACGAACAGGTCCGCCTGAAGACCTTCGCCGACGCGGCCGCCTGGGCCGAGAGCGTGGTCAACGCCACCTCGGGCGCCGGCAGCCTGCAGGCCCTTGATGCCGCGGGCGCGGCGAACCTGGCGGGAAAGACACTGGTCGACATCGCCAACCCCCTGGACTTCTCCCAGGGAATGCCGCCCTCGCTGAACCCGGTGAACACCGACAGCCTCGGCGAACAGATCCAGCGGCTCTTCCCGCAGGCGAAGGTGGTCAAGACCCTCAACACCATGAACTGCCAGGTCATGGTCGACCCCGCGAGAGTGTCCGGGGAGCACACCGTGTTCGTCGCCGGCGACGACGCCGATGCCAAGAAGGCGGTCAGCGAACTACTGGTCTCCTTCGGCTGGCCGCACGGCAGCATCCTCGATCTGGGGTCGATCGACGCCGCCCGCGGCACCGAGATGCTGCTCCCGATCTGGCTGCGCCTGTGGGGCGCGGTCGGTCACGCCGACTTCAACTTCCACATCCAGGGCGGACACACTGCCGCCTGACCGCCCGGACCGTCGCAAGTCCCCGGCCCCGGTGGCCGGTTGGCCGACTGGTCCGGACGCGCGAGATACCCGGTTGCTGCAGGTCTGTCCCGCCCCGGCCCCGGGGGAGTGCCCGCACGGACACCCCCCCCGGGGCCGGCCCAGTGCGAATGGTCTGCGATTCATTCCAAGTCCCTTGACAGTCTGACACTTTTAGCTTTGAGTGACAGAATGTCGGAGGAGCGCAGGGAAGACCACGTGACAGTGACCGTCAACGGCCGCAGGCACGCGGTCGACGGAGAGACGGAAGACGACTCGGTCGTCGGCATGGTCCGGGACACACTCGGGCTGACGGGGACGAAGCTGGTGTGCGGCGCGGGTGTGTGCGGCGCCTGCACCGTCCAGGTGGACGGGGCTCCCATGGCGAGCTGCCTGCTGCCCTGCGCCGCGGTCGACGGCCGCTCGGTGACCACCGTCGAGGGTCTGGCCGGCGACCATGCCGTCCAGCGAGCCTTCGCTGCGCACGACGCACTCCAGTGCGGGTACTGCACCCCCGGCTTCGTCATGGAGGCCGCCGCGTTCGTCGACCGCTGGCGGGCCCGCAACGGTGACACGGCCCCCTCCCGCGCCGAGATCGCCGACGCGATGGCGGGTCACCTCTGCCGGTGCGGCGCCTACGAGGGCATCTACGCCGCCGTCGCGGCCGCGTGCACCGGGGCACATGACCTCGAACTGCCCGGCTCCCGGGGCCCGCGGGTGGAAGCGATGGAGAAGGTCACCGGCCGGGCCCGCTACACCACCGACGTACGCCTCGACGGCCAGCTCGAGGGCGTCATCGTCCGCTCCACAGCAGCCCACGCCGTGGTCCGCTCGGTGAGCGCCCCCGGCATGACCGTGGTGGACCTGCTGCCGGACGACCGCACCGTGCGCTACGCCGGGCAGCCGGTCGCCGCGGTAGCCGCACCGACCCTCGCCGCTGCCAGGTCCGCGGCCGCCCGCGTACAGGTGGAGTACGACGAACGGCCCGCCGCGCTCGATACGGCACAGGCCGACGCTCCGGTCATCTACCCGTCGAAGGCGAGCAGGCGCGACGCGCCGGTGTCCGCCGAGGGGCCCGTCATGCCGGCGCGATGGCACGGCAACGTGCGCGGGCCGACCTCGATGAGCCGGCACGGCCGCACGGCCGCCACCCGGGTCGACGAGGCCCGGCGGGGCGGCGATTCCCGGCTGGTCTCGGGGACGTTCACCACCGCCGTGCAGACGCACACCCCACTGGAACCCCACGCCTGCGTCGCCCGCTGGGACGAGGACGGCGACCTGCACCTGTACGTCTCCAGCCAGGCCGTCGGCGTCGTTGCCAAGGAGGCGGCGAAGCGGTGGAACCTGCGCCCGGAACAGGTGCACGCCGTCGCCGAACACGTCGGCGGCGGCTTCGGGGCGAAGCTCGCGCTCACGTCCGAGGTCGTCGCCGCCGTCGAACTCGCCCGTTCCCACGGCGCCCCGGTCAGGGTGGTCCTGGACCGCTCGGAGGAGCTGACGGCGACCGGCAACCGGCCCGGCACCCGTACCGAGCTGAGCATGCTCGCCGACCGTGAAGGCAACCTCGCCGCATTGACCATGGACGTCTACGGCCACGGCGGCGTGTCGGTGGCCTCGTCCGTGGCCTCCCTGGCCCGGCTCATCTACGGCAACGCCCCGCGCCGGCTGCGCGACTTCGACGTCGTCACCAACCACCCTCCGGGCACGCCGTTCCGCGGGCCCGGCGGCCCGCCGATGGCGTGGGCGCTGGAGCAGGCCGTCGACGAGATGGCGCACCGCCTCGGTGAGGACCCCATAGCCCTGCGGCGCCGGTGGGACGGCAACCCCAAGCGGCACGCCCTGTACGACTGGGCGGCGGCACTTCCCGTCTGGGCGAAGCGCCCGTCACCGGGCTCGCAGCACGGACGGTTCCGCAGGGGAGTCGGGGTCGCCGCCGCCAACTGGCTCTACTTCCTCGACCCCGGCACCTCCGTCGAACTCACGGTCTCCGGCGGTGTGGTGTGCGCCCGTACGACGACGCAGGACATGGGCACCGGCATCAGGTCCGTCATCGACGGCGTCGTCCGCGCCGAACTGAACCTGCCGCCCGAGCGGGTCCGCGTCGAGGTGGGGAGCACCGGCACCGTCCACGGCCCCGCCTCCGGCGGAAGCCGCACCACGACCTCGGTCGCACCCGCGGCCCGTGACGCCGCCCGCCGGCTGCGCGCCGCCCTCAGCTCACGCGACACCGCCGGCGCCGGTGACGGCTCCGACGCCGCGTCCTTGCTGCCGCTGCTCGACGAGGCCGACGGCCTGCGCGTCGTCGGCAACCGGGCGCGGGACCGGGGCGGTTACGTCACCCCGTTCGCGCTCGACGACCTCGCCCTCGGCCGCGGCTTCAGCGGCGCCGTGCACGTCACGGAGGTCGAGGTCGACACCCTGCTCGGCAAGACACGCGCCACCCGGGTGTGGGGAGGCATCGCCGTGGGCCACATCTACGCCGAACAGCTCGCCCGGAGCCAGTGCGAGGGCGCGGTCATCCAGGGCATCGGCTACGCGCTGTACGAACAGCGGCACACCGACCCGGGGACCGGGATCGTGCTGACCGAAAACCTTGAGGACTACCGCATCCCCGGCATCGGCGACACCCCCGAGATAGACATCCACTTCCACCACGACGGCTGGGACCACGTCACAGGCCACGGTGTCGGACTCGGTGAGGTCGCCACCATCGGCGTCGCCGCCTCCGTGGGCAACGCCGTCCACGCCGCGACCGGCTGGCGCCCCCGTGACCTGCCGATACGGCCCGACCGGCTCCTCGAAGGGACAGGCCAGTGAAACCGCCATCCGACCTCGACGACATCGTCCGCACCATCGGCGAGTGCGGCGGCGAACTGCGCGCCGGCGGCACCGACGTCATGGCACGTCGGCGCGTCAGGCGCACCGCCGGCCCCTTCGTCGACCTGCTGGGCGTGCCTGCCCTGCGCGGCGTCACCTGGCGTCCGGACGGCTCCGCGCGCGTCGGCGCAATGACCACCGTCATGGAGACGGCCGACGATCCGCGGCTGCGCGCCGCCTACCCCGCACTGACCGCCACCGCCGGAGCGCTGGCCACGCCGCAGATCCGCACCGCCGGAACCCTCGGCGGGAACCTTCTGCAACGCAACCGCTGCGCGTACTACCGCAATCCGCACTTCACGTGCTTCCAGACCGGCGGCGACACCTGCCCCAGCAGGGACGGCCTTCACCTGTACTCCGCAGTCGTCGAGCAGGGCCCCTGCATCGCGCCGCACCCGTCCTCGATCGCGATGGCGCTGCTCGCCTACGACGCGCACGCGGACGTCCACAACCGGGGCCGTATGCCGGTGCGCGACCTCTACGGCGACGGCACGGACCCGACCCGCGACCACCTGCTCCCGCCCACCGACGTGCTCCTCGCCGTCGACCTCCCCGCGCCGGTGCCCGGCGAACGGGCCGCCTACCACCGCGCCATCAGCCGGGCGGAAGCGGAGTGGCCGCTGGTCGAGGCCGTCGCGCGGGTCGTTCTCGACGGCACCACCGTCACCAGCGCCGCCGTCGCCGTCGGCGGTGTCGCCCACACCCCGCTGCGCCTGCCCGAGGTCGAAGCGGCGCTGACGGGAGCAGCGGCCACGCCGGAGAACCTGCTCGCCGCCGCGGCGACGGCGACGAGCAGATGCACCCCGCTTCCGCAGACCGGATACAAGGTCGGCCTGCTGCGTGACACCGTCCTGCATGTGCTGGAGAAGGCCACCGCCGTCCCGGACGGCGAAGCGGAACGCCCCCGTGCAGGGCGTACGGAGGGACTCCAGGAAGGCGGCACGGCGTGAAGGTGATCGTCTTCGGAGCGACCGGCATGGTCGGGCAGGCGGTGTTGCAGGCATGTCTGCTCGACCCCGGCGTCGACTCCGTCCTCGCGGTCGTACGACGCTCCACCGGACGGCACTTCGGCAAGGTCCGCGAACTCGTGCACGGGGACTTCCACGACTTCTCCGCCATCTCCGGTGAACTCTCCGGGTATGACGCCTGCCTCTTCTGCCTCGGCGTCTCCGCCGTCGGCATGGACGAAGCGGCCTACAGGCGCGTCACCTTCGACATCACCATGGCGGCGGCCCGCGTCCTTGCTGAGCACAACCCGGGCATGACCTTCGTCTACGTCTCCGGGCAGGGCACCGACAGCACCGAGAGCGGCCGGAGCATGTGGGCACGGGTGAAGGGTGCGACGGAGAACGCGCTGCTGGACCTGCCGTTCTCGGCGTACATGTTCCGCCCCGGCTACATCCAGCCGCGCGGTGTCACGTCCGGGACGAAGCTCTACAGAGCGGTGTACGCGGTGACCCGCCCCCTCTATCCCGTCCTGCGCAGGCTCCTGCCGAACAGTGTGACGAGCAGCGACCGGGTCGGGCGTGCGATGGTCACCGTCGCCAGGACGGGCGCGCCCAAGCGGGTACTGGAGACCCGCGACATCAACGAACTCGGCGCGTAGGGCGGGAGAACCCCGGCAGTGGGAAGTTACTGCCCCGGCAGCGGGAGACCGCCGCCGGGGAGCGAGTCGGCTCCGGCAGGCTGCCCCTGTGCCGGAACGCCATGAGGCGGCGCACCGGCTTGCGCGGGTTCACATCACGTCCGTGCGCCGGACTCCGTCGATCTCGAGGACGAGGTCCGGCCCGTAGACGGATGCCGGTGTCTGGAAGCCCGGAGTGAATTCGCCGGCGAGGACACGTTGGAGCAGCAGGCGGGCCGTCCGCGCGGTGAACTCGTAGGCCTCGGGCCCGTGCATCGTGGCCGTCACGCGGCGTCCGTCCGGAGCTGTGGCCCGGCCCCAGATGTGGCTGCTGCCCTTGGCGAGTTCCTCTTCGTCCGGTCCCGCGGGAAGACGGCGGACCAGCGGGTCGAGCAGCCGGTACCAGGCCCGCGAGCCGAAGAGCCGGGGCAGGCGCGCGGCGAGGCGCATCAGCACCCGCACCGGCGCGGGCAGCGCCGTATAGGTGTCGATCGTGGGGATGCCGGTCGAGTGCGCGGCGGTGAGCAGGTCGGCACGCCACGGGTTGGACGCCACGGTGACGGGACCGGCACCGAAGTCCGCCTTCTTCGTGACCGCCGCCGCGCGATGGCGGACGTAGGAACCGCCCTGCCTGCGCACACCGGTGCGCGGAAGATCGCGCAGCAGCGTGGAGGCGGTGCCGCGGGAGAGGCCGCCCACGGTCTGGAACGCGATCTCGAGACGGTCGGCACCGGACAGGCGCCGGTGCAGGTGCACGGCGAGACTGTCGGTGGGTACGACGCCGAAGCCGGCGCCGGGCAGGAGCATCACCCCTGCCTGCCGGGCGCGTTCGCCGAGGCCGGCGGCGATCTCGAACTCGGGGACCTCGCCGGCGAAGTCCAGATAGTGGGTGCCGGTCTCGATGCAGGCCTCGATCAGAGGCCGCGAGGTCCGGCCGAAGGGGCCCGCGCCGTTGAGGACGACCGTGACGTCCGCGAGTCCCCTCCTCACGGCTGACGGGTCGTCGAGCGCGAACGCCCGTGTGGGCAGGCCGAGTTCACGCCCGATCGCGGCCGTCCTGTCGGGGTCACGTCCGGCGAGCACGGGACGAAGGCCCGCTTCGGCGGCGCGCGCCGCGGTGAGACGTCCCATGTAACCGGTGACGCCGTAGATCAGGGCGGTCATGCCGGGGCCCTCTCCGCGGTCCGTACGAGTCCTTCGAGCCAGCGCTGGTGCTGGCGGTGCAGCCCTCGGCGCATCAGCGGGGCGATGAGCCTGGCCGCCAGGCCCCGCTGGACCTCCTCGGTGACGATGACGCTGCCCCCGTCGCCGGCGGGCCGGATCTCCCAGCGGTGGTATCCCCGCGAGCCGAGGGCTCTGCCGTCCCAGGCCAGGCGGCCCGGCGGGAGGAACTCCCGCACGGTGCTGGTGACGCGCAGGCCGAAGGTGGTCCAGTGGAACGTCCTGCCGTCGCCGAGCCGGTCGTATCCGGGCTCGATGGAGACGTTGCGTGAATTGGAGTACCAGCGCGGCCAGTTCGCGGCGTCGATGAGGACGGGCCACAGCCGCTCGGGCGGCAGGCTCGTACGGATCTCGTTGTGCGAGAAGACGGGGCTGCGGGCCGGTTCGTAACCGCGTGGCCAGCCGTGCCCGGTGTTCACGTGCCCGTCCTGAACTGCATGCGGAGGTAGGCGTCGAACACGCCGGCGCCCAGCAGCCGGCGTGTGTGGACGAGGAGCTTCGCGGCAGGCGTGACGACGTAACGGGTGCGGGGACGGCGCGCGGTGGCTGCGTGCTCGATCGTCCTGGCGACGGTCTCGGGGGTGGCCGAGAACAGGTTCGAGCTGTAAGAGGTCTCCATCTGCTTCTCGTTGGCCGTGCGGAGGGCGGCGTACGGGCCGGACGGGGTGGCCGAGGCGGCCATCGTCTCGGCCGCGGTGGCGCCGAACGCGGTGCGGATCAGACCGGGTTCGATCAGGCTGACCTTGACCCCGAAAGGTGCCGCCTCGAAGCGCAGGGCGTCGGTGATGGCCTCCACCGCGTACTTGCTGGCGTGGTAGTAACCGCCCACGGGGAAGACCAGACGCCCGCCCATGGAACCGACGTTGACGATCCGGCCGCGGCCTGCTGCGCGCATGCCCGGCAGGACGAGCTGGGTCATGCGGGAGAGTCCGAAGACGTTGGTCTCGAACTGGCGGCGCACACCGTCCAGTCCGGTCTCCTCGATCGTGCCGTACTCGCCGTAGCCGGCGTTGTTGACCAGCACGTCCACGGCTCCGTGTGCGTCCTCGACCTCCTTGACGGCGGCCTGCATGGACGCCTCGTCCGTGACGTCCAGCGCGAGGGTGTGCGCTCCGGCATCGGCGAGAGCCGACAGGGACGCGGTGCTCCGGGCCGTGGCATAGACGGTGAGGTCCTTGCGCCGGACAAGGCGCTCGGCAGTGGTTCTGCCGATCCCGGAGGACGTGCCGGTTATCAGTACGGTCTTGGTCATGACGGATCCTTGAGGGTGTCGAGGCCGGCGACGATGAGCGCCACTCCCTGGCGCAGCCGGCGCAGCGGTGTTTCGGGTGCGGAGAGGTCGGCCTCCAGGCCGCGCGTCAGCGCGAGCAGGAGTTCGGCGACCTCCCTGGAGTCGATGTCCGGGTGGGCCTGCCCCAGGGTCTCGGCGAGCAGGTCGTACATCGCCTCGTCGTACTCGGTGATCAGGTCCGCGGACGCGCGGGCGTCGATGCTGAGGAGTTCGGCGGCGTGTGCGGGGCTGTCCCGCCACACCGTCATCACCAGGTCGAGCTTCGCCTCGAGCGCGGCGGTGAGCTGCCCGGTGAGGTCCGGCTTTCCCGCGGCGGCCCGGCGTGAGGCCGTCAGCGCCTCGTCCAGCATCCGCCGCACGAGGCGCCGGAAGGCGTCCTCCTTGTTGCGGACGTACTGGTAGACCGCAGGGCGGGACATGCCTGCCTGCTGTGCGAGATCGTCCATGGTGGTGCGGCGCACTCCGTGCCTGGTGAAGCACACGTAGGCGGCATCGAGAATCTTTCCCACTCGCTCGTCGTCCAACATGCTGACACTATACGTTCATCATGTCAGAACGTCAAACCGGGCGACTGTGCGACATCGCGACGTCGCGACAGGCAAGGCCCGGCCGAGTGCCCGGCCGAGTGCCCGGCCGAGCGCTCCGCCGCGCGTCCTGCCGCGCGTCCCGCACTCCGGAAGCGCACCCTCCCACCCGCGCGGTTATCCGTCCCGAGCCACTCGGTTCGCTTATGCCCTATCCTGCCCGCGTGAGCGATGACCGTGGGGCCAGGAGCGCGGGACGGCCGCGGTCGGCGGAGAAGGACACGGCGATCCTGCGGGCGGCACTGGAACTGCTGGCCTCGCACGGCTACACCCGGATGAGCCTGAACCAGGTCGCCTCGGCAGCGTGCGTCAGCAAGTCCACCATCCACCTCCGTTGGAAGACCAAGGCGGACCTGGTCACCGCGGCCCTGGAAGCGGCGCGGATGGTCAGCGCCCAGCCCCTCACCGGGGACGTCCGCTCGGACCTCGTCGCGATCCTGGACGACTTCGCGACGACGGTGCAACAGGTACGCGGCATGGCGATGATCGGCACCTGCCTCGCCGAGGAGGCGCACACCCCCGAGCTGCTGGCACTGCTGCGCGAGCGTACGGTGCTGCCCCGCCGGGCGATGCTGCGCGACGTACTGGAACAGGCCCGTGAGCGCGGGGAGATCGTCGCGGACGCCGACCTGGAGACCGTCGTCTCGGCGCTGCTGGGTCCCTTCTACGCCGACTACATGGCCGGCCGGGGCGGTTGGCCGGGCTGGGCGGAGAACGCCGTGGACCTGGTCCTCGCAGCCCTGCGTCCCCCGTCCTGAGGCAGCAGAGCCCCCCTCTGCCAGGTCCGCTCGCAGGGGTTCAGCGCCGGCGTGAGCGTGCCGTTCCCGTACGGCCCCTTAGTGCACGGGAGTTCACGAACCGGCCGGGGGGTTCGGGGAGTTCGCGAACCGGTCGGGAGGTTCAGGCAGTTCGCGCACCGGGCGGGGTGCGCGCAACGCCCGCTGTTCGGCGGCTGCTGAGGCCCGTGGCGGGGGAGTACGTGGTACGGGAGTCCGTGGCGCGGGAGCCCCCTGGTACGTGACCGGGTCTGGTACGGGGCCGGGCCCGTCCGTCACCGTCCGTCCGCCGCCTTGCCGTCCGCACGCAGACTCTGCCGGAGAGCGCGGCCGTCGCCGAAGAACGGCAGCAGGAACACGATGTGCGCGAGGTACCACCAGGACAGGGACCGGTCGAGGCCGGAGAGCCACAGGACGGCGCCCACCGCGAAGCAGGCGGATGGCCCGGACAGGGCCACCGCGGCCGCCTGTCGCGCGGTCATGGTCCCTTCCGGGACCACCGACGTGCGTAACACCGTGCGCTCGACCGCGATGTGCGTGACCGTGCCGATCCGCTTGAGGACGACGACGTGCGCCGACTCGTGCAGAGCGAACGCGGCCACCAGGCCCAGGGCGGCCGGTTTGACGAGCAGCACCCACGCCATCGTGGCCGGCACGGAGTCGCCCGAGCGCGCCATCCAGACCAGGGCCGCGGCCCAGAGGACACCGACGAACGCCAGCAGCGGCCACACCTGCGCGGCCACCGCCCAGGCGACGGTGCGGACCTTCAGGTCATCTGCCGGACGCGCTGAGGAGCTGCTCACGGCGCTGCTTCAACCCCCGGTAGATGGCCTGGGTCACCGTCAGGAACGCGGTCAGCACCAGGAACAGGACGATGAGCGGGACAGGGTTGTCGACTCCGGTGGTGATGCCCAGTGCACCGTTGTCCTTCTTCGCCGTCTCGAAGACCATCGACCCGAAGAACGCCTTCCGTTCGACGATCTGGTCAGGGCCCGTTGAGAACATAAGGCTGAGCAGGGTCACCACTGCGGTGACCAGCGTCAGCAGCGCGGCCCCTATGGCGGACTTCACTACCGACATGGCCTTGATCATTCCTTCTCCTCGACTCGCTTGTGTGGATTCCTTGGATCGCGTACCAGACGAACGCGACGGCGCCCCCCGCAAGGCAGAGGATCACCGCCCAGGGCGGAAGGCTGAGCAGACCCAGCCCGATCACCGACAGGCCGAGAACGACGATGAAGACGGACAGCCCCAGGAACACCGAGAACGGGTTGTCCTTCTCCGCCGGGAACACGATGCTGATGCACGTGGTCACCCCCGCTCCGCCCACGCAGGACGCCAGCGCCACCGCGCCGGAGAGGAACCGGTGCGGGAAGACCGCGACTGTGATCGCGAGAGCGGGCACGGCGAACACGGCGAGCAGGACCAGTTGCGCCCTGATGAGCCGCACGTACACCCGCCAGGCCGGTTCCTCCGCGCCGGGCAGCGCCCTCAACTGCCGTGTGGCGGTGAACTGGTAGAGGCCGCCGAAGGACAGGGCGGCGAGACCCCACAGGGGGTGCACCGGGGATCCGGTCATCAGCAGGTAGGCGAACACGGCCAGCGCCATCGCGGCGGCGGCCACGGTCTGGGCGCTGCGCAGCAGGCACCAGTCGTAGGGCCCGAGAACGGCCCGCAGCCGCACGCTTCCGGGGAGTTTCAGGTAACGGGCCTGACGTACGTGCTGGTTCGGGGCGAGCGCGAAGACCAGCGCCACGAGCACGGACGACACTGCAGCCGCGGCGGCCGTCGTCAGCCACGGCCCGTGTTCGTTCCACGCCCAGGACACCGAGGTGACCCACGTGTATTCGGTCCGCTTGCGGAGGTACGCGCCGGAGACGTCCCGGATCATCGGCGTCATCTGCGCGAAGTAGTACGCGAGCACCGCGAACAGGGCCAGCACGTTGAGGATGCCCGCCATCCTGCTGAGCCCCAGCAGCATCCACAGCCGGGTCAGCAGCTGGTAGAGGACGGACAGGCCCAGGTAGGCCAGGACGACGGGCAGCACGACCGACGCGGTGATGTATCCGCTCGCCGACGGCCCGAGGATGATCAGGGCGCTCACGGAGAGGGAGACCAGGCCGGCGGCGGCCACCACGGCCGTCATCACCGCCTCGTAGAGGAGGAACGCCGCCGAGCGTTCCCGGTTGGTGACCGGCAGCTGGTAGCTGAGCTGAAGCATTCCTTCGGCGTTGATGAACAGCACCTTCACCAGGAGGAAGGCGATCTGCACCCAGAGAAGGACGGAGACCGTCGCGGTGTCGAACAGCAGCCGCCACACGGCCGCTTCGCCGGCCATGGGCCGCAGGAAGTAGTACGAGGCGGTGCACATGGCGCCCAGGAGCAGAACCGCCGCCACCACGACGAACACTCTGACCGGGGTGGACTTCAGGAACCCGGCTCGCAGCACCCGGCGGACGAAGAACACGAGGAGCATCCGGGCCAGGACAGCCGAGTGCTTCAGCCGCACGCCGGTCACCGCTCGGACGTCTCTAGGTAGTCGAACACCATGGCGGCGACCGATCCGTGTTCCTCGACGAGGTCCCTCGTCTGCTCGTCGCGCACCACGTAACCCAGGTCGAGGAAGAGGGTCCTGTCGGCCAGGCGCTCCAGCACGGCGAAGTCGTGCGTGCACAGCAGGATCGAGCCGCCCTCGTCGCGGACCCTCCTGAACTCCTTCTCGGCGAGGTGCAGTGCCTCGATGTCGATGCCGTTGAGGGTCTCGTCGACGACGATCAGCGGCGGGCGGACGACGAGCGCGGAGACCAGCTGGGTCTTCTTGCGCATGCCGTGCGAGTAGTCCTCGATGAGGTCGTCGTAGCGGCCTTCCATGGCGAACTTGCGGAAGAGGCCGAGGGCTTCACCGTGGTCGACGTCGAGGCCGAACAGTTTGCCCATCATGGAGACGTACTCGCGTGCGGTGAGGAACTCGGGAAGGTAGTCGTTGCTGGAGAGGTAGACGGCCAGCTTCTTCGCCTCGGGCCGGGCGTGCTCGTGGCCGCCGATCCGGATGGACCCCGACTGAAGACGTACGAGGTCGAAGATGTTCTTGATCAGCGTGGACTTGCCGGAACCGTTGGGTCCGACGAGGCCGACGATCGTGCCTTCCTCGACCGTGAGGGACACGTCCAGGAGAACGTTGACAATGCCGTCGTAGGAGTAACTGACGTCGTTGACATTCAGAAGAGACACTGTCGCGGGATCCTTTACCGAGTCCGTCGAACGGGGTGGTGTCCAGGAAGCCCGGGTGCTGACGGGGCTTCCTGGACACCGTGCGATCAGCCGTCAGGCAGCTACACGCATTCGGCGCTGACCTTCAGGCCGAAGTCCTTGAAGGACCAGCTGCCGGTGAAGCTCTTGTCCTGGTACACCACGCACCAGATGACCAGCCCGGCGTAGATGGTGGCGCCCAGGCCGAGGATGACGGCGGTGAAGATCAGGAACCAGGCGTCGTAGCGGAGAAGCCCCTTGTCGACCTTGGCTCTGATCGACGCGAGGGCGCGCTCGGGCGCGTTGGTCGCAGCCACGTACGCAGCGATCGAGGCGGACGTGCGCGCGCTGCCGGACTTCGACGTCACCGGCTCGGCGGTCGCGGGTTCCTGTACGAGAGTTGACGCAGACACAGTTTTCTCCTCTGGGGTCGGTGTTGACCCGGTGAAAATTGTCATGCTCATGGTCAATGCGGCTAGTGTCCTGAAGGGCACCGCTCGATGCATTTCCGGTAGTTCGCGATGACGGCCGCCTGTGCGCGAGAGGAGATCTCCAACTTGGTGAAGACGCCGGCGACATGCTTCTTGACCGTCCGCTCGGCCACGTGCCAGCGGCCCGCTATGACGGAGTTGGAGAGGCAGTCGCCCAGTGCGGCGAGAACTTCGCGCTCACGGGCGGTCAGGAGAGACGGGTCCGCGTCGCGCACCCATGGCGGAAAGTCGATCCCTCCGCAGCAGACATGATGCCCCGCGTGGTCATCGCGTCTGTCCGATGGCAGTTCCAATTCCCGAACCCCCGTGGCTGCGGTCACGCGCTTGTGCGTACGGCCGCGCACGACCTGGTCGGCATGGTGAGAACCCCTTGCGCAGCGCTTACCGTAAGTGCGGCCTGAACGGCGGGCAATGGAGCGAAATGAGCTGGCGCTTATTCGACTACGAGGGATCAGTCGGCGGAATCATGACTGCACTGTGAATCTGCAAGGACATCGTGTGAAGATCCGTGAAAGCGGAATGACGGGGTGCGGACGGGTGCGCTCCGGAAGTGGCCGATACTCGTCGGGTGCCATGGCTCCTTTTCGGCTCAGGTGGCCACTTTCGGCCGTCGTCCGGGTCCGGTGAGCGGGTCTTGACCGTCGGCCGGGTTTGACTCCTTGTTCACGTTCGACTTCGTGGCGCGGATGGCGGGTCAATCCAGGCGCCGGTTGCCGCTCGTCCGGCACGTACTGCGATGGAGGCCTGCCGGGGGCTACGGCACTCGCTTCACCTGTTGCACTTGTTTCGATTGCTGCGAATAATGGAAGAGTGTGGACAGGTCCGTCACACGCCGCCCACCATCGAGGGAGCCGATCATGGCAAGGACCGACATCCGTCCGGTGGGGCTGCCCCCGGAGGAGAAAGAGACCGCAGACCGTGCCCTCTCTCAGGTGCGCAGCTACCTGCGGCGGCATCGCGAGACCCCGCGGATAGCAGTCAGGGTCGAGGGGGAAGAGGCTGAGCCGCTGACCCTCCCACGGGAGGCCGTGGAGCTCCTGGCCAGCATGCTGGCGCACATGGCCGCGGGCCGCAGGGTCTCCCTGGTGCCCCATACCGCCGAGCTCACGACCCAGCAGGCCGCGGATCTGCTGAACGTGTCGCGGCCCTTCCTCGTAGGGCTGCTCCAGGCAGGCGAGATCGAGTACAGAACCGTGGGCAAGCATCGGCGCATCACGGCCTCCTCGCTGATGGAGTACAAGCGCAAGGACGACGAGCGCCGCCGGGAAGCTGCCGACGAGCTCACCCGCCTCAATCAAGAGATGGGACTGGACTGACGCGTGGCCTTCGTCGCCCTCTATGACGCGAATGTTCTGTATCCGAACACGGTGCGCGACCTGCTGATCCGCATAGGCATGGCCGGGCTCGTCCAGGCGAAGTGGACGGACCGGATTCTGGATGAGACCTTCCGGAACCTGACGGCCAACCGGCCCGACCTTACGGAGAAGGTCGCCGTCATCCGCCAACGGATGATGGGCGCGGTCCGTGACTGTCTGGTCACCAACTACGAGCCGCTGATCGACGCTCTGGATCTTCCCGACCCGGACGACCGTCACGTGCTGGCAGCAGCGATTCGCGCAAAGGCGCAGGTCATCGTGACGTACAACCTCAAGGATTTCCCAGAGGACCGGCTCTCTCCGTGGGATGTGGAGGCCAAGCATCCCGATGCCTTCGTGGAGGACCAGATCGATCTGGACGCCGCCGCCGTCTATGCGTGCGTCCGCCAGATCGCTGACTCGATGAGGAGGCCACCCGGCACCGTCTCGGATGTACTCGACAAGATCGAGAAGGGTGGCCTCGTCGCTTCGGCGGCAGCCTTACGAGCCCTTTGACCGCACCGGATACTCTGCCGCGGTGCTGCCGCGTGCTGCCGGACCGCGGCTGCGTTCAGGCCCCCGCGAGGCGGGCGGCGAAGTTGTGGAAGGCTGTGCGGAATTCCCCGGGTTCCTCGATGGTGACGTCGGCGCCCAGGAAGGCGAGTGCCGGCAGCAGCCACTGCCAGGAGTCCAGCATGAGAACGGCGCGGGTGCGGCCGTCCTCCGCCGTGGTGAGGTCGACGTCCTGGCGGTTGAACGCGTCGGCCACCGCTGTCATGGGGGCGTCGAGGGTCAGTACGACGCGCCGGCGGTGGCGGTTCATGCCCTGCCGCAGGTAGTCGAGGCCGGTGCCGGCCGGCAGCGGGCGGGGCGTGAACGTGCTGCTGTGCACACGCAGTTCGGTGACGCGGTCGAGGCGGAAGACGCGCCAGTCGTGCTTGTCGGTGTCCCAGCCCAGCAGGTACCAGCGGTGGTGCAGGTGGATGTGGCGGTGCGGCTCGACCCGACGGGTGGTGGCCTTCCCGTCGGCCCCGACGTAGTGGAACGTCACGGCGTGCTTGTGCGCGATCGCCTCGGCGAGTCTGCTGAGGATCTCCGCGCTGGTGCTGGGCGCGGGCGCCGGCATCGTCTCCAGGCTGGCGCGCAGCGCGGCCGCACGGGGACGCAGTCGTTTGGGCAGGTACTGGTCCAGCTTGCCGTAGGCGCGGACCGCGGCCTCGTCGATGCTGCCCTCGCCCGCGCTGCCGGTCGCGCCGAGCGCGGCCAGGCCCAGGAGGGTGGCGATGGCCTCCTCGTCGTCGAGCACCAGCGGAGGCATGGTCTGCCCGGCCGCGAGCCGGTAGTGGCCGCCGGGCCCAGGCCGGGTCTCGACCGGATATCCGTAGCCGCGCAGCCGGCCGATGTCGCGGCGCAGGGTGCGCGGGGGAACGTCCAGCCGGGTCGCCAGTTCCTCGCCCGTGAACCGTCTTCCCGACTGCAGCAGCACGAGCAGCGCGAGGGTCCTTTGCGTCACGTCAGCCACGGGGGCATCGTAATCGCGGCCGTTTTCCGGCCGCATCGTGTCCTAGGGTCCTGGTCATGGCGCAGCAGAGCATCCGTATTCGCGGGGCGTGCACGCACAACCTGCGGCACCTGGACCTCGACGTGCCCCGTGGCCGGATCGTGGTCTTCGTCGGTGTCTCCGGTTCGGGGAAGTCGTCGCTGGTCTTCGACACGATCGCCGCCGAGGCCGGCAGTCAGCTCAACGAGACCTATCCCTCCTGGGTCCGCAACCGCCTGCCGAAGTGGACCCGTCCCGAGGCCGCCCACATCGAAGGGCTCTCCCCGGCGGTGGTGATCGACCAGCGGCGGCTGGGCGGCAGCGCCCGGTCCACGGTCGGCACCGTCACCGACATCTGGACGTATCTGCGGCTTCTGTTCTCCCGGGTGGGCACTCCGCACGTCGGCGAGGCCGCCTGCTTCTCCTTCAACGACCCCGCCGGCATGTGCCCCACCTGCTCGGGCCTCGGCGAGGTCGTGGCCGGCGCCGTCGAACGCTTCCTCGACGCGGAAAGGTCGCTACGCGAGGGCGCCGTGCTGCTGCCCGGATTCGGCGTCGACGGGTACTGGTACTCCAACTTCGCCGACATCGGAGTCTTCCCGCTCGACAAGCCGATGCGCGAGTGGAGCCCGGAGGAGCGCGACGCGCTGCTGTACGGAGCCAGTGCCGCCGGAGCGGTGGCGAAGAGGCTCCCCGGGGACCACGAGGGCCTGGTCGGGCGGTTCGAGCGCATCTACCTGCGCGGCTCCGGCGACATGTCGCAGCGCAAGAAGCAGACGCTCACCGAGTTCACCCGCTGCGAGGTGTGCCCGGACTGCCGCGGGGACCGTCTGCGCAAGGAGAGCCGGAGCGCCACGGTGCTCGGCCGCACCATCGGTGAGATGGCGCGGATGGAGGCCGGCGAACTCGCGGAGCTGATCAAGGGGGTGACCGGCGCGGGCGTCGCGCCGGTCGTGGAGGCGCTGGCGGACCGGCTCCGGGCCATGGTCACCATCGGGCTCGGATACCTCCACCTGGGCCGTGCCACCGCGACGCTCTCCGGGGGCGAGTCGCAGCGGATCAAGACCCTCCGGCACCTGGGCAGCAGTCTCACCGAGATGATCTACGTGTTCGACGAGCCCACCGTGGGGCTGCACCCCCACGACGTCTCCGCCATGACCGAGTTGCTGGGGCAACTGCGGGACAAGGGCAACTGCGTCCTGGTCGTCGAGCACGACCCGGCGGTCATGGCCGTCGCGGACCAGGTCGTCGAGATCGGGCCGGGCGCAGGCGAAGACGGGGGCACGCTGGTCCACCAGGGCACCTTCGACGGGCTGCGCCGGGGCCGGAGCGCCACGGCGGCCGCACTGAGGCGGCACCGGCGCATCAAGGAGGAGCCGCGCACGCCGCGGGGGCACATCACCGTGGCCGGCGCGACGCGCAACAACCTCAGGAGCGTGACGGCGGACATCCCCACCGGCGTGATGACCGTCCTCACCGGCGTGGCCGGCTCCGGGAAGAGCAGTCTGGCGGCCGAACTGTCCGACCAGCACGACGCCTTCGTCATCGACCAGAGGCCGGTCAGCACCAACCGCCGCTCGACGCCCGTCACTTACACCGGGATCGCCGGCCCCGTCCGCAGGCTCTTCGCGCGCCGCAACCACGTCGCCGCGGGCCTGTTCAGCGCCAACTCGCAGGGCGCCTGCCCGGACTGCAAGGGGCTCGGGGTCATCCGCACCGACCTCGCCTTCATGGAGGAGCAGGAAACGGTCTGCGAGACCTGCCGGGGACGCCGCTTCTCGCCCGAGGTTCTGCAGTACACGGTGGACGGGCTGTCCATCGCCGACATCGACGACCTCACCGTCAGCGAGGCCGTCCACCGGCTCCCGGACCCCGCGATCGTCACGGCGCTGCGCCATCTCGACGAGGTCGGGCTGGGGTATCTCCGCCTCGGCCAGCCGCTGACGGCTCTCTCCGGAGGCGAGTGCCAGCGCGTGAAGATCGCGAAGGAGCTGCGTGACTCGACCGTCCCGGCCCTCTACGTTCTCGACGAGCCCACCACCGGCCTGCATCTGCGGGACGTCGACACCCTGCTCGGTCTCCTCGACGGGCTTGTCGACCGGGGGCACACCGTCGTGGTGATCGAGCACAACCTCGACGTCGTCCGGCGGGCCGACTGGATGCTCGACCTGGGCCCCGGCCCCGGCAGGCACGGCGGGCGGATCCTCTACCAGGGGCCCGTCGCCGGCATCACCGGGACGGCCACCGCCCAGGCGCTGCGCGAGGACGGCCCGGCGGCCCCGGCCGCCGGCTGACGCCTGACGTCTATCGCCTGACGTCTGACGCCTTTCGCCTTCACCCGGGCCGCTTTCCCTGAGGGGGGTGCTTCAGCAGGGCAGGCGGTACGCGCGGTGCGGGAGGGCGGCGGAGGAGGCGCCGGGGAAGCGGTGCCTCCGGGCACGGAACGGGGGCCGCCGCGGGCGGCGCCGTCGCGTGCCCGCGGCCGCCGGGAGCGTGAGCGGTCCTCCGGACCGGCGGGGCGGGCTCTGCGGCGGACGGGGGCCGGCGGTCAGTGGGCCCGGGGCGCGTACATGATCACGGCTACGCCGGCGAGGCAGACGAGTGCGCCGGTCACGTCCCAGCGGTCCGGGCGGAAGCCGTCCGCGACCATGCCCCAGGCGAGCGATCCGGCGACGAAGACACCGCCGTAGGCGGCCAGGATGCGGCCGAAGTTGGCGTCGGGCTGAAGTGTGGCGACGAAGCCGTAGAGGCCGAGGGCGATCACTCCGGCGCCGATCCAGACCCATCCCTTGTGCTCACGGACGCCCTGCCAGACCAGCCACGCCCCTCCGATCTCGAAGAGTGCGGCCAGGGCGAAGAGGGCTACGGAGCGGGCGATGAGCACGGGGTCCTCCTGCGACGGGAAAGGGTGCGGACGGCGGGATCGGGTGTGGGTGGCCGGACGGTTGGACGGTTCGGTGAGCAGGCGGGTGTCCTCAGCGGCTGCCCGGGCCTGCGGGTGCGGTCGCTGCCCGTCGAGCCGAATGCGGAGTCCGGAGGACGGGCGGCGCTGCTGCCGGGGCGCGGCGAGCGGGGCGACGTCCCCGGCAGCAGCGTGGACGCCGGGCCACCGGCGCGCCGGGACGCCGGGGCGTTCGGCGAGCTGGGAGATCCGCGTCGTGCTCACAGTGAGGACGCTAGACCTTCGGTCCGGACCGGAGGGGGCCGGATCGTTGCGGCCGCCCGTCCACAGTCCCTCGCGGCCGGCCGGTTCGGGTGCACGGACGTCAACGGCCCCTGTCTCAGGGCAACTTCGGGTGGCAGGCGTCGCAGGGTTCCACGCGCCGGCCCTGTTTGCGGCGCTGGGCCTGGACGGTCCGGGCGTCGAGGGGGTCGCCGGTGGCGAGCATGCAGTCCGCGCGGTGCAGGATGCCGACGCGGATCTCACCGACGCGGGCGCGGCGCCACTGGATGGACCAGCCGGCGCGGGGAGGGGAGGGTTCGGGTGTGCCGTTCTCCGCCCGTTCGATGGCGCGCTGCACGGCGGCGAGCTGGGTGAGCAGGTACCGCTCGATGATGCGGAGGCGTGGCACATCGCGCGGGTACTCGGGCATGTGTTCGATCGTAGCGGGGTCGATCTGCCCGGCTCACCACCGCCCGCCCGGACCGCTGCTCCGGGGGACGCCGGCCGGGAGACCGGCTCTTCGCCCGCAGGTCTGCCCGCGCTCCGGTGTTGCTGATTGGATCGACGGCAGCGGCAGGCGGCGTTGCGGCGTCGGCGGCCGCGGAGGAGAGGGCGCTGTTTCTGCGGAGTCGACGGGGAGTCCGCAGGGGTGCCGCACCTGGACCCCTGCCCGGGTGCCGTCCCGGAAGCGCGCCCGCCGCCGAGAACCGAAAGAGGCATGGCCGTGACACTGCACGACCCACAGCAGCAATCCGACGCCCCCGACAGCCGAGAGCCCGCCGCAGCGGTGCGGGTGAGAGGGCTGTGGAAGCGGTTCGGCGGGCAGGTCGCCGTCCAGGGGATCGACCTCGACCTGCCGGCGGGGAGATTCGTGGGTCTGGTCGGTCCGAACGGCGCGGGCAAGACCACCACCCTGTCCATGATCACGGGGCTGCTGCGTCCCGATGCCGGCACCGTCGAGGTCGGCGGGCGCGACGTGTGGCGTGACCCCGTCGACGTCAAGTCCCGGATCGGGGTGCTGCCCGAGGGGCTGCGCCTGTTCGAGAGGCTTTCCGGGCGCGAGCTGCTGACCCATCTCGGCGCCCTGCGCGGCTTCCCCCGCGACGAGGTCGACCGGCGCACGACGCAGTTGCTGGAGACGCTCGACCTCGTGGGCTCTCAGCACAAGCTGATCATCGACTACTCCACCGGCATGCGGAAGAAGATCGGACTGGCCGCCGCGCTGCTGCACAACCCCGAAGTGCTCTTCCTGGACGAGCCGTTCGAGGGCGTCGACCCGGTTTCCGCCGAAACCATCCGGGGCGTGCTGGAGCGCTACACCGGCTCCGGCGCGACGGTCGTCTTCTCCAGCCACGTCATGGAACTGGTGGAGTCGCTGTGCGACTGGGTCGCCGTGATGGCCGTGGGCAGCATCCGGGCGCACGGGCCGCTCGCGGAGGTACGGGGGTCGGCGGGCTCGCTGCACGAGGCGTTCCTGCACCTCGTCGGGGCGCACGAACGTGCCGCCGCGGGGGACGGCCTCGACTGGCTGGGTGGCGGAAGCGGCCGCGGGGACGGTGCCGAGTGAGCGCCCGGCAGCCCGCCACCCAGCAGCCGGCCACCCGGCAGCCCGCCGCTCCGCCCTCCGTCACGTCGCGGTCCGCCGCCCCGCCGTCGGTCACATGGACGTTCACACGGCTGAAGCTGTCCCTGCTCCGGAACGGGCTGCGCGGGTCATCGGGCCGCACCGTCGCCTTCGTTCTCTCCGTCGTGCTCGTACTGCTGCTCGGCACCGGGCAGTTGCTGGGGATGGTCCTGCTGCGCGGCAGTGAGCACGCCGCGGCCGCCGTCGTGCCGCTGGCCGCCCTGATGGCGCTCGGCTGGGCGGTGATGCCGGTCTTCTTCCCCGGCGGCGACGAGACCCTCGACCCGACGCGGCTGGTGATGCTGCCGCTGCGGGCCCGCCGGCTCATGCCGGGCCTGCTGGCCGCCTCCCTGGTCGGGATCGGCCCGCTGTTCACGGTCCTTGTCGTGGCCGGCGCGGTCGTCGCCCTCGCACACGGTGTCGCGGGGACGGCGGCCGCGGTGCTCGCCCTTCCGCTGGCCGTTCTCGTGTGCCTGGCGCTGGCGCGGGCGGTGGCCGCCGTGAACGTCCGCCTGCTCACCAGCAGGCGCGGCCGGGACCTGGCGCTGCTGAGCGGCCTGGTCATCGCTGTGGGAATCCAGCTGCTCAACCTGGGCTTCCAGCGGCTGAACGAAGCCGGCGGACTCGCGGCTCTCGAACCCGTCGCAGGCGTGCTCGCCTGGGTTCCGCCCGCCTCGGCCGTGGCGGCCGTCCAGTCGGCGAGTGACGGTGCCCACGGCTCCGCGTCGGCCCAAGTCGCCCTGTCCGCCGCCGCGTTGGCGGTACTGCTGTGGTGGTGGCACCGCAGCCTGGAACGGCTGATGACCTCGCCCGACGCCTCGACCGTCCAGGCCGCCACAGCACCGGAGAAGACCCGCGGACGCGCCGGCGGCACGGGCCTCGCGGGGCTCCTGCCCCCGGGCCGCACCGGCGCGGTGATGCTGCGCAGCCTGCGCTACGTCTGGCGGGACCCGAAGACGAAAGTGGGCTGGGCGTCGTCGCTCGGTGTAGGCGTGTTGCTGCCGGTCGTCTTCGCGGCGCAGGGCAACGGAAGTGCGTACAACGCCTGCTGGGTGGCGGGGCTGCTCGGCGTCCAGATGTACAACCAGTTCGGGCAGGACTACTCGGGCTTCTGGCTCGTGGCCTCGACGATCTCCTCCGCGCGCGAAGCGTACGTCGAGATGCGCGGCCGGATGCTGGCCATCGCGCTGATCGCGGTGCCCTACGTCGCGGCTGTCGCGGTGGTCTGCTCCGCGTTCCTGGGGGAGTGGCGGAAGATCCCCGAAGTGCTCGGTCTGGCGCTGGGGTTGCTCGGTGTCCTGCTCGCCACCGGCGTCTTCACCTCGTACCGCTTCCCGTACTCCATTCCGCAGGACAGCGGCTACAAGAACGTCGCGCCCGGTCAGGGGTCACTCGCCTACCTCAGCATCTTCGGCGGCATGGTCATCGGTGTCCTGCTGTGCTCGCCGCTGGTCGCGCTGACGGTCTGGCTGCACCTGTCCGGGGGGCATGCGTGGCTGTGGACCGTGCTGCCCGCGGGACTTCTCTACGGGATCGCCGCGCCTGCCCTCGTCCTGCGGTTCGCAGCACCGCGGGTGGCATCCCGTCTCCCGGAGATCCTCACGGCCGTCAGCCGGGGCTGAGTCACCGGTCGACGTCCCGGGGCCGGGGCCCGGTCGACGTCCCGGCCCCGGCTGTTGCGGCTGTCCCGGCCGGGCCGGCGGGTCCGGGGTCCGGACCGGCCCGCGCCCGGCCGGGACGCGCTCAGCGCAGGAAGCTGCCGAAGAGCGCCTTGGTCACGGGCCCTCCGACGTCGCCGGGGCCGAACGCCGCCGCGCCCTCGGTCGTCAGGCCCGCGCCCGTGCCGCGCAGCGACCAGTCGGCTCCGGCCGAGGCGTTCTCCTTGGCCGAGGAGACGTTCAGGTCGCGGTGGCCGTCGCCGTCGACGTCCTTGAGGGAGCACGCCGCCCCGAACTCGTCGCCCGTCTCGGCGACCCCGGGCACGCCCGCGGTGTTCTGGTGGACGACCTGGCTGCCGGTGCCGGTGACGCCGGAGGAGCTGCCGTGCAGCAGCGCGACCGACCCGGCGTCCGTCAGCCCGCCGAAGTCCTCCCCGCTGATGCCGAGGGCGACCTCCGCACGGCCGTCACCCGTGACGTCGGCGACGGAGACGCAGGAGCCGAGGCGGTCGCCGTCCTCCTGCGCGCCGTAGAAGCCGGGCAGGCTCTGGTCGAAGGACTGCGTGCGGTCGCCGGACGGGCCCGAGGGCGAGCCGAAGACGACGGTGACCTTCTGGCCCGCGCCGCTGCTGCCGAGCACGACGTCGTCGTGCCCGTCGCCGTCCACGTCTCCGACGTCCGTGTCGCTCTCGTCGCCGACGGACCCGATCCCGCCCACGGCGCCCGTCGTGAAGCCGGCCTTGCCGCCGAGCAGGATGTGGTTCCCCCACACACCGTCGCCCTCGTACTGCCAGATCACGATGTCCTGACGGTCGTCGCCGTTGACGTCGCCGACGGCCTTGGCCGTGACGGGACCGCTGATGGAGGAGGGCCCGTCCACGCACGAGTCGTCCTCCGCGCAGCCCGGGCCGTCGTCGCCGTAGCCCCACCACTCGGAGCGGTCCATGAAGTCGAGGCGTTCGGCCGGCGAACCGTCGCGGGATATCGGGCCCTTGAACAGCGCACCCGGCTGCGTCACCGGGTCGTCGCCCCCGAGGTCGCCGTCGCCGAACAGCGCCAGGTCGGTCGTGCCGTCGCCGTCGAAGTCGCCGGCCTGCGGCGTCCACCCGTACCCGTCCAGCGCGGTGCCCCCGCTCGGGCCGGAGGGCGAGCCCCACAGGATCACTCCGCCCGAGGAGGCGTCGTCGGAGCCGATGACGAGGTCGCCGTAGCCGTCGCCGTCCAGGTCACCCGTGGCGAAGGTCTTGCCGAACTGCTGCCCGGCGGCGGCCGGCCCGGGCACGCCGCTCGTGGAACGGCTCACCAGCTTCTTGCGGGACGGGTCGAGCCCGTCCGCCGAGCCGTACGTCACAGCCACGTAGCCCGCCCGGGCCTTGCCGGAGACCGTGCCTCCCGGGGCGCCGGTGACCAGGTCCGCGTGACCGTCGCCGTTGAGGTCCTCCGCGGGGGACGCGGCCTCGGCCGGTGCGGCGTGCGCTTCCCCCGGGGTGAGCGTCCAGGCCGTCAGGCCCCCCGCCGCCAGCAGCGCGGCGGCCAGCGGGGCGGCGGCGCGCGCCGCCCGTCTTCCACGGGTGCCGGTGACGTCGGGGCGTCTCATGGGTGTCATTCGGAAGTCCTCCAATAGTCCAGTCCATTCGCATCAGAAGACACCCGGGGCTCCGGGACGGTTGCACGCGCCGGCCACCGGAGTGCGGACGACCGTGCTGCGGGCGGCCGCGTGCCGCCGTCCCGTCGCATGCGGGGGCGGGCATGCGAGAAAGCTCTACGAAAGGTTTCCAGCGTCTCGGTTAGGGTGACGGCGAGCAGAAGCATCGGGGTCACAGGAGGTCCGTAACGTGGCCGCACCGCACACGGCAGGCGAGCGCGCGGAACGGGGACGCGGCCGCGGGGAACGCGTCACCATCAGCGACATCGCCCGCGAAGCAGGGGTCTCGGTCCCCACCGTCTCCAAGGTGCTCAACGGGCACGCGCACGTGGCCGCCGGTACGCGGAGCAAGGTCGAACGGCTGCTCGCCAAGCACCAGTACGCGCGCCGCACCAAGCGCCGCGAGGGTCAGGCGCGGCTCGTCGACCTCGTCTTCAACAACCTCGACAGCGAATGGTCGGTGGAGATCATCCGCGGTGTCGAGGGTGTCGCCCACGAGTCCGGACTCGGCACCGTCGTCTCCGCCATCCACGGGGAGACCACCGAGGAACGGCGGTGGCTGGACAACCTCACCGCGCGCTGGTCGGACGGGATCATCCTCGCCGTCACCGCACTCGGGCCCGCCCACGCCGAACAGATCCGCGCGCTCGGCATCCCCATGGTCATCATCGACCCGGTCGGCCAGCCGGACCCCCATGTGGCCTCCGTCGGCGCGACCAACTGGAACGGCGCGCTCACCGCCACCGAGCATCTGATCTCGCTGGGCCACGAGCGCATCGGACTCATCGGCGGCAGGCCGGAGTTGCAGTGCAGCCGTGCGCGGCTGGACGGCTACCGCTCGGCCCTGCAGGCGGCGGGCCTCCCCGTGGACGACGCGCTCGTCGCGGAGGGCGACTTCTACGCGCCGCGCGGCGAGCAGGCGGCACGCGAACTGCTCTCCCTGCCGGATCCGCCCACCGCCGTCTTCGCGGGCAACGACCAGCAGGCGCTGGGCGTTTACCGCACGGCCGGACGCCTCGGTCTGCGCGTTCCGCAGGACCTGAGCGTGGTCGGGTTCGACGACCTGCCCGCGGCCGGGCTCTCCTCACCGCCGCTGACGACCATCCGGCAGCCCGTGGCGCAGATGGCGGCGCAGGCGATGCGGATGCTGCTGCGCTACCTGGAGACGGGCTCCTTCGACACGCGCCGGCTGGAGCTGGCCACGGAGCTGGTCGTACGCGACAGCACGGCTCCTCCCCGGCGGAACTGACGCACGGGCGACGACCGGCCACCGGACGGGCCGGCCGGCCGGACCGCCGACCCCCGAACCGGCGAACCGCCGGAAGGCCGGCCGGGACCGCCGGCCGAACCGCAGGACCGGCCGACCGGCCCCGGATCAGGGGCGCTTCGTCACACGCACCGAGGTCCGCAGCACGCGGTCGTGACCGGCCGCACGCGGTTCCGTGCCGGTGATGCGGAAGGTTCCCTCCAGCGGCGTGTCGGTGCTCGACCTTCCGATCCGCACCTCGACGAGGCCCGGCTCCACCACCCGCCGCCCGTCCCGCCCGGTGAACGCGGTGCGGTCGGTGTGCAGGCCGAAGGTGACGCGGCGGCTCTCGCCCGCAGCGAGTTCCAGCCGCGCGAAACCTGCCAACTCTCGCCAGGGCCGGACCACTTGGGCGACAGGGTCGGTGAGGTAGAGCTGCACGATCTCCGTGCCCGTCCGTCCGCCCGTGTTGGTGACGGTGCAGGAGATCTCCAACTCGCCGTCGGCCGGCACCTCTTCGCTGCTGAGCGTCAACTCTCCGTAGCCGAACCGCGTGTAGGACAGGCCGTGGCCGAAGGGGAACAGCGGCGTCGGGTCGTGCGCGCTCACCTCACTGGCGCGCCCCAAGGGTGCCGTCAGATAGGTGGAGGGCTGTCCGCCGGGCGTGCGCGGCACACCGACCGGCAGCCGGCCCGAGGGGTCCGCACGGCCGGTCAGGACGTCCGTCAGCGCTGCTGCGCCCTCCTCGCCGGGGAAGAAGGTCTGCACGATCGCCGCCGCGCGTCCGGCTGCCGTACCCAGCGCGTACGGACGCCCGCTGACCACGATCAGCACCACCGGCGTACCGGTGCGCAGCAGCTCCTCCAGGAGTTCCGACTGCACCCCGGGCAGTGACAGGTCGGGCACGTCGCACCCCTCGCCCGACGTGCCGCGTCCGAACAGCCCGGCCCTGTCGCCCAGTACCGCCAGGCACACGTCCGCCTCCCGCGCGGCGGTCGCCGCCCCGGCGAACCCCGACCTGTCGGGCTCCCGGACCGGGCAGCCCTCTTCGTAGGTGATGCCGGCGGCGCCCAGCCCGTCCCGAAGGCCCTGGAGCACGCTCGGCACGGAGACGCCCATGTCCCACTCCGGGTGGCGCACGCCCACGTGTGCGGGGAAGGAGTAGCAGCCCTGCAGCCCGAGGGCGTCGTCGGCGAGCGGCCCGACGACCGCGACCCGTCCGGGTGTGCTCAGCGGCAGCAGCCCGGCGTCGTCGGCGAGCAGTACGACGGACTCCCGCGCCAACTGCCGGGCGATCTCCCGGTGTTCGGGTGGGTCGAGATCGGGTTCGCGCACCGGCGGCCCCGCGCTCCAGTCCGGGTCGAGCAGGCCGAGTTCGCACTTCTGCCGCAGGACGCGCGTCAGGGCACGGTCCACCAGCGACTCGTCGGCCATGCCGCCGCGCACCTGCTCGGCCAGCGGCCGTCCGTAGCAGCGCGCGGTGGGGAGTTCGACGTCCACGCCGGCCGTCAGCGCCTGGACGGCGGCCTCACCGGGTCCGCCCGCGGTGCGGTGCAGCAGTTCGAGGAACGACACCCCGAAGTAGTCGGCGACGACGGTCCCTTCGAAGCCCCACTCCTTGCGCAGCACGTCCGTCAGCAGCCGTTCGTCGGCGGCCGCGGGCACGCCGTCGGTGTCCGTGTAGGCGTGCATCACCGAGCGGGCGCCCGCCTCGCGCAGCGCGGTCTCGAAGGGCGGCAGTATCACGTCGGCCAGTTCGCGCGGCCCCATGCTCACCGGTGCCAGGTTGCGCCCGGCGCGGCTTGCCGAGTAGCCCGCGAAGTGCTTGAGCGTGGCGATGATCCCTGTGGATTCGAGCCCGGAGACGTATGCGGAGCCGATCTCGCCGACGAGATACGGGTCTTCACCGATGGTCTCCTCGACCCGGCCCCAGCGTGCGTCCCGTACGACGTCCAGCACCGGCGCCAGCCCCTGGTGCACGCCGACCGCGCGCATGCTCTGCCCGATGGCCTCCGCCATGCGCCGCACCAGCGCCGTGTCGAAGCTGGCCCCCCAGGCGAGCGGTACGGGAAAGACCGTCGCGCCCCACGTGGTGAACCCGGCGAGGCATTCCTCGTGTGCCACCGCGGGGATGCCGAACCGGTTGGCCGCCATGACCTCGCGCTGACTCGCGGCGAGTGCCTTGGCGCCGGCGGCCGGTGTCACCGGGCGTGTGCCGAAGACGCGGGTGAGCTGCCCGAGTCCGTCCCTGATCAGCTCCTCCCAGGACGGTGACTCCCCGGCGAGGTCGTCCTGGTGCGGGGCGACTCCCCGGCCGTCGTGGGTGGCGCCGACCCACACTCCGACCAGTTGGGCCAGCTTCTCGTCGAGGGTCATCCGGGAGATCAGGTCGGCGACGCGGACGTCGGCCGTCAGCCGCTTGTCGCGCCACGGCGCGGTGCCGCCGTGGTCGTCCGGGCTGCCCGAGTGGTGCGCTTTCTCTTCCATCGTCACCTCGTCGAGTGGAGCGGATGCAGCGGATGCTACTCGATGATTTCGGAAACTTTCTACGTCAGGAGCTTCCCACTCTGCCGCAGGCAGGAACTCATGTAGGCCAACGCCTGCACGGCTATTGACGGCCCTGTGGTGCCCGCTCTAGGTTCCACGCCAACCTCTTGATTTCGGAATTCGCCGAAAGTTTCTGAGCGGAGGCGTCATGGCAGACACGGCGACGCGCCCGGCCCACAGCCGGCGTCGCTTCCTGACCGGCCTCGCCGGCATCGGAGCCGCCGGCATGGGCGCGGCCCCCCTCACCGGCTGCTCGGCCGTCGGTCTCGGCACCGGGAGAGACGTCCGCGGTCTGGACGTGTGGACCCTCACCGACCCCGTGCAGAACAAGATCCAGCGCGCCGCCCTGGCCCGCCTCCGGCGCACCCACCCCGTGCCTGCCAAGCTCACGCCGTTTCCCAACACCGGCTACACGCAGAAGCTCCGCATCGCCATGGGCACTTCGGACGGGCCGGACGTCTTCTGGAGCTGGGGCGGCGAGTCGCTGCGCCCGTACCATGACGCCGGACTCGTGGTCGACCTGGCGGACCGCTTCGGCAAGGACACCCGGTGGCGCGACGCGTTCCTCCCCGCGGCCCTCCAGGCCGCCCGCGTCGAGGGACGCGAACCGCTCGGGCTGCCCGTGCGCGGGATGCAGCCGGTCATCCTCTTCTGCAACCAGACCCTCTTCGACGAGCACGACCTGCGCCCGCCCCGGACCTGGGACGAACTGCTCGACGTCGTCGACGCCTTCGTCGACGCGGACGTCCTGCCCGTCTCGCTCGCCGGGGCGGAAAGCTGGTGCGAGCTGATGTGGCTCGAATGCATCACCATGCGGCTCACCGGCACCGGCCCGCTGCGGAGGATCTTCGCGGGAGAGCGCGACAGCTGGCGGCACCCCGCCATCGAGGAAGCCCTCGACCGGATACAGAAGCTGGTCCGCCGCGGCGCCTTCGGCCAGGCATTCGGATCGGTCAGCTACGGCTCGGGCGGCGCCAGCGCACTCTTCGCGAAGGGCCGGGCCGCCATGCACCTGATGGGTTCATGGGAGTACTCCAACCTGCGCAACGACCACACGCGTTTCACCGAGGAGGGCCTGAGCTGGGTGTCCTTCCCGGAGATCCCCGGAGGCACGGGCGACCCCCGCGCCCTGGTCGGAAACAACACCAACTACCTGTCCGTCAACGCCAGAAGCTCCGACATCGACGCGGGTCTCGACCTGGTCGGCACCCAGCTCGCCGCGCGCCCCTTCATCGACGCCCTCATCAAAGCGGGTGACGTTCCCGCCGCCGTCGGCATCGAGGACCGGCTGCGCGACCTCGCCCCCGACCCGGACTTCGCGCTGTACGTCTACCGCATCGTCTCCGACGCCCCCGACTTCACCCTCTCCTGGGACCAGGCGATGCTCCCCGCCGTGAAGGAGGCGATGCTCTCCAGCCTCCAGCAGATCTTCCTGGAGAAGCTCTCCCCGCGGCAGTTCGTCGACGCGATGGAGCTGATCCAGTGACCGCCCCGGCACCGGCACCCGCCCGCCCCGCGCTCCGCGGCCGCACACGCGCCGCCTCGCACACCGACAACGCCGCACGGCCCGGCGCGCTCTACGCCGTTCCGGCCGTGCTCGTCTTCGGCGTCTTCGCGCTCGTACCGCTCGTCCTCGTCTGCTGGCTCTCCTTCACGACCTGGAACGGCCTCGGCGACCCCCGCTGGACGGGACTCGCCAACTGGCGTGAGCTGATCACCGATCCCGGCCTCCTGCACTCCCTGCGGATCACGGCCGTGCTCACGCTCGCCGGCTGGGCGGTGCAGACGCCGCTCGCGATGCTCCTCGGCGTGTGGGCGGCGGGCGCACAGCGCGGACGTGCGGTCGCCTCCGCGCTCGCCTTCCTGCCGCTGCTGCTCTCCGGCGCGGCGACCGCCCTGGTCTGGAAGGCGCTGCTCGACCCCAACTTCGGCCTCGCCCGCACCATCGGCCCGTGGATCGGCGTGCCCAGCGGCAACGTGCTCGGCACTTCCGGCGGCGCCCTGCTGGCCATCGTCGCCGTGGGCGCCTGGCAGTTCGTGCCGTTCCACATGCTGATGTACCAGGCCGCCGCCCGTAACGTCCCCGCACACCTCTACGAGGCCGCCACCATCGACGGTGCCGGACGTCTGCGGCAGTTCTGGTCGGTGACGCTGCCGCAGCTGCGGAACACCGTCGTCACCTCGTCGACCCTGATGATCGTCGGCACGATGACGACCTTCGAGACCATCCTGATCCTCACCGACGGAGGTCCCGGCGCGGCCACCCAGTCGATGCCGTTCCGGATGTACCAACAGGCCTTCAAGAGCTTCGAGATGGGGTCCGCCTCCGCGCTGGCCACCGTCCTCGTCCTGTTCGGCACGGCGCTGTCACTGCTGATCGTCCGGTTCAGCGGCTTCGGCAGGATGCGCTCCACCCTGGAGGGGATCTGATGGCCACCGCCCCGGCACCCGCATCCGGAGAGACCCGCACCCCGCCCGGCCAGGGGCCCGGCCCGGGGACGCGAAGCAGCGGCGGGAGTGCCCAACGGGCCGGCGCACTGCGCTCGTTGCTCCACCGCGCCAACATCCCCGGGGGCGCAGCCTCGCTGGTCTGGCTGGTGATCGTCCTGGTCCCGCTGTGGTGCATGCTGAGCTGGAGCGTGCAGAGCCGCGACGGGTTCCTCGACAACGGGCCGATCGGCCTGCCCCGTCAGCTGACCCCCGAGAATCTGACGACGGTCCTGGAAGGCGGTTTCACCCGGGCGTTCGTCAACACCGTGATCGTCACGGTCGTCAGTGTCGCCCTGACCCTCGTGTGCGCCGTCCCCGCCGCGTACGCGGTGGTCCGCTCCACCAGCCGCTTTGTGGCCGGTGCGTTCTCCGTCTTCCTGCTGGGGCTCGCCATCCCCGCCCAAGCGGTCATCATCCCCGTCTACTTGATGATCGTCCGGATGGGGCTGTACGACACCAAGCCCGCGATCATCCTGCCCACCGTCGCCTTCGGGCTGCCCTTCGCCGTCCTCATCCTCGCCGGTTCGCTGCGCGACGTGCCCGCCGAGAACTACGAGGCCATGACGCTCGACGGGGCCGGCCCGATGCGCACGCTGTGGTCCCTCGTCATCCCGATGTCCCGCGGCAGCATCGTCGCCGTCGGCATCTACGCAGCGCTCCAGGCGTGGAACGGCTTCCTGTTCCCGCTGATCCTCACCCAGTCCGAGGAGCAGCAGATCCTCACCCTCAACCTCTGGAACTTCCAGACCGAGTACGGCGTGAACATCCCCGGGCTGATGACGGCCGTCCTGCTGTCCGCCGCCCCGGTCTTCATCGCGTACGTCCTCGCCCGGCGCTGGATCGTCGCAGGACTTGCCGGGCTGGGCGGCAAGTAGCCGCCCGGCCCGGTCACTTGCCGACGTACGCCGCGAGGTGCTCGCCGGTGAGGGTGGAGCGGGCGGCGACCAGACCGGCGGGCGTGCCCTCGAAGACGACCCGGCCGCCGTCGTGGCCCGCGCCGGGGCCGAGGTCGATGATCCAGTCGGCGTGCGCCATGACGGCCTGGTGGTGCTCGATGACGACGACCGACTTGCCGGAGTCGACGAGCCGGTCGAGCAGGCCCAGCAGCTGCTCGACGTCCGCCAGGTGGAGGCCAGTGGTGGGCTCGTCGAGGATGTAGACGCCGCCGTCCTGCCCCATGTGCGTGGCCAGCTTGAGCCGCTGCCGCTCGCCGCCGGAGAGCGTGGTGAGCGGCTGCCCGAGCGTGAGGTAGCCGAGGCCGACGTCGGCGAGCCGGCCGAGGATCTTGTGCGCGGCCGGGAGCCTCGCGTCGCCCGCGCCGAAGAACTCCTCGGCGTCGGCCACCGACATCGTGAGCACCTCGCTGATGTCGCGGCCGCCGAACTCGTAGTCCAGCACCGCCGCCTGGAACCGCTTCCCGTCGCACACCTCGCAGGGGACGGCCACCCCCGCCATCATCGCCAGGTCCGTATAGACCACCCCCGCACCCTTGCAGTTGGGGCAGGCGCCCTCCGAATTGGCGCTGAACAGCCCCGGCTTGACGCCGTTGGCCTTCGCGAAGGCCTTGCGGACCGGGTCGAGCAGGCCCGTGTACGTCGCCGGGTTGCTGCGCCGCGAGCCGCGGATCGCGGTCTGGTCGACGGCGACAACCCCCTCCAGCCCGGCAACCGAGCCGTGGATCAGCGAGCTCTTGCCCGAGCCCGCCACGCCGGTCACCACGGTCAGCACGCCGAGCGGGATGTCGACATCCACGTCCCGCAGGTTGTGCGTGGCGGCGCCGCGCACCTCCAGCGCCCCGGACGCCTTCCGCACCGACGGCTTGAGGGAGGCCCGGTCGTCCAGGTGCCGCCCGGTGAGGGTGTCGCTGCTCCGCAGTTCCTCCACCGTGCCCTCGAAGACGACCTGCCCGCCCTCCGCGCCGGCGCCCGGCCCGAGGTCGACGACGTGGTCGGCGACCGCGATCGCCTCCGGCTTGTGCTCGACGACCAGCACCGTGTTGCCCTTGTCCCGCAGCTGCCGCAGCAGGTCGTTCATGCGCTGGATGTCGTGGGGGTGCAGACCGATCGTCGGTTCGTCGAAGACGTACGTGACGTCGGTGAGGGACGAGCCCAGGTGCCGGATCATCTTGGTGCGCTGCGCCTCGCCGCCCGAGAGCGTGCCCGACGGCCTGTCCAGCGACAGGTAGCCGAGCCCGATCTCGACGAACGAGTCGAGGGTGCGCCCAAGCGTCGTCAGCAGCGGCGCCACCGCGGCGTATCCCCCGCTCGAAGAGCCCGGCGAAGGCTCGTGCAGGCCCCGCACCCACTGCGCGAGATCGCTGATCTGCATCGCGCAGGCGTCGGCGATGCTCACCCCCTCGATCTTCGACGACCGCGCCTCCGCGCTCAGCCGTGTGCCGTCGCACTCGGGGCAGGCGGTGAAGGTGACCGCGCGCTCCACGAAGGCCCGGATGTGCGGCTGCATCGCCTCCTTGTCCTTGGACAGGAACGACTTCTGGATCTTGGGGATCAGCCCCTCGTACGTGAGGTTGACGCCGTTGACCTTCACCTTGGTCGGCTCACGGTGGAGGAAGTCCTGCATCTCCTGCTCGGTGAACTCGCGGATCGGCTTGTTCGGGTCGAGGAAACCCGACTCCGCGTAGACGCCCACGGTCCACCAGCTGTCCGACTTCCAGCCGGGGATGGTGAACGCGCCCTCCGCGATCGACTTGGAGTCGTCGTAGAGCTGGGTCAGGTCGATGTCGCTGACCGAACCCCGGCCCTCGCAGCGCGGGCACATGCCGCCGGTGACGCTGAAGCTGCGGCGCTCCTTCACCGTCTTCCCGGCACGCTCCATGGTGACGGCGCCCGCCCCGCTCATGGACGCGACGTTGAAGGAGAACGCCTGCGGCGAGCCGATGTGCGGCTTACCGAGGCGGCTGAAGAGTATCCGCAGCATCGCGTTGGCGTCGGTGGCGGTGCCGACCGTGGAGCGGGGGTCGGCTCCCATCCGCTCCTGGTCGACGATGATCGCGGTGGTCAGCCCGTCCAGAACGTCGACCTCGGGCCGGGCCAGCGTCGGCATGAAGCCCTGCACGAACGCGCTGTAGGTCTCGTTGATCAGCCGCTGCGACTCGGCCGCGACGGTGCCGAACACCAGGGAGCTCTTGCCCGAGCCGGAGACTCCGGTGAACACCGTCAGCCGGCGCTTGGGGAGTTCGACGCTGACGTCCTTCAGGTTGTTCACGCGTGCGCCGTGCACGCGGATCAGATCGTGGGTGTCCGCTGCGTGCGGCGCGGGCGACTGCGAGTCGGTCCTCGAGTCCGTGGTCATCGTGTCTCCATCTGTGAGGTGCCGGTGACGCGGGCGTCTTCCGGGGCTGTCTTCACGGGACGTCTTCTCGCGGTCGCCGGCGCGTCCTTCTCGCGGTGGCCGGGACGGGCGCCGGCGGGACGGCCGGATCTGCTCCGAGCAGTACGTGTGGTTGTCCGTATGGTTCTACTTCGTCCGAACTGCCGCGGCAACGGTCCGGTGCCGGCAGGCCCGTGCGGCAGGGTCGCGGTCGCCTGCCCGGTGGTGGCGGCTGCCGGGCTCGTGGCCGCGTGGCCTGCGGTCGTGCGGGTCAGGACCGTGCACGGGTCACGCCCGGTCACGGTGATCGGGCGGCAGGTGCCTGTCCCGCTGCCACGGGAAGCGCAGGACAGAAAGCGCAAGAACGGTGACGTCCATGCCGGTCAGGCTAGGCGGGGCTCCGCCGTCCGCGCTTCTCGATTCCTGACCGGCCTGGTCACCTGCTTCGCCACGCACGACGGCATCCCCGCCGTCGCCTGCGCCGCCTCCCGGCGGTAGGTGCTCGGCGGCATCCCGACGAGTTCGGTGAAGCGGGTGCTGAAGGTGCCCAGCGACGAACAGCCGACCGTGAAGCAGACCTCGGTGACGCTCATGTCGCCGCGGCGCAGCAAAGCCATCGCCCGCTCGATGCGCCTCGTCATCAGGTATCCGTACGGGGACTCCCCGTACGCGCGGCGGAACTCGCGGCTGAGGTGCCCGGCCGACATGTGCGCGCCGCGGGCGAGCGCTTCGACGTCCAGCGGCTGCGCGAACTCCCGGTCGATCCGGTCGCGGACGCGGCGCAGCCGCGCGAGGTCACGCAAGTGCCGTGCCGTTCGGGGCTCTCCCGGCCGGCCGTCCGGGGAAGCCCCCGCCCACGGCTGCGGGGGCGCGGCGGAAGATGTGCTGGTCACCTGTGGAAGCGTGCCACTTCACGGCCCGGCGGTCGAGTGCCCGGGGTGTGCCGGGCGTGCGGGCGCCGACGGGGCGACGGGCCCCGGTGCCGGCTCCCGACCAAGGCGGCCGGGGCGGCCGGGCGCTGTCCGCGAGCTGCGGGCCCGCTGTCGTTTCCGTCCAAGACGGCCGCCGCGGCAGCGCTCTAGCGTGGGCTCAGCAGCTCCCTCGATCGCGAGGAGCCGGCACCATGAGGAGACAGCACGATGCGTGATCTGGTCTACACATGCTTCATGTCGCTCGACGGCGTCGTGGACTCGCCCGGCGGCGGGCCGGGAGAGGAGCACCGCAGCGGTGGCTGGGTGGTCGACGACCTCGAGTTCGTCCCGGAAGCCTGGTCGCTGAAGGGCGAGGAGCTCGCCGACACGACGGCGCTGATGTTCGGCCGCCGCAGTTACGAGGCGTTCGCGCCGGTCTGGCCCGGCTCGGAGGATCACGCCGACTACAAGGAGCTCCCCAAGTACGTGGTGTCGTCCACGCTGTCCGAGGACGCCCTCGTCGACGGATGGGGGCCGACGACGATCCTTCGCTCGACCGGGGACGTCGCCGCGCTCAAGGAGAGCGAGGGCGGCGCGATCTTCATCCACGGGAGCGCGGACCTGGCCCGGCGGCTGTCGGAAGCGGGCCTGATCGACCAGTACAACCTGCTCGTCTTCCCCGTGCTGCTCGGTGCCGGGGAGAGCCTGTTCGACCGGGCAGACCGCGCCAAGACGATGCTGACGCTGCGGGAGTCGGAGAGCTACTCGAACGGAATCCTGAAGCTGGTCTACAGCGTCAGGCGCTGATCCAGGTCGAGCGCTATGGCGCCTCCGGTGCCCTCGCGCAGCTGCCGGGCGGTGCGTCCGACGTAGCAGCGCAGCGCCCGGGCCAGGTGCGGCTCGTCGAAGTAGTCGAGCTTGGCGACGACATCGGCGGCCGGGTCACCGGCCGCCAGCAGTTCGGCCGCCGTGCGGGCCCGTTCGATCTGCCGGACCGCGCCCCGCGTCAGCCCGGTCGCGGCGCGGAAGCGGCGTTCGACCGTGCGCCCGGAGACGGCCGGGCGGTGGCCCCGCAGCACCTCGGCGACGAGCGGGTCACGGACCACGGTCCCGGCCCGCACGAGACGCTCGACGAGGGCCTCGGCATCGTCGGGGCCGGGCGTCTCCCAGCGCTCTCCGTTCAGCCGGAACGTCCGGCGCGTGGTGCCGGGAAGCTCCACACCGCCGTCGACCAGCGCCGCGGTGGGAACGGCCCGCAACGAGGTGCCGACGGCGAACTCGATGCCCGTGAAGGCCGCGCCCTCCGGAACCGGCGCACTGCCGGTCCGGGTCTCGGGGCCGGTGACGCCCGCGTAAGCCCGGCCGTCCTGCTCCCAGAACACCAGGCCCCAGCACACCCCCGCGACGGACGTCATCGCAGTGACCTGCTCGCTCGTGCAGGTCCACACGGTGTCCACCCACGGCGAACCGGACCGGCGTGTCTCGAAGCGCAGTGCCACGGAGCGAAGGATACGCCGCGCCGCGGCGGGCGAACCCGCCCATTGACCGTGAAAACAGACCGGTTGACCGCGAAGCGGTCCGCTGTCTGCGGTCCGCGGTCCGCGGACAGCAGACCGAAGGCCCCGGGGCCCAGGACCCGCCCGGATCAGGACGAGGAGTCCTTGCCCGCTTCCGGGTCGCCGGTCTCCGCCGGATCCAGCAGATGCGGGTTGTTGTTGCGGACGTTGTTGACCGCGGTGGAGACCGGGCGGGCGTCCAGCTCCCCTCCGGCGGGCGAGGTGAGCAGCGCGCGGAGCTCGTCCGGGTCCTCGTGCGAGGGGTCGAGCCATGCGGCCTGGTCGGCGGGGTCGATGGCCAGCGGCATCCGCGGGTGGACCCTGCCGGCCGCGTCGGTGGCCTCGGTGGTGAGGATGGTGCAGGTCCGCCACCAGGCCTGCGGGTCGTCCGTGTCGCGGTCGGGGTCCCGCCAGACCTCGTACAGGCCCGCCAGCGCCATCACCCGGCCGTCGTGGGGATGGATGAAGTAGGGCTGCTTGTACGCCTTGTGGGTCTCGGTCGCGGGGACGGACTGCCACTCGTAGAAGCCGTCGGCAGGCAGCAGACAGCGGCGCTTGGCGAACGCGCGGCGGTAGGCCCGTTTCTCGTGGACCGTTTCCATGCGGGCATTGATCATTTTCGCTCCGACGGCCGGACTCTTCGCCCAGAACGGGACCAGGCCCCAGCGCAGCGGCCGCAGTTGGCGCTCCACCGCCCCCGTCTCACGGTCGGCCTTCTCCAGGACCGCCCACACCTGGTCGGTCGGAGCGACGTTGTAGTTCGGGCCCAGGGCCGCCTCCCGGTCCCACTGGTCGACGTCGAAGAGACCGGCCAGGTCTTCCGGGCTGCGGGTCGAGGCGTATCTGCCGCACATGCGTCCACCCTGCCACGCCGGTACGACAGTCAGGGCCCGGTCGGCCGGTGTGCGCAACGTCCGGCTCCCGGCGAGCTCAGCCTCCGGCTCCTGGACGCCGCTGCCTCGGCTCCCGGCGCCGCTGCCTCGGCTCCCGGCGCGTACCGCCCCGGCCCCCGGCGCGAACCGCCCCGGCCCCGGGCGCGTTCGGCCGGGCACGCTCAGGCGGAGGCGTGCACGACCTGCCAGATCCTGGTCGCGACATGCAGGTTGAGCCGTGTGTCGGGCTGCGACAGGTCGTGGCCGCTGACCTCCCGTATGCGCCCGAGCCGGTAGCGCAGGGTGCTGCGGTGGATCGTCAGCTCGGAGGCGGCGGTGTCGTAGTTGCCGCCGCAGTCGAAGTAGAGGGCCAGGGTCCGCACCAGGTCCGTGTGGTGCCCGGCGTCGTAGTCCTGAAGAGGGCCGAGCCATTCCCGTACGAACTCCTCGGCCTTCCCCTGGTCCTGGCCGGAGGCGAGGATGCGGCAGAAGCCCAGCTCGTCGTATGCGGTGGCACCGGCGGGGCTGCCCGAATGACGCCGGAACTCCGAGGCGCGCACCGCTTCCTCGTAGGAGCGGGGGAAGCCGGCCGGTGAGTCGGCCCGTCCGCCGATCCCCACACTTCCGTCCGCGGAGCCCAGTTCCTCCGCAACGGCCTCGTGCAGCGCGTGCGGCGCGGCGGTGCCCCGCACGGCGAGCACCGTGGCCCCCGGGCGGCGGCCGAGCAGGAAGCGGAGGCCCAGGTTCGCCGCCGAGCGGCCGACGGCCTCGGCGACGGCGGCCGCCGACCTGTCCCGCCACCGCACGACGACGAGGCGGTGCGTGCCGTGCAGATCGTGGCCGACGGCTTCGGAGCGCCCGCAGGCCCCGGCGTCGTCGGTCCCGGTGATCAGGTCCTCGACGAGTTCGCGGCGCAACCGGAGCTCCGTCTCCGCCAGGCGACGCTGGTGGGACAGCTCCAGGGCCAGGGCGACGCAGGCGTGGTCGAGCACGAACTCCTCGTGGGGCCCGGCCGTTCTGCCGGGGTCGATCAGCGAGATCGTGCCGAACACCTTGCCGCGGTGCTGGGCGATGCAGGTGAGGCGGTTCCCGGCACGTACGGGGCCGGCGCGCCGCATGCCGCCGTGCACCTCCTGCTCGCGCCGCACGAGCCCCCGTGCCGGGTACGGTTCGGGGCGGCCGGGGCCCGACCACACCCGCAGATTCCCGAAGGGGTCTTCGACGGCGACCGGGAGACCGGTGAACGCGCGGACCATGTCTGCGATGCCGTCCTCGCTCTCGGCCGAAGCCTGGCTGAGGCCCTCGTGGACGGACTTCTGGAATTCGAGCTCCGCCACCGACTCGCGGAGCCGGGCGATCGCCCGGCCGCGATCGCGGTGGGCTCGGCGCAGCGCGGCGGCGTGCTCGCGCTCCGCCCTGCGCCCCGCGGCGTTGCTCAGGGCAGCCGAAGTCTGCTGCGCCAGCGCCCCGATCAGGAACTGCTCCTCCTCGGACATCCGGGTCGCCGCGCTGACCACCAGGTATCCGACGGTGGCCCCGGCCGAGCGCAGCGCGACGGCCTCGCACCAGTTCCGCCCGGGGACCCGCACGATTCCGTCCTCCCCGCGGAGGGCGGCGACCTGATCGTCCAGGTCCGTGCCAGGGGCGCCGTCCCGTGCGTCGGGCGCGCGTATCCATACCCCGCCGCTGTTCCCGGCGCCTTCGTGACCGTCTCCGTCTACGTGACCCCTTCCGCGGGCGCCTCCGCCACCGTCGACGTCACGGTTTCCCGCGGCGCTCCCGTCGCCGCCACCGTCGACGTGACCGCTTCCGCCGGAGCCACCGCCACCGTCACCGGGGTCACCGCCGTCGCGGCGCAGATAGCCGGCCTCCGCCGTGCAGGACGTGAGGGAAGACACGGCAGCCATCGCCAGGTGAAGGACGCCCTCCTCGTCGCATCCGTCGAACATGGCGATGGAGAGCAGGACGAGGTCCCGAAGGCCGTCCGGGCCCTCCGTCCCCCACGTGGCGGGGGCGGGAAGGCTCTGCCGCTGTTCCGTGGGGTTGACGCCCATGTGCTGACCCCCGCGTCTCCTCGTGCCGTCCCCCTTCCCCTTTTTTCAGGCTAGCGACGGCCGGAGGCGCTCGCCTGTCCGTGGCAGGGCGCCGCGCTGCCCCCGGGAGTGCGACCCTCCGGCCGTCTCTCTGCCCCGGGAGGCCCATGCGACTGCTTCACGCGTCACGCACCGTGGATCACGTGCGCCGGCATCGCGCGCAGGCCGAAGGCGGTGGCGGGCCGGGCTCCGCCGGGGGTTTCGGGCGAATCCGGGGAACCGGGCCCGGGGCCCCAAGCGAGGCACACACGTGTCGTCGCGTGAGTGACCGCTTCCGGCCGGTAGGTGAGCGCTGGAGGAGGAGGCACCTCATGGGCAGGGCAGTGGGCATAGACCTCGGCACCACGAATTCGGTCATCGCCTATTGGGAGGGCGGCGAATCGACGGTCGTCCCCAACGCGGAGGGCACCCGTACGACACCCTCCGTGGTCGCCTTCACCGACACCGGGGAGCGGCTGGTCGGCCAGCTGGCGCGGCGCCAGGCGATCCTCAATCCCAAGGGCACGATCTACTCCGCCAAGCGCTTCATCGGCCGCAACTACGACGAGGTCCCGGACGAGGCGAAGGCAGTGGCCTACGACGTGGTCGAGGGCGAAGGGGGCGTCGCCCGCTTCGAGGTACGGGGGAAGCAGTACGCGCCGGAGGAGATCAGCGCACAGGTCCTGCGGAAGCTCGCGGACGACGCCGGGAAGGCCTTCGGCGAGAAGGTGACCGAAGCGGTGATCACCGTTCCCGCGTACTTCAACGACTCGCAGCGCACGGCGACGAAGGACGCGGGCCGCATCGCCGGGCTGGAAGTGCTGCGCATCATCAACGAGCCGACCGCCGCCGCGCTCGCCTACGGACTGGACAAGAAGGAGCACGAGAGCGTGCTCGTCTTCGACCTCGGCGGCGGGACGTTCGACGTCAGCATCCTGGACGTCGGCGACGGGGTCGTCGAGGTCCGCTCGACCGCCGGCGACGGCCACCTGGGCGGCGACGACTTCGACCGTCGGCTCGTCGATCACCTCGCGGACGCGTTCCAGCGGGAGAACGGCATCGACCTGCGCAACGACCCGCAGGCCCTGCAGCGGCTCTTCGAGGCGGCGGAGAAGGCCAAGACGGAGCTCAGCTCGGTCACGCAGACGCAGGTCAGCCTGCCGTTCATCACCGCGGACGCCGCCGGCCCCAAACACCTGACGGAGACGGTGAGGCGCTCCACCTTCGAGCAGATCACCGCCGACCTGGTCGAACGCTGCCTGGCCCCGGTCAGGCAGGCCATGGCCGACGCGAAGATCACCGACAACGACATCGACGAGGTCATCCTCGTGGGCGGCTCCACGCGGATTCCCGCGGTGCAGGCCCTCGTCCGCCGGCTCACCGGCGGCATGGAGCCGAACATGAGCGTCAACCCCGACGAGGTCGTCGCAGTGGGCGCCGGCATCCAGGCGGGTGTGCTGAAGGGCGAGGTCAAGGACGTCCTGCTGCTGGACGTCACGCCGCTCTCGCTGGGCGTGGAGACGCGCGGCGGTGTCATGACGAAGATCATCGAGCGGAACACCACCATCCCCGTCCGGCGTTCGGAGACCTTCTCGACGGCCGAGGACAACCAGCCGGCCGTGGACGTCGTGGTGCTTCAGGGCGAGCGCGAGAACGCCGCCGACAACCGGGTGCTCGGGCGGTTCCAGCTCACCGACATCCGGCCGGCGCCGCGTGGCGAGCCCCAGATCGAGGTCGTCTTCGACATCGACGCCAACGGCATCCTCAACGTCACCGCACGCGACCGGGACACCGGCGCCGAGCAGGGCATCACGATCAGCGAGAGCTCGAACCTCGACCGCGGCGAGGTCGAGAGGATGGTCGCCGAGGCAGAGCGCAACCGCAGCGAGGACCAGGCTCTCCGCCGGGCCGTGGACGCCCGGAACGAACTGGACACCATCGCCTACCAGGTGGAACGCCGGCTCTCGGAGCTCGGCGACGACGCGCCGCAGCACGAGAAGGCCCGCGCGGAGATGCTCGTCGCCGACGCCCGGACGGCCGTGGAGCAGGGGGAGGAACTCGAGGGCGTCCGCTCGCTCACCTCCGAGCTTCAGCAGCTCTTCCACGCCCTGGGCGCCCGCGGGGCGGCACCCGGCCCCGAAGCGGCCCCCGCCGGTGCAGCGTCCTCCGAGGGCGGGAGCGGTGAGGGCCCCCCGGGTGGTGACGACGTCGTGGACGCAGAGTTCGACAAGGGCTGAGGCGGTGCCATGCCGAAGAAGAACGACCCCACGGAAGCGGAGTTCCCGCTGCAGGAGGGGGACGAAGTACAGGAGCCCGGCACCTCCGGGGAGGGCGCCCCGGGCGAGCGGCAGGCCGCAGGGGAACCCGGAGCGACGGCCGAACCCGGGGAACCCGGAGCGACGGCCGAAGCCGGGGAACCCCGGGAAGGGCGGGAGCCCGGAGAAGGGGCCGAACCCGGGCCGCCGACGGAACCCGGTGCAGAGGCCGGGCCCGGGGCGACGGCGGAGACCGTGGAGGAGCTGCGCGACCGCTGGCACAGGGCTCTGGCCGACGCGGACAACCTGCGCAAGCGCCACGCCCGCGAACTCGAGCAGGAACGCTCGGCGGAGCGTGCCCGTACGGCAGCGGCGCTGCTGCCCGTCATCGACCACCTGGAGCTGGCCCTCGATCACGCCGGGTCCGACCCGTCCTCCGTGATCGAAGGAGTCCGGGCCGTGCGGGACCAGGCCGTGGGCACCTTCGAGAAGCTGGGCTTCGCCCGGCACGAGGAGACCGGGGTGCCCTTCGACCCCGCACGTCACGAGGCGGTGAGCACCGTCGAGGACGACGGGTCCGGGCCCGGCGTCGTCAGCGAAGTTCTGCGCCCCGGCTACGGCGACGGCCCCGGCCAGCTGCGTCCCGCGGCCGTCACGGTCACGGCGCGGCGGGAGTGACCTGCCGTGGCGCACGACTACTACGAGGTCCTCGGCGTGGCCCGCGACGCCGGCGCGGACGAGATCCAGCAGGCCTACCGGCAGCTGGCCCGGAACTACCACCCCGACGTCAACACCGAGCCGGCGGCGGAGGAGCGCTTCAAGGAGCTCAACGAGGCCTACAGCGTGCTCTCCGATCCCAGGACCCGCAGACGGTACGACCGTTACGGCCCCGAGTTCCGCCAGATCCCCGAGGATTACGACGAACGTGTGGGCGCCGGCGCAGGCAGGGCGGGCGGACCGCGGGGCCGGGGCCCGCGTGTGCGGGTGTCGGAGGACCTCGGCGAGGGCTTCGGACCGTTCCAGGACGTCGGCGTCGACCTCGACGACCTCTTCGGTTCGATGTTCGGAGCAGGCGGCGCCCCCGGCCCGGTTCGCGGCGCGGACCAGGAGGCGGAGATGCCGCTCAGCGTCGAGGAGGCCTACCGAGGGGGCCGCCGCAGCATCACTCTCAGCGGGATGCAAGGGGCCCGCACCTACGAGGTGGACATCCCCCGCGGAGTCGTCGACGGCCGGCGCATCCGGCTCGCCGGCGAGGGCGGCCGGGGCAGTCAGGGCGCCCCTGCCGGCGACCTGTTCCTGCGGGTGCGGATCACGCCGCACCCCCGCTTCCGCCTCGACGGCCGCGACATCCACGTCCAGGTTCCCGTCACCCCGTGGGAGGCGGCGCTCGGCGCGACCGTTCCGGTGCCCACTCCCGACAGGCCGGCGAAGGTGAGCGTTCCCGGCGGGTCCTCCAGCGGCAGGCGGCTGCGGCTGCGCGGCGAGGGCATGCCCGACCCCGGCGGGTCTCCCGGCGACCTCTACGCCGAGCTGCGCGTGATGGTGCCGTCCGCGCCGTCGGGACGTGAACGCGAGCTCTTCGAAGAGCTCGCCGCCACCTCCGACTTCGATCCGAGGAGGCAGTCATGACGACCTCGCGGTCGGGGCTCTATGGGCCCCGCGCCGGCAGCGGGGCGGCCCGTCCGTCCCACGTGCTGGCGCCCGCGCGCCGGCTGAGCCTGGAGACCGTCGCACGCCGGTCGGGGCTGCACCCGGAGCTGGTACGGCGGTTCGTCGCGCTCGGTCTCCTCGAAGACGTCCACCGCGACGCCGAGGGACGTCTGTGGTTCCCCTCGTCGGCGCCCATGATTCTGGCCCGCATCCAGCGGCTGCGAGCCGGGTTCTGCCTGAACTACGCGTCGCTGGGACTGGTCCTGGACCTGCTCGACCGCATCGCCGTGCTGGAGGCGCGGCTGCGCCGCAGCGGTGTGAGGAGTTGATGACTCGTCATGGATATGAACCGTCTGACACAGAAGTGGCAGGAAGCGCTCCAGGAGGCCCGGTCCACGGCGGCACGGCTGGGCCGGAGCGAGGTGGACGGCGAGCACCTGCTGTCCGCGCTGCTCGGCAGGAGCGACGGCCTCATACCGCGCCTCCTGGAACAGGCAGGCGCCGACGTCCCGGCGCTGCGGGAGGACGTGGAGCGCCGGCTGGCCCGCAAACCACGGCAGACCGGCGCCGGAGCCGCCACGGAACAGGTGTATGTGACGCGCGGGCTGGCGAACCTGCTGGAGACCGCCGACCAGGAGGCCCGCAGACTCAAGGACGAGTACGTCTCCGTGGAGCATCTGCTGCTCGCCATGACCGACGAGGGCTCCGCGACCGCGGAGGGGCGCACGCTGGAGGAGCACGGCGTCACCCGTGACGCCTTCCTCAGCAGCCTCAGCCGGGTCCGCGGCAGTCAGCGCGTCACCTCCGCCACTCCCGAAGGGGCGTACGAGGCGCTGGAGAAGTACGGCCGCGACCTCGTCGACGAGGCACGGGGCGGCACTCTCGACCCGGTCGTCGGACGGGACGCCGAGATCCGCCGTGTGACCCAGATCCTCAGCCGGAAGACGAAGAACAACCCGGTGCTGATCGGCGACCCGGGCGTGGGCAAGACCGCCGTCGTGGAGGGGCTCGCGCAGCGCATCGTCAGAGGTGACGTTCCCGAGGGGCTGCGGGACAAGACGATCTTCTCCCTGGACATCAGCTCACTCGTCGCCGGAGCCAAGTACCGCGGCGAGTTCGAGGAACGGCTCCAGGCCGTGCTCGCCGAGGTGAAGGCAGCCGAGGGCAGGATCCTGCTGTTCGTCGACGAGCTGCACAACGTCGTCGGCGCGGGCGGCGGCCCCGAGGGCGCGATCGACGCGGGCAACATGCTCAAGCCGATGCTGGCACGCGGCGAACTCCACATGATCGGCGCGACGACGCCGGCCGAGTACCGCAGGCGTGTCGAGTCGGACGCCGCACTGGAGCGCAGGTTCCAGCAGGTCATGGTGGACGAGCCGTCCGTCGAGGACAACGTCTCGATCCTGCGCGGCCTGCGGGAGCGGCTGGAGATCTTCCACGGCGTCAGCATCCAGGACACCGCGCTTGTCGCCGCGTCCACGCTCAGCCACCGCTACATCTCCGACAGGTTCCTCCCCGACAAGGCCATCGACCTCGTCGACGAGGCATGCGCCCGGCTGCGCACGGAGATGGACTCGATGCCCGCCGAGCTGGACGAACTCACCCGCCGTGTCACGCGCCTGGAGATCGAGGAGGCGGCGCTGACCAAGGAGTCGGACCCGGCCGGCACCGCGCGGCTGGAGGAACTGCGGCGGGAGCTCGCCGACCTGCGGGCGGGGACGGACGCGAAGCAGGCCCAGTGGGAGGCCGAGCGCCAGGCGATCCGCAGGGTGCAGGAGCTTCGCGAGGAACTGGAGCGGACGCGTCAGGAGGCCGAGGAGGCCGAGCGCTCCTACGACCTGAACCGGGCGGCCGAACTGCGCTACGGCAAGATCACCGACCTCGAACGAAGGCTGGGCGCGGAGGAGGAGCAAGTGCTGGCCAAGCAGGGCGAGTCACGGATGCTGAGCGAGGTGGTCACCCAGGACGAGATCGCCGGGATCGTCGCGGCGTGGACCGGTATCCCGGTGACACGTCTCCAGGAGGGCGAGCGGGAGAAGCTGCTGCGGCTCGACGACATCCTGCGGAAGCGGGTCGTCGGACAGGACGAGGCCGTCGGCCTGGTCGCCGACGCGGTCATCCGGTCCCGGTCCGGCATCCGCGACCCCAAGCGGCCCATCGGGTCCTTCGTCTTCCTGGGGCCGACGGGCGTCGGGAAGACGGAGCTGGCGAAGGCTCTCGCGGCGGCGCTCTTCGACTCCGAGGAGAGCATCGTGCGGCTGGACATGAGCGAGTACCAGGAGCGGCACACGGTCAGCCGGCTCGTCGGCGCACCTCCCGGATACATCGGCTACGAGGAAGGCGGGCAGCTGACCGAGGCGGTGCGGCGCAAGCCCTACTCCGTCGTGCTCTTCGACGAGATCGAGAAGGCGCACGCCGATGTCTTCAACACCCTCCTCCAGGTGCTCGACGACGGGAGGATCACGGACGCGCAGGGCCGCACCGTCGACTTCCGCAACACCGTGATCATCCTGACGTCCAACATCGGTTCGGTGCACCTGCTGGACGGCGTGACCGCGGAGGGAGAGATCAGGGCGGACGCCCGCAACCGCGTCATGGACGAACTGCGCGCCCACTTCCGGCCCGAGTTCCTCAACCGCGTCGACGACGTGGTGCTCTTCAGCCCGCTCGGCGAGGAGCAGATCGAGCAGATCGTGGATCTCCAGTTCGACGAACTGCGTTCCCGGCTCGCGGAACGCAGGATCACCGTCGAACTGACCGAGCCGGCACGCCGGCTGATCGCACACCAGGGCTACGACCCCGTGTACGGCGCCCGGCCCCTGCGCCGCTACATCTCGCACGAGGTCGAGACGGCCGTCGGGCGTGCCCTGCTGCGGGGCGACGTCGAGGACGGCGCGTCGGTGCTCGTCGAGGCAGCAGACGGGGAACCGGCCGTCACCTACCGGGCGCCGGCGGGGGGAGTCCGGCCCCGCGACGACTACCTCGCCAGGGCAGCGTGACCTCCGTCCCGTACCGGGCTGACCTCCGTCCCGTACGGCCTGACCTCCGTCCCGTCCGGACGGTGCCGGGACGGCGACGGGTCACAGCCGGTCGTAGACGAGGAGGCCGTCGTCGCGCAGCCGTGCGCCCTGCGCCGGCGGGTGCTCCGTGAGCCGCCCGTCGTGAGCCAGGTGCAGTACGGGCGTGCCTCGTGCGAGGACGGCGAAGTCCGCGATGATCCGCCGGTGGCAGCGCCACCAGAGGGACTCGGCGCACATCACCGCCGTGCGTTCCGTCCTGGACGCCTGCCCGAGCAACTCGTCCATGGCCGCGAGGAACGCGGGGTCGCGCGTGTAGCCCGCGTAGCCGCGGAACTGGGCATGCTCCCAGAAGACGTCCTCCGAGTCGGGCGCCGCCTTGCGGAAGCCGCCCAGCCGCTTCTCCCAGCGGTACTCCAGTCCCGCGGCGGGCAGCCACTCCGCCATCAGCTCCCGCCGGGCGTCCGGGTTGCGGCGGCTTCCCGGCGCCGTCCGCACGTCGACGACGGCGACGACGCCCGCGTCCCGGAGGAGAGCGGTGATCTCGTCACGCGTCGCGAGGCCGTGACCGAAGGTCACCAGCGGAGCGGTCGCCGTCACCGGGCGCGGACGGGCGTCGGCGGCACGGCGGGCGTGGCGGTGTCACGCAAGAGGTGTTCCCGTGGGCACGTGTCCGACGAGAGCATTCGCATGGGACCGAGTGTGCCAGCGAGTCGTGGACCTCCGCCCGACGGAGAGCCGAAAGATCGGCGAAGACCGGCCGAAGACGAGCCGGTGAGCCGGTGAGCCACGAAGCCGGTCTACGGGACGGGGCGGGGTAACCGGCGCAGAAACGTGCCGAAGACGGGCCCGGGCCGGGGTCCGTCGGCCGGGGAGACCGGCCGAGGACAGCCACAGTGGAGCGGAGGAGACCAGCGGAGAAGACCAGCGGAGAAGAGCAGCGGAAGAGACCAGCAGAAGAGAGCAAGGAGCGGCCGGGCGCAGGAGACCGGCCGAGGAGCCGGTGCAGAAACCGGCAGAGGAGCCGGTCGAGAGCCCGGCAGAGGAGAACCAGGACCGGCTGAGGAGAGAGTGATGTCGGCGTCGTCGGATTCCGCCCGGCCGGAGGAGGCCCCCGGCTTCCCCGCGGCCGTGGCGCCTCGCGCGGCGACCACCGCCGAACTCGACGCGGCTGTCCCGGCCTGCCGTGCCTGCCCGCGGCTGGTCGCCTGGCGCGAGGAAGCGGCCCGCACCAAGCGGAAAGCCTTCCTCGACTGGGAGTACTGGGCCCGCCCGGTCCCCGGATTCGGCCCACCGGACGCCCCCTTGGCGCTCGTCGGACTGGCACCGGCGGCACACGGCGGCAACCGCACCGGCCGGGTCTTCACCGGTGACCCTTCCGGGGACGCGCTCTTCGCCGCCCTTCACGACATCGGCCTCGCCTCGCAGCCCACGGCCACGCACCGCGGCGACGGCATGGAGCTGCACGGGGTGCGGATCACCATGCCGGTGCACTGCGCCCCGCCCGCCAACCGGCCCACCACCGCCGAGCGCGACAGGTGCCGTCCCTGGCTCGCCCGCGAGCTGGAGCTGCTGCGTCCAGCTCTGCGTACCGTCGTCGTGCTCGGCGGCTTCGCCTGGCAGGCGCTGCTTCCGGTGCTCGCCGACGCGGGGTGGTGGCTGCCGCGTCCGCGCCCGGCGTTCGGGCACGGCACAGAGGTGCTGCTCGGCGACGCGCAGGGCGAGGCGGAACTGCGTCTCGTCGGCTGCTACCACCCGAGCCGGCGCAACATGTTCACGCGCACCGTGACCCCGGGGATGCTCCGCGAGGTTCTGCGCCGCGGGGCGGAGACGGCCGGTCTGCCGACGCGCTGACGGTACGGGCCGCCGGGCCGGGCCGACGGCGGGGTTCACGGGGCGCAATCCGCTGCCCGGCGGGCCTCCCGTCGGAGCCCCGCTGCTCCACGGCCTCCCGGCGGACTCGCGGAGTCCCGGTCTCCGTCGTACCCGGGCGGACGGGGCGGCCCCGTACCCGGGCGGACGGGCGGCCCCGTCCCGGCACGCGCCTCCCGTTCGGCGAGGCAACCATTTAATACGTTTTTGTCCGGATACATTCGTGGCTGCTGCTCCGCGACTTCATCGACATCTACGGAGGCACGCATGCCCCAGCCCAGGTCCGGCCCGTCGCGCCGTGCCGTCACCGGCTCGGCGAGGACGCCCGCCGTTCTGCTCACCGCCCTCACTCTGCTCTTCGCACTGCCCGGGATCGCCGCGGCGCAAGGTGACGATGAACGACTGGCTCACCCAGAGAAGGACTGGATGGGCTCCACCCTCAGGGCCCACGAAGGCCATGCACCGGCATCCCCGGCCTCGTCACGGACTCTCGCCGCGTCCGTCGAAGGCGTGGACGTCTCCAGCCACAACGGCAACGTCCCGTGGGCCACGCTCCGGAAAGCCGGTTCGCGTTTCGCGTACGTCAAGGCCACGGAGGGCACCAGCTACAAGAACCCCTACTTCGCCCAGCAGTACAACGGCTCGTACAAGAGCGGCATGATCCGGGGCTCCTACCACTTCGCCCTGCCCTCGAACTCCAGCGGCGCCGCTCAGGCCAACTACTTCGCCTCGAACGGCGGGGGCTGGAGCAAGGACGGGAAGACGCTCCCCGGCGCGCTCGACGTGGAGTACAACCCGTACGGTCCGGCCTGCTACGGCAAGTCGCACAAGGGCATGGTCGACTGGATCAGCGACTTCGTGAGGACGTACAAGGCGCGCACCGGCCGTGACGCGGTCATCTACACCTCGGCGACCTGGTGGAAGACGTGCACCGGGAACTCCAGGAAGTTCAGCAGGACCAACCCGCTGTGGATCCCCAGCTGGGGCAAGTCGGTCGGCACGCTCCCGGGAGGCTGGCCGTTCCACACGTTCTGGCAGTACACCTCGACGGGGAAGACCGTCGGTGACCACGACCGCTTCAACGGTTCCCTCGCGCGGCTCAAGGTGCTCGCAACGGGCTGAGCGCCCGCTCACCTCTGTCGGCGGCCCCCCGGAAACGACCGGGGGGCCGCTGCTTTGCGCGGTGCCCGCCGCGCCCCTCCGCCGTGCCCGCGCGTGCCCCGTGGTTCCGCTGTTGCCCGCTGTGCTGACCGTGCCCGCCGCGCCCCTCCGCCGTGCCCGCGCGTGCCCCGTGGTTCCGCTGTTCCCCGCTGTGCTGACCGTGCCCGCCGCGCCCCTCCGCCGTGCCCGCCGGGTGGCGGCCTCGCCTCCCGTGTCAGCGGCGGCCCGGGGAAATCGGCTGCTCAGAACGTTCGCCGCTCCCGCTGCCGCAGTCGCACCATGGAATGAGCAGGGGGTTGATTGGAGTGAAACCTCATGATCGAAGTCAAGACGGTCGACAAGGCAGACGAACGGCGTGACTTCCCGCGCGGGCACATCGAAGCCCTGCACCTCACCGGCCTGGATTTCGCCGTGGCCACGTTCGAGCCCGGCTGGCGCTGGACGGATTCGCTCCGTCCGATAGCGGGCACGGAGACCTGCCAGGTGCACCACAACGGATTCATGGTGCAGGGGCGGATGCGCGTGAAGATGGACGACGACGGCACCGAGACCGAGGTCGGGCCCGGCGACGTGTTCGTCGCACCGCCCGGTCACGATGCGTGGGTCGTGGGCGACGAGCCGGTCATCCTGTACGACTTCGCAGGTCAGATGGCGGTCGACTACGCAAAGCACTGACCGGACGGCACAGGGCCCTGGAGCTTTCCGGGGCGGCGTTGAACTGAACGACCGCTGAACAACCGGGACGGTGGCCGCGGACGACGCCGGCCGGGACATGGGCGCCGTCCGCGACCGCCTCTGTGCGGCGGGTGATGCGCGGTGGTGTCAGTGGCTCGGTGCACGATGTCGGGATGGCGAGCACGAGGACGACGAAACAGGCCGGGGGAGCAGTCAAAGGGCCCCGCAGGCCGGAGGTGAACCTTCCGGAGCTGCGTGCCCACGAGGGGGCGCTCTCACCGGACGGGGACTACGACGGGGTGGAGTTCGAGGGTGCGGATCTGAGCCGCACCGACGCCTCCGGGGCACGGTTTCTGGAGTGCGGCATCAGCAACTGCACGCTGAACGAAGCGAGATGGGAACGTGCGCGGCTGCTGGACAGCGTTCTGGAGGCCGTCACGGGAGCGGGTACGGACCTCGTCGGCTCGGAGTTGCGCGACGTCGAACTGCTGGACGCCCGGCTCGGCGGCGTACAGGTGCACGGGGCGCGGCTGTCCAGGGTGCTGGTGCGCGGAGGGAAGATCGACTTCCTCAATCTCCGCCAGAGCCGGCTGCTCGACGTCACCTTCGAGAACTGCGTGCTGGTGGAGCCGGACTTCGGCGGAGCCACGCTCGAAAGGGTCGCGTTCCCCGGATGCGTGCTGCGCGGTGTCGAATTCAGCGGGGCGGCACTCACGGACGTCGACCTGCGGGGCGCCGCGGAGCTGGACATCGCGGGCGGCATCGGGCAGTTGGGAGGGGCGGTCATCGGCTCCGCCCAACTGATGGATCTCGCACCGGCGTTCGCGGCGCAACTCGGCGTGCGGGTCCAGGGCTGAGCTCTCCCGGCAGGCGTTGCCGTGCAGACTACGGACCGGCCCCGGGAGACGTCACACGCGGGGAAAGCGTGCGCGCAGCGTCCACACGACCGGGTTGTCAGCCAGCCCTTCGTGCATGTCGGTCAGGTCCGCGAGGAGGTCGTGGAGGAAGTCGCGGGCCTCGCGGCGCAGTTCCGTGTGCTGGAAGGTGAGCGGGGGCTCGCCCCGCGCTGACCAGTCGGCGGTGATGTCCACCCAGCCGAACCGCCGCTCGAAGCGCATCCGGTCGGTGCTCTCGGTGAAGTCCACCTCTGCGTATCGCGGCCCTGCTGCGCGGCTTCCGGGGGGCACTTCCCCCGGCTTCTCCCCCTGGCTTCGCCGGGGTGGGACCTCCCCGGCGAAGCCAGGGGAAGTGCCCCCAGGGGAGACCCCGCCCCGGCCGGAGGCCGGGGGAGGGCCGGCGTCGAGCAGCTCCACCGTGTCGCACAGTGCCCAGGCGAAGTCGAGGACCGGCAACCATCCCCAGGCTGTGGACAGTTCACGGTCCGCCTCCGTGTCCGCGAGGTAGACGTCCCCGCTGAACAGATCGTGGCGCAGTGCCCGTACGTCCGCCGTCCGGTAGTCCGTCTGCGGCGGGTCGGGGAAGCGGCGGGAGAGGGAGTAGCCGATGTCGAGCACGGGAGCGATCGTGTCACGCCGCGGGCGTCGCGTCCGCGGCGCGGGCCGGCGGCCGGAACACGGCGAGGGCGGCGCCCCCTTCGACGGGAGGCGCCGCCCTCGCTCCGTACTCCCCGCGTCGGGGAGCACGCACTCGGCGACCGCGTCAGACGTTGACGCCGAAGTCCTGCGCGATGCCGACCAGTCCGGACGCGTAGCCCTGGCCGACGGCACGGAACTTCCACTCCGCGCCGTTGCGGTACAGCTCGCCGAAGACCATGGCGGTCTCCGTGGCCGCGTCCTCGCTCAGGTCGTAGCGCGCGATCTCGGACTGGTTGGCCTGGTTGACGATGCGGATGAAGGCGTTGCGCACCTGGCCGAAATTCTGGCTGCGGCTTTCGGCGTCGTAGATCGAGACCGGGAAGACGATCTTTTCGACGTCGCCGGGCAGGCCGGCCAGGTTGACGTTGATCTGCTCGTCGTCGCCCTCGCCCTCTCCGGTGACGTTGTCACCGGTGTGCACGATGCTCTGGTCCGGCGTCGCCTTGTTGTTGAAGAAGACGAAGTGCTGGTCGGAGTAGACCTTGCCGGCCGTGTTCACCGCGATGGCGCTCGCGTCCAGGTCGAAGTCGGTGCCGGTGGTGGTGCGGACGTCCCAGCCGAGGCCGACCGTGACGGCCGTCAGGCCCGGTGCCTCCTTGGTCAGGGAGACGTTGCCGCCCTTGGACAGGCTTACAGCCATGGGGATGCCCTTCCGTTGGTGAGATCCGATGTGGAACCGGCCGGCGGCCGGTGGAAGTCGCTCGGGAGCTCGTTCCTACCCCTGCACAACGCACCTCGTACATGGCGGGGTTCCAGGTCCCCGGTGGAAAAAGCCGGTGGCCCGGACAAGAGCGGGGAGCGACCATGGGAGACATGTCCCCGTCCCCTTTTGTCATCCGCGGATCGGTTTCGTTGCCCGAGGCCGAGCTGGTGTGGCGCTTCACGCGCTCGTCGGGGCCGGGCGGGCAGCACGTCAACACGAGTGACACCCAGGTCGAGCTGCGGTTCGACCTCGCGGAAAGCGACGCGCTGCCCGCGGTGTGGAAGGAGCGCGCCCTGGAGCGGCTCGCGGGCACGGGCAGCCTCGTCGGCGGCGGTGTCGTGGTCGTCCGGGCGAGCGAGCACCGGTCCCAGTGGCGGAACCGCGAGGCGGCGGGCCGGCGGATGGCCGCGCTTCTCGCGGAGGCGACGGCGCCCCCGCCGCGCCCGCGCCGCAAGAAGAAGGTGCCGCGCGGGGTGAACGAGCGCCGGCTCCGTCAGAAGAAGCAGCGGGGCGACATCAAGCGCGGGCGCTCGGGACGCGACTGGTCGTGAACTCCCTTTCCCGCGCGCGCCGTCGGGGCTCTCGGGCCGTTCCCGCCCGGCACCCCCGGCCGGGGGCCGACGCGGGGCAGAGGCAGGGGAACGAAGCCGGAACCGAGGCGGCGGACCGGCTCGGGGAGACCGGCTAGGGGGACCAACGCGGGGGACCAACTCGGAGGTCAGGAGCCGCCGTTGCTCAGCGAGCGGTAGTGACCCCGGTAGTACAGGAGCGGTCCGGTGTCCGCGACGTGCGGCAGTCCCGTGCTCAGCACCCTCCCGATGACGAGGGTGTGATCGCCCGCCCGCACGCGCTGCTCGGTGCAGCACTCGACCGTGGCCAGGGCCCCGTCCACCAGCGGTGCCCCGGATGCCTCACCGCGGGTGTGCGGGAGTTCGCGGAAGAGGAGCCTGTCGCTGAGCCGGCCCTTCATCGCGAAGCGGCCGGCGGTCTGGCGCTGGCTCTCGGTGAGCAGGGAGGTGGCCCAGTAGGGGCGGCGCTCCAGCAGTTCGTCCATGCGCGATCCGTCGCGGACGCTGACCATGACCAGCGGCGGTTCGAGCGAGACGGACATGAAGGCGCTGGCGGTCATGCCGACGTCCGCGCCCTCGGGGCCGTCGTCGGGGTCGAATGCCGTCACCAGCACCACCCCTGCCGCCAGTCTCGCCATGGCCGCCCGGAACTCGTCCTCGCTCACCCCCTCAGCATGGGGCATCGGGTGGTCCGGCGCCGGGGTCGTCTGCTGCTGAACTGCGTGTGACACGTCAAAAACGCTAACTGCTGCCCTCCGCCGGATGCATCGGCCCCCGGGACCAGGACTTCGGACCCATGATCGGCAAAGGCGGACGGTCCGGATCTGTGACCGTACTGTGCTCTTTGTGTGCACATTGCAGGTCTGTGTGGTGACGGAGCTGTGACCAGGGACGGGAGTCCGCAGGGCGTCCAGAGCCCCTGTGAGCGCGGATGCCGGGGCGCGCGAAGGTTGCACATAGGGGGCGTGAAAAGGGGCGCTTTCCAGGCTCTACGCTCCGGTAAGGCCGTACTGTCTGTGGACCGGTCATTCGGTCGAGAGCGTCGACCGAGGGCGGAGTGCGCCGCGGGAGCACACGGAGAGGAGTCAACAGGCTGCGTACGGTTGTGACTTGAGTCACAGCGGGCAATAATTGTTGACCCTGTGTACCTGGAGAACAGCTCGCTGTGATTCAGTGGCCGTGGCAGTCGGACAATGACGTCCCGTGAACACCTGGAGTTGACGAACGAGGCTCAGGGGGAGGGCGATGGAAACCGAGTCGGAGCCCTACGTCCGCCTTGCCAGCCTGCGTGAGCTGCACCTCGTCGTGTCACGGCTGAGCACCGCCCGCAGCCTCGCCGACACCCTGCAGACCGTCGCCGACGGCGTGGTCGAGGGGCTGGGCTTCGAGATAGCGGCGGTCAATCTTGTACGTCCCGAGGGCGACCTCGTCGTCGCCGCTGTCGCCGGCAGCCAGGGAGCCGAGGCGATGATGGCGGGCCGGACCGGCTCGCGGGCCTCCTGGGACCGCCGGCTGTCGATGGGGGAGGCGTGGGGCAACCTGCGGTTCATCCCCTACACGGAGGGCTGGGTCCTCGACCACGACGACGTACCGCAGTGGCATTCCACCGGCCCCGCCCCCCGGTCGCCCGACGACTGGCACCCCATGGACCGCCTCTTCGCCCCGCTGTACGCCTCCGACAGCGAACTGCTCGGCGTCCTCTCCGTCGACAGACCCCGCAACGGACGGCGGCCCGGCCCCTGGGGCCGCGAGGCGCTTCAGCTCTACTCGTCCCAGGCCGCGATAGCCCTCAGCAACGCACGGCTGCGCTCCAACATGCAGCGTGCCCTCGTCCGCCTGGAGCGGGAGCAGTCGGCGCTGCGCGCCAGCGAGGAGAGCTTCCGGCAGGCCTTCGAGTACGCACCGAGCGGGATGGCCGTCGCCGAGATGGGCGGGGACCAGCACGGCCGCCTCATCCGCATCAACGACGCGCTGTGCAGGCTGCTCGGGCGGCCCGCCTCCGCCATGCGGCGCTACTCCTTCTCCGACATAGTCCATCCCGAGGACATCGGCACCCTGCTGCGCACGTCCGCGGAAGGCGGCCGTGCGGAGCTGCGGCTGGCCCGGCGCGACGGCTCGTACGTATGGGTCTCGCTGCGCAACTCCGTGGTGGCCGACACCGCGGACGGGCCGCGTTTCCTGCTGACCCACGTCGAGGACATCGAGGACCGCAAGCGGCACGAACTCCAGCTGGCCCACCGCGCGAGCCACGACTCCCTCACCGGGCTGCCCAACAGCGCCGAGCTGCGCACCCGCTTGAACGGGCGCCTGTGCGCCCGGCCGGGGCCCGCCGTCTCCGGCGTGATGCAGCCGGGCCGGAACGGGGACGCCGGCCACGGGCCCGGCTCCGTGACTCCTTTCGACGACGCCGGCTCGGGCGTGATCGCGTCCACGGGCATGTACGACCCGCACCACACGCACGCGGTGCCGCCGACCGGCACCGTCCAGGGTGAGAAAGGTCTCGCGGTCCTGTTCTGCGACCTGGACGGCTTCAAGTCGATCAACGACCGTTTCGGGCACAACTGCGGGGACGCCGTACTCGTCGAGGTCGCGCGCCGGCTCTCCGCCGGGGTGCGGGACAACGACACGGTGGCCCGCATGGGCGGCGACGAGTTCGTGGTGCTCACGGACGGGGTGGGTCCGGCCGAGGCGCAGGATCTGGCCGTCCGCCTGCGGAACGCGATCATCCCGCCGATCCGCGTCGACGGACGTGCGGTGCGCGTCGGAGCCAGCTTCGGCATCGGGTGGGCGGGGTGCGGGATGACCGCGGAGGAGGTCCTGCAGTCGGCGGACCAGCGGATGTACGTGGAGAAGCGATCCCGCTCCAAGGGGCAGCGCCGGGCCGGCTAGGGCCTGTCTGACAAATAGCGTCGTACGTCCGTCAGGACGTGGGTTGCGGTGTCTGGTGCGTGCGGTCGCAAGGCGGAGGAGGAGAGCGCAGCGGGCTGCGCCGACGATCGACAACGCAGCGAACGTGCGTGCCAGACACCGCAACCCAGACGGGATTTGTCAGACAGGGCCTAGGGCCGGGCCCCGGGGCGGCGCCGGGCCGGAACGCGGCGCCGGACCGGAAGGCAGCGGAGGGGCCCGCTCCGAGTACGGGCTTGATCCGCTCCTTCCGGCCATTGCGCGATCACCCGGCGTTGGCGTAGCCATCACTCCGGAGAGGTAGGCTCGGCCGGATACGTGACGCAGTTGGGAGTGACAGGGGATGACCGCCGAGAACGACGGCACCGGTGCGACGCCGGAAGGCGACGACCCGTTCGCCTACCTTTACCGCCAGGAAGGCGGTGAGGGCTCTCCGGCGCCTCAGAGCGGAGCTCCCAGGCGCTCGTACAACCAGGTCCGCGCGGTCGGCGAGCGCCAGTACGGCGGATATGGCGGGCAGTACGGCGGCCAGCACGGCGGTGGTGCGGGCACCCAGCAGACCGCCGCGTACGGGCAGCAGCCCAACGCGCACTACGCCGCCCCGGAGACGATGCCCGGCGGCCGCGCGGCCGCCCAGCAGTCCCCCGGCGGCCACGGCGGGGGCAACGGACACGGTGCCCCGGGCGGGCGCAGCCGCAACGGCCTTCTCATAGGGGCGCTTTCCGTCGTCGCCGCGGTCGTCATCGGCATCGGCGCGGCCATCTACTTCAACTCGGGCGGCGAGGAGGGCCAGGACGCCGGCGCCACCGCCGGTGCCGGCGCCGGCGACGGGGGCAAGGGCCAGGACCAGGATCAGGACACCGGTGCCGACAAGCCCAGCAAGGGCGAGCTGATCGGTGAGAAGCAGGACGCCTCCGGGTTCCAGCTGGCCGGTGGCGCTGCCGCGGCCAGCGACATTCCGGGAGCGGCGAGCAAGGACGGTTCGTACGTCGGGTCGATGAACGTCACCGGTGCTTCGGCGACTTGGTCCGCGGACGTCCCGGAGGCCGGCGCGTACACCCTCTTCGTGCGGTACGGCGTACCGGGCAAGGACGCGAACTCGACGCTGACGATCAACGGGCAGCCCGCCTCGCAGCCCCTGAACATGTCGAACTTCGGCAAGGCCCAGGAGGGCGACTGGGAGAAGGGCTGGACCCGGACCTGGGCCTGGGTCTCCCTGAAGCAGGGCAGCAACACCTTCAAGCTCTCCTGCGAGCAGGGCAACAAGTGCGACTTCAACCTCGACCAGGCCTGGCTGAAGGCCGGCAAGGTGAAGCGCTGAGCTCACACTCAGGCGCCGGCGCCTGCGGGCCCGTCCGCCTGCGGGCCTCCTGCGTCAGCCGGCCCTCATCCGTCCACGGGTTCGCTGCTCTCCTCGACCGTCACCTCTGACAGCAGGTCCGCGTGGACCTGCTCGTCGAACTCCCCCGCTGTGGGGGCCCGTACCGTCGCCGCCGACAGTGCGACCGCGCGTGCCAGCCGCTCGGGCCACGGCAGCTCCTCGACCATCCCGGACAGCAGCCCCGCCACCGCGGAGTCGCCCGCTCCGGTGGGGTTCCCCGCGAAGGACCGGGGCGGCCCCGCCTGCCATGTGCCGTCCGGGGTCACCAGCAGCATGCCGTCGGGGCCGAGGGACGCCGCCACCGAGTGCGCCCCGCGCCGTTGCGCCGCCCGCGCCGCGCGCAGCGGCTCGGTCGTGCCGGTGATCCCGGCGAGTTCCACGGCGTTGGGCTTGACGAGGTCGGGGCGTGCGGCGAGGCCGCGGCGAAGCGGTTCGCCGCTGGTGTCGAGGACGACGGGGACGCCGGCCGCGTGCGCGTCCCGCGTCAGCTGCGCGTAGGCGCCCACCGGCACTCCCGGCGGCAGGCTCCCGCACAGCGCGACCGCCTCGACGCCGTCCTCGTGCAGCAGCCGTGCGTAGGTCTCCCGGAACGCGGACCACTCCTCCGGGGAGATGTGCGGGCCCGGCTCGTTGAACTGCGTGGAGCCGCCGCCCGATTCGTCGACGACGCCGACGGTACGGCGCGTGCTGCCGCTCGTCGCTACGAGCCTGTCCTCGATGTTCCGTTCCCCGGCCAGCAGTTCGCGCAGTTCCGAGCCGGTGAGTCCGCCGGCGAAGCCGGTGACGACCGATGCGTGGCCGAGCGCTGCGAGCACGCGTGCCACGTTGAGCCCCTTTCCGCCGGGGCGCTGCACCACCTCCCGCACCTGGTGCGAGTCGTGCGCGTGGAGACGCGGCACCCGGTAGGTGAGGTCGAGGGCGGTGTTGAGCGTGACCGTCAGGATCACGGAAGACAACTCCAGGGGGGACGGGGCGGGGACGGCAACCGCCCGAGCGATCATGCCATTTGGCCTCCGGCGCCGCGACCCCCGAGGGCCGGGACGGCGGCGTGTGACGGCTCGCCGGACGTACCGGAGGTCATCGCACGTCAGGCCGCAGCGCCCACTCGCCCCGGCGCATCACGCCCGCCACTTCGAACGCCTCGTCGAGTACCACCAGGTCGGCGTACTTGCCCTCTTCCAGGGAGCCCGTGCGGTCCCCGACTCCCAGCAGCCGCGCCGGATTGGCCGACAGGGCGCGCACCGCTTCCTCCACGGCGATCCCGTCGACCGTGACGGCCCTGCGGAACGCCGCGTCGAGGGTGAGGGTCGAGCCCGCGATCGAGCCGCCCTCCGTCAGGCGTGCAACCCCGTCGCGCACCTCCACCTCGAGCGGTCCGAGGGGGTAGCGCCCGTCGCCCATCCCGGCGGCCCCCATCGCATCGGTGATGAAGGCGACGCGGCCTGCGCCGGCGCGGTGGAACGCCAACTCCAGGGCGGCGGGGTGGAGATGGGTGCCGTCGTTGATCAGCTCGACGGTGACGCGCTCGTCCTCCAGCAGTGCCGCGACGGGCCCGGGGGCCCGGTGGCCGAGTGCGGGCATGGCGTTGAAGAGGTGGGTGGCGACGGTCGCGCCCGCCTCGACGGCCTCCACGGTCGCCTCGTACGTCGAGTCGGTGTGGCCGACGGCGGCGACGACGCCGCTGTCCGCGAGCATCCTCACCGAGTGCATGCCGCCCGGGAGTTCGGGAGCGAGGGTCACCATCCTCGCCGTGCCGCGTGCTGCGTCGACGAGCTTGCGCACCTCCGCCGGGTCGGGGTCGCGCAGCAGCGCGGGGTCGTGGGCGCCGCAGCGTCCCGGGGAGATGAACGGGCCCTCGAAGTGGATGCCGGCCAGCTCGCCCTGCTCGACCAACTCGCTGAGCGCGCCCGCCTGCTGGGCCAGGTCGCCGAGTTCGCCCGTGACGGTCGAGGCGACCATGGTGGTCGTGCCGTGCCGCCGGTGGGTGCCGATGACCTTCAGCGCCTCCTCGGCCGTTCCCGCGGAGAACGACGCACCGCCGCCGCCGTGCACGTGCATGTCGACGAAACCGGGCACGATCCAGTGGCCTGTCAGGTCGAGCGTGGGCGCCTGCCCGTCCGCGTTCGCGGCGATCAGCGGTCCCTCGACGGTGAGGGTGGCGTGCTCCGCCACGCCGTCCGGCAGCACCACCCGGGCACCGGTCAGGACGGTGCGCTCGCTCTTCGGGCTCGTGGGGCTCATCGGCTCGCAACCTCCGCGGAGAGTAGGTCCCGGGCGAGGAGTCCCGCACCCAGGCAGCCCGCGGCGTCACCCAGCGCCGCCGGGACGATGGTGGGCAGCTGCTGGAAGGTGACGCGTGCGCGTACCGCTTCCCGCAACGGTACGAAGAGGATGTCGCCGGCCTCGGCCAGGCCGCCGCCGACGATCACCGTGCGTGGGTCGAGGAGCGTCAGGGCGGTGACGAGGCCCGCGGCGAGGGCGTCCACGGCGTCCCGCCAGACGGCGACGGCCCGCCCGTCCCCGGACTCGACCGCCCGTGCCGCGTCCGCGGCGGTGGCCGAGGCGTCGCCGCAGGCCGTGGCCCAGGCACGTCCCACGGCGGACGCCGAGGCGAGAGCCTCGAGGCAGCCGCGCTGTCCGCATCCGCACTCCGGCCCGTCCGGCCGCACCACGATGTGCCCGATCTCGCCCGCACTCCCGTGCGCGCCCGGCTCGACCCGTCCGTCCATGCCGATGGCCCCCGCGATGCCCGTGCCGAGCGCGACGAAGAAGAATCTGTCGACGCCTTCGCCGGCGCCGATGCGTCCCTCGGCGAGGCCTCCCGTGCGCACGTCGTGGCCGAGCGCGACGGGGACGCCGCCGAGCCGTTCCGTCAGCAGCGCGCGCAGCGGCACGTCGTGCCAGCCGAGGTTGGCGGCGTAGACGGCGGTGCCGGTGGCTTCGTCGAGGACGCCCGGTACCGCGACGCCTGCGGCCAGCGGCTCCGTGCCGAACTGCTCGGCGCCGTGGGCCCGCAGCGACGCGGCGAGGTCCAGGATGTTCGCGACGACGGCGTCCGGGCCGTCCTCGCGGCCGGTGTTCCGGCGCGTCTCGTACAGCAGCTCGCTGCCGCCGTCTCCGGGGCCGACGAGGGCGGCCTTCATGCCGGTTCCGCCCACGTCGAGGGCGACGACGTACTCCGGGTTGTGGGGGCTCGTGCTCACGGGGCAAGTCTCCCGTGACACCCGGCAACAGGTCTAGTCCACTCTTGTCATTTCGTTCGGGTTTCCCTCGGCCGGGCCGTGGCGGAGTGTCCCGTTCTGGTACGGAGAACTGCCACGACATCACTTTTCGCTCCACGTACGGGATGAAACGGGAGAGGCTGTTGCGAAAGTGATATCGCCGATGGCGTAGACCTCCGGCGGCGGCCGTTGGAGACTCCCGTCCGTACACGTCCGGCCCGGCCGGACGCGGGGGGTGGGAGGGGAGCACGGCATGTGCCGTGCCCGTGGGTTGAGGGGTAGATGCTGTGGAGCGTCGCAGGTTCCTCGGTCTGGCGGCCGCGACCGGTGCGGCGGCGGGCGGGGCCTTCACGGCCGCCGGGTGCGGCACCGGGACGGGAACGCAGAGCGCGGCCTTGAAGGTGGTCGCGGCGGACTACGGCGAACCGGGCCGTGGCGACAGCTCACAGGGGTACTGGGACAGTCTCGTCCGCACCTTCCGCAAGAAGCACCCCGGCATCGCGGTCGACGTCGAGGTCCACCGCTGGAAGGACGTCGACGGCAAAGTCGCCGCGATGGTGGACGCGGGCCGCCCGCCGGACATCGCGCAGACCGGCTCGTTCGCCCGCTTCGCCGAGAAGGACATGCTCTACAGAGCCGGCGAGCTGCTGTCCATACCGGTGCAGGCCGACTTCCTGCCGTCGCTCGCCGAGGCGGGCGAGGCGGGGCGGGTGCAGTACGGGATGCCGTTCATCGCCAGCACCCGGCTGCTGTTCGTCAACCGGACCCTCTTCGAGCGGGCCGGGCTCGACCCGGACGCACCGCCCAAGACCTGGGAGCAAGTGGTTCGCGCCGCCGAGAGGTTGAAGGCCGCGGGCGTGAAGGTCCCGTACGGGCTGCCGCTCGGGCCGGAAGAGGCGCCCGCCGAGGCCCTGATGTGGATGCTCGGCGGCGGCGGAGCGTACACCGACAAGGTCGGCAACTACACGATCGACGCCGCGGCGAACATCAAGACCTTCAACTGGCTGCGGGACAGCCTCGTACGGCCGAAGCTGACGAACGCCGACCCGGGCGGCACCGGCCGCAAGGAGCTCTTCGACGCCTTCGTACGCGGCGAGGTCGGCATGCTCAACGGCCACCCGACGCTGCTGAAGCGGCTGCGGTACGGCGGCGTGAAGTTCGCGACCGCGGTGCCGCCGGGATCCGACGGCCCGTCGGCCTCCACCCTCGGCGTGGCGGACTGGGTGATGGCCTTCAAGAAGAACGGCAGGCGTCAAGAGGCGGGCCGCTTCCTCGACTTCCTCTTCGAGGAGAAGAACCACTACGCGTTCGCCGACCGTTACGACCTGCTGCCGGTGACCACCTCCGCGAACGAGAGGATGCGCGAGCGCCGCGAGCACAAGCTCATGCGGCGCTTCCAGGACGAGCTCACGACCGCCGAGTTCTACCCCGTCGGCAAGGTCTCGTGGGCGAAGGTGAGCGGAGAGATCAAGCGGAGCATCGGCAAGGCGGTCGCAGCGGACACCGATCCGGTCGACGTGCTCGGAGCTCTCCAGCGCCGCGCGGAGGAGCAGGACTCGGCGGCACGGGCACGCTGAGTGTCGGACCCCGCGGTTAGGTTGGACGCATGAGCCACGAGGCCGGGGACGGCGAGGTCGGGGACAGGGAGCGGGCCGGTGCCGGCGGCCCGCAGCTTCCCGCGCAGAGGGACGGCGGGGAGAGCCGGTCCGGCCTGTCCGAACGGGATCTGTCCGTGCTCGCCGTCGAACGCCGCGGCTGGTCCGGGCCCGGCATGAAGGAACGGGCTATACGCGAGCAGCTGGAGATGTCGCCCACGCGCTACTACCAGCTCCTCAACGCGCTCCTGGACGACCCGCGTGCCCTCGCCCACGACCCGGTCACCGTCAACCGGCTGCGCCGCCGCCGCGAGGCCCAACGGGCACGCCGTTGACCGGAATTGACTCTCACGGACAGCAGTCGCGCGCACCGCTGACGTCCTAGGCTCGCGCCATGACCGCTCCGGAACCCACCATCCTGGCAACGTCCGGCGGACACCTCGTCGGCAGTCGCCAGCGGGTCCTCTTCGACGCACTGGTGCACCACGCCGTCGAGCTGTCGGGCGTACACGGCCGCCGCCCGAAGGTGCTCTACATCGGGACGGCCATCGGCGACGCCGAGCACTTCGCGTTCCGCATGGCCGAGGCGGCCCGTATCGCGGGCTTCGACCTGATGCCGCTGAACCTCTTCCCCATGCCCAACGTCGAGGACGTCGAGGGCACGGTCCTCGGGCAGGACGTCGTATGGGTCATGGGCGGCTCGGTGGCGAACCTGCTGGCCGTCTGGCGCGTGCACGGCCTCGACCGCGTCCTGCGCAGCGCCTGGCAGGCCGGCGTGGTGCTCAGCGGAGTCAGCGCCGGGTCGATCTGCTGGTTCCAGGGCGGCGTCACCGACTCCTTCGGCCCCGAACTGCGCCCGCTCACCGACGGGTTGGGCTTCCTGCCCTACGGAAACGGCGTCCACTACGACAGCGACCCGGGCCGCCGCCCCCTCATCCACCGGCTTGTCGCCGAAGGCGCCCTCCCCACGTCCCACTGCACCGATGACGGAGTCGGCCTCGTCTACCACGGCACGCGCCTGACGGAGGCCGTAACCGAGATCCCCGGCAAGGCCGCCTACACCGTCGTGCCTGGGGGTACCTCCCAGGCCGAAGGCTCTGGGGGAGGCTCGGCCGTCGAGGAGCGCATCGAGCCGCGCAGGCTGCCGCCCGTCGGCGGGTAGGCTCGCGGCATGGCCGACGTTCCCACCCCCCGTACCGACGCAGGCCGTGAAGGGCTCGCCGCGATCCTCTCGGAGCCCCGGCGTGCCCTCGTGGCCTTCGACTTCGACGGCACCATCTCCCCGATCGTCGCCGACCCCGCCGAAGCCCGCGCGCACCCCGACGCCGTTGCGGTGCTCTCCCGACTCGCTCCCCATCTGTGCGCGGTCGCCGTCGTGACGGGACGCCCGGCCGAGGCCGCGGTCCGCCAGGGCGGCCTCGGCGGCGCCGAAGGTCTGGAACACCTCACCGTGCTCGGTGCGTACGGGGCGGAGCGCTGGGACGCCGCCACGGGCAGGCTGAGCACCGCGCCGCCGCCTCCCGGTGTCGAGGCCGTACGGGACGAACTGCCCGCGCTCCTGGACGGCTTGGGCGCCCCGCCGGGCACCTGGACGGAGGACAAGGGCCGTGCCGTCGCGGTGCATACGCGGCGCACGGACGATCCCGTGGCCGCCTTCGAGCTGCTGCGCGCCCCCCTCCACGAACTCGCCGACCGGCACGGTCTCGTCGTCGAACCGGGCCGCATGGTCCTGGAGTTGCGCGCCCCCGGCGTCGACAAGGGCGCGGCGCTGACCGAGCACCTGCGGGAGGTGGGCGCCGGGTCCGTGCTCTACGCGGGCGACGACCTCGGCGACCTGGCCGCCTTCGCGGCCGTGGAGAAGCTGCGCGGCGAAGGCGTGCCCGGTCTGCTGGTGTGCAGCGGCGGCGGCGACACCGGCGAGTCCGTTCCCGAGATCGCCGACCGTGCCGACGTCGTCGTCGACGGACCGGCCGGTCTCGTCGGGCTGCTGGGCGGACTGGCCGACTCCCTCACGGAGCGCAGCGGTTAGGGGCCGTCCGGCGGACCCTCGTGGATCGGCGAGCGGCGTCCGGTGGTGTCCGCCCGCGAGACCACCCGCCGGGCTCCCGCGTATCCCGTCGCCCGGATATCCGGTTGCCGGGCGGTGAGCAGAGCCGTACGGTCCCGGAATGTCCCTGCGTGTTCGAATGCGTCAAGCCCTGCCCGAGGCGATGCGCGCCCGCGACAAGGCCGCGGTGAGCGCCCTGCGCGCCACGCTCGCCGCCGTCGACAACGCGGAAGCGGTGCCCGTGGACGCAGCCGCGACGCGTGGCGTGGCCCTCGAAGAGGCCCCGGTCGGCGCGGGCGTCACCGAGGCGGCACGGCGTGAGCTGAGCGAGCACGAGGTGGCGGACATCGTGCGTGCCGAGGCGACCGAACGGCTGGAGGCCGCAGCGCAGTTGACGGCACCCGCCCACGCGGACCGGGTCGCCCGGCTCCGAGCGGAGGCCGCTGTGCTGCTCCGCGTCCTCGACGCCGCCCCATAGGACCCGCAGGACCGCAGGACACGGGCGACGTCCGGAGCTACGCGTCCCGCAGCGCCTCCAACTGGTCGAGGAACCAGCGGGTCGGGGGCGTCGCCGTCGCTGCCGCCGCCAGCTTCTTGGTGCGCTCCGCCCGGTGGCCGTGCTCCAGCGTCAGCGCCTCGTGCAGCGCCCGGGCCGTGTCCCCGATGTCGTACGGGTTGACCACGAAGGAGTCCGCGCCGAGCTCCGCGTACGCACCCGCCTCGCGCGAGAGGACGAGAGCGCAGCCGTCGTCGGAGACGACCGGGACCTCCTTGGCGACCAGGTTCATCCCGTCGCGGATCGGGTTGACCAGCGCCACGTCGGCCAGGCGGTAAGCCGCCAGCGAGCGCGCGAAGTCGTCCTTGAGGAAGAGCACGACCGGCGTCCAGTCCGGCGTCCCGTAAGTGGAGTTGATCTCGTCCGCGACGCGCGAGACCTCGCTCATGTACTCGCGGTAGACCGCGAGGTCCTGCCGTGAGGGGTAGGCCAGCGCGAGGTGCACGACGCGCCCGCGCCACTCGGGGCGGTCCGTGAGCAGACGGCCGTACGCGTGCAGTCCGCGCACGATGTTCTTCGACAGCTCCGTCCGGTCGACCCGCACGATCGTGCGGCGCGGACGCCCGTCGGCGTCGCTGCCGATCTCCTCGCGGAGCATGGCGATCCGCTCCTCGACGTCGTCCTGCCCGGCGCGCTCCCGCAGGAACTGCGCGTCGGCGCCCAGCCCGTGCACTCCGAGGCGGGTGGTGCGGCCGTCACAGCTGACCTCCAGCTCGCCCGTCGACTCGTCCTCGGCGACGGTCGCCCCCAGCACGTCCGCGCAGCAGTCGGCGAACCCGCGCGCCCAGCGCCGCGTGAGGAACGCGGCGCGGTCGGTGCCCAGGATTCCGCGCAGGACCTCACGCGCGACGGTGTCGGGCAGCATCCGGTAGTAGTCCGGCGGCGCCCACGGCGTGTGCGAGAAGTGCCCGATGCGCAGATCGGGGCGGCGCTCGCGGAGCAGCCCGGGCACCAGCGTGAGGTGGTAGTCCTGGACCAGCACCGTCGCACCCTGCGCCGCCTCCTCGGCCAGCGCCTCGGCGAAGGCCGCGTTGTAGCGCTCGTACGACGCCCACTGCCGCTCGAACTCCGCGTCGAAGGAGGGCTCCAGGGGCGTCTCGTAGAGCATGTGGTGGACGAACCAGAGCACGGAGTTGGCGATGCCGTTGTAGGCGTCGGCGAAGGTCTCCTCGGGGATGTCCAGCATCCGTACCGACTGGCCGCCCGTGTCGGCCGGGTTCAGCTTGCCGCCGGTGCGGCGCACCGCCTCCCGGTCGCCCTCGCCGAGGGCGGCGCACACCCACACGGCCCTGCCACCGCCGGCACCGTCCCCTGCCTGCGGCGGGGAGGCCTCGTTCGCGATGGCCGAGAGCCCCGAGACGAGGCCGCCGCCGCCGCGCTTCGCGGAGAGCGACCCTCCCCCAGGGCCTCCGGCCTGGGAGGGGCCCCCAGAGACGGAGTACGAGACGGGGCCCCGGTTCGATGCGACCAGTACGTCCGCCAGGGCCTGCTGGGATGCGCGTTCGACGGCCATGGCCCGAGCTTAGCCGCGGCCGGATCCACGCAAACGTGACGCGCGCCCCACCCCACCCCGCCCCATCCTCAGGCGGCCCGCCGGTCCGCGTACTCCGCCATCTCACGCATCGGTGGGCGCTCCACGGTGTCGACCGCGTGGCTGCGGGCCGCGAACCCGCCGGGGCCCGCGCCCCGTTCGAACTGGGTGAGCGTCGGCCTGACGAGGTGGCTGCCCCGCCCCAGACGGAGCTGTGCCGTGTGGTGGATCGCGGCGGCCATCCGGCCGAGCGCCTGCCCGTCCTGGTTCCGGTGCCGCCGCACGCCGACGTCGGCCTGCGCGAGGGCGTCGAGGCCCGCCGTGTGCAACGAGTCGACGAGCAGCCCCAGTTCGACGCCGTAGCCGACGGGGAAGGGCAGCTGCTCCAGCAGCGTGCGCCGCGCCGCGTACTCCCCGCCGAGCGGCTGCACGAACCCGGCGAGCCGTGGCCAGTGGAGGTTGAGCAGGGGCCGTGCGACGAGTTCCGTGACCCGCCCGCCGCCGGCCGGGTCGTCCCCGAGCGGCCTGTCGTACATCGCCTTGACCAGCCGCAGCCGCGGATCGGTGAGCAGCGGCCCGACGACGCCGGAGACGAAGCGGGCGGAGAAGTCCTCCAGGTCGGCGTCCGCGAAGCAGACGATGTCGCCGCTCGTCACCAGCAGCGAACGCCACAGCACCTCGCCCTTGCCGGGCAGCGCGGGCAGTCTCGGGAGCACCTCGTCGCGGTGCACGACCCTGGCGCCCGCCGCGGCGGCGACCTCGGCCGTACGGTCCGTGGACCCGGAGTCCATCACCACCAGCTCGTCCACGAGGGCAGGGGCGCCGGCCATCAGCTCGCGCCGGATCACCGAGACGATGCCGCCGACGGTCCGCTCTTCGTTCAGCGCGGGCAGCACGACGCTCACCCGGGACCCGGTGGCGCGCTTCGCCGCCAGCAGCTCGGGCAGAGGCCGGCCGGCCGACGAGTACGACCGGTGCCTCAGCCACTGCCCGACTTCCTCCAGCACGCGGCCCCCCTTGTGATCCATCTCGCGGTTCGGACGCCTGTCTCGATGCGCAGGCCTGTCGGTTACAGTCTTGAACAACGCGGACGGCGATGGCATGCCGGGTCCGGCCCGGCGCGCTCGACCATCCCGCTCACAACTTCACACCGCTCATCCAGAGGGGCAGAGGGAACGGCCCGTTGAAGCCCCGGCAACCCTCCGGCCGGTCTCGCGCAGTACGTCGTGAAGCGAGGCTCCCGGCTCGGGAAGGTGCCAATTCCGTCTCGTGGCGAGATACGTCACGAGGAAGATGAGGAGAAAGGGCCTCGCCGAATCATGGCTGTTCAAGCTGCCGCCAGCACGCTCGCCGACTCCGCCGGAGCAGGCGCCGCGCTCGGCCCCGCCGCAGCGCTCTCCTGCCGCGAGTGCGGGGAGCGCATCCCACTCGGCCCGGTCTTCGCCTGTGAGGCGTGTTTCGGGCCGCTGGAGATCGCGTACGAGTTCCCCGGCGGCGGCACTTCAGGATCCGCGGCGCTCCGTGAGCGCATCGAGGCCGGCCCGGACAACATCTGGCGTTACGCGCCGCTGCTGCCGGTCCCCGCCGATGTCGCCACGAAGCCCAACACCAATCCCGGCTTCACCAAGCTCGTCCGGGCCGACCGGCTGGCGCGTGAGCTCGGCGTCACGGGCTCCCTGCACATCAAGGACGACTCCGGCAACCCGACGCACTCCTTCAAGGACCGCGTCGTGGCCATCGCCGTGGAGGCGGCCCGCGCCTTCGGCTTCACCACCCTCTCCTGCTCCTCGACGGGCAACCTCGCGGGCGCCGTCGGTGCCGCCGCCGCCCGGGCGGGGATGCGCTCCTGCGTGTTCATCCCGCACGACCTGGAGCAGGGAAAGGTCGTCATGGCGGCCGTCTACGGCGGCGAACTGGTCGGCATCGAGGGCAACTACGACGACGTGAACCGTTTCTGCTCCGAGCTGATCGGCGACCCCGCGGGCGAGGGGTGGGGCTTCGTCAACGTCAATCTGCGTCCGTACTACGCCGAGGGTTCCAAGACCCTCGCGTACGAGATCTGCGAACAGCTGGGCTGGCGGCTGCCGGACCAGCTCGTGGTGCCCATCGCCTCCGGCTCCCAGCTCACGAAGATCGACAAGGGGCTGAAGGAGCTGATCGCCCTCGGCCTGGTCGAGGACAAGCCGTACAAGATCTTCGGAGCGCAGGCGGAGGGCTGCTCGCCGGTCTCCCGCGCCTTCAAGGACGGGCACGACGTCGTGCGCCCGGTCCGCCCGGCGACGATCGCCAAGTCGCTGGCCATCGGCAACCCCGCGGACGGGCCGTACGTGCTGGACATCGCACGCCGTACGGGCGGCGCGGTGGAGGACGTCGACGACCCGCAGATCGTCGACGCGATCAAGCTGCTGGCGCGGACCGAGGGGATCTTCGCCGAGACCGCGGGCGGAGTGACCGTCGGCGTCACGAGGAAACTGATCGAGGAGGGGAAGCTGGACCCGTCCCTCACCACCGTCGTCCTCAACACGGGCGACGGCCTGAAGACCCTGGACGCGGTGGCCCCGACCACCGGACCGTCCGCCGTCATCCGCCCCAACCTGGACTCCTTCCGAGAGGCTGGTCTCGCATCATGAGCGTGAACGTCCGTATTCCGACCATCCTGCGTACCTACACCGGCGGGCAGGCAGAGGTCAGCGCCGAGGGTGCGACCCTCTCCGAGGTGCTGACCGATCTGGAGAAGAACCACACCGGCATCGGCGCCCGGGTGCTGGACGACGCGGGCAACCTGCGCCGTTTCGTCAACGTCTACGTGAACGACGACGACGTCCGCTTCGAGCAGGGTCTGCAGACACCGACGCCGGACGGTGCCGGCGTCTCGATCATTCCCGCGGTCGCCGGGGGCTGCTGAGGTCTCGTGAGAGGTCGGTGAAGGCCCCTTTCCGGGGCTTGCCGTCCCCTAGTGTCGAACCGCCTTCTCCGGGAACGAGCAGCGAAACGGAGGGGGCGGTTCCGCGTGTGGGGACGCGATAGGGTTGCGGCCAATCCCACCCCGAAGACTCACCCGGCGTATGCCGGGAGCATATGAGAACGCGACAAGTTGTGCCCGAATTCCCGGCGGCAATTGTCGTGTTGGCACGCTATGCCCGGCCTTGCTTGCCCCGCTTCCTCGGGGATTGCGGGCTTTTGGGCCCTCCGTCGGTGCTCAGATTTCTCGCCCTCGTGACCTGTTGCAGAGGGCGTCCGTGCAGATACATTCAGCCGCGGTCGACGCCTTCCGGCGTACGACTCCGCACGCCTGCGGGGTCGTTCAGGAGGTGAGGTCTGACCCGGGCTCGCGAAGTGCGGGCCCGTGCAAGGGCCAGTAATAGGGGAGTTAGGGATGGCTCAGGGCACCGTCAAGTGGTTCAACGCGGAGAAGGGATACGGCTTCATCGCGGTCGACGGTGGTGCGGACGTGTTCGTCCACTACAGCGCGATCCAGATGGACGGCTACCGCACCCTGGACGAAGGACAGCGGGTCGAGTTCGAGATCTCGCAGGGTCAGAAGGGGCCGCAGGCGGACATGGTCCGTGTGACTGCCTGAGCACCCGCAACACTGCGCAGAGCTGCAACAGCCGCAACCACAGCCGTAAGAAGGGCCGTACCCCGTGAGGGGGTGCGGCCCTTCTGCGCTGCCCGCCCCTCCGCTTCCGTCGCGGATCCCCGCCCGCGCGGGGCGCCCGGACGTGCGGGAGCACTCCCGGACCGATCGGTTGCGCCGTCCCCGGCTCGGTGTGATGTCCTGGGGGCGCTTGCACTCGCAGGGGTCGAGTGCTAATCATTGCGTTAGCACTCTCCGAGTGAGAGTGACAGTCAAGGACCGGGTCGGTGAGGCCCGCTCGCCGGGTGGAGCAAGGAACCACGCGGCCGAGGGCCGTCCGTCGCGGGCGCCAGCGCGGTCCGGTATATCCGTCCCCTGGTTGTGCAGGGGGATCCCCAGTCCGGGAGGGACCACTTCACATGGCCAAGATCATCGCGTTCGACGAGGAGGCACGGCGCGGCCTCGAGCGCGGGATGAACCAGCTCGCCGACGCCGTCAAGGTCACGCTCGGCCCCAAGGGCCGGAACGTCGTGCTGGAGAAGAAGTGGGGCGCCCCCACGATCACCAACGACGGTGTCTCCATCGCCAAGGAGATCGAGCTCGAGGACTCCTACGAGAAGATCGGCGCCGAGCTGGTCAAGGAGGTCGCGAAGAAGACGGACGACGTCGCCGGTGACGGCACGACGACCGCGACCGTCCTCGCCCAGGCGCTCGTCAAGGAAGGCCTGCGCAACGTGGCCGCCGGCGCCAACCCGATGGCGCTCAAGCGCGGCATCGAGCGTGCCACCGAGGCCGTCTCCGCCGCCCTGCTGGAGCAGGCCAAGGACGTGGAGACCAAGGAGCAGATCGCTTCCACGGCCTCCATCTCCGCCGGCGACCCGCAGATCGGCGAGCTCATCGCCGAGGCGATGGACAAGGTCGGCAAGGAAGGCGTCATCACCGTCGAGGAGTCGCAGACCTTCGGGCTCGAGCTGGAGCTCACCGAGGGCATGCGCTTCGACAAGGGCTACATCTCCGCCTACTTCGCCACCGACATGGAGCGCATGGAGGCGGAGCTCGAGGACCCGTACATCCTCATCGTCAACTCCAAGGTCAGCAACGTGAAGGACCTCCTTCCGCTGCTGGAGAAGGTCATGCAGTCGGGCAAGCCGCTGCTGATCATCGCCGAGGACGTCGAGGGCGAGGCCCTCTCCACGCTCGTCGTCAACAAGATCCGCGGCACCTTCAAGTCCGTCGCCGTGAAGGCTCCGGGCTTCGGTGACCGCCGCAAGGCGATGCTCGGTGACATCGCCATCCTCACCGGCGGCACCGTCATCTCCGAAGAGGTCGGCCTCAAGCTGGAGAACGCCGGTCTGGAGCTGCTGGGCCGCGCCCGCAAGGTCGTCATCACCAAGGACGAGACCACCATCGTCGACGGCGCGGGCGAGAGCGACCAGGTCGCCGGCCGCGTCGCGCAGATCCGCGCCGAGATCGAGAACTCGGACTCGGACTACGACCGCGAGAAGCTCCAGGAGCGTCTGGCCAAGCTCGCCGGCGGCGTCGCCGTCATCAAGGCGGGTGCCGCCACCGAGGTGGAGCTGAAGGAGCGCAAGCACCGCATCGAGGACGCGGTGCGCAACGCCAAGGCCGCCGTCGAGGAGGGCATCGTCGCCGGTGGTGGCGTGGCTCTGCTCCAGGCTTCCAGCGTCTTCGAGAAGCTGGAGCTGGACGGCGACGAGGCGACCGGCGCGCAGGCCGTCAAGCTCGCGCTGGAGGCCCCGCTCAAGCAGATCGCGGTCAACGCCGGTCTCGAGGGCGGCGTCGTGACGGAGAAGGTGCGCAACCTGAAGCCGGGTCACGGCCTGAACGCCGCGACCGGGGAGTACGTCGACATGCTCGCCGAGGGCATCAACGACCCCGCGAAGGTGACGCGTTCCGCACTGCAGAACGCCGCCTCCATCGCGGCGCTCTTCCTGACGACGGAAGCCGTCATCGCCGACAAGCCGGAGAAGGCCGCCGCAGGTGCCGGCGACCCGACCGGTGGCATGGGCGGTGGCATGGACTTCTGATCGCGCAGCGATCGGAGTCCGCTTCGCGGGGAGGACGGCTTCGGCTCCCTCCCGGCACGGAACGGACCGAGGGCGGCATCCCGGAAGGGGTGCCGCCCTCGGCGTGCGTTCGGCGTCCTTTCGGCGCCCGGGGGAGCGTGTCCTCAGACGCGCGCTCCGTTGTCGTGCGGTGCGCGGCGCGTGCGCGATGGCCTGGGCCCGGGCCCATTGCTCCCGGGCCGGAGCGGAGTGCGGGCGCGGGACTCGAATTCGACGGCGAGCGGCGCACCGACGAACAGCGACGAGTACGAGCCCACCACGATGCCGATCAGCAGTGCCAGGGCGAAGTCGCCGAGCGAGTCCCCGCCGAGCACCGCGAGCGCGGCGATGATGAACAGCGCGCCCATGCCGGTGTTGAGGGTGCGCGGCACCGTCTGGACGACCGCGTTGTTGACCACGCTCCGGAACGATTTCCTCCGTCCGCTGCCTCCGGGCGCCTGCCCTCGTTCCTGCCTCGCGCCGGATCCCTGCCGCTGCCATTCCGATCGGACCCTGTCGAAGATGACGACGGAGTCGTTGACCGAGTAGCCGATGACGGTCAGCAGCGCGGCGAGGAACACCCCGTCGACGGGCCTGCCCAGCCAGGCGAAGGCACCGACGAGGATGACCGTGTCGTGCACGAGTGACAGCACCGTCGAGGTGCCGAACGTCCACCGGAACCGGAACGCCAGATAGAGCAGCTGCGCGCCGAGCGCGACGGCCAGCGCGATCAGGGCGTTCTGCCGCAGTTCGTCGCCGAGGCTCGGCCCGAACAGCTCGTCGCGTACCGGGTCGGCGTCACCGCCGAGGCCGGCCAGCGTGGAGCGCACCTTCTGCTCCTGGTCGTCGGTGAGCTGCTCGGAGCGCACCGTGATCTGCTTGCCGTCACCTTCGCCGCCACCGGAGCTCTGGACGACCGCGTCCGGCAGCCCTGCCTCGGAGAGCGCCGTGCGTGCGGCTTCGGGATCGACGGCCTGGCTGGTGGAGTACTCCACGAGCCGTCCCCCGGTGAACTCGACGCCGAAGTCCAGCCCGCGCAGCACGATTCCGGCCACCGCAAGGACCACGGCCGCGAACGAGACCGCCAGCCAGCGCCTTCCGTACCGCATCCAGTCCGGATTCCGCTTCGTCAGCCGGGCCCGTACGCGGCCCAGGCCCGCAAGTCCGGTGATCCGCGGATGGGCGCGCACGGTACGGCGTTGCACGGCGAAGTCCACCAGAGCCCTCGTGACGACCAGCGCGCTGACCATCGAGGCCAGCACGCCGATCGAGAGCGTCACGCCGAAGCCGCGCACCGGCCCCGAGGCGAGGGTGAAGAGCAGCAGGGCCGCGAGGAGTGTGGTGACGTTGGAGTCGATGATCGCGCTGAACGCACCGCGGAAGCCCTTCGCCGAAGCGGTGCGCAGGCTTCTGGCCCGGCCCCCGCGTGCGTACTCCTCCCTCCCCCGTTCGAAGACGAGGACGTTCGCGTCGACGGCCATGCCGATCGCCAGTACGAAACCGGCGAGGCCCGGCAGCGTCAGCGTGGCTCCGAACGCGAGCAGCGCGGAGTACGCGATCAGCCCGTAGCACAGCAGGCCCACGGCCGTGAGCGCGCCGAACAGCCGGTATACGAAGACCACGAAAGCCGACGTGAGTGCGACACCGATCGCGGCCGCCCACCCGCTTGCCTCGATCGCATCGGCGCCCAGCGTCGGCCCGACGGTGTGGCGTTCGATCACCTCGACCGGGACGGGCAGGGCGCCGCCCTCGATGAGGGTGGCCAGCTCTTTGGCCTCCTTCTCGGTGAAGTCCCCGGTGATCTGGGTGTTCCCGCCTCCGATGCCCGACTTGCAGGCGACGGACGGGTCGACCTGCGGTGACGAGATGACCCTCTCGTCCAGGACGATCGCCACGCGACGCTGCGGATCCCCGGCCGGGGAGCAGGCCGCCTTGCCCGTCAGGTCCTTCCACTCCCTTGCGCCCTTGTCGCGGAAGCCGAGTTCGACGAACCAGCCGGAGCCGCGCTGCTGGTCGAGGGAGGCCTTGGCCGACTGCACCTCGATGCCCGTCATGGCGGTGTCCCCGAGCTCCACGGGACGGCCGGACTCGTCCTTCTCGCCCTTTCCGTCCTTCCCGTCCTTCCCGCCGTCGCGAGCCCCGGGCTGCGGGGCTCCCTCGACGGGGTGGAAGGTCAGCTGGGCGGTGCGGCCGAGGACCTCGGTGGCCTCTCGGGGGTCCTGAAGACCGGGGAGTTCGACGATGATGCGGTTGTCGCCGGAGCGCACGAGGTTGGGTTCGGCGACGCCGAGCGCGTCCACGCGCCGGCGCAGCACTTCCATGGTGTCGTCCGTGGCGGACGGCGTCGCTTTCGCCGATTCGGAGTCGCGGGTCTCCAGAACGATCTGGGTTCCGCCGCGCAGGTCGATGCCGAGGCGGGGTTGCTGGGTCACGGAGATGATCGCGGCGAGGGCCATCACGGCAAGCGCGATCACCGCCCGCACCTTGTTGGCGCGAGTCATGGGGTTTGCCTCCTGCACAGGCACACCGGCACCCCGTGGGGCGGCGGTGGTGAAGGTGACGGCACCGGCGTGCGCCGGAGCGCGGCGGCCGGATGCCGTTTCGGTCGGAGCTCAGATGCCTGTGCGGGCCGGCGGTGCGCGTCCTTGGCGCGGCGAGCGGTGCGTGAGGTCTGCGGTGGAGAGCTGCGGGCGCTCCGGCAGTACGTGGCCGCGCTGCTCCTGCGAACCGTTCTGACCGACGGCGGGAAGCAGCGGAAGCGGAGCCTGAGTTGCGGCGTGCGCCGGATGCGCGACCGCCGTCCGGAGATGCTGCGGCGGGTCCTGGTGGTGCGTACCGGCGGCCTGGCCGGCGGACCGGAAGTCATGGGGGCCCGGCTGGTGCTGCAACGCCGCGGAGCCGCCGGACAGGGCGAGCAGCAACGCGAGCAGCATGCCGGGCAGGCTCGCCGGCAGACCCGCCCGCCGACGCGGGCGGGGCCGCGCGCACGCCGGTGAGGACGGCGGGCGGCGGTGCACGGAGGCCGGACGGTGCACGCGGTCCGCGCTGTGTGACACCTCGCCCTCCTCGCCTCGCTCGACGTCCGTGGCCGGGAGGCGCGGACGCCTCACAGCCTGCCCGAGAAGCGTCCCGGGTTCAACGTCGGCTTGGGCAGGCCCGGTGGTTCCCGCCGGTACCCGGCGCCCGACCGGGCCGGCTTTCGCGGGCCGGCTTCCGAGGGGCGGTTCACGACGTGGGACGGGGCGGACGGCCGTCCGGGTCTCTCCACCAGATGAACACCTCGGTGCTCGGCTGCCGTTCGGAGAACCGTTCCGCGGGCGACGCCTCCCGCAGCACGCGGCGCAGGTGCGCCTCGAAGTCGTCGCGGCGCGCGCCGAAGAGATGCGGGGCGGAGAACGACATGGAGAACACCTCCGCGACGACGTCGTCCAAGGTGCGTTCCAGCGCCTGCCCGCCGGGAACGACGAGGCGACGGGGGCCGGAGAATCCCGACCGGGTGAACACGGCCGCCTCGCCGCCGGGTGTTCCATGTGGCAGCAGGCCCCGGCCGGCTCGCCGGACCGGCCCCAGGTAGTCCCTGACCAGTTCCTCGACGGCGGACCGGGGAACCACCGGGTGCGCTGGGGCCTCGACGCTCCGGGTCTCCGTCTTCAGGTCGGAGATGTGCACCAGCGCCCCGCCCGGCCGGAGCATCTCCTTGACGGTGGCCGCCACGGCATCACGGTCCATCCAGTGGAAGGACTGGCCGAACGTCGCGACGGTGAACGTGCCCAGCCCCGCGGGCAGTTCCTCGGCACGGGCCCGTACCCACCGGACCTTCGCGGACAGTCCGCGGCCGGCTGCCTTCCGCGCGGCTTCGGCGATCATCCCGCTGTCCGGGTCGACGCCGACGGTTTCGCCGAACAGGTGCGCCAGGGGGAGAGCGAGGGTGCCCGGCCCGCACCCGACGTCGATGAGCCGGCCTCGTCCGTCGAGGTTCAACGCACCGGCGAGAGCGTCGGCCAGCCCGGGCGCGTAGGGCAGCCTTCCCCGCTCGTAGTGGACGGCCGTCCCGGAGAACAGCATGTCGTCCCACTCATGGTCAGTGGCCATGGCAACCGCCCTTCTCCTTCCTGTTCGCATCTCCGGGCGTCCGGTGCGTCCAGGCCGGTCAGGCGCCTCGGGGGGCGAGCCCGCTGCGGTGCGGCGGTGCGCCGAGCGTCAGCGAGAAGCGCTTCGCGGCACCGGCGACGGCCCGTCCGCACCGGGCGAGTGACGTCTCGTCGGTGAAGCTGCTCAGTGTGACGGCGCTCATGCCGCCCACGGCCGCTCCCGAGTGGTCGAAGACGGGAGCGCCCACGGCTACGACGCCCGTCTCGTTCTCCTCACGGTCCTCCGCGTATCCGCGTTCCCGCACGGCGGACAGTTCGCCGAGAAGCTTCGCCGGTTCGGTGTGCGTGCGTTCCGTGCGCGCGGGCATCCCGGTGCGCTTGAGCAGGGTGAGCACCGTCTCGTCGGGCAGCGTGGCGAGCACGGACTTGCCCACGGAGGTGGAGTGCAGTGCGAGGCTCATGCCGACGCGCGAGGCCAGCCGGTAGGGCTTGTCGGCCTCCAACTTGGCCGCGTAGACCGCCTCGTCGCCGCTGAGCAGCGCGAAGTGGACGGTCCAGTCCGTCTCTTCGCGCAGCGCCTCCAGCACGGGCCGGGCCTGGTCCGGCAGGTCGCCCTCACGCTGGTGGCTGCCGACGAGGGCCAGGACGCGGGGCCCGCTCGCGTAGCTGCCGCGGCCGAGGGAGCGGGCGAAGCCGCGTTCGACGAGCGTTTGGAGGATGCGGTGGACGGTCGGCTTGGGCAGCGACGTGGCCTCGGAGATTTCCGCGACGCTCCGGTGGTCGGCCAGGGCCTCCAGCACGTCGAGTGTCTTGTCCGCCGCTGTGCGGCGCCCGTCGCTGGCCATCGGCCCAGTCTATGCAGCCGGGCGGGGCGGGGTTGCGCCTCGCGGAGCGGGCCCGGTCCTGCTAAGTGCGGGCCCACCGGACGCACCGGTGAGCGCGGCGAGTTCGGCTTCGAAAGAGTCCGCGCGGGTTCACAGTCATGGAGGGCTGTGGCAGCATCACGGAACCCCGGGCCGGTTTCCGGAACGCGATTCCGCCACGCAGAACGATGCCGTGGTGGTCTGCCGGTGTGCCGGTCCGTGGCGGCCAAGGCGGCAGGGACGGATGAATCGAGACGGCCATGTCCGAGGAACCACCACCCCCCACGACCACGAACCCCACCACTCCCGCGTCCGGCCCCGTGGCCGGCTCCACACCCGACCCGGCGTCCAGAAGCATGCGGACCGACCGTGAGCTGCGGCGCGTCGTCAGTGCGTCGGTCATCGGCACCGCGCTCGAGTGGTACGACTTCTTCATCTACGGCACGGCCGTCGTGCTGGTCTTCAACGACCTGTTCTTCGTCCAGGACGACCCGGCGGCAGGAACGCTGATCGGTCTGGCGACCTTCGGAGTCGGCTTCGTCTTCCGCCCCGTGGGGGGCTTCCTCTTCGGGGCGCTCGGCGACCGCATCGGAAGGCGCTCCACTCTCGTACTGACGACGCTGGTCATGGGCCTGTCCACCGGGTTCATCGGACTACTGCCCCCGTACGCCTCGATCGGTGTGGCGGCCCCCGTTCTGCTCACGCTGATGCGGGTGTGCCAAGGGCTCGGTGCGGGTGCCGAGTTCGGCGGTGCCTCGACGCTGCTCGCCGAGCACGCACCGGCCGGGAAGCGGGGGTTCTACGCCTCGTTCGCGCAGATGGGCGTGCAGGCAGGGCTCGTCCTGGGGATGGTCGTCTTCCTGTTCGTCGGGATGCTTCCGGAGGCGAGCCGGCAGAGCTGGGGATGGCGTCTGCCGTTCCTGTTCAGCTTCGTACTGATCGGCGTCTCGCTCTACTTGCGGCTGCGCGTGGCCGAATCGCCCGTGTTCCAGCGGATGAAGGAGGACCGCGGCGTCGTGAAACTGCCGGTGCGGGAGGCGTTGCGCCGCTACCCGCGCAGCTTCCTGGTGGGCGTCGGCGCGCACATCTGCGACACCTCGGTCGTCTACATCTACGCCACCTTCTCCGTCTCCTACCTGACGGTGCAGGTCGAGCAGCCCAAGTGGGTCGCCCTGACCGGGGTGATCTCCTTCGGGCTGGTGGTGATCGCGCTGCAGCCGGTGTACGGAGCGCTGTCGGACCGGATCGGACGCCGGCCGCTCAACCTGTTCAGCGTCGTCTTCACCGGTCTGTTCGCGTACCCGTTCTTCATGCTGCTCGACACCGGCGTGCCCGTCGTGATCTGGCTTGCGATGATCGTGGCCACCTCGCTGGGACTGGCGCCGATGATCGCCGTCCAACCGGTCTTCTACGCCGAGCTGTTCGGGGCGCGGGTGCGCTACACCGGCTTCGCGGCGTCACGCGAGACGGGTGCCGCGCTCGCCGGGTTCTCGCCGTTCATCGCGGCCGCGCTGCTGGGATACGCGGACGGTGACCCGTGGCTCGTCGCGCTCTACATGGCGGCGACGGCGGCGATCTCCCTCGTGGCGTTCCTGTACTCCAAGGAGTCCCGGCTGACGGACGTCTCACTGGCCGAGCATGCTCCCGCGAGCCCGGGCGGAGCGGAGCCGGGCGCGCCGCCGTCCTGACCCGTCTGAAGCGGAGGCCGGTGCGCTCAACGGCCGCTGAGGGGACGTCAGGAGGCGCGGGCGCGCCGTCCCGCGCGCAGCAGCGCCGCCAGTACGGACCCCGCGAGCACCGCGACGAGCACACTGAACGCGATGCCCGCAGCCTGCAGCCCGACCAGATCGGCCGCCAGGCCCACGCCGATGACGGGCAGGGACAGGGCGACATAGAGGACGACGAAGTACGTCGAGGCCACATTGGCGCGTCGGGCGACCGGCGCCTCGGCGTTGACGGCCGCCAGCCCCGCACGGAAGCTCATTCCCTGACCGAGCCCCGCGACGACGCCTCCGGCCACGAGAAGCGCGAACGACCGGACGGCGAATCCGGCCGTGAGCAGTCCCATGCCGAGGACGAGCCCCGCACATCCCAGCTGCTGGGACGCCCGGCCGAACCTGGGCACCAGCACGATCTGGCCGACCGCGGACGCAGCGAAAACCGTGAAGATCACTCCCCCTTCCAGCGCGAGGTCGTCCATTCCCAGCAGCTTCCCCATGAACGACGGGGAGACCGCCGTGAAGAGTCCCAGCACCGCGAACCCCGCGAACCCGGCGATGCCCGCCCGTACGAAGGTGCCGCGCATCTCCTGCGGAACCCCCGGCCTCGTCACCCTCATCCGGGGGCGCCGCACCACGCCGTCGACCGGCTCCGGCATGAACCACACTCCTGCGGCCACCAGCAGGAGCAGCACCAGATGCACGGCGTACGGCAGCCGCAGCGGCGCCGGCGCGAACTCGGCGAGCACACCGGCCAGCAGCGGTCCGCTGCCCAGACCGCCCATCTGCACGACGGTGGCGACCAGGCTGCCCCGCCCGGTGTTCCTGCTGTCGGCCAGGTCGACGAGGGCGGCGGTGGCCGTGCCGGTGAAGACGCCCGCCGACAGGCCGGACAGCAGCCGCCCCACGAACAGAAGCGTCAGGTCCTCCGCGGCGAGGAAGACGACGGCGCTGAGCATCGCGGCAGCGAGCCCCGGCAGAAGCGTCCGGCGGCGCCCGATCTCGTCCGAGACGTGGCCGACGAGCAGAAGTGCCGCCAGCACGCCGGCCGCGTACGTCGCGAAGACGACGGTGACCATCAGCGTGGAGAAGTGGAACTCCCGCTGATAGAGGACGTACAGCGGGGTGGGCAGCGTCGTCCCCAGCATCGTCACCGTGAAGGCCGCCGCCACCAGCCAGAACGCCACGGCGCGTGGCGCTGTGGGACGTTCGCGTGCTCCGTGTTCGTCGGTCTGCGCATCCATGCCGCTCATGTGCCCCTGCCACCACTCATGGATCCATGATCCGCTCCGGCACCGGCCGAATCCCGAGTTTGCGGACGGCGGGTGCGGCTACCCGGGCTCGAACTGAACGCCACAAGACGGGAACTCGGGGTGGGAACATCGTGTCCACGGTTGTGATCATCGTCCTTGCAGTGGCCCTCGTCGTAGTCGTCGCCGGTGTGCTCTTCACGAGCGCACGCAAACGCGGACTCGGCGGCGGCCTCCGGAACCGCTTCGGTCCCGAGTACGACCGCGTGGTCGCCCGCCACAACGGCGACACGAGGGCCGCGGACCGCGAACTCGGCCAACGCGTGCGCGAATACGGTTCGCTGGCGCCTCAGCCGCTCTCCCCTGAGCTGCGTGAGCACTACCTCGGCCGGTGGTCGGCAGCGCAGGAACGTTTCGTGGAGTCTCCGCAGCAGGCACTCGCCGAGGTGCACGAACTGCTCGGCGGCCTGGCCCAGGCCCGGGGGTTCCCCGGGCCGGAACGCCGTGAGGCACACGTCGATGCGCTGTCCGTGCATCACGCGTCCCACCTCGAGGGCTACCGGCGGCTGAGCGCCGCCGCGACGAGCGGCACCGCCGGCACGGAGGAGATGCGCGAGGCGATGCTGCAAAGCCGCGCGTTCTTCGACGCGTTGGTCTCCGAAAGGCCCGTGCACGCGGGGCACGCCGGGCGCGGCGCACGGAAGCCGCGTGCACGCCGCCCGCTGACCGCCGGGGGCCCTGCCGGGGCACCTCGCGGATCGCTGTTCTCCGCCCGTCGGCACACCAAGGGAAGTGAGGCCTCGTGACCTCCCACGAATTCACCGACCGTGGCTCGCGCGAGAGCGTCTCCGCGTCCGCGAGCCCGCCGCCCGCTCCGCCGGTTCCGCCGGATGTGGCTGCTGCGCCGGTTCGGCCGGATGTGGCTGCTGATCCGGGGTCGCGGGAGGGGACGCCGGCGTCGGCGAATCCGCCTGCTGCGCCGCCTGCTGCGCGGGACGCGCCCGCGGACGCGGTGGCGGGTGCGGGGCCGGGCCCCGATTTCGTACCGCCGGCGTCGGCCGAGCGTGATCGGCAGGCGCAGCCCGAGGAGCGGCGGGTGCCGGAGGACCGCACGGTGCCGCTGCTGGACCGTGACGAGCGCGACCGTCTCACCGCCCGGCTGCACCACGCCGTCAGCGGGTTCGTGGAGGGGCCACGCAGCGCCGTGGAAGAGGCCGACGGCGTCTTCGAGGAGGCCGCCCGTCACCTCGAGAGCGCGCTGACGCATCGCCGCCGCGTGCTGCGTGAGCCCTGGCAGGGCGCGTCGCGTGCCGCCGGCCCCGAATCGGGCGCGGAGACCGAGGAACTGCGCCTCGCCCTGCGCCAGTACAAGGAGGCGACGGAGCGTCTGCTGCGGCTGTGAGCGAAGGCCACGTCGGGTCTCAGGCGTCGGGGCTTCTGCTGAACTCCGCTGTGGGTGCGAGGAGTTGAGAGCCGCTGGACGCAGGGCACGCACGGGCGCGCGACACCGTCACGCGCGTGACTCGAAAGGCGCGTGAACTCGAAAGCGCGGAGGCCGGCTTTGCCGTCGGCCTCCGCGCTCGTCCTGCATGTGGTCCGCGAGCCACCGCCTTCTCCGACCGGGTCAGCGGTTCGGGGCCTGCACCTCTGAGAGATCGATGTCGACGGGGAACGGGACCGTGACCTCGTCGTGGTACACCCCGGAGGGCGCGTAGGTGAGGGTGGCGGGTTCCAGCTCGAAGGTGTGGACGACGGCGCGGCCCCCGTCGTTCTCCAAGCGCCAGAAGTGCCGGATGCCCGCCGCGGCGTACTTGCGGTGCTTGGTCTCCCGGTCCCGGTCCACCGAGTCGGGGGAGACGACCTCGGCGGCGAGGAGCACATCCTCGGGCCGGTAGGAGGTCTGCTCGGGTCCTGTAACGGCTTCGGCGCGCACCAGCATGATGTCCGGCTCGGGACGGTTGGCGCGGCCCAGCGTCACCGTCATCTCCCGGATCACTTCCACCTCCGGCGGAGCGCAGCGGAGAAAGTGCTTCTCCAGCATGCGGATCGCCCGCATGTGGAACTTGGCTTGCGGACTCGCGAAAACGAGGCTCCCGTCGATCAGCTCCGTGTGAGGAGGCAGATTCGGCAGCCGGTCGAGATCTTCGGCCGTGTAGCCGCCCTCCGGGGGGGCGAGGCCACTCGAACTCGGGCTCGGCACTCATCGCTGCTCCCATGAGCCGCATCGTCTTCGACGTCTTCTGCGTACTCGCACGAATCGTGCGTGCTTCATGCGAAAGGGTGACGTCATCGCTGGTCGGAGGCGGTGACCCGGCCCAGCGCGCCCGATTCCAGGGCTGTCCAGAGCGCGCCGTCGGGGCCGACGGTCAGGCCGTGCGGTTCGCTCGCCGGGGTGGGAAGTGAGGCCTCGGTGAGGGTGCCGTCGGGTGCGATGCGGCCGACGCGATTGGCGCCCCATTCGGTGAACCAGCACGCTCCCGCCGCGTCGACGGCGACCGCGTGCGGGCGTGAGGACGTGTCCGGCAGCGGGAATTCCGTGATGTCGCCCGAGACCGTGATCCGGCCGATCGCGCCGGCGCCGATCTCCGCGAACCAGACCGTGCCGCGCCGCGCGTCGGCGGCGATTCCCACCGGGGCCGCGCCTTTCGTCGGCAGCCGGAACGACGTGATCTCGCCCGCCGTGGTGATGCGGGCGACGGAGTCGTCCTGGTTCTGCGTGAACCAGAGTGCGCCGTCCGGCCCTTCGGTGATGGCGGACGGGAAGGCCCCGGGCACGGGCAGCGGGAAGCCGGTCACTTCGCCGTCGACGGTGATGCGGCCGATCCGGTTCGCCGTGGTCTCGGTGAACCACAGTGCGCCGTCGGGGCCCGCGGTGATGCCGTACGGGCCCGACTCCGGTCCGGGCAGGGCGAATTGACGCAGTGCGCCGTCGGTGCCGATACGGCCGATGCTGTGGTCCCGCGTGCGGCAGAACCACAGCGCCTCGTCGGGGCCGGGGGCGATGACGGTCGGGCCGCTGTCCGGGGCGTCCAGATCGTGGAAGCCGAACTCGCGTGCGGGCAGCGTCAGTCGGCCGACCGAGCCCGCGTGGACGAGGGTGAACCACAGCGCGCCGTCGGGGCCCGTGGTGATGCCGTACGGGCCCGCCCCCGCGTCGACGCCGACGGCTGGGAGGCCGATCTCCTCGACGGTGAGTCTCGTTTCGCTCATGCAGGTTCACTCCGTCCGTGGAGGGGCTTCGGTGCCGTTGGTGAACTTCAGCGGCCGACACCGCGGGTGCGTACCGCGTTCCCGCGTCCGCGGATGCGGATGGGTGCGGTCGCGGATGGCGTGCGGACGCGGCGCAGCCCCGGTGCGGGCCGCAGTCCGCCCTCGGTCGCTCTCGGGTGTCCATGGCGAACCGTTAACGCGACAATGTTGCGTTAGTGTGGAGCCTGGCACAGGGGCCCCGACGGTGCAACGCAATTACAGGAGCAGGAGCCGCACTTGACGCGCGACGCGGGTGGCGAGGAAGGACATCACCGTGTGCCGGGGAGCACGCGTCCCGGCGGACGCACGGCCCGGACCCGGGAAGCCGTGCGTGAGGCGACGCTCGCCGAGATCGCGGAGCGCGGCTACGACGCGCTGACGGTGGAGGGCGTGGCCGCCCGCGCGGGCGTGCACAGGGCCACCGTCCACCGCCGCTGGAGGAACGCCGCGGGGCTCGCCGCCGACGTCCTGGACCTCGCCTCGGGGGAGCGCTGGCCCGTTCCCGACACGGGGAGCATCAAAGGCGATCTGCGGGAGCTCACCTCGCTCGTGGTCACCCACTTCGAGGACCCCCGCGCCGGGTCGGTCTCGCGCGCGCTCGCCTCCGCAGCCGTCCACGACCCCGTGACCGCCCGGGCCCTGCACGGCTTCCTGGCGGGCCGTCACCGTCAGGCGGCGCCGATCGTCGTGCGTGCGGTGGAGCGCGGGGAACTGCCCGGGACCACCGACGCGGAAGAGGTCGTGCGCGCCGCGGTCGCCCCCCTGTACTACCGCCTGTTCATCTCGGGCGAGCCGGCCGGCGCGGAGACGGCGCAGCGGGCCGCGGACGCCGCGCTGGCCGCGGCCCGTGCCGGGGTGTTCGTGCGGGGCGCGGGCGGCTCTCCCGCCCGGGGCGCCGCCGCGGGCGGGACGAGCGGGTCGGCGAACGGGCCGGCCGGCGGGTCTGCGGGGGCCTGACGGGCGTTCACCGCGGGGAACCGCCCTGGGCGGAGCCGGAGGACCGTACGGACGACGGCAGATAGACGGTGTAGCCGTGGAAGCGGGAGGCGGACGAGTCCGGCGCGAGCGGTTCCCGTCGCCATTCGCCGGCCACGGGATGAGGCCTGCCACCCGGCGGCACGACGACTGTCACCGCCGAACTGCGCGTCGCGGCCCGCACTCCGGCCGCCGTGATGCTCGCGTCGGGCCCGCCGGTCTGCCGCGACGAGCAGCGGGTGTAGAAGGACAGCTGCACGGAGTGGTCCCCGGAGATCACGCACGGGGGCCGCACACCCAGCTGGTGCAGGCGGGCGGCCGCGCGCGTGAAGTCCCGGTGCGAGGCGCGGACTTCGGCCGTGTTGTTCGCCAGGACGGCGTACTGGACGGCCAGATGCCCCGCGAGGGCCAGCGCAACGAGGCTCGTCGCGGCCGTGCGCAGCCGCCCGTGCCGGTCGGTCGCCAGCCACCACAGGGACCGGGCGACGGGCAGGGCGAGCAGCGCGTAGCTGGGCAGAAGGAAGCGCGGTGCCGCGTAGTCGATCAGGAAGAGATAGGGCACGGCGACGATCGCGGCCGTCACGGCCGGGACCACGGCGGTGGCACGCCGGCGCCCCCAGGGCGTCACGAGGATGCCTGCCACTGCCAGAAGCGGCAGGGCGAACCACCACAGCGCGGTGGCGGGATGCTGCCACGGGATGTCACAGGGACGGCAGAGCGTGCGCCCCGCCAGGCTGCGTACCTGATCGTCCACTGCCATGTGCCAGCCCATTCCGCCCTGTATCTCGCTGGCGCGGTGCAGCCGCGCGGTCAGACCGCCGTAGCGCACGTACGCCTCCACGATCCACTCCGCGGACCCCAGCGCGAACCCGGCGGCGAGGAGCGCGAGCAGTCCCGGCCTGCGCCACCGTCGTACGCAGAGAGCGGCGGCGCCCAGGGCGAGGCCGAGCCAGAGCCCGTCCGGCGGCCGCATGAGCGCCACGACCGCGACGGAGAGGACCAGGCCGGCTCCCGCCCGGCGGTCGCCGGCGCCCCGGGCGAGGCGCACGAAGAAGCCCGTCGCGGCCAGTGCCCCGAAGGCGCTCCACAGGTTGGGCATCACCGAGGGCCCGTAGTACAGCGTGATCCAGAGGCTCGCGAACAGGGCGCCCGCGGTGGCCAGAACGCGGGCCGGGAGCAGGTCCCGCCACACCCACAGCGACGCGGAGAGCCCCGCCCCGGAGAGCAGCGCGAGATAGACCCGCAGTGCGGTGACGGACGGGGTGAACGCCGCGACCGGTGCCGCGAGGAAGGAGATGCCGCGGGCCCGGGGGGCGCTGAAGAACGCCGCGGGCGCGTGCCCGCTGACCTGGCTCGTGTAGACGGACTCGTCCCATCCCATCCCCGAGCCGGGGACCACCAGCAGCAGCTGGGCGAGGACGAACGCCGCACCGACTCCGGCCAGCCACGGCAGCGGGCGCCCGCCCGGCACGGACCTTCGCAGGGGTATCGGGACGGTACGGGGAGCAAGGGCTTCGTGCATGTGAGACCTCGCGATCGGGCCGAGTCCCCCCTGCTGGCACCGGCCGCTGCGGCGGCCGTTCCCGCCTCCACCGGCTCCGGGACCGGCACCGGCACCGGCACCGGGACCGGCACCGGACCCGGGAGCGGCAGTGCGTCCGTGGGACGGCACGTGCTCGGCATCGCTCCCGGACCGGGCCGGCCGATGCGGAGACGTCATCGACAGCGGCTAGACGCCCACCGGTTGCTTCGGCTCTCCGCCGCCCCCGCCGGGGCCGCCGCCGTCGCCCCCGGCGCCGTCACCGTCGTCGTCCTCGCCCCGGTCGCGGTGCTCCTGAGGGACGCGGGACGCGGGAGCGGGCGTGCCCCTGGCGACCACCGTGCCGGCGGCCGACGCCTCGGGTGCGACGTTCAGTTCCGTCAGCATCTGCCTGCTGAAACCGAAGAAGTACGTTGCGACGAAGCCCGCCAGATAGCCCGTCCCCATCCCGAGCGCGTAGACGAGCGCGATGGCGCCCAGCCCCTGATTGCCCTTGAGCAGGGGGAAGAGGGCCCAGCCGGACGGGCCGATGGCCGTGGACCCGACGGACGTGCCGAGCTGGTGGAAGAGTCCCACCGCGCCGCCGCCGACCGCGCCGCCCGCACACGCGGTGATGAACGGCCGCCCCAGCGGCAGCGACACCCCGTAGATCAGGGGCTCGCCCACGCCCATCACACCTGCGGGAAGCGCGGACTTGATGGTCTTGCGGATGGAGGTGTTGCGGCGCAGCCGCACGTAGACGGCGACCGCGGCGCCGACCTGACCCGCGCCCGCCATGGCCAGGACGGGAAGCAGGACCGTGAATCCGTCCTGCTCGATCAGCGTCGTGTGGATCGGGATGAGGGCCTGGTGCAGGCCGAGCATCACCAGCGGCAGGAAGAGCCCGCCGAGCACGAAGCCCGCCAGCGCTCCGCCGTGCAGGAGCAGCCAGTTGGCGAAGTGGCCGATGCCGGCGGAGACCAGCCCGCACACGTACATCAGCCCGAACAGCGTGACCAGCCCGGAGACGAGCACCGTGACGGTCGGCGTGACCAGCACGTCGACGGCCTCCGGCACGCGGCGCCGGCACCACTTCTCGACGTGGACGGCGACCAGGGCCGCGAACAGCGCGCCCAGAACGCCGCCCTGGCCCGGGGCGAGCTTCGCCCCGAACGCGGAGACCTTCGCGACGTCCGCGAAGACGATCACGGCCGCGGCCGCGCCGCCGAGGACGGGCGTCCCGCCGAACTCCGCAGCAGTGTTGATGCCGACGAAGACCGCGATGAGCGACATGAAGCCGGTCGAGATCGCGGTGAGGGCGGGAACGATGCCGGCCGCCCACTGGGCGCTGCCGCTGCTGACCAGGTTCGTCAGGATGCCGTTGATGCCGGCGACGATGCCGCAGCCGATGAGCGCCGGGATGAGCGGGACGAAGATGTTGGCCACCCGGCGCAGCATCTGCTTCACCGGTGTGGCGTTCTTCCGTCTGCGGGCGGCCCGGATGGCGGCGCCGCGCTCGGCCAGCCCCTCGGCGGTGACGGCGGACTGCCCGCCCGCTGCCGCGTCGGCGGCGGCAGTGGCAGGCACCTCATCTGCCGTGTCGGCAGCAGTGGCAGTTTCCTGACGGGCGATGGCCTGGAGTTCGGTGGTGACCCGGGCGACCTTCCCCGGGCCGAGCACGATCTGGTACGTGTCGTCGTCCTCGACGACCCCCACCACGTCCGGAAGCGCACGCAGCGCGGAGTCCCGGACCAGTGAGCGGTCGGCCAGGCCGAGCCGCAGCCGGGTCATGCAGTGGGTGATGGAGACGACGTTCCGCGAGCCGCCCACGAGGGGCAGCAGCGCTTCGGCGATCTGGCGGTTCTTGTCTTTGCTCATCGGCACGGTCGCTCTCTGGCTGTCCGGAGACCCGGAACGCGGTGCGGTCCAGCGCCCCGGCCGCTGCCGGCGGCGGCCGGACGCTTGGCACCACTGTCAGCCCTGGCCGCCCGCCGCGCGGAGCGCAGCCCGCAGGTGACCATCCGCGTTGTCGAGCAACCGGGCCGCCGTACGGCCATCGACGCCCGCGAGAATGATCAGAATCGCGTTCTTCACCTCGTCGCCCGCTTGAGTGAGAGCGGCCTCGATGGCCTCGTCACCGGCGCCGGTCGCCAGCGAGACGATGCGCCGCGAGCGTGCGCGCAGCTTCTCGTTGGAGGCACGCAGGTCGACCATCAGATTCCCGTAGGTCTTGCCGAGACGGATCATGGTGATCGTCGACAGCATGTTCAGGACGAGTTTCTGAGCCGTGCCGGCCTTCAGCCTGGTCGAGCCCGTCAGCAGTTCCGGCCCCACCACGACCTCGATGCGCAGATCGGCTGCCTCCCCGAGCGGCGAGTCCGCGTTGCACGAGAAGCCGACCGTGAGCGCACCGTGCTCACGGCGCGCGTGCTCGACGGCGCCGACCGCGTAGGGCGTGCGCCCCGACGCAGAGATGCCGACCACCGTGTCGTCGGCCGTCAGCCGCAGGGCGTCGAGGTCGGAGGCGGCCAGTTCCTTGCTGTCCTCGGCCCCTTCGACCGACCTGTTCATCGCGTCGGGCCCGCCGGCGATCAGCCCGACCACGTCGGACGGATCGGTGTTGAAGGTCGGCGGGCACTCGCTGGCGTCCAGTACGCCCATGCGGCCCGCGGTGCCGGCCCCGGCGTAGACGAGGCGGCCGCCGCGTGCCATCCGCTCGGCGGTGGCGTCGATGGCGGCCGCGATCCTCGGCAGCTGCTCGGCGACGGCCCCGGGCACGGTGGAGTCCTCACCCTGCATGATCCGGGCGATCTCCAGGGTGGGCAGCTGGTCGATGTCGGACAGGTCGCTGCGGAACGCCTCCGTGGTCAGCGTGTCCAGCTGTGCGCGCAGCTCGCTGTAGGAGGGGGGATTGTCGGCGGTGGAGGTCATGGGGACGTGGCGCTCTCTCTGTGCTCGCGCGGACGGGGCGGACTGGGATGCGGCTCGGGCCCGGGCTTCGGATCGGGCAGTGACTTCGGCTCGGGCTGGGGCATCGGATCGGACTAGGGCTCGGGTGTGACTACGGTTCGGACCAAGACTCCGGCCGGGGCGCGGACGAGGGGGGACGGACCCGGCCCGGACACGGAATCGGACCCGGAATCGGACCCGGACGGCGGGACCGTCGCGGGCCCGGACGGCCGCGCGCCCTCGCCGCCCGCGGCCGCTGCGGCGGGTGGGACCGGAGAGGCCGGCCCCGCCCGTGCGTGCACGCCCGCTCCGGGCGGGGACGGAACCAGCCCGGCCGGGTCCGGGGCTGGAACACGCGTGCCGTGTGCCGTACGTGTGCCGCGCACGTGCCCTCGCCGGACGGTGTCAGCGGGGCCGCGGCGAGTGCCGGTGCGCCAGCGCCTCGTACGAGGCGGAGAGCGCGGGGGCCGCGGTCTCGTACGTACGTTGCGCCACACCGATGAACAAACAGTCGACGACGAGGAGTTGGCTCGTGCGGCTCGACATCGCGGCCGGCCGCAGCTCGCTCTCACGGGCCGTCGACGTGGTCAGCACGTGGTCCGCGTACTGCGCGATCTCGCCGTCCGAACGCCCGGTGACGGCGATCGTCGTCGCGCCCTGGTCGAAGGCGGCGCGGAGCGGCTCGATGACGTCGACCGTGCGACCGGAGTGGGTGATGGCTATCGCCACGTCGCCCGCCCCCAGCTGCACGGCCGTCGTCACGGCCAGGTGCGGGTCCGCCTCCGCGTGCGCGACGTGACCGATGCGCAGCAGCTTCTGCGCGAGGTCCTTGCCGACGAGAGCCGAGGCCCCCACCCCGTACACGTCCACGCGGCGCGCGGCGACGAGGGCGTTGACGGCGGCCTCCAACTGCACGGTGTCGAGGCCTGCCGCGGTGTCGGCCAGGGTCTGCCGCTCGTCGTGGGCGAGCTTGGCGACGACGTCGGCGATCGGATCGTCCACGGCGATGTCGGCGGTCACCGACGGCGCGGCGCCGGACTCCTGCTGCGCGGCGAGACCCGCGAGCGCGAGACGCAGATCGCGGTATCCCGGGAAGCCGAGCAGCCGGGAGGTCCGCACGACGGTGGCTTCGCTCGTGCCGGTCCGTTCGGCGAGGCCGGTGACGGTGAGCTGCGCGCACCCCGCGGGATCTGCGGCGACGGTCTCGGCGACGCGCTGCATGGAGCGCGTCATGGACGGAGCCATGGTGCGGACCTTGGCTGCGAGAGCGCCCGGTCCGGGCGGTCCGGGCCTGCCGGTGGGTGCGGGCCGGGCGGCGGGCCGGCCCGTGGCGCCGGAACCGGCCCCCCGCGGGCCGGCGGCGTGCTGGGCGCCCTCTGCGGAGCTGCCGCCGCTGGGTCTGCCGTGCGGTCTGCCGCCTCTGGCGAAATTTTCTTTCAGATAGGTGGTCATCGGTGCAAGTTATTTTCCGGTCATGCCCAAGTCAAGGGTTGTGCACATCGGTTCATCACGCTTCCGTCGCCACATCTTCGCGGGGCCTCCGCCGGACCCCGCCGGACCCCGCCTGATCGTCACGGGCCGTGGACGAGACCGGTACGGGAGCTCCCGCGAGAGCCCCGTACCGGCCTGAGTGGCCTGGCCGAGACCGTCGCACGGGCCTCCGCGTCTTTGGTGCAATGGAGTCATGGACCAGCTTGAGCAGACACTGCACACGGCCCGTGCCCTCGTGCTCGCCGACCTCGAGGCGGGCAAGGTCGCCGAGGCGGATGTGGTCTCGCTCGTCGAGGAAGCGGTCACCCACCGCAGGTGGTGGGTCGAGCAGTGGCCGGAGGGCATCGGGTTCGTGAACGGGCTGATAGCCCAGGACGTGCAGGACGCGTTGCTCGACCGGTACGGACGCTGGCCGCTCTGCCCCGTGTGTCTCGGCTCCGACCCGCACGCGCTGGAGGTCGAACCGCCGCTGGGAGAGGACCCCCACTGGGTCTGCGCCAAGACGGAGACCTCCGTCGCCAGGGTGGGAGCGCTGGACAAGTGGCTCTGAGCGGACGGACATCCCCGCACGGCTCAGCCGCGTGCGAACCGGCCTCTCCGCGGCGCGGAACGCGGAACCGGCCCGCGCCCCGAATGCGCGGGCAGGCGGCGACCCGGTGACCGTCTACATAGATCCGCCCGTCTGGCCGGGCGGCGGGCGGCTGTGGTCGCACCTGGTCAGCGACGTCTCCTACGACGAACTGCACACCTTCGCGGCCGCCATCGGCTGCCCGCGCCGGGCCTTCGACCGCGACCACTACGACGTGCCGAGCGCCCGCTACCCGGCGGCCGTGGCGGCCGGCGCCGTCGAGGTCGGCAGCAAGGAACTGGTGCAACGGCTGACCGACGCGGGTCTCAGGCGCCCCAAGAGGCGGGGGCCGTCGAGGGGCACGTGACGCCGGGCCGCCGGCGGGACCGCCGCCGCAGCGTGAGCGAGGCGAGAGCCGTGGTGGCCACGGCCGCGGACGCGAGTGCGGCGCCCGTCCATGCCACCGCCTGGTAGCCCCATCCGGCGCTGATGACCAGGCCGCCCAGCCACGGGCCGAGGGTGTTGCCGATGTTGAACGACGACGTCGTGGTGGCCCCCGCCAGCGTCGGCGCGGCATCGGCGACTTCGAACATGCGGGCGTTCAGCGCCGGAGCCGCCGTGAACGCCGCCACTCCCAGCAGCACCGCCAGCGCGACCGCCGCCACCGGGCTGCGGGCCAGGACCGCGAGCAGCGCCAGAGTGACGGCCGAGGCCGCGATGCCGCCGTACATCGTGCCGAACAGGTGACCGTCGGCGATCCGCCCGCCGACGGCGGTGCCTATGAGCCCGCCGAGCCCGAAGAGGGCCAGCACGGTGGGGAGCCGGTTCTCGTCCATGCCGGCCACGTCCGTCAGGAGCGGGCCGAGGTACGAGAAGACGGCGAAGACGGCGGCGGCGTTGAGCGCGATCGTGACGACATTGAGCCATACCTGCCTGTCCGCGTAGATGCGCAGTTCGCGGCGGAGCCGCGGCTTCTGCGCACCTCTCCCGGGCTCCGTCCGCGGAACGAGCGCGACCACCCCGGCCAGGGCGATCGCCGACATCGCCGCCACCGCCCAGAACGCCGAGCGCCACCCCGCGTGCTGCCCCAGCAGCGAACCGGCGGGCACACCGAGGATGTTGGCGATGCTGAGGCCGCCGATCATGACCGCCATGGCGCGGGCCCGGGCGTCCACCGGCACCAGCGACATCGCGACCGCGGCACCCACCGCCCAGAAACCCGCGCAGGCGAGGGCGCTGACCACGCGGGAGGCGAAGAGCACCCCGTACGTGGGTGCGAGAGCACCGGCGACCTGGCCGAGGCCGAACGCGGTCAGCAGCACGACCAGCGTCAGGCGGCGCGGCAGCCGCAGCGTGAGGGCCGCGAGGAGCGGAGCACCCACGACCATCCCGACCGCGAAGGCGGACACCAGGAGCCCGGCCCTGGGAATGGAGACGTTCAGATCACGGGCGAGCGGCTGGAGCAGCCCGGCGAGCATGAATTCGGAGGTACCCAGCGCGAAGACCGACAGCCCCAGAACGTGGACGCCCAGCGGCATGCGGCTCCGTGACGGACGGGGGCCCGAACGGCCGCGCGCGGGACGGGACGGACCGCGGCCCGACGCACCCGACGACGCAGCGCCGGGCACGCCGGACGGTCCGGCGCGGCCCGGTCCGGTGTGGTCCGAGCCCTCGTGTGCGGGGCCGCCGGCGTGTGCGGGGCCGGAGCGGGGGTCCGCCACCTTTCGCGTGTCCGGCCCTGCCTGGGCACCGGGTGATTCGGGGGGCATGCCAGGCACCAACCACCGCGCGCGGCCTCGCATTCCGGGCCGGGGCGGAGCGGCGCACTTCAGGGGGCGCTGTTCATCGGGCGCAGGGGGGCTGGGAGTTCGGGCGTACGGGGGTTGGGAGTCCGGGCGTACGGGGGCGGGGGGTTCGGGCCTACGGGGGCTGGGAGTGGGTTCTCGGGACGGACGGGTGCGCAGGAGGGGCCGGACACCGCCGGGGCCGGGCACGTCCCCGGAACGCCTCGGAGGCGCGCTCGCCGGACATGCCCCACGCCTCAGGGGAGCCGGAAGGCCTCAGGGGCGCCGGCCGAGGAGCGCCACCAGCCGGTCCTGCGGCACCGCGTCGTCCGGAACCGGTACCGGCGGGTCGAAGATCCCGCTCTCGTGCCAGCTCTCGGCCTGCGGTGCGACATGCTCGTAGACCGCGTCGGCGAGTTCGTCCGGCATCCGCGACCGCACGCCGATGCCCTGCGCCAGGTCCCAGCCGTGCACGGCCAGGTCCGTCGTCATCTGCCAGCCGAACTCGGTCGCCGGTGTCTTGCCGCCGGTGACGTGCACGCTCCCGCGGAGCGCCCCTTTCCGGTGGAACGCCGAGCGTGACGCGCTGCCGGCCTGCTCCCACATCGCCACCGGGGCGTCGCCGACCACGTCGCCGTCGAAGCGGTCGCCGACCTCGGCGAGCGTCTCGCCGTTCAGCAGGTGCGGGGCCCAAAGGTGCTCGCCGACAAGGTGGTTGACCAGCTCCCGCACGTTCCACTCGCTGCACGGGGTGGGGTCCTCCCACTGCCGTTCCCCGACTTCGTGGACGAGCCGGTCCCATTCCTTGAAGGCCGTGTCGAAGGCGTCGATCAGTTCCATGCGTCAATCGTGCGCCCGCTGCCCGGCTCGGCATCCCGGGTGACCCGTACGGGGCGCGGCCGGGTGACGGCGGCGTTCCCGTGGCGGGGGCGGCGGGACGGCCCGTCACGAGTCGGTGTGACGCAGGTCTCACTGACAAATGTCATACGTGAGGAGCTGCAGGCACGTGTAGCGGGTGCCCTGCCGCACCGTGGCAGGACGCAACGCGCGGTCCACGAGCCGCGCGTGCTCGGGGGAGTGCCGGGGCGCCCGAGGCGGGTGACATGGCCTGCCGTCATGCCGGTGGCGTCGCTGCCGGACATGACTGTCACGTGTCACCCGTCCGGCGTCCCGGCACCGCGTCCAGTGGTGGCGCTCCCGTCCACCCGCGCCACGTCGGCCCGCCCCACGCCGACCGCCCTCAGGTCGGCCGCGCCTCACGTCCGCCCGCCCCACGCCGGCCGCGCCGCACCGGCGCGTGCTGCCGCGCGGGCTCACCCAACCGGCGCAACCCCCCTCCGGCCCCTGCTTCCCCCTTACTTCCCCGGCTTCTCGGCGTCCGAGCAGAGCCGGACCTCGGTGGAGTTCCTGGTACGCACACCCGGCAGCCAGCCCTCGAACCGCTTGCCTCCGCCGCCCCCGGCTGCCTTCTCGACCCGGTACCACCGCGTGGAGGACAGCCCCTCCTCATCGGTCAGCAGCCGGCCGTCGGTGACGACGCACGTCGCCGTCAGCTCGTCGCCGTGCCAGACGCGGCCCGCCGAATTGCCGGGATCCCCGTAGGGCTCGTACGGGTTCTTCGCGACCCGCAGCGCGCACTCCAGGGTGCGCAGCTCACGGCACGCCTTCTCCACGTTGTGAACCCGCAGCGTGACGGCGCCCGGCCGGGCGGGTGCGTCCGCCCCGGACGAGGGCTTCCCCCCGGAAGGACCCTGGACGGAACCGGACCCCGTGGAGGGCGCGACCAGCCACCACGTACCGCAGAGGACGAGTACCACCGCGGCGGCTGCCACAGCGATCACGGTCATGGGCAGCGGGCGGCGTGCACGACCGCCCGCGCGCCCCGTCGAAGCGGCAGGGGTGACGTCCTCGCGCGGCGTGCGCACCCGCTCCCAGAGCCCGTCCGGCACCTCGATCGCGGCCTCGGCGTCCCGGAGTTGCTCGCGGAGGGCCGCGGCGGTCTCCTCACGTCGTTCAGCACGCATGGCGTTCCCCTCCCGGGCGGTCCGTGCGGCCTGGCCCGTCCTTTCGGCCGTCCCCGTCCGTGCGGTCTCTTCGGCCGTCCCCGTCCGTGCGGTCGGCGCGGTCCGCAGGCGCCGGCTGTTCCGGGTGGCCCGGCTGCCGGCTCAGCGAACTCCGCAGCTTGTCCAGCGCACGCCGCCGGGTCAGTGCGACCGTGCCGCGGTGCAGGCCGAGGATCCTCGCCGCCTGGTCGATCGTGTAGCCGTCCAGGTCCACCAGTACGACGACACCGGCCTGCCGCACGGTCAACTGCCGCAGCAGACGCACGGTTTCGAGCTCCGCGGTCCGCCGTTCCACGCCGCCGTCGTCCCACTGCGCGCCCGGCGGCGACCCTGCCCCCGCTCTCGCCGCGCCGGTCCCGCCGCCGGTCCCGCTCCCGCTCTCGCCGGTGAACTCGACGTCAGCGACGAGCACTTGGCGCTTCTCCTTGCGCCAGGTGTCGCGGATCACGCTGAGGAGGCAGGAGAAGGCGTACGCGTAGGGCTCGGGGTGCGCGAGGAACTTCCCCGGCCCGGCGGCCAGTTTGAGATACACCTCGTGCACGGCGTCCTCCGCCGACTGCCGGGACCCGGCGAGCATGGCGGCACGCCGGTAGAGCCGGTGGAGCAGTCCGCAGAAGACGTCGTCGAACGACGGGTCGGGAGAGTGGGCGTCCTCGCCGGTGGCGGTGGAAGAAGTGACCACGTGGCCTGCGATCCTCTGTGAGTGGTCTCTTGGCGGATGTGAAGTCTGTCGATGTGCGGGGACGGGTGCGGCCTCGGGCGCGGGTGCGGGTGCGGTGCACGCGGTGACGGACGGCGCCGCCGGTGTGCCACGCGTGGGCGGCCGAGGCCCGCGCCGCGCGGGCTCGGGCATGCGGAGCTGCCGACTGCGCGCCATGCGCCCGTACGACTGCGCGCCATACGCCCGTACTTCGTGCCCCGCCGTGGGGGTTCGGCGTCCGTCCGGGCCGAGCCGGCAGCAAGGCTGCTGCCAACTCCGACCCGCCGCAAGTGGGTTCTTGAGTCAATCCCCCCTGACGAGCAGCTCCATCTCCGTCCGCAGATTGCGGCGCGCCACATGCTCCCACCGATCCTGCGCGTAGGGGGTGCGGAACAGGTGCGGCAGTCCCAGGAGTTGACGCAGCACCTCCGCGCGCCCCTCCAGGAACGCGCTGTCCGGCACGAAGCCGTACTCCCTGCGCACCGCTGCCGCGTACTGCGCATAGTCGCCGGGCGACCCGGCCAGCACGGCGAGGTCGGCGTCGCACAGCAACTCACCGTTGATGTCGCCCGGTTCGGGGTCGTGGCTGACGGTCAGGCGCACCAGCCGGGCGACTTCGTCCGTACGGGCCCGGGACACCCCCGCCTCGGGAAGCGCCCGTCCGGCGAGGGCAGCGCTGCGTTCCTCGTTCTCGCTGCGGTCGGGGCGGTAGACGGCGTCGTGGAACCAGGCCGCGAGCAGCACGGCGTCGACGTCCGCTCCCCGGGTGTGCGGGGCGAGTTCGTCGACCCGGTCCAGGACGTCCAGCAGATGGTCCGTGGTGTGGTAGTGGCGCTGGGGCTCCGACCAGCGGTCGATCAGGTTCTGCCCGTACGGGACGGGGTCCGGCTCCTCCTCGCCGTCCCTGGCGCTGACGAGCAGCGCGTTCCACCGCGAGAGCAGCCGGTCGCGGATGCCTCGGCCGGGCCCCTCGGCGGTCCCGGACGTCTGCGATGTCCCGCCGTTCTCCGGTGCGTCGCCCGCCCCGGACGTCCCGGAGGCCCCGGGCGCCCCGCCGGCGGGGTGGCGTGCGGGTGCGGGACGGGCGGCCCCGGCTCCGGAATCGTCGTCTGTCGCCATGGAGGCGATTGTGCCCGCCACGCGGGCGCCGGCCACAGGAGCCGGACGAGCCCCGCGACCCGCGACCCGAGCCCGAGCCCGAGCCCGAGCCCGAGCCCCGGCGGCGTCGGGCGGAGGGGACCTGTCGCGGGACGGTGGCGGCGCGGTGATCCGGAAGGGATCAGCCGGGAGACGTGATCGCCCAGCGGTCGTGATCGCGCCACTGGCCGTCGACGAGCTGGAAGGCAGGTGAGTGGCCTTCCAGCCGGAACCCCAGACGCTCCACGAGCCTGGACGAACGGACGTTCCCGGGCTGGATGTTGGCCTCGAGGCGGTGGAGACCCAGCTCCTCGAACGCGTGACGGATCACGAGCCCCAGCCCTTCGGTCATATAGCCGCGGCCGGTGGTGGACGCGTACGCGACGTAGCCCAGGGCGCCGCTTTGCAGGGAGCCCCGCACGATGTTGTTGATGTTGGCGGCCCCCACGATCCGGTGCCCGTGTGCGGAACACTCCGCGCGGTCGCCGGTCCCCGCGGCGCCGTCGCCCGTTCCGCAGAGGCAGATCACGAAGCCTTCATGGGTCGGCAGGCCGCAGCGGGCGACGTAGTCGGCGAACGCCTCGGGGGTCGGCTCCCGCCGGGGAATCCACGGCCTGTGCAGCTCGGCGCTCTCCTGGAGCCGGGCGGTGATTTCCGCGTAGTCGTCGTGCCCGACGTGCCTGATCGCCACGCGAGGTCCGCGGAGAAGCCAGGGTGCTTGTGGGGTCGGCATCGCTCGAAGTCGTCCGTCGGGACCGGAAGTCGTCGGAAGTCGTCGGCAGGGAAGCGGAGTCGGCAATGCTACGGACCCCGCTGCCTCGGGTGTCCGGCGCCCCCACCCCCGGCTCCGGCCCCGTCCCCGACTGCGTGGTCGCGGGCCGAAGCCGGCAGGCCGGACCCGGGCGGCGGCAGGTTCCGGTGTGGCCCGGCCCGGGTGAACCGGACCGGACCGCGGGGCCGGGTCACATGGACGGCTTGAGGACGACGAAGTCCGCGCCGAAGGGGTCGAGACAAACGGCCATGCGGCCGACGCCCTCCGCGTCCTCCGGGCCCATGACGACGTTCCCGCCGAGTCGGGTGACCTTCGCGATGGTCTCGTCGCAGTCGGTGGTGTGGAAGACGGGGTGCCAGAACGGGTTGCCGCCGGCCAGCGCGAGGGCCTCCTGCGGGACCTCCATCAGGCCGCCGTGCATCCGCTCCTGCGGGGCGCCCGAGGGACCGATGATCGTGTACGTGCCGGCCTCCTCGCCGGGCATCGGCATGTCCGTGAACTCCCAGCCGTACAGGCCCCGGTAGAAATCCTTCGCCGCGGCAGCCCCGGTCGTGTACAGCTCGACCCACATCAGGGAGCCGGGCTCGTCCACGACCTCCACGCCTTCCGTCTTGCCCGGCTGCCAGGCGGCGAACTGCGCGCCCTGCGGATCGGTGAACTGGGCCATGCGGCCTTGGTCGTTGACGTCGAACGGCTCGACCCTGACCGTGCCTCCGGACTCCCGGACCTTCGACACCGCCGCATCCACGTCGGGCGTGCTGAAGTAGATCATCCAGGCCGAGCGCGCCCCCTCGTCGAGGGGCCCGAGGGCGGCGACGGTCCTGCCTTCGGACTTGAAGAGGCCGAACCCCTCCTCTCCCGACCCGAACGGCTGGAACGTCCAGCCGAAGACCCCGCCGTAGAAGGTCTTCGCGGCGGCGGAATCCCTCACACCGAGATCGAGCCAGCAGGGGGAGCCAACAGAAAAGTCAGTGGTGATCATGGCGATTCCCTTCGGGAGGTCCCTGACACGAAACAGGCTCCCACCGCCCACCGACACTCGCTCGCCGAGCGGGTGCCCCGTGCACCGGAACCGGCGCAAACCCGCTGCTCACAGCCCCGGAGGCGGCTCCGAGGGCCCGGAATCCGCCGTTTCCGGGCCAGCCGCCACCGCCCGCTGCCGCACAGCGGCGGGGCGTGCGGCCCGGAACGGCACGGACCGCCACGGCCCGGTCCGGCCCCGGGTCCTCGACCTCGTGCGCCGGTGGTGCGCGGATCGGGCCCGCCCTCCGGCACCGGCATGGCCGACGCCCGTGTCAGTCCGGCCGCGTGAGCCGGCCTTCCGCGACGAGCGCGTCCACGGCCTCCTCGATCGCTTCGAGCGCCGTGTGGCGGGGCCGGTTGCCGAGCAGCCGGCGGGCCTTCTCCATGCTCCGGTGCGGGCTGTGCGCGATGTGGCTGTACGTCGCCCCGGCGTCCTCGGCGGAGACCGTCTCCCGCCACCGCTCCCACGGCACGAACTCCAGGCGGGGCTCCTGCCCGAACCATCCGGCGACGGCCTCCGCGTAACCACGCAGCGTCACGGCGGTGGACGCGACGGAGTGGAAGCTCTCCCCGAGCGCCGCCGAGCGGTTGGCGACGGCGTCCATGAAGACCTGTGCGACGTCGTCGGCGTGGACGTGATGAAGCGTCTCCATGCCGAGGTTCGGGAGCGTCACCTTCTCGCCGTCGGCGAGCGCCTGAAAGGTGCCCGTGTTCAGATTCCCCGCGGGGTTCACGGGCACCCACCCCGGCCCCGTGATGTGGCCGGGGTGCACGACTGTGGCGGGGAAGCCGTTCAGCCGGGCCTCCGCCAGGAGGTACGCCTCGATGGCCGCCTTGTTGCGCCCGTACTCCTCGAGCGGGCGCCGCGGCTCGGACTCCGGCGCGGGGACCTGCCCGCTCGGCCCGTACACCCAGATCGTCCCGCAGTGCAGGAAGTGCCGTACCCGTCCGGCAAGCGCCTCCACCAGGTGGCGTGCGCTCTCCTCGCGGAAGCAGATCATGTCGATGACGACGTCGGCCCCGAGCTCCGCGACGGAGGCGCCGAACGTCCCGTCCGCCTCGGCCGCCTCCCGGTCGGTCACCACCGTCCGTACGTGCCGCCACGCACCGTGCGGTCGGTATGGCTCCCGCTGCCCGCGGCTGACCACGACGACCTCGTGTCCCGCGCCGACCAGACGCGGGACGAGAAAGGAACCGACATGCCCGCTGCCCCCGAGTACCGCGATCTTCATTCACCTGATCGTAGATGCGGGCGCCGTCCCGTCCCAGAGGGCCGGCCTCACCGGTGGAGCGGCCGGCCGGGACACCGGCGAGGCCGAAGCCGACGGGGTGCCTGAGAACCGGGAGGGTCTCGTCCGTGCATGCCCGGCCCGGGGGCCGCCACGGTGAGATCGGTGATCCGCTGCGGCCTCGTCCGTGCATGCCCGGCCCGGGGCTCCCGCCCCTGCGATGAGTTCCGGCTGCGCCGCGTGTCTGTTCCGGTGACCGTCGTAGCACGCCACGCGACGCCGCCGGCACGAGAGACCACGGAGGACACCATGACGAGAACGCCGGACGAGACGACCACCGGGCTGCCCGGCCGCCCGCCCGTCGTCGACCTGGCCACCTGGCAGGCCGCCCGTGACGAGCTCCTGGTCCGCGAGAAGGCCCACACCCGCGAAGGCGACACGCTCGCCGCGGCTCGCCGCCGGCTGCCGATGGTGGAGTTCGACGGGACAGTCGAGGTCGTCGGACCCGACGGCCCGGTGCCGTTCCTGGACCTGTTCCAGGGCCGCGACGAGCTCCTGGTCTACAAGCACATGTGGCACGACGGCGCACCCCACCAGGGTCAGTGCGAAGGCTGCACCACAGTCGCCTGGAATCTGAAGGACGCCGTCTACCTCAACGCCCGCGGTGTCTCGTTCGCCTTCCTGACCACGGGCCGATGGGACGAGGTGGCTTCCTTCGCGGAGTTCATGGGCTACACCCAGCCCTGGTACTCGGTGCGCGACGTGGACGAGCCGGTCGGCGGCAGCATGGGCTACTTCACCTGCTTCCTTCGCGACGGCGACCGTGTCTTCCTCACCTACTCGACGACGGGCCGCGGCATCGAGCCGGCCGGCGGGTTCTTCGCCCTGCTCGACATGACGCCCTACGGACGCGGCGAGGCCTGGCAGGACACCCCCGAGGGGTGGCCCGAGGGGCACGACCCGTGCTGGTACTGGCGCTCGGACGCGGACGGGAACGCCACCTGGGGCCCGACCAGCCGACCTGTGCCCCAATGGACCCGTCCCGGTGCGACCCCCGTGGAGAGCCTCGGCCGGCGCGACGACCACTGACGCGCGGCGCCGGCGGAGCCGGCAGGGGTGCCGGGCGGAGCCCTGACGCGGCGGCCCGGCCCCTGCCCCATGCTGACCGGTCTGCGGAAGGTCACCGGCGAGGGGTCACCACCACGCCTCACCCCGCACCACGGGGTGCCGGGAGCGGCCCGCGCGGGCGTCCCTCAGCAGACTCTCCGGATCGCGGCGCGACCTTGCGAACCTGCCGGCCGCCGCCCAGCCGTCCCCCTTGGAGACGATCGTGTCCTCGCCGCTGCCGACGTGCACGAACTCGCCGCTCACCACGGCCAGTACGCTTTCGTCGAGCACCTCCAGCAGCAGCGGGACGGTCCGCGGACGGACGGGCCGCAGCCGCAGCGTGCCGTTGGCCTCGGGCCCGGACGGCGGCTCGTCCCGCCACACGCCGGCGGCGTCCGCGGTTTCCTCGGCCACCGCCAGACCGGCCCCGGTGAGGGCCTGCCGCCAGGCCTCCGCCCGTGCCCTGAGAATCCGGTACTTGCCCGGCTCCAGGCAGCGCGAGTACTCCTCGTCCGGCCGGGCTCTCCCCGCCCGGACGAGGGTCCGGCCACGGCGGCGTCTCTGCCCCCGTCACGGCGAACGCCACGTCAGCGGCCTCACGAAGTCTCGTCGCGTCCATCCCACGAAGCTACGACGGCAACGGACGCCCGCTCACGTGGTTTTCGCGTGCGGCGAGCGGCGGGCCCCACCGCCGCCCGCCGGGCAGGCATGCACCCCTCGTGCGGCGTCGAGGCGTCAACTCCGCGGCGGCGGCGTCCACTTCGGCCGCGGCGGCCCGTCCCGCGCACCGGGTCAGGCGAGCACGGCGGGCAGCGGCCGCGCGTGCAGCACCGCGAGGCCGGAGACGGCGCGGGTGAGGGAGACGTAGAGGCGGCGCAGCCCTGTACGGGTGTCGGGTTCGGCACCGATGATCGCGGCGGGTTCGTCCAGGACGACGTAGTCGTACTCCAGGCCCTTGGCCAGCGTCGCCGGCACCAGCGTGAGCCGGGCTCCTTCGTCGGTCTCGTCGCCCGGAGCCAGGTGCGGCATGCCCGCGGCCTCCAGGGCACGCGCCAGCGCGGGCACCCGTGCGTCCGCGGCGATCAGGCCCACCGATCCCTCGTTCCGCAGGGCCGCCCGGCACGCCCCGACGACCTCGGCGTCCAACTCCCCTGCGGGGCAGGCCCGTACGGAGAAGTCCCCCGGCGACTCCCGGACGGAGGTGGCCTCCCGCAGACCCGGCGCGATCTCGGGCAGCAGCCGGGACGCGTACGCGATGACCTGACGCGGCACACGGAAGCCGAGCGTCAACTCCTCGACGGCGGCGGCAGGTTTGCCCAGATGGTGCAGGGCCTCCTCCCAACTCGCCGTCGCCCAGGGGGTCGTGCCCTGAGCGATGTCGCCCAGCACGGTGACGGAGCCAGTGGAGCAGCGGCGGCCGACCGCCCTGTACTGCATGGGTGAGAGGTCCTGCGCCTCGTCGAGGACGACATGGCCCAGCGAAGGGGTGCGCCGCACCAGGTCGTCGACCTCGTCGACGAGGACGGCGTCGGCCGCCGACCACGGCGCCGACTTGACCCCCCGGGCGGGCTTCGGCCACAGCACGGCCCGCTGCTCGGCCTCCGTGAGGATGCCCTCGGCGTGCTCGGCGAGGAACTCCGCGTCCGACAGCAGGCGCAGCACCAGCTTCGCCGGATCCACGGCCGGCCAGCATGACTTGACCACCGCCTTCACGGCCGCGTTCCGTGCCACCGCGTCCTGCACACGGTCGTCCGGAGCTTCGCCCGCCTGCTCCATGCGCACCAGCACCGCGTGCGCGATGCGTTGCGGCAGCGCTTCCCGCGCGGCCCCGTACCGCATGTCGCGGGCCAGCAACTCCTCGATCAGGGCGGCCAGTTCGGGCGCCGGGACCCGCCAGCGCCGCGAGCCCCGCACCACCACGCACGTCTCCTGCGGCATGCTCACCCCGGAGCGCACCGCCCTGCGCAGCACGCGCGCCATGCGCGCGTCGCCCTTGACGGCCGCCGCCTCCGCGCCGTCCTCGCCGCGTACGGGGACGTGCGCCACCAGTTCGGTGACCGTCGCCTGGCGCACCGACATCTCGCCGAGCGCCGGCAGCACCTGCTCGATGTAGCGCAGGAACGAGGAGTTGGGCCCGACGACGAGCGTGCCGGAGCGGGAGAGGCGTTCGCGGTGCGTGTAGAGCAGATACGCGACGCGGTGCAGGCCCACGGCCGTCTTCCCGGTACCGGGCGCACCCTGCACGCACAGGGAGCCCTCGATCCCGGCCCGCACGATCTCGTCCTGCTCGGGCTGGATCGTGGCGACGATGTCCCGCATCGGGCCGACGCGCGGACGCTCGATCTCCGCCTGGAGCAGGCGCGACGTCGTCCCCTCGTCGCCCGGCTCGGTCAGGTGCTCGTCCTCGTACGCGGTCAGCTCGCCGGCGGCGTATCCGAACCGGCGGCGCAGCGCCACGTCCTGCGGGTCCTTCTTCGACGCCCGGTAGAAGGGCTGCGACACCGGGGCGCGCCAGTCGATCACCATCGGATCGCCCTCGGCGTCGTGGACGTGACGGCGGCCGATGTAGAAGGTCCGGGCGGGCACGTAGTCGAGCCGGCCGAAGAAGAGCGGCGTGTGCGCGAGGTCGGCGAGCGACCTGATGCGTTCGTCGAGGCCGGCGCGCAGCACCTCGGCGTTGACCCAGTTCGCGGTGACGTCGGTGATGTCGAGGGCTTCCGCGTCCTCGCGCATGGCACGGAGCGCGGCGCGGGAGGCCGCCAGATGGGCGCGTTCGTCGTCGAGGGGATTGCGGGCGTGGCCGGGGACGGAATGGGCAGGGGCGGACACTGTTTTGCCTCCGGGCGGAATGCGCGGTACGCGTACGGAACGGAAGGCCGACCGGTTTCCGAGCGGTCGGGGTCCTCCCCGGACCGGGAGGCGGCAGACGCGGAATCCTAGTGGCGCCGCAATGGGCCGGGCCAACGGATTTCCCCCGTACGGGGCTGAGCCTCATCGGAAGGGAGAGACGGTGCAGGGGACACGGCGGCCGGACACACGCGGCGGGAGCCCCGGCAAGGGCGGCGGCACCGCCGGCAGGGCCGCGAGTACGGCCGCGGAAGCCGGTACCTCTGCCCACGGCGGCGGCACCACCGACGGCGGGGGCAGCACCGCCGGCAGGGCCGGCGGCACCACAGGCGAAGCCGGGAGCACCGTCGCCGGCGGGAGCGGGACGCGTGCCGCCGCCGCACTGCTCCTGGTCTCGCTGGCCGCGCTCGCGGCGCTGTTCGCGGTGCGGCGCTTCCCGGTGGCGGACCTGCTGGTCTACCGCGCAGAGGGTGCCGCCGTCGTCAACGGCGGGGACCTGTACGGCTTCACGGTCACGGCGTGGGACCTCCCCGCGACCTATCCGCCGTTCGCGGCGCTGCTGTTCGTGCCCACCGTGTGGCTCTCACCGGCCGTTGCGAAGGCCGCGTTCGTCGCCGGCAACGCCGCCCTCGCCGTGCTTCTCGTCCATCTCTCCCTGCGTCTGGCGGACGGGCTGCCGGGCGGCGGCGGAACCGGCCTTCGTGCGGGGCGCTGGAGCCGCCGGGCCGTGGTGCTGGCGGCGACCGCAGCCGCGCTCTGGCTGGAGCCGGTCTTCCAGACGCTGGTCTTCGGCCAGATCAATCTGCTGCTCGTCTGCCTCGTGCTGTGGGACTTGGGACGTCCCGACGGGGCACGCGGCAAGGGCCTGGCCGTCGGCATCGCCACGGGCATCAAGCTCACGCCCGCGGTCTTCGCCGTCCATCTGCTGCTGACCGGACGCGTGCGTGCGGGGCTCACGGCCCTCGGGGGCTTCGCCGGCACGGTCGCCGCGGGCGCGCTCGTACTGCCGTCCGCAAGCTGGGAGTTCTTCACGCACCGGGTCTTCGAGACGGCACGCGTCGGCAAGGTGTGGATCGTCGACAACCAGTCGCTCCAGGGCCTGATCGCACGTGTCGCGCACACGTCGGAGCCGGGTGTGCTGTGGCTGGTTCCCGCGGCCGTGGTCGCGGTGGCCGGGCTGGTGCTGGCCCGTCGTCTGCACGTGCGGCACGGGCAGGACGCGTGGGCCGTCATGGCTGCCGCGTTCACCGCGCTGCTGGTGTCCCCGATCAGCTGGTCGCACCACTGGGTGTGGTGCGTGCCGTTGCTCGCTCTGCTCGCGGCCGGGCGGGCGCGGCCCGGCGCCGGGCACGCCGCGGCGGCGGCCGTCGCGGCGGTGTTCGCAGCGCGCACGCTGTGGCTCGTGCCGAAGCACGGCGCCGCCGACCTGAGGCTGGAGTGGTGGCTGCAGCCGTTCGCCTCGCCGTACGCGCTGCTGACGCTGGGGCTGCTGGCTGCCGCCGCCGTGCGCTGCTACTCGCCGTCGCTGTCGGGGGCGGCCTCCGGCTGGGCCGTCAGCAGGTCCTGGGAGTCGACGATGCGGTAGGCGTAGCCCTGCTCGGCCAGGAAGCGCTGCCGGTGGGCGGCGAAGTCCTGGTCGATGGTGTCGCGGGCGACCACGGAGTAGAAGCGTGCCTCGTGTCCGTCGGCCTTCGGACGCAGGATGCGTCCCAGCCGCTGGGCCTCCTCCTGCCGCGAACCGAAGGTGCCGGAGACCTGGATGGCGACGGTCGCCTCCGGCAGGTCGACGGAGAAGTTGGCGACCTTGGAGACGACCAGCGTGCTCAACTCGCCCTCGCGGAAGGCGTTGAAGAGCTTCTCCCGCTGCTTGTTCGTGGTGTCGCCCTTGATGACGGGCGCGCCGATGTGTTCGCCGAGTTCGTCGAGCTGGTCGATGTACTGGCCGATGACGAGGGTCTGCTGGCCCTCGTGCCGTTTGACCAGCGCCTCGGTCACGCGCCGCTTGCTGTCGGTGGTCGCACAGAAGCGGTACTTCTCCTCGGTCTCCGCGGTCGCGTATGCGAGCCGTTCGGAGTCGGTGAGGCTCACGCGCACCTCGACGCAGTCGGCGGGCGCGATGTAGCCCTGTGACTCGATCTCCTTCCACGGTGCGTCGAACCTCTTGGGCCCGATGAGGGAGAAGACGTCCGACTCGCGGCCGTCCTCCCGCACGAGCGTCGCGGTCAGGCCGAGGCGCCGGCGGGCCTGGAGGTCCGCGGTGAACTTGAAGACGGGCGCGGGCAGGAGATGCACCTCGTCGTAGATGATCAGGCCCCAGTCGCGCGAGTCGAAGAGCTCCAGGTGCGGATGGATGCCTTTCCGCTTCACCGTCACCACCTGGTACGTGGCGATCGTGACCGGCCGGATCTCCTTCCGCGTGCCGCTGTACTCGCCGATCTCGTCCTCCGTGAGCGAAGTGCGGCGCACCAGCTCGTTCTTCCACTGGCGGGCGGCGACGGTGTTGGTGACGAGGATCAGGGTCGTCGCCTGCGCCTGGGCCATCGCACCGGCGCCCACCAGGGTCTTGCCCGCGCCGCAGGGCAGCACGACGACGCCGGAGCCTCCGTGCCAGAAGCCCTCGACGGCCTGCTGCTGGTACGGGCGCAGCGACCAGCCGTCCTCGACGAGGCCCACGGGGTGCGCCTCGCCGTCCACGTAGCCGGCGAGGTCCTCGGCGGGCCATCCCAGCTTCAGCAGCATCTGTTTGATCTGCCCGCGCTCGGAGGGGTGCACGGCGACGGTGTCCGTGTCGATGCGCTCGCCGGTGAGCGGCTGGATCTTCTTCGACCGCAGCACCTCTTCCAGCACCGGCCGGTCGCTGCTCTCCAGTACGAGGCCGTGCGTGGGGTGCTTGAGGAGCCGGAGCCGGCCGTAGCGGGCCATCGTCTCGGCGACGTCGACGAGGAGGGCGTGCGGCACGGGGTAGCGGGCGTGGGCGACGAGGGCGTCGACGACCTGCTCGGCGTCGTGCCCTGCGGCACGGGCGTTCCACAGGCCGAGCGGGGTGAGGCGGTAGGTGTGGATGTGCTCCGGTGCCCGCTCCAGCTCGGCGAAGGGAGCGATGGCACGGCGGCATTCGTCGGCCTGCTCGTGGTCGACCTCCAGGAGCAGCGTCTTGTCGCTCTGGACGATCAGGGGGCCACCGTTCACGCGTGCTTCCTCCGTCTCGCGGTGCTGTGCGGTCCGGCGGTCTCCGGTTGCGCGCTGCGGATGCCGACCGGTCAAACCTCCAGTGTGCCGCATGGGTCCTGTTGCGGACTGTGGAGCTGCGGTGGAGGACGGTGTGCAGTGCAGGCGGCGCAGGGGAGTCGGCACACGCCTGGCTCGGCCTTCCCGACCGCCCCGGACCCCGCACGGATGGCCCCCGCGCCCGCACGCGGCCGTGGCCGCGTGCGGACGAAGCGCCGCGCACGGGCGCCCGGGCCGGACATCGCCTCGCTCGGGACGCCGTCCGTCACAGCAGGGCCGCGGCCAGGAGCGGCAGCAGGACGATGATGAGCAGCGCGCCGACGATGTCGAAGGAGATGCCCGAGCGGATCATCTTGGTGATCGGCACGGTGCCGGACCCGTAGACGATGGCGTTCTGCGGCGTGGACACCGGCAGCATGAAGCCGAACGACGCGGCGAAGGTGGCCGCAAGGGCCGGCGTCAGCGGGTCGACGCCGGCGGCGACGGCCAGCGGGATGACGATCGGCACCACGACCGCGGCACTCGCGGTGTTCGAGGTCGTCTCGGAGACCACGATCGCCAGCAGCGCTCCGAAGACCGTGATGGCGACGGCGCTGCCGATGTTCAGGGCACCGAATGCCCCCTTGCCGATGGTCTCCGCCAGCCCCGTCTCCTCCAGCAGGGTGCCGAAGACGACGCCGGAGCCGAACAGCACGATCGTGCCCCAGTCGATCCGCGCGGCGTCCCCCCACCGCAGTGTGAACTCGCGTGCCTTCCAGTCCGTGGGGAGCACGAAGAGCAGGGCGGCGCCGAGTACGGCGGCGACGCCTTCGTCCAGGTTGTTCGACGCGGTCTCGTAGGCGCTGGAACCGGTGCCCACGACCAGGCCGACTACGGCCGGGAAGACCCACAGCACGACCGTCACGGTGAACGCGAACAGCGTGTTCTTCTCGGCGCGGCTCATCCTGCCGAGCGCGGCCCGCTCGCGGTGGACGTACTCCTCGACGCCTGTCAGATGCCGGACTTCGGGGCGGTTGAGCAGCAGCAGCACGACGGCAAGGCCCACGAACATCAGGGCGCAGATCGGGAACGCCATGGCCATCCACGTCCCGAAGGGGATGGGCTTGTCGGTCGCCTTCTCGATCAGCTCCCGGCCGATCAGGTTCGGCGGGCTGCCGACGGGGGTGAGCAGGCCGCCGACGCTGGCGCCGTAGGCCAGCATCAGCATCATCGCGAAGCCGACGCGCATGCGGGTCGGGTCGAAGCGGTGCAGGGTGCCTTCGGCTTCGTGCTTGTCCTGGACGAGGTTGCCGATCACGCCGAGGATTCCGACGGCTGTCGGCATGAGGATCGCCACCGTCGCGGTGTTGGAGATCCACGCCGAGAGGAGGCAGGTGATGAAGCCGAACGCGATGACGATGCGGAGGGAGCTGCGTGCGACACCCGGCACCGACAGGATGCGGAAGGCGAAACGCCTGGCCAGGCCGTGTACGAGCATGGACTGCGCAAGGATGAAGGCGCCGATGAAGGTGAAGACCGTCCCCGAGCCGAACGGTGCGAGCACGCCGTTGGCGCCTTCGTCTCCGCCGGCCCCGAGCAGCACCAGCAACGAGGCGCCCAGGAGCCCCGAGACCGGGATGGGTATCGGCTCGGTCACCCAGGCGACGATCACCCCCGCCAGTACCGCCGCGACATTGTGCTGGGTCTGCGGAATGTCCAGCGGCAGCAGGAACACGATGATCGTGGCCAGCGGCGCCAGGAAGAATCCGGCCGTACGCCGCGCCTTCTCGAACCGCTCCTCTGCCGGGGAGAGCTTCTGCTCGGCGAGACCGCGGTAGGTGGAGCCGCCCAGCAGCGCCTTCTCGACGTCGACGCGGCCCGGTGTATTGCTGGGTTTCGACTGATCGCCGGTGATGGCCATGTCATCTCCTTCGAACTCGGATCCCCCAGGGTTTTCCTGACGCGGCTACGGGCTGAGCGCGGCTTGGCCCGTAGCCGGCGACTCGGTCGGTCGGTGGTTTCTGGCCGTGGTGAGAGTGCCAGTTCGCGGTTCTGCGGGGAATGGGCGGTCAGCCGTTTTCCAGGTTTGCGATGACCGCGTTCGTGACCTCCTCGGAGGTCGCGGTGCCGCCGACGTCACGGGTACGTGTCCCGCTGCCCGTGGCCGCCTCGACGGCACGGCGCACGGTCTTCGCCTCGTCGGCGAGTCCGAAGTGCTCCAGCATGAGGGCGGCGCTGCCGATGGCGCCCAGGGGGTTGCACAGCCCCTGGCCTGCGATGTCCGGTGCCGAGCCGTGCACCGGCTCGAACATCGAGGGGAAGCGCCGCTCGGGGTTGAGGTTCGCGCTCGCCGCGAGGCCCAGGCTCCCGGTGATGGCGCTGCCGAGGTCGGAGAGGATGTCGGCGTGCAGGTTGGTGGCGACGACCACCGACAGGTCCTCGGGCTGCAGGACGAACTTGGCGGCCATGGCGTCGACGAGGACGCTTTCGGTCTCGACGTCGGGGTAGTCCGCCGCGACCCGTTCGAAGACCTCGTCCCACAGGACCATGCCGTACTGCTGGGCGTTGCTCTTGGTGACGCTGGAGACCTTCTTCCGTGCGCGGGTGCGCGCCAGGTCGAAGGCGAAGCGCATGATGCGCTCGCACCCGACCTCGGTGAAGAGCGCGGACTGCACCGCCACCTCCGAACCGGCGCCGCGGCCGGCGAGGTTGCGCCCGCCGAGCCCCGCATACTCGCCCTCGGAGTTCTCCCTTACGACCACCCAGTCGAGGTCGTCGCGGTCCGCGGTGCGCAGTGGACTTGCGATGCCCGGCAGGAACTCGACGGGACGCACGTTGGCCCACTGGTCGAAGTTCTGGCAGATCCTCAGGCGCAGTCCCCAGAGGCTCACGTGGTCGGGCACGGTCGGCCAGCCCACCGCCCCGAAGTAGATGGCGTCGAAGTCCTTGAGCTGTTCCAGTCCGTCCTCGTCCATCATCTTCCCGTGCTCGGCGTAGTAGGCCGAGCCCCACGGGAATTCGCGCCAGTCGAAGGCGAAGCGGCCGCTGGAGCGTGCCGCGAGTGCGTCGAGGACGGCTCGTCCGCACTCCACAACCTCGACACCCACGCCGTCCGCGGGGATGGAGGCGATCTGGAAGGTCTGCTCGGCGGTCACTGGTGATCCTCCGGCCTGTCGGCGTCAAGTGGCTCACGTGGGAGTGAACCGCTGCGACTCCTGCGGTGTCCAAGACCGGCTTCTGATCCCGGTGATAGGCCCTGCCTATGAATCGCTGCCTATGAGTCGCTGTCCATGACCGCTGACGACGACGGCTGGGCGGCGTACCGCTCGACGCACACGGTGAAGGCCTGAGCGGCCGGTGTCAGTGCCGCCGCTCGGGTCACGAAGGTGATCCGGAGCAGGGAGACCGGCTCGATGTGGCGGACGTGGGCGCCCGCAGTCTCGGCCAGATGCGTCCAGGACGACGGCATCACGGCATGGCCCACGCCGGCCAGGACCATGGGCAGGATCGACGTGCGGTGCTCGACCTCGACCACGATCTGTGCCCCCACGCCGCTGGACAGCACGTCGTCGACGAGCTGACGCATGAGACTTCCGGGCTTGCTCACGACGAGCCGCATCGCGTGGAGTTGCCGGCGTTCGATGGCCGGTCGTGTTCGTGCCTTCCTCCGCTCGTGCCCCGGAGGAGTTCCCTCGCCGCTGCCCGGGGGCGAGATGAGCACCAGTGGCTGGTCCTCGATGTGCAGCACCCGCACCCCCTCGGCCGGCGGCGTGGATGCCGCGCCGAGGACGCCCAGTTCCGCTCGTCCCGTCTTGACGAAGTGGATGACCTCTTCCGGTGTGAAGGCGGCTTCCACTGTGGCCGTCATGGTCGGGTGTCTGCTGGTGAAATCGTTCATGATCGTGGCCAGGGGCTCCATCCCGGGGCTGGGCATGGAGACCAGCTCCACCCGCCCGCGTTGCAGACCACGGACGGACTGCGCGGCGGCCTTGGCGGAGTCCAGGTCCCGCAGCACCTGACGTGCCGGCTCGACCAGCTGGGAACCCGCATCGCTCAGCACGATCCCCCGGCCGACACGGTGGAACAGGGGCACGCCGAGTTCGCGCTCCAGCGTTCTCATCGCCTGGGAGAGGGACGGCTGTGCGATGTGCAGCTGCTCGGCGGCGCGGCCGAAGTGCTGGTGCCGGACGACCGCCAGGAAGTAGGCCAGCTGTCGCGCGTCCATGTGCCACCTCCTGCAGACGGGTGGGCGCAGCCTACTGATGGTCCGGAGGTCCGCCCTGTGGCCTGCGACGGCCGTGGCCGCCGCCGCGCCGCAGCGGACCGTTCCGTGCGTGCCCGGGCCGCGGGGTCGCGGCGCGGGAGGGGCGGCAGTCCGGTGCCCGGGCGGGAAGGCCGGAGCTCCTGTGCCGCTTCGGGTGAGGGCCACACGGGCGCCTGCCGTGCGTGTGGCCACGAACCAGGTGAAAGCGCCTATACGGTTATACGTCTGGACACAAGGTGTAGTGGTCCGTATGAGATGCGTGGCCGTATCCGAGGGCGCGTTGAACGGAACTGACGAAGGAGAGCGACCGGGATGGCGACGAAAGTTGCGGTAACCGGGCACATGGAGCTGTCCGAGGACACGGTGCCGCTCGTACGGGCGGAGCTGGAGCGGCTGCTGCGCATGTTCGAGCCCTCCGGGCTCGTGGGCCTCTCGTGCGTGGCGGCCGGAGCCGACTCACTCTTCGCGGAGTCGGTGCTGGCTGCGGGCGGACGGCTGGTGGCGGTGCTGCCCAGCCGCGACTACCGGCAGGCCACGGTGAAACCGGAACATGCCGAGACCTACGACCGGCTCACCGCCGCGGCCGACGAGGTGCTCGTGCTGCCGTACGCGAACGCCGACCGCAAGGCGTACGAGGCGGCCAACGCGGTGCTGCTGGAACGCGCCGACCGGCTCGTCGCCATCTGGGACGGCCAGCCGGGATCGGAGGAGAAGGGCGGCACGACCGCGGACATCGTCGCGAACGCGCGGAACGCCGGTCTCGCTGTCGACGTGGTGTGGCCGGCGGGCGCGTCCCGGAGCTGACCGGTGAAGGGGCCGGATCCCGCGGTACGGCCGCGGGCCCGGCCCCGTCGGTGAGTTCGGGCGGGGCCTCTGCGCGTGGAGAGCGGGGACTCCGCCCGGTCAGGGCCCGGCCAGTTCGGCGGCGCCCGTGATGCGGTGCAGCGGATAGGTGCGGATCTCGTCCGCGGTGTGGTCGTACGCCGTCACGAATCCGCCCTCCACGCGCACCGGCGCGATGACCCGCTGGCTGGCGGCCCCGTCGGCGTTGACGTAGCCGATCCACACCGCGTCTCCCGACTTCGCCGCCGACCGCATCATGGCGATGGTGTCCGCCGACGTCGTGCGCGGCAGGGCACCGCCTCCCGCGCCCGGGGGCTTCGGCACCCGTCCGGACGGCTTCGGTGCCCTGTGCTTCGCCGTCGCCGCGTGGTCGCCCGCCCGGATCGCGCGCACGGCGGCGGTGAGCAGCGCCGCGTCCGGCACCGGGGGGCCGTCGGGCACCGGGTCCGGAGGGGTGCGCGGCGGGGTGCGGCGGGCGTCCGCGCGGGCGATGACCACATCCCCCTCGGCGGACTCGGCGGCCGGTGCGTAGCCCATCTCCCGCAGCTTCGCGAGCAGTTGGTCGGGCGGAAGGGACGAGGCGAGCACTGTCGGCGCCAGCAGCCGCAGTTGCAGCGGCGCGGAGCGCCTGTCCGCGGTGATCTCCGTCAGGAGCGCGTCGTCGTCGCAGCGTACGTACGAGGACGCGGCACCCACGCGCAGCCTGCCGTGCCTGCGTGCGACGTCGTCGACGAGGTAACTCAGCGGCTGCGGGACGGGAGTTCGCGAGTGAGCGGCCAGGAAGGCGTGGATGTCGCTCGCGGTGCGCCCGGCGTCGAGGGCCCGCCGCACGGACGCCGGAGTGAAGCGGTAGACGGTGGCTCCGCCCTTGGACTCGACGTCGGCGAGCACGCCGAGCATGGCCGCCAGCGGCCGCTGGAGCGGCCCCGGCGCCACGGCCGTCAGGTCGGCCTGGAGCAGCATGTGGTCCAGCGGCTCGGGCAGCAGCGGCGCCAGGCCGGCCGCGGCCCGTGCTGCCGCGCTCTCCAGTTCGCCCGCCGTGGGTGTGCCTCCCCCAGCCGCCGCCGGGGGTGCCTCCAGCCAGGGCAGGACGAGTTCACGCGCGTACGAGGCGAGGGCACCGCGACCGGTCAGGCCGAGCAACTCGGCCTCATGCAGGGCCCATTCGGCAAGCTGCGTGCGCAGGTCGCCCGCGGACTCGCCGGCCGCGCGCCCGGCGCCGCGCAGCGGGCGCTCCCACCGCAGCCGCGCCAGGACGGAGTACTGCGCGGGCGCCGAGCCCGCATGGAGGGAGGCGAGCAGTCCGAGGGTCCGGCGGCGCACGTCGGCCGCGAGGCCGCGGTCCAGGCCCTGGCCGAGCGCGGCGAGGGCGCGGCCCTTGGCGTCCCGCGTGCCGACGAGGCCGGGCACACGGGTGCCCGTGAGCCAGCTCACCACGATGCGGGACCAGCGCTCGTGTGCCGGGCGGCGCAGCCACTCGTCGTACGCGGGTGTGGGCGCGTAGGCCTCGTCCGGTTCGCCGTCGGGGGCCAGCAGGCCCGCCGCGTAGGCGAGTTCGATCCAGAAGGCGGCGGTCGGCTCGGGCACGTCGAGGGAGGTGGCGGTGCGTTTCAGGTCCCGCACGCCGAGGCCGCCGGCGCGCAGTACGGACGGCGGGTCGGTCTCCCAGCCGGAGAGCAGGTCCTCCAGCGTGTCCAGCGCGGCGAGGGCCTGGCCCGCCGCCGTCTCGTCCGTGGCCTGCGGGGGATGCTCCCGCCGGACCTCCAGCGGCGGCGCCAGCGGTTCGACGTGGCGGTGGGCGCGGCCCGCCCGCAGGCTGAGCGCCACCTCGCGGGGGAGTACGACGGTGCGGGGCGCGGTCCTCACCAGCAGGGCGCGGTCGAGCAGCCACCTCACGGGCCCCGAGGGCGAGTCGGTGTGCACGGAACCGTACGGCGGGCCCCAGCGCAGCTTGTCGAGCATCGCGAGCGACTCGGGCGGTGCTCCGTCGAGGAGCGCGTCGGTGCGCTCGCGGTCCGCGAAGAGCGAGGTGAGCCCGGCAAGTGCGCTCACCGGGTCGTGCGTCGCGGGGAGGCCGGTCGCGGCGAGGATGTCCTGGAGCCGCCCGGGCGACATTCCGGACGTGGCCTCCGCGAGTGTCGGGCCGAGGCCGGTGGGCGAGGGAACCGAGGGGGAGGGGGTGAGCAACTCCCGTGCGGTGCGCACGAGATGGAGCCGGTCGTCGCCGCCCCACAGCAGGGCCTGCTCGCGGAGCGTGCGCAGGGCGCGCGGCAGTTCGGCGGCGATGTCCTCCGGGTCGGCGCCCGCTTCGCCGGTGGCGGGGTCTCCCGTGAGGAGGGCCCGGAGCGTGGCGTACGAGCACGGGTCGGGCGCCACGGCGATGGCCTCGGCGGTCTGCAGGGCGAAGCGGTCCAGCCGCTCCACGGCCCGTACGACGGACGCCCTGGTGCCCGCGCGGGTCGCGAGCTGGGTGAGGTCGTTGGGGACGGGAGAGAGCAGGTCCGGGCGGCTGCGGAGCAGCTCTGCGAGTGCCGCGTCGTCGCGGGCTCGCAGATCGTCGGCGAGCGTACGGGGTGCGGCGCTGCCGGCGCCGCTGTGCTCGGTGCTCATCCAGCCCACGTTAGCGCGGGCGGCGCAGGGTACCGTCGTGGGCAAGCCTGGCAAATGGCAGGGCAGGCACCAAGGGCAAGCAGTCGTTGGGGAATTGGTGGGAATCGAGAGCGACAAGCTCGTATTCGATTATCTGAGCCGGATCGGCGACCTGGCCCACAGCACGTCGATGACGGCCGCCGAACGGGCGCGCCTCGTCAGCGGTCTGCGCGGCGAGATCGACCGGCTGCGGGCCGCCGAGGGCGGCGCCGAGAGCAAGGCCGCCGTGAAGAAGATCCTGGCGCGGCTGGGCCGGCCGGAGGAGGTCGTCGCGGCGCGCGGCTCGGCCACGGGCGGCTCGGCGGGCGGTTCCGCCGGAGCTCCGGGTGCTTCCACCCGAGGCGGAGGCGGAAGCGAGGGCGGCGGCGACGAGGGCCCGAAGGTGCCGCTCGGCAAGGGCCGGTCCGTCCCGTCGGCGCCCACCGCCTTCTCCGGCGCCTCCGCGCCGCATCTTGCGGGCATGGACGAGCTGGGCCCCGAGGAGTCCGACCCGGACTGGTGGCGCCTCGACCCCAGCCCCTACGGGGACGGCGGCGGCAGCCGCACGTTCGGCGAGCCGGTGCCGGGCTTCGTCGGCGGCATCGAGCTGCCCGAGCTGTTCAACCCGCCGGCCGGCGGTGAGGAGGACGGGGTCCGTCCCGGGAGCGGCCTGACCAAGGCTCCCGTTCCGGCGGCACGCAAGGCCATCGACGACGAGGCGGGCGGCGCCGTGGACGCCGGGGCCGGCGCGGCCCTCGCGGGCGGCCGCCGGCGGCTGTGGCCCGGGCGCTCGCGCCTCGCGGCGGCCGGGCCGCGTGCGGGCGGCGTCGTGGAGTGGGTGGCGGCGGCGCTGCTGGTGGCCGGAGCCCTCATCGGCTCGCTGATCCCGCTCGGCGCGGGATGGCTGGCCGCCTGGTGGTCGCCCCGCCTGAGCCGTACCGAGGCCAAGTGGGCGGCCGGCGGCATGCCGGGCCTCGTCGCGGCGGGCACCCTGGTGTGGCTGTGGGGACGCGTGGACGGACGGTGGGGCGAGCCCCTCGCGGAGGGCGGCGAGGCACTCGGGCGGGCCCTGACGGACTCGGCCCCTGTGGCGCTGCGTGTCGCGGCGGTCGCCAGCGCGCTGTTCCTCGTCTGGCGTGCCCGGCGGCCACGGGTGTGAGCGCGGGCCCGCGGCGCGGGCGCCACATCCCGGCAGCAGGTGGAGAATCCGGCACCGGAGGGAGTGCGGTCCATGGCCAGGCTGCGCGCACTGGCGCGGCAGGGCGATGGACGGAGTTCTCAACTCCGGTACTCCCGTGCAAGATCCACGCTCCGCCGACCGGACGTCGCTGTGACCGCCCCCGCCCTCGCCCCCTTCCCGCCCCTGCCGCCGCCCCGCTTGTGGTGGACGCGCCGCCGCGGGGCAGGATGGCCGGTATGGCACCGCACGACCAGGAATATCCCGCAGCCGCGCCCGGACCGGCCCCCACCGTCGGCTTCGACCTGGACATGACGCTCATCGACTCGCGGCCCGGCATCAGGGCGGCCTACGAGGCGCTGTCCGCGGAGACGGGCGTCCACATCGACGCCGCCCTGACCGTGACCCGCCTCGGGCCGCCGCTGGAGCAGGAGTTGGCCCACTGGTTCCCCGAGAAGCAGATCCCCGAGGCCGCCGAGCGCTACCGCGAGCTGTATCCGCGGTACGCGATCGAACCGTCCACCGCCATGCCGAACGCACGCGAGGCGGTCGCGGCCGTACGGGCGGCGGGCGGCAGGGCCGTCGTCGTCACCGCGAAGCACGAGCCGAACGCCAAGCTGCACCTGGAGCACCTCGGCATCGAACCGGACGCGGTGGCCGGCTGGCTGTGGGCGGAGGCCAAGGCCGAGGCGCTGCTCGATTTCGGGGCGGGCGTGTACGTGGGCGACCACACCGGCGACGTACGCGGAGCGGCGGCGGCCGGCGCCCTCTCCGTCGCGGTGCCGACGGGCCCCTGCGATGCGGAGGAGTTGCGGCGGGCCGGTGCGGATGTCGTGCTGGCCGGAGGGCTCGGCGAGTTCCCCGGCTGGTTCGCCGGCTACTGCTCCCGGCGCTGACTCAGGGCCGACCTCACCAGGCCCGCGGCGGCCATCGCGAAGCCGACGCCCATGAGCATGCTCACGAAGTAGGCGGGCGCGGGGAAGGGCTCGGTGCCGAGGAAAAGCGGGGCCACTGTGATCAGAGTGGCCACGGCGCCGATGAGGAAGACGACGCCCCCGGATCGTACGAGAAGATCACCGGGCCCGGACGTTTCAGTGTTCACGCGCCCAGGGTAGATCGGTGGGCAACTGTACGGACAACAGCTCGGCGGCACCTTGCAGGCAGTCGCCGGGCACCGGGGGATTAGCCTTGGTGATGAGCGGGTCAAGCGGCCCGCTCAACTTGCTCTCCGGAGCAGGATTCAGGACGAGACGCAGCTTTCAGGACGCAGCCGAGGCTGCCCGGCAGTACGAGGACGAGGACAGACGTGCCTACCGGCAAGGTCAAGTGGTTCAACAGTGAGAAGGGCTTCGGCTTCCTCTCCCGCGACGACGGCGGCGATGTCTTCGTGCATTCGTCCGTGCTGCCCAGCGGAGTGGACGCCCTGAAGCCGGGCCAGAAGGTCGAGTTCGGCGTCGTCGCCGGGCAGCGAGGCGACCAGGCCCTCTCGGTGAGCGTGCTCGACCCGGCCCCGTCGGTCGCCGCGGCGCAGCGCCGCAAGCCCGACGAGCTGGCCTCGATCGTCCAGGACCTCACCACGCTTCTCGACGGCGTGGCACAGGGCCTCGAGCGCGGCCGGTACCCGGACAAGCAGCATGGGCACAAGATCGCCGGGATGCTGCGGGCCGTCGCCGACCAGCTCGACGTCTGAGGTCCCTCGTCCGGCTCGTCGCGGGAACGCGGAGATCCGGGCGGGAGGCCCTTGTCCCCGCATGCGCGCCCTGCGCGCCCAGCACCCTTGCCGCCGCGTTGGCCGTCACCGGCCGGCCGTCACCGGCCGACGCGGCCGGGCGGCGGCGGGATGGGACCCCCACCCTTGCTTCGCCGGGGCCCCCACCCGGGCCGTCAGGCCCAGGGGGAGAGAGCGTCGTCGGGGATGGGCGGCACCAGGCCCTCCGCGGCGGCGCGGGTGAGCAGCCCGCGCACCGCGGCGATGCCGTCCTCGCCGAGGTCCGCGGTGAACTCGTTGACGTAGAGCCCGATGTGCCGGTCCGCGACGGCGGGGTCCATCTCCTGCGCGTGTTCCATCACATACGGGCGTGACGCCTCCGGGTCCTCCCACGCCATCCGCACCGACGCGCGTGCCGACTCCGCGAGCCGGGTCAGCATCCGCGTGCCCAGCGAACGGCGGGCGATGATGGCGCCGAGCGGGATGGGCAGGCCCGTGGTGCGCTCCCAGTGCTCGCCCATGTCGGCGAGCTTGTGCAGCCCGTACTCCTGGTACGTGAAGCGCGCCTCGTGGATGACCAGGCCGGCGTCGACCCGGCCGTCGCGCACGGCCGGCATGATCTCGTGGAACGGCAGCACGACCACCTCGCCGACGTCGCCCGGCACTTCGTCGGCCGCCCAGAGGCGGAAGAGCAGATAGGCGGTCGACCGCTCGCTCGGCACGGCCACGGTCCTGCCCTTCAGCGACTCCCCCTGGGGCCGGGGGGAGTCGCTGAAGAGACCCCCGCCCTGGGGCCCGTCGGCCGGTTCGCGGGTGAGGACCAGCGGTCCGCATCCGCGGCCGAGCGCGCCTCCGCAGGGCAGCAGCGCGTACTCGTCCAGCACCCACGGCAGCATCGCGTACGAAACCTTCAGCAGGTCGCCCTCGCCGCGCTCCGCCATGCCGTTGGTGACGTCGATGTCCGCGAACGTGACGTCGAGTGGCGGCGCGTCCGGCACACGGCCGTGCGCCCAGGCGTCGAAGACGAAGGTGTCGTTCGGACACGGTGAGAAGGCGATGCTCAGCGCGGAGGCCGCGCTGCCGGTGCCGCCGTTGCCGTCGGTGCTCATGCCCCCCATGCTCGCAGCACCGGAAGCACCGCCGCGCATCCGGCCCCGAGCGCCTCCAGCGCCTCGGGAATCCGCCACGCCGCGCGGTCACGAGGGCCGACCGCGTTGGAGACGGTACGCAGCTCCAGCACCGGTACGCCGTGCGCGGCGGCCGCCTCCGCGACCCCGAAGCCCTCCATCGCCTCGGCCGCCGCTCCCGGATGCCGGGCGGTCAGCTCGCGGGCGCGGGCGTGCGTTCCGGTCACCGTCGAGACCGTGAGCACCGGTCCTCGCGCTGCCTGTGCCGCCTCGGCCGCCGCCCGTACGAGATCCGGGGGTGGGCGGTGCTCGGCCTTGCCGAAACCGAGTTCCTCGACGGAGGCGAAACCTTCCGGGCCGTCGCCGTCCGGCCCGGAAGTGACGGCGCCCAGATCGGCCGCGACGATCGACGTCGCGACGACCGCGCCGCCCAGCGGCTGCCCGAAACCGCCGGCGATGCCCGCCGAGACGGCCACGCCGAACGGCGCCCCGCCGAGGGCGGCCGAGGTGAGCGCGGTGGCGGTGCCGGCCGCGGCGGCGGCAGGGCCGACGCCGGAGGCGAGCACCTCGACCCCGGACGAGACGCCGCCGCGCTCCAGTCCGGAGAGCACCGCGTCCCGCTCTGCGGCGACGGCGGTGACGATCAGGATGCGTGGTGAGGGCATGGCCGCAGGCTAGCCGTGCGCCACGTCAGGCAGCCCGGGGGTGCGGCGTGCCCTGTCTGGCGGCGCGCAGCAGGTTCCGTACGGAGAACACGGCGCCCGTGGCGATCACGACCGCGCCGACGCCCATTCCGAGCGGGCCGATCAGCGGCAGAGAGATACCGAGCCCGCCGCCCACGACCCACGACATCTGCATCAGCGTCTCGGAACGCGCGAAGGCCGACGTACGGACCTCCTCCGGCACGTCCCGCTGGATCAGCGCGTCCAGTGACAGCTTGCCGAGGGCCTGGGAGATTCCCGCGGTCATCGCGACCAGCGCGACCGTGACCGTCCCGTAGACCACACCTGCCGTGACGACCGCGCCCAGCGCGCAGGCCAGCACCCCCGCGATGATCACCTCGGGGGCCCTGGCCCTGAGCCAGGCGCCGATCGCGGTGCCCAGCGCGTTGCCGCCGCCAGCGGCGACGGCCACGAGGCCCAGCGAGAACGCGCCGGACAGACCGGTCAGCGGCTGGTCGCGCAGGAGGAAGGCGAGGAAGAAGGTGAGGAAGCCGGACAGGCCGCGCAGCGCCGAGTTCGCCACCAGGGCGCTGCGCACGGATGCGCCCACGGTCCGCAGGCCCGGCCGTCTCTCGCCCCGGCCCCCGCGTCCGTCCCGGCCGCCGCCCTCCCTCTGCTTGTCGCGCCCGTCCCGGCGGAGCCGGATCGTCCGGCCGGGCTCGCGGAGCCGTGCGGGGGCGAGTCTCGCCTTGCGCTCGCCCTTCGCCGAGTCGACCTTGCCGGGAAGGGTGAAGGACAGGAACGCTCCCAGCGCGAACACGGCGAACGCCGCGTAGAGCGGCAGCGGCGACCCCAGCTGGTGCAGCACCGCACCGATCGGCGCTGCCACACCCGTCGCCACGAGGCCCGCGAGGGTCACCCGGGAATTCGCCTTCACCAGCGCAAACGTCTGCGGCAGCAGCCTCGGCACCACCGCCGAACGCACCACCCCGTACGCCTTGGACGACACCAGCACTGCCAGCGCCGCCGGATACAGCTCCAGGCGTCCCGAGTCCACCGCACCCGACATCGCGAGCGCGAGCAGCGCGCGGGCCAGCATCGACGCGGCCATCGCGGCTCGGCGTCCGTGCGGCACCTTGTCCAGGAGCGGCCCGATCACCGGAGCGAGAAGGGCGAACGGCGCCATCGTGACGAGGAGATACAGCGCGACCCGGCCGCGCGCCTCCCCGGTGGGTACGGAGAAGAAGATCGTGGAGGCGAGGGCGACCGTGATCAGCATGTCGCCCGCGGAGTTGACCGCGTGCAGTTCGATGAGTTTGCCGAGGCCCGACTCCCCTGCGCCCTCGCCGTGCGTGAAGCGCCGGAGTCGACGGGCCACAGCCGCGGGTGGCCGTCGTACGGCACGCGCGGCCCCGCGAAGCAGACGACGTCCGCGTCCAGGCTCGGCAGCCACGAGCTTCAGTCTGCCCCAACGGCGGTGACGGATGCGGACACTCCACGCCGGACGGACATCCGTGCACCCGCGGCTGGGGAATCCCTCCGGAACGGGTCACCGATTCCGTGGGGTAGCGTGGGCGGCGGTGCGTTCCGCACGGCCCCGAGCGGGGCGCGGACGTTCGCAGCGGCTCCCCGGTTCCGCTCCGTCCGCGAACCAAGGGGCGCCCCCGCCGAGGTATGGGGTCTCCCCGCCGCAGGCAGGGGAACCGCCCCTTCGCGGCCGCCTGCGGGAGTGCACGCCGACACCGGCGCTATGGCGTAGGAGAGACGATTCTTGTGAGTGCTGCATGACCGCCGCGACGCGAAGCGGCCGTACCCGTCGCGCCTCTGCCCCCGACCGGCTCTGCGCCGAGGCCGTCGAGCTCGCGCGCGAAGCGGCTCAGACGGCTGCGGGCCCCGGTCAGGTCGGCGAGCACATCGAGGTCGTGGCCGACGCGGACCGCGTCGTCACGCACTTCTTCGAGTGCCGGGAGTCGGCGTACCGCGGCTGGCGCTGGGCGGTGACTCTGACCCGGGCGTCCCGGGCGAAGACGGTCACGCTGGACGAGACCGTTCTCCTTCCCGGCCCCGACGCGCTGCTGGCCCCCGAGTGGGTCCCGTGGAACGAGCGGCTGCGCCGCGGCGACCTCGGGCCCGGCGATCTGCTGCCCACCGAGGCGGACGACCTGCGCCTGGTGCCCGGCTACGCGGAAGGCGTCGGAAGCGCGGCGGGCGCCGGTGACGTCACCGGCGGCACGGACGAGGAGGCGGGTGCTGCCGGCGCGGAGGCCCGTACCGCCGAGGCCGACGCTGCCGCCCGGGCCCGGGAAGCCGCCGCCGGCGAGGTGCCGGCCGAGGATGTTCCCGCCGGGGAGGCGGCCTCCGAGCGCGACGGGGCGGAGCCGCGGACGGAGATCCTCCCGCCTCCGGAGCGCGCCAGGATCGAGGCGGTCGCCGAGGAACTGGGCATGGGCCGCCCGCGCGTGCTGTCCCGCTACGGGCTGGAGACGGCGGCCGACCGCTGGGAGGACGAGTACGGGCCGGACACGCTCATGGCACAGTCCGCGCCGGCGAACTGCATCTCGTGCGGCTTCCTGCTGCCGCTGGCGGGTTCGCTGCGTCAGGCCTTCGGGGTCTGCGCGAACGAGTACAGCACTGCGGACGGCCACGTCGTCTCGCTCGCCTACGGGTGCGGCGGCCACTCGGAGGCGGCGGTCATGCCGAAGACGCCGCAGCCGCCGCCCCCGGTGATCGACGAGACGCAGGCGGACGAACTCTCCTGAGCGGCACGGGATTCGCCTCCGGCGCGTGATGCGCACCGGAGGCGGCCGCGGCCGCCGTGGGAGCCGCGGCCGTGAACCCGGCCTCGAAAGGGGCCCGGTACCCGGTGCCGGAGGCGCCGCGCTCCCGTCAGATGCCCGTCGCCCCGCTCTGAAGCCGCCCCGCTCCTGACTGCCCGGCTGGGGCCCGCAGATGACCGCACGGGCCGGCTTGCGAGTGTCTCGCCAACTCCCGGTCCTGCTCCGGCTCCAGCCCGGCCCCGGCCCCGCCCCGGCGCACCGCACACCGGCCGATGCGAACCCGCGCCAGGGCGGACGCCGACCGTCGGGGGAGGAGCCGCCGGCGTGATGCCGTACCGTCACCGGCGGGGCGGGGGTGCCGGTTGCGCGACGAAGGAGACGGCGATGGGGCAGGAAGAACCGCTGGACACATTCGGCACGGCGCGGCTGCGGCGTGGTGTGCTGGACGCCTGGACGGCCTCTCCTGCGCGGTTCCGCGAGGACGCCAACGCCGAACAGCAGCTGGCGCTCGGCGGCTACCGGGACCGGCTCGTCGTCGAGTTGGCCCAGAACGCCTCGGACGCGGCCGCCCGCGCACACACCCCGGGACGGCTGAGGCTCACCCTCCGCGACGATGTGCTCGTCGTCGCCAACAGCGGCGCGCCGCTGGACGCCGAGGGCGTCGAGTCGCTGTCGACGCTGCGCGCGTCGGCGAAGCGCGACGACGAGGACGCGGCCGCCGTGGGCCGGTTCGGTGTGGGTTTCTCGGCGGTGCTCGCGGTCAGCGACGAGCCCGCCGTCGTCGGTGCCACGGGCGGCGTGCGGTGGTCGCTGGCCGAGGCGCGGGAGATGGTCGGCGAAGCGGCGCTGGGCACGCCCGCCCTCGGGGAGGAGTTGCGTCGCCGCGAGGGCCACGCGCCGCTGCTGCGGCTGCCGTTGCCCGCGGAGGGCAGCGCACCCCAGGGGTACGACACGGCAGTGGTGCTGCCCCTGCGGGACGCGGGCGCACGGGAGTTGACGGAGAGGCTGCTCGCCGAGACCGACGACTCGCTGCTGCTGACGCTGCCCGGCCTGAGCGAGGTCGTCGTCGAGACCGGCGAAGGCGTGCGCACGATGACGCGCCACGTGGACGGCCCGTTCGTCGAGGTGCGCCGCGACGACGGCGACGGCCGGGGCGGCGTGCGGCGCTGGCGCGTGGCGCAGGAGAGCGGCGTCGTGGAGGGCGCCCTGCTGGAGGACCGTCCCGTCGAGGAACGGATGCGCCCTGCCTGGTCGGTGACGTGGGCGGTGCCGGTGGAGGACGGCTCGCCCGTACGGCCTCCCACGGCCCCCTGCGTCCACGCTCCGACGCCGACGGACGAACCGCTGGGCCTGCCGGCGTTGTTGATCGCGAGCTTCCCGCTGGAGCCGACGCGCCGCCACGTCGCGCCCGGACCGCTGAGGGACTTCCTGCTGGAGCGCGCCGCCGACGTCTATGTGCGGCTGCTTCGCGAGTGGCGGCCGGTGACGGCGGATCTGGTGGATCTGGTGCCGGGCCCGCTGGGGAAGGGTGAACTCGACGGAGAGCTGCGGCAGTTGCTGCTGTCGAGGCTCCCGGGAGTGCCGTTCCTCGCCGGTGCCGGCAAGGACGAGGACGGAGAGGCCGTCGTGCTGCGGCCGCTCGAGGCGGAGATCGCGGAGGGGGCCGGTTCCGGCACGGTCGGTGTGCTGGCGGAGCTGTTCCCCAGCCTGCTGCCCGCCGGAATGGAGCGGCGGGCGGAGCTGCGTGCGCTGGACGTGGCAAGGGTGCCGCTCGGCGAAGTGATCGACCGGCTCGCGGGCGTGGTACGGCCCCCGGAGTGGTGGCGTCGGCTCTACGACTCGCTCGCCGGCGTGGAGCCGGACCGGCTCACCGGGCTTCCCGTGCCGCTGGCCGGAGGAACGGCGCGGACGACGATCGGACCACGGCAGGTGCTGCTGCCGCTGCCCGGCCCGTCGGCGGATGCGGGCAGGGCCGGGCAGCTGGCCCGCCTCGGCCTGAAGGTCGCGCACGAGGACGCGGTCCATCCGCTGCTGGAGAAGCTCGGCGCGACGAGCGCGACGCCCCGCGCGGTGCTCACCACCCCGCAAGTGCGGGCCGCCGTCGCGGCGTCGCTGGACGAGGACGGCGTCTCCGCTGCCTACGGCGGGGAGGCCCCGTGGGAGGCCGGTCCCGGTGCGGAGGGCGAAGGGCCCCTGGAAGCCGAGGAGTTGGCGGAAGTGGTGCTGGGGCTCGTACGTGACGCGCGGCTGGGGCCGGGTGACGAGCCGTGGCTCGGCGCGCTGGCGCTGCCCGACGAGGACGGGGAGATCGCACCGGCCGGTGAACTCGTCTTCCCCGGCAGCGCCTTCGAGCGCGTCATCCGTGAAGGTGAACTTGCCGCTTGCGACGCCGAGTTGGCGGAGCGGTGGGGCGAGCAGCCGCTCACGGCGGTAGGGGTGCAGGCGGACTTCGCGCTCGTACGGGCCACGGACGTCGTCCTCGACCCGGACGAACTGGAGCCCCGCGAGGGCGACTTCGCGGAACCCGACGACGTGGGCCTGCTGGACGCGGTCGACGTGTGGTGCGAGGACGTGCTCGACCAGCTTCCCGACTCGGAGGTGGCGGTGCCGCCCGTCGCGTCCGAGCTCGTCGCGGTGCGCGATCTGGACCTCGTCGACGACCACAGCTGGCCCGAGGCCCTGGCGATGCTCGCCAGGCCGCCGCTGCGTGACGCGCTGACCGCGCCCGTGCGGGTGCTGCTGCCGGACGGTGTGACGGAGACGGTCCGCCCGTACACCGCGTGGTGGCTGCGCGGCCACCCGGTGCTGGACGGGCGCCGCCCCGCGGGCCTGCGCGCGGCAGGCGGGGACCCGCTGCTGGACGGGCTCTACGAGGAGGCCGACGCTTCCCTTCCGCTGCCTGCGGCGGGAAGGCCCGGTGCCTACGGCGGCGGGACCCCGGCGCCCTCCTCCGGGGAGGCGGCCCCCGCCGGGGAGGTCCCGGCTCCCTCCGGCGGGACCTCGTGGTTCGGCGATGCGCAGGTGCTGCGGGCGCTGGGGATCCGCACGACCGCGGCGGCGCTGCTGGAGGAACCGGGAGGCGCGGCGGAACTGCTGGGACGGCTCGCAGACCCGGACTCCGAGGTCTCCCACGCCCAACTGCACGGCCTCTACGGGCTGCTGGCCGGTTTGGATCCCGAAGAGGTCACGCTGCCCGAGGAGTTGCGCACCGTACGCGGCGGGCAGGGCGCCGTCGGGATCGCTCCGAGAAGCGAGGCGCTCATCGCGGACGCGCCCGATCTGATGCCGCTCGCGGAGGGCCGGGCGCTGCTGCCGGTCGCCCCCCGGGACGCCGCGGCCCTGGCGGCGGTGCTGGACGTGCCGAGGCTGAGCGAGGAGATTCCGGGCAGGATCGACACGGCCGCGTCCGGGGAGGGCACCGAGCGGGACGTGCCGGAGGCGGTGCGTGTGCTGCTGCCCGGGGCGCCCCGCACCTACCGCGAGCACGACGAGCTGGTCGTCGACGGCACGGACGTGGAGTGGCGCCGCACCCCCGACGGCGTGCTGCACGCGGCGACCCTGGAGGGCGTGGCGGCAGGTCTGGCCTGGGCGGCGGGCCGCTGGGGGCGCCGCTTCGAGGTGGCGGCCCTGCTGGAGGACCCGGAGCGGGTGGCCGAGCTGGAGAGGGCACGCTGGTTCGACTGACAGGTGTGCGGCCGGCGGCCGGGCGGGACAGGCCCGGCCGCGCGGCCGCGGAGGCGATGAGTTCCGCCTCGCCGGCCGGTCGGAAGAGCATGACCACTCTTTCGCTCACCACATTCGTGTCAGTGGACGGCGTCATGCAGGCGCCCGGCGGCCCGGCCGAGGACCCCAGCGGCGGCTTCGAGCAGGGCGGCTGGGTCGTCCCCCACATCGACGACGACATGGGTGCCTTCATCGCCAAGACGTTCGCCGAGGCGGGCGGCTTCGTGCTCGGGCGCCGTACGTACGAGATCTTCGCCTCGTACTGGCCGGGCGTCACCGACCCCGACGACCCGGTGGCCGCCAAGCTCAACAGCTGCCCGAAGTACGTGGCCTCGACGACGCTGAAGTCCGCCGGCTGGTACAACACCACGTTGCTGCGCGAGAACGTCCCCGAGCAGGTGGCGGCGCTGAAGCAGCAGCATCAGGGGGGCGGAGAGCTCCAGATCCACGGAAGCGGCGTGCTCGCGCAGTCCCTGATGGCGCACGACCTCGTCGACCTGTTCAGGCTGCTGACCTTCCCCGTGGTACTCGGCAACGGCCGACGGCTGTTCGCGGAGGGGACGAGGCCGATGGGCATGACGCTGACGGAATCCACGACCACCGGCACCGGAATCGCCATCCACACCTACGAGCGCACCGGCCCGCCGGAGTACGGCGACTTCGCGCTGCGGGACGAGGACGACGCTCGCGGCAAGTGACGGGCCACGGAGGGGAATCCGGGCTCCGGCCACCGCCTACGCTGCCGGGATGGACGACGGCACGCAGAAGCGACGGCCGGCGACGGACCGGACGACGACGGACCGGCCGGCCGCGGACCGGACGACCACGGGGCCGTTCACCGAGGCGCGGGCGCGGGCCGTGCTCGCGTCCGCCGGTGAGCGGGCGGAGGACGCACGGCTCCTGGCGCTCGGCGAGAACGCGGTCTTCGCGCTGGACGCCCCCGAACCCGTCGTCGTACGCGTCGGCCGCGACCCCTCGCTGAAGGAGCGCGCCGAGCGTGAACTGCGCGTCGCCGGCTGGCTGGAGGAGCACGAGGTGCCCGCCGTGCGTGCCGCGAGGTCCGGTGTCACCCTCGTCGACGGGCACCCCCTCACCTTCTGGCGGCGTCTGGACGAAGCGCGACGTGAGGCGGTGCCCGCGGACCTGGCGGGACTGCTCCGGCTCGTACACGCCCTGCCCGCCCCGCCGTTCGCGCTGCCACGGCGGGACCTGCTCTCCGGCGTGGAGCGCTGGCTGCGGCTGGCCGGGGACGCGGTGCCCCCGGCGGACGCGGCCTATCTGCGGGCCCGGCGCGACGACTTCGAGTCCGCCGCGGCCGGACTGACCCCCGTCCTGCAGCCGGGGCCGCTGCACGGCGACGCCCTCCCGCGCAACGTCCACGTCGGCCCGGACGGCCCGCTGCTGCTGGACCTGGAGACCTTCTCCGACGATCTGCGCGAACACGACCTGGTGGTACTGGCGTTGAGCCTCGACCGCTACGGGCTGGACGAGGCTTCCTACGCCGGCTTCGTGCGCGTCTACGGCTGGGACGTGCGGGAGTGGCCCGGCTGCGCGGTGCTGCGCGGCGCCCGGGAGACGGCGGCCTGTGCGTGGGTGGCGCAGCACGCACCCGGAAACCCGGCGGCACGCCGGGAGTTCGCGCGACGCGTCGCCTCGCTGCGGCAGGAGGACGCGGCCGTGCGCTGGTACGCGTTCTAGCAGTCCAGCCGTGGATCGCGCGCTGATACGGCGTCGTTCGCGTTGAATCGGCCGGCGACGAAGACGGTCGCGGCCGGGTGTACCGGCGTGTTCCGGATCCGCTGCCTGTTCCGCAGGTGCCCGGTCGGGCCGACTTCACCGCTGGGTGTGCCGCTCGGCGGCGTCGAACGCCGGCGCGAGCGGGGCCAGCGCCTCGCGGAGCCGGTCGGGCAGTGAGCCGGAGGGCACGACCAGTCCTCCGGTGCCGGAACTCCCGGCCCCCTCCGCGTTCCCGGCCGGCCGGAGCCAGTCCTCCAGCGCTATGCGAACCGCCGCGGCCACGCTCGCCGCGAGCACGCGGGCCGTGTGCGCTCCGCTGTCACCCAGGCGTTCGGCGACCGCCGTTGCGAGGTGAGGCTCGATGCCGGTGGTGCTGCCGAGGAACGCGTCGCGCAGTGCGGCCCGGCTGGTGATCAGCAGCAACGCCTCCTGTTCGCACTCGCCGGTGTCCGTGTACTGCTCGGCCACTGCTTCGGTGACGGCGTCGGCCAGGCGCACTCCCACGGGCCGGGACGCGACCGCCGCCGCGATCCGCGCCTCCCGGTCGGCGGTGACCGCGGAGACGATCGCCTGCTCGCGGCTGGCGAAGTAGTTGTTGTAGGTGCGCGGCGAGACCCCGGCCGCCTCGGCGATGTCCTCGACCCGCACGTGGTCGGGCCCGCGCTCCACGGCCAGACGCAGGGCCGCCTCGCGCAGCGCCTCGCGCGTGGCCTGCTTCTTCCGCTCCCGCAGCCCTGGTGATGGTGTCGTCACAGCGTCAGCGTTCCACACAAGACTGCGTGCACGCAAACTTGCGTGCACGCAAGATTTCTGCCAGTCTCGCCCCTCCCGAGACCGAGAGACAGGACGCCGCCATGCGAGCAAGAGGGATGACCTACGACACCGGATTCGTCGTGCACGGGCAGATGTCCCGCGAGCAGTTCGACCCTGAGGTGGTCCGTCGCGAGCTCGCCGTCATCCGCGACGACCTGCACTGCAACGCGGTCCAGATCATCGGCGGCGACCCCGGCCGGATGGAGCTGGCCGCCGGTGCCGCCGCCGAACTCGGCCTGGAGGTCTGGTTCTCGCCCTATCCACTGGAGCTCGACCCGGAGCAGATCCTCACGCTCTTCCGCGACTGTGCCCGGCGAGCGGAACGGCTCCGGCAGCAGGGGGCCACGATCGTGTTCGTCGCAGGGGTCGAGCTGAGCGTGATGAACTGCGGTTTCCTGCCCGGGAAGACCCCCGAGGAGCGGGTCGCTCAGCTGATGGGCCGACCCGAGCGGCGGGCCGAGGCGATGCGCGAACTCGGCGTGCGCATCAACGCGTTCCTCCGGGATGCCGCGGCCACGGTCCGCGAGCGCTTCCGGGGCGAACTCACCTACGCCTCCATACAGTTCGAGCAGGTCGACTGGACTCCCTTCGACATCGTGACGGTCGAGCTGATCCGCTCCGCCGAGGTGGCCGACCGATTCCGGGAAGCGGTACGAACCCTGGCCCGGAGCCGGAAGCCGCTCGCCGTCACGGGGTTCGGCACCGCGGCCTACAGCGGCGCGGGGGACCGCGGTGGGCGGGTGCTGGAGGTGGTCGAGTACGACCCGGAGACCAGGGCGCCGGTGCGCCTGAACGGCATGTACGCGCGTGACGAGGCCGGCCAGGCCGCATATCTGAGCGAGCTGCTGGAGATCTTCGAGACCGAGGGCGTGGACAGCGCGTTCGTGTTCCTGTTCGCCCTGCCCGGCTTCCCGCACCGCCCCGACGGCGACCCCCGGGACGACTTGGACCGGGCCGGCCTGGGCATCGTCAAACTCCTCGAAGGCCGCCGGGGGCAGACCTACCCCGACATGGAATGGGAACCCAAGGCCGCGTTCGCGGCGGTGGCGCAGCGGTACCGGAGGTGACAGCCCCCGCGCACGCCATCCCAGGCGCGCCGCTCGCCGCGCCGTCCCTGCCGTCTCGGCCGAACGGACGGCCCGGATCGCAACCGACCGAGAACAAGATCACCGTTTACGTCGTCCGCTAGGGCCTGTCCGGCGGATCTTCGCGGGCTCGCGACTCCCCCTGGACTTCGTCCGGGGGTGCCCCCAGGCACCGCACCTCTCCCCCTGGCTTCGCCGGGCGGTGCCCCCAGCGTTGTCGGGATCGCCCGAATACTCCCCTGGCCTCAGGCATGGGGAACCCCGGTATGAGGACGACCCTCCGCCTTGCGATGCGTCCCCCCGCTTTCGCGGGGGAGGCCCCATGCGCCGGACGCCGCTCGCTGATCCACGAACACCGCCGGACAGCCCCTGGGCCTGTCAGCGAGTGGCGCCGGTGATCTCCCACCGGCGCCGCACGGTGCGCCAGGCGACCTGCAGCGTCACGCAGGCCGCCGCCGCGACGGCCACCGCGGTCAGCGGCATCGCCCAGCCGACCAGTTCCAGGGCGAAGAAGCGCTGAAGGGCGGGCGTGACCAGCACGGTCACGAAGGCGAGCCCCATCGTGGCCACGAGCGCGACCCGCCACCAGCTGTAGGGCCGCGCGACGACCGCGAGCACCCACATCGCGATCAGGAAGAGCGTCAGCGTCGCCACACTCGTCTCGGCCGTCAGCGCCCCGCGCCCCGCGTAGTGGCCGCGGGCCAGCAGATATGTCGCGAACGTCGCCGCCCCCGCGACGAGCCCCGCCGGCACCGAGTACCGCAGGACTCTCCGCACGAAGTGGGGCCGGGCCCGCTCCCGGTTGGGCGCGAGAGCGAGGAAGAAGGCCGGAATGCCGATGGTCAGGGACGACAGCAGCGTCAGATGGCGCGGCAGGAACGGGTAGGGCACCTGCCAGAGGATCACGAGCAGGGCCAGCAGCACCGAGTAGACGGTCTTGGTGAGGAAGAGGTGGGCGACCCGTTCGATGTTGCCGATGACCCGGCGGCCCTCCGCCACGACGGAGGGGAGCGTGGCGAAGCTGTCGTCGAGGAGCACGATCTGGGCGACGGCCCGCGTGGCCTCGGAGCCGGTGCCCATCGCGACGCCGATGTCGGCGTCCTTGAGCGCAAGCACATCGTTGACCCCGTCGCCCGTCATCGCGACGTGGTGCCCGTGTTCCTGAAGGGCGTCCACCATCCTCTGCTTCTGCCGCGGCGAGACCCTGCCGAAGACGGTGCCGCTCTCCAGCGCCCGGACGATTCCCGCCGGATCCTCGGGGAGCCGGGCCGCGTCGACGGGGTTCTGCGCTCCCCGCAGCCGCAGCTTGCCCGCCACCGCACCCACTGAGACCGCGTTGTCGCCCGAGAGGACCTTGGCGGTGACGTCCTGCTCCGCGAAGTAGCGGAGGGTTCTTCCGGCGTCGGGCCGCAGCCGCTGCTCCAGTACGACGAGGGCCGCCGGGACGGCTCCGTCGACGGCGTCGGGGGCGTCCGCGACGCGGTCGGTGCGGGTCAGCAGCAGCACACGCAGCCCCTCGCGGCTGAGCTCGTCGACGTCCGCGAGTGCGGGATGGCCGGGCGGCAGCAGGATGTCGGGGGCGCCCAGCAGCCAGGTGCGGCGGGTGCCGTCGTGCTCGACGAAGGTGGCTCCGCTGTACTTGCGGGCGGAGGAGAAGGGCAGCGACTGCGCGGTCCGCCACGCCGTGCCGTCGCCCCCGTCGAGGGGGAAGGCGTCGACGATGGCCCGCATGCTCGCGTTCGGGCGGGGATCGGCCGATCCCAGGGCCGCGAGCGCCCGCTCCACGTAGGCCGTGTCCGCGGCCCTGCGACCGCCGGCACCGGGGTGGCCGTGGCGGCCTTCTCCGTCCCGGTCCCCGCCGCCGGCACCGGGGTTGTCCGCGGGGCCGCTCCCGGGGCCGCCCCCCGCGGGGTCGCCGTCACCGGCGGCCGCGTCGGCTGTGCCGTCCCCGAGGACGCGCACCTCGGCGACGTCCATGCCGCCCTCCGTCAGGGTGCCCGTCTTGTCCAGGCAGACGATGTCCACGCGCGCGAGCCCCTCGATCGCCGGCAGCTCCTGCACGAGGCACTTCCGGCGCCCCAGCCGCACGACGCCGATGGCGAAGGCGATCGAGGTCAGCAGCACCAGGCCCTCGGGCACCATCGGTGCGATGCCGCCGACCATGCGGCGCACGGCACCGTGGATGTCGTCGTGCTCGACGACGAGTTGGCTGAACACGAGCCCCAGCCCGGTCGGGACGATCACCCAGCTCACGTACTTGAGCAGATCGTTGATGCCGCTGCGCAGCTCGGAGTGGACGAGGGTGAAGCGGGAGGCCTCCTCGGCGAGCTGGGCGGCGTACGCGGCACGCCCCACCCGCGTTGCGGTGAACGCGCCGCTGCCCGCGACGACGAAGCTTCCGGACATGACCGGGTCGCCGGGCTGCTTCGCGACGGGGTCTGCTTCACCGGTCAGCAGGGACTCGTCGATCTCGAGACTGTCGGCCTCGGTCACCTGGCCGTCCACGACGCACTTGTCGCCCGGCCGGAGCTCCACAAGGTCGTCCAGCACGATCTGCGAGGCGCTGAGACGGACGGCTGCGCCGTCCCGTCTGACGACCGGTTTCACCTCGCCGATGACGGCGAGGTTGTCGAGGGTCCTCTTCGCGCGCAGCTCCTGCACGATGCCGATGAGGGTGTTGGCGACGATCACGAACCCGAAGAGGCTGTCCTGCACGGGCCCGACGAAGAGAATGATCAGGAAGAGCGCGCCGATGACGGCGTTGACGCGGGTGAAGACGTTGGCACGGACGATCTCCGTGAGGGAGCGGCTGCTGCGCACGGGTACGTCGTTGATCTCGCCGCGAGCGGTCCTCGCCTCCACGTCCGCGGCACTGAGCCCGCGCTGCCGGCCGTCTCCGGGAGCCGTCCCGGCGGCGGCGCCCGTCCGCTCCGTCATGCATCAGACGTTACGGGCGTTTCATACGCCTTGTCCTGGTTGATCCTGGGGGGCGGTTTTCAGTGCCTCCCTCAGTGCGGTGCTCAGGTGACCGGGGAGGTCCTTGCCCTGGGTCGTCTCCACCAGCGCCGCGGCCACATGGTGGAGCTTGGTGTTGGTGTGCTGGGAGACGGTGACGAGGACGTGCCACGCCGAGTCGGGCGTGCACCGGTAGGCAGCCATCAGGACACCGTGTGCCTGATCGATGACCGGGCGGGTCGCCATCGCGCGGCGAAGGTGCTCCAGCTCGGCATGCGGATTCTCCGCGTCGCCCATTCCTGCCCCTATTCAGCTCAGGGTGACCCGTGACGCACCGCCGGCACAGCGGAGCTGATGGGCATATGCCCTACCGCGTGATCATACGCATAGCGGTGCTGTGAGCGGGAGTTAAGCGGACATCGGTGGACGGCGTCGGCGGACGACGGTGGGCATCGGTGGGCGTCGGCGGGCGACGGCGGACGACGGCGGCCCCGAGTCCGGGGCGGCCCGGAGTCCGTCGCGGACGGAGGGCGCCGGCTCGCACCCCGGCATGGGAGCGCGAGGTCGGAGAGCAAGCCGCGGGGCCGGTGCCGTCAGGCGGAGTCGTGAGCGTCCCGCTGTATGGCGCGCTCGCGCACGTGTACGTACCAGAAGCCGAGCAGGCCGAGTCCGGCACCCGCGGCGCAGGTCCAGATGAACCAGGTGTGGCCGTGGTCCTCGTACCAGCCGTAGAAGGGGAGCTGCGCGAGAAAGAGGACGAACCAGATGCCGGTGCCGACCAGGACCGTGCCCCTGACCGGGCCTTCGAGCGGCTCGGGGGCCTCGCGCTGGCCGTCGGTCCACCGGTTCATGAGGCCCATCGCCGCAGCTTCCTCTCGCGTTCGCCCGGCCGGCGCCGCCCATCCCGCGCCGTCGGCAGGGAACAGCCTATCGAGGGCCGGGAAAGCGCGGGAGGGCGGTGGTTCTACGCGCGGAGACGAAATTCCGGTCGTCGGCGCCTGCTTTCTCGTCAATTTCATGCCCGCCCCGATCGAGCAGGCTCTGGCCGTGTAGCGAGCCGGCGCCGCACGCCGGCCGAGTCGAAGAAGCGTTCGGCCTCCTCGACTGATGTCTTGAGCCGTTCGTCGAAGTCGTCGCGCACGAGCGCACGGACCACGTAGTCCTGAACGCTCATGCCGCGCTTGGCGGCGTGGGTGTGCAGCCGGTCGAACAGCTCACCGTCCATCCGCAGGCTGAGCACCTTCGAGGTCGTCGAATTCATGCCTCAACGGTCCCGGGTGGGCCGGGGGTGATGGGTCAGATTTCCGTGCGATGTCACTCGTATGTGTGAGCTGATGGACGGACGGTGACCAGGTCTCCGGCCCGTTCTGCAGGGCCAGGTCCCCGGCCTGTTATTTAGAGCAGGTAATGAGTTACCCTAACAACATGCCGGAAACATCCGAGCGCCGCACCGGCGGCGCGGGCACGGCGAGCGAGCTCGACATGGCAGCGGTCAACTCACTGCGCACCGCCGTCATGCGCCTCTCGCGGCGCCTGAAGCACCAGCGGGTCGACGAGTCGCTGAGCCCGACGGAGATGTCCGTACTGGGCACACTCGCCCGCTGCGGCTCCGCGACGCCCAGCGAACTGGCCCGCAAGGAGCACGTCCAGCCCCCCTCGATGACCCGGATCGTCGCCATGCTGGAGGCGAAGGGACTGGTCCGGCTGGAGCCGCACCCCGACGACCGCCGCCAGAAGACGGTCACGCAGACCGAGCGCGCGGAGTCCATGCTCGCCGCCAGCCGCGAGAAGCGGAACGCCTGGCTGGCCGAACTGGCCGGTCGCCTCGACGATGACGAATGGGAGCGGCTGCGCGCCGCGGCACCCGTGCTGGAGAAGCTGGCGCACTCGTAGCCGGGGAGCCCTGAGGGGGAGCTCTCGGAGGATCTGCGGCACACCCGTGAGGAGCAGGGGAGCAGTACGGCACGACGGAGACGAACGGCGCGGACGAATGAGGAGGCGAAGGCGATTTGAGTACGGGCCACGGAACAGATTCCGCACCCGCACCAGATGACAACCCCCAGAACCCACAGAACCCCGAGAACCCACAGAACTTCGAGAACCCGCAGAACTCCCGGACCCCACAGAACGGCGCACGGAAGCAGCCGCGGGACTCGGCCGACGTCCCGGGCGGGAAGCGGCACCGGCATACGCAGGTCACCGACGCGAAGCCCGCTCCCAAGCCCTCGATGTTCTCGTCGCTGCGCATCCGCAACTACCGGCTCTTCGCCGCCGGCCAGGCCGTCTCCAACACCGGCACCTGGATGCAGCGCATCGCCCAGGACTGGCTGGTGCTCAGCCTCACCGGCTCGGCCACCGCCGTCGGCATCACCACGGCGCTGCAGTTCCTGCCCATGCTGCTCTTCGGTCTCTACGGCGGCGTCATCGCCGACCGGTGCGACAAGCGCAAGCTGCTCCTGATCACGCAGTCCGTCATGGGGCTGACGGGCCTGGCGCTCGCGGCCCTGACCCTCAGCGGCCAGGTGCACGTCTGGCACGTCTACGCGCTGGCGTTCGTGCTCGGCCTGGCGACGGTGCTCGACAACCCGACCCGGCAGACGTTCGTCACCGAGATGGTCGGCCCGGAACAGATAGGCAACGCGGTCTCGCTCAACTCCGCGAACTTCCAGAGCGCCCGCCTCGTCGGGCCCGCCATCGCCGGCGTGATGATCTCCGCCGTCGGCAGCGGCTGGGCCTTCCTCTTCAACGGCCTGTCCTTCATCGCTCCGCTCGCCGGCCTGCTGCTGATGCGCACCGGCGAGCTGCACCGCATCGAGCGCGTGCCCCGCAGCAAGGGGCAGCTGCGGGAAGGGCTGAGCTATGTCCGCAGCCATCCCGAGCTGATCTGGCCGATCGTCCTCGTCGGCTTCGTCGGCACCTTCGGCTTCAACTTCCCGATCTGGCTCACCGCCTTCACCGACCGGGTCTTCGAGGAGGGCGCCGGGACGTACGGGCTGCTCAACACCCTCATGGCCGTGGGTTCCGTGGTGGGTGCGCTGCTGTCCGCACGGCGGCGCGTGACCCGCATGCGGCTGATGGCCGGGGCGGCGCTGCTCTTCGGCCTGCTGGAGGCGGCGGCCGCGCTCTCCCCGTCGTTCTGGCTCTTCGCCGCCCTGATGGCGCCGATCGGGATCATGGGGCTGACCTTCAACGTCACCGCCAACTCCGGCGTGCAGACGGCCTCCGACCCGGCGATGAGAGGCCGGGTGATGAGCCTCTACATGATGGTCTTCATGGGAGGCACGCCCATCGGCGGGCCGCTCATGGGATGGGTCACCGACACCTTCGGTCCCCGGATCGGCTTCCTCTCCGGCGGCATCATCTCGGCGGTGGTCGCCGTCGGCGTCGGCCTGGCGCTGGCACGGGCCGGAGGGCTGCGGCTCCGCGTGGACCTGCGGCGCGGCCACCGGCACGTGAGGTTCGTGCCGCGGGAGGCGAGGGGCGCCGAGCGGGAGAAGGTGACCTCCGCCGCGTAGCGGCGGGCGGGCGTCGCGCCCGCCCCGGCCCACGGCGCCCCGCGGCGGGGCCGGGCGGAACGGCCCCGCCGACGGCGGAGCCCGACGCCGGCACCCGAGTGGCGGCATGCTGGAGACATGAGACTCTTCACGGCTCTGCTGCCCCCGGACCGCGTACTCGACGCATCCGGACAGCTGGCCGACAAGGTCGCGGAGCTGCGTTCCATGGACGGTGGCGGGCAGCTGCGCTGGACCGAGCGGGCCAACTGGCACATCACGCTCGCCTTCTACGGCGAGGTCGGCGGAGGGCAGCTGGACGAGCTGCACGAACGCCTGTCGCGTGCGGCCCGGCGCGGCCGGCCGCTGGGGCTGCGCATCGCGGGCGGGGGCCACTTCGGGCACCGGGCGCTGTGGGCCGCCGTCACGGGCGCACCCTCCGGCGCGGAGGCTCCCGCGGCGGCCGGGGGCGCGGGCCACCGGCCCGGCGGCGAGGGCGTGCGGATGCTCGCCGCGGCCACCGCCGCCGCCGGGCGCCGCGTGGGACTCGGCACGGACGAACCCCGCAGGTTCCGGGCCCACCTGACGCTGGCCCGCGCCAGGTCGCGCCCGTTCGACATGAAGGCCTACACCGCGGCTCTCGACGAGTACGCCGGGGAGCCCTGGACCGCCGGCGAACTCGCGCTCGTACGCAGCAACTTGCCGGAGAGCGGTGTGCAGGGGGAACAGCCCCGCTACGAGCAGATCGCGGCCTGGCCGCTGGGCGGGTGACGGCCTTGGTTACGGTTGGGGGCGTGAATACCAAGACGAGGACGCGCATCGTCAGCGGTGTGCTCGTGCTGATGCTCATCGTGGTGGCCGTCGCAGCTGCGGTCGGCGCCTGAGGAGTCTCTGCCCTCCCCCGGCAAAACGGATTGCCCGCGGGGTGGGAGCCCGCGTTGGCTGGGCACCATGACGCAACTGCACACCGATCGCCTCACCCTGCGCCGATGGCGCGACAGCGACCTCGAACCGTGGGCGGCGATGAACGCCGATCCCGAGGTCCGCCGGCACCTGGGCGGCCCGCTCACCCGTGAACAGAGCGATGCGTCCGTGGCGCGGTTCGAGGCCGACTGGGACCGGCGCGGCTACGGGTGGTGGGCACTCGCCGTCCGGGACACGGGCGAGTTCATCGGCTTCGCCGGCCTGGATCAGGTGGACGAGGGCATGCCCTTCACCGGAGTGGAGACCGGCTGGAGGCTCGCCCGCCCTGCCTGGGGCCACGGCTACGCGACGGAGGCCGCGCGGACAGTCCTGGCCCACGGCTTCGGGACGCTCGGACTCCCGGAAATCCTCGCCGTGACGACTGCCGGGAACCTCCGTTCCCAGGCGGTGATGCGCAGGATCGGCATGACCCGGGACCCGGCAGGCGACTTCGACGACCCGTCCGCACCGGAAGGGCCGCTCCGTGCGAATGTGCTGTTCCGCATCTCCCGCGGTGACGCGCGCCGCCAGTGACGGATCGCTCGCCGCGCTGCGGCCGTGCGGTCACCGCACCGGTTCCCGGCGGAGGGGAGCGGCCCCGTGCCTGCCCTCGGGGCACGGGGCCGCGGCTGTCGGGCGTCTACCAGGCGAACGCCTCCGGTGACGGTCCCGGGCCCGGGAAGATTTCGTCGAGCGCGGCGAGCAGCCCGTCGTCGAGCTTCAGTTCCACCGCGCGCAGCGCGGATTCCAGCTGCTCGGGGACGCGCGGGCCGACGATCGGGCCCGTCACGCCGGGCCGGGTGAGCAGCCAGGCCAGGGCCGTCTCACCGGGGTCGAGGCCGTGCTCGGCGAGCAGGTCCTCGTACCGCTGGACCTGTTCGCGGAGCTCGGCCCGCCTCGCCAGGGCGTCCGCGGAGCGGCCCTTGCCGGCTCCTGACGTACCGCCGGCGCCGCCCGCTTTGCGGATCGCACCGCTGAGCAGGCCGCCGTAGAGCGGGGACCAGGGGATCACGCCCAGGCCGTAGCTCTGCGCCGCCGGGATCACCTCCATCTCGGCGCGGCGTTCGGCGAGGTTGTACAGGCACTGCTCGCTGACGAGCCCGTACATGCCGCGTCGCGCCGCCGTCTCGTTGGCCTGCGCGATGTGCCAGCCCGCGTGGTTGGAGGAACCCGCATAGAGGATCTTGCCCTGCTGGATCAGGACCTCGACGGCCTGCCAGATCTCCTCCCAGGGCGTCATCCGGTCCACGTGGTGGAACTGGTAGAGGTCGATGTGGTCGGTCCGGAGCCGCTTGAGGCTCGCGTCGACGGCCCGCCGGATGTTGAGCGCGGAGAGCCGGTCCTGGTTGGGCGTGCTGTCGCCCTCCGCGGCCATGCTTCCGAACACCTTGGTGGCCAGTACGGTCCGCTCCCGGCGGTCGCCGCCCTTGGCGAACCAGCTGCCGATGATCTCCTCGGTGCGGCCCTTGTCGGGGCCCCAGCCGTACACGTTGGCGGTGTCGAAGAAGTTGATGCCCGCACCTTGCGCAGAGTCCATGATGGCGTGACTGTCGGCCTCGTCGGTCTGCGGCCCGAAGTTCATCGTGCCCAGAACGATCCGGCTGACCTTGAGGCCGGTGCGGCCGAGCTGCGTGTATTCCATGGCTGTAGAGCCAAGCCCCTGGAGTGAGCTCGAAGCAAGGCCGCACGCCGCGCGGGCGGTCGTCCACGGCCTCCCGGACCGGAGGCGTCGGCAGGCTCCCGTACGCGAGACTGTGACCATGTCTGTGCTTTGGCGCCGCGTCGCAGCGGCAGTGGGGGTCGGGGGAGCAGCAGGACTGCTCGCGCTGGGGCCGGCGGCGGGGGCTTCCGCGATAGCGCCCGTGGCGCCCGGTGCGAGGGCCGGGGGCGAGGAGGGCCGGGGAGCCTTCCGCATCAAGGACCCCCGCATCACGGAGTCGAGCGGGCTGGCGGCGAGCCGTACGCACAAGGGCGTCTACTGGACGCACAACGACTCCGACGACGGGCCCTACGTCTACGCGGTGGACTCCGCCACCGGCAGGACCGTCGCCACCGTCACCCTCAAGGGCGTCGACCCCCGTGACGTGGAGGCGATTTCGATCGGGCCCGGCGGTGAGGTCCACGTCGGAGACATCGGCGACAACCTGGGCGGCGGGTGGAGCGAGGTGTGGATCTACCGCTTCCGCGAGCCGGCGGAACTGCGCGATGTGACGGTGACGCCGACCCGCTACACGGTCCGCTACGCCGACGGTCCCCGCGACGCCGAGTCGCTGATGGTCCACCCGAAGACCGGACGCGTCTACATCGCCGACAAGAGCCAGAACAAGAAGGGCGGCATCTACGCCGGGCCGGAACAGCTGTCGGCGTCGGGGGTGAACGTTTTCCGCCGCGTCGCCCGTACCGAGGTCTGGGCGACGGACGGCGCCTTCTCGCCGGACGGGACGCGGCTGGTGCTGCGCGGTTACTTCGGGGGCGAGATGTTCCGCTGGCGGAACGGGAAGCCCGAGGCGCTGGACACCCCCGTCAGCGTGCCCATGGCCGGGCAGGGCGAGTCGGTGACCTTCACCGCCGACGGGCGCACGCTGATGTGCGGTTCGGAGGGCAGGGGCAGCAGCGTGGACCCGCTGGAGCTGGAGGGGGAGCTGCTCCCGGAGAGCGTCGCGGCCGGTGAGCGGGGGCGGGACGGCGGTGCGGAGGGCGGCGCCGCAAGCGGCGGCGACGATGTGAAGGTCGACGAGAAGAAGGTCGTAGTGGGCGGGGCGGCGGTCGCGGTCGCCGTGGTGCTGTGGACGCTGCTGCGGCGCCTGTTCCGGCGGCGCGGCTGACTTCGCGTCACCCGGCGCCGGGAAGCGGGCCGGAGCCGCGCCCGCATCGGGCTCGCCGGGGACCTGCCGACGGCGGCGGGCTCAGCTCTCCCTGCTCTCGATGAGTTTCTGGAAGCCGTCCAGCAGGGAGCGGAGCCCGTACCGCATCACGTCTTCGCCGCTCATCGAGAAGGCGTCGTCGGGGAGTGCGGCGATGTGCGGGTACTCGCCGGTCTCCATGGCCCGTTCCAGATAGGGCACTTGGGCCGTCCAGAACTCCTCGTCCGAGAGACCGGTATGTGCCGCGGCCTCCTGCTGGAGGACGTGGGTGCGCGCCGCGCCCACGATGTATGCGTCGAGCGCGACGAGCAGGCCGATCTTCTCCTGGCCCGTCAGCGGCACGTCCTGCAGCGCCGACAGCGCGAACTCGAGACCGGCCATGGACTTCGGTCCGAGGACGGGGCGCACCTGACTGACCTGGAGCAGCCAGGGATTGCCCGTGTACAGGGCCCATGAGCCCTGGGCGACGAACTCCATGGAGGTGCGCCAGTCCTTGCCGCGGTGGGCCTGCAGGTCCTCGCCGGGACCGTTGACGTGGTCGAGCATCAGGTCGAGCAGCTCGCCCTTGCCGGGCACGTAGCGGTACAGGGTCATGGTGCCCACGCCCAGCTGTGTGGCCACCCTGCGCATGGAGAGCGCCGGCAGGCCCTCGCGGTTCGCGAGTTCGACGGCGGTGACGACGATCCGTTCAAGGGTCAGGCCGGGTTTCGGACCGCGGGTGGGCTGCCCCTTGCCGTGCCAGAGCAGTTCGAGGGTGCGGCCGAGGTCGCCGGAGCCGCTGTACTCCGTGGTCATCGGCGGCTGCCTGCCGGGGCCGCCGGCGTCTCCGGACGGGTGGGGGTCCTCGCCGGCACGGTCGTCGGGTTCGTCACGCGGTTCGTCATCGTGACCGCCATCCTAAGTGGCTTGCGCAATTCTGCGTGCGCTGTACGCTGTTCTTTATGAGTACACCGTACCCAGTTTCTGTGTCCGGCGGCGGGTCCCGCTCGGCCACGCGGGGGGAGCATTGATGAGAACCTCTTCACCCACCGGCCCGGCCGCGGAGTTCTCCGTCGTCGCCGAAGGGCTGCGCAAGACCTACGGCGACAAGCACGCGCTGGACGGTCTGCATCTGGAGGTGCCGCGCGGCACCGTCTTCGGCCTCCTCGGCCCCAACGGCGCCGGCAAGACGACGGCCGTGCGCATCCTCGCCACGCTGACCAGGCCCGACGGCGGCACCGCTCGCGTCGCCGGCCACGACGTGAGGAGCGAACCCCGCGCGGTGCGCCGCCGCATCGGTCTCACCGGGCAGCACCCGGCCGTCGACGAGATCATGACCGCCCGCCAGAACCTCGAGATGTTCGGGCGGCTCTTCCATCTCTCACGCGCGCAGGCCGGACACCGGGCGGACCGGCTGCTGGAGCAGTTCGGGCTGAGCGACGCCGCCGGACAGCAGCCGAAGGACTTCAGCGGTGGCATGCGCCGCCGCCTCGACCTCGCCGCCGGGATGATCCTCGCGCCCGAGGTGCTCTTCCTGGACGAGCCGACGACCGGGCTGGATCCGCGCGGGCGCAGCGAAGTGTGGCGTGCCGTGCGGGAGTTGGCCGACACCGGCACCACCGTGCTGCTGACCACGCACTATCTGGACGAGGCCGACAGGCTCGCCGACCGCATCGCGGTCATCGACCGGGGCCGCAACATCACCGACTCCGTGGCCTCCTTCGGGGGCCGCACGCCCACGCCGGCGGCCCTGAAGCGGGCGATCGGCGGCGACCGGATCGAGGTGACGGCCCGCGAGGCCGCCGACGTGCCCGGCATCGTCAAGGCCGTGGCGAGGGTCGCGGCGGACGGCAGCGAGCCGGAGGCCGAGGAGGGGACCGGACGTGTCCATGCGTCCGTCCCCTCCGGCGAGGGAGTGGCCGCACTGACGGACGTGGCGCGCAGCCTTCAGGAGGCGGGCATCACGGTCGAGGACATCGGCCTGCGCCGGCCCACGCTGGACGAGGTCTTCCTGACGCTGACCCGGGAGAAGCAGGAGGCCGCGGCATGAGCAGCATCACGACCCCGGCGCCGGAGCCGGCGACGAGCGCCACGGCGGCCGCGACGCCCGCACGGGAGAGACGCCTGCGCTGGGCGCTCACCGACTGCTGGACCGTCGTACGCCGGGACCTGACCCATCTGGTCAAGCAACCCTCGCTCATCGCCTGGCAGTTGGGCTTCCCGATCGTCTCCGTCCTGCTCTTCGTCTTCGTCTTCGGCAGCGCCATGGACGTCGGCGAGGGCGTGGACTACAAGGACTACGCGATGCCCGGCATGTTCGCGATGACGATGGCCTTCGGTTTCATGAACACCGCGATGAGCGTCGTCGTCGACAAGGAACGCGGCGTCACCGACCGCTTCCGTTCGATGCCGATGGCGCCCTCCGCGGTCGTCACGGGACGCGGCGTCTCCGACGTCCTCCATGCGGCGCTCGACCTGGCGGTGATGGCGGCGATCGCCCTGGTCGTGGGCTGGCGCTCGGACGGAGGGCTGCTCGCGACGCTGTACGCGTTCGCGCTCCTGCTCCTGCTGCGCTTCTCACTCATCTGGGTCGGAGTCTGGCTCGGCCTGATCACTCCGAACCAGGAGACGGCGGGCAACCTCTTCGCCGTGGCGTTCCCGTTCGGGATGGTCTCCAGCGTCTTCACCCCGCCCTCGTTCATGCCGGACTGGCTGGGAGCCGTCGCCATGTGGAACCCCGTCTCCTCCACCTCGAACGCCGTACGCGAGCTGTACGGCAACCCGCTGCCCACGTCAGGCAGCTGGATCGAGCAGCACTCCGCGCTGATGGCCGTGGTGTGGCCCGTGCTCATCACGGCGGTCTTCCTGCCGCTCGCGGTACGGAAGTTCCAGCGGCTCCAGACCTGACGGAGGCGGCAGACGTGAAGCGGGCCCGGAAGCCGTCCGTGTGGCTTCCGGGCCCGCCTTCCGACTGGCTTGTGCCGGCTACAGGTTCTCGATCACGTAGTCCACGCAGCGGGTGAGCGCCTCGACGTCGGAGGGCTCGATCGCGGGGAACATCGCGACACGCAGCTGGTTGCGGCCCAGCTTCCGGTAGGGCTCGGTGTCGACCACGCCGTTGGCGCGCAGCACCTTCGCGACGGCGGCGGCGTCGACGTCGTCGTCGAAGTCGATCGTGCCGATGACCTGCGAACGCTGCGCCGGGTCGGAGACGAACGGCGAGGCGGACTTGGCGTCCTCGGCCCACCCGTAGAGCGTCCGCGACGACTGGGCGGTGCGGCGCACGGCCCAGTCCAGTCCGCCCTGGCCGTTGAGCCACTCCAGCTGGTCGCCCAGCAGGAAGAGGGTGGCGACGGAGGGGGTGTTGTACGTCTGGTTCTTGCGCGAGTTGTCGATCGCGGTCTTCAGGTCGAGGAACGCGGGGATGTGCCGGCCGGACGCGGCGATGCGCTCGGCCCGTTCGACGGCCGCCGGGGAGAAGACGGCGATCCACAGGCCGCCGTCGGAGGCGAAGGACTTCTGCGGGGCGAAGTAGTAGACGTCGCTCTCACGCACGTCGACGGGGAGCCCGCCCGCGCCGGAAGTGGCGTCGACGAGCACCAGGGAGCCCTCGTCGGCGCCGGGGACGCGCGCGATGGGCATCGCCACGCCCGTCGAGGTCTCGTTGTGGGTGAGGGCGTAGACGTCGGTCCCGGCCTCGGCGCGTGGGAGCGGGTGGGTGCCGGGTTCCGACTCGATCACCGTGGGCTCCCCGAGCCACGGGGCCTGCTTGGAGGCCTTGGCGAACTTGCTGGAGAACTCACCGAAGGAGAGGTGCTGCGACCTGGACTCGATCAGGCCGTGCGTCGCGATGTCCCAGAAGGCGGTCGTGCCGCCGTTGCCGAGGACCACTTCGTAGTCCTCCGGCAGCCGGAACAGCTCCTTGACGCCTTCACGCACCCTGCCGACCAGGTTCTTCACCGGGGCCTGGCGGTGTGAGGTGCCGAGAAGCGAGGTGCCGGTGGCAGCCAGCGCGCTCAGCGCCTCCGTGCGTACCTTGGACGGGCCCGAGCCGAACCGGCCGTCGGCGGGCTTGATGTCTGCGGGAATCTGGAGATCAGCCACAGAGGCAGGGTAGTGCGTCCCTTCACACGGCACGGCATGAGGTCCACCCGGTGAGACGGGCGCAGCCCGGGAGGGGTGGGGCGCGTGTCCCTCCACGGGAGGCATGTGCCCCCGTGGAGGGCGGTGACGGAGCTGTCTTCTCAACTCACGCCACCTCATCGCGCACAGCGCTGCGGGATGTACTGGTGCGGGTCTCCGTTCATGCCGTGTTCAATCGTCTGCGGGGCGATCTCTGCGTACGGGCCGGGGCACCGGCGCTTGCGGCCCGGTCCGGAGATCCGCTCACCGCCGGCCCGGAGCGATCACGAAGCGGCCGTCGGCGGGGTGGCTCTCGTTGGCCGGGGCGGGGACGCCGCGCAGCTCCTGCCGGACCAGCCGGTCCAGCCGTGCGGCGCTCAGGCGGTAGAAGCGGCGCTGTGTGCGGCGGCCGAACAGCGCGAAGCCGAGGCTGATCACGGGGTTGCGGACGGGTGCCCGCCGCGAGTAGCCCGTGATGACGAAGGACACCTCACCGGTGTGCAGGTGTTTGACGACCTGGTAGTGCAGCTCGCCCTGTTCGAGGTGTCCCTGGAGGGTGCGATAGCTCCATCCCCACACCCTGCGCGCCCGCTTTCCCGTGCCGAGGGTCTCGTCGGTGACGGAGCCGACGCGCACCCCCATGTCGAAGCGCAGCCCGCAGAAGCGCGCCTCGAGCAGCATGTCGCGGCCCGGCAGGGGGGCGTCGGCGCGGAAGAGGGAGCGCAGGATGCGGGGCTCCGCGAAGCGGTAGTCCCGGACCAGCCGGCAGGCGGTCTCCCACGTGCCGCCGGGCGTGGGGGCGCCGGGGGGCTCCGCGGGAAGCGACCGTGCGAGCGAGTCGATGAACCAGCCGGTGCCGGGGGCGGGGCTCCGGCCGGCGGTGGGCGCACGGCGGTAGTTGACGTCCAGGCCCTCGAGGGCCCGCAGTGACGCGAGGGCACGGTCGCCGTGCAGGCGTCGCTCACGGATCATCCGGGCCCGGCCTTCGGGGTCAGTCGAACTCCCTCAGGGACTGGCTCATCAGCCACAGAGTCGGCGCCCACATGGACACGAACAGCGCTCGCCGTTCCGCGTTGCCGCGCTCGTCCTGGTCGACGCTCGCGGCCCGCGACCACAGCGCGATGCACAGCCCGATCGAGCCCAGGGACGCGGCTTCCAGGTGCCAGCTGCGCATGCCCAGCATCCGCAGCAGCCGTGCGGTCTGCATATCGGCCTCCCGTCCTGTCGTCCCGGCAGATGACGTCAGATGTGGACGAACCACTCATATGTTGTCATGAAGCACATGACCGCACCGGACCGGGGCTCCCGCCCGCGCGTGACTCTCAGACGGCGGGCGGGCGTCCTGCTGCGGCTGCCCGCGGGGCTCCTGCTCGTCTCCTGGCAGTACTTCTGGCGCATCACGGCCCTGCACCGCAGCGAAACCCCCGGCGACGCCGGTGACCTGCCGGCGCCGCTGCCGCCGGAGGTCGTGGACGAGCGCACCAAGCCGATCTCCGAGGGGGTCGGCCCGATGTTCCACCGCCGCTTCAGGGTGCGCATCGTGGACGCGAGGATGAGCGCGCGGGCACTGATCGCCACCGTCGCCGCAGACCTGAACAGGGCCGCTCCGTGGACCGTCGCGGTCTTCGTCAAGACCCGCGGCCGGGAGGGGGAGCTGCGCGTCGGCGACGAGTACCGCGTTCAGATGCCCGGCCCCTGGGACGGGCCCGTACGCGTGATCGGCCGGGACTCCACCTCGTTCACGCTGGGCACCCTGCAAGGGCATCTGGAGGCGGGACAGATCCGGTTCGGCGTCCGGGACGTCGACGGGGCGCTGGAGTTCGAGGCCGAGGCGTGGGCGCGTGCGGGTGACCGGCTGGCGGACCTGCTCTACAGCCGGCTGAGGGTCGCCAAGGAGATCCAGTTCAACATGTGGGTGCACTTCTGTCTCAACGCGGCGGCCTTCTCCGGCGGGCGCCCCTCCGGTGGCGTCGTCATCGAGACCCGCGGAATCCCCGGGGAGCTGTGCCGCGACACCGGCGGGCGCTGACCGCCCGCCGGGGCGCGCCGGAACCCGCCGCCGGACCGGCCGCGGAACCCGCCGCCGGACCGGCCGCGGAACCCGCCGCCGGACCCGCCGCGGAACCCGCAGCCGACTCCGCCCGAGGTAATCGCCGGGGAGGGTGCCGTCCGGGCGCCGTCACCGTGCACGCTTGAGCCATGGCACAGGCACATGCACACACGCCGGCGGCGGCGGACGGACGGGCACAGCAGACGGAGCGGATGCGCGACGTCGAGGCGGCACTGCGCGAAGCGGTACGGGGCGGCGAGGTCGAGTTCGACACGAGTACGCGCTCGCTGTTCACGATGGACGCCTCGAACTACAGGCGCGTACCGCTGGGCGTCGTCGCGCCCCGGGACCGCGACGACGTGGAGGCGGTGCTGGCCGTCTGCCGTGAGCGGGGCGTGCCCGTGCTGGCGCGCGGCGCCGGCACGTCCATCGCGGGGCAGGCCACCGGAACCGGAGTGGTGCTCGACTTCACGCGGCACATGGACCGCATCGAGTCCGTCGACCCCGGGACGCGGACCGCGCTCGTACAGCCCGGGGTGATCCTGGACCGGCTGCGCGACGCCGCGGCACCGCACGGCCTGACCTTCGGCCCCGATCCGTCGACGCACAGCCGCTGCACCCTCGGCGGGATGATCGGCAACAACTCGTGCGGCTCGCACTCGGTCGCCTGGGGCACGACGGCCGACAACGTGCGGGAGCTGGAGGTCACCGGCTACGGCGGGCAGCGCATGCGTCTCGCCCGCGGCGGCGAAGGCGTCCCGGACAGGCTGCGTGAGGACGTACGAGCCCTGGTCGGCGGGGAGTTGTCGCTGCTGCGCACGGGTTTCCCCGAGCTGCCGCGGCGGATCTCCGGCTACGCGCTGGACGAGCTCCTGCCGGAGAAGGGCGAGGACTGGGCGCGGGTGTTCACCGGCAGCGAGGGCACGCTCGGCGTGCTGACCCGGGCGAGGGTCGCCCTTGTGCCGACGCCCGGGGCGCGGGTGCTGGCGGTGCTCGGCTACGCCGACGAGAGCGCGGCCGCGGAGGCGGCCGCGGGCCTGCTCCCGCACGGTCCGCTCACGGTCGAGGGCATGGCGAACGACCTGGTCTCCCCGGCGGCGAGGGCCGGACTCCCGCGCGGCGGCGCATGGTTGTTCGTCGAGGTCGGCGGGGACGACGAGGCGCACGCGCGCGCACGGGCCGGAGAGCTGTGCCGGGCCGCCGCCGCGGACGGCACGACCGACCACCGGCTCGTGGTGCCCGCCGCGGAGCAGCGGGCGCTGTGGCGCATCCGCGAGGACGCCTCCGGCACGGCGACGCGCCTGCCGGACAGTTCCTCCGCAGCGGCAGGGGCGGCGGTGACCAGGGAGGCGTGGCCGGGCTGGGAGGACTGCGCGGTGCCGCCGGCCCGGCTCGGGGCGTATCTGCGGGACTTCCGGGCGCTGCTGCGCGAACACAACCTGCACGGGCTGCCGTACGGGCACTTCGGCGACGGCTGCATCCATGTGCGCATCGACTTCGACCTGATGAGCGACGAGGGAATCCGGCGCTTCCGCGACTTCTCGTCGGACCTGGCGGACACCGTCGTCGCGCACGGCGGCTCCCTCTCCGGAGAGCACGGCGACGGGCAGGCCCGCGCCGAACTGCTGCCGAGGATGTACGGGGAGGAGATGGTCGGCCTCTTCGGGCGGTTCAAGGACCTGTGGGACCCGGTCGGCGGGCTCAACCCGGGCATGCTGGTGCGGCCCGCGCGCATCGACGAGAACCTGCGTTTCGCGCCGCTGCCGCGCAACCCCGTGCCGGTGGAGTTCGGCTATCCCCACGACGCGGGTGACTTCTCGGCGGCCGTACGGCGGTGCGTCGGGGTCGCGAAGTGCCGCAACACGGACGCCGGTTCGGGCGTGATGTGCCCGTCGTTCCGCGCGACCGGCGAGGAGCAGCACTCCACGCGCGGGCGTGCCCGGCTGCTGCACGAGATGCTGGCGGGCGAAGTGGTCACGGACGGCTGGCAGTCGGAGGAGGTGCGCGAGGCCCTCGACCTGTGCCTGTCGTGCAAGGGCTGCCGCAGCGACTGCCCCGTCGGCGTCGACATGGCCACGTACAAGGCCGAGTTCATGCACCACCACTACGAGGGCCGGCGCCGCCCGATGGCCCACTACTCGATGGGCAGGCTGCCGCAGTGGCTGCGGCTCGCCGCGGCGAGCCGTCTCGTGCCGCTGCTCAACGCGGCAGCGCGCGTACGGCCGTTGGCGGCTGTGGCGAAGCGGCTCGGCGGCATCGCGCCGGAACGAGACATCCCCGCACTGCCGCGTGAGCCCTTCACTAGGTGGTGGCGCAGGCGGGCACGCGGCGGCGGGAGCAGTGCGGTGCAGGGAGCGGGTGCGCCGCCCGCGACCGGGACGCAGACGGTGCTGTGGCCCGACACTTTCACCAACTACCTCTCACCGGAGGCCGGTTCGGCCGCGGTACGGGTGCTGGAGGACGCCGGGCTGCGGGTGAGCGTGCCGGACAAGCAGGTCTGCTGCGGGCTCACGTACGTCTCGACCGGCCAGCTCGACCAGGCCCGTGCCGTCATGCGCCGCACGCTGGACCGCATCGAACCGGCACTGGACGCCGGGCTGCCGGTCACCGTGCTGGAGCCGCCGTGCGCCGCAGCGCTGCGCACCGACGTCCCCGAACTGCTGGGCGACGACCCGCGTGCGCACCGGCTGGCCCGCTCCGTGCGCACCTTCGCGCAGACCCTGGAGGAGTTCGCGCCGGAGTGGGAGCCGCCGCGCCTCGACCGGCCCGTCGCCGGGCAGACCCACTGCCACCAGCACGCCGTCATCGGCGACGCGGAGGACCGGCGGCTGCGTGAACGTGCCGGGCTGACGGGTGAGTTGAGCAAGGGCTGCTGCGGCCTGGCGGGCAACTTCGGCTTCGAGAAGGGGCATTACGAGGTGTCCGCCGCGTGTGCTGAGGACCAGTTGCTGCCCGCCGTGCGCAGGGCCGGGCCGGACGCGGAGCTGCTGGCCGACGGCTATTCGTGCCGCACGCAGCTGGAGCAGCTGGGCGGACACGGCAGCCGTCATCTGGCCGAGGTGCTTGCCGAGGGGCTGGACGCGGCGCGGAACGGGGAGGGCTCGCCGCCGTCCGAAAAGTAATGCAAGCACGCTTGCTTGTTTTTCGCCGCGCTGTCACGCTCAGGGGGTGCCGCACGAGGTGCGGCGGCGGACGGCCGGCGGAAAGGGGCGGGGCGCGCGATGGACGACGCCGGGAGCGTGACGGGAGCCGTCCTCGCGGACCTGCGGGACGAAGGGCGGGCGCTGGACGGGCTGGTGGCAGGGCTCGAAGCGAAGGCATGGGCCCTGCCGACGCCCGCGCCCCGCTGGACGGTCGCGCACCAGATCGCCCATCTCGCCTGGACCGACGAGCAGTCGCTGCTGGCAGCCACTGACGAAGCGGCCTTCCGTGACGCGGTGCAGGCCGCGCTCGCCGCACCGGAGACCTTCGTCGACGAGGGCGCGGAAGCCGGTGCCGCGCAGTCGCCGGAGGAGCTGCTGAAGCGGTGGCGGGCCGGGCGTGACGAACTGCTGCGTGTGCTGGGCGAGTTGCCCCAGGGCAGCCGCATCCCCTGGTACGGGCCGCCCATGAGCGTCGCGAGCATGGCGACCGCACGGATCATGGAGACGTGGGCGCACGGCGAGGACGTCGCGCAGGCCCTCGGGGTGTCGCGGGAGCCGACGCCCCGGCTGCGTCACGTCGTCCGGATCGGTGTGCGTACACGGGACTTCGCCTACGCCGTCCGCGGTCTCCAACCGCCGTCCGAACCCTTCCGCGTCGAACTGGAGGCCCCGGACGGCGAGTTGTGGGCGCACGGGCCCGAGGACGCCGCACAGCGCGTGACCGGCGGTGCCGAGGGGTTCTGCCGTCTCGTGACGCAGCGCACGCACCTGGACGACGCCGGCGTACGGGCCGAAGGACCCGACGCGCAGCGGTGGCTGGAGATCGCACAGGCCTTCGCCGGGCCGCCCGGAGAGGGCCGCGCACCCCGGGGGGAGCGGCGGTGAGCGGGGCGGCGGACGTGCTGCGCGTCGGCAACTGCTCCGGCTTCTACGGCGACCGCTTCCGCGCCATGGAGGAGATGCTCACCGGCGGCGCACTCGACGTGCTGACCGGGGACTACCTCGCCGAGCTGACCATGCTCATCCTCGGCCGCGACCGGCTGAAGGACCCCGCACGGGGCTACGCGAAGACCTTTCTGCGGCAGCTGGAGACGGGGCTCGGCCTCGCGAAGGACCGCGGAGTGCGGATCGTCGCGAACGCCGGCGGACTCAACCCCGCCGGACTGGCCGACGCCGTACGGGAGTTGAGCGAGCGCACCGGTGTGCCGGCGGCGGTCGCGCACGTCGAGGGCGACGACGTGATGCACCGCGCCCCAGAGGGCGGCTGGGGCGAGGGCGTCCTGACGGCCAACGCCTACCTGGGCGGCGGCGGCATCGCGGAGTGTCTGCGCGCCGGAGCCGACGTCGTCGTGACCGGCCGGGTGACCGACGCCGCGCTCGTCAGCGGGGCGGCCGCCGCGCACTTCGGCTGGGCGGCCGACGACTGGGACGCTCTCGCAGGAGCCGTGGTCGCCGGGCACGTGCTGGAGTGCGGCACCCAGGCGACCGGCGGCAACTACGCCTTCTTCGCGCGGGAGAACATCGACGTGACGCGCCCCGGCTTCCCCGTCGCGGAGGTCGCGCGGGACGGGAGCGCCGTCATCACCAAGCACCCCGGCACCGGCGGCGCGGTCACGCCCGGCACCGTCACGGCGCAGCTGCTGTACGAGACGGCGGGCGCCCGCTACGCCGGGCCGGACGTGACCGCGCGGCTGGACTCGGTGCGGCTGGCACAGCAGGGCACGGACCGGGTGCGGGTCGAGGGCGTGCGGGGCGAGGCGCCGCCGCCGCAACTCAAGGTCGGCTTGACCAGGCTCGGCGGCTGGCGCAACGAGACGACGTTCGTGCTGACCGGCCTCGACATCGAGGCCAAGGCCGCGCTCGTGCGGCGGCAGATGGAGGCCGAACTGGACGCGGGCGGACGCCGCCCGGCGGAGGTGACCTGGAGCCTCGCCCGTACCGACACCCCGGACGCGCCGGTGCAGGAAGAGGCGAGCGCCATGCTGCGGATGGTTGTCCGCGACCCCTCGGAGGAGGCCGTGGGCAGGGCGGTGAGCGGGGCCGCGGTCGAACTGGCGCTCGGGAGCTTCCCCGGCTTCCACGTGACGGCGCCGCCCGGGAAGGGCTCCCCGTACGGCGTTTTCGAGGCGGCGTGGGAGGACGCGGAGCGGGTGCCGCACGTCGCCGTGCTGCCCGACGGGCGGCGCACGGAAATCCGGGCACCGCACAAGACACAGGCTCTCGCGCCCGTCGAGGAGCCCCGGCTGCCCGAACCGCTCCCCGGTTCGTACGGGCCCTCGCGCAACGTCCCCCTGGGCACGGTCGCGGGAGCCCGCAGCGGCGACAAGGGCGGCAGCGCGAACGTGGGCGTGTGGGTGCGCGGGGACCTCGGGGAGGACGCGTGGCGCTGGCTGGCGCACTCTCTGACCGTGGACGAACTGCGGCGGCTGCTGCCCGAGGTGCGCGGTCTGCCGGTCACCCGGCACGTGCTGCCGAATCTGCGTGCGCTCAACTTCGTCGTCGACGGGCTGCTCGGTGAAGGCGTCGCCTCGCAGGCACGCTTCGACCCGCAGGCCAAGGCCCTCGGCGAATGGCTGCGTTCACGGCATACGGACATACCGGAAGGACTTCTCCCGTGAGTGTGCTGAACTCGGCGCTGGACGTGTCGGGCACCGAATACGCCGGTCACCGGCGGCAGATGCTGGAGCGGATCGCCGAACTCGACGCGGAGCTTGCCAAGTCGGTCGCCGGCGGCGGTGAGAAGTACACCGAGCGCCACCGAGGACGGGGCAAGCTGCTCGCCCGTGAACGCATCGAGCTGCTGCTCGACCCCGACACGCCGTTCCTGGAGCTCTCGCCCCTGGCCGGCTGGGGGAGCGACTACACGGTGGGCGCCTCGCTGGTGACCGGCATCGGCGTCGTCGAGGGCGTGGAGTGCCTGATCACGGCGAACGACCCGACCGTGCGCGGCGGTGCCAGCAACCCGTGGACGCTGAAGAAGGCGCTGCGCGCGAACGAGATCGCTTACGCGAACCGGCTTCCCTGCATCAGCCTCGTCGAGTCGGGCGGCGCGGACCTGCCCAGCCAGAAGGAGATCTTCATCCCGGGCGGTGCGCTCTTCCGCGACCTGACCCGGCTCTCCGAGGCGGGAATCCCCACCGTGGCCGTCGTGTTCGGCAACTCGACCGCCGGAGGCGCATACGTCCCGGGCATGTCCGACCACGTGATCATGGTCAAGGAACGCTCGAAGGTGTTCCTCGGCGGCCCGCCGCTGGTGAAGATGGCCACGGGCGAGGAAGCCGGCGACGAGGAGCTCGGCGGCGCCGACATGCACACCCGCGTCTCCGGCCTCGGTGACTACTTCGCGGTGGACGAGCCGGACGCGTTGCGTCAGGCCCGGCGCGTCGTCGCCCGCCTCAACTGGCGTAAGGCGCATGGGACTTCGGCGGACATTGCAGCACCTCCGAAGTACGACGAGGACGAACTGCTCGGCGTGGTCCCCGGCGACCTGAAGACGCCCTTCGATCCGCGCGAGGTCGTCGCGCGGATCGTGGACGGTTCCGAGTTCGACGAGTTCAAGCCCCGCTACGGCACGAGCCTCGTGACGGGCTGGGCGCGGCTGCACGGCTATCCGCTCGGCATCCTCGCCAACGCGCGAGGCGTGCTGTTCAGCGAGGAGTCGCAGAAGGCCACGCAGTTCATCCAGCTCGCCAACCAGCGCGACATCCCGCTGCTGTTCCTGCACAACACGACCGGCTACATGGTCGGCAAGGAGTACGAGCAGGGCGGCATCATCAAGCACGGCGCGATGATGATCAACGCCGTCTCCAACTCCAAGGTGCCGCATCTGTCGGTGCTGATGGGCGCCAGCTACGGCGCCGGCCACTACGGCATGTGCGGGCGGGCCTACGACCCCCGGTTCCTGTTCGCCTGGCCGAGCGCCAAGTCGGCGGTCATGGGCCCGCAGCAGCTCGCGGGCGTGATGTCGATCGTCATGCGGGAATCGGCGGCGGCGAAGGGAAAGCCGTTCGACGAGGAGGCCGACGCCGGGCTGCGGGCGATGGTCGAGCAGCAGATCGAGGCGGAGTCGCTGCCGATGTTCCTCTCCGGGCGGCTCTACGACGACGGCGTGATCGACCCGCGGGACACCCGCACGGTTCTCGGGCTGTGCCTCTCCGCGATCCACACGGCGCCGGTCGAGGGTGCGCGCGGCGGCTTCGGCGTCTTCCGGATGTGACGCCGTGACGACTGCGACGGCGACGGGGACGGCAAGCGGAACGGCGACTGCGACGGCCCCTGCGACGGCCACTGTGACGGGGACCGGGACTGTGACGGGGACCGGGACTGTGACGGCGAGGCTGCGAGGGGCGGAGTGGAGCGGAAAATGATCACATCGGTGCTGGTCGCGAACCGTGGCGAGATCGCGCGGCGCGTCTTCCGCACGTGCGCGGACATGGGCATCGCCACGGTCGCCGTCCACTCGGACGCCGACGCACACGCACCACACGTGCGGGAGGCGGACGCCGCGGTGAGGCTTCCGGGCGACACCCCGGCGGAGACCTATCTGCGCGGTGACCTGATCGTCCGGGCGGCGCTGGCCGCCGGTGCCGACGCGGTGCACCCCGGCTACGGTTTCCTCTCCGAGAACGCCTCGTTCGCGCGTGCCGTGCTCGACGCGGGCCTCGTGTGGATCGGGCCGCCGCCGGAGGCGATCGAGGCGATGGCGTCCAAGACCCGCGCGAAGAAGCTGATGGGTGAGGCGGGCGTGCCGCTGCTGGAGCCCGTACCGGCCGAGGAGGCCACCGAACGCCACCTCCCGCTGCTGGTGAAGGCCGCGGCGGGCGGCGGCGGACGCGGCATGCGCATCGTGCGCGAACTCGCCGCGCTGGAAGGGGAGATCGACGCCGCGGCGGCGGAGGCCGCAGCCGCGTTCGGGGACGGCGAGGTCTTCGTCGAGCCGTACGTCGAGGACGGGCGGCACGTGGAGGTGCAGATCCTGGCCGACGGGCACGGGACGGTGTGGGTGCTGGGCACCCGCGACTGCTCGCTCCAGCGCCGGCACCAGAAGGTCATCGAGGAGGCCCCCGCACCGGGGCTCAGCGGTGAACTGCGCAATGTGCTGCACCGGTCGGCCGCGGACGCGGCACGCGCCGTCGACTACCGCGGCGCCGGCACGGTGGAGTTCCTCGTCACGGGCGGCAGCACGGGCGCGGGCGAAGGCGAAGGCGGCAGCAACGGCGTGGGCGAGGGTGCCCGCGCCCACTTCCTGGAGATGAACACCAGGCTCCAGGTCGAGCACCCGGTCACCGAGTGCGTGCACGGAGTGGATCTCGTCGCGCTGCAGATCCGCGTGGCCGAGGGTGAGCCGCTGGACCCGGACGGTCCGCCCTCCCCACGCGGCCACGCCGTCGAGGCCCGCCTCTACGCGGAGGACCCGGCGCGCGACTGGCAGCCCCAGACGGGCACGTTGCACCGCCTGGACGTACCGGCTGCCCACGGGGGCAGCGGCGTACGGCTGGACAGCGGTGTACGGCTGGACAGCGGCGTCGCGGACGGCGACGTGATCGGCGTGCACTACGACCCCATGCTGGCCAAAGTCATCGCATGGGCGCCGACGCGCCGCGAGGCCGTGCGGAAGCTGGCCGCCGCGCTGGAACGTGCGCGCGTGCACGGGCCGGTGACGAACCGCGAACTGCTCGTACGGTCCCTGCGCCACCGGGACTTCGCCCCGGCCCACCTCGGCACGGGCTTCTACGACCGGAACCTGGAAGCGCTCAACTCGCCCCAGGACAAGGACGATCGGGAAACCTCGCGCCGGCTGGCCGCCGTCGCCGCCGCGCTGGCCGACGCGGAGCGCGCGAAGGCGGCCGGCGCCACCGTCTCCGCGCGGCTCGGCGGCTGGCGCAACGTGCCCGCACATCCCCAGTCGAAGACGTTCCGCGCGGAGCCCTCGCAGGACGAGATCGAGGTCCGCTACCGCCTCACACGGGACGGACCGGTCCTGGAGTACGAGGGTGCCGCGGGGCCGGTGGTGCGGGTGCTGGAGTCCGCCCCGGACCGGGTCCGGCTCGAAGTCGACGGTGTGCGCCGGGACTTCGAGGTCGCGCGCTACGGGGACGACGGCGCGCACGTGTACGTCGACGCCGCGCCGCCCCAGGGCTCCCACGCCTTCACCGCGCTGCCCCGGCTGCGCGAACCCGGCACGGCGAACGAGCCCGGTTCCCTGCTGGCGCCCATGCCGGGCGCAGTCGCCCGGGTCGTGCCCGGACTCGCCGTCGGTGCCGCCGTCAAGGCGGGCGAGCCGCTGCTGTGGCTGGAGGCGATGAAGATGGAGCACAAGGTCGTCGCCCCCGCGTCCGGCACCCTCACCGCTCTGCACGCCGAACCCGGCCGCCAGGTGGAGGTCGGCGAACTGCTCGCCGTCGTCACCGAGGACGCGGACGAAGCGGCCAGGACGCGCGAGACGCAGCCGGAGGACGCCGGGCCGGCGCGGCCCTCACCCCGGGAGCCCGCACAGTCAGGCCGGCCCGCACAGCCCGATCAGCCCGCACAGCCTCAACAGTCCGCATCCGTCCCGCCCGCCGCGAAGGAGCCGTCATGACCAATGCGCTGCTGGAGACCGAGGAACAGCGTGACCTGCGAGCGGCCGTCGCGGCCCTCGGCAAGCGTTTCGGACGCGAGTACTTCACCGGTGTCGTGGCCGAGGGCAAGCACACCGACGAGCTGTGGGCCGAGGCCGCGTCGCTCGGCTACCTCGGCGTCAACCTCCCCGAGGAGTACGGCGGCGGAGGCTGCGGCATGGCCGAACTGGCCATCGTCCTGGAGGAGTTGGGCGCGGCAGGGTGCCCGCTGCTGATGATGGTGGTCTCGCCCGCGATCTGCGGCACGGTCATCGCGCGCTTCGGCACCGAGGAGCAGAAGCGCGAGTGGCTGCCGGGCCTGGCCGACGGCAGCCGCAAGATGGCCTTCGGCATCACCGAACCCGACGCCGGTTCGAACTCCCACCGCATCACCACCACGGCGCGACGTGACGGGAACGGGGACTGGCTGCTCACCGGGCGCAAGGTCTTCATCTCCGGCGTCGACATCGCCGACGCGACGCTCATAGTCGGCCGCACCGAGGACGCCCGCACCGGCAAGCTCAAGCCCTGCCTGTTCATCGTCCCGCGTGACGCGCCCGGCTTCACGCGGAGCCCGATCGAGATGGAACTGGCCGCACCGGAGAAGCAGTTCGAGCTCGTGCTGGACGATGTGCGGCTGCCCGCGGACGCGCTCGTCGGCGGTGGCGCCGGTGAGGACGCAGGGCTCCTCCAGCTCTTCGCGGGTCTCAACCCCGAGCGCATCATGACGGCCGCGTTCGCCATCGGCATGGGCCGTCACGCCGTCGACCGGGCGCTGGACTACGCCCGTACGCGCCAGGTGTGGAAGGAGCCCATCGGCAGCCACCAGGCCATCGCGCACCCGCTGGCGCAGGCCCACATCGAGCTGGAACTGGCCCGGCTGATGATGACCAAGGCGGCCGTCCTCTACGACGCCGGGGACGACATGGGCGCGGGCGAGGCCGCCAACATGGCCAAGTACGCGGCCGGGGAGGCCTGTGTGAGGGCCGTCGACCAGGCCGTGCACACCCTCGGCGGCAACGGGCTCACCCGCGAGTACGGCATCGCCTCAATGATCACGGCGGCGCGGGTCGCCCGCATCGCCCCGGTCAGCCGCGAGATGGTGCTCAACTTCGTCTCGCACCAGACGCTCGGCCTGCCCAAGTCGTACTGACCGCGTTGTAGTGAGCGAGCCGTACTGAGTGAGCCGTACTGAGCAGATGCGAGGAGTGCTCCCGAGGTCTTCTGAGAAGGGACATGAGGCAGGAGACTGTGGGGCATCTCCGGTCATTTCGCGGGCGCCGCACCGTACGGCACGGGCGGCGCCGCACCGTCGGAGACCACGCCGCCCCGGGAGGACAGCATGATTTTCCGCAGCGAGTACCCCGACGTCCCCGTCGTCGACGAGCCCATCCACGACGCCGTGCTGAGCCGCTCCGCCACCGAGCACGGCAGCCGCACCGCGCTGGTCGACGGCCTCGACGGCAGCACGCTCACCTACGCACAGCTCGACGCGTTCACCCGCCGCATCGCCGCGGCACTGGCGGAGGCAGGGCTGCGCAAGGGCGACGTACTCGCCCTGCACTCACCCAACACACTCGCCTTCCCCGCCGTCTTCTACGGCGCGACCCGTGCGGGCGCCGCGGTCAGCACCGTCCATCCGCTGGCCACGGCGAAGGAGCTGGCCCGGCAGCTCCGCGACTCCGGCTCGCGCTGGATCGTGACCGTCTCGCCGCTGCTGGAGACGGCACGGGAGGCGGCGGAACTCGCAGGCGGAGTGGAGGAGATATTCGTCTGCGACCGCGCGGAGGGGCACCGCAGCGTGCTCGACATGCTCGAGTGCACGGCGCCGGAGCCGCATCCGTCCATCGACCCGGGGCAGGACCTGGCCGCGCTGCCCTACTCGTCGGGCACCACGTCCATGCCGAAGGGCGTGATGCTCACCCACCGCAACATCGCCACCAACCTCGCCCAGCTCAACCCGCTGATGCCGGCGGGCCCCGACGACCGGCTGCTCGCGGTCCTGCCCTTCTTCCACATCTACGGACTGACCGCGCTTCTCAACGCCCCGCTCAGACACGGCGCCTGCGTCGTGGTGCTGCCGCGCTTCGAACTCGGCCAGTTCCTCGCGGCGATCGAGCAGCACCGGGTCAACGTCCTCTACGTCGCCCCGCCGATCGTGCTCGCCCTGGCCAAGCACCCCGACGTGGACAAGTACGACCTGTCCTCGCTGGAGTTCGTGCTCAGCGCGGCCGCACCGCTGGACGCCGAACTCGCCGCCGCCTGCGGGAAACGCCTCGACGTGCCGGTGGTCAAGCAGGCGTACGGGATGACCGAGCTGTCGCCGGGCACGCACGTGGTGCCAAGGAACGTCTCCGCCCCGGCGGGAGCGGTCGGCAAGCTGCTGCCGTCGACCGAGATGCGCGTGGTGTCGCTGGACGATCCCGGCCGGGACGCCGCCACCGGCGAGGAGGGCGAGCTGCTCTTCCGGGGACCGCAGGTGATGAAGGGCTACCTGGGGCGCACCGGCGAGACGGACGCGATGATCGACTCGGACGGATGGCTGCGCACCGGCGACATCGGACGCGTCGACGACGACGGATGGCTGTACATCGTCGACCGCGTCAAGGAGCTCATCAAGTACAAGGGCTACCAGGTCGCCCCCGCCGAACTGGAGGCCGTGCTCCTCACCCACCCGGCGATCGCGGACGCCGCGGTGATCGGCGTGAGCGACGAGGAGGGCAACGAGGTGCCGAAGGCCTTCGTCGTCCGGCAGCAGAACGAGGCGGGCGCCCGGCTGACGGAGGAGGACGTGCTGGCCCACGTGGCGGAACGCGTCGCCCCGTACAAGAAGGTGCGGCGGCTGGAGTTCACGGCGGGCGTGCCGCGGGCGCTCAGCGGCAAGATCCTCCGGCGTGAACTGCGCGCGGCGGAGGCAGCGGAGGCGTAGGCAGACATCGACACCCCCCGACCGGAGCTCCGGCCACGGGGGACGAGCGGACGGGTCCGCGAGCACGGGCGGACGGGCCCGCGAGCACGGGCGGACGAGAGCGGAAGGACGAGCCAGAAGTGACCGGAAGCGCCGAAGAGGCAAAGCCCGAAGGGCAGTTGGTGCGCACCGCGCACGAGCGGGGCATCACCACCCTCACGCTCGACTCTCCGCACAACCGCAACGCGCTCTCCAAGGGCCTCGTCTCCCAGCTGTACGCGGGCCTGGAGCGGGCCGCGGGCGATCCGCGGGTGCGAGCGGTGCTGCTGACCCACACCGGCGGCACGTTCTGCGCGGGCGCCGATCTGCGGGAGGGCAGCGGCAGTCCGGGCGATCTCGCGGCGCTGCTGCGCACCGTCGTGGAGCTGCCCAAGCCCGTGGTCGCACGGGTCGACGGGCACGTGCGGGCCGGCGGCACGGGTCTGCTGGGCGCGTGCGACATCTCGGTGGCCGGGCCCTCCTCGACCTTCGCCTTCACCGAGGCGCGCATCGGCGTGGCGCCGGCGGTGATCTCGATGCCGCTGCTGCCCCGCCTCGACGCCCGTGCCGCCGCCCGCTACTACCTGACCGGCGAGAGGTTCGGCGCGGCGGAGGCGGCCCGCATCGGCCTGGTGACGCTGGCGGCGGGCGACGGGGGAGAGGGGAGTGGCACGGAAGGGAACGGCGCGGACGGCACGGATGCCGCAACCGCTGTGGACGACGCGCTGCAACCCTTGCTCGACGGCCTCCGGAAGGGCTCACCGCAGGGCCTCGCGGAGTCGAAGCGGCTGGTCACGGCGGAGGTGCTGCGCGCCTTCGACCGGGACACCGATAGCCTCGCGGAACTGTCCGCGCGGCTGTTCGCCTCCGACGAGGCCCGCGAGGGCATGACCGCTTTCCTCGAACGACGGGAGCCCGCATGGGTGGAGCAGTGAACACCCGCGGTGCCGCACCGAAGCAGGACCGCAGCCGGGCGACGCGGCAGCGGCTGCTGGAGTCGGCCGTCACCTGCCTCGCCGAGCACGGCTGGACGGGCAGCACCGTCACGGTCGTCGCCGAGCACGCCGGCGTCTCGCGGGGAGCGGCCCAGCACCATTTCCCCACCCGCGAGGACCTGTTCACCGCGGCCGTGGAGTACGTCGCCGAGGAGCGCTCCAAGGCGCTGCGCCCGCCCGTGAACGGCGAAGGACGGCCGGCCGGTACCCGGTCGGCCGTGGAGATGCTGGTCGCCCTCTACACCGGCCCGCTCTTCCGCGCCGCGCTGCAACTGTGGGTCGCGGCGTCGAACGAGCCCCAACTGGGCCCCCGCGTCACCGCGTTGGAGGCGCGGATCGGCCGGGAGACGCACCGCATGGCGGTCGAGCTGCTCGGCGCCGACGAGTCGGTGCCGGGTGTGCGCGAGACGGTGCAGGGTCTGCTCGACATGGCGCGTGGCCTGGGACTCGCCAACCTGCTGACGGACGACAGCGCGCGCCGCGAACGGGTCGTCGCGCAGTGGGAGTCGATCGTCCGGGACGCGCTCGCGCGGTAGCGGTGCGCATCCCGCGTCGGGCGGACCCGCATGCGTGCGGAGGGCTGGAGGAAAAGTCCGCGGGACGGGACGGGACGGGACAGGACGGGACAGGACGGGACGGGGCAGGGTTGGCGAGGGCCGCGCGGGCACGTGGGCAAGTGCGCGCGGGCACGTGGGCAAGTGAACGCCGTCGACGGGCCGTTCACCACGAAGTACTCAGGTCTTCTGTGTCCGGGCGGCGGCGGTGGCGACGGCAGTGCCGAGGGCGAGGAGGGCGATGCCGATGTAGACCTCGTACCCGTCGACGTACAGGTACCTCATGAAGCCCATCAGCGGAATCCAGACGCCCCAGCCCGCGTGCACGAGGCCTTGCAGTCCGCCGACGAGCAGGGTGAATCCGATGAAGCCGAGAATGCCTTTCATGCCTGCACGCTACGAAGCCGCAGGATGTGCGGGCATCGGGCTTCGGTATACGAGGCGGACGGTCTCGTCATACGAAAGTATCGAACCTGTGGATCCGGGACGTCGATCAGCGCCCGGGTGGCCTTAGATTCGGCGTCATGCGCACTCGCCGCGACTGGTACGCCGACATCGCCCTCTTCCTCTTCGCCGTGGTCTTCTCCCTCGTCACGGCCGACTCCGTGTACCTGGACGAGGGCGTCTCGCGTGGAGAGCGCATCGCCGACCAAGTAGCGGGTGGTGTCGGCTGTGCATCCGTGTTCCTGCGGCGCCGGTGGCCGGTTCAGCTCGCCGTGGTCCTCATCCTGGCCGGTACGTACTTCCATTACCTGACGGGAGCGACCCTGGCCGCCCTGTTCACGGTGGCGGTGCACCGGGAGCGGCGGGTGACGGCCTGGCCCGCGGGGATCGTGCTCGTCCAGTTCGTCGTTTTTCTCGTGCGAAGTCCGCAGGAGGGGGACGCCGCGACCGGGTCCGCCCTGGCCTACTTCGCGCTGGTGGCCGGCGCCGTCGGCTGGGGTCTGTACGTCCGGTCGCGGCGGGCCCTGGTGGCCTCGCTGGAGGAACGGGCGAGGCGGGCCGCGGAGGAGGCGCGGCGACAGGCACGGGAAGAGATCGCCCGCGAGATGCACGACGTGCTGGCGCACCGGCTGTCGCTGCTGAGCGTCCACGCGGGCGCGCTGGAATTCCGTCCGGACTCACCGGCCGAGGAGATCCGGCGTGCGTCCGGGGTGATCCGGGAGAGCGCGCACCAGGCGCTGCAGGAACTGCGGGAGGTGATCGGGGTGTTGCGGGCCCCCGCGGCGGACGGGCCGGCGGAGGGGGAGCCGGAGCAGCCGCAGCCGACGCTCGCGGACGTGGCACGGCTGGTGGAGGAGTCCCGGGAGGCCGGTATGCGAGTGAGCTACTACGAGGACACCGAGGGCATACAGGCGGGTGCGGCCGGTGCGGGTCGCACCGTGTACCGGGTGGTGCAGGAGGGGGTGACCAATGCGCGAAAGCACGCTCCGGGCTGCGAGGTCTCCGTCACTGTGCACGGCCGTCCCGGGCGTGGAGTGACGGTGGAAGTGGCGAACATGTTGCCGGACAGCATCCCCGAGCCCCGCCGGGGGCCCGCCGTGCCCGGTGCCGGCCAGGGGCTGATCGGGCTCGGTGAGCGGGTGGCGCTCGCAGGCGGCCGGCTGGAACACGGGACGGAGGCGGGCAGGTTCGTGTTGCGCGTTCGGCTGCCCGGCGACGAGAGAGCCCGGGCAGCCGGTCAGGAAGTGGCGTGTCGGCCGTGATCCGAGTGCTCCTGGTCGACGACGATCCGCTGGTGCGCTCCGGGCTCCGGCTGATGCTCGGCGGTGCGCCGGACGTCGAGGTGGTGGCCGAGGGGGCCGACGGGGCCGAAGTGCCCGGCCTGGTAAGTGAGTACGAACCCGAGGTCGTGCTGATGGACATCCGGATGCCCGGCACGGACGGCCTGGTCGCCACGGAGGCGCTGCGCGACCGCCCGCAGGCCCCCGAGGTGCTGGTGCTGACCACGTTCCACACCGACGGACTCGTGCTGCGTGCCCTGCGTGCGGGGGCGGCGGGCTACCTGCTGAAGGACACGCCGCCCCAGGAGATCGTGGCGGCGGTGCGCAGGGTCGCGGCAGGTGACCCGGTTCTCTCCCCCGCCGTCATCCGGCAGTTGGTCACCCGCGTGACGAGGGAGGGCCGGCACGGCGGGGACGGGCGTGCGGGCCGGGCGGCCCGGGCCCGGGCAAGACTGGAGCTGCTGGGCGAACGGGAGCGCGCCGTCGCCGTCGCCGTCGGACAGGGCCTGTCCAATGCGCAGATCGCGGCCGAGCTGCATCTGTCCGTGCCGACGGTCAAGACACATGTCTCCCGCGTCCTGACCAAGTTGAAGCTCAACAACCGGGTCCAGATCGCGCTGGTGGTCCACGACGCGGACGAGTCGATGGCCGGGTAGCGCCCGGTCAGTTCATTCGACCGTCCGCGACGCCTTGGCGCGGCAACGCCCCTCCGTCCAGCCCTTCCGTCCAGCCCCTCCGTCCACGGAATCGTGCTCCCACCACCCGACTCCCCGACTCCCTGACCCCCCGGCTCCCCTTCACGCTCTTCTGGTTGGCATTCACCGATGTGGATGTGAGCCGCAAGGGTGTTGTGCGTTGCGGTACTTGGTGCCGTGACAGCTGAGTGTCTGTGCGCGGTATTGACGGTCCACGAGGCCACTTCTAGGGTGACGCTCGATTCATGGACCTGGCGAACGTTCAAGTTGATGAACTGGTCACGAGTTGGCCGGAGCCGAGGGGCGACCGCACGCTGAATGCCGAGGAGTCGTGATGTCCGCACTGGACTGGATCGTGGTCGGCGCCTACTTCTTCGTCATGCTGGCGATCGGCGTGTGGTCCAAGACCCGCGTCGAGAACGTGGCGGACTTCTTCACCGCCCGCGGCCGCGTCCCCTGGTGGCTCTCCGGCATCTCCCACCACATGTCGGGCTACAGCGCGATCATGTTCGTCACCTTCGCCGCCGTCGCCTACGACCACGGCGTCACCGTCTACTTCTGGTGGGCGCTGACCATCGGCACGGGCATCGGCATCGGCGCTTTCCTCTTCGCGCCCCGCTGGAACCGGCTGCGCGCCAAGCACGGCGTCAACTCGCCGCTGGCGTACCTCGCCGTCCGCTACAACCTGCCCACGCAGCAGGTGCTCGCATACAGCGGTGCGGCGCTGAAGGTCGTGGACATCGCGGCCAAGTGGGTGGCCATCGCCGTGCTGTTGCAGGGCTTCGCCGACATCCCGCTGGTCTGGGGCATCGGACTGACCGGCGTCTGCACCATGTTCTACGTGACCTTCGGAGGACTGTGGGCCGATGTCCTCACCGACTTCGGGCAGTTCGTCATCCAGGCCGTGGCCGGATTCGCGATGCTCTTCGCCGTTCTGGCGCACCTCGGCGGCGTCTCGTCGCTGTGGACGATGTGGGGAGAGCTCCCGGAGGGCCACGGCGATCCCGTCGCGGGCGACGTCACCACGGGACTGCTGCTGGCGTTCCTGCTGGTGAAGACCTTCGAGTACAACGGCGGCATGTGGAACCTGGCGCAGCGGTACATGTCCGCGCCCAGCGGCTCCCGGGCCCGCAGCTCTGCGCTGCTGTCCAGTGCGCTGTGGCTGGTCTGGCCATTCGTCCTCTTCGTGCCGATGATCGCGGCGCCCCTCGTCGTGCCCGGCCTGGACAACGCCGAGGAGTCCTACATCCGGCTCGCGCAGGAACTGCTGCCGTCGGGCTTCATCGGGCTGCTGCTCGCCGGGTTCTTCTCGCACACCATGGCCATGGTCGCCTCCGACTCCAACGTCATCACGGCCGTCATCACCCGTGACCTCGCGCCGGTCCTCGTACCGCGGATCAGGCGCCTGACCCAGCGCGGCCAGCTGTTCTTCGCCCGCGTGACGACCGTGGCGTTCGTGACGGCCAGCATGGCCCTGGCGCTCCTCAGCGACCCGGACGGCTTCATCATGACCGTCGTGGTGAGCATCGTGGCGGCGACCATGGGGCCGATCTCGATCCCGCTGATGCTCGGGCTGCTGCCGTGGTTCAGGCGGACCGGTCCGCCGGCCGCGATCGCCTCGTGGGCGGGCGGGCTCGCGGTGTGGTCGTACCTCTACTGGGGTGCCGGCGACGCCTCGGAGGCCGTCACCGTCGGCTTCCCGGTCCTCACCTCTCTGGTGCTGTACGTGGGCATCGGCCTGCTGCGCCCGGAGAAGAACGACGAACGGGACGCTCTCGTCGACTCGCTCGGCAGCGACCCGACCGACGAGGAACGGATCGCGCTGGAACGCGAGTTCCTCGCCGACCCCGACAAGGGCGGTGAACCGGATGAATCGGGTGAACGGGGCGAGCCGGAGCGCACGGCGGCGTCGCAGTAGCGTCACCGTCCGCAGGGCCCCGCTCGCACTCCGGAGCTGACCGGCCTGCCGGGTCTCGCGGTTCCAACGCCCTGCGTATGCGGTACGCATGCCGGGCCCGGAAGGAAGGAAGGGAAGGAACCGGGCCCGGCACGAATCAACTCGGCGATCAGAGCGCGTTCTTGTACAGCAGCAGGTTGGGGGTGCCGGCGGGGTTGTTCTTGATCACACCGCTGGTCGCGTTGCCGGTGATCCAGTTGTTGACGGTGGAGGAGGCGGCGTCGCCGTTCGCGCCCTTGTAGAGCGCGCCGACACCCGCGACGTGCGGGCTCGCCATGGACGTGCCGCTGATGGTGTCGGTGCCGCCGAGGAGCCAGGCGGAGGTGATGTCCACACCCGGCGCGTAAGTCTCCACGCAGGAGCCGTGGTTGGTGAATGAGGCGGCGTTGTCGTTCTTGTCGGAGGCCGCGACCGTCGTCACGCCGGAGGCGCCGGCGGGCGACGAATTGCATGCGTCCTCACCGTCGTTCCCGGCCGCGACGGCGAGGAAGACACCGGAGTCGCTGAGCCTGGTCGCCGCTTCGTTGACCGTGGCGGAGTAGCCGCCGCCGAGGGACATGTTGGCGACGGCAGGCTTCGCCGCGTTGGTGCGGACCCAGTCCATGCCCTCGATCACATCGGCGTTGGTTCCGACGCCGGCGCAGTTGAGGACCTTCACTCCGCGGAGCTGCACGCCCTTGGCGACGCCGTAGGTGGAGCCGCCGATGGTGCCGGCGACGTGTGTTCCGTGGCCGTTGCAGTCCCGGCCGGTGAGGCTGCTGAGAGCACTCAGGGCCCCGCCGGTGCCGGGGAGAGTCGCGTCGTAGGCGGTCGCTGCCCGGTTGCCGAACTCGGGGTGATCGGGCTCGATCCCGGTGTCGATGATGTACGCCGTCACGCCGGAGGCGGTGGTGTTGTAGCCGTAGCTGCCGGACAGCGGCAGGTTGCGCTGATCGATGCGGTCCAGGCCCCAGGTGGCGTTCTCCTGAGTGGTGGAGGCGCGGACCTGCTGGTTCTCCTCGATACGCGAGACCTCGGGATCGGCACGAAGAGCGTCGAGCTGGCCGGTGGTCAGCTCGGCCGCGAATCCGTCGACGACGGCGTCGTAGGTGTGCGTCGGCTTCACGCCTGCGGAGCGCGCCAGGCTGCCCGCGTCCGCACCTGACTTGAGGGTGACGATGTACTGGCCCGGGACTGCCGTTCCCGTGGCTTCGGAGACCTTGACCAGGGGGCCGTCCGGCGTGGCGGCGCTTGCTGATGCGGGCAGGGCGGTCACAGCGGTCAGGGCCAGGGGTATCGCCACAAGGACGGGGAAGCGCTTCTGCATGGAGCCTTCTTCCTCTCGACACGCACGGTGCCCGCCGCACCGGCCGGTGGCACGCCACAGCTGCTGATCCACGGGGCGCGGCAGGCAGGTTCTTGTCTGCTCTACGGGGACGGGCGGCCGGTCCGTCGCGGAAGAACCACGAACCTTGTCCACGCAGGCAGGACTCTGAACGCGTCTGCCCCACGGATGAACACGGGCGCGAAGCCGGCCCCGGGCGCGGGCGCCCCCCTGACATGCAGGTCCCGGAATCCGGAATCCGGGAGGGCAGCTCAGGCGGGACGTTCGCGGCTTCCACCAGGGCCGCGCAGCAGTGCTGAGAGCGGGCGGCGGGCCGGAGCGGAGGCGGCGCAGGGAGCGGAAGGCGGCGCAGCAGTTGCGGACGCACCGGGCCGCGCGCCGAGCCGTCCGGCCGCCAGGCCGAGCACCCGGCGCGCAGCCCCCGTCAGTGCCGCACTTCCCCGTAACCGTCGATCTCACTCGGATCGCGCGAAGGCGGCCCCACGTACCGCGCCGAGGGCCGCACGAGCCGCGCAGTGCGCTTCTGTTCGAGGATGTGAGCCGCCCACCCCGCCGTGCGGGCACAGGTGAACATCGACGTGAACATGCTGGCGGGCACTTCGGCGAAGTCCAGGACGATCGCGGCCCAGAACTCGACGTTCGTGGCCAGCACCCGGTCGGGACGGCGGTTGTGCAACTCCGTCAGAGCCGCTCGCTCCAGCGCCTCCGCCACCTCGTAGCGCGGCGCGTCCAGCTCCTTGGCCGTCCGCCGCAGCACACGCGCACGCGGGTCCTCCGCCCGGTACACGCGGTGCCCGAAGCCCATCAGGCGCTCGCCGCGGTCGAGTTGACGCTTCACGTACGCCTCCGCGTCGCCCGTCCGCTCGATCTCCTCGATCATGCCGAGCACACGCGAGGGAGCACCGCCGTGCAGCGGCCCCGACATCGCGCCCACCGCGCCGGACAGCGCGGCCGAGACGTCGGCCCCCGTCGAGGCGATGACGCGTGCGGTGAACGTGGAGGCGTTCATGCCGTGTTCGGCGGCCGACGTCCAGTAGGCGTCCACGGCCCGGACGTGCTTCGGATCGGGCTCGCCGCGCCAGCGCCGCATGAAGCGCTCGACGATCGTCTCCGCCTTGTCGATCTCCTTCTGCGGCACCATCGGCACGCCCGGCCCGCGCGCCGACTGCGCGACGTACGACAGCGCCATGACCGCGGCGCGCGCCAGGTCCTCGCGTGCCTGCCGCTCGTCTATGTCGAGCAGCGGTTTGAGGCCCCAGACCGGCGCGAGCATCGCCAGCGCCGACTGCACGTCCACGCGGATGTCCCCGGAGTGGACGGGGAGGGGGAACGGCTCGGCCGGCGGCAGCCCGGGGTTGAAGCTTCCGTCGACCAGCAGCCCCCACACGTTCCCGAACGACACGTGGCCCACGAGGTCTTCGATGTCCACGCCGCGATAACGCAGGGCGCCGCCCTCCTTGTCGGGTTCGGCGATCTCCGTCTCGAACGCGACGACTCCTTCGAGTCCTGGTACGAACTCGGACATCAGGCGGCTCCTCATGCAGTTGGCCGGCGCCGGGCGCCGAGGGGCGCGGCCGGGCTCGCCGGTGTTCGGTCGGGTTGGGGGTCCCCAGGCCGCAGGCCGAGGGGAGGTCGGTTCCACCCCCGGTGACGGCTGGCGGACCGCGACGTCGTCACCTGGGACCTGCCCCGTGCGGAGCGTGCTCACCCGCCGGTCCGGGCGGTCGTGACGGAAGGCCGGCGGCTGTCTCCTCGGGGGCAGAGACCGCGCCGTGGCGCGGCAGAGGGTTCTGACGCGCGGTGACGCGGCAGATGATTCTGCGGCCTGCACGGGGTGCGCGGACATCCGTGGGCGGGGTGAGATCAGGCACACGTCCGCGGCCGCGGACGGTGTTGCAAGATGAACGCGTGCCCGACGCCGACGAAAACGCCGCCCGCAACTTTCCCTTGACCGTTCCCGACCCCGCCGCGATGCGCGCCCGGTACCGCGCTCAGGGCCTCGCGGAGACGGAACTAGCGCCCGATCCGTACGGCCAGTTCGCCCGCTGGTTCGCCGACGCCGCGGCGAGCGGGCTGCACGAGCCGAACGCGATGATCGTCTCGACGGCCGACGCGGACGGACGGCCCAGTTCCCGCACGGTGCTGATGAAGCAGTACGACGAGCGCGGCTTCGTCTTCTTCACCAACTACGGCTCACGCAAGGGCCGCGAGCTCGAGTCGAACCCGCACACCTCGCTCCTCTTCCCCTGGCACCCCATCGCCCGCCAGGTCATCGTCTCCGGCGTCGCGGAGCGGACCGGGCGGGAGGAGACCGCCGCCTACTTCCGCACCCGCCCGCACGGATCGCAGCTCGGCGCGTGGGCGAGCGAACAGTCCTCAACGGTGGCTTCCAGGGCGGAACTCGACCGCATGTACGCCGGCCTCGCCGAGCGCTACCCGGAGGGCGAGGACGTTCCGGCGCCGCCGGGCTGGGGCGGCTTCCGCGTGCGCGCGGACTCCGTCGAGTTCTGGCAGGGCCGGGAGAACCGGCTCCACGACCGGCTGCGCTACGTGCGCACGGAAGGTACGGAAGGCGGAGCCCCCGCCACCGCGGGCTGGAGGGTCGAGCGGCTCTGCCCCTGACCGCTGCCCGTCCCTGCCCCTGACCGTCCCTGCCGGTCCCTGCCCGTCCCTGACCTTCCGGCTGTCCCGGAAGCTTCTCAGGGAGCGCGGGCGGACCCTGCGCGAACGCAGACAGCCCGTGGGCTGCTCCGCTCGCCGGGGCGAACGGCGCCGGTCGGACGAGTCCGACGAGCCCACGGGCCGGGTGACTGCATTGAGATTGGCCGGCGATACCGGCGTCACACTGTGGCGTCGGCTCTAGGCCGCAGCCACCTCACGCGTCCGGGTAAGCATCATTTACCGGATCACCTCCTTTCTCGTGTAGTCAGCACGCTAGGCAGAGCCGGAAGCAGCTGCAAGCCATTTCGGGGCGGCAACGATTTCGCCGAAGGACGTGTGCGCTGCGTCACGTTCGAGTTGAATGATCCGTGCGCGCAGCGGCAAGCGGCAGTCAATCGGCGCGTTCAGCTGGGGGTGCTTAGGTGTCCGCTCGATCCAGGACGCACGCTGCTTCGTCGTCCGACGGCGAGGACCGGCACGGGCCCGACGACGAACTGCTCCTCGCCGCGCTGCTCGACGGAATGGACGCGGCGCTGTGCGCCTTCGACGCCGACGGCGTCGTCACCCACTGGAACCGCGAAGCGGAACGGCTTCTGGGCTGGACCGCGGAAGAGGCCGTCGGGCGGCAGGGCCTGGCGGGGTGGGCGCTGCGCGAGGCCGACGCGGAGCAGGTGCAGGCGCGGCTGTTCGCCGCGATGCACACTCCCGGACGGCACGTGCACGAGTTCGCGCTGCTGACGAAGGACGGCCGGCGGCTGCTCGTGCGGACCCAGGCGTCCGGCGTCGGCGGGGCGGACGGCAGCCCTATGGGCGTCTACTGCGCCTTCAGCGAAGTCCACGCGCAGATCGACCTGGAGCGCTCCATCGCGCTCAGCGAATGCCTCTTCGAGGACGCGACGTGGGGCGTCGTCCTCGTCGACGCCGATCTGCGCCCCGCCGTGGTGAACGCCTCGGCCGCGAGCGCCTTCCGCGTCTCCCGCGCCACCATGCTCGGACGTCCCCTGGGCGAACTCGTCGACCAGGGCGTCGAGGAACTGGAGGGCGCCCTGCAGCACGTGCTGGCCGACGGTCCGCCCGTCGCTCCGGCCGAGATCTGGGTGACGCTGCGCTCCGGACGCCGCACGGATGAGCCCCGGGGCGCGTCCGGCGAGGGCAGCGGGACGCGCAGGTGCTGGCGCAGCGGCTTCCTCCGGCTGTCCTCACCGATGGCGGAGGCGCCGGTGCCGCTGGGAGTGGCCTGGCTCTTCCAGGACGTGACGGAGTCCAAGCGTCTGGAGCAGGAGGCCGACCGGCTGCGCTTCCGCGACAGCCAGCTGCACCGCGCGGCCCGTGCCGCCGCCGAGTGCGAGAACCCGATGGAAGCCGCCGGCGTCCATCTCGACTTCGCCCTCGCCGGCTTCGCCGACCACGCCTTGCTCGACCTCGTCCTTCCGGACGAGGACGGCGGTGACGGGCCGGAGGCGGAGGACGGTCAGGGGCTCGACGCGGACGGTCACGGCGCGAGCCCGCGCCTGGTGCGCGTCGCCGCCACGCCCGCCGCGGGCCCGGGCCCCGTCCCGCCGTCGCAGCAGGGCTTTCTCGGCGGGCAGGGCGGCCGGGGCGGCCCGGGGGCGGCCGGCGCCATTCCCGTCAGCTACGCCGAGGGGCACCCCGCACACCAGGCGTATGTGCGCTGCGGTTCGGTGCGGGCGAGCGTCGGCGGGGTCGCGGCCGCCGGAACCGGGGGCAGCAGCGTTCTCGAGGGGTGGGCCGCCGCCCGCAAGTGGCCGGACGGCACGGTGCACGGGCTGTGCACGGTGCTGCGCAGCCGGGGCCGCACGCTCGGCGTGGTCACCTTCCTGCGGGGCGCGAGCCGGCGCTCCTTCGACCGTTCCGACGCCTCCTACGCGGAGGACATCGCGGTACGCATCGCGGCGGCCGTCGACATGGCGCAGCTGACGAGGGCGGCGGAAGGCTCCCAGCCGTAGCGCAGCCCCGTGCCCGGCGTGCCCGCGTGCCCGGTGCCCCCGGCGCATGGACGGCGGTGCGTCAGCGGTAGAAGATCCGGTCCGCGTAGCGCTCCATGACGGTGTCGTTCCACGCGAGGCCGCCGTCGACGTTGCCGGAGCGGAGCAGCGGCGGTTCGACGCCGCGGGAGACGAGCTCGCCCGCGGCGGTGGCGACGACGGCCTGCATCAGTGCGCTGGTGACGACGGTGGAGGCCGGGGCGAACGGCGCGGGGACGCCGTCGGTGGTCAACTCCGCGTCGCCGACGGGGATGCGGCTGTCGAGGACGATGTCGCAGTGGTCCTTGAGGAAGGTCCCGCTGGAGTGCCGCGAGGTCGTCCCGTGCGCGTAGGCGACGGAGGTCACGCCTACGACCTTGATCCCGAGTCCGCGTGCGTGCGACGCCATCTCCACGGGCAGCGTGTTGCGGCCCGAGAGGGAGATCACGAACAGCAGGTCTCCGGCACGTGCGGGCCCGGTGTCGAGCACGGCGGACGCGAGCCCCTCCACACGCTCCAGGGCGCTCCCGAGCGTGGCAGGGCGCACGTCGACGCCGACCGCGCCCGGTACGGGAAGCAGATTCATCACGGCCAGGCCGCCGGCGCGGTAGACGACGTCCTGGGCCGGCAGCGAGGAGTGGCCCGCGCCGAAGGCGAAGACGCGGCCGCCCTCCTCGACGGTTCGGGCGAGCAGCGTCCCGGCGGCGGCGATTTCTTCCCCGTCGTGATCCCTGACCTGCTGGAGCAGTGATATCGCCGCGTCGAAGAAGCCGTCCGCCAGCGTGTGGTCGCTCATCCCGCAGGTCCCCCCGGGTCTCGTGGTGCCCGTCACCGCGGCGCTCGCCGCCGGCCGCCGGATTCTCGTCCGTGCCAGGACCCGGCCGCGATCACGGTAGAGGTCTGGACCAGTGCTCTGTCAAGAGAGCAGCCCGTCCTGGGAGGGACGGTTGTCGGTGCGATGCGTCAGAATTGGAGAACGGCCAGGGATGCACGTTCAGGGCCACAGATGCACGACTGACAAGGGGCACGCATGTCCGGACTGATCGACACCACGGAGATGTATCTCCGCACCATTCTGGAGCTGGAGGAGGAAGGCGTCGTTCCCATGCGTGCCCGTATCGCCGAGCGCCTCGACCAGAGCGGGCCCACGGTCAGCCAGACCGTGGCGCGCATGGAGCGGGACGGGCTGGTGAACGTCGCGGGGGACCGGCATCTGGAGCTGACCGGCGAGGGCCGCCGGCTCGCCACCCGCGTGATGCGCAAGCACAGGCTGGCCGAGTGCCTGCTGGTCGACGTGATCGGCCTAGAGTGGGAGCAGGTGCACGCGGAGGCCTGCCGCTGGGAGCACGTGATGAGCGAGGCGGTGGAGCGCCGCGTCCTCGAACTGCTGCGCCACCCCACGGAGTCGCCGTACGGCAACCCGATCCCAGGCCTCGAGGAGCTGGGCGAGGAAACGGGCGCGGAGTCCTTTCTCGACGAGGGAATGGTCAGCCTCACGGATCTGGACGCGAGCGGCGATGCGAAGACCGTCGTCGTGCGCCGCATCGGCGAGCCGATCCAGATGGACTCGCAGCTGATGTACACGCTGCGGCGCGCGGGCGTACAGCCGGGCGCGGTCGTGAGCGTCAACGCGGGCGCGACGGGCGGGGTGCAGGTCGGCAGCAGCGGCGAGGCGGCCGAGCTGGATTCGGACATCGCGGCCCACGTGTTCGTCGCCCGGCGCTGACCTGCGGCGGGCCGCCACCGCCTCCCGGAGCACCGCGCCTCACGCGCCTCATGGGCACGGTCCTTCACGGAGGCGGTGTTGTGGTGCCCGGTGATTCCTGATTTTCTGACGCTCTGTCAGCAGGCCGTCACAACTGTGCCCGGCATGTGCGCCCGGAATGAAAGCGGAACATCTTCCCAAAAGGCCCTGCCGGTACGAAAGTTACGGTAAACCGAGTGCCCGGCCATGCGGCGTGCGACGCTGAGGCCACGCATGTACGGGCGGAGGGAGGCGTCGATGCGTCGCGTTGAGCGGGCCGGCGGAGCGGGAAGAGCGAGGCGCCGCAGATCCCGGCGGTCCCACAGACTCGAAGCGCCGCGCGGCGCACCGGCCTTCGGGTTCCAGCCCCGGGTGCGGCCGGCAGGTTCCGGGCCTCTCTCGCGCAATGACAAGGGCCCCGGCGCTGTACGCGGCCGGGGCCCCGCCTCCCCTTGTCCCCCAGGGGCGACCCAGAGCCCCGAGCTCCCGGGGTCGGCCCTGCTCCCGGTAGCTGTCTTTCCATGCCCCCGGAGATCATTCCTTGAGTGCAGTCACTCGAAAGTAGGGGTTTCCGGTGAGCCGCGGCGCGTTCGAATAGAAGTTCGATAGCGTGGGGGAGCGGCCAGAAGGAATGGGGGTGCCCGAGCGGATGGTGCGACGGCTCGACGTGACTGGTTCAAGGGGAGTCCGGCTCGCGGCCTGGGAGTTCTCCGACACGCCCAAGTGCGGCCCGGAGGCGGAGCCCGGTGCCGGTGCCCCCGGGGGCAAGGTGTCGGAGCGTTCGAAGGGTGTTCTACTGCTGCACGGCCTGATGGGGCGGGCGGCGCACTGGGCCGACACCGGCCGCTGGCTCTCCGGACGCTACCGCGCCGTGGGGCTCGACCAGCGCGGCCACGGCCGCAGCGACAAGCCGGTCAGCGACGAGGACCATTTCCCCTACGGCCGCGACGAGTTCGTCGCGGACGCCGAGGCCGCGATCGAACAGCTCGGCATGGGGCCCGTCGCGCTCGTCGGTCACTCCATGGGCGCCCTCACCGCCTGGCAGCTCGCCGCGAAGCGGCCCGACCTCGTGCACGCGCTGATCATCTGCGACATGAAGGCGTCGGCACTGGGGGAGCAGTCGCAGCGCGAGTGGGAGGAGTGGTTCAAGTCCTGGCCCGTCCCGTTCGCGACGCTCGCCGACGTCCGCCGGTGGTTCGGGGAGGAGGACCCGGCGCTGGAGCGTCCGCAGCCCGCGAGAGGTGACTTCTTCGCCGAGGTCATGACGGAGCGGGATGACGGCTGGTGGCCCGTCTTCTCCCGGCGGCAGATGCTCGAGGTGAGGGAGGCCTGGGTGCACGACGCGCACTGGGACGAACTGGCGCGCGTGGTCTGCCCCACGCTGGTCGTACGCGGCATCGACGGTGAACTGGGCCGTGCCGAGGCGCAGGAGATGGTGCGCGTACTGCCCCGCGGCATCTACGCGGAAGTGCCGGAGGCAGGTCACCTCATGCATCTCGACCGGCCCGCCGACTGGCGCCGCGTGGTGGAACCGTTTCTTCAGGCGGTACTTCCCGCCGACGGCTGAGCCCGGTCCCCCTCCCGGCCGGCCCGCCTGTCCCGGCGATCCCGGGTTGAGCCCCGGCGATCCCCGGCCGAATGCGTACGGACCCGCCGGCGCATGGGGGGCAGGCCAGGGGGCGCATGCGTAACAACCCGGGCGTGAGGGGTAATTGCACACTGTGCCGTGGTGTCCGGTCGGCGGTGGATGGACCGAGACACGGGCATATGTCCTGGGCAGTGGTCATTCGTCGTCGTCCTGAGGGGGATACATGACCGCCCGGCCTCTGGTCGCCAGGCAGCCCAACGGAAAGCTGCAGGCGCTCATCCAGGAAGCCAACTGCTCCAACGCGGGGCTCGCACGGCGGGTCAACGTGTGCGGCACGGAGCACGGACTGGATCTCCGCTACGACAAGACGTCCGTCGCGCGCTGGCTGCGCGGCCAGCAGCCGCGAGGACGTGCACCGGCCATCATCGCGGAGGCGCTCGGACGCAAGCTGGGGCGCGCCGTCACGCCCGACGAGATCGGCATGGCCGAACCCCACAGCCATTCCTCCGCAGTGGGCCTGCGCTTCGCGCCGACCGTTGCCGGCGCCGTCGAGCAGGCATGCGAGCTGTGGCGCAGCGACGTCGGTGCGCGCGGTGTCATCGGTGGCTCGGCCGTGGCCTCGTCCACCCTCGTCGAGCCCAGCCGGGACTGGCTGATCACCCCTCCCGACGAGCAGGTCGCGCGCGCTGCGGGTGCCCGCGTGGGGGCCTCGGACGTGGCCGCCGTGCGCGCGACCATGAACTCCCTCGCCGAGCTGGACCACCGCTTCGGCGGCGGGCATGTGCGGCCCGTCGTCGTGCATTACCTCAACAGCGTCGTGTCCGGGCTGCTCGTGGGCTCGTACAAGGAGGCGGTCGGACGGGCGCTGTTCGCCGCCGCCGCGCGGCTCACCGAACTCGCCGGCTACATGGCCGTCGACACGGACCGGACCGGCCTGGCGCAACGGCACTACGTCCAGGCGCTGCGGCTCGCCCAGGCAGCCGGCGACCGGGCGTACGGGGGGTACGTGCTGGCCGCGAGCATGAGCCACCTGACGGCCTTCCTCGGAAATCCGCACGAGGGCGTCCAGTTGGCGCGCGCGGCGCAGGAGGGCGCCCGCGGGCACGCCTCGCCGCGCACCGAGGCGATGTTCTGCGCGGCCGAGGCGCGAGGACACGCACAGCTGGGAGACGTACGGGCGTTCCAGGAGGCCGCCGGCAGGGCGCAGTCGGCGATGGAGCGGGCGGGCGGAGGCGGTCCGGAGGAGGACCCGGTGTGGATCTCCCACTTCGACCACGCTTATCTCGCCGACGAGTTGGCCCACTGCCACCGCGATCTCCGGCAGCCGGACGCCGCCGCGGAGAAGGCCCGCGAATCGCTCGCGGGTCACCCCGAGAGCCGCGTACGGCGGCGGGCGATCGGAACCTTTCTCCTGGCGTCCGCCCAGCTGCAGAAACGTGAGCTTGAACACGCCTGCCACACCGGGGTGAATGGGATGAAACTTCTCACAACTCTCCGCTCGGAGCGCGGTGTCGAGTACCTGGACGACTTCCGGCGCCGACTTGCGCCTTTTGTGAAGGAGCCGGTCGTGCGAGATTTCAGCGCGCAACTCAAGGGGGCAGCGGTCGGTTAAGTGCGCCTATCCACCGGTTTGATCCATATCTGAGGTGAAGGGTTGGTGTCGCCCCATCAGGCGCGTGGTCGCACCTCCTGGGCAGCCGGTACCGTGACCCGTCGGTTCGGATAGGCAGTTGATCGATCTAGGAGCCCCGGTGACAGCGCACAGCGGACGTGGACAGGGCGACCCGCCCCTCTACGAGGGTGTCGTGCTGCCGGCGAACGGTGACCCCTGGACCCCTGAACAGCAGCGCCAGGTCGACCGCTCGCACACTCAGCCGTCCGCGGGGCAGCCGTGGGGCCAGCCCTGGGGGCCCGAGTCGCAGGATGCCCAGCCCTGGGGCCCCGAGTCGCAGGCCGTCATGACGCCCGGGGACCAGCCGGGTGCGTCTCTGCCTCCGCCGCCGCAGTCACCGCCGCCTCCGCCGCCCCAGCAGCCGCCGTACATACCCCCGCAGCAGCACCCGCCCGGGACGAACCCGGAGGAGGCGGTGCCCGGCGCCGGAGGAAGACACGGCGGCGGCCAGCAACCGCCGCCGCCCGGCTTCCCGCCCGCTGATCTGCCTCCGGCGTCCGTTCCGCCGCCCCAGCCGGCGGGCGCGGACCTGCCTCCGGCTCAGCCGCAGCAGCAGGGCCCGCAGGCACCGCAGGCGTCGTTCCTGCCCGAACCGCACAACGCGCAGGCGTTCGGCGGGGGTGCGCAGTTGCCGCCGCAGCAGGCGCCGCAACCGCAGCCCCAACAGCCGCCCGCCGATCAGGAGTTCGCCCAGGGCCCCGGGCCGCTGCAGGCGTTCCCCCAGCAGGGCGTCTCCTCGGCCATGCCCCCGGCCGCGCCGCCCGCGGCGGCCACCACTGCCGACTCGGACGCCACGCAGTTCCTCCCGCCCGTCGTCGGAGACCCCGGCACCTCGCCGCCCGGTGGGTACCAGGCCGCACAGCCGCCGCCGGCGATGGACGCCGACGCCACGCAGATGCTCCCCCCGCAGACCGGCCAGGCCTCGGCCCGGGATCCGGAGTCGACGGCCCGGCTGCGCACGCCGCTCCCCCCGGAGGCGCCCGCTGCCGGGCAGGGCACCGGCGGCGGTGCCGGTGGTCGGCAGCAGCCGCCTGCCGGGTTCGAGAACCTCTTCCGTTCCGAGTCCGTCTCGGACCAGGGGGGTTCCGGGAACCCCGGCGATCCGGGCGCCACGCAGCGGCTGCCTCTCTTCGACCAGGCGGCTGCCCGCCAGCGCAACGGCGCCGGAGCGGGCCGCTTCGGCAAGCCGGACGGTCCGGGCGGGCCGGCCGCTGCGTACGGACAGGGCCAGGGTGCGGGGCGGGACGCCGGGCAGAGCGGCCAGTGGGAGCCGCAGGGACGTGCCGCCCGTCGCAACGCCGAGCGGAGCACGCTCTCGCGGATGTCACCCGCCCTCCTGATCGCCGTCGGTGTCGCGGTCGTCGCCGGTGTGGGCATGGCGGCGGGTGCGGCGCTGAGCGGTGGAGGGGACGAGGACGGCAAGCAGAAGAGCCAGTCCTCCCCCGCACAGGCCGATGAGAAGTCCGCGGGACCCGATCCCGTGGAGGCGCAGGCCAAGGAGCTCGACAAGCTCCTCGCCGACAGCAACAACAGCCGTGCGTCGGTGATCCGTTCGGTGGAGAACATCAAGAAGTGCAAGAAGCTGGGCCAGGCGGCCGGTGATCTGCGGGCCGCCGCCGATCAGCGCAACGGCCTGGTCACCCGTCTCGGAAAGCTGGAGACGGACAAGATCCCCGCCAATGCGGAGCTCAGGTCCGCGCTCGTCCGGGCCTGGAAGGCTTCCGCCTCCGCCGACAGCCACTACGCGGCCTGGGCCGACGAGGCCGCCCGCAAGAAGGGCTGCCGCAAGGGCAAGGCCCGCGCGACCGCGCACACCGGGCAGGGCGCCCGCGCCAGCGGTGAGGCGACGGCCGCGAAGAAGAAGGCGGCTGGGCTGTGGAATCCGACGGCGAAGAAGTACGGGCTGAAGGAGCGCCAGGTCGTCCAGCTGTGAGCCGGTGCGCGTCCACGGGCGCACGCCCCTTCTGGCGCCTGGCCACCTGGAACCGTCGCGGCCGGGTACCGGGCCGGCACCGGGCCGGAAGCACCCGCGGTGAGGGTGCGAGGGAGCGGGAGCGCGTCAGGCCGAGGGGCCGCTCTCCAGCGTCTTCTGTACGTCGACGAAGCCCCGGTGCACTGTCGTGAGCCGTCCGTCGCGCACCCGCTGATACGTCACCTTCGTGTTGACGATGCGCGGGAAGTCGCGTGCGGCGAGCATGTTCCCGTGGGTCCAGTTCAGCTTCGGCGTCAGCCCTCCGGTGTCGACGGCGCCGCGCGTGTCCAGCGTGCGCCGCACGGACTTGGCCGTGACCTCTTCGCCGCCGAGGGACTTCAGCACTTGCCGGAGCACGGTGTAGGCGATCCATGTCGTCTGCACGCCGGGGTCGGTGGCGTCCACGCGGTTGTCGCCGAAGGCGTGGTCGTCGATGACCTTCTTCATCGGCTTCCAGCGCGGGTCGTCCGCGGCCGGGTACCAGCCCGTCGCGTACGCGCCCTCCAGCGGGCTGCGCTGCCCGCCCGACCTGTCGACCAGGGACTGCTGGAGGCTCCCCAGAACCGACGCCGTGCGCACCTGCGGACTGTCCTTCTGCAGCCGCCTGAACGAGTCGAAGAAAGTGCCGGTACGACCGCCCAGCACCGCGGTGACGCACGGCCCGTCGGTCCGGGGGTCCTCCGCCGCCGTGCTCAGCGGCGTGGCACCCCGGGTGTTCGCGCTGTCGAGGGCCTTGCGTGCGGGACGTGCGTACGCGCGGGCGTCCTCGGGAGCCCGTACGTCCGTGACCGGGCCGGTGCCGCTGTGTGCGAGGCCGGCGTTGACGAGCCCGGGCAGCTTGTCGCCGACGCTGGTGTCGGGCCGCACCAGCGAGACGTGCGAGCAGCCGCCGGCGGCCAGTTGACGGCCGTTCCCCGCGACGAGTGCGGGAAGGCCCCCGTTGACGGGGTAGGACAGAGGGCTGCTGAACTCCTGGTCCGCCACCCCGTAGCCTCCGATGTACGGGATGCCGGCCCGTTCGAGCGCGGACATGTACGAGCGTCCGTACTGGCTGTACGAGCCCACGACCGCGACCGCGCCCTCCTTCAGCGCGCGTGAGGCGCAGTGTGCGGCACGCACGGTGTCGTTGTGGTCGTTGCAGGTCAGCACGCGCAGACGGTGACCGTTGACGCCGCCCCGGGAGTTGACCCAGCGCGCGTAGGCCTGAGCCATGGCCGGCATGCCGGGCATGTTCGTCGCCTCGGTGCCCTGCGGCGCCCACGTCATCACCGTGACCGTGTCGTCGGTGCTGCCCGGCATCACCCCGCAGCTGCCGAGCAGCAGTGCGCAGGCTCCGGCGGAGGCGACAGTGGCGGACAGGGCGGGACGACGACGCCGTGCAGTCATGTGGCGCACGCTGCCGTCCGCCGCCCAACACCCGGGCCCCGGAACGTCGACATCAGGTGACGCGGGGGTGAAGACCGCGTTCATGCCGACCCACATGATCGGAACTACTCGCGGGCGGACCGCAAGTGGGCGGGGATTGCGCAACTGTGTCCGAAAGTGTTCTCTGCCGCAAGATTCCGTGAGGACTTCCCGTCGCGGCCCCCCGTCCACCACCATGGGCACCATGCCCGTCCATGACATGCCCTGGTGGCGCTGGCGCAGCAACGTGCGCTCGGCGCTGCACATGCTCTCCGATCCCGCCTTCCAGCAGGAGTGCTGGGCGACGGGCCGGCCCGGCTACGGCGACGTCACCGACGCCGTGTACCGCCTCGTCGAGGACACCTGGCTGGACAACTGGTCGGCCGAGAAGTACGTCGGCACGATCTTCCGCGACTCGCAGGAGGCCGCCCTGGTCGACACCGCCGTGCTCCGGGTGCTGCGCATCATGCACCAGGTCGGCGCCGACGCCCCCGTCGTCTCCTACATGGAACACCACGGCTGGCCCGAGGCCGTACGGGCGGCACGCGACGCGCACGTACGGCTGGCGACGAACGACGGCGAGGACCCGGACGAGCCGCCGCGCTCCCTCGACGTTCTGGCGATCATGCTGCACTCGGTCTGAGGAACCCGGGCCGGGAACGCGGCGTGACGGTGGGCCCGGAACGCGGCCGTAAGGCGGGCCGGGAAAGGGCCGGGAAAGGGCCGGGAATGCGGGCCTCGGTCCGCAGGAGCGGCCGTCCGCGAGGCCTTCGGTCCTGAGGGCACACCGGGCTGTGCAAGGCTTGACCCATGAGCGAGCCGCACGCCGATGCCGACAGCACACAGGACCACTCCGCCCGCCTCCCCGGAGGCGGAGCCGACGGCGCACGGAAGGGCGGAGAGGCCGCCGTGCGGGAGGAGTACATCCTCACGCTGTCCTGCCCGGACAAGAAGGGCATCGTGCACGCCGTCTCGAGCTATCTCTTCATGACCGGCTGCAACATCGAGGACAGCCAGCAGTTCGGCGACCGCGACACCGGGCTGTTCTTCATGCGCGTCCACTTCTCCGCGGACCCGGGCGTGACGGTGGAGAAGCTGCGCGCGAGCTTCTCGGCGGTCGGCGACTCCTTCCAGATGGACTGGCAGGTGCATCCGGCGGCGGAGCGCATGCGTGTCGTGCTGATGGTCAGCCGCTTCGGCCACTGCCTCAACGACCTGCTCTTCCGCTCCCGCAGCGGGGCCCTGCCGGTCGACATCGCTGCGGTCGTCTCCAACCACACCGACTTCGAAGGGCTCGCGGCCTCCTACGGCGTCCCCTTCCACCACATCCCCGTCGCGAAGGGGAGTGAGGAGAGCAAGCAGGAGGGCGAGGCGGCACTGCTGCGCCTGATCGAGGAGGAGAACGTCGAACTGGTCGTGCTGGCCCGCTACATGCAGGTGCTCTCCGACAACCTGTGCAAGCAGCTCCCCGGCCGGATCATCAACATCCACCACTCGTTCCTGCCGAGCTTCAAGGGCGCACGGCCCTACCACCAGGCGCACGACCGCGGCGTCAAGCTGATCGGCGCCACGGCGCACTACGTGACGGCAGAGCTCGACGAGGGCCCGATCATCGAGCAGGAGGTCGAGCGGGTGGGCCACGAGGCCTCGCCGCAGCAACTTGTGGCGGTGGGGCGCGACGTCGAATGCCAGGCGCTCGCGCGTGCGGTCAAGTGGCACAGCGAGCACCGGGTGCTGCTGAACGGGCACCGCACCGTCGTCTTCGCCTGAGCGCGACGGCGGATTTCCGCCCGTTCTCCATGCTCCCCGCGGCGGAGGATCCCCCGGGGTCTTCCGCTCCTCGCTGCGGCGCGGCCTACATCCGGGAGAGCGAGGCCGCCGCGAACAGGACGTCGCGCACCGCCTCGCGGTCGCCGTCCTGGCCGGCCGCCGTCTCCAGCGGCGGTACGTGACCGGCCACGAGCTGGCAGAACTCGTAGCGGTCCAGCGCCACATGGGCCACCGCGTCGCCCGGACCGACCGAAGCCGCGGGCGAGTCCAGCGGGATGTACCAGTCGCCTCCCCCGTCGCCCTCCACCTCCAGGTGCAGGGCGCGCCCGGGAGCGCCCGCGGCGGTCAGGCGCCGTGGCGCGGCGGACAGTCCGGCACGGCGGCGCCATGCGATCGTCCCGGGCAGCAGCCGCGCCGCCAGGTCCACCATGTGGTGCATGTGTCTGCCCTGCGGCGGCGTGTACGGGTAGTCGATCGCGTCGGCGATGTCCTCGGCGTGCATCCAGCACTCGAAGGCGCGGTCGAGCAGGGCGTCACGGACCGGGAGCGTGAAGTCGCCGTAGCAGACGTCGAGTCCGGCGGCGTCGTCGCCGGCGAACGACGCGGAACGGACCAGGGCGTGACCCTGGTCGCGCCACGGTTCGCGGGCGCCCGGGGTGCGCAGCACGTCGGTGTCCGCGCGCCAGAACTCCTCCGTGCGGGAGGCGGGGCCGGCCGGGGCACGCGGCGGGGCCTCCTCGGGGCCGCCGCTCCCGGTGCCGGTGCCGCTCCCGGTGCCGGTGTCCAGCGGGTCGGGCAGGCCCAGCGCGGTGGCCACCAGGCCGTCGACGGCGAACAGATGGGCGATGACACCGCCGACGGTGGTCTCCCGCCGCGCATGCTCCTGCCCGTCGAACCAGCGCAGCAGGACCGGCGCGAGCCATTCGGCGTCCGCCATGTCCCGCAGCAGCGCGTCGAGCCGTGAGCTCTCCGCGTCGTACGGAGCCGCCCATTCGGGGACGGGAACGCGCGGCGGGCGGCGGCCCATGCAGCCCTCGAGCACCTGCGAGCGCAGCGTCGGGTCGAGGTCCAGACTGTCCTCGGGGTGCAGCAGCCCGACGGCGTCGCGCAACCGCAACGCCTCGTCCGCGCACGTCCCGCAGTCGCTCAGATGCCCCTCGACGGCGGCGGTCTCCTCGACGGAGCAGGCGGACAGCGCCCAGGCACCGAGCAGCGACTTCAGCACACGGTGGTCGAACTGCTCGGGCAACTGCCCTGCCCGCGTGGCCTGTTCGGGGTCCGGTCGCGGCTCCGGCGCCGGCTCCGGGTGCGAGGCAGCCGGCCCCGGTGCCGGCTCCGGACGCGAAGCAGCCGGGTCGCGTGGTTCATCCGGCCCGTACTGCCGCGGCACTTCCGGGAGTTGGGCCGGTGAGCCCGGCAGCGGTGCCTCCGGCAGGTCCGCGCCGAACGGCGAGTCCTCCGCGGGGCTGCGGGGCGGCGGTATGCGGTGCGCGGCTCCGCCCGGGCGCTCGCCCGGGCTGCTGCTCCCGCTCGCGCGGTCCTCGCCCGGGCCGCCGCTTCCGCTCGCGCGTCCGTCGCCGGTGCCGTTGCCGGTACCGCCCGGGTTGCCGGCGCCCGGACCGCCGCCTGCGGGGCCGCTGTTGTCGTCCGGCTCCTCGTGCCCGCCGGGGAACTGTCCGTACGGCCCGTTCACCGGGGACGCCCGGGGCCGTTCGAGTGCGCCGGCACGGGATGGCTCGTTGCCGACGACAGCAGCTGGAGCCCCAGTCGCAGCCTTCGCCGCGCCTCGTCCTCCGTCACTCCCAACTGCCGTGCCGTCTGGCGGTAGTCACGGCGCTGGAAGTACGTCAGCTCGAGCGCTGCGCGCAGCGAGGACGGCATGGACGTGACGATGTAGTCCGCGCGCGCCGCCGTGGATGCGGCGCGCACCTTCTCCTCGATCTGCTCCAGCCGCTCCGGGGAATCCGGGTACTGCCGTCCGTTCTCACGGTGTTGCCTGCGCAGCCGTCCCGTCGCGATCTCCTGCGTGACTCCCGCTATCCAGGAACGCATCGGACCCTGCTTCGGGTCGTAGGCGTGCGGGTTCTCCCAGATGTAGCCGAACACCTCGCGTGTGGCGCGGTCGGCCGCCGTCTCGTCCTCGAGCACGCGGTGGGACAGGCTGTGCACGAGCGAAGCGAAACGGTCGTACAACTCGCCCAGCGCAGCGGCTTCACCGCGCGCGAGACGCTGCTGCATCTTCCGGTCCCAGCGCGGTGGTGTCTCGTTCGCCATCGTGACTCCCAGCCGAAATCCATGCCTCCCCCAGAGCCTTCGGCCTGGGTGGGGGTCCCCCCGGGGGCACTTCCCCTCACTTCGCCGGGGAGGCGCCACCCCGGCCGAGCCAGGGGAGGAGCGAGGGGAGTGTCCCCATTGCCGTTCTCCCGCCGCGGTCCTATTGCAGGGCGGCACCTCGAATGTAGTGCGAGGGGCTGACAACGCACGTCCCTTTGCGGCAATGTGCTGCCAGTGCTGATCGCTGATGGTGTCGATCTCGTCACGTTGCGATATTGCTCAGGATTTACCGACCCGCGATCACACCCGAAAATGCCAGGGAGTTATGCGGGTATGACTGCGACCATTGCGGGGGAGAACGGCCATCGAGCGCACATGCTCTGGTCACTGACTCGTTTTGACCGTGGGGGGTCGGGCAGCCGCACAAGGAAGGGAGCGTTCCGGTAAGTGCGAAGGGCCCGGGCAGGTGCAGTCGAGCGAAGGGGATACGAGGACGTGTCGTTGAAGGTGTCTGAGGAGGAACGGGGGGAGTGGGCCGTTCTCCGGGTCTCCGGAGAGATGGATCTGGTCACCTCACCCGCCGTGCGGCAGCACGTGCACGACGCGGTCGCCGACGGCCGCCGGAGCCTCGTCCTCGATCTTTCGGAAGTGCTCTTCTGTGACTCCAGCGGTGTGGGTGTCCTGATCGCCTCGCGTCGGCTGATGCGCTCCTGCGCAGGCCAGTTGCGGCTGATTCTCCCCGCACAGGGCGCAGAGGACGGATCGCATGTGAACCGTGTGCTGGCGGCGCTCGGCGTGCGCCGTCTCTTCGACTGCTACCCGGACCTCTCCACCGCGACCCAGGAGACGGCCGCCGGCCCCCTCTCGGCCTGAGTCCGGCGTGATCTCGCTCTGAGCACCCGTACGCCGGGCCTGTGTTCGCGCCCTTCCGTCCGGTTCACGCATCCCGCCCGCGTCCCGCCCGAGGTGATCCGCTCCGACGTGGTTCGCTCCGAGGTGATCCGCTCCGACGTGGTTCGCTCCGAGGTGATCCGCTCCCATGTGGTGCGCTCCCGTGCGTCTCACGGCGTACGGCCGGCTGCTCGCGCCGATTTGGTCCCTTGCGTCCCGGATGCCCTTCGGCGTGCCGCGTCCGCTCCGCCCTGCCCGCTGAGGGACGCTGGGACGCCTTACGTCACGCACCGCCACGTAACACCCCTCCGAGTGGTGCCGCACAGTATGCAGCACCACTACTCCTTTGCGCCGGAATATGCCTGAAGCGCTTGTTGCCCCAACTATGCGTCAATCATGCTGTTCTCGACGGGGTCACGGTGCGTGATCTCCCGAGTGCTCGGCAGTTTCGGACGGAGTCAGCGGTGCGGGTGCTTCAGGTGCAGTTGGAGATCGGTGCGGACCCGGCGGAGGTGGGGCGCGCACGCAGGTGGGCGAGGTCGAGGCTGGCCTGCTGCGGCATCGGCAGCGACGACGCACGAGCTGAGACGCTGCTCCTGCTGGTCTCGGAGCTGGTGACCAACGCCGTTGTGCACGCGGGCACTCCGTCCGTGCTGCGCATGCTGCTGCCCGGCCGCCAGGCCGCGGGGGCGGTTCGCGTCGAGGTCGCGGACCTGAGCAACTGCCCGCCCCGGCAGCGTCACGCCGAGGGCGACGACACCAACGGCCGTGGTCTGGAACTGGTTTCGGGCCTCGCAGACCGCTGGGGGTGGCAGCGCGAGGGCTTCGGCAAGCGCATCTGGTGCGAACTCGACCAGTCGGCGGGGGGTCACGGTTCCCTCTCCACGCCTTCCGCCCCGCCCGCACGCCAGTTGACCGCGGGCGCGGTGGGCAGCGCGGACGCGGGCTTATCCGGCTAGTGCCGAGCCTGGGGGCACCCCCGGACGGAGTCCAGGGGGAGTCGCGAGTCGGTCAGCCTTCACGGTCACAGCACCAGGTACGCGGGCGGGATCTCATCCCGTCAGGTCGAGGGCCGCGGCCCCCTCAGCGCTCCCGCTGTCGCCGGGAACGTCGGGTCCCGTACCGGCGCCCCGGACCCTGAACGTGCGCCTGTAGGCGCTGGGTGATACCCCGAGCGCCGCCTGGAAGTGCAGCCGGAGCGACGACGCGGACCCGAAGCCCGCCTCCCGTGCGACCTTCTCCACCGGCAGGGGGCCGCTCTCCAGCAGATGCCGTGCCCGCTCGACACGCTGGCGCGTGAGCCACACCTGCGGACTCACCCCGGTCTCCTCGCGGAAGCGCCGCGTGAACGTCCGTACGCTCATGGACTCCTGCTCCGCCAGTTCGCGCAGGCCGACCGGCCTGTCGAGGTGCCGCAGCGCCCACGCTCGGGCCGTGCCCGTGGTGTGCACACCCGGCTGGGGCACCGGGCGCTCTATGAACTGGGCCTGCCCGCCGTCCCGGTGGGGCGGTACCACGGTGCGCCGCGCCACGGAGTTGGCGACCGCGGCGCCGAAGTCCTCGCGCACCATGTGCAGGCACAGGTCGATGCCTGACGCGACGCCCGCCGAGGTCAGCACGTTCCCGTCCGCGACGTAGAGCACGTCCGGATCGACCTCGACGCGGGGATGCAGCCGCTGGAGACGCTCGCAGGAGGACCAGTGCGTGGTCGCGCGCCTCCCGTTCAGCATCCCGGCCGCGGCGAGCACGAACGCCCCCGTGCAGATCGACGCGACCCGCGTGCCGGGCCGGATCGTGGCCAGGGCTTCGGCCAGCGCCGGTCCGAGCCGGCCGCCTGCGTACGGCTCGTCCAACTCGTGCGAGGCGGGCACGATCACCGTGTCGGCCTCGGCCAGGGCTTCCGGGCCGTGTGCGACGTGGACGGTGAAGTCCGCGTCCGTGCGGACCGGACCGGGCGTCACGGCGCAGGTGACGACCTCGTACAGCGGCTCGCCGTCCTCCTCCCAGGAGCGGCCGAAGATCCGGTGCGGTATGCCGAGTTCGATCGGCAGCAGGCCGTGCCGCACGAGCACGGCGACACGGTGACGCCCTTGGTGGCGGAAGGCCCTCACAGTCATGGCCCGATCCTCGCACAACGTGGCCTCCGGGCCACTCGTGCGCCGGACACCACCGGCGGAGGCTGTTTCCGTGACCGAACGAGTGACCGGACCGGCGACGAACCCGACCACGAAGCAGGCGAGGGGCCTTGGGACCGGACGGGAGGGCGACCCCCCTCCCCCCGCGGACGAACTCGACGCAGAGGGCGGCAACCGCACACCGCCGCGACCGCGACGCGGACCGCGACGCGTCCCGCGCGTGCACCGCGCCTGGTGAGTGGCGGCCGTCTCGTTCGTGGCGCTCGTCGGCGCGGCCGGGTTCCGTGCCACGCCGAGCGTGTTCATCGATTCGCTGCACGAGGAGTTCGGCTGGTCGCACAGCACCATCTCCGCCGCCGTCTCCGTCAACGTCCTGCTCTACGGCCTCACTTCGCCGTTCGCCGCAGCCCTCATGGAGCGCTACGGGATCCGCCGCGTCGTCTCGGGGGCGCTGCTGCTGATCGCGGCGGGAAGCGGACTGACCGTCTTCATGGACGCCACCTGGCAGCTCATCCTGTGCTGGGGCTTCCTCGTCGGGCTCGGCACCGGCTCGATGGCGCTGGCCTTCGCCGCCACGGTCTCCGGCAGGTGGTTCGTCGAGCGCCGCGGCCTGGTGAGCGGCATCCTCACCGCGGGCGGCGCCGCCGGACAACTGGTGTTCCTGCCGCTCGTGGCGCTGCTGGCCGAGGGCCCCGGCTGGCGCACGGCGTCGCTCACCGTCGCCGTCGCCGCGCTGGCGGTGGTGCCGCTCGTGCTGCTCGTGCTGCGCGACCGGCCGGAGGACGCCGGTGTGCTGCCGTACGGGGCCGGTCCCGGGTACGTCACGCCGCCGCCTCCGCCTCCCGGAGCCGCGAAACGGGCGCTGCGAGCGCTGTGCGACGCGGCCCGCACCAAGGTCTTCTGGCTGCTGGCAGGGACCTTCGCAGTGTGCGGTGCCTCGACGAACGGGCTGGTCGGCGTGCACTTCGTGCCCGCCGCGCACGACCACGGCATGGCCGTGCCCGCCGCGGCCTCCCTGCTCGCCGTGATCGGCGTCTTCGACCTGGTGGGCACGGTCGCCTCCGGCTGGTTCACCGACCGCTTCGACTCGCGCAGGCTGCTGGCCGTCTATTACGCGCTGCGCGGTCTGTCGCTGCTCTTCCTTCCGATGCTCTTCGCGGAGAGCGTCCGGCCGTCGATGCTGTTCTTCATCGTCTTCTACGGCCTCGACTGGGTCGCCACCGTGCCGCCCACGATCGCCCTGTGCCACCGGCACTTCGGCCCGGACGGTCCGATCGTCTTCGGCTGGGTTCTCGCCTCCCACCAGGTCGGCGCCGCCGTCGTGGCGTTCCTGACGGGCCTGGTGCGGGACACGTTCGGCAGCTACGACGTGGCCTGGATCGCCTCGGGCGCCCTGTGCGGCACCGCGGCGCTGATGGCGCTGGTGATACGGGGACGGGACCGGCCGGGGGCGGAAGCGGCGCACGCCGGGACGCTCCAGCAGGCGCAGGCGCAGGCGCAGGGGGCGGGGGCTGCGCAGGACATGCCCGGCGGCCCGGGGCGCTGACCGTCCGGGGAAGGGCGGATCGCGCCGTACCGGCTCCCGCCCGGCGTCCAGGCGTGCAACGAGCGGCACACGGCGACAGGCACACGACGATCAGCCGTACGGCGACAGGCACGCGACGACCGTCACACGGCGACAGTCCGCACGACTACCAGCCGCACGCCGGCCGGCCGTTGCAAGGCCCGGCCTCAGGTGCCACCTCCCCGGAACGTGACGCGATAGGCACGTGGCGATACGCCCAGCGCCGCGTGCATGTGCTGGCGCAGCGAAGCCCCCGTACCGAAGCCCGACCGCGACGCGACGACGTCCACGGGCATGTCGGTCTCCTCCAGCAACTGCCGTGCCCGCTCGATGCGTTGCCGCGTCAGCCATTGCACCGGCGTGAGCCCCGTCTCCTCGCGGAAGCGCCGCGTGAAGGTCCGTACGCTCATGGACTCCTGATCGGCCAGCTCGCGCAGCGACAGGGGGCGGTGGAGGTGGCGCAGCGCCCAGGCACGCGCGGCTCCCGTGGAGGCGCGCACCGTAGGCTCGGCGACCGGGCGCGGCACGAACTGGGCCTGGCCGCCCTCCCGGTGGGGAGGCACGACGGTCGCCCTGGCCACGTCGTTGGCGACCGCAGCGCCGTGGTCGCCGCGGATCATGTGCAGGCACAGGTCGATGCCCGCGGCCTCGCCGGCCGCCGTGAGCACCTCGCCCTCGTGGGTGTAGAGGACGTCGGGGTCGAGGTCGACGTGCGGGAAGAGGCGGCGGAAGTCCTCGGCCGACTTCCAGTGCGTCGTGGCCCGCTTGCCGTCCAGCCACCCGGCGGCGGCCAGTACGAACGCGCCCGTGCAGATCGAGGCGATGCGCGTGCCGGGTCGGCGGATGCGGCGCAGTGCCCCGGCGAGAGGCGCACCGAGGCGTCCGGTCGTCTCCGGGGCGTCCTCCTCGTGGGTGGCCGGGAAGATCACGGTGTCGGCCTCGGCCAGGGCTTCCGGGCCGTGTGCGACGTGGACGGTGAAGTCCGCGTTCGTACGGAGCGGGCCGGGTGCGACGGCGCAGGTGACCACCTCGTACAGCGGGGCGCCGCCACCCGGGGTGTGTCCTTCGGGGGTCTGCCCGTCCACTTCCGTGCCGCCCGCACCCCGTTCCGGGCTCTTGACCCCCCGTTCCGGCCTCTCGGCACCCCGTTCCGGGCTCTTCGCGGCGCCGAACATCTGGTGCACCAGCCCCAGTTCGAGCGGCATCACCCCCGGGCGCACCAGCACGGCGACGCGGTGCCGTCCGTCGTCGTGGAAGGCCGAGCCCGTGCGCGGTGAGGCGGAGGGAGAGCCGGATGGCGAGGGGGCCGCGGTAATCATGGCCAGATTCTTCCATATGCTGACCATCTGGCCACTCGTTCGGCGGCGGCCGCGGCCCCAGCATCGAGGCATGAAGGTTCTGTGGATTTTCGCCCACCCCGAGCAGCGCTCCCTGAACGCGTCCCTCATGCGTGAGGGAGTGCGGGAGCTGACCGGGTCCGGCCATGAGGTCCGGATCTCCGACCTGTACGCCATGCGCTGGAAGGCGGTCCTGGACGCGGCCGACGTGCGCCCCGCAGGGTCCGGCACGAGCGACGCACCCCGGCTGACCGTCGGCGCCGAGCAGGAGCGCGCCTACACCGCGGACGAGCAGAGCGAGGACATCCGGGCCGAGCAGCGCAAGATCGCCTGGGCCGACACCCTGGTCTTCCACTTCCCGATGTGGTGGTTCGGACCGCCCGCCATCATGAAGGGCTGGTTCGACCGCGTACTCGTCCAGGGTTTCGCCTTCGGGCTCCGGGGGCCGGACGGACGCACCCTGCGCTACGGCGAGGGCGGCCTGGCGGGCAGGCGCGCGCTGGTGGTCACCTCGGTCGGCGGCCGTGAGCCGGGCTTCGCTCCGCGCGGCATACACGGATACGTCAACGACGTGCTGTGGCCGATGCTGCACGGCACCTTCTGGTACACGGGCATGGCACCCCACCGGCCGTTCGTCGTGTACGGCGCGGACCGCCTCACCGACGAGGACCGGCGGGAGTACGCCGCCGCCCTGCGCGAGCGGCTGCGTACGCTGCCGGAGGCCGAGCCGCTCGCCTTCCGCAGCGAGAACGGCGGCGACTACGACGAGACCCTGAGGCTTCAGCCGTGGATCGAACCCGGCGCCACCGGCCCCGCGGTCCACGAGGTGCGCGCGTCAGCCTCGGCCGCGCCGACGCCGGCGGGGAGTGGAGGACTCATGCCACCGCGCGCGTGACCGCCTTGGCGATCCGGCGCGCATCGAGCGAAAGCTCCCGGAGCATTCCGCTGAGCGGGTTCGTGTAGCCGATGAAGTACAGCCCCGGGGCCTCCGGGGGGGTGCGGCGGCCGTGCGCCAGCGGACGTCCGGACTCGTCGAGAACCCCGAGGTGCCCGACGAGGTCCTCCAGGCCGCGCCGGTAGCCGGTCGCTGCTATGACGACGTCGGGGGCGACGGCGGAGCCGTCGGCGAGGCGGACCTTCGCCCCGTCGAAGGACTCCACCGCGGCCACGGGCTCGACCGTGCCCTTCCGGACGGCGGCGATCAGGCCCACGTCCTGCACGGGGATCGCCCCTTGGCGGGCCCGGGTGTACAGCCCCGTGTCGGGACGCGGCAGCCCGCGTGCGGACAGGTCGGGGACGGCGATCTTCGCCATGCGGGCGGCGAGACGGTCCACCAGCCGAGTCGGCAGGCGGCGGCAGAGGATGCCGTTGGCCTGCGCGGGCCAGCCCAGCGTGGAGCGCCGCACGATGTGCGGGACGGTGCGTATCGACAGCCGCACGTGCGCTGCCCCGCCGGCGGCGAGGTCGGCGGCTATCTCCGCTCCCGTGTTTCCCGCGCCGGCGACGAGCACGTCCTTGCCTTCGTACGGCTCGGCGTTGCGGTACCGGGAGGCGTGCAGGACCTCGCCCTCGTAGCTGTCGCGTCCGGGCCAGGCCGGGATGTGGGCGGTGTGGTTGTAGCCCGTGGCCACGACGACGACGGGCGTGGTCAGCCGCCGTCCGCCGTTCGCGTGCAGCACCCAGTCCGGCCCGCTGCGCTCGACCGTGTCGACCTCGACGCCGGTCGCCACTTCGATCCCGTGGTGCTCGGTGTAGCTCTCCAGGTAGCGGACGAAGTCGTCGCGCGCGACCCAGCGTCCGTACGAGCGGGGTATCTCCAGCCCCGGCAGTGTCGACCAGCGGCGGGTGGTGTGCAGCCGCAGCCGGTCGTAGTGGGACCGCCAGGAGGCGGCGACCGACGGGGCCTTCTCCAGTACGACGGTGCTGACGCCCTGTTCGTGCAGAGCGGCGGCGGTGGCCAGGCCGCCGGGACCGGCGCCGATGATGTGTACGGGAGTCCCCTCGTCGGTCATGGGCATGGCGGGGAGTTTAGTGCTGGTGACGCGGTGTTCCCGTCACGGGAACATCACAGGAAGAGCACGTGGGGGCCGCAGGCCGCGCGGGGCGGGGGCGATTTCGGGAGATCGCGGAGAAAGCGCGGAGACGGAGGCTGGGGAGCGTCTCCGGACGGAAGGGGAGAAACGTTTTTCGGGGTGTTCAGGGAAAAGGGTTCATCTCGTGGGCTTGCGACCCGTCACGCCGAGGTGGACCAGCAGCGCCAGATTCGGCTTCAGCTCCGCCTGCTTGACGCCCCAGGTCTGGAAGCCCTTCTGATGGCTCGCCACCGAGGCCAGCATCATCACGAGAGCCCCGGCGGTGGCCGCCGGATTGACCTCCTTGTCGACCCGGCCCTTGGCCTGGAGCTCCTTGATGGACTCCGTCAGCGGCTGGTTGACGGAGTTCAGGACCTTCATGCGGATCTTGTAGAAGCGCTTGTCGCCCTCGGCGGCACCCAGGTCGACGACCCGCAGGATCGCGTCGTTCTTGCGCCAGAACGCGAGGAACCCGTCGACGAACTCCTCGGCCGTGCGCCAGCCGGACTTGCCCGCCCACGAACGGTCGGCCACCAGGTCGCTGAGCGCGGCGCCGTCCTTCGCCATGGACTCGGCCAGTTCGAGGACGGCGCCCTCGACGTCCGGAAAGTACTGGTAGAAGGTCGCCGGGGACGTGCCCGCCCGCCGTGCGACATCAATGACCTTGACATCGCGATACGGCGACGAGCTGAGCATCTCGCCGAGGCAGTCGAGCAGCTTCTGCCGCGTCGCCTGCCCGCGGCGACCCGCCACTCGCCCGTCGACGGTTCGAACTTGTCCTGTCATGCCGTTCAGCTTATCGACGGGGAACGGGCGCGCGATTCGGCCGCATCCAATGGGATGGCATCCGCGGTGATCCGGCGTGGGCCGGGCCGCGCGAGCGGGCAGACGCACATGAGGCAGGACGGGGCGGGAAGCGGGACGAGAGGTGGGGAGGCGGGGTGGGGACGCGAGGTGGGAACGCGAGGCGGGAACGAGGAAGCGCACAGCAGCGCGTCGAAGAGCCGAAGAGCCGAAGAGCCGAGGAGCCGAGGAGCCGAAGAGGAAGCCGAAGGCGGGAGCGGCGTGAAGGCCGCACAGGCGGGCGCATCGGGACAGAACCCCGCGCGTTCGAATCATCGGCCTGCGGAGAGTCACGAACGCGGCTAGCGTGCCGTACGAGCGGGAAGGTCCGTGCACGCGGGGGGCGGGGCAGAAGCACAGGCAGGGGCGAGGCAGGGGAGGCTGACGCACCATGGCCGCAGGGGCAGAGGCATCCGCGGGGTGCGGACGGCGGCACCGCCGGGGAGCGCCGGTGACCTGCGTACCCGCTTCAGCGGGTACGGCGTGAGGGGCGTGCGGCGGCGCCGTGAACACCGGGCCGGTCCCGCACCGGGCCGCGTGCGGACCGGAATGAAGCCTCGCGCCTCACTGTTTGGCCTGCGCGGACCCGAAGGGGTGGCCCCCGGGTTCGCAACCACCGCGTTGGGCAGGAAGAATCAGCCTGTGGACCGTGTGGCCGGTACGGCAGTGAGAAGCTGCACTGGGGCGGGATTCGAGTGGCCCCGACGGGGAGGTGGCAGGTAAGTGGTGCAGCAGCTGACGCAGCACGATCCGCGACGGATCGGCCAGTTCGAGGTGCTCGGCCGACTCGGTGCCGGGGGCATGGGGCTGGTCTATCTCGCGCGTTCGGCGTCGGGCCGTCGTGTGGCGATCAAGACGGTGCGGACCGAGCTCGCCGAGGACCAGCTGTTCCGGGTGCGCTTCACGCGTGAGGTCGAGGCCGCGCGCGCCGTCAGCGGCTTCTACACCGCGGCCGTCGTGGACGCCGACCCGAGGGCCGCCGTGCCGTGGCTCGCGACGGCGTTCGTGCCGGCGCCCTCCCTCGAGGAGATAGTCAACGAGTGCGGGCCGCTGCCGGTGCAGGCCGTCCGCTGGCTCGCGGCCGGAATCGCCGAGGCGCTCCAGTCCATTCACGGTGCCGGGCTCGTCCACCGCGACCTGAAGCCGTCCAACGTCCTCGTGGTCGAGGACGGGCCCCGCGTCATCGACTTCGGCATCGCCTCCGGTGTGTCCAACACCCGCCTGACCATGACGAACGTGGCCGTCGGCACGCCCGCGTACATGTCGCCGGAGCAGGCACGCGACTCCCGCAGCGTCACGGGCGCGAGCGACATCTTCTCCCTCGCCTCCACCCTCGTCTTCGCCGCCACGGGGCACGCGCCCTTCCACGGCGCGAACCCAGTGGAGACGGTCTTCATGCTGCTGCGCGACGGCCCGGACCTGGAGGGGCTGAACGATGAGCTGCGCCCCCTCATCGACCCCTGTATGCGCATGGCGGCCGAGGAACGCCCCAGCCCGGCGGACATCCAGTCCCAGCTCGCCCCGCACCTCTTCTCGGCCGGAGGCGACGACAGCGGCACCGCTTCGGCATGGCTGCCGGCGGGCGCCGTGGCTCTCATCGAGCGCAAGCGCGGGGCACGACCTACGCCGAGGCGGCCCTCGCACCGTCAGGACGGCCCGCCGGGGGGCGCACCCGAAGCGGGCGCCGCACCGTCCTCCGCTCCCGCTCCTCCCGCAGTTCCGGACGCGGCGCCTGCGCACGCCGCGGGCGGGGCCCGCCGCGGCGGGCCCCGGCACGCCATTCCGGCCGGCCCGGGAGGCCCGTCCGCCGTGGGTTCGCTCGCGTCGCACCCCGGCCCTTCGGCACGCGGCGGCCGTGCCGACGGCTCCGCCCCCGCCGCTGCACCCCCTTCGCCCGCCGAGGTGCCTTCGCCGGCCGGTGCGGCAGACGGTGCTTCCGTGCGGCTGCCCGGATCGCAGGTGCCCATCGGGCCGGGGCCGCGCCGTTCCGAGGAGGCGCGTGCCGAGGCCGCAGGTGCCGCGACGGGATGGGTGCGGCCACCGAACGGCGCACCGGTCTCCGGAGCGGGAGCGCCGGCGCCCGCCCACGGCGCGGGCGGTGAGGCGTCTCCGTCTCCTCTGGCCGGACCGACCGGAGCGGTACCGCCGCCCGGCGCCGTCGGCGAGGCCCCCGCGGGCCCGTCGCAGCCTCAGCGCTGGCGCCCGTGGCGGTTCCGCATGTCGAACGACGTGTGGGGCACCCCGGTCGTCGCCGACGATCTCGTCTACGTCACCTCCTTCGAGGTGCACGCGCTCGATGTCACCAGCGGCCGCCGGCAGTTCAGGACGCGCGAAGTGGCCTGGTCCATGGCCGTCTCCGACGGGCGTGTGCACGCCTCCGACGGACCCAGCCTCTACGCGCTGGACGCACGCGACGGCTCCGAGCTGTGGCGGCTGGCCACCGACGGCTGGGTGTTCTCGCTCCAGGTCGACCTCGGCACCGTCGTCACGGGTACGCGCGGCGGCGGCGTACAGGTGTGGGATGCGGCCGGCGGCGAGAAGCTGTGGGAACTCGGCGGCGCGCAGACCGACTTCGAGACCCGCGAGGGCGGTCCCTCGGTGCACGACGGCACCGTCTACACGTGGGGCGAGGGCCGTCTGTTCGCGCTGGAGGCCCGCACGGGCGCCGAGCGCTGGTCGTACCCGGTGGGCGAAGCCGCAGCGACGGGCGGCGTTCCGCTGCGGCTGACCGCGGCCGAGGACGGCGTGGTCTACGTGTGCGCGGGTGCGCGCGTCCACGCCCTGGACGGCGTCAGCGGCGCGGAGCGGTGGCGCTTCGAGGCCCCGGCAGCCTTCCTCAGCCCTCCGGCATTCGTGCCGGGCCCGGCCGTCGCGGGCGGCGGCGTGTACCTCGCCGACTACCTCGGCACGGTCTACGCCCTCGACGCCGTCACGGGCCAGGACAGATGGCGGATCGCGACGGAGGCCCGGCACTCGACGGAACCGGTCGTGGTCTCCGACGGGCTCGTGCACCTGGGCAGCGGCGGCGCGCTCTACACCCTGGACGCGGTCAGCGGCACGCCGCGGTGGCGGTTCGCGGCCGGCGGCGACCTGGTGGGCGCGCCGGTCGTGGCGGACGGACGTGTCCATTTCGGTTCGGCGGACCACTGCCTCTACACGGTCGACGCTGTGGGCGGGCAGCTGCGCTGGAAGCTGGCCACGGGCGGCGAGATCACCGGGTCCCCGGTGGCCGACCGCGGTGTCGTCTACGCGTGCAGCAAGGACCGCTGCGTCTACGCGCTCGACGCGGAGAAGGGCACGGGACAGGCCCGTCAGGCCTGAACACATCGGCCGGTCCGGGACGGGTCACGGGCTTCGGAACGGACCACCGGCTTCGGGACGATCACCGGCTGCGGGACGAGGAGGCGCCGTGAGCGGCGGACCGCGGACAAGGCTCTCCGGCATCGTGCTCGGGACTCCCGATCCGCGTGCGCTGGCGGACTTCTACCGGCACCTGATGGGCTGGCGGGTGAAGTGGGACGAGCCGGAGTGATCACCGGACGGGATCAGCCGTCGGACCGCCGGCCGCTGGGATGCCCGGGGGTGGACCGACCGGCCGGGCACGGGCACGGGTCAGCCGTGCGCACCCACCCGGGACGGAGTGACGGTTCGGGCGGGCCGGCGCGGCCGGGAGTCATTCCTGCGTGCCGTCGCGGCGCGGGTCGGGTCTTCGCCGTGGGAGGCCCCGGGCGCCCTCGGAACCGCGCTCGTCCTGCTGGTCCTGCTCGTCCCGCCCGTCGGCCCCGGGGCCCCGAGGCTGCTGCTGCGGACCCTGCGGGGCCTGGTCGGCCGGTTCGTCCGGCGCCCGGCCGGGCCGCTCGGCGGGGGGCTCAGCCTCCTCGGGCGGGCGGATGAAAGGGGGCCGGACGGTGGGCGGACGGTCCGGACGTCCCGCCGCCCACGGGTCCCACTCCTCCGCGGGGGTGGAGTCGTCGTCGAGGTACGGATCGTGGCCCCGCCCGCGGGCCCGCCATTCGTCTGCCCGGTAGGCGCCGTGCGGTCCCGGCTCAGGTTCGAACGGGCCGCCGGGCTGCGGCAGTCCGGAGTAGTCGTGGTTCTCGTACGGGACCGCCGGGGAGACGGCTGCGCTGCTGTCGTCCACGCGGGCACGGCGGCCACGGCTCTTGCGGCGGCGTCCCGTCGGTCGGCGTCCCCGCATCACCAGCGCGGCGAGCAGCATCAGCACGCCTCCGGCGACCGCGTAGCCGACCCCTTCGCCCAGTCCGCCGGCGCCGGCGGTGAGCGTGCCCGCCTCCTGCCCCTGGCGGACCATCCACAGGACGGCGAAGCCGAGCACGACAACTCCGGCAAGGGTCACCAGCAGGCGGGAACGCAGCAGTGCCGCGAGGAGGGCGATCAACGCTGCGACCAGCATGGGGAGGAACAGGCCGGTCCACAGTCCGGCCTGGGTGCCTGTGATGCCGGTGGGTGTGAACAGCTCACCGACCCGGTAGTCGCGGCCGAGCCGGCCGCCGTACCAGGTGAGGAAGGGGCTCCACGCCGCCGCAGCCGCCCCCACGAGCGCGATCAGCATGCCGAGCAGATTCCGGACCATCGGCTACGCCTCGCTTCCGGCGCCGGGTCACTCCTCCCCGCGGGTGCTCGCCCGTCGGGAAGCAGGCGGACGTCGCAGGCGTGCGCCGTCCCGCAGAAAACCGTACGCCCGGCGGAACCCTTCGGCCACCGCACGGCGTCCCCTCACGGGGCACCAGTCCTCAATGGCCATGCCAAGAATCGGGGGTAGCAACCATGTCGCGCCATCTCAGGCTCATCGCGGCCGTGGCAGTCGTACTCGTCGCGTTGAGCGGTTTCAGTCCCGGCCGCAAGGGAGGCGGTTCCCGCAGCGGAGGCAAGTCGGGCGGTTGCAGCAGTTCGAGCTCCAGCAGCCACAACGGCAGCGGGAGCGGTCACGACAGCGTGAGCAAGGACAGGTACGGATCGGGCGGCGGCTCCTACAGCGGTTCGCGGCGCTACAACAGCACGACGGGGACGACGGGGACGACGAGTTCGGGCAGCGGAAGCGCCGCCGACAGGTCACCCGCCTCGGGGACCGTGACGCAGTGCGCGGCACGGAGCGGCAGCGAAGCGAAGGCCGTGGTGCAGGTCCGCAACCCGAAGAGCTACACCAAGACCTACCGGGTGAAGGTCAAGTTCGTCGACACCTCCGGTCTCGGCGTCGACTATGGGGAGGCGCGCGTGAGGGTCGGCAGCAGGGACACCCAGCCCGTGGACGTACGGATGGCGCACCCGAAGCGCATCGGCGACGTCTCCGAATGCCTTGTCGAATCGGTGAGTTGACGGTCCGAGCGCGGTGGGCCGACCGGTCGACAGGCCGGGCGGGCAGGGCGGGCCGGTGCCTGATGCGGGACGAGAACAACATGGAAGGGGCGGGCCGCGTCGGCGGCCCGCCCCTTCCGGTGAAGCTGAGGCAGTCAGGGCGTGTGTTCATCCCTGTTGTCGTTGATGTGGACGCTCTGGGCGCTCGTCACGTCGGACGGCGAAGTTCCCGCGGCCACCGCTGGAGAGACTGCTCCGGCCATGAGTAACGAGCAAATGATCAGCGTTCTCAGAACTTTGGGCATTTCTCTCCCTCGGATTTCGGCGAATCGATCTGACAGCGAAAAGCGGGCAACTTCAGGATTCCCCCTGGGCCGTCGCTCAAGCAGCGGGCCGACGGCAGCGGCGCCCCCTCCGCGCCGCTGACGCCGGCCCGGCATCCCCCCCCCGGTGGAGCGGGACTACTTGCCCGCGCCTTCCTCCACCACCGACTCGGCGCCGATGGGAGTGTGGTCGTCCATCGTCTCGATGCCGCCGGAGAGCCTGCCCTCCGGGCCGATGGGCGTGTGGTCGTCCATCACCTTCACTCCGCCGTCCTTCTCAGGCTCGGTGGAGGTGCCGGCGTCCGTGTCGGCGGTCTGGATCTCTTCCTCGAAGTCCTCAACTGTGGCCTGCGTTGTCTCGCTCATGGCCGAACTCCTGTGCCTTGGTGGCCGATTGTGCTGACGTGCCCGCCCAGCGGCTCCCCCGTGGGCCGCCGGGCGGGCTTTGGGCCGCTCACCATAGCCGGATCGCGGCCTCCCCCCAGATCCGCCTGCCCCCCGACGCGACGGATCGATGGAACAACCATGACGGGCCGCGATAAACGATCGATGAACGTCCGATAAGCGAGCCGGCGCAGGAGGTTTATGCAGCCGGGGCGGGGGTCAGCAGCCCGCGCACCTCTTCCGCGTCGGAGGCTCCCATGTCCTCGAAGACGGCCAGGGCGTCCTTCCAGCACACCCGCCCCCGGTCGTGCTGACCCAGCGCCACCAGCGCACGGCCCAGCACCGTCAGCATCCTGCCGCGCATCCACTCGCCGCCGATCCCCCGCAGGGCGAGGGCCTGTTCCGCGTGTGCGGCTGCCTGTCCGGGCCGGCCGGCCGCCAAGTGGGCCTCCGCCATGCGGAAGTGGGAGACCCCTTCCCACAGCGGCTGCCGAGTCTCACGGAAGAGCGCAACCGCCATGGTCAGCTGCTCGAGGCCCTCCGGAATGCGGTCGGCACGTGTGAGCGCCCGCCCGAGGGCGTACCTGCCGTTGGCCATGCGCATCCTGTGGTCGAGGCTCTCGTAGATCTCCAGCCCCTGCCACGCCAGTTCCACTGCGCGGTCGGTCCGCCCCAGCGCCAGGTTGATGTGCGAGAGATTGCTCAGGGCACTCGCCTCACTGGGGCGGTTGTCGTCGGCACGGAAGGCGTCGATCGCCTGCAGCAGGAACGCCTCTCCGTCCGCGTACCGGCTCTGGCAGTTGGCGATGATGCCGCGGTGGTTCAGGGACCAGCAGCTCGTCAGCGTGTCACCGGCCGTCTCGGCGAGACGTGTCGCGCGCTGAGCTCCCTCGTCGGCCTGGTCGAAACGGCCGGCCACGATGTGCGCATGCGTCAGCATCGCCTGGACACGGGCCTCGGCCAGCACGTCGTCCGCAGCCCGGGCGGCGTCGCGCACCGCTGAAGCGGCACGTTCGTACCGAAGGGAGTGCACGCCGGAATCGGCACAGTCCTTGACGGCGATCAGCAGATCGGCGGCGTGGCGCAGCATGCCGCGGTCCGCCGCCTGCTGCACGCAGGAGAGCACGCAGTCGGCCTCCGAGAAGAGCCAGCCGAGTGCGTCGTCCCGGTCCGCGAAGTACATGCCCTCGCAGTCCGGCCGTATGAGATGGTCCAGCGCCCGCTCACCCGGCCGTTCCAGGGCGAAGACCTTGGAGGCGGTGGCGAGGTAGAAGTCCAGCAGCCGGGCGAAGGCCTCGTCCCTCAGGGCCGGGGGCTGTTCGTCGCGCTCGGCGCAGGCACGGGCGAACAGCCGCACCAGATCGTGGAACCGGTAACGGCCCGGCGCCGCCGATTCCAGCAGGGACGCGTCGACCAGCGACTCCAGCAGGGACTCCGTCGTTGCGACGGTGCGGTCCAACAGCGCCGCGGCGGCCCGGAGGGAGATGTCTGGACCGTCGGCGAGACCCAGCAGGCGGAAGCCGCGGGCCTGTTCGGCGTCGAGCTGCCCGTAGCCCAGTTCGAAGGTGGCCTTGACCGCCTGGTCGCCGATGCGGAGTTCGTCGAGGCGCCGGCGCTCGTCGCCGAGCTTCTCGGCGAGCGTGGCGACCGTCCAGGTGCGGCGCGAGGCGAGCCTGGACGCGGCGATACGGATGGCCAGCGGCAGGAATCCGCAGGCACCGACCACCGCCATCGACGCCTGGCGCTCCGCGGTGACACGCTCCTTGCCGACGATGCGGGTGAAGAGCATCAGCGCCTCGTCGGGGCTCATCACGTCGAGGTCGATGAGGTGCGCGCCGGCCAGATCGACCATGCGCACACGGCTGGTGACCAGTGCCGCGCAGCCCGCCGCCCCGGCCAGCAGCGGACGGACCTGCGCCGCGTCGCGCGCGTTGTCCAGGAACGTCAGCACCCGGCGGCCCGAGAGAAGCGACCGGAACAGCCCGGCCCGCTCGTCGACGCCCTCCGGAATCTGCTTGTCCTGCACACCGAGCGCCCGCAGGAACGCCCCCAGAACCGCCTCGGGTTCGCTCGCCGAGGGGCCCGATCCCTGGAGGTCGACGTAGAGCTGGCCGTCCGGGAAGTACTCCGCAGCGGCGTGCGCGACGTGAACGGCGAGAGTCGTCTTGCCGACGCCGCCGATCCCTGCGACGGCCGAGACCGCCATCACCGTGCCCTCCGCCTGGGCGAGTTGCTCCTTGAGCTCCGCGACGAACGCCTCGCGGCCGGTGAAGTCCGGAACCGTGGCGGGCAGTTGAGCGGGCTGGGCCGGTTTCGGCGTGGCCGGGCCCGCGGGCTCGTCCGGAGTGAGGACGAGGCCCTCGTCGCCCTCCAGGATCCGCTGGTGGAGATCGATGAGCTCGGCGCAGGGGTCCACGCCCAGTTCGTCCGCGAGCATGCGTCGTGTGTCGGCGAAGACAGCCAGCGCCTCGGCCTGCCTGCCGCTGCGGTAGAGCGCCAGCATCAGCAGCTCCCGCAGCCGCTCGCGCAAGGGGTGCGCTGCCGTCAGTGCCGTCAGTTCACTGACCGCCTCGGTGTGACAGCCCAGTTGGAGACCCAGGTCGATGCTGTGTTCCTGAAGGGAGAGGTGCCACTCCGTGAGACGGCTGCGCTGCCGCTCCGCGAAGGGCCCCGGCACGTGCGCCAGCGCCTCCCCGCTCCACTGGGCGAGCGCTGCGGCGTAACTCTGCCGCGCGCCGTGACGGTCGCCGCTCCCTGCCGCCTTCTCCGCTTCCGCGGCGTGCGCGTGGGCCGCGTCGACGTCGAGGACGACCTCCGAGGGGGCACGCCCCGGGCGGATCGCGTACCCCCCGGACTCGCTGACCATCAGCTCCGCGTCGCCGCCGAGCGCCTTGCGGATGCGCGACGCGTACGTGCGCAGCGCGGCCTTCGCCTGGTCGGGGGGCTCCTCGCCCCAGATGGCGTCGATCAGCTCCTCCGCCGTCGCGGTGTGACCGCCCCGCAGCAGGAGGGCGGCCAGCAGGGCCCGCTGCTGCGGTGAGCCCATGGGGATTTCGTGGTCACCGCGGTGGGCACGGACCGGTCCGAGCACGGTGAAGCACAACCGGTGCTCCTGCCGCTCGTCCACGCGGCCGATCTTCCCCTCGGCGCCCATGATTTGGCCCCCTGCGCTCCTTTGTCCCACTCCGCAGAGGTCAGTCTGCCTTGCTTGTCAGCTATACGTCATCAGGGCCCCAGGTCCTCCACGGGTCCTTCGAACTTCCCACGGAACAGGGGCGATTGGTGTGGTACCGGGCGGGACGCGACCGTGTCCGGCGGCGCCGGTCCGGACGGTGCCGGCACCGTCCGGACCGGCGCCGCCGAAGCCGATGTCAGCGCGGCCCGTGAAGCAGGACCGGCAGCGTGCGGTAGCCGTGAGCGATGAAGGATTCCACCTGTTCCAGCTCCTGCGGCGGCACCGCCAGGCGCAGTGCCGGGAATCGTTCGAAGAGCGCGGGAAGCGCGGTGCGGGCTTCCATGCGCGCGAGGGGAGCGCCCAGACAGAAGTGCACGCCGTGCCCGAACGACAGGTGCTCCACATCGGGGCGCCGGACGTCGAACTCCCCTGCCGTGGCGCCATGTCTGCCGGGGTCACGGCCGGCGGCAGCGTAGGTGGCGAGAATGGCATCGCCCTGACGGATCGTCGCGCCCCCTGGCAGCTCGATGTCCTCGACCGCGTAACGCAGCGGCAGCGACGCGATGCTGGGCGCCCAGCGCAGCGTCTCCTCGATGACGTCGTTCCACGACACCTCGTCGTTCAGGACGAGTTCGAGCTGCGCGGGGTGGGTGAGCAGGGCGTGCACCGCGTTGCCGATGAGGTTGACCGTGGTCTCGTGTCCGGCGCCTACGACGAGCAGGAGAGTGTCGAGCAGTTCCACCTCGGAGAGCTTCGAGCCGGTCTCGTCGTCGCGGGCGGAGACCAGCACGCTGGTCAGGTCCTCCCCGGGCTGCTCCCGCTTGAGCGCCACGAGCGCACCGAAGGTGCTCTGCACCTCCTGCGCCGTGCGCGCCGCCTCCTCGGGCGATGCGGAGGTGTCCATGATCTGCTCGACGAGGCGGGCCACACCTGGGCGCTGTTCCTCGGGTATCCCGAAGAGTTCGCAGATCACACCCATCGGCAGCGGATGTGCGTATGCGGCACGCAGGTCGACCGGCTCGCCCTCCGGTAACGCGGCCATCGCGTCGAGCAGTTCGCCGGTGATCCGCTCGACTCGGGGGAGCATCGCCTCCGTGCGGCGGCCCGTGAAGGCCGGGGCGACGAGCTTGCGGAGGCGGCGGTGTTCGGCCCCGTAAGAGCTGAACATGTTGGTCACACCGACCCAGGAACGTATCCAGGAGTCGTGGAACTCGCCGCGTTGCCACGCGGGCCAGTGCTGACGGGGGTCCTTGGAGACACGGTCGTCGGTCAGCAGCCGCTTGAGCAGGTCGAAGCTGCTGACGGACCAGGCGGGGATCCCCGCGGGGAGCTCCACGAGGACGGCGGGGCCGGATGCGCGGAGCCTGTCGGCCTCCCCGTGGATGTCACGTCCGGCCGGGTCGATGGGGACCGGACCGGCGTGGCCGGTATCTACGGGTCCTGCGTCTGCCGGTCCTGCGTCCACGGGAACTTGGTCTGCGGGACCTGGGCCGGAGACGCGGGCCGGGGAGCTTCCGGGGCCGTGGGTGGTCGACTCTCCCCGCTGCTGCCCGGGCCCACGCTCCCCGTCGTGTGCCTGCGGTCCCTGCTGTCCCTGCTGTCCCATGGAGTGGCTCCTGCCTGGTCGGGGCTGATCGGAGTGAATCGGGCGGGCAGTCGTACGAGCGCGCGGTGGAACGGCCCCGGCCGGTAGGCGAGTTCGTCGTGCGGGACGGTCAGCTCGATGTCGGAGAGCCAGGCCGTGAGCCGTTCGATGGCGGTGGTCGCGATGAGCAGTGCGTGGCGGGGAACGGGGCAGGAGTGCGGGCCTGCCGACCAGGCCAGGTGGGCCCCGCCGCCGGAACCGCTCACTCCGCTGCCGCTGCTGCCGGTTGCGGCGGCGGTGCGGCCGTGTGCGGCGCCTGCGGCCGCGTAGGAAACCATGACGAGCTGGCCGCTACGGACCCAAGTGCCGTGGAAGTACACGTCCCGTCTCGGGAAGTGTGACGAGTAGTTGGAGATCGGGGGCTCGTTCAGCAGTACGTCCTGGATCGCGTCGCGCGGGGTCAGGGCGCCGCCGGAGAGCGTGCTGTAGTAGCGCTCGTCGGTGAGCATCCTGGACAGGGCGTTGCCGATCAGATTGGTCGTGGGCTCGTGGCCCGCGCCCATCGTGAGGACGATCTGGTGGGTGACCTCCTCGTCGTCGAGTTCCGCGGGATGATCCAGGAACCACGACGTCAGGTCTCGGCCCCGGGCATTCTTCTTGGCGGCGATCAGCTCACCGATGTAGCCCTGGAACTCGGCGTTCGCCGCCGCGGCCTCCTCCGGATCGCCCTCCATCATTCCCGCGAGCGAGGAGATGAGCCGGCCGCTGTAGGAATCCGGCAGCCCGAAGAGCCGGTTGAAGAGTTTCAGCGGCAGCACCCGGGCGAACTGGCCCATCAGGTCGGCACGGCCCTCCGCGCCGAAGCCGGCGATGAGCGAGTCGGCGATGCTCACCACCATGGTCCGCAGGTCGTGCGGCGGGATCCGGTCGAAACCGTCGGTGATCACCTGCCGGTAACGGGCGTGCTCGTCCCCGTCGTTGAACATGACGTTCGGGCGCCAGCCGAGCATGGGGAGGATCGGCGAATCCTCCGGCAGCGCCTGCTGCCACAGCCGCGAGTCCTTCGACCAGGTCACGGGATCGTGCAGCAGATCGAGCGCCGCCCGGTAGCCGGTGACCAGCAGCGCAGGCACCCCGGGCGAGATCTCGACGGGCGCGAGCGGGCCGAACCGACGCAGCCGGTCGTACACCGCCTGCGGATCGGCGGCGAACTCCGGCCCGTACAGCCGTACGACGTCGTTGTCCGGCTCGTTGTCCGGCTCGCTGTCCGGCGGCTCGGCCCGGACGGATGTGCCGGGGCCGGAGCCGGAGCCGGGGCCGGGGCGGGGGCGGGAGCCGGGGCCGGGTTCGGTTTGTTCGGCTGCGGCACGGTCGGTGGGCCCCGGCTCGGTGGTGCCCGTTCCGGTGGTGCCCGTTCCGGTGGTGCCCGTTCCGGTGGTGCCCGGCTCGGGTTGTCGGGAGGTGCCGGGTTCGGTCGTCTCTCGTGCCGGTGGTTCCGGGGCATCCGGTTCGCGGGCGGAGGTCACGCGGTCTCCTGGGGTGTGTAGGCGAGCACGTGGCCCACGAGTCCGATGAGCGCGTCCGTGGCCTGGTCGCGGTCGCGCGCGTCGCACAGCACGAGCGGGGTGTCGGGCAGCAGGTCGAGGTGGTCGCGGAGCGTGGAGGGATGGTGCGAGGGCGAGTCGGGGAAGGCGTTGACCGCGACCGCGTACCGCAGTCCCGCATCCTCGATCATGTCCATGACCTCGAAGGAGTCGGACAGCCGGCGGGTGTCGGCCAGCACGAGTGCTCCCAGCGCTCCGCGCGAGATGTCCTGCCACAGCGGCGAGAAGCGACGCTGCCCGGGAGTGCCGAACATGTAGAGAACGAGGTCGCCGGGCAGCGTCAGACGGCCGAAGTCGATCGCGACGGTCGTCGTGGACTTCTCGCGGATACCGGAGAGATCGTCGACCAGCGCACTGCCGCTGGTCAGCACCTCCTCGGTGTGCAGCGTCTCCGTCTCGGACAGGGAACGTATGAACGTGGTCTTGCCGACCCCGAACGGGCCGGCCACCAGCAGTTTCACCAGGGTCTGGGGCCGTTCGGCGTCGAGGTAGATGCCCCTCTCCGGCGGCGGAACCGCTCCGTTGCGCCCCGCCTCCCCGTTGCGGCCGTCGTCGTTGCGGCCGCCGGCCGGACGTACCTCACCTTCGTCCGCGGGGTCGTGGCCGGGACCGCCGCCGGGGTCGTCACCCTTGCCGTCACCGGGGTTGTCATCGCGAGGACTTGAGAGTGCGGAGTCCATCCAGAACCTTCTCCAGAATCTGCCGCTCGGGCAGTTCGGCTTCGGGTACGGGGGCGCGGGCCGCCAGCCGGCCCGCATCGACGAGGTCGGCCACCATGACCTTCACGACGCTGACCGGCAGCCGCAGATGCGCCGCCGTTTCGGCCAGGGACAGCGGACCGGGCTGAAGCAGCTCCAGCAGACGCCGCTGCTCGGGGCGCAGCCCGCTGCCCAGCGGGTCGCCCGGGGCGTGCAGCACCGTGAGCCGGTCGAGCGTGTTGCGGCTGGGCCGCGCGCGTCCGGTCGTGGCCAGATACGCGGGCACGAGCCGTCGGTGGTCACGCGGCGGCGGATTCATGCCGGGCTGTCGCTCCGTGTCGGACGGCTCATGGCCTTGGAGCCGAGGGTGGCCACCTGGACCTGCATCTGGTGCGTGACGACCCCCATGTTGACCTCCGGCCCGGCGAAGACGGCAAGACAGGTGTTCTCCCCGGCGGGTATCGCGAAGACCCAGCCGAGATCGGACTCGATCACGGTCTGCCGCAGCTTGACGTCGTACCGGCCGGCGAAGGCCGCGGTCGTGGTGCGGGCGGCGCCCTGCAGCGCGGAGATCATCGCCGCGGCGCCCTCGGCGGAGTCACGCCCCAGTTCGGGTGAGCGGCCCTCGACGAGGCCGTCGCCCGAGATCACGGCCGCGTGGATCACATGGGGCAGTTCGAGGAGCGGAGCGAGCACCCAGGAGGTGTCCTCGCGGACGGAACGGTGCGCGGGAGTGGTCATGTCGGCTGGTCCCCTTCGGATGCACCGGAGCCCGGGTCGCCGGCGTCGCCGGCTCCGTCGGTCTCGTTCGTGTCGGCCGAGCTGTCTGTGTTGCCTGCGGTGGCTTTGGTGGCTGCGGTGCCTGCCGTGGCCGATCTGTCCGAGGCGTCCGCTGTGTCCGCTGTGCCGGGCGCATAGGTACCTGCGGCTGCCCGTCCCGACGCGGTGCCCTTCTGGAAAGCGGACCAGCGCTCGGCGCTCTCTTCGGGTGTCGAGGGCGGAGCGGGGCCCGTGCCCGTCCGCGAACCCGGCGACAGCTCACTCACGCCGGACTCTTCCGCTCCCGTCCCGCCTGCGCTCTTGACGCTTGCTCCTGTACCTCCTGTTGCCCCTGCATCTGCTGCTTCCGTGCCGCCGCCGTCCGTCCCGCCGCCGTACGCGGCGTTCCTCTCCTCCTCGGCGTAGGCGGGGCGCCGCCTGCGTCGGCGCGGCAGTTCTGCCCCCGTCGTCGTGGCCGTTGCCGGTGCCGCCGTCGGTGCCGTCGTCGAGGGGGTACGGGCGTCCGTTGCGGGCCGCCCCGGCAGCACGGGCAGGCTGTGCGGCTGCGAGGGGGCCATCACCGACATCGGGTGCTCTGCCTCGTCGAGCAGGGTGAGCAGGGGGTCGCCGGGGATGTGCACGATGGCACGCACGCCTCCGTACGGCGACGCCTCCACGTGGGCGCTGAACCCGTACTGACGGACCAGCCGCCCGACGGCGGCGAAGCCGTTGCGCGGAGGGTCGCCGAGCTCGGTGACGAGAAGCGCCTCATCGCCCGACATCAGCCGTTTGGCGCGGGCGAGTTCCTCGGTGTGCATGCCGACTCCCGCGTCGTCGATGATCACGGACGCTCCGCGGTTGCCCTGCTGGAGCGTGACGGTGACGGGCAGTTCGGGATGGGAGTGGTGGAGGGCGTTCGCCATCAGCTCCGTGAGGGTCACGGCGACCGGCTCGACCGCGCGGGCGATCACGCCGACGGGGTCGCGCAGCAGGTTGGTGACCTGCACGCGCTCGTACCCGCTGAGCCGGGACGAGGCACCGACGACGATGTCCGCGAGGTGCGAGTTCTCCCGCGTCAGGCCCGGCCAGGCCCCGCACACCACGGCGGTCGACTGGATGCGGCGCAGCGCCTGTTCGTTGAGGAAGTCGGCGGCGAGCAGGTCTTCGGCGACGAGCGGGTCCTCGTACTTCTCCTGCATCCGCTGGAGGAGGGTCTGGAGCTGGTAGAGCAGCGCCTGGATGGTCGTGGTGGCGCCCCGCATGGCCGCCTGGGCGGCGGCGTCGACGCGGATGCGTTCCTTGGCGACCTCTTCGCGGACCTGGACCAGCACGGCGTCGATGGAACGGTCCAGTTCCGGGCTGAGCGTCGCGGTCCCGAGCGGGCCGGGGACCGGGACGTGGGAGTGGGCGAGGGAGGTGGCCAGGTCGGGGATGCGGGATTCGACGAGATGTCTGAGTTCCGCCTCGGCGGCCCTGAGTCTCGCCCCGAGATCGGCCGCGTGCCGTGACGCGCGCTCGAGTTGCGCCCCCGCCGCCTCGACCTGCAGCTGCGATCTGCTCAGCTCCTGCCGCGAGCGGACGAGGAGGAGAGCCAGAACGACGGCGACCGTACCCAGTGCGAGGAATACGATCAGCACCACCGGAGTGTCGGTCATCGGCGTCCTTGGTCAACTGGATTTCTGTGATCGGTGGTTCGGACGAGCGCGGGGGAGCGAACCGTGCCCATGGGAACCGGCCCATCGGTACTCGCCCGGCGGTCCCCACATGCTGCCGCAGACCAATCGCGTGCACACCCGTAACGGGAACATCCGTACACATCGGCTGAGCGCATTCCGCCTCCTGACGGGGGCGTTCGGGCACGGCGTGCCGCGGTCCCCGTTCGTGAGTGAGCAGGTTCTGCTTGTGACGACCCTCGCGGCGGCCCCGAGACCGGCCCCGAGACCGGCCTCCGGGACCGGCTTTCGGGACCGGGGTCCTGCGACGCCGGGCGCCGGCCCTGTAACAGCCGTCGGGCGGCAGCGCGCCGGGCCGGCGCGGTACGTGGAGACGTCGCGCCGGCCGGCTCCTGCTTCGGCTGTCGCCTCGCGTCCGTGCCTCAGGCGTCGTCGCGTCCGAGCCGTACCGGGTTGGTCATCGCGGCCATGGCGCCGGGCAGTCCGGCGGGCGAACCGACGGGCGGACGGCGACGTATCTCGGCGCGAACGTACGCGGCCAGCGAGGCCGTCGTGCGCCACTCCAGAGGTCCCGCGGCCACCGGCCCCGCGAACATCTCGCCCTGGTCGGTGAGGAACCTCGCCGTCGCGCCCTCGGGAGCGCCCGAGACGTCCAGCCGCACGGTCACCTCCGCGTCGCGCTCCACCCTCAACCGCTCGCCCATGCCTGCGTGTTCGCCGTGCGGGCCGGAGGCGGAGAACTTCACGGAGACGTCCGAGGACTCCGCGATGTAGCTGCGGCCCTTGCGCATGCCCTCCAGCAGGGCCTGCCGGGAGAGATCCTCCGCGAGGACGACCGTCTGCGGCAGCCCCACCTTCTGCGGCTCGGCATGCGCGTCACTGTTGCCGATGGCGGGGAGCGGCCCCCGGCCGGGCGGCGGAGCCATCAGCATGTTGTCCCAGGCGGCGACCGCGAGTTCGTCGTCGGCCGTCCACGGTCCGTTCCACACCTCCACGGCGTCCGCGTCCTCGTAGCCGAACTTCCACTGGCAGCCAACGAAGGGGCAGTCGGGATGGGCCGGGACGACCAGGCCGCCGGCGCGGCGGATGCGGCGGGCGAACCGGGAGAAGTGACCGTCCCTCGCCCGGTAGCGCCAGTCGACGAACGTGCCCGGGTCCGTGCCGAGGGCCAGGACATGGCCGTTGCGCGTGGTGACCTCCTCGCCGCACAGAATCAGGAAGTCCTCGCCCCACAGCCCCGCCCAGGCGCCGTGCCCCGACGTGGTGTTGTGCTCGGTGGTGGCGATGAAGTCGAGCCCCGCCTGACGTGCGGCCCCGGCGGCCTCCTGCGGGGTGCGCTTGCCGTCCGAGTGCACCGTGTGGAGATGGCAGTCGCCCCGGTACCAGGCGCGGCCGCGGCCCCGTGCGCGCTCCGGCGGGTGGACCGGCCGCGGCGTGGTGCCCGGGCTCCCGTACCGGAGGGTGACGGTCACCTCGTAGTCCAGCCCCTGCGGGGCGACGGTGTACGGGCCGAGGACGACATGCCACGTGCCTTCGCGCACCGGGCCGGCCAGATAGCCCGGTGTCGCCTTCTCGGCGCTGATCGAGAACCGGTCGCGTGCACCGCCCGACCAGCCGCGGAACCCCCGGCCGCCGAGCGCCGTGCCGCGCTCGTCGAAGATGCCGATGTCCAGGGCGTTGCCCTTCGTGCCCTCGGGCACGGACGGCTTGTCGTAGGTGTAGGCCACCTCGATCTCGCGGACGCCTGAGGGGACCTCGACCGGCAGGTACACGAAATCGGGTGCGCCCGTGGGCAGGTGGCCCTTCAAGGTCCTGGACCGCTCGGAGCCGTCGTCGGCGGCGGCGAAGCTCACTCCGCCGAGAGTGAGGACGCCCGTGGCTCCCGCCACCGCCGACAGCCGCAGCACGTCACGTCTTTCCACGCCTGACATATGTGCCTCCCCCTGGCGCGCGGATCGCTGCCGCACGCCCCGCACCCGTAGTCCCGCGGCGCCTGTGTGACGCCACGAGTCACTGTTGTACGCGCGGGAGACGGGCGGGGAAACCCCTGTGGAAAACTCCGCCGCGGGCACGCGCCGGACGTGACCGACCCGGCCTGCGACGGTGGTCGGGAGCGGCGCTCGGGAGACCGGGCGCGAACGTTCAGCAGTCGCTGTTCACCTCCTGGCCGGGCGCGCCGACCACGGCTTCTCGCAGGCTTCGCGACGTGGGTGCCGAGCGGTCGCCGTTCAGCCAGGCAGACGAGCAGGCGTGCAGGAGCCGTTCGGCCAGGCGGACGAGCAGGCGTGCAGGAGCCGTTCAGGCAGGCAGGTAGACGAGCAGGCGGTGCTCGTCGGTCTCCGGGAGGCCGAGTGCTTCGTAGGCCCAGGTCCGCGTGACGCCGTCGGGCTGGGTCCAGCGCTCCGCCCCGGTCCAGGCAGGCACACGCGTCGCACGCTCGTAACGGGGAACGAAGTCGCCTCTGGCCCGCAGGGCGAATTCGGTGGCGAGCAGGCGGGCCTGCGGGTCGCCGAGCTCGGTGGCAGCGCGCAGCCGGACCGCCCATTCGTCGGCGACGGAGTCCCAGTCGGGGAACGTGTCGCGCGCACGTGGGTCGGTGAACACGAATCGAGGCACATTGCGGACGTCGGACGGGCAGAGGTCGGGGAAGCGCGGAGTGCGGGCGAGAATCCCGCCCGCACGGTCCAGGATCACCGCCGGTGTGCGGGCGAGCTGATCCATGAGCGTGACGAGAGCCGGTCTTGGCGGCGGTGGCGTGCTCGTCGAGCAGGCGGTGCCGTCGCCGTCGAGGGCTTTCGCGAGCCGCAGCAGGTGTACGCGCTCGTCGTCGGTGAGTTGCAGCGCCCCGGCGAGGGCGCCGAGCACCTGTGGAGAGGGTCGGCGGTCGGCGCCGCGTTCGAGCCGCGTGAGGTATTCGACGCTGACACCCGCCAGCATGGCGAGCTCACCCCTGCGCAGGCCGGGCGTTCGGCGGCCGCGGTCGGCGGGCAGGCCGACGGTTGAGGGCTGGACCGCTTCGCGCCGTGCCCGCAGGAAGGCGCCCAGTGCGTTGTTCCGGGCAAGCCCGATCACGTGGTCGGCCGGGGCTGTATCGGTCACGGTCCCGAGTGTAGGAGGACGTCCGGCAACCCTGGCCCGCCGGCGGCCTGCTGCGCGGATGCGCGTGGCCGCCTGGCGCTCCGCCGCACCGCCGCACCGCCGGGCCGCCCGAGTGCGACCGGCCCCGGTACGAGGGCGACCTGCGCCTGGCGCGTGGCACCAGGCTGCTCAGGCCCGTGACGGCCGAGGGGGATCACGGGCCGTCTCACCGGCCCTCTCACAGCCTCTCGCTGATCGTCTCAGGGTGCCTTTCAGTGGCCGCTCAGGCGTCGTCCCAGGGGGACCCCAGCAGGGTCTCCCTCGAGGCGTGACGCTCATGCAACGTGAGCACATGAGCGTTTTCAGTGACAACGAGTTGGAGTATCTGGCTGCGCAGCAGCTGGGGCGGTTCGCGAGCGTCGATGTGCGTTCCCGCCCGCAGGTCCGGCCCCTCGGGTTCTTCTACGACCCCGAGACCGACGGGATCGTGATCGGCGGTGCCGAAGGCACCGGCATGCGGCACAGTGCGAAGTTCCGCAACGCCGCCGCGCGTCCGGATGTCGCACTGGTGGTCGACGACGTCGTCACCACCGACGGCTGGGCGCCCCGCGGGGTGGAGATCCGCGGCCGCGTCGAGGTGCACGAAGAGGGCGGTGCCGCGTTGGGCCGGCGTTTGCGTGCCTCGTTTCCGTTCGATCCCGCCTGGATGCTGCTGCGACCACGCCGGGTCATCTCGTGGGGCATCGACTGCTCGTCCTTCGATCTGCGCGCGCGGGACGTGGCATGAGATACCGGCTTTTCGGACGGACGGGTCTGCGCGTAGCGGAGCTGTTTCTCGGCGCCATGACTCTGCGCCACGCAGGGGAGGCCCGCCGCATCGTGGACGCCTACGCCGACGCGGGCGGCAACGTGATCGACACCGCATCGGCATACGGGGATAGCGAGAGCCTGCTCGGCGAGGTGCTCAGGGACCGCGACCGCTTCGTGCTGGCCACCAAGTTCACGCTCAGCCGCGACCCCGACGATCCCAACGCCTCGGGCAGCCACCGCAAGAACCTCGTCACGTCGCTCGAACGCAGCCTGCGACGGCTGCGCACGGACTACGTCGACATCATGTGGGTGCACACCTGGGATCGGCACACACCCGTCGAGGAAACCCTGCGCGCGCTCGACGACCTCGTCCGCGCGGGCAAGATCCGCTACCTCGGCGTCTCCGACACACCCGCGTGGGTCGTCGGCCGCGCCGACGTGCTCGCCGAGTGGCGTGGCTGGACGGCGTTCGGTGGAATCCAGGTGCCCTACAGCCTGGTCAACCGCGACATCGAACGTGACCTCCTTCCCATGGCCGAGGAACTCGGCCTGGCGGTGGCCGCCTGGGGCGTGCTCGAGCACGGTGCCCTGACCGGGTCCGACCGCGTCGGCACCCTGTCGCCCCGGCAGGAGCGGGTGGCCGCCGCTCTGCGCGAGGTCGCGGGCGAAGTCGGCGCGAGTCCGGCTCAGGTCGCCATCGCCTGGGCCCGCAGCCGTTCGTCCCACGTGCACCCGCTGATCGGCTTCCGCAGTGCCGACCGCGTTGCGGAAAGCATCGCCGCGCTCGACCTTCTCCTGCCCGACGAAGCCCTTCAGACGCTCGAGACCGTGGCTCCCTTCGAACCGGGCCCCTTCGCCGACTTCGTGACCGAGTCGGCGAGCGATCCGTTCGTCTTCGGGAACGCGACAGTGACCGGACGCCGGTGAGGGCCCTGTGCCGCGGCACCGATCGTTGCGGCTGCCGGATCAGGGTCGGCGCCTCCGGCGATCCGGCGCTCGTGCCCCTCCCGCCGCTGCCTCCGGCGTTCCCGCCCGTCCTGTCGCTGCCGAAGAGCATGTCGCGTCTCTCCACGCATGGCATGTGTGCCCCCCACTTGCACGCGGGCGTGGTCCCCTGTGACGCCCACGAGTCACTGTTGTACGCGCGGGAGACGGGCGGGGGAACCCCTGTGGAAAACTCCGGATGCACCCGCGGCGACGGGCGGACACGGCCCGGTCGCGACCGTCAGGAGCGGCGCCGGGCCGCGATCACGAGGACGAGTGCGACCACCCCGACCACGACGATGAGCAGCGGCACCAGCAGCCACAGCCACCAGCGGCTGCTGCTCTTCTTCTTGCGTTCCGACCCGGGGTTGCCGTGACCGCCGGAGCTGGTCGTGGTGGTCGTCGCCCCGCCGAGGCTCGACGTGCCCTTCGAGGAGCCGCCCGAACTGGTCTTGCTGACGCCGCCGCTGGTGCTGACGGTGCCGCCCGTGCCGCCGGAGCTGCTCGTACTGCTGCTCCCACCGGTGCTGCCGAGGCTTCCGCCCGTGCTGCTCGTACCGCTGCTGGTCCTGCTGCCGCCCGTGGTGCTGCTCGTCCTCGAACCGGAGGAGCCGCTGGTCGTGCCGCCCCTGCTGCTTCCGCCGGATATCCGGCCGGGCGCCGCCCGCGTTTCGGCCTCGTCGCCGCCGGCCCCGTCGGGAGCCCCCGCCGACGTCCCGCCGGAGGCCGCCGCCGAGATCCGGTCCGGAGTCCCGCCGGCCGGCCCGCTGTGTGCCGCGTGCGCCGTGACCGGGCCCCCGCCCAGTACGGCGAGGACCAGCGCGGCGGTGGTCGTGACAAAGCGAACTCGCATAAATTCCCCCGTAGTTGGCGAAACGGCCGCCCTGGCGAGCGGCCGTGTGTCACGCAGCACCGTAGACGATGTGACATTGGCCGCAGCGTCCGCTTCCGGAGACCCGACGGGGCCGCTCGTATGCTCGGTTCATGACTTCGAACGCGCAGGCAGCCCCCACCGCCAACGCCATGCGGCGAGCTCTCCGGCGCGCCCGCGACGGCGTGACCCTCGACGCCGCCGAAGCCGCCGTCCTGCTCCAGGCACGCGGAGACGACCTCACCGAACTCGCCCGCTCCGCGGCCCGCGTACGGGACGCCGGACTGGAAGCCGCCGGCCGTCCCGGGGTGATCACCTACTCGCGCGGAGTCTTCATACCGCTCACCCGGCTCTGCCGGGACAAGTGCCACTACTGCACGTTCGTCACCGTCCCGGGCAAGCTGCGCCGCGACGGTCACGGCATGTTCCTCTCGCCGGACGAGGTACTCGAGATCGCCCGCCGAGGCGCCGAAACGGGCTGCAAGGAAGCCCTCTTCACGCTCGGCGACAAGCCCGAGGACCGCTGGCCGGAAGCACGTGAGTGGCTGGAGGCGCACGGCTACGACGACACGCTTTCGTACGTACGGGCCATGGCCATCCGCGTCCTGGAGGAGACCGGCCTGCTGCCGCACCTCAACCCCGGGGTGCTCTCGTGGTCCGACTTCCAGCGGCTCAAGCCCGTCTCGCCGTCCATGGGCATGATGCTGGAGACCACCGCCGAGCGGCTGTGGAGCGAGCCCGGCGGCCCGCACCACGGCTCCCCGGACAAGGAGCCGGCGGTGCGGCTTCGCGTCCTGGAGGACGCCGGGCGCTCCAACGTCCCCTTCACCACAGGGCTGTTGATCGGCATCGGTGAGACCTACGAGGAGCGCGCCGAGTCCCTGTTCTCACTGCGCCGCATCCAGCGCGCGTACCACGGCATCCAGGAACTCATCATGCAGAACTTCCGCGCCAAGCCGGACACGGCCATGCGCGGAATGCCCGACGCCGAACTCGAGGAACTGGCCGCGACGATCGCCGTCGCACGGCACATCATGGGGCCCTCGGCGCGGATCCAGGCGCCGCCGAACCTCGTCGACGGGGAGTACGCGATGCTCATCGACGCCGGTATCGACGACTGGGGAGGGGTCTCTCCGCTCACCCGCGACCACGTCAACCCCGAGCGTCCCTGGCCGCAGATCGACGACCTGGCGGAGCGCACCGCCGCGTCCGGCTTCGTGCTGCGTGAACGGCTCCCGGTCTACCCGGAGTTCATCAAGCGCGGCGAACCGTGGCTCGACCCGCGGCTGCTGCCGCACGTGAACGCACTCGTCGAACCGGAGACGGGCCTGGCCCGCGAGGACGCGCCCGTCGAGGGCCGGCCCTGGCAGGAACCCGACGAGGGCTACCTCGCGCCGTCGGGCCGCACCGACCTGCACCGCACCATCGACACCGACGGGCGGACCGCCGACAGGCGCGACGACTTCGACGAGGTCTACGGCGACTGGGAGTCGCTGCGCGAGGCCGCACGGCCGGGCATGGCGCCCGAGCGGATCGACACCGACGTCCGTGCGGCCCTGTCCACGGCGGCCGACGACCCGACCCGGCTCACCGACGACGAGGCCCTCGCGCTGATGCACGCAGACGGGCCGGCCCTGGACGCGCTGTGCGGCATCGCCGACGAGGTGCGTCACGACGTCGTCGGCGATGACGTGACGTACATCGTCACGCGCAACATCAACTTCACCAACGTCTGCTACACGGGCTGCCGTTTCTGCGCCTTCGCCCAGCGCCGCACCGACGCCGACGCCTACACGCTCTCCCTCGACCAGGTCGCCGACCGCGCCCAACAGGCCTGGGACGTGGGCGCGGTGGAAGTGTGCATGCAGGGCGGCATCCACCCGGACCTGCCGGGCACCGCGTACTTCGACATCGCCCGCGCGGTGAAGGAGCGCGTGCCGGAGATGCATGTGCACGCCTTCTCACCCATGGAGGTCGTCAACGGCGCCAGCCGCACCGGTCTTCCGATCCGCGAGTGGCTGCTGCGGGCACGCGAGGCGGGCCTCGGTTCCGTTCCCGGCACCGCGGCCGAGATCCTCGACGACGAGGTGCGCTGGATCCTCACCAAGGGCAAGCTGCCGGCCGACACGTGGGCCGAAGTCATCGAAACGGCACACGAGTTGGGCATCCGCTCGTCCTCGACGATGATGTACGGGCACGTGGACCGGCCCCGTCACTGGGTAGGCCATCTGCGCAGGCTCGCGGCGATCCAGCAGTCCGCGCTCGCCAAGGGGGCCGAGGGGTTCACCGAGTTCGTCACGCTGCCCTTCATCCACACCAACGCGCCGGTCTATCTGGCGGGCATCGCCCGGCCGGGCCCCACGGCACGCGACAACCGTGCCGTGACCGCGATGGCGAGGCTTCTGCTGCACCCGTACATCCCGAACATCCAGACGAGCTGGGTCAAGCTCGGCACCGAGGGCGCGGCGGAGATGCTCCGCTCCGGCGCCAACGACCTGGGCGGCACGCTGATGGAGGAGACGATCTCCCGGATGGCCGGCTCCTCCTACGGCTCGTACCGCTCGATCCAGGACCTCGTCGCGATCGCCGAGGCCGCCGGCCGTCCGGCGCGTGCCCGCACGACGCTGTACGGTCAGGTGCCGGAGGAGCGCACGGCGGTCGCCCACCGGTCCGACGGGCACCTTCCGGAACTCCTCCCGGTGTTGGAAAACTGAACCGGCGTTCTAGAGTGCTGAGCTGCCGAGGGGCTGACCTCCCCGGCAGCCTTTACCCGTCAGCCGTACCGGTTGGAGAGAGACGTGGCCGCTTCCGGCGGTGATGCCATGTGGGGCCGCACCGAGCAGCAGGATTTCCGCAGCAGGGTGCGAGGCTGCCTCCTGGGCGGTGCGATCGGGGACGCTCTCGGTGCGGGCATCGAGTCCGACTCGCTGAGCGCGATCCGGCAGGCCCACGGGCAGGCCGGAGTGACGGATTTCGTGCCCGCCTACGGCCGGCGCGGCGCCATCACGGACGACACCCAGATGACGCTCTTCACCATGGACGGCCTCATCCGCGCGCACGTACGCCGGGACACCGGCGCCTGGCACCCGCCCACAGACGTACACGCCGCCTACCTCAGGTGGGCCGCGACGCAGCGGGACTGGGGTCCGGACGAGCGCAAGAAGGAGGACGGCTGGCTCGCGCGCGAGGAGTGGCTGTACGCCCAGCGCTCCCCGGGCAAGACCTGCCTCAGCGGACTCGCGGACGAGCGCATGGGCACTCTGGAGAGGCCCAAGAACCCCGAGTCCAAGGGCTGCGGCACCGTCATGCGCTCGGCGCCCTTCGGGCTTCTGGTGGGCTGGGAGCCGCAGTTGGTCTTCCAGCTCGCCGTGGAGTGCGCCGCCCAGACGCACGGGCACCCCACGGGATATCTGGCGGCCGGCGCGTTCGCCGCGATCATCCACTCCCTGGCCCGCAAGGACACCCTCGACCACGCCGTACAGAAGACGCTGGCCCAGCTCGCCACGCGGCCGGGCCACGAGGAGACGACGGACGCCCTGAAGAGGGCGCTCGGCGCGGTGCGCCAGGGCATGCCGTCGCCGGAACGGGTGGAGTCGCTCGGAGAGGGCAGGACCGCCGAAGAGGCGCTCTCCATCGGCGTCTACTGCGCGCTGGTCGCCGAGGACGTACGGCACGGGCTGCTGCTCGCCGTGAACCACAGCGGCGACAGCGACTCCACCGGATCGGTCTGCGGCAACCTTCTGGGCACCGTGCACGGGGAGACGGCGCTGCCGCCCGCGTGGGTCGCGGAGCTTGAGGGGCGCGCGACGGTGCTCGAACTGGCCGACGACTTCTCGATGGAGATGACCCAGGGGCCCGCGCTGCACGCCCCGGGCGCGGCCTCGCAGGCGTGGCTCACCCGCTACCCGCGGGCGTGACCGCGACCCTGAAACGACTTGCGCGAACCGCGGAACTGTACCTGTGCAAAGTTGACCTGAGTCTGACCTGAGTCTGACTTGACTCCTCACGGGGAAGGTCGCCGGCTCGTCGCGCGCGTACCTCCCGGACGGGAAAGAGCCCCCTCGGCAGGGACGGCGGACCGGTCGAGAGGGCTCTTGGCTGGAGGCCGGGGCGGTGCTTCAGCCGGTGCGGACGGAACCTCCGTCGCACACACCGGTCACGAAGCCCGTCCAGGCCCGCGGTGGGAAGGCCAGCGACGGCCCGTCCGCAACCTTCGAGTCACGTACGGCCACCGCATCCCGGGTAGGGGACTTCACCTCGACACACGCACCGTTCGCCGAGTAGCTCGATTTGAACCAGTCTCTCGTGTTTCCCTGCTGAATTGCCATGTCTGCTCCGGTTGTTCGACTCCGTGAGCGACCGTACGCCTCGATTTCCCAAAGCGAAGAGGCCGTTCACTCGACCGGATGGCATATTCACCACGACACTTCACGCACTCCAGGGCAGGGTGTACGCTCCCCGCCGCTCAGCCACGGGCATAGTCCTTTGCCACATTCTCGATGAACTCACGTGTCTGGTCCGGGTTGAGAGCTTCGGCGCGCAAATGCTCGTACATGACGCTGTAACTCTGCACGTCGTGCGATTTCTCCAGATACAGGTCGCTCGTCACGCCCTCCAGATACACGACGGAGGAGTCCGAGGTGTCGGGGAACTCGAGAATCGCGTACTGCCCGTTGACGCCGGGGTGCGCGCCCATCGAGAACGGCATCACCTGAACCGTCACATGCGGCAGTTGCGAGACCTCGTTCAGCCGTTCCAACTGCTCGATCATGGTCTGCCGGCCGCCCACCTGGCGGCGCAGCGCCGACTCGTCGAGCACCGCCCACAGCCGCAGCGGATGCCGAGAGTCGCTGATCCGCTCCTGGCGCCGCATGCGCACCTGCACGCGCTTTTCGATGTCCGCGGGGGACGCCTCGGGCTGCGCGCCCTCGCAGACGGCCTCCGCGTACGCCCGCGTCTGCAACAGGCCCGGCACGACCTGGGGTTCGTAGACCCGCAGGGAGGCCGCGTCCGTCTCCAGGCCGATGTAGACGCTGTAGGGGATGTCACCGAACGCGTGCCACCAGCCCTGCTGGCGGGACTCCTTGGCCATCTGCATCAGGGATTCGACTATGCGCTTGTCCTCGACCTCGTAGACACCGCAGAGGTCCCTCACGTCGCGCTGGCTGATGCTGCGGCGCCCGTTCTCCAGACGGCTGATCTTCGACTGCGAGACCAGCAGACGGTCCGCGACCTCCTCGGCCGTCATGTTCTTCAACTCGCGGAGACGGCGCAGCTCCTGGCCCAGGCGGCGGCGCCGGACTGTGGGGTTGACGTTTGACGCCACTGGGGGTGCACCTCCGCGTAAGTACGACTACTTTCAAGTAGATTGCCACTACCGTGAGCGATTTCGCTGGCGATTGGCAACAGAGGGTGCGGAGCCGGGCACACGGGCGCATCGGGTTACGGCCATGAAGGAAGCCCGCAAATCCTGCGGCTCGCGGGACGGTAGGGCGCGGAAACGGTGCGCGTCGCGCAGCGGGCGCACACCGCATCGCCCACATCCACCCGTGCGCGCCCCTTGCCGCCAACGCCGTTGCAGATCAGGGTAGTTCTCACGCCGCCCGGTGCAGGGCGGAGCGCTTGCCCTCCCGCCTCCCCGGCACGGTCCGTACGCGCTCGTCCGCCCATGCGCATGCGCGCGGGGTGGTGGTCCGGCCGTCCTCGTCGACAGCCGGACCACCACCCCGCGCGTCATCGCGGCGCCGGCACGCGCGTTGACGCGGTGCCGGTTGTGCCGGGTGCGCTCACGCGCACCCCGTGATCAGCGTGCGCCGGCGCGGACCATCCCGCCGATGCCCGGCCGTGCCTTCTCGGGCACCTGCCTGGACTGGACGTGCCCGGAGGGTACGCCCGCGCGCGCCGCCGCTTGACGACCGCTCTGGGCGGCGGGCGGTGCCGGAGCCCCGGCCGCGCCGTTGCCCGCCGCACGCCGGGGCTGCGCCCCTGCGCCGTTCTGCACATCCATCACGGCGTGCGCGACGAGACCGCCCATCGGGTCGTGCCTTATCAGATCCCGGAGCCGGGAGCGGCACGAGCGCCCCTCGTTGCCGGGATAGAGGTGCTTGCCGAGCCCGACCGCGTGGGCCAGCGCTGCAAGCGCCGCCGTCCGCGGGTCCGGTGGTACGCCGGTACGGATCGCGGCATCCAGCCGGGTTCGGATCTCCCGGCTGATCGTCGTCTCCGTCGCCTGGTAGCGCGTTGTCGGCAACACCCCGCACATCTGGCTTGATACGGCGTGCACCATGCCGCACCGCTCCAGGTGTGTGAGATAGGTTTGGCGAAGCCCCAACCGGGGTCCGCCGATCCAGTGGACGGCGCGCACCGGACTGCCACGCCTTCGCAGCAACTCCAGTGCGGAGTCCAGAGTTGGATCTCCGGTCGGCCGTGGCAGCACCACGGCGATACGGTCCCCGTCAGGGGCTATACGTCCTGCGAGAGCCAGCTCGACGAGCTGGGCCCCGGCCAGGCCGAGGTCAAGCGACTGCGGCTGTGCCGTGGTGCCCGTGGCCGGGTCCAAAGCCAGCAGCAGAAGCTCCTCCGGAATAGTTCTGCGGCTCCTGCCCATCCATGCCTCCCCGCGTGGATGTCTGACAGGGTGACCCCTCTCACAATGGTCTGTCGAGAGTGCCTGGGCGTTATGGACGGAACCAGTAGGTATGTCGTTCTCGTCTGCACGGTCGTAGAGACCAGTCCGTGACCTTGCCGGAGCCCCCGCGCGATATGGGGGGCGAGGCGCGCAGGACACTGTTAACTGTTACGGCGAGCGGCGAGCATTCATCAGCAGGAGGCATCGGTGGCGGGCGAGTCCCCCGACAAGGTGGAGCGCAAGGAGTCGTCGGGGGAGACGGCGGCAGGTGGTCGGGTGGTTGCGCCCGCGGACGGGAAGAAGTCCGGGAAGAAGCGCGAACGGAAGAGCGCCGGGGAGCCGGATGCCGCCCGTGCCGACTCCGCCCACGTGCCGGGCCAAGCCCGTGACGAAGCCGTGGACGACGACTCCGGCACGCCTGCCGAGGACGTCGCCGACGCCTCGGGCGGCCCGGAAGCGGAAGCCGCCGACGGCGTCGGCGCCGATGACGACGCCGCGGACGCCGACACCGGTGATGCCGCGGACGCGGCGAGCGGGTCCGGCGGTGCCGGGCGCAACGACGCGCGCTTGAGGGCCGCGGTCGCGGCATGGGTCGCGGGCACGGACGACGAGCCGGGCGAGGCCACGGACGAGGCGGTCCGGGACGGCGAGGGCGCCGGGGGTGCCGGATACGGACCGGGGAAGTCCGGCGCAGGGGAGAAGAATTCAAGCCAAATCCCGGCGGACGAGGCGCCCCTGCGTCCGGAGTCCGCCGACGCACCGGAGGCATCAGCCGCCTCAACGGCCTCAGGGCGCTCAGGCGGCGCTGAGGGCTCCGCGGAGCCCACGGGCGAGACCGACCACCCCACGGCGATGTTCAGGACTGTACGGCCCGGCTCTGACGATTCCGCGGCCGCGACGGACAGCGAGGAGGCCGCGAGGCGGGCCGAGCGCATGACCGCGGCCTTCTTCGGCTCGGGCAAAGCCCCGCAAACCGGGGAAGCGGACGGAAAAGCCGAGGAGAAGGCCGAAGAGAAGTCGGCAGAGGCAGAGGAGAAGGCCGAAGAGAAGCCGGCAGAGGCCGAGGAGAAGCCGGCGGAGAAGCCGGAAGCGGAAGAAGCGGATGCCGTCGCGGACTCCGGTGCGGCCCGGGAGCCGCTGACGGCCGACGAGGGTGAGGGCGGCGCCGGCGAGGACGGGTCCGCAACGCCGCCGGACGCGAGGGAACCGGAGCCCGAGCCGGAGCCGGGAACGGAGCCGGAGTCGGAGTCGGCACCGGAACCGAGCGGTGACGGGCCGGGCGCGGACGGCGAGCCGGCCGCCGGTCACGGCAAGCATGCCGAGGAAACCGCCAAGGCCGCCAAGGCCGAGAAGGCCGCGAAGGCTGAACAGGCCGCGAAGGCTGAACAGGCAGGGAAGGCTGAACAGGCAGGGAAGGCTGAACAGGCAGGGAAGGCTGAACAGGCAGGGAAGGCCGGCGGGTTCGAAGAGCCCGACGGGCTCGGCGGAGCCAAGGAGCCGGACGAGGCTGACGATTCCGCGCGGGCGGGCGAGGGGCCGGGCAGCGTCGACCAGCCCACGACCGCCTTCCGTGCTCTGGAGCCGGACGCTGCGGCTGCCGACAGCTCCGCGAAGGACTCCGCCGAGGACGACGGTGGCCGTACCGGTCGCGTCGACCAGCCGACGACCGCCTTCCGTACCGTCGAGCCCCGGGAGCGCGGTGAGGCCGACGACCGGGACGGGACCGCCGGTTCCGGGGCGTCGGGAGACGCCAAGGACGGCAAGGACGGCAACGAAGGCAAGGAAGCGGAGGACGGCGAGGACGATCCGGAGGGTGCGGACGCAAAGCAGGCAAAGCCCGCCGAGTCCGCCAAGCCTGCGGAGCCCGCCAAGCCTGCCGAGCCCGTGGATCCGCGGGTGGCCCCTCTGCCGAAGTCCGGCGCCGAGTCGGACGCGGAGCGCACGAGTCAGTTCGTGCCGCTGCGTTCGGCCGACGCGCCCCCGCGGCCGAAGCGTGAGCCCGGCACCGCCGTGCCGCCGAAGCCCGAGGGGCTGCCCACCGCGGGCGCGTTGCCGCCGGAGGTCGAGCAGCCTGAGCTCACCGAGGCCGAGCTGACCCGGCAGCAGGTGCGGCCGGACCAGGCGCCGATCGACCTGCTCGCCCAGCTGACCAACACTCCTCCGAAGCCGGAGACTCCGCTGCGCACCGCCGTGCGCCGGATCAAGATCTGGACGCCGCTGGCGGTGCTGCTGGCGATCGTCTTCGCCATCGCACAGGCCGTACGGCCGCTGCCCGACCCGGAGTTGTCGCTGTCGGCCTCGCCGACCCACAGCTTCAAGGGGGCGAAGCCGACCGTGCCCTGGCCGTCCGAGGGGCAGGCCGCGCTGGAGGTGCAGGGCCTCGGTTCGTTCGGCACGTCCGGGAAGCAGAAGCCGGTGCCCATCGCGAGCGTGGCGAAGGTGATGACCGCGTATGTCATCCTCCGGGACCACCCAGTGAAGAAGGGCTCGGGCGGCGCGAAGATCACCGTCGACAAGAAGGCCGAGGACGAGGCGGGACTGAGCGCCCAGAACGAGTCGACCGTCGAGGTGAAGAAGGGGGACACGCTCTCTCAACGGGAGGCGGTCCAGGCGGTGATGATCGCGTCCGCCAACAACGTGGCACGTCTGCTGGCGCGTTGGGACGCGGGTTCGGAGAAGGCGTTCGTGAAGAAGATGAACGCCGCCGCCAAGCAGTTGGGGATGAAGAACACCAAGTACACCGACCCCAGCGGCCTGACGTCCTCCACCGTGAGTACCGCCACGGATCAGGTGAAGCTCGCGAAGAAGGCGATGGGGATCGACCTGTTCCGCGAGACCGTGCGGATGCCCGGCTACACCGACACCAAGGGCGACGAGCACGGCAACTGGAACAAGCTCGTACCGCTGGACGGGGTCGTCGGAATCAAGACCGGTACGACCACGAAGGCGGGCGGCAACCTGCTCTTCGCCGCGGAGAAGAACGTCGGCGGGACGCAGCAGCTGATCGTGGGTGCCGTGCTCGGGCAGTACGAGCCGTCGATACTCGACACCGTGCTCGCCGAGAGCAAGAAGCTCATCGACGCCGCGCAGGACTCGCTGCGCGCGCAGAAGGTGGTGCAGAAGGGCGAGGTCGTCGGTTACGTGGACGATCAGCTCGGCGGCAGGACACCCGTGGTCGCGTCCCGGGACGTCTCGGCCGTCGGCTGGTCCGGCCTGAAGGTCGAACTCGGGCTCACGGACGGCGGCAGGACCCTGCCCCACGAGGGGAAGGCGGGCGACAGGGCCGGCACGCTGACCATCGGCGACGGGCCGGGCCAGGTGAGGGTGCCCGTGACGCTGAAGGAAGACATGACGGAGCCGGGCTTCGGGGCGAAGTTGACCAGAATCCTGTGACCCGGGTGACATGACCCGGTGAGAGGGGCCCGGCTCACAAAGGGGTGAGGCCGGCCGAGCCGTACGGGGAGAGAGCGCAGTGCCGACTGTGCAGGAGCCGCAGATGCCGGAAGGCGACGACGCCGGTATAAGTCCCGGGGACGGGTTGCCCGTTCCCGCCACGGGGACGGACACCGGCACCGTGCCCGGACCCAGGCGGGAGCCGGACGCCGGCGCCCGCGAGGGCACTGCCGCCCGGCCCCGCAGGCGGGCGCCGTCACGGCGCCCGCGCCCCGGCCCTGACGGCCGGGGAGGGGACGTGACCTCCGCCCCGGAGTCCGGCACCCCCGCCACGGCCCCCGCCCCGGAGTCCGGTGGCGAGGCCGACGCGGAGCCCCGTACCGCCGCTGACCAGCACGCGCGGGCCGACACCGGCACAGGCGCGGACGTCGCCCTCGCGCCCCGGCGCGAGACGGGTCATCCCGACCCCGAGCGTGTCAGTGACCGCGGCCGCGACCGCGAGCGTGAACGCGCCCCCGACCCCGACCCCGATCGCGACCGTGACCACGACCGCGACCCCGACCCCGATCTTGACCGCGGGCGCGTCCGCGACGGGGACCGGACACGTGACCCCGCCCGGCGGCGCCCCCGTTCGTCCGTGCTGCGGCACGCGGGGGAACTGCTGCGTCATCCCGTCGCCTCACCCGTACTGCTCGCGACCGCCCTGCACCTGGTGTGGCTGTGGCTGCTCGCCAGCGGCGGCGGCGACCTGGCGGCTCAGGACGCGTGGGCGGAGTTCGTCGGGGAGCACCCGGACTCCGCCTACAACCTCGCCTGGTACGGCGGGCTGCATCCCTTCTCGTACAGCGTTCTCTCGCCCTACCTCATGGCCTGGCTCGGAGTGCGAAGCACCCTGATACTGGCCGGGGTTCTCTCCTCCGGGCTGCTGGCGCTGATCCTCCGGCGGGTTCTGCGCAGGCCGCTCGTGCCCGCCCTGTGGGGCGCCTTCTCCTTCACGTGCAACGCCGCATCGGGACGCGTGACCTTCGCTCTCGGGGTGCTCTTCGCGCTCGGTGCCGTCGCCATGGTGTGGGCGTGGCCGCGACGCTGGTGGCGCAGCGCCGGCAAGGGACGGCTGGCGCGGGGCGCCGCCGCGGCCCTGCTGGCGGCGCTCGCGACGACGGGCAGTCCCGTCGCCGGGCTGTTCCTCGAAGTGGTGGCCGCCGCCCTCTTCCTCGACCGGCGCCGCCAGGCCGCCTATTCGCTCGCGGTCACACCCCCCGTCGTGGTGGCGCTCTCAGCCGTCCTCTTCCCGTTCCAGGGAGTGCAGCCGATCCCGTGGTGGTCGGTCCTCTTCCCGCTCGCCGGAGCCGTCTCCGCCTACCTGTTCGTGCCCCGTTCCTGGCGCACCGTGCGGCTCGGTGCGCTGGTGTACGCGGCCGGCGCCGTGCTCACGTGGCTGATCCCCTCGCAGGTCGGGTCGAACGTGGAACGCCTGAGCCTGCTGTTCGGCGTGGTGATCCTGCTTGCGGCCGCTCCGCTGGTCGTCCGCGACTGGCGGTCGCGTCGCGGCGTGGCGATGACCGTCGCTCTCGTGGTCGCGGTCGGCTGGCAGATCGGCAAGCCCTCCTACGACGTCTTCGCCACGACTCCGGACGATGCCTGGACCGCTGAACTGCGTCCGCTCGTCGAGCAGTTGAAGAGCGTCGACGCGACACGCGGACGGGTGGAGGTGGTGCCCGTACGCAGCCACCGCGAGGCGTCGGCGCTCGCCCCGTACGTGAATCTCGCCCGCGGCTGGAACAGGCAGGCCGACACCGACCGCAACCCGCTCTTCTACGAGAACGGCAACCTGACGGCGGAGAGTTACCACAAGTGGCTGCGGCGGTGGGCGGTGCACTACGTGGTGCTCCCCTCCTCGCCCCCGGACGGGGCCGGCAAGGAGGAGGCCGAGATCGTCCGCAGGGGGCAGCCCTATCTGAAGGAGATCTGGAGCGGCGTGCACTGGCGGCTCTTCCGCGTCGCCGATCCGCAGCCGATGGCGGAGCCGCCGGCGAGCGTGACGCACGCGGGCGCGGGCGAGGTGAGCGTGCGGGTGCCGCATCGCGGAGCCGTGCTCGTGCGGATTCCGTGGTCGCCGTGGCTGGGCCTCGTCGATGCGAAGGGCCGCCGCATCGAGGCTCCCGAGCCGGGCGAGCCGAACCGCCACGGGTGTGTGCGCAAGGCCAGGCCGCAGGTGGGCGGGCCGCCGCCGCCCGGCAAGGACGAGCCTGTGACGGACACCTGGACCCTGCTGGAGGCGCCGCGCCCCGGTACGTACCGGCTGGCGGCGCCCTACAAGCTGCCCCGCGGTACGACCTGTCCGAGCGGGGGCGCCAGGATCGGTCCGGCGGAGGGGACCGGCGGGGACGGCGGGCAGGCGCCGTCGGCCGACGCGGACGACCGCTGACGGGGAGGCGGGCCGCCCGGACGGGCCGCCCGCCGACCCCAGCAGGCCGCTGACCGGCGGTTGTGCACGCGGCGCAGGCACCGCCGGGGGAGGAGCGGCGGGGCGCCGGGCGCCTCGCCGCTGTCAGTCACCGCTGTCAGTCACCCCTGTCAGTCGCGGCAGCGACTGCTGTCAGCCGCCGCTGCCGTAGGGGCGGGTGAGGATCTCCATGGAGTGCCCGTCCGGGTCGGCCCAGTAGACGCCGCGGCCGCCGTCGTTGTGGTTGATCTCGCCTGGGCGCTGCCGGTACGGGTCCGCCCAGTAGGTCAGCCCCGCGTCCTCGATGCGGCCGAAAATGGAGTCGAACTCGTCCTCGGAGACCAGGAACGCGTAGTGCTGCGGCGTGACGCCGCCTTCGCCGGCGTCCGCGAAGTCGAGGGTGACGTCGTTGGCGGCGACCACCGGCAGGAACGGGCCGAACTGGGGCTGCACTTCCAGCCCCAGCAGACCGGCGAGGAACTCGGCGGAGGCCTTCTTGTCGGTGGCGTGGACGATCGTGTGGTTGAGCCGGACGGCCATGTCTCTCCCCATTCACTCGGTCCGTGGCAGCTTCACTCGGTCCGTGGCACGTGCCGGAGCCGGGAGACCCGGCGCCGTCGGTGCCTGTCCTGCCTGCACCCGGTTCCAACGGAGGCCGGCCGCGGTTGATTTCGCGTCCGGTTTCGGTCTTTCGTCGTAGTCCCGGCGGTCGGGGGACGCGTTTCATCCCGCGAGGCCGCGGGTCCGGTCACGAAGGCGCCGGCGCCCGTCACGCAGACTTGCGCGGCAGCCCGGCCGGCCACGGCATCGCGCGAGGCCTGTCACGAAGGCGGGCGCATGCCAGTGTGCGGCAGCAGCGGCACGAGGGCGTCCCAGCGCTTCATCTCGCACCCGTTCTCGCGGTTGAAGTGGGCGTCGACGCGCTTTCCGGCCCAGACGCCGCGCACATGTGCGCTGGCGGCACCCCCGTACTGCAAGGTGCAGTGCATGCCGGGGGTCACGGGGGCGAAGGGGTCCTTGCCCCAGACGGTCATCTCGTCCAGCCTGTCGCACGCTTCCTCGGCGTCCCGGTGGTCGCCGGCAGTGGGATGGCAGTACAGCTCGTAGGTGCCGTCAGCGGTGGCACCGCCGGATTCCGCGACGGTGACGGTGAGGTGGTCGACCTGACCGTGGCGTGCGTCGGCGAGCGCGCCGGGGCTCACGGTGAGGGCGGAGGTCAGTGCGGTGACGGTGAGGGCGAGGCGGCGGATCAGCATCGTGGACTCCTGGACTCCTGGACGCCGGCGGGGAACGCGGGGAACGCGGGGAACGCGAGCGGGCCGGGCTGCGCGAACGGGCCGCGAGAGCGCGGCGGGTGGGCCGCCCGGTCCTGCGGTCCCCTTGGTGCGGCAACGCGCCGGAGAGGGCGCGCGTCGCGCTCGGCGCCGCACGTTGACCGGAACGAGTTACGCCGGGCCGCATACGGACGGACGTGACGAGCGACCGGCGCCCGGCGCGGGGACGTGCTGACCGGCGCGCGGACCGCCGGCAAGACGGCGAACCCGCGCGCCGGCGAGGCGAGAGGCAGGCCCGGTGAAGGCTGCGGGAAGGGGGCGGGCCCACTCCGCGCTCCGGCCCCCGGTCGCGCTTTCGCGCCCGTGCGGGTCGCCGTCCCTCATTCGTGGGTGGCCGGGCCGAGGGGTGCCGGGCGGCTGCCGTCGAGGGCGCCGGGGAGCGGGCCGTGCGGGCGGAGCACGTCGAGCTGCGTGCCGGGCCCCTGCCGTCCCTGGACGCCGTCGTCCGCTGTGTGCGGCTCCTCGCCGGTGTCCGGTCGGTCCGGTCCGTCGGGTCCGTCCGGTCCGCAGGAGCCGTCGGGCAGCACCCTCCGGTGTTCCCGCGGAGCTCCTGGGACGGCTCTGCCCTGGCGGTTCCATTCGTTCGCGAGCCCGGCGTAGATCGGTTCCAGCCAGTAGGCGCCGGTCAGTTCCGCGAACTGTGTACGGGGTTCACCCGGTTCGCCCGGCCCGAGCGCGTCGCCCCGCGCGGTCCCCAGAACGATGAATGACGTGTTTCCCATGCCGGGGCAACACCGGGTGGCCGTGCGGAGACACCGTCCAGGTGGTCGCTTCACTGCCACGAGAGCCCTCGTTCGATCACACGTTGGTCACGGAACGTCAAGAACGGGTGTCAATGCCCGAGTCTGTACGGAAGCGCGGCCGGGAAGCTCCCGGCCCGGAGAACTGGACGGAGCCGCGGGCGCGGGCCCGCGGCTCCGTCCTTCAGAGGGGGGACCTCCATGCGGAAGCTGACCTACTTCGTCGCCGTGTCGATCGACGGATTCATCGGCGGCCCCGACGGTGACGGCCGGTTCTTCACCGAGTACGTGGACGAGGAGTTCCTCGAATACCTCAAGGCGGAGTTCCCCGAGACCATGCCGACCCACGGGCGCCGGATGCTGGGCATCGACGACCTGGAGAACCGGCAGTTCGACACCGTCGTCCAGGGCCGGGCGAGCTACGACCTCGCGTTGGAGATCGATGTCACCAGCCCGTACGCCCACTTGCGCCAGTACGTCGCCTCACGGACCGTCGAGAAGTCGCCGGACCCGGCCGTGGAGATCATCTCGGAGGATCTGACGGGGCGGATCCGTGCCCTGAAGGAGGAAGAGGGGCCGCTCGGTGTGTATCTGTGCGGCGGCTCCCGGCTCGCCGGTGAACTGGTGGACGAGATCGACGAGTTGGTTCTCAAGACCTATCCGCTGGTGCTCGGCTCCGGCATGCCGCTGTTCGCATCGGGGTTCGGCTTCAGGCGGTTCGCGCTGGAGTCGGTCCGTACGTTCGGCAACGGCGCCGTCGTGAGCCGGTACAGCCGGACGCGGTGAGCGCCGCCCCCGAACCGCCCGGACCCGGACCGCACCGCCCGAACCCGAACCGCACTGCTTGAACGCACCACTCGAACGCACCGTCCGGACCGCCCCGGGCCGCCCCTGCGCGGGCGGTCAGCTGATCTGCCGGCGGACCAGCTCGTGGAACTCCCCGGCGGTGTCGGCGAGGAGTTCCGCGGGCGACCCCTGCTGGACGATCCGTCCCCGTGACATCACGAGCACACGGTCGGCGTCCATGACGGTGGAGAGCCGGTGCGCGATCACGATGCGGGTGGCCTGGAGTTTGCGGGTGCTCTCGATGACGGTGCGCTGCGTCTCGTTGTCCAGCGCGCTCGTCGCCTCGTCGAAGTAGAGGATGCGCGGACGCCGGATGAGGGCCTGGGCGATCATCAGGCGCTGCCGCTGTCCGCCGGAGACGGCGGCGCCGCCGTCGGAGAGGATCGTGTGCATCCCCATGGGCATGCGCTTGATGTCCTCGGCGAGGCCCGCCATCTCCGCGGCCTCCCACGCCTCGTCGTGGGAGTAGATCTCCGCACCGCAGATCGAGTCGAGGATCGAGCCGACGAACGGCTGTGCGTTCTGCATCACGACGCCGCACTGCCGGCGCACCGCCGCCTGGTCGAGGGCGGCGAGGTCCTGCCCGTCGTAGAGGACGCTGCCCGAGACCGGCTTCTCGAAGCCGATGAGCAGCCTCAGCAGTGTCGACTTGCCGCAGCCGCTGGGGCCGACGATCGCCACGAACTCGCCGGGCTCCACGCGCAGTGAGACGTCGTCGAGCGTCAGCGGGCCGTCCTCGCTGTAGCGGAAGGACAGCTGCCGGGCCTCGATCTCGCCGGTGAGTTCGCCGGGCTGTGCGCTGCCGCCGCGCACCTCGGTGGGTTCGTGCAGCACGGGCTTGACCTTCTCGAACATCGGCAGCGCGGCGGCGGCGGATATCAGCGAGTTGGTCAGCTGGGTCACCGACGTCAGCATCATCGTGACGGCGGTGTTGAAGGTGAGGAACCCGCTGGAGGACAGGCTGCCCCGGGCCGGGCCCGCCAGCAGCATGAAAAGGACGAGCGAAGTGAGCGGGAGATAGACCGAGTTGAGGACCGTCGTGAGGTTCTTGATCCGGCCGACGCGCTGCTGGAGCTCCCGGCTGCGGGCGAACTCCCGTGCCCACGCCGCGTACGCGAAGCTCTCGGCGGCGGCCACGCGGAGCTTCGGCAGCCCGCGAAGCGTCTGGAACGACATGTTGTTGAGCTTGTTGTTGAGGTCCACCAGCTTGCTCTGCCAGCGCAGCTGCCAGACCCCCATCGCGACGAACGCCCCCGCGATGACGACGAGCAGACCCACCGCCATCAGAGCCAGCGGGACGCTGTAGAAGAGCAGCAGCGCCAGGTTCATGGTGCCGACGGTGCACGCCTGCACGGCCACCGGGCCCACCCCGGACAGCACGCGCCGCATGGTGCTGATCCCCATGGCGGCGCTGGCCAGTTCGCCCGTGGAGCGTTCCGCGAAGAACTTCGTCGGGAGCCGCAGCAGCCGGTCCCACACGGCGGGTTGCAGCGCCGCCTCCACGCGTCCCTCCATGCGCAGGATGGAGGTGTTCTGCAGCAGCATGAACGCGGCGGAGACGAAGCTGCTGAGCACGATCGCCAGCGAGACCTGCGTGATGAGGCTCGTCTCGGCGTTCGGCACGTACACACCGAGCACCTGGCCCGTCGCGATCGGCACCAGGGCGCCCAGGCCGACGGCGACGAGCCCGCCGAGGATCAGGTTCCGCAGGTCCATGCGGGTTCCGCCGAGGCAGAACCGCAGCAACTGCCAGGCGTTCAGGGGTTCTTCGGGCAGCGGCCGGTAGAACATCACGGCCCGCGGCTCGAACTCGCCGGCGCGTGACTTGCGGATCCTGGTGCGTGCGCCGTCCGCGTCGACCGCCTCGTACCGGCCGCGGCGCCACAGCAGCGCAACGGGTGCCCCGGACGCTGCCTTGTGGCCCACGAGCGGTCCGGTGTTCTCCCGCCACCAGCGGCCCCGGAGCTTCACGACCCGGGTGCGCACCCGTGAGCTGAGAGCGATGCGTTCGACGGGATTCGTACGGTCGCCCGCCGCGCGGCCCTGCGCGGGAGCCGACAGCTCGATGCCCGCGGCGCCCGCGACCTTGCGGGCGACGACGAGGGTCGCGTCGTCGTTCGCGGAGGTGGACGCGGAGGAGCCCTTGCCGGTGGTGTTGATGGAGGCCAGCAGCGCCTGGTCGGCCTGCGCGCGCACGGCCTCGCCGGCCTCGATGCCCGCGGCCGTGCGGTCCTCGTGCGCGCGCTCGAGCCGTTCGATCCAGCGGTCGAGGGCGGAGAGCAGCCGGAACTGCTGGTCGACCATGCGCTGCCACATCGCGCCGTCGACGAGCAGCTGGGACGCCGCGCCCTGGCTGAACTCGGCTCCGTACTGGACGCTGCGGGGATCGACGTGCATCCAGAGGATCTCGTCGTCGTCCTGGCCGTGGCCGGTGCCCGGGTGGACGGCGCCGGGAGTCACCTCGCCGTCGAGCGGCGCCTCGAACAGGACGCGGAGGCTGCGTCCGATGCCCAGGGCGAAGGCCGTGTCGAGCGGGGTGTGGGGCAGGGCCGCGACGCCCTCGGCCGTTGTCTGGTTCGCGTCCCAGGACGCGTGGTTGCGGAAGTGGGCGGAGACGCTGCTGTAGTCGGGCCTCTGCAGTTCGCGGAGTTCGATGCGGCGCAGCCCGCACTCGCGCAGCGGCCTGCCGACCAGCGTGTGCTGGGTTCCCTCGATCGGCCCGAGGACGAGGGTGCCCGGCTCCAGCCTGCCGAGGAAGTGCCAGTGGCCCTGCTGCACCGCGTCGACGGCGAAGAGGTCCATGGCTCCGCCGGTCACCAGCCACAGCACATGGGGGCCTTCGAGGGGGAGACTGCGCACGCCGGTGCAGTCGACGCCATCGCCGAGCATGCCGAAGGCGGCGATGACGGGGTCCTGGGGGTGGGGCGCGGCAACGGCGGCGCCGTGTTCGCCGGAGCCGTGCGCGGGCGGGCGCTGTCCTCCCAAGTCGTGTGCGGGGACGGGGTGTTCGCCCGTCTCGTGCATCGGGGCGGGGTGTTCGCCGGTGTCGTACGACGGGATCCGGTACTCGCCCGTGTCGTACGAATTCGCCCCGTACGCCGGGGTGTTGTGCCCCCCTGTGTCGTACGGGCCCGTCTCGTACGCGCCCGTGTCGTAGGGGCCGCCGTACGAGCCGGCCCCCTGGCCGACCGCCTCCTGCGCACCGGTTTCGTGAGCGCCGTGCTGCGGGTCCGCGGTGCCGTACGGCGGGGTGGGCCCGCCCTGGGCGGCCGTGCCGTACGAGCCGGTGTCCCACTGCCCCGTCTGCCACGAGCCGGTGTCCTGCCCGGCCGTGCGGGGATCCCTTGCGGAGCGGTCGCCGGATGCCACGTCAGTGCTCCTTGACCAGTTCGGCGTACGGGCCGCCGCGGGCGACCAGTTCCTCGTGGCGTCCGCGTTCCACGACACTCCCGTGGTCCAGCATGACGATCTCGTCGCTGTCGCGGACGGTGCTCAGCCGGTGCGCGATGACGACGCAGGCGCAGCCGCGCCGCCGCAGGTTGTCGATGATGAGCTGCTCGGTCTGGGCGTCCAGGGCGCTCGTCACCTCGTCCAGCACGAGAATGCTCGGCCGGCGCACCAGCGCGCGGGCGATCTCGAGGCGCTGGCGCTGCCCGCCCGAGAGGTTGCGGCCGTCCTGCTCGACGCGGCTGTGGATGCCGCCGGGCCGCCGCGTGAAGTCGTCGAGCACGGCGGCGTCCCGCAGCGCGGCGGTGACGGCCTCGTCGGATATGGACGGGTCCCACAGCGCCACGTTGTCCCGCACCGTTCCCTCGAAGAGGAAGACGTCCTGGTCCACGAAGGAGACGGAGGCGGCCAGCGCGCTGCGGGAGATGTCCTCCAGGCGCTGCCCGTCGATGCGGATCACTCCCTCCCAGGGGCTGTAGAGGCCCGATATCAGCCGGGAGACGGTGGACTTGCCGCTGCCGGAGCCGCCGACGAGCGCGACCTGACGGCCCGGGCCGACCGACAGGGAGAACTCCGTGAGCAGCGGCTTGTCGAGCGGGCTGTAGCCGAAGGTGATGTTCTCCAGCGACACATGGCCCTTGAGGCGGCGGGTGTCCGCGACGGGCTCGCGCCGCGAGTAGAGCGAGTCGACGGGGAAGTTCTCCACGTCCTTCAGCCTCGCCATGTCCGCGGCGAAGTCCTGGATGCGCCCGGCGACGCCGTTGAGCCGTGTGATGGGAGCGGTGAAGCGCGTCACGAGCGCCTGGAAGGCGACCAGCAGACCGATCGAGATGTGGCCCTCCACGGCCCGCATGCCGCCGATGAGCAGGATCATCGCGCTGTTGAGCGTCGCGAGCGTGGGTGCGACGACGGCCAGCCAGGCCGTGGGGACCCCGAGCTTCTGCTGCTCGTCCAGGGTGGTGGCGTGCTGCCCGGACCAGCGGCGGAAGTACCCGTTCTCACCGCCGGTGGCCTTCATCGTCTCGATCAGCTGCAGGCCGGTGTACGAGGTGTTGGTGAGGCGCGCGGTGTCCGCACGAAGCTTCTGCGTGCCGGTGGCGCGCATGCGGATCACCACGCGCATCGCGATGAGGTTCAGCAGTGCGATGCCCACGCCGATGACGGTGAGCTGCGGGTCGTACGTCCACAGCAGCACCGCGTAGAGGATGACGACGACGGCGTCCACGCCCGCGGCGGCCAGGTCGCGGGAGAGGGTCTCGGCGACGGTGTCGTTGGACTGGAGGCGCTGCACGAGGTCGGCGGGGCTGCGCTGCGCGAAGAACGTGACGGGCAGCCTCAGCAGGTGCCGGAAGAAGCGTGCGCTGCTGAGCGTCGAGGAGATGATGCGCCCCCGCAGCAGGTTCGCCTGCTGCAGGGCGGTCAGTACGGCCGTGAGCAGCACCATCGCGCCCATCGAGGCGAACAGCACACCCAGCAGCGACGTCTGGTCCCCGATGAGGAACATGTCGATGTAGGTGCGGCTCAGTGCGGGCACTGCCGCGCCCACGCCGACGAGCAGAAGGCTTGCGAGCAGCGCGGCCAGCATCGTGCCGGTGGTGCGGCGCAGCCTCGCCGGCATGGCGCTCATGGCGCTGGGGCGCTTGCCGCCGCGGCGGAAGTCCTCTCCGGGTTCGAAGGTGAGGACGACGCCGGTGAAGCTGGTGTCGAACTCCTCCAGCGGGACGAAACGGCGGCCCTTGTCGGGGTCGTTGATGTGCACGCCGCGCTTGCCGAGGCGGCGTCCCATCCCCTCGTAGACGACGTAGTGGTTGAACTCCCAGAACAGGACGGCGGGACCGGGGACCTCGGCGAGCGCCGCGGGCTCCATCTGCATGCCCTTGGCGGTCAGGCCGTAACTGCGGGCTGCCTTGAGGAGGTTGCTGGCGCGCGAGCCGTCGCGCGAGACACCGCAGGCGATGCGCAGCTGTTCGAGGGGGACGTGCCTGCCGAAGTAGCCGAGGACCATGGAAAGCGCGGCGGCGCCGCACTCCACGGCCTCCATCTGGAGCACCGTCGGTGTGCGGACGGCCTTGTACTGGGCCTTCGGTATCTGCACCGGTTTACGGCCCGTCCCCGCCGTGCGGTGCTTGCCGCTGTTCCGGGCCGCGGACCTGCCGCTCTTTCCGGTCTCGGGGCGGTGCTTCCTCCTGCCCGGGGGCGGCAGCCGGTTCTGGCCGGTCTCCTCGGCCTCCGACGGGCGTGCGTCGTCGGTGCCGGCCTTCCGGGAACGGGGCGCTTCGGTACGGGACTTGCCGCTGCGGGCCGTGTCGGCACGGGACCTGCCGGGGCGGGGCGCTTCGGTACGGGTCGCTCGCGTGCGCGAAGCGCTTGTGCGCGCCTCCTTCTTGGAAGTCCGCTTCCGCGGGCTCACGGGAGCAGCCAATCGACGGGGCGCTGCGAGGGCTGGTGTATCGCGCCGTCGGCGATCGTCATGGACTCGAGCTCGTAGGGCGGGCCCTTCTCCGAGGACCACTTGTAACCGGACTTCGTCGTGGACGACTTGTCCAGCTCGACCATGACCGCGACGGGCTGGCCCTCCTTGGTGAACTCGGCGCCGAGCTCGGCGTTGCCGAGGAAGCTGGAGACCTGCTGGCGGGTCTGGGCGCCCCTGCCGACCGCCTTGACACGGCCGCGCAGCACGCCGTACTCGTCCGGCGGGGCGGACTGCACGGTCAGGTCGACGGCGGCGCCCGGCGAGACGGTGGCGCCGCTGCTGCCCGGCACGTACAGCATGGCGACGAGCGGTTCGTCGGGGCGTTCCACGCGCTCGACGGTCGCGACGTCCTTGCCGGGTGTGATCACGGAGCCGATCTTCGCCGTCAGCGACGTCATGCGGCCCGCGGAGACGGTACGAACTGCCCGGTACCCCTGGTCCGTTCGCACTTTCAGCACCGGCGTGCGGGCCGGCAGCATGCGGCCCTCCTCGGCCAGCACCTGCACGACCTGGCCCGAGACGGGGCTCTGCAGCACGTAGCTGCCCTTGGCGTGGGTGAGGACACCGGGCGCGTCCAGCTTCCCGGAGACCTTTCCGGTGACAGCCCAGTAGCCCGCTCCCGCCATGACGAGAACGGTCACGAGCAGCACGAGCCAGCCCTGCGGGCGCGCGTAGCGCACGGGCAGGTCGAGTTCCTCGGGGGACTGCAGCTTGGAAAACGCCTTCTGGCGGAACTGCACGGGGCTATTCCCTCAACTGCGTTCGTCGCTTTCAGGCATGACGCTTCCTTCGGGGCGGCGGGCGGGACGCCGGCTTCACCGGTGGAGCGGTCGGGCGCTCGGTACGGCGGCCGCCGACGTCTTTTGGGGGACAGGGGTCACGAGTGTTCCACAACTGCCCCCGGACGCATCCGTGAGCCCCGGAACAGGCGGTTCCGGGGCTCACGATCACCCCACTCGGGTTCGGATGCTCCGAGCGGTTCAGGCCGTGCACACACGGCCCGGCCGCTCGGTCGCGACCTTCGCCTCAGAGACCGGCGAGGCCCGTCACCTGGGAGGTGTCGACACCGGTCAGGCCGGAGGCAACGCCGTTCACGGCGTCGGTGGTCTCGGAAACCGGGGCGACGGAGTCGGCGGTGCTCACGGCGGTGCCGACGACCGAGCCCAGGACGCCGCCCGAGACGTTGTCGAGGTCGTTGTCGGAAATCTCGCGGGTCTCGATGAAGTCCATGGGAGCTTCCCTTCGCTTCCTTTGTGTTCTCAATAACATCGGCCGGCTCGGGGAAAACCGTCCGGCCGTACGAGCGGTCGTCTGATGCCCGACGTCGGGAACCAATCGTTCAACTTCCGCGTCAGGGGCCGATCAAAGCATGCGTACATGCCGCCCGGCCACTCAACCGTGTGCTCCTCCGGCGCCGATATGGCCGTTCAACTTCCTTGCGGTGCAGCCGCGTCCACGAATTCGTGGCGATCCCTTCACTTGTCACTCCTGCGGTGTCCGCACCTTCGGGTCGCCGGTGGAGCCCCAAGTGGACATTCCCGCATCAAGCTCACCGGGCTCCATGTGCCCCGGTGCACATACCGGGAGGCGTGTGCCGTCCTTACGGACCAGTTGTGCAGGTTCGCTGAATTCCGTTTCAGGGAACGGCAGTTGCCGTGGCCAGCACGGGTCTGACCTGCGGATGCAGGCTCTGTGCAGCGGATCCTGGGAAGGTGTGACTCGTGGTAATGGAGGAAATCCGCACCGGAGTCCTCCCCTAATACGGGCCTCTAAGGCGGGGTAAGGGCGAAATGACGCGTTCAAATACTGAGACATGTGCGCGGAGCGCGCACGCGAATCACCGCCGGGTCCGTACACCCCTCGTGCCGCGGAATCCACAAGTGTCCCGGGATATCCACAACATGAGGCCTCATCAGCCGAGGCCTCCGTCCGTACGGAAATGGCGCTGTTCGGCGTGCGGGGGCGGGGCGCTGGCGTCCGTCCCGTGAACGCGCGTGCGGGTGGCGGGTACAGGGCGGGTCGGAGCGGTGAACGGAGCGAGGTGCCGGAGCCGTGCGCAGCCGGCCTCCTCGGTGCCTGGCCTCCGCGGTGCCTGGCCTCCGCGGTGCCGGCCGTCCGGGCGCCGGCATCCGCGTGGGTGTCCGGAGGGTGCTGCCCGGCCCGGTGACGGGGGCGTGGTCTGTGGTGCGTGGGCCCGCGTGTACGCGGTGGTGAAGGAGTCACCGGCCCTATATCCCGCCGATGGGACAAAGTCCAGGAAATCGGTAAGCCGTGCAGAACCGTGACGAATCCTGACCTCCTTCGTTGAATGTGTGCAGGTTGGTTGTGGGCTTCCCCCCACGTTGGCGACCGAGGCCCCGGGTTCATCCCCGGGGCCTCGGTCATTTCACAGCGCCGTCCTTCGCAGCGCCCGCTTTCACAGCGCCGTCTTCCACGAAGCCCTCGTTCACGAAGCCCTCGTCCACGAAGCCGTCTTTCACGACACCGCCCGCCGGGCAGGATCGTTCAGGTGCGTCCCTGCGGGAGCCGGGGAACGTCAGTGAGTGCCGTCCTGGAAGCGGAGCAGCCCCTTGCGACCGACCAGTCCTGCGCCGCCGCCGTCGCTGCGCCGGGCACGTGCCGCCGTCTCTGCCGTCTTCTTCGTGCACGGCGCCGTGTTCGCCTCGTGGGCCGCCCGCGTGCCCGCGGTTCAGGACCAACTCCACCTGTCGGCGGGAATGCTGGGGCTGGTGATGGCCGGACCGGGCCTGGGGGCGCTGGCAGGCAGCCAGGCGGGCGGGCTGCTGGTGCACCGGCTGGGCAGCCGCGCGGTCAGTGCGTCGGCGCCGGTGTCGCTGTGCGTGCCGCTGGCTCTGGTTCCGGCCGCACCGTCGCAGTGGACGCTCATGGCCGTGCTGGTGCTCCTCGGCGCCGCCGACGGATGCACGTCCGTGGCCATGAACGCCCAGGCCGTCGTCGTGCAGCGGCGGTACGGGCGCACCGTGCTCAACTCGATGCACGCCATCCGCAGCATCGGTGCCGTCGCGGGAGGGCTGGCCGGAGCCGCGACCTTCGCCCTCGGCCTGTCGCTCGTCGCGCAGTTCGCCCTCATGGCGGCCGTCCTCGCCGTGCTCTCCGCGGTGGCCGCGTGCGGCCTGCTGCCGGAGGGCGAAGGGGCCGGCGCGGCGGAGGCGGCGAGCGCGACGGACGGCGGTCCGGGAGCGGCCGGAGGCGCGGGACCCGGCGGAGGTGCCCGAGGGAGCAGCGGGCCCCCGGCTCCGGCGACGGCCGACGGGGAGCGGGAGCCGGGGCCGCCGAAGTCCGCGGGCCCGCGGCGCAGGTCGACCACGGTGCTGCTGCTCGCGCTGATGACGTTCCTGGCCGCGCTCGTGGAGGACGCGCCCGCGGCCTGGAGCGGTGTGTATCTGCGTCACATCGGTGCCGACGCGGCCACGGCCGCCGCCGGGTACGCCGCCTTCAGCGCGGGCAGCGTCGTCACGCGGCTCCTCAACGACCGCCTCGTGAACCGCCTCGGGTGGGCGCGGCTGATCCGGACGGGCACGCTGTGCTGCGCCGCCGTACTGGCCGCGGCGCTGCTGCTGGGGATTCCGGCGGCGGCGCTCGTGGCGCTCGTCGTCGCGGGCGCGGGGATCAGCGCGGTCTTCCCCGGTGCGTTCACCGCGGCGGGTGCGTTGCGCGATCCGGCGCCGGCGATGGGGCAGATCGGGTTCGCCGGCAACCTCGGCTGGCTGCTCGTCTCGCCGCTGATCGGCGGGCTGGCGACGATCGTCGGGCTTCCCGCTGCTCTCGGTGTGCTGGTGCCGGCGTCCCTCGCCATCGCCGCGCTCGCATCGGTGGTGCGCCCCGGACCCGTCCGTACCACAGCCCCCACGGGTGCTCCCAGTGAGTTGCGGTGAACCGAAGAATCCTGCGCACGCGGCTATTTGACAAGCGCTTGTTCTGTCATGCTCATGGCTTCAACTGTTCCGATGTTGCTCCACCTCTCCCCCCACGGAGGTACGAAATGCGTCGAAGACTTGCCGCGGGCGCCATCGTTTCGTCCGCGAGTCTCCTCGCCGTCATCGGCACCGCCACAACCGCTGCCGCGGACCCGGCCGACAAGCCACAGGTCCTCGCGAGCTGGACCCAGACCGACGCCGGGAGCCAGAACGCCTTCCTGGCCGCCAGGGCCGACCAGGGCTCATGGGCGGCCTACAACTTCGACTGGTCGACCGACGTCTGCTCCTCGTCACCTGACAACCCGTTCGGTTTCCCGTTCGAGAACGGCTGCATCCGGCACGACTTCGGCTACCGCAACTACAAGGCCCAGGGCACCTTCGAGGCCAACAAGGCCCGCGTCGACAGCGCCTTCTACGAAGACCTCAAGCGCGCCTGCGCCGGATATGACGGCGCGACGAGGGATTCCTGCAACGCCCTCGCATGGACCTACTACCAGGCGGTCGTGATCCTGGGCGTCAAGAAGGGCAGCCCGGTCGGCTGAGCCGCCGCGCGACGAGGCCCGGCACCCGACAAGGCACCCGCCGGGCGCTGCACAACGGCGGGGCACAACGACGGGGCACAGCACACGGCGGGGCACAACGGCGGGGCACAGCAACGAGGAGAAGTGCCGGGCAGAACAGCCGGGCGAGGCGACGAGGCACGGCGCAACGGTGCGCGGGACGCCGCTCGGCAGCGGCGGCGCCCCGCGCACTTCGTCATCTCGTCGTGAACGTCACCGCCCGCACATCCGGCGGGGCAGCCGTGAGCGTTCCACTGCCGGACGGGTCAGACGCTGTCCGCCAGTTCCATGCGCCCCTGCATGCGTGCGCAGTTGGCGCAGCAGAAGAAGCGCCCCTCGGCCTGCAGGCCGTGGCCAAGGATGCGGCACCCGCAGTTCTCGCAGATCGGGGCAATCTTCTGCGCGGCACATTCGAGGCTGTCGAAGGTGTGCACCGCGCCTGCCGCCCGGACTTCGAAGGCGGCCTCGTAGTCGTTCCCGCAGACCTCACATACGGCCATGGCATGGCTCCTCGGGTGATGTGGTCGGTTTGACGGTAGGGAGAAGCGGAGGGACCGCTCCGATGCGGAGGCCGTCGGCCGTCGTGCGGCCGCGCGGCCTCCGCGCCTGTGCGGGTCCTTTGAACAGCGGTCAGTGGTGCCGGGCCTGTCAGTCGGCGGACAGGGCCTCGACCAGTTCGCCGGTCGTGGCGTTCGGAAGGGACCGGGCGACGTCGGCGACGGCGACCATGCCGACGAGGCGGTTCCCGTCGATCACCGGCAGCCGGCGCACCTTGTGGCGCGTCATCGTGGCCAGGATCTCCTCACCGTCGTCGTCCGCGCCGATCGTGACGGCCTCTTCCTGATTGAGGCTGCCCGCCGGGAAGGAACCGGGGTCGCGTCCCTGGCCGAGCACCTTCACGACGATGTCCCGGTCCGTGACAACACCCTTGATCTTGTCGTCCGGACCGCAGATCGGCAGGGCGCCGACACCGTCCCGGGTCATTATTCGGGCGGCGTCGGCGGCCGACTGGTCCGACTGGACGCAATCGGCGCCGGGGGTCATCAGTTCTCGTGCGGTAGTCATGTGCAAACTCCTGGACGACTGAATTCGTGCCGCGGCGCGGGCCTCTCGTGCCCGGTCCGGTGACGGACCGCGGGAGCCGCGCCGCCGCCGGATCGGGTAGCACGTCCCCGCGTACTCAAACCCCGGCGGAAGTGGTGTGTCGGGGAGCCCCGGGGCGAGCCCGGTACTCCGCAAGCCTCCGCCGGCGACCGATGCGGAACCCTCCCCGGACGCCCGGCCAACCGGCCCTGCCCCGGCTCCCGCACGGGCCGGGCGGCTCCCGGCCCCCCGGCTCCCGCACCGGCGCCCCCGCCCCGTCCCCCGGACGCCCGCCGCGGGCCCTGCCCCGGAAAACACGAGACGCCCTGCCCGGCGGTGTGACCCGCCGGGCAGGGCGTCCGGGTGCTGCTCGCGTCCTGCGTCCGTCCTGCTCCGGTTGCTACTCGACGACCTTGATGCGGTCCGCCTTCGGCGGGTCGAGCGGCTCGGACTCGGAGGAGTTGTCGCCCAAGTACGCCTCCAGCGCCTCCAGGTCCGACTTGCCGACGAGCTTGTCCTTGCCCTCCTTGAAGACCGGGAAGCCGTCGCCGCCTCCCGCCAGGAACTCGTTCATCGCGACACGGTAGGTCTTGTCCGGGTCGATGGCCTCGCCGTCCAGCTTCACCGAGTCCGTCACGATCCGGTCCTTGCCGGACTTCGTCATGTCGAGCGTGTAGCTGAAGCCCTCGGAGACCTGGAGGATCTTCGGAGACGCCTCGTTGCTCCCGCTGACCTGCTGCTGGAGCGCGGTGATCAGCTGTTCACCCGTCAGGTCGATCGCCGTCATCATGTTGGTGAAGGGCTGCACCGTGAAGCCCTCGCCGTAGGTCACGACGCCGTCGCCCTCGTCCTCCGACGCCTTGTAGACGAGGTCGGAGCGGATGCCGCCGGGATTCATCAGGGCGAGCTGCGCCCCGCCATTGTCCTCCGGAGCCATGAACTCGAGCTGCGCGTCGCTGATCACGTCGCCCAGAGGCGACTCGGGTGACTCGGCGCCGCGGCCCTCGATGTCATCGGAGATGTAACCGATGGGCTTGTCGGCGATGGGGTCGGCCAGCTTGCCCCAGCGCTCGATGAGCGAGGTCATGTCCTTGGCCTTGGCCTGCTCGCGGCTCACCACGTGGTTGGCGGACTTCACGCCCGTACGGACGATGTCGCCGCTGCGGCGGTCGTACGTCAGCGTGGTGTCCGTGTAGAGCTTGCCGAAGGAGGAGGCGGAGGTGACGGTGCGGGGGTTGCCGGAGGGGTCCGGGACCGTGCACGCGTACGCCTGGTGGGTGTGGCCGGTGACCAGCGCGTCGACCTTCGGGCTGATGCCCTTGGCGATGTCGGTGATCGGGCCGGAGATGCCGTCGCCCGGGCCGGGGCTGTCGCAGTCGTAGTTGTACTCGGGCTTCGCCGGAGAGCCGCCCTCGTGGATGAGCGCGACGATCGACTTCACGCCCATCTTGTCGAGCTTCTTGGCGTACTTGTCGACGGTCTCGATCTCGTCGTGGAACTTCAGGCCCCTGACGCCCTCTTCACTGACGATGTCCGGCGTGCCTTCCAGAGTGACGCCGATGAAGCCGATCTTCACGCCCTTCTTCTTCCACACCGTGTAGGGCTTGAGGATCGGGCGCTGGGTCTTCTCGTCCGTCACGTTCGCCGCGAGATAGGGGAAGTCGGAGCCCTGGAAGACCTTGCCCTCCTCGGAGCAGCCGTCCTCGGGATGGCAGCCGCCCTCCTGGAGGCGCCGGAGCTCCGCGCGGCCCTCGTCGAACTCGTGGTTGCCGACGCCCGCGACATCCAGGTCCATCTTGTTGAACGCCTCGATGCTGGGCTCGTCGTGGAAGAGGCCGGAGATCAGCGGGCTCGCCCCCACCAGGTCGCCCGCCGCGGCAGTGACGCTGTACGGGTTGCCCTTGCGGGCCTTGCGCAGTGACGTCGCCAGATACTCGGCGCCTCCCGCAGCGACCTTCTCGGTGGAGCCGTCGGGCTTCTGGCGGGAGACCTCACCGGAGGAGCCGGGGGGCGGTTCGAGGTTGCCGTGGAAGTCGTTGAACGAAAGCAACTGCACGTCGACCGTGCGTCCTTGGCCGTGGCCGCGGTCGGCGCTCTCCGCACCCGCAGGCATCGCTGCCGAGAGCACGCCGGCGGCTGCCGCGAGCGCCGCGGCGCATGCGGTCAGCCGGCTGAGGCGTCTGCGCCGTTGAGGTTTCACGGTCATCGAGGTTCCCCTTCCCCTTCTCTGGTCTGCCCGAGCGCTGGCAGCCTACGGTCAACGCGCGTAGTCCGTCAGGAGTGTTGCGGTAACGACAGGGTTGCGGGCAGTGGAGCGGCCCATGTCACGCCTTCGTCCGGACCCGTCGGGCAAGCCCGCCGGCGATGTCCGCCGGCAGGGGAGCCGGTGTCCGTTTCAGGCGTTAACCTCTGCATCATCCGCGCGGACGGTACGAGCAACAGCCCCCAGCGGGGCGGAACTTGTGGCGTCCTTCCACGAGGGGGGCACAGTTGAGCAGTGAAGGGCCGGGGCACCGCACGTCCGAGGACGTCCGGGACAGGATCGACACGAGCATCACGCACACCGCCCGCGTGTGGAACTACTGGCTGGGCGGCAAGGACCACTACGAGGTCGACCGCGAGACGGGCGACCAGATACGCAGACTCCACCCGGGCATCGGCGAATACGCCCGTGCCGACCGGCGCTTCCTGGGGCGCGCCGTGTCGCATCTGGCGGGGGAGCTCGGCATCAGGCAGTTCCTCGACATCGGCACGGGCCTGCCGACCGCCGACAACACTCACGAGGTGGCGCAGCGGGTCGCGCCGGACAGCCGCGTCGTGTACGTGGACAACGACCCGATCGTGCTCGTGCACGCACAGGCGCTGCTCACCAGCACCCCCGAGGGGAGGACCGCCTACCTCGACTGCGACCTGCGGGATGTCGACGCCATCCTCGAACAGGCCGCGGAAACACTGGACTTGAGCCGTCCCGTGGCGCTGATCCTGCTCGGCGTGGTCATCTTCGTCGAGGACGACGAGGAGTCGTACGCCATCGTGCGGCGGTTGATGGACGCGCTGCCGGCGGGCAGTCACCTCGTCCTCTCGCACACCATCACGTCACCGGCGATGCCGGACGTGGACGCGGCCGTCGCGTTCTGGAACGCCAACGGGACGCCGAAGCTGACCCAGCGCACTCCCTCGCAGGTGGAGCGCTACTTCGACGGGCTGGAGCTGCTGGAGCCCGGCGTCGTCGCCTGCTCCCGCTGGCTTCCGGGGGCGAGTCTGGACGCGGAGGACGTGGCGATGTACGGGGGCGTCGGCCGGAAGCCGTGACCTCCCGTCCGGCGTGTGCCGCTTGCGCGGCATGACGGCCGGCCGGCCCCGCAGCCCCCGGAATGCACCCGGTGGTGGCGGGGCCGCTGCGTGTTCGAGGCGTGCGCGGTGCGGCACGGCGCGCGGGGAGTCCGCGGCCGGCCGGTCGCTCATGGGCACGGCCCCGCCCGGGAACGCGAGTACGTTCCGTGTGCCTTTCCCCATGGCCGGACGCATGTTCCGGGCAGCGGGACACGGGCGGACGCCCGTGTTGCGCCGTATGGCGGCGCGGCCGCGCGGGCACCTCCGCGCACCCATATATGTGGGTTTGTCGACTTTCCCTGAGAAAGCGAGAGCCCGCCATGAGCACGTACATACGTCACGCCACTCTGGCCACCGCCACGACTGTGCTGCTGGGGATCGTCGCCGGCTGCGGCAGCCAGCACGGCCACCGGCAGGGGGACCGGGGAGACAATGCCGCTGCGAAGAGCGAGGCGTCCGCGACGGCCTCGCTGCGGCCGTTCACGCTGGTCGCCACCGGCGACATCCTGGCCCACGACTCCGTCATACGTCAGGCCCGTACGGACGCCGCCGGCTCCGGATACGACTTCCGCACGATGCTCGCGGGCGCCAAGCCGGTGGCGTCGAAGGCCGACTTGGCGATATGCCACATGGAAACCGTCTACGGCCCCCGGGGCGGCCCGTTCACCGGATACCCCGCTTTCAAGACGCCCCCGGACGTGGCCCAAGCGATCAAGGAAACCGGCTACGAGAGCTGCTCTTCGGCCTCCAACCACACCATGGACGACGGCATGGACGGAGTCCGCCGCACCGTCACCGAGATGGACAAGGCGGGCCTGAAGCACGCCGGTTCGGCGGCGTCGGCCCGCGGACGCAGCCACATCACGATGATGAAGGCGGGCGGCGCGAAGGTCGCCCAGCTCGCGTACACCTACGGGACCAACGGCCTGCCCGTACCGAAGAACAAGCCGTGGGCCGTGAACCTCATGGAGCCGAAGCGGATCATCGCCGACGCGCGCGCGGCCCGCCGGGCCGGTGCCGACGTCGTCGTCACGAGCATGCACTGGGGCACCGAGTGGCAGCAGGAGCCCGACAGCCGGCAGAAGAAGCTGGCCAAGCAGCTCACGGCATCCCGCGACTCCGACGGCCGCAAGGACATCGACCTCATCATCGGCACCCACGCCCACGTGCCGCAGCCGTACGAGAAGGTCAACGGCACGTGGGTCGTCTACGGGATGGGAGACCAGCTCGCGGGCAAGATGAACGACCCGCGCGGTTCGATGAGTTCGGCCGCCCGCTTCACGTTCGTGCCGCCTAAGGCGGGAAGGCCGGCCGCCCACGCGGACGCGGCCCGGGACGCGAAGGGGCACAAGGATCACAAGAGCCGGAAGGGGGCCAAGTCCGGCAAGGGCGCGGTGAGTCAGGGGCGGGCGGGCGAATGGAAGGTCAGGAAGGCCGAGTACATCCCCTTCTTCGTGCAGAACTCGCCCCGCATCAGCGTCGTCGACCTGAGCCAGGCGAACGCCCGCGACGCGGGCACGGGCCGGGCCGAGGCGTTCCGCACGATCCGCAAGGCGGTGCTCAGCAGGGGTGCCGACAAGCAGGGGCTGCGGATGGGGCATTGACCCGCACAGGCCGTTGACGGCCGTTGACGCGCGCGCCGTTGACGCGCGCGGGCCGTCGGCCGTTGCGGCTGCGGGCCCCGGCAACGTACCGGGGCCCGCACGCACGCCTGTACAGGACTGCGGCGAGGGGGAGCGAGGCCGTTCGTGGGCCGCGACGAGCCGCGACGAGCCGAGACGAGGTGAGCCGGGACGAGCCGGCCGGGCGGGGCGAGTTCCGGCCCGGATCGTCCCGGCGGGGCCCGTTGCCGTCCACCCGAGGACCGCTCGGGAATGAACGCCTGCCGGAATTCCTGACCGGCCGACCGGTTTTGAAAGCCGAACTCGGGTAAGCGTCGCAATGACGGGTGGTGTGAGACCGCGGAAAGGCCGGCCGACGTGCTGGACCGGTGCAGGAAGCGGTCTTCCCGGGCGATGCACCTGTTGCACCGATCCGACCCGAGCCGACCCGAGTGCGGGGCGTTCCAGCGGGTTTTCCGGTGTTTCTCTCGTGTTCCTCTTGTTTTTGTTGTTTCTCTTGTTTCTGTTGTTTTTCTCGCTGATCCGCTCTCACGATGCTGGTGGAAATTGATCCTGTTGGTGGGCGATTCGGTGGGGATTGCCGCGCGGATTCGCCGTGACGCCCGTCCACTGAGGCATTGCCCGGTGTCACCTGTGCGTTCCGCTCACCAGCGGTGAAAGGAATGGGGGGGGAGAAGTGCGGGGCGTGGAACCGGCCCTGCGCCGACTGCCGCGCCTGTGACTCCGTTTGACGGAGCAACGGAATCGACCGGCTTCCGTCCCCGGGGAAATGCCAAGTCACAGGCGTGATGAATGAGTGCCGACGGGCGTTGCGGCGGCGTTTGAAACAGGCTCTCAACTTCGCTCTGCCCGAGCTTCCCACTCAGGGTGACGGCATCTACACTGACGCCGCGTCAGCCCGCTCCACTTGTCATCGATAACTGAAAGTTGCGGTCAACCTATTGAGTACTGAATCTTTAACAGGCCGGACAGGGTTCAGACGCCAGACCGTGTGGCCGGCCGCGCTATTGTTCGCTGCTGTCGCGGTCATCGCGCAGATGGCCGGCTGGTGGACGCGGTCCCCCGCGGTGATGGCGAGCGGATCCGTCGCGGCCGTGGGACTTCTGGCGTGCCTGCCGCATCTCTGGCGGATGCACCGTGAGGACATACGCCACGCCGACCGCTGCACGGAGCAGGCCGAGCAGGCACAGCGCGCCGCCGACCTCCAGGTCGGATCGGAGAGGGCGCGCCTGACGGAACAGTGGCAGACCTGGTCGCAGTCCCAGTTCGAAGCCTTCCACGAGTCCCTCGAGACGTGGTGCCGCGATCTGCACGTCGTGCTGACGGAGCGGCGCAAGCCCGACTCCCCCCTCCCCAACCTGAGCCCTCAGACGGCGAAGCTGCTCAGCGGCGCGCTCGACGAGGTCGACGAGGAACTCGTCGACATCCAGGACGCCTGCGAGCACGCGATCGTCTTCCTCGCCCAGCGGCTCCAGACCGGCGGCCTCCAGATCCAGGAGAAGGCCGGCGCGCTGATCGACCGGCCGGAACCCGGACTGCCCGAACTCGGCATCGAGATCGACCACTTGGCGACGACCTTCGCCCACCACGCGCAGAGCCTGCGCATTCTCGGCGGTTCGTGGACCGGGCAGCAGTGGCAGGAGACGGTCCCTCTCACGGACATCGTCCGCGCCGCCGGCGGCCAGATCACCGACTACCAGCGTGTGGTCATCGGCGGCGATCCCGACCTGGGCGTCAAGGACTTCGCGGCCGAATGGCTCATCCACCTCGTCGCGGAGATCCTGGGGAACGCGACGACCTACAGCCCCAGCAGCAAGGAGGTCACAGCGCAGCTGGAGGCCGTCCCGTCCGGAGCCGTCATCCAGATCGACGACCGCGGTACGGGCATGACGGAGGCCCGTCTCCAGAAGGCCCTCGAACTCGTCGCCGGCCCGCGCGACGTGAGCATCCGCGACCTCCAGACCCCGCAGGTGGGCCTGGCGGTGGTCGGCAACATCGCACGCCGGCTCAAGATCAGGGTGAGCCTGGGGCGTTCACCGTACGGAGGCATCCGCGCCGTCGTACTCGTGCCCATGGACCTCCTCGAAGCGATCGACCCGGTGTACACGATGCCCGTGCCCGAAGGCACCGCCGGCCGGGAGGCCGAAGAACCGGAGGCGGAGCAGACCCGGCATGCCGAGCGGAGGGAGAACCCCCTCCCGGTGCGCCCCCGTGTGCAGGAGGCCGCGCCGGTCCGCACGCCGGCGCCCGCTGGCGAGCCTGCTGGCGAGCCCGCTACCGAGCCCGCTTCCGCGTTCGCCCGGGAGCGGACCGAGAGCTCCGAGGCCCCCTCGGGTCCGGAGGCTCCCGCCGTGGGCCTGCCGCGCAGGCGCTCGCCGCGCAATTCACGCCCCGCCGCTCCCGTCGAGACGGAACAGACCAGTGTCGGCGGCGACGAGGACCCGGAAGCCGCCGCTTCCTTCATGAGCTCCTTCGTGCTGGGAGGCCGGACCTCTTCGACCGATGATGAAACCGATTCGCCCCAGGGGGACGACCACCGATGAGTCACGAAGCAGCCGCGCACGACCAGTCCTGGATGCTCAGTGACGTAGCTGACGTCCCCGGCGTGCAGCACGCGGTGGTCCTCAGCGCCGACGGGCTGGTCCGCGCCCGTACGAACGATCTCGGCGTCGACGAGGCCGACACGCTCGCCGCGGCGGCGGCCGGGCTCCAGTCGCTGGGCGTGAGCCTGGCGGGGCGTTTCGGCGAAGGCGGACTGAAACAGCACATGGTCGAGTGGAAAGGCGGCTTCCTCTTCCTGCGCGGAGCAGGGGACGGGTCGCGTCTCGCGGTGATCACCAGCAACAAGGTCGACCCGGGAGTGATCGCCTCCCAGATGGTGCTCCAGGTGCAGCGGTTCGGCGACCACCAGGGCAGCCCGCCGAGGAGGCACTAGCGACGTGACCCGACCGAGAGGACCGAGAAGGGGACCTGTGCGCCCCTACGTGCTGACCGGCGGGCGCGCTCGCCCTCGTCAACGGCTGGCGGTCGAGACGCTGCTGGAGTCCGTCGACCCCGACGGCACCGAACTCCCGGTGACCGCCAGCCGGCAGGAACGGATGCTGTGGCAGATGTGCCGCAACAGGATCTCCGTGGCGGAGTCCGCGGCGCACCTGGGGCTGTCGGTCAGCGTCGTCACGATCCTCGCCTGCGACCTGATCGACGCCGGCTACCTGACCACTCGCTCTCAGGTCCCCAAGGCGCAGCTTCCCGACGTGCACATACTCCAAGAGGTACTGGATGGACTCCGCAGACAACTCAGCGCCTGAGAGGCGCTACCTGGCACCCACAGTCGACCAGGCGCTGAAGATCCTCGTCGTCGGCTCCTTCGGGGTGGGCAAGACGACGCTCGTGGGGAGCGTCAGCGAGATCGATCCGCTGCGCACCGAGGAGACCATCACCCAGGCCAGCACCGGCGTGGACGACCTCACCGGACTGTCGGGGAAGACCGCGACGACCGTTGCCATGGACTTCGGGCGCATCACGCTCAGCTCCCGGATGGTGCTCTACCTCTTCGGCACGCCGGGCCAGCGCCGCTTCTGGGACCTGTGGGAGGGGCTGGTCATCGGGTCGATCGGGCTGCTGGTGCTCGTCGACACGAGAAGGATCGAGGACAGCTTCGAGATTCTCGACCAACTCGACGTGCGCAGCCTCCCGTTCGCCGTCGCCATCAACCAGTTCCCGGATTCGGCCCACTACAGCGAGGCGGATCTGCGCGAGGCGCTCGACCTGCTTCCGGAGACCCCGCTCGTCCACGTCGACGCCCGCGACCGTCATTCCTCGACGCAGGCACTGATCTCCCTCGTCGAGTACGCCGCCCGCATCAAAGCTCAGGAGAAGGTTGCGTGACCACACCGGCACCGACGCGTCCCCTCGACTCCGGGACGCTCGTCTCCCTCACGGACATCACCCAGTCCAGAGACCCGCACCGCATCTACCACCAACTCCGCCTCCAGCACGGCCCGGTGGCCCCCGTCGAGCTGGAGCCCGGAGTGCCCGGGTGGCTCGTGATGGGTCTCGAACAGCTGCGCATCATCACCGAACGCGAGGCGCTCTTCTCGCGTGACGCGCGCAACTGGCGGGACCTCAACGACGGCATCGTCTCGCCGGACTCGGGGCTGCTGCCGATGATGGCCTACCGGCCCAACGTCATCGGCGCCGACCAGCAGGAGCACCGGCGCCTGCGCCAGCCCCTGGACGACGGAGTCGGACGCATCAACCACCGCGCGCTGCGCCGCCAGGTGCAGGGCATCTGCAAGGAACTCATCAACACCTTCGCCCGGTTCGGGAAGGCCGACCTGGTCGCGGACTACGCGGCGTACGTGCCGATGCTGGCCGTCGCGAGACTCTTCGGGCTCGACACCCGCCAGGGCCACGAGCTGCGCGCCGCCCTGATCGCGCTGTTCAGCAGCCAGACCGACTCCCAGGTCGGCAACCGCAGCTTCGAGCAGATCCTCTTCGACACCCTGCGTGAGCGGCAGCAGAACCCGACCGACGATCTGACGACCGCCCTGATGAACCACCCGAACCTTCAGGACGATCCCGAAGTCCTCCAGTCCATGGTGGTGATGATCTCCGCCGGGAACGAGACCACGACCTGCTGGATCGCGCACACCCTCTACCGGATGATCACGGACACCTCGTTCGACGACCGTCTGCGCAGCGGCCAGCTCGGCGTGGACGACGCCCTCGACGAGGTGTTGTGGCGCGAACCGCCCATGACGCACATGCCCGCGCGCTACGCGCTGCGCGACATCGAACTGGGCGGCCAGCTCATCCGCCACGGCGACGTGCTCATCCTCGGGCTCTCCGCCGCGAATTCGGACCCGGCTCTCGCGCCGGGCGGACAGCGTCCGGCCAGCAACCGTGCTCACGTGGCCTATTCGGCCGGACCGCACATGTGTCCCGCGCAGGACACCTCACGCGTGATCACCCGTACCGCCGTGGACACCGCGCTGCACCTGCTGCCCGGCCTGCGGCTGACCGTCACACCCGGCGAGGTCACCTGGAACCCGTCGCCGTGGACCCGCTGCCCGACCCGACTGCCCGTCGCTTTCGCCGTACCCCACGAGATCCGCACCGCGCCGGCATCCGCCGCCCGTCCCATTGGAGAGACCGTATGACGGCCGACCAGGCAGCATCCGCATCGGGCGTACCCGTCCTGGAACTCGATCCCCACGGCCGCGACCACCAGGGGGAGGCCGCGAGACTGCGCGGGCTCGGCCCGGTGGTGCGCGTGAAACTGCCGGGGGACGTGGAGGCGTGGAGCGTCACGCGCCACAGCCTTCTCAACGACCTGGTGATGGACCCGCGCATCTCCAAGGACTGGCACAACTGGGGCGCCATGCAGCGGGGCGAGATCCCCGACGACTGGCCGCTGATCGGCATGGTCAAGGTCACCAACATGGTGACGGCGGACGGTGCCGAGCACCGCCGGCTGCGCAAGCTCGTCAGCCAGACCTTCACGGCACGACGCGTGGAGGAACTGCGGCCCCGCACCTCCGAGATCGTCGAGAACCTCCTGCAGGCGCTGCCGTCGCACGCGGACCCCGACGGCACCGTCGACTTGCGCAAGCACTATGCCTACCCGGTGCCCATGCAGGTCATCAGCGATCTCTTCGGCATCCCGGACCACGAACGGCCGGAGCTGCGCGAGGCGGTGGACAAGATCTTCCGCTCCGACCTGTCCCCGGAGGTCGTCGGCGCGAACCAGATCGCCGTCTACCAGCTGCTGGCCCGCGTCGTCGAACTGCGCGGCAGTGAACGGGGGGACGACCTGACCAGCGCCCTCATCTCCGCCCGGGAGGCCGAGCCGGACGCGCTGACGCAGGAGGAACTCGTCGGCACGCTCCTCGTGATGCTCTCGGCCGGGCACGAGACCACGCTCAGCCTGATCGTCAACGCCGTGCGCGCCCTGCTGACGCACCCGGACCAACTGGCCCTCACCAAGGGCGAGGAGGACATGTGGCCCGCGGTCGTCGAGGAGACGCTGCGGTGGGAGGCGCCCATCGGCAACTTCCCCTTCCGGTACTCGACGGAGGACATCGAGATCGCCGGTGTCACCATCCCGGCGGGCGAGCCGATCATGGCCCCGTACAGCGCGGTCGGCAGGGACCCGCAGCAGCACGGCCCCGACGCGGACACCTTCGACATCAGCCGCGAGCAGGCACGGCACCTCTCGTTCGGGCACGGCGTGCACGCCTGTCTCGGTGCACCCCTCGCGCGGCTGGAGGCGACCATCGCGCTGCGTGAACTCTTCACGCGCTTCCCGGACATGATCCTCGGAGCGGTGCCGGGGACCCTCGACCCGGTGCCCTCGATGTTCTCCAACAGCGTCACCACGCTGCCCGTACGGCTCGGCCGGCCGGCGGGTTAGCCCCTCTCCGGCCGGTCTCCGGCAGCGGCGGGGGCGGCGGGCGGTGAGCCGCGCCGTCCCTCCCGCGGCCCCGGCCGGGGGGAATCGACCATGGGCCGCGCTCCGGCCGGCCCGGACCGTACGGGGAGGGGGAGCAGGGGCACGTCGCGCGTCTGCCCACGTACGGACCGAACTCGCACGTCCGCACGCAGCAGCTGCCAGAAGCACCACCGAGGTTCTTCACGGAAGGCGCGACGACCATGCTCGACGGACAGGAGTACCCGGACGCGGAGGCATCCCCCACAGGCGTGCCGGGCGGGCGCCCGGCGGCTCGCGCCGGAGCCCCGCGCATCACCAGGACCGAGAGCGGTCCGAAGACCCGGGCGTCGACCCGGGCGTCGACCGGGGCGTCGACCCGGACGCGGCCCCGTCCCCCGTCCTCGCGCCGGGCCCGGGCCGGAACCGGGACCGGGACCGGGACCGGGAACGGAACCCCGGCGGGCGAGGAGCCGGCAGGGGAGAAACCGGCGGGCCACGCGTTACCCGGGGGCCTGCGGGACCTGCGGGTCCTGCGGGACTTGCAGGGCGTCGTGGCGGCGCTGGGCCGGCTGCCCGCCCACCTGTGGCGCGAGATCCTCATCAGCTACCGCTTCAACAGCAACGACCTGTGGTCCACCGTCGTACCCGCGTCCTGCTTCGTCGTCGCCGCCGTACGGAACGCGGGGCTCGGGCCGTTCGCCGCCGCCGTCACCGTGGCGGGGGCGGTGCTGTACTTCTGGCTCTTCATCTACGGGTCGAGCCTCATCAACCAGATCACCGGCGTGGCGGAGGACAGGCTCAACAAGCCCTTCCGTCCCCTGGTCACCGGGGAGAGCAGCATGCTCGGGGCGAAGCGCCGTCTGGCCGCCGTCCACGTGCTCTTCCCCGCCGTCGGACTGCTCCTGGGCGTGGTGGAGTGGGCCCTGCTGTGGCAGCTGCTGTTCATGCTCCACTACGCGTGGGGAGGCCACCGGCACTGGTTCGCCAAGAACCTGCTGATCGCCCTCGGCGTCGTCTCCCAGCTCGCCCCCGCCTGGCAGATGGTCACGCCTCTCACGACACCCGTGTGGCACTGGGTCCTCACCATGGCCGCGATGACGTTCCTGATCATCGGCGTCCAGGATCTGCGGGACGTGGAGGGCGACCTGACCCTGGGACGGCGCACGATGCCCGTCGTCCTCGGCGACCTTCCCTGCCGCGTCTACTTCGCCGGCAGCTTCGTGGTGCTGCTTCCCGTCACGCACTTCGTGATGGTGGAGCCCGCCGGGTTCCACTGGTGGACGGCCGCCATCGACGCGGCACTGGCCGGCCTGAGCCTGCTGCTCGCCGCACGCGTCCTGCTGCTGCGCACACCCGCGCAGGACCACCGCACGCAGCGGTTCGTGGAGTGGTGGTACACCTTCGTCCTCGCCACCGCCGTCGTACTGCTGTGAACACTCGCCGTGCCCGTGCCCGTGCCCGTGCCCGGGAGGCGGGCCTCCGGGGCGGGGCGGTGCCTCCGGGTAGGCGGCCGTGCCTCCGGGTACGCGGCTACGCGTCACAACGCGAACGCAGCAGCAGACACGAGAGCCGAGGAGTCCGACCATGTCGAAACCGCCGCTTCCCGACGAGGCCGTGGCCGTGCTGGAGAAGGCCAACCCGGCCGTCATCACGACGCTGCGGTCCGACGGCCAGCCGGTGTCCACGGCCACCTGGTACCTGTGGGAGCAGGGCCGGGTTCTGGTCAACATGGACGAGGGCCGCAAGCGGCTGGCACACATGCGCAACGACCCCCGCGTCACCCTCACCGTCCTCGACGAGGGCAACTGGTACACCCACGTGAGTCTCATCGGCCGGGTCACCGAGTTCCGTGACGACGAGGGCCTGACCGACATCGACCGGCTCGCGAACCACTATCTGGGCAAGCAGTATCCGCGGCGCGACCGCGGCAGGGTCAGTGCGTGGATCGGGATCGACCGGTGGCACGGCTGGGGCTCACTGAAGGACAGCAGCCAGGCGGGTTGACGGACCGCGTCCACGGCCCGGGCACGACCGCCCCGCTCCCCGTCACTCCTCCGTGAGGGAGAGCGGTCACTCCTCAGTGAGGGAGAGCGCCTGGCTGGGGCATGTTCCGACCGCTTCCCGCACGTCGTCCAGTGCGGCCTCCGCGGGCCGTTCGGCCAGGACGAGGACGGTGCCGTCCTCCTCGTCCTGGTCGAACACCGAGGGCGCGCTGAGCACGCACTGGCCTGCGCCGACGCAAAGCGTGGTGTCCGCGACGATGCGCATCGTTCCTCCTTCTCCTGTGCCGTCTCCGGGTCCTGCGGCGGGCGCTGCAAGCGCTACCAGGTGACCGGCAGTTCGTGGAGTCCGTAGACGGTGCTGTCGTCCTTGAAGGGCAGTTCGTCCACGGGCACTGCGAGGCGCAGTCCCGGAACGCGCCGGAACAGGGTCTCGTAGACGAGCTGCAGCTCCATCCGTGCCAGGTTCTGGCCGAGGCACTGATGGGCGCCGTACCCGAAGGCCACGTGGTGCCGGTCTCCGCGCCCGACGTCGAGTTCGCCGGGGCGGGCGAAGACGGCGGGGTCGTGGTTCGCGGAGCTGCCGAGCCCGAGCACGCCCTCACCGGCCCTGATGAGCACTCCGCCGATCTCGGCGTCCTCGGTGGCCACCCGGGAGGTGACGGCGTCGACGATGCTGAAGTAGCGCAGCAGTTCCTCGACGGCGTCCGCTACCGCGTCCGGGTCCTCGCCGAGCCGTGCCCGCTCGCCGGGGTTTTCCAGGAGGGCGAGCGTGCCCAGCGAGATCATGTTCGCCGTCGTCTCGTGTCCCGCGATGAGCAGCAGCACGGCGAGACTCACCAGGTCCGCGTGGTCGCCCCTGCCCGTCTCCCGCTGTTTGAGCACCTGCCTGCCGAGCAGGTCGTCGGTGGGGTCCTGCTCCTTCGCCGTGATCAACTCGTCGAGGTACGTGCGGAGTTCGTCGCGGGCCTGCTCGCGCCCGGCCATCGGCTCGGTCCGGCGCAGCAGCCGCGCCGAGCGTGACTGGAAGAACTCGTGGTCGGCGTACGGAACTCCCAGCAGCTCGCAGATGACCAGGGACGGGACCGGCAGCGACAGCGCGCGGACGAGGTCGGCCGGACGGGGGCCGGCCAGCAGGGCGTCCACGTGCTCGTCCACGATCTGCTGGATGCGCGGCCGCAGCGCCGCCATCCGCTTGACGGTGAACTCGCCGACCACCGCCCGGCGGGCCTGCCCGTGTTCGGGCGGGTCCATCGAGATCAGCGACAGCCGGAACCGTGCGGCCAGTTGCTGCTGCCCCTCGACGAGGACGGGGAAGCCGGGCCGGGTGCGGTCGGAGCTGAAGCGCGGGTCGGCGAGCATAGCCCGGACGTCCTCGTGCCGGGTCAGCGCCCAGGCGGTGCGGCCGCCGGGCAGGGCGACGCGGGAGACCGGTTCTCTCTCGCGCATCCGCTCGTACTCCGCGGGCGGTGAGAACGGGCACGTACGCGGGACGGGGAGCGTCACCGTGGGCTGATCGCTCGTCATGGAACCCCAATCAGGGACATGGACTTCACGTGGCGGATCTTCAACAGCGCGCCGTTTCACGGTAGTTATGTGGATGATTTTCGTCCACATAACCAGGTGAAAGAATCGGCCAACTTCCGTGGAAAGGCGGGGACATGGCGGCCGGCTCCAGCTCCAGCGCAAGCTCCCGGTCCGTGACGGACTCGGTGACCGATGCCGTGACGGGCATGCCGTCCTGCTCGGGGAGGGAAGCGGCGTCCGTGGAGTCCGGCACCGCGTCCGCTTCGGCGACCGGAAGCGGCTCCGGCTCCGGCACCGGCACCGGAACGCCCCTGAGGGCGGACGCGCTGCGCAACCGGCGGAAGATCCTCGCGGCCGCCAAGGAGATGTTCGCCCTCCGCGGGCCCGACGTACCGATGGAGGACGTCGCCCGCCGGGCCTCCGTCGGAGTCGCCACGCTCTACCGGCGTTTCCCCGACCGGGAGGCCCTGATCCGCGCGGTCGCCCGGGACACCTTCGCCCGCGTGCTGGAGGAGTCCCGCGCGGCGGTCGCCGAGGAGCCGGGCGCGTGGGAGGCACTCGTACGGATGCTGTGCAGCTCCCAGGAGCTTCAGCTGAGCGTCCAGCTCGCCGTCCACTCCCGGCTGGTACGCGACACCGTCCGGGACGACCCCGGTACGGGCCGGTTCCGCGACGAGCTGCTCGGCGTCCTCGACCGGGTGGTGAAGGCGGCCCAGGAGGAGGGGACGCTGCGCGGCGACATCGGCACCGGCGACGTCGCCGCCCTGCTCTCGCTCCTGCTGCGCCGCGCTCCCGACCCGCCCGACGGCTCGGCCGGTGCCGCCGCGGAACGGGCCATGGGGCTCATGCTCGACGGTCTGCGGGCCCGCCCGGGCAACACCTCCCTGCCCGGAGGGCCGCTGTCCGTGGGCGACTTCGACGAACAGCACAAACGCGACCTCCGCCCCTGACGAACCCCTGACGAACCCCTGTGGACCCGCTGGTGCCGCTGCCCTCCGGAGGGTTCTCGGGTGCCGGTTCCGGACTCCGTGATTCCCCCGCACGTACAACACCCTCCCGCCGGGTAGCCGAAGGCGAGCACCGGAGCACACCACAGCAGGAGGGAGCCCCGCCATGGCCGGCGCGGACGAGGAGGCGCTCACGACGGTCACGGGCCGCGCCGCCCGGGGAACCGTGACGCAGCGCCTCATCGACGGCCACCTGGCCGAAGGCGAGGCGCGGCCCGGCGAGGAGATCGGTCTGCGCATCGACCAGACCCTCACCCAGGACGCCACCGGGACGCTGGTGATGCAGGAGCTGGAATCGCTCGGCCTGGACCGCGTCCGCACCGAGGTCAGCGTCCAGTACGTGGACCACGACATCCTCCGGACCGACGGGCGCAACGCCGAGGACCACGCGTTCCTGCGTTCCGCCGCCCGCCGCTTCGGCCTCTGGTACTCCAAGCCCGGCAACGGCGTCTCGCACCCCACCCACATGCAGCGCTTCGGCGTTCCCGGCAAGACCCTCGCGGGCTCCGACTCCCATACGTGTGCGGCCGGTTCGCTCGGCATGCTGGCCATCGGGGTCGGCGGGCTGGAGGTGGCGCTGGCCATGGCAGGCCGCCCCCTGTACGTGCGGATGCCCCGGATCTGGGGCGTCCGCCTGACGGGAGAGCTGCCGCCGTGGGTGAGTGCGAAGGACGTCATCCTGGAGCTGCTGCGCCGCCACGGAGTCAAGGGCGCCGTCAACCGCGTCCTCGAATACCACGGCCCGGGCCTGGCCTCCCTGAGCGCGATGGACCGGCACGTCATCGCCGGCATGGGCGCCGAACTGGGCGCCACCGCGAGCGTCTTCCCCTCCGACGACGCCGTGCGGGACTTCCTGCGGTCCCAGGGCCGCGAGGAGGACTTCGTCCCGCTCGCCGCGGAGCCCGGCGCCGTCTACGACCTCGACGAGGAGATCGACCTCTCGTCCCTCGAACCCCTCATAGCCCGGCCCTCCTCGCCGGGCAGCGTGGTATCCGTGCGCGAGGTCGCGGGCCGGCCCGTCGACCAGGCCGTGATCGGCTCCTGCGCCAATCCCGGGCTGCGGGACTTCGCCGTTTCCGCCGCCATGGTCGCGGGGCGCCGAACCGCCGAGGGCGTGAGTCTCGACGTCAACCCCACGTCGCGCGAGATCCTCCAGGACCTCACCCGTTCCGGAGGCACCCTCGACCTCGTCTCCGCCGGTGCCCGGCTGCACCAGAGCGGCTGCCTCGGCTGCACCGGCATGGGCCGGGCGCCGGCCGTGGGAAGCAACTCGCTGCGCACGTTTCCGCGCAACTTCCCCGGGCGTTCCGGGGCGGAGGAGGACTCCGTGTGGCTGTGCTCCCCGGAGACCGCCGTCGCCTCCGCGCTGACCGGCGTCATCACCGACCCGCGCGACTGGGCCGCCGACGCCGGGATGGCGGCGCCGCGCATCGAACTGCCGGAGCCGGCCGCCGTGAACAGGCAGCTGCTGGAGGCGCCCCTTCCCGTCGACGACGCGGCCCCCGTGGAACTCGAACGCGGACCGAACGTCTCCGCGCTGCCCGAATTCGACCCGCTGCCCGAGACCTTGGAGGGTCCGGTGCTGCTGAAGGCGGGCGACGACGTCTCCACGGACGAGATCTCACCGGCCGGCGCCCGGGCGCTGCCGTACCGGTCGGACATCCCGAAGCTCGCCGAGTTCACCTTCGCCCGCCTCGACCCAGACTATCCGCGCAGGGCTGCCGAGGCGGCCGGGCAGGAGAGCGGCAACGGGCACTTCGTCGTCGGCGGTGACAACTACGGTCAGGGTTCCTCGCGGGAGCATGCCGCGATCACGCCGCGCCATCTGGGGCTGCGTGCCGTCGTGGCCAAGTCCTTCGCGCGCATCCACTGGCAGAACCTCGTCAACTTCGGTGTGCTGCCGCTGGAGTTCGAGGACTGCGGCGACGGCGAGCGCATCAGCAGCGGTGACGTGCTGCGCCTCGACGGCCTGCGCGACGCCCTCGGGGAGGATGCGGACGTGACAGGCGGAACGTTGCGCCTGCGGAACGTCACCCGCGACGAGGCGTATGCGGTGAGGCACCGTCTCTCCGCCCGGCAGCGGGACGTCGTACGGGCGGGCGGCGTCATTCCGGCCCTGGCGGCGAGCACGGCGGAGTCGGCGCACATGGTGAGCGCGGCGGAGTCGGCGAGCGGGGCGGAGTCGGCGCACACGGCGGACACTGCGGAGTCGGACACTGCGGGGGCGGACACGGTCGGCACCGGCCGGTAGCGGGCGGGTCGGTTCACCGGTTCCGGCGGGCCTTGGGTGTTTCGCCCGGCCCCTCCCTGTTCCCCCGGCGCCCGTCGGCCCCGGTCCGGCCACGCCTGTCCGGGCCCCGGCTGTCCGGACGTTCGGGTGAGGGGGATCAGCGCGCTGCACCGCGGTGCTTGCGCGATCTGCCCGGGACGGGGAGGCGGAGCCGCTCGGCGGCCTTCGTCAGCCGCGGGTGCCGGTCGACCATCTCGCGCGTGTAGCGGTCGAGCTCCTCCGCGAGCCGCACCGAACGCTTCTCCACGTCGAGTTCGTCGAGCAGCCTGTCGATCTCGGCGAGCAGGGCGCCGTGCAGCTGCCACTGGCGCGGGTGGTTCCGGACGCCGGTGAGCAGCAGGTCCGCCACGCGGTCACGGGCCTCGCGGGCCGCGGAGAGTTCCTCCAGCAGCCGGGCCTCGGCCGTCTCCGCGTCCGCGGTGACGTCACTGGTGATGAGGACGGCGAACGCCTTGACCGCGGCGGCCAGATGGGCGAACAACTCCTCCAGCGCCTCGGCCTCCTGCGGCGGGAAGAGCGGCTCGTGCTGCCGGCTCGCGGCGAGGTCGGTCAGGGTCCGGGCGGTGACGCGCAGCACCACGGCGCAGATCTCCAGGGTGTCGAGACCGGTCCGCAGCACCACTCGGGAGAGCAGCGCCTCCTTCACGCGCGGGTTGAGCTTCAGGCTCTCCTCGGCCTGCGCCAGCGAGGCGTCGACCTGCACGACGTCGTGGTCGAGGCGGCGCGCTTCCCTGAGTTGTTCCGCGGCGTCCTCCACCGGGGTGTGGCGGCCGAGTTCCTCGCCCATGCGGCGGAGCAGACGACGCAGGCGTCCGGCCAGTTCCTCGATGGCCTCGCTCGCCGTCTGCGTCCACACCGGCGGTACGAAGACCACGTTGAACAGCAGACCCACCATGGCGCCGATGAGGGTCTCCACCACACGGTCCAGGGCCGTCGCGGCGACCCGCGTGACGCTCACACCCAGGACGAGCATGGCGCTGATGGCGACTTCCGGCACGAACTCGTTGACGCGTACGAGGTGTCCGACCGTCAGCGAGGCGAGGATCAGGATTCCCAGCGACCACCAGCTCAGCCCGACCAGATTGCTGAAGGCGACGGCGACCAGCACCCCCGCCACCACGGCGTTCACCCGGCGGATGCCCCGGGTGAGGGTGGCGTAGAGGGTGACCTGGACGACGAGGAGCGTGGTCAGCGGGGCCAGCAGCGGCACCTGGGCGTTGGTGAGCCAGAGGGCCGCCAGGTAGCTGAGCACGGCCGCTGCCGTCGACCGCAGAGTCTGGGCGACCGCGGGTGCGTTGCGGAGCCCTGCCAGGTCGGTGAGGGATTCGGGGACAGCCGGCACGCGGTGGCCTTTCCCGCTCCTGCGCGGAAGCGGGCGTGCGGGCGGCGCCTGCCACCCGAGTGGGCTTCGCGGCAGGTCGCGCGGGGCCGTGCCGCAGGAGCGTCACGGGCGGCGCGGACGCCCGACCGCCGGGCGGTGGACGGACCGGCCCGCCCCGGCCGCGGCCCTCCGGTGGTGCGCCTGGGCTGTGGCCCTCCGGGTGCGGCCCCCGGTGGTGCGCCGCGGATGCCGTCGCCGGATGGGGGCCCGGCTCACGGTCGCAGCAGCGCGAGGAGCTGACGCACGAGTTCGTCCACGACCTCGTCGAGGGTCGCGTCGACCCAGCCCGCGGACCAGTCGTGCACGAGGCCGTTGACGCTGCCGATGAAGGCGGCGGCGGTGAGGCGGTAGTCGCGGTCGGCGGCCTCGCCGCGCGCCGCAGCGGATGCCGCCTCGGCCCGGATCAGCTCGACCCAGCGGGCGCGCCGCGAGAGCCGCTGCTCGTCGATGCGCGGGCTGATGCCCACGATCTCGGTGAAGGCGATCCGTATGCGGCGCGGGTCCGAGGCGAGGTTCGCCGCGTACGCACGGAAGACGAAGCCGTAGCGTTCCGCGAAGGGCAGGTCCCCGGTCCTCTCGAGAGCGTCGAGGACCGCGGCCTCGGCCCAGTCGTTGACCTGGAGGTGCAGGACGGCGAGCACGTCTTCGAGGGTGCGGAACTCCTCGTAGAACTGACGGGTCGACAGCCCGGCCGCCTCGCAGAGCGCCGTGACGGTCGTCGACCGGTAGCCGGGGGAGGCCCCGAAGAGCTCGAGCGCCGCGTCGAGGAATCTCCGGCGCCGCTCCGCCTGCCGCTCGCTCGCCGCCTTGCCCGCGTAACGGCCGGTCGGCCGCCTGAGCCGTTGCTCCACCACTCTCCTTCGCCCGCTCTCTCGCTCGCCTTCCGGCGGTCGTCTTCCCGCAGGGGGGTTGAAGAACCCGGAGGCCGTCGTTACCTTCGGTAGTACCCAATGTGAACAGAGGGCTTTTCACATTGTGCCGCCCGGCATGCCTCATGAGAAGTGCCTGGTCGGACGACATGTGACGTCGAGTCACGCTCGCAGCGGAAGCCACCCGAGCTGCCTGCTCTCCCCGCAGAGCCCCGCCGATCCCTGCGGGGAGAGCCAGGCATCCTCACGCTCGCGTACGGCCTCAGGCCCGGCGGGCGCCGAGACGCTACGCCAAGGAGTGCCATGCCCGGACCCAGGACGAAGGCCGACGCGGACTCGCCCGGCCGCCCGCTCCCGCGCACCCGCCCTCGCCGGCGCCTGCTGCCGCTCGCCTTCGCCACGGCGCTCGTGGCCGTTGCCTCCACGACGGGCATGGCCGCCGCCGCACCCGCACCCGGCCCGGAGAGCGGGAAGGCGCAGGGCGGCGAGAAGGCCGCGGGCCTCCAGGAGGTGATGTTCGTCGGCAACAACTGGGACGGCACCGCCGACGTGATCAGGTCCAGCGGCGGCTTCGAGAAGCTCGGCCGCATCAACGTCATCCCCGACAAGCAGGAGCGCCTGGCCGAGATCTACACCAACCCGGTCAAGCTCGCCTACTTCCTGGGCATCCGCAACGGGCCGGGCGAGGGGCACGACCAGTTCGTCGACGACATGTACTCCACGCCCGACGGGAAGGCCATGGTCGTCTCGCGTCCGAGCTTCGCCGACGTCGTCTCCGTCGACGTGGCGACCGGGAAGATCAACTGGCGCTTCCCCGTCTCCGGTTACCGCTCCGACCACATGGCCGTCTCGCCGGACGGCAAGCGCGTCGCCGTCTCCGCGTCCACCTCCAACACCGTCCACGTCCTCGACATCGGAACGGGGGAGGAGGCGGGCTCGTTCAAGGCCGGCGACAAGCCGCACGAGAACGTCTTCACCGACGGCGGCGAGTACTTGTGGAACATGTCGATCGGCGAGGTCAACACCGCCGCCGACGACCCCTGGCTGGACTGGACGAAGGGCGACCGCAGGATCACCGTCGTCGACGCGGAGACCTTCAAGGAGGTCAAGGTCATCGACATGCGCGACAGGCTCGACGCCTTCGGCCGCGAGGACCTCTCCGACGCCGTGCGGCCCGTGGCCTTCACGCCCGACGAGTCCACGCTCTACTTCCAGGTCTCCTTCTTCAACGGCTTCCTCGAGTACGACGTCGCCGACGACAAGATCACCCGCGTGAAGACGCTCCCCAAGAACCCCGGCACCAGCGAGGACCGCACCACCTGGGTCAACGACTCCCGCCACCACGGAATGTCGATGAGCCCCGACGGCGGCAAGCTCTGCGTCGCGGGGACCATGGACGACTACGTGACCGTCGTCGACCGTGACACCTTGCAGGAAGGGCCGCTGGTGCCCGCCTCCAAGCCGTACTGGGCGACGGTCAGCGGCGACGGCAAGTCCTGCGTCATCTCCGAGAGCGGAAGCGACCGGGTCACCGCCATCGACTTCGCCACCGGGGAGAAGACGGCGTCGGTTCCCGTCGGGGACCACCCCCAGCGCGTCCGCGTCGCCCACGTGCCGGACGACTGGACCGCTCCGGCCGGGACCGGCACGGCCGCCCGCCGGTGAGCACCGCCGTCCGCGCCACGCACGGGTGGACGCGGACGGCGGGCGCACGCCGGTCAGGCCGCTGAGGCCAGGGCACGTGCCCGTTTCTGTGCCTTGCCGTCGGGCGGCTCCGTGCCCTTGCCGTCGGGCGGCACGGATACGGACCCGACGGCACTGACGCAGCGGTCCCGCCCCCGGCGGACACGTGAACCGGCATGGGAGCGGGCATGTGAGCCGGACGCGTCCGCCGGGGTCCCGCCGCGCCTCGGCACAGGCAAGGCGCCCGCCGCCGACCGGTCTTCGCCTGCTCCCCAACGGTCCGCAAGCGGCGGCCGGTTGGAGTGAGGCACCCCTGCCGCGGGCCCGGCCGCCGCACTTCCCGCTCCACGGCCTCGCCGCGGCGCCGCCCGCCGGGCCCGGCGCCCACGTCGGCGGAGGCCGGTGCCCCAAGTCCCGGCTGCCCCGGGCGGGGCGGCGCGAACGAGCACACAGCTCCGGTGCCCACACAAGCGTGCGCGTCCGTTCATGCCCACTTTTTTGCCCGGACATGTTTACGGCCTGGCGACTCCCGCGTACTGTGCCCCGAAAGCAACAAGGTCGGGCACGGAACGGACGTAAATCCACATGTACGCAGCGGAGCGCCAACAGGAGATCCTGCGGCTGGCCCGGGAGGGCGGTCGGGTCGACGTGCTGTCCCTCGCCGATGAGTTCGGGGTCACGGCCGAGACGGTCCGGCGCGATCTGAAGGCCCTGGGCAGGGCCGGGCTGGTGCACCGGGTGCACGGCGGCGCCATCCCCGCCGGACGGCTCGACTTCGAACTCGACCTGTCCGAGCGGGACACCGTCGCGGCGGAGGAGAAGGACCGCATCGCCCAGGCCGCCCTGGCCGAACTGCCCCCCGACCGCAGCGTGATCATCGACGCGGGCACCACGTCGGCCCGTCTCGCCGCCGCCGTCCCCGTCGATTCCACGGTCACCGTCGTCACCCACGCCCTGCCTGTGGCCGCGCGCCTCGCCGACCACCCGGGAATCGCGCTCCACCTCGTCGGCGGACGCGTGCGGCACCGCACACGTGCCGCGGTCGACGCCTGGGCGCTGCGCGCCTACGGCGAGATCAACGCCGACGTCGTCTTCCTCGCGGCCAACGGCTTCTCCATCGGGGGCGGCCTCACCACCCCCGACCTGGCCGAGGCCGCCGTCAAGCAGGCCATGATGGCGGCCGCCCGCCGGGTCGTGCTCCTCGCCGACTCCGGCAAGTTCGGCAAGGAGTACTTCGGCCGCTTCGGCGACCTCAGCCACGTCGACCTGCTCATCACGGACACCGGGCTCGACCCCGACGACGCACGCTCCATCGAGGAGCAGGGCCCGGAAGTGGTGCGCGCATGATCCTCACCGTCACCCCGAACCCGAGCCTGGACCGCACCTACGAACTGCCGTCGCTGGACCGCGGCACCGTCCTGCGGGCGGTCACCGACCGGGTCGACCCCGGCGGCAAGGGCGTCAACGTCTCCCGTGCCGTGGCCGCCGCCGGTCACCGCACCGTCGCGGTCCTGCCGCTGGGCGGCCCGGAAGGCGCGCTGCTCGCGCAGCTGCTCGGCGGCCTGGGCATCGAGGTCTCCGGCGTCCCCCTGACCGGCTCGACGCGGGTCAACGCCACGCTCGTCGAAGCCGACGGCACCCTGACCAAGGTCAACGCGGCCGGCCCCGAGATCTCCGAGGCCGAGGCGGAGGCGCTGCTGGAGGCGGTGCGCGCGCTGTCGGCGGACCCCGACTGGATCGCCTGCTGCGGAAGCCTGCCGCGCGGGCTGCCGCCCAACTGGTACGCCGAACTCGTCGCCCGAATCCACCGCGTGGGAGCGCGGATCGCCCTCGACACCTCCGGTGCGGCCCTGGCCGCCGCGCTCACCGAACGTCCGGACGTGGTGAAGCCGAACACCGGGGAACTCGCCGAGGCCGTCGGGCGTCCCCTGGCCACGCTCGGCGACGCGGTGAAGGCGGCCGAGGAGCTGCACGCACGCGGCGCCCAGGCTGTCCTGGCCAGCCTCGGGGCGGACGGGCAGCTCCTGCTCGACGCGTCCGGCACGTACTTCGGCAGCGCGCCCGTCGGTGCCGTCCGCAGCAACGTGGGCGCCGGCGACGCCTCGCTGGCGGGCTTCCTGGCCGCCGGAGGCACCGGCCCCGCCGCGCTGGCGGCGGCGGTCGGGCACGGCGCCGCCGCCGTGCAGCTGCCCGGCAGCGCCATGCCCACACCGGCCGATCTCGACCTGTCCGCGGTGTCGGTCACCGAGGACCTGCCGCTGGACCGTGCACTCACGGAGCCGGCGCCTTGAACCCCCACGCGAAACCCCCGTGAACCCCCACGTGAACCCCCCTCGCGAAACCCACGTGAACCCCCGAACCCGCACGTCCCCGACGCCGTCCGGCAGGGCGGCCACCCAGCAAGGAGAGCCGCGCGATGAGTGAGTTGATCACCGCGGAGCTGGTCGATCTCGACCTGTCCGCCGAGACGAAGGAAACAGCCGTACGCGCGCTGGCCGAGCGGCTGGTGACCGCCGGACGCGTCACCGACCTCGACGGATTTCTCGCCGACGTCGCCGCACGCGAGGACCGGATGCCGACCGGTCTGGAAGGCGGCATCGGCATCCCCCACTGCCGCAGCGAACACGTCACCGCACCGGCGCTGGTCTTCGGACGCAGCGCGCGAGGCGTCGACTTCGGCGCGGACGACGGTCCGGCCGACCTGATCTTCCTGATAGCCGCCCCGGCCGGAGCCGACAACGACCACCTGTCCATCCTGTCGAGCCTGGCCCGCCGCCTCACGGACACGGAGTTCACGACCGCGCTGCGCGGCGAGCAGTCCCCGGACGCCGTTGCCGCCCTGCTCCGCGGGGAGGAGCCCTCGCCGGTCCCGGAGTCCGCGCCGGCGTCGGAGTCCGCACCCGCGCCCGCGCCCGCGCCCACGCCCACGCCCACGCCCACGCCAGGGTCAGGGGCGGAGGCGAAGTCCGAGCCGGCGGGGCAGTCGCCGGAACCCTTCCGCATCGTCGCCGTCACCTCGTGCCCCACCGGGATCGCCCACACCTACATGGCTGCCGAGGCCCTCCAGAAGGCCGGTGAGGCCGAGGGCGTTGAGGTCGTGGTGGAGACACAGGGCTCCGGCGGGTTCACGCGCCTGGACCCCGCCGTCGTCGCCGCAGCGGACGGAGTGATCCTCGCGCACGACGTGGGAGTGCGGGAGCAGGAAAGGTTCGCCGGGAAGCCCGTCGTGGACGTCGGTGTGAAGGCCGCCGTCAACCGGCCCGCCGAACTCGTCGCCGAAGTACGGGAGAAGGCGCGGCGCGGCGAGGTCTCCGCTCCCGCCGGGGAGGCGCCGGCCGCCGACGAACCGGACACCGCCGGGGAGCACTTCGGCACGCGGCTGCGCAAGTGGCTGATGACCGGCGTGAGTTACATGGTTCCGTTCGTCGCTGCGGGCGGCCTCCTGATGGCGATCGCCTTCGCCGTCGGCGGCTACGAGATCAACAAGGCGCCGTCGGTCGGGGAGCACTTCGTGTGGACCGAGTTGGCGAGCTGGGCCGCGCTGCTCTTCCAGACCGGCGGCGCCGCCTTCGAGTTCCTCATTCCGGTCCTCGCCGGTTACATCGCGTACGGCATGGTCGACAGGCCCGGGCTGGTTCCGGGCATCGTCGGCGGCTCCATCGCCATGACCATCAACGCCGGATTCCTCGGCGGGCTGGTCGCCGGCCTGATCGCCGGTGCGGTGGTGATGGCGATTCAGCGGCTGAGCATCCCGCCGGTGCTGCGGGGCATCATGCCGGTGGTCGTGATCCCGCTGCTCTCGTCCCTCGCCGTCGGATTCCTGATGTTCGTCGTCGTCGGCAAGCCGATCGCCGCGGCACAGAAGGGCATGACCGACTGGCTGGGCGGACTCTCGGGCGGCAACGCCGTACTGCTCGGCGTGCTGCTCGGCCTGATGATGTGCTTCGACCTGGGCGGCCCGGTCAACAAGGTCGCCTACACCTTCGCGGTCGGCGGCCTGACCAACCCGTCCGACGGCAGCCTCACGGTGATGGCCGCCGTGATGGCCGCGGGCATGGTGCCGCCGCTCGGCATGGCCCTGGCGACCACGGTGCGGGGGAAGCTGTTCACCAAGGCGGAACGGGAGAACGGCAAGGCCGCCTGGGTGCTGGGTGCTTCCTTCATCAGCGAGGGTGCCATTCCGTTCGCCGCCGCCGACCCGCTTCGGGTGATCCCCGCATCCATGGCGGGGGGTGCCGTCACCGGTGCGCTGACCACCGCGTTCGGCAGCACGCTGCGCGCGCCGCACGGCGGTGTCTTCGTCGTGCCGCTGATCGGCCAGCCGCTGCTGTACCTGGTGGCCGTCGCGGCCGGCACGTGCGTCACCGGCGGACTCGTCATCCTCCTCAAGCGCCGCCGGAACACGACCGGTACGGCGACGGAGAGCCCGTCCGCCGCGGCCCCGGCCGGCTCCGGCCGCGAATCCCGGGAGTCGGTCCCGGCCTGAGTCCGGGCCGCAACCGGAACGGCAAGCGGCCCAGCAACCGGCTCGGCAACCGGCCCGGTTCCCGTTCCGGGTGCCGGCCCGGGCCGCCGTTCCGGACGCCCGGCCTGAACGACCCACTCGCGAGGGGCCCCGGCCCGCGGGGCTCCTCGCGCCCTCAACTCCCTCTCCGAACCATGCCGGAGGAAATCCACATGGCTCTGCCGCCCGCAGTCCCCCGTACGCGCACCGGGCCGCGCGCCTGCACCGGCCCGCCGCCCGTACAAGCCACCGCCCGCACCGAAGACACCGAGGAGCAGACGTGACGAGTGCCGTGTTGACGGGGATCGGAGTCAGTGCGGGAAGCGCGGCCGGCGAGGTCGCCCGCATGGCACCGACGCCCGCCCTGCCGGAGCCCCGCGCCCTCACCGAGGCGGACGTGCCGGCCGAGGTCGCCGCCGCCCGCGACGCGCTGCGGCAGGTCGCCGCAGACCTGGAGCGGCGAGCCGCCGCCGTCGCGGGTGAGGCCGCCGATGTGCTGTCCGCGCAGGCACTGATGGTCGCCGACCCCGCACTGAGCGACCAGGTCGAGGCCCGGATACGGTCCGGTTCCGACGGGGCGCACGCGATCACCGACGCCTTCGGCGAGTTCCGCGCCGCGCTGCAGAACGCGGGAGGCTACTTCGCCGAGCGGGTGGCCGATCTCGACGATCTGCGTGACCGCTCCGTGGCCTCGCTGCTGGACCTGCCGATGCCGGGGCTGCCGGACCCCGGGCACCCCTACGTCCTGGTCGCCGCGGACCTCGCCCCCGCCGACACCGCACTGCTCGACCCCGCGCAGGTGCTGGCCCTGGTCACCGAACGGGGCGGGCCCACGAGCCACACCGCCATCCTCGCCAAGACCCTGGGCCTGCCCGCAGTGGTCGGCTGTGACAGCGCCGCCACACTCACGGACGGCAGTTCCGTTCTGGTGGACGGCACGGCGGGGGCGATCCACGTCGATCCGTCGCCGCAGGCCGTGACGGAGGCCGCCGAACGCGAGGAGCACCGCCGCCGCCGGTCGGAGTCGCTGCACGGGCCGGGCCGTACGGCCGACGGCCACCCGGTGAAGCTGCTGGTCAACCTCGGAGCGTCGAACGAACTGGCGGCGGCGGCAGCGGCGGACAGCGAGGGCGTGGGTCTCTTCCGCACCGAGTTCCTCTACCTCGACCGGGACCGGGCCCCCTCGGCCGAGGAGCAGATCGCGTCATACCGGGAGGTGTTCACCGCCTTCGCCGGACGCCGTGTCGTCGTCCGCACGCTGGATGCGGGCGCCGACAAGCCACTGCCGTTCGCCACCGCGGCGGACGAGCAGAACCCGGCGCTGGGCGTACGGGGTCTGCGCACCGCCACCCGCGACCCGGAACTGCTGGAGACCCAACTCGCCGCCATAGCGGACGCGTCGGCGGGCAGCGGTGCCGAGGTGTGGGTGATGGCCCCCATGGTCTCGGTGCCCCGCGAAGCCGCGGAGTTCGCCGAGCGGGTACGCGCTCACGGCCTGCGGTCGGCCGGAGCCATGGTGGAGGTGCCGGCGGCCGCGCTGCGTGCCGACGGGCTGGCGCGGGTCTGCGACTTCCTCAGCGTCGGCACCAACGACCTCGCGCAGTACGCGTTCGCCGCCGACCGGACACTCGGCGGCCTGGCCGAGTTCCTCGACCCGTGGCAGCCGGCCCTGCTGGACCTGATCCGCATGGCGGCCGAAGCGGGCGCGCGGCAAGACCGGCCCGTCGGCGTGTGCGGAGAGGCCGCCGCAGACCCGGCGTTGGCCGTGGTCCTCGTCGGTCTCGGGGTGACCAGCCTGTCGGCGGCGCCGAGTTGCCTGAGCGGCGTGCGAACGGCCCTGGCAGAGCGGACGCTTGAGGACTGCCGGCACCTGGCCGGCATCGCCCTGGCAGCGCCCGACGCCACGACCGCGCGCACGAAGGTGCTGGCGGAGACCGCCTCGTAGCGACTGCGCGTGCCGCGGGGCGCGTGCCGCGGGACGCCGGGCGCCGGGCCACGCTCGCCGTCCGACGGCCGGTGCGCGACGGGCGGATGGACGGGCGCGGCGTGTCCGCGGGGCGCGCGGCCGTGCACCGGCTGCGGCGAAGGCGCCGCCGGCACGTGCCGGGGACGGACGGGGGCCGTGCCCTCGGGGCCTGGGGCTGTGCCCTCGGGGCCGGGGGCCGGGTGCGTCTCGGCCGCCAACCCCTCCTGCTCGCCCAGCAGTTGAGTCGCCCGGCGCTCACCCCCTGCGCAAGGGGGCCGGACCGGGCCCGGACCGGGAAAGGGGCCGGGAAACGGTCCGGGCCCGTCAGGTGCCCGGGTCCTCCTCCCCGGGCCCCGCCGCCCCGCGCGGATGTGAGCGTGGCCGCAGCCGTCCCCCGTGCCCCGCCTCAGAGCAGTCCGGCGTGCTCCAGGTCGGTGATGTACTTGGCGGCGAGCGACGGCCGCAGCACGGGGATCTCGCCGTCCCCGCCCACACCGGCGTCCCGCACGGCCGCCCCGAACCGGCCCGCGGCGACACCCTGCGCCGGAACGGGACGCTGCGGCTCGCGGAAGGCGTCCATGAGCGGGAGCAGCGAGTGCCGCCGCTGCTCCTGCGGCAGACCGCGCAGAGCAGTCCCGAATCGCGCGAACCACTCGTCGTAGTCGTCGATGCGCTGGATGCGCCGTCCGCATTGCCTCAGCCAGTCGACGAAGACGTCGAGGCTGACGCCGTGGTCCTGTGCGTTGACGACGTTGTAGGTGTGGAAACCGTCCACCGCGCGTTCGCCGATCGTCGTGACCGCCTCCGCGGTGAAGTCGGCGGGCAGTCCATGGAACCGGGCCCGCGGACGGCCGTCACCGGCGCCCGTGCGGTAGAAGGAACGCGGAGCGATCCCCGTCGCGGCGACGCTGAGGAGCAGGCGCGTGAACAGGTCCGGCACGTTCAACTGCCCCCGGTACTCGCTGTGCGCGAGGATCATGTCCGAGCGGAAGACCGCGCACGGAAGGCCCCACCGGTCGTGGGCCTCGCGAAGCAGCACCTCGCCCGCCCACTTGCTCGTTCCGTAGCCGCCCGCGTACGCCCCGTCGAGCCGGCGGGCGGGGACGGCCGTGCGGATGTCGGCGTCCTCGGGGAGAGGTGCATCCGCGAGCTGGGTTCCCACGGCAAGGCTGGAGAGGAACACGAAGCGCTTGACCCGTGTGGTGACCGCCAGCCGGATCAGCTCGGCCGTGCCCGTCACATTGGGGCCGAACAGCTGCTCGTAGGGCAGGACATGGTTGACGAGCGCCGCCGGATGGACGACGAGATCGACATCGGCGGCGAGCCCGGTCCACGTCTCCTCGTCCAGGCCCAGGTTCCGCTCCGCGATGTCGCCGGCGAGCACCCGCAGACGTCCGGCGGCCGACTTGCGGTAGCGGGCGAGGAGTTCGGGGTCGCCGCTGTCGAAGGCCGCGTCGAGCCTGCGGCGGGCCGCCTCGGTGCCGCTGCCGCGGACGATGCAGATCAGGGTTCCGCCGCAGTCCGCGAGCCGCTCCAGCCATTCGAGGCAAAGGAACCGGCCCAGATAGCCGTTGGCCCCGGTCAGCAGGACCGTCCGCACGGGCTCGCCGGGATCCTGCCGCGGCAACGCCTGTGCCGCATCGGTGACTTCGGTGTCGACCAGCGCCGAAAGGTTCAGGTCGCCGGCCCGCGCTTCGTCGGCGTCCGCACCGTGCACGGCAGCGAACGAGGGCCGGTCCCGGCCGGAGCCGAGGCGCCGCTCGATGTACTGCGCGAGCTGCCGGAGATCGGTCGCCGGGCTGGTGACGACCGCAACCGGAACGTCCATGTCGTAGATCTCGCCGAGGAGGCGGCAGAAGGAGAGCGCGGAGAGCGAGTCGCCGCCCAGGTCGGTGAAGTGCACTTCTGGACCGAGGTCGGTGGAGGAGCAGCCGAGCAGGCACTTGGCGGCCCGGCCGACGGTCTCCGGCACCGGCCGGTCCCGGCCCTCGCGGCGCAGGGCGCCCAGTTCGCGCGTCTGCTCCGCGGCGAGATCGGCGTACATCTGCTCCAGGCGCGCACCGTAGCGCTCCTTGACCCTCGGCCGTGCCAGTTTGCCGGCATCGCCGAGGAGGCCGTCGGCGGTGGTGAAGGGTTCGGTCTCCACGATGAAGTCCCGTGGGATTTCGTACGGGTTGAGCCCTGCTGACTTCGCGGCCCGCCGGATCGCCGCGCCCAGCGACGACTTGAGCGCCGCCTCGCTGCCCTGGGCGGCCTCGACCGCTTCCGGTGTCGGCACGACGACGGCGAGGAGGTAGGAGCGTTCGCTGTTTCCGTGGACGAAGACCTGCCGGATCAGCGGGTCGGCGGCGAAGACGGTCTCCAGCCGGGAGACGGCCACCAGCTCGCCCTGCGAAAGCTTCAGCACGTTCTTGGTGCGGTCGACGTAGACGAACTCGTCCGGACCGGCCTGCGCCATGATGTCGCCGGTCCGGTAGAAGCCCTCCTCGTCGAAGGCCTCCGCGGTGGCTTCGGGCCGCTTGTGGTAACCGGCCATGATCATTTCTGTCTTGATTCTCAACTCGCCCCGCGGGTAAGGCGAGTCGGTCCCGAAGTAGCCCAGTTCGGGCACGTCCGCCAGCTTGTGGGCCGTCACCGGTGGAGCCAGCTTGTGGCCCGTCGTGATCATCCCGGCCTCTGTCGCGCCGTAGCCGTCGAGCGGCTTCAGCTCCAGACACGCCTCCAGGAAAGCCGCCGTCGCGGAGTCCAGCGGAGCGCTGCCGGACATGACCCGCACGATCCGGCCGCCGAGGGTCTCCTCCCGCATCTCCGTGAGCAACTCCGCCTCGACGACGGCAGGTTCACCGCCCGCGGCCACGCGCCGGTCGACCTCGCTCCGGTACTGCTGGAAGAGCATCTCGGAGACGCGCGGCACCAGCATCAGGTCGGTGGGCCGTGCGAGCGACATGTCCTCGAACAGCGCCGAGAGGTCGCTCCTCGCCGTGAAGAAGTGCACGCCTCCCGCGCTGAGGGTGCTGAACAGCGTGTAGCGCCCGGCGAGATGGCTCATGGGCAGGAAGTTGAGGCTGATCACGGGAGTGTCGGTGGTACGCCACGAAGCGCCCCACAGATAGGTGGCCAGCCGCTGTGTGTACATGGCGCCCTTGGGTGCGCCGGTGCTTCCCGACGTGTAGAGCAGCGAGGTCAGTGACTGCTCGTCCAGCGTGGTGCACAGCGGCGCCGGCGGCAGGGCACGCCCTCGTTCGAGCATGGCTGCCAGCGTGTCGACGGCCACCCGCGAACCGGCGGCGGCCAGTCGTGCGGCCGCCGCCTCGAAGCGTTCGCGATCGTCGTCCACATCCAGGTCGCAGTCGAAGACGACCAGCCGCCGTAACGACTCGCCGCCCAGCGCGAGTTCGACAGCCGTGTCCAGAAGTTCGGCGCTCGTCGCGAGGATTCGCGGGGCCGACTCGGCGACGACCGGCGCGAGCTCGCCGAGCGTCGCGCTGGTGTGCAGCGGTACGGAGACGAGCCCCAGGTAGACGCACGCCAGGTCGACGGTGGCGTAGTCGCCGCTGGTGAAGCCCAGCGTGCACACGAAGTCCCCGGCGTCTGCCGGGAACTTCGGGTGGTTCGTCAGCTCGCTCGCGAGGGCCTGCACTCCGAGCCACACCTCGCGGTAGGTGAGGGTCCGCAACTCCGGCAGCAGCACGGATTCCGTGCGGCCCGTCCGCGGGTCCTTCGCATGTTTCCGCACGCGCTCGCCGAAGGCCGGCCGGTCTGCGTAACCCTCCATGACAGTCGCCAAGATCCGCGGCAGCGCCATGCCCGGTGCCCGTATCGCCGCGGTCACCTCGTCCAGCGGCTTCGCCTCCCGGAACTGCCGGTCCGTTGCGTACAGTTCAGCGACGCGACGCTCCGCGGGCGAAAGCGGCGCCCCCTGGCCACCGTCGCTGCCGGGCTGCGCGTTGACTGCCATTCCGTCTCCTGTTCGCCGCTGCACGGGTATCGGTCGGCGGCGACCCTACGCACACAGCCGCGCACCGTGGCCGAACCGGTAACCGTGGTGCGCACTCGATCAGCGGGACGGGCCCGGAAGGGGCACTGCCCGGGCAGGGAAGCGGTGCGGCCCGGGCAGGGAAGGCGCCCACCGCCGGGAGAGGCGCCCGCCGCCAGGAGAGGCCCGGGCGGCGGCCCCGGCGGCGGCAGCGCCAGTGGCAGTGGCGGCAGTTCAATTGAGCTTCGAGACCGCGGTCCTCGTCGTCCGCTTGAAGTCCGCGAGCGGGGCGTCCCCGAGATCGCCCATCTGGCCCCAGCGGACCACGGTCACGGCCTTGCCGTCCCGCCCGACACCGAAGAGGTGCACATTGGTCTCGGACTCGGGCACGGAGACGCTCACCCCGTAGACGTGCGCGCCGTTGCCGACGGCCAGCCCGCCGTAGTCGTCCCAGGAGGCGGTGCCGCCGGGCGTCTCGCGAAGCCAGTCCGCGGCACAGGCGGCGACGCTCTTCTTCAGCGACGCGGCCAGCTTCTTCGCCGCGCCCGTGCTCGCGGCGACGACACCGACCTGGGTGGCGTTGGTGTCCAACTCCGTGTGGAACTCACGGTGATGACTCCGGGAGGCGGGCAGCTCACCCTCCACGCAGAAGGGCTCGGTGTCCGGCAGTCCGGCCGTCACCTTGCCCGCGAACCAGGGCGACGAGGGGTGCGGCGGCAGGTCCGCGGGAGACAGGAAGCCCGGCGCCCGGTTCTTCTTCGCCGCGCCCGCGGCGACGCCCGGGCTGCTCGCGGCGAGCGTGAGGCCCAGGGCCGAGAGCGCCGCGAGAGTGCCGAGCGCGGCGGAACGGAAGGTCTGTGCACCCATATCCGGGACCTTTCCCCCGTATCGGTACTGACGCCACAACAGACCATCAAGCGCGCGGAAGGGTTGTACGCGTGAGGGCGGCAAGGTGCTGTCGTTGCCGTCCTGCTGCCGCCGGCCGGTCAGCGCCGGATGGTGAGGCCGGTGAGCGCCGTTCCGGTGGGGCCGTCCGGTGAGGGCCGGCCGGCGAAGTGCCCCGCCCTGCCGTTCCGTTCGAAGCCCCGCACCACGGGAAGTGGCCCGGGGTATGCGGCGTGCCGGACCGTCGTCCCTCGCCGACGGGGTGGGCCGCGCCGTTCCCACTGCGGCAACGCCCGGGTCTCCGCTGCCGGAGGCTCAGCTCTCCGCGCCGGAGAATCCCGCCGCCAGCTCGCGATGCCTGTCCGCCGCCAGCTTCGCCTGGCCGGCGGTGATGGTCGAGCCGGGCGTGCTGCCCAGGCGTTCGACCTCGTCCGCGAAACGCAGGTGCTCGACCCGCGCATGCTCACGGCAGGCAAGGCAGGTCACCGCGCCGGGACGCGGGGAGGTCATCGCGTACGGCACCCGCAGGCCGCATCCGGTGGCGACCTGACTCGGCAGGTCCCCTGCCAGGCCGAACGTGGAGGCCATCAGGTCGCGGACGTCGGCGTCGCGGCGCACGACCTTCACCTCGACGTGAATGTGCGGATCCTCCCCGCCCATGTGGCCTCCCTGCCCGGAGACGGACCGGCCGGGAGCCTTCCGGGCCGGGGCTGCACGCCACGACGAGTGTGCCATGGGGCGATGGGCGGCTCGGCCGGGCGCCCGCCGAGCCGGGGCCGGCGACCACGCGCACCGGGCTTCCGCGGACTGCGTTCCTTCGGGTCGGGGCAGGGGCGGGGCATCTGTATCCGGGCCCGGCGTGCGCCATGCGTCCCTTTTGTGTCAAGGTCACGGTTTCTGCATGTGCGACCCCAGAATGTTCACATGCCGGAATGCGCCCCTCCGGGGAAGGGGTGGTGCGGAGGTGTGGTTGGGGTGCCACGCCGGGCTCCGGCTCTCGGCGCCGTCAACTCCCGTGGTTCGTTGCATTGTTGCAGGTGAGATCCCTGGTGGAAGGGCGTGCGAAGGAGTCGCGGGGCGGCTGGACGTTCGGTGGCGGATCGTTGCATTCCGGATACTTCGGCTCTGTTTCCGCACCCGGAACGGCCCTGTTGAGCTGCGCCGATGCCCGTGTCGAAGGGCGGCGTCCGCCAGGTGACGAGAATTCGCCCATCGCGCTGAAGCGTGCCTGCCCGCCGAAGTGCGCGGGCACCTGACCTGCGCCTTCGTCAAGACGCCAACTCGCTTCATCGCCACCGGTGTTGGCGGAACCTTTTCCTCTCGCACCGGTGTGGCCGGATTTAACGGGTGTCGAGCCGTCGGGTATTCCCGATATGAATGTCGATGCACTCGGGCATCAGGAGTCGCGCCACAGGACGGTGTGCCCCGCACGTACCGCATGGGTACGGGGCGCCCCGGTCGGCGGCGAGGCACGGGGGGAAGCTCGCGAGTGCGTCGTCGCGTGCGCCCAGGCCGCCGTACCACCACGGACCTGTGTCCCCCTTTCCCACTGAATGCCGTTGTCCAGGCGCTCGTAGGGATTGGAGGGGGAATGCCGACGAAGCCGACCTATCCCGGTGTTTACGTCGAAGAGATTCCCAGCAGCGTCCGCACCATCACGCAGGTCACCACAGCGGCCACCGCCTTTGTGGGCCACACCCGCCGCGGGCCTCTCAACAAGCCGGTCAGGGTGACCAGTTACGCGGAGTTCGAACGCCGCTTCGGGGGCCTGACCTCCCAGAGCGCCGTCGCATACGCCGTGCACCAGTTCTTCGGCAACGGCGGCTCCATCGCCGTCATCGTGCGCGTGGCCAAGGCCGGTTCGGGCAAGGCGGCCTCGGTGACCCTCGAATCGACCGAGGGCCGCAGCGAATGCCCCGTGCTGGAGATCACCGCCCGTGAGCCGGGCGTGTGGGGCTGCGGTCTGCGCGTGTCCGTCGACTACGACACCCCGGCACCCGAGGAGACCTTCAACCTGCGCGTCTTCGACGCCAGGGGCGAGGCCCGCGAGTTCTTCGGCGGTCTGTCCATGGACCCGTGCCACAGCCGCTACGTCCAGACCGTCGTCAACGCCGGCTCCACGCTCGTGCGCGCCGAGGTCGTCGGCGAGGGACGCCCCGACCCGTCCGGAACGGTCTCCAAGCCCTTCTCCGGGGACCTGCCCGACCTCGGTGTCGAACTGACCGTGAAGATCGGGGATGTCGAGAGGGAGTTCGTCCTCCACGACCCGGACGAGGACGGGGAGGCTCCCCGCAGCGTCGCCGAACTCGCCCTGCTCCTGGAGCGGAAGCTGCGGGCCCTGCCGGACGCGCCGGGCCGCCACGACTTCGCCGGCGCGGAAGTCACCGCCTTCGGCAACCGGCTCCAGACCGTCGCCGGCAGCAACGACCCGGAGGCCGTCGTCCGCTTCGTCGGCGAGTGCGCCAACGACCTGGGCCTGGAAGCCTCCGTCAACCCGCCCGTCTTCGCCCTCGAGGGCGGCGAGGACGGCGAGGCGCCCGGTCCGCGCGATCTGATCGGCAGCGAGGCCCGCAAGTCCGGGCTCCACGCGCTGCGCGACGTCGACGACGTCAACCTGCTCGCACTGCCCGAACTCGCGGCGTACGAATCGACCGAGGACATGATCAGTGTCCTGGCCGCGGCCCAGCGGCTGTGCCGCGAGGAACGCATCTACCTCCTCGTCGACGCGCCCGCCGCCTGGTCCGGAGTGGACGCCGTCCGCACGGGCATCGCCGCCTTCGAACCCGTCCGCGGCAGCCACGCGGGTCTGTACTTCCCGCACCTGCAGATGACGGACCCGCTCACCGGACGGCTGCGTTCCTTCCCGCCCTCCGGCGCCGTCGCGGGCGTCATCGCCCGTACGGACGGCGAACGCGGCGTGTGGAAGGCACCGGCCGGCACGGAAGCGCGCCTCGCCGAGGTTCACTCGCTGTCCGTGCGGCTCACCGACCGCGAGAACGGGCTGCTCAACCCGCTCGGCGTCAACTGCCTGCGGACGTTCCCGATGGTGGGCCCCGTGGTCTGGGGAGCCCGCACGCTGGAGGGCTCCGACGCACGCGAGAGCGAATGGAAGTACACCCCGGTGCGGCGGCTCGCACTGCACGTCGAGGAGAGCCTCCACCGCGGCCTGCGCTGGGCGGTCTTCGAGCCCAACGACGAACAGCTGTGGCAGCAGATCCGGATGAACGTCTCCTCGTATCTGCACACGCTCTTCCAGCAGGGCGCCTTCACGGGCGGCACCCCGCGGGAGGCCTACTTCGTCAAGTGCGACCACGACACCACGACGGACGAGGACGTCGACAACGGCATCGTCAACATCGTCGTGGGCATCGCGCCGGTGCGTCCGGCCGAGTTCGTGATCGTCAAGGTCCAGCAGATGGCAGGGCAGTTCACGTCCTGACGGGCCGGCCGCCGTCCGGAAGGCCGGCGGCCGGGTGACCGATCACCCGAGGAACCGAAGGAATCCGATGGCTGAGTTCCAGATAAACGCCCATCGCTTCGACCCGTACAAGAACTTCAAGTTCCTCGTCCTGTGGGACGGACGTACGGTCGCGGGCATCAGCAAGATCAGCCCGCTGAAGCGGACCACCGAGGTCGTCAAGCACCGCCACGGCGGCGACCCCAGCACCCCGCGCAAGTCGCCCGGACGCTCCGAGTTCGAGGGCGTCACCCTGGAGCGCGGAGTCACGCACGACCCGGAGTTCGACCGCTGGGCCAACAAGGTGTGGCAGGTCGGCGCCGGGCTCGGCTCCGAGGTGTCACTGGCCGACTTCCGCAAGGACATCGTCATCCAGGTCCTGAACGAAGCGGGCCAGGTCGCCGTCTCGCACAAGCTGTACCGCTCCTGGCCGAGCGAGTACCAGGTGCTGGGTGAGATGGACGCCAACGCCAACGCGGTCGCGATCCAGAGCCTCAAGCTGGAGTGCGAAGGCTGGGAGCGGGACTACGAGGTCCCCGAGCCCGCCGAGCCCTCCTTCACCCACCCGGCCTGAACGCCGGACGGGGGGAGCGACGGCGATGGCGCACTCGGAAGCCGCACGCCTGCTGGCGGTCTGGGAGGAAGCACTCACCCGGACCGGCGCGGAGCGTGCGCAAATCCTGCACCGGGCAGCACGCCCGCAGGCCGGCCCCGGCGAACTGCCGCGGGTCCCGGTCGGCGAGCGCGAAGCCGACCTGTACGCGCTGCGGCGCGCGCTGTTCGGCGACCTGATGCAGGTGCTGATCGAGTGCGCCTCGTGCGGCGAGGCCATGGAATTCGACCTCGACGCAGGCGAGTTGGCGGCCCGTCCGCCTCAGCGGCCGGAGCCCTTGCGGGTGACGGCGGACGGCTGGGAGATCGACTTCCGGCTGCCCGCCGTCGCCGACCTCGAAGCGGCGGCCGAGGGGGCGGCCGGCGCAGAGGATCCAAAGGCCGCGGCGCGCGCACTGCTTGTCGCCTCCTGCACCGTCAATGCCCGCAGGGACGGTACGGAGGTGCCCGCGGAGGGCCTCGCGGAACTGCTGCCGGAGCAGGTGCGGGACCGGATCGCCGAGGCGGCCGAACAGGCCGACCCGGCAGCCGAGATCACGCTCGACGTCTCCTGCCCGGAGTGCGGAGCCGGCACCCCCGCCGAGCTCGACATCACCTCCTACCTGTGGACCGAACTGGACGCCTGGGCACGCGACTTGCTCCTCGACGTCCACCTCCTCGCCACCGCCTACGGATGGCGGGAGCCGGACATCCTGGCGCTCAGCCCGGCGCGGCGCCGCTACTACCTGGAGCTGTGCGCTGATGTCTGACTACTTCGACCGGCTGCTGGCGCGGCACGCGTCCCTGCCGCGCGCCGGCGGCCCGGCCGGGAAGCCCGGCGCCGGGGAAGTCCCCCGGGACGGCCGGACCGCGCCGGACGATGCCGCACCCGACATGCGGCGGGTGCGCGTGAGACCGCGGCTGCCCGGCCCGTTCGAGCGCGTCGAAGCGCTCCGCGACCGGGACGACGGGGACGACGGACTCTCCCCTGCGGGCCCGCAGGTCCCGGCGCCGCGCCCGGCGCGCACGGACGAGGGCCCGGCGCCCCGCGGCGTACGGGAGATACACACGGAACGGCACACCGTCGTACGCGAGACGTCGACCGCGCCCGAGACCGGCGAGCGGCAACAGGCTCAACACTCCCCGGGACGCGCCCTGTTGAGGCCCGTCCCCTCCCGTGCGCCGAGGCCCGCCGCGAGCGTGCCCGTGCAACCCGCGGGGCGGGGCGCGTCGCGCGACGCCGGCCCGGCCGGCACCGGCACACCGCAGACGGGCGCCGCGCCCGCGCTCGTCGCCCGCAGCGGGGAGGTCGTTGCCCGCTCCGCCGCCGCACGCCCGGGAAGCGGTGACCTTTCGGCGGCGCGCAGCGCCCGGCAGCAGGCGGCGGCAGGGCGTCGCGGCGGTGCCCGTCCGGCCGAACGCGTCGTCCACGTCCAGATCGGCCGGCTCGAAGTGAGCGCCGCCACCCCGCCGGGCGCAGGCCGCGGCGGAGCAGGCGAACCGGGGCGGCAGCAGACCGGCCGTACGGCGCCCACGGTGAGCCTGGAGACCTACCTCGCACGCGGCCGGAACGGGGAGAGGAGCAACTGAGCCCATGAGCAACGCACTTGCGGTCGCGCATGTGACGCAGGCGCTGGCGCTGCTGATCGAGAGCAACCTGCGTCCCGAGATCGACATGGCCGTATCCGTCGAGACCCGCAAGCCGCCGGCCGAGCCGCCGCTGGAGCCGACGATCACCGTCTTCCTGTACCAGGTCACGCACAACCCGTCGATGCGCAACTACGACCTGCCCACCCGCGCGTCCGACGGCAGGCTGCTCAACAAGGCGGTCGCAGCGCTCGATCTGCACTACGTGATCAGCGCGTACGGTGAGGAGAACGAGCTGGTCGGCCAGCGGCTCATCGGCTGCGTGGCCCGGATCCTGCGCGAGTTCCCCGTCCTGCCCGCCGACGTGATCCAGGAGGCGGGCGAGCGCCCGTACCTGGCGGGAAGCAACCTGGCCCTCGCGGAGCAGAAGGTGCGCTTCACGCCGCTCCAGATGGACATCGACGAGACCTCGAAGCTGTGGGGGATGCTCCACCAGACGCCGTACGCGCTGTCGATGACGTACCAGGGCTCGCTGGTCCTGGTCGAGGGACGGGAGGAGCCGGAGCGCAGCCGCCCGGTGGAGCGGACCGTGGTGACGGTCGGCGCCTCGGTCCCACCGCACGGCAACACCGGTGCGGCGAACGGCGGTTCGGGCGTCGGTTCGGGCGGTGGCCAGGGTGCGGCGGGTGCGCCTGGCGCGCCGGGCGTGTCCGTCGCGGCGGACGGAGCCGAGGGGGAGGACGGCGACGCCCGGGAAGGCGCGACGTCGGCGAAGCGCGCGGTGAAGGAAGCGGAGGTGCCCGCGGAGAGTCCCGCCTTGCCCGCGGAGAAGCCTGCGGAGAGGCCCGCTGTGAAGGAAGCGGCGGGCTCGAAGCCGGCTGCGAAGAGCACGGCTGCGAAGAACACGGCGGCGAGGAAGACGGCCGCAAAGAGCAGCGCAAAGAGCACGGCTGCCAAGAACACCGCCGCCAAGAAGGCGACCGCCGTCAAGCAGGCCGCAGCCAAGAAGTCCGCGGCGCAGAACACCGCGGTGCGGAAGACCACCGCCAAGAAGCAGCCGGGCGGCGGCCGTTCGGGTCGCGGGGCAGCCGGCGGCGGCACGCGGAACAGCGGCACGGACAACACCTCCGACGGCAAGGAGAGCTGAGGCGCGGTGCACGGAACGGGGGCCGACCAGGGGAAGACGCGTCAGGTGGCGGAACTGTCCGCCGCCGTCGCGGGCGTGCTCGCACGCGTCGATGCGCACGCCGGCCGTGCCCGTGCTCGCCGCGAGGAGGGCGCAGCCGGCGGTGGCGCCGATGAGCGCGGCGCCGACGGCAAGGGCGACCGTGGTAAGGACGACCGCGGCAAGGGCACCGGCGCCCGTACCCCGGGCCGGCAGCACGAGGCGCAGGACGAGGCGCAGGACGGGCAGCAGCCGCCCGTTCCCGCTCCGCTCGCGAAGCTCCAATCCGCCTTCGGGCTCAGCGCGTTCGAGCGCGACATCGTTCTCCTTTGCGCCGCCGCGGAGCTCGACCCCACCACCGCCGCCCGCTGCGCCGCCGCCTGCGGCGATCCCGAACGCGCCCACCCGACGTTCTCCCTCGCCCTGGCCGCGTTCGAGGACGCCCACTGGAGTGCCCTCACTCCCGTCGCGCCGCTGCGCCGCTGGCGGCTCGTCGAACTCGGCGACGAGACCCGGCTGACCACGTCCCGGCTGCGGCTCGACGAACGCATCCTGCACTTCCTCACCGGTTCCGCGTACCTCGATCCCCGGCTGCACGGCATGCTCCGTCCGGCCTCCGCAACCGACGAACTGCCCACGCCGCACGAGGAGGCGGCGGACCGCGTCGCGGCGGGGTGGAGCGTCCGGCGTCCCGACGCGCCGTTCCGCGTCGAGCTGATCGGCGGTGACCTGCGCACCCGCGAGGACATCGCCGCAACTGCCGCCGCCCGGGCGGGACTCGGGCTCTACGCGATGTCCGCCGAGGACGTGCCCACCGAGCCCGCGGCCCGTGACGCCTTCGCCCGCCTCTGGCAGCGCGAGGCCGTGCTGCTGCCCGCCGCGCTGCTGCTGGAGACGGGCGAGCTGGACCGCGAACACGCCGCCGCCACCGAGGCGTTCATCGCGTCCGCCGCGGTGCCGATCGCCGTCGCGGGAGCGGAGCCGCGCCGTACGGACCGGCCGCGCGGTGAGCGCGTCGCCGTGCCCCAGCTGGACGACGCGGAGCAGCAGCGGCTGTGGAGGGACGCGTTCGACGGTGTACCCGGCCTGGACGCGGGCCAACTGCACTCCCTCGCAGCGCAGTTCCAGCTTCCGCCGCACACCGTGCGGTCCGCCGCCGTCTCCGTGCGCCGGGACCTGCCGGACGCTTCCGCCGGGACCGGAGCGGCCCACGGCCTTGCCTGGCAGGCGGGGCTCTCCGAGGCCCGCATCGGCCTGGAGGGGCTCGGCCGCCGCATCGAACCGGAGGCGGGCTGGGACGATCTCGTCCTCGCCGAGCGGCAGTTGAAGATCCTCCGCGAGATCGTCGCCCACGTTCGCCAGCGCGCCCGTGTGCACCAGGAGTGGGGTTTCGCGCGGACGCTGCGACGCGGCCTGGGCGTCACCGCGCTCTTCGCCGGCAGTTCCGGCACCGGAAAGACCCTCGCGGCGGAGGTCATGGCGAAGGAACTCGGCCTCGACCTGTTCATCATCGACCTGTCCCAGGTGGTCAGCAAGTACATCGGTGAGACCGAGAAGAACCTGCGGAAGGTCTTCGACGCGGCCGAACTCGGCGGCGCACTGCTGCTGTTCGACGAGGCGGACGCCCTCTTCGGCAAGCGCAGCGAGGTCAAGGACAGCCACGACCGCTACGCCAACCTCGAAGTCAGCTACCTGCTGATGCGCATGGAGGCGTACCGCGGCCTGGCCGTACTCACCACCAACATGAAGAAGGCCCTCGACACGGCCTTCATGCGGCGCATCCGCTTCGTCGCCGACTTCCCCTTCCCGGGGCACGAGGAGCGCGCCGAGATCTGGCGGCGCGTGCTGCCCTCGCAGGCCCCGATGAAGGACATCGAGCCGGACGCGCTGGCCCAGCTCACCGTCGCCGGCGGCTCCATCCGCAACATCGCGCTCTCCGGTGCGTTCCTCGCGGCCGAAGAGGGCGACGCGCTTCAGATGCGGCACATGCTCGCGGCGGCACGCACCGAATACCAGAAGCTGGAACGCTCCTTGACGCCCTCGGAGGTCCGCGGATGGGTCTGAACGGAGTGCACGGGAGGCACGGCGCGGGCGCGGCGGGCGACGGTCCGCGCGACGCCCCGCGTGAAATCCACGTCGAGATAGACGAGTTGGCGCTCGACGGTTTCCGTGGAGACCCCGGCCTCGTCCTCGCCGCGTTCGAGAACGAACTCGCGCGCCTCGTACGGGAACACGGCGTGCCCCTCGCCGCCGACGGCGAACCGCACACCCTCGACGCCCTCACCGGGCTTCCGCCGCTGCCCGCGACCGTCTCCGCGGGCAGACTCGGCGAAGCCCTCGCCCGTTCCGTCCACGCGGGTCTCGCCGGCGACGGAGAGGACCCCGAGCGGACGCGGCGGACGCGCGGCCCGGACGGGAGGCGGCGATGAGCAGCACACATGCCCCCGCCGACCAGCAGCAGGCCGCGAACGAAGCACGGCGGCGCAAACGCAAGGAACGCGCCGCCAAGTCCCGCACGCCCGAGCCGAAGGACATCGTCAGCGGCGCAGGGCAGCCCCTGGACGTGGGCGTGCGGCGGGAGTTGGAGGAGAAGCTCGGCCACGACCTCGGCAACGTACGCCTGCACACAGACCGCGACGCGGGCACCCTGACCGACATGCTCGGCGCGGACGCGGTCGCCGTCGGCCAGGACATCTTCTTCCGCGAGGGCGCCTACGCCCCCGGCACGGCCGACGGCTACCGGCTGCTGGCACACGAACTCCTCCACACCGTCCAGAACCCTTACGGCGCGGGCCCGTTGACGGCCGGCCGCGATCCGGGTGCCGTCAGCCTGCCGCAGGAGGCCGCCGAGCAGGAGGCGGAGTCGACGGCGCAGCGCCTGATGCGCGAGGAGACCTCGGGCGAGTCCGCGGCCGAGCCCTCACAGGCTGTGGACGCCGAACAGGGCGAAGTCACCCCCGCCTGGATGCGCTACGCCACCGTCGACGCGGACCGCATGCGCACGGAGCAGCTCGACCCGGCGGGGCTGGTGGAGCGGCTGGCGAACTCCGTGGTGCGCTCGATGCGCAGCGACCCGGAGGACCGCTCGAAGCGCACCCGCCGCCAACTGGCGCGGCTTCCCGAGGGGTTGCAGGACGACGTCCTGGAACGCCTGGAGACCAGGCTGCTCAGCTCCGAGCACGACCGGGTCCTGGACCTGATGGAGGAGTTCGAGCAGAGCGGCGAGGCGGAGACCGGCGGCCTGGCGTGGCTGGGTTCTCTCGACGCCCCGGCCCTCGTCCCGGACCCCGTCGAGGAGCTGAAGCTCGACCGGGAGGCCGAGCAGCGCGACGCCGAGGAGAAGCGGGAGCGGGAGGAGAAGCCCGCAGCCGCGCCCGGCCCGGAGAAGAACCGGACGGGCGACGGCGGAGCCGCGGGCAGCACCCCCGAGAACGGCGGCCCGGGACAGGGCGGCGCCACGCAACAGGGCGCGCAGGAGCGGGAGAAGGAGCCCAGCACCGACAACGGCGGCGACGCCTCCAGCCCCGCCGCCACCGGCGAGCAGCCGACAGCTCCCGCTTCCCGCTCCGAGGCGGGCCAGGAACAGCAGTCCGGGCAGCAGGACGCCGCGTCGGGCCCCACGTCCGGGGAGAAGAGCGCCGAGAAGTCGGGGGAGCAGCAGGGCCAGGAGAAGTCCGCCGAGAAGGACGGCGGCTCCCGCGAAGGCGGCTCCGGCGAGAAGGGCGAGAAGAAGGACGGCGCCAAGGACGAGGACAAGGCGCAGGAGAACACCGAACAGGAGGGCGCCCCGGCCGAGAGCGAGGAGGAGGCGGCAGCCAGGAACCGTCCGGGTGCGGCCGACCCCCTCGTGGCCGGTCAGCAGCGCAAACAGGACGAGAAGGACGGCCAGGGGAAGGGCTCGCCCGCCCCCGCCGGGCAGGGCAAGGAGCTGCCCGGCCCGTCGAGCCGGCTGGAGGGCGTACGCGACCAGGACCTGGAAGGTCCGGAGGAGAAGGGCGACGACGACCCGTTCGGCCCGGACAGCCAGTCCGAGGTCGACGTCGGCGGCGGAGAGAATAGCGCCTGGGACATCAAGCTCCAACCGGAGGACTTCCTGCCGGAGAAGGACCTCGACGTCTCCACCGTACCGACCGCCGACAAGCTGGACCCGGGCGCGTCTGCCGCGCCCACGATGCCGTCCTTCCCGGCACCCCCGGTGACGAAGGCCGACAAGGTTCAGGCCGAACGCGACGCGGAGGACGCCGAGGACGAGGCGGCCGAGGAGGAGCCCGAGGAGCGGGACGAGACCGCGCCCGCTGAATCGACGCCATCGGTCGAGACGGAGGGCGGACCGGCTCAACTGGCGGACGGGCTCGGCCTGGAGGAGGCGCTGGGCCCCAAGCCGGGCACGGCCACGAGGGACCCGAAGAGCGGCGACGACCCCAAGGAGGGTCCGGCCACGGCTCAGGCGACGGTGCAGGAGGCACCGGGCAAGGCCGAGGCCGACAAGGACGTCAAGGAGCAGGCCGCCAAGGAGGAGAAGGGCACTGCCGCCGGGGGCGACAAGGACTCGGGCGGGCAGGAGAAGGAGTCTCAGAAGGCGGCGGGCAGCGGCTCGGCGCAGTCCGAGGCCAAGGGCGGGGAGCAGTCGAAAGCCTCGTCCGGCTCGGCGGAGAAGGGCGGCGCCCAGGGGTCCGGCAAGGACGCGGACAAGGGCGCGGAGACGGGCACACCGTCGGGGGACAAGGGCGTACAGGCCGAGGACAAGGAGGGCGGTCCCGCCTCGGACGCCAAGTCCCCGTCGGCTGCCCGCGACAGCCACGTCACGGGCCAGTCCGGCACGGACACCTCCAGCGGCGCGGGCGGGACGGACAGCGAGTCGTCATCAGGCTCCTCGTCCGGCGATGCGGGGGGTACTTCGGGCGGGGCCTCGGAGCAGAGCGAGGGGACGCCCGTCACGGAGAGCCCCCGCACCGGCGGCTCCTCGGAGAAGAAGTCCGCGCCTGCCGCGTCGGCGCCGTCATCCGCTTCCGCCAAGTCGGCGTCTGCCGCGCCGACGGCTGCGAAGCCCGCGTCCGAACCGAAGTCCGCCCCGGAGCCCAAGTCCGCAGCGGCGCCCAAGTCTTCACCGGCGAAGTCGGCACCGGCGTCCAGGAGCCGCGGCGGCGGAGCCGGTAGAGGGGGCGGCGGTGGCGGCAAGGGCGCCGGCCCGGCCAAGGGCGGCAAGAAGAAGGCGTCCAAGGCCGCACCGAACCTGTCGGGCATGTCCCCGGAAGCGGGCCTGTCCACCGCGTCAAGTCTCAAGCCGCACCAGGCGATCGAGGCCATGGGCGGCGTCAGCAGCTCGGTGGACCGCACGGTCGGCGACGAGCACAAGCAGCTCGCCGGCTCGCCCCCGTCGATGCAGCGTCCGGCGGGCGCCCCGCAGACGCTGCACGGCAAGCCCAAGACGGACGCACCGGCGCAGTACTCCCAGGACCCGGCCCGGAAGGCCGACGCACCCAAGGACGAGAAGGCCGAGGTCAAGGGCGAGAAGAAGCCCGAGGGCCAGATCGAGGCCGAGAAGGCGGAGGAGCCCGGAGGCTGGGACACCTTCAAGATGGCCCTCGGTTTCGGCATCGGCAAGGTCCTCAGCTGGGTCGGATTCGAGGTCGACGCCTCGGAGTTGGCGGCGAAGTTCGCCGGCCTGCCCACCAAGGACGAGGCCCTCAAGCAGGCCCAGGCGGGCAACGCCCCGGGCGTCGAAATGAAGGGCGCGGCCGGCGAAAAGGCCGACGAGCAGGGCGGGCACGTCGACGACAAGGGCCAGGAGTCCGTCGAGACGGGCCGTGACGACGCCGGCCGCAACATGGGCGAGAACCAGGTCTACCCGGACGCTCCCAAGGAGGAGATGAAGGGCAAGGTCCCCGGCCGGCAGGGGGGCAAGGGCGGCAAAGGCCACGCCGGCGGCGCCAAGACCGGGGCCGTGCCGCCCGAGGCTGCCTCGGAGGTGGCCGAGCACGACCGCGGACCGCAGTTCCGGAAGGCCTTCAGCGAAGGCCGGAAGGGCATGGCGAAGGAGCGGGAGACCAAGGAGAAGGACTCCCGCAAGTCCAAGGAGAAGCACAAGAGCAGCGTCGGCAAAGAGGTCGCCTCCAACACCAAGTCCCAGGCGGGCGAACGGGAGAAGGCGCTCAAGGACGTCGACGGTCAGCGCGAGGACTGGCGCAAGGAGCAGGACGGCGAGCTGAAGAAGCTCGGCACGAAGAAGTCCGACCGCCACGACAAGATCCGCAAGGACGTCAAGGACAAGGAGGAGAAGACCGACAAGGACGTCGGCAAGGAGAAGGAGGGCAGCGACAAGAAGATCAAGGACGAGGGCGTCAAGGCCGAGGAGAAGGCCGAGAAGAAGAAGACCGACAGCGCCAACGAGTCCGGCAACTGGGTCACGAAAGCCTTCGACTGGATCAAAGAGAAGGTCATCGAGATCAAGAACGCGATCGTCAAGGTCATCAAGGACGCTCGCGACGCGGTCATCGGCTTCATCAAGAACTTCAAGGAGACGGTCGAGCGCTGGATCAACGAAGCCCGCAAGGCCATCGTCGACGCGATCAAGAACTTCATCGACGACCTGATCGAGTTCGCCAAGGCGATGGTGCGCGCCGTCATCGAACTCGCCAACCGCATCCGGAAGTTCATCACCGACCTCATCGCGGCGGCGATCGCTCTCGTCAACAAGCTCGCCCGGATGCTCAAGCAGATCGTCAAGGATCTGCTGGACGCCCTCGCCAAGCTCCTGAGCGACATCCTGAACATCCTCAAGAAGATGCTCCAGGACGTCATCAAGGCCGTCATCGACGCGGTGAAGACCGTCCTCGAGTACGCCTCCAAAATCCTCGGCGCGCTGGGCGAGTTCATGCTCATCGCCGTCGACTTCCTCTCGGACCCCGGCGGTTGGCTCAGCGGCGCCAAGAACTCGGCGGTCGACGGCGCGAAGAACCACCTGTTCCGCGAGGTCAAGGCGGCCGTCAAGGCGTGGTTCCAGTCCAAGATCCAGGAGATCATCGGGATTCCGAAGGCGATCCTCGACAAGCTGCTCAAGGGCGGCTGGACGCTGGAGAAGATCGTCAAGGAGACGTGGGACGCGATCGTCCCCCAACTCCCCTTCATCATCGGCGAGATCGTCATCACCAAGGTCGTCGCCAAACTCATCCCCGGCGCCGGCTGGGTGATGGCCGTCATCGACGCGATCCGCACGGCCATCGGTGCGCTCGGCGAGATCCTGAAGGCGATGGGCGCGGTCATCAGCTGGCTGAAGGCCGTGCGCCAGAGCGGCGCGGGCATCCTCTTCGCCAAGGCGGTCGCGGCGGGCATCGTCGCCTTGCTGGAACTGGCCTACGAGGCCCTGCTGAGCGGCATCGGCAAGTACGTCTCCAAGGTGGGCCGCCGCCTGAAGGGCATCGCCGCCAAGCTCGGCGGCAAGAAGGACAAGCCCGGCGGCGGCAAGAGCGGGGGCGCCGACGGGGCGGACGGCAAGGGCGGCAAGCGGAAGAAGCAGGAAGAGGAGCCCGACTCGGCCAAGGGCGACGCGAAGGGGGACGCGCCGCCGCGCACGGCGGGTGCGTCGGGGGTGCGGCCGACGGCCACGAAGCCGAAGTCCGGACCGAGCGGCAAGCCGGACGCCAAGTCCGACGGGAAGCCCGGCACGAAGCCCGGCACGAAGCCCGGCACCAAGTCCGATGACAAGCCGGAGTCGAAGCCCGGCACGAGGTCCGACGGCAAGTCGGACCTGGACAAGCCGGGCTACAAGGGCGGGGACAAGGCCCACCAGGGCAAGGACGGGGACAAGGCCGACGCCCCTGCCAAGCCGAAGCCGAAGCCCCGTCCCGTCAAGGACCCGGACGGCAAGCCGAGCACGTCCAAGGACAAGGACGGCAAGCCGAAGTCCAAGGACGACAAGCCGGACACCCGCCCCACGCCGGCCGCCAGGCCCAAGCCCAAGCCGGAATCAAAGCCGAAGCCCAAGGACGACCCGGACACGACGCCCAAGCCGAAGGACGACGACAAGGACGGCTCCGGCAAGCCGAAGGACGACAAGGGCGACAAGGACTCGACGAAGCCCAAGGACGACAAGGGCCCGGCGAAAGACAAGGACGGCAAGGACAAGGATGCCGACTCGACCAAGCCCAAGCCCAAGGGCAAGGACGGCAAGGACGGCAAGGACGGCAAGGACAAGGATGAACCCGGCCGCCCGAAGAGTGACAAGGCCAAGGAAGAGATCCGGAAGCGCGAGGAAGCCCAGGCGGCTCAGCAGGCGGCTGACCTGCCTAAGGTGCGCTTCGAGACGGAGGAGGGCGACCGGCACACGCTGCTCTTCAACGGCCAGGGCAGTAGCGCCGATCTCACCGTTCGGAGCACCCCGACGCCGGTACGGGAGTACCTGGACGAGTGGCGCACGGAGAACGACGAACTCCGCGAGAGGAACCCTGAAGAGGCCGAGAAGGACGGCGCACTCTTCGACAAGGCATGGAAGCTCTACGACCGGATCGAGAAGGAACAGGACAGCCTGCCAAACAGGAAGAGGAGCAGGCACGGAATCGCAAAGGGCCCCCTCGGTGACTCCGCGCTCCACCGCAGGGTCTTCAAGCTCAAGCTGGAAATGGAGCAGCTCGCCAAAATTCTGGCCAAGCGTGGGGCGAACACCCCTTCGCTCCCACCGACGATCCTCCCGCCCTTCGTGGACGGTCCACGCGCCTTCGGGTTCAAGGCCTCTTACATCAAGGGGGACATCAAGCGGGGGACTGAGGCGGAGGAACGCCCCGACGCGCACCCAGTCGGCTGGAATGCGCTGTCCGGTCTTCCGGGAGGACTCACTGAACGCAAGAACTACTGGGTCCGTATGCACATGCTCCCGGCAGGGCTGGGTGGGCATGCGAGCACATCCAACTTGGTTCCTGCACGAACAGGGCACAATACCCGGGCGATGCACGCGGTCGAGCACCCGGCCCAGCAGGCGATCGGGAAGTCGGTCGAGTATGGCGGCTCCACCCCGCTCAACTCCGAGAAGATGATCTGGTACAAGGTCGACATCACGTGGGGGCACGGCCGGAGTTATTCAGGTTTTCCCAGCCACGTGAGCGTGAAGTGGGGCGGATACAAGCCCGACGGGAACAGGTGGAAGGAGAAGTCACCGGGCCTCAACGGAACATGGGGAGAGAACTTCGCGGTGCCGAACCTGACGGGCTCGAATGTGGTCGACCTGAATACCGCTGGTCCTAAAGAGCTCAAGGATCTCGGTTTGAGCGACTACTTCGTAAAGGCCGTGCGCGAGCTGGTACAAGCAAACAGTGGTGCCGGGTCCTACACCAAGGTGGATCTCATCGCCGACTTGACGAAGATGAAGGACCTGACGTCGGGGTCCCAGGGAAGCCCGGGAATGACACAGGCACGGAAAGACGCGATCGCAGCTCTCACGAGGGAGTGGGCTCGGATCGTTCCCTGACGCAGCACCGCATCACGGAGGAGAGTTGACGCATGAGCGAGTTCTCGGAGTACGAGCAGACGTGGTGGGACACGTTGGACGGGTTGCAGTCCAACCCGGAGATTCACATCACCCACGAGGTCCGAGGGGACCTCAAGTCGAGCCTCGGTGACGCCGATCGAGTTTTCACGATGATCTCGACATTGAACGAAGTCACACTCCCCGAAGCCTGGAAGTCTTATTACCTGCGTTTCTCGGAGTTCGGGTCGTGCTGGACGTTCGGGGCCGGGGACTCACCGGGGCACTTCGGAGGTGAGTTCCATGTGACGAACCTCTTCGAGGTCACCCTCACGCCCTCCCCGGCCGAGGCATGGTCAGGAATCCCGGGACTTTCCGATGAATTCCTTGAGGAACTGCATCCTTTCGACGGAACTCCCACCACCGGGGTGGGGCACCTCGCACTCCTGCGCCTCACCAAGGGCGCTTCCGACGCCGAGGTTTGGTTCCACGCCAGCCCCTATGAGCCGCACCGGATGAATCTCGACTACCCGACCTATCTGGAGACCCTCAGGATCACCAAGGGGACCTTCAGCTGGCAGTACCTATTCGTGGACCCTTCGGAAGTAGACCTGTCCAGCGAGGAGTTCAAGAGTGCGGGCGAGCGGCTGACGACCATGCTGGAGGTCTTCCCCCGCATTTTCCCCGACCACGACTACTCCGACCTGCGCGCCCGTCTGGAGGCCCGGCTGTGACCTACGCCGACATCCCCCGCCCCATCCGCTCCGGCATCGTCATTCTCGACCCGGAGCGGGGCACACCCCAGCGCGTCATCGTGCTGCAGTTCAATCCGGACACCCTGGAGCGGTCGCTGCAACCGCAGTCCGCCGGCGGTGGGAGCGAAGGCCAGGGCGGGGGCGACAAGAACGAAGCCCTGCGCCTCAAAGGCCCGGCTCAGGAGTCGTGGAAGTTCACCGCGGAGTTGGACTCCACCGATCAGCTGGAGGTGGCCTCGCCCAATGGCATCCACCCCCAACTGGCCGCGCTGGAAATGCTGGTGCACCCCACGACGGCGCAGATCAGGGAGCACAGCCGGCTGTCGAAGAAGGGCGCGATCGAGATCAGCCCCATCGAAAAGCCGTTGACGCTCTTCACGTGGGGGAGCAAGCGTGTGATGCCGGTGCGGCTGACGGAACTGTCCGTCAACGAGTCGGCGTTCGACGTGAATCTGAACCCGATGCGGGCGGCGCTGAGTATCGGGATGAAGGTGCTGACGGTCAGCGATCTGCCGGCCGGGCACCGGGGGGCCGAGCTGTACATGGCGCACCTGGCGCAGAAGGAGCGCTTGGCGGGCGTCGCCACGCCCCTCGGGGGTGCGGGCGGCATCGGCGCGCTGGGCCTGGGCGGCGCGGGCGGCCTGGGCGGCAGCCCGAGTGGCGGCGGCGCGTTCGCCGCGAGCGGGCCGGTCAGGGACTAGGGCAAGCAGGGCCAAGGGGGGCACAAAGACATGGCAGGCATCGAGCCGTACGAGAGTGCGCTGGACCGGATTCCCGGCGCGCACCCGTATGCGAGCGACAGCCGGTACCACGATGCGGAGATCGGCGTGCACCGCATGCCCGACGGCACCGAAGTGCGGTACACCAAGCGGCGGTTACTGCCTCCGCTGCCGGGTCAGGGGGACGAGGACGACCTTGCGACGCACACCGTCAGCGCGGGGGAGCGGCCCGACCTGCTCGCCCAGCGTTACTTCGGCGACCCGGGCCAGTGGTGGCGCATCGCCGACGCCAACCCCGTCTTCGATCCTGCGGAGTTGACCGAGGAGCCGGGCACCGAGATCGACATCCCGCTCGCCGGCGGCTTCCCCGGAAGCGGTGGCAGCGGCGGAAGCGGGGGACGGCGTGTCTGAGCAGCCCGTCGGCCGCGGCCCCGTCCACCTGGGGCTGCTGATGGGGCCGAAGCTGACGAAGCCCGTGCCGCCGGAGGTGACCGAGGCGCTGCTGTCGGCGCAGATCACCATGACGTCGGGTGAACGCAGCGGATTCCAGATGGCGTTCGACCTGACGAAGCGCGGCTCCATCATCGAGCGGCTGCTGCCCGAGGGGTTCTTCAGCCCCCGTACGCGCGTGATCGTCACCGTCACCGTGAAGGGCACGCCCACGGTGCTGCTGGACGGATTGATCGTGCGGCACGAGGTCGGTGCGAGCAATCAGCCGGGCCACTCCACGCTGACCGTCACCGGCGAGGACCTGACGCTGCTGATGGACCTGGAGGAGCGCACCGACCGCTTCCCCAACCTGGCGCCGTCGCAGCGCGTGGCCCGCATTCTCGGCCACTACGCCGACTACGGCATCGAACCGCGCATCATCCGGGAGCAGATTCCGCAGCAGCCGCGCCGCGAGGTGCGGGTCGACTACCAGACCGGCACGGACCTGGCATACGTCAACGACCTTGCCCGCGCGAACGGTTACACCTTCTACCTCGACCCCGGCCCGCGTCCCGGGCGCTCCACCGCCTACTGGGGTCCCGAACAGCGACTCGGCAGGCGGCAGCACGCGCTGACCGTCAACATGGACACCGAATCGACCGTCGAGCAGTTGACGTTCGCCTACGACGGCACCGCACGCGAGGAGCCGCAGGCCCGCGTGCAGGACCCGCGCAGCCGGGAGTCGCGGCTGCTTCCGCAGCGGCCCATCGACCCGCTGCGGCCGCCGCTCGGACTTCAGCCGACGCCGGCGCTGAAGCGCAGGACCCTCACCGGCACGGCGAAGAAGGACCCCGCGCAGGCGGAGGCCGAGGCGCTGGCCCGAGCTGCCACGTCCGCCGACGCGATCTCCGGCTCGGGGCAGCTCGACGTGACCCGCCACGGCTATGTGCTGCGCCCCCGCGAACTCGTGGGCGTGCGCGGCGCGGGACGTACGTACGACGGCGACTACTACGTCAAGAGCGTCACCCACCACCTCAAACCCGGTTCGTTCCGGCAGAACTTCACCCTCTCCCGCGAGGGCCTGATCGCCCGCAGCGACCGTGTCCGCCCGTAAGCCACCGACCCGCCAGCAGCCCGAGCAGCCCAAGGAGCCCGCCGCATGGCACCCGCACAGAACAACCGCTTCCTCGGCAAGTACCGGGGCAGGGTCGTCGACAACGAGGACCCGCTGCGCATCGGCCGGATCACGGCGCAGGTGCCGGACGTGCTCGGGGACGAGGCGTCGACGTGGGCGCTGCCGTGCCTTCCGTTCACGGGCCCCGCGGCGGGGCAGTTCGTTCTGCCGGCGGTGGGCGCGGGCGTGTGGGTGGAGTTCGAGCAGGGCGATCCCAGCTTCCCCATCTGGACGGGGTGTTGGTACGGCGAGGCGGCGGAGCTGCCGGTGGACGTCGTCAAGGAGCTGCCGGGCAGCCATCCGGTCGTCATCGAGACCGAGGGCAAACACAAGATCGTCATGTCGGACGTGCCGGGCGGCACGGGGATTCTGCTGAAGGCTCCCGGAGGGGCGTATGTGCAGATCGACGAGAAGGGCGTCGTCATCAACAGCGGCCACGGGGCGTCCATTTCGGTCTCCGGCCGTGACGTCGACATCAACGAGGGCGGGCTGACCGTACGGCGGGACGGCTGAGGGGCGGACGGCACAAGAGCCGAAAGACGAACAACCGGCCGACGCAGCACCGCCGTTGAGGGCGGCCAGAACGCCGTCGATAGAAACCAGGGGGAGTTAACACCGTGTCCGACAACGCGGGGACCGTCTCGAGTCCCCTCACCACCGCAAGTGCCCTGCGCTGCCCGCACGGCGGCACCGTGAGGCCCGCACAGGGCGCCCCGGGCCGGGTGCGCATCGCCGGGGTGCCGGTCGCCAGGGCCGGTGACGCCTTCGTCGTCACCGGCTGTCTCCACACCGTCGGCGGCCGGCCCCGTCCGTGCGTCACCGTCCGGTTCAGTCCCGGCAGCGGCGCCCGGCCACTGACGGACGGGCGTCCGGTGCTGCTGAGCACGACGGCCGCACAGTGTTTCTCCGCCGATCTCATGCCGCAGGGTCCGCCCGTCGTCGGCACGTCACAGCAGGGGGTGAGCTGCCGATGAGTACGCGCAAGCCGCGCACCGACATCGCGTTCCCGTTCCGCATCGACCGCAGGGGCCGCACCGCGCACGCCCCCTACGAGGAGCATGTGCGGGACCTGATCGAGCAGTTGCTGTTCACCAGTCCCGGGGAGCGCGTGATGCGGCCCGACTTCGGCTGCGGGCTGCTGGACCTCGCGTTTGCGCCGAACAGTCCCGAACTCGCCGCCACCGTCGAGATGTCCGTGCAGGGCGCGCTTCAGCGCTGGCTCGGCGACCTCGTCGAGGTGGAGGGCGTCGACGTCTCCGGCGAGGAGGAGACCGTGCGCGTCCGGCTCCGCTACGTCATCCGGCACGGCGCGGGCGCCGTCCGCCGCGACGACCTCTTCGAAGGGAGGACTGCCGCGTGAACAGCTCACGGCAGCAGCAGTTGGTCTGCCGCACCGACACCCGGCGGGCGAAGATCCGCGCCGCCCGCCTCGGCGGAGTGGACGGGGTGGAGGTGGGCGACGACGGACGCACCCTCACCGTCACCTTCCTCGGCAAGGCCCCGCACGGCATATGTCCCGGCAACGTCCGCATCGACGGCGGACGCCGCATCACGGGCCTGACGGTGGAGAGCGTCAGCGTCGAGCGGGAGGAGGACCCCGAACTGGACGACCGGCTGCTCGTCGTCCTCGACCGCACCGGCGACACCACCCCGTACCGCCTCTCCCTCGTCGCGGAGGGCCCCGGCGGACGGCCGGGCAGCGAGCCCTACCCGGGTTTCGACCAGCGCTACTACAGCGCCGACTTCCGCTTCGGCACCGACTGCCCGTCGCCTTTCGACTGCGCGGACGACGGGGACGAGTGCCCCCCGGAGGACTCGCGCGAAGGCGGCGCCCCCGTGCCCGTCATCGACTACACGGCCCGCGACTTCGACACGCTGCGCCAAGTCGTCCTGGACCGCCTCGCGTTGACCGCGCCCGACTGGCGTGAGCGGCACCCGGCGGACCTCGGCGTCACCCTCGTGGAGCTGCTGGCTCACACGGCCGACCGGATCAGCTACCAGCAGGACGCCGTCGCCACCGAGGCCTATCTGGACACGGCCCGCCGCCGTGTGTCGGTGCGACGGCACGTGCGGCTCATCGACTATCCGATGCACGACGGCTGCAACGCGCGGGCCTTCGTCACGCTGGAGGTCGCCGAGCCGCTGGTACTGCACCCCGGCAGCTACCGCTTCGCCTCGATCGACCTCCGTACGCCCGGACTTCACGAGCCGCCCGCCCCCGGCACCGTTCTCGACGAGGAGGAACTCGCCGGTCTCGACGAGCGCGGCGCCGCCGAGATCTTCGAACCCCTCGACGGCCGGCTGCTGCGCCTGCACCCGGCGCACAACACGATCCGGCTGTGGACCTGGGGCGACGAGCAGTGCTCCCTGCCCAGGGGCGCCACCGCGGCGACGCTGCGCGACGAGTGGGCCGACGACGAACACACCTGCCGCATCCTGCAGTTGAGGCCGGGTGACCTGCTGATCCTGGAAGAGGTGCGCGGCCCGCGCACCGGCACCCCGGGGGACGCGGACCCGGCGCACCGGCAGCCCGTTCGGCTCACCTCCGTCACCGAGTCCGTCGACGAACTGATGGGCCGGCCCGTGCTGGAGGTGACGTGGGCGCCCGAGGACGCACTCCGCTTCCCGCTGGTGCTCTCCACTCTCGGCGGGCCCGACTGCGAGCACGTCACCGACGTCAGCGTGGCCCGCGGCAACACCGTCCTGGCGGACCACGGCCGCTCTCTCACCTGGAACGGCGGGGAGCCGGAGACGGTGGTGCTGCCGCCCGAGCCCGCCGTGCTGCCGTCCTGCGAACCGGAGTCCGGCTGCGCCGACCGCCAGTCCGGCAATCCGCCCGCCCGGCTGGTCAACTCCCTTCTGCGGAAGGCGGATCACGGTCATCAGCTCACCCCGGACGGCGTGCGCGAACTGCACGCGGTCCTGGGTGCCGACGCCACCACTCGTGCCGGGATCGGCCTGGAGAACGCGGGGCTTCGGGGGGAGCGGGTCCACCCGGCGACCGTGCACGGACAGGCCGCGGCCCTGCGGACCCTGCTCGCCCAGTCCGTCTACCCGGGCATCGCGCCTCGTCCCCGTCCCGTGCTGGAGAACCCGTCCGTCGTGCAGGCCGTGCCCTACCCGGAGCCGCGGCACATCGCCGCCGGGCAGGCCGAGCGGCTGGCCGCCCTGCCGGAGGCCGTACGGCGGCGGCTGACCGGACTGTGGCGTTCGGCCCGTGACCGCGACGGACTCTCCGACGACGAAATCGCCGAGCTGACAGTCCTGTTCGGCCTGCGGCTGCTGGAGCGGCTGGCTCTGCGCGAGCATCCCGTCGCAGCCCTGCGGGAGTTGCTGCACCGCAGGGAGCACCACCTCGGGGGGAAGCTGCGGCGACTGGCCGTGCTGACCGCCCGGGCCCGTGCCGGCACCGTGCTGGACGACCGCATCTTCTGGGAGATCACCCGCACTTGGGGCCCCGCGTATGCGGCCGGGCTGCACCCGGACGATCCCGTGCTGCACGGAGGAGCGGCGTCCGCCGCCGCGCAGGACCCGCGCTCGGCGCTGCCCGCCGTCGTCGCCGTCAGCGACAGCGGTGACGACAGTGGGCCGGGGGACCGCGCACACGTGTGGCTGCCGCGCCGCGATCTGCTCGAAAGCGGCCCGTACGACAGGCACTTCACCGGTGAGCTGGAGGACGACGGCCGCCTCGCCCTCCGCTTCGGCGACGGCCTGTACGGGGCCGTGCCCGAACCGGGCAGCCGGCTCGCCCTGCACTACCGCACGGGCGGCGGCACCGCCGGCAACGTCGGCGCCGAGGCGATCGGCCATCTCGTCCTGCGCCGCGACCCGGACGCGGTGGACGCGGCCGAGCCGATGCCCGTCGCCGGGGTGCGCAACCCGCTGCCCGCGGTCGGCGGCACCGCTCCCGAACCGGTCGACCAGGTGAAGCAGCTGGCGCCCCTCGGCCTCAAACGCGACCGGCTCCGCGCCGTCACCGCCGAGGACTACGCGCACCTGGCGGCGCGGGTTCCGGGCGTGCAGCGGGCGGCGGCGGAGATCCGCTGGACGGGCAGCGTCTCGGAGGTGCACGTCGCGGTCGACGCGTGCGGCTCGGACGAGCCGCCGGCCAGTCTGCTGGCCGCTGTCGAGCAGGCGCTGGAGGGCTGCCGGAGGATCGGCCACGACCTGGTCGTCCGTCCGGCGCTGGCCGTCCCGCTCGACATCGCCCTGACGGTGTGCGCGGCTCCCGGCCATCAGCACGGGCAGATCCTCGCGGAACTGCACCGCGTGCTCGGCCCTCGCCGGCTGCCCGGCGGACGCGGGCTCGGCTTCTTCCACCCGGACGCCCTCACCTTCGGCGAACCGGTCAGGCTCTCCCGCCTGGTCGCGGCGGGAGCGGCGGTGGCGGGCGTGGAGAGCATCCAAGTGACAAGGCTGCGCAGGCAGTTCCACGAGGTCCCCCTCGCTTCGCGGGGAGGTGCCCCCAGAGGAGAACTGGAGGACGGAGTGCTGCGGCTCGGACCGCTGGAGATCGCGCAGTGCGACAACGACCCGGTGCTGCCGGAGAACGGCAGGCTGGAGATCACGCTCGCGGGTGGGGGCACCCCCGGCGACGCCTGGGGGAGTGACGCCCGATGAACACCACGTCGCACAACACCTCGCCATGCGCCGGGAGTTCACCCGGCCCCGGCCCCGGCCCCGCCTCCGATTGCGGTTGCGGCTGCGGTGGGCACGACGAGAACCGCGCACCCGCCGCTCTCCACAACCCTCCCGGGCGCACCGCCCTGGAGCTGAGGACCGGCACCCACGCATCGTTCCTCGCCGCCATGCTCGACCGGCTCGCCTCACCCGCCTATCCGGCGCTGCGCGGTCTCACGGCGCGTTCCACCGACGACCCTGCCGTCGCGCTGCTCGACGCGTGGGCCGTCCTCGGTGACCTGCTCACCTTCCACTCCGAACGCATCGCGGACGAGGGCTACTTGCGCACGGCGGACGAGCACGGCTCGCTCGCGATGCTGGCCCGCCTCGTCGGTCACAGGCCGCGTCCCGGCGTCGCCGCGGGCACGTACCTCGCGTACACGGTCGACCGCGACCCGCGCGCGGACGGGAATGCCGAGGTGCTCATCCCGCGGGGTTCCCGCAGCCACAGCGTGCCGGCGGCCACGAGCGACGAGGCGCAGACGTACGAGACCGACGAGGACCTCGCGGCGCGCGCGGAGTGGAACCGGCTGAAGGTGCGCCGCCGCCGTCCTTCGCTGATCGTCCCCGGCGACCTGAAGAAGCGCTCCGAGATCTTCGTGGCGGGCACGGACGTACCCCTGCGGAAGGGGGACGACCTGCTCTTCGTCTTCGGCGGCGGCAAGCCCGCGCTGCTGTCCGTCGCCGGCACCCGCATCGACCGCGACGACGACGTCACCGCGATCCGGCTGCCGGACTCCGCACCGCCGAGCCTGAAGGAGCTGGTGGAACTCCTCCGTTCGTGGATCACCGTGCCCGAACCGGAGGAGCCCGGCGCGGCGGACGCGGAGAACGCGGCGGACGCGGAGGACTCCGGGAAAGCGGAGAGCGCCGAGAACGGGGCGGACGGAGCGGAGAAGACCGGGACGGCGGAGAACGCGGACGACGCGCAGAACGCGGAGGACGCGCGGAACGACGGCGGAGAGGTGGAGGCGGCGGCGGAGACCCCGTCCGCGTCCCGGCCCGCGCCGAATCCCCGCCCCGTCAGCCGGCTGATCGAGGACTTCGACGAGCAGGTTCTCGCCCCGCTCCGCGAGGACCTCGAACACCTCGTCAATGCACGGGAGTTCGTGCACCGTCTTGCTCAGCCCCGCGAGCGGCTCGCCGAGGCGCAGGCCCTGGCCGCGCCGTACGAGGAGCCCGCCGCGTGGTTCGCGGAGCTCGCCGCGATGCTCGGCGAACTCGCGGAGCGGGCCGCCGAGTTGGGTTCCGTAGGGGAGCCCGCACCGTCCTCACCGGCACCCGGGGGCGGCACGTCCGCGCTGCGTGTGCTGGACGCGGTGCTGCCCGCGTTCCGCTCGTCGGGACGGATCTCGCCGCCCGCCGGCCGTTCCGGAGCCGGCCACGGCCGGGGCCTGGGAGCCGGTCCGGCCCCGGTCCTCGCCGCCGGGCTGCTGGGCGCGCTGGAACCCGCCACGGGCCGGGAGCTGTACGGCGCCTGGCAGCGGGCGAAGCCCGCGGGTGCTGCCGCTCCGCCGGTGCCGGACGCGCTGCGGGAGCTGCTGGCGATGGGGGTCACCGCCGCCCCGTTCGGTTCCACCGCTCCGCTCAAGCCCGTACAGGACACCACGGGCCGCGTCGTGCAGACGACGGACTGGCCGCTGAGCGGCGCCGAACTCACCGGCATCCGCATCGAGTTCGACCCGGCCGGAAAGGTGCCGCAGCGCGCCGAGTTCGGCTACGCCCGCTACGACCTGTCCCGGCAGCGCACCGAGGCCCTGCCCGCGGACACCTCGTTCACGCTCGGCCCCGGCCGGGTCGAACTGCACTCCCGCACCGGGCAGGACCACGGCCTGAGCTGGCTGAACCGGCGGCCCGAGACGTCGCAGGAACCCGGAGTCACCGTCCGGCTGCATCCGGGCCTGCCCGAGCGCACCGTGTTCATCTCACGTCCCGGCGAGGAGGGCGCCGTCCAGGTGGCCGTGCACAACGGCGAGACGGCGGGCTGGCTGCTGAAGCCCGGCGAGGAGCAGAGGGCACGTCAGGGCGACATCGAGATCACCGCCCGCTACACCACCCGCAGCGAACCGGCTTCCGTCGAGGTCGTCCTCGCCACGGTGCCCGATCCCGAAGGCCGCAGCATCCTCCGGCTGGACGGCGTGTACGAGAACATCGAGGTGGGCAGCCGGGTCGTCGTCAGCAGGCCCCGCAAGGGCGCCGACGGAGGAGTGCCCGGCGACAAGGACCTCGCTTTCGTCAGCACCCGCGTCATGGCCGCGCGCACCGCCTCCTACGCGGACTACGGCATCACCGGACGCGGTACGGAACTCACCCTCGCCGACCCCTGGCTCGACGAGCGCGACGTGCTGCTCTCCCACATCCGGGACACGACCGTGTACGCGGCGGGCACCGAACTGCGCCTCGCCGACGAGCCGTTGGACGACGACGTGCACGGCAACGAGATCGTGCTGGACCGGCTGTACGAGGGCATCCGCCCGGGCCGCACGATCGCCGTCAGCGGCGAACGCACCGACGTGCCCCACACCTCCGGCGTCCACGCCACCGAAGTCGCCGTCGTCGCCCGCGCAGAGCAGTACCTCGACCCGCGGCTGCCCGGCGATCACGTGCACACCGTGCTCACCCTCACCGGGGACCTGGAGCACCGGTACCGCCGCGAAACCGTCGTCGTGCAGGGCAACGTCGTCTCCGCCACCCACGGCGAGAGCCGCGAGGAGGCCATCGGCAGCGGCGACGCCGGCCGCACGCACCAGACGTTCACGCTCTGGCAGGCGCCGCTGACATGGCTGCCGGACGCCGGTCCGCTGGGCGCGCGTCCCACCCTGGAGATCCGCGTCGACGGGCTGCTGTGGCATCCCGTCGACAGCCTCGCGGGCCGCGGCCCCACCGAGCGCGTGTACGTCACCGGCACGGCGGGCGACGGCCGCACCACGGTCACCTTCGGCGACGGCGTGCACGGTGCGCGGCTGCCGTCCGGGCACGAGAACGTCCGCGCCCGCTACCGGTTCGGCACGGGTGCGGAGGCCAACGTCGCCGCAGGGCGCATCACTCAGCCCGTCACCCGCCCGCTCGGCGTCACGGGCGTGACCAACCCCGTGCCCGCCACGGGCGGCGCCGACCCCGACGGGCCGGCGCACGCCGCCGCGTCCCGCAGGCCCGGACGTCTTCCCGCGGGCCGGCGCCGCATCCCGCTCGCCGTCTCCGCACTCGACCGGCTCGTCTCCGCGCAGGACTACGAGGACTTCGCCCGCTCCCGCGCCGGGATCGGCAGGGCCGTCGCCCGTGAAGTCACCGACGGCAGGCGGCGGTTGCTGCATCTGACCGTCGCCGGGGACGACGACATCCCGCTGGAGCCTCACTCGCGGACCCTGCGGGCGCTGCGCACGGCGCTCGCGCAGTACGGCGACGGACGTCTGCCGGTGCGCGTCGGGACCCGGGAACTCGTGGTGCTCGTCGTCGCCGCGAAGGTGAAGGTCGCCCGCGACCACTCCTGGCAGTACGTGGAGCCGCGGCTGCGGCAGGCCCTCCAGGCCGAACTGGGCTACGCCGGCCGGGACCTGGCCGTGCCCGCCCGGCCCTCGGACGCGCTCGCAGCAGCGCACACGGTTCCCGGCGTCGACTGGGTGGACCTCGACGTCTTCACGGGCATCCCCGAAGGCACCCCGCCGCAGCAGATCGTGGACCGGCTGACGCGTCCCGGCCCGCCGGGCACCGTCCCGGCCCGCCCGGCGGGGTACGACGAACAGTTCCACCGCGTCACCGCGCCCGAAGGCGAAACCCTTAGCCACATCGCCGGCCTGCGGGGGATCTCCCTGGAGGAACTGCTGCGGCTCAACCCCGACATCACCGACACACGCCCGCTGCCGCGCGGCCGCTCCGTGTGTGTCTTCCGCGGCATCCGAGCGGCCCAGTTCGTGCTGCTGCCGCCGAACAACGCCGACTCGCTCGTCCTGACGGAGGTCGAACAGTGACCAGGCAGCCGGACCACCTCGCAGACCTGCTCCCGCAGTGGCACCGCCTGCGGGACGCCGAGCAGGGGGAGCCGCTGCGCGCCCTGCTCGCCGTCGTCGCGGAACAGTCCGACCGGATACGCACCCAGGTCGAACAGGGCTACGACGACTGGTTCGTGGAGACCGCCGCCGAGTGGGCCCTGCCCTACCTCGGCGATCTCGTGGGCCACCGTCCGCTCCCCGGATACGAGCGGGTTCTCGCCTCCGGCACGGACGGACCGGCCGGCGCCTCACGGCGGCGCCTCGCCGAAGTCCTCTCGCCGCGCCGGGACGTCGCCGCCACCGTCGCCGACCGGCGCCGCAAGGGCACACTTCCGCTGCTCGAGGAACTCGCGGAGAGCATCGCCGGGTGGCCCTCCCGGGCCGTCGAACTCTCCCGCGGGCTCGCCCATCACCAGCCGGTGCGGCTCTACGGGGCGGCCACACCCGCCGCCGATGTGCGCAGGGCAGGCCGGGGCAGACTCGCCGACCTGCGCGAGCGCGACAAACTCGACCTGGCGGCAGGCCCGTTCGGCACCCTCGCGAGGACCGCCGACGTGCGGCGTGCGGACTCCCGGCGCCGTCAGGGCGGCCACACCCCGGCCGGCGTCGGCCTGTACGTGTGGCGGCTGCGCCCGTACTCCGTCACCCGTGCGCCCGCGTACTGCATCGACCGGGCCCGCAACCTGTACACCTTCTCCGTACTGGGCAACGACACCCCGCTCGTGACGAAGCCCGAACCCGAGCCGCACGCCGCGCACATCGCCACGGCGGACAACCTGCCCGACGCCATCGGGCGCCGGCGTCTCGCCGACCGCCTCGCCGACTACTACGGGCCCGGCAAGAGCTTCACCGTCTGGCGGGACGGACAGGACGAGCCGGTGCCGATGGAGGACATCGTCGTCGCGGACCTGACCGACTGGCGCTACCGCCCGCGGCGCGGCCAGATCGCCGTGGACCCGGAGCTGGGCCGCATGGCCTTCGGCGCCCGCTCGGCACCCCGGCAGGGCGTGTGGGTCACCTACCACTACGCCTTCTCCGACGAGACGGGCGGCGGCGAGTACGTCCGCGAACGCCCGGCGACGCCGGGCGCGACCGTCTACCGGGTCGGTCCCGGCGAGGCACACGAGCGGATCATGGACGCCTACGCCCGGTGGCGCGAGGACCGGGCGGGCGGCCGCTGCCCCGGCGAGGGCATCATCGAACTCGCCCACAGCGGGACCTGGCAGGAGCAGCTCGACTTCGACCTGGAGCCCGGCGACCGTCTCCGGATCCGCGCCGCCGAGGGCACCCGCCCCGTCGTCCGCCTCCTGGACTGGTACAGCAACCGTCCCGACGCGCTCAACATCCGTGCCGCCGAAGGGGACTGCGCACCCGGCGAGGAGCCGCGGGCCGTCCTCGACGGGCTGCTCATCACCGGCCGGGGCGTCCACGTGACCGGGCCGGTCGGGGCCGTCGTGCTGCGGCACTGCACCCTCGTGCCGGGCTGGAGCCTGGAGGAGGACTGCGGCCCGCACTCCCCGCAGGAACCCAGCCTCGTCCTCGAATCCACCACTGCCTGCGTGGAGATCGACCGCAGCATCCTCGGCACGATCGAGGTCATCGGCGACGAGGCCGGCACCGACCCGCTGCCGCTGCATCTGCGGGACAGCATCCTCGACGCCACGGGCCACGACCGGGAGGCGCTCTCCGCCCCCGACTGCCGGCACGCGCACGCCGTCCTCCACGCCCACCGCACCACCGTCATCGGTGAAGTGCACACGCACGCCGTGCAGATCGCGGAGAACAGCATCTTCACCGGGCGGGTCGAGGTGGCACGCAAACAGATCGGCTGCATGCGCTTCAGCTACGTCCCGCACGGCTCGCGCACACCGCGCCGCTTCCGCTGCGTCCCCGACCGGGAACGTCCGCAGACCCGCACGGTGCGGCCCGTCTTCACCAGCGAGCGCTACGGCACACCCGCCTACGCGCAACTGGCCGCGGGATGCCCCGAGGCCATCGGCCGCGGCGCCGACGACGGCGGTGAACTCGGCGCGTTCCACGACCTGTACCAGCCGCAGCGCACGGACGGCCTCCGGGCACGTCTCGCCGAATACGCCCCGGCCGGCACGGACGCCGGGATCTTCTTCGTCACGTGAACCAGTGAACGGACGGTTCCGGCAGGCTCGTTGACCGGAACCGTCCGAGCCCGGCCCGCAAGCTTCCGTACGCACGCACCGCCCGCTCCGCACGGCGGGCACCACCGAGGGGGATTCCTTCCATGCACGCAGATCTGTCCCGCAGCACCTTCCGGCCGCAGCGGCACTACTCCGCCGTCCTGGCCCAGCAGGGCCGCGTCCAGCTCGACGCCGACGCCAACGAGCAGGCCGCCATCCAGCTGCACCACGCCCGCACCACCACCGCCGACCTGATCGGGCAGCACGGCGGGCCCACCGGCGCCGCGGGGTTCCGCATCCGGTTCGTGGGCACCAGCGGCGAGCTGGACGACCTGGAGATCGGCCCCGGCCGGTACTACGTCGACGGCATCCTGTGCGAAGCGGACCGCCCCGACCCGGGCGTTCCCGTGCCGGACGAGAAGGACCGGGACGGCAGGGACGAGGACGAAGGAGACAGCGGCAAGAAGCCGCAGCAGCAGAGCAGTTGGACGTACTGGGACCAGCCCTGCGCCCACCTGGACCCGGAGCGCCCCGGCGACCGGCTTCCCGCGCAGCGCCCCTACCTGGCCTACCTGAAGGTGTGGGAGCGGGCCGTCACCGCGGCCGAGGACCCCTACCTGCGGGAGACGGCCCTCGGCGCCGCCGTCACCGACACCGCCGCCCGGCGCAAGGTGATCTGGCAGGTGCGGACCCTGCCGGGCGACGAGCTGGGCCTGGAGGACGACCAGCCGGACAAGGACGCCCTCCGCGAGGCGTTCACCAAGTGGGCCCGGGCGAGGGACACTTCGGCAGGGAAGCTGGCGGCCCGCAGCGAACGCCCCGACGGTGCGGACGACGAACCCTGCCTCGTCCGTCCCGACGCCCGCTACCGCGGCCCGGAGAACCAGCTCTACCGCGTGGAGATCCACCAGGGCGGCGACGCGGGGACAGCCGGCTTCAAGTGGTCCCGCGAGAACGGCTCCGTCACCTTCCCCGTCGACGAACTCGACGGCACCTGGGCGTCGTTGGGCACTCTCGGCGACGACAAGGCGCTCGGCCTGGACGTCGGCGACCTCGTCGAGTTCACCGACACGGCGACCTCGGACCGCCAGGACGCGACACCGCTGCTGCGCATCGAGGAGGTCGACCTGCCCGGCCGGCAGGTGCGGCTGTCCGCCGAACCGGAGACGTACCGGCCCGGCAAGTACCCCTTCCTGCGCCGCTGGGACCACCGCGCCCCCGGCCACGGCCAGGGCGGCAGGCACGGAGACGAGGGTCGGCTGCGCGAGGGTGCCCTCCCGGTCGAGGAGGGACGCTGGCTCGCCCTGGAGGACGGCGTCGAGGTCTACTTCGCCGAGGGCGGCACATACCGCACGGGCGACTACTGGCTCGTCCCCGCCCGCACGGCGAACGGCGAGGTCGAGTGGCCGGTGGACGCCGCCCGCCGTCCGCTGCTCCAGGACCCGGCGGGAATCGCCGTCCACTACGCGCCGCTGGCGTGGGTGATGGGCGAGGGCACCGCATCCGACCTCCGGTACGTCTTCAAGCCCCTGGCCTCCGCCGTTCCCGCGGCGAGCGAGGAGGAGTTGGCGCTGGAGGTCCGGGCGGCCGAGGAGGAGGCCCTCGCACAGCAGCAGGCCGAGGACGACGCGGCTCCGCTGTACCCCGGGACCGGCGGCAAGTGACCGGGCCCGGGGCGGTGCGGACGAGCGGCACGGAGAGAGCGAGCAGGCACACCACGTTCTGCGAGGACGGGACGCGTCCAGGGCGGCGCATCCAGGGAAGGGGGATACCGAGATGGCGAAACCACTGAGCGCGGACCGTTTGGTGAAGGCCCTCAAGGCCGAGGGCCTGACGGTCCACGAGGTCCGCAACTGGCGGCGTCACAACCGCAATTCGAAGGGCGCCTGGGGTCCGCTGAACGGTGTGATGATCCATCACACCGTGACCTCGGGCACCGAGGGAAGCGTCCGCCTGTGCTACGAGGGGCGTTCGGGCCTGCCCGGGCCGCTGTGCCACGGTGTCATCGACAAGAAGGGCGAGGTGTGGCTCGTCGGCAACGGCCGCGCCAACCACGCCGGTCTCGGCGACGGGGACGTCCTGAGCGCGGTGATCGCCGAGCGGAAGCTCCCCCACGACAACGAGGCCGACACCGACGGCAACGCGCGCTTCTACGGATTCGAGTGCATCAACCTCGGCAACGGCAAGGACCCGTGGCCCAAGGCGCAACTGGAGGCCATCACCCGCGTCTCGGCGGCCATCTGCCGCGCGCACGACTGGACGGAACGCTCCGTCATCGGTCACAAGGAGTGGCAGCCCGGCAAGGTCGATCCGCGCGGCTTCACGATGGACAGCATGCGCGGACGGATCGCCGACCGGCTGAAGAAGAAGCCGGGCGACGGAGGACCGGTGGGTGACGGCGGCGGAGGCGGCGGTGGCGGTGGTGGCGGTGGCAGCAAGCCCGCCCACGAGCCCTTCCCCGGCAGCGACTTCTTCCACGAAGGACGCGTCAGCCCCGTCATCACCGCGATGGGCAAACGGCTGGTGGCGGAAGGCTGCTCCGAGTACAAGGTCGGCCCCGGCCCCCGCTGGACGGATGTCGACCGCCGTTCGTACGCCGCGTGGCAGCGCAAGTGCGGCTACCGAGGCAAGGACGCGGACGGCATCCCGGGGCCGGACAGCTGGAAGAAGCTGAAGGTCCCCAACGTCTGAGCATCTCCGGGCATCTTCGGGCTCTCTGAGCATCTCTGAGAACGGCTCCTGAGAGCCGGCACCGACCGCCGGGCAGCCTGTACACCTCGCCGCCCGGCACGAACCACATCCGGCACGAACCACATACGGAGCCCGCGGCCTGCGGTCAGGCCGCGGGCTCCGCATGTGGACGGCGGGCCGCCCGGGGGCCCGGACGCCGCAGTGCGGAAGCCCGGTTCGCCGGCGCGTTCCGAGGTTCCCGGCGTCCGGGCCCTCACGCACCCGGCCCGTCCGTCATCCTCGGCGGACGGGCCCGGAAGCCGGCCGTTGCACGCCTCGGAAGCGGCGCGGACGGTCTCCGGTCGGGCCCTCTCCAGGTCGGGCCCTCTCCGGTCGGGCTTTCTCCGGGCGAGCGCCCTCTCCGCAACCCCCTCGGGCGCAAATCGCCCGCAAATCGCCCTCATTCCGGCCCGGTTGAGGCACAAGGCCCAAGTCCCGGGGCCCGGGAACCGGCCGGACGGGCCATGGTGACGCCCCCTCCGCAGCTCGACGAGGACGTGCTGTGCTGCCGCGCCGCCGCGGCCCGGCACAGGCGCCCGGGGCCTGCCCTGCGCGGCACCAACCAGCCGCTCACGCGTGCCCGTTGGCGGGTTGTCACGGAAATTTCACCGCGCGAGGTCTATCCGCATAGACAACTCAGTATCACGATAATCGCACCGCTCCACCCCCCAACACATGGGAGCCGACAACCATGCGCACCCGAATACGCCGTGGCGTTCTCGCCACCCTCGTAGCCGCCTGCACGACGGCGGTCACCCTGCTCGGCATCACCCCCGCCCACGCCGCACTCCCCACCCCCATCGCCGCCTCCACGGCCCGCTCGTACCTCTCCTCCATGACCGTCACGACCGAGCACTCCCGCGACGGCTACGACCGCGACCTCTTCCCGCACTGGATCGGCATCAGCGGCAACTGCAACACGCGCGAGACGATCCTCAAGCGCGACGGCAGCGGCGTCGTCACCGACTCGTCCTGCGCCGCCACCAGCGGCAGTTGGTACTCCCCGTACGACGGCGCCACCTGGAGCGCGGCCTCCGACGTGGACATCGACCACCTCGTCCCCCTCGCCGAAGCATGGGACTCCGGGGCCCACAACTGGTCGACCTCCAAACGGCAGGACTTCGCCAACGACCTCACGCGGCCTCAACTCCTCGCCGTCACCGACAACGTCAACCAGTCCAAGGGCGACCAGGACCCCGGCACCTGGTGGCCCTCCCGCACCGCGTACCGGTGCACCTACGCCCGCGCCTGGGTCCAGGTGAAGCACCACTACGGACTCACGGTCGACTCCACGGAGAAGAGCGCCCTCTCCTCGGTCCTCAACGGCTGCTGATGCCACGGCACCCGTCCCCGGGCGCCGCACCGGCCCGCTGAACTCGCGGAAGCCGGAGGGGAGTCGGGGGACGGGGGCGGTGGAAGGCCCGCCCGGTCCAGTACGCAGAGCACAGGGCGGCCAAGGCCCGACGGGGCCGAGGTCCACGTCGCAGCAGTCCGGTTCGCCTCGCAAGGCGATCACCGGCAGGCGGGCCCCGGCCACTGCCCGCACGAGCCGGTCACACCCGGCAGAGGAGCGGGTCCCCCGGCGCCCGGCCCCGCTACTCGCGGTTCCCGAGCAGCGGGTCGTTCCCGTCCCGTCGCGCCGGGGCCGAACGCGGCAACGCTGCCGGACCGGCCCCGCCCCGAGTGCGTAAAGCGGCGGAAGCCCCCACAGTGGTTCAGAGGTCGTGGCGTGCCTCTGTCCTCACCTGCCGGAGGTGGACGTATGACCGGGACCGTCGTCGTCGGCCTCGACGGATCGGCGCAGAGCCGGGCCGCGGCCCGGTGGGCCGCTTCCGAGGCCGTGAGCCGCGAAGCCGTCCTCGACCTTGTGCACGTCGTCGCGTCCGGCCCGTCGGCCGGGCCGGCGGTCCCCGCCGGAGAGCTCGGCTCCGTGCCCGGCCAGGGCGAGATGATCACGCGTGAGGCCGACGAGGAGCTGGCCGAACGGCACCCCCGCCTGCGTATGACGCGCAGGGTGCTGACCGGGAGGCCCGACCGGCTGCTGTGCGAGCTGACCTCCGGCTCCGACCTGGTCGTCCTCGGCTCACGCAACCTGGATCCCGTGGCCGGGTTCCTGATCGGCTCCGTCGCCCTCCGTGTCGTCGCACACGCGCGCTGCCCGGTCGTCCTCGTACGCTCCGCGAGGCGTGAGCCCTCCGCGCCGCCCGGCGTACCGGCTTCGGGGCATGTGCTGCTCGGCGTGGATCTCCCCGGCCCGGCGGACGAGCTGGTCTCCTTCGCCTTCGGCGAGGCCGCACGGCGGGGCTGCGGGCTGCGCATCGTCCACGGCTGGCAGATGCCCCTGACGATGCTCGCCGTGCGCCAGACGGCCGAGCCGTCCAGGCTCCCCGCCGAGCTGGGCGAGGAGAGAGCCGAGGCCCTGCACTTGGCGCTGCGGCCGTGGCGGGAGAAGTACCCCGGGGTCCGCGTGGACGAGTGCGCACTCCAGGGCCGCCCCGCGAGGCACCTGCTGAAGGAAGCCCAGGACGCCTCGGTCGTGGTGGTCGGCCGCCGTGTCCACCGGGCCCCGGCCTCCACACCCATCGGCGCGGTCACACACGCGGTGCTCCACCACGCGACCGTCCCCGTGGCGGTCGTCCCGCACTGACACGGTGCGGCGTGCCGTCGCCGCGGAGCGCCCGTGCAGGGCGTCCGCGCCTGCACGGGGGACAGGCCAACTGACGTGTCATGCAGAGAAGTTGCACGCCTCTGATGCCGACCCTGACGTCCGGTTATTCGGTTGCCGCCGGCCGGCACGGCCGGATAGGAAGCTCGCATGCTCACAGGCAGCAAGGTCGGGCTCAGGGCCCGGCACGAGGAGGACGTCCCGGTCCTGCAGGCCGAGCTCCACGGCGACGTGGTCAACGCCTCGCGGGCCGACCCGCGGCCGTGGCGGCCGATCACGCCCGGCTCGAAGGACGCGCAGTTCGTCGTCGACGACAAGGAGCAGCGGCACGTCCCGTTCTCCGTGGTGGAGCTGGACGGCGGAGAGCTGGTCGGCAGTGCGCTGCTGTGGAACATCGACAATCACAACCGGTCCGCGCACATCGGGCTGGGGCTGCTGCCGTCCTGCCGTGGCAAGGGTTACGGCACCGACGTGGTCGCGGTGCTGTGCCACTACGGTTTCGTCGTGCGCGGCCTGCACCGGCTGCAGATCGACACGCTCTGCGACAACGCCGCGATGCTGCGCGCCGCCGAGCGCAACGGCTTCGTCCGCGAGGGCGTGCTGCGTTCCTCGGCCTGGGTGATGGGCGAGTTCCTGGACGAGGTGCTGCTCGGGCTCCTCGTGCGGGACTGGCGGCCGGACGCCGGCTGAGACGGCTCGTCAGCCGCCGCGCCCCGTCCGGGCACGCCACACCGACAGGGCGAGCGCCGAGGAAGCCGCGGCCGCGGCGAGTACGGCTGCCGCCGGCGGCACCGTGAACGTGGCGGGCCAGGACAGGTGCCGCGTGTGCTCCGCCAACCACCCTCCGGCGGCCGAGCCGGCGGCGACGCCGGCCAGCAGTGCCGTCACGGCGCACGTCATGCCCTCGTTCAACCGGGCCGCGGGGACGGTCTCCTGGATCAGCGTCATGCCCGTCACCATCGTCGGCGCGGTGCCCATGCCGGCGACGAGCAGCGCGACGGCGAGCACGGGCAGGCTTCCGGCGGCGGCCGCGGTGAGCGGCAGCAACGCCAGAACGGCCATCACGCCGACGCACAGCGCGAAGCGCCGTAGGAGAGCCGTGGCCGGCGCACCTCGCGTGCCGAGGAACAGGCCCGCAACGGCCGACCCCAGCGCCTGGCACGCGAGCACCACGCCCGCGGCCCCTTGCTCTCCGCGCTCGTCGGCGAACGCGATCGTCGCGACCTCCAGCGCTCCGAACAGGACTCCGGTGCACAGGAACGTCACCAACAGCGGCAGGAGGGCGGACAGTCGGAGAGGCGGAGCGGCAAGGCCCGCGTCACGCGGGGCGACCGGCGGCTCCGTGCTGCGCTGCCCTGTGAAGACGAGCATTCCCAGCAGCAGAAGCACGGCCCCGGTCAGCATCCCCGCTTCGGGGAAGAGCCGGGTGCACAGCAGCGCGGCGAAGGGCGGGCCCGCCATGAAGCACAGCTCGTCGGCGGCCTGCTCGAAGGAGTTGGCGGTGTGCCGGGCGGCGGGATCCGCCCGGAAGAGATGTGTCCAGCGTGCCCGCGACATGCCACCGGTGTTCGGCGTGGTGGCAGTTGCCGCGTACGAGATGAAAAGCGTCCAGTCCGGTGTCCCGAACCGTACGCATGCCGCGAGCGACGCCGCCCCGGCCGCCGCGATCACCGCCGCGGGCAGCGCGATCCGTGCCTGCCCGTGCCGGTCGATCAGCCGCGCCGTCAACGGGCCCACCGCGCCGGTGGCGGCCAGCCCCGTCGCGGACACGGCACCCGCCAGCGCGTACGAGTCGCGCGTACTCGCGATCATGATGACCGCGGAGACGCCGAACATCCCCATGGGAAGCCGGGCCAGCAGGTTCCCCACCGTGAAGGCGCGAGCCCCGGGTACGGCGAACAGCCGTGCGTACGGGGCGAGTTGACGGGCCGCACGGCCCGTCGGGCGGACGGTCCCGGCCGGTCGGTCCGCGCTCCGGGGATGCGCGATGAGGGTGTGACCGGTCAGGCCCAGCAGCCGCGTGTCCTCCGGCGAGGAACCGTCATCGCGACGATTACGGCGGGCACCGGCGGCGTCTGGCATGTCCGCCAGCCTCGCGGTCCCCTCGGGCGGCCCTCAACTTGTTTTCGGCGCGGCTGCTTTCCCACCGGGCAGGCGAACAGTTCCGGTCTTGCCGACCTGCCCGCCGCCTTGACCTTGCCCTCGGGGGAAGTCCGAGGGTGACCGCGTCGGGCAATCACCGGGCCTCCGTTACGCGCCCCCGGATGAGGAAAGTGGGCCGAATGAGCTCGCGTTGCGTCATCTTCGACATCGGCGGGGTGCGGTCAACGTCGAGGCCGCCGAAGCGCTGGGCATGCGGGGCCTGCTGTTCGAGGACAACGCGCGGACGATGGCGGACATCGAGAGATATCTGGCCGGTGACGCCTGACTGAGAGGGCCCGGTTGACGAGTTCCCGCTCCGCGCCCTGTCGGCCCGCCGGAGCGCGAGGGGCCTCCTGGGCGGCGCGGCTGCGCCAAGGCGTCGCGGATCTCCGCCGCGCCCGGCTCGTGCAGTTCACGTAAGAGCCCGGACGACGCGTCGGGTGCCCACCGGACCGTCCCGGGGAGGTTTCGTAGGGGCGTGTGCAGGGGTCTTGCGCTGCCGTACCGCGGGTATCAGGATTCACCTCGCTAGTGACCCGCCAGTAACCGAGCCCCGCCGGGGCTGGAACGGGAAGAAGGTCCTGCCATGCCGTCGATCCGCCGAGCCGCTGCCACGGGCCTGGCCGTTCTGCTGCTCTCCGCGCTCGGCGCGTTCGGTGCGGCACCGGCCGGCGCCGCGTCCCCCGACGCCGCGACCTCCGCCGTCACGTCCCCCGACGTCACGTCCCCCGACGTCACGGCCTCCGGGGCCACCGCTCCCGGCGTCGGCGGATACACCGACCCGGCCTTCGCCGAGGACTGCACCTTCCACCACTTCGGCGAGGGCGAGACGCCGCCGCTGAGCATGCTGGGGACGGAGCCGCTGTGCGTCGAGTACGCCAAGCGGGACATCACCGTCTCCAACGGCGGCGCGGTGCGGTTCCTGCTGGCCGAGCCCGCCCGCTTCGCCATCGCTGTTCCGGCCTGCCGCTACTGGCAGCTGGACCACTGGAGCGTGCAAGTGCGGCCCGGCGATCCCGCCTTGGTGGGCTGGGACGGCAGCTACTGGTTCGACAAGGCGTCCGGCACCGCGGGAGCGTCGGTGCGCAACGTGACCGTCGCGGGGCAGCCGGCCGAGGCCGGCGAGGCCGCTGCCGCGCTGCGCCCGTACGATCCGCGGCTCGCCGAGGCCCTCGAGAAGGCGGCCGGCGGCGTCTCGGCCCAACTCCCCGCCTCACTCCCGTGCCTGGGGACCGGCACGTGAGCCCGGGGCCGTCGCGGCGGCAGCTCGTCGCGGCGCTGACGGGCGCGCTGGCCGCCGTCGGCAGCGGCGCTCTCTCCGCAACGCCGGCGGGCGCGGCACCCACCGGGACCAGCAGCACCGGAGCGGCCGCCGGCCCCGCGCCGGGCCCCCTCGACACGGTCGCGACGATCGAGGCGTTCGCCGACACCATGGTCCCCGGCGAGAAGCGGCACGCCCACGACCATGCCGTCGCCGGCGCAGCGCCCGGCCCCGGCGCCGTCCAGGCGGGAGCGGTCGCGCTTCTGCAACTCCCGGAACTCGGTGTCGAATTGCTCCTCCCGGGGCTCGCGGCACTGGTGAACACGGAGGCCACCGCCTGGGCCCTCGCCCGAGGCCGTGTGCTGCTTCCCACCCGCCCCCCGTTCGTCGCACTGGACTTCGACGACCGGACCCGCCTCGCGGGCAAGCTGCTGAGCAGCGCCGGGCCCGACCAGAAGGTCTACGTGCTGCTCGCGCTGTTCAGCGCGGCGGCCTTCGACACCGCCGCCCACCTGCACACCACCGACGCGCTGGAGCGGCGCCACCCCGGACTGACGTGGCTGCGCTTCCCGGAGCCCGACGCGGACGGCCTCTGGCGCTACTCCACGTACTCGTACGGCAAGCAGCTCGCGCAGGAGCATCCGCACACCACCGCCGGAGGCCACCCCGCATGAGCGTCACCGAACGTACCGACGTCCTGGTCATCGGCAGCGGCTTCGGCGGCTCCATACCCGCCTACCACCTGGCGGCGGGCGGCGCCCGGGTCGTCGTGCTCGAACGCGGACCCCGCCTGGGGGCCCGGGACTTCACACACGACCAGCGCATCGGCAGCTACACCCGCATCGTCGACCTGGTGCAGGGCGACGGCATCACCGTCGTCGCGGGAAACTGCGTCGGCGGCTCCAGCGTCGTCTACTTCGCCGCCTCCCTGCGGGCGCCGGGCTTCGTGTTCGAGCGCGAGGGAAGCCTGGGCCGCCGCATCTGGCCCCGGGCCCTGACCCGTTCGGCCCTGGACCCCTGGTACGACAGGGTCGAGGAGACCCTGCCAGTGGCCCGGCAGCAGTGGAATCAAGTGCCCTACCCGGGCGGCCTGTTCGCAGCGGCATGCGAGCGGGCCGGCCGTACGTGCAACCCGGTGCCCGTCGCCGTGGACCTGCAGAGCTGCACCAACTGCAACTGGATGCTGAACGGCTGCCACTTCGACGCCAAACGCTCGATGCTGCTCAACTACCTGCCCGCCGCCACCGCGTCCGGCGCCGAGGTGCGGGCCCTGCACGAAGTGCAGACCATCGCGCCCGCCACCACCCCCGGCTACCGGTACCGGGTCGCGTACACGGTTCTCGACGCGGACGACTACCGGCTCGCCCAGGGCGCCGGGTCCATCGAGGCCAAGGTGGTGGTCCTCGCCGGCGGCGCCATGGGCACCCCGGTACTGCTGCAGCGCTCGGCCGCACTGCTCGGCGGGATGCCGCGCGCGGTGGGCCGGTACTTCTCCGGCAACGGAGACAGGGTCTCCATCGCCGATGTGGACGAGTCGAAAGCCGGCGAACTGCTCGGACTCGAACGGTCCCCGGGCACGGCGTACGAGGGCTTCCCCGTCGGCAAACCGATCGGGTCGATGTCCTACGACCGACTCGACGCGGACGCCGAGGAGTTCACCCGCTTCTCCCTCCAGCAGATCTACTTCCCCGGCATCACGAACATCCTCGCCCAGGCCACGGACAGGCCGGAGTCCGGCTGGTTCGGTGTGGAGAAGAAGGAGCTGCGCTCGCGCTGGAGGTCGTGGCTGTCGGTCCTGGCGATGACCGAGGACGACAACGAGGGCCGGTTCGGGCTTCCGCCCGCGACGGGCAGCTTCACCCGCGTCGCCTCGTCGGTCGGCCTGTCCACACTCCGCTACCGGCCGACCGCCAACACGCTGCGCGGCTGGAAGGCTGCGGACGAGGAGGCACGCGCCGTCCTCGAACGCGACGGCCTGGCCCGGGTGCGCCCCTGGAGCGAGGTGGTCGGCTCGCTCAGCGCCCACCCCCTCTCCTCCTGCCGCATGGGTGACGACCCGGCCACGTCGGCACTCGACGACCACAACGAACTGCGCGGCCACCCCGGCCTGTTCGTGACCGACGGAGCAGCGGTGCCCACGTCGCTGTGCGTCAACCCGTCCCTGACCGTCGCGGCCCTCGCCGAACGCGCCAGCCGCCACATCGTGGACCGGGCAGCCGAGTCGGGCGTGGACGTCCGCTACGGAGCGCCCGCACCCGACGGTTCGACGTCCGGGCGGCGCGGGGTGCTGAAGCTGCTGAACAACCGGTGAACCGCGCCCGCCTCTTCCGGATGCTGTGACCGAGCACTTCGCCCGGCCCCTCCGAGTGACACAGTTGGTCGCGTGATGTGCCTCGGCAAGAAGGAGTGTGTCCGATGAGCTCGATGGTGCAACCGGACGGAGCCGCAGGCGGGTTGCCGGAGCGGGTTGCTGCCGTACGCCGTGAGCTCGCCGAGCACGGACCTCCGCGGAGTCCCGACGGTGCTCCGGACCACGCCACCGTCTCGCTGCCGGAGCGCGACTGCGATCAGGTGCGTGACCTCCTGGCGGACGAGCAGGCGTGCACGGTCGTCGAGATCGGACTCGCCTACGGCGGCTCCGCACTGGCGATCGGCGAGGCGCTGCTGGGTGCCGGTACCCGGGCCCCGCGGCACGTGGTGATCGACCCGTTCCAGTACACGGTGTACGACGGTGTGGGGTGGGAGCTGCTGCGCAGCGCCGGCCTGGACGGCGTCGCCGAGCTGGTGACCGAACCGTCGCAGCGCTTTCTCGCGAGGCTGGCCGATGTGGGCTTTGCCGCGGACGCGGCGTTCGTCGACGGCAGCCACCACTTCCACAACGTGTTCGTCGACCTCCACTTCCTGGGCGGGATCGTCCGGCCCGGCGGCGTCGTGCTGCTCGACGACGTCTGGTGGCCCTCGGTGGGCGCTGCCGCGGCGTACTTCGAGACCAATCTGGGGTGGCGTCCCATGCCGGGCGCCCTGGACGGCGGGACGACCGACCCGGCCAGTGGCCGACCGCGGACCCGGGCCTACCGGCTGCCCGCTCCGCCCCCGACGCCGGACTTCAAGGAGTTCCGGCCCTTCTGCTGAGCCGGACGGTTCCCGTCTGCTGAGCCGGACCGTCCCCGGGGTGACCACCCCGGTCGCGGGATCCTGTGCCGGTCACCGGCCGGGCGGCTGCCGGTGACCCGGGCCCGTGGGGCGGCGACCTCCTCGGCGGTGCCGGACGCGGCGGCAGGAAAGGCCAAATGCCTGGTCGCCCGGGACCGGCCCCGGCGACGGGCCGGACTCCTCCCGCCGCATGCCGCGACTTCGCCCGCCGCATGCCGTTTCGCCCGGTGCGCCGGCCTCCGGCCCCGTGGGGGAGACCGGGGCTGGGGGCCGGAGGCCGGAGCGGGGGTTCGGGACAACCCCGCGCATCGGGAAAGTACAGATGCTCGTGGTTCAGTGCAAGATGTAACACCGTTCTCTTGTGGTGCTGGGGGTGGAACGGCAGTTCATTCCTGGACTCCGCCCCCAAATGTGCTGGCTGATCCGGATGTTGCCTGCGGCTGACTCGCTCGGTCGCGGGGGTCTTTCGTTGCGAGGTTCGCGTTACATATAGCCATTCAATGGCGCCTGATGTAATTTCCTGCGGAACCAGCCGCGGTGCGACTCGGCCGTCGGCACTCATCGAGAGGGGATCGACCGTGACGCCAGCCTCCCGCCCCCGTTCGCCCGCCGCCACCGCCGCTGTGACGGTGAGCGCCCTCCTCGCTCTCACCGCGTGCGGCCAGGGAGACGGGACGGACGACGAGACCCCCAGCACGCCGGCCACCGCGACGATCGCCGGCGTGAAGGTGAAGAAGGACCCCGAGCTGCATGAGGCCCTTCCTGAGCAGATCAAGGCTTCCGGCACCGTGCGCGTGGCCACGGACGTGCCCTATCCCCCCTTCGTGATGTTCGAGAAGGAGGGCAGCACCGCCATCACCGGGCTCGACTACGAACTCGGCCAGGCCGTCGGGACCAAGCTCGGCGTGAAGTTCGACTTCAAGCCGCAGAAGTTCGACGGCATCGTCCCCGCCATCCAGGCAGGCAAGTTCGACGTCGCCATCTCGGCCATCACCGACGACAAGGAGCGTCAGGCGGTGCTCGACTTCGTCGACTACTCCGTGTCCGGCTCGGGGATCATGGTCGCCGACGGCAATCCCGAGAAGATCGCCACACTCGACGACCTGTGCGGCGAGGGAGTCGCCGTTCAGGCTGCGACGAACCAGCTCGACCTGCTCAAGAGCCACCAGCGCAAGTGCCGGGCGGCCGGCAAGAAGAAGATCGACATCCAGCCCTTTCCCAAGGACTCCGACGCCCAGCTCGCACTGCGCGCAGGCAAGGTCGTCGCCGATGTGCTCACCAAGCCCGCCGCGGGCTGGACGGCGAAGACCGCCGACCAGGGCAACGCCTTCGACCTCGTGGAGGACCCCTCCGCGAAAGGCGGTTACGGCGCCTCGCCGAACGGCATCGCCGTCTCGAAGCAGCTGCGCGAACTGACCGAAGCGGTGCGCAAGGCCGTGCAGGCACTGATGGACGACGGCACGCTGAAGAAAATCTGCGCCAAGTACGGAGCGGAGTCCATCGCGCTGGAGAAGGCCACCGTCAACGCGGGCAAGGAGTGACGATGTCCACGGCCACCACACCCACCGGCACCCCGGCGAGGGATGCCGAGGCAGCCGGGGAACTCACCGTCGTGCGGGTACGCCACTGGGGAAGGCTGCTCGCGGCCGTCCTCGCGGTGGTGGCGCTCGCCGGGCTCCTGGGGTCGCTGGCCCGCAACGAGAACCTGCGCTGGGACATCGTCGCGGACAACCTGTTCAAGGACCTCGTCTTCGACGGACTGTTCACCACGCTGTGGCTGACGGCGGGCGCGATGCTGCTCGCCGTGCTGCTCGGCGTCGTGCTGGCGGTGATGCGGCTGTCGGACAACCCTGTGCTGACGGTGGTATCGGGGCTGTTCGTCTGGTTCTTCCGCGGCACACCCCTGCTCGTGCAGATCATCTTCTGGGGCTTCGCGGCCGCCCTGTACCCGATGGTGATGATCGGCATCCCGTTCACGGACATCACCTTCTTCTCCGCCAGGACGAACTCCGTGCTCAGCCCGGGACTTGCCGCGCTTCTCGCGCTCGCGCTGCACGAGGCTGCGTACGCGAGCGAGATCGTCCGTGCGGGCATCCAGTCGGTCGACGCCGGGCAGACCGAGGCGGCGCAGTCGCTGGGCATGCGTCCCGGCAAGACGATGCGGCGCATCGTTCTCCCGCAGGCCATGCGCGTCATCATCCCGCCGATGGGCAACGAAACGATCAACATGCTGAAGATGACGGCGCTCGTCTCCGTCATCAACGCACACGACCTGATGTCCAACATCCAGGCCGTCTATGCCGCCAACTATCAGGTCATCCCCATGCTCGTGGTCGCCTCGATCTGGTACCTGGTCATGGTGTCGGTGCTGAGCGTGCCCCAGGCGTGGCTGGAGCGACGCTTCGGGCGCGGCACCGTGCGCAGCGACCGGGCCGGGCTCCTGGGGCGCCTGTTCACGGGGGACGCCGCCGGGCGCCCCGCACTGCCGGGAGCGGCGGCGACGAAACAGGCAGAGGGTACGGACACCGGCAAGGAGGTACGGAGTTGAGCACCCCCCTGCTGCACGCCCGGGGCGTGCGCAAGCACTTCGGAAGGCTCGAAGTCCTCAAGGGCATCGACCTGACCGTGGAACGGGGACAGGTGTGCTGTCTGCTCGGGCCGTCCGGTTCGGGCAAGTCCACCTTTCTGCGTTGCATCAACCATCTCGAGAAGGTCGACGGCGGCAGGCTGACCGTCGACGGAGAACTCGTCGGTTACCGGCAGCAGGGTTCCCGGCTGCACGAACTGCGGGAGAGCGAAGTCGCCGAGAGGCGCCGCGACATCGGCATGGTCTTCCAGCGCTTCAACCTCTTCCCGCACATGACCGCGGAGGAGAACGTCATGGAGGCTCCCGTCCAGGTCGCAGGAGTGCCGCGCGCGCAGGCGCGGGAAACGGCGCATGCGCTGCTGGAACGGGTGGGCCTGGGCGACAAGGTTCGCGGCTACCCCGCGGAGCTGTCGGGCGGGCAGCAGCAACGGGTCGCGATAGCAAGGGCGTTGGCCATGAAGCCGAAACTCATGCTGTTCGACGAGCCGACCTCCGCACTCGACCCGGAACTCGTCGGAGACGTACTCGACGTCATGCGGCAGCTGGCCGAGGACGGTATGACGATGGTGGTCGTCACCCACGAGACCGGCTTCGCCCGTGAGGTCGGCGACACCGCCGTCTTCATGGACGAAGGCGTCGTCGTCGAAGCCGGAGACCCCCGAAGAGTGCTGACCGACCCTGAGCAGGACCGCACCCGGGCGTTCCTCTCGAAGGTCCTGTGACCTCGCTCGCGCGGCAGCAGCAGCGCACCGCCGCGCTGCTGTCGCTGGCACGTGCCCGGCACGGGCACTTTCTGCGGGACCTGGCCGAACTCGTCTCCATCGACTCCGGTTCGTACAGCCCCGCCGGGGTCGACAGGGTGGCCGACTGGACCGGGCGACGCCTGGAGCGGCTCGGTTTCACCGTCGACCGCATCCGCTGCCCGGCGGTGGACGGCCGCCGGTTCGGCGACATCCTGGTCGCGCGCCGCCCCGGCGGCCTGACGCGAGCGGAGGGCGGAGCCCGGATACTGCTCGTCGCACACATGGACACCGTCTTCGAGGACGGCAGCGCGGCACAGCGTCCCTTCGAGCTGATCGGCACCCGGGCCCACGGACCCGGCGTCAGCGACGACAAGGGCGGTCTGCTGGCCGGACTGACGGCGCTGGAGATCCTCCTCGACTCCGGTTTCGACGAGTACGCCGAACTGGTCCTCCTCGCCACGCCCGACGAGGAGATCGGCTCGCCCGCCAGCCGTCCGCACACCGAGGCCTTGGCCCGGGGCGCCGACTTCGCCCTCGCGCTGGAGTGCGCGCGGGAGAACGGCGACGTGGTGACGGCCCGCAAGGGCGTCGCCGACTTCCGTCTCACCGTCACAGGACGGGCCGCTCACGCCGGCATCGAACCGGAACGAGGAGCCAACGCCGCGCTGGCGTGCGCTCATCTCGTCATCGGACTGCAGGAGTTGAACGGACGCTGGGAAGGAGTGACCGTCAACGTCGGTATCGTGCGGGCCGGCACGCGCACCAACATCGTCTGTCCTGAGGCGCAGTTGGACGTCGAGGTGCGTGCCGCGCGCCGGCGGGAGATCATCGCCGTGCGTGCGGCGATCGAGGAGATCGCTGCACGGCCGCGCGTCGAGGGAACCTCGGTGACTGTCCAGCAGCTGGAGGTGTGCCCGCCGTTGGAGGAGACGCCGGCATCCCTGGAGATGTACGAGCATGCCCGTCGGATCGGCACCGAAGTCGGGATCGATCTCGGCCGCAGTGTCACCGGCGGGGTCGGCGATGCGAACTTCATCGCGGGGGCGGGGGTGCCCGTGCTGGACGGACTGGGCCCGGTCGGCGGCTGCGACCACACACCGGACGAGTGGCTGGAGACCAGCACGGTGCCCGCCCGCACAGCCTTGCTGGCGCTGCTCGTCGCGGCACTCGGAGACCGGGGCCGGGGTTGAGAGGGGGAAAGGGAGGCGTCGCGGGATGCGGGGGACGGGAACCGTCCCCCCCGTGCCGCCGCACCCCGCTCGCACCGCGGTCCGGCAGCATCGGCCCGCCAGAGGCTCCCCGGCCCCCGACCGCATCCACCCCCGCACACCGCCCACGGAAGGAACGGACCATGGCCCCAAGCGTCCTCGCCGACGAGATCCGGCAGAAGCTCGGTGACCTCAGCCCCGCCGAGCGCAAAGTCGCGCGGGTGCTGCTGGCGGGCTACCCCTCGGCGGGGTTCGAGACGATCGCCACCCTCGCCGAGCGGGCCGGAGTGAGTGCACCGACCGTCATCCGTTTCGTCAACCGGCTCGGATACCGCGGGTTTCCCGACTTCCAGACAGTGCTCCGGCGCGAAGTGGAAGAACGCAACGCCTCCCCGCTGTCGCTGTACGAGACCGCCGGCTACGGGCGCGAAGGCGGGGACGGAAAGGGCGACAGCTCCTCGCTCATCGAACGGGGCAGCAGACTCTTCGGCGAGGCGGTGTCGCGCACCCTCGCCGAACTGCCTCCGCACGACCTCCACCACGCCGTGAACCTGCTCGCCGACCGCAAACGCCGGATCACCCTGGCCGGCGGGCGATTCACCCACCTGCTGGCCCAGTACCTGGGCCTGCACCTGATGCAACTCCGCGACGACGTCCGCTTCCTGCCCGACCGCGCGGTGGAGCGCACCGCACACCTGGCCGCGCTGAACCGTCGTGACGTGCTCGTCGTCTTCGACTACCGGCGTTACGAGGAGGACAAGGCGGCAATCGCGCAGCTCACCCACGACAACGGCGGAAAGATCATTCTCTTCACCGATACGTGGCTCTCACCCGTGACCGCGCAGGCGCAGGTCGTCCTGCCCAGCCAGGTCGCCGCACCGTCCCCCTACGACAGCCTCGTGCCGGCGCTCGCAGTCATCGAGACGGTCGTCGCCGGTGTGCTGATCGAACTCGGGGAGGAGGCCCACGCCCGCATGCGGCACGGAGAGGAGACCGCGCGGCGCATCGGCCTGTACTGAGTCTCCGTACCGAGATGCCGTACCGGGTTGCCCGTACCGGGTGGCGACTCCGGCCCGCGGGCGGAGCACCCTGCTGCCATGCCGCTCAAGTGACCCGCCACGTCTGGTGTTCGCACCGACGACAGGTGCCGGGGCATGGTGGTCTCCGGCGCGGTGACGGGCGTCCTGGTCCCGAGTTGGACGGGCGAGGATTCCGGACATGGCGGTGTCGATTCTGCCGTGATATGACACTGGTCACACCGGGGCCGGTGGCGGGGCGTGACGGCAGGGATACGGAGGCAGTCTGTGGCGGAGTCGCGGGAGGACGAGCAGCTCAACGGGCGCCTGGTGGCCGTAGCGGTATTAGGGTTCGTGCTGATCGTTCCGCCGCTGTTGCCGCAGTTCGACCGCATGGGCCAGGTGCTCGGCGTCCCGGTTCTCGCGGCGTATCTCTTCCTCGCCTGGGCGGTCCTGGTGGTCCTGGTGGCCCTGGTCGCCGGCACCGGCGGCAGGTCGAGCCGGAGGTAATGCCGTGCTCCAGACCTGGGTCATCGTCACGGCGTCGGTCGCCTACCTGGGCGTGCTGTTCGCCGTGGCCTTCTTCGGCGACCGGCGGGCGGACGCCGGCCGGAGCCTGATCAACAACGGCACGGTCTACGCGCTGTCCCTCGCGGTGTACGCCACCTCCTGGACGTACTACGGCAGTGTGGGCCGGGCAGCCACGGCCGGGGTCAACTTCCTGTCCGCCTACTTGGGGCCGACGCTCATGCTCGCGCTGGGCTGGCTTCTGCTGCGCAGACTCATCCGGATCAGCCGCCGGCACCGGATCACGTCGCTGGCCGACTTCGTCTCCGCCCGCTACGGCAAGAGCGCCGCGCTGGGCGGCCTGGTCACGGTCATCGCCGTGATCGGGATCGTTCCCTACATCGCTCTCCAGCTCAAAGCGGTCTCCAACACCTTCGAGATCATCCGGCTGCACCCGGCGATCACCCCCACGTCGCAGCTCGGCCACGTCCCGCCGCTCCAGGACAGCGCGTTCTACGTGGCGCTGCTGCTCGCCGCCTTCACCATCCTCTTCGGGACCCGGCACCTGGACGCCACCGAACGCCACGAGGGCGTTGTCGCCGCCATCGCGTTCGAGTCCGTGGTCAAGCTCGTGATGTTCCTCTCGGCCGGGATCTTCGTGACCTTCTGGATGTTCTCGGGGTTCGACGACCTGTTCACCCAGGCCGCGGACGCCGGCCTCACCCGGCTGTTCACGCTGCAGGAGCAGACCGGATACGGCGAGTGGGTCTGGCTCAACGTGCTGTCCATGCTGGCGGTCGTGCTGCTGCCACGGCAGTGGCAGATCACCGTCGTCGAGAACGTCGACGAGCGGCATCTCAAGCGGGCGATGTGGCTCTTTCCGCTGTACCTGCTCGCGATCAACGTTTTCGTGCTGCCGGTCGCGGCCGGCGGGCTGCTGACGTTCGGAAAGTCCGTCGACGCCGACACCTATGTGCTGGCCCTGCCGATGGCCGAGGGCCAGCAGGCACTCGCGCTGTTCGTCTTCATCGGCGGCATCAGCGCGGCCACCGCCATGATCATCGTCGAGACCGTCGCGCTCAGCACCATGGTGTCGAACTCGCTGGTGATGCCGCTGCTGCTGCGCGGCAAGGCCCGGATCGCCCAACGGGCGGACCTCACCGGGCTGGTGCTCGGCATCCGCAGGACGACCATCGTGCTCGTCCTGCTGCTCGGGTACGCCTACTTCCGGCTCGCCGGCGAGGGGCCGACGCTGGTGTCGATCGGGCTGGTGTCGTTCGCGGCGGTGGCACAGTTCGCGCCCGCGATCCTGGGTGGCCTGTTCTGGAAGGGCGGCACCCGCCGGGGTGTGCTGACCGGTCTGGTGGCCGGTTTCGCCGTGTGGACGTACACGCTGCTGCTGCCCAGCTTCGCCGAGTCCGGGCTGCTGCCCGCCTCCTTCCTGCGCGAGGGCCCCTTCGGGGTCGAACTGCTCCGGCCCGAGCAGCTCTTCGGCCTGGCGGGAATGGACCCGATCAGCCATGCGATGTTCTGGAGCGCGCTGCTGAACCTCGGCGGGTACGTCGCGGTCTCCCTCGCCGGACGGCCGGACGCCGCCGAGCGTGAACAGGCCGTGCAGTTCGTCGACGTCCTTGCGGAGTCCGTCCGGGAACGGCGCTGGCAGGTCCGCGCCACGGTCGGCGACCTCCAGAGGCTGCTGGAGCGCTTCCTCGGACGGGACGGCGCCCAGCGGGCGATGCGCTCGTATTCCGGACGACAGCCCGACTCACCGGAGACGGAGGCGTCCCCGGAGTTCGTCCATCACGCGGAGGCGCAGCTCGCCGGTTCGGTCGGTGTGGCGTCGGCGCGGCTCGCCGTCGACGCGGTGGCCGGAGAGGAGCAGATAGGAACCGACGACGTGATGGAGATGATCGGCGAGGCGTCACAGCGGATCGAACTGGTCCGCGGGCGGCTGCGGTTGCTCTACGACGCGACCGGCGGCATCGGCACGACCCTCGACGTGACGCATACGGCCGAAGAACTCGCCCAGGTAGCCGTCCCGCGCTTCGCCGACTATGTCACCGTCGACCTTGCCGAGCCCGTACTGCGCGGCGAAGAACCGGGGGTCAACGGCGCCGGCATCACTACGAGCGACGGCGGTACGCGGATGCGTCGCCTCGCCTTCAGCGGTATCCACAGCGACGCCCCGCTGTTCGCCACCGGCGACCTGATCACCTTTGTGCGCTCCTCGCCGCAGTCACGCAGCTTCGAGACCGGCAAGGCCGTTCTGGTGCCCCGCCTGGCGGAGTCCCCGGGATGGCAGGCGATCGATCACGCGCGGGCATGGCAGGTCATCGGGTACGGCATCCACTCGCTGATCGCGGCACCGCTGCATGCCCGCGGTGTACTGCTGGGCGTCGTCAACTTCTGGCGTTCCGAGAAGCCCGAGCCGTTCGAGGAGGACGATCTGTCCCTCGCCGCGGAACTGGCCGCCCGAGCCGCCGTCTCCCTCGACAACGCGCGCCGCTACACCCGCGAACACGGCATGGCCGTGACACTGCAACGCAGCCTGCTGCCCCGCGCGCTGCCCGAACAGAAAGCCGTCGAGGTCGCCTCCCGCTATCTGCCCGCGCAGGAGGGCGTCGGCGGCGACTGGTTCGACGTCATCCCGCTCCCGGGCGCCCGCGTCGCGCTGGTCATGGGAGACGTCGTCGGGCACGGACTGCATGCCGCGGCCACCATGGGACGGCTGCGCACGGCCGTGCACAACTTCTCCGCGCTCGACCTGCCGCCCGACGAACTCCTCGGCCACCTCGACGAGTTGGTCACCCGCATCGACCAGGACGCGATCGACGCCGGCGATGAGACCGCCATCACCGGCGCCACCTGCCTGTACGCGATCTACGACTCCGTGACCCGCGACTGCGCCATCGCCCGCGCCGGCCACCTGACGCCCGCGCTGGCACGCCCCGACGGCACCGTGGAGTTCCTGGACATACCGTCGGGAGTCCCCCTCGGCATCGGCGGACTGCCCTTCGAGACCACGGAGTTGCAGCTCCCCGAGGGCAGCCGGCTCGTCCTGTTCACCGACGGCCTGGTCGAACGCCGAGACCAGGACATCGACACCGGGCTCCAGCTTCTCCGCGAGGCCCTCACGCACGCGGAGCAAGCTCCCGAGGAGACCTGTGACGCCGTCCTCGACGCGCTCCTCCCGGGGCTCCAGAGGGACGACATCGCGCTGCTCGTCGCCCGCACCCAGGTGCTGGGCGCGGACCAGGTCGCCGAGTGGGACGTGGAGTCCGAACCCTCCGCCGTCGGCCGGGTACGCGTAGCCGTGACCGAACGGCTCGCGGAATGGGAGCTGGAGGGCCTCGTGGACACAACGGAGTTGATCCTGAGCGAACTGATCACCAACGCCATCCGCCACGCCACCGGACCCATCAAGGTGCGGCTGATCCGCGACCGCACGCTCATCTGCGAGGTCTCCGACCACAGCAGCACCTCGCCGCACCTGCGCTACGCGGCCACCACCGACGAAGGCGGGCGTGGCCTCTTCCTCGTCGCCCAGCTGACCGACCGCTGGGGCACCCGCTACACCAAGCACGGAAAGGTCATCTGGACGGAACAGACAGCGCCGGAGGCTCCCGGCCGCTGATCGCCGGCGCCCGCGTCCGCCGCGACCCGTCGGCACCGGTGGGCGAACCGGTGGGCGGACGCTCCGCGAGCCGAGTCCGCCCGCCCCCGACCACAGGCCCACCGGCCGGCCACCCGGGTCACGACGTCAACGACCCCGGACCCGACGTGGGTTCGAGGTCGTTCCGATGTCCCGAGGCATCACCTGGTGCCCCCGGTGTGGGACCGATCTGAAGCAGAACGGGGCCGGCTTGGGGACTCCGGCCGGACAGTCGGTGACCGGGGCCCTTGCCCGCACCCCGGTCGTCCAGGTGCCGCACTTGCGTCATTGAGTCAGGACCCCCGGACCGTCCATGTGCGATGCGGGGTGGCGGTTCGCTGTCTTGCTGGTCCAGTCCTGCGTTGGGCGGCGTCCGGCGAACCTGCCGAAAAGCAGTGCCGCCGCGGTGGCGGCGAGCACCCCGGGCACCATCTCGTAAACGCCCGTTTCCAGCGGCCCCAGGAGCGGGTCGATCTGCTTCCAGAGGAGGACGGTGAGGGCCCCGGTGAGCATTCCGGCCTTCGCGCCGGCTGCCGTCATCCGCGGCCAGAACAGCGACAGAAGGATCACCGGGCCGAATGCCGCGCCGAAGCCCGCCCAGGCGTACGCGACGATGTCGAGCACGGCGCCGCCGCTCAGCGCAATCGCATAGGCGACCAGTGCCACGGCCAGCACACTCAGACGTCCGATCAGCAGCAGTGACGCGTCGGAGGCCTGTCGGTTGCGGAACGCCCGGTAGAGGTCCTCGGTGAGGGAGGTGGCCGAGACCAGCAGTTGGCTGTCCGCCGTGGACTTGATCGCGGCCAGCACGGCCACCAGCAGGACCGCCGCGAGCCAGGGAGAGGTCAGCTGTGCGGACAGGGTGATGAAGACCGTCTCCGGGTTGGCGAGCGGCTTGTCGAGCGCGGCTATCCCGGAAAGCCCGATGAGGGATGCCCCCACCAGGACGACGGTCACCCAGCCCACGCCCAGACGGCGGGCCAGCGGTATGTCCCGTGTGCTGCGGATACTCATGAAACGGGTCAGGAGGTGGGGCTGGCCGAAGTAGCCGAGCCCCCAGGCGAGCAGCGAGATCAGTCCGACGGCCCCGAGCGGCTCGCCTGTCGTCCACTTCTCGTCGGCGAAGGATGCCTCGGTCCCCGGGTCGAGCAGTGCCGGGGCCGCGGCGGTGAGTTCACTGTGCAGCGCGTCGAAGCCGCCGAGCTTCCCGATGGCGATCGCAGGGAGGGCAATGGCCGTGAGGAACATCAGCGTGCCCTGTATGGAGTGGGTGACGCTCAGGGCGCGGAAGCCGCCGAGGATGGTGTAGATGACGATCACCACGGCGAAGACGGTGAGTCCCAATTCGAAGCCCGTGCCGAAGATCTCGTCGGCCAGGAGACCGCAGGCGACCAGTCCGCCGGCGACGTAGATGGTGAAGAACACCACGGTGACGACGGCCGACAGGAACCGGATCACCCTGCTCCGGTCCTCGAACCGCTCCTCCAGATATGACGGCAGGGTCACCGCACCGACCCGCTCGGTGTAGACGCGCAAGCGGGGTGCGACAAGAAGCCAGTTGAGGTAAGTGCCGATGATCAGGCCGCAGGCGATCCAGGTGGCCCCTATGCCAGCCGCGTACACGGCGCCCGGCAGCCCCAGGAAGAGCCAGCCGGACATGTCGGCGGCCCCTGCGGACAGCGCGGCTGCCGGGGCGGTGAGTTGACGGCTGCCGACGGTGAAGTCGTCGAAGGTGGCCGTTTCTTCGTGCGTCATGATGCCGACCATGACCATCGCGATCAGAAAGACTCCGAAGGTGATCATGACGGGGACGGTCAGGGCGATCACGTGATTCTCCCTGTGATGTGGAAAGAGCGCCGGCACACGCCGCGCACGCGGCAATGAATCGTGAGGGGGAGGAGGGAGCTTAGAAAGGAAAGGCGCATTCTGGCCAGGGAATCCGGCGTCGTGCGTTGTGATCGCGTCTGGATCGTGATGCATCAGCAGCACCGGAAACCCGGCCCTTGGTTCGCCGGTCCGCCGACAGCGGCCTCCTGCCCCGGTACTCCGGGAGCACAGGGCGAAGCGGTTCCGCAGGCATGCAAGCGCTTCCGGGTCACGTCGCAAGCAGGTGGGCCATGCCAACTGCGGTGAGAACAGGGCCGGATGCCGTACGCGCGGCGTCGGCGCAGGTGATCCGGGCGGCCGGCGACGTGCGGGGTGGTGGAGCGGCGCCCGGCGACCCGCGAACCGAGTCCCCGGAAGGGGCGCCCCAGAAGCGGCTGCCGACAACGCGCGCTGGTCTGAGCCGAAGTTTGCGCCCCCCACACACCCGCGCGCTGCTCCATTCAGGGTAATTACACACTTTGCCCTGGTGTGCCGTTTCGAGGCGTGAGTCCATCAATGGTATTGGCCGCTGTCACCCGGGCCCCGGTTCAGCCGGGGCACCGTTCGAAGACGTGCTCTGGTCGTTGCTCCCAACTCCGATGCGGAAAGGGGGCATTGGGCCCGGACCACAAAGACGCGCAGCAGTGGCGCGGGGTGATGAGGAAGCGGCGGGCGCGACGAGAGGGGCGGACCGTGGCATCACCCACCATCACCCAAGTGACTTCCTCGCCGACGTCGTCGGTGTTCGGGCAGGAGGTTGTCTTCACTGCCACGGTTGCGTCTGTGGTTCCGGGTCAGGGCGTCCCGACGGGGACGGTGACTTTTGTGATCTACGGGAGTGGGGGGCGGTAGTTACACGGTGCCGCTTGATGCGAGTGGCAAGGCGACGGTCGCCTCGGCGTCCCTGGGGACCGGTACACACACGGTCACTGCGACCTATAACGGTTCTGCTCAGTTCTCGCGCTCCAGTGGCTCGTACCAGCATGCGGTGACGAGGGCGGCGACGAGTACGGAGGTGTCGTCGTCGCCCGAGCCGTCGCAGGAGGGGGCGCCGGTGACGTTCACCGCGACGGTCACCGCGGTGGCTCCGGGTGCCGGGACGCCTTCCGGCCTCGTGCAGTTCGTCATCGACGCGCTTCCCGTCAGGTGGGTGCGGCTCGATGCGAGTGGTGTCGCCTCCGTCACGGTGACAGGACTCCAGGCGGGCTCGCAGTCGGTGATCGCCATCTACATGGGTGACGGCGATTTCCAGCCGTCCACTTTCAGTGGCACTCATACGGTGACGCCGACGCAGAAGGCGACGACCACGACGGTGACTTCGGTCCCTGATCCGTCGGTGTTCGGGCAGCCGGTGACGCTGAGCGCCACTGTGGCTGCGGTTCCGCCGGCTTCGGGCACTCCCACCGGGACGGTCACCTTCACCGTCGACGGTCCAGGCGGAGGCACGTTCACCGCTCCGGTCAACGCGTCGGGTGTCGCCAGTGTCAGCGTCGGCACGCTCGGTACCGGAAGTCACGGCATCACCGCCACCTACAGCGGCGACGCCGACTTCCGTACGTCCGCCGGCACCGACTCGCAAAGCGTCCAGGCCGCGGCGACGACCGTCACGGTGACCTCCGCACCCGACCCGTCCACGTCGGGCCAGCCCGTGACCATCAGCGCGACGGTCTCACCCGTCGCCCCAGGAGCGGGGATTCCGACGGGGACCGTCACCTTCGCCATCACCGGAACCGGCGGCGGCACCTTCACCGAAACCCTCGACGCCTCCGGCACCGCCCAACTAAGCCTCAGCACCCTAGGCTTGGGCTCCCACACCATCACCGCCACCTACAACGGCGCTCCCGACTACGCCGTTGCCACCGGCACGGACACCCACACGGTCGAGGTGGAGCCCTCGACGACGACCACGCTCACGTCCGGCCCCGATCCGTCCGTGTTCGGGCAGCCGGTCACCTTCACCGCGACGGTCACCCCGGCGCAGCCCGGACCCGTACCGACCGGCACCGTCACGTTCACCGTCGCCGGGACCGGCGGAGGCACCTTCAGCCGGCCGCTGGACGCCTCCGGCACCGCCCAGCTCACCCTCGACACCCTCGGTGTCGCCACCCACCCGGCCACGGCGGACTACAGCGGCGACACCGACTACGAACCCTCGGCCGGCGCCGACACCCACACGGTCGACGTGGCGGCCACGACAACCACCGTGGCCTCGTCACCCGATCCGACGGTGTTCGGGCAGACCGTCACCTTCACCGCCACCGTCGCGCCCGTCGCACCGGGGGCGGGGGTCCCGACCGGCATGGTCACCTTCACCGTCGACGGCGCCGGCGGAGGAACCTTCACCGCAGCCCTCGACGCCTCCGGCACCGCCTCGGTCAGCACCGGCGCACTCGCCGCCGGCAGCCACACCGCCCAAGCCACCTACATCGGGGACAGCAACTTCGCCTCCTCCACCGGCACCGACACCCACACCGTCGACCCCGCCTCGACCACCACCACCGTCAACTCCGCGCCCGACCCCTCCGTCTTCGGGCAGCCCGTCACTTTCACGGCCACCGTGACGCCCATCGCCCCGGGGGCGGGAACCCCGACCGGCACCGTCACCTTCGCTCTCAGCGGGAGCGGCGGCACGACCACCGTGCCGCTGGAGGCTGACGGCACTGCCCAGCTCACCCTCAACTCCCTGCCTGCGGACATCTATTCGGTCACCGTCAGCTACAGCGGCGACTCCGGCTACGCCCCCTCGACCGGCAGCGGCGCACACACCGTCAACCGGGCATCGACGACGACTGCTCTCTCCGCCACTCCCGATCCGTCCGCGCTCGGTGCGCCGGTCACCGTGAGCGCCACCGTCGTCCCGGTCGCTCCGGGAGCGGGCACCCCGACGGGCACCGTCACCTTCGCCATCACCGGAACCGGGGGAGGGACCTTCACCGAAACCGTCGACGCGTCCGGCACCGCTCAACTCATCATCAGCACCCTCGGCTTGGGTTCCCACACCATCACCGCCACCTACGACGGCGACGGCAATTTCGTCACGTCCGCCGCGACGGACACTCACACGGTCGAGGTGGAGCCCTCGACGACGACCACGCTCACCTCCGGCCCCGATCCGTCCGTGTTCGGGCAGGCGGTCACCTTCACCGCGACGGTCACCCCGGCACAGCCCGGACCGGTACCGACGGGCACCGTCACCTTCACTGTCCACGGTTCCGGCGGAGGCACCTTCAGCCGGCCGCTGGACGCCGACGGCGCCGCCCAGCTCACCCTCGACACCCTCGGTGTCGCCACCCACCCGGCCACGGCGGACTACAGCGGCGACACCGACTACGACCCCTCGACCGGCGCCGACACGCACACCGTGAACCCGGCGGATACGACCACGACCGTCAACTCCAGCCCCGATCCGACGGTGTTCGGGCAGACCGCCACCTTCACCGCGACCGTCACCCCGGTACCGCCGGGCGCCGGAACCCCGGCCGGCGCGGTCACGTTCACCATCGACGGCACGATCACCCTCACCGGAACCCTCGACGGCACCGGCACGGCCACCGTCAGTACGAGCACACTCCCGGCAGGCAGCCACACCATCGAGGCGACCTACAACGGCGCGGGAGACCCCAGCTTCAACACCTCCACCGGCACCGACACGCACACCGTGAACCCGGCGGATACGACCACGACCGTCAACTCCAGCCCGGATCCGACGGTGTTCGGGCAGCCGGTCACCTTCACCGCGACCGTCACTCCGGTGCCGCCGGGTGCGGGCACCCCGACCGGCACCGTCACCTTCACCATCGACGGCGGCGGCCCCACCACCGTGCCCGTGGAAACGGACGGCACGGCCCGGCTCACCCTCAACTCCCTGCCGACGGGCGGCCATTCGGTGAGCGCCCTCTACAACGGCGACGCCGGCTTCAGTACGTCCGCCGGCACCGGCACCCACACCGTCAATCAGGCGGCGACCGCCACTGCCGTCTCCTCCGAGCCCGAGCCGTCCGTCATCGGCCAGACGGTCACTTTCACCGCCACCGTCACACCCGTGGCCCCGGGTGCCGGAACACCCACCGGCACCGTGACCTTCGGCATCGCCGGCGGCCCCACCCTCACGGGGACGCTCGACGGCATGGGTGTCGCCACGGTCAGCACCGGCGCCCTCTCCGTCGGCAACTACGGCGTCACAGCGACCTATGCGGGGGACGGGAACTTCACCGGTTCGTCCGGCACCGGCACCCACACCGTCAACCGGGCGGCGACCACCACCACCGTCTCCTCCGCCCCCGACCCGTCCACCTTCGGCGAGACGGTCACAGTCACCGCCACGGTCGCCTCGGACCTGCCGGTGGCAGGCACCCCGACGGGCACGGTGACATTCCTGTTCGACGGCGCAACGCCGGTCACAGCACCCCTCGTCAACGGCGTCGCCACAACCACCACCAGCGTTCTGGGCACCGGCCCGCACACGATCACGGCAAACTACGGCGGTGGACCCGACTTCGCCCCGTCCAACGGCACGGACACCCACACCGTCAACCCCGGTTCGACGACCACCACCGTCGTCTCGTCACCCGACCCTTCTCTTCCCGGCCGAGTCGTCACCTTCACCGCCACGGTGTCGCCCACACCTCCCGCAACGGGGATCCCGACCGGGACCGTCACCTTCACCATCGCAGGTGGCGGCGGAGGCACGTTCACGGCGGCGCTGGTCAACGGCGTCGCCACGGTCACCAACAGGGGACTGGCCATCGGGCCGCATGCCGTCTCCGCCACCTACAACGGCGACCCCCAGTTCGCCCCGTCGACCGGCACCGACACCCACACCGTCATTCCATGACCGGACAAGACCGGATCATGGAAGAGGGCCCGATCGTGCTGCGGCCGGACCTGGAATGGGACCGTCTGCGGTGACGCGGCGTCCACCGCAGGGACAGGGCGGACGAACGGGCGGTCAAGGGAAGAGCCCCCGGCGACCCAGCGGACGTGCTGGTCGTCGCGCCGCCGGACAGCACGCCGGACAGCACACCGCGCGGCGACCGCCTCCGCGCAGACGAGCGGTCCTGCGGGTTGCGGGGCCTCCAGCGCCCTGCCGGGGGAGATCGGCGTCGGATAATCGCCGCATGGCGGAGATCATCCAGCGCACTGGCACATGGACGTTCGACGGCGACACCGTGCGGATCGTGCCTGCCTCGCAGAAGCACGTTCACCCGCTGCGCAGGTTTCTGGGCGAAGTGGCTGTACCGCTCACGGCCGTCTCCGGCATCGCGTACGAGCCGGGCCGCAAGGGCGGCCGCTTGCGGTTGCGCCTGCGGGAGGGAGCCGACCCGCTCGCCCAGGTGGCGAGCGGGCGCCTGCCGGACCCCTCCGACCCGTACCAACTGCCGGTGGAGAAGGACCGCACCGGCGTCGCCGAGTACTTCGTGGAGGAACTGCGCCGCGCGCTGCTGCTGGAAGAGGTGCCGGACACGCCCAGCGACCGCTATCTGCTGCCTGGGCCCGCGGTTCCGCTCACTGCGGGCGGCACCGATGGCACGGCCTCGTTCGACGGTGAGCGCGTCCAGCTGGAGTGGAACTGGATGGCCAAGGAGAGCAAGTCTCACAGAGGCCCGCGCACCTTCACCCTCGATGAACTCGACGGTGTGGAGTGGACCCCCGCGATCGGCTGGGAGAACGGTTCGCTGCGCTTCCGTCCGAAGGGCCCGCACACGGTCTTCAAGCCCGAACATGACCACAACTGCCTGCTGCTGTGGGGCATTCGGCAGGCCCGTGAGACGGGCGGCTCGGTCCTGCTGGCCGCCGCGGTGACCGCCCGGCTGCCTCATCCCGCCGGGGCAAGGCGGCCTGTGGGAGCAGGCGCGGACGAGCTTTCCCCGTTCCTCGTCGAGGACCGGGACGGGTGCTCGGCGGACAAGCCGGGCGACGCGGCTTCCGATGACCACAACCGGTTGCTGCACCGCCTGCGCGAACTCGGTGTACTGCACCGTGAAGGCGTCCTCACCGACGAGGAGTTCAGCACGGCCAAGAAGGCCGTCATCGACCGCCTCTGACGCCCGGCCCGGCCGCGTGCGGCCGCGTCCGGCCGCACGCGGCCGAATCCGGAGCCCGGGGTCCGGCAGCCGGGACAGGGGGCCTCGGCCACCGGCCCGGCGTCACGACGCGCTCGCCCTTCGTCCGGCCACCGCACCGGCCACGTCATCTGCGGCGGGCTCCGACGCGACGGCACCGGACGGCTCCGGCAGCGGACGGCTCCGGCACCGGACGGCTCCGGCACCGGAACCGGACCGCGGCGTGGATGCCGGTTACCTCGCTTGGCGGCATGACGACGCGGCGGGCTTGCCGGACCCATCCGTCCAGGTCAGGGTTCGAAGAGTGAGCTGTGTCAGGGCCCCTCAGCAGCAGCACCTCACCCCTCTCGAGGACGGAGAGCCACCATGCCTGACCGTTCCAGTTCGAAGCGCTCGGATGGCACGCAGCAGCGACACCCCGTGGAGGAGACGGTCAGGTATCCGCTGCGAACGATGACGACTGCCGCCGAGAAGGTCCCTGGGGCGGAGCGCGTCAAGGGAGTCTTCGACGACATGCTGGACACCGTCGGGATCGTTTCCCCGCGTGCCCGGCGCGTTGCCGCGTACACGGGGGCGGGAATCCTCGGCCTGGCGGGTGTCGTCGAGTGGCCGGTGGCTGCGGCGGGCGCTGCGGCGGTGTGGCTGACACAGCCGCGCCCTGCGGACACGGACGGTGCGGAGGCTGAGGGGACCGGCGCAGCCCGGACGGAGAAGCCCCGTACGAGGCAGTCCGCCTCCACGTCGGGGAACGGCTCGAGGACGGCAAGGAAGCGACCGGCCACGAGTACGGCCAAGAGCACCAAGAGCACCAAGAGCAAGAGCACCGCGAGCGCACCGCGTGCGAAGGCCGGCGGACGGAAGAAGAGCTGAGCCCTCCCTGCCCGCCCCGCGACGACCGTTTCCCAGCGCCCGCACGGAGCCCCCGCGAAGGTGAGGAATGCTGCTTCGACTGGTGGCCAGGCTGCCCGGACTGACCTCCTCACTTCTCCAGAACGCTTTGGCCGTGCCCGCCAGGACCACGCGCCGGATCATGCCGCCCGCGGCCTCGGCGGCGCGCCTGACGGCCGGAGTCGTGAGCACCGGTGCGCGTGAAGCGGTGAACGGTGCGGTGCAAGTGTCCGCGTCCGCCGGGCGATTCGGCAGAGTGGCCGGCAGCGCGATGACGCCCGGAATCGGGCGGTGGCACGCGGGCTCCCGCATGCACCTGGGCCTGCGGCACCCCCCTGACGCACCCCGGCGCACCGCGGAGCGACTCGAGGCCGCCGCCCGGAACGTGGCCGCCGAACTGGCCAAGCACCCTGATGTGCTGCTCGCCTACTGGGATGCCGGCCTGGAGAGCCTGGTCGTCAGGACCGTCGAGGACACGGTCAGCGAGCGTGTGGCGGACAGGGCATCCGAACTCGCGGCCGAGCACGGCCTGGAACACGTCGGCGGACGGACGCCGCAGCACGCCCACCCGGGTGACGTCACGAACGTCCGCGTCAACGTCGCCGCCCTCGCCTTCGACGTGGCAGGTATCGCCACCGCCGTCGCGGGGCGGACGGCGCTTCAGCCGCGCGCGGCTGAAGCCCTCGTGGCGTCGGTCTCCGTCCTGCGGGAGGACTCCCGGGTACGTGCGGCACTCAGCCGCATGCTGGGTTCGGACACGGTCGACCTGGTTCTGGGCGCAGCCAACGCGGCCGTGTGCGGAATCGCGCGGTCGCCGGCGCCTCTGCTGCTCGACGGCGCGCTACGCGTCACGTACTTGGTGCGATCACTCGCCCAGCTCGCGGCGTTCGAGGCAGTGCACGACACGCTCTGTTCCCCGGACCGCCCGACGGTGACCGGAGACGGCACCGTGCGTCCGGCGCTGCGGACAAGCCCAGGTGACTCGTACTCCGACGCGGCCGTCAACGGGATGCTCGGCGGTGCCCTCGCCACGCTTCTGTTCACCCGTAGCGTCGGCAAGGCGGCAGAGACCGTGCTGGCCGGTGTGCCCAAGGCCGCGCGGTACGGCCCGTCGGCCTTCACCGCGGTGCTCGCCGCCGCTCTCGCGCGCGAGGACGTGCTGGTCGGCGATCCCGGAAGGCTCCGGCGACTGGAACTCGTGGACACCGTGGTGCTGCATTCCGGAGCACTCCGCAGCGCTCGGCGCACTGTGCTCGAAGTCCATCCGGACACGACTGGCTGGGACCATGGCCGGCTGTGGCACGCGGCCATGAAGACCCTCAGCGCTGCCGGGGCCGGGGCCGGGGCCGGGGCCGGGGCGACGCCGGTCGGGGAGGAGCCTCACCTCGAACTCCGTCCGGTGTCCGCTGAGACGTCGCCGGAGGCGGGGCTGATGATCGCATCGGCGCGGGGCAGGGATGTGGGCACCGTCCTGGTCGGCTGGGACGTCGACCCCATGGCAGAGGCCTCGCTGGACGCGGCCCGCCGGGCGGGACTGCACGTCGTGGTGGTCGACGAGCACGGCCTCGGCGAGTACGGCACCCTGGCCGACCAACTCATCTCGGGTGAGGTCCCGTTCGCCGGGACCGTCGCCGCGCTCCAGGATGAGGGCCGTACGGTCCTCACCGTGGCGCGGGTCCCGCACGACCGGACGACTCATCGAACGAAGACGGGTCCTTCCGCCCGCGACGTCGTCGACGGGTTGCTCCGCGGCGACGTCGCCGTAGCGGTCACCGACGAGGCCGGCGCCGTCGTCTGGGGCGCCGATCTGCTCTCCCTGCACGGGCTCGACGGCGTCTGGCGGTTGCTGTCCGCCGTTTCCATGTCCCAAGCGGTCAGCGGATGGGGCAGGTTCTTCGCAGAGGCGGGCGCCACGCTCTCCGAGTTGCTGGTGCTCACCCGGGAGGCACAGTCCCAGCAGCCCGCCTCCCTCGAAGTACGTCTCAGTCCGGTCAGCCTCGCCACCGCCGCCTCGCTGACGTGGGGCTGGGCCGCCGCACTGGCCGTGGCTGCCGGAAGGCCGCCGCGGCCCGAACCGCGAGTGCCCTGGCATGCCCTGCCTCCGGAGGAGGTCGTCGCGCGGCTGCGAAAGGTGCCGCGGGCCGCGCCGACGGCGTGGTCGGTGACCCGGCGCCGTGCCGGTCGTCTCGTGCGCGTGGTGGCCGGATATCCGGTGCTCGCACCCCTGCGGACGGGAGCTCAGCTCGCCCGCGCCGTGTGGGCCGAACTCGACGACCCGTTCACCCCCGTGCTGGTGGTCGGCGCCACCGCATCGGCGCTCCTGGGGTCGGCGGTCGACGCCTATCTCGTCGTCGGCGCCGTAGGGTTGAACGCCCTGGTCGGCGGAATCCAACGGCTGCGCGCGCAGAAGGCACTCTTCGCGCTCGTCATCCAGCAGCGTCCGATGGCCCGCCGGCTCGAGCCGTCGACCGGTGAGGTATCCGTGGTCGAGGCCGCCCGCCTGACGCGGGGCGAAGCGATCGAGCTGCACATCAACGACGTGGTGCCGGCAGACGCACGGCTGCTGGAGGCCGACGGGTGCGAAGTCGACGAATCCTCGCTGACCGGCGAGTCGTTGCCGACCCCCAAACATGTGGCCGCCGTTCCGGGTGCCGCACTCGCCGACCGACGCTGCATGGTCTACGAGGGCACCACAGTGGTGGCCGGCTACGCACGGGCCGTTGTGGTGGGTACCGGCCACCAGACGGAAGCCGGCCGTGCGGCGACCCTCGCTGCCCGGGTCCCCGTTTCGGCAGGAGTGCAGGCACGATTGCAGAGGCTGACCAGGCGAGTGCTGCCTTTCACCCTCGCAGGGGGCGCCGCCGTCGCCGGTCTGTCCCTGCTGCGCGGACGTCCGATGGGCACGGCACTCCAGGGAGGGCTCGCCGTCGCGGTAGCGGCCGTACCCGAGGGCATGCCCCTGGTGGCGACCGTCGCGCAGATGGCCGCCGCACGGCGTCTCAGCGGGCTCGGTGTCCTCGTCCGTACTCCGCGCAGCTTGGAGGCGCTGGGCCGCGTCAACGCCGTCTGTTTCGACAAGACCGGGACTCTCACGGAGAACAAGCTGCGGGTCGTCAGCGTCGTCACCGCGAGCGGTGACGAGCACCGGACGACTGACCTCGAGGCGCACCCGGTCCTGCGCACCGCCGCCCGCGCGTGCCCCGGCCCCACGGAACGGACGGGCAACCACGCCCATGCCACCGACGAGGCCGTCCTGGCGGCCGCCCCGCGCGACACCGCATGGACCACCGTGAAGGCCGAGCCTTTCGAATCGAGCCGCGGCTTCGCAGCCGCCGTCGGATGTGGCGCGCACGGCGACGCGACGCTGGTGGTCAAGGGCGCCCCGGAAGTCGTGCTGCCCTACTGTCCCGATGCGGACCCGGCAGCTGTCGAAACGGCACACGCCCTCGCCGCCCGGGGGCTGCGGCTGCTCGCCGTCGCCCGGCGGCCCCTCGCGGACAGCGAGGCGGCCGACGCCCTGGACAAGCCTTTCGAACTGCTGGAACTCATCGGGTTCGTGGCTCTGGCCGACACCCCACGCGTCAGCTCCGCCCCGCTCGTGTCCGGGCTGCGCGAGGCCGGCGTACGGCCCGTCATGCTGACCGGCGACCATCCCGAGACGGCCCGGAGCATGGCGATCGCCCTCGGCTGGCCCTGTGACGTCACCGTGGTCACGGGCCACGACCTGGCGGAGCTCGACCGGGCGGGCCGGGCTCGCACGCTCAAGAACTGCGACGTCGTGGCCCGCGTCGCACCCGAACAGAAGCTCCAGGTCGTCGAGGCACTCCGGGAGGCGGGACGCGTCGTCGGCATGGTCGGGGACGGCGCGAACGACGCCGCCGCGATCCGGGCCGCGGATGTCGGGATCGGCATCGGCGCGCGCGGTTCGGCAGCAGCACGCAATGCCGCCGACCTTGTGATCACCACCAGCGAACTCTCGGTGCTCATCGACGCGATCGCCGAAGGGCGGGCCCTGTGGGGCAGCGTGGCCGACGCCATCAGCATCCTCCTCGGCGGCAATGCCGGCGAGGTGGGCTTCTCCGTACTGGGCACGCTGCTCTCCGGTACGTCACCGCTGTCCACGCGGCAGCTGCTCCTGGTCAACCTTCTGACCGACATGTTCCCGGCCATGGCGATCGCGGTCACTCCTCACGACCCGAAACCTGCCTCGGAGGAGAACCTGAGCGAAACACACCCGGTAGGTCGCACCACCCTGGGGGAGCCGCTCGCACACGAGATCCGCCAACGCGGCCTGATCACCGGAGCAGGCGCGGTCACGGCGTGGCTCATCGGCAGCCTCACCCCCGGATCGGCACAACGCACCAGCACCATGTCACTGTGCGGCGTGATCGGTTCCCAGCTCGCCCAGACCGTGATCGGACGCCGTGACAGCCCCCTGATCCTCGGCACGGTCATCGGCACCTCTGCCGTCCTCGTCGCTCTCGTCCAGACGCCCGTCGTCAGCCGCTTCTTCGGGTGCACGCCCTTGGGTCCACTGGCCTGGACCGGAGTGGCCACCGCCATCGGGGCCTCTTCTCTCGTGCCCCGACTGCTGCCCCAGGCCGACCAGTTGGTGTCAGACCTCACGTCACGGCTGGGGTCTGTGCTGTCAGCCCGGGACGGGGCCCCGTTGAGGCTCCTCCAACTCCGGACGCGCAGGACATCCGAGCCGGTATGAGGCGGAACTGTGCGTCCTGTGGCGCTGAAGGGCCCTCAGCGCGCCTGGCATTTGGTTGCACATTAGGTTAGGCTCACCTAAGAAACCGGCCGAACCGAATGTCGGCGGCCAGGCAGCTGCACCCCTGGAGGAGTCGTGTCCCGATCGGAACGCTGCGTCCCGCAGACGCCCCGGACGTGGCAGCCGGACCTCTGACGGTGTGCTTCGCGAGCCACCGGCCGACACCGGGGCACGGGCGGTTTCCGCCCGCGTGCGTGGGTGCCCGGAACACAGCGTCGCCGCACGGGACTTGCCGGTGAGCGCTCATCGGCCGGCATCGCACCCCGAGCAGCAGCACCACCTGATTCCGTGAGCTTTTCGGCCCCGGCCTGACCCCTCACACCCCACGCATCTCTCTCCTGTCCCCGACCCAAGGCAGAGTTGTGTCCATACAGTTGCCGCCGTCCGCGGCCCCGCTGTCCGCCTACCCCGTCGAGCTGCTCCCCGAGGCGGTCCGCCGCCGTCTTGCGGAACTGGCCCGGAACGAGGCGCCGGTGTCGGCCTATGTGTACGACGGTGCGGTCGCCGCCGAGCGGGCGCGCGAGCTGCGCAGCGCGCTCCCGCAGTGGGCGAAGGTGTACTACGCCGTGAAGGCGAACTCCCATCCCGGGGTGGTCGAATCGCTGGCTCCGCACGTCGACGGGTTCGAGGTCGCCTCCCGCGCGGAGCTCGAACTCGCCGTAGCGGCCAAGCCGGTGACCGGGGACACCCCGGCACCGGTGCTCGCCGCCGGGCCGGCCAAGTCCGTTCCCGTGCTGACCGCACTGGTACGAGCCGGAGCCGAGGTGATCAACGCCGAAAGCCTGCTGGAACTGCACCGCATCAGCAGGATCGCGGTCGCCGAGGGAGTACGGGCCCGGGTGGCGCTGCGGGTCAACCCCGCGACGATCCCCGTCACCGGCTCGCTGAACATGGGCGGTGTGCCCTCCCAGTTCGGGGTCGCGGAGCCCGATGTGCCCGGCGTACTGCGCGAGGCGCTGCGGCTTCCGGGTCTGAAGCTGGCGGGCTTTCACATCCATGCCGCCTCCAACAACCTCGACGCCGAGGCCCACGCCGAGTATCTGCGCTGGTGCGTGGAGTGGAGCGTGCGGACCGCCCGGGACAACGGCATCGAGCTGCGGCACATCGACATCGGCGGAGGCATCGGCGTCGCCTTCGAGGGTGAAAAGCCCTTCGACGTCGCCCACTTCGGTGAGCTGGCCGCGCGGACCGAGCCGCCGGAGGGTGTCACGGTGGCGCTGGAGCCCGGACGTTTCCTCGTCACCGACTGCGGCTGGTACGCCGCCGAGGTCACGGATGTGAAGACGTCGTACGGCGAGTCGTTCGTCCTGCTGCGCGGCGGCATCAACCACTTCCAGCTGCCCACCTCCTGGGAGATCGTGCACAACATCGCGGTGCTTCCGGTCGAGGACTGGCCCGAGGGCTGTCCGCGGCCCGCCGCGGAGGACGTCCGGGTGACGGTCGTGGGCGAGCTGTGCACCCCCGAGGACACCCTGCTGCGCGATGTCCACGTGGACCGGGTACGCGCCGGTGACCTGGTCGTCTTCCCCAACGCGGGCTCCTACGGATGGGAGTTCGCCATGCACCGCTTCCTCGGGCACCCCGTCGCCGAGCGGCTGATGCTCTGAGGCAGCCCGACCCCCCGACGCACCCCGTCGTCAGCCCTCACCGGTCCGCATCCACCCGGCCGGCGCCGGGAGATGCCCCCGTGGTGCGTCCGCTTCCTCCTCCCGCCCGACCGTCGTCTCCTCCCAGGAGCTTCACCATGACTGTGCACTCCGTCGATCCGTCCGGCCCGGCCCGGACTGCGAGCCGCGGGAAGGAGATCCTCGACCGCCGGCGCGGCCGCGAGTCGGCAGCCCGTACCTACTCCCGCTCGTTCCCCATCGTCCCGGCCCGCGCCCAGGGCATGACCGTCGAGGACACCGAGGGCCGCCAGTACCTCGACTGCCTGTCCGGGGCCGGCACCCTCGCCCTCGGTCACAACCACGCCGTCGTCCAGGAGGCGATCCGCCGCACTGTCGACGGGTGCGCCCCGCTGCACATCCTGGACCTGGCGAGCCCGGAGAAGGACGAGTTCACGGTGCGCCTGCTGCCGCCGTTGATCATCACTGACGAGCAGGTCGCAGCGGTGCTGGAACGGCTCGGCGACGCCATCGCCGTGGTGACGCCCGCACAGCCCGCACAGCCCGCGGAGGTGCGGGCATGACGGGCACGATCCGCGAACTGCGCCCGGGCGACGGCTCCGGCCCCGCGCTGGAGGTGTGCGCCGCACAGGACGCACCGATCGAGCAGGAAGCCGTGCAGGAAGCCGTGCAAGGCAAGGTTGCGAGCCTGCGCACCCGTCGAGTCCCGCACGGCGAGGGACTCGTCCCCAAGGGCGACGGCGGTGAGGGGCGGCACGGCATGCACCTCGCCCCCGACCCCGCCGACGACGTGGAGCGGACCGAACCGCTTTACGGCGCCGCGGAGTTGGAGTTGGAGTTGGATCAGTTGGAGCAGATGCAGCCCCGCGCCCCGCGGACCGCGCTGTCCGGTGGACCGGCGGGCCCCCGCAGCCTGGAGCCGCTGCTGCGCTCCGTGCTGGACGCCCTCGGTGCGGGCGCGGCGCGCCGCGCCGGGCCGCTGCCCGCGGGGAGTCCCGCCGAGCTGGCCACCGACGTCGCGCTGGCCTTCGCCAAGGCGGAGGGCGAGGAGGCGCTGCACGGACTGACCGAGGTGCTGGCACACGGCAGCGCCGACCCGGCCGACCCGTCCTGCGCGGCGCATCTGCACTGCCCTCCGCTGGCCGTGGCCGTCGCAGCCGACCTCGCGGTCTCCGCGCTGAACCCCTCGCAGGACTCCTGGGACCAGGCGCCCGCCGCCACCGCCATGGAGACCCTGCTGCTGGAGGAGCTGGCGCAGTTGGCCGGTTACGACCCGGCCGAGGCTGCCGGGGTGCTCACTTCCGGTGGCACCGAGTCCAACCTCATGGGCCTGATGCTCGCCCGCGACCGGGTGCTCGGCCGGGAGACCGGCCGTCAGATCGAGTTGAGCGGCGTGCCGGGCGTGCAGGGTGGGGCCCGGCGCCCGCGGATCTTCACCTCCGAGGCCGCCCACTTCTCGGTGCAGCGCTCGGCGGCCCTGCTGGGCCTGGGCGAGGACGCAGTCACGCCCGTCCCGGTCGACCACCAGCTGCGGATGAAACCCGACGCGCTGGCCGCCGCTCTCCGCGACTGCGCGGCGTGCGGCGATGTGCCGGTGGCCGTGGTGGCCACAGCCGGCACCACCGACACCGGTGCCGTCGATCCGCTGCGCACCTGCGCGAAGCTGGCCGCCGAGCACGGTGCCTGGCTGCATGTGGACGCGGCCTACGGCGGCGGCGCTCTGTTGTCCGACGAACTCGCCCCGCTGATGGCCGGTATCGCGCTCGCCGACTCCGTTTCCCTGGACTGGCACAAGCTGGGCTGGCAGCCGGTCGCGGCGGGGGTCTTCCTGGTCCGGCAGGCCGAGACGTACGCCTCGCTGGCCCGCCGGGCCGTGTACCTCAACCCGCAGGACGACGAGGAGGCCGGCTACCCGAGCCTGCTCGGCCTCTCGCTGCGCACCACCCGCCGCACAGACGCCTTCAAGATCGCCGTCACTCTGCGGACCCTGGGCCGCGAAGGGCTGGGCCGCCTCGTCGACAGCTGCCATGCGCTGGCGCGTTCGGGCGCCGAGGCGGTCCGCGCGCACCCGCGGCTGGAGCTGCACGCCGACCCTGTACTGACGGCGTTCCTCTTCCGCTACGTACCGGAGAACCCCGAGAACCCGGAGTACACCGACCCGTCGCATGCGGACCGGGTGAACGCCGGGCTGCGCCGCAGGCTGCTGCGCGAGGGACGGGCGGTCGTCGGCCGCACCGAACTCCCGGGCGAGGGACCGGGCCGCGTCCGGCTCAAGCTCACCCTGCTCAACCCGCACGCCACACCCGCCGATGTCGAGCGGCTGCTGCATGCGGTCGCCGCCGCGGGCCAGGCAGAGGAGGCGGAGCTGTGACCGAGCACCCCGGCGTCCACGGCCCGGACCCGCTCGACGACAGCGACGCGCTGCGCGCGGGCGACGCGGCGGCGATGGAGACCCTGCTGCGTGCCTACGTACGCGAGACCGGAACCCGGGTCCCGGAGGCCGGTCTAGTGCTGGTGCTGGAGCTGCCGTTCAGCGGGCTGGTGCTGCGGGTGCCCGTGCGGTACCGGTCGGCGACCGGCTGGCACCGCTTCGGCGAGCCCGGTCTGGTCGCCGCCGGTGACGGCGGCCTCCTTCCGGCCGACGCCTCCCTGGTGGCGGCGGCGCTGATCCGGGAGACCACGCTGGGCCGCGGGGCACGGCCGCACCATGGCGCAGACGCCGCCGCCAGGGTGCTGAACTCCGCGCGGCGCACCGCCACCCACATCGAGCGGCGGCGGGCCGAGGCAGCGGACGCGGCCGAAGGGACGGGCGCCCAGGGGCGGGCGACGTTTCTCGACAGCGAGCAGGCGCTGCTGCTGGGCCACCCGTTCCATCCGGCCCCGAAGAGCCGCGAGGAGGCGTCCGACGCCGAACTGGACGCGTATTCGCCCGAGTTGCGCGGCTCCTTTCCGCTGCACTGGTTCGCCGCACACCCCGGTGTCGTCGTCGGCGCAAGCGCGGACGGCCGGTCCCCCGCCGAGTGGCTGCGTCCACTCGCCGCCGGGCTCGACCTGCCGGACGGCATGGTGCCGGTGCCGGCCCACCCCTGGCAGGCCCGCGAGGTGCTGGCCCGCCCGGAGGTCGCCGGTCTCGTCGACGACGGGCTGCTGCGCCCGCTCGGCGCGGCGGGGCCGGCCTGGTACCCGACGTCCTCGGTACGGACCGTGCAGCGACCGGACGCCGAGGTGATGCTGAAACTGTCGCTCGGCATGCGGATCACCAACTCCCGCCGCAACAACCTGCGCAGCGAGATGAGCCTCGGAGTACGGGCCGCTCAGCTGCTGGCCGCCGGCCCCCTGGAGTGGCTGCGCGCGGAATGCCCTCAGTTCGGCATCCTGCGCGACTTCGCCTGGATCTCGGCCGGGACCGAGGGAGCCGAGACGGGCCTGGAGACCGCCGTTCGCGACAACCCCTTCCGGGGCGGCAACGGCCGCGCCGAAGGGCTCTGCGTCGCCGGTCTGCTGGCCGAGCGCACCGGCCCGGGCGACGGCACCCCGCCGCGCCACCGCGCCCTGCTGTGCGCTGCCGTCGAACGCACCGCCCGAGCACACGAGTTGAGCACCGCCGAAGCTTCGGAGCGCTGGCTGGAGCGCTATCTCGCCGTGCTGGCCGTGCCCCTGATCCGCCTTCAGGCCCGGTACGGCATCGCTCTGGAGCCGCACCACCAGAACACCCTTGTCGCGCTGGCCGCCGACGGTCTGCCCAGCGCGGGCTGGTACCGGGACAGCCAGGGCTACTACCTGGCCGAGTCCCGTACCGCCGACATCGAGCGGCTGCTGCCGGGCGCGACCGACGGCGTCCAGCTGGTCTTCGACGACGCCTTCGTCGACGAGCGGGTCGCCTACTACCTGGGCATCAACAACCTGCTCGGACTGGTCGGCGCGTTCGGCGCGCTCGGCCTGGCCGACGAGGGCGACCTGCTGCGCGTACTGCGCGGGGAGCTGGAAGCGCTGCGCAGGGCCGAGCCCGCCGCCAAGGGCCTGCTCGACCTGCTGCTGGACGCGCCCGCGCTGCGCTGCAAGGGCAACTACCTGACCTGTGTGGACGGCCTCGACGAGCTCGTCGGCGACATCCACACCCAGTCCGTCTACATCGACCTTCCCAACCCCCTCACGGAGGCACAGCGGTGACCGCGCCCTCGACTTCCCCGGACCCGTCCGTTCACGACGCCCCCTACGACCTGGTCGGCATCGGCATCGGTCCCTTCAACCTGTCGCTGGCCGCCCTGGCCGACTCGGTCCCTGGATTCCGCTCGCTCTTCCTGGACGCCAAACCGGCGTTCTCCTGGCACCCCGGGCTGCTGATGGAAGGAACGACACTGCAGGTGCCGTTCCTCGCCGACCTGGTCACCATGGCCGACCCCACCAGCCCGTGGTCGTATCTCAACTACCTCCGCCACCACGAGCGGATGTTCAAGTTCTTCTTCTCCGAGCGCTTCCACATTCCACGCCGCGAGTACGACCACTACTGCCGCTGGGTCGCCGAGCGGCTGCCCTCCTGCCACTTCGACGCCCACGTCACCGCACTGGAGTGGGACGAGGCGGCGGAGGCGTTCGCCGTCGTGCACCGCTCCGCAGCCGGCGAGCAGACCCGCGTGCTGGCCCGCCAGGTGGTGCTCGGCGTGGGCACCGACCCAGTCGTCCCCGAGCCGCTGCGGCCCCTGCTGACGGAGACTCACGCGGGCCGGGTGCTGCACAGCGCGGACTACCGCACCCACCGCGCCCGGCTCGGGGCGGCGAGCGACGTCACGGTGATCGGCGCGGGCCAGTCCGGTGCCGAGGTCGCGCTCGACCTGCTGCGCCACCAGGACGGCGACGGCGAGGGCGGCCCGTACGTCCGCTGGCTGGCCCGTACCACCGCGTTCGCACCCATGGAGTACTCCAAGATCGGCCTGGAGCACTTCACCCCGGACTACATCCGCTACTTCCGCGCGCTCCCCGAGGCGACCCGGGAGCGCCTGATCGAGGAGCAGTGGCAGCTGTACAAGGGCGTCAGCGAGGAGACCCTGGGCGAGATCCACGACGAGCTCTACGAGCGCACCATCGGCGGCGGCGAGCCGCGCGCCGCGCTGCACCCGGGTGTGGAGATCGTCTCGGCCGAGCCCGACGGCGCAGACGGTTACGTGCTCACCTGCCGGCACGGCCAGGAAGAGTCGCTGTTCGAGTTCCGCACCTCGGCCATCGTCTCCGCCACCGGTTACGCGGCCCGCCGCCCGGACTTCCTGGACACTCTGGACGGCCTCGTCGACTGGGACGGCAAGGGCCGCTACCAGGTCGACGGCGACTACCGGGTCGCGCTCGACCCCCGCGTCTCGGGCGCGCTCTACGTCCAGAACGCCGAGATGCACACGCACGGTGTGAGCGCCCCCGACCTCACCCTCGGCGCCTGGCGCGCCGCGGCCATCCTCAATGCCGCCGCCGGACGCACCGTGCTGCCCGTCGCACCGCGCCAGGCGTTCACCACCTTCGGCGCACCGCAGGACGCGGCGTCCGTCCCGGAGCGGACCGTGGCCGCGGCAGCCGCGCCCGCCGCCACGGCCGTCAGCGGACCGGCGGAGATACGTCGATGAGCGTCGCCGGGAAGAACGCCGCCCCGGTGAAGCGGATGAAGCCGGTGAAGAAGGGGTCGGCGCGCAGCGCCAAGTCGGTCCTGCTGTCCGTGATCGGTCTCCATCTGGTCGCCGAGACCGCCCTGACCCCGTTCCTGCCACAGCTCTTCGAGCGGCTCTACGGGATCGACGAGCCGGGAGCGACGGGCCTGTTCATCTGGGTCGGCCGGATCGCCGGCCTCGCCGCCCTCCCGCTGTGGGGGCTTGCGGCGCGGCGCTGGCCCCTGCACAGGCTGGTACTGGCCGGACTCGTCAGCACCGGCGTCCTCGACCTGCTGCTCGGCATGGCGCCCAGCTACACCGTGTTCGTGGTGCTCTCGACCCTCATCGTCTCGACCAACAGCGCGCTGCTGCTGGCCTATCCGGCGTTCATCGCCGAGCACGGCGACGACTCGGAGAGCGGCGTACGGGCACGGCTGACCGGCATCTGCTCACTGGTGATCGTCTTCCATCTGTCGGTCGTCGTCTCCACGCTGGTGGGCGCCGGTGTGCTCGCCCTGCCGGAACCGCGCATCGGCATCTCCTCGTTCGCGGTGCTGGACGCCGTCCTCGCCGTGTTCACCTATCGCATCCTGGGCAGGCGGCATGTCCCGGCGGACGGCAGCAGCACGGCGGACGGCGTCCGGAAAGCCTCTGGCACATCCGCCCCCAACGCCGTCACTGTCACCAATGCCGCCGCCGTCACCAACGCCGCCACCGCCCCCAACGCCGTTCCCAGCGTTCCCGCACCCGTCCCGGCGCCGGAGGGGGCAGGGGACACATCCGCCCGCCGTGCCGGACGCCGCTCCTGGATCGTGGTGCTGGGCTACGCCGCCCTGATCGGGGTCGCGTTCGACTTCTCGGTCAACGTGGCGCGGCCCTTCTTCACCGAGTTCGCCCAAGACCTCGGCAGCGGCTCGATGGAGAGCGCCGTGCTGTTCTTCCTGCCGAGCGTGTCCGCGCTGGCAGTCCTTCCCGCGGTGCACCGCGGCTACGAGCTGCTCGGCGACCGGGTGCTGCCGCTGTCCCTGGCAGTGGGTACGGCCGGGCTGCTGTGGACCTGGATGGCCGGATCCCTGCCCGGACTGGTCGGCGGGCGGCTGCTGTTCGGCGTCGGCCTCGGCCTCGGCCAAGTCGCCGTGGAGCTGCGGATGTTCCGCGCGGCCGGGACGAAGGGCCCGGCGTTCACCGTCGTGGAGACCGCCAGGTCCGCCGGTCTGCTGGGCGCTCCCGTCGCCGCCACCGCCGCCGTCTCCCACGACCTGGCGCTGCCCCTCGCCGTCGCCGCCGCCGGACTGGCCGTGGCGGCTGTCCTGTCCATGCGGCGGTCGCAAAGCGTGCCTTCGGCCACCTCGGGCGCCGAAGTGCCGGAGACCCGGAGCAAGACCGCAACCGCGGCCGGGGACATGCGGAAGCCCGCTGAGCCGGAGCAGGGCGAGCCTGTCGAGCCTGCCGAGCCGGCCGCATCCGTTCTGGTGGCATCCGCGCCCTCTGCGCCGCAATCCGCGCACTCCAAGGAGAACCGCCGATGAACCGCACCACACGTGACGCATGGACGCAGGCCGGCCGACGGCTGCTCGTCAAGGCCATCGAGGAGTTCGCATACGAGGAACTGCTCGTCCCCGAGCCCGACTCGGCGGCCGGCGCCCCGGACGCCTACCGGCTGGAACTCGCCGACGGGATCCACTGGACGTTCCGCGCCGCCCGCGGCACCTTCGGCACCTGGCGGCTGGTGTCCGGCACCGTGCGGCGCCACCCCGCTCACGGCGACGACGACGGCGGCGAGGGGGCCGGCGACGGCGAGCCGGGCCCCGAGCGGCTCCTGCTCGACGCCCGCCCGTCACTGGGCTGGGACGGGCCGACGACCGCCGAGGTGCTGCGCGAACTCACCGCCACCCGGCGGGCCGAGGCCGAGACCATCGCCCGCGCCCTGCCCGCCGCGGAACTGGCCGACCTGGACCACCTCGACCTGGAGGCCCATCAGGACGGCCACCCCTGCATGCTACTCAACAAGGGCCGGCTGGGCTTCTCCGCCTCCGCCGCGGCCGCGTACGCGCCCGAGGCGGCCGGCGAGCTGCGCCTGCTGTGGGCCGCCGTGCACACCAGCCTCGCCTCCTACTCCGGTGTTCCCGGGCTGGACGCCGGGACGCTGCTGGCCGAGGAGCTGGACCGGGACACCCGCCAGGCTTTCGCGGCCGGCCTGCGGGAGACGTGTGCCGAAACCGGCCACTGTGCGGACGACTTCTGCTGGCTGCCGGTGCACCCCTTCCACTGGGACGAGGCTGTCGCCCCCCTGTTCGCCCCCTATCTCGCCGACGGCCGGATCGTCCTGCTCGGCGAGGGCCCGGACCGCTACCGCCCGCTCCAGTCCATCCGCACCCTGGCCAACCTCGACCACCCGCACCGCCGCAACGTCAAGGTGCCGCTGTTCATCCGCAACACCCTTGTCTGGCGCGGCCTTTCTCCCCGGCCGACCGAGGCCGCGCCGGACGTGAGTGCCTGGCTGCACTCGGTACGGGACGCCGACCCGTACCTCCGCGACGAGCTGCGCTTCCACCCGCTGGGCGAGGTGGCCGGGGTGGCCGTGCACCACCCGCTGTACGAGTCCGTCAAGGACGCCCCGTACCGCTACCACGAACTCCTCGGCGCGGTCTGGCGCGAGCCCGTCGCCGAGTTGCTGGGCGAGGGCGAAAAGGCCCGCACGATGGCCGCGCTGCTCAAGGTCGGCTCGGACGGCCGGGCCCTGGCCGGCGAGCTGGTCGAGCGGTCCGGACTTCAGCCGCGCGCATGGCTGGAGCGGTTCCTCCGCGCCCTGCTGCCCGGCCTGCTGCACAGCCTCTACCGGTACGGCGTTGCGTACTGCCCGCACGGCGAGAACACCGTCGTCCTCTACGACTCGGCCGACGTCCCCATCGGCATCGCGGTGAAGGACTTCGCCGAGGACGTCAACCTGCTGCCCGGCAGCCACCCCGAGTACGCGGGCCTGTCCGAGCGGGCCGACGCGCTTCTGCTGCGCTGGCCCGCGAGGGAGCTGGCCCACTCCCTGCTCAGCGCAATCTTCGCGGGGCACTTCCGGTTCTTCGCCCCGCTGGCGGCCGAGCATCTCGGAGTACGGGAGGAGGAGTTCTGGGCCCTGGTCCGCGCCGAGATCGGGCGCTATCACGCCCGCTTCCCCGAACTGGCCGAACGCTTCGAGGAGTTCGGGCTGCTCGCCCCCGAGTTCGACCGGATCGCACTCAACCGTGAGCAGCTGCTCGGCGGCGGCTTCCACGACCGCGCCGAGAAGGACGAGGGCTTCGACGTCACTCACGGCCGTCTCGCCAACCCCCTGAACACCGAAGCCCAGGAGCACCAGGAGCAGATATGAGTACGTCACAGGGCCGCCCCTCACCGTACGAGCGGCTGCGCGCGGACGCCGAAGCCGGACGCGTCGAGGAAGTGATCGTCGCTGTTCCGGATCTCCAGGGCCGTCTTCAGGGCACCAGGCTGTCCGTGCCGTACTTCCTCGACGAGGCGGCCTCACCGAAGGACCCCACGGAGTCAGCGGGGAGCCACCCGGCCGAGTCGGGGGGAGGGTTCGGTGCCTGCGTCTATCTGCTCGCCTCCGACGTCGAGATGGACACCGGACCGGGTTACGCCATCGACGCCTGGAACATCGGCTTCGGCGACTTCTCCCTCCGCCCGGACCCCGCCACCCTGCGGACCCCGCCGTGGGACGAGGGCACCGCCCTGGTCCTGGCCGATGCCGTCTGGCCGGGTGGCGAGCCGGTCGAGGTGGCCCCACGTCAGCTGCTGCGAACCCAGCTGGATCGTCTCGCGACGGACGGGCTGAGGGCGTACTCCGGTACGGAGCTGGAGTTCCTGGTCTTCCGCGAGTCCTACCGGGAGGCGTGGAACCGCCGCTACAACGGCCTGGAGACGGCCACTTCGTACAACGTCGACTATTCACTGCAGGGCCTGGCGGAGATCGAGCCGGTGGCGCGGCGCATCCGCCGGGAGATGGTGCGCGCCGGACTCTCCATGGAGACCGCGCGTGCCGAGTGCCACCCCGGCCAGTACGAGATCGTCTTCCGCTACGACGAGGCGATGACGACCTGCGACAACCATGTCTTCTTCAAGAACGGCGCGAAGGAGATCGCCGCGCAGGAGGGCGTCGCGCTCACCTTCATGCCCAAGTTCGACGAGGGCGAGGGGAATTCCTGCCACATCCATCTCTCGCTGCGGGGCGCCGACGACTCGGCCGTGCTGGCCGATCCGGACGCGGACGGCGGCATGTCCGAGCTGATGCGCCACTTCGTGGCGGGCCAACTCGCCTGTCTCGCCGACTTCGCGCTGCTGATGGCGCCGAACGTCAACTCCTACAAGCGCCTCCAGCCGGGCGGATTCGCGCCCACAGGCATCACCTGGGGCCGGGACAACCGGACCTGCCCGGTGCGTGTGGTGGGCTCCGGCCATTCGCTGCGCATCGAGCACCGGGTGCCGGGCGGCGACGCCAACCCGTACACGGCCACGGCCGCCGCGGTGGCCGCCGGCCTGTACGGCATCGAGAACCGGCTGCCGCTCCCGGAGCCGCACACCGCCAACGCGCTGGCCGACCCGTCGGTACCGCGGCTGCCCAGCACGCTGACCGAGGCCCTGCACCGCTGGGAGAACAGCGAGATCGCGGCGAAGGTCTTCGGCGAAGCGGTGGTCGGCCACTACGCGCAGGCCGCCCGCGCGGAGCTGGCCGCCTTCGAGTCGGCGGTGACGGACTGGGAACGCGTACGCGGCTTTGAGCGCCTGTAACTCGTTCCTGGGATCCCCCTGGGGCACCTCCCGCGCCGGAGGCGCAGCGGGTCCCAACGGCCCTCTCCATACCGCCGAATTCTCTCCCCACGGCCTCCGGCCTCGGCGGGGGTCCCCCAAACCGAAGGCCGAGGGTGGGGGTCCCCCCAGGCCGAAGGCCGAGGGTGGGGGTCCCCCCAGGCCGAAGGCCGAGGGGGAGAACAAGCCCGCAGCGACCGCGTCCGAGCCCGTGGCTGCCCGGAGGCACCGGCGCTCCGCAAGTCCCGGCGGCGCTGCGGGAGTCGGCGCCCGCGCACCGCGCGCACCGCGAGCCGCGCACCGCATACGCCGGAGGCCACGCCACGGAACTCCGTGGCGTGGCCTCCGGCGTCACTGCGTCGCCCGGCACCGGGTCGCGCATCGCTGGGTCGCGGCTTCGCCGCGGTCCTCAGCCGAGCTTCTTCTCCATCTCGTCCAGGACCATGTCCGCGCCGGTGTATCCGATGCCGAGCATCCACAGGTCGTCGTCGACCCCGTACACCTTCTTGTTCTTCACCGCGTCCAGCTTCTTCCAGAGCCCGCTCTTGGTGATGGTGGTCTCCTTGGCCTTCTTCGGGTCGCCGTAGGTGGAATGGAAGATGACGTCCGCGTCGGCCTCGTCGATCTTCTCCGGGCTGATGTCGAGCGAGAAGCCGGTGTTGTCCACGTTGGCGGGACGGCCCACCTTCAGGTCCTTGAGGATGCTGCCGACGAAGGTGTCGTTCTTGTACAGGCGGGTCTCCGCGCCCTCGACGAACCGGACGAAGCCAACTTCGGTCTTCCCGGCCTTCTCGGGGCCGCCGAGGGTCTCGGTCACCTTCTCCACGTGCTTGTCGTAGTCGGCGGCGGCCTTCTCGCCCTCGTCCTTCTTGCCGAGCGCATCGGCGTGCAGCTCGAAGTTCTTGCGCCAGGTCGGGCCGGTGGTCTCGGTGAAGACGGTCGGCGCGATCTTCGACAGCTCCTTGTAGTTCTTCTCGTCGCGCTCCTTGCTGCTCAGGATCAGGTCCGGCTTCAGCCCGGCTATCGCCTCGAGGTTGGGCTCGGCGATGAGGCCGACGTTCTTGACCCCGTCGAGCTTGTCCTTGGGGAGGTAGGACGACATCGGTGCACCGGGCTCGGGCAGGACGGCGCCGACCGGCTTGATCCCGAGCGTGACCACCGAGTCGAGGGCGTCGGTGTCGAGCACCACCACGCGCTTGGGCTTGTCGTTGACTTCCACCTTGCCCATGGCCGTCTTCACAGCGTGCTCCCCGCCGTCGGCGGACGGCTTCTTCGCGTCCTCCTCGGCGGATCCGCACGCGGTGGCGGTGATGGCGAGGGCTGCGACGGCTGCGACGGCCGCAGCGCGACGACTGACGGAGGCGGACATGTATGAGGACCTTTCCTCGGGGACGGGGATCAACGCGGAGGGTGGATTACTTAGGTAAACCTAACCTTACGTGGAAGCCGGGAACAAGTCCGCCCAGATCACAACTCGGTTTATGCGGAGAGCCTGACAGGCCGTCAGAAAACACCCGTCGGGCCGGCGCTGATACTGCCCGCACCGACCGCCGGACACCGGGTGGTCCGTCCCCGGCCGGACAGCACACAAGGGAGAGTCCTGCGCCCCGGGACCGGACCGGCATGACGCATCGGCAGTTGCCGTCCACCGGCCACCGGCCACCGTCCACCGTCCACCGGCCACCAGTCACCGGCCACCGGCCACCAGTCACCGGAAGAGCTCAGCCGGACTCCCCCGAGACGGCGATGGCGGCGCCGGCGGCGGCCGAGTCGTCCTGCTGCCCGGGGGTACCGGGCACGACCAGCGGCCCGCCGGTCACCGGGTCGGGCACGACGACCGACTCGAGACCGAAGACGTCGCGCACCAGATCCGCCGTCACCTTCTGCGAGGGACTGCCCTGCGCAACGATCCGTCCCTCCTTCATCGCCACGAGGTGATCCGCGTACCGCGCCGCCTGGTTGAGGTCGTGGAGCACCGCCACGATCGTCCGGCCGCGCTCCCGGTTGAGCTGCCGAATCAGGTCCAGCACCTCGACCTGATGGGATATGTCCAGATAGGTGGTGGGCTCGTCGAGCAGCAGCAGATCGGTCTCCTGCGCCAGTGCCATGGCGATCCATACGCGCTGCCGCTGGCCGCCCGACAGTTCGTCGACGGGCCGACCGGCGAGCGCCGTCACATCGGTGCGGTCCATGGCGTCTGTGACCGCGCGCTCGTCCTCCTGCGACCACTGCTGCCACCAGTGTTGATGCGGCTGACGGCCGCGTGAGACGAGGTCCGCGACCGTGATGGCCTCGGGCGCCACGGGGGTCTGCGGCAGCAGCCCGATGGACTGCGCCACGGTGCGAGTGGGCATCCGGCTCATCGCCGTGCCGTCCAGCAGCACCGCGCCGTTCCGCGGTCTCAGCAGCCGTCCCAGCGCGCGCAGCAGCGTGGACTTCCCGCAGGCGTTCGGGCCGACGATGACGGTGACGCGGCCGTCCGGTACGTCCAGATCGAGGTCCGCCACGACCGTGCGCTCCTCGTAGGCCAGCGTCAGGTCGCGGGCTGTGAGCCTGCTCTCGGTCACGGTCACGCTTTTCCTCCAGTACGGCCGCGGACGATCAGCCAGATCAGATACGGCGCGCCGACAGCCGCCGTCAGCACGCCCACGGGGACCTCGACCGGTGCGAACATCACCCGCGCCGGCAGGTCGGCTGCCACCACGATGAACGCGCCGAGCAACCCGGAAGACAGCAGCGGGATCTGCGGCGTGCGCGTCAGCCTCCTGGCGATCTGCGGGGCGAGCAGCGCCACGAAGTCCACCGGACCGGCCGCCCCTGTCGCCACCGACGCGAGGAAGACGCCCAGCAGCGCCAGTCCGAACCGCGTCCGCTGAAGCGGAACTCCCAGCGCCCTGGCGGTGTCGTCGTCGAAGGCGGCGGTGCGCTGCGCCCGTGCGGCCCACAGCAGACACGGTGTCAGGGCGAGCAGCGTCCAGCCGAGCGGCGTGGCCTCTTCCCAGCCACGCCCGTTGAGCGAACCGGTCAGCCACACCTGGGACTGATGGGCGATCAGATACTCGCCCTTGGTGATGAACAGGTGCGTGACGGACCGCAGCGCGATGGCGACGCCGATGCCGATCAGCACGAACCGCGCCGCATGCAGCCCGCCGCGCCACGCGAAGAGGTAGACGAGACAGGCGGCGGCGACCCCGCCCGCGACCGAGAAGTAGGGCAGAACGCTGAACGAGCTGACCCCGAAGGTCAGCGCTCCGATGGTCAGGGCACTGGCGCCCTGGGAGACGCCGATGATGTCGGGGCTGGCGAGCGGGTTCCGTGCGACGGTCTGGATCAGCGCCCCGCCGACGCCGAAGGCCGCCCCGACCAGCAGCCCCAGTATCAGCCGTGGCAGCCGCAGCTCTTCCACGATGAACTCGGCCGAAGCGGGGCTGCCGGTGAGCACGTTCACCACGTCCGCCGGTGCGACATAGGAGTCGCCGAGGCAGAGGTACGCGAGCGAGACCCCGGCCGTCAGTACGGCGAACGCGCTCGCGGCGACCGCCGCGCGCCGGTGTACGAGGAACGAGCCGCGGCCGCGCCTGACCAGTGTGAACCCGGCGGGGCGGACGGCGCCCGCAGGCGTGGCGCCTGCAGGTGCGGCGGCCGTGCGCTCGGTGGACGGGGCCGTCATGCGCTCACCGCCTTGCGGCGGGCCATGGCGATGAGGAACGGCACACCGATCAGGGCCGTCATCACGCCCGCCGGCACCTCGCCCGGTGGAACGACGATCCGCCCGATGACGTCCGACACGAGCAGCACGACCGGTCCGAGCAGGGCCGACAAGGGCAGAACCCAGCGGTGGCCGGTGCCCACCAGGGCACGGGTGATGTGCGGCACCGCGAGGCCGACGAAGGCGATCGGCCCGGCAGCCGAGACGCCCACGCCGGTGAGCAGCGTCGCGGCGACGCCGCCCAGGATCCGTACGGTCCCCACCTTCTGGCCGAGCCCCTTGGCGACGTCCTCGCCCAGCGCCAGAGCATCCAGTCCGCGCGCGGCAGCCAGCGCCAGCACGGCGCCGACGACCAGGAACGGCCAGATCTGACCGGCCATTTCGGCGTTCCGCCCGGATATTGAGCCCACCTGCCAGAAGCGGAACTCCTCCAGGGTGGCGGACTTGGTGGTCAGCAGCCCCTGAATGACGGATATGAGCAGTGCGTTGACGGCGGCACCGGCCAGCGCCAGCTTCACGGGGGTCGCGCCCCCGCGCCCGCTGGAGGCGACGGCGTAGACGGCCACCGACGCGACTCCGGCCCCGAGAAAGGCGAACCATATATAGCCGTTGAGGGTGTGCACCCCGCCGAACGCGATCGCCAGCACCACACCGGCCGCCGCGCCCTGGCTGATGCCGAGCACGCCGGGGTCGGCGATGGGGTTCCGGCTGACGCCCTGCATCACTGTGCCCGCGAGGGCCAGCGCCGCGCCGACCAGCAGACCGATGACGGTGCGGGGCACCCGCATCGACCGTACGACCTCGGCGGCGTCGCTCGTCCCGCCGTACAGCAGGACGTCGAAGACCTCGGTGGGGGCGATCTGACGCGCACCGACGGCGAGACTGAGCAGCACCGCGAGCAGCAGGGCGACGACGGCCGCAGCCGTAAGGCCTATGCGGCGGCTGATCAGAGCACCTCGTGGGCTGCTGATCGTGGCAGCGGACATCGCATCCATTCCGATGTGACGGTGATCTGGACGATCATCAACTTAGGCGAACCTAAGTGTACGGGCAGGCCCTGAGAGCGCGTAACCGGCCCACCCCCCAGGACACCTGCCGCCAGGGACACTTCGTCCCGGCGGAGAAACGCCCCGGCCGGCGCCGGCGGAGAACCGGCGGGCACATCGGGCCCGGACCGTGAGCGGCAGCGGCCCGGCGGGCCCTGTCCCACCGCGCCACTCCCGCAGCGATCTACTCCACACTCCCCAAAGCCCTGCCGGCACACAGCCGCGACACCGACACCCACACCCGCGTCCGCCACGACCGCATCGACACAGGCGGCACCGTCACCCTCCGCGTGGCAGGCCGCCTCCGCCACATCGGCATCGGACGAACCCACGCCGGAACCCACGTCATCATGCTGATCAACGACCTGGACGTCCGCATCGTCAACGCCACCACCGGCGAACTCCTCCGCGAGCTCACCATCGACATCACCCGCGACTACCAACCCACCGGCCGCCCACCCGGCCACAACGACAATGACCCCGAACCCAATCGTGGGTTCAGGGTCATTCCGATGTCCTGAGACATCACATGGTGCCCCCGGCAGGATTCGAACCTGCGACACCCGCTTTAGGAGAGCGGTGCTCTATCCCCTGAGCTACGGAGGCGGGGATCTGTCGGAAAACGTGTCTGAAATTGGTGCGAAGTAGGACGAACCAACCCAGCGTGGTTTCCGGCAGTGCCGCGGCGGTCGCGGACAGCGAAGTCTGCGCCGCCGCGCACAGTGTAGCGGGTGGCGGTCAGGGCTTCGGCCGTGTGCGTGGCGAGCTTCCCGTTGCGGTGTCCGGGCATGGGGAAACAGCGGGCGACGAAGGTGACGCGGTCGCGTACTCCTCGCGCAGTCGCTCGAGGGGGGATAGGTGGCGCCGCACGCTTCGCATTCAAAGTCCGGGAACTCCACCACGGTCAGTTCCGCTTGGGCTCGGACAAGTTGGGCTCGGACAAGCGATGGCTGGAAGCGCGGACCACATTCGCCTCCGTCGCAGTGGTGTCGGAATCGAGCTTCTCGGGGTGGCGAGGACTCGGCGATTCCGTACTGACCACGAAAGCCGCAGCTCTGGCCGGGGGCGGGCGGCGACAAGGCCGCCCGCCCCTCAGCCGAGCCGGTCTGTCAGGCAGACCCCCTCAGCCGAGCCGGTCTGCTAGGCAGATGTGGTCGCGGGCTCGGGCCGGGCCGTGGGCGCCGGTGCAGCCAGGCGCCCGGAGCGGTGCAGCCCGTACAGGGCCGCGGCGCAGGTAGCGCCGAGTGCGGTCAGCGCGATCCAGGGGATGGCGGAGACGCCGGCTGCGCGCGCCGCGTCCAGGGCGGCGCCGGTCAGCAGGTTCCCGAGCGTGATGCCGATGCCGCAGATGGTGTTGTAGAGCCCGTAGTGGGTGGCGACGAGCCGGTCGCCGGAGAGGCGGACGATGGTGTCCATCTCGAAGGGGAAGGCGATCATCGTGCCCAGGGCCAGCAGCAACGCAGCCAGCGACGGCGGGACCGCAGCAATCAGCCAGAGCCCCACGCCACCATCCGGCACGGGCACCGCAGTGGCCGCCAGGAGGGGGACGAATGCCACGCCCATGATCAGCAAGCCGCAGCCGAGTGCCTGCCCCGGTGCCATGCGTGCCTTGCACCAGGCGGTGAGCTTGGTCTGGCCGAGGATGGTGCTCAGCCCGGAGACGGCGAACATCACCGCCACCGCAGCGGTACCGAACGTCCCCTGGCCGCCCAGCCGCCGTACTTCCAGCGGCAGGGCAAGGTAGACCTGGAACTGCATGACGTAGAAGCCGATCATGGCGGTGGAGAAGAGCAGGAACGACGGGTTCCGCACGATGCTGCGCCACTGGGCCAGGACACCCTCCCGCTTTCCGTCGCTGCTGTCCTTCGCGTCGTCGCCCCGGCGGGCCGGCAGGGCGCGGATCTGCACGATGCTCAGCAACGTGAAGATCGCGGCGGAGACGAGGCAGGTGACGCGGAAGTCGATGCCGGTCAGCAGCATGCCCGCCATCGGGCCGAGCAGGATTCCCGCCTGGTAGTAGATGTTGAACAGGGCGAAGGCTTCGATCCGCCGGTCTCCGGCGTCCGCGGCGAGATAGGCGCGGACGGCCGGATTGAACAGCGCCCCTGCCAGTCCTGTGGCTGCGGAGGCCGCCAGCAGAGCAGGCACGGTGTCGACCAGGCCCAGGGTGGCGAAGCCGAGAGTGCGCAGTACACAGCCTGCGACGATCAATGGCTTGTAGCCGAACCGGTCGGCGAGGGTACCGCCGACGAGGAACATGCCCTGCTGGCTGAAGTTCCGGATTCCCAGGACGAGTCCGACGAGCCAGCCGGCGAGGCCGAGCGTTCCCGACAGGTGCGAGGCCAGGTACGGCATCAGCATGTAGAAGCCGAAGTTGATGGTGAACTGGTTGACCATCAACAGCTGGGTGCTGCGCTCGTAGGAGCGGGTCTGTGTGATGACGCCCTTCATCGGTTCTCCTCCTGCTGGGGCGAGCGATCCGCTTCTGTCGGCTTCTGCGTTGTTGATTCAGGGGGCGGGCCGACCGGTTCGCAGGTCTCGGTGGTGGCGGTGAGGGCCAGGGGGTCGACGACGGTGGTGCACCGGGTCCAGCGGGTGACTTCCTTCTCGTCGGGGCGGCAGATCACCTCCGGTTCGAGGGCGGGTGGTGAGTCGAGCAGCCCGTGGGCGGCGCAGTAGTCGTCGTCGAACACTGTCTCCAGGTAGCGCTGCGGCCCGTCCGGGAAGATCGCCGCGATCCTGGTGTCGGCGGGCAGCGTACGGGCCAGCCAGCCGGCGACCTGGGCAACCGCACCGACGCTCCATCCGCCGGTGGCGTAGTGGGAGTTGGCCAGTTGACGGCACGTCCACACGGCTTCCGCCGGTGCCACCCAGTGCACTTCGCCGAATCGCTCGTACGCGATGTTGCCGGGGTAGATGCTGGAGCCCAGCCCGCGCATCAGCCGCGGCCGGGCGGCCTGACCGAAGATCGTCGATCCGATGGTGTCCACACCGACCAACTTCAGTTCCGGGTAGAGCTGTTGGAGGACTCGGGAGACGCCGGCGGAGTGACCGCCGGTACCCACGCTGCACACCAGGACGTCGATGTGGCCCAGCTCGGAGGCCATCTCCAGCGCGAGTGGCGTGTAGGCGGAGATGTTGTCCGGGTTGTTGTACTGGTCCGGGCACCACGACTCGGGGTGCCGGGTGCGCAGTTGGTCCACGCGGTCACGGCGGGCCTGCTGCCAGCCACCGGTCGGATGCGGCTCGCTGACGATGTCGACCTGGGCTCCGTAGGCGGTCAGCAGCCGCGTCATGGAGGATTCCAGGCCCGGGTCGGTGACCAGCGTGACGGGGTGTCCGTAGACCATGCCGGCGAGGGCGAGTCCCAAGCCGAGGGTGCCGCTGGTGGATTCGATGATCCTGGCACCGGGACGCAGATCGCCGCGCGACCGGGCGCGCTCGACCATGTGCAGGGCGGGACGGTCCTTGATCCCTCCCGGGTTGAAGCCCTCCAGCTTCGCCCAGAACCCACGCCCCGCGGAGGCGAGCGGTTCGGAGACCTGGAGGACTGGGGTGTTGCCGACCAGCCCGGAGAGGGCAGAGCGGGCGGGGGGTGTGATGTCAGTGGTGGTCTGGGATTGCATGTTCCGCTCTCGTTCGATGATGGGCATCTGGTGCTCATCTCGCGTGCCGGCCGTTGAAGCTTGGCCTGATGGCTCTGCTCCGGCGACGGCATGCGGCAGCCGCCTTGTGCGGCTGCGCGGAACTCGGCCTATATGCGCCATCGGCACACGGTGGTGATTCTGGAACGGCCGGACTGAGCTCGGATGGGGCTGCCGACGGGTGGTCGGGCAGTGCGCTTCGCGAGTGCCACGGTCCGCGCCGCAAGCGCGGGCGTGAGGTTCAGCGTCGGCGGGCCCGGCTGGGCTTGGCTTGTGCTCTCGTCTGCGCCCTCGTGTCCGAGCATCGAGCAGGATGCGTCGACCGTTGACGGCGAATCCGAAGCGACTGCCTCGTCGGTCATGCCTGCTGACTCGGCGGAGGCCGCATGGACGGGGTGGTGGGAGTGCTCCGGACCGTGGAGTAAGACTCCGCAGTCGAAGGTGACAAGAAAGAGAGCGCTCAGGAGAAGAGCGTGAAGGCGACGACGCAGGACCCGAGCAGGACGGGCGGGGCGAGCGTCGGAGTGGAACGGCACAGTGCCTCCGCAGCGCGGCCGAACTCCCTGCCCGGAGGCGGAAGTCGACGGGATACATGGCCAAGGACCGGGGAGCCGCGTTGGCGGCGTGCATCGGGCCGGCGGCTGCCGACCGGAAGTGCCGTGCACCGGTATGTACGACGGCACGGTCGATGCAGCCGTCCAGGCCTCAATGGCCGGACGCCCCGCGCGAACTGCGGGAATCTAGATCTGCCGGACCGCTGACTCCGTGGCCTCTCTCAACCACGGGGGATCTGATGCGTCCCGGCTTCGGACAGGCGCATCCAAGGAATGGGTGGAGTGGGTTGCTCCACCCGTCCACGGGGAGGCGCAGGGGGCGTGCACCCCTGAGCCCTTCTGCGGCTGACCGGGCACGCAACTTTCCACGGGATGCGAGGCATCGTGTTCGTGCTGTCCGGTGACCTTTTCGTGCGTCGTACGGGTGTCCCGCACGACCCTTTCTGTCTCCCCGTCAGCTTGCGGAGCGACGGATGCGGCGGCCGCCATGGTGGTCGGCGGGGTGAGATGCCGGGCGACGCCCTCCGGGCTGACCCCGTGCGCGTACACGAGGCCGAACAGCAGCATGGCCACCAGCAACAAGTGCCGTGACTCCGACGAAGAACGGAGCCGCGGCACACCGGAAAGCGACCGGGCCGTGACCATGCCGTGATCATAGCGTGTTGCCCACACTGCGGAGGAATCACGCCGAACACCCGTGCTGGCGGCCACCGTTGGGGGTTTTGGCACTTGTCTCTCCGCCTTCATTGGCGCTCTCCGTCTCCGCAGCGTCGTGCCCGTGCCGGCCTTGTTGCGGAGTAGTCGGTCGGGATGCGAGACGAGTTCCGGTCCCGCTGGGACTGCGCTCGCGCGCCCAAGGGTCCCTGAACGGCAATTGCTGCGCGGCCGTCGGGCGGATGGTGGATAGTTCAGAGTTTCCTGAATTCATCAATCCATGTATCGTCACGTCCATGCTGACACTCGCTGCCGACGTCGAGGTGCTGGCGCGGTTCGGTCGCGCCCTGGCCGATCCGATCCGCTGCCGGCTCCTGATCGCCCTCCGCCAGGCCCCGGCTCATCCGTCCGATCTGGCCGAGACGTTGGGAATCTCCCGGACGAGGCTGTCGAACCACCTGGCATGCCTGCGCGACTGCGGCCTGGTCGTGGCCGTGCCGGTGGGCCGGCGCACCCGGTACGAACTCGCCGACCCACGCCTTGGTCATGCGCTCGATGATCTGCGCTCCGCTGTGGTGGCCGTCGCCGCGGACCGCACGTGCACCGAGGCGGAGGAGAAGGGCTGCTGCTGATGACGGTCGTCTCCCTGGGCCCATCGCCTGGCCGGCGGGAAACCCTGGCCCGCCGTATCCGGCTCCTGGTCGCAGCGACCATCACCTACAACGTCATCGAGGCCGTCGCGGCGCTCACGACCGGCATGCTGGCCTCGTCCACCGCACTGATCGGTTTCGGTCTGGACTCCGTCATCGAAGTCTCTTCGGCCACGGCGGTGGCATGGCAGTTCTCGGCCCGTGACCGCGCCGTCCGCGACGCCCGGGAGCGCACCACACTACGGATCATCGCCGTCTCCTTCTGCGCGCTCGCCGCCTACGTCACCATCGACTCGGTACGGGCCCTGACCGGTACCACTGAGGCGGACTCCTCGCCGCCCGGCATCGTGCTGGCCGCACTGTCGTTGGCGATCATGCCGTTTCTCTCCGCCGCCCAGCGGCGGGCAGGGCGCGAGCTGGGCTCGGCCTCGGCGGTGGCCGATTCCAGACAGACGCTGCTGTGCACCTACCTCTCCGCCGTGCTCCTGGCCGGGTTGGTACTGAACGCCACGCTCGGCTGGAGTTGGGCCGACCCGGTCGCCGCCCTGGTCATCGCCGGCATCGCCGTCAAGGAGGGCCGAGACGCGTGGCAGGGCCGAGGCTGCTGCGCAGCACCAGCCGCCGTGACGGCCGGGCAGCCGGCCGAAGCCGCATCAGATGCGTGCGGCTGCCGCCCCGGCTGTTCCTGCTGCACCACAGGTGAGACTCCACGATGACCGGCTGGGCTCGGCTTGCACTTGCCCTGTAGGCGGCATGGGCGCTGACGGCCTTCGGCGTACGTGCGGTGACGCAGCATCGCCGCACCGGGACAGCGGCTTCCGCGGCATCTCCGGCCGGCCCGGCTCGGCGCCCTGGTGGGGCCGGAGTCCTCTTCGTCGTCGCGCTGATCGGTGGGGCCGCCGCCCCGGTCGATGAGGCCCTCCACCACAGCAGCCGCAGACGGCGGCAGGGGACTTGCCGACAGGGCTCAGGCACACCCGTATCCTCGTTCTCTCCTCCCGTCTCCTGATACAGCACAGTCGCCGGACGTCGAGGAGACCTTGTCGGATCAGGACTAAGCCGCCAACTCAGGCTGCACGTACACGAATAATGACCCAGGTGTCCACCGCGCTTCGATGGCCTGAATGGGGAGGGTTCCGATGCGTTCCATCAAGCCGTCCGGACGAGTGGCCGGCACTGCGCTGGTCCTTCTCGGTTTCGTCGCGACGCTTGTTTCGCTGCTGGTTCCCGTCTACTTCTTCGACGGGAACCGCACCATCGCGCTCTCCAGGGCCGGATGGCAGGACGACGGCAAGGGAACCTGGAAGACCAAGTACGGGCCGCTCACCGCTCTCGACCGCGACTTCCTGCGGAGTGTGCGGTCTGCCGGGCTGTGGAAGGTGCCCGCAGGGCGCGCCGCACGGGAACGAGGCACCCAGAAGACGGTGCGGGCCGTCGGTGACCGTGTGGTGGAGGCATGCTCCGATCTGGACAAGCGGGCCATCGAGGCCGGCCGCACGTTGAAGGTGACGTTGCCGAACCAGCCGACGGACGCCCAGCGGCAGTACATGAGCGAGATCGAGAAGGCCAAGGGCAAGAAGTTCGACGAGGTCTTCGTCAACCGGGTCCGGAAGCACGACGGCCAGATGTTCGGCCTCGTGGGACTTGTGCGTGACCAGACCCGCAACTCGATGGTGCGGTCGTTGGCCACCAAGGCCAACTCCGTTGTCCTGGATCACATTGCCGTTCTGGAAGGCACCGGGCTGGTGGACAGCGACGCAATCAGCCAGGGCGAATGAGGCGACGCCGAACCGTCGCCCTTGCCTCTTGCCTCTTGCCTCTTGCCTGTGCCCACACCTGCCGGGACCGGTGTTCTCCGCCGCCGGTCCCGGCAGGTGTGCACCCTTTTCCCGTCTTTCCCGTCTTTCCCGGCTGCGGGCTCGCGGGCTCACGGCGCCGCGGCCGACGACGTCACAGGCTCATGTCGGGCCATCCGAAGGCCGCACGGGCCTTGGGCGGAAGCGGGCCCGCGCCGACGCCCTGGAGGTCGCGGTCGGCCGCGCGCATCATCTGGCGGCCGAGTTCGGCCATGGCGCGGCTTGCGGCGAGTTCGTCGCCGATCTCCGGGATGTCCACGTCCTCGGGGTTGCAGCGGGCGACGCCTCTGCCGGTGAGCGTGGTCTCGCCCGTGTCGAGGACGGCGCGTGCGGTGGTGTTGCCCTCGTCCTCGTAGAGGAAGATGCGTACGTTCCATTCTCGTGTGTTCGGCATGGTGACCTCCTGGCTGATTCCTGACTGCGGGCTCCGGCCCGCGGGTTCACACCCGTTCCGGGGTGAGGATTTCGCTTTCGATGCGGCGGCGGACCTGCTCCGTCAGCGCCTTCAACTGGTCGGAGAATTCGGGGTGGCGGGGCACCGGCCCGGTGATCCGCCGTGCCTCGGGCGGCAGTTGGGCGACCTCGGCGGCGAAGCGATCCTGTGCCTCGCGCAGCGGCGGGGCCTCGGTGACGCGGTGTCCGTTCCGCATCACCGGACGCATCAGCGGCCGTACGCCGGACGGGGGCTGCTCCTCCCGGAGGGCGACGACGTCCGAGTCGCGGCTGCGGAAGATCTGCTTCTGGCCAGGGGCGGTGACCTTCGCGGAGGAGAGCTTCATGACGGGCCGGCCGTCGTAGGCGACCATCTTGTACGCGGAGTCCAGGTACGGCGCGTCCGCGGAGACGCCGACGCGGGTCCCGACGGCGTAGACGTCGATGGGTGCGCCTTCCCGTACGAGCCGGTCCACGCGGTATTCGTCGAGCCCGCCGCTCGCGACGATCAGTACGTCCTTCAGTCCCGCTGAGTCCAGGATCCGGCGTGCCCGCACCGCCTGGTCGCCGAGGTTGCCGCTGTCCAGCCGGATCGCCGAACCGGCGCCCAGCCCGCGGGACTTGATCACGCGTGCGGCGGTGCGCGTGCCGCCGTCGGTGTCGTAGGTGTCGACGAGGAACGTCAGGGGCCGGCCGGCGTGGGCGCGCGCGAAGGCGTGGAAGGCGCTCTCCTCGGAGCGGAACGCCTCGATGTAGGAGTGGGCCATGGTGCCGATCGCGTGCAGCCCGAGCGTGGCGGCCGCGTCCACGTTGCTCGTGCCGGAGAAGCCGACGAGGGCGCCCAGACGTGCGGCGGCGTTGCCGGCTTCGAGCCCGTGGGTCCTGCGCATCGAGAAGTCCATGACGGGACGGCCTCCGGCGGCGAGCACGCACCTCGAAGCCTTGGACGCGACGGCCGTCTGGTGGCTGAGCAGGTTGAGCAGGTATGTCTCGACGAGCTGGGCGACCGGGAGCGGCGCGGTGACCTCCAGCAGCGGCTCGTTCGCGAAGACGACGGTTCCCTCGGGGACGGCGCGGACCTCGCCGTCGAAGGACATGCCGAGCAGCGGTACCAGTTCGCGGGCGGGGCAGCCGAGCGCTTCGGCGAAGGCGTCGAGGTCGTCGGGCCCGATGCGGAAGTCCGCGAGGTAGTCGAGAGCGGGTTCGAGCCCGGCGGCGACCAGGAAGCCGCGCTCCGGCGGCAGGTCACGTACGAAGAGGCTGAAGGTCGCGGGCGCCGTCATCCCGTCGTGGACGTAGGCCATGGCCATCGTCAGCTCGTACAGGTCCGTCTTCCTCGCCTCGGACATCTGTTGGACACCTCCTGGAAGCGGTCCGTCCGGCGGGGGCCGGACGGACCCGTCTCAGTCGTGGGGCACCACCGCGACAGGGGTGCGTGCGTGATGCATGACGGCGTGGGTGACCGTCCCCACGTGCGTTCCGAGCCGGGAGCGGCGGTTTCGCCGGCCGACGACGAGCATGGACGCCTGCGCCGCCGCCTCCACCAGCAGCCGCGCCGGCTGCCCGATGACCGCCTCGGCCTGCACTTTGACGTCGGGATGCGCGTCCTGCCAGGGGTGCAGTGCGGCGATGAGTGCCTGGTTCTGGGCGGCGAGCAGTTCGTTGGTCATCGCGGGCGGTACGGGCAGGGGCCGCATGCCGTACGTCGGGGGGAGGTCCCAGGCGTGCAGGACGCGCAGCTGCGCCGAGTGCCTTGCCGCGGTGTCGAATGCGAAGGCGATGAGGTCGTCGGCCGGGCGGCCCAGGTCGAGTCCGAGAACGATGTCTCCGCCCGGGGTCTCGGACGCCGGGTGGTGCTCCGGTTCGAGGAGGCCCGCTTCCACGTGGTGCTCGTCCCGTTCCCGGGTGCTGCCCTGGGGGCGGCTGCGGACGAGGACGAGGGGGCACACCGTGTGCGCGGCGACGGGCAGCGCCGTCGAACCGACGATGTAGCCGAGGATGCTGCCGAGGCCGCGGGACCCCAGCACGAGCAGGTCGGTCTCGGCGGAGGCGTCGGAGAGGACGTGTGCGGGGCGCCCGGCGAGCATGTCGACGGTGACGGCCAGGTCGGGCATCCGGCTGTTGAGGTCGTCGAGCGCTTCGCTCGTGATCGACTGTGCCCATTCACGTTCGATGTCGTCGTCGGTCAGGGGTGAGTAGGGATACGCGCCGGTCTCACGGACCTGGACGATGTTCATCGTGACGCCGCGTGCCAGTGACTCTCGCGCCGCCCAGTCGACGGCGGCCAGGCTCTCCCGCGTGCCGTCCAGACCCACCGTGACGGACTGGAACATGACGTCTCCCTCCCGCCTGCAACGCGCGCAAGCACGGACGCACGGCATGTGCTCTCAGTGACAGGGTGCTGCGGGCAGGTCCCGTGGCGGAGGGGCCGGGAGGCCCGAGGGAGAGACCGAACGTCCCGGGCGGACGCCGTCCCGGGCCTCTCGGCGCCGAGGTCCCCGGGCGGACGCCGTCCCGGGCCTCTCGGCGGCGGGCCGTGGGCCGGACGGCCCATGCGGGTGCCGCGCGCCGCGGGCCAGCCTGGGCACTGGGTCCCGCACGGACTCCCGGTGACGACTTCCCGGTGAAGACTCCAGGTGAAGTGTCCGTGGCGCGGGGCCGCCGGACTGGACACGGGAGGAGACCGACCATGAAGGCGCTGGTCTTTCATGAGCCCGGAAGGGCCGTCTGGGAGACGGTGGCCGATCCGGACGTCCACGACTCCCAGGACGTCGTCGTACGCGTTGACACCACGACCGTCTGCGGCACCGACCTGCACATCCTGAACGGCGACGTGCCCGGCGTGCAGCCCGGCACGGTGCTGGGGCACGAGGCCGTGGGCGAGGTGGTCGAGGCCGGCCGCGACGTGCGGACGGTTCGTCCCGGCGACCGTGTCCTGATCTCGTGCATCACCGCCTGCGGCCGCTGCGGCTACTGCCGTGAGGGCTCCTACGGGCAGTGCCGCGGGGGCGGAGGCTGGATTCTCGGGCACCGCATCGACGGAACGCAGGCCGAGTACGTACGCGTGCCGTTCGCGGACCACTCGCTGCACCTGCTCCAGGGCGGGATCGACAGCCAGGACGCGGTGCTCTTCGCCGACATCTTCCCCACCGGGTACGAGGTGGGCGTGCTGAACGGGCAGGTGCGCCCCGGAGACACCGTCGTCGTGGTGGGCGCGGGCCCGGTGGGTCTGGCCGCGATCGCCACCGCGCGCCTCTACTCGCCGGACAGGGTCGTCGCCGTCGATCTGACGCCGGAGCGCCTGGAGTCGGCGGGCCGCTTCGGTGCGGACGCGAAGGTGCTCGCCTCCGACAGGCCGGAACAGCTCGTCGACGACCTGACGCGCGGTCTCGGTGCGGACGTCACGATCGAGGCGGTGGGTGCGCCGGAGACGTTCGAGATGTGCACGCGCATGGTGCGGCCCGGCGGTCACGTCGCCAACGTCGGCGTGCACGGGAAGCCTGTGGCGCTGCACCTGGAGGAGCTGTGGATCAAGGACCTCACGATCCGGATGGGACTGGTCGACACCTCCTCGACGCCGATGCTGCTGAGCATGCTCGCCGCGGGACGGCTGCCGACGGCGTCGATGGTCACGCACGTCTTCGAACTCGGGGCGGTGGAGGAGGCGTACGAGGTCTTCGCGGGGGCCGCCGGGACGGGTGCGTTGAAGGTCGCGCTCAAGGGGGAGCAGGTCTACCGGGCCGACAGCTCCTCACTCGTGACGACGGCCGGTGGCGGGGCGCGGCAGGGCTGACGGTGCTGCTCCGCCTGCTCCGGCCTGCCTCGTCATGCGCGCGCGGGGTTCGGAGGACTTGCTTCGGCGGCGCGCCCTGCCGGGGACCGCGGGCAGCGGGCGCGGCGGGCAGTCTGCGTCCGGCTGGAGTGTCGGACGCGGTCTCGCGGTCACCCGGCACGAAAGCAGCGTGCGTGCGGGCGCACGAACGCCGACCGGAGCCGGAGGGGTGGCAGGACCGATGCGCTACGAGGAGTTCACCGGCCGGGTGCAGGCGCGCGCGGACCTGGGGAGCAGGCAGGCCGCCGAGCAGGCCGTGCGGGCGACGCTCGAGACCGTCGCCGAGCGGGTGCCGGACGGCGTCGCCGACCACCTCGCCGCGCAGCTTCCGCACGAGGCCGCCGAGTCGCTGCGCCGGGTCGTCGCCGTGCACGAGACGGCTCCCCACGAGCGGGCCGAGCGCCGGGTGAGCGGAGAGCGATTCGACCTGCCGGTCTTCGCCGGACGCGTGGCATGGCGGGGGGAGACGTCCGAGGACGAGGCACTCCGGCGGGCGAGTGCGGTGCTCGAGGTGCTGGACGCCGCCGTCGCACCGGAGCTGATGATCAAGCTCGCCGACGTGCTGCCGCCGGGCATCCGCGAGGTGCTGCCCTCGGAGCGGGCTCGCGGCTGAACGCGACGCCGGCGAGGACGTACAGCCCGGCGGACGGGCCCGCAGCCGGGAACCGGCATGTACGGGCAAGAGCACACGAGAACCAGGAGGGGCCATGACGACCTCGGAACCTGACATCTCCCCCGAGGGGGCGGGCGGCACGGGCGGCGCCGGACTGCGCATCGTCGTCGTGGGTGCGACCGGCAACGTCGGCACGAGCGTGGTGCGCGCCCTCGCGGACGACCCGCAGGTCGGCTCGGTGCTCGGCATCGCGCGCCGCCTTCCGTCATGGTCGCCGCCGAAGACGGAGTGGGCCTCCGCCGACATCGCACGCGAGGACGCCCGGGGGGACGGGCACCGCGACGGACTGGTGCGGCTCTTCCGCGGCGCGGACGCGGTCGTCCACCTCGCGTGGCTGTTCCAGCCCACGCACCGCCCCGCCACCACCTGGCGAACGAACGTGCTCGGCAGCCTCCGCGTCTTCGACGCCGTCGCGGCGGCCGGTGTGCCCGCCCTGGTGCACGCGTCGTCCGTCGGCGCGTATTCGCCGGGGCCCAAGGACCGTCAGGTGGACGAGAGTTGGCCCACGCACGGCTGGCCGGAGGCCGCCTACTGCCGGGAGAAGGCCTATCTGGAGCGGGCGTTGGACAGCTTCGAGCGCGAGCACCCCGGCATCCGCGTGGTACGCATGCGTCCCGGCTTCCTCTTCAAGGAGGAGGCGGCGAGTGAGCAACGACGGCTGTTCGCGGGCCCCTTCCTGCCGCAGCGGCTCGTACGGCCGGGACTGGTGCCGCTCGTGCCGGACCTGCCCGGACTGCGCATGCAGACGCTGCACACGGACGACGCGGCCGAAGCCTTCCGCGCCGCCGCCACCGGCGCCGCACGGGGCGCGTTCAACCTCGCGGCCGACCCGGTCATCGACGCCGAAGTGCTTGCCGGACTGCTCGGGGCCCGGGTTGTACGGATGCCGCTGCGTCCGGTGCGCACGGCGCTCGCGGCTGGCTGGCACTCCCATCTCCTGCCCGCTTCGCCGCAGCTGTTCGACGCGGTGCTGCGCCTGCCGCTGATGGACCCGGGACGGGCGAGGCAGGAGCTGGGCTGGTCGCCGCGGTGGACGGCCGACGAGGCCGTGGGCGCCTTCCTCACCGGGCTGCGGAACGTCTCCGGCGCGTCCACGCCCACGCTGACACGGAGGCTGCCGGGCGGCCGGCTCCGGGAGCTTCGTACGGGCGTGGGCGAACGCCCCTGACGACACCGGCACCACGTCGGGGCCCTCACCTGAAAGCGACCGGAAGCACCCGCTCACTCACCGGCCGGCGTCACTCCCGGCCGGGGCCACTCCCCGGCCGGCCTCCCGGGGCGGGTGCCGCCCGCCCGTCCGGTCACGTCAGCGCCGGACCGGCAGCGGACGGCACGCTTCCCGGCGGTGCGTCGTTGAGGTACGCCAGGTGGTTGCGGACGTCCACGACGCCGTCCACGCCCCGCGTCAGCCGGTCCACGACCGGCAGCAGCGCACGGCGCTCGACGATGCCCTGGAGCGTCACCCGGCCCTCGGCCACCGTGACCGTGACCTGGGTGGGACCGATGCCGAGCGTGCGGTCGAGCACGTCCCGCGCGATCTCCTGCCGCACGGCGCGGTCCGTACGGACGAAGACCCGCAGGAGGTCGCCCCTGCTGAGGAAGCCGACGAGCCGGTCCGTGGCCTCGTCGACGACGGGCAGCCACTTGACGCGGCGGCGGTCCATGGTGCGGGCGGCCTGCGAGACGGTCCAGCCGGGGCGGGCCGTGACCGCGGGGCTCGTCATCACGGCGTCCGCGGTGACGGCGCCGGGAGGGTGTCCGAGGCCGCGCGAGGGGTACGGAGCCGCCCCGCGGGCCGTGCGCGCGCCGTCGAGGCGCTCGCGCAGGTCCTTGCGCGAGACGACGCCGACCGGGCAGCCGTTGTCGTCCACGACCGGGAGGGCGGAGAGACCGTGCTCGTCCAGCAGCCGGGCCGCCTCGTCGGCGGCGGCGCTCCGGTGCACCCCGAGCCCCGGGCTCGTCATCAGCTCGCCCACGGTGCGGTACGGCATTTCCCCACCTCCCAAGCCCCGCACCGTTCAGTGTCGGACCGGGGCCGGCCGAGGGGGGAGGGGCGGAGGAACCCGGCGTGTGGCGCCGGTCGTCCCGTCCGGGACGGGCCGCCCGGCCGCGGGGGAGTGGCCGCTCCGGTGCCGTTCGGCCCCTTCGGAGCTACTGTTTGGACTAGAGAAACGGACAAATCCTCCCTATTCATGCGGAGGGGGTATGAGCGGCACTGTGCATCACGCGGACGGCGAAGGCCCCGGCCCCGGCCCCGGTCATCTGCCCCGTATGCAGCTCGACGACCTGCTGGAGGAACTGCAGGTCCGGATCGACGCCGTGCGCGGCACGCGGGACCGGATGCACGGCCTGCTCGACGCCGTGCTCTCCGTGGGCCGTGAACTCGAACTCTCGCAGGTGCTGCACCGCATCACCGAGGCCGCCGTGCTGCTCGTCGACGCCGAGTACGGGGCGCTCGGAGTGCTCGGGGAGAACGGAAACTTCTCCCAGTTCATACCCGTGGGGGTGACCGAGCAGCAGGCGGAAGCCATTGGGGCGCTCCCGGCGGGGCACGGACTGCTGGGCGAACTGATCCGGAACCCGGCACCGCTTCGCCTGCCCGAACTGAGCCGTCACCCCTCGTCGGAGGGCCTTCCCCCGGACCATCCGCCGATGCGTTCCCTGCTGGCGGTCCCGATCCGGGTGCGGGACGAGGTGTTCGGCAACCTCTACCTGGCCGAGAAGCGGGAGGGCAAGGAGTTCGACAGCGAGGACGAAACCGTGCTGTCGACCCTGGCCGCCTCGGCGGGCGTCGCCGTCGAGAACGCCCGGCTCTACGAGGAGGCGCGCTACCGCCAGCGCTGGATGGAAGCGAACGCCGAGGTCACGCGGGCACTGCTCTCCGGCGTCGAGGAACGGCGCGTACTCGGGCTGATCGTCGAACTGGCGCGCACCATCCTCACCGCCGACCTCGGGGCTCTGGCTCTGCCCGAGGGCGGCGACTCCTTCCGGGTCGCGGTCGCGGCGGGCACCGACGCAGAGCACCACCGGGGGCTGCTGCTGCCGCGCGAAGGCTCCTTCGTCGGAGCCGCCGTGAAGGCGGGGGAGGTGATCACGAGCGCCGACGTGGAGCACGATCCGCGCATCAGGGCCGGGCCGCCGCGCTGGGCGGGTCTCGGGCCCGCGGTCGCGGTGCCCATGATCGCCGACGACATGCCACGGGGTGTGCTGCTGCTCGCCCGGGCCAAGCCCCGGCAGCCCTTCGCCGAGCCGCAGATCGCGCCGCTGAGCGCCTTCGCGGGACAGGCGGCGGTCGCGATGGAGCTCGCCGAGCGCCGCCGCGACGCCGAACAGATCACGCTCCTCGAGGAACGCGACCGCATCGCCCGCGACCTGCACGACCTGGCGATCCAGCGGTTGTTCGCGACGGGCATGACCCTGCAGAGCGCCACGCGTTTCGTGGACCACCCCAAGGCGCGCGAGCGGCTGGTCAGAGCCGTCGACGACCTCGACGCGACCATCAAGATCATCCGCTCGACGATCTTCGGTCTGCGCGCGCACGACAACGACTCGGACGGTGACGGGCTGCGCAGCCGCGTCACCCAGGCGGTGCAGGATGTGGCGTCCGCCCTCGGCTTCACACCGGCTCTCCGCATGGGCGGACTGCTCGACACGGACGTGCCCGCTCCCGTCGCGGACGAGGCCGTGGCGGTGCTGCGGGAGGCGCTGTCGAACGTTGCCCGGCACGCCGGGGCGAGCAGCGTGGAGGTCGCGGCGGAGACGGAGGGGGAGGCGTTCACGCTGAGCGTCGTCGACGACGGCTGCGGAATACCGGAGGGAAGTCACCACAGCGGGCTGCAGAACCTCTCGGAGCGGGCCGAGCGGCTCGGCGGGGAGCTGCGGCTCGTCACACCCTCCGGCGGCGGTACGGGACTGACCTGGCGCGTCCCCCTGAACGGTGCGGGCGCGGGACCCTGAGCCGGTGGGGCCGGGACCTGAGTCCGCGCTGGCCGGCCGGCCGCCGGTTCCCGTGGCTCGGCGCCGGGGCGTTCCGCGGGACTGTTCGGGCTCGCCGCCCTGCTCCTCCTGATCCGGGCCGGGATCGCCCTGCTCGCTGCTCCGCTCGTCTCGGCCGGACTGCCCTGTTCGCCGCTCCCGTCCCGGCGCGGATCAACCGTCCGGCCCGTCCCGGCGCGGATCAACCGTCCGGCCCGGCCCGGCCCGGATCGATCGTCCATGTCCTCGTCCCCCTCGCGGGAGCTCAGTGACGGCGGTGCCTCTCCTTCTCCTCCGTCCGCGCCTGCGTCGCCATCACGGCCGCCTGCACGCGCCGCTCCACACCGAGCTTCGCCAGAAGCCGCGAGATGTGGTTCTTCACCGTCTTCTCCGACAGGAACAGACGCTTGCCGATCTCCTGGTTGGTCATCCCCTCGCCGATCAGGTCCAGGATGTCCCGCTCACGGGGCGAGAGATCCGCGAACGCGTCCCCGGCGTGCTCCTCGTCCCGGGTCCCGGGACCGCGCAGGCTGCCCATGAGCCGGGCCGTCGTCGCCGGGTCCAGCATGGACTGGCCCGCCGCCACCGTACGTACGGCCGAGACGAGGTCCGAGCCGTTGATCTGCTTGAGTACGTAGCCCGCCGCGCCCGCCATGATCGCGTCCAGAAGGGCGTCGTCGTCGTCGAAGGACGTCAGCATCAGGCACGCCAGGTCCGGCATGCGGGAGCGCAGCTCGCGGCAGACGGTCACGCCGTCGCCGTCCGGCAGCCGCACATCGAGCACGGCCACGTGCGGGCGGAGCGCGGGGCCGCGGGCCATTGCCTGCTCCGCGGTGGCGGCCTCGCCGATGACCTCGATGTCGGCCTCTGCGTCCAGCAGGTCGTGCACGCCTCGCCGTACCACTTCGTGATCGTCGAGCAGCAGGACCCTGATGGGGTTCTGCTCGGAGTACGTCCGCAGTTCGCTCATGTCGCACCCCTTCCCCTGTCGGGCGCCGCTCTTCGCATCGTCGCCCTGCCGGGCATCGGCCGGATAGGGCCGAACGGACCCCTGCCGACGCAGGAGGGGGCCACTCGTACCGGCACCGGTGGACCTTCCGGCCCCCCTTAGAGGACGCGCGTCGGATCACCTCGCACCCGTGTGCTCTTTGGCGCCGCGAGGGGAGTCGGCACATGAGGACGAGGAGATGGCTGTGGCGCTGGCGGAGGAATCCGCTCCGGCGCCGCTCGGACCGTGCCGAGGCGTGGGCGGGCGTCGCAGCCGGAGTGATCATGGCGGTGAGCGCCCCGCTCACCGGCGCACTGGCCTCGGACGCGGTCGCCGGCAACCTCGCCGAGCAGCCGGGCCTGTACCGTACGTCGGCCGTGCTCCGCGAGGACGCGCCCTCGACGGACGGCATCTCCACCGTCTCCGACGACCCGACCGTGCTCACGAAGGTCCAGTGGAAGACCGCGGACGGTGACACCCGCACGGGCCGGGCCCCGGTGGAGACCGGAACGAAGAAGGGCACGCGCGTACCGCTGTGGCTGGACCGGCAGGGCATGCCGCACCAGCCGCCGCCCGGTCCGGGCGAGGCGGCCGTCCAGGGCGGGGCCGCCGGTGGTGCCGCGGCCGTGGCCACGTGCTTCCTGGTGGGAGGCGGCTGCTGGGTGGTGCGCAGACGCCTGGATGCAGCCCGGGACAAGGCATGGGAACGCGAGTGGGCCACGGTCGGCCCCAAGTGGAGCCGCAGGGACTGAGAGTCCAAGTGGAGCCGCCAGGAGTTAGAGTCCGGGGCCTACCCGGGGCCCACCTCGGCGATCGGCGGGCCCAACCACCACCCACCGGATCCTCACCACCCACCGGGTCCTCACTCCACGATGTCGAGCACCGGCTCCACACTCCACGACGTCGAGCATCTACTCCACGATGTCGAGCACCTCACGCACCGGGCGGCGCGGCGTCGCCCGCCCAGGCGCTCCGTATCCCAGCCGGATCACCATCTGCACCGGGCCGGCTCCCCACACCGGGTCACGCAGCAGCCAGCGCAGCTCTGAGCGCTCCAGAGCCTGCGTGGAGAACGAGGTGGCCAGGCCCTCCCGCGTCGCCGCCAGCACCGTCCGCTCCATGGCCTGCCCCGCGGCCAGCCAGTCGTACGGGTGGTCGTGCTCGGTGCACAGCAGTCCCAGCAGCGGCATGTGCTCGAACGAGGCCGTGCCCGGCTCGGTGTCACCCGCCGGGCTCCTGCCCCGGGTGAAGTCGCGCACCGGGGCCCTGCCGTCCTTCTTGCGGGGGCCGAAGGCGGTCTCCGGGATGCCGTCCGGTACCGCGTCCGAGAGCTGCACGCCCGTACGTACCCATCGCTGCTCGTCCGGGTCGCCGGAGTGCTGCGAGTCCAGTTCGGCCTCCTCGATGACGTCGAGGACGAGGGAGAGGTGCCAGCCGGAGAGGAAGGCGAGCTGTGCGCCCTCCGCACGCGCCTGCTCGACCAGGCGGTTCGCCAGCTCGTCCGGTATCGGCCGCTCGTCGAACGGCTGACGGCTCGTGCGCCGCTGCGCGATCGCCGGGTAGAGCCCAGCCAGACCGGGGTCGATGGTCCCCGCGGACTCCCGCAGCGACACATGCGCCAGGGTCTGCCAGTCGTCCGGGTCGGGAAGCGGCGTCACGACGGGCCGGAACCCCGCGTGCTGTGCCGACACCCGCAGATTGAACAGAGCCGCCCCGCAGCCCAGATGCAGCGCCCGCAGCTGCGGATCGGCGTGCGGCATGGCCCGCTCCGGGTCCGCGCGCAGCGTGATCGAGTCGCCGCCCCGGCTGTAGCGGAAGCGCCATGGCTGCGCATTGTGCATGGACGGCGCCATGGAGGCATCGCGGACGAGACTTTCGACCACCTCGCTTCGGGCGAATGAGGTGGGGGACATCAACACTCCCTCGGTCCGACTGCGGCGGCCGCCGTCGACGGGGCCGTCGTGGACGAACTCCACATGCCCGGCCACTGCTGCCTTCCCGGCCGCCGCCGGGAGATCACTGCGCGACGCGAGCCGCGTTGTCCGTCTACTGGCAAGACTCCTGCCGGCGCCACCCTCCGCCGAGGTCCGGAAGGGCCCGATGACGGGCCGAACGTCCCGTTGTTCCCGAACGTCTCCTCGTGCGCACGGGCCCTCGTGCGTACGGGCCCCGCACACCGTGCAGCACCCGCACACAAAGGTGCAGCGCCCCGCCCGTGCTGGCGGCCGGGGGCACTGCACCGAGGAGCCCCAGCACCGAGGGGCCCCAGCACCGAGGGGCCGCACCGGGGAAACCCGGCCGTTGCGCGGAACGCGGGCGGCCGGGCCCGCGCCCGTCCGCCCGCGTCAGTGACCGCGATCAGTGGCCGCGATCAGTAACCGAGGCCGTGCCCGAACTCGTAGAGAGTCCCGCCGCCCTCGTCGAGCTCCGGGATGCTCACCGGAAGCCTGCCCGCCGGGCCGATGTCGCCGTACAGGACCTGCACGAGGGACGTCAGAGACGTCTTGGTGTACGAAAACGTGGCCAGGTAGGCGGGCACGTCCGGGAAGCGGCGGATGTCGTAGGGGTTGCGCACCGCGACCGCGATCACCGGCTTGCCCGTCTGCGCCAGAGCCTTGACCAGGTCCGCCTGTGCGACTCCCTTGTCCGCGGCGGACGCCGCGGCGTTGGTGAGGACGACGGTCACGTCGTGCTGCCCTGCCGCGGTGACGGCCTCCTCGATCTTCGCGGCTCCGGGGGCCGCGCCGGTCGCCAGCGGGGTGGCCGCCTGACCTGAGCGCTTGCCGACCGTGTCGGCGACGGTCCCGACCTGGCTCGCGTCCCAGCCGGTGACGAGGACGGTGCGCTTGGCGGCCGAAAGGGGCAGGGTGCCGTTTTCGTTGCGTACCAGCGTGATCGTGCGCCCTGTGATGCGGGTGCAGTCCGCGGTGTGGCGGCGGTTGCCGACGACGCCGACGGCGCGCTTCTCGTCGACGTACGGACGCGGGAAGAGGCCGTTGCGCAGCTTGTGTTCCAGGATGCGCAGCACGGACGCGTCGAGCCGGGTCTCCGTCACGTCGCCGCTCTCGACGGCCTCGAGGACGGCGGCGTGAGCGACGTCGGTCTTCGGCGCGAGCACGAGCTGGTCGCAGCCGGCCTTCAGCGCCCGCACGGGAGCGACGTCCGGCGGGAAGTCCTCGGTGGCTCCGCCCATGTCGAGGGCGTCGGTCACGATGAGGCCGGTGAAGCCGAGCTCTTCGCGGAGCAGCCCCGTCACGATGGGCTTCGACATGGTCGCCGGAACGCCGCTGGAGTCCAGCGCCGGGACGACGATGTGGGCCGTCATGATCGTGTCGACGCCGCGTGCGATGGCGGCGCGGAAGGGCGGCAGGTCGATGTCCTCCAGCTGCCGGCGCGTGTGGTTGATGACGGGCAGACCGGTGTGGCTGTCGGTGTCGGTGTCGCCGTGGCCGGGGAAGTGCTTGGCCGCGCTGGCCACTTCGCCGCGGTGGTAGCCGCGTACGGACTCGGCGACCAGTTGCGAGCACAGCGAGGGGTCGGAGCCGAAGGAGCGGACGCCGATGATCGGGTTCGCGGGGTTGATGTTGACGTCGGCGACGGGCGCGTAGTTCTGATTGATGCCCATCGCGGCCAGTTCGGTCCCGATGATCTCGGACGAGCGGCGGACGTCGCCCGGTGAACGGCCCGCCGCCAGCGCCATGTTGCCCGGCAGCTGGGTGGCCGGCTCCAGCATGCGGTAGACGACGCTGCCGCCTTCCTGGTCGATGGAGACCAGAAGCGGGACGCGTGCGCCGGTGCGCAGGGACGCGCGCTGCAGGCCGTTGCTGAGGCCGGCGATCTGTTGCGGGTCCTTGAGGTTGTCCGGGCCGCGACGCGCGTCGAAGTAGATGACGCCGCCGGGACGGTACTTGGTGATGACCTCCGCCGGCGTCGAAACCCCGTACAGATCCTTGTTCTTGGCGTGCTCGGTGTCCGCCGACTTCCCGTAGACCTCGACCACGAAGAGCTGCCCGATCTTCTCCTTCAGCGACATGCGCTTGAGCAGGGCGCGCGCCGTGCGCCTGATGCGTTCCTCGTCCGGGGTGGCTGCCGACGCCGTACTGCCGGGAAGGGCGAGGGCCGCCGCGATACCGGCTGCCCCGGCTCCGGCGAGGATCTGTCTGCGGGAGGTGGACTGCGGTGGCGGCGTCTGGTGCATATGGGTGCTCCTCACACGGGCCATGGAGCCGGGCATACGGGAGCGCACATAGTTGCAGCGCGGCGTTTGGAGGGCCAGACGCCGCGCTGATGTTCATCGGTCCAGTCCACTGGCGGCGGGGCCCCGCCGGAGTGCTGGTGGGTTCTGTGGGGTGGTTGTTGCGCCGGGGGCGGGGTGCCGCTGTCCGGCATCCCGAGGGCGGGCGGTGGCGTCCGTGCCCGGCCCGCGGGTGTGCGGGCCGGGCACGCAGCCGGACTGCCGGAGCTGCCGGATCTGCCGGATCGCTTGTCTGCCTGCCGGACTGCCGGACTGCCGGACTGCCCGGACTGACGCGGCGTCAGTCCATCAGGTCGGCAGGCTGTCAGGCCGTCAGCGAGGCAGGCAGGCTGTCAGGCCGCCAGACCGGCCTTGACGCCGCGGGCGATCCGGACCACGCGCTCGGCCTGGACCCGCGCGGCTGTGCGTGCGGTCTCGTCGACCGGGTTGGCTCCCTGGGCGTCGGTGTGCGACGTGCCGTAGGGGTTGCCGTCGGTGAACTTCGACGGGTCGGTGTACCCGGGGGCGGCGATGAGCCCTCCGAAGTGGTGGATGGTGGTGTACAGGGCGAGCAGGGTCGTTTCCTGACCGCCGTGCAGGGAGGCGGAAGAAGTGAATCCGCTGTAGACCTTGTCGGCCAGCTTGCCCTCGGCCCACAGGCCGCCGAGCTGGTCGAGAACCTGCTTGAGCTGTGACGAGACGTTCCCGAAGCGGGTCGGCGTGCCGAACAGCACGGCGTCCGCCCACTCGACGTCCTCGGGGGAGGCCTCGGGGATGTCGGCGGTGGCGCGCTGGTTCTCGGCCCAGGCGGGGTTGGAGTCGATCGCCGACTGGGGGGCCAATTCGGGTGCGCGGCGCAGGCGTACCTCTGCGCCCGCCTTCTCCGCGGTCTCGCCGATCTCCTTGGCGAGGGCGGCGACGGTGCCGGTGGAGGAGTAGTAGATGACGGCGACCTTGAGCTGGGCGGAGCCGGCGTCGGCCGTTGTCGGGGTGTTCATGGAACTCCTGTCCAAGTGACGTGCGGTTTCTGTGCGTTGGGTGCCACGGGCACGCCTTCGCACACGTCCTCCAGCAGGGAGGTCGTTGAAGCGGCAACTACCCCTTCTTTCGGCTCTCATTCACCGTGACCCGGGGATCGGAGGTCGTGCGAGGGGCCGCCTGTGTGACGGACCGACGTGTCAGGCGAGGGGCGAGCGTGACTACGGCGCCACGACCGGGGTCAGCCGTCCGGGCCTGGAGGAGCGGGACCGTGGAGTCGCGGGCGGGGTGGGGAGGGGAGGCGGCGCCGGTGTGTGGTGAACGCGGTCACTTGCGGCGCACAAGCCGGACCTGAGGAGCCCGGACAACGGCCCGAAGGCCCCGTAGCCGGTCGGTGGCCCCGAGTGAGATTGGCCGGATGCGGTCCCGCCGGGCCCGGTCCGGGGTGCGCGTCGGCGGTCCCGGGCATTCGCCCGCTGTCCGGGCGGGGGCGACTTTTCCGTAAGACGGGGCGTTCCGGTGCAACTATCCGCGTCGTCGAGTCGTCTCTACGGGGAGAGCGCTCGTCGCCCCGCTCCTCAGCAGGCGTGACGAACAGTGCCGAAGACGTCGGAGGGTTCGCGCGCACCCCTCGAGTGCCGCGCAGCGCCCGGGGTCCTCCCGCCGGTACCCGCTCCGACCAGCACCTCAAGGTGCTCGTCGGGCCGTGGAGGCCCGAGCGTGGCCGCACAGGGTACTGCATGATCAGGAAAACGACGCGCTGGTTGGGAATTAAGTCCGGTTTCCGCTCGTTGTTTCCTACGGATGGGGGCACCCGGGGGGTGTCCGACCCAAGCCACCGACCAGATTGAACGAGTCCACTCGCAAGGGAGCACGCATGGCAACCCGTGCCGTCGCCCGTCGTCAGGCCACCGCTACCGGTGCCACTGACGCGGCAAGCAGTGTTCGCGCCGCAGGCAGCGAAGTCGCGGACCGCGACCTGGTCGGCATGTATCTCGACGAGATCGCGCGTACACCGCTGCTCGACGCGGCAAAGGAAGTCGAGCTGTCGCTCGCCATCGAAGCCGGGGTCTACGCCCGGCGAATACTGAACAAGGACGAGGAGCCGCTGAGCACCGACTCCGCCAGCGCGACAGCGACCCGCGAGGAGCTGGAAGCGGTCGTCGCCGAGGGCGAGCGCGCGAAGGACGTTTTCATCCGCTCCAACCTCCGTCTCGTCGTGGCCGTGGCCCGGCGGTATCCGCGCAGCGGGCTGCCCCTGCTGGACCTGATCCAGGAGGGCAACGCAGGCCTGGTCCGGGCGGTCGAGAAGTTCGACTACCGCAAGGGCTTCAAGTTCTCCACGTACGCGACGTGGTGGATCAGGCAGGCCATCACGCGCTCCATCGCCGACCAGTCCCGGACGATCCGGCTTCCCGTCCATCTCGTGGAGGAGCTGGGCCGCATCCGGCGCGTCCAGCGGGAGTTCAACCGTGAACACGGGCGTGAGCCGGAGCCCGAGGAAGTCGCCGCGGAGCTGAGCTCCACGCCGGAGCGCGTCATCGACGTCCTGGACTGGGCACGCGACCCGGTCAGCCTGAACATGTCCGTGGACGAAGAGGGTGAGACGCAGTTCGGCGACCTGCTGGAGGACACCTCCGCCGCCTCGCCCGAGCAGTCGGTGATGACTCTGCTGCGCCGCGAGGAGCTGGACGGGCTCATCGGCCGGCTCGACTCGCGTACCGCCTCCATCATCAAGGCGCGCTACGGCATGGTCGACGGCCGGGAGCGCACGCTCACCGAGGTCGGCAAGCAGCACGGCCTGACGCGTGAGCGCATCCGGCAGATCGAGAAGCACGCCCTGCTGGAGCTGAAGAAGCTCGCCTCGGACACCGGGTTCGACGCGGCCGCCTGACGGCCGCGCCGTGGCCGCGACCGGTTGACCGGGCCCGCGGCATGACAGCGCAGACGGACCCCGCAGACGGACCGCGTAGACGGACAGCGGAAAGACCGCACAGTGAGCGGCGGCAACCATTGGCCGCCCCAGGACGAGTCCCGGTGCCTTCCCCCGAGCGCCGGGACTCTTCCGTGGCCCGGGGCCGGGCTGGACGACCCGCCTGCCGCGCGGACCGGGGACCGGCTGGTGCGCGACGGCGCCCTCAGCACCCCGCCGTGGCCGGCAGGCCCTGGCGGTCAGCTCTGGCGGCCGGAGCCGTACAGGTCCCGGTAGGACGGGAAGACACCTCCCGGCCCGTCCACTCCCTCCGCCGCGAGCACGGCCCTGACCACGGCCCTCGTCAGCACATCCGCGGCGGCGCCCTCAGCACCCCGCCGTGGCCGGCAGGCCCTGGCGGTCAGCTCTGGCGGCCGGAGCCGTACAGGTCCCGGTAGGACGGGAACACACCTCCCGGCCCGTCCACTCCCTCCGCCGCGAGCACGGCCCTGACCACGGCCCTCGTCAGCACATCCGCGGCGGCGCCGAGAAGTTCGTTCAACTCTCCGTCCGCCAGGGAGCGTTCGCAGGTTGCCAGGGTGAACACCGTGTCGCCGTCGTGCATGAGGTGCAGAGGCCGCACCGCGCGCGCCAGCCCGTCGTGGCAGTTGCCGGCCGTCTTCTGGGCCTGTGCACGCGTGAGCGTGGCATCGGTCGCGACCACCGCCAGCGTGGTGTTGAGCGGGGGCCGCAGCGTGCCCGCGGAACGCCTGCTCGTCTCGTCGCGTGCCTCCGTGAGACGCCTTTGAGCCTCCGCGTGCGTGCTGCCGTCCGGTACGTGGGGCAGCCCGTCCCACATCTCCCCGTAGAGGACGCCGGTGGCCGGGTCCACCGCCGAACCGACCGCGTTGACCGCCGTGACGGCACCCACGGTCGTCCCTGACGGAAGCACCGTGCTCGCCGTGCCGATGCCGCCCTTGAGGCCGCCGACGACCGCTCCCGTGCCGGCACCGGCATTGCCCTGCGCAACCGGCGACCCCGGCTCCGCGGCTGCCGCGGCCTCCACCGCCTCTCGGCCCAGCGCCGCGTCCGGGCGGCCCCGCCAATTGCCGCCGCGGCCGAGATCGAAGAGGACGGCCGCCGGGACCACGGGCACGACCTGCGCCGGGTCGGGTCCCACACGCACACCCCGGCCTTGCTCCTCCAGCCAGCCCATCACCCCCGAGACCGAGTCGAGCCCGAAGGCGCTGCCACCGGTGAGCACCACCGCGTGGATGCGCTCCACCACATTCCGGGGGTCCAGCGCGTCCGTCTCCCGGGTGCCCGGGGCGCCGCCGCGGGAGTCGACACCGGCCACGGCGCCGCCCTCCGGGGCCAGCACGACGGTCGTGCCGGTCAGCCAGCCCGGCCCGTCCGCGGTCGTCCGCTGTGCATGGCCGACCCGCACACCCGGCACGTCCGTCAGAGCGTCCTGAGTAGTCATGCGGCATGGATACCAGGCACGCCGGGACGCCGTACGCTTCATGCATGACAACCGGTTCGCAACAGCCCGCAGACCCGGCTGCCCGGCTCCAGTTCGAGGACCCGCTCAGCCTGCCCTCGGCGGACGACACCGACAGCGGCTGGGGCGAAGACCGGGCGGGCGCAGGCGCCACCGGCAGCGGAGCCCGCGGCGGACAGCCGGGGGACGCCGCCGCGGACCTCGCCCGCTTCCTCGAGGAGAAGCCGCCCCACCACCTGTGAGGCGCGTCTACTGCTTCTCCGTGCTCACCGGCCCGTCCCGGCCTTCGCGCTGCCGGCCGAGCGATCCGTCCGGATCCGCACGCTGCGCGGCGAGCAGGTCGCGGATCTCCGTCAGCAGATCGACCTCGTTCACCTCCGGAGGCGGCTCCGGGGTGGTCTTCCTCGCCGCCAGCCTCTCCTTGTACCTCGTCATCGGCAGGATCATGAGGAAGTAGACGACGGCCGCAGTGATCAGGAAGGTCAGCGATGCGCTGAGGACCGGGCCCCAGTTGATCGGTACGCCCTGCGTCACCTCGCCCGTCGCCTCGTTGATCTTGCAGGGGTCCTTCAGGCAGGACCTGTACTTCTCCAGGTCCTTCGTCCCTATCGCTCCCACAAGCGGGTTGATCAGGCCCTTGACGACGGAATCGACGATCTTGCTGAAGGCCGTGCCGACGACGACGGCGACGGCCAGCTCGACCACGTTGCCGCGCATCAGGAATTCCTTGAATCCCCCCAGCAGGCCCTTCTTCTCGCTCTCCACAGCTGTCACGTTCTTCGACCCGTCTCCTGTCGGCTCCTGTGCGGTACGGACAGCGGCGCAGGGGGCGGGACGTTCGCAGGCTCAGCACAGCGTCACCGCCAGCCTGCCGGCGGCCCCCGCGCCCGCGAGCGCGGTGGCCGTCCCGCGCGGCACTCTGAGCACGACGAGTGCTCCGTCGTCCGCTGCGCCGACCGGGTCAGTCTCCACCGGCCTGGGAACCCGATCCACCCGCACCCCCCTGGCCACGACCCTTGCCTTCCCCGCCCCGTCAGGTCCGGCGATCACATCGACCCGGTCTCCCCGGTGGAGCAGCCGTACCGATGCGGCGTCAGCGATGCGCACCGGAGCGGAGACCGTGGGCCCCGGGCTCCGTCCGCCCGGGGAATTCGGGTGCGACGGTCGCCCTGCCGCGGCCGGACCCGGCCGGGCCTCCCGGCCCGCTCCGGCAGGGGCGGAACCGGCATGTTCTCCCCTGGGGATCCAGGCTGCGAGCGCCGCCGCCGCGACGGCGAGCCCGGCTGCCGTCACCCGTCGTCTCCCACGCACGAGCCGGCGAATGCGGTGCCCGCCGCGGAAGGCGGGACGCACAGGTGTCAGATCAGGCACCGCCCGCGGACCCGGAACGTGGCCGGAGCCGCGACGGCCGGGGAGCCGTGCGCGGCCTCCGTCACCATGGCCGCCCACGCCGCCACCGTGGAACCGGTGTTGGGAATCCCGGGGCATCACGATCACCGCCTGCACTCGGAGCGTCGGAGAATCCGTCTTGCGCTGCCAGAGTGCACCCTTCGCGCTGTCCCAGGAGAAACCCGCCGAATTCTGTGGATAACCAGTCAGTTGTGGACAGTTCGGCTGTGCGCAGGGATGCGGTGAGGGGCCAGGGACTGCAGCACGGGCCCTGGATGAACGAGAGCCGGTCCGGTCCGTGCCGCGCACCGCCGAGGGCCGCCGAGCACCGCCGGGATCGCCGAGGCCGCCGAGCAGCGCTGCGCACTGCTGCGCCTGGCCGGCCCGGCGGCACGCTCCAGCCCGGCGCCGTGCTCCGGTGCTCCGGCCCCGCGCCGTGCTCCGGCCCCGAGTCCCTACTCCTGCGGAGCGCCCGGGAGTTCGATGCCCGGGTCCAGCCCGCCGAGCGCCTGCGGGCACTGGCACTCGCGCTTCTTGGGCAGCTTCCCGACCGCGTCGAAGAGCACCTCCCGCAGCCGTCCGACGTTCTCGCCGAACACGCGGAGCACTTCCTCGTGCGAGACCCCTTCACCGGTCTCCGCCCCCGCGTCCAGGTCCGTCACGAGGTTCAACGAGGAGTAGCAGAGCCGCAGTTCACGTGCGAGTACGGCCTCCGGGTGGCCGGTCATGCCGACGACGGACCAGCCCTGCGCTGCGTGCCACCGGGACTCGGCGCGGGTGGAGAAGCGGGGCCCCTCGACCACGCACAGTGTGCCGCCGTCCACCGGCTCCCAGCCCTGCTCCCGCGCGGCGGCCAGCGAGGCCTGCCGCCCTGCCTCGCAGTACGGGTCGGCGAAGGCCAGGTGCACGACGTTGGGCACGGACCCGTCGGGCAGCGGTTCTCCGTCGAAGTACGTCTGCGCACGGGACTTGGTGCGGTCCACGAGCTGGTCGGGGACCACCAGCGTTCCGGGTCCGTACTCGGGGCGCAGGCCGCCCACCGCGCACGGGCCGAGCACCTGCCGCGCCCCCACGGAGGCCAATGCCCATATGTTGGCGCGGTAGTTGATGCGGTGCGGAGGCAGATGGTGCTTGCGGCCGTGCCGCGGCAGGAAGGCGACGCGACGGCCGGCCAGCTCGCCGAGGAACAGCGAGTCGCTCGGTTCGCCGTACGGGGTGTCGACCGTGATCTCGGTCACGTCGTCGAGGAAGGAGTAGAAGCCCGAACCGCCGATGACGCCGATCTCTGCCTGTTCGCTCATGCGGCCCACCCTAAGGGGCGCATGCGCACGCGCGCCGGTGGGCCGTGAAGCCCGCCGTGACAGTTCCGGGGCGGGCTTCCGTGCGGGGATTCACCGGGAGACCCGCACGGTTCCCGGTTCCCGGCCGGTGCGGCCGTGGCCTCAGGCCGCCGAACTGCCCGCCTTGCTCGTGCTCTTGGAGCCACTGCCGTTCGACGAGGAGGACGAGCCGGACGAGGAGGACGAGGAGCCCGCCTTCGCCGAGTCCGAGGAGCCCGATCCGGAGCCGGAATCCGAGGACGAGGACGAGGAGGACGACGAGGAGTCGCCGTTGCTCTTGGACGACGACTCGGAGGAGCCGGACGACGACTTCCCGGAGCTCTCCGAACTGCGGCTGTCGTTCCGGTAGAAGCCGGACCCCTTGAAGACGATGCCGACGGCCGAGAACACCTTCTTCAGGCGGCCCTCACAGCTGGGGCACTCGGTCAGCGAGTCATCGGTGAACTTCTGCACCACCTCGAGGCCATCGCCGCACTCGGTGCACTGGTACTGGTACGTCGGCACGTTCTCCTCCTGGCACTCTTACTGGGTGAGTGCTAACGACGCTCCATATTGCAGTATTCCCGCGCGTCAGTCCACCGGGACAGGTGGACGGTGACCGAGCCCACCTCCGGACGAGCGATCTCCCGCGCGTATCGCCAGCCGACGGCGGAAGACGACCAGTGCGGCCAGCGCCAGCCCGGTACCCGCGAGCGGGGCGAGGAAGCCCGCTCCCGCGCCGGCCGCGTCCGTCAGCTGGCCCGCAGCCATGGAGCCGGACGCCTGTCCCAGCGCCACCGCTCCGGTCAGCCAGGTGAACTCCTCCGTACGGAAGGCCGCCGGGACCAGCAGCTCCACCAGCGTGAAGCCCGCGATCATGGAAGGTGCGACCCACAGCCCCAGCACCAGCCCGAGCCCGCCCAGCAGCGGCAGCCACGGCGACAGTTGCGCCGTCACGGCAAGCGCGAGGGCCGCGAGCACGAGCACCGGATAGGCGGTCAGCAGCCGCACGTCGGCACTGCGCCGCCACTGCACCGTTCCGACCGCGAGAGCGGCCGACATGTTGCCCGCCGCGAAGACCCCGTACAGCACGCCGTTGAGCTCCGGTGCCCCCGCGGACTCCGTGAACGCCGCGACCGAGACCTGCATGCCGCCGAAGACGGTGCCTATGCCCAGCAACCCGGCGATGAGAACCCGCACGCCCCGGACGCCGAGCGCCGACCGGACGCCGCCTTCGCCGCCCGTGGACGCGGTACTCGTGGACGCGCCGTCCGTGGAGCAACCGTCACGGTGCGGGACCTTCGTGCGGACCTTCGTGCGGACCTTCGTGCGGACTTCGGGCTGAGTGCCGCGCTGCGCCGCGAAGAGCAGGCCGCTGCCCAGCATCAGGGCGACCTCCGCGGCGAGGCCGGCCGCCGGGTGCACCCCTGTGCACAGCGCCGTCGCGAGCAGCGGTCCGACGACGAAGCTGAATTCGTCCGTGACCGACTCGAAGGCCGCCGCGGTGCTCAGGAGCGACGGTGCGCCGGGCCCGCCCGTGCCGGTGTCACCGCCCGCCCGGCCGCCGTCCTCGCCGTCCGTGTGTCCCTCGCCGTCCGTGTCCCCCTTGCCGCCCCGGCCGCCTCTGCCGCCCCGGTCGCTCCGGTGGCCGTTCCGCCCGTCCGTGCCGTCTCCACCGCCCAGGGACGCCGACCAGCGTGCCCGCACCATCGGGCTGATCTGCGGAATGGTGGCACCCGCCGGTACCGCGGCGGCGAAGAGCGTCCACACCGGCGCATCGCGCAACGCCAGCACGATCAGCGCCGAGACCGACAACGCGTGCAGCAGTACGAGCGGCACGAGTACGGCACCCTGCCCGAACCGGTCGGTGAGCTTGCCCCCCTGCGGCGCGAGCAGCGCCATCGAGACCCCTGAGACGGCGATGACGATGCCTGCCGCACCGTAGGAGCCGGTGGTGTGCTCGACGAGCAGCACAGTGCCGACGCCGAGCATCGCGATGGGCTGCCGCGCCAGGAAGCCGGGTATGAGGAAGCGCCACGCGCCGGGTGTGCGCAGCAGTGCGCCGTATCCGGTCCGGCGGGCGCCGGTCGCTGTGGCCGGGGTTGCCACGGCCGAACCTCTCTGCCGCCTGGTAGCGCGGTGCGCGCCGAAGGCTGTCCTCTCGCGCGGTGCCGTCCGGCCGCGCCAGCCCTGCGTCAGGCAGGAACGGTGAATTCTCTTGCCTTCAGCAGGATAACGGCCTCGTCGGTACCCGGAAGCCCGTGAATCAGCCCCGTGGACCGGCCCCGTGAGTCAGCCCCGGTTCAGTCCTGCGCGGACCCGCGGAGCCAGCCCGCGAGTTTGCCGCCGCGGCCGACGTCCAGCAACCGCTTCTCCGCCGCGTCCCGCACCGGGTCGGTCGCCACGACGAGCAGTTCGTCGCCGTGGCGAAGCATCGTCGTCGGCAGCGGTACGAAGCTCTTGCCGTCCCGCACGACCAGGGTGACCGCGGCGCCCGGCGGCAGGCGCAGCTCGCCCACCTCGACGCCGTGCATCTTCGAGTGCGCGGGGACGGCCACCGACAACAGGTGGCCCCGCAGCCGTTCCAGCGGCGCGGACTCGATGTCGATGTCCATCGGTTCGTCGCCGTCGCTGAGGTTCAGCTTGTGTGCCACCCAGGGCAGTGTCGGTCCCTGCACCGCCGTGAAGATGATCACGAGCATGAACACGATGTTGAAGATGCGTTCGCTGCCGGGGAGGTCGGCGACGAGCGGGATCGTCGCGAGGACGATCGGCACCGCTCCGCGCAGCCCCGCCCACGAGAGCAGCGCCTGGTCGCGCCAGCGCTGGTCGAAGGGGAGCATGCTGCAGATCACCGACAACGGCCGTGCCACGACCGTCAGTACGAGCCCGACGCCGATGGCCGGCCAGATGTCGTCGATCAGGTCGTGCGGTGTGACCAACAGGCCCAGCAGTACGAAGAGTCCGATCTGCGCGATCCACGCCAGCCCGTCGGCGAAGCCCCTCACCGCGGGCCGGTGGGGCAGTTTCGCGTTTCCCAGGATCAGCGCCGTGACGTAGACGGCGAGGAACCCGGAGCCGTGGAGCATCGCGCCGCTCGCGTACGACAGCACGCACAGCGCCATCACGGCGATCGGGTAGAGGCCGGAGGCGGGCAGCGCGACCCTGCCGAGCCCCAGGGCGCCCAGCTTGCCGACCACGAGCCCGAGGACCAGTCCGATCGCCAGCTCCAGCAGGATCTCGCCGACGAGCACGTACCAGGTGCCGGGCGAGTAGTGCAACGAGAAGGAGACGACGAGGATGACGACGGGTGCGTCGTTGAAGCCGGACTCCGCCTCCAGCACGCCCGTCAGCCGTTTGGGAAGCGGCACCTTGCGCAGCACGGAGAAGACGGCCGCCGCGTCGGTCGAGGAGACGACGGCGCCCACGAGGAGTGCCGTCTGCCAGGTGAGCCCGATGAGGTAGTGGGCGGCGGAGGCCGTGACCAGCACGCTGACGGCCACGCCGACCGTCGAGAGGACGCCGGCGGCCGGAACCGAGGGGCGGATCTCGCGCCACTTGGTGCTCAGCCCGCCCTCGGTGAGGATCACGACCAGGGACGCGTAGCCGAGTGTGCGGGTCAGTTCGGCGTTCTCGAACTGCAGGCCCAGGCCGTCCTGCCCGAGTGCGATGCCGATCCCGAGGTAGATCAGCAGGCTGGGCAGCCCGCTGCGTGATGAGAGTCTTACCGCGGCGACCGCGAACAGCAGGACGAGGGTGCTGAGGAGAAGCAGTTGATTGAGGCGGTCGACACTCAGGGGCGGATCCTCTCTCTCGCTCGAACCGCGAAGTCCCGTCCGGGTTCGCGAGTTCGTTCGCGTGGCTAACAATTTACCATCGCTTGAATCTTGCGGACGGCCGGGTGGTGACTCCCTGTGTAGCCCTGCTCCGGCTCCGCCTATGGTTGGTCCGGTGTGGGCTCCGCGGGTTCCGCTCCGGGCCTCACAACCCAAGGTCCACCCTGCCCTCGAAGGACAGCGATGCCTGCCAAGAAGACCTCGCGACGCGCCCGTGTGATCGTGATCGCCGTCGTGCTGCTGCTCGTGGCCGGTGTCGGCGGCGGGACCTTCTGGACGATCAGCACCGTCCGCGACTCCTTTCCCCAGACCAGCGGTTCGCTGAAGCTGAAGGGCCTGGAGGACCCGGTGACCGTCCAGCGCGACCGCCAGGGCATTCCGCAGGTGTACGCGGACAGTTCGAGCGACCTGTTCACGGCGCAGGGATACGTCCAGGCACAGGACCGCTTCTGGGAGATGGACGTACGGCGGCACATGACGTCCGGGCGGCTGTCGGAGATGTTCGGCCCGGGCCAGGTGAAGACGGACGCCTTCCTGCGCACGCTCGGCTGGCGCAAGGTCGCCGAACGCGAGTACGCGGGGCTGTCGAAGGAGACCAGGGCCAACCTCAAGTCGTACACCGCGGGCGTCAACGCCTACCTCAAGGACCACAAGGGGTCCTCCGCCTCCCTGGAGTACGCCGCCCTCGACCTGGAGCACAGCTACACACCGGAGAAGTGGGACCCGGTCGACTCCGTGGCCTGGCTCAAGGCGATGGCCTGGGACCTGCGCGCCAACATGTCCTCCGAGATCGACCGCGCGCTGATGGCCGGACGCCTCTCCAGCGAGCAGATCGCCGAGCTGTACCCGGACTACCCGGCCGAGCGGAACAAGCCGATCACCGAGGGTGCGGTGGACCGCGGCAGCAAGGAGTTCGACCCCGAGGGCGGGGCCGCGCTCTCACCGGACGACGTCGCCGGCGCCCAGCAGGCCGTGCGCAGCGCCGGTTCGCAGCTCAGCTCCCTCGCCACGCGCCTCGACAAGATTCCCGCACTGCTCGGCCCCAGCAACAGCGGAATCGGCTCCAACTCCTGGGTGGTCTCCGGGAAGCACACGACGACGGGCAAGCCGCTCCTGGCCAACGACCCGCATCTGTCGCCGCAGTTGCCGTCGATCTGGTACCAGATGGGGCTGCACTGCAGGAACGTCACCAAGTCCTGTCCGTACGACGTCTCCGGGTTCACCTTCGCGGGGCTGCCGGGCGTCGTCATCGGGCACAACCAGGACATCTCCTGGGGCATGACGAATCTCGGTGCGGACGTGACCGACCTGTACCTGGAGAAGTTCAAGGACGGCGGGTACCTGTACGACGGCAGGCGCCGCGAGTACAAGACCCGCAAGGAGACCATCAAGGTCGCCGGCGGTTCGAACCGGGAGATAACGGTCCGCGAGACCAATAACGGTCCCGTCCTCTCCGACCGGGACAGCGAACTGCGCAAGGTGGGCGAGACGTCCCCCGTGGACAACGCGGCACCCGACCGCGGCGACGGCTACGGGATCTCGCTGCGGTGGACCGCACTGAGCCCCACGAAGACCATGGACGCCGTCTTCAAGCTCAACAAGGCTTCGGACTTCAAGGAGTTCCGCGCCGCGGCACGCGACTTCGCGGTGCCCTCGCAGAACCTGATCTACGCCGACACCGAGGGCAACATCGGCTACCAGGCACCGGGGCGCATCCCGGTGCGCGGCGCGGGCGACGGGCGCTACCCGGCGCCCGGCTGGGACCCGCGCTACCGGTGGAAGGGCTACGTACCGCAGAAGGCGCTGCCCTGGGAGTACAACCCCGCCCGTGGATACATAGTCACCGCCAACCAGGCCGTCGTCGACGAGGAGAAGTACCCCTACCTGCTGACCAAGGACTGGAGCTACGGCACACGCAGCCAGCGCATCAACGACCTGATCAGCTCGAAGATCGCCGACGGCGGCAAGATCTCCATGGGCGACATGCAGACCATGCAGATGGACAACAGCAGCGAGATCGCGAAGCTGCTCGTGCCGTACCTGCTGAAGATCAACGTCGAGGACAAGTATGTGCGCGAGGCCCAGCGGCTCCTCGAGGGCTGGGACTACACCCAGGACCGCGACTCGGCGCCCGCCGCGTACTTCAACGCGGTCTGGCGCAACATGCTGCTGCTCGCCTTCGGCAACAAACTCCCCAAGGAGCTGAGGGTCAAGGGCGACTGCCTCAACGTGCGCCCCTCCGACGAGTCCGGCCCCGTCGACGACCTCCAGGGCAACACCCGCCTGGTGCGCGAGTGCGGCGTACGGGACGCCGCCTCGGCGCAACCGGACGGCGGGGACCGCTGGTACGAGGTCGTGCGCAAGCTCATCAAGGACGAGGACAGCGAGTGGTGGAAGACGCCCGGCACCGACCGCCGCCGGGGCGACGAGAACCGCGACGAACTCCTCGCCCACGCCATGAAGAACGCCCGCTGGGAGCTGACGTCCAAACTCGGCAAGGACATAGACACCTGGAGCTGGGGCCGTCTGCACCACCTGATGCTGAAGAACCAGACCATAGGCACCGACGGTCCGGGCTTCATGCAGTTCCTGCTCAACCGCGGCCCGTGGGACCTCGGCGGCGGCAAGGACGCGGTCAACGCGACGGGCTGGAACGCCGCGGGCGGCTACGACGTGATCTGGGTGCCGTCGATGCGGATGGTCGTCAACCTCGACGACTTCGACAAGTCGCGCTGGATCAACCTCACCGGCGCCTCGGGGCACGCCTACAACCCCCACTACGTGGACCAGATGGACAAGTGGTCCGAAGGGAAACTGCTGCCCTGGGCGTTCAGCCAGCGGGCGGTGGAGAAGGGCACCGAGGAGAAGATGGCACTGACGCCGTAGACGGACCCGGTCCGCACCGGTCCACGGCCGGGTCGGCGTGGCGGGGACGGCGTGGCAGGGCGACGTGGCGGGACGGCGTCGGTGCGCCGGACGCGGCCGTCGGCAGCCCTCTCCGCCCCGCGCCCCGGCCGGCAGCCGCCTCCGCCCGGCGCCCCCGCCCGGCAGCGCTCAGGCGTGGTGCGGCGGCGGGGCCTTGAAGCGGTGGACGGCCGAAGGCGTCACCGCCGCCGCCACGGGCAGGTCGTGCGGCTCCGCCGGTACGGCGCCGACGAGTTCGGCGTCGTACAGCAGCACCGCCAGCGCCGGCCGGGCACCGGCGGCCCCGATTCTCGCCAGCACCCGGTCGTACGAGCCGCCGCCGCGGCCCAGGCGGAGGCCCTGCCCGTCGACGGCCAGGCCGGGAAGCAGCACCGCGTCCGCCTCCGTGACCGCGTCGGGCCCGAGGCGCGGTCCTTCCGGTTCCAGCAGTCCCCGCCGGGCCTTCACAAGCCGGCCTGCACCCTCGTACACGCCCCAGTCCAGGTCGTTGTCCGGCAGCAGCACCGGAAGCAGCACCCGAACTCCCCGCGTGCGCAGCGCCTCCAGCAGCGGCCCGGTGCCGGGCTCCCGGCCTATGGAGACATAGGCCGCGACAGTGCGTGCCTCGGCCAGTTCGGGGAGTTCCAGCGCGCGTTCGGCGAGGACGCCGGCCGTCGCCTCCGCGTCCCGCGCCGTCAACCGGGCCCTCACCGCGAGGATGCTCTCCCGCAACGCGTGCTTACTAGCGTCGATTTCGCCCACTGGCGCCTCGGATCCCTTCCGTCTCGTGCGTTGTTGCTCGTAGCGCTACATATCCGCGCGAAGCGTTGTCATCTGCACAAAGCCACCGGTTATCGTGCGGGACATGACTACTTCCCGAGCACGGATCAGCAAGGCTGTCATCCCGGCAGCGGGTCTGGGCACCCGTTTCCTGCCCGCCACCAAGGCAACTCCGAAGGAGATGCTTCCGGTCGTCGACAAGCCGGCGATCCAGTATGTGGTCGAGGAAGCGGTCGCTGCCGGGCTGCCGGACGTTCTGATGGTCACGGGCCGCAACAAGCGCCCTCTCGAGGACCACTTCGACCGCAACTACGAGCTCGAGCAGGTCCTGCGCGACAAGGGCGACGAGGCCAAGCTGAGCAGGGTCGAGGAGTCGAGCGACCTCGCCACCATGCATTACGTGCGCCAGGGCGACCCCAAAGGCCTGGGCCACGCCATCCTCTGCGCCGCGCCGCACGTGGGCGACCAGCCCTTCGCGGTGCTCCTGGGCGACGACCTCATCGACCCGCGGGACCCGCTGCTGACGCGCATGATCGAGGTGCGCGAGGAGCACGGCGGCAGCGTCATCGCGCTCATGGAGGTCCCCCCGGAGAGCATCCACCTCTACGGCTGCGCGGCCGCGGCACCCACCGGGGAGCCGGACGTCGTCAAGGTCTCGGACCTGGTGGAGAAGCCCCCGGCCGACGAGGCCCCGTCGAACCTCGCGATCCTCGGACGCTACGTCCTCGACCCGGCCGTCTTCGACGTGCTGCGCAAGACCGACCCCGGCCGCGGCGGCGAGATCCAGATCACCGACGCTCTGCAGACCCTCGCCGCGGAGCCCGCCCTCGGGGGCCCGGTGCACGGTGTCGTCTTCCGCGGCCGCCGCTACGACACCGGTGACCGCGGCGACTATCTGCGGGCCATTGTCAGACTGGCATGCGAACGTGAGGACCTGGGCCCGGACTTCCGGGACTGGCTGCGCGGCTTCGTCACCGAGGAGATGTGAGGCTTGAGCGAGACCTGGTCGGTCGAGGAGCACCTGGACGACATCCTCAGCAGCGTCCGCCCCCTTGAGCCCATCGAGCTGCAACTGCTCGACGCGCAGGGGTGCGTGCTCGTCGAGGACGTCACGGTGCCCGTCTCCCTGCCCCCCTTCGACAACAGCTCGATGGACGGATACGCGGTGCGCACGGCCGACGTCCGGGGCGCCACGGAGGAGTTCCCCGCGGTGCTCACCGTCATAGGGGATGTGGCGGCCGGCGAGGGAGATCTGCCGGTGGTCGAGCGCGGCCAGGCGGCCCGCATCATGACGGGCGCGGCGCTTCCCCCGGGAGCCGGCGCGGTCGTCCCCGTGGAGTGGACGGACGGAGGCCTGGGCGGCGGCCCCGTGGAGGCGATGAGCGCGCGCAGCCTCGACCCGCGTGGAGCGGCCGGCGAGGTCCGCGTCCACCGTCCCGTCGAGGACGGGCAGCACGTGCGTCCGCGCGGCAGCGACGTGCGGGCCGGGGCGGTGGCTCTCAGCGCGGGCACGCTTCTGGGCCCGCCGCAGGTGGGCCTGCTCGCGGCGATCGGCCGGGGCACGGTCACGGTGCGCCCGCGGCCGCGGGTGGTCGTGGTGTCCACGGGCAGTGAACTCGTCCAGCCCGGCGAGCAGTTGGGCTCGGGCCAGATCTACGACTCCAACAGTTTCGTGCTGACCGCCGCCGCCCGCGACGCCGGCGCGATCGCCTACCGGGTGGGCGCCGTCGCCGACGACGCGGACACCCTGCGCGCCACGATCGAGGACCAGCTGATCCGCGCGGACCTCGTCGTCACCAGCGGCGGCGTCAGCGTCGGCGCGTACGACGTGGTCAAGGAGGTGCTCTCGAGGATCGACGGCGGCAGCGGCGACGTCGAGTTCCGCCGGCTCGCGATGCAGCCCGGCAAGCCGCAGGGCTTCGGCCTGATCGGCCCGGACCGCACCCCTGTCCTCGCCCTTCCGGGCAACCCGGTGAGTTCGTACGTCTCCTTCGAGCTCTTCGTCCGGCCCGCCGTGCGGGCGTTGATGGGCCGCGCGTCCGTGCGGCGCGAGACGGCCAGGGCCCGGCTGGAGTCCGAGGAGGCGCTGACGTCGCCCGACGGCAAGCGCCAGTTCCTGCGCGGTGGCTACCTTCCGCCGCAGGCGGGGGAGGCGGTGGGGACGGTCCGTCCCGTCGGCGGCGCGGGTTCCCATCTGATCGGTGCTCTGGCCCAGGCGAATTCCTTGATCGACGTCCCGGAGAAGACGACACGCGTCACCCCGGGGGAGGAAGTGACCGTCGTCCCGCTCGACCAGTAGGGACGAGGCGGAGCCACCCCGCCGCAGGCCCGGTACCGTATCCGGACACAGGGACGGTTCCGGGAGCACGATGAGCAGCGCAGAACAGCAGCACCTCACCCACATCGACGAGGGCGGGGCGGCACGCATGGTCGACGTCTCCGCGAAGGACGTCACCGCGCGCACGGCCCGCGCGACGGGACGTGTGCTGGTCTCTCCCCGCGTGGTGGAGCTGCTGCGCGGCGAGGAAGGTCAGGGGCTGCCGAAGGGAGACGCCCTGGCCACGGCCCGTATCGCGGGCATCATGGGCGCCAAGCGGACGCCCGACCTCATCCCGCTGTGCCATCCGCTCGCGGTCTCCGGCGTGAAGGTGGATCTGTCGGTCACCGACGAGGCCGTCGAGATCACCGCGCAGGTGAGGACGACGGACCGCACGGGCGTGGAGATGGAGGCGCTGACGGCCGTGACGGTCGCGGCCCTGACCGTGGTCGACATGGTGAAAGCCGTGGACAAGGCGGCGGTCATATCCGACATTCGCGTCGAGGAGAAAAGCGGCGGCCGCTCCGGCAACTGGACGCGCGACGAGGCGAGTTCGTCACGCGTCCGGCAAGGGGGCAACGGCCGGTCCGGCGAGTCCAGCGAAGAGGAGTCCGGCGTATGAGTCCAGCCCTGCATCCCTACCGAGCCCTTGCGGTCACGGCGTCGAACCGCGCAGCCGAAGGCGTCTACGAGGACACCGGCGGCCCGTTGATCGTCGAAGCCCTGTCGGCCATGGGCTTCGAAGTGGACGGGCCCAGCGTCGTGCACGACGGCGAACCCGTCGCGGAAGTCCTCGACGCCGCGGTCAAGGCCCGCTACGACGTCGTCGTCACCACCGGCGGCACCGGCGTCTCGCCCACCGACTGCACCCCCGAGATGACGCGCCGCGTCCTCGACTACGAGATCCCGGGCATCGCGGAGGCGATCCGCGCCCGGGGCGCGGAGAAGGTCCCGACGGCGGTCCTGTCCCGCGGCGTCGCGGGCGTCGCGAACAGCACTCTGATCGTCAACCTTCCGGGTTCGTCGGGCGGAGTACGCGACGGACTCGTGGTGCTGGAACGGTTGTTGACGCACGCCGTCGAGCAGATCCACGGCGGTGACCATTCCAGAGGGGACCTCAACTGAACGCTTCCTGGCCGATCGTGCTGACGGACGGTAAGACCACCCTCCGTCCCATAAAGCTGCGCGATCAGCGTGCCTGGCGCGAGGTGAACCAGCGCAACCGTGAATGGCTGCGGCCCTGGGAAGCCACCATTCCGCCCGCACCGTCAGGGCTCACACCGCCGAGCCGCCCCTCGTACCGGCAGATGGTCCGTCACCTGCGCGCCGAGGCGCAGGCGGGCCGGATGCTGCCGTTCGTCGTGGAGCATCAGGGGCGTCTCGCGGGCCAGTTGACGGTCGCGGGCATCACCTGGGGGTCGATGTGCTCCGGCCATATCGGCTACTGGGTCGACCGCGCGGTCGCCGGCCGCGGGGTGATGCCGACGGCCGTCGCGCTGGCGACGGACCACTGTTTCCGCACGGTCGGACTGCACCGCGTCGAGATCTGCATCCGTCCGGAGAACACGGCGAGCCGGCGCGTGGTGGAGAAACTCGGCTTCCGCGAGGAGGGGTTGAGGCCGCGTTATCTGCATATCGACGGTGCCTGGCGCGACCATCTCGTATTCGCCCTGACTGTCGAAGAAGTGCCGGAGGGCCTCCTCGCACGCTGGCACCGGACAGCTCCGGGCACGTCCAGAAAATGAAAAAGACGTTCGATATTAAGGGCGTCCGACTGAACAACCGGCGCGCGCACAGGAATTGAACACGCGAAGTTCCGTGCCCAACGCCGGTGAAAAACATGGAGAGATCAGCCGGATCATGCGACACACCGCCGCATTTGGCAGATGGGTGCGGCTCAACCCCTCTACCGTGTGAGGGTGAACAGCAGTGGCCTCATCTACGCAGTCATCGTCGGGGCCTGGGCTGCCTACTTGGTGCCGATGTGGCTCCGCAGGCAGGACGAGCTGAACGAATCCCGCCCGACGGAACGCTTCAGCACCGCCATCCGTCTGCTGTCCGGCAAGGCGGCGATGGAAAGGCGCTACGCGAAGGAGAACGAGCGCCGCGACGGTGAAGTCGACGGGGAACACGGAGATCTCCCGGCCCCCGACAACGGCACCCCCGGAAACGCGCACGGCGTGGACGATGCGGCGGACGTCGACGAATCGGTCGACGTACGTGCCTACGCCGACCCCAAGACCATGGTGGGCGAAGGCGGTACGGGCGTTCCCACCGAAGCGTTCGCAGCCTCCGGCTCCCCGGACGGTGCCAACTCCGGCAGCCGGAACGAGAACACCGGCAGCACCCCGGAGCGGGACGGCGCCGAACGCGGGAAGACGGAACGCGACAAGGTTGAGCGTGACAAGGCCAGGCAGAAGAACAAGCGCGCCAAGGTGCTCGCCCGGCGTCGCCGCACCACGATGGTTCTCTTCCTCGCCTTCACCGCAGGCACGATCGTCGCCGCCGTCGGCGGGCTCGCCTTCCTGTGGGCACCGGGCGTGCCCGGGCTGCTGCTGAGCGCCTACATCGTTCATCTGCGCGTCCAGGAACGCCGCCGCTTCGCCGCCGTCATGGACAAGCGCCGCGCGGAGGCCGCGGGGCAGGACGGGCGGGCACAGCAGCCCGGGGACGACGCGGGCGCCCCGACGGCCGCGCACACCCAAGCCCACCCCCGCCCCTCCGGGCAGGCTCCGGCGGCCGAGCCCGGCGCGACGGCGCACGCGGAAGAGCCCGCCGCGGTCGGCCGGCGCGCACTCGTCGAGCAGACGGACCACGCGGAGTGGGTCGACCAGCAGCGCGACAGCGGCCGCGAGCCCACCGAGGGCTGGGAGCCGGTGCCGGTGCCGCTTCCGACATATGTCAGCGCGCCGGTCGCCCCGCGCAGCACACGCGGCGTGGACCTGGAGGCCCCCGGCACATGGAGCTCCGCGCGCTCCAGCGCCGCCGGTGAGCCCTCGGCCGGCGCCTCCGGCTCCGGCCAGGAGCAGGACGAGGAGCACGGCAGCGGTTCGCGGCGTGGACGGGGCCGGCGGCAGACGCCGCTCTTCGACCAGTGCGAGGAAGAGGACCGCCCGCGCGCCGCCAACGAGTGACCCCCGGTGACCGGGCTCCGGCGCCGCCGCCGGGCCGGTCACCGGGGCGCTCGGCCCTTCGGCAGCGCCGGGAGGGGCGGTGACCAGGGCCGGAACCGATTAACGCCCGGTGCGGCGAGGATGCTAAGGTTTCACCCGTCGCAAGGGCCTGTGGCGCAGTCCGGTAGCGCATCTCGTTCGCAACGAGAGGGTCAGGGGTTCAAATCCCCTCAGGTCCACCGCGGGGCCGTTCTTGAGTCAGCTCGAGGACGGTTGACGAGATCCCGTTCGATCATGGAGATCGGACGGGATTCTTGCGTTTTTGAGGTCCGTTCGATGCGTGTTCGGGGTGGTGGGGTGGGGCGTGCGGTGCTGGAAGTGCCCTGGTGCGCGGGTTCGCCCCTATCAGGGCATGCCAGTTGGCCCCTGGGCTTGGGGCCAGCTGCCTTGGATGTGGGGTTGTTCCGCCGGTGGGTCAGCCGCCCTGGGGTGGAGGTCTAATAGCCGTCTCGGGGGCTTCGGTCTGGGTCGATACGGGAGCCGGGATGGACTCGTAGTCCAGGTCGACCAGGTTGGATCCTGTGCGCACCTCGAGCCAGGTATCCAGGATGTCGAGGTTGCCGACAGTGATCATGATGGCTGTGAGCAGGGTTTGCGCAACCTGCCCAGGTGCCGGGCGGTGCTTTGGGTTGCCGATATCCAACTCTTCACTTTTCAGACGCCCGTTGATGCCTTCGTTGTGAGAGCGGATCGGCTGGTAGGTGCGCTTCCACGTATCGCTCAGGTACTGGCTGTCCTGTCGGTACTTCGCAGTGCGCCAGTCACCGGCGGCATCTGCGGGGACGCTGATCGAGGATTGGACACAGGCCGGGGGGAGATGCTCCCTGTCAGCTTCTTCGTGCCACTCGGATGCCGGCAGTTGAACTGTAGGCAGAGCGGCTGGGTGGCGCGCTCGGGCTCGGGCGTCGTGCAAGTTGATCACTGTGGTGGGTGGGCCAGTCCGGTCTGGCCGGAGCCGGTCATGGCGGAGGCAATTGACAGTGGGGGAGGGGCCGCGCGCCGGGCATTGCAATCGGATGGTGCCGCGGGCGTCAGGGCTCTCTTTGGTCTTGAAGTAGAAGGGCGCACGTTCTTCGAGCGCGGCTTTCATTTCTTGAGGCGGGTTGCGGACCGTGCCATCTTTGGCGCCCCTTGTGACCTGCGCGAGCGCGGTAGGCATGTGAGGACAAGCGAGGCAGCCGTCGACCAGCAGGGCTCCTTCCCAACTTCCCTGAACCCCACGTTCGTTGGCCTTGTAGTCGAGGGCGAGTCGGTATCCGAGTTGGCGGGCGGGGACCTGAAAGTTCCCAGGCGAACAGCCCGTATAGGCACGATCTGCGGCGCACGTCCCTGTCGGAAGGCCGAGGTCGCCGAGCTGGGTCAACGCCGCGATCGCATTCTGGCCAGTTCGGACAGTGGGGGTGTCCAGCGCGAGGCCGAGGCACAGCTGTGGGTACGGCAGTGCCTTCTTGCCTTGCTCCGGGCGCTTCGTGTGCGCGGCTACCACCAGCGTGGCGCTGTATCCGAAGATGCCGTCGCTCGATCCTGCGCTGTAGTGCCAGCCAGCGGTGATCTCCACAGAGGCGGTGTGGCTACGTCCGCTGTCCGGATGGGCCAGAACCGGGATAGGCGTCGCGTCTACGCCGACATCACCCTGCCACCCCCGAAGGTGGCCGCGGGCTTGAGCGAGACGGACGGGTGCAAGCACGAGCTGGTTCGCCAGTCTCTGCAGCAAGGCCGCAGCCTGACGTCCCGCAGGCGAGTTCCAGACCTTCGCGTATTCGCTGGCGATCTCCTTGGGCAGTCGGCGACGTCGATCGTGCCGTGCCGGATCCAGCACCGTCGTGATGCGATCCAGCGCCCGGTAGAGGCGTCGACTGGATGCGATGCACTCGTGAGCGGTTCCTGGGGACTGGTGCGGAATCCCGAGCCACCCGCGTGCCCGCCGCTGGAGACTGAAGTGAAGGATGCGCCACGCTGCCGCCACGGTCGCACGCCCCGTGTAGTACGCAGCCAAGAGCAGCCCGGCCAAGACCGTGCGCGGTCGAATTCCCGCTGGCCCAGGACGGCCCTGCAACAGCGACTCCAGCTGATCGGGCACGCCGGAACGGTCCAGCAACGTCAGCAGCTGACCGACCTTGGAGTCGGGAATTTCTGTCACTTTTCCCGGACGAAGCCGAGGCCGCAGGGCACGTGCGGCAGCCTGGTCCTGCGGTGGCCGCGCCCTCACCGACGTCCGCGCAGCAGTCGGAAGACTTCCCCTTTCGCTAGCGGCGGCACCCAGTGGTGGTAGGGGCTGAGGGCAGCAGGAGATGTCATGCCGGCGGCGTCGGCAACAACGGTCGGACTGACACCTTCCGCGAGCAGGTTCACGATCCAGGTCGAGCGAAGCCGGCGCGCGGACAAGGGCGGGAGGCCGTTCGGGGGTGTGTGCCGCCGAGGCCACGAAGAGATCAGGTTCTTCGCGGCATCCACCTTGCGACCGGGACGGAACACGTAGTCCCCTTCTACCCGCTCGGCCACCTCTGCCAGGACCGTCTCCCACCTCGCACGACAGGCAACGACCCGCCCCAGCATGCGCTTGTCCATCACCGCGTGGCCGAGATCGGTGACGCGGATGTCGTTACCGCGTACCCGGGCGATCTCACCTGGAGCGAGCCCGCAGCCGGCACCGAGAGCCATGAGAGCGAGCCCGTCCCAGCATGCTTGGCCGGGCAGCTGCGCGGCCCAGAACCTGAGGCCCGCGATCTGTTCCTCGTCGTAGGGCGGTTGCGGTTGCCGAGGCGAGGAGAATCGGGCCGGCGGAGCCTCGCCGCGCTGTACCCAGACGAGTGCCTCGCGCACGCGCCGAAGCCAGGACCGGTACGTCTGCACCGTGGAACCGTCCATTCCCGCGCAACCCACCAGCACGAACGCATCGATGGTCTCGGAGCGCATCCACACGCCGGGCTCTCGGGGCAGGCCGCGTCCGTCCGCCCACACGGCCAACCGACCGACCACATGCATCAGGTGCTCCGCCTGGTAGGGCGTTGCGGGGATAGCCGCAGCCACTGTCGCTCTGACGTGTTCTGCGACCGGCCGCCATTGGCGCCCGGGCAGATCGGGACTGTACTCGCGGATTCGCCGGGACACCTCAGGGCTCAACGTCACAGACCAACTGAACTGGCTGGACAAGCAGCCGGTGAAGTGGTCGAAGCCGATCTTCACGGAAAGGAGTGCATCAACGTGGTGGGAGGTTTCGCCCGCAGAAGGCCGCCGCGTGACCTTGCCGGCAATCCTGAAGCCTGGCCGCGGGCTGATGTTGCCGATCCCGCAGCGGCAGTGATCCAACACATCGCCCGCAGTCTCAGTGGGGTCATCGAAGAGCGGGGGCTGAGCCTTCGTCGCTGCGCCGAGCGCTCCGGTGTCAATCGGCAAGCGATCGCCGACTTGATCGTCGGAAACTGCTGGCCTGACGTCGCGACACTCGTTCGCTTGGAAGATTCCCTGGGTACTCCGCTGTACCCGCCCAGTGGCGAGATGTTCCGAGGACAAAACAGGCCTTTCCGTCCCGACTGAGGACCAGAAGGGACGACGAATCAGGCCACGCACCCCCGAGACGAGCAGTGTTGCTCTAACCTCGGGGGTACGCGAGCCGTTAGCTATGGGTCCGCGTGAGGCGCCTTGAGGTGCAACTCATCGGCGCCGCCTCCGCCTCTCCGCATTTGCGGGGAGGCGGAGTTCATTGTTCGGCGTTCCGCTAGGCGACCCCTTTCAGTACGGCCTCATCGCCACGAGCGATCTCGAACACTCCCGCTGGCTCTTCTACTGCCCGGCCGTGCTTGACCTGCCGCTTGCACGTCGCACGGACCGTCTCCACCGCCGACGTCCCCGCCTTACCCTTCGTCGGACGGCCCAGCGCTGCTGCGATCTCCTTCGCTCGCATCGGCCGCCCAGAGGTTGCAAGAACCTGCAGTACTTCACGCCACAGTTCGACCGGCTTGTCTTCCGGCTTCACGGCCGCTGGCTGTCGAGGCCCCGGGTGCCGGGAGGGTGCTGCACGTTTGGTCTGCGCCGTGGTGCGGGTCTCGGTGGCTGCTGTTTCGGCGGCCGGAGCCGGTGCTTCTTGCTCACGCACTGTGGACGACAGAGAGGTGGGCTTGCCGACGATCTCGCGTAGCGCCTCATCAAGTTGATCTCGTGCAGTGGAGGCTTTCGTCAGCTCTGCCTGCAGTTCCTCCAGTTGGGCCTGCAGTTCAGCTTGACGCTTGCGCAGCCGCTCTGCCTTTCTCGTGTAAAAGCGAACCGCAGTGTGCAAACCTTCCGCCGCTTCCGCCTCATCCACGCGCCCGGAAACCATCCAGACCCTCCCGCACCCCTGTCGGCATGACAACGCGACGCCAGTCATCGTAGAGAACGCCAGCTATGCCAGTCACCCAAACGGCCAACTACGCATGCCAGTTGGCTGTCTGGGGTCAGCCAAAGGCGCCGAGGGGCTGTGGATCAACCACGGTCAGGCTCCATGGAATCGTGCCATCGTCATCTCCCGTTCCCGGCGGCCTCAGCAGGCACTTTGTGGTCACACGCTCCCCACTGCAACTCTCGGAGCGGCATGAGCCCCGGCCGTCGGAAGTCGAAAACTCGACTACGTTTCGGCCCAGTTGCCAGCGAAAATCACGCGGATGCGGGGGCTGATGCGCGCCCATGCAGCAAGGCGCAGACGCCCAGTATCATCTGTTTCGACCCAGATAGGTGGATCCAGCCGCGGTGCACTCCTCTGCGACCGATCGCGCACGAGGGCCGTGTCCCGTAGTGATTACGTCGCCTTACGCCACCCAACTTCGATGTTCAGTGCGACTGTCCTGGGATGACTGAGTAGCCAGTACTGCATCTACCGGCGTCCACCGGGAGAAGCAGCGGGTCCCACGTGATGGAGGAGCGCATGGCCTACAGCACTACGGGCGACGAGACGCGCCCTGACGGCCGGATCTCAGACGAGCCAACGCTGCAACTCCGGGCTGCCACACGAGCGTTGCGCTTGCACCTCGACGAACTCCCTGTGGTCTTCCATCATGCCGGCCCGGCAGACCAGTTCCTGGCCGAGGTGGCCTTTCCTCTGGCCCGGCAGCGCTATGCCTGTGCCGAGTCGCTGATCGGCGCAGGATTCGGTGGCACGGTGGTCGGCGCCCTGGCTCGCAGCCTGTTAGAAGACGGTCTGCGTTGGCAATGGATCGCCCAAGCAGCCGATGAGCGGCGGCCTTCGCTGCTGGGCAGCATGCTGGACGAGCGCAACCGGATACTCAGCTGTCTTGAAGATAGCGACGCGTCCTGCCCGATCTTGGCCCGCTGGTTCGCCCCCTTCTACGCGATCAGCGACATGACAGGTGCTTCCCTGCCGTGGCTGAGTGCCCCCTCAGTTCCCACTGCGGCGGACCTGCTCGACCAGTTCCTGGCCCAGCCCGAGCTGCCCCATGCAGGCCCACCTACGACTAGCGGCACATCTCCTGGACAGCTGCTGGCCTCGGCGCGCAGCATGCTGACCCTGTCAGGACTGCGGGGCGCGGTGATGGTCCTTGAGCACGCCGGGCACGGAAACCTCCTTGGCCTGCAAAGCAGTCTTACCCGTGACGGGGTAGCCGGTGCTGACTTGCGCCCTGACCACGAGGCACTCTTCCTGCACGTTGCCGCCGTCGGCGTCACCGTCACCCTGCTCGGTGTGTGCATCGCTGCTCCGGCTTCCTGGCCGGAAGAGGTCGAACAGCAAGCCTTCCTCACCGACACACTGCGACTGACGACCGACGTGGCCTCTGCCGCGACCGTCATCCACGGTTTGCGGAGCACCCGCACCACGCCACCCCGCACGAGTAGGACCAAGGTCCAGCCCAGAGAGGCAAGGCTGCGCCCACAAGCACTGTTGTCTCATGAGGCTCTGCTGCCTGACATCAACTCCGCAGAAGATGTCATTGCGGCTACCGAGGCCTACAGCCGTTACCGCAACAGTTGGTTCATCAACCCCCACAGCCAGACCAAGCCCAAGCTGGTGAATGTCCTCGCCTACCTCGGCACGTATTCCACCTTTGAAACCGTGATGGCCACCTATGACGGCCCATCTGCAGTCACCGCGACCTTCGCCGCGCGCATGCTCCTTGAAGAGGCAGCGCGCTTCACCTGGCTCTCCCACCATCCCGCCGATGGCCCACCCTCCGATGAAGAGCTCACCGCCCGCAGTACTCGATACTTCGACCAGTGGCGCGCCCGGGAGAAAAAGACCCTTGGTGCGCTTGTCAGCAACGGAGTGCCTCAGGCCGTGGCTGCACGGCTGCTGCAACTGCCGGAGAACGTCATCCAGGGGCCACAGGAGATCACGAAGGGGCGCGAACCGCTCCCGCGGATCGAGGCAATGCTGCGACTCATGGGTGCGCCCTACCCGGAACCTGGCTGGCTGGTGGTGGCGTACTCCCTGCTCAGTCAGGTCACTCACAGCACGCCGATCGGGTACTTGCACATGGTCCGCCAGCGCAGCGGCCAGCCGCACATCGGTGACATCTCACCCGAGATGCTGGCACTCACTCTTGATGCCGCGTGTCTGAGCAGCGCTGAACTGCTCGGAATGTCCACGGCGATCCTCACAGGGGGCAGCCAGAAGGCAATTGACTACGCCGTCGGTCTCCGGCGACGAGCGCTGGAAGTCCACGACACTGCCCGCATGGTGCACGGCCTCGATTAGTCTCCGCCTTGGGCGGCGCGCGTAGGTGCCGCTGCCTGCTCAGGGAGGACCTCCTCAGGAAGCGGACGCCGAGGTGCGGCAGGCATTGCAGACGAGCGGGCTATTGGGTCCGTATCGGTGAATCGGCTGCGCGCACAGGCTGCATGGCCCAACCTCCCAGGGTGGGCAGCGAAGTTCAGCCGCAATGGTGCGTCGCTGTTGTTCGCTGAGACGCAGCTGGACGGGACGGCTGGGCAAACGTAGACGATCGGGTGCCGCGTCCAAGGTGTATAAGCCGGTGACCGCGCTCGTGCCTCGTCGGGGACGTGGGGAGCTGGTGTAGAAGCCCCTCTCTCCATATCGACAGCTGGTATCGAGCTCCTCGTCTGTATAGGTGACCTGTTCTTCGTCGTCGAGGTCAGCCTCGGAGACGGTATTCGCCTTTCCATGGAGCTCGTACCAGCGGTGTGCATCACTCTTGAGCGCCCAGAGATGGGAGATGCGCTTGGGGTCTTCGGAGTCACGTACCCGCAGGGCTGCGTGTTCCCCGTCGGCGCTGGTCACGATGAGCTCATCGAGTGACGTGGCGCGTTCCTGCGGCAGGCAGAGGGCTGGCACAAACCAGCCGTAGTGCCACTTGCCGCAGGCTTGACCAGTTCGTGGGCAGGGGCGCTCGCTCGCCGGCGTGCACTTCCATATCTGCAGATGCCGCACCCCACCGCGGATGATCATGGCCAAGGGCGAGGCGATGCGCTGCCACGGAACGTTGTCCACCCGCGCCCAGGGAGCACGGTCAATCACCGCGGACGAGTCGTCTGCCGTCACCCAGAGCGGCCGGATCTGGTTCTCTCTCGCCCGGGCGGAGCGCCGCCAGACAGTGCCGGCGCTGATGGGAGAATACTGTGCTTCCCACCCCACACTCGCTCCGGCGCCGGTCACCAACACGTCGGTGACGACTCGTCCATCTGCTGAGCGGGCTTCAGTCTGGACGTCAAGGCCATGCACGGAGGCAATGCGAGCGATGCGTTCCTTCATCGCCTTGTGTTTCTCCGACTCCACCGGCGTCGCGGTGTGCGTGATTGGAAGATGAGCCGCGGTCCAAACGACCTTCCCGCCGACGCGTTGCCGACGAATGAACATCCAAGGTGTCTTGTCGGCGAGGGCGCACTGGCACCGTCCCTGACCCTCCCGGTCCTTCAAACACTGCAGCAAGTCCCTGGGGCGCTGATCGACAGGCTGAGTGATCTCTAGCAATAAGTCGGGTCGATCGGGGTGACCCAGATCCTGACGCGTCAGGTTGATCTCAATCTCGTATCCAGTGTGGAAGACCCCTTTGGCCATGGATATGACGATAGAGACCAAGTGTTGCTGCCAATAGACAGTGAACAAGTCAAAGTTGAAATTGAGTCAGCTGATCGCCCCCTCAACGTCGTCCGGCGCCAGATCAACATTGCGGTCAGGTCATCCAATTGCCGATGCGTACCCAGCCGGAAGGCTGGAATGATCAATCGAGCCTGTGGGAATTCCAACCGGTCTTCCTTCAGCGATGCGTGGCATCGGGCCGACTGCCCAGCCATTGTTCATCCCGGCTCCGTGGGCTGGTCGCCTTCAGGTGTCGACCACCACGTACCCAACTCGTCAGCGTCCCAGGGCAGGATCCGCGCCGGCGTAACGGACGGCGGCGAGTGCTGGCTGGTACCCGGCTCTTCTACGCGAGCTGTGGCTGTCGTAGCCCTGGCACACTCGCGGCAGGCGTCTGCAAGGCGCCAGAACCGAGCGCCCTGGCTCAAGGCGAGCACGATGTCCCCTCCGCAACCGCGATGGCGGGTGTGCCATCGGCAGCCACCCTCCCTGCATCGACAGGTGCGGAGGTGGGGAGGCAGCCAGCTGCCGCGTGCGTGTTCCGCCAGGTGTCTCAGTGACTCCTGGCGCACCCCCGCTACCCCGGTGGCACGGCTGAGCGGGCCGCAGCTCGTGCATTTCAGTGTGGTTGAACCATGGTGCGGAAGAACCTCGACGGTCCACACGCGGGGTGGGGGCGTCACCGAGGCTGGCGCTGCGACCGTCACCGGTCACCTTCCCTTCGTCGGACAGGGCTTGCTGCGAAAGCCGCAGGCGGCGGCACTGTAGTGCAGACCTCTGCCCTCCGCAGAGGCGTGTTGAAGCCCCGTCAGATAGGGCAGATGTCTGCACTGACAGGGCAGGGGTCTGCACCGTCCGATTACTGAGTGACGATCTTCCCGCCCGAGCCGGACCTCGAAGCGATGCGCTTGGAGCTCTCGCGTTTGCGGGCGGAGCGCGGCTGGACCTACGACGAGCTTGCCGAGCGCAGTGGCCTGGCCAGGCGCACGGTCATCGAGATCGAGCAGGGGCGCACCGTCGGGACTCTGCGAACCTGGCACGCACTGGCCCACGCTTTGGGGGCTTCAGTGGGTGGTCTTCTGTCCCACCTGTGCGACAACCACCAACCCCCGGTACCGCCAGCGCAATAGCGGCCTGAGTCGACCCGGTCTCCCGTGGCGACCAGGCGGAGAGTTCTGCCTGAAGGGATGACTGAGCGGGAACATGTGCTCGGTTGAGGGAACGGGTGAGCGGTTCCCGTGCTGCATAAGAGGGACACAGCGGCAGAGTCGCGACTATGAGGGCGTGGCGGCTGCCACCTTCGCGCCATGCACGACCGCCCTTCCTGCCAAGCCAGGATGAGCGGTGCCGCGCTGCAATGGCCATACCTGCGCGCCGTCTCCGGGGGCGAGCGGTCGGTCCACGTACGACCCTGTTGCCGTCTCGATTGGAAGCTCTCCGCATGTTGGATCCCACTGACGAACAGTCTGCTGCTGTAGACGCCTTCCGTAACGGCCAACACCTTGCACTACAGGCAGGGGCGGGAACCGGAAAGACCACCACGCTGGTGATGCTTGCCGACAGCGTTACCAGCCACGGCCGCTACATCGCCTTCAACAAAGCCATTGCCACAGCAGCAGCTCGCACCTTTCCTCGTCACGTACTGTGCAAGACCGCCCACGCGATGGCCTTCGCAGCAGTGGGCCACAAGTACTTGTCCCGCATGAACGCGCCCAGAACAGCAAGTTGGCGGATCGGACAAGAGCTGGGCATCACCAAGGGCACCCGCATCGGAACGCGGGATGTCAGTACGCGAGCTCTCTCCCACAGCATGCTGCAGACGGTCACTCGCTTCTGCCACTCCTCCGACGCCGAACTGGCAACTCGCCATGTCCCGCCGCTGCGAGGCATCGAAGCGCCGGCAGAACGAGCAGAGCTGGCTGAACTGGTGTTGCCGTACGCCCGCAAGGCCTGGGAAGACCTCCAGCAGACCGACGAAGGCATCGTCCGCTTCGAACACGACCACTACCTCAAGATCTGGGCCTTGACCGGGCCCCGGATCCCTGCCGACTTCCTCCTGCTCGACGAAGCCCAGGACACCAACCCTGTTCTGGAGAACGTTCTCCACGACCAACGCGACCACGCCCAACTGGTGATGGTCGGAGACTCAGCACAGGCCATCTACGGCTGGCGCGGTGCCCGCGATGTCATGACAGGCTTCGACGGCACCCAACTGCACCTCTCACGCTCCTTCCGCTTCGGACCCCGTCTGGCGGACGAAGCCAACCGATGGCTCGCCCTCGCCGAAGCACCCATCCGCCTCACCGGAACCGCCGACATCAAGACCACAGTCAGCGCGAGCACCGAATCGCCGGCCGCAGTGCTCTGCCGCACCAACGTCGGTGCCATGATCGAAGTCCTGCACCATCTCGAGGCCGGCAGACGCGTCGCCCTCGCGGGCGGAGGAGGGGCCTTGCAAGCTCTCGCCGTCGCGGCCCGGGATTTGAAATCCGGCCGCCGCACAACGCACCCCGAGCTCATCCTCTTCCGCTCGTGGGGTGAGCTGCAGGACTACGCCGACAAGGACCCATCAGGCCGGGACCTGGCCCCCCTGGTGGACCTCGTCGATGAGCACGGCACCGATGCCATCCTCACCGCCGTTGAGGAGCTAACTCACGAGGACCGCGCCCAGATCACCATCTCCACCGCTCACAAGGCGAAGGGGCGGGAGTGGCCGTCGATCCGCATCGCTGACGATTTCACTCCACCACCGGACGACGAGAACCAACAGGACGAGCACGGAAATCCGTTGCCTGGCCCGATCGACCTCGGCGAAGCCCGCCTCTCCTACGTCGCCGTCACCCGAGCTCGCCAACACCTTGACCTAGGAGGCCTTTCCTGGATCCACGATCACCCCCAAGGCCGTGCCGTAGTGGCGTCTACGAGCTGAGAGGCCCAACCTCCGGCAATTGTTGCCTTTCAGGGGGCGGCTTTTCCCGGGGAGTACAGTCGCTGGCCAGCCGCATGTGTTCGGTCATGGCACCGATCTGCCGCTTCGGCGTCACGCTGGCGAACAGAGTCCGGGTGACGCCGAGTTCGTGGAGGGCGCCCGTGACCGTGACTGCGACATCGCCGACCGATCGTTCCCTGTTCACGATGCTCCGCGTGGCACGTCTCCAACTACTGGGGCCGTTCGTCACCTTACCTGGCTTCAATTGCTGGGTTTCCGGTAAGCGTCGCTGCTCACCCCGCATTCATCACCTCCGGAAACCAGTTGCTGGACGAGTCCGGGCTCCTCCAGGCTCCCGTGAGGACGGCACGCAGCCGGCACCCCCGCTTCCGACAGCAAGACTGCATGACCTCCGGCACCTACACGCCACGATGCTGCCACTGACCGGGGTGCCAGTTCACGTCGTCGCGGTACGTCTGGGTCATCGGGATTCCTCAATCACGTCGCGCGTCTACGCTCACGTGATCAAGGACCAGATTGCAGACGTCGCGGAGACGTTCGCGCAGGCTCTCACGGACAACGATGAGTCACCGGGCTAGCAAGCCACGGCAGTTGAACCAGGTGCCCCTCAGGCTCTTGTGGGGTACCTGGTGCCGTGGACAGGGGGCTGCTCCCAGACATCCGCGAGCCGTGGCCGTCCAAGAGCCGGGTTCGCCCTGTGACAGCCGGCGCCCTGCAAGTGGGCCCACGAGCACGTGCAGAGGTCCGTTCCCTACGTGCACACGTTGACTATCAAGGCAAGGAGGGCAACGAGCAAGGTGAGGGTCGCTCCGAACGCTGCACCGGCACGTAGCAGTGCGGCAGGGAGGCTCGCACCATCCAAACGGACAAGCAGCGCAGTGCTTAGACCAGCCAGAATAGCTAGCACTGTCGCACCGAGCAGGGCGAGAGCAAGTACCAGCAAAGACGTAGATGAGAGGGGCATGGATGTCCTCCGCTTCGTCACCAATGCGTTCCTGTGCATCACGGTGGCGACTTCCGCGTACGGTGGCGTTCGGCCGCATGAGAACGAACGTGTCGGTACGGGCGGTTAGGCGGGAGGGCCAGCATGGAGCGATCAGCGCTGGAAGAGCTGAAGAAGCGGTTACGGCGCTTACGTGCCGAGCGTCGTATCTCGATGACAGCGCTGGAACGGCGGGCGGGCCTAGGACACACCACCGTCAGCAAGGCGATGAACGGAAGCGCTCTGCCCAGCGAGGCGTCGCTGATTGCTTTGGCTCGTGCACTCGGTGCTGAAGCCGAGCCACTGCTCGAGCTTCGCCGGCGCGCCCTACCGCCTGCGGCAACATCAGCTGAGACAGAACGCGGCACAGGACTTGGCACAGCAGCCAGCATTGCTGCGGATGATGACTTCGAAGGTCGCTATCGCGAGTATGTAAAGCGGCGCTACGGGCAACTGTCAGTGGTCGGATTGGATCTGTCGCGTCCCGAGCAGGCAAGTTGGCCGTTGGACGCTGCTTATCTGAGCCTTGATCTTGCTTCGTCCGATGACAGCTTCTTCGTCAGCAGTTCCGACCCCGCGGAAGTGGGTCCGCCTGGTAGTGAACTGCGTGTTGAGCGTGCCGAGCACGCTCTGGCAGGACGACGCCGGGTATTGGTCCGAGGGCTGGCTGGAAGCGGTAAGACCACCCTTCTTCAGTGGCTCGCGATCGCAACTGCGGACCGGAAGCTGCCTGCAAGTTTGACCCATTTACGCAACTGCATACCGATTGTGCTGCCGCTGCGCACATTGGTACGCAGCCGCAGCGGCGCTCTGCCCTCTCCCACCGAATATCTGTCGTCCACCGGGTGTCCCCTGCACACGGCGCAACCGAACGGGTGGGCCGACCGCCTGCTTGCGAACGGCCGAGCTCTGGTCCTAATCGATGGCGTGGATGAAGTGCCTAAGGACCAAAGAAGCACTACAAAGTCCTGGCTCCGTGAACTGCTCGCTGCCTATCCCGACTCTTGCTACGTGGTGACGACGCGGCCCTCGGCAGTTCATGAAGGGTGGCTTGCGGAGAACGACTTCGCGGAACTCTCGGTGCGTCCGATGAGTGCGCGGGACGTCGCAGTCTTCGTTGCACGTTGGCACACGGCCGCCGGCGTTAGTGACAGCGAGGAAGCACGTGTGCACTTGACCCGTTTGAAGGAGGCGCTCACAGACGCAGTCCGCTCCCAGCGCGATTTGGCGCGTCTGACCACAACTCCCTTGCTGTGCGCGCTGGTGTGTGCGCTGCATCGCGAACGACGCGGGCATCTACCACAGGGCAGGATGGAGTTGTATGCAGCAGCACTGTCAATGCTACTGACCCGCCGTGACCGCGAGCGTGACATCGAAACCCCAGAGGGAATTTCTCTCACCGAGCACCAAAGCATCCAATTGCTGCAGCGATTGGCCTACTGGCTGATCCGAAACGGCCAAGCCGAGATGGATCACGACACGGCTCTCGCGCTAATCGAAGAAGCGCTGCCAGCCATGCCCGTCATCGCTGTCCAAGGCAGTGCTACTCACGTATTAACCCACCTGCTGGGGCGCAGCGGCCTGCTGCGTACACCAGCCGCCGATACAGTCGACTTCGTCCACCGCACCTTTCAGGACTATCTAGGCGCCAAAGCCGCCCTGGAAGCCCGCGATCTACCGCTATTAGTACGCAACGCTCACGATGACCAATGGGAAGATGTGCTACGCATGGCTGTCGGCCATGCCCGGCCGGAAGAGCGCGCCAAGTTGCTGCGCCGTCTAATCTCCCGAGGGGACCGCGCGAACCGTCACCGCACCCGCTTACACCTGCTGGCCACCGCCTGCCTGGAGTACGCGACTGAACTCGATGCCGAGGTGCGTGAAGAAGTTCGGACTCGCGCAGCTGCCTTACTGCCCCCACGCAGCTTTGAGGAGGCCCAGTCGCTCGCGGACGTCGGCCCCGTCATCCTAGACCTCCTACCCGGACCAGACAGCAGCATCGAGGACGATGAAAAGGAGATGGTCGTCCGCACCGCGACCCTTATTGGCGGCGATGCGGCGATGCAAGTTCATAAGAGATTCCGTACCTGCACTGAGGGACAGGTTCCGTGGGAGTTGCAGAATGCGTGGGGCCGTTTCGACCCCGAGACTTACGCCCGTGAGGTTCTGCAAGCTGTGCCCAATCTTCCTCTTGTGCACGTGACCTCAGAGGATCAGAGGGCATTGCTACATGGATGGCACACACCTCCAATGATCATCTACCAAGGCCACTTCCGGGATACCTCCATGATTGCCCCCCTTGACCCGGAGCGGCTCGAGCACCTTAGCATTCAGGATAATCCGAGCTTGGAGAACCTCGAATTCCTTAAGCAATTGCCAGGACTATGGCGACTCACCCTTCTAAACTGCCCAGCAGTCACAGATCTCTCCCCACTCACGGACTGCATGATCAGCGACCTATCTCTCCTGGACTGCAACTCAGTAAGCCTCAAGGGCCTGGGCAGGCTTACAGGACTTGAGCACTTGAATCTCCACATGGATCTTCCAGCGGGGAACGTGGACGCTCTCCCCATACGCAGCGACCTCAAGACCCTGTGGCTTGGCCCCAGGACCTGCGCTTCCTTGACGCTTTACGGAATCACCCGATGGGCCAACATAACAAATCTCAACATAATGGGTCCAACTAGGGGATTCGAGGAGGTGGCTGAACTTCCATTCCTGAAAAAGCTTCTGCTGCATTTCAAGAACGGCTATTCCCTCCTCAAAAATCTTCCCCCCATGCCACAGGTAAGGGAACTCTCGCTCAATCACAAAGATGATTGCGACCTCACACTGCTGCCCAGCAGATTCTCGAATCTCAAAATGCTCAGACTCTCCTGCTTTGAAGGGGATAGGCATGTTGACCTGACTCCGTTCCGTGACTATTCGGACCTGAAGATTCAAATCAACGGTGCGATTGACGTTCATGGCGCTGAAGATCTCCGCGGCGCTTCTGTCACCCGCTATCCTCGGCCGCGGTCCTGAACCCACCTAACCCAGTCCAGGAGGGGCGAACGTCGGTCGCGGTCACCGGGTCGAGCGCCACGTGCGCGCCACTCCCTGCCCGCATCGTGTGGGATCCAGCCCGGCGGCGAGGCGCTCTACCGGCCCACGAGCAGCGGTCGCTGGCGGCTGTTCGGCCTCAGAGTCGGTCAGAGCAGGAGGCCGGATGGACTCGTAGTCCCTGTCGGTCAACCGCAAGCACCGGCCAGCACGAGGCCGCAGAGTCGCCCGACTCTTCGGACATGGAACTGGCGGCGACTGTACGGCCGTTGGATCCGGAGTCGACTGTTTCCGTGCGATGCTCGACTGTGGGGCTCGGCTGCGGCGGGCGCACTTCCTGAACGAGAGCGGCACGATCTGTCCGCGGCTGGCCGACTTCACCGGGCTCTACCCGTGGCAGTGGACGCCAGCCGAGACTGAGCGTTCATCAGTCCTCTGGGGTCAGGTGCCCGACCGATCATGGTGTCGACCGAGCGAGGCCCGGCCAGACCGCTGCGGGTCCGCGACGTTTGCGAACTCTCGACCGCGAACTGCTGCCGAAGAACATCGAGGCACCCGCGCCAATCTGAAAGCCTCATCAAGCTCGGCCATCCTCGTCGAAGCCGACGGCGGCAGCTTCAAAGGAAGCGGTAGCCGACCGAGCCCTACGACCAGCAGTCCTGCCCCACCATCACCTAGAAACAGACATCAGCGGAAGTCGTGCGCAGTACGCTGGATTCTCGCCTTCGTCGGCTGCTCAGCCCTGCGATAACCGTCGCTGGGGATATCGGCCTGAAGCATGGTGTGTGTCGGGGCGCGTGTTGTCCAGTCTCGGAAGTGGTTCATTCCTCCACGTACGGCTTAAGCTTCTGACGCAAAGTATCCTTGTCGATCGGAGTATGGAATTCGGGTTCGTCTCCCTCTCTGTAGGACGTGATGGGTGGACATCCATTGTTGTCCTCTCCCGTTATCCCCTCTAGTTCGGCCACGGTCTTTCCGGTTTTCGCCTCGTAGACCGTCACGTCATACACGCCGCGATACAAGTCGAATACCTCCACCTCTGGTTCATCGAAGGAGCAAGTTCCCACCTGCTCCGCCTCGTCGGGCTCACTCAGGCAGGCTATGAGCTGCACCTGTTCGGGCTTCTCTGGAATGAGGAATTTCGGTGTAATTGTTTCTCCATCCCCCCATAGGAGCGATGTGGGGTGGAACCCATCCTCAAAAACCCTAATTGGATGCGGGGCATCGCCACGGTAGGGGGCAGCATCAGCGTAGAATTCCGGGTCCGTCCGGTCGCACATGATCCCGAGGTCGCTTACTTCCTTTATCGGATCCCTCGCTGGCACCGGGTCATTCTTGGCGAACGCCAGCAACCACACACCGTATACGAGACCGCCGATGACGCTTAATATCACTGCCAAGATGGCGTAGCCTTTCACCACTTCTGATCTCATTTGCGTGCCAAGCCTTTCTTGTTCTGTTCGGATTGTGGTAGTTCCAGCAGCCGCCTGCAAGAGTGTCACGCGACTCGCCTCCGAGCAGGGCACAGACGCCACCGCGTCGCCACGACCGCGGTGATCAGAAGTGGCCAGTGAAAGGGAACCGAGACGATGAATGCCACCACAAGAGAGGCCAGACTCCGTATCTACGGCTTGCGACGTTTCAGCTGGGGAAATGCTGCCACTAGATTCGATCTTTCCACTCCTGCTACCCGAGACAGGCCTGCCAGGTCGGGTTTGCCGGTGTGATGGAGCCGGCGGAACTCCCGCGGGCTCATGCCATTGTCAGCGTCCACTCGTGCCCGAAATGTGCCCTGGCCCAGCATCTGAACCCGAATAGGCATCAGAAGCGAGGAGGCGACCCTCTGCAGGTGCTCGACTCGCTCGTGGTCACCCTGCGCACGGTGGTCAAGCATCCCCGATCGTCCCCCCAAGAGTCATGCGGCGGGCAGCGTGTGCATCGTCGCGTGCTGTCCTTGTGACGCTGGCATCGTCGGGAGGCCGCTGGGTGGCGGGCAACGGTTCTGAGTGGTCTCGCACGAACTCGTACACCAGCTCCGTGCGCGACGGGTTCCGGCTAGAGTTCGGCGCGCATCCCATCCATCGCGACGATGCCTGGTCCTGTACGAATGATCCGTTTCTGTTCGAACGGTGAGGAGGCCGCATGCTTGAGAACACGCACGAGTCTGGTGACCGGGTCCCGGAACCGGGCCTGTTCGACTCGGCAGCGGACTTCGGGGCGGCTTTGACATCGTTGAAGCAGCGGACCGGGATATCGCTGCGGCAGTTATCCGCGTCCAGCGGGCTCGGGTTCAGCACGATCAACGGCTACTGCCGCGGCAGGCACCTGCCCCAAGCCGGTGTCGGCGAGCAGTTCCGCGCCCTTCTCCATGCCCTCGGCATCACCGCCGAGCAGGAGCAGGAGGATTGGCTGCTATCGGCTGACCGGTTGCGCCGTGCCAAGGCACCGGACAGCGTCGCGACGAACCCCTACCCGGGGTTGCGTCCGTACGGCATCGGTGATGACCGCTTCTTCTACGGCCGGGCGGCACTGATCGCGGAGTTGGTCGCCATGGCTACTGGCGACCAGGCCGCGCGGGCACCCGTCGTGGTGGTGGGCCCTTCTGGTGCGGGTAAGTCATCTCTCCTGTGCGCAGGTCTTATCCCAGCCGTGTCCGATGCTTGGGCGCCAGCGCTGCTCACTCCGGGGAAGAGGCCCATGCGCGAGTTGGTCTCCGCGTTGGCGCCGCTGACAAGCGAGGGGGCCGACGTGCTCGTCGACGGGCCGGACGACGAGACCGGTTCGCTCGTCGGCCGGCTCGATTCGCAGCTCGTTCCGCAGCGGCTGCTCGTGGTCGTCGACCAACTCGAAGAGATCTTCGCACCCCACATCGACGAGGAAGACCGGGACCGGTTCCTCGCTTCGCTGACGGGGCTCGCTGCAGGCGGAAAAGTGCCCAGGCGTCATGCAGTCGTGCTGGGACTGCGGGCAGACTTCTACGACCGCGCTTTGCATCTCCCGCAATTGGCCGGCTTACTTCGCGAGGCGCAGTTCCTGGTACCGCCGATGAACGCGGAGGAACTGCGCGAGGTGATCACGGGACCCGCTCGTGCTGTCGGCAGGGACGTCGATAGCGCGGTCGTCGAGCGCCTTCTGGGTGAGATCGCGCCGCGCGAAGCCGGTCGCCACCACATCGCCGCTCATGAGCCGGGCGCATTGCCATTGCTTGCTCACGTTCTACATGAGGCTTTCGCGCTGTCCTCCGACGCGAAAACCCTTGCCCTCGAGCACTATTCGCGCACCGGAGGCGTCACCACGGCGATCGCCCGTACTGCCGATACGGCCTACGAGCAGCTCTCCCACCGTCAGCGGCAGCTGGCACGACGCTTGCTGCTGAGCCTGGTGTACGTCAGCGACACCACGGCGGATACCCGCCGCAGGCTGAGCATCGATGAGGTCACTGCCGCTCGGCCGGATATCGACCTGGAAGACATGGCAGAGGTGCTGGACGGCTTTATCACCCATCGGCTGCTTACTGCCGACACCGATTCTGTGGAGATCAGCCACGAGGCGTTGCTTGTGCACTGGCCACGGTTGCGTCAGTGGATCGACGAAGCGCGGGACCACATACGGGCCCATCACCGCGTGGCCGACGGCACGCAGTCGTGGCTGGCGCACGACCGTGACCCTGCCGAGCTTGCGCGGGGTGCTCGGTTGGAAGCGATGCGCAAGTTGCTCGACGACGATGAGCCCGGCAAGGTGCTCCTCAACGTCGCCGAGCGGGACTTCGTGACGACCAGTATCCGAGCGCAGCGATCCCGGTATCGCCGGCTCCGATGGCTCGCCTTCGTCATGACGCTACTGGCCGTGCTGACCACCGCGTTCGCGGGAATGTTCGCCGTCTCGAAGCAGCAGGCCGCAACCGCACGCGACGAAGCGCGCTCGCGGCAGATGGCGGTGACAGCCCGCCAGCTCGCCGCGGACGACCCGGCTGCGGCAGTACAGCTGGCGATCGCCGGCTATCGGCTTGCGCCGACGAGTGAGGCCCGCTCGGCCATGATGGACCTCGCCGCCGGCGGTTTCCCCACCCGCCACCGCCCCGCCGCGGACGATTACCCCGTCGCAGCCACGTCCCACTCGGCAAAGCTGTTCGCGGCGCACTACGCCGGCACCTCTGTGGTGCGGCTGTACAAGGTCGCAGGGTCATCGCTGGAGCCGGTCGGCAGAGTCAAGCTGCGCGCCCACCGGCCTCACACGGGGCCTGCCGATCCGATCGCGCTGTCACCGGACGGGAAGGTGCTGGTGACGCAGGAACGCACGGATCGCCTCGCGCTGTGGGACATCACCGACCCCTCTCGGCCCACCCGTCTCGGTGCGATAACCGCACCCCGGGGGACACACGACCTGGCGATCGCCCCCGGAGGCGAAGAGCTGGCTGCAGTGGGCACTGCCGACGATGTCTACCGATGGGACATCAGCGAACCGTCGGCGCCGAAGGAGCTTCCTCGCATCTCCATGTCCGGAAACCTGCACAGCGTTGCGTACGGGCCCGACGGCGATGTACTCGCCGTCGGCAACGATGACGCGAAGGTCGAGCTGTGGGACCTGAGCAAACGGCCGGAACCGCTGGCCGAGCTCTCCGCGGGCAAGGGACAAGTGAAAACTGTGGCATTCAGCCCCAATGGCAGGATCCTGGCCGCAGGAACCGCGCTCGGGCGCAGCGTATCGGTCTGGGACATCACCGACCCCACGAAACCCAAGCAGCGCAAGATCGCCGATCCGCAATTCGACAGCTGGGTCAACAGGGCAACCTTCAGCCCGGACGGAACCCTTCTGCTCGCCGCCAGCTCCGAATCGGTGGTACGGGTCTGGGACACCCAATCCTGGACCACCGTCACCGACCTTCCGCACCCCAATTTCGTCAGCTGGGTAGGCTTCGGAAACCGGAACGTCCCCATGACGATCACCGAAGACGGCACGGCGTGGAGCTGGGATACCCGAACAGCCATTCCCGCGCGGATGTCCGGGCGAGCGTGGAGGACTACCTTCGCATCGGACACCGGCCAGTTGGCCGTGTTCGCCGAGGATGCGGCCGCAGCATGGTCCGATGTAAAGGCCGGTGTCCGCCAGGACCCTGATCACCTCATACCCGACGATGGCGACGAGCAGTCAGTCGGTGACGGTGACATCAGTGCCGACGGATCACTGCTCGTCCACAGCTATGTCGGGGGGAAGGCCGCGGTGTTCGATCTGGCCGGCCCCGGCAGGCCGACCCGGTTGTCGGAGTTCTCCGCCGACACCGACGGCCTCGTGCAAAGCCTGGCGTTGAGCCCTAACGGGCGGCTGGTTGCCACCGGCGGCGACGACACAGCCGTCCGGCTGCATGACATCAGCGACCCGCGGAATCCACAACTCATCACCGAGCTGAAAGAGCCAACGGCAAGGGTGCTCGGCGTTCGGTGGCAACCTCAGGGCGACCTGCTTGCAGTGGCCAGCGCCGACGGCAAGGTCAGCGTCTACGACGTATCCGATCGAAGCAAGGTGAATCGGATCGCCGTCCTCGATGCCTTCGACAGCGAGGCCCATCTCGCCGAGTTCAGCCCCGACGGCACGATACTCGCCGCCGGCGGCCTCGACGGTGTCATCCGCCTGTGGGACATCCGCGACCCGAATCGCCCCCGCCTGCTGGGCCGCATCACCGGGCCGGTCAACGCCGTGCCGAAGCTGGCGTTCCACCCGGACGGAACGATGCTTGCCGCCACCGACAGCAAGGGCGCCGTGTGGCTATTCGATGTCAGCGACCCGCGCCATCCCACCCGTTACGCCACCTTCAGCCCAGGGATCGGACAGATGAACTCGCTCGCGTTCCACCCGGGCGGCGAACTGCTGGCCGCCACCAGCGTTCCCGGTGTTATCCGATTGTGGCCGCTCGACGAGGACAAGCTCATCAAGAGAACATGCACCACTGTCGGCGAATCCATAAGCAAGCAGGAGTGGCGCACGCACCTGCCCGACATCGGCTACCAACCACCTTGTTGAAGAGTGCGGGCAGGGCCGGAGACATCGAGTTCAACGAGGTCGAAGCTGCTCCGAAGTCTGCTGCCGAGGCACCAGGCCGCTTCCGGGACTCGGCCACCCAATTCGCCCCGGTCCATGAGATGACGCTGTCGAGTGGATATTCCAGGCCGCGGTCGAGGACGACGAGAAGCCGGGCGTCTGGTGGGCTGAGTTGCCGGAGAACCGTGAGTTGAAGAAGCGGGCCCGGCTGCTGGCGAAGGAGAACGAAGTCGTCGCGCGGTGCGTATCCATCGCAGGCGAACCTGCGTTCAAGAGGCTCTACCCTGACCACGCCGAGATCACCGGGCTACCGGTCCAACGCGCTACTCGACGCCCACGCGATGCCCCTGAGTTCGGCTACCGGTTCCTCGCCGGTGAGCCCAGATGGCCTGTGAGCGCATGAGCGAGCCGACCACGTGGAGGATCTGCCGGGACGGCGCCTGTGCTCCGTGCCCGGGAGGAAGTGGCCAATGAACGACAAAAGACCCTGGGCCCGTGGACGACGGTCCCGGCCAGCGTGACTTCGCAAAGGATGCCGCCAACCGGCTGTTGCTGACCGACATCACCGAGCGGAACAGGACTTGGCCGTGGTGCTGATCAACCTCATCCGGGTCACCCAAGGCTGGGTCAACTACTTCAGGCATGCCGTTGCGAAGCATGTCTTGAGCAAGCTGGACAATCTCGTCTGGTGGCGGGTCTTTCACCACACCTGAGCACCTCATCCAGCGCATCCGCCGCGGTTTACGCCACATCCAGTAGCGGACCGAGCTCATCGACGGCTGCCTCGCCGAGACCGGCCTGACCATCAACCGCTGACTGCCGAGGACACAACGCGTTGAATCTCAGTAGATGAAACGCGCAGTGTCACGGCGGGGGACCGCGGGGGCAGCCCATGGTCGGGGCGAGGTGCCGACGTCTGCGGGTGTACGAGTTCGTGCGAGACCGTCCGCGACGGTTGCCTGCCGCCGTTGGGCGTTCCGACGATGGAGCCGTGACAGTGCAGGGTTCCTGCTTCCACACACGGAGAATCATCTCGACTCTCCACTTAGCAAGACAACTTGGGGGAGATATATGTGCGTTGGCAAGAGAACGTAACCCTGCTTATGCAGATAAGGAAGCTTGCGCGTGGTCTTTGGATACTTCCGGTGGTGCTAACACTCGCCACCGGGTGTGGTTCGACTGGTGCGAAACCAGGGTCTGGCGAGACGGTTCCGCCGTACAAGAAAAAGCACACCGTCGTCTACGAGATCACCGGGCGCGGCAAGGTCGACATCGCCTACCAAAGCGACAAGGGAAAAGTCGAGAAGTCCAAGATGTCATTGCCGTGGCGTAAGAAGGTCATCGTCAAAGGTGACGATCCGCTCACCCTCAGCGGAGTGATCCCGGGATTTGAGGCGCCGAGCGAGCCGTTCACGTGCACGATCGAGCGCGACGGCAAGCAGGTTGCGAAGAAGAGCGATCACCTCTCCGTCTCCTGTTTCTGGTCTGATGCCGATGCCTAGGCCGCACAGGACCGCCGCCATGAGCGCGAGATGCACAGTGCTGCTTTCGTGTTCCTTTCCGCAGTCGGGCCAGATCCGCTGCCCCATGAGCAGGGTCCTGAGCAGAACGTGTGTGGGGTGCTGTATCCGACGGAAGCGTTGACTTCTCCCAACTCGTCGCGGGAGAGCTGCGCTACGTGGCAGCACAACGGGACCACGCAGATGTACCCATGCCATTCCAACTCAATGCCGTACTCGCTCAGCTGACTGGCCATCAGCAGGCTCAGTGAGCTGAAGATCCTGTAGAGCCGACGCCTCACCAGGAGGGGGGACCAGTGGTGGGTATCCATGACACCGCGCGTGTGGAGGCCGATCCGCCGCGCGCCCAGATCCGGCTTATTGCTGCTGGAGGGGTGCTCGGCGCGGCGCTGTTGGCAGCGTCGCTGGTCGTGGTTCTTACGGGAGCCAATGACGCGAGCGTTCCCAGCAGGCCAACACCGTCCGACCTGCCGACGTCTCTGCCAACCTCCTTGCCGTCAGTTCCCGATGTGCCCACCGACCTGCCCACGGAAGCTCCTAGCCTCCCCCCAATCCCCACCGATCAACCCAGTGCGCCGGACCTGCCAGATCTGCCCGGAGGTGGCTCGTGACCGGTCCGCGTTCTCTTTCGATTCCAGACGATCCGCTGCTTCGGGCGCGGGCATTGCTGATCGCACGCATCGCGATCGGGGTCTACCTGGTCGAGTTGCTGCTCAACCTGACCCGACCTCACCTATTGCCCGACGAGCCGCCTCTGTCGATCTTTTACAAACTTCCCGGATCCTCCGGGTCGCTGAGCCGATTCCTGGCCATGCCGGAGATTGTCTTCTGGGTAGTACTGGCGGGCATCTTGGCAGGAGCTGCGGTCCAGATTTTCGCCGCAGTGAAGAACCGGGCCGGTGGCAGCGACAGCGCACAGCGAGCGATCATGCTGACCTGGATCACCCTGGGATGCCTGCTGCTTCCCTTCGCATTGATCCCCCTGACCGTGGTCATCCAGTACCTCCCGGTAGCGCTGCTGTGCCTGCCCAGCACCGCCATCGTGCTGCTCCTGCTACGCGCGGCGGTGCGGTTTTCCCGAATGTCGTGGTCGGCGCTGCTGGCCGCGTTCGCCTGGGGCGCTTTGATCGTCTTCGGGCTCAGCCGCGCCTACAGCAGTTTGGGCTTCGGCACCCTGTGGGGGTACACAGGTCCAGCGGCCGGAACCCAACTCGGCAGCTTCAACAATGGCCTGTCGCACACCATCGAATTTATGATCATGCACCTGAGCGTTTTCAACGCGCTCTCCATCGGGGCCGGCGTTGTACTGCTCCTGACGCTCCTGCGCCATCGCATCACTGACTCGGTGACGGGCCTGGTCCTCGGTGCCGCGATCGGACTCGGCTACAACTTCGTGGAAAACGTCCTGATCATCAAGGTCTACGGTTCCATAGGCACCTTCCTCGGACCCACAGGCGGCTTCGAGTACTGGATTCGTCAGTCGATCGGCCTGCTCGGCGGACAAGTCACGTTCGGAGCGCTACTCGGAGCCGGACTGGCCGCAGCCCGAAGCGCCCGCCGACGCAAATTCATTGTCACAGCGAGCCTGATAGCAGCAATCGGCGGGTCGACAGGAGCCGAGACGCTATCAGGCTGGCTTGCCGGCCAGGCCCGAGACCACGTGGACATCGGAAGCACGCTCGACACGCTGGTGATCTCGCCATTCTTCTGGCTGTTGCCGCAACTGCCGTTCACGGCACTGGCAGCCGGTCTCTTGGTGACGGGGCTGTGCTCTCGTGCCCCCGTGCTGCGGAAAGCGGTCGCAGCAGAGGCCACGGAGTCTGCCGCCATCTCGCAAGCCGAGACAAAGATCCTTGCCTCACCCGTACTCCGGTTCTGGGCGCTGGTGAGCACTTGGCGCGCGTACGGACGCCCTACGGCGCGGGCACTGCACCAACTGCAGTCCGCCCAGTTGGAACTAGCGGCCTGGCGTGCACAGAACCATCCAGCAGCTGCGGCTGAGGGGGACGAATTGAGAGCACGCGTCATGCGAATGAAGGACGAGCACCGGGCGGTGAACTCATGAGCCGCAACGGCCGCGGTCGAAGGATCGCCGGACGGCTGGCCGCGAGCGCAGTCTTGACGGCCTGCACCATGCTTTGGGCCCCGCAGGCGGCGTCCGCCTGCGACGTCGGCTACGGCTACAAGCCCTCGATAACTATCGACGATCTGAACGACGACAGGACCTGTTCGACCTCCACCTCCGCGGCCGGCGCAGTCACTGTCGCCATCCTCGCTCTTGGCGCGCTGGCCACCGCAGGCCTGCTCGTCTTCAGAAAGGGTGAGCGGCAGACCGGCTCCTCTGCGTCGGACCAGAGGAGCCAGAGCCCTGCCCTTACCACCTATCTGAGCGCAACAGGCATTATCACCCCGACATCCGGCCAGGATCATGCATCGTAAAGCGCTGCGCCTGGTCGCACTGTTCACCGCGCTGTTCATCGTCTTTGCTCCATCCCTGCTGGGCGAACTTGCAGCTGCGGTGTCGCCTTCCGTTACACCTGATAAGAAACAGAAGAAAAAGAAACACATTCTCCTGGTGCGAAAAGGTCATAACCCGAACGGGGAAGAGCTAGATGATATCGCCAGGAAGATCATCAGAGATCCGATGGGTCGCGAGTTGTGGTATGCCATAGAAAAGAATCTTGAGCTTCCCGATCCGCCGCCTAATACCTCCGTGGCATTCTTTGACTTCGGCTGGATGGCAACCGACACAGTGCTGCCAGCCTGGGTGCGGGAAAACTCCCGCATGTTCCTGCACGAACTCTCCGATGAGATCGAATCGCCTAGCTCTGATCCCAAATGGGAGTATCCGCTGAGCGTCGGCATGATGGACAACGAAAATTTCCTCCTCTGGGACCTCTTCGAGCAGCTAAAAGTGAGGGGAGTGGACGGGTTCGGGAATAATACGCTCCTGAGAATCGCAACAGGAAGCCGCGGGAAGGGTAAACACTCCGAAGATGCTATGGACGAGTGGATGTCGCGGAGCGTGAAAAATGCCCTCCGAGAACTTCCTGGCGCTCAGGCCCACAACATTGAGGGGGTGGTTAGGAGGATCAAAGGAGAATCAGGAGCCGGAATAGCGGGCCCCCGAACCTTTTGCAATGCCTGTAGGGGCAATGTTGCAAAAAATGGATACAGTTTCAAGCGCAATTTTGCCATCACTAGATTCGACAAGACTGGATCGAAGCAGGCTAAGATCTCGAACAGCATAGTCGGGAGGCTCCCAAAGAGGCTGGAGCGAGAAGATGTGACATGGGAGAAGGAACTGGCCGACGACCCCAAGAAAATGCTTGGGTTGCCGTGCCCGCCTTCGAATAATTCCCAGTCGCTGAACATTGCGTCTGTGCCGATGGCCGCACCTTGTGGTGAGGGCGAAGATAGTAGCCAGGAGAGTGCACTCACGTCAAAGAACTACGGCGGGGTCGATTTATCCAGTCTGCAGCTTCGATACATGTCGGACGACGCCGGCTCCGGCGTGAAGTACGCCTTCTCTGCGCAGGCCGCCCAACGTGGAGTCGTACAAGATTCCCGCACGGGGCACAGTGCGCTGATCGGCAGCATGGCCGATCTGCGAACCTGGCTGGTGCTGAACCCGAACAAGTTCTGGGTCAACCTCAACCCGGACGAGCCGAATCGCATCATCGATACGGAACTTGGCCGGACCAACGCCGGTCGCGCACTACTCGAGGCAGACTGGCGAATGAAGCAGACAGCGGGAAAGCTGTTGAACCCCAAAACCTCGCTCGGCGCGGAGTACTGGAAGAAGCTCAGCCGCTCATCGGGGGAAACCTGCTATTCCTCACGGATGTGGATCATTCCCGGGCGCGTGGAGGTACGACAGGACGGTGACTCACTCTACGTCCTCAAAGCCAAGCTCGACGTGAAAGCCAAAGCAGAAGACATCTCCGCGAAGGGGCTTTCATGCGATGCTGACCCGCAGCAAACGGCACGCAACGAGCGGTTGGAACAGAAAATGGTGGTGCCGAAAATCGCGAAAGCGGTCAACACGGACCCCGAGTACGCGCCACTGCGACAGGCATTTCTGGCCCGCGTCGTGGCGCAGTGGATCCGCGACCGCCACAACAGCGGCCACACCACATCATTCGACAAACTGATCGACTCAGGTGACCTGGGCCCCGCCACGATGCGAGGAACATGGCGGCCGCAGCAGGTGTACGACGCATATCTCCGCTCGATTCGCAACGGGAGTTTCACCTACAAGCGCACGGCCAAGGTCGGCAACACGACCATCACTTACGTGACGACGACCGGCGGTGTCGACTTCGGCCAACTCAACACGAGAAAAGTCAGCGCTGAGGACATGAACCGGCAGCTGCCACAACTGCCGCAGACGATACAGAAGTCGACCGAACAGCCCGCGAGAGCATCAGACGGGTCGATCTGGCTTGGCGACACAGTTCAAACACCATCCCAGGGCAGCACATGGGACAGCATCCAGGGATACCTGAGCGGGCGCACAGGCATGTTCACCATCGTGCTGGTGGCGATGGGCGTCGTGCTGTTCCTCATCCGCGACACATCCGGGCTCCGACGCAAGACTTCCGGATGAGCGCAGTTGGCGATGCAAGGCGGTCAGCAGGAGCGGGCGCTTGGCCTGTACCCCGACCAGGATCGAGGGGTCGGCATCACGGACGCCTCGCCGGCTGCATCGCCTCCGCGTTGTGCGCCGGCTCCACGCGCTCCAGGCCTGCTGTCGTCAGGGGCGTGGGTGAAAGAGCAGGCAGTTTCCGCGTCGTGATCGCCTCAGACCAGGTCCCCGACAGATGTGACCACGTGCTTTTCCGCTCCGGGGCGCCAGAGCCCAGGCCCCCCGTCAGCGCTCACCGTCACCTCCGCTGCCCATGACGCATCCTCATAGGCGCCAAGACCCATTATCGGTACGGGATCTCAGAGCAACACGAGCAAGCAGCATACGCCCGAGTTCAGACGGGAGGCGGTGGAGTTGGTCCGGTCCTCGGGCCGGACGGTGACCGAGGTCACCCGGGAGCTCGGCGACCGCGGCGAGGCCCTGCGGGTGAGCTGACCTCGGCTGAGAAGGACGAACTGCGCAGGCGACGGCCGAACCGCGAACAGCAGCAGACCATCGAGGTGTTGCGAAAGCGACGGTCTTCTTCGCGAGGGAGGGACTGATGAGCAAGGTGCACGCTTCATCAAGGCAGAGAAGACAACCCACAGCGTCGCATTCCTCTGCCGTGTCCTGAACCGCGCCACTCCTCCTTCTACGCCCCCGCCGGTTGCCGGCTGGCCGCCTGTCGGGAGGCGGACGAGGATGATCTGGCGATCCGTGGCCGCTACCCGTCATCAGAGACTGAGACGTTGCTGCCAGTCCAGAGGGAAGGGCGGCTGCCGCAGCAGCGATCAGCCGCCCGGCGCATGTTCGAGAACCTCTCGATCGAGCGGGCACTGGAGCGGGCCCAAGGTGCCGCTGTTCGCCTGGAACGAGCCGATCAAACTCGACGGCGGACGAGCCCAGCAGGTCCTGCAGCGCCGCATCAACCAGTCGGTTGCCGAATACGAGGTCTTCAACGCCCTGGAGATCTCCTCGGGCGGCATGTGCACCCATGTCCGCGAGGGCTGGAACATCGGCAAGCCCCCTTACGGCTACGCCGCCAGGCGCTACCGCCATCCCAACCCCACCAAGGCCGAGCGCGGCGTCACCAATCCCGGTTCGAACCCGACGGACTGCGCGGAGAGACCGTTACGCAGATCGCGCACTGGCGCTACTACGGAAACCTCGGCTACGTCACCATCACCAACCGCCTCAACGCAGACCCCGACCGCCACCCGTTCCCGGAACCGCCCGGCGGCAAAGCGCGCGCCCGCGCTGCCTGGAGCAATTCCACCGTCTGCGACATCCTCCGCAACCCCAAGGAACACCGGCTACCAGGACTTCAACCGCCGCGGCACACGCTCCCGCGGCGGCGCCTACAACGACCCCACGCTGTGGGTCTGGTCCCACGAGCCCACGTACGAGCCGTTGATCCCGAAGTGGATGTTCGACGAACTCAACGCCCGCCGTACGGCCAAGCGTGGCTCCTGGGACGGAATCGCCCCAAACACCCGCCCAGCAACGCGCCGTACCTACCTCTTCCGCGGGATGTCCCTGTGCCCCTGCAGCCGCCGGATGAGTGGCGCTCACCGCAGGCGCATCACGTATTACAAGTGCTGGCCCAAGGGCAACAACCGTGGCCGGCCCGAGCCATTGCCGGGCATCACAAGATCTTCTACATAGGCGAGAAGATCCTTCTCGATGCCGTGTGCGCCTTCTTCGCTGACCGAGGCTTCGGCCCGCATCGGCGAGAGTTGTTCGCTGCTGAACTCGCGCAAGTTGGTGACCGAAACCCTCGGCACCGAGAGGCCGAACGAGAACGACTGCAACGCACTCTCGCTGATCTCGCCCGGCGTTAGGACAACATTCTCCGCCAGGCCCAGCACGGCGAACCCGATGACCCGTTCACCAAAGGACTCCGGGATACCTACAACGCCCTTGTGGAACAGCGCAGAACAACTCTTGCCACCCTCACCGAAGTCGAAGCGGACGCAGAGGCACAGCGCGCACGTCCACGTGCCGATACAGGCGATCTGCTGGACGCGCTGCCCTACCTCACGCTGCACCTTGCCGAAGCGCCAGAACCACTCCTGCGCCGCCTCTTCGAGATCACCCAGCTCACCGTCCAACCACATGCACAGTGACGACCTGACCATCACGATCAAGCTTCCCTCTGACTACCTGCCCGACCTTGTCGAGACAACCGAAAGGATCACCGGCACCATGCCCGACCAGGCACTCACCATCCAGACAGCACCACAGCGCAGAAAACCGCCCCCGTGTGTGGATGCTGTCGGAGCCACCCAGGCGGCTCGCAGGTCAGAGGGCGGTTCCGATCTTGGAACCAGCCTCTTTGATCTTGGTTGCTAACACTCTTGCTAACGCGGGCCCCTCGTAGTCTCATCGAGGGCACCCTCGACGAGACTCGCGGCGCTCGTCGCGCGACCTCGAAAGGCGCCGAGGCGGAGTACGGAGCGTAACGAAGGTTCTCGTCAACGCGGCGATAGGACTGGCCCCGCCGGGGTCACGGAGGACTCGATTTCGATCAGGCAACAGCCCAGCGGCTTCCCTGACGCCGTGATCGAGTGCTGCCCATGAATGCCGAAATCCTGATCGGCGCCACAGGCGCCATCGCCGGTGCGGTCGTCGTGACACTCGGCACTGTCTTCATCGGACGCAAGCAGATCGAGCAGACGGCTGCGCAAGCCGAACAGACGCGTGAGCTCCAGCAGCTGCAGGCCAAAGAGACCCGTGCCTTGCAGCGGGACCAAGCAGAGGAGACCCGCGCTCTGCAGCAGGCTCAGGCAGAAGAGAACCGGAGACTTCAACAGGAGCAGTTCGCAGCAGCGCTCGCCCAGCAGCGCGAGGAAGCCGCCGAAGCACGTAAGGCAGCTCAGCTCGATGCTCGGCGAGACGCCTTCGTCGTCTACATGGCTTCTGTGGAGACCTTCCGGACCACGTGTCATGAGCTGGCGAGCGAGCTCGGCATGGAAGCACCGGTACGGGAGCGATACGCGGCCGTACACGACCGCTATATCGACGCGTGGCGGCAGATGGCGCGTGAATGCTCGAACGCGATCTTCCACGCCCCTGCGAACTTCGAGAAGGTTCCGGACGAACTGCTCAACGCTCAAGCTGCTTTGAAGGACGTCTGCCGTGACTGGTACATCGCGATCACCGAGCGAGGGTCAGCCAACCGTCGGTGGGACAAGTTCTGGGCGGCGAACAGGACGGCGCTCGATGCCTACTATGAGTTCGCTCGCGGTGCCAAGCAGGCTGTCGTTTCGCCTGATGCGCGGGAAGTCTGAGGCTGGGCGCTTCCACACGAGGTCATGTCGCTCGCCTACTGTCCGGCGTTCTCGTCGTACATCGTGCGCTCGAAGACGCTCGCGATGTCCGCCGCGCGGTCGCGGATCACGTGGGCGTAGACGCGCAAGGTGACGGACGGGTCCCGGTGGCCGAGGCGGTCCCGACTCCTGTTTCGGGGAGTTCTTGGGCAGTTCCCAAAGCAGCAGTACGCGAAGCTCCCCAGACCGTCTGTTGGCGACGGCGGACAGCTTGAAGTCTCCAGGCCGGGGCCCTTGCCGCCCATGGTTAGAGGGACTAAGCCGTCCGTTGCTCTCAGTCACACTGCGCGTAGTGGATCTTAATCAAAACATCTCGCATCTGCACGGTCCGGCCGACGTGATTGAAAGCGCCCTCGAAACGGTCCGCCGCGACCTGGGCGTCGAGCTCAGCTTCGACTCCTATCCCTACCTGCGGGGCAACACCATCCTGGCGAGGGTGTGTACAACGAACGGTGGAACTGCCGATCATGGAGTGACACCGGATGACTGATGTTGTGAACGGGGCCGAGGCCGCCGTCAAGCCGTCGGAGCCGGCGGCCAGGGCGGGTACTGGGGCGGTGGATGAGCAACTGGTCGGGATGCTGGTCGACCGGGCTCGTGCTGAGGGGCTGCAGCTGACCGGTGAGGGCGGGCTGTTGCAGCAGTTGACCAAGCGGGTGCTGGTGTCCTCGCTCGAGGGTGAGATGACCGACCACCTCGGCTATGAGAAGCACGATGCGGCCGGGAAGAACGGCGGTAACTCCCGCAACGGGCGCCGGGTGAAGACGGTCACCACCGATGTCGGTCCCGTGGAGATCAGCGTGCCCCGTGATACCGAGGGCAGCTTCGAGCCGGGCATCGTGCGCAAGCGGCAGCGTCGCCTGTCGGGGGTGGATGAGATGGTCCTCCCGCTGTCCGCGAAGGGCCTGACCCATGGTGAGATATCGGCCCACCTGTCCGAGGTCTACGGCGCCAGTGTCTCCCGGCAGACGATCTCCACCATCACCGACTCGGTGATCGAGGGCATGAGCGAGTGGCAGAACCGGCCCTTGGACCCGGTCTACCCGGTGGTCTTCGTGGACGCCGTCCGTGTGAAGATCCGCGACGGCCAGGTCGCCAACCGCCCCATCTACCTCGCCATGGGCGTCACCGTCGACGGGCACCGCGACATCCTCGGCATCTGGGCTGGCGACGGCGGCGAAGGCGCCAAGTACTGGCTGCAGGTCTTCACCGAGATCAAGAACCGCGGCGTCGAGGACATCCTGATGCTGGTCTGCGACGGACTGAAGGGACTGCCGGAGGATGTGGAGACCGTCTGGTCGGCCACGATCGTGCAGACCTGCATCATCCACCTGTTGCGCAACAGTTTCCGCTACGCCTCCCGCGCGGACTGGGACAAGATCTCCAAGGCGCTCAGGCCCGTCTACACCGCACCGACCGAGGAGGCCGCCACCACACGGTTCGGCGAGTTCTCCGAAACCTGGGGGACGGAAGTACCCGGCGACCATCAGATTGTGGAAGCGCTCCTGGGCCGAGTTCGTGCCCTTCCTCGCCTTCGACGTGGAGATCCGCAAGGTCATCTGCTCGACCAACGCGATCGAGTCCGTCAATGCCCGCATCCGCAAGGCCGTCCGCGCCCGCGGGCACTTCCCCAACGAGCAGGCCGCGCTGAAGTGCGTCTACATGGCGCTGATGTCTCTGGACCCCACCGGCAAGGGACGCCGCCGATGGACCATGCGCTGGAAAGCGCCGCTGAACGCCTTCGAGATCGCCTTCGAAGGCCGGCTCTCCGCAGCCCGCCGCTGAACCAACCAACAACCACAGATCAACCGTTCGTTGGACACACCCAAATTTGCGTGCAATGAGGTGTGGCAGTAGGCAAGAACAGCAGACAGGGCAGCGTCAAGGTGCCAGGGGTGAGCGCGAGGTTCGCTTCACAGGGGTCACTGGGATGCCTTTTCACGGTGGCGGCTCAGTAAACGTCGGTTGCACATCATCGGAGCCACGCCACAGGTAGGCGGTGAGTTGTTCACCCTGGACGCGCTGGTCTTGCGGATTCTCCGGTAGAGGCCAGCGGACTTGGCGGTAGAGAGCGATGTGGTGAAGGTCGTACGCAGCCTCGATGAGATTGCCGAAGTGCTGTGCTCGAGCCGGTATCACAACTCCGACCGCAGAGGTGGTCGTTACCAGCCCAATGAGCACGGTCAGTGGAGTGAGAGGGGCGAAGGCACAGAAAACCAGTCCCCAGATCGCCGTGCTGACGGAGTTGTCGAGGGATGCACGTGCTGACGTGAGCTCGTGGCGGGTGTCTTCGGGGAGAAGAAGCCAGAGCCGGGGCCACAGGGCGACGGTGTCGAGGCCGTATTTGTCGACGGGGCGGCGCTCAGCGGCACGCAAGATGTTGCCGATCGGCGTGGGCATGAAGTATGCAGCTGATGAAGGCCGTCGACGTCGGTGCTGCTCCAGCCGCGCGTACGTCGCCTGGTCTGCCGCGTCGGGGTTGCCCGGCGCACGTACTTGAGCGTACGCCTGCTGCCAGGCGGTCGCCTCATGGGCAGCCCGCCCTGCGTACCAGGCAGCAAGCCGATGGCGAACCGGTGCGGCAAAGGACGGCCAGTAGCCTTCCAGCAGCCGCAGACAAGGTGTGACGAGGTGGGCGACGACGATTCCGGAGGCGGCAACGGCGAACAAGACGGTGAAGATGACCAGCATCTGGGCTGGAACGCCTTGTTGTTCCAGTCTTGTCAGGAGGGCTGACACTTCACGGCGGTCGTGGTGGATCCAGGCAATGAGTCCACCGAGCCAGAACACCAGCGCGTGTACGGAGATGGCCGCCAGCCGGTCGGCGATTTTCCCGCTTAGGGCGTTCCAGAACGCGGTCATGTGTCAGGACCGAGTGAGCGGGATGTGGTGTGTGGGGCACTCCGGCACGGAGGTGCCGACGTCGGGCCGATACCAAGTGTAGTCACCATTCGGGCATGTGAACCGGCCAGAATGCAGCACAGGTGCCGCGTCGCCGGGCGGCGCTGTGTCTGCTGAGGTGCGTAGCTGGTATTCCGGTTGGAGGTAGGGCGGCCGGAATTCCGGTGCGTCATGGAGAACCGCGACCAGGAATCCTCCGGTGCTGTCATTGCTGTCCAGCAATCTCCGCAGGCGCCCGGCCCTGTTCCCTTCCGCTGTCTCGGTGAGTAGATCGGCGATCTGCCGATCCAGTTCCTGCGCGGCCGGCCCCGCCAGCTGCCGCAAGTACGGGCGAATCGCGCGGGCTGCTTCCAGCACCCCGTCCTCCATTGCTGTCACGCCGAATCCCTTCCTTGTAATCCGCAGCCAGGGGACAAGCGAGGTACGCATAGACCCCCCTTCAGGCTCCGCTGTGGATGTGTGCCGCCCACACCGAGGGAGCCGCTGCCCAGACCGCACGCAGCCGACGGGTCGCCGTGTGCAGGGCACGCGCTGCGTCATCCGTGCTGCCCGCGTTGATCAGCGACGTGTACACGTCGCGGGCGAGGTCGACGGCCTGACGGTCTCTGATCGACCACAGCGTGCCGATGACATGGCGGTAACCGGCGAGTTGGCAGGCTGACGACAGCTGGATGGCTTCGTCGGCCAATACAGCACCCGGTTGGGCCGTTGAGCACGCCGACAGGAACGCCAGATCCGCATCTGCAAGGCGCAGCCGGGCGATGTCGGTGACCGTCAGGGGTCTGGTTTCGTGATCATGGAGCGCGAGATGGCTGGAAGACGGGCTGAGCAGATCGCTGGAGGCGTGGCAGGCGAAGTGTGCCCGGCTCGCTTGTGGCAGCGCCTCCAGCACGCTGGCGTAGTTGGCTTGCGGGCCACGGAGGATCTGCACCGGTCCCGGCAGCAGCTCCCGAAGTAGTTCGGCTTCAGCCAGCGCTCCGGGGAGATCGGGGGTGTTTTTAGTGCGTGGCATCGTCACTATTAGAGTGCGGTGTTCACCGAGCGGGACATCAGCGTGGCCACGGCGTGCGTGGGTCAGCGCGCGTACGGTCGGGGTGTAGGAGGAGACGACCCGGTCCAGCACCGTACGGGGGGCGGGTGTGAAACGGCTGTTGTGGTAGCCAGCGGCGTGCAGTGGCAGGAAGGACAGGAGTCCGGAAGGGCACCACCACAGCCGGGGCCACGACTCGTCGTCTGCGGGTGTGCTGGTGATGCCCAATTCCTCCAGGACCGGACCGGCCACCGAGTCCCATAGCCACTGCAAGACGGCGGTGAGCTTCTCTTCGGAGCGCTCAATAGTCTCGGTGGAGGTTCCGGGGCCTTCTTCCAGGGCCGATATGTACTGCAGTAAGTGGTCATACACGGCGTCAGGGGTCAGATTCGGCAGGGCCACAGGGCTCCGGACACCGAGCGGGGTGATGATCAGGGCATCGGAGCGGATGTGAGAGACGTTGATCAGAATGATGGGGCCGTCGGTGGCGGCGGTCGCCAGGTGATCGGCTGAAGGAGGGAGCAGGAAAGTCTCGAAGCCGGGCAGCATGCGGACTTCTGCGATGAGCTCGTCGAGTTGCTCCGCTTTCTCCCGGCGGTCCGGTATCGGATCAGCAGGCAGCGCTGACGGCGAGCTGCCACCGGTCAGGCCGACGGAGGCCGCAGTCTGCCCGAGTGCTCCCGGCTGGGAAGGCGCTTCCAGACTGTCCCGCAGTGCGGTGAACTTTTCGGCAAGTTCCGGATGACGCGCGGCAAGGTTGGTCAGGTCCGTGCGCGTGTCCAGAGCCTGGCTCAGCAGCACCCCGCGGGCCTCCTCGAAGAGCTCCACGGCACGTGCGGGGAGGCCGGCCTGCAAGCAGCAGGCTGTAGCTTCCGAGGCGAATCCACCGGACTCGGACAAGCGATGCTCTTGATCGGCGCGTGCGAGGCTGCGGGGTGCAACTCGCTCTAGCAGCGCCGTGGCTGACGCGAAGCACTGCACTGCTTCCGTCCATCGCTCGCCCAAGACGGCCAGACTGCCCCAGCCGCGGGCTGCCCGCAGCCGCAGGGTAGGCGGAGCCGCCGCCATTTCCGCCGCCGAACGGTAGGCCGCCGCTCCGGCATCGAGATCACCAGGCGATCCTGTGTAGTTGAACCGCTGCTGCAGGGCGAGTCCGAGGCTGATCAGTATCGTGGCACGGTGCGGTTGGTCCTCCGGGACGAGTGCGAGGGCAGACCTGCCGGCGGCTATTGCCTCGTCGAGGTCTCGCGTATCTTCGCTGCGTCGATACCGGTCCTGCAGGGCCCCGCAGAGGTTGGACAGTACCGATGCACGGCCCGGGTGGTTCTCCGGTACGGCCGCGACTGCGGCGCGTTGCAGATCGACTGCCTCGTCGATGTCCGCGGAGTCTCCACTGTGGTCAAGGCGCTTTTGGCAGGCGTTGGAGAGATTGTTGAGCATTCCGATGCGTTGCGGGTGACCATCGGGGGTCGCCGCGAGGGCAGCGCGTTGCAGACGGATTGCCTCGTCGATGTCGGTCAATTCGCCGCTGCGGTCGAAACGGGCATGTAGAGCACTTGCCAGATGGGCAAGGTGGCTTGGAAGGGCGGTATGACCGGGTGGTGTTGCAGTGACTGCATCGCGTCCTGCGCTTACCGCAGCCTCCAAGTCGCTCAACTCGCCGAGCAAGTCGAACCTTTGCTGCAGGGCGCTGCTGAGATTGGTGAGGGCCGCGGCGCGTCCGTGGAATTCGTCCGCTGTATGCGACAGAGCGGCTCTGCTCAGGGTGATCGCGTCATCCAAGTCATCGACGGAGCCCGTACGCTCGAACCGGGCGGCCAACGCGAGACCCAGGTTTACCTGTGCTCTTGCACGGTCGGCGCCTTGGCCGGGGGTGTCTGCCACTGAGGTTCGCCCCGTGCTGACTGCCTCGTCCAGATCATCGAGCGACCCGGTATGCGCATACCGGGCATGCAGTACCAGGGCTAGGCTGGAGAGGTACCCGCCGCGATCGGAATGCCCCTTCGGAGTCAGGGCTACGGCCTCCCGGGCCATGCTTACGGCTTGATCCAGGTCGGTGAGTTCCCCGGTGCGTTCGAACTTGGCCTTCAGAACGTTGCCCAGAACTCCTACCCGGTTGGCCCGCGCGGTGTGCTGCCGGGGCGTCAGGGCTACGGCCTCCCGGGCCATGCTTACGGCTTGATCTAAGTCGGTGAGTTCCCCGGTGCGTTCGAACTTTGCCCTCAGAGCCACGCTGAGATTGGACAGCACCGCTGGCCGGTCGGGGCTGCTGTCCGGGATGGCCTCGGCGGCCTCTTGTATTGCTGCTACACCCTTGTCAAGGTCGGCCATTTCCTCGGTGCGCTGGAACCGAATCAACAGCGCGTTGCCGGTATTGCCCAGCACTGCCGCGCGGTTGGGGTGTCCGGGCGGTGTCGATCTCGCCATCTCATGGCTCACCTCGATTGCCTCGTCGAGGTCGGCCAGTGTGCCGGTCGCGTTGAATCTGTCCTGCAACGCACTGCAGAGTCCGTGCAAGTGCCCGAATCTGTCCTGATCGTCATCTGGCGTAGCTGTCAGAAGTGCGCGGATAACGGTGATCACGTCATCCAAGTCACCGAGCGACCCAGCACGTGCATACCTCGTTTGGAGGGCTCCCAGCAGGTTGCCCAGTGTCCCGGTGCGTGAGGAGCCAGCATGCTGTAACGCCGCAAGCGCGGATTGCCCTGCGCTCACCGCTTCGTCAAGGTCATTCGGTTCCCCGCTCTGCTGGAACCGAAGCAGACACGCACCGCAAAGATTGGACAGCCAGTCGGCTCTGCTCGGGTGATCGACCGGGCCCGAGGCCAGCGCCTGCCGCAGCAAGCCGATCGACTTTCCCAGCGCTTTCTGGTCTCCGGTGCGCAGTGCCTGATCCAGCAGATACGCAGCATGCCCGCCCAGAGTTCTGGGATCGGATGCCCCTCCTTGGCCTGCCGACGTGTTCACCGCACCCCCGTGCCGTCGTCATGCTGCCGCCGCCGGCAACCCGTGCCAGTGGCCGATCAAGTAAGCAGAGAGACCTCTTGAGCTGGGTGGACGAGGTTCGTCGAAGGCTCTCCACGGTGGAAGGCACTCTCCAAGTGACGAAGCGTACCGGGTTGATTCGGCATGTCCATACCGGGTTCGGACTCACACTGGTCGTCTACAGGCAAGGGGGCGTTGCTGGACGGGATGGTCCGGGGGCTGGGACCAGCGCTATCTGGGGCGTTGGCGCCATGGGCAAGGGCGCGGATGTGCACGCTCCGGGGCAAGATCCTGCTGGCGTGGCCATTGGAGTGGCCCTGGACGGGGACTGGCTGGTCAATGTCGGCATGCTGCGGGCCCAGCCATTCTGCTGGCCGACTGTTCCGCCGGGGCGGGATCAGCCGTCGTCAACCGTCACCCCCTCGATACTGGAGTGGAGTTCTGGCCGTCATCCGCGGCTTCCTCAGCGAGTCGTGGCTGTTGCCCGGGGTCGGGGGGAGCCATGTGCACGGTGCCCGGTGTGCGGGACAGTTTGACCACCACGCCGGGGACGACGACTTGGCCTGCCTCGCTGTTCAGGGCTATGTCGTTATCACGGTCGCTTGACCTACATAGCCAACGACATCGGACTCCCCGGAACCGTGGCCGTTGCGGTCAGCGCCGCGGTCGCGCTCGGGACGGCGCCGATGTTCGGCAAGCTCGCCGACCGAATCGGCCGGCTTCCGGTGTTCCTGGGCGGCGCGCTGGTCGGGATCGGCCTTGCATTCCCCTTCTTCTGGCTCCTCGATACACGCTCGACCGGCTTGATCATCCTGGGCTTTGGCCATGTACGCGGTGTCGAACTCGCCAACTACGGCGTCCAGAGCACGTTCCTGGCCGAGCTGTTCCCCACACGCATCCGCTACACCGGCACATCGTTCACCCACCACGCGACATCAATCATCGGCGGCGTCGCGCCGATGATTGCCACAGCTCTCGTGGCCGGAGCAGGTGGCGAGCCGTGGCCGGTGGTCGTCTACCTCATCGCCATGGGCTTGATGACGATTGCTGTGTTGACGCTCACTAAGGAGACGCGATCGGTCTCGCTTGATGGAGACGATGGACACGAGGCGACAGAACGCACCCCCGAGAGGCCGGTGGTCGCGCAGGACACGTGAGCGGCCCGCGGTAGCCGGGGGAAACACACTTCGTCGGCACGAGGCGCCACCGGCATCGCCGCGCGCTAGACCACCCTTCGAAGGGCCACCCGGCTCAAGGTCGGGCGGCGGCTCTTCGAGGTTGAACGGCTGTCAGGCGATGTCGGCTTCGCCGTCCAGGGCGGCAAATGCCTGTTGGGCCCTCCAGCAGCGAGCGGGCCATCTGGGAAACGATCACTCGTGGATTGGGAAACGATCTTCGTGAGCCTGGGACGTTGCTGGTCAGACGTACTCGTGAACACCCCACCGCGGGCCGTTCTTGAGATAGCGCGAGAGCGGTTGACGAGATCCCGTTCGATCATGGAGATCGGACGGGATTCTTGCGTTTCCGAGGTCCGTTCGATGCGTGTTCGGGGTGGTGGGGCGGGGCGTGCAGTGCTGGAAGAGCCTGGCTACGCAGCACCGCCCCTGTCAGGGCATGCCAGTTGGCCCCTCGGTCGGGGGCCGACTGGCATGGATGTGGAGTTGTGCCGCTGCCTGGTCAGCTGCCCTGGGGTGGAGGTCGAATAGCCGTCTCGGGGGCTTCTGCCTGGGGCGGTGCGGCAGCCGGGATGGACTCGTAGTCCAGGTCGACCAGGTTGGATCCTGTGCGCACCTCGAGCCAGGTATCCAGGATGTCGAGGTTGCCGACAGTGATCATGATGGCTGTGAGCAGGGTTTGCGCGACCTGCCCAGGTGCCGGACGGTGCTTCGGGTTGCCGATGTCCAACTCTTCGCCTTTCAGACGCCCAAAAGCGACAGCCCCATCCCCGGGTACTGGGTGCCGCCGCCGGAGAACATCAGCGCGACGTTCTTCCTGCCGGTGGTCGAGCGCAGCCGTTCGACCCGGTGCTGCTGCCGCTCGACGAACCGGGTGAGGTCCGCCGCGGTTGTCACCGGGGCGGATACTCGCCAGGAGTGGTGGGTGCGCCCGACGTTCGATGTGTAGCAGATGTCGGCGACGTCGCTGTCGTCCTTGCCGTTCATGAAGATGTTGAAGAATCCTGCATCGAAATCCGCGAGTGAATCGATGTAGCCGGCGTCCGCGCACACGTCATCGGGAACGCCCTGCGGCAGACGGTCTGCCGGCAGCTTGCTGATACCGGTGCGGCCTTGAGTTGATGCACTGTCACGAGTCGGCTGCTGCCGTACGGCGACTGAGCGGTGCACGGGTGCCCGTCGAGTGGTGCCGACGCGACGTTTGGCGGGGCTTGCGCGGACCGATTTCCTTCCAGGGGCCTCGTTGTCGCTCCTTCATGGCATCTCGGTGATACGGGATCTCCGTACCGCGTCAGGCTGAGGATCCGCCGCACTCGTGCGCGGACCCTGAGGTGACTCCACGCCGTCACCACCTGCCGGCGCACTGTCCGTCTCCTTGGTCGCCGTCTTGGCGTACCAAGCCGCCACGGCGGTGAGGCAGAGGATGAGCCCGAAAGAGGTTCCGCTGAACTCTCCGTGGAAAGCCGTCTCAGCGAGGTATGTGGCGCCGGGCAGGGTGGTCAGCAGCGCCATCGCCACCATGGAGTCGACGTGCTGAATCCCCGCCTGGAGCAGGAAAAGAGGAACTGCCACGGCGGCAGCGCCCGTCGCGAGCATTTCGGGGAGCCGGGCCGTCCAGTCGTCTCCGGGCCCACCCTGTGACACCAGCAGCGCCCCGCCGGCAAGGTAGGTCAGGTGGAAGCGATGTGCGGTGACGCGCACGGGGTCGATCTCGCGGCGCCCCAACTCCGCGGAGATCAGCGCCAGTCCGGCTGCTCCGACGCCCGCGATGACAACCAGGGCGAGGCCGAAGGCTGTCGCCGCCGGTTCTGAGCCGTCGAGGTCCGTCAGGCTGTAGGCGACGCCTGCCCCGAGCAGGACCAGGAGACCGGCGGCGAACCACCCTCGCCGGGTGGCTCGTTGCCCGTACCCGACGAGCGCGAGCAGGGCGATGGCGATCGGCCCGACAGCCGCCTCTGTGCCGCTGGCCAGTGCAGCGGGGATCCAGGCCAGCGAGGTGTAGAAGCCGAGGAAGGTGATCGCCGTGACGATGTTCATCAGCACGAGCAATCCCGTGGCCTTGGGCTCTGGGTCTGCGCGGCGGGGGCGGTTGCCCCTGCGGAACAGCAGGAGTGCGTTGAACAGCACCGCGGCGGATCCGAAGCCCGCGCATGAGAGGTAGAGACTGTCTGTGGGGTCTAGACGGCCGGAGATGTAGCCGAACATGCCCGCCTGAAGCAGGACCGATCCCACGATGCATATGACCGCCATGACTCAGCCGTCGACTTCCGCGATTCGGTACATCCCGGCCGCGTCCTCGATGTCGTGCAGCGTGGCCAGGCTGTGCTCCAGGAGTTCGTCGTCCTCGTGGACGAAGAAGGCGATGCCGCTCGCACCGGTCGTGAGGTAGCGGTCCTGGACCGGCACGCCGATCGCGGGAAGCCGGGCAATGCTGTGGAAGCCGGGCAACCGCCTCATCGTGCGCAGTCCGTCCATGGCCAGCACGACACCGGGTCGGTGTGAACGCAGGAAGACCTTGGCGACCGTACGCGCGGGACCGTAGGGCAGGTCGAACCGCTTCCGGAAGTCCTCTGGACGTAGGAACCGCTCGACTGTGAGGTGCTGGTGGCTGTAGCCGTATGCCGCGTGGTACGGGTCGGGGGCAAGGCACGGTCCCATGACGCGGGAATTGACCTCCACCAACCGCGGCCCCCGGCTGGTCAGCACCACCTCCGTGTGCGCAGCACCTTCGCGTACCCCCAGGGCGTCCAGGCAGCGCAGCACGTAGTCCACGAGGTCTTGCTCCGCGTCCTCGAGAGCCGGGCGCGAGATGATGTGCCGCAGCACGGGGGCGTCTTCCACGCGGTCGATGCGCTCCGCGTATACCTCGGTGAGCAGATGCCGGCCTTCCATGCTCACGGTGTTCACGATGTACTGAGTGCCGTCGAGGAACTCCTGCACCAGGACCCCCTGGTTGACCTCTCCCATGAGGTTGAGGCGACCGGCGGCCCCGCGGTAGGCGCTGAGGGCTTCGTCGGCGTCGGCGCTGATGTGGCATCCGTCGCTGCCCGCGCTGTTGAGCGGCTTGATCACGACAGGGAACGCGTCCCAACCGTCCAGGGCGTCACGCAACTCGCCCTCGCTGCGGACCATGACGGTGCGGGCGTGGGAGAGGCCGGCATCGGCCAGCGCTCCAGCCATCAGGTACTTATCTCGCCGTGCGGCCCGCAACTCGTGCCGCTGGTGGGGCAGTTCGAGCAGCTCGGAGAGCTCATCGGCGAGCGTGACGCCGAACTCGCTTGCTGCGACTACCGTGTTCACCCCCACTGAGCGCAGGTGCTCGGCGGTCTCGCTGAGCTGGGCGTGGAGGTAGGCCTTGGCCGTTCCGCTCGCTGCGGCGTGGAACGCGGACTCTTGGTCCTGGGTGTAGATGTGCAGGCAGTCAGCGCCTTCCTCCTGGAAGGCGTCAGCGAGTGTGGCACCGCTGGAAACCGGGTTGATGAGGGCGATCACAGGGAAGTCCTTTCCACGCGCAATTCGAGATCTTCCACGCTGTCCTCGGCGAGTTGGGCGGCGACGATGGCCGAATGCTGGGCAGCGGCTCGCAGGTAATTGACGATCGGGTAGCGGGTGCCGGCGCAGGCACCGAGTGCCCAGATGCGCTCGGCCGGGTCTTCCGGGGCGAATCGCACACGGAGGTCTTCAAGGACCTCCGGCGCAGACCCGTCAGAACCGTGACCGATGTGCAGCCCGTCGGGGGGACAGCGCATCGGCAAGGCCTCGTAGCCGGCGGCGCAGACCATGTAGTCGAAGGATTCGCGACTGCCGTCGGGCCACTCCACCGTCCAACCGGATCCATGGGGACCGATGCTGCGGAGATACCGCGGTGCGATCCGCAATCGGCCGTCTGAGAGGTATCCGGCCAGCAGGGATGCGTTGTGAAGGGGAATCGCGGAGATGTAGCGGGACATCAGTGCCTTGTAGCGGCCCAGGACAGCGGAGCGGGCATCGGCGTCCCATCGCGACGCGTACTCGTTGATCACGTCGATCAGCTCCGCCACGATGTCCTGCCAGGGGACCTGCGACGCAGTGGCCAGACGTATCTCCTCGTAGAGGATCTCGGCAGCCTCGCCAGTGGTACGGGGGCGGCTCGCCGGTGTGCCCGGCTGCAAGGAGCGGACAGCCGCGAGTAGTTGGCGGGCCAGGATGCGGCCCAGGCGTTCGTCGTCAGGATCGAGGTCGGCCCACACGTCCTCTTCGAAGCCGGGGGAGGGCATGCGGCGAAGCCGGTTGCGCACGGACGGCAGGACCCCCGAGGGGGAGGTCAGCACGGTGTGACGCTGTGCGTCGCGACCCAGGATGAGGGCGGCATCGATGGCGGACAGCTTGGTCCCTATCACCAAGACGCGTGACTGCGAGGGCAGTTCCCGCAGCCTCTGCGATGGGTGGGCTGCGGCGATGAGGCGGGGGTGCCTCGAATACTGCCGAACTTCCGCCGGGAGGATCGGAACGTCGGCGCCGTGGCACAGCAGGACGGCCGTCCCGGTAACGGAGGCCCCGGAGTGAAGGACCACCCGGTAGTTCCAGTCGGCGAGCCGGTCGACTGCGACGGCGCGGTCGCCGAGATGCGTGACGCGGATGCCCGCGCGCCGCGCCTCTCGGACATACCGGTTGAAGCGCTCACGGCAATACTGGCCGACCATGTAGCGGGGCACGAAGTCATCCGCGTGGACGGCGTGCCCCCGGGCCGCCAGGTAGGCCAGGAGATCCGACTCTCCCTCAGCCACCAGCGATGTGACGTCCACCGACGTGTTGCACAGCAGGGCGGGGTCAGTCGTGCCGAAGGCCGTTCCTAGACCGACCGACCGCGGGGCCACGAATGTCACACTCTCCACGCCGGATATTCGGACGATATGTGCCATTGCGCTTACAGCCGTGGCCCCGCCTCCGACTATGACTATCCTCTTGCCCACGGTTGACCTTCTTTGGGGGGCTCAGACTTTGGACTGAAGCCCGCTCGATGTTGGCTGGGAAACGCACTCAGGCACGGCAGGCCACCCTGGTCCGGCAGCGCTGAAGGGGCGCGCACTTCCTCCTTCCGTGCGATCTGAGATCCGAGCGGCGCGCGTATCGCATCGCTCATCCAGCGGTCTCCAGGATCAGCGTGCGTGCCGCGATGCCAGAGGTGATTGGACGCACTCATCCGCTTCGCACCTCGCGCAACCACGAGGCGAACTCAGGCGAGTTCAGCAGATCCGAGTGACCGCCGGGGAAGACTCGTTGAGTGAACCCGCCGACGGTGACGTCGACCCATTCGCCGATTCCTGTGGTTGACGTCAGCGGATCTCCGTCGCCGCGGGCGGCGAAGATCGGGCATCGCACTTTCGGATACTTTGACGCTGCAAATTCCTTCAGGAGTCTGAGATCCTGCATCACGGTTTCGATAATGATTTCTTGCCACTCACTGGAAGCATCCGAAATGAGACCGGGGTCAATGCTGTCCAAATAGGCTGCGGTGTCCGACTGATCTCTGGTGGCCGACTCGGGCACTGTGAGCTGTGCCGGCGCGGTGGCGCCGGCGACCACCAGTGCGGAAACCTCCGTGCCAAGATTTTCCAGTTCTCCTGCTGTGGCATGGGCGACGTAGGCGCCATAGCTGTGTCCGACGAGGACGGGGCGGGCTCGTTGCACGCGCCTAACCTGGCTGACGCACGATTCCACGACCTCCTCGAAGGACGTCGCGGCCCTGCCGAAATCTCTGCCGAAGCGACCCGGGTACCTGAGGAGCCAGGCTGAAGGCTTCAACTCCTCGAGCACAAGTGTCAGTTCGCTGCCGAAGGAGCCGGCGCCCGGGAAGACGAAGACGCCTGCGCTCTCGCGATTCACTGGTTTCTCCAATCTGGGGGCATGGGTGGCTCCGTGCTTTGCCGTCGCCGATTCCATTCCGTGATCCGCCGGTGGGCACCGGCGGATCGGAGTGCGATCGGGTTCAGAGTCCTAGCCCCAGCTCGTCCATGATCATGGCGATGCTGATCGCACTGAGCCGGAAGTCCCACTTGTCCGCCCCGCCCTGACCGGTAGTTTTCTCAATGCAGTCGGGAGTGAAGATGCCGCTGGCTTCGACCAGGCCGCGCCAGTCATCCCAGGTCCGGGCGTCCGTGACCGAGCGCAGGTCGTATGCGGTGAACCCGTGCTTCCCCCGGCGCAGAACCGACTCGGGGACGATTCCTTCGTAGGCCGACTTGAGGCATGCCTTGCCCTCAAAATCGACCACCTTCGCACTGTCCTCGGCTTGGAGAGCGAGCGAGACGACCGAATTGCCCAGGAACGGGTAGCGGCCTTCGATGGAATTGCCCATGAGCATCGAGTCGCCGTGGTCACCGAGCAGGTGGCCCGACATCTGGACGTACACATCGGCGATCGAGCGCAGCTGCATCGCAGAGAGCGACTTGACCTCGTCGTCGGAGAACGGGATCAGCCTCGTACGCCAGAACTCGTGGCCCTTGAGCGCTTCCTGTGCCAGAGGGGCAAGGTACGCCTCCCGACGCTGGCTCAGCTTGCGCCAGTTGACCTCCCAGCCGAAATCCGCCCTGCCCCATGCCTGTTCGTTCTCGGCGCGCGAGCTGCGGTTCGATCGGGTCGCGCTGTCGAAGGCGTAGGAGTCGTAGCCGAAGAACAACTCATCCGCGCCCTCTCCGGACACAACTCCCTTGATGCCGGACGAACGCACGGTGCTCGCCAGTATCATGGCGGCCACGTTGTACGTCTCGCGCTGCGGGTAGCAGCAGTGGCGCACCATCTCCTCGAACCGCGATGCGATGTCGTTCTGGCTGCAGAGGATCTGTTCGTGCTTGCTGCCGACGGTGTCTGCCACTTGACGCTGAAAGCGCCCCTCGTCGAGCCCCGGATCGTCGAATACCACCGAGAAGGTCCGCACAGGCTGGTCGGCAAGAGCGGCCGCTTCCATCAGGATCGCGGTGGAGTCGAAACCCCCGCTCAAGTAGGCGCCGATTTCCACGTCAGCCTGGAGGCGGTCACGGATCGACTCTTTCAGACCTTCTCGAAGCGCCTCCCCGGACACGGGCCTTGTAGCCGGCGAGAACTCGCCGTACCGCCAATATCGCTGAGTCTCCTGGCCGTTGGCGTCGAACTTGACGGCGCCCCCGGGGGGAACGGCCTGGACCTCCTTGACCAGGGTTCGCGGTGCGACGATGTTGCCCATGGAGAAGTATTGGTCAACCGCACCGATGTCCACCTTCCACGGCCGGTCGACGCACTGCACCAGTGGTTTCATCTCTGAGCAGAAGTGAACGTCCGAGCCGGTCACGGTGTAGTACATCGGGCAGATGCCGAACCGGTCCCTGGCCAGGAACAGCGAATTCGCGGCTCGGTCGAAGATCACTGTGGCGAACTGCCCGTCCACCAGTCGGAGTCCCTCGATCCCGTACTGCGCGACGAGTTCTGGGACGACGGATACGTCAACGCCGTTGATCTGCCGGTCGGTGCCCACTTTCTCGCGAAGAGCCTGGGAGTTGAACACCTCACCGTTCGTCATAGCCACATAGCGGCCGCTGCGATCCTCCGCAGGCTGCCAACCGTCGACCAGGCCGGTGAACCCGAGGCGGCCGAGCTTCACGGAGATCGTCTGGGTGTTCAGCGAGTAGGTCTCGTCGGGCCCGCGATGGACAAGCCGGGAGTGCATCGCAGCAGCGATGCTGCGGTCGCCCCCGCCGTTCGGTGAAAAGGTCCCGCACACGCCACACATCGTGATCACACACCCCGGTCACGTAGTTCATCGACAAGGACCTTCAAGTTCTCCGCTCGGAGTACATCCCGGACGCCGGCGTCCATCCAGCCGAGTTCCTTCAGCTTGTTGACCAGGAGCACCGTGGAGGCCGAATCGCCACCGACATCGAAGAAGTCGTCGTCGAGGCCGACGTCGTCCACACCGGTGAGTTGGCGCACCAGATTGAGGATCTGCTCTTCCGGTGTGATCGTTCTGCTCGTGTCCGGTGCGGAATGGCGCCCTGCCCGGAGTGCATCGCGGTCGACCTTGCCGTTCTGCGTGTAGGGCAGTTTCTCGATCTGTTGGATCACGGAGGGGGTCTTGTAGGAGTCGAGGACCGACTCCAAGTGCGTGCGCATCTCGCGGGGCGTAGCGGCACCCTGGTAGTAGCAGACCAGCGCATCGGTGGCGGAGTCGTCCGCGCTGGCATGGGACTCGGCGGTCACTACCGCTTCCACGACCCCGTCAAGTCGGCAGGCAGCGTTCTCGATCTCACCCGGATCGAGGCGATAGCCGCGGACCTTCAGCTGCCGGTCGAGCCGTTCGACGAAGAAGACCTGTCCGCCGCGGCGTTCGACGATGTCGCCGGTTCGGTAGACCCGGTTGCCGTCATCGTCGACGAAGAGCCGCAAGCCCTGCGCGGTCAGGTAGCCGATCGCGACGCTCTCGCCTGTGATGACGAGCTCGCCGCGTGCCATCGTCGACCTGGGGCGCTCTTCCCCGTCCGTCGCCGGTAGCGGAAGAATGTCGTAGTCGCAGTCGCCCACCACTGCGCCGAGGGGAACGGACACAGTGCAGTCGTTGGGGTCCAGAGGATCGCTGAGCAAGTTGCAGACGGTGGTTTCGGTGGTCCCGTACGCGTTGTGGAATCCCGCTGTCGGCGACCACTTCTGGACGACCGCCTGACGGCAGGCTCCGCCACCGTTGATGACGTGCTCCAGTCTCATCGCGCTCGTCGGCTCGGTCGCCGTCAACGCGAACGGCGTTGTCTTGAGATGGGTGATGCGGTACTTCTCCAACGTTTCCTGGAGAACTGCTCCCGGGCTCAGCTGTTCCTCGCCGAGGACTACCAGACACGCGCCGGCGGTAAGGGTCCACAGAATCTCTGTGATGCATCCGTCGAACGTGAGGCGGGCGAACTGCAGGCTGCGGCTCTGCGTGGTCAATTCCAGCGAGCGCACATGGTCCTGGATCATTCGCGCCAGCGGTTCGGTGCGTACGAGCACGCACTTGGGTTCACCCGTCGATCCCGAGGTGTGGATCGCGTAGCCGATACTGCCTTGGTGTGGGGCGAGTTCCGCGGGTGTCGCGAGGCGGTGATCTCCTGCGTCAGCACGCCACTCGGGCGGCGTCGGAATGAGCTCGGGCCGGTGCGACAGGGCGGGTGTGCTCCTGGCGACCTGGTTGATGCCGAGGGAAGACACCTTGCTCGAGTTGGAGGAGCTGCTGTCGCGGGGGTCGATGAACACGAACGGGCGTCCGGCGCGCAGGGCGCCGGCCATGGCGACGATGGAGCCTGAGGTCCGAACGGCTTCGATTCCGATGAACTCGCTGGGCTCTGTGGACGATTCGAGTTGTGCGGCGAAGTCGCGGACGTGGCCACCGAATTCTTGGTAATTGAGCACGCCGTTCACGGTTTCGATGGCACTGCATTCCGGATGCTCTTGAATGGTGCGCTCGATCGCGTCGACCACTGATATCTGCTGTACGGTCAAGTCTTCAGTCCTTCACGCTGGATCTAACCTGGCCATGTTCCAGTCAGTCGCTGTTACTTCACGGTGTGAGCGAGAGTGCCCACTCCCTCGACTACGGAGGTGATGGAATCGCCGGGGTTGATCACCGCGGCACCCGGGGTTCCGGTGCAGATGACGGTGCCCGGGGTGAAAGTCCGATCGGCCGTGAAGTACTCGACCAGGAAGCCGAGGTCATACTTCATGTCGGCCACGGGTGCGGAGGCGACGGTCTCGCCATTGAGCACGGTCGAGACCCGTAGCGATTGCAGATCCGCGTCCTCGAACTCGTCGAGGGTCACCAGCTGGGGGCCGACACTGCAGAAGGTGTCGAACCCCTTCGCCCAGGGAATGTAGCGGGGGTTTTCACGGATGACGTCTTCCGCCGTCATGTCCAGGACGGCCGTGACGCCGGCAATGACCGACCGCCACTCCTGTCGCCGCACGTTCTTGCATGAGGTGCCGATGACCAGGCCCAGCTCCGCCTCGGCGGTCACCCTCTTGCTCCAGGAAGGCAGCCGGATGTGCTGGCCGTTGCCGATCAGGCAGTTGCCCGGCCGCAGATACGACCCCGGCCCCGATGCGGGCTGATCGGTGTTGAGATCAGCGGAGTGACCCTTGTAGTTCAGGCCCGCTCCCCAAATATCGCCGACCTCGACGACTGTCGCGGCATCTTCCAGCCGCACATCGTCCTGCCCAGCCTGCGGCATGGGATCGAGCAGTGCCGCCAGTTCCCTCCTGGAGGTCTCGTCCAGCAGGTCCACAAGGCGGCCCGGGGCTTCGTAGCCTTCGATGCCGGACAGCTGAACCCAGCCGCCCTGATGGTGAGCGAATATTTCGTGAGCGTCTTCAGTGCTGAATCGTGCCAGTCGCACGCGATCCTCCGATCTTGCGTTGGGGTGCAGTCGGCGCGGCGGCGTCAGGCCGCTTCCTTGCTCTGGGAAATCCGCTGTGCCGCGGCACGGATGTCGCTCTTGCCGGCGCTTCGGGGGGCCAGCTCCACGGCGGTTTCCATCAACGAGGCCGGGTCCACGGTCAGCTCGGCGCACAGCTGCTCGATGAGCGGGAAGAACCCTGAATGCATCCCGATCACCCCGCCCAGGACCTGCATATTCCGGTCCTCGGGAAGGAGTTCGAGGCTGGTCCGGCAGAAGTACGCCAGCTTGGCCAGCGCTTTGTAGTCGAACCTGTCCTCGCCGAGGGTGCGGAAGATGCCGGCAAGCGACTCGGTCTCTGCGTTGCCGGCGCCGCGGCCGATGCCGTCGAGCGTGCCGTCGATGATCGTGGCGCCGGCCTCGAGCGCAGCGATGCTGTTCGCGTTCGCCATGCCGAGGTTGTCGTGACCGTGGAACCCGATAACGGGGAAAGACTCCTTGGCGAGGGTCACGTAGCGGTGGACGTCGCTCGGCAGCATGGAGCCGTAGGAGTCGACCACGTACAGACCGGCGATGGACGGAGTGACCTCGCTGAGCAACCCGGTCAGCTCCTCGGCGGGCGTACCGCTGGTCTTCATCAGGTTCAGGTAGACCTCACCGCAGAGCTCGGTGGCACGCTCGATGTACTCCAGGTGCTCCGGGACCCGCTCGGGCTCCACACCGATTCGGACGAACGACATCCCCTCGCCGCACAGATCCGACAGCGTGGAGAGCCGGCTGAATCCGGGCTGGGCGAACATCCCCCACGAGGTGGCCGTCATCTCCGACCGCGCGATCTGGCACCAGCGCTTGAGATCGATGTTGCAGGCCTTGATGCCCGATCGCTCCGCCTCGTACCCGAGACCGTGCCCGATCTCGACCTTCTGGATTGGCGTCTCATCGAGCCGGCCCAGCAGCTCGCTGACGAACTTCTCATCGAGTTGAAAGTCGACCGCGTACGAGCCGTCTCGCAGCGTCGCATCGAGAATCTCCGCCTTCTGCGGATCGAACTGTGGAGCCTTTTCTTTGGACATACGTATCCTCCGGAGCTCATTGGATCGACGTGACTTTGGTCAATGTTCACCGAGTTGGGCAGGCGTGACCTCTGTCGGCTCTACCGGGGCATACAGTGCCGCCAGTAATGGGCGCCGACAGTACAAGTACAACGGGTTGTGGGCTGGGCGTTTTCTCCCGCACATTCGCCAATGCGGACGGCCGAATGGTTCCGATAGAGAACTACGCGCTGCGCACACACGAAATCCGGGCGCGCTCAGATAGGCCGCACAAGGCCAGCACGGGCCGTGGGCCTGAAAAGTGACTCAGCTTCCCCCTCTGCGATGTGACCGTCAGCCGAATCGGTCAACTCGACGCTAACACTGAGACATTGACTACCTGTCAAGTCGTTGCGTCGTCGACCCGGACGTTAGGAGAGGCGGATCGACCCCGAAAGCCCTGTCTCACTATCCGAACAGCCCTACAGGGATTCTAAATCCGGACATTCTCAGACCAACCGAATCCCCAGGGCGGCAATGACCGCGTGTTTCCGTATGGGGAGTGTGATGCAGGACACGCTCTCCATATCCAGAACCTCGGATTCCGATTGACATCGCCATTCTGGTGTTGTTGGGATAACACCGAAGCCGCCAACGGCTACCGACGGGGGCGCTCATTCAGGGTTCAACGATTTGAACTTCTGTGAGCCTGACCGACCGGGCACACCTGGTAAGTCGAGCTCTTTATGCCTGTCCTGGGCGCCGCAGGTGCGCGCCCTGGGTAACCAGCAGGTTAACGAGCGGTGGAATTCTTTGTGAATCTTTGAAGAGCCTAATCTCGTACGCCACGTGTAGCCCACAGGGCGGGTTCTACGACTTAGAAACCGAGGAATACAAAGAACCGGTCGGGCGGCTCGTTTTCGGATGTACAGCTAGGCACGCCTGCTGGCCAGCGGAGCGATCAAGCGCTGTTCCATGCGTCCGTCCATGACAACAAGCCTCGGTGCCTGAGGCTTTGACGACTGATGTCGGCTGCGTCCTTCGGGATGAGCAGCCAGGAAGGATGTCGATGCGCACGACGATTCTGAAGAACCTGAGGGAAGCTCTCCCCGAGCAGGACGTGCCGGCCGTCGAGGACTGCACCACCGAGCTCTACAACGCCCTCCCACGACAGGACGAGGTCGGCCAGAACACGGTGATGGTCGCGTATGGCGGTGGCAAGGACAGCGCCTACGCTGTCGCGTTCGTGCGTGCGGTCCACCTGACTCTTGCCGAGCGACGCGGCGAGACCTTCCGCCTGCGGGTGGTGACCATGCGGCACGGAGGCATGCCGTATCAGGTGATGCTGAACATCGACCGTACCTACCGCGCGCTGGGGCTCTACGACGACCCGGATGTGGAGCTGCTGCTTGTGGAGGGTGGGCAGGTGGTGCCCTTCGACCGGGATCGCAGCATGCCGCACCGCCTTATCGCGTTCAACCGCACCGACATGCTCATGTCCGGACATCGGTCCTACGGCGATGGCAGGGCCACGTTCTGCAATGCTTGCAACCTGAACGTGGCGAGTTCCTTCGGCGTCGCAGCCCGTCACGGCCAGGGCGTGGATCTGATCATCACCGGCGACTCTCCCCAGGAGCAGCGCGACTACGCGCTGTGGATTCGTCAACTCGCTCGTGGGGCCGGGCAGAAGCCCGCCGACAGCAAGAAGGGCTTCAGGGGCACTCTGGAGACGCTCGACGGGCTGGCGCAGGCCTACTTCCAGGAGATCCACGGCACGGAGAACGTCGATCGTGTCAAGGAGCGCGGGGTGACCTCGGACATCCCCACGGCGCTGCAGTTCTTCTCGGTCTACGACTACACGAGTTATGCCTCGGGAGCCCATTGGCGGCTCCTGACGGACTACCTCGGCTTCGTCTTCGACGAGATCGCGTTCAACTTCACCGAGTCCGACTGTGCGAACCCCGCACTCATGGCGCACTTGCGTGGCCTGAGGACCGAGCACGTATACAAGCGCACCTACCAGGAGGGCATCGCCCAATACGTCGACTTCGCCCTGGAGCTGATGCGCCGGAAGCACTTCCCCGAGCATCTTGTCGAGGAGATGGAGGCGCGCTACCGCACCGACGTCGGTGTCGAGTCGATGCGCGCGGCCGCGACCCGGTACGGCGATGACGCGTTCGGCGTGGACACCACGCAACTGGTGAGCATGGTCTACTCCCCCTTCGCGGGAGGGGCGGTGAACCTGCGCGACTACCTCGAAGGAGAGCACCCCGAGCTCCTGGAGGACGAAGACCGGATCCGTGCACTGCTGGCCGGGAAGGAGAAGGCGGGCGCGCTCGCCGCCCGCCTGGAACGGATCAGCGGACTGAGCCTGACTGATCTGCAGGCTCTCCACGACGGGCCGCTGTGGTCACCGTTCGCGGGCAGCGGCTCTCAGACGGGAGTCCTTCCGCTGGTCATGGACAGCGACCCGCACAAGAAGATCATCAGTGCGAAGCGCAATCCCGAGGGCGAGGAAGTTCTGGACAGGGTCGCCGGCCGCTAGCACCTGCCGTTGATCCTGCCGCCTGTCGGCCCGGTCGGCTTCCGTCCCGTGAACAGGCTCGCGGAGCGGTCCCGATCCTCCCAGGGGCTGCGGACCGAGTCCGACCGGGTCGGACTGTGCGGCACCAACTGTGGTACGAGGCCGCCGGATTGGTGCCGCGCCTGCTCCCGCCGAGCCACGTACACCGCTTGAAGTCAGTGTGACGCCGCAACAGTAGGGTTCAGATCCATGGAAAATGAACAACACGAGCCACCCGGTCAACCCCGGACCAAGCTCGCGATTGGTGCACAGTCCGGGGAAGCACACCGACAGGACGGTGAAGGGAGCGGTGACGCTCCTGTGGCGGAAGCCTCGCCTGTGGCCGCGAAGGAAGGCTCTGCCGCTGCTCCTTATCTGAACCTCCTCGTAACCATGGTCATGTTCGGCAGCGCATTCGCCAGCTCCAAGGTCGTCGTCGGCGAGATGCCGCATGAGGTCGCCGCAGCCCTCCGGTTCGGGGGCGGTGGACTGCTGCTGATCATCCTGGCCACAGTGTTCCGCGGCAGTTCACGTCCCATCGGGCGCGCAGCGGCCGTGCGGGCGGGGCTGGTCGGCCTGCTCGGTGTTCTGGCCTACAACATCTTCTTCTTCTGGGGCTTGTCCCTGGCCCCCTCGCTCGACGGCAGCATCATCGTGCCCGTGCTGAGCCCGATTCTGACCACTGCCACGGTCATCCTGCTGGGCCGGGAAAGGGCGACGTGGGCGAGGATCGCCGGGCTGGCGGTCGGTGCGACCGGGGCCCTGCTCTTCTTCCTGGGAATCGGAGGGGATGCCGCCGGATCCACCCAGCTGATCGGCGACCTGATCTTCGTAGCAGGAGCCGCGTGCTGGGCCGCCTACAGCATCTTGTCGAAGTCGCTCCTAGCAGGAGTGGACCCGCTGCGGGCGACTGCTTGGGGAACCGGTATCGGCGGGCTGGGACTTACTTTGCTCGCTGTGCCAGCGGTGGCGGACGTGTCATGGCAGTCCGTCTCGGGCCCTGCGTGGGCGAACGTCATCTTCCTCGCTGTAGGACCGACCGCGATCGCCTACCTGTTTTATTACCGGGGGCTGCGTAGCGTGAGTCCGTCCACGGCGACGATCATGATGTTCACCGTGCCGGTCTTCGGTTCCTTCTCCTCAACTCTTTTCCTTGGTGAGTCCTTCACAGGCATACAGCTGATCGGCACGCTGATCATGCTGGGCGGGGCGCTCTTCGCCGTCCTGGGCAACAGGCCGTTGCGCCAGCTGCGCGGCTCCCGATTCCGCAGCACTGCCTAGGCGCTATGAGGCTCCCACGTCAGGGAGAAAACCGGTTCTGATCACACCCCTTGCTGACTGTCACAGCCGGATGGCGAGCCTCCGCAGCGCTCGGCGTCAGCACTGCGACAGGTCGGCGAGTCTTTGAGGAGGTTGCCTGATGACTTTGCGTGGCGAGCGGCTGCGCCTCCAGGAAGTTGCTGTCGGCAGAGGCGGGATACGGCGGTGTCCCTGTGCGCTCGCGCAGCGGACCGATGCCGATGGCGGCGCTCGGAGCGAGTCCATGCGGTCGCGGACCGTGCCGCCGTCCTCCGGGGCGGCGACCATGCCGTGTCGGCGAGCCGTCGCGCCGTGTGCGGAGGCGGTCTGATGAATCTCGGGCTGTCAGACCGTACGGCCCTCGTCTGTTCCTCGACGGGAGGCATCGGCGAAGCGATCGCCAGAACCCTGGCCGAGGAAGGAGCCAGCACAGTGGTCTGCGGCAGGCGGGGGCAACGGGCGACCAAGATCGCCGCGGGCCTGCCCAGCGCAGTCGGCGTCGAGGTGGACAGCCTCTCGGAGGACGGCCCGGCGAAGCTGTTCGAGGCAACGGTAGCGGCATTTGGTCCACCCGACGTCCTCGTACTCAACGGGCCCGGGCCCAAGCCGGCACCTGCGGTCGATGTCGATTCCGCTGACATCGACGCAGCGCTCGACGCAACGCTGCGCCAGCACATCCGACTCGTCTCGCTCGCGCTGCCGGCGATGCGTGAACGCGGTTGGGGCCGAATCCTGGCGGTGGGTTCCAGTGGAATCGCCGCTCCCTTGCCGAACCTTGCGCTGTCGAACCTCGGGCGCGCTGCGCTGGCGGGGTACTTGAAGACGCTGGCTGCCGAGGTCGCCGCGGACGGGGTGACCGTCAACCTCTTGCTGCCTGGCCGAATCGAGACTGACCGCACCGCTGCTGTCGATGCCTCGAACGCCGAGCGTTCCGGGCGTACCACCGCCGAGGTGGAAGAGGCATCGATCGCGACGATTCCGGCTCGCCGCTACGGTCGCCCCGACGAATTCGCCGCAGCCGCCGCCTTCTTGTGCAGCGCGCCGGCGTCGTACGTCACCGGGACGGCTTTGCGTTGCGACGGCGGCCTCGTGCGCAATCTGTAATCCGGAACCACCCCAAGTCAGCCGACCAGGTCCCGCTCTCGATGCGGCGGTCTCTCAGACGACCGGCGGGCAGAACAGCAGTGGCTCCGCACACAGCCAACCCCTTCCAACTGCAAGCAGCCAACATCGCCAACAACACAGAAGGAGTCCACATGACCGCCACTCAGGAAGAGGTCGTCGCCGGTCTCGCCGAGATCGTGAACGAAATCGCCGGCATTCCGGTCGAGGACGTCCAGCCGGGCAAATCCTTCACCGACGACCTCGACGTCGACTCGCTGTCCATGGTCGAGGTCGTAGTCGCCGCCGAAGAGCGCTTCGGCGTCAAGATCCCGGACGACGAGGTCAAGGACCTTCAGACCGTGGGCGACGCAACGGGCTACATCCTCAAGCACCAGGCCTGATCCAGGACCGGAGCTTGCTGGCGGCCCCCTCGGCGGTGGTCCCGGTGCCACCCGAATCATGGAGTAGTTCGCCGTGAGTCCTGCCGATCTCACCGCTGCCGCCACAGCCGTCGGTACCGTCCTGAGTTCCTCGCCTTTTGACACAATCGCCGCAGAGCCGCGTCTTGATCACCTGCTGCCAACTGGACGCTCTGCCGTGTCCGTTGGTGGTCGACGCTGCTCTGGCCCCGCATGGCAGGCAGGACGCGTCCTCGTCACCTGCCTACTTCGTCACGTGCTGGGTCTGGCATGCATGCACGACCGCCACACTGGAGAGACGTGTGAACCACATCACCCTGTCCCTTATGGACCCTCAGTCGCCCTTGGTGACCATGCGCTGCCGGAGTTACGCCGGATTCGCCGGTCGGCTCGCCGGCATCAAGGGCCGTACGTCTACCGCCATCGACGGCAGTGCCGATGCTGCCTCAGCGCTGACAGGACTCGCGGCAGCCAGTGCACTGACCTGCAAAGGTGAGCCGCCCCTCACGGGAGAGATTCAGTACGTGCCGACCCGCGCGGCACGGGAGCGCGTCGGGGCCGAAGAAGATGGCATGTGGCCGCAGTCCGTAGCGGCTCGTCAGCGTAAGGCCATCCGCCGCACAACGGGTGCCTTGTTTACCTTTCCGCTGGAGAACCCCGAGCACTCGGATCCCACGCTGGAGGTCTTCACCACCGACTGGTCACCCAGCCCCGCGGCATGCGCCATCGCCGTGTATCCGGGGCACCCGCTGAGTTCTGGTCTGCCTGCCGGTCGCAGTTTTGCCTTCACGGGCCGGTACTGCCGCCATCCCCTTACCGGCGACCTGCTGCCGATCTGGACCGCTGCCTGGGTCAAGCCGGAATTCGGTACCGGTGCCGTCCTCGTCAACCCGGGGCACGACGGGGCTGACCTGGCCTTCGGCCGGGAGGTCGGCCTTCCCGTTCGCTTCGCCCTGGCTCCTGCCAGTCACGACGGCAGCCCGGAGACCTGGCTCACACCGCCCGTGGTGAAGGCCGGGACAGCCATTCGGACCGGAGCCACCGACGGGCTCGACGTACCAGCGGCACAAGCGGAGTACTTCCGCATCCTCGCGTCCCGTGAACTGGCCTGTGAATACACGGACTTCGGGGCGGGTTCCTTCGCAGTCGCCACGTTCACCGCTGAGGGCGCGGAAAAGATCCACTGGGATCAGGAGCGTCGTACTGTCGTGTCGGCCGGTCAGCAGGACGGCGGCAGCCTTGTGCAGGTGAATCCGAGGGCGATCCTCGCTGCACTGGACCCGATGACGCGTCAGGCAGAACTCAGCGTGGTAGGCCCGTCGTCCGCGATCGAGTCCGATTTGCTGGCACTGAGGCTGCTGCTTGCCGAGCCGGAATCTGGGCCGATGCCTGAGCGCGCCCCCGACGTCGTGCTTGTCGGCCAGGTCACTGGGAAGTCCGATGGCGTCGAGCAGGACGTCCTCGAACTCACCATGCTGACGGCTGCGGCGGCTCAGGAAACCTTGTCCATCAAACCCCAGCAGTTGGAGACTGCGCAGCGCTTCCTGGACGTGCACGCGGCTCTCGCCGAGTTGGGCCAAGTCCCGGACGGCGACGCCGAAGCCGCTACCGCGAAGGCTGCCGGTCAAGTCAAGAATCTTCTCCAGCGCGGGGACACCAAGCAAGCCTTCACGCACCTCTACCGGCTGCAAAAGACCCTGGCGAAGGGTGACACGCCTGTTGAGGGCGCGCTCGTTGCCTACGAGGCGCTCGCCTGGGTCGTCGCCGGACTGAACAGCCGCTATTCCCCCGACCAATTGGGTGCTGCCTGGGAACGCATCTGACGCTCAGGTCGGCCGCGCCGAACCGGCGCGGCCGACCTGGCCTCACCCCGCTGACCTTGCTGACGCCGTGAGGGCTGGCCGCGGTGGAGTTGACCGTGGCGGTCGGACTGTGTCCTGGGCATAGCAATCGAATGACAGGCCAAGTCAGAGGCGATGGCTCCGTAGCCATCAGTGACCGGCCAAGATCTGGGAAACGATCACTTGCGACTTGGGGAACGATCTTCAGACGTCCGTAATGTTGCTGGTCAGACGTACTCGTGAACACCCAACCGCAGGTCAGAGCCCCCGTCGGAGAGGAGTTCCGGCGGGGGCTCTGCCGTGCCGTACAGCAGCGGAGTACGGCTGCTGCTGCGTTGGGTGACCTGACGCCCCCGGGATCTGCCGGACGTGGCAGTCGCCGTGTACGAGCGGCTGGGTGAGGCGCGGCGGCCCAAGCACGCCTGGAACCGGCTGAGTTGGGGGGACCTGGCTCCGGCGCGGCGGGCGTGCAGCGTCCCTGCGGCGTGGGTGTGAGGGGGCACCGGAGCCCTCCGGAGACCGGCCCGCAGGTTTCAGTCCAGGCAGAACTCGTTGCCCTCGGGGTCGGCCATCACGATGAAGCCGGCGCTGAGCGGGGGAGCGGGCTCGTCGCGGCGCAGCCGGGTCGCTCCCAGCGCGACGAGCCGGTCGCACTCGGCTTCGAGCGCCGCCATCCGTTCCTCTCCCTCCAGGCCGGGAGCCGCGCGGACGTCGAGGTGGAGGCGGTTCTTGGCGACCTTGTCCTCCGGTACCTGCTGGAAGAACAGCCGCGGGCCGTGCCCGTCCGGGTCCTCGACGGCCGATCTCGTGTTGCGCTGCTCCTCGGGCACGCCCACCCGCGCGAGGAAGTCGTCCCACGCGGCCAGCACGTCGGCGCCTTCGGGCAGGTCGGCTCCGGGCGGGGCGGGGTGGATGTAGCCCAGCGCGTCGCGCCAGAACGTCGACAGTGCCCGCGGGTCGTGGGCGTCGAAGGTGACTTGGATGTGACGGCTCATCGGGTCACTCCGTTCGAAGTGGGTTCGTGTGCAGGTAGAGGTCGCGCAGGAGGCATACCTCGGAAAGGTGGTGGATCAGCTCGCGGTGGATGTGCAGCACCAGATCGGCCATGGTCAGTTCGGGGTAGGGCTCCTCCGGGCCGACCGGGGACCGGAGTCCGCTCTCACCGAGCGCCCGTACCCCGGCCAGCCAGACATCGAGCTGGGTCCTGAGCTGGTCCAGCGCGGTGGCCGCGTCTCCGGCGTACTCCCAGGTCTCGTACGAGGCGGCGGGCGCGCCGAAGTGCGAGGCGTTGCGTGCGGCGAGCACGCCGACGAGAACGTGACCGAGCCGCCAGGCGATCGTGGTGAACGGTGTCGGGACCGGTTCGGGGAATGCGTAGTCGATGGTGAATTCCCCGGCACCGGCTGTGACGGGCGCCTTCGATGTGCCGCGCGGCCGCACGCTCCAGGCGTTTGGTACAGGCGACCAGAAGTACTCGTCGTCGGAGAGGCCTTCGAGCCGCTCCCGGAGCTGATGGTTCCAGTGGAACTGCCACTGCTCGCACAGGGTCCGGTTCCATCCGGATTCGGATGTGTCCATGGAGGCACCCTGACACCGCTTGCGGACAGGTACTGTCCGCCTTCCTGGTCCCCTCGCCGATTGACGGCCGCGACGCCGGGGGATGTGAGGCGCTCGGGTGCTCTCGGACCGGGGATGCGCCGCCGGGGACCGGCGCGGTGTCAGCGCACGAGGCAGGGGCGTTTGCTGTCGAACGTCCAGCCGGGGACGAGGTGTTGCATCGCGGCGGAGTCGTCTCGCGAGCCCAGCGCCTTTTCCCGGTGGAGCTCGTGAGCAGCGAGGAGCCGGTCCATGTCGACTCCGACTCCGAGGCCCGGGGCGTCGGGCACGGCGATCTCGCCGTCGGCGATGCGGGGCGGGTCGGTGGTCAGCCGCTCCAGTCCTTCCTGCCAGATCCAGTGCGTGTCCAGCGCGTTGTACTCGCCGGGGGCCGCCGCACCGCAGTGGGTCACCATGGCGAGGGAGATGTCGAAGTGGTTGTTGGAGTGGCATCCCCAGGTGAGGCCCATCGCGTTGCACAGCTGAGCCACCCGTACCGACCCCTGCATGGTCCAGAAGTGGGGGTCGGCGAGGGGGATGGAGACCGACTGGAGGGCCAGGGCGTGGGTCAGCTGCCGCCAGTCCGTGGCGATCATGTTGGTCGCCGTGGGCAGGCCGGTGGCGCGCCGGAACTCGGCCAGGATCTCCCGCCCCGAGTAGCCGTCCTCCGCTCCGCAGGGGTCCTCGGCGTAGGTGAGGGTGCCTACCAGCGGCCGGCACAGTTCGGTGGCCTCGCGCAGCGACCAGGCGCCGTTCGGGTCGAGCGTGATGCGGGCCTCGGGGAAGCGCTCCTTGAGCGCGCGCACGGCACGTACCTCCTCGGAGCCTTCCAGTACGCCGCCCTTGAGCTTGAAGTCGCGGAAGCCGTACAGGTCGTGGGCGGCCTCGGCCCGGCGGACGATCGCCGCGGGCGTGAGGGCCTCCTCGTGCCGGATGCGGTACCAGTCCACTGCCGAGCCTGGTTCGCGGACGTACTCCAGATCTGTGCGGCCCGGGTCGCCGACGTAGAAGAGGTAGCCGAGGACGCGCACGGAGGCCCGCTGCTGCCCGTCGCCGAGGAGGGCGGCGACGGGGACGTCGAGGTGCTGTCCGAGGAGGTCGAGCAGGGCCGACTCGACTGCGGTGACGGCGTGGACGGTCGTACGCAGGTCGAAGGTCTGGCTGCCCCGCCCTCCCGTGTCGCGTCCCGCGAACCGGTCGCCGATCTCGCGCAGCACCCGCTTGTAGTCACCGGTCCTCGCCCCGACGACGAGGGGGCGGGCGTCGCGCAGGGTCTGCGTGATCTTCTCACCGCCCGGGACCTCACCGAGCCCCGTGCGTCCTTCGGAATCCTCGAGGACCACCACGTTGCGGGTGAAGTACGGGCCGTGCGCGCCGGAGAGGTTCAGCTCCATGCAGTCCCGGCCGGCGACCGGGTAGACGGAGAAGCCGGTGACGGTCGGCTGCTTCATGGCAGTGAACCTCCAGGTGAGCGGCGGCAGTTGGCTGCGGTGGGGCGGTGTGCGTGGTCGAGGTGCGGGTGGTGGGGCGTGCGCCGATCACCCGGGGTCCTTCCGTCCGCGTGCCGTCCGTGCCGTTCGGGCGGCGTGGTGGCGATGTGGCGTGGTGGCGGCGTGGCGTCAGAGGCTGAGGCCGTCGACGGCCCACTCGAGTGCCAGGACACCGCCGAGACCGAGGACGGCCAGGACGGTCGTGTAGGTGGTGCGGGCCTTGATGGCGTCGATGACCGAGAGGTTGAAGTACTCCTTGAACATCCAGAATCCGGGGTCGTTGACGTGCGAGAACGCGATCGAACCGCAGGAGACGGCCAGCACCATCAGCTCGGGCTGGATTCCACTGCCGGAGAGCAGCGGCAGCACGACCCCCGACGCCGTGACGACGGCGACGGTCGCGGACCCCAGCGCGATACGGAGGATGACGGCGATGAGCCACGCGAGAATGATCGGCGAGATGGGCCATCCATGGGTGAGGTCCTTGATGTAGTCGGAGATGCCGCCGTCGACGAGGACCTGCTTGAAGGCGCCGCCGGCGCCGATCACGAGCAGGATCATCGCCATCGCCCTGGCCGCCGAGGAGCAGGAGGCGCTCACGTCCGCCAGGCTGCGTCCGGTCCGGGGCCCGAAGGCCCATATCGCCAGAACCAGCGTGAGCAGAAGCGCGATCGGGGCCGAACCGATGAACAGGACGAAGTTCAGCAGTGAACTCGGCCCGGAGACGGCCATGTCCGTGACCGCGGCGCCCGCGATCAGCACGACGGGGAAGAGGGCCACGGACAGGGACCACCCCAGGCCGGGCATCTCCTCTTCCTCGAACACGCGGTCACTGACGAGGCCTTCGGGGATGGAGGGGTTCATCGCCTTGACGAACGGGAGGCGGGGCCACATCAGGGCGATGAGCGCACCGGCGGGCACGGCGATGAACAGCCCGTAGAACAGCGTCAGACCGACGGACGCGTGGAACGTTGCGGCCACGGCGACGGGGCCCGGGTGGGGCGGGAGGAAGCTGTGCATGGTGGAGAGCGCGATCGACATCGGAAGCCCGACCCACAGCAGGTTCTTCCCCGTGACCCGCACGATCGTGAACGCGATGGGCACGATGATGACGAAGGCGACCTCGTAGAACATCGTGACGCCGATGAGCATGGCCGTCACCACCATGGCCACCTGCACCCAGCGGGGGCCGAACGCTCCGAGGAGCTTGCCGGCTATTCGCTGTGCGGCGCCGGAGTCCCCCATGACGCGGCCGACCATGGCGCCCAGGCCGATGGTGAGCATCGTGTCACCGATCTGGTCACCGATGCCGCCGGCGAGGACCTCCGGGATCTTCGCCGTCGGGATTCCCTGGACGAGCGCGACGCCCACCGCCACCAGCAGCAGTGCGGCGAAGCCGTTGAGGCGCAGCTTCGTCATGAGGAAGAGCAGGATCAGAACGCTGATCCCGACTACGAGGAGAGGCATCTCAGTTCCCCTTCGAACTGTGGGGGCCGGGGCGTGGGACGCGCCGGGGTACGGGTGGGGTGCGGTGCGTCAGGTGGTGCGGGAAGGCGGGCCCGGCAGCGCCGGTGCCGGTTCTGCGGCACTCACCTTCGTTCAGAATGTTGAACGCGCTGAACTCCTCGGCTGCGTGGGCGGGCGAGCCGGTGCCCGGTCCGGTGGCCGGACGGGCCCTCGGACACGTGGGCTGCGGCGCAGGGGCGAAGCTCTCGCCGTCAGGGAAGCGGAAGCTCGCGGCGAGGGAGGGCGGAGCGTCTCTGCCGACGTGGCCGCGGAGGCGTCCTGCGGCTTCTTTGGACCCCGCGTCGATCTGCGCCATGAATCCTCGCTCCGTACATGGACGGCGTTTATATATGAGAATGAAGGCTAAGATCGTGAACTCGCGTGGGTCAATGGGTGCGGAGCCGCGGATTCCCCCGGCGTGCGCGGGGGCGGGAGGAGGTCCGAGGCGGTACGGCAGCAGGCCCGTATCCCCCAATGCGTCGCCGCCGTACGGCAGTTGAGGCACAGGGGGAGCATGTCGCGCGGCGGACCTCGCCGGCTGGACGCACGGCGAGGGCGGTCGACGGCAACGGCAAGGGGTGCGACGGCCGTCCCGGAATGCGCAGGACGCGCTGCGAGACCTGCACCGTCATGGCGGTCATGTGCCGTCACGACGGTCCCGCGCCGTCACGGCCGTCGGAGAGCCCCTGGTCCCGGCATCGCAACTGCCCGTCCGGTGGCACCACTTGACGGCAGGGGCAGGGGCAGGGGCAGGGGCAGGGCAGGGCCCCGGGGCCGGTCGGTCAGGCCGTGCCCACGAGGATGTGCCGAGCGTACGGTCGCGGTGCCGGCGCGCTCATGAGTGGCAACGCAGGGGAGTCCGGGGCTGCCGGTGTCCCGGGAGTTGTCCGGAGGGCGGACCGCTAGGAGCGGCCGTGGCCGCCGTGGGCTCTGCCGCGTTCGATGGTGCCGCCGTACTTCGCCTGGATCGGTCCCAGCTTCGACGGTTTCACCGTCACCACGAGCCAGCGGGAGCCGACGAGGTAGGTGCCGCCGTAGTCCTTCGAGTAGTCCAGCCAGCCGCGCTTGGCGCGGTTGTCCTTGAACGTGACGAAGGTGTAGGTGGTCTTGCCAGACTTGCAGACGCCCAGGCGGTAGTCCTCGACCTTCTTCTGGATGTCGGCCTTGCACTTGAGTGCCGAAGCGAGCTTCTCCACCGTCGGAGGCTTGGAGGACTTCGCCACCGCGGCGGTGCCCGAGTCCCCGCTGCACCCGCCGAGCAGCGCGACGGCCGAGGCCGCCGCGAGTGCCGGGAGGGCGAGCCTGCCCAGCCGCCTCGGCCGGGCTCCCAGTGGCGCCCCCTCGTCGCGCCGCTGGGTGCTGCCGGCCTCGGCTGGTGACAACTGGTCTCTCATCAGCGCTCCCTGGGACTGAGAAGGCCCCACGACTCTAGATCGCGTCCTCGGCGCGCGGGCGTCTTTGTCACCGTCGTGAAGGGTTACCGGCGCTGCCGGGGAGCAGTGTGTTCGATATGCTGAGCAGAGGGTATTTGGGGGTTTTTGTCCGTCGGTTGCACCATGGATGCAGCGGGACCGTAACTGCGACCGCCGGAGGTAGAGCACTGTGCCGAAGTTCATGGACGTCACGCGCGGAATGACCGGCATCACGGCGGAACAGCTCGACGAGGCCCACCGGGCGGATCTGGCCGCCGAGCATGCCGAGGGCGTGCACTTCGAGCATGTCTGGGCCGACCCGGGAAGCGGGACCGTGTTCTGCCTGTCGGAGGCGCCCTCCGAGGACGCGGTGCGGCGCGTGCACGAACTGGCCGGGCACCCCGTGGACGAGATTCACCCGGTGCCGCTCCGAGTGTGAGCGAAGGGGTGGTCCGCGTTGACGGAGGTCAGGAGCCCGGGCGGGACGGGCCGGCGGCGGTCGGGCGGTGTCCTGACAGGTGCGACAGGAAACTGACAGAGCGCTGGCAGGAGGCAGTGTCATGACATTCGTTCAGCTCATCGAGTACGAGACGGACAGGCCGGAGGAACTCGACAAGATCTTCGATCAGTGGATGAAGGACACCGAGGGCAAGCGGACCGTGATGCACGAGATGCACGGTCAGGACCGTGACAAGCCCGCCCACTTCGTCGACATCGTCGAATTCCCCTCGTACGAGGCGGCGATGGAGAACAGCAAGCTTCCCGGGACGCAGAAGAACGCGGAACGGGTTCGCGAGCTGTGCACGTCGGAGCCCCGCTTCGTGAATCTGGAGGTGAAGCGCGAGGACATAAAGCAGAAGTGACCTGAGAGTTGCAACCGGCTGCCCGCTACCCGACGTGGCGGGCGGCAGCCGTGTCCGGACGGTGCGTGAACGCCGCCGCGCGGGGGTTGTGGCTCAGCAGCGCCTCGGTGAGGCCGTGCTCGTTCGGGTAGTCCATGGGGACGATTCCCAGCCCCTGCCAGGCCGCGTTCCCGGGCGAGCCCAGCAGATCCCGGACGCGCGGATTGAGCCGGTCGGCGTTGGAGCGGGGCGGGAGGAGCGCCGCCGTACTGACGTAGTTGACGTACAGCTTGCCCGGGCGGCCGACCGCCTTGCGGAACTGCTCCTCGATCAGGGGGTACTTGGCGCCGGGCTCCTCCATGTACGCGTCCTGGATGTCGAAGAGCCGCTCGTCCCCGTAGCGCACGCCGGGCAGCCCTTCGGAGTCGCCGAGCAGGACGACGCCGCCTCGCGCGGTGCCCAGGTTGGGAAGTTCCGGGCCGAGCCGGAACAGTGAGCGCCAGCCCCGGTTGTCCAGGTAGTCGTCGAAGACGAGCCGGAACTGCTCGGCGCTCTCCTCCGAGTACTCCTGTTTCACGCGCATCAGGACCGCCTCGGACGGGTGGGCGGCGAGGAAGTCGCGGCAACTGACCAGCACGTCATCGAAGTTGAGGTGCTGGTAGGAGGGCCCGTGGTGGATCGTGAACGAGCCTTCGAAGAGGCGGCAGCGGATGTCGAGGAAGCGGATGCCGGACGAGAGCTGATCCGCGATCGGTGTGTTCTGGCACTCGGTCCACGGACCGCCGTGGCGGGCACCGGAGTTGTGGGTGCCTGGGATGGTCAGCTCGCGCAGGAGAGAGCCGTCCGGGAGTTGTGACATCCACGTTTCCGGTCCGGCGCGTCCGCCGGTCCCGGTGGCTGCCGCGTGCGCCTCGCCCGCCGTCGTGGCACCGGCCAGTGCGGTGAGGGTGAGTGCCGATGTGCCCCGCAGAAACGTACGGCGGTTCATTGTCATGACAATGGTCATGACAATGATGGAAGCACCGGACACCGGCTTTGCACAGGCGCGATCACGCCTTCGTGCCGCCCCGCCGTCCTGTACTACCCGCCGAGTCTCGCGGCGCACGCCCGGCGCAGCCGCGCCGCGAGCTCCGCCGACTCCTCGGAAGACATGGACAGCACGCCGTTCTCCGTCATCAGTGCGTGGAACTGCTGCTCCCGGTAGGGCACTCCCTCCGGCAGCGGCGCGACGTGCCAGTGCAGATGCGCGTTGCCCTGCCGGCTGCCGAGCGACAGCAGATACGTCCGTTCCGGCGCGAGCACGTCCTCCACGCCCAGGGCCACGCCGCGCAGCACACGCATCAGGCGCAGATACGCGGGTTCGTCCAGGTCGCGTACGACGTGCTCGACGTGCCGCTTCGGAGCGACGAGTACCTTGCCGGGCAGCGTCGGCCAGCGGTCGAGGAACGCGATGTGCTCCTCGTCCTCGTATACCGCCTCGTGGGCGAACTCCGGGTCACCGGCCACGAATGCGCACACGAAGCAGGGCCCGGAGCGGGTGCGGAACTCGTACGCGTCGAGGTCCATGGGGTGCCGGTCCGCGCTCATGGGGTCGCACCGTCTCCTTCCGCCTCGGCGATTCTCGCGCCGAGCGGAGCTCTCCCGCCCGCGCCCGGCCTCGCGCGTCCCGTGCGGGAGGGGCGGATGACGGATTCGCTCCCCACCGGGGTGAAGCCCGCTGCGAGGAAGGCGCGGAGCGACCGGGCGTTGCCGGGGGAGACGGCTGCGAAGACGGGCTCGCCGGCGGGCACCAGGGAGAGGGCGTCCCGGACCAGGGAGCGGCCGAGACCGCGGCCCGCGTTTCCTGCCGTGTCATGGAGTTCGGTGCTGATCTCGCGTCGTCCGGCCAGGCCCTCGGCGAGGGTGACCAGTCCGCGCTCGTCGCCGAACGTCCTTACGTCCGTGCGTAGTTCGCGTGCGTGCAGGACGCGTGGGTGGTCCTGCAGGCAGGGGCGTCCGGGCAGCCGGGGTGTGCCGCCGGTGCCGCGGGCGGTCAGCGTGGCGTCGACGCAGCCGATCGTGCCGGCCGGCCCGGCGAGGGCGCGCAGGACGTCCGGGGAGAGGGAACCTCCGAAGCCGTCGGGCCTCATGGCCTCCACCTCTTCCGCCGGGAGCGATGTGGCGATGACGGCGTGCCCGGTGAAGGCGACGGAGCACTCCAGGCCGCGTGGGAGGGGGCCGAGCACGGTCACGCCGCCGTCGGCGGGCGGGAAGCGTCCCCCGGCTGCCGCGAGGAAGAGGCCGAGCAGGGGGTGCGGGCCGGCCGGGCCGGCCGGGGCAGCCGTCATGCGGGACGCCGCCCGGCAGAACCCGCAACGGCCGCGCTGCCTGCGCCGGTCCCCGGCATGCGCCTCACGGTTTGCGCCCCACGCCGCAGACGGCGTCCACCGGTCCGTCCGCCCCGGCCGCACGTGCCGCACGCGCCGCCTCGTGCGCGTCGGCCGGGTCGGGGCGCCACTCGGAGGTGCTGACGATGCCGGGCTCCACCAGTTCCAGGCCGTCGAAGAAGCTCGCGATGTGGTCCGGGCTGCGCAGGTGGTACGAGCTCGCGGAGTTCTCGTTGTAGGCGGCGATGGCCTCGTTGAGGGCCTCGTCGGTGTCCGTCCCGTCGCTCAGGGCGAGATGGCTCCCGGGCGGAAGCGGGTCCATGAGCCGCGCCACGACGGAGGCGGGGTCGTCGGAGTCGGGGATCTGCCCCATGGTGCCCAGCAGCGTGAGTGCGACCGGTTCGCCGAAGTCCAGCGTCCTGCTTGCCGCTTCGAGGATCGCGGCGGGGTCGCGGACATCGGCGTCGACGTAGTCGCAGGCGCCCTCCCTGGTGCTGGTGAGGAGTGCCTGCGCGTGGACGAGTACCAGCGGGTCGTTGTCGACGTAGACGATCCTGCTCGCGGGAGCGACGCGCTGTGCGACCTCGTGCGTATTGTCCGCGGTCGGCAATCCCGTGCCCACGTCGAGGAATTGACGTATTCCGGCCTCGGCCGCCAGGTGGTGCACGGCGCGCACGAGGAAGCGGCGCTGGAGGCGGGCGATGCGCGCTATCCCGGGGAACAGCTTGAGGATCATGTCGCCCACGTCGCGGTCCGGGCGGTAGTTGTCGCGTCCGCCCAGCAGGTGGTTCCACACGCGTGCCGAGTGCGCGGTGTCGGCCTGGATCTTCTCTGCCAGCGGGGGGTCCTCGGGAGACTGCATGGAGTCACCCTCACACGGACGAGTGAGGAGCTGAACCGCTTTCCGCCCCTTTCCAGGGGCCTCACCGGGGGCCGGGCCCGGGGCGCCGGACAGTGGACCGGCTCCTCTCCCGGCCTTGTGGGCAAGGCAGTTCGACGGGCCTTCGTGGGCGGGCCCGATTGGCGCCCCGGGCGCACCGCGGGCCAGTCTGACCCCATGAGCATCGCGTTCCTCTTCCCCGGCCGGGGTTCGCAGCGTCCCGGCATGCTGCACCGGCTGCCCGACACCGAGGCGTCCGCGACCGTACTGGCCGAGGCGGACTGGGCGTTGAGGAAGCTCGCCTCCCGCACCGGCGGTGCCGGCGGCGCCGGTTCCGGCCCCGGCCCCGGTCCCGGCCGTGAGTACGCGGACGGCATCGTCGAGCTGGACTCCCGGGAGGCGCTGGAGCGTTCACCGGTCGCCTGCCATCTGGCGCTGCTGATCGCCGGAGTCGCCGGGGCGCGTGCGCTGACGGAGGACGAGGAGGTGCGTCCCGTCTGCGTCGCCGGACACGGCATCGGCGGTTACGCGGCGGCGGTGCTCGCGGACGTGCTCACCTTCGAGGAGGCCCTGCGGGCCGTCCGGCTGCGCGGCGAGCTGCTGCACGCCGCCGAGAGCACGAACGAGCCGGGGGGCGACGTCGCGATCCGGCTCGCGCAGCATCTGGCGACGGTCAAACGGCGACCGCAGTCGGTCGCCTACGTCGGCGGAGTGCAGGGCCGTTCCCTGCTCGGCGACACGAACGCCGTCTTCGACGACCTGGCCTGGTCGGTCGCGCGGCCCGTGCGCTGGGGGGACGTGACGTCGGCACTGGCGGCGAAGAACGTCGCCTGCTGCGTCGAGTTGCCGCCGGGCCGGGTGCTCACTGCACAGTTGGCGGCCGAACTGCCGGGCATGCGGGCGGTGTCGGTGGAGGAGCACGGCATCGCGGCGGCAGCGGAGCTGGCACGGTCGGCCGCCGGCGGGGCGCCGCCCGTCCCACCTCCCGGACAGGGCGGCGGACCGGACGGGCCGGACGGACCGGACGGTTGGCGTGGGCCCGCCGGCGGGCATCCGGGCATGCCCGCCGGGCCTGCCGCGCCCGGCGGACCGCATCCCGGCCGGAGCGGCTCGGCGTAGGACCTGTCCGTCGGAGCGGCTCGGCGTAGGACCTGTCCGTCGGAGCGGCTCGGCGTAGGACCTGTCCGTCGGAGCGGCTCGGCTCAGCCGGTCACAGCGGCTTGGCGTAGCAGCGGCTCGCGGGCTCGAAGCGGTAGAGGCCGAACTTCTCCGTGAGCCCGTAGCCCGAGGACGAGTACAGGCCGATCGCCTCGGGCTGTTCCGTTCCTGTCTCCAGCACCATGCGGGTGCGCCCCGCGGCACGCGCGTCGTCCTCCAGGGCGGCCAGGACCAGACGGGCGAGGCCGCGCCCGCGGGCCTCGGGCACCACGTACATCCTCTTGATCTCGGCGTCGCCGTCCGCGTATCCCTCGTCGTTGCGGTTCTGCGTGCGCCATCCACCGGTCGCGACGGGGCGTCCGTCGTCCTCGTACGCGATCAGATAGAGGCCCTTCGGGGGCTCGAACATGGCGGGGTCGAGCGGCGTGATGTCGCCGCCGTCGCCGTAGCGCTCCGCGTACTCCAGCTGCACGGCGTCGTTGAGCTTCATCGCGTCGGGGTGGTCGTAGGGCACACGGTCGAGGCGCATGCACGCATCGTAAGGTGACCGGAATGCCGAAGGTGACGACGATCAACGTGAACGGGCTGCGGGCCGCGGCCCGGAAGGGCTACCGCGAGTGGCTGGCGGCCACCGACGCGGACGTGGTGTGCCTCCAGGAGGTGCGGGCCGAGCCGCACCAGCTGCCGGACGACGTGCGTGCGCCCGAGGGCTGGCACACGGTGTACGCGCCCGCCGCAGCCAAGGGACGGGCGGGGGTGGCGGTGCTCACGCGGCGTGAACCGGACCAGGTGCGGATCGGTTTCGGCGCCGAGGAGTTCGAGGACTCCGGCCGTTACGCGGAGGTGGACCTGCCCGGCATGACGGTGGCCAGCCTCTACCTCCCGTCGGGCGACGTCGGCACCGAACGGCAGGCGCAGAAGGAACGCTTCATGTCCGCCTTCCTTCCGTACCTGCGCGACCTGCGTGAACGCGCCGCGGCGGACGGGCGTGAGGTGCTGGTGTGCGGCGACTGGAACATCGCGCACCAGGAGGCGGACCTGAAGAACTGGCGCGGCAACCGCCGCAACTCCGGCTTCCTGCCGGAGGAACGGGAGTGGCTCTCGCGGGTCTTCGACCCCTCGGACGGCGGTTACGAGGACGTCGTACGGGCGCTGCACCCGGACGTCCCGGGCCCGTACTCCTGGTGGTCCTACCGGGGGCGGGCCTTCGACAACGACTCGGGGTGGCGCATCGACTACGTGGTCGCGACGCCGGGACTTGCGGGCCGCGCCATCAAGGCGGTCGTGGAGCGGGCCGCCAGTCATGAGGAGCGCTGGAGCGATCACGCCCCGGTGAGCGTGGACTTCGTCGCCTGATCGCCCAGGGCGTCCTGACGCCCGGCGGTCCTGACGCCCCGCTGCCTCGCCGGGCCTGCCGCTGCCCCGCGGGCTATGAACCGGCGGCGTCCGGTGCGTCGTCCTGCTTGCGGCCCGCCGTGAGGACGTGGCCGCTGACGCCGAGCAGCGACGGCACGGATTCGGTCCGGCGCATCGCATGCAGGACCAGCTCGCGCCGGCCCGGATCGTCCAGCCAGGAGGCGAGGCCCCCCATCAGCCAGGCGGCGCCCTCCAAGCCGTACTGGCCGGTGGGTGTCAGGCCGGCCGCCGTGAACTCGGCGGGGACTTCCTCGGGTTGGTGGAAATAGGCGGTGGTGAACATGGACTTCTCCCCCTCCGCGGCGCGCAACCGTCCGTCGTGGGCGGCGGCTTCGATCTGCGGGCGCAGACCGGGGTCGAAGTAAGCGCCCTTGTTGAGGGTGTCGTGGATCCCGGCGAAGCGGTTGATCGTCGCGGCGACCACCAGTCCGCCGGGGATCAGGACGCGATGCGCCTCGGCGAGGGCCGCGACACGCTCGCGACGGGCGGTCAGATGGTAGAGCGGGCCGAGGAGCAGGACGACTTCCGCCGTCCCTTCCGGCACGTCGAGCGAGCGCGCGTCACCGACGTGCGCCCGGACCCGCGGTATGCCTGCCGCCTGCTCGACGTGTGAGGGGACCGGATCGACAAGGTCGACGCGGTAGCCGTCGGCAGCGAGCCATTCGGCGTGGATCCCGCTGCCTCCGCCCACGTCCAGGATCCGGGCCGGGGCCGGCGGGAGGAGTCTGCGCAGTACGTCCTGGGTGCGCCAGAATTCCAGGCGCCCGTCGCCCTCCCGCAGGCGGTTGTACTCCCCGCCCCTTTCGTAATACGCGGTGATCTCCGCGGCGAGCACCGGGGCGTCGGGGTGCGAGGTCCGGTCGGCGTGAGTCATGGCCGGACCCTGTCCGAGGGCAGGAGAACCGGCAACCGGTTTCCTCCGCGCGGAGTCAGCCGGCAGCAGTGCCCTCGTCCGAGGGCTTGCCCGTGGCGCCGTCGGCCCGCGCCTCGATCCCCCGGGCCATCCACTGATCGATCTCCGCCCGCACGCGGCGGTCCAGTGCCAGTCCGAGTTCCGCCTCGACGACCTGCTTCGCGAGCGGACGCAGCTGAGTCAGCAACTCGTTGAGGCACTCGGCGTCGAGGCCGTCGGGGGCCGCGGCCTGTTCCTTCGGCAGCAGGTGGGTGCGGAAGAGTTCCGTGAAGACCTCCGCGACCGCCTCCGCGTGCGTCCGCAACTCCCGGCCCGCGGCAAGCACCGCGGCGAGCGGGATGCCCTTCTTCACCAGCTCCGAGGAGGCGTCCAGCAGACGGCGGCTGACGTGGACGAACTCGTCGCCGTCGACGGCGATGTAGCCGATGTCGAGGGAGGCGGCGAGGTTCTCGACGGTGACCTCGCCCTGGTAATGGTCGGCCAGCTCCTCGGGCGTGAGCCGGATCGGCGTCTCCTCCGCGAAGAGGGCCGTGATCATTGAGGATTCGAGCCCGAGCAGCTCGGCGGTGCCGTGCGAGTCGCGTCCGCTCTCGAAGGCCCCGAGCAGATCGGCGATGCCGCCCAGGGTGTGGCCGCGGGCGAGAAGTCCGGAGATGGTGCGCAGCCGGGCCAGGTGGTGCTCGTCGTACCAGGCGATGCGGCCGTCGCGGCGGGGCGGCGGCAGCAGCTTGCGCTCGCGGTAGAAGCGCAGGGTGCGGGTGGTGATGCCGGCGAGCTCGGCCAGCTCCGCCGCACGGAACTCCCGCGCACCGGCCGCCGTCCCGGCACCGGTGCCCTCGTCCGCCGCCCCGGTCCCGGCGTTCGCGTCCGTCGTCCCGGCACCGGCACGGGCGCCCGCGTCCACCGTGGCGTCGCCGGGCGGCACTTGTGCGGCCACGCCGTGCGCATGTCTCCGGTCCCCGGCGCCGTTCTGGTTGGGCACGGCGTGACCGGCGCCGCCCGGGACGGCCCGGTCCGTGTCGGGCGCTCGCTCGCTGTCGTCGGTCATCGTGGCAGCTTAACCAGCGGGATCGTCGGTATGTACCGGTCCGGCCCGGGACTGCGTCCGCGGCCTGCGTCGGCCGGCGCTCGGTGCAACCTGCGGTAACTTCCCTTGCACGACCCCTACCCATCGGTATCCGTCTGGCTTACGCTCCAACCGTGCCAGTGATTACTGGCATGTTGATGGCGGCGAATCAGTCGGACCCCCGGGAGGCGGCGGCATGGCGGCCGAGCGCGAACACGAGCACGTAAGGGTGGCGGTGATCGGATCCGGATTCGGCGGCCTGGGGGCCGCCGTACGGCTGCGCCGCGCCGGAGTCACCGACTTCGTCGTCCTCGAACGCCGGGAGGCGGTCGGAGGCACCTGGCACGACAACACCTATCCGGGATGCGCGTGCGACGTGCCCTCCCACCTGTACTCCTTCTCCTTCGCGCCCCACCCGGAGTGGCCGCGGACCTTCTCGGGCCAGGAGCACATCCGCGCGTACCTGGAGAACGTGGCCGACACCTTCGGGCTGCGGCAGCACATCCGGTTCAACTCCGAGGTCGAGCTGATGAGCTGGGATCCGGAGGAGCTCCACTGGAGCATCACCACCGGGCAGGGAACCCGGCTGACCGCCGACTTCGTGGTCAGCGCGACGGGCCCGCTCTCCGAGGCCAGGATCCCGGACATCCCCGGCCTGGAGAGCTTCGGGGGCAAGGTCTTCCACACCTCGCAGTGGGACCACGACTACGACCTGCGCGGCAAGCGCGTCGCCGTCATCGGCACGGGCGCCTCCGCGATCCAGGTCGTGCCCGCGATCCAGCCCGAGGTCGAACGGCTCACCCTCTTCCAGCGCACCCCGGCGTGGGTGATGCCCAGGGCGGACCGGGAGATCACCGCCCTGGAGCGCAAGCTGCACGCCAAGGTGCCGGCCACGCACTTCCTGCGGCGGCAGATCCTGTGGGGGATACGCGAGTTGCAGGTCTCGGCCTTCGCCAAGCACCCGAGGATGCTCGGCCTCATCGAGGGGCTCGCCACCCGTCACATGAAGCGCGCGATCAAGGACCCGGAGATGCGGCGCAAGCTCACGCCGGAGTACCGCATCGGGTGCAAGCGCATCCTCCTGTCCAACAGCTACTATCCGGCGCTCGCCCGGCCCAACACCGAACTGGTCGCCTCCGGTCTGAAGGAGGTGCGCGGCAACACCCTCGTCGCCGCGGACGGCACCGAGGCCGAAGTGGACGCGATCATCTTCGGCACCGGATTCCACGTGACGGACATGCCGATCGCCCACCGCGTCAAGGGCGCCGACGGCACGACGCTCGCCGAGTCCTGGTCGGAGGGCATGGAGGCGCTGCGCGGCTGCTCCGCCAGCGGATTCCCCAACCTGATGACGGTCATCGGGCCCAACACGGGCCTCGGCAACAGCTCGATGATCCTCATCATCGAGTCGCAGCTGAACTACATGGTCGACTACGTGAAGAAGCTGGAGACCCTGGGCGGGGAGTCCGGCAAGGTCGCCTTCGACGCCCGGCCCGAGGCCGTCAATGCGTGGAACAGGCACGTGCAGGACCGCATGCGGCGGAGCGTGTGGAACACCGGCTGCGACAGCTGGTACCTCGACGCCAACGGCCGCAACACGACCGTCTGGCCGGGCACGACCTCCGAGTTCAACAAGGTGACGAGCGAAGTCCGGCTGGAGGAGTACGTGGTGCACCGCCGGCCCTCGCAGAACTCCTCGACCGCCGCTCGCGTCAATGCCGGTGGCGCGACCGTGCCCGGCTCGGCCGGTCGCGGCGCCAAGACCGCGGCCTTTCACGCGGCGGAGGAGGGCTGATGGCGCGCCTGACCTCGGCGCTGGGCAGGACGCCCGGCCCCTACGACCCGCCGCCCGCCGCACGGGAGTTGACGGCCACGTCCGCCGACGGCGCCCGGCTGCACGTCGAGATCCACGGGGAGGAGACGGACCCGGCCGTGGTGCTGATCCACGGCTGGACCTGCTCGACCCGCTTCTGGGGCGCCGTCATACGGGAGTTGACGCAGACCGGTCACCGGGTGATCGCGTACGACCAGCGCGGCCACGGCCGTACGCCGGGCACGGACCCGCACGCCTACAGCCCCGCCACGCTCGCGGACGACCTGTGCGCCGTGCTGGACGCGGCGCTGAAGCCGGGCGAACGGGCCGTGCTGGGCGGTCACTCCATGGGCGCCATGACCCTCATAGCCGCCGCGGGGCGTCCCGTCCTCGAGCAGCGGGCCGCCGCCCTGATGCTGTGCAACACGGGTGCGCACCGGCTCGTCGCGTCCGCGCGGGTCATCCCTCTGCGCTCGGAGCGTGCCCGTGAGCGGGCGCAACGGTTCCTGCTGCACTCCGGGCTGCCGCTCGGTCCCGTGTCGCCGCTGACGAAGAGGGCGATGAAGTACGGGACGATGGGCCCGGACGCGACACCCGAACAGGTCCTCGTGGTGGCCCGCATCGTGCACGCCTGCCGGCCGCGCGAGCGCGGAGCCTGGGGGCGCGTGCTCTCGAAGCTGGACATCGCGGCGAACGCCCGCGAGCTCGGCGTCCCGACGGCCGTGATCAGCGGCGCGGCCGACCGGCTGACACCGCCCGCGCTGGCCCGCGAAATCGCGGACGCGCTCCCGCAGTGCACCGGCCTGCACGAGCTGCCGCGACGCGGGCACATGACGCCGGTCGAGACGCCGTCGATGGTGAGCGGGGTGCTGCGTGAACTCGTACGCGACCACCTCACCGACGCCGCTCCGGAGCGGGCCGGCATCCCTGCGCAGCAGGGGACCGGCAAGCAGGGGGCGGCCGGCGAGACCAAGACCGGGACCAAGGCCAAGTCCGGGGCCGGCAAGTCCGGAACCGGGACCAAGTCCGGGACCAAGCGCAAGTCGCAGCAGCCGGAGTCGAGGACCGAGAAGAAGGAGGAGACGCCGTGAGCCGTCGTCGGAGCCTGGAGGGGCAGGTCGCGGTCGTCACCGGAGCCGCCCGCGGTGTGGGGGAGCTGCTCGCGCGGAAGCTCTCCGCGCGCGGTGCGAAGGTCGCGCTGATCGGCCTGGAGCCCGATGAGTTGAAGCGGGTCAGCGAGTCCCTGCGCACGGACTCCGCGCACTGGCACGGTGACGTCACCGACCATGACGCGATGACCCGGATCGCCGGTGAGGTCAAGGACCGGTTCGGCAAGGTCGACCTGGTGGTCGCCAACGCGGGCGTCGCGAGCGGCGGGCCGTTCGTCGACTCCGATCCGGTCTCGTGGCGCCGCGTCATCGAGGTCAACCTCATCGGCGGCGCCGTGACCGGTCGGGCGTTTCTGCCCCAACTGATCGCCTCGCGCGGCTACTTCCTCCAGATAGCCTCGCTCGCCGCGATCACGCCCGCTCCGATGATGAGTGCGTACTGCTCCTCGAAGTCGGGCGTGGAGGCGTTCGCGCACTGCCTGGGTGCGGAGGTCGGCCACAAGGGGGTACGGGTCGGCGTCGGCTATCTGTCCTGGACGGACACCGACATGGTGCGCGGCGCCGACGAGGACGAGGTCATGCGGGACCTGCGGAAGCGGCTCCCGTGGCCGGCGAACCGCACGTACCCGCTGGGCCCGGCCGTCGACCGCATCGTGGCCGGCATCGAACGCCGGTCCCGCCACGTGTACGGCCAGTGGTGGCTGCGGGGGATGCAGGGCATCCGCGGCTATCTGCCGTCCGTCATCGGGACGGTGGGGCAGCGGGAGATGCGCCGCATCGAACCGCGGCTCGCCGAAGCGGGCACCCGCACCGGGCTCGTGGGCGCGGGCGGCGCGGCGGACGAGGGGGAGCGCGCCGCGAAGCGGTGATCTGCCCGCCGTGAAGTCGTGGCGCACCGACGGGAGTCGGGCGCCATGGAGAGGTGAGACGCCGGATGGCGGGACGGGCCCGCGGAGGTGACGTGCCCGGGGGCGTGATGCTCCCGCGGACGTGACGTGCCCGGGGACATCGCGCGCCGTCACGGAGCGGCGCTCGCCATGGAGACGTGACGCGGGCACGGCGCGGCACGCGGGGAGGGCGCACCGACCCTGCCGGGGGTGCGCCCTCCCCGAACCATTTCGGCAGCCCCGACGGACGGCCACCGGGCCCGCCGTTGCCATCGAGGGCGCTGCTGGGATCGAGGGCGCTGCTGAGGCGCGGTCGGAGCGGGTACGTGCACAGGTGCGGCGCCGAAGGGCCGTCACGGCAGGAGGGCCGGGCCACGCCCGTGCGGCTCCCGTGGACGGAGGCGGCGAACGGTGTGGCGTGGCCGTCGGTGCGACGGCCGAGCGGGTACCCGGGCGGTTTCGCGGGGCGGCAACTCGTGGGCGGTGGCTGTCTGTCGGGGCAGCACGGTGCACGGTTCCCGGGCCGCTCGCCCGGAGCTCACGGGCACATACATCGGGTCGGGCACGAGGTCGGGAGACCTCCGACCTGCGGGTCAGACGCCGCGCAGCAGGGCGGCCAGGCCCGTCTCCACGTCCGTCTCGCCGTGTTCCTGACCCGCGGCGACCACGTCGTACGAGCGCAGGAGGAAGCAGCGCAGATCCGCGCTGTCGAACTCCACGACGGCGACGCCCTCGTGGGAGAGCAGTTCGATCACCGTGCTGGTGCCGCTGCGCGGCCACACGTGCACGTCGCCCTCGCCGGCGGGTTCGTGGAGGCCTGCGTCGAGCAGTTCGCGTCCGAAGGCCCAGGCGACCTCCCCGCCGTCGAGGGAGGCGTCGGCGGGGAAGACGATGCGGACCGCGAGCGGGTCGGTGGTGTCGTATCGGAGTGCGGCTCGCAGGTCCCTGCTGGTGTGCGGATCGGCGATGAGACGGGCCTGCACGGCGTGGTCGAAGACTGCGGACATCCTCTGCTCCTATGTCGTCGGGGCGGCCCCGGCCGTCCCTCCCGTGTAGCCCTATCCCCATGAGAGACGCACGGGATGGGCGGGAGTCACCGGAAAAAGCGGGTGAGGTGTGCCACAGGCTGCCCACAACCGGTCTTCTGTGAACACCCGATGCACCCCCGGGTATTTCGAGCAATGGACCCGCTCTTGCAATCCATTTGCAGGAAGGCCCTATCATCGAACGGATGTGTACTGGCCGCGGGAGCGGGCCGACCTAGAAGCGGAGTGGCGTCATGCATGTGCCGGACGGATTCATCAACGCCCCCGTGTCCGTCGCCGCGGGTGCGGTCGCGGCGGGCGCGGTCGCGGTCTCGCTGCGCGGCGCGCGGCGCGAACTGGGCGCGGTGGCAGGCCGTTCCGCGGGAGACGGGTCAGGAAACCCGGCCGCGGACGCGGCGGCGGCCGGTGACCGCACCGCGCCGCTGGCGGGGCTCGTCGCGGCGTTCATCTTCGCCGTGCAGATGCTCAACTTCCCCGTGGCGGCGGGCACCAGCGGCCATCTGCTGGGCGGAGCGCTGGCGGCGATACTCGTCGGCCCGTACACCGGTGTGCTCTGCGTCTCCGTCGTCCTTCTCATGCAGGGTGTGCTGTTCGCCGACGGCGGTCTGACCGCTCTCGGCGTGAACATCGTGGTCATGGGCGTGGTGACGGTCCTCGTCGCCTACGGGATCTTCCGGGTTCTGGTGCGGCTGCTGCCGCGCGGCCGGGGAGGCGTCACGGTCGCCTCGTTCGCGGCGGCGCTCGTCTCGGTGCCCGCGGCGGCGATCGCCTTCACGGGGATCTACGCCGTCGGAGGCACCGCGGACGTCGCGCTCGGCAGGGTCTTCGCGGCCATGACGGGCGTGCATGTGCTGATCGGCATCGGCGAGGCGGCGATCACCGCCGCCACGGTCGGCGCCGTCGTAGCGGTGCGGCCCGATCTCGTCCACGGGGCACGGGACTTCGCCTCGCGGCCGCTGGAGCTGCGTACGGCTGCGGTGGCGGCTCCGGGCGGCGGCACGGTGCCACCGCGTGCCCGTCCCGCCGCCGGCTCCGCCGCGGACGCTGCGGGCGGCTCCGTTGCAGCCTCCGCCACCGACTCCTCCGCCACCGACTCCCCCAACGGCAGCACGACTTCGCCCGAGCGCGAGCCGGGGGCCGAGGCCGGGCCCGGGTCCGAGTCCGCGTCCGGGCCCGGGTCCGGTTCCGAGGTCGAGCCCGTCACCGCCCACACCGTGCCGGCCCGCCCGGCCCGCACCAACCGCGGCCTGTGGATCGGGGGCCTGGCGGCGACCGTGATCTGCGCGGGAGTCGTCAGCTTCTACGCGTCCGCCAGCCCCGACGGCCTGGAGAAGGTCGCCGCCGACAACGGCATCGACAAGCAGGCCGAGGACCATGCGGTGAAGGACTCCCCGCTCGCCGACTACGGCGTCGGGGGCATCGCCGACCCCCGCCTCTCCGGCGGGCTCGCGGGCGTCATCGGCGCGGGTGCGACCCTCGCCGTTGGCAGCAGCGTCTTCGTCGCCGTGCGCCGCCGCCGTGAGGGACGGCCGGGGCAGCCGGAGGCCGTCGGCGCCGCGACTTCGCAGGGCGGGAGCTCCGGCCGGAGCGGGAACGAGACGGCCTGAGATGGGTGCGGGCCACGCCCACAAGCTCTATCTGCACGGGCGGTCACCCGTGCATGCGCTGCCGCCCCACTGCAAACTCGCCGCGGTCTTCTGCTTCGTGCTGGTGGTCGTGTCGACCCCGCGCGAAGCGATGTGGGCGTTCGCGCTGTACGCGGTGCTGCTCGCCGCGGTGGCCCGCGCAGGGCGCGTGCCCTACGGGCATCTGCTGAAGCGGATGGTCATCGAAGTGCCGTTCGTGGCGTTCGCGGTGCTGATGCCATTCGTCGCGCGGGGTCCGTACGTCGACGTGCTGGGCGTGCAGTTGTCGTCGTCCGGGCTGTGGGGCGCCTGGAACGTCCTCGCCAAGGGCACGCTCGGTGTCGCCGCCTCGGTGCTGCTCGCCTCGACGACGGAGCTGCGTGAACTCCTGCTGGGGCTGCAGCGGTTGAGGCTGCCGCCGCTGCTCGTGCAGATCGCGTCCTTCATGATCCGCTACGGCGACGTCGTCACGGACGAGATGCGCCGGATGCGGATCGCGCGTCTGTCCCGCGGCTTCCGTGCGCGCGGCGTGCGGCAGTGGGGTGTGCTGGCCAAGTCGGCGGGTGCGCTGTTCATCCGCTCCTACGAGCGCGGCGAGCGCGTCCATCTGGCCATGGTCAGCCGTGGTTACACCGGCACGATGCCCGTCATCGACGAGGTGAACGCGACCCGCACGCAGTGGACGGGCGCCGCGGCCCTCCCGCTCGCGGCGCTGGCGGTCTGCCTGATGGGATGGGCGCTGTGACCGGCGACAGCAGGAGCGAGACCACGCACGACATCGATGGCGGAAGCCCCGGACGCCCGGGAAGCCCCGCGCAGAGCACCGGCCCCGCGGAGGGCACCGGCCCCGCGGAGGGCACCGGCCCCGCGGAGGGCACCGGCCCCGCGGAGGGCACCGGCCCCGCGGAGGGCACCGGCCCCGCGGAGGGCACCGGCGACGCCGCGGGCCGTGCGGCGGCGGGTGCGGTGCCGCCGCCTTCCCTGGACGTGGCGGGGGTCGCCTACGCCTACCCCGACGGCCACCAGGCCCTGTTCGGCGTCGACCTCACCGTCCCGCGCGGCGAGCGGGTCGCGCTGCTCGGCCCGAACGGGGCGGGCAAGACGACTCTGGTGCTGCACCTCAACGGCATCCTCACCGCCGGCGCGGGTTCCGTGACGGTCGCGGGGCTGCCCGTGGCGCCGGGGAACCTCGCGGAGATCCGGCGGCGGGTCGGCATCGTCTTCCAGGACCCCGACGACCAGCTGTTCATGCCGACCGTGCGCGAGGATGTCGCTTTCGGTCCGGCCACCGCCGGGCTGCGCGGCGCGGAGCTCGCCTCGCGCGTGCACGACGCACTCGCCCAGGTCGGGATGGAGGCGCACGCCGACCGTCCTCCGCACCACCTCTCCTTCGGGCAGCGCCGCCGTGTCGCGGTGGCCACCGTGCTGGCCATGCAGCCGGAGATCCTGGTTCTGGACGAGCCGTCCTCGAACCTCGACCCGGCCTCGCGCCGCGAACTGGCGGACATCCTCCGGCGGCTGGACGTGACGGTGCTGATGGTCACGCACGACCTGCCGTACGCGCTCCAACTGTGCCCGCGATCGGTGGTGCTGAGCGACGGCGTGATCGTCGCGGACGGCGCGACGCAGGAACTCCTGTGTGACGAGGAGCTGTTGGCCGCGCACCGCCTGGAACTGCCGTTCGGCTTCGACCCCGGCTCGGTGAGAGTCCCGCAGCGATAGCACCATGGACGGTGCACGGACGACGGCTCGAGTGGGACGGACAGTGGCGTGAAGGCTCAAGACGCTGAGAACGCGGTGGACGTCCACGGCACCGTGGCGGAGGGCTACGAGCCCCTGAGGGAGGCGTTCGCGGCCAACTTCGCCGACCGCGGCGAGACCGGAGCGGCCCTGACCGTGCACCGGGACGGACAAGTCGTCGCCGACCTGTGGGGAGGGCGCAAGAACGCCCGGCCCGGACAGGACGACGATGCCCTGTGGCAGGAGGAGACCGCCGCCGTCATCCGCTCCGCCTCGAAGGGCCCGGCCGCCGCGGTGCTCCACATGCTCCACCAGCGGGGCCAGTTGGACCTGGACGCGCCTGTCGCCACGTACTGGCCGGAGTTCAAGTCGAACGGCAAGGAACGTCTGCTGGTGCGGCACGTGCTCGCCCACCGTGCCGGTCTGCCCACTCTCGACTCCCCGCTCACGCCCGGGCAGGCCGTCGACGGCGTGAGCGGCCCGTCCGCGCTCGCCGCGCAGGCCACGCTGTGGGAGCCGGGCACCGACCACGGCTACCACCCGCACACCTACGGCTGGCTCATCGGCGAGCTCGTGCAGCGGGCGACGGGACGCACCCTGGGACGCTGGTTCGCGGAGGAGGTCGCGAACCCGCTCGGGCTGCGCATGTGGTTCGGACTTCCCGCGACCGAGGAAGTCCCGGACGGAGGCGTGGACTTGGCGCTCCTGGCCGAGGTGCCCACCCCGGAACAGCGAGCCGCCACGGGACTTCGCACACGTCCGAAGGCGTCGGTGACCCGGGCCTACGGCGACCCGGCCTCGCTGACGAGGCGGGCGTTCGACGCGGTCGCCCCGCGCCCCGACGAAAGCGATCCGGCGTGGCTCGCGGCCGGGCTCCCCGGCTCCGGCAGCGTCGCCACGGCCCGATCCCTCTCGCGCTTCTACGCGGCGCTGATCGGCCCGGTCGAGGCGCGGTCCGTGCCCGGTGCGCACGGGGCGGCGGGCCGGGCCGTGGGCGGCCGGCCCTACGGGCGGGGCACCGGCGTCGCGGGCGGCCGGCTGTTCACGCCGGCGACCCTGACGCAGGCGCGCTCCCAGGAGTCGAGCGGGCCGGACCGTGTGCTGGTGGTCAACTCCCGTTTCGGGCTGGGGTTCATGCTCCACGGGCCGGGGGCGCCGATGCTCGCGCAGGGCTCGTTCGGCCACCCGGGCCGCGGCGGTTCCCTGGCCTTCGCCGATCCCGAGTCCGGCACCGCCTTCGCGTACGTGACCGCCGCCATGCAACGCTCGGTCACCTCGGACCCGCGTGCCCACGCCCTCGTGGCAGCGCTGCGCGCCTGCCTCTGACGGACCCTGAGGGACGGTGAGTGGCGTCGTGAGGGGGCCTGAGGGCATTTCAGGGGCGCGTGCGTGGCCCCTCACACGCAGCCCTGAACGACGACCGCCGGACGTCCGCCCCGGCGTCCGGCGGCCATACGCTCCGGCGCCCGCCCCGGCGTCCGCCGAACGCCACGCGTCCGGCGGCCGGTTGAAAGCCGCGCGCGGTCGGGCCGCTTCACCCGGACCGGGCCGGACCGCGCACGGCTTTCAACCCAGCAGCTGCGCCCAGACGGCGCTGCCGCGCGTGACCGGGGAGACCGCAACGCCCCAGCACTCGGCCAGCGATTCGACGATGTACAGCCCGCGCCCCGACTCCTTCTCGGCCGTCGGCGCGGCCGGCTGCGGTGCGCGGCTGCTGGTGTCGTCGTCGTGCACCTCCACGCGCACCCCGTGGTAGGGGGAGTAGGACGTGGCGCACACGATCCACACGCTGTCGGTGTGCGTGACCGCGTTGGTGATCAACTCCGTGAGCACCAGGGCGGCTTGCTCGCGTAAATCGGGGGAGGCGCCTCGGCGCGTGAGCCAGCGGTCCAGCGAGTGCCGGGCCCGGGGGACGCTGACGTCCTCGGCCGGGAGCCGGAGCGCGTGTGAATCCGTACCGGGGCCGGTCGGGGGGCGCGGTGGGCGGTGGTGCGTGGGGGGCACGCTCAAGGGGAGCACGAGCTCACTATGGGCGCTGCGGTCTTCAACTCGCAAGCTTCCTTCTGATAATTTCAGACTGAAGGCGCAATCAAGCGGCTTGAGTTGGCGCATTTTGGTGCGTCTCCCGATCGGTTGCGGCCGTACTGTACGGTCCTGCTCAGCGCTGGCCGGCCCGCCGCGCGACCTCGGGAGGTGAGGGCGTGACCGATGCACTGCCGAGCGGATCGAGCGCTCCGACGGTGCTGCGCATCATCCTCGGGAAGCGGCTCAGGGAGCTCCGCGAGCGCCAGGGGATCAAGCTCGACGCCGCGGCCAAGGTGCTGGGCGTGAACCACCTGACGATCAGGCGCATGGAGAACGCGCAGGTCGGTCTCAAAGTCCCTTACGTAAAGGAGCTGTTGAGGCTCTACGGCGTGGCCGATGCCGAGATCGACGAGTTCGGCGCCATGGCCGAGCGGGCCAACGCTCCCGGCTGGTGGTATCCCTTCCGCGACGCCCTGCCCGACTGGTTCCGCGGCTACGTGAGCCTCGAGACGGACGCCGAGGTCATCCGGGTCTACGAACCCCACTACGTGACGGGGCTGTTGCAGACACGGGAGTACGCCCGTGCCGTCATCAGCGCCGGATTCCCCAACGAGGCCCCGGAGTCGCTGGAGCACCGCGTCGAACTGCGGTTGAGACGCCAGGAGTTGCTGGAGCGGACCGACGCGCCGACGTTGTGGGTCGTACTGGAGGAGGCGGCTCTGCGCCGCGAGGTCGGCGGTCCGCAGGTCATGAGGGAACAGCTGGACCGGCTGGCCGAGGCGGCCGAGATGCCGAACATCACGCTGCGGATCGTGCCGCTCGCTGCGGGCCCGCACCCGGGGACCGGCGGTCACGTGACGTACTTCCGTTTCGGAGAGCGGGAGTTGCAGGACATCGTCTACACCGAAGTCGGGCTGACCAGCGCGGTCTATCTGGACCAGCGGCCCGACGTGGTCACGCATCTGGAGGCGCTCACCCGCGTCTCGCTGCTGGCCGCGGACCATGTGCCGGACCCCCGTACGTATCTGGCCAATCTGCGTAAGGAGTTCGACAAATGACCCTTGAGAACAGCTGAACACTCTCGACACGGCCGACCCGAGCCCCCGGGACCGACCCGACCCCCCGGGACCGACCCGACCCCCCGGGACCGACCCGACCGACCCCACCGACCGGACCGGACCGACCCGACCCGCCCATATGGCCTCGGGGCCCGGCGTCCGGCTCACCGAGCACCAGCGCAGCACCGACCGGCACACCCCGCACAACCCCCCAGCACCCCGCACAACCCCCAGCACAGTCTCCACAGTTGGAACCGACCACCGCCGGGCGGCCGACGGAGGAAGCACTTCGCCGTGTGACTTCCCCGCCGGCCCGTACGGCAGAAATGGGATGACCGATGACCACGTCCGGCAAGCCGGAGATCGACACCAGCCGGCCCCACTCGGCCCGGATGTACGACTACTACCTGGGCGGCAAGGACTGGTATCCCGTCGATGAGCAGGCGGCGGAGAAGGTCCTCCAGGCCTGCCCGCAGATCCGTCTCACCGCCGAGACCAACCGCTCGTTCATGCACCGGGCGACGCGGACTCTCGCCGCCGAGTACGGGGTCCGGCAGTTCGTCGACATCGGCACGGGCATTCCGACCCCCCCGAATCTCCACCAGATAGCCCAGGAGGTGGCGCCCGAGTCCTGCGTCGTCTACGCGGACCACGACGCCACCGTGCTGGAGTACGCGCACGTGCTGATGCGCAGCACCCCCGAGGGCCGCACCGCCTACATCAACGCCGACGTACGCGACGACGACATCCTCGGCTCGCCGCAGCTGCGCGAGGTCATCGATCTGGACAAGCCGGTCGCTCTGTCGCTCGTCGCGCTCCTCCACTTCGTACCCGACGACCGCAAGCCGTACGAGATCGTCCGGGGCCTGCTCGACCAGCTCGCGTCCGGCAGCTTCCTGGTGCTCAGCCACGTCACGGCCGACTTCGACGCCGCGGCCTGGCAGGGCGTGAAGAAGGTCTACGACGCGGGCGGCACGACCGTGGCGCTGCGCGACAAGCAGGAGTTCGGACGCTTCTTCGACGGACTGGATGTGATCGACCCCGGAGTGACGGTCGCCCACGAGTGGCGTCCCGGGGATCCCTCCGAAGTCAGCGGCGAGGACCCCGAGTTGCTCCGCAGCGCCGCGCTCTATGCGGGGGTCGGGAGGAAGCCGTGAGCGCCTCTCCCGGAGAGCCCTCGGGGCGTGGCGGCGCCCCGAGGCCGACCGAGCACCAGCTGGCGATGGCGCGCGTGCGCGCCCGCACCACGGGGGAGTCCCTCTCGCACGTGCTGTCCGTCTTCATGGGCGCCGGCCGGTACGGAAAGGAGCCCGGCGGGCCGTCGACGGGGCCCGAGGCTCCGCTCGCCGACGGCGGCGCGTGCCCGTCCGGGACGGGCCGCGAGGAGGACGCCGCCCGACTCGCCCCGGTGATCCCGCTGTTGCGGGCTCGCGGCGCCGGCGGCTCCACCGGAGACGACGCCTCCGGCGACCGGGCGGACGACTGACACCGGGACCGGCACCGGCACCGGGACCGGCACCTCGTCGATGCCGGACGACGGACCGACCCCGGCCGACCCCGGTCCCGCCCCGGCCCTGGCACCGCCCCGGGCCCGGCAGGGTCAGACGGCCGGCGCTGCGGACGGCTCCGCTGAGCCGCTCACCGGGATCGTCTGCTCGGCCCAGATGACCTTGCCGTCCTTGGTGTAGCGGGTGCCCCAGCGGTCGGTCAGCTGGGCGACGAGGAAGAGACCGCGTCCGCCTTCGTCGGTGGTGGCCGCGTAGCGCAGGTGCGGCGAGGTGCTGCTGCGGTCGGAGACCTCGCAGATGAGCGAACGGTCGCGCAGCAGCCGCACCTTGATCGGCCCGATGCCGTGTTGCATGGCGTTCGTGGTCAGTTCGCTGACGATCAGCTCCGTGGTCTCCACCAGCTCCTCCAGCCCCCACTCCGCGAGCTGCGCGGGAACGGCCCCGCGCAGACGCACGACCTGCTCGGGATCGGCCTCGATGTCCCATTCGGCGACCTGCCCGCTCTCCACCACCCGCGTGCGGGCGACGAGCAGCGCGATGTCGTCCCTCTGGGGTTCCGGCAGCATGGCGCCGAGGACCGCGTCGCAGGTCTCCTCGGGTGGCAGGGGCGCGTGCGCCAGGGCCTCGCGGAGCAGGTCCAGCCCGGTGTCGATGTCCTCGCCGCGGCGCTCGACGAGGCCGTCGGTGTAGAGGACGAGGCGAACACCCTCCGGAAGCTCCAACTCGGCGGTCTCGAAGGGCAGTCCGCCGATGCCGAGGGGAAGGCCGGCGGGCACCTCGGGGAACTCGACCCTGCCGTCGGGATACGCCAGCGCCGGGGACGGGTGACCGGCCCTGGCGACGGCGCAGTTCCGGGAGACGGGGTCGTAGATCGCGTACAGGCAGGTGGCGCCACTGATCGTGGCGTCGTCGCCCGCGTCGAGTGCGTCCTGGTCGATGCGGGTGACCAACTCGTCCAGATGGCTGAGGATTTCGTCGGGCGGCAGGTCGAGGGAGGAGAAGTTGTGCACGGCCGTGCGCAGCCGTCCCATCGTGGCCGCGGCATGCAGTCCGTGCCCGACGACGTCTCCCATGATCAGCGCGACGCGGATCCCCGGCAGCGGGATGACGTCGAACCAGTCGCCGCCCACGCCCTCCTGCGCGGGCAGATAACGCGAGGCCACCTCCACGGCGTCCGGCTCGGGCAGGGCGCGCGGCAGCAGGCTCCGTTGCAGCGCCACCGCCATGCTGTGCTCGCGGGTGTAGCGGCGCGCGTTGTCGAGGGAGACGGCGGCGCGGGCAGCCAGTTCGGAGGCGAGGGTGAGGTCGTCGTCCTCGAAGGGCCCGGGCTTCTCGGAGCGCCAGAAGTTGACGACGCCCAGCAGCACGCCGCGGGCGGCCAGGGGCGCCGCGATCAGCGAGTGGATGCCGTAGTCGACGACCTGGGCGGCCCGCTCGGGGTCCACCGCCTGCCATCCCGGGGCGTCGGCCAGGGAAGGCACCAGGACTGCCCGCCCGGTCGCGAAGCTGCGTGCCTGCGGTGACGACGGCACGAAAGTGATCAGGTCCCCGACGGCGAAGAGGGGAGCGTCGTCGTGGATGCCGCTGAATGCCGTGCGCCGCATCCTCGTGCCGCCGCCGCTCGTGGTGATACCGGCGCCGTCCACTCCCGGTTCCTCGCCGTGCAGCACGGGCTCGGCAAGGTCGACGGTGATGTAGTCGGCGAGACGCGGGACGGCGACCTGTGCCAGCTCCTCGGCGGTGTGCGTCACATCGAGGGTCGTGCCGACGCGGCCGGTCGCGTCGTAGAGCAGCCTCAACCGCCGGCGGACCACCTCGACCCTCTGTGACGCCTCGCCGATCATTTCGATGATCTCGGCGCGGCCGAGCTGCTGCTCCCGCGTCACCGTGTCGACGGCGAGGCGTGCGGACGCGGCGCCGACGGAGCCGGCGAGCTGGGTTTCCGCGTGATGGATCAGGTCGGGGGTTGCTTCGGCGGCCGGTGAGCCGGGCAGGTCTCCCGGGTAGGCGTGCAGGACCCGTTCGGCGCGGTTCTTCCCGAGGAAGCGCTCCAGCAGGGTCCGCAGTTCGCCGACGGTGGTACGGGCGTGCCAGCGCGGCTCCCCGGCGGGCTCCGCGAGGATGTCCACGAACTGCACCGCCTGGGCCCGTTCCCCGGCGCTCGGACGGTCGGAGAGCGAGACCAGGACGTAGAGGCCGAGGTTCAGCAGTGCACTCCAGAACATCGCATGGCTGATCGGCTCCAGCCCTGTCAGGCCGAACAGCTGCTGTGGCCGGAGCCACCCGATGCCGAACGGGCCCTCGCGCAGGAACGAGTCGGGCAGCAGCCCTGCAGCGGCGAAGTTCGGCAGCAGCAGGGTGTACGCCCACACGGCGAACCCTGCGAGGAGGCCGGTCAGCGCGCCCCGGCGGGTGCCGCCCTTCCAGAACAGGCCGCCCAGGACGGCGGGCGCGAACTGGGCCACCGCCGCGAACGACACGGTGCCGATCGCCCCCAGCGTCGGCCCTTCGCCGGCCAGCCGGAAGTAGGCGTACCCGAGCAGCAGGAGCAGCACGATGGTCGCCCGGCGGATGCCCAGCATCAGCCCCGCGAGGTCGTCCCGCTGCACCAGACGGGACCTCGCGTGCAGCAGCAGCGGCATCACCAGCGAGTTCGACACCATGGTGCTGAGCGCCACCGCCTCGACGATGATCATGCTGGTGCCCGCGCTCATGCCGCCGATGAAGACCAGCAGGGCGAGCACCTGGGGGCCCTCGGCCATCGGCAGGGTCAGCATGTAGGTGTCGGCGTCGACGGACTTTCCGAACGTCAGCAGCCCGCCGGCCGCGATCGGAAGCACGAAGAAGGTGAACGCGAGCAGGTACAGCGGGAAGAGCCACATCGCCCGTTTGAGGTGCCGCTCGTCGACGTTCTCGACGACGATCATCTGCCACTGCCTGGGCAGCAGCACGATCGCGAACACGGCCAGCAGGTTCAGCCAGATCCAGGTGCCGTAACTCGTCTGCTCCCCCAGCGAGAAGAGCTGCGAGAAGTCGGCGTCCGCCGCACGGGAGAACAGGTCACCGAATCCCCCGAACAACCAGAACACCACGAAGATGCCGACCAGCAGGAACATCATGAGCTTGACGGCCGATTCGAACGCGATCGCGGCGACGACGCCCTCGTGGCGCTCGGTGGTGTCCAGGTGGCGGGTGCCGAAGAGGATGGTGAAGGCGGCCAGCAGCAGCGCCAAGTAGAACGCCGAGTCCTGGAGCGGCGAGATGTGGCCCAGCTCCGCGGTGGAAGTGATCTGAGGATGCCGCCGGAGGATCTCGAAGGCGTTGGAGAGCGCCTTGAGCTGGAGCGCGATGTAGGGAACGATCCCGATCACGGCGATGATCGTCACCAGGCCGCCCAGCGCGGCGCTCTTGCCGTAGCGGGCGGAGACGAAGTCGGCCAGCGATGTGATGCGCTGCCGGCGGCTGATCCGGATGATTCTGCGCAGCACCAGCCAGCCCAGCGCGAACAGGATCGTCGGGCCCAGATAGACGGACAGGAAGCCGATACCGTCCTCGGCCGCCGTGCCGACGTTGCCGTAGAAGGCCCATGCGGTCTCGTACACCGCGAGGGACAGCGCGTAGACCGTCGCGCTCTTGATCACGCTCCGGCCGGTGTCCGCCCGCCGGTCCGCCCAGAAGGCCACGGCGAAGAGGAGCCCGACATACACCAGCGAAACGGTGACGATGACCCAGGTCTGAAGCAGCACGGCGCTACCTCGATCTGCCGCAGATGACCGCGACCAGAGCGACCACAACCGCCCAGGCGACGTAGATGTAGACCCAGATCACCGGTACGCCGAAGATCCGGTCGCCGCGGTCGAACTGCGCAAGCAGCGGCGGGACGAACAGCACGATCCCCAGCGCTGCCACGGCCACGAGGCGCCCGTTGAGCTGCTCGTCGTCTCGCGGCTCCGCCACGGGCTGCCTCCGCTTCCTCGCTGTCACGCCTGGCGACCGCCCAGGTGCGTCCGGTGCCGTACCGGCTCCCGCCACAGGCGGCACCCCGACCAGTTCAACACGTGGTAGTCGCACATGCACTCTGCGCGACTTCTTCCTCAGCACCTTCCGTCCGCTCGGGTGTGGCATCCGTGCGGGCGGGGCGGGCAGCCGGCGGTTCCCGCCGGGCGTCCTCAGCCGTGGGTCCGCAGTGCGAGGAGCTCCGGGGCGAGGACGGTGACCGTGCGGCGGTCGAACTCGATCAGGCCGTCCCGGCGGAGCCGGGAGAGTGCACGATTGACCGTCACTCTGGTGACGCCCAGCAGGTCGGCCAGGACCTGCTGCGTACCCGGCAGGCGGACGCTTCCCCCGGCGTCCGACGCGGCCTCGTTCAGCAGCCAGGCCGCCAGCCTGGCCTCCGCGGGCATCGTCGCCGTCGCAGTGAGCTTTTCCTGCTGACTCCGGGCCTGGCCGGCAAGAACGCGCAGGACGTGCCCGCGCACGGAAGGCACATCGTCGATCGCGGCCAGGAAACGGTCACGCGGCAGGGTCCGTATCGAACACGGCGTGAGCGCGGTGAAGGTGGCGGTGTGGCCGTGACCGTCGATCACGGCGACCTTGTCGAGCGCGCAGGGGCCGCTCCACTCGCCGAAGCGGACGACGCGGCCCGAGCGCGTGGCGGCGGTGGCAGCCACCCGGCCACGCAGCAGCAGCACTAGATGCGACGCCGGGTCGCCCGCATTGCGCAGCGCGTCTCCGGCCGGCCAGTCGCGTGCGAGCGAGTCCGTCCAGAGGGTGCGCAACTGGTCGTCCGGCAGCCCGGCCAGCAGCGGAATCCCGCTCAGTGAGCGCCACTGCGCTTCGGTATCAGCTGATACAGACCCCGGCATCCTCAGAACCTACCTTCGGGCGCATGCTGATCGTCGAACTCGCTTTCACAGCCACCCCGGAGCGCCTGGCGGCACGTCCCGCGCATCGTGTGCTCCTCCAGCGCCTGCATGAGGAGGGCTCTCTCGTCGCCGCCGGCCCGTGGGCGGACGACACGGGTGCGCTGCTCGTCTTCGACACGGAGCGCGGGGAGCTGGACCGCCTGCTCGAAACCGATCCGTACTACCGCACGCCCGGGGTCGAGGTGCTCGGCGTCCGCGAGTGGGCGCCGGTGGTCGGCCGGGAACGGATGGTTCACGACGCCGCCTGAGCGGCGGCCCGTTCGCGTGAACCGGCCGCGCCCGGTGCGCGGGGCCCGGTGCGCGGTGCCTGGTACGCGGCACCTGCGTACCAGTACGACTCCGTGGACACGCTCGTTCACTGTCTGTGACCATTGTGGAGATGCAGCAGGTCAGGGCGGGCGGTACCGGAGGGGGCCGGAAATGGCACAGAGCGCGGGCAGGTCTTGGGCGAGCGAGCCGGACACGTCGGACAGCCTCAAGGCCTTCGGTGCGATCGTGAAGGTCTTCCGCGAACGCGCGGGGCTCACTCAGGAGGCGCTGGCCGCGCTGGTGTCGTACTCGCACCCGATGATCTCCTCGATCGAGCAGGGCCGCCGGCTGCCGCCGCCCGACTTCGTCGAGAAGGCCGAGGAGGCGCTGGACGCCTTCGGGGTGCTGCGTGCGGCGGCGCAGCACGTGGGGCGGCAGCCGGGGCTCGCGACGTGGTTCCGGGAGTGGGCGCGGCTGGAGAAGGAGGCCGTCAATCTGTGCACGTACGAGTGCCGCCTGGTGCCGGGGCTGCTCCAGAGCGAGACGTATGCCCGCGCCGTCTTCGACAACAGGCTGCCGCCGCTGACGGACTCCCAGCTCGAATCCCAGGTCGCCGCGCGGGCGGAGCGGCAGCGGCTGCTGACAGAGCATCCCGGGACGCCGTTCAGCTTCATTGTCGAGGAGTCCGTGCTGATGCGGCGGCTGGGCGGCAGGGAGGTCACCCAAGAACAGCTCGAACACCTGCTGGAGAGCGGGCAGTTGCGGAACGTGGAGATCCAGGTCGTGCCCGCAGACCGGGAGGAGCACGCGTGTCTCGATGGACCCGTCGCACTGCTGGAGACTCCGCAGCACCGCTGGCTGGGCTACAGCGAGGGCCAGAAGAACGGACGGTTGGTCTCTGACCCGAAAGAGGTCAGCGTGCTCCAGATGCGGTATGCCAAGATGCGCTCGCAGGCTCTCTCCCACACCGAGTCGACGAGCCTGCTTCAGCGGATGCGAGGAGCGCTATGAGCACCGGACCGACCTGGTTCAAGTCGAGCTACAGCGGCACTTCGGGCGACAGCTGCGTCGAAGTCGCCCTCTCCTGGAGCAAGTCCAGCTACAGCGGCACCGAGGGCGACAACTGCGTCGAGGTCGCCGCCTGCCCCGGCACCGTCCACGTACGGGACTCCAAGGACACCGAAGGCCCCCAGCTCGCCCTCGCCCCCGGCGCCTGGACGGCCTTCGTCTCCTACGCCGCGTCCCACGACGCACACGCGTAACTCCCGCTCCCCATGCGGCGGTTCGAGGGGTACGCGGCGCTGGTCACCGGCGCGGGCCAGGGGATCGGCGCCGCCGTCTCCCGGCGGCTGGCCGACGAGGGCGCGCGGGTGGCGGTGACCGACCTGGACGGCGCGCGTGCCGCCCGTACCGCCGAGCAGATCCGCGAAGCAGGCGGTGAGGCAACGGCGTCGACGTGCGACGTGGGGGACCGGGCGGCGGTCGAGGCGGCCGTGACGGAGGCCGTCCGCACCTTCGGCCGTCTCGACGTCCTCGTCAACAACGCCTACTCCTGCCACCCGGACGCGGAGTTGCTGGAGGACGAGCCCGACGAGGTCTGGGAAGCCGACCTGGGCATCACCCTCACCGGCGCCTTCCGCTGCGCCCGCGCGGCGATGCCGCACCTCGCGGCGGCCGGAGGGCGCGGCGCGATCGTCAACATCGGTTCCGTCAACGGCATTCAGGACTTCGGCAACCACGCCTACAGCGCCGCCAAGGCCGGCCTGATCTCCCTCACCCGCACGCTCGCCGGGGACGGCGGGCCGCGCGGCGTACGCGTCAACCTCGTCGCGCCCGGCACGGTGCACACCGGCGCCTGGGCGGGACGCGACGCGGCCCTGGAACGCGCCGCGACGCTCTACCCGCTGGGCCGGGTCGGCCGCCCGGACGACATCGCCGCGGCCGTCGCCTTCCTCGCCTCCTCCGACGCGGAGTGGATCACGGGCGTCACGCTTCCCGTCGACGGCGGCATCACCGCGGTCAACTCCGGCTTCCAGCAGGCGATGAGGGACACGAGCGACGAGTCGGGCGGGGCGACTCCGCCCAGTGATGCCTGACGGCTCCGTCAGGAAGACTCGCACCCTTGTGTCCTTCGCCAACGCGTGATCCGAGGCCGCGGGGACCGAGGCGTGGTCCCGGAGTTTTGCGAGCCCGGCAGCCCCGCGAGTCCTAGCTCCACTCGCTGAGCATCGCGCGATGCTCGGTCGAGCTCTGCTGCAAGAGCCCGAGCAGTTCTTCCTCCGCGCGTACAAGACTCTCGAAGGCCTCGCGTGCCGCCGGTTCTGCCATCGCCGCGTCGTCGTGGACGCCGTCGGGCAGATTGCGATACCCCTCCATCGCGTCAGCGGTGGCGGCCAGTTGCGACGCGAGGGCGCGGTGCTCGCCCACCAGCCTTTCGTAGGCGCCGTACTCCGCCCGGCTCTCGTCGCTGGTCAACACCAGGGCCTGCATGTGGTTGTCCAGCACGTTCGCCAACCCGGCCAGCACCCTGCCGATCGTCCGAGGCAGGGCCGCGTTCGCCGCCAAGCCCTTACCGCATGTCCACTCTTCCTCTTCCATGGGTTCCCCTCGGAGAAGGTCTCGTCGTTTCGTCCGGCCGGCCGACGGAGCCGTACGGAACAGGGCGCCGCGTCCAGCCGGGTCTCCGTGCTCACTTCCCGGTCAGCGTCGCGCCCGGCGCCGGGGCGGTCGTGGTGCGGGCGGCCCGGCAGTGGCCGGACTCCTCCAGCGCGGAGGCGATCGCGGCGGCCGATGCTGCGTCCGCAGCCAGGAACGCGCACGTCGGGCCCGAGCCGGAGACCAGGGCGGCCGATGCGCCCGCAGCAGTGCCCGTCTTGAGGGTGTCGGCCAGCGACGGGCGCAGCGAAAGCGCCGCCGCCTGAAGGTCGTTGGAGACGGACGCGGCAAGCTCCGCCGCGTCGCCCGTGCGCAGCGCGTCGAGCAGCCGCTCCGAAGGCCGCGGCTCCGGAACGGAGTCGATGCCCGCGCCTGTGCCGGAGGCCTCGCGCAGCCTGTCGCACTCCCGGTAGACCTCCGGTGTCGACAGCCCGCCGTCTGCGAGGGCGAAAACCCAGTGGAAGGTGCCGCCGGTCTCCAGGGGCGTCAGCAGCTCGCCACGTCCCTGACCGAGCGCGGCGCCGCCGACGAGCGCGAACGGCACGTCGGACCCCAACTCCGCGCAAAGCGCGAGCAGTTCGTCCCGTGACGTCCTCGTACCCCACAGCGCGTCGCACGCCAGCAAGGCGCCCGCGGCGTCGGCGCTGCCGCCCGCCATGCCGCCCGCGACGGGGATGTCCTTCGCGATGTGCAGCCGCACGTGCGGCTCCCGCCCGTGGTGCGCGGCCAGCAGCCGGGCCGCCCGCGTCGCCAGGTTGCTCTCGTCCAGCGGTACGTGCTCCGCGTCCGTGCCCGAGACGGTGAGCCGGAACCCCTCGTACGGGCTCGCGGTGACCTCGTCGTGGAGGCCGACGGCGAGGAAGACGTTGGCCAGTCCGTGGAAGCCGTCGGGGCGCAGACCGCCCACCGCAAGCTGGACGTTGACCTTCGCGGGGACCCGCACCGTCAACCCGTCGGCAGCGCCTTGCGGTCCGGTGCCTCTCTCGTCTCTCACGCGGCTTTCTCCTTGTGCTTCGTGCCCTGCTCCGCGATCGCAGCGAACTCCTCGACCGTCAGCTGCTCCCCGCGCGCACGCGGCGAGACACCCGCGCCCGTCAGCGCCTCCTCGGCCGCCGCGGCGGAACCGGCCCAGCGCGCGAGCGCCGACCGCAGCGTCTTGCGGCGCTGCGCGAACGCCGCGTCCACCACGGTGAACACCTCCTCACGCGTGGCACGCGTGCGCGGCGGATCACGCCGTACGAGCGAGACCAGCCCGGAGTCCACGTTCGGGGCGGGCCAGAAGACGTTCCGGCCGATCGCGCCCGCCCGCTTCACCTCGCAGTACCAGGCGGCCTTCACCGACGGCACGCCGTAGACCCGCGAACCGGGCGCCGCCGCAAGCCTGTCGGCGACCTCCGACTGGACCATGACCAGGCAGCGCCGCAGCGTCGGGAAGGACGCCAGCATGTTCAGCAGCACCGGAACGGCCACGTTGTAGGGGAGGTTGGCGACCAGCGCGGTCGGCGGCGGCCCCGGCAGCCTCGTCACCTCCATCGCGTCCGCGTGCACGAGCGTGAAGTGCCCGGCGCGGTGCGGCAGTCGGGACTCGACCGTGGCCGGCAGGCCGGCCGCGAGCGCGTCGTCCACCTCGACGGCGACGACGCGGTCCGCGCTCTGCAGGAGCGCCAGGGTCAGCGAGCCCAGGCCGGGCCCGACTTCGAGCACCACGTCGTCGGAGTGGATGCCGGCCGTGCGCACGATCCTGCGCACCGTGTTCGCGTCGATGACGAAGTTCTGACCGCGCTGCTTCGTCGGGCGCACACCCAGCGCGCCCGCCAGTTCGCGGATGTCCGCGGCGCCCATGAGGGGGCCCGGGTGGCCCGGGCCGTGCTCCTGCTCCGGCTCGCGCTCGGCATCGGGCTCGTGCGCGGCGTCCGGCTGCGGCTCGGCGTCCGGGTCGTGCTCGGCGTCCGGGTCGTGGTCGTGGTCGGGCCCCTGACCGGGGTCGTGATCAGGGTGATGATCAGGGTCGTGGGCTGCGGTCACTGCGACAGTTTACGGCCGCAGTACGGCCACGGACTCGCCCCCTGCGAGACGTACAGCTTCTTCGCGCGGTAGGTCTGCTCGTGCTCCGGGGCGTGCTGCGGGCGGCCACTGCCCCCCAGTGCGTGCCAGGTGGAGGTGTCGAACTGGTAGAGCCCGCCGTGGTGTCCGGAGGCGTCCACGGCGCCCGGGCGTCCGCCCGACTCGCACTGCGCCAGCGCCCCCCAGTTGAGGTGGTCTGCGCCCGGCACGGACTGCGGCAGCGGAAGGGTGCCGACGCGGATGATCTGGTTGCGCGGATGCCGCAACACCTCGACGGCGATGCGGCGCGGCTTCTTCCGTACGCCGTTGACGGTGCGCAGCCGGTAGGTGACGCGGCGGAGACCCTGTCTGCCCTCCCGTGCCACGACCTCGGTGCCCTGCGGCAGTCGAGGATCCGCCTGCCGCAGGGTCTTGAAGGGGATCCGCTCCTCCTTGACCTTCTCGCTGCCGATGATCCTCATCACGGTGATGGTCTGCCCGTCGCGCGGGAGGCTGTCCAACGGCGCGGACGCGGTGTCGAGACCGTCCAGCTCGATGCCTGCCTCCGTGAGCGCTTCGAGGACCGTGCCGGCGTTCGTGCGCACGGACTTCTCGTGGCCGTCGGCGAGGAAGGTGACGGTGCGCTCCGTGAACACCTCCAGCCGCAGGCCGCTCCTGGGGATTTCGGCGCTCGGAGCGAGCGACAGGGCCGCACCCCGGGTCCGTACGCCCATGCGCCGCAGCGCGTCGTCGACCGTGCGGGAGGTGGTCCACACGCGGTGGCGCGTGCCGTCGAGAGTGAGATCCAGGGGGCGGCCGTGGCTGAAGGCGACCTCGTCCCCGTCGGCCAGCGGCCGGTCCGGGGACGGGCCCACGCTGTCGTGTTCGCCCAGCTCCACGCCTTCGTCGGCGAGGAGTTCACCGACGTCGTCGGCGAAGGTGTGCAGCGTGCGGGGCGTGCCGTCGACACTCAGCCGCACCTCCTTGTCGTGTGCGACGAATGCCGAGGTGCCGCCCGCCAGGAACGCCACGACGAGTGCCTGCGGCACCAACCGGCGCAGAGTCTCGGGGCGTTGGGCGGCCTTGCGCTCGCGAGCCGCACGGCGCAGGGCGGCGCGCCCGCCCTCGGGCCGCGCGGAGGCAGCCTGTTCGTATTGTTCGTAGGAAGGCCGGTAGGTGTCGGGCGGGTACGTGTCGGGCGGATGGACGTCGGACTGGTGGGTGTCGGGCCGGCGGGTGCCGGACCGGCGGGTGTCGTCGGGGACGCGGCCCTGACGTGACGGCGATGCGGCCGGCGCGGCGTGCCGGCCGGTCGGTGCCGGGGCGGCCGGTGCCGGGCCGGTTGGTGCCGGTGCGGCCGGTGCGGCCGGTGCGGCGTGCCGTGCGGCCGGTGCCTGGGCGGGCGGCCGGCGGGACGTCGGTCCGGGCTGCCCGTCCGGTTTCCGGGGCGCCGGGCGGGGGACGCGCGGCGGGTACGTGGAGCGCTGCGGGGGCTGCACGGGCTGCGTGTAGAGGGAGCGCTGCGGGGGCTGCGCGTACGGGGACTGCTGCGGGTACTGCGGGGCCGGGCTGCTGTGCGGCTGGCCGGGCGCCCGGTGCCGTCCGGAGGGCGGGGCGGGTGCGTACACCGGCGGCACGTACGCGGTGGGCAGACCGGGACGGACCATCAGGCCCCGGTATTCCTCGTACTTCTGCTCCGGCACACGCGGCGACGGCGGCTTCCCCTGCTCCCCACGCGCACTTCGCCCCCCACGGCGCACCGCGCGATGACTTCCCTGCGTCTGGCTCAACAAGCGCTCCAAAGTCCGGCGGGATGTCGCGCGGACTGTAACCGGAGAACTGGTCACTCTCCAAAGTCGGTTGACTACAAAGAGTGGTTGAGAAGGGTGCCGGGGCTCCGCCGGGGCCGCTTCTCAGTAGCCGAAGGCGCGCGCGGTGTTGGCGGCCACGTGCTCTGCCAGCGAGTCTTCCGGCATCCCCTTCGTCTCGGCCATCGCGCGCAGCGTGACCGGAACGAGGTACGGCGCGTTCGGCCTTCCGCGGTACGGGGCCGGTGTGAGGAAGGGCGCGTCGGTCTCCACGAGGACCAGCTCGGGAGGCGCGACGGCGAGCGCGTCCCGCAGCGGCCGGGCGTTCTTGAACGTGACGTTCCCCGCGAACGACATGAACCAGCCCCGCGCGGCGCAGTGCCGGGCCATGTCCGCGTCGCCGGAGAAGCAGTGGAAGACGGTGCGTTCGGGCGCGCCCTCCTCGTCGAGGATGCGCAGCACGTCGGCGTGGGCGTCCCGGTCGTGGATGACCAGCGCACGCTCCTGCCGCTTGGCGATGGCGATGTGCTCGCGGAACGAGTACTGCTGCGAGGAGATCCCCTCCTCGCCCGTGCGGAAATAGTCCAGCCCGGTCTCGCCGACGGCGAGTACCTGCGGCAGCGCCGCCAGCTTCTCGATCTCCCCGAGGGACGAGTCCAGTTCGCCGCGCCCGGCGGCGCGGGGCGCCTCGTTGGGATGCAGAGCGACGGCCGCGTGCACCGCGGGGTGCGCGGCGGCGGTCTCCGCCGCCCAGCGGGAACGCTCCAGATCGCACCCGACCTGGACGAGCGTTGCGACCCCGACCGACGCCGCGGCGGCCACCGCCTCCTCCACGGAGGGCTCCTGCATGTCGAGATGCGTGTGCGAATCGGCCACCGGCACGCGGAGCGGTTCGGGCAGCGGCGGCGCCGGCTGCGGCTTCTGCTGCTGCGTGGAAGTCGGCATGGCGCGATCCTAGGTCGTACGGCGCGGGCCCCGGCGGGCGCGGGTCCGAGGGCCGGGCGTGCCCGGCGGTGACCGGAACTGCGGTTTCAGGCCCCGGGTCGGCGCACTTGCTTGCTTGCCTGCCTGCCTGCCTGCCGACCACTGGCCTCTGGCCGCCGGTCCCCGGCCCCGGCCGGTCGGCGCCCGGCGGTCACCCGCCCCCGCCGCCGCGGCCCCGGCCGCGCGGTCACGCGCGCTCCGCGTTCTTCGCCGCCACCACCGCGTCGAAGACCTCGCGCTTGGGCACGTTCACCTGCTGCGCCACCGCCGCGATCGCCTCCTTGCGGCGCTCCCCGGCCTCCTCGCGCACCGCGACCCTGCGGGCCAGTTCCGCGGCGTCCAGCTCCTCGCCGGAGCCCTCGGACGCACCGCCGACAACGACGGTGATCTCGCCCCGTACGCCCTCGGACGCCCAGTCGGCCAACTCGTCCAGCGGGCCGCGCCTGACCTCCTCGTACGTCTTGGTCAGCTCGCGGCACACCGCGGCGGGCCGCTCGCCGCCGAAGGTCTCCGCCATGACCCGCAGCGTCTCCTCCAGCCGTCGCGGCGACTCGAAGTACACGAGGGTGCGGCGTTCGTCCGCGGCCTCGCGCAGCCGGGTCCGTCTCTCGCCCGCCTTGCGCGGCAGGAAACCCTCGAAGCAGAACCTGTCGACGGGAAGCCCGGAGACCGCCAGCGCCGTCAGCACGGCGGACGGCCCCGGCACCGCCGTGACGCCCACGCCCCGCTCCACCGCGGCCGCCACCAGCCGGTAGCCCGGGTCGGACACGGACGGCATGCCCGCGTCCGTCACCAGCAGCACACGCGATCCGGTCTCCAGCGCCTCCGCCAACTCGGCCGTGCGGGCGGCCTCGTTGCCCTCGAAGTACGACACGATCCGTCCTCGCGGAGTGACCTCCAGCGCCTGCGTGAGGCGCCGCAGCCGCCGGGTGTCCTCGGCGGCGACGACGTCGGCCGCCTCGAGTTCGCGTGCGAGGCGCGGCGGTGCGTCCGCGACGTCCCCGATGGGTGTTCCGGCCAGTACGAGCGTCCCTGTCACCGCCCCATCCTCGCAGGGGCGACGGAAGCAACGGGATCCCCGGCCCGGCTCCCCACGGCCGCCGCCCCCGCCGCCCCGCTGCCTCCGTCGCCTTCGCTGCCCCCGCCGCCTCAGCCGCCCCGCGGAACGCTCCCGGCACAGTGGTGCACAGCGGTACACACCGGCGCCACGGGGCTCTCGGCGGTTGCGCGGAGTTCGCGTGGCGGCACTCACGCACCTGCCGGTTCCCTACGATGGCCCGGTGACGACCAGCGAGACCGCCGCGGAGAGCCGGCCCGCGCAGCCCCAGGATGCTCAGCCCACGTGGCAGGCCCGCCTGCGCCGCTTCGGCTACTCGGCACGTCCCCGGGTCGGCACCCGCGAGCGCCTGGTGCAGCCGTTCCCGAAGCCGGACCTGCGCTTCGGCGCCGTCTTCGGGCTCTCGCCGCTCGCCGCCGCCCGCCTCGCGCGCTGGTCCGCCTGGGGTGCGCCCCTCCTGGTCGCGCTCGTCGCCGGGGTGCTGCGCTTCTGGCAGCTGGGCTCGCCGCACGCCGTCATATTCGACGAGACGTACTACGCGAAGGACGCCTGGTCCCTTCTCCAGTACGGCTACGAGGGCAGCTGGCCGGACAAGGCCAACGACAAGATCCTCGCGCCGGACCAGAACATTCCGCTCTCGCCCGAGGGCGCCTACGTCGTGCACCCGCCCGCCGGGAAGTGGGTCATCGCGCTCGGCGAGGCGATGTTCCAGCTGAACCCCTTCGGGTGGCGTTTCATGACGGCGGTGCTCGGCACGCTGTCGGTGCTGATGCTGTGCCGCATCGGCAGGCGCCTGTTCCGCTCCACCGCACTGGGCTGCCTCGCCGGCGCGCTGATGGCCGTGGACGGCCTGCACTTCGTGATGAGCCGCACGGCTCTGCTCGACCTGGTGCTGATGTTCTGGGTGCTGGCCGCGTTCGGCTGCCTGCTGCTGGACCGGGACAGAACCCGGACGAAGCTCGCGGACGCCCTGCCGCCGGCGGCGTCCGCGGACGCGCCCGTGGGAGCCCGGCCCGGAAACGGCCACGCGGGCTCCGCGGCGGCGGCACCCCCGTACGCCGAAGGCCCCGACGTGCGCCCCGACCCGGAAACCGGTGCGCGGCTTCGCTTCGGTCTGCGTCCCTGGCGGCTGGCCGCCGGGCTCTGCCTCGGCCTCGGCTTCGCCACCAAGTGGAACGGGCTGTACATCCTTGCGGCGTTCGGGCTCCTCACCGTCCTGTGGGACATGGGCGCCCGCCGCACGGCAGGAGCCCCGCGGCCCTTCCTCGCGGTGCTCCGCCGGGACGCGCTCCCGGCGTTCGCCTCCACGGTCGCCGTCGCGTTCGTCACCTACGTCGCGTCCTGGGCGGGCTGGTTCGCCACCTCCGGCGGCTACTTCCGCGACTGGGCGGAGAAGGACGGCGCCGGAGGCCCGTGGGGGTGGCTGCCCGGGCCGCTGCGGAGCCTGTGGCACTACGAGTCGGAGGTCTACGACTTCCACGTCGGCCTGACCTCCGGCCACACGTACGAGTCGAATCCCTGGAGCTGGCTGATCCTCGGCCGTCCCGTCTCGTACTTCTACGAGTCGCCGAAGGCGGGCCGCGACGGCTGCACCGACCAGGGCGAGGGCTGCGCCCGCGAAGTGCTCGCGCTGGGCACGCCGTTGCTGTGGTGGGCGGCCTGTTTCGCGGTGCTGTACGCGGTCTACCGCTGGCTGCTGCGGCGCGACTGGCGCGCGGGCGCCGTACTGTGCGGCATCGCCGCGGGCTACCTGCCGTGGTTCATGTACCAGGAGCGGACGATCTTCCTCTTCTACGCGGTCGTCTTCGTGCCGTTCCTCTGTCTGGCGCTGTCCATGATGATCGGCGCACTCGCGGGCCCGCCGGGCGTGAGCGAGCGCAGACGCACCGGCGGCATCGTCGCCTCGGGCGTGCTCGTCCTGCTCATCGTGTGGAACTTCGTGTACTTCTGGCCGATCTACACGGGCCAGACGATCCCCATGGACGCCTGGCGCGACCGCATGTGGTTCGAGACCTGGATCTGACGGACGCGGGGGCGGAGGCGCGGCCGGGGGCCGTCGAGGCCGAGCCCTGACGGGGGTGCGACGTGTTGAAGCGGGCCGCGGCACCTCTCCCGACGCCAGGTCGGTAGAGGCACCGGGGCCCGTTTCCGTGATCGCTGATCGCTGGTCACGGACTACTGGTCAGCGATCAGCGGTGGCCGTCCGGTGGCTCAGTTGCAGCCGGGGCCGGTGAGGGGGTTGCTGCAGGCGTTGCGGCCGGGCCCGCCGTCGTTGGTGTTGGTGCCGGCGCCCCCGTCGAGGGCGTCGTTGCCACCTTCGCCGAACAGCATGTCGTTGCCGTTTCCGCCGGTGAGGACGTCCCTGCCGTCTCCGCCCTCGATCCGGTCGTCGCCGCTTCCGCCGTTGAGGGCGTCGTTGCCGGCGGCGCCGCAGATGAGGTCGTTGCCGCCGCGGCCGTCGACCACGTCGTTACCGGCGAAAGCGAAGATCACGTCATTGCCCGGGGTGCCGTTGAGGATGTCGGGGCCGTTGGTGCCGGTGATGGTGGGCGTCGCGGTCGCGCAGGCCGTCGTCCCTCCGGACTCGTAGGTGATCTTCACCTGGGCCGGACCGGTGGCAGGTCCGGAGCTGCCGCCCGACGGCACGAGGTTCGATCCGCCACCGCCACCACCGGGGCCCTGGGTGCTGACACCGATCCCGTTGCAGCCGCCTCCTCCGCCGCCGCCGAACCAGCCACCGCCCCCGCCGCCGGCCCCGATCAAGCCCCCGCCGTCGCCGCCGTCACCGCCAGTGCCCGCGGTTCCGGCCGTACCGCCGGCGGCGCATGCGGCTCCGCCCGTGCCGCCGGCTGCCTGGGTGCCGCCGCCACCGCCCTGCCCGCTGAGCGCTCTGTCGCCGCCGTCATCCCCGGTGTTTCCGGCGTCCCCGCCGGTGGCCTCGGGATTGGTGATGAGGGAGCTGAAGCCGGCGCCGCCTCCTCCGCCGCCGCCCGCGACGATGAGGCGGGGGTCGGTGGCCGGGACGCCGGTCAGGACACAGCCGACGCTGGCCGAACTGCAGGTGCTGACGTCGCTGGAACCGCCGCCGTCGCCGCCGCCACCGCTCGGCAGCGGACCGCCGCCGTCGCCGCCACCCGTGTCGACGTTGACGTAGAGGGTCGAGCCGGCCGTCGCGGGGACAGTGCTGGTGACGGTGGCGGCGTCCCCGCCCTGCCCGCCGAAGGGCCCGTCCTCGCCGTCGGCGCCGGTGGCGGTGATGGTCAGCTCGGTCACGCCCGCCGGGACGGTGAAGGGCTGGTTGGCGCCGGGGCCGAAGGTGACGGTCGTCGGCGCCGCCGCCGATGCGGGCGTGGCCGCCGGGAGCACCAGCAGCGCCGCGGGCAGGGCTGCTGTGGCGAGCAGGGTGGCGGCTCGTCGGGCCGGGCGCCGCCTGCGTGCATCGGCGGCGCTGTGATCACGTGGTGGGAGTACTGCAGTGCGCAGGGTCGGTCTCATGATCGGGGGCCTCCTCGGTCAGAGGGCGTGGCCGCGGGACAGGCCACGGACGTGGGTTGCTCCGACCCCTGTCGGGGCCGCGCCCGCTGATCAACCCACACCCTCCAGTGCGGCTCCCCATAGGCACACCGGCGTGGGCACCGGTGTCCGCCGGACAGCAGTTACCCGGCCGTCAACTGCGATGCGAGGCGGGTCACCGGGCCGCTCGCCTGTCCTCACCCGTCCCGGCCCGCAACCCCGCCGTGCGGCGGCTGGCGGGGAGGAGAAGCCCGGACCGGGCCCTGCTCGGGACCTGAATACGAGGGGTTCCGGAGCGGGCCCTCGGCCGGGCCTGAGGATGACCCCTCGAAGAAACCCGCGTGAATCGTGGGTGAAGCCAAGTGAAGGTACGTTGAGGCGGATTGGACACGGCAGCGGCTCCCGTAAGGTTCCGTTACGGTTCCCGCCCCCTGATCCGGTGATTATTCGAAACCGCATCCCGTCCATATGCTCCCGAACTCGGATACCGGGGGCACGTGATGTTGCGCGCGTGCTCTAGGGTGCCTCGGACAGGTCCTCGGCCGCATGGCTGAGGCGGGGTGGAGGGGCAGATTCTCAGATGCGTGACACTCACAAGATGGCGCTGATCGGAGGCGCCGCGGCAGTCGTCGTCGCCGCGACCGGCTTCGGCGTCTACGCACTCGTCGGAGGTGACGGCAGGGAAGGCGGCGGAAGTGTCGCCTCGTCCGATGGCGGCAACGAGGACAAGGCCGAGAAGGGCCCGCCGAGCGCCGCCGAGGTCCGTACGACCGCGAAGCGCTTCCTCACCGCCTGGTCCTCCGGCGACGCGAAGACCGCGGCCGGGCTCACCGACGACAAGGCGGAGGCGGCCCAGGCCCTGAAGGGCTTCCAGGAAGGCGCCCACATCGGCAAGGTCAAGATGTCGCCGGGTTCCGCTTCCGGCACGAAGGTGCCGTTCGACGTGACGGCGCAGATCTCCTACATGCAGCAGAGCTCCACGTGGTCCTACGCCTCCTCGCTGGAGGTCGTGCGGGACAAGAAGTCCGGCGACCCGGTCGTCGAGTGGAAGCCGTCGGTGCTGAACCCCAAGCTGAAGAAGGGCCAGTCCATAAAGACCGGCAAGGCGGGCACCCCGCCGATCAAGGCCGTCGACCGCAACGGTGCCGCCCTCACCAAGCAGGAGCACCCCATGCTGGGGAGCATCCTCGACGATCTGCGCAGGCGGTACGGCGACAAGACCGACGGCAAGCCCGGTGTCGAGACCCGCATCGTCGACGCCAAGGGCGAGGACACGGGCACCACCCTGCGCGTCCTGTCCAAGGGAACCCCCGGCACGCTGAAGACGACGCTCGACAAGGACATGCAGGTCGCGGCCGAGCAGTCCGTGAAGGGCAAGCCGAAGGCGGCTGCCGTGGCGGTCCAGCCGAGCACCGGTGAGGTGCGCGCCGTCGCCAACTCCCCTGCGGACAGCTACAACAACGCCATTCGCGGTTCCCTGGCGCCCGGCTCCACCATGAAGGTGGTCACCGCGGCGATGCTGCTCGACAAGGGGCTCGCCTCGCCCGGCAAGCAGCACCCGTGTCCCAAGTACATGGAGTACGGCGGCTGGAAGTTCCAGAACGACGACAAGTTCGAGATCAAGAACGGGACTTTCGCCGAGAGCTTCGCCCGCTCCTGCAACACCGCCTTCATCAGCCAGGCCAAGGAGATCGAGGACGACGACCTGACCAAGGAGGCCCGCGACGTCTTCGGCATCGGCCAGAACTGGCAGGTGGGCACCGGCACTTTCGACGGCAGCGTGCCCGTCCAGTCCGACGCGCAGATGGCCGCGTCGCTGATCGGTCAGGGTGCAGTGCGGATGAACCCGCTCAACATGGCGTCCGTGGCGGCGACGGTGCAGAGCGGCACGTTCAAGCAGCCGGTGATCGTCTCCCCGAGCCTGGACGACCGCACGATCGCGAAGGCCGCGCGCAGCATGAAGCCGCAGGTCCAAAGCGATCTGAAGGCCCTGATGAAGCTGACGGCCAGCAGCGGTACCGCCGCCAAGCCGATGGCCGGGCTCGGCGGTGACGTCGGCGCCAAGACCGGTTCGGCGGAGGTCGACGGGCAGAAGAAGCCGAACGCCTGGTTCACCGCGTACAGCGGCGACATCGCGGCGGCCGCCGTAGTTCCCGAGTCCGGACACGGAAACGAGAACGCCGGCCCGGTCGTGCGCAAGATCCTGGACGCCGCGGCGGGCTGATCCCGTCCGGGCGGCGGCGATCCGTCTCCCGGACAGTGCACCGGCACCGGCACAGGCACCGGCGCCCGCACCGGCAAACAGGTACATACGCGGCAACGGCGAGCGGTGCCCTCCTGGTTTCCCAGAGGGCACCGCTCGGTGTGTGTGCGGGCCTTAAGGGTGCGAGAGCCCTGCGGGGGCCGGGCCGAGAGCGGCAGGGCCCGGGAAACCGCCTCGCGCCTGACGTGCCCCGACGGGTAGCGTCCGTCCCATGAGCAAGGCGCCGACCGCCCACCCCCGCTTCTCCGAGGCCCTGTCCGCCCTCGGCCTGGACGACGTCGAGATCCGTGCCTTTCCGGACGCCACCCGCACCGCGGCGCAGGCGGCCGAAGCCGTCGGATGCGAGTTGAGCCAGATCGTCAAGTCGCTGGTCTTCGAGGCCGACGGCGAACCCGTCCTCGTCCTCATGGACGGCGCCTCACGCGTCGATGTCGCCCTCGTACGGGTTGAGTTGGATGCCCGGACGGTGAGCCGCGCCGGAGCGGACCTCGTGCGGAGGGCCACCGGATACGCGATCGGCGGCGTGCCGCCCTTCGGCCACGTCAGCAGGATGCGGGTGCTCGCCGACCGGGGCCTGCTCGCGCACGGGACCGTCTGGGCCGCCGCGGGCACCCCGCACACCGTCTTCGCCCTCGCCCCTGGGGAGTTGATCGCGCACGCCCGCGGATCGGTCGTGGACGTACGCGAGCAGACCGCCGGCGTTCCGTGACGCCCCTCGTCGTCGGGGCGGTGCTGGTCGCCGCGGTCACACACGCCTCCTGGAACGCGCTCGCCCACAACATCAAGGACCAGCTGCTCGCGTTCACCCTCGTCGGCTTCGGCGGAGCTCTGTGCGGGCTCGCCCTCGCGTTCTTCGTGCCGGTGCCGGCGAAGGAGGCATGGCCCGCTCTGGGCTTCTCCGCGGCGCTGCACGTCGTCTACCAGCTGCTGCTGATGCGCTCGTTCCGGCTCGGCGACTTCGGCCAGATGTACCCGGTCGCGAGGGGCACGGCCCCGCTCGTCGTCACGGTCCTCGCCGCCGTCTTCCTCCAGGAGCTGCCGGACGCCTGGCAGTTGACGGGAGTGGCGGTCGCCTCGGCGGGGCTGCTCGCCGTCGCGCTGTGGGGGATACGGGGGAGGAGCGGCCGGGCGGGGGCCGTCGGCCGTGAAGCCTCGGCCCCGCGGAAGTCCCCCGAGCCCGTGGCCCGTTCCGGCTCGTCCCAACGCCCGGCTTCGACCGGCTCCGTCGAGCGCCCGGCTTCGACCGGCTGCGTCGAGCCCGCGGCCTGTTCCGGCTCGTCCGAGGGCCCGGCTTCGACCGGCTCCGCTGAGCCCGCGGCCTGTTCCGGCTCCGCTGAGCCCGCGGCCCGTCCTGGCCCCTCCGAGGGCCCGGCCTCCTCCGGGCCGTCTGCTTCTTCGCCCTCCGCCTCCTCGCGGCTGCCCGCGCTGATCGCCGCCGTCGCGACCGGCCTGGCCATCGCCTCTTACACCGTCGTCGACGGGGCCGGGGTGCGTGCCTCCGGCTCCGCGCTCGGATACGTGGCCTGGCTGATGATGCTCCAGAGCCTCGTCATCCCCGCGTACGCCGCGGCCAGCCGCCGGGGCCTGCTCCTCGCCCAGCTGCGGCCCCTCGCGTGGCGGGGCATCACGGCCGGCGTGCTGTCGCTGGCGGCCTACGGGCTCGTGCTGTGGGCGCAGACCCGCGCACCCCTCGCACCGGTCGCCGCCCTGCGCGAGTCCTCGATCATCGCGGGCGCGGCCATAGGCGCGCTGTTCTTCAAGGAGCGCTTCGGCGCTCCGCGCGTGGCCGCGTCCGCGCTGATGGTGGGCGGTATCGCCCTGATGCTGCACGGAAGCTGAGGCCGGCAGCACCCTCGTCGAGCTCACTCCGCGGCGGCGTCCCGGCCGCCCGGCGGGCTCCCTGCCCCGCGGGGATCAGACGGCCGCAGGCACGTGCGTACCCTGGAGGGCTGATGCCGGGCCGACGGCCCGGAGCCAGGGTGGGACCCATTCCGAATGCCGGGTGGTGTCCCCGAGGCCGGAGGTCAGGTGGGGTTCCCCATGCCGAAGGCCGGGTGGGGTTCCCCCGCGCCGAAGTCCAGGTGGGGTTCCCCATGCCGAAGGCCAGGGGAGAGACAGGAGTGAGATGGCCGTAAACCTCGTCAATCTGGAAGCCGTGGGCAAGGTCTACGGCACCCGGACGCTGCTCGACGGCGTCTCGCTCGGTGTGAGCGAGGGCGACCGCATCGGCGTCGTGGGGAGGAACGGGGACGGCAAGACCACGCTGATCCGGCTGCTGTCGAAACTGGAGCCCGCCGACGACGGACGCGTGACGCACTCGGGCGGCCTGCGTCTGGGCGTGCTGTCCCAGCACGACTCGCTCGACCCGGCCGCGACCGTACGGCACGAGGTCGTCGGTGACATGGCCGACCACGAGTGGGCCGGGGACTCCCGGATCCGCGACGTGCTGACCGGGCTGTTCGGCGGTCTGGGTCTGCCCGGCTTCCCGCAGGGCCTCGACACCGTCGTCGGACCGCTCTCCGGAGGCGAGCGGCGCCGCATCGCTCTCGCCCAACTGCTCATCGCCGAGCAGGACTTGATCGTCCTGGACGAGCCCACCAACCATCTGGACGTGGAAGGGATCGCCTGGCTCGCCCGCCATCTGCGCGCACGCCGCTCCGCGCTGGTGTGCGTGACCCACGACCGCTGGTTCCTCGACCAGGTCTGCACCCGGATGTGGGACGTGCAGCGCGGCTCGGTGCACGAGTACGAAGGGGGCTACTCGGACTACGTCTTCGCCCGCGCCGAGCGCGAACGGATCGCGGCGCAGGAGGAGACCAAGCGCAAGAACCTGGTGCGCAAGGAGCTCGCCTGGCTGCGCCGCGGTGCACCCGCCCGCACCAGCAAGCCCCGCTTCCGCGTCGAGGCCGCCAACGCGCTCATCTCCGACGAACCGCCGCCGCGGAACGACGCGGAGCTGATGCGGTTCGCCAATTCCCGCCTGGGCAAGACCGTCTTCGACCTCGAGGGCGTCACCGTGCAGGCGGGGCCCAAGGTGCTGCTCAAGCATCAGACGTGGCAGCTGGGGCCCGGCGACCGGATCGGCCTCGTCGGCGTCAACGGCTCCGGCAAGACGTCGCTGCTGAAGGCTCTCTCGGCGGCGGCGCACAGCGGCGGCGAGGAGCAGTCGGAGCTGGTGACGGGCGGCCGCGTCAAGGTGGGCAGGACGGTGAAGCTGGCGTATCTCTCGCAGGAGGTCGCCGAGTTGGACGACAAGCTCCGCGTGCTGGAGGCCGTCGAGCAGATCCGCTCGCGCGTCGACCTCGGCAAGGGCCGGGAGATGACGGCGTCGCAGCTGTGCGAGCGCTTCGGCTTCGTCAAGGAGAAGCAGTGGACGCCGGTCGCAGACCTCTCGGGTGGTGAGCGCCGCCGGCTGCAGATCCTGCGTCTGCTGATGGACGAGCCCAATGTGCTCTTCCTGGACGAGCCGACCAACGACCTGGACATCGAGACCCTTTCGCAGCTGGAGGACCTGCTGGACGGCTGGCCGGGTTCGCTGGTGGTCATCTCCCACGACAGGTTCTTCATCGAGCGCACGACGGACCGCGTGTACGCGCTGCTGGGGGACGGCGCCCTGCGGATGCTGCCGCGCGGCATCGACGAGTATCTGGAACGGCGCGCACGGCAGAGCGAGGCGGCGCAGCCGGGCGTGAACGCGCCTGCCCGCTCCGGCGCTTCGGGCAGGTCCTCCCAGTCATCCCCGTCATCCCGGTCTTCGGCCAAGTCGTCGCCGTCAGCGGCGGCTTCGTCCCGGCCCGCGTCCTCGTCCGCGTCGTCGGCGGGCGCACAGGCGCGCAAGCCGGCGGCGGTTGCGCGCGCCGGGCAGAAGGAGATGCAGCGCATCGAGCGTCAGCTGGAGCGCGTCGAGAAGAAGCAGTCCGAGCTGCACGAGGCGCTCGCCGAGCACGCAACGGACTTCGAGCGTGTCGCCGGACTCGACGCCGAACTGCGCGAACTGGACTCGCAGCGTGAGGAGTTGGAGTCGCGCTGGCTGGAGCTGGCCGAGGACGGCTGACGCGTGCGGCGCCGGACGGGCGTCGGACTGGTGCCGGACGGGCATGGACGGGCACGGACGGGTGCAGGCACCGGCGCTCAGGCGCAGGCAGGCGCTCACACGCGGCGGTCGCGCGGGGGCCACGACCGCCGTCCCGGCGACGTGCGTCCGGGATGCGGCCCGGTGCGCCGCGCCGGGGCTGCGTCCGGCGGGCAACCGGTGCGTGCCACGGCGAGACGTGGGGCGGCAGCCGTCCGTTCCGCATACCGGGAAGTACTCGGGGTTCGCTAACGGCCGCGCAACGTAAGCGTTTCGGGGCCGTCTCTTCCGCTGCTTCGGGGCGGGAACCGGACCGCCGTTTCGCAGTGTCCGGTGATAGAAAGACATCCGCGCACAAGCCAGCCGAAGGCGGACCTGATGTCCGAATCGCTCCGCCCTACGGGGGTTTGAGGGGTGGACGTCCGGTCTGATCGTCCAACGAGGGAATCGCTCATGTCGCAGCCGCCTCCGCCCCCCGGTCAGCCCCCCAGAGGGGACTCACCCGACCCCGAGAAGTCCGAGGAGTCCCCCGGTCTGGAGAAGAAGGACTCCGGAGCCGGGCAGTCGTCCCCCTCCCAGGGTGAGACGCCCCAGCAGCCCGCACAGCCTCCGTCGGGCGGATTCGGCGCACCGCCGCAGCCACCGGCGGGCGGCTACGGCTATCCGCAGCAGCAGCAGCCGTCCGGTGGATTCGGCGCTCCGCCGTCGCAGCCCCCCGGCGGTTACGGCTACCCGCAGCAACCGCCCGGGGGCGGGGGCGGCTACGCCTACCCCCAGCAGCCCCCGCAGGGCGCGGGTTACGGCTACCCGCAACAGCCGCCGCAGGGCGCGGGCTACGGCTACCCGCAGCAGCCGGGTCAGCCCTACGGCCAGCCCTACGGCCAGGGTCCGGGCATGTACCCGACGGCGGCGCCCTACGGACCCGGCGGCCCCGGAGCCCCGGGCGGCGGCGGCAACGGCAAGGTGATCGCCATCGTCGCGGCCGCAGTCGCTGTGGTCGTCGCGGTCGTCACCGTCGGCATCTTCCTGTTGAACCAGGACGACAACACGGAGGCCGGGGGCGAGAAGAAGACCGGCACGAACGACGGGGGCGGCGGCAAGCCGGCATCCACCGAGGGCAGGGAGCTGTTCAAGATCCCCTCGCCGAAGCTCTCGGAGGAGGACACCGCGAGCGTCCCCGGTGCGTGGGCCACCGACAAGATCTTCGCCAAGAGCACCCTCGGCGGCATCATCGGCATGGACGCGGCCAGCGGAAAGCAGGCCTGGAAGATCTCCCTCGACGGCCAGATCTGCGCCGCCTCCCGGCAGTCGACGGACGACGGGAAGGCGGCGGTGGTCGTCGCCGAGACCAAGTCCTCGCGCGCCAAGTGCAATCAGCTGGCCGTCGTCGACCTGAACGAGGGCAAGAAGGTCTGGCAGGACAAGATGCCCAACAGCGAGGCCGCCACCTCGCTGGGCATGAGTATGTCCATCGGCAAGGACGTCGTCGCGGCCAAGTGGATCGGCGGCTCGGTGGCGTACAAGTTGTCGGGCGGCGCCCCGCTGTGGAAGACCCAGGGCACCACAGGCACCGGCGGTTGCGACCACGAGGGCTTCGCGGGTGGCAAGGAGCTGATGGCGGTCGTGCAGTGCGGCAGCTACGGCGACCCGGACCTGAAGGTGCAGAAGCTCAATCCGAAGACGGGCAAGGCGAATTGGGAGTTCGACGTTCCCAAGGGCGTGCAGACCGCCCGGATCGTCTCCGCCGACCCCGTCGTCATCGCGGTCGGAGCCGGCTCCAGTTCGGCCACCGACGTCATGACGGTCGGCGAGGACGAGAAGCTCAAGGCCAAGATCTCCCTGGGCGACAACAAGTACGAGCCGGGGTGCAGCACAGGCGTCGAGTCGTGCGCGTCCGTCGTCGTGGACCAGGACTACGTCTATCTCCCGTCGGCGAGGCACCAGGGCGACTCGGCCTCCACCAACGAGATCATCGCCTTCGACATCAACACCGGCAGCCCCAAGTGGAAGTCGGACGCCGGTGAGAGGCGCACCATCGTCCCCGTCGGCATGCAGGACGGCAAGCTGATCGCGTACAAGAAGCCGACCTACGACGCGGGCGGACAGGTCGTCGCGGTCGACCCGGGCGCGCAGGGCAAGCAGGAGCTGTACATGCGCAACCCCGACGACAGCGCCGAGGACGAGAACAACATCGCCGGCATCACCATGCGGGAACCCCCCATCTACAAGAACGGGCGTTTCTTCATCCACCAGACCCTCATCTCGAAGCGGAGCAGCACCAGTTACGGCAAGTACCTGGGAATCGGCTTCGGAGCCGAATGACCCTGATGCCCCTGGCGACCAGGGTGAAGGCGGTTTTCTGCACGCAGGCCGCGGAGGACTGATCACAGTTCGTCCGCCGTTCCTCCCACTTCTCCCCCCGAAGCGGCCCGGAACGGCGGACGAACGTGTAGCTTCCGGGAGCACAGGAGGGGCCGTTCCCTTGCGCCCCCGGGCCACCCGGGCCCCAGGGGGCCCTGAGGGGCGCCCGCAGGGAGCTGCGTGGGGGGTTGTTGCGCATGAGCGTCCGGCTCATGGTGGTTGACGAGCACAGACTGCTCGCCGAGGCGCTCGCCTCGGCGCTGAAACTGCGCGGCCACCGGGTGCTGGCGGCCGCCGCTCCCAGCGCGGGTGCGGCGGACCTCGTGCTGAGCAGGGCGCCGGAAGTCTGTCTGCTGGGTACGGCCGCGCCCGCGGAGCACGGCGTCTTCGACCCGGTGGTGCGGATCAAGCGCGAGAAGCCGCAGATCGCGGTGGTGGTGCTGGGCCCGGTTCCCAGCCCGCGCGGGGTGGCCAGTGCCTTCGCCGCCGGGGCGTCCGGCTACGTACGCCACGACGAGCGCATCGAAGGCGTCGAGCGCGCCATGATGAAGGCACGGGCGGGGGACGTGGCGGTCTCGCCGCAGCTGCTCCAGGAGTCCTTCGCGGACCTGCTCAACCCGGCACCGGAACCCGACGACGAGGGCGCCCGGCTCCTGCAGCTCCTCACGCGCCGCGAGGTGGAGGTGCTGATGCGGGTGGCCGAGGGGGAGGACACCCGGCTGATCGCCACGGGTATGCGGATAGCGCCGAGCACCGCACGTACGCACGTGCAGCGGGTGCTGATGAAGCTCGGCGTCGGGTCCCGGCTGGAAGCGGCGGCGCTGGCGGCCCGCACGGGTCTGCTGGAGCGGGCGTACGAGCCGGCCGCAGGCGAGGAGTGACCGGCCCGCTCCTTGCCCGCGACTGAACGAACCGCGCCCGCACACCGGGGCGAACCGTGTCTGCACGCCGGGGAGTCCGGCGTCCGCGCGCCGGGGCGAACCGCGGGTATCGCGGCGGCGCGTGCTGAACCTCGATCGCCGATGCCGCATATGTACCGTATGCGCCTACATTCCGAACGACCGTTGCGGTTCAGCTCTGTTGGTCTCTGATTTCTTGTGTGCGATTATGTTGGCGATGAGGGCGGCCGGACGGTGAGGAGCGGACCCTTGAAGAAGACCTCGAACCGGCTCGCCGACGGCCGGGAGATCATCTACTACGACCTGCGTGACGACGCGGTGCGCGATGCCGTGGACCGGCGCCCGCTCGGAGCGACGTCGACGGCTTCCGAGATCCGCTACGACCCGCTGCTCGCCGAGTGGACCGCAGTCACCGCACACCGGCAGGAACGCACGTACCACCCGCCCGCGGACGCCTGCCCGCTGTGCCCGAGCCGCGACGGACGGCTCAGCGAGATCCCCGAACCCGCCTACGACGTCGCCGTGTTCGAGAACCGGTTCCCGTCCTTCACCGGAGGCCCCGGCCCCCGAACCGCCGCCGGGCCGCACGGACTGGCGGCGCAGCGGCCCGGCGCCGGGCGCTGCGAGGTCGTCTGCTTCACCCCCGACCACCACGCCTCGTTCGCGTCCCTCACCGACGAACAGGCGCGGCTGGTGCTGGAGGTGTGGACGGACCGCACCGCCGAGCTCTCCCAGCGTCCCGGTGTCGAGCAGGTCTTCTGCTTCGAGAACCGGGGTGCGGAGATCGGCGTGACGCTCCAGCACCCGCACGGCCAGATCTACGCCTACCCCTTCACCACCCCCCGCACCGAGCGCATGCTCCGCTCCCTCGCCCGGCACGCCGGCAGCACCGGCGGACGCAACCTCTTCGACGACGTGGTCGCCGCCGAACTGGCCGATGCCCGGCGCGTGGTGTGCGAGAGCGCGCACTGGGTCGCGTTCGTGCCGCACGCCGCCCACTGGCCGTACGAGGTGCACCTGTACCCGAGGGAGCGGGTACCGGATCTGCTGGCGCTGAGCGAGGAGGCGAGGGCCGACTTCCCGGCCCTGTATCTGGAGGTGCTGCGGCGCTTCGACCGTCTCTTCGGCCCGGACGAGCCGCCCACCCCCTACATAGCCGGCTGGCACCAGGCGCCGTTCACGCTGCCCGCGAGCGGGCGGCCGCAGGGCGGCGGGGGAGACGGTGCGGCGGCGTCCGTGGCCCGCGAGGACTTCGCCCTCCACCTTGAGCTTTTCACCATCCGACGGACTTCCGGCAAACTGAAGTTCCTCGCGGGTTCCGAATCCGGGATGAACGTGTTCATCAACGATGTGCCGCCCGAGAGCGCGGCCGAACGACTGCGAGAGGTAGCCAGTGACCGCCAGCCCACGGGGAGCGACCCCCGCACAGCACACCGGTAAGTACCTGGTCACAGGCGGCGCGGGATACGTCGGAAGCGTCGTCGCCGCGCACCTGCTGGAGGCAGGGCACTCCGTCACCGTGCTCGACGACCTCTCCACCGGTTTCCGCGAGGCCGTGCCGGAGGGCGCCGAGTTCGTCGAGGGGCGCGTGCAGCAGGCCGGCCGTGTGCTCGACGCCACGTACGACGGTGTGCTGCACTTCGCGGCCCACTCGCAGGTCGGCGAGTCCGTGCAGGACCCCGGCAAGTACTGGCGGAACAACGTCGGCGGCAGCATCGAACTGCTGGACGCCATGCGCGAGGCGGGGGTGCGCCGCCTCGTCTTCTCCTCGACGGCCGCCACCTACGGCGAACCGCTGCGGACGCCGATCCACGAGGACGCCTTCGAGGCCCCGACGAATCCCTACGGCGCCTCCAAGCTCGCCGTCGACCACATGATCAGCGGTGAATGCCGCGCGCACGGCCTGGCCGCGGTGTCGCTGCGCTACTTCAACGTCGCGGGCGCATACGGGCGTTACGGCGAGCGCCACGACCCCGAGTCGCACCTCGTCCCGATCGTGCTCCAGGTCGCCCAGGGCCGCCGTGAAGCCGTCTCCGTGTTCGGCGAGGACTATCCGACGCCCGACGGAACCTGCGTCCGCGACTACATCCACGTCGCCGACCTCGCCGAGGCGCACCTCCTCGCCATGACCGCGATGACCGCGGGCGGCGGGGAGCCCGGGCCCGGGAACGTCCCCGCCGGGACGCATCTGATCTGCAACCTGGGCAACGGCAACGGGTTCTCCGTGCGCGAGGTCATCGAGACGGTCCGCAAGGTGACCGGCCACCCCCTGCCCGAGAAGGCCGCGCCGCGCCGTGAGGGCGACCCGGCGGTGCTCGTGGCATCCGCCGAGCGGGCCGTGAACACCCTCGGCTGGCACCCCTCACGCACGGATCTCGCCGACATCGTGCGGGACGCCTGGGACTTCACCCAGCGGCAGGACGGGCAGGACGGGCCGGACGGCCAAGAGGGGCAGGCGGGCACTCCATGACGGACGGCTTCCGCGAGGTGTACGGGGCGACGCCCCAAGGCGTGTGGGCGGCGCCCGGCCGGGTCAACCTGATCGGCGAACACACCGACTACAACGACGGCCTGGTCATGCCGCTCGCCCTCCCGCACACCTGCCGCGTGGAGGCCGCCCGCCGCGACGACGGCGTCCTGCGGCTCCACTCGGCCGACGCACCCGGCGGGGTCACCGAGCTGCACGTGGACGGCCTCGCCCCGCAGGGCCCCACGGGCGGCGACCGCGGCGGCTGGGCAGCCTACCCGGCGGGAGTGGTGTGGGCGCTGCGCGCCGCCGGGCACCGGGTCGGCGGCGCGGACCTGCACTTCGAGAGCAGCGTGCCCACCGGGGCCGGGCTGTCCTCTTCCGCCGCCCTCGAGGTCGCCACGGCCCTGGCCCTGAGCGACCTGTACGGAGTGGAGCTTCCGGCACCCCGGCTGGCCGAGCTGTGCCGCCACGCGGAGAACGACTTCGTCGGCGTCCCGTGCGGCGTGATGGACCAGATGGCGTCCGCCTGCTGCACGTCCGGGCACGCGATGTACCTGGACACCCGTGATCTGACCAGGCGGCAGGTCCCCTTCGACCTCGCCGCGCAGGGGCTGCGGCTGCTGGTGGTCGACACCCGCGTCAAGCACGCGCTGGGCGACGGCGCCTACGCCGAGCGGCGGGCCGGCTGCGAGGCGGGTGCCGCGGCGCTGGGCGTAGGAAGTCTGCGTGACGTCGCGTACGGGGATCTGCCGTCCGCGCTCGAACGCATCGAGGACGAGTCGCTGCGCCCGCTGGTGCGGCACGTCGTCACCGAGAACGAGCGCGTCGAGCGCACCCTCCGCCTCCTCGACGCCGGTGAGACGCACGCAGTCGGGCCCGTGCTGACCGACGGACACGCCTCGCTGCGCGACGACTTCGCGGTCTCCTGCGCCGAACTCGACCTGGTTGTCGCGGCGTCGAACGCGAACGGCGCACTCGGCGCCCGCATGACCGGCGGCGGCTTCGGCGGTTCGGCGATCGTGCTCGTACGGGCCGCGGATGCGGATTCCGTATCCAAGGCCGTGGTTGAGGCCTTTGCGGCGGCCGGGCACCGCGAGCCGCGGGTCTTCGAGGCGGTTCCGGGCCCCGGCGCGCGGCGGCTCGCGGACGTCTGACGAGGCGGCCGGTCACGGGCGTTCGACAAAGAGGTGCGGCCGAGCCGGGCGGGCAGTCCTCGACGGTTCCGACGAGGGTGCAGCCCGTCTTCGTGCAGAAGCCGGGGGCCTGGAACTCGAAGGTCTCCACGCGTGAGCCGACGCAGCCGTGCTCGTCGCGGCCCTGCGGTTCGGCGGCGGTGATGAGCCGGAGCCCGGGCCCGAACCGCGCAACCGCTGGTCCACCCACAGCAGTTCGGTGCGCAGCCGGCGGGACCACGCGTCGCCGGCGGGACCGCCCGCGAACGCGCCCGCGCCCGAACGCGTAGACCTCGACGGGTACTTCGGAATCCGAAGGTCTTCCGCGCAGGTCGCGCACCACCGCTGCTCTGCGGGAGTCGGTTCCGCTGAGGGTTTCGTGGACCTGACGGCGTCTTCGCTCGTCGGCGCGTGTCCCGAGACGGAACATCTCTGTCAGATCACGCCATGCCCAACCAGTTTCGCCAATCGGTTTCCGTCGTCATCGACCGGCCTTACCCTGAGTCGTACGCATCGCACCGGTGGGGGCCGGTGTCAGTCAGGGGGCGGGCGGCCGGGCAGGCCACGCCGGGCAGGGATGCCGGGTTGGCAGGCAAGGGCGCGGCGGTGCCCTCTCCACGCCTGCGGTGTGGGAGGGGGCCCAGCGGGGCGAGGAGATTCCCCCAGAACACCCATCTCTTGCCTTCGCCACGGGGTGACGGAACCCGCACTGCCAGGGGGCGACATGCAACGTATACGGGTGCTGGTGGTCGACGACCACCGGATCTTCGCTGAGTCCCTGGCCGCTGCGCTCGCGGCCGAGCAGGATGTGGAGGTCGCCGCCGCCGGCAGCGTCCAGGCCGCGATGCGCAATCTCGAACGGGGCGCCGCCGAGGGACGGCGCTTCGACGTGATGCTCGTCGACGCGGACCTGTCGGCACCGGCCGGCACCGCAGCCGCGGGCACCGGCCCCGCGGCTGCCGCAGCGAACGGCGCCGACCGCTCCCCGCCCACCGTCGTCCCGCGCGACGGCGCCCCCAACGGGTACGCCGCGGCGGGCGGTTCGGGCCCCGGCGGCGGTTCCCGTCCCTCCGCCGGCACGGCCGCGACCTCCGAGGCGGGCCCCGGCGGCATACCGCTCGTCGGCCGAGTGCGCAGCGAACACCCCGAGGTGCGCACCATCGTGCTCGCCGAGCGGGACGACCCCGGGCAGGCGGCCTCCGCACTTCAGGCCGGCGCAGGCGGCTGGGTCGCCAAGGACTGTTCGCTCTCCCGGCTGCTCCAGGTCATCCGCGGAGTGCTGAAGGACGAGACGCATCTGCCGCCCGCGCTTCTGACGGGCGTACTCAAGGAGTTGACGGCTTCGCGCAAGCACCGCACCGAGAGCGAGCGCCTCGTGGAGTCGCTGACGCCGAGGGAGCGCGAGGTCCTGCGCTGCATGGTCGCCGGGCTCGGCCGCAAGGCCGTGGCGGAGCGGCTGTATCTCTCGCCTCACACCGTCCGTACGCACATGCAGAACGTCCTCGGGAAGCTCGGTGTCCACTCGACGCTCGCCGCGGTCGCGCTGGCCCGCAGGGCGGGAGTCGGCCCGGCCGAGGTGGAGCCGAGCGCCGCGCGCTGAGCCCGCCCGGGGGTGCGGGCGCCCAGGCTGCCGGCGCGTCCGGGCGGTCCGCCCGCCGCGCACGGATCACAGCGAGGTCTTGTAGACGCTCCACCCGCCGTCCACGACGAGGCTCGTGCCCGTCACGTACGAGGCGTCGTCGGAGAGCAGGAAGGCGATGACGGCGGCCACTTCTTCCGGGTGCCCGTAGCGGCCGGCGACGGTCTGCGCGGCCGTCCGCAGGGCGTCCTCCTCGCTCGTGCCTTCCCACGCGCCGGTCACGATCGGGCCGGGCAGCACGCTGTTGACGCGGATCTCCGGCCCGTAGTCGACGGCCAGTTGCCGTCCGAGCCCCGTCAGCCCCGCCTTCGCTGCGGCGTACGCCGGCCGCTCCCGCAGACCCACGAGCGCCTGCACGGACGAGGTCAGCACGACGGCTCCGCGCCGCGCGCGCAGGTCGTCGAGGCAGGCACGCAATCCGAGGAAGGCTCCGGTGAGGTTGACGCCCAACTGCCACTGCCAGTCGGAGAGGGAGAGCTCACCGGCCGGGCCCGGCAGCATCAGCCCGGCGTTGCTGACCAGTCCGTCGACGGGGCCGAAGCCCTCGTGCGCCGTGCGCAGCGCCCTGGCCCAGGCGGGTTCGTCGGTGACGTCGCCGAGCACGAACGCGGCGCGCGCCCCGGAGGCGGTGATCTCGCGTGCCGTGCGGTGGCCGTCGTCCTCGTCGCGGTCGAGGATGACCACCGCGGCACCTTCGTCGGCCAGCCTGTGAGCCGTCGCGGCTCCGATGCCTGCGCCACCGCCGGTGACCAGGACGGTGCGTCCCGCGAATCGATCCGAATGACGTCCGCCCATGCACGGATGCTACGGGCTGCGCGGTGCGCGACGCAGCGGGGGAACCCGCCACCCGGCGGGGCACCGGCGCCAACCGCCTTGCGAGCGCGGTGAGTTCGCAGCGAAGCGACGCTCGGTCAGCCGGGAATGTTGTCGAAGGGCGCGGTCAACCTGCGCAGCAGCGAACCCAGTTCGGCCCGCTGCGCGGAGGACAGCTCGGCGAGGATCGCGCGCTCCTGGTCGAGGAGGCCCGCCAGTGCGCTGTCGGTGCGGTCGCGTCCGTCCACGGTGAGCCGCACCAGGACGCCCCGCCGGTCACTGGGGTCGGGCAGGCGCTCCACGAGGCCCTTCTTGGCGAGCCGGTCGATGCGGTTCGTCATCGTCCCCGAGGTCACGAGGGTCTGGGTGAGGAGCTGACCGGGCGAGAGCTGGTACGGCGTGCCCGCTCGCCGCAGGGCGGTCAGGACGTCGAACTCCCAGGGCTCGAGGTTGTGTTCGGAGAAGGCGATCCGGCGCGCACGGTCGAGGTGCCGTGCGAGTCTGCTGACCCTGCTCAGGACCTCCAACGGTTCCACGTCGAGGTCCGGGCGCTCTCGGCGCCAGGCTGCCACCAGTCGGTCGACCTCGTCCTCCATGTGATCAGTGTAGTAGTTGTGTCGACATGAAGTCTCTTGACATCGAGATACTTCGGATGGAGGCTGCCCCCATGACGTCACCTGTGTGGGATCCGCATCAGTACGCACGGCACTCCGGACACCGCAACCGACCGATCACCGACCTGCTCGCCCGCGTGCCCGCACTGCCGCACGACGAGGCCCCCCGCATCGCCGACCTGGGCTGCGGGCCCGGTGGCCCGTCCACGATGCTCGCCGACCGCTGGCCCCGCGCGCACATCACCGGCTACGACAACTCCCCGGCGATGCTGCGCGAAGCCGGCGCCCACGCCGGAAGGACGCCCGCCGGCGGAAGCCTCGAATTCACCCACCTCGACCTCGCCACATGGCGCCCCGCACGCGGCGAACGCTTCGACCTGATCTTCTCCAACGCGGCGCTCCAATGGGTGCTTGCCGGTTCGGGGAAGAACAGGGTGCACCCCGTCGGGGAGGAGGGGCGAGGCCTCCCGGGAGAAGGCGGCCCCGGGGGCGCCCCCGGCGGCACCGGCCAGGACGGTGCCCTCACCGACACCGGCTTCTTCCGGACCTGGACCGCTGTCCTGCCGGCCGGCGGCGTCCTCGCCTTCCAGGTCCCCGGCAACTTCGACGCCCCCAGCCACACCCTCCTGCTGGAACTGCGCAACTCGCCGCGCTGGAGGGCCCGTCTGGGCGCCGGGGCCCGCGGCGGCTCCGTCCGCTCCCCCGCGGAACACCTGGCCGAACTCGAACCGCTGGGCTGCGACGTCGACGCGTGGGAGACCACGTACGCGCAGCTCCTCCACGGCGAGGACCCCGTCCTGGACTGGGTCAAGGGCACGGCGCTGCGGCCCGTCCTCACGCTGCTCGCCGACGACCCCGAGGCCGAGTCGGCGTTCCTCGCCGAGTACGGGCAGCTGCTGCGTGAGGCCTATCCGCCGCTGGGCGGCGACCCCGCGCGGGGGACCGTCTTCCCCTTCCGCCGCATCTTCGTCGTCGCGGTGAAGCGATGACGGGCCCCGCCGGGGAGCCCGGAGCCGGCCCGGCGGCCCCCGCGATCGACTCGCTGGACCATGTGCAGCTCGCCGCACCACCGGGCTCGGAGGACGCTCTGCGCGCGTACTACGCGGGCGTGCTCGGGATGACGGAGATCCCCAAGCCCCCGGTGCTCGCCGCGCGGGGCGGCTGCTGGTTCACGGCCGGCTCCGTCGTGCTGCACCTCGGCGTCGAGGAGGACTTCCGCCCCGCACGGAAGGCCCATCCCGGCATCCGCGTGCGCGGCCTCGACGCCCTCGCCGCGCGCCTCGCCGACGCCGGAGCGCCCGTCGTCCGGGACGACGACCTGCCCGGCCACCGCCGCATCTACTCCGAGGACCCCGTGGGCAACAGGCTGGAGTTCCTGGAGCCCACGCTCACGGCCTGATGTCCAGGGTGCGCAGGCCCGGATAGTGCTCGGGCCGGGTCGTCACCACCGTCCCCCCGTCGGGCGAGACGGGGGAGAGCGGGCCGGGGGTGGCGGCGTGAACCACGTGGGACTCCGACCACGTCTCAGGAGGTGACTTGCTCGTGGTCAGGGCTGCCGGCAGATCCAGCTCCAGGAATGCCACGCCGGGCAGAGCGGCGAAGTGCTCGGCGATGCCCTTCCGGTCCCATTCGGCCTGCACCAGCGCGCACAGCGGTACGTACAACGACCACTCGGGTTTGAGGTTGGCCTGATGAATCAGAGTCGACGCCAGTTGGTTGCCGGAGCCCGCCGCGAGCAGGGCGGACGCATCGAAGACGAATCGCTCCCGGCTCACCGAAGAGACTGGATCCGTCGTTCGAGTTCGGCGAGTGAGGCTCGCTCCTCTTCTTCGCTCGCCCTGTATCCCGACAGTTCGTAAAGGATCTGCCGGGCTTCGGCGGCCTTGGCGGCCATCTCCTGCTCGGTCGGAGTGGATCGGGCGTACTCGCCGACTATGGCGCCGATGGAGGATCCGCGGTCCTTCGCGAGTTCGGCAAGCCGGTCGCGCACCTCGGAGGGCACGCGGATCATCGAGTCAGCCATGGCGCAAGTATACGTGTCCGTATACAAGTTGCTGCGGCTTCCTCGAAACGGCATCGTGCGGCTCCTTCCGACATCGGAGAGGTGACCGGCCGTGCCCACGCTCCACCCGCCGCTCGAACCGTACGGACAAGGCATGCTCGACGTCGGCGACGGCCAGCGCATCCACTGGGAGGTGTGCGGAAACCCGGACGGCAAGCCCGCCCTCGTCGTCCACGGAGGCCCCGGCTCGGGCTGCGGCACCCTCGCCCGGCGCCGCTTCGACCCGGACCGGTACCGCGTCGTCGCCTTCGACCAGCGCGGATGCGGACGCAGCACCCCGCACGCCTCCGACCCGGCCACGGACATGAGCCACAACACCACCGCGCACCTGATCGCCGACATGGAGCTGCTGCGCGAACACCTCGGCATCGGGCGGTGGTTGCTCTTCGGCGGCTCCTGGGGATCCACGCTGATCCTCGCGTACGCACAGCGGCACCCGGACCGCGTCTCGCAGATCGTCATTCCCGCCGTCACCACCACCCGGCGCTCCGAGATCGACTGGCTCTACCGCGGTGCCGGCCGGTTCTTCCCGGAGGAGTGGCACCGCTTCCGCGAGCACGTGCCGGAAGCGGTCCCGAAGCGGGGCTGCCGGGCGTCCTCGCGGCGTACGCGCGGCGCATGGCCGACCCGGATCCCGCCGTACGGGACGAGGCAGCCGGCGAATGGTGCCGCTGGGAGGACACGGTGCTCTCCATGGAAACCCGGGGCGGCGCCCCCAGGACGTACGGTGACCGGCCGCCCGAGGCCCGGCACGCTCTGGTACGCATCTGCGCGCACTACTTCTCGCACGGAGCCTGGCTGGAGGAGGGGGCGCTCATACGGCACGCGGGCCGCCTCGCCGGCATCCCCGGCATTCTCATCCACGGCCGCTTCGACCTGGGCGGGCCCCTGGGCACCGCGTGGGAACTGACACGCGCCTGGCCCGGCTCCCGCCTCGTCGTCGTGGAGGACGCCGGCCATCTGGGCAGCGACGCGATGAGCGGCGAGATCCGCAGCGCCCTCGACGAGTTCGCCGCGAACTGACTTTGCCGCGCCACGTTTCGCGGCGGTCAGGGAAGCAGCGTGAAGCCGGCCACATGCCGTGGTCGCACGGCGGCGAAGTGCTTGCGGTCGACTGTGGCGACCTCGGCGGCTCCGAGGCGCTCGGCGCATGCGACGACGGAGGCGTCCACCATGCCGAGCGGGAAGTCGAGGTACCGGGCCGTCAGTTCGGCCATCCGCAGCCAGTCCTCCGGGCGTACGGGTTCGGCGCTGAAAGCTCCTTCGGCGAAGTCCTGAGCGAGCAGCAGTTCCGTCCGGGGGCCGAGCCGTCTCTCCACGAGGTGCGCCACCTCGGCTATCGCCAGCGTGGGGACGACCAGCGGACCCGTGTGCGTTTCCAGAAGCTCGGTGCAGGGCTTGTGCCAGGAGTCGCTCCGGTCCAGCAGCGCATAGAGCGGGCCCGCATCGACGACGAGCGGACTCATGCGCTCAGCCGGTGGCCGCGCCCTTCGTCTCCGTCCTCACCAAGTATGTCGGTCCCCTCGGCGAGGCCGGCGAGGATCTCCTCCATGCGTTCGGCGATGTCCGTGCGGCCGCTGTCGCCGGACCCGGCCGACCGGAAGCGGCGACGGGCCCGGCCCTGGTGCCCCCCGTTCGGCAGGTGCTCCGCGATCGCTTCGCGCGTCCACTCGGAGACCGTGAGGCCGCGACGAGTGGCCTCGTGCCGCATCCGGGCGTCGAGGGCGTCGTCGAGCTTGACGGTGGTTCGCTTCATGTATGCCAGCATACCCAGGTGCCGCGAGCCGGGCAGCGGATCGGGCCAGCCCCTTCAGCTGCGCCTGTGACCTATCAGACGCGGCTTCGCCTCCAGCCCGTCCAAGCCGTGCCAGGCCAGATTCACCAGGTGCGCGGCGACCTCGGCCTTCTTCGGCCTGCGGACGTTCAGCCACCACTGCCCCGTCAGCGCCACCATCCCGACCAGCGCCTGCGCGTACAGCGGCGAGAGCTTCGGATCGAAGCCGCGGGACTTGAACTCGCGGCCCAGGATGTCCTCGACCTGAGTGGCGATGTCGCTGATCAGCGACGCGAAATTGCCCGTCGACTGTGCGACGGGCGAATCGCGGACGAGGATGCGGAAACCGTCCGTGTAGACGTCGATGTAGTCGAGCAGGGCGAACGCCGCCTGCTCCAGCAGCTCCCTCGGGTGCCCCCCTGTGAGGGCACCCGTCACCATGTCCAGGAGCTGCCGCATCTCGCGGTCGATGACGACGGCGTAGAGACCTTCCTTGCCGCCGAAATGCTCGTACACCACGGGCTTGGAGACACCCGCCTTCGCGGCGATCTCCTCCACGGACGTGCCCTCGAAGCCACGTTCGGCGAAGAGGGCACGTCCGATGTCGAGGAGCTGCTCGCGGCGCTCCTTGCCGCTCATCCTGCGACGGGCGGCGCGCTTCTCCTTCTTGGCTGCCCTGTTCGCCTTTGCGGGACTGGCGGAGCTGTCATCGGTCGGCACGGGCCCCATCATGCCGCTTGACGGGACGGCTCCTTGCGGCGGGAGTCGATACGGGACCGGGCCGGCCAGCGCACGTCGTACGCCCAACCCGCCAGCTCCAGCCAGCGGATGATGCGCGCACTCGAGTCGAGCTGGCCCTTCTCCACGCCGTGCCTGGCGCTCGTCGGGTCCGCGTGGTGCAGGTTGTGCCACGACTCACCGCAGGAGAGGATCGCCAGCCACCACACGTTGCCGGACTTGTCGCGGGACTTGAAGGGCCGCTTGCCGACCGCGTGACAGATGGAGTTGATGGACCACGTGACGTGGTGCAGCAGCGCCACACGCACCAGCGAGCCCCAGAAGAACGCCGTCAGCGCACCCTGCCAGGACATCGTCACCAGGCCGCCGATCACGGCAGGGATCAGCAGCGACACCGTCGTCCACAGCACGAACTGCCGCGAGATGGCGCGGATCGCCGGGTCCTTGACCAGATCGGGTGCGTACTTCTGCTGCGACGTCTGCTCCTCGTCGAACATCCAGCCGACGTGAGCCCACCACAGGCCCTTCATCAGGGCCGGAACCGTCTCGCCGTAACGCCACGGCGAATGCGGGTCGCCCTCGGCGTCGGAGAACTTGTGATGCTTGCGGTGATCGGCGACCCACCGCACCACCGGGCCCTCCACGGCCAGGGAACCCAGGACCGCGAGCGCGATGCGCAGCGGCCGCTTCGCCTTGAACGAGCCGTGCGTGAAGTAACGGTGGAAGCCGATGGTGATGCCGTGGCAGCCGATGAAGTACATGGCCGTCATCAGCCCCAGATCCAGCCAGCTCACGCCCCAGCCCCACGTCAGCGGCACCGCTGCGAGCAGCGCCAGGAATGGGACCACGATGAAGGCCAGCAGGGCGACCTGCTCCGCCGAGCGGCGCTTCTCGCCGCCCAGCGTCGCGAGGGCGACGGGGGAGTCCGGGGCGTCGGAGGCGGGCTTCTTCTGGGTGTCGGAGGAGCTGTCGAGAACGTCCGGGGGGCTTGTCGTCATAGATGTCCCTTGTCAGAGCGGTAAGGGGCTTCTGCGTCGTGCACTTCTGCGTCTTGTGCCCACGCAAGTCCTACGGAACCGTAACCTACGGCGTCGTAAGTATGGCAGCCCTCACAGGCGTAGCAAGTGGCGGCATGGGGGAGACGAGAGCTTGCTCACCCATCGGACGGCACGAGGGGCGGAAGACCGCCCCGCATATCCTGGGGAGCGTCGGACAGCGCGGTCCGTGACCTGCCCGAAGCAAATGCTGCAAGGAGCCTCACACGTGAGCAGTGCCGAAGTGAGCCGTGCCGAGACCCCCCGCCGGCCGGGCGGAAACGGGCCGGCGGAAGGCAACGGACCCGTCTCCGGAACAGCCGCCGAAACCGAGGCGAACAGCGCCCTGCGCGCCGACATCCGCCGCCTGGGAGACCTTCTGGGCGAGACCCTCGTGCGCCAGGAGGGAGCGGAACTGCTCGACCTCGTCGAACGCGTACGCGCCCTGACGCGCAGCGACGGAGAGGCCGCCGCCGCCCTGCTCGGCAGGACCGACCTGGAGACCGCCACCAAGCTCGTGCGGGCCTTCTCCACGTACTTCCACCTGGCCAACGTCACCGAGCAGGTCCACCGCGGCCGGGAACTGCGCGAACGCCGCGCCGCCGAAGGCGGCAACCTCTCCCGCACCGCCGACATGCTCAAGGACGCCGACCCCGCCCACCTCGCGCAGACCGTGCGCAACCTCGGCGTCCGGCCCGTCTTCACCGCGCACCCCACCGAGGCCGCGCGCCGCTCCGTCCTCACCAAGCTCCGCAAGATCGCCGAACTGCTGGAACACCACGATCACGACGGCAGCGGCCGCACCGACCGGCGCCTCGCCGAGAACGTCGACCTCGTCTGGCAGACGGACGAGCTGCGCGTCGCCCGCCCCGAACCGGCCGACGAGGCCCGCAACGCCGTCTACTACCTGGACGAACTGCACCGCGACGCCGTCGGGGACGTACTGGAGGACCTCGCCGACGAACTCGAGCGGGCCGGAGCCCCACTGCCCGCCGGTACCCGCCCGCTGACGTTCGGCACCTGGATCGGCGGGGACCGCGACGGCAACCCCAACGTCACCCCCGACGTGACATGGGAAGTGCTGCTCCTCCAGCACGAACACGGCATCACCGACGCCCTCGAACACATCGACGACCTCCGCGGCGCCCTGTCCAACTCCATCCGCAACAGCGGCGCCACCAAGGAACTCCTCGACTCCCTCAGCCGCGACCTGGACCGGCTGCCCGAGATCAGCCCCCGCTACAAGCGACTCAACGCCGAGGAGCCCTACCGCCTCAAGGCCACCTGCATCCGGCAGAAGCTCCTCAACACCCGCGACCGGCTCGCCTCCGGCGCACCCCACGCAGAGGGGCGCGACTACCTCGGCACCACCGGACTCGTCGACGACCTGGTGCTGCTGCAGACGTCCCTGCGCGCACACCGCGGCGAACTCATCGCCGACGGCCGCCTGGACCGGGTGCTGCGCACCATCGCCGCGTTCGGCCTGCAGCTGGCCACCATGGACGTACGGGAGCACGCCGACGCCCACCACCACGCCCTCGGCCAGCTCTTCGACCGGCTCGGCGAGGAATCCTGGCGCTACATCGACATGCCCCGCGACTACCGGCAGCGGCTCCTGGCCAAGGAGCTGCGCTCCCGCCGTCCCCTCTCGCCCTCGCCGGCACCCCTGGACGCAGCGGGCGAGAAGACCCTCGGCGTCTTCACCACCGTCCGCAAGGCGCTGGAGACCTTCGGGCCCGAAGTCATCGAGTCCTACATCATCTCCATGTGCCAGGGAGCCGACGACGTCTTCGCCGCCGCCGTGCTCGCACGCGAGGCCGGACTGATCGACCTGCACGCCGGCTGGGCCCACATCGGCATCGTCCCGCTGCTGGAGACCACCGACGAGCTGAAGATCGCCGACGAACTCCTCGACGCGATGCTCTCCGACCCCTCCTACCGCAAGCTCGTCTCGCTCCGCGGCGACCTGCAGGAGGTCATGCTCGGCTACTCCGACTCCTCCAAGTTCGGCGGCATCACCACCTCGCAGTGGGAGATCCACCGCGCACAGCGCAGGCTCCGCGACGTGGCGCACCGGCACGGCGTGCGGCTGCGGCTCTTCCACGGCCGCGGCGGAACCGTCGGCCGCGGCGGCGGCCCCACCCACGACGCGATCCTCGCCCAGCCCTGGGGCACCCTCGACGGCGAGATCAAGGTCACGGAACAGGGCGAAGTCATCTCCGACAAGTACCTCGTGCCGTCCCTGGCGAGGGAGAACCTCGAACTGACCGTCGCCGCGACCCTCCAGGCGTCCGCGCTGCACACCGCGCCCCGCCAGTCCGACGAGGCCCTCGCCCGCTGGGACGCCGCCATGGACACCGTCTCCGACGCCGCGCACGGCGCCTACCGGAAGCTGGTCGACGACCCGGACCTGCCCGCCTACTTCTTCGCCTCCACCCCCGTCGACCAGCTCGCCGAACTGCACCTGGGTTCACGGCCCTCGCGGCGCCCCGACAGCGGCGCAGGCCTCGACGGACTGCGGGCCATCCCCTGGGTGTTCGGCTGGACCCAGTCGCGGCAGATCGTGCCCGGCTGGTTCGGAGTCGGCACCGGACTGAAGGCGGCACGAGAGGCCGGACTCGACGGTGTGCTCCAAGAGGCACAGGAGCACTGGCACTTCTTCCAGAACTTCCTCGCCAACGTCGAGATGACCCTCGCCAAGACCGACCTGCGCATCGCGCAGCACTACGTCGACACCCTCGTACCCGACGAGCTCAAGCACGTCTTCGAGACCATCCGCGCCGAACACGACCTGACGCTGCGGGAAGTTCTGCGCATCACCGGGGAACGCGAACTGCTCGACGCGAGCCCCGTCCTGAAGCAGACGTTCGCCATCCGCGACGCCTACCTCGACCCGCTCTCCTACCTTCAGGTGACGCTGCTGCACCGGCAGCGCGCCGCCGCGGAGCGCGGCGAAGAGCCCGACCAGATGCTCAGCCGCGCACTGCTGCTGACCGTCAACGGCGTAGCAGCGGGGCTGCGCAACACCGGCTGACGCGGCACCGCCGCGCCGTCAGCGGACACGTGACGCGAACGGCGCCGCCGCGACGGGGAGTTCACCCGACGCGGCGGCGCCGCACGGCCGCACACCACAGACGTGAGATGTGAGAGGCCGCACACCACAAACGTGAGATGTGAGGGTGGGACGGGAGCTCACCACCGGCCTGCGAAGCCGGAGCTGCACCTGGATTCCGCTGCCCCGGGATCCGCTGCACCCGGCGACACGGGCGCGCCCCGCGAGGTGCGTCAGAACGTCAGCAACGCCCAGGACGCGCTCATCAGCGCGACGCCGAGCGCCCCCAGCACCAGCGCCGTCCGCTTCATCCGCATGCCCAGCACGAAGACGACCCCCGCCAGCACCAGCGAACCCCCGAACGGCACCGCACCGTAGAGAACACCCGCAGGCCCCGTACGCACGGCCTCATCGGTACCTGGGCGCAACGCCACCTGGAGCCGCTCGCCGACCTTGCCCGACGCGGTCTTGTCGACCGTCACCTTCCGCTCCTGTGAACTGCCCCCGGCGGTGGGGACGAACGTTCCGGCACACGTCTCCTCGGTGCACTTCGCGATCCGCACCGTGCCCTTGACGTCGCCCGTCAGCGCAGGCCCCGCCGTCTCCCACGACGTCCAGCCTCCGGCGACGAGCAGCAGCAACGACCCCAGAATCAGGACGATGTTGCGCGTCAGCAGCAGCATCCCGAACATGCTCTCCCCGGCGCGGCGAGTGCGGCTGCGTTTGACGCGGACGGTTCCCGTCGCTGAGGTCGTCGAGGAGGACATGGCCGAGATCCTTGGGCAAACCGCCCGGAGGGTCAACCTCCGCATCCCGCTTGGGCAGTAAAAGGCGGATGCGTCCGACTCCTCCCCGGACCCGGGCCGATTACGGCCACGGCCGGGGGATCGGAGAGCAACTCACGTGCACTGCCTACGAGTTGTAGGTGCTCTGCGCCCGCTCCAGACCGTCCAGCACCAGCGACTCCACCGCGTCCGCGGCCCGGTCCGTGAAGTAGTCCAGCTCCTTGCGCTCCGCAGCGGAGAAATCCCTCAGCACGTAGTCCGCGACCGGCATCCGCCCGGGCGGCCGGCCGACACCGAACCGCACACGGAAATAGCCCGGCCCCAGCGACTTCGTCAGCGACTTCAGCCCGTTGTGGCCGTTGTCGCCGCCGCCCTTCTTCAGCCGGAGCATGCCGAAGCCGATGTCCAGCTCGTCGTGGACCACCACGATCCGCTCCACCGGCACCTTGTAGAAATCCCGCAGCGCCGTGACCGGACCCCCCGAGAGATTCATGTACGACATCGGCTGAGCGACCACCACACGGCAGCCCGACGCCGACCCCGGAGCCCCGAACCGGCCCTCCAGCACCCGCGCACGCGACTTGTGCGCCTTGAACTTCCCCCCGATACGGGACGCCAGCAGATCCGTGACCGCGAACCCGATGTTGTGCCGGTTGCCGGCATACCCCGGACCCGGATTGCCCAGGCCCACCACCAGCCACGGCCCCGACGGGCCACCCGAACCACCGGCGCCACCGGAACCACCGGCTCCGCCCGCACCACCCGTACCGGCAACAGTCGTCATGAGAGCGGTCCTCCAAGAGTCGAGGAACGAGGAACGGTAAGGGCGAATCGGCGATGAAGAACGGCGAGGTGTGAATCCGCAACGAGTAACGGCGGACCGCGAACCGGCGCCGCAGCCCGGCAGCGGAACGACCGCCGCCGCGCTCCACCCGGCCGTGCAGCCAGGGAACGCGGCGGCAGTCGGAGAAAGACCCGGAAGACCGGATCACTCAGGGGCGACCTCGCTCGGGGCCTCCGCCTCGCCCTCGGTCTCCTCCTCGGCAGCCGGCTCCTCGGCCTGAGCCGCCAGGACCTGGATCACGACGTCGTCCTCCTCGACGGCCAGCGACGTGCCCTTCGGCAGCTTGATCTGACCGGCAGTGACCGAGTCGCCCGCGTCCAGACCCTCGACGGACACCGTGACCGACTCCGGAATGTGCGTGGCCTCCGCCTCGACCGGAAGCGCGTTCAGCACGTGCTCCAGCAGGTTCTGCCCCGGAGCCAGCTCACCCTCGACGTGGATCGGGATGTCGACGTTGACCTTCTCGCCGCGGCGCACGATCAGCAGGTCCGCGTGGACCAGGAAGCCGCGGATCGCCTCACGCTGCACGGCCTTCGGGATCACAAGCTGCTTCTTGCCCTCGACATCCAGGTTGATCAGGACGTTCGGCGTCTTCAGCGCCATCATCATGTCGTAGCTGGGCAGCGCCACGTGGACCGGGTCCTCACCGTGGCCGTAGATCACCGCGGGAATCTTCTCCTCGCGGCGCAGACGACGAGCAGCGCCCTTGCCGAATTCGGAACGGATGCTCGCGGAAAGTTTGACGTCAGCCATGCTGCGCTCCTCGCACTCGAAACGGATACCGCGTCTGTGGTGTCACTCGGTCCGTCCACGACAGACCGGCCACGCCGCAGAGCCGGCCACGGAAGAGACCACCGTGGAAACCCTGGCGAAGAGCGCGCGTCGATAACGGATGAGCCGGACCGTGCGACCAGCGCACGAACACGGCCTCCCTCGCCGAGCGACATCGGGAGTCTACGCGGCGAGGAAGGCCGTGCGGAAATCGATCACGATCACAGGTCCGGGCACCCGCGGACGACGGGACGCCTCCGGAGCGACGCGACGCCTCCGGAGCACGCCCGGAGCGGCCCACCGGGACGACCCGCAGCAGCGGACCGGGGCCGCAGCGGCGGGCCCGAGCGGACTACGCCCGGACCCGCCCCCTCACGCCTGCTCGTCGAAAAGGCTGGTCACCGAGCCGTCCTCGAAGACCTCACGCACCGCACGGGCGATCGTCGGCGCCATCGAAAGCACCGTGATCTTGTCCAGATCCTGCTCACCAGGCGTCGGCAGCGTATTCGTGAAGACGAACTCACTGACCTTCGAATTCTTCAGCCGGTCCGACGCGGGACCCGACAGCACACCGTGCGTCGCCGTGACGATGACATCCTCCGCACCGTTCGCGAACAGCGCGTCCGCCGCGGCGCAGATCGTGCCACCCGTGTCGATCATGTCGTCCACCAGGACACACACCCGGCCCTCGACGTCACCGACAACCTCGTGCACCGTCACCTGATTCGCGACCTCCGGGTCACGGCGCTTGTGCACGATCGCCAGCGGCGCACCCAACCGGTCCGCCCACCGGTCCGCCACCCGCACACGCCCCGCGTCCGGGGATACGACCGTCAGCTTGCTCCGGTCCACCTGCCCGCCCACATAGTCGGCGAGCACCGGCAACGCGAAGAGATGATCCACCGGACCGTCGAAGAAACCCTGAATCTGATCCGTGTGCAGATCCACCGTGAGAATCCGGTCCGCCCCCGCGGTCTGCAGCAGATCCGCCATCAACCGCGCCGAAATGGGCTCCCGCCCACGGTGCTTCTTGTCCTGACGGGCATAGCCGTAGAACGGCACAATGACCGTGATGCTGCGCGCCGAAGCACGCTTCAAAGCATCGATCATGATCAGCTGCTCCATGATCGACTTATTGATCGGGGCCGTGTGGCTCTGCATCAGAAAGCAGTCGGCGCCACGCGCGGACTCCCGGAAGCGGACATAGATCTCGCCGTTTGCGAAGTCGAAAGTCTTGGTCGGGACCACTGCGATACCCAGCTGATCCGCGACCTCCTCCGCAAGCTCGGGGTGGGCGCGGCCGGAGAAGAGCATCAACTTCTTCTCGCCGGTCGTTTTGATCCCGGTCACTGCACCGTCTCCTTGAGTTCCGCGGGGCGTGCGTGCGTCCTAACCGTACGCCCCGGCCCACGGCCCCGCGTACCCGACAGGAGCCGTCCGCGCTCGTCAGCCACCCTTCGGGCCCTCGCCGCCCTGCGCGCCCGCCGCACCAGCCGAGCCCTCGGCCTCACCCCGCGCGGCACTCTCCGCCGCCCGGGCCGCCGCACTCCCGGGCCTCTTGCGCGCCACCCACCCGGCGATATTGCGCTGTTGGCCACGCGCCACAGCGAGCGACCCCGGAGGCACATCCTTCGTGATCACCGAACCCGCCGCCGTATAAGCACCGTCCCCGACAGTGACAGGCGCCACAAACATGTTGTCCGCACCCGTCTTGCAGTGCGAACCGATCTCCGTGCGGTGCTTGTTCTCACCGTCGTAATTCACGAACACCGTCGCCGCCCCGATGTTGCTGTGCTCACCCACCGAAGCATCACCGACATACGAAAGATGCGGCACCTTCGAACCCTCGCCGATCTCCGCGTTCTTGAGCTCGACGAAACTCCCCACCTTCGCCTTCACACCCAGGCTCGAACCCGGACGCAAATACGCGAACGGCCCCACCTTCACGCCCTCGCCGATCCGGGCACCCTGCGCCACCGTGTTGCTCACCGACGCACCCGCACCCACCGACGTGTCCGCCAACTGGGAATTCGGCCCCACCTCGCAACCCGCCGCCAAGTGCGTCGAACCCGTCAACTGCGTACCCGGCAGCACCATCACGTCCTGCTCGTACGACACCGACACATCCACCCACGTCGACGCCGGATCCACCACCGTCACACCCGCGAGCATCGCCCGCTCCAGCAGACGGCCGTTCAGCAGCCGGCGCGCCTCGGAAAGCTGCACCCGGTTGTTGATCCCGAGGATCTCCTGATGGTCGCCCGCCACCGACGCGCCCACACGATGCCCCGCACTGCGCAGAATGCCGAGCACATCCGTCAGGTACTCCTCGCCCTGGCTGTTGTCCGTACGCACCTTCCCGAGTGCGTCCGACAGCAGCTGCGCGTCGAAGGCGAACACACCCGAGTTGATCTCCGTGATGGCCAGCTGCCCGGGCGTCGCGTCCTTGTGCTCGACGATCGCGGTCACGGCGCCGCTGTCCGCATCGCGCACGATGCGGCCGTAGCCCGTCGAATCCGGCACCTCGGCCGTCAGGACGGTGACGGCGTTGCCGTCGGCGGAGTGGGTGTCGGCCAGCGACTGCAGCGTCTCCCCCGTCAGCAGCGGGGTGTCCCCGCAGGTCACGACCACCGTGCCGTCAAGGACGACGCCGCTGCGCGACAGCTCCTCCAGGGCCATGCGCACCGCGTGACCGGTGCCGTTCTGCTCGTGCTGCACCGCCGTACGCACCTCGGAGTCGGTCTCGGCGAGATGCGCGGTCACCTGCTCACGGGCGTGGCCCACCACCACGACGAGGTTCTCGGGGGAGAGGCTGCGTGAGGCGGCGACGACATGGCCGAGAAGGGAGCGGCCGCAGATCTCGTGCAGGACCTTGGGCGTCGCCGACTTCATTCGGGTGCCCTCACCTGCTGCGAGTACGACGACGGCTGCCGGGCGGTTGGCGCTCACGGGTGTGCCCTTCGGCTACGGGGTCAGGGGGAACACCCGCAGGATACCGGTGGGTTGCGAGGGTGCCCGGATCCGGACACGAGAGCGGGCCCCGGCCTTGCAGCGGCCAGAGCCCGGTAATCGAACTTCGAGCTCCCGGGGGAGGATTCGAACCCCCATCATTGGATCCAAAATCCAAGGACTTGCCCTTAGTCGACCCGGGATTGACTTATGCCCGATTCACCCTTTGGGGGTCTCGGACTCCACATACTATGCCCGACCACCAGCCTTCGATGCGACGATACAGATCAGCGCCTTGAAGGACCCGGACCACAAGGCAGCCCCGGTAGTCGGCTCCCACATTCTTGCGCACCGTCTTCGGGTTGTGCCGCTTGAGGGTGGTCTTGCCGAGGTCTGTGATGTCCCTGCCGACGAGTTCGGCCCAGTAGCGCTCGGCCCCTTCGACGTCGGCCGACTCATGGATCATCACCGAGAAGCGCAGGCGTTCGGGTGCGACCCCGACCAGCTTCAGCCATGCCAGGTAGACCCTGATCATGTCCGGGTCGCTGTTGACGAACGTGACGGCTTCGCTGAGCCGGTACGGCTTGCTCTTCGTTCCCTCCGCCCAGTACAGGCCCACGCCCAGCAGGAACAGGTCCCGCTCGCTCAGGGGCCCGACATCCTGCCTTGCCCTCTCGATGGCCTGCCTGCGGGCCAGGTCCCGCTCCTGCCGGAACGGGCTCCATCTGGCCTCGGCCATTCTCCGCGCGCGCTCGACGGAGCGTCGCGGCGTCGGCAGGTCCCGCACCCACAGCGACACCGAGCTCTTCGAGACTCCCAGTTCGGCCACGATCTCGTCGTACGTCCTGCCCGCTCGTCGCAGTTCCCGTGCGCGGGCCTTCAGTTCGGTCTTTGCCTGCACCATGACGGCAGCTTCCGCCCGGAGGGTGGCAGAGTGTGCGAGAACGAGGGACTATTCACCAGTTCGAGTAGGGAACGGGCGTTTCCGTTGCGCGTCGGGACGGTGGTTGCTGTTAACCGGAACATGCAGGTCCCGCTACGGAATCGTCGGTTCCTTCACGAGCCGGAAAACTGGTTGGCGCCCGGTCGTACGCTGGTCCGTATGACCGAGACGGGGGAGAGGCGGACCGTCGGCGGACCATGGTGGTGGAAGCGCCGGCGGAGCGCCGCGCTGGACATCTCGCTCGGCCTGGTTTCTGCCGTGGAGTGCGCGGTCCAGGGTGTCGACTTCGCAGGTGAGGCCGGGTTGCCCGCGGCTTCCGGCGTGGTTCTGGGGCTGGTGGCCGGGTCGACGCTGGTGCTCCGGCGGCGCTGGCCGATCGCCGTGGTGCTGGTGGCCATCGCGCTGACACCGGCGGAGATGGGCTTTCTGCTCGGCTTCGTCGGTCTCTACAGCCTGGCGGTCGCCGCGGACGTGCCGCGCCGGGTCACGGTGCTGCTCACGGGGATGCAGGCGGCAGCCGTCGTGATCATCACGATCGTGCGGATGCACCAGAGCATCGGCCAGGACCCCGGGTTCGACCCTCCGGCGTGGTTCATTCCGCTGATGTCCGTCCTGGTGGCGATCGGGCTGACGACGCCGCCGGTGCTGACGGGTCTGTACGTGGGTGCCCGCCGCCGCCTCGTGGAGTCGCTGCGGGAGCGCGCGGACGGCCTGGAGCGGGAGTTGGCGCTGCTCGCGGACCGGGCGGAGGAGCGCGCGGAATGGGCGCGCAGCGAGGAGCGCACGCGCATCGCCCGGGAGATGCACGACGTGGTGGCGCACCGGGTGAGTCTGATGGTGGTGCATGCGGCGGCGTTGCAGGCGGTGGCGCTGAAGGATCCGGAGAAGGCGTCGAAGAACGCGGCGCTGGTGGGCGACATGGGCCGGCAGGCGCTGACGGAGCTGCGGACGATGCTCGGGGTGCTGCGTTCGCCGGAGCGTTCGCGGGATGCCGGTGTGCGGGATGCGGGTGCCGGGGGTGCGTCGGTGCGGCTGGCCGAGTTCGCGGCGGCTGCCGCGGGGTCGGCGAAGGGCGGTCCGGGTGAGCGGGGGCGTGAGGGTGTGCCGCGACAGGCCTCGGGTGAAGGCGCCGCGGGTGCGGGCTCGGCGGCGGGGGAGGCCGCGGTCGCGGTTGCGGGGGGTGCTTCCGGTGCGGGAGACGTCTCGGCCGAGGGGCGGTCTGCCGGCGAGGGGCCGTGTCTGTCGGAGCTGGATGCCCTGGTGGGGCAGTCGCGGGAGACGGGGATGTCCGTGGATTTCTCGGTGGACGGTTCGCCGGGTGATTACGGGGCGGGTGTGGAGCAGACGGCGTTCCGTGTGGTGCAGGAGGCGCTGACGAACGTGCACAAGCATGCGGCGGGTGCTCGTACGAGGGTGCGGCTGGCGCATCGCGAGGGTGAGGTCGCGGTTCAGGTGGAGAACGAGCGGCCGGCGGACGGTGCCGGTGCGGCCGGTGCGGAGTTGCCGAGCGGTGGCAACGGGCTTGTGGGGATGAAGGAGCGGGTGACGGCGCTCGGCGGGGGGTTCGTGTCGGGGCCGACCGATGTGGGGGGTTTCCGGGTGTCGGCGGTGATTCCGGTCGGAAGGCCGCAGGCAGTGGGGCCGGACGGGGCGGCTTCGCGGTAGAGGCCTGCGGTGGCCTGCGGTGGACGCCCGCGGTGGGGCTGCCGCGGAGGGGCCGCGGCGGGGTTCCCTGTGCGGGGGCCGTGGCGGCGCGCGGGGTGTGTGCGGTCGGCTCCGGGCGGTGTGCGTCCAGCCGGCGCGAGGGGTGCGGGGCCGGGCGGTGCGCGGCTCCGGGTGCTGTGCAGGCCGGGAGGTCAGCGGGGTCCGCGTGGGCGGGCGGTGTGGACCGTTCCGGAGACGGTGGACGAGGGGTCCGGGCCGGGGCGGGCCGGGGAGCCGGTGCGTGTGCGTGCGGCGGTGGCCGCGCCCGTGCCGGGGTCGGCGGCGGTGCCCGTGCCTGTCGCGGCGTCGAGCGGTCTGGTGAGGCGTTCGGGGCGGGTGCCGGTGAGGAGCGCGGCGAGGGCGGTGTCGAAGTCCTGGCCGAGGTACCAGTCGCCGGTGTGGTCGAGGCTGTAGACGCGTGCCTCGGTGTCGATGGCGAGGAGGGCGGCGTCGGCTCCGTCGGTGCCGAGTGGGCAGATCCGGGTGCGCAGGGCGCGGCCGAGGTCGGCGAGGGTGCGGGCGGCGTGGAGGGCGTGCATGGGGTCGATGTGCACGCTGGCCGGGGCGATGTTGCGGCCGGGTCCGGTGGGGGCGATGGGCAGGTTGCCGAATTCGGCCCAGACTTCGACGGCGGCGGGGACGATGGCGTGCCGGTGGCCGCCGGGTGAGATGTGGCCGCGGAGGGCGTCGGCCCATTCCTCGGCCTGGCGGATGTCCCATCGTCCGGGTTTCCAGCCTGCGTTGCGCAGGGCGTCGTCGACGGCGACGGGGAAGCGGGTGGTGGAGGTGCGCTGGTGCGGGGGGCGGTTCACCGGGGTGCCTTTTCGCCGGTGGTTCCGGGGTCGACGGGGCGTACGCCGAAGTGGGTGAGGAGTGCGCTGCATGCCCGGCAAGGGGGTGCGTAGCGGCCGTGCAGGGGGTCGCCGTCCTCGCGGATGTGGCGGGCGGTGAGTTTGGCGTGCTTGAGGGCGCGTTTGGCTTCGCTGTGGGTGAGGGCGCGGGGTTTGGCGTTGCCTGTGCGGCGGTTGCCGCGTTTGGCGGCGCGGGCGTTCTCGGTGGTCGTGAGGTAGCGGGAGAGCAGGACCGTTTCGGGGCAGCGGCCGGTGTGGCGTGCGCGGTGTTCGGTGGTGAGGGTGTCGAGGAAGTCCTGCACGAGGGGGTGGGGTGCGGGGGGCTGGTCGCCCTTGTTGCCGGTGGAGGTGAGGGTGCGGCCGCGTACGGACAGGGCGGCGGCGACTGCGGGGAGGATGCCGTCGCGGCGTTCGTGGAGCGGGGGTGTGGTGTTGTCGGGTGCGGCGGTCCATCCGACGCGGGGGTCGTCGGGGGTGTGATTCGTGGCCGGTGCGGTGGGCGTGGCCGCTCCGGGGGCCGCTGCGGCGCCTGTTGCCGTGGGCGCGGGCGTCGCAGACGTGGGCGGTGTTGCCGGTGTTGCCGGTGTGGACGCCGGGGAATTCAGCGATGCGGTGTTCATGTGGTGGTTCCTCCCCGCACGGACCCTTCTGCCGTTTGTGTCGTGGTGTGTGCTGTGTGACGGGCCAAGTATGCAGTGTGGGGGGAGAGTCGATCATGCCAGTGGGCATGTCAGGGGGATGTGATGGTTTCCGGGGTGGGGTGAATCGGGGCTGGTTGACCGGGAATAGTGGGGTGGGCATCTGGCGTGCGTCGTTTTTCCGAGGCAGGAGTTCCGTGATGGGCCGCACCTCTCTTCGTGGTCGCAGTGATGGTGACCGACACAGTCGCACGTGTGGTCGCAGGGGGAGTCACCTCGGTGTGCGTGTCCGCCGTGCGCTGGGGGTGGCGGTGGTTGTGCCGGTGCTCGCTGTGACGGCTGTGGCCTGCAGTGGCGGGGGTGACGAGGGTGGCGGTGCGGCGAAGAAGGAGGACAACCGGGGCCGGCAGTCCGGGGGTTCCGGCGGCGGGGGAGCGGAGGAGGGTGGCGACGGCGCCGGCAGTGGTGTGCCGCCGCTGGACGAGAAGCAGTTGAACGAGGCGCTGCTCAAGACCGGTGATGTGAAGGGGTATCGGGCGCAGCGCAACAAGGAGGACGCGCTGGAGGGCCAGGGCTCGATCGAGTCGGAGGATCCCCGGTGTTCCCCGATCACCGATGTGGTGGATTCCCAGCCGGAGCGTGAGCGCGAGGCGTTCGCCAGTGGTGTGCTGATGAAAGGTTCACTCAGTACGGGCGGTGCGGTTCAGCAGGTGCTGCTCTCCTCGTACGGCGACGGGGGTGCCGTGAAGTGGTTCGGGGATCTGAAGAAGGCTTTGAGCGAGTGCGGTTCGTTCGCGGGGAAGATCGGTACGGGGGAGAGGACGCAGCTGCGGATCAAGCGGGTCGGGTCGGTAGGCGTCGGTGACGATTCGGTCCGTTTCACGATGGAGGACGTGAAGGGGAAGGACTCTCCGACGGTCTTCACCATCGTCCGCACGGGCGGCAACACGGCGTCGTTCATGTCGGTCTCGCTGTCGGACGAGCCGCAGGCGGTGGCCAAGTCGCTGGTGAAGAAGCAGCACGAGAAGCTGACGGAGGCGGCCGGCGACTAGGCGGTGCCCGGCGGACAGCCCTCAGCAGGGTTTGCGCGCGCCGGACCCGGCTTGGAAACCGGTCCGGGCATCGGCAGGGAACCGGTCGGGAAGCAGCCGGGGGACAGGCGGTCCCGGCGGCCGGAGCGGCGCCGAGTGGCCCGGCGGCGCCCGCCCCTCGCACACGGCGGGCCCGGTCGGTTCCGTCGTGTGCGAGGGGTGATCGCGATACCGGCGCCGGTGCCCCGCAGTTGGCGTACCGCATAGGCTGTCCCACGTCAGCCAGATGTTCAGCAGGGGGCTTCCGCGATGACGACAGGCCGGTCCGGGGCGGGCGCACCGCCTCACGCTCCTCCCGCTGGCTCCTCCCCCTCGCTCGGCCGGGGGGACCCCCAGGGAACTCCCGGGGCGGGGGCCGGGGGGAGTACCGCCCCGCCGAACCGGGCCTACGCCGGCCAGGTGGTGAACTTTCCCGATCCGGTGCGGGCCGCCCGGCATCCGTCGGGGGTCCGGGTGGATGAGAACGGCCTCCCCGTCTTCTCCCCGTACGCGCGTGCCGCGGCCGAGATCGCGGAGCCTCCGGAGGGCTTCGGCGGTGACGAACTGCGGCTCACGGACTACGTGTCGGCGAACGCCGCGCTGCACGCCGCGGGTCACGAGCTGTGGGCGGACCTGTCTCCGGTGGCGACTCCGCACGGCTGGACGTGGCATCACGTGGCGTACGGCCGCCGCATGGAGCTGATCCCCGTCGAGGTGAAGGTGCTGCTGCGGCATCACGGTGGACTGGCGACCGCGAGAGTCGACCACGCCAAGAGCGGCACGCGTCCGCTGCAGGAAACCAGGCCGGTGCACTTCGAGGTGCCGCATTCGGTCGCGGTGACCGAGGCGCAGGTGCTGGATGCGGAGGAGCGTCTGGGGTACCGGCTGCCGGGCGCCTACCGCGCGTTCCTGAAGGCGGCGGGCGGCTGCGCGCCGCGCGGCGTCGGGCTGGACGCCGAGTTGGGGCTGCTGGTCGACCAGCCGTTCTTCACGGTGCGGGAGGACGCGGCGGTCAACGACCTCGTGTACGTCAACAAGTGTCTGCGCGACCACTTCACGAAGGATTTCCTCGGGGTGGGTTTCGTGCAGGGTGGTCTGATCGCCGTGAAGGTCAAGGGCGAGGCCGTCGGTTCGGTGTGGTTCTGCGCCTTCGACGACGCGCGTGACCAGGACGGGTTCGACGTGCAGACGCGGTCGGAGCGACTTCTGCGGCCGTGCGGCGCCGACTTCGACGAGTTCCTGCTGCGGCTCGCGGGCAGCCCGCCGGAGTTGGAGACCGTCGCGAACCTGATGGTGGACGGCGGTTTCGCACGTGCGGTCCAGGTGTGAGGGCCTCGTTGAGAGTTGGGAAGTGAGCGCGCGATGGTGACCTTCGCACAGGCTCAGGAGCGCGCGGAGCGCTGGGTCAACGGCGACGTGCCCGCCGACCGGCACCGGGAGGTGCGGGTGCGGGAGTTCGATCTGGGCTTCGTGGCGTGGGCGGAGTCCCCCGCCGGGTCCGGGTCCGGGCCCGGCTTGGGGTCCGGGGAGGAAGGGACGCGTGCGCGGCTGGTGATAGCGCGGGACAGCGGGGAGACGACGCTGTGGCCGGCGCTGCCCGTGGGTGAGGTCATCCGCCGCTACGAGGAGGAGTACGGCTCGCCCGGCGTGCCCGCGGCCTCTCAGCGCGGTGCGTCGGCCCAGCAGCGTGTGGATCTGGAGGCGACGTCCTTCCTGCTGACGCCGCCGGACTGGCTTCAGCAGGCCGCCGACGAGATGGGCATCCCGGACCGGCGGGGCGCCGGCACGGGGGCGGCGTCCGGCACGGGAGGCGGGGCCGGCACGGGCGGTGCCGCGGCTGCCCCGGCGCCGCCGCCCGCAGGCGTCAGCCCGTGGGACGCGGCGGACACCAGCAGCTCCGGCGGCGGTGAGGCCCAGCTGCCTCCCGCCACGGTCTTCGCCCCGCCCCTCTCCGGCGGAGAGGGGTCCGCGGACGCCAGGACGGAGTTGATTCCCGAGGGCCCTCCTCTTCCGGGGACGGCGGTCTCCCCGGCGGTGGACGGCACGGACCAGCAGGGGCACGAGCAGGGCCGGCCGCCCGGCTCGGCCCAGGGCCCGGGGCAGGGCTCCGCGGTGCCGCCGCGACCGCCCCTTCCGCCCGACGCACCCCCACCGCCCCCGGGTTCGGGCGGCGGTGATTCCGGTGCCGGGGGCGATGTGCACGATGCGTCGACGATGCTGGTGGGCCCCTCGCTGGGCGGCCCCTCCGGCGTCGGCGCACCTCCGCCGCCTCCCGGTCCTCCCGGTCCTCCCGGGGCGGGCGGCACGCCGGGCGGCGCCGACGCCGACACGGGCAGAGCGGCTGCCGACGGGTCCGGTCCCTCGCGGGGGAGCGGCCCGTCCGTACCGCCGCCGCCCGGTGCTCCCGGCACACCCGGAGCCAGGCCTCCCGGCGCGGGTGGAGACGCAGCCGGAGGAGCCGGCGGGGGTTACGTGCCGACGCAGATGGTCTCCGCGGACGAGGTGGCCCGGCTGCGGGACGGTGCCGATGGTGCCGATGCCGCGCCGGGTCAGGCGGGGGGTCCGGGTGCCGGCGGTGGTGACGCCGGTTCCGGGGGAGGTGTGCATCATGCGGCGACGATGCTTGCGGGGCCCGGGCAGGGCGGTCCCGGCACGCCTCCGCCGCCCGGAGTCCCCGGCACACCCCCGCCACCAGGTGCTCCCGGCCAGGCCACGCCTCCCGGGGCTCCCGGCACGCCTCCGCCTCCGCCGCCCGCGCCGGGGCAGCCCGGGGGTCCGGGTGCCGGCGGTGGTGACGCCGGTTCCGGGGGAGGTGTGCATCATGCGGCGACGATGCTTGCGGGGCCCGGGCAGAGCGGTCCCGGCACGCCCCCGCCGCCCGGGCCTCCGCCTCCGCCGCCGGCCGCTCCCGCGGCCCCCGGAGGTCCGCCGCAGGGTTACGGCTTCCCGCAGCAGGGGCCGCCCGCCGGTCCCCCGCCCGGGGCGCCCGGCATGCCCGGCGCCGCTCCGCCCGCGTACGGCCATCAGCAGCCCGCCGGCGTGCCCACCGTGGGCCCCGGTTACATGGCGGTGCTGCGCTACCGCGCGCCCGACGGCTCGGAGCAGCAGCTGATCAGGCGCTCCGCGCCCGGAACCCCGCACCCGGAGTGGCAGATCCTGCACGAGCTGCGCAACATGAACGTGCCGCCGCAGCAAGTGGTGGAGCTGCACACGGAGTTGGAGTCCTGTGAGCTGCCCGGCGGTTACTGCGCCCGCATGATCCGCGAGACCTGGCCGCAGGTCCGTGTGACGCACACCGCGCCGTACGGGCGTGACCACGCTTCACGTCAGCAGGGCATGCGCCATCTGCTGGAGCACCAGGGCGAGTTGCACCAGGTGGCGGACGGCCCGTCGCGTCCCGCGCCGTTCCGTGTGCCGCTGCCGCCGCAGCACCAGATCCCGCCCGTGCCGCCGCTGCCGCCGGACGCCATAGGGCAGGAGCTGTTGCAGGCGTTCGGTCCGCAGGCCGTCTTCCGCTTCGACCAGCACTCCGTCTCCCGGCAGGGCGTTCCGGACATCGTGGGGCAGACGCTGGTGCGGGCCGGCCTGCCGGTGGACGTCGGCCCGTTCTTCTGGGGCCAGGTCCAGCCGGGCCGTCCCGTGCCGACACTGGCCGAGCTGGCGCAGGAGAGGGGCGTGCAGCCCGGCGCCGACGCGGGCTCGTATCTGGTCGTGGGCAACGACTTCGGCAGGCAGATGTGCGTCCAGTACGGCACCGCGCACATCGTGGCGGTGCCGCTGGAAGGCGGCCCCGAAGGGCAGCCCGCGCAGCCGCAGTTCGTCAGCACGGGGCTGCCGGAGTTCGTGCGCGCGCTCGCGCTGCTCGGCCGTATGTGGCCGCTGCGGTACGGGCTCACGCAGGAGCAGGCGGGGCGGTGGACGGTCGACTTCCAGGCACAGCTGGCAGCGCTGGATCCGGCCGCGTTCTCTTCCCCGGAGAACTGGTGGGCGGTGCTGCTGGAACAGATGTGGGACGGGCTGTTCTAGTGCGTCCCCGCCCGGCGTTCCGGCGTCCCGGGCCCGAGGAAGAGCCCGGGGTGTGCCGGCGCTTGCGCACGTCCCGCTGCGTGCCCGTCCGCGGCCTGTTGCGGCCTCCTCCGCCTCTCCGCCTGTGGAGTGCGCGCTGGGGCCGCCCGTCCCGGCGGGGCGCGTACAGGGCTGATGCTCCACCCCGTTGACCGGATCTGCTGTGGTCCGGGGGCAGTCGGGGCCGCCGGGGAAATTCAGGTGGCCCCGGCGCACCGGCCCGGTACAGTCCGGCCGTGCCCGAGCTGGAGCGGCTGTGTGCCGGACATGCCCCGGCGGTCCTGGACTTCGAGCTGGCGAATCGCGCCTACTTCGCTGCCTCGGTGCCCGACCGCGGCGACGAGTTCTTCGACCGGTTCGCCGACCGGTACAGCGCTCTGCTGGCCGAGCAGGAGTCCGGTGTCTGCGCCTTCCATGTGCTTGTCGCGGGGGACGGTGCGGTCCTGGGCCGGTTCAACCTGTACGACTTGGAGGACGGCGCCGCCGAAGTCGGCTACCGGGTCGCGCAGCATGTCGCCGGCCGCGGAGTGGCGACCGCGGCCGTCCTGGAGCTGTGCCGGCTGGCGGCGGCGCGCCACGGGCTGCGCACCCTGCGGGCGGCCACCGCACACGACAACGCCGCTTCGCAGAGGGTGCTGGTCAAGGCCGGGTTCGTCCCTGTCGGCCCGGCAGGCCCGGCCGACCTCGGCGGTAAGCCGGGCACGTGGCATCAGCGTGACCTCGACCCCCGGCGGCCGACCGCGATCTTGCCCGCGGAGCGGCCGAGAGGCGGGTGCGGCCGCCGCCGCTGATCATCCGGCCGTGAGTGCCCCCGGGGTGAGCTGACCCCGCTCACCTGCACCGAGTCCCTGTAACCGGTGACGACACTCGCCGGAGATCGAGATCGAGGTCAAGGTCAAGGTCAAGGTCTACGGCAGGGGCGCTGACACATGGCCGGCCCGTGTGGCCAACGCGCCCGTGCGCCCGCTCCGTTCACTCTTCGCGGCGGCGTCCCGTCCCGCTGCCCGTCACCCGCACGGATGGTCCGCGTCGTCAGTGAGGTGACGGGCGGCGGGATTCCTGCTGTGCGGGCATCGTCGCTGGTGCCGCGCACGATTCCGGCCGCAACGGGCCCGTCTCTTGCCCGCTCCGTGTGGCACGGCGCCGCGTTCACGGTGCGCTCGTATGGAGTGTCGCGTTATGACCGCTTCGCTCGGATCGAGAAAGATGTGCGTCCGCCGTTGAGTGTGTTGCTGAGGTAAGGGGCTCGCTATGGGTGCGTCGCCGCATGCGTTCACCGTTGTAAGGGGCCGTGGATACCGGCCCGAGCAGGTCGACAAGGCCGTCGACGGGCTGATCGGGCAGCGGGAGGAGCACCGGAGACACATCGCCGGGCTCGCCGCGCGGGAGCGCGAACTTGCCGCGGAGGCCGAGCGGTTGAAGGGCCTTGCCGAATCGCTGCCGCCGCAGACGTACGAGTCGCTCGGCGGCCGGGCCCGCCGGATGCTGTCGATGGCCGAGGCGGAGGCGGCCGATGTGAGGGCGGCTGCGGAGACGGAGGCGGAACAAGCCGCGGAGGAGGCCGAGTCGCACGCTCGCGCGGTCCGCGAGGCCGCGGAGGAGGAAGCGGAGCTGCTGCGGAGGGAAGCGGCCGCCGCGGCGGCCCGCAGCCTCGCGGCGGCGCGCAGCGAGGCGGAAGCCGTGGAGGCGGCCGCGCGCGAGGCCGCGGAGGAGACGCGCCGGGCGGCGGAGGAGGCGCTGCGGGAGACGGAGGTGCACTGTGCCGAGACCCTGGCCGGACAGGAGCGGGACCAGGCTGCCGAGTTGGAGGAGGCGGAACGCGAACTCACGGAGCGGAAGCGGGCCGTCGAGGCGTACGTCGGTGAACTGAAGGATCGGGGTGAGCAGTTGATGGAGGCCGTGCGGCGCGAACGCGAGGAGGCGGAAGAGGACGCACGGCGCTGGCAGGAAGAGGCACAGGCCCGGGGTGCGAAGCTCCATGCGGGAGCGCGGGCGCGCGAGGAGGCCGTCGAGCGGGAGACGGAGCGTGTGCTGTGGGAGCACGCCGAGCGCGCGGCGGAGATGAGGCGGCACATGGCGCGCGTGCGCAGCACGTTGGCATCGCTGACCGGACGGACGTTCGCACCCGGCGGCGAGCAGCAGGAGGGTCCGGAGCAGCAGGCGGGGGACGCGGGGCCCGGCGGGGGCAACGGGCCGGATGCGGCGTCCGCTGAGGAGTCCGCACCGTCCGAGGTGGTCACCGTTCCGGGGCAGGTCCGGGGCCGCGGACACTGAACGCCCGCCCTACGGTTGCGGGTTGCGGGGCCCGCGAGGGCGGGTGTGCCGTGCCGTGGCCCGGGTTCCACACGCCGGACCGACAGCACTCACTCCGGCAGCACGGGACTCCGAGCCCGCGCACCGGACCCGCGCACCGAGCCCGCGCTCCGACCGCCCCGCGCCGAACTGCGAACTCCCGCCCCGCGGCGCTCACTTTGGCGGACCGCGGGGCGGGGCGCGAATCGGGCGCCCTCAGGGGCGCCTCGCCCCGGCGAGCAGCCGTGCCTCTGCGGCCAGGTACTCGGTGCGAGCGCGCATCCGTGCGCGCCGGCCGCCGAGGAAGGTGACCGCCCAGCCCAGGAAGAAGCCCACGGGAACGCTGATCATGCCGCTGGTGATGAGGGGGAAGACGTCGAAGTCCCTTTCGGGGAAGAGGGACTGCGACGTGCCCGAGACGGTCGTGGAGAAGGCCGTCACCACGATCGCCGTGGCGGTGCCGCCGACGAGCGTCGCCACCAGCCCGGCGCGGGTGAAGCGCCGCCAGAAGAGGCTGTAGACCAGCGCCGGTGCGATGGCGGACCCCGCGATGCTGAAGGACAGGATGATCAGCGCCCGCAGCCCCCTGTCCTGGACGAGTACGGCCATCGCGATGGCGGGTGCGCCGACGGCGAAGGCGGCGACCCGCGCGACGAGCAGTTCGCGCCGTTGCGGGGGTTCGCCGCCGCGGGCCAGCACGTGCGCGTACAGGTCGTGCGCGAGCGAGTTGCCGCAGGCGAGGATCATTCCGGCGACGGACGAGAGCAGCGTGAGGAAGACCGCCGTCGAGACGGTGGTGAAGACGAACGTGGAGAGGGCGGCCGAGTCGGCGAGGATCGCGCGGGCCAGCTGGAGGATCGCCGTACTGCCCTCCGGGCCGCCCGCCGCGAGGACTTCGCGGCCGAGGAGTGCCGTGGCGCCGGCGCCTATGACCGCGACGAGCAGCGCGAAGACCGCCATGATCATGACGGCGTACGACATCGCACGCCGGATCTCGGGTGCGTTCCGGGCGGTGTACATGCGCATCGTCACATGGGGCAGACAGGCGGCGCCGAAGACGACGGTCAGCGAACTGGCGACCAGGTCGGCCTTGCCGATGGTGGTGGGTTCGATCAGCAGCCCGGAGCGTGCGTACGCGGAGCCGCCTCCGCTGCCGGCATTGGCGAGGGTGACGAGTTGTGAGGGGTTCCAGCCGACCTTGTCCATGACGAGCAGCGCGAGCATCAGCGATGCGCCGAAGAGCACCACCAGTTTGATGATGTGGATGAGCGCGGTGCCCTTCATCCCGCCGATCGCCGCGTAGCCGATCATCAGTCCACCGAGGGCGACGATCGTCACCGTACGGACGGAGGAGCCCTCGAAGCCCAGCACGAGCGTGACGAGATGGCCGGCGCCGGAGAGCTGGAAGACCATCAGGGGCAGCAGCGAGGCCAGGGTGACGGCGCTCGCGGCGAGGCGTACGGGGCGGCTGGAGCCTCGGTGGGTGAGGGCGTCGCCCATCGTGAACCGGCCGGCGTTGCGCAGGGGTTCGGCCAGCAGAACCATCAGCAGCAGCAGCGACAGTGCGGTGCCCAGGGCGAGCAGCAGCCCGTCGAACCCCGCGAGCGCGATGATGCCGATCGTGGACAGGACGGTGGCGGCGGAGATGTAGTCGCCGGCGATGGCGAGGCCGTTGCGCAGCGGGGCCAGGGTGCGGAAACCCGTGTAGAACTCGTCGAGGTCGTCGCGTTCGGCGCTCGTCATGATGCACAGCAGCAGCGTGACGCTGACCAGAGCGGCGAAGATCGCGAAGGAGAGGGACTGCGAACCGGCGTCCACGGAGTCCGGGTTCACCCGCCTTCCTCCTCGCTCTCGCGCCGTTCCTCGTCGGCGATGCGCACTCTGTGCGACATGGGGTCGACGGTGACGCGGGCGAAGAGCTCGTAGGTGAGGACCGTCAGCAGGGTGATGGGGAGCAGCAGCAGTCCGAGGAGGACGCCGAGGTTCACGGCGCCGAACACGGACTGTGTCATGAGCCCGGGCAGGTATGCGGTCATGGCGAGGTAGACGGTGAAGTAGCCGAGGACGGCCACGGTCATGCTGCGGCGCAGCCACTTGTAGGCGCCGCGCAGCCGTCGGAGTTCGGTGTCGGCGCGGGCCGGGACGGTCGGGGCGTGGGCCGGTGGCGGGCCGTACGAGGGGCGTGGGGGGTGGGCCGGACGGGGTGGATGTGAGGGTGAGGGCGGATACGCTCCGTAGTCGTCGAAGAACCCACGCTGTTCGCCGCGGCTGCGGGCCATGCGCGCCTCCCCTCCCGTACGGGGCCGAAACGCCCGAGGTTGACCGCACGTTACTGGCGAGTGTCGGTTCGTAGGAAGGGCCGTACGGAAATCTGTCACATTTCCAGCATCGTCACTGAAGGTCATGGCTCCGTCGCGGTGCCGCCTCCGCACCCCTAAGGGTCGCTCCGCCCGGACCCGGCCCTGCGGAATCGTCCTGGAGCAGGACGAGGGCGCCGCTCGCGGTGCATAGGCTCCTCTCACGGAGTCGGCGGGGCGCCTGACCGGCCCGGCCGGTCGGGGCCGGCTTCGGCGGCATCCGTCGCCTGGCAGGGTGGGGCAGACCCCCGCTCCGGAAGAGGCACGGGCACCATCGCGGCGCGCGTCCGCGCGCCGGGACACTCCAGGAGAACTTCACCGACGTGCGCGGCGGCACGAGGCCGCCGCGCGGTCGCACGACGGCGGGAACCGCCGGGAGCACCGGACGGGGAGAGGAACACACACCATGACAACGGCTGTAGCGGACCCAAGGAGCGGGGGCAGCGGGGCGCATGCGGCCGTTGCGGCATCCGCCCGCGGGCTGGTCAAGGCGTACGGGTCGGGCGAGACGCGGGTCGTCGCACTCGACCACGTCGACGTGGACATAGCGCGTGGCGCGTTCACCGCGATCATGGGGCCCTCGGGTTCCGGCAAGTCGACGCTGATGCACTGCCTGGCCGGCCTGGACTCGGTCAGCGAGGGGCGCATCCGGATCGGCGAGCAGGAGATCACGGGCCTGAAGGACAAGAAGCTGACGAAGCTGCGGCGGGACCGGATCGGCTTCATCTTCCAGGCGTACAACCTGCTTCCGACGCTCAACGCCCTGGAGAACATCACCCTTCCCATGGACATCGCGGGCCGCAAGCCGGACAAGGAGTGGCTGCAGACGGTCATCGCGACCGTCGGGCTCGAGGAGCGCCTCAAGCACAGGCCGACACAGCTCTCCGGCGGACAGCAGCAGCGGGTCGCCGTCGCACGTGCGCTGGCGGCACGCCCCGAGATCATCTTCGGTGACGAGCCGACCGGCAACCTCGACTCCCGTGCGGGCGCCGAGATGCTGGGGTTCCTGCGCCGTTCCGTGGACGAGCTGAGGCAGACCATCGTGATGGTCACGCACGACCCGGTGGCCGCCGCGTACGCGGACCGCGTGCTGTATCTCGCCGACGGGCGCATCGTCGACGAGATGTACCGGCCGACCGCCGAGGCCGTGCTGGACAAGATGCTGCGCCTCGCGGAGAGCACCGACCCGGAGGCGGTCGCACAGCCGGGTGCGGCCCCCGCCGCGGGCCCGGCCGGGCACCGCACCCCGGAGGGGCTGGAGGCGTTCGGCGACTTCGACGACGTCCTCGAGGACCGGGCGGACGGCAGTGCACGCGGTGCCGGCTTCGATCCCTTCGGCGCCAACGGGAGCCGGCCGTGACCGTGTTCAAGGCATCGCTGCGCAACTTCTTCGCGCACAAGGGGCGGATGGCACTCAGCGCCGTCGCCGTTCTGCTGTCCGTGGCGTTCGTGTGCGGAACGCTGGTCTTCACCGACACCATGAACACCACCTTCGACCGGCTCTTCGCCTCCACCGCGGCCGACGTGACCGTCAGTCCGAAGAAGGCCGGCGGTGGCGGCGGGGGCGGCCAGGGCCCCCGCCCGGCCACGCCGCGCACCCTGCCGGCGTCGGCGCTGGAGAAGGCGCGGGAGGCGGAGGGCGCCGAGTCCGTGGAAGGCGTCGTCTCCAGCGAGCAGGTCACCGTCGTCGACGGCGACGACAAGAACATCGGCTCCACCACCGGCGCGCCCACCATCGCCGCCAACTGGACGTCTGACGACCGCAGGACGATGAAGGTCACCTCGGGGCACGCCCCGCGCGATGCGTCCGAGGTCATGGTCGACGCGGACACCGCCGAGAAGCGCGGGCTGAAGATCGGCGACGAGTTGCGGACCATCGCCGCCACCGGCGACTTCTCCGCACGGATCTCCGGTATCGCCACGTTCCAGGTCACCAACCCGGGTGCCGCGATCGTCTACTTCGACACCGGGACCGCCCAGCGGCAGCTGCTCGGCGGCACCGGCTCGTACACGGGCATCGCGGTCACCGCCGAACAGGGCGTCACGCATGCCCTGTTGAAGAAGAACGTGACCGCGGCGCTGGGGGCGGGCGAGTACAAGTACCAGACCCAGAAGGAGGCCGCGGACTCCGGCCGGGAGGAGGTCGCCTCCTTCCTGGACGTGATGAAGTACGCCCTGCTCGGCTTCGCGGGCATCGCGCTGCTGGTGGGCATCTTCCTCATCGTCAACACCTTCTCGATGCTGGTCGCGCAGCGCACTCGTGAGATCGGCCTGATGAGGGCCATCGGGTCGAGCCGCCGGCAGGTCAACAGGTCGGTGCTGATCGAGGCGTTGCTGCTGGGCGTCGTGGGTTCCGTGCTGGGCGTCGGAGCCGGAGTGGGCCTGGCGGTGGGGCTGATGGAGCTCATGGGCCTGCTCGGCATGAACCTGAGCACGTCCGAGCTGACCATCGCGTGGACCACGCCCGTCACCGGGCTCGTCCTGGGCGTCCTGGTCACGGTGCTCGCGGCGTATCTCCCGGCCCGCCGCGCCGGCCGGGTCTCCCCGATGGCGGCCCTGCGGGACGCGGGCACCCCCGCGGACGGCAGGGCGGGAGCGGTGCGCGCGGTCCTGGGCATCCTGCTCACGGGCGGCGGCGGCGCCTGCCTGTACGCGGCGACGCAGGCGGAGAAGGCGGACCAGGGGTCGGTGTACCTCGGTGCGGGCGTCGTTCTCACGCTGGTCGGGTTCGTCGTCTTCGGGCCGGTCCTCGCGGGTGTGCTGGTGCGGGTGCTGTCGGTCGTGACGCTGCGGCCGTTCGGCGGCCGGGTGGGACGCCTGGCCGAGCGGAACGCGCTGCGCAACCCCCGCCGTACGGGCGCCACCGCCGCGGCCCTGATGATCGGGCTGGCGCTCGTCGCGTCGCTGTCGGTCGTGGGCTCCTCGATGGTCGCCTCGGCGACGCGGGAGCTGGACCGCTCCGTCGGCGCGGACTTCATCGTCCAGTCCGACACCGGCCAGCCGATCACTCCCGCCGTGGAGAAGAAGCTGAAGGCTTCGAAGTCCCTGAAGACGGTGACGTCCTACAAGATGGTCGCCGCCCGCATCACCACTCCGGACGGCAAGGCGGGGAACGAGCAGCTCGTCGCGACGGACCCCTCGTACATGAAGGACCTGCGCCGTGAGGTGCAGTCCGGCGACCTGAGCGGGGCGTACAGCCGCGACTCCATGTCGGTCGGCGCGACCTACGCGAAGGAACACGGCGTCAGCACCGGCGACGAGCTGAAAGTCGCCTTCGCGGACGGCCGCACGGCGAAGCTCACCGTCGCCGCGGTCACCAAGGAGGAGACCGGCGTCGACAAGGGCGCCATGTACACCGCCATCGACACCGCGCGACGCCATCTCCCCGAGGACCGGGTGCCGCCCACCGTGATGATGTTCGGGTCGGCGCAGAACGGCGAGGAGGACGCCGCCTACGCGGCGCTGAAGAAGGAGCTGAAGCCCTACCCGCAGTATCAGGTGCGCGACCAGGCCGACTTCAAGGAGACCCTGCAGGACCAGGTGGGGCAGATGCTCAACATGGTCTACGGGCTGCTGGCGCTGGCGATCATCGTGGCGGTGCTGGGGGTGGTGAACACGCTCGCGCTCTCCGTCGTCGAACGCACCCGCGAGATCGGCCTGATGAGGGCCATCGGCCTCGCGCGGCGTCAGCTGCGGCGCATGATCCGCCTGGAGTCGGTCGTCATCGCGCTCTTCGGCGCCATGCTCGGGCTCGGCCTGGGAATGTGCTGGGGCGCGGCCGCGCAGAAGCTGCTGGCGCTGGAGGGGCTGAACGTTCTGGAGATCCCCTGGCCGACGATCGGTGCCGTCTTCGTCGGCTCGGCCCTGGTGGGCCTGGTGGCGGCGCTGGTCCCGGCGTTCCGGGCCGGCCGGATGAACGTGCTGAACGCGATCGCGACGGAATGACGCGGACGGGGCCGGGGCCGGGGCCGGGCTTCGGCTCGGCCCCGGCCTCCGACGGCGCCGCGCCTGCTCGGCCTCGGCTCCGCGCGGGCTCGGCCTCGGCTCCGCGCGGGCTCGGCCCCCGGCTCGTCAACGGCCCTGCGGGCACCGGCTCCTTCCGTTCCCGGCCGGAGCCGGGGTGTCGTCGTCACCGACCCCTTCCCGGGCACCGTCACCTCGTCGCCTCATCACCGGCCGTCACTGGAGCTGGTCCGCCGCGGGGCAGGGGAGGGGCGCCGCTACGGCGATGGCGCGACGCTGATCGGATTGCCCGTGTTTCATGCGTTTCTTCCCATATGACCGCTCAATACTGATTCGGCCCGGCATCCGCCGGGTTCGAATCGGAAAGAGAGGTTCAAATGGGAAAGAACCGGGTTCTCGGCGTGGGTGCGCTGACACTGGCCCTGGTGGCCGGGGGCGGCTGGGCCGCGCAGGCCGAGACGGCACCCGCCAAAAAGCCTGCGGGTCACGGCAAGATCCACGGCTATGAGGTCGTACGGCTGGCCAACCAGAACGTGCCCAACTTCCAGCGCAGGACCGTGATGTGCCCCAAGGGCAAGAAGGTCCTCGGCGGCGGTGCGGAGGCCCGCGGCAACGAGGCGATCCTGGTCGGCAGCTTCCCCACGGACGACAACAGGGGCTGGATCGGTCTCGGACGGCAGCCGGGCAACTCCACGGTCGGCATCAGCGTCTTCGCGATCTGCGCCTACCCGCGCTGACGCCGGCCGCTGCTGACCGCTGCTGACCGCCGCTGATCAGGATCGGGCGGCGAGTGCACGCGTGAGTGCACGAGCTGTGACTGAACGTTCGCACCGGCACCGGCCGCCCGGCCGGACCCACCAGGTCACCGGGCCGCCGGTGCCTGCTGCTGCGGGGCACCGCAGACCCCCGGGCCCGGGCCGTGAGCAGGCCGGAGGGGCATCGCGGCCACGTCCGTCGGCGGGCCGCCGTAGGCTTGGAATCCCCCGGAACGTCCGCGCCGCGCCGTTGCGGGGCTACTCGCGTTGCCCACCCCCCGACGGGAAGCCACCCCAGATGAGTCTCACCGGACTGCTCGACGCTCTCTCGCGCGACCCCGCGCTGACGGAAGCCGTCGAGGCCGCCGCCGACGGCAACCGGCACCACGTCGACCTCGTCGGCCCCGCCGCTGCCCGGCCCTTCGCGGTGGCCGCGCTCGCCAGGTCGGCCGGCCGTCCGGTGCTGGCCGTGACCGCAACGGGCCGCGAGGCGGAGGATCTGACGGAGTCCCTGCGTTCCCTGCTGCCGCCCGAGACCGTCGTGGAGTACCCGTCGTGGGAGACGCTGCCGCACGAGCGTCTCTCGCCCCGCTCCGACACCGTCGGACGCCGCCTCGCCGTGCTGCGCCGCCTGGCCCACCCCGACGACGCGGGCGACACGGGCACGGGCCCGGTCAGCGTGGTCGTCGCGCCCGTAAGGGCCGTGCTCCAGCCGCAGGTCAAGGGCCTGGGGGACCTGGAGCCGGTTGCCCTGCGGCAGGGGCAGAGCTGTGACATGGAGGAGGTCGTGGACGCGCTGGCCGCGGCCGCCTACTCCCGGGTGGAGCTGGTCGAGAAGCGCGGCGAGTTCGCCGTCCGGGGCGGCATCCTCGACGTCTTCCCGCCCACCGAGGAGCATCCGCTGCGCGTGGAGTTCTGGGGCGACGAGGTCGAGGAGGTCCGCTACTTCCGCGTCGCCGACCAGCGTTCGCTGGAGGCCGCCGAGCACGGGCTGTGGGCGCCGCCGTGCCGCGAGCTGCTCCTGACGGACGACGTGCGGCAGCGGGCCGCCGCCCTTGCCGAGAAGCACCCCGAGCTCGGCGAGCTGCTGGGGAAGATCACCGAGGGCATCGCCGTCGAGGGCATGGAGTCCCTCGCGCCCGTCCTCGTCGACGACATGGAACTCCTGCTCGACGTCGTGCCCAAGGGGACGATGGCGCTGGTGTGCGACCCGGAGCGGGTGCGCACGCGGGCGGCGGACCTGGTGGCCACCTCGCAGGAGTTCCTCCAGGCGTCCTGGAGCGCCACCGCGATGTCCGACAGCGCCGAGGCTCCCGTGGACCTCGGTGCGGCGTCGCTGTGGGGCATCGCCGACCTGCGCGAGCACGCCCGCGAGCTGGGGATGATGTGGTGGTCCGTCAGCCCCTTCAGCCCCGGAGCCGCCTCCGGGAGCGACGTCCCCGAGGGCGGCGCGCAGGAGGACGACGACGGCGCCGACGTCCTTCGGCTGGGCATGCGCGCCCCCGAGAGCTACCGCGGGGACACCGCTCGCGCCCTCGCCGACACCAAGGAGTGGCTGTCGGCGGGCTGGCGGTGCGTGTACGTCACCGAGGCCCACGGGCCGGCGGTCCGCACGGTCGAGGTCCTCAGCGGCGAGGGCATCGCCGCCCGGCAGGAGGCCGACCTGGCGGAGATCGCCCCCTCGGTGGTGCACGTGGCGCGCGGCAGCCTCGACAACGGCTTCATCGCACCGGAGCTGAAGCTCGCGGTGCTCACCGAGACCGACCTGTCGGGGCAGCGGGCCGCGGGCCGCGAGGCCGCCCGCATGCCGGTACGGCGCCGGAAGCAGATCGACCCGCTCACGCTCGTCCCCGGCGACTACATCGTCCACGAGCAGCACGGCGTGGGCCGCTACGTCGAGATGGTCCAGCGCACCGTGCAGGGCGCCACACGCGAATATCTGCTGGTGGAGTACGCGCCCGCCAAGCGCGGCCAGCCCGGCGACCGCCTCTTCGTGCCCACGGACCAGCTGGAGCAGGTCACCAAGTACGTCGGCGGCGAGCAGCCCTCGCTGCACCGCCTCGGCGGTGCCGACTGGACGAAGACGAAGGCCCGGGCGAAGAAGGCCGTCAAGGAGATCGCGGCCGATCTGATCAGGCTGTACTCGGCGCGCATGGCGGCCCCCGGCCACAGCTTCGGAGCGGACTCCCCCTGGCAGCGCGAACTGGAGGACGCCTTCCCGTACGCCGAGACGCCGGACCAGCTGACCACCATCGGCGAGGTCAAGGAGGACATGGAGAAGTCCGTCCCGATGGACCGGCTCATCTGCGGCGACGTCGGCTACGGCAAGACTGAGATCGCGGTGCGGGCGGCGTTCAAGGCCGTGCAGGACGGCAAGCAGGTCGCGGTGCTCGTGCCGACGACGCTCCTGGTCCAGCAGCACTTCTCCACCTTCTCCGAGCGCTACGGGCAGTTCCCCGTCAACGTGCGGGCGCTGTCCCGCTTCCAGACCGAGGCCGAGGCGCGGGCGGTCGTCGACGGCCTGCGGGAGGGCACGGTCGACGTCGTCATCGGCACGCACCGGCTCTTCTCCTCCGACACCAAGTTCAAGGACCTGGGGCTGCTCATCGTCGACGAGGAGCAGCGCTTCGGCGTCGAGCACAAGGAGCAGCTGAAGAAGCTGCGGGCGAACGTCGATGTGCTGAGCATGTCCGCCACACCCATCCCGCGCACCCTGGAGATGGCCGTGACCGGCATCCGCGAGATGTCGACGATCACGACTCCGCCCGAGGAACGGCATCCGGTGCTGACGTTCGTCGGCCCGTACGAGGAGAAGCAGATCGGTGCCGCCATCCGCCGTGAACTGCTGCGCGAGGGCCAGGTCTTCTACATCCACAACCGTGTGGAGTCCATCGAGCGTGCCGCGGCGAGGCTGCGTCAGATCGTGCCCGAGGCGCGGATCGCCACTGCGCACGGGCAGATGTCGGAGCAGACGCTGGAGCAGGTCGTCGTGGACTTCTGGGAGAAGAAGTCCGATGTGCTGGTGGCCACGACCATCGTCGAGAACGGCATCGACATCTCCAACGCCAACACCCTCATCGTCGAACGCGGCGACAACTTCGGCCTGTCACAGCTCCATCAGCTGCGCGGCCGCGTCGGCCGGGGACGTGAGAGGGGCTACGCCTACTTCCTGTACCCGCCCGAGAAGCCCCTGACGGAGACGGCGCACGAGCGCCTCGCCACGATCGCCCAGCACACCGAGATGGGTGCGGGCATGTACGTCGCCATGAAGGACCTGGAGATCCGCGGAGCCGGCAACCTCCTCGGAGGCGAGCAGTCCGGCCACATCGCGGGCGTCGGCTTCGACCTGTACGTCCGCATGGTCGGCGAGGCCGTCGCCGACTACCGCAACGCGCTGGAGCAGGGCGGCGAGGTGGAGGAGGCGCCGCTGGAGGTCAAGATCGAGCTGCCGGTCGACGCCCACGTGCCGCACGACTACGCACCGGGCGAGCGGCTGCGCCTCCAGGCGTACCGGGCCATCGCCTCCGCCAACTCCGAGGAGGACATCGCCGCCGTACGGGAGGAACTGGCCGACCGTTACGGGCCGTTGCCGGAGCCGGTGGAGAACCTGCTGCTGGTGGCGGGGCTGCGCATGCTGGCGCGCTCCTGCGGCGTCACCGACATCACGCTCCAGGGCAGCAACGTGCGCTTCACCCCCGTCGAGTTGCGCGAGTCGCAGGAGCTGCGCCTCAAGCGCGTCTACCCGGGGTCGGTCATCAAGAAGGCGACGCGTCAGGTGCTGGTGCCGCGGCCCAAGCCGGGCGGCATCGGCGGCAAGCCCCTCGTGGGGCGCGAACTGCTGGCATGGGTGGGGGAGTTCCTCACGGCGGTGCCGGGGGCGTGACGCGGGGCGGCCGACCGTCGCGGAATGCGGCCGGCCGCCCGTCCGCGCGTCAGGGGTGTTCGAAGCCGACCTCGGGGTTGGCCGGTGAGGGACCGTTCAGCAGCGGCTGCGGAATGCCGCGCAACTGCCGGTCGAAGAAGGCGCCGACGTAGTCGCGGGTGATCTGGCCGGAACGGTCGCCGGGCAGCGGGGCGTCGGGGTCGGTCATGCCCAACTGGGCGCCGAGAACGGGCAGATCGATGAAGGTGAAGTGGCCGGCGCCGGTGACCGTCAGCCACCGCTTCCAGCCGTCGAGGCGGGCCCAGCCACGGTCCCAGCTCTCGTCCTCGCCGCCGGGGCTGTGACCGGAGGCCGTGCCGAGCAGCAGGAAGGGCCTGCCGTGCAGCCCGCGTCGCGGTAGGGGCGCGAAGAAGGTGCCGTCCATGTTCACCCCCGCGCGTACGCGCGGGTCGTCGGCCATGACCTGCGCCGCGGCGTTGCCGCCGATGGAGTGCCCGGCCGCGCCGATACGGCGCCCGTCGATCAGCCGTGCATGCCGCCATGCGGGGCGGGGTCCGGTCAGCCGGTCGAGGACGAAGGAGATGTCGGCGGAGCGGCCTCGCGCAACCTTCGCCATTACCGCCGCCGACTCCGCTCCGTCCGGCACCTGTTCGACGGCCTCGCACGCGGCGCACGCCGTGAAGCGGCCGCCGGGGAAGGATGTGCCGTAGGACTCGTGGGCGTGGTCGAGCACGGCGACGACGTAGCCGCGGCCGGCCAGTTCCTCCGCGAGCACGCTCAGCGTGCCCCGCTGGAGGGTGAAGCCGGGGGAGAGGACGACGAGCGGATGCCGTCCGGGCGCGGGCCGCGCGCCTGGACGGGCGTTGGTGCGCACCGACGTCAGCGTCTCCGCCGGCACCTTGTCCGCGAGCTTCTGGCCCTCCAGCAGCGCCTTCGCCTCCGGCTCCGTCATGTACGGGGCTCTGTGTCGGTCCGTGCCGTGCCGCGCCAGGTGCAGCGTCGGGTGACGCGTGGGGTAGTACATCGACACCATCAGTTCCCGCGCACCGGTCTCGGGCAGCCACGGGTCGGGGCGGGAGCCGTCGACGAGATGCAGGACGTCCCGGCCCACGCCGTACGGTCCCGAAGGGGGTGGCAGCTCCAGCCCGGACTGCGCTGCACGGACGGGCGGTTGGCGTGCTGTCGCGCTCTCGGGCGCCGCGGGGGTGCTCGTCTCTGCCGCCGAGGCGGCACCGACGAACCGTCCGGCAGCGACGGCGTCCGCGGAGGTGACGGCGGGCAGAGGCAGGGCGAGCGCAAGAACGGCGGAGGCGAGGACCGCTGGACGTCGGGTGCGTGTGATGGGCATGGCAGGGACGCTATGGAACGGGCCGCGGCGCCGACATCCGGCAGCCCCCTGAATCAGCGTCCGGCGGGCCCCCGCCCGAGTCCTCCGGCAGGCTCCTGAACCGGTGTGGGACAGCTGGGGGTTGACAGGGGCGTTCTCCTCGGGGTGCTCGCCGGGAGTTCGATTCCGGAGTGCAACATCCTCAACGTGGCCGACCGGTTCCGCTCCGGCTGAGTTGTTCGGCCTTGACGCCGCTACGTCACCGTGTGCGGGCCCGTTCGTCGTCGGCGCACGCGGCCTGCGTCTCCAACGGCTGCCCGCCGCCGGGCCGTTGCGGCGGTGCCGGCCAGTGCGGCGTTGACCCGTGCCGCGCCGCGGAGGGGGCCGGGGTGCCCGGTGCTTCGCGGGACGGCTCCGGCGCGTACAGCCATCGCAGGCGCGGCTGCACCACCGGCTTCGTCACCCGCCGTACCCACGGTGAGGCCAGCGCGGCGGCGAGGGCACCGCCCAGGACGAGGAGGGCGGTCTGCTCCGGCCACGGGCCCACCCACCCCAGGCCGCCGAAGCGGAAGAAGACTCTCAGGACCAGCGGGTGGAGCAGATATATGTAGAGACCGCCCGCGCCCAGGTACGTCACCACGGGCAGCCGCCGTTTCGGCACGAGCCGGATGAAGCTCAGCGCGATCAGCATTCCGCACAGCAGCACCGTGCCGCGCAGACCCCACGCCCATGCCGGGGCGAACGACACCGTCTCCCCGTACGGCGCGTTCATGGCGAGCCAGCCCACGTCGATGTCGTGCCGCAGGAACCAGCACGCCGTCGCCGTCACCGCGAGCACCCCGGCTGCCGCCTCCCGGCTGCGGGCCGTGTGCAGGAGCTGGTCCGCCAGGCCCTGGCGCAACTGCCGGCCGAGGAGGAAGAAGGGGAGGAAGGCAACCGTGCGGGAGGCGGAGAAGGTGTGAGTGAAGCCGTCGAGGTGGCCGACCGCGAGCGCCGCGGCCATGGCGGCCGACAGCGGGTACCGCAGCACCGCCAGGTACGGCAGCAGCATCCGCCACACGAACAGTGACAGCAGGAACCACAGCCCCCATGCGGGTTCGGAGGTGAAGAACTTCCAGTTCCCGTACAGCAGCCGGATCTGTGCCGTGTGCAGCAAAGAGATGAGCAGGTACGGGGCGAGCACCGATTCGGTCAGCTGCCGCAGCTCCCGCCGCCCGAGGGGCCCGGCACTGCTGAAGTAGCCGGCCACGATGACGAACACGGGTACACGCATCGCCCAGCTGGTGACGTAGAGCCACCGCAGCCCGTCGAGGTGTGCGATCGGTTCGATCAGATGCCCGGTGAGGACGAGCGTGCCCGAGAGGAATCTGACGTTGTCCCAGTGCGGGTCGCGAACCTTGCGTGCGGGCGGCGGAGTCCGGGCGCTGCCGGCTGAAGCGGCCGTCTGCCGCTTCGTGCTCCGGTGTGTGCCTCTCCCCGTATCGACGAGGTCCCCCTCCCGCTTCATCGCCGGTGATCGTGCAGCCCCTCCGGCGTGACGCTACGGCGGCCGCTCCGCGGCGGCGTGGACCCGGTGTGAGCCGCGGGTGAACAGGAGGCCACGGGAAGTCGCAGTGGTGCGGGCGCGGTTGGGGCCCGGGGCGGCTGGGGCCGGCGACGGTCTCACAGCGGGCATGCTGTTGGCGCGCACGGACGGGGAACATAAAGTCGAACGCAGCGCGGCCGGCCGTCCCGCCGGCAGCCGACCGGTCCCGACGGGAGTCTCGCCGTGCCACGCCGCCCGACCACGCGCACCACCCTGCTGACCGCGCTGCCGCTCGCCGTCGGCCTCCTGACAGCCGGCTGCCAGGTTCCCGGTCCGGACGGCGGCTCAAGCCCGGGGAAGTCCGCCGGCCCCACGGCACGTGAATCGTCCACGCCCACCGACGGCGGGCCCGGCCCCTCGGACGGCGCCGGTTCCGGCTCCGGCTCCGGTTCCGGCGCCGTCAGCCCGTTCGCCAATCCGGACGGCAGCAAGCGCGGCCTGGCACCGGTCACTTCGGACGCCGAACGCAAACGCGCACGTGCCCTGATCGAGACCCTCCACACCAAGGGCCGCGGCCCCAGGACCGGTTACGAGCGCGAGGCGTTCGGCTACGCCTGGAAGGACACCGTCGACGGCGTCCCGCTGGGGCGCAACGGCTGTGACACCAGGAACGACGTCCTGGCCAGGGACGGGCTGAAGCTGGTGCGCGAGGAGGGCTCGGACTGCGTCGTCGTCTCCATGACCCTGCACGACCCGTACACCGGCAGGACCGTCGAGTGGCGCAAGCAGCGGGCCATGGAGGTCCAGATCGACCACGTCATGCCGCTCTCCTACGACTGGCAGATGGGGGCCTCCCGCTGGAGCGAGGACGAACGGGAGCGCATAGCCAACGATCCGCTGAATCTCCTCCCGGTGGACGGCTCGTCCAACAGCGCCAAAGGCGACTCGGGACCGGCGTCCTGGCTGCCTCCCGACAAGCGCATCCGCTGCGCCTACTCGGTGCGCTTCGCCCAGGTCGCCATCGAGTACGAGCTGCCCGTCACCGCGCCGGACAAGCGGACGATGCTGAGGCAGTGCGGCGGTTGAGGAGGCCGGCGGCGCCGGCCGCGGCACGTCTCGTCGCCCGAATCGTTGTCCGGATGAAAGCCGAAGCGGTGGTCTCCACCACTTCCACTACTTAACATCGATCAACGCCGAGGTCGTGCACCACCGTCGCACGCCCCTAGCCGCCGTCCGGGAGACTCGATGCACAGCAGCACTGAAGGAAGCCGTCGCCGCAGGTCCGCGCTCACCGTCTCCGGTGCCGCCGCGCTGCTCGTCGCAGCGCCGCTGCTCACCGGGTGCGGCGACGACGCGCACCCCGGCGCCGCTGCCGTGGCGGGCGGTGAACGCATCAGCATGGCGCAGCTCCAGGCGAAGGTGGAGACGGTGCGGAACGCGCAGCGCGCGGCTCCCCAGGGCGCGGAAATGATCAAGGGCAGTGGCCAGCTGACGCGGGCGGCGCTCGACAGCATGATCCGCGAGCGCATCGTCGAACGGGCCGCGAAGGACGCCGGAGTGTCCGTGACGCGCCGCGAAGTGGGCGAGTACCAGGCCCAGTTGCGCAAGCAGGCCGGCGGGGAGAAGAGGCTGAAGGACGCGCTGCTCCAGCAGCAGGCCGTCGCTCCCTCACAGATCGACGACTGGATGCGCATCCAGGTCTCCGTGGACAAGATCGCGAAGGCCGGCGGCATCGATCCGCGTACGCCGCAGGGCAACGAGGCGCTGCGGAAGAAGTTCTCCAAGACCTCCGAGAAGCTCCACATCAGCGTCAACCCCCGCTACGGCAAGTGGGACGTGCAGGCCGCCACGCTCGGCAACCGGACGGAGCCGTGGCTTCGGGACCTGACCGGCAGGCAGCAGGACCGGCAGCAGCAACAGCAGCAGCCGCAGATGTGACGAGCCGCCCCGGCGCCGGGGCGGCTCGGGCGGGGCGGCGGCCGGGAGCGGGGCTCTCCGGTCGCTGCGTTACGTTCGACGCGTGAACGCCTCCGCATCCGCCGGTTCCCCTGCCGGCCGCATCGTCCTCCTCACCACCAGCCACCGAGTGGCACCCGGACTGCTGTCCTGGCCCGCCTGGGAGGCGCTGCGCACCGCCGACCGGGTCCTGTGCCAGGACCCGGGGCACCCGCAGCTGCCGTACGTGCGGGAGGCCGGGATCCACGTCGCCACCGGGGCCCTGCCCGGCGCCCGCGAACTGGTCGAGTCGTCCGCCGAGGGCCGCACGACCGTCGTGATCGCCGCCGCCGAGGGCGAGCCGCAGCTGACGGACGGACTGGCGGCGCTGGCCGGTTCGGGACGCGCGACGATGCCCGAGCTGGAGCTGCTGCCCGGGTCGTACGACCTGCCCGGCGCCCGGCTCCTGGACCTCGTCCAGGTCATGGACAGCATCCGCGCGGCCTGCCCGTGGAGCGGGGCCCGGACGCACGAGGGACTGGTCAAGTACGGCATCGAGGAGATGTACGAGCTCGTCGAAGCCATCGAGGAGGGCGACCGCGGCGCCCTGTGCGAGGAGCTGGGGGACGTGCTGCTCCAGGTCGTCTTCCACGCCCGCATCGCACAGGAGGACCCGCAGGAGCCCTTCTCCATCGACGACGTCGCCGCCGGAATCGTGGAGAAGCTGATCCACCGCCACCCCCACGTGTTCGGGGAGGAGCAGGCCGCGACGGCGGAGGACGTCCGGGAGCACTGGCTCCGCACGAAGGCCGCCGAGAAGCGCCGGGACTCGGTCACGGAGGGGATTCCCCTGGGACAGCCCGCGCTGGCGCTGGCGGCGAAGCTGGCGCAGCGGGTGCGGCTCGCGGGGCTGGACGTGCCCGCCGTCACGGCCCCCGGGGCCGGCGGCATCGGCTACGAGCTGCTGGCGCTGGCCGTCCGCGCTGAGGCGGAGGGGGTCGATCCGGAGACGGCGCTGCGGGTCGCGGCCCGTACGTACCGTGACGGGATCCGCGCGGCGGAGGGCCTGGACGCGCAGGACGCGAGCCCGGACGGGCACGGGGAGGGCCTGGACGCGGAGGACGCGAGCCCGGACGGGCACGGGGAGGGCCTGGACGCGCAGGACGCGAGCACCGGCACCGACTGACGAGTGAGAGGCCGGCGCCCGGTGAGGACGGGCGCCCAACGGGAGGCCCCTACCGTGCGGCAAGCCGGGCACAGGGTGAGAGCTGTCTCACGTTCCGTGCCCGGGCCCGGTGCGCGCGGGACGGGCGCCGGGCTCCGAGGGACGCACCGGCACATCGGAGCGACGCACCGGCATAGCGGCCGTGGCAGGGGTACTCGCCCTCCATGTACGCAGTGCTGCACGCCGCAATCCAGCCGCTGTCGGTCCTCGCCGCCGAGCGCGACCTGCTCGTCGGCATCGGCCCGCTCGCCCTGGGGCTCCTGATCGTCTTCGGCCTGATCGCCGCCGTCGCCTACGGCATCCGCATCCGGGCCCGGGGCGACCAGCGCCCCTCCAGCCCGGGGGAGCAGGGCCCCGAGGAACCCCTGGAGTACGAGACGAGGCACCGGGTCCCGGACGAGGTTCCGCACGACGGCGAGCGGCGGCTGCCCTACGACCTGAAGGACTACGACGCCGACAGCCATCCCGGCGAGCACGAGAGGCCGCCGCAGAAGTGGGACCCGGGAAGCAGCGGCTCGTTCGGCAGCGGCGGCCCCGGGCACACCTGACGCACAGGTCCCGCCCACCCGGCACCAGGGCGGAACTGCCCGTACCCGGCGCCAGGGCGGAACGGCCCGTACCCGTTCCCATGGCGGGACGGCGCACCCGGCATCATGGCGGCACGGCCCGTGCCCGGCGACGGGTCTTCCCAGCCCCGCGCCGCGAGCCGGAGGGCACCCGTTAGCGTCGACGCGTGCAAGACGAGACCGACTCCCCGGCGCCGCCCATGCCCCCGCTCTTCGACTGGGAGTTCGCCGCCGACCCGTACCCGGCCTACGCGTGGCTGCGCGAACACGCGCCCGTACGCAGGACCGAACTGCCCAGCGGCGTCGAGGCATGGCTGGTCACCCGCTACGCCGACGCCCGGCAGGCCCTGGCCGACCAGCGGCTGAGCAAGAACCCCGTGCACCATCACGAACGTTCCGCCCACGGCAAGGGCAAGGTGGGCATTCCCGGCGAACGAAGCGCCAACCTGATGACGCACCTGCTCAACATCGATCCGCCGGACCACACCCGGCTGCGTCGGCTGGTGTCGAAGGCGTTCACGCCCGCCCGCGTCTCCGAGTTCGAGCCGCGCGTGCGGGAGTTGACGGACCGGCTCATCGACGGCTTCGCGGCCCGCGGCGAGGCGGACCTCATCCACGAGTTCGCCTTCCCCCTGCCCATCTACGCCATCTGCGACATGCTCGGCGTACCGGCGGAGGACCAGGACGACTTCCGCGACTGGGCGGGCATGATGCTGCGCCACCACAAGCCCGGCGAGCCGGGCCCGCCGCGCGGCGGCGTGGGCCGCGCAGTGAAGAAGATGCGCAACTACCTCGCCGAACTCATCCACCGCAAACGGGAGATGCCGGGCGACGACCTGATCTCGGGGCTCATCCGCGCAAGCGACCACGGTGAGCACCTCAGCGAGAACGAGGCCGCCGCGATGGCCTTCATCCTGCTCTTCGCCGGCTTCGAGACGACGGTCAATCTCATCGGCAACGGCACGTTCGCGCTGCTCGGCCATCCACGGCAGCGCTCTCTGCTGCGCGGCGCCGTGGCCGACGGCGACGAGCGGCTGCTGGCCACGGCGGTCGAGGAACTGCTGCGCTACGACGGACCCGTGGAGATGGCGACCTGGCGCTTCGCGACCGAGGCGCTCGAGATCGGGGGTGTCCGGATCGCCGAGGGAGAGCCGGTGCTCGTCGTGCTCGCGGCAGCCGACCGCGACCCGGCGAAGTTCGCCGATCCGGACGTACTCGACCTGGAGCGGCGCGACAACCAGCACTTGGGGTACGGGCACGGCATCCACTACTGCCTCGGGGCGCCGCTGGCGCGGCTGGAGGGGCGTCTCGCGCTGAGCGCGCTGCTGCGGCGGCTGCCGGATGTGAGGCTTGCCGTTCCGCCGTCCGAGCTGCGGTGGCGCGGTGGCCTCATCATGCGCGGACTGCGCACCCTCCCCGTCGAGTTCACGCCCGAGCCGGGCGACGGGTGACGATGTGCGACAGGAGTGACGGGACATCACGGGTGTGACTTTCACGTGATGTACGCGACACCACCTTGTGATGATGAACGCCGGGAAGCTACCTTCGGGCCGCGGCCGCAAGAAACTGCCACTGTGCGATCCGGCATTGCGCGGCCCGCGGCAAGCAAAGGCGCACCACGCCCCGCATCACCCCGCACCACCCCGGCTTCACCACCCGCCAGGTCCGTGCCCCACGAGAGGTCACCCCGTATGCCGCCCTTGTTGTCCGGTAACGGACGCCACCGCCGCCCGCGCCAGGCCCCCAACTTCGTGGTCGCGGCAGGGGTCACGGGCGCCGGCCTCGCCCTGCCCCTTCTCGGCGCGACATCGGCGAGCGCGGCGGACAACTCCACCTGGGACGCCGTCGCCGAGTGCGAGAGCGGCGGGCTGTGGAGCGCCGACGAGGACAACGGCTACTACGGCGGGCTCCAGTTGGACCAGGAGACCTGGGAGGAGCACGGCGGCACCGAGTACGCCGAGCGGCCCGACCTGGCGAGCCGTGACCAGCAGATCACCGTGGCGGAGAGCGTCCTCGACGAGGAGGGCGCGGACATCTTCGGCGACTGCGCCAAGAGCGCCGGGCTGTCCCAGGATTCGCCGGACTCGCCCGACGTCGACCCGGACGGTTCCGGCGATGTCGTGGACGGGCCCGTCGCCGAACGCCCGTACCCCACCGTCCCGTCGACCGAGGCACCGGAGGACTGGGGCGCCGCACCTGACCCGGACGCGGCCCCGGACGCGTCCGTCGAGCCGTCCGAACCCTCCGGCTCGGCCGGCCCGTCCGAGTCCGGTGACCCGTCCGAAGACTCCCTCTCGTCCGGTTCCGGGGGCGGCTCCTCGTACGAGCCGGGCGGTTCCGCCGGTTCGGGCGCGGGCGGCGACGCGGACGAGCGTCCCTCCCGTGACGGGAGCGAAGAGCGCGACGGAGGTGCCGGCGGTGCCGGCGAGAGCGACGCAGGCGGCAAGGACGGCACGGACGGCGAATACCGCGTCTCCCCGGGCGATTCGCTCTACACCATCGCGGACGAGCAGGACGTGGACGGCGGTTGGCGCGCGCTGTACGAACGCAACCGCGACGTCGTCGGCTCCGACCCCGGCCTCATCCTGCCCGGCCAGGAGCTGCGCCTCTGACATGGCCGACTGAACCGAAGGGCGCGAGGACCCCCGCTTCCCGCCAAGTCGGTCCCGGTCCGGGGCCGAGGACTCGGGCCTCCCCGGGTCGTCCCGGTCTCGCTCCTCTGCGGGCGGACGGTCCCGCGGGGCCGCCCGCCCGCCTTTTCTTCCCCGGCCAAACAAATTACGGGGAGCGCCGGAGCACCCCTGAGCAGGGCTCCCTCGCTCCCTGTCACCGGCTGTTCCCCAGCCCGACACGACGGGCCGACTTGGGCACCACCCCATGCCCGTTAGGCTCTGGGCAGTAAGCCAGACACTTCACGAAGGAGATCCTCGTGCCGTCCATCGACGTCGTCGTAGCCCGCGAGATCCTCGACTCGCGAGGCAACCCCACGGTCGAGGTAGAGGTCGGCCTCGACGACGGCAGCACCGGTCGTGCTGCCGTTCCGTCGGGCGCCTCGACCGGAGCCTTCGAGGCACTGGAGCTGCGCGACGGTGACACGGGCCGCTACGGCGGCAAGGGCGTGGAGAAGGCCGTGCTCGCGGTCATCGAGCAGATCGGCCCGGAGCTGGTGGGCTACGACGCGACCGAGCAGCGCCTCATCGACCAGGCGATGTTCGACCTGGACGCCACGGCGGACAAGTCCTCGCTCGGCGCCAACGCCATCCTCGGTGTCTCGCTCGCCGTCGCGCACGCCGCCTCCGAGGCGTCCGACCTGCCGCTCTTCCGCTACCTCGGCGGTCCGAACGCACACATGCTGCCCGTGCCGATGATGAACATCCTCAACGGCGGCTCCCACGCCGACTCCAACGTGGACATCCAGGAGTTCATGATCGCGCCCATCGGCGCGGAGTCCTTCTCCGAGGCGCTGCGCTGGGGTGCCGAGACGTACCACGCGCTCAAGGGCGTGCTGAAGGAGCGGGGCCTGGCCACCGGCCTGGGCGACGAGGGCGGCTTCGCCCCCAACCTTGGCTCCAACCGCGAGGCGCTCGACCTGATCGTCGAGGCCGTGCAGAAGGCCGGCTACACCATCGGACAGGACATCGCGCTCGCGCTCGACGTCGCCGCGTCCGAGTTCTACAAGGACGGTGTCTACTCCTTCGAGGGCAAGGACCGCACCGCCGCCGAGATGACGGACTACTACGCGGAACTCGTGGACGCCTACCCGCTCGTCTCCATCGAGGACCCGCTGTACGAGGACGACTGGGCCGGCTGGCAGACCATCACCGAGAAGCTCGGCACCAAGGTGCAGCTCGTCGGCGACGACCTGTTCGTCACCAACCCCGAGCGGCTCTCCCGCGGCATCGAGGACGGCGCCGCGAACGCCCTGCTGGTGAAGGTCAACCAGATCGGTTCGCTCACCGAGACCCTGGACGCGGTGGAGCTCGCCCAGCGCAACGGCTTCAAGTGCATGATGTCCCACCGCTCCGGCGAGACCGAGGACGTCACCATCGCCGACCTGGCAGTGGCCACCAACTGCGGCCAGATCAAGACGGGTGCGCCCGCCCGCTCCGAGCGCGTCGCGAAGTACAACCAGCTGCTGCGCATCGAGGAGATCCTCGACGATGCGGCCGTGTACGCCGGACGCAGCGCCTTCCCCCGCTACAAGGGCTGACCCGAAGCTCCGCAGCCGGCAGCGCCCATGTCGCGGTGCCCGACCGGCCGTCGCTGCGCCCGTCCCCGCTGCCGTTCCCGTACGGTGGCGGGGGCCGCCCGGCCGCCGGAAGCAGCACGCGCACGCACGGTGTGCGGGCGTGAGCCGGGACGTGGCGGCGCACGGACAGCTGAGAAGGGGACAGGGGAGGAACGTGCCCGCGGATCGCTTCTCCACCGCGACCAGACTCAGGGCGCTCGGCACCCGGGCCGCCGAGCGCGTCTACCGCGCCCGCGGCCGGACCGTGCGTGCTCCGCGCCGCAGCCGTCTCACGGGCAGAGCCGCGGTGCTCGCCCTGGTGGTCTGCTCGCTGGTGGTCGCCCTGGCCTACCCCATGCGCCAGTACGTCTCGCAGCGCACCGAGATCGCCGAGCAGCAGCGCCAGGCGGAGCACGCCCGCAAGCAGGTCAAGCGCCTGCGCGAGGAGCGTGCGCGCTGGCGGGACCCCGCGTACGTCGAGCAACAGGCCCGCAGGCACCTGCACTTCGTCCGTCCCGGCGAGACGGGTTTCACCTTGCCGGACGGTACCGGCGCCGCGCACCGGCCATCCGGCCGCGGTTCCGACCGCGCCTGGTACCAGAACCTGTGGGACGGCGTGGACAAGGCCGACAGGGCGGAGCGCGGCGGGGAGACCGCCGGGGGGACCGCCGGGGTAAACGGTCTGTCCGGCGGGGGCAGCTGAGCTCCGCCGAACTTCCCTTCGCCCGCCGGCCGTTCGGCGCCTCCGGCGTGAACGCCGCCCCGAAGACCATCCGTAACGTCACCCGAGAGAGTCCCGCACCGATGGAAGAACCTCCGCCGCAGACCGAGCCCACGCCGCCCACGGACGCCGATGTGGCGGCGTTCAAGGCGCAGTTGGGCCGTCCGCCCCGCGGTCTGCGCGCGATCGCGCACCGCTGCCCGTGCGGCCTGCCCGACGTCGTGGAGACGGCACCGCGGCTGGAGGACGGTACGCCTTTCCCCACCACGTACTACCTGACGTGCCCGCGGGCCGCCTCCGCCATCGGCACGCTGGAGGCCGAGGGCGTCATGCGCGAGATGACGGCACGCCTGGGGGAGGACGAGGAACTGGCCGCGGCCTACCGCGCGGCCCACGAGGACTATCTCGCCCGTCGCGACGCCATCGACGTGCTCCCCGGCTTCCCCAGCGCCGGAGGGATGCCGGACCGCGTGAAGTGCCTGCACGTGCTCGTCGCCCACTCCCTCGTCGCCGGTCCGGGAGTCAACCCCCTCGGCGACGAGGCGCTGGCGATGCTGCCGGAGTGGTGGGCCAAGGGCCCCTGCGTCCCGGTCCCCGGTGACGGGGAGCACGAAGTGAACGAGGGTACGGACGACGACCCGTACGAGGACGCCGGGCGGCAGGGCGACGCCGCGCGCGGCTGACCGTCCCGCAAGCACCGTCCCGCAAGCACCGTCCCGCAAGCACCGGCCCGGACGCCGGCCTGCCGGTGCGCATCCGCCCGGTGCGCATCCGCCCGGTACGCATCCGCCCGGCGCGGACCGCCCGGGTGCGGTCGCGGGCGGCGGTTCCGGCGGGCGCCCGCCGGGACACGCATACGCTGGGGGCGACCCGTCGTGTGAGGAGCTGAGGAGAGCGCATGCCCCGTGTCGCCGCCGTGGACTGCGGTACCAACTCGATCCGGCTGCTGGTCGCGGACACCGACCCCGCACAGGGCGAACTGAAGGATCTCGAGCGGCGGATGGAGATCGTCCGCCTCGGTCAGGGCGTCGACCGTACGGGGCGTCTCGCGCCGGAGGCGCTGGAGCGCACGTTCGCCGCCTGCCGCGACTACGCGCGGGCCATCGAGGAGCACGGCGCCCGGCACGTGCGTTTCGTCGCCACCTCCGCGTCGCGCGATGCGGAGAACCGGGACGAGTTCGTGCGGGGCGTCGTGGACATCCTCGGGGCGGAGCCGGAGGTGATCACCGGCGACGAGGAGGCACAGCTCTCCTTCACCGGCGCCACCAGGGAGCTGGCCGGGCGCCCGGACCTGGACAAGCCGTATCTCGTCGTGGACATCGGCGGAGGCTCCACGGAGTTCGTCGTCGGCGACGACTCGGTGCGGGCCGCCAGGTCCGTCGACATCGGCTGTGTGCGGCTCACCGAGCGCCACGGCATCTCCGGCCCCGTCACCGCCGGCCTGCGCGCGGCGATGCGGGCCGATGTGTCGGCGGCCCTGGACGAGGTGGAGCGGAGCGTGCCGCTGGCGCACGCCCGCACCCTCGTCGGCCTCGCGGGCACCGTCACGACGGTCGCGGGCATCGCGCTGGGTCTGGACGCCTACGATTCCGCCGCCATCCACCACTCCCGCGTCCCGCGGGAGCAGATCGCGGAGATCGTGGAGCGCCTGCTGGCCTCGACGCACGAGGAGCGGGCGGCGATCCCGGTCATGCATCCCGGGCGCGTGGACGTGATCGCGGCCGGTGCCCTCATACTGCTTGTGATCATGGAACGTACGGGGGCGGCGGAGGTCGTCGTCAGCGAGCACGACATCCTCGACGGCATTGCGTGGAGCGTCAGTTGAGGCTCCACAGCCCCGCGCCGGCCCTCACTTGAGCGATGCCGGACTCCTTTGAAAGGGTGCCCCGGGACCTCTCGGAAGGCCGTCGGGAGCAGTCTCGTGAAATAATTCACGTGGAAAACCGCCTCGTCGGACGCACATCACACCCGTAGGGGCCCGGCAGAGAGCTCCGGGGCGGGCGCGTTGCTGTGAACGCCGCATTCCAGCCACATGAAGGCTGGAGTGCCGCTTCGGGACTGCTCTCGGGGCGCGGACGATAAGCGCAGCTCACGGCGGGGATGACCGCTTCACGGCCCCGGCCGGAGGATCGGATGCCGGAGGGGCTCCGGCAGGTGGCCGCGAAGTGTAGCAGGGGGTGCGACCATGCTTGTGAAGCCCCTCACGAGGTCACCCCCCGGGGCGGGTGGATACTCGATGGCATGAGCACCACGGAGCGTCCTCGAATCCTCGTTGTGGGTGGCGGGTACGTCGGCTTGTACGCCGCACGGCGCATCCTGAAGAAGATGCGCTACGGCGAGGCGACAGTCACCGTCGTCGACCCGCGTTCGTACATGACGTACCAGCCGTTCCTCCCGGAAGCCGCTGCCGGCAGCATCTCGCCGCGCCACGTCGTGGTTCCGCTGCGGCGTGTGCTGCCCAAGGCCGAGGTTCTCACCGGCCGTGTGACGACGATCGACCAGGAGAGCAAGGTCGCAACGATCGCGCCGCTCGTCGGAGAGGCGTACGACCTGCCCTTCGACTACCTCGTCATCGCCATGGGTGCGGTCTCACGGACCTTCCCGATCCCCGGACTTGCCGAGAACGGCATCGGCATGAAGGGCGTCGAGGAGGCCATCGGGCTGCGCAACCACGTGCTGGAGCAGCTGGACAAGGCCGACTCCACCAACGACGAGGACGTTCGGCGCCGCGCGCTGACCTTCGTCTTCGTCGGCGGCGGCTTCGCGGGCGCGGAGACGGTCGGTGAGGTCGAGGACATGGCCCGCGACGCGGCGAAGTACTACCCGAACGTCCGGCGCGAGGACATGCGCTTCATCCTCGTCGACGTCGCCCCCGGCATCCTGCCGGAGGTCGGTCCGAAGCTGGGCGAGTGGGGACTCGAGCACCTCAAGAGCCGCGGTGTCGAGTGCTACCTGGGCACCTCGATGAAGTCCTGCGTCGGCGGTCACGTCGAACTCAGCAACGGCCTCGAGGTCGACTCCAGCACCATCGTGTGGACGGCGGGCGTCAAGCCCAACCCGGCGCTGGCCCGCTTCGGTCTGCCGCTGGGCCCCAAGGGGCACGTGGACGTCGACGCGACCATGCAGGTCCGCGGCTCCGGCCACATCTGGGCCGCCGGCGACAACGCCCAGGTGCCGGACCTGGCCGCGGGCAAGGACGGCGCCTACTGCCCGCCGAACGCGCAGCACGCTCTGCGGCAGGCGAAGGTGCTGGGCGACAACATCATCTCGGCGCTCCGCGGCTTCCCGCGGCGCGCCTACAAGCACGGCAACAAGGGCGCCGTCGCCGGACTCGGGCTGCACAAGGGCGTCGCGATGATCGTCGTCGGCAAGACCCGGATCAAGCTCAAGGGGCGCCTGGCCTGGTACATGCACCGCACGTACCACGGCCTCGCCGTCCCCACCTGGAACCGCAAGATCCGCGTCTTCGCGGACTGGACGCTCGCGATGTTCCTCAAGCGTGAGGTCGTCTCCCTCGGCGCGATGGAACACCCCCGCGAGGAGTTCTACGAGGCCGCCTCGCCCGTGACCGCCGCCGCGACGGAGGAGGCCGCGGCCGAGCGCAAGACCCGGGTCAAGGAGAGCCGTGCCGTGAACCACCGGGAAGAGGCCAAGGCCTCCTGAGCCTGCCCGTGAGGTGATCCGCGAAGGACACCGAAGACCTCCGTGAAGGGGGCGTCCGCCATCCGTGGGGCGGGCGCCCCCTTCGCAGTTCCCGCACGGACCCCGCACCCTCCCCGCGAGGTGACGCGGCGACAAACCGGTGTGTGAGTCGGCATGGTTCGCACGACAATCGTGTTGCATATACGGGGTTCCACCCCTTCCGTATGGAGGTGTGTGCAATGACCGATGTCGCGTCACGACTCTGCGCCCTCACCGAACGGCTCCTCGGCGCGCCTCTTCCCGTCCGCATCCGCGCCTGGGACGGCAGCGAAGCCGGACCGGCCGGCGCTCCCGTGCTCCGCGTACGGCACCGGCGCGCGCTGCGCCGCGTCCTGTGGCGGCCGGGCGAACTGGGCCTGGCCCGCGCCTGGGTGGCAGGGGAGCTCGACACCGACGGGGACGGTGAGCTGTACGGGCTGCTCGACCGGCTGGCGGGCCTGATGTGGGAGAAGAACGAGAGCGGGCGGGAGTCCTCACCGGGTCGGCTGCGCGCCGCACTCGACCGCGTACGCGACCCGGACGTACGTGCCGCCGTCCGAGAACTGCTCGTGCTCGGAGGCACGTTGCCGCCGCCGTCGCCGCCCGCGGAGGAGCGGCGCAGGCGGCTGGGCGTCCGGCACACCCGCAGCCGGGACCGCCAGGCCATCAGCCACCACTACGACGTGGGCAACGACTTCTACCGGCTCGTCCTCGGCCCGAGCATGGTCTACTCGTGCGCCTACTGGGAGCCGGCGGCGGCCGGGAAGACCTTCATGCTCGAGGACGCCCAGCGCGCCAAACTCGACCTGGTCTGCCGCAAGCTGGCGCTGCGTGAGGGGCAGCGGCTGCTGGACGTCGGATGCGGATGGGGCTCACTGGTGCTGCACGCGGCGCGCGAGTACGGAGTGCGTGCCGTCGGCATCACGCTCTCGCAGGAGCAGGCCACCTACGCCCGCAAGCGCGTGGCGGAGGAGGGGCTGACCGACCGTGTCGAGATCCGTGTGCAGGACTACCGCGAGGTGCGCGACGGGCCTTACGACGCGATCTCCTCGATCGGCATGGCGGAACACGTCGGCCGGGAGCGCTACCGCGAATACGCCGGCGACCTGTACGAGCTGCTGCGGCCGGGCGGGCGCCTGCTCAACCACCAGATCGGGCGCCGCCCCGTGAGCGACGAATCCGCCTACGAGGTCGACGAGTTCATCGACGCGTACGTCTTCCCGGACGGGGAGCTCGCTCCCGTCGGGCAGACGGTCTCCGTGCTGGAGGAGGCGGGGTTCGAGGTGCGCGACCTCGAATCGCTGCGCGAGCACTACGCGCTGACGCTGCGCGCCTGGGTCGCCAACCTGGAGGCGGCCTTCAGCGAGGCTGCACGTCTCAGCTCGTACGGACGTGCACGGGTGTGGCGGCTGTACATGGCCGCTTCGGCGCTCGCCTTCGAGCACAACCGGATCGGCATCAACCAGGTCCTCGCGGTCCGCACGACGCCCGGCGGCGACTCGGGGCTGCTGCTGCGCACCCGCGAGTGGCGCGCGGCGTGACGGCCGGGGCCTGACCGGAGGGGGCGCACCACCACCGACCACCGGTGGTGGTGCGCCCCCTCCGGTCATTCGCGGGTCTCTTCGCCGAGCACGAGCACCTGGATCGCGAGCACCGCGGCGCCGCGTGCCCAGTCGTGGAAGTCGGAGACCTTGGTCTCCAGGTTCACGGGGTCGGCGTGCGGATTCGTGTGGGCTTCGATGGCGTCGAAGACCGCGTCCCCGGCCACGTCCATCAGGCCCACTCCCTCGCCTGCGAGCAGGATCTTCTCCGGCAGCGCGAAGTTCGCGATGTGCGAGATCAGGATGCCCAGGGCGCGGGCGGCCTCGCCGATGACGCGAGAGGCCGCCGGGTCCTTGTCGCGGGCGAGCCGCAGGATCTCCTCGTAGCCGACGGAGCGGCCGGTCGCGGCGCGGACCTGGTACTCGATGCTCTGGACGGTGAGCAGCGAGGCGGCGGTGCCGCGTTCACCGTGGGGGGTCAGCGGGCCGTACGGGTCGAGGATCCAGCGCTCCGTCGTGCGGTGGTAGTTGTCGGAGGGCCGGACGGCCTCCCCGTTGATGACGAGCGTGTATCCGATGCCCGCGCCGATGGTCAGGAGCGCGAAGCGGTCGAAGCCGCGTCCTGCGCCGAACCATGTCTCCGCCTCGACCAGCGCCGCGACGTCGTTCTCGACCACAACCGGCAGCCCGGTCCGCTCCTCCAGCAGGTCGGCGAAGGGAACCTCACGCCAGCCCAGATACGGGTCGTCGACGGCCACGGCCCGTCCCCGGACCAGGGCTCCGAGGCCGACGCCGATGCCCGCGAGATGCGGGAAGTCCTCGGCGAACGATCGCACGATCGAGTGAGCGAGGTCGGCGACGGCATCGGGCTCGGACGAGTCCAGCTTGCGGTCCTCCTGCCTGACGACGGTGCTCTTCAGAGTGGTGACCACCCCGTAGACCCTGTCGCTCGTGATCTTCAGACCCACGAAGTGCCAGGGCTCGGTGACGATGTCCAGGGGACGCCCCGGGCGGCCCTGCCCCGCCGTGGTCACCGGCGTGAGCCCCTCCAGCAGCAGACCGGAGTCGATCAGCGGCTTCGCGAGACGCGTCAGGCTGCCGCCCGACATGCCCAGCTGCCGGGCGATCTCGCTGCGGGAGGTCGGGCCGTTCTTGAGCACCTCGATGGCGACCGCGCGCTCCGTGGGAGTCAGCGGCCTCCAGCTCGGGGCCGGTCCGCCCGAACTGCCCGGACTCTTCGAACCGTTCAATCACAGCCTCCGCGACGGTACTTGGACGTGGGGACTCTCAGCCTATGCGAGCCCCGGTTAAATTTTGTGCAGAACTATCAGTGCTCGGATCCGGCACGGAATCTCCCGTGCAGGGCGTCTTGACAGTCACAATAACTTCCACGTAGAAGTAAATCCATCGTGATGTGACTCTCCGAAGGCGACGCGGACAGGGAGGTCTGCCGGTGGCCGTGACGAAAGCGACGACTGCGAGTCCGGCACCGGGACGTGCTTCCGGTGAAACCCGTACGGCTCTCCTCTTCATCGCCCCGGCGATGCTCGGCTACCTGGCCTTTCTGGTGTGGCCCACGCTGCGCGGCGTCTATCTGAGCCTCACCAGCTTCGACCTGCTCTCCCCGGCGAAGTGGGTGGGCCTCGACAACTACCGCCGCCTCGTCAACGACCCCGTCTTCTGGGACTCGCTGGGGGTGACCCTGCACTACGTCGTGGTCAACATCGGCGTTCAGACCGTCGTCGCGCTGCTGATAGCGGTGCTGATGCACAGGCTCACCAGCTCGACGGTGCTCCGGGGGGTCGTCCTCGCTCCGTATCTGGTCTCGAACGTCGTCGCCGGCATCGTGTGGCTGTGGATCCTGGACACGCAGCTCGGAGTCGGCAACGAGATCATCGAATGGCTCGGCTTCGAGCGGATCGCCTTCTTCGGTGACGCCTCATGGGCGATACCGACGATCGCGCTCGTCAACGTGTGGCGGCACGTGGGCTACACGGCACTGTTGATCTTCGCCGGGCTGCAGTCCATACCGCCGACGGTCTATGAGGCGGGCCGCGTCGACGGTGCGAGCGAGTGGCGCATGTTCCGTTCCATCACCCTTCCGCTGCTGCGGCCGATCCTGTCGCTCGTCCTGATCATCACGGTCATCGGCTCGTTCCAGGTGTTCGACACCGTCTCGGTCACCACCGACGGCAAGCCCGCCAATGCCACCAACGTGCTGCAGCTGTACGTGTACGACCTCGCGTTCGACCGGCTGCAGTTCGGCTACGCCTCGGCGATATCGGTGGCCCTGATGCTCGTACTGACCGCCATCACCGTCTTCCAGTACCGGCTCATGCGCGCCGGCCGCACCGACCTCGGCTGAGAAGGGAAGGTCCGAAGTGACGGCAACGATGACGCATGCGGGGACGGGGAGCGAGCCGGCGACCCGCGGGGAGCCGGCCGGCCGGAAGCGAGAGCGGCGTCCGCTCTCGTGGGGGCGTGTGCTGGCCTGGGCGGCGATGGCCGTGGTCACCCTGATCACGCTGTTCCCGTTCTACTGGATGCTGAGAACGGCACTGTCCACGAACACGGCCCTGGCGCAGGCCCCTGCCTCCCCGCTCCCCGTCGACTTCAGCCCCGGTGGTTTCCTCAGGGTCTTCGGGCTGCAGAGCACCGAGGAGGCGCTCGCCGAGGGAGGATCAGGCGGCTCGCTGGACTTCTGGCGCTACCTGGCCAACTCGGTAGTGGTCGCCACGCTCGTCACCTTCTTCCAGGTGTTCTTCTCCGCGATGGCCGCGTACGCCTTCGCCCGGCTGCGCTGGCCCGGGCGGGACGCGGTGTTCGGCTTCGTGCTGGGGGGACTGATGATCCCCGCAGTCTTCACGCTGCTGCCGAACTTCGTACTGATCAAGGAAACCGGCCTGGTGGACAGCCTGTTCGGCATCGCGACGCCGATGGTGTTCATGACGATGCCGTTCGCCGTCTTCTTCCTGCGTCAGTTCTTCCTCGGCATATCCCGCGAGGTCGAGGAGGCCGCGCTCATCGACGGGGCCGGGCGGGTCCGCGTCTTCTTCCGGCTGATCCTGCCGATGTCGACGGCTCCCGTCGCGACGCTGAGCATCCTCACCTACATCACGGCCTGGAACGAGTACTTCTGGCCGCTGATGGTCTCCTACAGCGGCAGTTCGCGTGTGCTGACCGTCGCGCTCAGCATCTTCCGTTCGCAGACCCCGCAGACGGGCACCGACTGGGCCGGCCTGATGGCGGCCACCTTCGTCGCCGCGCTGCCCATGGTGCTGATCTTCGCCCTGCTGGCGAAACGCATCGTGAACTCCATCGGCTTCAGCGGCATCAAGTGAAGGAGAGTGGGATGAGCACCGCATCACTCGGCGACCGGCGCCGCACGTCCGCACGCGCCCGCGCGGCCTCCTTCGTGGCGCTGGCCCTTGCACTGGCCCTTCCCGCCGCGGGCTGTGCACCGCAGGCAGCCTCCTCCGGAGGGGACGGGCACACGGTCTCGTACTGGATGTGGGACGCCGCGCAGAAGCCCGCGTACGAGGCGTGCGCGAAGGCGTTCCACAAGGAGAACCCCGGGCTGCGCGTCGACATCACCCAGATCGGGTGGGACTCGTACTGGACGAAGCTCACGTCGAGCTTCATCGCCGGCACCCAGCCGGACGTCTTCACCAATCACGTCGCGAAGTACCCGCAGTACGAGGGGCTCGGCGCGCTCAGTCCGCTGGACGAGCTGGGCCCGACCCGCGGCATCGAGGACTCGGACTTCGAACCGGGCCTCGGCAAACCCTGGATCGGCCGGGACGGCCACCGCTACGGCGCCCCGAAGGACTGGGACACGGTCGGCGTCTTCTACAACAAGAAGATCACCAGGGCGGCCGGCGTCAGCGACGCCGAACTGCGCGACCTGGCCTGGAATCCGCGCGACGGCGGCAGCTTCGAGAAGACCCTCGCCCGGCTGACGGTCGACGCGAACGGGAAGCGCGGGGACGAGCCCGGTTTCGACAAGGACAACGTCGCGCGCTACGGACTGGCCACCAACGACGCCGGGGGAGACAACAGCGGCCAGACGCAGTGGAGTTCCTTCGCGGCCTCGGCCGGCTGGCACTACATGGACAAGAACCCGTGGGGTGAGCACTACAACTACGACCAGAAGACGCTGCACAAGACCCTCGGCTGGTACTTCGGCCTCGCCGAGAAGGGCTACATGGCGCCCCTGGAGGACTACTCGGACACCAACCACCCCGAGACCCAGCTCGCTTCGGGCAAGGCGGCCCTCGCGATGCACGGCTCCTGGATGCTCAGCACGTTCGCCGGTCTCAAGGGCGTCGATCTGGGCATAGCGCCGACGCCGAAGGGTCCGACGGGCAAGCGCGCCTCGATGCTGGGCGGTCTCGCCGACTCCATACCGAAGGGAGCGAAGAACAAGCGGGGCGCGGCGAAGTGGGTCGCCTTCCTGGCCTCGGACGAGTGCCAGAAGCTGGTGGGCGAGGACGCGACGGTCTTCCCCGCCACGCCCGCCGGAACGAAGAGGGCCACAGCCGCCCACCGCAAGAAGGGGCTCGACGTTACGCCCTTCACCCGCCACATCGAGGAAGGGACGACCTTCTCCTTCCCGATCAGCGATCACGCCGCCGACATCAACGCGATGCTGGTCCCCGCCATGCAGGAGATCTACGCGGGCGACTCCCCGGCCGAATCCCTCACGGAGACGAACAAACAGATCAACTTTCTCTTTCAGCAGGACAAGTGAGTCAGCAGGACACTCGAGTACCGAGTAACCACGGCACGCACAGGAAAGGCTTTCGCTCGTGCCCTTCTCCATCGGAATCGTCGGCGCCGGCCAGTTCGCCGGATCGTTCGCCAAGCTCTTCCGCCTCCACCCCGGCGTCGGCGCAATACATGTCACCGACCTCCTGCCCGAGCGCGCCGAACGGCTCGTCGCCGCGGAAGGGCTGGCGGGAACCGCGGCCTCGTTCGACGACATGCTCGAATCGGACGTCGACGCTGTCGCCCTCTTCACCCAGCGCTGGACCCACGGCCCGCTCGCGGTGCGGGCGCTGCGCGCGGGCAAGCACGTCTACTCCGCCGTGCCCATGGCGGTGTCGGAGGAGGAGACGGCAGCCATCATCGAGGCCGTCAAGGAGACCGGCCTGACGTACATGATGGGCGAGACCAGCCACTACAACCCGGCAACCGTCTACGCGCGGGAGAAAATCGCCGACGGCGGATTCGGGCGGCTGTTCTACGCCGAGGGAGACTACGTCCACGACATGGACCTCGGCTTCTACGACGCCTACCGCTACAGCGGGGGCGAGCGGTGGAAGGAGACGGCCAGCTACCCGCCGCTGCTCTACCCCACGCACAGCATCGGCGGCGTGCTGGGCGCCTGGCAGACGTACGCGACCAGTGTCAGCGCGGTCGGTGTCCGGGACGAGCGCGGCGACGGCGTCTTCGACCGGGAGATCAGCCAGTTCGGCAACGACTTCTCCAACGCGACGGCGCTCTTCGAGGTCGCAGGCGGGGGATCGTTCCGCACGAACGAGTTCCGCCGCGTCGGATACCCCTCACACATCCGCGAGTCCCGCTTCCGCTTCTTCGGCACCGAGGGCAGCTTCGAGCAGCTGGCGACCGTCAGCTTCTGGCAGGACAAGACCGGTGTGCGGGACGTCTCGGAGCATCTTCAGGCCGTCCCGACCCTCTCCGCGGACGACCCGTCGCTTGCCGACGTCTCGCCCGCGCTGCGTGACGCCTTCATCTCCGGTACGGCTCCGGTGCACGACCGCGTCCGGCTGCCCGCGGAGTTCGCCCACGCGCCCAACGGGCACGAGGGAAGCCACCACTTCCTCGTCGACGACTTCGTCAACGCCGTGAACGACAGCACGCTGCCCTCGGTCAACGCGTGGGTCGCGGCCCGCTACACGCTGCCCGGCGTCGTCGCGCACGACTCGGCGCTGCGGGACGGGGAACGGCTCCCCGTCCCCGACTTCGGTGACGCGCCCGGCTGAGCCCTCGCACAGGAGCCCCGAACAGCACCGCGGCCCGGCCCCCAGGGTGAGGGGGCCGGGCCGTGGTTGTGCCCGTGCCGGGCCGTCGGCTTCGCCTGGCGGCGGTCCCGTGGGCGCGGCAACGGCAGCGGGACTACTCGGTCTTGATGGCGGTGAGCATGTTGAGCCTGGCGGCCCGCCGCGCCGGCCACAGCGCGGCCAGCATGCCCACGACCGCTGCCAGCCCGAGGAAGATCCCGATCCGTTCCCACGGCAGCACCAGTGAGTACGTCGACAGCGACAGTCCCACGACCTTGCCCGCCGCCCAGCCGAAGAACACGCCGAGCCCGATGCCGAGCACCCCGCCGAAGAGTGAGATGACGAGCGACTCCAGCCGCACCATCCGCTTGATGCCCCTCCGGTCCAGGCCGATGGCGCGCAGCATCCCGATCTCCTGCGAGCGTTCGAAGACGGACATCGCCAGGGTGTTGACCACACCCAGTACGGCCACGACCACCGCCATCGCGAGCAGCCCGTAGAGCATGTTGAGCATCAGCGTGAAGATCTTGGCGATGGACTCCGTGACGTCCTTCTCGTCCTGGACGAGCACCGCCGGATTGTCGCCCAGGGCCTTCTCCAGGGACGCCTTGACCGAACTGCTCGCGCCCTCCTTCGTCTTGACCATCACCTGCATGCTCGACAGCTGCTTCATGTGGGGGTCGAGAGTCCCGGTGTCGAGCATGATGCCCCTGATCAACTCGTTGCCCTCGTAGACCCCCGAGACGGTCATCCGGGTCTTCTTCCCGTCCTCGAAGGTGACGGGGAAGGTGGAACCGGTCTTCCACTTCTTCCTCTCCGCGGTGTCCTTGTCCACCACGGCCTTGTTGCCGGACAGCCCGTCCCAGCCGCCGGAGACGAACGGCAGGTCGGTGAGGTCGCTGATCGTCGAGCCGTTGACGCCCGTCAGGTACTCGGTGGAACTGCCCACCCGGGCGGGGGAGTTGCGCATCGGGCTCACCGACTCCACCTGGTCCTCGCGGAGCAGCTTCCGCTCGACGTCCGCTGAGAGCGGCGTCTGGTTGGCCATGCTGACGGTGTAGTCCGCCCGGAGGGAGTCGGTCGCCATCTTCTCGACGGCCTGCTGCACACTCCCTGCGACCACGGTCAGACCGGTGATCAGGGTGAGCCCGATCATCAGCGCGGACGCCGTCGCGGCGGTACGGCGCGGATTGCGCACCGAGTTCTGCCGGGCCAGCTTCCCTGCGACGCCGAAGATCCGCATGAACGGGGCGGCCGCGGCGATCAGCGGCCGCGACAGCAGCGGCGTCAGGACGAAGACGCCTATGAGGAGGGTGGCGGCGCCCGCCGAAAGCGGAATCTTGGCCGTGTCCCGGTCGTCCATCCCGGCCCCGTACAGCACCAGTGCCGTGCCCGCGCCGGCCAGAAGCGCGCCGATCGTGTTGCGGATGACCAGCGAACGCGTCGTCGCCGCCGCGTGCACGCTGCTCATCGCAGCCACCGGCGGGATCTTCGCGGCCTTGCGGGCGGGAAGCCAGGCGGCGAGCACCGTCACCACGATGCCCGTGGCGAGCGAGGCCCCGACGGCCGTTCCGTCCACGACGAGCGGCCCGTCCGGCACGGTCGCGCCGAAGCTGCCCATGAGCGAACGCAGGGCCGCCCCGATGCCGACGCCTGCCGCCAGCCCCGCCACCGCGGCGACGGAGCCCACGACCAGAGCTTCGACGAGCACCGAGCGCGTCACCTGACGGCGGCCCGCGCCCACTGCGCGCAGCAGCGCGAGTTCCTTCGTGCGCTGCGCGACGAGCATGGTGAAGGTGTTGGCGATGATGAAGATGCCGACGAACAGCGAGATGCCGGCGAAGACCAGCATCGCCGTCTGCATGCCGCTCATGCCCTCCTTGATCCTCTCGGACTGGTCGGCGGCGAGCTTCTTGCCGGTGACCGCGTCCGCGCCCTTGGGAATGATCTTCTCTGCCTGGGACTTCAACTGGGCCTGCGAAGTGCCGTCCGCGGCCTTCAGCGTGATCTGGTCGTACTGTCCGGGCTGGGCGTAGAGCCGCTGCGCGGTGGGGGTGTCGAAGAGTACGAGCGTGCCGCCCGCGGCCACATTGCCGTCGTCGGTGGTGAAGATGCCGACCACGCGCTGTTCCAGGACCGGGCCGTCGACCGACATGCGGGCGGTGTCGCCGACCTCGAAGCCGACGCGCTTCGCCGTCGCGGAGTCGATGGCCACCTCGTCGGAGTTCTGCGGGGCCCGGCCGTTCTTCATCGGGTAACGGGCGTCCTCGCCCTTGCCGTTGCGGCCGGAGTCGTAGTTGCCGCCGGTGGTCTGCCAGCCCTCGCCGACGAGTTTGCCGTCCTTGTCGGCGAGCGCGGTGAAGCCGGTGACGGAGCCGCTGGCGCTCTCGGTGCCGGGCAGCTCGCGTGCCTTGTCGAGAGTGGCCTGCGTCAGCCGCTTCCGGTCACCCGGGGGCCGGCCCGGCGCTCCGGGGTCGCCCCCCGCCGCCGGTTCGATGGCGAGGTCGACGTTGCTGTATCCCTTCTCCGAACTCTTCTGGTACGCGTCGGAGATGGTCGATGTGAAGACCAGGGTGCCGGAGACGAATGCCACGCCGAGCATCACGGCGAGCACGGTCATCAGCAGCCGGGCCTTGTGCGCGAAGACGTTGCGCAAGGCTGTACGGAGCATCGGTGAGTCCTGAATTCGGGGTTCCGGGGACGCGGGGTTCCGGGGACGCGGGGTTCCGGGAACGCGGGTTCTGGGGGCCGCGGGGCGGCCCGGCTGTCCTGGGCCGGCTCCGGGTTCCGGGTCCGGGTCCTGCTGTCGTTCGCCTCGGCGGGAGTGGCGCGGCTGTGCGTCCCGCGCCGGGGTGTCCGCCGGGGCGCGGCTCAGTTCGTGCGCACCCTGGCGTCGAGGTTCTTCATGCGCTCGAGCACCGACTCGGCGGTCGGCCCGGACATGTCGTCGACGATGCGCCCGTCCGCGAGGAAGACGACGCGGTCCGCGTAGGAGGCGGCCACCGGGTCGTGGGTGACCATGACGATCGTCTGGCCCAACTCCCGTACGGAGTTGCGCAGGAAGCCCAGTACCTCCGCTCCGGCGCGGGAGTCGAGGTTGCCCGTCGGCTCGTCGCCGAAGATGATCTCCGGCCTGCTCGCGAGTGCGCGGGCCACGGCGACGCGCTGCTGCTGACCGCCGGAGAGCTGGCTCGGGCGGTGCTTGAGCCGTCCGGAGAGTCCCACCGTCTCGATGACGCGGTCCAGCCAGGCCTGTTCCGTCTTGCGGCCCGCGATGTCGAGGGGCAGCGTGATGTTCTCCAGGGCGTTGAGTGTCGGAAGCAGGTTGTACGCCTGGAAGATGAAGCCGATGCGGTCGCGGCGCAGCTTCGTCAGCTTCTTGTCCTTGAGCTTGGTCAGTTCGGTGTCGCCGATCAGGGCGCTGCCGCTGGAGACCGAGTCGAGGCCGGCCATGCAGTGCATCAGGGTCGACTTGCCGGACCCCGACGGCCCCATGATCGCGGTGAATTCGGCCTTGCGGAATTCGACGGAGACCCGGTCGAGCGCGACCACCTTGGTCTCGCCCTGCCCGTAGACCTTCGAGAGGTCCGTGGCGCGCGCTGCGGCGATGCCGGCGGGCGCTGCGGCGGCCGGTACGCGGGAGGAGTAGGTGGTGGTCACGGGAGTGCGCTCCTGTCGGACGGTGTAGTGATCTCGGGACCACACCATGTTGTCCTTCCGTGCGCCCCCGCGGATCACCCCCCGTGCCGGTATCTGGGCACCCCTTGCGAGGTACCTCCCGCTCGCGCGGTCATCCCTGGGTATGACGGCGTCCCCGAGGCGGGGGCATCGCTCATGAACGGCGGGCGGGGGCGGGAGCCGGCCGGCGGAAGACGGGTTCCGGTGTCCGGACGGCGACTTTCCGTCATTTCCCCGCGCCAGGGACGTGATCCGGACGCGCTCCGAAGTGGGAGACGCGGTACTGACGCCTCGTCAGTTGCCCATAAAATAAGACAACATCGGGCTGACGCCCCGCAGTTGGGGGCCTGACGCTGGATAGGCTCTTCCTGCACCCTGGGGTATAGGAGCCCGCGCGCTGAGTAACCGATCGCGGGTTCGGAGCCGGTGCCCGGATGGTGGAATGTAGACACGACGAGCTTAAACCTCGTTGGCCCTGAGGGCCGTGCCGGTTCAAGTCCGGCTCCGGGCACCACCCACGTGGTCAGGCGGCGCACCGGCGCCGGTCGTTCAGATCCATCCTCGTTCGCGGGCGAGCAGGGCGGCCTGGAAACGGTTGGTCGCATTGAGCCGCCGCATCAGCGAAGCCACGTGCTTGCGGTATGTGCGTACGGCTATGCCGAGTTCCCGCGCTCCCGTCTCGTCCTTCTCCGCGGTGCACAGGGAGTGGAGGATCTGCCGTTCGAACGCGTTCGCGACGGCGTTCTCGGCCGTCTCCTCGTCCTCGGGCGCGGGGAGTTCACGGCCCATGTCCCACATGCGCTCGAACAGCGCCACAAGGGCCGCGACGAGACCCGGATCGCGCGTGAGAATCGCCCCCTTCGACGTGCGCGCGGGGTCTATGGGGGTGAGCGCGGCGGAACGGTCACAGATGATCAGGCGTTCAAGAGGCTGGTAGGAGATGCGTATCTGGGCTCCGGCCGCCGTGAGTTCCCGTACGTAGCTCATCGTGGTGGGACAGTCGAGGGCCGCCGAGTCGAGCAGGGTCCGCATGTGCACTCCGCGGCGCAGCACCCGGGTGTCCAGCAGCCGCGCGTGGGCGATGCTCTCCTCGCTCAGGACCCCTCTCGGGTTGGTGGTCATGCTCTCGGTGCGGGTGAAGAACGTCAGCTCGTCGATCACTGCCCGTACCGCGCCCATCCCCTCGATGTGCTGAACCGATTCCCCGGGGTTCGTGGCGGCGGTGTCCACGGCCAGGGACTTCTCCTGTTCGAGCAGCAGGGAGTCGACGACCCGACTCGTGGCGGTCCGGCTTTCCAGCTCGCCGCGGAAGTGCCTGACCTTGTTCTCGACCAGCCCCTCCACCGCCCTGGCGGGTGAGACGGGCAGGAGCTGGCCCGAGGGCGATTCCCGCGCCAGCCCCAGCTCGGTCAACTGGTGGTAGATCTCCCGCGCGTCCCCTCCCCGGCCGTGGTCGTCGGCAAGGTGGCGTTCGAGTTCCGACTGGCTGAAATGGCCGCGGCGCAGCAGAAGCCTGTACAACTCCTCGTCCTCGGGGCCGACTCCCAGGAAACCGAGGTTCGCCTGTTCCATCGCTCTCCTTGCCAGAACGCAGTTCCCCCGTGCGGCCGCGCGGGGGTGGTCTTCCGTCAGTCCGACTCGGAACGCACGCTGACCGGGCGTCAGGCCGGCCGCCGGTGGCGCCGGAGTGACCACCGCGGAAGCCGAACGAGACGTCAGCTCCGGGCTTGGGTACCTGGTCCGCCGCAGCGCCGCAGCGGGCCCGGTCCGGCTCGCGACTTCGGGACAGGCGCCCCTCAGCTGCGTCGGGTACGCACCGGCCGACGGTGGCGCGATGCCGGCGGCGTCCCACGCGGGCCGCCGCCGGCCGGGCACCGCCTTGCCCCGCCGGCCGGGCACCGCCCTGCGGCGGGCGCGACCGGCTCGGGGCGGCCGGCCGGGGTCGATCCCACGTTCGGTGGCTGCGATGACCCTTTGGTGGACGACACGGGGGCAATCTACCCGGTCACACGCCCCCTGGTCGGGGCAACCGTCCCAAATCCCCTTGCGCGCACGGGTCTTACCCGAAAGCAGGCGACTCGCCCCGCCCGACCGTGACCCTGCGGGAGTGCGCGTCCTTCCTGGTCACACGTCGCACTCGTCCTTCGCTCGGCGCACGACATCCAGTTCGGCGAACGACGCCACCTCCGGGTGGCCGGGCGTACCCGCCTCGTAGCCGGGTTCTCCCGGACGCCGCACACCGGCGGTCAGCAGACCGGCGGCACCCGCCGCGTCCAGTTCCCCGGGGCGGTCGGAGAGGAAGAGAGTCCGTCCCGGGGGAGAGGCCAGGGAGTCGGTGATGGTCCGGTAGGAGGCGGGAAAGTGCTTGGGACCGGCGTTCCCGGTGTCGAAGAAGCCGTCGACGGGCGGCAGCGGCGTGCCGCCCGTCGCGCCGTGGGAGAACCATGCGCGCTGAGCCGTGACGGACCCGGACGAGTAGACGTACAGCCGCACGCCCGAGGAACTCCAGCGCCGCAGCGCCGCCGGGACGTCGCCGTAGAAGTGCGGAACGAGGTCGCCGCGGGCGAAGGCATCCGCCCACAGCAGGCCCTGAAGCGTCTTCAGCGGAGTGGCCTTGCGGTCTTCCCGGATCCAGGCCGCCAGAACGGCTTCGACACGTGCGGTGTCCGCGCCGGGCTCTCCGGTCATCTCGCGGACCTGGTCCACGGCGCGCCGGACCTCCGGCTCGGCGGCCCGCTCGGCGAGCAGAGCCCCCAGCCGGCCCTCGCAGTACGGGAAGAGCACCTCCGTGACGTAACGAGAGGCGCTTGTCGTGCCCTCGATGTCGAGCAGCACGCTGTCGGCTTCGAACCGTTGCGTCATGCGGCACTTCCGGCGTGCAGAGTTTCGAAGCCGGGGAACCTGGCGGCGATTCCGCTTCCACTGAAGGTCCCGACCCAGCCGTCCTCCTCGTGGAAGAAGCGGATCGCTGTGAAGGAGGGCTCACTGCCCATGTCGAACCAGTGGGACATGCCTCTGGGCAGTCCCAAAAGATCACCCGCTTCGCAGCGCACGGCGTGAACTTCACCGTGCACGTGAAGGTAGAACGCGCCTGCTCCGTGGACGAAGAACCGGACCTCGTCGTCATCGTCGTGGGTGTGTTCGCTGAGGAACCGCTCGCGTGCGGCGGACGCCGTGGCGCGCCACTCGGATGTCCCGTCCGGGTGCAGGGAGACCACGTCGACGGTGGAGAACCTCTCCTGTTCCTTCAGCCTGCCGACTTCCGCCCGGTAGGCGCCGAGCACGGCGGCTTCGCCCGCGCCGGGGCGCAGGTTCTCGCGCACCGGCCACTGTTCGTAGCGCACACCGAGCGGCGCCAGCACCGCTTCGACGACGGCGGGGTCGGTGGTTCGGCGCACCTCGGTGCCCGGATCCGTCTCCGGCCAGGTGACAAGCAATGTCATGCCAACTCATCCAATCGGCAGGGGAGTAGAGGGAGGCGGAGAGAATCGCTGGGCCTCTCCGGCGAACGGCGTCGGACAGCCCCTAGGGGGCGTCTGACAAATAGCGTCGTCCTCCTCTGGGCCTGGCCGCCGGGCCGGGCCGAGCAGGGTGGGGCGCGCGGTGGCTGGTGCGTGCGATCGCAAGGCGGAGGGTGGGGGTACCTCCCGGGCCGCCAGGCCCAGGGGGAGAGAGCGCTGGGGGTACTTCCCCTGGCTCCGCGGGGGAGACCCCACCCCGGCGAAGCCAGGGGGAGGGCTGCGCCGACGACCGACAACGCTGGGGGCACCTCCCGCGAAGCGGGGGAGAGCGTGCGTGCAAGCCACCGCGCGCCTGGGGGCACCTCCCAGCGGCAGCTGGGGGAGGGATTTGTCGGACACCCCCTAGGGGAGTCCGGGGAGAGGCGGAGGCTTCATGCCGTCGAGCGCGTGCGCGCACCTGCAAGTCCGCTCTGCCGGAAGAGCCGTGACCGCTTCGGACATCACGTCCTTGAGGCGGCCGACGTTCTCCGCGAAGACCGAGAACACCTCCTGCTGCGAGACGCTGTCCGCAGCGTCGATGCCGGCGTCGAAGTCCGTGACGAGAGCCACCGACGTGTAGCAGAGAGCCAGCTCGCGGGCGAGGACGGCTTCGGGGTGCCCGGTCATGTTCACCAGCGACCAGCCGGCGGCCGCGTACCAGCGGGACTCGGCGCGGGTGGAGAAGCGGGGGCCGTCGACCACGACCATCGTTCCGCCGTCCGACGCGGCCGATCCCGCTGCCGCACACTGCTTGAGGACGGTGGTCCGGCCCGTCTCGCAGTAGGGGTCGGCGAAGGAGACATGCACGGCTCCCTCGTCGTAGAAGCTCTGCACCCGGCCGCCGGTGCGGTCGACGAGCTGGTCGGGGACGACGACGCTGCCAGGCCCCAGCTCCCGCTTGAGCGAGCCGACCGCGCAGGGGGCGAGGATCTGGCGCACGCCGAGCGAGCGGAGGGCCCAGAGGTTCGCCCGGTAGTTGATCCGGTGCGCGGGAATCGCGTGTCCCTGTCCGTGCCGTGGAAGGAACGCCACCCCGCGGCCGCCCGCCTCGCCCACTGCTATGGCGTCGGACGGCTCGCCGAACGGTGTCTCCACCTTCACCTGCCGGGCGTTGTCGAGCAGGGAGTAGAAGCCGCTGCCGCCGATGACCGCGACGTCCGCGTGAGGGTTGCTTCTGGTCATACCGAGTCCGTTTCTCCGCCGTGGCGGGCGGGCGTCAGGCGGCCGGCCGGAAGGTGACCGACCGCGCTCCGAGCGTGCAGAGCTGGCAGATGCTTTCGATGCATTCCAGGCGGTTGCGTGCCTGCGTGAGGTCGCGTCCCCAAACGGTGATCCCGTGGTCGACGACGAGCAGAGCGGGAGGTCCCTGCGGGGCCTCGCGCAGACGGGCGGCCACCTCCCGGGCGAGTTCCGCCACGACGGGCCGGTTGGGGAAGACCGGAATCCCGGTGCGCGACGGGTCGTCGAGCCCCAGTCCCTTCAGCAGCTCGAACCGGCTCAGTTCGAGGGTGCTCTGCCGCTCGGGGGTGTCCGTCCCGCAGGCGACGGCCGTGGCGAACGGGGAATGCACGTGGATGACGGCACCGGCCCGTGTCGTGCGGTACACGGCGGCGTGGATCGCGGTCTCCGCGGAAGCGCGAGGTGCGCCGGTCCGCAGCGCCTCGCCCGTCTCCGCGTCTACCGCGACCATGTCGTCCTCGTTCAGCTCCCCCTTGCTCCGGCCGCTCGCGGTGATCAGAGCCGTGCCGGACAGCTCTCCGCGCAGGCGCACGGAGAGGTTGCCGGAGGTTCCGGGCATCCAGCCGCGCTCGTACAGGTCCCGTGCGCATCGAGCGATCTCGGCGGCCTGGGCCGCCGCACCTGCCGAGTGCCCGGCAGGTGCGGCCGGCGGCTGCGGGACCGGAGACGGCGCAGACCGCACGGCGGCCGGGGGGCGGCTCATGCCGGCACCTCCCACAGCGCCTCCACCCGGTACGGGGAGAGCCGCTCGCCGCCGCCGAGTGCAAGATCGGCCACGACCGCCATCCCCGCGACCTTGGCTCCGCACTCCTCGACCAGCCGGGCCGCGGCACCCAGCGTGCCGCCGGTGGCGAGGACATCGTCGACGCACAGCACCCGTTCGCCGGGGCGAAACGCATCCCGCCGCAGTTCGAGCCGGTCATCGCCGTACTCCAGGGCGTACGCGGCCGAGAGCACCTCGCCCGGCAGCTTGCCCGGTTTGCGCGCGAGCGTCAGCGGCGTCGCGGTCCGGGCCGCGAGCGCGGCCCCGAGCACGAACCCCCTTGACTCGACGGCGAGTACGCGGTCGTACTCGCCGAAGTAGCGCTCCGCCAGCCGGTCGGCGAGAGCGGCCAGCACTCCGGGCTCGGCATACAGCGCCGAAAGGTCGCGGAAGAGGACACCGGGTGCGGGATGGTCCGGGAACTCTTCGATGAGCCCGGCGATCCGGCCGGAAGACGCGCTGTGGTCACCCGAAGGCTCCGGAAGGGGCCTGTCCGCGCGGCTCGGGCGGAAGACCCGCTGCTCCGTGACGATCGCGGTGATCAGCTCGGCGGGAGTCACGTCGAAAGCCGGGTTGAACGCTCCCGCGCCGGCCGGGGCACAGGGAGTTCCGGCGAAGCCGGTCACCTCCTCCGCGGAGCGTTCCTCGACGACGATCCCCGCCCCGTCCGCCAGTTGGCCGTCCCACGTGGACTCGGGGGCGACGACCACGAGAGGTATGCCGTGGCGTGCGGCGGCGACGGCCAGCCCGTACGTACCGATCTTGTTCGCGGTGTCGCCGTTCGCGGCGATGCGGTCCGCGCCCACGAGCACACAGTCGACCATGCCCCGGGCCATGGCTGCCGCGGCCGCGGAGTCGACGCACAGCCGGTACGGGATGCCTGCCTGCTCCAGTTCCCAGGCGGTCAGCCGGGAGCCCTGCAGGAGCGGCCGCGTCTCGTCCACCAGCACGCTCTCCACGCGGCCCTCGGCCGCCAGCCCGATGACCGCGCCCAGCGCGGTTCCCACCGCCCCGGTCGCGAGGTGCCCGGTGTTGCAGTGGGTGAGCAGCCGCAGCGGCCTGCCCGGCGTCAGCGACTCCACCAGGGCGCACGCCCGTTCGGCGAGGGCGGCGTTCAAAGCCGCGTCCTCGCGCAGCATGCCGACCGCCTCGTCCACGACGGCCTCCGGCCCCTTCCCCAGCTGTGCGACGGCTCTGCGGACTCCCCATTCGAGGTTCACCGCAGTGGGGCGGGCCGCGATGAGGCGCTCGGCGTCGGCGCGTACGGCCGCCTCGTCGGTGCCTGCGTCGCCGGAGGTGTGCGCCACGGCGCTCAGGGCGACGCCCAGTCCGCCTGCCAGGCCGATGGCCGGGGCGCCGCGCACGGCAAGGGACTTGACCGCGTCGATCACGTCGTCGGCGGTCCTCAGGCGCAGTTGCCGCACCTCGTGCGGCAGGGCGCGCTGGTCGACGGCCACGACGGTGCCGTCGTCCCAGTACAGGGAGCGGGCGGGCGGCAGCGGGCCCGCGTCGGGCGTGGGAGTCATACGATCACCGCTTCGCGCTCGATGTCGGCCCGCACCGTCCGGCGGACCGTGCGGATCAGGGAACTCAAGGCCGCACCGGACGGAGCGGACATGCGGACCTTCGCCAGTTCGGTGCCCAGGTCCCGGGTCGTCGGGACGAGATCGCCGACGGTGTACGGAGCGAGGACCTGCTCCACACCGGGCTGACCGGCGATCAGGTCGAGACCCGTCAGCTCGCGCAGGACACCGGGTTCACCGTCGTTGCGGATGAAGCACATGCCGATCGTGGCGTCGAAGCTGGGCGGTGCATGGGACAGCGAAGGCCGCCGTCCCAGGTAGCAGGCCAGGGTGTCGTGGTACGGCCGCCACGTGCTGTGCCGCTCCCACATCAGGGGGATGCCCGCACCCGGAAGCCGTGCACCCACTTCGATCAGCACGGGCCTGCCTGCTTCGTCCGCCTTCACCTCGATGTGGCACGGCCCGATCCGGATGCCGAAGGCTTCGAGGACGGCGATCGCGAAGCGCTCGACGGCGGTCCGGACGGTGCTGGGCTCGTCGAGCTGTACGAAGTCCCAGTAGGGGTTGTCGTAGTCCTCCCCGGACGGCATCCGGTACTCCCAGGTGTCGAGCACGGTGTGCCGTCCGTTTACCGTGAAGGTGTTGACCGCGAACTCGCGTCCCCGTACGTACTCCTCGACCAGCCACTGGTCCACCGAGGCTCCGAACAGGTCGCGCCGGTCCTTCTCGAAGATCTCCGAGAGAGCCGCCGGGCCGTCCACGAGGAAGACGTTGTGAGAGGCCGCGCCCGTCGCCGGCTTCACGATCACCGGGAACCCGATGCGCAATGCCGCGTCGTGGACGGCCTCCGCGCTGTCCGCGACCTGATGGCGGGGAACCCTGAGCCCCTCGCGTCGTGCCAGTTCCCGCATGAGGCGCTTGTCCCGGCAGGCGGCCGCGGTGGAGACCGGGTTCGAGGGGAGTCCCCACCGGGCCGCCAGCGAGGCGGCGCAGCACACTCCCGGCTCCGTTGCCGGGATGACCGCCGCGACCGACTCGGTCAACTCCCGTAACCGGCCGTCGAGACTGTGCGGATCGCTGCCGTACAAGCTGACGGTGTCGCCCTGCGCGTGCAGCGGAGACATCGACTCCAGGGTCGGCCTGTCGAAGGTGTACACGCCGATCACGGGCAGGCCGGCGTCCATGCAAGCCCGTTTGAACGGTTCGCCGTTGAGGACCCCGTCGACGAGGACGACGGCGTCGCGCAGCCGGGGTCGCCGACGGGAGGCGGAACCCGGTACGGCGGTCTCCACGGTCACCTGCATTCCGGCTCCTCCTCGGCGTCGGCCCCGTCGCTCAGGGGGGTGAGGGCTGCTTCGTCGCTGATCCTCTTGGCCACGTAGCCCCGCCAGTCGGAGCCGAAGGGCGTGTAGAGACGCACGGGAACTCCCGAGGCGCGCAGTCTCCGCGCCTCGTCCGGCAGCACCCCCAGCAGAAGCTCGACCGTGGCCCCCGGGGTCACGGGCAGCAGCCTGTCCCACATGCGGGCGTCGTGTGTGGCCAGGCTGAGCGGAGTGCCGGCATCCCGGATGCGCCGGGCGAGTCGGACGAAGACCGCGTCGATCTCGGCACGGCTCTGGAACGCCGTCGCACTGGTCTCGGCGAACCCGCCCTTGACGAGCCTGACCGGTGTTCCCGCCCGGACCAGCTTCTCCACGTCCCGTTCGCTGCGGCGGAGGTTGGCCTGCACGGTCGCTCTGACGGGCAGGCCCTCCCGGTGTGCGGCGAGCACCGTGGCGAGGACGGAGTCGGTGCGGGTCGCGTCCTCGGCTCCGACCTGGATGAAGCGCCCGGCAGGCAGATTCCCGGCGACCGTGCGCAGGTTGTGCAGACACAGGTCGGTGGAGACGTCCACGCCGAGGTGGGGTGCGTCGGCCTCCAGCCAGGTACCGGGCGGCAGTTCGCCGAGGGCGGCGGCGAACTGCGCGTACCGTGCGGTGTTGTGCGAAGCGGAGGCCTCGTCCTTCGCTTCGCCGGCCAGCCAGCCGATGTTGCAGTCGATGGACGTTCCGGCGAGCGTGAGGGCCTTCGCCGCCGCCGACTGCCAGTCCGTCCCGGCGAGGAACCGCCCTCCCGCTGCGAGGAGTTCGTCATCGGTCCTGTGAGCGGCGTTCGCTGTGGCAACCATTGCCGGCCCCCTCAGCCGGCGACGGCGAGCGGCAGGGGCTTACGGGGCGTTGCACCGAGGAGGTTGGTGTCGACGGGGGTCATGCGGCGGTCCCCGTCGGTGATTCCGCCGTTCTTCGAGCGGGCCTCGATGAATTCGTCGAGGATCTTCCGGTCCGCCTCCGGCGACATGTAGTACATCATGTTGACGTACCAGGTCCATCCGGTCTCGGTGATCGCGTAGGAACCGGGCCGCTCTTCGAACATGCCGGCATCGAGCAATTCGCCGAAACGGGCCTGCACTTCGCCGGGCACACGCTCCCAGTCGATGCGGTCCTTCTCGATGTGCCCGTGGTAGGGCAGGCGGAGTACGAGGCCGCGCTCGTACGGGATGTGGGAGGCCTGGGTGGCCTTCACCTTGAGGTCGTCGTGGTCGAGGAGCCTCTTGATGTAGCCGGTGCGGCTCTCGTCATTCATGATCGTCCAGTCCAGGGACTGGGTGGTGGCGCTGGAGCCGAAACCGATCAGGTCGTCGTCCCAGTGGGCCCAGCAGTACTCGTGGTACTTGTTCGAGTAGCGCCGGGTGATGAAGTCGCTCTCCTGCTCGGGTGTTTCGAGCCTGGCGTACCCGTGACCGTTGTAGAGGCGGAATCCGGAGTTGCGGAGGTAATGGTTGGCGAAGACCGTCAGCCCCATCTTGTCCAGGTAGCTCATCGGCTTGAGTTTCTGCTGCGCGTAGCCGGTGTGCAGAGCGTTCTGGGTGACCAGGTGGTTGATGGGATAGAACTCGCAGGACTCGGTCCCGAGATCGATGGCCTTCTGGATGTCCGCCGCGAAGTCCGCCGTCGTCTGGCCGTGCATCCCGTAAAGGATGTCGAAGCTGCGGCACTCGAAGTACTCGCCCAGGAGGTCGACCACGCGGTAGGTGTCCTCGAGCGTCGCCGTGATGTTGAACAGCTCCCGGTAACGGGGGTCGAAGGTCTGCAGGCCGAGCCGGGCCTTGTTCACGCCGATGTCGCGGAACGCCTCGCACTTCTCCCGCGTGACGCTCTTGACCTCCATCTCGATCGTGAACTCTTCCAGCCGGGAGAGGTCGAAGCACTCGTGGATCACCGCACCGATGCGGCGGATCTGGTCGGCGGTGAGCATGGTCGGCGTGCCGCCGCCGAACCAGATCACCCGGGGCGGCACGGACGTGACGGACGGCCACGAAGCCTTGAGGCGGACCTCCTTGATCAGCGCCTGGACGTACTTCTCGATGGCGTCGCTGCCCTCGACGCCGATGCCGCGGTTGAGCATGCAGAACGTGCAGATGGTCTCGCAGAAGGGGATGTGGAAGTAGAGCGCGCGGCTGCGTATCGGGCCGGTCTCCAGCTTCTCGTAGGACTCACGCAAGGTCAGCGTGTCCGTCTCCTGTCCCTTCAGCGGATAGAGCCAGTTGTAGACGGGGAGCTGGCTGTCGAACTTCATCAGTCCGCTGTTCTTGTTGAGCTTCACGGTGTTTCCCTCCGTTGACTGTTTCCTGGCGGCAGCTCAGCCGACGAGCTGTGTTGCGTCGACCTCGCACTCCACTCCCCGGTCCAGCACCTTGACGCGGTGCTCGCACTCACCGAGCGCCGCGACGAGTTCGCTGATGATGAGCTCCGGCCGGCACCTCGATCCGCATGTGAACGCGTCGAAGAAAAGCGACAGTTCGTCGGGGTAGGTGTGCACGGAGACGTGGGATTCGGACAGCAGGTACAGCGCGGTGAACCCGCTCGGGGTGAAGTTCTTGACCTGCGTGCCGCAGATGGTCGCCCCCGCCCGCCGTATGCCTGCCTCCAGACTTCGCATGATGAGTGCGTCGTCGTTTATGACCGACGGTGAGATGCCGTACAGATCCGCTACGACATGTCTGCCAGAGAACTCGAATTCAGGCATGCAATTCGCCCTCCCATTCGCTGCATTCTTCCGCTATGACGATGCACTCGTGGAGTTTCGATTCGACGTCTTTCTCGTCCTCGCCTTCGACCACGAATGCAAGATATGAATCGGTGCTGCCGTGCGCCCCGTCGAAGACGCGGGGCACCGGGGTCTTGACGATGAAGTCCTTGATGAACGCCGCGTCCGGGGGCTCGCTGATGCTCAGCAGCCGGCCGTTGCGGGGCGGGATCAGGAGCCAGCCGTAGCGCCGGGCCTTGTCGTTCAGCGGCGTGGCCGGGCCCGTCTCGAGACCGAGCTGGTGCCGTATCCACAGTCGCGCGGGATTGACGCCCGTCGCATAGGTCAGGGTCTCCATGATGTGCGCCCCGCCGAGCCGGCACGCGATCTCGCAGAACTCCAGGTCCCCCGAGCCGGGCCTGCGGAAAACCTCCAGGTGGAAGGGGCTGAAGTCGATGCGCGGCAACGCCTCCACGACCCGCTCCGCGAACTCCGCCAGCCGCGCGTGCTCTTCACCGTCACGGTCGAGTTGCACGCTGCCGAGCGGCAGCGTCTCGTGGAAGGAGAGGCAGTTGCCCACGTACCGGGAGACCGAGACGTAGAGCACCTTCCCGTCCTGCGTGAATCCGTCGACGTGGAGGACGTCTCCCTCGGTGAAGGATTCGAGCATGACGTCTTCCGGATCCCACTGCGCTGCGAGCTCCTCGAACTCACGCGGGTCGTGTACGAGCCGGACCCCGTGCGAGGCGTAGCCCAGCCGCGGCTTGACCACGACGGGCCACCCGGCGCGTCCGGCGAACCGCCGGGCGTCCGCGGCGGTGGCGGGCACGACGAAGTCCGGCGCGGGGATCCCGTGTGCGCGCACGGCCTGTTTCATGACGTACTTGTCCCGCCACGGCAGGGCCTCTTCGTACCGAAGGCCCGGGATGTCGTAGCGGTCCCTCACCCGCGCGCAGCGCAGGATGTCGTCCTCCGTGACGTGCACGAGCACCTCGACGTCTCCCTGGGCGCACATGTCGTCGAGGAGACGGTCCACGTGGGAGCCGCCGGAGTAGTCGCTCACGGCCCTCAGATGGGGAAGCCGGCCGCGGTAGCCGGGTTCGGCCTCCTCGCAGGTGATGAGCGTGAGTTCGTCCTTGACGTCCTGAAGCCAGTCCCCGAGGGGCGTGACCGTGGAGGGTATTCGGTGGGGCATGAGGAACTTGGTCATGAGACTCAACTCTCTGCCGTCCTTGCGGCCTCTCGTTCCGCGTCGTCGCCGCCGGTCCCGGCGGCGTGCACGTCCTTGCCGGCCTTCTCGACCGCGTCGTGACCGATGTAGAGGCGCCGGTCGCGGAGGAGGAGCCAGGTTCCGAAGATCGTCACGGCCATCAGGCCGAAGTAGAGCGACGAGGAGACGGCCAGCAACGCACCGCCCACTGCCGGGCCGATGAAGAAGCCCAGGTAGCGCGTCTCGGCGAGGCCGAAGTACGCACCCTTGCGCGAGTCCGGTGTGATGGTGTGGATGACCGTGTCCGGCATGGGGAAGAGCACCGCCTCGCCGACGGTCCAGAAGACGACCCCGAGATAGAGCAGGAGAACGTTCGTCTCGAGGCCGCGGAAGAGAATTGCGGCCACGGCGAAGGCCGCACAGCCGAGCAGCGCCAGGTGCTGCTGCGACAGGCGCCGAGAGAGCCGCTCGGCCGGCCACTGCATCGCGATCCCCAGCGCGGCGTTGACAGCCAGCAGGACGGAGAAGTAGCCGACGGCCGAACTTCCCCTGACCTCCTTGATGTACAGCGGCAGTATCGACTCGAACTGGGAGAACACGAGAAACAGAACGAATCCCGCCGCGACCACCTTCAGCAGCAGGGAGTCCCGCAGCGCTGTGCGCCAGCCGTCCTGCTTCTCCTCCTGCCCCGCCGGGACCTCCAGTTCGCGCAGAGTCCCGGCGTTGAGCAGGACGAGGACCGAGTACACGCAGAAGATCACGGCAGGCGCCACGAAGATCATCCAGGCTGCGATGCCGTAGAGGACCGCACCGCCCAGCGGCCCGACCGTGGCACCGAGGCACAGCGTCACGTAGCGGATCCGGAAGACCATCTGCCCCGAACCCGTCGCCCCGAGTGAGAGCAGCTTCTTCATCGCGGGCTCGGTCAGCAGCCGTCCGACGCCCAGCAGACAGACGAGGAGGACGATGAGCCCGAGGTCACGTGTCACGGCCAGGGCCGTGTAGCTCGCGACGTTGAGCAGCAGGCCGCCCTGAATGAGCCGCACGCCGCCGAACTTGTCCGCGAGCACCCCGCCGACGGTGCCGCCGAAGGCGGAAATGAGCGCGACGCTTCCCACGATGAGACCGATCTCGGCCTCGGAGAGGCGGGAGATGTCGGAGAGATAGAGCGTCATGAACGGCAGGGTCGCGAAGAAGGCCAGTCCGTTCAGCAGACTTCCCAGCACGAGCAGTCGCAGGGCGGGGTCCTTGTGCCATGGCGGAGATGGCGTGCCGGGAACCTGTGACATTACGATCCCTTCCGTTCTCGGAAACCTCAAGTGAGCCGCTGTGCCCGGGAATTATTTATGGAGCACGGCTTTCAAGCCGGTAAAGATACAGGGTTCGGCGTGCCCCGCGGATGTCTTTGCGTGCTCCGTCTCGTGAGACATTGCGGCTCGTGGAAGAATCCGGCCACGTGTGTGTGGCGGCGGTCGGTGAACGAATCAGGAATTCCTGTCCGCCACCTTTTCGGCGGCCGGTGCCGGACGTACGTCCTCCACGCTGACGCTTCCCTCCCGGGACCAGCCGCACAGTGAGGGAGAGGCCAGTGCCTCGTCCACCGCGTGTGCCACGTGGGCCTCGGCGTCACGGCCCGGCGTCAGGGCGAGGGTCGCCGTGGTGTCCGTGCAGCGCAGGAGGCCGGCGGTCCACCGCGCGGGCAGAAGCGCTATCAGGCGCACTGCGGCGGTCTCGGGCGCGGCCCCCGCGGGAGCTTGGCCGGTGGCCTTGATCTGCACCTGGTGTGTGTGCATGGAGGCTTCCCTCACGGTCGGCGGTGGACGGTCACGTGCCCGCGAGGGCGGACCTCCGGGTGAAAGACCCGACCGGTTCGCGCCTGCGGAATCGACGGCCGGTCCGGGCGGGCCTCGGGCCGGCGAAGGCTGCGGGTCCGCGGTGCCTCAGCCCCAGTCGTGCACATCGTTGCCGCCGGAATTCCGGGCCGCTGCCATTCCGTACTCCGATGCGGTTCCCGAATTCACGAGCGCGGGGCTGTACTTCGCGGAAGGGGACGCTCCGATCGTTCGGTGGGCGATCACGCTCCCGTTGTGCGGGGCCGCGAATGCAGCGCCGACGCCGACGGCCGTGAGGGAAACCGCTCCGAAGAGCGAACAGACCAGAGAATGACGCGGAACGGCCGGACGGTTGGAGCTGATTCTGGAGCGAACGGTGTGACGCATGTTGTTTCCCCCCTGGACGGCTGAAGAATCCTTGCGACCTCGTCGCGAGGACAACTCTGCCGCCGAAGAAGCCGTCAATCGACGGGGGAATCGCGCATCTTCCTGCATTCTGCTCAGCCACTTGCTGCACGTGCCGGCCGCAGGCACCCGCGCCGCCGCAGGAAACCGATCTTCAACTGGGCAGGAGAATCCGGGGAAAGCGACGGTTCTCAAAGATCCACGCAGGCGCCGAGGCCGGCGATTCGGCCGCGGCGGCGGACGCGCATGCGCATGCCTTGCCCTGCCGGCCGCTCCCGCACCTTCCTCGTCGGGCCCTGTCGCCCTCCAACCCCTCAGGGCAGTGCCTGCTCCGTCCAGATGGTCTTGCCCGACGTCGTGTACCGGGTGCCCCAGCGCTGCACCATCTGCGCCACGATGAACAGTCCGCGCCCGCCCTCGTCGTCGGTCGCGCTGTGCCGCAGGTTGGGCGAGGTGTGTCCCTTGTCGGAGACCTCGCAGTGCAGGCTGCGGTCCCGGATGAGGCGCAGGTACACCGGGCCGATCGCGTGCCGGATGGCGTTGGTGACGAGTTCGCTGACGACGAGCTCAGTGGTGAACGCCAGCTCGTCCAGGCCCCATTGGTCCAGCTGTTCCATGACCACGGCCCGTGCGTGGGAGACCGCACTGGGCTCGGCTTCCAGCTCCCAGCCGATGACCTGGTCCGCGCCCAGTTCGTGCGTACGGGCCAGCAGGAGCGCGGCGTCGTCGGTGGCCGGACCGTCGGGCTGGAGCTCGTTCAGGGTCCGGTCGCACAGCTCCTCGAGTGTGGCCCGGCGGTCGCTCAGGACGCCCTTGAGCTTCGCGACGCCGGTGTCGATGTCGCGGTCGCGGTCCTGGACGAGGCCCCCGGTGAAGAGCGCGAGGAGGCTGCCCTCCGGCAGTTCGGTCTCCATCGACTCGAACGGCAGCCCGCCGACGCCCAGCGGAGGACCGGGCGGAATGTCGAGCAGCGTGAAGTTGCCCTCCGGATCGACGCTGGCGGCGGGAGGATGGCCCGCCCGGGCGGCGGTGCACACGCGGGAGACCGGGTCGTACACGACGTAGAGGCATGCGACGCCGAGTCCTTCGTCGGTGCCGGGGACGCCGTCCGGTTCCTGGTCCTCGGCGCCCTGGAGCACGAGGTCGTCCAGCCGGGAGAGCAGCTCGTCGGGCGAGAGATCCAGCCGCGCCAGAGCCCGGAGCGTGGTGCGCAGACGCCCCATGGTGGCGGCGGCGTTCACGCCGTGGCCGACCACGTCGCCCACGACCATGCCCACCCGCGTCCCGGACAGAGCGATCACGTCGAACCAGTCGCCGCCGACGCCCAGCCCCACGTCGGACGGCAGATAGCGGTGCGCCACGTCGACGGCCGACAGCTCGGGCAGCCTCCTGGGCAGGAGGTTGCGCTGAAGTGTCAGCGCGGAGGCGCGCTCACGCGTGTAGCGGCGGGCGTTGTCGATGGACAGTGCGGTGCGGGTCGCCAGCTCGTTGGCGAGGGCGAGCTCGTCGTTGTCGAAGTGCGCCGGGTTCCCGCTGCGCATGAAGGTGACCAGGCCCATCGTGGTGCCCCTGGCGCGCAGCGGAACGGCGAGAGTGGAGTGGACGCCGCTCTCTCCCTCGGGCGTTTCCGCCTCGCGTTCGCTGTGGACGGTGACGGCCTTCCGGGACGCGAGCGAGGCCTGCTGCGGCGAACCGGGCTCGTAGTCGACGGGGAACGGCCCCGTGGAGGGCGCGTCCTCGCTCACGGCGCCCGCGTAGGGACTGCCCACGCGCTCCACCACTCTGATCATGGACGGTGCATCTCCGTGCGGGCGGGGCTCCTCGCCCTCCAGCACCCCCTCCGCCAGGTCGACGGTGACGTTGTCGGCGAAGGCGGGGATGACCACCTCGGCGATCTCCCGGGCGGTGGTGATCATGTCGAGGGTGGTGCCGATGCGCACCCCGGCGCGCACCGTCAGCGCGAGCCGCTGCTGGGCGCGGTAGCGCTCGGTGATGTCGAGCGCGTCCTCGCAGACGCCGAGCACGTGCCCGTCGGGGTCCTTGAGCTGGTAATACGCGCACGACCAGACGTGGTCGTGCTCCGGGTCGACGGGCGGCCGGGCCTCGTAGAGCAGACCGAAGACCGGCTTGCCGGTGTCGATCACGTTCTGCATGACCTCTTCCAGCGAGGTCGGATAACCCTCGGAGATCACCTCGCCACCGTCGTACAGCTCGTCCACGCGCTTGCCTGCGAACTCGCTGAACCTGCGGTCTATCTCGCTCTGGTACTTCGCGTTTATCCACGTCAGGCGCAGATCGGTGTCGTAGATGCCCAGGCCGATGGGTGACTGCGTGGCGAGCCCGCGGAGCATGGCCTGGTGCGCCTCCCAGCCCCGCAGCGGTTCCAGGGGCGCCGCGACCATGATCTGCGGGGAGTCGTCCTTCCCGGCGAGAGAGCAGACCGTCGTCGCCACGTCGATGCTGTGGCCGTCACGGTGACGGGCGATGCAGGCCTCACTGCGGCATGCGGGCCCGGCGGACCGGTCGAGGAGCTCGATGAACGGACGTTCCCGGGATGTTCTCCCCACGATCAGCGTCTCGAGCGGCCGGCCAAGGATCTCGAGCGGTTCATATCCGAAGAGGGCCTTTGCGGCCTCGCTCCACCCGGTGATCACGTTCTCGTGGTCGAGCAGTACGGTTGCGCCGCTCGACACGTCGAGTGGCCCACGGAAGTCGGTGGTCTCCGCCTCGCTCCACGCATTCATGGCACCAGTCCAGCCGGATACGTTTCTTACAGGGTCGATCCATACGGGAGCAGATACAACCGCAGCAGGCAGAGCGGACAGAGCGGGCGCCTGGGGAAAGCCGAACATCAGTGCCCGGCCGCCGCGCGGGGCGGGAGCCCGGGAAAGGCTTGAATTCGCGGGCGCACGCGGTTGCCGGAGGGGCGCATGGGCGCACGGCCGTGGTCGGGTGTTTCTGTCAGGCGGGTCACGGAGCGTGGAAGGCTGTGCCGCGTCCGTGCGCGGAGCGTTGCGGCGCCTACTGCGGGCCGCGCGGGTCGCGTCGCTGACGGCGCGGGGGCTGGCGCCGTCCGGGCCTGGGCGGAGAGGGGCGTTCGGACCGGGGCGTGGAACAGGTCGGACACCAGTAACCGACCCCCTGCGTGAAGGTCCAGCCCTGCTCCTCGAGGTAGGGGGCGGCGCGGGCGCTGCTGTGCAGGATGTGCCCGAAGAGGTCGTCCTCGATCGGCGGCGGAGGCTCGTCGATCACGAGGTCGAAGACGGCACGGGACGGACAGCCGACATCGTCACAGGCCAGGTAGAAGCGGACCGGTCCAGGTGCTTCCCCCTCGGTCATCAGACTCATGTCCCAACGCTATTCAGCGCCGGGCGGGCGCGGTGGGGGTGTTGCGGAAGAGAGGCCGGAGGCTCCGCCTTTGGTGGTCATTCCGGCCACTGCGCCCGCGCGGCTGCGGTGCCCTCGCCCGCGACCCGTCGTGCGGGGCCCGTCGGTGCCGTCCGCGCCATTCGTGCCCTCCGTTCCCTCTGATCCGTCCGCGCCGTCTGATCCGTCCGGGCGTCGGCGCACCGTACGCGCGTCGGGGCCTTTGGGCCGCTCCGTGGGCAATCACCTGTGTCGCGGCCTCGCAGCCTCCCGGACCGGAACATCTGGGACATGCTGGGAGTCATCAGACGGATACGCCGGATCCGGACGGCCCGCAGCGCACCGCGGGGCCCGCTCGAGCGCCGTGGAGTGGCATGTCGATCATGGTCTACGTGTACGGCCTGGTCGGGGCCTGCTTTCTGGGCCTCGGGTTCGTACTCCAGCAGGAGGCCGCGGCCCGCGCCCCGCTGGCCGACATCCTCTCCTTCCGGCTGCTGCTGGACCTGATGAAGGTGCCGCGCTGGCTGCTGGGCATCGGCTTCATGGTGATCGGCCAGCTCCTCAGTGCCGCCGCACTGGCGCAGGGGGACGTCTCACGGGTCGTGCCTCTGCTGGCCACAAATCTTCTCTTCGCGATGGCGCTGGCACGGCGGATCAGCGGCCAGCGGCTCGGCGCCAGCGGCTGGGCGGGAGTGGTGCTGCTCAGCGGTGGCGTGGCCACATTCGTGGCTGCGGGGTCCCCGCAGGGCAACGACGACGCCCAGATCGGTGCTTTGCGGCGCTGGTTGGTGCTGGGGTCGGTGGTGGCGGTGGCCCTGGTGATGGTCGTGATCGCCCGTAATCTGCGTCTTGTCCAGGAGCCTCCCCTCCTGGCCGGCGCGGCCGGGGTGCTCTACGGAGTTCAGGACGCCCTGACCCGGGAGGCGAGCACGGTGTTCAGCGAGTCCGGCCTCGTCGGACTGGTCACGAGCTGGCAGCCGTACACCATCGTCACGTCGGCCGTCGTCGGGCTGGTGCTGGTGCAGAGCGCCTTCGAGGCCGGGGCACTGCGGCAGTCCCTGCCCGCGCTGACCGCCGCGGAGCCGCTGTCCGGGATCGCCTGCAGCATCGGGTTCCTCGGCGACACGGTGCGGTTGACGCCGCTGGCGGTCACCGCGGAGATCCTGGGGCTGGGCGCCGCCGTCGTAGGGGTTTTCATCCTGGGGCGGCATCCCGCGATGCCCACCGGACAGCCCGGCCCGGCCGGCCCTTCGGACGAGAGGCCCGCCTTCGACGACAGCGGCCGCCCGCGGTAGCGGCCCTGGGGCGTGTCCGCCGAGCCGGGCCGGCGTCCCTCGGGCCGCGTCGCCTGAGCTCGCATCGCCCGAGCCCGCGTCCCCCGGAGGCCTGCGTCGTCCGTAGCGATGCCGCGTGGGCCGCAACGCGCCCGCGCTCGTGTCGCTCCCGTGCCCCTGCCGCCCCCTCCGCGCCCCTGCCCTGGCCCGCGGGTGATCTCGCTCCGCGCACCGAGGCTCCCCGCCCTCCGCACGCGCCGGACGCGGGGCGCGAGCGCGGGCCCCGCCGCCCGGTGACGCCGAGCGGGCGCAAGACGCATGTGTCATACATCTTGCGCCCGCGGGCTGCTCGTTGCGTCCGCGGACTGCTCCGGGGCTGCTGCTCGCCGGCGCCCCGCACATCAGGCGCCGCATGGGCGGAGCCGACGTACGAGGCGCCGGGCGCGCAGGGCCGGGCGCGGACGCGGGTGCTACTTCTTCAGCAGCTCCCGCATCTCCTTGATCTCAGCCGTCTGTGAGCGCCGGATGTCGCGTGCCATGGCCTTCGCCGGCTTGTACGAACCGTCGGACTCCTCCGTGCGGGCCATCTCGACGGCTCCCTCGTGATGTGCCGTCATCATCCGCAGGAACTCCCGGTCGAACTTCTCACCGGACAGCTTCTTCAGTTTCTCCATGTCCTCGGGCGTCATCATCCCGGCCATGGAGTGGTCCGAGTGCGCCGAGTGACCCTGGCCCGCCGCGGGGACCTTCTCGCCCCACGACTTCAGCCAACCGGACATCTTCTCGATCTCGGGCTGCTGGGCCTTGCTGATCCGCTCGGAGAGCGACTTCACCTTTGCCGACTCCGCGCGGGACGAGACCAGTTCGGACATCTCCACGGCCTGGCGGTGGTGGGGGATCATGCCCTTCGCGAAGGAGACGTCGGCCGCGGCCGCGTTCTTCGCGGGCTTCTTCCCGCTGTCGTGGCCCGAGCCGTGGCCGTCGCCGGCGGACTTTTCGTTGCCGTTGCCGTTGCCGTTGCCGTTGCCGTTGCCGCAGGCCGCGAGGGCCAGCGCGAGCGCAGCGGTGGCGGCGGCGGCCGTCGCCGCGCGGCCGAGGGTGGAACGCTGTGTGGTCATGGTTGTACTGCTCCTGCGTGTCGAAGAGTTGTCTGTTCCAGGTTCGCCTGATGCGGCGCCGGCCCGGGGGCCGCGCCGTGAGGCGCCCCTATATGCGCAGGAGTTGAAGCCGGTGCAGTGAGGGCGGGGCACGCTCGGTGCCGGTGTCCGGCCTGCACCGTCCGCCGGGGGCCGCCTCGTGCCGCGGAGCCGCGGCCGTGGTGGAGGCGGGGCCGTCCGTGCTGGGAGAGCCACTGGTTCCGGTCGCCGAACATGTCGCGTCCGCGTGGGAGACGTGCCCGTCCGTGCCGTCGCACTCGCACTGGTCCGCGTGCTGACCGCCGGGCCGGAGGCGCGAGCCGTCGTCGTGGACGCCGGCGTCGTGACCGCCCGCCGCAGCGGCCTCCGGTGCGGAGTGCGCCGCACTGTGCGGGTGAGCTTCGCCCGCGGGTACCGCGCCGAGGCCGTGCATCGTGAGCAGCCCGCACAGGACCACCATGATCAGCAACGGCAGGGCCCAGGCACGCCCCTGGAGGGCGGAGGCGGGACCCGGCGCGCGGTTGCTGATCACGGAGGCATCGTACGTTGACGGCTCCGGGCGCATGCCGGGTTGTATCCGACGGCAGAAGTTCCGGCGGGTGCCGCCCTGCCGGCGGCGCCGAGGTCCCGGGGGCAGCCGGCCCCGGCAGAAACGCCTCCCGGAGACCTCCCGGAAGCCTGCCGAGCCCCTCCCGCGTCCGGCCCACCGGCGTCACGATGGCCTCATGAGAGACGAACCGATCGATCTGCACACCGCCCTCGCCGCCTTCGACCAGCTGTGGAGCCCGCGCATCGTCACCCGGGTCAACGACTACGACGTCCGGATCGCCAAGGTGGCGGGGGAGCACCTGTGGCACGCGCACGAGGACACCGACGAGTTCTTCCTCGTACTCGACGGAGAGCTGAGCATCGCGCTGCGCGACGGTGACGGCGCAGCCGATACCGGCGGGCGGACGGTGGTGCTCGGCACGGGGGCCGTCTTCGTCGTCCCGCGCGGTGTGGAGCACAAGCCGTCCTCGGCGGACGGCGCCTCGCTGCTCCTCTTCGAACCCGCCGGCACTTCGTCCGTCGGCGACCGGCACGAGCCCGTCCCCGGACACGTCGACGCCACCACCGGGCACCCCCTCGGCTGACGGGGGTGCCGGCCGCGATCGCTCCGTGGCTGAACGCACCGGCACACGGAGGCGTCGAGGCGGCTCCCGCGGCGTGCGCCGGCGTCCCCCTCTGCCGCCACGCCTGCGCCGGCAAGCACGAGTTGCAGCAGCAGGCACCCGAACTGCCCGTCGTCGGCGCTGTGTTCGTCGTCCGTGGTTCCGCGGGCCCGCCGTGTGCGGAGTACCCGGTACGGTCACCTCGCCGGCAAGGCGGGCGGGCAGCGACGGCACCGGGTGCGGGCGCGGCACACGGGACCGCTCGCCGCGCTCGGCGTGCGGCGGGCGTCCCACCAAGGGCCCGGGGAGCGGCTCTTGGGGCCTTGCGCCGCCTCCGGCGGGGGCTCCTCGGCGGCTGCGTGGCCCGGACGGTCGTCGACCTCGCACCGGTGACACTCCTCACCGTCGTGGGCGCCGCACGTGCTTCCGCGGCAGCCGTGCCGGTGCGCGGCTCCCACGGGGCCCCGGACCGGGGGCTTTTCAGCCTTTCGGGGCAACGCCCCGGGTTTCGGAACGGCGCGTCGGGAAAGCCCGGAGAGCCGGTACAAGAACGGAACCAAGCCGGAACCACGCCCCACTTTTCTTCGTTCTTGACACTGGAGTAGCGTGCTGTTTTTGCTAACGCATTACTCTGAAGGCTAGTGCCGTGCCGTACGGCCATGGAGGAGTGAGATGAGGAGCAGCAACCCGGTCTTCTCGCGACGGGGGTTCAGCCGCTCAGGCGGCTATGCCGGTTTCGACGCCGGCCAGCAGCCGCAGGCCGGGAACCCGTACGCGACGAACAACCCCTACGCGAACAACCCTTACGCCCAGCAGCAGACGCAGGCAGTCGGTCAGCCCCAGGGGGCTCCGCCCGCCGCCCCGCCGCAGACCGGCGTCATGACGATGGACGACGTCGTCGCCCGCACCGGTATGACGGTGGGCCTCGTCGTCGTCATGGCCGCAGTGGCCTGGATCACCGATCTGGCCCTGCCGCTCGCCATCGGTGCCGGCCTCGTCGCGATGGTGCTGGCCCTCGTCCAGTCCTTCAAGCGCAAGGCCGTGCCCGCGCTGATCCTGGCGTACGCGGCGCTGGAAGGTCTCTTCCTCGGCGCGATCAGCAACTTCGTCGACAGCTACATCGCGGACGGCGCGGCCATGCAGGCCGTGCTGGGGACCATGGCGGTCTTCACCGCGGTGCTGGTGATGTACAAGACCCGGATCATCCGGGTCAACAGGCGCTTCTACCGCTTCGCGATGGCCGCCGCCATCGGCTTCGTGATGCTGATGATGGTGAACCTGCTGTTCGCGGTCTTCGGCGGCGGTGACGGTCTCGGCTTCCGCAGCGGCGCGATGGGCGTCCTGTTCGGTGTCGTCGGCATCCTGATCGGCGCTCTGTTCCTGGCGCTCGATTTCAAGCAGGTCGAGGACGGCATCTCCTACGGCGCTCCCCGTGAGGAGTCCTGGCTGGCCGCCTTCGGCCTGACCCTGACCCTCGTGTGGATCTACCTGGAGTTCCTGCGACTGATCGCGATCCTTCAGGGCAACGACTGACGGACGCGGCGAAGGGGCCCGGAGGCGGTGACGCCTCGCGGGCCCCTTCGTATGTGCTGATTCGAATGTGAGAAGTCGCAGGTTGCGGATCCGGATGGGCTCCGGAAGAGAGCCGGCGGGTTCTGGAGAGCCGGTTACAGGTGGCGCGCTGCGCGCCGCAGGTCGTACTCGTGAATGATCGCCTTCGCGTGGCCGTAAGCGAGGTTGTGCTCGCCGCGCAGCCAGCTCACCTTCTCCTCGAAGCGGAAGAGAGAAGGGCCTTCATCGACGGTCCGCAGCCATTCGGATACTTCACGGCCTGTGCAGTGAGGGATGCGGGTGAGCATGTTCCGGTGGGTCTCTTCGGAGAAGATCTGGGACATCGGCGCCTCCGGACGCTGCCTTATGGAGTCCTTCCCGCCAAGGTGCCTGAGTGTGAGGACGATGGCAACAGTCCCGCGGGGGCGCATACGCTTGCGAGGTGCTCGATACAGCCCCTTTGATCTCCGCGGTCCAGCCGGCCGCGGACCGTCTCAGGACGCTTCCGGAGAGCGCTCTGCGCAGGGGCGCGGCGGCCGAAGGACTGGCCCTGGCACGCGAGTTGGCGGTCAGGGCGCAGCGTCTGGAGTTCCCGGGCCGCCCTCCGTCGGAGCTGCCCGACGTGGGTGTTTTCGCCGTCGGCGACCAGCTGTTGGTGGCGGCACACGATCTGGCGGAAATTCTTTGCGAAGTTGACGCCGATCATGAACTGACCGACGCCGTCGCCCTGGTTCAGCTCGCCACCGTGCGTATCGCCGCGGCTGCTACCGGGAAGCGATGACCCGGTCCGCGAGGAGATAGGCGGTGCGGCCCTCCCCGTAGGCGAAGGTCAGGGCGTACGCGCCGGAGACGGTGGAGCCCCCCATCAGCACCGGGACGTCCCCTTCCCGCAGCGCCGCGCACAGGGCCTCCGCCGTCTCGCGGTGGCCGGGGGAGAGGCACACCGTTGTGCCGTCCTGGAAGAGGTAGACGTCCAGCGTGCCCAGCGGGCCCTGCCGCACGTCCGAGAGCGGCGTACGGGCGTCCGCCAGCTCCGCCAGCCGCCCCACGGTGCGCTCGTGACCGGCGGCGTTCCCGGAGCGCAGGGACGTCTGCGCGGGGACGGCGGGTTCGCCGCGGAGCGTGAAGTCCGGCTCCGAAGGGTGACGCCGGCGGGCGGCGGCCACATCGGGAGTCTCCTGCCCGTCGTCCGCGCCGCGCTGCTCCAGGGATTCCACCGGTTCGAGACCGTTCTCGCCCGCGCCGCGCTCCATCTGCCGGGGTACGAAGATTCCCGGCTCGGGCATGGTGTGGTCGCGCATTCCGCGCAGGGTCTCCAGCACCTCGTCGTCGAGGCGGCCCCTGAGCAGTGCGTCCAGGACGGGAGCGATCTCGTACTCCGTGCCGCGCCCGGCCAGCGTCGCGTCCTCGTCCGCGCCGTGCGTGCCCGAGTCCTGCGACGCCCACACGGCGCGGGCCTCCGCCAGCTCACGTTCGCGTTCCTCCGCGATCGCCTCGACGACGATGCTTCGGATCTCCTCGGCGGAACGCGCGCGCGGAACCCTTGCCCCGTGGGCACCCTGCTCGCACTCCTCGAGACGCCGGCGCAGGCCGCGCGCCGAGTGCAGGGCGGCGCCCCCGACCGCGGCGGCCGTGACCGCGGTCGCGAGCAGCAGCAGAGATATCGGGCTCACTGACGTTCTCCTGGTTCCGTTGGTCCCCCCGGACGTTGTATCGGGACTCCCCGGCTTCCTCCCTGGGCCCACCCCCCTGGGGCCCACCCCCTCGGGCATCTTCCGGAAGGCCGGAGGAGAAGCCGGGGGAACAGCGTGAAAGAAGCCCGGGGCGAGTCGACCGTAGTCCCAAACGTCGTGAATAGGACAGAGGTGAACTGCAACCTCCGGCACCCCGCCCGGCGTGAGCAGGAGAAACGCTCAGCACCAGGGGGATAAATCACATCCCGGGACGTCAGCTGAGGCGTTCCAGCACCATCGCCATGCCCTGGCCGCCGCCCACGCACATGGTCTCCAGGCCGAACTGCTTGTCGTGCCAGCGCAGCGAGTTGAGCAGCGTCGTGGTGATGCGGGCGCCGGTCATGCCGAAGGGGTGGCCGACGGCGATCGCGCCTCCGTTGACGTTGAGCTTGTCCAGGTCGATGCCGAGGTCCTGGTAGGACGGGATGACCTGGGCGGCGAACGCCTCGTTGATCTCGACGAGATCGATGTCGCCGATCGTCATTCCGGCACGCGCCAGGGCCTGCTTGCTGGCCTCGACCGGGCCGTAACCCATGATCTCGGGGGAGAGGCCGGAGACTCCGGTGGACACGATGCGCGCCAGCGGCGTCAGACCCAGCTCGCGCGCCTTGGTGTCGGACATGACGACCAGTGCGGCCGCACCGTCGTTGAGCGGGCAGCAGTTGCCGGCGGTGACCAGCCCGTCGGGACGGAAGACGGGCTTGAGCCCCTCGACGCCCTCGAGGGTCACGCCGGCGCGCGGACCGTCGTCCTTGGCGACCGTGCCGTCCGGCGTGGTCACCGGCGTGATCTCCCGCTCCCAGAAGCCGTCGGCGATGGCCTTCTCCGCCAGGTTCTGCGAGCGGACCCCGAACTCGTCCATCTCCCTGCGGGTGATGCCCTTGTGGCGGGCCAGGTTCTCCGCGGTCTGCCCCATGGCGATGTAGACGTCCGGCACCTGGCCGTTCCCGCGCGGGTCCTCCCAGTCCGATCCGCCCTTCTCGGCGCGCTCGGCGGTACGGGCCTCGGCGTCGGCGAAGAGCGGGTTGTGCGTGCCGGGCATCCCGTCCGAACTCCCGTTGACGGAACGGGAGACGGCCTCCACGCCCGCCGAGATGAACACATCGCCCTCGCCCGCCTTGATGGCGTGCATCGCCATGCGGGTCGTCTGCAGCGACGAGGAGCAGTAGCGGGTGATGGTGCAGCCCGGCAGGTGGTCCATGCCCATCTGCACGGCGACGACGCGACCCAGGTTGTGTCCCTGTTCGCCGCCGGGCAGGCCGCAGCCGAGCATCAGGTCGTCGATCCGGGAGGGATCCAGCTCCGGTACCTGATCGAGCGCGGCCTTCACGATCTGCGCGGTCAGGTCGTCGGGCCGTACGTCCTTCAGCGACCCCTTGAAGGCGCGTCCGATGGGCGAGCGGGCGGCAGAGACGATCACTGCTTCGGGCATCACGGCTCCAGAGGGTCGTCGGCAGAGCGGTTTACCTGCGGGAAGCTACCTCCCCGTAGCCCCGGGGTCACGGGCTGCACGGTGTGATGCCGGACTCTTTTCTAAGCGCTTGCTTTTTCGTTGCCCGGTGGCGACGGGGTGAACCCCCGCCGCAGGCACCCCGGCCTCGCGCCCCGGGCGGGAGGGGGCCGCCCGGGGCGGGCCGGGGTTGGTCAGAGCGCCTCCTCGTGCGCCGCCTCGACCTCCTCCGCCGGAGGCAGCCGGCGCCGCCGGCGGTGCTTGAGGAGGGCCCACGGGCCGCGGACCGCCGTGACCTCCGTGCCGCCCTCGGCGACGGCCTCGGCCGCCGCCCGCGCCACCGGCAGGATGCTCTCCCGCCGCGCCGCGTCCGGCCCTTCGTCCTCCGTCGGCCACAGGCCCAGCGAGGCGCACAGGGTCGGCAGGATCGCCATCGCGGCGGTCGCGTAACCCTCCGCCGAGGGGTGGTAGTTGTCCGGGCCGAACAGTTCGCGGGGATGTGCGGCGAACTCGGGGCCGAGCAGGTCGCCGAGCGAGACCGTACGGGCGCCCTCCTCGACCACGGCGATGGTCTGTGCCGCGGCGAGCTGGCGGCTCAGGCGCCGCGCGACCCAGCGCAGGGGCTGGCCGACGGGCTCCACGGAACCCAGGTCGGGGCACGTTCCGACGACCACTTCGCACCCGGCGGTGCGCAGCCGCGCCACCGCGTCCGACAGGAGCCGCACCGCTCGGGAGGGCGGCATCCGGTGCGTGACGTCGTTGGCGCCGATCATGATGACGCAGACGTCGGGCGCGTGGTCGAGGTCCTGCTCGCTCAGCAGCAGTGTGACCTGGCGCTCCAGGTCGTCGGACTGGGCGCCCGGCAGGGCCACGTTGCGCAGCTCCACGGGCCGTTCGGCGACGGCCGCGAGCGCGGAGGCCAGCAGGGCGCCCGGGGTCTGGCGGGGGAGGTGCACTCCCTGGCCGGCCGCCGTGGAGTCGCCGAGGAAGCCCAGCCGTACGGCACGCCCCGGGTGCTGTCCCGCGAAGGCGGCGCCGTAGACGCCGTCGGCCTTGGGCGGGTCGTCGTCCGAGACGCCGATCTTCCGCTTGGCGAGCTGGGCCTCGGCGAACAGCAGCCCGACGGCGGCGCCTCCGAGCAGGCTGAGGCCGCCGCTGCCGTACGCGGCCGCGGTCGCGATCCGTCGTGCCACTCTTGCGCTGGCCGCCTTCGACATCGGCATCTTTCTGGTCCGCCTCCCGCTGCTGGTGCTGGTGCTGGTCCCGGTGCTGGTGTGCTGTGCGTTCCGTGTGCGCCGTGCTGCGCCGTACTGTGCGGCCAGAGGCGTCAGTGAGACCGCGGCCGCGCCCGATCCATTCCCGCTACCGTCGGCCTGTGCCCCGCCGGATGGTGCTGAGGTGCATGAAGAGGCACCGTGGTTGGGTAGTCGGTGTGAGCGCTCGGTGCGCGTCCTGTGACGTGCGGGTTGAGCGCTCCTAACACTGTGTTGCCCCGTGGGGACCGCTCTGCAACCTTCGCAACGGGCCTCCGGTGTGCGCGTGTTGCGCAATATCGTGACGGTAAGGGCACGCAACGACGCTGCCCACGGACGCGCGGAGACCACGTTGCAGTATCACGAGTCCATGATCGACCTTGTCGGCAACACCCCGCTGATCAAGCTGAACAGTGTCACGGAGGGTATCCGGGCCACGGTTCTCGCGAAGGTCGAATATTTCAACCCCGGCGGTTCCGTGAAGGACCGGATCGCGCTGCGGATGATCGAGGCGGCCGAGCAGTCCGGCGAACTCCGTCCGGGCGGCACCATCGTCGAACCCACCTCCGGCAACACCGGTGTCGGGCTCGCCATCGTCGCCCAGCAGAAGGGCTACCGCTGTCTGTTCGTCTGCCCCGACAAGGTGTCGACGGACAAGATCAATGTGCTGCGGGCGTACGGCGCCGAGGTCGTCGTCTGCCCGACGGCGGTCGACCCGGACCACCCCGACTCCTACTACAACGTCTCGGACCGTCTCGTGCGCGAGACCCCGGACGCCTGGAAGCCCGACCAGTACAGCAACCCGAACAACCCGCGATCGCACTACGAGTCGACCGGTCCGGAGCTGTGGCAGCAGACCGACGGGCGGATCACGCACTTCGTCACCGGCGTCGGCACCGGCGGCACCATCTCCGGAACGGGCCGCTATCTCAAGGACGTCAGCGAGGGCCGGGTGCGGGTCGTCGGCGCGGACCCCGAGGGTTCCGTCTACAGCGGCGGTTCGGGCCGTCCTTACCTGGTGGAGGGCGTCGGCGAGGACTTCTGGCCGGACGCGTACGACCGGGACGTGGCTGACGAGATCGTCGCCGTCTCCGACAAGGACTCCTTCCAGATGACGCGCCGTCTGGCAAGGGAGGAGGGCCTGCTGGTGGGCGGCTCGTGCGGCATGGCCGTGGTGGGCGCCCTGGAGGTGGCGAGGAAGCTCGGGCCGGACGACGTGGTCGTGGTGCTGCTGCCGGACGGCGGCAGGGGCTACCTCAGCAAGATCTTCAACGACGAGTGGATGAACGACTACGGCTTCCTGGAGGAGGGCGAGGCCACCGACGTACGCGTCGGTGACGTGCTGCGCCACAAGGAGGGCCCGATCCCCTCGCTCGTGCACATGCACCCCGAGGAGACGGTCGGCGAGGCCATCGAGGTGCTGCGCGAGTACGGCGTCTCGCAGATGCCGGTGGTCAAGCCGGGAGCCGGGCACCCGGACGTGATGGCGGCCGAGGTCGTCGGTTCCGTCGTCGAACGGGAGCTGCTGGACGCGCTGTTGGCACAGCGCGCCTCCCTCGGCGACCGTCTGGAGAAGCACATGAGCGAGCCCCTGCCGCACGTCGGCTCCGGCGAGCCGGTGACGGACCTGATGCCGGTTCTCGAAGGCGCCGACGCGGCAGTGGTGTTGGCGGCGGGCAAGCCGGTCGGTGTGGTCAGCAGGCAGGACTTGCTCGCCTATCTGGCGAGCGGCGCCAAGAAGTGACGCGGACGGGGCCGTGAACACCCCGAACTCCCCGCGCGCCCGGACTTTGTGGTGCCCGGGCGTTCGCGGCGCCGGGCGGTTCGCGAAGCGGCGAGAGAGTGTCACGGTCCCGAAACCTCCGGTTGACACACGCTCGGCACAGTGGTCCGTGTCGGCGTCGAAGAACTCCGGAGCGGCTCCCGGATCTGTGGACGCCGGGACGCGACCGGTCCTGACCGGCGCGCATCCCCGCGGGGGGCTGCCGTTCGTCCCGCCCCGGTGCTCGCACCGGGGTGCGGCGGCCTCCCGCTGCGGGGCTCTGCTTCTTCCTCACGGCCCGCGGCGGGCGTCTCGCCCAGGGCCCGGGTCCGGCTGCGGCGGGCGTCTCGCCCGGGGCTGCGGTCGGCGCCGGGGTTGCGGCCGGGGCCCGGCTGCCGGTTCCGTACGGGGGCGGCAGCGGCGGCGGCCCTGGTTCCGGTGCGGTCCTGGTTCCGGCCGCTCAGTCCCAGTCGCTCTCCTGCCGGCGCTCCTCCTTGGTCCGCCGGAGGCCGAACCGGCTCCAGTCCCCCTGCGCCGCGTTGACGCCGACGATGCCGGCCCAGCACACGAGCAGGCCCGAGAGCCCCGTGTTGACGGCCGCGATGGCCGAGAGCGGTACGGCCAGCACCAGCGAGGCGACCGCCAGGAGCCGCGTACCCATGCCCTCCGGATACGACGGCGAACCGCCGCCCGCCTGCGCCCGGGCACCCCCGCGGGCCACGACCATCTGCTGCTCCGCCATCCGGCGGCGCATCCGCTTGTCCACGACCGTCTCCAGCCGGTGGTCGAGCTTCTCGAGGAAAGAGGTGATGAGTTCGTCCTCGTACTCCTTGCCGAGTTCCCTGCGGGTCTGAAGAGTCGCGTCGAGTTCGCGCGTGAGCTCGGGGTCGCGGGCGTCCATGCGCAGCACGCTACGCGCGCGCTCCGCCCGGGGCAGTGGTGCCAGCCCCCGTATCCGCGGGCGGCCTGCCCCCACCTTCGCCGGTGGCGGCGGCAGTTCCCGGAGTCCGGCCGGTCCGGGGAAGTGCGGCCCGGGGACCGCGCGGCCCGGGGGAAAGCTGTCCTGCCGAGTGGGGGGTGCCGTTCCGGCGTCCACGAGCCCGCCGATGCGGGCGGCGCGTGCCCGCTGCGGGAGCACGGCCTGAACGCGGAAGCCGCTGACGACCGGTGACCGGCGGCATGAAGCACCCGTAGGTGTTCTGAGGCGGCGGTGGCGGCCTCGATGCTGATCCACCGGATCGCGCTTGCCCGACTGCATATAGTCATGCACAGTCGTTCTGTAGTGAATAGACGTCGAGGGCCGGGCTGTCGCCGGACAGGCCCCAGGTGTGGGACTCCGGTGGGCGCGAACAGCGGGAGGACGGGATGAGCAGCGCGAGCGCGCGGCTGCTGAAGCTCTTCGAGGGGCACAGGCTCACGCCGACCCAGCGCCGGATCGCACACTGCATGGTCCGCCAGGCCGGTGACGCACCCTTCCTCTCCAGCGTCGAACTCGCCGAACTGGCAGGGGTGAGCCAGCCCTCCGTCACCCGCTTCGCCGTGGCTCTCGGCTTCGACGGCTACCCAGCACTCCGCCGGCATCTGCGCGAACCGGCGCCCGGGACGACGGGGGCGGGAGCGGCGGCAGGCACCCGGGACGCCGAAACCGACCCGTACAACGCCTACCAGCAGGCCGTGCACGCCGAGATCGACAATCTGCGTCACCTCGCGGCCCTGCTCGCCGACCCCGCTCCCGTGGAGCGCGCGGGCCGGATGCTCGCCGCGAGCCCCACGCTGCCGGTGCTCGGCCTGCGTGCCGCCTCGGCCCAGGCACGCGGCTTCGCCTACTTCGCCTCCAAGGTCCATCCCGACGTGCGGCTGCTGGACGAGGGCGGAAGCATGCTGTCCGACCGCATCGACGGGTGCCTACGGGCCGGGGCGGACGTGCTGCTGTGCTTCGCGCTGCCGCGCCACCCGAAGGAGGCGGCCGAGGCACTCGACCACGCCCGCGGCACGGGCCTGCGGATCGTCACCGTCGCCGACAGCGCCTTCGCGCCCGTCGCACACCCCGAGGACCTGCTGCTTCCCGCCGCGGTCGGCACAGGACTCGTCTTCGACACCGCGTGCGCACCCATGCTGCTCGGGCGGGTGCTGCTGGAGGCGATGTGCGACGGGCTGCCGGACGCCCAGTCCAGGCTGGAGGACTTCGACGCGAGGGCCGCGGAGCGCGGACTGTTCCTGGAATGAACGCTCCCCGTTCCCGGAGCGGGGGCGAGACGGAAGCAGGACGAGGCGGCTGACAGACGCTACGCGGGTTCCGTGCGGCCCTCCGTGCCGCCCGTTTCCTCGCCCCGCCTCGTCCGGTACGGGTCACGGCCGAGGAAGGCCACGAGCCGGTCGCTCGGATCGGCCTCCGCCGGGACGGTGACCGGCGGGGCGAAGAGCGGATGGCGCGCCTCGGGTCCTGGCACCAACTGACGTGCCGTGCGGATCAGTTCGGTCGCCAGCGCCGCCGGAACGGGACGCGGCAGCCCGATGGCCTGAGCGATGTCCCATCCGTGCACGGCGATCTCGAGCGCTCCCGTACGGGCGAGGGCTGCTGCCGTCAGCGGCAGGTCGTCGACGGCCACGAGCCGCCGGGCCGGGGTCCGCGAGCCGGCCCAGGCGCCCATCAGCCGCGACGCCGCGGCCCGGAAGGCCGCAGCCGGGTCGCGCGGGCCGCGCCTGTCGCTCTCACTGCCCCCGGCCGCTGCGGGGGGCTCCAGGGCGACGTGTCCGTCCTCGATCCCCTCGCACAGTGCGGCGAGCGAGTCGTTGGTGTGCCACAGAAGCGCTCTCAGGTCCCAACGGCCGCACGGTGTCGCACGGTTGAGCGCCGGTGCCGTCACGGGCCGTACGGCGCACAGTGCGTATCCGAGCGCCCGCTCCAGCAATGCGGTGCCGGCGTCCCGTGTGCCGTCGTCCATCGCCCGACCGCCTGCCCTCTCGGTTTCCGCCCGCCGGCCGGTGGGCCCGGCCGTCCCCTGTACGGACCGGCACAGGGACGCGAACTCATCGGCGCCGCACGGCGATTCCGAGAGCCGCCCTGTTCACGGCCCACAGCGCGATGCCGAGCGCGACGAGGACCGCCGCGCGCACGTACACGTCCGCGGCACGGTCGGCGAGCGGGCCGGCCAGCAGGATCGCGGAGGCCGCGCCCAGGACGGGCAGCACCGTGGGCGCGCGGAAGTGGCGGTGCTCCACCCGCTCCTTGCGCAGCACCAGGACGGCGATGTTGACGACCGCGAAGACGCACAGCAGCAGGAACGACGTGGTGTCGCCGAGCCCTTCGATCTCGCCCGTGGAGACGAGCACCACGGCGAGCAGGGTGACGAAGACGATGCCGGTGACCGGGGTGCGCCGGCCGGGCAGCACCCGCCCCATGACGGAGGGAAGGATGCCCTCGTTGGCCATGCCGTAGCACAGACGCGAGGCCATCATGATGTTGATCAGCGCGGAGTTGCTGACGGCGAAGAGGGCGATGACGGCGAAGAGTTCGGGCGGGAAGCTCACCCCGCCCGCCTTGACCACCTCCAGCAGCGGACCGCTGGACTTCTCCAGTACCCGGAAGTCGACCAGCAGCGACGAGATGAGCGCCACCAGCACGTAGATGGTGCCGGTTACGGCGACACCGATGAACAGGGCCCGCGGGAAGGTCCGGCCGGGCTCGACGGTCTCCTCCGCCATGTTGACCGAGTCCTCGAAGCCGACGAACGCGAAGAATCCCAGGGCGGTCGCGCCCATCACGCCCGTCAGCACCGCGTACCCGGTGTCGCCCGTCGTGTGGATCTCCCCGAGCCGGCCGGGGTCGCCCATGCCCGCGAGGACGGCGTAGACGCCGATCCCGATGACGATCATCAGCCCGCTCAGTTCGACCACTGTGAGCACGACGTTGGTCTTCACCGACTCCGAGACGCCGCGCAGGGTGAGCGCCGCCAGTGCGAGGACGAAGAGGACCGCGACGAGCGTGGAGGGGGCTTCCACCAGTTCCGTCAGATAGTCGCCCGCGAACGCGAGGGCCGCGGCGCTCGCCGAGGACAGGCCCGAGCACATGACCATGAACGCGACGATGAAGGTCAGGAAGGGCATCTTGAACGCCCGCTGGGTGTACAGCGCCGCACCGGCGGCCCGCGGGTACTTGCCGACGAGTTCCGCGTAGGAGGCCGCCGTCAGCAGTGCCACCGCGAACCCGATCACGAACGGCAGCCACAGGGCCCCGCCGACCTTCCCCGCCACCTTCCCCGTGGTGGCGTAGATCCCCGTGCCGAGGATGTCGCCGATGACGAAGAAGACCAGCAACTTGGGCCCGATGGCCCGGACGAGAGGTGTCCCGTCGGCGGGCGCGCTCTGGGCGGGTGATTCTGCTTCAGGGGCTTCGCGAGACTCCGGCATGAGCTGAAGGTTCCCACGGCCCGCGCCCGCCAAAGCTCCCGTCGGCCGGGCACGTTCATGCGGTTCTTGCGACCGTGCGGCCGCCCGTCCCGGCGGCTTCGTCCTTCCGGACAGCGGAACACATGGTTGAGGAATGGACCACTCCGGAGCAGGGTGAGTCCCCCGACCTGGAGAAGGGACACCCCATGACGTCAGAGCCGACGAAGCCCACCACCACCGGGGCGCGCACGCTTCCGCCCTTCCGCGCCGACCACGTGGGGAGCCTGCTGCGCCCGGCGGCACTCAAACGTGCCCGGGAGGACCACGCAGCGGGGCGCATCGACGCAGCCGGGCTGAAGGCGGCCGAGGACGAGGCCGTACGCGACGTCGTCGCACTTCAGCGCGAAGCCGGACTGCGGGGCGCCACGGACGGAGAGTTCCGGCGGCAGTCCTGGCACATGGACTTCATCTACTCGCTCGGCGGCATCAACAAGGTCGAGGACGAGAACCTCCGGGTGCAGTTCCACAACGCGGACGGCGACATCGAGTTCGCACCGCCCTCCGCCCATGTGGACAGCAAGCTGCACCTGGAGTCGACGATCTTCGCCGACGCCTTCGCGTTCCTGCGGGACACCGTCTCCGAGGGCGTGACGCCGAAGCTGACCATCCCTTCGCCGAGCATGGTCCACTACCGGGGCGGACGCGCCTCGATCGACGAGGCCGTCTACCCGGACATGGAGTCCTTCTGGACGGACCTGACCGACGCCTACGCGGCCCAGGTGCGCGGCGTCCACGAGTTGGGCTGCCGCTACCTCCAGCTCGACGACACCAGCCTCGCGTACCTCAACGACCCGGAGCAGCGCCGTCACGTCGCGGAGATCGGCGGGGACCCCGAGCACCAGCACGAGACGTACATCGCCAACATCAACCGGGCTCTCGCGGACCGCCCCGGCGACCTGCGCGTCACGACGCACATGTGCCGGGGCAACTTCGCCTCGTCCTGGGTGGCCACGGGCGGCTACGACTTCGTCGCCGAGGCGCTCTTCGGCGGTCTCGAAGTCGACGGCTTCTTCCTGGAGTTCGACGACGAACGCTCCGGCGGCTTCGAACCGCTGCGCTTCGTGCCGAAGGGCAAGCAGGTCGTGCTCGGCCTCGTCACCAGCAAGCGGCCGGAGCTGGAGAGCAAGGACATGCTCAAGCGCCGCATCGAGGAGGCGTCCCGCTACGTCGACATCGATCAGCTCAGCCTGTCCCCGCAGTGCGGCTTCTCCTCGACGCTGGAGGGCAACAACCTCACGATCGACGACCAGAAGGCCAAGCTCGCCCTGATCGTGGAGACCGCCGAGGAGGTCTGGGGCGGGGCGTGATGCCCGAAGGGCGGTGATCCTCGGGTGAGTTGCCGGGACGGCCGGGCGCGCAGGCGCCCGGCCGTCCCGGTCGCGTGGGCGGGCCGGGGCTCGCACCGGCGCCCCGCGCACCGCGCTTCATCCGGTGCCGGCACCGGTGCCGGCACCGGCCAACAGGGGCCGCCGCCCGCCCCGTTCAGCATTCGGCCCGTGCCCTGGCGTGCTGCTCCGCCGGCTTTCCCCTGGTCATGATCCTGAGAGTGCCGGCGGTGAGGAGCCTGGCCTGGACGGAGCCGCAGGCGCAGCGCGTCCAGACGAGGACTCCCTCACCTGTGGGGTGCTGCGAGAGATCCCGGACGGGCTGGTCGTCGGGCCATCCGCAGTACGGGCAGTGGGACACGCGTGAACCTCCTCGCTCGCCGTGGCCACCGGGGGGAACCGGAGGCCCTTCACCCACCAGGCTGCCGCGACGGATCATGCAGGTCCAGGTTCGATTTCTTCACTGAACCGTGTAGAACGGTTACATGATTGATCTGCGTCGTCTCACAGTGCTCCGCGCGATCGAGCAGTACGGCACGGTGACGGCCGCCGCCGGGGCCGTGCATCTGACGCCGTCCGCCGTCTCGCAGCAAGTACGCCAGCTCGGAAGGGAGTTGGGCGTACCGCTGCTCGAACCCCAGGGCCGGCGGGTGAGGTTGACGGAGGCGGCACACGCCCTCCTGCGCCACGCCGACTCCATCGAGGAGCTCTGGCAGCGCACCGAGGCCGAGCTGCACGCCACCGCGCTCGGCGAGCCGAGCGGAGTCCTGCGGGTGGCCGGGTTCCCCACGTCGGTCTCGGCGCTGCTCGCGCCCCTGGCCGTGCGGATGCAGCGGGAGTGGCCGGGGGTGACGGTCAGGGTCAGGGAGGCCGAACCCCTCGACTGCTTCGACCTGTTGTTCTCCGGCGAGACCGACCTGGCGGTCGTCGAGGCGATGCCGGACAACCCTCCGCTCAACGACCGGCGCTTCGACCAGCGGCCCCTGCTGGAGGACCCGCTCGACCTGCTCACGGCCACCGGTCACGAGCTGGCGGGGGAGCCGGGAACCGTCCTGGAGGACCTCTCCGGCGAGCCCTGGATCCTGGACATGCCCGGAAGCGGCTGCTCAGTACGCCAGTTGGTCCTCGCGGCCTGCCGCAGCGCGGGTTTCGCGCCCTCGGTCACGCACGAGGCGCGCGACTACAGCGTCGTCGCGACGCTCGTCGCGCACGGGCTGGGCGTCGCCCTCGTGCCGCACCTGGCGCTGCTGCCTCCCCATCTGGACGTCGTACGCACCCCGTTGACGGGCCGCTACGTGCCCGCCAGGCGCTTTCTGAGCGTCGTCCGGCGCGGCAGCGACGGCCACCCCACCATCGCCGCGGCCCTGGAGCTCCTGGGCGAACTCTCCGCGAAGCGGGGCCGGACGGACTGAGCACCGCCCCGACGCCCCTACGGCGCAGGGGTGTTGGGGGAAGCCAGGGCACGGCGGCCGGGCACGGACCGGCTCCCGCGCCCGGGTTCACCCGTCCCGCAGCGCGTCCCTGTGAGCCCCGCCGGACTCCGCGACGATCTCGGCGAGCGACTGCGGCTCACGCACGGTCAGGAACCGCACCCCGCCCCCGGTGGCCCCACCGCCGGACGCGCCTTGGGCCTCCGTCACGGTGAAGCCGTAAACGCCCGGCCTCGGCAGCGAGTTGTAGCCGAACGGGTTGGAGAAGTAGTAGGCACCGGTGTCCAGGAGCGCCGCGTAGTCGCCCTCCTCCAGGGGTGGCAGCGGCCGCTCCCGGGCCACCAGGTCCCCCGCGAAGCAGCACGGGCCGGCGATGTCCTGCGTGACGGTCCCGCCGTCGGCGCCCTCGTCACCCTCGGCGCCCTTCGGTTCGCCCGCCGCGTCGTACGCGGCGACCCGCAGCGGCCACGCGTCCGGCGTGAAGACCGTGCGCACCGCGATCTGTGCGCCCGCGTGGGTGACGGCGATGGGCCTCCCGCCGGCCGACTTCGCGTACTCGACGCGCGTCAGAACCGTCCCGGCCTTCGCCAGCAGCGAGCGGCCGAACTCGGTGACGATGCCGTACCGCCCGTCGAAGAGCCCCGGCACCGTCGCCGCGAGCAGCCGGGCGTACTCCTCGAACGTCGGTGTGATCTCGTCGCTGCCGAAGTTGACGGGCAGACCGCCTCCCAGGTCGAGGGTGTCGACCTGGTGTCTGCCGACGGCGGCGTTGATCTCCTCGGCGAGCTCGTACGTGGCCCGCGCGCCCTCCGCCATCAGCTCCAGCGGCATCCCCTGCGACCCGACGTGCGAGTGCAGCCGGGTCAGCCACGGACGCTCCCGGTATGCCTGCACGACCCATTCGCGGGCCCCCGGGTCCTCCAGCGCGACGCCGAACTTCGACGTGGCCGTTGCGGTGCTCATCGCGCCGATGGAACCCCCGCCGATCTGCGGGTTGACGCGCAGGCCCACCGCCGAGGGCGAAGGGACGTCCGGGGCGATCAGCTCGTCGAGGCGGGCGAGCTCCCCCGGGTTGTCCGCGTTGAGGGCGATGCCGAGGGTGAGGGCCTCACGCAGCTCGCTCACGGTCTTCGCGGGGGAGTCCAGGACCGTCCGCCCGGCCGGTACGCCCGCCGCCCGTGACAGGGCCAGCTCGCCGGGGCTGGCGACCTCGCAGCCGATGCCCTCGTCGGCGAGGAGCCGCAGCACGGGCACGAGCGAGGCCGCCTTCACGGCGAAGGTGTGCACAACCTCCTGGCCGGGTGCGCAGACGTTCTCGAAGGCGGTCCGCAGCGCGTGCGCCGCCTCGCGTATCGCCCGGACGTCGAGAAGGGCGGCGACGGGATGCCGGTCCTCCGTGACGAGTCCCTGCTCGACGGCGGCGCGTACGGCCAGGTCGCGGCGGGCGGCGACCGCCGCCCCGTCGGCGACCGCCCTTCCGCCGGGAGTGCCCGCGCGGCCCGCGGATGGCGAGGAGGCCCGGGAGCCGGGAGAGGACGGGGGGTCCGGGTGGTCCGATCCGGCCGCCGGGGCCGTGGTGGCAGGGCTGCTGCTGGAGTCGTGCATACGACAAGCCAAGCACGTCCCCGGCGCACAGGGGTACGGCCGCCCGCGATGTTGACTAGGTCTATTCACTCCGTACAGTGTGTGAATAAATGATGTCGGGGGAGTCGGGACAGCAGACGGCAGGGAGGCACGGGAGATGTCAGGACCGCGACCCGTACGGGCGCCGCGCGGCAGCGAACTGAGTGCCAGGGGATGGCCGCAGGAGGCCGCCCTGCGCATGCTCCAGAACAACCTCGACCCCGAGGTGGCCGAGCACCCCGACAAGCTCGTCGTCTACGGCGGCACCGGCAGGGCGGCCCGCGACTGGGACTCCTTCGACGCCATGGTCCGCACCCTGCGCACCCTCGGCGACGACGAGACGATGCTCGTGCAGTCCGGCCGCCCCGTCGGCGTGATGCGCACCCACGAATGGGCGCCGCGCGTGCTGCTCGCCAACTCCAACCTCGTCGGTGACTGGGCCAATTGGGAGGAGTTCCGGCGGCTGGACGCCCTCGGCCTCACCATGTACGGGCAGATGACGGCCGGTTCGTGGATCTACATCGGCACGCAGGGGATCCTCCAGGGCACGTACGAGACGTTCGCGGCCGTCGCCGCCAAGAGGTTCGGCGGCACCCTCGCCGGCACGATCACCCTGACCGCCGGCCTCGGCGGGATGGGCGGCGCCCAGCCGCTCGCCGTGACGATGAACGACGGCGTCGTCATCTGCGTCGAGTGCGACCCCTCCCGCATCGAGCGCCGCATCGGACACGGCTATCTGGACGTACGGGCCCATTCCCTCGACCACGCACTGGAGTTGGCAACGAAGGCCCGCGACGAGCGCCGCCCGCTGTCCATCGGTGTCCTCGGCAACGCAGCCGAGGCGGTGCCCCGGCTGCTGCGGCGCGGCGCCCCGATCGACATCGTCACCGACCAGACCAGCGCGCACGACCCGCTCGCGTACCTCCCCGTCGGCGTCGACTTCGACGACATGGCCCGGTACGCGGCGGACAAGCCCGCCGACTTCACCCGGCGCGCACGCGAGTCGATGGCCCGGCACGTGGAGGCCATGGTCGGCTTCATGGACGCGGGAGCCGAGGTCTTCGACTACGGCAACTCCATCCGGGGCGAGGCGCAACTCCACGGCTACGGGCGGGCGTTCGACTTCCCGGGCTTCGTACCGGCCTACATCCGGCCGCTGTTCTGCGAGGGCAGGGGCCCCTTCCGCTGGGCGGCGCTGTCCGGCGACCCGAAGGACATCGCGGCGACGGACCGTGCGCTGCTCGAACTCTTCCCCGAGAACGAGTCGCTCGCCCGCTGGATCAGGCTCGCCGGTGAGCGCGTGCACTACCAGGGCCTGCCCGCGCGCATCTGCTGGCTCGGGTACGGCGAACGGGACCGTGCCGGGGAGCGCTTCAACGACATGGTCGCGAGCGGCGAACTCTCGGCGCCGCTGGTGCTCGGCCGCGACCACCTGGACTGCGGCTCTGTGGCCTCCCCGTACCGGGAGACCGAGGCGATGCGCGACGGCTCGGACGCGATCGCCGACTGGCCCCTGCTGAACGCCATGGTCAACGCGTCCTCCGGAGCGACCTGGGTCTCGATCCACCACGGCGGGGGCGTCGGCATGGGCCGCTCCCTGCACGCCGGGCAGGTCACGGTCGCCGACGGGACGCCGACGTCCGGCGAGAAGCTGCGCCGTGTCCTGACGAACGACCCGGGCATGGGCGTGGTGCGTCACGTCGACGCCGGGTACGAGCGCGCGGAGGAGGTCGCCGCCGAGCGGGGCGTAAGGGTGCCGATGCGGGAGGGCGGGGAAGGAGGAGCGGGCACGTGAACGCACGGGACGCAGGCGACGCGCCGGACGCCGGGAACCGCCGCGGCCCCGCGCCGGCCCCGCCCTCGTTCCACGAGATGTGGCGCGAACTGGCCCCCATCGGCAGGCACGACGCAGGCGGCGGATACCGCCGTTACGCGTGGACGGGAGCGGACGCGGACTGCCGCGCCTGGTTCCGCGCCGAGGCCGAGTCCCGCGGCCTGGCCTACGAGTCGGACCGCAACGGCAACCAGTGGGCCTGGCACGGCGTGACGAGCGCGCAGGACATCGCTCCCGGCAGCGCCGTCGTCACCGGCTCCCACCTCGACTCGGTCCCCGACGGTGGCGCCTTCGACGGGCCGCTCGGCGTGGTCTCCGCGTTCGCCGCGCTCGACGAACTCCGGGCGAAGGGCGTCCACTTCAGGGTGCCCCTGGGAATCGTCAACTTCACCGACGAGGAGGGCGCGCGGTTCGGCCTGGCCTGCGTCGGCTCCCGGCTCAGCTCCGGAGGGCTGACACGGGCGCAGGCGCGGGAGCTGCGCGACGCCGAGGGCGTCTCCCTGCCGCAGGCCATGGAGCGGGCCGGACACGACCCGGACGGCATCGGTCCCGACCCGGACCGCCTCTCCCGCATCGGCGCGTTCGTCGAACTCCACATCGAGCAGGGGCGTGCGCTCGCGGACCCCGGAATCCTCGCTGCCTCGGGCGCCCGGGGCCGGGCCGGCGTCGCGGACCGGACCGCCCGTCATGCGGTGGGCGTCGCATCGGCGATCTGGCCGCACGGCCGCTGGCGGTTCGACTTCCTCGGCGAGGCCAACCACGCCGGCACCACCCGGTTCGAGGACCGCCGCGACCCGATGCTCACATACGCCCTGACGGTGCTCGCCGCCCGGGAGGAGGCGGAGCGCGCCGGTGCGCTCGCCACCTTCGGCAAGGTCGCCGTCGAGCCGAACGGCGTCAACGCCATCCCCTCCGTCGTGCGGGGCTGGCTCGACTCCAGGGCCGCGGACGAGGAGACCCTCGCCGCCGTCGTCGCCGGCATCGAGGACCGGGCGACGCTGCGCGGGCGGGCCGACGGCGTGCAGGTGAGCGTCACCCGCGAATCCCGCACGAGGACCGTGGAGTTCGCCCACGACCTGCGCGACAGGATCGCGCGGATGCTGGGCGGGGCGCCGCTGCTGCCCACCGGAGCGGGACACGACGCGGGCATCCTGTCGGCCTCCGTCCCGACCGCGATGCTCTACGTCCGCAATCCCACCGGTGTCTCGCACTCGCCCGCCGAATCCGCCGACGAGGACGACTGCGTGGCAGGGGTGCGAGCGCTCGCCGACGTGCTGGAAGGGCTGGCCTGCTGATGACACCGACCCCGACCTCCTCCTCGTCTCCGTCGCCCCCGTCCTCCCAGTCCCCCTCCCCGTCGCGCGAGGGCCCGGGGGCGGACTCCCCAGGACCGCGGAACGTCTACTGGTGCACCCACGCGTGGCTCAACGGCATGCTGGAGCTCGACGTCGTCATCGAGACCGGGCGGGACGGACGGATCACCGCCGTACGCACCGGAGCCGGCGAACCGCCGCCCGGCGCCGTGGAGTTGCGCGGCCTCACCCTGCCGGGCCTGGCCAACGCCCACTCGCACGCCTTCCACCGCGCGCTGCGCGGCACCGTGCAGGTCGGCTCGGGCACCTTCTGGACGTGGCGCGACGTGATGTACCAGGTCGCCGGCCGGCTCACCCCGGACTCGGCCTACGCCCTCGGCCGCGCCGTCTACGCGGAGATGGCGCTGGCCGGCATCACATGCGTCGGCGAGTTCCACTACCTTCACCACGCGCCCGGCGGCGAGCCCTACGACGACCCCAACGCCATGGGTCACGCACTCATCTCGGCGGCACGGGACGCCGGCATCCGCATCACCCTCCTCGACACGGCCTACCTGGCCTCAGGCTTCGGACGCCGGGGCCACGGCGAGCCTCCCGGCCGGCAGCAGCTCCGCTTCTGCGACGGCACCGCCGAGGCCTGGGCCGAGCGGGCCGCGCAACTGCGCGTCCCCGAGGACGGGCACGCACGCACCGGGGCGGCCATCCACTCCGTACGGGCCGTCCCCGCAAGGGAGTTGGGGCCGATCGTGGAGTGGGCGGAGGAACGCTCGGCGCCCCTGCACGTCCACCTCTCCGAGCAGACGGCCGAGAACGACGCCTGCCAGGAGGCACACGGCTGCACGCCCACGCGGCTGCTCGCCGACCACGGGGTGCTCGGACGCCGTACCACGGCCGTCCACGCCACCCATCTGACCGACGACGACATCAAGCTCCTCGGCGACGCCTCCGTCGGGGTGTGCATGTGCCCCACCACCGAACGGGACCTGGCCGACGGCATCGGGCCCGCGCCCCGGCTGGAGAGCGCCGGCGCCACGCTGTCCCTGGGCAGCGACAGCCACGCCGTCATCGACATGCTGGAGGAGGCGCGTGCGCTGGAACTCGACGAGCGTCTGCGCACCCGCACCCGCGGCCACTGGACGGCGGCACACCTGCTGCGCGCCGCCACGGAGGACGGTCACGCCGCGCTGGGCTGGCCCGAGTCGGGCCGCCTGGAGGCGGGCATGCTAGCGGACTTCACGACGGTGTCGCTGGACTCGGTGCGGACGGCCGGGCCTCCCGTCCGCATGGCGGTGGAGGCGGCGGTCTTCTCCGCATCGGCCGCCGACGTCCGCCACACGGTCGTGGGCGGCGACCACGTCGTGCGGGACGGCCGGCACGCGTACGTCCCGGACGTCCCGGCGGCCCTGACCGAGGCGATCGGCGGCCTCCACTGACCGGGGCGGAGCCGTGCGGCCCCGTCCAGCCGTCCAGCCCGTCCAGCCGTGCCCGTCCCACGGGCGGCGGGCCCGGAAGCACGCAGCCGCCCGGGCCCCGGCGGGGAAGTGTCGGGGCAACCGCCGAAGAGTCGAAGAAGGGCCGAGGAAGCCGCACATGACCAGCACCGTCGTCACGAACATCAGCACCCTGGTGACCAACGACCCCGCCTGCGGCGAGGGCGGAGCCCTCGGGCTCGTCCACGACGCGGCTGTCGTCCTCGACGGCGACCGCGTGGCATGGGTGGGGCCCGCGGCGGAGGCGCCCGCCGCCGACTCCGCCCACGACGCCGAGGGCCGCGCGGCCCTCCCCGGCTTCGTCGACTCCCACTCGCACCTGCTCTTCGGCGGCGACCGCACCGCCGAGTTCAACGCCCGCATGTCGGGGCGGCCTTACACCGCCGGCGGCATCCGCACGACCGTCGCGGCGACCCGCGAGGCGACCGACGACGAACTCGGCCGCAACCTGGCCCGCTACCTCGCGGAGGCCCGCCGCCAGGGAACCACCACGATGGAGACCAAGTCCGGCTACGGGCTCACTCCCGGACAGGAGTCGCGTGCGCTGCGCGTGGCCGCCGCGCACACCGACGAAGTCACGTACATGGGCGCCCACATCGTCGCCCCCGAGTACGCCGAGGACCCCGCGGCCTACGTGGATCTCGTCACCGGGCCGATGCTCGACGCCTGTGCGCCGTACGCCCGTTGGATCGACGTCTTCTGTGAGAAGGGCGCCTTCGACGGCGACCAGGCCCGGGCCGTGCTCACGGCGGGGCAGGCGAAGGGACTCGTCCCCCGCATCCACGCCAATCAGCTCTCGCACGGCCCCGGAGTCCGGCTCGCCGTCGAGCTCGGTGCCGCCTCCGCCGACCACTGCACGCATCTGACGGACGCCGACGTGGACGCCCTCGCGCAGGCCGGCGGCACGGTCGCCACGCTCCTGCCCGGTTGCGAGTTCTCGACGAGGGCGGTCTACCCGGACGCCCGCCGCCTGCTGGACGCGGGCGCCACCGTCGCCCTCTCCACGGACTGCAACCCGGGCTCGTCGTTCACCTCGTCCATGCCGTTCTGCGTGGCCGTCGCCGTTCGGGAGATGGGGATGACGCCGGACGAGGCCGTCTGGTCCGCCACCGCCGGCGGCGCACGCGCGCTGCGCCGCGACGACATCGGCCGGATCAGCCCCGGTGCACGCGCCGACCTCGTCCTGCTGGACGCCCCCTCGCACGTCCACCTCGCCTATCGCCCCGGTGTTCCCCTCGCCTCCCGGGTCTGGCACCACGGGCGGCCGGTCCACCCCTGACGGCAGCGTCCGCGGCGGCCCGGGGAACGCCGCACGACGAAGCGGGCCGCCCCGGTGTCTCCACCGGGGCGGCCCGCCCTTGTGTTCCGTGTGCCCGCGCGAGGGACGCGGACGTCACTCGTCGACCATCAAGCCCTTGCGCAGTCTGTTCAGCGTGCGCGACAGCAGACGGGAGACGTGCATCTGGGAGATGCCGAGCTCGTCGCCGATCTCGCTCTGGGTCATGTTGGCGACGAAACGCAGCGAGAGGATCGTGCGGTCGCGCGTGGGGAGGTCGGCGATCAGCGGCTTGAGCGACTCGACGTACTCGATGCCCTCGAGCCCGTTGTCCTCGTAACCGATGCGGTCGGCCAGGGCGCCCTCGGTGTCGTCCTCCTCCGGCTGCGCGTCCAGGGAGCTGGCGGTGTAGGCGTTGCTCGCCGCCATGCCCTCGACGACCTCCTCGACGGAGATGTCGAGCCGCTCGGCGAGCTCCTCCATCGTCGGGGCGCGGTCGAGGTTCTGTGCGAGCTCGTCGCCGGCCTTGGCCAGGTCCAGGCGCAGCTCCTGCAGGCGGCGCGGCACGCGCACGGACCAGGAGGTGTCACGGAAGAAGCGCTTGATCTCGCCGACGATGGTCGGCATGGCGAACGTCGGGAACTCGACACCGCGCTCCATGTCGAACCGGTCGATGGCCTTGATCAGTCCGATCGTGCCGACCTGGACGATGTCCTCCATCGGCTCGCTGCGCGAGCGGAAGCGGGAGGCGGCGAACTTGACCAGGGCCAGGTTGAGTTCGACGAGCGTGTTGCGCACGTAGGAGAACTCGTGCGTCCCCTCGTCCAGCTTCTCGAGGCGCTTGAAGAGGGTCTTCGACATTGCCCGGGCGTCGACCGGGCCCACCTCGTCGTACGGTGGGACCTCCGGGAGCTGGAGCTGGTCGAAGATCTCCTCGACCGCTTCCGGGCTCGTGGGTTCCGGCATCTGGACGGGGGCGAACTGCTCTCCGCCGAGTTGTGCCGGGAGGGCCGGGGTGGTGGCGGTCTCCGGTATCCCTGGATCGAGCCTGGGTGACATGGTGATGTCCTCCATCATTCTCGGCATATGGCAGCCGATGCCGTGACGTGCACTACGAAGGTGCGGCGCCTCCAAAGCCGACGTGTTTCTGTATTCCTATACGGTTACCCGCTCACGTACGTGTATGGCAAGTGCTGGATGTCCGAATTTGCCCCAATGTGTGGGTTGTTCGGCTACCGGTACTGCCGGTGAGGGCGTAAGGTTCGAGTCTGTTGACGGGGGCAGAAGATTCGGCGCTTTGGCGAACAAGAGGGGTGTGCATGGACCGCGGGATGCCCGGAGCTACGAGCCGGGGTCGGCTGACCGTCGACGTACGGCAGCAGGCGGGCAGTGCCGTCGTGACCCCCGAGGGAGAGCTCGATCACCACACCGCGGATCTGTTCAGCGAGGCGCTGGAGCAGGCGATCGCGGGCGGTGGCAGCCGCCTGGTGGTGGACTGCACCGGACTGGCGTTCTGCGATTCCACCGGCCTGAACGTCCTTCTGGGAGCCCGGCTGAAGGCCGAGGCCGCCGGAGGAGGCGTGCACCTGGCCGCAATGCAGCCGGTCGTCGCCAGGGTCTTCGAGATCACCGGCGCGGGTGCCGTCTTCACCATCCACGACGATCTCGACTCGGCGCTGGCCAATGTCGCCGAGGCGTGATGCACGTTCCGGCAGCTGTGTACACCCCGCGACACGGAAGTTGCATGGGTCACATCACTCGGTCCGTCTCAGTGGGTGTTCCCACGGCTTCGTAGGGCAGGAGACCTCCTGAGCCAGTCAGAGACTCGTGATGTTGCTCGCTTGCCCGTGGCGCGGCGATGAGAGGCACTATCGGTGATCGGTGAGGTGAACCACTGATGAGCACCACCCGGCCGTCTCCGGCGGGCGACTGCGGACCGGAGCCCGAGGGCACCGCGACGGCAGCCGCGTCCGGGGCCGGGAGCACCGGGGCCGGAGCCGTCAGCGGACTCTCCGCGGCCTCGTCAGGGGTATCCGGGACGACGAGGGTTTCGGGTGCGGCAGGGGCCGTCGGCGCAGCCGGGGAGCCGGAGCAGACCGGCGCCCAGGGCAGGACGGCGAGAGCCGCCCAGGCCGGCGAGTCAGTGCAGGGAGATACGGGGAAGGGTCGTCCGATGCGCCAGGTGCGCAGGCTGCGCCTGGTCGGCGTCAGCGGTGCCGTTCCCCGTGCCCGTGACTTCGTCCGCCAGGCACTTCAGGACTGGGGCTGGCTTCCCGCCGCCACCGGTGACCAGCGGGCCGCCGCCGAGGACGTGCTGCTCGTGGTGTCCGAACTGGTGACGAACGCCTGCCTGCACGCGGACGGGCCCGAGGAACTGCGCGTCGGCAGCGGCCCGGAAGTGCTGCGGCTGGAGATCGTCGACCAGGGAAGCGGGTCGCCGGCACCGCGCACACCGCACCGGGCCGGCCGTCCGGGCGGGCACGGCATGTTCATCGTCCAGCGGCTCTGCCTGGACTGGGGCGTGGTCCGCAACCCCGAGGGCATGGGCAAGACGGTCTGGGCGGAGCTGGCCGCTCCGAGCTGAAGCGGCCCCCCGCCCTGCCGGTGCTCCGCCGGGCGAACCGGCGCGTCGCTCCGCCGCGCGAACCGGCGCGTCGCGGGCTCGGGCTCCGGCCCGACTCAGCCGTCCAGGGCGCCGATCGTCGCGACCGACGGCCCGCGCCGCTCACGCAGTTCGCGGGAGACCGCCTCCGCGTCGCCCAGCACGCGCACCGCGTTCTGCCACGTCAGCTTCGCCAGGTCCTCCCGGGACCAGCCACGCCGCAGGAGTTCGGCGACGAGGTTGGGGTAGCAGGAGACGTCCTCCAGCTGTGCCGGTACCAGCGTCGTGCCGTCGAAGTCGCCGCCGATGCCGAGGTGGTCGATGCCGGCCACCTCGCGCATGTGGTCCAGATGGTCCGCGACGGTGGAGGCGTCCGCGAAAGGACGCGGATGTTCCTGCTCGAAGGCGTGACGGATGCGCGCCGCCTCCTCGCCGTTCTGAAGCGGGTGCAGACCGTGGGCCTGCATGTGCTCCTCGGCGGCCCGTGCCCAGTCGACGGCCTCCGGCAGGACGAACTTCGTCACGAACGTCGCCATCGCCACACCGCCGTTGCCCGGCAGAGACGCGAGCACGTCGTCGGGGATGTTGCGCGGGTGGCCGCACACCGCGCGTGCCGAGGAGTGCGAGAAGATCACGGGCGCCTCGCTCACCCGCAGCGCGTCCCGCATCGTCGATGCGGCGACGTGCGAGAGGTCGACGAGCATCCCCAGGCGGTTCATCTCGTGCACGACTTCCTCGCCGAAGCGTGTCAGGCCGTCGTGGCGGGGCTCGTCGGTCGCCGAATCCGCCCAGTCGATGGTGTCGTTGTGCGTGAGCGTCATGTATCGCACGCCCAGGTCGTACAGCGCGCGCAGCGTGGCGAGGGAGTTGGCGATTGAGTGGCCGCCCTCGGCGCCCATCAGCGAGGCGATGCGGCCCTCGGCGCGCGCCGCCTCCATGTCCTCAGCAGTACGGGCGAGCCGCAGGTCCTGCGGGTGGCGGGCCGCCAACTGCCGTACCACGTCGATCTGTTCGAGGCAGGCGCTGACCGCTTTGTCACCGGCGAAGTCGGACCGTACGTACACCGACCAGAACTGGGCCCCGACGCCTCCCGCACGCAGCCGCGGGATGTCGGTGTGCAGCCGGGAGGACTGGTCCTGCGCGATGTCGCACTTGTCGAGGTCGTAGGACACGTGCTCGCGCAGCGCCCACGGCAGGTCGTTGTGCCCGTCGACGACGGGGTGTTCGGCGAGCAGTTCGCGTGCACGTGCCAGCAGCGCCGCGTTCGCCGCGTCCGACGGGTCCGCTGATTCCGCCGTCGTCGCCATCAGTTGCCTCCGAAACCGAAGCCGGTCCTGCTCGCGGCGACCTTGCCGCGCAGCCGGCGGCCCTTCTCCGTGGCCTCCTCGTTCAGCTCGTCCTGGAAGCGCCGCATGCGCTCCTGCAGTTCGGGGTCGTGCGCCGCGAGCATGCGCACGGCCAGCAGACCGGCGTTGCGCGCGCCGCCCACCGAGACCGTTGCCACGGGCACACCCGCCGGCATCTGCACGATGGAGAGCAGCGAGTCCATGCCGTCGAGGTACTTCAGCGGCACCGGCACGCCGATCACCGGCAGCGGCGTCACCGAAGCGAGCATGCCGGGGAGATGGGCCGCGCCGCCCGCGCCCGCGATGATCGCGCGCAGCCCGCGCCCGGCGGCCTCCTCGCCGTACGTCACCATCTCGCGCGGCATGCGGTGCGCGGAGACGACGTCGGCCTCGAAGGGCACCTCGAACTCGTCGAGCGCCCTGGCGGCCTCCTCCATGACGGGCCAGTCGGAGTCGGAGCCCATGACGAGGCCGACGAGCGGGGTTCCATGCGTCATTCGTTGACCGTTCCTCGCAGGTATCCGGCGGCGTGTGCGGCACGTTCGCGCACGTCGTCCAAGTCGTCGCCGTAGGTGTTGACGTGGCCGACCTTGCGGCCGGGCTTCACGTCCTTGCCGTACATGTGGATCTTCAACTGCGGGTCGCGGGCCATGAGGTGGCGGTACGCCGGGTACATGTCCGGGTAGTCGCCGCCGAGCACGTTCGCCATCACGGTCCAGCGTGCGCGGGGGCGCGGGTCGCCGAGGGGCAGATCGAGCACGGCGCGCAGATGGTTGGCGAACTGGGAGGTGACCGCACCGTCCTGGGTCCAGTGACCCGAGTTGTGCGGGCGCATCGCCAGTTCGTTCACGAGCACCCGCCCGTCGCGCGTCTCGAACAGCTCGACTGCCAGGTGCCCGACGACATCCAGCTCCTGCGCGATCCTCAGCGCCAGTTCCTGCGCCGTGACCGCCTCGTCGCCGGGAAGACCGGGCGCGGGCGCGATCACCGTGTCGCAGACGCCGCCGACCTGGATGGACTCGACGACCGGGTACGCCACGGCCTGCCCGTGCGGCGAGCGCACCACGCAGGCCGCCAGCTCGCGTGCGAAGTCGACCTGCTCCTCGGCCAGTACGGGCACTCCGGCCCTGAAGGGGACGGCGGCCTCGCCGGTCGTGCGCACGACCCAGACGCCCTTGCCGTCGTACCCGCCGCGCACCGTCTTCAGCACGACGGGGACGGGGAAGCCGGCGCCCTCGGTGGTACCGGCGCCGTCGGGCCCGGCCGCACCGTCGGCCAGGGCGACCTCGGCGGCGAAGGCGGCCACGTCGGCCGGGTCCTGCACGATGCGGTGCCGCGGGCAGGGCACGCCGAGCGCGTCCAGGCGTGCCCGCATGATCCCCTTGTCCTGGGCGTGCTCCAGCGCGCCGGGGCCGGGCCGCACGGGCATGCCGTCCGCCTCCAGCGCGCGCAGATGGTCCGTCGGCACGTGCTCGTGGTCGAAGGTGACCACGTCGCAGCCGCGCGCGAAGTCGCGCAGCGTGCCGAGGTCGCGGTGGTCGCCGACCACGACGTCGCGCACGGCCTGCGCGGCGGAGTCCTGCGGGGTGTCCGCGAGGAGCCTGAATCTGATGCCGAGGGGGATGCCCGCCTCGTGGGTCATGCGGGCGAGCTGGCCGCCACCGACCATGCCGACTACGGGGAACGTCACAGCCTCAGCGTATCCGCACCGCATCCGCTGCCGAAGCGGCGGTGGTGGCAGCCGCCCGGACCGGCCGCACGGGCCCCGGCCTGTGCCGCCGCGGGGCGGCCGGGCGACGCGCCGCCCGCCTCCCCCGGCGGCACGGCCCGCGCTCGACCGCGCTGCGGGAGCAGATGGCCGCTGGTTAGCATGTGGCGCGGGGGACGGACGACGTCGACCGAAACGGGGCAGCGGCACTATGGGTGACTGGAGCGCGGCGCGCGCACTGAGACGACTGCGCACCAGGCTGGAGCGTCTCGCCCGCGAGGCCGCCAAGTTCGGCACCGTCGGGGCCGTCGGTTTCCTGGTCAACGTCGCCGTCTTCAACCTGTGCATCCACACGTTGCAGTTGGCGCCCATCCGCTCCGGTGTGATCTCCCAGGTCGTTGCGATCGGCACGAACTATCTGGGCAACCGCTACTGGACGTACCGGCACACCGACAAGCGCCGCATCCGACGCGAGACCGTCCTGTTCTTCTTCTTCAGCGGTATCGCGCTCGTCATCGAGAACGCGGTGCTCGCCGTGTCGCACTACGGGCTGGGATACACCTCGCCGCTCGCGGACAACATCGCGAAGAACGTCGTCGGCCTCGGCATCGGGACCGTCTTCCGCTTCTGGACGTACCGCACATGGGTCTTCCGTCAGAGTTCAGGCCGCATTCTCGCCGCTTCCCCTGCCCCCGACGGTCTCGCGGCTGAGGAAGAGCGCGAAAACCGGCGGGTGATGCTGAAGTAGCTCCAGCCGTCCGCCGTCCGCCTCCGCCAGGTCACGGGCGACGGCGAGGCCGAGACCGGTGGAGTTGTGGCCGCTGACGGTCCGTTCGAAGACGCGCGAGCCCAGTTCGGGGTCCACGCCGGGACCTTCGTCCGTCACCTCGACCACGACCTGGTTGCCGGTGACGCGGGTGCGCAGCGCGACCCTTCCCGCCCCGTGCATCAGGGAGTTCTCGATCAGCGTCGCCAGCACTCCCGCGACGGCTCCGGGCGTGCCCACCACCCTCAGTCCGGGCTTGCCGGAACGCACGATCGCGCGGCCCGCGCTCCGGTAGGCGGGCTTCCACTCCTCCACCTGCTGCTTGAGAACCTCGTCGAGGTCGAGGCCGACCGCCGAAGCCGAGCGCGGATCACGGGAGTTGGTGAGCAGCCGCTGCACGACGTCCGTGAGCCGCTCGACCTGGGCCAGCGCGATGGTCGCCTCCTCCTTGACGATGGCCCGGTCGTCGGGGTCGTCGGTGTCGGCGGTGGCGATGATCTCCTCCAGCCGCATCGACAGCGCGGTGAGGGGCGTACGCAGCTGATGTGAGGCGTCCGCGGCGAGGCGGCGCTCGGCGGTCAGCATCCGGCCGATGCGGTCCGCGCTTCCGTCCAGGACGTCCGCGACGCGGTCGAGTTCGGGCACCCCGTAGCGCCGGTGCCGTGGCCGGGGATCGCCGGAGCCGAGCCGTTCCGCGGTCTCGGCCAGGTCCGTGAGCGGCGCCACGACGCGGTGCGCCTGCCGTACGGCGAGGATGGCGGCCGCCGCGACCGCGAGCAGCGCGACCGCCAGGATGATCAACAGCGTGCGCCCCAGCTCGTCCTGCACCGTGCCGTAGCTCTGCTGCACCGTGATGCGCTCTCCGTGCGCGCCCTTCTGCGAGGCCTCGATGACCTTGCCCTCGGGACGCTTCCCCAGCGTGATGGCCTTCCTGCCGGGCACTTCGATGCGCACGTGACGGTTGTGCGGCACGGCGTTGTTCATGGTCGCGGGGGAGACCTTCTCCTCGGCGACTATGCGGCTCTCGACGACGGAGACCAGCTGCACCGCCTCCGACTTCACGCTGTCGCGGGCGCTGTTCTCGATGGAGCGGGACTCGACGAGGATCAGCGAGATGCCGAAGACGGCGACGACGACGAGCACGACGGCGAGGGTCGAGAGGATCAGCCTGCGCCGCATGTCACGCCCTCCGTCATGGGCCCGCCGCGGGAGCGCCGGCCGCGGTCAGCGGGGAGGAGCGGGGTGGAGGACGGCGGGGCCGGCACGCCTGACTCTCAGCTCTTCTCGAACCGGAAACCGACGCCCCGCACTGTGGCGATGTAGCGCGGGTTGGCGGCGTCGTCGCCGAGCTTCTTGCGGAGCCAGGAGATGTGCATGTCGAGGGTCTTGGTGGACGACCACCACGTGGTGTCCCAGACCTCGCGCATGAGCTGGTCACGGGTGACGACCCGCCCGGCGTCCCGCACCAGCACCCGCAGCAGGTCGAACTCCTTGGCCGTCAGCTGGAGTTCCTCCTCGCCCATCCACACGCGGTGCGAGTCGACGTCGATGCGCACCCCGTGGGTGGCCGGCGGAACGGCGGGCTCCGCGGCGGCGCCCCGGCGCAGCAGGGCGCGTACGCGTGCGAGCAGCTCGGCGAGGCGGAAGGGCTTGGTGACGTAGTCGTCGGCACCCGCGTCCAGGCCGACGACGGTGTCGACCTCGTCCGCGCGAGCGGTGAGGACGAGCACGGGGAAGGTATGACCGTGGTTGCGCAGCCGGCGGCAGACCTCCAGTCCGTCCATGCCGGGCAGTCCGAGGTCGAGCACGACCAGGTCGATGCCGTCCTTGAGGCCTGCGTCGAGGGCCCCGGGGCCGTCCTCGCGCACCTCGACCTCGTATCCCTCACGGCGCAGCGCGCGGGCCAGGGGCTCCGAGATGGCGGCGTCGTCCTCGGCGAGCAGTACACGGGTCATGGGCCGATCGTAGTCCTCGTCGCCGAGCGTAAGGCCGGTCCCTGCCAACCAGTGCAGATCGTCGGAGATGCCAACTCGTTACCTTCGAATTGACTGGGAATTTACTCCCTGCACCTGTGATCCTGCTCCCACTTCCTTCCGTTACCAGTACCCCCGTGACGTATGGTGAGCTGGCTTCCGGCGTGATCACCAGGGGCGGGGGCCCCGGCGGAGCCAGTGCGGTGGTGATCCTGTGGCGCCGGCCGACCGTGTCCGTGAACCGGTGGCCGGGCGGTCCGGCGGTGGACTTCCGCCAAGGGGGCGGGCGAGCACCAGCACGATCCTCCCCCCGGAATGCCGGGCCTTCAGGAGCTCCGTCCGCGAGGGCGCCGTCGTCTCCCGGTCCGGACCGTGGCGGAAGCGGAACCAGCAACCACATGTCCCAGCGCCGGGCCCCGCCGTGTGAGAAGCACGCGGGGCTCCCCGGGTCCGGCAGCACCCCGCCGGCGTCCGGGGCACCGGCCCCCTTCTCACACAGCGAGGAACCCCCCACATGGCCTCCACAGCGTCCAAGGACGCGCCGCAGCACCCGCCTGCGGCCGACGGCAAGACCTTCTTCGGTCACCCCCGCGGTCTCGCCACCCTCTTCATGACCGAGATGTGGGAGCGCTTCAGCTTCTACGGAATGCGCGCCCTGCTCGTCCTCTACCTGACGGCCGCGGTCGCAGAGGGCGGCATGGGCATGGCCTCCGCCACGGCCGTGGCCCTCTACTCCGTCTACAACGCGACGGTCTACCTGATGGCGATGCCGGGCGGCTGGCTCGGCGACCGCGTATGGGGCCCGCGCAAGACGGTCTCGATATCCGCGTTCGTGATCATGATCGGTCACGCGCTGCTGGCCACCGGAGTCAATGCGCTCTTCTTCGCCGGCCTGGCCTTCATCGGAGTCGGGTCCGGTCTGCTGAAGGCCAACATCTCCACGATGGTCGGTCACCTCTACGCGGGCCCCAACGACCCGCGCAGGGACGGCGGATTCACCGTCTTCTACATGGGGATCAACATCGGTGCCTTCGCAGCGCCCCTGCTGATCGGCTGGGCCGGGCAGAAGGTCAGCTGGCACCTGGGCTTCGGCCTGGCCGCCGCGGGCATGGCCCTGGGTCTGATCCAGTTCCTGATCGGCACGAGGCACCTGGCGCCCGAGTCGAGCGTCGTCCCGCAGCCGTTGGACGCCCGCGACCGCAACAAGGCCGTCCGCAACACCCTGATCGCCGCCGCCGTGACGGGCGTCTTCTACACGGCCATCGTGCTCGCCGAGATGTTCACCATCGACTGGGTGCTGTGGCCGCTGAGCATCGCCGGTCTCGTGCTGCCGACGTACTACTTCGTACGGATGCGGCGTGACAGCGAGGTCACCGAGGACGAGCGCAAGAAGCTCGGCGGCTACATCTGGTTCTTCGTGGCGGCCGCGATCTTCTGGATGATCTTCGACCAGTCCGGCTCCACACTGAACCTCTTCGCCGAGAAGAGCACCTCGACCGACCTGTTCGGGATCGAGTTCCCCACGAGCTGGTTCCAGTCGGTCAACCCGCTGTGGGTGATGATCCTCGCACCCGTCCTGGCCGCCCTCTGGGTCAAGCTCGGCAGCCGCAACCCGGCGACCACGACGAAGTTCTCCTTCGGCCTGATCGGCATCGGCCTCTCCTTCGGCGTGATGATGCTCGCCATCGCCTCTGCCTCCGGCGGCGACAAGGTCACCCCGCTGTGGCTGATCACCGTCTACCTGATCCAGACCGTCGCGGAGCTGTGCCTCTCCCCGGTCGGCCTGTCGGTGACGACGAAGCTGGCGCCCGCCAAGTACGCGAGCCAGCTCATGGGTGTGTGGTTCCTCGCGGTCACGGCGGGCGACTGCGTCTTCGCGATCGTCCAGCTGGTGCTCGGCGACGCCGCCAGTGGCAAGACGGGCTTCGCGGTCCAGGGCGTCCTCGCAGCGCTGGCGGGATTCGTCTTCCTCGCCGCCCGCAAGAAGATCAACCCGCTGCTCGGCTCCGTGAAGTAGCACGGCGCCCGGCAGCGCCCGGCACGGTGCCCCGGTTCCGCATCCGCGGAGCCGGGGCTCTGTACGTGTGCATGATTCCCGGTCACGGAGAGTGCTGTTGCGGCCCGGGCAGCGGGACCCGACGCTGGTCACGTGCACAGACCCGGGTTCGTACTGCTCACATGCCTGGCGCTCCTTCTCTGCACGTCACCGGTGGTGCGAGGCGGCGAGGAGCGCGACACCGCGCAGGCGGCCCCGGAGCGCCGCACCTACTCCTACGGCCCGCTCAAGAGGCAGCGGCTGACCGCATACAGCGACGCCGACCCGGCGCGGCCGGGACCGCGGCGTACCGGCCTCGTCATCGTGCACGGAGGCTTCTGGTATCAGGACCGCTCGGCCGGGTGGAGCCGCTGGGGCAGGCGGATCGCCGCCGGCGGCCCCGCCGTCTTCAATCTCGACTACCGCCGCAACACCGAGGCCCCCTGGCCCGCCCAGCGCTCGGACGTGCTGCGCGCGGTGAACTGGATCAAGGAGCGTGCCGGGGATTTCGGCGTGGACCCGAACCGGATCGTGCTCCTCGGCTCCTCCGCGGGCGGACAGGTCGCCACCAGCGCCGGCGCGTACGGGCAGGGGCGGCGGAACCTCGCGGGCGTGGTCGCGCTCTCCCCGGTGGTCGACCCGTACCGCTCCTGGCGGACCGCCGCGGCTCCCGACGGGGACAGCAGGGGCATGGCGGTGCTGCGCGCCAATGCGGCGCGGCTGGCGGGCTGCGAGCCGCAGCGGCAGGGGAGCGCGCACGGGGACGGGGCGTGCCTCCGCGTCTGGCGGGACATGTCGGCCGTCCGTCACGCCTCCGGCGCCGACGATCCGCCGATGCTGCTGATCCACTCCAGGCGCGACTTCGTGCCCGTCGCCCACTCCGAGGCGCTGCGCGACGCGGAGCTGCGCCGCGGCATGGCGCCCGGCGACGTCACCGTCGTGACCGTGCCGGGAGCGGAGCACGGCGGGGGCCTGCTGGGCAGGCCGGGCGTCGAGCGGATGATGCTGAACTGGGTCGCGGCACGTACGCAGTCGGCCGCCCCGACGCCCTCAGCCTCACCGGACGCCGGCACGCACGGCTGAGGTCGCCCTCTGCAAGACCGAGGCACGGCTGAGGGCACGACCGAGGGCACGACTGAGGGCGCCGCCCGCGCGGACCGGCGGAGGACCACCGGACACCGTGCGGGGGCGCCCTCGCAGACGTGTCACCTGACGTCGCTCATGTCACCGGCGCGGGCCGCGCTACGGCAGGTTGCGGGCCATCACGATGCGCTGCACCTGGTTGGTGCCCTCGTAGATCTGTGTGATCTTCGCGTCGCGCATCATCCGCTCGACGGGGTAGTCACGGGTGTAGCCGTAGCCGCCGAGGAGCTGGACCGCGTCCGTCGTGATCTCCATGGCGGCGTCCGAGGCGTAGCACTTGGCTGCCGCACCGTAGAAGGTCAGGTCCTCGTCGGCGCCGCCGAGGGCGATGCGCTCCGACTTGGCGGCGGCCGCGTACGTCAGCTGACGGGCCGCCTCCAGCTTCATCGCCATGTCGGCGAGCATGAACTGCACGCCCTGGAAGTCGCCGATCGGCTTGCCGAACTGCTTGCGCTCCGCGACGTACCCCTTGGCGTAGTCGAGGGCACCCTGCGCGATGCCGAGCGCCTGGGCGGCGATGGTGATGCGGGTGTGGTCCAGGGTCAGCATGGCGGTGGCGAAACCGGTGCCCTCCGCGCCGAGCATGCGGTCGGCGGGGATGCGGACGTTGTCGAGGTAGACCTCGCGGGTCGGGGAGCCCTTGATGCCGAGCTTCTTCTCCGGGGCGCCGAAGGAGACCCCCTCGTCGTCCTTCTCGACGACGAAGGCGGAGATTCCCTTGGTGCGCTTGTCGGGGTCGGTCACCGCCATGACGGTGTAGTAGTCGGAGACACCGGCATTGGTGATCCAGCGTTTGACGCCGTTGAGGACGTAGTGGTCACCGTCCCGCACGGCCTTGGTCTTCATGCCGCCCGCGTCGGAACCGGCGTCCGGCTCGCTCAGGCAGTAGGAGAACATGGCCTCGCCGGCGGCGAGCGGCGTGAGGTAGCGCTTCTTCAGCTCCTCGGAGCCGGAGAGGATGACGGGCAGCGACCCGAGCTTGTTGACCGCGGGGATCAGCGAGGACGACGCGCAGACACGGGCGACCTCCTCGATGACGATGACGGTCGCGAGGGCGTCGGCGCCGGCGCCGCCGTAGGCCTCGGGCACGTGCACCGCGTGCAGGTCGTTGGCCTCGAGCGCGTCCCGGGCCTCCTGCGGGAAGCGGCCCTCCTCGTCCACCTCGGTGGCGAAGGGCGCGATCTTCGCCTCGGAGAGGGCGCGCACCGAGTCCCTGAGCATGTCGTGCTCTTCGGACGGCCGGTAGAGACCGAAGTCAGCGGCTGCGCTTTTTCCCGATGGCGCCAAGGTGTCTCACTCCTCATCAGCTGTGCTGCTCCGGTACGGGGACCGGGTCGGCGAGGGCATCTGCTAATTACCGTTAAGTAACCCGATTCTAGGGCCCCCTGCCCGGCCCGGGATACGTGAGGTACGCGACAGGCGGCCCCCGATATGCTGCGCGGGCAGCGTTCCCGGAGCGTGCGGAGCAGATCTTCCGGAGCGTCCCAGCGTCGTCCTACAGGAGCAACCCAACCATGGCGAACAAGGCCCCGCTCAGGATCACAGTGATCGGTACCGGCTACCTCGGCGCCACCCACGCCGCCGCCATGGCCGAACTCGGCTTCGACGTGCTGGGCCTGGACATCTCGGCGGAGAAGGTCGCGCTGCTGGAGCGCGGCGAGACGCCGATGTACGAACCGGGTCTGGAGGAGCTGCTGCGCAAGCACGTGGCAGGACACGAGGGTTCGAGCGGAAGGCTCCGCTTCACCACCTCCTACGAGGAGGTCGGAGAGTTCGGCGACGTCCACTTCGTCTGCGTCAACACCCCGCAGAAGCACGGCGAGTACGCCTGCGACATGAGTTACGTCGACAGTGCGATCGACGCGCTCGCCGTCCATCTGCACCGCCCGGCCCTCGTCGTCGGCAAGTCGACGGTGCCCGTGGGCAGTGCGGCGCGGCTCGCCGCCCGGCTCGCGGAGCTGGCGCCCGTGGGCGAGGAGGCCGAGCTGGCCTGGAACCCCGAGTTCCTGAGAGAGGGCTTCGCCGTGCAGGACACGCTGCACCCCGACCGCATCGTCGTCGGCGTGCGCAGCGAGCGCGCGGAGCAGCAGCTGCGCGAGGTGTACGCGAAGCCGCTCGCCGAGGGTTCGCCCTTCGTCGTCACCGACTTCCCCACGTCCGAGCTGGTGAAGACGTCGGCCAACTCGTTCCTCGCGACGAAGATCTCCTTCATCAACGCCATGGCCGAGGTGTGCGAGGCGGCCGACGGCGATGTCGCGAAGCTCGCCGAAGCGATCGGCTACGACGACCGCATCGGCAAGAAGTTCCTGCGTTCCGGCATCGGCTTCGGCGGCGGCTGCCTGCCCAAGGACATCCGCGCGTTCATGGCGCGGGCCGGCGAGCTGGGTGCGTCCGAGGCGCTCACCTTCCTGCGCGAGGTCGACTCGATCAACATGCGGCGCCGTGCCCACATGGTGGAGCTGACCAGGCAGGCACTGGGCGGAACCCTGCTGGGCACACGCATCGGCGTCCTGGGTGCCACCTTCAAGCCGGACTCCGACGACGTACGCGACTCGCCCGCGCTGAACGTCGCGGGGCAGCTGCACCTCCAGGGCGCGCAGGTGACGGTCTACGACCCCAAGGGCATGGAGAACGCCCGTGCGATCTTCCCGACCCTGGGCTACGCCCCGAGCGCCGTCGAGGCGGTGCGTGGCGCGGACGTCGTACTGCATCTGACGGAGTGGCGTGAGTTCCAGCAGCTCGACCCCGCGGTGCTGGGCGAGGCCGTCGCGGTGCGGCGCTTGCTGGACGGCCGCAACACCCTCGATCCGGCGCTGTGGCGCAAGGAGAACTGGACGTTCCGCGCGCTGGGCCGCCCCACGGCCTGAACCTCACAACCGGAACTCCGGGGACTGAACCCGGGGACTGACCCAGGGCCGGACCTCAGGGACTGAACCCGGCCGCCCGAACCCGACCCCCTGGCCCGACCGCCCCGGCCTTGGGCCGGACGGCAGCGAATGACCGACGGTCCGGGGCCCGGCTGTGCGGGCTCAGCGCTGTTTCGCCCTGTAGGTGCGCATCTTGGCGCGGCTGCCGCACACGGCCATGGAGCACCAGCGGCCGCGGCCCGCCGGGCTGCGGTCGTAGAAGACCCACAGGCAGTCGTGCGCGGGGCACGCCTTGAGCCGCTGCCATGTGCCGTCCGACTCCGCCGTGGCGATTCCCGCGGCGACGCGTGCGGTCAGCAGCGGCAGCCCGGTCAGCCCGTCGGCGGGCCGCAGGGCGGCACGTCCGGTGCCGTCCACGGCGACGACGAGCGGCGCCCCGGCCAGGAGCCGGCCGAGCGTCGCGGACTCCGCGGAAGACATGTCCGTGCCCGTGTGCGCGAGGCACGCGGCTCGCAGGGCCTCCCGCAGTTCGCACACCTCGGCGAGCTGCCGCCCGCCGGTCCCGGCGCCGGAGCCTTTCCCACCGAGCCCGCCGAGCCCGCCGAGCCCCTCGATCCCGTGGCGCCGTGCGAACTCGTCGAGGCCGCCCGGCGCAGCGAGCGAGTCCTCGCCCGTCTCCACGTCAAGTGTGTTCGTCAGCTCCTGCACCAGAACGAGTGCTTCCGGAGGCGATCGGTCCGTCACCCTTGCCACGTTACCGATGAGGGGCCATTATCTGGTAACCAACTGCGTTACCGGTAAACCACATCAAGGGGTAACAATGGCCATCGCCACCATGCAGAGCATCGTGCTGGACTGTCCCGACCCCCGGCGTCTCGCCGAGTTCTACGCGCAGGTGCTTGACTGGAAGGTCGACCCGGAGGGCACGACGTCGTGGGTGGACGTGACCGGCCCCAACGGGTACCGGCTCTCCTTCCAGGAGTCGCCCGGATTCATCCCGCCCCAGTGGCCCAGCCTCGAACACGCCCAGCAGCTGCACCTGGATCTGGACGTGCCGAGGGAACGCCTGGACCAGGCGGAGAAAGAGGTGATCGAACTGGGTGCCCGGCTGATCCAGGGCGACGACGGAGGCAAGCGTGGCTTCCGCGTCTATCTGGACCCTGCCGGGCACCCGTTCTGTCTGTGCGCCTGCGACTGAGACCCGGGCCCGCGAAGGAGGCCCGGGTCCCGGCGGCGGGGGGTCACCGGTCGGAGGTGACGGTGACCTTCTCGTCGTTCTTCAGCTGCTGGACGAGCTGCTGGACCTTCGGCTTGTCCCACTGCAGCGAACCGCCCGGCGCGGACCCGGCGATGGGCATGTTCATCCGCTTGCCCTCACCGCCGTTGACGTCCTTCATCGCGAAGAACATCGAGCCCAGGTTCCACAGGCTCATCTCCTCGTCCACGACGAGGGTGTCCAGACCCGCCCCCAGGGTCGGGTAGAGCCTGAAGGGGTTGAGGACCGTCGACGGGGTCGCGGTCTGGTTCGCCAGGGCGGCGAGGAACTTCTGCTGGTTCTTCGTGCGGCCCAGGTCGCTGTCCCCGGTGCCCGCGTGACGGTTGCGCACGAAGGAGAGGGCCTGCTTGCCGTCGAGGGTCTGCTTGCCCTTCCGGAAGTCCGCGCCCGAGTCCTTGTCCTTGATGTCCTGCGGGATGTTCATCTCGACGCCGCCGACCGCGTCCACGATCTGCGCGAAGCCGCCGAAGCCGATCTCGGCGTAGTGGTCGATCTTCAGGCCGGTGTTGTGCTCGACCGTACGCACGAGGAGCGGAGCGCCGTCCTGCGAGTACGCGGCGTTGAGCTTGGTCCGCTGGGTGTTGTTGAACTGCTTGCCGGACTCCGAGCCCTTGAAAGGCGGGATCTCGACATAGGAGTCACGCGGCAGCGAGATCAGCGTCGGACCGCCGGAGCCGACGTGCAGGATCATCATCGAGTCGGTCCGCTTGCCCGCTGCCGAACCCGTGCGCAGTTCCTTCCTCTGCTGCGCGGACAGGCCCTCGCGGCTGTCGGACCCCACGATCAGGTAGTTCGTGCCCTCGCCGGCCACCGGCCGGTCCTGGACGATGCTCAGATCGACCTCGCGGCGGAGCTTGGAGTCCGCCCAGAAGTAGGTGCCGACCGCCCACGTCAGCAGGATGACGACCAGGGATATCACCACGCTCTTGAAGCGCGGTCCGCGCCGCCGCGGCGGCGCGTCGTCGTACGGGTAGGCGTCGTACCCGTCGTAGCCACCGCGGTTGCCGCCGCCGTAGACCTGCCCGGTGCTGTACCCCGAGTCGTAACCGGCTCCCGGGCCGTCATAGCCCGGATGCCCGCCGTAGCCCGCGTCGTAGCCGCCTCTCGACTGCTGCGGCACGCCTCTGTGGGCTCGCGGGGCGCCGTACCTGTCGTGTGAGTCGTTCCATCCACCGGGCCAGTCATTCATGGAGGGCAGTCTGCCTTGACCCGGCCGGAGGAACACAGCCCGGAGGCGAGATCGGACAGATGCTGTAGCCGTTCTGATGCAAAGCCACTGTTCGTCCGCTATAGGGCCACCGGCTGGTCACAGCGGGTGCACGCTTTAGTGTGGGGTGCATGAACGACCAGGCTCCCGCTGCGGAGAGCGGCCCGCAGGGCAAGCCCACCCACGCCTCCCGTACGACGCTTTCGCACATCATGTCGGGCAACGAGACGAACCTCCTCGGCACGGTGCACGGCGGCGTGATCATGAAACTGGTGGACGACGCGGCGGGAGCCGTCGCGGGACGGCACTCCGGCGGCCCCGCCGTCACGGCCTCCATGGACGAGATGGTCTTCCTCGAGCCGGTGCGCGTAGGCGACCTCGTCCACGTCAAGGCGCAGGTGAACTGGACGGGACGCTCCTCCATGGAGATCGGCGTCCGGGTCCTCGCCGAACGCTGGAACGAGGCCGTCCCGGCCACCCACGTCGGCTCGGCGTACCTGGTCTTCGCCGCCGTCGACGAGAACGGCAGGCCCCGCCCCGTCCCTCCGGTGCTGCCGGAGACGGAGCAGGACAAGCGGCGCCATCAGGAGGCGCAGATCCGCCGCACACACCGGCTCGCCAGCCGCCGGGCCATCAGGGACCTGCGCGCACGGAAGCAGTGCGAGCGCGAGCAGCCCCGGGCCTGACGCGGGCCACGGCCTCCGCACCCGGTCCGGGGGTCGGTCCGGGCCGGTACGGGGCGGGCGAGTCCGAGGCGTGCGCCGTCAGGCGCAGGAGGCGCGCTCCCCTCCGGTGAGGGCGCCGTCGTTCCGCGCGCCCGTGCTGGGCGCCGGCCCCTGTGACGAGTGCGGGCTGAGGTGCACCTTCCGCACGCTGTGGTGCTTCTTGCCCACGGTGACCCGCATGACGGGCCCGCGGCCGGCCTCCTCCACCAGTTCGGCGCCCGGCAGGGCCTTTGCGAGCGTTCGGGCCGAACGGTCCCAGCGCGGGTCGTACGTGATGCTCGTACGCGAGACGTTCCGGCGTTCCGCGGAGGCCGGATCGCCCGTCGTGTCGAAGCCGGTCGCGCGCAGCTCCTTGTCGACGCTGCGCGCCAGGCCCTCGTGCCGAGTGCCGTTCTCGACGTGCACCTGGATGCCGGCCGGGGGGATGCTGACGGCCGTTCCCGGTGCCGCGTCCCCGGAGCCCGCCTTGCCACCACGGGAGCCGCCCGCGCGTTCGGTGTCCTTGGGCTTCTGAGGCGTCAGCGGCTTGTCGTCCCGCAGTGCGGCGAAGAGCTTGCGGGCCTTCGGCTCGTCCCACTTCACGGTGGAGCCCAGCTTCGGGACCTTGTAGTCGGCGTTCTCCACAGGGACGGAGACGAACTCCGAGGAGCTGGAATCGAACCGCCGCAGTGCCCGCCCGAGTTCGAGCATCTGCTCGGTGCCGAGCCCGCTGTCCGCGCGGACGGAGTCGAGGACCGTGGACGCGACCTTTCTCAGCTTCACGGGGTTCATCAGGACGCCGCTGTCCGTGGCCTTCTCGATGACGGCGGCGAGGAAGTGCTGCTGGCGTTCCATCCTGCCCAGGTCCGAGCCGTCGCCCAGGTGCCGCGCCCGTACGTACTGCAGGGCGCGGCCGCCGTCGAGTTCGGTGGTGCCGGCGGGCAGGTCGAGGCCGGAGTAGCTGTCGTGCAGCGGCTTCTCCGTGCACACGGGCACGCCGCCCAGCACGTCGACCGTGCGCATGAAGCTGGTGAAGTCGACCTCCATGTAGTGGTCGATGTGGATGTCGGTCATGGCCTCGACGGTGTTGACGGTCAGGTGCGCGCCGCCGTGCGCATAGGCCGAGTTGAGCTTTGCGGGCGTTGCCGCGTGCCGCTTGCCGGTGCCCGCGTCGGTGTGCGCGGGCAGCTTCGTGTACGAGTCGCGGGGGAGGCTGACGACGCTGGCCCTGTCGTGGTCGGCCGAGATGTGGACGAGCATCAGGGTGTCGGTGCAGTCGCACGCGGAGCCGCCCAGCCGGTACTTCTGCCGCTGTTCGTCGGAGAGCTTGTCGCGCCGGTCGGTGCCCACGACGAGGAAGTTGACGCCACCGGTGTCGCGTGGCCGGTCGGTGAGGCCCTGGAAGGGATCGACCCGGTTCACGTCCGCGTTCAGCTCGCTCGCCATGAGATGACCCACGCCGCTCGCCCCCAGCACGAGCACGGAGAGAGCAGTTGTCAGGCGTACCCCCCAGCGGGACTTACGGCCGTTTTTGTGTGCTTCCGCGCGCATCGACATACTGTAGGGCGATACGACCGGCGGCACTTCAGCACACGCCGTCGCACGAGCCGCGGGGCACCCGGCTGGCGTGCGGGGGTGCGCCAGGAGCGCGGTAACGTGAACGCGTGACTGATTGGACTTCCACGGGAGCGGAGCTGCCCGCGGTCTCGGTGATCATGCCGGTCCTCAACGAGGAACGGCACCTGCGCAGCTCCGTCAAGCACATCCTCCAGCAGGAGTACGACGGCGAGCTGGAGGTCGTCATCGCGCTCGGGCCCTCCGAGGACCGCACGGACGAGATCGCGGCGGAGCTCGTCGCCGAGGACTCCCGCGTCCACACCGTTCCCAACCCGAGCGGCCGCACGCCCGCGGCGCTGAACGCCGCCATCAAGGCGTCCCGGCATCCGGTGGTGGTGCGCGTGGACGGACACGGGATGCTCTCGCCCGGATACATCGCCACGGCCGTGCGGCTGATGTCGGAGACCGGCGCAGCCAACGTCGGCGGGATCATGCACGCCGAGGGGGAGACCGACTGGGAACGCGCCGTCGCCGCCGCGATGACCTCGAAGATCGGCGTGGGCAACGCCGCCTTCCACACGGGCGGGCAGGCCGGCGAGGCCGAGACCGTCTACCTCGGGGTGTTCCGGCGTGAGGTCCTGGAGCAACAGGGCGGCTACAACGAGGAGTTCATACGGGCCCAGGACTGGGAGCTGAACTTCCGGATCCGCGGGTCGGGCGGTCTCGTCTGGTTCTCCCCGGAGCTGAAGGTCGAGTACCGTCCGCGGCCGAGTGTCCGCGCCCTGGCCAAGCAGTACCGGAACTACGGGCGTTGGCGCCATGTCGTCGCCCGCTACCACCCCGGCTCGATCAATCTGCGCTATCTCGCGCCGCCCGCGGCCGTGTGCGCGATCGCCGTGGGCACCGGGGCCGGCCTGGCGGGGCTGCCGCTGGGCTTCGTCGTCCCGGGCGGCTACCTGGCGGCGGTCGTCCTCGGGTCGCTGCCCGCGGGCAAGGGGCTGCCGCTGAAGAGCCGTGCGTGGATCCCCGTCGCGCTGACCACCATGCACATGTCCTGGGGCTGGGGCTTTCTGACGAGCCCGCGGAAGCTCGCGCGCAAGGTGATCGCCTCCCGCAGGGAGCCCGTGCCGGCGACTACTGACGCCACAACCTGACGGCAGGACGACTGACGCCACGGCGCACTGACGGCAGGACGGCGTGTGAGACAGGACGGCATGTAAGACAACATGGCATGTGAGAGGGGCAGCCGCTTCGGCGGCTGCCCCTCTCACATGTTCCCGTCGTGCGGCTCGTGCGGCGGCGGGTGCTCACGGCGCGGGCGCAGGGCCACGCACCGGCCGCCGGGTCACCACACGTTCGCCGGGTTGACCTCCATGCATGCCTTGTCGTCGTCACCGCGCAGGGCGTCGGCGCTGTCGGGCGCCTTGTTCTCCTGCTTCTTCCCGGGGGCGCCGGCGTCCTTCGGGTAGGCGGTGCCCTCGCGCCAGTCGCTGCCGATCACCAGCGTCACGCCCTCCACCCCGCTGGAGTGCTTGACCGAGCTCTCCGGCAGTCCGATGGCCTTCGCGACGGCGAGAGCGTTGCCCCGCTCGCCCTCGCGCGGGTAGCTGATCGTGGTGTCGGCCTGGGACTTGGGCGTCTGATCGGCCGTGGCCTGGGCGAAGCCCTTACGCCCGAGCTCTTCGGAGATGACTCCCGCCCGCCCGCTGACCGGCGGCTGGAGGGCGCTTCCGGTGCCGTTCATCACCCGTACGGGGATCTCCGACTCGGGCTCCGTGGCCTCGCTCGGCTGCGGCTTCTTGGCGTCGGCCTTCTTCTTGTCCTTGCCGTCCAGAGCGATGTCGTTGCGGATGAGCGCGAAGGTGTTGTCGGCGTCGTCCTTCTTCGGCACGACGTAGCCGCCAGGTGCGTACTGCCAGGGCATCGTCGCCATCGTGATGCGCTTGGTGGGCACACGCTTGAGGTCGTTGCCCAGGTCGTAGAGCTTCTTCACGCTGCCGAGGCCCTCGTCGACCGTGAGTGCCTCGGTGGCCGCCTCGGCCAGGTCGCGCATCTTGCCGGGGTCGGACAGCTTCGTGCCCGCCTTGAGCTGGCGGACCATCGAGTTCATGTACATGTGCTGGGCGCGGGCCCTGCCTATGTCGCTGCCGTCACCGAAGCCGTGGCGGGTACGCAGCCAGTGCAGCGCCTGCTCGCCCTTCACGACCGACTTGCCCTTCTTCAGCCGGAGCTTGGACTGCGGGTCGTAGACGTTGTTGTCCACGCAGACGGGGACGCCGCCCACGGCGTCCGCCATGGACACCACACCGGCGAAGTCGATCATCATGAAGTGGTCGATCGGGATGCCGGTCAGCTCCTCCCAGGTGGCGACGGTGCAGCCCGGACCACCGTGCTGGAGGCTGGTGTTGATCTTGTCGGTCGTCTTCGGATAGACCTTCTGGCTCTCGGGGTCCGTGCACTTCGGGATCGTCGCCTTGGTGTCACGGGGGATGGAGACGACCGAGATGTTGCTGCGGTCGGCGGAGACGTGCAGCAGCATCTGGACGTCGGCCAGCGGCGGACGCTCACGGTCACCGCGTGCGCCGCCGAGTTCGACGTTCTTCTTGGAACTCCTGGAGTCGGACCCCAGGAGCAGGATGTTCATGGGGGTCTGGCCGGCGGCGTTCGGGTCGCTCTTGTCCAGCTTGCTGTCGCCGAGGTTGAGAACGTCCTTGCCGAGGTTGCCGTTCAGATGCTCCAGGTAGAAGTAGCCTGCACCCGCGGTGGCGAGTATGAGCAGCGACAGGCAGACGGTGAACCACTTCAGGACACGTCTCTTCTTGCGGGGACGAGGGCTCTGTCCGCCCTCGTCCCCGTTGCCGTAGTCGTCCGGAGTCATACCGCCGCCGCCTGTCTGTGTGTACCGCTGTCGCTGTCGCGGCACGCGGCCTGCCTCGTACTGCGAATCCCACTGGCGGTCACGCACAGGCGGACCGCCCTGCATCCCCCGGTCACCTCTCGCGCCGTGCTGCTGCCGCACGGGACCTCCCGGTTTCCGTACCCGCGCGGTGGGTTCGCCCCCGCGGGCACTTGGCCGGGCACCTGCAGGGGAGGCACGTCACTTCGCGCAGACCTTCTTGTCGTTCGCCTTGACGTTCTGGACGCCGTCCGGCGCCTTGTCAGGCGCCGAGACCGGCTCCCCCGCCGCGGTGAAGTCCTTGGCCAGCGTGAGCTGCATGGATTCGCCGACGCTGGAGCTCTGCTTCAGAGCCGACTTCGGCAGACCCATCATCTCGGCGAGGGTGGCTGCCTGTCCGGCCTGGCTCGAGGAGAACTCCAGCCGGGTCTTGGACAGTTGGGACGAGGCGTTGCCGGCGTTGGTCGAGAGACCCACGCCCTTCTGGTTCTGCAGCCAGTCCACGGTCTCCTGGGCCGCGCCCACCGGACCTCCGCCGTTGCGCACCTCCACGCGCACCTCGGAGGCCGGTACCTTCTTCGCCTTGGACGGATCCTTCCCTCCGGAGCCCTTCTTCGTCTTGGTGAGCGACTTGTCCGCCTTCACCATCTTGAAGAGAGGACGTGCCTTCGCTTCGTCGAGTACGACGGTTGCCGGGTCGTCGGGGTTGTCCACGACGGGGACGGTGGCGAAGGTGATGTTCTTGACGTTCACCCGCTGAAGGTCCTTGGCCAGGTCGGTCAGCTTCCCGACTGTGCCGATGCCGGTGTCGACGGTCAGCGCCTTCGTCATGGCGTTGGCGAGGCTGAACAGCTTCGACGGGTTGGTCAGGGTGTCCCCGGACTTCATCTTGCGGATCATCGAGCTGAGGAACTGCTGCTGCAGCTTGATCCGGTCCAGGTCGCTTCCGAAACCGACCGACTTCCGGGTGCGTACGAAGGCCAGGGCCTGCTCGCCCTTGACCGTGTGCCTGCCGGCCGTGAGGTTCAGATGGGACTTCGGGTCGTTGATGGGCTTCGCGGTGCACACCTCGACACCGCCCACCGCGGTGGAGAGCTCCTTGACGGCGTTGAAGTCGGCCATCATGAAGTGGTTGATCTTCAGGCCGGTCATCTTCTCGACCGTGCGCCACGTGCAGCCCGGATCCCGTCCGGACTGGCCGAGGCTGGTGTTGAACCGGACCTGCTGCTGGCCCGGAATGGTGTTCGTCGAGCCGTCCGGCTGCTTGGTGGGGCAGTCGGGAATGTCCGTGATCATGTCGCGCGGGATGGACAGCGCGGTGGCGTTGGTGCGGTCCTTCGAGACGTGGAAGAGGAACGTCGTGTCCGCGTGGCCGACGCTCGCGTTGTCGCCGTAACCGCCGTTCCCCTTGCCCTTACGGGAGTCGGTGCCGAGGACGAGTATGTTCACCGGCCCGTCGGTGACCGCGGCGTTGCTCTTGCCGACGTCGACCTTGCTGATGTTGCCGTTGAAGTGGTCGTACAGGAAATAGCCCGCGGTGCCACCGGCGACCAGTATGAATCCAAGGGTCCCGGCGCTCCAGCGCAGGACCTTCTGTTTCCTGGAGAGACCCGGCTTGCGCTTGCGGCGGCCGTGCCCGAGGGACGGTGGCGGCTGGCCGCGGTCTCCGCGGCGGCGCTGCGAGGGGAGCCGGGGCTCGGCCTCCTCGGCGGCGGAGGCTCTCCTCGGGCGCGACGCGTCGGCACGGCTGCCGACCGACGAACTCCGGGAGTCGCCGCCGACTGAATTCAGGCGCAGCTTGTAGCTGCCGGTGCTCGGGTCGAACACCCACTGATCCGCGGGATCCACTTCACCCGCGGGGCCACGGCCTTGCGCGTTCACGATTGCGTAAGTCCTCCATTTGCCGCCTGGTGCCGCCCGGTGGGGGCGGACCGGAGCGGCCACACTATCCGGCAGTTTCGGCGCCGAGCGACGGCGGTGACAAATTCAACGAGCTTAGAAGTGGTCAATTCGCCCCATTCCCAGCGCGGTGGGCCGTGGAGATGTCATGTACGGCAGACGTCGCGGGCCGCTGTCGTTCCGCGGTAGACGGGCGCCGGCTTCTCCGGCCCGTCGCCGTCCGGAGCGGGACTCTCCCGCCCCTCGCGCACCGGGGATCTGACGGTGTCCCCCTCGCCGTGGTTCCTGTCCTCCGGAGCAGGGCTCCCGGGGGCCTTGGCGTCCTCCCGTGCCTTTCCGCCGCCCTCACCGGAGCCCCCTCCGACCCGCACCGCGCGGTCCTTGCGCAGCTGGGCGAAGAGGCGGCGGGCGTCCGGCTGGACCAGTTCGTCGCGGTTCGGGTCGAGCTTGTACGCCTGCCGCGGAACGGTCAGGAACCGCACCTGGTCCTCCGGGATGTTCCGCACGCCGTGCGCCAGTTCGTACAGCTCACTGAGGGAATCGAGCCCCTGGTCGGCGGTGAGTGCCGATGTCGCCGACTGGAGTACGGGATAGAGCTTCGCCGGATTCAGCAGCACACCATTGCTGCGGACTTTCTTCACGAGTGATCCGAGGAACTGCTGCTGGCGGCTCATGCGATCGGTGTCGCTGCCGTTTCCGAGGCCGTGCCGCGCGCGTACGTAGCCGAGCGCGTCCTCGCCGCCCAGCGTCTGGCGTCCCGCGGGGAGTTCGAGCTTGGCCTCGCGGTCCCGCACCGCGCCGGGGAGACAGACCTCGACGCCGCCCACCCGGTCGACGAGGGACTTGAATCCCGTGAAGTCGAGCACGAGATGGTGCGCCACGCGAAGACCCGTGAGCGATTCGACGGTACGGATCGTGCAGGCGGCGCCGCCGGTCTCGAAGGCTGTGTTGAACTGCGCGAAACGAGCCTTGGTGCGGCTGCCGTCCTTGCCGGTGCACGCGGGGATGCGCACCATCAGATCGCGGGGGAGCGAGACTCCGGTCGCACTGCGCCTGTCCGCCGCGATGTGCAGAAGGATCGCGGTGTCGGACCGCTGCCCGCCCTGGTCGCGTCCGTATCTGCTGTTGCCCCCGCGCCGGCTGTCGGAGCCGAGGAGGAGGATGTTCTCGGCCTTGCCGGGGGAGGGGTCGGGCCGCTGTGCCTCGTACTGCTTGAGCTCCCGCTCGGTGCCGAGATCCGTGCGGATGTTTCCGTCGAGCTTGTTGTAGAGGGTCCAGCCGAGGCCCGCCGCGGTGAGCACGAGCACCGAGGCGCCCACGGCAGCGGTGCGCAGCCAGAGCCGGCGCTTGCCTTTGGAGGGCTCGACGGGCTCGACGGGCTCGGCGGCGGCCGGGAGTTGTGCGGTCGCCGTGCGTGGTGTGCCGTTCTCGGTTGCTCTGTCGTCGGGCCCGGAGTCGGTCACGTCTGCGTCATCCCTCGTGGTCTCGGCGGCGCGTGCGGGACGCGTACAGGCGTGGGGGGCGCCGGTCAGAAAGGCAGACGCCCGAAACCCGTACAAGGTTGTACGCATGGCTGATCGCTACTGATCGCTACTGAATAGTGACGATCATCGCTGACCGCACCGGGCCGAGCCAGGAGGAGGAGGCGGGTCGGAGACCCCGCTCAGTCGATGGTGTGGGTGATGCGCTCGTCCTCACCGCGTTTGCGCAGGGCAGCGGCGTCGAGGCGACCGGAGTCGCGAACCAGTACGACCGAACCGCCGACGGCCAGCGGAGCCAGCAGCCCGGTGCTGATCCCCTCCCAGCTGTCGTACGGACGCAGGGAGAGCACCCGCGAGCCGGGCTTCAGGTCCAGCGACTCCGCGTCCGCAAGGGCGCGCGTGACGGCTTCTCCTCCCGTGAGGGCGGTCTCCTCGCCGGGCGGAACGATGAAGGGGTCGTCCGGAGCGATGGGCGTGTACGGAATGAACTGGTCGCCCTGGCCGGGCACTTCGGCCGCGTAGTCCAGGAACCCCTCCGGCGGCTCCGGGAAGCGCGCCCCGAGCGGAAGCAGGCTCAGCGCGATCCGCTCGCCGCCGCAGGCGCGTGCGGCTTCCAGGGAGTCGGGGCCGCTCACGACGATCGAGGCGGCCGCCGGGTCGCCGTGCATGTCGGCGACGACTCCGGCGGAGGAGCAGGCCAGCAGCCACACCGCCGTGAGCCAGTGCGACGGGAGCAGCAGCGTCAGCCGGTCGCCCGGCTCGGTGGCGAGTTCGTCCTGGAGCAGATTCGCGGTCTTCGACGTCCAGTTGGCGAAGGTGGCGACGGACAGTTCGACGCGTTCGCCGGTGGCATCGTCGTAGAAGGTCACAAGCGGACGCCCGGGGTCCTGTTCGAGCGCGGAACGGAGCAGGTCGGCGGGGGTGCGTGCGGGAGTGCTCACCCGGCAAGCGTACGCGGGCGGACCGCCGCCGCCTCACGGGCGGGGTGGTGCCGCCGCTTCGCGGGCGGGGCGGGCCGAGCCGCCCCGGTCCACCCCGGCGTGCTGACGGAGCGTGACCGGAGGTATCGGACGGAGCATCAGCTGCACCATTTTGTCCCGGATGGACAGATAACTGTGCCTATGTGCACGATCGCGTCATGCGAGCACTACTAGTCACCTCGATCGGTGTCGCGTGTGCAGGAGCTCTGCTGTTGCCGCTCGCGCCCACCGAGTCCGCCGAATCCATGCTGAACGGCAAGCGCTCCACCTCGGTCGAGGACGGCGCGCCTCCACTCGCTGCCCGTGGGGAGGGCGGCCTCCGCGGTGACGCCGCGGAAGGCGACGGCTCGATCTCCGGCAGCACCCGGTCGCTCACGCTCCGGGCTCCCGGCGGCGGCACCCGCGCCGGTGACAAGCTGCTCTCCGCATGGGAGGACGACCCGTCGGGCGGGAGACGCGTGACGTCCCGGAAGGTGAAGCCCTTCTCGCTGGTGGGCATGGTCTGGGACGACCCCGCTGCCGCGCCGCCGGGACGGCTCCAGGTGCAGACGCGTTCTTCCGCGACCAAGCGGTGGACCCCTTGGCGGACGTTGAACGCGCACGCGGACGGCAGCCCCTCGCCGGGGGAGCGGGCCCGCAAGGGCAAGAAGGTGCTCGGTGCCTCCGCTCCCCTGTGGGTCGGGGACTCCACGGCGGTGCGCGTACGTATCGTGCCGGACGCGAAGGACGCGAAGGACGCGAAGGACGCGAAGGACGCGAAGGACGCGAAGGACAGGTCCAAAGCCCGCGGGGCCGGCGAGGCGGCACTGCCCAAGGGCGCGCGCCTGGAGCTGGTCGACCCGGGGAAGGCCGCCGGTTCCGGAGCCCGCGCCGGCGACCGGGCCCGCGAGGAGGACCCCGCGAAGCGTCCCGGCGGAGTTCTGCCGGCGCTCAACAGGGGCGACACACGAGCCATCTACGGCGAGGACGCGGCGGACGCGACCCCTTCGAAGAAGGACAGGGCGGAGGACACACACATCGGACCGCGCCCGCAGATCATCACCCGTAAGGGGTGGGGCGCGGACGAGAGCCTGCGCGAGCCGCAGTTCGGCTACGGCAGGACCACGAAGGCCGCCTTCGTCCACCACTCGGCGGAGACGAACAACTACGACTGCGCGGACGTGCCGGCGATCATCCGCAGCATCTACCGCTACCACGTAAAGAGCAGCGGCTGGCGCGACCTCGGATACAACTTCCTCGTCGACAAGTGCGGCAAGATCTACGAGGGCCGGGCAGGCGGGGCGGCGAAGCCCGTGACGGGCGCTCACACGCTGGGCTTCAACACCGACACCACGGGGATCGCCGTCCTCGGCACCTACTCCAAGGCCAAACCGTCGAAGGCCGCGAAGGACGCGCTGGCGAAACTGACGGCGTGGAAGCTCGGCGTCCACGGCGTCGACGCGAGCGGCAAGGTGACACTGACGTCCGAGGGCGGCACCAAGCACAAGAAGGGCAACAAGGTGACGTTCAACGCCGTCTCGGGGCACCGGGACGGGTTCAGCACCGAATGCCCCGGCGAGCAGCTCTACCGTGAACTTCCCGCCGTCCGGACCGAGGCGGGACGGCTCCAGGGCCGTCGCTGACACGGCCGGCCGGCACTGACACCCACTGGCAGTGCCGGCGGCCCGGGAGTCCGGGAGTCCGGGAGTCCGGGAGTCCGGCTGAGACCGCCGGGCTGCCGGCTCCGTGCGGCCCCCGGTTTCCGCTGCGGGCAGGGCACGCCAGGGTGCCTGCGAGGCGGCCGTGACGCGGGGCGGGCAGCGGCCGCATCGGGCACCGCGGCCCCGCGACGCTGCATAAACTGACCGCCGACCACCCGGCTCAGGCCTCCTCCGTCAGTCAGGAAGCGAAGAAAATCCGGTGACAGAAGCGATCCTCCTGGTCGGGGGCAAGGGCACCCGGCTGCGCCCGCTGACCGTGCACACGCCGAAGCCGATGGTGCCGGCGGCGGGCGTCCCCTTCCTCGCTCACCAGTTGGCGAGGGCCCGCGCGGCCGGCGTGGATCACGTGGTGATGGCGACGTCCTATCTGGCGGAGGTCTTCGAGCCGTACTTCGGTGACGGCTCACAGCTGGGGCTGCACCTGGAGTACGTCACGGAGGAGGAGCCGCTCGGAACGGGCGGGGCCATCCGCAACGTCGCCTCGCGGCTGCGCTCGGCGCCCTCCGACCCGGTGCTCATCTTCAACGGCGACATCCTCACCGGCCTCGACATCGGCGAACTCGTGGCCGCACACACCCGTACCGGTGCCGACGTCTCCCTCCACCTCACCCGGGTCGACGATCCGCGTGCCTACGGGCTGGTGCCCACGGACGACGACGGCCGCGTCACCGCGTTCCTGGAGAAGCCGCAGACGCCCGAGGAAATCGTCACCGATCAGATCAACGCAGGCGCGTACGTCTTCGACCGCTCGGTCATCGACACCATCCCCCAGGGGCGGCCCGTCTCCGTCGAGCGGGAGACCTTCCCCGGGCTGCTCGCCGACGACGCCCACCTTCAGGGCATGGTCGACTCCACCTACTGGCTCGACCTGGGCACCCCCCAGGCGTTCGTACGGGGCTCCGCCGATCTCGTGCTCGGCAGGGCCCCCTCTCCGGCGGTCCCGGGGCGCTGCGGCGACCGGCTCGTACTGGAGACGGCACGGGTCGCCCCCGACGCCAAACTGACGGGCGGGACGGTCATCGGAGCGGGGGCCACTGTCGGCGCCGGCGCCCGCGTGGAGGGGACGGCCGTGCTCGACGGCGCCGTCATCGGACCCGGGGCGCTCGTGCGGGACTCCCTCATCGGCGCCCGCGCCTGCATCGGCTCCGCGGCCGTGCTCGACGGCGCCGTCGTCGGCGACGGTGCCGTGATCGGCGAGCGGAACGAACTGCGGGACGGCATCCGCGTGTGGTGCGATGCGCGCATTCCGGCGGGGGCCGTGCGCTTCTCGTCCGACCAGTGACCGCTGCGGCCGCCGCGGCCCGGCCGGATCCCTGCGGCTGATGCCCATTCCCTGCGGCTGATGCCGGGTTGCGCCCCGCCCCGGTGCGCAGCCCGTCCCGCGCATACCCTGTCGGGCGTGCCTGCCACCCGTACCTGGACCGCGCCCCCGCTGTACGACCTGCGGAGCAATCTGCGCGTGCTGCGGCGCGGACCGTACGACCCCTGCTACCGCACCGAGGGCGACGCGGTCTGGCGGGCGACCCGCACACCGGCGGGTCCTGCGACCCTGCGCATCACCGCCGACGCGGCGACGGCGTGCGTACGGGCCGAGGCCTGGGGACCCGGCGGCGAGTGGAGCCTGGAACGGCTGCCCGCGCTGCTGGGCGCGGAGGACGACCCGTCGGTCTTCGTACCGCACCACCGCTTGACGAGGGAGGCGCACCGGCGCCACCCGGGGCTCCGGCTGCCGCGCACCGGACTCGTCATGGAGGCCCTCATCCCGTCGGTGCTGGAGCAGAAGGTGACCACCCATGAGGCGCACCGCGCGTGGCGGCTGCTGGTGCGCCGGTACGGAGAGCCCGCTCCGGGTCCGCAGGAGAACCTCTACGTCATGCCGGACGCGCGCACCTGGTGCCGCATCCCCTCCTGGGAGTGGCACCGCGCCGGAGTGGACAACAAGCGCTCCGCCACGGTCATACGTGCCGCCCAGCGGGCACCTCGTCTGGAGGAGGCGGCGTCGATGGAACTGGCTGCCGCGATGCGGCGGCTCCAGCTCATCCCCGGCATCGGCCCCTGGACCGCGGCCGAGACCCTCCAGCGCAGCAACGGCGACCCCGACGCACTGACAGTCGGGGACCTTCATCTGCCGGGCATCATCGGCTACTCCCTCACCGGTGCCCGCGACACCGACGACGCCGGGATGCTCGAACTGCTCGCCCCGTACGAGGGCCAGAGGCACCGCGCGGCACGCCTCATCCTCCTGGCGGGACGGGCGCCGGCACGGCGCCAACCGCGTTTTCCCGTCGGGGACATCGCCCGCCTGTAGAGACCGCCCGCACGTGAGACCGACTGCCGCCTGCGGCAGGGACGCGTCCCGGACCGGTTCGGGTGGGCACGGCGGCGGGTTCGGCCCGGCGGCGCCTTCAGCGCACCTCGACGAAGTCGCCGCCGTCCCGTGGCGGACGCTGCCGCGGCGGTGCTGCCGGGCGTCCGACGGCCACGGCGCCCATCGGGTCCCAGTCGCCGGGGAGTCCGAGCACGTCACGAACCACTTCCCGGCAGAACATCGTCGAGGAGACCCACGCCGAGCCGAGCTGCTCACCGGCCAGTGCCACCAGGAAGTTCTGGATGCCGGCGCCGCACGCGACGACGAACATCTCCCGCTCCGCGGCGGACCGCCGCTCGTCCGGGTAGTCGTGCGAACCGTCCGCGACAAGGCAGGGGACCACGAGATACGGCGCGTTCCGCAGCACATCGCCGCGTCGGATCCGCTTGGCGATGCTCTCCTCGCTCTTGCCGTCCGCGCGCAGGTCGGTCATCCACTGCTCGCGCATCGCGTCGAGCAGCCGCAGCCGGGATTCCGGCGACTCCAGCAGTACGAAGCGCCACGGCGTCGTGTGGTGCGGGGCCGGGGCCGTGACGGCCGCGTCGACCGCTCGGCGCACCGCGTCGCCGTCCACCGGCTCGGACGTGAACTCGCGGACGGTCCGCCGCAGCGCGAGCGCTTCCCGTACGGCCTCCGAGGTGCCCAGCCGGAACATGTCGTGCGCGGCGTCCCGCACCAGCGCCCGCGCCGAGGCGGCGGCCTCCGGGCCGGGGGAGTCCGCGGCGCGCTCGGTGTTCCGGCGCTCCAGCACATGCTGCGGCAGCCCGCGCACCACGGCGACCGGCAGGCCGTCCGCCTTGCCCTTGACGAGTTCGCCCGCCGCCGCCAGTTCGTCCCCGACCGCGGTGACGGTGACGCCGAGCGGATTGCCGAAGGTGTCGAGGCCGCCCCGCAGATCCTCCAGGACGCGGACGCCCGAAGCGCCGATGGCCACATCCGTCTGGCCCTCGCGCCACGGCCGTCCGAACGTGTCGGTGACGACGACGCCGACGTCGACGCCCAGCGCGTCCCGCAGCCCGTCGCGGATCCGCAGGGCCGACGCGTCCGGGTCCTCGGGCAGCAACAGCACTGTTCCCCTGGGGGTGTTGGAGGCGTCCACGCCGGCCGCCGCCATTACGAAGCCGTGCCTGCTCTCCACGATCCGCGCGGGACCGCGGCGCGCGACGACGCGCACCGTCTCGGCATCGATGGCGGCCTCGCGGTCGTCGGCCCGCACGATGCGCCCCTCGGCCTTGCTCACGATCTTCGACGTGACGACGAGCACGTCGCCGTCCGCCAGGCCCGCGGAGCCGGGCCCGTTCGCCGTGCCGTCCTCGCCGGCCGTTCCGGGCTGGCCCTCCGGCCCGGTCACGGCGGCCACTATGAGCTTCACCAGGTCGTCGCCGGGGCGCACTTCGGGGATGCCGGGCACGGCCCACACCCGGTACGCGGGTGCCCGCCGGCCGTCGTGCGGCCCGGCCCCGCCGCTGTCCGCGGTGCCTGTCGTCATGCCCCCACCTCTGCGGCCAGCGCGAGCGCTTCACGCGCCATCGCGGCCGTCGCCTCCGTGTCGGTCATCATCAACGGGACGGCACGGCAGCGGATTCCGGCGTCCTCGACGGCCTGCGTCGATCCGGCGTCCACGGTGTCGACGAGCCAGCCGTCGAGCAGGCCGCTGCCGTAGTGCTGCGCGACCGCGGCGGCTGTGGATTCGACGCCGACCGCGGCGAGCACCTTGTCGGCCATGCCGTGCACCGGTGCGTCCCCGACGATCGGAGACAGCCCGACGACGGGCACGCCGGCCTCGGCGATGGCCTCCCTGATACCGGGTACGGCGAGGATCGTGCCCACGCTGACAACGGGGTTGGAGGGCGGGAAGAGGATGACGTCCGCCTGCGTGACGGCGTCGAGCACCCCGGGGCCGGGCTTGGCGCTCTCGGCGCCCACGGGAACCACCGCGTGCGCGTCGACGGAGGCGCGCAGCCGCACCCAGTACTCCTGGAAGTGGACGGCCTTGCGGCTCTCGCCCCCGGCGGTGGCGGGTGCCGGCGCCTCGTCCAAGTCCGCGGTGTCGATGAGCACATGGGTCTCGACGCGGTCGTCCGTCATCGGCAGCAGCGTCACGCCGGGCTGCCAACGGGCGCACAGCGCCTCGGTGACGGCGCTGAGCGGATACCCGGCGCTCATCATCTGCGTACGGACGATGTGGGTCGCGAAGTCGCGGTCGCCGAGCCCGAACCAGCCGGGGCCCACGCCGTAGGCCGCCAGTTCGTCCTTCACCGCGAAGCTCTCGCCGGCACGGCCCCAGCCCTGCTCCTCGTTGATGCCGCCGCCGAGCGTGTACATCACCGTGTCGAGGTCGGGACAGACCTTCAGACCGAACAGATGGATGTCGTCGCCGGTGTTGCCGATGACGGTGATGTCCGCCTCGGGCGCTGCGGACTTCAGTCCGCGCAGAAAGCGGGCACCACCGATGCCCCCGGCCAGAACCACGATCCGCTCCATGCGGACCAGTGTGTCAGCAGACAGCGGTCGAACAGCAGGGCGGTCGCCGCTCGCGGGTGCGGGCGGCGCGGAGGATCAGCCTGCGGGCGGGGCCACCGGTGCCGCCGCGCACGCCGCGACGCCCGCAACTTCCGTACCGGGACGGGGAGGTCGCATCGGCATCTCGGTCAGCCCCGGGAAATAGATGTGCAGACTGACGACGGGAAGCAGACCGTCGTTGACGACTTCGTGCACATATCCGGGCGCGAACACACGCAGGCCGCCGGGGCGCAGTGTTCGGCCCATTCCGTCCGCGCGTTCGGTCAGTTCGCCCTCGAGGACGGTGAACACGCCGGAGGACGGCCCGTGGTCGTGGCGTCCGCTGCCCTGTCCGGGCAGCCAGCTCAGCAGCCACACCTCGTAGCCGGGGCCGGTGCGGAGCCGGTGGTACCAGCGGGTGGCCGGGTCGTAGCGCACCAGCGGCTCCCAGTGGGAGCGGTCGGCGGCGATCGTACGTGCCAGTCCGGCGAAGCCCGCCACGGTCGCGGGGTGGGCAGGGGCGGACGGCATGAGGTGGGGGAGGGCGAGCGGGTCGCCCGCGATCTCGATGTCGCTGTTCACGTCGGTGATGTCTTTCGCGCTGAAGGGACGCCCGGGTTGTGGCCGGGCGGGAGCCGGGACGACCGGGGAACGGCCGGAAAGACCGGCCGGGTGCGGCCGGACACGGGGGCGGGTGGTGCCGAGAGGGGAGAGCCGCCTCTCAACAGCAGCGACAGCGACAGCGACAGTGACCCGTGGCGACGCGAGCAGCGCGAAGGGGCCGCGCGGTGGCGGCCGTGATGAGCCCGGGAGTCACTGGCATGCGGTCAAGGAGACCGAGAGCTGCGGGGCGCTGTCAACTCGGATGTCCCGTCGGCGGTGACTGATTCATCACATCCGGTCTCGGTGTTCGCCCAAAGGTTTGTGCCATCCGAATCAGGACACCTGGCGCAACACCCGCGCGCTTGAACGTCGTTGTACATCCGTGACCGGGTCGTGATCACGGCTGGCCGGTCCGACGGTGGCCGATGCGCCCGGCGGTGGGTGCCGGTCCCGACCCGAGAGGTCGTGGACGGTGATCACCGGGGTCGTATGGGAGGGTTCGAGGTGATATGAACACTTTCCAGTCCCCCTTGGTTCCGCAGAGTGAATAACGGACCCAATAGCAGATCTCGGCTTGACTGCCGCGGATCGGCACACTTGTAATTTCACACGTGTCGTTCAGTCGCGATCGATAACGACGCCATCACGGGGACGCAAAGACGGACGAGGGGCGCACATGACCGAGCTGTTCCAGGAAGTGCTGGTCGAAGAGGTTGACGAGGAGCTCGGCTGGCAGGAACGCGCGTTGTGCGCCCAGACCGATCCCGAGTCGTTCTTCCCGGAGAAGGGGGGCTCCACCAGGGAGGCGAAGAAGGTCTGCCTCGCCTGCGAGGTCCGTTCCGAGTGCCTCGAGTACGCCCTCGCCAACGACGAGCGTTTCGGTATCTGGGGCGGGCTGTCCGAGCGTGAACGCCGGCGCCTGAAGAAGGCCGCCGTCTGATCAACTACGGGGCGCCGATCGCCCGTACAGCCACGGACTTCTTTCACGGACGAGAAGTACGCGTGGTTGTACGACAGGTTGCAGGACCCGATGGGCGGCGCGGACCGAGCCGTTAGTGTGTGGCTCGTCCTTGGCGCGCCGCTCCCCGCTGGGCGGAGCGCCTGTTGAGTCAGTCGCAGCGTCTTTCGGGGGGTCACCACCCCCGTACCCCGGGAGGGGCCCGCACCCCGATGTCCGTGCACAGCCATACGGCGGCCCAGTACGAGGCGGCCACACCCGAGTTTCCGCGGCACGTCGTCACCGCCGTGCTCGTCTCCCACGACGGCGCGAGGTGGCTGCCCGAAGCGCTCTCCGGTCTGCTCTCCCAGGAGCGGCCGGTCCAGGACGCCATCGCGGCCGACACCGGCAGCGCCGACGAATCGGCACAGCTGCTCACGGAGACCCTCGGCCCGGACCGCGTACTGCACATGGCCCGCCGCACCGGATTCGGCGCCGCCGTCGACGAGGCCGCACGGACGGCCTGGGTGCCCACCCCCGACGACCTTCCGTACCTGAAGCGCCCCAGCGGCTGGGACCCGGTCACGCGCACATGGCGTGACGACGCCTACGACATGCCGGAGCTTCCGTACGGCGAACCCGTCCACTGGCTGTGGCTGCTGCACGACGACTGCGCTCCCGAACCGGACGCGCTGTCAAGGCTGTTGAGGGTCGTCGAAGCCGACCCGAAGGCCACCGTCGTCGGCCCCAAGCTGCGCAGCTGGTACGACCGCAGGCAGCTGCTGGAAGCCGGGGTGTCGATCGCGAACAGCGGCCGCCGCTGGACCGGCGTCGAACGGCGCGAGCAGGACCAGGGGCAGCACGACATGGTGCGGCCGGTCCTCTCGGTCTCCAGCGCCGGAATGCTCATCCGCCGCGACGTCTTCGACGAACTCGGCGGCTTCGACGGGCGGTTGCCGCTCATGCGCGACGACGTCGACCTGTGCTGGCGGGCTCATTCCGCCGGGCACAGCGTGCTGATCGTCCCGGACGCGGTGGTGCGGCACGCCGAGGCGGCATCGCGTGAGCGGCGTCCCGTCGACTGCGTGGGCCGCGGAACGCGCGGCGGCGCCAGCCCGCACCGCGTGGACAAGGCCGGAGCCGTCTACACGCTCCTCGCCAACGTGCCCGGCTCGAAGCTCTTCTGGGTGATGCTGCGGCTCGTGCTCGGGACGCTGCTGCGCACCCTCGCCTATCTCGTCGGGAAGGCCCCACGGCAGGCCGTCGACGAAGTGCGCGGCCTGACCGGGACGCTGCTGCGGCCCGGCCGTCTCTTCGGCGCACGCCGCCGGCGCGGCAAACCGGCCGTCCCCTACAGCGAACTGCGGCACCTCTTCCCGCCGCCCGGCGCGACCGTGCGCGCGACCCTCGAACAGGTCGCGAGCAACTTCGGCGGACGCGCGGAACCCGACATGTCCTCTGGTGGCCGGCACGGCGCCGTGGAGACGGGGCCGGGCGACGAGGACGCGGACTATCTGGACGTCGAGCAGTTCGCGCGGGTCAAGCAGGTCGCCCGCAAGCCGGGTCCCGTGCTCTTCGCGGTCCTGCTCCTGGTGTCCCTGATCGCCTGCCGCCAGCTGCTGGGCGGTGGCGCGCTCGCGGGTGGTGCGCTGCTGCCGGCTCCCGCGGACGTCTCGGATCTGTGGAGCCGCTACGTCGACGGCTGGCATCCCGTCGGCATCGGCGGCACGCAGACGGCGCCGCCGTACCTGGCGATCGTCGCCATGGTCGCCACCGTCTTCTTCGGCAGCACCGGCTTCGCGCTGACGCTGCTGCTGGTCTGCTCGGTGCCGCTGGCCGGCTTCACCGCGTACTTCACCTCGCGGCCGCTGGTGGAGTCCCGGCTGCTGCGCGCCTGGGGAAGCGTCGCGTACGCGTTCCTGCCCGCGGCGACCGGCGCGCTCGCGGGAGGCCGCATCGGCACCGCCGTGCTGGCCGTCGTGCTGCCGTTGCTCGCGCGCGCCGCTGTCGCCGTGAGCGGACTGCGGGGAGCGCCGGGGTGGCGGACCGTATGGGGATACGCGCTCCTCCTGACGCTGACGACCGCCTTCACGCCCATCGTGTGGCTGATCGCGCTGACTCTGACCGCCGTGCTGTTCGTGCTGCGGCGGCTGGGCTTCACGGACGACGGGGAGGGGCCCGCGGCCGACGGCGCCGGAAGCGGAACGCTGACCCGCAACGGCATCGCACTCGTGACGCCGATGGTGCTGCTGGCCCCGTGGTCGCTGTCGCTGCTGACGAGCCCGTCCGGATTCTTCCGCGAGGCCGGTCTGCCCTACGGCGCGGGCTCCGGGGACGCGCTCGGTCTGCTGACCCTCACGCCCGGCGGGCCCGGCGCGGCGGGCGGTCTGCTGCTGATCGGCGTCGTGCTCGCGGCCATGGCCGCCCTGTTGCGCGACGAACGGCAGTCTGCGATCCGCGCCGCCTGGGCCGCGGCGCTGGTCGGGCTGCTGTACGCGGTGCTCGCCAACTCCGTCGCCTGGGCCGGACCGGCCACGCTCGTGTACGGGCTCGCGCTGCTGTGCGCGGCCGTCGTCGGTGCCGAGGGCGCCAAGGAGCGGGTCGCGGAACAGAGTTTCGGCTGGAAGCAGCCCGCGGCGGCGATCGTCGCCGCGGCGGCGGTGGCCGCCCCGATCGTCGCGGCCGTCGGCTGGATGGTGGGGGGCGCCGACGGGCCCCTGTCCCGGCGGGACCCGGTGCAGGTGCCCGCGTTCGTCGCGGAGGAGAGCCGCACCAGCGACCAGGCGCGCACGCTGGTGCTCTCCGGTGAGGCGGGCGACGCCTCCCGCGCCCCGTCGGACGTGTCGTACTCCATCGTCCGCGGTTCGGGAGCCAGGCTCGGCGACGGCGACCTCGCGGCCGCGGGAGGCGACGACACCCGGCTCGCACGGGTGGTCGCCAACCTCGTCGCCGGCTCCGGCGCCGACCAGAGTGAGCAGCTCGGCGACTACGCCGTGCGCTATGTGCTCGTACGGGACGCGGCGCCCCGGCAGATGAGCCGCGTCCTGGACGCCACTCCCGGACTGACACGGCGCAGCCAGGAGGACGGCAGCGCGCTGTGGCGCGTGGACCGCCAGGTCTCGCGCGTGAGCATCGTGGCCCCCGGCAAGGGCGGCGCGGGCGGGAAGCAGGCCGACCCGGTGCCCGTGCCGGCGGGGCCGCTGGAGGTCCACACGGAGCTGCGGCCGGGGGAGTCCGGCAGGATCCTCCGCCTGGCCGACGCCGCGGACCCGGGCTGGACGGCGACCCTCGACGGCAAGCCGCTGGAGACCGTCACTGTCGACGGCTGGGCGCAGGGCTTCCGGCTTCCGGCGGGCGGCGGCCGGCTGGACGTCACCCACGAGACGAGCGCGACGCACACCGCCTGGGTCTGGCTCCAGGGTTTCCTCGCGGTCGTGGTGCTCGTCCTGGCGCTGCCCGGACGGCGCCGCAGCGTCGACGACGACCTTCCGGAGGCGGCTGTCGCGGGCGCCGCGGGAGTGCCCGCGCAGGGCGCGGAGGGCGGCCGCCGCGCGCGGAGGCTTGCCGCAGCCGAGGCGGCTCGCGCCGCGGAGGCGGGTGAGGCCGGGGCCGCGGACGGTCCTGGGGCCTTCGAGCGTGCTGCGGACGTTCCGGCACAGGTGCCGCACGGGGCGGACTCCGGCGGTGGCGCCCGTTACGACGGCGATCACGAACAGTCCTACGGCGCGCGGCAGTTCGAGCCGTCGTCCTACGACTCGCAGTACGGGTCGTCCCGTTACGGCGACTCGTACGACCGGGCCGGCCCGGCGCCGTTCGAGCCGCAGCAGCGGTCCTACGGCGACGACCAGCAGCAGTTCGACGTGGGCTACGGGCAGCGGTACGAGGACCCCTACCCGGCGCAGCAGTACGACGCCTACGAGGGCACCGGCCAGGCCGACCCGTACGGCTACGAACCGCGGTACGGCAACAGGAGCGATCAGCAGTGAACCGCACGAGCATGACCCTCATCGGCGCGGCCACGGCACTCGCCGCGCTGACCGGCGTCGCGGCTCTCACGGCGCCCGGCGGTGAAGACCCCGCCGCCGCCTCCGCGGCCGGACGCAGGCCGGTCGAGCGTTCGACGCTCGTCTGCCCGCAGCCCAGCGTCTCGGACGTCGCCGAGACCCGCTACACGGCCTTCGCGCCCAAGGGCGGCAAGGGGAAGGGCGACGCCGGGCTCTTCCGGGCGGAGAAGGCGGAGACCGGCGGCTCGGAGAGCGAAGACGGCGGGGGCAGGGGCGACAGCGACAGCGACAAGGACCGCGACAAGGACAAGGACGGGAACCGGGACAGGGACGCGGACAACAAGCCCGCACCGGACCCGAAGCCGTTCGCCCCGCTGAGTACGCCCGGCAAGCCCGTCACGGCCGGATCGGACTCCTCCGACGCCTCCGCCCTCTTCGGGTCCGCCGAAGGCCGGGTCGCTCCCGGCTGGACGGTCCAGCAGACGACGAGCGTCGGGGCCGGCGCCGGACGCGGCATCCAGGGGACGTCGTGCAACGTGCCCGACACCGACTTCTGGTTCCCGGGAGCGAGCACCGCCAAGGAGCGGCAGGACTACGTCCACCTCACCAACCCCGACGACTCGAGCGCCGTCGTCGACCTGAACCTGTTCGGCAAGAAGGGCCGGGTGGCCTCCGAAGCCGGTGAGGGCATCACCGTCCCGCCGCGTTCGACCGTGCCGGTGCTGTTGTCCACGCTGACGTCGGAGCGGCTGACCAATCTGGGTGTCCATGTCGTCGCCCGCGCCGGACGTGTGGGCGCGCAGGTGCAGGCGGTGGACGAGAAGGCGGGCGGCGACTGGGTCTCGTCCGTGGCCGATCCGGATCCGAGCGTCGTGATCCCCGGAATTCCCGGTGACGCCACGGCGGTTCGCCTGGTCGTCGTCGCGCCGGGGGAGAACGACGCGGACCTGAAGGTCAGGCTTGCGAGCCCGTCGGGTCAGATCGCGCCTGCCGGTCACGAGACGCTGCACGTGCGCGGCGGCATGCTCACCGCCGTCGATCTGAAGGACCTGACCAAGGGGGAGGCGGGATCGCTCGTCCTCACCCCCTCGGAGGGCGGGACCGGGGCGACTCCGGTCGTGGCGGCAGCGCGCGTCACCCGGGGCAAGGGCGCCGGCCAGGAGACCGCCTTCATCCCCGGCACCGCGCCTCTCACGGACCGTGCCACCGCCGCCGACAACCAGGAGAAGGGCTCCCGGCTCTCGCTGATGGCGACCGGCAAGTCGGTGAAGGTGCGCGTGACCGCCTCGGCGGGCAGCAAGGGCGGCAGCCCGGTCAGCCAGACGCTCACGGTCAAGGGGAAGACGACGAAGTCCCTTGTCCCGCCCCGCCCGAAGGGCGTGAAGGGCACCTACGCGGTGACCGTCGAGCGGCTCTCGGGCGGGCAGTTGTACGCCTCCCGGATGCTGGAGCAGAAGCAGGGCAAGGTGCCCGCTTTCACCGTGCAGCCGCTGCCCGACGACCGGGGCAAAGTGCTGGTTCCGCACTCCGGACAGGACCTGTCGGTGCTGAACGACTGACCGGCCGGCCCCGGGCCCGGCAACCGCCTGGGGTGGCAACCGCCGGGTGCGCCACGGTAGTTGTCAGCCCGTGGCCGCTTGTGTCCGCTGGTGTCCGCCCGCGTTCGCCCGTGTCCGCTTGCGTTCGCCCATGGCCTTGGGCTCGCCCGCGTCCACCCGGACCCGCCCGTCCGGTATCTCCTGCGGCGGTCCCGCAAGCTCGCCGCCGGACGTCAACGGTCGCCTTTCGGCCGGTGAGTTGTACGTCACATCCCGTCATGTCACATTCCGCCGGGCTGCCCCGTCGTGGAGGTGTAACCACCAGCAAGGGCAGAGGAGCTCTTCCATGGACGCTCGATTGGACCTCTTCGGCAACCCGTACGCCGCGAAGATCCTTAAGCACGTGGTCGCGGCGAGCAAGGTGCTCGCGGACTCGACGTTGCCGCCCGCGACGCAGGAGCTGGTGAAGCTCCGCGCCAGCCAGATCAACGGCTGCGGCTTCTGCACCGACATGCACACCAAGGACGCCATGGAGGCCGGGGAGACCACGGTGCGCCTGAACCTGGTCGCGGCCTGGCGCGAGGCCACGGTCTTCACCGACGCCGAACGCGCCGCCCTGGAACTGGCGGAGCAGGGCACCCGCATCGCGGACGCGGCCGGCGGCGTCACCGACGAGGCCTGGGCGAACGCCGCCAAGCACTACGACGAGGACCAGCTCGCCGCCCTGGTGTTCGCCATCGCGATCATCAACACCTTCAACCGGGTGAACGTCATGGTCCAGCAGCCGGCCGGTGACTACCGTCCGGGCCAGTTCGCGTAACCATTCGCGTAACGGGGGGTACGCGGCCGGAACGTCCGTACCGTTGCGGCCAGTTGCACGCCCCGGGTTCCGGCGCACTGCGCTCGGGCCCGGGGCCCATCGCCGTTCCGCCCGTCCGACCGCGCTGCTCGGCGGACGGGACGGCCGCTCGGTCACCGTCGCCGCCGGCCCCGGGAACCGGCGCCCCGAGAGCATGCCCGCCGCAACGAACTCGCCGCCAACTCGCCGTCCGCGCAACCGAATCGGGGCCGTTTCCGGCCGTGTTCCCTAGTCCTGCCCGTACCGAGGGTCCACCGACTCCGGTGAGAGGCCCAGCAGTTCGGCGACCTGCTCGACGACGACCTCGTGCACGAGCAGTGCCCGCTCGTCGCGGTTGCGGGTGCGGATCTCGACCGGGCGCCGGTAGACGACGATCCGGTCCGGCCGCCCGCTCTTCGACTCGGCCACCCGGCCCAGCGGCACGGCCTCGGCCTGTTCGTCCAGTTCGCCGTTGTCGCTGCGGGGCACCTCCTGCACCGCGAACTCGACGCCGGCCAGTTGCGGCCAGCGCCGCTCCAGCCTGCTGACCGAATCGCGCACCAGATCGTCGAACGCCTCCGAACGGCTGACGGCGAGCGGTACTTGGGGCGGTGCGACGGGCCCGCGCATGCCGCGGCCGTGACGGTCGCGCCGTCGCGGTGCCTGATCGGAGTCGCCGGGCCGGCCGGGGTCGTCCGGTCCGCGAGGCGGTACGGGGCTGTTCATCGCCACGAGCCTAGCGGCCGTACGACCGGGATCCGGGGTCACCGGGTGATTCACGGTCGTGTCACGGAGTGACCAGTGTCATGTTCTTTCGGGTCGTTTTTCATCGCAGAAGCGATCGGTGATCTCGCGACCGTCGACCCGGTTGAGCACAACTCCCGACCGCATGAGGCGTGATGCCCGACTCTCCACGGGCGCAAGGGTGTCGGCGCCGGAGCTTTCCCGCAGATCAGGTGTTTCAAGCCAACCAGGACGACACGACGGAGTGACGTCAAGGAGAGTCGTCGCAGGCCGCTCAAGAGTGCGGTACGGTCCATCGTCGTGAGCCCTGTACGTCGCTGTTCGCGAACCGCCTGCGGCCGTCCCGCCGTCGCGACGCTGACGTACGTCTACGCGGACTCCACCGCGGTGCTCGGTCCGCTCGCCACATACGCCGAACCGCACTGCTACGACCTGTGTTCGGAGCACTCCGAACGCCTGACTGCCCCCCGCGGATGGGAAGTCGTGCGTCTCGCCGTCGACGCGGGCCCGGCGCGCCCGAGCGGTGACGATCTCGAAGCACTCGCCAACGCCGTGCGTGAGGCCGCCCGTACGCCGCGGCGCGACCCTGATCGGGCCGCGCCGCCCGACGCCGTCGGCGGCCCCGAGGGCCGCGACTCCGACCCGATGGAGGTCGCCCGTCGCGGCCACCTCCGCGTACTGAGGTCGCCCGAACCGTAGGCCCCGCAGCACGCCCGGCGGTTCCGGGCCGCTCCGCACAGCGCGCCCGACGGGCCCCGGCCGCACGGGAGATCACGGGCCCGGCGGGTAGATTTGGGGCACTCAGCGGCTGCTGAGAAACCCAAGGACGCAGGAGAGGGCGGCCCCGTGGCTGATCTGTCGGAGATCGTGAAGGCGTACGACGTTCGCGGCGTCGTTCCGGACCAGTGGGACGAGTCGCTGGCCGAATTGTTCGGAGCCGCCTTCGTACGTGTCACGGAGGCGTCCGCGATCGTCGTCGGGCACGACATGCGGCCCTCCTCACCGGGCCTCTCCCACGCGTTCGGTCGGGGAGCCGCCGGCCAGGGAGCCGACGTCACCGGGATCGGTCTGTGCTCGACCGACCAGCTCTACTTCGCCAGCGGCCAACTCGACCTGCCCGGCGCCATGTTCACCGCGAGCCACAACCCCGCCCAGTACAACGGGATCAAGATGTGCCGTGCCGGAGCGCTTCCCGTCGGGCAGGACAGCGGGCTGGCCGGCATCCGCGAACTCGTCGAGCGCTGGAGCGAGTCGGGGGCCCCGCAGCGCCCGGACGGAGTTCCCGAAGGGACGATCGGCGAGCGGGACGTGCTGTCGGACTACGCGGAGCACCTGCGCACCCTCGTGGACCTCACCTCTATCAGGCCGCTGTCCGTCGTCGTGGACGCCGGGAACGGAATGGGAGGGCACACGGTTCCGACCGTCTTCGACGGCCTTCCTCTCCAACTCGACGCCATGTACTTCGAACTGGACGGCACCTTCCCCAACCACGAGGCCAATCCGCTCGATCCGAAGAACATCGTCGACCTTCAGCAGCGCGTGCGGGAGACGGGCGCGGACATCGGTCTGGCCTTCGACGGCGACGCCGACCGCTGCTTCGTCGTCGACGAGAAGGGCGACCCCGTTCCGCCGTCCGCGATCACCGCGCTCGTCGCGGCACGTGAACTCGCCAAGTCGCCCGGTTCGACCGTCATCCACAACCTGATCACGTCGTGGTCCGTGCCCGAGGTCGTACGAGAGCAGGGCGGCACGCCCGTGCGCACACGCGTCGGGCACTCGTTCATCAAGGCCGAAATGGCCCGCACCGGCGCCATCTTCGGCGGTGAGCACTCCGCGCACTACTACTTCCGCGACTTCTGGAACGCCGACACGGGCATGCTCGCCGCCCTGCACGTGCTCGCGGCGCTCGGCGGGCAGCAGGGACCGCTGTCGGAACTCGTCGCCGAGTACAACCGCTACGCGGCCTCCGGGGAGATCAACAGCAGGGTCGACGACCAGGCCGGCCGCGCCGCCGCCGTCAGGGCCGCCTACGAGGACCGGGAGGGCGTCGAGCTCGACGAACTGGACGGGCTGACGGTCACCGCCGCCGACTGGTGGTTCAACCTGCGGGCGTCCAACACCGAACCGCTGCTCCGGCTGAACGTCGAGGCACGGGACCGGGAGACGGCTGACGCGGTGCGGGACGAGGTACTCGCCATCGTGCGCGCGTGAGCCGCGGGCGCCGCGGCACGCCCTCCCGCGTCGGAAGCGCAGGAGGCGGCAGCCGCGGCGGGGCCGGGGCGGGGCCGCTTCCGGTTCACCCCGGATCCGCCCCGGCGGTTTCACCCCGGATCCGCCCCGGATTCCGCCCTGGCGGTGCCCGGACGGTGCGGCTCTCGCCCGCACGACGGCGCCCATGTCCCCGGCGGTACGCTGACCGCAGCCGCCCGCCTCCGAAAGGGACACCTCATGCCGCTCGAAGCCGGTCTTCTGGAGATCCTCGCCTGCCCGGCGTGCCACTCGCCGCTCCGCGAGGAGGCCGACGAGCTGATCTGCACGGGCGCCACCGAGTGCGGCCTCGTCTACCCGGTGCGCGACGGAATTCCGGTTCTCCTCGTCGACGAGGCGCGGCGCCCGAGCTGACACCCCGGCCGCCCGGCCGCACCCGGGCAGCACACCCTTCACCCACAGCACGCGGGGCCGGCAACTCGTCGTCCAGCGGCCGATCGGAGGCTCCGGAAGATGCTCGACGAGTCACTGCTCGACTCTCCAGAGGCCCTCGCCGGCGCGGACACCCACGCCCTGCTGCGCGGCACCGCCGAAGCAGGTGCGCACGTACGTACCGCTGTGCGCCGGGCCACCGAGACGGGGCTGACCGCGCTGCGGCCCGACGGCAGGCCGCGAGCGGTGTTCGTCGCCGGTCCCGGACCGGCCCCGGCCCACGTCGCAGATCTGCTCGCGGCCTTCGCCGACGACGCGGTCCCCGTCACGCTGCTGCGCCCCTCCGGACCGCTCGCGGCGCCCGGTGCGCTGCGCTGGGCCCTGCCCGGCTGGGCGGGTTCGCTCGACCTGCTGCTGGTGGCGACGCCGGACGGAGCCGAGGCCGGGCTGACCATGCTGATCGAGCAGGCGTACCGGCGCGGCTGCACCGTCGTGACGGTCAGCCCTGCCGATGTGCCCGTGGCAGAGCTGACACGGGAGACGCACGGGCTCGCGGTGCCCCTGGGCGCGACGCCTCCCGCGGCCTGGAACGCCTCACCGGCGCGGGACGCCGCCGCCAACGGTGCCACCCCCGCACGCGGCGCTCACGACGCCGACGAAGACACCGGCGCCGGGGCCGCAGTGCCGCATCCACAGCCCGTCGAGCCGCGGATGACAGCGGTCCCGGGCCTTCTGTGGTCCATGCTGACGCCCCTCCTCGTACTCTTCGACCGCGTCGGCCTGTTCGCGGCCGGGGAGGAGGAACTGGAGGCACTGGCCGACCGCCTCGACCACGTCGCGGAACGCTGCGGGCCCGCCGTCGCCGCATACAGCAATCCGGCCAAGTCGCTCGCCGCCGAACTCTCCGAGACCTTCCCGCTGTTGTGGAGCGAAGGCGCCCTCGCGGGAGCCGTCGCACGGCACAGCGCGACTACGCTCGCCGCGCTCCCCGGCCTGCCCGCCCTTGCCGCCGCGCTTCCGGAGGCAATGGCGGCGCACGGCGCTCTGCTGTCCGGGGCGCTCTCGGGGGGCTCCGGCATCGACGACTTCTTCCGCGACCGCGTGGAGGAGCCCGAGTCGCTGCGCGCCCGGATCGTCCTGCTGCGGGACCGGGCGCCGGGCCCGGAGTCCGCCGTGGTCGCCGCGCGAGACCTCGCGTACGCGCACGACGCACCGCTCAGCGAACTCGAACCCGCCGAGGGCAGCAGCCCCCTCGAAGCCACCGCCGAACTGATCGCCACCGCGGATTTCGCCGCCGTTTACCTCGCGCTGGCCGACAGCGGCACATCATCGCCCTGACCGTCCCGCCTGCCGTACAGACGTACTGCCGTAAGGAAGCGAAGCGCCACCCCATGGACCGCCTCACCAACACCGTCCGGCCCTACGCATGGGGCTCCGCCACAGCCATCCCGGAGTTCCTGGGCACCCCGCCCAGCGGTGAGCCGCAGGCAGAGCTGTGGATGGGCGCGCACCCGGGAGCTCCCTCGACGCTGGAGCGCTCCGGCGGCGAGCAGGCTCTGACGGACGTCATCGCGGCAGACCCGGAAGGGGAACTGGGCCCGGAGACCCTGCGGGCCTTCGGGCCGCGGCTGCCCTTCCTGCTGAAGCTTCTCGCGGCGGCGTCGCCGCTCTCGCTCCAGGTGCACCCGGACCTGGAGCAGGCACGGCAGGGCTTCGCCGACGAGGAGGCGCGCGGCGTCCCCGTGAACGCGCCGGAGCGCAACTACAAGGACGCCAATCACAAGCCCGAACTGATCTGCGCGCTCACGGACTTCGACGGTCTGTGCGGCTTCAGGCGCGCTGGGAACGCCGCGGATCTGCTGGCCGGACTCGACGTCGACGCGATCGAGCCTTACGTGGACATCCTGCGGGCGAGCCCCGAGAGCGCGGCGCTGCGCGAGGTGCTGACCGCCGTGCTCACCGCGGACCGGGAGGAGATGTCCGGCACCGTCGCAGAGGTGGCGAGGTCGGCGGAACGGCTCGCCGCGGCCGCCGGTGCCGGCGCGGGTGCCGGCACCGCTTCCGGCGCGGGCGACCCTGCCGCTGCCGACGCCCCTGCGTATGCCGTGTGCGCCTCGCTCGCCCGCCACTACCCGGGCGACCCGGGCGTCATCGCGGCCATGCTGCTGAACCATGTGTCCCTGCGCCCCGGGGAGGCGCTCTACCTGGGCGCCGGAGTGCCGCACGCGTATCTCGGCGGCCTCGGTGTGGAGATCATGGCCAACTCGGACAACGTGCTGCGCTGCGGGTTGACCCCCAAGCACGTGGACGTCCCGGAGCTGCTGCGCATCGTCCGCTTCGAACCCGGAGAACCCGCCGTGCTGCGCCCGGAAGCGGGCCCCGGCGGCGAGGAGCGCTACGACGTGCCCGTCTCTGAATTCCGCCTGTCCCGCTTCGTGGTCGCTCCGGGAGCGGCGGCGGGCCCGCTGGATTCACGCACGCCGCAGATCGTGCTGTGCGCCGGGGGCCGGATCGTGCTGCGCGTCGACGCGGGCCGGGGTGAGGACGAACTGGCCCTGGAACGTGGCCAGTCCGTGTACGTACCGGCGGGTGAGCGGGTCGCGGTGGCAGGTGAAGGTACGCTCTTCCGGGCCACCGTGGCCGTCTGACGGGCCCCCGGCTGTCCGCACGGACAGGGACGGGCAAGGTCCGCAAGGACGGCAATTGCCGACGACGGTGCGGATTTCCGCATATCCACCCAGAGAGGGACGACCGACTCATATGAGTGCATCAGGCGGTTCGAAGGCGATCATCGCCGCGCTCGGCGCGAACTTGGCCATCGCAGTGGGCAAGTTCATCGCCTTCATATTCAGCGGCTCGTCCTCCATGCTCGCGGAGAGTGTGCACTCGGTCGCCGACTCGGGCAACCAGGCACTGCTGCTCCTCGGCGGCAGGAAGGCCAAGAAGGAGGCGAGCGACGAGCACCCCTTCGGCTACGGCCGCGAGCGCTACATCTACGGATTCCTCGTCTCCATCGTGCTGTTCACCATCGGAGGCGTCTTCGCCCTCTACGAGGGATACGAGAAGATCAAGCACCCGCACCAGATCGACAGCTGGTACTGGCCGGTTGGCGTGCTGGTCTTCGCCATCATCGCGGAGACGATCTCGTTCCGTACGGCCATCAAGGAGTCGAACGAGGTCCGCGCCTCGCTGACCTGGACCCAGTTCGTACGGCGTGCCAAGGCGCCCGAGCTGCCCATCGTCCTTCTCGAGGACCTGGGTGCGCTGGTGGGTCTCATCCTCGCGCTCTTCGGTGTCGGCGCCGCCATCGCCACCGGGAACGGCGTCTGGGACGGCATCGGCACGCTGTGCATCGGGGTGCTGCTCGTGGTGATCGCGATCGTCCTGGCCGCGGAGACCAAGTCGCTGCTGCTGGGCGAGTCCGCCGATCCGGCCGAGCGCGAGAAGATCCGCGACGCCCTCGTCGACGGAGAGACCGTGACGGGCATCATCCACATGCGGACCCTGCATCTGGGCCCGGACGAGCTGCTCGTCGCCGCGAAGGTGGCCGTGCAGCACGACGACACCGCGGCGGAGGTCGCGCGAGCGATCGACGCCGCTGAGGAGCGCATCCGGGAATCGGTGCCGAGCGCGCGTGTGATCTATCTCGAACCGGACGTCTACCGGTCGGCGGTGTCGGCCTCGTCGAGCTGATCCGCCCCGTCCCGACGGGCCTCTCCCGCCGCTGAACTCCCCTCTGTGCAAGGGAAATGCATTACTTCGCGCCTTTGTCAAATTAGGTGCAGAGGTGTGGAAGGCCCCACTGTTGGGCATCGGCACAACTGCGCGCACTGTGCGGCCGAAATCAGTTCAGGTCCGCCCTTGCTCGCACCGTGGGCAATCCGTTCGACTGGACGAGCGGTGTAAATTCGTAGTGCACAGACGTCGCTGCTGATGGCAGATCGGCCGGTCCGCGCAGCGGGCCACCGAGGGAGAGAGGGCCTCCGACGGACTGGGCTGCGAGCAAGGGATCAGTGTGCCCGTGTGTGCTGTGTCACTACGCAGTGCAGGCACCGCACACGGAGCCCGAGCGCCGCAGCACGGACCTGTCAGCCATGACCTCGACATCGAGGAGAGCAGCTCGCATGACGACGACCTCCAACGGCCAGGACTTCAAGGTCGCGGACCTTTCCCTTGCGGCCTTCGGCCGCAAGGAGATCACCCTGGCCGAGCACGAGATGCCCGGCCTGATGGCGATCCGCAAGGAGTACGCCGCTGAGAAGCCTCTGGCCGGCGCCCGCATCACCGGCTCCCTCCACATGACCGTGCAGACGGCCGTCCTGATCGAGACCTTGACCGCCCTGGGCGCCGAGGTCCGCTGGGCGTCCTGCAACATCTTCTCCACCCAGGACCACGCCGCCGCCGCCGCGGTGGTGGGTCCGAAGGGCACCCCGGACGACCCGCAGGGTGTCCCGGTCTTCGCCTGGAAGGGCGAGACGCTGGAGGAGTACTGGTGGTGCACGGAGCAGGCCCTCACGTGGCCGGGCGCCTCCACCGGCGGGCCGAACATGATCCTCGACGACGGCGGCGACGCGACGCTCCTCGTGCACAAGGGCGTGGAGTACGAGAAGGCCGGCGCCGCTCCGTCCGTCGACACCGCCGAGAACGACGAGCACCGGGTGATCCTGGAACTGCTGAACCGCACCCTGCGGGAGAGCCCGCAGAAGTGGACCCAGCTGGCGTCCGAGATCCGCGGTGTGACGGAGGAGACCACCACCGGCGTGCACCGTCTCTACGAGATGCACCAGGACGGCTCGCTCCTCTTCCCGGCGATCAACGTCAACGACTCCGTCACCAAGTCGAAGTTCGACAACAAGTACGGCTGCCGTCACTCGCTGATCGACGGGATCAACCGCGCGACGGACGTCCTGATCGGCGGCAAGACCGCCGTGGTCTTCGGCTACGGCGACGTCGGCAAGGGCTGTGCGGACTCCCTGCGCGGCCAGGGCGCCCGCGTGCTGATCACCGAGATCGACCCGATCTGCGCGCTCCAGGCGGCGATGGACGGCTACCAGGTGGTGACCCTCGAAGACGTCGTCGAGACGGCGGACATCTTCATCACCACCACGGGCAACAAGGACATCATCATGGCGTCCGACATGGCCCGGATGAAGCACCAGGCGATCGTCGGCAACATCGGTCACTTCGACAACGAGATCGACATGGCCGGCCTCGCCGAGATCAAGGGCATCGTCAGGGAAGAGCTCAAGCCCCAGGTGCACACCTGGACCTTCCCCGACGGCAAGGTGCTCATCGTGCTGTCCGAGGGGCGCCTGCTGAACCTGGGCAACGCGACCGGGCACCCCTCCTTCGTGATGTCCAACAGCTTCGCGAACCAGACGATCGCCCAGATCGAACTGTTCACGAAGACCGACGCCTACCCGACCGACGTCTACGTGCTGCCCAAGCACCTCGACGAGAAGGTCGCCCGTCTGCACCTGGACGCCCTCGGAGTGAAGCTCACCACTCTCCGCAAGGACCAGGCCGACTACATCGGCGTCCCCGTCGAGGGCCCGTACAAGCCGGACCACTACCGCTACTGACGGCCGGCAGCCCGCCGCACCGCCCCCCCACAGGGGGCGCCGGCGGGCATCCGTGAGCGATGCCGAAGGCCCCCGCCCGCCGGGGGCCTTCGGTCTGCCCGTCCGCACGCACGTAGAGTCCCCGTATGCCCCGCGGCCGGTATTCGCTCCACGATCCGCACGATCACACCCCCCTCGGCGACGAGCACTTCCAATGCGCCACCGGCCCCTCCGGCTGGCGCTACGTCTCGCAGATCACCACCCCTTCCGGCGATCACGCCGGCTCCGTCGATCTGGCCCTCGACGAACTCGGCCGCCCCGTCCGGCTCGAACTCCACGCCGGTGGATGGCAGGTACGCGGCGCCGCCCTGGACGGCGTCACCTGGGTCCGCACCGACCCGGCAGGCGAACGCGCTCAGGAGGGCAATGCCGCCGCGCACTCCTTCACCGGCGGATCCCCGGCATTCCTCGTCGCGACGTCCCGGCTGCTGCGCCTGGCCTCCGGCGCTGCTGCCGCCCGTGTACGCCTCGTCGCACTGACACCCCCCGTTCTGGCACCCCGCACGCTCGATCAGTCCTGGACGCTGGCGACCACCGAAACACACGCCACCGACAACGGGCCCCTGGTCGTCGGGAACTACCAGGTCGGCGAGGTCGACACCGGGGAGCAGCACCCCGTCCACATCGCCGGCGACGTCGTGCTGGCTGCTCCCGGGGTCGAGCTGGAGGAGCTGGAGTCACCGCCCTCCGGCTTCGGCTGAGCCGCCGAGCACCTCACGAGGGCGGCACGAACCCGGTGCTCCTGGGAGGCTCGGACACCTGTTCCCGGGTCTGAGGGGACTCCGCCGGCGGGCCCGAGACAGGCACCCACGGATGTCCGGAACCGAAGGCCCCACCCGCACCGGGGGAGACGTCCGCACTCGAAGGGGCCGCCTGCGGGGGGCCCGCGGGTGCCACCGGCGCGACTCCCTGAGGGCCGAACGTCCGGTGCGCCTCTCTCGCCTGCCGCTCCGCGACGACGCCCGCCAGATACGCCGCCGCCGGGACGCCGTGGGGCGCCGGGACGCCCGTGCACGAGACGAGGTCCGCCGCGAGCTGCTCGGCCATCGACCGGCTCACCGCCTCGTCGAGCTGCCCGGCCCGCATCAGGTACTGGCGCACTGCCAGCCAGAGACCGCCCGGCACGCGCGAGAGATCCAGCTCCGCGAAGCTTCCCGCCAGCCACGCCGGAGGCGGCGGGGCGGGCGTCCCGCTCGCCTCGGGCACCCGCTCCCTGACGACGAGGGTTCCGGCGAACACGTCACCGAGCCGCCTGCCACGTGCCGATACCAGCGAAGCGGCGCAGGCCACGACGCCGAAGAAGAGCTGGATCTCGATGACCCCGATCGCCCCGCGCACCAGTGCGTGCCGGAAGCGGACGGGCCCGCCGTCCTCCCGCAGCACCCGAAGACCGCACAGCAGCTTGCCCACGGACTTTCCGCGGCTCAGCGTCTCCACCGCGACAGGAACGCCGACCAGCACCAGCAGGAACAACGCCACCTGCACGGCGGCCGTCGCCGCGTCGTCCAGGGATGCGACGGCGCTCAGCAGCGCCAGCGAGACCGCCAGGTAGACGGCCCAGGCGAGCACCAGGTCGATGAAGACGGCCAGCGCACGGGTCGGCAGCCGCGCGGGCCGGAGACCGAGTACGACGGCATCTCCCGTTACGAGCTCGCTCACCGTGCCTCCGCCCACATCCGACAGTCCCCTCTCCGCACAGTCTGCCGTTCCCACCGAGCCGTCTGCCAAGCTCTCACCATGGATCTGGATGTCTTCGTCGCCGCGCACAGGGCGGAGTGGGACCGACTGGACCAACTGCTGCGCCGCCGTCGCCGCTTGTCCGGTCACGAGGCGGACGAACTCGTCACGCTCTACCAGCGCACGTCCACACACCTCTCCCAGGTCCAGTCGAGCGCACCCGACCCCGCGCTCGCCGGAAGCCTCACGTCTCTTGTGGCACGTGCGCGCAGCGCGGTCACGGGCCCGCGGAAGGCCTCGTGGCACGACGCGGCCCACTTCTTCGCCGCCGGATTCCCCGCTGCCGTGTATCGAAGCCGTCACTGGTGGATCCCCGCCGCGCTGCTGTCCGTCGTGGTGGCCGCCCTCATCGGCTGGTGGATCGGCACTCATCCGGACGTGCGCTCGGCGATCGCCGCCCCGGACCAACTACGCGAGATGACACGGCCGGGCGGCCAGTACGAGTCGTACTACTCGAGCCACCCGGCCACGTCCTTCGCGGCCCAGGTGTGGACGAACAACGCCCAAGCCGCCGCCGTCTGCCTCGCGTTCGGCGCCCTGCTCGGCATCCCGGTGCTGTGGGTGCTGTTCCAGAACATGCTCAACCTCGGCATCGGCATCGGCCTGATGGAGTCCGCGGGACGCCTCGACACCTTCCTGGGTCTCATCCTTCCGCACGGCATCCTCGAACTGACGGCGGTCTTCGTGGCCGCGGGCACAGGCCTTCGACTGGGCTGGACGGTCATCGACCCGGGACCGCGAAGCCGGCGCGCAGCGCTTGCCGCAGAAGGACGTTCGGCGATCGGCATGGCCATCGGACTGGCCGCTGTGCTGTTCGTCTCAGGGATCATCGAGGGTTTCGTGACGCCGTCCGGCCTCCCCACGTGGGCCCGCATCGCGATCGGCGTCGTCAGCGAACTCCTCTTCCTGGCCTACGTCTACGTCCTCGGAGGCCGTGCCGCACGGGCGGGGGAGACCGGGGACGTCTCCCCGGAGGACAGGCCGACGACGGTGCCCACAGCCGCCTGATGTGCGTTCGCGCCTCGCGACCTGTTACTGTTCACGCCGTTGCGAAGCCGGTTGAACGGTTTCCGCGGCGAAGGACCCGACGAACCACGGGAGTTCGGTGAACTCCCGGCGACGTTCGGTGTCCGTTCCGCCTCCCAATGCGACTCCGAATTCCGGATGTTGCCGGGAAGCACCCCCGGATCAACTGTCGGATCAGCTCTGATAGTGTCGGGTTTACCGAGAGGGAAGCGCCCGGAGCGGCCTGTGAGGGTTGTGATGGAAGCGTCCGTTCTTTGAGAACTCAACAGCGTGCCAAAAGTCAACGCCAGATATGTTGATACCCTCGTGTCTCCACGGGCTTTGTTTGTGGAGGCGTGGGATTTCTTTGATTGACAGCGAGGATGCTGTGCACGCCGGGATTATTCCTCCTGGTTGTGCCGCTCTTTCGTGGTGTTTTTGATGCATTCACGGAGAGTTTGATCCTGGCTCAGGACGAACGCTGGCGGCGTGCTTAACACATGCAAGTCGAACGATGAAGCCCT
>NZ_FMHI01000011.1 GCF_900090145.1 Streptomyces sp. WMMB 322
TCCCTCTCCACCCCCTCGGGCAAAGAGACAATCCGCCGGAAATCCTCCGCCGTATCAGGAGCGTCATCATGCGGACGACGGGCACGCGAAGTGCGCATCGATACAGAAGTCATGTGCTTGGCCCACTTCCCCTCGGTGTACTGCATCTGCGGACACCGCGGGAGACAAGACACAACCGGGACGGACCGAACAAACGGTCACGCGCAAAGACCGGGCTCTCGAACGAGCCCCGCTCCCGCGGATGTGCCTTCTTGCCGAAGCACTGACCTCCGCGTGCCCCCCACCCCCGACAGCAAACGTCAACACCCGCCCCGCAGACGTGGCCTCGCACACCGTCCGGCCGCACCCCCGCGCACGACGAGACCGGGCAGGCGGTGTTTCCTGCCCTTCGGCCCGGTAACCCGGGGCCGCATGCCTTCCGACTGCGACCACGTGCGGACAGCTGCCGGCCTGCGGGGCCCGGGCGGTGCGCGTCTCTGCTCCGGCAGCGGAGGGTGCCGGTCCCGTACGGGCGCAGGTCACGGCGCTCCGGGACCTGCCGGCCACTGCGCCGCGGCAGCCGATCTCCGCCTGACTCATGACATTTGCCGTATTTGTGACGGAGGGGCAGGCCGGGAACCCTCGCCCGGTCACCCATGCGGTGCCCTCCGCGTCCGCCGGGCCCGTGCCCGCCCCCGAGGGCGCGGTCCCCGGGAGCTCCGCGTACGGCGTGCCGGCCGCGTCAGGCGGGCGGCACGACGGGGGAGCTGACACCGGCTGCCGCACCCCGGGCCTGCCGCTCCCCCGGGGCGCCTCCGGACCGACCGGACGGCCCCGACGGGGCCCGGAGAGCAATCAGCGGGGGAACGAACCCGAACCCGCCGGCGCCGCCGGCATCGCGGTAGAGGAGAGACGATCCATGTCCGAGAAGGTTTCCGACTACATCCTGCGCAGGCTGCGCGAGTGGGACGTCGAGCACGTCTTCGGCTACCCCGGCGACGGCATCAACGGCCTGCTCGCCGCCTGGGAAAGGGCCAAGAACGAACCGCGCTTCGTCCAGGCGCGGCACGAGGAGATGGCCGCGTTCGAGGCCGTCGGGTACGCCAAGTTCCGCGGCACGCTCGGTGTTTGCACCGCGACCTCGGGGCCCGGCGCCATCCACCTGCTCAACGGGCTCTACGACGCGAAGCTCGACCACGTGCCCGTCGTGGCCATCGTGGGGCAGACGGCACGTTCCGCGATGGGCGGTTCGTACCAGCAGGAAGTCGATCTGCACTCCCTCTTCAAGGACGTCGCTTCGGACTTCCTCGAGACGGTCACCGTCCCCGAGCAACTGCCCAACGTCCTCGACCGCGCCATCCGCACCGCCTACGCGCGCCGGGCTCCGACGGCCGTCATCGTCCACTCCGACGTGCAGGAGCTCGAATACCAGCCGCCGGGCCACGAGTTCAAGATGGTGCCCTCCAGCCTCGGCAGCAGCGGCTGGCACACCGAACCCGCCGAGGCGGCACTCGACCACGCCGCAGAAGTGCTCAACTCCGGCAAGAAGGTGGCCGTTCTGGCGGGCCAGGGCGCACGCGGCGCCCGTGCCGAGGTGCAGCAGGTCGCCGGGATGCTGCAGGCAGGCGTGGCGAAGGCGCTGCTCGGGATGGACGTGCTGCCGGACACCCTGCCATACGTCACGGGCCCCATCGGACTGCTGGGAAGCCGCCCCAGCTACGAGATGATGCGGGACTGCGACACCTTCCTCACCATCGGGTCGAGCCTGCCCTACAGCCAGTTCCTGCCGCCCTTCGGCAAGGCCCGCGCCGTCCAGATCGACATCGATCCGCACATGGCCGGGATGCGCTACCCGTACGAGGTGAACCTGATCGGCGACGCCAGGTCCACGCTGCGGCGGCTGCTGCCCAAGCTCCGGCAGAAGGAGGAAGGGCGCGAGTGGCAGGAGGAGTTGATGGCCTCCGTCGACCGCTGGAAGGACGTCATGCGGCGCCGCGCCGAGGTGAGCGCGGACCCGGTCAACCCCGAATACGTCGCCCACTGCCTCGATCCGCTGCTTCCCGAGAACGCGGTCATCACCGCCGACTCCGGCTCCACGACCAACTGGTACGCCCGGCACCTGACCATGCGTGGCACGATGCGCGGCTCCCTGTCGGGCACGCTGGCGACGATGGGCTGCGCCGTCCCGTACGCGATCGGCGCGAAGTTCGCCCACCCCGACCGTCCCGTCGTCGCGCTCGTGGGGGACGGCGCGATGCAGATGAACGGGCTGGCCGAACTCATCACGCTCGCCAAGTACCGCATGTCCTGGAGCGATCCGCGGTTCGTGATCGGCGTGTGGAACAACCGCGACCTGAACCAGGTGACGTGGGAGATGCGTGCCATGAGCGGCTCGCCGCAGTTCGTTCCGTCCCAGGCCCTGCCCGATGTCTCCTACGCGGCCTTCGCCCGCACCCTCGGCATGACCGGCATCAGGGCCGAGAAGCCTGAGGACGTGGAGGACGCCTGGCGGCAGGCGCTCGACGCGGACGGCCCGGCCGTCGTCGAGTTCATGACCGACCCCGCGGTGCCGCCGATCCCGCCGCACGCAGACTGGGACCAGATCGAGTCCACGGTGGCTTCGATCGTCAAGGGCGACTCCGACCGCAAGGCCATGGTCAAGCAGGGCTTCAAGGCGAAGCTCCAGGAGTTCCTGCCCGGCAGCAGGCCCCACCCGTCGGACGGTGACGAGGTACAGCACCAGGAGCCGGACACTGCCGCCGGCGCCCCAGGGACGGACGGGCGCGGGCGCAGCACCAAGGGCAAGGAAGCCAAGGGCGACCGGGAGTCCGCCTCCGGACGCCACGGCGGGGAGAAGGGCGGCAGGAAGTCGAGGAAGCGCAAGGCCGAAGCGGGACGCGAGGACCGGGCGCCGAAGGGCCCGGACGCATGATGCCCGCTCGGGCACCGGCCGGTTCGCCGGCGGCGGGGCGGCCCGGCCGGGCCGCCCCGCCGCCGAAGCTCGGCCCGTACCCACCGGGTGTGCCGGTGGCGGTGACGGGCGGACGGCTGGGGCCCGAAGCAGTGAAGTACCTGCGTACGGACGTCGAGGCGACCATGTATGTTCCCGACACCGCAGACCCGTCACTGCGCACCCTGCGCGTCGTCGCCGACGAGCGGGACGAGCGGGGCTGAGAAGGGCGCGCAGGACGAGCCACGGCCGGCCCGGCCGGAGGCGGCACCGCGTTCTCGCGCCGGCAGGGCACCTGGCGCAACGGGCCGGGGCCTACGGGGCGGGCGTGCACCACGTGCCCGGACCGGAGCCCGCGGCGGGCTCCGGTCCGGGCACCGCCCCAACGCCCGTGCTGCGGGCGCGGGACGCCGTACCGCCACGGCCGGTCATGCCCCCGCCGACGTCTCCCGGGCGCGGGCGCCCTCCCTTGTACGGCCGGGCGTGACCGGACGGTCCGGGTGGCGGCGCAGGTACTCGGACTCCAGCTCCGCCATCCGCACGCTGTGCGCGGACAGCGCGTCCTTCGGCGCGTGCAGCAGGGTGTCGTGCCGGGTGCGGTGGATGGTCTCGAGCTCCCTCAGAAGGTCCGCATCGGACAGCTCGCGGGGATCGATTCCCATGGGGCTCCCTCTCTCGACATCGGTCTCGTCTCGCTCATCGCCGTGCTGCGTCTGCGCCGGCCGGCCGCCGGCCGGGCCATTGCGCCCGTGCGAGCACCGCTCGTGTGGTTCGCGGCCGTACGGGTACCCGTGCTCGGCAATCCAAGGAGGAAATCAATGGAACTCGGATTCCTCGGTCCGCTCTTCGAGCGCAAGGGCCCTTGGGCGTCTGTCTACTTCGACACCCGCACGGCCTCCGAGGACGCCGCCGCCCGCCACCAGCTCAACGCGAAATCGGCACGTGACCGGCTCAGGGACCAGGGAGCCGACGACGCCACGTGCCGAGCTGTGTACGACAGGCTCCTGGCGCTGTCCCGAGGGCCGGAACCCCCCGCTCACGCGGTCTTCGCCACCGGCGGCGAGGTCGTCCTGGACACGGAGCTGACGGTGCAGCCCCCCGGCGGCGGTCCGGTCGCCGTCTGGCAGGCGCTCCCGCACACGGGGCCGCTCGTCGAACTCGTCGACAGCGATCCCCCGGCGCTGGTGGCCTACATCGACCGCAAGGGCGCCGAATTCGAGCTGACCGGCCCGTTCGGCGCGCAGCCGGCAGGCGGCGTCACCGGCAGTGACTGGCCCGTGCACCGCACGCCCTCGGCCGACTGGTCCGAGCGGCACTTCCAGACCCGCGTCGAGAACACCTGGGAGCACAACGCCGCCGAGATCGCCGACGAGCTGCGCATCCGCTGGGAGAAGTGCGGCGCGGAAGTCCTCGTACTGGCGGGCGACGCGCGCGAACGCAGCTCCGTGCACGACCGTCTGCCGCCCGACCTGCGTGAACGTACGGTCCAGGCGGAGCACGGCGTCCGCGCCGACAGTCGCGCCGACGGGCCGGCCTCGAACACCGCCGGCGGCCGCAGGCTGCTCGCGGACGAGGTAGCCGGAGCGCGGGCGCAGTACGCGCGGCAGCGTGCCGCGGACGTCATGGAACGCTTCCAGGCCGGGCGCTCGCCGGGCGGCGAGGGCCGGATCGACGCCGCCGAGGGCGTGCCGGCGCTGGTCGAGGCCGCGCGCGAGCACCGCGTCGGCGTGCTGCTCGTACGGCCCGACGGCCCCGACGCGCGCCGCGAGGTCTGGGTGGGTGACGAGCCGGGCCAGATCGCGCTGCGCCGCAGCGAGACCCAGTACCTGGGCGCCACGGAACCCTCCCCGGCACGCGCCGACGACGCGTTGCTGCGTTCCGCGGCGGCGACGGGCGCCGATGTGCTGTGCGTACGGGACTCCGACATACCCGAAGGCGTGCCGCGCGACCTGCCGGACGGCGGTCTCGGAGCCCTGCTGCGCTGGCCGCACGAAGGAGCACCGCAAGGAGGTGGAGCCGGTGGAGGACAACATGCAACGCGGTAGTGACCCTCTGAATGTTCACCGGGACGACGAGGCCAAGCGGGAGATGCAGGGCTGGATCCGGTCCGGGCACCCCACGAGGGCCGAGGAGTGGGACGACCCCGAGCCCGGCGCCGACGACGACCCGGAGATCACGGAGCACCCGGTCCAGCAGGGGCGGCGCGACCCGGACCGCGAGGAAGCGGAGGACGAGGCTCTGCGGTCCGAGCTGGCGCGGCATCTCGGCCGTCGCGCCTTCCCCGCCGACCGCGAGGGCCTCAAACGCACGCTCCTGGACCAGTACGCGCCGGAACCCCTGGTGGAGACGGTGCGCGAACTGCCCAAGGACGGCGACACGTACGGAAACGTTCAGGAGGTGATGGCCGCTCTGGGGCGGAAGCCTCAGGCGTGAGCGGCCGGAACCGGAAGGAAGACCGCGGCCGTGGACGTGCCCGCGCGAGTGGGGCGTGGCGCGCCTGCGGCTCATCGTCCCGTAACGAGTGCTGTGCGGGTGCGAGCGGGCTGACTCCGGCTCCCGCCGTGTGAGAGCGGCGAAGCGGTTCCCGTCCCCGGGACGACGGGAACCGCTTCGCTGCGCCTCTGCGCACGGCGGCGGGCGGGCGCGCGGGTTCCCGCGTCGGAGATTCACCGCCGCCAAGCACTGCCTCGGCCCGGCACGGAGCCGCCGGGCCGCCCCCGCCCACGCCCGCGCACACCCCGCGACGCGGGCCCGGCCTCAGGCGGGCACACGCCCGCCGGACCGGCAGGGCGGCCCCGCTTCGCGGCGGGAACATGACAGTGATGGAGCGGGGGCGGAGCCCGGTCACGGGGGTGCGAAGGTTTACAGGCAACCAGGTCAGAGAAGGCGCAGCTTCATGGCAACATTCACCGACCGCGTCGGCCGGAGCCTGCGCGGCTTCCGCCGCCGGAACCTGCGGAGCCGGGCCGGGGCGACGAAGCCGGGCGCGGGGACGCTCTCGCCCCCGTTCGCGCGCCGGAACACTGACGCGGCGTCGGACGGAAGCCCCGCCTGGCGCAACTGGCCCGCCTCGCGGGCCTGGTCGGCCACCGACCGCCGGCTGTTCGAGCTGGTGGCCGACCGCGACTGGCCCGGCCCGGAGCGGGTGCTGCCCCGGCTGAGCCGGAGCGCCAACCACGGACGGCTGTGGTTCGCGGTTGCCGGTGCGATGGCGCTGGCCGACACACCGCGCTCCCGCAGGGCCGCGGCGCGGGGCCTGGCCTCCCTGGCCGTGGCGTCGGCGACGGTCAACACCCTGGGCAAGCAGGCGGTGCGGCGGGAGCGTCCGCTGCTGGAGGGCGTGCCGCTGATCCGGCAGTTGCACCGCCAGCCGGTGACCACGTCCTTCCCGTCGGGTCATGCGGCGTCCGCCGCGGCCTTCGTGACGGGAGTGGCCCTGGAGTCTCCCCGCTGGGGCGCCGCGGTCGCCCCTCTCGCGGCGGCGGTGGCCTTCTCCCGCGTCTACACCGGCGTCCACTACCCCAGCGACGTGCTGGTGGGCGCGGCCCTCGGCGTGGGTTCGGCGTTCGCCGTGCGCGGCATCGCCCCCACCCGTTCTCAACTCCCCTCCCCCGGGCGCCCGTTGGCCGACGCCCCGGCGATGCCGGAGGGCTCGGGGCTGGTGCTGGTCGCCAACTCCACGTCCGGTTCCCGGCTCGAGGACTCCGACCTCTTCCCCGGGACGAGCCTGCTGGAGGGGAACCGCGGCGAGCACAGCGAGTCGGCCGGGCAGGAGGAGTCCGCGGAGCCCCTCGAACCCCCGGCGCTGGCCGTCGTGCGGAGCATGCTGCCGAAGGCCGAGATCATCACCTGCGACCCGAAGTCCGACGACATCGTCGGGGCCCTCGAAGATGCGGCCCAGCGGGCGGCGGAGCTGGGCGGCGCGCTCGGCGTGTGCGGCGGCGACGGCACGGTCAACGCCGCCGCGGTCTGCGCGAAGCGTGCCGGTGTTCCGCTGGCCGTGCTGCCGGGCGGCACGCACAATCACTTCGCCTTCGACCTCGGCATCGAGGAGTTCGCCGACACCTGCCGGGCCGTGCAATCGGGCGACGCCGTCGCCGTGGACCTGGGACGCTTCACGCCCCAGCCGGGGGCGGCGCCGGGTGCCGAGGAGGTCGTGCGCGCGGCGGACGCGGACGAGGCGAGCGGCCTGGAGGCCGAGCGTGCCCTGCGGTCACCGGTTCCGCCGGAGCCCGGTCCGGGCACCGCGGCGCCCGTGCTCCGGCCCGGAGAGCCGGGCTACTTCCTCAACACCTTCAGCCTGGGCGCGTATCCGGAGCTGGTCCGCATCCGCGAGCGGTGGGCCCACCGCATCGGCCCGTGGCCCGCCGGGGTGCTCGCCGCGCTGCGCGTCCTGCAGACGAGCGGGCCGGTCGAGGCCGGCCTGGGCGGCAAGGAGCGTGCCCTGTGGCTGCTCTTCGCCGGCAACTGCGCCTACAAGGTGGGGATGGCGCCCGTGCGGCGGCACGACCTCGCCGACGGCATGCTCGACGTCCGCCTCGTCAAGGCGGGGCGCTGGGCCCGCACGCGGCTGTTCATAGCGGCCCTCACCAGCGCCGTCGACCGCTCGCCGCTGCACAGCACGACGCGCCTGCGCCGGCTGATGATCACGGACATCCCGCCGGGCACCCACCTCAGCTATGACGGTGAAGTGGCCAGGGCCCCGGGGCGGTTGCTGCTCGACAAGGAGCACGAGGCGCTGCGCGTCTACCGGCCGCTGAACGTGTGAGCGCGGCCCCGGTCCGCATGGCGGTCGCCCGTGGCCTCCCCGGCCCGGCGCGCAATAGCCTGCGCACCATGGCGTCGAGGGACGGGACACAGGCGGCCGGGAACGCGGAGACGGCCGTCTACACACACGGGCACCACGAAGCGGTACTGCGTTCGCACACGTGGCGTACGGCGGTGAACTCGGCGGGATACCTGCTGGGCGAACTGGCGCCGCACATGCGGGTGCTGGACATCGGGTGCGGGCCCGGCACCATCACCGCGGACCTCGCGGCGCTGGTGCCGAAGGGCCACGTCACCGGACTCGACTCGGCGCCGGGCGTGCTGGAGCGGGCCCGCGGCGCGGCGGCCGGCCGCGGGCTGGACAACGTGACGTTCGAGGAGGGCGACGTACACGCCCTGGAGCACCCAGACGGCGCCTTCGACGTGGTGCACGCCCATCAGGTGCTTCAGCACGTGGGCGATCCGGTCCGGGCGCTGCGGGAGATGCGCCGGGTGTGCGCTCCGGGCGGAGTGGTGGCCGCCCGGGACTCCGACTACGGCGCGATGTTCTGGTATCCGTCCGTGGAGGGGCTGACCGGCTGGCAGGAGCTGTACCGGCGGGTGGCCCGCGCCAACGGGGGCGAGCCCGATGCGGGGCGCCGGCTGCATGCGTGGGCGCGTGAGGCGGGCTTCGGCAACGTCACGGCCTCGTCGTCCACTTGGTGTTTCGCCACCGGCGAGGAGCGCGCGTGGTGGAGCGGACTGTGGGCGGAGCGCACGCTGGCCTCGTCCTTCGCGGCATCGGCGGTGGAGGGCGGTCACGCAACGCGGGATCAGCTGCGGGAGGCGGCGGACGCGTGGCTCGAGTGGGGCGCACGGGAGGACGGCTGGTTCGCGGTGCCTCACGGGGAGATCCTGTGCCGGGCCTGACGTGCGCCGAGTCGCCCAACTAGGGTGCGGGCCATGGACATTCTGGGGACTTCACTGCGCGTCTGCGTCGACGATCTGGACGCTGCAGTTCCGGCGTACGAGCGGCTTGCGAGCACCGAGGCGGTGCGTTTCACCCAAGGACCGGTCTCGGTCGCGGCGGTGGGGCCCTTCTTCTTGATGAGCGGCCCGTCGGAGCACCTGGAGATCCTCCGGAAGATCGCGGCGACGCTCGCCGTGAAGGACGTCCGCGAGGCCGTCGCGGATCTGGAGGCGGTCGGCGCGCAGATCGTGGCCGGCCCCAAGGAGACGCCCATCGGGCGCAGCGTGATCGCACGCCATCCTGACGGCAGCGTGTTCGAGTACGTCGACCGCCAGGAGGCGGAGGGGTAACCGGGCCCGCCGGACACACCCGCCGTGCAGCCGGCCTCCCCCTGGCTTCGCCGGAGGGGAGGCCGACCCGTGCCGGGGGCCGTGGCCGGTGGGACCTCCCGGGCCTGGGCTGCCGGAAGTCCGGCGCTGCTGGACTTCCGGCGGTGACCGAAGCGTGCTCGGACTCGCGACCGGAGTCGTGACCGGACTCGTCCGGCAGCACATGCGGAACCTCAACGAGCTTGTGGGCACGGTGTTTTCGGGCCTGTCGCCGCCGGCGACCGACGAGATGGCCGGCGAACTGAGCTGATCAGGGCGCGAAGCACGGGCGCCCGCGGACCGGCCCGGACATCGGCGCGTGGAGCGGGCGCCGGTGTCGGGACAACGGCGGAGGAGACGGGCCGGCCAGAAATTTGAAACGAACCATTGACAGGAGCCCCGGCCCTGGGCACTCTCATGTGCACGCGATGGGCTAAACGATTTGCCAATGCGTTATCCACTACTTTGGGCAGGGGTAATGACACGCCGGATCGGGATCAAAGATGTGGCTGCGGCGGCAGGTGTGTCGACCGCGACCGTGTCGCACATCCTGAACGGCGTCGAAGGCAAACGGGCCAGCACCGAGACCCGGCAGCGCGTCCTGCAGGTCGCCGACGAGCTCGGGTACGCGCCGAACGGCCTCGCCCGGGGGCTGCGGCTGAAGCGCTCGCACACCATCGGCTTCGTCAGCGACGAGATCGCCACCACCCCCCATGCCGGCCGGATGATCCTGGGTGCCCAGGAGGCCGCCGCGGCAGAGGGCCTGGTGCTGCTGCTGGTCAACACGAGCGGCGACGCCGAACTGGAGCGCACCAGCATCGAGATGCTGCTCCAGCGGCAGGTGGACGGCGTGCTGTACGCGGCGATGTTCCACAGAGTCCTGCGCGTGCCGGAGTCGATGCGCTCCACGCCCACCGTGCTGCTGGACGCGCGCTCCGACGACCCCGCCGTCCCCTTCGTCGTACCGGATGAAGTCCAGGGCGGGTACACGGCGGTGCGTGAGCTGACCGGCCACGGGCACCGCAGGATCGGCGCGATCGTGCAGACCGTCGACATCCCCGCCCGGCAGGGCCGCCTGGAGGGCTACCGCAAGGCGCTGGCCGAGGCCGGTGTATCCCACGACCCGTCTCTTGTCGCCGCCGAGACGGCAGTGCCCCACGGGACGACCACCGGCGACGTGGACGCCGGCCACCGGGCCGCGCGGCGGCTGCTGACGGCGGAGCGGCGCCCCACGGCATTGTTCTGCTTCAACGACCGGATGGCCGCCGGTGCTTACCGGGCTGCCGCCGAGTTGGGGCTCTCCATCCCCGGCGACCTGTCGGTCATGGGATTCGACAACCAGGAGCTGGTCTGCGAGACCGTCCACCCCGCGCTGAGCACGGTTCAGCTGCCGCACTACGAGATGGGGGCACGGGCCGTGGCCCAGTTGCTCGCACTCACCGGAAAACCGGGCCGGCCACCGGGCCCGGACACCCAGGAGAAGCTGCCTTGCCCGCTGGTGGCGCGGGCATCGGTCACTTCGCCGCCCCGACTCTGACACCGGGACGGCGAAGCGTTTCGCACCGTGACAGGCGACCGTCGCAACCGGTCGTCATCCCTGTCAGCACTTGAACACTGTGAGGGTACACACATGTCCCCTGAGACTTTCAATGAGCCGTCGAACCGGCACAGCCGGCCGGTGTCCGGCACCGCTGCCGATCTGTCCGCAGGAGCGGGCGAGTTGGTCTGCGTGACCTCGTCCCGTTCCGCCGGCGCCCCGGCCTCTCAGGCACGGGAGCACTGAGCCTCGCGCTCCCCGCCGACCCGGCGTCGGCACTTCAACAGCCCTTTCCGCACCTCGCCGTCGGCACCCCGCCGAGGCCCGCTCCGGTCGCCATGCCACCCGGGCCTGCAGCGAGTTCCGGTGGAAGCACTTCATCGAGTGCAACGAGGGGACCGAGGCAGGGCGGTCCGGTGACCGTCCCTCCTCGCATGCTCCTTGCACATGACGAAAGGCACGTGTGTGTCCACTGCACCCCGTGATCCGTACCGGCCCGTCGCGCATCTGCGTCGTCCACGGAACTGGATGAGCGACCCCAACGGGCTGGTCTTCCATGACGGCCACTACCACGTCTGCTACCAGTACAACCCCTACGGCGCGAGTCACACGAACATGCACTGGGGCCACTTCCGCAGCCCCGACCTGCTGAGTTGGGAGTCCCTGCCGATCGCCCTGGCCCCGACCCCGGACGGTGAGGACGCCGACGGCTGTTTCTCCGGCAACGCCGTCTCCGACGGCGACCGGCTGGTCGCCTTCTACTCCGCGCACCGCGAGGACCGCTCGCCCCAGCATCAGCCGGTCACCAGCGCCACTTCCCGCGACGGCGGCCGGACCTTCCGGCCGCGGGGCGAACTTGTCATCCCCGCATGGCCCGAGGGCTGCACCATGTACCGCGACCCGTACGTCTGGCGGGACGGCGACCGCTGGCGGATGCTCGTCGGCTCCGCCCTCGCGGACGGCTGCGGCGCGGCCCTGCTGTACGAGTCGCCCGACCTGGAGGACTGGACCTACCTGGGGCCCTTCGACTCCCGCAAGCAGGAGCCGGTCGGCGGCACCGGCCTGAACACCGGCGAAGGCTGGGAGTGTCCCCAGTACCTGCCGGCGCAGTCCGGACGGCCCGGTGCCCTCGTCTTCAGCGCATGGAACGGTCACGGCGGCGCGCAGTGCGTCACGGCCCTGGTCGGCGAGGAACGCGGCAACGTCTTCGACGCCGGCCCGCCGGTCCTCGTGGACCACGGACCGGACTGCTACGCACCCGCTTTGCTGCGTGCGCCCGGGGACACCACCCGCGCCGAAGGCAGTGAGGGAGACAGATGGCTGCTGTGGGGCTGGTCCTGGGAAGCCCGCGAGGAATCCTGGTCGGTCGCAGACGGATGGGCCGGGGTGCTGACCGTCCCCCGGGAGATATCGGTCGGCAGCGACGGCACGCTGCGACAGCAGCCCGCCGCCGAGCTGCTCGGCCTGCGCGGCAGGCACACCGTCCGTGCCGAGGGCACGGCCCAGGGCCCCGAGCCGGTCGAACTCGGCGGTGTGCAGCGCGCGTTCGATCTGACGGCCCGTCTGGAGACGGCCGGGGCGGCGGGCCTGCGGCTGCTCACCGCCCAGGACGGATCCGAGTACCTCGACATCCGTCTCGATGCCGCTGCGGGTGAACTGGTCGTCGACCGGGACCACGCCTCGCGGGACTCCCGCGCCCACGGTGGCTCCGCCAGGATGCCCTGCCCCACCGGCCGGCCGGCCGATCTGCGCGTGGTCGTCGACCACTCCATGGCCGAAGTCTTCCTGACCTCCACCGGCCAGGTGCTCACCATGCGCTTCTACCCGACGGGGGGCGACCCGTGGCGCCTCCAGGCCCACACCGCGACTGACGCGCGCTTGAGCTACGCGGTCGACGCCTGGGACCTGCTGCCCCTCGTGGTGAGGGAGCAGAGCGCCGGCACCGAACTGCCGCAGGAGCGGCCCACATGACGGATCCGTCGCCCGTACGGCCATAAGGCCGGTGGGCGATCCCGAGTCCCCACAGCACACCTTCACACCCGTCCAGCCTTACCGCACCACACACCGGAGGCACCCACCATGAACGTCGGCAACAACAGAACCCGCAGGACCGCCCGTGCAGCACTGGCTCTCGTCCTTCCCCTGGCGGCACTCGCCGCCTGCGGCGGAGGCGGCGGCACAGGCAGCACCTCCGCCGAGAAGGGCAGCGGCAGCGGCACCATCAAGGTCTGGGCCCACCAGGGTCAGGCCAGTGAGGCCGCCGCCCTGAAGAACGCGGTGAAGACCTTCAACTCCTCGCAGAAGAAGGTCAAGGTCAAGCTGACGCTGATCCCCGACACCGACTACACCAAGACCATCACCGCCACCGACCCCTCCAAGCTGCCGGACGTGATGGAGTTCGACGGTCCGACCATGGCGAACTTCGTCTACAACAGGAAGCTCGCCCCGATCGACGACCACGTCTCCGTCAAGACCCTGGCCAACGCCACGGACTCCATCAAGGCCCAGGGCCGGATAGACCGCAAGCAGTACGGCCTGGGTATGTACGACTCCGGGCTCGGCATCTACGGCAACAAGAAGAAGCTCGACGAGGCCGGCATCAAGTACCCCAAGGGTCTGTCCGACAGCTGGACCGCCGACGAGTTCACCGACGCCGTGAAGAAGCTGGCGGCCCAGGACTCCGACGGCAAGAGCCTGGATCTGCAGGAGAACAACGGCCTCGCCACCGAGTGGGGCACCTACGGCTTCGCCCCGGCGATCTGGTCGGCAGGCGGCTCCCTGCTGAAGAACGGCAAGGCCAAGGGCGCCCTGGACACACCGGAAGCGGCGTCCGCGCTGAAGACCTTCCAGTCCTGGAAGACCCACGTCGACCCCAACACCGACGGCAAGGCGTTCGCCAAGGGCCGCGTGGCGCTGAGCTGGGTCGGCCACTGGATGTACCCCGACTACAGCAAGGCCCTCGGGAAGGACCTCGTCGTGCTGCCGCTGCCCGACTTCGGCAACGGCTCCAAGACCGGCCAGGGTTCCTGGGCCTGGGGCATCGGCGCCGACACCAAGAACGGCAAGGCCGCCGGCACCTTCCTCGACTCCCTCCTGAACGACACCAACGTCACCGCGATGACGAAGGCCAACGGTGCCCCTCCCGGCACCGAGTCCGCACTCGCCGAGAGTGAGCTGTACAAGAAGGGCGGCCCGCTGCAGCTCTTCGCCGACCAGCTCGCCAAGCCCTGTGGTGACAGCGACATCGACAAGACCTGCGTCGCCGTGACCCGGCCCGTGACCGGCGGATACCCCACGGTCACCGCCAAGTTCAGCCAGGCGCTGAACGACGTCTACGGCGGCGCCGACCCGAAGACCGCACTGGCCAAGGCCGCCCGCGCCATCGACCAGGACTTCTCGGACAACGGCGGCTACAAGCTGCCCTAGGGCCTGTTTCGAAGTCCCGCCTGCGGGGCGGCGCCACGCCCGCCCTAACGGGCGGACGACGCTACTTCGAAACACGCCCTAGCCGCATCCATCGGCCGGGAGGGACGGACGCCGACGGCGCCACCCCTCCCGGCCGGGAACAGGACTCCACCGTGACCACCGTGAACCCCGCGCCCGCAGCGCCTGACGGGCGGAAGCCGAGCCCGCCGCCGAGATCCCCGAAGTCCGTACGGTCTCCTCGTCCCCACCGCGACTGGGTGCACGGGCTGCTGATGTCCGCACCCGCCCTCGGCGGACTGATCGCCTTCGTCGGCGTGCCGTTCGTCTACGCCGTCTTCCTGTCCTTCCACCACGTGCTGCTCGGCTCACCGCTCCCGCCCCGGTTCTCCGGCCTGGAGCAGTACCGGCGGATCTTCACCGACCCCGACCTGTCCGGCCCGTTCCTGCGGGCCCTGCTCAACAACCTGACCTTCGCCGTGGCCGTCGTCCCCCTTCAGACCGCCCTCGCCCTCGGCCTGGCCATCCTGCTGAACCGCAAGCTGAAGGCCATCGGCCTCTTCAGGTCGCTGTTCTTCATGCCGGTCGTCTTCCCCATGGCTCTGGTCGCGGTCATCTGGCGGCTCATCCTGGCCCGCAGCGACCAGGGCATGCTCAACTCCGCACTGGATGCGGTGAGTTTCGGCAACTGGGGCGCCTTCGACTGGCTCGGCAGCGCTGCCACCGCGATGGCCTCGATCATCGTGCTGTCCATCTGGCAGGGCGTCGGCTTCCAGATGGTCATCCTGCTCGCCGGCCTCCAGCAGATCCCCGGCGAGCTCTACGAGGCCGCCCAACTCGACCGGGCCTCCCGGTGGCAGCAGTTCCGCCACGTCACCCTGCCCGGCATCCGCGGCACTCTCGTCTTCGTCGCCCTGCTCACCTCGGTGCTGGCATTCCGCGTCTTCGACCAGGTCTACGTACTCGTCAAGGGCGGCGGACTCCACGAGGACGCCACCCGCACCGTGATGTACCAGGCCGTCACCACTGCCTTCGACCAGAACAACATCGGCCAGGCATCCGCGATCACCATCGTCTTCTTCCTGATCGTCGTCGTCCTGACTCTCGTCCAGCGCCGCGTCGTCCGCCCCGGCAACGAGGACTGATCATGATCCGCACACCACTTCGCCGCTTCTTCGACTACACCGTCCTGAGCGTGCTGGCCTTCGTCTTCGTCCTGCCGGCGCTCTATCTGATACTCGGCAGCTTCAAGCCCTCCGACGAGGTGCTGGGCGGCCTGACCGGCTTCCTGCCGACCAACCTGTCCTTCGACAACTACGCCGCCGTTCTGGACAACTTCGACTCGGACGCCACCGGCTACTTCTGGCGCTTCATGGGCATCTCGGTGCTCCTGGCCACCGTCGTGGTCCTCGGCGGCCTGCTCGTCAACTCCATGGCCGCCTACGGACTCACCCGGCTGCACTGGCGGGGCCAGCGCGCCGTCTTCACGATCGTCCTGCTGCTGATGCTGGTGCCGTTCGAGGCGGTCGCGGTCCCGCTCTTCTACATGTTCAACGGGCAGCGCAACACCATCTACATCCAGGCCCTCCCCTTCATCGCCTACGCGTTCTCCGTCTACCAGTTCGCCACCTTCTTCCGCGGTATCCCGCGCAGCATCGAGGAAGCCGCCCGCATCGACGGCGCCGGACCCTGGCGCACCTTCTTCGCGATCATCGTCCCCATGAGCAAGCCGGCGTTCGCGTCGGTCGCGATCCTGACGTTCCTCATCCAGTGGGGCTCGTTCCTGTGGCCCGTACTGATGGTCTCCGACCCCTCGGTGCGCCCGCTGCCGCTGGCGATCAGCGTCTTCCAGGGCCAGCAGCCGGTGGACTGGGGCCAGATCCTCGCCTTCGGCGTGCTACTGGTCCTCCCCGTCCTGGTCGTCTTCGCGTTCTTCCAGCGATGGTTCGTCCAGGGAGTCGCCGGCTCCGCCGTCAAGGGCTGAGCGTTCCGCGCACCGCCGAGGGGCGGCGGCCGGACCGTGTGCGCCGGCACCCGGCCGGCCCCGGGGAAGAACGGCCTGCCGCTCCGGCGCGGCGCCCCGGGGCGGATCGGCCCGCCCGCGAACTCCTCGCGGGCGGGCGGGTCTTCACCAGCTCACGGCACCACGACGATCTTCCGTCCCTTTCCCGCCGCGAAGCGGTCGAGGGCGTCCGGGTACTCGTCCAGGGGTAGGCGGTCGGAGATGAAGATCTCCGGGTCCAGCACGCCGCCCGCGAAGAGTTCGGCCGCACGCTCGTAGCTGTGCAGGACGGCCATCGAGCCGGTGATGGTGATCTCCTGGTTGTAGATCTTGTACGGCTCGATCGTGGCGGTCGTCGCGTAGTCGGAGACGCCGAACTGGAGGAAGGTTCCGGCCTTGGCGACGCGGCCGAGCCCGTCCTGGATGGCGGCGGCGTTCCCCGTGGCGTCCACGACGAGGTCCCAGCCCTGCGGACGGTCCAGTTCGTCGGCGGTCGCGGCCGCGGAGGAGCAGCCCAGCCGCCGGGCGGTGGCCAGCCGCTCCTCGTTCAGGTCGAGCACGTCGACGGCGGCGGCGCCGGTCCGCTTGGCCAGTTCCAGCATCATCAGGCCCATGGTTCCCGAGCCGTAGATCAGTACGTGAGCGCCGAGTTGGCTCTTGAGGACGTCGTAACCCCGTACGGCGCAGGACAGCGGCTCTATGAGCGCGGCGTCCTGGGTGCGCACGTGCTCGGGCAGCTTCACGCAGTTGGCGACGGGCGCGACGGCGTACTCGGCGGCGCCGCCGGCCGTGGTCACTCCGATCGCCGCCCAGCGTTCGCACAGGTTGTTGTGCCCGGTGCGGCAGTAGCGGCACTCGTAGCAGAACAGGGACGGGTCGACCGCCACCCGGTCGCCGGTGGACAGCTCCGTCACCTCGCTGCCGACACCGACGACTTCGCCGGCGAACTCGTGACCGGGGACGAGAGGCAGCGACGGTGCGAACTCGCCCTGGCGGATGTGCAGATCGGTGCCGCACAGCCCGCAGGCGGCCACCCGGACGACGACCTGACGGGGGCCGGGTGCCGGGTCGGGCACGGTGGTGAGGCCGACCTTGCCCACCGACTCGACGAGAGCTGCCTTCATTTCACGGCTCCTAGAGACAGGCCCTGGACCAGCTTGTCCTGGGCGGCGAACCCCGCCGCGAGCACCGGCAGGGAGATGACGAGCGACGCGGCGCACACCTTCGCCAGGAACAGGCCCTGGCTGGTGATGAATCCGGTCAGGAAGACGGGTGCGGTCTGCGCGATCACACCCGTCAGGACCCGGGCGAAGAGCATCTCGTTCCAGCTGAAGATGAAGCAGATCAGGGAGGTCGCGGCGATGCCGGGCATGGCGATGGGCGCGACGACGCGGGTGAGGATCACCGGAAGCCGGGCCCCGTCTATCTGTGCTGCCTCGATCAGGGCGCTGGGGATCTCCGAGAGGAAGGACTGCATCATCCACACCGCGATCGGCAGGTTCATGGAGGTGTAGAGGACGACGAGCAGCCAGATGTTGTCCAGCGTCCCGGTGTTCTTGGCGAACAGGTAGATCGGCAGCAGCCCCGCGACGACCGGGAGCATCTTGGTGGAGAGGAAGAAGAACAGGACGTCGGTCCACTTCTTCACGGGGCGGATGGACAGCGCGTACGCGGCGGGCAGCGCCAGCAGCAGCACGAACGCGGTCGAGACGACGGACGCCGTCAGGGAGTTGGCGAGCGAGAACCAGGGGCTGGGTCCTCCCCCGGCGCCGAAGAACTCGCGGTAGCCGTCGAGTGTGAGGGGCGCCGCCAGCGACGGCGGATTCGTGGCGGCGTCGGCCTCGGAGTGCAGCGAGGTCAGGGCCATCCACAGCACCGGCAGCACGAAGACGAGCCCGACGAGCCAGGCGACGAGGCCCAGCGCGGCGTTCGTCCTGCGCACCCTCCTGGGGGCGGTCTCCACGGCGGGCGGTGCGGAATTCACGTTCGTCGCGGCGCTCATGATGCGGCCTCCTCGCGGAAGAGGGACGAGACCACCCGCAGCGCGAGGGTGGCGATGATGATGGAGCCGATCACGACGAGTACGCCGGCGGCGGAGGCCGTGCCGTACTCGTGGCCCTGGTAAAAGGTCTGGTAGATCGTGTACGGCAGGTTCGCGGTGCCGAGACCGCCCGAGGTGATGGTGAAGACGGCGTCGAAGTTCTGCACGATGTAGACGGTGCCGAGCAGCGCGGCCAGCTCCAGGTAGCGCCGCAGATGCGGCAGCGTGATGTAGCGGAAGACCTGCCACGCGCCCGCACCGTCGATGCGGGCGGCCTCGACGGCTTCCGTGGGGCGGCTCTGCAGCCCGGCGAGCAGGATCAGCATCATGAACGGCGTCCACTGCCACACCAGCGACGCCTCGACGGCGCCGAGCGGCATCTCGGGAACCCACTCGGGCTGGGGGGCGCCGTCGCCGAAGAGCCAGTGCAGTACGCCGTTGAAGAGCCCGTACTCGGGGTTGTAGAGGACGTGCTTCCACAGGAGGGCGGCGGCCACGGGCACCAGCAGGAACGGCGCGATGAGCATCGTGCGGACGGCCGCGCGTCCCCTGAAGCGGCGGTCGAGGAGCAGGGCGAGGAGCATGCCCAGCACGAGGCTGACGAGCACGACGGTGACCGTGAGGAGGATCGTGGTGAACACCGACTTGCGCAGCTCCGGATCGCCCAGCACCTCGCCGTAGTTGGCCAGTCCGGCGAAGGAACGTGCCTCCGGGTACAGGGCGTTCCAGTCGAAGACGGAGATCACCAGCGTGGCCACCATCGGCAGCTGCGTGACGACGATCAGGAATATCAGCGCGGGCATCAGCGGCGCGCGGGTGACCCAGGCGCGCAGCCCGGCCGGTGGTTTCGCCGGCGGCGCGGACGGCGCGGTGCCGTGCGCGGACGCGCCGGGTGATGCGGTCGCGGTGGTCGTGGTGTCGGTCGTGTTCGTCGTGTCTTTCGTATTTGTCACTGCCCTCGCCCCTCGTACTCCTCGGAGATCTCTGCGGCCAGCTGCTGCGACTTCTTCAGGGCCGTCTCGACGGACTGCCGTCCGGCGATGGCCGCGCTGATCTCCTGGGAGACCTTGGTGCCCAGGTCCGAGAACTCGGGGATGTCCACGAACTGGATGCCGATGGTGGGGCGTTCCTGCACGCCCGGATTGCGCGGGTCGGCTTCGGTGATGGCCTTGCGCGTGGTCTCGCCGAATGCGCCGGCGGTCTTCTTGTACTCGGGTATGCGGTAGGTGGAAGTGCGTTTGCCCGCCGGGACGTTGGCCCAGCCGAACTCCTCGCCCACCAGCCGCTCGTACTCCTTGCTGGAGGCCCAGGAGATGAACTTCCACGCCTTGTCCTGGTTGCGGGAGGCCTTCTGCAGGCCCCATGCCCAGCTGTAGAGCCAGCCGGAGGACTTCGTCTTCACGATCGGTGCCGGCGCGTAGCCGATCTTGCCCTTGACGGGGGACTTGGCCGCTTCGAGCGAGCCGGCGCCGGAGGTGGCGTCGTACCACATGGCGGACTTGCCCTGCGTCATGTTGTTGAGGCACTCGGCGAAGCCGGACTGGGTGGCGCCGGACTCGCCGTGCTTGCGGACCAGATCGACGTAGAACTTGGTGGCCTTCACGAACGCGGGGTCGGTCAGCCTGGCCTTGTAGTCCTTGTCGAACCAGGTGCCGCCGAAGGTGTTGACGACGGTCGTGAGCGGAGCGATCACCTCGCCCCAGCCGGGCAGTCCGCGAAGGCAGATGCCGCTCATGCCCTTCTCCGCCCCGTCGGCCTTCGCGGCGAGGTCGGCGACCTGCGGCCAGGTCGGCTTGTCGGGCATCGTCAGGTTCTTCTTCTCGAAGATGTCCTTGCGGTACATCAGGAAGGAGGACTCCCCGTAGAAGGGCTCGGCATAGGTCTTGCCGTCCTCGCCCTTCAGGGACTCGCGGATGGGCGGAAGGATGTCCTTCTGGTCGAAGTCCTTGTCCTTCTTCAGGTAGCCGTCGAGGGGTTTGAGCCACTCGTTCTTGGCGTAGATCGGCGCCTCGTAGTTGCTGATCGTGGCGACGTCGTACTGGCCGGCCTGGTTGGCGAAGTCCTGTCCGATCTTGTCCCGGACATCGTTCTCCGGGAGCGTCGTGAACCTGACCTTGATGCCGGTCTTCTTGGTGAAGTGCTTGGCGGTGAGCTTCTGCAGCTCGACCATCTGCGGGTTGTTCACCATCAGGACGTTGATGGTGTCGCCGCCGGTGGCGAGGCTCCCGGCGCCGGCGCAGGCGGCCAGCAGCACGTTGGCCGTGGCGACGCCTATGACTGCGCGTGTCCTGTGGCGACTGCGGGTGCGCATGTGCGGTCTCCTGGTCATAAGGGGGCGAAACGGGCGGTTGATGCGCGGAGCGGACCGTCGGCCGGACAGCAGAGCGCAGGTCCTGTACGGGCCGTCAGGCCCTGATCACTTGAGGTCCGCGCAGCGAGTACCGATGGGCCTCGGAGGCGGTGAGTCCCGTGGAGGTGACGATCGTCTGGAAGTCGCCGACCTCCGCGAAGCGGCAGAAGCTGACCGCGCCGAACTTCGTGTGCATTCCCGCGAAGATGCGGCGCCGCGAGGCCCGCAGCGCCTGCGCCTTGACCTCGCTCACGGCCGGATCCGGTGTGGTGAGGCCGTGTTCGCGGGAGATGCCGTTGGCTCCGACGAAGGCCAGATCGATGACGAAACCGGAGAGCATCTTCGTCGTCCAGTGATCGACGGTGGCGAGCGTGCCGCCCCGCACGCGCCCGCCGAGGAGCAGCACGGTGATCTCCTCGGCAGTCGCGAGCGCGCCCGCCGCGGCGAGCGAGGCGGTCACGACGGTCAGTGGACGGTCGCGCGGCAGGGCCTCGGCGATGAGCTGCGGCGTGAAGCCCTCGTCGATGAAGACCGTCTCCGCCTCGCCGAGGTGTTCGACCGCGGCGGCGGCGATGCGGCGCTTCTCCGGTACGTGCATGGTGGTGCGGAAGGCGAGCGTGGTCTCGAAGCCGGCGCTCTCCACCGGGTACGCGCCTCCGTGCGTGCGGCGCAGCAGCCCGTGGGACTCCAGTACGCGCAGATCACGGCGGACCGTCTCCTTCGCGACGCCCAGTTCGGCGGCGAGCTCGGCGACGTCGACGGAACCGCCTCGCCGGGCGGCCCCGACGATCTCCCGCTGACGTTCCTCCGCGCTCATGGACGATGCTCCTTCCCTCTCCGTACGGTCACGGATCTGCCCGTTCGGGCCCGTGTGCAGAGTTGTACAGCCCCTCGAACACGGGGACCAGGCCAAGTACCGGCGCGATCGTGACCGTATCGGCCCGTTTCCTTGCAGTCCGCGCGGCCGCGTGCCCTGGGGCGGCGCGGCCCGCGCGGTCCACCGGTGTGCCTGTTTCTGGGGCCGGGATGCCCGTTCCCGGCCCGGCTCGTCACGCCGGGCGCATCCGGAAGTCGTACCGAGCGGGCAGCGGGTCCGAGGTGATCGCCGCCCAGGTCCCGGCCAGCACCTCGTCGCCCTCCCGCAGATCGTCGACTTCGAACCCCTCGTCGAAGACGGCCCGCGCGGCCTCCTTCTCGTCGTTCGCGAGCAGCACTTGGGCACGAAGGAGCCGGAAGCGGCCGCGCTGCCGGTACGCGGGCGGCAGCAGATCCAGCGCCTCGCAGGCGGCGGCCGTGCGGCCCGCCGCGAGCAGGACGGGCACGGCCTCCCGTACGAACGCGGCGAGGGTGGGCGCACCGGCGGCCGTCGCCAGGTCCAGGGCGGCCAGGTAGCGGTCGGCGGCACGCTCGGGGTGCACTCCGGCGGCGTCGTCGTAGGCGTCGGCGAATCCGAGGCAGCGCAGGGACCAGGGTGTGGGCGCCGCCGCGGCGGAACGTTCCCAGCTGCGTACGGCCTGTGCGCGGTCGCCGGCGTGCCACTGCGCGACGCCCAGGTGGTAGTCGGTCAGCGGCCCCGAGGGGGCGCACTCCAACTGGTCGCGCCAGGCGTCGGAGACGAGCGAAGGGCCGGGGTCGGACGTGGTCGGAGCGGCGTGGCCGCCTGCGGTGTCGTCGAGGAAACGGCCGTTCGTCAGCAACTGTGCCCAGGGCCGCTGCTGTTCGCCCAGCGTCTCCCGGGGGAAGGGCGTGCCGCGCAACTCATGGCCGCCCCGGGCCACTTCGAGCGCTCCCCATCCGGAGCCGGTGGCAAGCAGGCGGCCGTCCTCCCCGGCCTCCGGCTCGGTGTCGGCGTGCGGGCGCCAGGCCGCGAAGGCCGCGTCCACGTCGGCGCGGGGCAGGGCCTCCTCCAGACGGGCGGCGGTGTGTCCGCGTGCGGCGGCCCAGTCGGGGCCGTGCACGATGGCCGGGTCTGCGGTGAGCGGCCCGTAGGCCTCCAGCCATGCGAACTCCCGCCCCGCCTCCAGCGGCACGTGTTCGAGCTGGGTGCGTGCGAGGCCCGCCTGGATCTCGGCGTAGCCGCCGGTGCCGGGCTCGGTCAGCCACTGTTGCCAGCGCCGCCCTCCGGGGCCGTGACCCCACACGAACAGCTTCCGGCCCCTCAGCAGGTCCGTCGAGGTCTGGACGAGGCCTGAGCCCTGCTCGTCAAGGGAGGCGATCCACTTCCGCTCCTCGCGGGGGATCTCGTAGAAGTAGTCGGCCGGGAACTCGCTGCGCAGCGCGTACGAGCGGTCGGCACCGTCCCACTCGGGCACGGGGATGCGGCGAAGGCGCTGCTCGTAGGCGAAGTACCAGGTCTCGTCCGCCGGTACGAGGACACGGGTGTGCTCGTCCTCCGGCACCGCGATGTTGGACCACCAGTAGACGGGCACGGTGCGGTCGTGCGGATTGCGGATGCGCACGCCCACGTAGAGGAAGTCGGACCCTTCCGGGAGCCACAGGTCCACCTGGAACGGGGTGTCGCGCAGCCGCTCCCACTCCCACAGCCGCAGCATGTCTCCCCCGTCGGGGGCCGGTACGCGGGCAGCGTGCAGGGGTGCGACGGAGAGCGTGGTGTGACCGGTCGCGCCGATGTTCCACTCGATGCCGCCGGAGAACCACGCGCCGTTCAGGGCGAAGTCCGCGGGCTGCACCACGGGGTTGGAGTAGAGCAGTTCGCGGCCCGTGGGTTTGTGGTGCAGGGAGTGGAGGCGGCCGCCGAGTCCCGGGAGCACGGTCGCGCGCAGCCGGTCGTTCTCCAGGACCAGAGCATCCAGGGGGGCCGGTGCGCGTTCGCGTGTGTAGCCGTCGAGGATGCGGGCGGGCAGTACGGACCGCAGCGGCGCGTAGCCGACCTGACGCGCCATGTCGGGCGGCAGCGCGGCGCGTTCGTCCTCGCCGATGGTGTGCATCTCGTCGAGCGGCGCGAGCGCGGGCAGCGGATTCTCCGGGCCGACCGGCGAGACGGGCAGGGTCAGGGTGGTGCGGCGCAGTGTCGTCGGCACGGCTACCTCGATCCTCCGTGGGTGACCGCCGCCTTCCCGGGGCCCCTGATGACCATGGAACACGGTGGACGTCACCTTGAACAGGCCGCCGTGAACAGGCCGCCGTGGACAAGCCGACGTGAACAGGCCGCGGTGAACAGGCCGCGGTGAACAGGCCGCGGTGAACAGGCCGCGGTGAACAAAACGCCGCGGCGGTCCGCCGTCGTCCCGTCCGCGGTGAGCGGTCAGACGCGCAGGGCCCACGCGGCGGCGTAGCCGGCGGGCACGGCGATGTCGCCGACGTGCCAGCCCGGCGGTGAGGCGGCCCGCTGCGAGGTGCCGACGTACGTCACCGACGGCTCCTCCGCGAGACCGCTGCCGGTGCCCTTCAGATAGGCCTCCTTGCGGGTCCAGCACCGGGCGAACGCCGCGGGCCTGTGCGACGCCGGCAGGGCGGCGAGCTCGTCCCGCTCCCGGGGGTGGAGGGAGCGCGAGACCTCTTCGACGACGGACGGGCCGGGCAGCGACTCGACGTCGACTCCCACGGGTGCGGCGGCGAACGCGAGGAGCACCAGATCTCCCGCGTGCGAGAGCGAGAAGTGCACGGCGTCGCCCGCGAGCCCGGGTCTGCCGTGCGCGCCGCCGCACACGGGGCAGTCGGCCCGCACCAGCGGAAGCTCCGACGGCGCTGTGCCGGTTCGGCGGGCGAGCTCGCGGCGGAGCGCGGTGTGTGCGACGTGATAGCGGTCCCGGTCCTCCTGACGCCGGAACGCCCCCGCCCGTGCCCGTTCCTCCTCCGAGAGCCACTCCAGTTCCCGGGCGGCACGGGCGGCGTTCCCGGACACCCGCACGATCAGGGTCTCCGGGGCGGCGGGAGCTGGGGGAGGGGTGGGGCCGGCGGTCATGGTACGAACGTACCGTGACCGACCCCCGGCTCTTCCCGGCGTCGCTGCCGGTGCTCAACGACATGCGGCGCACCGCGAGCGGACGCGAGTGGCTGGAGCAACTGCCCGCCCAGGTCGAGGAGTTCCGCGACCGCTGGGAGCTTCGGCTCCAGGCCCCGTACCACGGCGGCAGCTGCTCCTGGGTGGCTCCGGCGAGGCGGGCCGACGGCACCGCCGCCGTGCTGAAGCTGACGTGGCCGCACCTGGAGGCGCGGCCCGAGGGCGAGGCGCTGAAGCTGTGGGCGGGCCGCGGTTCGGTACTCGTCCACGAGCACGATCCGGAGCGGTACGCGCTGCTGCTGGAGCGCTGCGAACCGGGCAGGCAGCTGCGCGCGGCGACCGGCCTGCCCGCGGAGGAACGGCTCCTGCTGGGCGCCGGGGTGCTGCGGCGGCTGTGGGAAGCGGGCACGGAGACGGGCGCCGGGGACACAGGTGGCGGCGCTGACACCGGGACGGGGGCGGGGGCGGGCACAGAGACGGGGACGGGCCCGGGCACGGGGACTTGCGGCGGAAACCAAGTGCCGTCCGTGGAGCGCCTGTCGGTGGTGGCGGCCGGCTGGGCCGATCTCGCCGAGGAACGCATCGAGCGGTACGACTGGCCCGCCGGTGTCGACACCGGTCTCTTCCTGCTCGGTGCCGGGCTTCTTCGCGAACTCCCGTGCGCCGGCGGACGGGAGACCGTCGTCCACGGCGACTTCAACCCGGGCAACCTCCTGACCGCTGAACGCGAGCCGTGGCTGGCGATCGACACCAAGCCGATGTACGGGGACCCCGCGTTCGACCCGTGGCCGCTGATCCAGCAGATCGACGATCCCTTCGGACATCCCGACCCGCAGCGGGTGCTCGCCCGGCGTACCGCGCTCGTGGCCGACGCGACCGGTACGGACGTGACACGCGTACGCGCCTGGGCAGTGGCACGCCTCGTCGACTTCCTGCTGTACCACCTCGACGGCGACGGCGACCTGTCGGACTCCGTGCGGATGTCGGAGCAGGTACGGGCCCTGGCGGAGGTTGCCGAGCTCTGAACGGGCACCGGACGCGGCCCATTTCACTCCCCCGCCGGCCGAACCGGGGTCACGTCGGGAACCGGCTTCCCGGACGACTCCGACAACGCCGGGGCGCCGCCCGGCGAAGCCAGGGGGAGAGGCGCCGTAGCTGTCGTCGCGGGCCCGCGGAGATCGGAACGACAGGGCCTAATAGGGTCGAGGGCCATGCAGATCCTGCGCACCCCCGCCGAGCGGTTTGCCGGCCTCCCCGACTTCCCCTACGAGCCCCGGTACGCCCACGTGTCCGACGACGAAGGCGGCGAACTGCGGATGGCATGGGTGGAAGACGGACCCCCCGATGCCGGTCCCGTACTGATGCTGCACGGTGAGCCGTCGTGGTCGTTTCTGTACCGGCGGATGATGCCGGTGCTGGCCGCGGCCGGCCATCGCGTCGTCTGCCCGGACCTGGTGGGCTTCGGCCGCTCCGACAAGCCGACCGAGGTGTTCGACCACACCTACGCCCGCCACGTCGAATGGGTACGAACTCTGGTGTTCGATCAGCTCGGCCTCACCGGCGTGACGCTGGTCGGGCAGGACTGGGGCGGCCTGATCGGGCTGCGGCTGGCTGCCGAGCACCCTGAGCGCTTCGCGGGTCTGGTGGTCGCCAACACCGGCCTGCCCACCGGCGACTTCCCGATGCCCGACATCTGGTGGAAGTTCCGCGAAGCCATCCAGGGCGGGCCCACCCTCGACATCGGCCGGTTCGTGCAGTCCGGATGTCAGCGCCGGATGAGCGACGCGGTACGCGCAGCCTACGACGCGCCCTTCCCGGACGGTTCCTACTGCGCCGGCCCCCGGGCGATGCCCGGACTGGTGCCCACCTCACCGGATGACCCCGCCGCTCCGGCCAACCGGGCCGCCTGGGCTGCGTTGCGCGACAGCCCGACTCCGATGTCGGTGGCTTTCAGCGACGGCGACCCCATCACCGGGGGTATGGCCCCGGTCTTCCAGCGCGAGATGCGAGGCGCTCAAGGGCTCGATCATCCGGTCATCAGCGGTGCCGGGCACTTCCTCCAAGAGGATGCAGGTGAGGAGCTGGCCCACCACATCGCTGAGTTCCTCGAACAGCACACGAGTTCATGACCGGGCCGTAGGGCGGACGGGCACCGGCCGGCTCACTCCCCCGTCGCTCCGTCCGCCAGTTCCCTCGCCACGTCGAGCTGCCCCACGTGCCGGGCGTACTCCTGGAGCAGGTGGAAGAGGATCCAGGCCAGCGACGGCGCCTCGTCCTCGGTGGGGAAGCGTCCGCCGAGCCGCGCGTGGGCGTCCAGGCGGGCCTCGCGGACGATCTCGCGGGAGCGGTCGCACTGCGCGCGGAAGGCGTCGATGATGTCCGCCGTCGTGGCTCCGTCGGGGACGCGCCACCTGTCGTCGCCGCCTCGGTCGCCCCACGGGTCGGGAACCCGCTCGGCCTCGAACCCCCATGCCAGCCAGCGGCGTTCGACGTAGGTCAGGTGCCGCACCAGCTCCAGCGGCGACCAGCCGGACGGCACGCGGCTGACCCGCAGGTCCGTCTCCGAGAGGCCGTCGAGCTTCCGCAGCAGGGTGTCGCGGTAGTAGTCGAGGTAGCCGCGCAGCAGCGCGTGCGGGTCGGCGACGGACGGATCGGGCTCGCCCGGCGGCAGCGGTGGGATGGGGGCTTGGATTGCGGTCACAGCAGTCCCGGTTCGTCGTAGGTGAGAGTGCGGGCGTCGGCGTCCAGTACGGCCGGGACGCCGAGTGGAAGGGTGGGCGTGGACGGGCCGTGGCCGAAGCCGAGCTCCTCCACGACGGGAACGCCCAGCGGTTCGAGCCGGTCACGCAGCACGGCGCCGACCTCCTCCGGGTCACCGCACGCCGTCCATGACCCCAGGGCGATGCCGGCGACGCCGGTGAACCAGCCCGAGCGCAGCAGCTGCGTCAGCATCCGGTCGATGCTGTACGGCGGTTGGTCTATGTCCTCCAGCAGCACGATGGCGCCGTCGGCGGAGGGACGGGCGTGCGGGGTGCCGCGCTCGGCAGCCAGGAGGGAGAGGTTCCCGCCGAGGGTGATGCCGCGGGCGCGGCCGGGGACGAGCGTCCTGCTTCCCTCGCCCGGCCCGACCGTGAGGACCGACTCGGGGTCGAACAGCGAGCGCCGCAAGTGGTCACGCGTCGCTGCGTCTTCGAGGAACGCGGCGGTGGTCGGCATCGGCGCGTGCAGGGTTGCGAGGCCGAGGCGCTGCGAGAGGGCCTCGTGCAGGACGGTGAGGTCGCTGTAGCCGACGAAGAGTTTCGGGCCCGCCTCGCGCAGCCGGTCCCAGTCGAGCAGGTCGAGGACGCGCTGGGTGCCGTAGCCGCCCCGCGCCGAGACGACGGCCGCGAACGACGGGTCGCACCAGGCTTCTTGGAGGTCCCGGGCCCGGTGCTCGTCGGTACTCGCGAGATGTCCCAGGGACGGGTGCGGATCGAGGACGTGCCGGCCGACGTGCGGCTCCAGGCCCCACTCGCGAAGCGCGGCGAGGCCGGCCTTCAGCCGCTCCTCGGGAACCGGGCCGCTGGGCGCGACGATCGCGACACGGTCGCCCCGACGCAGCCGGGACGGCCTGGTCAGTGCCGTGACTGCGGATGTGGATGTGGCTGTGGTCGTGCTGCTGCTCATCGGTTCAGCTCCAGTACCGGTACGTCGTCGCGTTCGATGCCGAAGGCCTGTGCGTACAGGGAGAGTTCGGCCTCCACGGCTCGGATGATCGTCTCAGCGCGGCGGAACCCGTGGCCCTCCCCCTCGAAGGTGAGGTAGGCGTACGGGACTCCGCTGCCGTCGACTTCGGCCACGAAGCGTTCGCACTGGACGGGCGGGCAGATCACGTCGTCGAGCCCCTGCAGCAGCAGGAAGGGCACGCCGACCCGGTCGGCGTGGTGCAGGGGGGAACGGTCGTGGTAACGCTCGGGGACGCTTTCGCGCGGCCCGACCAGGGACTCCAGGTACTGCGATTCGAAGTCGTGGGTCTCGTCGGTGGCCCAGCCGGCGAGATCGAGAATCGGATAGCTGATCGTCCCGCAGGCGTAGAGGCCTTCCGCGGCAGGGGAGGTGAGGGAGGCGGCGCTGGTCCAGCCGCCGGCGCTGCCGCCGCGCACGGCGAGCCGTGCCGGGTCGGCTTCGCCCTCCGCCGCCAGCCGGCGTGCGACGGCGGCGCAGTCCTCGACGTCGACGATGCCCCACTGCTCGCGCAGCCGGTTGCGGTAGGCGCGCCCGTAGCCCGTCGATCCCCCGTAGTTGACCTCCACGACGCCTATGCCACGTGAGGTGAAGTAGGCGATCTCCAGGTCGAGCACGAGTGGCGCACGGCTCGTCGGACCGCCGTGTGCCCACACCACGTACGGCGGCAACTCCCCTTCGGGTGCCTCGTATCCGGGGTGGCGCGGGGGGTAGACCTGGGCGTGGATGTCGCGGCCGTCGGGACCGGTGAAGGTGCGCTCACGCGGCTGGGGGTAGTGAGCCGGGTCGACCGGGTCCTTGTGGTGTGCCGCGACGACCCTGCTGTGGCCGGTGCGCGTGTCGAGTTCCACGACCTCGTACGAACTGTGCGGCCCGGCCGCGACGCCGAAGACCCGGTCGCCCGCGGCCGCGACCGCCGCCCATTCCGTCCAGGGGCCGGTGGAGTCGGCGAGTTCTCCGCTGTGCGGGTCGAGCACACCCAGCCGCAGGCCGCCCCGCCCGTGCAGCGTCGCGATCGGGCCGCTCTCCAGCGGCACGAACCACTTCTGTCCGATGCGCCACAGCCCCGCCGCGAACTCCTCCTCGCGGGGGCACAGATCGCGTCTGCGGCCGGGGTCGGTGGCGGAGGCGTCGAGATCGAGTCGCTGCAGATTCCACCAGCCGGACTCGTCGGAGGACATCAGCAGCGCCCCGTCGGGTGCCCATTCGACCTGCGCCACGGACTCCTCCGGGCCGCCCGCGACGGTCCGCACGTCCTCGAACCCGCCGGCGGCGGTCACACGGGCGGTCCTCACCTGCGTGCCGTCCCAGGGCATGGCGGGGTGGTCCCAGGCGAGCCACGCGGCGCGGCTGCCGTCCGGGGAGAGCCGCGGCCCCGTCACGAACCGGCTCGCGTCGTCGGTCAGCTCCCGCACGTGCCCGCGGTCGTCGGCCGCCGAGCCGTCCAGCGGCACGGCCGCGATCACTCGCCGCAGATCGGTCGGTCCCTCGCCGGTGAACTCCTCGAGCACGCACCAGACTTCGGGCCCCGCGGGGCCCTCGGGCACGAGCAGCGGGTCGCACCAGCGCAGCCCGCCGGGGACGACTTCCGCGACGGGTGTGAGGGGGCGGGGCGCCCGGTCGGGCACGTCGGGCTCGTAGGCGTAGAGCCGCTGATCCGCGAAGTGGGTGAAGACGATCAGCGGCCCGCCCTCGTCGCGCGCGATGCCCGCCCACGGCACGCCGCCGTACTCGATGACGCGGTTGCGCACGTTCCACGGTGCCGGCAGCACCGACCGGGCCTCCCCGCCGTCCGCGGACAGCCTCATCAGGGCCCGCCGGCCGCCCTCGGCGGGGCGGGGCTCCGTCCACCACACCTCCTCGCCGACGGCGCCCAGGTAATCGGGCCGGCCGTCGTGCGACGCGACGAGGGCGGCGTCGATCGGGGAGGGCCAACTGCCGTACGGTGCCGTGGTCTTCACCATGTGTGATGAGCCTCCGTGGGGTCGGGTCAGAGAGCGAGCAGGGCGCGGTCGAGGACGCGGGTGCCGAAGTGCAGGGCGTCCACGGGGACGCGTTCGTCCACGCCGTGGAAGAGCGCCTGGTAGTCGAAGCCTTCGGGCAGCTTCAGCGGCGTGAAGCCGTAACCGGCGATGCCGAGCCGGGAGAACTGCTTGGCGTCGGTACCGCCGGACATGCAGAACGGGACGACGTGAGCGCCGGGGTCGAAGTGCTCCAGGGCTTCTCGCAGCACTGCGTACGCGGGTGCGTCCACCGGGGCCTCGAGGGGGACCTCACGGTGGTGGAACTCCCAGTCCACGTCGGGGCCGGTGAGCTCGTCGAGAGTACGGTGGAACTCTTCCTCCCCGCCGGGGAGCATCCGCCCGTCGACGAAGGCGGTGGCGCTGCCGGGGATGACGTTGACCTTGTAACCGGCGCTCAGCATCGTCGGGTTGGAGCTGTTGCGAACGGTGGGCTCCACCAGGGCGGCGGCGGGACCGAGTTGGGCGAGGAGCTTGTCGGCGTCGAAGTCCGGGGCGTCGGTGTCCGGTTCGGGCAGGCCGTGCACCACGGCCAGTTCCTTCAGGGCGGCACGCACCGTCGGAGTCAGCCGCTGCGGCCATTCGTGCTCACCGATGCGGGCGACGGCGGCGGCGAGCCTGCTCACGGCGTTCGCACGGCTGACCTTCGAGCCGTGCCCGGCCTTGCCGCGGGCGGTGAGCTCGAGCCAGGCGGTGCCCCGCTCCCCCGCGGCGACGGGGTAGAGCCGCAGCCCGTCGCCGGCGTGGAAGGTGAAGGCGCCCGACTCGCTGATGCCCTCGGTGCAGCCTTCGAACAGGCCGGGATGGTGGTCGGTGAGGTAGTCCGAACCGTATTCGGCGCTGTCCTCCTCGTCCGCGGTGAAGGCCAGGACGATGTCGCGGCGCGGCCGCACGCCCGCGCGCGCCCATGCCCGCGCCACGGCCAGGACCATCGCGTCGGCGTTCTTCATGTCGATGGCGCCGCGGCCCCAGACCACACCGTCGCAGATCTCGCCCGAGAAGGGGTGGACGCTCCAGTCGGCGGGCTCCGCGGGCACCACGTCGAGGTGGCCGTGCACGAGGAGGGCGTCGGCCCCCGGATCGGAACCGGGAATCCTCGCCACGACGTTCGTACGCCCCGGGGCCTTCTCCAGCATCTGCGGCTCGATGCCCGCACCGGAGAGCCGCTCGGCGACGTATTCCGCGGCGGCACGCTCGGAGCCCTCGCCTCCGCCGCGGTTGGTGGTGTCGATGCGGATCAGCTCGGAGGTGAACGTCACCGCCTCGTCGAGCGCCGCCTGGTCGATGTGCTCACCCATACTGCTCCTCCACCGCTGCCGAGACGACCGTCGTGACCGCCTTGAACGTGCGGATTCCCTCGTACATGCCCGGGGAGGTGTAGGCGACGCGGCGCTCCCCGGTGCGCTCCACGCCGGGCACGACAGTCGCGGCACCCACGAGATGCTCCGCGTCGAACTCCAGCTCCACCGTGTGTTCCTGAGGCGGCGACGGACTGGCCCGCACGGCGAGGGCGGCGGCCCTGCCGGCGGCGGACCTGATGTCCGCGGCCGTCCGCCCCGGTGTGCGGCAGACCGCCGCGTAGCGCGAGACGTAGTCCTTCACCGCGACTCCGTAGGCGTCGGGGGCGTACCCCTTGGCGTCCTCGATGGTGCGGTCGTCACCGGTCACGAGGACCACCGGCACCCCGTACTCCTCGACGACGAGGGCGTTGAGGAGCCCTTCGCTCGCGCGGCTCCCGTCGACCCAGACGCCCGTGACGGAGTTGGCCAAGTAGGTGTGCGCCAGTACGCCTTCGGTGCCGGCGCCCGTGTGATAGCCGACGAAGGCGATGCCGTCCACGTCGCCGTGCTGCACGCCTTCGACCATGCTGAGCGTCTTGTGCCTTCCGGTGATCATCTGTGCCCGGTCGTCGAGCTGTTCGAGCAGAAGATTCCGCATCGTCCAGTGCGCCTCGTTGATGAGCACCTCATCCGCACCGCCCTCGAAGAAGCCGATCACCGCTGCGTTCACGTCCGAGGTGAACATGGGGCGGCAGCGCTCCCACTGGGGGGTGCCCGGCAGGACATCCGCGGGCCATGTCACGCCGGTGGCGCCTTCCATGTCGGCGCTGATGAGGATCTTCATGCCGGGAACGTTACGCGGTACGCAAACCCGGTGACACCCTTGTGGATAACTCCTGTGGTCTCGACCACTGAAGCCCTCTCGCTCTCCCCGCTGACCAGGCATTTCACCCGCAGACGAAGGGTCTCTGCCGCCTCGCGCGACACGCGTCGCGTCAACGCCCGACGCGCCCGGCCCCAAGCGGAGCCACCGCACGAGGACCGGTCCTCAGCTCTCGTGCCCAAGCTGCAGATCGCGCTCCGTGCGCCCGCCGCCCTCGACCTGCAGCACCGTCGCCACCGGCGGATAGCCGGCAGCGATGACGGTGTACTCGCCGGCAGCCAGGTCGACGAAACGGAAGACGCCGTCCGCACGGGTGGTCGCGGTGTCCACGACGTTGCCCGCCGCGTCGAGCAGAGTGACGCGCGCATCCTCCACGGCCCGTCCGCCGGCCGCCCGCACGGTGCCGCGGAGCATTGCGCCGCCCGCCAGTTCGATGTCCTGCCGTGTCTCGCGCGCGGCCGGTACGGACACCGGCAGCGCGGCGGGACGGTGTGCGGGGGCGCTCGCGGCGAGCGTGTACTCGCCGGCCACCAGCTGGTCCAGGACGTAACTCCCCTCCACGCCGCTGCGGGTGGCGGCCACGACCTCGCCCCGTACGTCGGTGAGGGTCACCGCCGCCTCCCGCACCGGCTGCCTGTCCGGGGTGAGCACGCAGCCCGCCAGGCGTCCCGCGCCGCCGAGCACGATGTCCAGCTCGACGGGGCGTTCCGCCGCCGTGACGCCGACCGCCTGCGGCTGATGACCGCTCGCCGCGGCGATCAGGACGTAGGAGCCGGTGGCGGGCGTGCTCAGCGCATACCGTCCGTCCTCCCCCGTCGCACTCCGCCCGACCTGCTTCCCCGACGTGTCGATGAGGGTGAGCGCCGCGCGCGGCACGCTGCTCCCGTCGTGATGGCGCACGCTCCCGCACACGGGGACGCCTCCGGCGTGCGGGGCGCTCGCCGTGTCTGCCGCCGAGGGGGTGTGCGCCGGGGTGCGGGCCTCGGGGACGGCGGCGTTCTCGTTCACGAGCGGTTTCTCCTTGAGGAAGCAGGCGAAGATCAGCCCGAGCACGAGGACCGGGACCAGGTACAGGAAGATGCGCGGCATGGCGTCGGCGTAGGCCTGTACGTAGATCTCGCGGAGCGGAGCGGGCAGTTTGTGCACCGCCTGCGGGGTCAGCGACGAAGGATCGGGAAGCCGGTGGGGCACGTCGTTCGGCAGGCGCACGGCCAGCGCGTCGGTGAGGCGCTGGACGAAGAGCGTGCCGAAGACCGCGGCACCCACGCTGCCGCCGATCTGGCGGAAGTAGTTGTTGGCGCTGGTCGCCGCGCCCAGGTCACGGACCGGGACGGAGTTCTGCACGGCCAGGATCAGTACGGGCAGCACGAGCCCGATGCCCAGGCCCAGCACGGCCATCCAGACGCTGTACGCCTCGCGCGAGGTGCCGGCCTCCAGCCGCGACAGCAGCCACATGCCCACGGCCGAGAGGGCGCAGCCCAGCACGGGACAGATCCTGTAGCGACCGGTGCGGGAGATGAGCTGGCCCGAGACGGTGGAGGAGAGGACCACCCCGCCCATCATGGGCAGCATCAGCAGTCCGGACCCGGTCGCGCTCACGCCGTCGACCATCTGGAGGAAGCCCGGCAGATAGCTCGCGGCACCGAACAGCGCGATGCCCACAGCCACTCCGACGACGCCGGTGACGTTGAAGACGGAGTCGCGGAAGAGGCGCAACGGCAGGACGGGTTCGCTCGCGAGGCTTTCGACGGCGACGAACAGCACGGCGCTCAGCACCCCGCCCGCCGCCAGCCCGAGAATGACGGTGTCGTCCCAGTCGTACTCGGTTCCGCCCCAGCTCGTCAGCAGCACCAGGCACGTGGAGAACGCCGCCAGCAGTAGCGTCCCGAGCACGTCGAGCTTCGGACGTCCCGCCGGGCGCGGCAGCTTCAGCACCAGGGCGGTGACGACGAGGGTGACCAGGCCGAAGGGGACGTTGATGTAGAAGCACCAGCGCCAGGAGAGTTCGTCGGTGAACCAGCCGCCGAGCAGCGGTCCCGCCACGGAAGCCACACCGAACGCGGCGCCGATCAGGCCCATGTAGCGGCCGCGGTCGCGGGGCGGGACGACGTCCGCGATGATCGCCTGCACGCCGATCAGGAGGCCCCCGGCGCCGACGCCCTGGATCGCCCGGTAGGCGATCAGTTCCGTCATCGTGCGCGACCAGCCGGCGAGGGCCGAGCCGGCGACGAAGACGACGATGGCGAAGAGGAAGATCCCCTTGCGTCCGAAGAGGTCGCCGAGCTTGCCGTAGACCGGCAGCCCGATCGTCGCGGCCAGGAGGTAGGAGGTGACGGCCCAGGACATCCGGTCCAGGCCGTGCAGTTCGCCCACGATCCTCGGCAACGCCGTGGCGACGATGGTCTGTTCGAGCGCCGCCAGCAGCAGAGCGAGCATCAGCCCGACGAAGACCAGCCGCACGCGGCGCCTGCTGAGCCCTGCGGGGCTGGCCTGCCGGCGCTCCGCGGGGGGCTGCCCCGGACCGGGCCCGTGCCCGGTCCGGGGCCCGGTTCCGTGCCCGGTTTCGCGGCCGGCGTCCTCCACGGGCTCCCGCGCGGGAATCTCCAGGCTCACCTCGACGACCGCGGGTGACCGCGCCTCCGGGGGTTCCAGAGCCGTACCGCTCATCGCACTCCCCTGGTCGCATCCGGCCGTCTTCGGGGAGCATTTCTCGCATTACGTGACAGGACCGAGCAAGTCAGACACCACTGGGCTTTGAAGGGCCGCGGAAACCTCAAGTCCGTTGCCCGGGGCGCCTGTCGGGCGCTCAACTGCGGCTTTCGGCGGCGGACGCCGAGGGGAGGGCCCGGGCGCACGCCGTCCGCGTCCGCGCGAGAACCACTCGATCCGGTGAGCGGGTGTGCGGCCGCACACCCGCTCTTCCGCTACTTCCGCCTCACTTCTCCGTCTCCGAGGCGAGCTTGGCGAGCATCTCGTCGTAGATGCGGGCCAAGCCCTTGGGCGCGAAGGTCCGCTCGAAGAAGCCGGCGACACCGCCCGCACCCGTCCATGTGGTCTTCACCGTGACGCGGGAGGTGCCCTCCGAGGCGCCCGGCCCGACCTGCCAGGTCGTGACCATCGTGGAGTTGCGGTCACTCTCGACCAGTTCCCCGCCGGCCGAGTCGCTGACGTCGACGAGGCAGTCGCGGACCCGCTTGCTGGTGGCCTGGATCTTCCAGTGCACGACGGTGCCCGCACCCTTGCCGCCCTCGCGCACCTCGTACTCGCTGAAGTGACCGGGCAGCAGCTTCGGCCGGGTTCCGCTGTAGTCGGCGAGAGCGCTGCGCACCGCCTCCGGTTCCGCTGCGATCTCGCGATGGGTTCTCGACTCGACCTGCGCCATGTGCTCCTCCTGCTGTTCACCGCGTCCGTTGCGTCCCGCTTGGCACCGGCAACCCAATCACCCCGCGAACGGGGGCCCAAATCGGCTTGACGAGCATGTGGGAACAGATGTTCTATTCTCTGTACGAACGGCACGCTGCACGAGGAGGGTCCATGCGCTGGGAGAACCTGAGCGGCGACGGGTCGGCGGTGAACCCCGCCCTCTTCGGTACGGACGTGGTCACCCGCACCTTCAACACCCCCGAATTCGCCGGGATCACCTTTCACGAAGTGCGGGCACGCTCCATCGTGAACCGCGTGCCGGGGGCCTCCCGCATGCCGTTCGAATGGACGGTCAATCCCTACCGCGGCTGCTCGCACGCCTGCGTGTACTGCTTCGCCCGCGGCACGCACCGCTATCTCGACCTCGACACGGGCGCCGGGTTCGACTCGCAGATCGTCGTCAAGGTCAACGCCCCCGAACTGCTCCGGCGTGAACTGGGGTCGAGCCGCTGGCGCGGAGAGCACATAGCGATGGGCACGAACGTCGACTGCTACCAGCGGGCCGAAGGACGCTACCGCCTGATGCCCGGCATCCTCACGGCGCTGCGGGACTACACCAACCCGTTCTCCATCCTCACCAAGGGGACGCTCATCCTGCGCGACCTGGACCTGCTGCGCTCGGCGGCGGCCGTCACCGACGTGGGCGTCTCCGTCTCCGTGGGGTTCACCGACGAGGAGCTGTGGCGCACCGTCGAACCGGGCACCCCCGCACCCGAGCGCCGCCTCGACGTGGTCCGCGCCCTCAGCAGCCAGGGCATCCCGTGCGGCGTGCTGATGGCCCCGGTCATCCCGTTCCTCGGCGACTCCCCGGCCCAACTGCGCACGACGGTACGGGCGATCGCCGCCGCCGGAGCCACGTCCGTCACCCCGCTCGCGCTGCATCTGCGGCCCGGGGCGCGCGAGTGGTACATGCAGTGGCTGGCCAAGCACCACCCGGGACTGGTGCGGCACTACGAGGGGCTGTACGCGGACGGTGCCTACGCCCCCAAGTGGTACCAGCGCCGCATCACCCGTCAGGTGCACGAACTGGCCGCCGAGTACGGCATCGGACCCGCCTCACCCGGCACCCACCGGCGCATCGACGCCCGCCCCGACAGGGCCGGCGAGCAGGAGCCGGACAGCCCCGACTGCACGCAGCTGACCCTGCTGTAGAAATCCGCTCGCACATCCGCGCCGCAGGCACGACGATCGCCGCATGTCCGAACTCACTCACATCAGCGCCCCGCAGGGCGTAGCACCCGGCAACGGGTACAGCCAAGTCGTATGGGGCGAAGGCCGGTTCGTCGCCGTCTCCGGGCAGATCGCGCTCGACGAGAAGGGCGACGTCGTCGGCCGCGGAGATCCCGCCGCGCAGGCCCGGCAGGTCTTCGCGAATCTGCGCCGCTGTCTTGCCGCTGCGGGCGCCGGGTTCGAGGACGTCGTGAAGCTCACCTTCTTCACCACGGACGTCGGCATCCTGCCTGCGGTCCGCGAGGCGCGCGATTCCTGCATCGACGTCACGCGGCCGCCGGCGAGCACGGCGGTCCAGGTCTCCTCACTCATCCACCCCGACCTGCTGCTCGAAGTCGAGGCGTACGCGGTCATCCGCTGACGCCGACCGCCATCCGGCACGCACGGCCCCGTCGGCGGCGACCCGATGGGATGCCGGCCGCGGCCCGACAGCGCAGAGGGGCCGGCGCCTCCAGCACATCCGGCTACCTGAACGGGCCCCTGCTCGATGCAGGGGCCCGCCGTCGCTCCCGCACCAGCAGCCATGAAGACCCAAAGGGCTTCTCACTTCTCCTCGACGCGGGCGCCCGCACCAGGACCTGCCCGCACCAGGACCTGCCGTCCAGCGCCTGACATCTGCCTGCCAACTGCCTGCCTTCCCGGAACAGTTGTCGTGTGCTGTGAACGCTCACGCGGAGTCCTCCGGCACCTGAGGGAACCGACTGGAGAACACCCCTCTCTCAAACCGGTTTGAAAACTGCAGCCAGAACTCTTGACGGGCTCCGTTTTAAACCGGTTAAGTGCCTGCCCAGGCTGCATGACGAGCGACCGCTTCAGCCGACTGTTCCGGCTCTCGCACGCAGCGACGGCCGGCACCACCCACACCGTCCGAGAGGGGAGACCGTGCGCCGAAGCCCGACGATCGCCGACGTCGCCCGCGCCGCCGGCGTGTCCAAAGGCACGGTGTCCTTCGTGCTGAACAACCGCCCCGGCGTCGCACCGGACACCAGGGAAAGGGTCCTGGCCGCGGCGACGGAGCTGGGATTCCGGCCGAGCCACCGGGCCCGGGCTCTGTCCTACTCCCGGGCGTTCGCGCTCGGCCTGGTGATGGCCCGGCCCGCCGAACTGCTCGGCGCGGACCCCTTCTTCCCCGCCTTCATCGCTGGAGTGGAGACCGAGCTGGCCAAAGTGGGGCATGCCCTGGTCCTGCGGGTCGTCACCGGCGGCTGGGAAGAGGAGGCCAACGGATACCGTCAACTCGCCGACGACGGGCGGGTGGACGGCGTCTTCCTTTCCGACCTGCGGGTGGGCGACGATCCCCGGCTGCCGCTCCTTCAGGAGCTGCGGCTGCCGGCCGTGACCTTGCAGACTCCGGACACGTCGCCCGCCTTCCCCGCCGTGAACCTGGACGAACGCACCGGGATCAGCGCCGCCGTGGAGCATCTGGCAGCGCTCGGGCACCGGCGCATCGCGCACGTGGCCGGGCCCCAGCAGTTCGTCCACGGCCGCCGGAGACGTGACGCCTGGGCGGACACGCTGCGCGGCCTCGGCCTGCCTCCGGGGCCGGAGGCGGCAGGGGACTTCACCGCTGCCGGCGGTGCCGCGGCCACCCGGCGCCTGTTCCAGGACGGCGAGCCGCCGAGCGCCATCGTCTACGCCAACGATCTGATGGCGATCGCGGGCATCACCGTCGCGCACGAACTCGGCCTGAGCATTCCCGACGACCTCTCGGTCACCGGTTTCGACGACACCGAACTGGCCCGCCACGTGCACCCGTCGCTCACCACGGTGCGGATGGACGCCCTCGCCATGGGCCGCGCCGCCGCCCGCGCCCTGCTCCAACTCGTGGAGAAGGGCAGCGCGGAGAGTGTCGACCTGCCGCCGGCCGAGCTGGTTCTCCGACGATCCACCGCACCACCCGCACCGGGCGGCCTCCCCCGCCCCAGAGCCTCCCAAGCCGACGACGAACCACGGAGTTCCTCATGAAACGAGCACTTCCCCTCGCCATGGCCCTCCTCGTGCTGCCGCTCAGTGCCTGCGGCGGCGGCTCCGACGGCGGTGACGCAAAAGCCGCCTCCTCCAAGGGCCCGATCAAGATCTGGTACGCCAACAACCCCGACGAGATCGCCTGGGCCAAGAAGATGGTCGCGTCCTGGAACTCCGCGCACCCGGACGAGAAGATCCGTGCCCAGGAGATCCCGGCCGGAAAGAGCTCCGAGGAGGTCATCGGAGCGGCCATCACCGCGGGCAACGCCCCCTGTCTGGTCTTCAACACCTCCCCGGCGGCCGTGTCGCAGTTCCAGAAGCAGGGCGGCCTGGTGCCCCTCGACGACTTCCCCGGTGCCACGGAGCACATCCAGAAGCGCTCCGGAGACGCGGCCGAGCAGTACAAGTCGGAGGACGGCAAGTACTACCAGCTGCCCTGGAAGTCCAACCCGGTGATGATCTCCTACAACAAGGACGTCTTCGAAAAGGCCGGACTCGACCCCGACAAGCCCCGCCTGAAGACGTACAAGGATTTCCTGGCCACGTCCGAGAAGCTCGTCGACAAGGGCGGGGTGAAGGCTGCGGTCTGGCCCGCGCCGAGTTCGGAGTTCTTCCAGTCCTGGTTCGACTTCTATCCGCTCTTCGCGGCGGAGAGCGGCGGCAAGCAGCTCCTGGAGGACGGCAAGGCGCAGTTCACCGGCCCCGAGGGGCAGCGGGTCGCGGACTTCTGGCGGTCGATGTACGACAAGGGCCTGTCGCAGAAGGAGAAGTACAACGGGGACGCGTTCGCCGACGGCAAGGCCGCCATGACCATCGCCGGGCCGTGGGCCGTGAAGGTCTACGACAAGAAGGTCGACTACGGCGTGGTCCCTGTTCCCACGTCGAAGGGCCGGCCGGCCGCGGAGACCCGCACCTTCAGCGACGCCAAGTCGGTGGGGATGTTCAACTCCTGCAAGAACCGCGGTACGGCCTGGGAGGTACTGAAGTTCGCCAGCAGCAAGGAGCAGGACGGCAAGCTGCTGGAGACGACCGGCCAGATGCCGGTGCGGGAGGATCTGACGGGCACCTACGGGGACTTCTTCGCGAAGAACGCGAAGTACAGGACCTACGCCCAGGCGGCCGGGAACACCGTCGAGGTGCCCAACGTGCCCCAGTCGATCTCCGTGTGGCAGAAGTTCCGGGACGCCTACTCGCGCTCGGTCATTTTCGGCAAGGCGGACCCGCAGACCGCGCTCAAGAAGGCGGCTGCCGAGGTCGAGAAGCTCGCCGGCCAGAAGTGACCAGCGCAGGGAGGTGCAGTTGATGTCCTCGCCCACGAGGGGCGGCACGCGCCCCGGGAGCACGCGGCGGTCCTTCGGCCGCAACCTCCTGGGGCTCGGGTTCGTCTCGCCGTATCTGGCGTTCGTCGCGGTGGTCTTCGCCTACCCGTTCGGGTTCGCGGTGTGGATGTCGTTCCACGACTACTTCTTCGCCGCGCCGAACGCCATCGTGGAGTACCCGTTCGTCGGCTTCGAGAACTACGCCGCCGTGCTGAGCGACCCGGACGTCCGTCAGGCATTCGGCAACATCGCCGTCTTCCTTGTCTTCAACGTACCGCTGACCGTGGGTCTTTCGCTCGTACTGGCCACCGCGCTCAACGCCAGGCTGCCGATGCGCTCGTTCTTCCGCGCGGCGTACTACCTGCCGTACATCACCGCAAGCGTGGCCATGGTCGGCATCTGGGTGTGGCTCTTCAGCAGCGGCGGCCTGGTGAACGAGGTTCTGGGACGGCTGGCTCCGGAGCCGTCGTGGCTGGTCAACGAGACTCTGGCGATGCCGCTGATCGCGGTGTTCGTCGCGTGGAAGCAGCTGGGCTTCTTCATCATGCTGTACCTCGCGGCGCTGCAGAACGTGCCGAAGGAGCTCTACGAGTCGGCGGACACCGACGGCGCGTCCACGGTGCGCAAGTTCCTCTCCATCACGGTGCCGGGCGTGCGCCCGGCGACGACACTCGTGGTGATCGTGGCCACGATCACCGGGGCGAACCTGTTCACCGAGCCGTACCTGCTCACGGGAGGCGGCGGTCCGGACGGAGCGTCCGCCTCCCCCGTCCTGCTCATGTATCAGCGCGGCATCGAGCAGGGAAGTCCGGATGTCGCAGCCGCGATCGGGGTGCTGCTGGTGCTGTTCGTGCTGGCCGTCTCACTGATCAACCGCAAGCTGACGGAAAGGGGCTGAGCCGTGATGCCCGCCGCCAACGCACGCCGAATCCACCGGATACCTCGGCTGCTCGTGCTGCTCGCCGGCGCGTGCGCGTTCCTCTTCCCCTTCTACTCCATGGTGCTCGGCTCGCTGCAGTCCGAGCCGAGCTCCGAACCGTCGGACGTACTGCCCGACCCGTCAGGCCTCACGCTGGGCAACTACACGGCCATCAACGACCGGGTTCCGCTGCTGAGGGCCGTCGTCAACTCGGGGATATTCACCGGGGGCGTCATCCTGTGCACCGTCGTCTTCGGCCTCCTGGCGGGCTACGCGCTGGCGCAGATGCACTTCCGCGGCAGAGGCGCCGTCTTCGGCACCGTGCTCCTGGTGCAGCTGGTTCCGTTCCAGCTGCTGATGATCCCGCTCTATGTGATGATCGTCCGCAGCTACGGGCTGGCCGACACCTACCTCGGCATCATCCTGCCGTTCGCGATCAACTCGACGGCCGTCTTCGTCTTCCGCCAGTTCTTCCTGCAGCTTCCACGGGAGCTGTTCGAGTCCGCGCGGATCGACGGGGCGAGCGAGCTGGCGATCATGCTGCGGATCGCGGCCCCCCTGTGCAAGCCGGCCCTGCTGACCACCGTGCTGCTGACCTTCATCGGCCCGTGGAACGAGTTCCTCTGGCCGTTCCTCGTGACCAAGGACTCGGACATGCAGCCGCTGGCCGTGGCACTGGCCAACTACATCTCCAACGTCGCCGGGCGGGCCGCCAACCCGTACGGCGCGATACTCGCCGGGGCATGCGTGCTCGCGGCCCCGGCGGTGGCGCTGTTCCTCGCGTTCCAGCGCCGCTTCGTCTCCACCGACCTCGGATCCGGCATAAAGGGCTGACACTTGAGCACCGACACACCTCCCAACAACAAGACCGGCACGAACATCCCCTACACCCTGCGCCGGCTGGGCGTGGTCATGTCGCCACTGCCCGGTGAGGCCAACGAGAGGGAGGGCGTCCTCAACCCCGCCTCCGGGCGCACCCCCGACGGCACACTGCATCTGCTGCCCCGCCTGGTGGCCGGCGGCAACGTCTCGCGCGTCGGGCTGGCCGAGGTCACCTTCACCGACGGCATACCCTCCGGCGTCGAGCGCCGCGGCGTCGTGCTGGCGCCCGACGAGGGCTGGGAGCGCGGCAAGAACAACGCCGGCGTGGAGGACCCCCGCACCACCTGGGTCCCCTCCCTCGGCAAGTACGTCATGTCCTACGTCGCATACGGCCCCCTCGGCCCCAAGCCGGCCCTCGCCGTCTCCGGGAACCTCACCGACTGGACCCGCCTCGGGCCCATCCAGTTCGAGTACCAGCCCGGCCTCGACACCGACCTCAACCTCTTCCCCAACAAGGACGTCGTCCACTTCCCCGAACCCGTCCCCGGCCCGGACGGCGAACCCGCATACGCGATGCTGCACCGGCCCATGTGGGACCTGGGCTGGTTCCGTCCCGGCGAGGGCACCCACCTGCCCGCCGGCGTCACCGACGAACGCCCCGGCATCTGGATCTCCTACGTCCCGGCCGCCGAGGCCGAACAGGACATCCGCGCCCTGGTGCGCCCCCGGCAGCACCGCCTGGTCGCCCTGTCCGAACACCCCTGGGAAGCACTGAAGATCGGCGCCGGCCCCGCCCCCGTCCGCGTCGACGAAGGCTGGCTGCTCATCCACCACGGCGTGTCCGGCTCCATCGAGGATCCCTTCGAGCAGAACCAGCGGGTCTCGTACGCCGCGGGGGCGATGATCCTCGACCCCGCCGACCCGTCGAAGGTGCTGGCCCGTTCCGACGAGCCGATGATGGCCCCCGAGACGGAGGAGGAGCGCTCCGGCACCGTCCCGAACGTCGTCTTCCCCACGGCCATCGAGGAGGTCGGCGGGAAGCTGTACGTCTTCTACGGCATGGCCGACGCCCACATCGGCGTCGCCCTCCTGGAACGCGCCACATGACGGCGCCGCCCCTCGGCCTCGGGCTGGTCGGCTGCGGATCGTTCGGGGCGTACGTCCTGGATGCCGTGGCCGGCCTGCCCGGCCTGCGCATCGCCGCCGTCGCCGATCCCGACGCCTCGCGCGCGAGGCCGCTCGGCGCACGGCACGGCGCGACGGTGTGCGACGGCCTCGGCTCCCTGCTCGCCACGGACGGCGTGGACGTGGTGGCCCTTGCCACCCCGCCAGCCACCCACGCCCGGATGGCCATCGGCGCTCTCCGCGCGGGCAAGCACGTCTTCTGCGAGAAGCCGCTGGCCACCACCACCGAGGACGCCGCCCGGGTGCGGGACGAGGTGAACCGTTCGCCGGGCACTCTCGCCGTCGACCACGTCCTTCGCTACAACCCGCTGCTGCGTGCGCTGCAGCGGCTGACCGCGGAGGGACTCCTCGACCCGCCCCGCCGCTTCCTCTTCGAGAACGACGCGTCCGACGAAGACCTCGGCCCCGGCCACTGGTTCTGGGACCCCGCGCACAGCGGGGGCATCTTCATCGAGCACGGCGTCCACTTCTTCGACGCGGCCCGCGCGCTGCTCGGCAGCGAGCCCGAGTCGGTGAGCGCCACGGCCGTGCAGCGCCCGGGCGGCCCCGTCGACATGGTGATCGCGGACGCCGTGCACCCCGGCGGCGTCCTCGCCACCCACCTGCACTCCTTCACCCACGCCCACCGGTGCGAGCGCCAGCTGATGCGCCTGGACCACGGCTTCGCCGAGTCGCGCATCACCGGGTGGATCCCGACGTACGCGGCCGTCATCGCGTGGACGGACGAGGAGGGCGCAGCCCGGTGGGAGGAAATCCCTTCCAGGACCGCTGAGTTGCTTGCCGTTCCCGGCTTCCGCCCGCACGGCGGCGAACGCGTCGCCGTCACCGTGCACCGGGGCGCGGGCGGGACCCGTCCCGCCCGCGGCAGAGGCGTCGCACGCAGCGTCCCGCACCGCGCGGAGGCCGTGATCGACCTCGGCGGCGAGGCCCGCAAACCCCATGTGTACGCGGAGAGCGTGCGGGCCGCCGTCGCCGACCTGCTGCACTGCGCGGCGGACGGTTCCACACCGGTCGCCGGCGCGCACGCCGGCCTGACGGCGGTCGCCGCGGCCGAAGCGGCCACGCGTGCGGCAGCGACAGGGACCGGCCAGAGCGTCTCCGTGCCCGCGAGGGCTCAGCCGTCCTCGTAGACGGTGCTGTCCTCGTCGGCCCGCCGGATCGTGCGCAGCGCGTGGCCCGGGTGCCAGACCTGGAAGACGATGTGGGGGTCCTCGATCGTGATCCGCACGGCCTCCGAGAGTTCCGCGCGGAAGAGGTGGAAGCGCTCGGGCACTTCGCCCTCCGCCGCACCGGCGGCGTAGCGTGCGAACTCCTCCGGGTCCGTCACCTCGACCGCGCGTCCGGAGATGCGCACGTCGCCGCCGCCCATTCCCGTACCCGTGCCGGGGTTGGCGTACATCGAGAAACGGGGGTCGCGGCGCAGGTCGAGCGCCTTGCGGGAGCCGATCATCATGCCCAGCCACAGCTCGTCCCCCCTGAAGTCACCCTCCAGGCCGGTCAGGCGGGGCGCCCCGTCGGGGCGGATGGTGGCGAGCACGTGGTGCTGGAAAGCCTGGAAGCGGGCTCGTACGGCGTCGGCGAACTCGGGTTCGGCGGCGCGGAAGGCCGCCCAGCTCTCGGTCATGCGTCCATGCTGCCGCCGATACCCGACATCCACCGTCCGGATTGCGTCCGCTGCGTGAGCCGTACCGGCTCAGGCAGCCGGCGATCCCGGCCGCTCGGGCGGGCTTCGCACCGGACGGCGCCCAGGACACCTACGACCTCGACGGACAGGGCACGCACATCCCGATCGTGCGCTACGGACGGCCGTTGCCGGTCACGGGCAGCTGTTCGGTCTGACCGCCCTTCTGCGGGGCCGCCCCTGCGCCGCGGGGATGCGCGCCAGCGCGGCCTTCGCGAACGGTGAGAGCCGGTGGTGCTCGGCAGCCGCCGCCAGCACCGCGATGGCGCGCCGGTCCCCCAGGGCGCCCAGGCCCTGCACGCACGCCTCGGCGATCGGCCAGTAGTGCACCGGTCCCATCAGCAGCCGTTGGAGGACGGAGATCAAAGTGGGCACGGACTCGGGCGCCCGTAACGCCGTGAGCAGCCGCACGGCGTGCAGCGCGTAGCCGGTGCGCAGTTCGTTCGTGGCCAGAGCGGCGGCGGCGCGTGCGGTACGGGGGTCCCTCAGCCGTGCCAGGGCGTGGGCGGCGGTGGCGCAGCGCACGGGGTCGCGGTAGTTCAGCATGAAGATCAAGGTCTCGAAGCTGCGCCTGTCCCCCGCGCTGCCGAGCGCGAACGCCGCAACTTCCCGTGCCCACAACGGGCGTTGGCTCTCCGACAGCACGGACGCCAGTTCGTCCCGTGCCGCGGGAGTGTCCTCCCTCGCGAGTGCGACCAGCCGCTCGTACTCGACCGGGTCCGCCTCCGCCCGGACGCGATCGATCAACGATCGGAATGCGTCGGCCACTTGCGCTCCCTCCCCCACGTGCTCCGTCCCACAGCCCTGGAAGAGCCATACCCCTGGCGCATTGGTTACCCACGAGTTAAGCTGCTCGTCAGAGCGGCGCCCCCGCTCAGGCGGCCTGGTGACGCAGCCGCCCGAGAGAGAAGTCGGTTCGGCGGGGGTCCGGGACGCGGCGTACCGCCGCGGCAGTGCCCGGGCATGCACGCCTGTACGGAACGGCCCCTGGGACAGGGCCGGTTGACCCCGATTCCCGTCCGGCTTCCCGAATTCCCAGAGTTTCGAATCTGCTGCCTTGCAGCCGCGCCCCGCACCTCCCCGTGCTGTGCGCGCGGCCGGCACACCCCATTCGTCAGTCGTCACACCTGGAGTCCCGTGATGGACCGTCCGCCTCTGCACACCATCGCCGTCATCGGTCTCGGCACCATGGGCACCGGCATCGCCGACGTCCTCGCCCGGGCTGGCCGTGAAGTCATCGGCATCGACATCAGTGACGCCGCCGCACGTCACGCCACCGAAGCCTTCGAAGCCTCCACCGCTCGCGCCGTCCGGCGCGAGCGGATGACGGAGGCCGAGCGGCGGGACGCCCTGGCCCGCTTCCGCACCTCCACCGACCTGGAGGACGCCGCCGAGGCGGACCTCGTCATCGAGGTGGTGCCCGAGGACTACGACACCAAGTGCCAGGTCTTCGCGGCGCTCGACACCGTCGTCAAGCCGGACACGATCCTCGCGACGGGCACCAACGCACTCTCCGTCACGCGGCTCGCGGCCGACTCGGACCGCCCCGAACGCGTGCTGGGACTGCACTTCTTCCACCCCGCGCAGGCGATGAAGCTCGTCGAAGTCGTCTCCTCGGTGCTCACCTCGCCGGAGGCCGTCACCGCCGTGACCGACCTTGCGCGCGAACTGGGCAAGGAGCCCGTCGCGGTCGGCGACCGGCCCGGATTCGTCGCCGACGGGCTGCTGTTCGGCTACCTCAACCAGGCCGCCGCCATGTACGAGTCGCGCTACGCCAGCCGCGAGGACATCGACAGCGCGATGCGCCTCGGATGCGGGCTGCCGATGGGACCGCTGGCCCTGCTCGACCTCATCGGCATCGACACGGCACGCACCGTGCTGGACGCCATGTACGCCGACTCGCACGACCGGCTGCACGCGCCCGCACCGATCCTGCGGCAGCTGAGCGACGCCGGTCTGACGGGCCAGAAGGCAGGCCGGGGCTTCTACTCCTACGAGGCTCCCGGCTCGTCCGTCGTCGTCGCCGACTCCGAAACCCCGGACGGGGACGCCGCACGCACCGGGGGCCGTCCCGTCTCCACCGTCGGCGTCGCCGGCTCGGGCACCATGGCGAGCGGCATCGCGGAGGTCTTCGCCAAGGCCGGATACGGGACGGTGCTGGCCGCACGCAGCGAGGAGAAGGCGCAGACGGCCAAGGACCGCATCGCCAAGTCCTTCGAGCGCGCGGTGAAGAAGGGCCGGATGAGCGAGGACGACCGGGTCGCCGCGCTCGGCCGCATCACCCCCGCCGGTTCGCTGGAGGCTCTGTCCGGCGTCGACCTGGCCGTCGAGGCCGTCGCGGAGGACCTGGAGGTCAAGCGGGAACTCTTCGCCAGGCTCGACGAGGTGTGCAGGCCCGGCGCGGTGCTCGCCACGACCACCAGTTCCCTCCCGGTGGTGGCCTGCGCCCGCGCCACGTCCCGACCGCAGGACGTCATCGGCATGCACTTCTTCAACCCGGCGCCGGCGATGAAGCTCGTCGAGGTCGTGCGCACGGTGCTGACCGGGGACGAGGCTCACGCCACGGTCCGCGAGGTCTGCGCAGGCATCCGCAAGCACCCCGTGGACTGCGGCGACCGCGCGGGGTTCATCGTCAACGCGCTGCTGTTCCCGTACCTCAACAACGCCGTGAAGATGGTCGAGCAGCACTACGCCTCGCTCGACGACATCGACGCGGCGATGAGGCTCGGCGGAGGCTACCCGATGGGGCCCTTCGAACTGCTGGACGTCGTCGGGCTGGACGTCTCACTCGCCATCGAGCAGGTGCTGCACAGGGAGTTCCGCGACCCGGGGCTGGCGCCCGCGCCGCTGCTGGAACACCTGGTCGCGGCAGGCTGCCTGGGCCGCAAGACGGGGCGGGGATTCCGCGAGTACGCACGGCGGTGACGCGTCTGTGAAGCGGGACAACCGGTGGGGCGGGCTGCTTGAGCCTTCCGCAAGCGGCCCGCCCCCCGAGTACGTCACGGCATGTAACGTTCCCCACATGTCAGACACCGCGAAGCCGTCCCGTTCGCCTGCCGCGTCCTCCCAGCGCCTCAGGATGCGACGCGAGTTGGCGGCGGCGGCGATGGAACTCTTCGCGACGAAGGGGTACGAGGCCACGACGGTCGACGAGATCGCCGCGACGGCGGGCGTCGCCCGGCGCACGTTCTTCCGGCACTTCCGCGCCAAGGAAGAGGCGATCTTCCCGGACCACGACGACACCCTCGTGCGGGCACAGGCCGTCCTGGAGGCCGCGCCCCCGCACGAGAACCCGCTCGACACGGTGTGCCGCGGCATCAAAGAGGTCATGCGGATGTACGCGGCGTCGCCCAAGGGCAGCGTCGAGCGCTACAAGCTGACACGGGAGGTGCCGGCGCTGCGCGAGCGCGAGATCGCCTCCGTCGCGCGCTACGAGCGGCTCTTCACCCGGTATCTGCTGGGCCACTTCGACGAGGCGGCACACCGCGACGGCGACGACGATCCGCTCCTCGCGGAGGTCGCCGCCTCGGCCGTCGTCACGGCGCACAACCACGTGCTGCGCCGGTGGCTGCGCGGCGGCGGAGTGGGCGATGTGGAAGCGCAGCTGGACCACGCGTTCGCGATCGTGCGCAGGACCTTCGGCACGGGTTTCGGAGCGAACCGCCTGGCGGTCCCGGAGCCCGCCGGAGGTGCGGACGGCACCGCCCGGGCCGCGACGACGCGGGAGGACGAGGTGCTGGTCACCGTCGCCCGCACGGACGCTCCGATCGGCGAGATCATGCGCACGATCGAGGAGGCGCTGCGGGACTGAGCCCCCGCCGGGGGCTGTGGACGCGCGCGCCGCTTCGGCGAAGCTGGCTCCATGACCGACGACCGTGAAGTGGACGCGAACAGGCTGGCCTCCGAGTCGCTCGCCGAGAACGACCCGACGGGGTGGTTCGAGCGGCTGTACGCCCTGGCCGCCGCCGGCGAGGCGACGGTGCCGTGGGACCGCGGCGAGCCGAACGCGCTGCTGGCCGGCTGGGCAGAGCGGCAGGGCCTGGACGGGGCGGGGAAGCGGGCGCTCGTCGTCGGCTGCGGGCTCGGGCGGGACGCCGAATTCGTGGCGGGGCTCGGATTCCGTACGACCGCCTTCGACATCTCGCCGACCGCGGTCCGCGGCGCCCGTGAGCGCTTCCCCGACTCGGCCGTCGACTACGTCGTGGCCGACCTTCTGGACCCGCCGGCGGAGTGGGCGGGTGCCTTCGACCTCGTCGTGGAATCGGTCACCGTGCAGTCCTTGCCCCTCCCGGTACGTGCCGAGGCGATCGGCAACGTGGTCCGCACGGTGGCGCACGGCGGGAGGCTGGTGGTCATCTCCGCCGCCCGCGAGGAGGGCGAGCAGGTAGACGGTCCGCCGTGGCCGCTCACCAGGTCCGAAGTGGAATCCTTCGCGGTCCGCGGCATGCGGACAGCGGAGGTCGAGCAGGTGCCCCACCCGGGCGACCCGCACGTTCTGCGGTGGCGGGCGGAGTTCCGGCGGGTGTGACCGAGGTGGCAGCGCGTGGCAGAGCGTGGCAGGGCCCGAACGGCACGGGCCCGCGGGACGCAGCCGCCACCGCGGGCCCGCCGGGCTGTGCGCCCTGCGTCAGGAGCGCTTCGAGGACGAAGCCTGCGTGCCGGGAGCGGCGCACTCCGCGGGGAGCTTCACCTTCCCGGGCTTGTGCACGAAGCTGTCCAGCTTCGCCCATTCGTCCAGTTCGGGGTCGTAGAGATTCTGGAGACCGAACTGCAGCAACTGCCAGAACGTCCCTCTGTTGCGCTCGTCGACATAGACGTCGGCGAGCGCGATCGGGAACCGCAACTCCAGCCCCGGAGGCCGCTCCGGCAGGACCACTCCGACTCTCCAGTGATTCACGTGCCGGGGCTTGTTCAGCCGGAGGGTCTCCCGTCCGACGAACCGTGAACCGGCGAGGAACCGGTTCAGCGTCCGCAGGTTGAAGCCGGGGATCTGCGAGCACGGATGCACGTTCAGGCCCGGCCACTTGAAGGTGATCGTGTAGAGCGTGTTGCGGTAGATCAGGTTCGTGAACCAGATCGGGTACTGCGGGCCTCCGGCGGTCATCTGGCTGTCGCCGTTCTTCCCCTCCCAGGTGAAGGGGACCGTGATGCCCAGGTCACGGACGATCCACTTGCCCTTGGCGCGGAAGTTCCGCGGGAGCTGAGGCGGCTGCGGAGTCTTCGACCCGCCGGGCTGCTCGGCCGCGGCGGCGACGGAGGACGGCGCCGGTGCGGCCCTCTTCTCGGCGCCGGCCGGCGAGAGGGCCGTCACCGAGACGGTGATCACTGTGGCGAGAGCGGCCGAGCAGGCCGCGCGACGTGTCCGTGTCCAACCCATGGGTCTCCTCGGCTTCGACTCGTGCGCCGTCGTGGCGCGGTACCCGAACTCAACGAACGGATCCAGAGGTCCCCGGGCGGCCGGGAAACCAAAAGCAACGGGCGGACCACGGCCTGTTCGGCCGAGCCTTCGCACGGACGGAGGTCGCCCGCGCCCTCTCGGAGGGCGGATACCACGAACTTTCCGGGCATATCCGGCTGACCTCGGGAAGTCGGAAAGCACAGGGACAGGACCGAGCGGACCAGGAGGACGCCATGCCTGCCGAGAACGCTTCGCCGCAGCTCAGCCGCCTGCTCGCAGGTCACCCGCCCGAGCCGGTCGCCCTGGTGCACGAGGGACGGCACTGGACGTACGGCGACGTGGCCGCCGCGGCCGGAGCCCTGGCAGCGGAGATGGACCAACTGGCGGGCGAGCGGGTGGCGTTCATGCTGCCGACCTGCCCCGAGGCCGCCCTTGTGTACCTGGCCTGCTTCCGTTCGGGGGCCGTCGCCACGCCGGTCAACACGCGCTACGCACCGCCCGAGCTGGAGCGGGCGCTCCGGCGCGCACGCCCGCGCTGGCTGATCCTCGACGAGAGCCGGACGGACCGGCTCGCCGGTGTCGACCCGGCAGTCCTGGCAGGCGTCCGGATCCTGGTCGCCGGGCGCAGCGGGCGCTTCGAGCCGTTCGCCCCCCTGCTGACCTCCGGGCCCGGCAGCGATCCGCCGCCGCCCGCCCCGGACCGCCCGGCCGCACTGTTCTTCACTTCGGGCTCGTCCGGAGAGCCCAAGGGGGTCGTGCACAGCCACGGCTCCGCCCTGGCCATGCTCACCAGCACCTGTGAGGCGATGGGCGGCATCCGCGCCGACGACGTGGTGCAGGTGTGCGATCCGCTGGTGCACGTCAGCGGGTTCATCGAGACGCTGAGCACCCTGCTGGCCGGCGGAAAGGCCGTGCTGTACGACGGCTTCGACCTGCAGAGCTACACCTCGGGGCTGCTCGCCCACCGGCCCACCCTGATCTGCACCCACGTCGACGTCCTGGCCCGGCTCGCCCGCGAGCCGCGGGCGGAGCACGCATGGTTCTCCTCGCTGCGCGGCGTCTACACCGGCGGCGACACCGTGCCCGGCGCACTGCAGCGCGACTTCAGAGCGCTGACCGGGCTCCCCATCGGCGTGGGCTACGGCCTGACCGAGGCGATCTGGCTCACCGTCGAGCGCGACCCGGGGTCCCACGGCGACAACTGCATCGGCACGCCCGTGGACGGCACGCAGCTGCGCACGGACGAGAAGACCGGTGAACTGCTGGTGCGGGGGCCGATGGTGATGAGTCACTACTGGGACGACAAGGAGCTCACCCGGCTGTCGCGGTCGGACGGATGGCTGCGGACCGGCGACATGGGCTCGCAGGACGCAGACGGGCTCTGGTGGTTCCGTGGCCGCATCAAGGACTTGATCGTGCGCCGCACCTCCAAGATCACCCCCGGCGAGGTCGAGTCGGCGATCGACGAGCATCCGGAGGTTGCCGACTCGGCGGTCGTCGCAGCGCCGGACTCCGAGCAGGGCCAGGTACCGGTGGCCTTCGTGGTCCCTCGGCAAGGGAGCGGGCTCACGGCCGAGGGGCTGATGACGTTCCTGAAGAAGCGGATCGCCGCGTACAAGCTGCCCAGCCGCATCCACTTCCTCGACGCGCTGCCGCTCACGGCCAGCGGCAAGATCTCCCACCGCGACCTGCAGGAGACGGGGGCGCAGCGGCCGCGGTCGTAGGCGACCGCGTGGAGCGCCCGCGGGGCCGCACGCCGCACGTCGTACGCCGTACGCGGCGTGGGCCGCCGTCGCGGACGGGGCCGTAGCGGGCCGGCACCTGCGCTGCGGGTCGGCTCGACCCGCAGCGCGGCACGCGGACCGCCCCCTCGCCCGGCACAGGCACAGACACAGACACAGACGGCAGCCTCCGGCGCCGGCTCCACAGCGGAGAGCCGGCTCCACACCGGAGCGCTCATGCGTGCGCGCCCTCACATCAAGTGAGAGAAATTATTGGCACGCAGTGTCTTGTGCGCTGGCACCGGGTGTCATACCTTGATGCATGTCCGGGTGCTGTCCCGACGGCACCACACCCGTACGTGCCCGGACGCCTGCGTCACAGGCAATCCGCGCTCACCAGCGCCGCCAAACAGCATCACCCGCCGAACCGACGGCTCTGCCTCACACCCGACGACCCTCAAAGCGTCTCCCTCAACAGCGCTTCGCCGGAGGCATTACCGTGAACAAGATCCTCGACGCGATCCTCGCGTCCGACACGACCGCCGAAGACTTCGCGAACCTTCCCCTCCCGGAGTCCTACCGGGCGGTGACCGTCCACCGGGACGAGGCCGGAATGTTCGACGGTCTCCCCTCCCGGGAGAAGGACCCCCGCAAGTCCCTCCACCTGGACGAGGTGCCCGTGCCCGAACTGGGGCCGGGTGAGGCGCTGGTGGCCGTGATGGCCTCCTCCGTCAACTACAACTCCGTGTGGACCTCGCTCTTCGAGCCGGTGTCCACCTTCGCGTTCCTGGAGCGCTACGGACGCCTCTCACCGCTGGCCAAGCGGCACGACCTCCCGTACCACATCATCGGCTCCGACCTCGCCGGCGTCGTGCTGCGCACCGGCGCGGGCGTCAACGCCTGGCAGCCGGGCGACGAAGTCGTCGCGCACTGCCTGTCGGTGGAACTGGAGGCGGCCGACGGGCACGACGACACGATGCTCGACCCGGAGCAGCGCATCTGGGGCTTCGAGACCAACTTCGGCGGGCTCGCCGAGATCGCGCTGGTCAAGTCGAACCAGCTGATGCCGAAGCCGGACCACCTCAGCTGGGAGGAGGCCGCCGCTCCCGGTCTGGTCAACTCCACCGCCTACCGGCAGCTGGTCTCCCGCAACGGCGCGGCGATGAAGCAGGGCGACAACGTCCTCATCTGGGGCGCCAGCGGCGGACTCGGCTCGTACGCCACGCAGTTCGCGCTGGCCGGCGGCGCCAACCCGATCTGTGTCGTCTCCAGCGAGCAGAAGGCGCAGATCTGCCGGCGCATGGGCGCCGAGGCGATCATCGACCGCAACGCCGAGGGCTACAAGTTCTGGAAGGACGAGCACAGCCAGGACCCGAAGGAGTGGAAGCGCTTCGGCAAGCGTATCCGCGAGCTGACCGGCGGCGAGGACGTCGACATCGTCTTCGAGCACCCCGGGCGGGAGACCTTCGGGGCGAGCGTGTACGTCACCCGCAAGGGCGGCACCATCGTCACCTGCGCCTCCACCTCGGGCTACGAGCACACCTACGACAACCGCTACCTGTGGATGTCGCTCAAGCGCATCGTCGGCTCGCACTTCGCCAACTACCGCGAGGCGTGGGAGGCCAACCGCCTCATCTCCAAGGGCAAGATCCACCCGACGCTCTCGCGGACCTACAACCTGGAGGAGACCGGCCAGGCCGCCCACGACGTGCACCGCAACGTCCACCAGGGCAAGGTCGGCGTCCTCGCGCTGGCTCCCGAGGAGGGCATGGGCGTCCGCGACACGGAGAAGCGCGCCAAGCACCTGGACGCGATCAACCTGTTCCGCGACACCGAAGGTGAGCGGACCGGCAAGCACAGCAGGGACACCGAAGGCCAGCGGACCGGCAAGCATGCCTGAGCGAGCCAAGGACCGGCCGTGGCTGATGCGCACGTACGCGGGTCACTCCACGGCCGAGGCATCCAACGAGCTGTACCGGCGAAACCTCGACAAGGGCCAGACCGGACTCTCGGTCGCCTTCGACCTGCCGACGCAGACCGGCTACGACCCCGACCACGTCCTCGCGCGTGGCGAGGTCGGCCGCGTCGGGGTTCCGGTCTCCCATGTGGCCGACATGCGGCGGCTGTTCGAGGGGATCCCCCTCGAGCAGATGAACACGTCGATGACGATCAACGCCACCGCCATGTGGCTGCTGGCGCTGTACCAGGTCGTCGCGGAGGAGCACGGCGCCGACATCTCCAAGCTCCAGGGGACGACGCAGAACGACATCGTCAAGGAGTACCTCTCGCGGGGCACGCACGTCTTCCCGCCGGGGCCCTCGCTGCGTCTGACGACGGACATGATCGCCTACACCGTCGCCAACATCCCCAAGTGGAATCCGATCAACATCTGCAGCTACCACCTCCAGGAGGCCGGTGCCACACCGGTCCAGGAGATCGCGTACGCGATGAGCACGGCCATCGCCGTACTCGACGCCGTGCGCGACTCCGGGCAGGTGCCGCAGGAGCGGATGGGCGACGTCGTGGCCCGGATCTCCTTCTTCGTCAACGCAGGCGTCCGCTTCGTCGAGGAGATGTGCAAGATGCGGGCCTTCACCCGCATCTGGGACCGCATCACGCGCGAGCGGTACGGGATCGAGAACGCCAAGCAGCGCCGTTTCCGCTACGGCGTCCAGGTCAACTCCCTCGGGCTGACCGAGGCGCAGCCGGAGAACAACATCCAGCGCATCGTGCTGGAGATGCTGGCTGTCACCCTCTCCAAGGACGCGCGCGCCCGCGCCGTCCAGCTGCCCGCCTGGAACGAGGCCCTGGGCCTGCCGCGGCCCTGGGACCAGCAGTGGTCGCTGCGCATCCAGCAGGTCCTCGCGATGGAGAGCGACCTGCTGGAGTACGACGACATCTTCGCCGGATCGCACGTGATCGAGGCGAAGGTGAACGAGCTCGTGGACGCCTCCTTCGCCGAGATCGAGCACATCGAGAAGCTCGGCGGGGCGATGGCAGCCGTCGAATCGGGCTATCTGAAGTCGCAGTTGGTCTCCTCGCACGCCGAGCGCCGCGGCCGCATCGAGTCCGGCGAGGAGAAGATCGTCGGCGTCAACTGCTACGAGTCGACGGAACCGAACCCGCTGACGGCGGACTTGGAGACGGCCATCCACACCGTCGATCCGGCGACCGAGGCCCAGGTGGCGGAGGCCGTCCGGCGCTGGCGTGCCGACCGCGACGAGTCGCCGGACGCCGGCGCGTCCCGCGCGCTCCGGCGGCTCAAGGACACCGCCGCCACCGACGCCAACCTCATGGAGGCGACGCTGGAGTGCGCCCGCGCGGGCGTGACCACCGGCGAGTGGGCCGGGGCCCTGCGTGAGGTCTTCGGCGAGTTCCGCGCGCCGACCGGCGTCAGCAGCGCCCCCGTCGCGGTGCCCGCCGAGGAGGGTTCCGCGCTGGCCGACGTGCGGCGCCGCGTGGAGCTGACGGCCGGGGAACTGGGCGTGGGCAAGCTCCGGCTGCTCGTGGGCAAGCCCGGCCTGGACGGGCACAGCAACGGAGCCGAACAGATCGCCGTACGGGCCCGCGACGCGGGCTTCGAAGTGATCTACCAGGGCATCCGGCTCACACCGGAGCAGATCGCCTCGGCCGCGGTCGCCGAGGACGTGCACTGCGTCGGCCTGTCCATCCTCTCCGGCTCGCACGCGGAGCTCGTACCGGACGTGCTGGAGAGGCTGCGCCGGTCGGGCGCGGACGACGTCCCGGTGATCGTCGGCGGCATCATTCCCTCGGCGGACGCCGCGGCGCTGCGCGAGGCCGGAGTCGCCGCCGTCTTCACTCCGAAGGACTTCGGCATCACCGAGATCATCGGCCGTATCGTCAACGAAATCCGCACAGCGAACAAGCTCGACCCCCTGGAGGTCCCCGCATGACAGCCCCGTCGCCGGACACCGGCCAGGCATCCCGCACGCTGCGCCCGCGGCGCTCCTGCATGGCCGTGCCCGGAAGCAACCCGCGCTTCCTGGAGAAGGCGCAGGGCCTCCCCGCCGACCAGGTCTTCCTCGACCTGGAGGACGCCTGTGCGCCGCTGGCCAAGCCGGACGCCCGGCACACCATCGTCAAATTCCTCAACGAGGGCGACTGGAGCGGCAAGACCCGCGTCGTGCGCGTCAACGACTGGACGACGCACTGGACCTACCGCGACGTGATCACCGTCGTGGAGGGCGCCGGGCAGAACCTCGACTGCATCATGCTGCCGAAGGTCCAGGACGCCCAGCAGGTCCAGGCCCTGGACATGCTGCTGACGCAGATCGAGACGACGATGGGCTTCGAGGTCGGCCGCATCGGCATCGAGGCCCAGATCGAGAACGCCAAGGGCCTGGTGAACGTCGACGAGATCGCCGCGTCCTCGCCCCGCATGGAGACGATCGTCTTCGGGCCGGCCGACTTCATGGCGTCCATCAACATGAAGTCGCTCGTCGTCGGCGAGCAGCCGCCCGGCTACGACGCGGACGCCTACCACTACATCCTGATGCGCATCCTCATGGCCGCCCGCATGCACGACCTCCAGGCGATCGACGGCCCGTACCTGCAGATCAAGGACGTGGACGGCTTCCGCACGGTGGCCCAGCGTGCCGCCGCGCTCGGCTACGACGGCAAGTGGGTGCTGCACCCCGGGCAGGTCGACGCCGCGAACGAGGTCTTCTCCCCCTCCCAGGAGGACTACGACCACGCGGAGATGATCCTCGACGCGTACGAGTACTTCACCTCCGAGAAGGGCGGCAAGAAGGGCTCGGCGATGCTCGGCGACGAGATGATCGACGAGGCGAGCCGCAAGATGGCCCTGGTCGTCGCGGGCAAGGGCCGTGCCGCCGGGATGTCCCGCACGACGTCCTTCGAAGCTCCGGAGGCCTGATCAGGATGCAGTTCGGCCGCACATACGAAGAGTTCGCCGTCGGGGACGTCTACAAGCACTGGCCCGGCAAGACCGTCACCGAGTACGACGACCACCTGTTCTGTCTGCTCACGATGAACCACCACCCGCTCCACATGGACACCAACTACGCCGAGAGCACGACCGACTTCGGCAGGAACGTGGTGGTGGGCAACTACATCTACTCGCTGCTGCTGGGCATGTCCGTGCCGGACGTCTCCGGGAAGGCCATCGCCAACCTGGAGATCGAGTCGCTCAAGCACGTGGCTCCGACCTTCCACGGCGACACGATCTACGGCGAGACCACCGTCCTCGACAAGATCCCTTCCAGGTCGAAGAGCGACCGCGGGATCGTGCACGTCGAGACGAAGGGCTACAACCAGGACGGCACGCTCGTCTGCGTCTTCCGCCGGAAGGTGATGGTGCCCACGGAGGCATACATCAAGGAGCGCGGAGGGGAGCAGCCGGGACGCCCCGAGCTGCGCGAGTCCGCCCCCGGCAAGTCCGCCCCCGGTAAGGAAACAGCGAAGGGAGGGAAGTGAGATGGGACGGCTCGCACAGACTGAAGGTCTCACGGAGATCCAGCAGGAGATCCTCTCCACGGTCCGCAGCTTCGTCGACAAAGAGATCCTCCCGGTGGCGACGGAGCTGGAGCACCGCGACGAGTACCCGACCGAGATAGTCGAGGGCCTCAAGGAACTCGGCCTGTTCGGCCTGATGATCCCCGAGGAGTACGGCGGCCTCGGCGAGTCCCTGCTCACTTACGCGCTGTGCGTGGAGGAGATCGCGCGCGGCTGGATGAGCGTCTCCGGCATCATCAACACACACTTCATCGTGGCGTACATGCTCAAGCAGCACGGCACCCAGGAGCAGAAGGACCACTTCCTGCCGAAGATGGCCACGGGCGAGGTGCGCGGCGCCTTCTCCATGTCGGAACCGGGCCTGGGCTCGGACGTTTCGGCCATCTCGTCCAAGGGCGTCCGCGACGGCGACGACGGGGACTTCGTCCTCAACGGCCAGAAGATGTGGCTGACCAACGGCGGTTCCTCGACGCTGGTCGCGGTGCTGTGCCGCACGGACGAGGGACACCCCGAGGACGCCGCCCCCCACAAGTCGATGACGACGTTCCTGGTGGAGAAGGAACCGGGCTTCGGCGAGGTGCGGCCCGGGCTCACCATCCCCGGCAAGATCGACAAGATGGGCTACAAGGGCGTCGACACCACGGAACTCATCATGCAGGACCTGCGGGTCCCCGCGGATCGGGTGCTCGGCGGTGCGACCGGGCGCGGTTTCTACCAGATGATGGACGGCGTCGAAGTCGGCCGCGTCAACGTGGCCGCTCGCGGCTGCGGCGTCGCCCGGCGCGCCTTCGAGCTGGGCATCGACTACGCACAGCAACGGCACACTTTCGGAAAGCCGATCGCCCAGCACCAGGCGATCCAGTTCAGGCTGGCCGAAATGGGCACCAAGGTGGAGGCCGCGCATGCGCTGATGGTCGGCGCAGCACGCAAGAAGGACGCCGGTCAGCGCAACGATCTCGAGGCCGGGATGGCCAAATACCTCGCCTCCGAGTACTGCAAGGAAGTCGTGGAGGACGCGTTTCGCATTCACGGCGGGTACGGTTTCTCCAAGGAATACGAGATCGAGCGCCTCTACCGCGAGGCGCCGATGCTCTTGATCGGTGAAGGAACCGCCGAGATCCAGAAAATGATCGTAGGCCGCCGCCTGTTGGAGGAGTACCGCTTCCAGGGGTGATGTCCCGTTCGGGGTGTTTTCCCGCCGGCCGGGACGACATCCCGAACCGGGATTACGGTCACGGACTGCCGCACTGGCTTGGCCAGTTGCCATCCGTAACCGATACCATCCCGTAAAGCCGCCGTCCCCCAATCACCGCCGCGGCTCCCTCCGCTACGAAGGTCATACATGCCCCACAGCCCATCCTCCGCACCACGCGGACGAGTCCGCATCGCGCGCGGAGCGTCGCCGTGGCTTCTGCCGACCGTGGCCACCGCGGCCGTCGGCCTCGTCCGGGCCCGCCGCTCGAAGAAGGCGGCGGCGCTCGCGGTGCCGGCGACAGCTCTCGCCGCGGGCATGCTCTGGTTCTTCCGCGACCCGGAGCGTGAGATCTCCGAGGGCCGCGTCATCTCTCCGGCCGACGGAGTGGTGCAGAGCATCATGCCGTGGCCCGACGGACGCACCCGCGTCGCGATCTTCATGAGCCCGCTCAACGTCCACGTGAACCGCGCTCCGCTCGCGGGCACCGTGGCCTCCCTGGAGCACATCCCGGGCGGCTACGTCCCCGCGTTCAACAAGGAGAGCGAGAACAACGAGCGGGTCGTCTGGCACTTCGACACCGAGATCGGCGACGTGGAGATGATCCAGATCGCCGGGGCCGTGGCCCGTCGGATCGTCCCGTACGTGCCGCAGGGCTGCAAGGTCGAGCAGGGGGACCGCGTGGGGCTGATCCGTTTCGGCTCCCGCGTCGATGTCTACCTCCCCGAAGGGGTCGAGGCCGGTGTCGAGGTGGGACAGGCCACGACAGCAGGGGTGACTCGCCTTGACCGTGATTGATCCGGATACGCAGGCAGCCGCCTGGGTCGCCGAGGCCCAAGAGGACGACGACGAGATGCCGCTCTCGACGCGGCTGTCGATAGCCGACACCCTCACGCTGGGCAACGCCACCTGCGGCTTCATGGCGGTGTACTTCACCACCACCGGCGTGCTCATCCCGCACCTGACGGGCAGCGAGGACGGCGGCATGGCCCGGCACAGCGCCGCGACCGCCGTGATGCTGATGCTGCTGGCGTCCGTCTTCGACCTGTTCGACGGACTGGTGGCGCGGAAGCTGCGCAGCTCCGCGATGGGCGCGGAGCTGGACAACCTCTCCGACCTCATCAGCTTCGGCCTGGCCCCCGCCTACTTCGTCGCCACATGGGGCATGGTCGCCAACGACGCCAATCAGGAAGTGTCGGTGGTGGCCGCCGTCGTGGTGCTGCTGGCGGTGGTGCTGCGGCTCGCCAGGTTCTCGTGCGTGCCCATGCGCGACGGCATGTTCCAGGGCATGCCCGGCCCGTTCGGGGCGCTGACCGTCGTGTCGATCGTGCTGCTGGAGCTGCCGTTCGTGCCGACGCTGCTGGCCATCATGGGCGTCGCCTGGCTGATGGTGAGCCGCGTCGAGTACCCGAAGCCGCGCGGCCGTCTGGCCGTGGCGATGCTCGGCTGGATCGTCGCGAGCATGGGGCTGCTGGCGGCCTGGGCGTTCGACGCCCCGGGCGGTGTGCTGCTGCTCCAGACCGGCTGCGCGCTGCAGGTCGTGCTCGGCGCCGTGATCCCGCTCTTCGCGACGGCGCGCAGGGTCCACACCTTCCGCGACAACCGCCGCGAGGCGAGGACCGCCGCACAGGGCTAGGGCCTGTTTCGAAGTCCCGTCTGCGGGGCGGCGTCAGGCACCGTCGTTCGGATCTCCGGGGCCCGGGTCGCAGACTGCGGCCCGGGCCCGGTTCCGTTGTGTGGCCGTGGTCGTTGCCGCAGGTCACAAGCCGTGATCCGCGAGGCAGCGGCATGTGTGGAGGCTCCTGCCGGCTCCCGTGGCGGTCAGCGGTCGAGCTGGAGGCGGGACCAGGCCCGCACGGCGAGCAGTCCCGCCAGGAGCGGGACCAGCAGTACGAGCGCCAGCTGGGCGGCGGAGACGTCCCCCGGCCGCATGGCCCACAACGAGGGTGCGGCGACGGGAAACCAGGCGCCGGTGCCCGAGACGACCATGACCTGAGCGACGACGACGGTGCCGATGGACGTCGCGATCCCCGGGAGCAGGCCCCGGCCGAGCGTCGCCGCCCACGCCGCCGGAGCCGCGAGCAGCCCGGAGAAGCTTGCCAGCGCGAGCAGCCGCACGAGCCCGGCGAGCGCTTCGCCGTCCGGCGTCCCGTTGCCCGCGGCGAGGCCGGTCACGGCGAGGACGGACACCAGCGCGACCGCGACACCGGCCGTCCAGGCGACGAACGCGGTCAGCTTCGCCGCCATGACGGTGGCCCGCGACACCGGCAGCGCGAACAGCCCGCTGACCGTGCCCTCGGCGAACTCCCGCCCCACCACCCACGCCAGCACGACCCCGAACCCGAGCAGGCTGCCCGCACCGGTGATCTGGGCGGCCACGCCGGTCAGCCGGTCCCAGCCCTGCGCGTCGGCGAACTCGCCCAGCTGCGCGAGGATTCTTTCGTTGCCCGCCTCCGCGGCCACGGTCATCGAGCCCGTCAGCACCGCGATGCCCGCGACGATCAGCACCGTCGCGGTCCGTACGACCCGGGACGCGGCGAACTTGCGCACCTCGACGGTCAGCGCCGCCGCGAATGCGGTGTTCATCCTGTTCATACCTTGCTCCGCTCGTCATCGGCATGGACCAGCGCGAAGAAGGACCGTTCGATGTCCAGGCCGTCCGGGTCCAGCGTGCCGATCGTGCGGCCGCGGTTGACGACGGTGATGCGTTGCGCGGTCCGCGCCACCTCGTCGAGGTGGTGGCTGGAGACGAGCACCCCGGCCCCGGCGTCCGCTCTGCGCAGCAGTGCCTCCCGCACGAGGACGACTCCCGCCGGGTCGAGGGCGCTTGTGGGCTCGTCGAGCACGATCAGGTCCGGGTCGTGCTGGAGCGCACCGGCGACCCCGAGGCGCTGCAGGTTCCCGCTGGAGAGCACCCGCGTGCGCACACGGGCGTACTGTTCGAGACCGAGTTCGGCCAGCGCACGGGTCACTGTGGCGGGTATGCGCTGTCGCGGGACGCCTCGCAACCGGGCTGCCATCGTGAGGTTGGCTGCGACGTCGAGTTCGGGGTAGGCGAGCGGGTGGCCGACGAGATGGCCGACCCCGGCCCACGTCGTTGCGGACGCTTCGCCGAGGCCGCACCCGTTGAGGCGTACGGATCCGGAGTCGGGCCGCAGCATCCCCAGCAGGAGGCGCATCAGCGTCGTCTTGCCGGAGCCGTTGAGTCCGACCAGAGCGTGGATCTGTCCGGCGGCGACGTCGAGGTCCATGTCGTGCACGCCGGCGCCGCCCGGAAATGCACGCTCCAAGTTCCGTGCCCGCAGGCGGAGTTCACTCATCCCGGCCGCCCTCCACCGTTTCCAGCGCGGTGAGCACCGCGTCGCCGAGGGGGGTGTCCTCGCTCACCGACCACTCGAGGAGCGCCGCAGTCACCGCGGCGAGTACGGCCGCGGCGGCCACCTTGGCGGACAGCGGCCGGGCTCCGTCCCGTATGAGCTGCTCTGCCACCAGCCGTTCCGTCTCGCCGTTGTTGCGCCACATCTCGCCCCGCAGGGCGGGTGTGCCCGCCACGATCCGCACCCGCCTGCGTACGACGTCGCCGTCCGGTTCCGGTACCCGCGACCATGCCTGGCGCAGGCCGCGGACCGCTCTGCGCAGGGGGTCCAGATCTTCCGGCTGGGCAGCGACGGCGTCGGCGACCAGGGCGTCGTAGGGATCTTCGAAGAGGACCTCGTGCTTGGCCGGGAAGTGCCGGAAGAACGTCATCTCGGTGACGCCCGCGGCGGCGGCGATCTGGGCCACGGTCGTCTGCTCGAACCCCTGGCGCTCGAAGAGAGTCAGGGCCGCCCCGGCCAGGCGCTCCCGTGTCCGCTCGCTCTTGCTCATGACTCCCGGCCCCTCTCCCGTACTGCACCCGCGCCGATGTTAGAGACTAACATTTCGGCGCAGCCGAGCATGGCCGGTCCGCGCGGGGGAGACAAGGACGATGCCCGGCCCGCCCGCGCGCGCAGCGAAGCTGACGGGTCCGAGGCACGGACGGGCGCGACCGCGCGGCGTGCCCGGGTGGTGCGGGCGGTCCCGGTGCGCCGCGCCCCGGGACAGAAGCGGTTCTGCGACCGGCGTCAGAGGCGCTCCGCCGCCAGGTGTTCGGCGAGCTGCTCCAGCAGCGGGCCTGCCTGCGACATGCAGCGGGCCGCGTCTCTCTCCAAGTCGGTCAGGGCGTAGGCACGTTCGATGCCGGCGCTCTTGAGGGCCTTGTCGTCGAGCGCCAGGCGTCCGCACACCGCGAGGACGGGCCTGCCGGCCTTGCGGGACGCGGCGGCGACACCCGCCGGCGCCTTGCCGTGCAGGGTCTGCTCGTCCAGCGAGCCCTCCCCCGTGATGACCACGTCGGCGCGCTCGAGTGCGCCGGCGAAGCCGAGCACCTCCAGCAGCACGTCGATGCCGGGGCGGAACGTCGCGTTCAGGCCGACGAGCGCGCCGTAGCCGATGCCGCCCGCCGCGCCCGCTCCGGGCGCCTCGGCGGTCTCGGCCGCCCGCGGCCCGACGGAGTCGCCCATCACCTGCACGAAATGCGTCAGCGCCGCGTCGAGGACCTGCACGTCCTCCTCGCCCGCGCCCTTCTGCGGGCCGTAGACCGCGGCCGCTCCCTTCGGGCCGGTGAGCGGGTTGTCGACGTCGCTGGCGAGTACGACCTGGATGTCCTTGAGCCGTTCGTCGAGGCCGGAGAGGTCGGCGGAGACCATCTCCACCAGCGGGCCGCCGCCGTGCGGCACGGGATCGCCGTCCTCGTCGAGGAAGCGGGCGCCGAGCGCCTCGAGCATGCCGGCGCCGCCGTCCGTCGTCGCGGACCCGCCCACGCCGAGGACGACGGCGCGGGCGCCCGCCTCGACGGCGGCGAGGAGCAGCTCACCGGTGCCGCGTGTGGTGGCGGTCAGGGGAGCGAAGACGCCCGGCGGCATCAGTTCGAGGCCGGACGCCTCGGCCATCTCGACCACGGCGGTTCCCTCGCGCAGCGCGAAGGCCGCGGTGACGGGCGCGCCGAGCGGTCCGGTGACCTCCACCTCGTGGCGCTCGAAACCGGCGGCGACCGCTGCCGCCACGGTGCCGTCGCCGCCGTCGGCGACGGGAAGCGATTCCACACTCGCGTCGGGCCGCGCCCGCCTGATCCCTGCTGTGATCCGCTCGGCGACCTCCACGGCCGTCAGCGATCCCTTGAACTTGTCCGCGGCGATCAGTACGCGCGCCGTCGTCGTCATGGTTCTGCCCCTGGGTCTGTTTACGTTCGAACAGGCAGTCGCGCCGATGCGACCCTATCCGCCGCGAGGCCCCGGCCACCATGGGCTATACGACGGCTGCCTGCCACGTTCCCGTGCCGGAGGTAGCGGAACCTCCTCCCGGAGATCCGGGCGGACGAAACGCCGGGACCGACCGGCCCGTCGGCGCCTCAGGCGCGCCGTCGCAGCTCCCGCCAGACCGCACGGGCGGCATGGTGTCCGGACATTCCGTGCACGCCCGGCCCGGGCGGTGTCGACGAGGAGCACAGGAAGACCGCGGGGTGAGCGGTGCTGTAGGGAAGGGCCGTCAGCTTCGGACGGATCAGAAGCTGGAGCCCGTCGGCAGCTCCGGCGCAGAAGTCGCCGCCGACGTAATTGGCGTTGCGGGCGGCCAGTTGGGGCGGTCCGGCCGTGGCACGCGCCAGCACGAGGTCGCGGAACCCCGGTGCGAAACGCTCCAGTTGGGCCTCGACGTGCTCGGTGGCGTCGCCTTCCCAGCCCTTCGGGACGTGTCCGTACGCCCAGAAGACGTGCTTGCCCGCCGGCGCGCGGGTCTCGTCGACGAGGCTCGGCTGGGCCGTGATCAGGAAGGGCCGCTCCGGAACCTGCCCGGAGACGGCCGCCTTGAGGGCCGTTCCGATGGCTCCCGCCGTCGGGCCGACGTGGACGGTGCCCGCGCGGCGTGCCGCGTCGGACGTCCACGGCACCGGCCCGTCCAGCGCATAGTCGATCTTGAAGACGCCGGCGCCGTAGCGGAAGCCCTCGTAGGCGTTGCCGAGCCCGGCGATGCGCGCGAGCGCGCGGGGTGAGGTGTCGAAGACGTAGGCGCGGGCCGGGGGCAGTTCATCGAGACGCTTGACCTCGGTGCCGGTGTGGATCTGCCCGCCGTTGGCCCGCAGATACGCGGCGAGTGCGTCCGAGATGGCCTGTGAGCCGCCGCGCGGCAGCGGCCAGCCGGCCTTGTGCGCGGCGAGGGCGAAGGTGAGGGCCGCTCCGCTCATGGCGGGGGTGGACAGCGGCGCGATGACGTGGCCGCCGAGGCCGGCCGTCAGCGCGCGGGCCTTCTCGTCGCGGAAGCGGAGGTTGAGCAGGTTCACCGGTTGCAGCGCCGTCAGACCGAACCGGGCGAGCAGCAGCGGAGCGTAGGGGAAGCGGCCGTTGAACCAGGAGCCCATGCCGAGGAAGTCGGCGGCGAGCGTCTCCCACTTCGCGAGGAACGGCTCGACCATGCGCCGGTAGGTGCCCGCGTCGCGCGGGCCGAGCGAGAGGGCCGTCTCGCTCACGGAGCGGGAGAGGACGGCTGCCGTGCCGTCAGGAAAGGGGTTGGCCATGCACAGTTCGGGGTGCAGCCACTCCAGTCCGTACTTCTCCAGCGGCATGTTGTTGAAGGCCGGGGAGACCGCCGCCGTGGGATGGACCGCGGAGCACGGATCGTGCCGGAACCCCGGCAGCGTCAGCTCCTCCGTGCGGGCTCCGCCGCCCACGGTCTCCTTCGCCTCGAACAGTTCGACGGAGAAGCCGCGGCGGGCCAGTTCGACCGCCGCGGTCAGCCCGTTGGGTCCTGCTCCGACGACGACCGCGTCACGGATCGATGGCACTGTCGGCTCTCCCCTCGCCTGTGAGGTCGCGCGCCGCACCGGTCAGCGTCCGGCGCGCAGCAGCCCCACCATACGCCGGGCCGTTCCGGCGTCCCGCGCCGCGGTGAACGGCAGCGCGTTGCCCCCGGCGAGGCGGAAGGGCTCGCCCGCGACGGTGCGGCTCTCGCCGCCCGCCTCGGCCACCAGGAGCAGCCCCGCGGCGTGGTCCCAGGCGGCCTCCCAGCTGAAGGCGACGGCGTCGACGCGGCCGCGCGCCACGGACAGATACTCCAGTCCGGCGGAGCCGCAGGGGCGGGGTGCCACCCCCTCGGTGCGCAGTCCGAGCAGCGAGCGCTTCTGCTCGTCGGTGGTGAAGTCCGGGTGGGAGGTGGCCACTTCGAGGACCTTCTCCTCCCCGGGGGAACCGGCGCACAGCACCTCCCCGTTGAGGAGCGCGCCGCCGCGGTGCCGTGCGATGGCCATCTCGCCGGGAACGGGGGCGTAGGTCCAGGAGGCGAGGATCTCGCCGTAGCGGGCGAGGGCCACCAGCGTGCAGAAGCCCTCGTGTCCGCGGACGAACTGCCGTGTGCCGTCGATGGGGTCGACGATCCACACGGGTGCGTCGCCGTGCAGCGCCTCGTAGGTGGCGGGCTTGGCGTGCACCGCCTCCTCACCGACGACGACGGAGCCGGGCAGCAGGCGCACCAGCTCCCTGGACAGCTGCTCCTCCGCCCGCTGGTCGGCGACGGTCACGAGGTCGTGGGGGCCGCTCTTCTGCACCACTTCGTCGTCGGAGAGCTGACGCCAGCGAGGCGTCACCTCCTCCGCGACGGTCCTGCGCACGGCGCCTTCGACCGCAGCGACCAGCTCATCGTCGATCATGCGCCCATCAAAGCACGATGCACGAGCGGTGCGCCCTCCCCCTGCCTCCCGGACCTCCGCCCGCGTCAACGGCCCACCGCGTAGCCCTGCATGCCGCGCGGGTTGGCGCCGGCGCTGAGCACGCCTGTCTCCGGGTCACGCGCGACGGCGCACAGCCGCCCCTCCGACCAGGGCGGGCCGACCTCGACGTCATGGCCGCGCCGCCGCAGCCCGTCGATGACGGCCTGCGGCGTGCGGGCCTCGACGGTGACGCTGCCGGGGCGCATGGCACGCGGATAGAAGGAGCCGGGGAAGCTGTCGGTGTGCCAGTTGGGGGCGTCGATCGCGCCCTGGAGGTCGAGACCGCCGCGTACGCGGGGGCGCAGCGCGGCGGCGAGGAGGAAGTGGAGCTGCCACTGGTCCTGCTGGTCGCCGCCGGGCGTGCCGAACGCGAGCACCGGCCGGCCGTCGCGCAGCGCCAGCGACGGGGTGAGGGTGGTGCGGGGACGGCGGCCGGGCGTCAGCGAGTTGGGCAGGCCGGGCTCCAGCCAGGTCATCTGGAGGCGTGTGCCGAGGGGGAAGCCGAGTTCGGGGACGACGGGGTTGGAGTGGAGCCAGCCGCCGCTGGGGGTGGCGCTGACCATGTTGCCCCAGCGGTCGACGACGTCGATGTGGCAGGTGTCGCCGCGGGTCGCGCCGTCACGGGCGACGGTGGGCTCCCCCGCGCCTGCGGCCGCGGCAAGAGGGTCGAAGCCGGTCGTCTCTCCGGCGGCCACCGCGGTGGCGTGCGCGGCGAGGCGGGGTTCGCGGCCGCCGGGGCTTCCCGGACGCAGTTCGCGCGAGGCCTCCTCGCCGATGAGGGCGCGCCGCTCGGCGTTGTACTCCTCGGAGAGCAGCGCTTCGACGGGGACGGCGGCGGCGCCGTCGGCGTCCCCGTACCACGCCTCGCGGTCGGCCATGGCGAGCTTGGTGCCCTCGACCAGGCGGTGGACGAAGGCCCCGCCCGCCGCGGCGGAGCCGTCCGGTGCGTCGCCGAAGTGCGCGTCGGCGGCGGAGATTTCCTCCGGCAGCAGGGCGAGCTGCTGGAGCAGGGCCGGGCCCTGGGACCACGGGCCGGCCTTGCAGACCGTCCAGCCGTTCCAGTCGTAGGTGACCGGGTCCTCGTACGTGGCCTCCCAGCCGGCGAGGTCGTCGCCGGTGAGGGTGCCGGCGTGGCGCTCTCCCGAGGTGTCCATGGTGGGGCGGGCGGAGGCGGCGAGGAGGGCGTCGGCGACGAAGCCCTCGCGCCATGTCCGGCGCGCGGCTTCGATGACCTGTTCGCGGCCCGGTCCGGCCGCCGCGGCCTCCGACAGCAGCCGCTGCCAGGTCGCGGCCAGCGCCGGGTTCTTCAGCAGCGCGCCGGGGGCCGGCGGGCGCCCGTCCGGGAGATAGAGGGCCGCCGAGGCGGTCCATTCCGTCTCGAACAGCTCCCGCACGGTCTCCACCGTCTCGCCGACGCGTTCGACGGCGGGATGGCCGCGTTCGGCGTAGCCGATGGCGTAGCCGAGGACCCGCTCCAGGGACTGGGTGCCGTGGTCGCGCAGCAGCGTCATCCAGGCGTCGAAGGCGCCCGGAACGGCGGCGGCCAGGGGCCCGGTGCCGGGGACGAGTTCCAGGCCGAGCGAGGTGTAGTGCTCCACGGTCGCCCCGCGGGGTGCGACGCCCTGGCCGCACAGGACCTGCACGGGGCCGTCGGCGGGGGCGACGAGGACGGGCACCTCGCCGGCGGGCCCGTTCAGGTGCGGTTCGACCACCTGCAGCACGAAACCCGCGGCGACGGCGGCGTCGTAGGCGTTGCCGCCGTCCTCCAGAACGGCCATCGCCGTCTGCGAGGCGAGCCAGTGGGTGGAGGAGGCCATGCCGAAGGTGCCTTGGAGAGTGGGGCGGGTCGTGAACACGGGTGGTGCGGCTCCCTGCTTCGTGGGCTGCTTCGTCGATCGGGGTGGGCTTGCTGTCCGGCCCTGGGTTTCTGCCTCGGTGGTGTCCGGTGCTGGTTTCTGTTCGGTGCCGTCCGGTGTGCCGTCCGGTGTCTGCCGGTCCTCTTGCCGGGTCTTGTGTTGTTGCGGCGCCTCCGCCGTCTCGTTCAGGCGCGGGCGTGTGCCGGCGAGGCCGCGTCCGGCGCGGTGCCGTCGTCCTTCACGAGGTGGCAGGCGACCGTGCGGCCGCCGTCCGGTCCGGGCAGCGTGCGGTGTTCGGGTGCCTGCGTGCGGCACTGTTCGACGGCGAGGGGACAGCGGGTGTGGAAGCGGCAGTGGTCCACAGTCTGCGCCGTGCCGGCGGCCCGGGGGAAGACCGGGCCGGTCGGATCGCCCTGCAGCACGATCCGCTGCCGTGCGCGCTGGAGGGGCGGGTCCGGTACGGGCAGGGCGGAGAGCAGCGCCTGCGTGTACGGATGCTTCGGCTCGGCGAAGAGGTCGGCGGCGGGCGCCACTTCGATGATCTCGCCGAGGTACATCACGGCGATGCGGTCGGCGAGGAACTCCACGGCGGCCAGGTCGTGCGTGATGAACAGGCAGCCGAAGCCGCGGTCGCGCTGAAGGTCCGCGAGCAGGTTGAGCACGGACGCCTGCACGGAGACGTCGAGGGCCGAGGTCGGCTCGTCCGCGACGAGCAGCATCGGGTCCACGGCGAGCGCACGGGCGATGGAGACACGCTGCCGCTGCCCGCCGGACAGTTCGTGCGGGCGGCGATCGGCCGTCCCGGGCGGCAGCCCGACCTGGCCCAGCAGCCCCGCCACACGCTCACGCAATTCAGCACCGCTCGCCATCCGGTGCAGCACGAGCGGTTCGCCGACGATGCGGGAGACGCGCATCCGCGGGTCCAGCGACGCCGAGGGGTCCTGGTAGACGATGTTGAAGTCCTTGCGCAGCGGGCGCAGTCTGCGGGGTGACAGGCGCGTGATGTCGGTGCCGCCGATGCGGACGGTGCCGGCGGTGGGGGTGTCGAGCCGGACGACACATCGTCCGACCGTCGACTTGCCGGAGCCGGACTCACCGACGAGGCCCACGACTTCGCCGCGTCCCACGGTCAGGGACACCCCGTCGACGGCGCGTACCGTGCCCTTTCGCCCTGGAGCGGTGAAGTGCCGTACCAGACCGTCCACTTCGAGGGCGGGGGCGTCCGCCGCCGCGCCGGTGGTCCCCTCTGCGGGCTCGTTCACGGTGCTCCCTCCCCTGCGTGGCCGGCGAATTCGCCGGTGCCGGTCAGCGGGTGCCGGCAGGCCACCGCGTGCCCGCGGCCGACGCGGTCGCCGTCCGTCTCCTCGGGGACGGTCAGCACGGGCCGCGACGCGGTGCACACCTCGTCGGCACGCGGGCAGCGCGGCGCGAAGGTGCACTCGTCCGGCTGGACGGCGAGTCCGGGGACGATGCCGGGGATCTCGCGCAGCCGCGCCCGCTCGCCCGCCGGGGCGGACGCCGTCGCGCCGGGGCGCGGCACCGCGTCGAGCAGGCCGCGGGTGTAGGGATGGCGGGGCTGTGCGAACAGGTCGTCGACGCCTGCGTGTTCGACGGCACGCCCGGCGTACATCACCAGCACCCGGTCGGCGGTGTGGGCGACGACGCCGAGGTCGTGGGTGATCAGCACGACGGCGGTGCCCAGCCGTTCCCGCAGCGAGGTCAGCACGTCGAGGATGCCCGCCTGGACCGTCACGTCCAGCGCCGTGGTGGGCTCGTCCGCGATGAGCACCGCCGGGTCGCAGGCGACGGCGACGGCGATCATGACGCGCTGGCGCATGCCGCCGGAGAGCTGATGCGGGTACTCGTTGATGCGCCGCTCCGGCGCGGGAATGCCCACCAGCTCCAGCAGTTCGAGGGCGCGCCGCTTCGCCGCCTGCCTGTCGAGGCCCTGGTGGCGGCGGAGCACCTCGCCGATCTGGCGTCCCACGCTCAGCACCGGGTTGAGGGACGTCATCGGCTCCTGGAAGATCATGGACAGCTGGGTCCCGCGTACACCGCGCAGCAACTTCTCCTCGGCACCCACGAGTTCGCGTCCGCGGAGCGTCACGGAGCCGGTGACGTCCGCCGTTCCGGGCAGCAGGCCCATCACGGCGAGGGACGTGACGGACTTGCCGCAGCCCGACTCGCCCACCACGGCGAGCACTTCGCCCGGCCGGACGTCGAACCCGACGCCGTCGACGGCGTGCACGTCGCCCTCCTCGGCGTGGAAGGTGACAGCGAGGTCGCTGACGCTCAGCACCGGGCCCTTGTCTGCGGTGGTGGGCTCGGTGCCGGTGGAGGCCGCTGGGACCGGTTCGTTCACCGGGTCACCCCCCTGGGGTCGAGAACGTCGCGCAGCCCGTCGCCGAACAGGTTGAACGCCAGCGTCGCGGCGACGATGGCCAGCCCGGGGAAGACCGCCATCCACGGCGCCGCCGCGATGTAGGGCTGCGCGCTGGAGAGCATCACGCCGAGCGAGGGGTCGGGCGGCTGCACGCCGAGGCCGAGGAAGCTGAGCAGTGCCTCCCCGATGATGGCGGTGGGCACCCCGACGGTGGCCTGTACGAGCAGTGCCGAGGCGGCGTTGGGCAGGACGTGCCGGGCAAGGACGGTTCCGTCGCCGCCGCCGCAGGCGATCGCGGCCCCGATGTAGTCGAGGTGTTTCAGCCGCAGCGTCTCGGCGCGCATCACGCGTATCACCTGCGGGACGAGCGAGATGCCGATGGCGATCGTCGCGTTCAGCAGTGAGGGCCCCAGCACGGCGGCGAGCCCGACGGCCAGCACCAGGAACGGGAAAGCCAGCAGCGTGTCGGTGAGGCGGGAGACGAGGGAGTCGGCGAACCGCCCGTAGTATCCGGCGATCAGGCCGAGCGGCACGCCCACGACAAACGCCAGCGCCACCGCCAGCACACCCACCTGCATCGAGGCGCGGGCACCGTGGATCACGCGGGAAAGCTGGTCGCGGCCGAGGTCGTCGGTGCCGAGCCAGTGGTCCAGTCCCGGTGCGGCCAGCGCGGAGCCGAAGTCGGCGCGCGCCGGGTCGTAGGGGGCGATGAGCGGCGCGGCGAGCGCGACGAGCACGAAGACCGCCGCGATGACGCCGCCGCTGAACGCGAGCTTGTTGCGGCCCAGTTGACGCAGCAGACTCTTCGGCCGCGCCGCTGGGGCCGGGGGTTGCGCGACCGGGGCGCGCGACCCGTCCTGCCCGGCGCCTCCGGCGGCTCCGGTGAGCGCGCTCACTGTGCACCTCCCAGCCTGATGCGGGGGTCGATGACCGAGTAGAGGAGGTCCACGGCGAGGTTGACGAGGATGTAACCGGCGGCGGTGAAGAGCACGACGCCCTGCACCATCGCGTAGTCGCGCGTGAACACCGCGTCGATCATCAGCTTGCCGAATCCGGGCAGGACGAAGATCTGCTCCGTGACGACCGCGCCGGAGATGAGGTGGCCAAGCTGGAGTCCCAGCACGGTCACCACGGTGACGAGGGAGTTGCGCAGCGCGTGCCCGCCGACGACCTGGTGCGGCGCCAGACCCTTGGCGCGGGCGGTGCGCACATAGTCGGCGGACAGCGACTCCAGCATCGCCGCTCTCGTCTGCCGCATCACGACGGCGGCGAGCCCGCTGCCCAGAACGACGACGGGCAGCACCATGCGACGCAGGTTCTCCAGTGGGTCCGTACCGAACGGCACGAAGCCCGAAGCGGCGAACACCGGTACGGCGATGGCGAATCCCAGGATGAGGACGATGCCCAGCCAGAAGTTCGGAACCGAAAGCCCAAGCAGGGCAACGGTGTTGGCCAGCCACTCTGCGGGCCTGCCGCGCCGCACGGCCGCGACCACTCCCCCGCCGATGCCGACGACGATCGCCAGCAGCAGGGACAGCAGGGCGAGTTCGAGAGTGACGGGCAGCGCTTCGAAGATGCCGTCGATGACGGGCAGGCCGGTGCGGGCCGAGGTGCCGAGGTCGCCGGTGACGGCGTTCTCGACGTAACGCCCGTACTGCACCGCGATGTTCTGGTCGAGGCCGTACTGGGCGCGGATCGCGGCCAGCGCCTCCGGGGTGGTCTCCTCGCCGGCGAGTGCGCGTGCGGTGTCGCCGGGCATGGCGCGCACGCCGAGGAAGACGACGATGCTGACGAGGACCAGGGTCAGTGCCGACTGGCCCAGCCTGCGCAGCACATACCGGGTCATCGGCTCCTCGCCTCCGCGTTCGCGCCGCGTACATAGCCGGCGTTCTCGACGCGTATCAGGCCGTCGCCGAAGACACGCAGGCCCGCCACGTCCTTCGTGGCCACGACGTAATTGCGCTGCCGGTAGAGGTAGATGAGCGCGTGCTGGTCGTTGATGGCGCGAGTGACGTCGCGGTAGATGCCCCGGCGCTCTTCCGGGTCCGCGGTGCGGCGTCCCTCCTCGATGAGGGAGTCGATGTGCTCGTCGGAGATGCCCGAGCGGTTCTCCGAGCCGAGCGTCTGCGCGAAGGCGTCGATGTTGCCCGCCGGGTCGAGGCGGCCGGACCAGCCGACCGAGACCGCCTCGAAATCGCCCCTGTCGGCGTGTTCGAGGAGCGTGGTGAACTCCGTGGGCCGCAACTTCACCCGGAATCCGGCGTCCTTGGCCATCGCCTGGATCACCTGCCCGAGCCGCATGTCCTCCACGGTGTTGGAGATGGTCAGCTCCACGGGCACCTGCCCCTTCGCATCCGCCTCGCGCAGGAGCCGGCGTGCCTTGCCGAGGTCCCGGCCCGGGCACGTCGTCTTCGTGCCCAGTTCGCTGGAGGGGGCGACCGGTCCGCAGGCGGTGTCGTACATGCCCTGGAAGACGATCCTGTTGATGAGGCGGCGGTCCAGGGAGAGTTCGAACGCCTCCCGGATGCGCTTGTCGCGGGCGAGGGAGCTGTTCACCCTGCCCGGCTTCTCCCCCAGTCCACGGGCGTTGCCCACGTTGACGGTCAGGCCCTGGTAGCCGAGCGTCGGGGAGTTGAAGAGCTGGAGCTTGTCGTCCGTCAGCGCGCTCTGCACCTCCAGCGGCGCCGTCTGGTCGCTGACCTGCGCGTCGCCGGAACGGAGGTTGGCCAGCCGCACGTTGCCGTCGACGATCGTGCGGTAGACGATCCTCTTCAGGTGCACGTTCGAGGCCGCGTAGTAGTTGGGGTCCTTCTCCAGCACGATGCGGTCGCCCGTCACGCGCTCGTCGAAGCGGAACGGCCCCACGCAGGAGGGGTGCGCGGCGAAGTCCTCGCCGTACTTCTTCAGGGCACGCGGGGACATCACCATGCCGGAGCGGTCGGCGAGCGCACCGAGCAGCGGCTCGTAGGGCTCCTTCAGCCGCAGTTCGACCTCGTGGTCGCCGACGGCCTCGATGCTCTCGACGGGCTCGAGTTCGCTGGCGCGGGCCGAGGCCGGCAGATCGCGGTGCCGCTTGAGCGACGTCTCGACGGCTTTCGCGTCCAGTGGCGTCCCGTCACTGAAGCGGGCGCCGCGGCGGACGCCGATGACGACCTTCCGGCCGTCGTCGCTCACCTTCGGCATTCCGGCGGCCAGTTGAGGCTTGATGCGGTTCTTCGCGTCCGTGTCGTAGAGCTTCTGGCACATCGCGGCGAAGACGCTGCGGCCGACGAGCGTGCTGCCCAGGCTCGGATCGAGCTTGTCCGGATCGGACTTGAACGCGACGGTGAGCGTGCCTCCGTCCTTGACGGGCCTGGTGTCGCTCATCCGCACGCCGCCGACTTCGGTCGCGGAGGTCGTCAGGGAGGCGCAGCCCGTCACGGCGAGGGCAAGGGCGGCGGCAGTCAGGGATGCGGTGCGCGAGGAAGCTGATACGCGAAGCCGCATGGCTGCCCACCTCTGAAGCGGACCGACAGGATCCAGGCGACTGTATGCCGTATACAGTTAATCTGACTAGTCCCCTGCCGCGATCCCCGGCCCGGGAGCCCGGTCACCGCATGACCGGCACGGTGCGCGCCGGCCTTCTCGCGGCCACGCTCTCGTTGCGCGCCCGGTCCCGAGCGGGCGCCGGCCCCGCGCAGATGCCGGGCGGCTGCGAACGGGGGCGGCGACTGCCGTGGCGCCGTCATCGGTGACCCGGAGCCGGGCAGTCGCAGACGCGGCCCGGCCTGCGGGTTCACCGCAGCGGAGCCCCGGGACCCTGCGCGACCGCTCGGCCCTTGCCAGGATGACTACTCTTGGCCCCCATGGCTGCCTCCCCTGACTCCCCCGGGCCCGCAACCCCCGCACACGACGGGCCGACCGCCGCGAGCTCCTTGCGCGGCCCGCTCGTCGCGATCCTCAGCGGCGCGGGGATCTCCACGGACTCCGGCATCCCCGACTACCGCGGCCCGCAAGGGCTTTGGCGCAAGGATCCGGAGGCGGAGAAGCTCGTCACGTACGACTACTACATGAACGACCCGGACATCCGCCGCAAGTCGTGGCAGATGCGCCGCACCAGCCCCACCTGGAACGCCCGCCCCAACGCGGCGCACGAGGCGATCGCGCAGCTGGAGAAGGCAGGCAAACCGGTGCGTGTCATCACGCAGAACGTGGACGGGCTGCACCAGCTCGCGGGGCTGCCGGACCGCAAGGTACTTGAGCTGCACGGCAGTTCGCGCACGGTGGTGTGCACGCAGTGCGAGGCCGGGAGCACGATGGCACAGGCCCTGGAGAGGGTCGAGGCCGGCGAGGAGGACCCCGCGTGCGTGGAGTGCGGCGGCATCCTCAAGTCGGGCACGGTCATGTTCGGGCAGGCCCTCGACCCCGAGGTGCTCGGGCAGGCGGTGGGCGTGGCCAAGGCGTGCGACGCCTTGGTGGCGGTCGGAACCTCGCTCCAGGTGCAGCCCGCGGCGTCGCTGGCGGAGATCGCCGTCGACCACGGCGCCCGCCTGATCATCGTCAACGCCGAGCCCACTCCGTACGACGGGCTGGCGGACGAGCTCATTCGCGAACCGATCGGCGAGGCCCTGCCGGCGCTGCTCGAGCGGCTGCACGCGGCCTGATACACGTCGGCCGCGGTCCCGGGCGGGCAGGCCCGCCGGGGCGGCTCCGGCACCGCACGTGCCGAGGCGGAGCGCCAAGTCGCAGTGTTTCTCCGCCTGTTGGCCCGCTCCGGTGCGGGCCCGTCACCGGCCCCGCCTGGCGGGCCACCTCCTCTCCCTCCTACGATGCTGGTCATCACGGGGAGGGGTGGATACGTGGCGCAGCGTGTTGGACGGGTGGAGCTGGGCGTCGGCTGGATCATCCGGAACCTGGACGTCGTCATCGCCGTCGGACTGGGCCTGACGATCGGGTTCCTGGACGTCTTCGGGGACGTGGTCAGCGACGACGTCTCCTCCGGTGCGACTCTCCTCGTTCTCGGTGCACTCGCCGTGGGGTCGATGACGGAGCGCGTGCGCCGCCGGTCCGACATCCAGGAGGTGTCCGCCGATACGCGCCGTGCGCTGGAGGATCTGGCGATGGTGCGCTCACTGTCCGGCAGCGAGGTGGGTGAGGCGCTGAGCAAGGCCCGGGAGCAGACCAACCGCTGGTACTTCAAGGGCGGAACGGGCACCTATCTGCGGGCGGTGACGCTGCCGCGCTGCGTGGAGACGGCCACCCGGCAGCGCACGCCCCTCAGCATCAAGATCGACATCATCAACCCCGGCAGTGAGAAGACCTGTTCGGACTACGCGCGCTTCCGGCAGACCTTCGCGCGGCAGCGGAACGTGGACGCTGCCAACGCCTGGACGGCGACGCGCACCCGCAAGGAGTCGTACGCGACCGTGCTGGCCGCCTGCTGGTACCGGCAGCGGCTGGACACGCTGGAGATCAGCGTGCATCTCTCGGCGGGAGTGCCGACGCTCCGCTTCGACCTGTCCGAATCCTGCCTTGTCATCACGCAGGACGACCCCAACCGCGTCAACCTCCTCGTCGCACGCGACCAGCCGCTCTACGACTACTACGTCACTGAGCTGCACCAGAGCAGGGAGCAGGCCGAGCGGCTGGACCTGCATGCGCTGCCGCCGCTGAGCGACGAGCCGACCGTCGACGAAGTACGGGCGGTTTTCGACCATTTGAGGCTCCCGCTGCCCGCCGTCTTCACCGACGCCGACGTCGGCGAGATCATCGACAAGGCACTTCACGCGGAGGACCCGTACCGGAGGTGACCTCTCGGGCGCCATGGACTACGACGAGCTCGAACATGCGCTGCGGAGCGGCTCCGCGGCACGCGCGCCGCGTGCCGCGGCGGCGGACGTCCTCGGTGAAATCGCTTCGGGGAAACGTGAGTTGAGAGCGGTACGGCATCCGCTGGGCTTTCTGTGCCTGCCCGTGGTGCGCGACGGGGAGCGGGGCGTGTGCGTCCATCTCTTCGGCGGCGAGATCCCGGCCGGGGAGCCCGCGGCGGCCGGAGTGCACGCGCACAGCTGGGAGTTGGTCAGCCATGTGCTCTACGGCCATGTCTCCAACGTCCCCGTGCGGGTCACGGACCCGGCGGCACCCGCACCGGCGTCCGGGCCGGACGCCGGCCCCTCCCCCGGGCCGACCCACCGTGTCTTCGAGGTGCACAGCGCACCCGACGGCACGGACGAACTGCGGCCCACAGGGCGCCTCGTGCGCAGCGAGCCGGGCCCGGAACAGACCAGTACCGGCGGGGAGACCTACACACTGGCGGCCGGCGAGTTCCACTCGACCGTCGTCAGGAACGGCGAGCCCGCGGCAACACTCGTGCTGGGCAGGACGCTTCCGGACCGCAGCGACCTCTTCCTCGGACCGCTGCACGGCCCCGGCCACCGCACTGTGCGCCGGCTCTGCGGGGAAGAAGACACCCGAAGGACCGTGCGGGCTGCGCTGAGGAGGGTCCATGCAGGGCATCGGGAGTGACGCGGCTGCGGCCGCGCCCGGGAACGGCCGGCCGGGCGTGCACACCGGCGCGTACACGTACGAGCAGAAGGTCGCGGTCGAAGCGGCCGAGGAGGCCGGAGCGTTACTGAAGGCACGCTTCGCGCAGGCGCACACGGTCGGCAGGAAGGGCGACGGCGGCGATGTCGTCACCGACCTGGACCTGGCGGCGGAGAAGGTCATCCTCGGCCGGCTGCGCACCCACTTCCCGCACGAGCGGATCGTCTCCGAGGAGGCCGGGCTGCTGGATGCCTCCGGCAGCCGGACATGGCTGGTGGACCCGCTCGACGGCAGCAACAACGTGGCGATCGGGCTCACCGCCTACGCGGTCGGGATCGCGCTGTGCGTGGACGGTTCGCCCGTCGTCGGCGTGGTGCACGAGCCGGTGACAGGACGGACGTGGCACGCGGCGCTCGGCCAGGGCGCCTGGTGCGGCACCGCACGGCTCGGCGGCCCGCGCGGCGAACTGCCGCGCGGCGGCCCGGTTCTCGCGTGGACGCAGGGGCACGCGGTGGGCAGGAGCGACGGGCGCGCGCTGGCTCTGCGCCGGGCCCTGGAGCTGGACTCGCGGCGCGTACTGCAGCTGTGGGCACCGCTGCTGGGATGGACCATGCTGGCGAGCGGCACCATCGACGGGTACGCCGGCTACCGGGCGGAGGGCGTCGACTTCCCGGGCGGTGCACTGCTCGCCGCCGAGGCCGGCGTGGAGTTCCGTTCCCTCTCCGGCGGCGCCTTCCGGGTGGGCTTCGAGGGACCGGACTCGGGCCGCAGCTTCGTCGCGGCCCGCGGTGAGATGCTCGGGCGTCTGGTGGACCTGGCATCCGCGGCGTCCGGAAGCGTGCCCGGGGCGGAGTGACCGGGACGGAGTGACCGGCGTCTTGTGGCGGGGGCTCGTCACCGGGGTCTTGTCACGGGGCCTCGCGCCCGTGCGGAATGACCGGGGCGGGCCGAACGGCCGCCCGAACCGCCGCTGAACCGGCGGGGCTTCAGACGAGGGCGAGCGCGGCGGTGGCCGACACGGTCCCCGTCACGGCCAGCACCAGCCCCGTGGTCATGAAGCGGCGCAGCGGGATCCGCGTGCCGTGCCAGCGGCAGCGCTCGAACCACAGCAGCGTCGCCAGTGACGCCCAAGGAGTCACCAGAGGGCCGACGTTGGTGCCGATGAGCAGGGCCAGCAGCTGGTGGTGGTTCCCGATCGGGACCGCCGCCTCCCCCGCGAGGTAGGCCGGGAGGTTGTTGAGGACGTTGGACAGGCCGGCACCCACGCCCGCCGAGCGGAGCATGCCCAGCGGGCCGCCGTCGGAGCCGATCGCCGCCGTGAGCAGATCGTGCAGCCCGTGCGCACTGACGGTCTCCACCACGAGGAACATGCCCGGCACCAGCATCAGCAGCCGCCACGGGACGAGCGAGAGCCGCAGCTCCGCTCTGCGTCTGAGCGCGAAGGCGGCGACGACCACGACAGCCGCCGTCAGCGATGCGGACCACAGCGGCACGTCGATCACGAGAATCGACAGCAGAAAGCCGGCACAGGCGAGCGCACACACACGGAAGAGCACGGGGTCGGCGGGCCGCAGCGGCTGCGGCGGTATGTAACTCTCGGCGCCGCGCCGGCCGAGCCGCCAGTAGAAGCCCCACAGGCACGCCATGGTCACCAGGATCGAGACCAGTTGAGGCACGCCCATGGTCGTGGCCATCTCGACGGGCGTGAGCGCGACACGGTCGGCGGCGAGCAGGTTGGTGAGGTTGGAGACGGGCAGCAGCAGGCTCGCCGTGTTCGACAGCCACACCGTCGTCATGGCCAGCGGCACGGCCGCGATACCGACCCGTGTGGAGAGCGCGAGCATCACGGGCGTGAGCAGCACCGCCGTGGTGTCCAGGTTGAGCGTGATCGTGGTGACGGAGGCGAAGAGCACGCACAGGCAGAACAGCAGCGGATAGCTGCCCTTCCCGGTGCGGGCGACCCACGAGGCGACGGCGTCGAAGACCTCCGCCCTGCCGGTCAGTTCGGCCAGGACGATCACCGTCGCGAGGAAGACCACGAGCGGGGCGATGCGGGTCATCGCCTGCCCGGCCGGGCCCGTGGGCAGGGCCCCGGTGGCCACCAGGAGGACGCCGCAGACGAGGAGTCCGCCGGCGAACCAGTCAAGCGGATGCGCTCTCTTCAGAATTCGCACGCCAGACAGAATCCCACACGTGCGGTGAGGAGAATGTCGCAGCCTGTCGAACCCGAGGTGCCCGACCTGCCGTTGAACTCCTACGATGCACACATGACGGGCAACGGGGAACTTGTGGGCCACACGCGGGACTTGGACTTCTTCATCAGCTACTCCCCGGCCGACGAGCAATGGGCCTCGTGGATCGCCTGGACGCTGGAGGAGGCCGGCTACCGCACCGTGATCCAGGCGTGGGACTTCGTCCCGGGCACGAACTTCATCGACTTCATGGACCGCGGCGTCAGCGAGTCCGTCGCCGTGATCGCCGTCCTCTCCGGCCACTACGGGCGCTCCACGTACGGACGCATGGAGTGGCAGGCGGCGCTGCGTGCCGAGCCGGAGGCGCCCGAGCGCAAGCTGCTGACCGTGCGGGTGGAGGACATTCCCATCGAGGGCCTCCTCGCGACGATCACGTACGTCGACCTCGTGGGCGTCAGCGACACCGAGACGGCGCGCGAGATGCTGCTCACGCGCGTCGGGCAGGCCGTCGAAGGGCACGCACGGCCGGGGCTGCGGCCCGGCTACCCGGGCGGCGCCGCCGGTGAGGTACCCGGGCCCCGCACCCCCGAAGGCCAGAACGGCCCCGCCGAACCGGCCGGGCAGCGGCGCGAGGACGGGCAGCGCCCCCTGGGCCGTACGGGCTGGTCCGGCCGGCGGCGCCCCGCCAGGGCCCCGCAGTATCCGGCCGCACCGGGCGGAGGCACCGGGTCGCGGCAGGACGCCCTGTCCGTACTGCACGTGGCCGGCCCCAACTTCGGCCGCGGACGCGAACCCGACGCGCTGCTGCGGGAGATGTGGAGCGACCTGGTCGAACTGAAGGACGCGGGCGCGCCCGCGCCCGACCTCCTCGTCGTCTCCGGTGACCTGACGGCGTCCGGAAGTCCCCGCGAATGCGACCAGGCCCTCAACTTCCTGACGGGGCTGCGGTCCCAGCTGGACCTGCCGCCGCAGCGGATGGTGATCGTGCCGGGCACGCAGGACGTCAGCCAGGCCGCGTGCCTGGGCTACTTCCACACCTGCGAGGCCGACGAGGTGCCGCCGCAGCCGCCGTACTGGCCCAAGTGGCGCCACTACACCCGGCTCTTCCGCGGTCTCTACCACGGCATGGACACCGTCTTCGAGAGCGACCAGCCCTGGACGCTCTTCCCCGTGCCCGAACTGCACACCGTCGTCGCGGGGTTCAACTCCTCCATCGCCTTCAGCCACCGCAAGGACGATCAGTACGGCTTCCTGGGGCGCGACCAGGCCACCTGGTTCTCCGAGGCGCTGCGCACGTACGAGGAGGAAGGCTGGCTGCGCATCGGCGTGCTGCGGCACCCGCTGACGGAGGGGCGGCAGCGGCCAGATGACGCGCCGGGCGGCCCGGGGCCGCTGCGCGACGCCGACACCTTCGCGCGGCTGACCGCGCGCCGCCTGCACTTCGTGCTGCACGGCCCCACCGGCGGCCCCCGCACCGCCTCCTCCGAACCGTTCCACGCCCGACTGTCCACCCCCGCAGGCACCTTGCCCCTGTTCGGCTCCGCCGCCCCGGCCCGCTGCGAACTGCTGCGCGTGGCCTCCGACGGCGTCACACGCTGGACGGACGAGGCCGGCAGCGAGCCCGCGGAGTTCCCCCTCGAATGGCGCGCCGCCCACCGGATCTTCGCCGTCCCCGACGAGCCGGCCGCCCCCCTGCCCGTCCCGGCGCCCACGGCGCCCGAGGACGACAGGGACAACCGTCCCCTCGACGAGCCCGCCGACTCGCTCGCCGAGCGCGTACGCGAGGTGTGCCGGGCCCGCCACGAGAGCGTGCGACTGCGCGACGTCCCCCGCCGCGACCATCACGACATGGCCCAGATCATGGCCACCTGGCACGAGGAAGGCGTGGTGCGGCAGCAGCGCATCGCCGTCCATCCGGGCACACCGACGGACGAGGAGATCGACCGCTTCGTCGCGCAGGCACACGCGACGGACACCGGCTCCGAGGCGGAGGTCGTCCACGAGGGGCCCGCGCCGGACCGTTCGCTGCGGGAGCGGGCGAGCCGGCGGGGCATCCGCGTCCGCAGCTTCCTCGAGTTCCAGGGTCTGCTCGACCTGCGCGGATACGTCGCCGCCCAGACGGCGGGCCTCAGCGCCGACGACCGCTATCGGCCGGGGCTCTACCTGCCCGGGCGCTACCGTGACGCGGAACGCCCGGACGGCGAGGAACGCGACGGCCTCGTCGAGAACATGCTCGACCAGCTGGCGGCCGACCACGGCCGCTTCGTCCTGCTCCTGGGGGACTTCGGGCACGGAAAGACCTTCGCCCTGCGGGAGTTGGCGCGCCGCATCCCCGAACAGCTGCCGCATCTCACGCCGTTGCTCATCCCGCTCAACACCCTCGACCGCGCGCACAGCCTCGAAGGTCTCGTCGCCGCGCACCTGGCCGGTCACGGCGTCGACACGATCGACCTGCGGGCGCTGCGCTACATGCTCGCGCAGGGGCGCGTCGTGCTGCTCTTCGACGGCTTCGACGAACTGGTCAACCGCGTCAGCTACGACCGGGCCGCCGACCACCTCCAGGTCCTGCTGGACGCGTCCGTGGACAACGCCAAGATCGTCGTCAGCAGCCGCACTCAGCACTTCAAGTCGCAGGCGCAGGTCCTCACCGCCCTGGGCGAGCGCGTCGGGATGCTCCCGCGGCGCCGCGTGCTCTCCCTCGAAGGCTTCGTCCCGGCGCAGATCCGCAGGTATCTCGTCAACCGCTACGGCGACGAGGCACTTGCCGACGAGCGCTTCCGCCTGCTGCAGAACATTCCCGACCTGCTGGAACTGAGCCGCAACCCGCGGCTGCTCAGCTTCGTCGCCGATCTGGGCACCGAGCAGCTCCGCGCGGTGGCGGGGGCCGGACGCGCTCTGAGCCCCGCGGGGCTGTACGAGGACGTCTTCGCCGCCTGGCTCGCCTTCGAGGAGCGCCGCGGCCAGGGCGGCCCCGGCGCCGCTCCCGGCCTGAGCATCGAGCAGCTGTGGGCCGCGGTCACCGCGCTGGCGCAGCGGCTGTGGGAGAGCGGCCGCAGCGCCCTCCGCCTCGACGAACTGACCGAGACCGTCGCCGAGACGCTCAGCGGGCTGGTGGGAAGCGGCTCGATGTCCACCCAGGAGAGCGCGCAGGCCGTGGGCGCGGGCAGTCTCCTGGTGCGCACGGAGGAAGGGCTCTTCCACTTCATTCACGGCTCCGTCGTCGAATGGCTCATCGCACGCGAAGCGGCGGCCCAACTGGCCCTGGGCGACGACACGCTGCTCGCCGCACGTCCCCTCACCCAGCTCGCCGTGGAGTTCTTCTGCGACCTGGCCGACCACGAGCTGTGCACCGAGTGGGTCCAGAGCGTGCTCAACTCCCCCGGGCCCCGCACGAGCGAGGCCGCCCGCGCCAACGCGGTGCGCGTCATCGACCGGCTCCGGGTGCCGGCCGACGCCGACCTGCGCGGCGCCCGCCTCGTCGGCGAGGATCTCTCGGCCCGTGACTTCTCCGGCGTCGACCTGACCGGGGCCGACCTGACCGACGCCCGGCTGCTGGGCACCAACCTCTCCGGAGCGGTGCTGCGCGGCGCCCGCCTCGTCGGCGCCCGCCTGGACGAGGCCGACCTCAGCGGTGCCGACCTCACCGGCGCGGACCTGCGCACGGCGAGGCTGACCAGGACCGACCTGCGCGGGGCCAGGCTGACGGACAGCCGGTGGAACAGGGCCGCGCTGATCGACCCCGTCACCGACGAACAGGCCCAATCGGCACCGGAGTTGGCCACGGCCGCAATCGCGCCGGGCATGCCGGTCGAGGCGGGGCTGCGCCCCTCGGGCGTCGGCGTCCCCTACGGCTTCGACATGCGCACGAGCCGCCTGCCCGAACCGGTCTCCTACAGTCCCGAGGGTGAACTCCTCGCCGTGGGCAGCGAGGACGGCGGCGTCCTGGTGTGCGCCGCGGACACCGGCCGGGCCGTGCGTACGCTGCACGGCCACGAAGGACGGGTCTACGCCGTCAAGTTCCGCGCGAACGTGCTCGCCACGGGCGCGGCCGACGGAGATGTGCGGCTCTGGGACCCGGTCTCGGGCCGCTGCCTGCACCGCATCGAGGTCCACCCCGGCGGTGTCTGGCCCGTCTCTCTCGACGCCACAGGCCGGCAGCTGGCCACCGGCGACGCCGAAGGGATGGTGACGCTGTGGGACGTGGACAGCGGCCGGCCCCTGCACCGGCTGCCCGGGCACGCCGTCCCCGTCTACACGGCCGTCTTCAGCCCCGACGGCACCACTCTCGTCACCGGCGACGCGGGCGCGGCCCTGCGGATCTGGGACACCCGCACCGGGCGGTGCACCGCCGAGGTGCACGGCCATCAAGGGGCCCTCTACCGGGCCAGGTTCAGCCCCGACGGGACGCTGCTGGCGACGGGCGACCGCGGCGCGGACGGCCACGGAACCGTACGCGTGTGGGAGATGCCGGCCACCGGCGAAGGCCCGCAGGAGGAGGAGCCCCGCCTGCTGCACGAGTTCGCGGGCCACACGGGCCACGTCTACACGCTCGACTTCCACCCGTCGGGCGGGCTGCTCGTCAGCGGCGACACCGACGGACAGGTGCGCCTGTGGGATCCCCGCGTCGGCGCTCCGGCCGGCACCCTGGAACGCGGCTCCGGCGCCGTCTACCAGGTGCTCTTCGGGGACGAGGGCCGGCTCCTCGCCGCCTGCGACAGCGACGGCGCGGTACGCCTGTGGCGGCTCAACTCCCCCGGCAGCGGCGGGCGTTCGGTGGCACTGCTTCCGCAGCAGCCCGTCGAGCACCGCGGCTCCGCCTGGGCGTGCGCCTTCCGTCCGCACGACCGTCAGCTGCTCACCGTCGGCAACGACGGCGGCGCACAGATCTGGGACGCCGGATCAAGTCAGGGCAAGCGGATCCTGCGCGGCCACGGGCGGCGCGTCAACACCCTCGCCTTCAGCTGCGACGGCGCCCTCCTCGCCACCGGAGGCAACGACGGGCTGGTGCGCATGTGGGACGCCCGCACGGGACGGCGCACGGCCGAACTCTCCGGCCGCGGCGACCGGTTGGTCTCCGCGGTCTTCAGCCCCGCCGGTCCCGTGCTCGGCACCGCGAGCAACGACGGCGACGTCTACCTGTGGAACGCCACGAACGGCGAGTACATGCGGGAGATCGACGTCGAGACCGACCACACCTGGGCGGAGGCCTTCAGCGGCGACGGTGAACTCCTGGCCACCGCGAACGACGACGACACCGTCCAGCTGTGGTGGCGGGCCACGGGTGCACACCTGACGACACTGTCGCTGCACCGCGGCCGGGTGCGATCCATCGCGTTCCGCGAGGACGGCGCGCTGCTGGCCACCGGATGCGACGACAGCCACGTGCGGCTGTGGGAGCCCGCCACCGGACGCCTCGTCGCCGACCTCGAGGGGCACACCGACCGCGTGTACGCCGTGACCTTCTGCTGCGGCAACAGCGCGCTGCTGAGCGCCTCCTGGGACGGAACGGCCGTCGTGTGGGAGGACGGCGAGCAGCGGCACGTGCTGCGCGGGCACCGCGGACGGCTGTGGACGGCGGCGGCGCACCCGCGGCGTCCGCTGCTGGCGACCGCCGGGGACGACCGCGCCGTCTGCCTGTGGGACGCGGACAGCGGCGAGATGACGGCACGGCTGACGGGACACACCGGCCGCGTGCACTCGCTCGCCTTCAGCCCGTGCGGTACGCAGCTGGCGAGCGGCGGCGAGGACGGCACGGTCCGCCTGTGGAACCTCCCCGACGGTGCGGATCCGGCGGCCGGCCCCGCTCTGCGCGCCACCCTGATCGGCGTGCCCGGCGGCTGGGCGGCGCTGACGCCGAGCGGCGGCTACAAGTACGAGGGCGATGTGACGGGCGAGTTCTGGCACGTCGTCGGCATGACACGGTTCACCCCGGGAGAGCTCGACGCCTACCTCCCGGGCGTCCACCGCCTCGCTCTCGACGCGGAGTTGTGACGGGAGGCGCCTCCCCCCCGGGGCGGCCGACGTCCGCGGCACTCCGCGTCACCGCGCGCCCCCGGGGGCGACGCCGGCTTGTGCCCGCCCACTCGCAAAGGCCTCGGGCAGCCACGGCGAGGCGGTGATCCACGTCGTCGCTCGAATGTGAGGCGGCACTGCCCCGGGCGGTGGGTCAGCCCAGGTAGTTGATCGAGATGATGCGGACTCGCAGACCCGGCTCGATCACCAGAAGAACGCTTCTGGTGTGCCTCAGCTTCAAGATGCGCGTGACATCGCCGTCTTTGCCGTGCGGCTCGGTTGTCGCATACGGGTCGCGGCAGACCTCAGCGAGAGCGAGGTCGAGTTCGCGCCTCGCCGCATCCGGCAGCGCATCCCACACGGCTTCGACGTCGGCCCGGTAACGCAGCTTGTACACCGCGTCATCATGTCAGGTCAGCAGCGCCCTGTTCACGGATCCGTGCAGCCGCCTCGAGCACCCGCTCCGTGCCGTCGATCCACTCTCCCGGAGGTTCCTCACCCCGGGCCTCGTACGCCAGGATCTCGTCCGCCTGCTCGACGGCAGCCAACGTGTCCTCTGCGATCCCCTGCCACTTCGCAAAGACCGGGAGCAGTTCATGTGCCGGAGCCCGGTTGATCTCCGTCAGGAAGTGCTCAGCCAACGACGGCGCACCAAGCGCTTTTCGGATCCGGTCAATCGTCCACGGCTCGTCGCCCACAGCAGCCTCCCGGCACAACACGTGATCCGACACATCCAACTGAGTCAACTTTTACGTGTCACCACCGTAGCGTCCAGCCACCTCAGTGAGTCGCCAACACACAAACGGAAGCCTCACAGGCCCCGCACCCTCGTCACCCCGCGGCGCCCGCTGCCGCCTTCGGCGGCGACACCCGCATCAGCGCCACGTACAGCAGCAGCGAACTCGTCACGCCGACCGCCCAGCCGTAGTCGGCCAGCGGCTGGAGGAAGGGGATGAGGCCGTCGGCGGGGAAGGGGCCCTTGCCCTTGGCGGAGTAGGAGCCGCCGACGGCGAGCACACCGCCCACCAGGAACGCCGCGACGGCCCGCCAGTTCCAGCCGGAGCCGTACCAGTAGGCGCCGCCCTCGCGGTAGAGGTCGGCCAGGTGCAGTCGGGTACGGCGCACCAGCCAGTAGTCGGCGATGAGGATGCCGGCGACGGTACCGAGCAGGCCGCCGACCGTCCCGAGCCAGGTGTAGATGTACAGCTCGGGCGTCTCCGTCAGCTTCCACGGCATGATCACGACGCCGACGACACCTGTGATGAGCGCGCCGGTACGGAAGTTGATGAACCTCGGCGCGAGGTTCGCCAGGTCGTAGGCCGGAGAGACGACGTTGGCCGCCAGGTTCACGGAGATCGTGGCGACCAGGACGGTCACGAGCGCGAAGAGCAGACCGAAGACGTTGTCGGTCTTGCCCGCGAGTTCCACCGGGTCCCAGATCGACGCCCCGTAGACCACCTGCGATCCGGAGGTGACGAAGACGGAGAGCAGGGCGAAGAGCGTCATCGTCGTGGGCAGGCCGAGGGACTGGCCCCACACCTGGGCACGCTGTCCCGCCCCGAAGCGGGTGAAGTCGGGGATGTTGAGCGAGAGCGTCGACCAGAAGGCGATCATGCCCATGAGCGCGGGGAAGAACACCGGCCAGAACTCGGGGCCCCAGCCCAGCTTCGACGGCTCGTCCAGCAGCGGCCCGAAGCCCCCCGCCTTGACGGCGATCCACCCCAGCAGCACGAAGGCACCGACGATCACGAAGGGCGCCGCCCAGTTCTCGAAGCGGCGCAGCGTCTCCATCCCCCGGTAGATGATGGCGAGTTCGAGCGCCCAGAACAGCACGAAGCAGACCCACAGTGTCCACGGCTGGCCGGCGATCTTCGCTGCCTCCGTCCAGCCTCCGAAGATCTTGCCGAGCAGTACGAAGATGCCCTGGCCGCCGATCCACGTCTGGATGCCGAACCAGCAGCACGCCACCGCCGCGCGGATCAGCGCCGGGAGGTTCGCGCCGCGCAGCCCGAAGGAGGCCCGCGCGAAGACGGGGAAGGGAATGCCGTACTTGGGGCCGGCGTGCCCCGTCAGCAGCATCGGCAGCAGCACGATCACGTTGGCCAGGGCGATGGTGAAGACGGCCTGCTTCCAGTCCATGCCGAGGGCGACGAGACCCGAAGCCAGCAGCCAGGACGGGATGTTGTGGGCCATGCCGATCCACACGGCAGCGAAGTTGTAGGTGGTCCAGCGCCGTTCGGCCATCGGCACCGGGTGGAGGTCGGCGTTGGCGAACCGGCTGCCTTCCGGTATCGCGCCCTCGACGAGCTCCACCCGGCCGTCGGGATGGGTCAGTTCTCCGGAGGCACCTGGACCGGGCGCGTCCTGCGGGCCCGGTGCGGCGGTTGGAACGGTCCCGGTCATGGCAGACACCTCTTCTGCTGGGTGCTGGGGCTTCTTCGGTTGTCGTTGCGGGTTCGCCGTTGTGGCATCGCAGGTGCGGTGCCGCGTCGCAGGTGCGGTGCCGCGTCGCAGGTGCGGTGTCACGGCGGCCGGGACGGGCAGGCGCGACGCCCCCGCTCAGCCGTTGAGGGCGGGGATGATGTCCCGGCCGTAGGCGTCGATGACCGACTCCGTGGCGTCGTGCATGGCGTACACGGCGAACTGGTCGACTCCGAGATCGCGCAGGGTCCGCAGCTTCTCGATGTGCGCCTCGGCCGGGCCCAGCAGGCAGAAGCGGTCGACGACGTCGTCGGGCACGAACTCGGTGTCGGGGTTTCCGGCCCGCCCGTGGTGTGCGTAGTCGTAGCCCTGACGTGCCTTGATGTAGCTGGTCAGCGCCGTGGGCACGAGGTCGGAGTTCTCGCCGTAGCGCGTGACGAGGTCGGCGACGTGGTTGCCGACCATGCCGCCGAACCAGCGGCACTGCTCCCGGGCGTGCTGGAGGTCGTCGCCGACGTAGGCCGGGGCGGCCACGCAGATGGTGACGTCGTCGGGGTCGCGGCCGGCCTGGGCGGCGGACACCCGCACCGCCTTGACCATCGACTCCGTCAGATACGGGTCGGCGAGCTGGAGGATGAAGCCGTCCGCCTCACGGCCCGCCATGGCCAGCGCCTTCGGCCCGTACGCGGCCATCCACACCGGCAGCTTCCCGTCCCGCACCCACGGCAGCTTCAGCGGTGTGCCGTCGATGACCGCTTCGCGTCCCTCCGCAAGGTCGCGGATAACGGACATCGCTTCGCTGACCCGGGCGAGGGTGTTGGGCTTGCGTCCGGCCACGCGCATCGCCGAGTCTCCCCGGCCGAGGCCGCACACGGTGCGGTTGCCGTACATCTCGTTCAGGGTGGCGAAGGTGGAGGCCGTGACCTCCCACGAGCGGGTTCCGGGGTTGGTGACCATCGGGCCGACGATCAGCCGCTCGGTGTTCTCCAGCACGCGGCTGTGAATGACGAACGGCTCCTGCCACAGCACGGCGGAGTCGAAGGTCCACCCGTAGCGGAAGCCCTGCCGCTCGGCACGCCGCATGAGGCCGACGGTCCGCGAGCCGGGCGGGTCCGTCTGCAGTACGAGTCCGAAGTCCATGCCCTGTCCGTCCTTTCAACTGCTGTTTTCAGCCGAGGAGTTGGCACAGACCGCGGGGGGTGTACTGCCCGTGCCCCGCGCGTCCTGTGTAGGTGCGCCTGTCGATCACGGTCTCGCCGCGCGAGAGCACCGTCTCGACCTGACCGGTGATCTGCTTGCCCTCGTACGCCGAGTAGTCGACGTTCATGTGGTGCGTGTCGACGGAGAGCGTCTGCTGCGCCTGCGGGTCGTAGACGACGATGTCGGCGTCCGAACCGGGCTGCAGAGTGCCCTTCTTGGGATACAGCCCGAACATCCGGGCCGGTGTGGCGCACGCGATCTCGATCCAGCGGCGGCGCGAGATGTGGCCGTCGAGCACGGCCTGATGGAGCAGGTCCATCCGGTGTTCGACGCCCGGCATCCCGTTGGGGATCTTGGAGAAGTCGCCGCGGCCGAGTTCCTTCTGCCCGACGAAGCAGAACGGGCAGTGGTCGGTGGAGACGACCTGGAGGTCGTTGGTGCGCAGCCCCCGCCACAGCGCGGCCTGGTGCTCGCGCGGCCGCAGCGGCGTGGAGCACACGTACTTGGCGCCGCCGAAGTCCGGCTCGGCCAGGTTGTCCGTGGAGAGGAACAGGTACTGCGGGCAGGTCTCGCCGAAGACCGGGAGGTCCTTGTCCCGGGCCGCGGCCAGTTCCGCGACGGCCTCCTCGGCCGAGACGTGCACGACGTACAGCGGTGCACCCGCCACCCGCGCCAGCTGGATCGCCCGGTGGGTGGCTTCCGCCTCCAGCAGGGCCTTGCGCACCTCGCCGTGGTGGCGCGGGTCGGTCCGGCCGGCGGCCAGCGCCTGTTCGACGAGGACGTCGATGGCGATGCCGTTCTCGGCGTGCATCATCGTCAGGCCGCCGTTGGCGGCGGTGCGCTGCATGGCGCGCAGGATCTGCCCGTCGTCGCTGTAGAAGACGCCCGGGTAGGCCATGAACATCTTGAAGGAGGTGATGCCCTCCTCCACCAGCATGTCCATCTCCTTCAGCGTCCCCTGGTTCACATCGGAGAGAATCATGTGGAACGCGTAGTCGACGGCGCACTGGGAGTCGGCCTTGGCGTGCCAGCGGTCCAGGCCCTCACGAAGCGCGTGGCCCTTCGTCTGGATGGCGAAGTCGACGATGGTGGTCGTGCCGCCCCAGGCTGCGGCCCGGGTTCCGCTCTCGAAGTCGTCGGAGGAGAAGGTGCCGCCGAAGGGCATGTCCATGTGGGTGTGCGGGTCGACGCCGCCCGGGATGACGTACTTGCCGGTGGCGTCGATGGTGTGCTCCGCGCTCCAGCCCTCGGCGACGCTGCTTCCGGTGGCGGCGGTGGCGACGATCCTTCCGTCCTCGACGAGTACGTCCGCGTGCGTCTCGTCGGACGCGGTGATGACGAGCCCCCCGCGAACGACCGTACGTGAGTGCGTCATTGCGAACTCTTCCCTCCCAGCTCGTTGTTGGCCGTGCGCAGGGCGCGTTCCAGGATTCCGGCGCCCTCCTCCGCCTCTGCGACGGTGAGACTCAGCGGCGGTGCGATGCGCAGCACGCTGCTCGTGGAGTGGCCGCCGCCCTTGCCGATGAGCAGACCTCCCTCCCGCGCCGCCTCCAGCACCAGCGAAGCCGCCTGAGGCGACGGGTCGCCGGTGTCCGGATCGACCAGTTCCACCCCGGCCATCAGGCCCCTGCCGCGCACCTCCCGTACGACGTCCAGGCCGGCGGACGCGGCCCGAAGCCGCTCCATGAGCAGACCGCCGACGCGGCGCGCGTTGCCCTGAAGGTCGTGCTCCAGCAGGTAGTTGAGGTTGGCGTTGCCGGCGGCCATGGTGACGGGACTGCCGCCGAAGGTGGAGATGGAGTTGGCGGGAAGGCAGTTCATGACGTCGGCCCGTGTGACGACACCGCCGATGGACATGCCGTTGCCGATGCCCTTGGCGAAGGTGAGCATGTCGGGCGGGCCGGCCCGGTCGTGGGCCTGCCAGCCCCAGAAGTGCTCGCCGGTGCGGCCCCAGCCCGTCTGCACCTCGTCGCTGATCCACAGGATGCCGCGCTTGTCGAGGACTTCGCGGAACGCGGCGAACAGGCCGTCGGGCGGGGAGGTGAACCCGCCGACGCCCTGCACCGGTTCGGCGATCAGAGCCGCCACGTCACCGCCGGTCTGGCCGAGCATGTCCTCCAGGTCCGCGGTGCAGGCCGCGATGAACTCCGCGTCGTCCAGCGCCGCGTAGGGACCGCGGGTGCGAACGCCTCCGTGCACGTAGAGCGTCTGGAGGGGCGAGAGGCTCGTGGGCGACCATGCGCGGTTGCCCGTGATGCCGATCGCCGAGAAGGAACGGCCGTGGTAGCTGTTGCGCAGCGCGAGGATCTGGTTGGAGCGGCGGTAGGTGGTGGCCAGCAGCAGTGCCGTGTCGTTGGCCTCGGTGCCGGAGGTGGTGAAGAAGACACGGGCGTCGGGAATCCCGGACAGGGCGGCGATGCGTTCGGCCAGCTCCACCATGGGCCGGTCGAGGTAGAGGCTGGAGGTGTGCAGGATGCGCCCCGCCTGCTCGCTGACGGCCTTGGTGACCTCCGGCAGGGCGTGGGCCGTCATCGTGGTGAGGATGCCGCCGAAGAAGTCGAGGTAGCGGTTGCCCTCGCCGTCCCAGACGTACCGTCCCTCACCGTGGGTGATCTCCATCGGCTCGTCGTAGTACAGCGCAAGCCAGTCGGGCATGACGGCGCGGTGACGCCGAAGGAGCGCCTCGGCCGGTCCGGCGGTGTGGTGGGTGCTCATCAGGGCTGCACCAGTCCGTCGTAGGCGTCGGGGCGGCGGTCCCGGTAGAAGGCCCACTGCCGGCGCACCTCTTCGATCATCCCGAAGTCGAGGTCGCGGACGAGGAGTTCCTCTTCCTTGTCGCTCGCGACGTCGCCGACGAACTGGCCGCGCGGGTCGACGAAGTAGCTCGTGCCGTAGAAGTCGTTGTCGCCGTACTCCTCGGTGCCGACCCGGTTGATGGCGGCGATGAAGTATTCGTTGGCGACTGCGGCGGCGGGCTGTTCCAGCTGCCACAGGTAGGAGGACAGCCCCCGGTGCGTGGCCGAGGGGTTGTAGACGAGCTGGGCGCCCTCCAGGCCGAGGGCTCGCCAGCCCTCGGGGAAGTGACGGTCGTAGCAGATGTAGACGCCGACCTTGCCCACGGCCGTGTCGAAGACGGGCCAGCCCACGTTGCCCGGCTTGAAGTAGAACTTCTCCCAGAATCCCTTTACCTGGGGAATGTGGTGCTTGCGGTACTTGCCGAGGTAGGTGCCGTCGGCGTCGATGACCGCTGCGGTGTTGAAATAGAAGCCCGACTGCTCCTTCTCGAAGACCGGGACGACGACGACCATTCCCGTCTCCCGTGCGAGCTCCTGCATCCGCCGCACCGTCGGGCCGTCCGGCACGGGCTCGGCCCACTTGTAGTGCTCGGCGTCCTGCACCTGGCAGAAGTACGGGGCGTTGAAGACCTCTTGGAACCCGATGACCTCGGCACCCTGCCGGGCCGCCTCGCGTGCGTGCCGCTCATGCTTCTCGATCATCGATTCCGTGTCGCCTGTCCAGGTCGCCTGCACGAGGGCGGCGCGCACAACATCGGGCATGAGCAGCTCCTTTGCCGGGAGGTCAAGGCCGTTCGACACGCGTAGATCCACGTGAGAATGTGACGGTAGGTCGGGTCACGCACGGTGGCAAGGGCATCTGCGCCAGGTCGCCCGAACGATCACGCTTCCCGCTGACGCGAGACATACCGGTCCGCGAAGCCCCGCACGCCCGGCCACCAGGCACAACCGTCGGCGAGGAGCCGCGCGCGGCAGCCCGGGCCGCCCGGTCACACCGCTCCCGGCACGCCCGGAACTCCCGCGGCCCGGAGAGCGTCGGCGACCCTGCGGCGGTGCTCCGGGGACAGCGTCCCTGCCGCGTCCAGGACGAGAGGGACGAGCACCGAGGGAGCGGCAGGCGCCGCCGCAGCGGCGGACACCGCGGGGGCGGCGGACACCACCTCGGCGGCTCCCGACGGTGAGCGGGCACGGATCACGGCGGCCAGCAACTCCACGGCCCCGCTCTCCCGCCCCGCCCGGTGCAGGGCCAGTGCGGCCTCGGCGACCTCCTGCGGCGGCCGGTGAGCGCCCTGGCGCAGCAGCCGTGCACCGTCCTCCGTGCGGCCCAGGGAGCAGAGCGCACCGGCAGCGGCGGCGAAGGCGCCGGCGGGCAGCGCAGCGGCCTCCCACAGCAGAATCCCCGCGTCCGACGTCATGCCGCGGCGGTGCAACTCCTCGACCAGCACGGCGAATCGGAGCGGCTGCCGGCCCGCGGCCTCGCACAGCAGGGCGTGCGCCTCGCCGCCGCTTCCCGCACGCCGCAGGTGCGTCAGCCGCGCGGCGGTCTCCGCCTCGGCCGCCCGCGCCTCGGCGACCTCCTCGGGGGCGGGTACGGCCGCGGCGGGGCGCCGCACCGCCCCGGCGAACCGGGCGCCGCGCGGCGGCGGTTCACCTGCGGCGGCGGCACCGGCGTTCCCGGCGACGGGCGTGACGAGGTCGGGCGACGGTGCGCCGGGCGGCACGATCGCGGCGGGCCCGGCGGCGTCCGCCGCGGCGAGGGGCGCCCCGGCGAAGCGCGAACCGCCCGTGCGGGCGCGCCTGTTGGGGTGCGCGGGGATGTTCGGAGCGGGAGCGGAAGCAGGCCCGTGGTGCTCCGGCGCGACGGCCCGCTCGGTCTCGTCCCGCTCGGCCTCGTTTCGCTCTGCCTCGTTTCGCTCTGCCTCGTCCCGCTCGGCCGGACCCTCCCGCGTGGAAGCGCCGAGAGCGGCGTGACGGGCACGCAGCTCCGCACGGCGCGACTCGGTCCGCGCGAGATGGTCCAGCGCCCACGCCAACTCGGGGCCGCCGTCCGCCTCCAGTGCCCGTACGCGCGCCGCCGCCTCGGCCGACTCCCCCTCCAGCACGGCGAGCCGGCTCCGCAGCGCGGGCGCGCCGCCGGCCCAGACGTCGTACGCGGCGGTGGCCGCGGCGTGCAGCCTCAGCAGGCGTTCCTCCGCCCGCCGCGCCGGACCGGTCCCGTACAGGCGTGTGAAGTCCTCCAGCAGCGAGGCCACGACGTCCCACGGGGGAACCTCGCGGCCCGCCAGGCAGTCCCGCAGACCCTGCGGGTCGTGCGCGGCGAAGACGGCGTACCAGCCGGCAGCCGCGTCCAACCGCCCGGCCAGCGCGGCCAGTTCGGCGGCGTATTCACCAACCGGCTCCAGGGGCGGCCGGGCGGTCGCCGCAGACACATCTGCCATGCCCGGCATTGCACACCCGCCGTGTTACAGCGGGTGTATCCGGGATGCTACGGGCAGTTTTCGTGCCGCTCCCGGCCCGCTCCCGGCGACCGTCAGGAGCGGGACGGACTGCCCTGTCCCGCTCCTGACGTCCCCGGCGTCGAGGGGCGCCGCTACTTCGAGGGGCGCACCACCATCGCCGAGCCGCCGCCGCGCCGCTCCTCCTCCGCCGCGGCGAGCCACCGTCCGCCGGGCAGCTGCTGCACTGCGGTGGCCGCGCCGATCTCGTCGACCCTGGTGAAGGAGTGGCCGAGATCCTCCAGCCGGGGCCGCACGCCGCTGTTCCACAACTCGGGCTCGATCTCGGTCTTCGCCGCGTTGCGCTGGCTGGCGCGGGGCGCGTTGAGCGCCTTGTCCAGCGGCATGCCCCGGTCCACGTGGTTGATCATGCTCTGGAGCACGGTGGTGATGATCGTGGCACCGCCGGGCGAGCCGAGAGCGAAGGCCGGCTTGCCGTCCTCCAGCACGATCGTCGGGGACATGGACGAACGCGGACGCTTGCCCGGGCCCGGCAGGTTCGGGTCGTGCACGTCCGGGTCGGCGGGCTCGAACGAGAAGTCCGTCAGCTCGTTGTTGAGCAGGAAGCCCCGCCCGGGGACGGTGATGCCGCTGCCGCCGGTCTGCTCGATCGTCAGCGTGTAGGAGACGACGTTGCCCCACTTGTCGGCCGTCGTCAGGTGCGTCGTGCTCTCGCCCTCGTACGTCGTCGGCGCGGCCTCGTCGCCGGAGCCGCACTCCTCCGGGTCGCGCGGGTCTCCGGGCGCCACCGGGCTCTCGAGCACCTTGTCGTCCTTGATGAGGCACGCACGTGAGTCGGCGAAGCGCTGCGAGAGCAGTTCCTTCGTGGGCACGTCCTCCGCCGACGGGTCCCCGACCCAGCGTCCGCGGTCGGCGAAGGCGACGCGGCTGGCCTCGATGTAGCGGTGCAGCAGCTTCTTCTCGCCGAGCTTGCTCAGATCGCCGCCTTCGAGGATGTTCAGGGCCTCGCCGACGGTGGTCCCGCCGGAGGAGGAGGGCGCCATGCCGAAGACGTCGAGACCGCGGTACCGGGTGTGCGACGGCGCCTGCTTCTTGACCTCGTACGCCTTGAGGTCCTCACGTGTCAGGTCGCCCTTGCGGACCTTCTCCCCGCTGCCGGGCTCGACCGGCGGCTTGCGCACCGTCTCGACGATGTCGTCGGCGATAGCCCCGTCGTAGAGCTGCCCCGTGCCCTTGCGGGCGATCGCCTTGTAGGTGCGGGCGAGGTCCGGGTTGCGCAGGGTGCTGCCCGTCTCCGGCAGTTCGCCGCCGGGCATGAACAGCTCGACCGTGTCGGGGAACTTGCGGAAGCGCTCCTCGTTGTCGGCGGTCTGCTGCCGGAAGGTCTCATCGACGGTGAAGCCCTCGCGCGCCAGCTTCTCGGCGGGGGCGAGCACCTTGCCGAGGGGCTTCGTGCCCCACTTGCCGAGGGCCTTCTCCCATGTGGCGGGCGTGCCGGGGGTGCCCACGCTCAGGCCGCTGGTGACGGCCTCGTCGAACGGTATGGCCTCGCCGTTCTCCTGAAAGAGCTTCTCGTCGGCGCTCTTCGGGGCGGTCTCGCGGCCGTCGAGCGTACGGATCTTCCCGTCCGCCGCGTTGTAGGAGACGAAGTACCCGCCTCCGCCGAGACCTGCCGAGTACGGCTCGGTGACGCCGAGGGCGGCAGCCGTGGCCACCGCGGCGTCGACGGCGTTGCCGCCCTGCCTGAGCACCTTGATGCCCGCCGCGGACGCGTCCGCATCCACGCTGGAGACGGCGCCGCCGTAGCCGACGGCGACCGGCTTCTTCGACGGCTCGTGCCCCGCGTCCGGACCGCTTCCGGTGAGGGCGGGTGCTGCCGCCGCACCCACCGTGGCGACGGCCGCGGTGGCGGTGATCACGGCGATCAGTCTGACGGAACGGCGGTTGGTCATACGCCGCATGGGAGCCTCCTGACGGGACGGGTCAGCGAAGACTAGCCCGCCGCCGAAGTCGCGTCAGCACCGGTGCGGGGCTGACCCCGCCGCTCTCGCTGCGCAGATCCCGCCGACCCCGCTGCGCCCCGTCCGTCTGCGCAGTACGCTCCGGCTCCATGACGCAGAACCTGCCTGCCCTTGTGCTGGGTGCCGTCGCGGTGGCCCTCGCCATCGCCCTGGGCTGGTTCGCGCGCACCTTTCTGTGGCGGCGCGGACTCGACCGCAAGCAGCGGTTCTTCGGCCTGCCGCAGCACTCCGAGTGCCTCATGGTGGTCAACCGGGACGCCGCCACCGCCGAGTGGTCCGTCATCCGCAACGACGTCTTCGCGCTGCTCGAGCTGTCCGCCGTCGTCAAGGAGTGCGGAGCGAACGCCGACGTCATATCCCACGACATGGCGCAGCAGGGCTTCGGCGAGCGCACCGAGTTCTGCATCGGCGGGCCCGTCTCGAACCGGCGCATGGCAGCTCATCTGCAGTCCCTGCTGCCGGGTGTACGCATCGACACCGAGACCGGCAACAGCCCGGACAGGGGCGCCTTCACCATCGGCGGCGAGCGTCATCTCCTGGAGCCCGGCGTGCGCGAGCACGTGCTCCTCGCGCGGCTCACCGCCGGGCAGGGCGACACCGCGCGACCCGTGTTCCTCGTCTGCGGCCAGCGCTCCGTCACCCACCAGGCCGCGGCCCGTCATCTGGCCCGGCACCACGACCAGCTGACGCGCAAGTACGGGGCGAACGGGAACTTCTGCGTGCTGCTGCGCGTCGTCAACTCCCAGGCGTACGGGGCGGACGTCGTCGAGCTCGTCGCCGACGTCACCCGCGCCGCGACGGCGCCGCCACCCACGTCGTCGGCCGACCCCGACGCAGGCGGGCGCCGCGGCGGCCACCGGGCGAAGAGCTGACCACACGGACCGCCCTGCCTGCACACCCGCACGGCCCGCCCCTCCTCGAGCCGGCTCGGGCGACGCCCGGCCCGCGCTGCGGGCTCACGACTCGGAGAACTCCGCATACAGCTGCGACAGCTCCGGCGTGCCCGTCTCCGCCCACGAAGCCCCCTCCTCCAGGACGTCCAGCTCCCGGCCCGAACCGAGCCGCACCACCGGCTGACCGTCCGGCCGCAGCCGCCACCGGGCGCCCGGCACGGTCCGTACGAGTACCGTCCCCAGGTACAGGCCGGCGTCGCTGCCGAGCCAGGGAGTGATCTCCGGGTCGTCCCGCCAGCGCGGCAGCAACTGGTCCAGGGCGGCCAACGACTCGACGGAGTCGTCGAGTTCGACTCCCGCGTCCCCCGCCTGGTCCCGCAGCAGTTCGCATTCCGACAGCAGCTGCGCGGCACCCTCCGGGTCCTCGCCGGACACCGCGTCCGCGACCGAGGCGTTCTGCGCGTCGCCGTGCCTCTTACGCCAGTTGTCCAGGAAGGGGATGTTCATACGGTTCAGGGTGTCATTCCCCCATGGGCGAGCACCACAGGCACGCTGTGCATCGGCAGGCGTGCCGAAAAAACGGTCGGTGTCCCGACTGGACACCTTGACGCCGCTTTGCCGTCTCTCTACCTTCACCGGGCCTCGGTCGAATCGGGGCGCGCGGAAAGGGTGTTGGTGCCGGACGAAGAGAGAGGACCGTCGGCGTGCGCGGACGGATGTGGAGTGTTCCCCTCGTGATCCTGCTGACCCTCGCGGGTGCCCCCGCGGCAGTGGCGGCGGAGGACCGCACAACAACGACCACCGAAGAGCCGCTCCCTCTGGAGCGGCTCTTCGACAACCGGGCGGTGAGCGACGACGCACGGCCGGGAGCGGCCGACTTCGACGGGGCGGGCAACTCCCTCTCCGCGCAGGACCTGAAGGCCGCCGGCTGGGAGCCGGGCCGCCTGCTCGGGCTCGACTCGGCCGCACTGCGCTGGCCGCACAAGCGGCCGGGACAGCCCGACAACGTACGCGCCGACGGGCAGCAGGTCCGGGTCAGCGGAACCGGCAACGCGGTGTCGTTGCTTGTCGCGGCCACCTCCCGGAGCGGGGGCCCGGGCGCGGGCGTCACCGGCACCGGCACCATCCGCTACTGGGACGGCTCCACCTCCCCCTACACGCTGACCGCTCCCGACTGGCGCGCCGGCCCGCTCGCGACGAAGGCCGTCGCCCTGCCGCACATCAACACCCGCTCGGGAACGCCCCTCACGGAGAAGGCCAAGCTGTACGCCGTGACGGTTCCGGTCCGCAAGGGCCGCTCCGTCCGCTCGGTGACGCTGCCGCGCGACGCCGGCCCCGAACGCGATCTGCACGTCTTCGCCGCGTCGGTGCGGCGTCAGGAGCCGGAGTGGACGGGGAGCTGGACGACGAGCACCGCCGGGTACACCACCGTCGGCCCCTGGGCGGACCAGACGCTCCGCCTCGTCGTGCACACCTCCGCAGGCGGCTCGCGCACGCGCATCCGGCTGGCGAACACCTTCGCCTCGGCGCCCGTCGAGATCGGGCGGGCCTCCGTCGTCGTCCAGCGCGAGGGCGCCACCGGCAGGGGGCGGCCGGTGAAGCTGCAGTTCGGCGGTCGCGATCGAGTGGTGATGCCCGCGGGCACGCACGCGGTGAGCGATCCCGTCGGCTTCCAAGTGCCCGCCGGCAGCAATCTGCTGGTGAGCATCCATCTGCCCGGCCCGGTGGCGGCCGCTCCGGTGCACAGCGCGACCAGTCAGCGCAGCTACGTCAGCGCCGGCGGCAGCGGCGACCGCACGGGAGACCAGGAAGGCACGGCGTTCACCGGCTCGTTGGGAGTGTGGCCCTTCCTCACAGGTGTCGACGTGCGCGGCGGACCGGGGTCCGTCGTCGCGTTCGGCGACTCCATCACGGACGGGGTGCGCTCCACGCCCGACACCAACCGGCGCTGGCCGGACGTGCTGGCACGGCGGCTGCGCGCACAGCAGGAAGTGCCGCGCTACGGCGTGCTCAACCAGGGCATCTCCGCGAACCGTGTCGTCTCCGACCGCTATCCCGGCGACGGCGTCAGCGACGACACGGGCGGCGTCAGCGCCCTGCACCGCCTGGAGCGTGACGTGCTGGCGCACTCGAACGCGCACACCGTCGTCGTCCTCGAAGGCATCAACGACGTGCGGTGGGGCGCCTCGGCGGAGGAGGTCGTCGCGGGACTGAAGGAGGTCGCGCGGCGCGCGCACGAGCGTGGACTGCGCGTCGTGGGGGCGACGCTGACGCCCTGTGAGGGCTACAAGGACTGCCTGCCGGAGGTCGAGGCCAAGCGCAGCGCCGTCAACGCCTTCATCCGCGACAGCAAGGGAACCTTCGACGCGGTGGTCGACTTCGACGCGGTCGTACGGGACCCGGACCGCCCTCAGCGGATGCTGCCCGAGTACGACAGCGGCGACCATCTGCACCCGGGTGACGCGGGATACAAGGCGATGGCGGACTCGGTGGATCTGAGGAAGCTCGTGCCGTAGCCGCACCGCCGCCCGGGACCGGAACGCACAGGCACAGGCCGGGACGGGAGGGCCGCCGCGCGGAAACGCCGGCGGCGCCCGCCCCTGCCGGGACGGTCAGAGTTCGAGGTCGACGACGACGGGGGCGTGGTCGGAGGCGCCCTTGCCCTTCCTCGCCTCCCGGTCGACATAGGCGTCCTTCACGGCTGCCTCGAACGGCGCGTTGCCGTAGACCAGATCGATGCGCATGCCCCGGTTCTTCGGGAAACACAGCTGCCGGTAGTCCCAGTACGTGTACGGGTGGTCGTACTTGAGGGGGCGCGGCATCACGTCCGACAGGCCCTCCTCGCGCAGGGCCTTCAGGGCGGCGCGCTCCGGCTCGGTGACATGGGTGGAGCCCTCGAAGACGGAGCGGTCGTAGACGTCCTCGTCGGTCGGGGCGATGTTGTAGTCGCCGAGTATCGCGAAGGGGACGTCCCCGGAGACCTCGTGCCGGGCGGTGAGGCGGAGCGCCTCCAGCCACTGGAGCTTGTAGTCGTAGTGCGGGTGGCCCACTTCGCGGCCGTTGGGCACGTACACCGACCACACGCGCACACCGCCGCACGTCGCAGCCGCAGCGCGCGACTCCTGGCCGCCGTCGTAGGCCGGGCCCTCGGGCAGGCCGGTGACGGTGTCGGCCAGGCCGACCCGGGAGAGCACCGCGACCCCGTTCCACCGCCCGTCACCGTTGACCAGCGACTCGTAACCCAGCGCCTTGACCTCGGCGGCGGGGAAGGCCTCGGCGGAGCACTTCAGCTCCTGGAGGCAGAGCACATCGGGAGCGGAGGACTCCAGCCACTCCAGCAGCCGCGGCAGACGGGCACCCACGGAATTGACGTTCCAGGTCGCGATACGCATGCCGTGAAATCTACCTCGCGACACCGACACTCTCGCCGGGGGCCAGACGCCCGTGCTCCACACCTCCCAGATCGCCGATGAGCCGGTCGTAGACCGGCCTCGCCTGGTCCGCGAGGAGTCCGTCGTGCACGTCGAAGGCGCGGCGCGGCGCGACTTCGCGCAGGTAGTCGATGACCTCGGAGACCTTGCTCCAGGGCGCGTGCACCGGCAGCAGCAGCGTGTCCACGGGGCGGCCCGGAACGGTCAGGGCGTCACCGGGGTGGAAGAGGGAACCGTTCACGACGTAACCGCAGTTGGCGATCCGCGGGATGTCGGGATGGATCACGGCGTGCAGCTGCCCGTGGACCTCGACGGAGAAACCCGCGGCGTCGACGGTGTCGCCCTCTCCGACGGTGTGCACCCGGCCGGGGAAGGTCGTGGAGATCCGCTCCGAGACACTGCGCGGCGCCCAGATCTGCGCGGCCGGATCGGCTTCCATGGCGGCGCGCAGCCGGCCCTCGTCGAAGTGGTCGGGGTGCTCGTGCGTGATCAGCACCGCGTCGGCTCCGACGGCGGCGTCGCCCTCGCTGAAGCCTCCGGGGTCGATGACGAGCGTGCGTCCGTCCTGCTCGACCCGTACGCAGGCGTGGCCCTTCTTGATCAGCTCCATGGGGGCCATTGTGCCTGCTGCTCCCGGCGGTTCGGCGCGACCTCCGCGTGCCTGCGCGCGACCCGGGACGGGACTACTCGTCCGGCGTTGTCTCTTCCCGGATCACGCCCTGGGCGACCGCGAACGCGGAGTTGGCGGCCGGAACGCCGGCGTAGACGGCCGTCTGGAGGAGGACCTCCTTGATCTCCTCCGGGGTGAGCCCGTTGCGCAGGGCCGCCCTGATGTGGAACGTCAGTTCGTCGTAGTGGCCGCGGGCGACGAGCGCGGTGAGGGTGATCACGCTGCGGGTCCGCCGGTCGAGGCCCTGACGGGTCCACACCTCGCCCCAGGCGTAGCGCGTGACGAAGTCCTGGAAGTCCTGCGTGAAGTCGTCCGCGTTCTCCTGCGCCCGGTCCACGTGCGCGTCTCCGAGGACCTCGCGGCGGACCTTCATTCCCGCGTCGTAGGTGTCGCTGCGGGCCGTGACAAGGTCCGCGGACTCCAGTTCCGCGACGGCGCCGGTCGGCCTGGTCGGCGCGGGAGTGATCACGGGCGCCGGTGCGGGCGGGCCCGCGGGCGACTCCTGCCAGCTGGTCGTGAAGTGCCTGATGATCAACTCGGTGACGGCACCCGGCTGTTCGACGGGCGTCAGGTGCGACGCTCCGGGCACTATCGCGAGCCTCGCGTCCGGTATACCGGCGACGAGGGCGCGGGCGTCGGCCGGCGGTGTCGCCTCGTCCTCGGCTCCGGCGACGACCAGCGTCGGCACGCCGATCCCGCCCAGTTCACTGCGCACGTCGAAGGCGGCCAGCACCTCGCAGGCCGCGATGTAGCAGCCGGGGTCGGTCGTGCGCACCATCTGCACGGCCCACTCGACGATCGCGGGCTGCGCCTCGACGAACCCCTCGGTGAACCACCGCTCGGGCGTGGAGCGGGCGATGGGGTCGAGCCCGTTGGTACGGACGACGACGCCGCGCTGCCGCCAGGCGTCGGCGGTCCCGAAGCGGGGCGAGGTGGAGATGAGCGCGAGCGAGGAGAGCCTTTCGCGGGCCAGGATGCCCAGCTGTATGCCGACGGCGCCGCCGATGGAGCACCCGGCGAAGCCGAAGCGCTGGACGCCGAGGGAGTCGAGCGTGGCCAGGACGCGCTCGGCCAGCGACGTGGCCGAGTCGGCCGGATACGCGGGGGCTCCCCCGTGACCTGGCAGGTCGAATCGGAGAACGCGCCAGCTGCGGGTCAGTTCCGGGATCTGCCGGTCCCACATGTGCCACGTCGTACCGAGGGCCGGACCGAGCACGAGCACGGGGGCGTCGTCGGGGCCGTCCAGGCGGTGTTGCAACATCCGGTCACTCTGCTTCTCGCTCACGCGGCCACGCTACCCAGCACTCCGCGGGGCGCGACCACGGGGGCATTGCTCTGTACATCAGAACTTCACTGTGGACACGACATACACACGCGGCATGCTCCGGTACGTGCGGTCGACGGTGATCGCCACGTCCGGACGGTTGCCGCTCTGCCGGTACGTGGTACCCGCGTAGTCGTGCCCCTCCTTCTCCAGGTCCCAGCCGACCTTCTCGGCATGCCTGCCGCCGATGGTGACGTGTCCGGACCTCAGTGCGGAAGAGCTGGTACCGACGTCTTCGAGAAATTCGCCGAGCTTCTTCGGCGGCAGACGGAACTGCACGTAGAGCGTGCTGGTCTGCCAGGAGTTCGCCTCGTAGAAGGCGTAGTGGCTGGACCGGGACGGCAGAGGCACATCGTAGACGTCGCGCTGCACTTTGTTCGGCCAGCCGTAGGTGAGGTTGGTGGCCGCCGCGTTGCGCTGCTTGTCCTCGCCGCTCTCGCGGCTCTGGAATGCGGACCTGACCAGATAGCCGAGCGGCACCGCGATCAGCAGCACCACGACGAGCAGGGTGAGCAGGCGGTGGCGCGGCCGGTGCGGCGGCCGCCGCGACGGGCGCACTCCCGGGGGCGTGGTGGTGGTCACTGGCCCACCGCCCGGCGGAGGTTGTCGGCGGCGCGTTCGTAGCGCTCGTATCTCTCGAGCCGGCGCCGGTTGGCGCGCCGGAACCGGCGGGCCACGAGACGGGCGAGGTCGGCGGCGCCGACCATGCCCGCTTCGGGGCCGAGCTGTGCCTTGGCGATGGTGGCCTCCGGGCGGTAACCGCGGCCCGTGAGATGGCGCTTGAAGGCCTCACGTGCCGGATCGATGAGCAGTTCGTCGGCGGCGCTGACACCCCCGCCGATCACGAAGCCGCCGGGGTCGAGGGCCGCGGCGAGGTTGGCGATGCCGACGCCCAGCCAGTGCCCGATGTCCTGGAGCAGTTCGGTGCACATCGCGTCGCCGTCGCGGGCCAGTTCGGTGATGAGCGGGCCGGTGATCTCCGAGATGTGGCCGCCGACGCGCTCGATGATCCCGTACGCGACGGGGGATTCGGCGACGGCGAGTTCACGCGCCTCGCGCACGAGGGCGTTCCCCGAGCTGTACTGCTCCCAGCAGCCTCGGTTGCCGCAGGGGCAGCGGTGGCCGCCGGGCACGACCTGCATGTGCCCGAACTCGCCGGCCACGCCGTACTTTCCGCGCTTGACGCGGCCCTCCTCCAGGATGGCGCCGCCGATGCCCGTGCCGAGGGTGATCATCACGAGATGGTCCTCGCCGCGTCCGGCGCCGAAGCGCCACTCGCCCCAGGCCGCGGTGTTGGCGTCGTTGTCGACCATGACCGGGACGGCGAGACGTGCGGTGAGGGCGTCCTTGAGGGGTTCGTCCCGCCAGGCCAGATGCGGCGCGAACAGCACGCGGGAGCGGTCGGCGTCGACCCAGCCGGCGGCACCGATGCCGACGGCGTGCACGTCGTGGCGGTCGGAGAGGTCCAGGACCAGCTCGGCGATGGTGTCCTCGACGACCTTGGGGCTCTTGGACTTCTCCGGCGTCTCGGCGCGCACCTGTTCCAGGATCTGGCCGTCGGCGTCGACGACGCCCGCCATCACCTTCGTTCCGCCGATGTCGATGCCGACCGTGGGGACGCGGGGCGCGGACAGCGGCGAGCGGCGCTCCCGGGTGCTGACCGTCCGCAAAACGCTGGCGCTCGGCGCGGAGCGGCGATGGCGGCGGTCCCGGTCCGCGCGCTCTCGGTACATGCTCACTGCGCGGCCTTTCCTCGTGCGCGGCTGCCGGCCTCCGGGCCGGCGGGTCGGTCGTTCCGTGGGCCGGACGGAACGGTGAGCCCGGTCCCGGCCCACAGGCCGATTCTGCCTTACCGCGCGAGGTCGCGACGCCACACTCCTGTGACCGGCCGGGACGCGGAGGTACCGGCCGGCACCAGCGCCGGGGGGCCGCCTGCCGTCACTCCAGATGCTGCGGGACCGGCGCACGCTCCAGCTCGTGGCTGAGCTGTTCCAGCTCGCTGCCGCCGGACATCTGCCTTGTCAGCTCCTCGAGTTGCAGGCCGTCCTTGTGGTGGCTGCCGGCCATCGCTCCGCGCTTGAGCAGCACGAAGCGGTCCCCCACGAGATAGGCGTGATGGGGATTGTGCGTGATCAGCACCACGCCCAGCCCGGCGTCGCGGGCCGCGGCGACGTACTTCAGCACCACCCCGGACTGCTTGACGCCCAGTGCGGCCGTCGGCTCGTCCAGCACGAGCACCTTCGCTCCGAAGTAGACCGCGCGGGCGATCGCCACGCACTGCCGTTCGCCGCCGGAGAGGGTGCCGATGGGCTGGTCGACGTCGCGCAGGTCGATGCCCATGCGCAGCAGTTCGGCGTGCGTGGTGCGCCGCATGTGCTCCACGTCGAGCCGGGCGAAGGGCCCCTTGGAGAAGCGGCCCTTGGCGGGTTCCGAGCCGAGGAAGAAGTTGCGCCACACCGGCATCAGCGGAACCACGGCCAGGTCCTGGTAGACGGTGGCGATGCCGCGGTCGAGAGCCTCGCGCGGCGAGGAGAGCCGGGTCTCCTCACCGTTGATGCGGAAGGTGCCCGCGTCGTGCTGGTGCAGCCCCGCGACGATCTTGATGAGCGTCGACTTGCCGGCGCCGTTGTCGCCGAGCACGCACGTGATCTCGCCCGCCTGGACCTGGAGGGAGACCTCCTCCAGCGCTCGGATGTTGCCGTAGAACTTGCTGACGTCCGTCAGCTCCACGAGCGGGGCCTTCGCCGTCGCGGCGTCCCGGGGTGGGCTGCCGGCGTCCACGGCCGCTCCGGCGCCGGTCTCCGTGTCCTTCGCCGCGTCACTGCCCGTGTGCTGCTCCGTGTCCTTCTCCGCACTCGTGTCCGACTTCTTGTCCGACCTCTTGTCCGGCTTCTTGTCCGCCGTCATCGGCTCGCCTCCGCACGCTTGCGTATCCACGCGTTCAGCAGGACGGCGACCAGCAGCATCGCCCCGAGGAAGAACTTGAACCAGTCGGGCTCCCACTGCGCGTACACGATGCCCTTGCTCGTCATGCCGAAGATGAACGCGCCCACCGCGGCGCCCACCGCCGATCCGTAGCCGCCGGTCAGCAGGCAGCCGCCGATGACCGCCGCGGCGATGTAGATCAGCTCGTTGCCGACGCCTTCTCCGGACTGGACCACGTCGTAGTTGAAGAGGAGGTGCTGGCCGGATATCCAGGCGCCGAGCGACACCCCGAGATACAGACCGATCTTGGTGCGGGCGACGGGGACGCCCACGGCGCGCGCGGTGTGCTCCCCGCCGCCGACCGCGAAGATCCAGTTCCCGGCCCTCGTGCGCAGCAGCAGCCACGTGGCCAGGACGACCAGGGCCAGCCACCACACGACGGTGATCTGGATATCGGCGGGCCCGATGGCCAGCTCGGAGGCGAAGAGCGCCCTGGCCGAGGTGAAGCCCTCCATGTCGGAGATCGTCTTGGTGGAGACGGTGCCGCTGATCAGCTTCGTCAGGCCGAGGTTGAGGCCCGTCAGCATCAGGAACGTGCCGAGCGTGATGATGAAGCTCGGGAGTTTCGTACGGACGAGCATGTAGCCGTTGAAGAAGCCGATGCCGAGCGTGACCAGCAGCGAGAAGCCGACGCCGACCCAGACGTTGGCAGTCATCTGGTAGCTGAACATCGACGAGACCAGCGAGGAACTGGTGACCATCACGCCGGTCGACAGGTCGAACTCGCCGCCGATCATCAGCAGCGCCACCGGCACCGCCATGATCCCGAGGGTGGAGGAGGCGTAGAGCACCGTGGAGAGGCTGGAGGGGCGCAGGAAGCTGTCGGCGACCACGGAGAAGACGGCGAAGACGGCGATCGCGCCGACGACGGCGCCGAGTTCGGGACGGCCCAGCAGCCGCTGGAGCAGCGGCCGGTGCACGACGCGCTCGTCGCTCTTCCCCGCCGGGCCGGCTCCTGCGGGGCCTCCGCCTGTCCGCGCCTGCGTGGCGGTGCCGTCCTCCGCCGCCCCGGGGGCGTCCGGTGGTGTGGGTGGTGTCGGTGTGGGTGCAGCCGTCATCGCGTTCCCCGCTTCGTGTACTTCTGCAAGGTGGATGCGTCCTTCTTCGTGAGGATCTGCGGGCCGGTCAGCACGGGCTTGCCGCCGCCCAGCATGTTGGCGTTGTAGCGCTCCAGCCACAGCAGGTCCACGGCCTCGTAGCCCTGCATGTACGGCTGCTGGTCCATGGCGAATCCGATCGATCCGTCCTTCAGGCCCTGCGCCGCCTGGTCGTTGAGGTCGAACGTGACGGTCTCCGCCTTGCTGCCCGCGCCCTCGGCGGCCTTGACGGCCGTGGGAGCGAAGGGCGCGCCGAGCGTCACGACGGTGTCGATCTTGCGGTCCGACTGGAGTTCGGCCTCCAGGGAGGACTCGACGGCGGGCATGTTCGTACCGTCGGCGTGCAGGTTGCGCACCTTGCCGTCGAAGGTGTTGCGCAGGCCCCGGCAGCGCTCCTCGTGGCCGACGTTGCCCTGCTCGTGCAGGAGGCACACGGCCTTCTTGCGTCCGCGCTCGTTCAGCTCCCGCCCGACGGCCTCGCCCGCGAGGACCTCGTCCTGGCCGATGTGGGCGAGTGCGCCGTACTCCTCGGACTTGTCCTGGCCGGAGTTGACGGTGACGACGGGTATGCCGGCCTTGGCTGCCTTCTTCAGCGCGCCCTTCATCGCCTCCGGCTTGGCGAGGGAGACGATCAGGCCGTCCACCTCGTTGTCGACGGCGGCCTTCACGAGCTGCGCCTGGCGGCCCGCCTCCTTGTCGTGCGAGTAGTGGAAGTCGATGTTGTCCTTGGCGGCCGCCTGCTTCGCGCCGCTCTGGACGATGTCCCAGAAGGTGTCACCCTCACCGGAGTGGCTCACCATGGCGATCTTCCAGCGGGGAGTGTCCACGGCCGCGCCGCCCGAGACCGCCGCGTTGCGCTCCTCCTCCGCCCGTTTTCCGCCGGTGCTGCTGCACCCCGCCAGTCCGGCGGACGCGAGCCCGACGGAGACGAGGACGGCCGCTGCCGTCGCGGACCGGGCCCCGCGGGCTCCCGCGCGGTTCCGTCGGAACCTTTCCAGCGTGGACACGTACTGCTGACCTCTCGGTACGGGTGTTCCTGTTCGTCGCGGCGCCCGCGGCGGCACCCCGGACCGGCGCGGACGTCCGCGCCAGTATCGGGGGCCGGCCCGCGGGCGATGTTCACCGGGTTCCGCGCTTGGTGTATTTCTCCAGCCGCGGGACGTCCTTGTCCGTGACGATCTGCGGGCCGGTCAGCACGGGCTTGCCGCCGCCCAGCTCGTTGGCGTTGTAGGCGTGCAGCCACAGCGCGTCGACGGCCTCGTAGCCCTGGAGGTAGGGCTGCTGGTCGACGGCGAAGCCGAAGCTCTTGTCCTTCAGCCCCTTCACGACCTGCGCATTGAGGTCGAAGGTGTCGATCTCCGCCTTGCTGCCCGCCTTCTCCTTGGCCTTGGCGGACGTCGCGGCGAAGGGGGCGCCGAGGGTGAGCACGGTGTCGATGTCGCTGTCCGACTGGAGCTTGGCCTCGACGGAGGACTGCACGTCCGGCATGTTCGTGCCGTCCACGTTGAGCGTGCTCATCTCACCGTCGAAGGTCTTCTTCGCACCGGCGCAGCGCTCCTCCAGCGAGACGTTGCCCTGCTCGTGGATGACGCAGAGCGCCTTCTTGCGGTCGCGCTTGTTCAGCTCGTCGCCGACGGCCTCGCCCGCGATCGCCTCGTCCTGGCCGATGTGCGAGAGCGCACCGAACTCGGAGGAGTACTGGCCGCCGGAGTTGATGGTGATGACCGGGATGCCGGCCTCCGCCGCCTTCTTCAGCACGCCCTTCATCGCGTCGGGCTTCGCGAGCGTGACGATGAGGCCGTCCACCTTCTTGTCGATGGCGGACTTCACGAGCTGCGCCTGGCGGCCCGCCTCCTCGTCGTGCGAGTAGTCGAACTGGACGTTGTCCTTGCGGGCAGCGTCCTTTGCTCCGCTCTGCACGATGTCCCAGAAGGTGTCGCCGTCGCCGGAGTGGGAGACCATCGCGATCGTCATGCGCGGGGTGTCGACGCCCTTGCCGCCGCCCGCACCGTTGCTCTGCTCCTCGCCACTCTTGCCGCCGGAACTGCTGCAGCCGGCGGCGAGTAGGGCCGCGCTCGTGATGGCTGCGGCCACTGTTGTCGCTCTACGTGCTCTACGCCGAAGGACCATGAGCGGAGTTCTAGCCGCGCCCGGAGCGGGCCGTCAATACTTTGTCCGAACATTCTCCATGAGAGTTTGTCCGAACAAAGTGTCCGCGCTTCTCCGGCTCCGGTCCTGCCTGCGACGGCAGGCGCCGGGAGCGACGGAGACCTGGCGGCGGGTTCCCGGCTCAGGACCGCACGAGCAGCTGGAAGTCGAACGCGTAGCGCGAGGCCCGGTAGAGGTGCGAGGCGTACTCGACTGGACGGCCCGTGTCGTCGAAGGTCGTGCGCTCCATGGTCAGCAGCGGCGCCCCCGCATCCTCCCCCAGCAGCTTCGCCTCCTCCGCGGTGGCGGCCCGGGCGCCGACGGACTGGCGCGCACTGTGCAGCGTGACGCCGAGACCCCTCATCAGCCGGTAGAGGCCCGTCGACTCCAGCTCCTCGCCGCTCTCCCCCTGGAGCAGGTCGCCGGGCAGATGGTTGCGGAGGAAGGCCATGGGCTCGCCGTGGGTCAGGCGGAGCCGCTCCACGCGCCGCACCTGGGCACCCTGGGGGACGGAGAGCGCGGCGGCCACCTCGGCCGTGGCCTCCTCCTTCTCGTACATCAGCAGCTGCGTGGCCGGGCGCTGGCCGGCGGCCTCCAGATCGTCGTAGAGGCTGCTCAGCTCCAGCGGACGCCGGACCTGGGAGTGCACGACCTGGGTTCCGATGCCGCGGCGGCGCACCAACAGGCCCTTGTCGACCAGCGACTGGATGGCCTGGCGCACCGTGGGACGGGACAGACCGAGCCGCCCCGCGAGCTCGATCTCGTTTCCGAGCAGGCTGCCGGGGGAGAGCTTGCCGCGTTCGATGGCGGTCTCGAGCTGCTGGGCGAGCTGGAAGTACAGCGGGACGGGACTGCTGCGGTCCACGCTGAACTCGAGGTCCACGGGATCATTCTTGGCCACGGGGGGAGCGTAGTGCGCGGGGCCGTCCACCGGAAGGCGTAAGTTCGGTTGTCCGGACAAAGCGGACCGTGACCCGGCGGTCTCCCCGTGGTTCGTCCAATTGTCCTGACAAAGTATTGACAGCTCTCGAAGCGGCAAGCGAACGTACCCACATGCGCATCGGACTCATCGGCACCGGCCGGATCGGCACCTTCCACGCCCGCACCCTCGTCGCCGAACCCGAGGTGAGCGAACTGCTCGTCACCGACGTCGACGCCCCTCGCGCCGCCGAGGTGGCCGGGGACCTCGGAGCGACCCACGCCCCCTCCCCCGAAGAACTCCTCTCCCGCGACCTCGACGCCGTGGTGATCGCTTCGGCGACCGCCTCGCACGCGGGCCTGATCCAGGCGGCGGCCGGACGCGGTCTGCCCGTCTTCTGCGAGAAGCCGATCGCGCTCGACCTGCCCGGCACGACGGCCGCCCTGCGCACCGTCGACGAGGCAGGAACCCTGCTGCAGATCGGCTTCATGCGCCGCTTCGACGCCGGGTACGTGGCGGCGCGCGCCGCCGTGCACTCCGGCTCGCTCGGCCGGCTGCACACCGTCCGGGCAGCCACCTCCGACCCGGCACCGCCGCCGGCCGCCTACATCCCGCTCTCCGGCGGCCTCTACCGCGACTGCCTCGTGCACGACTTCGACGCCCTGCGCTGGGTCACGGGCCGTGAGGTGCTCTCGGTGTACGCGGCCGGCTCGGACGCGGGCCCGGAGATGTTCCGCGACGCCGGTGACGTCGACACTGCCGCCGTGCTGCTCACACTGGACGACGGCGTGCTGTGCACGGCGACGGCCACCCGCGTCAACGGCGCCGGATACGACGTGCGCATGGAAGTCGCGGGCGAGAAGGACCAGATCGCCGTGGGCCTCGACGCCCGTACGCCGCTGACGTCCGTCGAGCCGGCGGCGACGCCGTCCAAGGGCACCCCCTGGCCCGGCTTCCTGGAGCGGTTCGCCCCGGCGTACGAGTCCGAACTCGCCGCGTTCGTGCGGGCGGTGCGGGGGGAGGCGCCCAACCCCTGCGACGGACATGAGGCGCTGGCAGCGCTGCGCATCGCCGAGGCGTGCGAGCTCTCACGCCTCGAGAAGCGTCCGGTGGCGGTGGCGGAGCTGGCCTGAGGGGCGGGCCGGGCAGTGCTTCCGCCCGGCCCGCCGGCCGGTGCCGGAGAGCCCCTCAGCGATGGGTCAGCACATTGACCACGCGCCCGTTCGGATCCCTGACGAAGAAGCGGCGCACGCCCCACTCCTCGTCCTGCAAGGGGTGCACGATCTGCGCGCCACTGTCGACGACGGCCGCGTAGACCGCGTCCACGTCCTCCACCTCGACGCTCATGTCGGGCTCGACGGGCGCGGTTTCGTCGCGACTCATGACGATGACCTGCGCCGTGGGGTTGTCGGGGGACGCGAGCGTCATCACCCAGCCCAGGTTCATCACCTCCTCCAGGCCGAGCAGCCCTAGAAGTCGCGGCTGTCCTCCATGGCCTCGGTGCGGATGTCGGGTACGACGCGGCGGACGGACATCGAAGCTCCCCTGGATCGGCCGGCCGGGACGGCCGGAGACGGATGTCCGGACACTGGGTCCGGCGGATCTTTTGGGCCCGGCGCGCCTGGGGTCCGCACCCGGATCGGCCGGACAGTCACGCGAGCGACGGCCACCGATCGGCGGGCAGCGCGATGACGCCCCTCCCCTGCGCCCTGCGCCCTGCGCCCTGCGCCCTGCGCCCTGCGAGACTGTCACGCGTCCACGGCCTTCGCACTCCGCCCGACCGCGCTCGGACGGCTGGTAAGCACACCGCCCGGCCGCGAAAGCCCACGCACCCGTTCCGGCGATCGGCCGGTCCGGACGCACTCGCAGCGGAAGGCAGCCGGCATGACCGACGAGATCCCCGAGCCTGTGATCGTCCTCGACCTGGCCCCGTCGCTGGAACAGAGCCTCTTCGACGCGGAGTCGCTCGCACGGCTGGAAGCCCTGGGCACCGTCACGCGCACCACTCCGGGCGTGGAAGGTGACGCGGAACGGCGGCTGCAGGCCGATGTTCTGGTCACCGGCTGGGGATCGTCGCCCCTGCCCTCCCGCCGGGGCGACGCGTGGCGGCTGCGGTTCATCGCACACAGCGCCGGCACCGTGCGGCACCTCGTGCCCAAGTCCCTGCTGTCGGACGGGATCAGGCTCACCCATGCCTCGGCGGCCATGGCGCGTTCCGTCGCCGAGACCGCTCTCTGGTTCACGATCGGCCAGTTGCGCTCGATGCACGGCGTCGAGCAGGCGATGCGGCAGCGGCACGATTGGGAGCTGGCGCGGTCGCCCGGCCTCGGACGCACCGTCGCCGGCACCCGCATCGGCGTGATCGGCGCGAGCAGGGTCGGGCGGGTCTACATCGAACTGGTCCGCGCGCTGGGTGCCGCCGTCGCCGTCCACGACCCGTACCTGTCGGACGAGGAGGCCCGTCGACTGGACGTGGTCGCCACGCCGTTGGAGACGCTGCTGCGCACGTGCTCCGTCGTCGTGCTGCACGCTCCCGTGACCGACGAGACACGCGGCATGCTCGGCGCGGAGCGGCTGGCGATGATGCCGGACGGCGGCATCCTGGTGAACACGGCACGCTCCGCGCTCTGCGACACGGCCGCGCTGACGGCGGAGCTGCGGCAGGGGCGGCTGAGCGCATCGCTCGACGTCTTCGACGACGAACCCCTGCCCGCGGACAGCGAGTTGTGGGACCTGCCGAACGTCGTCCTCACCCCGCACATCGCCGGTGCCACGCACCACTCGTACAGCGGCCAGGGCCGGATCGTCATCGACGAGACCGAGGCATATCTCCGGGGGCGTCCGCTCGCGCATGAGATCCACGCGTCGGAGTACGACCGCCTCGCCTGAGCGGCGGCCGCGAGCCGTACCACTGACGGCCTGCGCATCGTGGACGCGATGATGGTGTCCATCTACTGGGACCAGGCCTCCGTCCTCATGCAGACCGGCCTGCTGAACGCCAGGACGGCGGCGGGCCTGCCCGTCGCCGTCGACCAGCGCGGCACCCTCACCGACGGTCCGCCGAATCAACTCGCCGGACGGACCAGGGCAAGGGGCGACCGAGCGGAACCGCCACACCGCAGACGCGCGGGACCGGCGGATCAAGCGACGCGGGCCAGAAGCTGGAAGATCTTCGCCGTGTGCGGGTACGGATGGCGGTCGGTCATCGCCAGCTCCAGCGCCTCCAGCGCGGCGTAGAACTCCGGTTCGTGCTTGCGGGAGTCGTCGGTGATGTGATCGTTGACGTTGCGGATTCCGCAGTGCTCGATACCGGTGCAACCCGCCTCGGCCATCAGCGGGATGATCTCCTCGGCGGTGTGGAGGGTCAATTCGGTCCCGAAGGTCTCGCCGTGCGTCGTGCGCCGGTCCAGGGCACCGAGCGCGGCTGCCGGGTCCAGCGAGCGCACCGCGAGGCCGAGCGCCGTGGCGTGGCGGTTGATCGCCATGACCGACAGGACGCCGCCGTCGCGTACGAGCGAGGCCGCGGTGCGGAGCGCGGGCGCCGGATCGTCCAGGTACTGGAGGAGGTTGTGGCAGAGCACCACGTCGTAGCGGCGGGCGGTCACGGACCCGGGCAGTTCGAAGACGTCGGCCTCCACGGTGATCAGCCGCTCTCCGGCGCCCTCCCCCTCCGCGCGTTCGCGCGCCGCAGCGAGCATGCCCGGGGAGAAGTCGGCGATGGTCACGTGGTGTCCGCGCCGCAGCAGCGGCAGCGCGTCACCCCCGTCGGCCCCGGCGAGGTCCAGCACCCGCAACGGCCCGGGGCCGAGCTCCTCCAGCCTCCGCCGAAGGTTGAACTCGGCGAGCGTGTACCGCAGTCGGCCCCAGGGGCTCTGTTGCCACTCGCGCCACGAGTCGAGGGCTGCGTCGAACGGTCCTGGCACCGACGTCACTTCTCCTCGGGCTCGAAACGGCGGGTGACGTGTGAACGGGCCGCTGTCCGCACAAGTGCCGGCCGGGCCGGAAACCCGACGCCCGGGGCAGACCGGCTCGCCGCCGTGGGCCTTCCGCCGTTGCGCGGTCGTCCGGGGCCGACAGCCCGAACCGGCCCCGCGCTCAGGGCTGTCGGGCCGAGTCGGCCGCGTCCGCCGGATCTGTCGCATCCGCAGGGTCCAGCAGCTTCACCATGAATGTGCAGGCGTCGGCGACACGGTGGGTGAGGCCGGCGCTGTCCTCGTAGGAGCCGCAGTCGAGGTAGGGAGTCGAGTCGCGGTAGCCGAGCCGCTTGTACAGGTCGTGCGTGCGCGGGTTGTTCTTCTCCACGCCCACGCCGACCTTGACGCGGCCCCGCGCGAGCACGAGCCGCTCGGCGGCCTCGATGAGCGCGGTGCCGACGCACTGCGAGCGCAGCGCCTCCGGCCAGAGGCCGAGACCGCTGATCTCGGAGCAGTCGGGGTGCACGGCCCTGACCTCCGGCGCCTGGCAGCCCTCCCAGAGGACGTCGCAGCTGCCGACGGGCAGTCCGTCGCGCCATGCGATGAGGAAGGTGGCGGCACCCTCGCGGTGCCGTCGGAAGCGGGAGGCGTGGTCGCAGGCAGCGCCGGGCGAGGGCATGTGCTCTTCGAGCAATGCCACGTCCGCTTCCCGGCATTCCCTGATGTGCATTGGCACAGACTAGATTCTTCTTGTGCCGTTCAGGTGGGGGTTCGGAAGTCATGTGAGGCGGAACATGCGGCTCCGGCACAGCCGCGGCCCGCGGACCTGTCGCCGGCCCGCCGCCGAATACGGAGAAAGCGGTCAGCGGCCGCGTCTGCGGGACGGGTCGGGGACGGCCTCCTCCAGCCGCTGCAGCAGGTCCGTGACGCGCTTCACGGTCGCCTCCCGGTCCCCCTTGGTCAGCGCCGAACCCATGCCGCAGGCGACGGCGCCGGCGGCGATCCACTCGGGGGCGTTCTCGACGGTGACGCCGCCGGTGGGCAGGAGCGGTGCCTGCGGAAGCGCCGCCCGTACGTCCTTGAGCCAGGACGGGTCGTGGCCGGAGGCGGGGAAGAGCTTGAGCGCGTCGGCGCCGAGTTCCAGAGCCCGCACCATCTCGGTGGGCGTGGCGACGCCGGGGAAGACGGGAACGCCGTAGCGGTGGCCGGTGCGGATGACGTCCGCGTCAAGCGCGGGTGAGACGAGGAACAGCGCACCTGCGTCGATCGCGGCGCGTGCGGAGGGCGCGTCGAGGACGGTGCCGGCGCCGATGACGCACTCCGGCCCGGTCTCGCGGCGCAGGGTGGACACGGCGTCGAGGGCGTAAGGGGTGGTGAGCGAGATCTCCAGGCTGTTGATGCCCGCGCCGAGGAGCGTGTCCGCCGTCGATGTGACGCCCTCGTAGCCGTCACTGCGGATGATGGCGAACATGCGCTGCTCAAGGGCGGTTCGGGTGATCTCCCATCGGTACACGGCTGTGGCCGCCTCTCTTCTGGTCCGGCAGAGCGGCAGCGGTACGGCTGTTGTGGTCCGTTCCCCCGCCACGCTCCGCCCCTCGCGGTGCGCTCGGTCTGTCGATCGTTCGGTCTTTCGGTCTTCGCTTGGACCTTCTTGTTGCCGCCCTACGGCTCCGTACCCGTGGTCAGCGGTGAACGGAGTCGGCTCCGCCGAGGAACCCCGCCAGGGCGCGGTCCCTGGCGTGGGCCGTGGGCAGCCCGTCGGTGTCGCCCGGCGCCTGCACGACCAGGGCGGCGACGCACGCCGCTTCGGCCAGGGCCTCTTCGGGCTTCTTCCCCCGCAGCCAGGCCGAGAGCCAGCCGGCGGCGAACGCGTCGCCCGCGCCCACCGGGTCGCACACGGGAACGTCGAACGGCTCCTGCGTGCACTCCCCGTCCCTTCCGAGGGCGGCCGCCGAGTGGTCACGGCGCTTGACGACGACGGTGCGGGCGCGGCCCATCGTCAGCAGTGCCTTCGACGTCTCCTCCGCGCCCCCTCCCAGCAGCAGTTCCAGCTCGTCCTCCCCCGCGATGACGATGTCGGCCTCGCGCAGCAGCGGGCCGACGGTGCGGATCCAGTCGTGCTCGGTGCCCAGCTTGCGCCGCACGTTCGGGTCGAAGGAGACCGCGGCGCCCGCCTGCCGGGCGCGCTCGACCAGCGCCCAAGTGGCCTGTGCCGCCGACTCCGAGAGCATGGGCGTGATGCCCGAGACATGCACAACCCGGGCCCCCTCCAGCATCTCGGGGCGGATCTGGTCGGCGGAGAGCAGCGAAGCGGCGGAGCCGGCGCGGTAGTACTGCACATCGATCACGCGCTGCGCGTGGCTGTCGCGCAGCAGCAGACCGGTGGGCGCATTCGGGTCCCTCTCGGCGCCGGAGACGTCGACTCCGTCCGCGCGCAGCTCGCGCAGCACGGCCTCGCCGGCGGGGTCGTCGCCGACGCGGCCGATCCAGCGGGCCCAGTGACCGAGGCGGGCGAGGCCCTGGGCGACGTTGGACTCGGCGCCCGCGACGGAACGGCGGAAGGAGGCCGCGCGGTCGAGCGGCATACCGGGTTCGGCGAGCATCAACAGCATCGCCTCACCGCAGGTAATGGCCTCCGGTCCGTTTACCACCGGTTTCTCCCCACATCTGCCACCAAGGCATCACTCTCAGTGGAGACGTTACCCGTTCACACGGACAATGCCACCCCCGGAGGCGGACTTCCTCCCCCGTCGAGGAAGCGGCGCAGCGGAAGCGTCGCAGCGCCGACGGTCACGGCGTCGGGGCCGAGCCTGCACATCTCGACGGCCGTACGGGCCGCCGGGTACCGCAGAGCGTACGCGTCCGTCGCCTCCCGCACAGCAGGAAGCAACTGTGGCCCCAGCAACAGTCCGGCCCAGCCTCCGATCACTATCCGTTCCGGGTTGAACAGGTTGACGAGGTCGGCGATGCCGGCTCCGAGGTACTCGGCGGTCTCCGCGAGCACCTCCGCGGCGACACGTGCCCGCGCCCCCTCGCCCTGCGCGGCGGCCAGCAGTCCGGCGAGGGCCGACTCCTCGTCGTCGGCGCCGGGTTCGCCGCCCGCCTCCCGCCAGCGCTCGATCACGGCGCGCGCCCCGACGTACGCCTCCAGACAGCCGCGCGCCCCGCACCGGCAGCGGCGGCCGCCCACGCAGAGCACGGTGTGGCCCCACTCCCCGGCCCCCCTGGAGGCACCGCCGTAGGGCTCACCGCCGGTGACCACGCACGCTCCGACCCCGGAGCCGATCAGCGCGATCACGGCGTCCCGCGCTCCGCGGCCCGCACCGAACCACATCTCGGCCTGGCCGAGGGTCTTCGCTCCGTTGTCGATGTGGAGCGGGACCCGATGCCCTCCTCCCTGCGCTCCGCCTTCCGGGAGCCCGGCGGATTCGCGCAGCATGGCCTCCAGCGGCACGGCGTCCCAGCCGATGGTCTGGCCGTGCACCACCGCCCCCACGTCGGATCGCCGCTCGACGATGCCGGGCACGCCGACGCCCACTCCCAGCAACGGCCCGGTGGGCGGCCCCACTCGGGCGAGCACCGAGGCGAGGCCCTTCTCGACGAGCTGCACGACGAGAGCCGCGTCGTGCCGGCCGTCGTCCAACGGCTGTTCGCTGCGGGCCACTTCGTCGAGATTCAGATCGAACAACTCGACCCGCACCCGCGTTTCACCGACGTCGACACCGATGAGACAGGCGCTGCGCGGCGCGACGCGCAGCAGCGTCCGGGGGCGGCCGCCGTCGGAGCCGACGGACCCGGCCGCCTCCAGGACGCCCTCGGCGAGGAGTTCGGTGACGACATTGCTTATCGACCCGGAGCTGAGCCCCGTGACCGGGCCCAACTCCTGCCTGCTGAGCGGCCCTTCGAAATACAGATGGCGCAGCACGGACGCGCGGTTGCTGCGACGCAGGTCGCGCACGGTTCGACTGTCTTTTCCGCCCATCAGCTGCCCTCCTCTGCCAACCTACCTCTTGTCAGAGGTCTTGACGCCCCCTTCTTTCACTACTTAACTCACGGCGTGAAATTAATGGTTCGAACCATTCAGGGTCCGAACACAGCCGCCTCGGGGAGGGGCCGCCGCCATGAGCAGAAGCCGGGCACGCACCGCAGTCACCGTCACACTCGCCGTCGCGTTGACGGCCGTCACCGCCGCGTGCGGTGGCGGCAGTTCCACCGACAGCGAGGGCACCAACGACAACCCGAAGGAGCTCACCTACTGGGCCAGCAACCAGGGCACCAACATCGCCCACGACAAGCGCGTGCTCACGCCGGAGCTGAAGCGCTTCGAGAAGCAGACCGGGATCAAGGTCAAGCTCGAAGTCATCCCATGGGACAGCCTCCTGGACCGCATCCTCGGCGCCACGTCCTCAGGCCAGGGCCCGGACGTGCTGAACATCGGCAACACCTGGTCCGCGTCCCTCCAGGCGACGGGAGCCCTGCTGCCCTGGGACAAGAAGAACATGGCCGCGGTCGGCGGAGCCAAGCGCTTCACGCCCTCCGCGCTGGCCGCCGCAGGCGCACCGGACAAGGCCCCCGCGGCGCTGCCGATCTACTCCCTCGCCTACGGGCTCTACTACAACAAGAAGATGTTCAAGGACGCGGGCATCGACGAACCGCCCGCCACCTGGGACGAGTTGATCGAGGACGGCAAGAAGCTCACCCGTGACGGCAAGTACGGCATCGCCGTCGAGGGCGGCGACCCGGTGGAGAACTCCCACCACGCGTTCATCCTCGGCAAGCAGCACGGCGCCGACTTCTTCGACCCCTCCGGCAAGCCGACCTTCGACTCGCCCGGCGCCGTCAAGGCCGTCAAGCAGTACGTCGACCTGATCGCCGCCGAGAAGATCGCCCCGCCCGGCAACGCCGAGTACGCGAAGCGCGAGTCCGTACGCGACTTCGCGACGGGCAAGGCGGCCATGCTCATGTGGCAGGCGGCCGCGACGAGCCTGAAGTCCAACGGCATGAAGCCCTCCGAGTACGGCGTCGCACCCATTCCCGTGCAGGCGCGCGGGTCTGGGGAGAAGGGCACCAGGTCGATGGTCGCGGGCATCAACCTTGCGGTCTTCAAGAACACGGACAACATCGACGGTGCCCTGAAGTTCGCGAAGTTCATGACGTCCGACAAACAGCAGCGCCACCTCAACAAGGCGTACGGATCGATCCCGCCGGTCAGGTCGGCACAGTCCGACAAGGCCTTCGAGACGCCCGACCTGAAGGTCCTGCGCGATGTGCTCACGACCGCCTCCGCGCCGCTGCCCCAGGTGGAGGACGAGTCGAAGTTCGAGACGCTCGTCGGCAAGGCCACCAAGGACCTCTTCGCCGACGCCGCCGCCGGGCGCAAGGTCACGACCGAGTCGGTCAAGAAGGAACTGTCCGCCGCGCAGCAGCAGATGCGGAGTCAAGCGCGCCGATGACGACTCTCAGCCCCCCACCCCGCGGCACGGCACCCGCGGCACCGTCCGGCAACGGTCCCTCACTCCCCCGGCGCAGGCGTCTCCTCCCCGACCGCCTGCGCCGGGCCGGACTGCCCTACCTTCTGCTGCTGCCCGCCCTCGTCCTGGAAATCCTCATCCACCTGGCGCCGATGGCCGTCGGCGTGGCGATGAGCTTCAAGGAACTGACACAGCAATACATCCGGACCTGGGACGCGGCGCCGTGGATCGGCGCGGACAACTTCCGCGTCGCCGTGGACGTCAACGCCCCCGTCGGCGAAGCCCTGTTGCACTCGTTCCTCGTCACGTGCGCCTTCACCGTGCTGGCGGTCTCACTCGCGTGGCTGCTGGGCGTGACGGCGGCGGTGCTGATGCAGGAGTCCTTCCGCGGACGCGGACTGCTGCGGGCGCTGTTCCTGACGCCCTACGCGCTGCCCGTCTACACCGCCGTCATCACCTGGTCCTTCCTGCTCCAGCGCGACGGCGGCATGGTCAACCACGTCATACACGACCAGTTGGGGCTCACCGACTCCGAGCCGTTCTGGCTGATCGGCGACAACAGCTTCGCCGCGCTCGTCGTCGTCGCCGTGTGGCGCACCTGGCCGTTCGCCTTCCTCATCCTGATGGCGGCGCTCCAGAACATCCCGAAGGAGCTGTACGAGGCGGCCCAGGTCGACGGTGCCGGCATACGGCAGCAGATCCGCAGGATCACGCTTCCGTCGCTGCGCCCGGTCAACCAGGTGCTCGTGCTGGTGCTGTTCCTGTGGACGTTCAACGACTTCAACGTGCCGTACATCCTCTTCGGGAAGTCGGCACCCGAGGCGGCGGACCTGATCTCGATCCACATCTACCAATCGTCCTTCGTCACCTGGGACTTCGGCTCCGGCTCGGCCATGTCCGTTCTGCTGCTGCTCTTCCTGCTCCTGGTGACGGGCGGCTATCTGCTGGCGACCGGCACGGGGAGGAAGCGCGATGTCTGAGACGACGACGGCCCCGGCGGGCAGGACGGGCAACACGGCGGACGGCACCTCACGCGGGGGCGGCGGCACGGCCGCGGCGGCCGGCCCGGGCGCCGGGCCCCGCACCCGCCCGCGGGGCGGCTCACGCGCCGTCTCCCCCTTGGCTCCGCCGCCGTCCTTCGTGTGGACGCGGCGCATCGTCCTGACCCTGCTGACGCTCTTCGCGGCGACTCCGCTGCTGGTGATGGTGAGCAGTTCACTCAAGCCGCTGCAGGACGTCTCCGACCGGTTCCGGTGGATTCCGAGCTCGTTGACGATCAGTCCGTATGTCGACATCTGGAGCACGGTGCCGCTGGCGGACTACTTCCTCAACTCGCTGATCGTGGCGGGTGCGGCGACCGGCTGCTCGGTGGTCATCGCCACGTTCGCGGCCTACGCCGTCAGCCGCTACCGCTTCCGCGGCAAGCGCCTGTTCACGGTCACGATCCTCTCGACGCAGATGTTCCCCGGCATCCTCTTCCTGCTGCCGCTCTTCCTCATCTTCGTCAACCTCGGGAACGCCACGGGCATAGCGCTCTACGGCTCCCGCGGGGCGCTGATCGTCACCTACCTGACCTTCACCCTGCCCTTCTCCATCTGGATGCTGATCGGCTACTTCGACTCCATTCCCCGCGACCTGGACGAGGCGGCCCTCACCGACGGCTGCGGGCCGCTCGGCGCGCTGATGCGCGTGGTGGTGCCGGCGGCCGTGCCCGGCATCGTCGCCGTCGGCGTCTACTCCTTCATGACGGCGTGGGGCGAGGTCCTCTTCGCGTCCGTCATGACGAACGAGACCACGCGAACCCTCGCCATCGGGCTCCAGGGCTACGCCACGCAGACGCAGGTCTACTGGAACCAGGTCATGGCGGCCTCGCTCGTCGCGAGCGTGCCGATCGTCGCCGGGTTCCTGCTGCTGCAGCGCTATCTCGTCACCGGGCTGACGGCGGGCGCCGTGAAGTGAGCGTCAAGTGAGCCGGTGAGCAGGGCCGTTCGCGTGTGACCGGGCCGGGCGGTGCCGTGCCGGGGTGCGTGCGAGCAGGGCACCGCCCGGACGCCGCCCGTGCCCCACCACCGGTATCCCGTCACTCGTCACCTGCCACCTGCCACCTGCCTGCCCTCAACTCACCAACAACGTAAGGAACCTTGTGTCCGAAGCGACCGAAGCGACCGAAGCGACCGAAGCCTTCCATACCCCCTCCACGTCGCCGTTCCCGCTGCCCGCCGACTTCCTGTGGGGCGTGGCAACCGCCTCGTACCAGATCGAGGGTGCCACGGCCGAGGACGGCCGCGAGCCGTCCATCTGGGACACCTTCTCCCGCGTTCCCGGCGCGGTCGCGAACGGGGACAACGGCGACGTGGCCTGCGACCACTACCACCGGTGGCGCGAGGACATCGCCCTGATGAAGCAACTGGGCGTCGACGCCTACCGGTTCTCCGTCGCCTGGCCTCGCGTCGTCCCCGGCGGCAGCGGAAGGACCAACGAGGCCGGACTGGCCTTCTACGACCGGCTGACCGATGCGCTGCTGGAAGAGGGCATCACGCCCTTCCCGACGCTCTACCACTGGGACCTGCCGCAGGCGCTCCAGGACCGTGGCGGCTGGCCCGCACGGGAGACCGCCGAGCACTTCGCCGCGTACGCCGCGGCGGTCGCGGAGCGTCTCGGTGACCGCGTCAAGCACTGGGCGACGCTCAACGAACCCCTGTGCTCGGCGTGGATCGGCCACCTGGAGGGGGCCATGGCCCCGGGGCTGACCGACATCGAAGCGGCGGTCCGCGCCTCGTACCACCTGCACCTGGGGCACGGGCTGGCCGTGCAGGCCGTACGCGCGGCTGTGCCGGACGCGCAGGTCGGCATCGTCAACAACCTCACCCACTGCGAACCGGCGTCCGACAAGGAGGCCGACGTCGCCGCCGCGCGGCGCGCCGACGGGCACACCAACCGCTGGTGGATGGACCCGCTGCACGGCCGCGGCCACCCGCAGGACATGCTGGAGCTGTACGGGGTCGAACTGCCCGAGCGGCCGGGCGACTTGAGGACAATCGCCGAACCGCTGGACTGGCTGGGCCTGAACTACTACTTCCGCGCCCTCGTGGCCGACGACCCCGACGGCCCCCTCCCACGCGCCCGTCAGGTCGTACCGGCCGGTGCGCGGCGCACCCACATGGACTGGGAGGTGCACCCGCCCGGCCTGGCGAAGACGCTGCGGCGGATGACGGACGACTACGGCGCCCGCCGCATCTACATCACCGAGAACGGCTCCGCCTACCCGGACGTGGTGGGCCCGGACGGTCAGGTCCACGACCCGGAGCGGGTCCGCTACCTCGACGAGCACCTGGCCGCCTGCGTCGACGCCGTCGACCAAGGAGTGCCGCTGGCGGGCTACTTCGCATGGTCGCTGATGGACAACTTCGAGTGGGCCTACGGCTACGACAAGCGCTTCGGGCTCGTCCACGTGGACTACGCGACACAGCGGCGGACGATCAAGAGCAGCGGGCACCACTACGCGGACATCGTGCGCAGGCACCGGCGCCGCGCCCGCCGGGCCGCGTAGCCGGCCGCCGGAACGCCGGTCCCCGCGTCCCGTCACCCGGGCCGGGTGACCACGGCCGACGGGAGCGAGTGCCTGGAGCGGGGCGACGATGTCGCGTTCGACGGCTGCGACGTGGCGAGGAGCGCCGAGCAGCTACACGCTCGGTCACGTCTCCGAGTTCGTGGAGCGGGGCGCCCACCGCATCCGGTCGAGCACCCAGCAGCCGGGCGGAGTCGAGGAGGTGGTCTTCGGGAACCCGGACGGCTCCCGTGCAGCCGTCGTCCTCGACTCCGCCGGTCCTCAACTCTGCCGGTTGGCCACGGAAGTTCTCCGTCACCGAGGCCGGCCGGTCGCCGGCGTACGGACTTCCGGCGGGTGCCGTGGCAACCTTCACCTGCCCGGCGGCACCCGCCGGGGACCGGCCGGCCGACGGAGGCGGTGGTCGTCAGCAGCTGAAGTCGACCTTGTCGAACGACTCGTAGTGGTCCTCGGTGAAGTAGTCCTCCTGCTCCTCCTCACCGGTCACGATGCGCTTGGCTCCCCGGTCGGGGGAACCGGGCGTCTCCACGGTGTACTCGTGGTAGTAGCCGGTGTCCTGGTCGGGGAGGATTCCTTCGCGGTTCTCGAAGACGGTCCCGTCCTGCGGGTACGGGTAGGGGCCGCCCTTGTCGATGAGGTCGAGGGTTTCGTGGGCCTCCTCCGGCAGCTTCGACTCGCATATCTTTCCGACGTCCGCGAGGGACACCGCCGCCGGAGCGGAGGCCTTCGGGGCGTCCGCGGTCGCCTGGGCGATCGCGGCGGGACCGCCGACGAGGAGGGAGAGGGACAGGGCACCGAGGGCGCTGACGCGCGCGATTCGTGGGGGGAATCTCATACACCCATGCTGATGCGCGTAGATGACATGTCAACGCCAAGTTCGGGATTTTCAGCGGGAGTTCACCCGTCCCCGGTCGTCCGTCGGTGGCGTTCTTCCAGGTCGCGCACGCCCTGTCCGGTGAGCGACCCGTGCAGCCGCAACCGGGCGATGCCGCCGTCGGGATGGATGTCGAGCCGCACATGGGTCACCGGCGGAGTGCCGTCGAGCAGGAAGCGGTGCACCGTGTCCGGCTGGAGCCGGGTGCGCGGCAGCATCTCGCACCAGTCACCCTGTTCGCCGTCCCTGCCCCAAAGCGCCGCCCAGCCCGCCGCGTTGCCCTTGAGGCAGCCCGTGTCGATCTCGACGGCGCGGACGGTGGCCTGAGCCGTCAGGGCGTAGCGGATCCAGTCGTTGCCGGAGTCGCGGCGGCGGCGCGTCTCCCAGCCGTCGTCCATCTGCCGCGGACGGCCGGGCAGAATCGTGTTTCCGGGCGGCGAGTAGAACCGGTCGGAGGCGTCCTGGACGTGGCCGCCGTTCTCCAGGGCCACCAGGTCGAACGTGCCCAGGGCCGCCAACCACGCGGGATCGGGGGCGACTTCGCCGTACACGCGCAGCCGCGCGATCCCTCCGTCGGGGTGCTGGTTGACGCGCAGATGCGTGAAGCGGCGGTCGTCGTCGACGGTGAAGCCGTTGGCGGCGTGACCCCCGATGACGGTCTCCGGGACGAGGACCGTCCAGTCGGTCGCCTCGTCGAGCAGTTCCTCCGGCGAGGGCGCGCCGGGCACGCAGGCACCCTCCACGGAGACGGCTCGCGGGTAGTTGCCGCGGAAGTGGGCGGTGTCGACGACGATCCCGTGCACGATGCCGGGAGCTCCCAGCCGCACGAGCGCCCAGTCGTGATCGTCCGCGGCGGGGTGCGGCGCCGCGGCACCGGCGCCGCGGCGGCGGCGGGTCTCCCAGCCGTCCATGATCTTGCCCTTGTGGCCGAAGCGTTCGGGGTCGAACTCGGCGCGGTCCGGCTTCAGCAGGTTCTCGCGCTCGGCGAAGAACTCGTCGTTGGCGGCGGTGACTCCGGCGCCGAGCCGGCGGTCGGCAAGATCCGGGAGGTGGGCGAAGGGGAATTCGGCGGTGCGGTAGTCGGCGTACGGGTCGCCGCCCCGGTACGGGTTCGCGTCGCCGGTGAAGCGCGGAAGTCCCTCGCCGGGGCGGGCGTCGGGGCCCGTGGCCGGCGCGGCCCCGGTGGCGGGGGCGGGGGCGGAAGCCGGGGGGCGGCCGGAAGCGGTGGCAGGGCCGGGGTGCCGCGTGTCTGTCATGCCGTGGGCCTCTCGATCCTCTCGGTCCTTCCGGGCCGCCCGGGTCCGGTGGCGGCGGGGCGCTCGGCTGAGCCGGGGTACCCGCCCGCGCCGGGGTGCCCGGTCCGCTCGATCAGCCGTCCGGTCCGTCTCAGCGGGCGGCCGTCCTCGGCGATCTTCTGCCCGCGCAGCCACGTCGCCCGTACGACGCCGTGCAGCGTGCGGCCCGCGTAGGCGGTGACGGGGTTGCGGTGGTGCAGCCGCGCAGGGTCGACGGTGAAGCTCTCCTCGGGCGCGAGGAGGGCGAAGTCCGCGTCGTGGCCGGGCGCGACGGCGCCCTTGCGCCCGTCCAGCCCGGCGAGCCGGGCGGGCCCCGAGGACATCCAGCGCACGACGTCGTCCAGCGTGTGTCCCCGTCTGCGTGCCTCCGTCCACACCGCCGGGAGGCCGAGCTGGAGCGAGGAGATGCCGCCCCACGCCGTACCGAAGTCGCCGTCCTTGAGCTCGGCGGTGCAGGGCGAGTGGTCGGAGACCACGCAGTCGACGGTCCCGTCGGCCAGCCCCTGCCACAGGGCGTCCTGGTTGGCCCGCTCGCGGATGGGCGGGCAGCACTTGAACTCCGTTGCGCCGTCCGGGACTTCCTCGGCGCTGAGGGTGAGGAAGTGGGGGCAGGTCTCGACGGTGAGCGCCACGCCCTCCCGGCGCGCCCGCGCGATGACGGGCAGCGCGTCGCCGGAGGACAGGTGCAGCACGTGCACGCGTGCGTCCAGCTTCCGCGCCAGGCCGACGAGGCGGTCGACGGCATCGTTCTCCGCGGCGCGCGGACGGGAGGCGAGGAAGCCGGCATAGGCGGGGCCGCCGCTCTGCGGCGCCGAGGCCAGCCGCCCGGGGTCCTCGGCGTGCACGATGAGCAGGCCGCCGAGGCCCGCGATCTCGGTGAGCGCCGACTCCAGCTCGGCCGGGCCGAGTTCGGGGAACTCCTCGACGCCGGAGGGCGAGAGGAAGCACTTGAATCCGAAGACGCCCGCCTCGTGGAGGGGACGCAGGTCCGCCACGTTGCCCGGGATCGCGCCGCCCCAGAAGCCGGTGTCGACGTGGACCTGGGCGTATGCGGTCTCCTGCTTCGTGCGGAGGTGGGGGACCGTGGTGGTCGGCGGGAGGGAGTTGAGCGGCATGTCGAGGAGCGTGGTGATGCCGCCCGCCGCGGCGGCGCGGGTGGCGGTGGTGAAGCCCTCCCACTCGGTGCGCCCCGGGTCGTTGACGTGCACGTGGGTGTCGACGAGTCCGGGTAGCACCGCGTCGTCACCCGCGTCCACCAGCTGCGCCCCGTCCGGCACCCGCGCGTCGTACGGTCCGACCTCGGTGATTCTGCCGTCCGCGACGCTCACCGACGCCGCCCGCGTACCCTCGGGTGTGACGACGCGCGCCGAGCGCAGGACGAGTTGGACGCCGGGCACCTGACCACCCCTCTCTTCAACATTCTGTTGATGCCAGATCCTCTTGGCAGATCCCTGCCACGTCAAGACGTCAGCCATGGCGGATTCCGCTCAATGGAAGTACTATTCCGCATTGCAGAAGCAATGCCGTCTCCGGTCCGGGTGCACGCAGGGCCGGCGGTCACGGGGCCCGGTGATCGTGTGCCGGTAGCATGCGCCCCACCCGCAGGAAAGGAACGCGACGTGCCGTCGTCCGACCGGCGAAACCCCGCCACCGCCGCCAGCACCTCTGCCTCCACGGGGCAGTCGGGCGGCGTCCAGTCCCTCGAGCGCGCCTTCGACCTGCTGGAGCGGATGGCCGACGCCGGCGGCGAGGTCGGGCTGAGCGAACTCTCCGGCACCAGCGGACTGCCCCTGCCCACCATCCACCGGCTGATGCGCACCCTCGTGGCCTGCGGCTACGTACGCCAGCAGCCCAACCGCCGCTACGCACTCGGCCCCCGCCTCATCCGCCTCGGCGAAAGCTCCTCCCGGCTGCTGGGCACATGGGCGCGGCCGCACCTCGCGCGGCTCGTCGAGGAGACGGGCGAGACCGCCAACATGGCGCTGCTCGACGGCGACGAGGTGGTCTACGTGGCGCAGGTGCCCTCGCGGCACTCGATGCGGATGTTCACGGAGGTCGGACGGCGCGTGCTGCCGCATTCCACGGGCGTCGGCAAGGCGCTGCTGGCCGGCAGCTCACCGGACGAGGTGCGCGCGGTGCTCGCCCGCACGGGCATGCCCGCCGCGACCGAGCGGACCATCACCACGCCGGAGGGCTTCCTCGCGGCGCTGGAACACGTCCGCGAGGTGGGCTACGCGACGGACGACAACGAGCAGGAGCTCGGGGTGCGCTGCATCGCCGTCTCGGTGCCCGATTCCCCGACGGCGGCGGCGATTTCGATCTCCGGGCCGGCCGGCAGGGTCACGGAGGCCGCGACCGACAAGTTCGTACCGCTGATGCACGAGGTGGCCGAGCAGCTCTCGAAGGCCCTCGCGAGCAACGGCGCCACGGGGGGCTGACGGCGCCTGCCACCGGGGGCCGTACCGGCCGACGGCGACCGGGCGCCGACGGACCTGGCCCGGCCTGAGACCGGTGCCCGGCTCAGCCGGTCCGGGGACTGCCGTCCCTGCCGCGCCTCTGCCGTTTCCTGCGCAGACCGGTGCCCGTTCTGTCGTCGCTGCGGCTGCGCGTCACCGCGAACGCCGTCCCTGACGGTCCCCCCGCACCGCGTTCCGGGTCGGCTTCCGGTGCGCGAGCCGCGGGCGTCCGTGAAGCGCCGGCCTGTCCGGGTGTGGGCCCGGACAGGCTTTCGGCTTCCCGGGCCGCCTCAAAGCTCGCCCCAACCGCCCCTCACCGGCCACCGGTTGGGCCCGCACGTCATCGGCATGTAAGGAGTCGGACGATTCCCTTACGGCAACCCGCGAGCCGCTCGTGCACTGCACCGGTTGCGGCCGACGGGCGGGGCCGCCGGCCCGTCCCAGGCTGTACGCTCCGATCACCCCGCCGGGCGGCAACCCCCGGACGACCGAACTCATCAGCGTGAGGAGTCCTCATGAGCTACGGCCCGCCCCCCGAACCGAACGCCTCGGTCCCGCATCCGGGCGGAGGGGCTGCCGCGGACCGCCCCAAGGGGTTCGGGGCGGCGGTTGCCGCGGTCGTCCTCGGCCTTGCCGGATGTGTGCTGCCGCTCCTCCCGATGGACCTGACCGGCGTGCGTGCCTATGTCGGCCTGCCGTCCGGGGTGGGCGGGATCATCCTCGCGATCGTCGCCTACCGCGGGCACAGCCGCGGCAAGCCGCTGGCCATGACCGGCGCGATCCTGTCCGCCCTCGCCCTGGTCCTCTGGATGATCATGACCGTCGGTCAAGCCTGACGCGGGCCCGGGCCGCGTCGAAGGCTTCGCCGGCAGCCTCGTCCGTACGGGGCGGCCCGGCGAACTCCCGGTAGACAGAGCTCAGTTGGCGCCCTGGAAGCCCAGCGGTTCGCCGAAGAGCTCCATCGCGTTGCGCAGGGCCGTGAGCGCATCCGCGAGAGCGCTCACCGAGCCTATGGCGGCGAGGATCTGGAGCAGGGAGTTGCGCAGCTCGTCGGCCGTCGGAGCGCCCTCGGCGACCCGGGCGGCGAGAGCGGTGAGTTCGTCCTCGGCCGCATGCCTGTCGTACAACCGGGCCGGGTAGGCGTCCAGTTCGGCCCGCAGACGGGCAATGGCAGCGCTCAGCCCGGCGACCCGGGGATCATCCCCGGTGTCGGCCACAGGTATCGCACGCTGCTCAACGGCATCGCTTCGCGCCACGATTCGCCCCCACAGTGATGATGCCGCGCACCCGCCCCCCACAGGATCGAACGCGACCGGCTGCCCACAATTAAACGCCACTCTCCGCACATCACGCCACACAGAGCGCGAAATTCGGGGCGTGAAGCACCAAGTTCGCAACGCCTTGCGCAACTCGTGCGCAATCGTGCCTTATGGAGGTACGCCGGCTTCCGGTCGCCGACACGCCGCCTTCCGGCAAAGGTGCACCACCGCCGGGGTGCGCGACGGGCGGCGAGACTGCGGGAAGCAGCCGGGCAGGCGCAGAGGCGGGCCCGGCATTGGACCGGCCCGGCGTGGGACCGGCCCGGGACGGGCACGGCAGGAGAAGAGGTCAGGATGACTGGCGAGCGGTACGAGGACGAGGACCGGGCCGCCCCAGCGGTGGCCGGGCTGCTGCTCGCGGCGGGCGGGGGACGGCGCCTGGGCGGCCGCCCCAAGGCCCTGTTGCCGTTGCACGGGAGGCCGTTGGTCGAGCACGCGGTGCGGACGCTGCGCGCGGGCGGCTGCGACCGCGTACACGTGGTGCTGGGCGCGGCCGCTGGACAGGTACGCGCGCGGGCCGAACTCTCCGGCTGCACGGTGCTCGACAACCCGTACTGGGAGTCGGGGATGGGCTCCTCGCTGCGGCTCGGCCTCGACTCCCTGACCGGTACGGGCACGGACGCGGCGGTTGTGCTGCTCGTCGACCAGCCGTGGATCGGTGCCGGCGCCGTCTCCCGCGTGCGCTCGGTCTGCCGCTCGCCCGCCACGCTGGCGGCCGCGTCGTACGGCGGGCGCCGCGGCCATCCGGTGCTGTTCGGGGCGGACCACTGGGCGGGGATCGCGGCGAGCGCGGAGGGCGACCGGGGCGCTCGGGCGTATCTGCGCCCGCGCTCGGACGAGATCGAGCTGGTCGAGTGCGGCGACATCGCCGATCCGGCGGACATCGACACTCCCGTGGACCTGGAACGCCTGAAGGACTCGGGCCCGTGAACGGGCGGAACGCGGGCCGGCCCGTGCCCGGGCGGACTCGATACGGGCGTGGACCCACCGACCGCATTCCGGCGGCGAGTCGGGGGCACAAGGCGAGTGCCGGAGCGCCGGGCGACCCGCGGGTTTCGCGGGGCGGAGCCGCGGAACCCACCCTCCGTCAGCGCCTCACCGACGGGCGGCACAGGCACCGGCTCCGGCTTGGCACTCCGGGCCACCGGTCGGAGCGCGGAACGGGTGAGAGATGTCTCGACATCAACAGACCCTTGATTATTCCGCCATAAGGAAACTAGTCTCCACTGTTCAGAAAGTGTTTGGGCTCTCGCGTTCGAGACCCGGACCGCTTCCACGAGCGCCGCTCGGCCCGCGGCACTCCGTGCCGAACGCACGCGACCGGCGGCCGTGACCGCACGCCGCCCTAAGGAGTGACCACCATGCCCGCAGGAGCGTCCTCAGCCGTCGAGATCGTCGATGCGCCTCCCGTGGAGCGCCAGGAGGAGGTGCTCACCGGGCCCGCTCTGGAGTTCCTGGCCGCCCTGCACCGCCGGTTCACACCGAGCCGCGAGGAACTGATGACCCAGCGCGCGGAGCGCCGGGCGGAGATCGCCCGCACCTCCGCCCTCGACTTCCTCCCCAACACCGCCGCCATCCGCGAGGGTGACTGGCAGGTGGCCCCGTGCCCCGAGGCGCTGTTGGACCGCCGCGTCGAGATCACCGGTCCCACCGACCGCAAGATGACCGTCAACGCGTGCAACTCCGGCGCCAAGGTGTGGCTCGCCGACTTCGAGGACGCCTCCGCCCCGACGTGGGAGAACGTCGTCGGCGGGCAGCTCAATCTGATCTCCGCCTACGAGCGCACCATCGACTTCACCGACGAGAACTCGGGCAAGTCCTACAAGCTCGGCCCGGCCGAGGATATGCCCGCCGTCGTGATGCGCCCGCGCGGATGGCACCTGAACGAGCGGCATCTGCGGGTGGACGGCGAGCAAGTGCCGGGCGCCCTCGTCGACTTCGGCCTCTACTTCTTCCACAACGCCCAGCGCCTCATCGACATGGGCAAGGGCCCCTACTTCTACCTGCCCAAGCTGGAGTCGCACCTCGAGGCGCGGCTGTGGAACGAGGTCTTCGTCTTCGCCCAGGACCACTGCGGCATCCCGCAGAGCACCGTCCGGGCCACCGTGCTGATCGAGACGATCACCGCGGCGTACGAGATGGACGAGATCCTCTACGAACTGCGCGACCACGCCTCGGGGCTGAACGCCGGCCGCTGGGACTACCTCTTCTCCATCGTGAAGAACTTCCGTGACGCCGGCGCCGAGTTCGTCCTGCCGGACCGCAACTCGGTGACGATGACCGCCCCGTTCATGCGGGCCTACACCGAACTCCTCGTGCGCACCTGCCACAAGCGCGGAGCCCACGCCATAGGGGGCATGGCCGCCCAGATCCCCAACCGGCGCGACCCCGAGGCCAACGAGAAGGCGTTCGCCAAGGTACGGGCCGACAAGGACCGCGAGGCCGCCGACGGCTTCGACGGCTCCTGGGTGGCGCACCCCGACCTGGTGAGCGTCGCGCAGGAATCCTTCGACGCGGTGCTGGGCGACCGTCCGAACCAGAAGGACCGGCTGCGCGAGGACGTGGAGGTCACCGCCGCCGAACTCCTCGCCGTCGGCTCCACCGACGCGAAGCCGACGTACGCGGGCCTGCGCAACGCCGTCCAGGTCGGCACCCGCTACATCGAGGCGTGGCTGCGCGGCATGGGCGCCGTGGCCATCTTCGGCCTCATGGAGGACGCGGCCACCGCGGAGATCTCACGCTCGCAGATCTGGCAGTGGGTCAACGCCGGCGTGGTGCTGCCCGACACCCCCGAGGGCGAGCAGCGCGTCACTCCGGAGCTGGTGCGCCAGGTCGCCGAGATGGATCTGGCCGAGCTGCGCCGGGAGCTGGGCGACGAGGCCTTCGAGGCGGGCGAGTGGCAGCGGGCCCACGACCTGCTGCTGCGGGTCGCGCTCGACGAGAAGTACGAGGAGTTCCTGACGCTTCCGGCGTACGAACTGCTGGGCTGAGCCCGTCAGCCCAGTGCCGGGTCAGGAGATGAAGGGCTAGAATGCGCCTCCGGCGCCGCCTGCGCGCCCGACCTCCTGACCCGGCCCTCACGCTGCCGGGCGGCGCGGAGGCAGAGGTGATCTTCTTGTCATCGCGGGCGTGGTCCTTTGTCTGCCTTGTCGGCCTGTCCTTTCGTGGCGACGGTGGCGGGCCCGCGTGAGGGGCTCGCATCGTGTGCCCTGAGAGGATCGACGGTGACGGAGCAGCGAGCGCTCAAGAAGCTGGTACGGCGGCGGATGGCCCGTACCGGAGAGTCGTACACGACGGCCCGGCGGCACGTACTGGCTCAGGCGGCCCGCGCCGAGGCCCCGGCCCTCCCGACCGACCTGGTCTACGGGGAGTTCGGGACCGACCAGCACCACGAGGCGTCCCTCGTCCGGCACGCGCTGGGCAGCGTCCACGACGAGGCGCTGATCGCCGGTCTGGCCGGCGGCATCGGGTTCATGTACTTCGTGTTCGAGTACAAGGACATGCCGCCGATGATGACGATCGTCGCGCAGCACCACCCGGAGCCGTGGGTGCCTGCGGCACTGGACCGGCTCGGCGTCCCCTGGACCGAGCAGCACAGCACCAAGCCCCGCTGGGAGCGCGTGCGTGCGGCCCTGGACGAGGGGCGTCCCGTCTTCTGCACCGTGGACAGGTCCCGGCTGCCGTGGCACGGGATGGTGCCCGGCTTCGGAAACGACCCGTACACCGTGACGATCGCCGGGTACGAGGGCGACACGTTGTACGTCGACGACGAGTCGGTGACCCCGCACGCCATCGGCACCGAGGAGTTCGGCGAGGCGTGGTCCTCGCACAAGAAGGGCCGCCACCAGATGATCGTGCCGTCCGGGCCGCCCACCGGCGCCCCGGACACGGCCGGAGCGATCGCGACCACCTGCGCCCATCTGACCGGTCCTGTCATGGGCGGCAACTGGGACGTGAACTTCGGCTTCTCCGGCATGGACAAGCTGGCCGCCCAACTGCGCGACACCAGAACGAAGTCGGGGTGGGAGCGGCGTTTCGGGGACCCGGTCGCGTTCTTCCACGGGGTGCGCCGGATCTACGAGTGCCTGGAGCTGGAGTACACCGCGCCCGGGGCGACCCGCCCGCTGTACGCGCGGTTCCTCGACCTGGCCGGCCACACCGAAGCCGCGGAACTCTTCCGCGAGTCGGGACGCGGCTGGGAGAAGCTGGCTGGTCTGGCGCTGGAGACGGTCTCGGAACTGGGGGACTACACCGAGCTCTGCGAGCAGCGGATGCAGCTGATCATGTCGCAGGGAAGGGCGGCAGCCGCGGAGATCCGCGCCCTGGGAGAGCGGGCCGGCGCTCTCGCCCACGAGTACGGCGCTCCCGACGAGAGCACCCGGCGGCGGCTGTTCGACGAGATGGCGGACGTGGTCGACTCGTGTACCGCACTCGAGCGCACGGCGGTCGAGGTCCTCATGAAGACGTAACGGTCGTACGGGCGCCGCGTGTCCGGCCGTCACCGTTGCCCGAGGGCAGCACGTCGCGGCCGGGCACGCGCCTCACCGCAGACCGATCTCGGCCCACACGGTCTTGCCGGGGGCGGGCGCGTTGTCGGTGATCCCCCAGCGGGACGCGAGAGCGGAGACGAGCAGCAGCCCGCGCCCGGACTCCGACTCGTCGGCGGGGGCGACCAGTTGACCCGGCGCGGTGGGGCGGCCGCCGGTCCTGGCGTCGGTGACCTCCACGCGGACGTGGTCGCCGCCGAAGCGCAGCACCAGGGCGAAGTCCCTTCCGGGCACCCGGCCGTGCAGGACGGCGTTCGCGGCGAGTTCGCCGACCACCGAGGCGATGTCGTCGGACGGTTCGCTGCCGTACGGCACGCCCCACGCGTCCAGTTGCTGCAGGGTCAGGTACCGGGCGAGTCTTGCGCCGCGCCGGGTGGCGCTGAACCGCTGGGCGAACGCACGTACGGTAATGGATTCCGGGGCCGAGGCATGGGCTGACATGGCCCCAAACTGCCGCCTGAACACGGCAGTTGACCAGCACCTCCGCCCGTACGCACCCATGCGTACGGGCTTCATCCGTGGACGGTACGCATCACCGACGGTAATCATGGACCCAGCCGGATCGGCGGCGGACCGCAAGCACCGGAGGTGGCCGGAAATGACGGGGAACGAAGGCGCGCTCGGCGGCGAGCCGGAGGGCACCGACAGCCTCAGGGCGTTCGGAGCAGTGCTCAAGGCCTTCCGGAAACGCGCACAGCTCACCCAGGACGAACTGGCCGCGCGCGTACGGTACTCGGTGCAGACCATCGCCTCCGTCGAGCAGGGACGGCGACTGCCGCCGGCCGACCTCGTCGAGCGGGCGGAAGAGGTGCTGGACGCCTTCGGCGCGCTCAGGGCCGCCGCACGGCACGCCGTGCGCAGGCCCGGGATCGCGTCCTGGTTCCGCGAGTGGGCGAAGCTGGAGGAGGAGGCGGTGAGCCTGTGCACCTACGAATGCCGGGTGATCCCGGGCCTGTTGCAGACGGAGGCGTACGCGCGGGCTGTGACGCTGAACGTGCCGCCGCCGCCCTCCGCCGAGGAAGTGCGGGAGCGTGTCACCACCCGCCTCGAACGCCAGCAACTCCTGCGCCGGGAGCGGCCCGTCGCCTTCAGCTTCATCATCGAGCAGGCCCTGCTGGAGCGCCGTACGGGCGGGGTCGAGGTCACGAGAGAGCTCATCGGCCACCTGCTGGAGGTCGCGGAGCTCTGGAACGTGGAGCTGCAGCTCATGCCGCTCCAACAGCCGTGCCACGCGGGCCACGACGGGCCGATGCAGCTCCTGGAGACCCCCGACCACCAGTGGCTCGGATACACGGAGGGGCAGAAGACCGGCCAACTGCTGCTCGACCGCAGAGACGTGAGCGTGCTGCTCCAGCGGTATGCCAGGATGCGTTCACAGGCTCTCACCCCCGAGGACTCCGTGAGCCTGCTGAGGCGGATGCGAGGAGAGCCATGAGCAGCACGGACGAGCCGACCTGGACCAAGAGCAGCTACAGCGGCTCAGAAGGCGACAGTTGCCTGGAGGTCGCGACGCTCCCGGACACCGTCCACATCCGCGACTCCAAGGACACCACGCGCCCCCACCTGATCCTCTCCCCCACCACCTGGAAGACCTTCGTCTCCCACGCCGCCCGCACCTGACGGCCCGCAGCCCGGAATCAGCGTCCGGCCGGAGGCGGCATACGCGAATGCGAGGAGAGCCATGAGCAGCACGGACGAGCCGACCTGGACCAAGAGCAGCTACAGCGGCTCACAGGGGGACAGTTGCCTGGAGGTCGCGACGCTCCCGGACACCGTCCACGTCCGCGACTCCAAGGACACCGCACGCCCGCACCTGATCCTCTCCCCCACCACCTGGAAGACCTTCCTCTCCCACACCGCGGCCCGGTGAGCCCGCCGGCTGAACCGGAACCGGCCCCCGCCCGGACTCGGGCGGGGGCCGGTTCCGGGACCCCGGAGGCCGGGATCGGTCTCTCGGCCGGAAGACCGCTCACGCAGGCTCGAACGTCATGCAGTCCACCTCGTCCTGCACATACCCGACGGTGATTCCGGGCGCCCGGCACTCGAACTGCGTGTTGTGCCGGCAGCTGGAGACCTTGCAGGCACCGACCCGGCCCGTGGTGGACGGGTCTCCGCCCTTGGACTGGGCGGTGAAGAAGGTGTCGCAGCGGGCGCGCTGCATGTCGCCGACCGTGATGGCCAGTGCGTGGCAGGAACGCTCCCTGTTGTAGGCGCAGGCATCCACGCTGCATTCCTGTACGACGGGCATTTCCATGGGCGATCTCCCTATCGGTTCATCGACATGTCGCGGATGCGCCCCGGTGACGGTCGCTCGGCTGTGCCGCCGGGAACGGCCAGGCACCGGGACGGAGCCGGACGGGGTTCCGCGGGGACCATCGCACGCGGCCCCATCGGCTGCCCTGCACCAGGCCGGGGGGACCGCCGGGTGGCGTACACGAACCGCTCTGCCGGGCTCGTCGCTCAGGCTGTACCGCCGCCGGAACGCCGCGGCGTGCACCCGCGCGGCACCCCGGCTCTGCCTCCGGCTTCCGGTGCGTAGAGGAGCGCCAACGCTCGTGTGCCGACCGGACGTTGCCGAACCCTCGCGCCGACAGGGCAGGGCAGAAGCGTCGCACCCGGAGGGCGGGCGTGGCCGACCGCGCAGCCCGAGGCGCCACGGCGAGCGGTCACACCCCCGGGACCCGCTGGAGCTCCGCCCGCAGCGCCTGCCGCAGCCAGGTGTACTCCTCGGCGCGTGAAGGCTGCGGGTCGTGGCCTCTGACGGTGCGCAGCAGCTCCCGGAAGCGCTCGGCTCCCGCGTCGAGGCCGGCCTGCAGGGCTTCGAGGACCTCGGAGCGGTCCGCGTCGCCGAACAGTTCCGCCAACACCCCCGAAGCGTCCGCCCCTTCGGGATCGACGCCGCTTTGCCGCGCCTCTCGCACGGCCGCCACGACATGCCCGGTGAACCAGATGTGCCCGCCGTGCCGCCGCCCGGCGGGGGTGCTCAACTCCAGCATCCTCCGCATCCCGGCGCGGAAGTCCGGGTCCTGGATGAGTTCGGCGAGCCGGAGCCAGGCGTCGACCTGCTCGGGCGTGGGGCTGTCGGGAAGTTCGACGGGGGAACGCCTCAGCCGCTCCTCCATGTCGGGGGCCCCGTCGACTCCGTCGGCCACCTCCTTCATGAAGTCCTCGATGACTGCCCTGCGTTCGTCCACGGAAAGCCGTGCGAGCTTGTTCATCAGTGCTGTCTCCTCCGCGGTGGAACCGCGTTTCGCGACGGTGGACAGAACCGCCCGGCTCACCTTCAGGGCCCGTATGCGTGCGTCCAGGGCTGCGACATGGGTCGCGGCGACCTCGGCGACCGTGGTCTCGCTGCGCACGACCCGGCTCACCTCCTCCAGGCCGAGCCCCAACTCCCTCAGAGTCCGTACGAGTTCGAGACGGGCGACGGCCTCCGCGCCGTAGAGCCGGTAGCCGCCGGACGACCGGCGCTCGGGCGTCAGCACGCCCACGTCGGACCAGTAGCGGATGGTGCGCACCGCGACGCCCGCACGGTCTGCGAGCTGCCCGATGGTGAGAGATTCCGGGGGTTCGTGACTCATGCCGGGAGTCTGGACCTTCCAGCGGCTGGAGACTCAAGTCCCTGCACGCGCCGGGACACAGGCCGCCGCCACGGCAGCGGGGCAACATCGGCGCGGTGGCCGCCCGTCAGGTGACGCGGATGGCGATGCCCGGGTAGTCGTGGAGGAGGCCCGAGCTGTCGTAGGCGAGACGGGCTTCGAAGCCGAAGGAGGGGGCGGAGTACTCGTAGCGCTTCCGGCCCGTCTTGTCGCGGACGAGTTCATAGCTCTGGTTGAGCCGGTCCACGGCGAGTTCCCCCGCACGCACATACACGGCGGGCGCCTCGGCGCGTTCCCCCTCTGCGAGAGACAGCCGGCGCACGGGCAGCGCGTTGGTCATGGCGGAGGATTCGAGGTCGATGTCGAGGCATCCGTCGAGTTCGGACGCCACGACGCCGTCGACCAGCCAGTGTCCCTCTCCGCTGCTGATGATCGACCTCGTGACGCGGCCGGCGGCGGAGCGGCCGGAGATGTGCGCGGAGCGGGTGACCCAGGCGCTGTCGAGTTCGAGTTCGTAGTCGACGATCCAGGTGCTGCCGTCCTCAACGGCCGTCGTGCAGCCCTGGATGCGCCAGCCTTCGCCGGTGGTCCGGAAGTACACGACCTCGAAGCCGGCTCTGGCCTTGATGTGCTGCCATGCTGCGGTCTTCGGCGGGTCACGGAAATCCATTGCCGGCGCCCTCCTCCAGGGTCGGGGGCACCATCCTTACCCGCGCCCGGGGGCACGCCGAGGCGGCTCGCCGGTCGCCGGGAGGGAGCGGTGGCACGGGCGTCCGGGTGCCGGGCGGGGCTGCGACGGGAACTGGCCGAATCCGGGCGGCGGACCGGGAGGCGGCCGGGGTGCGTCAGACGACGCGGCTGTCGAAACCTGCCCGCTTCGCCTGCGCGCGGCGCTCCTCCCCCGCCTCTTTCCGCCACTGCTCGAAGTCGTCCCAGTCCAGTGGCTGCATGCACATCAGCTCACCCGTTCCGGGGACGAGCAGCACGCCGCCGAAGACTTCGTCCCCGGCGAACCAGCCCCCGTCCGCGATCGCGTCGGGCCAGCGGGGATGACCCATCGGCTCGCGGGCGACCATGTCCGGCGACTTCAGGCCCTGGTAGCCCAGTACCACCACGCGCTTCCCGTGCCGCCACAGCTCCAACCCGTAGACCGGGGCGCGGAATTCGAAGGAGTAGACGCTCAGGACGCGGGCGCACTGCCGCACCCAGCGCAGCTGGTCGAACCAGAAGACCGTCGCCAGCGCGATGCCGAGCAGCCCCACACCCATCAGCGGTATGAGGGAGGCGGCCCTGGTCACCAGCGGCACGGCCATGAGAACGAGGCTGGAGACGACGAGCACGGCGTAGCGCTTCAGGAGGGCCGCGTACAGGAAGTTCACCGGGCCCCGGTGATCGCTGCCGTCCGTGGGGTACGGCGCCGGGGTGCCTCTCGACGGCCGGCGCAGCACGTACCGCACCGCCATGACCTCGAGGACGGCGAGCCCCAGGAACCCGGGTATCGCGAGGAGGACGAGACCGCCGCTGCCCAGGAAGAGCGTCATCCCGTAGGAGGCGGCGGCCGCCACCGCCCAGAGCACCTCACGTCTGAGCGGGACGGCACGCTCCGGAAGGCCCACGGGGGCCGGCGGGTCCTCCGGAGGAGAGAGCGTGCGGGCCTCGGGCGGCACACCGGCCGCCTCGTCGCTGCCGCGTTCAAGTGAGGCCCCTGGCATGACATCTTCCTGTTGATGGTCCGCAGTCACCGAAACACCGTTCCTTCACTGCATCAGCCGCGGAGCCGGGGGTGCCGGCTCCATGTCTCCCCCGGGAAGTCGCTCCACGCGGGGCCGTCGGTGAGACGTCACCGTACTCGTCCGCGGCGGGCCGTACGGGAAGGATGAGCCATCAGCAAAAGACCTCGTCAGGACGCTCCCCGGATTTCCGGCACGCCGGGAGAATCAGCCGAATCCGCCGAGATCGCACCAGAGGACGAGTAACCACTCACGGTTGTCCCGGCCAGCTCGCCTCCAGGCCTCGCTTGGCGGCACCGGGGGTGAGGGCGTCACCGTTGAGGAGCGGCCGGTCACGCGAGCGTTGGCGGCTGCCGCCACTCGGCACCCGTCTCCCGTCTCCCGTCTGCCGCCTGCCGCCTGCTGCCTGCCGCCGGCCGCCTGCTACGAGCCGATTCGCCTGCGGACGTGTTCCATGTCCTCCTCCGGCAGTGCGTCGGCAGCCAGAAGCCTCGGCAGCAGCCCCGGTTCACGTGTCAGCGCACGGAAGGCCAGAGCCACGGTCACGTCGTGATCGGGGCGGTGCCGGATCTCGACACCGTCGCCTGCCCGGATCTGACCGGGCTCGATCACGCGCAGATACGCACCCGGAATCGCGGCCAGAGTGAACTGCTTGATCCACCCGTCGCGTTGCAGCCAGCCCTGGAATGTCCCGCACGGAACCCGCGGGCAGGACACTTCGAGGACGACATCCGAGCCGACGCGCCAACGCTCCCCGATCAGGGCTCCGTTGACGTCCAGGCCGAGGGTGGTGAGGTTCTCCCCGAACACGCCGTTCGGGAGTGTCCGGCCCAACTCGGCTTCCCAGCCGTCGAGATCCTCCCGGGCATAGGCGTACACGGCCTGGTCACGGCCGCCGTGGTGTTTCACGTCGTAGACCCTGTCGCCGGCCAGGCCGACAGCGCCGTCCCCCTTGGGCCCGGGCGCGGTGACCGATACGGGCCCGGCCACAGGCTGCTTGTCGATCCCCGTCGCGGCCTGCTGCTTCCACGGGTTGGGGCGAGGACGGCCGACGTTGACGGAAATCAGCTCCATGCCGCACGACGCTACGGGCGCCGGCCCTCTTCCGCGAACGCAATTCGGGGAGCGCTCCGCAGCGACCGAACGCCCCCGCCGGAACGGACCGGTGGTCAGTTGCGGCGCGGCAGGCGGTGGAGCTGCACCTGTGACAGGCCCTCGTCGGTCACCGCGGCAGTCATGTAGGTGCAGTTCGGCTGGCGTCTGCGGTCCGTCGGCGAACCCGGGTTGAGCAGCCGGAGCCGGCCCCGGGCCGTGCTGTCCCAGGGGATGTGACTGTGGCCGAAGACCAGCACGTCCGCTTCCGGGAAGCGTTCGGCGCAGCGGCGCTCGCGGCCCCGCGCCTCACCTGTTTCGTGGACCACGGCGAAGCGCACCCCGGCGAGTTCGGCGTACGCCACCTCCGGCAGGCGTGCGCGCAGAGCGGGTCCGTCGTTGTTGCCGTGGACGCCGACGAGCCGCCGGGCGCGTGCCTCGAACAGGTCGAGGGTGCCGGTGTCGACCCAGTCCCCGGCGTGGAAGACGACGTCGGCGGCGTCCAGTTCTCCGAGCAGCGCCTCCGGGAGTCGCTTGGCGCGCTTGGGCAGGTGGGTGTCCGTGGTAAGCAGCAGTCGCACGCCGGTGACGATAGCGCCCGGGGCATCCCGCGAGTCGCGGTGGAGCCGCACGTCCGTGCCTCGTCGGGGGCGTCGTCTCCGACCGTCCCGCGGAACCCGGAGGCCGATGGCCGCGTCGCATTCGCATGAGCCATGCATGGGGGAACGCACGCACCTCGCTGGGGGCCGCCGCTGGAGTCACGTTGGCCGGGGCACTGCTCAACGGCTGCGGCACCGGGAGCGAGTACTCCGGCGGGACCGACTGGAAGGCGCCCCGCCGCTACAGCTACACGCTGGAGACGAGCACCATGGCAGTGACCGGGTCCTTCCGGGTCCGTGTCAGGGACGGCAAGGTCGTGCGGGCGCGGCTCCTCGACGGAAGCAGGATGCCTGCCGGGCGGCTGGAGGAGCGGGTCCACTCCGTCGAGGAGTTGCTGAAGCGGGTCGAGGACGCGCGGGAAGTGGACGCACACCGGGCCGATGTGGCGTACGACGGCGACCACCGTCCCGCACGCATCGAACTCGACCCGTACGAGGAGGCCTCCGACGACCAGGCCTCGTACAGGATGCGCGACTACCGGATCGGGTGACGGCATCGGGTTGCGGCGTCGAGCGACCACGGGGCCGCGCGCGGCGGCGTCCTACACGGGGGGCCGGGCGGCCCCGGCCCGGTGCGCCGGTCAGGGTCGGCGCGAGGGCTGCTCCGCCGGCACGTCGCCGGCCCGCGGCTCCGGCACCGCGGCCTCGCCGGCGGCGCGGGGCCGGCGTCCCAGATGGTTGAAGAGCAGGTTGAGGACGACCGCCGTGACGCACCCCGTCGAGATGCCGGAGTCCAGGATGATCCGCGCGCCGGCCGGGAAGACGCCGTAGAACTCCGGGGCGGCGACGGGGATGAGACCGACGGCCAGCGACACCGCGACGATCACGATGTTGCGGTCGTCGGCCAGGTCGGCCCTCGCCAGGGTGCGCACGCCGCTCGCGGCGACGGAACCGAAGAGGACGACGCCCGCCCCGCCGAGCACCGGTTGCGGCACTGTCGCGATCAGGGCCGCTGCCGCCGGACACAGGCCCATCAGGATGAGGATGCCGCCGCCCGCGGCGACCACGTAGCGGCTGCGGATCCTGGTCATCGCCACCAGGCCGATGTTCTGGGCGAAGGCGGTGGCCAGGAAGCCGTTGAAGAACGGGCTGATGAAGGAGCCGAGGGTGTCGGCGCGCAGCCCCGCGGCGATGGTCTTCTCGTCGGCGGGCCGGTCCACGATCTCACCAAGGGCGAGCATGTCGGCCGTGGACTCCGTCATCGAGACGAGCATGACGATGCACATCGAGATCACGGCGGCGACGGCGAACTGCGGAGCACCGAAGTGGAAGGGCGTGGGGAAGCCGACGATCCCGGCGTCGCGCAGCGCGCCGAAGTCCGTGATGCCGACGGGCACGGCGATCAGCGTGCCCACGACGAGTCCGAGCAGCACCGCGATCTGCTTGACGAACCCGCGGGTGAAGCGGCTGAGCAGCAGGACGACGACGAGGGTGACGCCGGCCATGGCGATGTTCTTCGTCGCGCCGTATCCGGGTGCCTGCGGGTCGCCGCCCTGCGCCCAGTTGAAGGCGACCGGCATCAGCGAGACGCCGATGAGCGTGATGACGCTGCCCGTGACCACGGGCGGGAAGAAGCGCACCAGTTTGCTGAAGTACGGCGCCAGGAGGAAGCCGAGGGCGGCCGCCACCATGCAGGCGCCGAATATGACGGGCAGCGCGTCCTCACTCCCCTCCGACTTGTGTATCGCCAGCATCGGCGCGACGGAGGCGAAGGTGACGCCGTTGACGAAGGGCAGGCGTGCGCCTATCCGCCACACGCCGATGGTCTGGAGCAGCGTGGCGATGCCCGCGAGGAAGAGGCTGGCGCCGGTGAGGAACGTCAGTTCCGTGACGGACAGCCCGACGGCCGAGCCGATGATCAGGGGCGGGGCCACCACGCCCGCGTACATGGCCGCCACGTGCTGGATGCCGGTGGTGAGGAGCTTCAGGGGCGGGAGGGACTGGTCGACGGGGTGCTTGCCCGGCGGCGCCGGGTCCGGTCCCTGCTCCGGGTCGGGCCCCTCGTCCAGGTCCGGCCCCTGCTCCTGCCTCTGTTCCTGCCTCTGCTCCGGGTCGGGCCCGTGCTCCGGGTCCGGTGCGGGTTGCCGGTGGCTGCCGTCCTGCGGCTGGTCGTCGTGTGCGGGCGTCTCGGTCACGGCGGATCCTCCTGTCGCTCTTCACAGGTCACGTTCGTTCGACGTCGTTTCTGCGCCGCTACGCCCGGTGGTGCCGGACCGTCCCGGGACGTGAGGGGTTGGGCCACGTCCCGGGAACGGCTTGTGTGGTGTCCGGCCGGGAGCCGTCCCTCCCGGCCGGAGTCATGGGGTGCCGCGTTCCGGGCTGCTCAGCCCTCGTCCGCGGCGATGCGCGCGAGCCTTTGGGCCTCGTCCCGCGTCTCGCGTGCGATCAACTCTTCGTCGGCGTTGGTGAGATGGCCGTCCTCGACGACGGCGCGGCCGTTCACGAGGGACAGCGTGACCGGTGCCGCGGCGCCGAGCACGAGCGCGGCGACCGGGTCGGCGATGGAGGAGTGCCCGATGCCGTCGATGCGCCACAGCACCAGGTCGGCGAGCTTGCCGGGCTCCAGCGATCCGATCTCCTCGGCCCTGCCCAGGACTTCGGCTCCGCCGTACGTCCCGAGCCGCAGCGCCTGGCGTGCGGTGAGGGCCTGCTCCTTGTGTGCGCCCAGCCGGTTGATGAGGAGGGCGTTGCGCAACTCGGTGTGCAGTTCGCCGGATTCGTTCGACGCGGTGCCGTCCACGCCGAGGCCGACCGGGACACCGGCGGCGAGCATGTCCGGCACCCTGGCGATGCCCGCTGCCAGGCGGGCGTTGGAGGACGGGCAGTGGGCCACGCCCGTGCGGGTGCGTGCGAAGGCCGCGATGTCGGAGTCGCTCATGTGGACGCAGTGCGCCATCCACACGTCGTCGCCGAGCCAGCCCACGGACTCCAGGTAGTCGGTGGGGCCCATGCCGAACCGCTCGTGGCAGAACTTCTCCTCCTCGACGGTCTCCGAGCCGTGCGTGTGCAGCCGTACGCCCTTGCGGCGGGCCAGTTCGCCTGCCCGGCGCAGCAGTTCGGTCGTCACGGAGAAGGGCGAGCACGGTGCGACGCCGACGCGCAGCATCGAACCGAAGGACGGGTCGTGGTGGGTGTCGATGGCCTCTTCGGTGGCGGCCAGGGCGTCGTCGGTGGTCTCCACGGCGAAGTCCGGGGGCAGTCCGCCGTCGGAGGTGCCCAGATCCATCGAGCCGCGGGTGGGGTTGAAGCGCACGCCGATGTCACGGGCGGCGCCGATCTCGGCGCCGAGGAGGTCGCCCGAGCCGCGCGGGAAGACGTAGTGGTGGTCCATCGCCGTGGTCACACCGCCGCGCACCATCATGCCCAGGGAACCGCGGGCGGCGGCGCGCACCATGTCCTCGTCGATGCGTGCCCACACGGGGTAGAGGGCGACGAGCCAGTCGAAGAGGTTGGCGTTCTGGGCGAGTCCGCGGGTGAGCCACTGGTAGAAGTGGTGGTGGGTGTTGACGAGGCCGGGCGTGACGAGGTGCCCCGTACCGTCCACACGGCGCACGACGTCGCCGAGCCCCGCCGGTGCACCGCCCTCCCCGACCGACTCGATCAGGTTGCCGGCGACGACGACGTGGCCGCGGGCGTGCTCGGTGCCGTGCGCGTCGACGGTGGCGACGGCGCAGTTCTCGATGACGATGCGCTCTGTGCGGTCTGCCGGATCAGTCATGGCTGGGGAGTCCTCGATGCCGGTGGGCAGGGTAGGGGTTCAGGTACGGATACGGATCGGGTACGGATACGGGACCGCGTTCGGATACGGGTTCGGGACCGGATTCGGGTTCGGGAACATGTGCGGGCCGGGCGGAGGATCGGGGACGGCAGCCGGTTGCCGCGGCCCGCCGCTTCCGGGCCCGTTCTGGCAGGTCGGCCCCGTCGGCTTCTCACAGGTTGGTCATGTCGACGGGTATGCGCGCCTCGGCGCCCTCGCGCAGCACCGTCGCCTCGATGAGTCCGTAGGGGCGGTCGGCGGCGATGTAGACGGCGCCGTCGGCCGCTTCGTTCTTGATGCCGAACGGCTCCAGATCCACCCTGAAGTGGTGCTTGTTGGGCATCGAGAAACGGATCTCCTCCAACTCGGGCCTGCCCTCCAGGACTTGGGAGCCCATCGTGTAGAGGGTCTGCTGGAGGGAGAGCGAGTAGGTCTCCGCGAAGGCCCGCAGCATCAGTGCCTTCGTCTCTTCGTAGGAGCTGTTCCAGTCGGGCGCCGCAGTGCCGTCGTCGCCGCTCCAGGAGTGCCGCCACACCGCGCTCACATCGGTGGCGAGGATGCGGTCGTAGTCCTCCTTCAGCGTCGTGTACTCGTCCTTGATGTATCCCCAGAACTCCGAGTCGGTGGAGTTGAGGACCGTGAGTCCCTTGAGCCCGCCGAGGACTTCGACGGTGGAGCCGTCGTATGTGACCTGCGCCGTACGGGTCTCCTGGCCGCGCCGCACGAAGGAGTGCGAGGCCTCGCCCCCGGACGTGGCGATGCGCTCCCACGCGTACTCCTCGACGCGGATGCGTGCGGTGCGGATCGGCTCGGTCGCGTCGACGAAGTGCCGGGCGAGCGCGAGGCCGAACTGCTCGGCGGATTCGACGCCTTGCTCCTTGGCGAAGGCGAAGACGGTGTTCTTGGTGGTGTCGGTGGGCAGGACGTTCGCGTTGGAGCCGGAGTAGTGGACCTCATCGAGGTCGCCGCTGAGGGCGACGGAGACGTTGAGGTCCTTGATGTGGTGGGTCGCGCCGTCCCTGGTGATCTTGACGACGCGGTTCTCCGCCTTGCCGTACTGGTTCTGGCCGAGAGTCGTGGTCGGCACCGTCATTCGCTGTCAGCTCCCTCGGTATACGGAATAGCCGAACGGGTTGAGCAGCAGCGGCACGTGATAGTGCTCGCCGGGGGCGACCGCGAAGACCACCGTCACCTCGGGGAAGAAGCTCCCCCGCTCCCCCGTCTCGTGCTCCCCTTGTTCCCCGTGCGTCCTGTGCGTCCTGTGCGCGCTGAGATACGGCTCCACCGCGAAGGTGAGCCGGGCGTGTGCGGTGCCCTCCGGCAGCGCCGGAAGGTCCTTGCAGCGTCCGTCCGCGTCCGTCACCGAGACGGAGTGCGCGCTCCATTCCGCGGTGCTGTCCGTGCGCACGGACAGCTCCACGCCGACGCCCGCGGCGGGACGCCCGACGCTGGTGTCGAGGATGTGCGTGGAGACCGACGCGGTCGCGCCGCCGGGGTTGTCACCGCTCATGCTCGCTCGCCTTCTCTCCTGGGCCTGCCGGCCCCGATGGTGCTCCCGTCTGCGCCGGTCGGGCCGCCTGCGCCGGTCGGGCAGCCTTCGCCAGTGAGGTCAGCCGGATCCGGTTGATCTTCGTCAGTTCGGTGCGGACGATCTCCCGCTCTTCCTCGGGTGAGTTGCCGATGCGGCTGCGTGCGGCGTCCCTCATCTGCTCGCCGCTCAGACCGGTCGCGCAGATCAGGAAGACGTGTCCGAACCGTTCCTGGTAAGCCAGGTTCAGCTCCAGCATCTCCGCCTTCAGCGCCTCGGAGGCCCCGGCCATGCCGCGCTGCTCGCGCGCGGAGGACGGATCGCCGGGACGTGGACGCCCGATGGGCGGGTGGCCCGCCATGGCCTCGTCGAGGTCGACGGCGGTCAGCTCCGCCATCGCCGCGTCGTTGGCGGCGAGCAGCCGTTCCGGGGTGGCGTACGGCCGGCCCTCGAGCAGTGCTCCCGCCCACGCCCGGGCGGCGCACACCCCGAGGAGCGCAGCGCGGGCCTCGCTCTCCTGGGCGGAGTTGAGCCAGGTCAGACCCGGCGTCGCGGGGGAAGGGGAAGGCGTCACGTATGCCTCCGGAGAGTGTTCGGACTGGGAACAGCTAAACCCCGGAGGAGGACAACGTCAACAGTTTGTTGAAATTCTGATCCGGTCGACGACGGCCCCGGCACGGTCGGTTCGAGTCCGGCCACAGCCCGAACTCCCGGCCCGGAGCGCCCGGATGAGCGTGACTGTCACCGGCGAAGCGGGCCCGTCACCGGCGGAGCGTGACCGTCACCGGCGGAACTGCCAGGACTTCCGCTGCCGCCGCCCCGCTCCCAAATACATGCGATTCGCATACAGTGCCTCCATGAAGCCCGAAACCCTGCTGGAAGCAGCCGTCAGCCGCTGGCACACGACGGTCAACGACGGCGATCCGGAGGCGGCCGCGGACGCGGTCACCGACCCGGTCGTCGTGCTGGGCCCGAAGGGCGCCGGCTCGATCACCGCCGCCCAGTTCGCCGACTGGGTCCAGCGGTCCGGGATCAGGCTGGTCCCGCAGACCTGGCATCCGGTCAGTGAGCGGCTGGTGGTGGTCGAGGAGGACGCCACCTGGCCCGGGAGCAGCACCCCGGCCCGCGTGGCCACGGTCTTCCGGGTGACCGGCGAGCGGGTGTCCGCCTCGCTGCGGCTGCCCGATCTCGAGTCCGCACTCGAAGTGGCCCGCATCTGCCGCGAGATGGCTGCCACCGAGTGAGCGGGAACCGCGACACCGGACGGCAGGACGCGGAGCAGCCCGGCACCGGGCGCGGCCCCGGCCAGGTGCTCTTCGAGTTCGTCCGCCACTGGTCGCGCCGCCCTCACGCGGGTGAGTCCCAGGGGGCGGAACAGGGGCGTCTCGTGCTCGTCACGGAGGCCGTCCACTCGCTGACGCGGCGGGGGCCCGCGACGGTCAACGCGGTGGCCCGCGAGATCGGCATCGACCAGAGCAATGCGTCCCGCCTGGTGAAGAGCGCAATCGCCGCCGGTCACCTGCGGATGCGGGCGGCCGACGCCGACGGCCGGCGCCGCGAACTGTCGGTGACGCCGGCGGGCCTCGCCATGCTCGACAAGGCGCACCGGTGGCAGGAAGCCGTCTTCGACCGGCTCACCGAGGGGTGGAGCGAGGAGCAGCGCGCAGGCTTCCGTCAGGCGATGCTGAGCCTGCTGGAACGGTCACATGCGGCCGGTTCGTGACGTCACGTCACGAACCGGCCGCCGCAACGAGGGCTGTCGTCGCGTCGCGCCTTACGTGGCCGACGCGGGACGCGGGATGCGGGACTCGGGATGCGGGACGCGGGATGCGGGACGCGGGATGCGGGACGCGGGATGCGGGATGCGGGATGCGGGATGCGGGATGCGGGATGCGGGATGCCGGAGGTTCTCGCAGGCCGACGGGCAGGTGTCGCAGTTCACCACGCCGAGGTACGTGCCTCCGTGCGGCCCACCAGGGTCACCCGGGAGCGCAGGGACGGCGGCTCGCGCTCCGCCTCTCCGCGTCACAGCCGAAGGGCCGGCGCCCGCAGAGCTCGTCCCGGGCGGCGGCCGAAGCAGGTACCGGCAGGACAAGCGCGCACCCGGTCACCGGGGATCACCGCCCGCTCCCGTACCCCGCTGCCTGGCCCGCTTCTCCTCCTGGGAGTTGATGTAGTTGTAGACGGTGAAGCGGCTGACGCCGAGCGCGCTCGCGACCGTCTCGACACCGTGCCGCACGGAGAAGGCGCCACGGCTCTCCAGCACGCGCACTACCGACTGCTTCGTCCTGCGGTCCAGTTCGGCGAGCGGCATTCCGTGGCGGCGTTCCAGTTCGGCGAGGATGTGGTCGAGGGAGTCGGACAGGTGGGGCAGCCGCACAGCGACGACGTCCCTGCCCTCCCACGCGAGGACCACGTCGTCGCCCCGGGCCTCCTCGGGAGCGACCATCTCCGCGCCCATCGCGTCGACGAGGGGCTTGACCGCGTCGGCGAAGCGGCGGCCCTGGTCTCCGTCGGCAGCGGTCATGCCCCGCCCCCGGCGGTACCCGGGGCCGTGTCCGTGTCCGCGTCCGCGTCCGTGCCCGCGTCCTCGTCCTCGTCCGTGAGGACGTTGAGCTGGAGCGAGATGCGGGTCGCGCCGGCGCCGAGCGAGTCGTTCAGCACGGCCCGGACGGCTTCCAGCACGTCCTCGGCCCGGCCCTCGACCGTGTTGCCGAAGGGGCCCACGTCGACGGAGTCGAGCGGTGCGCTGTGCACGACGTCGCGGGCCACCAGGGCATGCCGCGGCGGCTCGTCCAGGTCGAAGGGCTCCGTCGTGAACTCGGCTCGCAATCGCACGTCGTCAACCTACGCGAACGTCACGGGGAGCGGCCATCCGAAGGGGGGCAGGACGGCGGCAGGACGGCGACGGGACGGCGGCCTGCGGCCGGGGTACGCGGTTCCGTGCTGCGGCAGACCTCTTGACAGCTTCCGGGATTCGGGAGCACTCTTCCATGAAGTAGAAAGCAACTTTCACGATACGAAATAGGCACCGACCGGAGGGAAGGCGATCCGCGTGGCGCCCCAGTCCGAGCTCGCCGGCATCGGCGGCACCGATCACCGCTACACCGTCAACCTGTCGATCCTCTTCACCGAGCTTCCGCTGCTGGAACGCCCCGCCGCGGCGGCCGAGGCAGGCTTCACCGCGGTCGAGCTGTGGTGGCCGTGGGTGGACGCGCCCGTACCGGAACGGGCCGAACTGGACGCCCTGCGGCGGGCGTTGACCGACGCCGGTACCCGGCTGACGGGCCTGAACTTCTACGCCGGGAAGCTGCCCGGACCGGACCGGGGCGCGCTGTCGGTGCCGGGCGAGGAGTCGGAGAAGTTCCGCCGCAACATCGACGTCGCCGTGGACTTCGCGCAGTCGGCCGGCTGCACCGCGCTCAACGCCCTCTACGGCAACCGCGTCTCCGGGGCCACACCGGAGGAGCAGGACGAACTGGCCCTGGAGAACCTGGCGTCGGCGGCACGCGCGGCCGACGGCATCGGCGCGGTGCTGCTCATCGAGGCCCTCAACGCCGTCGAGTCGCCGCACTGCCCGATCGTCAGCGCCCCGAAGGCCGTCTCCGTCGCCGACAAGGTGAACGAGGCAACCGGACTGGACAACGCCAGGTTCCTGATGGACCTCTACCACCTGGCGATGAACGGCGAGGACCTGCACAAGGTCATCGACGAGCACACCGCCCGCACCGGACACGTCCAGATCGCCGACTGCCCGGGACGCGGAGCCCCCGGAACCGGCGAACTCGACTTCCCCGACCTGCTCGAACGCCTCTCCAAGGCGGGCTACGAGGGCCGCATCGGCCTGGAGTACAAGCCCGGGGACCAGCCGAGCGCCGAGAGCTTCGGCTGGCTGCCGCGCTCGCTGCGCGGCGCCTGAGCGCGAGGTCCGGTACCGGCCCCGGACGCGTGCCCGGCGCCCGGCCCTGCCGCCCGACACCGGCCCCGCACCCGGCACTTCGCCGCCGGGCACCCGCGCATCCGTGCCCGGCTCTGTGCCAAGTACGCCCGTACGCAACAGACTTCGAAAGGCATGACGCCCCATGAGCCACACCCCGGACAACACCAAGGTCGCCTTCATCGGCCTCGGCATCATGGGCGCGCCCATGGCGCGCAACCTCCTCAAAGCGGGTTACGACGTGACCGCCTTCAACCCCACCGCCTCCAAGGTCGAGGCATTCGTCGAGGACGGCGGCAAGGGAGCCTCGTCCGTCGCCGAGGCCGTGCGCGGGGCCGATGTGGTCATCACCATGGTCCCGGCCTCACCGCAGGTCGAGCAGGTCGTGCTGCACGAGGGCGGCGTCCTGGAGAACCTCCGCCCGGGCGGCCTGCTCATCGACATGTCGTCCATCACTCCGCAGACCTCGGTGGAGGTGGCAAGGGCCGCCGCTGCCAAGGGAGTCGACGTGCTCGACGCACCCGTCTCCGGAGGCGAGGCGGGAGCGGTGGAAGGCGCGCTGTCCATCATGGCCGGCGGCGAGCAGGAGACCTTCGAGGCGGCGCGGCCCGTCCTCGAAGTGCTCGGGAAGACGATCGTGCTGTGCGGCCCGCACGGCTCGGGCCAGACGGTGAAGGCGGCCAACCAGCTCATCGTCGCCGTCAACATCGAGGCCCTTGCGGAGGCCGTGGTCTTCCTGGAGAAGTCCGGCGTCGACCTCCCGGCCGCACTGGAGGTGCTCGGCGGCGGACTGGCGGGCTCCACCGTGCTGAACCGCAAGAAGGAGAGCATCCTCGCGGGCGACTTCCGCCCAGGATTCAAGATCGACCTGCACCACAAGGACATGGGCATCGTCACGGACGCCGCTCGCAATGTCGGCGCGGCCGTCCCCGCGGGCGCGCTCGCGGCGCAGCTCGTCGCGGCACTGCGGCAGCAGGGCGACGGCGGTCTCGACCACTCCGCGCTGGTGCGCGGAGTGAGGCGGCTGTCCGGCGAGAAGACGGAGGACTGACGCATGGCCCCGAAGAGGATGCCCGCAATGAACGCCGCCGTCTCCATCATGGTCGACGAGGGGGTGGACATCGCCTTCGGCTGCCCCGGTGCCGCGATCCTTCCCCTGTACAAGGCGATGGAGGAGGACGGCCGCATCGAGCACCTGACGGTCCGCCACGAGGAGGGCGCGACCCACATGGCCGACGGATGGGCCCGTACGAACGGCAAGGTGGGCGTCGCCATCGCCACCTCCGGCCCCGGCGCGACCAATCTCGTCACCGGCCTCTACACCGCCCAGGCCGACTCCATCCCGATGGTGTGCCTCACCGGCCAGGCGGTCTCGCCGAAGCTGCACCAGGAGGCCTTCCAGGCCGTCGACATCGTGGAGATCGCCAAGCCCGTCACGAAGTGGGCCGTGCAGATCAAGGAGCCGGCGCAGATCCCGTGGGCCTTCCGGGAGGCGTTCCGCATCGCCCGTACCGGCCGTCCCGGACCGGTGCTGATCGATCTGCCGCTGGACCTGGCCAAGCGGGAGATCACCTACGACGCGGAGATCGACACCCGCCTGCCGGTGCCCGCCGTCGAACCTCATCTGCCGCGCGTGGAGCGGGCGCTGGAGATGCTGCTGGCCGCCGAGCGGCCGCTGATCCTGGCGGGCGGCGGCGTCATCCTCGCCGATGCCGGCGCCGAACTGCGTGAGCTCGTCGAGGAGTTGAGGGTCCCCTTCCAGGTCACCCTGATGGGCAAGGGCGTCATCGAGGACGATCACGAACTGAATCTCGGCACGACCGGCATCCAGACCTCGCAGCGCTATGCCAACGCCTCCTTCCTGGAGTCCGACTTCGTGCTCGCCGTGGGCGCACGCTTCGGCGACCGGCACACCGGCGCGAACCTCGACATCTACCGCGGCGAGCGCACCTTCGTGCACGTCGACATCGAACCGGGCCAGATCGGCAGGGTCTTCGAACCGGACCTCGGCATCGTCTCCGACGCCGGCCTCTTCCTCTCGGCGCTGCTCGCGGCGGCCCGCAAGCGCAAGGCGCGTGCTGACGTGGGCAGTTGGGTCGAGCGCTGCAAGGAGCTGAAGCGGACCCTGGTGCGCAGGGAGGACTTCGACTCCACTCCGGTGAAGGCGCCCCGCGCCTACAAGGAGATCAACGAGGCCTTCGACGAGGACACCTACTTCGTCACCGCGATCGGGCTCTACCAGATCTGGGGCGGGCAGCACCAGAAGGCGTACCTGCCGCGGCACTACCAGGTCTGCGGGCAGGCGGGTCCGCTCGGCTGGGAGGTGCCGGCAGCGATCGGCGTGAAGAAGGCGCTGGAGGGGATGGGCAGGCCGGACGCCGAAGTCGTGGGCATCGTCGGCGACTACGGCTTCCAGTACCTGGTGGAGGAGCTGGCGGTGGCCGCCCAGTACCACGTGCCGTACGTGCTCATCATGCTCAACAACGAGTATCTGGGCCTGATCCGTCAGGCCGAGATCGGTTACGGCATGAACTACCAGGTCGACATCCACTACGACGAGTTCGGCACGGACAACGTCAAGGTCATGGAGGCCTACGGCTGTTCGGGACGGCGAGTGCGGGAGCCGGAGGACATCGCCGGCGCGATTCAGTGGGCCCGCAAGGAGGCGGTCGCCACCTCGCGTCCCGTCCTCGTGGAGATCATGATCGAACGCGAGGCGAACACGCCGCACGGGCCGGACATCGACGCCGTGCGGGAGTTCGAGGAGGCGTAGGGCCGCTCCGGCGGATCTTCGCGGGCTCGCGATCCCGGCACCGCACCTCGCTGCGGTCGCCGGGGATCCGCCGGACAGCCCCCGGCTCCGCGGATGCCGGCCGGCTGTGCTCAGCCGGCCGGCACCCGCCTGCCCGGAGCCGGACCCCGCCCGGTGCTGCCGTCACCTGGCTCGGCTGCCCGGCAGCACCGGAGGGCGGGGGCCGTCAGCCCTTCGAGGACCCTCCCGGGCGGTCGCCGGGCGCGGCCTGGCGGGGGACGTCCAGCGTGCCCCGCTCCAGGTTCTCCTCGATGACCTGGATGGTCTTGTCGATCATCCGGTCCTGCTGTGCCTCCCTCTTGGCGTCGAGGTACGCCTGCCGTTCCCTCCGGAAGGACTTCAGGGTCGCGACGCACATGGCGAGCATCACGAGACTGAACGGCAGCGCGATGATGATCGCCGTGGTCTGGAGGGTGGTGAGCGAGTCGGTCGCGCTTCCGCCCGCCGTCAACAGCGCGATGGCGACGGCGCCTTCGGCCAGCGCCCAGAAGACGCGGCTCCAGGTCGGCGGATTGGGGTCTCCCCCGGAGGCGAGCATGTCGACCACGAACGAACCGGAGTCGGAAGAGGTCACGAAGAACAGCACGATCAGCAGAATGGTCACGCCCGCGACGAAAGTACCGCCCGGCATGGTGTCGAGCAGTTCGAAGAGCGCGTTGTCAGTGCTGGGACCGTCCTTGCCGATGAGGCCGCCCCCGCCGAACATCTCACGGTGCAGCGCCGAGCCGCCGAAGACCGCGAACCAGAAGAACGTCAGCAGCGTCGGCACCAGCAGCACGCCGCACACGAACTCACGCACGGTCCGGCCCCGGGAGATACGGGCGATGAAGATCCCCACGAACGGCGCCCAGGAGATCCACCATCCCCAGTAGAAGACCGTCCAGCTCTTGACCCAGTCGGTGCCGTCGCTTCCGTGGACGGCTCCGGTGTCGAAGCTGAGACGGAGCACGTTCTGCAGATAGGCGCCGATGTCCTGGACGAACCCGTTCATGATGAACAGCGTCGGTCCGGCGATGAGCACGAAGAGCAGCAGGCAGGCCGCCAGCACCATGTTGATGTTGGAGAGCCACTTGATGCCCTTGCTGACTCCGGTCACCACGGAGACGGTGGCGACTGCGGTGATGCAGGCGATCAGCACGACCTGAAGGCTCGTGCCGGGGTTGTCCACCCAGCCGGTGAAGCCCATGCCGGCGGATATCTGCATCACGCCGAAGCCGAGGGAGGTCGCCACTCCGAACAGGGTGCCGACGACGGCGACGGTGTCGATGACGTCTCCCCAGCGGCCCTTGACCTTCTCGCCGAAGATCGGCTCCAGCGCCCAGCGGATGGAGACCGGACGGCCCTTGCGGTGCACCGCATAGGCGACCGCGAGACCCACGACCACGTAGATCGCCCAGGGGTGGACACCCCAGTGGAGGAACGTCTGGATCATGGAGAACTCGGCCTTGGCGGCGGCGCTGTCGCCCACTCCCGGCTTGGGGTCGTGGTAGAAGCTCAGCGGCTCCGCGACGCCCCAGAAGACGAGCCCGATGCCCATTCCCGCGGCGAAGAGCATGGCCAGCCAGGACATGAGGCCGAAGTCGGCCTTCTGATCGTCCTTGCCCAGCTTGATGTCGCCGTAGCGGCCGATGCCCACCCAGAGGGAGAAGATCACGAAGAGGGAGACGATGGCGGTGTAATACCAGCCGAGGCCGCCGACGATGCTGTCCTGGACGGTACTGACCAGGCTCGCCGCGGACTTCTGGAAGATCACCGCGTAGAGCACGAACCCCACGATGATGACGGCCGAGGGGTAGAAGACCCCGGGGGCCACGGAACTCGCGGCCTTCCCCTTCCCACCTCCCTCGGGAGACGCAGGTGCGGCCGGTTTCTCTGTACCAGCTGATTGAGCTGCCACTGCCAGTCCTTCGGGAGTAGGGATCAGGAAAAGGGGCTTGCGCTTCGGGCCCTGTCGGACCCGGCGACAAACCCTGCCCGCAAGACGCCCCGCCATGTGTCACGGAGGGGCAACGATCTGTCCGGGAAAGAAGTGGAATCAGCAGGTCACTCGCGGGACGGGCCGAAAAGGTGCTGCTCCCGCCCGTGCCCGGGCGGCACAGGCCCGAACGAGAGGTGGCTGCCGGACGCTCCGCGGCGAGCGCCTCTTCACACCCCTTTCTGTTCCGTTCCTCTTCGGAAACCCCGTCCTTTCGGCGACGATATGAGCAGGGTCGCGACGTGCGTGGCCCCCGATTCCGCCGACCGTCCCCGTCCCGCTGATGCCGCTGGAGCCGAAGAGATGGCAGAAAGCGTGCCCGTGCGCTGCCCCGAGTGCCGCCGCGAGCACACCTACACGCCCCCGGTCTACCCGTGCGACTGCGGGGCGCCCGTAACGCTGCCCATGCTGCGCGACGGCACACCCGCGCAGATCCGGCACCGCACCTGGGCGGGGTCGTGGGTCGAGGTGCGCTGCCCGTCGTGCGGGACGTCCAGGGAGTGGCCTCAGCCCGAACTCGGCTGCCGCTGCGGCACGTTGCTGCGGATGCCCGTCGTGCCGCCGCAGCCGTCGCCGCGGCAGCCCCCGCCCCCCGCCGGCGACCTGCCCGGCACCGCCGCGGACCGGGCCCCGGGCACCGCAGCGGAGGCCGGCCACCCGGCCGGTACCGGCGGCGTCCCCGTCGCCGGAGACGCCGACGGCACGGCAGCACCGTCCACGTCCGCCGGAACACCCGCGGGCAGCGCGGGCCCCTTCACCGCTCCCGCACCGCTCAAGGCGCACGACGCGCAGAAGCAGCCTCGGCACGCTGCGCGCCCGGCCTTCCGTCCCGTCACGATCCGCACCGCCCAGGACGCCCGCACGGCCGCGGCCGAGTATCTGCGCTGGCTGGGATTCCCGGAGGTGCGTGTGACGGAGAGGCGCCCGGCCTCCGGCGTCGACGTGCGCGGCTCCGGCATCATCGCCCACGTCGACCCGACGACCGCCCCGACGACGCTGCGGGAGGTCGAGACGCTCTGGCTGAACGGCCTCAACGAAGGGGTGGGAACGGCCTGTTTCTCCCTGGCGGGGTATTCGCGTGAGGCCCGCACCCGCGCGGACTCGCTGTCCGTGCCGCTGTTCGTCCTCGATCTGACGGGCATGCCGCAGGCCGTGAACGACCCGGCCGACGACCTGGTGCGCTCCGTGTACTGACACGGGGCAGATCCGTGCGCCGCCAACGGGCAGCCGCGCGTACCGGCGCAAGGCCCGCCCCCGCCGGGCGCGGGCGGACCCGGTGCCTCAGCGCTCCTCCCGGAACTCCTCCCCCGGCTCCTGCGCCGCGTGCGCGCGCAGCTCGACGCGGCGGATCTTGCCGGAGATCGTCTTCGGCAGCTCGGCGAACTCGATGACGCGGACGCGCTTGTACGGCGCGAGCGTCTCCCGCGAGTGCGCGAAGAGCACGTTCGCCGTCTCCGCTCCCGGCCGCCAGCCCTCCGCGAGCACCACGTACGCCTTCGGCACGGCCAGCCTCAGCTCGTCAGGCGAGGGCACCACCGCGGCCTCCGCGACGGCCTCGTGCTCCAGCAGCGCGCTCTCCAGCTCGAACGGCGAGATCTTGTAGTCGCTCGCCTTGAAGACGTCGTCGGAACGCCCGATGTAGGTGATGTAGCCGTCCTCGTCGCACGAACCGATGTCGCCGGTGCGGTAGTAGCCGCCGGCCATGGCTTCCCCGGTGCGCTCCACGTCGCCGTGGTAGCCCGTCATCAGCCCGACGGGACGGGCGGACAGGTCGAGGCAGATCTCGCCCTCGTCGGCGCCCGCCTCCCCCGTCACCGGATCGAGCAGCGTCACCTCGAATCCCGGCATGGCCCGTCCCATGGAGCCCGGCTTGAGCGGCTGGCCCGGCGAGTTGGCGACCTGCACGGCCGTCTCGGTCTGGCCGAAGCCGTCGCGGATCGGCCTGTCCCAGGCCCGCCGCACATGCTCGATGACCTCGGGGTTGAGCGGCTCGCCCGCGGCGACGACCTCGCGCGGCACGGCCGTCAGCTTGCTCAGGTCGGCCTGGATGAGCATGCGCCACACCGTGGGCGGCGCGCAGAAGCTGGTGACGCCGGCCTTCTCGATCTCGGCTAGGAGGCGGTCCGCGTCGAAGCGCGTGTAGTTGTAGATGAAGATCGTCGCCTCGGCGTTCCAGGGCGCGAAGACGTTCGACCACGCGTGCTTGGCCCACCCGGGCGAGGAGATGTTGAGGTGCACGTCCCCCGGCTGCAGCCCGATCCAGTACATCGTCGCCAAGTGGCCGACGGGATAGGAGACATGGGTGTGCTCGACGAGCTTGGGCCGGGCCGTCGTGCCGGAGGTGAAGTAGAGCAGCAGCGTGTCCTGGGCACGGGTGGGACCGTCCGGCTCGAAGCTCTCGGAGGCCCCGTAGGCGTCCTCGTAGGCGAGCCAGCCCTCTCCCGGGCTCCCGCCGCCGCCCACGGCGATGCGGGTGTACCCGCCCTCCACGGTCTCGAACTTGGCCGTGTCCTGGGCCCGTACGACGACGTGGCGGGCCTCACCGCGCTCGATGCGGTCGGCGAGGTCGGCGGGGCCCAGCAGCGGCGTGGCCGGGATGACGACCGCGCGCAGCTTCATGCAGGCCAGCAGCGTCTCCCACAGCTCGACCTGGTTGCCGAGCATCACGATGACGCGGTCGCCGGGCCCGACGCCCTGAGCGCGCAGCCAGTTGGCGGCCTGCGCCGACCGTGCGCGCATCCGGGCGAAGGAGTAGCGGGCGGCGCTGCCGTCCTCCTCGACGATGTGCAGCGCGGTGCGGTCGTTGTCCTCGGCGACCGAATCGAACCAGTCCAGCGCCCAGTTGAAGTGCTCGGGGCGGGGCCAGGAGAAGGCCGCGCGCGCCGCGTCGTAGTCGGTCCGGTGCCGCAGCAGGGTGTCCCGGGCGGCGCGGAAGGCCTCGGTGGGGCTGGTGGGCTCGGTCGCCGTCATCGTCAACTCCTCGGATGCCGCTCACTTTGCTGCCGGTGCGACGCGGGGCCGCCGGTTCCCTCCGGGCCGGGCCCTTCGAGGGCGGCGCCGGCGGTCCGCCGCTGGTCACACTGCGGATCATCCTGGGTCACCGAACGCGCGGGCACCACCCCCGAGCGGCAGTCCGTCCGTGCTCCGTGGATGCTGGAGGGATGTCCCCCGCCACCGAGGACGCGGCGAGTGCGAGCACTCCCCGGCGCATGCTGGTGCTGGCGATCTGCTGCATGAGCCTGCTGATCGTCAGTCTCGACAACACCGCGCTGAACGTCGCGCTGCCGTCCCTCCAGCGGGACCTGAACGCCTCCGTCTCCGGTCTGCAGTGGACTCTCGACGCCTACACCCTCGTCATCGCCTCCCTGCTGATGCTCGCCGGCTCGACGGCGGACAGGGTGGGGCGGCGCCGCGTCTTCCAGACGGGGCTCGTGCTCTTCACGGTCGGCTCGCTGCTGTGCGCCCTCGCACCCGGCCTCGGCTGGCTCGTCGCGTTCCGCGCGCTCCAGGCCGTCGGCGGTTCGATGCTCAACCCGGTCGCGATGTCGATCATCACCAACACCTTCGTCGAGCCGCGGGAGCGGGCACGGGCGATCGGGGTGTGGGGCGGCGTCGTCGGCATCTCCATGGCGGCCGGGCCGCTGCTGGGCGGTGTCCTCGTCACGGCGGTGAACTGGCGTGCCATCTTCTGGCTGAACCTCCCCATCGGTCTCGCGGCGCTGCTGCTGACCGCCCTGTTCGTACCGGAGTCCCGGGCGCCGCACCCGCGCAGGCTCGACCCGGGAGGCCAGCTTCTGGTGATGGCGGCGCTCGGCACGCTGACCTTCGGCATCATCGAAGGCCGCAACGCCGGCTGGACCTCCCCGCTGATCCTCGGCTGCTTCCTCGCCGGCGCGTGCGCCGCGGCGGCCCTGCCGCTGTACGAACGGCACCGCACCGAACCGCTCGTCGAATTCCGCTTCTTCCGCAGCGTCCCGTTCTCCGGCGCCACGCTCACCGCGGTCACGTCGTTCGCCGCGCTGACGGGATTCCTCTTCCTCAGCACCCTGCATCTGCAGAACGACCGCGGCCTCTCGCCGTTCGAGGCCGGTCTGCATCTGCTGCCGATGGCCCTGATGACGGCCGTCTTCGCGCCGCTCTCCGGGCACCTGGTGGCCGTACGCGGCGCACGGCTGCCGCTGCTGTTCGCCGGTGTGTTCATGACGGCGAGCGGTCTGCTGTTCGCGCTCTTCGACGCCGAGCGGACCGACGGGCTGCTGTTCACCGCGTACGTCGTCTTCGGCATCGGCTTCGGCCTGGTCAACGCACCCATCACCAACGCCGCGGTCTCCGGGATGCCGCTCTCGCGCGCCGGAGTGGCCGCGAGCATCGCCTCCACGAGCCGTCAGATCGGCTCTGCGCTGGGCGTCGCCGTCATCGGCGCGGCCCTCGCGGCCGGTTCGGATGTGACGGCGTGGTGGATCTTCACCGGATGCGGCGCGGTCGTACTGCTGCTGGCCTTCCTCACCACCGGGCCCCGGGCCCGGGCCAGCGCGGAACGCGTCGCCTCCTGCCTCCCCCCGGAACCGGCGGACACCTCGAAGACGTCGTCCGGCTGACGGGCGTGGGCCGCCGGCGTCCGCCCCGGACCCGCCGGTGCCGGAATTCACCTCCCCGACAGGGCCTGACGCAGGCAAAAGCGGTGAAAGGCGCCCGCCTCGCCGCACATGCGGGTGGAGAACTTTGACGGTTGCGCCACAGGACCGGCAGGTCTCGTAGGGAAGTGCGCGGACGAAGAAAAGATCGCAAGGACGTGCACCCCGCTGCGCGTGCGATGGTGCACCATCAAGAACGTGTTGACGGGGGACCGGAACCATCGCATCAAGCGGGACGGAAGCCGCGGCACGGTGACGGAGCATCAGCTCCGCAGCACCGCGCGGCCCGTCCGTGCCCGCCATGAGCGGGTACGGCGCGAACAGCGGCCGCGGCGGACGCGCCGCCGCCCCATGGCCTGGTTCGCCTGCCTCGTCCTGGCGCTGCTGAGCGTGCCGCTCGCCTTCCGCGGAACGAACGACGACGGGCCGACGCCCATCGCCCAATTCCTCGCCTTCCTCCCCTGGTTCCTCGTACCGGGATGGCTGGCGCTGCTGTACACGGTGCTGGCACGCCGGGTCCTGCTCGCGGCCTGGGCGCTCGCCGTGCTCGCCGCCACCGTCGGATACACCCTGCCCCAGGGGCCGGAGGCGCCGGCCGATGCATCCGAACGCACCGGGAAGGCACGCTTCCGCGTGCTGACCGCCAATGTGCGCTACGGCGAGGCGACGCGCGCGCTCGTGCGGACGCTGCGCCGCGAGCGCCCGCACCTCGTCGCCGTCCAGGAGTGCGACACCCGGTGCGTCGAAGCGCTGCGCAGCGCGCGGATGTACGAGAACTACCCCTACCGGAACATCGTCGAGAGCGGCGGCGCGAACGGCTCGGCCCTGCTGAGCACGTTCCCCTTGGCGAAGGAGTCCTCCCTGCCGGGGCGGATGGCCATGCCGAACGCCGTCGCCGACATCTCCGGCACGAGCGTGAACATCCAGGTCGCCCATCCGATGCCGCCGAATCCGGAATCGCTGGACACCTGGCGCAAGGAGCTCAGGACGCTGCGCTCGTACGGTGCGTCGCGGGGCCGGACACCGACGATCGTCGCGGGCGACTTCAACTCCTCCCAGGACCACGCCGCCTTCCGCTCCCTGCTGCGGACCGGACTGAACGACGCCGCCCGCCTCACCGGCCAGTCCCGCACACCGACGTGGCCCAACGACACTCCTCTGCGTTTCATGGGCGCACAGCTCGACCACGTCCTGGTCAGCGACCCCCTGACGGCCGTCGACGCCCGGTTCCTCGAACTCGACGGCTCCGACCATCTGGCCGTGCTGGCGGACCTCAACCTGCTCTGAGCGCCGCGCGCCGGGGCAGTCGCCGAGCACGGCCGGCCGACGGGCCCCGGGCCGGCCCCGCGCACACAGGCTGACGTCCTCGAGACCGCGCACCCACAGACCGTCCCGGCACTCGCACCGGGCAGTTAATCAAATTTGACTAATTGCCTCGCGGGAGAGAGACTCCGAAACCGAGTAGTCAAATTGGACCAATATCGAGGAGGGTTCGTGCCGGACACCACTTCCAGCACAGCAACCGAGCAGGACCACCGGGACCTGGAGGCATGGTTCGCGCGTTACGACGCCCACGCCGCGAAGGCCGACGTCGAGGCCATGGCGTCGATGGCGCTGTTCCCGCTGAACCTCGTCACGGACGGCGCAGACCCCGGGTCCGGCGTGGCCAGGCAGTGGAGCCGCGAGGAGTTCGTACGCACGATGTCCGCGGTCATGGGTGAGGGCGGCGGCGAGGAGGTCCACTTCGACTCCCGGCGCTCACCGCACTTCCTGTCGCGGAGCCTCGCCGTGGTGTTCACCGAGTCGACGATGACGGCGGGTTCACAGACCCAGTCGATGAACTACGCGGACATCCTCGTCAAACGGGACGGCGAATGGTACTTCCAGACCATGATCCAGGGCGGCTGGGCGGCAGCGCTCACCGGTGGGGAGGCCTGAGTTCGTCCCTTCCCGTACCGCGGGGATCCGGCCCCCGGACCGGGAATCGGCCCGCATGAGGGCTCTCACCGAAAGCCGCACAAGGCGGCCTACGCGACCTCCCCGAACCCCCGTCCGGTGCGTGCGGCCGTTTCCGTACGGGCGCCCGTCCCCGGCTCGCGGTGGATCGGGGTGTGCGCGCCGGTGAGCGGAACGCCGGTGCCGCCGTAACGGACCGCGACGATCTCGGCGGCGATGGACAGTGCCGTCTCCTCGGGGGTGCGGGCACCGAGGTCGAGGCCGATCGGCGAATGCAGTCGCGCCAGTTCGGCGTCGCTCACGCCCGCCTCGCGCAGCTGCTCCAGCCGCGCGAGGTGGGTGCGGCGCGAACCCATGGCGCCCACGTACGCGACGGGCAGCCGCAACGCGCGCTCCAGCAGCGGCACATCGAACTTGGCGTCATGGGTGAGGACGCACACGACCGTGCGGGCGTCCAGTTCCTGGGAGTCGAGATAGCGGTGCGGCCACTCCACGACGACCTCGTCGGCGTCGGGGAAGCGGGCCTTTGTGGCGAACACGGGACGGGCGTCGCACACGGTGACCCGGTAGCCGAGGAAGGCCCCCGTGCGGGCCAGGGCACTCGCGAAGTCGATCGCGCCGAAGACGAGCATCCGCGGCGGCGGCGCGCTCGACTCGACCAGCAGCGTCACCGCCGGCCCGCACAGCGGGTCGCCCTCGCCCGCGGCGCCGCGTCCGCCGGCACCGGGCGGGCCCCCCTCCGTGCCGGTCTCGACGGTGGCGGTGCGGCCGGCGTTCAGCAGGGCGCGGGTCTGGGCGGCGGCGCCCTCGTCGAGCGACGCGGAGCCGCCGAGGGTGCCGGAGGCCGGGCCGCCGGCCGGCACGAACATGGCACCGCCGAGCAGTTCCTCCGGTCCCTCGACGACGCGGGTGAGTGCGACGGCACGGCCGTCCGCGGCAGCGGCGACCGCTCCCGCATACATCGCGTAGGCGTCCGTGCCCGAGCGGACGGGCGTGACGAGGATGTCGATGACGCCGCCGCAGGTCAGCCCGACGGCGAAGGCGTCCTCGTCGCTGTAGCCGAACTGCTGGACCACGCTGCGCCCGGATTCCATCGCCTCCTGGCACAGCTCGTAGACGGCGCCCTCGACGCATCCCCCGGAGACGCTGCCCACCGCCTCACCGGCTGCGTCCACGGCGAGCGCGGCTCCCGGCCGGCGGGGGGCGCTGCCGCTGACGGCGACGACGGTCGCGACGGCGAAGTCGCGCTCCTCCTCGCACCAACGGTGCAGTTCGGCGGCGATGTCCAGCATCAACGGGCTCCTCACTCGCACTCATTCGCATGCACTGGGGTGCGGCCTGCGAGCCTACGCCCGGCGGCCCGGGCGGCCCGGCCTTCCCTGTGTCATTCATGCCTCACGACGCCGCCGCACCCCACGTTCACCTCACGCCGAGCCACCCCTCGAGCGGGCTGAGCGCGAAGTAGACCAGGAAGACGGCGGCCAGCCCCCACATCAACGCACCCACGTCGCGCCACCTTCCCTGGGCCGTCCTGATCACGACGTAGGAGATGCTGCCGGCGGCGATGCCCGCGGTGATGGAGTACGTGAAGGGCATCAGCACCGTCGTCAGGAAGACCGGGACGCTGGTGGCGACGTCGTTCCAGTCGATGTGCCGTGCGTTGCTCATCATCATCGCGCCGATGACGACGAGCGCAGCCGCGGCGACCTGCGTGGGGATGATCCGGGCCAGCGGCGTGAAGAACAGGCAGAAGGTGAAGCCGAGCCCGGTGACGACGCTGGCCAGGCCCGTGCGGGCGCCGTCGCCGACTCCGGCCGTGGACTCCACGAAGACGGTCTGCCCCGACGCACCCGTGAGTCCGCCGGCGACGCCGCCCGCACCGTCGATGGCCAGGGCCTTGTTCAGGCCCGGCATGCGGCCCTCGTCGTCGGCGAGACCCGCCTGCTGGCCGATTCCGATGATGGTGCCGATGGCGTCGAAGAAGCCCGCGAGGACGAGCGTGAAGACGATGACGCCCACCGTCACGGCGCCGACGTCGGTGATGCCGTCGAAGGAAACCTTGCCGAACAGGCCGAAGTCCGGGGTGCTGACGATGCTTCCGGTGATCTCCGGTGCGTTCCGCCCGCCCCAGTCCTTCGCGTCCAGCCCGGCGAAGTGGTGCACGAGGCCCGCCACGACCGTGCCGCCGACGATGCCGGTGAGGATCGCTCCGGGGACGCGCCGCACCTGGAGCACGAAGACCAGCAGCACGGTGACGGCGAAGCACAGCACGGGCCAGCCGGTGAGCATGTCGCGGGTGCCCAGCTGCAGCGGTTTCGCGCCGGCGACTCCGCCGGGGCCGGGCATGCCCGTCACGAAGCCCGCCTGGACGAGGCCGATGAGGGTGACGAACAGTCCGATGCCCATGGTGATGGCGTGCTTCATCGCAAGCGGAATGGCGTCCATGATCAGCCGTCGCAGCCCGGTGACGACGAGCAGGATGATCACCGCGCCGTAGATGACGCACATGCCGAAGGCGTTGGGCCAGGTCATCTCGGGCGCGACCTGGTAGGCGAGCACTGCGGAGACGCTGAGTCCCGCAGCCAGGGCCAGCGGCACGTTGCCGAGCACGCCCATCACCAGGGTGGTGGCCGCGGCGGCGAACGCGGTGGCCGTGGTGACCTGTCCCGCGTCGAGCGTGGCCTTCCCCGCGTCGGGCACGGAGAGGATGACCGGGTTGAGCAGGACGATGTAGGCCATCGCCATGAACGTCGTTGCGCCGCCGCGCACTTCGCGGGCGACGGTGGAGTGGCGCTCGGATATCCGGAAGTACCGGTCGAGCCGGGAGCGGCCCTGTGCCGGCTGTGGTTGCGGAGCGGCGGAGCCCGCGTCTCCCGCGGGGCCGTGGGTTGCGGTCCTGGACTGGGTCATGGTGTGCGTTCTCCCAAGTTTCGCTGGGGCACCCCGGAGTACCGTGGCACTGCGAAGTGCCATGGCGCTGCGGGGATTTGGGATGCACGACCCGGGGGACGGCCCGAGACGGTACGGAAGGTGCCTGCGGCCGGTGCGGGGGTTCCGCACCGGCCCGGCGCTGGGGGCTGTCCGGCGGATCTTCGTGGATCAGCGAGCGGCGTCCGGCGCCGTGCATCGCAAGGCGGAGGGTCGTCCTCATACTGGGCGTATTCGGGCGATCCCGACAACGCAGCGAGGTGCGGTGCCGGGCGTCGCGAGCCCGCGAAGATCGGCCGGTCAGGCCCTAGATCGCTTGCGTGTCTGTCAGATGTTCGGGACGCACCGGGACCCTGTTCAGGGCGAGACCGGTCGCGTCGCGGATGGCGGCGACGACTGCCGGGGTGGAGGAGAGCGTCGGCGCCTCGCCGACACCGCGCAGCCCGTACGGGGCGTGCTCGTCGGCGAGTTCCAGGACATCCACGGGGATGGTCGGGGTGTCCAGGATGGTGGGGATCAGATAGTCGGTGAAGGAGGGGTTGCGTACCTTGCCGCCGGGATCGACGAGGATCTCCTCCATGACGGCCAGGCCCAGGCCCTGCGTGGTGCCTCCCTGGATCTGGCCGACGGTCGAGAGCGGGTTGATGGCCTTCCCGACGTCCTGTGCGCAGGCGAGTTCGACGACCTTCACCAGGCCCAGTTCGGTGTCGACCTCGACGACGGCGCGGTGCGCGGCGAAGGAGTACTGGACGTGGCCGAAGCCCTGGCCGGTCCTCAGGTCGAACGGCTCGGTCGGCCGGTGCCTGAACTCCAGTTCCTCCTCGACGACTTCGTCACCGAGGACGTCGGCGAGCGCCGCGAGGACCTCGCCCCCTCCTGTGACGACCTTGCCGCCCTCCAGCAGGAGTTCACCGCCGGCCGCCCACGCGGGATGCCCGTCGGCGAACTTCTCCCTGCCGAGCCGGAGAACCCGCTCGCGCACGGCCTCGCACGCCTGCTTCACCGCGCCGCCCGTCATGTAGGTCTGACGCGACGCGGACGTCGAACCGGCGGAGCCGACCTGGGTGTCGGCGGGCAGGATGCTCACGCCCGAGACGCCCAGTTCGGTGCGGGCGATCTGCGCGTGCACGGTGACGCCGCCCTGACCCACCTCGGCCATCGCGGTGTGCACGACGGCGACGGGCTCCCCGCCCACGACTTCGAGGCGGACGCGGGCCGTCGAGTAGTCGTCGAAACCTTCCGAGAAGCCGACGTTCTTGATGCCTACGGCGTACCCGACGCCGCGCACCACACCCTCGCCGTGCGTGGTGTTGGACAGGCCGCCCGGCAGGGCCCGTACGTCCACACCTGTGCCGCCGCCCGGCGCCGCGGAGGTCTCCCACTGGCGCTCCGGCGGCATCGGCATCGCCTTGACGCGGCGGAGGATCTCCGCGACCGGGGCGGGGGCGTCGACCTGCTGTCCCGTCGGCAGCAGCGAACCCTGCGACATCGCGTTGCGCTGCCTCAACTCGACCGGGTCCATGCCGAGTTCGGCGGCGAGGCGGTCCATCTGCGCCTCGTAGGCGAAGCAGGCCTGCACGGCGCCGAAGCCGCGCATGGCGCCGCACGGCGGGTTGTTGGTGTAGAGAGCGAGCGCCTCGACGTCGACGTTGTCCACCTCGTACGGTCCGACGCCGAGCGACGCGGCATTGCCGACGACGGCGGGCGAGGACGAGGCGTACGCGCCGCCGTCCAGCACGATGCGGCACTTCACGTAGAGCAGCTTGCCGTCGCTGTCGGCGCCGTGCTCGTAGGTGAGTCTGGCGGGATGGCGGTGGACGTGCCCGAAGAACGACTCGTAGCGGTTGTAGACGATCTTGACGGGCCTGCCGCTGGCCATCGCCAGCAGGCATGCGTGCGCCTGCATCGACAGGTCCTCGCGCGCGCCGAACGCGCCGCCGACCCCGGAGAGCGTCAACCGCACCTTGTCGTGCGGCAGTCCGAGGACGGGCGCGAGCTGGTCGCGGTCCACGTGCAGCCACTGCGTCGCGATGTACAGGTCGACGCCGCCGTCCTCCGCCGGCACGGCGAGACCCGACTCGGGGCCGAGGAACGCCTGGTCCTGCATGCCGACTTCGTAGTCGCCGCGCACGACGACATCGGCCTTCGCCTTCGCGGCCGTCACGTCGCCGCGCACGATGGGCTGCCGGTGAACGATGTTGGGGTGCTTCACGTGCGGCGCGTGGTGGTCGTCGCGTCCGGGATGCAGCACCGGGGCGCCGGCCCCGGTGGCGCTCTCCTCGTCGTGCACGGGCGGCAGTTCGGCGTACTCGACGCGGATCTTCGCCGCGGCGCGGCGGGCGGTCTCCGGATGGTCGGCGGCGACGATCGCGACGGCCTCGCCGTGGTAGCGCACGCGGTCCTTCGCCAGCACCGGCTGGTCCTTGATCTCCAGGCCGAAGTGCGTCATGGCGGGCAGGTCGTCGTGCGTCATCACGCTGTGGACGCCGGGAAGCTTCAGCGCCTCCGAGACGTCGACGGAGCGGATCTCGGCGTGCGAGTACGGGCTGCGCAGCGTGCAGCCCCACAGCATGTCCTCGTGCCACAGGTCGGAGGAGTAGGCGAACTCGCCGGTGACCTTCAGCGTCCCGTCGGGACGCAGCGTGGACTCGCCGATGCCGCCCCTGGTGGCGCTGCCCTGGGTGAGGGCGGTGGGGATGCGGGTGGGGTTCGCGCCTGCCATCGTCAGACCACCTCTCCCTGCGCGGGGCCCGTTCCGGGGCCCCGGTCGGCTCCTTCCGCGTGGTCCGTGCGCGCGGCCGCCAGTCGCACGGCGTCGAGGATCTTCTCGTAGCCCGTGCAGCGGCACAGGTTCCCCGACAGGGCCTCGCGGATGTCCGCGTCGGAGGGCCGCGCGTTGTGCTCGATCAGTTCGTCGGCGGCGACGAGCAGTCCTGGCGTGCAGAAGCCGCACTGGACGGCGCCCGCGTCGATGAACGCCTGCTGCACGGGCGAGAGGCGCACGCCCGCCTCCGAGGGGGGCATGGCCTGCCAGCGCTGCTCGTCGGCGGCGGACGTGGGCCCGGGCACCGAGGACGGGCCGGACGATGAGGACGAGGGATCCGCCGCCGGTGCGGAGGCGGCCTCCGTGCGCATCCGTGCGTAATCGGCGAGCCCCTCGACGGTCACGACGTCCCGGCCCTCGACCTGTCCCGCGGCCACCAGGCAGGCGCACACGGACTCCCCGTCCAGCCGCACCGTGCAGGAACCGCATTCGCCCTGTTCGCAGGCGTTCTTGGAGCCGGGCAGGCCCATGCGCTCGCGCAGGACGTACAGCAGCGACTCGCCCTCCCACACGTCGTCGGCCTCGTGCCGCCGGCCGTTGACCGTGAATGTCACGCGCATCGGGCGCCTCCTTCGTCGGTTCCGGCGCCGCCCGCGCCGCTTCCCCGGTAGCTGTCCCAGACCCAGCCGAGCGTCCGGCGGGCCATCACACCCACGGCATGCCGGCGGTATGCGGCGCTGCCGCGCACGTCGTCGATGGGGTTGCACGCCCCGGAGCACAGCTCGGCGAACCGCCGCGCCACCGACGGCGGAAGGGCCTTGCCGCTCTCCCACAGCCCTTCGTCCGCCATGGCGGCGTTCAGGAAGTCCTCGGCCGCCGACGCGCGGAACGGGGTGGGCGCCGCGGAGCCGACCGCGGCCCGCACCTCGCGCCGCTCGGGGTGCAGTGCGACGGAGAAGCCGCACACGGCGATGACCATGGCGTTGCGGGTTCCGATCTTGGAGAACTGCTGCGGTCCGCCCGCCTTCTTGATGTGCACCCGCTTGATCAGTTCGTCGTCGGCGAGCACGTTGCGCTTGACGCCGGTGAAGAACTCCTCGACGGGGATGCGCCGCGAACCGCGCACGGACTCGGCCTCGATCTCCGCGCCCGCCGTGAGCAGCGGGGGGTGCGAGTCGCCGGCGGGGGACGCGGCGCCGAGGTTGCCGCCGACGCTGCCCCGGTTGCGGATCTGCGGGGAGCCGACCGTGTGCGCAGCCAGCGCCAGCCCCGGCAGCTCACGCCGGAGGTTCTCGATGATCCGCGCGTAGGGGACGCACGCTCCGAGGGCCACGTCCTCCTCCCCCGTCTCCCATTCGTGCAGCTCGGTGACGCGGTTCAGGTCCAGCAGCTGTGCGGGACGGCGCTGGTCGAAGTTGATCTCGACCATGACGTCGGTGCCGCCCGCGATGGGCACGGCGGCCGGGTGCTCGGCCTTCGCGGCGAGCGCCTCCTCCCACCGGGCGGGACGCAGGAAGTCCATGGGCTCTTCTCTATTCGCTGTTCGCTTCGGGTCGCTGACGTACGCGGGAGTTTCCGACGTGCTCGGCTCGCCGGCGCACGTGCCGTGCGGGCGATTCCGGTTCAGTACACCGATGCCTGCCCTGCCGCGGGCAGTCACGGAAACCATGAAGCTCCCGCCCGGTCGCGTCCGCCGTCTTGTAGATTCGTACGAACACCGTGGAGCACGCTGCTCGCGGCATCGCACGGATCGGACCGGCACCCGGCTCCAGCACCGCCCCGCACCGCCTCTTTCGCTCCCGGGGCCGCGGCCGGATCGGGCCGGTACCTGTGCGGAGCCAAGACCGACATCCACAGAACGGGGCGAACAACCATGCGCCTGCGCGCACTTCTGGACACGGGCTCTCTCGGCCTGCGCCTCCTCAACGGGGAGGATCAGCTGGACCGGACGGTCGGCGGCGTCATGACCACCGACCTGCGCGACCCCGGCCGCTACCTGTCGGGGGACGAGCTGGTCCTGACGGGCCTCGCCTGGTACCGGGCGCCGCAGGACGCCGCGCCCTTCGTCCGCATCCTCGTCGCGGCCGGAGTCGCCGGGCTCGCGGCAGGCGAGGCCGAAATGGGCCACGTCCCGAAGGCCCTGGTGACGGCCTGCGCCGAGCAGGGGCTGCCGCTGTTCGCGGTGACGGAGGACGTGGCATTCGCGACCGTCACCGAACACGTACTTCGGCAGGTCTCCACGGAACGGGCCGGTGACCTGGCCGCCGTGGTGGAACGCCACCGCCGGATGATGTCGTCCGGCCCGTCGGGAGGCGGCCCCGACGTCGTACTCGACCTGCTCGGCTCGGACCTGGACCTGCGGGCGTGGGTGCTGTCCGTGACGGGCCGCACGGTGGCGGGCCCGGGCGGCAGCGGCTCCGAGAACTGCGGGACCGGCGGCGGTCCGCGCCGGCGCCCCCTGCCACCGCAGGTCCGCTCCCGCCTGGCGGCCGCGCACCTGACCGCCGCACGAGGGAGGCGGCCCGGCCTCCGCCCGCACCGTGTCAGCGCGGCCGGCACGACGTACTCGCTCTTCCCCGTCCAGGGCACCGGCCCGCCGCCACGTCCCGCGGGCGAGCCCGCACCGCACGAACCCCCCGGTCTGGCCGACTGGTTCCTCGCCGTTGACGACGACGCGGCCGACTGGCCCGACGAACGGCTCGACCTCCTGCACGGCGTGACGCAGCTGATCGCCGTCGAACGTGAACGCCGCGACGCGGCCCGTACGGTCCGCCGCCGTCTGGCCACCGAAGTGCTGGAGCTCCTGCACGCCGGAGCACCGCCCGCCGAGATCGCCGCACGCCTGCGCGTCGCCGCCCCGGTGCTGCTGCCGGGCCTGGGCGGCGCCCCGCACTGGCAGGTCGTCGCGGCGCGTCTGGAGGGCCCGCGCCACGGGGACGGCCGGACATGCCGCTCGCTGCTGGAGGAGATCCTTCTCGACCCCCGTGTCACCGGCGCGGAGACGGCCGACCGCACCGCTGTCGCCCACACCGGCGAGGAGGCCGTCGCCCTGGTGCCGCTGCCCGCGCTCGCGTCCGCCCGCGAGACGGCCGACGACGGCGAGACGCCGCAGCCGCGTACACCGCAGAGCCCGGACCGGCCCCACTCCGCCGGGCAGGGCCTCGACGCGGAGACCCTGCTCGCCGCGATCCGCGAACCCCTCGAACAGGGACTGGGCGACGGCGAACGGCTCACCTTCGGCGTCAGCGCGACCGTGCACTCAGCCGACGGGCTGCACGGCGCGCTCGAAGAGGCCCGGCACGCACGGCGCGTCGCCGCCGCGCGCGAGGGACGGGTGTGCGCGGCCGGACACCAGGAACTCGCGTCGCACGTGCTCCTCCTCCCCTTCGTCCCCGACGACGTGCGCCGCGCCTTCACGGCACGCCTCCTTGCACCGCTGCGCGACTACGACCGCCGCCACCGCGCCGAACTGCTCCCCACCCTCGCCGCGTTCCTCGACGCCGACGGCTCCTGGACGCGCTGCGCCGACGGGCTCCACCTGCACGTCAACACCCTCCGCTACCGCATGAGCCGAATAGAACAGCTCACCGGCCGCGACCTGTCCCGCCTGGAGGACCGGCTCGACTTCTTCCTTGCGCTGCGGCTGAGTTGAGTGTTCGGCGGCGCCCGGCACTGGGACGAGCCGTCCGTAACCTCCGAACCGTGCGTATCGTTGTACCGCGCGGCTGCGCGATCCGGCGCGGCGGGGAGGAGCGTCACCGTGACCGTCATGACCGACAGGATCGAGATGACAGAGCCCGACGAGCTCACCTTGGACGAACTGTTCGAGCGACTGGAGCGGATGCCCGTCCCCGAGGGCTACAAGGTCGAGATCGTCGAGGGGTCCGTGCACATGTCGCCACAGCGCTGGACGCACTGGGAAATCATCCGCTGGGTAGTGCGGCAACTGGAAGACCATCTCGGCATGGGAATCGTGACCGGGTCGGATGTCCGCATCGACTTCCCGGGCCACCTCAACGGCTTCGCCCCCGACCTCGTGAAGATCACTGACGGAGCCGCTCGGGACGCCCGGGGCCTCTTCTCACCCCACGACGTCGAGTTCGTGATGGAGGTCATCTCCAAGTCGACCGCTGCGAACGACTACGGGCCCAAGCTGGCGACCTATGCCTCGTCGGGCGTGCCCGCGTATCTGATCGTCGACCCCTACATCGGCCGGTGCCGCCTCTTCACGCACCCGAAGGACGGCGAATACGGCCGGGACCTCTCCGTCGACTTCGGAGAGGAGATCGACCTGTCCGACACGTGGGTGGGCCTGACGCTCTCGACGGAGAACTTCCCCCGCGACTGACGGACGGGCGGTCCGGGTCCGCTGCGGCGAGCCATAGGCGCCCTCGGGCACGCCGACACGGCTGCAACGGCGCAACGGCGTGGCCCCGGCGCCCCGGCACTCGCTCCCGCCCCTGCTTACTGCCGGGGCGTCACCGGGATCTCCCGCAACGGCTGCCCGCCGTCGATGAACAGGCGCCCGTCCGGCGCCAAAGCGGCGGCGATGCGTTCCAGCGCCCGTCGCCCCGCCGCCGGATGGCGGCCGTCGAGTGCGCCCACACGTACCGCGAAGACGATGTCGAAGGGGGCCTCGCCGGGCTCCCGCACAAAGTCCTCCGCCGCGACCTGCCGGACGGTCATACGGCCGGAGGCGATCTCCTGGGCCGAGGCCGCCTCGGCCTGGCCGATCGCCTTGGCGGAACGGTCGATCGCCAGGATGTGCCCGCAGGTCAACCGTGCGGCCACGGCACGCGCGGCCGCTCCCGGTCCGCACCCGATCTCCAGCACTCGCATCTGCGGCGTGAGCGGCAGTGCGTCCACGATCTCGGCGAGGCGGGGTGAGAGATCTGCTCCCATATCTCCACGCTACGCCTCGTTCGTCGGGTGAGCCGGTCCCGGAATCCGGGCTGCGACCGTCATCGGCCGTGCTGCGGTCCGGTCCCGGCGCATCTGCGCCGAAGGGCCCCGCGGCTGCCGTTCCGGGGCGACCGCGTCCACCGCGGCGGAGGGCCGTCGGGGACAGCCCCTCAGTGGTCGGCGTCGCTGCCGATGTAGAGCCCGGCGACGGCGCGGCCCGCCTTCGCGGACCGCGTCATGCGCCGCAGCCTGGCCGCCGCCGTCCCGGCCTTGAACGGGTCGCCGGAGGACGGGCCGTGCACGATCTCCGAGACCCACCGGTTGAAGTCCTGGTACTGCCACACCCGCCTCAGGCAGGCGTCGGAGTAGCCTTCCAGGCCGCTCTCGTCGCCCTCCCGGTAGTACGCGCGGAAGGCGTCGGCCAGCAGCAGCGCGTCGTTCAGCGCGAGATTCATGCCCTTCGCCGCCACGGGCGCCACGAGGTGCGCGGCGTCACCGGCGAGATGCAGCCGGCCGTAAGTCATGGGTTCCACGACGTAGTTGTGCATGTCGAGCACGCGGCGCTCGACCACTTCCCCCTCGTTGAGCGGCGGAGCGTCCCGTGCGCCGAGCCGGGTGCGCAGTTCGCTCCAGACGCGCTCGTGCGGCCAGTTGTCCGGGGAGTCCCCCGGCGGGCACTCCAGGTAGTAGCGGGTGACCTGCGGTCCGCGGGCCATGTGCGCCGCGAACCCCTGCGGGTGGAGCCCGAAGACGACCCTTTCCGCGGACGGCGGCGCCTCGGCCAGCAGCGCCAGCCAGCCCACTCCCAGATCGTGCCGGAAGATCTCGACGCCGCCCTCCGGTATCGCAGCCCGCGAGGAGCCCCGGGCGCCGTCGCAGCCGGCGACGAAGTCGCAGGCCACGGTGCGCTGTTGCCCGGTCTCCGCATCGGTGTACGAGACGGAGGGACGGTCGGTGCGTATGCCGTGCACCTCGACGTCCCCGGCGCCGAACCGTACGTCGCCGCCCGCCTCGTCGGCGAAGGCACGCACCAGGTCGGTCACGAGGAACTGCTGCGGGTAGACGATGTGGCGGTTTCCGGAGAGCTCCCCGTAGCGGAAGACGTGGCGCGTCCCGTCCATCCTGAACTCGCAGTCGCCCTGCGCCTCCGCCCCGAGCAGACCTGGCCCGGCCAGGCCTCGCCGCTCCAAGGCCCGTACGGCCCACTCCTCCAGGAAGCCCGCCCGCGGCAGCGCCTCGATCAACTCCCGGCTCTCGGCCTCCAGCAGCACGCAGGGGACGCCCTCGGCGTGGAGCAGATTCGCGAGAGTGAGCCCCGCGGGCCCGGCGCCGACGATGACGACGGAAGTCCTCTCGCCGCCCGGCGAGGAGGTGGGCGTGGAGGCACCCGCGTCCTGCTGCTCCGGAACCACGCGAACCTCCCGAACGAAGCGTCAACCACCGGGCAGGCGCCCAAGATTAGAGCAGCGTGATCTTGGTGTACAGCGGCACCGGGAAGGTGCGGCAGGACCCGCGGAAGCGCCGTCGCCACGCCGCGGCGGGCCGCACCCCACTCCTACGTCAGCAGCAGCCGCCAGGCCGCGGCCGCCGCCATCACGACGGTGAGCACGGTCAGTACGAGCATCCCCACTGCCACAGCCCTGCCACTGCCACCGTTACTGCCTCGGCTGCCATTCTCCGGACCGCCGTCCCCGGGCATCCGGTGCTCACCGTCCACGGGCCTCCCCTCGGTATCGGCCTGGTGCCCCGTGCACCCGTCCAAGGGTCTCCGCGAGGGGACCGGTACGTACAGGAGACTCTGGGCCAACCGGGCGAAGCATGTGCGATACCGCCACGGGAGCGCGATCATCGGGCCATGGACATCACCCTTCGCCTCGCACAGCAGCCCGAAGCCGACGAGCTGCTCAGCCGCAGCCCCCTCGCGGTCATGACCGGCATGCTGCTCGACCAGCAGGTGCCGATGGAGTGGGCGTTCACGGGGCCGTACACCATCGCCCGGCGCATGGGCGGGGACGACCTGGACGCGCACGCGATCGCCGCGCACGACCCGGAGGAGTTCGCGGCGCTGTTGTCGCAGAAGCCGGCCGTGCACCGTTACCCCGGCTCGATGGCCGGACGTGTCCAGCAGCTGTGCCAGTACCTCGTCGACCACTACGACGGCGACGCGAGCGCGGTGTGGCGCGACGTGCCCACCGGCGCCGAAGTGCTCAAGCGCCTCAACGCCCTGCCCGGCTACGGCAAGCAGAAGTCCCAGATCCTCCTCGCCCTGCTGGGCAAGCAGATGGGCGTGACCCCCGAGGGCTGGCGCGAGGCCGCAGGCCCGTACGGCGACGCCGACGCACACCGCTCGGCCGCCGACATCACGGGACCGGAGACGCTGGATCAGGTCCGGGCGTTCAAGCAGGAGGCCAAGCGGGCCCGGAAGAATACGTAAATGGCGGGCTCCGGTGGCCCCGCGGTTGGCAATCAGGGGCACCGAGTAAAACTTTGTGAACTGATTCACAGTAAACCCTTGGCCGGGTCCCGCACTCCGTGCTGAGATGCGCTCACATCCGGCTCGAAGCTCAACGGTGCGCTTGGGAGGGCAACTGTGGCGGAAACCGCCATGTCACGTTCGGTACGGCTGGAGACCGAGGGCGGCGAACCGTCTCCGGTCTTCGGTGCTGGCGCACCGCCGGAAGGGCCGGGCAGGGTCTCGCCGGTGGACGGGGCGGTGTGGCGGTTGCGCTCACGCGGCTGCTGGGAGGACGCGGCCGCACTCCTGGAGCCGTACGCGGCGACGGACACGGCGGCCTCGCTGCGACGGGCGGCGCTCCTGGTGGAAGCGTGCATGTTCACCAGCGTCGGCTGGGACGCGGCGGAGTCGGCGCTGCGGGCGGCGGAGGCGCTCGCCCAGGACGACGAGGAGCGCGGTGCCGCCGCGTGCGAACGGGGCCAACTCGCCTACACGGCAACGGTTCTGGGTGTCCGCGACCGCTCGGACGAGGCGCGCGCAGCGCTGGGCAGGGCCGCGGCTCTGCTGCCTCCGACCGCACGCGGACGGGCCATGCTGGACTACCGGCGCGGGCTGCTCGCCGAACACCTCAGTGACACACCGCAGTCGGCACTGGCCGCGTACCGGCGTGCGCACGCCGCGGCGGCCGCCCTCGACGACCTGCTGCTGTGCTCCTTCACCTGGCGGCATCTGGCCGGGCTCGCGCTGCGGGAGGGCGAAGTGGCCGAGGCGCGGCACGGTTTCACCGAATCGCTGCGGCTGCGTGAGGAGTTGGGCTTCCTGGTCGGCATGGCGCCGGCGCTCACGGCGCTGGCGGAGGTGGAGCCGGAACCGGAGGCGACGCGGCTGCGCGCGGAGGCCGGACGTCTCTTCCGGCTGCTCGGCGGCGTTCCGACATGGCTGGCCGGACAGCTTCCGTCCGTTCCGCCGGTTCCCCCGGTACCTCCGGCCTGAACGAGGTTGGACCCGCCCGTGGTTGGACCCGCCCGTGGGTTGAACACGCCCTCCCCGCACGGGCACTGACGCGACACGAAGCGGGCGCCGGTGCCTCGCGGGACGGCCCGGCCGAACGCGTCTCCGTCAGGCGGTCACGTGTGCGCGCATGAGATGTTCGACCGCGGCGAGGTCCCGGTCGCACAGCGCGTCCAGCAGAACCATGTGGTCGGAGGCGTCCCGGAGCAGTTCCTCGGCGCGCAGTGAACGGGCGGCGGGGGCCGGGCGGCGCTGGGCCCGGCGCTGTATGTCGGCGGCCACGGCGACGAGTTGGCGGTTGCCGGTCAGTTCCAGCAGCGCGCAGTGGAAGGCGCAGTCCGCATCGGCATAGGCGGCCCGGTCGCCGCGCCGGGCGACCGTCAGGGCTTCGTCGGCGTACGGACGGAGGCTCTCCCAGCACTCGGGAGGCATCCCCCGGGCCGTGTCCAACACCGACGGGATCTCCAACAGGGCCCGTATCTCGGCGAGTTCGGCCACGTCCCGGTCGCTGCACACCGCCACCCGGAAGCCGCGGTTGGGCACGGTCTCGACGGCTCCCTCGCACGCCAGGCGCTGCATCGCCTCCCGTACGGGCGTCGCCGAGACGCCGAGCCGTTCCGCGAGCCCCGGCGCCGAGTAGACCTCGCCGGGGGCGAGTTCCCCGGAAAGCAGGGCCTCGCGCAGGGCCTTGAGCACCTGCGCGCGCACGGAGTACCGCTCGGGCTGCTTCACGGGGCGGGCACGCCGGAAGCGGGACGGGCGCCCGCCGGGCAGCCGGGACTCCGGGACCTGCCCGGCCGCACCGGACCCCTCCGGTTCACCGGGCGTGACGGCGCCCGTCGCCGGCGGCGCCGGCTCGCTGTGCACATGCTCGCCCCGTGCCCCCTGGTCACCGGCCCCCGCCGGGTGCTGCTGTCCGGCCGGGGCCGGAAGAGGGGGGCGTTGGGGTTGGAGTGCGGCATCTCCCGCGGGTACGGGCGCATCCGCTGCGGTCTGCTCCATGTGCCCTCCAGGTCTCGCTGTGAACCATAGGCGGACCCGGCGCGAGATCAAACCTTCGCGACATCGGCTAAGGTAAGGCTAACCTGCTGATGTTCGTCGATCGGTGGTCCGCCCATGGCTGTGCCCACGCTCGCCCCCGCCCCCACAGAGCCCGCCCGCATCTCGCCGCTCACCGCGGCGTACACCCGGCTGACCGAGGTGTTCCAGGGGCTGCGCGTGCATGAGGCGGCACCCGGCGAGGCTCTTCCTGCGGGCCCCGACTGGCTCCTCGCCACCCGGCTTGCAGAAGGCGGGCCCGTTCTCGACGACTTCATCGCCCAGGACGCCGAGCAGGCTCTTCGCGACCACGGTCGCCGGCCTCGCCCCGACGTCGCCGCGACCTTCGGTCTGCACCGGTACGCGTGGCCGCTGTGTCTGCTCGTCACCATCCCGTGGTTCCTGCACCGGCGGGTCCCCCGGGTGCCGGTCGAGGCGGTGGCGTGCAGCCGTACGTTCGGCGAACTGGCGGTGCGCGTCGAGGAGTTCGCGTGCCTCCCGGACGATGCGGCCGCGTCGTCTCCGGGCGCACGCGTCGTCCCGGACGAGGAGGCGCTGCGCGCCGAGGTCCGGGCCGCACTCGCGGAACACCTCACGCCGGTGCTCGACGCCTTCCGCCCCCGCATACGGCGGGGCCCCAGAGCCCTGTGGGGTCTGGCGACGGACGAGATCACCGAGGGCCTCTGGTATCTCGGGCACCTTCTCGGCGAGGAGAAGCGGGCCGTGCACGAAGCGGGCCTGCTGCTGCCCGGCGGCGTCCTTCCGTACGCCGTCCCCGCGGGATTCCGTCAACTGAGCGGAAAGGACGGCGAGTTGCTGTCCACCCGCGACAGGGCCAGCTGCTGTCTCTACTACACGCTGCGCCCCGAGGACACCTGTGTGACGTGCCCCCGCACGTGCGACGCCGAACGCATCGCGCGGCTGTCCGCGACTCGCTGAGGAGTTCGACCGCAAACGCCCAACTCGGCACCCGCTGACCCCCGTTGGCGTCAAGTTGTGCCGAATTCCCCTTGACCGGCGGCCCCCTGCGCCAGGATGCCTCGCGTCAGAGCGGACCAGGCCGGAGCAACGGCGGCCGACGGGCGGCGAGGGGCATCGGATGACAATGACGGATCTACCGCTGAGCGGGGTGGTGGCGGGCGCGGTCCTGCTCGCCGGGGCCCTGGCGGCGGTCGTGCTGATGGCACGCGGAAGACGGGCGGACAGGAACGACAGCGGCGACAGTGCATACGCCGACTCCTGGGAGCAGATGGAACAGCGCCGCCGCCGCAAGGAGACCGTCTACGCGACGGCTGCCTATCTGCTGCTGTTCTGCTGCGCCGCGGTGGCCGCGGCGCTCTCCTTCCACGGCCTCGTCGGCTTCGGGCGGCAGAACTTGCGGCTGTCCGGCGGCTGGGAGTACCTCGTCCCGTTCGGGCTGGACGGGGCGGCGATGTTCTCCGCCGTCATCGCCGTGCGGGAGGCGAGCCACGGCGACGCGTCGCTCGGATCGCGGCTGCTGGTATGGGCGTTCGCGGGTGCGGCCGCATGGTTCAACTGGGTGCACGCACCACGCGGCGCCGGCCATGCCGGCGCGCCCCAGTTCTTCGCCGGAATGTCGCTCTCCGCCGCGATCCTCTTCGACCGTGCGCTCAAGCAGACGCGCCGCGCGGCGCTGCGCGAACAGGGCCTCGTTCCACGGCCGTTGCCGCAGATCCGCGTCGTACGGTGGCTGCGCGCTCCCCGCGAGACCTTCCGCGCCTGGTCGCTGATGCTGCTCGAAGGTGTACGGACGCTGGACCAAGCGGTTGAGGAGGTGCGGGAGGAGCGCCGCCGGCACGAGCAGGAACGTCTCCGCCGGAAGGAACAGCAGCGACTCGACCGGGCCAAGGTGAAGGCCCTGGGCAGGCAGCACAGGGGACACGGCCGGCGCGAACACCGCAAGCCGGACCGCACGGGTGCGGAGTTCCCGGCCGCGGTCACCCCGTCCCAGGTCACGGCACCGGGCGCGGACCCGTCCCTGGCGGTGCCGTCGCTGCCCGCACAGGGCGCGGGCGGACGGGGTGACGACCCCGCGGCCGGCACCGCGGGTCCTCGGCTGGACTCGCTGGAGGAGAAACTCGCCGAGATCGAGCGGCAGTTCGGCTGACCTTCCGCAGTGTGCGGCCCTCCGTCCGCGGCAGCCGGACGGGCTGACCGCGGCGGTTCGGGCGGCCGGTTCGGGCGGCCGGTTCGGTCCGCAGGTTCGGTCCGCAGGTTCGGGCCACCGGTTTTGTCCGCGCCGCCTCGGTTCGCCGCTTCGGGCCGCGCCAGTTCTGTCCGTGCCGGTTCGGGCCACGGCGGTTCTGTCCGTGCCGGTTCGGTCATGCGGAGCCTCGCGGCGCTCCCGGTCCGTGGCGGGTCACGCCTCCCAGACGGCGACGGCCGTGCGGTCCTCCGCGTAGCCGCGTACACGGAGCTGGACGTCGGCCAGGAAGGCGGCCAGGCCCGGGGGTTCGTCCCGCTCGTGCCACGACCGGGCCAGCCGCCGCGCGAACGGGGGCTCCGAGCGCAGCGGTTCGGCGAGCCCCGGGCTGCACAGCAGCAGCGTGTCCCCGCTCCGGGCCCTGGTCGCGCAGAAGCGGAACGGTTCGGGATCGGGCCGGGCCGGGGGCGGGAGGTTCGGCCGGGCCCGCTCCGCGGCCGAGGCCAGGTCCATGGTGGGCGGGTCCGACTCGCTTCGGCCGACGGTGCCGAAGCCGTCCGCCGTCCCCTGCTGCCGGATTCCTCCCTGCCGGCCCACAGGGACGCTGAGCGCCGCGGGATCGCCCAGCTCCGAGGGGTCGAGCGCGTCCAGCGCGGTGTCCGTGCCGGGGCCCGCGTCCCGGGGGCGGCTGTCGCCCCGTGGGCGCGCACCCGGCTCGATCTCGCGCCACGCACCGGCACGCAGCAGGAACAGGCCTCCCGCGCCGACGCCGAAGAACACGCGCGTGCGGCACCGGGGGTCCGCGGAGAGCAGCATGCAGCGCAGATCCGCCGTGTACTCCTCGGGCTGCATCTCCCAGGCGGCGGCCTGGGCGCGCAGCTTGCCGTAGCAACGGTCCGTCAGCCGCTGAAGACCCGATTTGAGTTCGGCACGGCGGTCCGCGCGTATGTCCTCGGCCAGACGTGCGTGGCTCCGGCCGACGACCCCGCCCATGGAGTGGCAGATCTCGCGGGCCGCCCGGTGCCCGCCGGTGGCGGCCCGGCCCCCGGCCGCGACGGCGACGAGCAGCAGCGCCGACTCGCCGGAGCCGAACCGGGCCGTCAGCAGGGCGTCGCGGCGCAGGGCGCCCCGGTGGCGCGCGGAGTCGCCGCGTATCGAGGCGGCGCGGAGGGTGAGCCCGCCGTAGTGGGCGCCGTCGAGGACGGTGTCGGGGACGAGTTCGGCCACTGACGAGGGGTCGGCGGCGGGGAAGGTGGCCGGTTCGGCCTCGTAGGTCGGCGGGCGGTCACCGACGTGTTCCGGACGGAGGGCGGCTCCGGGCTCCCCCGGGCTGCCGCCCTCGTCGACGGCCGGGGCGTCGACCTGCCCGGCCGGCCAGGCGGGGGCCGCCGGGCCGGCGGCCGTGGACGGCGCGGGCGGCACGTCAGCGGTCGTCGGTTGCGGGCCCCCGGGTTGCGGCGGCGGGCCGGAGGGCACTTGACGAGGGTTCTGAGCGGGCGGTATCTGCGACGGCGGTCCGGCCGGGCGGGGGCCGGGCGGTTGCTCCTCGGCCGGCGGTCCGCCTCCCAGAAGTCCGCGCTCACCGCCCGGTTCCCCCGCGCTCGCGGGAGCCGGTCCGGGGTCCTTCCCCCTGTCGGGCCCGGGGCCGGACTCCTCCGGCCTGCCCGCCTCCCGCTCCGGCTCGTCCTCCCCCTCCCCCTCCGGCTCTTCGGCCTTCTCGGGCTCTTCGGCCTTCTGCCGCCTGCCCGTCTCCCCCTCCGTGTCGCGCTCGTCCGGCCGCGAGGAACGCCTTGCGCCCGTCCCGCCGTGGGCGGTGGCGGGGCCCACCGTGCGGCGCACGGACGCGTACCGGTCGTCGAGGGTGTCCCCGGAGCCTCCGCGGCCCGTGTCGGGGGATCCCGGGTCGTACAACTGGCTCCACCAGTCGTCCTGTTGGCCGGGATTCGGGCCACGCGACCACCCCTGCTGACTCATGCCCATATTGTTGCCCCGCCTCCGACCCGTACATGACCACTTCCCGCTCCGCGGGCCGCCCCGCGTCCGGCGGCGCAGGCCGAAGGCCGCACCCCTGATCGGACCGGCGCCCGATGCGCGGCGGCCCGGCGCGTGTGAGCCTTCCGGCATGAGCGCTACCACCCGCCAACGCGGCCTCAACAAGGCCGAACGCGCCTATCTCGCGAGTCAGCGGCTGTGCCGGATGGCCACTGTCGATCCCTCGGGCCAGCCGCAGGTCAACCCTGTCGGCTTCTTCCTCCAGGACGACGGCACGATCCTCTCCGGCGGCCTGGCCCTCGCCGAGACCAAGCGCTGGCGCAACCTCCACTCCAACCCGCGCCTGGCACTGGTCGTGGACGACCTGGTGAGCATCGACCCGTGGACGGTGCGGGGCGTGGAGATCCGCGGGGAGGCGGAGCTGCTCGTCGGCCCGCACGACCTGGCGCCGGGCATGAGCAACGAGTTGATCCGTGTGCATCCGCACTGGGTGCACAGCTGGGGCCTCATCGGCGTCTGACGGACGGGCGCCCCCACCGGACCTCCCGGTGACGCCGTGACCACGAGGGCCCTTCGGCCCGTGCGGCCCCGTCCCGCCGTCCGGTCCCTCCGCAAGTCCCGCTGCCTACGCCTTCCGGCTCTCGCGCCCGACCCGTCCCTCGCGCCCGACCCGTCCCTCGCGCCCGTCCCGTCCGTCCCGCGCTTCCGGTCCGCCGTCCGAGGCGACCCGCCACAGGTGATGCAGCGCGTACGAGCGCCAGGGCCGCCACGACTCCGACCGCCCCGCGTCGGTGCCGCTGCGGGCCAGGCCGTGCCGCACGCCCACATCCGCGCCGAGGAAGACGTCCGGGTCACCGAGTGCGCGCATGCGCACGTAGCCCGCTGTCCACGGACCGACGCCACGCAGGGCGAGAAGCGCCCGCTCCGCCTCGTCGCGGTCCGCTCCGGGGCCGAGGGCGACGGTCCCGTCGGCGACCGCTTCCGCAACGGCCCGCAGCGTGGCCCGCCGGCTGTCCGGCATTCCGAGTTCGCCGAGGGGCGCCGAGGCGAGCGCGCCGGCCTCGGGGAAGAGGTGTGTGAGGCCGCCGTCGGGCACCGCGAGGGGTTTGCCGTACGCGGCGACGAGACGCCCCGCGAGCGTGCGCGCCGCGGCGACGGTGATCTGCTGCCCGAGTACCGCCCGTACCGCGAGTTCGTGCGGGTCGGCGGCCCCGGGGGAGCGCAGACCGGGTTCGGCCTGGACGACCGGGCGCAACGCCTCGTCCGCGGCGAGCCGTTCGGAGACGGCGTACGGGTCGGCGTCCAGGTCGAACAACTGCCGGACGCGCTGCACGGCGGTCGTCAGGTCCCGCAGGTCAGTCAGGTGGAGGCGGCAGTCGAGCCAGCCGCCGGACCGCTCCGTACCGAGGGCCCTGTTCGTGCCGCCCGCTCCGGCGGGCAGCTCGTCGACCTCCGCGATTCCGCTTCCGTACGGCAGCCGCAGCGTGCGCCGGTAGGTGCGCGCACCGGGCTCGCCCGTCACCTCCTCCATGCCGGGGATCGCACGGCGCTGGAGGAAGCCGAAGACCTGCCCGTACGCGTACGGCCCGCGGTGCGCGAGGCGCAGCGGCACGCCGCCGGGCACGGGACCGTCCGCCCCGCGGGCATGCCGGGTGAGCCGGCCGTGACCGCCGCGCGCCGCCGCCTCACGCAGTGCGCTGGGGGTACGGGCGTAGATCTCGCGCATCGTCTCGTTGAACTGCCGCACGCTCGCGAAGCCCGCGGCGAAGGCGACCTCTGTCACGGGCAGCGGCGTCGTCTGCAGCAACACGCGGGCGGTGTGCGCGCGTTGCGCGCGTGCGAGCGCGACCGGCCCGGCGCCGAGTTCGGCGGTGAGCTGACGCTGCACCTGCCTGGCGCTGTACCCGAGGCGGGCGGCGAGGCCCTCGACGCCCTCCCGGTCGACGACGCCGTCGGCGATCATGCGCATCGCACGCCCCACGAGGTCTGCCCGCACGTTCCACTCGGGCGAACCGGGAGAGGCGTCCGGGCGGCAGCGCCGGCAGGCGCGGAAGCCTGCGCGCTGCGCGGCCGCCGCGGAAGGGTAGTAGCGCACGTTCTCCCGCTTCGGCGTCACCGCGGGGCAGCTCGGACGGCAGTAGATGCCGGTGGTGCGCACTCCGAGGAAGAACACCCCGTCGAAGCGGGCGTCCCGGCTGCGTACCGCTTCGTACCTGCTCTCATCCGTCATCACGGTGCCCAGTGTGCGCCTGCTCAGAAGAGTTCACTCGCGGAAATCGGACACCACGGCCCGAGCCTGGAGCCCTGCCCTGCGCGCCTCGTCAACGCTCCGTTCCCGCACCGCGCTCACGGCCACGCTCACGCCCGCTTCCGCTTCCGCTTCCGCGTCTGCGTCCGCTTCCGTTCCACAGCAGAACGAGCGCGATCAGCACATACGGCACCGCCGCGAGCACGAAGAGCGTGCTGTGGGCCCACAGCTGCGAGCCGAGTGCGTAACCCGCGCACAGCAGCACCGAGACGACCTCCGCACCGAAACCGGCGACGGAACTGACCGTGGCCCGGGCCCGGTCGGAGAGACGGCCCTGGAGCATCGCGTCACACGTGACCGTCGCCCACTGGAAGACGCCGAAGGCGAGCGCGAGCAGCCCCGCACCCGCGGGACCGGTCAGCGCACCCGCCGCCAGCGCGAGGGCCCCCACCGCCAGCGCCGGACCGAGCAGGCGGGCACCTCGCCCGGCGCACCAGCCGCCCACGGCCACGCCAACCGTCACCAGCAAGATCAGCAGCGGCACGGTCGAGACGCCGACGTCCATGGACCCGATCAGCAGCGGCACATACTCGTCGATCATCAGCGCACCGGTAACCGCAGAGGTCAGCAGCACGGCGTTACGGGCGGGTCGCGACCCCCGCAGCTCCCCGAGTCCCGCGCGGAGCACCGTGAGGAACCCGGACTCGTCGGGCTCGTCGGGCTCGTCCCACCCGTCGGACGCGGGGGACGCGGGGGACGCGGGGGACGCGGTGGACCCGCCCGGTCCGCCCGGTCCGTCCGGTCCGTCGGGGCCGGCGGCCCCGGCGGGGCAGCCGGCCCGGGAAGCGTCCCGGGGCACGGAACCGTCCGGCGTCCGCGCCTGGTCGCGCCCGCCACGCGACTCGGGGAAGGACCGGCCGACGAGAGCACCCAGCACGCAGACCGCGACGCTCGCCGCTCCCACCGCCGCGTAGCCGCCGAGATGCAGCACGGGCCCTGCCAGCGCGGTCGCGGCCATCACCGCGGTGGTGCCCAGCGCTTGGGAGCGGCCCATGAGCCGGGCGTACGAGCCCGCCCTCCCCCAGCGCTCCAACTCCTCGTACACCAGGGCCTGAAGGGTCCCGGAGCACAGCGAACTGCCCACGCCCCACAGCACGAATCCCGCGGCGAACGCCGGATAGGAGGGCAGCCACGTCCACAGCGCGTAGCCCGCCCCCGTGACGAGCGGGGAGAGGGTCAGCAGCAGGCGGCGGGAGAAGAGGTCGGCCCACAGGCCGGAAGGGATCTCCACGACGAACGTGACGCACGACCAGATGATGAACAGCGTGGAGATCTCGGCGGCGGACAGCCCGTGTCCGGCGAACAGCAGCGCATAGACCGGGTAGAGCAGGATGAGGTCTTCGAGGAACGCATAGGCACAGAGCCGCCGGGCAAGCCCGGTCACTGCGGCGGCGGGTGCTGCCTTCGCCGCAGTTGTCGCGGAGACTCCGGATGAGGCTCAATGTCGCCAGGTCATGCGTTCAGCCTAAGCCCTCGCGGACGGTCACGGCACGCCGTTTTCCCGGGGCCGGTGGACAGAGTCTCCTCCGCCGGAGCGGACCGGCCTGCTCGGTGGAACAGCCGTCGGGCCTTCTCGCCGGACCGCAGCCCGTGCGGCGAGCCGCGAGGCGGTCCCGTCCCGCACTTCACCCCTGCTCCGGCCGCTCCGTGCGCTCCGTCCGCTCCATCCGCGGCAGCCGCTGGAGCAGCCCCCACGAGAACTCCGCGATCACGTCGTACCTCTCCCCCGCCCCGTCCGGCGCGGCGAAGCCGAGCCGCCAGCGCGTCGGTGCCGACCCCTCCAGCGGCTGCGCCGGGGCGAACGCGCGCGCGACCTCCTCGACGGTGCAGGACCAGGGACGCAGATCCTCGACCGTGCGGAGAGCGGGAGCCGCCGCCCCGGCGGCGCGCACCAGCCACTCCGTGTTGACGCCGCCGCCCGGCACCGTCAGCACTTCGAAGCGCAGGTCCGGCCAGAGCGGCACCGGCCAGGTCAGCACCTCGCAGTCGAGGTCGCCGAGTGCGCGACGCTCGGCCCGTTCGGGCGGGCCCAGCACGGAGCGGTAGCGGCCGGCCGCGCTGCGCCGCCCGCGCTGTGCGTGCAGCATCGCCTGCCAGCGCCGGTTGGCCTCCCTCATCTCGGCCCGCCCGGAGCCCAGTCGGGACAGGGCCTCCAGAACGAGGTCCTGCTGGAAGTCGGCCATGCGGCGCAGCAGTACGAGCTGGAACTCGCGGGGTCCGAACGCGGTCAACGGCAGCCCTTCGTCGGTGTCCCGCCGGTGACGGCACCGGCGGGGCGGGCGGAGCACCGGCGAACGCTGGTGCCGTGACCGGACCGGAAAGGTTCACCGGCTCGCGACGCCCGGCACGGCACCTCTCCCCCTGGCTTCGCCGGGCGGTGCCTTCAGCGTCGTCGGTCTCGCCCGAATCCTCCCGCCCCTCGCTTCGCAGGGGTGACCCCGGGCCCTCGGCACGGGGAACCTCAGTATCGGGGCCCCAGTCCCGCCCCAGTATGAGGACGATCCTCATGAGGACGATCCTCGCCTTGCGATGCGCCCCCTCGCTTTCGCGGGTGAGGCCTCGTGCGCCGGACGCCGCGAGCTTCCCGGCGAACCTTCCCGGTCACAGCACCGGCAACCGCCCGGCCCCCGCCCTGCCGCTCGTCCTGACCCCGGGCTTCGTCAGGGCTTCCGACGCGGTCCGCGTTTGCGTTCCGCGTTGTGCCGTCCGATCGCCGACATCTCCTTGAACCGCCGCTTCTGCTCGGCCCGCAGTCGCGCATCCGTGCGGGCGGCGAGTCGGGCGTTCTCGCGGAGCAGCTTGCGATAGCTCTCCAGCCGGCGCTGCGGCAGCGTGCCGTCGTCGACGGCGGCGAGGACCGCGCATCCGGGCTCGGACGCGTGCCCGCAGTCGTGGAAGCGGCACTCCTCGGCGAGCGCTTCGATCTCGGAGAAGGTGCTGCCGACGCCGGCCTCCGCGTCCCACAGGCCGACGCCGCGCAGCCCCGGCGTGTCGATGAGCACGCCGCCGGCGGGCCCGGGCAGCGGCAGCAGATCGCGGGTCGTCGTGGTGTGCCTGCCCTTGCCGTCGCTGTCGCGGATCGCCCGTACGTCCTGCACCTCCTCCCCCAGCAGCGCGTTGGCCAGTGTGGACTTGCCCGCACCGGAGCGGCCCAGCAGCACGCACGTGCCGCCGCCGAGGACCGCGGCCAGCGCGTCGAGCCCGTCGCCGCCAGCGGCGCTCACGCACAGCACCTCGACGCCGGGCGCCGCCGCCTCGACGTCCGCGGCGAGTTGGGCGAGCGTGTCCCGGCCGCCGACGAGGTCGGCCTTGGTGAGGACGACCAGCGGCCGGGCGCCGCTCGTCCAGGCGAGAGCGACGAACCGCTCGATGCGCGCCAGTTCGAGTTCCTCGGCGAGCGACACCGCGATGAGGGCGACGTCGACGTTGGCGGCGAGGACCTGGCCCTCGGAGCGGTTGGTGGCAGTCGAGCGTACGAAGGCGGTGCGTCGCGGCAGCACCGCCCGCACCTCCGGCACGGCGCCCGCTCCTGCCCCGGAGCCGGACGCGTCCGCGGCGGCGGCCGGGCTCAGCGCGGCCCAGTCGCCGGTGCACACGGCGCGGGTCGGATCGCCGGTCGCGACGGGGCCTGTCCCGGCGCGCACGATGCCTTCGGCGGTGACGACGTCGCACCGGCCGCGGTCGACGCGGACGACGCGCGCGGGAAGCAGGCCCTCGTCCTCGTAGGGGGCGAAGGCGTCGGCGACGCGGCTGTCCCAGCCGTAGCGCCGCAGCGGGTGCGGGGGCGGGCCCGGAACGGAAAGTGAGGACGCCGTGGATCCGGACGGGCCGAGCGGGCCCGGGGAATCCGGCGAGCTCTGTGACCCCGGCGAGTGCGGGGAGTTGAGGGAGCCGTGGAGATCTGAACCGTTGAGAGAGTTCACGGGAGTGACCCTTCGCGAAGGGTGGCTCCGGCTGTGCGCGCCTCCGCCACGGACCCGATACGGCTCGGGCGGCGTGCGGGACGGCGGCGCCGAATGTCAGCCGGCGACCACGGAGGTGGAGTCAACGGACTTCGGGATGCGGGCAGCGCCCGCCACGACGACGGCCATCGGTCCTCACCTCCTGCTCACTCGCGGCTTCACGAACTGCCCGTCTCGCACGGACCGTTCGTCACTCGCGGGCGAGCTTAGCCAGGGGTGCACCGCATCGCGAACGGTTTTCTCCGCGGCCCCGACGTCCTCGAACGGCCTCGACGTCCTCGAACGGACCGCGCGGCTCCGGGTCTGCGCCCTTTTCGGCAAGTCCTCCGCGGCGGCGACGCCCGTACACCCGTCGGACACCCCTCGGACACCCGTGCCCCGCGGGAGCGGCGCCTGCCGGGGAGCAGCGCCCGCTCGGGCGGTTCAGCGGCGGCGGCGCGAGCGCAGCCGGGCCCTGAAGTCGGCGTGCGGGAGGAACTTCGTCCATCGCTCGGGGAATTCCGCGGGCGCGTTCATCTCGTCGTCGCCGCCGGTGCTCTCGGCGGTGCGCATCGCGCGCCGCGCGGCCGCCGCCGCGACGACCTCCGCGGCGGCCTCCTCACGTGCCCGCTCGTTCATGCGCCGGGCCGTGGCGGTCGCCACCGACGGCCACACGTGGTCGATCGCGGCGTTGACGGCCGCACCCACCAGAACGGCGAACGCGGAGACGCCGATCCACAGCAGCACGGCGACGGGAGCCGCCAGCGACCCGTAGATCGTGGGCCCTTCGACGGTGTTGCTGATGTAGAGACGCAGCAGGAAACTGCCGAGCACCCACATCCCCAGCGCCACGAACGCGCCGGGAATGTCCTCCCGCCACGGCGAACGCACCGGCACGGACACGTGGTAGAGCGTCGTGAGGAAGGCCACGGACAGCAGCAGCACCGTCGGCCAGTAGAAGACGGACACCGCCCACTGCGCCTGCGGCACCAGCCGCAGCACCGCGTCCGGCCCCGCCACCATCAGCGGCAGCACCACCGCGCCCACGAGCAGAGCCACGAGGTAGAGCAGGAAGGCCAGCAGCCGGGTCTTGACGATGCCGCGCTGCCCGTCCAGGCCGTACATCACGGTGATGGTGTCGATGAAGACGTTCACGGCACGCGACCCGGACCACAGCGCCAGCGCGAACCCCAGCGAGATCACGTCGGGCCGCCCGCCGCGGATGACGTCGTCGATGAGGGGGCGGGCCAGCTCCCGCACTCCCCGGTCGGAGAGCACCGCGGCGGAGGCGTCCAGGAAGTTCTGCCTGATGGACGCGATGGTGTCGGTGCCGATCCAGGCGTCCAGATAGCCCAGCATTCCGATGAGGCCCAGCATGAGGGGCGGGATGGAGATCAGCGTGAAGAACGCCGCCTCCGCGGCGAGACCGAGCACCCGGTACTCGATGCACGAGTTCACGGTGTCCTTGAGCAACAGCCACGTCACCCTGCGCTTGGGAACGTTCCGGTAGATGACGCGCGCCCTGCGGAAGCGTCCGCCCTGGCGCGCTGGGGTTTCGTCGGCTGGCTGCACCTCCTTAACATATCTGCCATGCCAGCCTCGACTCACACCGTGACCAATCAGCCGCCGCCCCTTGTCGGCTACGACATCTTCGCGGCGGACCCCGCCCTCACCGAGGCGGTCGACCGGCACGTATCGCCGGAGCATTCCGAAGCGGTGCGTGCCGAACTGAGCGAGCTCGGCCTCGGCGCCGGTTCCGCCGAGGCCCAGGAGTGGGGCAGGCAGGCCAACGAGGTGCCGCCGGTGCTGCGCACGCACGACCGCTACGGCAACCGCATCGACGAGGTGGACTTCCACCCCGCCTGGCACCGGCTGATGGACCGCGCCGTCGGTGCGGGACTCACCGACGCCTGGTCCCGGCCGGACGGTCAACTGCGCCGCACTGCGGGCTTCTTCGTGTGGAGCCAGGTCGAGGCGGGCCACGGCTGCCCGGTCTCGATGACGCACGCGGCGGTGCCGGCGCTGCGCAGGGAGCCCGAGGTGGCGGCCGAGTGGGAGCCGCTGCTCGCCTCGCACGTCTACGAGCCGGGGCTGGAGCGCCCGGCGCGGGCGAAGGCCGGGGCGATCGCCGGGATGGGCATGACCGAGAAGCAGGGCGGCAGCGACGTACGGGCGAACACGACGGTCGCCGTGCCGCTGACCGGTGAGGGCGCCCGCAGCGGCGAGTACACGCTGAGGGGCCACAAGTGGTTCTGCTCGGCGCCGATGTCGGACGTCTTCCTCGTGCTGGCGCAGGTCACGGGTGAGGGCGGCGCAGACGGCGGCGAGGAGGGGCTGACGTGCTTCCTGGTGCCGCGCGTGCTGCCCGACGGCTCCCGCAACACCTTCCGCATCCAGCGTCTGAAGGACAAGCTCGGCAACCGCTCGAACGCCTCCAGCGAGGTCGAGTTCGACGGGACGACGTGGGCGAGGCGCGTGGGCGAAGTGGGCCGCGGCGTGGCCACGATCATCGAGATGGTCGCCGCGACCCGTCTGGACTGTGTGACGGGCTCGGCCTCGCTGATGCGTCAGGCCGTCGCGCAGGCCTCCCACCATGCGGCGCACCGCAGCGCGTTCGGCGGCCTGCTGGCGGACAAGCCCCTGATGCAGAACGTGCTGGCGGACCTGGCGCTGGAGTCGGAGGCGGCGACGGTGCTCACGATGCGGCTCGCGTCGGCGTTCGACGCCGCGCACGGCGGCGGTGAGAACGCCGAACAGGAGCGTCAACTGCTGCGGCTGGCCCTTCCGGCGGCCAAGTACTGGGTGACCAAGCGGGCGACACCCCTGGCGGGCGAGGCGCTGGAGTGCCTCGGCGGCAACGGCTACGTGGAGGAGTCCGGGATGCCCAGGCTCCTGCGTGAGTCGCCGCTCAACTCGATCTGGGAAGGCTCGGGCAACGTGCAGGCGCTGGACCTGCTGCGTGCTCTGCAGCGCTCGCCGGAGGCACTGAACGCCTTCCTCGTCGAGACCGGACACGCGCGCGGCGCGGACCACCGGCTGGACGCGGCGATGAAGGACCTGCTGACCGAACTGTCGGACCTGGAAGGCATCGAGGCCCGCGCCCGTCGCCTCGTGGAGCGCATGGCGCAGGTCCTTCAGGGTTCGCTGCTGGTGCGGTACGCGCCCGCGGCGGTGGCCGACGCGTTCTGCGCCTCGCGTCTGGGCGGGGACTGGGGGGCGGCCTTCGGCACACTGCCGCACACCCTGGACCTGGCCGCGATCGCCGACCGGGCGCGGCCGGAGGTCCCGTAGGCCTGTCGGGCCGGTGCCGGGCCTCCCGCCGGCGGACAGCCGGCGCCGCGCGGTGAAGGGGAAACCCCGGGGGCGGCTGTGTCAGTACTCGGGCAGGCGCTCCCAGAAGTGCTCGACGATGTGCTCGAGATAGCGCCGCCCCTCCTCACCGGTGGCGTTGGTGCTGGCCCAGCCCAGGGTGGCCGCCATGAGCGCCTGGTACTCCTGCTGCATGTCCCGCAGGGGGCCTTGCAGCTCGCGGCGGTCGATGGCGACCAGCTTGGCGATGGCACGCACGTGCGCCTGCCAGCGGGTCGAGACGGCTTCGGTGAGGAGGCGCGCGAGTTCTTCCTCATGGCCGGTGACCGCTATGAAGTCGCGTGGCGGGAGCTTCAGGACGCTGCCGAGGTTGGCGGTCTGCCGCTTGTCGCCCGTCCACCGGCCCGTCTCTTCCATGCGCCGGTAGGTGTCGAGGTCCAGGCCTATGAGCCGGGCGACGTCCTCGGCGGACATGCCGCGGGCGAGCCGGTGCTCGAGCAACGTACGGGGGCGGCCCATCAGTTCACCGGGGTGGCACCACAGGGCGCCCGCCAGGGCCGTCACCTCGTTCGCGGTGGGCAGGGCGTCGCCGCGTTCCCATGCGGTGACGTGATCGGGGCTGACGTGACTCATGCCGTACGAGGCGCGCATGCCGTAAGCGACGTGGCCAGGGGCCATCCCCAGTCTCTCGCGCATGGTTCGGGCGGCGCGCGCGTTGAAGGAGATCGGTGGATGCACGGGGAGAGAGTAGGGGGTTACACACCGCGACTCCATGGGCCGCAGTCCCTGCATCCCTTTTTGGGAGATAGTTCCGGGGTGATTCTGTAGGAACCCACGAGAGGCGTTCGCTGCTTTAAACCTCGGATGCGGCACAACAATTGTGAAATTCTCCCGGCCGCGTATGATCCGCTCGGCAAGGCACCGCACGGGGGTGGGGCAACTGACCGTCGCACGCTCCCGGCTCCCCCTCATACCTGTTGGTCCAGGAGACGCAGACATGCAGACGAGCACGACAAGAACGCCCGCTGCGCCGCAGTCCACAGCCGGCGGCCCCCTCGACCGGTTCTTCCGCATAAGCGAACGCGGCTCGACGTTCGCACGGGAGATACGCGGCGGTTTCGCCACGTTCTTCACGATGGCCTACATCCTCGTGCTCAACCCGATCATCCTCGGCAGCGCCGAGGACAAGTTCGGCCAGCAGCTGGACGGCGCCCAACTGGCCACCGCCACGGCCCTGGTGGCCGGAGTGATGACTCTGATCATGGGCGTGGGGGGCAATCTGCCGCTCGCCCTCGCCACGGGACTGGGCCTCAACGTCATCGTCGCCCACCAGATCGCTCCCCTCATGCGCTGGGAAGACGCGATGGGCCTCATCGTGATCGAGGGCCTGCTGATCTGCGTGCTGGTGGTGACAGGGCTGCGCGAGGCCGTCATGCACGCCATCCCGCAACCTCTCAAGCAGGCCATCAGCGTCGGCATCGGCCTGTTCATCGCCTTCATCGGCTTCGTGGACGCCGGTTTCGTCACCCGTATCCCGGACGCCGCGAAGACCACCGTTCCCGTGCAGCTCGGCAACGGCACCCTCACCGGCTGGCCCATGCTCGTCTTCTGCCTCGGCGTGCTCCTGACGATCGTTCTCGTCTCCCGCAAGATCAAGGGCGCGATCCTCATCAGCATCCTCCTGATGACGGCCGTCGCCATCGCCGTCAACGAGTTCGCCGACGTGAAGAACTGGGGCGTGACCTCTCCCTCGCTTCCCGGCAACCCCGTCGCCCTCCCCGACTTCGGGCTCATCGGCGCCTTCGACGTCGCCGGCGCCTTCGGCCAGGTCGGCATCCTGACCGTCGTCCTGCTGGTCTTCGCGCTGATCCTGACCGACTTCTTCGACACGATGGGCACCGTCGTCGGCGTCACCGCCGAAGCGGGGCTCCTCGACGAGCGCGGCCAGGTCCCCAACGTGGGCCGTGTGCTGCTCATCGACAGTGCCGCCGCCGTCGCGGGCGGCGCGTCGTCGGCCTCGTCCGCCACCACCTACATCGAATCCGCGGCCGGCGTCGGGGAAGGTGCCCGTACCGGCTTCGCCAGCGTCATCACGGGCGGCCTGTTCACTCTCGCACTCTTCCTCACCCCCGTCCTGACCCTCGTGCCCCTCCAGGCCGCGGCCCCTGCGCTCGTCGTCGTCGGGTTCCTGATGATGACGCAGGTCAAGCACATCGACTGGGACCGCTACGAGCTCGCCATCCCCGCCTTCCTGACCATCGCGGTCATGCCGTTCACGTACTCCATCACCAACGGCATCGGCGCCGGCTTCATCGCGTACGTGGTCATCAAGGCGTGCACGGGCAAGGCCCGCGAGGTCCACTGGCTGCTGTGGGGAAGCGCGCTGCTCTTCACCGTCTACTTCGCCATCGAGCCGGTGAAGTCCCTCCTGGGCGCTCAGTAGCCGCACGGAGCTTCACGGACGGGGTGGTCCCGGCGCGCGATGCCGGGGCCACCCCGTCCGTGCGGTACGGGGCGCGTCCGCTGCCGCGCGCCCCGTTTGCGAACGGAGACGGATTGCGCCCGTCGCCCGGACCCGGACTGTTGCCGACCTGCAGTGATCGCCACCTGCGCACGGGCAGCACGCCCCGCTAGCGTGGGTCGTGTCCCGCTCGAACCCGGACAACGACTGGACGGGCAAGATGCGCGACTACCCGCTGCTGGGCATCCCTGTCTACGCCGTCTTCGACCCACGTGGCGGAGAGGGCGCCGTGTTCTCGGACATCCACCCCACCGCTCACGGACCTCGTTACGCGACGAGGAAGGACTTCGTGTACGGCGAGGACGTCACGATCGCCGACTGGACGATCTCGACCCGGGACCTGCCCCGCTACGCGGACTGACCCAGCCGGCTCACTGCAACTCCCCCGCCCACGGCGGATTCGCCCCCCGCACCGCACACACCGCGGCGGCCACGCGGGTTCCGAAGTCCAGGGCGGCGGCGAGGTGTTCGGCCGTGAGGGTGTCCAGGCGGCCGCCCAGTGCGCCGGCGCCGTGGAGGGAGTGGAGGAAGCCCGCCATGAAGGAGTCGCCCGCGCCGACCGAGTCGACGACGTCCACCGACGGCGCGGGCACGTGCAGCCGCTCGCCGTCGAGGGAGGCGAAGACGCCGTCGGCGCCGAGCGTGACGACGACGAGACGGGCGCCGTCCGCATGGAAGGTGTCGGCGGCCTGTTCCGGGGTGGTGCCCTCGGGCGCGAGATGCGCCAGGTCGTCGTCGGAGAGGCGGAGGATGTCGGCGGCGGCGCACCAGCGCGGCAGGGCGCCGCGGTAGACACCCGGATCGACCAGCAGCGGGCGGATGTTGGGATCGACCGACACCGTCGCCCGCTCCCGGACGTCCGTCAGCAGGGCCTCGATCGCCTCGCCGCCGGGCGGCCGGACGAGCGCCAGCGAACCGGTGTGCAGGCAGGAGAGCGGCCCGTCGGAGGCGGTGGTCAGTTCTCGCGGCGTCCACTGGAAGTCGGCGGTGTTCTCCGCGTGGAAGGAGTAGTCGGCGCGGCCCTCCTCGTCGACGTCGGCGACGGCGAGGGTGCTGGGTTCGCGCGCGGTGAGAGTGCGGCTCAAGTCGACGCCCGAGCGGCCCAGATGGTCGCGGAAGAGCCGCCCGAAGACGTCCCCGGAGATGCGGCCGAGGAAGCGGGTGGGGGTGCCGAGCCGCGCCAGTGCGACGGCGGTGTTGGCGGGCCCGCCGCCGGGGAGCACGTCCAGTCCGACGGCCGGGGTTCCGGTATCCGTGGCCGGGGGCCGGACGAACGCGTCGGCGACGCATTCGCCGAGCACGGCGACGGGGACGGCGGCGTCGTCGGCGGCGGGGACTGGCGCGGTCATGCGGACCTCACGGTTCGGGTGCAGGTGCGAGTGCGGGTGTGCGGGTTCCGGTTCGGGTGCGGCTACAGGACAGCGCCACCGGGGCCCCGCCCCGGCGCACGGCTTCGCGCTGGAGTCCAGCAGCAGCCCGTGACCCTGTCAACGCGGCATCGCGCACACGGGCGGGATGCGGGCAGCGGCGGGGTCGTGCCGGGCGCGGTGCGTGCCGGTGGCCCGCCCGGCCGGGGTGAGCCGGTCCCCGGCGCCGGTGCCTGCCGCGTCCGGTATGTATCGTCCGGACGCAGACAGTCTCCGGCGGAGAGGGAGGGCGCAGTGCCACGTGAGCAGGGCCGCGGCCCCGGCGGCCACCGGGCGCACCGCGGAGCACGCAGCGGCCGCGGCGGACCGTACGCACGGCGCGACGGGCACGGACCGCACGCCCGGCGCGACCGCGGCGACGGAGGTGCCGGCGGCGGGGAACCGCGCGAGGACGGACCGCCGCACGCACACGGCGCTCCGCGCGGCGGCCTGGAGCAGCAACTCGCGGGCCTGGAGGGCGCTTCGTACGGCCGGTACAAGGGTCTCGTCGGGACGTGGAAGATGCCGGGCGCGGAGGCGACCGGGGAGACGCTGCGGCTCGTGCGCGGCCAGTCCGACCCGTTCGCTCCGCCGGCGCGTGTGGCCGTGCGGGTGCCCGCGGAGCGTGCCGGATTTCCGTCCGCGCTGTGGAGCACGCCCGTCCGCCGCCGCGCCCTCGCGTCTTTCATCGCCCGCCGTGCGGCCCAAGTCGCGGGTGGAGAGCGTGCGTTGCGGATCGACGCGGGCGGCCAGGAAGTGCTCGACCGGGGTTCGTGCCAGGTCTCGGCGGACGACGGCGCGGTCACGCTCCGGTTCGGTCTCGCCCTGCCCGGCAAGGGCCGGCGCATCGATGCCCGTACCGCGCAGCGTCTGCTGTGCCGGGCCGTGCCCGACATCGCCGAACGTGCGCTGCGTTACGCGTCGCTGGACGCGGAGGCGGTGGAGGAGTTCGTAGAGACGGTCGAGGACTCCGACGCCCTGCGCGAGGCGCTGCCCGGACTCGGTCTGGTCGCGTTCGTCGCGGACGGGGCTGTGCTGCCGCGGGGCAGCGGCGTGGACGACCGTCCGGCCCGCGGCGAGGGCGTCGTGCCGTTCTCCTCGCCGGAGGGGCTGCGGGTCACGGTCGCGCTGCCGAACGGGGGCGAGGTCACGGGAATGGGGCTGCGCGAGGGCGTGAGCCTGATCGTGGGCGGCGGCTTCCACGGCAAGTCGACGCTGCTGCGCGCTCTGGAGACGGGCATCTGGGACCACGTGCCCGGCGACGGGCGCGAACTCGTCGTCTCACGCCCTGAGACGGTGAAGTTGCGTGCGGAGGACGGCCGCCGGGTGGAGAGGGTGGACGTGCACGCGTTCGTCGGCCATCTTCCGGACGGCTCCGACACCACCGACTTCTCGACGGACAACGCCTCCGGCTCCACCTCACAGGCCGCGTCGCTGTGCGAGGCAGTCGAGGCGGGGGCGCGGGTGCTGCTCATCGACGAGGACACGGCGGCGACCAACCTGATGATCCGTGACGCCCGCATGCAGGCCCTCGTGGCCAAGGAACGCGAGCCGCTGACGCCGCTGGTGGACTCCGTGCGCTCCCTCCACCGCGACCACGGCGTCTCGACGGTGCTGGTCATGGGCGGTTCCGGCGACTATCTGGAAGTCGCCGACCTGGTGCTGATGCTGGACGCCTACCGCCCCTCCGACGTGACGGAACGGGCGCGGGAGGTCGCGTCCGTACCGACGGGACGGCACGCCGAGGCCGAGAGCTTCCCGGCAGTGGTGCACCGCAGCCCCGACCCCGCGTCGCTGGAGTCCGAGGCGCGGGGGCGCAGGCGCGTGCGCTCGCGCGGCGAGGACGCGCTGACGTTCGGGGAGTACGAGGTGGATCTGCGCTCGGTGGAGCAGATCGCGGACGCCCGTCAGGTGGCGGGAATCGGCCTCGCACTCGACCTGATGGTGCGACGCGGGCATGTGGACGGCACCCGTACACTCGCGGAGGCCCTGGACCTGCTCGACGCCGAACTGGCGGCCGGGGGCGCGGACGCGCTGCTGGCCGTGCGCGACGAGGACTTCGCCGTGCCGCGCCGCTTCGAGACGGCGGCGGCACTCAACCGGGTGCGCGGTCTGCGCGTCCGCAGAGCGGGAAGCACACCTTGAGCGAGTACGGAGAGAACCGTTGAGCGAGAACGCGACGCGGAGTGTCACCACGTGGTTCCTGGAGCAGACGGCTCCCGGGGATCTGACGGGCGAACCCCCCGTGGAGGAGGCGTCCGGTCTGCGCATCGTGCGGGCCGAGGTGGTCTCCGCCGCGTTCAGCAGGTTCCTCTACAGCGAGGTCGGCGCGGACGTGGAGTGGGTCGACCGGCTGCCGTGGACGCGGGAGCAGTGGCACCGGTGGCTGGACCGTCCGGGCGTGGAGACCTGGGTGGCCTGGGAACGGGGCACTCCCGCCGGGTACATCGAGCTGGACGGCGCGACCGAGGACACCTCGGGGCGGGCCACCCGCCCCGGCGCCACGGTGGAGATCAGCTACTTCGGCCTTCTTCCCGCCTTCCGGGGTCGGGGCATCGGAGGGCGGCTGCTCGCGTTCGGCACCCGCCGCGCCTGGGACATGGGCGACCGGTGGGAGGGCCGGCCGCCGACCTCCCGCGTGTGGTTGCACACATGCAGCAAGGACGGGCCGCACGCGCTGCGCAACTACCGGCGGCGCGGCTTCGGCGTCTACGCGAAGGACGTGACCCTGGAAACACCCGGGGACAAGGGGGACGCGCCTGGCGTCTCCGGGCCGCCGGCGCAACGTCCGGCTGCGGAGTGAGGGCGTCGTCCCGCTGACTGTCAAGAGTGCATCGTCCCGCTATTCGGGACAGGACTGTCCACATCCTGGATATTGGTGGACTGCCCGTTCGGCGCCGTGCGACGCTTCCGTCATGTCTCGCGCTGGAATTGCCTTGGTGAGTCGACGCCACGTCGACTTCGGCCGCATGTCCAGCGCCATCTGTCGCGCGGGCTGACAGTCCCAGCACCACCGATCTCGAGCCGCCCTCACCGTCACGTGGGGGCACCCCCGGCGGACTGCCCCCGGGGAAGTGCGCTCTCCTCCGGCTGAACCGTCGCCGCGGTCCCCCCTGCCTTCCGCGCGTGCGCAACCTGCCGCACGAACGGACCCGACCAGGTGTGACGTGCGCGCAATCACCCGGTGACCCGTACCCGTCATCGACGGCCGGCCGCCTCCGGCTGCCCGGCCGGCCTGCCCGGGGCCCCGCCCGAAGGACACCTGAAGGACCCGAAGGACAACTGCCATGGCCGAGACCTCCAAGCGTCCCGCTTCCGCACCGAGCCGCCGCAAGACCGGACGCCACCGCGGCGAAGGGCAGTGGGCCGCCGGTCACTTCACTCCCCTCAACGGCAACGAGCAGACGAAGAAGGACGACGACGGTCTCAATGTGCGGACACGCATTGAGACGATCTACGCGCACCGCGGGTTCGACTCGATCGACGGCGCCGACCTGCGCGGCCGCATGCGCTGGTGGGGCCTCTACACCCAGCGCAGGCCCGGGATCAGCGGCGGCAAGACCGCGGTGCTGGAGCCGGAGGAGCTGGACGACGAGTACTTCATGCTCCGGGTGCGCATCGACGGCGGCCAGTTGACCACCCGGCAGCTGCGCACCATCGGCGAGATCTCGCAGGACTTCGCACGCGGCACCGCCGACATCACCGACCGGCAGAACATCCAGTTCCACTGGATCCGCATCGAGGACATGCCCGAGATCTGGCGCCGCCTGGAGGGCGTCGGCCTCTCCACCACCGAGGCCTGCGGCGACACTCCGCGCGTCATCATGGGCTCGCCCGTCGCCGGCATCGCGGCCGACGAGATCATCGACGGCACCCCCGCCATCGACGAGATCCACCGCCGGGTCATCGGCAACCCCGCGTATTCGAACCTGCCGCGGAAGTTCAAGACCGCGGTGTCCGGATCTCCGCTGCTCGACGTCGCGCACGAGATCAACGACGTCGCGTTCGTCGGCGTCGAACACCCCGAACTCGGCCCCGGCTTCGACGTGTGGGTCGGCGGCGGCCTGTCGACCAACCCCAAGCTGGGCGTACGGCTCGGCGCCTGGGTGCCGGTCGAGGACGTCGCGGACGTGCACGAGGGCATCGTCTCGGTCTTCCGCGACTACGGGTACCGGCGGCTGCGCACCCGCGCCCGCATCAAGTTCCTCGTCGCCGACTGGGGCGCGGAGAAGTTCCGTCAGGTGCTGGAGGACGAGTACCTGCTGCGCAGGATGGCGGACGGACCCGCACCCGAGGCGCCCGTCCAGCAGTGGCGCGACCACATCGGCGTGCACGAACAGCGCGACGGCAACTACTACGTGGGCTTCGCGCCGCGCGTGGGGCGCGTCGACGGCGGCACGCTCACCAAGATCGCGGACCTCGCCGAGTCGCACGGTTCGGGCCGCGTCCGCACCACCGCCGAGCAGAAGATGATCGTCCTCGATGTGGCCGGGGACCGGGTGGAGTCCCTGACCCGGGCGCTGGAGGCGCTCGACCTCACGGCACGCCCGTCGGTCTTCCGCCGCGGCACCATGGCCTGCACCGGCATCGAGTTCTGCAAGTTGGCCATCGTCGAGACGAAGGCACGCGGCTCGTCGCTCATCGACGAACTGGAGCGCCGCCTCCCCGAGTTCGACGAGCCGGTCACCATCAACGTCAACGGCTGCCCCAACTCCTGCGCCCGCATCCAGGTCGCGGACATCGGGCTGAAGGGCCAGCTCGTCACGGACGCCGACGGCGAGCAGGTCGAGGGATACCAGGTCCACCTGGGCGGCTCCCTCGGCATGGAGCCCGGCTTCGGCCGGAAGGTCCGCGGCCTGAAGGTCACCGCCACGGAACTGCCCGACTACATCGAGCGCGTGCTGCTCAACTTCCAGGAGCAGCGCGAGGACGGCGAGCGCTTCGCCCAGTGGGCGGCGCGCGCGGAAGAGGGTGCCCTCAAATGAGCGAGCCCGGGCGCGCGGCGTCGGCTGGACCGAGGAACCGCGCAGCGACGAAGGAGCGAGCAGTGACGAGGGAAGCCGACGCGTCAAAGCGCGCCAGGGCTGAGCGGGGGGCACAGTGAGCGAGCGGGCCGCGCCGTTCTACTGCCCGTACTGCGGTGACGAGGACCTTCGCCCCTCCGAGGAGACGGGCGGGGCGGCCGCCGGCAAGGGGGCGGCCTGGGAGTGCGCCGCGTGCAACCGGGCGTTCAGGCTCGCGTTCCTCGGGCTGCTGGCCAGGGGCCTGCAGCGCGGAGGCGGCGCCGCGGGCGCAGCGGCCGGCAACGGCACCGGCACGGGCCGGGACGGAGACCGGGACGGCAGCACTCAGGATGGAGGGGCCACGCCATGACCACAGCCGCGCAACGGCGCTCCGCGGCAGAGCTGCGGCGGCTCGCGGAGGACGCGGGCCGGAAGCTGGAGGACGCACCGGCGCTGGAGGTGCTGCGCTGGGCCACGGACACCTTCGGCGACCGCTTCTGCGTCACCTCCTCCATGGAGGACGCGGTGGTGGCGCATCTCGCTTCCCGCGTCGCACCGGGCGTCCGCGTCGTCTTCCTCGACACCGGCTACCACTTCCCCGAGACGCTCGGCACGCGTGACGCGGTGGCCGCCGTCATGGACGTCGAGGTGATCACGCTGACGCCGCAGCGGACCGTTGCCGAGCAGGACGCGGAGCACGGTCCGAAGCTGCACGACCGGAATCCCGATCTGTGCTGCGCGATGCGGAAGGTGGCGCCCCTCGAGGAGGGTCTGCGCCAGTACGACGCGTGGGCGACGGGCCTGCGCCGGGACGAGTCGCCCACCCGGGCGGGCACTCCCGTCGTCGGCTGGGACGAGCGCCGGCAGAAGGTCAAGATCTCGCCGATCGCCCGCTGGAATCAGGCCGATGTCGAGGCCTACATCGCCGAACACGGCGTGCTCACCAACCCGCTGCTCTCCGACGGTTACGCCTCGGTGGGCTGCGCCCCGTGCACCCGGCGCGTTCTTGAGGGCGAGGACGCCCGCGCCGGACGCTGGTCGGGTCAGGGCAAGACCGAGTGCGGGATCCATCTGTGAGCGTGAACTCCGTGACAGGGAGCGGGAGATGACGACAGCGACAACGCGGCGGGAGAGCGGGGCCACCGTCTGGCTCACCGGCCTGCCGAGCGCGGGCAAGACGACGATCGCGACCGCGCTTGCGGAACAACTCGCCGCAAATGGCCGCCGCGTGGAGGTGCTCGACGGGGACGAGATCCGTACTTTCCTCTCCGCCGGTCTCGGCTTCTCCCGCGAGGACCGCGACTTGAACGTGCAGCGCATCGGTTTCGTCGCGGAGCTGCTCGCCTCGCACGGCGTGACCGTCCTCGTGCCGGTCATCGCGCCGTACGCGGACAGCCGGGAGGCGGTGCGCAAGCGTCATCAGGCCGCCGGCACCGGCTACTTGGAGGTGCACGTCGCCACTCCGGTCGAGGTGTGCTCGCAGCGCGACGTGAAGGGACTGTATGCGCGTCAGGCCTCGGGGGAGATCTCCGGGCTGACGGGCGTGGACGACCCGTACGAGGCCCCCGAGGAGCCGGATCTGCGGATCGAGGCACACCGGCAGGGCGTGGAGGAATCCGCTGCGGCGCTGCGCGCGCTGCTGAGTGAGAGGGGACTGCTGTGAGGACGGCCGTCACGACGCTGGAAGAGCGGGAGAACCCGTACGCGCTCTCGCACCTGGACGCGCTGGAGTCGGAGGGTGTGCACATCTTCCGTGAGGTCGCGGGCGAGTTCGAGCGCCCGGTGATCCTCTTCTCCGGCGGCAAGGACTCCATCGTCATGCTGCATCTGGCGCTGAAGGCGTTCCGCCCGGCGCCGGTGCCGTTCACGCTGCTGCACGTGGACACGGGGCACAACTTCCCCGAGGTGCTGGAGTACCGCGACCGTGTGGTGGCGCAGCACGGGCTGCGGCTGCACGTGGCCCGGGTGCAGGAGTTCATCGACCGCGGCGAGTTGAAGGAGCGCCCGGACGGCACCCGCAACCCGCTGCAGACCGTTCCCCTGCTGAAGGCCATCGAGGGCAACCGCTTCGACGCGGTCTTCGGCGGCGGGCGGCGCGACGAAGAGAAGGCGCGGGCGAAGGAACGTGTCTTCTCCCTGCGCGACGAGTTCGGCGGCTGGGACCCGCGGCGTCAGCGCCCGGAGCTGTGGCAGCTCTACAACGGGCGTCACGCGCCGGGTGAGCACGTGCGCGTCTTCCCGCTGTCGAACTGGACCGAGCTGGACGTGTGGCAGTACATCGCCCGCGAGAACATCGAACTCCCCGGCATCTACTACGCACATGAGCGCACGGTCTTCTCCCGCGCCGGGATGTGGCTGGCCCCCGGCGAGTGGGGCGGCCCCGGCGACGGCGAGCGGGTGGAGCGGCGCAAGGTGCGCTACCGCACGGTGGGCGACATGTCCTGCACGGGTGCCGTCGATTCCGACGCCGACTCCATCGAGAAGGTCATCGCCGAGATCGCCGCGTCCCGGCTGACGGAGCGCGGCGCGACACGGGCGGACGACAAGCTCTCGGAGGCCGCCATGGAGGACCGCAAGCGCGAGGGGTACTTCTGATCATGACCACCCCCTTCTCCGGCCAGGACCCGCTGGAAGCCGCGGCCGACGCGGCGCTGTCGGCGACCTCGCTGCTGCGCTTCGCGACCGCCGGCTCCGTCGACGACGGCAAGTCGACGCTGGTGGGCCGGCTGCTGCACGACTCGAAGTCCGTGCTGGCCGACCAGTTGGAGGCGGTGGAGTCCGCCTCGCGCAACCGCGGCCAGGACACCCCCGACCTGGCGCTGCTGACCGACGGTCTGCGCGCCGAGCGGGAGCAGGGCATCACCATCGACGTCGCCTACCGCTACTTCGCCACGCCGCGGCGGCGGTTCATCCTCGCCGACACCCCGGGCCACGTGCAGTACACGAGGAACATGGTCACCGGCGCCTCGACGGCCGAACTGGCCGTCGTCCTCGTCGACGCCCGCAACGGCGTCGTCGAGCAGACCCGCCGGCACGCCGCCGTCGCGGCGCTGCTGCGCGTCCCGCACGTCGTCCTCGCGGTCAACAAGATGGACCTCGTCGGCTACGACGAGGACGTCTTCGCGGGCATCGCCGGGGAGTTCACCCGCTACGCGGCCTCCCTCGGTGTTCCGGAGATCACCGCCATCCCGGTCTCCGCCCTCGTCGGCGACAACGTCGTGACCCCGTCCGCCCACATGGACTGGTACGGCGGCCCGACGGTGCTGGAGCACCTGGAGACCGTGGCCGTCACCGACGATCCGGGCGAGGACCCTGCCCGCTTCCCCGTCCAGTACGTCATCCGCCCGCAGACCGCCGAACATCCCGACTACCGCGGCTACGCGGGCCAGATCGCCTCCGGTCTGCTGCGCGTCGGGCAGCGCGTGACGGTGTATCCCTCGGGACTCAGCAGCACCATCGAGGCCCTGGACGTGCTGGGCCGGTCCGTGGACGTCGCCTGGGCGCCGCAGTCGGTGACGGTGCTGCTCGCCGACGATCTCGACATCTCCCGCGGCGACATGATCGTGCCGTCCGACGCGACGGTCACTCCCAGCCAGGACTTGACGGCGACCGTCTGCCACCTTCATGACACGCCGCTGACGCCCGGTGCCCGTGTGCTGCTGAAGCACACCACGCGCACCGTCAAGGCGATCGTGAAGGAGATTCCCTCGCGGCTGGCACTGACGGATTCCGACGGGACGAAGGGCCTCTCCCAGCACCCCGACCCGGGGCGCCTCGTCGCCAACGAAATCGGACGCGTGGTGCTGCGCACGTCCGAACCGCTGCCCGTCGACGACTACACCGACTCGCGCCGCACCGGCTCGTTCGTCCTGATCGACCCCGCGGACGGCTCGACCCTCACCGCCGGCATGGCCGGCAACGCCTTCGCCGACGCCGTGCGGGAGACCGCTCAGGCAGAGGCCGGAGGGACACCGGAGGACGACGGCTGGGACTTCTAGCCGGCGGCCCGCCACCGCATCACCTGCACCGAACTGCCATCGGCAGGCACCAGCCCTGCCACGCCTGACAGCCTTACGAGAGGACCCGCCCCATGTCCGTCCGCAGACCGGCACAGCGGCGAAGGCATTGCGCGCTCGCCGCGCTGGTCGCGCTGCCCGCGCTGGTCGCGCTGCCCGTGCTGGCGACGGCGTGCGGCTACGGCTCCAAGGCACCCGAGGACAGGGGCGGACCGGCGGCCGCGGGCGGCAGTAAAGTCGGCGGCCTCGACGAGGTCAAGGTCGGCTACTTCGGCAACGTCACCCACGCGACCGCGCTGGTGGGGCTGCGGGACGGCGGTGAGATCCCGCGCGAGCTGGGCGGCACGAAGGCCTCGACGCAGGTCTTCAACGCGGGGCCGGCGGCCATCGAGGCGCTCAACGCCAAGGCCGTCGACATGGCCTGGGTCGGCCCCTCCCCCTCTGTCAACGGGTTCACCAGGTCCGGCGGCAAGAGCCTCCGGATCGTCGCGGGCGCCACCTCGGGCGGGGCGTCGCTCGTGGTGAACCCGGAGAAGGTCCGCTCGCTCGGGGACCTGGAGGGCAAGCGGATCGCCACACCGCAGCTGGGCAACACGCAGGACGTCGCCCTTCTCGACTTCCTCGCGGGGAAGGGCCTGCGGGTCAGCCCGGACACCGGGAAGGGCGACGTCTCCGTCCTCCGGCAGGACAACAAGGAGATCCCGACGACCTTCCGGCAGGGCGGCATCGACGGGGCATGGGTGCCCGAGCCCACGGCGTCCACCATCGTCGCCGGCGGCGGGAAGGTCCTGCTGAACGAGAAGAAGCTGTGGAAGCACGGCGAGTTCGTCACCACGAACCTTGTCGTGCGGCAGGAGTTCCTGAAGAAGCACCCGGAGGCCGTCGAGGCCGTCGTGCGCGGCTCGGTGCGCGCCAACGCCTGGATCCGCGAGCACCCGGACGAGGCGAAGAAGCACATCAACACCGCCCTGGAGAGGGACTCCGGCAAGCCGCTGCCCGAGGACGTACTCGACTCCTCCTTCGACGACATCGACGTCACCGACGACCCGCTGGCGGCCACGCTGGCGGAGGAGGCCGAACACGGCGTCGAGACGGGCCTGATGAAGAAGGCCGACCTCCGGGGCATCTACGACCTCTCGATCCTCAACCGGGTGCTGAAGGGCGAGGGCCGACCCGCCGTCGACGACGCGGGGCTCGGCAGTTGACGCCCGCAGGCCCCTTCCACCACCACGCACCACACCCACGGAGGTGAGCGCGATGACCACGACACTGACCGCCGGGCCCGCGCCCGGCACCGGGTACGCGGCGACAGGCACGGGCGTCGCCGATGCGCGCCCCGCCATGGACGAGGCGGGCTACGCCGTCCGCCTCGACCACGTCTCCAAGACCTTCGGACGCGCGGGCGCGGAGCAGCTGGTGCTGGACGACATCGCACTCGACGTCGGCCCCGGCGAGTTCGTCACGCTGCTCGGCGCGAGCGGATGCGGCAAGTCGACGCTGCTGAATCTCGTCGCGGCGCTGGACAAGCCGTCCGCCGGCACCATCGACGTGCCCGGCGGCCGCCCCTCGCTGATGTTCCAGGAGCACGCGCTCTTCCCGTGGCTCACCGCCGGCCGGAACATCGAACTGGCCCTGAAACTGCGGGGCGTGCCCAAGCCGGAGCGGCGGCCCGAGGCGGAGCGCCTGCTGGAGCTCGTACGGCTCACGGGCGCGCACCGCAAGCGGGTGCACGAGCTGTCGGGCGGCATGCGTCAGCGCGTCGCGCTTGCCAGGGCGCTCGCCCAGGACAGCGGACTGCTGCTGATGGACGAGCCGTTCGCCGCGCTCGACGCGATCACGCGTGACGTGCTGCACGAGGAGCTCACGCGGATCTGGTCGGAGACCGGCGTCTCCGTCCTGTTCGTGACGCACAACGTGCGGGAGGCCGTGCGCCTCGCGCAGCGCGTGGTGCTTCTCTCCTCCCGGCCGGGCCGCGTCGCCCGCGAGTGGACCGTGGACATCCCGCACCCGCGGCGCATCGAGGACGCCGACGTGGCGAACCTCTCCGCCGAGATCACCGAAGAGCTGAGGGGAGAGATCCGCCGACATGGCCAGCACTGACTCCCGGCCCGTCGAGGCGGACGGCGCCCGGCCCGCGCAGCGCGCGAAGCGGGACGACGCCGGGGACCTGGCGGGCCTGGAGGCCGGTCTCGACGCGCTCGACACGCGCACCGCCACGCGGCTGCCGCTGGCGCAGGTGCTGCGGCGCAAGGCGCTGCCGCCCGCGGTCGCGGTCGTGCTCGTACTGGCGCTGTGGCAGCTGGCGTTCGCCCTGCGCATCAAGGAGCCGTACCAGCTGCCCGGCCCGTTGATGGTGTGGGACGCCCTGGCCGAGGAGTGGTACAAGGGCACCATCCTGTCGATCGTCTGGCAGAGCGTCTCGCGGGGTGCGCTCGGCTTCGCCGTCGCGCTGGTGCTGGGCACGCTGCTCGGGCTGCTGGTCGCTCAGGTCAAGCCCGTGCGTGCGGCGATCGGGCCGATCCTCTCGGGGCTGCAGTCGCTGCCGTCGGTGGCGTGGGTGCCCGCCGCGATCATCTGGTTCGGGCTGACGGACGCCACGATCTACGCGGTCGTACTGCTCGGCGCGGTGCCGTCCATCGCGAACGGGCTGGTCGCGGGCGTGGACCGCATCCAGCCGCTGCATCTGCGCGCGGGGCACGTCATCGGCGCGACGGGGTTCCGCGGGGTGCGGCACGTGCTGCTGCCGGGCGCGCTGCCCGGCTACATCGCGGGGCTCAAGCAGGGCTGGGCCTTCTCGTGGCGGTCGCTGATGGCTGCCGAGCTGATCGCCACTTCGCCCGAACTGGGTGCGGGGCTGGGGCAGTTGCTGGAGACCGGACGGGCCTATCAGGACATGCCGCTGGTGCTGGGGGCGATCCTCCTCATCCTCCTCGTCGGCATCGGCATCGAACTGCTCATCTTCGCGCCGCTGGAGCGCAGGGTGCTGCGCCACCGCGGCCTCCTCGCGACGGCCCACTGAACGCCGGCGCCGCATGCGGCCCGACGGGAACGAACGACAACCGACAGACCGGAGCTCCGGAAGCCGATCCGGACCCGGAGCCGGACCGAACCGGAAGCGGAACCGACACCGGAACCGCAACCGCAACCGGCAAGCAGCCGACAAGGAACGGACGACCGCCATGCACGATGCGACACGACCCGCTCTCGTGGTCATCGCACACGGCAGCCGCGACCCGCGGCACGCCGCGACCGTCGCGGCGCTCTGTGCGCGCGTGAGGGCGCTGCGTCCCGCGCTGCGTGTGGAGGCGGCCCATCTGGACTTCAACGCCCCCTCGGTGCCGCACCTCCTGGAGAGGCTGCACGCGGAGGGCGTCCGCGACGTCGTCGCCCTGCCGCTGCTGATCGGCCGCGCCTTTCACGCCAAGTCCGACATCCCCTCCGTGCTGCACGAGTCGACGTCCCGGCTGCCGCGGCTGCGGGTGCGGCAGGCGGACGTGCTCGGTCCGCATCCGCTGCTCGTGGGGGCGCTGGAGCGGCGCCTGCACGAGGCCGGGCTGCGGCCGGCGATGAACCGCTCGACCGGGGTCGTGCTGGCCTCGGCGGGCTCCTCGGACGCGGAGGCGATCGCAGTGATCGCACAGACCGCGCGGGAGTGGCGGCGCACCGGTCGCTGGTGTGCCGTGCGTCCTGCGTTCGCCTCCGCCTCTCTTCCCCGTACGGAGGACGCCGTGCGGGGGTTGCGCGCCGACGGCGTCCGGCATGTGGCGGTGGCCCCGTACGTCATCGCGCCCGGCCGTCTACCCGACCGCATCCGCAGCGGCGCACTGGAGGCCGGGGCCGACGTGCTCGCGCCGGTGCTGGGCGCGGCGCCGGAACTGGCGGAGCTGCTGGCGCTGCGCTACGACGAGGCGGCGGCGCACGGGCCGCTGGCGCTGAGCGCCTGACGGGAGCGCGCGCTGAGCGCCTGACGGGAGCGCGCGCTGAGCGCCTGACGGCCCGGCCGGAGGCCGGGCGGGCGCCGGGGATCGGGCGCCGGGCGCCGCCGGCACAGAGCACCCGGACCAGAACGGACCGGCACGGACCGGCACGGCCGCCGCGCCAATGAGGCCGCCCGCCGCGCCCCTTGGGGAGCGCGACGGGCGGCCCGTTGTGCTGATGGAGCCCTGGGGTGCCGCCCGTCCTTGCTCAGCGGGCGGGCCCGCCGGTCACTTGCCGACGTTCAGGAGCTCGTTCTTCGTGCCCTCGCTCGGGTTGGATATCGCGTCCTTCGTGGCCTGTTCGCTCAGACCCTTGGCGACGTCCGCCGGCTTGGCGTCGTTGTTCTCGCCGAGGAAGAGAGCCGCGGCACCCGCGACGTGCGGGGCGGCCATGGAGGTGCCCGACAGCGTCTCCGTGGCGTCGTCGCCGGTGTTGGTCGCGGAGACGATGTCCACGCCCGGCGCGTAGATGTCGACGATCTTGCCGAAGTTGGAGAAGTCGGCCTGCTTGTCGGCGTCGTCGCTGGCGGCGACGGTCATGGCGTCCTGAACCCGGGCCGGCGAGCTGTTGTCGGCGTCCTGGCCCTCGTTGCCCGCGGCGACGGCGAAGGTGATGCCGGCGTCGATGGCCTTCTGCACCGCGGCGTCCAGCGCCTCGTCCTGCGGGCCGCCGAGGGACATGTTGGCGACGGAGGGGCCCTTGGCGTTCTTGGTCACCCAGTCGATGCCCTTGACGACCTGCTCGGTGGTGCCGGAGCCCTGGTCGTCCAGCACACGCACCGCGACGATCTTGGCCTTCTTGGCGACGCCGTGGTCGCTGCCGGCGATGGTGCCCGCGACGTGCGTGCCGTGGCCCTGGCCGTCGTCGGCGTCGTCGTCGCCGTCGACCGCGTCGAAGCCGGACTCGGCGCGCTCGCCGAAGTCCTTGTGCGTGATGCGGACACCGGTGTCGATGACGAACGCGGTCACGCCCTCACCGGCGCTGTCCGGGAAGGTGTACTTCTTGTCGCCCTCGGTTTCCTTCTGGTCGATGCGGTCCAGGCCCCACGACGGCGGGTTGGACTGCGTCTCGTTCACCGTGAAGGTGTGGTTCTGGACGACCTTCTCGACCTGGGAGTCACCGGCCAGCTGGCGGGCCTCCTTGGCGCTGAGCCCCTTGGCGGAGAAGCCGTTGATCGCGGAGGTGTAGGTGTTCTTGACCTTGCCGCCGTACTGCTCGGCCAGGTCGTTCCCCGTCGCCTTCACGGAGTTGGCACCCTTGCCGTCCTTGAGCATGACGATGTAGCTGCCGTCGACGGCGCCCTTGGCCTTGGTGCCGTACACGTGGCCCTCGGCCGGTGCGGCACCTGCGGGCAGGGTCAGCAGCGTGGCCGCCCCGATCACCGCCGCGGTGACACCGGTGGCGATGGTGATGCGGCGGCGCTTCGCGGACTTCTGGGGGCTTCTCGGCGTGTTGGTTGCCATGACGAGGGTCCTCCTCGTGAGGTGTGGGGGGTTGTATGTCTGTTTTCGCCCCCGGTTCGCAGGGCAGCGTCGATCCGCTACCGGGGGACTCGAAACACTGTCTGATTGATCCGCTCACCTCAACCCGTATGAGCGGGTGTGACATACACAACTCTCGGAGCGCCACGGCAAAGTGGCCCGTACCGTCTCAAGCCGCCCTGACAGGGCAGCAGTTCGGTCGGCGATCCGACCGAACTGCTCACCGATGTTCAACTCTTCGGCGGACTGCGTCCCTTGACGGACACCGCGCCGCCTCGCGGACCTGATCTCGGGGCGAATTCAGGACAGATCGTGGGCGGGTTCCGGACGGGCCCGGGGCTGCGGGTTCAGCTCGCGAGTTCGATGAGCCGCTGGACCGTGCGCCAATTGCGGCCGGTCATCACCACCTTGGGGGACACGGACTCGAGAGCGGACGGGAGCTTGCTCCGGCCCATCCCGTCCGGGAAGTAGCAGTACACGGCGCTGCCCACGTGCTCGAAGGTGTCGGGGGCGAACCTCGCCCCGTCCAGTGAGCCGAAGTGGCTTTCCCCGGGAGCCTCTTCGAGGAACAGGACCACCAGTTTGGCCGGGTCCAGCTCCGCGGCCGGATAGGGGCACGCATCGGCAACGGCGCGCAGCTCCGCGGCAGTACGGACCAGGCAGCGGACCTCGAAGCCGAAGCGGTCCGCGACGGCGCGCTCCAGGCGGTCGCCGGGGTCGGCGTCGCCGGTGGTGAAGACCGCGTTGCCGCTCTGCAAGTAGGTGCGGACGTCGCTCCACCCCAGGCCGGCCATGAGGTCCCTCAGCTCGGCCATGGGCACCTTCTTGTGTCCGCCCACATTGATCCCCCGCAGTAGCGCCGCATAGGTCGTCATGTGCGGCAGCTTAGAAGAGGGGCGTGCGGGCGGTCCGGAGGCTGTGTGCACCTGACACCGACGGCACCACGTTCACGATACGGGGCGCGAGTCCGTCCACGCCGACTCGAATTCCTCGCGGTAGGTCTGGAACAGCCCGTGCACACCCTCGTCCTGAGGTTTGCCGTGCTCCCCGCCCCGCTGCACGAGATCCCTCCCTCCGCCGCGCAGGACCAGCACCGGCGCCTCCATCCCGCGGACCCGCCGCAGATACGGCTGTACGACGGCCAGGCCGTCCGCCCCGTCCCCGTCGACCATGTACGCGGAGAAGCGCGGCGTCTCGTCGAAGACATGGATCTCGAACGCGCCGGTGTCGCGCAGCCGCGCCCGCACGCGGCGCATGTGGAGGATGTTCATCTCCACGGTGCGGCTCAACTCACCCTTCTTTATGCCCAGTTCGCGCTCCCGGCGACGTACGGCGCTGCTGGCGGGGTTGAGGAAGAGCAACCGCAGCCGGCACCCGGAGGCGGCCAGCCGCACCAGGCGGCGGCCCGAGTAGTTCTGCACCAGGAGATTGAGACCTATGCCCATCGCGTCCAGCCGCCGGGCACCGCCGAAGAGGTCCTCGGCGGGCAGGCGCCGCTGGAGGCGGACGCGGTCGGAGTGGACTCCCACCACGTCGGCGAAACGGTCACCGACGAGGTCCTCCACCGCGTCGACGGGCAGCCGGTGCGCGGAGGGCGCGTCGTCCCCGGAGGCGCCCAGCATCTCCAGCAGCCGGGCGCACATCCGCTCGGCCTGTGCGAGCACGGTCTCGGACAGCGCACGGTTGCGGGCGACGGCGCTGCGCGCCACCTCCAGCTCGTCCAGGGCGAGTTCGACCTCGCGGCGGTCGTCGAAGTACGGCTCGAAGCACGGCCAGTGCTGCACCATCAGCTCACGCAGCTGCGGCAGCGTCAGGAAGCAGAGAACGTTGTCGTCGGCGGGGTCGAGCAGATAGCCCTTGCGGCGGCTCACCTCCCGTACCGCCACGGCCCGTTGGACCCACTCCTGCCCGGCGGGACCGGCCGCGGCGACGACCCACTCGTCGCCGTGCACCGGTTCGTAGATGGGCCGCAGCACGGCGGAGACGACGGCCCGCAGCCGCTGCTCGACGAGATTCAGCCAGATGTACGCGCGCCCTGCCCGCCTGGCCCGGGTGCGCACCTCGGCCCACGCGTCCGCGTCCCAGTCGAGGTCCGCGCCGATCTCCATGGGACGTGCCAGTGACACCGCACCGGCCGGTGCGCCGGCGGCCTCCCCGTCACCGTCGTCGCCGCTTTCACCTGGGGGGAGCTCAAGCCCGCCCGCACCCACCCGCGCACCGCCTTCCTGACCCTGTTGAGCGATCAAGGAAGACTACTGCGGCCCTGGAAGAGCCGCACCCTGAACCCCCATCAACTTGCCCTGCCCGTACGCCCGTACGAGGGATTGCAGCTCGCCGCACCGTCCGTTTCGCGTGACCTGGGCAAGGATGCCCCGGTGCGGCGGCAGCAGCCGGACGGCAACTGCGGAAGGAGAGCATCGCATGCAGGTCTGGCCGGGACAGGCGTACCCCCTCGGCGCAACCTACGACGGCGCCGGAACCAACTTCGCGGTCTTCTCCGAGGCGGCCCGCCGCATCCAGCTGTGCCTGCTGGACGACGAGGGGCGGGAGACGGCGGTGGAGCTGCGCGAGTCCGACGGCTACGTGCGGCACGCCTATCTGCCGGGCGTGATGCCGGGGCAGCGCTACGGATTCCGCGTCGAGGGCCCGTACGACCCGGGACGCGGGCTGCGCTGCAACAGCGCGAAGCTGCTGCTCGACCCGTACGCCAAGGCGATGAGCGGCCGCATCGACTGGGACGAGGCGGTCTACGGCTACCGCTTCGGCGCCCCGCACCGGCGCAACGATCTGGACTCGGCGCCGCACACGATGGCGTCGGTCGTGGTCAACCCGTACTTCGACTGGGGCGAGGACCGGCCGCCCCGCACCGGCTACGACCGCACCGTCATCTACGAGGCGCACGTGAAGGGCCTCACGATGCTCCATCCCGGACTGCCGCCCGAGCTCCGCGGCACCTACGCGGCGCTGGCGCATCCCGCAGTCATCGACCATCTGACGCAACTCGGCGTCACCGCACTGGAGTTGATGCCGGTACACCAGTACGTCACCGACCACAGGCTGGCCGACGCGGGGATGGCGAACTACTGGGGCTACAACACCGTGGGGTTCTTCGCCCCGCACAACGCCTACGCCTCGTGGGGCGACCGCGGCCAGCAGGTGCTGGAGTTCAAGCAGGCGGTGCGCGCCCTGCACGCGGCGGGCATCGAGGTCCTCCTCGACGTCGTCTACAACCACACCGCCGAAGGCAATCACCTGGGTCCCACGCTCTCCTTCCGGGGGCTCGACAATCCCTCGTACTACCGGCTGAGCGAGGACCCGCGCTACTACACCGATACAACGGGCACGGGTAATTCACTGTTGATGCGCAGCCCCCACGTCCTGCAGCTCATCATGGACTCGCTGCGCTACTGGGTGACCGAGATGCACGTCGACGGCTTCCGCTTCGACCTGGCCGCCACGCTGGCCCGGCAGTTCCACGAAGTGGACCGTCTCTCGTCCTTCTTCGACCTGGTGCAGCAGGACCCGGTCGTCAGCCGCGTCAAGCTGATCGCCGAACCGTGGGACGTGGGTGAAGGCGGCTACCAGGTCGGCAACTTCCCGCCGCTGTGGACGGAGTGGAACGGCCGTTACCGCGACACGGTGCGGGACCTGTGGCGCGGCGAGCCGGGCACGCTCGCGGAGTTCGCCAGCCGGCTGACGGGGTCCTCGGACCTGTACCGGGACGGCAGACGTCCGCTGGCCTCCATCAACTTCGTGACATGCCACGACGGTTTCACCCTGCACGACCTCGTCAGCTACGACGGCAAGCACAACGAGGCCAACGGCGAGGGCAACCGTGACGGAGAGGACCACAACCGTTCGTGGAACTGCGGCACCGAGGGCCCCACGGACGACCCTGACGTGCTGCGGCTGCGGCGCCGGCAGATGCGCAACTTCCTCGCGACGCTGATGCTTTCGCAGGGCGTGCCGATGATCTCCCACGGCGACGAGTTCGCACGCACGCAGCACGGCAACAACAACGCCTACTGCCAGGACGGCGAACTGGCCTGGGTGCACTGGCCGGACGGTGCGGGCGGAGCGACGGCCGCGGAAGGTCCGGCCGGCGCAACGACGGCGACCGGCGTGCAGGAACTCGGCCCGGAAGCTGAACTGTGCGCGTTCATCGCGGAGTTGACCGCGCTGCGCCGCAAACATCCCGTCCTGCGGCGGCGTCGCTTCTTCCGGGGGCCCGCGTCCGGGGGCAGCGGCGAGGAGGCCCACCGGTCCGCCGACATCGCCTGGTTCACTCCGCGGGGCGAAGCCATGCGCCCGCACGACTGGCACGAGGAGGACTCCCACTCGCTGGCGGTGCTGCTCAACGGCGGCGCCATCTCCGAGACCGGTACCCGCGGCGAGCCCGTCACCGACGACTCGTTCCTGCTGCTGTTCAACGCGCGGAACATCCCGGTGGACTTCACCGTCCCGGACGGTCCCGAAGGGTGGGACTCCGGGGGGCAGTGGCAGCTCGTCCTGGACACGGCCGACGAACTGCCGCCGTCGGCCCAGGAGATCCGCAAGGCCGGGACGGGAGACCGGATCACGCTGGCGGACCGCAGCCTCGTCGTGCTGCGGTGCGTCAGGCCCGGGGCGGCGGCTCGAGGGAGGGCGGCTGCGCCACGGCGAGCCTGAAGCCGGTCTGCCCGAATCTCACGACGTCACCGGGGCGCACCCTCACCGAACCGGTCACCCTGCTTCCGTTGACCCACGTGCCGTTGCTGGAGCCCAGGTCGCGCAGCTTCCAGCCGTCGCCGGTCGCCCGCAGCTGCGCGTGCGTACGGGAGACGGTGAAGTGATTGAGCCGCAGCATCGAACCCGGCGCGCGGCCTATCGAGTACGGGTGCGAGCCGGGCCCCGGCAGCAGCAGCTCCGGCAGGCGTTCGGACTGCCACGCGTGCCGCAGCGCACGGTGGAAGGAGTGGAGACGGGCGATGCCTTCGGCGAACCACCGCTTGCGCGCCCGTCGCGTCGGCAGGTCGTGCAGCACCTCCTGCAACTCACCGTGCCACTGCGCCTTGAGGACCACATCCATACGCCGTTCGAACGTGTTCTGCGAGATGCGTCCGTCCGCCGCGCCCTCACGCAGCACCTCGAGAGCCCGCTCCCGGTCCGCGTCGGAAAGCCGCGGAGGGTGGGCACCGAACTCCAGTGAGGTCATGCACTGCATTCTGAGTACACACAAACCCCCTGTCCAGGCTTGCCCTTGAGCAGTAGCCGAACCAGTACATCCGCATCCGGGCGCCCTCCGGAACCGCCCCGGCGGAAACCCGGTGGACGGACACGGCAGCGGCCGCTACGGTGCCCTCACCGAGCCGGCCCACGGCCGGCGGGCCCGACGGCACAGGAGAGGAGGCGAGAGGCGATGTGCGGCACACCCACACCCACGCGCTCCTCCCCCCGGGCCTTGCGGCCCGGGTGGTACCCCCACCCCCTGGATCCGGGCCCTGCCCGCGCGGGGGGCCTCCCGCCCTCGGCGGCGCCTCGTCCATGAGGAGGCACCGGCACAGGTAGGTGGTGTACCTCCGGGGAGCGCAACGCTCCTTCCGGAAGGACCACTTGACCATGACCGGCATGACCGGAGACCTCGTCGTCCGCACTCTCGCGGAGTCCGAGGCGCGTGACGTCTTCACCTCCCTGCACGACCCCGGCCTTGTGGGCAGGCCCCTGCTCGGCCGTCCCTACAGCACCGTCGCCGAGGGCGGGGAGTACCGCCCCGAGTGGACGTGGGTCGCCGAGCGCGACGGGCGCGTCGTCGCCCGGGCGGCGTGCTGGGCAGGGCCGGGCGCCCAACAGCCCGCTCTGCTCGACTGGTTCGACTTCGAGCCCGGTGAGGACGAGGCCGCCCTGCGGCTGCTGCGCGCCCTCACCCCCAAGGTCGCGTTCGAACTCGTACTGCCGCCGGGCTGGCGGACCGACCCCGCCGTGCGGGCAGCGGCCGAGGCACGCATCAGCGCTGCCACGGCGGCGGGCTGGACCCCCCTCGTCGAGCGCTTCCGCTACGACTGGACTCCCCCGGCGGCGCAGGACCCCGAGGGGCTGCCCGAGCGCCCCGGCCGTCTCCACTTCCGCCCCGAGCCGGACGACGAGGTGATCCTCGACGTGCTGCGCCAGGTGCAGCACGGCACACTCGACGCACACGCCCGGCACGCCCTCGCCGCCGGGGACACGGCCGCCGCCGGCATCGAACGGGCCGCCCGCGAGGACCTGGAACACCTGCAGTGGATGGCGACGTTCGGCGGGCGCGAGTGGTGGCGACTGGCGTACACGCCCGACGGCGAGCTGGCCGGTCTGCACGTGCCGGGGCTCATCCCCAGCGGCTACGCGGTCGGGTTCATCGGCGTGGTGCCCGGGCAGCGCGGCAACGGCTACGCCCACGACCTGCTCGTCGCGTGCACGCGCCTGCTCGCCGCCGAGGGCGCCCGTTCGATCGCGGCCGCCACGGATCTGGGCAACGCGCCGATGGCCGCCGCGTTCGCGAAGGCGGGATACCGCGTCATCCAGCACCGCTTCTGCATGACGCCGCCGCACGGCCCGGAGGAGGCATAGAAAGGACGCACAGAAAGAGGACGCATAAAAAGGGCCGGGTGCCCGGGCTCCGCAGCGGAGCCCGGGCACCCGGCCCGGTCGTCCGGACCGGTGGCCCGGTCCGTACGGTTGTGCTCGGACGATCAGGCGATGTCGAACCGGTCGAGGTTCATGACCTTGTCCCACGCCGCGACGAAGTCGCGCACGAGCTTGTCCTCGGCGTCGTCGCACGCGTAGACCTCGGCGAGAGCGCGCAGTTCGGAGTTCGAACCGAAGAGCAGGTCGACACGGCTGCCCGTCCACCTGAGCTTGCCCGTGGCCGTGTCGCGGCCCTCGAAGGTCTCGGAGGTCTCCGACGGCTGCGACGTCGGCTCCCACTTCGTGCCCATGTCGAGCAGGTTCACGAAGAAGTCGTTGGTCAGCGCGCCCGGGTTGTCGGTGAGCACGCCGTGCGACGACTTGTCGAAGTTCGTGTCCAGCACGCGGAGACCGCCGATGAGCACGGTCATCTCGGGCGCGCTCAGCGTGAGCAGGTTCGCCCGGTCGATGAGCAGGTACTCGGCCGGAAGCCGGTTGCCCTTCCCGAGGTAGTTGCGGAAGCCGTCCGCGGTCGGCTCCAGCGCCTCGAAGGACTCCACGTCGGTCTGCTCGGCCGAGGCGTCCGTACGTCCGGGCGTGAAGGGAACCTCGACCTGGTGGCCGGCGTTCCGGGCCGCCTGCTCGACGCCCGCGCAGCCGCCGAGGACGATCAGGTCGGCCAGCGAGATCTTCTTGTTCCTGGTCTGGGCGGAGTTGAAGCTCTCCTGGATCTCCTCCAGCTTGCGCAGGACCGCGGAGAGCTGGTCGGGGTTGTTGACCTCCCAGCGGTTCTGCGGCTCCAGGCGGATGCGCGCGCCGTTGGCGCCGCCCCGCTTGTCGCTGCCGCGGAACGACGCGGCCGACGCCCACGCGGTGGAGACCAGCTCGGAGACCGTCAGACCCGACTCGAGGATCCGGGTCTTGAGGGCGGCGATGTCGTCCGCCCCGACGAGCTCGTGGTCCACGGCCGGAACCGGGTCCTGCCAGATCAGCCGCTCGCTCGGAACCTCGGGACCGAGGTAGCGCTCGATCGGGCCCATGTCACGGTGGGTCAGCTTGAACCAGGCCCGCGCAAAGGCGTCCGCGAACTCCTCGGGGTGCTCGAGGAAGCGGCGCGAGATCGGCTCGTAGACCGGGTCCATGCGCAGCGAGAGGTCCGTCGTCAGCATCGTCGGGGCGTGGCTCTTCGAGGAGTCGTGGGCGTCGGGGACGGTACCCGCGCCGGCGCCGTCCTTCGGCTGCCACTGGTGCGCACCGGCGGGGCTCTGCGTCAGCTCCCACTCGTAGCCGAAGAGAATCTCGAAGAAGCTGTTGTCCCACGTCGTCGGGGTGTTCGTCCAGGTGCCCTCGAGTCCGCTGGTGATCGCGTCACCGCCGACTCCGGTGCCGTGGTTGCCCTTCCAGCCCAGGCCCTGCAACTCCAGCGGGGCGGCCTCGGGTTCGGGGCCGAGGTGGGAGTCGGGAGCCGCTCCGTGGGTCTTGCCGAAGGTGTGGCCACCGGCGATCAGCGCGACGGTCTCCTCGTCGTTCATCGCCATGCGGCGGAACGTCTCGCGGATGTCGCGGGCGGCGGCGATCGGGTCCGGGTTGCCGTTGGGGCCCTCCGGGTTGACGTAGATGAGGCCCATCTGGACGGCGCCGAGGGGGTTTTCCAGCTCCCGGTCCCCGCTGTAGCGCTCGTCGCCGAGCCACGTGGTCTCGGGGCCCCAGTAGACGTCCTCCTCGGGCTCCCAGACGTCCTCGCGGCCGCCTGCGAAGCCGAAGGTCTCGAAGCCCATGGTCTCCAGGGCGACGTTGCCCGTGAGGACCATCAGGTCGGCCCAGGACAGCTTGTTGCCGTACTTCTTCTTCACCGGCCACAGCAACCGGCGGGCCTTGTCGAGGTTCCCGTTGTCCGGCCAGCTGTTGAGGGGCGCGAAGCGCTGCTGGCCCGCGCCGGCGCCGCCGCGGCCGTCGCTGATGCGGTAGGTGCCCGCGCTGTGCCAGGCCATACGGATCATGAAGGGGCCGTAGTGGCCGAAGTCGGCAGGCCACCAGTCCTTCGAGTCCGTGAGCACCTGCTCGATGTCGCGCTTGACGTCCGCGAGGTCGAGGGACTTGAAGGCTTCGGCGTAGTCGAAGTCCTTGCCCATGGGGTTGGCCTCGGCGGGGTTCTTGGCGAGGACCTTCAGGTTGAGGCGGTTCGGCCACCAGCCGCGGTTCCCGCCGCCCTGGGTCGGGTGGGGGGCGCGGCCGTGCGCGACCGGGCAGCCTCCACTCTCCGTGTTCGCCTCGTCGACGACTGCTTCATGGTTCTCAGACACGGAATTCCTTCCACATGGATCAGGATGATCAGGAGCTTGGTACGGCGGAACAGCCGGGGCACAGGCCCCAGTAGATGACCTCGGCCTCGTCGATCGCGAAGCCGTGGTCGTCCGACGCGGTCAGGCAGGGGGCCTCACCCGTCGCGCAGTCGACGTCGGCGACGGTGCCGCACGACCGGCACACCACGTGGTGGTGGTTGTCCCCGACCCGCGCCTCGTAGCGCGCCAAGGAGCCCGGCGGCTGGATGCGCCGCACCAGACCCGCGGCGGTCAGCGCGCGCAGCACGTCGTAGACGGCCTGATGGGAGACCGCGCCGAGATTCTCACGCACGAAACCGGTGATCGATTCGGTCTCGGCGTGCGGATGCTCGTGCACTGCGTGCAGCACTGCCACACGGGGCCGCGTGACTCGCAGTTCGGCCTCGCGCAGCATGCGCTCGACGTCCGAGGTGGTAGGCACGGTCCGAAGCCTGCCGCAAAAACTGGAATCAATCAAGAAAGACACCTGAATCGGCTGCCGCCCGAAGCGAAACCGCCCGACCGACGGGCACACGGGCTGCCCCCACACACCCCGGCTCCTCCCTAACCCTCCAGCGCCAGCCGGACGCCGAGCACCAGCAGCACACCGCCCGAGATCTGCTCCAGCCTGCGCCGTACTCCCGCGCGGGAGAGCACACGCCGCATCCGCCCGACGAACCACACGTAGATGCCGTAGTAGCCGACCTCGAAGACCGCCCAGACCGCGGCCAGCGTCACCATCAGCGGCAACTGCGGCGCACCCTCCGGGACAAATTGAGGCAGAAAGGACATTGCGAACACTGCCGCCTTCGGATTCGCGAGATTCAGCAGCAGCCCGGCGCGGTAGCACCGCCCGACGCCCTCCTGCGCCGGCCCGGAAGCCGCGGCCATCTCGAAGCTGCCGCCCCGGCGCGCCGCGCGGATCGCCTGCACACCGAAGACGATGAGGACGGCCGCTCCCCCGAACCTCAGTACGCCGTAGGCCAGTTCGGACGCCGCGAGCAGCGCGGTCAGCCCGAACGCGGCGACGAGGCCCCAGAGGAAGACCCCCGTCTCGTTCCCGAGCACCGTCATGAACCCCGAGCGGCGGCTGCGCAGGGAATTGCGGATGATCAGCACAGTGCTGGGGCCCGGCGACATGGCGATAAGGAGACATGCGCCCAGAAACGGCAGAAGAGTCGTGTGCATGCGAGTCATCCTGGCCGCACGTCCGGGAGTTGGCGAACGGATTTCAACCGGCGCGGCCGAGGTCCGCGGGTCAGACGTGCGCGTCGCGTCCGGACTTCCCCGGCAGGAACGAGGCGACGATCAGACCGGTCAGGGCGGCTCCCGCCGCGATGAGGAACGAGACGCGGAAGCCCTCCTGGCTGGGCACGGCGGTGCCGCCGGCCGGGATGCTCATGCGTGCCAGCACCACGCCGACGACGGCGCTCGAGGTGGACGTGCCGATCGAACGCATCAGCGTGTTCAGCCCGTTCGCCGCCCCCGACTCCGACTGCGGGACGGCGCCGATGATCAGCGCGGGCATCGCCGAGTAGGCGATGCCGATGCCCACACCGATCAGGACGGCGGTCAGCACGACCTGCCACACGGCATCCATCAGTGCCGTTCCGGCCAGATAGGCGACGGCGAGTACCACCAGGCCCGTCATCAGTGAGACCTTCGGGCCGCGCGTCTCGGAGATGCGTGCCGAGAGCGAGGAGACGAGCATCATGGCGAGGCCCATCGGTGCCACGCACACACCCGCCACGACCATCGTCTGCCCGAGGCCGTACCCGGTCGAGCGCGGCAGCTGGAGCAGCTGCGGCAGCACCAGCGTCGCGGCGTAGAAGGCCAGACCGACGGTGATGGAGGCGAGGTTGGTCAGCAGCACCTGGCGGCGGGCCGTGCTGCGCAGGTCGACCAGCGGCTCGCGCACGCGCAGCTCCATCAGCCCCCACAGGACGAAGACCACCGGCGCGGCGGCGAAGAGGCCCAGCGTGGTCCCGCTGCCCCAGCCCCAGTCGCCGCCCTTCGATATCGCGAGCAGCAGCAGGACGAGCCCGGCGGTCAGCCCCAGCGCTCCGGGGACGTCGAAGCGGCCTCCCGTGCGATGCGCGGACTCCGGAACGACGGCGGCCACCAGCAGCATTGCCAGGACGCCGAGACCGGCCGACCCGAAGAACAGCACGTGCCAGTCGGCGTGCTGGGCGATGTACGCGGCCGCGGGCATGGCGAGGGCACCGCCGACGCCGAGCGACGAACTCATGAACGCCATGGCCGAACCGAGCCTGTCGGCAGGCAGTTCGTCCCGCATGATGCTGATCCCGAGCGGGATCGCGCCCATTGCGAACCCCTGGACCGCGCGCCCCGCGATCATCGGCACGAGCGACGAGGTCAGCGCGCACATCAGCGAACCGGCCACCATCGCCGTGAGGCTGACGAGGATGAGCCGGCGCTTGCCGTACAGGTCGCCGAGCCGTCCCATGACGGGCGTCGCGACGGCACCGGAGAGCAGCGTCGCCGTGACGACCCAGGCGGCGTCGGGCGAGGTGGCGCCCAGCAGCTGCGGCAGCCGGGCCACGACGGGGACGAGCAGCGTCTGCATGACCGCGACCGAGATACCGGCGAAGGCCAGTACCGCCACGACTCCCCTGCCGGCGCCCTTGGTTGCCTCTCCGGGCGGGCCGGTGGCCGCCGTCCCCGCACCGGCGCCCGTCCCGCCGCCGGTGCCGTCCGTCCAGGGGCTCCGCGGACGCGGTTCGGCGGAGGAGGACGAGGCGGCGCTGCGGGCATGGGTCATGCGGACTCCGTTGCGTGACGGACGGCTGTTCGGGTCACTTGTAACGTACAAGCGAACCGCCGTACCCTGCCCGGTTGTTCCGCTCCGGGCCGTGGGAAGGGCGAGCAGGCGGGCAAGGCCGTGTTTCCCGGCGGCCAGCGGGGGAAGTGCACGCATGACGGTGTGGTCCGTCCACCGTCCAGAGCCTGCGGCCGTCTCCCCGTCCGCCCGGACCGCCGGAGCGCCTTGCGGGGCACGGCAGAGGCTCCCGTCTTCTCCGCTTCAGCAGGCGAGGACGCAGGTACGTATCCGCCGTCCGGAAGGCCCTCTGTGAAGAACGACACCACCGAAACGTCCGCCCACCCAGGCGCCGAACAGGGCCGGCAGTCCAAGCGTGACGGCCGTCGTGGTCGTCGGGGTCGGTATCGGGATCGTCGTGGGCGTCGTGGTGGGCGTGAGGATGCCGAGCCGCAGATCGCTGAGGATGATGTGCTGATTCCGGTGGCCGGGATCCTGGACATTCTCGACAACTATGCGTTCGTGCGGACGTCGGGGTATCTGCCGGGGCCGAATGATGTGTATGTGTCGCTGGCGCAGGTCCGCAAGAACGGGCTGCGCAAGGGTGATCACGTCACGGGTGCGGTGCGGCAGCCGCGTGAGGGGGAGCGGCGGGAGAAGTTCAATGCTCTGGTGCGGCTGGATTCGGTCAACGGCACTTCGCCGGAGGGCGGCAGGTCGCGGGCGGAGTTCAACAAGCTGACGCCGTTGTATCCGCAGGAGCGGCTGCGGCTGGAGACGGAGCCGAACCAGCTCACCTCGCGGATCATCGATCTGGTCTCGCCGATCG
>NZ_FMHI01000032.1 GCF_900090145.1 Streptomyces sp. WMMB 322
TGAGACCTGATGCCGAGCCGATTGTGGTGAAGTGGATGATCCTATGCTGTCGAGAAAAGCCTCTAGCGAGTGCTGTTGCGGCCCGTACCCTAAACCGACTCAGGTGGTCTGGTAGAGAATACCGAGGCGTTCGGGTGAACTATGGTTAAGGAACTCGGCAAAATGCCCCCGTAACTTCGGGAGAAGGGGGGCCACGGCTGGTGATCCCACGTGCTGGGGGAGCTGGTGGTGGCCGCAGAGACCAGCGAGAAGCGACTGTTTACTAAAAACACAGGTCCGTGCGAAGCCGTAAGGCGATGTATACGGACTGACGCCTGCCCGGTGCTGGAACGTTAAGGGGACCGGTTAGTCACATTTCGGTGTGGCGAAGCTGAGAACTTAAGCGCCAGTAAACGGCGGTGGTAACTATAACCATCCTAAGGTAGCGAAATTCCTTGTCGGGTAAGTTCCGACCTGCACGAATGGCGTAACGACTTCTTGACTGTCTCAACCATAGGCCCGGTGAAATTGCACTACGAGTAAAGATGCTCGTTTCGCGCAGCAGGACGGAAAGACCCCGGGACCTTTACTACAGCTTGATATTGGTGTTCGGTTCGGTTTGTGTAGGATAGGTGGGAGACTGTGATACTCGCACGCCAGTGTGGGTGGAGTCGTTGTTGAAATACCACTCTGATCGTGCTGGATGTCTAACCTGGGTCCGTGATCCGGATCAGGGACAGTGTCTGGTGGGTAGTTTAACTGGGGCGGTTGCCTCCTAAAATGTAACGGAGGCGCCCAAAGGTTCCCTCAGCCTGGTTGGTCATCAGGTGGTGAGTGTAAGTGCACAAGGGAGCTTGACTGTGAGACTGACGGGTCGAGCAGGGACGAAAGTCGGGACTAGTGATCCGGCGGTGGCTTGTGGAAGCGCCGTCGCTCAACGGATAAAAGGTACCCCGGGGATAACAGGCTGATCTTCCCCAAGAGTCCATATCGACGGGATGGTTTGGCACCTCGATGTCGGCTCGTCGCATCCTGGGGCTGGAGTCGGTCCCAAGGG
>NZ_FMHI01000006.1 GCF_900090145.1 Streptomyces sp. WMMB 322
CGACGCCGGCCATCTGGCCTCTGCGGCCGGACTGGTGCCGGTCCCGCGTGACTCCGGGCGCCGCACCGGCAACCTGCACCGGCCCCAGCGCTACAGCCGCCGCCTGCGCCGGGTGTTCTACATGTCCGCGCAGACCAGCATCATTCGCGAGGGACCGAACCGGGACTTCTACCTCAAGAAGCGCGGAGAGGGCTGCAAACACGTCCAGGCCATCATCGCCCTGGCCCGCCGACGAGCGAGCGTGATGTGGGCGCTGCTGCGTGACGGAAGGGTCTTCACCTCCGCCCCACCGGTCACGCAAGCCGCTTGATTTCGTCATTGAGACTCCTGCTGGGGTTCTTCCTGCGGGTCCCGTCCCCGCCGGCTGCACTGCTCCGTCATGACGCGCGCCTCCCGCAGGAGGTGAACTCCGAGACATCCCGCCGCAGTTCTCGCGGCCCGGAGCGGCGCACGCCCCGATACGGCACGGCTGAATCCGGGCGGCTGCCTCGCGTCAGCGAGCATCAACCAAATGGAAATGATTGTCAAGACCACTATTGGCCACCGCGCACCGCCGGCAGCGCAGCGAGGCCACTCGACCCCGAGGACACCAATGCGCACAGGCAACGCCGGCTTGCCTCATCGCATCCGGATGAGTTAGAACGATTATCAGTTTCATCTCCACCACGACATCCGGCGTGGGCCCTCGATGCCGGCGTCGCAACAGCCGTCAACTGACCTCACGCGTACGCGAGAAGTCCCGTCCCACATGGCCCTTCAGCCGGGTCCCGTATCTGGTGCGGTCCCCTGAACCCTCAGCTGCCTTCACCGTGATGTGACATCGAGTCGGCCGCCGGCAGGTGTCCGGCGGATCTCGGACACACGCACTCGTGCGGTCGCAGAGCTACGGCTACGAGGAGGCGGCGCAGGAAAAGAGAGGAACACGTGAAGCGCTCCCACGACGTGACACCGCGACAGGGGCTGACGGGCACTGGCACGGCCTTCGGCACCTTCGGCGAACTTCTTCAGGGTGTACTGCCGGGGGATGGCGGCGACTTCCTCGTGACCCTGCCGGTCGCCAGGTGGAGCATGGCGACATTCCGTCAGGACCCGGGGGCAGACGGAATCACCGTCCGGCCCGTGCACAAGAAGAAAGCACTGCAGTTGGCGCACTTGATCGCCGAAGAGGAGCGCCGCCCCGTCGGCGGCGTACTGACCGTCAGCAGTGTGATCCCCGAGGGCAAGGGGCTGGCCAGTTCATCGGCGGACCTCGTCGCCACGGCCCGAGCCGTGGCGAAGACCCTCAGCACGCCGATGCCGCCCGGCCGGATCGAGCGATTGCTGGCCCGGATCGAACCGACGGACGGCGTGCTCTACCCAGGGATCGTCGCGTTCCACCACCGGGAGGTGCGGCTGCGCGCGGTCCTCGGATCCCTCCCGGCGATGACCGTGGTGGGGATCGACGAGGGCGGCGCCGTGGACACCGTCGCCTACAACCGCATACCCAAGTCCTACTCCACAGCGCAGGGTTACGAGTACGCCCGACTGCTGGACAGGCTCGCTGACGCCATCCCGCGTCACGATCTGGCGGAAGTGGGCAGGGTCGCGACCCGGAGTGCGCTGATGAACCAGCCGCTGCGGTACAAGCGGTCGCTGGAGCCGATGCGGGAGATCTGCCGTGAGGTGGGCGGTCTCGGTGTGGCCGTGGGGCACAGCGGCACGACTCTCGGAGTACTCCTGGACTCCCGGGATCCCTCATGTACGCGCAGGGCCATGGAGGCGGCCCGGGCGTGCGCGGAACTGGCTGACGGTGTCGCCGTCTACCGCACGCTCAGCTTCTCCGGCGTGCGAGCCCCCACCGCCGAACCCCTGCTCACGGTCTGAGGAAAAGGGCCGGGTTGGGAGCGTCGCATCGTTTCAGGGCAGTTCGAAGGGCAGTGTCATCCCCTGCGTCGCCCGTGCGCACGGCAGTTCCTGGACACTCTCGGGCAGGAGCTCCACGGCCTGGAGGACGATGCGGCGCAGTCGTTCGACGTTCTGGGCGAACAGCGCGAAGACATCCTCCTGGGCGACGCCGTCCTCGGGGCCGATACCGGCATCCAAGTCGGTCACCAGGGCCAACGACGCGTAGCACATATCCAGTTCACGAGCGAGCACGGCCTCAGGGTGACCGGTCATATTCACCAGCGACCAGCCCTGCGAAGCGAACCACCGGGACTCGGCGCGGGTGGAGAACCTCGGCCCCTCGACGACGACCATCGTCCCGCCGTCGACGGCTTCGCCGCCCATGACGGCAGCTGCCTTGAGGAGCGCCGAGCGTCCCGGCTCGTAGTAGGGGTCGGCGAACGAGACGTGCACGGCACCCTCGTCGTAGAAGGTCTGGACGCGGCCGCTCGTACGGTCCACGAGCTGGTCCGGCACCACGACCGTGCCCGGCCCCAGATCGCGGCGCAGTGACCCGGCGGCACAGGGGGCGAGTATCTGGCGGACGCCCACGGAGCGCAGTGCCCACATGTTCGCCCGATAGTTGATCTTGTGGGCGGGGAAACGGTGCCCCCGGCCGTGTCGCGGCAGGAACGCCACGCGACGTCCCCCGGCCGTCCCCACGGTGACCGCATCGGCCGGTTCACCGAACGGGGTGTCGACCCGGAGCTCTTCGGCCTCGGAGAGCAACTCGTAGAATCCGCTGCCGCCGATCACCCCTACGTCGGCCGCAGGGAGTCGGGGGTCGTCTGTCATCGCGGCCTCTCTGCAGGGGAGTTGGGGACGTCCGCTGTCCGGCGGACGGTTTCCGTGGTCCGGGAGCCGCTCAGCAACCGGAGCTCGTCCAGCGAGGAGACGACGACCCGGTGGCCGTCCACTTGGGCTCCGCGGGGGTCACCGGGGCGCCGTACGGCCACCGTCTGCCAGCCGGCCGTCGCTGCGGCATCCAGCTCGCGGCACTCGTCGCTGAGGAAGAGGATTTCGCCCGGCGGTGTGCGAACGGCCTCGGCGATGTTCCGGTAGGACTCGGCGTTGTGCTTGTTCCCTGCGTCGAGGAGGTCGAAGTGGTCGCACACGAGGCCGCTGAGGTCGCCGTGATTGCTGTGCGCGAACCAGTCGCGCTGGGCCGCGCGCGAGCCCGAGGAATAGATGAAGCAGTCAATGCCGGCGTGCCTCCAGAGGGCGAGCGCTGATGGCACGTCGTCGTAGACGTGGCCCGCCAGTTCGCCGCGTGCGTAGCCGTCGGCCCAGATCAGGCCCTGGGCCCTCTTCAGCGGTGGAGCCTTCAGGTCCTGGTCGGACCAGCGCTCCAGGGCCGTCACGGCCTCCTCCTCCCCGAGCGCGGCGTCGCCGGTGAAGTCCCGTATCTCTCGCAGGAGTTCCGCGTGGGCGCGCTCGCCGCGATGCGCCGCCAGCCAATCGGCGAAGCGCTTCCTGGCGTACGGGAAGAGCACGTCGTGCACGTGGGAGGCCGAGCCCGTGGTCCCCTCGATGTCGAGGACCACGGCCCGCACCGGCGTCGTCTCCGCCGTCATCGTGCCGCCCCGGCCTTGAGAAGAGCGTCGAGGCGGGGGAAGCGCTGTCCGATCGGGTCGCCGGTGAAGTCGCCCACCCATCCGTCGGCCTTCTCGAAGAAGCGGATCGCGGTGAATTCGGGGCGCGGTCCCATGTCGAACCAGTGGCGTGTGCCGGCAGGTACGGAGAGAAGATCGCCCGCCGTGCACACGGTCGCGTAGACGCGTTCGCCGATGTGGAGGTAGAAGCAGCCGGTTCCGTGCGCGAAGAAGCGCACCTCGTCCTCGCCGTGCCTGTGCTCCTCGAGAAAGGCCGAACGAGCCTTGGCTGCCTGCGCCTTCCACTCCTCGGTGTCCTCGGGGTGCAGTTGGGCGACGTCGACGAGGCCGAGCCCTTCGTGCGCGCACAACTCGTCCACCTCGGTCCGGTAGCGGGAGAGGACTTGTTCCTGGCTTGTGCCAGGGGTGACGGTGCCGCGCACGGGCCACCGGCGCAGCGTCACGGAGGAATCGCCCAGCGCTTCGGTGATCCGCTCGTGGTCCTCGGTGCGCAGCAGCACGTTTTCCGGGTCGTCCTCGGGCATGACTTGCAGCAGTGTCATGAGATCACTCCCTCTTCCATGGTTCTGCGAAATCGGTTCTCGTGAGGAGGAGCAGTTGGCAGATCGACTCCAGGCACTCCAGACGGTTTCGGGCCTGCCGGAGGTCGTCCCCCCATGTGGTGATGCCGTGATCGGTGATGAGGAGGCCGGGCGGTGCGTCGGCGGTGGCGCCCAGGTGACCGGCGACGTCCGCCGCGATCCGGGGCACCTCCCGCCAGTTGGGGAAGACGGGGAGATCACAGGCGGCGGGGTGTTTCAGGCCGAGGCCCTTGAGCAGTTCGAAGCCGGTGAGGGGCAATGTCCGGGTCCGCGCCGGGTCACCCGCGCGGCAGGCGACAGCGGTGGCGTAAGGCGAGTGGACGTGCACGACGGCCCGTGCCCGGGTGGTGCGGTAGACCGCCGCGTGGATGGTGGTCTCCGCCGAAGCCCGTGGCAGGCCGGGACTCAGCTGCCCGCCCGTGCCGGTGTCCACGAGTGCCATGTCGTGCCGCGTGAGGGTGCCCTTGTCCCGGCCGCTGCCGGTGATCACGGCATGCCCGTCCGGCAGCCGTACGGAGAGGTTGCCGGCCGTGCCCGGCATCCACCCGCGTTCATACAACTGCCGTGAGAGCGCGGCGAGTTCGTCTGCGACCTCCGTCTGTTGCCCGTGGGCGAGGCCGCCGCTCACGGTGCCACCGGGCTCGTCAGGTCGGCTTGACTGGATCGGGGCCGGAAGATGCGGTGTTCGGAGACGACGGCCGTGACCAGTTCAGCCGGGGTGACGTCGAAGGCCGGATTGTGGACCGCGGCGCGGGCGGGCGCGACGCCAATGCCTGCCAGCGATGTCACCTCGGTCGCGTCACGTTCCTCGATCACGATCTGCGAGCCGTCGGCCAGCTCCTCGTCCCACGTGGACCGCGGCGCGACCACCACGAAAGGAATGCCGTGGTGTGCCGCGGACACGGCCAGTCCGTAGGTACCGATCTTGTTGGCGACGTCGCCGTTCGCCGCGATGCGGTCCGCGCCCACCAGAACGCAGTCCACCATCCCCCGCGCCATGGCCGCGGCTGCCGCGGAGTCGACGCACAGCCGGTAGGGAACATCGGCCTCGCCGAGCTCCCATGCAGTGAGCCGGGCGCCCTGCAGCAACGGTCGGGTCTCGCCGACCAGCACTTCGCTGACCCGGCCGCGTCCGTGCAGGGCCACGATCGCACCGAGGGCTGTGCCGACAGCGGCAGTGGCAAGTCGCCCTGTGTTGCAGTGCGTGAGAAGACGCAGGGGCCCGTGGGGTATCAGCGACTCCACGAAATCGGCACCCCGTTGCGCCGTGGCCGCGTTAGCTGCCGCGTCCTCATCCAGCATGGCAAGGGCCTCTGCCAGTACGGCGCCGGGCCCGTCGTCGAGACGCGCCGCGGCCCTGCGTACGCCCCAGGCCAGATTGACGGCCGTGGGGCGAACCGCGCTCAGGCGTGCGGCATCGGCCCGGACGGCCGCGTCGTCGACAATTCCCCCGGCAGAGTTCCGGTGGGCGGACAGCGCCACGCCGAGGGCTGCCGCCAGCCCGATGGCCGGGGCACCGCGGATCGCCAACGTCCCGATGGCTTCCAGGAGTTGGTCGACTGTGCTCAGGCGGAGCAGGCAGTGTTCATGCGGCAGTACCCGCTGGTCGACGGCGAGGATGCTTCCGTCCTCCCAGCCCAGGGAGTGGTCCAGTTGAGGTGATTGCACCAGGTCACACCCCGTCATATCGCCACGGCCGGCGGGTGGGCCGGAACCGGGGCTGTGCTCGTGCGGCGGGGCAGGTCGTGCGCGTACTGGCAGACGGGCAGAAGGCGGAACATGGATCTCCTGTACGTGAACCGGTGGGTGTCAGAGAGGCGATGGTGGGCGAGTGGCATCACCGGGACGCGTCCTGCCGGGCCTTGGGCCGGCATCTTCGGCGCGTGGGGTGGATGTGACGCGGCACAACGTGCCGGTGCCGATGAGGACGGTGACGTCGAAGGTGTCCCTCCGTCCGGCGAGCAGCACCTGAGCGAACCGCCGCCGCACGCATGCCGTCGTCGCCGGAGACAGCCCATCGAGAACCGCCTTCAGGCGTGTCCTGAGCAGTAGCGGCCAGAGCAGATCCGGGTCGGCGGGCAAGGTCAGACGATGAGTGCGGATGTCGGGGAAGGACAGCGAGCGCTCGGCCAGCCAGTCCCTCAACGAGGCGGGCGTTCCAGTGGGGCTGTCCACTGCTGTCGACCACGAGGCCGAACCGGGAACCGCCTCCACCAGGCTGATTGCCTGCAGGAGCGTTTCAGCGAGCGGTTCGAGCGCCGTCTCGGCCCAGACGCTCACCGTCAGCCGCCCGCCGGGGCGCATCAGCTGGAGCAGCCGCTCCCTCGCGGAGGCCGGATCACGGAAGGCGTCCGTGCCTCCTGCGCAGAGGATGGAGTCGTAGCCACCTCTCCGCGGGGGCCACGTAAGGACATCGCCCTGCACGAAGTCCACGTTGCTCAGCCTGCGGGCGGCGGCCTCGCCGCGTGCCCGGATGATGAGAGGGCCTGAGGGGTCGACAGCATCGACCGTGCCCACCGGACCCGTACGCTCGGCGGCGGCCAGGGCGGTGGCTCCCGACCCGCAGCGCAGGGCGAGGACGTGTGCTCCCATGCGCAGTTGCGCCGCGTCCGCGGTAGCCGCGCCGACCGGCGTCCAGAAGAGCTCGCGCAGCCGTTCGTCACCTGCTGTCTCGCAGCCCACTGGCTCAGGCGCCAGTTCGTGCGTCTCCGTCTTCATGCCCGTCCTCCCAATCGAGCGACGAACCGGAAGCATATATGAAAATGAAAATCAATCCAAGGTCGGCTGTTCATAGGTACTGTTGCGACGGCGGCCGACTGGACCGACCAGGCCACCTGAGGTCGGTGGGGACGGCTCCGCCCGCGGATCTGCGGACCCACGGACGGCGAAGACCCGGTACTGCTTGAAGGGATACGAACAGCAATGCAGGAGATGCTCGCGGCCCCGGCCGATGCCGGACTGGTCCCCGAACGGCTCGACATGGGGTGCGCCGACGCAGTCTCGAGCTGCCTCGCGCGGGACGGCGCCGTCGTCCTGACCGGACAGGCTCCGTCTGCGCGGACCCTCACCGTCGCCGCAGCCTTCGCCCTCGGCGAGCAGCTGCGGCAGCTCTTCCCGCAGCGCCAGCGGTCCTCGTCCGAAGGTTCCCCGGTGCACCTGCACGCGGACAGCTTCGACGTCGTGGTGGACGTGGCCGGGGTGCCCACGAGGCGGCGCCACCCCGATGAGGACTTCGCCCTCGTGCAGCTCACTCGGCCGCCGCTGTCAGGGGGAGAGTCGTTCGTGGCCGACGCTTACCGCTTCGTGGACACTCTGCGAACCGCGGATCCGGAGCTGTGGGAGTTCCTGACGGTGACCGACGTCGACTTCTACGGAGCCTGGGCCGGCTTGCGGGGCCTGCCCTCAACTCCGCGCGCGGGCAGGCATGTCGAGTACACCCGAGGGGGACGTCGGATCGTGCGCCGCAGCGACGGTGCCGTACCCCTGCACCGGGATCCGGACGAGGAGCACATCAAGGTCATGCTGACCCGCTTCGAGGAGAAGGTCCGCGCACTGGAGAGCACGCTCCCCCGGTTCTCACTCGAGGAGGGGGACATCCTCATCCTCGACAACTACCGCTGCTGGCACGGCAGGGACGCACACGCAGGCGACCGCACGACCCGCATCCTCACCCTGCTCAGCGCCGAGGCACGCTGACCCGCGCGGCGGCCCCCTCTCCCCGCAAGCTGCGATTCCCCCCGAACAGACATTGCTAATGGAACCCATTTTCATCTAGTCTGCGGGGGCACGCACTCGTCACGGAGGTGCCCCATGGCCGTCCCCAAGCGCAAGATGTCCCGCAGCAACACCCGCCACCGCCGCGCTCAGTGGAAGGCCACGACGCCGCAGCTCGTGCCGGTCACGATCGACGGAACCACGTACCAGGTACCGCAGCGGCTGGTGCGGGCGTACCAGCGCGGGCTGCTGAAGCCCGGGGACTGAACCGGCATGGCAGGCACGGCACATGAGCGGCTGCCCGTCACGGTGCTCTCGGGTTTCCTCGGCGCCGGCAAGACCACGCTGCTCAACCATGTCCTGGGCAACCGCGAAGGACTGCGCGTCGCGGTCATCGTCAACGACATGAGCGAGGTCAACATCGACGCCGCGCTCGTGCGCGGCGGTGAGGCGGCCCTGTCGCGCACCGAAGAGCGTCTGGTCGAGATGACCAACGGCTGCATCTGCTGCACATTGCGCGACGATCTCCTCGAAGAGGTCGACCGGCTGGCTCGTGAGGGACGCTTCGACCATCTGCTCATCGAGTCCAGCGGGATCTCCGAACCGATGCCGGTGGCGGCCACGTTCGCCTTTCCCCGCGACGACGGTGCCGTCCTCGGGGACATCGCACGCCTCGACACCATGGTCACGGTCGTCGACGCCGCGAACTTCCTGCCGGAGCTGACGGGCGGGGACGGCCTGGCCGAGCGCGGCCTCGACCAGTATGAGAACGACGAGCGCACCGTCAGTGACCTGTTGATGGACCAGATCGAGTTCGCCGACGTCATCGTGCTAAACAAGCTCGACCTGGTGGACGACGGTACAGCCGCCCGCCTCCGGGCAGCCCTCACGCGGCTCAACCCCTCAGCCCGGATCCTGCCCGTCTCTCTTGGCCGCGTGAATCTCGAGGACGTGCTGGGCACCGGACTGTTCGACCTGGAACGTGCCCAGCAGGCTCCCGGCTGGGTCATGGAGCTCAACGGCGACCATGTTCCCGAGACCGAGGAGTACGGAATCTCCTCGACCGTCTTCCGCTCCGAAGTGCCGTTCCACCCGAGCCGGTTGTGGGAGTTCGTGACGGAACAGCTCGATGACGGCTCGTTCGGCCGGATCCTGCGGTCCAAGGGGTTCTTCCGGCTGGCAAGCCGCCCCCGAGTGACCGGTCTGTGGTCGCAGGCCGGCGCCGTGGCCCGGTTCGAACCCTCCGGCACCCACGATCCCGGCTCCCCTCAGGGGCAGGAACTGGTCTTCATCGGCACCGACTTGCGCCCCGCGGCACTGCACGAAGCCTTGTCCGGCTGCCTCATGACAAGCCACGAGAGCGTCCCGTCCGTCGACCCCTTCCCGGAGTGGGACACCTTCGGCATCGACGACGACTGCGAACACGACCACCCGGAGCAGGTTTCTGCCGTGCACAGGTGAAGTCGCCGGGCTGGACAGTGGCCGTGGGGGCCCTCCTGTCCAGCCCGGTCTCCACCGGACCGGAGGCTCCGGCTGAGTTCCCGTCACCCGGTGCGCTTGATGCGAGAGAAGGAGAACCCCGTGACGAAGCACAGTGTGCGGTTGGGGACGGTTCAAGAGACTCTGCTGATCCCGCTGTACGGCCGGGCGGTGGAGAATCGCAAGGCAGAGGCCATCGTGCGGGACCCGCGAGCGGAGGAGATCGTCGCCGCGATCGACTACGACTTCTCACGCTTCGATGACCTGCCGAGCCTCACCGGCGCGGTACTGCGCACCGCCTTGTTCGACCGGTGGGTGACGGACTTCCTCACCGCAAACCCCTCGGGAACGGTGGTGGAACTCGGCTCCGGCCTCAACACGCGTCACGAACGCGTCGACAGCACGCAGGCCCGCTGGTTCGACCTCGATCTGCCCGATGTGATCGCTCTGCGGCAGAACTTCTTCACCGACACCGCGCAGCGGACGACGATCTCAGCGTCAGTGACGGACGAGTCGTGGCCCGCCACGGTGGAAGAGGACGCGGAGGGCCCGTACATCTTCTGCGCCGAAGCCGTGCTGCCGTTCCTGGAGGAGACGCACGTCCACCACGTCCTCGGCATGATCGCGGATCGCTTCCCGGGCTCCCTGCTGGCCCTGGACACCGCCGGCCCGGGGGTCGTCGGCACGCAGGACACCCACGATGCTCTGAGCAAGGTCGAGGCCCGCATGCAGTGGTCCTGCACAGGGCCGGCCGAGCTCGCGGCGTGGAAGCCGGGCACGGACGTGCTCGCCTCGCACACGCTCAGCAGCCTGCCACCCCGGATGTACGAGCAACTGCCGGTCATCTACCAGGACATGCTCAGCCGCCTCGCTGAACAGGGCCTCCCCCAAGTCGAGGAATACCGGCTCAACCTCGTCCGGCTGCCGTAGTCGAGCGTGTGGGTGCGGGTCATGTGGGATCAGTGCCCCCGAGGAGCGGGTCCGGGACAGACGCCCAGAACTCCCTTCCCTGGGCCAGTTCTTCGTCGGTGAGCAGGACGGCGTCCAGCACCGCCTGGATCCGTCGCTCATCGAGATCGACGCCCGTGAAGGCGATCTCGTTGCGTCGCTCACCGTAGTAGTCGTGCCAGAACCATGAGGCGAGCGCACGCCGTTGCGGCGGGGCAGCCTCCCATGCACGGTCATCCTCCGCCTCCAGCCAGCCTCCCGCCTCTCTCAACTCCAGGTGGGCGCCTGCCGAGTGCCAGGTCACGACGGCGTCGGGGCGGCTGGAGAGCCACAGATGGCCGCGGCTCCGTACAACGCCGGACATGACGTCGGCCAGCGCATCGGCCAGCCTTCCGGCATGTACGGGGCGGCGGGTTCGCCACAGTACGGTCCGCACCCCGTTCTCGACGCCACGGTGCGCACTCGGCACGGTCACGGGATCCAGGCGGGCGCGCCGCTCATCGACGGCTCCGGGTGGCAAGCGGCATACGAGCGCCGGGCGGGACTGTGTCCCTGGTGTGCCTGCCCGGGCGAACGGCATTTGAAGGGCTCGCGTGTTGAGATGCCGGGTCAGCGAGGCGACGCCTGCGGTCCTGGGGCCGTCACTCCCGTCCGATGTGGAGGACACGATCAGGATGTCGGCTGCCTCGACCTGACGGGCCGCGGCTTCGGCGATCGTCAGAGGGTCGCCGTGCTCCGGCCCCTTCCACAGACGTACGGCGCGGTGGATACAGCTCATCTCCGCCAGGGACGAGGCGGGGTCGATCCCCACTACGACAGGCCCCGGGGCGAAGTGGTCCGCCAACGAGCTGCTGCCGACCGGAGCACCCCACAGTTCCACCACGAAGGGCAGAACATCGAGGTCCTCCGGAAGAGCAAGGACGATGTGGGGACATCGGGCGGCGTGACGGATGGAGAGAAGAGCCTGGCGGAGGATCACCACCGGGTCGCCTGTTGCTGCGAGGGAAGCTGTCTCCCGCAGGGTCGGGTCCACGCCGGAGAGAAGACGCTGTACCACCGGATACTTCGCGTCCCGGTTCTGGATGGAGACCGCCAGGACGGCGGCGTCCGGGGACGCGCTCAGCAACTCGTCGACGACGGCGCCCCGCACGGCAGGGCTGTTCCCCACCGCCACAGTCAGCAGACACTTGGACACGGTTCAGGCGCCCGTCAGTTGAGGTGGGCGCTGCGATGCGGCGACGGGCCGGCCCGAAGGATGCCTGGCAAGGTGTCATCGTCCGGCATCCCGGTCAGCAACCACGCGACCACCGCCTCCGCATCCGCCTCGGTGCGAATCGGCCCCAGCCGCGTCACCACACCTCTCGGCTCGCGGTCCTCCGAGCACGGCTGAACGGCGGCGTGCAGCCCGCGTGAACTGCGGCAGCGCAGCAGACCTCTCAGACAGCGAGCGGCAACCATCACCCTGTGAGGACAGCGGCTGACTCCCTGACGCAGCCGGTTCACCACCTGCTCATCAGCGGAGTCTCGGCAGTCGGTGCAAGCGACGAGTGTGAAAGGGCGATTCCTCGGGGCGGGTGCCGGACCGTTCATGGATCAGCCTCGCGATCTTGACGGAAGTGTTCACCGTTCGGACGGCATGCCGCACCGGCCCGCATGACCCAGGACTGGGCACGGGTGGCGCCGGTGCATCCGTTTCCGCGACCGAGCGGAGTTCGTCCGACGGACGTTGTCCGTCGGGTCCACGGGCGTTATTCTACAGAAACGACATCCATTTTCATTAGGGGGTCCGCGCTATGGCAGCCACCTACACCTGTCGGGCGTCCGCAGGCCCAGTTGGAGACGTCCGCCCCGCAGGGAGGCTGGGCACCGGCCGGCCACGCTTTGACGGTGGGGGGCGACTCCATCGCTGACAGCGCGACCCGGGACCACTGCGCACAGGACTCGACATCCTCCTGGCCACGCAGTGATTACCCGCCGGCTTCCTCGCTGACGTCCGTCCCCACCACCTCGACACGAGGAGGGCTGCGTCCACCGTGAGTGAGACCCGCGACAAGACTCCGCTCGGTGCCCGGCGCACCCGGCAGCGTCTCGACATCCTTCAACACCTCTCGTCCTCCCCGGACTTCATCTCCGCCCAGGGACTGCATGCGCGCCTCGCGCAGGCGGGGACGCTTGTGGGACTGAGCACCGTGTACCGCGCCCTCAGGGACCTGGAGAGAACAGAGCAGGTCGATGTCGTACGGAACGAAGCCTCCGGTGAGCGCCTCTACAGGAAGCGCTCGACCGAAGAGCATCAGCACTATGTGATCTGCCGCCTGTGCGGACGCAGCGAAGCCGTCGACGCGGCCATCGTCGAACAATGGGCCTCTCACCTCGACCAGCTCACCGGCTTCTCCAACGTGACGCACACACTGGAACTCAGCGGTGAATGCATGGACTGTGACCTCGAAGGCACGGCCGCCCAGCGCCCGGTTGGCGCTTACGCGGGGCAGCCTGCCGGCGGCCGCTGAACGTCTGGAGCCAGAAGCGCACACAGGCGCAAGCCCTTCGCGCCGCTCCGCCGCCCCCACGCCGGAGAAGGCAGGGGTTCCCCCTCGCCCGTCCCAAGTCCTGCCCGACGACGATGGATCGCACCGCAAGGCACCCGATCTGCAAGGGACTTGGCAGGGTGTAACGACAATCGTTGTCACGTTACAGTTGCGTTCACGACCCAGTTGCAACAGAGCTGCAATAGATGGAGGACCATGTCCAAGGGCATACGCATCACGATCGTGCTGGCACTTGCCCTGGGTGCGACGGCGTGTTCCAGCGCGCCACACCCCTCATCCGGCAAGAAGAAGTCGGGCACGGTCGTACGTAGCTGCGGGCAGTCACTTTCGGTGCCCGAAGCGCCCAGCCGGGCCGTCACCCTCGACCAGTCCTCGACCGAGACCTTGCTCGCACTCGGCGTGGCGGACCGTATGGCTGGGACCTCGTATCTGAAGACGAGCATCGCGCCCCGGTACCGGGCCGACTACAAGAAAGTGCCGGTGCTCAGCCCCAAGACCCTCACCAGCGAGCAGCTCCGAGCAGCCAATCCCGATCTGGCAGTTGCTTCCTTCGCCGAGCTCTACGGCAAGGACCGGGTCGGCACGCGCGAGGAGTTGAAGGACGCGGGCCTTCCCTCGTACGTGAGTGCCGTGGACTGTCCCCGGCACAACAAGCCGGGCATGACACCCTTCGATCTTCTCTTCAAGGACTACGAGAACCTCGGGCGCATGTTCCGGACGGAGCATCGCGCTCAAGAGCTGATCGACAGGCAGAAGAAGGAAGTTCAACAGGCAGCGTCCGTCCGGAAAAACGTGAAGGACAAGCCATCCGTCGTATGGATCTACTCGGTGTTCGACGGTGCCCCGTACGTTGCGGGCAAGGGCGGATTGCCGAGCGAGATGAGCAGGCTCGTGGGCGCGAAGAACGCATTCGACGACGTCAACGAGCAGTGGCCCGAGGTGTCGTGGGAAGCAGTTGCCGACCGTGACCCGGACCTGATCGTGCTCGGCGACATCCCCGAACTGGGGCAGCCGGGCGACAGCGCAGGCGACAAGCTGCGCATGCTGCGCGAGGACCCTTTGACATCGAAGCTCTCAGCGGTACGGAAGAAGCGGATACTCACCGTGCCGGGCATCGAAATGGATCCGTCGGTACGCAGCACCCATACCCTCGGCCTGCTCGCGGACGAAATGAAGGACCGCGGGTATGCCCGCTGACCCTGTTGATCAGGGACAAGCCGCAGCGGATCCCGCAGCCGCGCGGGAGGCCGCGCACATCACGGCATCGCTGCTCCACCCGTCCCACCGCGACGCTCCAGTCCCGGACGGGACGTACCACGACCATCGGCCCCGACGGGCGGAGGTCGGTCTCGGGGTGCTCCGGCCTGCACTCTTCCTCGGCGGCATCGCTCTCCTCGTGATTTCGATGGCGATCTCCGTACGCATCGGCATCAGCGACATCGGATATGCAGACCTCGGCAGGGTGCTGGGAAGCCGGCTCGGGCTGGCTGTCGAACCGCTGCCGGCGCTCGTCGACTCCCTTATCTGGGATCTGCGCATACCCCGCGTCCTTCTGGCGGCTTTCGTGGGCGCGACTCTGGCGTGCTGCGGAGCGGTCCTCCAAGCCGTGACCGGCAACGCCCTGGCCGACCCCTATCTGCTGGGCGTCTCCTCGGGGGCCTCCAGCGGCGCGGTAGCGGTCATCGTTCTGGGCATCGGAGCCGGTTCGCTCGGCGTGACGGGCGGAGCCTTCACCGGCGCACTCGCATCGTTCGGCGTGCTGATGCTTCTGCTGCGCCGCAGCGGCCTGGACTCCGTGCGGATTCTGCTGACGGGCGTCGCCGTGGGGCAGTTGTTCATGGCGCTCACCTCGCTGATCGTCATGGCCTCCGGTGACGCGGAGACGACACGGGCGGTGGCCCGCTGGCTCCTCGGCTCGATGGCGTCCGCCCGGTGGGACGGCGTGGCGATCAGCGCAATCGTCACAACGGCCGGGCTGTTCGTCCTGTGGTCGTGTTCCACCGCACTGGACGGCTTCGCCTTCGGTCAGGACACCGCGGCATCGCTCGGCATCAACGTACGGACGATGCAGAACGTGCTGCTCGTGGCGACCGCGCTGCTCACGGCGGTGGCCGTCGCGTTCGTGGGTGCGATCGGGTTCGTGGGGCTCATCGTCCCGCACTGCGTGCGGTTCCTCGTCGGGCCGCTGCACCGGTCCCTGCTGCCGTTCTCGGCGCTCGGGGGTGCGGTGTTCCTCGTGGCCACGGACGCGGTGGCACGGGTCGCATTCGCGCCCCAGGAGGTACCGGTCGGCGTCTTCACGGCGCTCATCGGCGCCCCGGTCTTCGCTGTCATCCTCCGTAAGCGGGGAGGACTATGAGGATCGACGTCGCACAGGTCGGCTGGACGGTCCGGAACAAGACCATCATCGAGGGCGTCGACGTCACGGTCGCGCCCGGGGAGACGGTCGGGCTCATCGGCCCCAACGGCTCCGGGAAGTCGTCGCTGTTGCGATGCGCCGCGGGGCTGCTCAAGCCGACACACGGTGCGGTCCGCTACGACGGGCACGACATCCGGGCATTCGGCCCTCGCAGGATCGCCCAGCACATCGCCTTCGTCGCGCAGACCTCCCACACCGCGGGCGAACTGCGGGTCGCGGACGTGGTCGCTCTGGGACGCACTCCCTTCCGCGACCGCTGGCGTGGCCTCAGCTCCACGGACCACCTCATAGTCGACGCCGCCCTCGCACGCATGGGCCTGACCGGTCTCGCCACCCGTACGTGGCGGACGCTTTCCGGCGGAGAGCAACAGCGAACCCACGTCGCGCGGGCGCTGGCCCAGCAGCCCTGGGGAATTCTGCTGGACGAACCGCTCAACCACCTTGATATCAGGTACCAGTTGGAACTGATGGAGATGCTGGCCGCCACCGACCAGACCGTTCTGGTCGCCGTCCACGACCTGGCCCTCGCTGCCAGATTCTGCGACAGGCTCGTCATGCTGGACCACGGCAGGGTCACTTCGGCGGGAATACCGCACGACGTACTCACGGCCGAGAATCTGCGGAACGTCTTCGGAACCGACACGGAAGTGACCCGCGACAGCCGGGGACGACTCACCATCAGCCACCGAGGTGTCGCACCCGGGCCCGAATCTCCTTCTCCCGGCTGACCTGCGCAAAGCGTCGGCCTCCGTGCGTACCCATCTCGGCGCGACTGCGCCCCCTCGCGAGGTGGGTTAACGGCGCACCCGGTCGTCGATGAGTGGGCGGGAGAATTCCACGTCTTATCCGGCTGGGTACCGGGAGCGGAAGGTGATTTCGATACTCACTGTCGAGTTTTCGACACGTTTGCAAATTGTTGTTTCCGGACCAGCAGCGTGGCACGCTTCAGTGAAATCCCCTAGCGGGATTCGCCCTCTTCCCGCCAGCCCAATCAAGCTGGCTTGACCTCAACGTCGGGAAAACCGACGGGAGTTGAGAAGAATGACAACAACCCAGCATCGTATCCACGACAGTCACAGCCACATGCACGGCGAAGGATGCGGACACGTCGCCGTGCCGCACGGCGACCACGTGGACTACGCACACGACGGCCACCTGCACCGCCATCACGATGATCACACCGACGAATGCGAGACGCAGGAGCACCGGGAACACCCCGGCCATGACCACATGCACGGCGAGGGATGCGGACACGTTGCCGTGCCGCACGGCGACCACGTGGACTACGTGCACGAGGGTCACCGGCACGCCGAACACCAGGGCCACTGGGACGACCACTGACATCGGGACCCACTCGTCCGAGAGTCGGCGATTCACGCTTCGACTGGACGAAACCCGGAAGCGGGGCTCACCGAAGCCGTAGTACTGGTCCGGTGAGCCCCGCTTCCGGTCTGGATCAGGCGCACGAAATGGATGTCACCGGCGGAAGGTAATGGCGACGGCGCAGGGTCACCAGGAGGACTTGGTCACTCCTGGCAGGTATCCCTGGTGCGCGAGCTGGCGCACGCGTACGCGTGAGAGCCCGAAGGTCCGCAGATGACCGCGCGGCCGTCCGTCGACCGCGTCACGGTTACGAACCCGAGTGGCACTGGCGTCGCGGGGCTGACGGCGCAGCTCGCGCAGCGCGGCTTCCTTCTCCCTCTCCGTGGAGGAGGGACGGCGCAGTATCTCCTTCAACTCGGCCCGGCGGGCCGCGTACCGCTCCACCACGGCCTTTCGCTTCTCGTTCTTGGCGATCTTGCTCTTCTTCGCCATCAGACCTTCCCTCCTCGGGCGCGGATCCTCGCGACGGCCTTTTCGATGCCAATCGCGTCGAGCGTCTTGATCCCCTTCGCGCTGAGGGTGAGCCGCACATGGCGGCCTTCGCTCGGCAGCCAGTAGCGCCTGCGCTGGATGTTCGGGTTGAAGCGCCGGCGGGAGCGGCGGTGCGAGTGGGAGACGGTGTTGCCGAACCGGGGCTCGGCGCCTGTCAGTTGGCAGCGGGCGGACAAGCGGTGACCTGCCTCTCATGGTCAGTAGTTTTGTTAATGGAAATCATTTCCATATACTACACGCATGCCAAGGAACGACCTACGCCCGATCGTCAAGCTCCGGTCCACCGCCGGCACCGGCTACACCTACGTGACCCGCAAGAACCGCCGGAACGACCCCGATCGCCTGACCCTGCGCAAGTACGACCCCATAGCCCGTCGGCACGTCGACTTCCGCGAGACCCGCTGACCCGCCAACGAAAGGAGAGCGCTATGCAGCCGGGCATACACCCCGCCTACGGTCCCGTCGTCTTCCGGGACAAGGCCGCGGGATTCGCCTTCCTCACCCGCTCGACCGCCACCAGCGAATCGATGATCGACTGGGAGGACGGCAACAGCTACCCCGTCATCGATGTCGAGATCTCCTCCAAGAGCCACCCCTTCTACACCGGCACAGCACGCGTCCTGGACACAGCAGGGCGGGTGGAGCGCTTCGAGCGCCGCTACGGCCGTCGTGAGGCCCGCTGATGGAGAGGCAGCCGAAGCTTCCCGTGGTGATCGTCTGCGGGCTGCACGCCGAGGCTCGGACCGAGGTCGTGCAGCGTCTGCTGCGGGCCGTGCCCGGCAGCGTCGCACTGCACCACGATCACTCGACGGCCTCACACGGAACCGTGCGGCGGACCATTCGCAGTGACGCCGGTGAACTCAGTGCCGGAGATGCCCCGTTGGTGAACGACTGCGCCTGCTGCGCCCTGCGCGAGGACCTGATCCCCGAACTGGAGAGGCTGGCCGCGGACGGCCTGACCCGGCTCGCCGTGGTGGAACTGTGGGACTCGGTCGAGCCCCAGGCCATGGCCGAAGTCATTGCCGCGCACGCTGAAGACGCGGTCCTCACCAATGTCGTCACGGCCGTCGATCCCGCGCTGGTTCTGCCCTGCCTCGGCAACGGCGACGACCTGGCCGACGCGGGACTCGCCGCCGCCCCCACCGACCAGCGGACCGTCGCCGACACCTTCGCCCGGCAGCTGGAGTACGCCCCCGTACTCGCCCTCGTCGACAGCCCTGACTCGGACGAGGAGGACGCGGCTCTGCTCAACCAACTCCACCCCACCGCCTGGCACATACACCCCGCTTCGCAGGAACTGGCAGCCGCCGCCTTCGCCGGATTCGACGTACGGGCTGCCGCCGCGGCCCAGGAGCCCGCGTGCGCCCTGCTGCCGCAGGAGGCGGACGAAAGCGGAGTGACCACCTACGTCTGGCACCGCGACCGCCCCTTCCACCCGGAACGGCTCTACCAGGCGCTGGAGGACCTCACCTGCGCCGCCGCCCGAAGCCGGGGACGGTTCTGGCTCGCCGACCGTCCCGACACCCTGCTGGCGTGGGACGCCGCTGGAGGCGCACTCAGCGTCGAGAACGCGGGCCCCTGGCTGGCCGCACTCCCGGACGCCGCCTGGGAGATGGTGTCACCGGAGCGCACAGCGGCCGCCGCGCTCGACTGGCACCGCGAACACGGTGACCGCTGCCAGCACCTGGTCTTCACCTCACCGGCCCTCGACCGGGCCGGACTCGAGGAAGTCCTGGAGTCCTGCCTGCTGACCGACGCCGAATACACCGAAGGCCCCGAAGGATGGCGACGACTGCCGCCCGCCTTCGCTCCGCTCCTCGACCACGCGACCTGACGCCACCCGAACAACCCGGCGCCCGCATCCCACCCTTGGAGACCACCCCATGTCCCGTCACAACGCCCCCCGCAAGCCCGCCAAGCCCCGCCGCAACCCGCTGGACGCAGCCGGCATCACCTACATCGACTACAAGGACACCGACCTCCTGCGGAAGTTCATCTCCGACAGGGGCAAGATCCGAAGCCGCCGCGTGACCCGGATCAACGCCCAACAGCAGCGGCAGATGGCACGGGCGATCAAGAACGCTCGCGAAATGGCACTGCTGCCTTACGGGAGCCGGTGAACGCGACTGCGCCGAAGGCCGGAGGAGTACTGCCCGCCGCAACAACGAGCCCTCCGGCTTGTAACAACCGCCCCGCTTGTCGTGAGCACTGCCTGTGAGAAGCGGGTCGGTGGGCTGGATCGCCCTGTACCTGCGTGCCTCCGGGCAGTCGGCTCACCAGTCCTCGGACGATGCTGCATCCGTAGGCATGGCATCACTCAGGACGCGCACTACAGTGAGACGGCGGCGGAACAGTCGCGGACGACGAGATCGGTCGTTCCAGGGCCACGTCCGTTCCGGCGTGGCCAGGGCGACCCTGTGCGGGACGTGTACTCATGACGGAGACAATCCGGCGCCGCACTCCTGAAAGCGTTGGGAGGATCAGGGGGTGACCAGAACTCCTCCGTTCCTCAACGGCAGGCAGGCTCCGGGCTCAGCGGGCTCCCAGCGGGTTCCGGGCCCCGGCCATGCCCAGGAGCGTCGCGAGGAGCCCCCCGCACCGGGCCACGCACTGGAGCACGGACATGCACACGGTCATGGGCCTGCGGCTCCGGTGTCGCGCCGTCTGCGCAAGGTGATCGCGGCGGTTCTGATCCCCTTCGCCGTGGCCGTCCTGGCCGGGCTCGTCGCGCTGTGGCCCGGCGGAGTGCCCGAGAAGGGCGGGCCCAGCGGCGTCGGCTTCGACAGGCCCACCCTCCCGGCCCGTGTCACCGCCGTGCGGGTCGTCGACTGCAAGGACGTGAACGCGCAGCCGCCCGCGGGGCAGCCGGGCCAGACCCCCGGGCAGTCCGCGGGCGCCGGCGGCCAGGGCGGCGCGGGCAAGGCCGGCGGGACGTGCCGCAAGGCGACCGTCGAGGTCACCGGCGGCAAGGACAAGGGCAGCACGTTCACCGAGGTCATCACCCCCGACGCCACCCGCACCTACTCCGCCGGGCAGGACGTCGTCGTCGCCTACGCCGCGAAGGCGCCGCCCGAACTGCGCTACAGCGTCATCGACGTCGACCGGAAGCTGCCGATGGTGCTGCTCGCGGGCATCTTCGCGCTGTTCGTCGTGCTGGTGGGGCGGCTGCGCGGCGTACTCGCGCTGGTCGGTCTCGCGGTGAGTTTCGCGGTGCTGAGCCTGTTCATCCTGCCCGCGATACTTCAGGGTTCGAATCCCCTGGTGGTCGCGGTGATCGGAGGCAGCGCGATCATGCTGGCCACGCTGTACATGTGCCACGGCCTGTCCGCCCGCACCTCCGTGGCCGTCCTGGGCACCCTGATCTCACTGCTGCTCATCGGTGTGCTCGGCTCCGCCTTCATCGGCTGGGCCAATCTGACGGGCAACACCGACGACCAGACAGGCCTGGTGCACGGTCTCTTCCCCGGCATCGGCATCCAGGGCCTGCTGCTGGCGGGTGTGCTGATCGGCTCGCTCGGCGTGCTCGACGACGTGACGGTCACGCAGACCTCGGCGGTGTGGGAGCTGAAGGAGGCCGATCCGGGCGCCGGGTGGCGGAAGTTGTACGGCTCGGCGATGCGCATCGGGCGGGATCACATCGCCTCGGTGGTCAACACCCTCGTGCTGGCCTACGCGGGCGCCGCGCTGCCGCTGATGCTGCTGTTCTCCATCGCGCGCAGCGGCGTGACCGCGGTGGCCACCAGCGAGGTCGTCGCGGAGGAGATCGTCCGCACCCTCGTCGGCTCGATCGGGCTGGTGGCCTCGGTGCCGGTGACGACGCTGCTGGCCGCACTCGTCGTCTCCTCGGACCGGCACAGGGCCCCGGCGGAAGGCGTCCCCGCAGGCGCCGCCGCACCGAGGGAAGCGATGAAGCCGGCAGTTGTCAGCCACCGGGGCGGGAAGAGGAGAAGGCCCAAGTGAGCCGCAAGGCGGCAACAGGCCCTTGACGCCCGGTGCGCATCACGTCAGCCGAGTTCCAGGACCCTTCTTCTGCCTCCTCTTCTGCCCCCGAACTTCCTGGTCCGGCGGGTGCCCGCCAAGCGGCAGACGACGTAGATCACGAACGAGACCGTGGTGACGTACGGGCTGATCGGAATGCTGCCACCGAGGGCGAGCAGGATGCCGCCCTCGATCGAGGCCATCGCGAAGACCACGCTCAACACGGGCAGCAGCACAGGTGAGGCTGTGATCCGGGCCGCGGCAGCCGCGGGGGTGACGACGAGAGTGAGGACCAGCAGCGCTCCCACGATCTGCACCGACAGGGCGACTGCGAGCCCCAGCACGACCATGAAGGCGAACGACAGCGCCCGTACCGGCACTCCCCTGGCTTCGGCCACCTCGGGGTCGGCGCTGGCGAACGTCAGCGGTCGCCATATGACCGCCAGGGCGATGAGCACCAGGGCGGAGGTGCCGAGCAGCCATGACATCTGCGGAGTGTCGACGGCGACGATCTGTCCTGTGAGGATGCCGAACTTGTTTGCCGCCCGGCCCTTGTAGAGGGCGAGGAAGAGGACGCCCAGACCGAGGCCGAAGGGCATCAGAGTGCCGATCAGGGAGTTGCGGTCGCGGGCACGCGAGCCGAGCAGGCCGATCGTTCCGGCCGCGATCAGTGATCCGATGATCGAGCCTGCCACGATGTTGGCCCCCAGCAGCAGTGCCGCTGAGGCGCCGGCGAACGACAGCTCGCTGATGCCGTGCACCGCGAACGGCAGGTCCCGCCTGATCACGAAGACACCCACAAGGCCACCGACCAGACCCAGGGCGGCACCGGCGATGAGCGAATTGCGTACCAGGACGAGCAGTTCCCCGTAGTCGTCGAAGTTGAAGATCTGCTGCCAGACGCCGTCAGCAATGATCAAGACCGTGCTCCGTCCGGCAGTTCGGGGTGATGCGACGAATCCGCCATCTCGTCAGGGGCTCCGACGACCATGACCCGGTCCCGGACGCGGATCACGTCGACTTCGGTGCCGTACAGCTGCGAAAGAGCGGCCGAGGTCAGCACCTCCTCCGGTGTGCCGGCCCGGTAACCACCCCGGGCGAAGTACAGCACCCGGTCCGCCAGTTCCAGCACGGGGTTGATCTCGTGGGTCACGAAGACCACGGCTGTGCCGTGTGACCGGCGCCTGCCATCGACGAGCCCGGTAACGGCCCGCTGGTGATGCAGATCGAGGGAGAGCAGCGGCTCGTCGCACAGCAAGATCCGCGGATCGGTTGCCAGAGCCTGGCCGACGCGTACGCGTTGCCGCTCCCCACCGGACAGAAGGCCGACGGGGACGTCCGCGTACGCGGCGGCCCCGACCGACTCGAGGGCGTCGTCCACCCGGTGGCGGACCGTGCCGCCGCGCAGCCGCGGTCCGAAGAGATGTCCGTCGATGCCGAGCCGGATCAGATCCCTGGATCGGAGGGTGGCGTGTGCGGGCAGTGAGGCCTGCTGCGGGATGTAGCCGATGTGCCGGCTGCCCCTGTGAGGCCGACGGCCGAGCACCGCCAGCTTCCCGGCGGACAGCTGCTGCTGGCCCAGCACGGCGCGGATGAAGCTGGTCTTCCCCGAGCCGTTGGGTCCGAGCACGGCCAGGAACTCCCCCGGCCGCACGTCGAGATCCAGGCCCTGCCACAAGACGCGCTCGCCGTAGGACAGAGCAGCGTCGCGGAGGCTGATCACGGGGTCGTCGGCCGCGGCATCCGCGCCGCGTCCCTCCGTCCTGCCCTGTCGTGGGCGGGGTATTGGCATCGAAGTCCGCTGCCTCACTGGTCCAGCGCGCTCGCGAGCGCGTCGACGTTCGCGGTCATCCAGGCGATGTAGCCCTTGCCCTCCGGGAGGGTCTCGGTCACGGAGACGACAGGAATCCCGGCCTTCTTGGCTGCCCCCTCGACCTTCTTGGTCTGCGGGCCGGTGGTCTGCTCGTTGTAGACGAGGGCCTTGACCTTCTTGCCGCTGAACAGCGCCAACGTGGACTGCAGAGTCTTCGGCGAGACGTCGTCGCCCTCCTCGATGGCCTCGCTGAAGGCTTCGGGGGTCTTGTTCTCCAGTCCGCTCGCCTCGGTGAGGTACAGCGGCACGGGCTCGGTGATGGCCACAGCCTCACCCTCGTGGTCGCTCTTGATCTGCCGTTCCTTGGCTTCCAGCGGCTTCAGCTTCGCTTTGAAGGCCTTCGCGTTCTTGGTGAAGGTGGAGGCGTGGTCAGGGTCGGCCTTGGCCAGGCCGGCGGCTATGCGGTCGGCGAGCTTGGCGACGGAGGGGAAGTCGTACCAGACATGCTCGTTGAGCTCCTCGCCCTCCGGAGCGGTCCTGCCGGAGGTCTTCACCGCGTTGATCACCTCAGGGGACGCGTTGTTCCCGCCCTTCAGCATCCGGTCGACGAAGTCGTCGTACCCGCCGCCGTTTTCGATGACGACCTTCGCTTTGGACAGTGCCAGCTGATTCCGGGTGTTGGCTTCGTAGGAGTGCGGGTCCTGGCTGGGGTCACTGACGATCGAAGTGACCTTCACCCTCCCCGCACCTATCTCCTTGGCGATGTCGCCGTAGACGTTCGTGGAGGCCACCACCGGTACGGCAGATGAGGAAGCAGCGTCCTGCGAGGTGCCGGAGTCGCTTCCGGAATCGGACGAGCTGCTGCAGCCGGTCAGAACGGCCAGGGACGCGACGGCTATCAGCGCTGGATGCCGGGACCAGGACGTACGCATGGTTTTCCTCCGCAACAAGATGGCAGGTACGCCGAGCGCGGGACCTTGCCTCGGCCTCAGCAGCGAGGCTAGATGGAAACGGATGTCAAGACCATCTTCGTGGCGTCCAATATGAAAATCGTTGCCAATTATTGACTGACAGACACTCCCCGGAACCAGGCGGGATCAAGCGGTCCACGGAACGCGAACCCTGGGCACCACCAACCCAGCAGCGGTCTTGGTGGCGAACCAGAGGCTCCGAGTCAGCGCCCCATGCGCAAGGTTCAGGGCGTCGATGACGGGGAGTTGGGCGCCGTCGACGGGCCTTTGCCACCCATGAGGGGCCGGTGCGCGGAAACGACCAGGGCGGCCAGGAGTGTCGTGATGGGCACTGACGCGACCAGACCGATGCTCCCCACAAGCGTCCGCAGGATCTCCTCAGCCACGATCTCGCTGTTGGCGACTCTTCCCAGGCTGCTTCGCGCGACGGAGAAGAGAAGCAGTAGGGGCAGCGCTGCACCTGCGTAGGCGAGCACCAACGTGTTGACCACCGAGACGATGTGGTCCCTGCCGATCCTCATCGCTGCCTTGTAGAGCTGCCTGGCCGACATGGCGGTGTTTGCCTGTCGCAACTCCCACACGGCCGAGGTCTGCGTGACCGTCACGTCGTCCAGGACACCGATTGCGCCGATCACGACACCGGCCAGCAACAGACCGCGCATGTCGATCCCCGGGAAGAGATCGTGGATGAGTCCGGTCTCCTCCGAGGTATTGCCGCTCAGCACGGCCCAGTCGATGAACTGCGAGCCCAACACCCCGATGAGCAGCAGCGACACGAGCGTGCCGAGCACGGCGACCGAAGTGCGCGCGGTGATGCCGTGGCACCCGTAGAGCGCGACCAGCATGATGGCGCTGCTGCCCACCACCGCGACTGCCAGCGGATTCGAACCGTGCAAGATGGCCGGGAGAATGAAGAAGGAGAGAACTGCGAAACTGACGGCGAGAGTGGCCAGGGCCAGCAGCCCGCGCAGCCGACCGACGGCCACGACGACCAGGGCGAAAATCCCTGCCAGCAGGGTCATCGGCAGGCTGCGGTCAATGTCGGCGACCCGGAACTGCGCCTCACGCGGCGCACTGGGCTCATATGCGACCACGACATCCTGGCCGCTCTGAAGTTGGCGAGGCCCATCGGCCTGCACGTCCTCGATGAACCTCCGTCCCTTGTGAGGGCCCGACGTGACCTCGACGATGGCCGTCCTGCAGGTATCGCGACGTCGGTCCGTCTCCCCTCGGCCCAGCCCACTCGAGCCGCTGGACTCCGGGAGCGGTGAGCCGGAATCCGGCTGCGCGCAGTTCCTGGTGTCGACCCTTACGACGCTGCCGCTCTCGGTCTGCTGATCGAACCCGACCCCGCTGCGCTTGCGATCCGGCACCCCGTCAGGCCAAAGCACGAGAATCCCGACCGCGACCGCCACGATGAACGGGATCACGACCGCCGCGATGACCTTGCCCAGGTGCCTTGGCCCGGGTTCGGTAGGTCCATCGCCGGGCGAGTGCCCATGCGGGTGCGGTGCGGCCATCATGGACTCGTCATCGCAAGCGACCCTGGCCGACGAGCGGGAGAAGCAACGCACCAGACAGTGGTGCCGCCTCCTCTGTTGTTCCGACTCCCGCGACCGAACCCGGAGTTTGATCTGATCACTTCTCTTGGCAGCGCTCTGGACAAGACGCTCTTCTCACATGGATGACGCGTTATTCGGGTTTCCGCAAGTATGCATCGGGTCACCGACGCCGAATGGGACCACACGCACAACAGGCCTTCCTGGCGAATCACTGTGAGAACGATGCTGAATGTATCTTCCCCCGAGCCTGGTCAGGGGAATTCATTCTGCGATGACGTGCCACATCCACAGTTGCCGACCCCCGCCTGCGCACGCTCGGCAACCCATCGGGCGCCGTGGTTCCCGCTACGGAAAGAACCCCGGTCCGGTGTTCCTTCCAGGGTGCCGTTCAGGGATTACCGGAGTCCGGCACGGAGTCCGGCACGGTCAATTGTCGGTGTGAGGTCTCAGGAGATGCTTGACCGTTCGTGCTCTGGACATGGTTGACACGTTCGCCTGAACTTCCGCGATGTCCCGTCCCCCGATGAGGCTGGGGTGCTTCGGTCGGTGGTCGTGGATGTACAGCAGTTGGCCGAGTACCGCTACAGGGCCGTCCGCGAGGTGCTCGGCGGGTCTCCAATCGGTGAAGTCGCGGCCCGCTATGGGACCTCGCGTCAGACCCTGCACGACTGGCGGCGTCGGTTCGAGCAGGAGGGCATTCCGGGCCTGATGGACCGCTCCCGGCGCCCGCGAAACAGCCCCACCCGCCTGTCCGCCGAGGTGGAAGCCGAGATCTGCGAACTGCGCCGGCGGCATCCTCGGTGGGGTGCCCGCCGGATCTCCCACGAGCTGGCCGGCCGCGGGCTGGAGTCGGCGCCGTCGCGGGCCACGGTCCACCGGGTGCTGTCCCGCAACGGCCTGGTCCGCGCCGAGGAACAGCAGCACCCGCGCAAGTACCGCCGGTGGCAGCGCGAGGCGCCCATGCATTTGTGGCAGATGGACCTGGTCGGCGGGGTGCCGCTGGCCGACGGGCGGGAATGCAAGATGGTCACCGGCATCGACGACCACTCCCGGTTCGTCGTAATCGCCTCCGTCGTGGCCGTGCCCAGCGCCCGAGCGGTGTGCTCGGCCTTCACCGCCGCAATGCGCCGCTACGGGGTGCCCTTCGAGGTCTTGACGGACAACGGCAAGCAGTTCACTGGCCGTCACACTCGTCCCCAGCCGGTGGAGGTGCTCTTCGAGCGCATCTGCCGGGAGAACGGCATCAACCAGCGGCTGACCAAGCCGCGTTCGCCCACCACTACAGGCAAGATCGAGCGTTTTCATCGCACTCTCCGCGAGGTGTTCCTCGATCACGTGGTGCCGTACGAGTCGCTATCCGCGGCACAGGAAGCGATCGACGGCTGGGTACACGCCTACAACCACTCCCGACCGCACCAGGCCCTGAACATGGCCACCCCGGTCAGTCTCTTCCGCCCCCACGCTCCCGTCCGCGCCGGTGACGAGCATCCCAAACCGCCAGTCGCTGAGCCGGAGTTGTCCATCGAGGTCATCGAACCGCCGCCGGTTCTGCCACCGCAGGGGACCGCCGTCGAATTCGACGTGCGGGTGCCGCCCAGCGGCGAGATCACCCTGGTGACGGGCAGGCAGCGAGTCGGCATCCACCAAGCCCTGGCCGGCAGAACGCTGACCGTCTGGGCGAACCACCGCAGCGTCCACTTCCTCCTCAACGGGCACCTGGTCACCACGGTCCCGTCCCGGCTGCGGCCAGAGGACATCGCCTACCTGACCATGCGCTACGGCGCCCGTCCCGCCGGTCCCGAGCCCGCACCCGCGGCCCTGCCCCGGGCCCGCTGTGGCACGGCCGTCCTCGCCGCCGGCGAACCGGTCGAGGTCGACCGCAAGGTCCGTCGCGACGGGATCGTCTGCCTGGCCGGCGGCCGCTACCAGGTCGGATTCGCCCTCGCAGGCCGCACGATCGCCCTCCGACTCGACGGGCACCTCATGCACGCCATCGCCGACAACGCTCTGATGGGAACCTGGCCCTGCCCTATTCCGGCCGACCGTCTTGGGCAGATTCACGGGGCACGGACGGCCACGTCTCCGCTGCCGCCTCCGCCCCTGCCGGCCGGTGCTATCCGGGCCCAGCGCAAGGTGCATGCGAGCGGCCGTTTCATGATCAACGGCCAGTTCATCAAGCTCGGACCACGGCATGCCGGAAAGATCGTCACCATCGTTATCGAGGACACCCACTACCGGATCCTGCACGGAGAGGACGAACTCGCGGTCAGGCCCCGCAAGAACCTCGGACCGATCACCCGGCTCTACGTCAAAGGCATGGGCACCCAGAAGGATCGTCAAGGATCTCCTGACGACAAAGCGTCAAGGAAGTCCTGAGACCACACACCGACATGCTGGCACGATGGGGAGATGGTTCGCAGGCCGTACCCTACGTATCGTGACCAGACTTACCCCCCAACAGCAGCAGTATGGAGGGCGCTGCGGGAACTTCGTGCTGCCCCGCCCGGCGATGCGAGTAGTAGCAGTTGGCGCCACAGGCTTTTCAGCGCATCGCTGGAGCAGTCGGAACAACTATTCACCGCAGCTGCCACAGTGGGGCCAGCTTCTAGGCCTCTCGTGCTCTTCTACGGGCTGAGCCAGGCAGGTAGAGCCATCGCGGCGTGCGCCCCAGTCCCCAACGACAAGTGTCGCCTGAACGGTCATGGCATATCTGCCACTCAATTGGATCAGTCAGACGTGGGCTCGGTAATCGTGAAGGACAAAGGGAAAGCGGGAGCCGAGTCGTTCACACAGGTCGCGGAGATACTCGGATCGCGATCTCTGCCTGACGAAGCACGCCTGGCGGACGTATGGGCAGCGATCTTGGAAGTCAGCCTCTGGCCCTTGCAGTCGACAACCCATCCGCAGCTTGCAATCAACCGTGAGACTTACCAGGTGGACGCCAGCACCCTGCAGGCCATGGTCTCCGGTTTGCCCGGCGATCTTCAAAACCACGAGGACCCTACGGACCGCGAACAGGCCCTGAGTGCGTGGCTTTCTGACTATCCGGCGTTGAAGGGTTACCGCTTCCGGTCGACTGGCGCCATCCCCGATAGCGGGCCAGAGAGCTGGAATGAGCGGCAAGGCACCATCGGCTGTCGGCTCATTTGGGATGTTGGACATGGCGAGGACGTCGCGGAACGCAAGTTTGACGAAATTGCCCCATGGAAGGGGCGCAGCCTGACGGACTCCGAACGGGCGATCCACGCAAGACTCGGCGGTGACGACCGTCAGCTTCACCCCTTGCTGGCCTGGTGGGCGGTACTCTTCGCCCTTTCGATGCTCGCTCGCTATCAACCGGGGCAGTGGACGATGCAAATTGATGTGAATCGGAGCAAAGACTCTGTAGCGATCGAATACCTCCTGGACAGTGCTCTCGCCACCGTGCCGGAGCTGATCCTTGCTGCTATCGACGAGGTGACGGCCTGACAACCCAATAGCTCCGCCGCCCCCACCGCTAGTACTCCAGCAGCGGTTCGTTACCTGGCCTGGTCAGATAGTGAACCGCTGCTGGACTACTAGCCCCGGGGTCTGCCGTCGTTCGAGCTGCGGCGCTGGGGCGCCGGTCTCGACGAACGGCAGACCCCCACGACGCAGCAGCGTCAATCGCAGATCGTATGTGGCGGGTTCTCGTCGGCACTTGTCGCCATGTTCGCCAGGGCGAGTGACATCAAGGCACAGCATGCCGCAGACATGAAGAGGCCCCCGTACACCGGTCGTTGGCAAGAACGGCCGGGCCGAGCGTAGGGGGCGGTTTTCGGGGCGGTCACTCGCGGGAGCGTCGGGCGGGAAACTGCTCGGCGGACGGGCGACGTTACGAGCCATTTCGATGGACAGGCCGGCCGTCAGGGCGCGGGTCAGCAATTCCGCTGCTGCCGGGCGAACTTCACCGAGGCAGACGATTCTGTCGCCGCGCACATTGACGTCTGCTCGTAGGTTCGGCAGATCGGTTTCCAGGCCCAGAGCTCGAAGAGCCTCGGCCAAGGCGTCGGCCCCGCGACGGCCTTCCATCCAGCCGCGTACGTAGGGCACGCCCGATTGCAGGTCCTCGGCGCTTGGGGCGCATACGTCTCGACGGCCTGTCATTTCGCTCACCTCGTTCACCGCTCGCATCGTTCCTATGGCCCCTCAGTGGTGTGCACGTCGCTCGGACACTCCAGGGCCAGCCGAAGCAGCTCCGCGAGACGTTCCGCGGTCTGGGGCGCGATGCGGCCAAGCTCGATCATTCCATGACCGAAAGCGTTCAAGTCGGCGCGCAGGTAGGGGAAGTCGCGTTCCATGCCGGCTGCAATGAGAACGTCGCGCAGTGCCGCCATCGCATGACGCGCGGCGTACCACTCGCTGCTGTCCAACGGTGACCAACTCGGGTCCTTCGGGAAGCCCCGCTCAGCATTCATGAGCTACCTCCGGCGACAGGGCGTCCAGTCGGCCTTGCGGTTCGCAGAGTGTCGCTTCAAGATCTACGCGTTCGCGCTCGTACTGCTCGGCGCGGTCGATCAGAGCGGAAGTTGCCACGAGCATCGCAGCGAGTGCCGCAACCCGCGCAGGCGTGGCCTCGGGACGCCGTGTCGGAGCACGAAGCCAGGCGTATCGGTCGGCGCTCAGCGGCATTGGTCCAGGGGCGACAATCACTGAGCCTTCGTCCAGGTACCGATAAGAGAGAGCATCGGTCGTCTCGTTCAGCACCATGCGGGTGAAGCGCGCCCGCTGACCGGACGGCAGGAAGAAGCCGGTTCGCCGCGCTGAGCGGTCCATCATTACGGGACCCATGGGCATGTTGTGGCGCGTCAACTGCTCGAAGGTCTCTAGTCCCACTCGCTGAGCGACAGAAACCACGTCGAAGTAGCGGCCAGCCGACAGCGGGTACGGTGCCCTCGGATCAGCGGCCCAGTGCTCCCGGCATGCCTCCGGATCGTCCGCGGAGGCGGAGAGCCATTGGATGCCACGCTTGCTCATCATCTGCACGTCGTCTCACCTCAGTTGGCGACGACCACCGGTTGGCCGCCGTATGACCACCTTCCGGGCAACGCCTGTGAACTGGGGAGATGACGAGAGGTGACGTGGGGTGACACGCCCCGCAGCAGCACGTCTCCTCACGTCACTTCCGGGCTGAGTGGCCGGTTATGAGCAAGGGGAAGACACGGAAGCGTGGGGTCCTTACGGTCAGACGGAAGGGCCATTACAGGTGGAACGGGAAAGGCGATCGTGACGGATCAGGACCAGGTCGCCAGCTCTGCAGTAAACGAACTTCGCGCCGCCCGAAAGCAATTGGGCTGGGGGCAAGGCCGCCTTATCGCAGAGATGCGACGAGCTGCCGCGCGCAAAGGTGACCAGCTACCCGGTGACGCGAGCGTGAAGCGACGAATCGCGAGCTGGGAGAACGGGCACAGCGTCCCGGATGACTTCTACGGGCCTCTGGTATGCGAGGCGCTGGGGAAGTCGCCGGTCGAGTTGGGGCTTGGACACCTACTCGCCCAAGACATCCAGTTGTTGGACGTTCGCTATCCCCCAAACCCGGAGGAAGCGTTCCGGTCGGTCGACCAGCTCTGGCGTGCTGATTTGCACGGTTACGAGCCGCTGCTCCTGTCGGAAGCGTCGCAGCCGGCTTGGAGCGAAGCTTCTCTCCGATGGCTTGTGGCACCCGAGCCGTCGTTTCCGGTCTCGCCCCCGAAAGGGACTCTGCAAGTCGGTCTCGCCGACGTGGACGCGGTCAAGTCCACCAGCGACATGTTCTCTGAGATGGATGACCGATTTGGTGGGGATCACGGTCGGCAGGCAGTCATCCAGTACCTCAGCCGTGATGTGGCCCCGCTCCTCACCGGCAAGTACACGGAAGCCGTTGGCCGCGCGCTGTTCTCCACCGTCGCTGAGTCGACGCTGCTGGCCGCTTGGATGTCGTACGACACCTGCCACCACGGATTGGCACAGCGGTACTTTCTCCAAGCGCTCAGACTCGCGCAGGACGGGGACGACCGTCGACTGGCCGGGAGCATCCTCTCGGCGATGAGTCACCAGGCCACCTTCATCGGCAACTTCACGGAGGCTGCAACGCTCGCGCGTGCAGCCCGCATGGGCATCGCTGGAGTGGCAACGCCGACGCTGATGGCTCAGTTCTACGCCATGGAAGCCCGCGCCCTGGCCCGCTCAGGCGATGCGCGCGGGTGTGAAACGGCTCTGGCCGAAGCGGCGAGGCTGCTGGAGAGCGTGAACAACGACAACGAACCGGAGTGGATCACCTACTTCGACCAGGCCGAGCTCGCGGCAGAAGCGGCCCACTGTTTCCGAGACATCGGGAAGGCTCAGAAGGCAGTCAGCCAAGCCGAGAACGCCATGAGCGGTAGTCACGTACGAAGCGACTTCTTTGCCACGATGGTTCTAGCGGATGCTCACCTTGCGGCTGGCGACGCCGAAGAGGCGTGCATCATCGCGCTGGACGCGCTCGACATGGGGACTCAGCTCAAGTCCAAGCGTTGCGCCGGCTACCTTGCCGAGTTCCGCGCAAATTTGCAGCAGTTGGGCAATGCTGCGCCCGCCCGGGACTTCCACGAACAGGCCGCGGAACACCGTCTGTGGCAGGAGGCCAGCGAAGTGAAGCTCCCGTACTGAGACCAGCTCTCAGTACGGCTGCCAGCCTCGTCGACTTCCTCCCGTGCGGATGTCGTGCACGCGGCGCGGGAACTCCTCTGCTGCACGCTCATTTGTGTGCACCTGCTGGCCGAGCCAGAGCGTCATCATGAGTTCGCGGAGGTCGGCCAGAACCGGATAGCCAGGCCAGTTCATGATGTCGAAGCCGTAGTGATGCACGAAGGACTCGTACTCGCTCCGAGTGTGCCAACCGAAGCGGTCGTAGTAGAGCGCAGTGAGGATCAGGTCCCATTCACGTTGCGCGAGACAGGCGCCGTCCAAGTCGATGAGGAGCGCGCGCCCGTCCTGGCCCCGTAGCGCGTTACCGACGTTGGCGTCTCCGTGGATCATCCCGAAGGGGAGCACGAAGTCCAGCTCATCGTAGTCCTTGCGCAGCTTCTCGGCCCGCTCCTCCAAGAAGGTCCGGTCATCGTCGCCAACAGCGTCCAGGAGGCCGAGGCTATGCCAGACCTTTGCGAAGGGATCGAAGTACGGGAGGCGCAGATCCTCCGGTTCCTCCAGCCAGTGCAACCAGCGGAGCAGGTCCCCGAGTTCGTCCAGACTCGCGTACTCCAGCGTGTCCTGAGCGTTCTCCCAGTACGTCACCACACGGTCGCCGATGAGCGCCGGCTGCTCGACCCCGGAGACGATGCGTGTAGCCGGGAAGCCCTCACCTTCCAGCCAGCGCGCGACCCGCACGGCGTGCGTCATGCTCTCCATGCTGGCCGGGTCGCGGGCGATGCGTACGACCACGGGAGCGTGGGCGAGGCGATAGACGGCGTTGGAGCCGAGGCGCAGCAGCTCCGCCCCCGAGGCATCGAGTTGGGCCGCCGCACAGGCTTCGCGGAGAACGCCCTCCGCGCTCTCCGCGGTGAACTCCCCTGCCCCGTTCTGGGACTCGCCTTCGCCTGAGACCATGCAGTCGACGCTACTTGCCGGAGGAGGCGGCTGACAGACCGCCCACGTAGTAATGGCGTAATGATCTTGACATCATCCACGTCACCAGGCCAGGAACCGCAGGTCAACGACCTACGCGCCAGCCAGCTTCCCCGGCCTCCGGAGCCGTGTGCGCAGGTTCGAATCCTGCCGGGGGTACTTCGCAGCAACCAGCGTGAATCTGCCGCTGACCTGCAAGGACGCCACACACGAAGAGCCGGACTCAGTCCCACTGAGTGCGGCTCTTCGTCATTGCTGGGGACTGATGCAGGGTCTGGTGACATCGCCTACCCCTGCATCAGTCTCTTCCTTCTTGGATGCGGGAAGTTACCGAAAATGCACGCCGCCGGCCTACCCAGCCCGACCAGGCCGCATGCCTCCCCGGCAGTCGGCCTGACACCATCGGATGGTCTCCCCCTGAGAACGCTCCGAGAGGCCACATGTGGCATTCAGGATCGTGCCGGACCACTTGGTTGAGAAGGGAAGGCACCTCCATGCCCACGCTACGCAGTACCGCCATCGCCGCCTCGTCCGCCGTTCTGGCCCTGTCCGGCCTCGTTGCCGCCGGCGCGACGCCGGCAGCCGCCGAGCCCGGCTCCCGGGACCTCATCAACAAGAAGGACGGCTCGCGCCTCGCCCTGGTGGACAACAACACTGCGGCTGAGGGGGCCTTCGCCAACAGCCTGCGAAACCCGGGATGGAAATACAGCACGGAGGAGTGGACATCACAGCTCGTCAGCGGGCGACTGTCTGACGGCACATACAACCGGGTTCTCAAGAACGTGGCAGCGAACAAGTGCCTGCAACCGCAGAGCGCGTCGCCCACGCGCGGAATGCGCGTCGTGGTGAAGACCTGCAACGGCTCGGACCTGCAGCGGTGGAACCTCCAACCCGAGACGGTCGGCGGCACGAATACGGGCTGGTGGATCTGGCGCCCCGCCGTCAACAGCAAGCTCGCGCTGACGATCGACGCGTACGGGAACGGCAGCTGGAACACCCTCTACCTCGACACCTCCTACCCCTCCTCCGACAGGCTCTGGGCCCTGCGGCCGAACGACCAGCCGTGGCGCAACTGACCGTGCACCGCAAGGCGCCGTGTTCCCCCACCTGCTGAAGGGCCTGTCCCCGGTACACACCACTCCGGGGGGCCTTCCGGGCGAGCCGGCGCGGGGAGATGTGACTGCGGTCGGCGTCCGCGCGGCCCTGGTTGACGTACTTGTGCAGGAGGTTGAGGCAGCCGGTGAACCCGAGGGCCTTGACTCTCCGAAGAGGTGCGCACCAGGGGCGGCGGGGTCGAAGGAATGCGCCCGCTGTTACGGGGGGACCGTCGACGGGCAGCAGTTCACGGAGGCCGCCTTGGGCTGCCCGCATCCACATCTGTTCGCCAGTGTCCGCCAGTATTCGCCAGGGAGATCAAAGCCATGTCGCGTTCTCGGACGGCGTCACCGTGGAAGCCGTACCGGAGGCCGGCCGATGACCGGCGCACGGCGGCACGGATCGCCGCGTGGACCGTCGGCATCGGTGGTGTCCTGGGCGGTGCCTACCTGGGACTGGTGACAGGGGCGGTGCCCGTCGACGTGGGCACGGGCAGGCGCACCCGGCCGTTGGGCCCGCAGACCGTGGACATCGCGGCGCCCCGGGAGGTCGTCTTCGACGTGGTGGCACAGCCGTACCTGGGCCGCACTCCGCGGGCCATGCGCGAGAAGCTGCACGTGCTGGAGCGGGGCAGCGACCTGGTGCTGGCCGAGCACTTCACGCCCGTTGCGGGCGGAAGGCTGAGGGCGATCACGGTGGAGACGGTGCGATTCTCCCCGCCTGAGCGCATCGACTTCCGGCTGGTGCGGGGCCCGGTTCCGCAGGTGACCGAGTCCTTCGTGCTGAGCGGGCACGCATCGGGGACACGGCTGGTGTACGACGGGCAGATGGGCACCGACCTGTGGCGGCTCGGACAGTGGTGGGGAGCTGCGGTTGCCGCCCGCTGGGAGGCCACGGTCGCCGCCTCGCTCGCTTCGGTCAAGGAGGAGGCGGAGCGCCGGGCCGGGAGTTGAGGCCCGTGTGACGGTGTGACCGGCTCACCCCGATCACATCGCTGGTCCGCCGAGCGCGTCGAGTGCTGAGTTCACTGTGCTCCTGAGCCGGCGTGCATCCGCCCCGGCGCGGGATCGCAGGTTCACTCCGTGTGCGAGCAGCGCCAGCACATCGGCCGCGGCGGCGGGATCGCTGCCCGGGGCCAGTTGACCGCGCTCCTGTGCGGCGAGGAGGGCCCCGTGCAGTGCGTCTCGCAGGCGGTCGTGCTGCCGGTCGAGGAGGGCCCGCACCTGAGCGTCGCCGTTCTCGGCGCCCACGTGTGCGTTGGAGACCATGCAGCCCCATCCGGCGTACTCGCCCGAGCAGCGCGTATTGATCAGCCCGGTGAAGAACTCGGCGACGGCGGGCAGTCCTCGCCGGTCCTCCGTGAGGCGCTCGAGGACCGGCCGTGTGCGGCTCTCGGCATAGCGCTCCAGAGCGGTGCGGTAGAGCTCCGTCTTGCCGCCGAACGTGGCGTACAGGCTGGAGCGGTTGAGTCCGGTCGCGTTCACGATGTCCTGGATGCCGGTTGCGGCCACGCCCTGGCGCCAGAAGAGGCGGACCACCGTGTCCAGGGCCGCGTCCGGATCGAAGTGCTTGATGTCCGGCATGGCCACCCCGTCATCTTGAAATGAGAGTTCCAAGATACCGCTCCCGCATGGTGACGGAGTCCGGTCGAGGAGCTATCTTGAAACGGTCGTTTCAAGATTTCACCCGGGTCCGTGAGGAGTCCCCCGATGAGCCTCAGTGCCGAGCTGCGCGCCTTCTACGACGCCCGGCAGGAACAGATCCCTGCCGGCATCCGGGAGATCATGAACCGCGCCGGACGGGACCTGTCCGAGTCCGGCCAGGCCCGACGCGCGCTGTCCGTGGGTGCCCGGGCACCCGGCTTCGGCCTGCCGTGCGCCACCGGACGGACCGTCACGCTGGACGGCCTGCTTGCCGAAGGGCCGGTGGTACTGGCCTTCTATCGCGGCGCATGGTGCCCGTACTGCAACATCGCCCTGCGCTCCCTGCAGCAGCACCACGACGCCATCGCTGCGCGCGGGGCCCGGCTGGTGGCCGTCTCCCCGCAGATCCCCGACGAATCCCTGTCCCTGACGGAGAAGCACGAGTTGGTCTTCGACGTCCTCAGCGACATCGGCTCCGACACCGCCAGGCAGTACGGACTCGCCTACGACCTGCCGGGCGACCTGGCCGGGGTCTACGACAAACTCGGCTTCGACCTGAAGCGGGTGAACGGGGGCCACGCACGCACTCTGCCGTTGCCCGCCACCTACGTCATCGACCGGTCCGGCACCATCCAATGGGCCTTCGTCGACACCGACTACACCAAGCGCGCCGAACCGGCCGACATCCTCGCCGCGCTCGACTCGCTGAGCTGACCTCGGCCCGCACGGAGGGCTCATCGGTCAGCGCGTTTGCAGTTCCCGCCCCTCTCGCGGGCCTAGCGTGCGGGCATGAACGCTGCGGTTCGTGGTGCGGTTCGTGGTGCGGTTCGTGTTCGGTGCGCCGTCTGCCGCCACGGCGGCTGCGCAGCCGGCTTCCCTCAAGCCGATGCCCGCGATCGTGACGGCGTACGGGCCGGTCGCCGACGTGGGTGCTGCCCGTCTCGCTGTGGCGCTGGTCGCGGGCGAAACGGTCAGCGGGCTCCGGCTGCCGGCCCGTCCGCGACCGAGGGCGGTCACGCCGGTGCGGGTGTCACCGACGCGGTCGCGCGCCTCCGGCCCGACCCTCCCCGAGCCGGCCGCCCGCCGGTGCCCCGCTGCTCCCGCCCTGACGACCAGGAAGGCCGCGCATGCCTGAGACGCCCCGACGACCCCGGCCGACCGCGGCACGGCACAAGGCAGACCGCGACGAGGTGTTCCTCGAGTTCACCAAGTCGATCTGCCCGCTGTGCAAGACGCCCGTAGACGCGCAGGTCAACATCCGTGACGACAAGGTCTACCTGCGTAAACGCTGCCGTGAGCACGGCGGGTTCGAGGCCCTGGTCTACGGGGACGCCGAGGAATACCTCTCCTCGGCCCGGTTCAACAAGCCCGGCACGATTCCCCTCGCCTTCCAGACCGAGGTGCGGGAGGGCTGCCCGAGCGACTGCGGACTGTGCCCGGAGCACAAGCAGCACGCCTGTCTGGGGATCGTCGAGGTCAACACCGGCTGCAACCTCGACTGTCCGATCTGCTTCGCCGACTCCGGCCACCACGCAGGGGGGTCCTCTAAGGCCGAAGGCGCCGGGGGCGGCTACGCCATCACGCATGAGCAATGCGAACGGATGCTGGATGTGTTCGTGGAGTCCGAGGGCGAGGCCGAGGTGGTGATGTTCTCCGGTGGCGAGCCGACCATCCACAAGAACATCCTCGACTTCATCGACCTCGCTCAGAGCCGCCCGATCAAGAATGTCACCCTCAACACCAACGGCATCCGCCTCGCCACGGACCAGCGGTTCGTCGCCGAACTCGGCCGGCGGAACCAGGTCCCCGGCAAGTCGCTGAACATCTACCTCCAGTTCGACGGCTTCGATGAACGCACCCACTTGGAGATCCGCGGCCGGGACCTGCGTACCTTCAAACAGCGGGCCCTGGACAACTGCGCGGACAACGGCCTGACCGTCTCCCTGGTCGCCGCCGTCGAGCGCGATCTGAACGAACACGAGCTCGGCGCGATCATCGAATTCGGCATCGACCACCCGGCAGTGCGTTCAGTGGCCTTCCAGCCGGTCACTCACTCCGGGCGGCATGTGCCCTTCGATCCGCTGAACCGGCTCACCAACCCCGACGTGATCAAGCTGATCAATGCCCAGCTGCCGCAGTGGTTCCAGAAGGGTGACTTCTTCCCCGTACCCTGCTGCTTTCCGACCTGCCGCTCCGTCACCTACCTGCTGGTGGACGGCCCGCCCGGGGACCGCACCGTCGTCCCGATCCCGCGTCTGCTGAACGTGGAGGAGCACCTCGACTACGTCACCAACCGGGTCATGCCCGAGGCGGGCATCCGCGAAGCGCTGGAAAAGCTGTGGTCCGCCTCGGCGTTCATGGGCACCGAGACGACCGAGGAGAAGCTGCGAGCCACCGCCGAAGCCCTGGACTGCGCAGACAACTGCGGCATCGACCTGCCCGCGGCGGTGAAGGACCTGCGCGAGAAGGCCTTCATGATCGTCGTGCAGGACTTCCAGGACCCCTACACCCTCAACGTCAAGCAGCTGATGAAGTGCTGCGTCGAGGAGATCACCCCGGACGGCCGGCTCATCCCCTTCTGCGCGTACAACTCCGCCGGCTACCGCGAGAAGATCCGCGCACAGATGTCCGGTGTCCCCGTCGCCGACGTGGCGCCCAACGCTCTGCCGCTGGCAGCACAGCTCACCGACACCCCCTACGGTTCCAAGACCGCCCTTCACACATCCGCGACCGCCGGCGAGGAGGGCCCGGGATGACCGACCAGCGACCCGGCCCTTCCGCCGTGTCCGGCGACGGGCTCAAGGACTGCTGCGCGGCCGCATACTCCTCCGACGTGGTCGCCCTGCTGCTCGGCGACTCCTACCATCCTGGCGGCACCGCCCTCACCCGGCGCCTTGCCGAGGGCCTTCGGCTCACGGAGTCGGGCCGCGTACTCGACGTGGCCTCGGGCCGCGGCACCACGGCTCTGCTCCTCGCCGACACCTACGACGTGCGGGTGGACGGCGTGGACTACTCCCCGGCCAACACCGCCTTCGCCCAGGGCGCCGCCTCCACCGCGGGACTCGGCGACCGCGCCGCCTTCATCACGGGTGACGCCGAGGGCCTGCCCCATCCGGACGGGATCTTCGAGGCAGTGGTGTGCGAGTGCGCCCTGTGCACCTTTCCCGACAAGGCCCGGGCCGCCGCCGAGTTCGCCCGCGTCCTGGTCCCCGGCGGCCGGGTCGGAATCACTGACGTCACGGCCGTCCCCGACCGGCTCGCGCCGGAACTGACCGGTCTTGCCGCGCGAATCGCCTGCATCTCCGACGCCCGCCCGCTGTCCGAATACTCACGGATCCTGGCCGCCGCAGGACTGCGTACGGTGCGCACCGAGCGCCACAACCAGGCGATGACCCGCATGATCGACCAGATCGAGGCGAGGCTGAACCTGCTGCGGATGACCGCCTCGGCCAAGCTCACCGCCGCGGGCGTCGACCTGGACGCGGCACCGGCCGTCCTTGCCGCCGCCCGCACTGCCGTCGCCGACGGCACCCTCGGCTACGCCCTGCTGATCGCCGAGAAGTCCCCCTGAACGGCACGGCAGAGGAGGCCGTCATCATCGGACGGGACGGCGCCGCGGAGCGCACCCCGTGCACGTCGGAGGGGCTGAGGTCGTCGCGGCGCGGATTCAGGCCCGCAGCGTGCGCCGCACCCGCCGCCCGAGCATCTCGACGGCGAGGCTGACCAGCAGCGAGGCCAGCAGAACGCCGGTGACCACGGGGTAGTCGAAGGCTGCGAGACGGTCGGTGAGCAGTCGGCCCAGGCCCGCGGCTCCGACGGCACCGACGATGGCGGTGTCCCGCACGCAGATCTCGAACCGGTAGAGCGTGTAGGTGGTCAGATGGTTGGCGGACGGCGCGGTCATGGCCGCAACGGCGGAGACGACGCGTGACGTGCCGGTGGCGCGCAGGGAGTTCCGGGGGCCCAGGTCGATGGTCTCCCAGGCTTCGGCGACCAGCCGGCCGAGGATGCCTCCGGTGTAGAGCCCCAGGGCCAGGGCCCCGGGCAGTACGCCGGGGAAGAGCCCGAGGAGGGCGACGACGGCCCATACCGTCGGGGGGATCGATCGCAGCACCAGGAGCAACAGCCGGGTCACCCACCACACGGCTCTCCGGCTCCAGGCCGCCGGACCGTTCCGTTCGGAGCGCGGGCCGGCGGCCCAGGGCCCCACGGTAAGAGTGATCAGTACGGCCACTGTCATGGCGAGCACTGCCATGGCCAGCGTATCGAGGGTGGCGCCGGTCAGGACCGGCCAACCGCCTTCGGGAAGTTCGGGCGGCCAGAGGTCCAGGAGCAGGCGTGCGCCGAGGTCTTGGGTGCGCGCGGAGGCAAGCCCGGCCGGTGAGAGGCCGACCCACCACCACGCGGCCACCATCGCCGGTGCTGTCAGGATCAGGGACCAGCGGGTCGGACGGGACAGGCCCTGCGGCGGCCGGCCCTCGTCGCGCGGGCGTTTCCGTCCCACCGACCAGTCGGCGCAGGTCACCACTGCGCCGTCGGATCGGACGCGGGTGCTCCACAGTTCGACCGCGGCCGCGAGCAGCAGCAGGGCCGCGACCAGTGTCCAGACCTCGCCCCAGTTGCGGGACTGGAGGCTCACGGAGAGTTCGAGCCCCAGGCCGCCGACGCCGGCGACGCCGAGTACGACGGCGGATCGCAGTGCGCATTCGAAGCGGTAGAAGGAGTAGGACAGCAGCAGTGATGCCGTTGCCGGAATGAGGGCGTAGGCCAGCGCGGGACCAGGGCGGGCGCCTGCGGCGCGGAGGGCACGCAACGGCGCGTCGGGCACGCTGTCGAAGGTCTCTCCGAAGACCTGGGCGCTCTGCGCGCCGAAGGGCAGCGCGAGAGCCAGGACCGCGACGAGGGGGTCGAGGCCGAGCACGCTGACCAGGAACAGCGCCCACACCAGCTCATGGACCGAGCGCACTGCCACCAGTACGCCGCGCAGCGCAAGACGTATTGCACGGACCGGCCACGGCGGCGACGCCTCCCACGCCGCATCGCTGAGGATCAGCCCGCCGGCCAGGCCCACGACCAGCGCTCCCGCTGTGCCGAGCATGGCCAGGGCCAGTGTCGTCGCCGTCGCTTCGAGCACCACGGTGAGGAAGCCGGCCTCGAGGGAGGGGTGCAGCGTGGTGGCAGCGAGGTCGTCGAGCAGGGACAGGCCGCCTCGGTTGACCAGCTCTCCCCCGGCGGGAAGCGCGCGCTGGACCGCCCAGGCCAGCAGCCCGGTTACCGCTGTCAGCCAGGCGAGCCGGCGCAGCATCACCGCCCGGCCGCTCACGGCCTTGCGCCCCGGCGGACCCGTCGAGGACGCGTCGCTCGGCGCTGGTGGCAGAGCGTCGATTTGGAGCGTCATGTGAGCGCGTAGAGATCGTGCAGGGCCGTGTCGCCGACGTCGGCGGCCGGGCGGTCGAACACGATCCGGCCCTCGCGCAGACCCACCACACGTGTGCAGTGCTCACCGGCGAGTTCCGGCTGGTGGAGGCTGACGACGAGCGTCCGTACGGCAGGCGAGGTGCCGAGCAGGCCGAGGACGCCTTCGGCACGTACGGGGTCGAGGCTGGAGACGGGTTCGTCGGCGACCACCAGCTCAGGAGCCTGCACCAGGAGCCGGGCGATCGCCACCCGCTGCCGCTCGCCGCCGGAGAGACGTTCGGTGCGTTCGTGGAGCGCCCAGCCCAGGTCGACACGGTCGAGTGCGTCCCGTACGACGCCGAGCGAGCGCGGCCAGACCAGCGAGGCCAGCGCGCGGGGGGTGCTCCACTGGCCGAGCCTTCCCGCGTTGACGTTGTGGAGCACCCGGACCTGCTCGATCAGGGCGAGATCCTGGCTCACGGAGCCGATGCGTCGCTGAAGCATCCGCCGCCGCGGGCCGGAGAGGAGCGCGGGGTTCTCGCCGAAGACCTCGACGCTGCCCGTGGTCGGCTCCAGCGATCCGTTGAGCAGGGCCAGGAGCGTGCTCTTGCCGGCGCCGCTGGTGCCGAGAACTGCCACGCGCTCACCGGCACGGATCGTGAGGTCGACATCGTGCAGCGCCCGGTGGCCGCCGAACGTGCGGCCCGCACCTCGGAGCCGGATCACCGGCGACGCGTCGGTCACCGCAGGAGCCCGAGGTCGCGGGCGGCGTCCTCGACCCGGCCGTAGGCGGAATTCCCGGCCCGTACGAAGGACTTGGCTCCGAAGAGTTTCAGCAGCTTCGCGTCCTCGGCGTCGTCCCGGTCGAGCCCCAGGAGCAGGTCGAGGACCTTCTTGCGTGTGCCGCTGCCGAAGGTCTTGTCGAGGTCGGGGCGTGCCAGCCAGTGGTAGTCCGGGTAGCCGGGGGTGCGCCACAGCACTTCCACGTTGCTCAGATCGACGTCGTCCGCCTCGGCGGTGGCGTCCCAGACCTGCTCGTTGACGGCACCCGCTTCGAAGCTGCCCTTGGCGACGGCCTCGATCGTGGCGTCGTGCGAGCCGGAGAAGCCCGGCGTCCCCCGCAGGTCGCTCTGCTCGAGACCGGCCTGCCGCATGAAGTACTGCGGCATGAGGCGGCCGGAGGTGGATGTCTCGCTGCCGAAGGTGAAGGTGTGCCCTTCGAGGCCGCGCAGGCCGTCCTGCGATGTGAACGGCCGCAGGCCGGAGCGGCGGTTGGCGATGAAGAGGCTGTGGAAGTCGGGGTCGATGTCGCGCTGGGCGATGGCGTCGGCGCCGGGGGTGCGCTCGCGTGCCTGCACGCCGGTCAGACCGCCCATCCAGGCCAGGTGTATGTCGCCGATCTCGAAGGCCCGTACGACGGCGGTGTAGTCGGTGACGGGACGGTAGGCGACCTCGAGCCCGGTCGCGTCGGCGAACCGCTCGGCCACCGCCGGGTAGAGCCGGCCCAGCAACTCCGGGTCCTGATCGGGGATGGCGGATATCCCCAGTTGCCGCCCGTCCGAGCCGCCTCCGTCTCCCCCGCCGCAGCCGCCCAGCAGTGTCGCGCCGGCGGCGAGGAGCAGCGTGCGGCGGGTCATCGGTCTCACGGACATGGGCACTCCCTTGATGCGAGCCGGATGATGAGCGGGACGTCACTCGCGGGGCGAGGCCCGCCCCGGAGCACGGCCGGCCACCGCGGCGACCAGCGCGACGGTCAGCAGGAAGGCCGCGGACGTCGCATTGCCGCCCAACAGCGGGTCGCCGAAGCCGACCTGGATGTAGAGGGTCGCTGCGGCCGCGGCGGCGACGACGGCCGCCACCCGCCCGGCGAGGGCCTTCCCGCTGAGGGCGGAGAGCAGCAGCAGGCCGCCGGCCAGGACCAGTACGAGTCCGCCGATGACGTTGTATTCGCCGAGGCTGAGCGACGGATCGGCCGAACCCAGGGCTTCACCGCGGGGGTTGAGGGGATCGCCGGCCGAGAGGATCACGCCGACGACCCCGGTGATCAGCGCGATCGCGCCCCAGATCCGGCCGAGGGTGCGGGCCGAGCCGGTACCGGCGCGTACCGCGTCGAGCGCGAACACCCGCCCCGCCGAGGAGAACAGGACGGCCACATGGGCGCCGATCATCAGCCAGTACGCCCACGGCCATTCGTGCGGGCCGTAGGCGACCGAAAGGCCGATCGCCAAGGACTGGAGGACGCCGAGCGCCGCGGCCACCCGTACCCAGGCACCCGTCAGCAGCAGCACCGCCAGGGCGGTCTCGACGATCAGCACCCCCCAACCGAAGATCACGATGTTGGGCAGTACGAGCTCCTCCACGACCCAGCTGTACGGCGGGAACACCGGGTGGCTGACCGCATAGGACGTGAAGTGATACAGCCCGCTGTCGGTGTCCTGCCCGAAATCCGGGGGACGCTTCCACGCCACGTTGTAGAGCCACATCAGACCGAGCAGGACGCGGAGGAAGGCGGCGGCAACGGCCTGCTCGCGCCGTACCTCGTCGGTCGCGGGACCGAGAAGCCAGCGTGGCAGCGTCGTCCTGGGCTTCGTGGCCGTCACCCTTGCCTCCTTCGTCTGCTCTGCCTTCGTGTTACCGGCCGCCCCGGCTGCCGCCGCCTGTCACCGTCGAGCGCCGGAAACGAACTGTCAGCGAGCAGGCGGGAGTTGACTCGGCGAGACCGCGGGACCGGGTCAGGCACAGCGGAAGACCTCCCGTCCCGTACGGGCGGCGGCGTCCTGGACGGCGAGCGTGTCACGTACGACGCCGAACACCTCGGCGAGCGGCAGCGGTGCGTCGGCGATCCGCAGATGCGGGTTGGTGACCGCCACCGGGTGCCACCAGGCGCCATCCGCGGTGAGCGTCGGCTCGGGCTCCAGATTCTCCAGCGAGACGTGCACACCCTGATCGGCGAAGCCTTCCTGGGCGACCGGCCGCACCACCCGGTCCGGCGAGGCGATCCCCAGTTCGTCCAGCCGCCTGTGCAGAGCTTCGACACCTTCCGGGTCCTCGTCGTACAGCGTTGCGGCCACCCGCACCCGGAACCCGAGTGAACGGGCCAGCTCGATCCCTTCGAACGCCCGCGACCACGATCCCGTACCCCGCTGCCGGTCGTGCAGTTCGGGGGTGGCCGAGTCGAGACTGACCTGGAGCACCACGTCACGGTCGAGGTCTTCGAGAGTCTTCCGCCGGCTGCCCCGCGCGAAGATCATGGCATTGGTCAGCACGGTGCGTTCCAGACCGCCGGCCGCCGCGACGAGCGAACCCAGCTCCGGATGCATGAAGGGCTCACCGCCGGTCAGGAACACCTCGCGACCGCCCTGTGCGGTGAACTCCTCGAACACCGCGTCGGCGACAGCCGGCTCGAAGCGCCGCGCGGCGGCCCTGGGCGAGGACTCGGCGCAGCAGTACGCGCAGGCGAGGTTGCAGTCGAAGTTGGTGTAGATCCACAACCGGCGGCCCACCGGCGTCCGCTCGCCCTGGCTGAAGACGGTCGCGGACCGGGCCGCCGACTGAGCGCTCCTGCCCGCCTTGCTCACCGCGAACCACCACGGGCCCCCGTCCGACTCGGCGACCTCCGCGACGACGTCATGTCCCACGAGCCCGGCCCATGCCGGCAGATCGGATACGACACTGACCTCCGCGCTGCGCACACCGAGCACCTGTCCCGGCTCGAGCCGCCGCATCGCGCGCGTGATCAACAGCAGCAGACCGCTTCCGCAGTCCATGTCGCCGCCGTCGACCACCGTCTCCACCTCACCGAGGGAACGCGGCGTCCGATCACCGTCTGCCAGCTCGACCATGGACGTCACCGTAGCGACGAGACCGGACGACCAGCAGGGAATCAGTCCTTACGGAACGATGACAACACCTTGCGAGGACCCGGGCCGGACCCCGGCGGCCTACCATCGGAGACATGACCGACCACGGCGCAGGGCGCCCCGAGGACGCAGCCGCCCGGACGGAGTTCTGGGAGGGCGTCCACCACAGCAAGGACGTCGACGGCGTCTCCTGGTGGCAGTCGGTCCCGGGACTCTCCCTCGGCCTGGTCGACGACACCGGCCTGGGTCCGCACGAGCCGATCATCGACGTGGGCGCCGGCTGGTCGACGCTCGTGGACCACCTGCTCGAACGGGGTTACCGCGACCTGACGGCCATCGACCTGTCGGTCACCGCGCTCCAGACGGTCCGTGACCGGCTCGGCCCCGCGGGCAAGGACGTCCAGCTCACCATGGCCGACGTACTCGACCTGGACATGGGCCGTCAGTACGCGCTGTGGCACGACCGCGCCGTCTACCACTTCCTCACCGAGCCCGAGGAACGCGACGACTACCGCGCCTCGCTGGAGCGTTCACTGCGACCGGGCGGCTGGCTCGTCGTGGCGACCTTCGGACCGGACGGACCGACCACATGCAGCGGGCTGCCGATCGTTCGCTACACCCACGCCCAACTCGCCGACCAGTTCCCCGGCTTCCAGCTCATCGACACCGCCGGCGAGGACCACCTCACCCCGTGGGGTACCTCCCAGCAGTTCACTGCGGTTCTGCTGCGCCGCACCTGAACCACTCGCCTGTCGAGGCGCGGGGCACCTGACTGGACCTGGTCAACGTCTCAGGCGTGGTCGATCCCGACGGCACTCAGGCCGTCCACGCGGTCACCGGCGAGTTGTTCTTCGCCTCCTCCAACGACCTCGACCACCAGTTCGACTACAAGGGCGATCCCGACGAGGTGGTCATCGACCTCTCCGACGCCCACTGAGGAGACTCCATGAGCGCGCGTTTCGAAGAGCTCGACTGGCGACCGACGCCCATGGGCGACATCAGCCTCCGGCGCCGTAGAGACCCAGCCACAGGCTCGGACATCTTCGAGGTCAAACTCGGTGACGAGTTCCTCATGTCGAGCCTTTTCACCGCCGGAGAGGCCGCGCTCGCCCGACTCGGGCTGGCTCAACTGCCGGAGGACGGACTCGACATCGTCGTGGGCGGCCTCGGCCTCGGCCACACCGCCGAGACGGTGCTGAAAGAGGCGCGCGTACGGTCGCTGACGGTCGTCGAGGCACTCGGAGAGGTGATCGAGTGGCATGAACGGCACCTGGTGCCCCTGGGGCCTCGGCTTACTGCCGATCCGCGCTGCCGACTGGTCGCGGGCGACTTCTTCTCCCTGGCGCAGAGCGCGGACGGACTCGATCCGGACCTGCCCGGGCGCCGCTTCCACGCCGTCCTGCTGGACGTCGACCACTCCCCGAGCCACGTCCTGCACCCGAGCCATGCGCCCTTCTACCAGCCGCAGGGGCTGCGGCAGCTGGCCGAAAGACTGCACCCCGGCGGCGTGTTCGCGCTGTGGTCGGACGACCCGCCGGAGGAGAGCTTCAACTCGGCGCTCGCGGAGGTCTTCGCAGAGTCCGCCTCACACGTCGTCACCTTCGGCAACCCGCTGCACGGCGGCACGTCCTCCAACACCGTCTACGTCGCGCGCACCTCGGCGCATGCCCCGGAGCCGTGAGGCGGACCTGCGCCTGAGTGCCCGCTGGGCGACGCCGACTGTCCACTTGCTCCATGTGCGTCGCAGCGCGGCGCAGCACATACGGCCGGCTCCGGCATGTAACCGCTCACGTGCGTCATCAGGGCGGCTGACCTGGCGCTTTCATGGAGCGGGCCGGGCAGGCGCCCGTCGCGGCGGCGTGATGAGGTGCAGGTCGAGAATCTCCGGACGGGGAGCGACACCCGGGCCGCCCGACCGCACCCAGGCCGTGGCGTCCTCGGTCGCGTCCGGGCTGTTGACCAGCCCCAGCCAGACGGGTCGGCCGCCGGCGGCACGGCCGTCGGCGGAAGGCTGTACGACGATGACGTTGGCCTGGTCACAGACGTCCAGACAGTCGGACACGCGAACAGGCGCCTCTTCGCGCAGGCGAGCCGTCTGCGCCGCGTGATCCAGACCGGTCACCTTGGGGCTGCCGCAGCAGCAGTCCCGGCACACGACTATCCGGCACGGAGCAGGGCCGGCCGTCTCCGCTGCCGCCGCTGCCTCCGCTTCGTCGGATGTCTCATCGACCGATGACTCGGGCACGCCGAACCGTTCCTCTCTCCGGGGAGATCCGCCCCGGCACGTCGAGGTGGCGACGGCGTGAGTCTCCTGGCTCCCGGGTCAAGGCTCACCCCGGCCTTCCCACCCGCCTCGGGCAGTGGCCTGTCGGGGATCCGCTCGCCGGTCACAGTGGCGGGACCGCGCCGGATTCACACCGGCTTCCTCGGACCGCCGTCGCCATGACGTCGGCCATCATTCCATCCACGTGCTGACCGTCCCCGAAGGGCACCGCCGGTCCCGGCGTGCTCACTCCCCCCTCTGACACCCCCTGGCATCCGCTGCTCGCGGGGAGGCCCGGCTGGTCCGGGACTTCGACGAGGGGCTGTGGCAAGCGATGCGCAGCAGCGGGAGGGCGCTTCCGGGCAGACGGGTACGTCCCGCCTTTCATGCCGCTCGGCCGCTGCCGACAAACGGGCATGCGCCGCTGCTGCGGCCCCGGTTATGCGCCCTGGGACGGCTGCGCGGTCAACGGGAGTCGGGACTGCCGCGCGGCGTCTGAGCGTCTGCGGTGTCAGTGTCCGTCTCGTGCCGCATTTCGCGCGGGCTCATCCCGAAGCGTTTCCGGAACGCGGTGCTGAGGGCGCTCGGTGACGAGAAGCCCGACGCGTATGCCAGGTCCGTGATGGTCACGTGCCGATAGGCGGGATTCTGCAGGCGTTCCCGTATCAGCCTGAGGCGCTCCTCGCGGATCAGCTCCCGGGGCGTGGTGCCGGCGTGCTGCAGTGCCAGCTGAATCTGCCGCAGTGACCATCCCAACGCACGTGCCACCGCCTCGCCGTTCAGCCCCGGGTCGCCCGCGTGCTCGCGCACATGGCGGCGCACCACCGCCTCCACCTCGGCCAGATGCTCCGGCGCATCCGGACGGTCGTCGCCCGCGGCAAGCATGCACAGCAGCTCGACAATCCGGTCGGACACCGCATCGAACTGGCTGGCGGTGAGCGTCTCCCGTACCTCGTGGAGGCTGGTCACCATGTCCCCCACCACGCGGCCCAGGCCTGATGCCAGGTCAAGTCCCGCGGTCACCGGTGACTTCCGGTTCAGCCGGCTGTCCACCTCGTGAGCAGGGATCGTCATGCTGAGTCCCTCGTAACGATCGTAGAGAGTCTGGTACGACCCGTTCACAGGGATCAGGCCCGCGGTCCCGGGCACCATCTCTGTTTCCTCGCCGTCCTGGCGGTGCACGGCCCTTCCGGACAGCATGATCACGAACCGGTAGTCCTCGTCCGGGTGCCGGCGTACCTGCTGCGGGGTCCGGAGGTATCCGAGCTTGTCCGACCAGCACTTCGCGAGCTGATAGGTCCCCGTCTGCTGTCGGATCGTTCCGGCGCGGAAGGAGTCGCCGTGCGGGAATCTCAGGTCCATCCGACAGTGGACGGACGAGACATGATCGGTCCAGAAGTCGGCGCGCTCACGTGGCGCCACATCCCCGATCGACGACGAGTCGACCACATAGGTCCCTCTGGTCCTCTCAAACACCCTTCATCGCTCCCTCACTGTCTTTGACCTGGTGATGGAAGGGGTGTTCGCCACAGCACCCGGCCGGCAGGACCGTGGCAGAAATCACAGCGGCAGCGTAGTGCCGGGTTTCCGTCGTGTCCGCCGAATCCGACGGAAGTGGCTACGCGATGTGCTCCCCGGCCCGGAGTCCGGGGATTCGGCCTGGGTCGTCCGACCCTTCCGGGTCACGTCTTCCGGAGGCCTGCCGCTTCGTACCGGAGCCGGCTGTCGCAGCAGGTCGAAGCCGGCTTTATCGTTGTCGGCTGTCTGCGACAGTCGGCGACATCACGCGGTGAGACTCGGCAACCCGAACTTGGCACCGCTGCCCAGGGATTGGCGCCCTCATTCGGCGTGACGGCCCGGCTGGGGGTGTGGAAGCCGTCCGGGCGCAGGCCGGTAGGGGAGGTCGGCCCATGTCACGCTGCCTTGACCGTTCTCACGGGCCCGGACTCCCCATGTTTCCGAGAAGGCCTTGACCAGGAGCAGTCCGCGCCCGCTCTCCTCTTCGAAGTCGGCAGACCGCAGGCGCTGTTCCCCCGACCGGCGCCCCTCGTCTGCGACCTCGACGCGCAAATGCAAACCGGTCACGCGCAGTCCGCAGCCGATCTCCACGCTGTCGGTGTGGAGCACGGCGTTGGTGAAGAGTTCGGAGATCACTAACTCCGCGTCCGTGCGCACGTCTTCATGAGCACCCCACTCACGCAGTCGCGACACGACACATCGCCGTGCTTCGGAGACGAAAGCGTGGAGCGCCGGCAGCTGAAAGGCGTCCTGGAGGGTCAAAGGGGCTGCCTTACGGGGCTGTGCCGATCGTGGACCATCGGGAGAAGAAGCCACGGCGTGAATTCCAGGATCAACCATGTGCGTCGTCGTCAGCTCGGCCGCACTGAAGCGCGGGTGTGAGCAGGGAATTCACGGACCGGTCCGGCCAGGGCAGATGACGCGTTCCATCAGACCCGGGTCGGGTCTCGGGACGGGGGCCGCAGACGTCGGCGCCCGTCGCATCGCGGGCGAAGACGCGAAGGGGAACACCGTCGTCCTTGCCGGAGATCACCGCAAGGTGGGCTCTGCCGGGCAGGTGGGTGCCGAGTTGGAGCGGGAACCGGTCGACTGCGCGTGGATGAGGAGTACCGGCCATCACGGTGTCCTTGAAGGTCGATGGGGAGCAACCACCCGGCGGCACAAGGGCAGTTGTGATGCGGAGGCCTGCCCCGTTGCCATTGCTCCATGGATGAGTCTGATTCAGTTGCCCGCCCTGCCGCCTGCAGCGCAGCAGGTACCGGGAAGGTAAAGCGGAATGGGACTCTCGTACTTCTGTCTGCACGCAGAGAAAGTTTCCCCAGTACGCACGGATCGCCGGACCGGTGCTCCTCCACCGTGCAACCCGTCCCGACGTCGCGGCGGTCGACTGAGCCGATGCGGCCCGGAACAGACTCAGCGCCCTGCCTCGGGCTCGGTCCGGCTTCGCCGGAGGCCGGAGTCACACCCCCGGGCGGGATATCCGGAAACCGCCGCCGGACGGTCACGGCCGAGGAGACGCGCGCCGGTTGGCTTCCTCAGCGGTCGAGCACCAACACCAGATTCAGCACGCTCACGCTTGTGGCCACGAGGAGCAGCGCGGTCACCTTGCACAGCAGACCCCGCCGGAGTTTCTCGTACCGGTCTGCGTATTCCCGTTGCAGTTCGGTGCCGCGTCGTCTGATGGTTTTCAGCATGCGCCGGGTGAGGTCCAGACGGTCTGCCGTGTAGATGCGCACGACTTCTTCGTACTGAGCCTCCGTCAGCCACGGCAGGAGGTCGGCGAAGGCCTCGGCTTCCGCGCGTGCCGTGCGCCGGTAGGTGTGCGCCATCAGGTAGCCCTCGATCTGGCGGAGCCCCGAGACGGCCGCCTCGCTTCCCTCACTGTCAGGGCGGGTCACGGCTTGCGCCCTTCCCTTGCCGGTGGTGGGGCGGAGCAGGTGACGACGGGCCGTCCGCCGGACGTCATGAGCGAGATGCTCCGTCTTCGGGTTCGATCACATCTCTTCCGCCCGCCCTGTACCGCTCGTCCATGGTCCGCATCGCAGGGTGGTGCAGGTCGAACGCCGGTGATTCGGAGCGGACTCGTGGGAGCTGGCAGAAATTGTGCCGTGGCGGGGGGCAGGAAGTGGCCCACTCCAGCGACCGCCCGTATCCCCAGGGATCGTCCAGGACGGTCTTCTCGGACGAGTGCGCGGTTTTCCAGACGTTGTACAGGAACGGCATCGTGGAAAGCCCCAGGAGAAAAGCGCCGATGCTGGAGACCGTATTCAGTGCGGTGAAGCCGTCAGCGGCGAGGTAGTCGGCGTAGCGGCGGGGCATGCCTTCGGCGCCGAGCCAGTGCTGAACCAGAAAGGTCGTGTGGAAGCCCACGAACAGGGTCCAGAAATGGATCTTGCCAAGGCGCTCGTCGAGCATGCGGCCGGTGAACTTCGGCCACCAGAAGTAGAAGCCGGCGAACATCGCGAAGACGACGGTGCCGAAGACGACGTAATGGAAGTGGGCGACGACGAAGTAGCTGTCGGTCACGTGGAAGTCCATGGGCGGGGAGGCGAGCAGCACGCCGGTGAGTCCGCCGAAGAGGAAGGTCACGAGGAAGCCCACGCTCCACAGCATCGGCGTCTCGAATGACAGCGAACCCTTCCACATCGTGCCGATCCAGTTGAAGAACTTCACCCCGGTGGGCACGGCGATGAGGAACGACATGAAAGCGAAGAACGGCAACAGCACCGCTCCGGTCGGAAACATGTGGTGAGCCCAAACCGTCACTGAGAGCCCGGTGATGGCGATGGTGGCACCCACCAGGCCGACGTAGCCGAAGATGGGCTTGCGGCTGAAAACGGGAAGGATCTCGGTGATGACACCGAAGAACGGCAGCGCAATGATGTAGACCTCGGGATGCCCGAAGAACCAGAAGAGATGCTGCCACAGCAGAGGCCCGCCGTTTGCGGCGTCGTAGATGTGGGAGCCGAACTGCCGGTCAGCCTGAAGCGCGAACAGTGCGGCGGCGAGGACCGGGAAGGCCATCAGCACCAGAACACTCGTGAGGAGTACGTTCCAGGTGAAGATCGGCATCCGGAACATCGTCATTCCAGGCGCCCGCATGCAGATGATTGTTGTTGCGAAGTTGACCGCCCCGAGGATCGTTCCGAAACCTGACAGGGCCATACCCATGACCCACAGATTGGCGCCCATGCTGGGCGAGTGCTGGCTGTCCGAGAGGGGCGTGTAGGCGAACCATCCGAAGTCGGCGGCGCCTCCGGGCGTGAGGAAACCGATGATTGTGATGAGACCGCCGAAGAGATAGAGCCAGTACGACAGCATGTTCAGCCGCGGAAAGGCCACATCAGGGGCCCCGATCTGCAACGGCATGATGGCGTTGGCGAAGCCGGCGAACAGCGGAGTGGCGAAGAACAGCATCATGATCGTGCCGTGCATCGTGAACGCCTGGTTGTACTGCTCGGCGGAGATGATCTGCATTCCCGGTCGGGCTAGTTCCGCTCTCATCACCATCGCCAGGAGCCCGGCGAAGAGGAAGAAGACGAAAGCGCTGATCATGTACAGCGATCCGATCTTCTTGTGGTCCGTGGTGGTCAGCCACGTCACCAGCACCGCCCCAGGGGTGCGTCTGGTGACCCGCTCCTCCTGAGGCTCGGTCAGTACGGCAGCCATGGGACGTTCCTTCCGATTCAGGTGGACCAGGTAAAAGCCCCCGGCAGGCTGCTGGACCGGGAGATCCTTGAGCAGGGGCCGGCACGGCGCAGACCTTTCGTACCGTCCTCTGCGTCTGAACGGACGCTTTAATCCCTTCGTGGGCCCGGCACGGACCGACGGTTACGTTCCGCGCACCGCGCTCGACGGCTCCCGCCGGTACGGGTGCAGGGCACGCGTCGTGCGAACTCCGTTGCCGGGTGCTCACTTGTGTCGGCCTGCTGGACGGCCCGGAACGTCAATCGTGAATTCGCGGAGACCGGACCGGACGGGTAGCCGGGCCACTTCGTTGACGGCGAGGCCGTAGTGATGCACTGCGGACTCGTACTCGCTGCGTGTGTGCCGGCCGAAGCGGTCGCAGCAGGGCGCCGTGAGGACCAGGTCCATTCACGTTGCATGACCGGACCGGCGCGGAGTGCTCTCCATGTGGGCGAAGCGCAGACGACGCGGACGCCTGCGGGCGCATGGCGAAGGCCATGGGCCGGTCCTATTGGACGCACCAGGTATTGGACGCACGAGGTCCCGTACCCGCTCGCGGTGAGCGGGTACGGGACCTGGGCGTTCACAGCCGCTGGGTCACGGCGATTCAGCGCCGGGCAAGGTGCCTGCGACGCAGCCACCACACCTGGGCGCTACCGGCAGCCACGACTGCGGCCGCGATCCCGATGATCAGGCCGAGCGGGGTGTTGGAGCCGGTGCCTGCGAGGTCGCCGTCCCGGTCCTTCGCCAGCTGGGCCGACTCGTCCGCTTCCGGGGACGGATCATCCCGGTTCACGGCTGCAGGCGTGGAGTTGCCCGCCGCCGAGTCCGATGCCGAGGAGGAGTCGTCCCGGTCCTCGACCGAGGGCTCGGAGTCGTCCGGCTTGGAGTCCGACGGAGTGGAGTCCTCCGGCTTGTCGTTGTCCGGCTTCGAGTTTTCCGGCTTCGAGTTTTCCGGCTTGGAATCCGACGGGGTGGAGTCCTCAGGCTTCGAGTCCGACGGAGTGGAGTCCTCCGGCTTGTCCTCCGGCTTCGACTCGCCCGGCTTGTCGTTGCCCGGCTTCGAGTCGCCCGGGGTGGAGTCCTCCGGCTTCGAGTCCTCCGGCTTCTCGTCCGGCTTCGAGTCGCCCGGCTTCGAGTCCGTTCCCCCTCCGCCTTCTTGGCCTTCTCCGCCTTCCGTGTCCTCGGACTTGCCCGGGCAGTCCTTGTTCTCGTTGATGCAGTCCACGGCTTCCTTCATCAACTTCGTGGGCATGACGTTGATGAAGTCGCTGTGGTCGGTGATGGGCTTGTGCAGCTGCTCCGGGAAGGAGTCCACCGCGAACGGCGTGTCAGCGTCGAGCAGGTTCTTCTGCGGGATGTCGTACTTGATCGTCTGCTGAAGCTGCGGGACGTTCTGGAAGCCCTGGGGGCAGTTGCCCTCGTCGTCCGAGAACTTCATGTGGTCGCGGTGGTTGCCGCTGTCCGTGTTCTGACCGTCCCAGCAGTTCTGGAACTTGAACGTACGGATGGTCGCGCTGCCCTCGGGGCAGATCGGGTACTTGTCCTCCAGCTGACGGTCCTCGAAGCCCTCGCAGCTCCACGAGGCGTTGGCGTTCTCGTCGCCGTTGGTGAAGGACTTCGCGTCACCGGTGATGATGCGCAGGAAGCGCGGCATCTCGACGACCTGGTCGGCACCGCCGGAGGTGAACTTCAGCGTGGCGTCGGGCTGGAGGATGCTGCCGATGTTGAGGTCGTTGGCACCGCCGTCGCCGGGCTGGGCGTCGGCCCCGTCGCCGCCACCCACCTGGTCTTCCTCGCCCTGGCCCTGGTCCTCGCCCTGGCCCTGGTCCTCGCCCTGGTCCTCACCCTGACCTTGGTCCTCGCCCTGGCCCTGGTCCTCACCCTGACCTTGGTCCTGGCCCTGGTCCTCACCTTCGGCCGGGGGCTGCTCCTCGGCCGGGGGCTGCTCCTGACCCTGGTCCTGGCCCTCGGCCGGGGGCTGCTCCTGGCCCTGGTCCTGACCCTGGTCCTGGCCCTCGGCCGGGGGCTGCTCCTGACCCTGGTCCTGGTCCTGGCCCTGGTCCTGACCGGCGTCGTCACCGGTCCGCTGGCCCTGCGGCTTCTCCTGGCCCTGGCTGCTCTGCTTCTGGACGTCGCCTTCCTGTACGGCGCCCCGCTGGTCCTCGTTGCCGTCCAGTGAACGGATGACGGGCCAGTAGTGCGTCGACTGGTCACCCTTGGCGCACGTGGTGCGGGCTGCGGCGAGGGACTCGTCGCTGGAGGCAGCGTTGGTGTCCTCGTTGCCCACGTAGTCGTGCACGTGGTGTGCGCCGTTCAGAACACCCGGCGCGGCGATCACGTTGTCCGAGTTGAAGTGCTCTTCCTCGTTGTTGCCGCACTTCGTCTCGAAAGTGCCGCCCGGGTCCTCCTCCTTCGAGGCGTTGGGCTCGACGTCTTCGATGTTGACGAAGTCGGCGGCGACCGGGCCCTGGATCTGCCGGCCGTCCTCGTCTCCGCCGTCCTGGCCTTCCTGGGTGGCCTGGTCCTGCATCATCTGGCACTGGGCCATGGACTCCAGATCACCGGGGGCCTGGCCGCCGGCGTTCCTGATGTCCTGCCCCATGCTCCGGATGGTCTCCGAGCGCTGCTGCCTCAACTGGCCGAGCGTCTCCTCGGAGGTCTGCTCCTGGGAGTTCCACTGGCCGTAAGCCTGCGCGACCTGCTGGTCCAGAGTGGCGAGCTTCTGACCCACGGGTTCCTTGGCGCCCTTGGGCACCTGGCCCAGTGCAAGGCTCACATCAGGACAGTCGATCGTGCTGGCGGCAGGAGCAGGGGCTTCGTTCGATCCCGCGAAGGCGCTCACGCCTATCGCCGCCGCGCCGCCGCCACCAACCACCAGCGCTGCGACGATCGCTACCGTTCTGTTCGCCGTGCGCGAGCGTCTGTGGCCTTCACTTCTCATATAGCTTCACTCCACTCATTTCGCCTCATTCAGCGCCTCGAATTTCTCGCGCCCCGTGCCCTCCGGGACCGTGAAATGATCAAGGGAAATGGCGTTGGCCCGGGTCGTAGCGAATGACAACACCATTGAATTGCAGGTCTGATCGCGTACAAGGCCTAGGCCTACAAGGCCCGAAGACGGCCGTGAGCCTAGCGCAGCCTCTTCACGAAGATGGAGTTCTCGTACTGATGGCACAACTTTGTCGTGACCGTGGTCGATCCCGTGCGGACGTCCTCCATCGTTCTGAGTACACCACCGAGAGGATTGAGCGGTGTAGCAGGGGATTTGCGGTGAATTGTTGAAGGAGTCCCGACGAGATGACGTCCTGGCTCTTCCCTGCAGCGTCGATGCTCTGGTACTCGGCACCGCTCCGGCCTCGTCGCGGCTGCGCTGTGCCGTCGCGGCGGTTTCCGCGCAGCGGCGGCCGGAGCATCCCGCCCGTCGAGGTGTGCACCCGCGGCCGGCCGCCAGGCGGTAAGCCGCTCAACCGACGGGCTGGGAACTGCGTGTTGGCGGTGCCGACCGGTCTGCGGCGATGCTGCGACCGGGAAGGACTGCCGGAGGACCTCTGCCGGGAGGCCTTGCGCCGGAAGGCTCGCACTTCCGGTGCGTGAGGCGCCTCCCCGGGCCGCAGGCCCCGGGGTCGGGGTCGGGGTCGGGGTCGGGGTCGGTCGTGAGCCTCCGTCGACTCCCCTGATCCAAAGGCGCGACGAGCCGTGATGCGGCATGCCCACCGGACCTGCGCCTCCCGTCAGTGTGGCTGATTGGCTTTCCGGGCTCGGTAAGTCATCGTCGACGGGGCGGAATTCGGAAACGGGAGTTGCATGCAGGACGAGGCGCACGCCGGGATTCTCACCCGACGTCAGGAGCTGGCCGAGACGGGTGTTTTCCTGCTGCTGATCGTGCCGTCGATGGCGTTGTCGTTTCTCGCGGAGAGCCGGGGAGCCTTGCCTTTTCCCGTGGTCGCCGCCTCGACGATCCTGCGTGATGCGGGCCTGGTTGCGCTGATTCTGCTTCTGCTGTCCCGGGCCCGGCAGCCCGTCGCCGCCGTCGGCTGGGTCCGGCGCGACATCGGGCAGGAGATCCTCGTAGGGCTCGCGCTTTCGGTACCGGTGCTGATCGGCGCCGCGTTGCTGGTCGCCGCCCTTCGAACCGCGGGTCTGTCCAGGCCTCGGACGGGTGCTGCGGGGCTGCTGCCCTCATCCGGTTTCGGCGACCTGCTGCTCGCCATCGTCCTCGTTACGGTCGTGGCCGTCGCCGAGGAGACGATTTTCCGCGGATATCTGATTCTGCGGTTCAAAAGCGTTCTTCAAAACCGCGCCTGGGCAGTGCTGTTGTCGACGCTGGTGTTCTCCGTCGGCCACGGATACGAAGGAGGCGCCGGCGTGTTGACGGTCGGTATGGTCGGTCTTGTTTTCGCCGTCGTCTATGAGTGGCGGGGAAGTCTTGTGGCCCCGGTCGTGATGCACTTCGTCGTGAATTTCGTCTCGATCGTGCTGGGGCCGCTGCTGCGTCGCTGACCGCGGCCGCATCCCTCATTGCCGGATCCCTCATTGCGAGGTCCCTCACGGGAGCTCCCTCATACGAGTTCGTAGAAGCTCTCGCCGTCGAGGTAGCGCACGGTGCCCACATCATGCAGGACGGTCTCCTTCACCTCGTGGCGGAGGTTGACGATGAGCGGGTACGTCAGGTCGTTGCCGGTCGGCCGTGCCGGAGTCCTCGGGGGCGGGCTGCGGCGCCGGTATGTCGCGGACCTTGGGCGACAGCACGAGGAACGCCGCGAGCAGACCGAGCACCACCGCACCGCAGACGAACGGCAGCGACACGCCCGTCTGGTACAGCGCCGTCGCGGCGAGCGGGCCGAGGACGAGGGTGAAGCCGTTCGTGGCGGAGATCAGCCCGGCCACGCCGCCCTGCTCGTCGGCGCCGACCCGCAGGCTCAGCACCGAGTTGTAGCCCGGGATGGCCAGGCTGTGACCCATGCCGGAGAGCACGGTGGCGGCGAAGAAGACCGGAAGGCTGTCGGCGAAGACCATCACCACGAAGGCGACGCCGGTCAGCGGCACCCCCACCCGGAGCAGCCGCAGCGGCCGCCACTTGAGGAACGGGATGACGACGCCCTGCACCAGCATCATCGGAAGCCCGCCGGCCAGCAGCACATACCCCGACCACTCGGCGGTCTCCCGCGTCGTCAGGCCCAGCCGGTCCTGGAGGAGGAAGCCCACGCTCATCTGGAGCATGCTGACGGAGAGATAGACCCCGACGCCGGCCAGCAGGAACGGCCAGACCCGCTCGTCCCGGAGGCTCAGCCGCGGCGCCTTCGTCCTCGGCCCGTCGGAGCGCGCGTCCTTGGACAGCCCCACCCATACGGCGAAGGCGGGCAGCAGGATCAGTGCGGGCGCCAGATAGAGAGCGGCGACCAGCCCGAAGTCGGCAAGCAGGCCGCCGAGTCCGGGCCCGAGGACCAGGGCGAGGCCGATGGCCGCTCCCACCCGTGCCATGCCTTTCACGCGGGTCTGCTCGTCCGGTGTGACGTCGGCGACGTAGGACTGCGCCGCGACGGGCAGCGCTGCCAACGCGCCGCCGAAGACGAGGCCGCGGGTGACCAGCAGCAGTGCGAACGTCGCCAGGGCGCCGATGGTGCCGATCAGCCCCAGGTGCGCGGACACGGCGAAGGCGAAGAGGCCCGCGGCGGCGCCGAACAGCGAGACGACGAGCAGCGGTTTGCGGCCGTGCGTGTCGCTGCGCCGGCCCCACCAGGGGCTGACGAGCGCGACCATGGCGGCTGACGCGCTCATCACGATGCCGAACTGGAATTCGCTCAGGGAGAGTTCACGCGCGAGCGGCGGAAGCACGGGCGTGAGGATCTGCTGGCCCGTGTATCCCCCGAAGACCGCCAGGTAGATCAGCAGAAAGCTTCGCCGGGGCGGGCTGCTGGAGCCCGTCGGCGTGGCTTGTGGCGCCGCAGTGGTCATGTTCTTCCCATCGATTCCGGTTCGGCCGACGTCCTGTGGTCCGGCCGGCATCTGCCCGGGCGGGGGATGCCGGCCCTGCTCCCCTCCGGTGCGACGTCGGAGTGGTCAGTCTTGTCCGAGGTAGTGCTGATCTGCTGTCAGTTTCCGCTATCCAGCGGTCTGTTGTGCGGCAGTCGGGGTTGCCGGGCCCCTGGACCGTGAGGCTTCGGCGCAACTGCCCGGCGGTGATCCGCCGCCGTACGCCGCGGTCCGCCGCCGTACGCCGCGGTCCGCCGCCGCCCTCTGCCGCCTCTGCCGCCCACCCGGGCCGCCTGTGCCTCTGCGCCCTCACGAGGGGCGCAGCCCCAGGGGGGCCAGTGCCGCGGTGAGCGCGGCGCTCGCCGTGTCGAGCCCGCGGCGATCTCCGGACCGACGACAGCCGGCCGGTGGAGCTCCTCCGCGCCGCCGCTCACGGAGCCCGTCCCGCGTCGCGTCGGACGCCCCTTCCGCGCGGCCGGTTCAGCAGGGGTGGTGCGGCGGGGGTTCAGCGCGGCCGGTTCAGCGGGGGTGGTGCGGCGTCGGGGGATGTGCCCCAGGTGGACGGGGAGTTGCCGACCACGAAGGACAGCTCTCCCGTCCTCCGCAGGGTGCCGGTGGTGACGTATGTGCGCTCCAGGTCCCGGCCGCCGGTCTCGGCCGACTGGATGTAGCGGTGCGTCCGCGAAGTTCCCGGGGCCTTCACGGTGAACCGGCCGCGGGGGTAGTAGCGCCGGTCCAGGCTGAGGTCGACGCGGTCGAAGACCGGCGTGGACAGGCCCCAGGTGTCGGTGCCGGGCTGGACCGGGAAGATGCCGATCGAGGACAGCACGTTCCAGGCGGACATCGTCCCGAGGTCGTCGTTCCCGGTCATGCCGGTCGGGGTGTCGGTGAAGAGCGTCAGTGCCGCGTGGACCACGTCGGTCGTCTTCCACGGCTGGCGCGTCGAGAGATAGGTGTACGGGGCGATGAGGTCGGGCTCGTTCTGCGGGTTGTACTTGTCCGCGTTGTAGTAGTCGTAGGGGCCGTTGACCCACACCTCCCGGGCTGTCCTCTCCGGGTCCTTCAGCATCTTGTCGTGGGCGAAGAAGGAGTCCAGGCGCTCGTTGGCCGCCTTCGTGCCCCCGATCAGGCCCACCAGGCCGGGCAGGTCCTGCGGCACCAGCCACTGGTACTGCCATGAGGTGCCCTCGTGGAAGCCCACGCTCTTCGCCGGGTCGGCCGGGCCCGCGAACTCCCCGCCGGCGTCCCGCGCGCGGAAGAAGCCCGTCGACTCGTCGAAGATCTCCCGGAAGTTCTGGGCGCGCCGGGCGTAGCGCGCCGCGTCCGCCTCGTGGCCGAGGCCGTCGGCCATCCCGGCGAGCATCGCGTCCGAGAGGGCGTACTCCAGGGTGGCGGAGGCGGCGTGGTCGTAGGCGGAGTCGCCGGGCTTGGTGTGCGGGCGGCCCTTGATGTACGGGACGAAACCACGCTCCAGATACTCCGGGTTCCCCCCGCGGCCGAGCGCCGGTGAACCGGCGGGCGGCAGGCCGTCGGCGTTCTTCTTCAGCGCGCGGTACGCCCGCTCCTCGTGCCCGTGGAGCAGGCCCTGCTCATAGGCGCCGGTCAGGAACGGGGTGACCGGGTCGCCGGTCATGATGTTCGTCTCGACGGTGCCGTAGCCCCACTTGGGCAGCCACCCGCCCTCCTCGGCGTTGTGCAGCACGGAGACCGCCATCTCTCGTGCCTCACGCGGCGCGAGCAGCGACAGGAGCTGGTTCTGCGTGCGGTAGGTGTCCCACAGCGAGAAGTTCTGGTAGTAGGTGAAGCCCTTCGCCCGGTGGATCTTCTTGTCCCAGCCGGTGTAGCGGCCGTCGACGTCGCTGCCGATGCTGGGGGCGAGGAAGGAGCGGTACAGGGACGAGTAGAAGGTGCGCCGCAGCGCCTGGCTGCCGCCCTGCACCTGTACGTCGTCGAGCCTGTCCTCCCACGCGGTCCGGGCGGCCCGGGCGACCCGGTCGAACGAACGCCCGCCCTCGGCACGCAGGTTGAGCCCCGCGCCCCGCGCGTCGACGTACGACAGCGCGGTCGTGGCCTCCACCGTGCGGTCCTCACCGGTGTCGAAGCGCACCCACGCGCCGTTGCCGCCGCTCCCCGCCTGCGACTTCTGCGAGCCCTCGGTGACCTTGCCGCCCTTCCACGTCCCGGAGGCGGTGAAAGGCCGGTCGAAGCGGGTGACGGTGTGAACGGTGTAGGGCTCGGTGTCGTCGCAGAAGCCCCGGCCGGTGATCGCGGTACGCACCGTCCGCTCGTCCACGATCTCCACCTGCGTGGAGACAGTTCTGTGCAGCGACTGGCCCGCGTTGAGCAGGACGTTGGCCTTGTCGGTGGCGGGGAAGGTGTAGCGCTGCACGCCCGTGCGCTGCGTAGCGCTCAGTTCCGCCTCGATGCCGCCCCGGCCGCCGAGCTTCGCGCGGTAGTAGCCGGGCCGTGCCGTCTCGTCCGCGTGGTCGAAGCGTGCCGCGTACTCGGCGTTGTCGGTCTCCGTGACCTCACCCGTGGTCGGCAGCACGGGCAGATCGCCGCCCAACCCGCAGCCCACGCCGGAGAGATGGACGCTGGAGAAGCCGCGGATGCGGTTGTGCGAGTAGTCGTAACCGGTGTTGTGGCCGGTGTCCGGCGACAGTTGCACCATGCCGAACGGGACCGCGGCACCGGGAAAGGTGTTCCCCTCGTTCTCGCTGCCTATGAAGGGGTTGACGAGATCCACCGGCCGGCCCTCGCCCGGAGCGGCCGGCCGCGGGGCCGCACCGGTGACCGCGCCGGCGAGCAGCGCGACGACGGTCAGCGCCACCGCGGTACGCAGGCGCAGGCGCCGGTTCCACTTCATGAAGAGACCCATGGCGGAACCTCCGGGTGCGGGCCGAGGCCCGGCGGTGGCGCGAACTGCGGGGCACCGGCGGGCCGTTGTCCGCGAAGAGCAGGACAACATGGAGACAACGTTGTCAGATTCAGCATTGTTCGGCCCGCGCGGCAGCGCCGTCAAGGGGCAGCCGGGACGCGTTTCACCGGCGGGGTGTGACATCGGCAACCGCACCGAGCCCTGTGCCCCCGAGCCCTTGCGTCCTGAGCAGGAAGTGCGCCGTGGCAGACGTCCCCCGGAACCCTCACGCGCCGTGGGCCCGGGGTGCGCTCAAGGGGCAGGGGCCCGCGGGACCGGGGCGCCGTCACGGTGCCGTGGACGCCCACATGAGCAGATAGACCCCGTACGCGACGGAGAACGCCGCAAAGACCCCGGTGACCGGGACGGATACGCGCAGCCGCGCTCCGGCCGCCGCGATCGCCGCGGGGAGGAGCAGCGGAAAGGCCGGCATGAGGAGCCGGGGCTTGACGGCGAAGTAGTGGGAGCCCCCGATGGCGACCACCGTGATCGCGATGCTGTACACCACCAGGGGCGGGCAGGGGCGGCTCCGCAGCAGACACAGAAGGCCGGCCACCGCAGCGACGACGACGGCCGCCGCCACGAAGTAGGAGAGCCCCACCGACCCCGGAACAAGCTTCTCCGAGGCGAATTCCAGGGCTGAGCGGCCGAAGTCGAAACGCGAGCCCCACCCCCGCTGAACCCTGAAATAGCCCAGGGGTGCGCCGGTGTCGAACCCGACCCAGGCCAGGTACCCCAGGTATCCCAGCGGCGCCACGGCCGGCGCCGTCCACACCCGCCAGTCCCTGCGGGAGGCCGGCTCCCGCCACAGGGTGAGCGCTGCCGCGCAGATGACCGCGAGGGCGACCGCGAAACCGTTCGGGCGCGAGAGCCCCGCGAGCACCGCCAGCGAGCCGGACCGGATCCAGCGGGAGGTGAGCGCCGCATGGAGCGACCATGCGGCCGTCGCCGTCAGCAGGGACTCCGAGTAGGCCGTCGTCTGCACCACGGCGTTCGGCACTACGCCCCACAGAACCGCGAGCCAGATCCCCGTGGTTCTGTCCCGTACGACCGTGCCGACGGCAAAAAGGCCCCACGCGGCGGCGAGTGCGGAGAGGGACGCCACGAGGATTCCCGCTTCGCCGGCGGTGACGGGAAGGACCGTGGACAGGACGCGTTCCAGGCCGGGAAGGAGAGGAAAGAAGGCCCGGTCGTCGTACACGAATCCGGAGGCTCTGAGGACCGTTCCGTAGCCGTCCGTGGCGATGCGCGCGTACCACTTCGCGTCCCAGGCATTTCCCAGGACCGCTCCGAGGTGCTGCCCCTGCGTCCAGGCGTGGACCGCGACGGCCAGCATGCCGGTCAGGCGGATGGCCGCGTAGATGCCGAGGGCGGGCGCCGCCTGCGACAGCGCGAGGCTCGCCTGCCTGAACAGCCGGCTCTCACGCTTCTCGCTCTCGGCCGGGTTGGCCATGGACCCTCCAGCGGGTGCTGTGACCGGTCAGGTTCACCGGCCCGCGACGCCCGGCAAGCCTTCCCGGCCACGGCACCAGGCGGGCGCAACGCAGCCTCAGCGCGTCAGGCCCGGGCTTGTCGGGGCTCGGGGCCCGGAGCCTGATGCGGGCCCCGGGAACAACGCGCCGACGCAACTTGTGCGCACAGCAGTTGCCGGCGTCCCAGGAGTCGCGGCGCGCTCAGTGGACGGAGTTCCCTGCCCGCAGCCCCGGAGGCAGGGCCGCCTCCGACGACTCGATCTCCTTGGAGGCCTCGATCACGTCCTTGACGGTGTCGATCCCTCGCCAGTAGCCGGTCACCCGGTATCCGACGAGCCGCCCCTCCTCGGCCAGCCTCGGAAACGTGGTGTCCTCGTGGTCCCCCGTCGCGGGAAGGAGCCCGACCACATCCGGGTCGAAGACGTAGATCCCGGCATTGATCCAGTACGGGAGCCGGGGTGACTGCGTGAACCCGCGGATCCGGTCTCCGTCGCCGAGGTCGGCGAGTCCCCAGCTCGAACGGTACGGCGACAGCGCGACGGTGACCGACCCGCGTCGACGGGCGTGGTGCTCGGCGAGTTCCCCGAGGGGGAACGTCGTGATCACGTCGCCGTTCAGGGCGAAGAAGGGTGCGTCGGGCTCCGCGAGGTGCGCGGCCCCGAACTTGAGCGCTCCGCCCCGCCCCAGAGGCTCGCTCTCGACGGCGTACCGCACCGTCACGCCGAAGCCGGAGCCGTCGCCCACGTAGTCCGTGATCATCTCGTGCCTGTAGCCGCCGCTGATCGTCACGGACCGCACACCGTGCTCCGCGAGCCACGCGAGCTGGTGGCCGACGATGGGGGTGCCCGCCACCTTCACCATCGCCTTGGGCGCATCGTCCGTGTAGGGCCGCATGCGGGTGGCCCGGCCGCCCGCCAGTATCAGCGCCTGCGTCACCGAGGATCCGGACATCCTGCTTCCTCCGTCGTCTGGGTTCCGGGCTCGGCGCCCGGTGCGTTCCGTGAGGCAGCACCCCGGGTCGTACCGGTTGCTGCGGCGTCCGGGCAGAATCCGATTCCGCTACCCGTCCGCCGGACTGCCGGCACGGCTGCCGACGGTGTCGGTCCGCGCCCGGAAGACCCAGGTCCGGTACGAGCAGAAGCGGAAGCACGTGGCGACTGCGATTCCCAGCCCCTTGAAAAGGTTGCTCTGGAGGCCCGAGTTCCAGCCGAACCAGTTCGTCGCCGAGTAGAGCACCCCGTTCTCGATCGCCAGGCCGACCACGCTGAACAGCACGAAGAAGGAGAATTCCCGGGCATGGCCCCTCCTTTGCCGGTCGCGGTAGGTGTAGTAGCGGAATCCGAGGTAGTTGGCGAATATGGCGGCGCTGGTTCCGGCGAAGCTGCACTTCTCCACGGTCAGCTGGGTTGCGGTCCGGCACAAATTGAAGACCGCGAAGTTCACCGCCACTCCGAACCCGCCCACGACCGCGAACTTCGCGATCTCGTTCGCCAGTGCGGGTATCCGCGGACGTTTAGCACCTGGCGTTTTTCCTTCGGGCATGGGCAGTCCAGGGGCGTGTACCGGAAAGGGCACCTGTGGATGTTCTGCCGGGGCGCTGACGGCGGAGAACGCGGTCGGGCCCCGATGGGCCGGCCCGCCCGGCAGCGGCGCCCGGGCCGGCGAACCTGTGCGGTGCCTCACCCCCGGCGCGCGGAGACAATCCCGGGCAGGATCCACCGGTACTTCGCGGGCACAAGCGGTTCATCCGCACCGGCGGTCCGGACGCGATTTCTCATCGGGTGCTGCGTGCTGTGCTCTGTGCTCATGTTCTGCGTACGGGCGCGCGGAGACGCGGAATTTCGACTGGATGGTGTGCGTGTGGCCGGTTCCTGCACCGACCGCGGCCCCGGTGGAATTTCATGCATGGGGAATCGGTGGAGAGCCGGGCGGACGGCGGAGACAGCGCCGCTTCTTCCACCCGCTGCTCCCACCCGAATTCATTTCCGTCACTCGCCCATGCAAGCACGATTTCCACCGGGCCGCCCGGCGGGTGCGAGTTCGGGCGGCCGGGCGGGTGTCCACTCTCCGCTGCCGGACGTGCACGGGGAACCGGATCACGGCGCCGCGGTGCGGCCGGGGCCGGCCGGAGACCGCAATGACCTTGATCTTCTCCGCGGGGGCCGTTCCCGTCACGGAAACAGCCGCGGTCCCACACCCGGTCTCGCGGCACCTCCTCGTCGGAACGGGGCACCGGCGCCGTACTCTCGGAAGCATGGTTGATCCTCAGAAGTCCGAGCCCGACGCCCTGTACGAGGACGCGAACCAGGGCGTGGAGGATGCCCGTCGGCACGTTCGCGAAGCATCGGCCGGAACGGACATCTCCCGGCTCGAGACAGCACTCGACGAACTGGAAGCCGCGCTCGCCCACCGTGAAGCCGCCCGCCTCCGGCCGCAGGACGACGACTGGCTGCTCACAGCCCTCGGCGCGGCGAACGCGATCGACCCTGAGTACCACGGCGAGACGGCGGACCGTCCTACGGACTCCCCGTCCCGTGCGAACGAGGAGGAACCCGACTGAGCGCCGCCCCCAGCGTGAACAGACCCCGCGAGACGCCCCCGTCACGTGCCGGCAGCACCCAGGCCGTTCCGGTACAGGGAGTGACAGTGGCTTCTGACCGACTGCCGGTTCACCGTCGATCGGCTGCCATCCACTTCTGACCCGGCTGCATCCGCCCTCCGTACGCCCTGTGACCAGCTCGAACGCTGGCAACGGGGCTTTCTTGTGCATACAGGGGCCGTCAGCGCAGGACGGGGGTGCGCCGGGCTCGGGCCGGGAGGCGGGTGGGGACGGGTGGGGACGGGCCTGCACGTGCGGTCACGAGCGCCTCCCGGACGTGGCCGGACCACCGTCGTCTCCCGCAGGGACCGCCCCGGCTTCGGCTTCTGACCGCGGCACCTCCTGACCACGCGGCGCCGCACCGGACCGCGCACCCAGGGGCTGTCTGACAGGAGGCGTGGCACCGCGCCGCCGGTGGCGGGCTTCTGCCACGTTCACCGGCCCGGCGCGGGCCCGGACGCCTCTCCCGCGAAGAGGCGGATGTGAAACCTGACAGGGCCGAGAAGCCGGCGGATTTGTCCAAGTTGAATGACGTGTCACATGCCACTTACGTCGAACGGTGTGCGGCCGCTAGCGTGCCGTCATGACAGCGCGGGCCCCCGCTCCCGTGGCCTTGAACGGCCGGCACGTCATACTGGAGCCGCTCAGGATCGATCACGTCCCGGACCTCTACGCCGCTCAGCGCGGCGTCGAGACGGACTGGGGCTGGCTGCCGGTGCTCGCGCCCCGGTCGCAGGCGGAGATGCGTCTCATAGTGGAGCAGCGTCTCGCCCAGCAGGCCGCCGGGGGCGCCTTCCTCTTCGCCGTGCTGGACGCCCGTACCCGGCGCGCCGCCGGCTGGATCGCCTATCTCAACATCAACGTCATCGATCAGCGGGTGGACATCGGCTGGCACTGGCTCGGGGAGTCGCTGTCGGGCACGTACGCCACCGTGGAGATCCATCTGCTGCTCGTCCAGCACGCGTTCCACCTGGGTTTCTCGAGGGTGGAGTGGCAGCTCGACGACCTCGACCGTGCGGGGCACGACACGATGCTGCAGATCGGTGCGCTCCGTGAAGGGCTGTTGCGCCGGCACCAGAAGAGGCCCGACGGCACGTGGCGGGACACCGCTCTGTATGCGCTGCTCTCCCCCAGCCGCGCCGCCCCTCCCGGTCAGGCGCAGCTGGCGGTTCCCGCGGCCCCCGCTCCCGCCGCCCCGGCGGCGCCCTCCTGGCCGGCGCCGTCGCCGGTGCCGCCGCAGGGCATCCGGCCCCGCGTCGGGCTTCCGCCCGCGGGCCACCGGTACGGGCCGTGAGGTCGCACCGCGAACGGCGGTGACCTGCGACGACCTGGGAGGGCCTGCGGTTGCCTGTGGGTGACCGCCCGGTCCGCCCCCGGCTACCCGCGTGCTCGCCCCGTCCGCGAACCGCCGCCGCCGAGCGGGCTGTTACCACCGAGCGGGCCGTTGCCGCCCCCGATCGTCCCGACCACCGGGGATCGTCCCGCGGATAGACGGCGCCTATCCGCTGATCGGCAACAGCTCTTTGACAGACCCGGTCCCGCGGAACAAGGCTGGAGCAGCCGCGGACAAGGCCGAACGCAGACAAGGGCGGCGATTTCCGGCCCGGCCCGGTTACGCCTCTTGAAGACGCGGCCACCGTGGCCTCGCCGGATCGCACCGGCCTCGACGGAGCGTCAGCGGCGCCGAGTTCGCGCCACACGCCAGAAGGGGACCGAGCAGACCATGCGCAGCAGCAACGAGGATCCGGCCGACGAGCTGTCCGTCACCCCGCCCAGAACCTGGGCGACGGGTGTGCCCGGCGTGACGCACGCCCTCCAGTACTCGCTGAGCCAGACCTCCGTGCGTCGTACGGCTCTGACACTGCTGAACGTCAACCAGGACAAGGGCATCGACTGCCCGGGGTGTGCCTGGCCGGAGCCGGGGGCGGGGAAGCGCAGCCGCAACGAGTACTGCGAGAACGGCGCGAAGCACATCAACGACGAGGCCACGTCGCGCCGCGTGACCGCGGAGTTCTTCCGCGAGCACTCCGTCTCCGAGCTGGCCCAGAAGTCCGACTACTGGCTCAACCAGCAGGGCCGGCTGACGGAGCCCATGGTCAAGCGCCCCGGCTCGGACCACTACGAACCCATCGGCTGGGACGAGGCGACCGGCCTGCTCGCAGCCGAGCTGCGCGGCCTCGCCTCCCCCGACGAGGCTCTCTTCTACACCTCCGGGCGGGTCAGCAACGAAGCCGCTTTCCTGCTCCAGCTCTTCGCCCGCGCGTACGGCACGAACAACCTGCCGGACTGCTCCAACATGTGCCACGAGTCGAGCGGTTCGGCGCTGATGGAGACCCTCGGCACCGGCAAGGGCACCGTGAGCCTGCAGGACATCCACGAAGCCGACCTCGTCCTCGTCGTCGGCCAGAACCCCGGGACCAACCACCCGCGGATGCTCTCGGCGCTGGAGGAGACCAAGCGCAACGGCGGCCGGGTCGTCGCCGTGAACCCGCTGCCGGAGGCGGGGCTGATGCGGTTCAAGCACCCGCAGAAGGTGCGCGGCGTGATCGGCCGCGGCACGGACATCGCCGATCAGTTCCTGCAGATCCGTCCCGGCGGCGACCTCGCCCTCTTCCAGGCACTCAACCGGCTGCTGCTGGAGGCTGAGGACGAGGCGCCCGGCGAGGTGCTCGACCACGGCTTCATCGACGCCCACAGCACCGGCTTCGACGAGTACGCGGCGCACGCCCGCCAGGTCAGCTGGGACGACGTGCTCAACGCGACGGGGCTGGCCCGCGAGGAGATCGAGGCGCTGCACGCACGCGTCCTGCGCTCGCGGAAGGTCATCGTGTGCTGGGCGATGGGGCTCACGCAGCACAAGCACGGCGTGCCCACCATCCGCGAGATCGTCAACTTCCTGATGCTGCGCGGCAACATCGGCAGACGGGGGGCCGGGGTCTGTCCCGTGCGCGGCCACAGCAACGTCCAGGGCGACCGCACCATGGGGATCTGGGAGCGGATGCCGCAGCCCTTCCTGGACGCCCTGGAGCGGGAGTTCGGCTTCACGCCGCCCACCCGGCACGGACTGGACTCGGTGAACGCGATCAGGGCGATGCGCGACGGCCGGGCCCGGCTCTTCGTCGGCGTGGCGGGCAATTTCGTACGGGCCAGCCCGGACAGCGGGGCCACCGAAGAAGCCCTGCGCAACTGCCGTCTGACGGCGCACATCTCGACCAAGCTGAACCGCTCGCACACGGTGTGCGGGGAGACGGCGCTGATCCTGCCGACGCTCGGCCGCAGCGACCGGGACGTCCGGGCCGGCGGCGAGCAGTTCGTCACCGTCGAGGACTCGATGAGCGAAGTGCACGTCTCCCGCGGCAAGTTGCCCCCGGCCTCACCCCACCTGCTCAGCGAGGTGTCGATCATCTGCAGGCTTGCGCGCGCCGTCCTCGGCGAGGCGACTGCCGTTCCCTGGGAGGAGTTCGAGGCCGACTACGGCACGATCAGGGACCGCATCTCCCGGGTCGTGCCGGGGTTCGAGGACTTCAACGCGAGGGGCGCGGCGCCCGGCGGCTTCCGGCTGCCGAACCCGGTCAACGAGCGCAGGTTCGCCACCCTCTCGGGCAAGGCGGTCTTCACCCGCAACGAGTTCACCATGCTCCGGGCGCCGAAGGGGCATCTGCTGCTTCAGACGCTGCGCTCCCACGACCAGTGGAACACCGTCCCGTACGCGATGAACGACCGGTACCGCGGCATCCACAACGCCCGGCGGGTCGTGCTGGTCAACCCGGCGGACCTGGCGGAGCTGAACATCGAGGACCGGGCCGAGGTCGACCTGGTCGGCGTCTGGCACGACGGCGTGGAGCGGCGGGCGAAGGGCTTCCGCGTCGTCGCGTATCCGACGGCGCGCGGCTCCGCCGCCTCGTACTACCCGGAGACCAACGTCCTGGTGCCGCTGGACAGCGTCGCGGACATCAGCAACACGCCCACGTCGAAGGGCGTCGTGTGCCGCCTGGAGCCCGCGGGGCTGCCCGTGTGAAGCGGTCCCGGCACGGGGTGCGGCCCCGGCGGGGTCCGGCGGTCACTCGTCGAGGTCGACGCGCACGGACAGCAGGTTCGTCCCGAAGGCCCGTACCGCGGCGCTGTTGAGCCGCGGAAGGGTCTTCAGCCGGGCGACGGCGTCGTCCTCCGGGACGAGGTGGGCCGTGCCCGTGTGCCACCGCCCGTGGATGCGCACGCGGACGCGCGGGTCGGCCTGGATGTTGCGGATGTACTGGGACCTGACCCCGTACTCGGAGACGAGCCAGAACTCGTTGCCGGTGCGGCGCCCGCCGACGGGGGTGCGGCGCGGCAGGCCGGAAGTGCGTCCGGTGGTCTCCAGGAGGACCTGGCCCGGCAGACGCGTCGTGACGGGGTTCCCGACCCGGCGCTGGAAGGCCGTGACCGCCTGGAACTTGAGCTCCTGATAGCGGGACATCTGCTGCTGGTTCTCCTCTGGTCCGGCTTGTCCGCAAGGTGTCCATTCTCGTCTGCCGTGGTGCGTACTGCCCCACGGGGGCCGGGACTTGACCGTACGGCAGCCGCCAAGTCAGGGCTCTGGTGCATTAGTACGAATACGTGATACATAGCGGGCACCGGCCATCGGTGGCATGTGCATCGCTCGCAGGCGGCCCGGTACGGCGAGGAGTTCGTGACGACTGGGCGAGGAGCGGCCTCTCGTGTGCGAGCAAGCGTGGCAGCGGCAGTTGGCGTGCGCGCCGGACGGCGGACCGGCACGCCCGGCGCTGGTGCTGGTCGGGGCCGCGGCCGGTACGGGGAAGAGCGAACGGGTGCGGCGGCTGCTGGAGTCTCCCGACGCGAGAGCCGTGCCCCGGCTGGTCGTCGCGTTCGGCCCATCGGGTGCCGTGGACATCACCGATCCCGCCGCCTGCGTCTCCCATCCGTCCCTGGAAGCCTCACTCGCCTCGGTGCGGCCAGTGCTGCTGGTCGCCGAGGACCTGCACCACGCCGGCGAGCACGATCTCGGGCTGCTGCGCGGCCTGCTGCGCGAACCGCCCGCACGCCTCGTGGCGGTGCTGACGTACCGGCCGGAACAACTGCCGCGGCCGGGCCTGCCGTTGGGACGTGCGGTGGACTACCCGGCCCGGCTCTCCGTCACCCGCTGGGAGCCGCCTCCCCTGGACGAGCAGCAAGTACGCACACTGGCCGGGAAGTTGCTCGGCGCCCGGCGCTGCACCCAGGGCTTCGTCACACGGCTGCACCAGCGCTCGGCGGGCGTGCCGCAGGTCGTCGTGGATCTCCTGTGCACCCTGCGCGACGCGTGCGGCAGCCGCGAGCGGGGGCACTTCACCGCCGCGGACGTGGACGGGGCGGGGGTGCCGGTACGCCTGGCGGAACTGGTGCTGGAACGGCTGGGCACGCTCCCGGAGGCGTGCCGCCCGGTGGTCCGGGCGGCCGCGGTGCTCGGCGCTCCGGCGGGCGCCGGGGACCTGGCCACCGTGGCCGGGCTGTGCCGCGAGGCGGGGCACGAGGCGCTGGTCGCGGCCCTGAAGGCGTCGGTCCTGCGGGAGACGGAGCAGGGACGGTACGGGTTCGCGGTGCCGATGGAGGCCACGGCCGTCTACGAGGAGCTGCCCGGCCCGGTGCGGGAGCAGCTGCACGAGCGCGCCGCGTCGATGCTCGCGGGCAGGACACCGGTCCCCTGGACTCAGGTCGCCCGCCACTGGAGGGGCGGCGGCCGTACGGAGGAGTGGCTGCGTGCCGCCGAACACGTCGCGGACACCGGAGGCGACGGCGTCGGTGACGGTGCCGGAGACGGCGACGGCGACGGTCACGGCGGCCCCGACGGCACGTTCCCCGAGGACGAAGCCCGCTCGGCCCTGCTGGAGCAGGCGCTGGACGCAGGCGGTCTGCCGCCCGGACGAAGGGGCCGGCTGGCGCTGACGCTGGCCCGCGGCGCCATGCTGGTGCCGCGTTCGGAGGGTACGGCGAGTGCGTTGCGGCGCATCGTCGACGACCCGTCGCTTCCGGCGGGCGCCCGTGGCGAGGTGCGCCTCGAACTCGGCCTGCTGCTGCACGGCCAGAAGCGCCGGTTCCGTGAGGGGCGGGCCGAACTTCGCCTGGCGGCAGAGGAGTTGACGGAGCGGCCCGCTCTCGCCGCCCGCGCCTCGGCCGCGCTGGCCAACCCGTTCTTCCCCGGCCCCTCCCTCGATGAGTGCCTCGGCTGGCTGCGTCGCGCGGAGGAGGCGGCGCTCGCGTCCGGGGACCGGACCGCGAGCACGGCGGTCGCGGTCTGCCGGGCGACGGTGCTGATGAACTTCGGTGACCCGGTGGCCTGGAGGCTGGTGGAGGAGCTGCCGCGGACCAGCCCGGACCGTGCGGGACGTCAGCAGGTGGCCCGGGGGCTGTGCAACACGGCCAACGGCGCGGTGCACCTCGGCCATCACCGCCGCGCCGGTGAACTCCTCGCACAGGGCGTTGAGTTGGCGGTACGCAGCGGCGCACCGTTCCTGGAGCGGCTGGGTCGCGGCACGGCCCTGTTCCGCGACTGGCTCACGGGCCGCTGGGACGGTCTCGCTGAGCGGTGCACCGTGCTCGTCGCGGAGGACGGCGTCGCGAACGACGCCCGGGTGGTTCTCGCGATGCTCGCACTGGCGAAGGGCGAATGGGCCTCGGCTGAGGACTGGCTGCCGCGCCCCGCCCCGTCGCCGCAGGACCTCCGGGACGGCGAACCGTGGAACCCGTGCGGGCCGGAAGAGGCCTGGGAGACGTGCGAGGCACCCGTCGCGGCCACGGCGGCAGCCGCGTACGTCCGTCTGCACCTCGTCCGCCAGGACGTCGACTCGGCGCGGCGGACGGCCGATTCGGCGTGGTCGTGGCTGCGGAGGAAGGGCGTGTGGGTCTGGGGCGCGGCCCTCGCGCCCTGGGTGGTCGAGGCCCGCATCCGGGCCGGCCGGCCGGCCGCGGCCCGCGCGGCGGCCGAGGAATTCGCGGACGGCCTGTCGGGGCGGGACGCCCCCGCGGCGACGGCGGCGCTGCTGTGGTGCCGGGCCCTGCTCGCGGAGGCGGCGGGCGAAGCGCAAGCGGCGTCCGGACAGTTCGAGGAAGCGGCCGCCGCGTACGCACGGCTGCCGAACCCTTACGCCTCGGCCCTGATGACCGAGAGCGCGGGACGCTGCGCCTTCGTCCCGGGCGGCGACCCGGAGGCGGGCGCCCGGAGCCTCGCGGAGTGCGTGGAGCGGCTGGCGGACCTCGGCGCGGTGTGGGACGCCGCGAGGGTGCGGGCGACGCTGCGTGCGCACGACCCCGCCGCGGGACGGCGCCGCTCCCCGGGGCGGCCCTCGTACGCGGAACGGATGTCCCCGCGAGAGGGGGAGGTGGCCGAACTGGCCGCCACCGGACTGACGAACAGGGAGATCGCCGCCACGCTCCATCTGTCTCCGCGGACGGTGGAACAGCACGTGGCGCGGGCGATGCGCAAGCTCGGCATCAGCTCGCGTCAGGCCCTGGCCCGGCGGGCGGAGTCGGCGGGGTGCTCCTGAGCGCCGCCACGGCCGCCCGCTTCCCGCCGCGTGGCGGCGGAACGGCGGCGGAACGGCGGCGGAACGGCGGCGGAACGGCGGCGGAACGGCGGCGGAACGGCGGCGGCGGGCAGGTGCGCGTTCGCCGCGCACCTGCCCGCCGCCTGTCGCGTCGTCTCACCCTGCGGCCCCGCACGGGCACGGGAGCGGGCGGACGGCGCCGGTACCGGTCAGCACATCGTCGGACGCATCACGTCGTACGCGCTCGCCCAGCTCGCGCAGCCGGGGTCGGAGTGCCCGTACCAGTTGTGCCCGAACTCGTGCGCGGCGAGCAGGGCGAAGTCGCTGACGAGGGTGGAGAGCATGATCCTGTCGCCCTGGCCCCAGTTGCATCCGACGACGTTGCCGCCGCCGCAGCCCTGCACGTATCCGCCGGTGCACTCCACGGGAGTGCCGCTGGAGGACGTCTCCTGGGCGTCGCCCCAGAAGTTGGCGCCCTGGCGTATGGGGCCTTCGAGGCCGCTGCACGACGAGGTGATGTGGTAGCTCCAGGCGGTGAAACCTGAGCGCTCGTCACGAGGTGCGTCGGGGAGACTGCCGGTGCCGGGGGCCTCGCCGGTCGGGAAACGGTCGGAGAGCACGCCTTCGCCGGCGGCCTGCGCGCTCTGCGCGGAGACGGACTGTGCGGCGTCGGAACGGGCCGCGGCGCCGATCTCGGCGGCGGTGGCCGAGGTGGGGAACGCGAAGACGAGTGCGAAGACCAGAGCGGCGGCGCCGGTCAGTCTTCGTAGGAGCGTACGCATGGACAATCTCCTCTGTGGGGGGCGGCGTGCACCGCGTCGGCAGATCCCGTCCGGGGCCGCCGCGAATCCTCGGGCCGAACTGCGGCCCGCATACCGGTCGCCAGGAACGTACTCACGTATCCGCGGCGTGCCTATACGGGTGCGGCGATATACGGATACGCAAGAAATCCCCGCCGCCGGGCCGCACCCGGGCCTCCTCGTTCCATGCACGACAGCGCCCCAAGTCCCCGTCATGCGGGGGTACTTGGGGCGCAAAAGGTGTTCAGGGACTGCGGCCGGGGGAGTTCGGGGCTCTCCTCCGGCTACTTCGCCAGGGCGGCCACCTGCCCGGCGGTGAGCGCCTTGCCGAACGCCCTCACGTCGTCGATGCTCCCCAGCGTGCCCCGGAAGCCCTCACCGAACGACAGCCCGCGGCCCACGGCGAAGCCGCCCTCGGAGGCGAAGTCCCCGTCGTGCTCGGTGACGTCCTCGAGCCTGCCGTCGACGTAAAGGCGGATCTCGTTGCCGGGGTCGTCGTAGACACCCGTCAGGTGGGTCCACTCACCGGGCTCGGGGCCGAAGTCGGCGGCCGCCTCGTCGGCGTCGGCGTCCTCGGCGTCCTCGTCGTCGTCCTCGGGGATCCGCATCTCCCAGCGGTCCTCCTCGGCGTCGTACTGGAGCATGAAGCCGCTGGCCCGGTCCGCGTCCTGGCTCACCACGACCTGACGCTCCTCGGTGTCGTCGAGCCGCACCCGCGCCGAGACGGAGAAGCTGCTCTCGGTGTCGACCACGGGACCGTCCGAGACGACGGCCTGCCCCCCGGCGAACTGCGCCGCCTTTCCGACGACCCTCGTGGGGGGTGAGCCCCTGAGGGCCCCGTCGTTCCCGTTCTTCGAAGTGTCCGCCACCACCCCGCCCTTGACGTCGTCGAAGAGCCACTCGAGCAGCGCTCCGCCGACGGGCGGCCTGGAGGCGGGCGGCGGGGGCTTGCCGCCCTTGGAGGGCGGCTTGGAGCTGCGGGTCGCCGTGACGGTGGCGGTCGCCGTGGCCGTGGCGGTCGTACGGGCGGGCCCCGGCTTCCCCGGAGGCTGCGCGCTCTGCGACGGGCCGGCCTCGTTGCTCTGCGACGCGCCGGGACGAAGATTCCCGGAGAAGGCGAACGCGGCGGCGAGGGAGGTGAGTCCTATGAGGGCGAGGGTCTGCAGCACCCGGGTGGCACGCCTGCTGCGGCCCACGGGACGGACCGGACCCCAGCGCCCGAAGAGGCGACGCCGCGACCCGCCCGGCGGCTGCGCCAAGTGGACCCCGGCCGGGAGGAGTTCCAGGGCGGTTCCGACGGGGGCGTCCTCCTCCGCCCTCATGGCGCCGTACTCCTCGCCTCCCCAGGGCAGCACCGCGTCCGCCAGGAACCCGCCGCAGTCGACGCGCAGGCGCCCCAGGTCGGCGACGGCCCGCGAGCAGGCGGCGCACACCTCCAGGTGCGGCGCGAGATCGGCCGCCATGTCGAGGGACTTCTCCTCGGCGTAGGCGAGGACCATCCGGTGGAAGGGCCGGCACTCGTCGTCCAGACCGGCCTGGTGCGTCTGTACGTAGACGTTGTACAGCTCGCTGCGTGCGCGCCTCTCCAGGAGGGAGACCGCTTCGGTGCCCGGGCCGAGGATCTCCTCGATGCGCTCGCTCTCGTCGTGCTCGACGGTCCTGTGCCACAGCACCGCCTGGCTGTGGTCGGCGACGCCCTCGAAGGCCCGGGCCGCGAGGGTGGGGGTCAGGAAGGCCGCCTCCTCGGCACCCCCCTCACCGGCCGGGGGCAGAGGTATGTGTGCCTGGACCCAATTGATCAAGTCCTGGTTGAGAACGCTCCGTTGCTCGGTGCCGGCCCATGCCGCAGCGGTGCGCAGGACGACCGACAGTGCCCGCGGACGGACCGCGCCCGCGGTGCCGTCCTCCGGCCGCAACGCCTGCCTCCACGCCTGCCCCGCCAGGGCGTCGGCCGCGGAGGACGTCACGACGCAAGCCGACGCGAAGACCCTGACCGCCTGGAAGTGCCGCTGTTCGAGCTCCCGGAGCGCAGCGGTCGACGGCTCCCCTCCCGCTCGTACGAGACGGAGCAGTTCCGCGTCGGACTGGCGCGCGCGTTCCATGCGTTCGTTCAATCTCCCCGGCGGTCCCGGCCCGAACGAGTCGGCTGCTTCACCTGGTCGAGGCCCGGACCGCGTCGGCGGCAATGGTCGACGTCCAGCTCAGCGGAAGGATGCTGAAAAGGCCATAGGCAATATGTACCTAGCCTGGGACTGCTCTTGATGCCGTCGTCCAATCACCCTGCGGGGCGGGGCCGAGCGGTGTCGCATAGCCGGAAAGGGTGGTTACCGGCGGGTCCGCGCGGACAGGGGTTTGAGTTCCGGCATGAGGAGCAATGCCCAGTCCGGACCCGGCAGACGGAGCAGCCGGGCTGCCGGATCCCGGCCCGGCCGTCGAGCTGCTCCGCTGTCCGGGCGTCCCGGTCGCCGGCGCGGGCGCCCGGGTTTCCGGCGCCGGTGCCGCAGCTTCGGACTCCGGCCGGCCGACGCCCGGTTCGGCTCCGGAACCCCGCCGCAGGCCGGGCCGCACGCCGCCGGCCGCCTGCGGTCACCTGCGCAGGCTCTCCTCCCTGATCGCGGCGGCACCCTCCGGCCCCGTCCCGGGCCGTCCCGGCCCGCCGCGGGCCGCCCTCCGCTGCGGCGAACAGGCTCCCGAACGCCGCCCAGGTGCCGCCCGCGCACACCGGATGGGTCCGGACGCGCGCCCGGCACGTCACATCCTCGACAGCGCCCGAACCACTCAAGATGCGCCAAATCCCGTACGTACGGGGCTCCTCCGGCGAGAGGGGTTCCTACTCTGCACCGAGCCGACTTCCTGGAAGGGGGCGACATCGTGGAAGCTCCGACAGCATGGCCGTTCGTCGGGCACGAGCGCGAGCTCGCCGACTTCGACGAGGCCCTGGCGAACGAGCAGTGCCACGCTTTCGTCGTGCACGGCCCGCAGGGCATCGGGAAGTCGCACTTCGCACAGGTCTGCCGGGAGCGGGCCGAGCGCCGTGGCCATCCGGCCGGCAAGGCGGTCGCCGTCTCCGAACCGGGCTTCCCCCTCGCGTCGTTGGCGCATCTGCTGCCGTCCGGCGCCGGCGTCGGCGACGCGGTGTCCCTGTTCGCGAGCGCCCGCGAAGCCTTCACGGGAGGGATTGCGGGAGGGACTGCGGGAGGAGGCCCCGGGGAGAGGCCGAGAGGCTCCGCCTCCGGCACCGCCGCCCGGCGGAGGTTCACGCTCGTCGTCGACGACCTCGACGGACTCGACGAGGCCTCGGCGTCGCTCACGGCTCAACTCCTGGAAGCCGGAGCCGCGTTCCTCCTCGGCACGGTCGGGTCGCTGCAGAACCTGGGGCCCGTCGCGTACTGCCTGCAGTCGGGCGGCCGGACGCGCAGGGCGGACCTGAACCCCCTGAGCGAACCGCAGACCGGCGAGGTCATGGTCCGGGTGCTCGGCGGCCCGGTGGAACCGCGCACGGTCTCCCTGCTGCACCGGGTCAGCGGCGGAAATCCCTGCTATCTGCGGGAGTTCGTCCTCAACGCCCTGGCGGAGGAGAGCCTCGTCGACGACGGGGAGTCGTGGACGCTGATCTCGGACCTCGGCCCCACGCCCCTCCTCTCGGAGATCGTCGAGAGGCGCCTGGCGGGCGTGTCCCCGGAGACCCGCAGGACCCTGAACAGGATCGCGCTGTGCCAGCCGGTGGAGGCGGCCAGCCTTCCCGACGGTGCGATGGACGAGCTCGAAGTCCTCGGATTCACACGGCCGTTGAGAGAGGGCCGCCGCGAGTCGGTCGCCCTCGCACACCCCGCGCACGAGAAGGTGCTGCGCGTGGCGATCCCGTCCCCGGAACGCAGGCGCATCCTCAGCGAGGAGGCCGAACTCGTGCGGGCCAGGGGCGCGAAGAGGTTCACCGACAAGCTCCGGATCGCATCCTGGCAGCTCGCCGCCACGGGGTCCGCGGACCCCGACACCCTGCTGCGGGCCGCGACCCTGGCCCGCCGCACCCAGAACTTCCGTACGGTGCGCGAACTTTCGCGTGCCGCGTGCCGCGAGGGCGAGGATTTCCTCTCCCGTCTGCTGCTCGCCGAGTCGCTCTACGAACTGGGCGATCTGGCCGGCGCATGGGAGGTCTTCGAGGAGGCGGCGGAGCGGACGGACGGGGAGTTCGACCGGCTGCTCCTCGCCATCGGCAGGTCCAGGCTGCTCGCGTGGGGGTTCATCGACGCGCGCAGGGCGCTGGACGTCAACGCGGAGGCTGCGCACGAGGTCTCCGAACCGCGGCACCGGGACGCCCTGACGGCGGCCCGCGGCGCGATCCTCGTGGCGTTCGGCAGGCCGGAGGAGGCGCTGCGCGTCGTGGACGCCGCCGGCTGCGGGAGTGCCGCGGCGTCCCAGGGCCCCGTGGGCGTGCGGTGCTTCGAGGGCAACTGCCTCGCCGGCGTACTCGGAAACGGCCCGCGGGCCATCGCACTCGTGGCCACGGGCCGGGTGCGGGAAGGCCTGGAGTCGGCCCGCGAGGCGTACGAGGAAAGGGTGCGCCTGGAGGAGACCCCGGCGATTCCCCACCCGGTCGAGTACCTCAGCATCGTCATGTTCGCGCTGGAGGAGGAGGGCAGGCTCGACGAGGCGTACAAGACCGGCGAGCGGGGCTGGCAGGAGGCACTGGCCGACGACGTCGCCGGTGCGGAGGCACTGATCGCCGCGGCGCTCGCGCGCTGTTCGCTGTTGCTGGGCCGCCCTGCCGAGGCACGGCGCTGGGCCGCGCAGTCCGCCGGTGTCGCCTCACGCAACTCCTTCCCCGGCACCCTGCACATCGCACTGGCCCGCAAGGCCGAGGCCGCCGCCCTGATGCAGGACGTCCCGGCCGCGGCGAAGGCCGTCGAGGCCTGCTCCCAACTGCCGCGCTGGGGCGCCTTCCGCTCCGAACTGCCGCTGGGCCAGGCGTGGTTGCTGTCAGCTCAGGGAAAGCAGCAGGCGGCCCGCGGAGTCCTGTGGGAGGCGGCGGAGGACGCGCGGGCCGCGGGTCACCTCGCCAGCGAGGCCAGGATCCTCACCGACATCGCCCGCCTGGGCGACGCCCGGGGCGCCGAGGCGAGGCTGCAGCACATCGCCGGGACGTCGGACGGTGCGCTCACCGCCGCCCGGGCCTCGTACGTCGCCGCTCTCGCCGCCGGAGACCCGGAGCGGCTCATGCGGAGCGCCCATGTGCTCGCGGGGGCCGGGGCGTCACTGGTCGCGGCGGAGGCCGCCGCCTCCGCCTGTACGCAGTGGACTCACCGCGGAGAGCAGCGGCCGGCCACGGCGGCGGAGAACCTCTCCACGTCGCTTCGGCGCCAGTGCGAGCAGGCCCGCACGCCGGGGCTCACGGCGCTGGGGGCGGCGAAGCATCTGACCGCGAGAGAGGCGGAGATCGCGGGGCTCGTGTGCTCGGGCCTCACGAACGCGGAGGTCGCGGAGTCCGTCACGATCTCCAAGCGGACGGTGGACAACCATCTCCAGAACATCTACCGGAAGTTGGGGGTGCGCAGCCGGCGGGAGCTGAGGGCCGCGTACCTGAAGGAGGACTTCTCCTGACGCACGCCTCGACGAAGAGGGGGACGGCTCCTGCCGGTCGCCCCGAGCCCGCTTCTCCTCGTGCTCCTCGTGCTCCTCGTGCGGACCGGCCCGCTCCGGGCCTCCGGGGCCTGCGCGTGCAGTCGCCGGCCGGCGGCCCGCGCATCCGGTCGGGCCGGCGGCCGGTCACCGGCCCGCGAGAGCCGCCGCTTCACTCGCGGAGAGCGCCCGCTTGAAGGCCCGCACATCGTCGATGACTCCGTCGAAGCCCCGTACGAACTCCTCGCCGCCCAGCGCTCGGCCGACGGCGAAGTCGCCGTCCGCGTCGACGACTTGATGGCGGCCACCGGTGACCCTCCGGATGATCTCGTCGGCGGCCCGTTCGGCATCGCTGTTCCCGTAGTTCTGCGAGGCTCCTCCGAAGTACCCGCCCGCCGCTTCACCGGAGTCGGCGTCACCGCTGAAGTCCCATGAACCGCCGTCGAACCGGGAACCGTTGCCAGTCCCGTTGCTGTTGCCGCTGCTGTCGTACCCGTTGCCGTTGCCGTTGCCGTCGCTGCCGAAACCGTCGAAGCCGTCGCCTCCGCCGGAGGTGGTCGTCGACGTGGTGGTGGTCGTACTGAAACCGTCCACGAAACCGGAACCTTGCTCCACATCGGCGGTGTCCTCGAGGTGCCCGTCGATGTACAGGCGGATCTCGCCCGCCCCGGCGTCGTAGACGCCCGTCAGATACGTCCACCGGTCCGGCTCCGCACCCCGCGACGAACCGGCCTGGACCAGATCGGCGTCCTCCTCGTCCTCCTCCGGCATGATCATCTCCCAGCGGTCCGCCTCCGGGTCGTACTGGAGGGAGAAACCGCTGATGTTCTCGGCGTCCTGGCTGACCACCGTCTGGAAGTCCTCGGTGTCGTTCATCCTGGCGCGTGCCGAGACGGAGAAGCTCCCGGACGTGTCGACCACCGGGCCGTCCGCCACGACGGACTGCTCCCCGAAGAACTCCAGGCCGCTGCGGGCGGTTTCCGGGAGCGGGTCGCCGTCGAGGGTTCCGCCGACACCGTTGCCGGAGGTGTCCGCGGTGGTCCCGTCCCCGACAGCGTCGAACAGCCACTCAAGTGCCGCTCCCCGCACGGGCGATGAGGGCTTGCCGCCCTTCCCCGGGTTCCCGGGCGGCTTCGTCGCCGTGACGGTCGAGGTGGCGGTGGCCGTCGGCTCGGCACGTCCGGAAGGAGCCGGCGGCCCGGAGGTGGTCCCGGGACGCGGACCGGCGCCGTTCTGCGCCCCCTGCCGCAGACCCCCCGTGTAGGCGACCGCAACGACGAGGGAGCACAGACCGACGAGCGCGGCCGTCAGCGCGAACCGGCGGGCACGCGGGCTGCGTTCGCCGCCGAGGAGGGCCGCCGTGCCCGGCAGCGCGGACGCGCGGGCACGGAGCACGCCGAGGACCCGCCGCCCGGGCCCCGCCGCACTCGCCCAGACACGCGCTCCGGCACCCGCACCACGGCCCGGTTCGGCGCCTGGCGTACCGGTGACGTCGAGGGTCTCCGAGGAGACCGTGTGCGCCGCCAGGGCGTAGTCGGCACCTCCCCACGGAAGCATCGCCTCCGCCAGAACGCTCCCGAACTCGAAGCGCATGCGCTCCAGATCGTCCACGGCCCTCGCGCAGTGCTCGCACCGGTCGAGGTGGGCGACGAGATCGCCCGGCGTGTTCATGGACGTCTGCTCCGCGTAGGCGAGCAGCATGCGGTGCAGCCGGCGGCACGCGTCGTCCACCGTCGCGTTCTGATGGAGGCTTACATAGGTGGTGTAGAACTCCCTGCGCGCACGCCTGTTGAGCAGCGAGACGTCCTCGGTCCCCGTGGCGAGCAGCTGGTGGACCGCGGCGGCGTCGTCGTGCTCGACCTCGTGGTGCCACAGCACGGTCTGGCTCCGGGCCGGCAGACGCTCGAAGGTCTGCGCAGTGAGGGAGGAGGAGCGCTGGTCCGTGAGCCTCGCGGAGCCCGCGTCCCCGTCCGCCGCGGCGTCCACGCCGTCCCCGGCGGCTTCCTCGAACCAGTCCACCAGGCCCGGCGCGAGCTCGCTGCGCCTGCCGCCACGCAGCCATTCCGCACCGGTGCGCAGCACAGCCGCCAGCGCACGCGGACGCATCGCCCCCGTGATGTCCTCGTCCAGGGGCCGCAGTGCCTGCTCCCACGCCCGGCCGGCGAGCTCGTCGCCCGCCGCGGGGCTGACGACGTACGCGAAGGCCCGTACGGCCTGGTAGTGACGCTGCTCCAGCTCCTCGCGCGCGCCGGACGTCCTCTCCCCCTCCTCCTGGGCGAGGCGGCGCAACTCGTCGTCGGACAGGCGCGTGAATACCATCCGTTCGTTCATTCCCCTGGCAGTTGGCGGCGTCTCGGCCAAGAGACCGACGCTGGACCTTTGAGCACGGCCGCGGCACGGATGACCGCACTGACGGCCACTCACCCAGAATCACAGACCGGTGACAGCTCGGGCATGAGCAATAAGTACCTAGACCGGCCGTCCGCTTCCGGCCCCGTCCCGCCGCGGCCACGAGGCGTGCAGGGTGAGGGCCCGGACGGCTCACGTTCTCCGACGAGTGGGTCGCGGACCTGACCCGGCGGTACGGGCTGCGGCTGATCGGCGAACAGCCGCAGAGGTGAAGGAGAGGCGACGACACCGTCGGGGACTCCGCTCACGCGGCGGCCGCGAAGGCCGGCACCGGCCCCCGGCGGGCGCCTGCCCTCCCGCACGGGTACGCACTCCGCGGCGGCCCGCCCCATGAACGACGAACCGCAGCCGGCGGAGCGCCCGGAGAACGAAGACCCGCCGCGCCAGGAGGAGTTGGGCACCGGGATCCGCGAGGCGAACCGGCAGGGCCGCGCAGGCCCCTGCGGTCCGGCGGTGGACCGGGCGCGGTGAGCGACCCCGACGGCGCGGCGAGCACCCGGTGATGACCGTGGGTAACACCTGCTCGGAGTGTGTTCACGCCTTACCAACGCTTACGCACAATCGTCACGGAAGGCACATTGCCCGGCAGGGCGGGGCGCGGAAGTGTGTGCGCCAAGCCGGATCACGGGACCGCCGTCCCGGCAGCCGTCCTGTTGCGAAGGAGCCCACGATGGCGGGAGCGGATGGGGAGGCCGGCAGGGCCGGCGCGCACGCCGCGCACAGCACACCCGACGAGGCGGGTACGGGCACCGGTGGCAGCCGCCCCCGTGAGCACGGCAGGCGCAGGTTCCTGACGTACCTCGTCGCCGCTCCGACGCTGGCCGTGGCCACAGGCATCGGCTCGGAGACGGCCGCGCCCCGCGAGGCGGAGGCGGCCGTCCCCTCGCCCCCGGCGCCCGCCGACCTCCTCGACCTGGGGGACGTGCTGATCCTTGCGGCCAAGCCCACCTCGGGCCTGCTGGTGCTGAGGATCGACGAAGAGGGCACTGTGCACTTCCGGCTGCCGAGGGAGGAGGTCGGCCAGGGCCTGACGACCGCCGTCGCCATGCTCGTCGCCGAGGAGCTGGACACGCCTCTGGAGAACGTACGGGTCCAACTCGACGACGCACGGCCCGAGTTGGTGTTCAACCAGCTCACGGGCAGTTCGAACTCGATCAGGTCGCTCTACGGACCCGTCCGGCAGACCGCCGCCGCCGCCCGCGGCCGCATGCTCGCGACCGCGGCGCGCAAGTGGGACATGAAGCCGGAGGCCCTGTCGGTGCGCCGGGGTGTGGTCCTCGGGCCGGGCGGCCGGCGCGCCTCGTACGCCTCGCTCGCCACTGCCGCGGCCGGTGGACGCACCGAGGAGCTGAGCGGCGCCCTGACGGCCACGAAGCCGGAGTCGGACCAAACGCTCGTCGGCGTGCCCACCTCCCGCCTCGACGCCCGGGCGATGGTGACCGGGCAGCAGCAGTACACCCTCGACCTGGACGTGCCCGGCGCGAAGCCCGCCATGGTGCGACGGCCGCCGACGCTGGGCGGCACGGTGAAGTCGGTGCGCAACGAGGCCGCAGTGCGCGCCATGCCGGGCGTGCTGGACGTCGTCACCGTCGAGACGGGTGTCGCCGTCGTCGCGGAGACCTTCGGGCAGGCACTGGACGGCACACAGGCCCTGGACGTCACCTGGGGCAGGGGCACCGTCGACGACCTCTCCGACGACGGCATCCGCAAGAAGCTCCGTGCCGCGACCCTGCCCCTCACGGTGCCTCCCGTACTGACCGGGCACACCGACGCAGAGTTCGACTTCGCCTTCGTCAGCCACGCTCCGCTGGAGTCCAACTCGGCGGTGGCGGACGTGCGCAAGGACCGGGCGACGATCTGGTCGGGGCTGAAGTCGCCGATCGTCGCCCAGCAGACGATCGCCGCCGAACTGGGGCTGCCGCAGGACAAGGTCACCGTCCATGTCATCCAGGGCGGCGGCTCGTTCGGGCGGCGGCTCTTCTTCGACGCGGCGCTGGAGGCGGCCCGCATCTCGAAGAAGAGCGGGCGGCCGGTCCGGCTGATGTGGTCACGCATCGACGACATGCGGCACGGCCGGATGCGGCCCGCGACCCACCACAAGATCCGCGCCACGCACTCCCTGGGCAATGTGATCAGCTTCGAGCACCGCGTCGCAGCCGTCGAGACCGACCTGCGGCACGGGCTCGGCGAGATCCTCACCGCCAACGCGGCGAAGCTTCCGGTCGCGGGGAACGCGAGCATCGCGCAGTCGCTCTTCCTGACGACGGTGAAGTCCCCGTACAACTTCGGCGTCACGACCCAGCTGCTCAACGAGGTGCCGCTGAGGATGCCCACCGCGTCGTGGCGGTCGGTCTACTCGGCGAACACGCGTGGCGCGGAGGAGATCGTCGTCGACGAGATCGCGAAGAAGCTGGGCAAGGACCCGGTCGCCTTCCGGCGCGAGTTCCTCAAGTCCGCGCGCCAGCGCGCGGTGCTGGACAAGGCCGCCGAGGACGGCGAGTGGGGCCGGAAGATGCCGGAGGGCTTCGCGCAGGGCATCGCCTTCCACGACGAGTACAAGTCCTGTACGGCGTGCCTCGTCGAGATCGACGCCCGCGATCCGAAGGAGCCGCGGGTGACGAAGGCCGTCATCGCGGTGGACGTCGGGCGGCCGGTGAACCCTCGCGGGCTCGAGGCGCAGATGCTCGGCGGGCTGACCGACGCCATCTCCACGACGCTGCGGGCCGGGCTGCACATCGACAAGGGGCTCCCGCTGGAGGGCAGCTACTCCCAGTTCCACTACGCGCGGCAGGAGAACAGCCCGCGGGACGTACGGATCCATGTGATGCCCGCCGAGGACGGCGGGGAGCCCGGGGGCGCCGGGGAGCTGGGCGTGCCCGCGGCGGTCGGGGCCATCGCCAACGCCTACGCGCGTGCGACCGGCACCAAGCCGCGCTCCTTCCCCGTGAACTTCGACGTCGACTTCGACCCCTTCCCGCGTTGAGGAGCCTCCGTTGCCTTCCCACACCTTCTCCGTCAACGGCAGGAGCGTCACGGTCGACGCCCCTGACGACCTGCCCCTGTTGTGGGTGCTGCGCGACCTGCTCGGCGTGCGGGGCCCCAAGTACGGATGCGGAATCGACGTCTGCAAGGCCTGCACCAGCCACCTCGACGGCCGGGCGGTGAACCCCTGCGTCGTGCCGGTCTCCGAGGCCGACGGCAAGGAGGTCACGACGATCGAGGGCCTCGCCGACGGCGACAAGCTGCACCCGGTGCAGGAGGCGTGGCTGGAGCAGGACGTCGCCCAGTGCGGCTACTGCCAGCCGGGCCAGATCATGGCCGCGGTCGCCCTGCTGCGAGAGACGAGCAATCCCTCGGACGAAGACATCGACGCGATTGCGAACGTGTGCCGATGCGGCACCTATTTCCGCATCCGTGAGGCGATCAAGAAGGCGGCGGCGATGATGCAGTAGACGGCCGCGGCAGGTGCACGCCCCTGGACCGCGGTGTGTGGGTGCGGTGACGGCAGTAACGCCGTCGCGCCGCCCCGGCGCTGAGGGAATGCGGGCACCGGATTTCCGGACGACTGTGTCCCCTGGAGCATCCCGGGTATCCGCACCCCGCGGCCGTGGCCGTTCTTCTCCTTCGAGAATCCTGCGACGAGACGCTGTTTGCGCGTCGGATTGGGACCGATCCCGTGAGTGACACCGAACCCATGCCCCGGCAGCCGTACCACCCCGGGCCGAGCGGCCCCCCTCCGGGCCCGGCCTACCGCCAGGGCGGCCCGCCCCCGGGTCCCGGCTACGGCGGCCCGCCTCCGGGCCCCGGCCACCAGGGCGGCGGCCCGCCCCCGCCACCGGACTACGGCTACAACCAGCCTCCGGCGCCGCGCCGGGAACGCCGCCCGCGCGGCGACGGCGAAGGCGCACGTCGCGCCGCGCTGATCATCCACACGATCGCGGACATCGCAGCCGTGATCCTGGGCCTGTGGATCCTGCTGTACATGCTGGAGGCGAACCAGGCGAACCCGTTCGTGGAGTTCGTGAAGAGCTCGGCGGACTGGCTGGCCGCGTGGGCGCAGGACATCTTCACGATGGAGAGCGAGGGCCTGCGCGTCTTCTTCAACTACGGCCTTCCCGCGCTGATCTACCTGCTCATAGGGCACGGGATCTCGGCCCGGGTCCGCAGGCTCTGACGGGTCCCGCCACACCGGTACGGCCCTGAGGAACTCTCCCGGGGAGAAGGCGTGGCCGTGAGACGCGGCCACCGGAACGGAAGCAGCCCGCGTCCTGAGGACGCCGGGCCGCGATCAGTGGACCGGGCGATGCCGGGTCCGCGATCGCTCACGGCGCGCGCCCCCTGCGCGGCGTCCACTTGGACGCGGCGCAGGGGGCGCTGCCATGTGAGGCCGGCGGAGGACGGGCCGGCTCCGGATGCGGCGGCCGGCCGCCGCCGGCGGCGGGACGTTCCGCGCCGGGGGACCTCCGGATCCCGCGGAGAACGGAGGGCCCCGGCTGGGGGCGGGTGCGCCGCCCTCGGCGGCGGAACCGCGCCGCCGGGCCATCCGCGGGCAGCCGCCCTCGCGATGACCGGCGGACGGCGACGGATGGCAATGGACGGCTGGAACCGCCCGATTCCCTTTGGTCCCGAAGGGAATTGCCGTGCCCGCAGCCACTTTTGTTACCGACTCATGACAGTCGCAGTGCGTGACATTACCGCTTCGTACGACTGACTTTTCCGGACCGATACCCGCACCCGAACGGAGATCCTTTCCCCGGGCGCGTGAGATCGGTGCTCCATTCATGTTTCCCGGCGGGCACGAAAATCCCTGGCGGCACCCGGAGAGACACGCACCGTCCACTTCCGATTACACGGCTCACGCGAGCTCCATCGACGCGGCACATCCGGGCGCGAAGGGGAATTCCCCTCCCGAAAATCGGGTCAAACCGGCATCAACTGCCCGCAGAGATCGGGCATAAGCCCACAATCCGCAACCATCGACTTTCCTGTAGAAACAAATTGAGACCGGCTGGAAGAGTTCCGAAGAGAACTGCGGGGGTGCACTGCACAAAAGAGCTCCAGCACTGTTTGAACAATTCCGTTCCCGGGTGACACTGTGAGCCGAAAGCCGTCTCGAAGAGGTGCCGATATGGTGTCAGCCAAACGAGCCGTCGCCCGTGCCGTTTACGGATCCCGCTATGACAGCGTCCCTTGGGCGCAGCGCGTCTATGTCAGGCCGGGCGAGCGGGCACTGAGGGAGATGCAGTGGCGCCGGCTGCTGCACACTTCGCCGGTGATATCCCTCGACGAATACCGCTCACGCGTCAAACTCGGCGCGATCGAGGAGTTCATCTCCTGCCACATGTGCGGCGAGTCCAGGCAGCAGCCGCTCTACGAACCGTCCAAGCTCAAGAAGAACGGCAAGACCGCGTGGTCGTACCACGTCGTGCGCTGCCCGTCCTGCGGCTTCCTCTACCGCAACCCCAACATCCTGCCGGAACGCCTCGGTGACCTGTACTCCAAGAACTACAGCACCTTCCTGACCGGCGACTACGCCTCGAACCGGCAGCGCCGGTACCGCCAGGCCATGGACGCCTTCAAGCCCGTCTTCGACGAGGGCGGCGGCCGCCGGCTGCTGGACTTCGGCTGCGGGGCGGGGTACTTCCTGGAACTGGCCGAGCAGCGCGGCTTCGACGCTCACGGCGTCGACCTGTCGCCCGACTCGGTCAAGGAGGCCAACGAGCGTCTGACGTCGGCGACCGCGCACTTCGGCGACCCCCAGGACGTACCGGAGATCGCCGCGGGCGGCTTCGACGTCATCACGCTCTGGTCGGTGCTGGCCCATCTGCCGCGCCCCGTGGACGACTTCACCCGCTTCCGCAGCCTGCTGGCCCCCGGCGGCGTGCTGATGATCCTCACCGTCAACGCGCAGTCGCTGCTGCTGAAGGCGTACGGCTCCCGGTGGAACGGGTTCACCCGCAACCACCTGATGTTCTACTCACGGGAGACCATGCCGAGCCTGCTGCGGCACGCGGGTTTCGCGGGAGTGGCCTTCGAGCCGTTCTACGGCGACAGCGTCGAGGCCGGTACGACGCGGCTCTCGGACGCGCATGCCCAGCGCCTGCGGCGTTCCGTCAACGCCAGCGACGGCGGGAACATGCTGCGGGCCCTGGCGTTCGCCGACGAGGAAGCGATCGAGCGCTGGGGCGACGGCCGTCCGGTGCACCGGGTGACCTGACTCCGGGGCCGGCCCGGGCATCCCCCGGCCGCCGCCCGCGACGGCCGAGGCCGGTGCGGGAGCCGAGCGGAAGGCGCGCCCTCCCCCGGTTCCCGCACCGGCCCTCGTCGTGGGCGAACCGGCCTACGTCGTGGGCGAACCGCCGGGCGAAGGGCGAACCGGCCTTCGTCGTGGGCGAACCGCGGGGCGAAGGGCCATCCGCGATCGGGCCTTCCGCGCATGCAAGTTGCGGCCGCGCAGCGCACATACGCTCTGCGAACGGCCGCGGCGCCTCGCGACAGCCGCAGCGCTAGCGACGGCGGCGGCTCTCCGGGACCGACTCGTCCTCCGGCGCCGAAGCCCCGGACTTCCCCTCGTCCGCCGCCTCGGGAAGTTCGTCGGGGACGTCGTCCGGCGAGATCGCGCCCGGAGCGGGCCCTTCCGGTACGGCCGCCTCCGGCGGAATGGAGGCATCCGGCGGCACTGCCGCGCCGGGAAGGGACTCCTCGGAAGCGGCTACCTCCGGCAGGGACTTCTTCCGCCCGCCCTTGGCGCCCTTGACCTTGCCGGCCTTGGCGGTCCTGACTCCCTTGCCCCCGTTGCCGCCGTTGCCGGCACCCTCGTGCGGCGTCTCCAGAAAGCGCAGCAGCTCGACGGGGAAGGGGAGCACCAGCGTGGAGTTCTTCTCCGTGGCCACGGAGGCGACGGTCTGCAGCAGCCGCAGTTGCAGCGCGGAGGGGGTCTCGGACATCTGCTCCGCCGCCTGGGCGAGCTTCTTCGACGCCTCCAGCTCGGCGTCGGCGTTGATGACCCGTGCACGCCTGTCGCGCTGTGCCTCCGCCTGGCGCGCCATCGAGCGCTTCATGGTCTCCGGCAGCGACACGTCCTTGATCTCGACGCGGTCGACGGTCACGCCCCACTCCACCGCAGGGCTGTCGATCATCAACTCCAGGCCCTGGTTGAGCTTCTCGCGATTGGAGAGCAGGTCGTCGAGCTCGCTCTTTCCGATGATCGAGCGGAGCGACGTCTGCGCCATCTGCGAGACGGCGAAGCGGTAGTCCTCGACGCGGATGATGGCGTCGGCGGGCTGGACCACCTTGAAGTAGACGACGGCGTCGACGCGGACCGTCACGTTGTCGCGCGTGATGCCCTCCTGCGCGGGCACCGGCAGCGTGACGATCTGCATGTTGACCTTCTGGAGCCGGTCGATGCCGGGCACGATCATGGTGAACCCCGGCTGCTTGACCCCCGACTGAAGGCGTCCGAGCCGGAAGACCAGACCTCGTTCGTACTGCCGGACCACGCGTGCCGCTGCCATCGCGTACAGGACGCACGCGATCACAATTCCGACGATCACCTCGACGACCATGACGGCCTCCTGCACTGCCACACAAGCCCGGCATTCAGGGAGAGAACCTCCTTCAACGGTAGCGCCGCACGGACGTCGGGGCGAGGGGTGCGACAGGACCGGGAGCGGAACCCGGCCGAAGTCCGCCGGCGAGGAACCCGGCACAGAAGGTGACAGAGGGCTCACGGGCCACAGACGCCGCGCAGATCCGCACGAATCTTTGGAAACAACCCTGTACAACGTTGAGGTAAACGTTGTAATAAGGTCCCCCGACGCCCGCTTCCACGGTCCGTCGATCCCTTCCAGCCGTCTCTCGCAGCCAGGTACGAACACCCGGGAGGACCTATGCGGAACCACACCCCCGACGGCCTGTTCCGGCGCACCGCACGCGGGCGCCCGCTCCGCCGCACCGGCATCGTCCTCGTCACCGGCCTGGCCGTATCGCTGAGCGCGTGCACGGGCCAGGGCGCCGGCGGCAGCGGGTCGGACGACGCGGGCTCGTCGAAAGGCACGACCACACTCACGTTCTGGAACGGCCTCACCGGCGGCGACCGCAAGACCATCGACAAGCTGATCGGCGAGTTCAACGAGTCGCAGAAGAAGGTGAAGGTCAAATCCGTCCCGATGCCGTGGGACGTCTTCTACCAGAAGCTGCTGACCAGCGTCAGCTCGGGCAGCGGCCCCGACATCGTCGCCATGGACGCGGGCCAGATACCCAAGTACGCCGACAAGGGCGTCCTGGCGCCCGTCGACGACTTCTACGACTCGAAGAAGCACATGGACACCTCGAAGCTGGTGCCCGCGGCCGTCGACAGCTCGAAGTTCGACGGCAAGAACTACGGCGTCCCGCTCAACATGGCGACGCTCATGCTGTTCTGGAACAAGACCATCTTCAAGGAAGCCGGCCTGGACCCGGAAAAGCCCCCGGAGACCTGGGACGAGTTCGCCTCGATGGCGCCGAAACTGAGCAAGGACAAGAACGGCGACGGCAAGCCCGACAAGTACGCAATCGCCCTCGCCGACCACGAGACGGTCCCCATGTATCCGATCCTGCTCTGGCAGGGGGGCGGCGACGTGGTCAGCGAGGACGGCAAGAAGGCCACCCTGGACGACCCGAAGACCCTGAAGACGCTCAAGTACTGGGTCAAGCAGGTGCGTTCGGAGCAGGTCTCCCCCATCGGACTGGGCGGCGCCGACGCCGACAAGCTCTTCCAGACGGGGAAGGCCGCGATGGAGATCGTCGGCCCCTGGGTCACCACGTCCTTCTCGGAGGCGGGGGTGAAGTACGGCGTCACCCGGCCGTTCAAGGGCCCCGAAGGCCAGCAGACGCTGAGCGGCGTCACCTCGTTCGGGCTGAGCGCGAAAGCGAGCCCGCAGACCAAGAAGGCGGCCTACGAGTTCTTCTCCTTCTGGAACAGCAAGGAGTCGCAGATAAAGCTCTCCGAGGGCACCGGGTTCCCGCCGGACCGCACCGACGTCGACCCCGAGGAGCTGAAGGCCAATCCGCATGCGGCCAAGTTCGGCGCCCCCGACGTCACCAAGAGCGCCCGGCCGTACCTGCCCGGCCTGGTCGACGGCCCGACGATCTCCGACCAGATCTTCTACCCCGCGCTCCAGCGTGCGCTGAACGGCAAGGGAAGCGTCGAGTCGGTCTTCAAGAAGGCCGACGCGCGTGTGCAGGCGGAGCTCGACAAGCAGAAGTAGCGGCCGCGGCCGGGCGGTTGCCCCCAGCACCGCCCGGCCGGTCACCGCACCGATGGAGGTAGACATGCGAACGGCAGCTGATCCAGCGGCCGTCCCCCGCGCCGGTCGTGCCACGGATGCTGCCGCACGCTCCCGGCCCGGCCGTCCCGCCCGGCGCCGCGGCCCCACTCAGCGCACGCGGCAGGCACGCGCCGGCTGGCTGTTCCTGGCACCCAGCCTGGTGGCGCTGGCCGTGTTCGTCGTCTGGCCGATGGTCCAGGCCGCGTACCTGTCGTTCACGGACTACAACCTGATGCAGGCGGCGCACTGGGTCGGACTGGCCAACTACCGGCGGCTGCTGGACGACCCGGAGGCGTGGAACGCCCTGGAGAACACCCTGTTGTACGCCGTCGTCAGCACACCCGTCGGCGTGGTGCTCGCGCTGGCTCTGGCCCTCTTCCTGAACCGGGCGATGGCGCTGCGCGGGTTCCTGCGCTCCGCCGTGTTCCTTCCGTTCGTCGTCTCCCTGGGCGTCGTCTCGATCGCCTGGGCGTTCCTCCTCGACCCCAACATCGGCCTGCTGAGCCACTGGTTGTCGGCGGTGGGGATCTCCACCGAGCAGGGCTGGCTGGAGGACCCCGGCTACGCGATGGCCGCCGTGATCGCCGTCGGGGTCTGGAAGAACCTGGGCTTCTACATGGTGATGTACCTGGCCGGCCTGCAGTCGATACCGCCCGAACTCCACGACGCGGCACGCGTGGACGGCACGAACGCCTGGCAGCGGCTGCGCAGCATCACCTGGCCGCTGCTGGCCAACCAGACCATGCTCATCACGATGATGGCCGCCATCGGCACCCTCCAGGCCTTCGACCAGATCTACGTGATGACGCACGGCGGACCGTTCTTCCAGACCGAGACGCTGGTCGTCTTCACCTACCGGATGGGCTTCGAGCGCAACGAGTTCGGTTACGCGGCAGCCATCTCCTGGGTGCTGCTGGTGCTGGTCTTCGTGCTGTCCATGCTTCAGTTCGGCTACTTCCGCAAGCGGGCGGTGACCCTGTGACGACCACACCGCACAACTCCCGGCGTCCGCGGGCCTCTTGGGCCCCGGGCCGCACGTCCCGGCGCGGGGCGCCCCGACCCGGCGCGACTCCCCCGGCCGCCCGCCGGGGTGTCGACCTCGCGCTGGTCTGGCGGATCAGCACCGTCGTGGCGGCGGCGGTGATCGCGCTGGCGGTCCTGCTGCCGCTGATCTGGATGCTGCTGGCCTCCCTGCGGCCCGAGCAGGACATCGTCACCAGCCCGCCGACGCTGTGGCCGCGCTCCTTCACCCTGGAGCACTACCTCGACATCTGGCAGGAGCTGCCCTTCGCGACGCTGTACCGCAACACGGTCATCTTCGCCGTCACGGTCACCGTCGTCTCCCTGCTCTTCGACTCGATGGCCGCCTACGCACTGGCCAGGCTCCAGTTCAGCGGACGCGAGGCTGTCTTCGTGATCATCCTGATCATGCTGATGCTGCCGTTCCAGATCACCCTCGTCCCGCTGTACGACCTGCTGAACAACCTCGGCCTGGTCAACACCTTCACGGGAATAATCGTCCCGCGGGCGACCAACGCCTTCGGCATCTTCTTCCTCCGCCAGTTCTTCCTCTCCCTGCCCAGGGACCTGGAGGAGGCGGCGCGCGTCGACGGCGCCTCGGAGTGGCGCATCTACTGGCGCGTGGTGCTGCCGCTGGCCCGTCCGGCGCTGCTGACGCTGGGGCTGTTCCACTTCCAGTTCAACTGGAACGACCTGCTCTGGCCGCTGATCATGACCTCCGACACCAGCCGCGCCACGCTCCCCGCCGGGCTGTCGCTGTTCATGGGGCAGCACGTCACGCAGTACGGGCTGCTCATGGCCGGTGCCGTGCTCTCCCTGCTGCCGGTGATCGTGCTGTTCCTGCTGATCCAGCGCAGCTTCGTGCAGGGCATCGCGACGACGGGCCTCAAGTGAGGCCCGGGAGGGAGGACTTGTGAACCGCTGGTTCGAGGACGGAAGGCTGCGCTTCGCAGTCGGCATCGAGGACACCTTCGTGCCGCAGGAGTCGGCGGGCCACCGCAAGCTCGACGAGTACGAACTCACCCAGCACTACGCGCAGTGGCGTGAGGACCTCGACCGCGCCGCCGACGCCGGCGCCGAGCTGATCCGCTGGGGCATCCCCTGGTACCTGGTGGAACCGGCGCCCGGCGACTTCCGCTGGGAGTGGCTCGACGAGGTCGTGGCGCACATGGACCGCCTGGGCCTGCGCTGCGTCGTCGACCTGATGCACTACGGGACGCCGCTGTGGCTGGACAACCAGTTCCTCAACTCGGAGTATCCGGAACGTGTCGCCGCATACGCTGCGGCCGTCGCCGAGCGCTACCGCGGCAGCCTGACGGACTGGACGCCGCTGAACGAGCCCGTCATCAACGCCGTTTACTGCGGGGAGAAGGGCCTGTGGCCGCCGTGCCTTCGCGGCGACGACGGCTTCGTGAAGCTGATCGTCCAGCTCGCGCGCGGCATGGTGCTCACCCAGCGGCGGATCGCCGAGGTGCAACCCGAAGCCGTCTTCGTCCACGTCGACGCGGGCTTCCGGTGGGTGGGTGAGACGACGCAAACGGCTCCCCTGGAACACCTTCTGGAGCGGCGCTTCGTCGGACTGGACCTCGTCCTGGGCCGCATCGACGACGGCCACCCGATGCACGGCTACCTCACCCGGCACGGCACGACCGACCAGGACCTGCGGTGGTTCCGGGACAACGCCGTGACGCCCGACGTGATCGGCGTGAACTACTACCCCGCCTTCACCACCTCGCGCTTCGAACCCGCGACGGGCACCGAACATCCCGTCGAGGCCGGCACCGAGGGCCTGACCGACCTGCTGCACACCTACGCCGCCCGCTACGACCGGCCGCTGCTGGTCACCGAGACCAGCCGCGGCGGCCCCGCCTCGGAGCGCCTCGCGTGGCTGGAGGAGAGCGTGGCGCTCGTACACCGGCTGCGTGCGAGCGGCATGGACCTGATCGGCTACACGTGGTTCCCCTTCTTCGCCCTCGTCGACTGGCTCTATCGCGAGTCCGACGACCCGGCCGACCACTGGCTCGTCCAGATGGGCCTCTACGACCTGGAACGCGACGCGGGCAACACGCTGCGGCGCAGGCCCACCCCTGTGGTGGACCGCTTCAGGGAACTGGCGCGGGAGGTGCGGGCGGAGGCGGACGCAGGCGGCCGGTGACTGCCGGCGGCGACCGGCGTCGGCAACTGCCGTCGATGGCACGTGAGTTCACCTTGCCGCGCTCTCCAGCCCCGGGGGGCGGTTCAGCCCGCGCCCGTGCCCGCCCCCGTGAAAGTGCGGTCAGCCGAAGTCGCCGACCAGGGAGGTGGCGGTGCCGCGGGTGCACACGGTCGCCACGTCGACGAGGAGCCGGCCCTGCTCGGCGTCGGCGGTGAGCGAGGCCGTGTAGCCCTGGGCGCTGACGGAGTCCCCGGGGCCGGTGAAGACGGCGTGGCCCTCTGCAACGGCGTCCTCCGTGAAGCCGTTGCCGATCAGGTGGGCGCGGGCGGCGGCCAGCATCTCCCGCAGCGTCGCAGGCGCCAACTGGACCATCTCCCAGTGGTGGCGGACCGTGCAGCCGGAGGTGAGTCCCCTGGAACGGCACGGCGGGCAAGCCGCGGGAGTGAGGTCGTCGGACTCCTCTCGGACGGGGCCGCGCATTCCGACAGCGTCCAGGACGAGGCTGGAACGGTGACGGACGGCCTCGGCCAACTCCTGGGCGACCGTTACGGGTTCGGGCTGCGACACCTGCTCATGCGGCTCGGGATGGGCGGGTGTCCCCGCTGTTCGCTCCAGTTCCCGCTGTTCGGCCAGGTCCTCGTCGGTCGCCCAGTCCAAGGTCCCGAGGATGGCGTCGAACATCTCCGCGTACATGTCCCAGGCGCCCGCGGAGGGCGAGTTCAGTTCGAAGACCATGGTCTCGCCCTGCCCCGGCAGGGGCACGTACGTCTGGATGACGCCCTGACGGAGAGTCTGCGGCTGCCCGTCGGGAGACAGTTCGGGCGGGACGCTCACCTCCAGGCCACCGACACGGGTCACGGCGGGAGTGCTCTCCAGCGGCAGGGCGCCCGTGCGGACATCGTCCTGTCTGTAACGCCGCTTCAGCAGCGACTCCGTGGCCTCCGCCGCCTCCTCCACAGTTCCCCCGAGTGACGGGACGCGGTTGACCAGGACCGTGGCCATCGTCGGCTCGCCCTCGTGCTCCACGAAGCAGATGCCTGCGTACTCGGCCTCTGCCTCGATGAGCCGGGCAGTCTGCCGCAACATCATCTGCGCGAAGAAGTGCTGCTCGTCGGTGCTGCGGTCGGCCATCACCTTCCTCGCCAAGTCGACGATGCGGTCGGCCAGTTCGTCAGGCTCGGTGGCATCCACGGGAAGGGGGTGGAAGAACGCCGGCATCAGCCAGCCGACGTGCAGCTCCGTCCTGCTCCCCGTCGCAGGTTGCGTCATTTCCTGAGCTCCGGCTCGGGGTAGTTCGCGTTGGGCGGGATCGGGTCTTCCTTGGTGAGGGTGTGCGGGAAGACATCGGTCAAGCCCGGCATGCTCTCGACGCTTTCCGTGTAGAGGGTCATCCAGCTGCCGTCGGCGAAGCCGTACTGCACCTCTCGCATGCTCCCCCCCTTGCCGGAGATGTCCCGGGTCCACTCGAGTTGCTTGCGGTCGATGCGCCAGCCGATGTCCACCGCGTTGGCGAAGTGCTTCTTCCGGTACGTGTCAGGAATATGAAGCAGCATGGTGTCATCGGCCGTGACGCACAGGAGATTCATGACGCGGGTCTTGGAGCGCGGCAATGTCGCGACGAGAAGCTGTGCCGCCGTGCTGTTCGCGGTCCCGAAATACAAGCCGGCCTGCCGGGCCGCATCCGCCTGCGGCTTGTTGGAGGCTCGTGCCGACTCGGCACGCTCCTTGGCCGCGATCTTTTCGTCCGAGAACTGAATCTTGCGTACGGGCCAGTCGAAGGTGAGGGTCCGCACCGCAATCACGAAGAGCTTTCGCAGAGGAGCCCGCTTGACTCCCGGCCCGGACAACACCCAAGGCCGCTGCTTCCACGGAGTCTCGAGTGAGTCGTGCACCACGGCACGACTCACTCTGAAGAGCCCCGACGGCTGCCTGCCGTCGGTGGCTTTGAGGGCGGCCGCGCGCAGCTTTTCCGGTCGGCTGTTGGCCTCTGCCATGGTGAGTGCCCCTCAGTGTGCTGAAGTCAGGTTGCAGTGGGAGATTTTGGCGCCCGGGCCGCAGGCGACCTCTCCTCAGTTCTTGGCGGCATTCAGCGAACCGTAGCCGAAGGACCCTGACTTGACGCCGAGCTGGGTGTACTGGTTCATCTTGATGACCTGCTCCTTGCTCAGGGTCTTTCCGAAGCTCTGCGCGATCTTCTGCCCGGCGGGCTGGAACAGATGCTTCTGCGTCAGTGGCGTGTGCAAGCCGCTCTTGACGGAATTGGCGGCAGTCGAGAGCTTCGACCCCTTGGCGGCCGTCGCCAACGCCACGGCACCCTTCCCCGCGGGAATCACCGACAGCGCATCCAGCCCCATCTTCGCCCAGCCGCCCTTCTGCCCGCGCATGCCCTGAACGGCGTGGCCGGCCATCGCACCGAGGGCGAAAGCACCGGCGGCGACGCCCAGGACGGCGCCCACGGCAGAGCCGACTCCGGGAATGATCTGGCAGGCGAGGGCCGCCGCTCCGAGGCCCGACGAAATCGTGGAGAGCAGGTCGGCGTTCTCGGCGAGCCAGTCGCCGGCGTCGCGGGCGACCTCCTTGAGGCCGTCACTGATCCGCTCCCACAGCCCGAAGTCCGGCGGATGGTTCTCGGACGCCTTGATGATGGCAGCCTCGGCCTCCTGCGCCCGGTCGTTCCACCGGCCGTAGATCTCCTCGGCCTCACGGATCAGCTTCTCCAGCTTGTCCTGCGCCTGATCCACCTCGGCCCGCTGACCGGCCAGCTTCTTGTTGAGCCGGTCGGCCTCGTCCGCGGGCATGGGGCCGAGCGCCCTGAGGCGGTCGTTCTCGGTGTTGTACGCATGTGTGAGCCGGTCGGCCTCGCGCCGGGCCGTAACAGCCTCTGACTCCAGGTTCTGCGCCGACCGCTGGAATGCGGAGAGCTGTCCGTGCCAGGAGCGCAGCGCCTTTGCGCAGTCCCCCATGGAATCGGTGCCCTGTTTCAGGTACTTGGGCAGTTCGCCGAGCTTCTTCGAGAAGCGCTCGGCCGCCTCGCCCTCCCAGGAGCCGCCCTTCTTCCCGATGGATGTCAGCAGTTCATCGAGTTCGCCCAGTTCGGTACTGACGGCCTTCACGTCCGCGGCCAGGTCGTCGATGGCTTCCAGGTTGCCCTTGGCGGGGTTGAATCCCAGACCGGGCCAGGCGTCGTCGCCCAGGATGAAGATGCTGCGATAGGACATGCGGCGTTCCCCCTCGTGCTTACGCCTTGTTACTTCGCGCCGAAGCCCTCGGCGGTGGACTTCTCGCCTGCCTTGTACGCGTCGATGGTGGTCCGCAGGCGGTCCTTGATGTCCTTGGCCGCGTCCTCGATGCGCTTGATTCCGTCGTCCCACTCCGACTGGAAGGTGTCGCAGGCGTTGTCCAGCCCGTTCGTTCCAAGCGTCTTCGGGCCGACGTTCTTGAGGCGCTTCCGGGCCTGCTGCATGCGTTCGTCGCACTCTTCGAGTTTGTGCAGTGCGCGTTCGGTCGCGGTGATGTCTATCTGAAAGCCCGTGCTCATGCCTCTCCCCGTTCTACCGGCTGCGAGCCCACTACACCTTTGACGACGTTGCGCGTCAACTCGCCCTCAATAGCGCAGGGTTGAGGATCCTGTGACGGTCCTCCCGAGCCCTGGCCCGCGTTGCCCGGCCGGCCGAATGAACACGTACCGCCCGCCGGCCGCCTCATCACCAGGCGGCCGGCGGGCGGTACCCAGCCGCTACTTGGCGATCAGAACGGCCACCGACCTGCCGCCCAGCTTGTACTTCTCACCCTTGCCCCCGACGGGCTCTTCCGAGCCCGGCTCGGCAACCTGGCCCGCGCCCTCGGATGCGGCGCCCGTGTCGGTGACGCGGTGCCACTCCTTTCCTTCGCCGGGCGAGGGCAGCGTGAAGTCCACCGCCCCGGACGAGCCGTTGTAGGCGACGTAGAGCCCGTCGGCCGGGTCGTCGAACTCGGTGCCGTCGATGCGCCAGGCCAGCGCCTGGTTGGACGCGTCGTTCCAGTACGCCTCATCGGGCGCGGCGCCGGCCGGGGTGAACCAGTCCAGCTGACCTGTGCCGTTGCCGTTGGTGTCCTTGGACGTGTAGAAGTCCGCCGGCCTCAGCGCCGGGTGCGCCTTGCGGAATTCGAGCAGCCGGTGCGTGTAGGTACGGAAGGTCTCCTGGTCCGAATCGAATTCGTGGCTCAGCCAGTTGGCCTCGTTGTCGAGGTTGTACGGGTTGTTGTTGCAGCGGGTGCTGCGCAGCACCTCGTCGCCGCCGGTCATCATCGGCGTGCCCGCCGACATCATGAGGAAGGCGAAGCCGTTGCGGGCGGCCTGCCGCTGAGCGGCCGCCCCGCCGCCCTGGTCCCAGGAGATGTTGTCGTCCGATCCTCCGTCGGAGGGTCCGTAGGGCCAGGCCTGGTCGTTCTTCTTCTCGTTGCAGGCGTACAGGTCCCGCTGGGTGAACCCGTCGTGGGCGACCATGAAGTTGACCGAGTTGAAGGGCCGGCGCCCGTCGTCGCCGTAGAGGTCCGAGGAGCCGGCGAGACGCGTCGCGAGCTGCCCCGGAGTCACCTTCCGGTCGGGCTTGTTCTGGTGTGCGCGGAGGGTGTCGCGGTACTTGCCGTTCCACTCCGACCAGCCCGCCGGGAAGTTGCCGACCTGGTACGTGCCCTCGCCGAGCGCCCAGGGTTCGGCGATCCAGTCGGTGCCCTCGCCGCCTCCGGCTCCGCGCGCGGGCATCTCCTCGGTGATGCGGTGCAGCGCCGTCTTCGGGTCGGTGGCGCTGTACTTGAAGCATCCGTGTTCGCAGGTGTTGCCGAGCACGGAGGCGAGGTCGTGCCGGAAGCCGTCGATGCCGAGCGTGTCCTTCCAGTACCGGAGGGAGTCGATGACGAGGTTCTGTGCGACCGGGTTGTAGGTGTTGAAGTTGCCGCCGACTCCCGTGTTGTCCACGGGCTCCTGTCGGTCGTCCGTCAGGGAGTAGTACGTGGGGTTGTCCAGGCCTCGGTAGGAGTGGATGCCGTAGGTGTTCTTGTCGCCCTCCTTCCACGGGCCTCCTTCTCCCGTGTGGTTGTAGACCACGTCGGCGATGACCTTGATGCCGGCGTCGTGGTAGGCCTTGACCATCGCGCGGAACTCGCGGGTGGGGCCGCCGGGTGAGTCGTCCGCGGCGTAACGGCGGTCGGGGGCGAAGAAGTTGTCGGTGACGTAGCCCCAGTAGTTGTCGTCCGCGCTGCTGTCGGGGTCGGCGTCGTTGGCGTCGTTCTGTGCCTCCTGCAGGGGCAGGAACTCCACGGCGGTGACGCCGAGTTCGGCCAGCTCCTCCGCCTTGGCGGCCGCTCCCTTGTACGTGCCGCGTTCATCCGCGGGAATGCTGCTGTCGTTCTTCGTCAGGCCGCGCAGATGTACCTCGTAGACGATGTCGTCCTTGAGCGCGCGCCGGGGTTTCTCGCCCGTCCCTCCCCCATCGCCGGGGTCGGTCTCGGGCAGCACGATGCCCTTCGGTGCCTGGGTGCCGCTGTCCTTGCCGCGGTGCTCCGGGCCGGAGCCGTAGACGCCCTTGTCGGTCATGCCTTCACGCAGCGGGTCGTGGCTGACTTCGCGGGCGTACGGGTCGAGGAGCAGCTTGTTCGGGTTGAACCGGTTGCCCTTGCCGTCGACGTCGGAGACGAAGCCGGCCTCGGAGCCCTTCTCCCAGTCCTTGTCGTAGGGCCAGTTGGGGCCCCAGGCGCGGTAGCCGTAGTAGACGGTGCCCTCGATGCCGTACTTCTCACGGAGTTCCGCGACGGTGACCGTCGCCGTCCATGTGCCGTCGGCCCCGGACTCCTTCTCCAGGAGCAGGCTCCCCTTCTCGGCGGCGCCGGCGGCCTTGTCGTAGAGCTCGACGAGCATCCGCGTCGCGGCGGAGGAGTGCACTCGGAAGGTGATGCTCTCGCCGCTGCCGTCGTAGTGCGCGCCGAGGGCGGGAGCCGCCGCGGTGGCGGCCCGTGCCGGCTGGCCCGCCGACGGCATGAGGCCGACGACTGTGGCCAAGGTGGCGGCTGCCGCCGCCAGTCTCAGGAAGCGCAGGCGTCCCAAGGGACTCAACTCCTCGATGTGGGGGGTGAATGGCCCCGGGCCGCATGCAGGCCCGGGGCCTTGGGGGTGGTGGCTACTTCAAGTACGGGCCTGACGGGCCGACCTTGCCGGGTGCAGGGTTCCCCGGGAGGTCGAGCACGTAGGCGCGCAGATTGCCCTTGCCGGGTGCTTCGACGGAGAGCTTGCCGTCGGTGACGTTCCTGGTGTCGCCCGTGACGGCGTCCTTGTACGTGCCGTCGGGGATGCCGTTGAAGGCGGCTGCGCCGGAGACCGTCACGAGCACGAAGCTGTCGGTGTCGCCTGAGGTGTAGCGGCGCTTGTACGCCATCGAGCCGTCGATGCCGCTCGTGGAGTACTGGCCCGTCTGCAGGGCGGGAACGGCGCGCCGGATCCGGTTGAGCTGCTGCAGGTGCTTGACGAGCGGCTTGTCGAGGGTCTTTGCGACCTCGCCCGTCGCGCTGTCGGCCCTGCCGAACTCCGAGGCCTCGACGCTGCCTTCGAGGTGCTCGCCGAAGTAGGCGCGGCCGGTGGTGGCGAGCGGGCACGTGGGACCGCAGTCGATCTTCTTGCCGGCCTGGAACTCGATCTCCGATCCGTAGTAGAGGGTGGGGATGCCGCGGAAGGTCCACATCAGCGACATGTTCTCGGCCCAGGCGTCGGTGCCGCCGTCGTAGCGCGTGGAGGACTTTCCCGGCCCGTAGTCGTGCGAGTCGACGTAGACGGTGTTGTACGTGGCGTCGTTGTAACTGTCGTCGGAGTCCTTGCCGTTGCCGAAGGCGTTGGCCGCGTCGCCGAAGTTCATGTGCATCCGCATGTCGATGACGTTCATGCCGGAGAACTTCGAGTGGTCGGGGGCGTGGTACTTGTTCCCGTCGAGGAAGGCGTTGGTGGACGTCGGCTGGTTCTCCGGGCCCTGCTTCTGCTCGTACTCGTACATCTCGAGCGAGGCCTTGGCGTCGTCGTCGCTGTACTCCTTGCGTTCCTTCCAGGTGAAGAACTGGGTGGAGTGGTTGACCGAGCCGCGGTTCCACTTGTCGTTGACGAACGCGGCCACCTCGCCGAAGACGTAGAAGTCCTGCGCCTTCTCCTTGCCGTACTTCTCCACGAGGCGGTCGTGGAGGGCCGGCAGGAAGCGGCGGTTCCAGGTGGTGCGGGGGATGTGGACGGCCGTGTCGATGCGGAAGCCGTCGACGCCCATGTCGATGTATTTGCTGTAGGCGTCGGTCAGGTACTTCTGCACGCTCTTCTGCTCGGTGTCGAAGTCGGCGAGGTCCTCGTGCAGCCAGCAGCTGCGCGAGTCCTCGCCCTCCCAGTTGCCGAGCCAGCACTGGTGGTACTTCGAGGCGGGGAAGAGGCCCGAAGTGGGGCTGGGCCACTGGCAGTTGTAGAGCTTGTAGCCCTCGGGGCTGCTCTCACCGGTGGGTTTGCCCCAGTCCTTGCAGGTGTTGCCTTCGGGCTCCTCCTCGGACCAGAGGTCACCGTTGTAGGTCTTGCCCTTTTCGTTCTCCTCCAGGGGGTTGTACTCCTTGCCCTCCGTCTTCTTGTCGTAGTACCAGCTCCACTCCTTGTCGCGCTTCCCGAAGAAGGTGGGGGTGCTCAGGCCCTTCGCGCCCCAGCGGGAGCTGTGGTTGTAGACCACGTCCTGGTAGATCTTGATGCCCTTGGCGTGGGCGCTGTCGATGAGTTGCTGGTAGGAGACGCCCTCCGACTCCAGCCGCGGGTCGATCCGGTAGAAGTCCCAGCCGTGGTAGCCGTGGTAGTCGTAGTCGGACCGGTTCAGGACGACCGGCGTGATCCAGATCGCCGAGAAGCCCAGCGCCTTGATGTAGTCGAGCTTGTCGGCCAGGCCCTTGAAGTCGCCCCTGAACATGGGGTCCTTGTGGGCCGCGTTGCCCGACTTCTCATGCTGGCTGCCTCCCCTGTTGTTGGACGCATCGCCGTCGTTGAAGCGGGCGGTCATCGCGAAGTAGACCGAGTCCTTGCGCGGGTCGCCGCCCAGCATCGTCGCCGGTGCGGCCGCGGCTGCGCGGCCGTCTGCCGGGGCGGGGGCCGGCCGCGGTCCGGCGAGCCCGGTCGCCGGAAGCAGCGAGACGACGAGGCCGGCGAGGATGAGAGCGAGGAGTGCCTGGATACGGGCCCGCGGCCCGTGCGGTGGGGGGATGCGCATGCGCACAACGGCTCCTTCACGTCGCGTCGGAAGGGCCGCACGCACCAGCAGCCGGTAGTCGATTCCCCTGTGGGGGCGGGAACTTGAAGGGAAAGTAGCGGCACCGCGAAGAGCTGTAAACCCTTCCTGCAAGATTCAGGAAGCTCTTGCGAGGCTCCCGCCCCCTTCCAACACGGCCTGATCATGGGGCCGTTGAGTGAGTGAGATGCGGACAGCTCAGGGTGACGACGCGCCAGGCTTCACCACTTCTTCACAGCACAGTTTCGTATACGTCCCGCATCGGTGTTCGAGGCAGTGGAAAGCTTCACCACGGCCGACCACCCATCGGCCGGTGCCGTGCTGCGACCCCCACACTGCGCACACGGCGCCACATCCTCGGGGAGAGGACGCCAACGTGGACTTCATACGTTCCGCAGCGCGCCGCAGAACGCTCGGCGCACTCGCCGGCACCGCGCTCATAGCCGCCGTCGTACAGATACCCGCCTCGGCGGGCACGGCCACCGCACCGGACAAGAGCTCCGCACGGGCCTCCGGTACCGCGTCGGCCTTCACGGCAGCGGAAGAGGACGACTACTACCAGGACGCCGAGGGCAAGACCGGCGAAGAACTCAAGACGGCTCTGCACGGCATCATCAGCAATGGCGTGACCACACTCTCGTACGACGAGGTCTGGGACGCGCTGAAGGAGACCGACCAGGACCCGGACAACTCGGGCAACGTCATCGAGCTGTACACCGGCAAGTCCATCTCCAAGGACAGCAACGGCGGCGACCAGGGCAACTGGAACCGCGAGCACGTCTGGGCCAAGTCCCACGGCGACTTCGGCACCGCCGACGGACCGGGCACGGACGTGCACCACCTGCGCCCGTCCGACGTGCAGGTCAACAGCATCCGCGGCAACAAGGACTTCGACGAGGGCGGCAGCGAGGTCGAGGGCGCGCCGGGCAACTTCACCGACGACGACTCCTACGAGCCGCGCGACGAGGTCAAGGGCGACGTCGCCCGCATGATCCTCTACATGGACGTCCGCTACGAGGGCGAGGACAGCTTCCCGGACCTGGAAGCCAACGACGAGGTCGACAACGGCTCCAAGCCCAACATCGGCCGCGTGTCCGTCCTGAAGCAGTGGAGCGAGCAGGACCCGCCGGACAAGTTCGAGGAGAACCGCAACCAGGTCATCTTCGACAAGATCCAGAAGAACCGGAACCCGTTCATCGACCACCCGGAGTGGGTCGGGGAGATCTACAAGTAGGGGGAACGGGCCGCGGGCCCGGTACGAGCCGGGCCGCGGTGACGCCCGCCCGGTCGTGAGGACGGCACTGTGCCCTCGTCCCGGAAGCAACTCTTCCGGGACGAGGGCACAGTCACGGGGCCGCTGAGCAGCCTGCCCGCTGCCTCAGTACTTCTTCGGGCGGTAGGCGTCGTACTGGTCCTTGCCGATCCCGTAGCTGCGCGTGCTGTGGTCGGTTCCGTAGCCGCCGCGCTGCTCGTAGGCGCGGTAGGACTTGTGCGCGGCGCTGGTCCACTTCTCGAAGATCACGACGTGACGGGTCGTCGAGCTGCCGTTCGCGTCGATGATCAGGTCGCCCTTCTTCAGCTGCGACATCTTGATCTTCTTGGTGAACTGCGAGGACGCCAGGCCCACCGTGTTCGTGCCCGGCTTCCCGTACTTGAGCGCCATGCTCACGTAGCCGGAGCAGTCCGTGCGGTAGCCCCGGAACGTCTTGCTCTGGCTGTAGGGAACCTGGTGGCCGTCGATCGCCGTCAGCCAGGTCCTGGCCCGCTTGATGACGGTGTTGCGGCTGATGCTTGCCTGGGTGCCGGCCTCCGCCTTCGTCTCGCGCGCCTGAGTGCCGGCGGCGCTCCCGGCCGGAGTCTCACCGGCGACTGCCATGGGTGTGAGGGACGCCAGGACGGCGGCGCCCGCAACCACGGGAAGAACTATTCGTGTCCTGCGGTTCATGTGTTCCCCGTTTTCATCGGGTTTCTCTGGTCGGGCTGTCGGCCGGGCGCAGGCACGGGAATCCGCGTCGGATTCTCCCAACTCGCGGATTTCATCGGCCTGTTGCCCGACGACGGGAACGCTAGGCGTGTTGAACTGAACGCGTCAATGCATTCCATGCCCGTCCGGGGATTCCGATGACGAATGTCAGGCGGGGCATTCCCGGGCGTGTGCCGGGTGCCTCACGAAAACGCGCACACGTCTGCCCCTGTGACGGTTTCCGGCTCGGGTCAGGCCTGTGACGTGCGACGTCGCAGCCAGCGCAGCAGCAGGCCGAGCCCGGTGGCGTTGACGAGCGCCGCGACCGCGAGCAGCAGAATGAAAAGCGGGAGAGTCACCGCAGTCGGCAGCACAAATCCGATTGCGCCGGCGAGCAGCACGACGGGAAGACTCGTCGGCAGCGTGGCGAAAATGGGCCAGACACCCGCGAAAGAAGGGCCTTCGTCGTTTGCGAAAAGGGCATCGAAAGCCGTCCAGATCAGCAATGCCGCACAGGCCGTCAGATAGATGCGGGACGGCCAGTTGTCCGTCGCCGCCGAGAGAATTCGCTTCCAGCCGCTGCGGTCCCGCATGGTTGCTCTTCCCGATCGGTGAAAGATCTCCAGGACAGATGACAGTCGCGCGTGTTCCGGCAGATCCTCCGCTCATTCACCGCCTGGCGCATGAGTACTTGTACTCAGATCCGCGGCTTGCGGGAAGCCCGGAGGGCCGCGGCACCGACGGCCGCGTTCAGGTGCGCGCCGAGACCGGTCCGGCCCGTACTCCCGTCAGGTCCGCGGGGACGGGCCGGGCCCGGGAGCCGGAAGTGCGGCTTCTCAAGCCAGAGACGGACCGCTGCGGTCCGGGTGCAGCCACTGCGCGCGCATGGTCTTGCCGCGTGCCGATGTCAGCACTTCCAGAGTGTCGGCGCACTGCTCGACGATGCGCAGGCCCCAGCCGCCGCTGCCGTCGAGCTTGCCCGGCCGCCAGCGCGGAGGGAGCGGCACGGAGTCCGTGACCTCCACCCGTACGCGGTACGGCCCGGCCTGGACCCGCAGTTGCCACTTTCCCCGCGCGTGACGCTGTGCGTTGGTCACGAGTTCGGAGACGACGAGGAGCACTCCCGTCAGGTCCACCCAGGCGCAGTCCCGCGCCAGGTGCTCCTCCACGGCCTTGCGTGCCTGTCCGATGTCGGTGTACACCGAGTCCATCAGCAGGGCTTCTTGTTCCCCTCCGCCTGTCGCCGCAGGGCTGTGACCCGTGGGCACCAGGCATCACCTCCCGTCCTCTGCCGAGGACGCATTCTCCTCGACGCGCCGTCCGTACGCCTCTCTCACGGAAACCCGGACTCTCGTCGTGGTCGCTTCAATCGGTCCCAGGTCCGCCTGCCCACCGGCGCCTGCCTCATGCCAACTGGCCCCGCACGGCCGCTCCGAGGCGCCGCAAATCAGCCCAAAAGGACAACCGCTCGAAGCCGTAGGCTTGTTCAGTGAGAAGCCGGGTAGGCGATTGAACCCGACGTCGAAGTGAAGGGCAGGTCCACGCGATGACTTCCGCAACGCCGACCGTCACGACAACGGAGGAAGCACCCACCGGGTCGCCGTCCGTAATCGAAGGGCGGGGAGCCGGAAGTACACCGGAGGGGCTGCCCGTCGTCGACGAGCCGGAGAAGCTTGCTCCCGAGGACGCGCGTCAGCTCTCGAAGACGCTCTTCGACAGGCTCGAAGTTCTCGAGGAGGGCACGCACGAGTACCAGTACGTGCGCAACACCCTCATCGAGATCAACCTGACTCTCGTACGGTATTCGGCGCGCCGCTTCCGCTCCCGCGGCGACGACATGGACGACATCGTGCAGGTCGGCACGATCGGCCTCATCAAGGCGATCGACCGGTTCGACCTCTCGCGCGAGGTGGAGTTCACCACCTTCGCGATCCCGTACGTCGTCGGTGAGATCAAGCGCTTCTTCCGTGACACGACGTGGGACGTCCGCGTTCCGCGCCGCCTCCAGGAGATGCGCATGGATCTGGCGCGGGCCAACGACAAGCTCACCTCGACGCTGGGCCGGTCGCCCCGCGTGAGCGAACTGGCCGAGCATCTCGGCGTGAGCGAGGAGGAGATCGTCGAGGGCCAGGTCGCGGCCAACGGCTACAACTCCTCCTCCCTCGACGCCACGGTCAACGACGAGGAGGGCGAGGCGTCCCTGGCGGACGTGCTGGGCGAACGTGACGAGGCCATGGACCTGGTCGAGGACTTCCACGCCCTCAAGCCGCTCCTCGCCGAACTCTCCGAGCGCGACCGGAAGATCATCGAGCTGCGCTTCGGCGACGAGCTGACACAGGCGCAGATCGGCGAGCATCTGGGCCTGTCCCAGATGCACGTCTCCCGGCTGCTCAGCCGTGCGCTCTCCGCCCTCCGCGCCGGCATGCTCACGCAGAACTGACATACGCACGCCCGCACAAGGGCATCTGATGCCGCCGCTGCCGTGGCAGTCCCGTGACAGGGTCTGCCACGGCAGCTTTGGTGTCAGGGCATGCGTCCGTGCGTCAGGGCAACGGCAGTCCGTCGGCACGCCATGGCAGGGTGGGGCGGGGCGGGGCAAAGGACGGCAGGGCCAAAGGCAGCCGAAGGGCCCGTGACGTCCGCAGCGTCACGGGCCCTTCGTCTCCCTGCGCGCAGCGCCCGCGGAAACCGCGGCGCCGTGCGGTGCACTCGGCGGTGCGCTCGGCGGTGCGCTCAGCGCCGGAAGGCGTCCTTGGCCTTCTCCGCGGCCTGCCGGGCGTCGCCCTTCGACTGCTCGCGGCGGCCTTCGGCCTCAAGCCGCTCGTTGCCGAGCTTGCGGCCGAGGACCTCCTTGACCTTTCCCTGGAGCTGCTCGGTCCTGGCCTGCTTCTTCTTCTCAGCACCCACGGTGAGTCCTCCCCACGAGATTCCTTCTGACGTGTTGCGGCGGGTGCCCGCGCAACAGGGGCGGAAACACCGGCTGTTGCCATGCGTCGGTGCCGGCGCGGGCGCCGCCGGTGCGCTGCCGCTCAGCTCTCCAGCGGGCAGCTCCTCGTCAGCTCCGCCTGCGTCGCCCCGTCCGGCCTGGGCACGTCGCGGCTGCGCGGCGGCTTCGTGCCGTCGCCGAGCCAGCGCTCCAGCGCGGTGAACGCCGAACGGTGGCACGGCGTGAGCGGCCGCAGCTTGTCGGGGAAGGCGTCCGCGAGCGAATCGACGTGGTTGCCGTCCTCGACGCGGTAGTAGCGGAAGAGCCCTCCCCGCCCCGACTCGCGCACCATGCGGGCGTAGACGTCGGAGTCCTCCCCGATGGGGAGCAGGGTGTCGAGGGTGCCGTGCAGCGTGATGAGGGGTTTGCCGATCCTGCCGGTGAGCCCGGCCTTTGCGACCGCGCGGCGGACGTCGTCCGGGCGGTCCTCGTACTCGTAGTCTGCGTCGCACGGCGGACCGTCCGGGTCTCCGGGCGTGCAGAACGGGGTGCCCGCCTCGGTGTCGCCGTCGAAGCCGGGATCCATCTCCTCGCGGTAGATGCGCTGCGTGAGGTCCCAGTAGTTCTCGTGGTGGTAGGGCCACAGGAACTCGGAGCCGCGCGGGAAGCCGGCGCCGTGCAGGGCCTTCCTGGCCTTGTCCGCCCCGGGGCCGCCGGCGGCGTACGCCGGGTAGTGGCGCAGCGCCTGCGGCAGGAAGGTCAGCAGGTTGGGCCGCTCGCCGCCGGCCCGCCACAGCGTGCCCTCCCAGTCGACGCCGCCGTCGTAGAGCTCCGGACGGTTCTCCAGCTGCCAGCGCACGAGGTAGCCGCCGTTTGACATGCCGGTGGCCAGGGTGCGTGCCGGGGCCCGCCGGTAGTGGTCGGCGACCGTCGCGCGCGCTGCCCGCGTGAGCTGCGTGACCCGCCGGTTCCACTCGGCGACCGCGTCACCGGGTGTCCGGCCGTCGCGGTGGAAGGCCGCTCCGGTGTTGCCCTTGTCGGTGGCTGCGAAGGCGTAGCCGCGCCCCAGCACCCAGTCGCCGATGGCCCGGTCGTTGGCGTACTGCTCGCGGTTTCCGGGGGCGCCGCTGACGACCAGGCCGCCGTTCCAGCGGGCGGGCAGCCGCAGAACGAACTGGGAGTCGTGCTGCCAGCCGTGGTTGGTGTTCGTCGCGGAGCTGTCCGGGAAGTAGCCGTCGATCTGTACGCCCGGCACGCCCTTCGGTGTGGGCAGCTTCGCAGGGGTCAGCCCGGCCCAGTCGGCGGGGTCGGTGTGTCCGCTCTCCACGGTGCCCGCGGTCGTCAACTCGTCGAGGCAGACGGCCTTCTGATGTTCGGCGCCGGGCACGCGGGGCATGTCCGTCCGGGCACAGCCGCGGTCCGCACCCTGCTGGGCGGCGGCACCGCCGGGCGCGGGGAAGGAGAGCAGCGCGGCGGTGAGGGCGGCTACTGCCGCGAGTCGGTACGGGCGTACGGCGGCGCTGCTGACCCGTTTCATCGCAGAGGTCTCCCTGGGGGCTGTGTCCGGCCGGAGTCGGCCGGGCCGGTGTCCGGCCTGATGAGTGCACGCAGGCTACGAGCCGCTCCATCCCCCGCACACGTGACGGACCGCCACCTTCGCGGCCCCTGCGGTGGTGCACGGCCACACGCCGTACGCACGGCGGGCCATCGCCCGCAAGGGACGGCGGCGGCTCTCCGCCTGGGACGGCGAACTCCCCCGGACGCCATGCCGGTTGGGCGGCTGGCCGCGGACGCAGGCCCACGGACGCGTGCCCACGGACGCAGGCCCAGGCTCGCTGACGTGAGCGGCGCCGGCAGCTCCGGCAGCGGCCCCCGAGCCCCGGCCGACGGGCCATGCGGAGCTGTGGCCGAACACGGCCTGGACACCGGTCACTTCACCGGCCGCAGTGCCCGGAGCAAGTATTCGGCCGAGCAGATCACGCACGCACGCGGAGGCGGAGCACGGCCGGGGGCGGGCTCTCCCCGGGTCGCCGGAGTGCGGACACGCCACCGGCGACCGGTCCTGCGGAGCGCCGCGGCGGCCATGTGCCCGCATCCCCTGCGTACACGCGCGTACGCGCAGCACAACGGCCCGCCCGCGTCCCCGGCCACCTGGACGCGGAACCGGCCGGGTCTCGCCGCGGGCAGCGGAAGCAGCGGGGGGCGCCCGTGCACCGGGGAGGACCCGCGCCGGCGGCGGTCGGACCGGCGGTCAGACCGTCATCGCGGCCCGCGCCGGGGAGGGCTCGTGAGCGCGCGCCGCCACCTCCGCCTCGACCTCCCGGTGCAGGCGCTCACACGTACGGCTGATGAGCCGCGAGACGTGCATCTGGGAGATCCCGAGCTGCTCGGCGATGCTGCTCTGCGTCATGTCGCAGAAGAAGCGCAGGTAGAGGATGTAGCGCTCCCGCTCCGGCAGGTTGCGCAGCTGCGGCTTGACCGCCTCGCGGTAGGTGACGCGCTCGAAGCCCGGCTCGGTGGCGCCGAGGGTGTCGAGCAGGGAGTAGCCGTCCTCGTTCTTGGACAGCTCGGCGTCGAGCGAGAGCGCACTGTAGCTCTCCAGCGCCTCCATGCCGATGACGACGTCCTCCTGGCTGAGGCCGCTGTGCTCGGCGATCTGCGCCACGGTGGGCGAGCGGTCATCGAGCGTGACGCCCAGTTCACGGCAGCTGGCGCGTACGCGGTTGCGCAGCTCCTGCACGCGTCGCGGCACGTGCAGATCCCACATGTAGTCGCGGAAGTGCCGCTTGATCTCTCCGACGATCGTCGGCACCGCGAAGCTCTCGAAGGCGCACCCCCGGGCCGGGTCGTAGCGCGCGACGGCCTTGACCAGCCCCAGCGCGGCGACCTGCTGCAGGTCCTCGAGGTTCTCGCCCCGGTTGCGGAAGCGCTGGGCGAGGCGGTCGGCCATCGGCATCCAGGCCCGCACGACCTCCTGGCGCAGCTCCTCCTTCTCCGGCCCGTCCGGCAGCGACGTGATGCGCTCGAAGTGGGCCGCGGTGTCGGGTGCATCGTCATGCGGGTGACGTGCGTGCTTCGCACGGAAACGGACTGCTGACATGACCTGATGCCTCCCGGTGCTCGGTGAACTCGGGTAGCGCGTCACCGCGGGAGATGGCACAGCGGTCAGGCGCGCGGCGGCGCCGACCGCCTTCCCGCAGCTGTGCCTACTGGCCGAAGCACAAAAGGGGTCAAAACACCTTAAGAGTAATGACACCGTCCAATACTCCCGATCTCCTTCAAACTACGTCGATGCCGTCTCATGTGCCACACGTACGCCGTGTTTCACCCGAGCCCGTCCGGGGACGCACGAAGGCCCCGGGCGTGCAGCAGCACACCCGGGGCCAGAAGTCCCAGCCGTCCGGCGTCAGCGCCCGGAGTCGGCCTCCGCTTCCTCGCGCTCACCCTCCGCGATCGCGTCGGCGACCTCCGCAGTCCTCTCCGCTTCCTCCGCGGCGAACCGTTCCGCGTCCAGCTTCTCGGCGATCTCCTCGTCCTGCGCCATCAGCAGATCCAGGTTCTGGTTGCCCATCTCGAAGACGCCCATGTCGAGGTACGCGCGCTGGAGCCGCTCGCCCCACAGCCCGATGTCGCGCACGCACGGCACGATGCGGCTGAAGAGCAGCTGCCGGAAGAGCTTCAGGAAGTCCGACTGCTCGCTGAAGGTCTCCGCCTCCGCCTTCGGGACCCCGAAGTTCTCCAGCACCTCGACGCCCTTGAGGCGGTCCCGCATGAGGTAGCAGCCCTCGATGACGAAGTCCTCGCGCTCCCGCAGCTCGGCCTGAGTCAGCTGCTTGTAGTAGTCGCGCAGCGCCATGCGGCCGAAGGCGACGTGCCGGGCCTCGTCCTGCATGACGTAGGCGAGGATCTGCTTGGGCAGCGGCTTGTTCGTGGTGTCGCGGATCATGCCGAAGGCGGCGAGCGCCAGCCCTTCGATGAGCACCTGCATCCCCAGGTAGGGCATGTCCCAGCGGGAGTCGCTGAGGGTGTCCCCGAGCAGCGACTGGAGGTTGTCGTTGATCGGGTAGACCATCCCGACCTTCTCGTGCAGGAAGCGCCCGTAGATCTCGGCGTGCCGGGCCTCGTCCATGGTCTGGGTCGCGGAGTAGAACTTCGCGTCCAGGTCGGGGACGGACTCCACGATCCGCGCCGCGCAGACCATCGCACCCTGTTCACCGTGCAGGAACTGGCTGAACTGCCAGGAGGCGTAGTGCTGCCGCAGGTCTGCCCGTTCGGCCTCGTTCATCTTGTCCCAGTAGGACGTGCCGTAGAGCGACATGGCCTCGTCGGGGGTGCCGAGGGGGTCCTTGGGGTCGACCTCGAGGTCCCAGTCGATGCGCAGCTGCCCGTCCCACTGCTTGTCCTTGCCCTTCTGGTAGAGGGCGAGGAGACGGTCGCGGCCGTCGTCGTAGTCCCAGCTGAAGCGGGCGGCCCCCGAGGCCGGCACCTCCCACTCCCCGGCTCCCGGGCTGTTGACGTAGAGGTCGTGCGTGGTCATGGACGCCTCCTGACTCCGGGATGCTGGGTTCCCGCCCGGGCCAATCAGGGCCCATTGGCAGGCAGTTGGCAGGCTCACACGGCTGTTACCGCGGGGTCAACAAATCCTGCGCAATGTGTGTCGCGGGGATTGACTCGCTTGCTGACACGCAGTCTCATAAGACGCTGACGACCTTGCGGTCTCCCCGGAGCCGGGGATCCAGGGGAAGTAACCTTCGGTAACTCACGAAGAGGTGCCCAGCATGACGATCACCCCCGACACGGCCACCGACGACAAGACCGGGATCCAGCCGCTCCGGGACGCCCTCGGCCTGCTCAAGGACCGCGAGCAGGTCGCCGAGCGCCTGCTGGACTCCTCCAAGAAGCACTCGTTCGACCCGGACGAGGAGCTGGACTGGGACGCTCCCTTCGAGGAGGGCAAGTGGTTCTGGCCGCCGGAGCTCGTCTCGCTCTACGACACCCCTCTGTGGAAGCGGATGTCCGAGGAGCAGCGCCTCGACCTCGCCCGCCACGAAGCCGGCTCGCTCGCCTCCCTCGGCATCTGGTTCGAAGTCATCCTCATGCAGCTGCTGGTACGCCACATCTACGACAAGCCGCTCACCAGCAGCCATGTGCGCTACGCCCTCACCGAGATCGAGGACGAGTGCCGGCACTCGAAGATGTTCGCGCGGATGATCACCAAGAGCGGAGTGCCCGCGTACCGCGTCTCCCGCCTGCATCACAACCTGGCGCGGCTGCTCAAGTCCGTCTCCACGACGCCCGGGTCGTTCACCGCCACGCTCCTCGGCGAGGAGATCCTCGACTGGATGCAGCGGCTGACCTTCCCCGACGAGCGGATACAGCCGCTGGTGCGCGGTGTCACCCGCATCCACGTCGTCGAGGAGGCGCGGCACGTGCGGTACGCCCGCGAGGAGCTGCGCCGCCAGATGGTCAGCTGCCCGCGCTGGGAGGCGGAGTTCACCCGCATCAGCTCGGGCGAGGCGGCCCGCGTCTTCTCGATCTCCTTCATCAACCCCGAGGTCTACACGAACGTCGGCCTTGACAAGCGCGAGGCGATGGCCCAGGTAAAGGCCAGCGGCCACCGCCGCGAGGTGATGCAGACCGGCGCCAGGCGGCTCACCGACTTCCTGGACGAGATCGGCGTCATGCGCGGAGTGGGCCGCAAGCTGTGGGTCAGCTCGGGTCTCCTGGCCCGGTAGGGACCGGCCGGGAGGCGTCCCGGTTACGCTCATGGGATGAGCAGCAGCGGCACGGCACCGGCGTATCGCAGGCTGAGCGTGGACGAACGGCGTACGCAGCTGATCGGCACCGCGCTCGGCCTCTTCGCCCACAATCCGCCCGAGGACGTCTCCCTCGACGACGTGGCGGCCACCGCCGGCGTCTCGCGCCCGCTCGTCTACCGCTACTTCCCGGGCGGCAAGCAGCAGCTGTACGAGGCGGCGCTGCGCACCGCGGCCGACGAGCTGGAGCAGTGCTTCGCCGAGGCACAGACCGGGCCGCTCACGCAGCGGCTCGTGCGGGCGCTGGAGCGCTACCTCGCATTCGTCGACGAGCACGACGCCGGTTTCATGGCGCTGCTCCAGGGCGGCAGCGTCGTACAGACCTCGCGCACGCACGCGATCGTCGACGAGGTGCGCCGCACGGCCGCCGACCAGATCCTCTTCCACCTCGGCTACGAGCCCGGAGGCAGGGAAGCGGGGCCCCGGCTGCGCATGACGGTCAGCACGTGGATAACGGTGGTCGAGGCCGCCTCCCTGATGTGGCTGGACCAGGGCAAGCAGCCGCCGGTCTCGGAACTTCGCGACTGGCTGCTGGACCACTTCGTGGCGCTGCTGATGGCGTCCGCCACGAGGGACACGGAGACCGCCCGCATCGTCCGGCACGCCCTGGACCTGGAGGAGGGCGACGGCCCGGTCGGCGAACTGGCCCGGCGGATGCTGCCCGTCGTCGGCGACAAGGGCCATCTCCTGGACGTACCCGGCAGCTGCTGACCGGAGCGGGACCGGACGGCCCGGGAACCGGACAGGCCGGCAACGGAACCGGAAGGGCCGGGGCCGGAAAGGGACCGGACCGGAAAGGGACCGGACCGGAGGTAACGGGGCGACCGGAACCGAACTTAAATGATTCTTGAAGAAGGCCTATTCTGGCTCCATGTCCACGCAACTGTCCTGGCAGGCCAAGGAGGCCACGGTCGGCGAACTCGCCGAACGCGCCGGAGTGGCCACCTCCGCGCTGCGCTACTACGAGCGCGAGGGGCTGATCCACAGCCGCCGCACCCCGGGCAACCAGCGCCGCTACAGCCGTGACACCCTGCGCCGGGTCGCCTTCATCCGCGCCTCCCAGCGCCTGGGCATGCCGCTCGCGGCCATCCGTGACGCGCTCGCGCTGCTGCCGGACAACCGCACACCGACCCGCGAGGACTGGGCGAGGGTCTCGGAGTGCTGGCGGGAGGACCTCAACCAGCGCATCAAACTGATGACGCAGCTGCGGGACCACCTCACCGAGTGCATCGGCTGCGGCTGCCTCTCCCTGGAGCACTGCGCGCTGGCCAATCCGTACGACAAGCTCGGCGAGGAAGGCCCGGGCCCGCGCTCCCTCGCGGGCTGCGCCTCGGACGAGTGCGGCTGAACCGGAAGACGGAGGCGGGAGCAGGGCATGCGCAGTGAGGAGAGCGTCTTCGTCGGGGGGCCGCTGGACGGCCGCGTGCTGCCCGTGCTCACCGGGGCCAACGGCCGTCCGCCGAAGAGCTACGAGGTCCCCGTCCCGCCCGCGGAGGACGACGGCCCCACGGTGGTTCACGTCTACCGGCTGGAACCCGCCGCCTTCACACGCCGGCTCGGCATCCCCCGCGGCTGGCGCTACGTGTACGAGCCGGAGGGACGCCCTCGCGGAAGGCTCCGCTGGCCCTGGAGCCGCGGCTGAGCCCCGGCCCCGCACGGACCGCACACGGCATCCGGCCGTGCCGCACCCCGGGACGCCGGCGGCACGGGGCGCGGGATACCCCTAGCACATCCGTGACGTTTTCTGAGCCTGACGTGAAGTTTGCGAAGAACTGCGACGGTTCTGTTCGCCCCGTCCCCTTGCACACTCTGTGCGCCTAGGCTGCCGAGCGTGATCCAAGGGATGGCTGGCCTCGGTAGCACAGACCCCCGGCAGGTGGGCCCGTACCGCCTTCACGGCGTACTCGGCGACGGCCGTATGGGCACCGTCTACCTCGGTCGGGGGGCACCGCGGCGGGGCGCGCGCAAGCAGCTCGTCGCCGTGCGCGCCCTGCGCCCGTACCTGCTCCGCGACCGGCCGCTGCGCGCACGCCTGCGGCAGGAGATGGAGGCGGCTGCGAGCGGCGTGCGCAGCGAGTACGTCGCCGACGCGGCGGGCTGCGAACTCGACGGCGCCCAGCCCTGGATAGCCAACGCCTTCGTGCCCGGCGTCTCCCTCGAAGCCCTGATCTCGAAGTACGGCCCCATGCCGGAGTCGTCGGTGCGCGCTCTGGGCGGCGCGCTCGCGCGGTCTTTGACGGCCCTTCACGCGGCCCGCATAACGCACCGCGACCTGGGCCCCCACAACGTGCTGCTCGCCCTCGACTCGCCCCGCGTCGTCGACTACGGCCTGGCGCTGGGCAACATGAGCGGGCCGGCCACCGACGAAATGGCCGACGACGTCTTCGACCTGGGTGCGACCCTCGTCTACGCCGCCAGCGCCCATCAGCCCTTCGCCGGGAACATGCTGCCCATGGCACGCGAGGACCCGGACCTGACGGGCGTTCCGGACGGGCTGTGCCCCGCGCTCTTCGCATGCCTGCACAAGACCCCGGAGTCCCGTCCGCCCCCCAGCGTCCTCACGCACGCACTCGACCTCGCCGACACGGCCGAACTTCCCGCCACGGACTGGCTGCCCGAGTCGTTCGTGCACGAGATCGGGCACGCGACCGAAGCGGCCCGCCGCCTGACGGGACGACGTCTCTTCGGCCGTTGACGCAGCTCCGGCCGCGCCCCGTACTGCGCGCCGCCGCACGGGCGACGCCCCGGGCACCCTTCGGGTGAGCGGCCCGGGACGGGAGCGGGGGAACCCCGCCGGTAACAAGCGCCGCCGTGCACGATCGCTCGGGTAGCGAGTCGGATCGGAGGCGAGCAGGTGTCGCATCTACGAGCAGCACATTCCGTCACGGCCGGGGCACTGGTCACGGTGGTGGCGGCAGCGCTCGCCCTCCAGCCCCTTCCGGCGGCGGCCGACCCGGGCGACAGGCCCGTCAGCGAGCTGCTGCGCGAGCTGCGGCAGATGTACGAGAAGACCGAGTCGGCCTCGGACGCGTACAACCGGACCGCCGAGAAGCTGAAGCGGCAGCGCAAGCGCACGGACGACGCGGAGAAGGCGCTCTCTTCGGTGCGTGCGGCACTCGCCGAGTCACGCCGGGAGGCCGGACGCCTCGCCCGTCAGCAGTACCGGCGCGGCGACGTCGGGCTTCCGCCGGTCGTGCAGCTGCTGCTGGCCGAGAACCCGCGGGCCCCCATGGACGGACTGCACCTGCTCACCCGTGCGGCGGGCCGCCAGGCTCTGACCGTGCAGCGGCTCCGAGCGGGCGAGAAGAGGCAGCGTCAGCTCACGGCACGCGCACGCAAGGCGCTGGCGAAGCAGCAGCGGCTCGCGGACCGCAAGGAGAAGCAGCGGGATACCGTGCGCACGCGGCTGCGCCGGGTCGAACGCACCCTGGCCTCCCTCTCCGACGACCGGCTGACGCGGCTGCGCGCCCTGGAGAACTCGCAACAGGCAAACACCCAGCGCACGTTGATGTCCTATAGGGGACTGCAGGGCCCGAAGGTGCAGAGCCGACCCTCACGCACCGGAGCGGAAGCGGTGCGGTTCGCGCTGCGGCAGATCGGCAAGCCCTACCGGTCCGGGGCCGCGGGTCCGGCGGCGTACGACTGCTCGGGGCTCACCTCGAAGGCGTGGGGCCAGGCCGGCCGCTCCATTCCGCGCACCAGCCAGGGCCAGTGGCGGAGGCTGCGGCACGTGCCGCTGAACAAGCTGCGCCCGGGCGACCTCGTCGTCTACTACAAGAGCGCCTCGCACGTCGCCATGTATGCCGGACGCGGCAAGGTCGTGCACGCGCCGCGGCCGGGTTCGCAGATCCGGCTCTCCCCGGTCGGCGCCATCCCGTCCGTGCGGGGCGCGGTGCGGCCCGACGCGGGGAAGCGTCCGCCGTCCGACCATGGCCGCACGCAGACGCCGCTGCGCTGAGGGCACTCGAGCCGGGCGGCACCGGCGTCCACCGACCGCGGGCGGGTTCCCCTTCCCCGCCCGTGACGGGCCGCCGCGCCGGATGGCCGGCGCGGCGGCCGGACCGTGCCAGGGGCGGTGCTCCCGGGCCGCGACGAGCGAACCGGGACCGCGGGCCCGGGCCGGGGCACGCGCGGGCGTCAGCCTCCCGCGACGCTGCCCAGGTAGGCCTCGGCCTTCGCCGGGTCGTAGAGGTACTCCTCGAAGTCCGCCGGGTTGTTGAAGCCGTTGGCGAACCGGTCGGCGACGGGCTGGAGCTGCCCGGCCGCGCCGATCACATTGAGCACGTGCTCGGGCGGCGGGGCCAGCATCGCGTTCGTCCACTTGGTGGTGTGCTGGACGTCGGCCCAGAAGCGGTCGAACGTCTGCTGCATCCACTCCTCGTCGAAGGGCTTGTCGCCGCGCTCCAGGATGGACGCGAGATAGGCGGCAGCGCACTTGGAGGCGGAGTTCGAACCCTGGCCCGTGATCGGGTCGTTGGCGACGACGACGTCCGCGACGCCCAGCACGGCGCCGCCGTCCGGCAGCCGCCCCACCGGCTTGCGCACCGTCGGCGCGTACCGCCCGGAGAGCGTGCCGTTGGCGTCGGTCAGCTCGACCTTCGTGGCCCTCGCGTACTCCCAGGGCGTGAACTGCTCCATGAGCTCCAGGGTCTTGGCGAGCTGCTCGTTCGGGTCCTTGATGCCCTGGAAGACATCGAGGGGCCCGCCGGGGATGCCTTCCCAGAAGAGGATGTCGCAGCGGCCGGACGTCGTCAGGCAGGGCATGACGAACAGTTCGCCGACGCCCGGCACCAGGTTGCAGCGCACCGCCTCGGTGTCCGGGTGCTCGGGACGCGGGCCGAGTCCGTTGACGTAGCTGACGGCGAGGGCGCGCTGTGGTGTGTCGTACGGGGAGCGCTCCGCGTCCCGCTCGAACATCGAGACCAGTTCGCCCTTGCCGGCCGCGACGAGCACCAGGTCGTACTTCTTCGCGAAGAAGTTGAGGTCGGAGACGGCAGCTCCGTGGATGACGAGCTGGCCGCCGCGCTGCGCGAAGGTCTCCATCCAGCCGGACATCTTCACGCGCTGGTCGACGGACTGCGCGTAACCGTCCAGAATTCCGAGCCAGTTGATGGCGCGCTGGGTCTCACCGGGACCGTGCACGGACTCCGGGTCGGCCACGGAGACGCCCAGGCCCTCGACCTTCGGGGCCTGGTTCTCCCAGAAGTTGACCTCGATGTCGCGCTCGTTCTGCAGCGCTGTGTGGAACTGCATCTGCGTCGACATGACGCGTCCGCCGCGTATCTCGTCCGCCGTGCGGTTCGACATAACGGTGACCTCGTAGCCCTGGGCCTGCAGGCCCAGGGCCAGCTGGAGGCCTGCCTGGCCGGCTCCGACAATGAGTATCTTCCGCATGGCGGTCTCTCTTCTCCGTTACGTAGTGCAGTTCCGCGCCGCGCCGGATCAGGCGGGCGTGACGTCCAGTGCGTGACTGACCAGCGCGAGCAGGGACTTCAGTACCGTGGCCCGCTCACGCGCATCCATGATCACAACTGGCACGTGCTTGGGGACGGACAGGGCCTCCCGCACGTCCTCGGCCTCGTACGCGGTGGTGCCCTCGAAGTGGTTCACCGCGACGACGTACGGATACCCGCAGCTCTCGAAATAGTCCAGCGCGGGGAAACAGTCCTCCAGGCGGCGCGTGTCCGCCATCACGACGGCACCGATGGCGCCGCGCACGAGGTCGTCCCACATGAACCAGAAGCGCTGCTGCCCCGGCGTGCCGAACAGGTAGAGCACCAGGTCCGATTCGAGGGTGATGCGCCCGAAGTCCATGGCCACCGTGGTGGTGGTCTTCTCCGGGGTCGAGGTGATGTCGTCCTCGTCCTCGCTGGCCTGCGTCATCAACGCCTCGGTCGTCAGCGGCTCGATCTCGGAGATCGAACCGACGAACGTCGTCTTGCCGACGCCGAAGCCGCCCGCCACCACGATCTTGGTGGATATGGGGGCGTGCGAGAGATCCTCCTGCCAGTCCTTCACTCCGGGTGCGGTACCTTCCGCATTCCTCACTTCTTCCACGACCGGCTCAGAGCCTGCGAAGTCCACCGAGCACCCTTTCCAACAGCGCACGGTCGGGCCGGTCGCTGCCGTGCCCGGTGCCGTGAACGCGCACCCGTCCCTGGTCGGCGAGGTCGCTGAGCAGAACCCGTACCACACCCAGAGGCATCTTCAACAGTGCTGCGATCTCCGCCACCGAACGCATGCGGCGGCAGAGTTCGACGATCGCCCGCATCTCGGGCATGACCCGGTCACGCAGGCCGCCGGAGGTCAACTCCGGCCGCTCCTCCGGGGCTTCGATCGCCGCGACGATCGTCTCGACCAGCAGCACATGGCCGAACCGGGTACGTCCTCCAGTGAGGGTGTACGGGCGGACTCTCTTGGACTTGCCGCTCTCACGTCGAACGGGCAAGGGGGGCGGGGAAGAAGCAGGTGTCACTGGTCCAGCTCCATCGACGAGCGCAGTTCGGTACGGAGTTCGGGGGTGAGGACATGGCCGGCGCGGCCCACGAAGAGCGCCATGTGGTAAGCGATGACGCTCATGTCACAGTCCGGCGTGGCGTGTACGCCGAGCAGGGAACCGTCGCTGATCGACATCACGAAGAGCGAGCCCTCGTCCATGGCGACCACGGTCTGCTTGATCTCCCCGCCGTCCATCAGCTTGGCGGCACCGAGAGTCAGGGAGCCCAGGCCGGAGACGATGGTGGCCAGATCGGCGCTCGTGCCCTTCGGGCTGCGCACGCCTCCCTTGCGGGACGGAACGTCTCTGCCGTCCGGACCGTCCGTACGGCCGCCGGCGCCCTCGGACGCGGAGCCCGCGGCGGCAGCGGCTTCCGTCTTGAGGTCGGAGGACAGCAGCAGCAGCCCGTCGGACGAGACGACGGCGACGGACAGGACGCCCGGCACCTCTTCGACAAGGTTCTCCAACAGCCAGCGCAGATTGCGCGCTTGGGCGCTGCCGGTCGTGCGCGTGGTGGACGCGTTCACCTGCGAGCCTCCTCGGCGGTACCACTATCGGACTGCGTCCCCGGTTGATCAGAGACATTCCCATCAGCGTCGGTCTCCGCGGCCGCGTCACGGCGGCCGTGTTCCGCTCCGCGCTGGAATCCGCCGAGGCGGCGGCGCATCTCCTCGGCGTTCGGGCCCTGCTTGCGCGGCTGCACGGGGTCTCTCTGCGCCTCCACATGATGCGGAGTCCGCTTGGGCAGTCCCTTTTCGGTGATCCTGGGCTGTTCCGGGATTCCGGCTTCGGGGCCGGTTCCGGTCCCGAAGGCGGTACCGGTCCCGGAGGCGGTACCGGTCCCGGAAACCGCCCCGGCCCCGGCCCCGGCAGCGTCGTCCTGCTGTGCGGTCTCCGCCAGGGGCGCGGCCTGCGGCCCGGCATCCGGTGCGGGCTCCGGGTCGTCGGGGCCCGGCTCGTGCCCCGCGCGGGTGCCGGCGTCTCCCGGCGCCAACGCGTGTTCCTCGGACTCCGGCCTCTGCCCGAGCGGTTCCGGGGCCTCCTGCACCGGTACGGCGCCCGACTCCCGGACCGCCCGCTCCGCGGCGGACACCAGCGGGTCGTCGCCGCTTCGACGGCTGGGCAGCGCATTGGAGTTGGCCTCCGCGGCCGAGCCGGGGAACGCCGACGCCGGAGCAGCGGGGACACGTCCCGCCCCCGCTTCGCCTGCGGCGGCCGCGACGGGGACCGGCCGTGCGGGAAGCAGCTGGCTCGGCACCGCCACGACGGCCGCTATGCCGCCGCCGTGCCTGCGCTCACGCAGCTGCACGCGCAGCCCGTGCCGGGCCGCGAGCCTGGCGACGACGTACAGGCCCATGCCGAGGCCGGCCTCGGAGCTGCGGTGCCCGGTCTGCGAGGCGGCCGCCTCCATCTCGGGGGGCTCCTGTCCGTCGGGCACGCTGAGCCTCGCGTTGAGCGCGGCGAGTCTTCTGCCCGTGACCCCTATGCCCTCGTCCTCGACCGAGAGCATCACCTCGCCGCTCTCCAGCAGCCAGCCGGACAGCTGCACCTGGGCGTCCGGCGGGGAGAAGGTGGCAGCGTTGTCGAGGAGTTCGGAGATGAGGTGGCTGACGTCGTCGGCCGCGTACCCGGAGACCTGCACGTGCGGCGGAAGCGTGCCGAGCTCGACGCGCTCGTACCGCTCGATCTCACTGATCGCGGCGCGCAGCACGTCCAGCAGCGGCACGGGACCCGAGTGGTGCGCGGTGACGTGTTCGGCGCCGGCGAGCAGCAGCAGGTTCTCGCTGTAGCGCCGCATCCGGGTGGCCAGGTGGTCGAGCTTGAAGAGCGTGCTCAGCCGGGACGGGTCGCTCTCCCGGTCCTCCAGGTCCTCGATGACGCCGAGTTGGCGCTCGATGAGACCCAGGGTGCGCAGCGCGAGATTGACGAACGTGCCGTGGACGGCGCCCGACATCGCGTCGAGGCGCTCCTTCAGCTCGGCGTACTCACCGCGCACACGGTCCCGTTCGGCGGTGAGCGCGTCCTTGTGGCGCACCAGGTAGTTGTTGTCCGCCTCGGCCTCCGCGGCGCGTTCGTGCACGCCGACGACGGTCTGGTGGAGCGTGTTGAGGGAGCGCACCACCTCGGCGAACTCGTCGTTCCTGCCGTTGAAGACGACCGGCTCCTCGCCCACCGGGTTGCCGGCGAGCCTCCGCGAACCGCGCTTGAGCACGGACAGCGGACGGGCCATGGAGCGCGCCGTCTGCACACTGATCCCGGCCGCGAGGAGCAGGCAGGCCCCCACGAGGGCGATGCGCCACTCCAGCGCGGTGACGTCGTCGTCGCGGAGCCCTTCCAGGTGCTTCAACTGCTCGGCCGCGAAGGACGACTGGACTCCGCGCATGCTGTCGATGCGCGCGGAGAGCGTGGCGTCGATGCGGTCGTGGTTCATCGCGCGGTCGCCGGGCGTCAGGTACGGCTGGTCGGTGAGCCGCTCCAAATACCGCTGTGCGACGGTGACGTCGGCGCCGGTGACGGTGTTCGTGAAGGAGTCACGGGCCCGGCTGCCGGCGCCGTCCCCGAAGTCCTCGAGCGCGGCCTGCTCCCGTACCTCCGCGCGCTGTGCCTCGGCGGTCAGGGAGCGCTGCGGCCCTCCGGCGGCGAGCGCGCCGCGCAGCAGTCCGCGCACCGCCGACGCCTGTTCGACGGCATGGCCGAGGTCGGGCAGGGCGTGGGCCGCGCCGGGGCCGGCGGCGGAGCCTGCCGACCCGTTTGCGCGCGCGGGCAGGGACCGGGCGACGTCGGTGCCGACGTCCTGCAGCGTCCTGATGGTGCCGGTGTAGGCCTTGTGGATGTCGAGAGCGCCGCTGTCGCCCGCCTGCGCTTCCTGGCGGATGCCGGACAGCTTGCCCAGCGCCTTGCGCACGGACGCGGGCGCCGTCTCCCGGATCTCGGAGACCTGCCGGTCGACGCGCCGGCGCTGCTCCTCGGTGACTCCCGCGCCGTCGCGGCTGGTGCGGCCCGCGGCGACGTACTCGACCATGCCGTCGCGTTCGTCCGCGAGGGCGTGGCCGAGGGCGATGGCACGCTTGTCGAGTTCCGCGCGTTCCACCAGCTGCTGGGACTCGGTGAGGTCGTCGTAGGCGGTGAGCACCGCGGGCGTGCCTGCTCCGATCACCGCGAGGGAGCACAGGGCGACGGAGACCAGCAACCGGTTCCGGACCCGCGCGCGGCGGGGGCCGGGCGCCTGCGAGGGGCCGCCCTGTGCCGTCGTCCGGTTTCCGGGCCTGATCCGCAGTCCGCCCGTTCCGTCCGGCTTCCGCAGTAGCTTCGTCCGCACCCGTGCTCGCAATCTCGTCGGGGCCTGCCCCAGGGACGGCCCGGCGCAGTCCAACCTTGTGTTGCAGGAGCGGACTTGAGCCCGTCGTCCCTTTCCCTTGCATCCACCGGACATCATCCGACCTTTCAGCACGGACGACAGGGGAGGTGACAATCTCCTGCGGGGCCACCCGAAGGAGTGAACCGTAACCGGGAGTCGGCGAACAACTCCGCCCGCACACCCCAACCACCCTGATACGGGCACCGGTTGGAATTCCCGCTCAGGTCCTGGCAGGATGCGCGTTCGCATACTTGCGGACGCACCTATTCCGGTCAACTCCCGCCCTGCCGCGAGGTCTGACCTGGACGTCCTTCCGAATCGCAGGGCCTTGACACGCACTGAGCGCATCCTCTTCCGGGACGGCCCGAGTGCAGACTGAACCGCATGCGCATCGACATGACCGGTGAGGCCGGAGATCCCGGTCGCCCCAATGAGGACTACGCCTCGGCGGCTCTCCCCTCCGCAGGAGAGGGCGGCGCACTGGTGGTGCTGGACGGTGTGACGCCCCCGCAGGACGGGACCGGATGCACGCACGGAGTGCCCTGGTTCACGGCCCGGCTCGGCGGTGCGCTGCTCGAACTGGCCACCTCAAGGCGCGAATTGACGCTCCGCCGGTGCCTCTCGGAGGCCATTTCTCGTACCGCTGCCGAGCACTCCTCAACCTGTGACCTTTCTCACAGGCGTACTCCGCAGGCCACCGTCGTCACGGCCAGATGGGACGAGCGGAGCGTCGAGTACCTGGTTCTCTCGGACTCCGTGCTGGTCATGGAGCATCCCCACGGCTCCGTGACTCCCGTGCTCGACTCCCGGCTGCACCAACTGCCCCCGCACATCGGCTCGTTGCGTCGCCGAGTACGTGAACTGCCGGAGGACAGCGCCGAGCGCGGCGCGGCGAGGGCCGAGTACGCGAACGCGGTCGAGGCGCTGCGCAACGCCCCCGGGGGCGAGGGTTTCTACACCGCCGCCGCCGACCCCGCCGTCGCCTCGCTCGCGGTCACCGGCAGCGCACCGCGGGCGGAGGTACGGGCACTGCTCGCGCTCACCGACGGCGCCGCGCGCTGGAGCGAGGTGTTCCGGCTCGGCGACTGGACCGCGCTCCTCGGGCTCGTACGCGAGGAGGGCAGCGAGGCGCTGGTGGCCCGGGTACGGGAGGCGGAGCGGGCCGATCCGCACGGCGCGGCGCACCCGCGCGGGAAGACGCACGACGACGCCTCGGTGGTCTTCGCCGAGCTCGGAACGGGCGCACAGGCGACCCGTCCGACGACCCGCCGGCCGGTCAGGAGTCCACGTCCGACAGGGAGTTGAGCTGGTGCATCAGCCGCGCCAGTTCGGCGATCTCTGCGGGGTCCCAGGTGGCCAGCTTGCGCACCCACTCGTCCCGCCGTGCCTCCCGCACCGCCCGGAAGCGGTCGCGGCCCTGCGGGGTCAGGTGCACCAGTGAGGCCCGTCCGTCGTCGGGATCGGGGGCCCGGGTGATCAGGCCGAGGTTCTCCAGCACCCTCAACTGCCGGCTGATGGTGGCCTTGCCGACTCCGAAGTAGGCGGCGAGGGCGGTGGCCCGCTGCGCGCCTCCTTCGTCGAGCCGGACGAACAACCCGTATGCGGCGGGCTCCAGTTCGGGGTGGACCTCGCGGGCCAGTTCGCCGGAGAAGGCGCGTGCACGGCGCATGAACACCGTCAGTTCCCGTTCCAGATCCAGCAGTTCGGGCGCATGCTGCCGCATGGATTCATCCACCTGTGCGCTCTCTTCCGTCATTCTCGCGGAAAGTTCCCGTCGCGGACCGCCGATCGTCCCAGCTCCGGCGGAGTTTCGCAGGTGTGGACCACCGACGGGAGAGCTGTCCGTCTTCCCCGGCTATGTCTACGCGCGTACCGTAAAAGACATGACATGCCCACACCAGATCGGGCATGGCACAGCCCCCCGCACCGCACCCCGCTCCAACCCCCACATCCGTCCCCCCACGGTTTCGGAGGCAGCGATGCCAGGTCACGGACCACGCAAGGCCCGCCGCAGGCGAGGAATCCTCTACGCGGCCGCGCTGTTCACATCCGCACTCGCCCTGCTCGTCACCGCACCCGGTGCGGCGAGCGCGGCCCCCGGCGACACCGTCCCTCCCAAGCCCGGCGAAGCCTCGATGGGGGTGGGCGTGCGGATGCACGAGGGCGGCGACCCCACCGACGGCACACCCCCCAGGACCCTGGACGCGACCGTCCACGGCGTCGACGTGAGCAGCCATCAGGGCAACGTCAGCTGGTCGACCCTCTGGAACAGCGGCGTCAGGTGGGCCTACGTCAAGGCGACCGAAGGCACGTCGTACCAGAACCCCTACTTCGCGCAGCAGTACAACGGCTCGTACAACATCGGGATGATCCGCGGCGCCTACCACTTCGCGCTGCCCGGCAACTCCAGCGGCTCCGCACAGGCCAACTACTTCGCGGACCACGGCGGCGGCTGGAGCAAGGACGGCAAGACGCTGCCCGGTGTGCTCGACATCGAGTACAACCCGTACGGCTCCACCTGCTACGGGCTGAGCCAGAGCGCCATGGTCAGCTGGATCCGGGACTTCACCGACACCTACAAGGCACGCACCGGCCGCGACGCCGTGATCTACACGACCACGGACTGGTGGACGCAGTGCACCGGCAACAACGGCGGCTTCGGCAGCACCAACCCGCTGTGGATCGCGCGCTACGCCTCCTCGCCCGGCACGCTCCCCAACGGCTGGGGCTACTACACGTTCTGGCAGTACACCTCGACCGGACCGACCGTCGGTGACCACAACCTGTTCAACGGTGCGATGGACCGGCTGCAGGCACTCGCCAACGGATGAGGTGACGCCGCGCCACGCGCGGCGCCGCGGCGAACCGGGCGGGCCGGCCACGCCCGCCGCACGACGCCGCACCGGCGAGCCGGGCGAACCCGGCGGGAAGGTGCCGGCGCGGCGGTCCCAGCCGGGAGGGGGTGCCCGGTGGCGGTGTGACACCGCCACCGGGAGCTCCCGAGCGCACCGCGTCAGGAACCTGGACCCACCTGGACCCACCTGGATCCGCCGCGCGGATCCGCCGCGGACTCCCCGCAGCTCAGCTCCCGCCCGGCTTCGTGGTGCTCCTGCCCGGGGCGGAGCCGGTCGCGCGTCGCCGCGCCGGCGGAGGACGCCGGCGCGGCGGGCGGACGGGGCCGGGCTTGCGGCGGCGGTTCAGGCCGCCACGGGGAACTCCCGCCCGGCAGCGGGGCAACCGGACTCGGCCGGTGTCAGGGCCAGTTCCAGCACCTGGCGGATGTCGGAGAGCGGACGCACGTCCAGTCCCGCCAGCACCTCTTCCGGCACGTCGTCCAGGTCGGGCTCGTTCCGCTTGGGGATCACGACCGTCGTGACGCCGGCGCGGTGCGCCGCGAGCAGCTTCTGCTTGACGCCGCCGATGGGCAGCACCCGGCCGGTCAGCGAGACCTCGCCGGTCATCGCCACGTCCGTGCGCACCTGACGGCCGCTCAGCAGCGACGCCAGCGCGGTGGTCATGGTGATGCCCGCGCTGGGACCGTCCTTGGGAACGGCGCCCGCCGGCACGTGCAGGTGGATTCCGCGATCCTTCAGGTCCGCGACCGGCAGTTCCAGCTCCGCGCCGCGTGAGCGCAGATACGACAGGGCGATGTGCGCGGACTCCTTCATCACGTCACCGAGCTGACCGGTGAGGGTCAGCCCGGAGCCGCCTGTCTCCGGGTCTGCCAGTGACGCCTCCACGAAGAGCACGTCACCGCCCGCGCCGGTGACCGCGAGCCCGGTCGCCACACCCGGCACGGACGTACGCCGCTCCGCCGGGTCCTGCGCGGACTCGGGGGTGTGGTGCGGCCGCCCGATCAGCGCGCGCAGCTCGTCCGCACCGACGGTGAAGGGCAGCTCGCGCTCGCCCAGTTCGTGCTGGGCCGCGACCTTGCGCAGCACCCGGGCGACCGAACGCTCCAGGTTCCGCACGCCCGCCTCCCGCGTGTACTCGCCGGCGAGCCTGCGCAGCGCGCCGTCCTCCAGCAGGACCTCGTCGGCCGCGAGTCCGGTCCGCTCCAGCTGGCGGGGCAGCAGGTGGTCGCGGGCGATGGTGACCTTCTCGTCCTCGGTGTATCCGTCGAGCTGGACGAGCTCCATGCGGTCCAGCAGCGCCTCCGGGATCGCCTCCATGACGTTGGCGGTGGCGAGGAAGACCACGTCGGAGAGGTCGAGTTCGACCTCCAGGTAGTGGTCCCTGAAGGTGTGGTTCTGCGCCGGGTCCAGCACCTCCAGCAGAGCCGACGACGGGTCGCCCCTGAAGTCGGCGCCGAGCTTGTCCACCTCGTCCAGGAGCACGACGGGGTTCATCGAGCCGGCCTCCTTCACGGCACGCACGATGCGGCCCGGCAGCGCGCCGACGTACGTACGCCGGTGACCGCGGATCTCCGCCTCGTCGCGCACACCGCCGAGGGCGACACGGACGAACTTGCGCCCCATCGCCCGCGCGACGGATTCGCCGAGCGAGGTCTTGCCGACGCCGGGCGGCCCGACCAGCGCCAGCACCGCGCCCCCGCGGCGGCCGCCGACGACGCCGAGGCCGCGCTCCTCGCGCCGCTTGCGCACCGCGAGGTACTCGGTGATGCGCTCCTTGACGTCCTGCAGGCCGGCGTGGTCGGCGTCCAGTACGGCCTGGGCGCCGCCGATGTCATAGGCGTCCTCGGTGCGCTCGTTCCAGGGCAGCTCCAGGACGGTGTCGAGCCAGGTGCGGATCCAGCCGCCCTCGGGGGACTGGTCGGAGGCGCGCTCCAGCTTCTCCAGCTCCTTGAGCGCGGCCTTGTGCACGTGCTCGGGCAGGTTCGCGGCCTCGACGCGGGCGCGGTAGTCCTCGCCCTCGTCCTCGGGGTCGCCGTTCAGTTCGGCGAGTTCCTTGCGTACGGCGTCGAGCTGGCGGCGCAGCAGGAACTCGCGCTGCTGCTTGTCGACGCCTTCCTGGACGTCCTTGGCGATCGACTCGGCCACGTCCTGCTCGGCGAGCTGGTCGCGCAGCGTCCGCACCGCGAAGCGGAGCCGTTCCAGCGGATCGAGGGTCTCCAGGAGCGTGATCTTCTGCTCGGTGGACAGGAACGGCGAGTATCCGGCGTTGTCGGCGAGACGGCCGGGGTCGTCGATCTGCTGGAGCCGGTCCACGATCTGCCATGCGCCGCGCTTGCGGAGCCAGTCGGTGGCGAGCGCCTTGTACTCGGTCATCAGCTCGGCCGTGGCGGCACCGGCACCGTCGTTCGCCCCCCTGTCTCCGGTCTCTGCGGGGGCACCGGCGGAATCGGGCTCCTCGATGAGCACGCCCTCCGTCCACAGGGCCTCGCCGGGGCCGCTCGTGCCGGAGCCGACGCGCACCCGCTGCCGGCCGCGGATGAGGGCTCCCGGATCGCCGTCGGCCAGGCGTCCGACCTGTTCGACACGGCCGAGCACACCGATCTCCCCGTAGCGGCCCTCCACCCGGGGCACGAGCAGCACCTCGGGCTTCTCCCCCTTGCCGGCGGCGGCCCGAGCGGCTTCCACCGCCCCCCGCACCTCGCTGTCGGACAGGTCCAGCGGCACCACCATTCCCGGGAGCACCACCTCGTCATCGAGGGGCAGCACGGGCAGGGTGAGCGGTGTGGACGTCGAAGCCATGATCTCTCCCTCGGCAGGCAAGTTGAGCTATGCCCACTCAATGCTCGCCCGGCCCCGGATGTTCCACGGTGGCGGCCGTGTTCGCCACCAGCGATCACCGCCGCGGCACGGCCGCGCCGCCACGCGGCAGGATGGGCGCATGCCCCAGCCGCACAGCCACAGCACCTCTCACAACACCGCCGGCCCCGGCGGTCATACCGGGGCCGGGACCAACGGTGTCGCCGTGTCCGGCCCCGACCCCGGCCCCGGGGCCGGCCCCGGCGACGGGCAGCCCGTCGTCCTCGACCGCCGCGACGGCCCGCACGGCGAGGTCGTGCTGCGGCAGCACGGGCAGCTGCTCCAGATCATCGCCAACGGCACCTTCCTCATGGACACCTCCGACGGACGCTCCGAGCGCCTGCTCGTGCGGGCGGCGCTGGAGGAGCTGCGCCGCGGACCGCACCGCGGACTGCGCCGCGAACCGCCCCGGCTGCTCGTCGGCGGGCTCGGCGTCGGCTTCTCGCTCGCGGAGGCGGCGGACGAGCCGGCGTGGGGCCGCATCACCGTCGTGGAGCGCGAGCAGGCCGTGATCGACTGGCACCGGCAGGACGGCCCTCTCTCGCGGCTGTCGGGAAGAGCGCTGCGCGACCCCCGCACGGAGATCGTGCACGCGGACCTTCTGGATCACCTCGGCCGGGACGCCGTCCGCACGCAGCCGTTCGACGTGCTGTGCCTGGACATCGACAACGGCCCGGACTGGACCGTCACCGACGGCAACGGCACGCTCTACTCCTCCGGGGGGCTCGCGGCGTGCCGTGCGAGCCTGGCGCCCGGCGGCGTACTGGCCGTGTGGTCGGCGCAGGCCTCCCCGACATTCGAGGAAGCATTGCGGAATGCCGGATTCAAACGAGTTCGCACAGATGAGATCCCCGTCGCCCGAGGCGTCCCCGACGTGGTCCACTTCGCAACCAAACCGGCATAGCCGCAGCCGACACGATCCCCTTACGCTGCTGCAAGCACGCACACAAACAAGCCACGGGGCCATTGCAGGGGCGGGGTCGAATGGACCAGAAGAACATCACACCGACACAAAGCAACAACGCGTCCGCGTCGACGACCCCTGGCGCGCAGCGCAGAATTCTGGTCGTCGAGGACGATCCGACCATCGTGGACGCCATCGCGATGCGGCTGCGCGCCGAGGGATTCCAGGTGCAGACGGCCGGCGACGGCCCCGCCGCCGTCGACACGGCCGAGGCCTGGCAGCCCGACCTGATCGTGCTCGACGTGATGCTGCCCGGCTTCGACGGGCTGGAGGTCTGCCGGAGGGTGCAGTCCCAGCGTCCGGTGCCCGTGCTGATGCTCACGGCACGTGACGACGAGACCGACATGCTCGTCGGGCTCGGCGTCGGCGCGGACGACTACATGACGAAGCCGTTCTCGATGCGCGAGGTCGCCGCCCGGGTGCACGTACTGCTGCGCCGCGTCGAGCGCGCCACTCTCGCCGCGCACACACCGCGCAGCGGCATACTCCGCCTCGGCGAGCTGGAGATCGATCACTCGCAGCGCCGGGTCCGGGTCACCGGTGAGGACGTGCACCTCACGCCCACCGAGTTCGACCTGCTGGTCTGCCTGGCGCACTCACCGCGGGCCGTGCTCTCCCGCGAGCAGCTGCTGGCCGAGGTGTGGGACTGGGCGGACGCCTCCGGCACACGCACCGTCGACAGTCACATCAAGGCCCTGCGCCGCAAGATCGGCGCGGAGCGCATCCGTACGGTGCACGGCGTGGGCTACGCGCTCGAGACGCCCTCGTCGGGGTCGAACTCGGCGAACGCGGCCTCCGGCGCGGAGGGCGGCGCCGGTTACCCGGCAGCCGCGGACGGCTCCTGACGGGCGGCGCCGCGACGTGACAGATGTACCTGATACGTCGTCCGCGCGCCGGGCGGTCCGCGTCCCGCGCACCACGGTCCGCGCCACCGGGAGGTTCCTGGGGCGCGGGCTGCGCGCCCTGGGGCGCCTGAACCAGCGCCTGCGCAGGCGCTGGGAGCCGGTGTGGGTGGGCTGGCTGGACCGGCTCTGGGAAGGGCTGCGCCCGCTCGACCCGTACCGCTCGGTGAAGGCGGCGCTGGGCGCGCTGGTGATCGTTTCTGTGGTGATCACCACGCTGCTCGCGCTCTTCGCGGTCAACTCGGCGACCGAGCTGCGTGTGATCACCATCATTTCGATCATCGCCTCGCTGCTGATCACCCAGTTCGTGGCGCAGTCGCTGACCGCCCCGCTGGACGAGATGACGGACGCCGCCCGGGCCATGGCCGACGGCGACTACTCGCGGCGCGTGCGCGGCGACCGGAGGGACGAGTTCGGCGAACTCGCCGAGACCTTCAACCAGATGGCCGCCGACCTGGAGGCCGTCGACCAGCACCGCAAGGAGCTCGTCGCCAACGTCTCGCACGAGCTGCGCACGCCCATCGCGGCGCTGCGGGCCGTGCTGGAGAACGTCGTGGACGGGGTCTCCGACTCCGACCCCGAGACGATGCGCATCGCCCTCCAGCAGACGGACCGGCTGGGCCGGCTCGTGGAGCACCTGCTCGACCTGTCCCGCCTGGACAACGGTGTCGTCCCGCTGCACTCGCGCCGCTTCGAGGTGTGGCCGTATCTGGCGGGGGTGCTCAAGGAAGCCAACATGAGCAAGGGGCAGGGACATTCGCGTACGGACGTCCATCTGCACCTCGACGTCTCCCCGCCCGAACTGACGGCCTATGCGGACGCGGAGCGCCTGCATCAGGTCGTCGCCAACCTCATCGACAACGCCGTCAAGCACAGCCCGCCGCACGGGCGCGTCACGGTCCGCGCACGCCCGGGAGCGACGCCGGAGAGCCTCGAGGTGGAGGTGCTCGACGAGGGCCCCGGCATCCCCGAGTCGGAGCGCGCACACGTCTTCGAGCGCTTCAACCGCACCAAGGCCGCCGAGGCCTCGTCGCAGCGCGGCGCGGGCGACGGCGGCACCGGGCTCGGCCTGGCCATCGCACGCTGGGCCGTCGACCTGCACGGGGGCTGGATCAGGGTCGCCGAGTCGCCTCGCGGCTGCCGCATCCAGGTCACGCTTCCGGGCGTGGAGGAGGCGCAGGGCTGACGTAGCCTCGAAGGCGGGGGCGAGCAGGGAGAGCGGGGCGGACGAGCGCCACCCGCACAGTGGGACGCACAGCCCGGGCGGGCAGTTCCACTGTGCGGCGAACCTCGGTTGTTTCCCATCGCGTCATGCGCCGAAACCGGGCCCGAGATGTGACTTCCGTGACGACAACCGGGGCTGGACTGCAAGTCATGCGGGTGGAGGCGTAGCCTTTGTTCCCGCTGTCCACCATCTAAGGAACGCGGAAGAGGGCGGTTGCCGCCGTGTCGTCACAGTCCCCCGAAAGCTCGAGCGTCTCGACCCAGCAGGACGGTCAGGGAAGCGATCCCGCCGCCGTGTTCGGGCCAAACGAGTGGCTCGTCGACGAGATCTACCAGCAGTACCTCCAGGACCCGAACTCGGTAGACCGAGCCTGGTGGGACTTCTTCGCCGATTACAAGCCGGGCGCCGAGGCCACGGGAGCCGTGGGAGAGCCCGCGGCAGCCCCGACCACTCCGCCGGACGCCGCAGCCGGCACCTCGGGAGTGGCCGCCGGTCCCGCGCACGCCGCTCCGGCGAAGCCCGCCGAGGCCGCCGCGCCCGCCAAGGCCGCACAGCCGAAGCCCGCGGAAGCAAAGCCGGCGGAGGCGAAGCCCGCGCAGAGCAAGGCGCCGGCGAAGCAGGCACCCGCCAAGCAGGCGCCTGCCAAGCCCGCTCAGGGCCGGAAGGCCGAGGGGAGCGCGCCGGCCAAGCCCGCGGAGGGGAAGCCCGCGCAGGGCGGCGGAGGGGCCGAGCAGCCCTCCGCTCCGGAATACGTGCCGATGCGCGGCCCGTCCGCAGCCGTCGCGAAGAACATGAACGCCTCGCTGGAGCTTCCGACCGCCACCTCGGTGCGCGCCGTCCCGGTGAAGCTGCTCTTCGACAACCGCATCGTCATCAACAATCACCTCAAGCGCGCCCGCGGCGGCAAGGTGTCCTTCACGCACCTGATCGGCTACGCCATGGTGCAGGCGCTCAAGGCGATGCCGTCGATGAACTACTCCTACACGGAGAAGGACGGCAAGCCGACGCTGGTCAAGCCCGACCACGTCAACCTGGGCCTCGCGATCGACCTGGTGAAGCCGAACGGCGACCGCCAGCTCGTCGTCGCCGCCATCAAGAAGGCCGAGACGCTCACCTTCTTCGAGTTCTGGCAGGCCTACGAGGACATCGTCCGCCGGGCCCGCAACAACAAGCTGACGATGGAGGACTTCTCCGGCGTCACCTGCTCCCTCACCAACCCCGGCGGCATCGGCACCGTCCACTCCGTGCCGCGGCTGATGCCCGGCCAGGGCCTGATCCTCGGTGTGGGCGCGATGGAGTACCCGGCCGAGTTCCAGGGCACCTCGCAGGACACCCTCAACCGGCTCGGTGTCTCCAAGGTGATGACGCTGACCAGCACCTACGACCACCGGGTCATCCAGGGCGCCGCCTCCGGCGACTTCCTGCGCATCGTCAGCAAGCTGCTGCTCGGTGAGGAGCGCTTCTACGACGAGATCTTCAAGGCGCTGCGCATCCCGTACGAGCCGGTGCGCTGGAACCAGGACATCGACGCCTCTCACGACGACGACGTCACCAAGGCCGCCCGCGTCTTCGACCTGATCCACTCCTACCGGGTGCGCGGCCACATCATGGCCGACACCGACCCGCTGGAGTACAAGCAGCGCAAGCACCCCGACCTGGACATCACCGAGCACGGGCTCACGCTGTGGGACCTGGAGCGGGACTTCGCCGTCGGCGGCTTCGCCAACAAGTCGATGATGAAGCTGCGCGACATCCTGGGCGTGCTGCGCGACTCGTACTGCCGCACCACCGGCATCGAGTACATGCACATCCAGGACCCGAAGGAGCGCAAGTGGATCCAGGACCGGGTCGAGCGTCCGCACTCCAAGCCGGAGCGTGACGAGCAGCTGCGCATCCTGCGCCGGCTGAACGCGGCCGAGGCGTTCGAGACGTTCCTGCAGACCAAGTACGTGGGCCAGAAGCGCTTCTCGCTGGAGGGCGGCGAGTCCGTCATCCCGATGCTGGACGCCGTTCTGGACGCGGCCGCCGAGGCCCGTCTGGACGAGTGCGTGATCGGCATGGCCCACCGCGGCCGGCTGAACGTGCTGGCCAACATCGTCGGCAAGTCCTACGCGCAGATCTTCCGCGAGTTCGAGGGCAACCTCGACCCGAAGTCCATGCACGGCTCCGGTGACGTGAAGTACCACCTGGGCGCCGAGGGCACCTTCACCGGTCTCGACGGTGAGCAGATCACGGTCTCGCTGACCGCGAACCCCTCCCACCTGGAGGCCGTCGACCCGATCGTCGAGGGTGTCGCGCGCGCCAAGCAGGACATCATCGGCAAGGGCGGCACGGACTTCACGGTTCTGCCCGTGCAGCTGCACGGGGACGCCGCCTTCGCGGGCCAGGGTGTCGTGGCGGAGACGCTGAACATGTCGCAGCTGCGCGGCTACCGCACCGGCGGCACGGTCCACATCATCGTCAACAACCAGGTCGGCTTCACCGCCGCTCCCGAGTCGGCGCGCTCGTCGATGTACTCCACCGACGTGGCCCGGATGATCGAGGCGCCGATCTTCCACGTCAACGGCGACGACCCGGAGGCCGTCGTCCGTGTGGCGCGGCTGGCCTTCGAGTACCGGCAGGCGTTCAACAAGGACGTCGTCATCGACCTGATCTGCTACCGGCGCCGCGGTCACAACGAGACCGACAACCCGCAGTTCACGCAGCCGCTGATGTACAACCTGGTCGACAAGAAGCGCTCGGTGCGCAAGCTCTACACCGAGTCCCTCATCGGCCGCGGCGACATCACGCTGGAGGAGGCCGAGCAGGCGCTGCAGGACTTCCAGGGCCAGCTGGAGAAGGTCTTCACCGAGGTGCGGGACGCCGCGAACGCCCCCGCCCCGGCCGAAGTCCCGCAGCCCGAGGCCGAGTTCCCGGTCCACATCGAGACCGGTGTCGGCCAGGAGGTCGTCAAGCGGATCGCCGAGTCCCAGGTCAACATCCCCGATCAGGTCACCGTCCACCCGCGGCTGCTTCCGCAGCTCCAGCGGCGCGCGGCGATGATCGAGGACGACACGATCGACTGGGGCATGGGCGAGACCCTGGCCATCGGCTCGCTGCTGATGGAGGGCACGCCGGTCCGGCTGTCCGGTCAGGACTCCCGCCGCGGCACGTTCGGGCAGCGGCACGCGGTGCTGCTCGACCAGAACACCGGCAACGACTACACGCCGCTGCTGTACCTGGCGGACGACCAGGCCCGCTTCAACGTCTACGACTCGCTGCTGAGCGAGTACGCGGCGATGGGCTTCGAGTACGGCTACTCGCTGGCGCGTCCCGAGGCGCTGGTGATGTGGGAGGCGCAGTTCGGCGACTTCGCCAACGGCGCGCAGACGGTCATCGACGAGTTCATCACTTCCGCCGAGCAGAAGTGGAACCAGACCTCCGGTGTGACGCTGCTGCTGCCGCACGGCTACGAGGGCCAGGGCCCGGACCACTCCTCGGCCCGCATCGAGCGGTTCCTCCAGCTGTGCGCGCAGAACAGCATGACGGTCGCCATGCCGTCTCTGCCGTCGAACTATTTCCACCTGCTGCGCTGGCAGGTCCACAACCCGCACCACAAGCCGCTGGTGGTCTTCACGCCGAAGTCGATGCTCCGGCTGAAGGCGGCGGCGTCGAAGACGGCGGAGTTCACCGAGGGCGGCTTCCGGCCGGTCATCGGCGACAACTCGGTCGACCCCTCCGACGTGCGCAAGGTCGTCTTCTGCTCCGGCAAGGTCTACTACGACCTGGACGCCGAGCGGCAGAAGCGGGGTCTGAAGGACACCGCCATCATCCGGCTCGAGCGGCTCTACCCGCTGCCCGGCAAGGAGATCCAGGGCGAGATGGCGCGCTACAGCGGCGCGGAGAAGTTCGTCTGGGCTCAGGAGGAGCCGGCCAACCAGGGTGCGTGGCCGTTCATCGCGCTCAACCTGGTGGACCACCTGGACCTGATCATCGGCTCCGAGCCGGTCCCCAACGCCGACCGGCTGCGCCGGGTCTCGCGCCCGTCGTCCTCCTCCCCCGCGGTCGGCTCCGGCAAGCGGCACCAGGAGGAGCAGCAGCAGCTGATCCAGGAGGTCTTCGACCTCTGACCGTGCGTCATCCGGCAGTCGCCGGACGGTAGTTCGCAAGGGCCCCGCCCGATCCCCTCCGGGATCCGGCGGGGCCCTTCTCTGTGCACGCACCGCGTCCGCAACGAATCTTGCCCAGGACCCTGGCGCACAACTTGCAATGCAATCTGCGCAGACATCTAGTCATGCAAGTCTTGTTGCATTAGCTTTCCCCTCCAAGGCGTACGGCGCGCATACGCCGCAGGCACCTCCACAGCACCCACAGCCAGGCATCCCGTACGTCAGGAGCACTCATGCGCATCATGTCCCCGACGGGGCATCTCGGCTTCACCCCCATCGAACCGGGAAGTTTCCACGCCGGCGTGCAGGCCCGGCCCGACGCGATAGTCGCCGACTCCGGATCGGCGGACATCGGCCCCTATCCGCTCGGCGCCGACCTCGCCCACAGCCCCGAGGAATGGCAGCGCCACGACCTCCGGCTCTGCCTCACCGCCGCCCGCGAGCTCGACGTGCCGCTCGTCATCGGTTCCGCCTCCGACACCGGGTCGGACCGCGGCGTGGACCTCTATGTGCGCCTCATCTCCGAGATCGCCGCCGAGCGGGACCTGGCTCCCTTCCGGCTGGCTGCGATCAGATCCGGCGTCGACGTCGCCCGCCTCGGCGAAGCGCTCGCCGCGGGCGTGCCGGTCCAGGGCCTCAACGGCCGCCCGGACGCCGACGACGAGACGCTCGCCCGCACGGACCGCGCCGTCGCCGTGATGGGGGTGGAGCCGATCAGGGCAGCGCTGGACGCGGGTGCCGATGTCGTCGTCACCGGACGCGCCTGCGACTCGGCCCTCTTCGCGGCGGTCGCGGAGAGCCGCGGCGGCATACCCCGCGGCCCGGCACTCCTCGCGGGCAAGCTCCTGGAGTGCGCGTCGTTCTGCGCCGAGCCGTTCATGGGCAAGGAGTCCGTGATCGGAGAGGTGGACGCCGACGGCGTGACGCTGGAACCCATGCATCCGCAGCAGCGGTGCACTCCGGCGTCGGTGGCCAGCCACGGCATGTACGAGCGCGTGGACCCCTACGCCGAGTACGTCCCCGGCGGCCATCTCGACATGCACGACCTGCACTTCGAGCAGACCGACGAGCGCCGCACGCGGGTCACCGGGGCGGTCTGGCGTCCGTCGCAGACGTACGCCGTCAAGATCGAGGGCTCGGGCCGTACCGGCGAGCGAGCCCTGTCGATCATGGGAATCCGGGATCCGTACACCCTCTCCAGGCTCGACGACGTCATCGCGTGGAGCCGCATGAAACTGGCCGAGCGGTACGGCACCCCCGAGGAACGCGGCTACGCGGTCCACTTCCACGTCTACGGCCGCGACGGGGTGATGGGCCACCTCGAACCCGCCCCCCTCGTGGAGGGCCACGAGGTCGGCATCGTCGTGGAGGCGGTCGCCGCGACCCCCGAGGCCGCCGAGGAAGTCTGCACCCTCGCCGCCCGCAACCTGTTCTACGCACGGCTTCCCGACGTCAAAGGCACGGCCGGCGGGGCGTCGTTCTTCTCGGACGAGGTACTGCGCGGCCGGCCCGCCTACGAGTGGACGCTCAACCACACCCTCGCCCTCGACCTCCCCGGCACGGAGCCGGTCGAGGCGATGGGGCTCTTCCGCACAGAGATCACGACAGTCGGCAAGCAGCAGGCGGTGGCCCGATGAAGCTCTCCGAACTCGCCTCGACCATCAGGTCGAAGAACGCGGGCGTGGACCACATCACCTTCGATGTGATCTTCCGCGACACCGGCAACTTCCGGCGCACGGTCGACTCCGGCGCCCTGTCGCCGGCGACCGTCGCCGAGCTGTACCGGGTCGCCCCCGAGCGCGTGACCTCCTTCGTCGTGTACGAGCCGGGCCAGGCCATCAAGTTCACGATCCGCCGCAGGTCCCCGGCCGGTTCGGCGGGAGAGCCGGACCCGTTCGGCTCCCAGTGCTACCCGCCGCTCTTCGACGTCGAAGTGCCCTGACAGTGGAGGCGATCGAGGTGCCGCACAGGCCGGCAGCCAGGAGCGGACCCGGACCCGGACCCGCACCAGCACCCGGATCACCGGCGCCCGGAGGGACCGGAACCGAGGCGCCGCTGCTCGAAGTGAGCGGGCTGAGCGTGCAGTTCGGCCGGGTGCGGGCGGTGACCGACGCCGGCTTCTGCGTCAGACCGGGCGAATTCCTCGGCATCGTGGGCGAGTCCGGCTCGGGCAAGAGCGTCACCGCGCGCGCCGTACTGGGCCTGCTGCCCTCGCACGCCCGCGTCAGCGGCAGCATCACCTTCCGCGGTGAGGAGCTGGTCGGCGCCGGAGCCCGGAGGCTGCGCGCGCTGCGCGGCGGTGAGATCGGCCTGGTCTTCCAGGACGCGCTGGCCGCCCTCGACCCCGTGTACACGGTCGGCGACCAGCTCGTCGAAGCGCTGCTCGCGCACCGCCCGATGAGCCGGGCGCGGGCGCGTGAACGGGCGGCCGAATTGCTCAACGAGGTCCGCATTCCGCGACCGCGGGAATGCCTCGACCGCTATCCCCATCAGCTGTCGGGCGGTCAGCGGCAGCGTGTGGTGATAGCCACGGCCCTGATCGCCGACCCGGATCTGATCATCGCGGACGAGCCGACCACCGCCCTGGACGTCACCGTGCAGGGCGAGGTCCTGGATCTGCTCTCGTCCATCTGCGAACAGCGCGCCGCCGCCGTCGTACTGATCACGCACGACCTCGCCGTCGTCGCGGAGACCTGCGACCAAGTGGCCGTGTTCTACGGAGGAATCGTCGCCGAGGCGGGGCCCGCGCTCCCCCTCTTCGACGAACCGCGGCACCCGTACACGCGGGCGCTGCTGAGGGCGCTGCCGCGCCTGGGCGACCCGACTCCGTTCGAGGCGATCCCGGGAACCCCCTTGCAGGTCGTCGGCCGGCTGGACTCCTGCCCGTTCGCGCCCCGGTGCGTGCGGGCCGCCGACGACTGCCTCGACGGCGTACCCGCCGAGCGCGTGCTCGACGAGCGGCGGCACCGCTGCCTTCACTCACTGGAGGCCTCACCATGAACGCGGACACGACCGCGGACACGACCGCGGACACGACCGCGATCCTCGAGGTCCGCGACCTCGTGAAGACCTACGGCGCCGGCCGGGGGCTGCTCGCCCGGGGTTCCGCGACGCGCGCGGTGAACGGCGTCTCGTTCACCGTCCGGCGGGGCAGCACCTTCGGTCTCGTCGGCGAGTCCGGCTCCGGGAAGTCGACCACCGCGCGCGTCGTCTGCAGGCTCGCCTCCGCCGACAGCGGTCGGGTGCTGCTGGAGGGCGAGGACGTTCTGCGTGCGCGGGGCGCCCGGCTGACCGCCTTCCGCAGACGGGTGCAGATGGTCTTCCAGGACCCCTTCGCCTCCCTCAACCCCCGCTGGAAGGTGGGCTCGCTGGTGGCGGAGGGCATGCGCATCCACGGTCTCGTCCCGCCCGCCCGGCGGCGCGAGCGGGCCGTGGAGCTTCTTGAACAGTGCGGGCTGCGGGCCGACGCGGTCGACCGGTACCCGCACGAGTTCTCCGGTGGCCAGCGGCAGCGCATCGGCATCGCCCGCGCGCTCGCCGTGGAGCCCGACCTGATCGTGCTGGACGAACCCGTATCGGCCCTCGACGTCTCCATCCAGGCCCAGATCCTGACCCTGCTGACGAGGCTTCAGCAGCAACTCGGCCTCACGTACCTCTTCATCGCACACGACCTCGCCGTCGTCGAGCAGTTCTGCGATCGCGTCGCCGTGATGCGCTCCGGCGAACTGCTGGAGGAGGGCTCTCCCGCGGAGGTCTACAGCAACCCGCGGCACCCGCACACGCGGCTGCTGCTCGACGCGGTGCCGGTGGCAGACCCGCGTCGCCGCCGTCACCGCGCACCGCTCCGATCGCTGGAGGAAGATCATGCTTCACAGCCGTAAGTCACCGAAGTCCCGCTCCGCCGTCCGGAAGACCGCCCTCCCCGTCGTCGCCGGCGCGCTGCTGGCCACTGCCGCCTGCTCGGGCGGAACAAGCTACGACAAGGACGCGGCCGGGGACGGCGGCGGCAAGAAGAACGGCACCCTGACGGTCGCGACCACGGCGGACATCAGCACGATGGACCCCGCGATGCACCGCGACCGCACCAACCAGGCCGTCATCCGCAACGTGTTCAACGCGCTGGTCGGTCAGGACGGCGACCTCAAGCCGGTGCCCGAGCTGGCCGCGTCCTGGAAGCAGACCGACTCCAGGACCTGGAAGTTCACCCTCCGGAAGGGCGTCACGTTCCACAACGGCGAGAAGTTCGACGCCGATGCCGTCAAGTACAGCCTGGAGCGGGTGCTGGACGAGAAGCAGGGCTCGCCGCGCGCGGACATGCTGTCGGTGATCTCCGGGATCCGGGTCGAAGACCCGCAGCACGTGGAGATCCGCACGAAGGAGCCCGCGCCCACCCTGCTGGCCGGACTCTCGGTGAACGAGATCGTCCCGCCCGGCTACGTCGAGAAGGTGGGCGACAAGAAGTTCGCCGCAAAGCCCGTGGGCACCGGCCCGTTCACCTTCAAGGACTGGCAGCCCAACGAGCGGATCACCCTCGAAGCCAACCGCAAGTACTGGGACGGCGCCCCCGAGGTCGGCCGGGTCGTCTTCCGCCCGGTGCCCGAGGTGTCGGCACGGATAGCCGCCCTCAAGTCCGGTGACGCGGACATCGCGGCGGAGATACCCCCGGACCAGGCGAAGGAACTCACCGGCGACGTGAAGGCGGCCAAGGCGGACGGCACCCGCATCTTCTACCTCGCCATGAACGTCACCGAGAAGCCCTTCGACGACCGTGGCAACCGTGTCGCCGTGAACCGGGCAGTCGACCGCGAAGCTCTCGTCACCTCGCTCTACCAGGGCAACGCCCGTCCCCTCGACCAGCCCGCCTTCCCCGAAATGAAGGGGTACGACGAGGACTTCAAGGGCGTGGGCCACGACGCGGCGGCCGCGAAGAAGGAACTGGCGGACGCGTCCGGAACCCCCGTGCGCATCGACGCCGTGGAAGCGGACAAGACGCTCGCGCAGGCCGTCGCCGGCCAGCTGGAGAAGGCAGGGCTGAAGGCGTCGGTCCGGGTCCTGGAGGAACAGGCCTTCGCAAAGCGCATCGAGAGCGGCGCCAGCCAGGCCCACCTGTCCTCCTGGGGCGTCGCGGAAGGCGACGCGGACGTCATCTTCGCCCGTCACTTCTGGTCTCCCGCCCGTGAGGACGCCGTCTACACCGCGTACGAGGACAAGGAGCTGGACGGTCTGATCAAGCAGGCGCGCGAGGAGGCCGACCAGGAGAAGCGCGAGCAGATCTACGCCGACGCGACGAAGATCGTGATGCGCGACGCGCCCTGGGCGCCGCTGCTCAACCCTCAGGAGATCTACGGGGTTTCCGAGCGGGTGCAGGGCTTCACGCCGTCGTCCATCGGCCGTTTCGAGGTCGCGAAGACGACGCTGGCACCGTGACCGGATCCATGGCCGCGCGGACGTGCGCACCCTCGCCCACGTCCGCGCTCCGGAAGAGAGGTACGCCACCTTGCTGTCGTACATCCTGAGGCGTGCCGGGCAGACCGCCGTCGTGCTGTTCGGTGTGTCCCTGATCGTCTTCTCGCTCATCCACCTCACGCCGGGCGACCCGGTCGACGCCCTGTACGCCGGTGAGAACGTCACCGCCGCGCAGAAGGACCAGTACCGGAAGAGCCTGGGACTGGACCGGCCGCTGCCGGCGCAGTACGCCGAGTTCGCCGGAGGTGCCGTGCAGGGCGACCTGGGCACCTCCGTCCGCCGGGACGTGCCGGTCTGGTCGGAGCTGGCCGCCACGCTGCCCGCGACGGTCGAACTGACCCTCGCCGCGCTGCTGGTGGCGGTGCTCATCGCCGTCCCGGTGGCCGTCGTCTCGGCGCAGCGGCAGGGAAGCTTCTGGGACCGCGGCGGCAGCGCGGCGGCGCTGTTCGGCATCTCGATGCCGAGTTTCTGGCTGGGCATCATGCTCATCCTGCTCTTCGCCGTGACCTGGAACGTGCTGCCCTCCAGCGGCCGCCTCGATCTGGGCACGGGGCTGCGGCAGATGACGGGACTGGTGACTCTGGATGCGCTGCTCCAGGGCAACATGGCGGCGCTGCGGTCCGCACTCGCGCATCTTGTGATGCCGGCCGTGGCGCTGGGGGCGGCGATCGCGGCGACGCTCGTACGGGTCCTGCGCTCGGGGCTGCTGGAGGTCAAGGGCCAGGACTTCGTGGAGGCCCTGCACGCCCGTGGCCTCTCGTCGCACCGGGTGATACGGCACATGCTGCGCAACGCGCTTCCGGCGACCGTCACGGTGATGGGTGTCCGCATCGGCACCCTGCTGGGCGGGGCGATCGTCGTCGAGACGGTGTTCTCCTGGCCGGGGGTCGGGCGGCTGATCATCGAGGCGATCCGCGCGCGCGACTACCCCGTCGTGCAGGGCTCCGTGCTGGTGCTCGCGGTGATGTTCACCCTGGTCAATCTGGTGACCGACCTGATCCACGCGTGGCTGGACCCGCGCGTGAAGCGCGGGAGGGCGGCGGCATGACTGCCACACGAACCACGGTCCACGCCCGGAAGGCCCCGCCCGGGCCGGGGAAGGGGAAGGTGCTCGGCGCGCCGCGGCGGCTCCACGTCCGGCTCGGCCGGTCCTGGGCCGCCACCTCGGCCCTTGCGGTCCTGGTCGCGTTCGTTCTCGTCGGGCTGGCCGCGCCGCTGCTGGCACCGCACGACCCGAACGCACAGGAGCTGGGATCGCGCCTCCTGCCGCCGCTCTCCCCCGAACACCTCCTCGGCACCGATGTGCTGGGCCGCGACGTGCTCTCCCGGCTGCTGCACGGCAGCCAGGTCTCGCTCGTCGTCGGCTTCACGGCAGTCGTCGCCTCCGTGGTGATCGGTGTGACGGTCGGGCTGATCAGCGGCTACCTGGGAGGTGCCGTCGACTCCCTCTTCATGCGGGTCGTCGACGCGTGGCTGGCGTTCCCGTTCCTGCTGCTGGCCATCGCCATCGTGGCCATCCTCGGGCCGGGGCTGCGCAACGTCGTCCTCGCCCTGATCGTCACCGGCTGGGTGGTGTACGCGCGGCTGATCCGCGGCGAGGCGCTGTCCCTGCGTGAGCGTGAATACGTGCTCTCCGCACGGGGGTTGGGGGCGTCCCATGTCTCCGTCATGGTCCGCCACATCCTCCCCAACGTGCTCGCTCCGGTGCTCGTCATCGCGACTCTGGAGCTGGGAGTGGTCATCGTGATGGAGGCGTCGCTCTCCTTCCTCGGGCTCGGTGCCGACGCCTCGCAGGCCAGTTGGGGCAGCATGCTCGCGGACGGCAGGGCGTACATCACCAGCGCCTGGTGGCTCGCGACGCTGCCGGGGCTTGCCATCTTCGCGGTCGTGCTCGCCGTCAACGTCTTCGGCGACGCGCTCCGTGACGTTCTCGATCCGCGGTCCCGCCGCCGGGCCCGCCGAGTGATGGAGGATTTGGCATGACCTCCGCCCGGACCCTTGCCGAGGCCCTCGGCCTCAACTTCGCCAACCTGCCGCCGAAACAGCAGGTCGTCGCCCAATTCCTCGCCCGTGACCCCGCGTTCGTCGCTTTCGCCTCCGCGGCCGAAGTGGCGCGGCACACCGGGGTGGACACCGCGACGGTCGTACGCACGTGCCAGAACCTCGGCTACGACGGCTGGCGCGAGCTCCACCAGGAGGTGAAGCGGAACGTCAACCAGCGGCGTACGTTCGCGGACCGCGTGGCCACCCTGGAGACCCCTGCCGAACAGCTCACCGAACGCGTCTTCGAGGTCGCCGCGAACAACGTCACCGCAACCCTGCAGAACCTCGACCACGAGGCCCTGGAGTCGGCGGCGCGGGCGGTGTCCGGGGCGAACCTGGTGGTGGTCGCCGCGGGAGGGGTCTCCAGCGGGCCGGGACAGTACCTGGCCTCCTCCCTCCAGATCATCGGTCTGCGAGCGGTGCTCACCACCGGCGCCGGCGACGCGGCACCGGGCATCGCGCCGGTCCGGGACGGCGACGTGGTGATCGGCATCAGCATGTGGCGCTACCTCAAGGCCACCGTGCAGACCCTCGAACACGCCCTGCGCACCGACGGGGTCACGGCTGTGGCCATCACCGACAGCCCCGTCGCCCCTGCCGCCGTGCCCGCCGACCACATACTCACCGCGCAGACGGAGACCGCCGGGCCGCGACTGGGCCTCACCGGGATCATGGCGCTGCTCGAAGTGCTCGTCGCCCGCGTGGCGCTGCTCGACCCCGAGCGCAGCCGCAGGGCGAGCCGCGCCGCGGACGAGCTGTACTTCGCGGACAACGTGCTCGCACCCCCGAAGGAGGACGATGAACGGCTCTGAGCACGGCGCACGGGGAGCGTGGCCTCAAAGCCCCGCCGGCAAGGGCCCGTTGGCAGGGCTGCGGATCCTCGACCTCAGCCGCATCCTCGCCGGCCCGTTCGCCACGATGCAGCTTGCCGACCTGGGCGCCGACGTGCTCAAGGTCGAAAGCCCGCAGGGCGACGAGACGCGCCGCTGGGGCCCGCCGTTCACCGACGACGGCACCGCCGCGTACTTCACCGGCGTCAACCGCAACAAGCGCTCCGTCACGCTCGACCTCACCGACCCGGAAGCGCGCGTGACCGCGCAGACCCTCGCCGCCGCGGCGGACGTCGTCGTCGACAACTTCCTGCCGGGCAGGATGGAGCGCTTCGGGCTCGACCACCGGACCGTCTCCGCCGCCAACCCCCGCGTCGTCACCTGCACCATCACCGGGTACGGCAGCGACACGGACTGGGCCGGTGTGCCCGGGTTCGACTTCCTCGCCCAGGCGATGGGCGGGCTGATGGCCGTCACCGGGCCGCAGGGCGGCGACCCGACCAAGACAGGCGTCGCCGTCGCCGACCTCCTCGCAGGGCTGTACGCCACCGCCGGCATGCTCGCGGCGCTGCACCGGCGGGACGAGACGGGGCGCGGCAGCCACGTCGAAGTGTCGTTGCTGGACGCCGTGGTCGGCTCCCTGGCCAACCAGGCGTCCGGCTATCTGGCCACCGGCCGCGAACCGCAGCGGCTCGGCAACGCGCACCCGAGTATCGTCCCGTACGAGACGTTCGCGGCGGCCGACGGCCCCGTCGCGATGGGCGTGGGCACCGACCGGCAGTTCGCGCGGCTCGCCCGCGTGCTCGGTCTCCCCGGGCTCGCCGAGGACCCGCGCTTCGTCACCAACACCGACCGCGTCGCGCACCGCGCCGAGCTGAAGAACATCCTGGAGCGTGCACTCGGACAGCACCCGCGGGACCACTGGCTGGATCTGCTGCGCGCTGCCGGGGTTCCAGCCTCCCCTGTCAACTCCCTCGCCGAGGTCTTCGCCGATCCCCTCGTCCGCGACCGGCTCGTCGACGTCTCGACGGGCTCGCCCCAGATACGCTCGCCGCTCCGCGTGGACGGCCGTCCCGCGCCCGTCCGCACACCGCCGCCGGCGCTCGGCCAGCACAACGACGAGGTGCGGACCGCGATCGCCGGCGGCGCCGGAGGGCCTGCGGAGACCGTGCGCGCCGCGGTCGGCCAGTTCGCTCCCGTGCCCGGCGGGACGGAGGAGAACCTGTCCGCCGTACGGGAGTTGATCGTCTCGGCCGCGGACCGCGGAGCGCGCCTGCTCGTCCTCCCCGAGTACAGCCTGAGCGGATACGACCGTGCGTGGGTGGCCGAAGGAGCCCCCGGCGGAGGCTCGGACATCCACGGCGAGGTCTTCACCGACCTGGCGCGCACCTGTGAACTCCACGGGATCTCCGTGGTGATGGGCGAGCTGGAGCGCTCGGACGGACTGCTCTACAGCACCTCCGTCGTCCTCTCCGGCGGGGCGGTCGCGGCGGTGCACCGCAAGACGACGCTCACCGAGCAGGAGACCGCGCACGGACTGCGGTCGGGGGACGTGGCCGCGAGTCCCGTCTCCCTGCCGGGCCTTCCGCTGCCGGTGGGCCAGATGGTCTGTTTCGAGCACGGATTTCCCGAGATCGCGCTCGACCTCGCTCTCGCCGGTGCGGGAGTGCTGGCGATCTCCTCCCTGATCGGGACCGGGCACGAGTACCTTCGCAACCTGCGCACCCGCGCCCGCGCGCAGGACAACGGCGCATACGTCCTGGCGGCCAACGCAGCGGGCCGCGGCTGGTGCGGGGCCTCGATGATCGTGAACCCCCGCGGCGAGGTCGTCGCGCTCGCCGACCGGGACGCACAGGGAATCGTCTGCGCCGACCTCGATCCGTCCCTGGTCGAGCAGGAGCGCGGCGCGGAGCCCGTACTGCGGCTGCGCCGCCCCGGGCTCCGTCCGGGCCCGGGGGCGGCGGCTCAGCCCAGGCAGGGCTTGTAGTCCCCCGGTAGCGGACCCGGCGGGCGGAGAGCGTGTGCGGTTGCCCGAACACGTTCGGGCAACCGTCCCCGCTCCCTCCGCCTGCCGCCCCGTCGCACGACGGAGGGCCCGTCCGTTGCCGACGGCCCCCGTCGTATCAGCGGGCGCTCAGCCCAGGTTCGGCTCGAAGTCCCACAGCGGGCGCTCCCCTTCGCGGATGCTCACGGTCTGCGGGTGGCGCATGCCCAGGGTGCGGGTGAGCCCGGAGAGCACCGCCTCGTCGAGCTTTCCGGAGTCGGTCTCCTCGCCCAGCGAGCGAAGGTCGGTGGCGAGCCCGGACATCACCGAGAGCGTCAGCAGATGGTCCTCGCCGAGTGTCCGGCGTGCTCGGTCCAGGGTGTCCTTCCCCAACTCGGCGGCCTCGTCGCCGCGGCCCGCGTCCTGCCGCCCGGCGGCCGAGTTGAGGGCGCAGCCCAGCGTCCACGGGTGGTCGGGACCCAGCAGCGTGCGCAGCCCGAAGTACGCCTGCTCGAACAGGTTCAGCGCGCCACGCGTGTCCCCCTCGGCCCGCAGGTTGAGGCCGACGCTGGACTGCATGCCGGTCGGCACCGGGTGCGCCTGGCCCAGCAGTCTGCGGTAGCCCTCCTCGGCCTCGGAGATCAGCTGACCGGCCTGAGTCGTGTCGCCGACCTCCCGCAGGAAGTTGCCGTAGTCCGTGACCAGGTTGAGGGTCAGGTAGAAGGTCCGGCCGTAGACCTGGCGGAGGCGGTCCAGGAGGAAGGCGAGCTGCTCCCTGATCTCCTCCCGGTCCTCACCCGCGCGGTAGCGGCACAACAGCAGCTGGTGCCGGGCGAACAGGGTCTGCGCGTGGTCGGGGCCCAGCACCTGGATGTGCATCTGCATGCCGAGCTCCTGGCGGGCCAGAGCTTCGGAGAACTTGCCCATCAACCGCAGGTCGTAGGCGCAGTTGTTGCCGGAGACGAGCGTGGCCTGGTCGCGTGCGGGCAGCACCCGCTCCCGCCGGCGCATCGTCTCCACGTCGATCTCGTATGCCTCCTCGTAGCGCCCGAGCTGCCGCAGCGCCACGCCCAGGTTGGTGCGCAGGGCGAGCGAGCTGGCGTGGTCGCGGCCCAGGGCCTGCTGGGCCTCTTCGAGGATCTCCCGGGACAGCTCCAGCGACTCGCCGTACCGTCCCAGGCGGCGCAGCACAATGGCGAGGGAGTGCTGGACGCTGAGCACGCCGGCCACGTCCGGGGCGTCCATCTCGTCGAGGCTGGCGAGCTGCTCGCGGATCAGTTCGTGTGCCGCACGGATCTGGCCGCTCTCCCGCAGGCACAGGCTCTGCGAGACGGTGAGCGGCACCCACATCGGGTCGCTCGGCGGGAACGTCGCCTTCCACTGCTCCCGGACCTGCGCGGCCAGGGTCACGCCCGTGGTGTACTCCGCGCTCAGCGCGCAGTACTCCACGCAGTTGAGGACCGTCCTGCGCACCCGGTTGCCGGTGCTGGTCAGCGCCCCGCTCGGCTCGATGTGCAGCAGCAGCTCGGAGTAGACCGGCCAGCTACGGCTGTCGTGCGGCGTGCCCGGATCGGCCTCCGCGAGGCCCCTGCGCACGATCCGCCGGTACTCCTCGAGGTCGTCGGTGGCGGTCAGCTGGCCGGCGATGGTGTGCACCAGGCGATGCATCCGCACCCGGTCCTCGCCCCCGTCGGCCCGTCCGGCGCTCAGGTGCTCGACCGGCTCGATGTTGACGACGGAGAAGTTGGTGAGTACGTCCAGCGCCTGCGTCCACGCGGCCCGGTCGCGGACGATCCAGCGCAGCTCCTCGGGCAGTTCGCTCTCCGGGACGGCACGCACCAGACCCAGCGGGATGCGGCCCGGAGCGAAGACGGTGCACAGGATGAGGAGTTGCACGGCGCGCGGATTGTCCTTGCGCAGCTGGTTGATCAGTATCGACCAGGACGTGAGGGACGCGATCGGGTAGTCGCCTGCCGCTTCGAGGACGGCCGGGAGGTCGATGCCACCGCGCTGCCGGGTCATCCGCAGATACTCGTCGACCGCCATCTCGGACTGGCTCAGCCACGCCGCGGCCTGGCTGAGCGCCAGCGGCACGTCCTCCAGCTCGACGGCGACCTGGTCGGCCTCCTCCGCCGTGATGGAAGGGGCGCGGCGCATCAGATAGCCCGTCGACTCACCCCTGACGAACTGGGGGATGGTGACGATGTCCGTGTGCCTGCTCCAGGAGCGGTTCCGGGACGTGATCAGAACATGGCCGTCGCCCTCCGGGAGCAGCGTCCCGGCATCGGAGAGATCGTCCCAGCCGTCGAAGATGATCAGCCAGCGGTTGTACGGCTCGCCGCGCCGCAGCGCTTCACGCAGTGCGCGGATGCGTCCGCCGGACCCGCCGGCCTCGGCCGGGAGGCCCAGCCGCGGGGCGAGTTCGCTGAACCGCTCGCGCAGGGTGCCGCGGGCGTCGGAGTTGACCCACCACACCACGTCGTAGTCGGAGCTGAAGCGGTGGGCGTACTCCGCGGCGATGGCCGACTTGCCGATGCCCGGCATGCCCACGAGAGCGACGGCCGCGGTTCCGCGCTCGGCGTCCATGAGGCGCTGCTGCAGGGAGTTGAGCAACTCGTCCCGGCCGGTGAAGTCGGCATTGCGCCGTGGGACTTCGCCCCACACGTCCGGAGTGTCCCGGGGATAGCGGTGACCGGCGCCGGCCCGGGCCATCTCCGCCGGGTCGACGTCCACTTCGAGCCGGTTCAGCAGCCTGCGCACCGCCTCGTCGGCGCTCACGCCCCACAGCTCCACAGGGCGGGCCACGGCGGCGGAGGTGGGAAGCGCCGGGCTCGTGACGTTGACCGCCGCGAAGCGCTCGCGGTGCTCCGCGACGAAGCCCCGCATCGCGGCGTCCCACTCGCCCTCCTTGCGCGGGCCGAGCTCGAAGAACCACTCGCTCAATACCAGCAGCACCACGCCATCGGCCAGCAGCAGATCCCCTAACGCCTCTTCCAGGGGCTGTTCACGCGGCGGCCCCCAGCGTTGCAGCACGACCTGGCACCCGAGTCGTTCCAGGGCGCGGTGAATCCATGTGGCCCACTGCCTGTGGTAGCCGGGATAGACGATGACGAAGCTCCGGTCCTGCCGGCCCGTCGGCTCCGCCTCGAGCGCCTGGCCCTGAGCGCTCATGCGCATTTCCCCTTACTGCTCCTGAATCGGCCGCCGTTCAACGGCCAAAAGTGCCATCGCTGAGGGTCACCACGTCGTTACCGAATCTGCCCCGCGGCGCTGAGCCGTCTGTGGTGCGCCACCATGCCGCCTACGAACTCCCGTCCATTGTCGGTGAGTTCCGCTGAATCCGCGAGCTCCGGGAGGACCTCCGCCACCTGCTCGCAGTAGTCCCTGTGGCGTCTCCGGGCGGCCCTGCGGACGGATGCCCGCACTCCCGTGCCGCTGGTGGCGGCGATCCGGTGCCAGAGGTCGGTGAGCGCCAGGTGGGCGTAGGTCCCCTGGAGAAGTCCCCCGATGGGACGCGGGTCAGTGCGCCAGGGCACCTTGTGCACGGCCGGACCGCCGGTGCGGTAGAGCGGGGTCAGGTCGCAGAGCACAGCCAGCTTGGTGTGCTGGATCTCGTGGACGAGCGCCTCGGCCAGCGCCGCGGCGTCCTCGGGCGGCGTGGTCAGAACCGCGCCGGGGGCCGCGCGCAGGGTGGCGCTGTAGAGGTCCTGCGGACCGTGGGGGTTCGGCGGAAGCGGTACGAGGGGCACCAGGCAGCGCGTCAGCGCGGCGACTTCGCGGGCCCGCGGTGGATCTGCGGCGAACAGCAGGTCCATCGCCTCGCGCCACAGCGGAGCCCACCACTCCCCCGCAGTGCCGGTGTGCGCGGCGGGCGGCTGCGACAGCCCCCCGCCCGGTGGGACGAGGCGGACGTCGACGTCGTCCAGCACGGTGTTGCCGCCCGGCAGCGGCGCGAGGGCCCGGTCCGGTTCCGGCCAGGTGTTCCCGTCCGCGGCCAGCCGCAGCTCTCCGCCGGGGCAGTCGTAGCCGCCGATGCCGGGCAGTACCAACTCCCCCTCCGGGGCGGGCAGAACGAGCTCGAAGGCGCAGCGGGAGCGCAGGGCGGCGGCGGCCGCGATCTGGCCGGTCAGCGACAGCTCGTCCCGGAAGGCCCCGGGTCCGGGGGCGTGCAGCACCCGTGCCAGTCTGCTGCCCACGGCCGGGTAGGCCAGCGTGCGCCGGGTGCTGCTCGGAGCATGCTGTTCGGCCCGTTCCAGCAGCGCCCAGTGCGCTGCGAAGTCCCGTAACCCGGCGGCCGGAAGACTCTCCCGCTCGGCGCTCACCCGGTGGTACAGCGACTTGAGCAGCAGCAGCCGGTGGTGGTGGACCACCCGCAGATGGGCGGCGACGTCTCCGGGCTGTGCGCGGGTACGGCCGAGGAACCACAGACGTTCCGATGTCACCGTCACCGGTCAGCCGTCACAGGGCCCTGCCGCACCTGAGGGGGAGGGGCCGGGCGCGTTCTGGCCGAAGAGTTCCCCCCTCTCGCCAGGCCCGCGCAGCACATGGGCCACGGCCGCGGTGAGAGCCGGGGTGTCCAGCCGGCGCAGGGTGCGCAGGTCGACGCCGGAGAGGTCCGGGAGGGGCGGCGCGAGTGCGTACTCCGCCCGCTCCACGGCCGGTTCGGCATCAGGGTGCTTCGGCACAGTGCTCTCCCTCCCCGTGGTCCGCTCAGAAAGCTGCTCAGCGGCTGTTGACTTCTTCCCGACGCCCCGAATACGGAAACCTGTTCGGTCCTGGAATGGCTGTCATTCGGCCCCGCCCGACCCGCCGGCCCCGCCTGCCTCCAGCGCGGCGATGCGGTCGCGGGTACGCCCGGCCTCGTCCCACGGAACGGGCGCCAGCATGCCCGCCAGCCGATGCCACTGCTCGGCGGCCTCCCGGTACTCGGCAAGCGCCTTGCGCGGCTCGTCGCGCCGCTCGTACAACGTGGCCAGTGCGTGCAGGGCGCGAGCGATCTCCACCGAATGACCGCCGTCCGCTCCGGGAGCCCGGCGGGCCTCGGCCAGGGCTTCCCGGTATGCCCGCTCGGCCCGGGCGAACGGGGGTTTCGCGTCCGGGAAGGCCATGCATGCGTCACCCAGCCGCCGCCAGCTCTCGGCACGCTGCACGGCGTCCGGACAGTGGCGTGCGGCCAGTTCCAGCAGGTGGCTGCCCTCGAACAGGTCGGGGAGGAAACGCCCTCGGTCCCAGCGCCGCACCAGGGCCCGGCCGAGCAGCAGTTGAGCGCGGGCGGGCAGCGGTCCGCTCCCCGGCGCGACGGCCAGCGCCTCGCGCAGGATGCCCTCGGCACCGTCGGGGTCGTCGTGCTGCAGGAGACGTGTCTCGCCCCACTCGACGAAGAGTTCGCAGCGCTGCGGGCTGTCGCGCGGTGTCAGCTCGGCGGCTTCGCCGTACGCCTGGTCAGCGGCCTGCCAGTCGCCCGCCTCGCGGTGCACCCGTGCCCGGGTCCCGGCCCATCGCAGCAGCAGGTTACGGCCTCCCGGAGCGGCGGGATCGGCCCGTACGGCGGGCTCCGCGTCGGACAGCAACTGCAGCAGCTGCGCGCTTTCGGCCTCTCCGGTCAGCCGCAGGGCGGCGATCAGGTCCAGCAGGACGGCGGCCCGGCGCTGGACGGAGGCCTCGGTGGCCTCCGAAAGCTCAGCGGCGGCGCGCAGTTGCGCCACGGCGAGCGTGGCGGACTCCGCGGCGGAGTCCTGGTCACGCTCGCCACGGGCGATGTCGAGCAGGGCCCGGCCGAGCCGCACGTGCCGGTCCTCCCGTGCCGCCGGGTCCGACTCCTCGTCCTCGAGTGGCGCGCTCAGGTCGCTCACCACGGCGTGCAGCCAGGCCGGGTCGCCGTCCATGCGCCACAGTTCGTGCCGCACGCCCGCACGGGTCAGCACGGTCGCGGGGCGCGCCGAGGTGTCGCCGGACAGCAGGTGCTCGGCGCGTGTCAGCAGCTGCCGGCGGCGCTCGGGAGCGCGCCGCAGCTCGGGAGTGCCTGCCTGCGCGAAAAGCACTTGCCCGAGCACCCGGCGGGCCCAGTCGCTGTCCTGGGCCAGCAGCACCGCCTCGGTCACCTCGTGGGCCTCCCGCAGGAGCTTGCCGTCGCGCTGCACGCGCCACTGGTCCAGCAGCCTTTCAGCGTCCTTGAGCTGGTCCGGCAGCGGGCGCACGGGCCGGTACCAGCGCACCACCCGGGCCGGGATCTCGGCGAACAGCTCCTCCCCCAGCTCTCCCCCGTCCTCCTCGGGCTCCTCGGGCTCCGGACGGCTCCGTTCCGTCGCCGGGGGGTGCCCGGAGAGCTGGGCGACCGCCAGCGCCGGGAAGTTGCGCGTCCCCTTGCCGAAGCGCCGGCTGACGTACTCCGAGAGGTGTTTGAGCACCAGCTCGGCCGCGCCCTGGTCAAGGGACTGCAGCAGCAGTTCCTGCACGCCCTGCACGAAGTCGTACCGGGGCCCCGGCGAATCCTCGACGTCGGGAAGCCGCTCCAGGAGCCCGCTGAGCAGTACCTCCGCCAGTTCCATGGGGCCCGTGTCGGGGAGCATCGCCTCCTGCACCAGCTGGATGACGGGCAGCACGAGCGGTACCGCGGCCAGGTGGACGGCCAGGTCGAGCGCGCCGGGCGAAGCGGATGACCGGAAGGCGCCGAGCAGTTCGCGGGCGTCGGTCCCGTGCGAGGCCGCGGGCGCCGGCATGGCGTGGTGGCGCGGCCTGACCCAGGCGGCGGCTCCGCGCACCGTCTGCCGTCCCTCGCCGCCCAGCAGCCGCGCCCAGCTGCCCAGGGCCGCGGGCGTGGGCAGCAGCACGGGCACCGGCAGCGCATCGGGCGCGGGCGGCGATCCGTAGCCGTCCGGTTCGAAGCCGACGGGGCCTCCCGTCGCCTTGTCGCGAACGAGCAGCCCCGGCTCGCCCGGCAGGGCCGTACGCGGCCAGAGCCTGGGCGGCAGGGGCTGCACGACAGCCAGCGGCGAACCGCCCGTCCAGCGGTGCAGCAGCCGCTGGGCGCCGCCGTCCTGCCACAGCGGCCCCACGCAGTCGCTGAGGACGAGCGTCAGCCGCCTGCCGGTGGTGTCCCGGTACTGGTCCGCGGGGCGCAGGCGAGTGGTGGAGGAATCGGGTCCGGTGCCGATGAGCGGCGCACCGTCGGAGCTGCGGTGCAGGCACAGTGCCTGCACGTCGCGGAAGGCGCCGAGCTGTTCGCAGGTCTGACGCAGTTTCTCGAAAGTGAGCTGCCAGACCGACGTGGTCGCCGACGCGTCCATCAGCAGCAGCAGTTCGGCGTCCGGCCGGTGTGCGGGCCCGAACACGGGTCGCACAGCACCGCTGCGAGCACTCAGCTCGGCACTCGCCGCCTCGTCCAGCACGCGCGGCACCGACGCCGGCCGGGGCCGGTACCCCAGCAACGGGCGCATGGCCCGCTGGAGTCCGAGCAGGCCCGGCAGTGTGCTGGCGGCGGGCGCCCGCACGGGAAACGCCCTGCCCGGAGCCCCGCCGTGCCGGTCCGGCGCGTACAGCGACACGGTGGAAGGGGACGGGGCGCCCTGCGCGAGGGGTCCGGAGCCTGCTTCACTTCCGGTGGGCTGCCGGTCCGAGGAGTGGCCGAGCCTCGACGGTGCCGCTGCCGCTCCGCCCTCCTGCGACGTACCGTCCGCAACGGACGCCGGAGGCGCCGGGTCACGCGAGCCGGGGTCCGTCCAGCGGGCGAGCCACAGCGCCTCGGCCACCTCCTCGGCCGACGGGTCCCAACCCGCCTGCCGCATCCGCGAGACGAGTTCGGCCAGCTGGGGCCCCGCGCGGTGCGGGGGACCGATCGGGTCCATCCCCCATCACCTCGGGCGGTCCAGCGGGCGCAGCAGCATCTCGGCGAGCCGGCTGCGCGTCGCACGTTCCGCTCCCGCCGCGCGCTGCGTCAGAAACAGGGCGTTGAGAAGCTGGTCGGTGGCGACGACCTGCCCCGCCTCTCGCTCCAGGAAGCGCCTGATGTACTCCTCGCCCTCCACGAGGGCTTCTTCGCCCAGATGGGCCGTGACCATGGCGGCGAGCTGCTTGTCGGTGGGCGGTTTCAGCTCCAGCTGGATGCAGCGGCGCAGCAGCGCGGCGGGGAAGTCGCGCTCGCCGTTGGACGTCAGGACGATGAACGGGAAGGTCGTGCAGCGGATGCGGCCTCCGGTCACGGCCGCCTTGTCGCCGTCGTCGGTGAGCACTTCGCTGACGGGCTCCCGGTCGGCGCTGCGCTCCAGCTCCCGGATCGTGAACTCGCCCTCCTCCAGCACGTTCAGAAGGTCGTTCGGAAGGTCGATGTCGCTCTTGTCGAGCTCGTCGACGAGCAGCACCCGCGGGAGCCCTTCTTCGCCGTCCGGTCGCGGCAGCAGCGCGGTGCCCAGCGGACCCAGCCTGATGTAGGAGCCGATGGGGGGCCGTTCGGCCCGCTCCCCGTCGACGGCCCTGTCCAGCTGTACGTCCTGGAGGCGGCCGATGGCGTCGTAGTGGTAGAGCCCGTCCTGGAGAGTCGTGCGGCTGACGATGGGCCAGCGCAGCACCCGTCCGAGACCCAGCTCGTGGGCGACGGCATGCGCGAGCGTCGACTTGCCGGTGCCGGGGTTGCCCGTGACGAGCAGCGGGCGGCGCAGGTACAGCGCCGCGTTGACCGCCTCGACCTCTTCGGGGCGCGGGTGGAGGTTCTCGACCAGCTGCCGCTGCACACCGAGTCGTCGCGCGGCGTCGCCCTCGTCTCCGTCGTCGCCGCTCCCGGAGCTCCTGGAGAGGGTGAAGTCCCTCCAGGGCGGCGGTTCAGGTAACCGCCGGACGCCGTCGTGCGGGAGACCCGCTCCCCGGTAGATCCGCCAATCGCTCACTGTGAGCTCCTCGCTGTTCCGGTCCGTTTCGGGGGTCGTCGTGAGATCGGTGTACGCGGGACGGGTGCGCGAAGTCACGGGCGCAGCGGGGGTGCTCGGAGCGGCTCGTCGGCAAGTTGGGGTCCTTGCGGCGGATCGTAGAGGAGAACCAGCTCCCCGGTGCGGGAAGTTGCAATCCTCGAGTCGTCGGGCTCCGCGTTCCGGTTGCGCAGATCGCGTACGAGTTCGCGCAGGCTCTTCGGTGCTCCGGCGGCACACGCGGAGCGCAGCAGTCCCGCGGCATGTTCCTGGAACTCACCGCAGTCCGTGTGCTCTTCGTCGCATCGCCGCCACATGACCACCGGGTACCCAGCTCCCAGCGCCACACCCAGAGCCACGGCGCCGTGTCCGCTTCCGGCACGTGCGCAGTGCACGGCCACGGCGTGCGGCTCCGCGCTGCGCAGCCTTCCGTATGCGGCCAGCTCGGTCTCGCGCTCCGTGCGGTGACGTCCCTCCTCCGCACCGTTGGGAGCCCCAAGGCACAGTGGCACCGCCGCCATGTGCCCCTTCTTGATGACGCGCCAGCGCTGGTGCCACTCCGGGATGGGCTCAGCCTTCATCCACCGGTGCCGGTCGCGCAGCGCGACGGCACGCCGGTGCCCCAGCGGCAGGGTGTGCGGGCTGAACGGCTCGTCCGGGCCCGCTTCCTTCGCCCGCCACATCTCCACCGGCTCGTCGAACAGGGCGCGCGGCAGCATGAAGTCCACGGCTGCCAGATGTTCGCCGATGTCCCCCTTGTCGAAGGCGTCGGCGAGCCCGGCGCGGATGTCCCGCTCCAGCTCGGCGCGGGGCACGCCGGTCTCGTTCTGCCGTACGGGAGCGACCTGGCCGTCCTCCTGGACGAGCTTGATCCGCCAGGGGTGCGTCCCGTACAGGTCGGGGTCGATCTCCACCAGCACGTCGGCGTACGAGGACCGGGGGCCGGGGACGGCCGCTGCAGGCTCCAGGATGTCCCGCACGAGTTCCCTGTCGATGCTGTTCGGCAGTGTCACCGCCGCGTTCCTGACCCAGGCTTCCAGTTCCGCGAGCGGGTCGGGGCGGCGGCCCGTGCTCTCCTCCTCGGGCACCGTCCGGGGCCGCGGCACCTTGCCGCGGCCAGGAGCGGACAGGGCTTGGCACACGCGCGCGGCGTACAGCACCACCGCGGCCCGCTCGCGCTCGCGGCTGCTCTCGACGCCGCTGAAGCTGCCGTCGTGCATGTCGTAGAGCAGCCCGACGCCCTCCCGCCAGCTGCGCGGTGCGTGGATGTGCAGCCGGTACGTCTCCCGCCTGACGTCGCGGCGCGCCCCTTCCACCATCTCCAGCACCTGACCTGCGCTGACCGGTGACGGCAACTCGGCGAAGCGGCCGAAGAGTTCGGCACGGTCGTAGGCGGTGAACCCGCTCGCGTAACCGCCGGGATCGCGCTGCTGCTCCCGCACGTACTGCTCGCGCGGCCAGCTCCAGTCGAGGGCGAGATAGCGCTCCAGATGGTGCCGGTCGTGGGCACGCAGCGCCTCCTGCCACACCGCTGCCTCGTGCGGCCCCGCCTCGCAGAACCTGCGCAGCGCGGTGATCGGGGTGGCACGCGCGATCTGGCCGTCACGTGCGCGCCCCTTGCTGACGCCGATCACGCTGCCCCGGTCGCGGTCCACGACGGGGCCGCCGGAACAGCCCGGCGGCAGATACGCGTCCTCCAGCATCATCGGCCCGCCGGTGCCGGCACTGGCCCTCCCCGTCACCTGGACGAAGTCCACCGAGCCACGGCTCAGCACGGACGAGTAGCCGAACAGCTGCACATCGGAAGAGTTCAGCGCCGAACGGTCGCTCAGCCAGAGGCCGTTGGGATGAGGAGCGTGAGCCGGCTCCGGTACCCGCACCAGGGCCAGGTCGGGGTCGTTCCAGGGTGAGGAGGTGTCCTCGGCACCGGAAGGGCGCGGAAGGCCGCACGCCAGCTCGCCGGTGAGCTTCTCACCCGACTCCAGCGTGATGCCGATGACGCGCTCACCCCTCCACACGGCACCCCTCCCCTTGGCCACCACGTGCGCGCTCGTCAGGACCCAGCCCGGTGCGATGAAGAAGCCACTGCCCCACAACTCCTCACGCGGGCCGTCGTCTTCGACGGCATACCCTTCGCCGGGTGCACCAACCCGCACGACGGCCGAGCGCACGGCGCTCTCGACGGCGCTCACGAGACACGCATGGCGCACGGCAGCAGACTGGTTCGTGTTCCCCCGCCCGACCGTGCGTCAGCCCGTGTCCCGGCCCGGCCGCTGCAGACGCCGACCATCGCCACCCCCGTCCCCCGGTTCCTCCTGTGTGAGGCGTACGAGGGCCAAGATTACTGTCCTTGCGGCTGGGATTCTGCCCCTTGTTCCGGGGCCGGTTCCGGACGTTTCCACGTGAGCGTCACCGAGATCGCGCCCTTCAGCTCGCCGTCGGCCAGCACGGCCACGGCCCTGCCCGGTCTGGCCATGACCTCGATGCCGAAGGTGGCGCTGACCTCGTCGGGACGCGCGGACCTCGCGGCCTCCAGCACCGTCGAACCGACCCCGCTGACAAGCTCGTTGAGCCGTTCGATCCTTGCGCCGAGGCGGTCGGGTGCCGCCGTGTCCTCGAACTCGGACTCCACTGCCGCACCGGCATGCCCGGGCAGCCGCCCCGGCTGCAGGACACGGACGGACGCGAGCACCTTCTCGCCGCCCGGCAGTTCGATCTCCTGGATGCCCCGTTCCACAGGTCCCCCTCCACGCTGGTTCCGCCCGTCGCGCGGGCGGACGGTCTGCCGCCGATAATCTTGGGGGCGCACCGTCCCCCGTTTCCAGGGAGCCCTCCTTGTACTTCACCGACCGCGGCATCGAAGAGCTGAGCAGCAGGCGCGGGGAGGAGGAGTTCACCTTCGAGTGGCTGGCGGACCAGCTGCGGACCTTCGTGGACCTCAACCCGGACTTCGAGGTCCCCGTCGAGCGTCTGGCGACGTGGCTCGCGCGGCTCGACGACGAGGACGAGGACGAGGACGAGGACTGAGCACACGCGCACGCCCGAGCACACGTGCACGCCGAGCACACGCGCACGGCTGAGCCCCTGCACCCCTGCCTGCCCGCTCTCGCGCTACCCGTCACCGTTCTCCCGTGCCCGGAGCGCGAGCGCCAGCAGCGCCGCGTCCTCGGGGCGGCGGATGTCGCGTCCGGTCAGCTCGCAGAAGCGGGTGAAGCGCTGCTGGACGGTGTTGCGGTGGCAGTACAGCGCCCTCGCGGTCTCCGCGATGGAGCCGCTTCCGGCCAGGTGCACCCGGACGGTGTGCAGCAGCCGTTCCGTCTCGGCGGGCGGCGCCGCGTCGCCCGTCAGGCCGCCGAGCACGTCGTCCGCCAGGTGCGCGGCGAAGTGGCCGGCCCGGTTGACCAGAACGTCCAGCCACGCGTCGGCCAGGCGCAGCGGCCCCGGCGCCGATTCGGGCAGCGCCCGCACCGCGGCGGTGGCCAACTCGACCGCCCGGGGCACCGATGCGAGTCCGTCCGCCACGGGTGAGACCCCGCACGGCACGCCCTCCAGCCCCGCGAGCACGGTCTCCTCGGTGACGCGCGGCCCCAGTTGGACGACCAGCAGCGCCGCCGAGGAGACCGTCTGCCGCTGAAGCGTGGCACCGGAGGAGCGCAGCGCGGCGGCCGCTCCGTGCAGGTCCTCGCCCGGCCCGGGCCCCGGGGGCGCGGCGGCGCACAGGAACCGGCCGGCGGGCACGAAGCCGAGTGCCAGGCCGGCGTCGCGTACCACGGTGGGGTTGCGGCCTTCGCTCTCCAGCAGCCGGTCGAACCACAGCCGCCGCTCGTCCTCGCGCTGCCGCCCCATCTCCAGCACCGTGCGCTGGTAGGCCGTCATGATGCCGGTGACGTGCGCCTCCACCGCCTCCCAGACGTGGTAGGCGGAGGCGACGAGCAGCACCTTGTCCTCGTCGTCGGCGCGGGCGAGGAGCGCGGCCCACACGACCCGGAAGTCCAGACGGGCCGCGGCGAGAAGCGAGTCGAGGGGTACGCCCTGGCGGGCCCGCCGCTCCCCGGTGCGCTCGGAGATCCCGGCGAGCTGCGCGGGCACGGGCAGCTCGGCGACGGTGCGCAGCAGCAGTTCGAACGCCTGGACCGCGGTCTCGCGGAAGTCGTCGTCGGGGACGGAGTCGGCGTAGTTCTCGCGCAGCGGCCGGACGGCCTCCAGCCAGTCGCCCAGGAGGCTGTCGATGCTCGTGAGGCACTCCACGGCGAGTTCGGCCGCGCGGGGATGCGGGGCGGCGGCCAACGGGTCCGGCTGACTGTGCACATGCACAATTGTGACGCTCAGGTCCGCGATACTTCAACGTTGGTCTTCCGCGCACCGCAAGCAATCCTGGGTCGATCGCTCGCGTCCCCCCGACCACCCGGTCGATCCCGGAGGCCCCGACAGTGCATCTGACTCCTCGCGAGAAGGAACGGCTCCAGCTGTTCACCGTCGCGGAACTCGCGCGCAGGCGCCGCGCCCGCGGCCGCCGCCTCAACGCCCCCGAGGCCGTCGCCCTCATCTGCGACGAGGTCCTGGAGGCGGCGTGGGACGGGCTGACCATGGACGAGGTGATCGCGGCCGGGCGTGCGGTCCTCACCGAGGACGACGTGATGGAGGGGGTCGCCGCGATGGTGCCCACCGTCCAGGTCGAGGCGCTCTTCCCGAGCGGCACGGCCCTGGTCGCCGTCGACGCCCCGATCCGGGCGACCGCGAGCGACGGGAAGACGGCCGCGGGCCGGGCCGGGGCGCCGGGTGCCGTCCGTACGGCGCCGGAGCCCGTACGGATCAACGAGGGGCGGCGGACGCTGCGGCTGACCGTGCGGAACACGGGCGACCGCGCCGTGTACGTCTCCTCGCACTATCCGCTCGACGAGACCAACGAGGCGCTGCAATTCGACCGCGAGGCGGCCACCGGCATGCGGCTGGACATCCCCGCGGGCACCGCGCTCGTCTTCGAACCCGGCGGCGAGCGTGAAGTCGAACTGGTGGAGGCACGTCCATGAGCACCCACGTCGAGCGGCGCACCTACAACGCGCTCTACGGCCCGACGACGGGCGACCGGATACGGCTCGGCGACACGGACCTGTGGGTCGAGGTCGAGACGGACGACGGCACCCCGGGCGACGAACTGCTCGGCGGCTGCGGCAAGACCGTGCGCGACGGGCTGCTCGCCTCGCCGCGCTCGGACCGCGACTCGGCACTCGACATGATCATCACCAACGTGGTGCTGCTCGACGCCCGGCTCGGCGTGCGCAAGACGGACATCGGCGTGAAGGACGGACGCGTCGTGTCGGTGGGCGGCGCGGGCGGACACAACACCACGGGGGCCGCGTCGGACGGTTTCGCCGTGGACTCCCACACCTCGATGGTCCCCGGCGAAGGGCTGCTGGCCACTCCCGGCGTCGTCGACAGCCATGTGCACCTGTCCTCACCCGAGATCGCACCCGCGGCGCTGTCGGCGGGCGTGACGACGGTCGTCGGCATGGGCCTGGGCGGCATGTGGGAGATCGGCTGCAACCCGGCCCGGAACCTGCACACGCTGATGAGCGCCTGGCGTGGCACGCCGCTCAACGTGGCGTTCCTGGCGCGTGGTTCGTCGAGTTCGCGCACGCTGCTGGACGAGATCGTGCTGGCGGGCGCCGGCGGCTTCAAGATCCACGAGGACTTCGGGGCGACTCCGCGCATCGTCGACACCTGCCTCGGCGCGGCCGAGCAGGCCGATCTGCCGGTGGCGCTGCACACCGACTCGATGAACGAGTCCGGTTATCTGCGCGACACCGTCGGGGCGACGCGCGGACGCACCGTGCACGCGTACCACGTGGAGGGCGGAGGCGGTCACCCCGATCTGCTGGAGATCCTCTCCGAGGCCAACATCCTGCCCTCCTCGACGACTCCGACCGTTCCCTACACGGTCAACACCGTCGAGGAGCTCTTCCCGATGACGATGACCGTCCACCGGCAGAACCACCACATCGAGAGCGACGTGGAGATCTCCAAGGGGCGCATACGGGCGCACGCCATCGCCGCCGAGAACTCGCTCCACGACCTCGGCGCGATCAGCATCGTCAACTCCGACTCGATGGGCATGGGCAGGATCGCCGAGACCGTGCGCCGCACGTGGCAGCTCGCCCATCTCCAGGCCGCGCGCTGCGGGGAGAGCGGTCCCGGACACCGCGCGAACGAACGGGCGCTGCGCTATCTGGCGAAGATCACGCTCAACCCTGCGGTGGCGCACGGAATTTCGCACGAGGTCGGCAGCGTGGCGCCCGGACAGCTCGCGGACATCGTGCTCTGGCATCCGGCGTGGTTCGGCACGAAGCCCGAACTCGTCATCAAGAGCGGCTTCGTGGCGTGGGGCAACACCGGATCGGGCTCCGGCTCGACGCGGCTGACCCAGCCCCGCACGTACCGCCCGTACTACGGCGCGCTCGGCGACGCGGCCTCACAGCTCGCACGGGTCTTCGTCGGCGCGGAGACCCTGGAGGACAGGAGTGCGCGCAACTCCCTTCCGGGCGGACTGCGTTACGCCTCCGTGCGGGACAGCCGCGGCCTCTCGCGCGCCGACATGCTGCACAACACCGCGACGCCGCGTGTCGAAGTGCCCCGCTCCGCGGGGCCCGTCCTCGTCGACGGCGAACCCGCCGCGACGGAAGCCGCCGCCGAAGTCCCCCTGGCCCAGCTGCACCATCTGGCCTGAACGCACCGCGGCCCGGGCGCCGGCGGGCCCGACACCACCGGGCCGCCCACGATCCGCACAGTCTGGTCACCGTCCATGAGGAGACCGCATGAGCACCTCACCTCCCCCTCCCCCGTCCCCCTCACCGTCCCCGTCCCCGTCCCCGTCCGCGCATACCCCGCCTGCCGGGAAGACCGCGAGCACCGCCGACATCAAGCGGCTGCTGTCGGCCGCCTTCATCGGCACCGCGCTCGAGTGGTACGACTACTTCCTCTACGGCACGGCCGCGGCCCTCGTCTTCAACAAGCTCTTCTTCCCGAGCCTCGATCCGGTCGTCGGCACGATCGCCTCGTTCATCACCTTCGCGGTCGGCTTCGTCGCCCGCCCGGTCGGCGCCGCCGTGTTCGGGCACATCGGCGACCGGTACGGGCGGCGCACGGCCCTGATCATGACCGTCGTGCTGATGGGCGTCACCACCGGCTGCATCGGGCTGCTGCCCGGCTACGGCACCATCGGGATCTGGGCGCCCGCGCTGCTGGCGACGCTCCGGTTCCTGCAGGGCATCTCCGTGGGCGGCGAGTGGAGCGGCGCGATGCTGCTGACGCTGGAGCACACTCCCCGCGAGAAGCACGGCAGTTACTCCGCCGTCCCCCAACTCGGCTCCCCCGTCGGCACGTTGCTCTCCAGCGGCGCCTTCGCGCTGGTGGGGATGCTGCCCGACGCGGCCTTCTACTCATGGGGCTGGCGGATACCGTTCCTGTTCGCCTTCGTGCTGCTCTTCGTCGCCCTGTACATGAGGCTGCGGATCGAGGAGTCCCCCGTGTTCAAGGCGATGATGGCCGAGAGCGAGAAGAACGGACCGCCGCCCGCGCCGCTGCTGGAGGCCTTCCGCCGCACCTGGGGGCGCATCCTCATCGGGATCGCCGCCGCGTTCCTCGGCATCGGCGGCTTCTTCCTGCTGACGACGTTCATCATCTCCTACGGCACCGAACAGCTCGGTGTGGACAAGTCGGTGATGCTCAACGCGACGCTCGTCGGTGCTCTCGTCGAGATCGGCGTCCTCGTGGCGGGCGGCCGGATCGCCAACCGGGTGGGCCCGTGGAAGGTGTGCGTGGTGGGCGGCATCGTCTCCGTACTCGCCGCCTTCCCCACGTTCTGGCTCGTCGACACGAAGAGCACTCCGCTCGTCGTGCTCGGTGTCGCCCTGGGCATCGGCACCATATCCATCCCGTACGCCCCGATCGGTGCCGTCGTCTCCGGGATGTTCCCCGAGAACTTCCGCTACAGCGCCGTCGCCATGTCGTACAACCTGGCGGGCGTGCTGTCCGGCTTCGTCCCGCTGGCGGCCGCCTCGCTGCTGGGGCTGTCCGGCGGTGCCTCGTGGAGTGCGGCGCTGCTGCTGATCCTCATCGCGGCGTGCACCGCGGTCGGCTCGTATCTCGCCGGTCCGCAACTGGCGCGGCGTCTGGGTCACGACCCCAGCAAGCAGCACGAGACGTCGAAGGCCATCGCGTGACGCGGCGAGAACACCAGGCGCGGGAGCAGCACGAGCAGGAGCAGCACGAGCAGGAGCAGCCGGAAGAGCAACTCCTGCGCACCGGCGGGCAGATACTCGTCGACCAGCTGGCGGCGCACGGCGTCGGAACGGTCTTCGGGGTGCCGGGCGAGAGCTATCTCGAGGTCCTGGACGCACTGCACGACTCCTCCGTGCGGATGGTCGTGTGCCGCCAGGAAGGCGGCGCCGCGTACATGGCCGAGGCCACGGGCAAGCTCACCGGCCGGCCCGGCGTCTGCTTCACCACCCGCGGCCCCGGCGCGGCCAACGCGCTGGTGGCACTGCACACCGCCGACCAGGACGCCACACCCCTGGTCCTCTTCGTCGGCCTGGTGCCGCGCGGCCACACCGGCCGCGCCGGGTTCCAGGAGTTCGACCTGCGCGGCACGTTCGGCGCGCACGCCAAGCTCGTGGAGACGGCGGACGAGGCGGCGCGCCTCCCGGAGATCACGGCCCGTGCCTTCGCCGTCGCGGCGGGCGGCAGACCCGGGCCGGTGGTCGTCGGGCTGCCCGAGGACATGCTCACCGACACGGCGCACGCGGCGGACGCACAACCGCTGCCGGTGCCCGAAGGCGCGGTCTCCCCGGATCAACTCGGCTCGCTGGAAGCGCTGTTGGCGCAGGCCGTCCGTCCGCTGGTGGTGCTCGGGGGCAGCCGCTGGACCGAGGACGCACGCAGGGACGTGCGGGCCTGGGCCGAAGCGTGGTCGCTGCCGGTGGCCGTCGACTTCCGCTGCCAGGACCTGATTCCCGGGGACAGCGACATCTTCGCGGGGAACCTGGGCTACGGACGCCCGACCGCACTCGCCGAACGGCTCGGCTCGGCCGACCTGCTGATCTGTGTCGGCGCAGCCCCCGGCGACGTCACCACCGACGGCTACACGCGGCTGGACCGCCCGGAGGAACCGGAAGCGGGTCTCCCGCGGCGGATCGTCCATGTGCTTCCCGACTGGCCGCCGCCCGGCGCCTGGCACCGCTGCGACCTGCCCGTCCTCGCCTCACCGGCGGCGTTCGGCAGGGCCGTCGCGGGGCTGCGGCCCGCCGGGCCCGTTGCCTGGGCGGAGACGACCCGGGCGGACCGCGCCGCGCATCTGGAGTTCCGTCGCACCCTGCACGACCCCGAACCCCTCGACCTCGGGGCCGTGTTCGCGACGCTCGACGCACGGCTCGACGCGGACGCGGTCGTCACGTTCGGCGCCGGCAACTACGCGCTCTGGGCGCAGCGTTTCCTCACCTACCGGGACGGCATGCGCCAACTCGCCCCCCGCAACGGCTCGATGGGATACGGCCTCCCCGCGGGCGTGGCCGCCGCCGTGACGATGCCCGGACGTCAGGTCGTCACCTTCGCGGGTGACGGCTGCTTCCTGATGAACGGCCAGGAGCTGTCCACCGGCCTCGCCGAGGGAGCGGCACCGCTGGTCCTCGTCGTCGACAACGGCACATACGGGACGATCCGCAAGCACCAGGAACTCGCCCACCCCGGGCGGGTCAGCGGTACCGACCTGGTCAACCCGGACTTCGCCGCGTACGCCCGCGCGTTCGGCGCCCACGGCGAAACGGTCTGCGCCACCGGGGAGTTCGCCCCGGCCCTGGAGCGCGCTCTCGTCAACTGCCGGGCGGGAAGGGCCGCATTGATCGCGCTGCGTCCTTCCGAGGGCCGTCTCGCCCCCGGCATGACGGTCGCCTCCCTGCGCGAAGCAGCCGCCCGGGAGGCCGGCGGACCCCGGTGACCCCGGTGACCCCGTCCCCGAGGCGTCCGGCACCCTGACGGCAGGGCGGGAGGAGCCCGTGCGCACGTGTGCTTGCCTCCCGGCCCACACACGACATATCGTGTTCCTCGGTGAACGCGATATGTCGCTGTCTGCCGTCGCCTCCGGTGACGGGTCGCGGCGTCGTCCGCGCTCGCCCCCGCCGTACGCCTACCCGGGAGGCCGCCGTGCCCGCCGAACGCCCCTCTTGGTCGATCTCCGAGCCGCAGACCCTCCGGATCGACGAGCCCATCGAATCGCTCCAGGTACGCATCGTGGGCGGCAGCGTCAACATCGTCGGCACCGGCGAGCCCGGCGCCCGCGTCGAGATCGGAGAGGTGGAGGGCCCCCCGCTCACGGTGACGCGCAAGGGCGGCTCACTGGTCGTCGCCTACGAGGACGTGCCCTGGCAGGGCTTCCTCAAGTGGCTGGACCGCAAGGGGTGGAACCGCCACGCGGTCGTCTCGGTCTCCGTGCCCGCACAGGCGCGGCTCTCCGTCGGCGTCGTCGGAGCGAACGCCTTCGTCTCCGGCGTCACGGGCCGTACGGACGTGCGCGGAGTCAGCGGCGACACCACCCTCGTCGGGATCGGCGGACCGGTCCGCGCCGAGACCGTCTCCGGAAACGTCGAGGCCCAGGGCCTCACCGGAACCGTCGGCTTCAACTCCGTCTCCGGCGACCTGACGGTCATCGACGGCCGCCCCGCCGTCAGGGCCGACTCGGTCAGCGGCTCCATGATCCTCGACCTGGACACCGCCGGCACCGGCAAGGAGACGGACATCGCGCTGGGCACGGTCTCCGGCGAGGTCGCCCTCCGGCTCTCGGACCCCGTGGACGCCACCGTGGAGGTGAGCACCGCGAGCGGCGGCGTCTCCAGCGCCTTCGACGAACTGCAGGTCGAGGGGCAGTGGGGCGCGAAGAAGGTGAAGGGCAGGCTCGGCACCGGCGACGGCCGGCTGCGGGCCAGCAGCGTCTCGGGCTCCATCGCCCTTCTGCGGCGCGCGGAACCCCTCCACGACGACGAGGACCTCCTCCTCAGCAAGGACGTCTGACATGCCTCCCGTCTTCGCTCACGGCCGGCTGCGCCTCTATCTGCTCAAGCTCCTCGACGAGGCGCCGCGGCACGGCTACGAGGTGATCCGGCTGCTGGAGGAGCGCTTCCAGGGCCTGTACGCGCCGTCGGCCGGCACCGTCTACCCGCGCCTTGCCAAGCTGGAGGGCGAGGGCCTGGTCAGTCACGCCACCGAGGCCGGCGGCCGCAAGGTCTACTCGATCACCGAGGCAGGCCGGGCCGAACTGGCCGACCGCGAGGACGAGTTGGCGGAGCTGGAGGTCGAGATCAGCGAATCCCTGACCTCCCTGGCGGCCGACATCCGCGAGGACGTCAGCGGCTCCGCCCGCGACCTGCGGCGCGAGATGCGCGAACAGGCCCGCCGTACCCGTACGGACGGAACGGGCATGCCCTCGGGCAGCCGGCCGGGCATGACCGAGAAGGAGGCATGGCAGCAGGCCAAGGAGGAGATGAAGCGGGCCAAGGAGGAGTGGAAGGAACAGGCCCGCCGCGCCAAGAGGGAGACCCAGCAGGCCAGACGCCAGGCGAAGGAGGCCCAGGCGCACGCGGCCGCCGTGGAGGAGGTGCAGCGCATCGCCCGGCAGGTGCAGGAGCAGGTCCAGTCACGGGCGAAGTCCGGTGACTGGCCGGGCGCCGTGCGCGACGGCATGTCCGAACTGGCCCGTGAAATGGGCAACTTGGGCCGCATCTCGGAGTACACGACGGCCTGGTTCCCCAACCTGCGGCAGGAGCCGTCCGCCGGCGGCGAGACGACCGGCCCCCAGGCCCCCGAGTGGGCGAAGGAGCAGGACACCCCGAGCGCCGACCCGGGCCGCGAACTGGAACGCCTCCTCGACCACTTCCGGGACGACGTGCGGGACGCGGCACGCGATCACGGCGTGACCGAGGAGCAACTGCGCGAGGCGCGGCGCCAACTGTCGGCGGGGGCTGCCCACATGGTCGCCCTGCTGCGCGGCCCCGAAGGCCACGTGGAACGGGACGCCGACAGCTGAACCGACGGGGCCCGGCCGCCGGCCGGGCCTCATCGTCACGTGGACCTCCTTCGTCACCGGCCGATGATCGCAGGCCGGCCACTCCGGCGGGCCCGCAGCAGAGCGCGTCACCCCGAAGCGGTACGGATGCCGCTTCGGGGTGACCGCGCGCGTTGCCTGTGCTGCAGCATGGTTGTCAGCGGCGGCGCCCGTGACACGGACCCACGGGAGCCGGCGGCGGAACGAGCGCCGCGCGGCAGCGGGCGCCGCCGGCCGGCCGGTCAGACCGTCAGCACGACCTTGCCGAACAGCTCGCCCTCCGCCATCTTCGCGAAACCCTCGCGGGCCCGGTCCAGCGGCAGCGTCGAGTCGATGACGGGCCGTACGCCCTTGGCGGCGCAGAAGTCCATCAGCGAGGCCAGCTCCTCCTTGCTGCCCATCGTCGAGCCGACGACCTTCAGTTCGAGGAAGAAGATCCGGTTGAGCTCCGTGGCGGGCGGGTTGGGTCCGCTCGTGGCGCCCGAGATGACGACTGTTCCGCCCGGCTTGAGGGACTTCAGCGAGTGGGACCAGGTGGCGGCGCCCACGGTCTCCAGCACGGCGTCGACGCGCTGCGGCAGCCGCGCGCCGGTCTCCACGGCGGCCTCCGCGCCGAGTTCGACGGCACGCTTGCGCTTGGCCTCGTCCCGGCTGGTGGCGAAGACCCGCAGCCCGGCGGCGGCGCCCAGCACGATCGCGGCCGTCGCGACGCCGCCGCCCGCGCCCTGCACGAGCACGCTGTCACCGGGCCGGACGCCCGCGTTGGTGAAGAGCATGCGGTACGCGGTCAGCCACGCCGTCGGCAGACAGGCCGCCTCCTCGAAGGAGAGTTCCTTCGGCTTGGGCAGCACGTTCCACCGCGGCACGGCGACGCGTTCGGCGAACGTGCCCTGGTACTTCTCCGTCAGCAGGGTCCGCTTCTCGTCCGGGCCGACGCCGTGGCCGGTCGCACCGATGACCGAGTGCAGGACGACTTCGTTGCCGTCGGCGTCGATGCCCGCGCCGTCGCACCCCAGGGTCATCGGCAGCAGCTCCTCGCCGAGCCCGACCCCCCGCAGGGACCACAGGTCGTGGTGGTTGAGCGACGCCGCCTTGACGTCGACGGTCGTCCAACCGTCCGGAACCACCGGTTCGGGACGGTCACCCAGTTCCAGTCCGTCCAGCGGCTGGTCCTTGTCGATTCGCGCGGCGTATGCAGCAAACATGATCAGGACGCTACTCGCGCGGGGGGCCGGCCAGCCACCCCCCGCCCCGCCGAAGCGACAGATCTCACGGACGCGCCGGACGCGCCCGGCGCCTCACAGCACCTTGGAGAGGAAGGACTTCGTCCGCTCGTGCTGCGGGTCGCCGAGGACGTCCCGGGGGTTGCCCGACTCCACGACCACCCCGTCGTCCATGAAGACCAGTGAGTCGCCGACCTCGCGCGCGAAGCCCATCTCGTGCGTGACGACGACCATCGTCATGCCGTCCTCGGCGAGGTCGCGCATCACGTCCAGCACCTCTCCGACCAGCTCCGGGTCGAGCGCCGAGGTCGGCTCGTCGAAGAGCATCAGCTTGGGCTCCATCGCCAGCGCCCGGGCGATGGCGACGCGCTGCTGCTGTCCGCCGGAGAGCTGCGCGGGGTAGCTGTCGGTCTTGTCGGCGAGGCCCACGCGGTCGAGAAGGGCACGTGCGCGTTCCTGCGCCTTCGCCTTGCTCTCCCCCTTCACCTGGACCGGCGCCTCCATCACGTTCTCCACCGCGGTCATGTGCGGGAAGAGGTTGAAGCGCTGGAAGACCATGCCGATGTCGCGGCGCTGCGCGGCGACTTCGCGGTCCCGCAGCTCGTAGAGCTTGTTGCCGTGCTCGCGGTAGCCGACGAGCGTGCCGTCGACGTACAACCGCCCCGCGTTGATCTTCTCCAGGTGGTTGATGCAGCGCAGGAAGGTGGACTTGCCCGACCCCGAGGGGCCGACGATGCAGAACACCTCGCGCGGCGCGACCTCCAGGTCGATGCCCTTGAGCACTTCGACCGGTCCGAAGGACTTGTGTACGGCCTCGGCCTTCACCATCGCGTTCATGCGGCGCCTCCCGCTCCCGAGCCCGAACCCGCTCCCGTACCACGGCTGAAGGTGAAGACCAGCTGCCGTGCCCGCTGCCACGGGGTCGCGGGCAGCTGCCGCGACGAGCCCCGTGCGTAGTGCCGCTCCAGATAGAACTGCCCGATGCTGAAGACGGTCGTGATGACGAGGAACCAGATGGTGGCGACGAAGAGCATCTCCACCACCGCACCCGAGTTGTTGCCGATGTTCTGCGACTTGCGCAGCACCTCCTCGTACTGCACCACGGCACACAGGGCGGAGGTCTTCAGCAGGTTGATGAACTCGTTGCCGGTCGGCGGCACGATGACCCGCATCGCCTGCGGCAGCACGATCCGGCGCATGTTCTGCCCGTTGGTCATGCCGAGCGCCTGCGAGGCCTCGGTCTGCCCCTCGTCGACGGACTGGATGCCGGCGCGGCAGATCTCCGCCATGTATGCCGCCTCGTTCAGGCCGAGGCCCAGCAGGGCTGCCATGAACGGCGTCATGACGTCCGTCATCTCGTCCTTGTAGATCGGGCCGAGGTTGAGGACGGGGAAGATCAGCGCCAGGTTGAACCACAGCAGCAGTTGCACGTAGACGGGGGTGCCGCGGAAGAACCAGATGTAGCCCCACGCCACCGAGTTGGTGACCGGGTTCTTCGACATCCGCATCACTGCCAGGACGATGCCGAGAACCAGACCCATGATCATGGACAGCACGCTGACCACGAGGGTGTTCTTGACACCCTGCATGATCTGGTCGTTGAAGAAGAAGCTGCCGACCGAGCCCCATGTCAGGTCCGCCTCCGCGAACGCCTTGACGACGAGGAGGAGAAGCACGATGACGACGGCGGCGGAGACGTAGCGGCCGTAGTGCCGCACGGGTATCGCCTTGATCGCCTCGGGTGCCGTGCCGGCGGTCGGTCGGGGGCCCGCGGTCGCTGCGGATGCGTCGCCGGGCCCCTTGTCGGGAGGAGCGGTCATGGATGTACTGCCTGTCGGTCGGTGGACTGGGGGCACTCTCCCCCGGGCGGGGCCGGGTGCTTCACCCAGCGGTGACCGGGTGGGGGCACTTCCCAGCGGTGGCCGGGGGAGTCACCGGGCGCCTTGCCGGAGGAGCGGGCGCGGACTCGCTGACATCGCTGCCGGGAGGCGTCCGCGTGGCGCCGGTTCGCGGGGGCCGTGCCACGGCCGGCCGGTCACACGACGGGTGGACCGGCCGGCCGGCGGCCGCGATGCGGCTCAGGTACCGCTGTTGATCTTCGCTTCGGAGACCCCGCCGTCCTCGACGCCCCACTTCTTGAGCGCCTTCTCGTAGGAGCCGTCCTCGATGATCTTCGTCAGGGCTTCCTTGAGAGCGCCGCTGAGCTTGTCGTTGCCCTTGGAGACGGCCATGCCGTACGGCGCGGACTCCATCTGCTCGCCGACGACCTCGAAGTCGTCGCCGGTCTTCGCCGCGTTGGCCGCGACGGGGAAGTCGGAGATGTCGGCGACGACGCCGCCGGCCTTCAGCCGGACGCGGGCCTCGTCGTCGTTGTCGAACGGCTCGATCGTCAGCGGCCGCTTGCGGTCCTTCTTACACTTGTCGATCTGCTTCTTGAGGATCTCGTGCGAAGTGGTGCCGCGCTGCGTGGCGACCTTCTTGCCGCACAGCTGGTCGACCGACTCGATCTTCTCCGGGTTGCCCTTCTTGACGAGGATCGAGGAGCCGGCGGTGAGGTAGTCGACGAAGTCGACGCCCTTGCCGACCTTCTTGCCCTGGTCGTCCAGGCCCTCCTGCCGGTCCTTGGTGTCCGTCATCGACGACATGATCATGTCGAAGCGGCCGGTCTGCATGGAGGTGATCAGACCGTCGAAGGTGCCGTTGGTGAACTCGAACCGCACACCGAGGTGCTCGCCCATCGCGTTCGCCAGGTCGGGGTCGAGCCCGACGATCTTCTGCCCGTCCTTGTACTCCATCGGCTTGTACGCGGCATCCGTGCCGACCTTGATGACGCCCGCCTTCTGGATCTTCTTCGGCAGCTTGTCGAAGAGCGGGGCCTTGCTGCCCTGCTTGTCGGCGCTGCCGCCGCTCGCGGAGTCCGTCTGGTCGCCGCAGCCGGTCAGCAGCAGGGCGCCGGTGACCGCCACGGCTATCGGCGCGGCTGTGCGAGCACGCCGGAGGCGCGCGGCCACCGGGCGTCGGAAGTTGCGTGCGGTCATGACAGGGTCCTCCTGCGGATGTGGGAGCGTCCGGTCGGGCACACACCTTCGGGTGTTGTGGCCACGAGGATGCTGCCGATGGATGGTGGAAATCCTGCCATCCGTTCGAGCGGTTACCGAGGACTCGCGAGTCAAAATCGGATAACGGAGGCCCGGTTCCGCATACAGGGCACTCACGCGTCGCGTACGCGGTGTCGCATTCCGTTCGAATGCGGACCCGCAGGAGACCTTGGGCACATTCGGGGGCTGCGCCGAAGACCCTTCACCGGCGGGCGTATTGCGGTCCAGAGATACCCGGCCACCGGCACATTCATGGCGTTCCGTGGGCTAATGTCCGGTTGCCTGCTTCCGGCCTCGGGGAAAGCGGGTCGTAACCGACGGGCTTCGTCAGGTACAAAGGTCGATTACACCCCTCACCCGGGGACCAGGGCGCGTGTGCGGCGCGCCCGGCGTTCGCTCCATCTCCCTCCGGGCCCTCAAGGCCCGGGAGAGACCAGCCCCCTCGGCCCAGCCGCCGGGGGCGGCCCCATCGGCCCAGCGAGCCGGGGCTCCCACCAGGGCCATGGGCCGTGCGGTCGGCGGACGTGGTTGCCCGCCCGTTCCTCAACCTGGGAGCGGCCACTCTCAAGAAGGTTTTCTACAAAGGGGTTCGACAAGTGGCAGCGGAGATCGTCAATTCGAAGGACGGCCTGGACGAGGACGTGATCGATCCGGCCTTCGCCCTGCACCGCGGCGGGAAGATGGCCGTGCAGGCGACCGTCCCGGTCCGCAACGCGGAGGAGCTGTCCCTCGCGTACACGCCGGGCGTCGCCAAGGTCTGCAGCGCCATCGCGCGCCAGCCGGAACTCGTGGCGGACTACACCTGGAAGTCCCAGGTGGTGGCCGTCGTCACGGACGGCAGCGCGGTGCTGGGCCTGGGCGACATCGGCGCCGAGGCCTCCCTCCCCGTGATGGAGGGCAAGTCCATTCTCTTCAAGCAGTTCGGCGGCGTGGACGCGTTCCCGGTCGCACTGGACTGCCGCGAGACCGACGAGATCGTGGAGACCGTCGCACGTCTCGCACCGTCCTTCGGAGGCGTCAACCTGGAGGACATCGCGGCACCCCGGTGCTTCGAGATCGAGGCCAAGCTCAAGGAACGCCTGGACGTGCCGGTCTTCCACGACGACCAGCACGGCACGGCCATCGTCACGCTCGCGGCGCTCCGCAACGCCGCACGGCTGACCAACCGCACGCTCGGCGACCTGCGTACGGTCATCTCGGGCGCGGGCGCGGCCGGTTTCGCGATCGCCAAGATCCTCGTGGAGGCCGGCATCGGCGACGTCGTCGTGTGCGACCGCAAGGGCGTCGTCGCGCAGAGCCGTGACGATCTCACCGACGTCAAGCGGGAGTTGGCCGGCTTCACCAACAAGGAGGGGCGCACCGGTTCGCTCGAGTCGGTGATGGACGGCGCCGACGTCTTCATCGGCGTCAGCGGCGGAACGGTCCCCGAGGCGGCGGTGGCGACGCTCGCCGAGGACTCCTTCGTCTTCGCCATGGCCAACCCGAACCCGGAGATCCACCCGGACGTGGCGTCCAAGTACGCGGCCGTCGTGGCCACGGGGCGCAGCGACTACCCGAACCAGATCAACAACGTGCTCGCCTTCCCGGGTGTCTTCGCCGGCGCCCTTCAGGTGCGGGCCACCGACATCACCGAAGGCATGAAACTCGCCGCGGCGGAGGCCCTGGCGGCCGTCGTCTCCGAGGAGTTGAGCGCGGACTGCGTCATCCCCTCGCCGTTCGACGAGCGGGTCGCTCCCGCGGTGACGGCCGCCGTGGCCGCGGCGGCACGCGCGGAGGGCGTCGCCCGCCGCTGAGAGCCGCTGAGCGCGCCGTCGTCGGACGTCACCGGATGTGCGCGGCGCCGCAGCGGGACGCCTCGACGCGGGGAACTCACCGAGGGCGGTACGGGCAGGCCCTGCCCGTACCGCCCTCACGCGCATCCGGCTGTACGGGCACCCGAGGGCTATTTGAGACCGAGCACGAGCGCGTCGAGGGGCGAGCTCCACACCGGTCGCGCCTCCGAGAAGCCGGCCGCGCGCAGCAGTTCGGCGTGGCGGGCCGGTGACTGCACCTCTCCGTCGGCGTGGTCGCCGTTGAGCGGGTTGCCGATGGTGCGGAAGCGCTCGGCGACTGCGCCGGCCACCGCGGGCTCCCGGGACAGGCCGTCCCACCAGGCGACCCAGTCCTGCGTCCCCGCCGCCTCGGCCCGTTCGCGGCGCTCCTTGTCGAAGGCGTGCGCCGCCTCGTTGATGCGGGGCGTGGTCCCGTCCGGCATGTGGTCGGCGTTCATGAACACCCCGCCGTCGCGGAGCACCCCCGCGATCTGCCCGTAGAGCACGCCGAGTTCGTCGGTGCGCAGCCAGTGCAGGGCGGTGGCGGTGAGCACCGCGTCGTACGAGCGGTAGGGGAGCCTGCCCGTCCACTCCGGGTCGGTCAGGTCCGCGCTCACGAACTCCACGCGCTCGTCGCCCGCGAAGTAGCCGCGCGCGATCATGAGAAGGGCCGGGTCGAGGTCCACTCCCGTCGACCGCGCCCCGGGGAAGCGCCGCAGCAGCCGCCGCGAGATGCTGCCCGTCCCGCAGGCCAGGTCGAGCACCACGGGCCCGGGGGCGCCGGCAGCGTCCTCTTCCGCGGGGCCGGATGGAGCGGTCAGCGCCTCGGTCATGTCGAACATGACCCGGAAGCGCTCCTCGCGGTCCGGGAGGTAGAACTCCTGCTGCCGGTCCCAACTCTCCTGCCATGCACGCCAGTCCGGGCCCGCCCCTGCGATCTTCGCGTCGTCCGTGCAGTCCGCCACGCCATCCTCCAGGATGTAATACCCTCTGACCGAAACCGCTCATTACTTCAACGGTGACGATAGCCCGCGGCCGTAAGGACCACAAGTGGAGCTCAGCCATTACTCGGACCTGGCGGTCCGCCTGGTCAACACCGAGGAGCCGGAGCGCGGCACGGACACCCTCACGTCCGTCGAGTCCGTACGGGAGCTGTACGGCGCCGACCGCACGATGGCCCGCCGCGTGACGGAAGCCGACGTGGCACGGCTGCGGGCCGTACGGACACGGCTGCGCGCCGTCTTCGGCGCCGCCTCCGAGGGCGACGAGACGCGCGCCGTGGACCTGCTCAACGCGCTGCTCATGGAATTCCCCACCAGCCCTCAGATCAGCGGCCACGGCGACCCCGCCGCCGACGGACGCCCCCGCTGGCACATGCACCTCGCGGAGCATCCCGTCACCGCGGCAGCCGGCTACACGGCCACGGCCTGCATGGGCCTCGCGTTCCACCTCACCGACCTGGGCGTGGAACGGCTCGGGATCTGCCAGGCGGCACCGTGCAGCAAGGCGTACCTGGACACCTCCACCAACCGCTCCCGCCGCTACTGCTCCGACCGCTGCGCGACCCGCGCCAATGTCGCCGCCTACCGCGCCCGCAAACGCCTGGAGAGCCGGGAGAGCCGCGAGACCAACGCCGCCGAGGACGGCGACGAGCCGGCGCAAGCCCTCCCGGAGCGGCCCGAAGGCAGCACCACCAGCGGCCGCACCGCCGAGAGAGCCCACGGCAGTGCGGGCCGCAGAGAGCGCTGAGGCCCCCGGCGGGGCCGCAGCCGCACCCAGGCACGCGCCACCATCAAGTCGTCCGGGACGGTCCCGAACTCCCGGCTGTCATTGCGCACCTGCGGATTGTCACCGACCACCCACCAGCCACCCGAACGGCGCTCCACGGCCCGTTTGACGATGAGCAGATCGTGCTGGAGGGGATGCCGCAGCAGCACGACGGCTCCGCGCCGTACGCGGGCGCCGTACTTCACCACCAGCCGGTCGCCGGGACGCAGCGTCGGCAGCATCGACGGGTTGTAGACCTCCGCGAGCCCGATCCGCTTCAGCAACCCGCTCACAGTCCCGCTCCTTCGCTGTCCGTACCCTCGCGACACCCGCGCCCGCTCCGGCATCTGTGCGCCTCACCCCGGTCCCGTCCTCACGTTCACCCAACACTGGACTTTTGTCCTAAGCGCTCGGGGGCACACGCGAAAGGGCCTCCCCTACGGAGTAATCTCACAGGTGAGAAGACGATCACGAGGAAGGACGGCTCTATGCTTTCCCGTCTGTTCGCGCCCACGGTCAAGGTCAGCGCCCACTGCGACCTGCCCTGCGGTGTCTACGACCCGGCGCAGGCCCGCATCGAGGCGGAGTCGGTCAAGGCCATCCAGGAGAAGTACCAGGCCAACGACGACCCGCACTACCGCGCTCGTGCCACCACGATCAAGGAGGAGCGGGCCGAACTGGCCAAGCACCACGTCTCGGTGCTGTGGAGCGACTACTTCAAGCCCCCGCACTTCGAGAAGTACCCGGACCTGCACCAGCTGGTCAACGAGACCCTGAAGGCCCTCTCCACGGCCAAGGGCTCGACCGACCCGGCGACGGGCCAGAAGGCCCTCGACTACATCGCCCAGATCGACAAGATCTTCTGGGAGACGAAGAAGGGCTGAACGTCCTTCGCCTGCACGGGATTTCCACCGCACCCGGTCCGCACGGCGCCCCACGAAGGCGCCGATGCGGACCGGGTGCGGTCTTCGTACACACCTCACGCCACGCCGACAGGTCCCGGAGCAATGCCTCATCCGGGACCTGTCGTGTCCTCAGCACCTTCTACGGGGTGGTGCGTCATGAGATCGGCGGACGTCCGGGGTCAGACGTTCACGATCGCCACCCCGAACGGGTTGTTCCCGACGGTGGTGGTGGTGACGCTGTTGTCGCTGGTGTCGATCACCGACACCGTGCTGCCGCCGTAGTTGGCGACGTAGACCTTGCTTCCGTCCGGCGTGACGGCCACTCCCCTCGGTTCGTTGAAGCCGGCGTCGGTGATGGTGGTGATGACGGTGTTGTCGCTGGTGTCGATCACCGAGACCGAGTTGCCGCCTTCGTTCGTGACGTAGGCCTTGGTTCCGTCCGGGGTGAACGCCACCCCGTAGGGGGAGGTCCCGACGGTGATGGGGGTGCCGGAGACGGTGTTGGTACCGGTGTCGATCACCGTCACCGTGGTGCCGCCGTTGTTGGCGACATAGGCCTTGGTCCCGTCGGGCGTGACCGCAATCTCCCTGGGTGAGTTGAAGTTCGTGCCGTTGATGGTGGTGGTGACGGTGTCAGTCGCGGTATTGATCACGGTCACCGTGTCGTTGGCGGCGTTGGTGACATAGGCGGTGGTCCCGGCAATCGCCACCCAGAACGGGGTGTTGAAGTTCTCGCCGTTGATGGTGTCGGTGACGGTATCGGTGGCGGTATCGATCACCGACACCGTGCTGTCGGTGCTGTTGGGGACGTAGGCCTTGGTCCCGGCAATCGCCACGCCGTACGGGGAGATCCCGACGGTGATGAGACTTCCGGTGACGACGTTGTTGCCGGCGTCGACCACCGTCACCTCTTCCCCGCTGCTGTTGGCGACGTACACCTTGCTTCCGTCCGGGGTGAGCGCCACTCCGGCCGGGCCCTGGAAGTTCTCGCCGTTGATGGTGTCGGCGACGGTGTCGTCGCTGGTGTCGATCACCGACACCGTCGCGTCCGTCTGGTTGGTGACGTAGGCGAAGAGGGTGTAGGTGTAGCTGCCTGTTGCGGTACCGCCCGGTGTGGTGACTTCCACGTCCACCGTCGTGTAGGCCGTGCCCGGGGGTGTGGTTGCGGTGATGGTGGTGTCGTTCTCGACGATGAACGACGTTGCATCAACTCCTCCGAAGGTCACCGATGTTGCACCGGAGAACCCGCTGCCGGAGATCGTCACGTCCTGACCGCCGACTGCTGGACCTGTGGAGGGCTCCACAAGGGTGATTTCTGGTACGACGACGTAGGTGTAGGCGTCTGCGAGGGTGGCATCGCCGTTCGGGGTGCTCACGGTCACAGCCACCGTGCCGCTGCCCGCGGGCACGACCGCGAAGACGGTGTCGTCGTCCGCGACCATGAACGACGTGGCTTCCACTCCCCCGAACGTCACTGATGTTGCGCCGGTGAACCCGAAGCCGGAGATGATCACCTCTTGACCCTCGGGGCCCTCGTCCGGGACCACAGAGGTGACTGCCGGCACATAGGTGTAGGCGTCTTCGAGGGTGTCGCTGCCGTTCGGCGTGGTGACGGTTACGTCCACCAGCGAGCCGGCCACACCGTCGGGTGCGGTCGCGACGACGGTGCTGTCATCGACGAACACGAATCCGGCTTCCACCACGCCGAACTGCACGGACGTCACACCGGTGAATCCGCTGCCGGAGATCGTCACCTGTTGGCCCGCGGGGCCCTCGTCCGGGACCACCGAGTCAACCGACGGTGGTACCGGTACGCCCACGTAGTCATAGGCGATGCCGCAGCCCGGACCCACGGGAGTCACCACGCTCACCAGCACCGTACCGGTCCCGGCCGGGGCGGTGGTCTGGATCACCTTTCCCTGCAGATTGGCGAGGATGGGGGCGCTGGTGCTGCCGAACTTCACATCGGTCGCACCCGTGAATCCGTAACCGACGAGGGTGACAGGAGTGCCGCCCGCAGAAGGCCCGGATGTCGGCTGAACGGCCTGAATCGTCGCACCCGGTGTTCCCGAGTAGCAGAATGCTTTGCCGTTGCTGGTGCCGCTCGGCGTCACGACCGTGACCAGAACCGAACCGCTTCCCGCAGGAACTGTGGCTCTGATGGCTCCGTCGTTGAACAAGGTGAAATTTGCATTGGTGTTGCCGAATTTCACGGCAGTCGCACCTGTGAAACCGGACCCGGCGATCCAGGTCGTGGCTCCCGCAGGCAGTTTTGAAGGCTGAACGGCAGTGATCGCTGGCATATATTTCCTCCTCCGGGACGGGATTCCAGGCAGCAGGCTCCGTGCACCTGGACAACCCTTTCCAACCCCCCGTACACGGCTGGAATCCCGGCCGGAAAGCGGTCACCCCTGCCCCGTTGCTGGGTGTTGCCCATTGCCTCTTACCACAATGGAAGCGAACGCCAGAAACACTCGACAAGGCGTGAACGCAGGCAGAAGATGCATACATAGTGAATACGACAATCCTAGGAAGCATCAACCGCGCCCCTGCGCACCGCCGCACGCCCTCCGGTTTTCCCCTCTGCCGGACCTTCAGGGGGCGTCCGATCAACGGAACAGAACCCGATGGCAACCCGATGGCCCGAAAATCACAACGAGACCGGGGCCGGCCTCTGACCTGCACTCGAAATGGGAGGAACCCAGGGCCGGGCACCAACGGCGTGCGTGAACGCGGCTCGGTCTCAATATTTTGGAAAAGCAACGGAGTTGAACAGCAGACTCAAACTCGCAATTCAGATGTGTCACTCTTGCGAGTGAAGAAGGAACAACCGAACCCCGTCGGCAGCGGACGCCACCATTCTGACTGCAGGGCAACAACACACCTGCCCTGTCCTTCACCGACCAGAATGAGGAGGGAAGCGTGAAAGCTCGCTTCGGCGTTACACGAAGAATGGCTTTGGGGGTCGCCGCGCTGGCTGCGATCGCCGTTTCGTCTGCCCCCGGGCCGGCATCCGCCGCAACCGCCGACTCGGAACACTGGGGTGTGATCACCCGCAACACCATCGGCTCTCCCGTTGCCGAATTGAGGAACGGCCCGTACGGGTCGTTCGGCAAAACGGGCCCCACCTCGAAGCCGCCTTACGGAAAGGGCAGCCTTGGGATCGAGGTGGCGAACAACTCCACCACCCTGACTCCGCCGAGCGAGAAAGTCGACTTCGGCAACGAGGTCGACTTCTACGGTGACCCGGTGCTCGGCCTGAACCAGGTCGGCTTCTACGTCTTCCAGACCGGTGAGAACATCAGCTACGGCGGCGCGAGCAACATGCCGAACATCAGGTTCGAGATCGATCCGAACCTCTCGTCCACACCCACCAACTACTCCACGATGACGTGGCTGCCCGACCCTGTGCCGATGGCGAACGTGGACGCCTGGAGTCCCTACCTGAACGCCGCCACGAGCGGGAAGTGGATGCTCTCGGGCGCCGCGGGGACCGCGACCGGGTGCAACCAAACCACTCAGTGCACCTTCTCGGCGCTCAAAGCCGCGCTGAACGACGGCGGCGATGCGCCGACCATCCTCACCGCGGCAGTGGGCAAGGGGCGCGACAACATGTGGATCGGCGCCGTCGACGGCCTGCGGATCAACCAGAAGATCTACGACTTCGAAGCCAACGGAGTTGTGACCCGTTCGATCCTGTGATGCTTTCCCGCCTCATCGACACCCTCACCGCCTCGGACGAGAGGACACCGCTAGCCATACGCCGGGGCACTGCTGCCCACCGGCCCAACCATCGCCGGGGGACCAAGAAGGGCTGAACACCCTGCGTCCTCGCGGGATTTCCACCGCACCCGGCCCGCACGGCGCCCCACGAAGGCGCCGATGCGGACCGGGTGCGGTCCTTTGTGCACATACGCCGACGCCGACAGGTCCCGGAGGAATGCCTCATCCGGGACCTGGCGTCCTGGTTGCCGACTCCTGTCAGTGCTGCGCCGTGGAAATCCTGTAACTGAGCGGTCTGTTCAGTGTCTTGTGTGCCGAATGCCGGCGGGGCCGGACGCCGCGTCAGCTCCGAGGCGCCGCCGGTGGGACAGCGGCTGGATCACATCGGCCGTCCTCCGGTGCCGTCCCGTCGGTGGCCGGCCGGAGCCCGTCGCCCCTGTGCACCTCACTCCGCGCGCTTCAGCCGCCACAGTGACGTGACCTCCGCGCCGCGGGCGAAGTGCAACGGGTCGGAGGGGTCGGCGGACCGCTTGTGGCGGGGCCGGGCGTCCTCACGGCCCGCGACGGCGAGGCCCGCCCCGGCGATCCAGCCGAGCAACTCCTCGCGCGTGCGCAGCTGAAGACGCTCGGCGAGGTCGGAGAGGACCAGCCAGCCCTCACCGCCCGGGAGCAGGCGCTCGGCCAGCCCGGAGAGGAAACCGCGGAGCATGCGGCTGCCGGGGTCGTAGACCGCGTGTTCCAGCGGCGAGACGGGTTTCGCGGGCAGCCAGGGCGGGTTGCACACGACGAGCGGGGCCCGTTCGGTCCCCGGCGGGAAGAGGTCCGCGGCGACGACGCTCACCTGCCGTGCCACCCCCAGCCGTTCGGCGTTCTCCCGGGCGCAGGCCAGCGCCCGCTCGTCCTGGTCCGTCGCGACGACACGGGCGAGGCCGCGCCGGGCGAGCACCGCTGCCAGTACCCCGGTGCCGGTGCCGATGTCGAACGCGAGCCCGCCCGGGGGCAGTTGGGTACGGGCGACCAGGTCGACGTACTCGCCGCGCACCGGTGAGAAGACGCCGTACGCCGGGTGCACGCGGTCGCCGCCGAGCGCCGGAACGGGTACGCCGCGCTGCCGCCACTCGTGGGCCCCGATGACGCCCAGCAGCTCGCGCAGCGGCACAAGGGAGTGCCCCGCGTCGCCGCCCTCTGCTCCGTACGCCTCGGCGCACGCCTCCCGGATCTCGGGCGCGCGGCGCAGCGGTACGGCGTAACCGTTCTCGCCCCGGGGCCCGGAGTCGAGCGGCACCAGCAGCATCCCCAGCACGCGGGCGCGGCGCGACTGCGCCTGCCTGTACAGGTGGAAGGTCTCCCGCGGGTTCGCTCCGGCCTTCGGCGGCTTTCGGTCGACGCGGCGCCCCAGTGCGGACAGCAGCTGCCGCGCACCGTGGTAGTCGCCGCGCCACAGCAGCGCCGTCCCCTCGCAGGCCAGCTTGTAGGCGGCGTCGGCTGTCATGCGGTCGTCCGCGACGCGGATGTGCCGCGGGGGCCTGGTGCCGCTCTCCGAGCGCCACAGCGCCGTGCGTTCGACGCCGTCCTCGGTCCAGACGGCCAGTGGCCGCTCAAGCTCGCTCACCGGCCCACCCTATGGCGCACGGGAGACCTCACGGCACGGAAGGACCTCACGGCGCGGAAGGACCTCACGGCACGGGCGGCCCGGCGCCCCTGGAACGAGGGGCGGGCGGGGTACGTACCGCGCCCATGCTGGCGACGATGACCAGGCCGATGGCAACGAGCTCCTGCGCTTCGAGGCGCTGGTCGAGCACCAGGAATCCCGCTGTCGCCGCCGCCACCGGCATGAGGCTCATCAGCAGCGCGAAGGTCGCGGCGGGCAGCCTCCGCAGGGCGAACAGTTCGAGCGTGTACGGAACCCCCGAGGAGAGCACCGCCACCGCCGCGCCCAGACCGAGCGTCACCGGGTCCAGCAGCGCGCGGCCGGCGCTCGCGGCGCCCAGCGGCGCACTGATCAGGGCGGCCAGCCCCATGGCGAGGGCGAGCCCGTCGGCTTTCGGGAAGCGGGCGCCCGTACGGGAGTTGAAGAGGATGTAGGCCACCCACATGGCACCGGCGGCCAGGGCGAAAGCGGCGCCCGCGAGGTCGATGCGGCCGAAGCCGCTGCTGCCCAGCAGGTACACGCCGGCCAGTGCCAGCGCGGCCCACAGCAGACTCAGCAGGCGCCGGGAGCCCACGACGGACAGCACGAGCGGGCCGAGCAGTTCGAGGGTGACGGCGGCACCGAGCGGAATGCGGTCGATGGCCTGGTAGAACAGCGTGTTCATGGTGCCGAGCGCGACACCGAGGCCGGTGACGGCGGCCCAGTCCCTGCGGGAGTGCCCGCGCAGGCGCGGCCTGCACACGGCGAGCATGATCAGCGCGGAGAAGACCAGCCGGAGCGCCACGACACCGAGCGCTCCGGCGCGGGGGAAGAGCGTCGCGGCCACGGCGGACCCGAACTGCAGCGACATGGCGCTGCCGACGACCATTCCGACGGCGCCGAGCCGCCCGTGGCCCTGCCGTGCGTACGGGCCGTGGGCGCCGGAGCCGCGCCCGGTGCGGGCCGGGTTCCGCGCGGCGGTACTGTCACCAGAGCTCATGAGCACACGTTATGACCGCCGCGTCGCCGTGGGAAATGCGCACCGGCCTGCGGCTGTGCTCCCTGGGCATGGCCGCTGAACTGCGTCATCCGCGCGGCTTCGTCGCCGTCGCCGTCGCGGACGCCGATGCCGACGCCGGCGCGGACGGACGGCCGGCCGGCCGGGTGCCGCCGCCACGGGCATGCCGTCGGCGTCTTCACGGTCGCCACCTCCGCCTCCACCGTCACCTCCGCCACGGTCGCCGGCTTCGCCATGGTCCGTCGCCACAACCGAGATGCTCCGGGCCCGCACCCCCCGCACCCGCACGGGGTTCGCCCGCCGGGAGCGGCGTCGTACCTCCAATGCTCATCTGGCGCGGGAGCCCCGTCGGTTCGGGAAGGCCCGCTGCCCCGCGGGCGCGACAGCTCGTACGGGTGGCGCTCGGCGTACCGGCTGGGGATGAGCGGGGAACCCGCTGATCACCGCATACGTTTGGACGGGCAGGGACTGGGGGGAATCCGGGCATTTCTCCCGGTGACACAGGCACAGGCACAGCCACAGGAGGCAGGAACGATGGCGGGTTTCCTCGACAGGGCCAAGGAGCAGGCGCAGCGCGGACTGGCCCAGGGCAAGGAGAAGATGGAGGTGGTACAGGCACAGCGCACAAGCAGCGACCTGCTGCGCAAGCTGGGCGCCGCCTACTACTCGGAGCAGCGCGAAGACGGTTCCCGCGCGGACGTGGAGCAGGCGATGACGGCGCTGGAGCAGCACATCGCGCAGCACGGCAAGGACTTCCTGAAGAGCACGTAGCGTCCGGTGCGCGCCGCACCCGTGGCCGCACGGACCGCCCCGGCCCCCCGGCCCTCCGCGGGTCAGGGGGCCGGCGTGCACCCGGAGGTGCTCGGACCGGCCGCGAGGGAGCACCCCGGCCGGACGGACGGCCGGCTCGGACGCTTCCGGGCCCGGGCACTGCCCCGGCCCGGGGACCTCTCCCGGCCCAGGCGCTGCTCCCGGCCCCGGGGCTTCGGCGTATCCCGGCCCCGGGGCTTCGGCGTATCCCGGCCCGGGCCTCGGCGTTTCCCGGCTACCCGAAGCGCAGGCGGTACAGCATCAGCAGTGCTGCCGCAGTGTTCGCGGCTGGGACCTCACCCGCTGCGATGAGGTCCGGAGCCTCCTTCAGCGGCACCCACTCGCGCTTGTCCGACTCGAAGTCGTCCTCGGGATGGCCGGCGTAGTCGGCGCCGTCCGCCCAGTAGATGTGATGCCGCGCGTCGATGAGCCCGTTGGAGGGCTCGACGGTCATCAGGTGACGCAGCGGCCCGGGCCGCCAGCCCGTCTCCTCCAGCATCTCGCGTGCCGCCGCGGCGGCGAGGTCCTCGCCGTCCTCGACGACTCCGGCCGCGAGTTCCCATCCCCAGCTGTCGGTGATGAAGCGGTGCCGCCAGAGCATCAGCACCTCGTTGCGCTCGTTGACCGCGGTGGCCATGGCCACCGGCCGCAGCCGGATCAGATAGTGATCCAGATGACGGCCGTCCGGCAGCAGCACGTCCGCGAGATTGACCCGTAACCACTGGTTCTCGTACACAGTGTGTTCACCCAGGTTCTTCCATCGCACGTATGTGCCCCCTTCCTGACGGAGGTTGGGCACATCCCAGCACGCCGCGGCGCTTGCCTGACAGAGGCGCCGACCGGCCACCCTCCCTTCAGAGAGGAACCCGCAACGTCTCCTCGATCAGCTCCGCCGCCTGCGCGACCGGCGCACCGGGGTGCCGCAGCAGCCGCTCCCGCACGTGCCGCATGCGCTGCCGCAGCAGCTGTGATTCGATGCCCTGCGCCTCGTCGGCCATCCGTGCCGCCGTCTCCGCAGCGCGTTCCGTAGAGCCGGTGCGCAACTCGACGCCGGTGAGCGTGACCAGCCGGTTGACCCGGCCGCGCACGTGAGCGGGTGCCCTCGCGGCCTCCTCGGCATACCGCCGGGCCGGGTCAAGCTCCCCGAGTACGAGCAGCGCCTCCGCCAAACGCACCTGCACCAGGCCCGGTTGGACGTAGCCGGTCTCCTCGGGCTCCTCCTCGGGACGTATGCGGGTGGAGCAGGTCTCGGCACTGCGCATGCAGCTGTGCGCACCCCTGCGATCGCCGATGCGCGCGTACGCCTTCGCCTGCATCGCGTACAGGTCGGTCGCCAGGGCCGGAGTGGAGTGCGGCCCCGGCGTGCGTAACACCGCTTCGGCGCAGGCGATGGCGCGCCGGTTGTCCCCGAGGTGCAGGGCCTGGTTGACGATCAGGGAGACGACGTAGCCGCCGAAGAGACGGTCGCCGGATGCCTTGCCGAGACGCAGCGCCTGGTGGAAGTACCGCTGGGCGAGGCCCTGTTCGTCGGCGTCGTACGCGCAGATGCCGCTGACCGCCGCCAACGCGCCCGCGGCGCGGCACAGTTCGCGTCCGGTGCCGTCGTCGTAGTCACCGCGCAGCAGCGGTGTCACCTCACCTGTCAGGAAGCCGACGACGCGGGGGCGCGTGGCGACACCGCCCGCGTTGCGGTAGAGGTGTTCGTAGTGGCCGCGTGCGGCATGCAGCAGTGCGACGTCCGCCTCCGAGACCTCGCGTCTGCCCTTGTGGGAGACGTCCAGGTCGTCGGGAGGGTTTTCCCACTCCCACACCGGCGCCACCGCCGCCGCGCCCGTCAGCAGCGCCGGTCCGGGGGTGTCGGCGTGCAGCTGGTCGGAGCGCCACGAGACCGCCGCCCGCTCCACGAAGCGGCCCAGCGTGGCCCGTTCGTCGTCCTCCGCCGCCCCTCCGGATGCGTACCGGTCCGCCGCCGGGAGCGCGCCCGGGGGTCCGGCCATGCCTATGTCCGCGAGCGTCAGAGTGCGTTCCAGCCGCGCGCCCAGCACCTCGCATATGAACTCCGGCACCCGGCCGCGCGGACGCTGCCCCTTGAGCCAGCGCGCGACAGCCGTGTGATCGTAACGCAGAGTCACATCGTGCTCCGCGCCGAGGCGATTGACCCTCGAGGCCAGACCGGCCCGGGAGATTCCGGACTGGTCAAGCAGTACGTCCAGTTGACTGTTGGGCTCCATTTCGCCCTCCGGTCGTCCAACCCTTGTTTCAGAGAGTAACGGACATCCGTTCACACGGGGTGTGAAAGTCGCACCTCTGCGTGCGCGCAGCACATGCTCCCCAAGAAGCGGAAGACGCGCTTCGCTTGGGAGCACTCCGTACGCAACTTCGCGTCGGCGCACACAAGGAGGAAATTCCCGTGAACGACCCGATCCGATTCCGCTTCACCATCCGTCAGGTGGCCTCGCATGCGGCCCGGTGAGCGCCACCGCCGGGACCCGACGCCGAACCTCGCACTGCGCTCCTTACTGGAGGAGAGCGGATGGACGCAGGAGGCGTTCGCCCGCGCCCTCGCGAGACTCGGCAACGAGGCCGGCGTCCGGCTCGGCTACGACCGCACGTCCGTCGCCCACTGGCTGCGCGGCAGCCGCCCCTCGCCCAGGGTCCAGGGCTTCATCGCGGAGGCGCTGTCCCGGCGGCTGGGCCGCCCGGTCGCCGTGACCCAACTCGGCATGGGCGACGGCCTGTCCGGCGGCCCGGGTCCGCGGCCGAGGAGAAGCGAGGACCGAGCCGCCTGCGAACTCGGCGACGGCGGCACACAACCGGGCCCGGAGGATCTCTCCGGCCTGCGGGACGGGGCGCCCCCCGCCGACCGCCTGGCGGCCCTCACGGCGGCCGTGGTGGGCCCGCCGCGGGCGGACGCGCCGCCGCCGGCCCCCTACCGGCTGACGCTGGGCACAGCCGGCAACACACCTCGCAGCGCGGGCACTTCGGACGCCGCCGGCACCACGGCCAAGCGCGGCGGCATCGGCGACGAGCCGAGCGAAACCGCGGAGCCCCTCCGTCCCCGTCCGCCCCGGGCACACTTCCCCTCCCTCCCCCGGGGCGGACGGCCCGCCCGGCGCACCACGCCGGACGAGGTCGCATCCGCACGCGAACACGCGCGCTTCTTCGCCCAGCAGGCGGACCGGCACGGCGGCGGCCACATCCGCACGCCGCTCGCGGCCTGCCTCGCGGGGCTGGTGCGCCGGCTGCACACGGGCGGGGAGGGCCCGCATCACCCCCGGCTCGTGGCGGGCGCGGCCCGGTTGAGCTATCTGCTGGGCCGCGTCTACGCGGACGAACAGCGGCACGGCCTGGCCCAGCGCGCGTTCGACACCGCCGCCCAGCTCGCCGCCGAGGGGGAGGACCCCGAATGCGTGGCGCTCGTGCAGCGGGCGCTCAGTTCGCAGGCGTACCAGTTGGGGCACCGCCGCCTGAGCCTCGCCCTCGCCGAATCCGCGTGCGGGACGGCGCCCTCCGACGCTGCACCGTCGACGCGCTCGTTCCTGTACGCGGGGCTCGCGGTCGCGCAGGCGGCGGAGGGCGAACGCAAGCAGGCCCTGGCCGCACTCGGCCGCGCCGAACACGAACTCGCCCGCGCACCGGCCGACTTGACGACCGGGCCCGAATCCCCGGACGGCGGCGAGCCCGTCGGCTCCTACCAGGACGCGGCGCTGCACTACCAGGCGAGCCAGGTGCGGGCGGCGCTGGGAGACCGCGACGGTGCCGTGCGCGAGTTGCACGCCTCGCTGCGTTCCCGTCCGGCCGGCGAACGCCGCTCCCGCGCGCTGAGCGAGGCGGAACTGGCGGAACTGCTGCTCTCCGCGGGGCGGTTGGAGGAGGCGTGCTCGGCGTGGCGGAGCTTCCTGGAGGACTCGGCGCTCGTAAGGTCCGGCCGTGCCCGCCGTGCCCGCGACCGGATGCCACGGCTGCTGCGCCCGTACGCGCAGGAAGCCTGCGTCCAGGGCCTGTTGACGAGGGCGGGCCTCCCCTGAAACGCACGGGAAACGGAGTAAGCGCCCGGCCCGGCGGGCATCACCCCCGAACACACGAGCGCTGAGGAAGGTACGGGGCAGACATGGCCACACCCATCACAGCAAGCGCCTTCGTCGCGGCCCTGGAGAACGAGGGCGTGACGGTCGAAGAGGTCCGCGACTGGCGCAATCACAACCGCAACCACAAGGGCCCGTGGGGCCCGGTCCACGGCATCATGATCCACCACACCGTGACCAGCGGCGCCAAGGAGACGGTCGACCTCATCTACGACGGGCGATCCGATCTGCCCGGACCGCTGGCGCACGGCGCGATCACCAAGGACGGCACGGTTCATCTCGTCGGCCACGGCCGCGCGAACCACGCCGGACTCGGCGACGACGACGTGCTACGCGCGGTGATAGCGGAGGACGACCTGCCCGGACCGAACGAGATGAACACGGACGGCAACCGGTACTTCTACGGCTTCGAATGCGAGAACCTCGGCGACGGCGACGACCCGTGGCCCGAAGAGCAGCTCGACGCCATGGAACGTGCCGCCGCCGCGCTGTGCAGGCATCACGGCTGGACCGAGGACTCGGTCATCGGCCACCTGGAGTGGACGAACCAGAAGTCCGACCCGCGCGGCTTCACCATGGACGCGATGCGCAAGCGCATCGCCGCACGCCTGAAGTGAGGGGACTCTGAGGCGACGGGAGGGGCGGTCGGCGCGACAATGCGGGTGTGAACAGCAGCGCCTCCGCCCCTCACCCGCACTCCGGCTCCCCGTGCCCGGCCGGTGACGGCGCGCCCTCGGCGGACGGCCTGCTCACCGCTCTCGCCCCGCCGCCGCTGCTCCCTTCGCCGCTCCAGGAGATCCGGGACGAGCGCTTCACGGGCCGCGGCGTGCGGCTGCTGCTCAAGCGCGACGACCTGATACACCCGCGTCTTCCGGGCAACAAATGGCGGAAACTCGTCCCTAACCTGCGTGCCGCAGCAGAAGGCGGCCACACCGCGCTGCTGACGTTCGGCGGTGCCTACTCCAACCATCTGCGGGCGACAGCCGCCGCCGGCCGCATGCTGGAGCTGGCCACCATCGGCGTGGTACGCGGCGACGAACTGGCCCGCCGGCCGCTCAACGCCTCACTCGCCCAGTGCGCCGCCGACGGCATGACGCTCCACTTCGTCTCCCGCTCCGACTACAGGCGCCGCCATGAACCGGACTTCGCCGACCGGCTCCTCGGCGGCACCGACGGCACCGACGGCATGCAGATGGCGCGGGAGGCGTTCCGGATACCCGAGGGCGGCAGCAACTCCCTTGCCGTGCACGGCTGCACGGCGCTCGGCGAGGAACTGCGCGACCGCACCGACGTCGCCGCCGTCGCGTGCGGCACCGGCGGCACCCTGGCCGGCCTCGCCGCCGGTCTCGGTGCCGGGCGGAGCGCACTCGGCATCCCGGTGCTGCGCGGGGGCTTCCTCGCCGGCGACGTCGGTGAGCTGCAGCGAAGCGCGTTCGGCGGCCCGCGCGGCACCTGGCGTCTGGACGAGCGGTTCCACTTCGGCGGCTACGCCCGCGTCGACCGCGAACTGGACGAATTCGCCGACGACTTCGCCGCCAGGCACGCCCTGCCGCCGCTGGAGCGGGTCTACGTGGCCAAGCTGCTGTTCGCGCTCACCGCACTCGTGGAAGAGGGTGCCTTCGCCCCGGGCAGCACCGTGACCGCCGTCGTCACCGGCCGGCGTTAGCGTGGAGAGATGATCAGAGCCGCGGAGCCGTCCGACGTACCCGCCATCCACGCGATGATCCGCGAACTCGCCGAGTACGAACGGGCCCTGGAACATGCCAGGGCCACGGAGCGGCAGTTGCACGACGCCCTCTTCTGCGAACACCCCGCGGTCTTCGCTCTGATCGCCGAGGAGACCACGGAGAGTGAGCCCGTCGGTTTCGCTCTGTGGTTCCTCAATTTCTCCACATGGACCGGCACTCACGGTGTGTATCTGGAGGACCTGTACGTGCGCCCGGCCGCCCGCGGCGCGGGGCACGGCAGGCAACTGCTTTCAGCCCTTGCCGGAATCTGTGTCGAACGGGGTTATGAACGCTTCGAGTGGTGGGTATTGGACTGGAACGACCCCTCGATCGGTTTCTACAGATCACTCGGCGCCGAACCGATGGAGGAGTGGACGGTCTTCCGTATGTCCGGGGAACCACTGAGGAAGCTGGCAGACGGCAACACAGCGTAACCATCGGGGATTCACGACCTCCGACCCCTAGCCACAGAAAGTACCCATATGTTTACTATGGGTGACGCTCATGTGATGGGGAGCCGCAGTTCGTCGTAGATCCATGCGGGCGACATCAGCTCGCGGATCGCGATAGCGTCGCAGGCGAACCATCGACGGCGTCAGTCCGTTGGTTCTCCGTGGCGGAGATCCACGGGCAGGGCGGCGGACCGACGCACTCGTACAGCGAACGAGCCGAACCGGCTTGTGCCACTTTGGAGGTGAGGGTGTCCCAGATCGCAGGTGAGCCCGTGGGGCAGGACGGACAGGACTTCGTCGAGGTCCGGCTGCCCGCGGCGGGTGCCTATCTGTCGGTGTTGCGCACGGCCACGGCCGGGCTCGCAGCCCGCTTGGACTTCACCCTTGACGAGATCGAGGATCTGCGGATCGCCGTCGACGAGGCGTGCGCGATCCTCCTCCAGCAGGCGCTGCCGGGCTCCGTGCTCAGCTGCGTCTTCAGGCTCGTCGGCGATTCCCTCAGGGTCACCGTCTCGGCACCCACGACCGACGGCAGGGCGCCGGAGCGCGACACCTTCGCCTGGACCGTGCTCTCCGCCCTGGCCGGCGAGGTGGACTCGGCGGTCTCCGACGACCGTACGGTCAGCATCAGCCTGCACAAGAAGCGCGGTGCCGGCCCCGGAGCGCCGTGACCGGCCACGAGGCACGGGAGCATTGGGCGGGCCGCGCCGGTGCGGCGGCCGACCAGGTCGTGCCTGAGCAGGCCAGGCCGCACCCCGCCGACCCCAGCAGTCAGCGACCGGAGCAGGCAGAGCGGGCGGACGCGATGGACATGCAGCAACAGGAGACGCACGGACACGAGACCGCGCGCGGGCACGAGCACGGTGCCGGCCAGCACGGCGCACGCACGGCACGGGCTGCGCAGTTCGCGCACTTCGACCCGCACGACCGCAGCGGAGCCCGGGGGATGTTCATCGCGCTGCGCGGTCTTCCCGACGGCTCCCCCGAGCGTGCCGAGCTGCGCAACCACCTGGTGCGGATGCATCTTCCGCTGGTCGAGCACCTGGCCCGCCGCTTCCGCAACCGGGGCGAGCCCCTCGACGACCTGACGCAGGTCGCCACGATCGGTCTGATCAAGTCGGTCGACCGCTTCGACCCGGAGCGCGGCGTGGAGTTCTCCACCTACGCCACCCCCACCGTCGTGGGCGAGATCAAACGGCACTTCCGTGACAAGGGCTGGGCCGTGCGTGTCCCGCGCCGCCTTCAGGAACTGCGTCTGTCGCTCACCTCCGCGACGGCGGAGCTGTCCCAACTGCACGGCAGGGCCCCGACCGTGCACGAACTGGCCCAGCGCCTGTCGATCTCCGAGGAGGAGGTGCTGGAGGGCCTGGAGTCCGCCAACGCCTACAGCACTCTCTCCCTCGACGTTCCCGACACCGACGACGAGTCGCCGGCCGTCGCGGACACCCTGGGCGCGGAGGACGACGCCCTCGAGGGTGTGGAGTACCGAGAATCGCTCAAGCCCCTGCTGGAGGAACTGCCGCCGCGCGAGAAGAAGATCCTGCTGCTGCGCTTCTTCGGCAACATGACGCAGTCGCAGATCGCGCAGGAGGTCGGCATCTCGCAGATGCACGTATCGCGCCTTCTGGCACGTACGTTGGCGCAGCTGCGCGACAGGCTTCTGATCGAGGAGTGACGGGCGTACGAGAAGGAGCCCGGCCGGGATCGGCCGGGCTCCTTCTCGTACGCCCGAAGGCCGGGGAGAGCTACGCGTCGCGCGGTCCGATGCCCAGCGCCTCCGTCGCCGTGGGATTGACGAGACAGCCGAGCACCGCGACGCCCGTCAGCGCGATGACGATGCCCCCGGCTGTCCACACGCCGCCGTTCTGAGCCATCTGGTAGCCCGTGGGCAGCGCGATCAACTGCACGATCATCGACGGTCCCCGGCTCCACCGCCTGCGCAGCCACAATCCCCGTGCGGCTGCGAGCGGGAGCACGGAGAGCGCCAGGACGGTCACGGCCATGGTGACCGCCTGCACCATTCCGTCCGGCTCGTCCGTCGTGAGCTTCACCAGCGACGCGACACCGAACGCGGCAACGACCGCCCCTTCGAGCGCGGTCAGCACGGCGGCGGCCGTGAGGCGTCGTGGGCGGCGGCCATCGGGAACCTCGCGGGGCGAGGACGTCTCATTCGGTGTCGGCACGGTGAAGAGCGTAGTCCCACGCGTGCAGACGTCCGCAACGCCAGGGGGCGCACCGCCCCGCCTATGTACGCTGCCCTCCATGCGCGCACTCCTCGTCGTCAATCCGGTAGCGACCACCACCAGCCTGCGCACGCGAGAGGTCATCACCCACGCACTCGCGAGCGACCTCAAGCTGGACGTGGTGACGACCGAGTCCCGCGGGCACGCCCGTGAACTGGCGCGGCTGGCGGCGCAGAACGGGGAGACGCGGCTGGTGATCGCGCTCGGCGGCGACGGCACCGTCAACGAGGTCGTGAACGGTCTGCTGCACCAGGGGCCGGACCCGGAGAGACTCCCCCGCCTCGCGGTCGTGCCCGGCGGTTCCACCAACGTCTTCGCCCGCGCGCTGGGCCTGCCCAATCACGCCGTCGAGGCGACCGGAGCGCTGCTCGACGCCATCGAGTCGGGCCGGGAGCGCACGATCGGCCTCGGTCTCGCTTCGGGAGTGCCGGACACGGAGGACGCGGGGCTGCGCCCGCGCTGGTTCACCTTCTGCGCGGGCCTCGGCTTCGACGCCGGCGTCGTGGGCCGCGTCGAGCAGAAACGGGAACTCGGCAAGCGTTCGACCCATGCCCTGTACGTGCGACAGGTGTTGAAGCAGTTCGCCAAGGAACAGCACCGCAGCCGCGGCACGATCAGGCTGGAGCGGAAAGAGCACGAGCCGGTCGAGGATCTCGTGGCGTCGATAGTCTGCAACACCGCACCGTGGACCTATCTGGGCAACCGGCCCGTCTACGCCGCGCCCCGCGCCTCATTCGACACCGCCCTCGACGTGCTCGGGCTCTCGCGGCTGACGCCCCTGGCCATGAGCCGGTACGGCACCCAGCTGCTCACCTCGAGCCCCACCCGCGGACCCCGCGGTAAACACGCGGTAACGCTCCATGACATCGAGGACTTCACCTTGCATTCGCAGGTTCCACTGCCGTTTCAGATGGACGGTGACCACCTGGGAGTGCGGAACAGCGTGAACTTCACAGGCGTACGCCGTGCACTGCGTGTGATTGCTTAAGTCCAAGGCCCAAAAGTCCTTCCACTCGAACGTTTAGGCCAGGATCCACCCCCTGGAAGTACGCCTGTGAGGGAGGCGACACCAAGGAATCAAAAAAAACTTGGCGGAGGGGGTTGTATCCGCCGCCGAGGTTTGCGAGTCTCTTCATGGCGATCGGGCGGCCCCTCACGGCGGCCCCCAGGTGCCCGAATCCTTTCTCTCATTTCCACTGGGACCCGCATCACAGTCGATCGGCAGCCCTTCCCTTGCGAGAGGATTCGTGAAAGCGTTCACATTCACAAGCCCAGCACACTCACAAGGAGAGGTAGCAGCCATGGACTGGCGTCACCACGCCGTTTGCCGCGAGGAAGACCCCGAGCTGTTCTTCCCCATCGGCAACACTGGTCCTGCGCTGCTGCAGATCGAGGAAGCGAAGGCCGTCTGCCGCCGCTGCCCCGTCATGGAGCAGTGCCTGCAGTGGGCCCTGGAGTCCGGCCAGGACTCCGGTGTCTGGGGGGGCCTCAGCGAGGATGAGCGCCGCGCGATGAAGCGCCGCGCCGCTCGCAACCGGGCGCGGAACAACGCCGCGACCGCCTGAGACTGACGCCCACACCCGGCCACTCGCTGCATCCCGAGCCGCAGCACGCAGTGCCACGAAGAGCACCGCGTTCATACAGACGTGGAGCCCCGGCCCAACAGGGCCGGGGCTCCACGTCTTTGCGCCTTCGCCGCGTCTGCCTGTTCCCGGCCGCTTCAGCGTTCGCGCTTCTCCACCGAGACCGGAAGGTCGAAGACGACGCGGGTACCGCGCTCCGGTGCAGGCAGCATGTCGAACTCTCCGCCCAACTCGCCCTCCACCAGCGTCCGTACGATCTGGAGTCCCAGATTGCCGGTCTGCTTGGCATCGAAGCCCTCGGGCAGGCCCCGGCCGTCGTCCTGGACGGTGACCAGCAGCCTGCCCGGCTCCTTGCCCTTGCCGCCCGTGCGCACCGCGCCGACTTCGATCGTGCCCTGTGCACCCGGACCGAAGCCGTGCTCCAGGGCGTTCTGCAGAACCTCGGTGAGCACCATCGACAGGGGTGTGGCGACCTCCGCCTCCAGCACCCCGAAGTGGCCGGTGCGACGGCCGGTGACCCGGCCCGGTGAGATCTCGGCGACCATCGCCAGCACCCTGTCGGCGATCTCGTCGAACTCGACACTCTCGTCCAGGGTCTGGGAGAGCGTCTCGTGCACGATGGCGATCGAACCGACCCTCCTCACGGCCTCGTTGAGTGCGTCGCGTCCGCGGTCCGAGTCCATCCTGCGGGCCTGCAGGCGCAGCAGCGCGGCAACCGTCTGCAAGTTGTTCTTCACCCGGTGGTGGATCTCGCGGATCGTGGCGTCCTTGGTCATCAACTCCCGCTCGCGGCGCCGCACTTCGGTGATGTCGCGCAGCAGGATGAGCGAACCGATGCGTGTTCCCTTGGGTTCGAGCGGGATGGCGCGCAGCTGTACGACGCAGTCGTTGGCCTCGACCTCTGCGCCGCGCGGGGCCCAGCCGCTCGCCAGCTTCACCAGCGCCTCGTCGACGGGGGCGCGGGAGGGCGCGAGTTCGGCGGTGACCCGGCCGAGGTGGAGCCCCACGATCTCCGTGGCGAGGCCGAGCCGGTGGTACGCGGAGAGGGCGTTGGGACTGGCGTACTGGACGATTCCGTCCGAGTCGAGCCGGATCAGTCCGTCGCCCACGCGCGGCAGATGGTCGATGTCGAGTTGCTCTCCCGGGAAGGGGAAGGAGCCCGTCGCGATCATCTGGGCCAGGTCGGACGCACTTTGCAGATACGTGAGTTCGAGCCGGCTGGGAGTGCGCACCGTCAGCAGATTCGTGTTGCGCGCGATGACGCCGAGGATGCGGCCCTCCCGGCACACGGGGATGGACTCGACCCGTACGGGTACCTCCTCGCGCCACTCGGGATCTCCCTCGCGCACGATCCGGCCCTCGTCGAGCGCCGCGTCGAGCAGCGGCCGCCGGCCCCGCGGCACGAGGTGGCCCACCATGTCGTCCTGGTGCGAGGTGGGCCCGGTGTTGGGCCGCATCTGGGCGACGGAGACGTAGCGCGTGCCGTCCCGGGTGGGGACCCACAGCACGAGGTCCGCGAAGGAGAGGTCCGAGAGCAGCTGCCACTCGGAGATGAGCAGATGCAGCCACTCCAGATCGGTGTCGGAGAGGGCCGTGTGCTGCCGTACGAGGTCGTTCATGGAGGGCACACCGACGAGCCTACCGGCGGGCCGGACCGGGCGGTGTGGCCGCCTTCTCCCGGCTCCTGCCGCATCGGCCGGAATTCATACGTTCCTGATGAACTTTGCCGACGGCATGGACAGACAAGAGTGGTCTAGTCCACAATCGCTGCCAGGCAAGCAGTACTGGCTTCTGCCTTCCCCGCACAGGAGGGCGGAGTGGGACCCGGGCGTCGTCTGCCCTGATGGCACCCCGGTCTCCGGCATCGGGCTGCGGTGCCGGACGGGTTGAGGGTCCCGCCCCGGCGCCGTGGCCCGAGGTGTGTCCGGGGTCCGCCCCCTGCGCTCTGCGCCGCTCCCCCGGCCTTCCCGTACCGACGGCACGCGCGCTCAGCGGGTCTCCGTCACCTTTGCCAGCGCGCGGGGTGCGTCCGGGTCCTGGCCGCGGGCGATGGTGACCTCGTAGGCCAGCATCTGCAGCGGGATGATCTCGAGGATGGGCTGGAGCTCCTCCGGCAGTCCCTCCGTCGGCAGGGCGAAACCCGCGGACGCACGGTCGACCTCCTCGCGGCTGCCGATGACGACGAGGTCGGCGCCGCGGTCGCGCAGGCGGTCGAGGACGGGTTGCAGCGCCTCACCGCCCCTGCCTTCGGTGACGACCGCGATGACCGGCGAGATGTTGTCGACCATGGCCAGCGGGCCGTGCAGCAGGTCGGCGCCCGAGTACGACAGCGCGGGGATGTAGCTGGTCTCCATCAGTTTCAGCGCCGCTTCCTTCGCCGTGGGATAGCCGTAGCCCCGGGAGGTGAGCACCATCCGCTCGGCGAACCGGTAGCGCCCGGCGAGGGCCTTGACCTCGGGCCGGCGGTCGAGCACCGACTGCGCCAGGTCCGGCAGCAGCTCCGCCTTGCCGGCGCCCTGACCGCCGCGCATGCCGTCCACGAAGAGGTACAGCGCGAGGAGTTCGGCCGTGTAGGTCTTCGTCGCCGGGAGGGCCTTCTCCTCGCCCGCGAGGACGTCGATGTGGAATTCGCTGACCTCCGCGAGCGGTGAGGCGGAGTTGTTCGTCACCGCGAGGGTGAGCGCGCCCGCCTCACGCGCCGCCCGTGTGGAGGCGACGAGGTCCGGTGAGCCGCCCGACTGGCTGACGGTGATGACGAGGCAGTCCGTCAGGTCCGGCCTGGCACCGTAGGCGGTCGTCGTGGACATCGACGTCAGGCCGCAGGGCTTGCCCAGCAGGATCTCCAGCAGGTACTTGGCATAGAGCGCGGCGTTGTCGGAGGTGCCGCGCGCGGTCAGCAGCACGAAGCGGGGGCTGCGGGCCGCGACCTCCTCGGCGATCTCACGGATCCTCGGCGCTCCCTCGTTCAGGATGCGGCGCAGCACCGCCGGCTGTTCGGCCATCTCACCGGACATCACCCGGCCAGGTGCGCTGCGGGGCCGGCCCTGCGACGAGGCCTGCTCGGGTGTCGGTGCCGAGGTGGCGGACATGCTTGCTGCCTCCAGTGGAGTCGTCGGGGCCGGGGACGCGCGAGCGGACGGAGGGTCGGGGACGGAGACGGGCGGGGCGCCCCGGGGGTCAGTCGCCGGGGGGCTGTCCGGCGATGACCTCGGCGGCGGCCCGTCCGCACACGCGGGCGGCTCCGTGGGTGGCGATGTGCAGGGCTCCGGCGGGCGGTGCCTGTGGCACTCCCATCTCGACCACGACGGTATCCGGACGTGAGGCGAGCAGAGCGTCCAGCGCGTCGGCCATCCACGGATGACGGTGCACGTCGCGCACCACCGCGACGATCCTACGGTCCGCCGCATCGGCGAGCACACCTGCTGCCAGGCCGGACGGACCTTCGCCTGCCGCGTCCGCCGCGTATGCCGCAGTGGCGGTGCCGGGCAGCAGCCGCGTCAGTTCGGCGGCGACGCCCCAGGGGGTCTCTCCGCCGACGGCGATGTTGGCGGCGGGTGAGAACGAGGCGACGAACGCGGCCCCGGTGAGCGGTTCGAACGCCTGCGTCGCGGCGGTGCCTCCGCCGGGGACGGTGACACGCAGCGCGCGGCGGGCCGCTGCGAGGCCGACGCCGTCCGCCGTCCCGGTGCGTGCCCCCGCAGGCTCCGCGGCCCCGGCGGCCTGTGACACCGCACGCTCACGGGTTGCGGCGCCGGCACCGTTCGCCCAGCGCGCGAGCGTGCGCACGCGGCCCGCGGCGTCGGCGAGGCGCTGCTCGGTCAACTCGCCGTCGTGAACTGCCCGTACGAGGGCGTCGCGCAGCCGCAGGACGGTCTCCTCGTCGGCCAGGCCCCCGCCGACGCACAGGGCGTCCGCGCCCGCGGCGACGGCGAGGACGCTCCCCCGCTCCAGGCCGTAGGTGCCGGAGATGGCCCGCATCTCCATGCCGTCGGTGACGATCAGGCCGCTGTGTCCGAGGCCGCCGTCCTGGTGTGACGCGCGTAGCAGGCCCATGAGAGCGGCGGGGCTGAGCGTGCCGGGCAGGGACTCGTCGAGGGCGGGCAGCAGAATGTGCGCGCTCATGACGCCTTTGGCGCCCGAGTCGATCGCGGCCTGGAACGGGACGAGTTCACGCTCGCGCAGGGTCCCCATGTCCACGTCGATGCGGGGCAGGGCGTGGTGGGAGTCGACGGCGGTGTCGCCGTGCCCGGGGAAGTGCTTCACGCAGGCGGCCACGCCCGCCGACTGCAGCCCCTCGACGTAGGCGACGGTGTGCCGGGCCACCAGCTGCGGGTCGTCGCCGAAGGAACGGACGCCGATGACCGGGTTGTCCGGGTCGGAGTTGACGTCCGCGGAGGGCGCCCAGTTGAGGTTGACCCCGCACGCGGCCAGCCGGCGGCCGAGCTCGTGGGCGACGGCACGTGTCAGAGCGGTGTCGTCGACGTGGCCCAGAGCGAGGTTTCCAGGGAAGGAGGAACCCGTGCGGGCCTCCAGGCGGGTCACGTCGCCGCCCTCCTCGTCGATCGCGACCAGCACCTCGGGCCGTACCTCGCGCAGCTGGGCGGTGAGCGCGGCGAGCTGCTCCGGCGATTCGATGTTGCGTCCGAACAGGCCGACGGAGGTGAGCCCTTCGCCGAGCTGCCGCAGCAGCCACTCGGGCGCGCTGGTGCCGGTGAAACCGGGCTGGAGCACGGTGAGAGCGTCCCGGGTCAGGCTCTCGGTGCCGGTTGCGAGCGTGGTCATGTGCGCATTGTCCCTTCACTGTTGGCCCTCACCGGGAGATCCGTCGCGGGCTCGTCGTGCGGCTCGTGCTGCCGTCCCTCGTCGTCCTTCCGTCGTGGTGCGCGTGCGGCCTTCGTCCGTCCGGCCGGTCCTCGGCCCGCCCTCCGTGTGTGCTCCGCCTGCGCCCCGCTATCCCTTCACCGCACCGGAGGTGAGTCCGCTGACGGCCTTGCGCTGGAGGTACAGGAAAAGCAGCAGGATCGGCACGGCGAAGAGTGAGGCGGCCGCCATGGTGGCACCCCAGTCGTCCCCGAACGCCGTCTGGAATCCGGAGAGCCACAGCGGCAGCGTCTGGGACTGTGCGTCCTTGTTGAGGATGAGCACCATCGGGAACTCGTTCCACGCCGTGATGAATCCGAACAGGGACGTGGCCATCACACCGGGCGCGAGCAAGGGGAAAATCACCCTGCGGAACGCCTGGGTGCGTCCGCAGCCGTCGACCATCGCCGACTCCTCCAGCTCCCTCGGCACGGCTGCCACGTAGCCGCGCAGCGTCAGCACGGTCAGCGGCAGCACCATCACCGTGTAGAAGAGGGTGAGGGGTACGAGGCTGTTGAGCATGTCGGCGTCCCGCACCGTCATGTAGATCGCGATGACCATGACCTCCCAGGGGGCCATCTGCGCGATCATGAACGTGAGGACGATGCTCTTTCGTCCCGTGAAGCGCATGCGCGCCAGGGCGAACGCCGCGAAGAGCGCGATGAGCAGGGCGATTACGACCGCCGTGAGCGTCACGGTGACGGAATTCCGCACCAGCGTCCAGAAGTTGTCGGCCCGTACGGCCGTGGCGAAGTGCTCCAGCGTGGGGCTGGTGGGGAACCAGACGGGGGTGTCGGTGACGATGTCGCGGTTCGGTTTGAACGCCGTGCTGAACATCCAGTAGACGGGAAAGACGAAGAAGGCGAAGAGCACGAGAGCCGTCGCGTCGGGCCAGATCCCTGACCAGGCACGAGCACGGCCGCGAGGCCGCCGGCGGCCCGGCCGGAACGAGCGCCGGCGGTCCGCCGGCGGTGCTGTCACTGTCACTTCTCGTCCTCCTCCTGCCGCATGGCGGCGCGCAGGTAGTACGACATCAGCCCCAGCAGGATCACGATCGTGAGGACGGAGATGGCCGCGCCTGTGCCGTAGTGCTGGTTCCCGACGCCCTCGACGAACGCGTAGACGGGCAGGGTCTCGGTGAGGCGGTCCGGCCCGCCCTCGTTGATCGCGAAGATGTGCGGGAACGCCTTGAATATCCAGATGACTTCGAGAAACGTCGTCACCAGCAGGAACGGCCGCAGGAAGGGGAGGGTGACCGTGGCGAAGCTCTGCCGGGCGTTCGCACCGTCCAGCGCGGCCGCCTCGTACAGCTCCCTGGGGATGGTCGTCGTCGCCGCGTAGAGGTTGATCGCGACGAACGGCACCGACGTCCAGACGATGAGCAGCGAGATGACGAAGAACGTCGGGATCTGCCCGCCGGTCCAGTTGAAGCCCGCCATGGAGTGGAGGCCCACCGCGTCCAGCAGCCAGTTGACGACGCCGAAGCGCTGCGCGAACAGCCACTGGTAGACGGTCGTCGCGGCGATGACCGGCATCGCCCAGGCGAGCACGAGACCGGAGGAGAGCAGCAGCCGCATGCGCGGGCCGAGGCGGGCGAGCAGCAGCCCCGTCAGGGTGCCGAAGAGCATGATCACGGCGACGTTGACGGCGGTGAAGAGCACCGACCGCAAGGTGACCCGCCAGAAGTCCTCACTGCCGAGAGTGGCGCGGTAGTTGTCAGTTCCTGCCCACTCGGTGACGTGCTGGATCAGCTGCGTCATGTTGAGGTTCTGGAAGGAGAGCAGGCCGTTCATCACCAGCGGCCAGCCGAGTAGTACGGCGGTGGCCGCGAGCGCCGGGAGCAGCAGCAGGTACGGCAGTCCGCGGGGGCTCGTGCGCTGCCGCCGGCCGTGCGGGCCGCCGGTCGGCGTGGTGCGTGTCCCCGGTGGTGCTGTGCGAGGTGTGCTGCTGCGCACCGGTGGCGGCGCGCCGTCGGTCTGCACTGGCATCGGTGCTCCAGGTCCCGTGGTCGAGAGCCCGGGCTGCCGGTGTGCCGGCAGTCGTGCCGCCCCCTCCGGCAACACGACTGCCGGCACTCCGGCAGCCCGGGGCGTCACTGCTTCTGCGAGAGCCTCTTGTTGATCTCGTCCTCGACCGATTCGGCAGCCGCAGCGTGCGACTTCCCCTTGAGCACGGCCGTCATATAGCTCTTCACGGGGTTCGGCGGGTTCTCCACGGCGGCCCACTGCGGGATCAGAGGCGTCAGACCGCCGCCCGCGACGGCCGGCGCCGCCGCCTCGGCGGCCGGATTGCCCTCGACCTTCTTCTGCAGTGAGGCCTTGTTCGGTATCACGCCGCCCTCCTGGGCGAGCGCGCCCTCGAACCTGTCGGAGAGTGCGATTCTGAGGAACTCCTTCGCGAGTTCCTGCTTCTCGCTCCCCGCGGCCACGGCCAGGTTGGAGCCTCCGAGGAAGACGCCTTCGGGCTTGTCCGCGCTCTCACCGGGGATGGTGAAGTACCCGATGTCCTTCTTGATCCCGGGATTGGCCTCGACCGCCGTCGCCGCCTCCCATCCCAGCCCGATGAATGCGCCCGTCTTCCCCTTGGCGAAGACTTCGGCCTGCTGGGGGGTGGCCTCGTCCTTGTCCTTGGGCGCCTTGGAGTACGACGCGTACTTCTCGTAGAGCTTCATGGCGGCGCCGACCCTGGGGTCGTCGAGGTTGGAGACCCACTTGCCGCCCTGCTTCCTGATGAGGTCCGCCTTCTTGCCGATGAGGAGGCCGTCGAAGAAGTACCAGTTCTGGCCGGGCAGGTAGAGGGGCTCGGCGTCGGTCTTCTTCTCGATGGCGTCGAGCGCGTCGAAGAACTCGGCGCGTGTCGTGGGGGGTTCGTCGATGCCGGCGTCCGCCCAGATCCGCTTGTTGTAGATGACGGTGCGGTTGACCGTGTACCAGGGGGCCGCGTACTGCTTTCCGCCGTACACCGCTGACTTGTTGACGGACTCCGTCCAGTCCTTGCCGATGCTTCTCTTCAGGTCGCCCAGGTCGGCGAGTCCGCCCGTCCTCGCGTACGCGGGGGTCTGGGTGTTGCCGACCTCGATGACGTCCGGCGGATCGGGCTCGGAGAGGGCGGTGGTCAGTTTCTGCTGGATGCCGTTCCACTGCTGGACCTCGAGGTTCAGCTTGGCTCCGGTCTTCTTCTCGAAGGCCGCCTTGACGTCCTTCTCCCACTGTTCGGGCGTGGACCCGTCCATGGCCCACAGCGTCAGCGTCTGTCCCTTGAACCCGTCGGCACCGGAGTCCGGCTCACCGCCCGGCCCGCAGGCCGCAACGCCCGCCATCAGAGCCGCGATTCCTGTCGCGGCGATGAGTCCTCGTCTCACGGCTTCCTCCCCAAGGGACCGGGCCTGGTTTAATGGTTTAGACCAGTCGGCAGCTTGGCCTAGACCTTTAGCTCTTGTCAACGGTGCAGGATCCGACCGGCGGTTCCGTTACCGGAACGACATCTGGGCGGGAGAGTCCCGCAGCGCCGAGCACGTGCCACGATGTGAGCCGCGAAGTACAGCCGGAACGGAGAGCGAAGACCGGGACACCACCGGAAACGCCGCCGCTCCGGTGCCGTAACCGGAGCCGGAGGACGGGCAGTCGGCACGGCCCGCACACACGGAGGAAACCGGTGACGGCGGCACGACACGAAGGGGAAGGCGAGCCATGAGCACGGACGGGGGCGCGGTCACAGCCGCGGCAGAGCCGGAGCCCGGAAGCGGCAACGGCGGCGCGCGGACCACTCGCGTGCCCAAGTACTACCGGCTCAAGCGGCACTTGCTGGAGATGACGGAGACCATGCCGCCGGGCACTCCGGTGCCTCCCGAACGCACCCTGGCAAGCGAGTTCGACACCTCGCGCACGACCGTCCGCCAGGCCCTCCAGGAACTCGTCGTCGAGGGCCGGCTGGAGCGGATCCAGGGCAAGGGGACCTTCGTCGCAAAGCCCAAGGTCTCCCAGGCGCTGCAACTCACCTCGTACACGGAGGACATGCGCGCCCAGGGCCTCGAACCGACCTCACAGCTGCTGGACATCGGCTACGTCACCGCGGACGACCGCCTCGCCGACGCGCTCGACATCCCCACGGGCGGTCGTGTGCTGCGCATCGAGCGGCTGCGCCTGGCCAGCGGTGAACCGATGGCGATAGAGACGACCCACCTCTCGCAGCGCCGCTTCCCGGCGCTCCGCCGCAGCCTGGTGAAGTACACGTCGCTCTACACGGCGCTGGCCGAGGTGTACGGCATCCACCTCGCGGAGGCCGAGGAGACCATCGAGACCTCGCTCGCCACACCGCGCGAAGCCGGCCTGCTCGGCACCGATGTCGGCCTGCCCATGCTGATGCTCTCCCGGCACTCGCTCGACACGGAGGGCGAACCGGTGGAGTGGGTGCGCTCCGTGTACCGGGGCGACCGCTACAAGTTCGTCGCCAACCTCCAGCGCCCACGGGACGGCCGGAACAGCTGATACGGCCCATTCACGGCACAGAGGCAGGAAAGTGGCAGGAAAGAGGCAGGGCAGCGAGAGGGCGGCGACACGGCAGAGCGCCGTGAACTGGCCTGAATCACACCGGGCTTGTGCGGGGGGCACACGGCGCACCACATCCCCCGCGAAACAAAAGGTGCCGTTCCGTTATCCGTGCAGGTAGTGACGGGGCGCGAACCGCTCGTCTAGATTCCTGCGCGTCTCGACAGGAACACCCGACGGACGGAGCCGAGGCATGCCAGCGCCCCCAGAAACACCCGAGCCCGCGCCGAAGTCGCAGCCACCCGTCATCACGCCCATACGGGTCGTCATCGGGCTGTGCCTTTTCATCCCGTTCGTCGCGCTTCTGTGGGTCAGTTCCTACTCCCGTATCGAACCCACCCTCGTCGGAATGCCGTTCTTCTACTGGTATCAGATGATGTGGGTGGTGCTGTCCGCTGCGATGACGATGACCGCGTACAAGCTGGTCAAGCGTGACAACGCGCAGCGGCGCGCCGCCCGCGGAGAGGACGGTGCCCGATGAACGGGGTCAACGGAGTCGCACTCGCCGTCTTCGTCTTCTTCTTCGTGCTCGTCACAGCGATGGGTTTCATGGCCGCTCGCTGGCGCAAGGCGGAGAACGCCAACAGCCTCGACGAATGGGGCCTGGGCGGACGCAGCTTCGGCACCTGGGTCACCTGGTTCCTGCTCGGCGGCGACCTGTACACGGCGTACACGTTCGTGGCGGTCCCGGCGGCCATCTACGCGGCGGGGGCCGCGGGCTTCTTCGCCGTCCCGTACACGATTCTCGTCTACCCGCTCATCTTCACCTTCCTGCCCCGGCTTTGGTCCGTCTCGCACCGCCACGGATACGTGACGACCTCGGACTTCGTGCGCGGCCGCTTCGGGTCCAAGTCGCTGGCACTCGCCGTCGCCGTCACGGGCATCCTCGCGACGATGCCGTACATCGCGCTCCAACTGGTCGGCATCCAGTCGGTGCTGGACGTCATGGGCATCGGCGGCAGCGAGTCGACGCACTGGTTCATCAAGGACCTGCCGCTGCTGATCGCGTTCGCGGTGCTCGCGGCCTACACCTACTCGTCCGGGTTGCGGGCGCCGGCTCTGATCGCGTTCGTCAAGGACACGCTGATCTACATCGTCATCGCGGTGGCGATCATCTACATCCCGATCAAGCTGGGCGGTTTCGACGACATCTTCGCCAAGGCCGGCGACGCTCTCTCGCAGACCAACCCGGCCACGGGCAAGCCCAAGGGCGAGCTGGCCCCCAGCGCGACCAACCAGTGGGCGTACGCGACGCTGGCGTTCGGCTCCGCGCTCGCGCTCTTCATGTATCCGCACTCGGTCACGGCGACGCTCTCCAGCAGCAGCCGCAACGTGATCCGCCGGAACACCACGATCCTGCCGCTGTACTCGGTGATGCTGGGCATGCTCGCGCTGCTGGGCTTCATGGCGATCGCCGCCGGAATCAAGGTCGAGAACGGGCAGCTGGCGATTCCGCAGCTCTTCGAGAACATGTTCCCGGCCTGGTTCGCGGGCGTCGCGTTCGCCGCCATCGGCATCGGCGCACTCGTACCGGCGGCCATCATGTCGATCGCCGCCGCCAACCTGTTCACCAGGAACATCTACAAGGACTTCATCCGCCCGGACGCCACAGCCGAGGACGAGACGAAGGTCTCCAAGATCACCTCGCTGCTGGTGAAGGTGGGCGCGCTCGTCTTCGTGCTCGGCATGGACAAGACGGTGGCGATCAACTTCCAGCTGCTGGGCGGCATCTGGATCCTCCAGACCTTCCCGGCACTCGTCGGCGGCCTCTTCACGCGCTGGTTCCACAGGTGGGCCCTGCTGGCGGGCTGGGCCGTGGGCATGCTCTACGGCACGATCACGGCGTACGGCGTCTCGTCGCCGGTGCAGAAGCACTTCGGCGGCCCCAACGACATCATCCCGGGCATCGGGGAGATGGGGTACATCGGCCTGACCGCCTTCGTGCTCAACGCGGTGGTCGCCATCGCGCTCACGTTCGTGCTGCGGGCCGTGAAGGCCCCGGAAGGCGTCGACGAGACACAGCCCTCGGACTACACGGCGGACGCCGGGGACCCGGGCGTCAAGGAGGAACTGCCCTCGCCGACAGCCGCCCCCTGAGCCCGCCCCGCGCCCCACGGACAAGTCCGCCGCACCCCGCTGACAGACCCGTTGTCAGTGGGGTGCGGCATGCTCGCTCCATGGACATCACGATCAGAGCGGCGCGGGACGAGGAGCTGGAGGACGTCGGCGAGCTGACGGCGCGGGCCTATCTGGAGGACGGGCTGCTGGACTTCGGTGAGCACGACCCGTATCTGGAGGTGCTGCGCGCCGCAGGGCGCCGGGCGCAGCACACGGAGGTGCTCGTCGCACTCGACGCCGCCTCGGAATCGGTGCTCGGCGCGGTCGCCTTCGTCGGGAACGGCGGGGAGTACGCGGACCTGGCCCGCACCGGCGAGGGCGAGTTCAGGATGCTCGCCGTACGGCCCGAGGGGCGCGGACGCGGCGCCGGCGAGGCGCTGGTGCGGGCATGCATCGACCGGGCGCGCGAGTCGGGGCTGGAGCGGCTCGTGCTGTGCAGCCATGAGCGGATGACGACGGCGCACCGGCTCTACGGGCGCCTGGGGTTCGTCCGCGCGCCGGAGAGGGACTGGCAGCCCTATCCGGGCATGTGGCTGCAGGCCTTCAGCCTGGAACTGTGATCCGCGACTCCCCCGACACAACATGTGGGGGCGAGTAGCGCGTCCGGCTACCAGATGTATGCTCGTGCTCGCTGCCGCGCAGGGGAATCCGGTGCGAATCCGGAACTGTCCCGCAACGGTGTGCGATGTGCTGCTCTGCTCTGCCCGGTTGCTCTCTTCCGGCATGAGCTGCGATGGGCCGTCGTCGCGAGTCCGAGTGCCTGCCGGTCGCGTCGAAAGACGTCCGGGTCCCGAGGGTTGGGCCGGTGGACGCCGCGAGGACTGCCGCGTCGGCGATGCGGCACGCCTTGTGCGCCCGCTTGTGCGCTCTCCCGGTGACCCGGTACCTGATCCGAGCGAGGGAGAGCACATCCCGTGACCATCGCACCCGCACCCGCACCCGAGTCGCCGCCACCGGCCGACGACGACGCACTGCTGCGCACCCTGACCGAGCTGACCGCGGGCCTGCCGGGCACCGAGGCCGAGCGGATCGCCGCGGCGGTGCTGCGCGGAGGACGGCAGGGCGACGGCGAATCCGAGTTGCGGGCGCTGGCCGCCGAGGAGGCGGCCGGGCTCATCGGCGAGGAGCCCGCGTACTCGCAGCTCGCGGCCCGGCTGCTCACACTCGCCATCCGCGACGAGGCGCGCGGCCAGGGCGCGGTGTCCTTCTCCTCCTCCGTCGCGACGGGGCACCGCGAGGGTCTGATCGCCGACCGCACCGCAGAGTTCGTGCGGGCGCACGCCGAGCGTCTGGACGGCCTGGTCGAGGACGCGGTCGCGGGCGGGGCGGACGACCGCTTCGGCTACTTCGGGCTCCGCACGGTGTACTCGCGCTATCTCCTGCGCCACCCCACAAGCCGGCAGGTGATCGAGACAGCGCAGCACTTCCTGCTCCGCGTGGCCTGCGGCCTGGCCGCCGACGACTCCTCGCGGGCTGCCGACGAAGTGGCGGAGCTCTACGCGCTGACGAGTTCGCTCGCCTATCTGCCGTCCTCCCCCACGCTCTTCAACTCCGGTACGCGGCACGCCCAGATGTCCTCCTGCTACCTGCTGGACTCGCCGAAGGACGAACTCGACTCGATCTACGAGCGCTACCAGCAGGTCGCACGGCTGTCCAAGCACGCCGGCGGCATCGGACTTCCCTGGTCCCGCATCCGCGCCCGCGGTTCGCTGATCCGCGGGACCAACGGCCACTCCGGCGGCATCGTGCCGTTCCTGCGCACCCTGGACTCCTCCGTCGCCGCCGTGAACCAGGGCGGCAGGCGCAAGGGGGCCGCGTGCGTCTACCTGGAGACGTGGCACGCGGACATCGAGGAGTTCCTGGAGCTCCGCGACAACACGGGCGAGGAGGCCCGGCGCACGCACAACCTCAACCTCGCGCACTGGATTCCGGACGAGTTCATGCGGCGCGTGGAGGCCGACACCGGCTGGTCGCTCTTCTCTCCGGCCGACGTGCCGCGGCTCGCCGACCTGTGGGGCGAGGAGTTCGACGCCGCCTACCGCGAAGCCGAGGCAGCGGGCCTCGCCGTGCGGACGGTGCCCGCCCGTCAGCTGTACGCGCGCATGATGCGCACCCTGGCGCAGACGGGGAACGGCTGGATGACGTTCAAGGACACCTCCAACCGCACCGCCAACCAGACCGCGGGGCCGGGCCGCATCGTGCACTCCTCGAACCTGTGCACGGAGATCCTGGAGGTCACCGACGACGACGAGACGGCCGTCTGCAACCTGGGGTCCGTCAACCTGGCCGCGCACCTGAGCGAGTCCGGCGGGATGGACTGGGAACGCCTGGACGCCACGGTCCGCACGGCCGTGACGTTCCTCGACCGCGTCGTGGACGTCAACTTCTATCCGACGCAGCAGGCGGAGCGCTCCAACTCCCGCTGGCGGCCCGTCGGTCTGGGCGTGATGGGCCTGCAGGACGTCTTCTTCCGGATGAGGCTGCCCTTCGACTCCGGAGAGGCGCGCGAGCTGTCCACGCGGATCTCCGAACGGATCATGCTCGCCGCCTATGAGACCAGCGCGGACCTCGCCGAGCGGCACGGGCCGCTGCCCGCCTGGCACGAGACCCGCACGGCACGCGGCGTCCTGCATCCCGACCACTATCCGCAGACCGAGCAGACCTGGCCGGAGCGCTGGTCCGCGCTGCGCAGCCGCATCGCCCGGACAGGGATGCGCAACGCGCTGCTCCTCGCCGTCGCGCCGACCGCCACCATCGCGGCGATCGCCGGCGTGTACGAATGCATCGAGCCCCAGGTCTCCAACCTCTTCAAGCGGGAGACGCTCAGCGGGGAGTTCCTCCAGGTGAACGCCTATCTGGTCGGGGAGTTGAAGCGGCTCGGGCTGTGGGACGAGCGCACCCGTGAGGAACTGCGCGAATCCAGCGGCTCGGTGCAGGAAATCCAGCGGGTGCCGCAGGACGTCCGCCGGCTCTTCCGCACGGCCTGGGAGCTGCCGCAGCGTTCCCTGATCGACATGGCCGCCGCCCGCACCCCCTACCTCGACCAGAGCCAGTCGCTGAACCTGTTCATGGCGGCGCCGACGATCGGCAAGCTCAGCTCGATGTACGCCTACGCCTGGAAGAGCGGCATCAAGACCACGTACTACCTGCGTTCGCGCCCGGCGACGCGCATCGCCCGCGCCGCGGGAGGCACCGGCACAAGCACGAACACCGAGACCCGGACGGAGCCCCGGCCGGAGACGGGGACGGTCCCCGCCGTCCCGGACCCCCGGGCTGCGTCGTCCGGAGACGACGCGGTCACCTGCTCCCTGGAGAACCCCGAGTCCTGCGAGGCATGCCAGTGATGACAAACGCCGAGAACACCCGTGGCGGCCCCGCCGGGAACCTGCTCGACCCGGGCTTCGAGCTGACGCTGCGCCCGATGCGCTACCCCGGCTTCTACGACCGCTACCGCGACGCCATCAAGAACACCTGGACCGTCGAGGAGGTGGATCTGCACTCCGACATCTCCGACCTCGCCGAACTGACCCCGGGCGAACAGCACATGATCAGCCGCCTCGTCGCGTTCTTCGCCACGGGTGACTCGATCGTGGCGAACAATCTCGTGCTCTCGCTGTACAAGCACATCAACTCCCCCGAGGCGCGGCTGTACCTCTCGCGTCAGCTCTTCGAGGAGGCCGTCCACGTCCAGTTCTATCTGACGCTGCTGGACACGTACCTGCCGGACGTCGACGAGCGCGCGGAGGCCTTCGCCGCCGTCGAGAACATCCCGTCCATCAGGGAGAAGGCACAGTTCTGCTTCCGCTGGATGGCGGCGCTGGAGGAGGGCGAGGGAGCGGAGCGGATCGAACGGCTGGAGAGCCGAGCCGACCGGCGGCGCTTCCTGCTGAACCTCATCTGTTTCGCGGCGTGCATCGAGGGGCTCTTCTTCTACGGGGCGTTCGCCTACGTCTACTGGTTCCGCTCCCGCGGGCTGCTGCACGGGCTGGCCACCGGCACCAACTGGGTCTTCCGTGACGAGTCGATGCACATGTCCTTCGCCTTCGACGTCGTGGACACCGTGCGCGAGGAGGAGCCCGAACTCTTCGACGCGGAGCTGGAGAAGGAGGTGACGGAGATGCTGGAGGAGGCCGTCGAGGCGGAACTGCAGTTCGCCCGCGACCTGTGCGGCGAGGGCCTGCCGGGCATGAACACCGAGTCGATGGAGCAGTATCTGCGGGCGGTCGCCGACCAGCGGCTCGTACGGCTGGGTTTCCCGGCGCGCTACGGCGCCCGCAACCCCTTCTCCTTCATGGAGCTGCAGAACGTGCAGGAGCTGACCAACTTCTTCGAGCGGCGCGCCTCCGCCTATCAGGTCGCCGTCGAGGGATCGGTCGCGTTCGACGACGACTTCTGAGCCGGATCCGTCGCAGCACAAGGGGGCCGCGCTGCCGGCGCGGCCCCCTCGTTCGCAGTTCCTGTTCCCGTTCCCGTTCCCGTTCCCGTTCCGCAGAGCCTGATTGCAAGAGCCTGTTCCGCAGACCCTGTTCCTCTCCCGCGGAGCCGGCTCGGTCAGCCCTTGCCACCGTCCAGGCAGCCCCCGCAGTTGTGGAACGTGACGTCCCAGTGGTTGCCCTCGTCGAAGTAGATGTTCCCCGAGCCGGACTGCCACTTGCTTCCACCGATGGAAGTGAAGGTGTTCTTGACGTAGTTGCTCAGGCAGCTCGTCATGCTGAAGTCGAGCTTGTAGCCGTTCCAGTGGCTGTACGTGCCGCTGGCGTGGCCGGTCTCGGTCCCGCCCGTGACGGTCAGGCTGCAATTGCTGGCGTTCTTGAGCGTGATGGCCCCGTCGATCGTCGCCGAGTTGACCTGCTCCAGCGAGGTGCAGTTGGGCTTGTTGCGGTCGGAGCAACCGCCGCTGGAAGTGATGCTGATTCCGGCTCCGTTGAGCTTGCTCACCGCGGCGGAGTGGCTCATCTTCGCGAGCGGGCTCGCGTTCTCGGTCTGGTCGGTCGTCGCCTCCGCCACGTACGCGGTGGAGAAGAGCGCGAGTGCCATCGCCGATGCGCCGACGGCTGCCCGCAGAGCGATCTTTCTGTTCATGGGGGGTTGGTTTCCTTCCTGGAATGGATCAGGGCCGGCGTTGCCGACTGTCGTCGTGCGGGTGTGATCCGTGTACGTGTTGCACCTGAAGTCAGGAGGTGACGCCGCAGTCGGGGGCGTCCCAGTACTTGCCGGAGCGGTGGTCCACGTGCGTGTGGTCGTCGTGCCCCGGGTAGCCCGGCCCGAGAATGCCGTTGAAGCCGCGGTTGCGTGCCTCCTTGGCGAGGGTGCAGAGCGAGTGGGGTCCGGAGCCCAGGTCGGCCGCGTCACCGTAGAGATGACGGCTCGAAGGCGCGCCTCCCACCTGGTCGTTGCAGGCCTTGGACCGGAAGCCGCTGGTGACCCTGAGCGGCTCGTCGCCCAGCGCGTGCCGCATGGCCTCCAGCTTCCACATGGTGCGCAGCGCGTTGGACTTGGCCTCCGCGGCGCTGACGGCTCCGCCGCTCCAGTCGGAGTTGCAGTTGTTCAGCTCCCCGAAGTCGAAGTGGGCGGGCGAGCAGTCGTCGTCCTGAAGCTCGTAGATCTTGTCGTATGTGGCGGCGTCGGCCGTGCCGCTGGCGCTCAGCCCGTATGCCTGCTGGAAGCGGGAGACGGCGGCTTTCGTGGCCGGGCCGAACTCGCCGTCGACGGCGATGACTTCGCCGCTCGCAGGGTAGCCGGACACCCGGATCTGCAGTTGTTTGACGTCGTCCCCGGAAGCGCCCTCTGCGAGATCGCGGTTCCAGGTGAAGCAGCCGTCGGCGGCCCGCTCCGGGGCGGCGATCGCGACGGCGGACGTGCCCACCAGAGCGGCTGCCGCGACCATGACAAGTGTCAGAACGGCTCTGACCGTACGCCGGGGCATGGTGCCTCCATGAATGTGGGGGGTGACCACAGAGCTTGTCGTGACGAAAAGAAGGCGTCAACAACTGCCAGGAAATGCCAATGGACTTGGCCACTGAATCCTGAACGACCGCCTCCGCTGCGACCGCACCCCCTGCCGCCGGCCGTCACGAAGCCGCACAGCACGACCGCCGCCCGGCACCAGTGGCACCGGGCGGCGGTCGTACGGCGAAGAGCGGGGCCTCCCGCCCGGGCTCAGTCGTTGGGCACGGTCTCGTACCGCGGCGTTCCCTCGGCCATCTGCCGCAGGGCGTCCTTCCGTTCCCGCTTCGAGAGCCGGTCGATGTACAGATAGCCGTAGAGGTGGTCCGTCTCGTGCTGGAGGCAGCGCGCGAAGTAGCCGGTGCCCTCGACGGCGATGGGCTTGCCCTCGGCGTCCTGCCCGCGCACGACCGCATAGTCGGGGCGCGCGAGGGCCTCGTAGGCGCCGGGCACCGACAGGCAGCCCTCGTTGGAGTCGTCCAGACTGCGGCTGCCGGCGGGCAGTTCGTCCAGCACCGGGTTGCAGACGGCGCCGACGTGCCGCACTCCCCCGTCGTCCACGCAGTCGTAGACGAAGACCTTCAGGTCGACACCGATCTGGTTCGCGGCGAGACCGACTCCCTCCGCCGCCCGCTGGCTGGCGAACATGTCGTCGATGAGGGAGGCCAGTTCGCCGTCGAAGGAGGTGACGTCCTTGCACTCCTTGTGCAGCACCGGATTCCCGACGACGGTGATCGGACGTGCCGTGCCGCGCTCACGGTGAGCGTTCTCGCGGGCTTCGCAGTCCCTGGTGTCGTCCACGAAGCCGGAACCGGCCGTGTCAGCTGCCCCCGTCACGGTCTCCCCGCTGATCTCCTGCTGCTGTTGCGCCATCCCGCCGCTTGCCTTCCTCGCCACGTGAACCGTCGCCTCACAGCGTAGCCGGATGTGCGGCACGGCCGTCCCGGGACAGGGGGTACGGGGTTCCCCCGCAAGCCGGCCGGCGAAGGCCTCTCAGCAGACCTCTTCGAGGTCTCGCCACTCGCGGCTGTCCGGGCTGTCCGCCACCCAGCTGTCCAGCAGCCCCCGCACGAGACCGCTCGGAGCCGCCAGCCCGCATTCGCGCTCGGGAACCCACAGATCGCCCGGCCCTCCCGGCGTCATGTGACCGAGCGGACCGGGATGCCCAGGCGAGCTGTGGTCGTGCGGATCGACGTGCGTGGCTCCGTCGCCCTCGTCGGCGGGCATGCTGCTCTCGGAGCACGTGCGGCACAGCAGGCGCACCGAGGAGGACCAGTCCTCCGCGGCGAATCCGGCGTCCGAGGCCAGCCGCTCCAGCGCGTCACGGTCGGTCTCGGTGGCCGCCTGGAGCAGGACCACCCAGGTGGGCACGGGCGAGGGGGCCCAGAGCTCGATCTCGTCGAAGACGGGGTAGGACGGGCCGCTCATCGTGGTGCGTTCGCCGTGCGGCACCCCGTCGTGGAGCACCACCTCGCCCCAGCGCCGCCCGGAGGACGGCAGCGGAATGCTCTGGATCTCGACGCGGGCCGGGTCGATGCGGCGTCCCCATACGACCTCGGCCTCACCCTCGGGCGAGAGCCGCACGGCCGCGCTGCCCAGTTGCATCCCGGTCGGTTCGGCGACCGCCGCGGACTGTGACTGCCCGGGCACGCGCAGCCCGTATGCCTGCCAGGCACGCCGGGCCAGGGGCCAGTCCTGCAGAGCGGTGGCGGCGATGCCGACGTTCCACCAGTCGGGAGCGCCCGTCTGGCGTTCCAGCAGTGCGACGGCACGCAGCCCCGCGGTGCGGGCCTGCTCCCAGTCGTGCCGGAACTTGTGCAGCAGTGCGAGGTTGAACCACGACTCCGACAGCCACGGCTCGAGGTCGGCGGCCTGCGTGAGCAGTGCTCCCGCGTCCTCGTAGCGACCGTCGCCGATGAGTGTGAAGGCACGGTCCGTCGCCTGCCGCCACGAGGCGGAGGGACGATGTCTCACCCTGCCGAAGATCCTCACGATGTTCCCGCCTGATTCCCGCCTGTAGACCGGCTGCTGCTCGCGCTCGCTCCTGCTTTCGGCGTCCTTCTTCCCAGCTCCCCGCACTCGATGTGAGCACGGTGTATGCGCTCTCCGGAGTTCCCCTCCCGCATCCAACCATGCCCGTCGGGCGGCCTGCTCACTACCCGGGCGTCAACTCGTGACACCTCGCGACACCACGCGTGACAGCGCCTCCACGACGCGTGGTTCGTAGTCGTGTGCGCACCCGAGCCGCAGCTTCTCGAGGGCTCGCAACGACCGTTCGATAGAAGCCTTCCCGGCGACCATGTCCTCGTAAGCGTTGACCGCGCGGACGATACGTGCTGTGAGCGGCTGCTCACGGAAAGGACTGGCCTGCCGTTCGACCACCACGGCGACGTCGGAGGCCACCCCCGTCTGACGCACCACCGCGCCGCCCAGCAGGGCGATGCGGCGCTGCAACTCCGGTTCGAGCCCTTCCGTGGCGCCCGAGGCGACCGGGTCGACGAGGGAGAGCTGGCCGATGTCGTGCATGAGCGCCGCGTACTCCAGCACGGTGAGGTCCGGCTCGGTCAGTCCCAGCTCGCGCCCCACGGCCAGGCTGAGCTCGGCGACCCTGCGCGCATGCCCGGGCGGTGTGTAGCCCGCCACCTCGGTGGAGCGTGCGAGGGAGGCGATGGTCTGCCGGTACGTCGCGCGTACGGACGCGTACCTGCCGAACGAGAACTGCGTGAGCAGCAGCGGCAGGCAGAAGACGGGCAGCGCCCACAGGCCTGCGGCGCCGACGGCGAGCGCGATCACCGCCCCCGTCGCCCCGATGGCCGCGGCTATGCCGACACGGGCGCGCAGCTGGTCGCGGAGCAGCGGCCCGACGGGCCTGCGGGCACCCGCTGCGGCGAACACGGCCGCCAGGACGGCATCGCAGAGCCCCGTCAGCAGTGTGATGGCGAGCAGCAAGAGCGCGTAGTTCGGCCCGCGTCCCACCCACTGCGCCAACGCGCCGGAGTTGTACAGGGGTTGGAAGCAGGTGGCGGCGAAGCCGACGGCGAGCACTCCCCGCAGCGCGTGGTCGACTTCGAGGGACGGGCCTCTCAGCGCGCGGGGCGCATGGCCGGCCAGGGCGGCGACGATCACCACGGCCACGACCTGAAGGACGCCGTGTGTGGTGCCCTCGCCCCCGACATCCCCCAGCAGGGCGTAACCCAGGGCTCCCGCGGCGCCCAGCGGTGCGCTGGTGGGGGCGCGTCCTTCGTGGTCGCGGCCGGGCAGCCGCACCCGCGCCGATTCACCCACTGCCACGACAGCGGCGAACGCGAGCGCCACCCAAGGCTCTTCGAGCCCCCGCCACAGCGTGACACCGAGCGCGGCGCAGCTGAGTGCGACGGCCGCGCCGCGGCACAGGGCGACGGCGATCCTCATGCCGGCGGCCGCCCCGCGTTGGCCCCTTCGGCCCGGGGAGCGCCGTCCGCCCGCGGGGCGGATTCGCCGCGCTCGGCGGACTCGCCGGGTTCAAGGGGCTCGACGGGCTCCGCGAAGGGTTCGACGGGCTCGACACGCTCGGCGCGTTCAACGGGCTCCGCGCGCTCGGCCGGTTCCGCCGGGTTCCGCGCCACGGGCACGTTTCCGCCCGTACGGTCCGCCGTGACGGCGGGCGACCAACCCTGCCGGTCCAGAGCGCCGGCCAGTGCCCGCACCATCCGCGGGTCGAACTGCGTGCCCGCGCAACGTTTCAGCTCGGCGACCGCGCTGCCGACCGGCCGCGCCCGGCGGTAGCTGCGCGTGGACGTCATCGCGTCGAAGGCGTCGGCCACGGCGACGACCCGCGCGAACTCGGGGATCTCGGCGCCGGCGAGGCCGTACGGATAACCGCTGCCGTCCAGCCGCTCGTGGTGGTGCAGGATCGCCGCGCGCGCCTCCTCGAGGAAGCCGATGCCGCGGACCATCTCGTGCCCGTACTCGGGGTGCAGCTCGATGACGCGGCGCTCCTCGGGCGTGAGCGGACCTTCCTTGCGCAACAGCCGTGTGGGAACGCCGAGTTTGCCCACGTCGTGGAGGATGCCGGCAAAGCGGAGCGCCTCGGTCCGCTCCTCGTCCATGCCGAGCTCACGGGCTATCAGGGCGGACGCACGGCCGACTCGTTCGCTGTGGCCGCGCGTGTAGCGGTCCTTGATGTCGACCGCCTGCACCAGCGCACGGATCGTCGACTGGTGAGCACCGCGCTCACGGTGGTACTGCGCGAACGCCCAGCAGCAGATGTACATCGGCAACAGCACGAAGAACGCCGCGGCCGGCCCGTACGGACTGCGCCACAGCACGGCCATCATCAGCCCCACGAACCCGTGCAGCAGCTGGGGCGGAACCGCGCGCTGGAACTGCCCGCGCCAGGCCGCCCGCGGCGCACACCTCTCGGCGGCGACGAGGACGGCGCCGTCGAGCAGGGTGACCACCGCGCAGAACGTGAGACCCGCGGCAACGGCAGCAGCCGGAAACGCCGGAAACCCCGGCAGCGACGCGGGCCCCGGGCCGGAGGGGCTCTCCTGCGCGAGGCCGGACAAGCCGCAGTCGAACAGCGCGCACACATGCGCCGACGCCCAGGCGGCAAGGGCCAGTTGAGCGGCGTGCCAGCCGCGCCGCGCGGCAGCGTGCCGCGGTTCGACGCGCCCGGCCAGCGCCCCCGGCAGCGGTACGAGCGCCGCGGCGGCGGGCGGCAGCAGGAAGGCACCGGTCAGGAGGACGGGGAAGAAGGCACCCATGTTCCCGGGGATCCTGTGGCCCACCAGCGGGCATCGCGGCAGGAGTTCACAGATCGCGTAGAGGGCGGCGAGCGGCACCAGGACGCCCCACTCGACACCGGACAGGTCCAGGAGGGCGGGGGCCGCGCACCACAGGGCGACCGACGCGGCGCACACGATGAGCCCGCGTGCCGCCCACGGCAGGCCGACTCGCCCTGCACGCATCGGAAACTCCTCCCCGTACCACGGTGGAAGGGGAGAATAGGACGGCTGTGGTGGCAGCGGGGCTGATCCCGCTCAATCCTCCGCAGGGGACGCCGAGTTCTCACACCTTTGAGTGAGAAGAAGCCGGTCCACGGGGCAGAACGCTCCCTGCTGCCCTACGTATACGCCACCTCAGGGCTGCCGGCGCGGCGTTCGTCCACGCCCACACCTGCGCCGCGTCAGGGTCGTGCCAGCAATGTCAGGCGGTGCCAGGCAGTGCCAGGCAGTGCCAGTGTCAGGCATCAACATGTCAGGCCCTCAGGCGTACTTCTTGCGCCCCGAGGCGCTCTGCGGCTGCGCCGCAGACGTGTCCGAGGTGTCCCCCTCGGGCTCCGGTTCGGCTGCCGCCGCTGGTGCTTCGACGCCCGGTGCTTCGGCGCCCGCCGCCTCGGCCGCACGGATCAGCTGGATCCGCCCCATCACCTTCGAGCGAAGGTCCGACGGCACCTCGTCCTTGCCGCAGCAGCGCTTGACGAGCTTCTTGACCTCCTGCTCGAGGCCGTACTTCTCCAGGCACGGAGAGCACTCGTCGAAGTGCTCCTTGAACTTCACGCAGTCGCTGTCCGGCATTTCCCGGTCGAGGTACTCATAGAGGTGGTCGAGCACCTCGGAACAGTCCGTCTCGTGCGGTTCTCCGCAGCTCATGAGCCCGAACCTTTCCCGTTGTGCGATTGCGCGGCTCCCGCAGGAGCAAGACCCCGGTCACGCGCGTAGTCCTCGAGCATGTCCCGCAGTTGACGCCGGCCACGGTGCAGCCGGGACATGACCGTCCCGATCGGCGTCCCCATGATGTCGGCGATCTCCTTGTAGGCGAACCCCTCGACGTCCGCCAGGTACACGGCGATACGGAACTCCTCCGGGATCGCCTGGAGGGCCTCCTTCACATCCGAGTCCGGCAGGTGGTCGAGGGCCTGCGCCTCGGCGGAGCGCAGCCCCGTCGACATGTGCGACTCGGCGCGCGCGAGCTGCCAGTCCTCGATGTCCTCCGCCGCGCTGCGCTGAGGCTCGCGCTGCTTCTTCCGGTAGGAGTTGATGAAGGTGTTGGTGAGGATCCGGTACAACCACGCCTTGAGGTTGGTGCCTTCACGGAACTGGTGGAAGGAGGCGTACGCCTTCGCGTACGTCTCCTGCACGAGATCCTCGGCATCGGCCGGGTTCCGCGTCATGCGCAGGCCGGCCGAGTACATCTGGTCGAGGTAGTTCAGCGCGTCCCGCTCGAAGCGGGCGCTGCGCTCCGCCTCGGTCTCCTGTCCGGCGTTTTCGCCGTCTTCGGTCCCGGTGACCGGACCCACCTCCTCCGGTGCCACGGCAAGCCCGATGGCGGACCCGCCCGAATCGGAGAATAGACGACGTTCCGCTCCGCGCGCCGCCCCGGTCACCGTCCCGCCGGCGAGCGCGACCGTGGCCCAGTCCAGGTCGGCGGCCTTCGGACGCTGCGGGCAAGCGACAGAACCCATGCTGACGGCTCCCTTGGTCTCGGTCATTCGACTCTGCTGTGAACGCATCCGCCCCGGGTGTTCATTCCCGCGCCCCGTAGTCATCCCCGGCCGCCGGAAGAAGACAGGGAAAGCCCGTGGAGCCAGTCGGCGACAGCGTCCGTGAGCAGGGTCATCGCCTCCTCCTCACCGGTTCCGGCGCTCTTGGGCACGGAGAGGCCGTGGTCACCGTGGGGCACCTCCACGATGCGTGTGTCCTCGGGGAACTCCGCGGGGCGGCCGAACGGGTCGCGCCCGCCCTGCACCACGAGCACCGGCACTCCCGCCCCGGTCAGCTCCTCGACCCGGGACTTCTCCGGTTTCCCCGGGGGATGCAGCGGAAAGGACAGCGCGAGCACGGCCGCCGCTCCGAGTTCCCTGCCCGTACGGCATGCCACGCGCGCACCTGCGCTGCGCCCGCCCGCCACGACGGGCAGGTCCGGCGAGCACAGATGCGGCCACAGGTCCCTCCATGCGGCATCGAGGGTCTTGGGTGCGGGCGCGACTTTCTTCCCGGCCACGCGCCACGGCTGTTCGACGAGCGCGACGGTCACGCCCCGCGGAGGGAGGGCGTCGGCGAGCGCCCTCAGGTCCCGCGCCTCGATCCCGCCGCCCGCGCCGTGGCCGAGGGCGAGGACGGCACGCGCCTCACGTGCGGCGTGCCAGGTGATGCGGGCGTCTCCCGCGGTGGTGGGGACGGTCCGGGCGGCGGTACGGGAACCTTCGGCTGCCTTCCCCTTGCCCCCGGCACGGTCGTTGTGCGCGCCGTGTCGGGCGCCTGCGGCTTTCTCGGTCATGGAAAACCATCCTGCCCCGTTCTGCCCCGTACCTCGGTCGTCCCCGTCCCCCTGTCGTCCCCGCAGCCGGCCGGGCCGGCGGTTACGCGGCTCCCCTGCCCGTGGTCGAGGGCGGCAAAAGGAGCTCCGGTCGTGTCAGGCAATCACCCGTGGCCGTGCCGCACGCCGTGGCCGGCGCCCTGCGGCCGCGCGTCAGAACAGCGTGCCGACCTCGGGGCCGGTCAGCTCCCTGACGAGTTCCGCGCTGTTGTTGCGTACGTTGCTCACCTCGGTGGAGACCGGATACGCGCGCATCATCCCCGGCGGCGGGGGCTCCAGCAGCGCCCGCAGCTCCTCCTGCGGCCGGCGAGCCGGGTCGAGCCATGCGTTCCAGCGCTCCGGGAGCAGCATCAGCGGCATCCGCGGGTGGATCTCCGCCAGCGATTCGGGGCCGTCCTCGCCGGCCGGTTCCGCCAGCGGCGCCGTTTCCGCCTCCGTCGTGACCACGGTGCAGGTGGTCCACCACGCCCTCGGGTGGTCGTCGGGCAGTGTGCTGTCGCGCCAGAACTCGTACAGCCCGGCCATCGCCATGACGGAGCCGTCGGCGGGGGTCACGAAGTACGGCTGCTTCCGCGGCCGTTTCCGCCTCCCGTCCTGCTCCAGCTGGAGCTCGCCCTTGGCCGTCGCCCATTCGAAATATCCGTCGGCCGGCAGGAGGCACCTGCGGGCGGCGAAGGGCCGCCGGTACGCCGGCTTCTCGTGCACCGTCTCCGCCCTGGCGTTGATCATCTTCGCGCCCATGTCCGGCGACTGGGCCCACCCGGGTACGAGGCCCCACGTCAGCGTCCGCAACTGCCGTACGGGGCGCGGGTCGTGCGCTCCCTTCAACGGGCGGTCCAGGATCGCGTGCACCCGTTTCGTGGGGGCGACGTTCCAGTCGGGCGCCAGGGTCTCGCTGGGCTCCCACATCTCCACGCCGAAGAGCGCGACAAGGTCCTCGGGTCTCCGGCTTGCTGCATACCTTCCGCACATGAGTGCCACACTGCCACGGCACTGATGAGGAGCGCCCCGCGTTCACGGAGAAGCGCGCTCCGCCGGAGAAGAAGGTGTGCGGGGCAGTTCGTGCCGCGCCGGGAGGACAAAGGACAGAATGGACACCACGAGCATCGCCGGTCTCTGGGACCGGGTCTTCGGCACACAACCCGACCCCGACCAGTGGCTGGTCCTCACCACCGCCGCCATAGCCCTCGCCGCCGTCGTGCCGCACAGCGTGTGGCGATTGTCACGGAACGCGGTCACCATCGCTCACGAGGGCGGCCACGGGCTCATAGCCCTGGTGTCGGGGCGCCGGCTGGAGGGAATCCGTCTGCACTCCGACACCTCGGGCCTCACCCTCTCCCGCGGCAAGCCGACCGGCATCGGCATGGTCCTCACCGCGGCCGCCGGCTACACCGCACCCTCCCTGCTCGGCCTCGGCGGTGCCTGGCTGCTGGCCGCGAACCACATAACGCTGCTCCTGTGGAGCGCCACCGCCCTGCTGGTGGCGATGCTCACGATGATCCGCAATGCCTACGGTGTCCTGACCGTGCTCCTCACCGGCGGCGCCTTCGTCCTCGTCTCATGGCTGACGGAGCCACAGGTGCAGGCGGGGTTCGCCTACGTCGTGGTCTGGTTCCTGCTGCTCGGAGGCGTACGGCCGGTCTTCGAACTCCAGGGCAAGCGCCGGCGGGGAGGCGCGCCCGACTCGGACGCGGACCAGCTCGCCCGCCTCAGCCACCTGCCCGCCGCGGCCTGGCTGCTCCTCTTCCACGTGGTCTCGCTGACCTCACTGATCGGCGGCGGACGCTGGCTGCTGAGCCTGTGAGCCACCGCGAAGGCTTCGGCGGAGTCGCACACGAGGGGTTCCGTGCGTAATTCGCCGAGATCGGTGCACCGGGGCGAACGACTAAGGTGAGTTCCATGACCGAGCAGACCGTCTCCGCCGCCCTGTGGCCCGCGCCGTTCGCGCAAGGACCCGTCGACGCGACCGTCGCCGTGCCCGGTTCGAAGTCGGTCACCAACCGCGGTCTCGTGCTCGCCGCCCTGGCCGCCGACACCGGGCTGCTGCGCCGCCCGCTGCGCTCGCGGGACACCCTGCTGATGGCGGAGGCCGTGCGCGCACTCGGCGTGCACGTCGAAGAGGGCGTCGGCCCGGACGGCACCGGTGAGTTCTGGCGCGTGATCCCGGCGGCGCTGCGCGGCCCGGCCACCGTCGACGTCGGCAACGCGGGCACGGTGATGCGGTTCCTGCCGCCTCTGGCCGCCCTGGCGGACGGCCCGGTGCGCTTCGACGGCGACCCCCGCTCGTACGAACGTCCGCTCCACGGCGTCATCGACGCGCTGCGGGTCCTGGGCGCCCGCATCGACGACGACGGCAGGGGACGCCTGCCGATGACGGTGCACGGCACAGGCTCTCTCGCCGGCGGGGCCGTGCAGATCGACGCGTCGGCCTCCAGCCAGTTCGTGAGCGCGCTGCTGCTGTCCGGGCCGCGCTTCAACCAGGGTGTCGAAGTGCGTCACGTCGGTGCCGCGGTTCCCTCGGCACCCCATATCCGCATGACGATCGACATGCTCCGCAAGGCCGGCGCGCAGGTCGACGCGCCGGAGGACGGCGGCGAGCCCGACGTCTGGCGGGTCACGCCCGGCGCCCTCCTCGGCCGGGACCTGGTCGTCGAGCCCGACCTGTCCAACGCGCAGCCCTTCCTCGCTGCCGCGCTGATCACGGGGGGCCGCGTCACCGTCCCCGACTGGCCGGAGCACACCACTCAGCCCGGGGACGCACTGCGCCGCATCTTCACGGAGATGGGCGGATCGTGCGTGCTGGACGAGCGCGGGCTGACCTTCACCGGAAGCGGCCGCATCCACGGCATCGACGTCGACCTGAGCGACGTCGGCGAACTGACGCCCGGCATCGCGGCGGTGGCCGCCCTCGCCGGGTCCGAGTCGGTGCTGCGCGGCGTCGGCCACCTGCGGCTGCACGAGACGGACCGCCTGGCGGCCCTCACCAGGGAGATCAACGGCCTCGGCGGCGACGTCACCGAGACCGAGGACTCCCTGCGCATCCGCCCGCGTCCGCTGCACGGCGGCGTCTTCCACACCTACGACGACCACCGCCTGGCCACCGCCGGTGCCCTTCTGGGCCTGGTGACCGAGGGCGTGAAGGTCGAGAACATCGCCACGACGGGCAAGACCCTCCCCGGCTTCGACGGCATGTGGGCAAAGATGCTCGGCACGGACGGCGGGAACGCCGCGAGCGGCGGCACACGCGTCGAAGAGAGCGCCTGAGGGCGGGCCCGGCGATGCGCCGCTACGGCAAGCACACCGACGAGGACGACGTCCGCGTACGTCCCAGCCGCAAGGGCAGCCGTCCGCGCACCCACACCCGCCCCAAGCACGAGGACGCGGCGGCGGGCATGGTGCTCACCGTCGACAGGGGCCGGTTCACCTGCCTCGTCGACGGCCGCATCATCACCGCGATGAAGGCGCGCGAACTCGGCCGCAAGGGCGTGGTCGTCGGGGACGAGGTGGCCCTCGTCGGCGACCTGTCCGGGGCCAAGGACACCCTCGCCCGCATCGTCCGCGTCGAGAAGCGCACGTCTGTGCTGCGGCGCACCGCCGACGACAACGACCCGTACGAACGTGTCGTCGTCGCCAACGCCGACCAGCTGGCCATCGTCACCGCGCTCGCCGACCCGGAGCCGCGTCCGCGTCTGATCGACCGCTGTCTGGTCGCCGCCTACGACGCCGGCCTGGATCCGCTGCTCGTACTGACGAAGTCCGATCTCGCCCCGGCCGGACCGCTGTTGGAGAAATACACGCCCCTCGGGGTGCCGCACGTGGTGACCAGCCGCACCGAACTGGCCGACGGAGAGGCGGCGGAACGGGTACGGGAGTCGCTCTACGGGCGGGTCACCGTGTTCGTCGGGCACAGCGGCGTCGGCAAGACGACCCTGGTGAACGCCCTCGTCCCCGAGGACCGCCAGCGCACGACCGGCCACGTCAACGCGGTGACGGGGCGCGGCCGGCACACGACGACGTCGGCGCTGGCCCTGCCGCTCCGCGAAGAGGGGAGCTGGGTGATCGACACCCCGGGCGTGCGCTCCTTCGGACTCCACCACGTCGACCCGTCGCGGGTCATCGGCGCCTTCCCCGACCTGGAACCGGGAACCGCCGGATGCCCGCGCGCATGCAGCCACGACGAGCCGGACTGCGCACTCGACCAGTGGGTCGCAGAAGGCCACGCCGACCCGCAGCGGCTTCACTCGCTGCGCCGGCTGCTGGAGACGCGGGAACTGCGCGAAGGCGACTGACCTGCACAAACGGGCGGGCACGGGCATCATCACGCCGCCCGGAAGCCCTGCCGCCCACAGCCCGGGAGCACGCCAGGCACGCGGACACGCACGCCCGGAGGCATTCCACACGGCGGCGCGGCAGCCGGTCGTCGCGGCGGGATTCCCGGAACCGGGGTCAAGCGGGGCGGGGCGCCACCCGCGGGCCGCGGCGCCGCAGGGTCAGCGCGGCTGCGACAGCAGCGCCCGCACCACCTCGCGGATCTGACTCACCGCCTCCTCGTCCCGCCGCTCCGAGGGCGGGGCCACGACGAACGACAGCGTGATCCGCACCCCCGCCTCGCACGCCAGGCCCAGCCGGCCGGAGGAGCCGTTCGGCGAGAGCCCGTCGATCATGCGCTCGCACAGCGTGGCGGCCAGCGCCCCCGGTTCCCCGGGACGTACGGCGGACGCATCCCCGGCGGTGCCGGCCGCTCCGGCGTCCCCGGCCGCGGGCAGCGGCATCGGCGTGCCCCAGCATCCGGTGAGTGCCGCGCGGACGATGGGTTCGTCACGGGCTGTCCGCAGCATCCAGGCCGCCGCCGCCGCGAAGGAGGCCACCGGGTCGGCTCCGCCGCGGGAGCCCTCGGCAGCCGCACGTACCGCTCCCTCGACGAAGCCGTCGACCAGCCGTTTCACCAGGGCGGCACCGAGGCCCTCCTTCGTGCCGAACTCGTTGTAGAGCGTCTGCCGGGACACACCGGCGGCGGTGGCGACGTCCACCATCCGCACTCCTGTCCACGGCTGTGTGCCGACGGCCCTGTGTGCGGCTTCCAGCAAGGTCTCGCGTGCAGTAGGCATCGTGCCTCCGAACCCGGCGGCTGGGGTGCGGGACAGAATTGACGCGCCGCCAACTCCTGTCAAGACAGCGGGCAAAGACCCCGTCGACGACGCCGGTCCACGGCTTGCCGTCCGTGGCCCCCGTGGTGCCCCCCGGCGCCACCCCTCAGCGCGAACGGAGGCACTCGCATGGCTTCCCCCGGCACTGCCCTGTGGCTGGCCACCGGGCTGGTCGATACTGTTCACACATGCCGGGTTACCACGATGATCTGCGTCTCGCCCATGTGCTGGCCGACGCCGCCGACGCCGCGACGATGGAGCGGTTCAAGGCTCTCGATCTGAAGGTCGAGACGAAGCCGGACCTGACGCCGGTGAGCGAGGCCGACAAGGCTGCCGAGGAGCTGATCCGTACTTCGCTCAAGCGCACCCGCCCGCGCGACGCGGTGCTCGGCGAGGAGTTCGGCACGGAGGGGCACGGTTCCCGGCGCTGGATCATCGACCCGATCGACGGGACGAAGAACTACGTCCGCGGGGTTCCCGTGTGGGCGACGCTGATCGCCCTGACCGAGCTGGGCGAGGGAGGCGACCAGCCGGTGGTGGGCCTGGTCTCGGCGCCCGCGCTGAACCGGCGCTGGTGGGCGGCGAAGGGGGGCGGCGCCTACACCGGGCGGAGCCTGTCGCAGGCCACGCGTCTCCAGGTCTCCCGGGTCGAGTCCGTGCGGGACGCCTCCTTCGCGTACTCGTCCCTGCACGGCTGGGAGGAACGCGGCATGTTCCCGGGCTTCCTGGAACTGACCCGCGACTGCTGGCGTACGCGGGGTTACGGGGACTTCTGGCCGTACATGATGGTCGCCGAGGGTTCGGTGGACGCGTGCGCCGAACCCGAGCTGTCGCTCTGGGACATGGCCGCCCCCACGATCATCGTTCAGGAGGCAGGCGGCACGTTCACAGGCCTCGACGGCAGGCACGGCCCGCACAGCGGGAACGCCCTCGCCACCAACGGTCTGCTGCACGAGGAAGTGCTCACGTATCTGACCGCGTAGCAGGTACGCGGCACCACCCCGGGCGCGCGTGAGCCGGCGGGCCGCCTGTCGGGGACGCGCCCTTGTTGTGGTCCCGGAGCCGTGTGAACATAAGACTCCGAAAGATTGTGACCTTGTGAATCTCTTCTCGAATGGGAGAGGTTTCTCCAAGGAGGTGGACCACGCACATGCCCACCCTCGTCCGAGACGCCATGACCACGGTTGTTCTGACCATCGGCCCCGCCCACACACTCCGCCAGGCCGCCGCCCTGATGTCGGCCAGGCGGGTCGGCGCAGCCGTGGTCTTCGACCCCGACACCAGCGGGCTCGGCATCCTGACCGAGCGCGACATCCTCAACTCCCTCGGCGCGGGCCAGGACCCCGACCAGGAGACGGCACAGTCCCACACCACGACCGACGTCGTCTTCGCCGCGGAGGAGTGGACTCTGGAGCAGGCCTCTGAAGCCATGACCCACGGCGGGTTCCGCCACCTGATCGTGCTGCACGAACAGGAGCCCGTCGGCATCGTGTCCGTACGGGACATCGTGCGCTGCTGGACCGGCAGAGCCGAGGCCGTGGGGGCCGTCGGGGTGTGAGCCGGGCGCTCGCGCGGCTCACACCGGCGCGGCGGCGCGGGCCTCCTGCACACGGCGAGCAACACCGGAGGGACCGTGCGACGGCACGGTCCCTCCGGGTTCTTACGGCAAGCTGCCGGATCAGCCGCGCAGGGCCTGTACCGCGGCCTCTGGCCGCTTGCCGCAATCCTCGTCCGCCTGGCGGAAGTTCTCGATCGCCCGCCGGAAGACCTCTTCGCGCGGAGCCTGCGAGAGGCCACCCGTCACGACCGGGCAGCTTGAGCCGATCCTACATTGGACTTTGTCTAAGTCAAGAACTTGACGAAGTCCGTACGCGTTCTTTTCCCGGACCCCCGCACTGCTAGGGTTGGCGTATGAGCGACCTGCTGGAGCGACTCCGCGACCGGGGCTGGCGGCTCACCGCGCAGCGGAGAGTCGTGGCCGAGGTGCTGGACGGCGACCACGTGCACTTCACGGCGGACGAGGTGCACGCCCGCGCTGCCGTTCGCCTGCCGGAGATCGCGCGGGCCACCGTCTACAACACGCTGAGCGAACTTGTCTCCATCGGCGAGGTGATCGAGGTCAGCACTGACGGCCGCGCGAAGCGGTACGACCCCAACGCCCGCCATTCACATCAGCACTTGGTCTGCTCGAAGTGCGGCACGATCCGTGATGTGCACCCCTCCGGCGACCCGCTGGCCGGTCTTCCCGAGAGCGAGCGCTACGGGTTCACGGTCTCGGACGCCACCATCACCTACCGGGGCACCTGCCCCCAGTGCACCGCCGGCTGACACCGACGTCCCGCCCGGCTTGATCCGGGCAGACGGCAGCTCCCCGCCACACGCACGTGACGAGACATGCGAAGGGCCCGGATCCCTGAGGATCCGGGCCCTTCGACTTTCAGTAGCGGGGACAGGATTTGAACCTGCGACCTCTGGGTTATGAGCCCAGCGAGCTACCGAGCTGCTCCACCCCGCGCCGTTGTGCCGCAACTCTAACCCTGCGCCGACGACCAGCGCAAATCGCTTCCGTGCAGTGAGGCCGGGCCGGCACGGGATCGCGTCCGGGCCGGTCCGACCGCACAGGCGTCGTCGGCCCACACAGGCTTCGCCCCGGCCGGTCCGGCCGGGGCGAAGCGTCAGGCCGTGAGCTCCGAGTGGAGGGCGTCGTACAGCTTGGCCGCACGCGCGGCCACCTCGGACGGGCCCAGCTCGACCGCACGCGCGCACCAGTGCTGCCCCGTCTCGAGCTCGCCCCGGCGTGCGCTCAGCAGCGCGAGGCGAAGCGCCGCGCGCCCGTGCCCCGCCTCGGCGGCACGGGTCCACCACAGCGCCGCCTCCGGCTCGCTGCCCTCCCGGGCCAGCAACAGCCCCAGGTTGAACGCCCCGTTGGGGCTGCCGGCCTGCGCCGCGGCCCGGTACCAGCGCGCGGCGTCGACGATCTCGCCCCGCGCCGCCAGGCACATACCAAGCCGCACCTGTGCACGCCGGTGACCCTGCTCGGCCGCACGCTCGTACCACTCCTCGTGCTCGTCACGGCTGCTCACATGTGCGGTCGCACCCGTCGAATCGGCCTCCCGCGGGCTGCGGCGCTCCAGGAGCACTGCGAGCCGGAAGGCGCCCTCCACATTGCCGGCGCCCGCGGCGCAGCGCAGCTGGCGCTCCGCTCCCTGCTCGTCTCCCTCCCTCAGCAACGCGATCCCGACCTGCAGCGCGGCCTCCGCATGCCCGGCCGCCGCGGCCTGCGCGTACCAGACGCGGGCCGTACGGTGATCACCCCGGCCGACGTGCAGGATGCCCAGATTGAACGCGGCGTCGACGCTCCCCGCCTCCGCCGCCTTGGAGAACCAGGGCTCGGCGCCGTCGGCGTCGCCACGCTGCAGCAGAAGCACGGCGAGAGCGTTGGCCGCCTCGCGGTGCCCGGCGTACGCGGCACGCCGGTACCACTGCTCGGCCTGAGCCGTGCGCCCCTGCGCCGCGCAGAGCAGTCCGAGGTTGAACGCTCCGTTGTCGCAGCCCGCGTCGAGTGCCACGCGGTACCAGCGCTCCGCGGCCTGCCTCTCACCGCGGTCGGCGTGAAGAGCACCCAGCGCGTTCGCCGCGTTGCCGTCGCCTTCCTCGGCGGCACGGCGCCACCAGACGGCCGCGCTCTCCTCGTCGCCCGCGTCCCGCAGCAGGAAGCCCAGCGCACACGCGGCGCGCGGCTCGCCCTCCTTCGCGGACGTGAGGTACCAGCGGCCCGCCTCCTTCAGTTCGCCGCGGCGCTCAAGGATGGCGCCGAGCCGGAGCGCGGCGCGGCGGTGACCGCGCGCGGCCGCCTGCCTGTACCACTGCTCGGCCTCGCGCTCGACGGTCTCCGCCGCCTCGTCGTCACCGGTGACGTCGGCCGCGCGCTTGCCGATGATCTGCGCGAGCCGGTACGCAGCCTCGCGGTGGCCCTGTTCGGCGGCGGCGCGGAACCAGGCTTCCGCGCCCTCATCACCATGGTGGTCGAGCAGATCCGCCAGGGCGTACGCGCCCAGCGCGTGGCCGCACTCGGCGGCATGGAGAAGCCAGTAGTGCGCCGCGGCCTCGTCCCCCCGCTCGCGGTGGTGCCTGCCGAGGGAGTGGGCGGCGGCGGCCGACCCGGCGACGGCGGCAACCCGCCACCAGCCGGCGGCCTCGTCGGCGCTGCCTCGCTGGTGAAGCAGAACCCCCAGGTTGTTGGCGGCCGCACGGTCCCCCGCCGCGGTGGCCGCCCGCAGCGGCGCCTCCGCACCGTCGAGATCGCCGCTGCGCAGCAGCCGCGCCCCGAGCACGCTCAGCTCACCGATGTCCTCGACTTCTCCCGCCCCGCTGTCAACTCCCGCCGGAGCCGTACCGGTACCCGGCGGAGCCTCCAGTCTCACCTTGTCCCCCATGAACCCCATGTTCGCACCACCCGCAACCCACGTACACCTGGAATACCACCACCGGGTGAGGTCAATTCAGAGGTTTGTCGACTTCCCGACAGAGAGACACCTCAAACCGTCTGCCACGAAAGGGAGTTGAGTTGTCCTGCGTTGACGCGTGCGAAGGGGCCGGATCCTTGAGAATCCGGACCCGCCACCGGCCACCCGTTCTCGTTCTTCTGCGACCTCGGCGTCAGGTCCTCGCCGACATCGCTTCGACCCCGGACTTCCGGCACGAGCCGGGAGCCCGAGGCGAACCGCCGGCGGCTGCCCGACGTGCACAGCGACAGCCGGACTCACTGCGGACGCGTCGGGTTCTCCGGGTCCTGGGTCTTCTTGCCGGCGGGACGCCCTCGCCGGCTGCTCGTGCAGACCCCGGTCGAGGTGTGCCGGGACGAAGTCACGTTCCCCTGAGCCCTGCATGCCCGCGGGTGACCGTCTCTGCCCCACGGGGCGCGCGGCTTCCTTCGGCCAACGGATCCGGTCATCACTACGCGAGTGGGCCCCCTTCTGTGTCAGAAGGGGGCCCACTCATCTGCGATCTTCAGTAGCGGGGACAGGATTTGAACCTGCGACCTCTGGGTTATGAGCCCAGCGAGCTACCGAGCTGCTCCACCCCGCGCCGTTGTGTGACAACTCTACACCACGGTGGGGAGTGCTCCGCACCCGGGCGGGTGTGACCGCCCGGGTGCCCCAACTACTCCTTCTTCGCTGCCTTTTCGGCGTCCTCCTCGGCGTCCTGCGCCTCCTGGATGGCGTCCTCGAGGTCCTGCTGCGCCTTGCCGTACGCCTTCCAGTCGCCCTTCTCCAGCGCGTCCTGGCCCGCGTCGTACGCGTCCTGGACGTTCTTCAGGGCTTCACGCACCGATGCGTCACCTGCCGCCGGCGGCTTCTCCGACTGATCGTCGGGTTCGGAGGCGTCCGGGTCGCCCTTTGCGTCGAAGACCTTGTCGAGGGCCTGACCCAGGGTGTTCTCGAAGGCGATGCGTTCGCCGTAGGTGACCAGAACCTTCCGCATGCGCGGGTAGTTGGTGCCCGCGCCACGCACGTACACCGGCTCGACGTAGAGCAGGCCGCCCTCCAGCGGCACCGTCAGCAGGTTGCCGTACTCGATCTCGGAGTCGCCGCGCTTGAGGAGGTTGAGCGACTCGGCGATGGCGGGATCGGAGTTGAACTTGCTCTGCACCTGCGAAGGACCGGAGACCGTCGTGTTGGACGGCAGCCTCAGCATCTTGATCTTGCCGTACCCCGGACTGCGCGGATCCGCGTCGATGGCCATGAAGGCGCCAAGCGTCTCCCGCTTGTTGGGGTTGAAGGTCGTGGTGAGCGAGAAGGTCTGCTTCTTCTCGTCGGGCATCTTCAGACTCAGGTAGTACGGCGGTACCGCATTGCCCTTGTGTGTCGGGTCGTCGGGGATCTGCCAGCGCTCACTGCCGCTGTAGAACTGCGAGGGCGACGTGACGTGGTACCGGGTCAGCAGTTCCCGCTGCACCTTGAACAGGTCCTGCGGATACCGGAGATGGTCCATCAGGTCGTCGTCGATTTCGCTCTTCGACTTGACCGTTCCGGGGAAGGCCTTCATCCAGGTCTTCAGGACGGGGTCCTTCTTGTCCCACTGGTACATCTCGACGTCACCGCTGTAGGCGTCCACCGTCGCCTTCACGGAGTTGCGGATGTAGTTGACGCGGTTCTCCTTGGTGACCACGGCGCGCTGACCGTCCGTCAACGAGTCCTCGGTGGTGTCGCCGAGGGTCGTACGCGAGGAGTACGGGTAGTTGTCGGACGTCGTGTAGGCGTCGACGATCCACTTGATCCGGCCGTTGACGACGGCCGGGTAGGGGTCACCGTCGATCGTCAGCCACGGGGCGACGGCCTCGACGCGCTTCTTCGGCGTCCGGTTGTAGAGGACCCGGGAGCCCTCGCCGATCGCTCCGGAGTAGAGAATCTGCGGCTCGTTGAAGTTCACGGCGTACGCGGCGCGGTTGAGCGGGTTGGCGAGGTTGACCCCGCTCTTGCCCGTGTACGTGTACGTCTTCTCGCCCTCGTCGTCCGCGTAGTCCAGCTCCTTCTGCGGACCGCCGACGATCGAGTACTGGTTCGTCTTCTCCCCGTAGTAGACGCGGCCTTCGTACTTGCCCTTGTCGCCCTTGGGCGGCAGATCCTTCTCGGTGAAGGACGGCGCGCCGTCATTGTCGACCGTGGTGCCCTTGGCGGCGACCATGCCGTAGCCGTGGGTGTACTTGAAGTGCGTGTTGATCCAGTTCTTCTCGGGGATGCCGTCGGTGTTGATCTCGCGCAGACCGACGACGGTGTCCTGCTCCTTGCCGTCCTTGGTCTTGTAGCGGTCCACGTCGAGCACTGCCGGGAACTGGTAGTAGCCCCTGACCTGTTGCTTCTGCTGGAAGGTCGGCGAGACGACATTGGGGTCGAGCAGACGTGTGCTCGCCGTGGTGTCCGCGGCGTCGCGCAGTTGCTGCTTGTCCGCCTTGCTCGTGCCCGAGTAGTCCTTCACCTGTGAGTCGTCGACGTCGTAGGCCTCACGCGTGGCCTTGATGTTCTTCTTGATGTACGGCGTCTCCTTGGCCTGCTCGTTCGGCTGGACCTGGAACTTCTGGACTATCGCCGGGTACAGGCCGCCGATCAGGATCGCCGAGAGGACCATCAGTCCGAAGCCGATGACCGGCAGCTGCCAGGTGCGGCGCCAGATGGTCGCGAAGAAGAGCACGGCGCAGATGATCGCGATGCAGAAGAGGATGGTCTTGGCCGGCAGGTATGCGTTCGCGTCGACGTACTTCAGACCCGTCCAGTTGTCGGTCGCCTTGAAGTCGCCCGACTTCACGGCCAGCCCGTACCGGTCCAGCCAGTAGGCCACGGCCTTGAGGGCCACGAAGAAGCCCAGCAGCACGGACAGATGCCCCGTGGCCTGCGCCGTCGCGCGGGCGCCCGGGGTCGTCACCCGCAGACCGCCGTACAGGTAGTGCACCAGGGCGGAGGCGAGCAGGGACAGGACCACGACGGCGAAGCCGAAGGCGAGCAGGAAGCGGTACCAGGGCAGATCGAAGGAGTAGAAGGAGATGTCCTTGCCGAACTGCGGATCAGTCTTGCCGAACGGCACGGAGTTGACCCACAGCAGCCACGTGCGCCACTGCCCGGCCGCCGAGGCGCCGGCGATCAGCCCGACGAGAGCGGTCACGCCGAGCAGCACCCACTTCTTGTACGGGGCGATGCTCATCCGGTAGCGGTCGAGGCTCTGCTGCTCCAGCGACATGGCGCTGAGCGGCGGACGCATGCGGTGCGCGATCCAGACGTTGAGCCCGACGGCCGCGGCCATCACCAGACCGAAGACGGCGAACATGCCGACCTTCGTCCACAGCGTCTTGGTGAAGACCGAGCTGTACTGGACCGAGCGATACCAGAGCCAGTCGGTCCAGAACCCGGCGAACATGACGAAGAGCATGGCGAGCACCGCGAGCACGCCGGCCGTCATCAGCAACGTACGGGAACGCCGGGAAGGCCGGCCCACTCTGATCCGTGGCCCTGAAGGACCGGCTGGCCCACGGTCCGGCATTTGAAAAGCCAAGGTGCGCACCTCGAAGATCGCTGTGACAAGAAGGGCCCAGCATCGTAAGCCCACTCATGCAACTTACCGAAGCTTTACCCAGTTCCCGATCCCGGGGTGGAAGCGGGCACGATATACCCATGGACAACCTCCCCACCGACGGCACGCCCCCCGCCTCCGACCCGCTCACCCGAGCGGTGCTGGAACTGGACGAGTACGCGGCAGGTCTGGGCTGGGACCAGCCGAGCCGGCTGTTCGCCCTGGTCGACACGGCCCGACTGCGCGCGGAAGAGCCCGAACTCGCAGGTCAGCTCGGTTTCGACGACAGCGGCCCGGCGGCCTCCTCCCTCACGCCCGTCGAACAGGACGAGCTGCCCACAGGTGCTCCGCTCGATGAGTTCCTGGCGACGATCGCCTGGCCCGAGGCCGTCACGGGCTGTGCGATGACCGTCGAGCGGCTGATGCTGCCGCAGGCCGCCGAGGAAGCCGTGCCGGAGGAGCTCCAGCGGGAGGGGGCCGAGGAGAAGCTCGCGGAATGGGTCGGCGAACACCCCGAACGTCAGGAGGTGCGGCTCACGGTCGCAGTGCTGCGGGACGGCACGCGCGAGTCGGCTCTGCGCCTGCGCTCAAAGGACAGCCCGACGGAGGTCCTGACCGGCTCGGGCCTGGTGCCGGGACTGGCCGACGCCCTGGCGGCGACGTTCGAGGAGTGACCGAGGAGGGCAGCTCCGCCGGGCCGATGCCCGGGAGGGGCAGCCTTGCGGACACAGCAGACACAGCGGACACAGCGGCCGTCAGCCCGCCTTGCAGCGCGGGAGGGCGGCCGTGTCGTCGTTGCGGATCTTCTCCAGCGCGTCCATGGCCTCGTCCATGGTGCCCGTCCTGACGAGAGTGAGACCGTCCGGTTTGTCCTTGGAAGCCGAAGGACAGTTGGCGGACGGTGTCAGGAAGTACTTGGCGCCCTTGGCGCGTGCCGCGACCGTCTTCATCTGAATGCCGCCGATCGCTCCGACCTTGCCCTTGTCGTCGATGGTGCCGGTGCCCGCGACGAACGAGCCGCCGGTGAGGTCCTCCCGCGTCAGCTTGTCGACTATGCCCAGGGAGAACATCAGGCCCGCGCTGGGGCCGCCGACGTCGGCGAGCTTGATGTCGATGTCGAAGGGGAAGGAGTGACCGGCCGCGGGCTGGATGCCCACGATCGCGCGCCCGTCGTCCTCTGCCTTCTTCGTGCCGACGACCACCTGCCGCGCGTCACGCGGGGAGGGCTTCTTCCCTGCCTTCTGGGCCGCCTTGACATCAGCGGCCGGGATGATCGTGAAGCGGACCTTCTCCCCCGGCTTGTGCTTGGTCACGATGTCCGCGACGCCCTTGGGGTCCTTGACCGGTTCGCCGTCGACGGTGCGGATGAGATCACCGGCGTGCAGCTTGCCCTCCGACGCCCCGCCCTTCACGACGGACCCGACGATGATGTAGCTGGGCACCCGTATCCCCAGCTCCCTCAGCGCCGACACCTTCGCGCTCTCCTGCGAGGCGCTGAACTCCTCCGCGTTCTGCTGGTCGACCTCCTTGGCCGACTTGTTCTCCGGGTAGAGAGTCGAATGCGGAACCACCGCGCTGTCGTGCTGCAGCCAGCCGCCGACGGCCTCCAGCAGATTCATCCGGTAGTCGGCGCCGGTGACGCGGACCGTCGTCATGTTCAGGTGGCCGGACGTCTCGTAAGTCCTGCGGTCCTTGATGCTGAGCACCGGCTCTCCGTCGTGCTCGCCGAGCGTGTTGACCGTCGGCCCGGGCGACATCTCCGCGTACGGCACCTTGATCAGCAGCCCGGCACAGAGCATCGCTATGAGGAGCAGCGTGGACGCGAGCATCGTCGCGGTGCGTCGTGGCATAGCACGACAGTACGGGACGGGACCGTCAGTCCGCCGTCCGGGCGGAACGATCCGCGGCCCGCCCGGCGGCCGTCACAACGGGCTCCGCAGGAGGTTCCGGACGGAATCCTCCGCCCGCCTCCTCGACGCGTGAGCGTTCCATCGCGGCGCGGAACCTTTCGTAGCCCGCGACGCCCGCGGAATCCGGGATGCCCGACCGGCGCCGGCTGGCCCAGCTGCCCCACACACCGGCAGCGACCGCGCCCATGATCGGAATCAGCAACCAGGAGAGTGCCGCCATGATGACCTCCCGACCCCTTGAAAGACGCTGTCCGACCGAGTCCTGCCGGGCAGAACGGCCGATGAGCAGATTAACTCCCGGCATGACAACGCTCTTTCCCGGGATCCGGTTCCGCAACCGGAATGTGCACCGTATGGGTGCCCCGGTCGCCTCCCCCGGTGACGCCGCTGCGCCGTCCCGACCACCGGACGGACGCGCACCGCGCGGGGGCGCGGACAGGGCCGGGCACCGAGAGCACCGGACGGGGCGCAGACCTCGCCCAGGAGGCTCACCCACGTCACCGGGTCACCGGCCACCGGCCCTCCACGAGGGCGCAGCACGCCTGGCCGGGCCCGGTCAGGCCCCGACCCACTCCTCGGTACCGTCCGCGAAGGTCTGGTGCTTCCAGATCGGGACCTCGCGCTTGAGGTCGTCGACGAGACGGTGGCACGCCGCGAACGCCTCCGCGCGATGGGGGCAGGAGACAGCCACGACCACGGCCAGATCGCCGATCGCCAGTTCCCCGACCCGGTGCACCGCCGCGAGCGCGCGGACGGGGAAGTCGGCGGCGGTCTTCTCCGCCACCCTTCGCAGCTCCGCCTCCGCCGTGGGATGCGAGGAGTACCCCAGACGGGTGACGTCCGCGCCGCCGTCGTGATCGCGCACCGTGCCCACGAAGAGCGCGGTGCCGCCCGCCGAGTCGTCACCGACGGCCCTGAACACCTCGTCGACGGAAAGCGGTGCGTCGCGGATGCCCAGCAGCCTGATCGGATCGGGGGCCGCCTGCTCACCGGGGTGTTCGTGTTCGTGCGCCATGGCCTCATGCTGCCCCACGCCCGGCGCCGAGGGAACTGCCCCGCCCTCGCCCGCCGCTACAGGCCGCGGCGCTTGCGGGCCCTGCGCACCAGTGCTGCCGTGCCCAGGAGTGCCACGGTTGCACCGGCGCCGGCCGCGGTGGCGGCTTCCGTACGCCCGAGCCTGCGCCCGGCGACCGTGTGACGGCCCGCGACCTCCTCCAGCAGCTCCGCGAGGACCTCCTCGTTGGTCCAGCGGGGTCGCCAGCCCGCGTCGTGCAGGCGGGCTCCGGAGACGACCCAGGGATGCATCGTGTAGGCGAGATCGCCTGCCGGGGAGGGTGTGAGGCCCAGCCGGTGCAGTCGTGAGGCGGCCCCGAGCGCGACGGCGGAGGGCAGCTCCATGCGGCGGATGCCGGTGAGCTCCTCGACCTCCTCCTGTTCCAGCCAGCCGTCGCAGCCGACGGCCATCTCGCCGTCGGCCTTCTCCAGGACGGCGAACTCCAGCGCGCTCACCAGGTCCTCGACGTGGCAGAACTGCCAGCAGGGGCGGGAGTCGGCGACGACCAGCAGACGCGGCGACTCGAAATAGCGGGTCAGCGCGGTGTCCATGCCCGCGCCCACGAGCACTGAGGGGCGCACCACCGTCACGTTGAGCCCCGGATGGGCCCGGGGCGCCCGGCGTGCGAGCCGTTCGATCTCCAGAAGGTCCCCGACGGCGGTGGCCTCGGCGGTGGCCCGCAGTTCGGCGTCCTCCGAGAGCGGAACGTCGTTGTCCGGCAGGGCTCCGTAGACCATCGTCGACGTGCAGAGGATCACACGGGGGACGCCCGCTGCCGCCGCCGCGGTCAGCACGGTCTGCGTCCCGCGGACGTTGAGAGCGGTGCGGGCCGTCGGGTCCGTCTCCAGGTCCAGGTCGAGGGCGAGGTGCACGACGACGTCCACCGGATCGGCCTCGTTGCGAAGCCGGTCGGCGATGGCCGGATCGCGCACGTCGAGGGTGTGCCACTGTGCCTCGCTGACCTCGCCGCGGCGCTCGTCCAGCGCGACGACGCCCTTGATCTCCTCCGATGCCGCGAGCCGCTCCGTCAGCAGCGCGCCCACTCCTGACGCGGCACCGGTGACGGCGACGGTCGGGGTTCGCGCTGCGCGAACGTTGCCTTCGGAGGAACTCACCAGTCGTCTCCAGCGGTTGTTTCTGGTAGGAGGTGCGCAAGCTCCATCCTGCCTGACGCGTGTCTAGGCTGGAGGTGGAGCCTGTGTTGGCTGAGCAGGCTCACCCGTGTCCCGATTGGCCCACTTCGACCAGTCGAGACAGTCCAACGTAGTCCACGCACCGGCCTCCGCGAGCAGACCGCCGACGCACGGGCGCACCTTCCCGCGAGACCCGCACAACCGTACGAAGACCCACGAGACCCACACGACAGAGCCGAGGAAACCCGTGAGTGACACCCCATTCGGATTCGGCGTACCTCCTGAGGAGCCCGAAGACGGGGACGAGGGCAAGAAGAAGGGCGACGACGCGGACCGGAGCGGCCAGGGCGACCGGAGTGGCCAGGGCAGCACTCCGAATCCCTTCGGTTTCGGCGGCGGTGCCGGCGGGCCCGGTGCGGACAATCCGCTGGCGGCGATGTTCGGTTCGCTCGGTGGCGGTCAGGGAGGCATGGACCCGGGTGACCTGGGCGCGGCCTTCCAGAAGCTCGGCCAGATGCTCTCGTTCGAGGGCGGCCCCGTGAACTGGGAGATGGCCAAGGACATCGCCCGCCAGACCGTCGCGGCCGGAGGTCCGGCCGCGGCCCAGGGCGGCCAGGCAACGGGCACCAAGGACGTCAGCGTCGGCCCGGCCGACCGCGCGGTCGTCGAGGAGGCGGTGCGTCTGGCCGACCTGTGGCTGGACGGGGTGACGTCCCTGCCGTCCGGCTCGACCACGGCGGAGGCCTGGAGCCGCGCGGAGTGGGTGGAGAACACGCTGCCCGTGTGGAAGGACCTGGTCGACCCCGTCGCGGAACGCGTCGGCACGGCAATGGGCGACGTGCTGCCCGAGGAGATGCAGGCCATGGCGGGCCCGCTCCTCGGAATGATGCGTTCCATGGGCGGCGCCATGTTCGGTACGCAGATCGGCCAGGCGCTGGGCGTCCTGGCGGGCGAGGTGGTCGGTTCCTCGGACATCGGCCTTCCGCTGGGCCCGGACGGCAAGGCCGCGCTCCTTCCCGCGAACATGTCCGCGCTCGGTGAGGGGCTCGGCGTGCCGCAGGAGGAGGTGCGCCTGTACCTGGCGCTGCGGGAAGCCGCTCACCAGCGGCTTTTCATGCACGTACCGTGGCTGCGCTCCCACCTCTTCGGCGCTGTGGAGGGCTACGCCCGCGGGATCAAGGTCGACACCACCAAACTCGAGGACGTCGTCGGCCAGTTCGATCCGCAGAACCCGGAGGAGCTCCAGCAGGCCCTGCAGCAGGGCATGTTCCAGCCGGAGGACACCCCGGAGCAGCGGGCCGCGAAGGCTCGCCTGGAGACCGCTCTGGCTCTGGTCGAGGGCTGGGTCGACGCAGTCGTGCACGCCGCGGCCGAGCCGCACCTGCCTTCTGCTTCCGCGCTGCGCGAGACGCTGCGCCGCCGCCGTGCGTCCGGTGGGCCCGCGGAGCAGACCTTCGCCACGCTGATCGGGCTCGAGCTGCGTCCGCGCAGGCTCCGTGACGCCTCGCGGCTGTGGGCGTCCTTGACGGACGCGCGCGGCGCGGACGGGCGTGACGGGCTGTGGGCACACCCCGACATGCTGCCGACGGCTGACGATCTGGACGACCCGGACGGTTTCGTCCACCGCGAGAACGCCGATTTCTCGGAGCTCGAGTCGCTGCTGGGCGACGCCGCGGCGCAGGACCCGGGCAGCGGCCGCACCGGAGGCGGCAGCGGCGACGAGGGCGAAGCCCGTGCCGACGGCGACGAAGACGGAGACGACAAGGGCGACGGCGACGGCGGAAAGAAGCTGTGAGTCTGCACGAAAGTGCGATGCGCACATTGACGGAGTGGTCCCCCGGAGCGGACGACGGGCAGGAGGAACTGCGGCGCGAGTACCTCACCTTCCTGGGGGCCCATGAGAACGCCATGTGGAAGGCGTGCTCCGACGGTCACCTCACGGCGAGCGCGCTCGTGGTCGACCCGGCGGGCGGCCGCGTCCTGCTGACGCTGCACCGGAAGCTGCGGATGTGGCTGCAGATGGGCGGCCACTGCGAGCCTGAGGACACCACGCTGGCCGGTGCCGCGCTGCGCGAGGCGCAGGAGGAGTCCGGGATCGACGGGCTGACGCTGTTTCCCGGCGGTCCGCTGCGGCTCGACCGTCATCTCACGCCGTGCGCCTGGCACTTGGACGTGCAGTACGCGGCGCTCGCTCCCGCGGGTGCGCTGGAGCGGGTGAGCGAAGAGTCGCTGGATCTGCGCTGGTACGGCTACGACGAAGTGGCGGCGGCCGCCGACGAGTCGGTGGTGAGGCTCACCGAGTGCGCCCGCGCCCTCGTCGGGGACGGAGCGCGCTGAGGACGCCGACGCCGGACGGCCGTCGGGCTCCTACTCCTCGCGGGCCTCGCGAGCGGCGGGGAGGTGGGGCAGCCGGTCGGCTGCGACGACGCCTTCGAGGAAGCCGCGCGCCCGTTCCGTGCGGGGGTAGGCGTCCAGCAGCTGCCAGAAGCGCGACCCGTGCCCCGGCACCAGCAGGTGGGCCAGTTCGTGCAGGAGTACGTAGTCGATCACGTACTCGGGCATGCCGCGCAGCCGGTGCGAGAGCCGGATACTGCCCTCCGCCGGGGTGCATGACCCCCAGCGGGTGTTCTGATTCGTCACCCAGCGGACGGTGTGCGGTCTGGCCCGGCCGTCCAGGTACTGCTCGGAGAGCCTCGCGGCGCGTTCGGCCAGCTCGGCGTCGCCCAGCATGCGCTTGCTCTCCTGTGCCGCCAGCTTGTCGAGCATGAGGTCGACCCAGCGTCGCTCCTCGTCCGTCGACATACGGGCGGGAATCATCACGACTGTCCGGTTGCCCTCGCGGTAGGCGGAGACGGTGCGCCTGCGGCGCGCGCTGCGACGCACTTCGACCGCCGGCTGGCCGTTGCTGTTCAGCGGGTCGACGGACACGCCTCGACCGTACCCGCTGATGGGAGCGGAAGTCCCACCTCCGGACGGGTTCGCGGTCATCGCCCCATACCCGGTCCCTTCATATGACTGCCTCCCAAGGCTGTGGATAACTTCCGGCGCCGCCTGCCCGGCCGATCGCATGCTGTCCGAGGCAGTGACGAGTACCGCAGAACAAGGACGGGGAGAAGCATGCATCCGATGATCAAGCCTGCGCTGCGGCGTGCCTGGCGGGACAGGCAGACGGTGCAGTACGGCGTCGCGCCCGCCCATGCTGTGCTGCTCGGGCCGGTGGACAACACGACGGCTGTGTTCATGGAGTCGATGGACGGCACACGCTCCCTGGTGCAGCTGCGTGAGGAGGCGTCCCGGCTGGGGCTCCCCGAGGGCACCACGGAGCGGCTCGTCGACAGGCTCGCTTCGGCGGGGGTGCTCGACGACGCAACGGCGGACCGCGAGGCCTCGGCCATGGTGCACGAGCGGCTCCGGCCGGATCTGGCCTCACTGTCTGTCGTGCACCGGCGCCCGGGCGACGGCCTGCGCAAGCTGGTGGCACGCAGGACGGCCTGCGTACAGGTACGGGGAGCCGGGAGGGTCGGTGCCCTCGTGGCGTCGACTCTTTCCGCGGCCGGCGTGGGAGAGGTCACGGTGGTGGACGGCGGCCATGTCGAGCCCTGGGACACGGCGCCGGGAGCCGTCTCCCCGGACGACTGCGGAGAGCGGCGCGACGTGGCCGCGCGCAGAGCGGTCTCCCGTGCGCGGCCATGGGATTCCCGGCCACGCTCCCGCTCGCGGCCGGTTCCGGGACTCGTGGTGCTCGCCCCGCGTGACGGCCTCGACGCCTACGCTCCGGACCCCGGCGCCGCAGAAGGATTCGTCGGGGCGGGGACGCCGCATCTCTACGGCGGCGTGGTGGAAAGCACCGGCTTCGTCGGGCCGTTGGTCACACCCGGAGTCTCTCCCTGCGCCGGCTGCATACTGCGGGCACGAGCAGAGCGGGAACCGAGCTGGCCGCTGGTGGTGGGCCAGTGGCGCATGTCGGCGAGGCGGCGGTCGGGGGTCCCGGCTTGCGACTCGGCGCTGGCGACGGTGGTCGCGGGGGCCATCGCCTCCTACGCTCTCAGCTTCCTCGACGGCGACGGGGCCTGCGCCTCCGGATACCGGATGCGGTTCTCCCTGCCGCATCTCATCGGCAGCACCGAGCAGCTCTCCGCTCATCCTGAGTGTCCATGTGGTGCCGCTTCCGTGACAGCGGATCACCCGCACTCGGCGGATGCCGAGGAAGAGGTCACAATGGCCTGATGGCCGCCGTTTCTCGGTGCGCTCAGACCGAGCCGTCTGGAAGTTGGAGGGGCCCATGTCTGATCTTCCCCGTAAGGCAGTCACCCGTACGGCCAAACTGGCCGCGCTGCCGCTGGGGTTCGCCGGACGCTCCGCGTGGGGCCTCGGCAAACGGATCGGAGGTCTGTCCGCCGAACTCGTCGGCCACGACCTTCAGCAGCGCACCGCGGAGCAGCTGTTCAAGGTGCTGGGGGAGCTCAAGGGCGGTGCCATGAAGTTCGGGCAGGCGCTCTCGGTCTTCGAGTCGGCGCTGCCCGAAGAGATAGCCGGGCCTTACAGGGCGACGCTCACGAAGCTGCAGGAAGCCGCTCCCCCGATGCCGACCAGCACCGTCCACGAGGTGCTGGCTGAACAGATGGGTGAGGACTGGCTCGAGCTCTTCGAGGAGTTCGACGACATGCCCTCCGCGGCCGCGTCGATCGGGCAGGTGCACCGTGCCGTCTGGCACGACGGACGCGAGGTCGCGGTGAAGGTTCAGTATCCGGGGGCCGGGGAGGCTCTGGTCTCCGACCTCGCCCAGCTCGGCCGGTTCGTGCGCATGCTCGGGCCGCTCATACCCGGCATGGACATCAAGCCGCTCGTCACCGAACTGCGGGACAGGGTGACCGAGGAGCTGGACTACGGCCTGGAGTCCCAGGCGCAGAAGCTCTATGCGGAGGAATTCGCCGAGGACCCGGACGTCGTGATCCCGGATGTGGTGCACCAGTGCGAGCGAGTGCTGGTGACCGAGTGGATGGACGGAGTGCCGCTCGCAGAGGTCATATCGGAGGGCACACAGGACGAACGGGACCGTGCGGGGCAGTTGCTGGCCCGTTTCCTCTGCTCCGGGACGGCCCGCACCGGACTGCTGCACGCGGATCCGCACCCGGGGAACTTCCGTCTGCTTCCCGCCGAGCAGTCCGGCGAGGGTGAGGGGGAATGGCGGCTCGGCGTGATGGACTTCGGAACCGTTGACCGGCTCCCGGGAGGGCTGCCGCCCGTGATCGGCACGGCGCTGCGCATGGTCATCGACGGTGAGGCCGACGCCGTCTACGAACTGCTCTGCGCGGAGGGCTTCGTCAAGGACTCCATCGAGCTGGAGCCCTCAGCGGTGCTGGACTATCTGGTGCCCGTCATCGAGCCGGCCCACGCGGAGAGCTTCCACTTCCACCGGGGATGGATGCGGGAGCAGGCGGCCCGGATCGCCGATCCCCGTTCTCCGGCGCACCAGTTGGGCAAGCAGCTCAATCTGCCCCCGGCGTATCTGCTCATACACCGGGTGACGCTGAGCACCATCGGCGTGCTGTGCCAGCTGGGAGCGACCGTCCGGATGCGTGAAGAAATGGAAGCATGGGTGCCGGGCTTCGCCCGGGGCGAGGACATCGCGGAAGACGACACTTCCCACGAGGAGGCCAGGGTCGACCGCATGCCGGCCGGGGAGGACGGCGAGGAGGGCTCGCCGGCTGCCGCGCAGGCCTCCGCCTGAAATCAGGGACGGCCACAGGGGGTCAGGCCCGGGTGGGGGTTGGAGCCGGGAGCGTCACGCCCGGGTGCCGGACCGGAACCGCAAACAACATGCCCCGGTGCCGCACCGGAACCACGAACGACAGGCCCCGGTCCGGACCGGAGTCGGGAGCGTCAGGTCCGGGTCGGATGTGCTGCCGCAGGAGCGGCCGGTCACTGCCCCCAGCGATCGGCGCGGGGCAACAGGCTCGCGGAGGCCGGCCACCGGGAGTCCATGCCCGCCGCAGACAGCGGGAGCCGGGGCTTGCGCCCCGGCTCCCGGATTGATCACTGCATGACCGCCATGGCCAGCGCTCTGCGGGCGCGCAGTGAAGCGCGTTCCGCGCGGCGCTGGAGGCGACGGGCCGAGGTGACACGCAGTGCCCTGCGTTCCGACTCGGCCTCGTACAGACGGTCGTTCATATGGGCTCGGGCCAGGGATTCTGGCATGAGTTGCATTTGTCGGGTCCTGTTCTGGCGCAAGGAGTCCGCGTCGATTCCGCGGTGGTTCGGGATGTCGGAGTCGGATGTCATCGTCGGGTCCTGCTTCGGGAGGGGACGCTGCTGGGGATCGCGCGTCATCGGGCGGTCGATCGTGCCGGCGGTGTTCATGCTGTGACCGGGTTCTTGCGGGGACGGCCACGCGGACGCTTCCGGGGCACAACCACGCCCTGGACGAACAGTTCGCCTCCCCAGACACCCCAGGGCTCGCGGCGGTCCTTGGCACCGGCGAGGCAGGCCTCGCGCAGCGGGCAGGTCTGGCAGAGCGTCTTGGCGTACTCCACGTCGGCGGGTGCCTCGGCGAAGAAGACCTCCGGGTCGTATGAGCGGCAGGGCACGGTCACACCGAGCCGCTCGATGGCTTCGTCGAGCTCGGTGAGCGTGATCAGCGGGGCGGTCACGAGATCCTCCGTGGTGGCAGCAGGCGGCATCAGGTCTGTCGTGGGTGACGGGGTGTGCGTTTCGGGGTGCACTGCCGGGTTCCTCGTCTGTTGATGTCTGTTGTGTTGTCGGCCCGGCTGGTGGCCGGGCGGGGCAAACAGAAGGGCCGCGGATCCCGGTGTGGGTTCCGCGGCCCTGGAAGGTGCCGACCTGATCTCGCCGATCAGGCTGGATCTCTCCAGGGTTCGAGCCCACGGAAGGCCCACATCGGGTTGTGCTTCGTCTTCTGGCTGCCGTTGCCGACACGGACGGCCGCGAGCGCAAAGGCGTAGGCCACTGCCTTCGCCACTGCTGCCGCTACCTCGGGTGCAGTCGCCGGTCGCTTGCCGGCGCCGGGGACGACGCGGGACAGACCCGTGCCATCGATCCGGGAGCCGAGCAGACAAGAGGCGACGACCGAGCGGTCGGTCATCTTGGTGGTGGTAATGAAGTCGATCACTGGGCTCGCCTCCTTTCGGCGACTCGGGGGATCAGCTGGAGCCGATCCGCAAACGTGCAAGAGTCAGTACAGCATGGATGGGTTGGAGCGGAAAGCCCCCGCCCTGTCCACGTCCGGAAGGCTATGGGGCTCCGGACAGCCCGCGCAAACTATTTTTCCGCCGTCTCCGAAAAAGCTTCCGGGACGGTTTCCGAGGACGCTGCCGAGGAGGCGGCCGGAGGCGCTTCTTCCGCCTCGGTCACGGCCTGTTCGGAAGCCTCTCCGCCCGCCTGGCCGCTCTCGGGCTCCAACTCCCCGCCCGCGCACAGCGCGAGAACGTCCGCCCCGAAACGCTCCAACTTCCGGGCGCCCACACCGGAGATGCGGGCGAGGGCCGCGTCGTCGTCCGGCACCGTCTCGGCGATCGCCATCAGCGTCTTGTCGGTGAAGACGCAGTACGCGGGCTGACCCAGCTGCCTGGCCCGCTCGGAGCGCCAGTCGCGCAACCGCTCGTAGAGCTGCTCGTCGAGATCCGAGGGGCAGTCCTCGCAGCGCATCAGCTTCATCTCCCCCGCGTCCGTCAGAGAACGGCCGCACACCCGGCAGCGGACGGGACCGCGGCGCTTGCGCGCACGGCTGCCGGAAGCACTCCCCCGCTCGACACCCCCGCGGCCGCCGGAAGTCCCCGCCCCCGGAGCCGCGGACCCCGGCCGCAGCCCGTTGAGGAACCGGCTGGGGCGGCGTCCGCCACGGCCGCCGGGCGAACGCGAGAGCGCCCAGGAGAGGTTGAGGTGGATACGGGCCCGGGTGACGCCGACGTAGAGCAGGCGGCGCTCCTCCTCGATCTGGGCGTCGCTCTTGGCGTGGGTGATCGGCATCATGCCCTCGGTGAGCCCGACCAGGAACACCGCATCCCATTCGAGCCCCTTGGCCGAGTGCAGCGATGCGAGGGTGACGCCCTCGACGGTCGGTGCGTGCTGGGCGTTGGCCCGCTCGTCCAGTTCGGCGACGAACTCGGAGAGCGTCGGCTCCTGCCCGCCCGCGGCGGAGCGGCCGGCCGAAAGGGACTCGGCCAGCCGCACGAGGGCCATCAACGACTCCCAGCGGTCACGGACGGCGCCCGAGCCCGCCGGCGGCTCGTCCGTCCAGCCCTTGCCGCTGAGAACGGCGCGCACCTGCGAGGGGAGGCCGACGGCCCCGTCCAGCAGGGTGTCGTTGCCGCCGAACCGGGCGGCGCTGCGCAGCGCCACGCCCGCCTCACGGACCTCGGGACGTTCGAAGAACCGTTCGGCGCCGCGGAGTTGATAGGGCACACCGGCGTCGACGAGGGCCTGTTCGTAGATCTCGGACTGGGCGTTGATGCGGTAGAGCACCGCGATCCGGCTGGCCGGAACGCCCGAGTCGATGAGCGTGCGAATGCGCTTGGCGGTGCCCTCCGCCTCGGAAGGCTCGTCCGCGTATTCCGTGTACGCCGGTTCGGGCCCGGCCTCGCGCTGCGAGATCAGCTCCAGGCGGTGTTCGGCCGCGCGGCCCGACGCCTGGGAGAGCAGACCGTTCGCGAGGTGCACGACCTGGGGCGTCGAGCGGTAGTCCCGCACGAGCTTGACGACGGTGGCTTCGGGGTGACGGACGCGGAAGTCGAGAAGGTGGTCGGGAGTGGCACCGGTGAAGGAGTAGATCGTCTGGCTGGCGTCACCGACCACGCAGAGGCTGTCCCGGTCACCGACCCACAGCTCCAGAAGCCGCTGCTGAAGCGGGCTGACGTCCTGGTACTCGTCGACGACGAAGTGCTGGTACTGGGCACGGACCGTCTCGGCGATGTCCGGCCGGTCCTGGAGCACTCCGACGGTCAGCAGCAGCACGTCCTCGAAGTCGATCGCCGAACGTTCCCGCTTCAGCTGTTCGTAGAGGCCGAAGACCCGTGCCGTCTCGGCCGGGTCCCGCGGGGGGACGCGGTCCGACTTGGCGATGACCGCCGGATAGTCCTCCGGCACCGTCTGCGTCACCTTCGACCACTCGATCTCACCGGTGAGGTCCCGCAGTTCGCTGCGGTCCAGACGCAGGCGGCAGCGGGCCGCGGCCTCGGCGACGAGCTGCACCTTGCGCTCCAGCAGCCTCGGCAGCTCACCGCCGACCGCACGCGGCCAGAAGAACTGCAGCTGCCGCAGTGCGGCGGAGTGGAAGGTGCGGGCCTGGACCCCCTCCGCCCCCAGCTGCCGCAGCCGCCCCCGCATCTCACCCGCGGCCCTGCTGGTGAAAGTGACGGCGAGCACACTGGCCGGGGGCAGCATCCCTGCGCGCACCCCGTATGCGATCCGGTGCGTGATGGCGCGGGTCTTGCCCGTGCCCGCGCCGGCCAGCACGCACACGGGACCGTGCAGTGCCGTCGCCACTTCACGCTGCTCCGGGTCGAGGCCCTCCAGCACCGCGTCCGCGTCGCGCGGCGGGCCCGCGTACGCGTCCTGGTCGACGTGGGAGAAGAGAGTGGAGTCAGTTGCTGCTGTCACCCCGCCATGCTGCCAGGTCGTACGAGACGGGCGTGACGCTTGTCCACAGCCGGAGCCGGATCGTCATACGGCACTCACCACTCCCCCGCCATGGAATGGTCCGGTCTCCCCGGCCCGGGAATGGTCCGGCTCGTCCACACGTTCCACAGTGACCAACGGACGCGAAGGAGAACAGGACCGATGACGGGAAACGTGACGATGTACAGCACCACGTGGTGCGGCTACTGCCGTCGGCTCAAGGGCCAGATGGACCGCGCGGGCATCCCGTACACCGAGATCAACATCGAACACGACCCGGCGTCCGCCGACTTCGTGGAGAAGGCCAACAACGGCAATCAGACCGTGCCCACCGTGCTCTTCCCCGACGGGTCCACCCTGACCAATCCCTCGCTGGCGCAGGTCCAGCAGAGGGTCGGCGTCTGACCGCCGGGGACTCGGCTGTCCGCCCGGCCCGGAGCCTCAGCGCCCGGGCCGGGGCAGCGGCTCCCCGTACCAGCGCTCCACCAGACGTGACGCGATGGAGATCCCGGACGGCGGCCGCACCTCGCCGGTGGCGAAGGCGTCCTTGAGATCTTCCCGGGAGAACCAGCGGGCCTCCTCGATCTCGTCCCCGTCCACACGGATCTCCGGCGAGGTCGCGCGCGCCATGAAGCCCAGCATCAGGCTCGCAGGGAACGGCCAGGGCTGGCTGGCCACGTAGTCGACCTGCCCGACCGTCACGCCCGCCTCCTCGGCGACCTCCCTGATGACGGCGGCCTCCAGGGACTCGCCCGGCTCGACGAAACCGGCGAGCGTCGAGAAGCGGCCCTCCGGCCAGTGGACCTGACGGCCGAGCAGCGCCCGGTCCTTCTCGTCCGTCACCAGCATGATCACGGCGGGATCGGTGCGCGGGTAGTGCTCGGCGCCGCAGGCGGGGCAGCGGCGCAGGTGTCCGGCGGCGGCGATGACGGTGCGTTCGCCGCAGCGGGAGCAGAAGCGGTGCGTGCGCTGCCAGTTCTCCAAGCCGACGGCGTGCGCCATCAGTTCGGCGTCACGGGCGGAGAGCAGCACGCCCGCCTCCCGGAGCCCGGCGGGCCGAGCGATGTCGTCCATGCGGCCCGGCAGCGAGTCCTTCTGGAGGGCGAAGTAGCGCACCCCCTCCTCGTCGACGCCGAGGAAGTACCGGTGGGCTTCGGTGAAGGGCGCGTCGAACGAGGGCATCATCACCAGTTCGGTGCTGCCCTCGTCGTCGTCCTCGATCAGTGCCTGGCCGCCGGAGACGACGAAGCACCGCGTCGTCGGGTGGCTCCAGGCGGCCGCCAGCCACGCCTCGTCGATGCGGTGGTGGGCGGCACGGTCGATGCCGCCGGTGGGGGTCAGGGTGATCGGGCGGTCCGCGGCGGTGTCCGTGTCCGTGTCCCTGTGCGTGCCCGTGGCGGTCCCCGCCGGGGCGGCAGCCGCGGTGCGGTCACGGGTGCCGGCGCCGGAACCCGCGGTCGAGTCGGTTCCAGTGGTCACTTCAGCTTCCCTGCTCCTCTTCATGCTCCTGTGCCCGGCCTCATGCTCCTGCCCGGCCTCACCGGTCGTCCCGGCCCTCCTGCGAGCGCGACCAGGAGGCGCGCTCCTCGGCACTCCAGTGCTCGGCGAGATCGCCCCAGAGGTATGCGGCGCTCTCCACGCCCTTCATCAGCAGGTCGAGTTCGACCTTCTCGTCCGGGGAGTGCCAGCCGTCCGACGGCACGGAGATGCCCAGGAAGAGCACCGGGACCCGGAGCACGTCCTGCAGATCGGCCGCCGGCCCCGACCCGCCCTCACGCGTGAAGCGGACCCGCTGCCCGAAGGCGCGCTCCATCGACCGTACGACCGACCGGAGTGCCGGGTGCCCCGGCGGCGTCAGGCAGGGGCGGGTCGCTCCCCAGAAGGTGATCTCGTGCCGGATGCCGTCCGGCAGGCTGCCGGCGACCCATTCCCGGACGGACTGCTGGACCTTCTCCGTGTCCTGACCCTCGACGAGCCGGAAGGACAGCTTCAGCTGTGCCTCGGAGGGGATGACGGTCTTGCCGCCCGGCCCCTGGTAGCCGCCGGAGATGCCGTTCACCTCGGCCGTGGGACGGGCCCAGATCCGCTCCAGCGTCGAGTGGCCGGCCTCGCCGAGCGTCGCGTGCGAGTGGGCGGTGCGGAGCCAGGCGGGCTCGTCGAAGGGAAGCTCGGCGAACAACTCACGCTCGCGGGGCGTCAGTTCGACGACTCCGTCGTAGAAGCCGGGGAGCGTCACCCGCCGCTCCTCGTCGTGGAGTCCCGCCGCCAGCCGCGCGGCCTCCGTGGCCGGGTTGGGGACGGCTCCGCCGAAGGAGCCGGAGTGGATGTCCTGGTCCGGTCCGTACAGGTCGATCTGACAGTCGGTGAGGCCGCGCATGCCGGTGCACACGGTCGGGGTCTCCGGCGACCACATGCCGGTGTCGGAGACGATCACGGCATCGCATTCCAGCCGCTCGGCCTTCTCCTCCAGCAGCGCCGGGAAGTGCGGTGAGCCGGACTCCTCCTCGCCCTCGACCAGCAGTTTGAGGCTCACGGCCGGCGACGTGCGCCCCGTCGCGGTGAGGTGCGCCCGCACGCCGAGGGTGTGGAAGAAGACCTGGCCCTTGTCGTCGGCGGCGCCCCGCGCGTACAGACGCCCTTCGCGCTGCTCCGGAACGAACGGCTCCGAGTGCCATCCGTCGGAACGGGCCGCGGGCTGGACGTCGTGGTGCCCGTAGACGAGCACCGTCGGTGCGTCCGGATCGTCGGACGGCCACTCCGCGAAGACGGCGGGAGCGCCGGGCGTCTCCCAGACCTCGGCGACGGGGAATCCCGTGGCCGCCAGCTTCCCGGCCAGCCATTCGGCGCTGCGCCGAACGTCACCGGCGTGCTGCGGGTCGGCGGAAACGGACGGGATGCGCAGCCACTCCACGAGGTCGTCGAGGAAGGCGGCACGCCTGTCTTCGATGCAGGCCCGGACCGCGTCGTCCGGAGCTGCCGGGATGGTGCTCATGCCGGGCAGCCTATCCGGCATCCGGGGGACGGCTCCCATCCGTACCGGCGCCGCGGCCGAGGAGCAGCTCCTCAAGGCCGGCGCGGCCGAGGAGGCCCTCGGGGCGGACGAGTTCGCCGCCCCGTACATAGAGGAACGCCGCGCCGACGGATTCGAGCGGCACGCGCTGCTTCTCGGCCCAGGCGAGGCGGTAGACGGACAGCTGGAGGGGGTCGGCGCCGCGCGCGCGGCCCGTCTTCCAGTCGACGATGTCGTACGTCGCCGTGCCGTCGGGTGCGACGTCGCGGTACACGGCGTCGATGCGGCCGCGGACGACCCGGCCCGCCAGTTCGAGCTGGAAGGGCTCCTCGACGCGGTACGGCGTGCGTTGCCCGTACGGCGAGCGCCGGAAGGCCTCCTTCAGCGCTGCCAGGTCGCGCTCGTCGGCGATCCCGTCCGGTTCGTCGCGGCCTCCGCCGGCGCCGGACGGTCCGGCGGCTCCGTCCCCCGCGCCGGGAAGCTCGTCCGGACCGAGCATCGGAAGCGGCAATTCCTCGAAGCGGGATTCCACCCATGCGTGGAAGCGCGTGCCTCGGCGGGCCGCGTCCGGCTGCGGCGGGCGGGGCATCGGCCGGGCCAGTTCACGGGCGAAGCCGTCAGGGTCCGCGGCCATCCTCAGCAACTGCGACGCCGACAGCGAAGCCGGCAGCGGGACGTCCCGCACGGGCAGGCGGGAGCGGCGCAACTCACCGGTGAGCGCGTCCAGATCACGGTCCCAGGACTCGACGAGCCGTGACTCCTCCGGGCTCAGGTCAGCCGGTGCTTCAGCGGGCCCGGCGCCGGCGCTCGGCAGCGCGGGACGGGCGGCCTGCGGCCCGGCGGCGGCACCGGCGGCACCGGCGGCGCCGGGCGCGCCGTCAGAGGGACCCGGAACGGCGGAGCCGGCCGCGCCGTCAGGGGCACCCGGAACGTCGGCGCCGGCCGTGCGGTCGAATTCCTCCGAGTCCTCGGAGCCGCCCGGGCCGGCCGCCTCGTCCGCCGCCCGCAGCGGCCCGGCCTGAGCGAGGCGTTCCAGCACGGCGTCCGCCGCGGTACGCCGCCGGGCCAGTGCCGCCTCGTCCAGCGGAAGCGGCCAGGCCCGGACCTGAGCGGCGGCGGCCGAAAGGGCCGGGTTCTCCTCGCCGTCGGCGGGTGCTTCCGCCCAGTGCTCGACCTCGCCGTGCGCCGGGTCCTCCTCGCAGTGGCACCGCAGCGCTTCGAGGAACGCCGAAGGCCCGCGGGGCCTCTTCTGGTGCGGACCCCACCAGTGCCCCGAGCCGAGCAGCAGCGACCGCGGACGGGTGAAAGTGACGTAGCCGAGGCGGAGTTCCTCAACGGCCTGGTGGTCCCGCATCGCGGTCTCGTAGTTCTTCACGCCCTTCGCCGTCCACTCCGCCACGTCGGGGAGAGTCGCGGCGTCGCCGCGCAGCGCATGCGGCAGGACCTTGGGCCGGCTGAGCCACGACTCACGCGGCAGCTCGCCGGGGAACTGCTTCGACACCAGCCCGGGCACGGCCACGACGTCCCACTCCAGGCCCTTGGCCTTGTGCGCGGTGAGCACCTTCACCGCGTTCTCACCGCCGGGCAGCGAGCTGTCGAGCCCCTTCTCGTACTGCGCCGCCGTGCGCAGAAAGCCGAGGAAGGCGAGCAGCGTGGCCTCGCCGTCGACGGCTGCGAACCCGGCGGCGACGTCGAGGAAGCTGCTCAGCGTCTCGCGGCGGCGGGCGGCGAGCGCGTGCGGGGAGGCGGACAGTTCGACTTCCAGGCCGCTCACCGCGAGCACCCTGTGCAGCACGTCCATGAGCGGGTCGGCCAGCGAGCGCCGCAGATCCCGTATCTCGGCGGCGAGCCTGGTGAACCGCACCCGCGCCTCCGCCGAGAACGGCAGCCCGTCCTCGTACGGCCCTCCGGCGTCGAGGAAAGTCTCCAGAGCATCCGCGAGGGAGACGACCTCTGCCGGGTCGACGCCCTCGACAGCCGCGGCCAGGCGCCGGTCCGGGTCGCCGCCGCCGTCCTCCCGGTGTTCGACGAGCAGCCGCGCCCTCCGGCCCAGCAGCGCCAGGTCGCGCGGGCCGATCCGCCAGCGCGGGCCCGTCAGCAGCCGTACGAGGGAGGCGTTCGCGGTCGGGTCGGAGAGGACCTCGCACATGGCGACGAGGTCGGCGATCTCGGGGAGGTGCAGCAGACCCGTCAGACCCACCACTTCGACGGGAAGTTCGCGGGCGACGAGGGCGGCCTGAATCTCCGCGAAGTCGCCCGCTCCGCGGCACAGTACGGCGATCTCGCCGGGGGGTGTGCCCGTACGCACGAGATGGGCGAGGGAGTCGGCGAGCCACTCCAGCTCCTCCTCGTGCGTGGGCAGCAGCGCACACCGCACCAGGCCGTCGCGCTCGGCGCCCGGCGCCGGCCGCAGCGCCTCGACGCCCTCGTGGCGGCTGCGCAGCGGCGCGGCGAGGGAGTTGGCGAGGGAGAGCAGGCGGCCGCCGCTGCGGCGGTTCTCGCTGAGGGAGTGGCGGCGGGCGGGACTGCCGTCCGCGTGGGGGAAGTGCCGTGGAAAATCGTCGAGGTTGGCCACGGAGGCGCCGCGCCAGCCGTAGATGGCCTGGCACGGGTCGCCGACGGCGGTGACGGCGTGACCGGCCCCCTCCCCGGGCCGGCCGTCCTGCCCCGGGCCGCTCTGACCCGGGCCGCTCTGCTCTCCGCCGAACAGCCCTGCGAGCAGGACCCGTTGGGCCACGGAGGTGTCCTGGTACTCGTCGAGGAGGACGGCGGAGTACTGGGCGCGCAGCGCCCTGCCGACCTCCGGGACATCGCGCGCGAGGGTGGCGGCGAGGGCGATCTGGTCGCCGAAGTCCAGCAGGTCCCGCTCCCGCTTCCTCGCCCGGTACTTCTCGACCAGACCGAGAAGTTCGCCGCGGCCGAGAGCGGCCTGCGGCACCTTGCGCAGCGCGGCGTTCCCGAGGGGGACGCCGTCGAGTGCGGCGAGCAACTCCTCGTCGTACGCGCGGAGTCTGCCGGGCGGGACCAGATGTTCGCTGAGCTCGGCGTCGAGGGCCAGCAGATCCTCGACGAGCGCGGCGACCGACTTGGTCAGTGCCGCGAAGGGGCCCGGGTCCGCGCGCAGCACGCTCGCCGCGAGCTGGAAGCGCGTGGCGTCGGCGAGGAGCCGGGAGCCGGGCTCGATGCCGAGGCGCAGCCCGTGCTCGGTCAGCAGCCGCCCCGCGAACGCGTGGTAGGTGGAGATCTGCGGTTCGCCGCGGGCCTGTTCGGGATCGTCGGGGTCCGGGTCGGTGATGCCCGCCTGTACGAGCGCCTTGCGTACCCGCTCGGCGAGTTCACCCGCGGCCTTGTTGGTGAACGTGAGGCCGAGCACCTGCTCCGGCTGCACCTGTCCGGTGCCCACCAGCCACACCACGCGCGCGGCCATGACCGTCGTCTTGCCCGAACCCGCACCCGCGACGATCACTTGGGGAGCGGGAGGGGCGGTGATGCAGGCGAGCTGCTCCGGGGTGAACGGGATACCGAGAAGCTCTGCGAGCTGTGCGGTACTGGTGAGTCGGGCGGGCACGGAAGAGACGCTAACGGCTCGCACCGACAGCCGCCGTCGAACGTGACCCGCGGGACGGCCGGTGCCGGCGAGGGCTGCAACCCCAGGCGTCCCGTGGCCCCGTCAACCCGCCCTGCCCACAGGGCAGTTCGGTCATTCGATGATCTGGCGTCCCTCACTGCGGGCGGAGCATACGGCGCGGAAGGAGCAGTGCGTGCACTGCGAACCCGGCGAAGGAGTGAAGCGTTCGTCGAGAACGCGCCCGGCCGCCGTCGCAAGCAACTCGCCGACCCACTCGCCGCCTTCGGCCTCGCCGCCGGCGGGGAGACCTTTGTCACCCGGCGGACGGCTCCCGCTCAGCGCCTCCTGACGCTGGACCACCGGCAGCCCGTCGCCGCCGTCCCGTTCGGACGCCCCCAGCCGGAGGTGCACCAGCTCTGCGCCGCCGGGTTCCGGGCGCTCTCCCCCGAAGAGGTGGTCGGCCGCGCCCTCCCGGACCGCCAACTGGTAGACGGCGAGCTGCGGATGGCGCGCGACCTCCTTGCCGGTCGGCTTGGTGCGCCCGGTCTTGAAGTCGACCACGTACGCGCGCCCCCGGCCGTCGCTCTCCACGCGGTCGACGCTGCCGCGGATGCGCACCTCGTACTCGCCCGCCTCCAGCGTGACGTCGAAGCCGAGTTCGCTTCCGGCGACGGCCGTCCGAGCACCTGCCGCGCCCTCCGCGTCCCACTCCGCGCCCGCCCGCATCACGTGCCAGCGCAGGAACCTCTCGAGCGCCGCCCGCGCGTTCTGCTTCTCCTGCCGGGACTTCCACGGCGCCTCGAACGCGAGCCCGTCCCACACCGTCTCCAGCCGCTCCATGAGGACGGCGAGATCGGCGGGCGTCCCGCCGGAGGCGACCTCGTCGGCGAGCACGTGCAGCACGTTGCCGAAGCCCTGCGCGGCGGTGGCGGGTTCGTCCGCCTTCACCTCGCGGGCCAGGAACCACTGCAGCGCACAGGAGTTGGCCAGCTGGTCGAGCGCGCTGCCCGAGAGCGTGACGGGCTGGTTCCGGTCGCGCAGCGGCGTCGCGGAGCGCGTCGGCTCGTGCAGCCCCCACCAGCGGTGGGGATGCGCCGCGGGCACGAGCGCGTGGCCCTCCTCGTCGCACAGCCCGGCAAGCCGGGCGAGCCGTTCGGCGGCTGCCTCGCGCAGCGCCGGAGAAGCCTCCGGGTCGACGGTCGTGGCACGCAGCTCCGCGACGAGCGCCGGGACCGAAAGGGGGCGCCGCGGACGGGAGTTGACGGCCCTCGGCTCGACGCCGAGTTCGCTCAGGAACCTCGACGGCTGGTCACCGTCGTCCGCGGGAGCACGGACGGCGCTCACGACCAGCCGCTCCTTCGCGCGCGTCGCCGCCACGTAGAACAGTCTGCGCTCCTCCGTCAGCAGCGCGCCGGGGGACAGCGGCTCGGCCAGCCCGTCGCGGCCGATGCGGTCGGCCTCCAGCAGCGAACCGCGGCGCCGCAGATCGGGCCACAGGCCCTCCTGCACTCCCGCGACGACGACGAGACGCCACTCCAGGCCCTTGGAGCGGTGCGCCGTCATCAGCCGCACCGCATCGGGACGTACGCCCCGGCGGGTGAGCGTGTCGGCGACGATGTCCTGGGCGTCGATCTCCTCGAGGAAGTTCAACGCGCCCCGGCCGCCGGTGCGTTCCTCGGCGCGGGACGCCGCGTCGAACAGCGCGCACACGGCGTCCAGATCGCGGTCGGCGTTGCGCCCGGCCGCTCCGCCGCGGAAGGCGGCACGCTCCAGCCGCTGCGGCCAGGGGGTGCCGTCCCACAGCTGCCACAGTGCCTCCTCCGCGGTGCCGCCGCCCGCCAGCAGCTCCCGCGCCTTGCGCAGCAGCAGACCGAGCCGCTGCGCTCCGCGCGCGTACGCCGGGTCGTGCGCCACCAGGCGCTCCGGCTCGGCGAGTGCTTCGGTGAGCAGTACGTCGGAGGGGCGCGGAACGCTCTCGCCCGCCGCACGCTCCTCTTCGCGCAGGGCACGGCCGAGCCTGCGCAGGTCGGCGGCGTCCATGCCGCCGAGCGGCGAGCCGAGCAGGGTGAGGGCGGTCGCGGTGTCGAGCCACCCGGCCGCCGGACCTCCGCCGTCACTGCCGCCCCGGCCGCCGTCGCCGCGGTTGCCACTGCCCTCGCCGCGGGAGTCGCCGCTGACGTCGCCGAGGGGAGCGTCGCCGGGTTCGTCGCTGCCGTCTACCGGGGAGGCGCCGCCGTCGCCGCCTTCGCCAACGTCGCCCGGGGCAGGGTCCACATGGGCGGCCGCACGCGCCACCGCCCGCAAAGCCGTCAACAGCGGTGCGACGGCAGGTTCATGACGCAGCGGGACGTCGGCCCCGTCCACGTCCAGCGGGACGCCCGCCGACGACAGCGCACGCCGCGCGGCCGGGATCGTGCGGCCGCCCGCCCGGACCAGCACGGCCATCTCACCCCAGGGGACGCCCTCTTCGAGGTGCGCACGGCGCAACAGGTCGGCGATGTTGTCGAGTTCGGCTCCGGCCGTGGGGCAGGTGAACGCCTCCACCCGTCCTCCCGGCCGCTGCGCCACGAGGCCGCGGTGCGCCCGTACGGCCTCGGCGGGCAGCCGCGTCAACGGGATGCGACGGGTGATCTCACGCGTGGCCTCCATCAGCCGGCCACCGCTGCGGCGCCCGGCGCGCAGCATACTGACCGGGGCGGGGGCGCCCGAGCGCCGGCGGAAGACCTCAGGGAAGTCGAGGATTCCGTTCACGTCGGCCCCGCGGAAGGTGTAGATCGACTGGTCGGGGTCACCGAAGACGACGAGGGTGCGGCCCCCGCCGGCCAGTGCCCGCAGCAGCCTCACCTGGGAGGGGTCGGTGTCCTGGTACTCGTCGACGTAGACGGCGTCGTAGCGGTCACGCAGCTCGTCCGCAACGCCGGGGCTCTCCGCCAGCAGCACGGCACGGTGCACCAGTTCCGCGTAGTCGAGCACGCCCTGCGCGTCGAGCACGTCGAGGTACTCGGCGAGGAAGCCCGCCGCCGCCGACCAGTCGGGCCGCCCGGTGCTGTGTGCGAAGTCGCCGAGTTCGCCGGGGCCCAGGCCGAGTTCCCGGCTGCGGGCGAGCACGGCCCGCACCTCGTCGGCGAAGCCGCGCGTCGTCAGGCACGCGCGCAGCTCGTCGGGCCAGGCGATGCGGGCGCGTCCGTCGGCCTCCAGGGCCAGCTGGCCCTCCAGCAGTTCGCGGATGTACAGGTCCTGTTCGGGGCCGGACAGCAGCCGCAGCGGTTCGGAGAAGAGTTCGGCGTCCTGGTGCGCGCGGACCAGTGCGTAGCAGTACGAGTGGAAGGTGGTCGCCTGCGGGGCGGAGGTGTGTTCAGGGAGCCCCGTCAGTCGTGCTGCCATCCGGTCGCGCAGCTCCACGGCTGCCCTGCGGCTGAAGGTGAGGACGAGGATGCGGTCGGGATCGCCTCCCGCCCGTACCCTCTGCGCTACGGCTTCGGTGAGCGTGGTGGTCTTCCCCGTGCCGGGTCCCGCCAGCACGAGCAGCGGGCCGCCGGAATGGTCAACCACATCGCGTTGCTGTGCGTCCAAGGCAGGAGGGTCCTCGGGCTCCGGCCTCGTGCGCACCAGCCGGTACGTGCCGGCGACCGGACCGTGGCCCGGGGCCGGGCCGGGGCCGGCGCCCGGCCGGTACGCATCGGGCGGGATGGAGGAGCTCACGTGGATCGCCTCGGGGAGGGTCTGTGCTGACTGGTGCAGACGCTACGCCAGCGGGCACACGGGCCGCAGCGCGGTACTCGTGTACTCCGTACGGGTGGCCGGATAAGAGCTGGGAGCGAAGATGTCGGAAGGTGGTAGCCGTGAGCAGCCGCAGTACGTGGTCACGTCTCGCCGTTCCACCTCGCCCGTCGCATGTCGATCCGCGGGAGGTGTCCTTCCGTGGCACGGCCCGCCTCCCGCAGCGGCGTGCCCTCCGCCCTGTAGTGCTCCAGCGCGCGCAGCTCGCTGCCGGGCAGCAGCGCGCCGTCGGCCCGGACCACGCGCCACCACGGCACGGCACCTCCGTAGAGCGCCATGACCCGGCCCACCTGACGGGGACCGCCCTCCTCGAGCCACTCGGCGATGTCCCCGTACGTCATGACGAGGCCGGACGGGATGTGTTCGGCGACGTCGAGAACCCGTTCCGCGTACTCGGGCAGTTCGGGCGGACCGGGTGGTCCCGGCGGCCCCGGTTCGCTCGCATGCATGCCGGCAATGGTGCCGTACACCACCGACAGCCGCCGCGCCGCAAAGCTCCCCCTGCCTGCCCGGCGACCCTGCCCGGCCGCTGCCCCTCCGCGCCGTGCCACGATCGTGCGGGGCGGTGACGAGTGATACGGGACCAGGACGGAGCGGCAGCCGGGCAGCGGCAAGGTGAGCGACTCGCCGGGGGTGCGGGCGCCACCTCCCCCCGCGCTGCCCAAGGCCGGGCGGACGGGATCTCCGGAAGGGCGGGACGGCACGAACCGCACGGTGCCGTGCAGTGGCACCGCCCTGACGGGGCGGGCGCGGACGAGAGCCCCGAGAGCCCCGAGGAGTCTGGAACCCCCGGGGACTCGGGAACCTCCGAGGGCTCGGGAACGCCCGGGGAACCCCGGCAGCCGGAGGAGCCGTCGCACCCCGGGGAGCCCGGGCGCCCGGCAGCCGGCCGTGAGCCCGGCGGGAGAGCGGCGGCGGACGGACGGCCCGGGGCCGAGCCGGACTCCGGACGGCCCGGCCGCACCCCCGCCACGACCGGCGCCGAGGACGGCGCCGCCGGGGCCCGCGCCCCTCGTGACCGCGCCGCAGACGGGGCCCGCGTGGAGGGCGACGGCGCGGCCGGTGCCGGAGCGTCACGGAGCGACGGTTCCGGGACGCCCGAGCGGTCCGACGCCCTCGACACCGACGAACCCCTGCTCTCGGCACGCGTGCACCGCCCCTCCGACCTGCTCCGCCTGGGGCTCGGCCTGCTGGGCATCACGGTCGTCCTGATCATCGCCAACTTCGCGCACGGCACCACGGCCGGCCTCGAACAGGACATCGACAAGGGCACTCAGCAGGCACCGCCGCTGCTGATCAGCATCACCGGGCTCGCGTCCAGCATCGCGATCCTGCTCGTCCCCGTGGCCTTCGCCATCGAGCGGCTCATCAAGCGGGACGGGCTGCGCATCGCCGACGGAGTCCTGGCCGCCGTCCTGGCTCACGGCGCCTCGCTCGCCGTGGACCTGTGGGTGGCCCAGGCTGCGCCCGACTCCGTGCGCGACGCCCTCACCAAACAGATCACCGACACCGATCTCACCACCCCCGTGCACAGCTATCTCGCGCCGGTCATCGCCTACATGACGGCCGTGGGCATGGCGCGCAGACCACGCTGGCGGGTGCTGCTGTGGGCGGTGCTGCTGCTCAACGCCTTCGCCATCCTCTTCCCCGGCTACTCGACGCTGTTCTCGATCCTCGTCACCGTCCTGATCGGCTGGACGGTCGCCTACGGCACCCTGTACGCCGTCGGCACCCCGAACGTGCGCCCGACCGGGCACACCCTGCTCGCCGGGCTGCGGCGCGTCGGCTTCACCCCGGTCAGCGCCAAGCGCGTGGCGGACAGGGAGGGCCTCGACGGCACCGAGCCGGGCGACCACGGCCGGCGGTACCTCGTCACGCTGGAGGACGGCCCGCCGATCGACGTGACCGTCGTCGACCGCGAACAGCAGGCGCACGGCTTCTTCTACCGCGTGTGGCGGCGCCTGACGCTGCGGGCCATGATCCACAACCGCAGCCTCCAGTCCCTGCGGCAGGCCCTGGAGCAGGAGGCGCTGCTCGCGTACGCGGCCATCGCCGCGGGAGCCAACGCCCCGCGGCTGATCGCCACTTCGGAGCTCGGCCCGGACGCGGTGATGCTCGTCTACGAGCACGTCGAGGCCCGCACCCTCGACTCCCTCCAGGACGAGGAGATCACCGACGACCTGATGCGCGCGGCCTGGCGGCAGGTCGAGGCGCTTCAGTCGAGGCGCATCAGCCACCGGCGGCTCGTCGGCGACGCGCTGCTCGTGGACAGCTCCGGGACGGTCTATCTGACGGACATCCGGAGCGGGGAGATCGCGGCCGGCGACGTGGTGCTGCGCATGGACGTCGCCCAGCTGATGACGACCTTCGGACTGCGTGCCGGAGCGGAGCGGGCGGTCGCCGCGGCGGTCGACGTCCTGGGCCCCGACGCGGTGGCCGACAGCCTGCCGATGCTTCAGCCCATCGCGCTCAGCCGCCGCACCCGCACCACGCTGCGCAGGCTCGCCAAGGAGCGTGCGCAGCGTGAGCGCGACGCCGTCGTCAACGCCTCACGCAGCGGCAAGGAGGCCAGGGACCAGGCCGGGGAGAGCACGTGGCAGGCCGCCGCGCACAAGTCGGACCGCAAGTCGCTGCGCGCGGAGAAGAACGCGGAGAAGCGCGCCATCGACGACGCGCTGGAAGAGGCACGGGAAGAGGACCTGCTGGCGCAGATCCGCAAGCAGGTGCTGCTCATCAGGCCGCAGGCGCCCATAGAGCCGGCTCGCCTCGAGAGGGTCAAGCCACGCACCCTCGTCACCTTCATCGCCGGTGCGCTGGCCGCGTACTTCCTGCTCTCGCAGCTCACACAGGTGCAGTTCGGAGAGGTCGTCGGCGAGGCCAACTGGGCCTGGGTGGGCGGCGCCGCGCTCTTCTCCGCGTGCACCTACTTCGCGGCGGCCATGGCGCTGCTGGGCTTCGTGCCGGAGAAGGTGCCCTTCCTGCGCACCGTCGTCGCCCAGGTCGCGGGCTCCTTCGTGAAGCTGGTCGCGCCGGCGGCCGTCGGCGGCGTGGCGCTGAACGCACGCTTCCTGCAGCGGGCCGGGGTGCGGCCGGGGCACGCGGTGGCGAGTGTCGGCGCCTCGCAGCTCTTCGGGCTCGGAAGCCACATCACGCTGCTGCTCTTCTTCGGCTACCTCACCGGCACCGAGCACACGCCGACGCTCTCGCCGTCGAGGACGGTCATCGCGGGACTGCTCGCGGCCGCCGTGCTGGTGCTGATCGTCACGGCGATCCCGGCGCTGCGCCGGTTCGTCTCCACCCGGCTGCGTTCGCTCTTCGCAGGCGTCGTACCGCGGATGCTGGACGTGGTGCAGCGGCCGCGGAAGCTCGTGACGGGCATCGGCGGGATGCTGCTGATGACGCTGCTGTTCGTGATGTGCCTGGATGCCTGCGTACGGGCCTTCGGTTACGACGCGAGCTACGCGAGCATCGCCGTCGTCTTCCTCGCGGGCAATGCGCTGGGGTCGGCAGCCCCGACGCCGGGCGGTCTCGGTGCCGTGGAGGCGGCGCTCATCGCCGGTCTGATCACCTTCGGCGTGCCGAAGGAGATCGCGACCCCCGCGGTGCTGCTCTTCCGGCTGCTGACGCTGTGGCTGCCGGTGGGGCCGGGCTGGCTGTCGTTCTCCCACCTCACCCGGAAGGGTGCCATCTGAAGCACCGGCGCCCGCCCGTCCCGGGACGCGCGCACTGCCGGGGCCCGGACGCAGCGTGTGCGTCCGGGCCCTCAGCAGTGGTCCAGCCCTGAAGCAGTGGCGCATGCGGGCGCGGTCGGCGCCACGGGTGCGGCCGGTCGTCGGGCTCAGTACACCGGCTTGTCCGGCTCGATCTGGTTGACCCAGCCGATGACGCCGCCGCCGACGTGCACGGCGTCCGAGAAGCCGGCGTCCTTCAGCACGGCGAGGACTTCCGCGGACCGGACACCCGTCTTGCAGTGCAGGACGATCTTCTTGTCCTGCGGGAGGTCCTGCAGCGCGCTCCCCATCAGGAAGCCGTCCTTCGGGACGAGCCGCGCGCCGGGGATCGAGACGATCTCGTACTCGTTCGGCTCGCGCACGTCGATGACCTCGATGGACTCGCCGTCGTCCATCCACTCCTTGAGCTGCTTGGGCGTGATCGTCGACCCGGCGGCGGCCTCCTGGGCCTCGTCGGAGACGACGCCGCAGAAGGCCTCGTAGTCGATGAGTTCCGTGACGGTCGCGTTCTCACCGCACACGGCGCAGTCCGGGTCCTTGCGGACCTTCACCTGCCGGTAGCTCATCTCCAGGGCGTCGTAGATCATCAGGCGGCCGACCAGCGGCTCGCCGATGCCCGCGATCACCTTGATCGCCTCGTTCACCTGGATCGATCCGACCGAGGCGCACAGCACGCCCAGGACGCCGCCCTCGGCGCAGCTCGGCACCATGCCGGGCGGCGGGGGCTCCGGGTACAGGCAGCGGTAGCAGGGGCCGTGCTCGCTCCAGAAGACGGACGCCTGGCCGTCGAACCGGTAGATGGACCCCCACACGTACGGCTTGCCGAGCAGCACACAGGCGTCGTTGACCAGGTAGCGGGTGGCGAAGTTGTCCGTCCCGTCGATGATCAGGTCGTACGGGGCGAAGATGTCCATCACGTTCGAGGAGTCGAGACGCTCCTGGTGGATCTGGACAGTGGTGTGCGGGTTGATGCCCAGCACCGTGTCCTTGGCGGACTCGGCCTTGGAACGCCCGATGTCCGACTGGCTGTGGATGATCTGGCGCTGCAGGTTCGATTCGTCGACCTCGTCGAACTCCACGATGCCCAGGGTGCCCACGCCCGCGGCGGCCAGGTACATCAGGGCGGGCGACCCGAGGCCGCCCGCACCGACGCAGAGCACCTTGGCGTTCTTCAGCCGCTTCTGCCCGTCCATCCCGACGTCGGGGATGATCAGGTGGCGCGAGTACCTGCGGACCTCGTCAACGGTGAGCTCGGCAGCCGGCTCGACCAGGGGTGGCAGCGACACGGGGACTCCGTTGGTCGGTGGAACGTACGGTTGTTCTCCCGTAACACTGCCACGCACGGTCTCATTCCGAGACACCCGGTCCGAGACGCGAGACGAGCTCGTCCCAGTAGCCGGGCAGGGCCTCCCAGGGGTTCTGCCCCTGCCTGTCCGTCCTGTCGGTGAACCAGACGGTGCCCGCGCCCTGCCAGCGCGCGATGCGCAGCGCCTCCTCGATGTGCAGCTGCGGGACGCCGTGCACGAGATGGCAGAAACGCTCCGGCGGATGGTGGGCCGTCCACTCCGGGGCCTGCGACCACCGGTAGTCGGTCCAGCGGCCGGAGAAGGTCACCAACTGGTCGGCCATGTCCGCGTATCCCGGATGCGGATGGGTGCCGTGCCCGAGGACCAGGGCGGCGCCGGGCCGGGCTCCCGGCGCCCGCACACGTCCGGTCCCGGCCGCCCCCGCCGCGCGAGGGCCGGGGACCGGCGTGTGCCTGCCCTGGTAGCGGCGCTGCTGTGCGCACAGCGCCCGCAGCATCGTCACCGTCCGCGCCGTCTCCGCCAGTTGGGCCCGCTCGGCGGGAGCGTCCGCGAGGTAGAAGCCGTCCACCCGGTACCAGTCGAGGAAGCGGTGTGCGTCGGCGACGAGTTCACCGAACGACCGTGTCCCGTCCCGCATGGCGAGATGGCCGAGTACGGTCACGCCGGACTCGCGCAGCCCGGCCGCCGCCGCCAGGCAGTACGGGTCGGGCCTCGCCCCGGGCCCGCCGGCCACGTCGAGGACCGCCCAGTGCAGCGGCAGCCCCGGCCGGGAGAGCGCCGCCCACTCGACGGGCGCAAGCATCGGGTGCGCCCAGCCCGGCACACCGAAGCCGGTGCGGCCGGTCGGCCCGGCCGGCGCGCGCACCGCATTGCCGGGAGTCATCAGATGCGGCATGCCGCCTCCATCCAGATGTCGGCCAGCGACTCCTCCAGTCCGATGCGCGGACGCCATCCGAGACGGTCCCGCGCTGTTCGCACATCCGCCTGCTGCCAGCTGCCGCAGCCGTCCGGATAGGGAGTGGCGGGAGCGGCGGACGGCTGTGCGCCCCCGACGGCGGGCTCCAGCTCGTGCAGCGAACCCCCGAAACCGGCCACCCGTGCGAGCACGCCCGCCGCCTCGCGCAGCCGCACCGCCCTGCCCGTACCGATGTTGATGACGCCCTGCGCCGCCGAGAGCGAAGCGGCGTGCACCGCTCGCGCGACGTCACGCACGTCGACGAAGTCCCGCTGCACGCTCAGCCCTCCGAGCTTCAGCTCGCTGTCGCCCTGCTGCATCGCCCGCCGCATGCCTTCCGCCAGCCGGCCCAGCGGGGAACCGGCCGGAGTGCTGGGCCCCGCGGGCGAGAAGACCCGCAGCACCACGGCGTCCAGGCCGGAAGCGAGCACAAGCTCCGTGGCCGCCAGCTTGCTCACCCCGTACGGTCCGCCGGGCCGCGGCACGGCCGCCTCGCCGATGGACGAACCCGAGGTGGACGGCCCGTACTCGGCGGCGCAGCCGATGTGCACCAGGCGCGCGCTGCAACTGCTGCGCCGCAGCGACTCGCAGACGGTGGCGGTGGAGACGGTGTTGTGCCGGGTCAGCTCCCGCGCACCGCCGCGGGTCGCCCCCGCGCAGTTGATGACGACGCCCGGGTGCACCGCGTCCAGGAAGCGGGTCAGCGCGCCGGGACTTCCCGTCGACAGGTCGAAGCGGACGTCCGCGTCGTCGTTGCGTCCGAGGGCCGTCAGCTGTACGGCGGGGTCCGCCAGCAGCCGGTCGGCGACGAAGCGGCCGAGGTAGCCGCCGGCGCCCAGCAGCAGCACTCTCATCGCGTGTCCCCCTGTTCGGACTTGCGGTACGGCGGCCGTGCAGTGTTCATCCGGTGTTGCTCCTTGTCGTTCTCCGGGTCGTTCTCCGGGTCGTTCTCCGGGTCGTTCTCCGGGTCGCGTACGGAACCCTCGGCGGGCGTCGTACGCAGGGTGTGCGGGTACGGCGGCGGCGGTCAGATCTCCGTGCCGCCGGGGCTCCCGCAGTGGCCGCGTTCGCATTCGCAGCGCTCGCGGAGCCCTCGGGCTCCGGCCGCGCCGGGCGGCCCGGCCTTAGGGCCTGTCCGGCGGATCTTCGCGGGCTCGCGACTCCCGGCACCGCACCTTGCTGCGTTGTCGGAATCGCCCGAATACGCCCAGTATGAGGACGACCCTCCGCCTTGCGATGCACGGCGCCGGACGCCGCTCGCTGATCCACGATGACCCGCCGGACAACCCCTGGCGGGGACGTCCTGCGGACGGTGCGCGGAGGCCCTGCCGAGCAGGCGGTACGTGCAGGCCAGCAGGAACAGCGCCGCGCATCCGCAGGCGACCGCGGCGGACGGACCGGTGCCGCCCGCCGACGGCGGTGCGGCTGCCGCCACGGAGGCGGCGGCCGCCTGAAGCGCGCAGGCGGCGACGAGCCCGGCGGCGGCGGTTCCACGGAATCCGTGCACCGCGAGCAGCAGTGCCGCGAAGAGCAGGACTCCGAGCGCGGAGACCGCCGCAACCAGCTCGGCGGGCGGCGGGACCGCGTTCCCGCCGGGGCCGAACCGTGCACCGGCGACCGCCACGATCTCGTGCGTGGCGAACTGCAGACCGGTCAGCGCGACTGCGAAGAGCGCCACGGCCGCGGTCAGCAGCGGCCGCACTCCGGCCGCGAACTCCTCCAGGCTGCGGCTGCGTTCGAGTCCGCGCCGCGCCCGCACGGCGAACCAGCGGGCGCACCAGGCGGCGGGCCCCAGCGCGCATGCGAGCCCGTGGGCGGCCACGAGACCGGCGCGGGCCACGCCGGGCACCTCGCCCGTTCCCGTGCCGGCGATCGCCAAGACGGCGACGGCCGCGGCGGCGAGCACGCCCGGAAGGACCACCAGCAGCGGAACCAGCACGCGCGGCACTGCGTGCGCCGGCAAGGCAGGCACTGGCCTGCCGGCCCCGACCGCGGCCTCGGCAGCTGCTCCGGCATCGGCGGCCGCTCCGCCCGCGACGGCCGGGGCCGTGACCTCGCGGCGCCGGTCCTCGGCCCGTGGCACACGTGCGAACAGTTCCTCGGCGAGTGAGAAGACGTCCCGGTGCCGGAAGCGCGCGGCCACGCGGTCGGTGACGCCGTGCGCCTCCAGCGCGGCGGCGATCTCCAGCGGGTCCACGACCTGTTCGCACAGTGCCCGGTGCCGGTGCATCAACTCCCGTACCGGGTCGGCGGGATGACCGATAGCCGCTACGCTCCGCTGCCCGGGGACCGCGGGGACGGGCCGCACCCCGGCGCCCCCCTTCGCCTTCTGTGCGCTCGCGTCGGCCAGGGCCGCCCTGGAGCGGGTGTCCCACGCGTCGGCGGCCTCCGGGGTGCGGGGCTCGTACGGGCGGGTGGCGGGGCCGGGAGGCGCAGCGGTGCCGGCCCCCGCGTCGGCCGCCGTGCCGGACGTGTGTCCGTGGACGCTCATCTGCCCTCACACTCCCGGCTGTCGGCTCCCGCATGTGCCGCGGTCAGAAGCGCCGGCCGGGCCGATGCCGCGGAGAGCGCGAGCGGTACGAAGGCTGCCCGCGCCCGCCCTCCCGGCAGCGCGTGTCCCGTACTCCTGCCGCCGGCTCCGGCCGTACCCGCGGCCCATCGGCCGGGCACGTGTGACTCGGGCGGCCGCGCGAAGGGCAGCGGCTCGCCGCCGTCGCCGCCGGCGGACACCCCCGCAGGACTCCCGCCGACGGGCCAACGGGACATCAGCTCCAGGTAGATGGCCCGGAACGCCGCGACGTTCTGCTCGACGGTGAAGAGTTCGAGCGCACGCGCACGCGCTGCGGCGCCCAGCCGCTCGCGGCGCTCCGGATCGCGCAGCAGCGCGACGCAACTGTCCGCCAGCGCACGCGGGTTGCGCGACGGTACGACGAGACCGGTGCCGCCGATCACCTCGCAGACCGCGCCCACGTCCGTCGAGACCGTCGCACGTCCGCTGAACATGGCCTCGATCAGCGTGACGGGGAAGCCTTCGGCCGAGCTGGAGAGCACCACCACGCAGCCCGCGCCGTAGGCGTCGGCCGGGGCCGGCACAGCGGGAGTGCCCAACTCCTCGAAGGAGACGGGGTTTTCGCCGACGGCCACGGAGTCGGGTGCCTCGTCCGGGAAGAGCTGCGCGGCCAGTGTCCGGCACCTCGACTCGTACTCGCGCGCCTCGGAGCCGCGTGCCGGCGCGGTCGTGACGATGCGCAGCCGTGCTCCGGGGACGGCCCGCCGTACCTCGTCGAACGCGTGGAGCAGGCCGATCAGGTCCTTGGAGGGCTCGATGCGGCCGGCCCACACGAGCGTGGCGTCCTCCGCCGCACGCCCGGTGGCTGCGGACGGGACTGCGGACCCGGCTGCGGCTGCGTCTGCCGATGCGGCCCGTGCGACCAGGGCGTCCGCCCTCCGGGAGTGGACCGGCCCGGTGCGCGGTCTGCCCGCCTCCTCGCCCAGCTCGGCGAACGGCCCGGCATCCATGCCCGGGTAGACGGTACGCAGCTTCGCGCGCGGCGCGCCGCAGTGCTCCTGCCAGCGGCGCGCATGGGTGTTCCCCGGCGTGATCAGCTGGGCCTGCGTGTAGGCCTCGTGCGCCAACTGCCGCTGGAACGAGCCGAGAAGCGCCCGTACGGCTGCTCCGGCTGCGGCAGGGGAGACCGCATCGGCGGCACTGGCGAGATAGTGCTCGCGAACCCGGACGCCGTACTCGGTGACCAGCAGGGGCGTCCCGAAGAATCGCTTCGCCACGAGGCCCGCGAGCGCCGCGGGACCGCCCCCGACCGCGTGGCAGACGTCGACACCCGCCAGGCCCTCGGCGTCTTCGTCCGCAGGCCCTCCCTCTCGGTCTCCGTACCAGTCGAGGGAGAGCGGACGCAGTGCGCGCTCCAGCCTCTCCGAGACCGCCAGCAGGTCACCGACCCGCGCCGACTGCACGGCACGGAGCGTTCCCGGTGCGCGGCAGGCGGACTGCAGGATGCGTACGGCCGGTTCGGAACGGAGCGCGGCGCGGAGGCCTCCGCCGCACTCGCGGGCCAACTCGGCGAGGCCGTAGAGGCCGGCGGCGAAACGGTCCGCCGGGAGCCCGTCCGCGAAGTCCTCGCCCGCGGGCACGTCGGCGCCCGCTCCCCCGCCCCGGCGTCCGGCACCGCACACGGCCGCGGCCAGGTCGCCGAAGCACTCCTCGAAACGCCGCCTCTCCCTCCGCCCGTACGAGCCGGACGAGCCCGCCCGCGCACCGGCTGACCCTCTGCCGCCTGCGGCCCCCCACAGCGCAGCGGTGTACAACCGGGTCACGTTGCCGGGCAGTTCACACCGGCGCCCGTTCTCCTGCCGGGCGCTGCGGCTGAGCGCGTACACCTCGAACTCGTGCCCGCCGAGACCTCGCAGCAGCCGGTCGCACCAGACGACCGCCTCACCACGCGCGTAGGGATAGCCACCCTCCGTAAGCAATGCGATGCGCATGGACGCACCACCCCCGACCGGTTCTCCGAGTGGGCCACCGCCCTCTGCGGGCCGATGGCGTGACGCGGATGACGCTATGCGCGGCTTTCTCACACGGTGGACGGTTGTCCGTCGCGCCACCAAAAGGGGTGAATGACGGTGACTTACCGTCCAGTCGGACGTTCCGGTGCGCTACGTGTCCAATGCGGACTCATGGCACGGCACCCACTCACACGTCCCGTACCGCGCCCCGAACGCAGGCAGCAATCCCGAACGCAGGCAGGAATACGGCAGGACCCTGACGTGCGCGGCACAGCACCGGGCAGCACGGAGAACGCAGGAGAGCGCTGGTCGGCGTCGTTACAGGACGGGAAGGCGGAATGACGAGAGGGCGCTATCCCCGCGGGTACGGCCAGGGGTTGGGGCGGCACTTCGCCCCGGCCGTGCTGAGCGACTTGGTCTGCTGCATCATGACCGGCGCGAGCGCCCCGTCCTCGGGGCAGCCGACGTGATCCCGGCCCAGACGGTGCCCGACCTCGTGATTGATGAGCATCTGCCGGTAGGCGAGCATCCGGTCGTCCCCGAAGGTCTTCGAACCGTGCGCCCACCTGTAGGCGTTGATCATGATCCGGTCCGTGGAGGCCGAGTCGCAGGAGACGTTCTCCTCGCTGGTGTCCAGTCCGGACTTCGCACACCAGTCGTCCGTGGTCGGCGAACTCGCCAGCGTGACGACGAAGTCGGCGTCTCCCTTCGAGACCCGCTCGAAGCTGCGCTCCCCGCCGCGCGCCCAGCTGCGCTTGTCGTTGAGCGTCTTGTGCACGGCCTCCGCGAAGAGTTCGTCGTCCAGCGGGAGGCCCTTCTCGACGTCCACGCGGTAACGCACCACCTCTCCGCCGCCGGCGCCCTCGACCCTGCCCGGCACCGCGCCGAACTTCCCCTTGCCCTTGAACTCCGAGTCCAGGTCGAAGGTCTTGCCGAGTTTCTCCGTGTACGTCGGCGCCGCGCCCTGGGCGTCGTCCTGGGTGCGCCTGCCCTTGTCCGAGCGGGACGCCGGGCCGTCCGCCGACTGACCGCGTTCGGGGCCGGCGCCCTTTTCCGCCACGTTGCCGGACGGGGTGCTTCCGGCGATCTGCCCCGCGACGGCGACCGCGATCACGCCCGCGACGGCGACGGCGATCAGGCCCGTGAGCACCCGGCCCGACCTGCTGCCGCCCTTTTCCGTGCGCTCGGCCTGCGCCGGCACGAAGGGAGCGGCCTGCGGAAGGCCGCCGGCGGGCGTCTCGTCCCGGTCACGCTCCGGATCCGGCCCGGGCGGGCCTCCCTGCGGGAAGACCGGCGGGCCCTCGTAGCCGTTCCACGGCCCCGGAGTTCCGGGCCTGCGGCCTCCGGTGCTCCGCACCGGGCCCGTGGCGGGCCTGTCGCCGGGCCGCCGGTTGCCCGGACGGCGTGGCGCGGGGGTCCATACCGTGCTCGCCGCGCCGGTGGCGCCCCTGCCGAAGGCGTCGTCATCGAAGGCGTCGTCGTCGAAGGCGTCGATGTACTCCTGCCGGGGACCGGACGGGCGCCCCAGGCCGGCCGACGAACCGGGCATGCCCTGGAGCACCCGGCCGACCGCGTCGCCCTTCTCCGAACCCCGGCCCGCGCCGTCGGCGCCCCAGCCGCCGCCTCGCTCGCGGTGCTCGGGATGACCGCCGCGCACGTTCCGCCCGGCCGGATCGTCCGGGGAACCGGCGCGCGGCTCGGGCGGACCGCAGGAGGCCCGGAGGCCGGAGGCCCCTGCCGGTGACTCCGCCGTGCCGTACGCAGGCGGGGCTTCGCCGCGCGGCACCGCCTGCTCGGACGGTGGACCGGCCTTTGCGCGCCCCTTGCGGCTATGGCGTCCCACTAGTCACCTTTCCGGGGTACGGGCCTCGGCGGCGAAGAGTCGCCCACCTCGGTACGAGCCGTCAACCGTGCTGTATCGACGAGCAGTTCACGAACGGCGCACGCGACGACCCCGGGGTACTCCATCATCGCCACGTGACCGGCGTCGGGCAGGGCCAGCATCCTGCTGTCGCGGAACGCCGCAGCGGCGCGTCGTGCCATCCGGAAGCTCACGAGCTGGTCCCGCCCGCCGTACACCAGCAGCGTCGGTGCGAGCACGCGCTCCGCCTGCCGCCACAACGAATGCTGACCGCCCAGAGTGTAGGCGTCGACGAGGCCCCGCGCGGAACGCGCGAGGGAATCCCAGAAGTACGGCAGCCGCAGCCTTCGTTCGAACTCGGCGACCGCCGCGTCGAAACCCACCGGCGAGACCCGCCCCGGGTCGCCGTAGCACAGCCCCAGCACTCCCCTCGTCCGCTGCTCCGCCGACCAGTCCTTCGTGAGCCTCGCGAACAGCCCGGCGACGCCCGGCACCGCCAGGAGGGCCGTGGGCAGAGCGGTCCGCTGGGGCGGAACCTCCGGCAGTGCCGGGGAGATCAGCGTCAGGGTGCGCACGAGGTCGGGGCGCAGCGCCGCCGCGCGAGTCGCGACTGCGCCGCCGAGCGAGTTCCCCACGAGATGTACGGGAGCGCGCCCGCACGCGTCGAGGTAGCGGATCAGTGCACGCGCGTGTGCGGAGAGGGAGTAGTTGCCGTCGTCGGGCGGAGGGGAGAGGCCGAAGCCCGGCAGGTCGACGGCCTCGCTGTCCAGATCACCGGCGAGTTCCAGCATCAGCGCGGACCAGTTGAGCGAGGACCCGCCGAGCCCGTGCACGTACACGGCGGGCGGCAGGCCCGAACGCGCCGGGGGGCGCGAGCGGATGTTCAGAGTCAGGCCGGTGAGGGACACGGACCGTACGGCCTCACCGTCATGGACCGGTGGATCACCGGCCGGCGGCACCGTCTGCGCCGGCTCGGATGCTCCCCGAACACCGGGCTGCTCGGTCGATGACATGACGCAATATTACGAGACGATCACAGGGGTTCACCGGTGTTCGTCGTCACAAGAGCACCACGGCCACGACGTAGCCTCGAATAAGAGGCGTCCTTCTGGAAAGGGGAGCGAGCATGTCTGTTGACCCGACCGACCCGGACAACTTCGAGGACACCTACGAGGAGGAGCCGGATCTGGCAGCAACCGGTATCGAAGCGCCTCCGGAGGACGCCGCCGAACAGCACGCCGACCTGCTCCGTCAGCGGGACGAGCCCATCACCGGCCGCGAGGACATCGAGGTCGATCCCGCCGACGCCGCCGAGCAGGCCCGCGTGGTCGAACTGAACGAGGACGAATACCGATGACGCGCCCGCTGTCAGTGCCGGAATGAAATTTTCGGCCCGCGGCAGTCACAGCCCGGTTACCGAAAAGTACGATGGCAGGCGCAGCGCAGACCGCGCACAGAGATCGATCAGGGAGGCGGCGTGACAGCCATCGAGCAGACAGAGGCGCGCCCTCGCGGCACGCGCCTGCCGCGCCGGGCCCGACGCAATCAACTCCTGGGAGCGGCGCAGGAGGTCTTCGTCGCGCAGGGATACCACGCGGCGGCCATGGACGACATCGCCGACCGGGCGGGCGTGAGCAAGCCGGTGCTCTACCAGCACTTTCCGGGCAAACTCGACCTCTACCTTGCGCTGCTGGACCAGCACTGCGAGTCGCTTCTGGAGGCGGTACGGGCCGCCCTGGCCTCCACGACGGACAACAAGCAGCGCGTCGCGGCGACGATGGACGCCTACTTCGCGTACGTCGAGGACGAAGGGGGGGCGTTCCGGCTCGTCTTCGAGTCCGACCTCACCAACGAGCCCGCCGTCCGCGACCGCGTCGACAGGGTGAGCCTGGAGTGCGCGGAAGCCGTCAGCAACGTCATCGCCGAGGACACCAAGCTCTCGCGCGACCAGTCGATGCTGCTCGCCGTGGGGCTGTGCGGCATGGCGCAGATCACCGCCCGGTACTGGCTCGGCTCGGGACGTCCCATCCCGCGGGACGCCGCAGCGAAGCTGATCTCGTCCCTGTCGTGGAGGGGCATCGCCGGATTCCCCATGCAGTGAACCGCGGGTCCCGGCGGGACCCGGCACGGGAGTGGAAGGAGCCCTTGCGCAACAACCGGCGGGGGCTCCCGCCTGTTCGCTGCGGGCGTGCGGAGCCGGACCCCGGCACCGGCCGCCGTGGGGCTAATGTTGGCCCGTACAGCGCGGCTGACCGCGTATTCAACTGCCCGTTCGGAGGGACATAGCCGTGGAGGTCAAGATCGGCGTGCAGCACGCGCCCCGCGAGATCGTCTTCGAGAGCAAGCAGTCTCCCGAAGAAGTCGAGAGCGCGGTGTCGGCCGCACTGGCCGGCAGCGGCTCGAACATGCTCAACCTGGCGGACGAGCACGGTCGCAGGATCCTGGTTCCGGCGGACCGCGTCGCCTATGTCGAGATCGGCGAACACAGCGGCCGCAAGGTGGGGTTCGGCACGATCTGAGTGCCCGGGCACTCATTCGTCGGGCATGACGGCGGCTTCCCGAATCTTTCGGGGAGCCGCCGTTTCGCGTGCCTGCCACACGGGGAGTACGGGAGCGACTCGAACTGCACGGCGGCCGGACCGGCCGCCGTCCACCCCGAGGAGGTCCCCATGATCTGGGAGGCACTCGGCGCCATGGCCGTGGGACTGGCCATCGCCTACGCCGCCACCCGGCAGCTGCCCGAGCGACTCCCCGACCGTTCACTCGTGCTCGCCACGGGCCCGGCAGCAGCGCTTCTCGGCGGGCTCATCTGTCACATCGTCCTCGGCGGCGGGCACCCGCTGGTGACGTTGACGGTCGCGGCGCTCGTGAGTGTGGCGATCCTCTCACTGCTTCTCGGCGAGAGCGCCCGCCCGGCACAGCGGCTGGGTCGCAAAGTCCCCAGCGCGCCGCACGTTTAGGAGCACGGCGGGACAGCCGGCCCGGGTGCGCCCGGAGGGCGATCGTGCCCGGTCAAGCGCCGCCCGCCCGTCCCCGTCGCTCGTTCGGGCGTCGGGGGCCGGCCACCGGAAGCGCCGTCCCGTTGGCGGCCTCAACCGGCAGTCCCCGTAGGGTCCTTGGTCAGGCCGCGAGCCCAAGTGCCGCCATGCGCTTCGTGTGCGCCTCGGTGATACGGGAGAACATCCGGCCCACCTCGGCCAGGTCGAACCCGTCCGCTAGGCCGCCCACCAGCATCGTCGAGAGCGCGTCGCGGTCGGCGACCACGCGCTGCGCCTGCGAGAGGGCCTCCCCCATCAGGCGCCGCGCCCACAGCGCCAGTCGTCCGCCGACCCGCGGGTCCTCCTCGATGGCGGCCCGCACCTTCTCCACGGCGAAGCTCGAATGCCCGCTGTCGTCGAGGACGCCCAGCACCAGGGCACGGGTGTCGGAGTCCAGGCGCGTGGCGACCTCGCGGTAGAAGTCCGCGGCGATCGAGTCGCCGACGTACGCCTTGATCAGGCCCTCGAGCCAGTCGGAGGGGGCGGTCTGCCGGTGGAACTCGTCCAGCGCGGCGGCGAAGGGCTCCATGGCCTCGGTCGGCTCCGCGTCGATCACCGCCAGCCGGTCGCGCAGCTGCGCGAAGTGCTGGAACTCGGCGGCCGCCATGGACGCCAGCTGGGCCTTGTCGGCGAGAGTGGGCGCGAGCTTCGCGTCCTCCGCGAGCCGCTCGAAAGCGGAAAGTTCCCCGTAGGCGAGTGCACCCAGCAGATCCACCACTGCCGCCCGGTACGTGGGATCGGCGGAAGCCTCGGTCCAGTCCTGGGTGGCGGTCCCTGTGTGCACCGGCTCGGGGCTCTTCCCATTGGTCTCCATGACGAGCACGATAGCCCGCGTCACCTGGCCCGGAAGCCCCTGGTTCCGGGCTCGGAGGCCACAGTGGACTCGTACACAACAATCGCCCCGGTACACATGCGCGGATCCGGGGTACAGTGATATTGGATCCCGCCGGACCACGGCGGGAGTCCTGTACGCAATGCGGATGCCCGGTCGGAGGCCCGATCGGCTCCGACCCCGACAGCCCTCCGCGTGGCGCGGTGATCCCCACCGTCCCGTGACCATGAGGGACCGCTCGCGTGAAGAGCGCTTGAGCGAGAGCCAGTGGTCCCGCACAGACCGGCGGGCCGGCAAGGCGCCGCCCCGGTTGATGCGGTACGACCCTCCTCGCCGCCTCCTCGCGCGTCACACAGAAGAGGCCAGCATCCTGTCCACCACGACTTTCCGCGAACTCGGAATCCTTTCCGAGACGGCCGAGGCTCTCGAAGCCGTCGGCATCAGCACTCCCTTCCCCATCCAGCAGATGACGCTCCCCGTCGCCCTCGCCGGCGGCGATGTGATCGGCCAGGCGAAGACCGGCACCGGCAAGACGCTGGGCTTCGGCCTTCCGCTGCTCGAGGCCGTCACCGTGCCCGCCGACGTCGAGGCCGGCCGGGCCGCGCCGGAGCTGCTCACCGACTCTCCCCAGGCGCTCGTCGTCGTCCCCACGCGTGAGCTGTGCCAGCAGGTCACCAACGACCTGCAGACCGCAGGCAAGGTCCGCAACGTCCGCGTGCTGTCGATCTACGGCGGGCGCGCGTACGAGCCGCAGGTCGAGGCCCTGAAGAAGGGCGTCGACGTCGTCGTCGGAACGCCCGGGCGGCTGCTCGACCTCGCAGGCCAGAGGAAGCTGCGGCTCTCCGACGTGCGCACCCTCGTGCTCGACGAGGCCGACGAGATGCTCGACCTGGGCTTCCTCCCGGACGTCGAGAAGATCATCCAGATGCTGCCGGTGAAGCGGCAGACCATGCTCTTCTCCGCGACGATGCCGGGGCAGGTCATCTCCCTGGCCCGCCGGTACATGAACCGCCCCACGCACATCCGTGCGTCCGAGCCGGACGACGCCGGCCAGACTGTGGCCAACACCACACAGCACGCCTTCCGCGCCCACTCCATGGACAAGCAGGAGATGGTGGCCCGCATCCTGCAGGCCGAGGGCTGCGAACTCGCGATGATCTTCTGCCGTACGAAGCGGACGGCGGCCGACGTCGCCGACCAGCTCGCCCGGCGCGGCTTCGCCGCGGGCGCCGTCCACGGCGATCTGGGCCAGGGCGCTCGCGAGCAGGCGCTGCGCGCGTTCCGCAACGGCAAGGTCAACGTCCTGGTCTGCACGGACGTGGCGGCACGGGGCATCGACGTCGACAACGTGACGCACGTCATCAACTACCAGACCCCCGAGGACGAGAAGACGTATCTGCACCGGATCGGGCGCACCGGCCGGGCCGGTGCCTCCGGTACGGCCGTGACCCTCGTCGACTGGGACGACATCCCGCGCTGGCAGCTGATCAACAAGGCGCTGGAGCTCGGGCTGGCCGACCCGGAGGAGACCTACTCCACCTCCCCGCACCTCTACGAGGCACTCGGCATCCCCGAGGGCACCAAGGGTGTTCTGCCGCGTGGCGAGCGCACCCGCGCGGGCCTGTCGGCGGAGGAGGTCGAGGACCTGGGCGAGACGGGGCGCGGCCCGGCGCGCGGCCGTGGCCAGAACGCCGAGGCCGGCGAGCGTCCGAAGCGCACACGCCCGCCGCGCCAGCGGCGCCGCACGCGCAACGGCAGGCCCGTCGGTGACGACGTCGCCGGTACGAAGGACGGTGCGGCCGACGGCGCACCGGTCACGCCGGCAGGCGGACCGGACGAGGACGGCACGGCCGCACGCAAGCCGCGCCGCAGGCGCCGCACCCGTGGCGGTGCCGGGAACGCGGCCGACGGGGTCTCCGCCGCCGACGGGTCCGCGGCCACCAAAGCGACAGCCACGGCACGTCACCAGCAGGACGCCTCCCCCGAGGAGGGCGCCAAGCCGCGCCGCAGGCGCCGCACACGCGGCGGCGGCAACGGCGGGACCAAGGCCGCTCAGCAGGCGAACGCGGGCCCGGAGAGCTGATCCGCCGGCAGATCACATCGCGCCGAGGCCCGGCAGCCCCGACGAGGGGCGCGCCGGGCCTCGGCGCGTGCCGGGCCCGGATGTGCCGGGCTCGGATGTACCAGGCCGCGGCGCCGGCCGGGGAGCGGGTGCGCGGCGGTGACCCGCGGCGGCAGCAGCGGTAGCGTCGTCGCATGAGCAAGCCGCCGTCCCTCGGGCTGCCGCCCACGGTCCGCGCTTACCGACTGCCCACGGTGCGCGGCGAGTTCGCCGTACTCGACGCGGGCGAGCCCCGTCTCGGTACGGCACTGCTGATCCCTGGCTTCACCGGCAGCAAGGAGGACTTCCTCGCCCTGCTCGACCCGCTCGCCGGCATGGGGTACCGAGTCGTGGCGGTCGACGGGCGCGGCCAGTACGAGACGGGCGGCCCGCGTGAGGAGTCCGCGTACGCCCAGCCCGAACTCGCGCGGGACGTGCTCGCCCTGACCGCGGCGCTCCGGGAGGACGGCGCCTTCGGCGTTCACCTGCTGGGGCACTCGCTGGGCGGTCTCGTCGCACGGGCCGCCGTGCTCCGGGACGACTCGCCCTTCACCTCCCTCACCCTCATGAGCAGCGGCCCCGCTGCCGTCTCCGCCTCCCAGCAGCACCGTCTGAAGATGCTGCTCGGGGCGCTCGGGGTGATGGAGATGGAGGAGATCTGGCTCGCGATGTCCGAGCTGGACCCCGTCGAGGCGGCCGACGAGGCGACGCCGCCCGAGGTGACCCGCTTCCTCCACCGCCGCTGGATGGCGAACGTGCCGGAACAACTCTCCGCCACCGCACAGCAGTTGCTCGGCGAGCCCGACAGGACCGACGAACTCGCCGCGGCCCTCTCACGCCGCGCGGAACCCCTCCCCGTCCATGTGATCTCCGGGGCGGAAGACTACGCCTGGCCGATTCCGCTGCTGGACGAGACCGCGGCACGGCTCGGTGCCGTCCGCACGGTCGTGGCGGGGGCGGGCCACTCGCCGAACGCCGAGCGCCCGGCGGAGACGGCCCGCGCACTGGCATCGTTCTGGGACGGCGGCGGCCTCAGCCGGTGACGGGCCCGGCCGTCGGGGCGGCGCCAGCGCCCTCCCCGGGGCCCGTGACGGGCGAGGCGCCGGAGGCACGGGAGACGAGCGCCTCGTAGACCTCCGGGTCGGTGGTGTGGTCGCCCAGCAGGCAGCTCTTGCGGCTCCCGTGGTAGTCGCTGGAGCCCGTGGCGAGCAGGCCGAGGTCGTCGGCGAGGGCGTGCAGGCGGGCACGGGTCGCCGGTTCGTGGTCCATGTGGTCGGCCTCGACACCGTCGAGGCCGGCGGCTGCCAGGTCCGCGACGGCGCTCTCCGGAACGCACTGGCCGCGCTTGGCGGCGAACGGGTGCGCGAGGACGGCGACACCGCCCGCCCCCTTGATCAGGCGCAGCGCGTCGAACGGATCGAGCTCGTGCTTCTCGGCGTACGCGCGGCCGTCGTTCGCGATCCACTGCTCGGTGAAGGCGTCCGAGACGCTCTCGACGACGCCGGCCTCGACCATGGCCGTGGCGATGTGCGGGCGTCCCACCGCGCCGTCGCCCGCGATCTCCTGCACCCGCTCCCATGTCACGTCGACGCCGAGCTCCCGCAGCTTGGCGACCATGCTGCGGGCACGCGGGACGCGGTCGTCGCGTACGAGTTCGCGCTCCCGGGCGAACTCCGGCTCGGCCGGATCGAAGAGGTACGCCAGCATGTGCAGGCTGACACCGTCGAGGCGGCAGGAGAGCTCGGCGCCCGGAACCAGCGTGAGTCCGCTCGGCAGCGCACGCACAGCGGCGTCGTACCCGGAGACGGTGTCGTGGTCTGTCAGTGCGACGACGTCGAGTCCCGCGGCCGCCGCCCCCCGGACCAGTTCCCCGGGGGTGTCCGTGCCGTCCGAGGCGGTGGAGTGGGTGTGCAGGTCGATGCGCACGAGGCGGGCTCCAGCTGCGACGAGGGCGGACGACGGCGATGTCCAGGATAGTCACGCGCGAGTGCCGCCGTCCCGGTGCGGGGCCCGGGTCAGGAAGGACCGGCGGGGAGGGCGCCGTTCACGAGAGCGCCGTTCAGGAGAGCGCCGTACAGGAGAGCGCCGTACAGGAGAGCGCCGGGAACAGGCTCAGGAGATCAGTCGCGGGGAGAGCGTGCCGCACGGCAGCAGGTCGACCTCCGCACCGGCGTCGCGCAGGTCGGTGAGGACGAGTTCGTCGTACATCAGCAGCCCCGACTGCTCCGGCCACACGATCGCCCACAGCCACAGCCCGAGTGCCTCGCCGGCGAAGACGGCCCGGTCGCTGGCCGAGCCCGCCACGTGCCACAGCGGTGCAGGCCGTCCGGCGGCGAGCACCTTCACGGGCGGCGGCTGGTCGACGCACATGCCGGGGCCGGGGTCGGGCCCGTCGACGCCTGCGTAGCGCGCACCGAGGCCGACGCCCAACTCCTCCGCCACCAGGATCAGTTCGCCCGGGCCCCCAAGCGGCCCCGGACCGGAACAGGCCACCGCCGTCGCGCGCCCGCCGCTGCGGTCGTCGCCCGCGCAGGCGACGCCGGAGAAGAGCCAGCCCACGGGCAGCGGCCACGGCATCCAGACGGGCACCCTCGTACGGCCCACGGCCACGGCGAGAGCTTCGACGCTGGGGGGAACCACGGGCTGCAACGGATGCACCGTGCCGTGCAGATCGCACTGCCAGGTGTCGGCGAAGAGTCCGGGCGCCCGTACCCGGCCACCGCACTTCGGGCAACTGGGTTCGCCCCTCATGGTGAACAACGGTGCTCCCCGGCGGCCCCCGCGTCAAGGACGATCACCTCGCCGGGAGGACGGTGGAAGCGCGGACGCCGGCCCCTGCGCCCGGTTTCCGGGCACGGAGGACCGCAGGCCGGACGCTCAGCCCGCGAGCGGAACGGCTTCGCGCAGCGGATCACGCAGATCGGTGCCGTGCCGCAGCCAGCGCTCCTGAAGCGCCTCCGCTCCCCGCGCCCGCTTCCACGCCGCCTCGTTGGGCGTCATCGGCAGCAGCGGCAGGAACCGCACCGGTTCCAGGGGCGGCTCGAGCTCCAAGTCCTCGACGAGACCGCCCGGTTCGGCCACCAGGACGGAGGTGAACGAGGCCCCGGGCCACAGCGGTTCACCGGTGTCCAGTGAGGCACCCGGCGCGACGACGACACCCTCGACCTGCGGTGAGGCCGCGAGCACGGCCAGCGGTCGCAGCACCTTGTCGGTCTCCGCGGCTCCGGCCCGTACGGACAGCAGGAGTTCGGCGCGCGGGCCCCGGTCCGGATCGGCGAGCGCCGCCGCGGGATCGGTCATCGGGGCGGCCGACATCCCGAGCGTGGCATAGCGCACGACGCCCTCGTCCAGAAACCGCAGGACCTCGATGCGTTCGGTGCCGAGGAAGGTCACCGAAGCACGCGCGTCCGGCTCGCCCAGCGCCGAACGCAGCCGCGCCTCCACCAGTTCCGCCACAACTGCCATGACGCGAGCATAATCGCGTAAGGACGAGGCAAAGAGATGCGCCCGGCGGCCCGAACGGACACGGCAGCGCCTGACCGGTGTTACCGTTGGCTGCTGGTCAGGCATGCGAATCGTCCCCCGACGGGGACCGGCCGGAGGAGGTGGGACTGACATGGATCCGAGTCGACCGTGCAGTACCAACTGCTCTTCCGTCACGAACCCGCGCCCCCACTCCTGAGCGCCCTACTCCCCGGCCACTTCGCCGGTGAAACCTCACGGGGAAAGCTTTTCTCCCGGGGCAGTTCTCCACGGGTTCCGCAAGATGCGCGGGACGGAAGAGCGCAGAGCTTCGCTCCACACCGTCCGACAGCGAACCACCGAACGCCGTCGCGACCGGCACCGAGCGGTACCCGCTTTGCAGACCTCCGGCCGTCGGCGCACCGTGACGAATCCGTAGGTCCACATTCCGGGCAGCGCTGGGCCGGGCCGCCGTACGGCACCGACAAGGAGCCCGGCATGTCGATGATCCGAGACCTGCGCGCCGCCGTCCGCCCGTCCCTGCGCAAGGGGCCCCGTTCGGCTCACCCCTACGAGAACACCCGCACCGACGCCGCCGGCACCGCCGTCGTCGACTGCGCGGTCTACCGCGACGGAAGGCGCGTCGACGAGCGGCTGAGCCCGGACGAGGCGCTGCGCCGGGTGCGCGCCAGCGGGAGCCGCGAGTTCGTGTGGATCGGTCTGCACGAGCCGACGGAGCGGGAGTTCTCCGGCATCGCGACGGAGTACGGGCTGCACCCGCTCGCCGTCGAGGACGCGGTGCACGCACACCAGCGCCCGAAGCTGGAGCGCTACGACGACAGCGTGTTCACCGTCTTCAAGACGATCCACTACGTGGAGCACGCCGAACTGACCTCCACCAGCGAGGTGGTGGAGACCGGCGAGGTGATGTGCTTCACCGGCGGGGACTACATCATCACGGTGCGCCATGGCGGCCAGGGCTCGCTTCGGGCGCTGCGGCACCGCATGGAGGACGACGCCGAACTCCTCGCCAAGGGCCCGTCGGTGGTGCTGCACGCCATCGCAGACCAGACGGTCGACGGATATCTCGCGGTGGCCGACGCGGTTCAGGACGACATCGACGAGGTGGAGATCGAGGTCTTCTCGAACACCGCGGGCACCGGGCGGCGCGGCGGGGACGCCGGGCGGATCTACCAGCTCAAGCGCGAGGTCCTGGAGTTCAAGCGGGCCGTCTCCCCGCTGCTGCGGCCGATGCAGCAGGTGAGCGAGCGTCCGATGCACGTCATCGACCCGGAGATCCAGAAGTACTTCCGCGACGTGGCCGACCACCTCACGAGGGTCAACGAGCAGGTGCTGGCCTTCGACGACCTGCTCAACTCGATCCTGCAGGCCAACCTCGCGCAGGCGACCGTCGCGCAGAACGAGGACATGCGCAAGATCACTTCGTGGGCGGCGATCTTCGCTGTGCCGACCATGATCGCCGGCATCTACGGGATGAACTTCAAGTACATGCCTGAACTGGGCTGGAAATACGGCTATCCCACAGTGATGGCCGTCACGGTGACCATCTGTGTCGCCATCTACCGAGGCTTCAAGCGCAACGGGTGGCTCTGACGAGGGGCCTCGTCGCACGGAGTTGACGCCCCGCGTTGACGGTCGGTGACGACAGGCGGCCACGCGGCCACCGGTCTCTCCGCCCCTTCCCGGTAGCCTGCGCACATGACGCTGCTCGATCAGGCCCTTATCGAGGAAGCCAGCAAGAAGTCCGGTCTCATCTGGGTGCGCGGCCCGGAGGGCCCTTCGCGCGCCCTGTGGCACGTGTGGCACGACGGTGCCGTCTGTCTCGTCGGCGGCGGACCGCTCGAACAGCCCCTCGACGGCCTCGGGTTGAGTGACGGCGGCACGGCGACGGTCAGCGTGCGCAGCAAGGACAAGGGCGGCCGCCTGGTCGTCTGGCCCGCGCGCGTGGTCGAGTTGGCGCCCGGCGGCGAGCAGTGGGAGACAGTCGTCGGCGAGCTGAGGAGCAAGCGGCTCAACGCGCCGGACTTCGCCACCCTCGCCGAACGCTGGGCCCGTGAGTGCCGGGTGCTGAGGCTGGTGCCCGCGGGTGCACCGGTGGAGAAGCCCGGCGCCATGCCGGATGCTTCGCAGGCGGCGGTGCCCCTGCCGACCCGCGCGACGACCCGGCGCCGCATTCCCGTGGGCCTGCCCAGGCTGCTCTTCCGCAGGCGCCGCCAGCACGGCACATGAGACGGACGCGGAGCGGGACACCGGGCGGGGCCGGCCTCCCGGCCGCTCAGCCCTTGTCCGCCACGATCTCCTTGCCGTAGTCCACGACTTGCTGCTTCGGCGGGGCCTCCAGCTCGAACGCCTTGTTCCAGTCGTCCAGTCGGAGCGTCCCCGCGCCGCCCGCGCGCTCGATGCGCAGCGGATACGGAGTGCCGGCCAGCGAGACGTCGACGATGCCGCCGCTTCCGCCGCCCCCGCGAACCCGCACGGTGCTGACGCCGCCCACCTCGCCGCGTTCGTCGCTGTCCCGCTTGCCGTTCATCACCAGCAGCCCGTCCAGCAGCACCTGCATGTCGGCGAAACCGCTGAGCTGCCGGTAGGCCGGATCGCCGGAGGGCACCTTCACGTACTTGTCGTCGAGCTTGCTCGCAGCCTGCACATCGGACTTGGACGGCTGCTTGCCGCCCTTCTCCTGCCGCGCCCAGAACCGCGCGTCCGCCTTGAGGTACAGCTCCTTGCCGATCCGCAGCAGCCAGAAGGTGGATCCGCCGTTGACGGAGACCTTGCCCATGGCTCCGTCGCGCTTGAGCCGCACGTTCAGGCTGTAGGTCTGGCCCTTGCTGACGACCTTCCCCGACAGCTTGACCGAGTCGGCCTTCTCGGCCGCCGCCCGTGCCTTCTTCTCGATCTTGCGCGCGGAGAGCTTGCCGACTCCGTTGGTACCGGCGTCGGGATCGGTGTTCCCGCACGCGGCCAGCACCACTGTGAGTCCCACGCAGACGGCGCCCCTGAGGATCGGGCGTCCTCGCGCCTCCCCCGCCTTCGTCGGGGAGACCCCATGTGCCTGCGGCGGGGAGGCCCCATCAGCGCTTCCAACCACGTCGGCAACCTCCTGGAGATCGAGCCGGGAGACGCACCTTACCGGTGCCCGCACCCGGGGGCGGACGGCAGCCGTCCGGACCATCGCGCAAGGTCCCGCAAGGCCGCGCCAGGCTAGGCTGAAGACGGCAAAGGGTGTGTATGCACCGGAGTACGGACGGACGAGGAGGGCCCGACCGATGGCCGCAGGCGCCTCCCGGGTCTTCGTGTCGCACCTGTCCGGAGTCGCCGTCTTCGACCCCAACGGCGACCAGGTGGGACGGGTGCGCGACGTCGTCGTGATGCTGCGCGGCCAGCCCGCGGCGGACGCCGGCGGCCCGCAGCACGAGCGGCCGCCGAGCGTCCTGGGGCTCGTGGTCGAAGTGGTCAGCAGGCGGCGGGTCTTCCTGCCGATGACGCGGGTGACCGGTGTGGAGTCCGGCCAGGTCATCACCACCGGGGTGGTGAACATGCGCCGCTTCGAACAGCGCCCCGCCGAGACGCTCATCCTGGGGGAGCTGCTGGACCGTCAGGTGACCATGGTGGAGACCGGCGAGCAGGTCACCGTCCTCGACGTCGGGCTCCAGCAGCTCCCGGCACGCCGCGACTGGCAGATCGACAAGGTCTTCGTGCGGCGCGGTCGCCGCGGCAAGGGCGGCGCGCTGCGGCGGCGCGGCGAGACCCTGACCGTCGAGTGGTCGGCCGTCACCGGCTTCTCCCTCGACGAGCAGGAGCAGGGCGCCGCCACGCTCCTCGCCACCTTCGAGAGGATGCGGCCCGCGGACATCGCCAACACCGTCCACCACCTCTCGGCGAAGCGCCGGGTGGAGGTCGCGGCCGCCCTCGACGACGACCGGCTCGCCGACGTACTGGAGGAGCTGCCCACCGACGACCAGGTCGAACTCCTCGACGAGCTGCCCGACGAGCGGGCCGCGGACGTGCTGGAGGCCATGGACCCGGACGACGCCGCCGATCTGCTCTCCGAACTCGCCGAGCAGGACAAGGAGCGGCTGCTCCAGCTGATGCGGCCTCAGGATGCGGCTCCCGTACGGCGGCTGCTGTCGTACGAGGAGGGCACCGCCGGCAACATGATGACGACGGAACCCATCGTGCTCCAGCCCGACGACTCCGTTGCGCTGGCCCTCGCGCGGGTGCGCAACGCCGACCTGTCGGCTCCGCTGGCCGCGCAGGTCTTCGTCTGCCGCCCGCCCGACGAGACCCCCACCGGGAAGTACCTGGGGCTCGTCCACTTCCAGCGGCTGCTGCGGGATCCACCGTTCACCCTCGTCGGCTCGATCGTCGACACCGATCTGCGTCCGCTGCCGCCGGAGACCACGCTTCCGGCGGTGAGCAGCTACCTCGCGACGTACAACATCGTGGCGGCGCCGGTCGTCGACGATGGCGGTCATCTCCTGGGTGCCGTCACGGTCGACGACGTCCTCGACCACCTCCTGCCCCCCGACTGGCGTGAGGAGGCCGCCGAGCGGCTACCCGACGCGGGTGGACCGCGAGCGGAGGGGATCGCACGGCATGGCGGCTGAACGGGACAGGGAACGGATCCGCGACCGCGAGAGGGGTCGCGGACGCGACCGTGAGAGGAACCGGGCACGCGAGGGCGCCCGCGAGCGCGAACGGGACCGGGAACGCGAAGAGGCACGCGAGCGCGAGAAGGAGCGGGAGCGCAGCTCCCGGGGCCGCCTGGACGTGCCGCGGGCACGGCGGCGCAGACTGCTGCCGGAGTACGACCCCGACGCCTTCGGGCGACTGTCGGAGGAGATCGCGCGCTTCCTGGGCACGGGCCGGTTCATCGTCTGGATGACGTTCGTCGTCATCGTGTGGATCGCCTGGAACGTGCTGCTGCCGGCGCCGCTGCGCTTCGACGAGTACCCGTTCATCTTTCTGACCCTCGCCCTGTCGCTTCAGGCGTCGTACGCGGCGCCGCTGATCCTGCTGGCGCAGAACCGGCAGGACGACCGGGACCGGGTCAATCTCGAGCAGGACCGCAAACAGAACGAGCGGAGCATCGCCGACACCGAGTTCCTCACCCGTGAGATCGCGTCGCTGCGCATGGGTCTCGGTGAGGTGGCCACCCGGGACTGGATCCGCTCCGAACTCCAGGAACTGGTCAAGGAGCTGGAACGCACGGGAAACCTGGAACGCCCCGTCGAGACGGCGGGCACCCGCGCCGGGGAGCCGCCGGAGGGAGGGTGATCCTCGTCACCGGCGCTCCGAGTCGCCGCGCCCGCCCGCGGCTTCGGGTGCCGCGCCGGGCGGCCGTACCATTTCCGCATGGCTACCGACACTCCCCCAGAGTCCGTACGGGAGGGGGACCCCTCTGCGACCCCTCCCACCGAGGACGCAGTACGGGCCGCGCTCGCGACCGTCGACGACCCGGAGATCCACCGGCCGATCACCGACCTCGGCATGGTGAAGTCCATCGCCATCGGGCCCGACGGCGCAGTCGACGTCGGAATCTATCTGACAGTTTCCGGCTGCCCGCTGCGCGAGACGATCACCGCGAACGTGACCGAGGCGGTCCAGGGCGTCGAGGGGGTCACACGTGTCTCCGTCGAGCTCGACGTGATGAGCGACGAGCAGCGGCGGGAGCTCGCCTCCTCCCTGCGGGGCGGCAAGGCCGAACGTGAAGTCCCCTTCGCCCAGCCCGGCTCGCTGACCCGCGTCTACTGCGTGGCCTCCGGCAAGGGCGGCGTCGGCAAGTCCTCGGTGACCGTCAACCTGGCCGCGGCGCTCGCCGCCGAGGGCCAGAAGGTGGGCGTGGTCGACGCCGACATCTACGGTCACTCCGTGCCGCGGATGCTCGGCACCGACGACCGGCCGACGCAGGTCGAGGACATGATCATGCCGCCGTCCGCACACGGCGTGAAGGTCATCTCGATCGGCATGTTCACGCCCGGCAACTCACCCGTGGTGTGGCGCGGCCCGATGCTCCACCGTGCGCTCCAGCAGTTCCTCGCCGACGTCTACTGGGGCGACCTCGACGTGCTGCTGCTCGACCTGCCGCCCGGCACCGGCGACATCGCGATCTCCGTCGCCCAGCTCGTGCCGAACGCCGAGATCCTCGTCGTGACCACTCCGCAGCAGGCCGCCGCGGAGGTCGCTGAGCGCGCCGGTTCCATCGCCGTGCAGACGCACCAGAAGATCGTCGGCGTCATCGAGAACATGTCGGGCATGCCCTGCCCGCACTGCGACGAGATGGTCGACGTCTTCGGCACGGGCGGCGGGCAGCGCGTCGCCGAGGGGCTCACCAAGACCACCGGCACCCAAGTGCCCGTTCTGGGCGCCGTTCCCATCGACCTGAGGCTGCGTGAGGGCGGCGACGAGGGGAAGCCGGTCGTGCTCAGCGACCCCGACTCGCCCGCCGGTTCGGCGCTGCGGGACGTGGCCTCGAAGATCGGTGCACGTCAGCGCGGGCTCTCGGGCATGTCTCTGGGTCTGACGCCGAGCAACAAGTTCTGAAGGAAGCGGGGCGGACGCGGCCATGACCGGCCCGGCTCGTTCCGTGGCACAGAACGCGTGAGGGGCGCCCCCGGGCCTGGATGCCTGGGGGCGCCCCTCACGCGTCGTCCATGCCGCGTACCGCGGTCACTGCTGATAGCTGGTGATGTCCTTCACGACGGCGAAGCCCAGCCCGTACGCGCTCATTCCCCGCCCGTACGCGCCGATGTGCACACCCTCCTGAGCCGCACCGGCGAGAACCCAGCCGTACTCCGACTCGCGGTAGTGGAAGTCCGTCGGGACTCCGTCCACCGGCAGTGTCAGCGTGGACCATCCCCCACCGCCGAGATCGTCGGCCAGCTCCCACGCCACCACCGTCTGCTGATCGAGCCAGTCCTGGCGCAGGCCGCGCTCCATCTCCTGCGGCCACGTGCACGACAACAGACCCGAGCCCGCGAGCCAGGCGGCCGTGGACACGGATGTCGCCTCGAGCACCCCGGTACCGTCGGCGCTGCGCCGCACGGGGCGGCTCGCGACGGTGACCGTGACCGCGAAGCGCTGATTGTCAGGATTCGCCTCGACCTTGAGTGAGGGCACCTCCCCGTGCCCCGTCGAACCGTGCTCGACGGTGCCGTCCGCCGTCGTGCCGACCTGCATCAGCCAGCGGGGTCCGGTGAACGCCTCGTCGAGGCCGTACCACGGGAAGGAAGCCGTCAGAAACCCGTCAACAGCCCGCTCGGCACCGGTCTCGTCCGGCGCGGCGGGCCCGGGTTCACCGGCCACCGTACTCGTCGTCTCCATCTTCGCGACGCCTCCTCAATGCCCTGTGCCACGGGCAGCCTGCCCCCCTCGGACGGCGAACCCCGGACACTGGGAGGATAGCCACCCGGGTCCGCCGTTTCGGGCATGACCAATCATCGGCCCTTCATCAGGGACGTGAGATGCGCCTCCCAGGTGACCCGCATGAGGCAGATGATGCGGACGATGCGCGAAGTGCCCGGGTATGTGACCCGAAAGGTTCAGGTCGCGTCGGCGTCGAACGGCGGCGGCTCGTCCTTCGGGCGCTCGCGCCGGCTCTCCTTGCTCAGCGGATCGGAGGCGTCCAGATCCGTGGCCGTACCGCCGCCCTTGCGCAGACTCGTACGGCCTCCGCCGGAGCCGCTCTTGCCGCGCGCACCGACGCTCTCGGTGCCGTTCACCGCGTCGGTGACGTCCGCCATGTCGTCGCGGAAGTCGAGACTGCTGCGGATCTCCTTGAGGCCCAGGTCGTCACCGTCGAGCAGGTGTTTGCGGGCGAAGGTCTTCGGATTCAGATCCTCGAAGTCGAAGTCCTTGAACTCGGGGCCCAGCTCGGAGCGGATGTCCTCCCTGGCGTTGTCGGAGAACTGGCGCACCTTCCGGATGAACGCGGCCACGTCCTGGATCACCTTGGGCAGCTTCTCCGGCCCGAAGACGAGGATCGCGAGGACGACGAGCGCGACCAGCTCTAGGGGTCCTATGTCGAAGAACACCTTGCAGCTCCCTCATCCTCATGCGTTCGCGGGCGGTGGGGCGGCCCGGTCTCACGGTACCCGCAGTGCGGACCACGGTGGGAGCCCGCCTCGGCATCCGCACGAACGGAGCCGACGGTGCGGCCGGCCCCCTGCGGCCGCAATCCGCCCTTGCGCGGCGGGACTTCGGCCACTGCGGCTGCTTCGGCCGGACGCGGCGGGACCGCACGGCGGCCGTACGCTCAGCGCTGCGGCGGGGCCGCCGTGGTGACCGGCGAGCCGCCGCCCCCACGGCCCTTGCGGATCGTCCCGCCCGGGAACGTGTCCGCGGGAAGCCCGGCATACGCCTCGGCGCCGTACTCGTACGAGCCCAGCGCCGCCGAGGCCCGAGCCGGCCACATCGTCCCTGCGGAGAAGAAAGCCTCCCGCAGCAACGGAACGGGAGCGGTTTCGATGCGCTCGCCCTCTGCCGGCGGTGCCGTCGGCGCCGCCCACGGAGCACCACGTTGGAATCCGGTGCTGCGGCCGGCCTTCAGAGCGGCACCACTGCTGTCACCGGAGGCCGCGGTCGCGCTCAGCACCGTGCCGCTCACAGCGCTGTGCGCCGCACCCGCGTCCCGGCGACGGCGCTCACTGCTGCCGCCGGCGGAGGTCGTACGGACGGAGCTGGCGGCGGTGGTGCCGCTGTCGCCCTTGGCGACCGAGGCACCGCTGCCCGTGCTGCCGCCGCCCACGCCGCCCGCCAGGGCGAGCGCCGCCAGGGAGACCGCACCGGCTGCCGCGAAGGCGAAACGGCGGCCTCGCGCGGACAGCCGCTCCAACTCGTGTATCCGGAAGCCGCGGCTCGGCGAGAGTGCGCTGCCGCCGCGTCCGCCGCGAAGCTGCTCGAAGGCCCACACGGAGGCGCCGGACTCGGCGCGCACCGTCTGCGCCGCCGTACCGGAGATGCCCCCGAGGGGTTTGCCGCCGCCGAGGGGTTTGCCGCCGAGGCCGCCGGAGCCGGGCGGCATTCCGTCGTACGGGCCGTCACCGGGCCCGCAGGCGGGGAGGCCCTGGAGGCGCGCCAGCAGACCGTCCGAAGGAGGCGGGGGCGCGGTGTCCGCGAAGACGTTCTTCACCCGGCGCTGCGCGTCGGCCTCCGCCTTGCAGCCCCCGCAGGTCGCCAGGTGCGCCAGCACGCGTTCACGCGCGTCGTGTCCCAGCTCACCGTCGATCAGCGCCGCAAGGCGGTCACCGAGATGCTGTTCGGCCGGAGTGAGCTCTCTCTCCGGCTGCGGGGTTCTGCCGCCCAGACCTGTGCCACTCACGCGGCACCTACCTCCCCACTCCCTACGGCGGGAGCGGCCGCACTCAGGGAACGCTGCTGCTCCGCGCGTGCCTCGGGCGAACGGTGCTGCAGAGCCTTGCGCAGCTGCGAGCGCCCACGGTGAATGCGGCTGCGCACGGTGCCCAGCTTCACGCCGAGCGTGGCAGCGATCTCCTCGTACGAAAGCCCCTCGATGTCGCAGAGCACCACGGCGGCACGGAACTCCGGCGCGAGGGTGTCCAGCGCCTGCTGGACGTCCGCGTCGAAGTGGGTGTCGTTGAAGTGCTGCTGCGGCGTGGGCTCACGGCTGGGAAGGCGCTCGGCGGCGTCGTCGGCGAGCGCGTCGAAGCGGATGCGCTGCTTGCGGCGCACGGTGTCGAGAAAGAGGTTCGTGGTGATGCGGTGCAGCCAGCCCTCGAACGTGCCCGGCGTGTACGTCGACAGGGAGCGGAAGACGCGGACGAAGACCTCCTGGGTGAGATCTTCCGCGTCGTGCTGGTTGCCGGTGAGGCGGTAGGCGAGACGGTAGACCCGCGCGCCGTGCGTGCTGACGATCTCCTCCCAGGAAGGAGGGGTCCACGCCTGGCTCTCCGCATCGGTGTCGAACGTCGCCGTCGTCGCGGATTGGGCGGGGCGGACCTGGTCAGCGGTGTCTGTCACGGATTTCGGCTCGTCCGCCGACCTGCGAAAACGCCGGAGCATTCCACGGTCCCGGACAGCAGCCGCACCTCCCCTGTCGGCTCTGGTGGTGTCCAGTGGACCACCAACCATAACGACCTCGCCCGTTAGCTCCGGATAAGCACTTTTGACCGGCTCACCGTTCCGCCGCTGCTTCTGCTTCACAGCCGTCGACCGAAATTCCACAGCACCCCCTGCACCTTCCACCCCATTCCAACGCTCGGTCCCATCCGCGGGTTCCCGGGGCAACGGATACAGTCACGGTTGCGTGGAGGACGGGGACAGGAGAGGGCCATTACCGGCAACCGGCAGTCGAACTGGGCGTTCGCCGACGCCTACGGCGCCGAGCTCGTCGACGACGCCGAGAACGCGGCGCTGCGCTGGGCCCGTGAGCGGGCTCAGCAGGCGGGCGTGCGCGCGGTGTCCCCCGCCACCGGTGCCACACTGCGACTGCTGGCTGCGACGGCCGGCGCCAAGGCCGTCGCCGAGATCGGCACCGGCACAGGCGTCTCCGGCATCCACCTCATGGCCGGGATGCGTCCCGACGGCGTCCTGACGACGGTGGACACCGACCCGGAACAGCAACAGTTCGCGCGGCAGGCCTTCCGGGCCGCCGGGTTCGCGGGGAACCGTGCGCGCTTCATCCCGGGGTCGGCGCTCGACGTGCTGCCGCGCCTGGCCGACCGCGGCTACGACCTGGTCTTCTGCGACGGGGACCGGTCCGAGTGCCTGGAGTACTTCGCCGAGGCGCTGCGTCTGCTGCGGCCCGGCGGGCTCGTCTGCTTCGAGGGCGTCTTCGCCAACGGCCGCACGGTCGACGCCGGGGCCCAGCCCGCCGAAGTGCGCAAGCTGCGTGAACTGCTGGGCGCCGTACGGGAGAGCGACGATCTCGTGCCGTCGCTGCTGCCGGTGGGAGACGGACTGCTCTGCGCGGTCAAGCGCGAGAGGTGACCGGAGCACGCGAGGACGAGCGCAGAGCCGATGCGCCGCGGCGGGCGATCCGTGCGGCTCCCGCACACACCTCGTGCCGCCCGGCCGATGCGCCGGTGCACCGCGGACGAACACATCTGCCCCGGAGCACGATGCGTGCTCCGGGGCAGTGGAGAACCCACTGATGGCTGGCTCGGTCCGCGCGTGCGGCCCCCCACGCCGGGCGTCAGCCGCAGACTTTCTTGAGCTCCTCACCGAGCGCAGTCGCCTCGTCCGGGGTCAGCTCGACGACGAGTCGCCCACCGCCTTCGAGCGGAACGCGCATGACGATGCCCCGCCCCTCCTTGGTCACCTCGAGCGGGCCGTCACCCGTCCGCGGCTTCATGGCCGCCATGCTCGTTCCCCTTCCTGAAACCAGCTGATGCAGCCGACAACGCGCGTGTCACCGGCATCGAACACATTGCTTCGAAACCATTATCCCGCATGGCAGGACCCGATGACCAACAAGAGGTGGCACTACTTGTGACTCGCTCTCACCCAAAACCACTCATTCCGTCGACGAACCTGCGATACTGACCCGCTTCACTTCGCCGGAGCCCGTCGAGGGGGCGGCCCGGCGCCGGTGCGGAACGCCGGGGACGCCCTGTCGGCGCCCGATGATCTGAGCCATGCTTGCCCTCATGTCGGACACCGTGCTCTATGACGTCACCGAGGGTCTCGCGACGGTCACCCTCAACCGCCCTGATGCGATGAACGCGCTCGACAACGAGCTCAAGTCGGCGCTGCGCGACACCCTCCGCGAGGCAGCCGAGGACGAGGCCGTGAGGGCGGTGCTGCTGACCGGCAACGGACGCGCCTTCTGCGTGGGACAGGACCTGAAGGAACACATCGGCGCCCTGCAGGACGGCGGAGGCAACGCCCTCAGCACGGTCGAGGATCACTACAACCCGATCACCCTGGCCCTCGCAGGCATGCCGAAGCCGGTCGTGGCCGCGGTCAACGGAGTCGCCGCCGGTGCGGGCGCCGGGTTCGCCTTCGCCGCCGACTACCGCGTGCTCGCCGAGTCCGCCGCCTTCAACACCTCCTTCGCGGGGATCGCACTGACCGCGGACTCGGGGATCTCCTGGACACTCCCCCGCCTCGTGGGCCCGAGCCGGGCCGCCGACCTGCTGCTCTTCCCCCGGAGCGTGCGCTCCGGCGAGGCCCTCGAAATGGGGCTGGCCCACCGGGTCGTGCCGGACGGAGAGCTCGCGGACCAGGCCGGGAGCGTGGCGCGCGAGCTGGCCCAGGGGCCGACCCGCGCATACGCGGCGATCAAGGAATCGCTCGCGTACGGCGCCGGCCACTCGCTGGCCGAGACGCTGGAGAAGGAGGCCGAACTGCAGGTGCGTGCCGGGGCCACGAAGGACCACCGGACAGCGGTCGAGGCGTTCGTCAAGAAGGAGAAGCCGCGCTTCACGGGAGAGTGAGGCGCACAGAGAGGCGCAGGAACGGGCGACCGCCGGTCAGCCGCCGGCGGCGTCCATCTCGTCCCGTGCCCAGCAGTCGGCCAGATGATCGTTGACGAGGCCGCACGCCTGCATCAGCGCGTACGCCGTCGTGGGGCCGACGAAGCGGAAACCGCGCTTCTTCAGGTCCTTCGCGAGCGCCGTCGACTCGGCCGTGACGGCGGGAATCCCGGCGTGCGTACGGGGCGCGGGGCGCCCCTCCCGGTCGGGGGCGAACGACCAGATCAGCGAGTCCAGTTCGCCCTCACCGAGGGCGGCCGCCACCTGCGCGTTGGCGACGGCCGCCCGGATCTTCGCGCGGTTGCGGATGATGCCGGGATCGCCGAGCAGCCGCTCCTCGTCCTCCGGCGTGAAGGCAGCCACCTTCTCGATGCGGAAGCCCGCGAAGGCGGACCGGAATCCCTCGCGGCGGCGGAGAATCGTCAGCCAGGACAGGCCGGACTGGAACGCCTCGAGACACAGCCGTTCGAAGAGGGCGTCGTCACCGTGGACAGGGCGGCCCCACTCGGTGTCGTGGTACGCGACGTAGTCGTCGGCGGACAGACCCCACGGGCAGCGCAGCAGCCCGTCGGGGCCCGGCTGCGCACCTCCCTCAACGGCCATCGGGCCACTCCTGCGCACCCTGCCTGAACGCCCCCGCGCCGTAGGCGCCGAACCCGCCGCCGGGACCGCCGCCCGCGGTCTCCGGCCCGGGGCCTCCACCCGGGTCGCCGCGCCCCATGGCCGCCGCCTGGGCGCCCGCCAGCGCCGACTCGAGCTCCGCGATGCGCGCGTCGCGCTCGGCCAGCTCGGCACCGAGCCTGTCCAGCACGTCGTCGACCTGCTGCATCCGGTATCCCCTGGCCGTGACCGGGAGCCGCAGCCCGTCCACGTCGACCCGGCTGACGGGACGGCCCTCCGGCAGCGGCTCGTCGAGCTGGTCGGGCGGGGCGTCCCTCAGGCCGCCGACGGCTACATCGCCCCGCTCGTCCGCGGAACTGCCCACCACGGCGAGCGTGACCGCGGCGACGACCACAGCCAGCGAGATCAGCAGGAACCAGAACACGGCCAACTCCCCGAGGAATTCTTCGCGAGAGGGACCTCTCGCAGCGTTCATTGCGAGAGGCCCTCTCACAGCGTTCATTGCGAGAAGCCCTCTCACAGCGTTCATTGCGAGAGGCCCTCTCACAGCGTTCATTGCGAGAGGCCCTCTCGCGAACGGTCCGGATGACTACGGCTTCCTATCCTCCCCGATCGTGCCACGCCCCACCGACACAACCGACAGGTCCGCAAGCGGAGCGCCCATCACCGCCCGTTAAGGTCGCCTCCGGGGGGAAAGGGCACATGCCTCCCCCTCAGCGCTGAGCGAGAGGACGGCGATGCTGCGCCTGGGGACACGCGAGTTCGGTCCGCACGAGATGGTGGTCATGGCCATCGTGAACCGGACACCGGACTCCTTCTACGACCGTGGCGCCACCTTCCGCGACGAGCCCGCCCTGGAGCGGGTCGACCGCGCGGTGGCCGAGGGCGCGGCCGTCATCGACATCGGCGGCGTCAAGGCCGGACCGGGCGAGGAGGTGACGGCCGAGGAGGAGGTGCGGCGCACAGCGGGCTTCGTCGCAGAGGTCCGCCGCCGCCATCCCGGCATCGTCATCAGCGTCGACACCTGGCGCCACGAGGTCGGCGAGGCCGTGTGCGAAGCCGGTGCGGATCTGCTCAACGACGCGTGGGGCGGCGTCGATCCGGCCCTGGCCGAGGTCGCCGCCCGGCACGGCGCCGGGCTGGTGTGCACGCACGCGGGAGGCGCCGAGCCGCGCACGCGGCCGCACCGGGTCAGCTACGACGGGGAGGGCGGTGTGATGGCGGACATCCTGCGCGTGACGCTGGGCCTGGCCGAGCGCGCCGTCGCTCTGGGGGTGCCCCGGGACTCCGTCCTCATCGACCCGGGGCACGACTTCGGCAAGTCCACGCGGCACTCGCTCGAAGCCACACGCGAGCTGGGGGAGATGACGCGCAGCGGCTGGCCGGTGCTGGTTTCGCTGTCCAACAAGGACTTCGTCGGGGAGACGCTGGACGTGCCGCTCCAGGAACGGCTGACCGGGACGCTCGCCACCACCGCGGTCTCGGCATGGCTGGGCGCGCGCGTCTTCCGCGTCCACGAAGTCGCGGAGACGAGGCAGGTGCTGGAGATGGTCGCGTCGATCGCGGGGCACCGGCCGCCCGCCGTGGCGCGGCGGGGGCTCGCCTGAGCGGAGCCGGCGCCTTCGGGCCCGCGGGAGCGTCCGCGCCCCCTGCCCCCGCCCTCAGCCGGCTTCCTTCGTGACGACCGCCACCGCCTCGTCGATGTCGTCCGTGACGTGGAAGAGCTCGACATCGCGCGCGGACGCCTTGCCCTGAGCGACGACCGACCCGTGCAGCCAGTCCACGAGGCCCTGCCAGTACCCGCTGCCGAAGAGGACGATGGGGAAGCGCGTGACCTTCCTGGTCTGCACGAGGGTCATGGCCTCGAAGAGCTCGTCCATCGTTCCGAGTCCGCCGGGCAGCACGACGAAGCCCTGCGCGTACTTCACGAACATCGTCTTGCGCACGAAGAAGTAGCGGAAGTTCACACCGATGTCGACGTAGGGGTTGAGGCCCTGCTCGAAGGGCAGCTCGATGCCGAGCCCGACCGAGGTCCCGCCCGCCTCCAGCGCCCCCTTGTTGGCCGCCTCCATCGCACCCGGGCCGCCTCCGGTGATCACCCCGAAGCCGGCCTCGGTCAGCGCGGCCCCGATCCGCACGGCCGCCTCGTACTCCGGCGAGTCGACCGGCGTACGGGCGGAGCCGAAGACGCTGATGGCCGGCCCGAGTTCCGCGAGGGCACCGAACCCCTCCACGAACTCCGACTGGATGCGCATGACCCGCCAGGGGTCCTGGTGCACCCAGTCGGAAGGTCCGGTGGTGTCCAGCAGCCGCTGGTCCGTCGTCTCCGCCTGCATCTGCTTGCGGCGGCGCACCACCGGACCGAGACGCTGCTCGCGTGGCTTCCGTACTCGGTCCCGCTCCGTGCCGGCCATCCCGACGCTCCCTCCGACTGCGATCGTTCTGGTTCAGCGTACGCACGGCGAGCCCCTGCCGGCGTGACGGACAGCGGCACTCCGCCGGGCGGCAACCCGGCGGGAAGATGTACGCCGGGTTCAGGCCGTCAGCCAGGTACGGAGACGTTCCTCGCAGTGGAGGATCTTCGACGTCTCCACCCGCTCGTCCCGCTTGTGCGCCAGGTTCGGGTCGCCGGGTCCGTAGTTCACGGCCGGGACGCCGAGCGCGCTGAAGCGGGAGACGTCCGTCCAGCCGTACTTGGGCTGCGGCTCTCCTCCGACGGCGTCCGTGAAGGCCTTCGCCGCGGGATGGGAGAGGCCGGGCAGGGCGCCGCCCGAGCTGTCGTCCACTGTCAGCTCCCACTCGCCGCACCCGGAGAACACCTCGCGCACGTGAGCGAGGGCCTGCTCCTCGTCGATGTCGGGGGCGTAGCGGTAGTTGACAGTGACGGTGCAGGCGTCGGGGATGACGTTCCCCGCCACGCCCCCCTCGACCCGGACGGCGTTGAGCCCCTCCCGGTACTCCAGACCGTCGATCACCTTCCGGCGCGGCTCGTACGAGGCGAGCCGGGAGAGGATGGGAGCAGCGGCATGGATGGCGTTCTCGCCCATCCAGCCGCGCGCGGAGTGGGCACGCACTCCGCTGGTGCGCAGCAGGACGCGCAGCGTTCCCTGGCAGCCTCCCTCGACCTGGCCGCTGGAGGGCTCCAGCAGTACGGCGAAGTCACCGGTCAGCCAGTCCGGATGGGCTTCGGCGACGTGACCGAGACCGTTGAGATGGGCGGCGACCTCCTCGTTGTCGTAGAAGACGAAGGTGAGATCGCGGTTGGGCTCCGGGACGGTCGCGGCGATGCGCAGCTGCACGGCCACGCCGGCCTTCATGTCGCTGGTACCGCAGCCCCACAGCACGCCCGAGTCGTCGAGGCGGGAGGGCACATTGCCGGCGATGGGCACCGTGTCGATGTGCCCGGCGAGGATGACGCGTTCGTCGCGTCCGAGCCGGGTGCGGGCGACCACGTTGTTGCCGTAGCGGCCGACGGTCAGATGGGGAAAGGCCCGCAGGGCGGTCTCGACGGCGTCGGCGAGCGCCCGTTCTTCTCCGCTCGGCGAGGGGAAGTCCACCAGCTGTGCGGTCAGCCGGGCGGCGTCCTGGTTCAGGTCGAGTCCGTTGTGCGGCATGAAAACAGCCTACGGGCGGCGGGACTTGGCAGAGCGGCTACCTTAATGCCCGTGTCCCCCTCGGAATCCTCACCCCACAAGTCCCGCGCCAGGGGCCTTCGTACAGCGGCGGCATGCATAGTGCTGCTGGTCGTCGCCGGTTACGTGGTGACGCAGTACGTCACCAGCAGCACGGGGCCCGCGCGGTGTCTCGTCAGAACAGCTGGCGAGAAGCCGGAGGACTACGAGATCAAGCCCGAGCAGGCCGCCAACGCCGCGACGATCACAGCGGTCGCCTCGCAGCGCGGTCTTCCGGAGCGCGCCGTCACGATAGCCCTGGCCACGGCCATGCAGGAGTCCTCACTGCGCAACATCGAGCACGGTGACCGGGATTCGCTGGGCCTGTTCCAGCAGCGTCCGTCCCAAGGGTGGGGCACCGAGCGGCAGATCCAGGACCCTGTGTACGCCTCGGGGAAGTTCTACGACCATCTTGTGGAGATTCCCGGCTACTCGCGGCTGCCGCTGACCGTGGCCGCACAGCGGGTGCAGCGCAGCGGCTACCCGCAGGCCTACGCGAAGCACGAGACGCACGCGTCGCTGCTGACCGCCGCGCTCACGGGCCGCCGCGCCGCCGCGTTCAACTGCACCACCGGGCCCGCCGGCGGCGACGGCAAGGCCGGCAGCGCGACCCGGCTACGGGCACGTCTCGTGCGGGAGTTCGGCACGGGGGTGCTGCCGGGGCAGAAGACGGACGCACCTGCACCGCCCACCGGGAACGCGGCCCTGGGCGAGGAGCCCCGTTCGGGCGCGGACCGGCGGGAGACGGACGAGGACGTCCTCGCGGCGGGGGGCGGGCCCCGCGGGCACCGGGCGGCGGACAAGGACCCGTCGAAGGTGGACATTCCCGTCCGTCCCGGCCGCCGGGGGTGGGAACTGGCGCACTGGGCCGTGGCGAACGCCTCGGATCTGCGCATCGAGGAGATCACCTACCGCAACCGCGTCTGGAGCGCCTCCAGTTCGGAGGAGGGCTGGCGCCCGCGGGAGGACCGGGGCGGCGGGACGGGCGGTGAACGCACCGTCAGCGTGCGGCTCGCGACGGGCAACTAGGGGCTGTCCGGCGGATCTTCGTGGATCAGCGAGCGGCGTCCGGCGCCGTGCATCGCAAGGCGGAGGGTCGTCCTCATACTGGGCGTATTCGGGCGATCCCGACAACGCAGCGAGGTGCGGTGCCGGGAGTCGCGAGCCCGCGAAGATCCGCCGGACAGGCCCTAGGCCTGTCCGCAGTCCACCTGGCCGCGGTCCGCCCCGTCCGCAGTCCGCCGTCCGCAGTCCGCCCGGCAGCCTCCGGCCCCGTTCGCGTTCCGTTCTCCGGTCGGCGCGAGGCCCGTTCCGGCAAACGCGGCGCGCTCATCACCTTCGGGGGAATTCCGTACTGCGAGGTGGACGCCGCCCGTTGGGGGAACGCCCGTGACACGTTGCCGCAACACCCGTGCCGCAGAAGGGGTTTGGCGGTGCCGCAGCCGAGGTGACCAGGCACGGCAGCCCTGTTGGGCACAGCCGATCATGTGACGCATTGCCAATCCTTTACCCCGGCGGCCCGCAACTTTCCGGCTCCCCGAGGCGATAGGCACAGCGCCCGGCCCGGCGTTTGCCCGGCCGGGTTTGCATCACGTTTTCCGTAGCAGTAGATCTCTCCGTCAAAGGAGCAACATGTCCCTCCCTCTCACGCGCCGGATCGCCAAGACCGTGCTGCTGACGGCCGCGGGCGCCGCCTCTGTCGTCGGCACGGCCGGTGCTGCGAGTGCCGTTGAACTGCCGACGACGACCGATGTGGGCGGGCTGAGCCACCCGGACAACGCCATCGGCAGCGCCGCGCAGGGCGCCAAGGCGCTCAACCCCATGAGCCACCGCCCGGTCGACGCCGCCTCCGGCGCCGCCGCCTCCGGCGTCAAGGCCGCCGGCAGCGACGCCGACCGGGTCGCGCCGGAGACCAGGAAGTTCGCGGGCAACACCGCCGACGGTGCCGCCGAGGGTGCCACCGAAGGTCTGCGGCAGCAGGCTCCGAAGACCCAGCAGCTGCCGGCCAAGACCGCGGCTCAGCCGCAGCGCACCCTTGACCGGGCTGCTCCGGCCAAGGGCCTGCTGGGGAGCCAGAAGGTGCTGCCGAACGGTCTGGGAACCGCCTCGATCGCCGGCCTCTGACACCGGCGCGCAGGCGCACCGACGTGAGGAAGGGCCGCGGAGAGTTCTCTCCGCGGCCCTTCCTCACGTCGTCCGGAACGGATCGGTCCCGTGCGCTGAGCCGTGGGTCGCGCCCTGGCGGAACGGCGCGGCCCGCTCTGCCTCGTCGGCCGCGGTCCCCGGACCCTGGGTCCCGCGCGGCTCTCCGGCAGCCGGACCTTCGCGGCCCTCCGGTCAGCTCTCCAGCCGTCGCACCGCAGCCGAGACACGCTCGTCCGTCGCCGTGAGGGCGACACGCACGAACCGGTCGCCCGCGGTGCCGTAGAAGTCCCCCGGGGCGACGAGCACTCCGAGCTTGGACAGGTCTCCGACGGTGTCCCAGCACGGCTCGTCGCGCGTCGCCCAGAGGTAGAGGGACGCCTCACTGTGCTCGATGCGGAAGCCGCGCCCTTCGAGCGCCCTGCGCAGGGCCGCCCGGCGGGCCGCGTAACGCTCCCGCTGGAGCGCCACGTGCGCGTCGTCCCCGAGCGCTGCGACCGTCGCGGCCTGCACGGGAGCGGGCACCATCATCCCGCCGTGCTTGCGGATGTGCAGCAACTCCCCCAGCACCGCGGAGTCACCGGCCACGAAGGCGGCGCGGTAGCCGGCGAGGTTGGAGCGCTTGGAGAGCGAATGGACGGCGACGAGGCCCTCGTACGAGCCGCCGCAGACCTCCGGGTGCAGCACCGAGACCGGGTCGGTCTCCCAGCCGAGTTCCAGATAGCACTCGTCGCTGACGAGCAGCACACCGTGCTCACGTGCCCACTCGACGGTGCGCGTCAGCTGCCGCGCGTCCAGCACCCGGCCGGTCGGGTTGGAGGGCGAGTTCAGCCACAGCAGGCGCAGACCGTCCGGGTCGAGCTCCGTCGGGTCGTCGCAGACGACGGGTTCGGCCCGGGCGAGGCGCGCCCCGACCTCGTATGTCGGGTAGGCGAGCCGCGGGTACGCCACACGGTCGCCGGGACCGAGACCGAGCTGGGTGGGCAGCCACGCGACGAACTCCTTGGAGCCGACGACCGGCAGCACGTTCCGGTGCGTCAACCCGGAAGCACCCAGACGGCGTTCGCACCAGCCCGTGATGGCGTCCCGCAGTGCGGGGGTGCCCCACACGGTGGGGTAGCCGGGGCTGTCGGCGGCGTCGGTCAGTGCCCGCCGGACCACCTCGGGGACGGGGTCCACGGGAGTGCCCACGGACAGGTCGACGATGCCGCCGTCATGCGCCGCCGCGGCGGCCTTGTAGGGCTCCAGCTTGTCCCAGGGGAATTCGGGGAGCCGTGCGGAGACGGAGGCAGCGGTGGGACCGGAGGAACCGGCGGAACCCGTCGGGCCTGTGGAACCTGCGGGGCCTGTGGATGAGGCCACGGGATGACTCGCTTTCTGCTGTGAAACACGTGGTCCCGCACGCCCGCCGGCGGGACCGGCGCGCTGTGCGGGACCACGGACCGCGGAAGGGGGGACGGCCCGGACCGCGGTGTCACTCGTCGTGGCTCTGCGGGGGCAGCGCGGCGATGACGGGGTGGTCCCGCTCGATCAGACCGAGCTTGCTCGCTCCGCCGGGCGAGCCGAGTTCGTCGAAGAACTCCACGTTCGCCTTGTAGTAGTCCTTCCACTCCTCGGGAGTGTCGTCCTCGTAGAAGATCGCCTCGACCGGGCAGACCGGTTCGCAAGCACCGCAGTCGACGCATTCGTCCGGGTGGATGTACAAGGAGCGCTGGCCCTCGTAGATGCAGTCGACGGGGCACTCCTCGATGCAGGCCTTGTCCTTAAGGTCGACACAAGGCTCCGCGATGACGTAGGTCACGCTGTCGTTCCTCCTCAATAGGGCCGGCGGACCGGTGTCGGTGTCCGCCGCTGGGCGCGCGGGAGCGCGGCGTCGTCGATGCCCGTCCTAGTATCTCCGTTCCCGGTACCGAGACGAACAGGAGGGGCGGGTAGAGAAGTGGAATTCACCACGGGCGGACGACTCGAAGTCCGAATCACCATGTCTGACGTGGGGAAACGCGTATCCGTCCGGTCCTTGACCGGTTCCGGAGGACGGCACGCCACCTTCACCGACACGGTAGGCGTTCTCACATCCTGGAACGACGGTGTGCTCCACATCACCCGCCGCGGCGGACAGAGCGTGCCGATCGACGAATCGGCGCTGGTCGCCGGGAAGGTCGTCCCTGGCACCCCGGCCCGGCGGCGCGGCATCCCCGCCGCGGGCGTACGTGAACTCGTCGAGGTGGCGGCGCGCGGATGGCCCGCCGTCGAGACCGGACGGCTGGGCCACTGGACGCTCAGGGCGAGCGCGGAGGACGCGCCGCCCGCCGGAGGTGCGCGCGGCCTCCGCCGCGAGGGCTTCACCGCACGGGCCAACTCGGTACTGCCACTGGGTGATCCCGGCATGCCTCTCGCCGAGGCGCTGACTCGTGCGCGCAACTGGTACGAGGAGCGCGGGCTGGTGCCCCGCGTGCAGGTCACGACGGGCGGCGAAAGGACGGACGAACTGCTCGCCGCGGAACTGGAGGAGCGCGGGTGGACGGGAGAGCGGTACGCGCTGCTCAGGGTGGCCGCACTGGCGCCGTTGGCCGACCGCGAGCCGGACGTCCGCGTGCGGCTCACCCGCACTCCCGGGGCGGACTGGTTCTCGCTCTACCGCCGCGCCGGTGAAATGCCGCACGCCGCAACGAAGGTGCTGACGGGCGGCGCGTCCGTCTGGTTCGCGACGGTGGAGGCCGACGGCGGCGCCCCGGGTACGGGAGGGCACGCTGCCGGGGATACGGCGGGGGGCGCGGCAGCGATCGGACGGTGCGTCGTCGACGGACGGTGGGCGGGCTTCGCCGGAATGGAGGTGGCTCCGGAACGCCGCCGGGAAGGGCTGGCCACCGCGGTCATGGCCGAGTTGGCGCGTGCGGCACTCGCCGAAGGTGCCTCCGCCGCCTACCTCCAGGTGGAACGTGACAACGAGGCGGCGCGGGCGCTGTACGACGGAATGGGCTTCGCCGACCACCACGCATACCACTACCGCCGCGCTCCGGAGGGCTGATCCGCATTGACCGGCGAGGAGACAGGTGAAGGCCGCGGTCCGGGCCCGGGAGAGGGTGACGGCGGCGGTGCGGGCGACGACGGCGGCAACCGGGACAGGTTCGCCGAGGCGGCACGCGACGAGCGCCCCGATCTGGCGCTGATGTGCCTGCTGATCGGCGTCGAGGCCGCGCGGGCGAAGACCGTCACGCACCGGGCGAAGGACGAGCGCGCCCGGCGGCGCCTGGACGGGCGCGACGAGCACGGAAACGGCCGCGGCGACAACGGCGAGGACAGCGACAAGGGCCCGGAGAAGGACGGCGGCCGGGAGCAGGACCAGGCCGAGGACGCGGACAGGAACGAAGGCAAGGCCCAGGAGGACAAGGACCGGGGCGCGGGCACAGCACCGCACGGACACGGGGACGAGCAGTCGCTCCTCGAGGCGGAGATCGAACTCGACCGCCTCGCCGGGCTGTTGCCGTACTCCCCCTCGCGCACACCCGAGGAGTGGGCCCGCGCGCTCGGCCGGCTGCTGGGGACGGAGCACGGATTCCACGGCACGCCGCAGGACTACCGGCGGCTGGAGTCGTCCCTGCTCCAGTCCGTGCTGCGGCGGCGGCGCGGGCTGCCGATCCTGCTGTCGGTCGTCTGGATCGAAGTGGCGCGGCGGGCCGGCGCTCCGGTGTACGGGGTCGGTCTGCCGGGCCACTTCGTGATCGGTTTCGGTGATCCGGCCGGGGAGCACGTACTCGCCGACCCCTACAACGGCGGCCGTCTGCTCTCGTCCGGTGATCTGGAGCTGCTGGTGGCAGGTGCGACGGGGGTGCGCAGGCCGCTGTCGGCGTCCTCGCTCCACCCGGCGGGGCCGGTGGAGATCGTGCTGCGCATCCTGAACAACATCCGGGCCTGGGCCGCCACACGTCCCGAACAGTCGGGCGTGCAACTGCTGGCGCTCGACCTGTCGCTGCTCCTGCCCCACCGTCCGGCGCGACTGCGGTACGAGCGGGCGCAGTTGCTCGTGGAGCGCGGCGAATTCCTCGACGGTGCGGCGGCGCTGGAGGAGTACGCCTCGGCGATCGAGACGGTGGAGCCGTCCGAGGCGGAGTCGGTGCGCAGCGCGGCCCGGATCGCCAGGGCGCGGCTCAACTGACGGGCCGAGCGGACGAGTCGTGCGCGGGGGCGGCCGCTCCGACAGCGAGGCGCCGCATGTTTCCGGGGCGGGCGGTCAGGGGCAGCCCTTGCCGCGGACGGGGCACCGGTTCGCGGCACGGCGCCCCCGTCCTGTCACTGCGGGTTCAGCGGAATCTCCCGTACGCGCTTTTCCGGGCTGGTCTCCTTGAGCGCGAGACGCAGGGCACCGGCGACGTCCTGCGGCGTGACCGGAGTCTTGCTGCCGTCGCCACGCGTGATCTCCACACCGGCGAACGTCGTGCCGTACAGCTCCTTGAGGACGGGCAGGTCGTAGGTGTCGACCAGGGTGCCGTTGACCGGCTTCATGGACAGGAACTTCGGCAGCGACTTCTCCGGGCTGAACTGGATCGACGCATTGCCCGCCTTGATCGTCACAAGTCCGGACATCGCAGGCTTGCCGAACTCCCGGATCGCCCTGGCGATTTCCTTCTTGCCGACCTGCGGCTGCTGCCGCGACACGGGCAGCCGGACCGGCTTGTTGTTCCCGGTGGCGGCGCGCGTGCGGTACGCCTCCTCCAGCTTCTTGCCGGCCTGCCCTGCGTCGATTCCCTTGTGCGGCTTGCCCGGTACGCCGACGGCCTTGCCCTTGATGAACTTGACCATCCCGTCCTTGGGAGCGCCGCCGACGCCGGTCTGCTTGGAGATCTGCTGGATGGCCGACGCCATCTTCTCCTGGTCGACCTTCAGCGCGGGCTCCGCGTTCCGCTCGACGCCGAAGAGCGAGCCGATGACGGAGACCGGGTTGTAGTCGCGTCCGGCGGCGCCGCGCACCGTCGCCTCGGTGTCCAGCGTCATGCCCGCGACGCTCGGCTTGAGCTTGGCCTTCTGCCCCTCGGCGACGACGGTGAACTCCTGTGTCGTGCGGTCGCCGAAGGCGGCGTCCAGCTTGTTCACAGCTTCGTGCCTGCTCATGCCGCCGATCCCGACGCCGAGCACCGTGGTGCCGTTGGGCACGTCCGCGTGGTCGAGGAGCAGCCCGGCCCCGTAGGCGATACCGACGACCCCGAGGAGACCCGCCCCGGCGAGCATCAGCTTCGAACGGCCCCCGGAGGAGACCTCGTCGCCGCGGTCCCTGGAACCGGCGCTCTGGAACGGGGACCCGGGGGTGCCGCCGTCCTCGTCGGCCAGGCGCGGAGCCCGGCTCATCAGGGTTTCGCCGACGATGCGGTCCTGGGCGGACTCCGCCTCCGCGACGGCGCCGTCACGGCCGCGCGCCCCGTAGGCGGGCAGGCCGCCGCCCTCCGGTCCGCGCGAGAGCATCTCCTCGCCGATACCTCCGGGCGCGAACGGCGCGCGGCCGGTGCCCAGTCCCAGGGTCGAACTCGCGGGGGACTCGGGCGGCTCGTCGCCCGGTCCGGGCCGCGGCGGCAGCGGCATGTCGCCGCTGACGGGGCCGGTCGTCGGCCCGTCCCGGCCGGCTCCGGGATCGTCGGCGGCGGGAGTGCCCGCGGGCGGGGTGTCGATGCGGGGCGCGGAGTAGGAGCCGGTCTCGTACGGGTCGGTCGAGCGGTACAACTCCCCTACGCCGTACGGATTCTTGACGCCGTAGGGGTCCTGGCTGCCGTAAGGGGACTCCCCTGCGCCCGGTGCCGACCCTGCACCCGGTGTCGTCCCGGGGCTCGCGGGACCGGCCGGCCCGGCGGCCGCGCCGGAACTGGCGGAACCGGTTCCGGAACCCGAACCCCCGGACGGGGGCTTTGTCCTGCGCGGCGCGAACCAGTCGCTGGTCTCCGGCTTGGCACCGCCCGGGGCGTCCTCCGACGGCCGTGAAGGGCCGGGCGACGCGAGGCCCGAAGCAGCGCCGGGCACCATTCCCGCACCGTCGCCGGGAGCCCGCAGCGGGTGCGCCCCGTCGGTGGCCGAGGGACCGCTCCGCTCGGCGCCGCTCGCCGTGCCGTCCGCGCCGGCGTTGCCGCCCGACTCGCCTTCGTTGACCGGCTTCCGCATCACGACGGGCGGAATCGGCCGCGAGCCGGGGATGTTGATCCGGATGCGGGTCGTCAGCGTCGTCTCGGTCTTGCGGTCTTCGGGCTTCCGCTGCGCGTCCGAGGCCGACGACTCCTCCGAGGCGGCGGGCTCCCCGGCGGCGCCAGGGCCGTACGGCTCGGTGCCTGGCGGGTACGACGCTCCGCCACGGCCCTGCGGGCCGGAGGACGATCGGTCAGTTTCACGACTCAAGGCAGGTACTCCCGGTTGGGTTCACCGCCCATCATGCTTGTCCCAGGACGGTTCGCCGGCGCGCACCAGCTTACTTGGGGACGCCGCCGCGGGACCCTCGCCCTCACAATCCCCTGGACAGCGGCCCCATCAGCGGTACTTGACCCCTGGCACTGGCGGTGCCGGCAGCGCGATGGTGGCACACATCACAGCGGCGAGCACCCCGCCCAGTAGAAAGACATATGAACCAATGCCCGCCCCGAAAGCGAAGTCGCCCTCCGGGCGCGGTGCGGTCAGCAGGAAGACGGTGACCGCCCAGCCCGCCCCGGGCGCCGCCGCCCCCAGCCGGGTGCGGCACAACTTGGCGCCGCCCCAGAAGAGTCCGACGGCGCCGGCCAGGGCGAGCACCAGACCGGCCGGGAACCAGGCACTCTGCACCAGCGCGCCCGCGGAGGCCGTGAGCACTCCGAGCGCGAACAGCGCCAGGTAGACGCCCATGCGTGCCGTACGGGAGGCGGGAACCGGTTCGGGCCACGGGAGTTGCCCCTGACCCGCGCCGGCGCCTGGGCCGGTGCCGGTGCCCGGGCCGGACGGCTGCGGTCCCTTCCCGTGTTCTTCCTCGTCACGCCCGCCGCTCATGCGCCCGCTCCCGCGAACAAGTCCTGTGTGATACCGCCGGAACGCTCTCCCGGCGCGTGGGCCAGACGGTAGTACTCGGTGCTCAGCAGCGGCTGGCCCAGGCCGTTGCTGAGCGCGAAGGTTTCGCCGGCCACCGTGATCTGGGTCGCGTGCGCACGCATGGCGGCCGCCTTCGCCCCGGCGTGGGCCCGTCCGTCCACCACCGCGTCGACGGACTTCTCGTCCTCCACGATCCCGGGAACGTCCTCCGGGTCCGCCACCGCGGAGTACGGGAGCGGCGAGGCCGCCCTCAGCCGTTTGAAACCCTCCTCGACGACCCGGCGGGGCACGCAGTTCCAGTAGACACGCGCCACTCGGTGGGGCTCGCCGGCACCGGGCGCGAAGTCCCGGTCCGGGGCCAGTTCGGCGGCGCGCATCGCGACACGGTGCGCCTGGATGTGGTCGGGATGGCCGTAGCCGCCGTCCGGGTCGTACGTGACCATCACCTGGGGACGTACCTCGCGGATGACGCGCACCAGGTGCAGTGCCGCCTCGTCGAGGGGGGCCTGCCAGAAGCAGTCCGGCCGCAGGTTCGTGGCGAGGCCCATCATGCCGGAGTCGCGGTAGCGGCCCGGGCCGCCGAGGAAGCGGTGGTCGGTCACGCCCAATTCCCTCATGGCGCGGGCGAGTTCGTGCATGCGGTGGCGCCCCAGCGGGGTGATCTCCCCCGGGGACGCATCGGAGTGCGGCGCCGGCTCCCCCGGCCCGGGCTGCTCCGGAGCGAGGTGCGCGAGCTCGGCGGGGATGACTTCGCCCTCCTCGCCCAGGGTGCATGTCACCAGCGTGACGTGGACGCCCTCTGCGGCGTACTTGGCCATGCTGGCGCCGTTGTTGATCGATTCGTCGTCCGGGTGCGCGTGCACCAGGAGCAGACGCCGGTCAGGGGCTGCGCTCATGCCCCTGACCCTACGGCTCCCCTGGGCGAGTCAGAACTTGATGTCCCCGAGCATGCCCGCGACATTCGTAGTCAGCTCGTTGATCGTCGGGGCGATCGACGAACCGGCCAGGTAGAAGCCGAGCAGCACGCACACGACGGCGTGCCCGGCTTTCAGACCGGCCTTCTTGACGAGCAGAAGGACGATGATCAAGAGCAGCACGACCGCCGAAATCGAGAGTGCCACGGCGGTTCACCTCCAAGTACGCGCGGTCGGGCGACGGATCCGGACAGCATGAGCCCATGACACGGGCGGGACACCGGCGTCATACCCGGCTCCCGTCTCGCGCAATGGATCATAACTATCCGTCAGATGGCACGGGCCGGGTGCACAGGTGCAGACGAGGGGCGCATATTCGATTCCGGCCACCGTGGCCCGCGCCCGCCAGGCTCTACGCTCTGCCGCATGGCCACTACTTTCCCCCGTCAGTACGCACGCACCCAGCGCTTCACCCTGGGCGCCCCGCGCGCTTTCACCGTTGCACCCGACGGCTCGCGCGTCGTCTTCCTCCGCTCACGGGAGGGCACTGACCGGGCCAATCTCCTATGGGTACGCACACAGTCCGGCCCGCGTGAGTACGTCGCCGCCGACCCTGCGAGCCTGCTCGGGGGCGCGGCCGAGGAGCTGTCCGCGGAGGAGCGGGCCCGCCGGGAACGCAGCCGCGAGGGTTCTGCCGGAATCGTCGCGTATGCCACCGACATGGCAGTCGAATATGCCGCTTTCGCGCTCTCGGGGCAGCTGTTCGTGGCAGATCTCCCGGCGGGAGAGTGCCGGCGGCTGGACACACCGGAACCCGTCGTCGACCCGCGCCCCTCCCCCGACGGCACGCGCGTCGCCTACGTGTCAGGCGGTGCCCTGCGCATCGTCCGCACCGACGGCACCGGCGACCGCGTGCTGGCCGCCCCGGAGAACGACCGGATCACCTACGGTCTGGCCGAATTCGTCGCAGCCGAGGAGATGGACCGCAGCCGGGGCTTCTGGTGGTCTCCGGACGGCGCCCATCTGCTCGTCGCGCGCGCCGACGACTCCCCCGTGCAGCGGTGGTGGATCGCCGACCCGGCGCACCCGGAACGCCGGCCGTCCGAGGTGCCCTATCCGGCGGCGGGCACGGCGAACGCGGACGTCACGCTGCACCTGGTGAGCGCGGACGGCGGCGAGGTCCGAGACGTCGAGTGGGACCGCGCGCGCTTCCCGTACCTCGCCCGCGTCCACTGGTCGCCGGGAGGGCCGCCGCTGCTGCTCGTCCAGTCCCGCGACCAGCGCACGCAGCTGTACCTCGGCGTCGACACCGCGACCGGCGTCACCCGCACGCTGCACTCGGAGCAGGACCCGGACTGGCTGGAGCTGTTCCCGGGCGTGCCCGCCTGGACGCCGGACGGACGGCTCGTGCGCATCGACGACGCGTCGGGGGCACGTGTGCTGTCGGTGGGCGAAAGCGCCTTCACGGACGCCTCGTTGCACGTCCGGGCGGTGCTCGACGTGGGCGCGGACGGGGTGCTCTTCTCCGCCTCGGCGGGCGGCGCGGCCACCGGGGACGCGGCCACCGGGGACGCGGCCGAGGCGGTCGGCGACATCGGCGTCCACTTCGCGCAGTTCGCCGACGACGGCTCGTGCGGCGGCATCGCACGCCTGACGGACCCCGACGGGGAAGCCGCCGCGGCCGGCGGACCCGGCGGCGGGACGGGCAGCGGCCGGCCGCCCCACGTGGCCTCCGCCGTGCGCGGCGGGGACACCGTCGTCCTCTCCACCGCCTCGCTCTCGCGTCCCGGCTCGCGCGTCTCCGTCCTGCGCATGGACGGCGGGAACGGCGGGCACGGCGGGCACGGCGGTCCGTTCACGCTCAAGTCCCTGGACGTCGTGCCGTCACAGGCCGAACGGCCCCTGCTCACCGCGGCGCCGCGGCTGCTGCGCACCGGCGAGCGGCGCATTCCCGCGGGCCTCGTCCTGCCGACGGGACACCGGGACGGCGACGGCCCGCTGCCCGTCCTCATGGACCCCTACGGCGGACCGCACGGTCAGCGCGTGGTCGCGGCCCACAACGCGTGGCTCACTTCGCAGTGGTTCGCCGACCAGGGTTTCGCGGTGATCGTGGCCGACGGCAGGGGCACGCCGGGGCGTTCACCGGCGTGGGAGAAGGCCGTCTCGCGGAACATCGCCGACGTCACGCTCGACGACCAGGTCGAAGCGCTGCACTCGCTCGCGGCGGACCATCCGCTGGACCTGACGCGCGTCGCCATCCGCGGCTGGTCCTACGGCGGTTACCTCGCCGCGCTCGCCGTGCTGCGCCGTCCCGACGTCTTCCACACGGCCGTCGCGGGCGCCCCCGTCACGGACTGGCGGCTGTACGACACGCACTACACCGAGCGCTACTGCGGCATGCCGGAGGAGGACGCGGAGGTGTACGCGCGTGCCTCCGTGATCACCGACGAGGGCCTCTCCGGAGCTGCCGCGCAGCACCGTCCGCTCATGCTGATCCACGGCCTGGCGGACGACAACGTGGCCGCCGCGCACACACTGCGGCTCTCCTCGGCGCTCCTGGCCGAGGGCCGCCCGCACGAGATGCTGCCGCTGTCGGGCGTCACGCACATGACGCCGCAGGAACAGATCGCGGAGAACCTGCTCCTGCTCCAAGTGGCCTTCCTCAAGCGCACGCTGGGCATGGCGTAGCGGCACGGGCACGGCTGCGGGAAACGGGCAGGGCGCACGCAACGGGCCGGGAGGCGAAAGCCCTCCCGGCCCGTTCCACTCGTGTCCGGTCTCCGCGCGCGTCGGAGCGCCGCGTCAGGACTCCAACGCCTTGAGGGCCGCGTCCAGGACGACGTCCTCCTCGCGAGCCGTCGTGGAGCCCTCCTCCGGGAAGTGGCACGCCGTCAGGTGTCCGGCGGTGTTGCCGGTGATCTGGACGAGCGGGGGTTCCTCCTTTGCGCACTTGTCCTGCGCCTTCCAGCAGCGCGTGCGGAACCGGCAGCCCGAGGGCGGATTGATGGGAGAGGGCACGTCGCCCGCGAGACGGATGCGCTCGCGCTGCTCCTCCTCGCTGTCCTCCAGCTTCGCCTCCGGCACGGCCGAGAGCAGGGCGTGTGTGTACGGGTGGCGCGGGCGCGTGTAGATGGACTCGCGGTCGCCGACCTCGACGACCTTCCCCAGGTACATCACCGCGAGACGCTGCGAGAAGTGCCGTACGATCGCCAGGTCGTGAGCGATGAAGACGAATGCGATGCCCATGTCGCGCTGCACCTGCTGGAGCAGATTGACGACCTGCGCCTGGATGGAGACGTCCAGAGCGGAGACCGGCTCGTCCGCCACGATCAGCTTCGGCTCCAGGGCGAGGGCGCGTGCGACGCCGATGCGCTGGCGCTGTCCGCCGGAGAACTCGTGGGGAAAGCGGTTGTAGTGCTCCGGGTTGAGACCGACGGTCTCCAGCATCTCCCGGATGCGCTTCTCACGGCCGCCGGGCGGGTTGATCCCGTTGACCTCCATCGGGTTGCCGATGATGGAGCCGACCGTCTGCCGCGGGTTCAGGGACGAGTACGGGTCCTGGAAGATCATCTGGATCTCGGAGCGCACGGGCGCGAGTTCCTTGCGGCCGGCGTGCGAGATGTCCTGGCCGCGGTAGCTGATCTTCCCGCGCGTGGGCTCCAGCAGCCGCGTGAGCAGCCGTCCGGTGGTGGACTTGCCGCAGCCGGACTCGCCGACGAGGCCGAAGCTCTCGCCGGGCATCACGCTCAGGTCGACGCCGTCGACGGCCTGGACCGCGCCCACCTGCCGCTTGAAGGGGAAGCCGCCCATGATGGGGAAGTGCTTGGTCAGGCCCTCGACCTTCATCAGGGGCTCGCCCGAGGGCAGGTTGTCGTCCTGCGGCTTGGTCAGGGTGAGTTCTTCGCTCATTGCTGTGATTCTCCCTAGCCCAGCCGGGGTTTGATCTGGTCGATGAAGAAGGTCTTCTTCTGCTCGGCCGTCAGGTGGCAGGCGGCACCGCGTCCTTCCGGCAGCACGGGCCTGTCGGCGGAGCAGGACTTGTCGCCGGCCACCTCGTCCACGTAGTTGCACCGCGGGTGGAACGGGCAGCCCGGCGGCGGCGCGAGCAGGCTGGGCGGTGTGCCCTTGATGGGGACGAGTTCTTCGTTGACGTCGCCGGACAGGCGGGGCATGGAGCTCAACAGGCCCCAGGTGTAGGGGTGCCGGGGCGAGCGCAGCACTTCCTCGACGCTTCCGCGCTCCACCGCACGGCCGCCGTACATCACGAGGATGTCGTCGGCGACGTTGGCGATCACACCCAGGTCGTGGGTGATGAAGATGATCGCCGAACCGAACTCCTGCTGCAGGTCCTTGAGGAGGTCCAGGATCTGTGCCTGCACGGTCACGTCGAGGGCCGTCGTCGGCTCGTCGGCGATGAGCAGGTCCGGGTTGCACACGAGAGCCATGGCGATCATCGCGCGCTGCCGCATGCCGCCGCTGAACTGGTGCGGGTAGTCGTTGACGCGCAGCTTGGCGTTGGGGATGCCGACCTTGTCCAGCATCTCGACGGCACGCTGGTGCGCCTCGCGCTTGGACGCGCCCATGTGCTTGCGGTAGGGCTCGGCGATCTGACGGCCCACCGTGTAGTACGGCGAGAGCGCCGTCAGCGGGTCCTGGAAGATCATCGCCATCTTGTTGCCGCGCAGCGACTCCAGCGTCTTCTCCCGCGCGCTGGTCAACTCCTGGCCGTCCAGCACGATTTCGCCGGAGACGTCGGTCTTCTTCGGGTTGTGCAGCCCGAGGATGGACAGGTTCGTCACGGACTTGCCGGAGCCGGACTCGCCGACGATGCCGAGCGTGCGGCCGCGCTCCAGGTCGAATGAGAGACCGTCGACGGCCTTGACGGTGCCGCCCTCGGTGTCGAAGTGCACGTACAGGTCGCGTACGGAGAGGAAGGCGCCGGACGCTCCCGCATCGCGCGGGGCCGGGACGTCCGCTTCCTTGGTCAGGGTGCTCACAGCGGTACTCCTAGGCCAGCCGCACGCGCGGGTCGATGAATGCGTATGCGGCGTCCACGATGACGTTGAAGAGGATGATGAAGGTCGCCGAGAAGAGCATGACGCCCATCACCATGGGCAGGTCGGTCTTCTCGACGGATTCGACGGCCAGCTTCCCGAGGCCGGGGAGCGAGAACGTCCACTCCGTGATCATCGCGCCGCCGAGCAGCGAACCGAGGTCCACGCCGAAGATCGTCACGATCGGGATGAGCGAGCCGCGCCAGGCGTAGCGGAAGAAGACGAACTTCCCCGACATGCCCTTGGCCCTCGCCGTTCGGACGTGGTCCTCCCCGAGCTGCTCGATCATCGAGGAGCGTGACAGACGTGTGTAGTTCGCCGTGAAGATGATCTGGATCACCAACCACGGGATGAGCAGCCCCATGAACCAGCCCGCGGGGTCCTCCGTCAGCGGCACGTACGTGGGCTGGTCCAGCAGCCCCAGGTTGAAGACCAGGAGCGCCATCACGAGCGGGCCGACGAAGTAGATCTGCATGGAGCTGAGCACGAGAGAGCCGGTGCTGAAGACCTTGTCCGCAAGGGTTCCGCGCTTCCAGGCGGCGATCATGCCGGCGCCGAGGCCGATGGTCAGGAAGACGACCGCACCTCCGAGCGTCAGCGAGACGGTGGTCGGGAAGCGGTCGAGGATGGTGTTCCAGACCGGCTCCGAGTCGGCGAACGAGTAGCCGAAGCACGGTGCGGGGCATGCGCCTTGGGCGAACGTGCGGCCCGCGAAGATGCCGACCATGAAGTGCCAGTACTGCATCGGGACGGGCTCGTCGATGCCCATTTGCTTGCGGATGATTTCCAGCGCGTCCGGCGTGCAGTTCTTGCCGCAGGCCAGCATCGCCGGATCTCGCGGTACGGCGTAGAAGAGGAAGAAGGTGACCGCGCTGATGATCAGCAGGATCACCATCGCGCCGAGGAACCGGCGGACGAGGAAACGAAGCATGACGGAACGCAGCTCTCGTGGGCAGCGGATTCAGTGGTGGGGGAACGGCCCGCGGCACCCGCCCCCTCCTGAGGGGGACCCCTGGGGGGTCCCCCGGTGGAGCGAGGGGGAGGGCGCCACGGCCGGCGCGAGCAACCGCGCCGTGTGCGCTGTTACTTCTTGATGTACAGCTGTGTCGGGTCGATGCCGCTGATGACGTCGTTGATCACGGCGCCGCCGACCTTGGATCCGTACAGCTGGATCTGCTTGTAGTACATCAGCGGGACGTCGGGCAGGTCCTCCTTGAGGATCCTGTCCGCGAGCTTGCCCCACTCCTCGGCCGCCTTTTCGGCGTCCTTGATCTTGGAGATGCGGTCCATCTCCTTGTTCATCTCAGGGTTGTCGTAGTGCGAGTAGTTCGACGCACCGTCCTGAACCTGCCGGCCGTCCAGCGTCGGCGGAATCACGGTGGAAGCACTCGGCCAGTCCGCACCCCAGGAGGAGTGGTACATGTCGTACTTGTTCTTGACCTTGCCGATCTGGTCGTAGTACGTGTCCGTGACGATGTCCTTGAGCTGGACGTCGAAACCGGCCTTCGTCAGGTTGTCCTTGGCCGCGATCGAGAAGTCGGACCACTCGGGCGAGTTCTGGTAGGCGAAGGTGAGCTTCATGCCGGTCTTGCCGGCCTCCTTGAGAAGCGCCTTGGCCTTCTTCACATCACCCTGCGGGTTCTTGACCTTCCCGTACGGGTCGGACTCGGTGTGACCCGCGACCGTCGGGCTCAGGTAGTTGCCCGCCAGCTCACCGCCGCCGGAACCACCGAAGGCCTGCATCAGCGACTGCGCCGGCAGCGCGTGGGCGATCGCCTCGCGGACCTTCTTGTCCTTCAGCCGGTCCATGTTGAGGGAGATCTTGCCGACATAGGGCTGGTAACCCGCCAGGGAGCGCTTCTTGACCTTCGGGTCGGAGCGCACCGACTGCATGCTGGAGGCGTCGACCTGGTTCGAGTAGCTGACCGCCGTCTTGTTCTCCGCGCTGTCGGAGATCAGGCGCTTGGTCGATGCCTCGTAGGACACGCCGAACTGGATGTTGTGCGAGTCCGGGTAGGCGTGGCGCACGGAGTCGGTCGCCGGGTCCCACTCGTCGTTGCGCACGAGCTTCATGCTCTTGCCCGACTTGAAGGACTCGATCTTGTACGGACCCGAAGCCACCGGATCCTTGTCGTACTTCTCCTTCGTGTCGCCCTTCTTCTGGACCGCCGCGTATCCGGCCATGCCCAGCGCGTAGGGCAGGTCGGGCTGCGGGTCCTTGAAGCGGAAGATGATGGTCTTCTTGTCGGGCGTCTCAAGGGTCTTGTCCGGCAGGTGGTCGCCCTTGTAGGGGCCGTCCGGCAGCAGCTTGCGGTAGTCCGTGCCGCTCTTGCCGGCCAGCCACTGCTGGATGAAGACCGGACCCTCGGAGATGAACGGCGCGAACTGCCGCTCGAAGGTGTGCCGGATGTCGTCGGAGGTGATCGGCGTGCCGTCCTCCCACTTCACGCCGTCCTTGAGCGTGTACTTCCAGGTCCTCTGGTCCTTCGAGGGCTGACCGCTGTCCGTCGCGAGGTCGCCGACGACCGTGTACTTGCCGGCGTTGTCGCGCTTGTAGGTCGTCAGCCGCCGGTGGATGAGGGTGGACATGGCACCCTCGTCGCTCACGTACATCTGAGCGGGGTCAAGGTGGGCGAAGCTGTCGCGCTGGTAGACCTTGAGGACGCCACCCTTCTCGGCACCCTTGATCGGCTCGGCGGGGCCCTTGGAGGCCGCGGCGTCACCGAATTCGTATTCGACCTGCTGCTTGGCGGCGTCGTCCTTGCTCACGCCGTCGCCGGCGTCGCCGCCGCCGCCGCTGCTGCATCCGGTGAGGATGAGAGCGCCCGCTGCGAGCCCCACGACGGAGACGCGCGCCGTACGCATCCTGAATCTGCTCATGGTGGTGGTAGCACCTGCCTGTCGGTTGTTAGTTGCTGCCTGACTTATTCGGTGCTGGGGTGGCAGCGCCCCCCCGATGCTCGGTCTTCAACGTCCCGATTTCGGGTCGAAGGCGTCCCTGACCGAGTCCCCGAGCAGGTTGAACGCAACGATGAAGATCACCATTGCGACGCCGGGGAAGATCATGTAGGTGATGTCGCTCTGGTAGACCTCGGCTCCGGTGGCGAACATCCGGCCCCAGTCGGGCGTGGAGGCGGGCATTCCCACGCCGAGGAAGGAGAGCCCCGCGACAGCGGTCACGAAGTTGGGAAGCATGTAGGTCGACTGCACCAGGATGGGCGTGACCACGTTCGGGAGCAGCTCCTTGCGGATGATCCGCCAGGGCGGCGTGCCGGCGACCTTGGCGGCCTCGACGAACTCCCGCTCGCGCAGGGTCAGTACCTGGCCGCGCAGCAGCCGCGCCAGCGTCATCCAGCCGAGCAGCCACATCACGAAGATCAGCACGCTGGCGCGGAGCCACGTGGGCATCTCGTCCTGGGGGTCGACCATCAGGGCCCCCACCACGGGGACGAAGGCCACGAAGAATAGCTGGTTCGGGAACGACATCATCAGGTCGGTGAGTCGGCCGAGGAAGTAGTCCGTCTTGCCGCCCAGGTAGCCGCCCGCGACGCCGATCACGATCGCGAGGCCCACCGAGAGGAGCGTGATGACGACGGCCAGCGAGAGGGAGGTGCGCATCCCGTACACGAGCTGAGTGAGGACGTCGCGGCCGAGTCCCGGTTCGAGACCGAACCAGAACTCACTGTCTATCCCGCCGTTGGGCTTGATCGGGTACGCGTTGTCGTTCAGCAGGCCGGGCTGGATCTGCCCGTAGCGGGTCCACGGATCCTTGCCGTAGAGCCAGGAGATCACGGGTGCCAGCGCCGCGATCGAGAACATGGTGATCACCACGAAGGCCGATACGACGCCCGTGCGGTCGCGCTTGAAGCGCATCCACATGAGCTGCCCCGGAGAGCGGCCCACGAGCTGGTCTTTCGCGGCTTGTTGGCCGCCGGCCGGCTCGAGGGTCAGGCCGGCGCCGTCGGGGTCTGGGGTATCTGCCCCGGCGATCGCGGCCTGGGATGGACTTGTCATCGTGTCTGCGCCCCCGCGCTCGTCAATCTATGCGGATAGATCCATGCGTTGGCACAGTGGCTGTCCGTGCCATGGGTTGAGGAGACTTTGCAAGTCAATAAGTGCCCAGTCAAGGGGTACCGGCCGCAGCATGTGGACCCTCGGCGCATCTTGAGCGAAGGTTTTGCAGATTGAGGTCAGAGCGTGCTTGACGCAGTTCGAAGCTAATAGACATATAGGCATATTGAGTCTTGAAACGCGTTAACGCGACCGCAACTCAGTCGACGCGGTTCCGATATACGAACCCGCAACCCTGAACTTCGTACGGCCTGTGCGGGTGCCGTAACGCCGGGCCGGGGCGGGGCCATGCCGCCGCGGCCCGGCCGCCGTCAGCCCTCCCGGAGCGCCGCAGTAGGGTTGCCGGATGCTCCGACGCCGCGCGTACCAGAGCCGCACGGCACTCGGGCAACCGCACCGCGGGGGGCCGTACATGAGCCAGGACAGGACACTGACGCCCGGCGCACGCCGGGCCGGCGTCGCCCTGCTGGCCGCGCTTGCGGCTCTCGATCTCGCCTGGATAGTGCGCGACTTCGGCCAGGCGGCCGACGTCACCGACGCCTGGTGGATGTGGTCAGGCCTGATCTTCCGCGCACAGGACGGGATATGGGCGACCTCGTTCGTGGAGCCGACACTGCTCGTCCTCTGCACCGTCTGCGCCGTGACCGCCGCCGTCTCCTCGGCCGCCTCCGGCATCCTCGCCTCGGCCGGGGCGCTGACGATCCTGCTGCGCGTCCCCACCCTGTGGAACCTGAACGCCAGTTGGGTGCAGGGCGGAGTCTCCGACGGACTGCGCATCATGGTCCTCGTCAGCGTGATCACGATGCTCGTGGCCGGGGCCGCGCTGATCGTCCTCGCAGTCGCGGGCCGCCGGCCCGTGCGGACCGGCTCCGGCAGCACCCGCAGCACCCGCGACGAACCCCCCGCACGCCCCACGCCCGCCGGAGGCGTGGCCGCGGGCCTGCTGCTGGCCGCCGTGGCCGCCGTGCTGGTGTCCTGGGAGATCCACGCGGCCGGCAAGCAGGGCTGGGAGCTGTACTCCGGCCACTTCACCGGCGACAGGTCGCTGGCCACCCTCCTCGCCGTGCCGGAGAGCTGGTACGGCTGCGCCCTCGCCCTGGTCACGCTGTGCGGCTCGGTCGCGGCGTTCGCCCGCTCCCCGCATTCGCGGCCCCTGGGGATGACGGTGAGCGGGCCGCTGCTGGGGCTCGCCCTCTTCCGCCTCTCCTTCGCGGCCAAGGCAGGGCTCCTGACGGGCTTCGGCGAGCTCGGCGCGCGGGACCAACTGTGGCTTGCCACGGCCGTGTTCGAGATCCTCGCCGCACTCGGGACACTGCTGGCCCTCGCCGCCCGCGACGGGGACGCCGACAGGGGGTCCGGCGGCCCGGGGGCTCAGTCGGGCACGCCCCGGGCCTCCTCCTCCGCGTAGTGGCACGCCGAGGGGTGCAGCGCAAGCCCCTCCAGCGGGCGCCCCGGCCCCTCGGGGATGCTCAGCGGCGGCTCCTGCCGTGCGCACCTCTCGTCCGCCTTCCGGCAGCGCGTCCGGAAGCGGCAGCCGGACGGCGGGTCCGCGGGCGAGGGCACGTCCCCGTCCAGCACGATGCGCGCGCGTCCGTCCTCCGCATCCGGGTCCGGTACGGGAACGGCCGACAGCAGCGCCTGCGTGTACGGGTGGGTGGGGTGCTCGTAGATCTCGCTCTCCGTACCGGTCTCGACGAGCTTGCCCAGGTACATCACGCCGACACGGTCGGAGATGTGCCGCACGACGGACAGGTCGTGGGCGATGAAGATGTACGAGAGGTCGAACTCGTCCTGCAGGCGCTCCATCAGATTGATCACCTGCGCCTGCACGGAGACGTCGAGCGCCGAGACCGGCTCGTCCGCGACGATGATCTCCGGCCGCAGGGCGAGGCCCCGGGCGATGCCGATGCGCTGCCGCTGGCCTCCGCTGAACTGGTGCGGGTAGCGGTTGACGTACTCGGGGTTGAGCCCGACGACGTCGAGCAGCTCCCGCACCCTGCGCCGCCGGTCGCCCCTGGGCGCCACCTCGGGGTGGATGTCGAAGGGCTCGCCGACGATGTCCCCGACGGTCATACGGGGGTTCAGCGAGGTGTAGGGGTCCTGGAAGACCATCTGGATGTTGCGGCGCAGCGCCTTCAGCGCCCTGCCGCTCAGCCGCGTGACGTCCTCGCCCTTGAAGCGGACGCTTCCCGAGGTGGGCGCCTCCAGGCTCGTCACAAGCTTCGCCAGCGTCGACTTGCCGCAGCCGGACTCCCCGACGACGCCCAGGGTCTCGCCGCGCCTCAGCTCGAAGGAGACACCGTCGACCGCCTTGACCGCACCCACCTGACGCTTGATCACGATGCCCTGCGTGAGCGGGTAGTGCTTGACGAGGTCCCGTACCTCCAGGATCGCCTCGCGGGGCCCCCGCTCCTCCCGCGGAGCGAGAGCCGAGGGCGCGGTCCCCGCCGCGGGCTCCGCCGCACCGTCACTCGGCGCACTCGTCATCGAGCAGCTCCTTCCAGAAGTGGCAGGCGCTGGCCCTGCCCGGGCCGGCGTCGCAGAGCGGGGGCTCGTCGGCGTGGCAGACGGGTCGCGCCACGGGGCAGCGCGGGTGGAAGCTGCACCCCTGCGGCACGGCCGTCAGGCTCGGGGGCAGCCCCTTGACGGCGTCGAGCTGCTGCCCCTTCTGGTCCAGCCGCGGAATGGAGCCGAGCAGGCCCCTGGTGTACGGGTGTGCGGGCGCCCGGTACAACTCCCGTACGGGAGCGGTCTCGACGATCCGGCCCGCGTACATGACGGCGATCCTGTCGGCGGCGTCCGCAACGACTCCCAGGTCGTGGGTGATCAGGATCAGACCCATCCGGAACTCGCGTTGCAGGTCCGCGAGCAGATCCATCACCTGGGCCTGGACGGTGACGTCGAGAGCCGTGGTCGGCTCGTCCGCGATGATCAGCTCCGGCTCCAGGGCCAGCGCCATGGCGATCATGATGCGCTGGCGCATGCCGCCGCTGAACTGGTGCGGGTAGTCGCCGGCGCGCGCCCGCGCGGCGGGAATCCGTACGCGCTCCATGAGCTCCACCGCCCGCTCCCGCGCCTCCTTGCGGGATGCGCCGCGGTGGACCTGGAACATCTCGCCGAGCTGCTGCCCGACGCTGAGCACGGGGTTCAGCGCCGACAGCGCGTCCTGGAAGATCATCGCCATGCGGGCTCCGCGTACGCCGCGCCGCTCCTCCGCGGACATCTTCAGCAGGTCCCGGCCGCCGAAGAGGATCTCGCCGCGGGTGACGCGCCCCGGCGGGCTGTCGAGGATGCCCATCACGGCCTGAGCGGTCACGGACTTGCCCGAGCCGGACTCCCCCAGCACGGCCAGCGTCTCCCCGGCGTCCACGCCGAAGCTGACACCGTCGACGGCGTTGGCGACTCCGTCGCGCGTGCGGAACTCCACGTGCAGATCGCGTACTTGGAGCAGCTGCGCGGGGCCGGGGGCTGAGGGGCTGCCGGGCCCCGGCTGTGTCTGTGTCACGTACGCCTCCCTCAGCGCAGCTTGGGATCGAGGGCGTCGCGCACCGCGTCGCCGAGCATGATGAACGCCAGTACGGTCAGGCTCAGCGCGGCCGCGGGATAGAGCAGGATGTGCGGCGCGTTGCGGAACTGCATCCCCTGGGAGGCGTCGGAGATGTCGGCCCCCCAGGAGACCGTGGGCGGCTGGAGCCCGACGCCGAGATAGCTGAGGGTCGCCTCCAGCGCGATGTACGTGCCGAGTGCGATGGTCGCCGTCACGATGACCGGCGCGACCGCGTTCGGGAGGATGTGCCGCCCCAGCATCCTGGCGTTGCCCGCTCCCAGGGCCCGCGCCGCCAGCACGTAGTCGTTCTGCTTGGCCGAGATGACGGACCCACGGGCGATGCGGGCGATCTGCGGCCAGCCCAGCAGCACGATGAAGGCGACCACCGTCCAAACGGAGCGGCTGCCCGTCATCGAGAGGAAGACCAGGCCCCCGAGCATGATCGGGATGCCGAAGAAGACGTCCGTGAGCCGGGAGATCAGGGCGTCCCACCAGCCGCCGAAGAATCCCGCGAGCCCCCCGAGGACACTGCCGACGGCGGCGACGCCCAGGGTGGCGCAGACGCCGACGGTCACGGACGTACGGGCCCCGTGGACGACCCGTGTGTAGACGTCGCACCCCTGGGTGTCGAAGCCGAACCAGTGCCCCGGCGAGGCCGGGTCGAGGGACCTGTCCAGGCGGCAGGAGAGAGGGTTCCGGGTGGCGATGAGGCCGGGCCACACCGAGATCACGACCAGGAAGAGGATCAGCAGCGCCGAGACCACGAAGACGGGATTGCGCCGCAGGTCGTGCCACGCGTCCGACCAGAGGCTGCGGGCCCGCTCCCCCGGCCCCGGCTCCTGCGGGACGGACGGCGGTGCGCCGGGACCGGGAGCGGGTGCAAGGCCGGGCGCGGCTCCCGCCGTCCCCGCGGCAGAGCCGGCCGCCGTCCCCGTGCCGGCTCCCGCGGCAGCTCCGGCCGCGGCGGAGGGCTCGCCGGAGGCCCACGAGCTCTCGGGGGCACGCTCAACCATGCGCCACCTCCCGCCCGTCGGCCGTTCCGGCTGCGGTGCCGTCGATTTCACGCATAGCGGATCCTCGGGTCGAGCACGGCGTAGAGGAGGTCGACGATCAGGTTCGCGAGCAGGAACACGATCACGAGGACCGTCACGAAGCCGACGACTGTCGGCGAGTTCTGCCGGACGATGCCCTGCCAGAGCTGGAAGCCGACTCCCTGGATGTTGAAGATCCGCTCGGTGACGAGGGCGCCCGCCATGAGGTTCCCGACGTCCGTGCCGAGGAAGGTCACGACGGGGATCAGAGAGTTGCGCAGCAGGTGACGCACGTTCACGCGGGCCCGCGGCAGGCCCTTGGCGAGGGCGGTGCGTACGTAGTCGGCCCGGGCGTTCTCGCTGATGGAGGCGCGGGTGAGCCGGGTGACGTACGCGAGCGACAGCAGCGCCAGCACGACTCCCGGCAGCAGGAGCTGGCCGAGCGGCGCCTCGGGCGAGACCGCCGGGGCGATCCATCCCCACTTCACGCCCAGCACATACTGCACGAGCGTGCCGGTGACGAAGGTCGGTACCGAGATCACGACCAGCGTGAGCATCAGCACCGAACTGTCGAGGGGCCGGCCGCGCCGCAGACCGGTGATCACGCCGAGGGCGATCCCGATGATGATCTCGATGACGACCGCGATCAGCGCGAGCCGGAGAGTCACGGGAAATGCCCTGCCCATCAGCTCGGTGACGGGCTGTCCGTTGAAGGCGTTGCCGAAGTCACCGGTGAAGATGTCGCCCATGTAGAGCAGGTACTGGAGCCACAGAGGCTTGTCGAGATGGAACTGGGCGCGCAGCTGCGCGGCAGTGGCGGGGTCGGGGGCCCGGTCCCCGAACATCGCGTTGACCGGGTCGCCGACCGCGTACACCATCACGAAGATGAGGAACGTCGTCCCGATGAACACCGGGACCATCTGGAGCAGTCGTCTGATGACGTAGCGCCCCACGGTATTTCACTCTCTCACTTGACTCTGATGTCGGTGAAGACCGGAACGGAGAAGGGGTTGAGGCGCACGTCGCTCACCCTGTCCGAATATCCCGCGTTGCCGTCCTGGTACCAGAGAGGAATCGCGGGCAGGTCCTTCAGGACGAGCTCCTCGGCCTTCTGGAACTTGCTCACGGCCTCCTCCTCTCCTGCGGCGTTCGCCTCGTCGATGAGTTTGTCGACGCGCTTGTCGGAGTACCCGGCGTCGTTCGACGAGGCGCCGGTGTAGTACAGCGGCTGAATGAAGTTCTGGATCAGCGGATAGTCCATCTGCCAGCCGGTGCGGAACATGCTCTTCAGCTTCTTTCCGGCGATGTCCTTGCGGAATTCGCTGAAGGTCGGGACGGGGTTGACGCTGCACGCGCCGTTCTTGTCGAGGGCGTTGTTGATGCTGTTGCACACGGCGTCCATCCACTGCCGGTGCGAGCCCGTGTCGACGTTCGAGGTGAGCGTGACCTTGCCGCCCGGCAGTCCGCCCGCGTCCTCGATCAGCCTCTTCGCCTCTTTCGGGTCGTACTTGCAGACGTCTCCGCACATCCCGGGCTCGAATCCGCCCGACTTCGTCAGCACCGGGGAGGTCAGGTCGCCGGCCGGCCTTCGGGTGCCGTGGTAGATCTTCTGCGCCACTTCCTCACGGTTGATCGCCATCGACAGCCCGACGCGGATCTGCTTGGCCTTCTCCGTCTGCCATTCCTTCCGGTAGAGGGGGAAGGAGAGCGTCTGGAGAATTCCCGCGGGCTGGTTGATGTACCGGCCGTCGAGGTCCCGCTCGGCGTTCTTGAGCTGACCCGCGGGCAGCTCGTCGAACACGTCGAGGTTCCCGGCCTGAAGGTCGGTGTAGCCGGTGTTCTGGTCCGTGTAGACCTTCAGCTCGACGCCCTTGTTCTTCGGCTTGTCCGGGCCCGCGTACTCCTTGTTGACCGACAGCCTCATGGACTGCCCCTTGGTGTAGGAGTCGATCTTGTACGGGCCGTTCCCGATCGGCTTCTTCAGCCAGGCTGCGTGGTCCTTGAAGAACTTCTCCGGGAGCGGCGAGAAAGCCGCGTAGCCGAGGGTGTCGGGCCACTGGGAGAACTTCTGGTTGAGCTTCACCGTGAAGCTGTTCTTGCCGGTCACCTTCAGCCCGGACATCTTCTTCGCCTTGGGCTTGGCGCTCTCGTTCTCCGGGTGCACGTCGTCGTAGCCGTCGATGTACTCGAAGAAGTAGGAGCTGACCTGCTTGTTGGTGACGAGCGCGCCGTAATTCCACGCGTCGACGAAGGACTTCGCGGTGACGGGAGTGCCGTCGGAGAACTTCCAGCCCTTCTTCAGTTCGATGTCGAAGGTCTGCTGGTCGTCGGTCCTGATGGATTCGGCGACGGCGTTCTCCGCCTTGCCGGTGCGCGCGTTGTAGCGCTTGAGCCCCCGGAAAGTCATCTCCAGGACCTTGCCGCCCTGCACCTCGTTGGTGTTGGCGGGTTCGAGCGGATTCTGGGGGTCGGTCCAGAAGGCGCGTACGATGCCGGCGTCCGAGCCGGCCGCGGCGCTGCCGCCGGCTCCCCCGCCGCACCCCGCAGCCGCCAGGGTGACGACCGTCGCACAGCCGAATGCCCACGTGACACGCGTGGCTCCACGCATGGGGTGCCTCCTCGGTACCGCCGACGTCATGCCTTGCGGACCAGATAACACCCTTCACGCATCTTCATCTCGCTGCCCCGGCGGCGCCAGGTCCCCCTTCGCGCACAATCCCCCCGCCTGCCGCAGCCCTTTCCCGGGTGCCGCAAGGGAGTTGGGGCAAAAGAAATCGGCGGCCCCCCGGGCGTCCGGCCGGGTGACCGGATTCGAGGGACCGCCGCTTCAGCCGTTCCGGGCGGGCGGGGCCGCCCGCCTTCCGTTACGCCGCTGCCGGCACGCGGGTCCGGCGCTCAGCGCTTGGCTCGGGACGCCGCCCGGCCGCGAGCCTTCTGGTCGAGCTCCACCTTGCGGATGCGAACCGTCTCCGGGGTGACCTCGATGCACTCGTCCTCGCGGCAGAACTCCAGCGCCTGCTCCAGGGAGAGCTTCCTCGGCGGCACCAGGTTCTCCGTGGTGTCGGCGGACGCAGCTCGCATGTTTGTGAGCTTCTTCTCCTTGGTGATGTTCACGTCCATGTCGTCGGCACGGGAGTTCTCGCCGACGATCATGCCCTCGTACACCTCGGTGCCGGGCTCGATGAAGATCGTCCCGCGCTCCTGAAGATTCATCATCGCAAACGGCGTCGCCGAGCCTGCCCTGTCCGCGACGAGTGAGCCGCTGCGCCTCGTGCGCAGGTCTCCGAACCACTGCTCGTGCCCCTCGAAGAGGCTGTGCGCGATGCCCGTGCCCCTGGTCTCGGTCAGGAACTCCGTGCGGAACCCGATCAGGCCGCGCGCCGGAACGATCCACTCCATGCGGACCCAGCCGGACCCGTGGTTGGTCATCGTCTCCATGCGCCCCTTGCGCGAGGCCATCAGCTGCGTGATGGCACCCATGAACTCCTCCGGGGCGTCGATCGTCATGCGCTCCACGGGCTCGTGCAGCTTGCCGTCGATCTCCCGGGTGACGACCTCCGGCTTGCCGACCGTCAGCTCGAAGCCCTCGCGGCGCATGGTCTCGACGAGGATGGCCAGGGCGAGTTCACCGCGGCCCTGCACCTCCCAGGCGTCCGGCCGCTCCGTGGGCAGGACACGCAGCGAGACGTTGCCGACGAGTTCGCGGTCGAGCCGGTCCTTCACCAGCCGTGCCGTCACCTTGTGCTTCTTGCCGCCCTTGCCGACCAGCGGAGAGGTGTTCGTGCCGATGGTCATCGAGATCGCCGGCTCGTCGACGGTGATGAGCGGCAGGGCGACCGGGTTCTCCGGGTCGGCGAGCGTCTCGCCGATCATGATGTCGGGGATACCGGCGACCGCGCAGATGTCACCGGGCCCGGCGGCCTCAGCGGGCTTGCGGGTCAGCGCGTCCGTCATCAGCAGCTCGGTGATGCGTACGCTCTGCTCCGAGCCGTCGCGCTTGAGCCAGGCGACCGTCTGCCCCTTCTTCAGGGTGCCGTTCTTCACGCGCAGCAGCGCGATACGGCCGAGGAAGTTGTCCGCGTCTAGGTTGGTGACGTGGGCCTGCAGGGGCGCGTCGTCCTCGTACGTCGGCGCGGGGACCGTCTCCAGCAGAGTGGTGAAGAACGGTTCGAGGCTGTCGCTGTCCGCGGGGACGGTGCCGTCCTCGGGCTGCGTCAGCGAGGCGACGCCGTCCCGCGCGCAGGCGTAGACGATGGGGAACTCGATCTGCTCCTCGTCGGCGTCCAGGTCGAGGAAGAGGTCGTAGGTGTCGTCGACGACGGCGGAGATACGGGCGTCCGACCTGTCGGTCTTGTTGATGCACAGGATGACCGGGAGGCGCGCTTCCAGTGCCTTGCGCAGCACGAAGCGGGTCTGCGGCAGCGGTCCCTCGGAGGCGTCCACGAGCAGCACCACGGCGTCCACCATGGACAGGCCGCGCTCGACCTCACCGCCGAAGTCGGCGTGCCCCGGGGTGTCGATGATGTTGATGACGACGGAGTCGCCGCCCTTGGGGTGGTACTTCACGGCGGTGTTCTTCGCGAGAATGGTGATGCCCTTCTCGCGCTCCAGGTCGCTGGAGTCCATCACACGGTCGTCGACCGACTCCAGCTGGTGCGCTGCGAACGCCCCTGCCTGCTTGAGCATGGCGTCGACGAGGGTGGTCTTCCCGTGGTCGACGTGGGCGACGATGGCGACGTTGCGGATGTCGTGACGCGTGGGCATGGCTGACTGACGCTTCTCCCGGATCGTGGGTGGGGCGCGGTGCGTGGCTGCTCCTCACGCGCGCTGCCGGGCTGGGTCTCGCCGCGGCTCCGCCAACCATGGTACGGCCCGGCCACCCGGCGGGCGCCTTCCGCCCTGTGGGGGCCGGGCCCGGGGCGGGTGGCCGGGATGCGCGAGCTGCTTGTTTACCGCTCGAAGCCGATGTCCTGGTAGCGCGGCGTCTCGAAGCCGAAGGCGCCGGCGTTGGCGACCTTGTCACCGGCGGCCACGAGCTGCGGCCGCTGGTAGAGCGGCACCGAGGCCGCCGCCGCCCAGATCCGGGCGTCGGCCCGTTTGATGAGGTCGTTGCGGGCGCCGTCGTCGAGCTCTCTCGACGCCTGCTCGAAGAGCTGGTCGATCTGGTTGGTGCCGACCCGGGTGTAGTTCTGCTCCACGAGCAGCGAACCGTCCGCGGCGGCGGCCGGCTTGGCGAAGATCGGACGGGCGTCCGTCGCCGGGTAGGCGGTGCCGGGCCAGGAGTAGATGGCCAGGTCGTAGTCGCCCGTCGCGATGTGCTTCTCGAAGTAGTCCTCGGCGGGGACGTGCTTCATCTGTGTACGGACACCGATGCGGGTCAGCTCCCTGGCGATCCGGGCCCCGGTGTCCCTGATCGACTCCGAGCCCGGTCCCGAGGGGAGCACGAAACGCAGCGTCAACGGCTTGCCCGACTTCATCCGCTGCACCTTCGCCCCGCCGTCGGAGAGCAGCCGCAGTTCGTCCGCGTGGGCGCGGGCCCGGGCGGCTTCCTTCTCGGCGGCGCGGGCCTGGCGGATCCTGCTCTCGGAGCCGCTCTCCTCGGCCGTGCCGAGGCGTGCGTGGGCCGCCTGCATCATGAGCGAGGCGCGCTGCCCGGTGGTGGCGGGAGAGAGCACGAGCGGCTGTCCCGCCAGGCGGGCGGCCTCCTGTGCGCTCACCGGAGCCACCGCGGGCGCCGCGGCGGGTGCCGCGGCCCCGGCACGCTCGCGGGCGCTGCTCTGCTGGGCGTTCTTGCCGCCGTCGTTCCCGGCGTCCTCGCCGTCCTTGTCCTGCTTGCCGTCCTGGTCGCCGTCCTGCTTGCCCTTCTCGTTCCCGTCCTTGTCCTGCTTGCCGTCCTGGTCGCCGTCCTTCTTGCCGCGCTCGCCCTTCTTCGCGTCCGCGTCGGAAGTGGACGACGAACTCGCGCCCCCCTCCTTCCAGCCGGCCTCGGCCAGCAGTGACTGCGCCGCCTCCACGTCCTGCTTCCCGAGAGCGTCGCTGTTGTCCGCGTATCCGTCCTGGTCGATCATCCGCAGGTGGCTGCCGAGCGCCTTGACGGGCAGCCCCGTGCCGCGCAGGGCGTGCTTGGCGATGCGCTCGCGGTCGATGGCCCGCGCGACGGCCCTGCGTACCCGCTCGTCCGCGAGCGGGCCCGAAGCGCCGTTGAGCGCAAGCTGGGTGTAGGCGGGTTCGAAGGCGTGGCGCAGCGCGACATGGCGCAGGTTCCCGTCCCGCTCGGCCTGCTTGCGCAGCTCCGCCGTGGACTTGCGCGCGTGCTCCTCGCGCTTCCTGCTCTTGGCGTCCTCCTCCCCTCCCTTGTGCGCGCGGATGATGCTGCGCATGGTCGCCACGTCCACCTCGGCGAGGTCCAGCTGTCCCCGCCGCAGTGCTTCCTTGCGCTCCTTGCGGGGGACGACCCGCAGCGTGATGCGCTTGAGCTTCGCCTTGTCGCCCCACCACTTCCCGTTCCGCACCAGCGTGATCGAGGTGTCGCCCCGGCGGAACTTCTCGACGCGGAACGGGCCCGCGGAGACGGGGAGCGAGGCCCGCACCCCTTGGTTGAAGTCCTCGGCACGGCCCATCACGGTCTTCGGGTAGAGGGGTGCGAACAGCGACTTCCAGTCGGCGTACGGCTTGCGGAAGACGACCTTCACCTCGTGTGCGTTCTCGCCCCTGGTCACCTTGGCGATCCGGTCGTAGCCGGCGTTCCGGGCGGCGCGGAACGATCGGTTCTTGCCGCTGAGCGCCTTCCACTGGGCCTTGAAGTCGGCGGCGCCGAGTGCGCGCCCGCTGCTCCAGCGCGCCTTCGGGTTGAGCTTGTAGACGACTGTCTGACGCGGCTCGCGTTCGGTGATCTCGGCGGACTCGAGGTAGTCCTGGTTGAGCTGCGGCCGGGCCGCCGAGTCCAGCGTGAAGAGGGAGGGCAGCGTGGCGCCGGTGATGCGCTCGGTCGTCGCGTCCGCCGTGGACTGGAAGGCGTTGAGCGTGCGCGGCAGCGAGTCGATGGCCCAGCGCAGCGAGCCTCCCGATGCGATCTGTTCACGGTCGAGGTGCGGAACGTCTCGTGCGGCGCCGCTGCCGCCTCCTGAAGAGCTGGGACCACCACCGTCACCGGAGGTGCATCCGGCGAGAGGGATCAGCACGCCGGCCAGGAGGAGTGCGAGTGAACGCCGGGTGGCTGCGTCGAGAGCTTGCGCGGCTGGCATGTCTGAACCTCCGGGGCTCGGGGTCATGCGGGGCGTACACGCGGCTCGGTTGCCTGCGTGGACCACGTTCGGCGGCATAGGCGTTTCATCACATCTATCGCCCACTGAAGGGGAGCCCGTGTGGCGTGGCCCGGAGGCTCGGCCGCGTCGCACGTCACGCCACCCGTGCGGAGCACAGGGCTTCCTACGCCCCGGGAACGCCCCGGAGTTGAGCCCGGGACCGGAGCCGGAAGCGAGCAGCCGAAAAGGGAGAGACAGGCGCCCCAGGGAGACATATCTTTGACTCAGTCAAAGAAAAGGGGTGGGCGATGGCCACCGGCACCGCGCAGGAGATGCGTGCCTTCAACCGCTTCTACACGAACCTCATCGGCGCGCTCGACTACAGCCGCCACCTGCACACCCCGTACACGCTCACCGAGGCGCGCGTGCTCTACGAACTGGTCAACGCGCCGCGCACGGACGCCGCAGACCTGCGGTCCGCGATCTCCGTGGACGCCGGCCAGCTGAGCCGCATGCTCGCCCGCTTCGAGGAGCGGGGCCTGGTCAGCCGCGGGCCCTCGGGGCGGGACGCCCGGCGGGTGAACGTCGTGCTGACCGACGAGGGACGGGAGGCGGCACGGCAGCTGGAGGAGCGTTCACAGGCCGCCGTCGAGTCGCTGCTGGACGGGATGACGGAGGCGGAGCGGGAGCTGCTGGCGCAGAGCCTGCGCACGGCCCGCGGAATTCTGGAGGACGGCACCGCACGGAGCGGTGCCGCGGACCTGATACGGCTGCGCGCTCCCCGCCCGGGAGACATGGGCTGGATCATCGAACGCAACGCGTCGGTCTACGCCGCGGAGTTCGGCTGGGACGGGACGTACGAGGCTCTCGTCGCGCGCATCGTCGCGGAGTTCGCCGCGGGACACGAGGCCGGTCGCGAGGCGGCGTGGATCGCCGAACTCGACGGGCGGCGGGCGGGCTGCGTGATGTGCGTGTCGGACAGCGCCCCCGACACGGCCCGGCTGCGGCTGCTGCTCGTGGACCCGGCGGCGCGGGGCCACGGGCTCGGGGACCGGCTCGTCGGCGAATGTGTCGGCTTCGCGCGCGCCGCCGGATACCGGGAGGTCGTGCTGTGGACCAATGACGTGCTGGCGGCGGCTCGGCGCATCTACGAGCGTGCCGGCTTCGAACTGGTCGCCGAGTCGCGGCACCACAGCTTCGGCCACGACCTGAACGGCCAGGACTGGCGCCTTCGCCTCTGACGCCGAACCGCGCGACGGCCGCGCCGTACCTCGGTTCCGGCTCCGCCGAAAATTCGTCGACGCGGCCGGCAGGCTCCGCCAGGCTCCTGTCATGACACCCGAGTGCTGGCCCGTCTACGGGCTGAGGATCACCACCCCCCGGCTGGTACTGCGCCTCCCTGATCTCGGCGCTCTGGAGAAGCTGGCGGCCGTGGCAGCGGCGGGTGTGCACGGGCCGGACGAGATGCCCTTCAGCTTCCCCTGGACCGACGGCACCCCGGAACGGCGGGCCCGCACCACCTTCCAGCACGTTCTGGGCACCGTCGCCGGGTGGCAGCCGGAGAAGTGGACGCTGAGCCTCGCCGTGCTGCACGAGGGCGAGGTGGTGGGCCGCCAGGACATCACCGCCCGCGACTTCGCCGTCACGAAGGAGGCCCAGACCGGCTCCTGGCTGGGCCTCGCCCACCAGAACCAGGGGCTCGGCACGGAGATGCGGGCGGCCGTCACGCACCTGGCCTTCGAAGGGCTCGGAGCGCGGGCCCTCACGTCCGGTGCCATGACGGACAACCCGCGCTCCCTGGCCGTCTCACGGAAGCTCGGCTACGAGGCGGACGGCGTCGAGGTGGTCCCCGTACGGGGAGAGGCGCGGACGGTCCGGCGGCTGCGGCTGGACCGGGCGTCGTGGGAACGGCACCGCTCACTCCCTGTCGGTCTGCACGGCCTGGAACCGTGCCTGGAGCTCTTCGGCGCGGAGCGCGGCTGATCAAGGCGACGGTCCGGCCGGACGGACTTTTTGTGCACCGGCCGGAACCGCTGCTACCCGTACGGGTCAAGAGACTTGGCGATCATGCCCCGCACGGGGTAAACCCGTGCAGCGCCCTTCACAAGGGGGAGTGTGAGGAGCGACACTCGCCATCTCACCTGGCACGCAAGCTGCTCAGGCATGCAAGCCAGCCGCCACGACCAGCGGAGGTAGGCACGTCCTATGTCTCCTCACACGTCACTGCACGAGGACCTGACGGCGGCCCAGCGCTGCCTCGAGGAACTCACACGGACCGTCGACCGACTGGAGAACACCCTCGGCAGCGGCCTGGATGTCAGGCGCGTACGCAGCGACACAGCGCATCTTCGGGAGTCCCTGGCACTGCTGCGTGCCTCTTCGCCGGCCGCGGGGGCACCCGGCGCGGCGCACCCGGAGATGGTCACGATCCCCGACAAGCCCTACGACCACGGCCTGTGGTCGGACGTCGACGACGAGGGGGTGGGCGCCAAGGACCGGCACGCGCCGTGAGCGCCGCCCGGGGCTGAGTCGAACCGCCGGCCGCGGCAGCGGCCGGCAGTCGGCGGCAGCTCACGAGGCACCCCAACTGACAAGTCGCCCCTACCGGAGAAACCGTTGGCCACTGGCACCCGACCCCAACCGAACACGAGCAGCACAGGGAACAAGATTCCTCCGCCGGCCACCGGCGGCACAGGCGGCGTGCAGAGTGGTACGCGCGCCGCCATTCCAGAGAGGCATCTGCGCACCGACCGCTGGTGGCTCGCGCCGGCAGCGACCGCGTTCGGCCTGTTCGTGTTCGTCGTCTACTCGACGTGGCGGGCCTTCGCGGGCGCCGACTACTACCACGCGCCGTACGTCTCGCCCTTCTACTCCCCGTGTCTCGCCGAGAGCTGCGAGCAGATGCAGAGCGGCCCCAACTGGGCGCTGTTCGGGGACTGGTGGCCGCTCTCGCCCGCGCTGATCATCCTGATCTTCCCGCTGGGCTTCCGCCTCACCTGCTACTACTACCGCAAGGCCTACTACCGGGGCTTCTGGGCCTCTCCCCCGGCCTGCGCAGTCGCCGAGCCGCACAAGCGCTACACCGGCGAGACCCGCTTCCCCCTCATCCTCCAGAACCTGCACAGGTACTTCTTCTACGCGGCGGTCGGCGTCGCCGTCATCCTCACCTGGGACACGCTCCTCGGCTTCCGCAACTCCGAGTACGAGTGGGGCCACATGGGCCTGGGCACCGTGGTCTTCCTCATCAACATCGTGCTGATCTGGGCGTACACCATCTCGTGCCACTCCTGCCGGCACATCGTCGGCGGACGGCTCAAGCACTTCTCGAAGCATCCGGTGCGGTACCGCATGTGGGGCCTGGTCGGAAAGCTCAACAGCCGTCACATGGAGTTGGCCTGGGCTTCGCTTCTCAGCGTCGGCCTGGCCGATCTCTACGTGTACCTGCTGGCGACCGGTGCGTTCACCGATCCGCAGTTCTTCTGATTCACGCTTCTTCGAGAGGGATGCACGACAAATGACGCAAGTCGAACGCCAGCAGTGGGATGTCGTCATCGTGGGCGCGGGCGGTGCGGGTCTGCGGGCAGCGATCGAGGCACGCGAACAGGGGCTGCGCACGGCGGTGATCTGCAAGTCCCTGTTCGGCAAGGCGCACACGGTGATGGCCGAGGGCGGCATCGCCGCCAGCATGGGCAACGCCAACCCCGGTGACAACTGGGAGGTGCACTTCCGCGACACCATGCGCGGGGGCAAGTTCCTCAACAACTGGCGGATGGCCGAGCTGCACGCCAAGGAAGCCCCCGACAGGGTCTGGGAGCTGGAGACGTGGGGGGCGCTCTTCGACCGCACGGCCGACGGCCGCATCTCCCAGCGCAACTTCGGCGGCCACGAGTATCCGCGCCTCGCGCACGTCGGCGACCGTACGGGCCTGGAGCTGATCCGCACGCTCCAGCAGAAGACCGTCTCGCTGCAGCAGGAGGACTTCAAGGAGAGCGGTGACTACGAGTCCCGGCTGAAGGTCTTCCAGGAGTGCACCGTCACCCGGATCCTCAAGTCCCCGGCCGCGGACGGCTCCGGGGAGAAGGTCTCCGGCGTCTTCTGCTACGAGCGGGAGTCGGGCCGCTTCTTCGTCATCGAGGCTCCTGCCGTGGTCCTGGCCACCGGTGGCATCGGCAAGTCCTTCAAGGTGACGTCGAACTCGTGGGAGTACACCGGCGACGGGCACGCGCTGGCGCTGCTGGCAGGCGCCTCGCTGATCAACATGGAGTTCGTCCAGTTCCACCCGACGGGGATGGTCTGGCCGCCGTCGGTGAAGGGCATCCTCGTCACCGAATCGGTGCGCGGTGACGGCGGCGTCCTGCGCAACTCCGAGGGCAAACGGTTCATGTTCGACTACGTGCCCGACGTCTTCAAGGAGAAATACGCCGAGTCCGAGCAAGAGGCCGACGGCTGGTACGAGGACCCGGAGAAGCACCGGCGGCCGCCGGAGCTGCTTCCGCGCGACGAGGTCGCCCGCGCGATCAACTCCGAGGTCAAGGCGGGCCGGGGCTCACCGCACGGCGGCGTCTTCCTCGACGTCTCGACCCGTATGTCCGCCGACGTGATCCGCCGCAGGCTGCCGTCCATGCACCACCAGTTCAAGGAGCTGGCGGACGTGGACATCACCGCCGAACCCATGGAGGTCGGCCCGACCTGCCACTACGTGATGGGCGGCGTCGACGTCGACCCGGACACGGCCGCGGCCGTCGGCGTCACGGGCCTGTATGCGGCGGGCGAGGTCGCCGGAGGGATGCACGGCTCGAACCGGCTCGGCGGCAACTCCCTCTCCGACCTGCTCGTCTTCGGCCGCCGGGCCGGTCTGCACGCCGCGCAGTACGCGGCGTCGCTCAAGGACGACGGACGTCCCCAGGTCAGCGACGAGCAGATCGAGCACGCCTCCGCCGAGGCACTGCGCCCCTTCAGCGCTGCCGAGGTCCCCGAGGGTGAGCCCGCGGAGAACCCGTACACGCTGCACCAGCACCTCCAGCAGTCCATGAACGACCTCGTCGGCATCATCCGCCGCGACGAGGAGATGACGCAGGCCCTGGACCGGCTGGCGGAGCTGCGGGTGCGGGCCACGTACGCGGGTGTCGAGGGCCACAGGCAGTTCAACCCGGGCTGGCACCTGGCCATCGACCTGCGCAACATGCTGCTGGTCAGCGAGTGCGTGGCGCGGGCCGCACTGACCCGCACCGAGTCGCGCGGCGGTCACACCCGCGACGACTTCCCGGAGATGGACCGCCAGTGGCGGCGTTCGAACCTCGTCTGCACTCTCGCCGACGAACCGGTCTCGGTCGACGCCGCGACCCAGCCGGGAGAGGCCGCCGAGCGCGCCGAGAGCGGCCGCATCGACCTGCGCCGCCGTGAAATGCCGGCGATCCGCCCGGATCTGCTGGGGCTCTTCGAGAAGGAGGAGCTGATCAAGTACCTGACGGACGAGGAGCTGACAGCCGAATGAGCGCCGAGACGCACGCGGGCGAGGGCAAGGGTGCGCACACGCGTCCTCGCGCGCACGACGCAGAGGACACCGCGGAGGGCACCGGTACGCCCGGGTCCGTCAGCGGCGGCGCCCCGGACGCCACCGGTACGAGCTACATCGCGAACTTCCGCGTCTGGCGCGGCGACATCGAGGGCGGCGGCCTGGAGGACTTCAAGGTCGAGGTCTTCGAGGGCGAAGTGGTCCTCGACATCGTCCACAGGCTCCAGGCCACGCAGACTCCGGATCTGGCGGTCCGGTGGAACTGCAAGGCCGGCAAGTGCGGCTCGTGCAGCGCCGAGATCAACGGGCGGCCACGGCTGCTGTGCATGACGCGGATGTCCGTCTTCGAGCGGTCGGAGACCATCACGATCACGCCGCTGCGGGCCTTCCCCGTCGTACGGGATCTGGTCACGGACGTGTCGTTCAACTACACCAAGGCACGCGAGATCCCCTCATTCGTGCCCCCTGCCGGTCTGGGCCCGGGCGAGTACCGGATGCAGCAGGAGGACGTGGGCCGCTCGCAGGAGTTCCGCAAGTGCATCGAGTGCTTCCTCTGCCAGGACGTGTGCCATGTGGTGCGCGACCACGAGGAGAACAAGGAGGCCTTCGCCGGTCCCCGCTTCCTGATGCGGATGGCGGAGCTGGACATGCATCCGCTGGACGCTGCCGAGGAGTCCGGGCTGGACCGCCAGTCCACCGCCCAGGACAACCACGGGCTGGGCTACTGCAACATCACCAAGTGCTGCACGGACGTCTGCCCCGAGAACATCAAGATCACCGACAATGCGCTGATCCCGCTCAAGGAGCGTGTCGCCGACCGCAAGTACGACCCGATCGTCTGGCTCGGCAACAAGATCCGCCGCCGGAACGGAGCCTGAACCGGCCGGAGCGGCGTCACGGCGGGTGAGATCTGTCACGGGGGCGTGCCACCGCGCGCCCCCGTTGCGCCCCCTGTCTCCGGCCCGCCGTTTCCGCCGCCTCTCCGCGGCTCCCGCGGGCTCCGCGGGCCGCACCGTGCACCGGGCGGCCGCCAGTGGTCGCACCAACGGCATACGCGTGCGGGCGCGCCCGGAAGCCGCAAGCTGGATACGCTTCCGGGATACGGGCGAACGTACCGTGACCACCCTCGCCGGTGGCAGGCCCGGACATGCCAGCTCCCACCACGTCCGCACCAGCGCAGAGGATTCACGATGAGACGCCGGCAGTTCCTCGGCACCGTTGGCGGTGCCGCGCTCGCGACCGGGGTGGGCCCTGGCTCCGTCCCCGCCTTCGCCTCGGCGCCGAACGGTTCGGACGTCGGCGGACCACCCACAGTGACGCCGGACGATCTCCGCTTCCGTCCGCGCACGCTGCGTCGCGGCAGCCCGCACCGCGCGGGCCTGCTGCGCGCCGAGGTCGAGCGGCTCGTGCCCACCGCCGAGGACTACATGCGCCCGGGGCCGGGCCGCCCCCATCCCTCGCACCCCGGCTTCGTCCTGCTGGCCGCCAGGAACGGTGTGGTGGTCGAGCACGCGGCGCGCGGCCACGCGCTGCGCTACTCGGCGTGGGACGAGGCTGCCGGAGAGGCCGTGGAGCTGCCGCGTGACCAGTGGGTCGGCATGCGGACGGACACGATCTTCGACATGGCGTCGGTCTCGAAGCTGTTCACGTCGGTCGTGCTGGTCGCCCAGGCCGAGCGGGGCACGCTCGGCCTCGACGACCGCGTCGCGCGCCATCTGCCGGACTTCGACAAGGCCGATCCCGCCAAGTCCCCCATCGTCGTACGGCAGTTGGTGAACCACACCTCGGGCATGAAGGCCGACATGGACCTCGAGCCCTACCCGGACAACGAGGCCCGCATCGCCGCCGTCTATGCGGAGCCGCTCAAGAGCCCGCCGGGCGAGCAGTACACCTACTCGGACCTCAACCTCATCACCGCGGGACGCCTCCTGGAGGAGGTCACCGGCAAGGGGCTCGACGAGCTCGTCGCCGAGCTGATCACCGAGCCGCTCGGCATGCGGGACACGGGATACAACCCCCCGGAGTCGAAGCTGGAGAGGGTCGCCGCCACCGAGTACATGCCGTGGACGGGCCGCGGCATCGTGCGCGGCTCGGTGCACGACGAGAAGGCGTACTACCTGGGCGGCGTCGCGGGCCACGCGGGCGTCTTCTCGACGGCCGCCGACATGGCCGTCTTCGGGCAGATGGTGCTGAACGGCGGCACCTACGGCGGGCACCGCGTGCTCGGCGAGGACTGGGTCCGCGCCATGATCACCAACGAGAACCCGGACATGGGGCCCGAGGCGGCGCGCGGTCTGGGCTGGCAGCTCGACCAGCGCTTCTACATGGACGCCCTCACCTCGCCCGTGACGACGGGCCACACCGGTTACACCGGGCCCTGCCTGGTGGCCGACCCGATCGACGGCACGCTCTTCGTCCTGATGACCAACCGCGTGCACCCCACCCGCGACTGGGGCACGGTCAGCGACTACCGCCGCGCCCCCGCGCGGCACTTGGCGCGCGCCGTGCCGGTGCGTCCCGCCGTCTCGTCCGCCGCCTGGTACTCGGGGCAGCGCGACGCCGACACCGCGACTCTGCACGTTCCGCTGAAGAAGGCCGTGGACGACGAGGCCTCGCTGCGCTTCCGGCTCTGGTACGACACCCAGTCCACCGACGTCTGCACGGTGGAGGCCACCACGGCGAAGCCGGGCGAGGACGCCTCCTGGCAGCCCGTCCCGCTGAAGCTGCGTGCGGGGCGCCGGAGTTGGGAGAGCAAGGGCGACTTCGCCGGCTTCTCCGCGCGCCGCTGGCTGCACGCCGCGGGTGAACTGCCCGACGGGGTGACCGCGGTGCGCTGGCGCTACGTCACTGACGAGCAACAGCAGGGCAGGGGCGTCTACTTGGACGACATCCGGGTGCTCAGCGGTGCGCGGCCCGTATTCATGAGCGTGCGTCCGCGCGACAACGCACGTGTACGGGCGGACGGCTGGGAGCTGTCCGGCAACTGACGGAGAGCGGGCGCGAGTCCGGGCCGGACTCCGGCGCTCCGGGCCGGGACGGCCGTGGTTCCGGGAGCGGGACGCACGCGTCAGAACAGGCTGAGCAGCGCTTCCGTCGGGTCGGCGGGCTTGGAGTCCTCGCCCGGGCGTGCAAGCTCGAACCAGACGGTCTTGCCGCGGTGCGTACGCCTGCTTCCCCACCCGGTGCTGAGCAGGCCGACCAGCTGCAGCCCTCTGCCGCCCTCGTCGGTCACATGGGCGCGGCGCCGGCGGGGCTGCACCTGGCCCGAGTCCCACACCTCGCACACAAGGGTGCGGTCCAGCAGCAGCCGCAGGCGTATCTCGCCCTCGCCGTGCCGCAGCGCGTTCGTCACCAGCTCACTCACCAGCAGTTCGGCGGTGTCCGCGAGCGCGCCCAGCTCCCACTCGGACAGCTGCTCGCGCGTCAGCTCACGGGCACGGGCGACGGAACGCGGCTCGGCGGAGAGCGTCCAGTCGCCGACGGCGCCCTCGGGAAGGCCCTGGAACCGTGCGACGAGGAGCGCGATGTCGTCCTCGCCGTGGTGCACGTTGAGGGTCGTCAGCACCTGGTCGGCGACGTTCTCGAGGGAGGCGGTGGCGTCCGTGAGAGCGGCACGCAGCGCGCCCAGGCCCTCGTCGATGGGGTGCTCGCGCGACTCGACGAGACCGTCGGTGTAGAGCGCGATCATGGCACCGTCGGGCAGTGCCATCTCGATCTCTTCGAACGGCTCGCCGCCCACGCCCAGCGGTACCCCCTTGGGGACCTCCAGCATGAGGGCCGGTTCGTCCGGTTCGACCAGGACGGGCGGCAGATGACCGGCGTTGGCGATGGTGCAGCGGCGGGAGACGGGGTCGTAGACGGCGAAGATGCAGGTGGCGAGGTAGACCTCCGCCAGGTCGCCGCTGCCGTTGCGCTGCGAGCCCGGGGTGTCGCCGAGCCCGCGGGCGATCTCGTCCAGCGCGCCCAGCACCTCGGCGGGTTCCATGTCCGTGGTGAGCGCCAGCGTCCGTACGGCGGTGCGCAGTTCGCCCATGGCGACGGCGGCGCGCAGCCCCCGGCCCATCACGTCGCCGACGACGACGGCGGTGCGGTGCCCGGGCAGTTCGATGACGTCGAACCAGTCGCCGCCGACCTCGGTCGCCGGGTTGCCGGGCAGATAGCGGCAGGCGATGTCGAGGCCGGCGGCTTCGGGGTCGCCGGGCGGCAGCAGGCTGCGCTGGAGTATCAGCGCCCGCTCGTGCTCCCTGCGGTACAGGCGCGCGTTGTCTATGCACACGGCGGCGCGTGAGGCCAGTTCGGCGGCGAGCGCCGCGTCCCGCTCCCCGAACGGCTCGCTGCCCTTGACGCGGGAGAACTGCACCAGGCCCAGCACCCTGTCGCGGGCGACCATCGGCACCGCGAGCGTCGACTGCACGACGGCGCCGAACTGGACCGGCACGGTGCCGTCCTGCCCCGGGATGTGCTGCACGCGTCCGCTGCGAAGCGCCTGCGCGCAGGGGGTGTTGAAGGGATAGCAGTGCGTCGCACCCACGGTCACCGGGCTCGCGCCGGTCGTTCCCACCTGGCCTTCGCGGGTGAGCGACGGCGGGGCCTCCGAGACGGAAGACGCGAACCCGACGCGGCGAAGCTCTCCGCTGCCGTCGCCGGGGCCGACGGGGCGCGGCTCGTCGCCGGCGAGAACATCCATGTACAGGTCGACGGAGGCGAGATCGCAGAACTGCGGGACACCGACGTCCAGCAGCTCGCGGGCTGTCGTCTCCAGGTCGAGCGAGTTGCCGATACGGGCGCCCGCTGCGTTGAGAAGAGCGAGAGCGCGGCGGACGTCGTCCGGCTTGCCTGCCGCCTCCACAGGGATATCGCTCAACGCCGCCCCTTCCCGTGACCAGTGTGGCACCGGTTCCGAGCAGTGTGGCAGGCGCAAGGCACCCGGAACACGCTCTTCCCGATCGCCGCACGAAATTCGTAATTCCCGTCCCAGTTCACAACTGCCGTGCGGCCTCACACCTCCGTGCGCTCCCCTGACCTCCTCCGGCAGGGACAACTGTCTCCTAACCAGGCTGCGCCGGTTCGAACCATCTTCAACGAGGGCGCATCGCGGGTGCAGGGGTGCGGGCGGTTCCGCACGGTTTGCCGAGATGGGCAACGCACCCGCCGCCGGGCACGTGAACCTGCTTCAGGAGAGGGGGAGTTCGAACCAGACGGTCTTGCCCATCGGCCCGTGCCGCGTGCCCCATCGGCGCGCCTCCCTGGCCACGAGACGGATACCGCGCCCGCCTTCGTCGTCGGGCAGGGCGCTGCGTTCGCGGGGCGGGTCGGGCAGCGGGTCGCGCACCTCGACCAGAAGCGAGCCGCCGCGCACCATGCGCACGCCGATGGGCCCGTGCGCGTATCGCAGGGAGTTGGTGACCAGCTCGCTCACCAGCAGCACGGTGGTGTCCTCCAGGGCGTCGAGCCCCCACTCGTGCAGGGTCCTCCGCACCACCTCACGTGCCCTGCGCACCGCGTAGCTCTCGGCGGGAAAGGTCCACGACGCGGCGCTGCCCTGCGGGAGCCCGCCGAACTTCGCCATCAGCAGGGCGACGTCGTCGGAGGGCTGTGACGCCGTTCTGCTGTCCAGATCCTCGATGACGCTGTCGCAGGCCTCCTCGATGGTGGCGGGCGTGCCCGGATCCCGGTGGACGGGGCCGCCGGAGAGCATCTCGCAGAGCCGCCCGATGCCCTGGGTGATGTCCTCGTCGCGCGACTCGACGAGGCCGTCGGTGTAGAGGATCAGCACGGACCCCTCGGCGATCTCCAGCTCCAAGGACTCGAAGGCCACGCCGCCGACGCCCAGCGGGGCGCCCGGGGGCAGTTCGACAGGCCGGGCCTCCCAGCTGCCGTCGACAGTCTCGGTCAGCAGCAGCGGCGGCGGGTGGCCGGCCTTCGCGACGGTGCACCGGCGCGTGGAGGGGTCGTAGACGGCGTAGACACAAGTGGCGATGAGGGGATCGTCCGAACTCTGGACGAAGTCGTCCGCCAAATCGTTGACGCGCCGGAGCAGTTCGTCGGGTGACAGGTCGAGCCCGGCGAGTGTGCGCACGGCCGTGCGCAGCCGTCCCATCGTCACGGCCGCGTGCAGTCCGTGACCCGTCACGTCGCCGACGACGAACGCGACCCGGCCGCCGGCGAGCGGGATCACGTCGAACCAGTCGCCGCCGACCTCCGTTCCGCTGCTGCCGGGCACATAGCGGTAGGCCACCCTCACCCCGGGCGGCTCCGGAACCCTCTGGGGCAGCAGGCTCCGCTGGAGCATCAGCGCACCGGCTCGTTCACGTGCGTACAGGCGGGCGTTGTCCAGTGAGACTCCGGCGCGGTCGGCCAGTTCCATGGCCAGCGCCATGTCGTCCCTGCCGAACGGCTCGCGGCCGCCCGCGCGGCTGACGACGAGCAGGCCGAGCACCACGCCGCGCGCGCGAAGTGGCACGGCCATCAGCGAATGGACGTCCAGATCGAGCGCGGCCTGCAACTTCGGGTCACCGGGATAGGTCGCGGCGAGCAGTTCGCCCGGTGAGGACGCGACGTGGGGCACCCCGCTGGCGAGGGTGCGGCCGAAGAGGGAGTCGGCGAGGAAGGGGACGTCCTGGCCGACGCGGAGCATCCGGTGCACCGTCGGCCCCTCGTCGCGTGCCGCGACGCCGAGCTGGAACAGCGGCTTCCCGGTGAGCAGTTCGACTCGGGGAAGGTCGCCGCTGTGCGCCGCCGCGCTGGTGAGCATCACGCCGGCGTAGTCGGCCAGGCGCGGTACGAGGCTGGAGGCGAGGGCCTGGGAGATGGCTGCCACGTCGAACCGGTCGACGAGTCCCACACCGACGTCGTCGAGCAGCGACAGCCGCTCACGCGCCGCCTCGATCTTCTCCAGCGCCTCGTGCCTCTCGGAGACGTCCATGAACACGCCGCTCACGCCGAGCACTTCGCCCTTGCCTGTGGTGAGCCTGCTGTACGAGACGGACAGGGCGCCGGGGCCCTCCGGGTCCCGCAGCACGAAGTCGACGACGGGCTCCCCCGTCTCCAGCACGCTCGACTGCACGGCGGCGACCTCGGCGGCCATCCAGGACGGAAGGATCTCGTGGACGGTCCTTCCGATGTGCTCCTCGGCGCCGACCTGATTGAGCCTGGCGAGCGCCTCGTTGACCCGCACGTACCGCCTGTCGGTGTCGAACAGGGCGATGCCGAGCGGTGAGGAGGCGAAGAGCGCGTCCAGTGCGGCAAGGTCGTGCTCGACGGCACGGATTCTGCTGGTCTCCACGATGTTGGCGAGGACGACCGGACGGTTCTCCCTGTCCTGGAGGAGTGTGACGCGGCCCTCGACCGTGACGCGGTGGCCGGCGCTGTGCAGCACCCGCAGGATGCCGCGCCAGCGGCCCACGTCCCGCAGGGCCTGGTCGCGCCGGCGCTCGCCCTCGTCGTACCCGTCCTCGAGGAAGTCCTGGATGCGTCTGCCCACGACCTGCTCGGCCCGCCAGCCGAGGATCTCCTCCGTGATCGGGTTCCAGAGGAGGATCTTTCCGTTCCCGTCGAGCACGACGATTCCGACCCGGAGGGTGTCGAGGATCGAGGCAGCTCCCTCGGAGGGTCCTGTGCTCACACCGCCCACGTCCCTGATCCGGTAGCAGCCCGGCCCGGCCCGGCCGGGCAGGTGGGAACGAGGTGTCCCTGCTTCCGATTCTGGGACGAGTCAGGCGCACTCGCCGCTCGCGCACTCCAGAGGCTCGACCAGATAGCTGCCGTCGCCCCCGCCGCCGCCCTTCGCGCGGCCCCCGGTCCGGCCGAGCCGGTCTGCCACCTGCTGTGCTTCCGTACGGGTGGCGTAGCTGCCCACGCGATAGCGGTTGCCGTGGCCGTCTTCCCTTATGACCTGCCAGGGCAGCACAGTTTCACCGTCACCGCTTACGCTTCGCATATGCCGGAGCCTACGCCCGGCCTTCACTCAGCGCATTCGAGTTGACACAACGAGGAATCGATTTCGGCCACACGTTCGCACGCGGGGCCGCAGGTCACCTCACGGGCATGTGGTACGAGACGCGGAAACGATCGGCCGGGACGACCACGTCCGCCGTCTCCACGGGCCGCCCGCCGGCGAAGTACGTACGCGTCACGACCAGCACCGAATGCCCCGGAACGCCTCCCAGGTCGAGCATCTCCTCGGCCAGGCCCGGCCGGGCGCCGACCTCCTCCGCGACGTTGTCCACCACGACGTCGATGGCGGCCATCCGCTCCACGACGCCCTTGCCGCCCAGCGGCCCGTCCTCGGGCAGCACCACGGGGGTGCGGCCCGTCAGCGACAACGGCTCCCACGAGGTGGAGAGCATCACGGTCTCGCCGTCCACACGGAAGAGGTACTTGGTCCGCATCACGCGCTCGCCGGGCTCGATGCGCAGACGCTCGGCCGTGAGCGGGCTCGCGTCCTCCTGCTCGCTGCGCGACTCCCAGGTGCCCTTCACGTCCTCGTCCGCCTGCTCCTGCCGGAACGGCGAGGATTCCCCGAGCGCGCGGAAGCCGCTGCGGGCGAGGCGGCGCGGCACGGGGTGTTCCCGGACGTACGTGCCCGAGCCGGAGCGGCCCTCGACCAGGCCCTCGGCCATCAGCACCTTGCGGGCCTCCAGGGCGACGGTGTCCGAGACGCCGTACTCCGCGCGGATCCGGGCCTGCGAGGGCAGCCGGGTGTGCGGAGGAAGATCACCGCCGACGATCTTCTGCCGGAGATCACCGGCGACGCGGAGGTAGGCGGGCTGTTCACCGAATGGCACGAGTGCCCTCCCCGTTCTCGAAAGGCCAGGCCTGCGAAGGTCGCGACAGGTAGTTAAGTTGACAATGGGCAACAGCTTGGCAACTCGCCGTCGCGGCTCGCAACCGACGACCAAGGTTTCACCCGATGTGATGAGCAGCTGCTCAGAGCCTCCACACGCGGGCCGAATCGTTCACATTCCGGGACGCCGCCTGCCGCCGGACCCCGGTCGAACACGGGCCGCGAACGGCCCGGTCCCCGCGAGCGCCGAGTGGCTGGGCCTGTGCGGCCGCCGTGTGCGGCGGATCCGGCGCGGGGAGCCGGCGGCGCCACCACCGCCGGACCGGCCAAGCGCCGCCACAGGCACGGCAGTCGGGGCATGGCGGGACGACGCGGACAGGGCGGCAGGGCCGCCGAAGAGCTCGTGGCCGCGCACTCACGGAATCGCTACGGTTGAGCCATGACCGCACTGCCCGACTGGATGCGCCCGCCGCGCGCGGAGGGCTGGTTCGCGGAGGACCTGGACCGTCTCCCCGAGGCGCCCCGCCACACCGAACTCATCGACGGAGCCCTCGTCTTCATGATGTCGCCGCAGCGGTCCTGGCACGGCCGGCTCGTCACCTCTCTCACCACCACACTCATGGACGCCACTCCGGCCGGCCTCGACGTCGAACGGGAGATGACGATCCGCCTGGACGAGCGCAACCGGCCGGAGCCGGATCTGCTCGTGACGACGGCTCCCTACGACCCCGACCGCACCTGGTACGCGCCGCAGGAGGTCCAACTCGTCGTCGAGGTCGTGTCACCGGAGTCGGCACACCGCGACCGCACCGTGAAACTGCGCAAGTACGCGGAAGCCGGGATCCCGCACTACTGGTGCGTCGAAGACGAGGGCAACGCTCCTGTCGTGCACGTCTACGAACTCGACGGACCGACCGGCGTCTACACGCCCGCGGGCATCTTCCGGGGCTTCCTGGAGCGCCCCGTGCCGTTCGCGATCAGGCTGGATCTCGAACGTCTCACCCCACCGAAAAGCAAGCAGGAGTAGCCACCGCCCGCGCCCGCCCGGCGGCTCGGGAGCAGCCGCCTCGGCGCGGGCGCCATGCTGCGGCTGGACGTTGAAGCGGGCCGGCAAGGGGCCAAGGCCTGTACAAGGCCTGTAGGACTTCTCCGCAACGCCTGCAGCCTGATCGCGCTCACCGACTCCCGTACCGCGCCTGCGATCCACCACTCACAGCGACCAAGCGGTCAGCAGATCACCGGGACCGTAGGTGGCGTCGAGGCCCGGGCAGTCGACTCCGCTGCGCGAGACCGCCACGACTGGAACGGGGTCGCCGGTGAGGGCGGCCCGGTGCCGGTGGAGAGCCGCCAGGTCGTGCCGGTCGAAGGGTGACTGCTCCAGCCACTTGATGGAGCCGAGGAAGAGCAGCTCCTTGGCAACGGGGGCGCGGTCCGCACCAATGATGTCGATCTCGACGTCGTTGGTGCGGGTCCAGTAGCCGCCCACCGCGGGGGCTGCGGGGAGCTGGTCGTCGGGCAGTATCCGGGCGAGCGCCTCGCGGATGAGCGGCTCAACCGCCCGGCCGCGCCAGCTGGTCCAGTTCTCCCGGATGCGTGCCAAGGTCAGATCGCTCCGCCCCCGCTCGATCTCCTCCATGGACGGGCCGAGCAGGTGCAGCCAGAACCGCAGGTAGGGATCTGTCACCCGGTAGCGGCGATCCTTCGACGGACGCAGCGATACAGGCAGCTCCGCAGCGACGATCCGCTTGTCCGTGAGCAGCTCCAGCGCTCGCTGCAGGGGCGTGGCCCCGATTCCCCCGGCTGCACGGGCGATGTTGGTAAAGGTCCGCTCGCCACTGCCGATGGCCGCCAGCACCGTACGTGCCTGAGCCTGCGGAGGGAATTCGGCAGCCAGCGAGCGCTCGGCCGAGACCAGCAGGGCCGAGACCGGGTCACTCAGCGCCTCACCGAGGAAGTCCCACAGCCCTGCGCCCCGCGGCCACTCCGCGCAGATCAGCGGCAGCCCGCCGGTGACCAGTGCAGCGTCAAAGGCTTCCGCCGGTTCCAGCCCGAGCATCCCGCCTACCTCGGCGGGGTTGAGCGGTCCCAGCACCATTTCCCGGCCACGCTGATGGAAGGGTCGTCCATAGCTGTTCAGTGCCTCCATCATCGACAGATCCGAGCCGATGAGGACCAGCAGCACCGGCTTGGTCTCCAGCACCCGGTCCCAGGCCCGCTGCAGCATCCCCTCAAAGGCGCCATCGGTATCCATCAGGTACGGCACTTCATCGATGACCAGCACGCTCGCCCGGTCGGCGGGCAGCGCCGCAGCCAACACGTCGAATGCGGCATCCCAGCTCTCCGGTCGCGCGGCGGCCACCAGCCCCGCCAACGGCAGCGTCGATGCCCGGGCGTCCCGGGCCAGCCGCGCCAGATCATCCCTGGCAGACGCACCAGTCACCGCGTAGAAGAGGAACGGGGCTCCGGAGCGCTCCGCAAACCGCTCCACCAGCCGCGACTTGCCCACCCGGCGCCGCCCGCGCAACATCACGCACCGGCCGGGCCGCTCCCCGCCAGCCCCTGCCGCCACCTTCTGCAGCTCTCGCTCCAGCGTCGCCAGCTCCTCCCGGCGCCCCACGAAATCCACCACGTCTACCGACCTCCACCCACGATACTAACGTTGATGTTACCAACAACAACGTTAGTAAAGGATTTCGCCAGTTGCTGCGCGGCCGCGCTGGGCGATGTGCACGCCGAGGTCGTAGCGGCTGAGAGCGTCAGGGCCGGCGAGGGCGAAGGGGGCCGGCCGCGTCCGGACAGGGGTCGCACAGTCGTCTCGGCGGCGGCCTCCGCGGCCCCGTACTGACTTGACGGGTCCGGGGCGCAGGTCTGTCGTGGTAGACCCGGCCGGCCCGTCCCCGATGCTGTACGTCGTCTCAGCAATGACCCAAGTGCGTCAACCGAGTACGAAAAGTGCTACGGCCCACGTTCCTTTGGCCGCGAGGGCCACCCCACCCGCTCGGTGCCGCGTTCGCCGAGTACGGCCGGATCGACAAGACCATGCACCTGCTCGCCCTGGTCGGCCCGGTCGACGACACCTACCGGCGGCTCATGAACCGGCAGCTGACCGTGCAGGAGTCCCGCCACCGCCTGGCCCGCGCGATCTGCCACGGCGGCCGGGGCCAGATCCGACAGGGTTACCGCGAAGGCCAAGAGGATCAGTTGGCCAGTCTGGGTCTCGTTCTCAATGCCGTCGTGCTGTGGAATACCCGCTACTGGACGCTGCTGTTGCCCAGCTCCGCGCCGAGGGCCACGACATCAAGGACGAGGACATCGCCCGGCTCTCCCCGCTGAAGGACAGGCACATCAATTTCCTGGGCCGCTACCTGTTCAACATCAAGGCGAGCTGCCCCGGCCAGGGCCTTCGTCCCTTCCGGGACCCGGACGCCTACGAAGACGACGAAGGCTGACGGCCGACGCGCGACCTCTTCCGGGCACGAGCTCGAGCGCGCGGCGTGACCGGGGACCACACGCCCATCCTCATACCCGACAAAAGCGCTGCGGAGAATGTCGGGTGAGCGGGGCCGCTGGCGCCGCACGATGGGGGCATGGATGACACGACCTTGGTCTCCCGTTTCCTCCGCGACGGCTTCGTGAAGTTGGAGGGCTCCGTCGCGCCGCGCGTGGCCGCAGACTGCGCGCGGCTGCTGTGGCGGGAGACGGGCTGCGACCCGGACGACCCGTCGACGTGGACGCAGCCCGTGCACTGGGTGGGCGGCATGGCGCAGGGACCGTTCGCCGCCGCACCCAACTCCCCGTCCCTGCAGCACGCGTACGACCTGCTCGTCGGCGCGGGACGCTGGGAGCCGCGCTACTCGCTGGGCACGTTCCCGCTGCGCTTCCCGCACGAGGAGGAGCCGGACGACGCGGGCTGGCACATCGAGGGGAGCTATCTGCCGGAGGGCGAGAGCTGGTACTTCACGAATCTACGCTCTCAGGGCCGGGCGCTGCTGATGCTGTTCCTGTTCAGCGAGGTTGGTGAGGAGGACGCCCCGACCCGGCTGCGGGTCGGCTCACACCTCGACGTGCCGAAGGTGCTGGAGAAGTACGGGGAGGACGGGGCGAGCGGGGTGACCCTCGCCCCCGATCTGGTGGCGGCGTCCGACCACCGGCCACTCGCCCTCGCCACCGGGTCCCCGGGCGACGTCTTCTTGTGCCATCCGTTCCTGGTGCACGCTGCGCAACCGCACCATGGGGTGCGGCCGCGCCTCATGGCCCAGCCGCCGCTGATGCCGGCCGCGCCGTACGAACTGGAGCGGGCCGACGGCGCCTACTCGCCCGTGGAGATCGCGATCCGCCGGGGCCTGGGACTGGATACCCGAGGTCCGGACGGGGACGGCACCGGTCACAGCGCTGGGTAGACGTGCTACACGACTATCGTCGGCAAGGTGGGCGTGAAGAGGGAGGAAGGGGGCCAGGCATGCTGGAGCGGCTGAACCAGGCCATGGAGCACATCTCCCGACTCACTACCGACGAAGCTGCCTGGATCACCGGTGCGGTGAGGTCATCAACTTCAAGAAAAACTGCGCGGCTTTGACTGCGACGGCGCCGTCCGGACCCGGTAGTGGATGAAGAACCGCCCGACGGGCCGAACTGTCGCCGACTCTCTCCATTGACCCTGGCGCTGCGGCAAGCGGTGTGTGACGGGCTCCCACTGCCGACCACACATCCGCGGCCATCCGCTTTGGACCGGTGAGCGATCAGAGTGCGGACAGTTCCGACACCAGGTCGTCCAGTCCCAGCGATCCCTGGGACAGCGCCGCCATGTGCCACTGCTTCGGGTCGAACTCGTCCCCGTGCGCCTTGCGCGCCGCCTCACGTCCCGTCAGCCACGCACGCTCGCCGAGCTTGTAGCCGATCGCCTGCCCCGGCATGCCCAGATAACGCACCAGCTCGCTCTCCACGAAGTCCGCGGGACGGCCGCTGTGCATCCCGAAGAACTCCTGCGCGAGTTCCGGCGTCCACTGCTCGCCGGGACGGAAGGGCGAGTCGTCCGGGATGCGCAGCTGAAGGTGCATGCCGATGTCGATGACGACGCGCGTCGCACGCATCATCTGCGCGTCCAGATACCCCAGCCGCTGTTCGGCGTTGGCCAGGAAGCCCAGCTCGTCCATGAGCCGCTCCGCGTACAGCGCCCAGCCCTCGGCGTTGGCGCTGACCATGCCGACCGTCGTCTGGTAGCGGGAGAGCTGGTCGGCGACGTGCGCCCACTGCGCCAGCTGCAGATGGTGGCCGGGCACGCCCTCGTGGTACCAGGTGGAGACCAGGTCGTACACGGGAAAGCGGGTCTCTCC
>NZ_FMHI01000019.1 GCF_900090145.1 Streptomyces sp. WMMB 322
GGTGAGGATCTGGGCCTCGTCGTTGATCACTTTCGTCGAGAACAGCGGCTCACCGTTGGCATCAACAGCCACCGCCCAGTGATGCCCTTTGCCCGCATCGATGCCGACCCATATACGCGGGTGAGACGTGTTCAAGCCCGTCACTCCGTTCCTCCGTGATCACCGTTTCACGGCCCGAGGAGCACTCCGCCGACAGGTCCCTAACCAGCGATGACCGCAGTTCTCAATCAGTGGTCGGAGCGTCCCGGAGGACCGGGCGGCCATTCTCCTGGAGCCATCAGCGGCAACAACCCATCAGCCACACCCGGTCCTCCCGGACCGGCCGACATTCTTAGGGAAGACCCATGTGCCTGGCAGTACCCGGCAAGGTGCTGGAGATCAAGGAGCGGGACGGCACCCGCATGGCCACGGTCGATTTCGGCGGTGTGGCGAAGGAAGTGTGCTGCGAATACCTGCCGGACCTGCAAGCCGGCGAGTACGCCATCGTCCACGTCGGCTTCGCGCTGCAGCGGCTGGACGAGGAGTCGGCGCGGCAGACGCTCGCACTGTTCGAGGAACTCGGGTTGCTGGAGGAGGAGTTCGGCGACCCCTGGGAGCTGGCTGCTCAGGAGGCGGCGAAGTGAAGTACATCGACGAATTCCAGAACCCGGAACTCGCCCGCAGACTGGTGGAGGACATCCACGCCACCGTCACCCGGCCCTGGGCGCTCATGGAGGTCTGCGGCGGCCAGACGCACTCCATCATCCGGCACGGCATCGACCAGCTGCTGCCCGACGAGGTGGAGTTGATCCACGGACCGGGCTGCCCGGTGTGCGTCACGCCGCTCGAAGTCATCGACAAGGCCCTGGCGATCGCCTCCAGGCCCGAGGTGATCTTCTGCAGCTACGGCGACATGCTGCGCGTGCCCGGAACAGGGCGTGACCTCTTCCGGGTACGCAGCGAGGGCGGAGACGTCCGTGTCGTCTACTCGCCGCTCGACGCCCTGCGCATCGCGCAGGAGAACCCCGAGCGGGAAGTCGTCTTCTTCGGAATCGGCTTCGAGACGACGGCGCCGCCCAACGCCATGACGATCCACCAGGCGCGCAAGCTGGGCATCCGCAACTTCAGCATGCTCGTCTCGCACGTCCGCGTGCCGCCGGCGATCGAGGCGATCATGCAGTCGGAGTCGTGCCGGGTGCAGGGGTTCCTCGCCGCCGGGCACGTGTGCAGCGTGATGGGCACCGGTGAATACCCGCAGCTTGCCGAGCGGTTCGGGGTGCCGATCGTCGTGACGGGCTTCGAACCGCTCGACGTGCTCGAGGGCGTGCGCCGGGCGGTGCGGCAGCTTGAGCGGGGCGAGCACACCGTCGACAACGCCTACGCGCGCGTGGTGCCGCCCGCGGGCAACCCGGCCGCGAAGGCGATGCTCGACGACATCTTCGAGGTCACCGACCGGTCCTGGCGGGGCATCGGCGTCATCCCCGGCAGCGGATGGCGACTGGCCGCCCGCCACCGGGAGTTCGACGCCGAGTACCGCTTCGCGGTGACGGACATCGACACCCGCGAACCAGAGGAGTGCCGCAGCGGCGAGGTGCTGCAGGGGCTGCTCAAGCCGCACGAGTGCGAGGCGTTCGGGACGACCTGCACGCCGCGCACCCCGCTCGGGGCGACGATGGTCTCCAGCGAGGGCGCCTGCGCTGCGTACTACCTCTACCGCCGGCTGGAGAGTTCGGGCAGCGGCGCGGAACAGCCCGCGTTGACGGCCGCCCCGGCTGCCGTCAACGCCCCCCGCACCCCGGACGGCACGAGCACCGCACCCGCGTCCGCACCGCTGGAGGGAAACCCCGTTGTCTGAGACCACCGGCCTCGCCGAGCCGAACACATCGACCGCCGCACCGGACTTCTCCGGCTGGACGTGCCCCGCTCCGCTGCGGGACCAGCCCCGCGTGGTCATGGGCCACGGCGGCGGCGGAACCCTCTCCTCCGAACTCGTCCAGCACATCTTCGCGCCCGCCTTCGGCGGTGAACTGCTCGCCGGGCTCGCCGACTCGGCGGCCGTGACGCTGGGAGGAACGCGGCTGGCCTTCTCCACCGACTCCTTCGTCGTACGGCCGCTGTTCTTCCCGGGCGGCAGCATCGGTGACCTCGCCGTCAACGGAACCGTCAACGACCTGGCGATGAGCGGCGCACGGGCGGCCTATCTCTCCTGCGGTTTCATCCTGGAGGAGGGGGTCGAGGTGCCGCTCGTCTCGCGGGTCGCCGAGGCCCTGGGGGCCGCGGCCCGCGCCGCAGGCGTCGAGGTCGCCACCGGCGACACGAAGGTCGTCGAGGCCGGGCGCGGCGACGGCGTCTACCTCAACACCGCGGGCATCGGGCTCATCCCCGAAGGCGTGGACATCCGCCCGCAGCGCGCCGTGCCGGGTGACGTCGTCATCGTCAGCGGCGCGATCGGCGTGCACGGAGTCGCCGTGATGAGCGTGCGCGACGGCCTGGAGTTCGGTGTCGAGGTCGAGAGTGACTGCGCCGCGCTCGGCGGCCTCGTCGAAGCGATGCTCGCCGTCACGCCCGATCTGCACGTGCTGCGCGACCCGACGCGCGGCGGCCTTGCCGCGGCGCTCAACGAGATCGCCGTGGCGGCGACGGTCGGCGTGGTCCTGCGGGAGAAGGCGGTGCCGGTGCCCCCGCCGGTGGCCAACGCGTGCGCCGTGCTGGGCCTGGACCCGATGTACGTGGCGAACGAGGGCAAGCTCGTCGCCTTCGTCCCCCGCGAGCACGCGGAGGCGGTGCTGGCGGCCATGCGGGAGCACCCGCTGGGCGCGGAAGCGGCGGTCATCGGCGAGTGCGTCGAGACGCATCCCGGGATGGTCGTCGCCCGCACCGGGCTTGGCGGCACACGCGTCGTGGACCTGCCGGTGGGCGAGCAGCTGCCGCGCATCTGCTGACACGGCGCCCGCAGGCGCGGCGCTCGGACCGGCGGATGGCCGGGGGAGCGGACGTCATGTGGTCCGCAGGTCGTGTTCGGCCAGCGGACCCACCGTCAGCCCCTCGGCCCGGCACCGCATCACCAGGTGCGGCAGCGCGTCCAGCGCCGAGTGCCAGGCCCCCGGGGCGCACGCGTGGTCGGAGTCGTGCAGCAGTACCGTCGCCCCGCCGCTCATCCGCTTCGCCAGCTCCGCGAGGACGCTGTCCGCGTCCGACATCGCCGTCCAGTCGCGGCCCCACGCCGTCCACAGCACCGGGCGCAGCCCGGCCCGCCGCGCCGCGGCCAGCCGCGTCGCGGTGAGGACGCCGTAGGGCGGGCGGTACCACAGCGGCCGCGAACCGGACGCGCGGTGCACCGAGTCCGCGGCGCGCGCCAGGTCGCGTGCGTCGCCGCGAGGCCTTGGATGCCAGAACCTCTCGTGACGCCAGCCGTGCACGGCCAGCTCGTGGCCCTCCGCCACGATGCGCCGTCCCAGCTGCGGATACCGCTCGAGTCGGCTGCCGAGGACGAAGAAGGTGGCCCGGGCCGAGAGCCGCCGCAGCTCCTCCAGGAAGTACGGGGTGCTGAGCGGGTCCGGACCGTCGTCGAAGGTGAGCGCCACGTGGCCGGGGTCGCCGCGGCCGTCCAGGCCCGGGCTGACCGCTCTGCGGACCCCGGGCAGCCAGCTCGCGGCGGGCCCCAGGTGCCAGCCCGCCAGGGCCAGGGCGGCCGCGCCCGTCCACAGGGCCGCTTCGCGGGCGGCTCGGGCGGTCGGGTGGCCGCGGCCCGGCGCTGCCGCGCTCACCAGATCTGTCCCTCGTGATCGCCCGAGACCTCAGGGGTTCTCGCCAGCTGGAAGCTGCCCAGGCCGACCAGCGCCAGAGCCCCCAGCTCCGGGAAGACGAGCACCCCGAGCCGCAGCTTCTCCTCGAAGAGCACCGCGCCCAGCACGAGGCTCATCATTGAGTCGCCCAGAGTGAGCGCGGGCTGCGAGGCCACCAGCGTCCCCGCGCGCAGGGTCATCTGAAGGAGCAGGAAGCTCGCCAGCCCGATCACGGCGACGCCGTAGGTCTGCCACGCCGTCAGCAGGGCCACGAGCCCGTCCGAGAGCCGGGCGACCGCGTCCTTCATCAGTGCCGCCGTGCTGGAGAAACCGAAAGCCGTCGCCGTACCGAGAACCGTCGCCCGGGGCGAGGACGGCAGCCGCGCGGCCAGCAGGATCAGCAGCAGTACGAGGGCCAGCAGCACCGCTCCGACCACCACCCATCGCCCGACGGGCACCCGCGTCGTCCCCGCCGAGGGGTCGATGAGTACGAGGAAGACCCCGAGCCCCGTCACCATCGACAGGAAAGCCCACCATGCGCGGGTGTCCGGGCGACGGTGGAAGAAGACGCTGCCCACGACCAGCGTGAAGAGCAGTTCGGTGGCCATGACCGGCTGCACCACCGCCAGCGGGCCCGCGGCCAGGGCTCCCGCCTGGAAGATCCCGGAGAAGACGAGCATCGCCGTGCCCCACATCCACACCGGCCGGTGAAGGAGATGGGTGAGCCAGGAGAAGCGCCTGCCGCTGGAGGCGATCCGTTCCGTCGCCGCCGCCCGCCGCTGCAGCACGGACGCCGCGGCGTTGGCCAGGGCGGCCAGCAGCGCGAGGACGACACTTACCACCGTCAGCCACACGTTGTTCCGACTCCTAGCCGAAGCGCTGTGCGAGGGACCGGAAGACGCCGGGCGCGGCGCCGTGCAGCCGGGCGGGCATGCCGAGCCACCCGGGCACGTACGCGTCGGGCCTTCCGTGGACCAGGGCTCTGCGCACGGCGTACGCCACCTGCGCGGGCGGCACCGGACGCGGCCGCGTCCGGTGGTACGGGGCGCCGCGGCGCCCGAAGAAGGGAGTGTCCACCGCCCCCGGCAGCACCATCGAGACGCGTACACCGGTGGCGGCCAGCTCGTAGCGCAGGCTGTCGGCGAACGCGATCAGGCCGCCTTTCGTCGCCGCGTACACGGCCTCGTTCCGCACGCCCACGGTGCCCGCCATGGAACCGATGAGCACGATGCGGCCCCTGCGCCGGGCGACCATGCCCGGCAGCAGCAGCCGTACCAGGTGCATGACGGCGGACAGGTTGACCGACAGCAGCCGGTCGATCGATTCCTCGGGCTGAGCGGTGAACGGCCCTGCCCAGCCGATGCCCGCCGCAGCGACCAGCGCGTCGACCCGCCCGCCGTGTGCCACCGCCTCGCGGGCCAGGGCGGCGCGCGACTGCGGATCGGTGACGTCGGCGGGCAGAGCGGTGCCCCGGGTCCGTACCGCCACGTCGCTCAGCCGCTCCTCGTCACGCCCGTTCAGCAGCAGGCGCCAGCTCCCTTCCGCAGCGAGCGTCTCGGCGACCGCCGTGCCGATGCCCGACGAGGCACCGGTGATGAGCGCCACCGGCCGTTGAGTGCCGCGCACCACGAGCCTCCCGGAACCCTCGAACATGACACCCTCCCGTGATCAGGAGCAGGACTCCCAGAATGCTGGCTGTACGCCGCAGCCGCCTGCGGGGATTCGATCGCACAGCAGCGCGAATCACCCGATCGGGCCCGGTTCGGCGCGGCCGTACCGCGGCACCCAAGCAGTCCGTACGGGCGACGGGCCGGGCGTCCGTCACCGATCACCGGATGTGGGGGAGCACTGTGCGGCAACGGTTTCTGCTGCTGAGCGCCAGCATGGGCGCGGGCCACGACGCGGTCGCGGGCGAACTCGCCGACCGGCTGAGCGCCCGTGGTCACTCGGCCCGGATCATGGATGTGCTGACACTGCTCCCGTCGGGGGTAGGGACGGCGCTCCGCTCGGGCTACCGGGGATCGGTCCGGCACGTTCCGCAGCTCTACGCGTGGATCTACGCAGCGTTCCTCGCGCCCCGTCCGGCCGGGCGGGGCGCCGCCGCAGTGCCGAGGCCGGGCAGCGCACCGCTGGCGGCGCTCGCCGAGCGGCCGCTGATGAATGCCGTCGAGAGCTGGCAGCCCGACGCGGTGGTCTCCACCTTCCATCTGTCGGCCCAGGTGACGGGACGTCTGCGCCGGCGCGGAACGCTGCGCATACCGAGCGTGGTGACGGTCGTCGACTTCGCCGTGCACCGCGGATGGCTCCATCCGGGCAACGACGTGTATCTGTGCGTCACCGGAGCCGCCGCACGCACCGCCGCCGCCGTCACGGGAAGCCGGGCGGAGGCGACGGGGCCTGTCGTGCCGGCCCGCTTCGCGGCAGGGGGCACCGGCGGGGAGAGGGGGGAGACGGGGGAGAGCGGGGAGACGGGCGCGGGTTCCGCGTACTGGCGGGGGGAGTTCGAACGGTTCGCTCCGGGCAGGCCGGTCGTCCTGCTCTCCGCGGGAGCGTGGGGTGTCGGGTCCGCGCTGACGGACACCGCAGGGGAACTGGAGGCCGCCGGTTTCTGCCCCGTACTGCTGTGCGGCGCCGACGAGAAGCTGCACCGGCGTGCCGCGTGGCTGCCCGGGACGCTCGCACTGGGCTGGGTCGAGGACATGGCCGGACTGATGGCCTCCGCGCACGCGCTCGTCGACAACGCGGCGGGGCAGACCGCCGCCCAGGCCCTTGCCGCCGGGCTTCCGCTGATCGGATACCGGCCGCTGCCGGGCCACGGCGCAGAAGGCATACGGGAGATGGCGGACGCGGGACTGACCGAACTCGCCGCCGGCCGGGAGGAGTTGGCCGCCGCGCTGGAGCGGGTCGTGCGGCCGGGCCCGGTGCGCGAGCAGCGCATACGCCGTGGCCGCGACCTCTTCCGTGCGGACGCAGCGCAGCGGATCACCGATCTCACCGTGGCGGGAGTGCGGGCGGCCTGACGGGCCGAAGGCCTTGACGGACCGACGGACCGACGGCCTGACGGGCCGACGGCTTGGGGCCCGGGGGCCCGGCCCCGCCCGGCCCGCCCTGGTCAGGACTTCGGCCGGAGGGGCGCCGTTGCAGGACGGGCCCCGGTCGGACCCATGGCGCCGCACCGGCGGCGGGCCGGAACAGCCCCGGCCCCGCCCGACGGCGGGGCAGCGCGCCCCCGCTGACCGCGAGCCTGACTGCCGCTCTCGACGAGGCCCGGGACCGGCCGTCAGACCGGCCGAGCAGCTGCGGGTGCCGGCCGTCGGACCATCGCACCGGGACGGGTGCGGAACGGTGCGGAACGGCGCGGCACGCGTGGCCCGCTCGGCCGTGTCGCCGGCGGCGAGTCCCACGGGGAGCTCGGCCGTCGGCCGGGCAGTCAGCCCGTCCCGGCGCCGTCCTGGTCGGCGATCAACGCGACCCACCCGTACGGCAGTTCCTCGCCGTCGAGGGTGATCGCTTCGACGGTACGGGTCCGGGGGTCGACGTCCGCCTCGACGCCTTCACCCGCGTAACGCGGATAGCCGCTCTCACCCTGCGCGCCCGTCGCCCGTACCGTGATCACCCGGAGCACGGGGCCGTGCTCCGGGTGGCCTTCGATGTCGGCCGTCTGCGGCTGCAGAAGGATGTCGTAACTGGCTTCACCAGGACGCATGTCACCGACGATAAGTCCGCGTGCCGCCGGGCGCCTCCCGCGAGGGCGAGCCGGGGGCCGGCCGGGGCGAGGCCGTGGCCGCTCCCGGCCGGGGCGGGCACGTCTACGGGCGGGCAGGGCGGTACTGCCCCGTCCGCGTCAGACGACGCCGTCGGCCCGCAGCGCCTCGACGGAGTCCGCGGAGTGGCCGAGCTCGCCGAGGATGTCCGCCGTGTGCTCACCGGGCGCCGGGACGGGGTCCATGCGGGCGCTCGTTCCGGCGAGGTCGACCGGCGGCAGCAGGGCACGCACCGATGCCCCGGGGACGCCCACTTCGCGCCAGCGGTCGCGGCCGGTGAGGACCGGGTGTGCCAGGAACTCGGCGACGGAGTTGACGCCCGCGCATGCGACGCCGATCCGGTCGAGAGCGGCGATGATCTCCTCGGCCCCGGAGCGGGCGAAACGGGCGGCGACGAGGGCGTTGAGCTCCTCCCTGTGCTCCACACGGTCGGAGGAGGTGGCGAAGCGCGGGTCCTCGGTCAGCGCCGGGTCCTCGAGGAACTCCGTGCACAGAGCGGCCCATTCGCGTTCGTTCTGGATGGAGAAGAGCACCTCCTTGCCGTCGGCCGCCGTGTAGGCGCCGTACGGGGCGATGGTGGGGTGCTGCGTGCCCAGACGCGGCGGCTGTGTTCCCGTGTGCGCGGTGTAGTAGGCGGGCTGGCCGAGCCACTCGGCCAGCGCCTCGAAGAGGGACACCTCGACGGGCCGGACGACGCCGGTGGTCGCGCGGGTGAACAGGGCCGTCAGGACCCCGCTGTAGGCGTACATGCCGGCAGCGATGTCCGCGACGGACACCCCCGCCCTCGCGGGCTCACCGCTGGTGCCCGTCAGGGAGACGAGGCCGGTTTGGCACTGCACGAGAAGGTCGTAGGCCTTGCGGTCCGCCCATGGGCCGCTCGTTCCGTATCCGGAGACGGTGCAGGGGATCAGTCGCGGGTGTGCGGCAGTGAGCTCCTCGGGAGAGAGGCCCAGTCTCGCGGCGGCCCCGGGAGCGAGATTGCTGACGAACACATCGGCGTCTGCGAGGAGTTGGTCCAGCACGGCGCGTCCGCGCTCGTCCTTCACGTCCAGGCTCAGGGACTCCTTGGAGCGGTTGAGCCAGACGAAATAGCTGGAGTGCCCGTGCACCGCCGTGTCGTAGCGGCGGGCGAAGTCACCGCCGCCGGGACGCTCGATCTTGATGACGCGGGCGCCGAGATCAGCGAGCTGACGGGTCGCGAACGGTGCCGCCACGGCCTGTTCGAGGCTGACGACGGTGATGCCGTCCAGCGGCCGTACGCTGCTCATGGGCTCTCCGTTCGTCTCCGTTCGCTCCGTCGGGCTGCCGCAAGCTCCGTCGGTGCCGCTCGATTTGTACGGCCAGTTCATTTGCGCTGTCAATGCGGTCGTGAAGTGCAGGAACTTCAGGTTTTCCTGACCCCGGGCCTGCTTGACCCCGGGCCTGCGCGCTCCACACAATTCCCCTGCTTCGTGCGTACCGGAGCCGCCGCACGCGGCCCCCGTGCGGAAGCGGGAGAGCGAGGAGATGCCGTGTCCGAGTCCCGGCCCGTGCCCGAGCACCAGCCCGGATCCGAGTCAGAGCCCCAGCCCGGGGCCGGGGCCGCGTCCGGGGCCGTGTCCGGCGGTTCCGGTGGCCGCGGCGGCGCGGACGTCCTCCGGGACATCGCACAAAGGTGGCGGCCCGGCCCCGAACACAGCACCGACGCCCTCGACCCGGGACCTTCGGCGGCACTGTCGGCGGTGCTCGGGCTGCCGGAGGCTGCCCCCGTGGCCGGGCAGCCGCTTCCCCCGCTGTGGCAGTGGCTGCACTTCCTGCACTGGCCGCGCCGGGACGAACTCGGCATGGACGGACACCCTCGCGACGGGCGCTTCCTGCCGCCGCTGACGAAGCGGCGGAGGATGTTCGCCGGCGGACGGCTCGAGGTGCACGCACCGCTGACGCTGGGAAGCCCGGCCGAAGTGACCAGCTCCGTCAGCGGAGTCGAGGTCAAGGAGGGCCGCAGCGGGGCGCTGTTGTTCGTGACGGTGCGCGGCGAGTACCGGCAGCAGGGCGCGCTGTGCCTGACGGAGGAGCAGGACTTCGTGTACCGCAGCGGCGGCGGAGCGCCCGTCCCGGAGGGCCTCGTCCCTGACACGGTGACGGCTCCGGGGGCCGGGGCGTCCTGGCAGGTGCCGTGGAACACCGACCCCGCGCTGCTGTTCCGTTTCAGCGCCCTCACGGCCAACGCCCACCGCATCCACTACGACGCCCCGTACACCACGGACACCGAGGGGTACCCGGGGCTCGTCGTGCACGGGCCGCTGCTGGCGCTGTCGATGCTGGAGCTCGTGCGGCGCGAGGCCCCGGACCGTGCGGTGCGTGCACTGTCGTACAGGCTGCGCAAGCCGGTCTTCTGCGGTGAACGGCTGTTGACGTGCGGGGAGCCCGGGACGGAAGGGGCGGCCCGGGAGGACCGGGCCGACGCCGACGCCGGTGGCAGTGGCAGTGGCAAAGTGCGTCTGTGGGTGGCCAGTTGCCGCGAGGCCGCACACGCCACCGCTGAGGTGACCCTCGCGTGACGGGGGCGGCACCCGCGGGCACGAGGGCCGGTGCCTGCCTTCAGGGTGTGGGCACGCCGGCCGGTCGCGCGGGGCGTGAGAACCGCACGGGCACGCCCGGCGAGTACAGCACGCTCAACGGGTCCCCGGCAGGCTGGGGCAGGCCCGCCGTCGTGATCAAGTCCTCGTCGCATTCGGTCAGTTCGGCACGGTGCAGCGGCCAGCGCGGATGGATGTTGGGCAGGTACACCGCCCGGTTGAAGAACGTGTTGTGCATGCCCCAGCGGGCCGTCAGAAAGTGTTCGAGTTCGGTGGGCTCCTCGACCGGCTCGCCGGTCCGTACGGTCATCCGGCAGTGCGCGCCCCGGGGGCCGGGCCAGCGGCGCCTGCTGGCGTAGGTGATGTTCCTGCCATCCCGCCGTACCGACATGCGCGCCCACCTGTAGGGCATGCGGAACGCGGTGAGGGCTACCGCCACGGGGATCAGACGCGAGGCGTCGAGGGAGCGGAAGACCACGCCGCGCCGCCCGTGCCCGTCCACCGAGTACAGGCGCACGTTCGTCTCGGGGAAGCTGCCCAGGTAGGGGACGCCCGGCAGCCGGAGCCAGCCCACCCGGTGCATGCGGAAGGCGACGAGACCGACGTAGGTCCTGCCGTGCAGCACGTCGGGGAAGGTGCCGGGCGGGAGCAGCGGCGCCACGTCCGCGGGGTCCGCCGCCCAGTGCACGAACGCCAGGTCGAGCCAGGACTGAGTGAGCAGCGGCCGCGAAGTGGAGCCCGGCGGCTCGGGCGTGACGGGCTGTGGGTCCCCGGCTGTGTGCGGCACGACTTCAGCATCGCAGACCACCGTCACCGGCGGCGCGCCGGCGCTGGAGCCCGCTGCCGGTCGAGAGAGGGGGGAAGAGGGCGGCGGAAGAGGGCGGAGGAAGCAGCACGGGAGAGAGAGGGAGCAGCCTGGGGGAGTGGAAGCGGCGAGGGGGACACGGCCGGGGAGCGCGACCCGGCGGCGTCCCCCGCGTCAGGTGCTGCCGCGTCAGGACAGCAGCCGCTTCCAGTCGGACTGTGTGAGCTTCCCGCCGGACGAAAGCTTGGCGCGGCGCCTGCGGCTGCGCTGGAGCGTGGCGATCGCGTCCTCGGTCTCCTCACCGCCTGTGGTGCGGGACGAGGAAGTGAGCAGCGGCCAGATGTCGGACCCCAGGTAGCCGGTCTCGTCGGTCCTGCAGTGGTACGCGGCCGAGCATGTGTGGCGCTCGACTCCGTTCCGGGCGGCCAGTTCGGCCACGGCACGCCGGGTTTCCGTACCGAAGACGCCGTCCGTGGGCACCTTGAACCCCACGCCGCGCAGCAGATGCTGGGCCGCCCGGACGTCCGCGCCGACGGCTCCGGGCTTCAGGAGCGGCCAGGCAAGCACGTCGTCGGAGGAGGGGCTGGAGACGCCGAGGACGCCGCCGACCGCGTCGCGCAGCTCCTGGAGGCGGCCGTAGAGGACGTCACCGGGGCACTCGGTGGAGTTGAAGTCCCGGTGGCCCTTGATGTTGGCCAGGTCGGTGCCGTACTGGGACGCGATCCACGCCACGAGCTGCACCAGGGAGCTCCACAGGGCGGCGGGGACGTCCACGTCCGTGTAGAGACCTTCGTTCTCGATCCCGATGACCTCGCTGTTGTGGCCCCCGACGTTGGCGCCCTGCACGTGCTGGGTGCCGCCGCGCACGACGGACAGGCTCTTGTGGCGGCCCTCGAGGCGGAACCCGCCGCGGGAGTTGGTGAACTGCTGGCCGCTGTCGGACCAGCCGTTGCCGTCCATGTGGTGGTTCTGGATGTCCCGGCAGATCTTCATCGCGTGCTCCAGCGAGTAGTCCTCGCTGTTGCCGGGCTCCGCGGTGTGGTGGACGACGATGAAGGTCGGCTTGTGGTCCTCCACGACGATCTCACCGGAGGCGGGCCGTGCGCCCCACTCCTCGGTGCTGTAGATGCGCGGCTCGGCGATCCGGGCGTGCGAGGTTCTCGTGCGGCCGGGCGATGCGGCGGCGTGGGCGGTCCCGGTGGTGGTCAGGCCGATCGCGCCGGCGGCCGTGGCCGCTGCTCCGCCGCGCAGCAGGGCACGTCGGTCGAAGCCTGGCAGTGCTGCCATCTCGGTCTCCTTCGGGAGTGGGAAGGAACGGGGACTCCCGCGCTCGGAGTTCGGGTCACCGATGCGTGGGGGAGACCCGTGGGGAAGCGGGCAGAGCGCTCCTTCCCCCACGGGCCGAAATCGGATTCCGCGCTTCGCCAGTAAAGGCAGTCCGACATGAACGCGACAACCCTGTGGGGGCAATGCGTTGCGGCTTTATCGGAGTTCTGAAAGAAACGCGGGCCACGAATCACCTGTAACAGAGCGAACCGGGCTCCGCCTCCTCTGGTCGGCCCGCTGGAGACGGCCGGCTGGCGTGCCGTCAGCTGACGCTCCTGCAGACGTCGTACACGGCCCGGGTGATGAGGCGAGGTGGTCCGGGCTCGCTCCCTCCTCAAATGGAAGGCCCTGACGCCCCCTTCATGAGACGGGCCGTGGCCGTGCGGTCCGCCGCCGTGAGCGGACGGTGTGTCAGCCGAAGTGGGGGTGCTCCGGCTGCGCCGTCCGTGTCCCCTGCCGTCGTCCGCCGGGAAGTCGGGACGCGCCGATTCCCACTGGTGGTCGGTTCTGGAGCGGCCCTGGACCCTCATCACCGATGCGGCGCGAGCCGGGAGCGACTGGCGCCTTTCCGGGACGACCCGCTGTGCACGGTCCAGGTGGCACCGGCGAGGGGCTGATCAGGCGCTGGGACGGGCCCGGCTGCGGCCAGGGCGGCGTCCGGCCCGGGCGCCGCAGCCAGGGAGCCGCAACGCGGCCGGGGTCGTCGCCCGCCGCTCAGGCCCCGCCGCTCACGCCCCGGCGTTCTCCGCGAAGGCGTCGACGCCTGTCAGCTCTGCCGACAGCGCCCACAGTCGGGACGCCTCCTTCCGGTCCGTCGCGTACTCCCGGACGCCCGACGCCGAGCCGGGCACCACGACACCGGCGCCCGCCGCCGTCAGAGCTCGCGTCGTCTCCAGACCGAGGTCCGAGCAGCCGCCGGTGACGACCGCGAGCTTCCCGGACGGGGTGATGCCGCGCAGGACTTCGGACGCGGTGGTGCCGGCCCCGAAGCCCGAGCCGATCCTCTGCTGAGGTGTGTGTGCTCATGGAGCGCACGGTCCGAATCGGAGTGCGCTCCAGGACAAGCCGCCGGGCCGGGAGGGCGCTCCGCCCGCCGACCGGCGCCACCTGACCACAGCGTCGGGAGTCTCCTGTCCGCGTCCTGCAGCGCCGTCACCCTCGTCGGCTCTGCCCGCTCAGCCGGTGAGGAAGTCGGCCTCACCGGCCTTGGCGCCCTCGATGAATGCCGTGATCTCCTCCGGGGTGTAGAGGAGGACGGGCCCCTCGGGGTCGGTGGACTGGCGAAGTGCCACGCGGCCGTCCGGGAGCTTCTTCGCCTCGACGCAGGCTCCGCCGTTCTGCCCGCTCCAGGGCTTGTGCCAGCCCTCGGTGCCCAGTTCACGTGCGGGCATCCCGTTGCGGACGCGGTCGGCGGGGCCGGTTGCAGCAGCAGGGTTCATCGTCCGAACTCCTTACGCGGGTCGATCGGGCACGTGCGCGGTCGGAGCACGTACCAGTGGTGCGGCCGGCAACGAGACACATGTGAGCGCTTCCAGAGGAACAGACACACCGGCCCGTCGATCCGGCGGACCGCGTGAAGTAGCTGTGTGAGCGTCAACACAAGCGTTTTCCTTGCGACTTCGTTGAAATTATCAGAACGATGCTTGCGGCTTGAAGCCCACAAGGACATAGTGTCAACGTGATGCTGAACACCGGGTGCCCGGAGTTCAGCCCCTCAACCTGCCGGGGCAGGGCCGGGCTTGGGGGGTGCGATGTCGTAATGCAGGGGAGCGCGATGTCGCCCAAGCGCCAACCGGCCCGCGAAGGGCGCTGCCCCCGGATCCGTTTCGCTGCGGCCTGCGAAGCAATCCGGGGGCGGCAGCCCGTCGTCATCGCGCGAACCGCGTCCGTACGACTGCGATGCGCCTCGTCTCGCCTCCTGGACAGGCCAGTTGGGCCTGCATCCGTCGGATGGCCGGCGGAGCCGGCGGCAGTCACTCCGAGCCGCTCCCGGCGGCCGGCCGCAACCGTCTTTCGCCGCCACGCCTCAGGGGCGGTGCGGGGCCTACGAGTTCACCGCGCGGACTGCCCGGCTGCCGCTGGGGCCCGTCCGCGCGGGCGAGTTCACCCCCGCTTCCGGATGTCCGCATCCGCCCACGGGCCCGGCCCCGTCCTCGGGGCCGACGGTGCAGGACGCTCCGGCGTCGCGTGGCCGAGCCGTCGCCGCGGCCACGCAGCAGGGGAAGCAGCAGATCAAGGGGCGCCCGCGCGGAGGCGGCGCCCGGACGCGGCAGCGGTCGGGGACGAAGTGCAGCTGCCGCCCCGTAGCTGGAGCGGGCGGATGCGGGCCCGGGGGATGCGCGTCCGGACGCCCGTCCGGTGGCGTGGCGCCCGGCCGGGGGTTCGGCCGGTGAACTCCCGTGCCCGGCGGCTCACTTCTGGGCTGCGAGCGCCTTTGCCTCCTTGTCCGAGAGGGCCTTCGGGAACGCCCGTACGTTCTTGATGGTCCCCTCGAAGCCGCGTATGAGCTGGTCGCCCAGCCTGGCCCGGCCGACGGCGAAAACCCCCTCCGAGCTGCGGTCCCCCTCCCTGCGGACGGTCTCCTGCAGCTTCCCGTCCACGTACAGACGGATGAGGCCCTCCGGCGCGTCGTAGACGCCGGCGAGGGAGGTCCAGCGGCCGGCCCGCGGTGCGGCGTCGGACTCCGCCTCATCCGCTCGGGAGGTCTGTGTGTCCTCCCGGTGCATCCGCATCTCCCACCGGTCTTCCACCGGGTCGAACTGGAGCTGGAAGGAGCTGACTTCGGTTCCGTCCTGGCTGGCGACGGTCTGGTATTCGTCCTTGTTCCGGAGTTTCACGCGGGCCGAGACCGAGAAGCTGCTGTCGGTGTCGAACACGGGGTCCTGCGTGGCCACCGACTGCTTCCCGAAGAACGCCACGCCGCCGTCCTTGCGGGGTTTCGGCTGCGGATCGCCGATGAGCGTCCCGTCCCGGTCGTTGCCGGTGCTGTCCGGGGCCACGTCGCCCTTGACGTCGTCGAAGAGCCACTCCAGGCTCGCGCCCCGCACCCGCGGTCCGGGCGTACGTCCGTCCTGCCCGCCGGGAGCCTGCGAAGAAGATCCGGGCGACGACGGCGAGCCGGTGGGCGAACCCGACGGGCCGGACCCGCCCGACTTCGACGGTTCCGGATCGGTGGGGGTCTCCTTCGCCGGAGGTGCACCGCTGCTCACAGGCAGCCGGGAGCCGAGCTCCGGAGCGTAGGCGAACGCTGCCACGAGTGAACACACGCTCAGGGCGCCGACGGCCAGCGTGAGCCGTCCGGACCGGACCCTGAACCCGCCGGTGTTCCGCTCGGCGAGTCCCGTTCTCCCCAGCATGTCCCATGTGGCCCTGCCGAGCGCACCCCGGTGGTCGCCGGGAGGCGGAACAGTCCCCTCAGCAGCGGCTCCCGGGGCGGGAGCCGCCCCTTCCCCTCCGGGGACGGCGACCGTCGCGGAGGTCGCTTCCGCCTGCCGGGCAGCGGCGTAGGCACTGCCTCCCCAGGGCAGCAGGGCTTCCACCAGGAGTTCGCCGAAGTCCGTGTACATGCGCCGGAGATCGGCGACCGCGCGGGAGCAGTAGTGACACTGCTGAAGGTGCGGCACCACGTCCGCCGTATTGCCGCCCCTCTGGTCCGCATAGGCCATGACCATCCGGTGGAAACGACGGCAGTCGTCCGTCATCCCGTCGAGGTGAATCTGCTCGTAGGCGTGGTAGAAGTCCCTGTACGCGCGCCTGAGCAGTGCCGAAATCTCCTGGGAATCGGGGGAGTCGGAGCCAAGGAGGCGCCCGATGAAGCCGTCGTCGGCGTGTTCCACCAGGTGATGCCACATCGCCGCCTGGAGGTTGGCCGGCAGCGCGTCGAACGCCTCGGTGACCGTCGATCCGCCGAGGGGCAGCGTGACTCCGCCCCCGTCCGCGAAGGCCGGATCCGGAACGGTCAGCGGCATGCCCAGCCACCCGGCCAAGTCCGCGTCGAGCACGTCGTTTCGACTCGTGCCGGCCGTTTCGGCAGCCGCCCGGAGCACCGAGGCCAATGCACGGGGGCGCAGCGCCCCGGTCCCGCCTGTGCCGTGCGGCCACATGGCGAGCTGCCAGGCACGCTCGGCCAGTTGGTCCCCTGCGGCTTCGTCGCTCACGCACAGGGCGGCGAGCTTGCGGACAGCACCGAAGTGGCGGCGCCTCAGTTCGGTCAGTGCCGCGGCGGCCGGCTCCCCGCCGCCGTGTACGAGTTCGGCCAGTTCGATGTCGGACAGCCACTCGGGTTCCATCCGTAACCCCCCATCGGTCAAGGCGTGGCGTCAGGAGCGGGAAGCCGACGGGCGGGCCGGCGAGTGGGGCAGCAGCGACGTCCACGCTCGTCGGCCCCCACGACCCACCCCGAGGTCGCGGGAACGGGCGGGTTGCCCGTTCCGCCGGGCGCGCCGGCCGTCCTCCGCGATTCAACCAGTCGTCCCTCATGGGGTGGTGTCAGGCCCGGACCGCGATACGCATGCCCTCACGCTCCCTGCCTACGGTATCGACCGCCGCGGACGGTACGGCTCCAGGCGCTGAATTTGGCACAGATCGACAAGGGTTCCGCAGGTTACCTCTCGGTTGCGCGGGTGGTCAGGCCCCTTGGCCGGCCCGGTGGCCCCCGCCGGGACTGTTTCCATTCCCGTCCGCGGGGCTACCCAGTACGCCGACATCGCTGAGAAGGGAGACGAGGATGGCCGGCATCTCCTCGCAGGAGCTGGAGGACCTGTGGAACGAGTTCCATGCGGTGGTGAACATGACGTCCTGCGAACTGGACGAGTGGCTCATGACGCGCTCCGCCGGTGAGGACAGCGAAGCGCTGCCGGATCAGGCGGGCACCCGGAACGGCCGCCACGTGCTGAGCATTCTCGGCAAGCGCCGGGCCGACCTCACCGATGACGACCTGCGCGTCATGCGCAAGGTCGTCGACACCGTCAGCTCCGAGCGTGGCGTCGACATGGAACCCACCGCAGGTCAGCCGAACTGGCGCCACCGTCTGATGACGCTCGGGCACGACCCGTTGAAGCCGCTCACCTCGGACGAGGGCGCCTCCCGTTCGCAGCGGTGATCGGCCTGTGCGTTGCGGGCGGGCCGCAGCAGCGCGGAACCCGCGGGCGGCCCGTATCTCCGGCGGCGGCCCCCGGTGCGGGATCCCGGTGCCGGCCCCCGGCGCGCACAGGACCGCGGGCCGGCGCGCGGCGCGCCCAACTGCTCGACTTCGCCGGGGCGTTGGGCGGTGCGGCCCCGTCGGCCGGTTCTCCGCCCGTCGCCCCGTCCCTGACGGAAAAGCTCAACACCACACCGTTCAGGACCCGTTGACCGGATCGCGGGACGACGGTCCGACGTGACCGCCCGTCCGGTGTGCGGCCGCCGTGCCCTTCCGAGCGCGAGGGTGGATTCCCCGCCGGGAGCGGGGGTACCCCGGCCAACGTTCTCTCTCCAACCCGACTGTTCGAAGGGATACCCCGGGACGATGGCCACACCTGACGGCGCCGCTTCCACGGCGAGTGCGGACGCAGCGGACGAGGCCCCCGGAAGCCGGGACGGGGAGACCCGCGGCACGGTCTTCGTGGCGATGGGCGCCAACCTCGTCATAGCCGGGGCGAAGGTCGCCGGCGGGATCGTGAGCGGCTCCTCGGCGCTGCTGTCGGAAGCCGCTCACTCGGTGGCCGACAGCCTCAACGAGGTCTTTCTGCTGGCCGCCCTCCGGCGCAGCAAGAAGCGGCCCGACAGCAGGCACCCCTTCGGCTACGGCAAGGAACGCTACTTCTGGTCCCTGCTCGCCGCTGTGGGCATCTTCGTCATGGGTGGCTGCTTCTCCTTCTACCAGGGCATTCACGCGCTCGGCAGCTCCGGCGGAGGTCCGTCGGGCGGCTACCTCGTCGCCGTCCTCATCCTTGTCGTCGCGGGCCTGATGGAGGGCACATCCCTCGCGAGGGCGCTCTGGCAGGTCCGCTGCGAGGCCAGGGGGAAGGGCAGAGGCTTCCTGAAGCAGCTGCGCAACGGTGACGACCCGGCCCTGCGTACGGTCATCGGCGAGGACGCCGGCGCCGTCACAGGCGTCCTGCTCGCCCTGGGCGGGATCTTTCTGCACCTGGCCACCGGCGACGGCAGGTGGGAAGGCGTCGCCTCCCTGGCCATCGCGCTGCTGCTGGTCTACATCGCCTACGGCCTCGGCAGGGACGCCCGCGGACAGCTCGTGGGGGAGGCGGTCAGCCACCGGGTCCGGCGGGAGGTCCATGCCTTCCTCGACCGTCAGCCGGAGATCGACGCGGTGACGGCTCTGCTCACCATGCGCCTCAGCCCGGACTCGGCGCTGCTGGCGGCACGGGTCGACCTCGTGCCCGGCGCGGACAGCGAGGAGGTCGAGGAGGTCGCCGTCCGCATCAAGAGCGAGATCGCCGAGCGCTGGAGCGAAGTCGACCACGTCTTCCTCGACATCACCGACGCAGGAGCCTCCGGCCGCCTGCACGCCCAGCAGCTGCGCCGCGATCTGAGCCCGCAGGCGGATTCGTGACGGCCGCACCAGGGGCTCGTCACCGTCCGGGGTGTCCGGGGTCTTCCGGAAAGTGGTGGACGTGCGCGTCCGGGCCCGGGAAGACGAGAGACACGCGTCCGGTGTCCGACCAGCGCACGTCGTAGGGCGGCTCGCCGTCCTCGCGGTGGAGACCGACGATCTCGCCGTCGCGGCGCGGTGTCCCGGCACTCGGACTCTCCACGATCAGGCGGTCACCGACGCTCGCCTTCATCGCAATGCCTCCTCATCGGCCGGTGGCGGCCCGTCAGGCGCCGTGTGTGACGAGGAAGTCGGCGCTGCTGGACAGAGTGGCCAGGTGGGGATAGTCGTCCTCGTCGATGCGCAGACCGGTGCGTTCGATGAGGACTTCGACGATGCCGAGGAAGTCCATGGAGTCGATGTCCAGCGTCTCGCGGAGGGGCTCGTCGGGCGAGAGCCGGGTGAAGTCGGCGTCCGGTACCACCCGCAGGATGGACTCCTTGACCTTCTCCAGCGCTTCGTCGTGGTCCACAACTCCTCCGGATTCTGCGGCAGGCGGCCCACCGGGGCGACTTGGGGCGGGTGGATGACCCCCCGAGAACGTGCGACGGTCATGGGGGGTGAGGTTCGGCGTGCGGGTGGCCGGGCCCGTTTCCGGATGGTTTGCCGGTCATGGCCTCAAGGATCGGTCACGTGAGCGCCCTCCGCGCGCTGAGTGCCGCATGGGCGGCCGCGCCCGGCAAGGGCACGGCACGGCCGTCCGCCGCAGGCTGCACCTGGCGTTGATCGCGGACTTCTGTACCGCAGCGCGGAGTTGGGCCGCCGTTCTGCACGGCCGCAGCTCTGCGGGGCCGCAGGACACGGGCCGCAGGGCGCCGACCGGTGCGGGGGCCCGGCGCCGGGCCGGTGCCGGGCCCGCCTGTGCCTGGCGGGCGCAGGGGCCGGCGCAGCCGCTTGGTCCGTCGCGGTCGCGCAGCGGGACGGCAGTGGCCCCCGGGGGCCGCCCGGCCCCGGGACCTTCGGCCCTGCTTTCGCGCGCCGGGGGCTACGAGCGCGGAAACCGGAAACCCCGGGCGGTGCAAGGTCACGCCCGTCTGCCGGCGGGCCGTGAACCGCTCACCGATCCGGCAGCGTACGGAGGTCCACATGAGCGAGTACCGCCCATACGGGACGGGCCCCCCGAAGACTCAGCAGGAAGAGCGGATCTCCCTGCTGGAGGCGCAGGTCTCGACGCTCGCGGACGCCGTCCGGGCGCTTGCCACGAGCCTGGAGAGCATCCCCACCAAGGACGTCTCCCACGTGGACGAGGCCGCTCGGGGCGCGCGGATGGCGCACGAGATCCTTCTCGCCCGGAACCTGTGACATGCCGCGTGCCGAGGAGGACAGAGCCGAGGAGGACAGAGACATGACGCAGATCGGCTACGCCATGAGCACGCCGCCGGCCAGTGTCGCCCCCAGCGCTTCCCTGGCGGAGGCGGCGCGGCACATGGCCGACGCGCGGGTCGGAGCCCTGCCCGTGGTCGAGGACGACCATGTCGTCGGCCTGCTCACCGACCGTGACCTGGTCGTACGTGCCATGGCCAGCGGACTGGCACCGGAGACGGACGTGCGTACGGTCATGTCCTCGGATCCGGTGACCGTCGACGTCGGCACGGCCGTTCCGGCGGCTCAGCACGCCATGCGGTCCATCGGCGCCCGCCACCTTCCCGTGACCGAGAACGGCAGGCTGGCCGGGATGGTCTCCTTCGACGACCTGTTCTGCTACCTCACCAGCCAGCAGGTGGAACTCGCGGACGTGGTCGACGCGGCCCGCGAGGCCCGCGACCCCCTCCGCGTCCGCCGGAATGAGACGGTCACGGACTGACGCCGGCAGGCGATCCGCCGCAGCGGTGGCGCCCGGCCCGCTGCGGCTCACTCTGCTCGGGGTCGGTGCGATGAACTCGCCGCGCTTCGCCCCCGCCGGTCTGCTCCTGCGCCACGGTGGCCACCGCGTCGTCTTCGACGGAGGTCCCGGGGCGGGGCCTCCGGTGCGTCCTGAAGCGTGGCTGGTCACCGACGAACACGCCGAGCTCCGTTCAGAGCTGCGCCGTATGGCCGCCGGAGACGGCCTCGTCGCCCACGCGGGAGACCTCGACCTGGACGGCGGGGGAGCGGGCGGCCCCGGGCGCGCCGGGCTGCCGGTGTCCGTGCGGGCCTGTCCCGTCGTGCACACCTCGCATTCCGCGTACGGCTACCGCATCGAATGCGGCGGTCTGCTGGCAGTGTGGGCGCCGGAGTTCAAGGACTTCCCGGAGTGGGCCGCGGGCGCGGACCTGCTGTTCGCCGACGCGTCGTCCTGGAACCGCCCGATCCGCTTCCGCGGAGGAGCCGGCGGTCACGCGAGCGTGCACCAGGTCGGGGCGGAGGCCGTCAGGCACGGGGTACGGAGAGTCGTGTACGCCCACATCGGGCGGCCCTGCATCCGTGCGATGGACGCGGGGCTGACGCCGGAGGTGGGTGAGTGGGGCCGGGAGGGGCGGACCTACACCCTCCGCCCACGTCCCGGGGAGGGGCCCGGGGACTGACCCGGTGAGTGACCCGAAGACTGAGAGGCCATCGGGCCGGCCGGGGCGGCTTCCAGGCAGGCGACGACCTCGTCGTCCTCGGTCTGGGCGAAGTCGGCGTAGAACTGTCCCACTCCGAAGAAGTCGCGCGGTGCGTGCAGGCTGATGAGTTCGTCCGCGTCGTCGCCCAGCCGGGTGGTCCAGTCGTACGGCGCCACCGGCACGGCCAGCGCGATCCGTGCGGCTCCCCGGGCGCGGGCGATCCGGCAGGCAGCGCGTGCCGTCGAGCCCGTGGCCACCCCGTCGTCCACCACCAGGACCGTCCGGTTCTCCAGCCGCAGCGGCTCCCGCCCGCCCCGGTACTGCCGGGCGCGGCTCTCCAGGATCTTCCGTTCCCGGGCCTCGGCACGGTCCAGCTGGTCAGGGGTGATGCGCGCCGTGCGCATCACCTCGTCGTTCGTCACGCGCACGCCGCCCTCGCCGATCGCGCCCATCGCCAACTCCGGCTGGGACGGCAGCCCGAGTTTCCGCACCAGGCACACATCCAGTGGTGCGTCCAGCGCCGAGGCGACTTCCGCGGCGACCGGCACCCCTCCGCGGGGCAGTCCCAGTACCACCACGCCGGTGCCCCGGAGGTGCTCCAGCCGGGCGGCGAGCCGGCGGCCGGCGGTACGACGGTCCTCGAAGAACACGATCCGGCTCCCTTCCGGGAGGAATGGGCAACCCCACGACGGCCGCTCGTCCGTCCCTGTGCCTCCATGTTCACTCCGGCAGGGAGCTGACGCCCGTCGCGCGCGAGGGCTCCGCCCCTCTGCGGGGTGCGGGTGCCGCCCTCGCGCGGGTGCGGGGCGGCACGACCCGCGTGAGGATGGAGCAAGGACTCGTCGCATCACGTCCGACTCGGTCACGTCGCCGGGGCAGCGCCCCCGCATTCGCGGGCCCGCCCCGCACCCACGTGGCCCTGCCGCTCGAGGAGGCATCCCATGGACCGAGGACAGGCCCTGGTCCTCACCGGGGGCCCGGACGGCTCCTCCGGAACGCTCGGCGCCCCGGGGCCGGTGGCCCGGGCCGGCTGCCCGTCGCGTCCCTGGGCGCCTCCCGTGGTCCTCGCTCATGGCTGACACGGGCGGCACAGGGACTCCGGCGCCGCTCTCGCACGCGGAGGCCCTGGAGAGCCACACTGCGGTGGTCTTCCTGGCCGGGGACCGCGCGTACAAGGTCAAGAAGCCGGTCGATCTGACGTTCCTGGACTACACCTCGGTGACGGCCCGCCGGGCCGTGTGCGAACGGGAAGTCGAGCTCAACCGCCGCTTCGCGCCCGACGTCTACCTGGGGGTCGGTGAATTCCGCGGTCCGGATGCGGACGTGGCCGAACCCGTCGTGGTGATGCGGCGCATGCCGGAGGAACGACGCCTTTCACGCCTCGCACGGGAGGGCGCGCCCGTCCGCGACGCCGTGCGGGACGTGGCCCGGCTGCTCGCAGCCCACCACGCGCGGGCACCCCGCGGCCCCGAGGTGAGCGAGGAGGGCACGCGCGACGCGCTCTCGTCGCGCTGGGAGGCGAGCTTCGCCCAGGTCCACGAGCTGTCCGGGCAGGGCCCCGTGCCCGACGGACTCCCGGAGGCCGAAGAGCTGGTGCGCCGCTACCTGGCGGGCCGCGAGCCCCTGTTCACCAAGCGGATCGAGCAGGGTCGGGTGGTCGACGGTCACGGGGACCTGCTCGCCGATGACGTCTTCTGCCTCGACGACGGCCCCCGGGTGCTGGACTGCCTGGAGTTCGACGACCGTCTCCGGTACGTCGACGGCCTCGACGACGCCGCCTTCCTGGCCATGGACCTGGAGCAACTCGGGGCGCCGGAGGAGGCCGAGTTCCTCCTCGCCGAGTACAGCGAGTTCTCGGGTGATCAGGCACCGGCCTCCCTGCGGCACCACTACGTCGCCTACCGCGCGTTCGTCCGCGCCAAGGTCTCCGTCATCCAGGCCCGTCAGGGCAGGCCGGGCGCGCAGGCCGCGGCACAGCGGCTGATGACGACCGCCCTGCGTCACCTGCGTGCCTCCGCCGTGGGCGTGACGCTCGTCGGAGGGCTCCCCGGCAGCGGCAAGTCCACGCTGTCCGGCGCGCTCGCCGACCGCCTGGGCGTCACGCTGCTCAGCAGCGACCGCGTCCGCAAGGAACTCGCCGGCCTTGCCCCGGAGCAGTCGGCCGCCGCCCCCTACGGCGAGGGGCTCTACGCTCCGGAGTGGACCCACAAGACGTACGCGGCTCTCCTCGACCGTGCGTCGGCGCTGCTCTCCCAGGGGGAGTCCGTGGTCCTGGACGCCACCTGGTCCGACGCGGATCAGCGCGAAGCCGCAGTGCGCATGGCAGAACGCACCCACGCGGACCTGGTGGCGCTCCACTGCCACGTCCCGCGCGGGACGGCGGCCGAGCGCCTGGCCGGCCGCACGGCCGGAGTCTCCGACGCGGGCCCGGACGTGGCCGACGCCATGGAGGCCAGGGAACCGCCGTGGCCGGAAGCCGTCGGTGTCGACACCGGCGGGGCACTGGAGGCGGCCGTCGCCCAGGCGCTGACAGCCGTCCGTCCGCACGCCCCCGGCCAGGCCCCGGTCTTCCGCCGTCCCTACATGGAGCCGGACTAGGCCCTGTCTGACAAATCCCGTCTGGGTTGCGGTGTCTGGCACGCACTCCCCCAGCCTTCGGCCGGGGGCGCCCCCACGCTGCGTTGTCGATCGTCGGCGCAGCCCGCTGCGCTCTCTCCCCCTGGGCCTGGCGGCCCGGGAGGTACCCCCACCCTCCGCCTTGCGACCGCACGCACCAGACACCGCAACCCACGTCCTGACGGACGTACGACGCTATTTGTCAGACAGGGCCCAGGGGCCTGTCGTCCGGATCTTCGTGGATCGGCCCCGCGGCGTCGGATGCATGGTGCCTCCCCCGCGAAAGCGAGGGGACGCACCGCAAGGCGGAGGTCGTCCTCGTACTGGGCCTACTGGGCGTACTGAGCGTACTGCCGTAGCCGTCGGCTCCCGGGGCCCGGCCCGCACGGGCAGGCCCCGCAGCCGGTGACGTGGCCTGCGGGGGTTCGCGGTGAGCCGGGGCGCTGCCGCTCGGCCCCGCCGGCCCAGGCCGGAGTCCGGCCTGGGCCGGTCGGCCCTACCGGCGGACGGCGGACCGTGGTGCCATGAAGCTGAGCCGAGGGCATGAGGCGCGGAGAAGCGGAGAAGAAGGTCCGCGCACCGCGCAATCCGGGTCCGCGAGAAGTGGACAGCCCTCGGCTCAGAATCTGCCCGCCCTCGTCCGGCGGTCTCCCTCGTCCGGTGGTCTCTCCCGTCCAGTGGCAGACGGAAATCCTCCTGGAAGCAAATCGGCGCGGACAACTCACGTACTGCGCACGCTCGCCGACGACTTTCCGCGCATGACGACCGCGCTCTGCGACCGGAGCATCGCGCTGTGCGACCGGGAAGCACGTCGGCGCACGCCGGCGGGCGTGACGGACCCGCCCCGCCCGGCGGACCTGCGGGCGCGGCACGGACGGCCTGCCGCCTCCCCCGGATGCGGAGGCCCGCCAACGGGTACCGTTCACCCGGGAGGCACGGTCCGCACGGCCATCGGCGGTGCCGGAGCGTCCCGTCCGCGACGAGACTCGTCGACGGGCCGCCCAGCCGGCGCACCGAACAGCGAATGAGGGCTTCGAAGATGCGGATCCTGATCATCGGTGGCGGCATCGCCGGAACCGCCGCGGCGCTGGCCCTCGACAAGGCCGGCTTCGAGGTCGCCGTCCACGAGGCGCATCCGGAAAGCGGTGCCGACATCGGTGCGTTCCTCACTCTCGCGAGCAACGGGATGCTCGCGCTGGCGCAGTTCGGCTCGGCGCGGGTGGTGGCCCGAGCTGGATTCGAACTGACGACGATGCGCCTCACCGGCGACAACGGTTCCGTGGTCTCGACCGTCCCGCTCGGCGAGACCGGTGATCCCCTCACGCGCTTCCGCTGCCTGCGCCGCGCCGAACTGTGCACCGTGCTGCGGGAGGAGGCGGTCCGGCGGGGGATCTCCGTCCGGCACGGCGAGCGCTTCGTCACGGCCACCGAGGACGATGCGGGCGTCACCGCAGAGTTCGCCGACGGCAGCACCGCACGGGGCGACTTGCTGCTCGGCGCCGACGGAATCCACTCCGTCGTCAGGCCGTTCACCGACCCTGCGGCCGCCCGGCCGCGCTACGCCGGCCAGCGGGTCTTCTACGGGTACACCACCGAGGCCGCGCCGCCGAGCGAACCCGGGCGCATCGACATGCTGCGGGGCAGCGGGGCCGCCATGGGCTACGCGGTCTCCCCGGGCGGGGAGACCTTCTGGTTCGCACGCGTGTCGGCGCCGGAGCTGAGTGACGCCGAGATCGCGGACACGACTCCCGCACAGTGGCGGGACGAGCTTCTGCCGCTGCTGCGGCCCGACGCGACCCCCGCCGCGGACATCGTCGAGGCGACCGGCACGAGGCTGATGGTGACCAACGCCAGTGACCTGTCGACGGTAACCCGGTGGCGCACCCCGAGGATGCTCCTCATCGGTGACGCCGCCCACGCGGCCTCACCGGCGACGGGTCAAGGGGCTTCGATGGCGCTGGAGGACGCGGTGGTGCTCGCCAAGTCGCTCCGGGACGCCCCCGATACGGGCACGGCGCTGGAGAGCTACGAGAGGCTGCGCAGACCGCGCGTCGAAAGCAACATCCTCAACAGCGCCCGCCTGACGGCCCGTCGGCCCGCTCCGGGTCGGCTGCAGAAGCGGCTCAGCGACTACCGCGCCAAGTGGAGCCGCCGCAACGGCGATTCGGCGTCCGCCTCCGAGCCGGCTGCCGAGGAGGAGCTGGCACGTCAGCTGGACTGGGACACGCCGCTGCCCCTCGACTCGCCCGCTGTGCAGGGCAGTTGACGTTCCGTTTCGCTCGTCCCCTCGTCCCCTCGTCCCATCCGTCTCTGCTGTCCCCGTCCCGGCCGCTCCCGCCGCCGGCGCCGCGAACGGCGGTCCGGGTCAGCCGCGTGCGGCCGCCGCCGGGGTCTGCGCCGCCTTGCGGCGCGTGAGGTGCAGCCGGAGGTCCCGCGGCATGAGGGTGAGCCGCTCGTCGACACGCAGCCGGTAGTCCGGATCGGCCCGGAAGTCGTAGCGGCGGAGCAGCAGCCCCAGCACGAGCGTCGCCTCGTGCAGCGCGAACTGCCGCCCGATGCACGCGCGGGCGCCCGTCCCGAACGGTTTGAAGACGTGCGCGGGCCGTGCGCGCACTGCCTTCGGCTCGAAGCGGTCCGGATCGAATTCCTCGGCGTTCGCGCCCCAGGCGGCCGGATCGCGGTGGAGCAGCGTGATCAGCACCAGGGCCCAGGCCCCTCGGCGCAGCGGATGGACACCGCCGAGTGTCGTGTCCTGGAGTGCCTCGCGGGAGAAGGCGGGGGCGGTGGGCCACAGCCGCAGCGACTCGTCCAGCACACGCCGCAGGTAACGCAGCCTCGCGACCTGCTCGTACGCCGGTTCTTCGGCGCCGCCCCAGACCTCGTCCACCTCGGCCTGCGCCCGTGCCAGCACGTCCGGATTGCGGGAGAGGTAGTGGAGGGCGAACGAGAGCGCTCCGGAGGTGGTCTCGTGTCCGGCGATGAGGAAGGTGACGACCTGGCGGCGGATGTTCTCCGGCGACAGCCGCTCTCCTGTCTCGGGGTGCGCCGTCTCCAGCATGCGGTCCAGCAGGTCGCCGTGGGCACCGCTGCCGCCGGACCGGCGACGGGCTCCGACGACCTGGTCGACCGTGTGGTCGAGGTACTCGCGGTCGGCGGCGTTGCGCTTCGCTGCGCCGCGCTGCAGGAGCCGGCCGATGAGCGGCGGTGCGGTGTTGCGGCGCTGCGCGTACGAGAGCGCACCGACCATGGCCGTCACGAACGGGTGCGGACGGGAGCGTTCGAAGGAGTCGAAGTCGTGTCCGAACCCGGTGCGCGCGATGGTCTCCAGGGTCAGCTTGGTCATGTCACCCGGTACGTCGACGGCGTCGCCCGCGTCGCTGCGTGCGTCCCAGTGAGAGGTGAGCTGCCGGGCGACGTCGAGCATCAGCGGGTGGTAGCCCTCCATGGCCGCACGGCTGAAGCCCGGCGCGAGAATGTCGTGCGCGAGCTGCCAGTTGGGCTCGTGGTTGTACGCGGTGAAGAGGCCGTCCCCGGCGAGGGGGCGGAGGTTGGCGACACCGAGGCCGACGTGCTTGGCGAAGCGGGACTCGTCGGCGAGTTCGGCTGCGAGACCCGCGCCCCAGACGAAGACGATCTCCCGGTTGAACGCCTTGCGCCGGAAGACGGGGCCGAGTTCGAGTCCGATGCGCATCGAGTCCTGTACGGGGGAGCGCGCGCTGCTGCCGAGCACGTCACCCAGCACGGGTATGCGGCGCGGCGGATGCGGGATGCGGTGCAGTTCGGGCCAGTCGAGCCGGGCACTTCGGAACCCCTTGTTCCGGGCAGCGGGCTGCGACGCCTGCGCCTGGGTCATCAACCTCAACTCCCCGTGCCGTACACCGCGATCGGGCTTGTTGTACATGAGTTCAATAGGGGCTCAGTCTGGGCGCGCCGTCCTGCGGGCGTCAAGTAAAGTGACGGGTCATGGGCGAGAAGCACGGGGAGCGTACGCGCCGCCGGCTCAGCACCGAGGAGCGTCGCGAGGAGCTTCTGGCCGTGGGCGCACGGCTGTTCGCCGCCAGGCCCCACGAGGACGTGTCGATCGAGCTGGTCGCCGAGATCGCGGGCGTCTCCCGCGGCCTCCTCTACCACTATTTCCCGACCAAGAACGAGTTCTTCGCCGCCGTCGTCGGGCGGGAGAGCCGCCGGATGCTCCGGCTGACCGCCGCGGTACCGGGAGTGCCGGTACGGGAGCAGCTCACCAGCGGCCTGGAGTGCTTCCTCGAGTACGTGGAGGAACATGCGCAGGGCTTCCGGGCCTTCCACCGGGCCGAGGCCGCCGGCGACCCGGCCGTGCGCAGGGTCTACAGGGAAGGCCTTGCGGCTCAGGAGCGGCAGATCCTGGACGCGCTCGCAGCGGACCCGGAGTCCAGCACCGCCGGAGACCTGCCCACGCTCCGCATCGCCGTACGCGGCTGGCTGTCCTTCATGGTGACGGTGTGCCTGGAGTGGCTCGAAGAGGAGCCCAGGATGCCGCGCGACCAGGTGCGCGACCTGTGCGCACGGGCGCTGCTGGGCGCGATCACGCCCCCGTGAGGCGGCTGCGCCCGTGCGGTCACCGCGACCTGCCGGCGGCAGCGGACACCAAGAGGAACGCGGGCCGTGCGAGCGGCCCGCCGGACACCGGAGGGGGAACCGCCCCGTGAGCGAACCGAAGGCGCTCGTACGCCCGCCCGCCGCGAGCCTCGCCGAGGGGCTGGTCACCCACGTGGAGCGGGTGCCCGTGGACCGTGAACGCGCCGTCGTCCAATGGGAGGGCTATGTACGGGCGTTGCGGGACAACGGCTGGCGCACCGTCGAAGTGCCGGCCGAAGAGGCCTGTCCCGACAGCGTGTTCGTGGAGGACGCCGTGGTCGTTCTGCGCGGGACCGCGCTGATCTGCCGCTCCGGAGCGCCGTCGAGACGCGCCGAGACCGCAGCGGTCGAGGCGTCGGTGCGTGGCCTGGGCTACGCGGTCCGCCGTGTCGGGGCCCCGGGGACGGTGGACGGCGGCGACGTGCTCAAGAGCGGAGAGACCGTGTACGTCGGGACCGGCGGGCGCACCAACGAGGAAGGCGTGCGCCAACTGCGGTCCGCCTTCGAGCCGTTGGGCGTACGCGTGGTGCCCGTTCCCGTCGCGGGGGTGCTGCACCTGAAGTCCGCCGTCACCGCGCTGCCCGACGGCACCGTCATCGGCCACCCGCCGCTCGTCGACGACCCGTCCCGGTTTCCCGCCTTCCGGCCCGTGCCGGAGGAATCCGGCGCCCACGTCGTACTCCTCGGCGGGAACCGGCTGCTCATGGCCGCGAGTGCGCCCCGGACGGCGGAAATGCTGTCCGGGGCGGGTTACGAGCCCGTCCTTGTGGACATCGGGGAGTTCGAGAAGCTGGAGGGCTGCGTGACCTGCCTCTCCGTTCGGCTGCGTGACCTGCCCGCAGCCGCGTAGGCGGCCAGGAGCCAGGCGGCCGGGAGCGCGGCGCCGGGAGCGCGCTGCGGAGCGGACCGGCGGCAGCGCCGTCTTCCGCTGACCGGAAACGCCTCTGTTCCGGGCCCGGCGGCCGGGCGCACGGTGGTGCCTCCCATACCTCCCCTGCGGCCCGTTACGGGCAGGAGGCGTCATGACATCCTTTGTCCTGAATCAGTGGTATGTGGCCGCCTACGGCACGGAGATCGGCCGCGCGCTCTTCTCCCGTACGGTCTGCGGTGAGCCGCTGCTGCTCTGGCGTACCCGGGCCGGCGCGGTGACGGCCATGGCGGACCGGTGCGTGCACCGCCGGTATCCGCTGTCCCAGGAGCCCAGCCGGCTGGACGGCGACCGCGTGCTGTGCGGGTACCACGGCTTCACGTACGGCACGGACGGTGTGTGCGTCTCGGTGCCGGGGCAGCAGCGGATTCCGCGTACGGCACGGTTGGCGACGTACCCGGTCGCCGAGCGGGACTCCTTCGTCTGGGTCTGGATCGGCGACCCCGCAGAGGCAGACGAGGGACGAATTCCGCGCGCACCATGGCTCGACCTTCCGGGCTGGAGCGTCGTGCGCGGGATGGAGCCGCTCGCGGCGCGCTACGGCCTGCTGGTGGACAACCTGCTGGACCTCTCCCACGAGACGTATCTGCACGGCGGCTACATCGGCACCCCCGAGGTCGCGGAGACCCCCATCACCACGGAGGTCGACGAGGCCGCCGGCATCGTGCGGGTCAGCCGTCACATGGAGGACGCCGCCTGCCCTCCCTTCTACGCCGAGTCCACCGGCATCGAAGGCCGCATCACGCGGTGGCAGGACATCGAATACCTCGCCCCCTGCCTGTACTTGCTGCACAGCCGCATCGCTCCGGTGGGCACGCCGCCGCCCGGTGCCGACGGCAGCGACCCCGGGGCCTTCCACGTGGAGGTCGTCTACGCCATCACCCCGGAGACCGAAGGCAGCACCCACGACTTCTGGGCCGTCGCACGGGACTTCGCGACCGGCGACGAGAAGGTCTCCGACTTCCTGGGGGAGAACAACCGCACGGTGGTCCTCCAGGACGTCGTCGCCCTCGACGCCCTGGAGAAGGCGCTGGCTTCGGAGCCTCCGGGCCGCCAGGAGCTGAGCATCAACATCGACACGGGGGGTCTCGCCGCCCGGCGCATCCTCGCCCGGCTGCGCGAGGAAGGCGAGCGCCGCCGCGAGCCGGCCGCGCGGTGACCGGGATGGACACGCACCCGGCGGCCTCCCCACCGGCGCCCGGAGTACGGCGCATCCGCTGGATCCCGGGAACCGATCTGCTCCTCGCACGCTGCTTCTGCGGCCGCGAGCGGGAGTTCGACGATCCGGTGCACCTGTGGGACTGGCTGCTCGCACATCCGGAAGAGGGCGGATCCTCCGCGCACGACGGTCCCGTGCCGCGACGAGACGAAGGAGAGCACGCGTGAACAGCAACGCTGCGAGCCCGGCCGGCCCTGCCAGCCCTGCCGGTCCGGCCAGTCCGGCCGGCGAGGCACATGGCGAAGCGACTGCAACCGGCGAGAGCGTCCTGACCCTGACCGTGATGCGCAAGGAGCACCTCGCCGATGCCGTCGTGCGCCTGACCCTCGCAAGGCCCGGCGGAGGGACGCTGCCGGCGTGGACACCCGGCGCACACCTCGACCTGCTGTTCGGGGAGGGGCTGGAGCGGCAGTACTCGCTGTGCGGCGACCCGGGGGACACCTCCTCGTACCAGGTGGCCGTCCTGCGCGTGGACGACGGGCGGGGCGGCTCGCGGTACGTGCACGACGAACTCGCCGAAGGGACGGCGGTCCGCGTACGCGGGCCGCGCAACAACTTCGCACTGGTCCCCGCCCCCGCCTACCTCTTCATCGCCGGCGGCATAGGCATCACCCCGATCGTCCCCATGCTCGCCGAGGCCGACCGCCGCGGCGCCGACTGGCACCTCCTCTACGGCGGCCGCACACGCTCCTCCATGGCGTTCGCCGGCAGGCTGGCACAGCGCTGGCCCGGACGGGTCCGGCTGTGCCCTCAGGACGAGGACGGAATGCTGGACCTGGACCCGGTGCTGCGGTCACCCAGCCCGCACACCGCCGTCTACTGCTGCGGTCCCGCACCGCTGCTCGACGCGGTCGAGCAGCGGTGCCGCCCATGGCCGCAGGGCGCGTTGCACATCGAACGGTTCACACCGCGCGTGCGGGAGGACGAGGGGAGCGGCACCACCTTCGTCGTGGAACTCGCGCGGTCCGGGAGGGAGTTGACGGTCCCGGCAGGACGCTCCGTGCTGGAGGCCGTCGAGGAGGCCGGGGTCGAGGTGCTCTCGTCGTGCCGGGAGGGCACCTGCGGCACGTGCGAGACCACGGTGCTCGGGGGCGAGCCCGAACACCGGGACTCACTGCTCACGCCGCACGAACGCGCAGCCGCGGACGTGATGTTCCTCTGCGTCTCCCGGTGCCGCGGCGACCGGCTCGTGCTGGATCTGTGAATCCCTGACCCTGTGCCGTGCACGGCCGCGGACGTGGTGGTGTGCGGCCCGCGCGGCCCGCACGTCGCTCACCGGCGTGCTCCTCGGGCACCGGCGCGGCACCGGCGTGCTCGTCCGGCAGCGGATCAGCGGCGCACGGAGCCACGGACCGCACGCACCGGCCGTGGCGCGGGGGAGCCGGGCGGCGTGGCGCCCAGTGCGCGCGAAATGCCGGAGGCGGCCACCTGCACAAGGGGCACGAGGGTGTGGCCCTGCACCGAGTCCACGTGTGCGACGACGGAGACGGCAGCGACGACCGCGCCGCCCGGACCGTGCACGGGAGCGGCCACGGAGACGCTGTCCATCGTCACCTGCCGCTCGCACACGGCGACTCCGGTGTGCCGTACCTCTGCGAGGGCCTGACGCAGCCGTGCCGGATCGCACTCGGTGCGTTCGGTGTAGCGGACGGGCCGCTGAGCGAGGGCGTCTTCCTGCACCTCCGGTGGTGCGTAGGCCAGCAGGACGCGTCCCACGCTGGTCGGCGTCAGCGCGAACCGTCCGCCGACCCGGGTGAGTACCGGAACGGAGTGGCGTCCCGCGAGCCGCTCCACGTACACGACCGACATCTCCTCACGCACGGCCAGTTGCACGTTCTCGGCGGTCACGCGCGCCAGGTCCGACAGGTGGGGGAGTGCGACCTCGCGCAGGCCCATCCCCCGCGGGGCGAGTGCCGCTATCTCCCACAGCCGCAGGCCGATGCGGTAGCCCCTCTCGGGGTCGCGCTCCAGGGCGCCCCACTCGGCGAGTTCGCTCACGAGACGGTGCGCCGTGGTCAGTGGCAGTCCGCTGCGGCGTGAGATCTCCGTGAGGGTGAGGACGGGGGCGGCGGGGGAGAAGGCCTCCAGAACGCGAAGGGCTCTGCCGGTCACGGAGCCGGTGCTCGCCACGGCCCGGTTCTCCTCGCGCATGTGGCTCTCCTTCGGACGAATCGGACCGGGCCGCCCCGGCGAAAAGCTAGACAGGCCCACGCCATCCGTCAACGTGAGCGGCGGGCCCGCCGCTGAGACAGGCGCCCCCGGCGCGGGCCGGACAGACCCGGGCGCGGGGCGTCCCACGACGGTGCTCACCACCGGGAACGGCGCCCGTGCCCGCTTGCGCCGGCGTGCCCGGTCCGTGTCCCGCTCCGCCCGGTTCCGCGTTCCTCCCCTGCCCGCGTCTTCCCCGCCCGGCTGCGTCCACCGCCGTCAGAGCCTTGCCGCCGGAGGAACCACCGCGCACGCTGCCCGCATGGCAACCCCACCGGAGCGCACACCCGCACACCTCGCCAACCTCGACCTGAACCTCCTGGTCACGTTGCGCGAGCTGTTCCGGGAGCGGAACGTCACGCGGGCGGCCCGGCAACTCGGGGTCTCCCAGCCGGCCGTCAGCGCCTCGCTGTCCCGGCTGCGCCGGCACTTCGGGGACGAACTGCTGCTGCGCACCGGGAACGCGTACGTCCTCACTCCGCTGGCCACGCAGCTGACCGACCAGGTGGAGACGGTGTGCGCGGCCACCGAACGGCTCTTCGCCACCGGCAGCGCCTTCGACCCCTCCGCCTCGCGGCGCGAGTTCACGCTGCTGATGTCCGACTATCCGGCGACCGTCCTCGGCGACCGGATCTCGCGGCTGCTGGAGCGAGAGGCGCCGCGTGCCGCCCTGCACATGCGGCTCGTACGGGAGACGATCGGCGGCGACATCGTCGAGGCCATCAGGCTCGTCGACGGCATGGTCTCCCCGCGTCTGGGCCACTTCCGCACCCCGGTCGGCTCGCAGCCGCTGTTCAAGGACCGCTGGATGTGCCTGCTCTCCGCGGACCATCCGCTGTACGAAGCGGACTCCTTCGGCCTGGAGGACCTCACGCCGCTGCCATGGGTGGTCCCGTACCACCGGGACGCCGGCTACCCCTCGGCCTCCCCGGCGACCCGGCAGCTGACGGCGCTCGGCATACGCCCGCGGGTCGCCGTACGCGTGGAGAGCTACCGGGCGGTCCCGGACTTCATCGCCGGCACGCGCCGGGTCGCCCTGTACCCCGCCCGGCTCGCTGCGCGGCTGCCCGCCGAGCGCGGGGTGCGGGCCCTGGAATGGCCGGTCCCGCTCGACGAGATCGACGAACTGCTGTGGTGGGACACCGTCTACGACAAGGATCCCGCGAACGTCTGGCTGCGCGGCCTGGTGGAGCGGGCGGCGTCCGAGGCCGCGCCGTGACCGGCGGCCCGGCGGCGGGATGGTCGGCGGGTGGTCCGCCGTGCGCGCCGGGCGGGTCCGTCCCTGACCCGTCCGGAACGGCTGTGACCTGCCGCTGAGTTGCCGGCCATAAAGACCGTTGATGACAGCCAGCCGAAGAGCCTATTGAACCGGACGTTCCTTTTCCGGATGTGACCTCCCTAATCTGCCCGCGACGCCGCGTCCACGCCGCACCCGACAGTGCCGCCGCAGCTCGCCAAGGGAGGCCCGATGCCCCACGCGCTGACCGAACTCACCCTGCACACCGTCACCAAAACGCCGGACCCGGTGGCTCACGCCCTGGACGCGGACGTGTGCATCGTGGGAGCCGGCGTCTCCGGAGTGTCCGCCGCGATCGAGTCGGCCCAGCTGGGACGGGATGTCGTGATGGTCGACAGCCTGCCGGTGCTGGGCGGCCAGATGGTCAACTCCCTCATCGGCCTCTTCTGCGGCGTCTTCGGCAACGCACCCGGCTACCGGCAGCTCACACACGGCATCTTCGACGACGTCTTCGCCGCTCTCGGGGCGAGCGACGACCTCCATTTCAACAAGGGGCACACCATCACCGTCAGTTATGACGAAGTGGTCCTCGGCCGGTGGGTGGAGCGCAGAATCCGCGAACTGGGCATCCGCGTCGTGCTCGGCGCCTCGATCACCGGCGTCGAGCGCGACGGCCGCCGCATCGCAGCCGTCACCTTCGCGACCCGCTTCGGCGACGTACGCGTCCAGGCAGACGGTTTCGTCGACGCCAGCGGGGACGCGGCCCTCGCCTGGGAGGCGGGACTGCCCTGCCGCGTCCCGGAGAGGACCATCTACGGGTCGCAGCAGATCGTGCTGGAGCACCTGGACGAGACGCACCAGCCCGGACGCGAGGAACTCGCCGAGCACGTCGCCCGCAAGGCCGGTGAGTACGGGCTGCTGCGCCGCGACGGCCTCGCCTTCTTCTTCCCCGGCAGGAACACGGCCGTGATGAACATGACCCACATCGAGGCGCCGCTCGATCCCGTTCGCGCCGCACGGGCCCAGCTCGAAGGACGCGAACAGGCCGACCTGGTCGTGGAGTTCCTGCGGGCGGAGTACCCCAAGGCGTTCGGGCGGGCGCGGGTGCGCTCCTACGGGCTGCCCGGCCGCCGCCAGACCCGCTGGATCAAGGGGGTTCACGCCCTCGGCCTCGACGAGGTCCGTGCCGGCACCCGCTTCCACGACGCCGTGGCCCGTACGGCGTGGCCGGTCGAACTGCACGACCGTCCCGAGGGCTACGTGTGGGAGATGTTCGACGCCGACCACGTGCACTACGTCCCGCTGCGCTCGATGCTCTCCCCGCAGGCCGACAACCTCGTCGCGGCGGGACGCTGCGCCGACGGGGACGCCGCGGCCCTCTCCAGCGTCCGCGTCATGGGCCCGTGCGCCGCCATGGGCGCCGGCGCCGCCCACGCCCTCGACCTCGCGGGGGGTGACGGCAGCGTGCACGACATCGACATCCCCGTGCTCCGCGAACGGCTCGCCGCCAACCTCGACGACTGACGTGGCCGGGTGCGAATTCGGCCGCCGCGGGCCCGCAGGCAGGAACGCGGCCGACGCGGGCGGCCGAGGAGCAGACAGGAAGCGGGAAGAGGAGGAGACCATGACGGAACTGCGCAGCAACTACCGGCCCGGCACATCTCCCTGGGCCGTACGCCGGGCGCAGTGGCGCGCCCTCGGCCTCACCGACGAGGACATGGCCAAGCCGAAGATCGCGATCGTCAACTCCTCGTCTTCACTGGCCACTTGCTACAGCCACCTGGACGGTGTGGCGCAGGCCGCAAGGGAGGCGGTCGCGGAGGCGGGCGGCCTCGGCTTCGAGATCCGCACCGTCGCACCCAGCGACTTCATCCACAGCGCGGGAGGCCGCGGCGGCTACATCCTCTCCGCACGCGACCTGATCAGCCACGACATCGAGGCCGCCGTGGAGGGGGCACAGCTGGACGGCATGATCTGCCTGGCCTCGTGCGACAAGACCGCGCCGGGCCAGCTGATGGCCGCCGCCCGCATCAACCTGCCCACGGTCATGGTCGGTTGCGGCTACCAGGCGTGCGGCACCTACCGCGGCAGGCACTGCGACATCGAGGACGTCTTCCTCGGCGCCGGGCATCACGCACAGGGTCGCCTCTCGCTGGAGGAGCTGACCGCCATGAGCGAGAACGCCGTGGCCGGCCCGGGCGTGTGCGCGGGCATGGGCACCGCCAACTCCATGCACATGGCGTGCGAAGCGCTCGGCATGGCACTGCCGGGATCCACTCCCGTCCTCGCCGGAAGCCGCAGGATGCGGGACGACGTGCGGGCCGCCGCACGCCGGGTGGTCTCGCTCGTCCAGGAGGACCTGCGCCCCCGCGATCTGCTCACGCGGCACGCGTTCGAGAACGCCGTGACGCTGATGCTCTCGCTCAGCGCCTCCGTCAACTCGGTCAAGCACCTCCAGGCGATCGCCGAGGAGGCCGAGTGCGGCGTCGACGTGTACGAACTCTACGAGCAACTCGCCGACGACGTACCGCTGCTGGCGGCCGTACGTCCCAACGGACCCGACTCCATCGAGGAGTTCGACGCCGCAGGCGGAGCCGCGACGGTGATGCGCGGACTCGGAACCCTGCTGCACACCGGCGCGTTGACGGTCACCGGCCGCACCCTCGGCGAGAACCTGGAGGCGGCGCAGCCCCCCGACGGGCGGGTGATACGCACGGCCGGCAGTCCGCTCGGGCGGCATCCCACGATCGTCCTCGTGCGCGGCAGTCTCGCCCCGGCGACCGGCATCGTCAAACTCTCCGTCGACGAGCAGCGCGAGACGTCGTTCACCGGCCCCGCCCGGGTCTACGAGGACCCGTACGCGGCGCTCGACGGCCTGCGCGAAGGTGCCGTCGAGGCCGGGGACGTGCTCGTACTGCGCGGACTGGGCCCCAAAGGCACGCCCGGCATGGGCATGGCCTCCCGGCCCGTCTTCGCCCTGGACGGCGCGGGACTGACCGGGCAGGTCGCCGTGGTCACCGACGGGCAGCTGTCCGGCCTCGTCAACAAGGGCGTCGTCGTCGGAGAGGTCTCACCGGAGGCCGCGGACGGCGGCCCGCTGGGGCTCGTACAGGACGGCGACACCATCTCGATCGACCTCACCTCGCGCCGCGCCGACCTCCTCGTGCCGGACGCCGAACTCGACCGGCGCAGAGCGGAGTCGGCCGGACCGCCGGAACCGGAGACGTCCCGGACCCCGGTCGGTCCCGCGTCCCGGGGCTGGCTCTCGGTCTACCGGCGCACCGTCCGCCCGCTCCAGGAAGGTGCGGTCCTCTCACCCCGCGCGCAAGGAGACCGCCGCTGATGCTGCTCACCGACTCCGACAAGGCGATGCTCGACGGCGCCGAGGGCCCCGCCACGGCCGCCGCCATGGACCTGCTCGTCCGCTACGGCAGCGCTCTCGACGCCGAGAGGCTGTGCGACGTCCGCAACGTCGCCGGCACGATGACGCAGCCCTCGCCCGTCAAGGCGCAACTGGTGCGCGAGGGCGGCTGGGACAAGGCGTACGCCGTGATCAACCTCGACAGCGACGAGGATCTGGAGATCCCGGCCATGCGCGTCCCGACCTGCCAGCTCCAGCAGTCCTTCGGCCCGGACTCCGAGGGCATCGCCCCGTACCCGAAGGAAATGATCGAGCTGCAGAGCGACGCCGAATCCTTCTACGGGCGCAAGGGCGTCAACATCCTCGCCACGTGCACGCCTTACCAGGTGGGCAACATCCCCGTCCGCGGAGAGCACGTCGCGTGGATGGAGTCCTCCGCCGTGGTGTACGCCAACTCCGTACTCGGCGCCCGTACGAACTGCGAGGGCACCGCATCCACGGGAGCCGCCTCACTGACCGGCCGCATCCCCTGCTGGGGCAACCACCACGACGCCAACCGCCGCGGCACCCACCTCGTCGAGGCACGCACACCGGTGGACGGACCGCTGGAGTGGGGCATGCTCGGGTACTTCGCCGGCGGCCTCGTCCAGGACGAACGTCCCGTCGTCACAGGCGAGTTGAGGCAACCCGACCTGCTCGACCTGAAGCACTTCGGGGCGGCCGCGGCCTCGTCCGGGGGCGTGGAGATCTACCACCTGCCCGGCATCACACCCGAAGCCCCCACCGTGCGGGCCGCGTTCGGCACCGACCCGCCCGGGGCGGTGCCGTACGGGCAGCGCGAACGCCGCGCCGTCTACGACGACCTCAACTCCCAGGGCGATTGCGCCGACGTCGACTTCGTCCTGCTCGGCTGCCCGCACGCCTCGCTGGACCAGGTACGCGAGACCGCGCACCTGCTCGAGGGACGCCGGCTGCACTCCGGGACGCAGCTGTGGCTGATGGTGCCCCGCGCGCTGCGCACCACCGCCGACCGCAACGGCTGGACCGGAACCATCGAACGAGCGGGAGGCAGAGTGCTCACCGACTCCTGCCCCGCCATGTCCCGCTCCGCACCGCCCGGCACCAGGGTCTTCGCCACCGACTCGGCGAAGCAGGCGCACTACCTGCCCGCGATCCTCGGCATCGAGGCGTGGTTCGGCACGCTCCAGGACTGCGTCTCGGCCGCGCTCACCGGACGCTGGAAGGGAGAACTGCGGTGAAACCCCGTCACTCCTGCGCCCTTCCGCCCTCCGCCGCGACCACTGCCGGCAGCCCCCTCACGGCCGGGGCCGGGCCCGGGTCCGCAAACGACTCCGCGGCGGACGGCGGGACCCGCGTCCCGCTGGAGCTGCGCGGCAGAACCGTCGTGCCCGGCACGGCGGAAGGAGAGGCACTCGTCTCGCCGGAGACGATCTCCGGCTGGGGCGGCATCGACCCGGCACGCGGCGTGATCATCGAACGCCGTCACCCGCTGCACGGAGTGTCCTTCGCGGGCAAGGTGCTGGTCTTCCCCGGCGCCAAGGGCTCCTCCGGCTGGGCCGGCTTCTTCCAGTCCACGCGGCTGCTCGGCACCGCGCCGCTCGCGATGATCTACGTCACCACCACAACCAAGGCCGCCCTCGGGGCGGTTGTCACCCGGGTCCCCACCGTCACCGGGCTGGACCAGGACCCGCTCACCGTGATCCGTACCGGTGACCGTGTCCGGGTCGACGCCGACAACGGCTTCATCCGCGTGTATCCCGCGCCCCCTCAATGACGAGGAGCTTCCCATGTCATCCGCACAGCCGTCCCCGGACGGACCCCCGGCACCGCCCGTCGTCGAACTGGCCCCGCTCATCGAGAAGCAGCAGGGCCGAAGGGCCTGGTACCGGGTCTTCGCCGTCTGCTGTCTGATCACCTTCCTCGACGGCTTCGACTTCCAGATCCTCTCCTTCACCGCCACCTACCTGAAGGACGACTTCGGCCTCAGTGACACCCAACTGGGCACGCTCGGCACGGTCGGTCTCTTCGGAACGCTCGTGGGCGGCCTGTGCATGGGCTACCTGGGCGACCGCCTGGGCCGCAAACCCTCGATCGTGGTGTGCGTCGCGGGCTTCGGCGTCTTCATGACGGCCTTCGCCCTCGCGGAAACCTACGAGCACCTGTTCGTGCTGCGCTTCGTCTCGGGCTTCTTCCTCGGCGGGGTGCTCCCGCTGTCCTGGGCGCTGACCGCGGAGTACGCGCCCAAGAGGGTCCGCGTCACCGCGATCTCCGTGATCATGGTCGGCTACACGCTGGGCGGCGCGGCCGGCGGGCCCGTATCCAACCTGCTGGTGCCGGACCACGGCTGGACCTCGGTCTTCGTCGCGGGCGGCGTCTGCTCGCTGCTCGCACTCGTCCCGGTGATGCTCCTCCTGCCTGAATCCGTGAAGTTCCTCGCCCAGCGGGGCGGCCCGGACGCGGACCGGCGCATAGCGGCGGTACTCACCCGGCTGTGGCCCGGCCACGGCGTCGCACCCGGTACGCACTTCGTCGCCGGCGACCCCCAACCGCACGCCGCCGAGAAGAAGTTCACGCCCCTCACGCTCTTCCGGGGCTCCCTCGCCCGCATCACTCCGCTGCTGTGGACCGTGTACGTGTGCTCGTCCGCGCTGATCTACTTCATGGTCTTCTGGACGCCTCTGATCAACGAGCGGATGGGATTCAGCGTCAGCAACGCCGCCCTCATCGCCGCCGCGGCGAGCGTCGCCGGCGCATGCGCGCAGCTCGCGATCAGCCGGTTCGTGGACCGCAGGGGCGTGGGCAGCATCCTGTGGATGCCGCTGACGGCGACGGCCGCGATGCTGATGCTCGGCCTCGGCGCACCGGGGCCCGTGCTGTACGTGTGCGTCGTCATCTCCGCGAAGATGTTCATCAACGGCGGCCACGGCGGCATCACGAGCATCGCCGGCACGTTCTACCCCACGGCGATCCGGGCCAACGGTGCAGCCTGGGCGTCCTCCGTCGCCAAGGTCGGTGCCATGGTCGGGCCCTGGCTCGGCGGTGTGCTGCTCGACGCGGGCCTGGGGACGTCCGGCGCGTTCACCGCCTTCGCGCTGTGCCCCGCCGTCATGGTCGTCGTCCTCTTCGTCATGGGGCGCGCGCAGAAGTCGCTCTCCCCGGACACGGAGGGTGCGCTGGCATCGGCTGCCGCGGAGGACGGCACGGACGCGACGGGTCCGTCGGCCGGCGCACCGGAGGCGGCCGCTCCTCCGGGCGTCCTGACGGGCGGGCCCGGCGAAGCGGTGCCCGGCGGCCCGGAACGGGAGCCGCAGCCCTGACCGTCCGGCCCGTCCGCCGGTTCCCGCCGCGCCCGCCTCACTCCCGGACCTGACCCGGGGGACGAGGCTGCTCTGGTCCCCGGCCGGACGGTGCCGGCACCCCCGGCACCCCCTGCTCACGCGGTGAGCGGGAGCGCCGCGCCACCTCGCGGATCCGCGCGTCGAGGGTTGCGGCCGGGTCGCCGGTGAAGCGGTGCAGGGCGACAGCGGCGGTCAGGATGACGTCGCACAGTTCGGCGGCCACGTCCTCGGAGGTATGGGTGCGGCCCTTGCGGGGGTTCTGGCCCCTCGCGCCGATGTAGGCCTGCATCACCTCGCCGGACTCCTCGGCGAGCTTCATCAGCCGCATCGCTGTCTCCTGCTCGCCTTCGCCGTTGACCGCGTCGAGCCACTCCACCAGGTCCCGGATCGCCGCCCACTGATCAGGCGTCATCGCTCGCTCCTTCCGCGGGCGGCGCCCGTGCCGCCCCCGTCGAGCCGCCCGCTCACTGTCTGCCCGCGTCCTCCAGCGCCTGCACATCGAGCTTCCTCATGCCCAGCATGGCCTTCATGACCCGCGCCGACCTGGCCGGATCGGGATCCCTCAGCAGCTCGGTCAGAACGCGGGGGACGATCTGCCACGACAGGCCGTACTTGTCCTTCAGCCAGCCGCACGGTCCTTCCTCGCCGCCCTCTGCGAGCTTGGCCCAGTACGTGTCGACCTCGGCCTGGTCGGCGCAGTCCACGTAGAGGGAGACGGCCTCGTTGAAGGTGAACTCCGGGCCGCCGTTGAGAGCGGTGAAACGCTGCCCGGCGAGCTCGAAAGCGATCGTCATGACGGTTCCCGGCTCGCCCGGCCCCGCCTCCCCGTAACGCTGCACGTCGATCACCCGGGAGTCGGGGAAGACCGACGTGTAGTGCTCCACGGCTTCTTCGGCCTGGTCGTCGAACCAGAGGAATGTGGTGATCTTCTGCATGGCTGTTCCGTCCTCCTCGGCCACGGTGGGCGCGGTTGCCGTTGCATGGACCGACCGCCGGCGGATGCCGTAGTCATCGCGCCGGGGCGGTCGCGTTCTGACGGGCGTGATGCGGAGAGCCGCGGGCGGCGGCGGTGGTCAGGGAGGTGCTTCAGGGCCGGCTGCGCTTCGGGCCGGCTGTGCTTCGGGGGCCGCGCCGCAGCACGCCGGTCCTGCTCGGCCTCGGCACGCCTTCGCCCCACGAAGATCCTCAGCCCCACTCGTCGGGGCCGCCTCCGCGCCACTCGATGAGGTTCGGGTCGTCGAGCTGGATCTCGTCCTCGCTCAGGCCCGCGTGGCGCAGGAACTCGCTGACGTCTTCCGGGCGGAAGGCGACACCCAGCTGCTCGGCGTGCGCGGTGACCCGGCGGCCGCCTCCGGCGGCGGGTGGATGTACGACGATCGGGGGCGTCATGAGGTCTTCTCCAGCCGGTCGAGGACGACTTCGCAGCAGCGCTGCGCAGCCGTGGGGAGCAGTGCGGTCGTGCGGCCGTTCCGGCCCTCACAGACGAACGGTAGGAACACTCCGATCCGGCCGGGTCGCGCCACTCGCCCCCTTCGGCCGAATGCGCCGCAGGTGTGCACCACCGGCCGCGCTCCTGCCCTGTTGACCGGCCGTGCGGGCGCCGACAAGACTGCCCGGCATGGTGATCACAGGACGTTCGGCCCGGCACTCGATCCGAAGAGCGGTCTCACGTACGGCTGCGTGGGCCACGCGGCCCGACGGGAACGGCCGCGGGGCGCTCGTCGCTTTCGGGGCGCTGGCCGCGGCGGACCTGGCCGCCGTCGCGGCCGACCGCACGCGGGGGCCGAGCCGCGCCGCCAAGCCGCTGCTGATGCCCGCCCTCGCCTCGTACGTCCTGCGCCGCCGCCCCGATGCGCGGACACCCGCACCCGCTCCGCTCGTCGCCGGCCTCGCCTGCTCCACCGCCGGGGACACCGCGCTCCTCCTCGACGAGCACGAACCCGCGTTCCTCCTGGGCATGGCCGCCTTCCTCGGCACACAGGTCAGCTACACCACGGGCTACGCCCGCATGGGCGCTCTTCGTTCGGTGCGGAAGAGGCCGTGGCAGGCAGCCGGGTGCCTCGCCGGCTGGGCCGCGGTGAACGCCGTCCTCGCACCCTCGCTGGAGAAGCGGCTGCGGCTGCCCGTGGCGGGCTACAGCCTCGCGCTGACGGTGATGGGCGTCGCCGGGCTCGGAGTCGGGGGCCGGGTGGGCGCCGGTGCCGTGGCGTTCGTCGGCTCGGACCTGCTGATCGGACTTCAGGCGGCGGGCCGCAAGGTGCCCTCGCAGGAGCTGCTGATCATGGCGGGCTACATCCTCGGGCAGTACCTGATCACCACCGGCTGGCTCGACCGCCTGGACGAGGACGGGGCAACCCGGCACGCCGCACTGCCCGCATGAGGCCCGGTCCGTCCGATTCCGGGCGTGCTTGACCCTTCAATGACCGAGCTGTCTCCTATGATATTTTCAACTCGACGGCATCGAGGTGAAGTTCACAAGGTCAACAACTGTGCGCCGTCCAACTGAGGTGTATCCGAACACAGTTCGCCCCAGTCAGGAGGTCCGGCGTGAGCAGCCCGCTGCCGAGCGGCCAGAGCGCGCCCACGGTGCTGCGCATCGTCCTGGGCCGGAGGCTGCGTGAACTGCGCGAGGAGCGCAGGCTCGGCCTGTCCGACGCGGCCCGCGTCCTCGACGTCAACCAGCTGACGGTGCGCCGACTGGAGAGCGGCCAGGTGGGCTTCAAACTGCCGTACGTCAGGGCGCTGCTGGATCTGTACGAGGTCTCCGCCGCGGAGACCGGCGAGTTCACGGCGCTGACCGAGCAGGCCAACCGGCCCGGGTGGTGGCACTCCTTCCGCGAGGCACTTCCTGACTGGTTCCGCGCATACGTCAGCCTGGAGACCTCCGCACAGGTGCTGCGCGTGTACGAACCGCACTACGTCACCGGGCTGTTGCAGACCCGCGAATACGCCCGCGCCGTCATCCGCGCCGGATTCCCCGACGCGCCGGAGGAGGCCCTCGAACAGCGCGTCGATCTCAGGCTGCGCCGCCAGAACCTTCTCGACTCCCCGGACGCCCCGGCCCTTTGGGTCGTGATGGAGGAGACGGCTCTGCTCCGCGAAGTCGGCGGTCACAGGGTGATGCGGGGCCAGATCGGCAGGCTCATCGAGGCGCTCGACCACCCGAGGATCACCCTGCGCGTTCTGCCGTTCGCCGCCGGCGCGCACTCCGGCGCCGGCAGCCACTTCACGTACTTCCGTTTCCAGGAGCCCGAGTTGCAGGACATCGTGTACACCGAAGTGGGGCTCACCAGCGCGCTCTACCACGACCAGCGGCGGGAGGTCGTACCGCACCTGGAGACCCACACCCGCGTCTCACAGCTCGCTGCGAAGTACATCCCCGACGTCCGCTCCTACCTGAGGGGCCTGCGCGAGGAGTACGGCGAATGAGGCCGTCCCGTTGCTCGTGCGAGGAAGGGCCCACGACCGCCGGACCGGCGCGGAGGCCTCAACGGGCCGGTGCGGCAGGGGTGTTGAGGCGGGAGCGGTGAAAGGGCCGGCAGGCGGGAACGTCAGCCGGCCGTTTCCGTGACCGGCCTCAGCCGCTCGTAGTACGCCGTCTCCAGGTGGGTGCGCATTGCCGCCTCGGCGGCGCCCGGGTCCGCGGCCAGGACGGCGTCCGTGATCGCGCGGTGCTCCTCCAGCGTCCGCTGCCCTATTCCGCGGTCGTAGTGGAGCCGGAAGATGTGCAGATGGCAGTGGGTGCGCTCGAACGCCAGCCGCACCTGCGCGCTTCCGGCGAGCTCCGCGACGAGCACATGGAAGCGGGTGTCGTGCGCCGCCAGCGCCTTGTACGCCTCGTACGTCGCCTCGCTGGGAGCCCGGCACGCGGCCATCTCGCTCCGCAGCCTCTCGCGCCCGCGCTCGTCCGCGTTCTCGGCGGCGCGTGCCGCCGCCCACGGCTCGATGAGCAACCGGAACCGGTAGAGGTCCGCCAGCTGTTCACGGTCGAGCAGGGGTGTGGTCCGGTAGCCCCGCAGGGGCTCCTTGACCACGAGTTCCGCCGTCTCCAGACGGGCCAGCGCCTCCCGCACCGGAGTCGGGGAGACGCCGAGCCGGCGGGCGAGACCGTCGATGGAGACCCGTGCACCCGGAGCGATGGCGTGATCCATGATCAGTGCCTTGATCGCTTCGTGAACGTCGTCGGTGAGCATCTGACGGCGCGGCAGCGGTGTCGCCGAATCGGTGCCTTGCGCCGTTCTCGCAGGTGGCCGGCCCATTGTGGCTCCCCCTGGGTTTCCTTGGACGGGTCGTGGGGTGACGGAAACGAGAGCGGTCCACTCCCTTGACGCCGTACCGACCCGTTCGAATAATCGTCGTCCAGTCAAACGTATCCTATAGGATATACGAAGCCGATCGTCTGGACTGACATGGCCACAGAAGAAATCGGTCGTCACGCAGACTCCACCCTGCGTATCCCGGAACCACCGACGGAGCTGCGACGGGGACGCTTCAGCGTCGCCACGGTCCTCAAGTTCTTCGGACCGGGCGCGATCATCGCCTCGCTCACCATCGGGAGCGGCGAATCCATCCTCGCCTCACGCGAGGGGGCGGTCTTCGGCTACACCGTGCTGTGGGCGGTGGTCGTCGGCACGGTGGCCAAGGGTGCTCTCGTCTACGCCTCCAACCGGCACATCACGCTCACCGGCGAACATCCCATGATGCGTCTGGCCAAGGTGCTGCCCGGGCCGCGCGGATGGTTCCCGGTCCTGCTGGCGCTGATCTGTCTGGCGTCGTTCCCGGGCTGGGCGAGCGGTGTGGCCGTGGCGCTCGGCGACTTCCTCGAATCGCAAGGGGCCGGCAACGCCACCGCCTACGCCGTCGGAGTCCTCCTGTTCGCCGGAGTCCTCTCGTGGGTCGGGGGATACACGCTGCTGGAGCGGGTGCAGGTCGCCATCGCGGGACTGATGGTCGTCCTCGTCCTCGTCGCCGTCTTCGTCGCACAGCCCGAATGGCTCGGCGTGCTGCGCGGGCTCGTCCCAGGAAGCTTCGAGTACGCACCCTTCGTCGCGGAGAAGTACCCCGAGATCACGGGCACTTCGGTCTGGGTCGAACTCGTGGTCTTCATGGGCGGCCTCGGCGGCGGCATGTACGACTACATCGGATACACGGGCATGCTGCGCGAGAAGAAGTGGGGAATGCTCGGGCACGAGGAGATCGACGCGATCGGCCGGCGGCTGGCCGTCATGAAGGCGCGTGAGACGGTCCCGCTGTCCACCGCCCCGGACGATGTGACCAAGGCCCGCGCGTGGAGCCGCGCCCCGCTCTTCGACATGATGGCGGCCTTCCTCGCCCTGGCGGTCATCGCCGCGGCATTCATGATCAACGGCGCGGCGATACTCGGTGAGAAGCACCTGGTGCCCGAGGGCAACGACGTGCTGACGTACCAGTCGCAGTTTCTCGCCTCGGTGGCCGGGATATTCGAGTCCTTCTACATCGTCGCCATCGTGACGGTGCTCTTCGGCACCGTCTACGCCGTGTGGGAGGCGTACTCGTGGACGACGTACGAGAGCCTGGCGGCCGTCTCGGAGAAGGTGCGGCTGCGGGGGCAGCGCGGGGTGAGGCCCTTCGTCTACGCGTGGACCGGCATCGGTGCCCTGCTGATGATCGCCACCGGGGCGAGCTTCCTGGCGCTGATCACACCCGCGTCGATCGTGGGCGGTGTCTTCGCTTGCGGCATCTACGGCGCGGGGCTCCTCTACGTCGACAAGGTCAACCTGCCCGCGGAGTACCGGATGAGCGCCCTGGTGCGCATGCTGGTGGCGCTCGGGTCGGCCTTCCTCACGGTGTGCGGCGTCGTGGCGATGCTCGCGTACGTGGAGGTCATCTGATGAACCGGCACCTGAAATGGCGCTACGTGGTGCTCGCTCTCGGCTTCGTGGGGCTCGCGGCTGTCAGGGCGTCCCAGGACGCCCCGGTGTGGGCCGCGGTGTTCGCCACGGCCGCGGCCGTGAACTTCTGGCTGGGAGTGCACGAAGGAAGGGCGCGGTCGGCCGCGACGGGCGCCCCTGCGAGCCGGGCGGCCGCCCCGTCCGGGCCCGGCCCCGACCGCGCCGAGGTGGAGCGTTCCCTGGAGGGGTACCGCACCTCGGCCCGGCAGTGGCAGGTTCTCGGTGCCGCGGGCGTGGTCGTCGGCGGTGCGCTGCTGATGGTCCAGCCCCCGCTCGCCCTGTTCGCCTGCGCCGCGGCGCTCTTCTCGCTGTACCGGGCACGCCGGGCGGGGCGTGCGGTCTCGACGCTGACGAGGGCGGGACTGGCGCAGCACTGACCCTTGGCGGGGTGACGCCCCGCCGTACGGGCGAATTCCCGGCTGCCCGGCGGGTCTTGTCTTCGTTCGTGGAGGAGCCGGCTTCCGGCTCCTCCACGAACGGGGACCGCCGGTCTCAGCCCTCGGGACGCAGGATTCCGCGCGCGTACGCCTTGGCGAGCCGCTGCGGCACGAGACGGACGGCCCCGTGGACGGTGACCGGCACGAGCTGAGGCGTGGAAGCCTTCCACTGAGCGCGCCGGTGACGGGTGTTGCTGCGGGACATCTTCCGCTTGGGGACAGCCATGAAGGTGCTCCTCGGGTGTTCGGGCCGGCTGGGCGGATTGCGGCAGCGCACGGGCTCATCGACGGGGGCTGTTCCGGTGTGTTCCGCTGCCGGTCGCGCTGCCGGCAGCCGGCGGTCGGATGCCCACCGAGCCGGGCGTCACCAGGAGGACTTGGTCACTCCCGGGAGGTGTCCGTTGTGCGCGAGCTGCCGGACGCGGACGCGCGAGAGCCCGAACTTCCGCAGATGCCCGCGCGGGCGTCCGTCGACGGCGTCGCGGTTGCGAACCCGCGTGGCACTGGCGTCGCGGGGCTGGCGGCGCAAATCACGCAGGGCGGCGTCTCTTTCAGCCTCCGTGGAGGCCGGACGGCGGAGGATGTCCTTCAGCTCGGCCCGGCGGGCCGCGTACCGCTGCACAACGGCCTTCCGCTTCTCGTTCTTGGCGATCTTGCTCTTCTTCGCCATCAGACCTTTCCTCCTCGGGCGCGGATTCGGGCGACTGCCGTCTCGATGCCGATTGCGTCGACCGTCTTGATCCCCTTCGTGCTGAGGGTGAGCCGCACATGGCGGCCTTCGCTCGGCAGCCAGTAGCGCTTGCGCTGGACGTTGGGGTCGAAGCGCCGCCGGGAGCGGCGGTGTGAGTGGGACACGGTGTTGCCGAAGCGAGGCTCGGCGCCTGTCAGTTGGCAGCGGGCGGACACGAGTGACCTGCCTCTCGGAGTGCGCGGAGCGTTTTGTTAATGGGAACCATTTTCATATAGTACCAGTCATGGCTCGCAACGAACTCCGACCGATCGTGAAGCTCCGCTCCACAGCCGGCACCGGCTACACCTACGTGACCCGCAAGAACCGCCGGAACGACCCCGACCGACTGACCCTGCGCAAGTACGACCCCGTGGCCCGCCGTCATGTCGACTTCCGCGAAACCCGCTGAGATCCCGCCCAGCTGAGACCCCATGCACAGGAGACCGCAATGAAGCACGGCATCCACCCCGCCTACGGCCCCGTCGTCTTCCGGGACAAGGCCGCGGGATTCGCCTTCCTGACCCGCTCGACCGCCACCAGCGACACGACGACCGACTGGGAGGACGGCAACAGCTACCCCGTCATCGACGTCGAGATCTCCTCCAGGAGCCACCCCTTCTACACCGGCACGGCCCGCGTCCTGGACACAGCCGGGCGGGTCGAGCGCTTCGAGCGCCGCTACGGCCGCCGTGAGGCCCGCTGATGGACAGGCAGTCGAAGCTTCCCGTCGTCGTCGTGTGCGGGCTGCACTCCGAGGCGCGGACCGGGGTCGTGCAGCGTCTGCTGCGGTCCGTGCCCGGCAGCGTCGCGCTGCACCACGATCACTCGACGGCCCCGCGGGGAACGGTGCGGCGCACCATACGCAGTGCGTCCGGCGAACTCGGCGCGGCAGACACACCGTTGGTCAACGGCTGCGCGTGCTGCGCCCTGCGCGAGGACCTGATCCCCGAACTGGAGAAGCTGGCCGCGGACTGCATGACCCGGCTCGCCGTCGTGGAACTGTGGGACTCGGTGGAGCCCCGGGCGATGGCCGAAGTCGTTGCCGCGCACGGCCAAGAGACCGTCCTCACCGGTGTGTTCACAGCAGTCGACCCGGCTCTGGTCCTGCCCTGCCTCGGCAACGGCGACGACCTGGCCGACGCCGGCCTCGCGGCGGCTCCCACCGACCAGCGGACCGTGGCCGACACCTTCGCCCGGCAGCTGGAGTACGCCTCCGTCCTCGCCCTGGTCGACAGCGAGGACGCGGACGAGCAGGACGCCGCGCTGCTGAATCAGCTGCACCCCACGGCGCACCGTGTTCACGCGGCTTCCGGCGAGCTGGCAGCCGCGGCCTTCGCCGGCTTCGACGTACGGGCGGCGGCCGCAGCGCAGGACGCCGCCTGCGCGCTGCTTCCGCAGGAAGCGGACGAGTGCGGAGTGAGCACCTGCGTCTGGCACCGCGACCGTCCGTTCCACCCGGAACGGCTCTACCGGGCGCTGGAGGACCTGACATGTGTCGCGGCCCGCAGCCGGGGACGCTTCTGGCTCGCCGACCGCCCCGACACCCTGCTGGCATGGGACGCTGCCGGCGGCGCACTCAGCGTGGAGAGCGCCGGTCCCTGGCTGGCCGCCCTCCCCGACGCCGCTTGGGAGTCGGTCATGCCTGAGCGCAGAGCCGCCGCTGCACTTGACTGGCATCCCGAACACGGCGACCGGTGCCAGCACCTGGTCTTCACCTCACCGGGCCTCGACCGCGACGGCATCGAGGAACTCCTCGAATCCTGCTTGCTGACCGACGCCGAGTACGCCCAAGGCCCTGACGCATGGCGGCAGTTGCCGTCCGGCTTCGCCCCGCTTCTCGACCGCGCGACCTGACGCCGCCGCACCCGCCCGGCGCCCGTACCGCCGCACACCCTTGGAGACCCCATGCCACGTCCCGACGCCTCCCGCAAGTCCGCCAGGCCCCGCCGGAATCCCCTGGACCGGGCCGGCATCACCTACATCGACTACAAGGACACCGATCTCCTGCGGAAGTTCATCTCCGACAGGGGCAAGATCCGCAGCCGCCGCGTCACGCGCGTGTCCGCCCAGCAACAGCGGCAGCTGGCACGGGCGATCAAGAACGCCCGCGAGATGGCGCTGCTGCCATACGGCACCCGCTGAACCCGCCGCCGGCGAGGGATGAGCGGGCCATGCTCCCCGCGGCCGCGTTTCCCCCGCCCCAAAGTTGATTCACAGGGAGATAGCCCCGTGCGCCGGGAGCTCCTGCCCCAGCGGAGGGAGCTGTTCCCGAACGCGCGGCCGGCGGCCTGTTCCGGCCCAGGCACTGTTGCCTCGCAGCGTTCCACTGCCGCACCGCTTCACGAACGGTCAGTTGGCGGGCGCGATCCCGTGCATCACCGTCGAGACCAGGTCGTCGACGAAGTCCGGGGGGATGACGAGGGGTTCCGAAGCGGTGGCGCCGGGGTGGAAGAAGCGCGGGAGGATGAGTTCGTGGCAACCACCCATGATCATGGTTGCGGCGGCGTCCGCCCTGGCCTCCGCCGAGATGCGGCCCAGTTGCGCTCGGCCCGCAGGTGGCCCGTCAGCATGGCACGCAGACCGCCTTCCTCGGTGCCCGGAGCGGGCATGGACGCGAAATGGGCGAGGCCCTTGTGCTGGGTGAGGACGCCGGCGAACACCGGAAGGATTCGTGTCGGCACGAGCCAGGACCGGTCCGCAGGAGGAGATGCTCTACTGCGGCACGGCCGGCCGGCTGCGCCCCGTCGACGGAGGTCGACGGCCGCCCGGCGCCCCGGGCCCGCTCTTCGAGGAACTTGCGAGACGGCTCCTCGTGCCGTCAGCCTCTGACGCCGAATCAACAATGCAACAGCTGCGGGTACTTGCTGTGTCATCGCGTTCGGCCGTGCCCGGTCTCCCCGTTGCGGCCACGAGGCGTGAGCAGATGGCCGAGGGGCGGGGGCGATCACGGGCTTTCCGGCGTCTGGGCAGCGATGAAGCCTCGCCCGCTCCGCACGGGCCGTCGCCGCAGGCGCCGCAAAGAGGGCGCCACGACGATGGCTGCTTCCAGCGCCGGGGACCAGGTTTCCAGCCGGGCCGAGCAAGATCAGCCCTGCTGGGCACGTGGTTGGCCACGCGATACGGAGACAAGGAGAAAGCCCCTGATCGACAGGGGCTCCAGTTGGTGTCGGGAGGGGGACTTGAACCCCCACGCCCTGTAAAGGGCACTAGCACCTCAAGCTAGCGCGTCTGCCATTCCGCCACCCCGACAAGGTGCGCCGCCCGCCATGGGCGTGCGGCCAGAGCCAACTTTAACACTGGATCCCGCGGCACCGATCACCCCCGGCTCCCGCTCCCCGCCCTTGGGAAGGCGCACCGTAAGCGGGAGTATGGGGGCGGACCCCGCGGCGATACGAGGAGGCAGCGTGAACCAGTCGACCCCTGCACCGGCCGGTGGCGGAGCGAGCGCCGAGAGTGAGGTCGTCGAACTCTGCCGTGACCTCATCAGGATCGACACCAGCAATTACGGCGGCAACGAGGGCCCGGGGGAGCGGGCCGCCGCGGAGTACGTCGCGGAGAAACTGGCCGAGGTCGGCCTGGAACCGGAGATCTTCGAGTCCCGGCCCGGCCGGGCCTCCACCGTCGCCCGCATCGCCGGGGAGGACTCCTCCCGCCCCGCGCTGCTCATCCACGGACACACGGACGTCGTGCCCGCCAACGCGGAGGACTGGACGCACGATCCCTTCTCGGGGGAGATCGCCGACGGCTGCGTGTGGGGGCGCGGCGCCGTCGACATGAAGGACATGGACGCGATGACCCTCGCCGTCGTACGGGACCGGCTGCGCGCCGGCCGCAGGCCTCCGCGCGACGTGGTGCTGGCGTTCCTCGCCGACGAGGAGGCCGGCGGCCTCTACGGGGCCCGGCACCTGGTCGACAACCACCGGGACCTCTTCGAGGGGGTGACCGAGGCCATCGGTGAGGTCGGCGGCTTCTCGTTCACGGTCAACGAGGACCTGCGCCTGTATCTGGTGGAGACGGCCCAGAAGGGCATGCACTGGATGCGGCTCACGGTCGACGGCACCGCCGGGCACGGGTCGATGACCAACAACGACAACGCCATCACCGAACTGTGCGAAGCCGTGGGCCGGTTGGGACGGCACAAGTTCCCCGTCCGCGTCACCAAGACCGTGCGTTCCTTCCTGGACGAGCTCTCCGACGCGCTCGGCACCGAACTCGACCCCGAGGACATGGAGGAGACGCTCGCCAAGCTCGGCGGCATCGCGAAGATCATCGGCGCCACCCTGCAGAACACCGCGGCACCCACCCAGCTCGGCGCGGGCTACAAGGTCAACGTCATCCCGGGTCAGGCCACCGCGCATGTCGACGGCCGCTTCCTGCCGGGACACGAGGAGGAGTTCCTCGCCGATCTGGACCGGGTCCTCGGGCCGCGCGTGCAGCGCGAGGACGTCCACGCCGACAAGGCGCTGGAGACGAGCTTCGACGGTGCGCTGGTGGACGCGATGCAGGCCTCCCTGAAGGCCGAGGACCCGGCCGCGCGGGCGGTGCCGTACATGCTCTCCGGCGGCACGGACGCCAAGTCCTTCGACGACCTGGGTATCCGGTGCTTCGGGTTCGCTCCGCTGAAGCTCCCGCCGGAGCTCGACTTCGCGGGAATGTTCCACGGCGTCGACGAGCGGGTGCCGGTCGACGGTCTGAAGTTCGGTGTCCGCGTGCTGGACCGCTTCCTCGACCAGTGCTGAGCTGAACCGTCCGTACGGGCGGGGGAGAAGGCGGTTCGCTCTGCTGCACTCCGCGCTCTCCCGCCCGCTGCCGTGGATTCGAGCTCTTGTGCGCAAGCACCCGGAAAGGGTGAATGCCCGCGTCGGCTCGTACCCCGATTCCTCCATCTTCGTTACAGGTGATGCGGTTCGAGGTTTGAACTGCACGCCAACGAGGAGGAATTCATGATCAAGAAGGTCGCCGCTGTCGCGGCTGCCGCCGGTGGTCTGATGTTCGCGGGTGCGGGCATCGCCGCTGCCGACCAGGGCTTGCAGGGGACGACCGGGAGTTCATCCGGCCTGGTCTCCGGCAACAACATCCAGGCCCCGGTCGATGTCTCCGCGAACGTCTGCGGCAACACGGTATCCGTGCTCGGGTGGATGAACCCGGCCGCCGGCAGCGCCTGCACCGGCAACTGAGGTCATCCCTCAACGCATGAGGAAGCGAAGTCCGGCCGGCCGGGCGCGCCGTTCGGCGGCCGCGGTGCCGGCTGGGCTTTCCGGGGGGCGGATACGCGGAATCCACGAATCCAATCCCCCCTTGTGTGCCCTTGTAACACCACTGGCAGATAGCAAGGCAGGGGAATCAGAACCATGCGACAGGTCACAAGAAAAGGCCTGATCACCGTAGCCGCGGCGGGCGGCGTGCTCGCCACGTTCTCGGGAGGAACTGCGTTCGCGGACTCGGCGGTTCAGGGAACCGCCGGGAACTCGGGCGGAGTGCTTTCGGGCAACAACGTCCAGGCGCCCATCAGCGCCCCGATCAACGTGTGCGGGAACACCGTGACCGTCCTCGGGGCTCTCAATTCGGCGTCCGGCACCAGCTGCGGCGGCGGCGGGTCGACCAGCGTCAGCGGCAGCTCCGGGAACTCGGAGGGCATCGGCTCCGGCAACAACATCCAGGCGCCGATCGACGTCCCGGTCAACGTGTGCGGCAACGGCATCAACGCGGTCGGCGAGGGCAGTCCCGCATCGGCCGACTGCGGCGGCGGCGCCGAGACGACGCCGCCCGGCGACGACGGGCCCGACAACCCGGGCCCGGACGACCCGGGGCCGGACAACCCCGGTCCCGACAACCCGGGCCCGGACAACCCCGGCCCGGACAACCCCGGTCCCGACAACCCCGGGGGCTCCGGCGACGACACTCCGACCTCGGACGTGCGGACCCAGTCCGAGCCGATGAGCGAGCTGGCGCAAACCGGCGCCGGCGAGATGATCGGTATCGGCGTGCCGCTCAGCGCGGGCCTGCTGGTCGGCGGCTTCGTCCTCTACCGTCGTGCCGCGCGGCTCGCGCAGCGCTGAGTAGAGACAGCCTGAAAGACAGCGGAGCGGGCACCACACGGGTGGGGCCCGCTCCGCTGCCTTGTCCCGTCGCCTCCTCCGGCCAGGAGGCTCACCAGGTCGCGTGCAGCTGGCGGATGATCCGGCGGCGCAGCCGAACCCTGCGGCTGCCGTCGGGATAGAGCCGTGTACGGGCCAACTCCCAGTGCCCGTACTCGGCATGGTCGGTCAGAAGTCGGGTCGCGGCCTTGCGGGACACCCCGCGAGGAACGTACACATCGCGAAATTCGTATTCCGGCATCTCATCTATTGTGCGGGCAGAGGACCGATCCGGATAGCGTCTGCACTATGTCTGATGCTGAGCAGCCCACCGCTGCCGACGTACGCGCCGCCGCCGAAGCGGTGAAAGCCGCGCTGGACCGGCACCTCGAAGCGGTCGAGCGAAGGGCGGAGGGCGCTGGGAAAGACGCCGGGGACGGCGATTCCGACGGCGCCGTCTACTCCGCCTTCGACGAACTTGCCGCCGCGGGCGAGGCCTACGACGAGCTGCTCTACGAAACCTATGACGAGGTCACTCCATTCGAGATCCCCGGGGGTGACTCGATGCCCGCCTACAAGGGGCCCGAGGTCCCCAGCGCGCTGAGCGTCCTGATCCGGCGCGACTACACCGTCGTCCATCCGCAGCGGCTGCTCTCGCAGGCTCAGCGCGTCACCGACCTCGACCCGGATTCGGCGGACGAGGACACCGCCGCCGCAACGTCGGCGGGCAGCAGCGTGCCCGCCGCGCTCGGCGTCCTCTTCGGGGAGTACGAGGCCGACGAGATCGCCACACGGCACAAGGAATTCGGTCTCGAAGAAGGCGACTCGACGCTGTGGGTGGCCGCGGCAGAGGAACCGGCCGAGCCGGGGGAGTGGCTGACCGCGCCGTTCGAGCAGGCCGACCCCGAAAGGGTGATCTGCCGCTTCGACGTCAGCTCCGTCTTCGACGAGGCCGACATCGAGCTGGACGACGAAGAGTGACGGGGCGGGCGGCGCCGCGGCACGCGGAACGCCGCCGCTCCCGCAGCGCCTGCTCGTGCTGGGGGAGTCCGCGCTACGCCGGGCCGACCTGCGGCTGATCGTCCTGCATGCCGGCCGCGCCCCGTCCCGCCTGGGCGGTCCGGGCGGCTTCCGCCGCGCGGGCGGACTGTGTGAGCAGGGCCCGCAGCCGCGTGGTGCGAGCCGGGGCCGTCACCGAGGCGACGGCCTTCGGGAGCGCGTCCTCCACGCCGTGGACGACGGACAGATGCCTCTCAGCCCTCCCGAAGGCGGTGTAGACCCACTCGCGGGTGAGGTCGCCGGCCGCGTCGCCCGGCAGTACCGCCACCACGGCTGGCCAGTTCATCCCCACCGCCTGATGGGCCGTGACCGCCCAGCCGTGCCGGACCTCGTCTGCGACGCGGTCACGCGCGACGACGACGCGCTCCCCCGTGGACAGGTGCTCCAGCCGCAGCCCCTCCTCCTCTCCGGAGACGACCACTGCCGGCGTCGCACGGCCACGTGAGGGGGTGTGGACGACACGGTCACCCGGGTCGAAGCCGTCGAAGCGCCCGGGGCCGGGATGGAGCCGCTCCTTGAGAGCGGCGTTCAGCGCCCGGGTCCCCGCCGCTCCGCCGTGGCCGGTGGTGATCACCTGGGTGTCGCCGGAGGGGACACCGATCGCCCTGGGTACGGAGTCGGCGACCAGCTGGACGGTGCGGTGCACTGCCTCACCCGCATCCCGCACCGGGACGATGACGACCTCCTTGCCGGGGGCGTCGACCTGGTTCAGCTCGCCGATGCTGATGCCCGAGACGAGCTCGCCGACGGGGCCCGGGTCCGGCGTGCGCGACGCGATGTGCGGACAGGAGCCGGAGGCGAGGACGTCGGCGAAGACCTGGCCCGGCCCGGAGGAGCCGAGCACGTTCGGATCGCCGCTCAGAACCAGCCTGGCCCCGTCCGGCAGGGACTCCACGAGGGCCGCGGCGGTCTCCGCGTCGAGCTGGGGGGCGTCGCAGACGATCAGGAGATCGAGCGCCCAGGCACCCTCCCCGTCCCGGCCGGGTCCCTCGCGGCCGTCGAGCAGCCCGGCGACGGTGACGACCGGGTGGCGTGGCCGCTCGCTCGCGGCGCTCTCCGCACGGTCCGGGTCCGGCATGAGGCGTGCGAGGCGCTCGCGTCCGCCGGCGGTGTGCGCAGCGGCGCAGGCACGGAGCCCCAACTGACCGGCGGCGGTGAGCAGTGCGGCCGGTTCGGCGCGGGCCGCCTCGCCGCCGGTGTGGACGACCAGGGCGTGTCCGGCCACCGCACGGATCAGCTCCGCCGCGGACGCCGAGGGAGCACCGGCAGCGGCGCTCTCCCACTCATCGGGGCCCCTCTCACCCGGCGCGCCGGGCCGGGCCGCGGTACTGATCACTCGCCCCAGCCCGTCCGCGAGGCTCTCCTCCGCCAGCGCACAGTGGTCCAGGCCCAGCAGAATCCGCACGGGACGGGCCTCCCCTGCTTCCTGCTCGTCCTGGCCGGCGGCCGGAAGCGCCCCCTGGGGCATGGTGTCCAACGCGTCCTCGAAGACGAGGACCGCTCCCGCGTCGACGGCCGACCGCACCGCCTCGTCGGGCTCCGGAACCGCGTATCCGGAGAGGCCCTTTGCGAGGGCCGCGGGTTCCAGGGCCGTGTGCCCCGCCAGCGCCGCGCGCTCCAGCAGCCACAACACGAGCGCCCGGGTGCGCCGTTCGTCACCGGGACCGCCCGCCTCGCCCAGCAGTGCGCGGGCGAAGCCGTCCGCCTGTTCGGGCCGCACGCCCGGAACGGCGAGCAGCTGCCACGGGTCGGAGCGCAGCAGGTCGCCTGACCGGTCGCCGAGGACTTCGGCGACGCGGGGAGCCAGCGCCTCGGGTGCGCCGCCCTCTGCAAGCACCTCGCGCAGCCCGTCGGGGACGGCTGCGGGGCCGCGACGGGCGGCGACGTCCGCAGGCGCCGGCCGCGGGGCGGCGGATGGTTCCGGGCGTGGGGCGGCCTGCGGCTTCCCGGGCTCGGTGAAGAAGGACGCGGCGGAGCGCTCGCCGCTCTCCACCGCCCTTACCGCAGCGAGGAGTTCGGCTGCCTTGTCGTCCGTCACAGCTCGCTCCAGTCCTGGTCGGGGTAGCGGTGCACCGGCGCCGAGACATCGTCCAGCGCGCGGCAGATCTCGTCAGGAAGAGTAAGGGCCTCCACTGACAGCGCCTCCGTGAGCTGCGCGGCCGTGCGCGCCCCGACGACCGGCGCCGTGACGCCCGGACGGTCCCGTACCCAGGCCAGGGCGACCTGCAGGGGTGAGACGGCCAGGCCGTCCGCAGCGGTGGTGACGGCGTCGACGATCAGCCCTGCGGTCTCGTCGAGGTACGGGGCGACGAACGGCGCCAGATGCTCGGAGGCTCCGCGGGAGTCCTCCGGCGGCTCGGTGCGGCGGTACTTGCCTGTGAGCACGCCCCTCCCCAGCGGTGAGGAGGGCAGCAGGCCGAGGCCCAAGTCGAGTGCGGCGGGCAGCAGTTCACGCTCCACGCCACGCTGGAGCAGTGAGTACTCCATCTGCGTGCTCGCCAGCCGGGCACGCGCGCCGGGAACCGCGAGCTGCCAGGTGGCGGCCTTGGCGAGCTGCCATCCGCTGAAGTTGGAGATGCCCACGTAGCGGGCGCGGCCCGTGCTGACCGCGATGTCCAGGGCCTGGAGCGTTTCGTCGAGCGGCGTCGCCGGATCGAAGGCGTGCACCTGCCACAGGTCGACGTAGTCGGTGCGCAGCCTCTCCAGGGAGGCGTCGAGGGCGGCGAGCAGATGCCCGCGTGAGCAGTCGAAGCGGCGGTAGGGGTCGGGAACGCTTCCGGCCTTGGTGGCGATCACCATCTCGCGCCGCGGCACGAGCCCTTCCAGCAGCCTGCCCAGGAGATATTCGGCGCCGCCGTCCGCGTAGACGTCGGCCGTGTCGACCAGAGTGCCGCCGGCTTCCCAGAACGTCTTGAGCTGATCTGCCGCGTCCCTCTCGCCGGTGTCCCGGGCCCAGGTGAGGGTGCCGAGGCCGATGCGGGATACGCGCAGGCCGGTACGGCCGAGGTGCCTTGCCTCCATGGGCGTTGAGGTTACTTGCGGGCTCGCGCTAGAGTCCCCGGGACAGTGACGTTACTGATCAGTAAGGGGGCCCGCATGCGGCTCGGTATCAACCTCGGCTACTGGGGTGCGGGGATGGACGCGGACAACCTCGCCGTCGCGCAGGAGGCGGACCGCCTTGGCTACTCCGTGTGCTGGGCCGCCGAGGCCTACGGCTCGGACGCTCCCACCGTCCTGTCATGGGTGGCAGCCCAGACCGAACGCATCGACGTCGGCTCCGGCATCTTCCAGATCCCCGCCCGTACGCCCGCGATGACCGCCATGACGGCGGCCACCCTCGACTCGCTCTCCGGCGGGCGCTTCCGGCTGGGCCTGGGCGTCTCCGGGCCGCAGGTCTCCGAGGGCTGGTACGGCGTGAAGTTCGACAAGCCGCTCTCCCGCACCCGTGAGTACGTGGAGATCATCCGCAAGGCCATGTCCCGCGAGCGACTCAGCCACCAGGGGCGGCACTGGACCCTTCCGCTGCCCGACGGGCCGGGTAAGCCCATCAAGCTCACCGTGCACCCGGTGCGCGAGGAGATCCCGCTCTACATCGCGGCGATCGGCCCCAAGAACCTCGAGCAGACGGGCGAGATCGCCGACGGCGCGCTGCTGATCTTCTACTCGCCCGAGCACGCCGAGGAGACCACTCTGCAGTACCTGCGGGCCGGACGGGAGAAGGCCGGCAAGGGCACCGGCGGGAGCGGGGGGCTCGGGGACTTCGACGTCTGCCCGACCGTCCCGATGGCCGTGGGGGAAGACGTCCGCGCGCTGGCCGACCAGTTCCGCCCGTACACGGCGCTCTACGTCGGCGGGATGGGCAGCCGCAAGCAGAACTTCTACAACCGGCTCGCACAGCGGATGGGATACGAGAAGGAGGCCGCCGAGATCCAGGACAAGTACCTGGCGGGCGAGAAGGACGCGGCGGCAGCGGCGGTCCCGCACGAACTGATCGACTCCACCACCCTCGTGGGCCCCGTCGACCGCATCGCCGACCGGATGCGCGCCTACGCCGAGGCCGGAGTGACCACGCTCTCCCTCGCTCCCGCCGGTTTCGCACTGGAGGAGCGCATCGCGGGGCTGCGGGCGGGAGTCGAGGCGCTGGAGCGGGCGGGAGTGGCTTAGCAGCGGCCTCGTAGCGTCGCCCTGCGGGCATGCCGACGGCCGTGGAGGGGGCTCGGGGGTCTTCCCCGCCACGGCCGCTACGCAGCTCAACGCGCCGCGGGCGCAAGGGTTACGCGGGCGTTTCCTCCCGTGTGAGGGCCGGTGCCGTCCTTGCGGAGCACGAGACGCCCCCGGTCCTCACATCCAGCCGCGGCGCTTGAAGACGCGGTAGAGCAGCAGACATGCGGACAGGATCACCACCAGCACGACCGGGTAGGCCCAGGGATGGCTCAGCTCGGGCATGTGCTCGAAGTTCATCCCGTAGATCCCGGCGATGGCTGTCGGAACGGCGAACATGGCAGCCCAGGCAGAGATCTTCCGCATGTTGTCGTTCTGCCGGACGGACATCTGCGCCAGGTTCGCGTTGAGTATGTCCGACAGCAGCCGGTCGAGGCCGTCCACCTGCTCGTTGACGCGGGTCAGATGGTCGCTCACGTCCCGGAAGAAGGGCCGCGAGTCGTCGTGGACGAACGGGACGCCGGGACGCATCAGCCGCTCCAGAGGTTCGGCGAGCGGACCGGTGGCCCGGCGGAAGCCCAGGACCTGCCGTTTGAAGGTGTAGATGCGGCCGGCGGTGTCCCTGGCCGCCTGAGCCTCCGGAGCGAAGACCTCCTCCTCCAGCCCGTCGAGGCTGACCTGGAGATCGGCCCCCACCTCGACGTACTGGTCCACGATGGCGTCGCTGACCGCGTACATCACGGCGGTCGGACCGTGCTTGAGAACCTCCGGTTCGCGCTCCAGCCGCTCGCGCACCGCACCGAGCGGATTGGTCTCCCCGTGACGTACCGAAACCACGAACGAGTCGCCGACGAACAGCATGAGTTCGCCGGTGGAGAGGGTGGCGGTGGACTGGTCGTAGCGGACGGGCTTCAGAACCAGGAACAGTGAGTCCGCGTAGACCTCGAGCTTGGGGCGCTGGTGCGCGTGGAGCGCGTCCTCGACGGCGAGCGGGTGCAGTCCGAACTGGCTGCTGACGAGGTCGAATTCGGACTCGGTCGGCTCGTGCAGGCCTATCCACAGGAAGGCGTCGCCACTCGTCCTGGCCTCGTCGAGGGCGTCGGAATAGTCGGACGGCCGCTCCATGCGGCGCCCGTCCCGGTAGATGGCGCAGTCCACGATCACGACTGGTCATTGTGCCCCGAAGCCGCCGATGCAACCACCGCCCGGCTCCGTGGAACGCTCACCTACGCTGGCAGGCATGCCCACGCTCATCCTCGTACGGCACGGCCGTTCCACCGCCAACACCTCGGGACTGCTCGCGGGCCGCACCCCGGGAGTGGCCCTCGACGAGCACGGCCGGGCCCAGGCCGGAGAGCTTCCCGGGCGGCTGGACGCCCTGCCGCTGGCGGCCGTCGTCAGCTCTCCCCTGCTCCGGTGCCGCGAGACCGTCGAACCCCTGGCCGAGGCACTGCCGGACCTCCCGGTGCACATGGAGGAGCGCATCTCCGAGTGCGACTACGGAGAGTGGAGCGGCCGCAAACTGGCCGAGCTCTCCGAGGAGCCGCTGATGACGACGGTGCAGCAGCATCCCTCGGCGGCGGCCTTTCCCGGCGGCGAGTCGATGCGGGGCATGCAGGCGCGTGCCGTGGAGGCCGTACGCGAGTGGAACGTGCGCATCGAGGCCGAGCACGGGGCGGACGCGCTGTACGCGATGTGCTCCCACGGGGACATCATCAAGTCGGTCGTGGCGGACGCCCTCGGGATGCATCTGGACCTCTTCCAGCGCATCGCCGTCGGGCCGTGCTCGCTCACGGTCATCCGCTACACGCCGCTGCGGCCCTTTCTGCTGCGGCTGGGCGAGACCGGCGAACTCGGCACCCTCGTACCGCCGGAGCCGCCGTCCGAAGAGGCGGACGGGGCAGACGGGGCAGGCGGTGCCGGCGGGGAAGAAGGACCGGCGGGCCGTGCGGGTGTGCAGGAGGCGGCACCCGGCCACAGCAGCGATGCCACCGTCGGGGGCGGAGCCTGAGCAGGAAGATCGGCACGGGCAGTAGGGTGCCGTAGACCGAATAGACGTCGACGACAACGGAGCAGGACGTGTCCCGTCAGGTGTTCCTCTACGACCCGCCGGACCGATTCATCGCCGGTACCGTCGGGCTGCCAGGGCGGCGCACCTTCTATCTCCAGGCGTCGGCCTCGGGCCGGACCACCAGTGTCGCTCTGGAGAAGGCGCAGGTCGAGGCGCTGGCCGAGCGGATCGACGAACTGCTGGACGAGGTGGTGCGGCGCTCCGGCGGCAACGCACCCGTGCCGGCCGTCGCGCCCTCCGAACTCGACGACACGGAGCCCCTGGAGACCCCCGTCGAGGAAGAGTTCCGCGTCGGCACCATGGCGCTCGCATGGGACGGCGACGGCGAACGGATGGTCGTCGAGGCACAGGCCGTCGTCGAGTTGGAGGCGGACTCCGACGAGGACCTCGCAGACGCCGAGGAACGACTGCTCCAGGACGACGAGAACGGGCCGCCCATGCTGCGCGTACGACTGGAGGGCACCATGGCCCGGTCGTTCGCCAAGCGAGCGCTCGAGGTCGTCAACGCCGGCCGGCCGCCGTGCCCGCTGTGCAGCCTCCCCCTCGACCCGGAGGGCCATGTGTGCCCGCGTCAGAACGGGTACCGGCGCGGCGAATGAACCAGGCAGCCGACTGCGGTCACCCACCGCCGGACGCGGCGGCCCTCGCGCCCGCGGCCGAGGAGACGCGCGCCCTCCTGGAGTCCGGCACGCTCTTGGTGCTCGGGCAGATCCGGCAGGCGTCCAACGCGGTCCTCTTCGGCGAGGTCGAGCACGAGGGACGCCGGGTGCCGTGCGTCTACAAGCCGGTCGCGGGTGAACGCCCGCTGTGGGACTTCCCCGACGGCACGCTCGCACAGCGCGAGGTGGCCGCGTACGAGATCTCCCGCGCCACCGGATGGGACCTGATCCCGGCGACGGTGCTGCGGGAGGGCCCGTACGGAGAGGGGATGTGCCAGGCCTGGGTGGGGCCGTTGCCGGACAGCGAACCCGCCGGCGCAGCCGCGGAGGACGGGGGCGACGCGGATGACGCCGGGGACGCCGAAGCCGGCGCGGGCACCGTGGACGCAGCCGGCACCGGCCGGCCGGACGCGAGCGGCCCGGCCGGCGAGACCTCCGGCCCGGACGGCGGCCACGGCGGCGAGGAACTGCTCGCCATCGTGGACGGCGAGGAGCCTGGGGAGGGCTGGAAGCCCGTCGGGTACGTCGAAACCGGAAGTGCCCGGCCCGCGCTGCTCGTTCACGCCGACGACGACCGGCTGCGCCGCCTTGCCGTCATCGACGCCGTCATCAACAACGGCGACCGCAAGGGCGGCCATCTGCTGACTCTCCCCACCGGTGCGCTGTACGCCATCGACCACGGCGTCTCCTTCCACGTGGACGACAAGCTCCGCACCCTGCTGTGGGGTTGGGCGGGGGAGGAGCTGACTTCGGAGGCGACGGCCGCGCTGCGCGCGCTCGCCACGGCGGTGGCGGAGAGCGCGCCGCTCGCCGGGCGCCTGTCAGAACTGATCACCGCGGCCGAAGTGGAGGCGCTGCGCAAGCGGATCGACGGACTGATCAGCTCCGGCCGCCACCCGCTGCCCGGCGGCGACTGGCCTGCGATCCCGTGGCCTCCCGTCTGACGCACGACAGCACGGCGGTGACCGGTCAGGAGTGCCTGTCGGGCCGTCTCCGCAGGCAAGAGACCGGGTGCGGCAGTCCCGTCCGAACGGCGAATCCCTGGTCGGGTTAGGCTCAAGGAATGCATGCCTGGCCCGCTTCCGAGGTCCCCGCCCTGCCTGGCGAGGGTCGCGACCTCGAGATCCACGACACCGCGAGGGACGGCCGCGCCACTCTGGTCCCCGGCCCCGTCGCCCGCCTGTACGTCTGCGGGATCACCCCGTACGACGCCACCCATCTTGGGCACGCTGCCACTTACAACGCCTTCGACCTGGTGCAGCGCGTGTGGCTCGACAACAAGCGGCAGGTTCACTACATCCAGAACGTCACCGACATCGACGATCCGCTCCTGGAGCGGGCCCGGGCCACCGGCGAGGAGTGGGCGGCGCTCGCGGAGCGCGAGACCTCGCTCTTCCGGGAGGACATGACGGCTCTGCGGATTCTGCCTCCGCGTCAGTTCGTCGGTGCGGTCGAGTCGATTCCGCGCGTGGTCCCGCTCGTCGAGCAACTGCGGGAGCAGGGGGCCGCGTACGAACTGGACGGGGACATCTACTTCTCCGTCGACGCGGACACCCACTTCGGCGAGGTCTCCCGCCTCGACGCGCAGACCATGCGGCACCTGTCCGCCGAGCGCGGCGGCGACCCGGAACGCCCCGGCAAGAAGAGTCCGCTCGACCCGATGCTGTGGCGCGCCGCCCGCGAAGGCGAACCGCACTGGGACGGCGCATCGCTCGGCCCGGGCCGCCCCGGCTGGCACATCGAGTGTGTGGCCATCGCCCTGGAGCACCTGGGCATGGGCTTCGACGTGCAGGGCGGCGGCTCCGATCTGGCCTTCCCGCACCACGAGATGGGCGCCTCGCACGCGCAGGCGCTCACCGGCGAGCACCCCTTCGCGCAGACGTACGTGCACGCCGGGATGGTCGGCCTGGACGGCGAGAAGATGTCGAAGTCCAAGGGCAATCTGGTCTTCGTCTCACAGCTGCGGCGTGAGGGCGTCGACCCCGCCGCGATCCGCCTCACGCTGCTCGCCCACCACTACCGGTCGGACTGGGAGTACACGACGGCCGGTCTCGACGAGGCCCGTGCGAGGCTCGCGCGCTGGCGGGCCGCCGTCTCACGGCCCGACGGGCCGCCGGCCGACGACGTCCTGGAGGAGATCCGTGCCGCACTCGCGGACGATCTCGACTCACCGGCAGCGCTTGCCGCCGTCGACCGCTGGGCGGCTGCGCAGGAAGCCGGAGGCGGCACGGACGAGGGTGCTCCCGGCATGGTCTCGCGAGCGGTCGACGCGCTGCTGGGGGTCGCGCTGTAGGCGCCGCCCCACAGTGCGGGGCGGAAGCGAGCGGCCCGTGCCGCCGCCTCCGCCCCGGCCTTCACGCGCAAGGGCCGCCCTGCCGGATGAGCGGCGGGCGGCCCTTGCCGTGAGTCCGGCGCTCACTCCTCGCCGGTGTCCTTGCTGTTGCCGCTGTTCTTGTCGCTGTTCTCGCCGCCGCTTCTGCGGTCCTTGCCGTCGTTGCGGCTCGGGGCGTCCTTGCCGCTCGCGCCGCCGTCTCCGCTCTCGCCGCGGCCCCCGTCGGCGGACGACTCCGGCTTCCCCTTCTTCGCGTTGCCGCCTTCGCCGTCGCTCTTGGCGTTCCGCTCCTCGTCCTCGTTCCTGGAGGAGTCTGCGGCGGGCTTGCGGCTGCGGCCGGTCCGGCCGGTGCTCCGGGTGCCCTTTTCGGCGCTGGTGCCGCCGCTCCTGCCGCTCGTACTGCTCGTGCTGCTCGAACCGCCCTTGCCGGCTCCGCCCGTGCTGCCGGAGCGGGTGGAGGCGCCGCGGGTGCGCCTGGCAGGCTTCGCAGGCTTGCCGGACCCCGCGCCACCGTCGCCCCCGGCGTCCTCGTCCGTATGTGCGTCCTTGCCCGTGCGCGGGTCCTTGTCCGGATGTGCGTCCTTGTCCGCGTGTGCGTCCTCGCCCGTACCGGCCTCCCTGCCGGTCCCGGCATCCGGGTCTTCCCCGTCCCGCTCGCCCTGCTCTGCGCGCCGAGCCTTGTCGTCCTCGCCGTCGTCCTTCGGGCCCCCGGCGGCGCCGCCCTTGGCAGAGGGCTTTGCCGGGCGGGAGCGTCCGCCGCCCGGACCGCGCCTCGGGGACTCGCCTCCGAAGGCGGGGGGCGAACCCGCCCCGGATTCCCGGGCGCTGCCGCCCAGCCCGGTCCCCGGGCCGTCGTCACGCCGCCGCAGATACCGCTCGAACTCCTTCGCGATGGCCTCTCCGGAGGCCTCCGGCAGCTCGGCCGTGTCCCGTGCCTCCTCCAGCGACTGCACGTACTCCGCCACTTCGCTGTCCTCGGCGGCGAGCTGGTCCACGCCCAGCTGCCAGGCCCGCGCGTCCTCCTGGAGTTCGCCCAGCGGCACGTTCAGACCGAGCAGGTCCTCGAGCCGGTTGATCAGGGCCAGCGTGGCCTTCGGGTTGGGCGGCTGGGAGACGTAGTGCGGCACGGACGCCCACAGGCTCACCGCCGGCACACCGGCGTGGGTGCACGCCTCCTGGAGGATGCCGACGATGCCCGTCGGCCCTTCGTACCTCGACTCCTCGAGGTTCATGGTGCGGGCCAGGTCCGGATCGGACGTCACGCCCGTCACCGGGACGGGCCTGGTGTGCGGGGTGTCGCCCAGCAACGCTCCCAGGACCACCACCATCTCGACGCCCAACTCGTGCGCGAAGCCCAGGATCTCGTTGCAGAAGGAGCGCCAGCGCATGCTCGGCTCGATCCCGCGGACCAGCACCAGGTCACGTGGTCTTCCCTTGCCGCCCGCGTCGTCGACGCGTACGACGGCCAGCCGGGTCGTGGGCCATGTGATCTTGCGCGAGCCGCCGTCCAGCCACACCTGCGGCCGGTTGACCTGGAAGTCGTAGTAGTCCTCCGCGTCCAGCGCCGCGAAGACCTCGCCCTTCCACTCCCGCTCCATGTGCCCGACCGCGGTGGAGGCTGCGTCGCCGGCGTCGTTCCAGCCTTCGAACGCGGCCACCATGACCGGGTCGACCAGCTCGGGAACTCCCTCGAGCTCGATCACCCAGCGCCTCCTTCCGGCCGGGTGGTGTGCGTGGACGCGCACCCGGCTGCCGTTCCGTTCCGTGCGGCAACCAGCCTACGGCGTGAGCCCGCGCGGACCGCAGCCCCGGCCGCACCCGTACGCCCCGAATCAGCGGAAACCCGCCGCTGCGCGGGCCCTCTCCTCGACCTGCGCGGCATTCCTCACGGGGCCGGAGGCGGCAGCCGCCTCGGGCGGACGGCGGCGGTGTACGTACAGTGCCCGTCGGCATGGTCCGCATCCGGACGGACGGGCGGGCCGCCGACTGCGCCGCTTCGTGAGAGGACAACGTGACAGCCCGCACGCTCCGAGAGCCCATCGCAACGACCGACGACTGGTGGCGCGACGCCGTCGTCTACCAGATCTACGTGCCCAGCTTCGCGGACTCCGACGGCGACGGAATGGGCGACCTGCGCGGTGCCGCCGACCGGCTGGGTCACCTGGCGGAGCTCGGCGTCGACGCGGTCTGGCTGACGCCGTTCTACCCCTCGCCGTGGGCGGACGGAGGCTACGACGTCTCCGACTACCGCGGTGTCGACCCGCGGCACGGAACCCTCGACGATTTCCGTGACCTCCTCTCGCGCGCCCACGGGCACGGCCTGAAGGTCATCATCGACATCGTCCCGAACCACTGCTCCGACCAACACCCGTGGTTCGCAGAGGCGTTGGCGTCCCCGCCCGGTTCACCCGCCCGCGACCGCTTCCACTTCCGTGACGGAAGCCGGCCCGACGGCAGTGAGCCGCCCGCGGACTGGCAGTCCAAGTTCGGCGGCCCCGCCTGGACCAGGACCCCGGACGGGCAGTGGTACATGCACATATTCGCCGCCGAACAGCCCGACCTGAACTGGGAGAACCCGGAGGTCGCCGCGGACTTCGAGCGCACACTGCGCTTCTGGCTGGACCTCGGCGTCGACGGCTTCCGCGTCGATGTGGCGCACGGCCTGCGCAAGGACCTCGCACCGCCTCTGCGCCACACCTTCGGCAACGACGCCGCCCCCCTGAACTCCCCGCCGCAGGGCGACGATCACCCCTTCTGGGACCGCGACGAGGTCCACGAGGTCTACCGCTCCTGGCGGAAGATCCTCGACAGCTACGAGCCGCCCCGCATCGCCGTCGCCGAAGCGGGCGTCAGCGCCGCACGGCTGCCGCTCTACACCCGCCCCGACGAACTCCACCAGGCCTTCAACTTCTTCCATCTGCGCTGCCCCTGGGACGCGGAGTCCTTCCGCAGCGTCATCGACGAGTCCCTCCGGGGCGCACGCTCCGTCGGCACTCTGCCGACCTGGGTCCTCTCCAACCACGACGTGGTGCGTCACGCCACCCGTTACGGCCTGCCGGAGGGCACCGACTTCGCCGAGTGGCTGGCCCGTGACGGGCGCGCGCCCGCTGCCGACGTGGAACTCGGCCGGCGCCGCGCCCGCGCGGCCGCCCTGCTCACCCTGGCCCTGCCCGGCACGGCATACCTGTACCAGGGCGAGGAGCTGGGGCTGCCGGAGGTCGCGGACCTGCCCGCCGAAGCGCTGCGCGACCCCATGTGGGAACGCACCGGGCGCACGCAGAAGGGCCGGGACGGCTGCCGCGTACCGCTGCCGTGGTGCCAGGAGGGCCCCTCCTACGGCTTCGGCCCCGGCGGCAGCTGGCTCCCGCAGCCCGAGGGGTGGGGAGCCCACTCGGCCGAGGCGCAGAGCGGCGTGGAGGGCTCCTTCCTCGAGCTGTACCGCACCGCGCTGGAACTGCGCCGCGGCTTCCGCGGCCGGCCGGGTGGCGACCGCCTGGAGTGGCTGGACGCGGCCGAGGGCGAACTCGCCTTCCGCAGGGGCAGGTTGTTCGAGTGCCGGGTCAACCTCTCGGGCCGGCCCGTACCGCTGCCGGAGGGCGCCGTGCCGCTGCTCGCGAGCGACGGCACGGCGGGCGCTCCCGGCCGAGAGGGCCCCCTCCCGCACACCGGCCTGCTCGAACCCGACACCGCGGTCTGGCTCGGACCCGGCGGCGCCGAGGGCTGACCTGCCGGGAAGGGAAGAACGGGAAGGGACGGGCGGGAAGGGACGAGCGGGGGCCGGGCCCGGGGCCGGGGAAGTACGGCGGGCGGGCCCCGCCCTCGGCGTGACCCGCCCGCGTGCGTCCCCGTGCGGTCCCGTCACGGCCGCACGAGGGCGCGCTCCGCCCCCTCTCGCGTGCGGCCCGGTGGCCGCCCCGTCCCGGAGGGTCAGCTGCCGCGCTGCGCGAGCAGCTCCCCGACGCGCTCACGCACCTCTTCGGTGTCCAGACCGCGGATCGTGAGGGTGGTGCGCCGCCGCAGCACGTCGTCCAGGGTCTCCGCCCATTCCCGGTCCCGCGCGTGCACGACCTGGGCCCAGATCTCCGGCCCGTCCGGGTGGATGCGCTCGCCCAGCGACGGGTCCTCGTTGACCCGCCGTGCGATGTCGAAGGAGAGCGAGCCGTAGTGGGTGGCCAGATGACGAGCCGTCATCGGGTCCATGCGCGGCCCCGGTTCACGTTCGCGGTCGACCAGCAGCCGGTGGGCGACCGCGTTCGGGTTGGAGATGCCGGGAAGCGGAGTGCGGCGTACCAGCTCCCGCACCGGTTCCATGTCCTGCCCGATGGAACCTCCGGGCAGCTTTGCCAGCTTGTCCATCACGGCGCGTCCGATGTGCCGGTACGTCGTCCACTTGCCGCCGGCGACCGAGAGCATCCCTCCGATGCCCTCGCTGACGACCGTCTCCCGCTTCGCCGCCGTCACGCCGCCGGGGCCGCCCGGCAGCACGCGCAGACCCGCGAAGGCGTAGCTGATCAGGTCGCGGGAGAGGTGCTCGCCCCGCACCGAGAAGGCGGCCTCGTCGAGGATCTGCTGGATGTCGGCCTCGGTGGCGGCGACGTCACCCGGGTCACCCTCGTAGACCTCGTCGGTGGTGCCCAGCAGCAGCTGGTCCTCCCACGGGAGCGCGAAGGTGATGCGGTACTTGTCGATCGGCGTCGCCATCGCCGCCCGCCAGGGCGCCTTGCGGCGCAGCACCAGGTGCGCGCCCTTGGAGAGCCGGACGCTGGGAGCGGCGCCCTTGTCCTCCAGCCTGCGCAGGTGGTCCACCCACGGGCCGGTCGCGTTGAGGACCAGCCGGGCGTCGACCCCGAACTCGCTGCCGTCGATGCGGTCGCGCAGCTCGGCGCCGGTGACGCGGCCGCAGGTGCGGCGCAGATCCGTGACCTCCGCGTGGTTGAGCACCACGGCACCCGAGTCGACGGCGGCGCGCACCGTCATGACGGCCATGCGGGAGTCGTTCATCTGGTGGTCGCCGTAGACCGCGACCGCCCGCAGGTTCTCCGTGCGCAGCCCGGGATTGTCCGCCGCCGCACGGGACGGCGACACCAGGCGCCCGACGCCGTCACCGAACGCGGAGAGCGCGCTGTAGGCGAAGACGCCGGCGCCCAGCTTCGCCGCACCGTGCGGCCCGCCCTTGTAGACGGGCAGATAGAACTTGAGCGGGTTGACCAGGTGCGGGGCCACGTCCTTGGCCAGCACCCGCCGCTCGTGGTGGTTCTCCGCCACCAGCTTCACCGCTCCGGTCTGCAGATAGCGCAGCCCGCCGTGCACCAGCTTGGAGGAGGCGGAGGAGGTGGCGCCGGCGAAGTCGCCGGCGTCCACCATCGCCACCCGCAGTCCCGACTGCGCGGCGTGCCAGGCCACCGAGGTTCCGAGGATGCCGCCGCCGATCACGAGCAGGTCGTACGTTGCTCCCGCGAGCAGCTCCCTGGTCTCGGCACGGCTGGGATTGCCGCCGGCAGCCGGGTGCGTCCCGAGGGTGGGGACGCTCTGCAGGGTGTTCATGTGGTTCAGTTCTCCTCTTCGATCCAGCCCATGGTCCGCTGGACGGCCTTGAGCCAGTTCTTGTACTCGCGGTCGCGATCGGCCGCTTCCATGTCGGGCGTCCATTCCGCCGCCCGCTTCCAGTTGGCGCGCAGCTCTTCGGTGTCGGACCAGAATCCGACGGCGAGCCCTGCCGCGTACGCCGCGCCGAGGCAGGTGGTCTCCGCGACCATCGGCCGCACGACCGGTGCGTCGAGGAAGTCCGACATCGTCTGCATCAGCAGGTTGTTGGACGTCATGCCGCCGTCGACCTTCAGCGCCGTCAGCTCGACCCCGGAGTCCTTCTGCATCGCGTCGACGATCTCGCGCGTCTGCCATGCGGTCGCCTCCAGGACCGCGCGGGCGAGGTGCGCCTTGGTCACGTACCGGGTGAGGCCGGCGATCACGCCGCGCGCGTCGTCGCGCCAGTACGGTGCGAACAGGCCGGAGAACGCCGGTACGAAGTAGGCGCCGCCGTTGTCCTCGACGGAGCTCGCGAGGGTCTCGATCTCCGCCGCGGTGCTGATGAGGCCCATCTGGTCGCGCATCCACTGCACCAGTGAACCGGTGACGGCGATGGCGCCTTCCAGGGCGTAGACGGGCTGTTCGTCACCGATGCGGTAACCGACCGTCGTCAGCAGCCCGTTGTACGAATTGACCGCCTCGTGGCCGGTGTTGAGCAGGAGGAACGTTCCGGTGCCGTAGGTGGACTTCGCCTCGCCCTCCGAGAAGCAGGTCTGGCCGAACAGCGCTGCCTGCTGGTCGCCGAGGGCCGAGGCCACCGGCACTCCGGCGAGCGCTCCCGTCGCCTCCCCGTACACCTCGGCGGAGGAACGGATTTCGGGCAGCAGCGACATGGGGACACCCATGGAGTCGCAGATCTTCTCGTCCCACTTCATGGAGCGCAGGTTCATCAGCATGGTGCGCGAGGCGTTCGTCACGTCGGTGACGTGACGCCCGCCGTCCGGCCCGCCGGTGAGGTTCCAGATGACCCAGGAATCCATGGTTCCGAAGAGGAGTTCGCCGCGCTCGGCCCGCTCACGCAGTCCGTCGACGTTGTCGAGCAGCCAGCGGATCTTCGGGCCGGAGAAGTAGGAGGCGAGCGGCAGGCCCGTCTCGCGGCGGAAGCGGTCCTGGCCGACGTTGCGGCCCAGTTCGCGGCAGAGCGCGTCCGTGCGGGTGTCCTGCCAGACCAGCGCGTTGTGCACCGGCTCGCCGGTCGCCTTGTCCCACAGCAGCGTCGTCTCGCGCTGGTTGGTGATGCCGAGGGCCACCACGTCGGACTTGGTGATGCCGGCCTGGTCGAGGGCGCCCGTGACCACCTGCTGGACGTTGGTCCAGATCTCGGCGGCGTCGTGCTCGACCCAGCCCGGCTTCGGGAATATCTGCTCGTGTTCCTTCTGGTCGACGGCGACGATGCGGCCGTCCTTGTCGAAGACGATGCAGCGGCTGGAGGTCGTGCCCTGGTCGATGGCGGCGATGAAGGGGCCCTCGCCGTGCGTGGAAGCGCCCGCGGACTGGTTCTCGGTCTCACTCATGTCCTGCTCCAAGGTGTTCTGGGTGGGTTGGGGCTCTCGGCCATCGGGCCGGGGACGTCCCGGGCCGTGCCCGCAGGCTGCCGGGCCGGGCGGCCCGGCAGCAACGGGCTCAGGCGAACGCGACCTGGTGCAGGCCGGCGGCCAGCGCGGCGCCGAGCAGCGGGGCCACGACCGGTATCCAGGAGTAGGACCAGCCGGAGCCGCCCTTGTTGGGCAGCGGCAGCAGGGCGTGCACGATTCGGGGACCGAGGTCACGTGCGGGGTTGATGGCGTATCCCGTCGGCCCGCCGAGCGACAGGCCGATGCCCACGACGACGAGTGCCACGATCAGCACACCCGTGCCGCTGACCCCGACGCCCTTGGTGAGTCCGAGGTTGAGGACCGCGATGACGAGGGCGAACGTGGCGATGGTCTCGGTGACGACGTTCTGCCAGGTGTTCCGGATCTCGGGGGAGGTGAAGAAGACGCCGTGCACTGGGCCGGGGTTCTCACCCTTGCGCTCGGCCATCTCCGGTTCCTTGAGGTCCGCGTGGAACTGGCCGTAGTACGCGAGCCACACCAGCACCGCGCCGATCATGGCGCCGAGCGTCTCGCTGAACCAGTAGAGGGGGACGTCGCCCCACGGGGTCGTTCCCTCGATCGCGAGGGCCAGCGTGACCGCCGGATTGAGGTGGGCACCGGAGACCTGGGCCACGTAGCCGCCGGTCAGGACGCCGAAGCCCCAGCCGAAGGCGATGGCGACCCAGCCGGCGTTGAATGCCTTTGAGCGCTTGAAGGTCACGGCGGCGCAGACGCCGCCGCCGAGCAGGATCAGCAGAGCGGTACCTGTGACTTCGCTGAAGAAGATGTCGGAGCTGGACACCCGCGACTCCTTTGTCTTGTCCAGATGGGGAGGGCGGGTCGGTTCCGTCCATCGTTCGACAATGCCGACCGCCGACTCGGCAGTTTTGTCCCTGGTCGTCGTCCCGTCAAGGGGTGTGACCGAGGACTCCCGCAGTCCCTCTGTGCTGGGGAGATCAACTCCGGGCAGGGGGTGGCGCCGGGTGCCGCGCCGAGACTCCTCGCGGCGCCCGGCGAGCCGGTGCCACCGGACGGGGAGCGCCGCTCAGAACCGGCGGGCGCCCAGATCCCTGGAGACGGCACGGGCGCAGTCGCGTACGGCGGCGACGAGCAGCGGCCTCAGCTCCGGCTCGCCGGCGGGATCGCCGTTTCCGTTGGCGGCGGTCGCGCCCACGCCGACCGCCGCGGCCGTGACGTCCTCGCAGACCCGCTCCACCGCGCCCGTGACGCCGACCGCGCCGACCGGCATGCGGCGGCGGTCGAGGATCGGCGCCGCGATGGACGCCAGTCCCTCCCACGTCTCCTCCACGTCGGCGGCCCAGCCGCGCGCCCGCGTCACCTCCAGTACGCCCTCGAACTCCTCGAGGGAGGTGACCGTGCGCTCCGTGAAGCGCCGTCGCTCGCCGTCCACCGCCTCGCTGTGCGCCACGGGGTCGAACGCGGAGAGCACCTTGCCCAGCGCCGTGCTGTGCAGCGGCTGCATCGCACCCACCTCCAGCACCTGGCGGCTGTTGTCCGGCCGGAAGACGTGATGCACGATCAGCACGCCCTGCTGGTGCAGAACGCCGAGGTAGACGCTCTCCCCGCTGGACCGCGCCAGGTCGTCCGCCCACACCAGGGCCCGGGAGCGCAGCTCGTGCACGTCCAGATAGCTGGTGCCGAGCCGCAGGAGCTCGGCGCCGAGCTGGTACTTGCCGGTGGCCTCGTCCTGCTCGACGAAGCCCTCCTGCTGGAGGGTGCGCAGCAGGCCGTGGGCGGTGCCCTTCGGAAGATCCATGGACGAGGCGACGTCGGACAGGCCGAGCCTGCGTTCACCGCCCGCCAGGAGACGCAGCACGGCTGCAGCGCGCTCGAGGGACTGGATGGTCCGGGCCACCGGGCACCTCCCTGACCTGCTCGCAACGGGCCGCTCTGAATTGGGTTCGACAATGCCGAACGGTATCGCTTGATGTCGACGGACGGTAGCCCGGTCCCACTGCTGGGTGAGCGCTCCGGATGGTCTTCGCGCCCCCGCCAGGCGCTCAGGCCCAGGTAAGGGCCGGTGCCGCCCGGCGTCTCACCGGCCCTTTCGTTCCCGGTCCCCGCCGGCCCCCTCCGGTTGCTGGAAACCGCGTCCCCCGCCCCTTCTCGCCACGTGGAAGGCGCCCCGTCCCGTCCCGCTGCGTGGAATGCCCGGCTGCGCACTTGTGCTCGCCCGATACCCTGATCAGGTGCGCCGCCCTCAGCGGAGTGGCGGGACGCATAGCCGACAGCCGTCGCACTCTAGGGAGAACCCTTCATGGCCTCGCCGAGCAGTACGCCCGAATCCGCCTTCCCGCGGGGAGCAGCTCTTCGCAAGGCGCTCACGGAGCGCGTGATCGTCGCAGACGGCGCGATGGGCACCATGATTCAGGCGCAGGACCCGTCGCTCGACGACTTCCAGCAGCTCGAAGGCTGCAACGAGATCCTCAACGTGACCCGCCCCGACATCGTGCGGTCCGTCCACACCGAGTACTTCGAAGCCGGCGTGGACTGCGTCGAGACCAACACCTTCGGCGCCAACCACGCCGCCCTGGGCGAGTACGACATCACCGACCGCGTCTTCGAGCTGTCCGAGACGGGCGCCCGCATCGCCCGCGACGTCGCGGACAAGTTCGAGGCCGACGGCCGCCCGCGCTGGGTGCTGGGCTCGATGGGCCCCGGCACCAAGCTGCCGACGCTGGGCCACGCCCCCTACGCCACGCTGCGCGACGCATACCAGCAGAACGCCGAAGGCATGATCGCCGGCGGTGCCGACGCACTCCTCGTGGAGACCACGCAGGACCTGCTGCAGACCAAGGCGGCCGTCATCGGCGCCCGCCGTGCCATGGACGTCGCAGGGGCCCACGACCTGCCGCTGATCTGCTCCGTGACCGTCGAGACCACCGGCACGATGCTGCTGGGCTCCGAGATCGGCGCGGCCCTCACGGCGCTGGAGCCGCTGGGCATCGACATGATCGGCCTCAACTGCGCCACCGGTCCCGCCGAGATGAGCGAGCACCTGCGCTACCTCGCGCAGCACGCCCAGGTGCCGATCTCCTGCATGCCCAACGCCGGCCTGCCCGTACTGGGCAAGGACGGCGCCCACTACCCGCTCACGCCCGAAGAGCTGTGCGACGCCCACGAGGGCTTCGTCCGTGACTACGGCCTCTCCCTCGTCGGCGGCTGCTGCGGCACCACGCCCGAACACCTGCGCCAGCTGGTCGAGCGGGTGCGTGGCAAGGAACCCGCGCCGCGCACGCCCCAGCCCGAGCCGGCCGCCGCATCCCTCTACCAGATGATCCCCTTCCGCCAGGACACCTCGTACCTGGCGATCGGTGAGCGTACGAACGCCAACGGTTCGAAGAAGTTCCGCGAGGCGATGCTCGACGGACGCTGGGACGACTGCGTCGAGATGGCCAGGGACCAGATCCGCGAGGGCGCCCACATGCTCGACCTCTGCGTCGACTACGTGGGCCGCGACGGCGTCGCCGACATGCAGGAACTCGCCGGGCGCTTCGCGACGTCCTCCACCCTGCCGCTCGTGCTCGACTCCACCGAAGTCCCGGTGATCCAGGCCGGGTTGGAGAAGCTCGGCGGCCGCGCCGTGATCAACTCCGTCAACTACGAGGACGGGGACGGCCCCGAGTCCCGCTTCGCCCGCGTCGCCACCCTGGCCCGAGAGCACGGCGCGGCCCTGATGGCCCTGACCATCGACGAGGAGGGCCAGGCCCGCACCGCCGAGAACAAGGTCGCCATCGCCGAGCGCATCATCGACGACCTGACCACGAACTACGGCATCGCCGAGTCGAGCATCCTCATCGACTGCCTGACGTTCACCATCTGCACGGGCCAGGAAGAGTCCCGCAAGGACGGCATCAACACCATCGAGGCCATCCGGGAGCTCAAGAAGCGCCGCCCGGACGTGCAGACGACGCTCGGCCTCTCCAACATCTCCTTCGGGCTCAACCCGGCGGCGCGCATCGTCCTCAACTCCGTCTTCCTCGACGAATGCGTCAAGGCGGGCCTGGACTCGGCGATCGTGCACGCCAGCAAGATCCTGCCGATCGCACGTCTGGAGGAGGAGCAGGTCACCACCGCCCTCGACCTGATCTACGACCGGCGCAGCGAGGGCTACGACCCGTTGCAGAAGCTCCTGGAGCTCTTCGAGGGCGTCGACACCAAGGCGATGAAGGCCGGGAAGGCCGAGGAACTGGCCGCCCTGCCCCTGGACGAGCGTCTCCAGCGGCGCATCATCGACGGCGAACGCAACGGCCTGGAAGACGACTTGAACGCGGCGCTGGAGGAGCGGCCCGCACTCGACATCGTCAACGACACGCTCCTCGCCGGAATGAAGGTCGTCGGTGAACTCTTCGGCGCGGGCAAGATGCAGCTGCCGTTCGTGCTCCAGTCGGCAGAGGTGATGAAGACCGCGGTCGCCCATCTCGAACCGCACATGGAGAAGACCGACGACGAGGGCAAGGGCACCATCGTCCTGGCCACGGTCCGCGGCGACGTGCACGACATCGGCAAGAACCTCGTCGACATCATCCTGTCCAACAACGGCTACAACGTGGTCAATCTGGGCATCAAGCAGCCCGTCGGCGCCATCCTCGACGCGGCCGAGGAGAACAAGGCCGACGTCATCGGCATGTCCGGCCTGCTGGTGAAGTCCACGGTGATCATGAAGGAGAACCTGGAGGAGCTGAACCAGCGCCGGATGGCCTCGGACTTCCCGGTCATCCTCGGCGGTGCCGCGCTCACGCGCGCCTACGTCGAGCAGGACCTGCACGAGATCTACGAGGGCGAGGTCCGCTACGCGCGCGATGCCTTCGAGGGCCTTCGTCTGATGGACGCGCTCATCGGCGTCAAACGCGGCGTCCCCGGAGCGGAGCTGCCGCCGCTGAAGCAGCGCCGCGTGCCCAAGCGCCCCTCGTCCGCCGCCGGTGAGGTGCCGGAGGAGGAGGTCAACGACGGGTCGGTGCGCTCCGACGTCGCCACCGACAACCCGGTGCCGACGCCGCCCTTCTGGGGCAGCCGCGTCGTGAAGGGCATCGGTCTGAAGGACTACGCGTCCTGGATCGACGAGGGCGCGCTCTTCAAGGGCCAGTGGGGCCTGAAGGAATCCCGCACCGGCGACGGCCCCTCCTACGAGGAGCTGGTGGAGACCGACGGACGCCCCCGCCTGCGCGGCCTGCTGGACCGGCTGCACACGGACAACATGCTGGAGGCGGCCGTCGTCTACGGCTACTACCCGTGCGTCTCCAAGGGTGACGACCTGATCCTGCTGGGCGAGGACGGCAGCGAGCGCACCCGCTTCACCTTCCCGCGGCAGCGGCGGGGGAGGCGGCTGTGCCTGGCGGACTTCTTCCGCCCGGAGGAGTCCGGCGAGCAGGACGTCGTCGGGCTGCAGGTCGTCACCGTCGGCTCGAAGATCGGCGAGGTCACGGCCGAGCTCTTCGCGAACGACTCCTACCGGGACTACCTGGAGCTGCACGGCCTGTCCGTCCAGCTCGCGGAGGCCCTCGCCGAGTACTGGCACGCCCGTGTCCGTGCCGAGCTGGACATCGCCGCGGAGGACCCGGCCGCGATGGCCGACATGTTCGCCCTGAAGTACCGCGGCGCCCGCTTCAGCCTCGGTTACGGCGCCTGCCCCAATCTGGAGGACCGGGCGAAGATCGCGGACCTGCTGCAGCCCGAGCGCATCGGCGTGGAGCTGTCGGAGGAGTTCCAGCTGCACCCCGAGCAGTCCACGGACGCCATCGTCATCCACCATCCGGAGGCCAAGTACTTCAACGCCCGATAACGGGTCCGGCCGGACCGTCGTAGAATGGTCGATCCGGTACAGGCCGGTCGTTCGCTCCTGTGGGGCGGGCGGCCGGCCTTGTTGTCCCTCACGGAGGTGTACGCGGATGACCAGCTCCATCCCCGCACTCGGCACTCTTACGGCCGAAGGCTCGTCGCTGCAGGCGGTGCTCCTCGACATGGACGGCACCCTGGTCGACACGGAAGGCTTCTGGTGGGACGCCGAGAGTGAGGCATTCGCGGAGCTGGGACACGTACTGAAGGACGAATGGCGTGAGGTCGTCGTGGGCGGCCCGATGACCCGCAGCGCGGGCTTCCTCATCGAGGCGACGAAGGCCGACATCACGGTCGAGGAGCTGACCGTCCTGCTCAACGAGAAGTTCATCGAGCGGCTGCGGCGCGGCGTTCAGCTGGCACCGGGCGCCCGGCGGCTCCTCGCCGAGCTGTCGCTGCACGGTGTGCCCACCGCGCTGGTCTCCGCGTCGCACCGCGAAGTCGTCGACGAAATGCTCGTCTCCCTCGGCAGCGAGCACTTCCACCTCACCGTCGCCGGGGACGAGCTGACCCGAACGAAACCGCACCCCGACCCCTATCTGACGGCTGCGGCGCGCCTGGGCGCCGACCCGGCGCGCTGCGCCGTCATCGAGGACACGGTGACGGGAGTTGCCTCGGCGGAGGCCGCCGGGTGCCGGGTGGTGGCGGTGCCCTCCGTGACCCCGATCGAGGCCGCCGCAGGGCGCACCGTCGTGGAATCGCTCGAAGAAGTGAACCTCGCCTTCCTGCGTTCCCTGGTCCTGATGGCCCACCAGAGCGTCTCCTGAGGCTTCCCGCACGTTCGCGGCCCCAGGGGGCGCGGGCTCGCCCCGCGGCGCCTGTGCGGGGCTTGTGCCGCCGCAGCAACGGAGGTGCAGGTGGCTGCTGTTGATGAATACGTGGCTCCACCCTCTTGACGCGGCGTTACCGGCGCTGTGACATTCACGAGCACTTCGCGTCGGTGCCGGACCACCGGCCTCTGCGGTATGCGGCGGTCTCCGCCGCAGTGCCGTGGCTGCCGCTCCGGCCGCGTCCCCCGGCATCAGGGCCCGGGGGCGCGCCGCGCCGCGCGGTCCGTACGGCGAAACACCGGAGGTGATCCTCATCGGGCTCCAAGTCCGTTGTGGAGGGGGCACGTTCAGGAACTACCGGCCGAGTCCGTTAACGGCCTGTCATTTCCTCCGTGCCGCAACCGGTGCGGCCGGCCGAGAGGACCGTGCCCGATGAAGTTCAGACCCTTGGCGGTGACGGCCGCGGCCGGACTCCTGGCATCCCTGCTCACCGCGTGCGGAGAGGTCACCGGAAGCGACGCCCCGGCCGTCGTCGTCGGCACCACCGACACGTTCACCCTCTCGAAGGGATCGCCCGCGCCGCTGGACCCGGCGGCGGCGTACGACGTCACCTCCTGGAACGTCATGCGCAACGCGTTCCAGACGCTGCTGCGGATGCCGCGCTCCGGCACACGGCCCGTCAGGGACGCGGCGGAGAGCTGCGGATTCACCGACGCGCAGAACGAGCAGTACCGCTGCACCCTGCGCAAGGACCTGACCTTCTCCAACGGGCACAAACTCGACGCCAGGGACGTCGAGTTCTCCATCGCCCGGACCCTGCGCATCCGCTTCGCCAACGGACCCGCCTCGCTGCTCAGCGGGATATCCAAGGTCAAGGCCACCAGCGACCGCGAGATCGTCTTCCAGCTGCGCAAGCCGGACGCCACCTTCCCGTTCAAGATCGCCACCCCGGCCGCCTCGATCGTCGACGAGCAGAGCTATCCCGAGAACGGCCTTGCGAAGGGCTTCAAGACGGTCGGTTCCGGCCCGTTCACGCTCGAAGTCGACGCGGACGCGGGCAAGACCGTCTTCACCCGCAATCCCGACTACAAGGGCGGGCTCAAGGTCCGCAGCGAAAAGGTCGAACTGCGCTCATTCCGCGATTCCGGCGCCATGGAGAAGGCGCTGCGCGCGGGAGACATCGACGTGATGAACCGCACCATCTCCCCGAAGCAGGTGGACAGGCTCGAATCCGCGCCCGAGGACAACATCAGCCTCGTGCAGCAACCGGGCCAGGAGATCCGCTATCTCGTCTTCAACACCGACGACGAGACGGCGGGCCGCCTCGCGGTGCGGCGGGCGATGGCGAAGGTCATCGACCGCGAGTCCCTGGTGCGCGACGTCTACGAACGGACCGCCGAGCCGCTCTACTCCCTGGTGCCCTCGGGCGTGCCCGGGCACCGCAACTCCTTCTTCAACAAGTACGGCGAGGCCGGCACCGACTCCGCACGGCGCACCCTGCGCAACGCGGGCCTCGTGCCGCCGGTGAAGGTCGAGCTCGCCTACACCACCGACCACTACGGCAGCGTCACCGCCAAGGAGTTCCGCCAGCTGAAGAAGCAGCTCGAGGACAGCGGCCTGTTCGCCGTCGAGATGCGGGGCCTTCCGTGGGACACCTACCGGACGGACGCGCTCAAGGGGAAGTACCAGATCTACGGCTACGGCTGGTTCCCCGACTTCCCGGACGCCGACAACTACATTGCGCCCTTCTTCGAACGGAACAACTTCCTCAACACCCCGTACGTCAGTTCCGAGATACGGAACAAGGTGATCCCGCAGACCCGGCAGAAGACCGACCGCATCCGCACCGAGGCCGGCTTCGCCCGCGCGCAGGACATCGTGGCCGACGAGGTGCCGGTGCTGCCGCTGTGGCAGGGCAAGCAGTACATCGCGGCACGGGACGACATCACGGGCGCGGAGTGGGCGCTCAACTCCTCGTCGGTGCTGCAGCTGTGGGAACTGGGCCGCAACGCCGACAGCTGACGGCGATGGGACCGCGGGTGCGGCCCCGCGCGTGAGGTGCCCGCCCCGAGGAGGCGGTGCCCGCCCCGGAGGGGGGCGTGGCGTTCACGCGCCGGGCCGCACCAGCCCGCTCTCGTACGCGTACACCGCGGCCTGCACGCGGTCGCGCAGACCCAGCTTGGTCAGCACGTGCCCGACGTGCGTCTTGACCGTCGTCTCGCTGACGAAGAGATCGGCGGCGATCTCCGAGTTCGACAGGCCGCGCGCCACCAGCTTCAGCACCTCCACCTCACGCTCCGTCAGCTGGTGGAGGGCATCCGGCACGGGCTCCTCGCCCGAGGGGAGCTTCCCCGCGTACTTGTCCAGCAGGCGGCGCGTGACACTCGGAGCCAGCATTGCCTCGCCGGCGGCGACCACGCGGATCGCCTGCACGAGCTCCGGGGCCGGCGCGTCCTTCAGCAGGAAGCCGCTCGCTCCGGCACGCAACGCCTCGACCACGTACTCGTCGAGGTCGAAGGTGGTCAGCACGAGCACCTTCGCGGGCCCGTCCTTCGCCGGTCCGGTGATGCGGCGAGTGGCCTCCACCCCGTCCATCCGCGGCATGCGGATGTCCATCAGCACCACATCGGGCTGCAACGCCCGCACCTGGTCCAGCGCCTGAAGCCCGTCGCCCGCCTCACCGACCACGGCGAGGTCCGCTTCCGCCTCGAGGATCATGCGGAAGCCGGTGCGCAGCAGCGGCTGGTCGTCGACCAACAGGACGCGGATAGCCACGGGATCTCCTCGGACGGGTGGCACGGACAGGCCCCATTCTTGCCTAGTCCCCGGCTGCGGAGCCCCCTGCCCCGTCCTCGCGCTGCTCGGGCAGCCGCGGTTGCACAGTGAGCGGGTAGGGCGGGGGAGAGCCGCCGAATTCCGGGCAGTGCGCCTGGTGGTCGCACCAACCGCAGAGCCTGCCCGGGCTGGGCCGCCAGTCGCCCGTCTCCGTCGCCCTCGTGATGGCCTCCCACAGAGCCAGCAGCTTGCGTTCGACGCGGAGCAGGTCCTCCTCGCCGGGGTCGTAGGTCAGCACGTCTCCGCTGCCCAGGAAGACCAGTTGGAGACGGCGGGGGACGATGCCGCGCAGCCGCCACACCACCAGTGCGTAGAACTTCATCTGGAAGAGCGGCCCGTCGGAGAACTGCGGGGGCGGGGCCTTGCCCGTCTTGTAGTCGACGATCCGCACCTCGCCGGTCGGTGCGACGTCGACGCGGTCGATGATGCCGCGGAGCCGCAGCCCCGAATCCAGCCGTGCCTCGACCATCAACTCCCGCTCCGCGGGCTCCAGACGAGTGGGATCCTCCAGCGAGAACCACCGCTCGACCAGCGCCTCGGCCTCCGCGAGCCAGGCAGCGAGCCGGGTGCCGTCCGGCGCCTCCTGCCCGTCCTCCGCGAACAGCTCCTTCAGCTCCGGCCTCTTGGCCAGCAGGCGCTCCCACTCGCGGGTGACGAGCGACCGGGCGCGCGGCAGGCTGCGCTGATCCGCGGGGGAGTCGAACAGCCGCTCAAGGACGGCGTGTACGACCGTTCCGCGCGTGGCGGCCGCAGAAGGTTTCTCCGGCAGTTTGTCGATCACCCGGAAGCGGTAGAGCAGCGGGCACTGCATGAAGTCGCTGGCGCGGGACGGCGAGAGGGAGTTCGGCGGCGATGCGACGCGGGTGGTCATGACGTACGACCCTAGGGCCCCGCACCGACAACGGACGCATACCATCGAAGACGGCGCACCCGCCCTGCACGCCATCCGGGGAAACGGCAGCGCAGCGGAGTGCGAAGCAGCAGCAGAGGGGAACCCGTGGCGGAGACGGAAAACGGCGGCAGGCCGCGTTGGAGCGGCTCCGGTGATTCCGGAACGGCAGGGGAGGGCACGGCACCTCTCCCGGACCGTCCGGACGCCTCGCCGTACCCGGACGGTCCGCCGGCGGACACCTCCACGCCGGGCGGGACGGAGGACGGCACGCGGACGAAGCCGCAGGACACGACGGACCCCGGACCCGGACAGGAGGCCGGGACGGCCGCCGCCGAGTCGCCCGCACCCGCACCCGGACCTGCAACCAGCGGTGAAGCGGCACCCGCGGACCGTTCCTCCCCCGGCCCCGCCGCGCAGGCGGAGCCCGAGCCGCGCCCCGCCCCCGCCCCCGCCCCCGCGTCCGGCACCGCGGCCGGCGGCGGCCAGGCACCCGACCCGCCCTACGACGCGGCCCCTGACGCCGACTCCGCTCAGGGCCGTGCGCGTACCGGCGTCGCATCCCCCGGTCCGCGCGCCCTGGGCCCCGACAAGCCCCGGCGCGCACGCCCGTTCGGAGGCGGCATCCTGATGGGCCGCCCGTTCGGCGTCCCCGTCTACGTGGCGCCGAGCTGGTTCCTCGTCGCCGCCCTCATCACCTGGGTCTTCGGCGGCCAGCTCGACCGACTCCTGCCTCATCTCGGAGCTGTGCGCTACCTCATCGCGCTCTTCTTCGCCGTCGCCTTCTACGCCTCGGTCCTCGTCCACGAACTCGCCCACACGATCGCCGCGCTGCGCTTCAAGCTGCCCGTGCGGCGCATCCAGCTCCAGTTCTTCGGTGGCGTCTCCGAGATCGAGAAGGAGGCCGAGACCCCCGGCCGTGAGTTCGTCCTCGCCTTCGTCGGGCCGCTGCTCTCCCTCGCGCTCGCCGGGGTCTTCTACGGGGGCATGCAGGCCGTGCAGCCCGGCACCGTTCCGGGGGTGCTGCTGGCCGGGCTGATGTTCTCCAACCTGATCGTGGCGGCCTTCAACCTTCTCCCCGGACTGCCCCTGGACGGCGGCCGGATGCTGCGCGCTCTCGTGTGGAAGCTGAGCGGCCGTCCGATGACGGGCACCGTCTTCGCCGCCTGGATCGGCCGGGCCCTGGCGATCGCCGTCCTGATCGGGCTGCCGCTCGCCACGCATGCGGGCGGATTCACGCAGGAGACGATCGGCGGCGTCGACTCGATCATGGACGCGCTGCTCGCCGCGATCCTTGCCGCCATCATCTGGACCGGCGCCGGCAACAGCCTCCGCATGGCGCGGCTGCGCGAACACCTCCCCGACCTGCGGGCACGCAAGCTCACCAGGCGCGCCGTCCCCGTACCCACCGACACCCCGCTCTCGGAGGCGCTGCGCCGCGCCAACGACGCCGGAGCCCGCGCCCTGGTCGTGGTCGACGGCGCCGGCGGTCCCGTCTCACTCGTGCGCGAGGCCGCCATCGCCGGAGTCCCCTCGCACCGCCGCCCGTGGGTCGCGGTCTCCAGCCTCGCCCAGGAGCTGAGGGAGGGGATGCGCGTCCCCGCGGAGCTGGCGGGCGAGGAGCTGCTGGAGTATCTGCGTGCCACGCCGGCGACGGAGTACCTGGTGGTCGAGGAGACCGGCGAGATCTACGGAGTGCTCTCCGCCGGCGACGTCGAGCGTGCCTTCGTCGCGGCGATGGCCAAGCCCTCGGCGTGAGGCCCTGACCAGACCCGTTAGTCTGTGCACATGTCCGAACCGACCGGTGCAGCCCGCCGTCGCGGGCCCTTCAAGGTCGGGGACCAGGTCCAGCTCACCGATCCCAAGGGACGCCACTACACGTTCACGCTCGAAGAGGGAAAGAGCTTCCACACCCACAAGGGAGCCTTCCCCCACGACGAGCTGATCGGCGCTCCCGAGGGCAGTGTCGTCCGTACCACGGGAAACGTCGCCTACCTCGCGCTGCGCCCCCTGCTCCCCGACTACGTCCTGTCCATGCCGCGCGGCGCCGCCGTCGTCTATCCCAAGGACGCGGGCCAAGTCCTCGCCATGGCCGACATCTTCCCCGGCGCGCGGGTCGTGGAGGCGGGTGTCGGGTCCGGGTCGCTGAGCATGTTCCTGCTGCGCGCCGTCGGCGACAGCGGCATGCTGCACAGCTACGAGCGGCGCGCGGACTTCGCGGACATCGCCCGGCAGAACGTCGAGCGCTACTTCGGACAACCGCACCCCGCCTGGACGCTCACCGTCGGAGACCTCCAGGACCAGCTCACGGACAGCGACGTCGACCGCGTCATCCTCGACATGCTCGCCCCGTGGGAGTGTCTGGAGGCCGTTTCCAAGGCGCTCGTGCCCGGCGGCATCATGTGCAGCTACGTCGCCACCACGACGCAACTGGCCCGCATGGTCGAGTCGATCCGCGAACACGGCACGTTCAACGAGCCGCAGGCGTGGGAGACGATGGTGCGCAACTGGCATGTGGAGGGCCTTGCCGTGCGCCCCGACCACCGCATGATCGGGCACACCGGCTTCCTGCTCACCGCACGCCGGCTCGCGGACGGCGTCGAGCCGCCTCTGCGCCGGCGCCGTCCCGCCAAGGGCGCGTACGGGGAGGACTACACGGGCCCCGGCAGCACCTCGGGCCGTTCCTGAACCGCCCGTTGGGGCCGCCGCGGTCCCGCGCCGCCGCTGTGCGGCATCCGGCCCGAACATGCGCGCAAGGTGCCCGCCCCGTCAGGTACGCCTCAACACCCTGACGGGGCACGCGCGTTGGAGAGTCTTCGCTGACGCCTCGTCAGCGGCCGTGCGCACAACCGCAGTCCCGCCCGTTCCGGTGCGGTGTGACGTGTGGCACCATGCTGGGCACCCCCAAGCACACTTCTCACAGGAGTCACCCGGCGTGACGGAACTGCCGCACACCCGTACCCGCATGGTGCACTGGCTGAGCACCGCCGTGGCCCTCGCCGCCGTCGTCGGAGCCTCGGCCCTCGTCCAGCCCACGGACGCCAGCGCACAGCCCACATCCACCACGGCCGCCCCGGGCCCTGCGCCGGACCCGAAGAAGGCCGACTTCCCCGTCGATTGCGGCAGTCCGTCCGTGCCGGTCGAGGTCGTCGACAAGGGCTCCGCCGACTTCGACGGCGACGGACGCCAGGAGACCGTCGCGTCGGTGCGCTGCCACTCCGGTACGGGCTCTCCGCCCAACGCGCTCTTCGTGCTGGCCTCCGGGGCCCGCCCCGGCCAGGCGCCCCGCGTGGTCGCAACCATGCTGCGCACCAAGGAGCGGATGACCGTCCAGGATCTCCGAGTCAGCGGCCGTACGGTCTCGGCCAAGCTGCTGGGCTATTCCTCACCGTCGGTTCCGAGCTGCTGCCCGGACAGGCAGCGGAAGGTGAAGTGGGAGTGGAAGGACGGCAAGTTCGCGCTCAGTGCGGCGCCTGTGCCGGGCAGCCCGAAGAGCATCTGAGCCGTAACGGACCGTCTCCCGTCCCGCCCTTCGGGAACTCAGCGTGAGCGTCTGTCACTCACCGCGCTATTCGGCATCGGGGCCGTAGACTTCGACACTGTCCGAAACACGGCGGACATGGATGCAGTCCCCGGGGCACTCCTTGGCCGAGTCCACGACGTCGTCGAGGAGCGGAAGGGGCACGGGAGTCGTCGCTCCCTTGTCCTGGAGAAGCTCGTCGTCGGCGCTCTTCACATAGGCCAAGCCGTCGATGTCCAGCTCGAACACCTCAGGTGCGTACTGCGCGCAGATACCGTCTCCGGTGCACAGATCCTGGTCGATCCAGACCTCGAGTGCCTCGTTGCCGGTGCTCATCCTGTCGCCTGCCGTTCCTGCGTTCGTGATGGAAAGCTGCTGTCCATGTTGGGGTGTTGACCGTTCCGACCCTACAACCGGCCGCTTTCGGATGGTCATGGGTGGGTATTCCCCTGGCGTGAGGGAGTGCGCAAGGGTGAAGATCAGACACACCGTGACCGTCTTTGTGATCTAGGGTTTCAACCTGTACCCGCCCAGGTAGGGTCAGGAAGCGTCCAGCTCCCCCTGGAGGAGGTGAGGACCGTGGCAGCCCACGACGACGACATCAACCGCGGCATCCGGCCCGGTCGGGGTTCCGAAGACCCGTCGGGCCAGGTGGCGTACCTGGAGCAGGAGATCGCCGTCCTGCGCCGCAAGCTCGCCGACTCCCCGCGGCACACCCGGATTCTTGAAGAGCGGATCGTCGAGCTTCAGACGAATCTGGCCGGGGTCTCAGCACAGAACGAGCGGCTCTCCAACACTCTCCGTGAAGCGCGCGATCAGATCGTGGCGCTCAAGGAAGAGGTCGACCGGCTCGCGCAGCCGCCGGCCGGCTTCGGAGTGTTCCTCAAGGCGAACGAGGACAGCACAGCCGACATCTTCACCGGCGGACGCAAGCTCCGCGTGAACGTCAGCCCCAGCGTCGAGCTCGAGGAGCTCCGGCGCGGCCAGGAGCTGATGCTCAACGAGGCGCTGAACGTGGTCGAGGCCATGGAGTTCGAGAGCGCCGGCGACATCGTCATGCTCAAGGAGGTCCTCGAGGACGGAGAGCGCGCCCTGGTCGTCGGTCACACCGACGAGGAACGGGTCGTGCGCCTCGCCGAGCCCCTGCTGGAGACCACGCTCCGCGCGGGCGACGCCCTGCTGCTGGAGCCGCGCTCCGGCTACGTCTTCGAGGTCGTGCCCAAGAGCGAGGTCGAGGAGCTCGTCCTCGAAGAGGTCCCCGACATCGACTACCAGAAGATCGGTGGCCTGCGCGGTCAGATCGAGCAGATCCGCGACGCCGTGGAACTGCCCTACCTGCACCCGGATCTCTTCAAGGAGCACGAACTGCGCCCGCCCAAGGGCGTGCTGCTCTACGGGCCGCCCGGCTGCGGCAAAACCTTGATCGCCAAGGCCGTCGCCAACTCGCTGGCCAAGAAGGTGGCCGAAGTCACGGGCAAGCCCCAGGGCAAGAGCTACTTCCTCAACATCAAGGGCCCGGAGCTGCTCAACAAGTACGTGGGCGAGACGGAGCGGCACATCCGCCTCGTCTTCCAGCGGGCCAGGGAGAAGGCGAGCGAGGGCACGCCCGTCATCGTCTTCTTCGACGAGATGGATTCCCTCTTCCGCACCCGCGGCTCGGGTGTCAGCTCGGACGTGGAGAACACGATCGTCCCGCAGCTGCTCTCCGAGATCGACGGTGTGGAGGGCCTGGAGAACGTCATCGTCATCGGTGCCTCCAACCGCGAGGACATGATCGACCCGGCGATCCTCCGCCCCGGCCGTCTCGACGTGAAGATCAAGATCGAGCGTCCGGACGCCGAGGCCGCCAAGGACATCTTCTCGAAGTACCTCACCGCGAACCTCCCGCTGCACGCGGACGACGTCGCGGAGCACGGCGGCAACGCCAATGCCGCGTGCGACGCCATGATCCAGTCCGTCGTGGAGCAGATGTACGCGGAGTCCGAGGAGAACCGCTTCCTGGAGGTCACCTACGCCAACGGTGACAAGGAAGTGCTCTACTTCAAGGACTTCAACTCCGGCGCCATGATCGAGAACATCGTGGGCCGGGCGAAGAAGATGGCGATCAAGGCCTACCTGGACCAGAACCAGAAGGGCCTGCGTGTCTCCCACCTGCTCGCCGCGTGCGTGGACGAGTTCAAGGAGAACGAGGACCTGCCGAACACCACCAACCCCGACGACTGGGCCCGCATCTCCGGCAAGAAGGGCGAGCGGATCGTCTACATCCGCACGCTGGTCACCGGAAAGCAGGGTGCGGACACGGGCCGTTCCATCGACACAGTGGCCAACACCGGTCAGTACCTGTAAGCAGACAGCGATCCGGCTGCGGACGCCCCAGGTGGACCCCCGCCGAAGGCAGGGGAGGGCGTCCGTGGCCGGATCCTTTTTGAGTAGTCCTAGGAAGTCCGCTGAGTGATCTCCCGACTTCAGCCCGTGGGTTCTAGGCTCGTCCGTAGTGCCGCTGTGCGCAGTGCTGAGGGAAGGACCGCAGACGGGGCGGATGCGCAGCGGGACTTGAGTGGCGGCCCACAGGCGGGAAGCCACCGGGCAAGGAGGGCCGCATGACCGTACGGCGAGTGATGGGAATCGAGACGGAGTACGGGATCTCCGTACCCGGTCACCCCAACGCCAATGCCATGCTCACCTCGTCCCAGATCGTCAACGCCTACGCCGCGGCGATGCACAGGGCACGCCGTGCCCGCTGGGACTTCGAGGAGGAGAACCCGCTGCGGGACGCCCGCGGCTTCGACCTGGCACGGGAGTCCGCCGACGCCAGCCAGCTCACCGACGAGGACATCGGCCTGGCCAATGTGATCCTCACCAACGGCGCCCGTCTCTATGTCGACCATGCCCACCCCGAGTACAGCGCGCCCGAGGTGACCAGCCCCATGGACGCCGTCCTGTGGGACAAGGCAGGGGAGCGCATCATGGCGGAGGCCGCCGAACGCGCGGCCGAGGTCCCCGGCACACAGCCGATCCACCTCTACAAGAACAACACCGACAACAAGGGCGCCTCCTACGGCACGCACGAGAACTACCTGATGAAGCGGGAGACGCCGTTCTCCGACATCGTGCGCCATCTGACGCCCTTCTTCGTCTCCCGCCAGGTGGTCTGCGGCGCCGGCCGCGTCGGCCTGGGGCAGGACGGCAGCGAGCACGGGTTCCAGCTCTCCCAGAGAGCCGATTACTTCGAGGTCGAGGTCGGCCTCGAGACGACACTGAAGCGGCCGATCATCAACACCAGGGACGAGCCGCACGCGGACGCCGAGAAGTACCGCCGCCTGCACGTGATCATCGGCGATGCGAACCTCTCGGAGGTCTCCACGTACCTCAAGCTCGGCACGACGGCACTCGTGCTGTCGATGATCGAGGACAACTTCATCGCGGTGGACCTCGCCGTCGACCAGCCCGTCCGTACGCTGCACCAGGTCTCGCACGACCCGACGCTGGGGCGGCTGATCACGCTGCGCAGCGGCCGCACCCTCACCGGCGTGCAGCTCCAGATGGAGTACTGCGAGCTTGCGCGCAAGTACGTCGAGGAGCGCTGGGGCGCCGACGCCGACGAGCAGACCCAGGACGTGCTGACCCGCTGGGAAGACGTCCTGACGAGGCTGGAGCAGGACCCGATGAGCCTCTCGAAGGAGCTGGACTGGGTCGCCAAGCGCGAGCTCATGGAGGGCTACCGCCGTCGTGACCGGCTCGGCTGGGACGCGGCACGGCTGCACCTTGTGGACCTGCAGTACGCGGACGTACGTCCCGACAAGGGTCTCTACAACCGCCTGGCGAACCGCGGCAGCATCCAGCGGCTGCTCGAGGAGGAAGACATCCAGCGCGCCGTCGGCAAGCCGCCGGAGGACACCCGCGCCTACTTCCGCGGCCGCTGCCTGGAGCAGTACGCGGACGACGTGGCCGCCGCATCCTGGGACTCGGTCATCTTCGACCTGCCGGGGCGTGACTCTCTGCAACGAGTGCCCACTCTGGAGCCCCTGCGCGGCACCCGGGACCACGTCAAGGAGCTCCTGGACCGCTGCCGCAGCGCGGAGGAGCTGGTGAGAGTGCTTTCCGGAGGCTGAGATACGGCTATTCGGTGCCGCATGCGGGAATCACCGAGGTGGTACTCCGACGTTGGAGAAGTGAAGGGCCGATGTCAGTCCCTGCTTGTAGGGTCTGATCTTGTACGTCACGCGTACACCGAACCGAGCGGGGTGAGGATATGGCGACCAAGGACACCGGCGGCGGACAGCAGAAGGCCACCCGCCAGACCGAGGAAACCGAGGAACAGACTGACGAGGCACAGGTCTCCGAGGACCTCAAGGAGCGCCAGGAAGCACTCTCGGACGATGTGGACTCCGTCCTGGACGAGATCGACGACGTCCTCGAGGAGAACGCCGAGGACTTCGTGCGGTCCTTCGTTCAGAAGGGCGGAGAGTAATCGCGTGATCACCGTCCTGCGTCCCCGGGTCTCGGGGGCGCAGGACGGATGACTTCCGGGCCTGAGGGTATGGTCCGTGCAGTATTCCAAGATCTCTTCTGAACCGACTTCCGATCCGTGGAAGGAAACGTGTGGAAGCCAACACTCGTGACACAGGGCGTCTGCCCGCTGCCTTCCTGACGCCCGGCTCGTCCTCGTTCATGGACTTCCTGTCCGAGCACGCTCCTGAGGTGCTGCCCGGCAGCCGGCGCCTGCCCGCCCTCGAGGGTCCCGTCCAGGCTCCGCACGGGACGACCATCGTCGCGGCGACGTACTCGGGCGGTGTGGTGCTCGCGGGCGACCGCCGCGCAACGATGGGCAACGTCATCGCGCAGAGGGACATCGAGAAGGTCTTCCCGGCCGACGAGTACTCGGCCGTCGGCATCGCGGGCACAGCAGGGCTCGCGGTGGAGATGGTGAAGCTCTTCCAGCTGGAGCTGGAGCACTTCGAGAAGGTCGAGGGCTCGTCGCTGTCGCTGGAGGGCAAGGCCAACCGCCTTTCCACCATGATCCGCAGCAATCTCGGCATGGCACTGCAGGGCCTCGCCGTCGTCCCGGTCTTCGCGGGCTACGACGTGGACCGGGAGAAGGGCCGCATCTTCTCCTACGACGTCACGGGCGGCCGCTCCGAGGAGGTGGGCTTCACCGCCGTCGGTTCCGGCTCGGTCTTCGCGCGCGGCTCCTTGAAGAAGCTGCACCGGGAGGACCTGACGGAGGAGCAGGTCTCCACGGTGGCGCTGCAGGCTCTCTACGACGCCGCCGACGACGACTCGGCGACGGGCGGCCCGGACATGACGCGCAAGATCTATCCGACGCTCACGGTCATCTCCGACGAGGGCTGCCGGAGGCTGTCCGAGGAGGAAGTCTCCGGGCTCGTACGCACGATGCACGAGGGCCGGCTCCAGCAGCCCAACGGGCCGCAGGCCCCGCTCACCTGACGAAGGCCACGGGGCCTTCGGTGCCCTCTGACAGGAGAAGGAAGGGACGGATAGCCGGTGTCGACGCCGTTCTACGTCTCACCACAGCAGGCCATGGCGGACCGCGCCGAGTATGCCCGCAAGGGCATCGCCCGGGGCCGCAGCGTGGTCGTGCTGCAGTACACCGACGGCATCGTGTTCGTCGCGGAGAATCCCTCGCGTTCTCTCCACAAGATCAGCGAGATCTACGACCGCATCGCGTTCGCTGCGGTGGGCAAGTACAACGAGTTCGAGAATCTGCGCATCGGCGGCGTCCGTTACGCGGATCTTCGCGGATTCACCTACGACCGCGCCGATGTGACGGCCCGTGGTCTCGCGAACGTCTATGCGCAGACGCTCGGGACGATCTTCTCCAGTGCGGCGGAGAAGCCGTACGAGGTAGAGCTGATCGTCGCCGAGGTCGGCGCCGCTCCTGAGGACGACCAGATCTACCGGCTTCCCCACGACGGCTCCATCGTGGACGAGCACGGTTCGCTCGCGGTGGGCGGGAATTCGGACCAGATCAACAGCTACCTGGAACAGCGCCACCGCGACGACATGACGCTGGCCGAGGCCGTCAAGCTCGGCAAGGAGTCCCTGGCGCGTGACAACAACGGCGGGGAACGCGAGGTGACCGCCGATCAGCTGGAGGTCGCGCTCCTCGACCGAACCCGGGTCCAGCAGCGCAAGTTCAAGCGAGTGCTGGGAAGTCAGCTGCGGCGTCTGCTGGGGGAGGACGAGAGCACGAGCGGTTCCAGCTCGTCCTCGTCCGGCGGTGACGCGGAGGAACCCTCCGAGGGCGACCCGGAGGAGTAGCGCGAAGGGACTCAGTCCTCTCAAGTGCGTGCCCCGCAGGGTCAACACCCTGCGGGGCACGCGCTGTTGGGGCCGCCCTCGGCGCCCGGGGCTGGCATCCGTGGGCAGGCGCCCCGGTGAGGTCAACGCCGTTGACCGCTCACCGGTGGCACGGTCGGACGCCGGTGGGCGGCTCCGCCGTGGAACCGCGGCGTACCAGCTGTACGGGGAGCACGGCTGTGCCGGCCTCCCGGCCCGCAAGAACGTCCAGGAGCGCGCGCATGCCGGCCGCGCCGACTTCCTCGGCCGGCAGCCGCACAGTCGTCAACTCCGGTTCCAGGGCGGTCGCCAGGCTCAGATCGTCGAAGCCCGTCACGGACACGTCCTCCGGCACGCGCAGCCCCAGGCGCCGGGCCGCTTTGCACGCGCCGGCAGCCAGCACGTCGTCGTCACAGATCACCGCGGTGGGCCGCGGGACTGCCGTGAGGGCGCGGGTGGCTGCGCTCAGGGCGTCCTCGATGGTGAGGTCGCCGGCCTCGGTCAGCAGTTCGGCCCCTGGCGTCCGGGCCACCGCCTGCGCCAGCGTGCGGGCCCGCACACCGAACGTCCAGCTGTCCACCGCCGCCGCAAGGTGCGCGAGCCGCCTGTGACCGAGGCCGAGGAGATGCCCGGCCACCTGCCGCATGCCGTCGGCGACGTCGAAGTTGACGGTGGCCGCGGCGCGGTCGCCCTCCGGGTCGGTGTCCAGCATCACCAGCGGCAGTCCTCCCTCGTGCAGTGCCGCCAGTGCGTCGGGAGCCATCGAGGAGGCGATCACGCCGTCCAGTGCGGCGCGGGCGGAGCCGAACGGATCGACAGCGGGGCCCGTGCCCTCGGGGGAGGGGTAGAGGACCACGCCGAAGTCGTGTTCGGCGGCGGTTCGCGCGGCACCGGCGTGGACGCGTGCGAAGTAGTCGCCGGTGAGGGCGGGCACCACGAGGAGGGCCGTGCGGGCCCGGCCCAGCCGGAGGCTGCGTGCGGACAGGTTGGGGCGGTAGCCGAGTGCCTGTGCGGCGGCCCTGACGGTTTCGGCGGTGCGGGGCGAGACCCGTCCCTGCCACTTGCCTCCCAGCACGAGGGAGACCGTCGCCTGCGAGACGTCCGCACGCCGGGCGACGTCACGGCTGGTGGGACGCCCGTCGGACGTGCCGGTGGGCGGCCGGCCCGCAGTGCCGGGCCGCCGGGTGCTCGCCATCCGTACCGCTCCTTCGCAGCCCGTGGCAGGTGCCCGGGGTGGACCGTGGGTCAGCGACATGGTACGTATGACTCCGGAAGTTATACGTACAACGTGTATGACTGGACCGGCGGGCCGCCGGAAGGAGTGGGAGCCGTGGCGATGGGCTATGCCGAACTGCTGCGGGCCCGGCACGCGATGCGGCTGCTCGCGGGCACGCTGACGGGCAGGCTTCCCAACGCCACGGGCCCGCTGGCGATCGTGCTCTTCACCCGCGCCGAGGGCGGGAGCTACACGCTCGCCGGTGTCCTCTCCGCCGTCTACGGGCTGGCGACCGCCGTCGGCCAGCCGATGCTGGGACGTCTCGTGGACCTGCACGGCCAGCCGCGTGTGATGTTCCCCGCGGCCGTCTTCTCGGCACTGGGCATGCTGCTGCTCACGGCAGCCGGCACGGACCCCGTGTGGGCCGCCGCCGCGGGCGTGCTCGTCGCCGGCGTGTGCACACCCCCGCTCGAGGGCGGCCTGCGTGCCCTGTGGCCCAGCGTGCTCAAGGGCCCGGACAAGGTGCACAGGGCGTACGCGCTGGACGCCGTCGCCCAGGAAGTGATGTTCGCCGTCGGGCCGTTGCTCGTGACGGTGTTCGTCGCCCTCTGGAACGAGGCCGCCGCGCTGCTGGTCATCAACGCGCTGGGCGTCCTCGGCGCTCTCTCGGTCGTCGTCTCGCCGCCCTCGCGGGCGTGGAAGTCGGCTCCACGCGAACCCCACTGGCTGGGGGCGCTGCGCTCGCCGGGGCTGCTGGCCCTGCTTGCCACCTTCTTCTTCGTCGGCTTGGCGCTCGGCGCCGTCGCGGTCGCGTCCGTGAGTTACGCCGACGAGCACGGCGAGGCCCTGATCTCCAGCTATCTGCTGTCGGCGCTGGGCTTCGGCGCACTCGCGGGCGGCCTGATCTACGGAGCGCGGCACTGGGCAGGCCTCCCGGAACGCAGACTGGTATGGCTTGTTCTCGCCCTCGCCGCGGGTTACATGCCGCTGGTCCTCGTCCCGGGAGTGATCGCGATGACGGCCCTGGCAGGCCTGTCCGGGGTCTTTCTCGCTCCGGCGCTCGCCTGCGCGTTCGTGGTCGTGGACCGTCACGCTCCCGCCGGCACGGTCACCGAGGCCTTCTCCTGGCTGGTCACGACATTCGGCGTCGGGGCTGCGGCCGGTACGGGGCTGGTGGGCCCCGTCATCGAGTGGGGCGGCGCGTCCGCGGGCTTCGCCGTCGTGGGCGGGGGAGGGCTGGCGGCGTTCCTCGTGCTGCTGCTGACCGGACGGGCGTTTTCGGCCGTGCCGGGGGGTTTCCGCAGTGCCCCCGTGATGGGCCCGGCAGCAGGCCCGGAGCACGCGTCGCCCCCGGTCACGGAGGCGGAAAATGATCGCAATGCTGCCCCCGAACCCGGTTTCAGAACAGGCCGTCAGGCGTAATGTTCAGTCATGGACCGCCGAATCTTCGGGCTCGAGAACGAGTACGGCGTCACGTGTACGTTCCGGGGCCAGCGCCGCCTGTCCCCCGACGAGGTGGCGCGGTACCTCTTCCGCCGTGTCGTGTCATGGGGCCGCAGCAGCAACGTCTTCCTGCGCAACGGCGCCCGCCTCTACCTGGACGTGGGTTCCCACCCCGAATACGCGACCCCCGAGTGCGACAACGTGACCGAACTGGTCACCCACGACAAGGCCGGCGAGCGCATCCTCGAGGGGCTCCTCGTCGATGCCGAACGGCGCCTGCACGAGGAAGGAATCGCGGGCGACGTCTTTCTCTTCAAGAACAACACCGACTCGGCGGGAAACTCCTACGGATGTCACGAGAACTATCTCGTGGCCCGGCACGGAGAGTTCTCGCGCCTTGCCGACGTGCTGATCCCCTTCCTCGTCACGCGTCAGCTCGTGTGCGGCGCGGGCAAGGTACTGCAGACGCCCCGGGGGGCCGTCTACTGCGTGAGCCAGCGCGCGGAACACATCTGGGAGGGCGTCAGTTCCGCGACCACCCGGTCCCGTCCGATCATCAACACCCGTGATGAGCCGCACGCCGACGCGGAGCGCTACCGGCGCCTCCACGTCATCGTGGGTGACTCCAACATGTCCGAGACGACCATGCTGCTCAAGGTCGGCGCCACCGACCTCGTGCTGCGCATGATCGAGGCCGGCACAGTGATGCGGGATCTGACGCTGGAGAACCCGATCAGGGCCATCCGGGAGGTCAGCCACGACATCACCGGCCAGCGCAAGGTGCGCCTGGCGAGCGGCCGCGAGGCCTCGGCGCTCGAGGTGCAGCAGGAGTACTTCGAGAAGGCGCTGGACTTCTGCGACCGGCGCGGCATCCGTACGGGCCGTGTGGAGCGCGTTCTGGAGCTGTGGGGGCGTTCTCTCGACGCGATCCGCACCCAGGAGCTCGACAAGATCAACACGGAGATCGACTGGGTCATGAAGTACCAGCTGATCGAGCGTTACCGGGCGAAGAACAACCTCACGATGTCGCACCCGCGCATCGCTCAGATAGACCTCGCGTACCACGACATCCACCGCCGCCGAGGGCTCTACTACCTGCTGGAACGCAACGGCCAGGCCGCCCGTATCTGCAACGATCTGAAGATCTTCGAGGGCAAGTCGGTGCCGCCGCAGACCACGCGGGCGCGGCTGCGTGGCGACTTCATCCGGCGGGCCCAGGAACAGCGCCGGGACTTCACCGTCGACTGGGTCCACCTCAAGCTCAACGACCAGGCGCAGCGCACCGTCCTGTGCAAGGACCCTTTCCGTTCGGTCGACGAGCGTGTGGAGAAGCTCATCGCCGGTATGTGAGACGTGTCAACGGGGGACGGGATGTCCGGGCGGGGCCGTAGGGTTGCTCCCGTCCGGACATCCCTATACCGCGAGTTGGACACCATGCTGCAGACCCCCCGGGGAACGACCCCCCGCCTCAGGAAGATTTCCGTGCGCCGCTTCGCCGCGGCTCTGGTCGTGCCGGCGCTGATCGCCTCGGTCGCCGCCTGCGGCAGTGACGAGGACCAGAACGGGCAGCCCCCGAAGGTCACCGGTGCCGCGGACAAGAAGCCGAAGGTGGCCAAGGGGAAGGGCAAGCCCCCGAAGGACCTCAAGGTCAAGGTCCTCAAGGAGGGCAAGGGGCAGAAGGTCAAGAAGGGCGACTCGCTCAACGCCGACTACCTCGGGCAGCTGTGGAAGGGCAAGGAGTTCGACAGCAGCTGGAAGCGGGGTCAGCCGGCCACGTTCCAGATCGGCACGGGCAAGGTCATCAAGGGCTGGGACGAGGCCCTGGTGGGCAAGAAGATCGGCAGCCGCGTCGAGATGGTGGTGCCTCCGGAGAAGGGTTACGGCAAGCAGGGGCAGCCCCCGACGATCCCGAAGAACTCCACGCTGGTCTTCGTCGTGGACCTCAAGAAGATCATGCCGAGCGAGATCGACGGCAAGCCGGTGAAGGGCGAGCGCAACCCCGAGCTGCCCGAGGTGAGCACCAAGATCGAGAAGAACAAGGCCCCTGAGATCACCATGCCCAAGGGCGTGGACAAGGCCCCGGACAAGCTGCTCGACGAGACGATCATCGAGGGCGACGGCAAGAAGGTCACCGAGAAGAGCACCGTCCTGACCCAGTTCACGGCCAAGCTGTGGAAGGGCGGCAAGCAGCTCGACGACACCTGGGCGCAGGGCGGGCCGCAGGAGATCCCGGTGGCCAAGATCCCGGGCTGGGCCGACGCGCTCAAGGGCAAGAAGGCCGGCAGCCGTGTCGTGGTCTCCGTGCCGAAGAGCGAGTTCCCGAAGGAGCAGCAGAAGCAGTTCTCCTCCGGCGTGGTCTTCTCGGTGGACGTGCTGGACGTCAACTGAGTCCACGCGCCGTGACAGACTGGCGCGGTTGTCCGAATGAATCGTTGCTAGGAGCCATTTCGTGAGCATCGACAAGCCCGAGGTCGACTTCCCCGAGGGTGCGCCGCCTGCCGATCTGGAGATCGTGGATCTCTGGGAGGGCGACGGGCCCGAGGCCAAGGCCGGTGACAACGTCTCCGTGCACTACGTGGGCGTCTCCTTCTCCAGCGGCGAGGAGTTCGACGCCAGCTGGAACCGCGGCAAGCCGCTGCAGTTCCAGCTCGGGGCGGGCCAGGTCATCCCCGGCTGGGACCGCGGTGTGCAGGGCATGAAGGTCGGCGGGCGCCGCCGGCTGACCATTCCCGCGCACCTCGCCTACGGGGAGCAGGGTGCGGGCGGTGGCCGTATCAAGCCGAACGAGACGCTGATCTTCGTCTGCGACCTCGTCTCCGTCTGAGCCGGCCGCGTCGCGGCTTCTTCCGGGGGTCCCGCCTGCGGGCGGGGCCCCCGGTCTTGCTTTTGCGGGGAACCCCGCTAGCGGTACGGTCAATTGCCGAGAAGAGCACAGAGCAGTACGAGAAGTACGGGGAGCACGAGGGAGCCCATGGCGATTGCCAAGGCCGAGCGGCTGATGAATCTGGCGCTGTGCCTGCTCGGGACCCGGCGCCCGCTGACGAAGCGCGAGCTGCGTACCTCGATCGAGGCATACCTCGAAGCCGCGGGCGACGAGGCCTTCAACAGGATGTTCGAGCGCGACAAGGACGACCTGCGCGAGCTCGGCCTTGTGATCGACACCGTGGAGGGCCTGGACGGTGACATCGGCTACCGCGCCCAGCGAGACAGCAACCGGCTCCCGCCCATCGCCCTCGACGCCGAGGAGGCGACCGCCCTCGGCCTCGCCGCCCGCGTCTGGCAGCAGGCGCGTCTCGCGGGCGCCGCGAGCGGTGCGCTGCAGAAGCTGCGGGCGGCCGGCGGCATGCCCCAGCACGACGACGGCGGGAGAGGGGACGGACCGGCCGTCGCACACAGCACGCTCGAGCCCCACATCCCCGTCCGGGAGGCCGCGTTCGAGCCGTTGATGCTGGCCTGCCGGGACCGCCGTCCCGTCGTCTTCGACTACCGCAAGTCCAACGCGGCCCGCCCCGAGCGACGTCAGGTCGAGCCCTGGACGCTGGAGTGCTGGCGCGGCCACTGGTATCTCGCGGGTTTCGACCGCGAGCGGCAGGCCGAGCGGGTCTTCCGCCTCTCCCGCATCACGGGGCCCGTACGCTCCCGGGCCGCCGCGTTCACCGCCCCGGTGCCCGACCAGGTGACCGTACGGGAGACGGTCGAGCGGTGGGCCGGGGAGAGCGCTTCGCGCAGCGCGCGCATCCGGCTGCGCGCGGGCGCCGGTTACCCGCTGCGGTCACGCGCCACCGAGGTCCGGGAACTGCCGGACGGGTGGGAGGAGTTGGAGATTCCGTACGGTCACGGACTGGACGCCTGGCTGGTGGAGTTCGGGCCGGACGTGATCGTGCTGGAGCCGGCGGAACTACGGGCCGAAGTGGTCGACCGTCTTCGCGCCGTCGCCAAGGGCTGAGGGGGAGCACGGACCATGGCACCGAACGCCATCGACCAGACCCGCCGGATGCTGTCCCTGGTCACGTATCTCCGGGACCGCCCGGGTGCCCGGATCGACGAGGTGGCCCGCGCCTTCGGCATCACGGCCGACGAGCTGATCTCCGATCTCGACGTCCTGCCCATGTGCGGCACCAGTTTCCGCGGCGGCGACCTTCTGGAGATCGACACGGACGGCGAGCGCATCTGGTGGCGCAACGCCGACGCCCTCGGCAGCGACACCGCGCAGCCGCTCCGCCTCGCCTCCGACGAGGCGACCGCTCTGCTCGTCGCAGCCCGCGCCGTGGCCACCCTGCCGGGGCTGCGGGAGAGCGACCGGGACGCGCTGCAGCGCGCCACCGCGAAGCTGGAGGAGGCGGCGGGGGAGAGCGCGGGCGCCAGTTCGCGGCTGTCGGTGACGTTCGAATCGGAGGGCGGGGTCTTCGCCGACGTGGACCGCGCCATCGCCGAGCGGCGCCGGCTGTGGCTGCGCTACTACTCGCCGGCGCGGGACGAACTCACGGAGCGCGAAGTCGACCCCATCCGTCTGTTCGCCGTCGGGCACACCTACCTGGAGGCCTGGTGCCGTCTCTCGGAGGCGCGGCGCACCTTCCGTCTGGACAGGGTCGCCGAGATCCGTCTGCTGGAGGAACCGGCGGACCCGCCTCCGGTGGAGCTGCGTGATCTGAGCGAAGGACTCGTCCAGCCCTCGGCGGAGGACCCCGAGGTGGTCGTCGAGGTCGGACCGGGAGGCCGCTGGGTCGCCGAGTACTACCCGTACGACAGCGCCGAGGAACTGCCGGACGGGGGGCTGCGCGTCACCCTTCGCACGCCCGACCCGGCTTCGCTGCGGCGGCTGGCGCTGCGGCTGGGCCGGGACGGGAGGATCGTGGCTCCGCGCGAACTCGCCGAGAGCGCACGCGAGGTCGCGCGCACGGCGCTGGCGGCGTACGGGGAGTGAGAGGCCGCACGGGGTGTGCTCTGCGATCCCACTAAGCTCGGCGCATGCTCTGGCCCATGTTCTTTCTCGCGCTCGCCTTCTGCGGAATCGTCGTCCTCGGTGTGCTGGCCGTCCGGGTCGGGCTGGAGGTGCGCCGGTTCTCCCGTGCCGTGGGCGACTGCTCGGAGCGCATCACCCTCGCAACCGAAGACCTCGAACGCGCCGCGGTACCGCTGGCGGAACGGGCGGGGCGGGCGCGTGACGTGCACGGAGACCCGATCGGGGAGGCCCGGGGACGACGCGAGCGCTGACCTGCCGGTGACGGGGTGGCCGCAGCACCGCGAGGGGACCGGCGACGGCCGTGAGGTGCGGGGCGCCGCAGGCACCCTGCCTGGCCCGTACCTTTGAGCGGTAAGCTGCACGGAGCCGCGTCACGGCGGCCGGTGAGCGCAACCTCATGGCAGTACGGGCATTGCCCGTGGTTCACGGCCCAGGGTTACGATCGCTGGAGCGCTCGCTTGACGCAGTCCGTCCGATCCACACGGCAGGCACGAACACACGCCGGCCCCGGCGAGAAGGTAGTGGCACATGATCGGCAATCTGAAGCCCCTGGAGATCGTTCTGATCGTCCTGGTCATCCTGCTGCTGTTCGGCGCCAAGAAGCTTCCGGACATGGCCCGTTCGCTGGGCAAGTCTGCCCGCATCCTCAAGAGCGAGGCCAAGCAGATGAAGAAGGACGGCGGCGACGACAGCGACGCCGGCACCTCCGACTCCCAGCAGGCACCGAAGACGATCCAGGCCGCCCCCGGGGACGTCGCCAGCTCACGGCCCGTCACCGAGCCGACCAAGAACCAGCAGCAGAGCCAGTCCTGACCGCCGCGTGACGCGGCCGTGCGCCAGCCGCACGGCACAACCGGCATTCCAGATATTCCGGACACTTCACACAACGAGGACCTGGGTTGCTCAAGTCGGCCCGTAGACAGGGCAGCAAGAGGGAGAAGGACCCCGAGGGGCGGATGCCCCTCGCGGAGCATTTGCGGGAGCTGCGCAACCGGCTGATGAAGGCGGTGCTGGCGATCCTCGCCGTCACCGTCGTCGCGATGATCTATTACAAGCCCATCGCCGGTTTCCTGACCGATCCGGTGCGCGAGTCCGTGGGCTGCACGGAGGGCTTCGGCCGTGCTGCCGAGAACGGCGAGACGTGTGCCGAGATCACCATCAACGGTCTGATTGCCCCCTTCACGATCATGCTCAAGGTCGCGCTGACCGTCGGTGTGGTCGCGGCCTCCCCGGTCTGGCTGCACCAGCTGTGGGCCTTCCTCGCCCCCGGTCTGCACAGGCACGAGAAGAGGTACGCCCGCGCGTTCGTCGGCGCCGGTGCCCCGCTCTTCCTCGGCGGTGCCTATCTCGCGTACCTGGTCCTGCCCAAGGCCGCCGCGACGCTCCTCGACTTCAGCCCCGACGGAACGGGCAACCTGATCCCGCTGGACGACTTCCTCGACATCGTCACCCGGCTCGTGATCGTCTTCGGCCTCGCCTTCGAACTCCCGCTGCTGCTGGTGATGCTCAACCTCACCGGCATCCTCAGCGGACGCCGGCTGCTGGGCTGGTGGCGGGCGATGGTCCTGTGCATCACGGTCTTCTCCGCCGTCGCGACGCCCACGGGCGATCCGCTCACCATGGCGGCGCTGGCGGCGCCCATCGTGCTGCTCTACTTCGGGGCCGTGGGGATCTGTCTCCTCAACGACCGCCGCCGCGGGCGCAACGATCCCTACGCGGGACTGGACGACGACGAGGCGGCCCGGATCGACGCCCCCGACGCCATCGAGGAGGGCGAGAGCGTCCCCGCGCCGCGCGCGCTTCCGGAGTCCGAGACCGGCAGCGGCCCGGGCGCGAACGGAAGCGGTCCGCAGGGACGGGACGGTTACGACGACGCGACCTGAGCGGGTATGGTCCGCGCGTGACCAGCGAGATCACCCTTTTCGTCAACCCCACCGCGGGGCGCGGCCGTGGCGCAGGCGCCGCACAGCCCGCCGCTGACGCCCTGCGCCGGGCCGGATTCGCCGTACGCACCGTCGTCGGCAACGACGCCGACGACGCACTCGCGAGAGCGCGCGATGCGGTACAGGCGGGCACCGGAGCTCTGATAGCTGTCGGCGGCGACGGCATGTCCTCCCTGGCGCTCCAGGCGGTCGCCGGTACGGACACCCCGCTCGGCGTCGTCGCCGTGGGCACGGGCAACGACTTCGCGCGCGCCAACGGCCTGCCGGTGCGGGAGCCCGCCAAGGCCGGGCGTCTCGCCGCCGAGGCTCTCAAGGCCGGGCACGAACGCCGCATCGACCTGGGCAGAGCCGGTGAGCGCTGGTTCGGATCGGTGCTTGCCTCGGGTTTCGATTCGCGCGTCAACGACCGCGGCAACCGGATGCGGTGGCCCGCGGGAAAGATCAAGTACGACCTGGCGATCGTCGCCGAACTTGCCGCCTTCAAGCCCGTCCCGTACCGGATCACGCTCGACGACGGCGAGCCGTCGGAGATCGCGGCCACACTCGTTGCGGTGGGAAACGGCCCCTCGTACGGGGGCGGCATGCGCATCTGCCACGGTGCGGAGATGGACGACGGACTCCTCGACGTCACGGTCGTGGGGGAGTGCAGCCGCGCGACGCTGCTGCGCGTCTTCCCCCGCGTCTACAAGGGCACCCACCTGTCGCATCCCGCCGTCACGACGTACCGCGCCCGGAGCGTGCGGCTGGAGGCCCCGGATGTGACGGGGTACGCGGACGGCGAACCGCTCGGCCCGCTGCCGCTGACGGCGAGGGTGGTCCCGGGAGCGGTCCGGCTGCTCGTGGGGGAGTAATGATCGTGAGCGGTGTCGGGGGTGGCCGGTAGGCTCGTAGTCACGATGACCGAGGACCTGTCCCCCGCAGAGCGGTATGCACTGGCGCGGCTGCGCGCCGCCGAGCAGGCCACCGCTCTCGCCCCGTTCCGTGACCTGTACGACTTCGATCTCGACGAGTTCCAGATCGAGGCGTGCCGAGCCCTCGAAGCCGGAAAGGGAGTGCTGGTCGCGGCGCCGACCGGCTCCGGCAAGACGATCGTCGGCGAGTTCGCCGTGCATCTCGCCCTCACGCAGGGCCGCAAGTGCTTCTACACGACGCCGATCAAGGCCCTGTCCAACCAGAAGTACAACGACCTGGCCAAACGGCACGGTGCGGACCGTGTGGGCCTGCTGACCGGGGACAACAGCGTCAACGCCGACGCCCCCGTCATCGTCATGACGACCGAGGTCCTGCGGAACATGCTCTACGCGGGATCGCAGGCGCTCTCCGGGCTCGGATACGTGGTCATGGACGAGGTGCACTACCTCTCCGACCGGTTCCGTGGCGCGGTCTGGGAAGAGGTGATCATCCACCTGCCCGAGTCGGTCACCCTTGTCTCGCTCTCGGCCACGGTCTCCAACGCCGAGGAGTTCGGGGACTGGCTCGACACGGTCCGCGGCCACACCGAGGTGATCGTCTCCGAGCACCGCCCGGTGCCTCTTTGGCAGCATGTGCTGGCCGGCCGGCGCATGTACGACCTGTTCGAGGAGAAGGGCGACAAGCGCGAGGTCAACCCGGACCTGGTGCGCATGGCCCGCATGGAGAACAGCCGCCTGTCCGGCCCCCGGGACCGCCGCCGCGGCAGCCCGCGCCGGGAAGCGGACCGCGAACGGGAGCGGCGGCAGCGCTCCCGCGTCTGGACGCCGGGCCGCCCCGAGGTCATCGACAGGCTCGACTCGGAGGGGCTGCTGCCCGCCATCACCTTCATCTTCAGCCGCGCGGGCTGCGAGGCCGCTGTGCAGCAGTGCCTCTACGCGGGGCTGCGGCTCAACGACAGCGCCGCGCGGGCGCGGGTCCGCGAGATCGTGGAGGAGCGCACGGCCGACATCCCCGACACCGACCTTCACGTCCTGGGGTACTTCGAGTGGCTCGAGGGTCTGGAGAGGGGCATCGCCGCGCACCACGCGGGCATGCTCCCCACCTTCAAGGAGGTCGTCGAGGAACTGTTCGTGCGGGGCCTGGTCAAGGCCGTCTTCGCGACGGAGACCCTCGCCCTCGGGATCAACATGCCGGCGCGGTCGGTGGTGCTGGAGAAGCTCGTCAAGTGGAACGGAGAGCAGCACGCCGACATCACACCCGGCGAGTTCACGCAGCTGACGGGCAGGGCCGGGCGCCGCGGCATCGACATCGAGGGCCACGCGGTGGTGCTGTGGCAGCGCGGCATGGACCCGGCCGCGCTGGCCGGCCTGGCCGGCACCCGTACGTATCCGCTGCGCTCCTCCTTCAAGCCCTCGTACAACATGGCGGTCAATCTCGTCGGGCAGTTCGGGCGGCACACCTCGCGTGAGCTGCTGGAGACGTCCTTCGCCCAATTCCAGGCCGACCGCTCCGTGGTGGGCATCTCCCGGCAGGTCCAGCGCAACGAGGAGGGCCTGGAGGGCTACCGGGAGTCCATGACGTGCCACCTCGGCGACTTCGAGGAGTACTCGCGGCTGCGCCGGCGCCTGAAGGACCGTGAGACGGAACTCGCCAAGCAGGGCGCGGTGCAGCGCAGGGCACAGGCTGCCGCGGCGCTGGAGAAGCTGAAGCCCGGTGACGTCATCCATGTGCCGACGGGCAAGTTCGCGGGGCTGGCGCTCGTTCTCGACCCGGGGACGGGCGCGGGGGGCCGGGGCCCGGCCGAGCGCCGGGGCTGGCACCAAGACGGGCCGCGTCCGCTCGTACTGACGGCGCAGCGGCAGGTGAAGCGGCTGGGCTCCATCGACTTTCCCGTGCCCGTGGAGCCGCTGGAGCGGATGCGCATCCCGAGGTCGTTCAACGCCCGCAGCCCCGAGTCGCGCCGCGATCTGGCCTCCGCGCTGCGTACGAAGGCCGGGCACCACGCGTCCCCGCGGCACCGCAAGCAGCGCGCGGCCGCCGCCGACGACGAAGAGATCGCACAGCTGCGCACCGAGATCCGCCGCCACCCGTGCCACGGCTGCGACGAGCGCGAGAACCATGCCCGCTGGGCCGAGCGGTACCACCGTCTCAAGCGGGACACGCGGCAGCTGGAGCGCAAGATCGAGGGCCGTACCAACACCATCGCCCGCACTTTCGACCGTGTCTCCGCGCTGCTGACGGAACTGGGTTATCTCCGCGGTGACGAGGTGACGCAGGACGGGCGGCGCCTGGCGCGGCTCTACGGCGAGCTGGACCTGCTGGCGAGCGAATGTCTCCGTGACGGCGTGTGGGAGGGCCTGCCGCCTTCCGAACTGGCCGCCTGCGTCTCGGCGTTGGTGTACGAGTCGCGTGCTGCCGACGATGCGCTGCCACCGAAGCTGCCGGGCGGCGGGGCCCGTGGAGCGCTCCAGGAGATGGTGCGCATCTGGGGCCGCCTGGACGCCCTTGAGGAGGAGCACCGCATCAACCAGACCGAGGGCGTCGGCCAGCGCGAGCCGGACCTCGGCTTCGCGTGGGCCGCCTTCCGGTGGGCCGAGGGCGACAGCCTGGACTCGGTGCTCCGCGACGCCGACATGCCGGCCGGTGACTTCGTGCGCTGGTGCAAGCAGTGCATCGACGTGCTGGGGCAGATCGCGGTCGCGGCGCCCGAAGGCGGCGATGTGGCGAAGAACGCGCACAGGGCGCTGGAGTCGATGCGGCGCGGGGTCGTCGCGTACACAAGCGTGGGCTGACGGCCGGAGCCGCGTTGCGGGGCCGGCAGCGCTCCCGGCCCGTAACGCACCGGCTTCACCGCTCAACGCCCGTTCCTGCACGGCGTGTTGGCTTCGGCGCCGCGTGGGCATGTACAGCGCGCCGACGTATCCATGCCCGCGGGAGGCCGATGTGCGCACCACGTCCGGATCCGCTGCCAGAACCCGTCCCGGCTCCGTCTCACCCCCCGGCGCGAAGGCCCGGCGATGGATGGCGTCCGCCGCCGCCCTCGCAGCGTCCGTCGCCCTGTCGTCGGCGGCGCCCGCCCCTGCGCCCGCCGAGGTGCGGTCCGCGGCGGACGGGCTGCGTGTCACCCAGATCCAGGCGATGGCGACCCACAACAGCTACCACCGAGAAGCGCCGTTCGCCGAGCAGCAGTTGATGGCGAAGCACGACCCGAACTTCCGTACGCTCCTCTACAGCCACGCGTCGCTGCCCGTGCAGTTCTCCCGCCAGCAGGCGCGCGGCATCGAACTGGACGTCTTCCCCGACCCGGACGGTGGTCTGTACGCGGATCCGCTGATTCGCACGGGCGCCGGTCTGCCGCCGCAGGACGATCCGGATCTGCGCGAGCCGGGCTTCAAGGTGCTGCACTGGGCCGACTTCGACTACCGCAGCAGCTGCGTCACGCTCAAGCGCTGCCTGACGCAGGTGAAGACGTGGTCCGAGCGGCACCCCGGCCATGCGCCGCTCCCCGTCCTCCTCGAACTGAAGGAGACGGACCCGGACATGGAGGCCCGCGGCGGCGCGAAGAGCCCGCCCTGGGACACCGCGATGCTGGACGCCCTGGACGCGGAGATCCGGACCGTCTTCCCCGACGAGGCGACCGTCACGGCCGACGACATCCGCCGGCCCGGCGAGACGCTGGGGGAGTCCGTACGCAAGCACGGCTGGCCGCGGCTGTCCGCCGCCCGCGGCAAGGCGATGTTCCTGATGGACAACGACGACCAGGAGCTCCAGGACGCCTACCGGGCGGGCGGCAGGGAGAGCCTCCAGGGCCGGGTGCTCTTCACCGATTCCGCACCGGGCCGCGCGGACGCCGCGTTCATGAAGGTCAACGACCCGACCGGGGCCAACAGGACCGTCATCCGGAACCTGGTGAAGCAGGGATACTTCGTTCGGACCCGCTCCGACGTGCCCCTCGACCAGGCGTCGAGCGGCGATGCGGGAATGCTCCGCGACGCTCTCGCCTCCGGAGCGCAGATGGTCTCGACGGACTTCCCCGCCCCGGGGCTCGCGGCCCGCTACGGATCCGACTACGTGGCCGAACTCCCGCGCGGCAGCGGCCCGGTGAGGTGCAACCCGGTCACCGCGCCGGGACCGGAGTGCCCGCGCGGTCCGTTGGAGCGCTGACGTCTCGCTGTCCGGCAAATTCGGGGGCGACGGTGCAGCGGGGGAGCCGGGTGTGCGTACCGCTCCGAGCGGCCGTCCGCGAGGGACCGCGTCCCGCGTCCCGTACCTTCACCTGCGGCCCGAGTGCCGGGGCCGCAGGTGAACCTCTTCTCTGCGGCCCCCGGCGCGGAGGGAGGCGGTCGCCCGGGTCAGGGCCGCAGGCCGGTGGCGGCCTCCTGCTCGGCCTCGACCTGCGCCTTCCAGTCCTTCTTCGACGCCTGCCAGCCGTCCTCGTCGTGGCCGAGCCGCCAGTAGCCGGAGACGGACAACTGCTCGCGTTCCAGGCCGCGTTCGAGACGCAGATGACGGCGGAGATCCTTCACGAAGCCGGCCTCGCCGTGCACGAACGCCTGCGGCGTCCCCGGCGGGAACTCCAGTGCCTTCACGGCCTCGACGAGTTTCACGCCGACCCGTGCCGGCCCGCGGTGCAGCCATGTCACGCCGGCTGTGTCCGGCACGCTCAGCTTCTGCTCCTCCTGGGGACCCTCGACCTCGATCAGCGCCCGCACGGTGGCTTCGGCGGGCATGCTCTCGAGCGCCGCGGCGATGGCGGGCAGGGCGCTCTCGTCGCCGGCGAGCAGATGCCAGTCGGCCTGCGGGGAGGGGGCGTAGGCGCCGCCCGGACCGAGGAAGCGGATCTCGTCGCCCGGCCGGGCGGCGCGCGCCCACGGCCCGGCCAGGCCCTCGTCACCGTGCACGACGAAGTCGAGCGTCAGCTCCCGCGCCGAGGGTGTCCAGGAGCGCACCGTGTAGGTACGGGTTACGGGCCACTGGTCGCGCGGGAAGTCCGCGCGCACGGCGGCGATGTCGAACGGCTCGGGGTACTGCACGCCGGGGACGGGGAAGAGCAGCTTGACGTAGTGATCGGTGTACTCGCCGGCCTCGAATCCGGCCAGACCGGGACCGCCGAGCACGACGCGCACCATGTGGGGGGTCAGCTGCTCGGTTCGGACCACGTGCGCGTGGTGGACCTGGTTCTTGGTGCGGGCCGTGCGGTCTGCCACGTGGGACTCCAGAAGATGCGCGGAAGCAGTGGGGGACAGGGCAGTTAGGGTGGCCTAAGTTGTCAACGTACCACTCCGGCCCGCGCGCGGCACCGCTCGGCCCGCTCACCAGGGCCTTCAAGACTCCTGCGCCCGCACCGCCCCTGCCGCGGTCAGCCTTCCCGTTCCGCCAGCACGTTCAGCAGCCGCTCCAGGGAGCCGCCGAGACCCCACCGCTCGGCAAGGGCGTCGAGGGCCTGCGGGGCGCGCGGGCGGGTGGGCACGGAGGCGTCGAACTCCGGCAGGGCCACATCGCCCGCGACCCGGACCACCTTCGGTGCCACCGCGAGATACGGACGGGCTTCGGACAGACGCTTGCGCTGCGCCGGTGTGATCGCCGACCCCGGGTCCTCTGCGGCGGCGATGATTCCGGCCAGGTCTCCGTAGCGCTCCAGCAGCTTCGCGGCGGTCTTCTCGCCGATGCCCTGCACTCCGGGGAGCCCGTCGCTCGGGTCGCCGCGTAGCGTGGCCAGGTCGGCGTAGCCGGAGCCGTCCACGCCGTACTTGGAGCGCAGGGCGGAGCCGTCGTAGACGTCGAGCGTGCCCACGCCCTTGACCGGATACAGCACCCGTACACCCCGGTCGTCGTCGATCAGCTGGAACAGGTCACGGTCGCCGGTGACGATGTCGACGGGCGAGCCGGCGCGGGCCGTGAGGGTGCCGATGATGTCGTCCGCCTCGAATCCGGCCGCGCCGACGCGGGCGATGCCGACCGCGTCGAGCACCTCGTCGATGACCGGTACCTGCGGGCTGAGCGTGTCCGGGATCTCCTCGGCGTCCGGACCTGCGGCGACCTCTTCGGCGACGCGGTGCGCCTTGTAGGAGGGGATGAGGTCGACGCGCCACTGGGGACGCCAGTCGAAGTCCATGCAGGCCACCAGCGAGTCCGGATGGCGGTTGCTCACCAGGCGGGCGATGAAGTCGAGCAGTCCGCGCACCGCGTTGACGGGGGTGCCGTCGGGGGCCTTCACCGAATCCGGCACGCCGAAGTACGCACGGAAGTAGAGGGACGAGGTGTCCAGAAGCATCAGGCGTCGTGCCGTCGTCGTAGTCACGCCCCGATGATGCCGTACGCCTCCGACAGCGGACGCGGAAGACAACGCAGGGCGGGCACCGGGGCCGTTTCGTACGGGGAGGGCGCTGCGGCCGGGGCGCACCGCCCGCAGATCACGGCGACGGGTGGCGCAAATTGGCCTGCCTTCATCGGCCGAGCCCGGTCTACTCTCTTCTCCGTACGAGGAACGCGCCTCCGGCCCGTCGGTGAACACCCGGCGGACGACCACCGGTTGGCGTGGCCGCCGTACGGGGCAGCGGCACCTTGAGCCGCACGGGGGGCGTACGGTGCCGGTATGGCGCACAGACGTACCGGCACCGTGCGACGCGTCGTCTCGCTCGTTCCCTCCCTGACCGAGGCGCTGGCGGCGACGGAACCCGGAATCCTTGTAGGCGCCACCGACTGGTGCAGCCACCCGTCCGGGCTGGACGTGGCCCGCGTCCGCGGTACCAAGAACCCGGACGTGGAGCGGATCGTCTCCCTCGCGCCCGACCTCGTCGTCGCCAACGAGGAGGAGAACCGTGAGGCCGACCTCGCCGCGCTGCGCGCCGCGGGTCTGGACGTCCTCGTCACCGAAGTGCGCACGCTGCCGCAGGCGTTCGCCGAACTGGACCGGGTACTGACCGGAGGCTGCGGACTCGCGCGCCCCGGCTGGCTGGACGAGGCGGAGACCGCCTGGCGCGGGGTGCGCGCGGAGTTCGACGCGCGCGCCGTCGTGCCGGTGTGGCGCAGGCCGTGGATGGTGCTCGGCCGCGACACCTTCGCGGGTGCGCTGCTGACTCATCTCGGGGTGCACAACGTCTACGGGCAGCACGGCGAGCGCTACCCACGCGTGCCGATCGGCGAGCTGAACGAGCCCGGCCGCGCGGATCTGGTCGTACTGCCGGACGAGCCCTATCGCTTCACCGCGCAGGACGGCCCGGAGGCGTTTCCAGGACTGCCCGCCGCGCTCGTCGGCGGGCGGTTCCTGACCTGGTACGGCCCCTCGCTCACCGAAGCACCTGCCGCACTGGCGGGGGCACTGCGGACCGCGCTCGGCTGACGGGCGGCCCGCGCCGGGCGCACCGGCGGGGACGGCACGGGTCGCGTTCAGCCTGCCGCCGGCGCCGCCCGCTCCACCGGCGCCGCCCGGGCCGCCGCCACCAGGGCGCGCATCACACGCACGTCGCGGCCCTCTTCGGGGTGCCACTGGACGGCGAGGACGAACGGGTGCTCACCGCGTGGCAGTTCGAGCGCCTCGACGGTGCCGTCCTCGGCATGCGCGCCCGGGACGAGCCCGTCGCCCAGCCGTGCCACAGCCTGGTGGTGGTACGTCGGGACGGACACCGGCTCGGGCAGCACCTCCGCGAGCCGTGTACCGCCCACCGGCAGGACCGTGTGCTCGGCGAAGGTGCCCGGGCTGCCGCGGTGGCCCTCCATGTGCTGGACGAGCGTGCCGCCCAGCGAAACGTTGAGGACCTGCATGCCCCGGCAGATCCCCAGCAGCGGCACGCCCTGCTCCAGCGCGGCCCGGGTCAGGGCGAGTTCCCAGGCGTCGCGCTCGGGGTCGGCCGGGCCGCAGTCGGGGCCGCGCTCCGCCCCGTACCTGGCGGGGTCGACGTCGGGCCCGCCGGAGACCACCAGCCCGTCCAGCCTGCTCACGATCCGGTGGGCCTGCTCGTCCGCGTCGGGCGGCAGCAGCAGCGCGCATCCGCCCGCCCGCTGCACGAGCCGGTGGTACCCGGCCGGCAGCACCGCGGCCCGGTGCTGCCAGACGCCCCAGCGGACGTCGTTCTCCATGTACGTGCTGACGCCGATCAGCGGGTTCTGCATGGCGTAAGGCCTCCGGCTGCGGATCTCGTCGTCTCGGGGCGTCCCGTCTGCCGGGGTGCCCGGCATCGGGGCCTGGGGCCCAGGTCCTGTCCGGTCCTCCAGCCTACGGGCGTGACGTCCGCGTGCCCGCCCGGCGCCCGGGGCGAGGGCGCCGGGCGGGCACGAGCCGGAGGGGTACGGCCGGCGGCCGCCGGGGACGGGAGCGGGCCCGGGGGCCCGGGACCTGTGTCAGGAGTGTGCGTGGGGTGCGGGGGCCGGGTCGCCGCCGTCGGTGCCCCGCTCCAGCTCCGCCTCGGCGGCGGCGAGCGCCGCGAACTCCTCCTCGGGGGCAGCGGCCACCAGGCGGTGACGGCTGTAGAAGGCGAAGTAGGCGACGGCCACGACGTACAGGAGCAGCGCGATCCCGGCCGCGGTCGGGTCCACCAGGAAGGTGGCGACGACGGCGGCGCAGGCGAGCACGAAGGCCACCGAGGAGGTGAGCAGCCCGCCGGGTGTGCGGTACGGACGGGGCAGCTCCGGCTCACGGCGGCGCAGCACGATGTGCGAGAGCGACATCATCACGTAGCTGATGGCCGCGCCGAAGACGGCGATGTTCAGCATCCGCGCGCCGTCACCCGTGGCGGCGGCCAGCGCGAAACCGATCGCGCCCGGCACCAGCAGTCCCAGGTAGGGCGACTTGCGCCGGCTGGTCAGGGAGAGGAAGCGGGGGAGGTACCCGGCGCGGGAGAGAGCGAACAACTGCCGGGATCCCGCGTAGATGAGGGAGAAGAAGGAAGCCACCAGGCCTGCCAGGCCCGCGTAGTTGACGATCCTGCTGAGCGTCGTGGCCTCGCCGCCGGTGGCGGCCTGGAGTGCGGCGACGAGCGGGTTGTCGGCGTCCTTGATGGCGTCCGACCCGGCGGCGCCGGCCGCGGGGATCAGCGTCAGCACGGCGAGCAGCACCAGGATGCCGATGGACAGTGCGAGCGCCTTCGGCATGACGCGAACCGGGTCGCGGGCCTCCTCGGCCGCCAGCGGCACGCCCTCGACTCCGAGGAAGAACCACATGCCGAAGGGGAACGCGGCCCAAATGCCCAGCAGGCCGAGCGGCAGCCACGAGTTGGAGCCGAAGGCGTCGCCGTCGACAGCGACGTCGTTGAGAGAGCCGCCGCCGAAGTGCGTGAAGGCGCCGACACAGAAGACCAGAAGGGCAGCAACCGCGATACCGGTGACGATGAAGCTGAAGCGCAGCGCCTCACCGACGCCCCACATGTGGATGCCGATGAAGAGCACGAAGCAGACGAGGTAGACGGGCCAGCCGGCCTCGATGCCGAAGAGGCCGAGCGATTCGACGTAGCCGCCGATGAAGACGGCGATGGCCGCCGGGGCGAGGATGTACTCGATGAGGATGGCGGTGCCGGTCAGGAAGCCGCCCCAGGTCCCCAGCGCCCGGCGGGCGAAGCCGTAGCCGCCGCCGGCGGTCGGCAGGATCGAGGAGAGCTCCGCGAGGGAGAAGACCAGGCAGGTGTACATCGTGCCCATGAGCACGGTGGCTATCGCCAGGCCCCCGAAACCGCCTTCGGCGAGGCCGAAGTTCCAGCCCGCGTAGTCGCCGGAGACGACGTAGGCGACCCCCAGCCCGGTCAGCAGCAGCCACCCGGCGCTGCCCCGCCGGAGCGAACGGGCCTGGAGATAGGCCTCGGCGCTCTCCGGGCCCGTATCGGAGGACGAGTGCGAGGACTTGGTTCCTTCGGCCATGACCGCTCCTACCCTCGGCATTGGTGTGGCTACATACCTTTGCCCCGAGTCGGGCCGCAGCGCAACCCCTGGTGAGTTACGCGGGGATTACGTGTGCGTGCGGCGTCGTGCCGGAAGTCATGCGAGGAAGCCCCGCAACAAGGCCGCGGTGCCCGCGCAGTGCTCGCGGCTGACGCGGCGGGCCCGTTCCGGATCACCGGCCAGGACCGCCTCGACGAGTTCCGCGTGCTGGCGCTGGGCGTGCTCCAGGTTGCGCACCAGCAGCGGGATGCGCCCCAGCAGGTCGTTGACCTGGGCCCGCACGGCCGCGTACTGCGTCGTGAGGGTGGGGGAGCCCGCCAGTTCGACGAGTGTGAGGTGGAAGAGGGTGTCGCTGCGGCGGTAGTCGGCCAGGGCCGTGTTCCGCGTGGCGTCCAGGGCCGCCCGCAGCCGTGCGGCCTCGGCCTTCTCCAGGCCGCGGGAGGCGCACAGTTCGGCCGCACCCGTCTCGAGCACCTCGCGGAAGCGCAGCGTGTCCTGCACATCCACGCCCTCGTGCGCCGCCGCGCCGCGGGGCGGTGAGTCGGCCGTCTCCGCTGTCTCCCCACCGGGGGAGTGCGGCTGCGGATAGTGGACGAAGGTGCCGCCGTAGCGGCCGCGCCGGCTGATCACCAGGCCTTGTTCCGCGAGCACCTTGAGCACTTCGCGGAGCATCACGCGGCTGATGCCGAGGCGTTCGGCCAGGTCACGTTCGGCGGGGAGCCGTTCGCCGTCGGGGACCAGGCCCAGGCGGACGATCTGGAGTATCTGCTCCAGAGCCTCCTCGAAGCCGTTGCCGGCCCGTACGGGGCGCAGCACAGCCGCGAGCGGGTCGTTCCCGGCCCCGCCGCCGGAGCCTTCAGGTCGGGCGCTCTCGGCTCTCACTGCCCCTCCCTCATCGAACCCCTTCCGAACCAATGGTCTTCGGGACTACCTTATGACTTCCGGAGGACCGACAGGAGGCCAGACGTGGCAGAACGCACACCATTGCTCTCCGTCGACGAGCTGCGGGTGCTCGTCGAACGGGAGGAGATCGACACCGTCGCCCTGGCCTTCACCGACATGCAAGGGCGGCTGCAGGGCAAGCGGTTCGCGGCGCGCCACTTCCTGGACGAGGTACTGGAACACGGCACCGAGGGCTGCAACTACCTGCTCGCCGTGGACGTCGAGCTGAACACCGTCGACGGCTACAGCATGTCCTCCTGGGAGCACGGTTACGGCGACTTCGCCATGCACGGCGACACCAGCACCATGCGCGTCGTCCCCTGGAACCCCGGCACGGTGATGATCACCGCAGACCTCACGTGGCACGACGGCTCTCCCGTCGTGGCCTCGCCGCGGCAGATCCTCCGCCGCCAGCTCGACCGTCTCGCCGAGCGCGGCTGGAGCGCGTACACCGGCACCGAGCTGGAGTTCATGGTCTTCCAGAACACCTACGAGCAGGCGTGGGACAGGGCCTACCGGGACCTGACCCCCGTGAACCAGTACAACGTCGACTACTCGATGCTCGGCACCGGCCGCGTCGAACCGCTGCTGCGCCGCATCCGCAACGAGATGGGTGCGGCCGGGATGAAGGTCGAGTCCGCGAAGGGCGAGTGCAACCTGGGCCAGCACGAGATCGCCTTCCGCTACGACGAGGCGCTCACGACCTGCGACCAGCACGTCGTCTACAAGACGGGCGCCAAGGAGATCGCGGCGCAGTCGGGCCAGGCGCTCACCTTCATGGCCAAGTTCAACGAGCGCGAGGGCAATTCCTGTCACATCCACCTCTCGCTCCGCGACGAGAACGGCTCTCCCGTCCTCGCCGACGACGAAGCGCCGTACGGCATGTCCGAGACCATGCGGCACTTCCTGGCCGGACAGCTCGCCGCCCTGCGTGAGTTCACGCTGCTCTACGCGCCGAACATCAACTCCTACAAGCGCTTCCAGCCCGGCTCGTTCGCGCCCACCGCCGTCGCCTGGGGCCCCGACAACCGCACGTGCGCGCTGCGCATCATCGGGCACGGGCACAGCCACCGGCTGGAGAACCGGGTTCCCGGCGGCGACGTCAACCCGTACCTGGCGACCGCAGGAATGATCGCCGCCGGGCTCCACGGGGTGGACCAGAAGCTGGAGCTGGAGGAGGCCTGCACCGGCAACGCCTACGCCGGGGACGCCGCGCACGTGCCCGCCACGCTGCGCGAGGCGGCCGAACTGTGGGAGCACAGCGCCATCGCCCGCGAGGCGTTCGGCGAGGAGGTCGTGGCGCACTACCTCAACATGGCGCGCATCGAGCAGCAGGCGTACGACACGGCGGTCACGGACTGGGAGCGCTTCCGCTCCTTCGAGCGCATGTGAGGAACGGACTTGCAGGACGAGCACCGAATCAACGAACTCCCGGTCATCAACCCCGCGACCGAGGAACTGATCACCACCGTGACCGCCGCCGGCCCGGCCGACGTCGACACCGCCGTGCGGCGGGCGGCGAACGCGCAGACCACGTGGGCCGCGCTGGCTCCCGGCGAACGCGCCCGGCTGCTGCGCCGGTTCGCCGTCACCGTTGACGAACACCTGGAGGAACTGGCCGCGCTGGAGGTCCAGGAGGCCGGACACCCCGTCGGCAACGCCCGTTTCGAGGCGGGCAACGTCCGCGATCTCCTCGACTACGCCGCCGGCGGCGTGGAGCGGCTCACCGGCCGCCAGATCCCCGTCGCGGGAGGCATCGACGTCACCTTCGCCGAACCCCTCGGCGTCGTCGCCGTCATCGCCCCCTGGAACTTCCCCATGCCGGTCGCTGCGTGGGGGACGGCCCCGGCGCTGGCCGCGGGCAACGCGGTCGTGCTCAAGCCCGCCGAGACCACACCGCTGACCGCGCTGCGGCTGGCCGGACTCGCCCTGGAGGCGGGCCTTCCCGAAGGGCTCTTCCAAGTGCTGCCCGGGGAGGGGCCGGTGGCCGGCACCGCGCTGGTCGAGCACCCGAAGGTGGCCAAGGTGGTCTTCACCGGCTCGACCGCGGTCGGCAAGGACATCATGGCCAGGTGTGCGGCGAGCGTGAAGCCCGTGACCCTCGAACTCGGCGGCAAGAGCCCCAACATCGTCTTCGCCGACGCCGATCTCGCACTGGCCGCCACCGCCGCTCCCGGCTCGTTCCTGGACAACACGGGCCAGGACTGCTGCGCCCGCAGCCGCATCCTCGTGCAGCGCGAGGTCTACGACCGGTTCCTGGAACTGCTGGACCCCGCGGTGAAGACGTTCACGGCCGGCGACCCGAACGACCCGTCGACGCAGATGGGCCCGCTGATCTCGCAGCGCCAGCGGGAACGCGTGCGCGGCTACGTCCCCGAGGACGAGCCCGCCCTCATCCGGGGAGAGGTCCCCGACGGGAAGGGCTTCTGGTATCCGGCCACCGTCCTGGAGGGGCGTCCCGGCGACCGGCTCAGTGCCGAGGAGATCTTCGGACCGGTCGCCGTGGCCATCCCCTTCGAGGACGAGGAGGAGGCCGTCCGCATCGCCAACGACACCCAGTACGGCCTGTCGGGATCGATCTGGACGCGTGACGTGGGCCGGGCGCTGCGCGTCTCGCGAGCGGTGGCGGCGGGCAACCTGTCCGTCAACTCCCACAGTGCCGTGCGCTACACGACCCCCTTCGGCGGCTACAAGCAGTCGGGGCTGGGCCGTGAACTCGGCCCCGATGCGCTCGCCGCCTTCACCGAGACCAAGAACGTCTTCATCAGTACGGAGGAACAGCCGTGACCGAATCGCTCACCGGCGCCGAGGGAGCAGCGCCGCAGTGCCGCCGCCTGACCGGACGCACAGCCGTCGTGACGGGTGCGGGCAGTGGTATCGGCCTCGCGTCCGCGCGGCGTCTCGCCTCGGAGGGCGCCAACGTGGTCTGCGCCGACGTCGACGACGAACGCGGCAAGAGCGTGGCGGAAGAGACCGGCGGCCTGTACGTGGAGACGGACGTCACCGACTCCGCTCAGGTCGAGGCGCTCTTCCGCACCGCTCACGAGATGTACGGCTCCGTCGACATCGCCTTCAACAACGCCGGCATCTCGCCTCCCGACGACGACTCGATCCTCACCACCGGCATCGACGCGTGGCAGCGCGTGCAGCAGGTGAACCTCACCTCGGTCTATCTGTGCTGCAAGCACGCCATCCCGTACATGCAGCGGCAGGGACGCGGCTCGATCATCAACACCGCCTCGTTCGTCGCCGTGATGGGCGCGGCCACCTCCCAGATCAGCTACACGGCGTCCAAGGGCGGTGTGCTCGCGATGTCCCGGGAGCTGGGCGTCCAGTTCGCGCGGGAGGGCATCAGGGTCAACGCCCTCTGCCCGGGGCCCGTCAACACGCCATTGCTGAAGGAGCTGTTCGCCAAGGACCCGCAGCGGGCCCAGCGCCGGCTCGTGCACGTACCGCCGGGCCGCTTCGCGGAACCGGAGGAGATCGCCGCCGCCGTCGCCTTCCTGGCCAGCGACGACTCCTCGTTCGTGAACGCGACGGACTTCATGGTGGACGGCGGGATCTCCGGCGCGTACGTGACGCCCGTCTGATCGCGTCCTCCACCGGGACGTCCCGGGCCGGGCGGTGCCCGTGTGATTCGTACACACGTTGCCCTACAGTGCGATGCGTGAGCATGACGACGCCGCCCGGCTGGTATCCCGATCCCGACCCCGCGCAGAGGGACAACTCGCCCTCTGCGGAACGCTGGTGGGACGGCGCCTGCTGGACCGGGCAGACCCGCACCAGGGCGGCCGTGCGCGGCCCGCTCGTCGCGGGCGTCGTCGGTGCGGCCGTGCTCGCAGCCGCCCTCGTCGTCAGCGTTGTTCTGGCCTTCGGCACCGCTCCGGGGTCCGGCCTCGCACGCGACGAGGCGGGAGCGGGTGACTCCGACAGCCCCGGCCCGCCCGACGACGACGGGGGCCCGCCGGGGGCGGACCCGGAAGCGCCGGACTCACCGGACGGCGACGTTCCCGCCACCGGAGTCGACCTGCCGGTCCTGAAGGGCTGGGACCACGACCCGTTCGGGCCGATGGTCACCACCGGGGAGTACAAGTGCCCCGGAAGCAAGGAGGAGAGCTGCCTGCGCGGCTCGTCCGTCATCATCGTCGCGCCCGGCGGCACCGCCGGGGCCGAGGAGACCGCCAAGAGCGACATCGGGCGGTTCGCCGAACTCGCCTACAGCAAGAGCACTTACGGCGGAATCACCTCGCACGAGGCGATCGCCTCCGAGAAGACCTCGGTGGCCGGCCAGGATGCGTACCGGGTGCGCTGGAAGATCGTCAACCGCACCAAGCCCGACGCCTACGTCGAGTCCGTCGCCTTCCGGCACCCCGACGGATCGGGGGAGATGCTGCTGCTGCGCACCGGCTTCGACATCGCGAAGTCGGCTCCGCCGCTGAGCGACATGGACAAGCTGGCGGAAGGCGTCACCGAGGGCGACCCCGGAGAGGACGGCCGCGGCAAGGACGTCTGAGAAGCCTCAGCCCGCTCGCCGCCCGCCGCCCGACAAGACCTCGGATCAGCACAGTTGAGGGTGCGTGCACGGCAGTCGGGGCGGTGCGGGCACGGGTTCACCGTCACCCCGTGACGAGTCCCCCTCCGCTGCCCGCCGCGGCAGCCGGGCAACCTCCGCAGCCCCCGCGGCCCTCAGAGGAACGTGTGCCCCTCGCCCCGGTACGTCGGGAAGGAACCCGTGACCCGGTCGCCCTCGATCGCGTGCAGCGTGTCGAACCGCTCGCACAGCTCGCCCGCCTTGGCGTGCCGGAACCACACCCGGTCTCCGACCAGAAGGTCGTCGGCGGGCGGGCCGAGCAGCGGTGTCTGCACCTCGCCCGCTCCCTCCTGCCTGTCGTAGCGCAGGCCCTCCGGCAGGTAGGGCTGCGGCAGCCGGTCCGGGCCGGGCGCCCCGGAGGCCGGATAGCCGCCGCCCAGAACCGTCACCACGCCCACGCCGGGCCTGCGTACGACCGGCAGGGCGAACAGCGCGGCAGGACGCCCGCTGAACGATGTGTAGTGGTCGAACAGGCGCGGCACGAACAGGCCGGAGCCCGCCGCGATCTCCGTGACGGCCTCCTCGGCCGCCGTGTGCTGCACGCTTCCCGTGCCGCCCCCGTTGACGAGTTCCAGGTCCGGGGCGACACCGCGCACCGCACGCACCGCTGCCGCCCGGCGTGCCGCCAGCTCCCGTCCGGCCGCCGCCTGCATGAGCCGGACGCCGCGCGAGCGCGCCCAGTTGCCCGGTGCGGCGTCGCCGACGCCCGCGATGTGCCCCTCGTAGGCCATCAGTCCGGTGAGGCGGAAGCCCTTGCGGCGGGCGACCGAGCGGGCGAGCTCCGCGAGCCGCGCCGGGGAGTGCAGCGGTGAGCGGCGCGCACCGATCCGCACCCGGCCGCCCAAGAGCCGCAGGGAGGTGTCGAGTTCGAGACAGACCCGGATCTCCTGTGTGCCGCCGTCCCTCGCGGAGTCGATCAGATCCAGCTGGGCGGTGTCGTCCACCATCACCGTCACGGACCGGGCGAGCTTCGGGTCCGCGGCGAGTTCGGCGAAGCCGGAACGGTCCGCGGAGGGGTAGGCCAGCAGCACGTCGTCGATTCCGGAGCGCGCCAGCCACAGGGACTCGGCGAGCGTGAAGGACAGCACCCCGGCGAAGCCCTCCCGGGAGAGCACCCGCTCCAACAGGGCCCTGCAGCGCACGGACTTGCTGGCCACACGGACCGGCTTGCCGCGCGCCCGGCGCACCAGGTCGGCGGCGTTCGCGTCGAACGCCTCCAGGTCGACGACGGCCAGCGGCGGGTCCAGATGGGCCGTCGCACGGTCGTAGCGGGCGCGGTCGGCTGGGTCTGAGGTGGCGTCGGGCACCCGGGCAGCTTGCCAGAGCGAAGCCGTGCAGGACAGCCCTGCCATGTGCCCGACCGGGTTGCCGGAACCACCAGTTCGCCCCGTAGAGTGACGGCCGCACGCTGCCACGAGTCTGGACCAGCGGCGTGCTGTCCGATACGAACCGGCATGCCCCGAAAGGGATCGTGTGGGGTGGCACTGCGCGCGGGAGGGGTGCAGATGAGCACTGATGCCGACCGCACACACCCGCCGGACCCCTCACCGGACTCATATCGCGGACGCCCCAAGGTCCCGCCGCAGCCCGCTTTTCCCCCGCGCCCCTCTGCCCCTCCGCGCCCCTCCGCCCCTCCGCGCCGGGGCGCGCACGTGGAGCACTCCCAGAGAGACGAGCCCACCGCACACATGCCGCACGACACGGAATCGGACGCGTCCAGGCCCTCCGAGCCGGAGGCCGCGTCCGCCCCGTCGGACAGAACTGCCGACTCCCCGTCCGGTGCGCCGCGCCTTCCCCGTTCCGCGGCGATACCCCAGCCTCCGCCGCCCAAGGGGGAGCCGCTGGCCTTCGGAACGGCACGGCGCACGATGCCCGCCTCCGACGCCGGCGGGCAGACCCGCGGCGCCGGCCCGGCGCCGGGCGAACACCCCCGCGGCGGCGGCCTCTCCGCGCCGCTTCCCCCTGCGGGCGCCGTACCGTCCCAGCGTCCGCCGGAGTTTCCCGGAACGGCCGGGAGTCCGCTGCCTCCGCGGCCGCCCGGCGTTCCCGAATCCGGGCCTCCCACATGGCACTTGCCGCCCGTCGGCGACAAGCCGGCACACCACAGGCCCGCGCCGCGGACCGTCGTCGCCGCCGTCTGCCTCGTCCTGGGTGTGGGGCTGCTGGGCGGAGCCGCGGCCGGTACTTTCCTCACCGACGATCCGGGCCGACAGGCCGCCAGCGAGGGCTCGTTCGACGAGATGCGTGCCGCCTGGCACAACCATTCGGTCGACGAGCTCTTCCCCCGCGTCCTCGAGGGCAAGGGCGCCGGCCCCGGCGGAGCCGACCGCCGCTGGCTCCGCGTCGCCGTCGCCCCCGACTCCAACTGCCGTGAAGCGTTCGACCCGTTGCTGGCCAAGGCCCTCCGGCCCGTCGGCTGCAGCCGGCTCGTACGCGCCACCTACGCGGACGAGACGACCAGCTCCGTGACGACCGTCGGACTGCTCTTCACCCGCTCCGAGGGCGCGGGAATGCGGGCGCTCCGCAAGCGGTTCGCCGTCGAGAACCTCAGCGAGCGCACCGATCTGATGCCCCGTCCGTACGGCTCACGCGGCACCGTCTCCGCCGACTTCGGGGACGCGCAGCGTGCCAGCTGGACGATACGGGTGCTCTCCGACGCTCCCGTCGTCGTCTACGCGGTCAGCGGTTTCGCGGACGGACGGATCGTCAGCGACCCGCAGGCCGCCGCGGAAGCGACCGAGAACGGCGAGACCTCGGCGGCCGCGCAGGCCGGACTCGGCCACGACGCACAGGGCATCGCGGACCGCATCGAGCGCCGGCTGCGCAACGCGGCGGGGGAGAAAGAGGACGACCAGTGAGGCAGACACGTCCCGCGCGGGGCCCGGTCCGGCGCAGCGGGCCGGGACGCCTGGCCGCCGCCGCACTCGCGGCGGTACTCGGCGTGCTCCCGGCAGCCGGAAGTGCACAGGCGGCCGACGGGGAGGGCGTCCAGCGCCGGCAGTGGGGCCTGAAGGCCATCCACGCGACGGAGGCCTGGAAGAGCACCAAGGGCAAGGGCGTCACCGTCGCCGTGCTGGACACAGGAGTCGACCCCGGCCATCCCGACCTGGACGGCAGCGTGCGCAAGGGCCGTGACTTCATCCGCATGGGGGCCGAGAAGGGCGACCGCACGTGGGCCCGGCACGGCACCGCCATGGCCGGGATCATCGCCGGTCACGGCCACGGCAGGGGCGGCAAGCTCGGCGTCCTGGGCGTCGCACCGGAGGCGAAGATCCTTCCCGTCCGCGTCCTCCTCGAGGACAGCGACCCCAAGCGCAAGCGGGCCCGCAACGCCCGGGCCTCCGCGCTCGCCGACGGCATCCGCTGGGCCGCCGACAAGGGCGCGGACGTCATCAATCTCTCCCTCGGCGACGACAGCCGCTCCGCACATCCCGAGCCCCGTGAGGACGCCGCCGTGCGGTACGCGCAGCGCCGCGGCTCCGTCGTCGTGGCGTCCGCCGGCAACGGCGGCGAGGAGGGCGACCACGTCTCCTACCCGGCCGCGTATCCCGGTGTCATCGCGGTCACGGCCGTCGACCGTCGCGGGGCGCGGGCGTCCTTCTCCACCCGCCGCTGGTACGCGACAGTCGCGGCCCCCGGCAAGGGGGTGCTGATCGCCGACCCCGACCGGCGCTACTACGAGGGCTGGGGCACCAGCGCCGCGTCGGCGTTCGTCTCCGGTGCCGTCGCACTGGTACGGGCCGCGCACCCGGACCTCAGCCCCGCACAGATCAAGGAGCTGATCTCCGACACCGCCCGGCACACTCCGGAGGGCGGGCGCAGCGACGCGCTGGGCACCGGCGTCGTCGACCCGGCGGCAGCCATCGAGATGGGTTCGAACATCAAGCCCCGCAAGCAGCAGCCGAGCCACCCCCCGTACCGGAGCGAGTTCTTCGGCACCGGACCGGACGACGGACCGAGCGCAGGCTGGCTGGCGACCATCGCCGCTGTGCTGGGGCTGCTGCTCATCGGCGGCGCGGTGGCAGTGCACAAGGGCGTGAACCTGGAGACGCTGCGCCGCCGTACGGGCACGGGGTCGGCGGGGCACTGAGCGGCGGAGGGCGGCCTGCGCTCCCCGAGGAGGGGCGGCGCCCGCCGAGAGAGCGCGCCGTACGCCCGGCCGCCGCCCCGGCGTGCGAAGCCCTGGCGGAGCGGAACTAAGCTGCCGTCCGTGGCACCGCTCAGGAACATCCCCGACCCCGGCTTCCCCCCCAGGGCCTTGCGGCCCGGGAGGTACCCCCATGCCGACACCGGCGCGGCCGACCCGGTCCTCGCCGAGGCGCTCGCCGCCTGGCGGGCCGGCCCCGGGGAGCCGGGCGCCGAGCAGCGCGTGCTCGAAGCGCTCGCGGGGGCGCGGCTGCTGGTTCCCGTCGTCGCCGTGCTGGGCGAGAGCAGCGTCGACGAGTCCGGGCTGCTGCGCGACAAGTCGAGCGACATGGCCGTCCCCACCCTCACCGCTCCCGGCGGACGCAGGGCCCTGCCCGCGTTCACGAGCACCGAGGCCCTGGCCCGCTGGAACGCGGAGGCGCGGCCCGTGGCCGTACCGCTGCGGCAGGCGCTTCGGGCGCTCGCGCAGGAGCAGGCCGACACCCTCGTCCTGGACCTCGCCGGGCCCGTGACGTATCAGCTCACCGGCGCCGCGCTGCGAGCGCTCGCCGAGGGCCGCACCAGCACCGACCCCGCCGCCGACCCGCAGGTCAAGGACGCATTGCGCGCCCTGCTCGCGGCCGAGCCCGACGTGATGGCCGCCCATCTCGCGCCCGGCGGCCCCGGCACCGGCGCCACCCTCGCGCTGACCCTCACCACGGACGCCGCCGCCGACGCCGCGGGGGCCGCCGGGACCGTGCGGAGGCTGGCCGGTGCACTCGCGTCCGACGAGACGCTGCGCTCACGTCTCGCCGGGGGACTCGAACTGGCGCTGCTCCCGCCCGGCAGCTCCCTGCCCGGGGACGCTCTCCACCGGCGCTGACGGTGTCACCCCGTACAAGGCGGTGTCGCCCCCGTACAAGGCGGCGCCGAAGTGCCCCCGGCCGCCGCGAGACCGCCCGTGCGGACGCTGCCGTCAGGGCGCCTCCCACTCGACATGCGGGCCCGCCGCAGCCGTCGGAGGATGGTGAAACGACCATTCCCGACGTGTCAGGAGTGCCATGTCGACCGAGACGGAGCTGCAGTCCACTGCGGCGGAATTCCTGGGAACCCTGGTCCTCGTGTTCTTCGCGGTGGGTGCCACGGTGCTGTCGGGCGAGTACATCGGCACGCTCGGCATCGCCCTCACGTTCGGGTTCACGCTGCTCGCCCTGGCCTACGTCTTCGGGCCGGTCTCCGGCGCCCACGTGAACCCCGCGGTCACCCTCGGGATGGTGGCGGCCAAGCGCATGGACCTGCCGACCGCGGTCAGGTACTGGATCGCACAGATCGCCGGCGCCATCGCGGGCGCCGCGCTGCTCTTCCTGCTCGCCAAGCAGGTTCCGGGCCTTCAGACCAGCGGCAGCTTCGGCAGCAACGGCTTCGGTGACCGCTCCGCTGTCCAGCTCAACCTCGGGGGCGCGTTCCTGGCCGAACTGCTCATGACCGCCCTGCTCGTCTACGTCTACCTGTGCATGACCCACAAGGTGACGATCGCGGGCTTCGGAGGGATCCCCATCGGTCTCACGCTGGCCGTGGTCAGCCTGCTCGGCATCCCGCTGACGGGAGCCTCGGTCAATCCGGCCCGCAGCCTGGGCCCGGCCATCTTCGCCGGCGGTGCCGCGCTGACCCAGTTCTGGCTGTTCCTCGTGGCCCCGCTCGTGGGCGGCCTGCTCGCGGCGGTGGTGCACCGCATCACGCACCCGCCGGCCGGCGCGGAACTGCACAGGCACCTTCAGCCTTCGGGGTCCCCCCGCTGACCGGCCGCCACCGGCCCGCCGGGCTTCGTCCCCTTGCTCGTGCCCGTCAGCCGAAGACGGGGCCGGTGAACTGCTCGCCGGGCCCCTGTCCCGGCTCGTCGGGCACGGCCGACGCTTCGCGGAAGGCCAGCTGCAGCGACTTCAGCCCGTCGCGCAGCGGCGCCGCATGGTACGAGCCGATCTCGGTGGCGCTCGCGGTGACGAGGCCGGCCAGGGAGTGGATGAGCTTGCGCGCCTCGTCCAGGTCCCGGTGGTGCTCGCCGCCCTCGGAGAGACCGAGGTTGACCGCGGCCGAGCTCATCAGGTGCACGGCGACGGTGGTGATGACCTCGACGGCCGGGACGTCCGCGATGTCACGGGTCAGGCTGTCGAAGTCGGGAGCGCCGGTGGCCGGGCCGCCGGGCCCCGCGGGGCGGTTGGATTCGGTCTCGCTCATGCGTGCCACCCTAGGCCCCCGTGCCGGGGAGCCTCCCGCCCAGGTGACCCCGGTGGGGGCCTGCGGTGACCCCTGGTATGCTGGGATATCGACCGGCTGGAGAGTACGTGACTTCAGCCCGCAAGTGGAGGCTCCGAACTCCCACCTGACGGCCCCCGGGGCCGCGGGTCAACGGTCAGGCTGCGCCCCGCGGTTCGCGCGTCGGTGCTCCAGGTCTTTGAGGAGCCACCGCCTGTGTCCGTCAGGGGCGTTTTCTGCGTCTCCGGCACGGTGGTCACAAAGACGACATCACTTGTGCGGCTGTCCGCCAGACCGCCGCGCCGTGTACCCGAGGAGGCCCCATCAGCGCCGAGCCCCGCATCAACGACCGGATTCGCGTCCCTGAGGTGCGACTCGTCGGTCCCAGTGGCGAGCAGGTCGGCATCGTGCCGCTTGCCAAGGCCCTGGAGCTCGCACAGGAATACGACCTCGACCTCGTCGAGGTGGCGGCGACAGCCCGTCCGCCGGTGTGCAAGCTCATGGACTACGGGAAGTTCAAGTACGAGTCGGCCATGAAGGCCCGTGAGGCGCGCAAGAACCAGGCGCACACGGTCATCAAGGAGATGAAGCTCCGGCCGAAGATCGATCCGCACGACTACGACACCAAGAAGGGTCACGTCGTCCGGTTCCTCAAGCAGGGTGACAAGGTCAAGATCACGATCATGTTCCGCGGACGTGAGCAGTCCCGCCCCGAGCTGGGCTTCCGGCTGCTCCAGCGGCTCGCTGACGACGTCGCCGACCTGGGCTTCGTGGAATCCAACCCGAAGCAGGACGGCCGCAACATGATCATGGTGCTCGGTCCGCACAAGAAGAAGACCGAGGCCATGGCCGAAGCCCGCGAGGCTCAGGCCGCCCGCAAGGCCGGCCGCCAGCAGGAGAGCAGCCCCGCCGAGGAGCCCGCCGAGGCGTGAGCCCTCCAGGGGCCTTCTGCCTCGGGACAACCCCCGGACAACCCGCAAGCGACACACGGCGCCTTCGCCGCCGGCCCCGGCCGGGTGCGAGGCGTCACCGACGAGGAGTGAACGGCGACATGCCGAAGAACAAGACGCACAGCGGTGCCCGCAAGCGCTTCAAGATCACCGGTTCGGGCAAGGTGATGCGCCAGCGTGCGGGTCGCCGCCACTATCTCGAGCACAAGCCGTCCACGCTGACGCGCCGCCTCGCCGGCGACACGGAGATGGCCCCGGGCGACGCCAAGAAGGCCAAGAAGCTTCTCGGCAAGTAAGGCCGGCTCGACCGGGACCCAATCGATTCGGGCCGGGTGGTTCGTCCCACCAGACCGGCCCCGTGTACCAAGGAGTTATCAAGTGGCACGCGTCAAGCGGTCAGTCAACGCACACAAGAAGCGCCGCGCGATCCTGGAGCAGGCCAGCGGTTACCGCGGCCAGCGCTCGCGTCTGTACAGGAAGGCGAAGGAGCAGGTCACCCACTCCTACGTCTACAACTACAACGACCGCAAGCGGCGCAAGGGCGACTTCCGCCAGCTGTGGATCCAGCGGATCAACGCCGCTGCCCGGGCCAACGGCATCACCTACAACCGCTTCATCCAGGGTCTGAAGGCCGCCAACATCGAGGTGGACCGCAAGATCCTGGCCGACCTCGCGGTCAACGACGCGGGCGCCTTCACCGCTCTCGTCGAGGCGGCGCAGAAGGCCCTGCCGAGCGACGTCAACGCCCCGAAGGCAGCCTGAAGCACGCCGGACGTATGACGCACAGCAGCGGACCCGCGGGCAGCGATACCCGCGGGTCCGCTGCTGTGCGTGCCGCACGGTCACGAACCGGGAAGTGAGCAGCCGCCCATGGGCACCCCCGACCTGATCTCGCCGCGCTCCGCACGCGTCGCCGCAGCGCGGCGTCTGGTGCGGCGCAACTTCCGTGCCAAGGACCGGCGTTTCCTCGCCGAGGGCCCGCAGGCCGTACGGGAGGCCGTCGCGCACCGGCCCCTCGGCACCGGTGCGGACGCGGGGAAGGACGCAACGGGTGAGGCCCCGGCGGGGGAGGCCGCCGGCCCTGCCCTGGTGGAGCTGTTCGCGACCCCCGAGGCCGCCGTCCGCCATGCCGGAATCCTGCGCGAGGCCAGGGAATCGGGCGTACGGGTCCATCTCGCCGAGCCGCAGACACTGGACGGCATCGCCCAGACCGTCAGCCCGCAGGGCCTGGTCGGGGTCTGCCGTTTCGTCGACTCACCGCTGGAGACGGTCCTCTCCGCCCGGCCGCGGCTCGTGGCCGTCCTCGCGCACGTACGCGATCCGGGGAACGCCGGCACCGTGCTGCGCTGTGCCGATGCCGCGGGGGCGGACGCCGTCGTCCTCACGGACGCCTCGGTCGACCTGTACAACCCGAAGACCGTACGGGCCTCCGCGGGTTCGCTGTTCCATCTGCCCGTCGCCGTCGGTGTTCCCGCCGAGAAGGCCGCGGAAGGACTGCGCGCCGCCGGGGTACGGCTGCTCGCTGCCGACGGCGCCGGGGAGCGGGACCTGGACGCGGAACTCGACGCGGGAACCATGAGCGGCCCCACCGGCTGGATCTTCGGGAACGAGGCGTGGGGTCTGCCCGAGGAGACCCGGGCCCTCGCCGACGAGGTGGTGCGGGTGCCGATCCACGGCCGTGCGGAGAGCCTCAATCTGGCGACGGCCGCGGCGGTGTGCCTGTACGCCTCGGCGCGTGCACAGCGCGGCGCCGCAGGGCGCGCGCCCGCCGCGGGAGGCGGCCCGGAGCCGGAGCGCCGGGAGCAGCCGTAGGAGTCCTCGCGCGAGAGGGCCGCCAACGAGCCTGCGCCGGGCGGGCGTTGGACGGGTCCGTCCTCGGCGGCGGTGCGCCTCCCGCCCCACGTCGCGGGGAGGGACATCACGGATGCCGCACTAGTAGGGTGGCCGGGCCCGGGGGCGGAGCCAGTGAGCAGTTGGGGCCGGTGGAGTCAGTGAGGCCAGACGAGGGGGGTGCAGCGGCGATGGAGGTGCGGACGCAGCGCGCCCAGCAGCGCGGCGCCCCGTCCCCGTCGGCGGACGCCTCCGCGGACCCGGCCGGCCGCACCGCTGAAGAACAGCACGCCCGGCAAGCTCAGCATGCCCAGCAGGCTCAGGCCGCCGGCAGCGGCGTCCCCGGCGCCGGTCCGGAGCCCGGTACGGCAGGCGTCGCGCCCGGCGTGCACCCCGACGATCTGCCCGACGGGCTCGTGGTCGCCGACCGCACGGGCCGAATCGTCTGCTTCAACGCCGCAGCGGCCCGCATCACGGGACTCAGCCCCGCCGACGCCCTGGGCGGCACCCTCCAGCAGGCGCTGCCCCTGGAGGACATGGACGGTCGCCGCTGGTGGCAGCTGACCGACCCCTACGGCGGTCTGGCCACCCGCACCGGACAGCCCGAGCGGAACCTGCTCCTGCCCGGCGGCCGCGAGGTCATGGTCGCCGCACGCTACGTGCGGGCCCGCCCGAAGGGGCCCGTGCAGCGGCTCGTGGTGACCCTCCGGGGGACGGAGGCGCGGCGGCGTGCGGAGCGCAGCCACGCCGAGCTGATAGCGACGGTCGCGCATGAACTGCGCTCGCCTCTGACCTCCGTGAAGGGCTTCACCGCGACGCTGCTCGCCAAGTGGGAGCGCTTCACCGATGACCAGAAGCGGCTGATGCTGGAGACCGTCGACGCCGACGCCAACCGCGTCACCAGGCTCATCGCGGAACTGCTGGACATCTCGCGCATCGACTCCGGACGGCTCGAGGTGCGGCGCCAGCCGGTGGACATGGGCGCGGCCGTGCGCCGCCACGTCGAGGCGCACATCGCCGCCGGCCGCTCCGCGGACCGCTTCGTCACGCGCATCAGCGACTCCCTGCCCGGCCTGTGGGCGGACCCCGACAAGGTCGACCAGGTGCTGGGCAATCTGCTGGAAAACGCGGTGCGGCACGGCGAGGGGACTGTCACCATCGAGGTGGCACCCGCACCGTCCCGCAGCGACGGAGAAGGAACGGCAGTCACCGTGAGCGACGAAGGTCCCGGCATCCCCGAGGAGTCGATGAGCCGCGTCTTCACCCGCTTCTGGCGGGGCAGCAAGCGCGGCGGCACGGGCCTGGGCCTGTACATCGTCAAGGGCATCGTCGAGGCGCACGGCGGGACGATCACCGTGGACCGCTCGGTCGCCGGTGGTGCCCGGTTCCGATTTACCCTGCCCGTGGGCGCCCCGGCCTTCATGGCCTGAGCGGCGCGCACGGGCTTCTCCGCGGCCCGCGGGAGCGCGGCCCCTGCGCGTGATCGGCCGGTCACGGCCGTGTGCGGGGCCGCACGCCCGTCCATCTAGACTCGGCTGCTGGCACCGTTGCGCAGCCGGATCCAATCGGAAGTACGGGAAAAGATGTCCGCACCCAATAAGTCCTACGACCCCGTCGAGGTCGAGGCACTCAAACCGGAAGTCGTCGACCGGGCGAAGGACGAGGCGCTGTCCGCCATCGCTGCCGCCGGCGACCTCGAAGCGCTGCGAGAGGTGAAGGCCGCACACGCAGGCGACCGCTCCCCGCTGGCCCTCGCCAACCGCGAGATCGGCGCTCTCCCGCCGCACGCCAAGGCCGAGGCGGGCAAGCGCGTCGGCCAGGCACGCGGCGCCGTCGGCCAGGCGCTGAAGAAGCGGCAGGAGGAGCTGGAGCGCGAGCGTGACGAGCGGGTCCTCGTCGAGGAGGCCGTGGACGTCACGCTGCCCCACGACCGCCTGCCCGAAGGCGCCCGCCATCCGCTCACGACGTTCAGCGAGCGCGTCGAGGACATCTTCGTCGCCATGGGATACGAGGTCGCGGAAGGTCCCGAGGCCGAGGCGGAGTGGTTCAACTTCGACGCCCTCAACATCGCGCCCGACCACCCGGCCCGCACGATGCAGGACACCTTCTTCGTGCGTCCGGCCAAGGACGGCGGCGCGGAGGAGTCCGGCGGGCACGCCGCGGAGGACAGCGGCGTCGTGCTGCGCACGCACACCTCACCGGTGCAGATCCGTACGCTGCTCGACCGCGAGCCCCCGGTCTACGTCATCTGCCCGGGCCGGGTCTTCCGCACCGACGAGCTGGACGCGACGCACACGCCCGTCTTCACGCAGGTCGAGTTGCTGGCCGTCGACGAGGGCCTGACGATGGCCGACCTGAAGGGCACGCTCGACCACATGGTGCGCGAGCTGTTCGGCGAGGGCGTGCACACCCGCCTGCGTCCCAACTACTTCCCCTTCACCGAGCCGTCCGCCGAGATGGACATGGTCTGCTACCGCTGCCACGGCGAGTCCGTCGGCGACCCGGACCGCCCCTGCCGCACGTGCTCCAGCGAGGGATGGATCGAGCTGGGCGGCTGCGGCATGGTCAACCCGCGTGTGCTGACGGCCTGCGGCGTGGATCCGGAGAAGTACAGCGGGTTCGCCTTCGGGTTCGGGATCGAGCGGATGCTGATGTTCCGCCACAACGTCGAGGACATGCGAGACATGGTCGAAGGTGACGTGCGCTTCACCAGGCCGTTCGGGATGGAGATCTGATGCGCGCCCCGCTTTCGTGGCTTCGGGAGTACGTGGAGCTGCCGGCAGGTGAGACCGGCCGGGACGTCGCGGCGAAACTGATCGCCGCCGGCCTCGAGGTCGAGACCGTCGACCGGCTCGGCGCCGCTCTCAAGGGGCCGCTCGTCGTCGGCAAGGTGCTCGCGATCGAGGAGCTCGCGGAGTTCAAGAAGCCGATCCGCTACTGCCAGGTCGACGTCGGTGAAGCCGGGGGAGGGTCCGCCGAGCCGCAGAACATCATCTGCGGTGCGACCAACTTCGCCGTCGGCGACAAGGTCGTCGTCGCGCTGCCCGGCGCCGTGCTGCCCGGCGACTTCGCCATCAGCGCCCGCAAGACCTACGGCAGGGTCTCCGAGGGCATGATCTGCTCGGCCGCCGAGCTGGACATGGGCGACGACCACTCCGGCATCATCGTTCTGCCGCCCGAGTACGAGCCGGGCGCCGACGCCGTCGAGCTGCTCGAACTCGTCGACGAGGTGCTGGACATCGCCGTCACCCCCGACCGCGGCTACTGCCTGTCCATGCGGGGCATCGCCCGCGAGACGGCGATCGCCTACGGGCAGCAGCTGCGCGACCCGGCGCTGCTGGACGTGCCCGCACCCAATGCGGACGGATTCCCCGTCCACGTCTCCGACCCGAAGGGCTGCGACCGCTTCGCGGCCCGCACCGTCACGGGGCTGCGGCCGGAAGCCACGTCCCCGCTGTGGCTGCGGCGGCGCCTTCAGAAGTCGGGCATGCGGCCCGTCTCCCTGCCCGTCGACATCACCAACTACGTGATGCTGGAGCTGGGTTCACCGCTGCACGCCTATGACCGCTCACGGCTGCAGGGCCCCATCACGGTCCGCCGTGCCACGCCGGGCGAGCTGCTGACCACCCTCGACGGCACGAAGCGGAAGCTGGACGCCGAGGACCTCGTCATCGCCGACGACGCCGGGCCCATCGGCCTCGCCGGCGTGATGGGCGGCATCAACAGCGAGATCGCCGACCCCGAGCAGGACCCGCAGAGCGGCGAGTGGCGGGGCACGACCGAAGTCGTCGTGGAGGCCGCCCACTTCGACCCGGTCGCCGTGGCCCGCGCCGGCAGGCGGCACAAGATCTCTTCGGAGGCGTCCCGGCGCTTCGAACGCGGGGTCGACCCCGAGGCGGCCGCGGCCGCCGCGCAGCGCACCGTGGATCTGCTGGTGCTGCTGGCCGGAGGCAGCGCGGAGCCGGGGGTCACCCAGTTCGTCACGCCGCACGGGCCGCACACCATCAAGATTCCCGTTACGCATCCGGGCCGGGTCGCAGGCGTCGAGTACGACCGCGAGACGGTCGTGCACCGCCTGCTCCAAGTGGGATGCGACGTGTACGGGCAGGACGAGCTCACCGTCACCGTGCCCTCCTGGCGCTCGGACCTGACCGACCCCAACGACCTGGCGGAGGAGGTCATCCGGCTGGAGGGCTACGAGAGCCTGCCCTCCACTCTGCCCAGGCCCCCCGCGGGGCGCGGTCTGACCGAAAGGCAGCGCCTGCACCGCCGGGTGGGGCGCGCACTGGCGGGCGCCGGTTACGTCGAAGCGCTCAACTACCCGTTCGTCGGGCCGGAGTCCTTCGACCAGCTCGGCCTCGCCCTGGACGACCCCCGCCGCCGTACGGTGACACTCGTCAACCCGCTCTCCGACGAGGAGCCGTCGCTGCGCACGACGCTGCTGCCGGGCCTCCTCGCGGCGCTGCGGCGCAACGACGGCCGCGGCAGCCAGGGCAGCCACGGCGGCCTGGCCCTCTTCGAGACGGGCCTGGTCTTCCTGCCCACCGGGGACGAGTCCCGGGCGGAGCGGCTGCGCGTGGACGCGCGGCCCGCCGACGAGGAGATCGCCTCACTGGACTCGGCGCTGCCGCGCCAGCCGCGGTACGCGGCGGCCGTGCTGGCCGGTCCCCGTGAACAGCCCGGCTGGTGGGGCGAGGGTCATCCGGCGGTCTGGGCGGACGCCGTCGAGGCCGCGCGGTCCGTGGCGCGCGCAGCGCGGGTCGAACTCACCGTCCGCAGCGCCCAGTCCGAGCCGTGGCACCCCGGCCGGTGCGCGGCGCTGTTCGTCGCCGGCGACGACGGCGGCGAGAGGCTCGTGGGGCACGCGGGCGAACTGCATCCGCGGGTGGTCAAGACGCTCGGGCTGCCGCCGCGGTCCTGCGCGATGGAGCTCGACCTCGACGCGGTGGAGAGGGCGGGCGGTGCGGTCGTGCCGGCCCCGCGGATCTCCGGCTTCCCGGTGGCCACGCGGGACGTCGCGCTGGTCGTGGACGAGTCCGTGCCGGCGGCGCGGGTCGAGACCGCGCTGCGTGAGGGTGCGGGTGAACTCCTCGAAGCGGTGCGCCTGTTCGACGTCTTCACCGGCGAACAGCTCGGCAGCGGCAAGAAGTCCCTGGCGTACGCGCTGCGCTTCCGCGCGCGGGACCGCACGCTCACGGCGGAAGAGGCCTCGGCGGCACGAGACGCCGCGGTCGCCTCGGCCGTCGAACGCACGGGCGCGATCCTGCGCGGGGCGGAGGCGCCGGCAGGGGCCTGAGATCACTTCGGCCCGGCCCGGGTTCCGCCCGGGCCGGGCCGAAGTGCGTCCGGACGCGTTCTGCCGTCTCTCTGCCGGACGCGGTGGGGCGCGACCGCACAGCCAGTCGTCGACTCACTCAATCGTGTGAGTAATTGCGGACCTTGGTCATTCCGGCCGCCGCTTCGGACACCATCGTGCTCGTCGCAGGGGGGTGGCACGGGGTGCACGCGTTCTCCGGGAGAGCCGGAGGGAGGGGGCAAAGGGCAGCAGCACGACAGGGGCGGGGTGGCACCGCCCCGACGGCCGGAGGGACCATCCGCATGACCGCAGACCAGCGAACGCGCGTCGGCGTGCAGAGCTCCGGCCCGGCGGAAGCGAACGCCGCCGGCGCCCGGACGAAGGTTCCCCACGGTCCGTGGCGTGCACGCAGAGCGGCGGCCTTCGCGGTGCCCGCCCTGTGGACGGCGGGCGTGGTCGTGTGGGAGCTGCTGCTGCCCACGGACACCCACTGTGTCGCGCTGCTGGCCGCCACCCCCGCGCTGGCCTGTGCCGGTACGGGCGGACGCAGTGGTGCGTGGCTCGGCGGCGGACTTGCGCTCCTCGCGCTGTACCCGTTGGGTTCCGTCCCCGTCTACGAGGAGATCGGCAGCAAAGCCGGAATGGGCGCGGCGATCATCTCCGTGGCGATTGTCAGCTGCTACACGACGCGGCGGCGCGCACGCCTCTCGGACGAGCTCGCACGCACACGTCAGGTCGCTGCGGCCGCGCAGCAGGCGCTGATACGTCCTCTGCCACCGCGCGTCGGGCGGTTCAGCTGCGCGGCCGGCTATCTGTCGTCCGCCCGCGGTGCGGCGGTCGGCGGTGACCTGTACGACGCGGTGGACACGGCCCACGGCGTGCGCATCGTGATCGGCGACGTGCGCGGTCACGGGCTCGGCGCCGTCGGCACGGTGGCGGCCGTGCTCGGCAGCTTCCGCGAGGCCGCACACGACGAGCCGCGGCTGGAGCGTGTGCCGCGCCGCCTGGAGCGGGCGCTGGAGCGGCACTTGGACGACCGCCGTCACGCGCCGGTCTCCCCGCCGGAGCGCGGCGCGGCGGGGGAATCCGGCGAGGTGGACGAGGAGTTCGTGACGGTGCTGCTGCTTCAGGTACGCGCGGACGGCGAAGTCACAGCAGTCAACTGCGGCCACCCCTGGCCGTACCGGCTGACCACCGGCCGCAACGGCGCCTGCCGCAGCGAACCGGTCACGACCGCCGAACCGCTGCCGCCCCTGGGCCTGTTGCCGCTGCCGCCGGAGGATCCCTCGCCCCGGCACCTGCGACTGCCGCCGGGGGAGGGGCTGTTCCTCTACACGGACGGAGCGGAGGACGCGCGTGACGCCGAGGGCCGCTGGTTTCCGCTGGCCGACGCGCTCACGGCAGCCCTCCTCGCCCACCGGCCGGAGGGGGCCGGGCGGGACGGGGGGTGCGGGGTGGCGGAGCCGGCGGACATCGTCGACTCCGTGCGCCGGTCTCTGCTGCGTCACGCGGGTGGACGGCTGCCGGACGACGTCGCGCTGCTCGCCCTGCGCAACGACCGGTGCCGCGTGCACGGCAGGGCGCACGACCCGGAGCCGCAACCGGCAGCGGCCGATGCGGCGTTGCTGTGCTCGTGCACGTGAGAACGGGTCCGCCGGTCCGCGGCCCGGCGGCTGCTCGCTGCCCCCGCCGGCCGGCGGCCGTCAGTACGCGTAGAAGCCCGCGCCCGTCTTGCGGCCGAGGCGTCCCGCGTCCACCATCCGCTGGAGCAGCGGGGGAGCGGCGTACAGGGGTTCCTTGAACTCCGAGTACATCGAGTCGGCGACCGAGGCGACCGTGTCGAGACCGATCAGATCGGTGAGCTTGAGCGGGCCCATCGGGTGTGCGCAGCCGAGCTCCATCCCGTTGTCGATGTCCTCGCGGCTGGCGATGCCCGACTCGAACATCCTGACCGCGGAGAGCAGATACGGGATCAGCAGCGCGTTGACGACGAAGCCGGAACGGTCCTGGGCCCGGATCGTGTGCTTGTCGAGGATGCCCGAGACGGCGGCCTCCGCACGCTTGATCGTCTCCTCGCTCGTGGTCAGCGCGGGGATGATCTCGACGAGTTTCTGCACCGGTGCCGGGTTGAAGAAGTGGATGCCGATGACCTGGTCGGGACGGGCCGTCGCCACCGCGAGCTTGACCAGAGGGATCGACGAGGTGTTGGACGCGAGGACGGCGTCGGGCCGCGTGACGACCTGGTCGAGGACCTGGAAGATCTCCGTCTTGACCTGCTCGTTCTCGATGACCGCCTCGACGACGAGGTCACGGTCGGCGAGGTCGCCGAGGTCCGTGGTGAAGGTGAGCCGGCCGAGCGTGGCATCCCGTTCGTCCTCGGTGATCTTGCCGCGTTCCGCGGCCTTGCCGAGGGAGTTCGCCAGGCGTGTGCGGCCCAGCTCCAGCGCCTCTCCGGTGGTCTCGGCGACCATGACCTCCAGTCCGGCCCGCGCGCACACCTCGGCGATGCCCGAGCCCATCTGGCCGCAACCCACCACTCCGACGCGTTCGATGTCCGTCACCTCGTGCCTTTCGCTGATCCTGTGGTCCCGGGCGCGACGGGCGTGGACCCCTGGAGGAACGGCCCGCCGAGGAACGGCCCCCGGAGGAACAGCCCTGTTCCTCCCTCACCCGGAGTACGTACGGGGTGCTGCCACGCCGCCCACGACGTTACCCCCGAGGGGCCCCGTCCCGGGGAGCGGGGGCGAAAGCCGGCAAGGGGACTTGTACGGGCGCCACGGGCACGGCAGCATCGGCGGATTGGTCTCCACCACTGCGCGGGTCGAGGCCCCCGCCAGGCTCCGCCCGGACCGTCGCGGAAGGCGGACCGGGAACGGGGCGGCCGCGGACGGTCCGCCATGAACGGGCGACCATGAAGAACGGGTGGCCATGGAGAACGGGCGACCATGGAGAGGCGGGTGACCATGAAGGGGGAAGGGGAGACGATGCGGCGCGTCACACGGAGAAGCTTCGCGACGGGTTCGGTGGCGGCACTGGCCGGTGTCGCCGGTTCTTCGAGCCCGAGTGCCGTCGCGCTGGAGCGGCAGCTCGCCCGGGACGCCGGAAACCCGGGCGCCGGGCCGGAGTTGCGCGGCATGTGGATCGCGACGGTCGACAATCGCGACTGGCCCAGCGCCCCCGGTCTGAGCCCGCAGGAACAGCGCGCCGAGCTGCTCGGGCATCTCGAGACCGCTCGCCGCCGCCGGCTGAACACGATCTGGTTCCAGGCGAGGCCGACGGCGGACGCCCTGTGGCCGTCACGTCACGAGCCCTGGTCGGAGTGGCTCACCGGCGTCCAGGGCAAGGACCCGGGCTGGGATCCGCTGGGCTTCGTCGTCCGCGAGGCGCACCGGCGGGGCCTGGCGGTCGAGGCGTGGTTCAACCCCTACCGCATCGCGCTGCACGACGACCCGGGGCGGCTCGTGCGCGCCCATCCGGCCCGCCGCCACCCCGACTGGGCCGTCGCCTACGGCGGGAAGCTCTACTACAACCCGGGACTGCCGCAGGTGCGCCGCTTCGTGCAGGACGCCATGCTCGACGCGGTCCGCCGCTACGACATCGACGGAGTCCACTGGGACGACTACTTCTACCCGTACCCGGTCGAGGGGGAGACGTTCGACGACGACGCCGCGTACGCGGAGTACGGCAGGGGATTCCCGGACCGCGCCGACTGGCGCCGCAACAACATCGATCTGCTCGTCGCGGAGGCCGCGCGGCGCGTCCGCCGCGTCAGGCCCGGAATTCGCTTCGGGATCAGTCCCTTCGGCGTGTGGCGCAACAAGTCGAGCGACCCGGCCGGTTCGGACAGCGCCGCGGGGGTGGAGACCTACGACGACCTGTACGCGGACACCCGTAAGTGGGTGCGCGAGGGCCGGCTCGACTACGTCCTCCCGCAGCTGTACTGGCACATGGGCTTCGAGGCCGCCGACTACGCGAAGCTGGTGCCCTGGTGGGCCGGGACCGTGCGCAGCACTCGTACACGCCTCTACATCGGCGAGGCTCTCTACAAGGCCGGCGACCCGGCCCAGCCCGCTCCGTGGCAGGACCCGGCGGAACTCTCCCGGCACCTCACGTACTGCAGATCGCTTCCCGAGGTGCGGGGGCACGCGTTCTTCTCCGCCAAGGAGGTCTCGGAGGACGTCATCGGTGCGATGGACCGCGTCGTCGCCGACCACTACCCGTTGCGGCGGTAGCGGCCGGCGAGCTGGGAAACGGCTCGATACACACCCCACCCCGGGAACGTCGCATCGGGTGCGCGACCGTCAGGCGGGGCGCTTGCTCTTCTTGCGTGCCATCACCACGGAGTCGGGGCCCGGTGAGACGACTGCCTCGTGCCCGTCGTCGAAGCGCACCCGGAACGGCGGTTCGCCGTCGGCGCCCAGTACCTCGACGATCTCCGCTTCGCGGTCGTGTTCACCCACGACCCGGCCGTGCACCAGCAGACGGTCGCCCGTGTTCGCTCGCATCAGGAGAACCCTCCTGTTCGCAGGGATGCAACGGATGGTCCGTACAGTCCGTGCTGTGCTGTCCGTACCGATAAGTCTAAGTCGGATGGCCCATCCGTGCCTCCGCCGGTACGGGTCCGCATGCGGGATCCAGGGGCGAGATCTACGTGCGGGCTCTTTGCACGACGACGATGCACACCAGCACGGCGAGGGCGGTCGCGGGAGCGGCGGGCGGCAGCTTCTCGCCGAGCAGCAGCACCGACCAGAACAGCGTGAGCAACGGCTGCGCGAGCTGCGTCTGACTGGCCTTGGCGACACCCGCGAGGCCCATGCCCCGGAACCACACCATCAGCCCCAGCAGCTGCGAGCCCATGGCCACCCACACCAGCCCGGCCACGGAGCGGACATCCGGGTGTGCGGGCTCCAGCAGCAGAGCCGCCAGGGCTGCGGGGACCGCCAGCGGCAGGCAGACGGCGAGGGCCCAGCCGATCACCTGGAGTCCGGACAGTTCGCGGGCGAGGCGGCCGCCCTCCCCGTACCCGGCGGCGCAGACGAGAAGCGCGACGGCGAGATACAGGTCGCCGGTGGTGGGGGCGCCGCCGCTCTCGTGCAGTGCGAAGGCGATGACGGCGGCGGCGCCCGCGAGCGCCGCCACCCAGAAGACGGGGGAGGGCCGGGTGCCGGTGCGCAGCGACGAGTACAGCGCCGTCGTCAGCGGCAACAGCCCGACGACGACGGCGGCGTGCGCGGTGGTGGAGGTCTGCAGCGCGAGTGTCGTCAGCAGGGGGAAGGCGATCATCACGCCGGAGGCCGAGACGGCCAGCCACGGCCAGTGCCGCCGTGCGGGCACCGGAACCCTCAGCACGGCGAGCGCCAGGCACGCGACGGCTCCGGACAGGACCGTCCGCAGCGAGGTCACCGACCAGGGGCCGAAGCCGTCCAGTGCCCAGGCGGTCGAGGGAAAGGTGAGGGAGAAGCACAGGACGCCGAGCGCGGCGAGCGCCAGTCCGCTGCCCCTGACGCGCCGGGTCCGCGGGCGCGACGCCGGCGGGGCGGACTGTGACCGGTCCGGTCCGGAACCGGAGGAGATTCCGGAGGGAACTGCTACCGACTCGCAACTGATAGCGCTACTCTTACTATTCATGTACGAGCGTAGCAGTGTGGCTGAACTGGCCGGAAGGCTCCGTCAGGAAGTGGACCGCTACTCTCCTGGTGAGAAACTCCCGTCCAGTCGGGAGCTGGTCGAGGCCCATCGCGTCAGTCCCGTCACCGTCTCCCGCGCGCTCGCCCGGCTCGCCGCCGAGGGGCTGGTCGTCACCAGGCCGGGGGCGGGCGCATTCCGGGCGGGACCGCGCAGGGCGGCAGCAGCCGCGGAGAGCGGCGACACGTCCTGGCAGGAGGTCGCGCTGAGCGCCGACGCGTCCGCCGACCAGGTGCCGCGAAGCGTCGACGCCGAGGGCGTACTGGCCACGCTTTCCGCGCCCCCGCCGGGCGTCATCGAGCTCAGCGGCGGATATCTGCCGGCGAATCTGGCGCCCGAGAAGGCCCTCGCGGCGGCGCTTGCCCGCGCGGGACGACGGCCCGGGGCCTGGGAGCGCTCCCCGGTCGAAGGCGTGGCGGAACTGCGCGGCTGGTTCGCGCGGGAGATCGGCGGCCCCGCAGGAAGCGTGACGGCGGCGGACGTGCTCATCACCGCCGGCGGCCAGAGCGCCATCACCACGACACTGCGGGCCCTCGCACCGCCCGGGGCGGCCGTCCTCGTGGAGTCGCCGACCTACCCGGGCCTGCTCGCCGCCGCCCGCGCGTCGGGCCTGCGTCCCGTCCCGGTGCCGGTGGACACCGACGGCGTGCGGCCCGAACTCCTCGAAGGTGCCTTCCGGGCCAGCGGAGCGCGCGTCTTCGTGTGCCAGCCGCTCTTCCAGAACCCGACCGGGGCCGTGCTCTCCCAGGAACGCCGCACGGCCGTACTGCACGCGGCCCGGCAGGCGGGCGCGTTCGTCGTCGAGGACGACTTCGCCCGCCACCTCGCCCACGAGGACGCGGGGCCGCTGCCGTCCGCGATCCGGGCCGCGGACCCGGACGGCAGAGTCGTGCATCTGCGTTCGCTGACGAAGGTCACCTCGGCGAGCCTCCGTGTCGGGGCGCTCGCGGCACACGGGCCGGTGCTGGAGCGGCTGCGGGCCGTGCAGACGGTCGACAGCTTCTTCGTCCCCCGTCCGCTCCAGGAGGCGGCGCTCGAACTCGTCGGAGCGCCGGCGTGGCCCCGTCATCTGCGTACCGTCGCCGCCCGGCTGAGGGAGCGGCGCGAAGTGATGCTGACCTCGCTCGCCCGCGAGACACCGGCGCTGACCGTGACGCACGCGCCGCGCGGCGGCTACCACCTGTGGGTCCGGCTCCCGGACGGCGCGAACGAGGAGGCGCTCGCCTCGGCCGCGCTCCGTGCCGGGGTCTCCGTCGCCGCCGGGCGGCCTTACTTCGCCGCCGAACCCGCCGCCCGTCACCTGCGTCTGAGCTTCGCCCCGGCAGCGGGCGACAGCCAGATCGCGGAAGGAGTACGGCGGCTGCGGACCGCCTGCGAGGAAGCGCTCGGCTGACCGCCGGCGCGGCCGGCCCGCGAGCAGTGCGTGAGGTGCCGCAGGACGCGTCCGGCCTGCGGCATGGCCCGTACGCACCGGGGTACCTGCCACGCCCGGACCGGGAGGAGTGGAGCGATGAGCACACTGCTGGACGGGCTGCCCGCCGAGTACCGCGGAAGGCTCCGCGACGCGGCGCCCGGAGCGGACCTCGCCGGCCGGCCCATGCTCGCCACGCTCAGCGACCGGCGCGACTTCCCGGCGGATTCCTGGATCTTCGAGCGCAAGCTCGACGGCGTCCGTCTCCTCGCCGTCCGCGAAGGGGAGCGGGTACGGCTCCTCTCCCGGACAGGGCAGGACCTGCACGGCACGTACCCGGAGGTCGCCGACTCCCTCGCCGCGCAGGAGTGCTCCGACTTCACCGTCGACGGGGAGATCGTTGCGTTCTCGGCGGGCCGCACCGACTTCTCACGGCTCCAGCAGCGCCTTCAGATCACCGACTCCCGCAAGGCGCGCGCCAGCGGCGTCGCCGTCTTCTACTACGCCTTCGACCTGCTGCGGCTGGAGGGCAAGGACGTGCGGACGCTGCCGCTGCGCACCCGCAAGTCCCTGCTGCGGCGCGCCCTGCGCTTCGACGGGCCTCTGCGCTTGACCACTCACCGCAACGAGGGCGGGCAGACGCTGCTGGACGAGGCGTGCCGGCGCGGCTGGGAGGGCCTGATCGCGAAGGTGGCCGACGGGCCGTATGCGCCCCGCAGGTCGCCGGACTGGCTGAAGCTGAAGTGCGCGAAGGGGCAGGAGTTCGTCGTCGGCGGCTTCACCGAACCGTCCGGCAGCCGCGTCGGGTTCGGCGCGCTGCTCCTGGGCTACTACGAGGACGGGCGCCTGCGGTACGCGGGGAAGGTCGGCACCGGCTACGACCACGCGACGCTGCTCGACGTGCGGCACAGGCTGGACGAACTCCCCGCAACACGTTGTCCGTTCGCCGGGCCCGTCCGGGAGAAGGGCGCGCACTGGGCCGAGCCGGAACTCGTCGCGGAGATCGGCTTCACCGAGTGGACGCGGGACGGGAAGCTGAGGCACCGCGCTTCCTCGGCCTGCGCGAGGACAAGACGGCGCGAGAGGTCGTCCGCGAACGGCCGGATCCCGCGTGACGGGAAGCGGAGGGCGAGTGCCGCGCCGGGAGGGAGGCCGGGACCGTGCCGTCGACGTGCCGCCGCCGGAGAGCCCCGGCCTCCCGGGACACGGAGAAGGCCGCGGGCCGGGCCGCTGAACCGTCGGCACCAGACCGGGGTCGCGGCCCGGTCCTGTTCCAGACGGGGGCCGCGGCTCAGTTCCCGTACCCCCGGGCATCGGCCTGCCGGCGCGCGCGCTCCGCCGCGGCCTCGGCCTCCCCGGCCCGGCGCCGTGCCTGCCGTTCGGCGCGCTCGGCCTCCTTCTCCCGGCCCCGTGACTGCTTGCGCGCCTCCTCGGCCTCCCGGACCTCTGCGCGCAGCCGGACGAGCCGCTCCTCGGCCTCCTCCCGTTCCGCGCGTGCGGCAGCCGTCTCCTCGGCCGCCCGGTCCGCTTCCCGCCTGCGGCGCCGTGCCTGGTCGGCGGTCTCCCGGACGGCACGGGCCGCCTTCCGGGCGTCCTCAGTCCGCTTCGCCGCCCCGCTCTTCGCTGCCTTCCGGTCCGTGCGGTCCTTCCGATCCTTCCCGCCCGCCTGGTCCCGCCGGTCCTCCCGGCTCCGCTTGCGAGCCTGGTCCCGCGAAGGTGGTGCCGCGGCGGCTTCGCGTGCCGCCGCCTCGAATCCGGGGGTGGCGGTCAGCGGCTTCGACAGCCTCCCGGCCGCCCACTCCCGCGCGGCCTCCGGATCGGCCAGCACCGCATGGAGCGTCTGTGCCACCTCGTGCTGCGCCTGAGCACCCAGCGGCTGTCCCGCGTCCCCGGCGAGCCGCCCGGCCTGCTCGGACAGGGCGTTCACCAGCTGGTGCTGCTGGTGCGAGAGCGCACGCAGTTCCGCCCCCTCCAGATTCCGGTGGGCGCCGCGCAGTTCCTCACCGAGGCGCAGCAGCGGAGCGACCTGTTCGTCCTGCTCGCGAACCAGCAGATTGCTCGCCCAGGCGGCCAGGGTGGGCCGGCGCAGGGCGCGGATGCTCGCCGCGAGCTCCCGCTGCCCGGCGGCGCGGGCCCGCCGGGCCCGGTCGTCCCGGGCGGCGGTGAACTCCTGCGGCCGCAGCCCGTACAACTCGTCCGCCACGTCGTCCAGTTCCACGACCCGCACTCTCCCGTGCCTGCTTGTCCCGGTGGGGTTTCATTCCGTATGCCCGTGAGGACCGGTTGGTGACGTGCGCTTTCATTCCACCGCTCTCGGGCAGAGGTGTCCATCGCAATGGGGTCCTGTGCTGGGGCGGGAATGATGAAAGTCCTATCGAAGACGGGCCCCGATCGCTTTACGATCGCCGAATGGCCCTACGCCTCACCCTGCTCGCGTCCGGACGCAGCTCTTCCGTGCTCGACGTGCGGTTCGCGGACAGCCGATCCCTCGATGCCACGGGCTGGGACGAGGTGAAGAGGGCGGGGCCGTCGCTCTCCCACCTTGCCGCCGCCGAGCTGCGGTACTGCTCGCCGTCGGTGCGCTGCCGGGAGACCGCTCATGCCCTCAGCCTCTCCCCGGTGGCCCAACCGGCGCTGCGGGACTGCGACATGGGCCGCTGGAGCGGCTACACCCTGCGCGAGATCGCGGCCCGCGAGCCGCAGCCGGTGCAGGCATGGCTCGCGGACCCGCGCTCGGCGCCGCACGGGGGCGAGTCCCTGGTGACCTTCATCCAGCGCATCGGCGGCTGGCTCGACACCCGGCCGGTCAACGACGGCAGCTGGATCGTCGCGGTCACGGAGCCCGGAGTGATGCGGGCCGCGGTGTGCTACGTCCTGAAGGCTCCCCCGAAGGCGTACTGGCAGATCGACGCACAGCCGCTCTCCGCCGTGACGTTCTCCGGGCGGGTGGGGGACTGGAGCCTGTGCCTGGAGCACTGACGGGCCACGCCGGGGTGTCGGGACCGGGAGGGAGGCGGCGGGGAAGCCCGCCCGGGGAGGTCGCTCGGCATGTGCAGGGGTGCCGTCGGGGCGCCGCGTCAGGACCGGGCGGGGAGGCAGCACGCCCCTCCCGTCACTGCGTGGCCTCCGGACCGGGCCGGACCGGACCGGACCGGGCCGGGCACGTCCGGGGGGCATCGCCCTGGCCGGGGTCGAGGTCGGTGGCGCCGAGGTCCGCGGCCGGGCCGGGCTGCTCTGTCGTCCTGGGTCTTGTCGGGACGGAGACGACGTCGATGCAGAGGATGACCGGTCCAGCGGGCCGAAGCCGACGAGTCCGGCGGCCGCCGTGCCGGATTCCCGCCGGGCCCGGTTCGGGCCCGGCGCCCCTGCGCCGTCCGCGCAGCGCGGACAATGGAGATATGGAGCGGTGGATACCTGGCGTGGCTGCAGTGCGGGAGCGGCTGGGCAGCAGCCTCTTCGAGCGTGTGGCAGGCCCGTCGGGTGGCGAGAACCGGGCACGGATCCACGGGACACCCGGACCGAGATGGTTCGCCGAGGACCGGCCCGTCCGCGTCGTGCACGGTGATGCCTCGATGTTCATCGGCGGGCTGAGTGCGCTGCTGCTGCAGTCGCTGCACCCACTGGCCATGAGCGCCGTCGCGGGGCACTCCGGGTACAAGGGCGACCCGTGGGGGCGACTGCAGCGGACCAGCCTCTTCCTCGCCACGACGACGTACGGCACGGCGGACGACGCGCAGCGGGCGGTGGACCGGGTGAGGGGCGTCCACCAGCGGGTGCGGGGACGGACCGCCACAGGGGAGGGGTACCACGCCGCGGATCCGCACCTGCTCACCTGGGTGCACGTCGCGGAGGTCGACAGCTTCTGGCGGGCCCACCGTCTCTACGGCGCGAACCCGCTGACGCCGGCCGAGTACGACGGCTACGTGGCCGACATGGCACGCGTCGGCACCGCCCTCGGCGTCGTCGATCCGCCGCGCGACCGCAGGGAGCTGGCCGGACGGATCGAGTCGTACCGGCCCGAGCTGCGTGCCACGCCCGAGGCCGAGGAGGCGGCCCGCTTCCTGCTCCGGCATCCCCCGATTCCCCTGACCGCCCGGCTTCCCTACGCCGCTCTCGCAGCGGGCGCGGTCTCGCTGCTGCCTCCGTGGGCCCGGGCGCCGCTGGGGCTCCCCTACGTCCCGGTGGTGGAGAGGACGGGTGTGCGCTGGGCCGGTTCAGGCATCACGTCCGTCATCCGCTGGGCCATGACACGCCGGCCTCCGGAAGCGCCACCGGTGAACTGATGCCGCCGCTGTGACCGAGATCTTCAGTTGGCGGATCGTGGTTTGGATTGTGGTGCTCAGGAGCGCGTCGAGAGTGCTTGTCGGCGGATCTTGATCCGGGAAGCTTGCTCTGCGTGGAGTGCCGTGGTGAGGCCGAGCAACATCCGCACGAGTGACTGGAAGCATGGGGTTCAGAGTCAGCCGCGCCGCAATGTCCCGCCGACGAGCTGCGCGCGATTGAGACGACGAGGACCGCCGTCGCCCCTAAGCAAGGGTCGCGATGATGTCGGCGACGGTCTGCGGCTCGGACAGGAACGGGTGGTGGCCCGTTCGCACCTCGATGACCCGGTCCGCGCGGCGGGAGAAAGCGCGTTGCGCGGCAACCGGGGTGCCCCGGTCCTCGGTGCACACCAGGTACGTCGCGGGCAGGTCGTGCCACGCCGCGGCCTGCACGGGCTGCTGGGTCACAGCGAGGGTCTGCCGGACCAGCCGGGCCGCGGCGTCCCGGGCGATGTCCGGCGGGCAGTCCTGGGCGAACGTCTCGGCGAACAGTTCGGGCCGCACGCCGAACGTGCCGCCATCAAGATCGAAGTCCAGGTACGGCGGGGGCGCCGCGGCGCCGAACGTCGACAGTGTCTCGCCGGGCTCAGGCAGGTAGCTCGATGCCAGAACCAGATGGCGCACCACGTCGACGCCGACTGCCGCTTCAGCGACGACGATGCCGCCGTAGCTGTGCGCCACGACCACAGTCGGCGCGTCGCCCTCGCGCAGGACGGCGCGTACGGCGGCGACATCCTCCGTCAGGCCGGGGCCCTCGGGCCCGGCGGGCCGGTCGCCCTCTCCGCAGCTCGGCAGCGCCGGGGAGACACTCGCGTGGCCGCGGCGGCGCAGAGCCGCGGCGGCCCGGTGCCACCACCACGGTCCGTCTCGTACACACGCCCCGTGCACGAATACGACACGCATTTCTTCCTCCTGCATTTCGGGTCCGGGTGGAGTTGCCCCGCGCCGCCGCGGGGCAACTCCCCCCGGACTCCCGCGAGCCCAGAGGGTTTGATCCACGGTAGACGTACCGTCAGTTACATGAACAAGTGCGGCGACGGGTCGACCCGGACAGCCTCAGATCCGCGGCCGCATCCTTGACGATGCGCCGACTACGCGCTCGGGCACGGGCTTCCCCAACGCCTTGAGCCGTTCGCGACGGCATCCGGCACATCGGCCCGGATGCCGATCCACCACTTCGGGATCCGGGACGCGCTGCTGCGGGAAACCCTCAGGCGGGCGCGGCCACGCCGGCGCGACTTCTTCGGCGACCTGGTGTCCGCGCGGCCGGACGAGTGGTGTGATCGGACGCCTCACTCGGGGGCGACGGCGCGGCGTACGCAGTCCCGGAGCAGGGCGCGTCGTTGGTCGTGCACGGTCGCGGGCTCCTGGGCCGTGGCGGCGTAGACGTTGCTCACAGGTGACCAGGCCATGGACATGGCGATGACCATGGCCAGCACGTCGAAGGGGTCACCCTGCCTGACGCGCCCGGCAGCCTGAGCCCCCGCGATGGCTCTGAGTTTGTGGTCGTCGTAGCGGTCGTGGTCCGTCACGAGATGCCCCGCCGGGCGTCGCTCCAGGCGCGCCCAGGTCGCGAGCCGGATCAGATCGGGGCGGTGGAGGTATTCGTCGTAGAGGCGCACCGCCCAGTCGGCGAGGTCCTCGGCGTCGATGGGCACCACATTGGTGATCCGCTCCAACGACGCGAAGAAGATCGCGTCGAAGAGCTGTTCCTTGTTGCCGAAATAGCTGTAGAGCTGCGCCTTGTTGGTGCGTGCGGCGGCGACGATGCGGTCGATGCGCGCGCCGGCAATGCCGTACTGGGCGAATTCCCGGGTGGCGAAGTCGATGATGCGCCGGTACGTCGCGACTCCACGCGCACTGGATGGCTGGTCAGGCATGCGACAGACCTTAACAGTTCATAGACTGACTAGTCTGTTTGCCTCTTGGTTCACATCTCCGTAGTCTCAAATAGACCGAACAGTCTGTCTGAGGAGAGTGTCATGCGTTTCACGGCCGGTTGGCAGGCGGACAGCACGACAGGGACACTGCGCCGCGCGTCACTGGAGCGCAGGGAACTGCGCCCGGACGACATCGCGGTACGCGTCGAGTACTGCGGCGTCTGCCACAGTGATCTCCACGCCCTGCAGGCACACCGGGGTGATGCGAGCGGTGGCGTGCTCGTACCCGGGCACGAGTTCACCGGCGTGGTCACCGAGGTCGGGGGCGCGGTTTCCGGCTTCTCTCCCGGCGACCCCGTGGCCGTGGGCAACATCGTCGACTCGTGCGGCGCGTGTCCCATGTGCCGGGCGGGCCAGGAGAACTTCTGCCACGCCTTCCCGGTCCTGACCTACGGCGGAACCGACCGGCGGGACGGCTCGACCACTCTGGGCGGCTACTCCCGTGAATACGTCGTGCGCGACCACTTCGCGTACCTCCTCCCCGCGGGCCTCGACGCGGCCCCGTTGCTCTGCGCGGGCGTCACAGTCTGGGAACCGATGCAAGCGCTCGGAGTCGGCCCGGGCAGTACCGTCGCCGTTGCCGGCCTCGGGGGCCTGGGACACCTCGCGGTCAAAATGGCCTCCGCGCTCGGCGCGACGGTGACCGTCATCAGCCGCAGCCCCGGCAAAGCCGACGAAGCACATGGCCTCGGGGCTTCGGGATTCGTCGTCTCGACCGATCCCGGGCAGATGGGAGCCGTCCGCGACCAGTTCGACGTCGTCGTCGACACCATCTCCGCCCCGCACGACCTGGCCCCGTATCTGCGCACGGTGACCATGGACGGCACCCTGAGCCTCCTCGGCCACCTCGGACCGGTCACCGTGAACGCCACGGACCTGCTCATCGGGCGCAAGAAACTCAGCGCCAGTGGCAGTGGCGGACGCCCCTCGACCTCCGCCATGCTGCGCTTCTGCGCCGCACACGGCATCACGGCGGACATCGAACTGCTGCCTTCCTCCCAGGTGAACCAGGCGCACGAACGCCTGGAGCGCAACGACGTCCGCTACCGCTTCGTGCTCGACATGTCCGACCTGGACCCGAGCAGCTGACGGTCGTCATGGCACTCCTGCCGGCCAGGACTCTTGCAACAACCGCAGTGCTTCCAGTCACTCGTGCAGATGTTGTTCGGTCTCACCACGGCACTCACGCAGAGCGAGCTTCCCGGATCAAGATCCGCCAACAAGCACTCCCGGGGTCCGCCAACTGAAGATCCCGGTCGCATCAGGTGTCCGGGACGCCCCCGAACGCATTGCATAAAAGTGCTGTGTTGCGTATAGTCATGCTATCGGCGAGGAGGGATCGATGGCAGTACGAGCAGCGGTCGCGGGGGCGAGCGGATACGCGGGCGGGGAGGCTCTGCGCCTGCTGGCCGCACACCCCGAGGTCGAGGTGGGGTCGCTCACCGGCCACTCCAACGCGGGCAGCCGGCTCGGCACACTCCAGCCGCACCTGACTCCGTACGCGGACCGGGTGCTGGAGGAGACGACGGTCCCGGTGCTGTCCGGGCACGACGTCGTCTTCCTCGCCCTGCCGCACGGACAGTCCGCCGAGGTCGCACGGGAGTTGGGCGAGAGCGTGCTCGTCGTGGACTGCGGCGCGGACTTCCGTCTCTCCGACGCTCAGGCGTGGCAGCGGTTCTACGGCACACCTCACGCAGGCACCTGGCCCTACGGCCTTCCCGAACTGCCCGGGGCCCGCGCCGCGCTGGTGGGGTCCAAGCGCATCGCGGTCCCGGGCTGCTACCCGACGGCCGTCTCTCTCGCCCTCGTCCCCGCCTACGTGGCGGGCCTGGCCGAGCCGGAGGCCGTCGTGGTCGCGGCGACGGGCACCTCGGGTGCCGGCAAGGCCCTCAAGCCGCACCTCCTCGGCAGTGAAGTGATGGGGTCGATGAGCCCGTACGGCGTCGGAGGCGTCCACCGGCACACGCCGGAGATGGTGCAGAACCTCTCGGCGGCGGCCGGGGAACGCGTGAGCGTTTCCTTCACCCCCACGCTCGCCCCCATGTCCCGCGGGATCCTCGCCACGTGCAGCGCCCGCGCCGTGCCGGGCACCGGGCTGGAGGAACTGCGCGCCGCCTACGAAAAGGCATACCAGGACGAGCAGTTCGTGACGCTGCTCCCCGAGGGTCAGTGGCCCTCGACGGGGTCCGTGTACGGCTCCAACACCGTCCAGATGCAGATCGCCCTCGACGAGGACGCGGGCCGTCTCGTCGCCGTCAGCGCCGTGGACAACCTCACCAAGGGCACGGCGGGCGGCGCCGTGCAGAGCATGAACATCGCCCTCGGAATGCCCGAGGGACTGGGGCTGCCCGTCGCCGGAACCGCACCGTGAGCGAGGTGCACGCAACACCACGAGGACGGCGCGACGTAAGCGACAGCACGGGCCCCCGGCCCTACGGCAGCGAAGCGAACGGAGAAGCAGAGTGAGCGTGACAGCGGCAAAGGGGTTCACGGCCGCGGGCATCGCGGCCGGCATCAAGGACAGCGGGGGAGAGGACCTTGCGCTGGTCGTCAACAACGGGCCCGGCCGCGCCGCCGCCGGCGTCTTCACCGACAACCGCGTCAAGGCCGCGCCCGTGCTCTGGTCGCAGCAGGTCCTCAAGGGCGGCCGGGTCTCGGCGGTCGTGCTCAACTCCGGCGGTGCCAACGCCTGTACGGGTCCGCTCGGCTTCCAGGACACGCACGCCACGGCCGAGCAGGCCGCTGCGGCCCTCGGTCACAGCGCCGCCGAGGTGGCCGTCTGCTCCACAGGCCTGATCGGCACCAGGCTCCCGATGGACAAGCTGCTGCCCGGAGTCGACACGGCCGCGGCGCAGCTCTCGGAGTACGGCGGCGAGAAGGCCGCCCTGGCGATCAAGACGACCGACACGGTGCACAAGACCGCCGTCGTGCAGGGCTCCGGGGGCTGGACCGTCGGCGGCATGGCCAAGGGCGCGGGCATGCTCGCGCCGTCCCTGGCCACCATGCTCGTGGTGCTGACCACCGACGCCGACCTGGACTCCGCCGCCCTCGACGAGGCGCTGCGCGGGGCCACCCGCACCACCTTCGAGCGCATCGACTCCGACGGCTGCCTGTCCACCAACGACACGGTGCTGCTCCTCGCCTCCGGGGCCGCCGAAACAGTCCCGGACCGCGGGGAGTTCACCGAGGCCGTCCGGGCCGTCTGCGCCGACCTGGCCCAGCAGCTCATCCGCGACGCCGAGGGCGCCTCGAAGGACATCCGCATCGAGGTCATGGGCGCGGCGAGTGAGGACGACGCCGTCGAGGTCGGCCGTTCGATCGCCCGGAACAATCTGCTCAAGTGCGCCGTGCACGGAGAGGATCCCAACTGGGGCCGTGTGCTCTCCGCGATCGGGACGACCGGCGCGGCCTTCGAACCCGACCGCCTCAACGTGGCCGTCAACGGCGTGTGGGTCTGCCAGAACGGATCCGTCGGGGAGGACCGCGACAAGGTGGACATGCGCTACCGCGAGGTGCGCATCACCGCCGACCTGGCCGCCGGCTCCGAATCCGCCGTCATCTGGACCAACGACCTGACGGCCGACTACGTCCACGAGAACAGCGCCTACAGTTCATGAACGATTCCGTGCACCCCACTCGCAGGCACACCGCGCTGCCCAAGGCGCAGACACTCATCGAGGCGCTGCCGTGGCTCACACGGCACAACGGCAGGACCGTCGTCATCAAGTTCGGCGGCAACGCCATGGTGGACCAGGAGCTGAAGGCGGCCTTCGCCCAGGACGTCGTCTTCCTCAGGCAGGCCGGGCTGCGCCCCGTCGTCGTGCACGGCGGCGGGCCCCAGATCAGCGCCCAACTGAGCCGTCTGGGACTGGAGTCGGAGTTCAAGGCGGGCCTGCGGGTGACCACGCCCGAGACGATGGACGTGGTACGGATGGTCCTCGCCGGGCAGGTCCAGCGAGAGCTGGTGAACCTGCTCAACCGGCACGGTCCGCTCGCCGTCGGCATGACCGGCGAGGACGCCCACCTCATGGCCGCGACGAAGCGCTACGCCCAAGTAGGCGGTGAGGCGGTCGACATCGGCCGCGTCGGAGACATCGACAGCATCGAGACGGGAGCCGTGCAGGCTCTGCTGGACGACGGCCGCATCCCCGTCATCTCCTCCATCGCGCGCAGCGCCGACCCGTCCGACGGCACGGGCGAAGGGGAGGAGTGCGGCGTCTTCAACGTCAACGCCGACACCGCCGCCGCGGCGCTCGCCGCCGCGCTCGGCGCGGAGACCCTGATGGTGCTCACCGACGTCGAGGGGCTGTACGCGGACTGGCCGGACAGCGACGAGGTCATCAGCGAACTCACCGCCACGGAACTGGAGAAGCTGCTGCCGGAACTGGCCAGCGGAATGGTCCCCAAGATGGAGGGATGCCTGCACGCCGTACGCAACGGAGTCCGCACCGCACGCGTCCTGGACGGCCGCGTACCGCATTCGATCCTGCTGGAGATCTTCACCGACGAGGGCATCGGCACGATGGTCGTGCCCGACAAGCGCGAGGGAGAGCCCACGCCATGACCACCACGGAAGAACAGGCCGGCGCCCCCGGCGGCCCGGGAGCCGCGGACGCCGCCGACACCGCCGACGCCGCGCTCACCGGCCGCTGGCAGTCCGCGATGACCGACAACTACGGCACGCCGCGGATACCCCTGACGCACGGTCACGGCACCACCCTGTGGGACGCCCGGGGCCGGGCCTACACCGACTTCGTCGGCGGCATCGCCGTCAACGCGCTGGGTACCGCACACGATGCGGTCGTGCGGGCCGTCTCCGACCAGATCGCCATGCTCGGACACGTCTCGAACCTCTTCATCGCCGAGCCGCCCGTCCAACTGGCGGAGAGGCTGCTGGAGTTGTCGGGACGCCAGGGCCGGGTCTTCTTCTGCAACTCCGGTGCCGAAGCCGTCGAAGCGGCTTTCAAGGCCGGCCGGCGCACGGGCCGTACGCACATGGTCGCCACGGAGGGCGGCTTCCACGGCCGCACCATGGGCGCGCTCGCGCTGACCGGACAGCCGTCGAAGCAGGCGCCGTTCGAACCGCTGCCCGGCGACGTCACGCATGTGCCCTACGGCGACGCGGAGGCGCTGCGCGCGGCAGTCACCACGGAGACCGCCCTGGTCATCGTCGAGCCGGTGCAGGGGGAGAACGGCGTCGTCGTGCCGCCCGAGGGGTACCTCGCCGCGGTCCGCGACATCACACGTGCCACCGGGACCCTCCTCGTCATCGACGAGATCCAGACAGGTATCGGGCGTACCGGCCACTGGTTCGCCTGCCAGTCGCAGGGTGTGGAACCGGACATCATCACGCTGGCCAAGGGGCTGGGAGGCGGCCTCCCGCTCGGCGCGACCATGTTCTTCGGCGAGGCGGCGGGGCTGCTGACGCCGGGCCAGCACGGCTCCACCTTCGGCGGCAACCCGGTCGCGTGCGCTGCTGCGCTCGCGGTGCTCCGGACCATCGAGGAGGAGGCACTGACCGAGCGTGCGGCGCGGCTCGGGGAGCGGCTGCGTGACGGGATCTGGTCGATCGGACATCCGCTCGTCGAGCAGGTCCGCGGAGCGGGACTGCTGCTGGGTATCGTGCTCACCGAGCCCGTCGCACCCGATGTGCAACAAGCGGCTCAGGATGCGGGGTTCCTGGTCAACGCGGTCGCGCCGGATGTCGTTCGGCTCGCACCGCCGCTGATCGTCACCGAGGACGAAGTGGACGCTCTCCTCCGGGCCCTTCCCGCCCTCCTGGACGCTGCGGACGGCGGGAAGCAGAGCCGATGAGCCGAAGGGGACCGCGCCGATGACCGACGGGTACGCGCAGGAGCAGGAGCTGGGCAGCGGTTACGGGGGCCCGGCCGTGCCGCAGACCCGCACCGCCCGGCATCGCAGGATCGTCGACATCCTCAACCGTCAGCCGGTGCGCTCCCAGAGTCAGCTCGCCAAGCTCCTCGCGGACGACGGACTCTCCGTCACACAGGCCACCCTCTCCCGTGACCTGGACGAACTGGGTGCGGTGAAGATCCGCAACACCGGCGGCGAGCTGATCTACGCGGTGCCCAGCGAGGGCGGCGACCGCACGCCGAAGGCGCCGCTGGGCGAGTCGGCGAGCGAGGCCCGCATGGCCCGCCTCGCAGGTGAACTCCTCATCTCCGCCGAGGCGTCGGCGAACCTGGTTGTCCTGCGCACACCGCCGGGCGCCGCGCAGTTCCTCGCCTCGGCCATCGACCAGGCGGGCGTCCACGACATCATCGGCACCATCGCCGGCGACGACACGCTCCTGCTCATCAGCCGCGCACCCGACGGCGGGCAGGCCCTCGCGGGACATCTGCTGAACCTGGCCCAGAAGGAGCACTAGGGCCTGCCGCGAAGGCAGGAGTGAGGTCCGCGCACGAGGGCGCGCAGCCGTCTCTTGCGGGCCTGGCCCGGGCACCTGCATGAGGATGCCCAGCGTCGGCTGCGCATTCCCAGCGTCGGCCGCGAGGGGCCGCATCCCGGAGACGAGCACCGAGCCGAGCGGCCGGCCGTCCGCGAGCCGCGCGCAGCCCTCCGTCCCCGGGGCGCGGTACGGCCCGGCAGCCGGTTCGTCCGTCCTCCGCTCGCTCTCGTCACGCTCGCGGAGCCCACGGTCTGTGGCGGCGCCCGACGCGTCCAGCCGGCCCCGCTCGCTCAGGCGCTTCCGTGCCTCCCCCCATTCCTGTTCGCTCCATCCGGGAGGGGCGAGGGCCGCCCGCGGCGCCGCCCCGATGCCGGCGGACGAGACGAGGGTTTCGCACCCGCCGAGTCCGCCGTCAGCAGTGTGCCGCCAGGTGCCCGTCGCCGCGGTGCTCCAGCAGCACCGTGGCGACGGGCCACAGGACGAGGTGCGGTTCCCCGGGCCACGGCAGTGCGGCGTTCGCGGCGGCCAGCGGGGGCCTCGGCAGTTCCGCCGACTCGGCGGCCGTGTACGCCGGTTCCGCCGGACCGCTCAGTCGGGTCGTCGCGTGCCGTGGCTGAGCGCTGCGCTCCCTCGGGATTTTGCGGGCCCTCCGGACGGCCGGCCCGTGCGCCCGGGTGCGTGCCACGCGGAGCCGTACGTCCGGTCCTGGAGTCACCCCTGGGCAATGTATCGACTGTTTGACACATCTTCCCTTGGAGACTTACTGTATCAACGACCTGATACAAGTGAGTCAGAACGACTCTTCAAGGGGGAATCCGATGCTGAGCGTCCCAGTGGTGCCGCTCGTTTCCGTTCCGATCGTGGCGGGGTTGCTGCTTCTTCTGATACCGACCCGCACGCCGGCAACCGATCCAGCGGGACCCACGCCGCCGCAGCCCCGCCGCATCGCCCACTGGCGCCGGGGGAGCCTCGCTGCAGGCATCGTCGCTGCCGCTGCTCTGGCAGGACTCAGCGCCGGTGGCAACGACGTGGCCGCCTTCCTTGCCGGTCCCGCGCTGGGTGTCTGTGTGCTGGCGGGCTGCCTGGCGGGTGAACTGGGGGTGGCCGAGCCGAAGGCGCAGGTCCGCACGGCCGCGCTGCGTCAGCGCCGGGTCCGCGACTACTTCCCCCGTCGTCTGGCGATCCGTCTCGCCGCCCTGACGGTGCTCCTCGCGGGGATGCTGGTGTTCACGCACCTGAGCTGGAAGGGAATTTCGGGGGCCAACTGGGTGTGCGGCAGCAGTCGCATCATGGTGCTGTACTTCTCGGACCGGCTCGGCTTCTCCTACGCGATCCCGGTCCTGGCCGCACTCGCGGCGGGTGCGGCGCTCTCCTTCGTCGCGCTGCGGCGCATCGCTCACCGCCCACCGCTGGACGCAGGGCCGGAGGCTCTGGAGGCCGACGAGCGGCAGCGTCACACATCTGCCCGCGCCGTGATCTCCGCCTGGGGCGCCGCCGTCTCCGCAGCCCTCGCGGCCGGCGCGCTTGCCCCCGGCGGTGTGCTCAACGGCTTCTGCCCGAGGTCCCCCGCCGATCTGCCGAGCATCCTGGCCACGCTTGCGGGCGCAGCGGGCATCGCATGCCTCGTCCACTTCCTGGTCCAGCTGGTCCGTGTCCCCGCCGGGCCCAAGGACGCCGCATGAAGCCGCAGACGGTCCACGTCGACACCACGAGCCCGACGCCGCCCTATGAGCAGGTGCGCTCTCAGCTCGCCGACCTCATCCTGGGCGGGTACCTCGCGGCCGACGCACGTCTGCCGTCCGTACGGCAACTCGCCACGGACCTCGGCCTGGCGCCGGGCACCGTCGCGCGTGCATACCGGGAGCTGGAGTCCGCCGGTCTGATCCGGTCACGCAGGGGTGCCGGTACCCGGGTCACGCCACCGCAGGACCGCGGCCGGCGCGAGGAGGAGATGCTCGCGGAGGCGGCGCGCGCCTACATCGCGGCAGGACGCAGTCTCGGGGCGGACGACGAGCGTCTTCACGTGGCGCTGCGTGCCGCCCTCAGGGCGGAGCAGGCGGAGCTGGGGGCCCCTTCGGGCGGAGATCCCTGACCGCGCCCGTCTGCGGGCACGCGATTGTGCAGCCCGGGGGCCACGGGCCCACCCTGGGGGCATGACGAAGCCGGAGCGAGTGCGGGTGCGCCGCGTGTACGACGAGGTCAGCCCCGGTGAGGACGGGCTGCGGGTGCTGGTGGACCGGGTGTGGCCGCGGGGAATGAAGAAGGAGGACGCCCGGCTGGACGAGTGGGCCAAGCGGATCGCGCCCTCCACCGAGCTGCGCAAGTGGTATGCGCACGATGCGGAGCGCTTCGGGGAGTTCGCCGAGCGCTACCGTGCCGAACTCTCGGAGCCCGAGGCGCGCGAGGCGCTCGACCGCCTCCGCGAACAGGCGGACGGCGGCACAGTGACGCTGCTGACCTCGGTGAAGGAGGAGCAGCTGGACCGCAGTCACGCGGCGGTGCTCAGGGAGGAGCTCGGCGGTACCGGCTGAGCTCCGGCTGCCGGGCGCCGGAGCCGGGCGGTACGCACTGGGACGGTGCGCACGGCCCGTCACACGTCTCTGACCAGCCACGTTGACGAAGCATACGATGCAGTGCATACTTATGCCCATCAGCGTATGCACTGTAAGGAGAACCCCGTGACTGAGCGCGTCGTACTCGCCTACTCCGGCGGCCTTGACACCTCCGTCTGCATCGGCTGGATCGCCGAGGAGACCGGGGCCGAGGTCGTCGCCGTTGCCGTCGATGTCGGCCAGGGAGGCGAGGACCTGGACGTCATCCGCAAGCGCGCGCTGGCCTGCGGTGCCGTCGAGGCCGAAGTGGCGGACGCCAAGGAGGAGTTCGCCGACGAGTACTGCCTTCCGGCGATCAAGGCGAACGCGCTCTACATGGACCGCTACCCGCTGGTGTCGGCCCTCTCCCGGCCCACCATCGTCAAGCACCTCGTGGACGCCGCGCACAAGCACGGCGCGACCACCGTCGCCCACGGCTGCACCGGCAAGGGCAACGACCAGGTGCGGTTCGAGGCCGGCATCTCCTCCCTCGCCCCCGACCTGAAGTGCATCGCCCCCGTCCGCGACTACGCCATGACCCGGGACAAGGCCATCGCCTTCTGCGAGGACAAGGGCCTGCCGATCGCGACGAGCAAGAAGTCCCCGTACTCCATCGACCAGAACGTCTTCGGCCGGGCCGTGGAGACCGGCTTCCTCGAGGACATCTGGAACGCGCCGATCGAGGACGTCTACGAGTACACCGAGAACCCCGCAAGCCCGCGTGAGGCCGACGAGGTGATCGTCACCTTCGAGAAGGGCGTCCCCGTCGCACTCGACGGCAAGCCGGTCAGTGTCCTCCAGGCGATCCAGCAGCTCAACGACCGGGCGGGCGCCCAGGGCGTCGGCCGGATCGACATGGTCGAGGACCGGCTGGTGGGCATCAAGTCCCGTGAGGTCTACGAGTCCCCGGGCGGAATCGCGCTCATCACCGCGCACCAGGAGCTGGAGAACGTCACCGTCGAGCGCGAACTGGCCCGCTACAAGCGGCAGGTCGAACAGCGGTGGGCCGAACTCGTCTACGACGGGCTGTGGTTCTCCCCGCTCAAGCGCGCCCTGGACGGCTTCATCGACGAGGCCAACGAGTACGTCAGCGGTGACATCCGGATGACCCTGCACGGCGGGCGGGCCGTCGTCACCGGCCGGCGCTCCCAGCAGTCGCTCTACGACTTCAACCTCGCGACGTACGACAGCGGAGACACCTTCGACCAGTCGATGTCCAAGGGCTTCATCGAGCTGTTCGGCATGTCGAGCAAGATCGCTGCCAAGCGGGACCTGGCCCAGTAGTCTTCCCTCCCGGCCCGCCCGCCAGGGCCGTGTACGCACCACCTTCAGCCGCCTCCCCGCCGCATCCGGCGGGGAGGCGGTCTGCGACGAGCACCGAGGAGAATCTCAATGAGCGTGTCAAGCCGCCTGCGTGGCCGGTGGGACGGAGGTGAATTGCCTCTTGTCGCGCAGCATCGCCCAGAGCACGTCGACTCGTCGGCGGGCGAGGGCGAGCAGGGCTTGGGTGTGCAGCAAGCCCTCGGATCGCTTCCTGAGGTAGTAGTCCCGGGAGGGACCGGGCCGCATCATCGCAGTCTGGGCGGCCAGGTAGAAGATGTGCCGCAGGCGCCGGTTGTAGCGCTTGGGCCGGTGGTAGTTGCCGGTTCGTCGGCCGGAGTCCCGGGCGACTGGGGCCAGGCCGGCGTGGGAGGCCAGTCGGCC
>NZ_FMHI01000013.1 GCF_900090145.1 Streptomyces sp. WMMB 322
CGGAGGACCGGGCGGCCATTCTCCTGGAGCCATCAGCGGCAACAACCCATCAGCCACACCCGGTCCTCCCGGACCGGCCGACATTCTTAGGGAACTCCCCATGACGAGCCGGGACTTCGGCCTCACCGAGACGCAGCGTGACATCAGGGCGATGGCGGCGGACTTCGCCGACCGCGAGATCGCACCGCATGCCCGCGAATGGGACCGCGCCGAGCGCGTCGATCCGGCCGTCCCCAAGCGCCTGGGCGAACTCGGCTTCCTCGGACTGACGATTCCCGAGCGCTACGGCGGCGTCGAGGCCGACGTGCTCTCCTACGTCCTGGCGACCGAGGAGCTGGGACGCGGCGACTCGTCGGTAAGGGGCATCGTCTCGGTCTCCCTCGGCCTGGTGACGAAGACGATCGCCGCGCACGGCACCGAGGCCCAGTGCGAGGAGTGGATACCGCGGCTGGTCAGCGGTGAGGCCCTGGGCTGCTTCGCGCTGACCGAGCCGGGAACCGGTTCCGACGCCGGATCGCTGACCACACGGGCCACGCCCGACGGCGGCGACTGGATCATCGACGGCGGCAAGATGTTCATCACCAACGGCACCGTCGCCGACGTCGCGCTGACCTTCGCCCGCACCAGCGAGAGAGGCGTCACCGCGTTCCTCGTGCCCACGGCCAGTGACGGTCTGACCGCCACGGAGATCCACGGCAAGCTCGGGCTGCGCGGCCAGGCGACGGCCGAGCTCTCCTTCGAGGGCGTACGGGTCGCGGACTCGGCGCGTCTGGGGCCCGTCGACCGCGGCCTGGGCATCGCGCTCGGCGCGCTCTCCCGCGGCCGCATCTCGGTGGCCGCCGGAGCCGTCGGCCTGGCCCAGGCGGCACTCGACGCCGCCGTCGGATATACGGCGCAGCGCGAGCAGTTCGGCAGGAGCGTGGCCTCGTTCCAGCTGGTGCAGGAGCTGCTGGCGGACTCCGAGGTGGACATACGGGCGTCCCGGCTGCTCACGCACCAGGTGGCGAGGATGGCCGACGCGGGCGTGCCGCCGAAGGAGTACGCGACGGACGCGTCCGTCGCCAAATACCACGCGAGCGAGGCCGCCGTGCGGGTCAGCAACAATTGCCTGCAGACCTTCGGGGGTTACGGCTTCATAGACGAGTACCCCGTCGGCAAGTACCTGCGGGACGCGCGGGTTCTCACGCTCTACGAAGGCACCAGCCAGGTCCAGAAGCTGATCATCGGCCGGAGTCTGACAGGTGTGAACGCGATGACGTGAGACGCGAGTTGCGGCCGGTTCGATAGCTGTCGGGGAGAGCCATCGATGAGAAGGTGTGTCGCCGGCGACCGCGCGCGTAGGGGAGAGCAGTGACCGAGAAGGACGAGATCGACACCAGCAGGCCGCACCCGGCCCGCGTCTACGACTACTGGCTGAACGGCAAGAGCCACTACGAGGCGGACGTCGCCGCCGGCGACCGGGTCGTGGACGTGTGGCCCGGGGTGCTGCTCGGCGCCCGGCTCAACCGCGAGTTCATGCACCGGGCCACCCGCTGGCTCGCGCGGGAGGCGGGCATACGGCAGTTTCTCGACATCGGCTCGGGAATACCGACCGAACCCAACCTCCATCAGGTCGCCCAGGCGGTGGCGCCCGAAACCCGGGTCGTCTACGTCGACAACGACCCGATCGTGCTCCGGTACGCACAGGGACTGCTGAGCGGCACCGCCGAGGGCCGCACCGCCTATGTGCATGCCGACTTCACCGAACCCGAGGCCATCCTCGAGGCCCCCGGACTGCGGGAGACCCTCGACCTCGGCCGTCCCGTCGCGCTGTCGCTGATCGCACTGCTGCACTTCATCACCGACGAGCGGGGCGCGTACGACATCGTCCGCAAGCTGATGGACGCACTGCCGTCCGGCAGTCACCTGGTCGTCTCGCACGCCACCGCGGACTTCGACCCGGATCTGCTCACGCGTGTCGCCGAGGCCTACCAGTCGTCCGTCGCGGAGGGCCAGATCCGCTCCAGCTCCGAGGTGAACCGCTTCTTCGAAGGGCTCGAACTCGTCGAGCCGGGCGTGGTCGTCGCCCACCGGTGGCGCCCCGACGACGGCGAGTCCCAGCCGGACATCACCGACGCGGAGTTCCCCGTCTACGGAGGGGTCGCGCGAAAGCCCTGATTGCGCGGGCCGCGCGGCCGGAACGCGGCGGCGCATGCTTCGCCCTGCCGGGGGTAACTGCTGGCCAGACAGTACCTAGGCCCTCCGGGGGTGCAAGCAGATGGAGAATTTCCTGACTGAGATGAGGAGAAAGGCGAAGTCGTCCGCGAAGGGGAACGGCGGCGGCACTGCGACGAAGAAGACGTCCGGGAAGGCGCCTGGGAGGGCGGCGAGCGGAACGAAAAGCACAGCGAAGAAGACATCGAAAAGCGCCACGAAGCCGAAGAGCACGACGAAGCCGAAAAGTACGTCGAAGCGGTCGTCGGCCGCAGGTCCGAAGAAGAAGACCTCGAAGAGCGCCCCCAGGAAGGCGCCCGCCCGCAAGGCGACCGCCGGCGGGAATGCGCTCACCCAGCACCAGCTGCACGTGGCGTGGCGCGTGCTGATCCTGGCGGTCGCGTTCGTGGCGATGGTCGGCTTCGCGGTCGTGCTCTCGAAGCTGACGCTGGGCCCTTCGGCCGCGTCCGAGTCGCTCACGCACAACAACCTGCGTCCCGGTGACTCGATCCGCAACTACCTCACGCAGCCCGCTCTGCGCGACACCCTCAAGCAGCTCGGCGGGAACATCGTGCTCGGCATGCCCTTCGGTGCGCTCCTGCCGGCCCTGGTGCCCCGCACCCGCGGCCTCCTGCGCGTGATGCTCGCGACGGCCGTGGTCATGCTGGCGGTGGAGCTGGTGCAGGGAGCCCTCATCCAGGGCCGCGCCTTCGACATCGACGACGTCATCCTCAACAGCAGCGGTGCCGTGATCGGTTACCTGATCATCGGGCGCCGCCTCGGACGCGCGGTGCATCCGCGGCGGCCCCACTGGTGGCACCGGTTCACCGTCAGCGGCCGCGCTTCCCGCGGTCGTCCGTGAACTGGACCGAGACCTTCTCGTAGCCCAGCGAGACCAGCAGTTCCCGCAGCATGTTCCGGGTGTTCTTCTCGGCCCGGTCGGTGAGGTCGCTCTTCTTGGCGGCCTGACCGATGTGGCGCACGGCGAGCTTGTGCACCTCGCGCTCGTCGTTCGGGTTGTCGGAGAAGACGTCGGCGAGCCTGTCGAGCAGACCGCGCTGCTTCGTCACCGCGTAGGAACGCTCGGCGTCCAGCGCGGGCTTCTCCAGGCGGGCGTGGGGGAGCTTCACCGTGGCTTCCGTACGGTCGCGGCTGACCTTCACCTGGTCCTCGCCGACGTCCCCCAGGTCGACGAAGGCGCCGACCTCGCCCTTGCCGACGAAGAGGGTGCGGTTGCCGCGCACCGCGTCCGGCAGGAACTTCGCGTCCTTGTCCAGATCGACGACGACCTGGAAGCTGCCGGACGCCGCCTCGTAACGGCTCATGTCCTGAATGGACTTGAGCAGCACGGGCCCGGTGCGGTCCTTGGTCTCGGTCCCGAACGGATTCGTCGCCTTCGGCAGGAGGTTCAGCACTCCCGCGAGCAGCAGGAGCAGGAGAAGAAGGACCAACGCCATGAAGAGCATGACCCACCACGACGGACTCCTGCGGGCATCGCCTGAACGCTGCACGGATGACATATGACCGTCCCTTCGGACAACCGCTGGACGCACGGACACCCTCCGGTTGCCCCCGCTTCCGCCGGTTCATGGTCGCTGCTGCACGGGGCCCGCCCGCAGTACCGGTCGACGGGCAGCCGCGGCCACCCCTCAGCCCGGCGTCAGCCCGGCGTCAGCCCAGTGCGAAGACCCTGTCCACGAAGTCGTTCGCGAAGACGCGCTCCGGATCCCGCTCCAGCACCAGCCGCCGGAAGTCGCCGGCCCGTTCGTACAACGCCGCGATCCGCTCCGGCTCCATGGCGGTCAGCTTGCCCCAGTGCGGCCGGGCCCCGAGCGGCAGCAGCTTCTCCTCGACGGCCGCGACCACCGGCAGCACCGCCTCCGTGTCCTTGACCCAGGTGAAGTGGAAGGCGACGCAGTCACGCTCCCATGCAGGGCTCAGCCACAGGTCGTCCGCGGCCACCGTGCGCATCTCGGAGATCTGCAGCACCGGGGCGACCCGGTCCCCGAGCGCGCGCAGCGCGGCCAGCGCCTCCTGCGCGGCGGCGCGGGGCAGCAGCAGCTCCGACTGGAGCTCTTCGCCGTTGCTGGGCGTGAAGTCGGGCCGGAAGTGCGGCAGCCGCTCGAACCAGGGGCCCGGCACGCCCAGTTGCTCGGTGCAGTGCGTCGCGGGGATCCCGGGGATCGGGTGGTGTGCGGCGTCCGCCGGGGTCCGACCCTCCCAGCCCGGGGGCCGCACGCCACCGTCGCGTTCCGTCGTGCGGCGCTTGACCCACACCCGCGCGCGACCGCTGCGGTAGTCGGTGAACGCGCTGACGCTGTAGGCGCATCCGAAGATCTCGTCGAATCGCGCGGCCAGCTCGGCGAGAGGCACGCCCGTGTAGATGTGCTGGGAGACCTCGAAGGACGGCTCCACGCGGAGCGTCAGCCGGGTGACGATGCCCAGCGCGCCCAGAGCGACGACCGCGCCGGGGAAGCGCCGCGGTTCGTCCTGCCGGCTCAGCAGCGACAGTTCACCGTCCGGGCCGACGATCTCGATTGATGTCACCGCCGCCGCAAGGCATTTCTCCGAGTCGCCCGAGCCGTGGGTCGCGGTCGCGCAGCAACCCGCGACCGAAATGTGCGGCAGCGAGGCGAGGTTGGCGAGGGCGTGACCGGCCTCGTGCAGGATGCCGGCGACTTCCCCGTACCGCATTCCGGCGCCGACGGTGACGGTCGAGGACGCCTCGTCGATCTCGACGGCGGGCGGCAGGCCGTCGAGCCGCACGAGGTCGCCGGAGGTGTCCGCGACGCGGTTGAAGGAGTGGCCGCTGCCCAGTGCCCGCACGCGCCGGGAGGAGGCGACGAGGTGCTGCAACTCCTCCACGGACTGCGGGCGACGGACCCGGCGGGCGGTGAAGACGGTGTTGCCCGCCCAGTTGGTTGCGGGGCTGCCGGACGCGGGAGTGGGCACGCGGGGCTCCAGGGTCGAGGGCCGTTGTCGTCGGGTTCCGGCCGCGCGGGGGCGTCAACACGCCTGCGCGTGACCGGAATCGGCTGGTTGCGGGGAGTGCCTCCCCTGAGGGAATATTTTCGGCCTTCGGGATTGGCCGATCCACGCCACACCACGTACATTCCTTCCCTCGTGCAACTTGCGCAACAGTCCCGCTGCGGGTGACTTCGTGGCGGGGACTGGACAGGGGCATGTGCGGGAATGAGGACGGACAGTGCCGTGGAAACGTACCCCTCGCGCAGCGCGAGGAGGAGACCAGAGCGGACACATGCTCGCCATGGCGAGACCCATGCGTCCACAGCCCGGGGAGCTGAGGCATGCGCATCACTGAGATTCAGGGCGGCGTGCCCGACCGCCGCATCCCGGACCGGCCACCGGGGCCGGCCGTGCCCCGGCTGGTGCTGGGGGAGCGGCTGCGGAAACTGCGGGAGGCCCAGTACATCTCCCGCAAGGAGGCCGGGGAGGCCATCAAGGCCTCAGACGTGAGCATCGCCCAACTGGAGCGTGGCCGCTGCGGTTTCCAGGAGCGGGACGTGACCGACCTGCTCACCATCTACGGAATCACCGACGAGACGGAACACGCCACCCTGCGGGCCCTGGCGGCGCAGACGAACTCCCCGGGCTGGTGGCACGCCTACCGGGACGTCGTGCCCGACTGGTTCCAGACCTTCCTCGGACTGGAACAGGCGGCGGGCGTCATCCGCACCTACGAGGTCCAGTTCGTCCCCGGCCTGCTCCAGACACCCGAGTACGCACGCGCCGTCATCGAACTCGGGCACCAGGGCGCCCCCGAGCCGCAGATCGCGCGCCGCGTCGAACTGCGCATGCTGCGCCAGCGCATCCTCCACAGCACCCGGCCCCCGCATCTGTGGGCCGTCCTCGACGAAGCCGCGCTGCGCCGCGGCGTCGGCGGCACCGAGACGATGCGCGGTCAGCTGGAACACCTCATCGCCGCATGCGAACTCCCGCACGTCACCGTCCACATCATGCCGTTCGCAGCCGGCGGGCACGCGGCCGCAGGCGGACCCGTGACGCTGCTGCGGCTCCCGGAGCGCGAGCTGCCCGACGTCATCTACCTGGAACAGCTCATCGGCGCCACCTACCCGGCGGAGCCGAACGAGGTCGACCACTACCGCCACGTCATCGACCGCCTGGTGACCGACGCGGCACCGGCACGCCGGACCCGCGCCTTCCTGCTCGGCCTCCTCGACGAACTCTGAGACGCCACGGCGCGACGAGCGGGCGGCACGGCCCCTCAGGACCGCCCGAGCTGCGCCCCCATCGGCCCCGACGCCGCGGTGCGCCGCTCGCCCGCGACGCCCCGCCACCAGGCGGCGGTCGGCAGCACGGGCGCGGACGGTTCGAAGCCGGCGCCCGGCACCGGCAGCGCCGCCCGCACACCGGCCCGCTCCGCGGCGGCCAGCAGCCGCTCGCCGGGCTCCGCCCAGGGGTGCGGGGCGAGGTTGAACGTGCCCCAGTGGATCGGCAGCAACGCCCCCGCGTCGCCGGTGAGATCGAGATGGGCGCGCAGCCCTTCCTCGGGCGTCATGTGGATGTCGGGCCAGAACTCGCTGTACGCGCCGATCTGGATCATCGTCGCGTCGAACGGCCCGTGCTGCTCGCCGATCGCGGCGAAGCCGGGGAAATAACCCGTGTCGCCGCTGTGGAAGATCCGGTGCCCGGGGCCCGTCACACTCCAGGACGCCCACAGGGTGCGCTGCTGGTTGCGCAGGCCCCGGCCGCAGAAGTGACGGGCGGGGGTGGCCGTCAGCCGCAGCCCGGCGATCTCCGTGGACTCCTCCCAGTCCAGCTCGGTGAACCGCTCCGGCGGCACGCCCCACCGCTCCAGGTGCGCGCCGACGCCGAGGGGCACGGCGAACGGCACGCCGCTCGCGATGAGCCGGCGGATGGTGGGCAGGTCGAGATGGTCGTAGTGGTCGTGCGAGACGACGACGGCGTCGAGCCGGCCCAGCGCGGCAAGCGGCACGGGAGCCGGGTGCACCCGCTTCGGCCCGATGAACGGGAACGGCGAGCAGCGTTCGCCCCACACCGGGTCGAACAGCACACGCCTTCCGTCGATCTCCGCGAGCACCGTGGCGTGCCCGAGCCACGTCAGCCGCAGCCCGGAGGCGGGCGGCGAGGTCAGGTCGGGACGGGAGAGCGGGACGGGGCCGGTGGGTCTGCGTCCCTCGCGGCTGAAGAGGGCCCGCAGCATCTCACGCCGGCTGCGCACGGCTCTGGGCGTCCGTCCCGCGGGCATGGGGTTGCGGAACGCACCGGCCTGCCTGTCGTAGTTCGGCGACCGCTCGATGCGGGCCAGCCGCTCGCCCGAGGGCTCCGCCCCGAAGGAGAGGGGATTGAAGCCGAGCACGCCGCTCATGGAGTCTCCCGTTCTGCCGATGTCAGCCGCCGTGTGTGCCACCACAACGCCGGTCCTCGTCCGGTTTGTTCCACCGGCGATGAGTTCCCCGGCGCCGCCCGGTCATGACTTCGGCCGGCGGATGAACCGCCGGCCCCCACGGACACCCGGGGCTCCGCGTCCCGGGGCGGGACCGGGGCCCGACGGCCCGGAGGAAGAGGTGCGCAGGTGACGACGATGCTCGATCTGGGACCGCAGACGCGCGAGGTGAAGGCACTGCTCGACGGAGTCGGCGACGACCGGCTCGCGGCGCCCACTCCGTGCGAGGACTACTCCGTGGCGGACCTGCTGAGCCACCTGCTAGGGCTGAGCGTGGCCTTCACCGACGCCGCGGCGAAGAAGCTCGGCGAGGCGACCGGCCAGGACCCCGGCGACGGCCTGCCGCCGCTGCCGGAGGACTGGCGCAGCCGGCTGCCCGCCTCCCTCGACGGACTCGCCGCCGCCTGGCGCAGCGAGTCCGCCTGGGAGGGGGAGACCCAGGCCGGCGGCGTCACCCTGCCCGGCGCCCTCGCCGGAGTGGTCGCACTCAACGAAGTGCTCCTGCACGGCTGGGACCTGGCGCGTGCCACGGGGCAGGACTACCACGGCGACCCGGAGAGTCTGAAGGCGTCGATCGGCATGCTCTCGCAGGCGGAGTCCCAGGAGATGCGGGGAACGATCTTCGGGCCGGTCGTCGAGGTGCCCCGCCATGCGCCCCTCCTGGACCGCGCCGTCGCTCTGAGCGGCCGCCGCCCGGACTGGAGCCCGGCTGCTCGTTGACGCTGCGCCGAGCGGGACGGCGTCGTTCCTACCAGGGCATCCGGCGTCCCGTCACCCTGGAGACGTGCGGGCCGCTGCGGCTGGTGTCCGCGGCGGTGGACGCGGTGCGTCGACGAGGCGGGCGCGGCGGGTGCCGAGGGCCGGATACGTGCCGAGGTGACGCTGGAGGCGGCGGCCGGAGCGCACGGTGTGCTGCACGCCGCCGTCCGGGACCGGGACGGCTCACTCGTCGCCGGGGTCCGGCTGATGATCACCGAGAACGGCGGCGTCTTGGGCGGTGGACGCGGGCGCCGACGGTGCCGTGCACGACGAGCGGCGCATCGGCTTCCTCCGCTCCCATCTCGCCGCCGTGCACCGCGCGTTGGAGGCCGGTGCTCCCGTCGAGGGCTACTACCACTGGTCTCTCGTCGACAACTTCGAATGGGCCATGGGCCACCGGCCGCGCCCCGGACTCGTCCACCTCGACCGGAATACGCAGCGCCGCACCGTCAAGGACAGCGGCCACTGGTACGCGCGCGTCGCACGCACCGGCACGCTCTCGCCCTGACCCGTGGAGAGCGGACCGGCGACGGGTATGGACCGGGAGGAGGTGACATGACAAGCCAATCGAGGCCCCGCAACGGAACCGCCCCCCACCCCGGCGCCGGCACACCGCTCCTCGCCGGCATCGACATCGGCAGCACCCACTGCAAGGCATTGATCTGCACCCCCGACGGCACCGTGCTGGCGCGCGCGCACCGTGCCACACCCCGCAACCCCGATCAACGCTCCCACGACGCCGACGAGTTGATCGGAACCGCACTCGACGCGCTCACCGACTGCGTACGAGCCGCGGGCCGCGCGCCCCACACCGTCGGACTGACCGGCATGGCCGAGACCGGCGTACCGCTCGACCGGCACGGGGCACCTCTCGGCCCCGTCCTCGCGTGGAACGACCCCGCGCCCGCCCCGCACGCCGAGACGCTGCGCCGCAGATGCGGCGCAGCGGAACTGCACGCACGCACCGGAGTGCTGCCCAGCGCCAAGGTCCCCCTTGCCCGCTGGTGCTGGCTGCGCGAACACCACCCGGAAGTGCTGAACCGCATGCGGCAGTGGGCGGGCGCCGCCGACCTCGTGGCGCGCGCACTGACCGGACGCGTCGGCACCGACGCGACGTTCGCCCAGCGCAGCATGGCCTGGGAGCCGGGAACCGACGGCGCCGCACTGGGCCGGTGGAGCCCGGAACTCCTCGACGAGGCCGGACTCACCCCCGCACACATGCCGCACGTCCATCCTCCGGGCCGCCCCGTCGGCCCCGTCACCAGGGCCGCCGCACGCCGCCTGGGACTGCGCGCCGGCACGCACGTCGTCGTCGCCGGGCACGACCACCTCGTCGGCGCGTGGGTCGCGGGCGCACGCCGCGCGGGTCTGGCCGCCGACTCCATGGGTACCGCCGAAGCGGTGCTCACCGTCTCCGCCGAACCTCCGGACCGGGCCGCCGCGGCGGCCGAAGGCATGTCGTGGGGGCGGCACGCGGACGGCGAACACTGGATCACCCTTGCGGGAATGGCGAGTTCGGGCGCGCTCGTCGAGTGGTTCTGCGACCGCTTCCTTCACGGGACCGGAGCGGAGACGGAGCCGGCAGCGAGCGCCGGACCGGCCGCCCGCTACGCGGAGTTCGCCCGCCTCGTCGAACGCTGCGGCCACCGCGTGAACGGTCACGGGCCGGCTCTGCCCAGCGGCATCACCGTCGAGCCCTACCTCCAGGGCCGCAGCGCGCCGCACCCCGATCCGGCCGCACGCCTCGCCGTGCACGGCATGGCCGCCCGCCACGGCCCCGCCGACCTCGCGCTCGCCCTGCTGGAGGGGGCCGCGTACCAGGCCCGCTGGATGGCCGACGTACAGGCCGAGTTGACCGGGGCTCAGCCGCACGCCGTCACACTCCTCGGCGGTTCCACACGCCAGCCCACCTGGACGGCACTGAAGGCCGCCGTCACCCCGTGGACCACCCGGATCTGCACCGAACCGGAGGCGCCGGCCCTGGGAGCGGCAGCCTGGGGCGGCGCCGCCATCGGCACCGACCCGGCCTCCATCCGTCCCGCGGCCACCGCCGTACGGGCCGACGGCCAGGCGGCGGCGGCTCACCGCGACGCCTACCGGGACCGGTTCCTGCCCCGGGTCACGCGGCGGAACGCAGGTCCCGGGCAGCCCGGGCTGCCGCACGCACAGCCGGAGGAGCGGCACGAACAGCAAGCCGCAGAGACCTGAGGGGAGGCAGACCCGCAGGCGAACGCGTGCCCCCGGGGCACTGCGCCCTGCAGCCCCCGACCCGCACCCGACCACCGTCCCCGTCCCAGCCCTTGCCCCCCACCCCACCCCGATCCGGTCCCCGACCCGGACGAGGAAAGGCAACGCGCCCATGAGTGCCACCACGCAGGCCCGGCGGCTCGCCGCCGGGCGCGACGTGCTGGTGCGACGTACTGGTGCTCGCGCAGGCTTCGACGGCCGCCGCCGTCGGCCCGCTCGCCGCGGAGGGGACCGGCATCCCGCTGCTCACCCCCCGCAGCGGCACCGCTCAACTCGCCGCCGTCGCCTGGTGTTTTGGCCCCCGGGGCGCCCGGTCGTCCGCACCCCCGGGGTTCCGCCGGTCCTCAGCCGCCGCAGTTGAGATCCGTCTGGAGCATGTGGCCCAGCGGTTGGCCGGTGTCGGCGCGGGAGACGTGCCAGAGGCGGGACGGGCCTGCGGCGGCGACCTTCTCGCCGGCCCGCATGGTGCCGACGACCTTGCTGTCGGTGTTGTCAGCCGCGTAGCGAGGCGCGTTGTCGTGCACCACCTCGCAGATCGCTCCCGCCCGTGCGGTGCCGCCGCCGGCCGAGGGGATGACGACGGCGGCGACTGCGAGCGCGCAGGGTGCGGCGAGACGAACCGCCAGTTTCCGTTTCTTCATCCTTCTCCCCGTATCGGTACCGCGCAGCGCACATCTTCACCCTATGGTGCCAACTCCCCGCCACGGTAGGCACGTTCGGGGTAATTAGGCACGCTGTGCCACGCTGGCCGCCGCCTCGCTGACGGCCAGGGCCGTGGCCATGATCGTCAGCTGCGGGTTCACCTCCGGGCAGCTGGGCAGCGCGGAACCGTCCGCGATCAGCACTCCCTGCACGCCGCGCAGCCGTCCCTCGGTGTCTGCCGGAGCGGTCTGCGGATCGGCGCCCAGTGCCACCGTCCCCGTCGGGTGGAAGGCTGAAAGATGCAGTTGTCCGGCCGACAACCCCCGCAGCGTTTCCCGCAGTTCGTCCTGCGAGTATGCCTTCGGCGCGGCGGGAATGCCCGTGAGGACCTCCTGCGCCCCCGCGGCGAAGAGGATCCTGCCCATGGCCTCGACCGCCCGCATGAGCCGCTCCCCGTCACGGCGTGCCAGGTCGTAGCGCAGCAGCGTACGGCGGGCTCCCAGGACGCGGCCGGAGGGCAGATCCGCGATCATGGCGCCCAGCGTGGCGAGGGACTCGGCCCCGTCCAGCTCCCGGCGCAGTGCGCGCCCCACCCCGGGAAGCACGAACGAGCCCATGCCGGGCGGCCCGGCGGTCGCCTCGATGAGGATGCCGTCGCTGTGAAGTTCCTCCACGCCGACGCTCTGCAGCACGCCCCGCCACGCGGTGACGGGCTCCTGGAAACGCCCCGCCACGCTCGCAGCCGGATGGATCGCCAGGTTGCGGCCGAGCCGCGGGTGGCCGCCCAGTCCCGAGCGGCGCAGCAGCGGCGGCGAGTGAAGGGCTCCCGCCGCGACCACGACGAGCGGGCTGAGGATCTCCAACTCGCTGCCGTCCGGGCGGCGTACCAGGACGCCGCACGCCCGCGGTCCGCCCGGCCGGTCCTTCTCCACGAGGAGGCGCTGCACATACGCGCCGGTGACGATCCGGGCGCCGGCGGCACACGCGTCGGGCAGCACCGACAGCTGCACGCTCTGCTTCGCGCCCGTGGGGCAGCCCACGACGCACTGGCAGGAGCCCTTGCAGCCGGTCGCGTTGCGGCGCAGCGGTGCCGCCTGCCAGCCGAGCCGCTCGGCGCCGAGCAGCGCGGTGCGGGCGTTGCGGCCCAGGACGTCCAGGGGCGCGGTGGCGACCTGGAGGGTGCGTTCGACCTCGTCGAGGCATTCGCCGAAGGAGTCCGCGTCGGCGAGGCCCAGCCCGAACTCGTCGCGCCAGCGGGTGAGCACATGGTCCGGAGTGCGGTAGCAGGTACCGGAGTTGACGACGGTGGTGCCGCCGACGGCGCGCCCCACGGGCAGCACCACCGGCGGGTTGCCGAGGGCGACGGTGCCGCCACCGTCCCGGTAGAGCTCCCCGAACCGGTCGAGCGGCGTGCGCCGCCCGAACTCGGCGGTGGTGTGCCGGCGCCCCTCCTCCAGCACGAGGACACGCATGCCCGCCCGGGCCAGCGTGCGGGCCGCGACGGCGCCTCCCGCGCCGGAACCGACGACCACGGCGTCGGCGGTCGACCTGTCGGGCCACTCCGCCGACGGCACACAGTCCAGCGGCGGATCCTGCGGCGCGGACACCGGCGGGGGAGCGGGCTCCTCGTGGATCATGCGCTCCGTGCCGGCCGCGAGCATCACCGGCACCTTCACCGCGTCCAGCACCGGCAGCAGCGACCTGCGGGACGCCAGCGAGGCCAGCACCGTCTCCCGCGCGTGCGGGGCCAGTCCGCGCAGGCGGCGGCCGGTGCGGACCACGGCGTAGGCGTCGACGGCGGCGGCCGCCGCCCGGACCCCGGCACGTGCGGGCGCGGGCATCGTGCCGAGCACGGAGCCGAGACGTCCGGGTACGGCACCCGGCCACGTCTTGCTGCCGTCGTCGGCGAGCAGGGCGGCGACGAGGCCGGCGAGAGGTTCCTGACCGCTCATCGGTCACCCACCTCCGCGTGCGCCGTGCCGTCCAGGCTCCACTCCGCCTCGGTGCGCCACCGTCCCCTCCAGCGTTCCAGGACGATCCGCGCGTCCGCCGTCTCGCTGTTGCGGCACACGGCGCCGCTTCCGTCGGGGTCGGTGTAGTCGAGGGCGAGGGTGCGCTCCTCGGGCTGTGTGACCTCCACGCGGATGCGGCGCAGGCCGGCGCGGCCCGTGACCGTCCAGGTCGGCAGCGAGAGACGGGCCTTGAAGCGGCCCAGGCCCGCCCAGCCGACCGCGGTGCGCTCCGCCCGCCGCGGCCACGTGCGGCCGTCCTTGCGCAGCCGCAGGAACACCAGCGGCGGCAGCCGCCGCAGCCCGGGACGCATCGACGTCGCGGCGACGATCTCCAGCACGTCGCCGCCGCCGAGCCCCGCGTGCAGCCACGCCCAGCGGCGCGCGTTGCCGTGCCCGTAGATGCGGGCGGTCGCCCCGGGTGCGCCGTCGAGTTCCAGCTCGCCGCCGTCGTAGGCGAACGTCCCCGTGTACGACGCGCGGGGGGCCGGCACGATCTGCGCCGCGGGAAGCAGCGGGCGGCGCCAGGACCAGCGCGGGAAGGTGAACAGCGGCTCGTCCTGCGGGTGTTCGGCCAGGTCCCAGCTGAACGGGCCCGCCTCACCGCGCAGCCGCCCCGGGCCGGCCTCGATGCCCTCCGAAGCGAAGCCGCGCGCCCCGGGCTGCGACTTCCACGGCTGCGGGCCGAACCGGGCGTGCTCGACGGGGCCTTCGCCGTCGGCGGGGAAGCGGGCGACCCAGCCGTGGGCGTACGCGTCCGATCCGTCGGACGGGGCGACGAGTTCGTGGTGCAGCCACAGACCGCTGCGGGTGGCGGGGTCGGTGACGGTCGTGTACCAGACCTCCGTCCGTCCCGCCGATCCGTCCCAGCGCGGCGCGAGCTGGGCCGCTGCGTCCTCGCGGCGCGGGAAGCGGAAGCCGGCCAGGAAGGGAAGCAGCTGCGTGCTCAGGGGGAAGCGCAGCGTTCCCTTCCCGGCCTCCTCACCGTCCTCGAAGAGGGAGAACGGCAGGACTGTCATCGACTTCACGGGCCGGGCCGGGGAGATGGACTTCCAGCCGTCGAGGGAGTAACGGCGGCCCTCGGCCGTGAAGCCGATGCGGTAGCGGATGCGGCGCCGGGCGAGCGGCGATATCTCCATCGTGCCCGTCGCCTGCGCGTCGTCGGCCCGGCCGGCGATGCGGACCCGTCCGGTCACCGCACCGTCGGTCGTGCGGTGCGGGAGCAGCACCTCGCCCGACCGTACGGTCAGGTCAAGGCGCATCGCCCGCGTCTCGCTCTCCCCGGCCAGACGGACGAAACCGGTCATGACCTCCGAGAATGTCGTGCCCCGGCCGCCCATCAGGCGATCCCGAGACCGTCGAGCATGATGCGCTCCGTGGCGGCGAGGTACGCGTCCGCCGCCTCGCGCGCGGCCTTCGCGTCGCCCGCACTGACCGCCGAGACCACGGGTTCCAGCCGGCCGTGCGCCACCTCGGGGTCCAGGAACGGGCCGACGAGGTGTGTGCGCATCGGCAGGTAGGCGTTGAAGAGGGTGTTGGTCAGCAGCGTGTAGACCCTGTTGCCGGTGGCGCGGGCGAGCGCGCGGTGCACCTCGACGTCCGCGAGCTGCACCTCGCCGCCGCCCTCGGCGCTCCGGACCGCTGCCAGCAGCCGGCGCAGTTCCTCCCGCTGCGCCGCGGTGGCCTTCGTCGCCGCCCGCTCGGCGATCAACGCGCCGATGCTGCGCCGCACTTCGAAGATCTCACCCAGCCAGTCGGGACTGTGCCGCACCAGCATCGGGAGCAGGTCGGCCCCGCCGAGACGGACGAAGTCCCGTACCCGGGTGCCCACTCCGTGACGGGTCTCCAGCAGACCGGACTGCACGAGGCGGCCGAAAGCGTGTTTGAGGGTGGTCCGCGTGACGCCGTAGCCGTCGGCCAGTTCGCGCTCGGGGGGCAGGTAACTCCCCGCGGGATGGGATCCGGTGAGGATCTCCTCGCGGAGTTTGTTCTCCAGTACGTCGACGATCGTCTCTCGGGGCAGAGTCTCCACGCCCGGCACCTTCCTCAGTGACTCAGTGGATGAGCCACTGAATCACGTACCGTCCCGCCCGGCAAGAGCCCTGCGGAACGAGGTGTTGCCGGACGACCCGAGCGCGGCGTCGTCAAGGCGACTCAGCGATCCGCGGCTGCGGCCCCCTCGCCGGCCCCGCCCCGCACCCTAGGAGCCCGATGTGGCCGAACTGCCCCCACGAGCTGCTGATCACGACCCGCAGCGTCCGCAAGCGGCTGGACCTGGAGCGGCCCGTCGACCCCCGCCCTCGTGCGCGGATGCCCGGAGACGGCCCTGCAGGCGCCCGGCGGATCCGGTGCACAGCGGTGGCACCGGCTGGTCCCCTGGGGAATCCGCGCCCGGGGACGCGAGCCCGTCAGCGCTTGGGCCAGTGCCACGCCGGCTGGTCCAGAAGTCCTTCGCGCCCGGCCACCCGGGTCCGGCCGTACTCGTCCTTGACCAGCTCCATCGAGTTCACGTCGAGCCGGTGACGCACCGGGCCGCGCTCCAGCTGCGCAACCAGCTCCGACGCGTGGGTGACCACCACGACCTGCGTGTCCTGAGCGGCTGCGACGATCAACTCCGCCAGCGGCGAGAGCAGTTCGGGGTGGAGGCTGGCCTCCGGTTCGTTCAGGACGAGTAGCGCCGGAGGCCGCGGCGTGAGAAGCGCGGCCGTCCACAGCAGATAGCGCAGCGTGCCGTCGGACAGTTCGGCGGCGGTGAGGGGGCGCAGCATTCCCGGCTGATGCAGCTCCACTTCGAAGCGGCCGCCCCGGCTTGCGACGGTGAGCCGGCTGCCGGGGAACGCGGCGTCCACGGCTTCCTTCAGCCGCTTGCGGTCGCCGGTCTCGTGGATGGTGCGCAGAGCCGCCGCAAGGTCCACGCCGTCATGCGCGAGCACGGGCGTGCGGGTGCCGATCTGTGCGGAACGGGCCGGTGCCTGCGCGTCGGTGCGCACGTGGTCGTAGAACCGCCAGGACCTGATGCGCTCCCGCAGCCTCAGCAGGTCGGGTGCGAGCTGCGGGTCGGCGAACTCGCTCAGCATGCTGTCGTACGGGCGCAGTTCGCCCGCCGAGCGATGCCAGTCACCGGCCGCAGTGCGCGTCCGCACGGCGGGGCCCTTCCGCTCCGAGAGCACCGCGGCGGGGCGCAGCACCGGCCCCGCCCAGGTGCATTCGACCTTGATCTCCGGATCGAGGTCGAACAGTGAATCGGCCGGGACCGGATGCCCGAAGTCGACCGCATAGCCGAACTCGTCCCCGGCGAAGCCGAGTCGCAGCCCCACCGGTCCGCTTCTGCCCGCGCCCTGCGCCGGATTCTCCGAACCGGCCCACAGCGTGGAGCGCAGCCCGCCCTCGCGGGCGAGCGCCGCGACCGCTCCTCCCCGTGCGGCGTCGGCGAGCAGCCGCAGGGCCCGGTACAGGCTGGACTTCCCTGTGCCGTTCGCGCCCGTGACGACGTTCAGCCGCTCCAGCGGCACGACGAGGCTGCTCAGCGACCGGTAGTTCTCGACGGCAAGGGTGGTGATCATGCGGGGCTTCTCCGTGCGCTTCGGCTCGTGGGTGCCTTCAGTGTGGGGGGAGGGTCCGACACCCGCCTCCGTCGCGCGGCACCGGAAGCTTTACGGGCCGGTCCGCCTGACCGGCCTCTGCCGTGCGCGGGAGTGGCCGGCTTGCGGGCGGTCGGCCACCGCCGCGCCCGGGGCGCTGCCGGCACCGCCGTTGACGCGGACGAGCCCGCCGTGAGGGGGCGTACCCGCAGACAGCCGTAGATTGGTGCCATGCCCGACTCGGAGGATGTCCGCCGCATCGCGCTGTCGCTTCCTCAGACGGCGGAGAAGGAGGCGTGGAACATGCCCACGTTCCGCGTCGCCGGGAAGATGTTCGTCACGGTCCCCGACGACGAGACGTCCTTCGCCGTGCGCTGCCCCAGGTACGAGCGGAGCGAACTGATCGCGGCGGAGCCGGAGAAGTTCTGGGTGCCGCCGCACGAGGCGGGAACCCCATGGGTCCGTGTGCGGATCGCCGCTCTGGACGACCTCGGCGAAATGCGCGACATCCTCGTCGACTCCTGGAGGCAGGCAGCTCCGGCCCGGCTGCTCGACGCCTTCGGCGACGGTGATGCCGAAGGGGGCCCGCCCGCCCGCTGAGCCCCGGCGCTCCGGGTACGTGGAACCAGGGTGGCGCCGTGGGCCGTTGGGGTCCCGGCCGGTTCAGGATTCTGCCGACCGGGGGTCCTCTCCCGGCGTCCGGGACGTGCCCGGGCCGGTGACGTGCCCGTCGGGATCACGGGGCCGGCTGCCGCGGCCGAAGAAGAGGTAGCCGCACGTGATGGACGCCGTGATGACGATCATCCACGGAATGTAGTCGGGTGCCCTGTTCAGCACCGTGTGCCAGAGACCGTCGCCGAGCGGCGGCCTGCCGGCGATGTCGCCCGCGGTCATCAGGAGCGCCCCGCTGACGGCGAGGCCGCCGAATATCGTGGTGAGCCTGCCCCGGCCGGGTCTCCTCGCCTCACGTCCGCCCAACTGCATCACGGCGCTGAACGCCGCGGCGTAGAGGACGAAGGCGGCGATGATCAGCGCGGTGTACAAGGAGACTCCGGGGTGACGTGGACGGCGGGGACTTCGGCGACGGCGGTGCGGGCAGCGCCCGGTGCCGGTGCCGGCGCGGCAGCCGACGCGGTCCTCGAATCGGCCGTCGACGTGGCGGCGGGGCCGGGCAGCGGGGGCGTCACGCCGGCAGCGTAGTCCGGGCTCGGGACCGGCACGGGCCGCTTGATGAAACACGACAAGCCGGCGCGGAGGGGCGCCGCCGACGCGGGGGAAGGCGGCCGGGCGACGCGAAGAGGCCCCGCCGCTTTACGGCGGGACCTCTTCATCCGGGCGCGTTCGTCCCCGGTGACCGCGTCAGAGTTCCTTGATCCGCACGTCCCGGTAGGAGATCACGTCCGTGACGCCGTGAACCTGGAGGCCGATGTAGCCCGAGGCGTACCGGCGCCCGTCAGTGCCGGGGTCGTCGTCGCGGGGAGGCTCGAAGACCTGGCCGCCGTCGTTGTCGAACTCGTTGATGAGTTCTCCGTTCCGGTAGACCGAATAGTGCTGGCCCACGACCTTGATCTCGTAGTCGTTCCAGGTGCCCTTCGGGGTGACGCCCGCACCGGCCAGTCCCACGCGGTCGAAGCCGTAGACGGAGCCGGTCTTGTACATGTCGCCGTCGGGCCGGTCGAGGATCTGCAGCTCGTGCCCGAACTTGATGGCGACCCACTCGGGCCGTGACTCCTCCGGGTTGTCGTGGACGTACGGGAAGCGGGCGAAGACACCGGCGTTGGCGTTGCCGTCACCGGGGGCGTCGTCGCGGAACTGCAGCTTCAGCGAATAGTCGGCGTACTTCCGCTTCGGGTACCACAGCATGCCCATGCCCTCGGTCTCGGTGCTGCTGGTCATGCTGCCGTCGCCGCCCAGGGAGAACGCGCCGCCGCCGACGTGCTGCCACCGCGCGAAGGACTCCTCCGTCCCGTCGAACAGCTTCTTGTAGCCCGTCTGCTGACCTGGGGTGCCGATGCCGGACTTTTTCGCGGCCTTGTTGATCAGCTTGTGCTCCCGCGCGTCGAGCACGTTGTCCTTGAGCAGCGCGTCGGTGACCTCCGAGACGTGCTTGAGGAACAGGGCCTGCGAGGACCAGTCCTTCTCGTCCTCGATCAGTTCGCCGACGGTGCAGCGCTGCCGCGTCATCCGGTTCGGGACGCCGGTGTCGATGTCACCGACGAAGACGGTCTCCCGCTCGTCGTACTCGGGGCAGTCGGGCGCGGGGACACCGCCGCCCGGCACGACGTCGAAGGACTCGGCGACGGCCTGCGAGGTGTTGCCCGCCTTGTCGGTCGCCCGGTGCGCGACGCTGTGATGGCCGGTTCGGTCCACCACGACCGGCTCTGTGTAGGCGAGGAACGGGCCGCCGTCGAGGGAGTATTCGACCTTCTCCACTCCCGATCCCTCATCCGTTGCGGTGAGGGTCACCGTGGCCTTGCCGAGATAGTGGCCGTCGGAGTTGGTCCTTCCCTCGGTCCTGGCCGTGGTCCGCGGCGCAGTCGTGTCCTCCTCGGGCTGCTCGACGACGGTGAACTCGACGGACTTGGCCGCGGCGGCGTTGCCCGCCTTGTCCGTCGCCTTGTAGCGGACGGTGTGGGAGCCCGGCTCGTGCACCATCACGGGTGCCGAGTAGGGCTGGAACTCCCCGTCGTCCAGGGCGTATTCGACGGTGTTGACCCCCGACCCCGCGTCGGACGCGGTCACGGTGACGGTGGCCGAGCCCACGTACGCGCCGTCGGCGTCCTGTTCGCCGTCGACCGTCGCGGAGGTCTCCGGCGCAGTGGTGTCGTCCGTCGGCGGTGCGACGACGGTGAACTCCACCGACTTCTCCTCCGCGACGTTGCCCTCCTTGTCGGCGGCTCTGTAGCGGAAGGTGTGCGTACCGGTCTCGTGCACCATCACCGGCCCGGTGTAGGCCTGGTGGCCGCCGTCGCCGAGGGCGTACTCGACGGTCGCGACGCCGCTTCCGCTGTCGGATGCGTTCACGGTGACGGTGGCCATGCCCACGTACGCGCCGTCCGCGTTCTTGTCGCCCTCGACCTTTGCGGAGGTCTCCGGCGGTGTCGTGTCCCCGCCCCCGCCGCCGTCGGTGACGACGAGGGTTCCCTGCATCTGCCCGTGGCCGGGAATGGTGCAGTGGTACTTGTACGTCCCGGGGGTCAGGACGACTTCGACGGAGTGCTTGCCGCCCTGCGCGTCCGAGGGGTTGGCGAGGATGTTGACGTTCACGTCGTCGTTGTAGTCGGGGTCGCCGGTGACGAACGTCAGCGTGTGCGGCATGGACGTGGTGTTGCCCGTCGCCTCGCTGTTCTCGAACTCGATGGTCGCCGGCCCCGCGACCGCCGTCTCGGGCGCCGAGGTGTATCGGGTGATGTCGTCGCCCGCGGTCCACCTCAGCAGCTGTGCGGCCGCCGTGCCGGAGCCGCCTGGCGCCGGCTGCTGCCCGTACGCCGGTGCCGAGGTCAGGCCCAGCACCATCAGCAGCGCCGCGAACAGTGCCGTCACCGCGGTGCCGAGGGCCCGCCGCCGGCGGGCCGCCGGCGTCCGGCGTGTGCGTGCGGACGGGATCATCGTGACGCCCCCTTCGTGCTGTTGCCGACGACGTCGCCGGCGGCGGGAGTGGCCTTGCCGCCCTGGTAAGTGACGTGCCACAAAGCCGACTTGTCGTCGGAGGTGAAGAAGCCCCGTCCGTAGTCGAGGACGTAGAGCGAGCCGTCCGGGGCGAACTTCCAGTCCATGAGATTGCGGATGCCGCCCTCACCGACCGGGATGATCCTGCGAAGGCTCTCGGCGTGCACCGGCAGGGCCCCGGGCTCGTCGCCGTCGGGCATCACCACCGCGTGCCGGGGCTGTTCGGCGTCGTAGAAGTCGCCGACGAACCACTTGCCGTCCCAGTAGGCCGGCCATTTGCCCTTGGACGCGACGGACTTGTCGAAGCGGTAGACCGGGCCGTTCATGGTGGCCTGGCCGCCGCCCTTGAGCCACGGCAGCAGCAGCTTCTGCTCGTCCTTCTTGTAGCTGGGCACGCCGTTCTCGTCACGCGGATAGTCCGGGGCCCCGCCCTGCGGCGAGTACCAGATGTTGTTGGGCTGCGCGGGCGGGATGTTCACCAGCCCGTCGTTGTTGGGGGACTCGTTCTTCAGGTGGTCGCAGTCGTACCAGCCCAGCGGCTTGTCCGGGTCGGGCAGATTGCGGTCCCGGTAGGGCTGCTTGTTGCCCATGCAGTACGGCCATCCGTGGTTGCCTGCCTGCGTGATGCGGGCGAAGGTGTCGTACTTGGCGGGGCCCCACGTGGTGCTGGGTTCGCCGGCGTCCGGTCCGACCCAGCCGGCGTAGAGGACGTCGGTCTCGGGGTCGACGGAGATGCGGGCCGGGTTGCGCACGCCCATCACATAGATCTCGCCCCGGGTCTTGCCGCCGCCCTCGTCGGTCTCCTCGCCGGTGAAGAGGTTCCCTTCGGGGAGGGTGTAGGTGCCGTCGTCCTCGGGGTGGATGCGCAGGATCTTGCCGTTGAGGTTGTTGGTGTTGCCCGCGGTGCGGCGGGCGTCGGCGAACGAGACGCCCTTGAAGGAGGGTTCGGGGTTGTTGCCCGAGTAACCGTCGCTGAAGCGTGAGGAGTTGTTGTCACCTGTGGCGATGTAGAGGTTGCGCTTGGAGTCGAAGGCCATGCCGCCGCCCGCGTGACAGCAACTGTGCACCTGCACGGGCCACTTGAGCAGCACCTTCTCCGAGGACTCGTCCAGCTTCCCGCTCTTCGCGTCCACGGTGAAGCGGGAGACGCGGCGCTCGGCCATGTGCTTGTCCCGGTCCAGCTGCGAGTGCGGCGTGTAGTGCAGGTACAGCCGGCCGTTGTCGGCGAAGTCCGGGTCGAGCGCGATACCCAGCAGGCCCTCCTCGACCTTGACGAGTTCGTCGCCGCCGCCCTTGTTGCCGAACACGGTGAGCGACCCGACCAGGGAGACCTTCTTCGTCTCCGGGTCGTAGACGTGGACCGTGCCCTGGCCCTTGCCGATCTGCGGGTCGTCCCAGTCGGTCACCACGGGCGCGTCTCCGTCGCCGCCGCCCCGCCCGATGTAGAAGACGCGGCCGTCGTCCGCCGTGGCCAGGCCGTGAGGCTCACCGATCTGGTCGGACTCGCCGGGCTTGTTCGGGGAAGTGACCCGCTCCGCCTTGTAGTTGGAGGCGATGGTGGCCTGGCAGTCGGCCCTTGCCAGCCGCGTCGTCCACAGCAGCGCACCACGCAGATGCGTGCGGAAGTCGGCCTCCTGGAAGCTGTCGGCCGTGCCGCCCATGCCGGTGTAGAAGGAACGTCCGCCGTCGTAGTCGCGGCACCAGGAGACGGGGTGGTCCCAGCCCATCGCGCCCTGGCCGGGGTCGTAGCTGCGCTCGCGCACGCGTGCGACGGTGTGCACCGAACCGCTGGGATTCTCCTTCCAGTTGAGCCACTTGTCGGGGCGCTTCCACTCCAGGGGAAGGTCCCTGGCCGCCGGGTTGCGGCGGTCGCCGACCTCCACCGTGGCGCGCTGCACCTTCGCGGTCTGGTCCGCAGCGGGGCGTGCGCCCACCAGACCGGCGAACCAGTCGGAGTACGGCTCCGCCTTCGCAGCGCCGTGGATGCCGAGGAAGCCGCCGCCGGCCTCCATGTAGCTCTCCAGGCCCGCTTCCTGCGCGGGATCGAGGACGTCACCGCCGCCGGTGAGGAAGACGACGGCGTTGTACTTGCCGAGCTTCTCGGAGGTGAACACCGAGGGGTCCGCCGTCGCGGTGATCCTGAAGCGCTGTGCGGCCGGGCCGCTGCGGCCGATCTGCTCGATGGCCTCGATGCCGGCGTCGACAGTGGGCGGCTCCTCTCCGGCGGAGCCGTGGAAGACCAGCACGCGCACGTCCTCCCCGCCCGGCGGGGAGGGGAGTCGGAGCTTCGCGTCGGGCGGGTCCGGCGGCGTGCCCGCCAGGGCCGGGGAGCCGCCCAGCAGGGCGGCCGAGACCGCTCCGGCGAGCAGCGCCGCGAGCCGCCCGCGCCGGGAGAAGCGCCGGAACGCCGGGCGTGACCTGCGCAACCCTCTCAACTGCGAGGGCTTTTGGTGCGGTTCGAGCCGCATGACTGATCCACCCCTCTTAAGTCACAGAAACGCGGAAGAAGTTAGACCTCTTTCGGTGGAACGCCAATAGCTATGACCGCGATTCAACGAACTTTGTCCTGGATATGGATAAACGAGGCCGACGGCGCTACGGTCCTTGTCGGCTTCACTCCAATGTCCAGGCGCGCAGGGGCAGTTCAGGCACGCAGGCAGTGGCGGCCCTCCGGCCGCCGAAGGGAGACCGATGTCCGAGACGTCCGGCAGCAGCCTCGCCCGTCGCAGCTTCAGCAGACGGCTTCTCGCCACTTCCGCGGCGGCGGCGCTCGGCCCCGCGGTCCTCGCGCCGCCCGCGTCCGCCTCGGCGCCCTCCGCCGCACCCTCCGCCGCGGCGGGCGTCCGGCGCGCGGGGCCCGGCGGCGAGGTGCGCCACATGAAGCTCTACGCACAGAAGCTGGCGGACGATCAGATCGGCTACGGCCTGGAGAAGGGCAAGGCGACGGTCCCCGGCCCGCTCATCGAACTGACCGAAGGGGACACGCTCCACATCGAGTTCGAGAACACCACCGACACCACGGTCAGCCTCCACCCGCACGGCGTCGACTACGACCGGGCCAACGACGGCACCAAGATGAACGACAGCGTCGTCGAACCGGGCGGAACGCGCACCTACACCTGGCGCACCCACGCCCCGGGCAAGCGCAAGGACGGCACCTACCGCCCCGGCAGCGCGGGCTACTGGCACTACCACGACCACATCGTCGGCACCGAGCACGGCACCGGCGGCATCCGCGCCGGCCTCTACGGCCCGCTCGTCGTGCGCAGGGAAGGCGACATCCTGCCCGAGAAGCAGATCACCATCGTCTTCAACGACATGACGATCAACAACCAGGCCAAGGGGCCCGACTTCAAGATGACCGTGGGTGACCGGGTCGAGATCATCATGATCACGCACGGTGAGTACTACCACACGTTCCATGTGCACGGGCACCGCTGGGCCGACAACCGGACGGGCCTGCTGGAGGGGCCCGGCGACCCCAGCCGGATCATCGACAACAAGATCACCGGCCCGGCCGACTCGTTCGGATTCCAGATCGTCGCGGGCGAGGAAGCGGGCGCCGGCGCATGGATGTACCACTGCCACGTGCAGAGCCATTCGGACATGGGGATGGCCGGGCTGCTGCTCGTGGCCAAGCCGGACGGGACGGTGCCGGGCCACGACGGCCACCACTGACCACCCGGCGCCCCCGGGACCTGAGGTGTGCTAGGTTGCAGAAGTTGCAGTTTTGGTACCCATTACGTGTGCGCCTGACGGTTGTGACCTCAGGCGCATTTTTGTTTTCCGGTGTTTCTGGATGGGGTCAGGGCGGCGACGGTACCCCGCGAGGTGCGGGGCACCAGATTTGCCTCAGAAGGAGATCGGCATGGCATCCGGCACCGTGAAGTGGTTCAACTCCGAGAAGGGCTTCGGCTTCATCGAGCAGGAGGGCGGCGGCAACGACGTTTTCGCCCACTACTCGAACATCAACAGCCAGGGCTACCGTGAGCTCCACGAGGGCCAGAAGGTGACCTTCGACGTCACCCAGGGCCAGAAGGGCCCGCAGGCGGAGAACATCACCCCGGCCTGATCGCGGCTTCGCCCACGGGGCCCGTACCTGCTCGCAGGTGCGGGCCCCGTGGCATGTCCGCGGCCCCGCCGGTCCTCCCCGTGCCCGGCTGCCCGGTGCCCGCCAACTCCGGCCGGTGCAGCGCAGGTCCGTCCGGTCCGGGGCGGGCCGACGCACTGGTCCGCAGCCGGCGCGGGCGTGCCCGCCGCCGGGCACCGGTGCTGTGAGCAGGGCGGGGAAGCGGCATGGAGATCAGGATCACGTCTGCGGTCGATTGGACGCAGGGGCCACGGGTACCTCGGCCACTCCACACGGAAGGACGAGGAGGAGAAAAGACGTGAGCCGGAAGAACATTTTCGTCCTGGGGATGGACGACGCGAACCACGAGGTCCTGCGCCAGGTGCCGCATGCCGAGGAGTACGCGTTCCACCCCCTTCTGGAGCCCGGCGAGCTCCAGGAGGGCGAGGTGTCCGTGCCGGACCTGCTGGCGAAGGCCCGCAAGACGCTCGGGGACTTCGACGGCGGCGTGGACGCGATCGTCGGCTACTGGGACTTCCCCGTCAGCACGCTCGTGGCGCTCCTCAACCGTGAGTACGGACTCCGCGGAACCAGCCTGGAGTCCATCGTCAAGTGCGAGCACAAGTACTGGAGCCGGCTGGAGCAGCAGAAGGTCATCAGCGAGCACCCCCGCTTCGGCCTGGTCGACCTCGACGAGGAGAACCCGGGCCTTCCGGAGCACATGCGCTTCCCGGTGTGGCTCAAGCCCGTCAAGTCCTACTCCTCCGAGCTCGCCTTCGGCGTGAAGAACGAGGAGGAGTTCGCGAAGGCCGTGGAGGAGATCCGCAACGGCATCTCACGCATCGGGCGGCCCTTCGAGTACATCCTCGAACAGATCGAGCTGCCGCGGGAGATCGCCGAGGCCGGCGGCCAGGCCTGCCTGGCCGAGGAGTCGCTCACCGGCGTGCAGTGCGCCGTCGAAGGCTACGTCCGCGACGGCGAGATCACCGTCTACGGAGCCCTGGACTCGATCGACTACCCGGACAGCTCCAGCTTCCTGCGCCACCAGTACCCCTCGCAGATGCCCGAGCCCGTCCAGCGCAGGCTCAAGGACGTCACGAAGCGTGTCATCTGGCAGATAGGCATGAACAACGCGACGTTCAGCATCGAGTTCTTCTACGACGCGCAGAAGGACGAGATCAATCTGCTGGAGATCAACCCGCGGCACTCCCAGTCCCACGCAGAGCTCTTCGAATACGTCGACGGCGTGCCCAACCACGACTGCATGCTCAGCCTGGCCCTCGGCCGGGAGCCCAGCCTCCTGCCCGGGCACGGCACTTACGCCGTCGCCGCGAAGTGGTACCACCGCTGGTTCACCGACGGCGTGGTGCGGCGCGTCCCCACCCAGGAGGAGATCGCCGAGGTCGAGCGCGAGATCCCCGGCGTGAAGATCGACGTGGTGCCCGAGCAGAACGAACTGCTCTCCGACGCTCCCGAACAGGACAGCTACAGCTACGAACTCGCGCACGTCTTCGTCGGTGCCGACAGCGAGGCGGAGATGGTCGACAAGTACAACCGCTGCCTCGCGGCGCTGCCCTTCCGCGTCGAGGAACCGGCGGACGCAAAGTGACCGGCGGCCGGACACACGTGAGTGGAAGCCCGGCACCCATGAGCCGTCCGCCGTTCAGGGAAGGAGCGCGGGCATGCGTTTCGTGAGCAACCTGCCGCACAAGACCGAGGAAGTGGAGCACCTGTGGATCCCGGTCTCCGACGGCACGCGCCTGGCCGCCCGCATCTGGCGGCCGGCCACCGCGGAGGAGGACCCGGTGCCCGCGGTCCTGGAGTACATCCCGTACCGCAAGCGTGATCTGACGGCCGTCCGCGACTCGATGCACCATCCGTACATCGCCGGTCACGGCTACGCCTGCGTACGCGTCGACGTGCGCGGCACCGGCGAGTCCGAGGGCGTCCTGGAGGACGAGTACCTGGAGCTGGAGCAGACGGACGCCGAGGACGTCCTGGAATGGATCGCCGCGCAGCCCTGGTGCGACGGCAGCACCGGCATGATGGGCATCTCCTGGGGGGCCTTCAGCGCCCTCCAGGTCGCCGCGCGCCGTCCGCCGAGCCTGCGCGCCCTCGTCATCGCGTCCTTCACGGACGACCGCTACGCCGACGACATGCACTACATGGGCGGCTGCCTGCTCTCCGACAACCTGGCGGAGGCCGGCACCATGTTCGCTCACGCCACCTGCCCGCCGGACCCGGCGCTGGTCGGTGAGCGCTGGCGCGAGATGTGGCGGGAACGCCTGGAGAACACCCGGCCCTGGGCACTGGAGTGGCTGCGCCACCAGCGCCGGGACGACTACTGGCGGCACGCCTCGGTGTCGGAGAACTACGAGGACGTGCAGTGCCCGGTGCTCGCCTCCAGCGGGTGGGCCGACGGCTACTCGAACGCGGTCACCCGGCTCCTTGGCAACCTCGACGTCCCCCGCAAGGGCCTCATCGGGCCCTGGTCGCACAAGTTCCCGCACCTGGGGGAGCCCGGCCCGGCCATCGGGTACCTCCAGGAGGTCGTGCGCTGGTGGGACCACTGGCTCAAGGGCGTCGACAACGGCGTCATGGACGGCCCCATGCTCCGTACGTGGATGCAGGAGAGCGTCCCGCCCTCCACCTCCTACGAGGAGCGGCCGGGCCGCTGGGTCGGCGAGCCGGGCTGGCCCTCCCCGGAGATCAGCCCCGTGGTGTACCCGCTGCGCAGGCACCGCGTCGGCGAGCCGGGCGAGCGCGTCGAGGATGAGGAGCTGACGGTCCGCTCCCCGCTGTCCGTCGGCCAGTTCGCCGGGAAGTGGGCCTCCTACAACGCGCCTCCGGACCTGCCCTACGACCAGCGCGAGGAGGACGGCGGGTCGCTCGTCTTCGACACCGACGCCCTCACCGAACGCGTCGAGATCCTCGGATCGCCGACCGTGGAGATCGAGTTCTCGGTCAGCGAGCCCGTGGCGATGGTGGCGGCCCGGATCTCGGACGTCGCACCGGAAGGACCCGCGACCCGCGTCACCTACGGGCTGCTCAACCTCACCCGCAGGGGCGGCGAGGGCGAGGTCGTCGCCTCCGAACCCGAGCCGCTCGAACCGGGGCGGCGCTACCGGGCCGTGATCGAGCTCAACGGTGTCGGGGCGGCGTTCCCGCCGGGCCACCGCATCCGCCTGTCCCTCTCCACGTCGTACTGGCCGCTGGCCTGGCCGCCGCCGAGGCCGGTGACGCTGAGCGTGTACGCGGGCGGCAGCACCCTCACCCTGCCGGTGCGTCCGCCCACCGACGAGGGCGAGATGCGCACCCGGGCCTTCGAGGACCCGGAGGGCACTCCGCCGCTGGAGACCACCCAGACCGGCACCGTCGACTCACGCTGGGAGGTCCACCGCGACCTGGTGAACTACGAGTCGGCGCTCGAGATCGTCAAGGACGCCGGGACGCTGCACTTCGAGGACATCGACCTCGACGTGAGCCGCCGGGCGTACGAGCGTTACTCCTCCGTGGCCGACGACTTCGGTTCGGTGCGGGGCGAGTCCGCGTGGACGATGACGTTCCGGCGTGACCGGTGGAGGGTCCGCACGGAGACCCGCACGGTGCTGCGCTCGACGGAGACGGAGTTCCTGCTGGACGCGACGCTCGACGGCTACGAGGGCGAGGAGCGGGTCTTCTCCCGCACCTGGAACGAACGGGTGCCCCGTGATCATCTCTAGGGCCCGCTAGCGCTGTGCCGCCCGCCCGCCGTGCGGTGTCACATAGACGCGGTAGCCGGGCAGTCTGTGCAGCTCCCGGGATGGCCAGTCCCGGGCCCAGCTGGGCGGCGGGCGGTGGTTCCGGGTGGTCACGGCCATCGGTTCGTTCCGCAGGGCCAGCCGCCGCAGGCCCTCGTCGGTGATGTTCACGTCGTGGCCGTCGGACTGGCGCGAGGTGCACCCCGCGTAGTGGGCCATCGGCACGGCCAGCGGCCCCGTGACCGTGCACGGGGCCCGCAGGCCGAGCCGGTGCATCGTCTGTGCGGCTTCCGTCAGGCGGCCCGTCATCGTGTAGTTGCGTTCCAGCACGGAGCCCAGCACCTGGTACTGCACCCCGAAATGGGCGCCCAGCAGCAGCGCCGGCACGAGGATCAGCAGCAGCGGGCGCCGTCCGTTCGGGCCCTGTGAGAAGGCCCGCCGCACGCACTCGGCGACGGGGAGCGCGAGCAGCGCGTAGGACGGCAGCAGGAAACGGGGCGCGGCGTACCCCATGAGGAAGAGGTAGGGCAGGGCGAGAACCACGGCCGTCACCGTGGCCAGCACGGCCGTGTCCTTCCTGCCCGCGCGCACGGCCGCTGCGATGCCGGCGCCTGCGAGCAGCGGCAGCGCGAACCACCACAGCGCGGTCTGCGGCTCCTCCCACGCCATGTCGCACGGGCGGCACAGCATCCGGCCCTGAAGGGCCCGCACGTGATCGCCGATCGCGATGTTCCAGCCCATCCCGCCCTGGATCTCGCTTCCCCTGTGCAGCCGGGCGAGGAGGCCGCCGTACGACGTGAACGCCTCGACGATCCAGGGCGCGGCCCCCGCCAGCGCGCCTGCGGCGAGCGCCGCGAACATCACCGGGCGCCGCCAGTCGCGAACCGCCAGTGCGGCTGCGCCGAGTGCCAGCACCAGCCAGGCGGCGTCGGGCGGACGCATCAGCGAGACCACGCCGACGGAGACTGCGAGCCCGGCGAGGACGCGGCGGTCCTCCTCGCCGCGTGCGTAGCGCAGGAAGAATCCGGCGGCCGCGAGGGAGCCGAAGGCGCACCACAGGTTCGGCATGGCCTGCGGACCGTAGTAGAGGGAGATCCACAGCCCGGCGAAGAGTGCGCCTCCCCAGGTGAGCACCGGAAGCGGCAGCAGCCGTCGCCACACCCACAGCGCGACGAGCAGCGCCGCGCCGGACAGCACCGCGAGGCAGATGCGCAGGACGGTCGTGGACGAGGTGAAGGAGACGATGGGCGCCACCAGATAGGAGATGCCGCGGGCGCGGGGAGCGCTGAAGTAGGCGGCGGGGTCCGGCCTGTCGACCTGGCTGACGTAGACCGACTCGTCCCATCCGAGTCCCGTGCCCGGCAGCACGAGCAGGATCTGCAGCAGGGTGTAGAGCGCCGAGACCGCCCCGAGACGCAGTAGCGGCCGGCCGGAGGCGCCCGACCCGTAGTCGGGGAGCCGTCTGAGGCGGTCGGTGACCGGTGTGCTCGGAGCTGCAGGCAGCACGTACATGGCCGAACCTCGTCCCGCTTGTGAAACCTGTGAAACCGGCTGAAGATCTGTGGGCGAGCTCTATGCGTAACACCCGTTATGTCGGTTTCGTGGTAATGGCGGCCCCGGCCAGGTCGCTCACCGGCGGGCGCATACGATCGCCCGCATGAGCTCTTCAGTACCGTCCGCACGCATAGCCGTGATCGGCGGCGGCGCCGTCGGCGGCCTCACCGCTGCTTTCGCCCGGGAGGCAGGGCACGACGTCACTCTCTGCCTGCGGAGCCCGCTCGACGAGCTCACGGTGAGCACGGAGGGTGAAGTGCTGCGCCCCGCGCTGCGCTTCGTCACAGCACCGGAGGAAGTGGCGCCTCACGACTGGGTGTTGCTGACCACCAAGGCTCAGGACACCGAGGGCGCCGCGGGCTGGCTGCGCGCCCTGTGCGGGCCGGGGACGGTCGTCGCCGTCATCCAGAACGGCATCGACCACGCCGAGCGCGTCGCGCCGCTGCTGCCGGACGGCGCCGAGGCCATGCCGACGCTCGCCTTCATGGCCGTCGAGCGCGTCGCGCCCGGCCGGATCGTGCACCACTTCTCCAGCGAACTGCACGTCCCCGACGGCCCGTCGGGCGAGCGTTTCGAGGCGCTGCTCGCAGGCAGCCGCCTAACGGTCCGCACCGTGGCGGACTTCCGCACCGCGTCCTGGCGCAAGCTGTTCACCAACGTCGCCGCCAACCCGCTGACCGCGCTCCTCAAGCAGCGCATGCACATACTCCAGGACCCGGAGATGCTCCGGCAGGCCGAGGAGATCCTTCTCGAAGCGCTCGCCGTCGCGCAGGCGGAGGGCGCGCTGGTGGACGAGACGGACGTACGCAGGGCGCTGCGAGGGAACCTCGCGGTGGGACCCGAGGGCGGGACCTCCACCTTCTACGACCGGCTCGCGGGGCGCCCCCTGGAGCACGAACACCTCACCGGCGCCGTGGTGCGCGGCGCCGACCGCCACGGGCTCGCAGTGCCGCGCAACCGGCTGCTGCTGACGATGCTGCGTGCCGCGGACCGCGAACTGCGCGAGGCCTGAAGGGGGGCCACGCCCCGGGATGCGCCGGTCGCCGGCGGGCGGTCACCGACGGGCGGTCACGGGCGCCGTGCGGGCCGGCCGGAGGGCAGTACCGGGACGGGCCGGGCAGTCCGGCGGCTCACGAGGTGCCGCCGCGCGGACCGCCGTCCATCCCGCGCAGCCGCTCCATCTCGCGGCGGTCGCGCTTCGTCGGGCGCCCCGCTCCGCGGTCCCGGCGCCCGGCCGGGGCGACCGCCTCACGCGGCGGCGGGGGCGGGCTGTGATCGGAGTAGCACTCCACGGCGACAGGCGCACCGACCCGCTTGCGGATGATGCGTGAGACCACCACCACCCGTTCACGCCCCGCGTTGCGCACCCGCACCCGGTCGCCCGGGCGCAGCGGATGGGCGGGCTTGACGCGTTCGCCGTTCACGCGGACATGGCCCGCCCGGCAGGCGGACGCGGCCGCCGAGCGGGTCTTGGTGAGCCGTACCGACCAGATCCACACATCGACCCGCACGGTCCCTGCGTCTGCAGCCATGGTCCCGACTCTAGTGCCGCGACCGGCAGGGCCGGCCCGTCAGGGAGCCGCAGCCGGTGCGCGTGATCGCAAGGCGGCCGGAAGTCCTCCTGGCGGACCTGCCGGGGCTTGCGGCCGACACCGCGCGGGGCACCCCGGGCCGGAGGCCGGGGGAGTGCGTGCCGGGTGTCGCGACGGGGGGCGAACCTGCCGGGAGGGGGCACCGGGGTCAGCGGCGTGCGAGCCGGCGCTCGCCGGATGCGCCCGTCTCGTACTCCAGCTCGTAGTGCTCGAAGACGGCGGCCTCGTCCTCCGCCGGCAGCTCGCCGTCCGTCTCGATCGAGGGGGCGGAGCGCACGGCGTTCTTGTCGTAGGCGACCCGTACGTACTCCGGGCCCACCGTCGCCCCGGTCAGCGGCACGAAGACCAGCCTGCGCCGCGTGGGCATCCCCGTGGTGAGGGTGGCGAAGAAGGGCTGATCGGTGCGGGTGTCGACGTAGACGGCCTCGAGCTTGCCGATCTTGCTGCCACCGGGGTCGACCACGTCACGGTCCCGCCACTCGCGGATGTCTCCTGCCTCGAACATCTCCCGCATCCCTTCGCGCCATCGGCCGGCCGGCTCGTCCGCGTGCCGGTCCGTGACCCAAGCGTGCCGTATGAGGCCGGTTTCGCCGCGGTGGCTCTCCGCCCGGAAGGCGCAGGTCGCGTCGCTGCCCGCGAGTCCGTGCTTGCTTCGCGTTCGCGACGAACCCGTCACGCCGGGCGAGTTGGTCCCGTCCTGAAAGGCCCGGCTCCGCCGCAGACGCACCGGGAGGTCCGACCGGCGCGTGCCCGTCACACACGATTCACCCGTGGCGCCCCGCAGTTGGCGGGCCTGCGGGTATCTTGCGGAACATGCCCCCGGAACAATCCGAGCCCCACGAGCCGGACTCGGTCCCCCCGCCGCCGTCCGGCCATCAGCTCAAGGCGATCGTCTTCGACGTCAACGAGACGCTCAGCGACATGACGCCGCTGCAGGAGCGCTTCGAAGAGGTCGGCGCTCCCGCGGGCCTCATGCGGACGTGGTTCGCAGGGGTGCTGCGTGACGGCTTCGCGCTGGCGGCCGCGGGCGCATACGCGGACTTCGCCGACATCGCCCGGGACGGACTGCGCGCGCTGCTCGCCGAGTTGGACGCCCGCGGCCCCGACGAGGCCGACGAGGCGGCCCGGCACATCCTCGACGGCATGGACCGGCTCCCGGTGCATCCCGACGTCCCGGCCGGCGTCCACGCGCTGCGCCGAGCGGGCTTCCGGCTGGTGACGATGACCAACGGTTCGCCGGAAATGACCGACGGGCTGCTCAAACGCGCCGGAGTGCGCGACCAGTTCGACGCGCTGCTGAGCGTGAGCGGCCCGCGCTGCTGGAAGCCGGCGCCCGACGCGTACCGGTACGCAGTGCGCAGGGCGGGCGTGCGGCCGGGCGAGGCGCTGCTCGTCGCGGTGCATCCGTGGGACGTCGACGGGGCGCAGCGCGCCGGGCTCGCCGGTGCCTGGCTGCGGCGCGGCGCCGTCCACTACCCGGAGACGATGTCGCGGCCCAAGTGGGCGGCCGAGGACCTGGAGGAGCTCGCCGCGTCGCTGGCGGAACGGGCAGGCGGCCAGGGCCAGAGTTAGCCGGCGACGCCTCAGCGAAGCCTCCCCCCGCCGCGTCCGCCGGCCCACGGCCGTGCGGGGCCAGGCCCTTGACAGCCGGTCGGCGATGCTGGATTACTGGACCGCGCCTCGATGTGACCGAATGGTCGGTCGGCGGAACGAGTACGAGAGCGTGGAACGCATGACGCAAGCCATGAGCGACGGGGCGGCGCACGCGATGTTCGCCGCGGACCAGGCCTCACGGGGCCTCGGGATCACGCTGATGGAGGCCGCGGACGGCGCCGCGAAGCTGCGCATGACGGTGACCGCGTCCATGGTCAACGGGCACGGCATCGCACACGGCGGCTACATCTTCCTCCTCGCCGACACGGCCTTCGCCTGTGCCTGCAACAGCCACGGTCCGGTCACCGTGGCCTCCGGCGCCGACATCTCCTTCGTCCGGCCGGCCAGGGAAGGCGATACGCTCACGGCGCTCGCCGAGGAGCGCACCACATACGGCCGCAGCGGGATCTACGACGTGAGCGTCCTGCGCGACGGCGAGGTCATAGCCGAATTCCGCGGCCGCAGCCGCACCGTTGGGCGCGTGGAGGACCCCCGATGACGACGAGCCAGATGCCGGCTTCCGGCCGCACACCGCGCGCACCCGGCGAGGCGCTGCCCGCGCGGCTGCTCGACGCCGGCGAGCGGATGGGCGCCGACGAACTGCGCGAGTACCAACTGACCCGGCTCCAGCGGACCTTGCGCACCGCCTACAACGAAGTCGAGCTCTACAGAAGGAAGTTCGACGCCGCCGGCGTGCGTCCTGAGGACTGCCGCAGCCTGGAGGACCTCGCCCGCTTTCCGTTCACCACCAAGGCCGATCTGCGGGAGACGTACCCGTTCGGGATGTTCGCCGTGCCCATGGCGGACGTGCGCCGCATTCACGCCTCCAGCGGCACCACCGGGCGTCCCACCGTGGTGGGTTACACCGAGAACGACATCTCGATGTGGGCGGACATGGTCGCCCGGTCGATCCGTGCGGCGGGCGGCCGGCCCGGCCACAAGGTCCATGTCGCCTACGGATACGGCCTGTTCACCGGAGGGCTCGGCGCGCACTACGGAGCGGAACGCGCCGGCTGCACCGTCATCCCCGTCTCCGGGGGCATGACCGCCCGGCAGGTGCAGCTCATCCAGGACTTCGAACCCGAGATCATCATGGTCACCCCGTCCTACATGCTCACGCTGCTGGACGAGTTCGAGCGCCAGGGCGTCGATCCGCGCAGCACCTCGCTCAGGACGGGCATCTTCGGCGCCGAGCCGTGGACGGAGGAGATGCGCGCCGAGATCGAGGAGCGCCTGGGCATCCACGCCGTCGACATATACGGCCTGTCCGAGGTGATCGGCCCCGGCGTCGCGCAGGAGTGCGTGGAGACCAAGGACGGACTGCACATCTGGGAGGACCAGTTCTTCCCGGAGATCGTCGACCCCGTCACCGACGTGCTCCAAGGAGCCGGCGAGGAAGGGGAGTTGGTCTTCACCTCCCTCAACAAGGAGGCCATGCCGGTCATCCGCTACCGCACCCGGGACCTGACCCGGCTGCTGCCCGGCACCGCACGCCCCGCCTTCCGCCGCATGGAGAAGGTCACCCGTCGCTGCGACGACATGATCATTCTCCGCGGCGTCAACATCTTCCCCAGCCAGGTCGAGGAGATCCTGCTGCGCACCGAGGGGCTCGCACCGCACTTCCAGCTGCGGCTGAGCACCCGCGGACGCCTCGACCACATGACGGTGCGCGTCGAGTCCCGGCCCGGAACGGCGCCGGAACGGTGCGAGGAGGCGGCGCGGTCCGTCGCCAGGGCAGTCAAGGACGGGATCGGGCTGAGCGTCGACGTCGAGACCGTCGAGCCGGAGACACTGGAGCGCTCGGTCGGCAAGATCCGCCGCGTCGTCGACGAACGCTCACGGGGCTGAGCGGACGGGCCCGAAGGCTCACGGTGTGCCTTCGCCGGCGCCGAGGTCGCTGGTCGTGAACTGCGGGTTGGCGATGAGGAATCCGCCGTCGACGGGATACGACTGCCCCGTGGCGTAGGCCGCGGCGTCGGAGGCCAGCCACGCGACGAGGGAGGCGATCTCGCGCGGGTCGCCCGGGCGGGCCACCGGCAGCGCCGCGCGGTGCACGGTGTGCACGTCGGCGCCTTCCAGGCCGGACATGCGGGTGGCGATCAGTCCCGGGGCGACGGCGTTCACCGTGACTCCGTGCTCGGCGAGTTCCAGAGCCATCGACTTCGTCAGCCCGCCCAGACCGTGCTTGGCGGTGTTGTACGCGGCCGACGACGGCAGAGGGGTGTGCTCGTGCACCGAGGTGATGTTGATGATGCGGCCGCCCCTTCCCTGACCGATCATGCGGCGGGCGGCCCGCTGGCTCAGCAGGAACGGCCCCTCCAGGTCCACCTGCATCACATGGCGGAAGTCCTCGAAGGCCATCTCGGTGAAGGGAGCGGCCCGGTTGTCCCCGGCGGCGTTGACGAGCACGTCCAAACCGCCCAGGGCGTCCGCGAATTCGTCGATCACGGACTCCGGTCCGGGCAGCCGCGTCAGGTCCAGGTGGCGCACCTGAGCACTCCGCCCGTGGCCGCGCACCTCCTCGGCCGTGCGCTGCGCGTCCGCCTCGTCCGCGAACCAGGTGACGCCGATGTCGAAGCCGTCCCGCGCCAGTGCCAGGGCCGTGGCCCTGCCGATGCCGGACTCCGACCCGGTGACGACGGCGACCTTGGCGGCGGGCCCGCCCTGCCCGTGCGGGCTGCCGGTGCGCTCCTGAACCATGGTGATGCTGCTCCTCGGGTGTGCGGGGGCGCGGGTGCGACTCCGGCGTCGTGGCCGGTGGTTCAAGGGTGCCCACTGACCCGGCGGTGAGCCATCGGCACGCCGTCCGGGGCACTCGGCGGACACCGCGGAAGCGAACCCGGGATGAGATTCACGGAAGCGGGGAACGGAACGCCCGCCCGGCCCGGCGCCTGCGGAGCACAGGCGCCGTCAGGCCGCCGCCTCCAGACGCAGCAGCGTCGACTTGGCCTCCGGCCCGCCGGCGTAGCCGCCCGCGGAACCGTCCGAACGGACCACCCGGTGACAGGGGATGACGACCGGCAGCGGATTGGTCGCGCACGCGGTGCCGACGGCGCGGACCGCCCGCGGGCTGCCCGCCGCGGCCGCCACCTGTGCGTAGCTCTCGGTGCGGCCGTAGCCGATGCCTGGCAGATGCGTGATCACCTCACGCCGGAATCCCTTCGTCAGCCGCAGGTCCAGGGCGAGTTCGAAGCGGGTGCGCCGCCCGTCGAAGTACTCCTCGATCTGCCGCACGGCCTGCGCCAGGCGGCCGGGCGCCCGCAGCACACGCGGGCTCACCCGCTCGGCGAGGTCCGCCAGCGCGGCGTCGTGGCCCTGCACGTCGTACGCGACGCGGATCAGGCCCTCCTCCGTGGCGGCGAGCAGCAGGGAACCGACGGGGGTCTCCATGGTGCTGTAGGCGACGTCCAGGAGCCGGTCGCGCTCCGCGCGGTCCACCAGACGGGAGTGGAGGCGCTCCTGGGCCGCCGCTCCGGCGTCGACCGCGTCGCCGAGCATTCGGACGAGGCCGCCGTCGCCGGGGGCGGCGGTGCCGGAGGTGCCGGACGCGGTGGACGCGTCGAGTGCGCCAGTCGTGCCCGGCGCCGGGTCCGCGGGAGTCGTCATCGCTTCTCGCCTCTCTCCTCCGTACGGCGTGAACAGCTTCTGCGCAGGGATTTGATGCCGTCGGCCGCGGCCCTGCGTGCCGCATCGGTGCTGCCGCCGGTGATGGCGGCGATCTCCCGGTAGGGCAGACCGGCCAGATAGTGGTACGCGACCGCGGCGCGCTGGCGCTGCGGCAGCGCCTTCAGCGCGTCCCACAACTCCGTCTCGCGCTCCCACTCCTGCACCTCGTCCGCGCCCCCGGTCGCGGAAGCCGTCCCGGGCTCGGGGACCTCTGCGACGGCGACGGGACGGCGTGAGCCGGCCCTCGCCACGTCGATGGCCTTGCGGTGGGCGATGGTGACCAGCCACGCCTCGACGCGGGCGTCCTCCGGCAGCCGCGGATACGCCTTCAGCGCCGCCAGGAACGTCTCCGACCAGGCGTCCTCCGCGTCCACCGGTCCGAGGACGGCCCGGCACACCCGCAGCACCATGGGCCCGTACTCGGTGACGATCTGCTCGAAAGGTCTCAAGGTCACTCTCACACCCCGTAGGCGGTTCGCGGCCCCGGCTCCTGCCGGGGGAGGCCGGGAGGGCAGGCCCTCAGAAGAGCCGCGCCGTCCGCGTGACCGACGCCGCCCCCTCCAGCTCCAGCAGCAGCCGTTTGCGCTCCAGGCCGCCCGCGTAACCCGTCAGGGCGCCGTCGGCACCGACGACGCGGTGGCAGGGCACGATCACCGAGAGCGGATTGCGGCCGTTGGCGGCACCGACGGCCTGTGCGAGCCTCCGGTCGCCCAGCTCACGGGCCAGCACACCGTACGAGCGCGTCTCGCCGTAGGGGATCTCCTTCAGCAGGCCCCACACCCGCTGCTGGAAGGGCTCTCCGCGCGGTGCGAGGGGAAGGTCGAAGCGCCGCCGTTCGCCCGCGAAGTACTCCTCGAGCTGCCGCAGCGCCTCGTCGAAGCCCTCCGCGTCGCGCCGTCCCAGCCGCTCGGGGGACGGGCCGCGCAGATGGTTCTCGAAGTAGACACCGGTCAGTGCCTCGCCGTCGGCGACGAGCGTGAGCGGACCCAGCGGCGAGCTGGCAACGGTGTGCCTGACGTTCCCCGTGCCGGTCGTGCCGCCCGCGTGCCCGGCGCGTGTCTGTGCTGTCATCGTCCCGCTCCCTTCCGTGCGTGGCCGATTCTTCCGGTCCACACGAGGAAGACGTCGCGGGAGCCCCGGACGTGAGACCGGGACGGCGGAAAATTCCCGTACCCGAGAATCTCGTGACCGGTCCGGGGCGCCGCCGCGGTCAGGCCCCCTCCGGCACCGGGCCGCTCAGGCGGTCCCTTCCTCCGCCGCCACCTGCTTCAGCGTGCGCCTGGTGCGCGCCGAGCGCGCCCGGAGCGGATCGGGGGTGCCGCCGTCGTGCGCCGCACGGGCGTCGGCCTCCTTCACCAGCAGCCACGCCTCACGGCCCTCGTCCCCGCCGCCGCGGAAGCGCGTGAGCGCGTAACCGCCGCGCAGCTTCCTGCCCTCCAGCCAGAACGTCGCGTGACCGTGCCGGAGGGCCTCCGCGAAGTTCTCCGAGAGCGGCCGGTAGGTGCCCTCGTCCCAGATGATGACGGTGCCCGCTCCGTACTCTCCGGTCGGGACGACACCCTCGAAGTCCCGGTACTCCAGCGGGTGATCCTCCGTCGGCATCGCCAGGCGCTTCTCGCGCGGGTCGGGCGAGGGGCCCTTCGGGACCGACCAGGACTTCAGCACTCCCTCCACCTCCAGGCGGAAGTCGAAATGCATGGTGCTCGCGTCGTGGATCTGCACGACGAAGCCGCCGCCGCCCCCCGACGGTTCGGTGCCGGCGCCGCGGGGTTCGCCCGTCGTGGCGAAGTGACGCTTCTCCCGGTAGCGCCTGAGCGGATCCGGCCCGCCGCTCGCGCCCCTCTTCCCGGCCTGCCCGCCCTTGCCCGCCGCCGTGCTCCCGCCGCCCCGCGCAGCGTTCTTCCCGGTACCGGAGCCCTTCGTCCTGGTCCTGGCGTCCTTCGTGCTCTTCCTGGGCTTCCCGCTCACCGCGGCTCCTTCCTGCGGACGGACACCGCGCACGGGTGCCCACCACGGCGGAAACAGGCCCGTTCGCGCCTCCGGGAAGATCGCCGCCGCCCGAAGCGCTGTTGTGAACGGCGTGATTGCGGGTACATCCGCCGTCCGAAGGAGTCACCGCACGCGCGCAGCACGAGCGACGCGAACGGAAGGGAAACAACCACCGTGAAATTCGGCGTATCGACCTTCATCACCGATCAGGGAATCGCCCCCGCCGCCCTCGGCCGCGCCGTCGAGGAACGCGGGTTCGACTCGCTGCTCATCGCCGAACACACCCACATCCCCGTGGAGCGCCGCTCGCCCTATCCCGGGGGCGGCGACCTGCCGGAGATCTACTACCGCACCCTCGACCCCTTCGTCGCGCTGAGCGCGGCGGCGGCGGTCACCGACCGGCTGCTGCTGGGCACCGGCATCGCGCTGATCGCGCAGCGGGACCCCATCATCACGGCGAAGGAAGTGGCGTCGCTGGACCTGGTCTCAGCGGGGCGGGCGGTCTTCGGCGTCGGCGTCGGCTGGAACCGCGAGGAGATGGAGAACCACGGGACCGACCCGTCGACTCGGGGCCGCCTCGCCGACGAGCGGCTGCGCGCGATCCGTGAGCTGTGGACGGCCGAAAAGGCCGAATTCCACGGCGAGTTCGTTGACTTCGACCCCGTGTGGTCGTATCCGAAGCCCGTGCAGAAGCCGCACCCGCCCGTCTACGTCGGCGGAGGGGAGGGCGCCTTCGACCGGATCGCCGCCCTGGGAGACGCGTGGCTCGCGAACCGCGTCTCGCCCGAGGAACTCGGCCCGCAGATCCAGCGGATGCGCGCGAAGGCCGGCCGGGAGGTCCCGGTGACGGTGTACGGCGCGGCTGACGACCCGGCGACGGTCGAGGGATACGCGAACGCGGGCGTGGAGCGGCTGCTGCTGTATCTGCCGACGCGTCCGGAAGGGGAGTCGCTCGAGGTGCTCGACCGGCTCGCGGCCCTCGCCGGACGATTCGGCTGAGGGGCCGCGCGGCATGCCGGACATGACGGGTGACGAGGCGCGCGAACGCTTCGCCCAGGCACGGTCGGCCGTCCTGGCCACCGCCGACGCGGGCGGGCGTCCGCACCTCGTCCCCGTCACCTTCGCCATGACGGGAGACGTCGTCGTCTTCGCCGTCGACCACAAGCCGAAGCGGTCCCACCGGCTGAAGCGCCTCGCCAACATCCGGTCCAATCCCGCCGTTTCACTCCTCGTCGATTCATACGGCGAGGACTGGGAGCGGCTGTGGTGGGCGCGGGCCGACGGCAAGGGGCGCGTCCTGCCGCCCGCCGGGGGTTCACCGGCGTCCTCCGCGTACGCGGAGCTGCTCGCGCAGAGGTACGTGCGCCAGTACGGGCCCGCACCGCCGCAGGGGCCGGTCGTGGAGATCGCCGTCGAACGCTGGACGGGCTGGCGGGCCCGCTGAAGCGGCCTCCCGGGAGGGGAGTTCCGTCTGCCGGACCCGCCGCTTCCCCAGTTCGGTGAACGTGCAACCATCCGCTCATGGCGACAGTGAGCGAACTCCTCCCCAGTGACGCCGTGCTGCTGGACGCCGAGGCGGAGGACTGGCGCGCGGCCGTGCGGCTCGCCGGCGAGCTGATGGCACGGACGGGGACAGGCACCGCCGACTACACCGCGGAGATGATCCGGAACGTCGAGGAGAACGGCCCGTACATCGTCATCGCACCCGGCTTCGCGCTCGCGCACGCCCGTCCGTCACCCGCGGTGCTGAGAACCGGGATGTCATGGGTGCGGCTCGCCGGACCCGTGGAGTTCGGGCACGAGTCCAACGACCCCGTGGAGCTGGTCGTCGGACTCGCCGCCGAGGACCAGGACGCCCACCGGGCAGCGCTGGCCGGGCTGGCGAGACTCCTGGCCGACCCGGCGACCGCGCGGGCCCTGAAGGAGGCCGCCACACCGGACGCGCTGCTGGCCGTGCTCGCCGGCCGGCCAGGTGATGCCGGCTCAGAGACCGGGACTTCCGAGAACGGCAGTTCCGAGACCGGCAGCTCCGAGGCCGGGAGTTCCGAGACCGGGAGTTCCGAGACCGGCAGCTCCGAGACCGGCAGCCGCGTGGGCGAGGAGGACGCGGGGGGCGCCGGCACGACGGCACGGCGGAGCGGCGCGGCCGGCGTGCACAAGATCCTCACGGTGTGCGGCAACGGGCTCGGCACGAGCCTGTTCCTGAAGAACACCCTGGAGCAGGTGCTCCAGCACTGGGGCTGGAGCACCCACGTGACCGTCGAGGCGACCGACACCGTCTCGGCGAAGGGCAAGGCGTCCGAGGCCGTCGCCGTCTTCACCTCACGCGAGATCGCCTCGGCCCTGGCGGGCATCAGCGTCCCCGTCCGGATCATCGAGGACTTCACCAGCACCGCCGAGGTCGACGGTGCTCTCCGCGACACCTACGACGTCTGACGACGGGAAGGGAGCAGGCGGCACCCATGGGCCCGCTCATCTCCACCGCTGAGTTCCTCGTGAACGAGATCCTCAGCCGGCCTCCGTTTCTGATCGGGCTGATCACGGCCACCGGCCTCATCGCGCTGCGGAAGCCCGCCGGGCAGGTCGTCGGAGGCGCCATCAAGGCGGCTCTCGGCTTCCTGCTGATCAGCGCCGGCGCCGGCCTCGTCGTCGACTCCCTCGCGCCGCTGGGGGAGATGATCCAGGGCTCGACCGGCGCGCACGGCGTCATCCCGACCAACGAGGCGATCGTCGGAATCGCGCAGGAACAGTTCGGTGCCCGCGTCGCCTGGCTGATGATCACCGGGTTCGCGCTGAGTCTGCTGCTGGCGCGCTTCACGCCGCTGCGCTACGTCTTCCTGACCGGCCATCACATTCTGTTCATGGCCACGCTGATCACGATGGTGCTGGCCACGGCCGGACTCACGTCGCCCGTGGTCGTCCTCGTCGGCGGCGTGCTGCTGGCCGTCATGCTCGTCTCCATGCCGGCCTTCGCGCACCCGTGGACGAAGCGCATCACCGGCAACAACAGCATCGCCATGGGGCACTTCGGCACCGCCGGCTACGTCACCGCGGGCGCGGCCGGTCAGCTCTTCGGGCGGCGCAGCCGCAGCACCGAGGAGATGAACCTGCCCGAGGGACTGCGCTTCCTGCGCGACTCGATGGTCGCCACCGCCCTGTCCATGCTGCTGATCTACGTCGTGATGGCGCTGGTCCACCTGGCGGGGGCGGGCGAGAAGGCCGCGTTCAAGGTGTTCGCGGCCGGCGGGGGAGAGGCGGCGAGCGACGTGGGCAACTATGTGATGAGCGCCGTCATGCAGGGTCTGCAGTTCGGCATCTCCGTCGCCGTCATCCTCTTCGGCGTCCGCACGATCCTCGGCGAACTCGTCCCCGCCTTCCAGGGGATCGCCTCGAAGGTCGTTCCCGGTGCGGTGCCCTCGCTGGACGCGCCGATGGTCTTCCCCTACGCGCAGAACGCCGTACTGATCGGGTTCGTCGCCAGCTTCACCGGGGGCCTCGCCTCGCTCGGACTGCTCACCGCCGTCTTCGGGCCCGCCTTCGGCCTCGCGCTCGTACTGCCGGGCCTCGTGCCGCACTTCTTCACCGGCGGCGCGGCCGGCGTCTACGGCAACGCGACGGGCGGACGCCGCGGAGCGGTCATCGGCGCCTTCCTCAACGGGGTGCTGATCACCTTCCTGCCCGCGCTGCTGCTGAAGGTGCTCGGCGCCTTCGGCGAGGAGAACACGACGTTCGGGGATGCGGACTTCGGGTGGTTCGGAACCCTCATCGGCAACGCCGCCAAGGCGGGCGAGGCCGCCGGCGTCGTGCTGATGCTGCTCATCGGTGGGCTCGTGCTGAGCGGTGCGGTGCTGGTGCAGAAACGGGTCGTCGAACGCGGCTGGGATCCCGGGGCCCGCCGCGACGCCCTGCTGCCGCCGCAGCAGGACGAGGGAGACGCGCCGGCGGCGGACGGAGCCGCCGGGAAGCTCCCGGCACAGTCCACGGGTACCGGCGCGGGCCACGCGAAGATCGCACCTCCCCGGGGCGCACCCGCCCCGCCGCCGCCCCCGGCGAAGCGGGAGTGACACCGCCGGAGAGCCGTCGCCGAAGGCGCGACGCGCCGGCGCGATGCGAGGGCCCAACGCGAGGGCCCAACGCGAGGGCCCAGCACGGCGGTTCGGCCCGTGCGGCGGCCCGGTGGTTGGACCGGGGTCACGGCCGCGACGGGTGAAGCGAATCCGCCGGTGGTCGCGGAGCGGCGTTCAGTACCGGGAGAGAACGTCCGCCGCTGCCCTGAGCCGCAGCTCCTCCAGGGTGGCGGACTGCTCCTGCGCCCGGTCGAGGAGCCGGCTCAGCTGCTCGTCGTCGAGGACGGATGACTGCGGGCCTCCCATCGCGCGCAGCGCCAGCCACATCAGCCGCTTCCCCTCGACCCCGAGGCGCAGGTTCTCCAGTTCGATGACGCTGCTGAGCGGGGCCCGCCGCACGAGGAAGCCGTTCGTCTTGGTTCTGCCCGCCTTCTCCAGCAGCCAGCCGGCGCCCATCTTGTACCGGCGCACCGGTACGCCCAGGTCCCGCATGATCAGCAGCAGTGTGGCCCGGTCCTGTGCGATCTCGTCGGCCAGGCGGACCAGCGTCGCTCCCGCGGCGGACATCGCGTGCTGCTTCGCCACGCGGCGCGCGAGTTCGCTCCCGAGGGTGGCCCCGAAGAGGTGGTCGTTGAGGTAGATCGCCAACGGCGCCCTCATCGGTGCGACTGCGGAGGCGGCACCGGTGCGGGCGTGGCCGGGGGCGCTGCGCGTCGTGTGTGCCATCGGGTGGCTCCCGTCGGGTCCGTGGAACGGGCGGGGAACGGGCTCCTTGCCCGGCCTCTGAGCGGCGTGCCCTGCGGGCACCTCCGGCCGGCCCTGACCGCCCCCGTCCCGGGGCGCACCGGCTCCACCAGGTTCGCACCGGGGGGAGCGCTGTCAATCCGCGGCCGCGCCGCTGCGGCGCCGCGTGGGCGTCGTCGGCACCGGATGGCACCGGCGGGCCGGTGCGTCCCGGCGCCGTGTGGCGACCGGACGGCGCTGATCCGTACAGGTGCGCCTTCGCCCGGCCGGCGGACAGGCCCGTTTGATGATCGGGGTGGGCTCCGGTGAAGTGGTTCCCGAGGAGGTTCCCGGCGTGCCGAAGGCTGCCGGGCCTCCCGTTCCGGACCGCCGCGCGAGACGGGAAGACCATGACCGACACCGCCCCAGTCAGCACTCCCTTCACCGCCGAATCCACCGCCGACGAGGTCGTCGCGGGCATCGACCTGAGCGGACGCCGGGCCGTCGTCACCGGCGGTGCCTCCGGCATCGGCGCGGAGACGGTCCGCACGCTGGCCGGTGCCGGGGCGCAGGTGACCCTCGCCGTGCGCGACGTGGAGGCGGGCCGGCGCGCGGCCGCGGAGATCGTCGCCGCCACCGGCAACGAACACGTCCGCGTCGCCCCGCTCGACCTGACCGACCGCAAGTCCGTCGCGGGGTTCCTGGCGGCGTGGGAGGGACCGCTGAACATTCTGGTGAACAACGCGGGAGTCATGGCCTCGCCCCTGGTGCGTACGCCGGAGGGCTGGGAGCTGCAGTTCGCCACGAACCACCTCGGTCACTTCGCGCTCACCGTGGGACTTCACCGGGCACTGGCGGAGGCGGGCGGTTCACGGGTGGTGTCGGTCACCTCCAGTTCGCATCTGGACTCGCCCGTGTGCTTCGAGGACATCCACTTCCGCAGCCGCGGATACGACCCGTGGGCCGCCTACGCGCAGTCCAAGACGGCCAACGCCCTCTTCGCGGTCGGTGCGTGGGAGCGCTGGGAGAGCGACGGCATCACCGTCAACTCCGCGATGCCGGGCGCCGTGCGCACACGTCTGCGGCGCCACGTCGGTGAGGGCGAGGAGGCCGAGCGGTCGCGGGCCCGCGCCGGCAGCGGGCCAGGGGGCTGGAAGACGCCCGGTCAGGGCGCGGCGACCAGCGTGCTCCTCGCGACGTCCTCACTGCTGGAAGGCGTCGGCGGCCGCTGCTTCGAGGACTGCAACCAGGCACCGGTCAGCGAACCCGGCTCAGCGCGGGGTGTCGCTCCCTTCGCGGTCGATCCGGAGGCGGCCGCGAGGCTGTGGCAGATCTCCGTCGAGACCCTGACGGTCTGAGGCCGAGAACCTGACGGTCTGAAAGGACGCCGGAAGCAGTCGCCCTGGGGCGCTCCCGGCGTCCCTTCGGCTCCACTGGGTCAACCTGCGGAACCTGCGGTGAATGTGTGTCAGTACAAGACGCACTCCTGCTCCGATGCCCGATTCCACTTGTGCTCATCGGGTGAACGTTCGTATGCGGGGGCGGTGTTCGTGAGGAGGACGGCACCAGGATGTGCGTGCTCCGGGCCGGTGGTCCGGAGCACGCACATCTCCCCCCACCCAAAGGAACACAATGTCTTTGACGTCCCTCAGCCGGAGGGCGCGAATATCGCTCGCCGCTGCGGCCGCCGGCAGCGCAGCCGTTCTGGGTTTCGCGGTCATGCCGTCGTCCGCGACGGCGACGCCCGCCGGGAAGCCCGCCGCGGCCGCCCAGAGCGAGAAGTCCGCCAAGGCCGATGCCGTCACACGTGCTCAGATGCTGGAGCGCGCGGCCACCTGGCTGACCGCCAACGGCGGCGCGCAGGTTCCCTACAGCCAGACCGAGGTGTGGTCGGACGGGTACCGGCAGGACTGCTCCGGCTACGTGTCGATGACGCTGGGGCTGTGGAAGTCCGGCCCCAACACCGTCGAACTGGCGGGCAACCGGGACCTGACGACGCCGATCGACCTCGGCGACCTCAAGCCCGGTGACCTGCTCATCGACGCCGACGGTTCCAACACCACGCGCCACGTGGTGATCTTCGAGAAGTGGACCGACGACTCGCACACGGCCTACTCGGCGTTCGAGCAGCGGGGCGGCCACGGCACGGACCACCGTGTCCTGGACTACGGCCTCGACTCCGGCAGCGAGTACAAGCCCTACCGTCCGAACAACCTGACGGACTGAGCCGCAAAGCGGCCCGTACAGCGGCCCGTTGACCACAGCACGGCGCTCCCGCCCCCGCACACGGGGACGGGAGCGCCGTGCGTCGCTCCGCGGTCCGGGCTCCGCGGTCCTCGGTCACTCCTTCACTGAACCGGCGTTCGCCCCGCGGATGAAGTGGCGCTGGAAGCAGAAGAAGAGCACCGCCACCGGAATCGTGGACAGCAGCGCCGCGCCCAGCTTGAGCGGATACTGCGTGCCGGCGCCCAGACTGCCGGAGACGAACCGCGCCAGACCGGTGGTGAGCGTCTCGTATTCGCTGGACTGCGTCGACACCAGGAAGTGCGTGAACTCGTTCCACGACCCCTGGAACGCGAGCAGGGTCACGGTGATCAGCGCGGGCTTCGACATCGGCAGCACCACGTACCAGAAGATCCGCCCGATGCCCGCGCCGTCGATCCGGGCGGCCTCCTCGACCTCCTTCGGTATGGACTCGAAGAACTGCTTCATGATGAAGATGCCGGCCGCGTCGAACAGCAGCGGCACGATCATCCCGGTGTAGGTGTCGAAGATTCCGAAGGTGTTGAGGACCAGGAACTTCGGGATGAGCAGCACGACCGGCGGCACTGCCATCACCGCGATGACGAAGCCGACGAGCAGCGCCCGGCCGCGGAAGTGCAGCCGTGCCAGGGCATATCCGGCCGCCGAGTCGATCAGGACGCGGCCCAGCGTGACGACCACGGTGACCAGGGTGCTGTTGCCAAGCCATCGCGGGAACGGCACACCCTTCCCCGAGTCGTCCGATCCCGTCAGCTGCTCGAAGACGCCGATCGTCGGGGCGTGCGGAATCAGCGACAGCGGGTTGGAGGCGGCCTCCGGGTCGGTCTTGAAGCTCGTTGCGAGCTGCACCAGGAACGGCAGCGCGTACAGCAGGGCGAAGGCGAGCAGCAGGGTGTAGCCGGCCAGCCGTGCGGGACGGGGGAAGCGGGCCAGTACCGGCCGTTCGTCGGTGGAGAGCGGCTTGTCAGCGGTGCGCACCGGGCGCCTCCTTCCCCTCGCCGGCGTCCGGCTGCTTCACGGCGGACGCGGCGATGCGCCGCGCCTCACGGCCCCCGCCGCGTTCGCGCAGCAGGAAACGCTGAACTCCCGTCATCAGCAGCACGATTCCCAGCAGGATGAACGAAATGGCGGCCCCCTGGCCGAACTCGGCGTTGTCGAACCCGTAGGAGTACGAGAGGAACGCGGGCGTGAGCGTGGTGTTGGCGGGCTCGCCCTGCCCCAGCACGTACACCTGGTCGAAGACCTGCCAGGTGGCGATGAGGCCGAGCGTCGTCACCAGGAACAGCACCGGACGGAGCGCGGGCAGCAGCACATGCCGCAGAACGTGCCGCCGCGCGGCTCCGTCCAGGGCCGCCGCCTCCTCCAGTTCGCGCGGGATGTTCTGCAGCGCGGCGAGGAAGATGAGCATGAACGTGCCCGAAGTCGTCCACACGGCAAGGAGGATGAGGGTGCACATGGCGACCGACGGCCCGGCCAGCCACTCCGAGAAGGGCAGCCCCATCATCCGGTGCTCGGCGAGGAAACCGCCCGGACGGCTGCCGTCGATGATGCCCAGCTTGTCCATCAGCACCCACAGGACCCCGCGCGAGTCCTGGAACCAGTTCGGGCCCTTGAGACCGATCCAGCCCAGCATCTGGTTCACCGCGCCGCTGCCCTGGAAGAGGAACAGGAAGACGGTGCACACCGCGATGGAGCTGGTGACGGACGGGAAGTAGAACGTCGTGCGCAGCATGCCCCGGCCGCGCAGCATCCGCTGGTTGACGATGATCGCCAGGGCGAGGGAGAGCGCGGTCTGCAGCGGAACGGTCAGCAGCACGTAGTACGCGTTGTTCCGCAGCGACGTGGCGAGCAGCGAGCGTGCGAGTCCGTCCTCGGCCAGCAGGCTGCGGTAGTTGTCCAGGCCCACGAAGTCGGCGTCCGGGGTGAACGGGTTGGACTGCCCGTTCCAGTTCAGGAGGCTGACCCACGCCGCCATCAGGATCGGCAGTGCCATGAAGAGGCCGAGGCCGACGACCATGGGGCTCACGAAGAACCAGCCCCACAGTCCTTCACGTCCGCGGGTCGTACGGGACCGGGAGCGCCCGGGCACTCCCGGGAGGCCGGGCCGCCGCCTGGCAGGCGGCGGCGCCGGGCGCTCGGTGACAGTGGTCGGCATGCGGGGTCAGTCGCCCTTCTTGATCGCCTGCTCGCCGTTGCGCTGCAGCGTGGAGAGGATGTCCGCGGGGGAGCCGGTGCGCAGCCCCTGCAGGTCGGCGTTGAACTGGTCGAGGACCTTGGTGAATCCGGGGACCGTCACCGGGCTCTGGGAGTAGGAGTTGCCCTCCACCCATCCCTTGGACTCCGGGTGCTCCTCGGCGAAGGTCTTCATGATGCTGTCGCGCGAGGGCATGACGCCGACCGCGTCGGAGGAGGCCAACTGCTCCTTTTTCGAGGTGAGATGGCGGATCATGTCGACGGCCGCCTCGTGGTGCGTGCTCTCCTTCGCCACGCCCCAGCAGTTGCTGAAGGCCAGGGTTGCCTTGCCCTCGGGGCCCGCCGGCAGCGGCAGCACCTTGTAGTCGACGTCGGGGAAGTCGGCCTTCATCGCGCCGGCCAGCCAGTTGCCCTCGATGATCATGGCTGCCTTGCCCTTGCCGAGCGCCTCACCGGCCCAGCCCGTGTCCACCTGCTTGGCGAACTTCATCGACCCGGACCGCAGCAGCTTCCGCGCGAAGCCCAGTCCCTCGGCGTTCTCCTTGCTGTCGGCGGTCATCTTCGACTCGTCGGAGTTGGTGATCCAGCCGCCGGCCTGCTTCATGAACACCCCGAGCCGCTGGTACTCGTTGGTGGTCACCAGGCCGGTGGTCTTGCCGGAAGTCAGCTTGTCGGCCGTCTTCTCCAGCTCGTCCCAGGTGGTGGGGTAGTCCTTGTCCGTCAGCCCGGCGTCCTTCCACTTCTCGGTGTTGATCACGAGACCGAGAGTGGAGGAGTCCTTGGGCAGGCAGACGAGCTTGCCGTCGTAGGTGAAGGCCTTGCGCAGCTCGGGGGAGAAGTCCTCCGCGTCGGGGATCTTGTCTCCGTAGGCGTACAGCGAGCCGCCCTTGGCGTAGTTCGCGAACTGGTCGGAGTTGACGTAGAAGGCGTCCGGCGGCCGGTTCCCCGCGAAGGCCTGTGCCAGCTGCTGGTCCATGTCCTTCGCGAGTTGCACGGTGACCTTGTGGCCGGTCTTCTTCGCCCACGCCGACGTCGCCGACTTCACGGCCTTGGTCTCGGCGTCACCGGAGGTGGCGATCAGGACGCGCAGCGACTGGTTCTTGCCGCTGTCCTGCTCGGGGCCGTCCTTGCTCTTGTCGAAACCGGACGAACACGCGGTCGTGGTGGCGGCCAGCACCGCACAGGCGGTGACTGCCACGGTGGAGCGACGGAACATGCGGGCCTCCTGGAGGAGTTGATGCGGAGATTCGAGGTGACGGTGCGATGGGGTTGCCGCCTTCGGCCGGGGATTCAGCCGGAGGCGGCACCGAGGCTTGCTCGTACGACGAGAGCGGGCGGCAGCAGCACACGCTCGGGAGGTTTCGACGGGTCGGACATGCGGGCCAGCAGCAGACGCATCGCCTCCCTGCCCACGTCGCCCAGCGGCTGCGCCACGCTGGCGAGGGCCGGGGAGAGGAGAGGTGCGACGGCGGAGTCGTCGAAGCCGACCACGGACACCTCGCGGCCGGGCACGCCCCCCGAGTCGGAGACGGCCCGGTAGCAGCCCAGCGCGAGTGTGTCGCTGGCGGCGACCACCGCCGTCACGCCGGCGTCGAGCAGCGGCTGGACGGCGCGGGCGGCGCAGCCGACGTCGTCCACGCTGTCCACGCGCTGCCCGGCCGGCAGGCCGTGAGCCTCAAGTGCGCGGCGCCAGCCCTCCGCGCGGTCGTCGCCGGAACCGGAACCGGGCGGCCAGCCGAGGAACCCGATGCGCCGGTGACCGTCGGCGACGAGCCGCTCGACGGCCGCCTCGGTGCCGGCGGCGCCGTCGACGTCGACCCAGTCGCCCACCTCCTGCTCGGACCACATCCGGCCGAAGGCGACGAACGGGATGCCGCGTTCCTCCAGCCAGACCTGGCGGGGGTCGCCGTGTGCGGTGTTGCTGAGCACGAACGCGTCGACGCCGTGCTCGCCCAGGAGCTCCTCGTAGGCGGCCAGTTCGCGCTCCCCGGACTCCGCGGCGAACAGGAGCAGCCGGTACCCGGCGGCGTCCGCCGTCTCGGACAGCGCGTGCAGGAACCGGTCGAGGACCATGTTGCCGGGGCCCGCCGGTGCTATCCCGAAGCCGATGAGCCTGCTCGCTCGCGTACGCAGTGAACGGGCCGCGCGGTGCGGGCGGTAGCCCATCTCGTCCACGGCGCGCCGCACGCGCTCCAGGGTCTCCGGCCGCAGGAGTTCCGGGGTGTTGAGCGCGTTGGAGACCGTCTGGGTGGAGACTCCGGCCCGCCGCGCGACCATCGCCATCGTGACCGAACCCGAGCCCGTACCGGAGTCCGAACCCGAGCCCGTGCCGGCACCCGAACTCTTACCCGGCTCGGGCGGCGTTGGAGCGGATCGTGACGGCATGAAGCGGTCTCCCGGGGGCGAAGGATGGCAAACATGGACGATCTACCGGGCGTAGAGGGCAATTTGGGCTCTTGACCTCTTTGCTATGGTCGGTTTTATCGATCCAATGGCTGAGAGGTTGCGCCCACGTGGAGACAACTGTCAAGACTCAGGACGGCACAGGTGCCCCGAGCACGTCCGCCCCGGCGGCGGAACTCCAGCCGTTCCTGCAAGACGCGTGCATCACCCTCCGCGCGCCGAGCATGGCGGTCTCCCGCCCTGACGGCCAGATCAGCGAAGGCTGCGACGGCTTCTACCACGGGGACCGCCGCGGCCTGTCGCTGCTGACCGTCCGCGCCGAGGACGTGCCGAACGCCCCCGTCAGCGGCGGACCCGACAGCGCGGAGATGGCCTCGTTCCGTACGGTGCTGCGCGGCCTGGCCGAGCACAGCCCCGATCCTGCGGTCACCCTGGAGCGCCGACGCGCCGTGGAACCGGGCGAGTTGGAAGAGACGATCACTCTCCACAACGCCGGCCTGACCGCCGTGCAGGTGCTGCTGACGCTGCGCGCCGGGAGCGACCTCGCCTCGATGGAGACCATCAAGTCCGGGCGGGGTGTGGCCGAAGTCACCCCCGTACGGGAGGAGGACGGACTCAGCTGGAGCGACGGCGAACTGACCTCGCGCCTGTCGTGCACGCCGGCGCCCGATGCCGTCGAACAGGCGCCCGCAGGGGCGGCCGAGCTGCGCTACAGCATCGAACTCGGCGCACGCGAGAGCTGGCAGGCCACCGTGCGCTGCGTCATCGACGACGAGAAGGGCGCGGCGTTCCTCCCCGCCACCGCACGTGCACGCGCCGACTTCGCCTCCGGTGCCGCTCTGACCACGGCAGACCGCGGGCTCGACCAGTGGTTCGCCCGGTCGTGCTCGGATCTGCGGTCGATGCTGCTCGCCGACCCGCTGGAGGAGAACGACACATTCCTCGCCGCCGGTGCCCCGTGGTTCCTCACCCTCTTCGGACGGGACTCGATCTGGGCGGCCCGCATGCTGCTCCCGCTGGGCACCGGGCTCGCCGCCGGTACGCTGCGGACCCTCGCACGCCGCCAGGGGGCCGTGAGCGACCCGGGGACCGAGGAGCAGCCCGGCAAGATCCTCCACGAAATACGCCGCGACGGGCTGGACTTCGGCAACGGCCTGTCCGTGCCGCCCTGCTACTACGGAACGGTCGACGCCACCCCGCTGTGGGTGACACTGCTGCACGACGCATGGCGCTGGGGCATGCCCGCCGAAGAGGTCGAACGCCTCCTGCCGCACGCCGAGTCGGCGCTGGTGTGGATGGACGAGCACGGTGACGCCGACGGCGACGGATTCCTGGAGTACGTCGACAGCACCGGGCGCGGACTGTCCAACCAGGGCTGGAAGGACTCCGGCGACTCCGTGCGCCACCGCGACGGCCGCCTCGCCGAACCGCCCGTCGCGCTCTGCGAGGTGCAGGCGTACGCACACGAAGCCGCCCTGGCCGCCGCCGAGTTGCTGCGGGCCTTCGGCCGTCCGGACGCCGACCGCTGGGAGGAGTGGGCGCAGCGGATGCGCGGCCGCTTCCGCGAGCGGTTCTGGGTCGAGGACGCCGACGGCCCCTACCCCGCCATCGCGCTCGGCAGCGACAAGCAGCCGCTGGACGCGCTGACCTCCAACATCGGCCACCTGCTGGGCACCGGCCTGCTGGACGCGGAGGAAAGCCGTCTCGTGGCCGCGCGCCTGGCCGGTCCGCACCTCGACTCGGGCTTCGGTCTGCGCACCCTCGCCGCCGACTCCGGCGGCTTCAGCCCCCTCGGCTACCACATCGGCACCGTGTGGCCGCACGACACCGCGATCGCCGTCCAGGGCCTGGTACGCGACGGCCACCACGCGGCCGCCGAGTCGCTGGCGGCCGGGCTGGTGAACGCGTCGGTCTCCTTCGACGGGCGGTTGCCGGAGCTCTTCGCCGGCTATGGCACGGACACCGACACCCGTCCCGTTCCCTACCCGGCGTCCTGCCGGCCGCAGGCGTGGGCCGCGACCTCGGCGGTTGCGGTGCTCCAGGCGGTGCTGGGACTCCAGGCCGATGCGCCCTCCGGCCGGCTCACGGTCCGTCCGCGAATGGCCGGCGGTTACGTGCCGCTGCGGGCACGCGGACTGCGGCTGGGGGAGCGGGAGTTCGAGGTCGCGGTCGACGCGGACGGCACGCCACGGGTGTCCGGCTTCGCGGACGGTGCGGTGACGGTGGAGGCCTCGGCGCCCGCGCCGTAGGCCCCGCGCCCCTGGGAGGACCGCGGGCCGGTAGCGGAAGGCTCCGGTCCTCTGGCGGGCGCCCGTCGTTTGCCGGACAATCGAGGCTCATCCGGACAACGGGGGTTCTGATGGCTTTCTTTCTGGTGGTCGACGCGGTGCTGCTGCTGATCATCGCCTCACTGGTGTGGATCCTGGTCCGCAGGAACCGGCGTCGCGACATCACGAGTGCCGATGGTCTGCGCATCGAGGCGGCCGCCGGCGTTGAGGCGCGGGAGGCCCGGCGCCGTGCCCGTGCCGGCCGCGACATGCACACCGGCTCCACCGCTCCGTACATGGGCGAGCGGCGGTAATGAACGGCCCCTGCCTGCCCGGCGCTTCGGTGCCCGGAATCGGGACAGGGGCCCGTGGCCGTCCGTCCCCGGGCCCGCGCGTCGGGACCGGGGCGGTGCCTCACAGGTGCACGCCGGGGGCCTCCGCCAGCTCCCGGAAGTCCGCGAGCATGCGCTCGCGTTCGGGTTCCAGGCCGGTGAACAGGCGCAGCGCGTCGGCCGCCTGGAAGACCGCCATGCCGCCGCCGTCCAGGACGCGGCAGCCCAGGGCGCGTGCCGCGCCGAGCAGTTCGGTCCGCAGCGGCCGGTAGACGACCTCCGCGACCCAGAGTCCGGGATGCAGCGCCTCGGCGGGAACGGGCAGGCCGGGGTGCGCCGCCATCCCGGTGGGAGTGGCGTGCACCAGACCGTCGGCGTGGGCCAACCGTGCGCCCAGGTCCTGGAGTCCGGCCACGCATGCCCGTCCGTCGCCGAAGTGCCGGGCCAGCGAACCCGCCAGGCCGGAGGCCCGGCCCGGCTCGGTGTCGACGACGGTGAGGCGCTGCGTGCCCAGCCCGAGCATGGCGTGGGCGACGGCGGCACCCGCCCCTCCGGCCCCGAGCAGGACCACGTCGTCGACGGTGGCGTCCGGCAGTCCGCGTGCGAAGGAGGAGGCGAAGCCGGTGACGTCCGTGTTGTGCCCCACGGACCGGCGGCCGTCGAAGACGACCGTGTTGACCGCGCCGAGCGCCTCCGCCTGCGGGGCGAGCGCGTCGAGATGCGGAATGACGGCCTGCTTGCAGGGGTGTGTGATGTTCAGCCCGTCGAAGCCGAGTTCGCGGGCCGCGCGTACGAGTTCGCCCGTCCGGCCGGGGGAGGCGTCCCCTGGGCCCGGCGCCCCGGGAGATGCCCCTGTTCCGTCGAGGTCGATGAGCCGGTACACGTAGCGCAGGCCCAGCCGCTCCGCTTCCCGCTCGTGCAGCGCGGGGCTGAGGGAGGGGCCGATGCCGGAGCCGATGAGGCCGACGAGGTATGTACGGCCGCCGCTCACCGCTTCTCCCGCACCAGCGTGGCCGCGTGGGCCAGCGCCAGGGCGTACCCGTGGGCGCCGGCGCCGCAGATCACGGTGTCGGCGACGGCGGAGATGTAGCTGTGGTGGCGGAACGCCTCCCGCTTGTGGATGTTGGAGAGATGCACCTCGACGACGGGAATAGGGGTATCTCCCGGGCCGCCGGGCCCAGGGGAAGCGACCGCGGCGAGCGCGTCGCGCAGTGCCACGGAGGTGTGGCTGTACCCCGCCGGGTTGATCACGATCGCGCGGTGCGCGGTGCGGGCCTCGTGGATCGCGTCGATGAGCACGCCCTCGTGGTTGCTCTGCCGGCAGTCCGCGCGCATTCCGTGCGCCGCGGCGGTCTCGCGGCACAGCTCCTCGATGCCGGCCAGCGTCTCCTTGCCGTAGATGCCGGGCTCGCGCAGGCCGAGCAGGTTGAGATTCGGGCCGTTCAGGACGAGCACGGGGATCTCGTCCGGGAGGTCGGCGGAGTGGGGCATCGGTCGCTTCCCATCAATGTACGAACTGGTTCGTTAGTGATATCAAGCCGGTGCCCCTGCTGTGAAGCCCGGCAGGACGGCGCGCTCCTCACTCGCCCTACAATCGCTGGACTGCAGTGACCCCCGCCGAGGAGCCGGATGACCACCGCGGAAGACCCGGCGCAGTCCGCCGGACGCGTACGTGACGCCGCCCGTACCCGGGCAGAGATCATGGACGCCGCCACCCAGGAGTTCGCCCGCGTCGGCTACGGGGGAGCCCGGGTCGACGAGATCGCCGCCCGTACGCGCACCACGAAGCGGATGATCTACTACTACTTCGGCGGCAAGGAGCAGCTGTTCACCGCCGTGCTGGAGCGCGCGTACTCGGTCATCCGCGAAGCCGAACAGCAGCTTGACGTCGAGCACCTGGACCCCGTCGCGGCCATCCGCCGCCTCGCCGCCGTCACGTTCGACCACCACGAGGCGCACCCGGACTTCATCAAGCTCGTCAGCATCGAAAACGTCTACGAGGCCGAGCACATCTCCGGCTCCGAGGAACTGCGCCGCCTCAGCTCGCCCGCGATCGACGTCATCCGGCGCATCCTGGACGCCGGACGGGCCCAGGGGGTCTTCACCGCCGACGTGGACGCGGTGGATCTGCACGCGATGATCAGCGCGTTCTGCTTCTTCCGCGTCGCCAACCGCCACACCTTCCGGGCTCTCTTCGAGCGCGACCTGCTGGACGAGAAGCGCCGCGAGCACTACCGGACGATGCTCGCCGACATGGTGATCGCGTATCTGACGACGGGCGAGAAGGGCTGAGCGCAGCCCCGGCGCGGAATCCCCGGTCCTGACCCCTTGACATGGGTGGAGTGCGGCCCCAGCATCCGTAGCCACCCGCTATTAACTATCTGGTGGGTTAATTAGAGCCGCGAGGGACGCCCGAAGGAGCACGCTGTGACCGCCGAGAACGAGTCCGGCTCTGCCGCCGCAACGGCACAGCCGCGTAAGGCCGCTGTCGCCGCAGCGGTCGGGAGCGCACTGGAGTACTACGACTTCTTCATCTACGGCAGCGCAGCCGCGCTGATCTTCCCGAAGATCTTCTTCGACGACTCGGACCCGGCGGACGCCACCCTGCTCTCCCTGGCCACCTTCGGTGTGGCCTACGCCGTCCGCCCGCTCGGTGCCCTGCTGCTCGGCCACGTCGGCGACCGCTTCGGGCGGAAGAAGATCATGCTGTTCACGCTGTTCCTGATGGGAGCGGCGACCTTCCTCATCGGCTGCCTGCCCACCCGGGCGCAGATCGGAGGGGCGGCGCCCGCCCTGCTGGTGCTGCTGCGCGTCATGCAGGGCATATCGGCCGCCGGGGAGCAGGCCGGCGCCAACTCGATGACCCTGGAACACGCGCCGCCGCACAGGCGCGGCTGGTTCACCAGCTTCACCCTCAACGGCACCCAGGCGGGGCAGCTCCTCGCGACGCTGGTGTTCATCCCCGTCGCGGCCCTCCCGGAGGAGCAGATGCTCACCTGGGGATGGCGCATACCGTTCCTCCTGAGCGCCGCTGTCGCCCTGGTCGGCTGGTTCATCCGGCGGACCCTGCACGAGACGCCCGTCTTCACACGCCAGGCCGAGGCCGGACAGGTCGCGAAGATGCCCCTGGCCGTCCTCCTGCGCGGGCACTGGCGAGCACTGCTGCGGGTCATCTGCGGTGCGCTGATCGCCTCCGTCAGCACGATCTTCACCGTCTGGGCGCTGTCGTACGCGACGAGCGACGCGGTCGGCATGGACAGCTCCGGAATGCTCTGGGTCGGCGCACTCGCCAACGCGGCCGCGCTGGCGGCGATCCCGCTGTGGGCGCGCGTGTCGGACAGGGTGGGGCGCAGGCCGGTCTTCCTCGCGGGAGCGCTGGGCAGCGCCGTGACGATGTTCCTGTACCTGTGGGCGATCTCCACCGGCAGCTACCCCCTCACACTGCTGAGCGGAGTCCTCGCCTTCGGAGTCGTCTACAGCGCCGCCAACGGAATCTGGCCCTCCTTCTACGGGGAGATGTTCCCGACGTCGGTGCGGCTGTCGGGCATGGCCGTCGGCACCCAGATCGGCTTCGCCGTCTCGGGCTTCGCGGTGACGTTCGCCGCCGGCATCGCCGGGCCGGAGGGAGACGGCTGGGCACGTGTCGCGCTGTTCACCGCAGCGCTCTGCGTGCCGCCCGCGCTCGCCGCGCTGACCGCACGGGAGACCGCCCATCTCCCCACCGAGGAACTCGGACTGCCCGCGGGCGTGAGCACCGAGACGCCGGCCGATGTGCCTCCTCGCGCGGCGGAACGGGCCTGACGGGCCCGACGGGCAGAGCAGGAAAGCAAGGACACAGCGCAGGAAGGACACAGCGCTGGAAGGACGCAGCGCAGCAACGCGCAGAGCCGGAGGACAGGTGCGGCCGTGCGGGATCCCTCCCGTGCGGCTGCACCTCAAGCGGCGTTCCCGTTCACCGACCCCAGCCGGCGCACGGACTTCTCCAGCTCCGCGATGCGGTCGGCGAATTCGGACGACGCGGCGTTCTCGCCGTCCCTGAGCAGCATCTCGATCTGCACGAGCATCTCCGTGATGTGCGCGAGCTGCTCGGCTGCGCTTCTGCCGGCTCCCGTCTCCTCCGGCCGGCCGGAGTCCGGCCGGGTTCCCTCCGGCGGTCCTTCTGCGGCCGCGGCACTCCGGCCGCCGGCGCGGGGCGCGTGCTCGGCGACCAGGAGACGCCGCAGTTGTTCGGCCTGGACTGCGAGCTGACGGTTCTTGCGGTCCAGGTCGAGGAAGACGTTGACCTTCGTGCGCAGTACCCACGGGTCGATGGGCTTGGAGAGGAAGTCGGCGGCGCCCAGCGAGTATCCGCGGTAGGCGTAGTCCGCGTCCACGTCGGTGCCGGTCAGGAGGATGATCGGCACGTCCTTCGTCTGGTCCAGACGCTTGATGTTGCCCGCGGTCTCGAACCCGTCCATCCCCGGCATGAGCACGTCGAGCAGCACCACGGCGAAGTCCTGGCGCAGCATGGCCTTCAGGGCGTCCTCACCGGAGCGCGCCGTCACCAACTGCTGGTCCAGCGGGCCGAGTACGGCCTCCAGCGCGACCAGGTTCTCCTCCATGTCGTCCACGATCAGGATGCTGGACCGGTCGGGCACCGCGGCACTCATGTCATCCGCCCCGCGGTTCGGTGCCGGTGCCGTCCCCGCGGGAACCGATGTGGCGCTCCCGGGCGCCGGTGCCGTCCGGCGAGGTGCCGTTCGGCTCCGCGGCCCGGTCCGTGGATTCCTCGGGGGATTCGTGTGCCGGTCCGGACCCGTCCGGATCCGGCGCCGTCCCCGGCGCCGCCCGGGGCGGTGCGGCCGGGGCGGTCTCGCCCCCGCCCGGCGGCCGGGTTCCGTGGCCCTGCTTGAGCAGGTCGTAGATGGACTGCAGCAGTTCGTCGAGGTCCACGGGCTTGGCGACGTAGAGGTCGGCACCCGCGTCGAGCGCCTTCTTGCTGTCGCCGGACATGGCCTTCGCGGTGAGCGCGATGACGGGCAGGCCCGCGAGGCGGGGTGTGTGCCGGATCCTCTGGATCGCCTCGTAGCCGTTCATCTCCGGCATCATGATGTCCATCAGGACGACCGACACCTCGGGCGAACGGTCCAGCACGTCCAGGCCTTCGCGGCCGTTCTCGGCGTACTTCACGGAGATCCCCACGCGGCCCAGCACATGGGTGAGGGCGAAGACGTTGCGGATGTCGTCGTCGACGATGAGCACGTTGGTCCCCGCCAGCACCTGGCCGCGCTCCCCGCCCAGCCACTGCTTGAGCTGAGTCGTCTCCGGCCAGGTCTCCTCATGGCCCTTGTCCGCCGTCCGCGGTTCGGTGGCCGACGGACGCTCGGGCCCCACGGTCTCCACACGCGGTGACTCGGAGGCCGGTTCGGTCGGCTCTGGCCATGCCGCCGGAGTCGGCGGTGCGGGTGCCTCGCCCGCCTCCCGCGGCCTTGCCGGCTCGGCCCTTCCCGGCCGTTCCGGTTCCGCGGGTCGGGTGGGCTGCGCGGTCTCCGGCTCCGCTGCCGTCGCGCCACCGGCCGGGCCGAGCGGCTCCGGCTCGGGCAGTGCGGCCGGCGGAGGGGCCGATGCGACCGCTGTGCCGCCCTCGAACTCGCGGCTGCCGAGACCCTCGGGCGCCGTCACGCGTTCCGGAGGGGCCATGGGTGCGCTGCCCGGGTAGACCGACGGGATGAAGAGGGTGAAGCGCGAGCCCACGCCCTCCTGGCTCTCGACGTCGATCCGTCCGCCGAGCAGCCCCGCGATCTCCCGGCTGATCGACAGCCCGAGGCCGGTCCCGCCGTACCGGCGGCTCGTGGTGCCGTCGGACTGCTGGAACGCCTCGAAGATCACGGACAGCTTCTCCGGCGGGATTCCGCTTCCGGTGTCCTTGACGGAGAAGGCGAGTACGGACTCGGCGTCGCGGAGGGTCGCCTCGTCGAATTCCATGTCCGTGGCGCGTTCCACGCGCAGTTCGATGCCCCCGGAGGAGGTGAACTTCACGGCGTTGGACAGGAGGTTGCGCAGCACCTGCTGGATGCGCTGCTCGTCGGAGTACAGCTCGCGCGGCACGTTCTCGCCGACCGCGATCTCGAACGCCAGCCCGCGGTCTATCGTCATCGGCCGGAACGTCGCGTGCACGTAGTCCAGCAGCTTCGTCAGCGGCAGCGAACGCGGCCGCACGTCCATCCGCCCTGCCTCCACCTTCGACAGGTCGAGGATGTCGTTGATGAGCTGGAGCAGGTCCGATCCCGAGCGGTAGATCGTGGTGGCGAAGTCCACCTCCTGGTCGGAGAGCCTGCCGTCGGGGTTGTCGGCGAGCAGCCGCGCCAGGATGAGCAGCGAGTTCAGCGGGGTGCGCAGCTCGTGCGACATGTTCGCCAGGAATTCGGACTTGTACTGGGACGACGTCGCGAGCAGTGCCGCCTTGTCCTCGAGTTCGGCGTTGGTGCGCTGCAGTTCGTCCGACCGCTGACGCAGCTCCTTGGTCAGCCGCTGCGACTCGGAGAGCAGCACCTCCGTGCGGGCGTTGGCCAGGATCGTGTTGATCGAGACGCCGATGGTGTGCACGAACTGGTCGATGAAGGTCAGGTAGATCTCGTTGAACTTGCTGAACGAGGCGACCTCGATCACACCGAGTGCCCTGTCCTCGAAGAGGATCGGCAGGATGAGGATGTTCGCCGCGGGCGCCGAGCCCAGTCCCGACTCCACCCTCACGTAGTCCGGCGGGGCGTCCTCGATGAGGATGCGCTTCTTCTCGGCGACCGCCTGCGATATCAGCCCGCGCAGCGGGGAGTCGGGCCCGCCCGGGTCCTCCCTGCCGCTGGTGCCGTAGCCGGCGATGTACTCCAGCTCCTCGCCCGGCTTCCCTCCGGAGCCGACCAGGAAGAACGCGCCGGCCTGGGCGTTCACCAGCGGCGTCAGCTCCCGCAGGATCAGGTCGGCGACCTCGACGAGGTCCCGCTGTCCCTGCATCAGACCGGCGATACGGGTCAGGTTCGACTCCAGCCAGTCCTTGGTGCGGGTGGTCTCGCGCAGGTTGGCGACCATGACGTTGACGTTGTCCTTGAGTTCCGCCACCTCGCCGCGGGCGTCCACCTGGATGGAGCGGGACATGTCGCCCTGGGTGACGGCGCTTGCGACCTCGGCGATCGCACGGACCTGCGTGGTGAGGTTCAGGGCGAGCTCGTTGACGCTCGTCGTCAGTCCCTTCCAGGTGCCGTAGACGCCCTCGACGCGTGCCTGGCCCCCCAGCTGGCCCTCGCTGCCGACCTCGCGGGCGACGCGGGTGACCTCCGAGGAGAAGGAGGAGAGGGTGTCGACCATCGTGTTGAGGGTGGTCTTCAGCTCCAGGAACTCCCCGCGTGCGTCGACGTCGATCTTCTTGGAGAGGTCTCCGTTGGCGACCGCCGTTGCGACCTGCGCGATGTTGCGGACCTGCGACGTCAGGTTCGTGGTCATGAAGTTGACGTTGTCGGTGAGGTCCTTCCACACGCCGGAGACACCGTGAACCTGGGCGCGGCCGCCGAGGTTGCCCTCGGTGCCGACCTCGCGGGCGACGCGGGTGACCTCGTCCGAGAACGCACGCAGCTGGTGGACCATCGTGTTGACGGTGTCCTTCAGCTCCAGGATCTCGCCGCGTGCGTCGACGTCGATCTTCTTGGAGAGGTCTCCGTTGGCGACCGCGGTGGTCACCTGGGCGATGCTGCGCACCTGCGACGTCAGGTTCAGCGCCATGGAGTTGACGCTGTCGGTGAGGTCCTTCCACACGCCGGAGACGTCCCTGACCTGAGCCTGCCTGCCCAGGTTTCCTTCGGTGCCGACCTCGCGGGCGACGCGTGTGACCTCGTCGGCGAAGTCCGAGAGCTGGTCGACCATCGTGTTGAGGGTGGTCTTCAGCTGGAGGATCTCGCCCTTCGCGTCGACGGTGATCTTCTGGCTGAGGTCGCCCTGCGCCACAGCGGTGGCGACCTGGGCGATGCTGCGTACCTGCGAGGTCAGGTTGGAGGCCATGAGGTTGACGTTGTCCGTCAGGCCCCGCCACACGCCGGAAACGCCCCGCACCTCGGCCTGTCCGCCGAGGTTTCCTTCGGTGCCGACCTCGCGGGCGACGCGGGTGACCTCGTCGGCGAAGGCGGAGAGCTGGTCGACCGTGGTGTTCACGGTGCTCATCAGCTGGAGGATCTCGCCCTTCGCGTCGACGGTGATCTTCTGGCTGAGGTCGCCCTGCGCGACGGCCGTGGAGACCTGGGCGATGTTGCGCACCTGCGAGGTCAGGTTGGAGGCCATGAGGTTGACGTTGTCCGTCAGGCCGCGCCACACGCCGGACAGGCCCCGCACCTCGGCCTGTCCGCCGAGGTTTCCTTCGGTGCCGACCTCGCGGGCGACGCGGGTGACCTCGTCGGCGAAGGCGGAGAGCTGGTCGACCATGGTGTTCACGGTGAGCTTCAGCTCCAGCAGCTCACCCGAGGTCTCGACCATGACCTTCTGCGTCAGGTCGCCGCGTGCGACCGCCGTCGTCACGCCGGCGATGTCGCGCACCTGCCCGGTGAGCCGCTCCGCCATGTCGTTGATGGCCTCGGTCACGCGGCGCCAGTCGCCCGACAGATCCCCGACGTCCGCACGGCCGCCGAGGTTTCCTTCGGTGCCGACCTCGCGGGCGACCCTGGTGACCTCGCCGGTGAACATGGAGAGCTGGTCGACGAGCCGGTTCAGGCCGCTGTCCAGCCGCCCGAGGTCGCCGTGCCTGCCGTTGTGCCGCTCCATGTGCTGCGTGAGATCGCCGTCGGCGATCGCTTCCAGCACTCTGGTCGCCTTCGTCACCGGTGTACCCAGAGCCTCGATCAGCTGGTTCGTCTCGTCGACGTTGGTGGCCCATGAGCCCGGACCCGGGCTTGCCGAGACCCGCTCGTCGAGGTGGCCCTCCTTCGCGACGGCCCGGCGTACGCGCCTGAGTTCCGTGGCCAGGTGTTCGTTCCGCGTGACTATCTGGTTGAAGACCCCCGCCACCTCGCCCAGAACTCCTTCGCTCTCGGGCGCCGCACGCGCCGAGAAGTCGCCGTCGTTAAGAGACCTCATCGCTCCCAGCAGGTGGCGCAGGTCCGCCTCACGTATCGGCTGGCCCTGGGGGTCGTCCATGGCATCCCATCCCAAGCGTCCTGGATGTGTAGCTTTATCCTATTGTAGAGGCTTTATTGCAGAGACACCCGAGTCAGGAGTGGCCTGTGCGACTGCCGTCCGTCGGCCTGAGCGATCCCGAGTCGCGCAGAGCCCTGCCAACAGGCCAGCTCGCACCGTCGACGGCTCGCATGCTCGTGCGTTCGGAGATCGAGAAGTGGGCACGAGCGAGCGTGACCCCGGGGTCGGTGACCGAGCGGCTGGCCGAGGATGCGGAGCTCCTCGTCAGCGAGCTCGTGAGCAATGCGCTCGTGCACGCCGGAACCCGGATCGAGGTCGCCTGCGGCGTCGAGACCGAGCCGCCCGGGCCGGACGATCCCACCGGGGCGAGCGGCCCCGTGGAGATCACGGCGGTGCTGGTCGAGGTGATGGACAGACAGCCCACCGGCCGGGTCACCGGGGAGACCGCGGCAGGACGCGGAGGCCGGGGCCTCGGGCTCCAGATCGTGGGGGCCCTGGCCCAGTCTTGGGGGGTGACCTACCGGCGCACCGAGAAGGTCGTGTGGTTCCGCCTGGCCGTCTCCGAGATGGTCGGCAAGCCGTCCGGATCCCTCAGCGAGGCGATGCACCGCGAGCTGGAGGCCGCGGAGATCTTCTCCTCGTCCGGGCGGGCCGACCGCCGTCGCACCGCGGAGTGGGCCGACCGCGGCGGTGCGTTCCTGGCCGAGGCGAGCGAGCTGCTCTCGGGGCAGCTGGACGAGGACATGGTCGCCGCGCTGGCCGGACAGCTCCTCGTGCCGCGGCTGGCCGACTGGTGCGCCGTGTGGCTGACCGACGAGACCGGCGGGATGCGCCTGTCCCGCGTGTGGGACGTCGACGAGCGCAAGGTCGACGCGCTGCGCTACGCCCTGGAGGCGGAACCGCCGCCCGCCGGTCTGCGCACCGTGGGCATCCCCTGGCCCTGGCCGGCGAGCATGGACGAGTCGGGGAGGGGCGGTTCGGCGCTGGCGTTCTCCCTCGTCGCGGGCGGCGCCTGTCTGGGCTCGCTGGTGATCGGCAGGTCAGGGCCGACCGAGATGACCGACTCCGTGGCACGGACGGTCGAGGACGTCGCGCGCCGCGTGGCCCAGGCCGTGATCACCGCCCGCCAGTACGCGCGCCAGACCAGCATCAGCCGGGCGCTTCAGCGCAGACAGCTGCCCCCGTCGCTGGCCAGCCTGCCCGGGGTGGAGACGGCGATCGTCTACGAGCCGCACGCCATGGGCCAGACCGTCGGCGGCGACTTCTACGACCTCTTTCCCATGGGCGACAACCGATGGTCCTTCCTGCTCGGCGATGTGCAGGGCAAGGACCCCGAGGCGATGTCCGTGACCGGGCTGACCAGGCATCTCGTGCGGCTGCTCGCGCGGGAGGGCCACGGTGTGGAGTCCGTGCTCGGCAGGCTCAACGCCGCCATGGCCGAGGAGGGAGCCGAGGCCGTGGCCGTGGGGGGCGAGAGCGCGCAGCCGCGCTTCCTCAGCCTCGTCTACGGGGAACTGGAGCCGGACATGGAGAGAGGCGGGGCGCACTGCTCCGTCGCCAGTGCCGGACATCCGGCGCCGCTGAAGCTGTCCGAGGACGGCGTGACGCCCGTGGTGGAGTCGCAGATCCTGCTGGGCATCGACGAGGGCACCGAGTTCTCGGCCTACGGCTTCGATCTGAGGCCGGGGGAGACGCTGCTGTGCGTCACCGACGGCGTCACCGAACGGCGCAGCGGGCAGCGGCAGTTGGACGACGACGACGGCCTCGCGCAGATCCTGGCCACCTGCGGAGGCATGGGGGCGATGGCGGTGGCCGAGCGGGTGCGCCAGGCCGCGCACGACTTCGGGACGGAACCTGTCGAGGACGATCTGGCGATCCTCGTGCTGCACGCCGTGCGCGGCTGAACGGCCCGGCCGCGGCAGGCCGGGAGGTGGCCGGACGGCCCGCCGACGCCTCGGCCTCGCCGATGGGCGGTCACGCACCGGCCACCCCGGGGCGGCTGCCTCGGAACCGGCGTCAGGGGATGATGCCCCAGCGGCGCGCGGCCACCACCGTCTCCATCCGCGTGTGCGTGCCCAGCTTCCGCATGGCGGAGCGGAGATAGGCCTTCACGGTCTCCGGCTTCAGCCCGGTCCGTGCGGCCACCGCGGCGTTCGTCCCGCCCCCGGCGACGCAGGAGACCACGTCCACTTCCCGGGGGGTGAGCGAGACCTCCTCCTCCGCGCCCTTCCCGGACCCCTGCGGTCCGCACGCCGTCGCCAGCCGGCCGCAGGCGCCGAGCAGTTCCCGCCGGAGCTCGCCCTCCGGCAACCGCTGGGCGAGAGTGCGCAGTTCGGCGTGCGCCTCGCGCACCTCCTCCCAGGCGCGGGGGTCCTCGACGGGAGCCTGTTGCGCCTGCGTCAGCCGCTGCGCCTCCTCGCGGACGGCGAGGGTCTGCTCCAGCTCCCGTACGGCGTCGGCGGCGGTGTCCAGGGCGCGGTCGCCGAGCGCGAGCGACTCACGCAGCGCCGCGTACACCACACCGCGCACACGGCGGCGCACAACCACGGGCACCGCCAGCACCGAACGCAGCCCCTCCGCGGCCACGGCGGCGTCGTACTCGTGGCTGATCACACGCGAGGAGCGGTAGTCGGTGACGGAGGCGGGCCTGGCCAGTGCGACGGCCTTGCCGCCCAGCCCGTTGCCCGGCGCGATCGCCAGGCCGCGCAGGGCCTGCGTGGTGGTGCCGGTCATCTCGGTGATGCGGAACCCGCGTCCCTCGCCGGTCATGCCCGCGAAGGCCACGGGGATCTCCGTGGTGCGCCGCAGTCTGGACAGCGCCGCCCGTATCGCGCCCGATTCGGCCGGATCCGTCATCGCAGTCCCCTCTCGCGTTCCCCGCACGACGTCACCCCCGTTCGGGGGTGGTGAGGCGCAGATCACTCACACACGATGCTAAGGCGATGGCTCAAGGACGAGGAGGTCCCGGTGAACGCAGAATCCACGGCGCTCTCGTACGCGAGCGGGACCGCCAGCACGCCGCTGCTCGGTGAGACGATCGGCAGCAACCTCGACCGGAACGCTGCCGCGTACCCCGACCGTGAGGTCCTCGTCGACGTCGGTGAGGGCAGGCGTTGGACGTACGCGCAGTTCGTCGCCGATGTCGACCAGCTCGCGCGAGGGCTGCTGGCGCGCGGCATCGGCAAGGGCGACCGGGTGGGCATCTGGGCCGTCAACTGCCCGGAGTGGCTGCTGATCCAGTACGCGACGGCGCGCATCGGTGCCGTGATGGTCAACATCAACCCGGCGTACCGTACACATGAACTGGCCTATGTACTGCGTCAGTCGGGGGTGCGCCTGCTTGTCGCGTCCACCGAGTACAAGACCAGCGACTACCGCGCCATGGCACGTGATGTGGCCCGCGAATGCCCGCAGTTGCTGGAGACCGTCCACATCGGCACCCCCTACTGGGAAGTGCTCTTCAACGCCGGCAAAGAGATCACCGAGGATCAACTGCATGCCGCGGAAGCGAAGTTGAGCTGTGACGACCCGGTGAACATCCAGTACACGTCGGGGACGACGGGCTTCCCGAAAGGTGCGACCCTCTCGCACCACAACATCCTCAACAACGGTTACTTCGTCGGCGAGTTGCTGGGCTACACCGAGCAGGACAGGGTGTGCCTGCCGGTGCCCTTCTACCACTGCTTCGGCATGGTGATGGGCAACCTCGCCGCCACCAGCCACGGTGCCTGCGTCGTCATCCCCGCCCCCAGCTTCGAGCCGGCCGCCACGCTGCAGGCGGTGCAGGAGGAGCGGTGCACCTCCCTGTACGGGGTGCCCACGATGTTCATCGCCGAGCTCGGACTGCCCGATTTCGCGGCCTACGACCTCGGCTCGCTCCGTACCGGGATCATGGCCGGCTCGCCGTGCCCCGTCGAGGTCATGAAGCGGGTCGTCGCCGAGATGCACATGGAGGAGGTGGCGATCTGCTACGGCATGACCGAGACGTCACCGGTCTCCACCCAGACGCGCACCGACGACGACGTGGAGCGGCGCACGGAGACCGTCGGGCGGGTCCTCCCGCACCTGGAGGTGAAGGTCGTCGACCCGGACACCGGCGTGACGCTTCCGCGCGGCGAGCCGGGCGAGCTGTGCACCCGCGGTTACTCGGTGATGCTCGGGTACTGGGAGGACCGGGAGCAGACCGATCAGGTCATCGACCCGAGCCGCTGGATGCACACCGGCGACCTCGCGGTGATGCGCGAGGACGGGTACGTGGCCATCACGGGACGCATCAAGGACATGATCATCCGTGGCGGGGAGAACATCTACCCGCGCGAGATCGAGGAGTTCCTCTACACCCACCCAAAGGTCTCCGACGTGCAGGTGGTCGGCGTGCCCGACGAACGGTTCGGCGAGGAGATCCTGGCCTGCGTCATCCCGAACGAGGCCGGCGACCCGCCCTCACGGGAGGAGATCGCCGCGTTCTGCGAGGGCCGGCTGGCGCACTACAAGATCCCGCGCTACTTGCGCGTCATGACGGAGTTCCCCATGACGGTCAGCGGCAAGGTGCGCAAGGTCGAACTGCGCCGGGAGGCCATGGACGGCGCGGAAGCGGTGCCCCTGACGCCGTAGGCCCGGGCACCGGCGTCACCGCGGGGTCCGCCCCCGCGTGCCCGGCCGTGGTGCGGAAGGCCGCCGGGCGGTGCGCCGCACCGGGCCGCTCACCGGATCACCGGCGGCTCTCGGCGACCGCGAGGTCCAGCAGCGCCCGGTCGCTGCCGGGGCGCGCGATCAGGCAGAGCCCGACGGGCAGCCCCCCGGCCGTCATGCGGGGAAGCACCAGGGACGGCAGTCCGGCCCCCGACGCCAGACAGGTGAGCTGAAGGGCGGCGCTCCTTACCGCGTCGCGCTCCTCCGTGCCCGAATCCCTCATGGGGGCCGGACCGGGCGCCGCAGGCAGCGCCAGCACCGTCCCGGGGGAGAGGGCCGCACGCAGCGCGCGGGCCGTCGTCCTCACGGCCTCGCGTGCCCGTGCCGCGCGTTCCCTGCCGATCCCGGACGCCCAGGAGAAGCGGCGCGCCACCTCCGGACCCAGCGAGCCGGGGTGCGCGGCGACCCACTCCCCGTCGCTCTCCCACACCTGCACGGCCTGGGCGACGGAGAAGTCGGTCGCACGCTCCTCCGGGTCACCGCCGAAGGCCCACTCCTGCCTGCCCAGTCCGAGCCGGACCGCCAGCCCTGCGGCGGCCGACGCGTACGCCTCGCGCACCCGCGGCTCGGCCGGGGCGGCGAGGTCGGGCGAGACGAGCAGGGTGCGGAAGGGGCCCGGGTCCTGCGCCCCGTCCGGTGCGGGCAGCAGCACGTCGCCGACCCGGGCGAGCGTCGAGGCGTCGTGTGCGAGCCAGGCGACGGTGTCGAAGTCGGGGGCAAGCGGCAGCATTCCCGTGACGGGAACGGCGCCGTGGGTGGGGCGCATGCCGTACAGGCCGCAGTAGGAGGACGGTACGCGGATCGAACCGGCGGTGTCGGTGCCGAGCCCGGCGTCCGCCTCGCGGAGTGCGACGGCGGCGGCCGGGCCGCTGGAGGAACCGCCCGGAATGCGGTCGGGAGCCTGGGGGTTGGGAGGGGTGCCGTAGTGGGGGTTGGTGCCGTCGAGGCTGTAGGTCAGCTCGTCGGTCTGGGCGATGCCGGTGATCTCGGCACCGGCGTCTAGGAGCGCGCCGACGGCCCATGCGTGCGTGGTCTCCGGTCCCGCTTCGTCGAGGAAGTCGGGATTGCCCGCGCCGACGCGCTGCCCGGCGATCGCGTAGACGTCCTTCACCGCGAGGCGGAGGCCGTTCAGCGGCCCGCTGCCCGACGGGGCGAGGAGCGGGGCGCCGCGCTCCCGCCACACGGCCTTCTCCGTATTCGTCTCGGACGGGGTCATGGGGGGCCTCCGCAAGCAGCCGGATCGGTGGTCACAGCCCGCCCGTGGGAACCGGGCCGGGTTGCGATGTGTACCCGCTCCAGGGGGCCGCCGGACACATCGTTCCCCTGTCGGGACTCAGCTGTCGGGACTCAGCTGCCGAAGAGCGGCTCCAGCCGGTGCGCCGTCCGCGTCAGCGCTCCGCGCAGCGCCAGCACCTCCTCGCGTGCCACCACGAAGGTCACCGTCGAGATGCTGACGGCGCCGGCCACCTGCCGGCCCGTGGTGTGCAGGGGGACGGCGATGCACCGCACGTTGGCCTCGTTCTCCTCCTCGTCCAGTGCGAAGCCCCCCTCCCGCACGCGCGCGAGCTCCTCGTCCAGGGCGGCCCGCGTGGTGATCGTGGCGTCGGTGCGGCGTCCGAGGCCCGCGCGCCCGACCAGCGCGTCCAGCGCCCCGGCGTCCAGGCCGGACAGGATGCACTTCCCGATCGCCGTGGAGTGCAGCGGCTGGTACATGCCCACCCGTGAGGCCATTGCGAACGGCTGGTCCCCCTCGACCTTGTGCGTGTAGATGATGCGGTCGCCGCTGCGCACCCCCACATGGACGGTCTGGCGTACCTCTTTCTGGAGCTCGACGATCACTCGCTCGATGCTGTCGCGGCTTCCCGAACCGGTGATGGCGGCGCCCAGGGCGCGCACGGCGGGACCGATGCTGTAGTTGCCGCCCTCGTGGGCGACGGCCCACCCCTCTCCGGTGAGCACACGCAGCAACCTGTGCGCGGTCGGTTTCGACAGGCCCGCGGAGGCGGCGAGGGCGGCGAGCGGGACGGGGGCCTGGGCCGAGCAGAGCGCGTCGATCAGCCGGAGCAGCCGTCGCGGGGCGGCCCCGTCGCCCGAGGGGGCCTGCCCGCCGGAGGCAGGACGTGGGAAGTCCCCGCCGCTGACAGGGGAGTCGGACGAAGCCGGGCCGGCAGAAGGCATTGACACCACCAGGGACTCTCCATAGGTTGCGGCAGGATTCTAGATCACGGAATCCCATTCCGGGAGCCGGAATTTGCGATGCGGCAGAGGTCGAGGAGGGGCATGACCGCGCAGGAGGAGGTACGACACCTCCCGCACGTCGCCGCCGGACACGTCCGGGCCGGGCACGTCCGGGCCGGGCGCGTCCGGGCCGGACACGGGAGGGACGCCGGCGGCCGAACCGGCCGGTCACCGAAGTCCCCGGCGGGGGAGGGCTCTTGAGCGCACAGGGCGGTGCGCCCCGCATCCTGCACCTGGGCCTGGGCAACTTCCACCGTGCCCACCAGGCGCTGTGCACGGAGGACGCCGGGCTCTCCGGGCAACGCTGGGAGATCACCGGCGTCGCCGGCAGCAGCCGCAACGTCGTCGAGGCACTGCACCGTCAGCGGATGCGCTACAGCGTGGTCACGCTCGGCCCCGAGCAGACCTCCGTACGCCAAGTGGCAAGCGTCACCGACGCGTTCGTCGCCGCGGACGAACCGCACCGGGTGACGCGGGAGGTCGCCGATCCGCGCACCCGCGTCGTGTCGCTGACGGTCACCGAGAAGGGGTACGACATCAGTCCCCTCACCCGTCGTCTCGACCTGGACGCGCCTGGGATCCGCGGAGACCTCGACGGGGGAGCCGCGCCCCGCAGCACGATCGGGCGGCTCGCCGCCGGACTGCTGCGCCGCGCACGCGAGTCCGGCGCTCCGGTGACGCTGCTCAGCTGCGACAACGTCACAGCCAACGGCACCACCCTGGCGGGGCTGCTGCGCGACTTCGCCGCCGCCCTGCCGCTCCAGGACGGGGCCGAACTCCTCGGCTACCTCGACGAGTCGGTGACCTGCCCGGACACCATGGTGGACCGCATCGTACCCGCGACGACGGACGTCCACAGACGCCTGGCCGCCGAAGCGGGCCACCACGACGAGGTTCCGGTGCCCGCCGAGCCGTTCTGGATGTGGGTGATGCGCGACCGCTTCGCCGCCGGACGGCCCGCCTGGGACAGCGCCGGTGCGGTCATGACGGACCGTGTGCACGACTACGAGACGGTCAAGGTGCGGCTGCTGAACGGCAGCCACTCGCTCCTGGCCTACCTGGGACTGCTGACCGGCCGCTCCCTCATCGCCGACGCCGCCGTCGACCCGGCGATCGCCCGTGCGGTGCGCCTGCTCGGCGACGAGTACGAGCCCACGCTCACGCTTCCCGACGGCTTCGATGTGGCCGCCTACCGCGAGCAGTTGGGCGAGCGGTTCGCGAACCGCCGGCTGGCACACCGCACCACGCAGGTCGGCGCCGACGGGTCGCTGAAGCTCGCCCAGCGTGTGCCCGGCGCCGCCCTGTGGCACCTGGAACGTGGCCGGGTTCCGGCCGCGCTCGCCCTGACCGTCGCCGCATGGCTGCGCTGCACCGCGTACCCGGAGCAGCTGGACGCCGGGCGTACCGGAGTGCCGGTGGACCCGAACGGCGAGCGGATACGAGCACTGGCCGGGCGGACCGGCCTCGCCGGCGGCAGCGCACAGCGCGCCCGGAGCCTGGCGCGGGCGTCCCTGTGCGACCAGGCGGTACTGGGCCGGCACATCGCAGAACAGGGCGAGTTCGTGGACCGGGTCGCCGAACTGCTGGCCCTCGTGGAGACCGGGGGACCGGCCGCGGCCCTCGGCGCGGTGTGCGGCGGCGGCCCGCCTCCGGGGGCGCCCGCACCGCCGGCCCCGGCTGCGCATGCGACACCGGCGGGCGCGACGTCGCCGGGAGGGGACACCGGGCGAGGTCGGGGTACGCAGAGCCCGTAGACGGCAGAGGACGGTCGGCAGGCAGTACCGGCAGGCAGGCAGTACCGGCAGTCAGGCCGTACTTGCGAAGCAGCCGGTCCCGCCCGGCACCGGCACCGGCACCGGCAGCGGGCAGGCGGAGCCGGCGCACGGAGCAGGGGCCGCGGTCGGCGCGGGCCATGGACGGCAGGGGCGGTCGCGGACGGGGGAGCAGGACCCACGCGGAGGGGATGCGGCGAAGCCGCGCAGGACGGAGCGAAGGAGGGGTGTGGTGCGGACGGTGGTCGTGCACGGTGCGGGCGACCTGCGGGTCGAGGACCGTCCCGCTCCCGTTCCGCAGCCGGGCGAGGTGCTGGTGGCGATGACGCACGGCGGCATCTGCGGCTCGGACCTGCACTACTACCGCGAGGGCGCGGTGGGCGCCTTCGCGGTGCGTGAGCCGCTCGCCCTCGGCCACGAAGTCGTGGGACGCGTCGCCGAGGACCCGGCGGGGCGGCTCCGCCCCGGGACTCCCGTGGCCGTCCACCCCGGCACCTGTTGCGGGAGGTGCCAGGAGTGCCGCGAGGGTCATCCCCAAGTCTGCCGCGAGACACGGTACTTGGGGTCCGCGGCCGCATTCCCCCACACGCAGGGCGGCTTCGCCGGGCAACTGGCCGTCCCGTCCGGCCGGCTCTATGTCCTGCCGGCGCAACTGCCCCTCTCCAGAGCCGTACTGGCGGAACCCCTCGCTGTGGCGTTGCACGCCCTTCGCCGGGCGGGCGATCTCGCCGGTGCCCGCGTCCTCGTCAACGGCGCCGGCCCGATCGGGGCGCTGACGGCGGGAGCCGCCGCGGACCGGGGCGCCGAGGAGGTGTGGGCGTGCGACATCCGCGAACCGCAGCTGCGCATCGCCGAGCGTGCCGGGGCCTCCACCACAGTCCTGGCGGGCCGGGACACGCTCCCCGCCGAGCACTTCGACGTCGTCGTCGAGGCGTCGGGTGCCCCCTCCGCGCCCGCTGCCGTGATGGGCGCGATCCGCAGACGGGGCGTGATGGTCCAGCTGGGTTCCGCGCCCGCGGGGTCGGTCAGGATCCCCTTCGGTCCCGTCGTCGCGAAGGAGATCGAAGTGCGCGGCACCTTCCGCTTCGAGCACGAACTCGGCACCGCCCTGGCCATGCTCGCCGCCTCCGGCCGTGCGGAGGCGGTCATCACCCGCACCTTCCCGCTGCGTGACGCGGTCGAGGCCATGGAGACCGCCGCCGATCCGGCCGTGCCGGGCAAGGTGGTCCTGCTGCTCGACGACGAGGACACCACGGCGGGCTCCGCCCGCGGCGGCATCGAGGACGCGTGCAGTTCACAGACAGCCGCGGCATCCGCCGCGGGCGGCAACAGCACCACCGGCAACAGCACCACCGGCAACAGCACCACCGGCACCACACGGAGAGCAGCCACATGACCCGACTCGAACGGCGACTCCCGCGCCCCAAGGACCTGGCGCCCCTGCTGAAGCTGAAGACCCGGCACCGCGGTGCCGTGGAGCGCAGGCTCGCCGGCGCCCACACCATCTGGGACCTGCGGCGCATCGCGAAGCGCCGCACCCCGGCGGGCCCGTTCGACTACACCGACGGCGCCGCCGACGGCGAAGTCGGGGTGCGCCGGGCCCGGGAGGCCTTCGAGGACCTGGAGTTCAGGCCGGGAGTGCTGCGCAACGTCGAGAGCGCGGACACCTCCACGACGGTGCTCGGCGGACGCTCCCGGCTGCCCTTCGGCCTGGCGCCCACCGGCTTCACGCGCATGATGCACTCCGCGGGCGAGAGGGCCGTCGTCGCGGCGGCCGGGCGGGCGGGGATCCCGTACGCGCTGTCGACGGTGGGCACCACCTCGATCGAGCAGGTCGCCGAGACGGCGCCGTCGGCCCGCAAGTGGTTCCAGCTCTACCTGTGGCGGGACCGCGACCTCTCGCGCGAACTCGTGGCGAACGCCAGGGCAGCGGGCTACGAGGCGCTCATCGTCACCGTCGACGTGCCCGTCAACGGCAACCGTGTCCGCGACCTGCGCAACGGCATGACGATCCCGCCCCAGCTGACGCTCCGGACGTTCCTCGACGCCTCGTACCGGTGGGAGTGGTGGCTGAACTTCCTGACCACCGAGCCCTACACCTTCGCCTTCGACAAGGACGGCCACGGCGCCCTGACCGAGCTGGTCGGCAAGCTCTACGACCCGACCGTCACCTTCGACGACCTGGACTGGATACGGGAGGTGTGGGACGGCCCGATCCTCGTGAAGGGCATCCAGACCGTGCGTGACGCCGAGACCGTCATGGCGCACGGCGCGGACGGCGTGATCGTCTCCAACCACGGCGGCCGCCAGCTCGACCGGGCGCCCGTCCCGCTGCACCTGCTGCCCGGCATCGCCGAGGCGGTGGGGGAGCGGGGCACCGTCATGCTGGACACGGGGATCATGAACGGCGGCGACATCGTGGCGGCGCTGGCCCTGGGAGCGGACTTCGCGCTCGTCGGCCGCGCCTATCTCTACGGCCTCATGGCCGGAGGCGAAGCGGGAGTGGCCCATGCCATCGGCATCCTGTCCGCCGAGATCGAGCGCACCATGAAGCTGCTCGGTGTCACAAGCGTCTCCGAACTCGGTCCGCAGCACGTGCGGTTGATGACCAGGCGCGTCCCGGTCGTACCCGACCGGACGGGCTGAGCGGCAGCCACCGCAGCGGCCCGCCACCCGGACTGGTGGCTGTGCGGATTCTGTGGAAGCGTGATCGCGGCGCACGACCAGCCGTCGCGCGCCGCTCCCGGGCGGCGCCGCGCCCGGCGCACCGCACCGGAGGAAACGACCACCCATGGACACCCCCGCCCACGCCGTCCGCGTGCTCCCGACGGAGACCACCGGCGACGCGGCCGACCGCAAGGCCACGGTGGCTGTTCTGCCCGTCGGCAGCCATGAACAGCACGGGCCGTATCTGCCCCTGTCGACGGACACGCTCATCGCCTGCTCCGTGGCCGAACGCGTCGCCGCCGCATACCCGGTGCAGCCGCTTCCGCCGCTGACGGTCTCCTGCTCGCAGGAGCACTCGAGCTGGCCGGGCACCGTCAGCATCACGGCCGGCACCCTCGGCGCCGTCGTACGCGACATCGCGCATTCGCTGCGGCGCTCGGGCGTGCCCGGCCTGGTGCTGGTGAACGGCCACGGCGGCAACTACGTGCTGCGCAACATCGTTCAGGAGGCCACCGCCGAGGGGCACCGCATGGCGCTCTTCCCCGTCGCCGCGGACTGGGAGGAGGCCTCCGCCGAGGCCGGCATCGAGACCCCCGCGCGCAGCGACATGCACGCCGGTGAACTGGAGACGTCGATCCTGCTGCACACCCGGCCCGACTGCGTGCGCGAGGGATACGAGAAGGCGGACCTGATCAGCGACGACCGCAGGCACCTGCACACACTCGGGCTCGGCCCCTACACCGCCTCCGGCGTGGTCGGCAGGCCCTCCCTCGCCACGGAACGCAAGGGCGACGCGGTGCTCACGGCACTCACCGCCGCCTTCGCCGGTCATCTGCGCGTCCTGGAGTCGCGGTGACGGCGGCGGACCGGCCCGCGCGGGCCCGGTCCCAGGCGCACATGTCCCGCGACGGCGGCGACGGCGGTGCCGTGCTGGGAGCCGAAGAGGCATGGAAGAAGCTGCTGGCCGTACGCACGGCCCGGGAGGCCGAGCGGGCGGGGCTCCTGCGGAGCGACGACGGAGCATGGCGCTGGCGCCTGCCCGCCTCGTGCGAGGCCGGCACCCTCGCATCGCTCTACACGCCGCTCTGCCTGGGCGGTTCGGCCTTCGCCTTCGCCCAGCTCGGCCAGAGCGTCGACGGCTTCATCGCCACACGCACCGGCCACTCGAACTACGTCACCGGGGAGGAGGACCGTCTCCATCTGCACCGGCTGCGGGCCCTGTGCGACGCGGTCCTCGTCGGGGCGGGGACCACGATCGCCGACGACCCGCAGCTGACGGTGCGTGCCTGCGCCGGCGCCAACCCCGTGCGCGTGGTCCTCGACCCGCGCGGCAGAGCGGGCCAGGAGAGCCCGGGGGCGCGGGTCTTCACCGACGGACAGGCGCGGACGCTGCGGCTCGTCGGCGCGGGCGCCGGCTCCGCCGCGGCCGGGCGGGGGGACGAGGAGGTCCTCGAACTCCCTTGCGGCGAGGCGGGGTTCGAGCCGCGGCTAGTACTGGAGACCCTTGCCCGCCGCGGCCTTGGCCGGATACTTGTCGAGGGTGGCGGCGCGACGGTGTCCGGGTTCCTCCGGGCGGAAGTGCTGCACCGGCTGTACGTCACGGTCGCGCCGGTTCTCCTCGGAGACGGCGTACCCGGGCTCCGCTTCCCAGGGCCCGTACGGATGGGGGAGGCCCTGCGGCCCCGGACCCGTGCCTTCCCCCTCGGCGCGGACATGCTCTTCGAACTCGACCTCCTGGACCTCCTCGACGGCACGGCGTGAACGCCGGGCCGCGACGAGGCGGCAGGCCAGCACGCCGGCCCCCGGCAGGCTGGACAGCAGCGCCAGCGCCCCGTACACCACCGCCGAGGCCAGGCCCTGGGCCGCGCCCAGGCCTGCCGCGCCGAACGCCAGCGCACACATGCCTTCGCGGGGGCCCCACCCGCCGACGTTGACGGGCAGTGCCATCACCAGCAGTGCCATCAGCAGCGGCGTCACCAGAGCGGTGAGCGGCGCGGAGGACCCGGCCACCCGCGCCGAGGCGAGGAAGAGCCCCAGGTGCCCGGCCAGGGCGAGGACGGACAGGGCCAGCACGCCCGGCCAGCTCGCGCGGGCGAACAGCGCCGTCCTCGCGTCGGCGAGGAAGACCCCGAGGTCGCGCCGCCACTTCGCGGCGCGCCCGCCCCGTCCCGCGAGGAACGCCCCGCCGACGGCCGCCACCACGCCCACCGCGAGAGCGGCCGTGGCGAGCGGCAGTTCGAGGGCGTCCAGCACCGGAAGGGGCGGGGTCGCCGCCACCAGCACCACGACCCCCGCCGCCACGATGACGGCCTGTCCCGCTGTGCGCTCCAGTATCACCGCGCGCACGCCCCGCCCGACGTCGCCGGCCTCGCGGCCGTTGCGGACGGCGCGGTGCACATCGCCCAGTACGCCCGAGGGCAGCGTCGCGTTGAGGAACAGCGCCTGGTAGTAGTCGGCCACGGCAGTGCGCAGCGGCAGGCTGATCCCGAGGCGGCCCGCCACGAGGCGCCACCGCCACGCGCTGAAGACGGTCGCGGGGACGCTGAGGACGAAGGTGATCAGGACGGCCTGTGCGTCGATGCGGTCAAGGGCCTCCAGCAGCGCGGAGGTTCCCAGGCGGTGGACGACCACACCGAGGATGATCAGTGCTACGGGGGCGCGCAGACGGCGCCAGAGAGTGCCCTTCATGTCGCGGCGGTCCCGGCCGGGTTCGCGGGCAGCGCCAGCAGATCACTGTGGTGGACCACGGCCCGCAGCGCACCCGCCTCGCACGCGTCGAGTCTGCGCCGCATGTACTCCTCGCTGGAGGCCTCCAGCGACGGTTCCTGCGCGCACGCCGCCGCGACCCAGCCCAGCAGCCACTGCGCGGTCAGCCCGCTGTCGTCGGGGCCGAGCCGCCACGGGCTGGAGTGCGTGAGCACGGTGGCGCCGTTGCGCTCGAAGGCGGCCGTCGCCGCTTCGACGGCGTCCGGTCCGAGCAGCCGGCGCCCGCCGTCGGTGCGGCGCTGATGGGCGTCGAAGGCCGCGGCGAACTCCTTGTCCAGGGGATCGGACGGCTCGATCTCCACGTGCCCTTCCACGGACAGGGCCAGCAGCACCGCGCAGCCGGCCGATGCGCAGCTCGCCGCCAGCGACTCCAGTTCGTCGGCGGTCAGCAGGTCCAGCAGGGCCGAAGCCGTCACCAGCGAGGTGCCGGCCAGGTCGTCGCCGGTGAGCCGTGTGATGTCCCGCTGCTGCGGCACCACTTCGAGCGGGCTGCCGTCCGCGGCCTCCCGAGGCATCCGCGCGGCGATGTTCTCCAGCAGGGCCGGGTCGCGGTCGTGCATGAACCAGCGCTGCGGCCCGTTCAGCCGGGAGGCGAGCCAGCGGCCCATCGAACCCGTGCCGCACCCCAGGTCGTGGACTGTCAGCAGACCGCCCGGCGCGGTGGTCTGCGCGAGGAAGTCGCGCAGGGGACCGAGGAGTTGCTCGGAGCGGGCGCGGGTGTCCGCGCCCTCGCGCAGCGCGAGCCACTCGGGGGCGTAGCGGGGCGAGCCGACAGTGTTCAAGCGCCACTCCGTTATTCGAGCCGAAGGCGCTCCAGCACCCTGGCCAGCTGACGAGAGCTTTCGGCCCAACCTTGCAGCTTGGCGCGTCGCCCGCGGGCGGATGTTGTCAGATGCGAACGAATTCCTGGATCTTCCAGCCATCCACGGAGTGCAGCGGTTAGAGCTGCGGAATCGCGCGGGGGGACCAGAATGCCGGGAACGCTCCCGTCGGGTGCGGTGCCGACGGTGAGGGGAACAGCACCCGCCTCGGTGGCGAGCACCGGGATGCCACGGGCCAGCGCCTCGGTGAGCACCATGCCGTAGGTCTCCGTGTGGGACGCGAGCACGAAGAGGTCCGCGGAGTCGTAGGCGGCGGCGAGTTCACCGCCCTGCCGCGGACCTGTCAGCTGCACCCGCCCCGTCAGCCGGTTGGCGGCGATGCGGCGGCGAACCTCCGCGACGAACCCGGGGGCGCGGTCCAGCGGGCCGGTCAGCTCGCAGGTCCAGGGAAGGCCGCGGACGCCCCCGAGCGCGTCGACCAGCAGATCCTGGCCCTTGCGCGGCGTGAGTGCCGCGACGCACAGCAGCCGCGGGGCGCCGTCCGTGCCGCGCGCGAGCGGTGCCGGGTCGGTGCCGGGCAGTACGGAGTGGACGCGTGCCGCCTCCAGCCCGTGCCGGGCGGCGACCTCGCGCGCCGCCCAGTCGCTGGTCACGACGACGGCGGCCGCGGCGTGCAGGGTCCGCCGCTCCAGGTGCTCGAGTTCCGCCGCCTCCGAGGGGCCGAGGCCCGTCTCGTCCGCGAGTGGCAGGTGCACCAGCACCGCAAGGCGCAGCCTGCCCGCATGCGGCACGACCACGTCGGGGACGCCGCAGGCGACCAGCCCGTCGATCAGTGCGACCGCCCCGTCGGGCAACTCCGCCAGCAGAGCGCCGAGTTCGTCACGCGCCGCCCTGCCGGGCCGCGGCCACGTCCCCCCGACGACCCGCTGGTGCACGGGCGTTCCCGCCGCCACCAGCTCCCGGCAGATGCGCAGGTCGTAGTTGTTGCCGCCGCTGACGGACCGCGGATCGCCGACGTCCCCGGGCATCACCACATGGACGGGCCGTGCGGACGGGCCGCCCTCGGCGCTCAAAGCGAACGCTCGTAGCTCGCCCACGCGACATGCGACTCGTGCAGCGTCACGACGAGCCCCTCCAGGCCGCGGGCGCCCTCACCCAGCGCCCCCGCCTCGATCCTCCCGGCGATCCGGTCGGCGACGACCCTGGCCAGCATCTCCGTCGAGGTGTTGACGCCGGCGAAGTCGGGTTCCTCGTCGAGGTTGCGGTAGTTGAGGTCCGCGAGGACGGAGCCGAGTTCCTGCGTGGCCGCGCCGATGTCCACGACGATGCCGTCGGAGTCGAGTTCGGAGCGCCGGAACGTGGCGTCGACGACGAACGTGGCACCGTGCAGGCGCTGTGCCGGGCCGAAGACGTCACCACGGAAGCTGTGGGCGATCATCATGTGGTCACGAACGGTGATGCTGTACATCGGCTCACTTTCCTGTACGTGCCTGTGCGTCCCCGTACGTGCGTGTACGGGCGGTTCCTGGTGTCCGGTCCGCGGATTGAGTTCAGCCGGCCCGCGTCCGGCCGGAGTCGGTGCCGTCGTAGGTGATGAGGTGGCACAGGGTCGGCAGCCGCCCGTCCGCGATGCGCGGCATCACCTCGGGCAGTTCGGCGAACCGGGATTCGCCGGTGACAAGCGCCTCCAGCGCGGGATCGGCGAGGAGATCCAGCGCGAGTGCCATCCGGTCGGCGAACGTGCGGCGGGCGCGGCGCGCCGGCGGCAGCGCGCCCACCTGGCTGCTGCGCAGCGCGAGCCGGCGCGAGTGGAAGGCCTCTCCCAGCGGGATGCTGATGCGGCGGTCGCCGTACCAGCTGAGTTCGATGATCTCCCCGTCCGGTGCGAGCAGTTCGAGGGACCGGGTCAGCCCCTCCTGGGTTGCGCTGGCGTGCACGACGATGTCGCACTCCCCGGTGGCTTCCGCGGGCAGGGCGAAGGGGACGCCGAGCGCTTCGGCGACGGCTTCCCGTCCGGGATCGGCGTCGATCAGCTCCACGCGTGCGGCGGGGAACCGGGAGATGACGGAGGCCACGCAGGAGCCCACCATTCCCGCACCGACGACGGCGATCCGGTCGCCCAGCGAAGGAGCGGCGTCCCACACGGCGTTCACCGCCGTCTCCACGGTTCCGGCGAGCACCGCACGTCTCGCGGGCACCGGCTCCGGTACGGGCGTCACGGCGTCCGCCGGTACCACGTACCGCGTCTGGTGGGGGTAGAGGCAGAAGACCGTGCGGCCCGCCAACCCGGGGTCCGCGTCCGCTCCGCACTCTTCGACGACGCCGACGTTGAGGTACCCGTACTTCACCGGCCCGGGGAACTCGCCCTCCTGGAAGGGCGCCCGCATCACCCCGTACTGGCTCTCCGGCACCCGGCCGTCGAAGACGAGGGTCTCCGTTCCGCGGCTGACGCCCGAATAGAGCGTGCGGACGAGGACTTCGGCGGGCCCGGGCGGGTCCAGGGTCACGGTACGGATCTCACCCGAACCAGGGGAGCGCAGCCAGTACGCGTGGGCGGTGCGCTCCATCTGTGTGTCCTCCGGGTATGGCGACAACTGCTAAGCCTTCACATCTCAGAGGCCACTCGTACCATAATCAGCCCCCTTCGACTCCGCCATATGCTCCTGGAGGCGTGATGGGCAACCAGCACAGGCAGGACGACCGGGCCACTGACCAGCTGAAATTGCAGATTTCGATCGGAATGGCCGGGCAGTTGGTGCTCCTGGGAGTGCTGTGGGGCGTGAGCGGACTCGGCCCGGTGGGCTGGGTCGTCGGAACGGCGTGCGGCGCGACCGTCTGCTTCATCCTGCTGCGTTCGGGAAAGGATTCGCTGGGGCCGGCGGACCTGGTGACGCTGAGCAGGGCGGCCCTGGCCGGAGGGACTGCCGCGCTCGTGGCGGACCAGGGACGCGAGGCCTCCATGGTGGTCGTCGCGGTTATCGCCAGTGCGGCGCTCGTACTCGACGCGGTGGACGGGCAGGTGGCCCGGCGCACGGGGACGGCCTCCCCGCTCGGAGCGCGCTTCGACATGGAGGTCGACGCGTTCCTGATACTCGTACTCAGCGTCTACGTCGGCCTGTTCGTGGGCATGTGGGTGCTGGCCATCGGTGCCATCCGGTACGCCTTCCTCGCCGCACAGCGGGTACTGCCGTGGCTGCGCGGTCCGTTGCCGCCGAGCCGGGCCCGCAAAACGGTCGCAGCACTCCAGGGCATCGCACTGGTTGTGGCCGGATCCGGACTGGTGCCCGGACCGGTTGCGGTATTCGTGGCAGGCGGCGCGCTGTCGGCTCTGGTGTGGTCCTTCGGGCGGGACATCGCCTGGCTGTGGCATGTGCGCACGCTGCCCGTCATCGCCGAAGGCGCCCTCGAACTCGCCGTGGCACCGCGGGGCGGAGGCTCTCCCGCGACTGGCGGGAACGGAGGCTGATCCGGCGCGATGGAAGGCGAAATGCCCGGTAAGGCACACACTCCCCTCGGCTCTCTGCAATCAATTCCACCTGCACGCAACCCGGTTGTGGATTCTTCTAAAAAAACCGATGGGCAGGTGAACGGCGGGTATGCTCGGCGCATGGCGTACCAGGAACTCTCCGTGAACGGCTCCCCGCGGCAAACCGCCGCTGTCGAGAGGGTGGTGGAGGCCCGGCTGCCGACGGTCCATGGAGAATTCCGAGCCATCGGATACATGGACCGCCGTACCAACCAGGAGCAAGTCGCGCTCGTGCACGGCGACATTGCGCCGCACGGCGCACTCACCCGCGTGCATTCGGAGTGCCTGACCGGCGAGGTGTTCGGGTCGAACCACTGCGAGTGCGGAGACCAGCTGGGCACGGCGATGCGGATGATGGTCGCGGACGGTTCCGGCATCCTCGTCTACATCCAGGGCCACGAGGGCCGGGGAATCGGTCTGCTGGCGAAGCTGAAAGCCATGCACCTTCAGCAGGCCGAGGGGCTCGACACGGTCGAAGCCAATCTCGCCCTCGGTCTTCCGGTCGATGACCGCGATTACACAATCGCCGTCGAAATCCTCAACGATCTGGGCGTGGAGTCCGTACGTCTCCTGTCGAACAATCCCAGAAAGCGGGACGCCCTCGAGGCAAACGGCATAACAATCGCCGAGCGCATACCCCTGCTTATTCCGCCGAACAAGGAAAACCACCGCTATCTGCTGGCCAAGCGGAAGCGCCTCGACCACAGCCTGCCCCACCTCGACGGTCTGCTCGGCTGATTCCGTCACACACCTCACCGCATGTGCCCGGCTGCCGCCTCATGTCTCAATTGCCATGGGGCGGCAGTGAATTGCTGGCCGCGTCGCACCCTTCGCATCACCCGACAGCCGGCCTCTTCCCGACCGTGGAGCGTGCCTCGGGGGAGCGCGTCCCGGGTGCGCAGCCGTCCGCTCCGGGGCTGCACGGCGCAAGCCCGCAACGGGGGGCCGTGGCCTGGTGCCGTCAACTCCGCAGCAGGTGACGGGGCATGGCCCGGCCGTCGGAGCGCGTGGCTTCATGGGATCCCGTTCCGGGCGGCCTTGCGGTGACTGCGGGGCCCGTGCGCGGACCGCTCGCCGTCACCGCGATGACAACGCCCCGCGACGTCGGTGCGTGCAGGCGTTCCGCCCCGCACCGGTGACCCGCGAACCGAGCAATGGCATTGCGAATCGCAGGACCCGCTGAAACTTTGACTGCCGCAAAACCATGAACGCGTTCTCCCCGGGACGGAAAAGAAATGCCCGGCGAGGCTGCGCGGACAACGGGCACGCTGCGACAAGAACCGGCCAGTCGGCAGCAGCGGCGGCGAGGCGCAGCCGCCCATCGGTCACCGGAACGTATGCGCCATGATCCGGGCCCCTCAACTTCCGGCCGGTTTGCGGCAGTTCCCGGCAGTTTTCGTGGCGATTGCGGTCCCGCCCGGCGGAGCACCCGTCCGCCGCAGGTCCACGCTCGTCCGGGAAGCATCGCCATCGCCCGTCGACGACCGCGGCCGGTCTCCCGAGGCAGGCGGTCAGCTCCGTACGACGTCGTCCGGCGCCGAGTCCAGGAGCCGGGCGACAGCCTCCCGGCTCCAGTGCCCCTCCGCCCCCCGGCGCGTGGCGAGGTATCCGGCGATGCGGTCGGACGACCAGCCGTGCGACTCGGCCAGTCCGGACGCCAGATGCCGGAGATAGGCACCGGCCGGCGGATTCCCCTCGACGCTCTCGCGTCGCCAGGGGGCGGTGAACGTCAGAACGGGACGGTCGTCGATGACGCCCGCACACACCAGCGTCTCGTACCGCCCCGGGCCCATCTCGTCCCTGCCGCAGGAGAGGACCTCCCGCAGATCCAGGTCCGTGCCGGGCTCGCGGCGCATCTCCTGCGCCGCGATGTCGGAGAACTGCCCGGCCGTGACGAGCCAGGCACGGGCGGCGGTGCGTCCCTCGCCGGCGGGGTCGTAGAACGCCGAACCCCCCGTCCACACCGGCGACTCGAGCGCGAAGTACAGCTCGCCCGGAAGCATGACGGGCAACGCGCGCTCCGGGGGCCGCGGGTCACGGCAGCCGGGCTGCGCCCGGAGTCCACCCTCGGGTCTGCCGCCGCGCAGGTAGCAACCGAGCCGGGTGAGGTGCATGTTGGAGCCGAAGGCCGCATACCAGACGTGCCTCGGAGCGGTGAACTCGCGCCGTGGCGGGGGCAGCCGGCGAGGGGTGGTCACTGGGATCTCTCTCCGTGCCGGGTCAGCCGGAACGAACGGGGGAAGGCCGACGGGTGCCTACCCGGCCGGGCGGCACGGCGAACAGTGTCGCTGATCACGCCGGCGGGGCAGCGGGCGCCCGGCGGTTGTGGCCGGCACGGCCGCCACCGCGTGCGCACACCCTGGGCACCCGCTCGGGGCGACTCTTCCCCCTCTCCGTGAGGCGCCCACGCGGGGGCCCGACGTGACTAGTATCACGGGGAGTTGGACGCACCACAGAGCGTGACCGAGGAGCCGCGATGGAAGAGACGCCCCCGTGGATGCACACGGAGCCGCAGCCTCCGGTGGATCTGCAGGTGGACCGGCCGCACGGCGCGCGTGTCTACGACTATCTCCTCGGAGGCAAGACCAACTACGCGGCGGACCGTGAGCAGGCGGAGAAGATCCTCGAGAGCATCCCCTCGGCGGTGGCGAGCGCCAAGGAGAACCGGGCGTTCATACACCGGGCGGCGCGTCACCTCGTCCGGGAGGAGGGCATCCGCCAGTTCCTGGACATCGGCACCGGAATCCCCACCTCGCCCAACCTGCACGAGGTCGCCCAGTCCCTCGACCCTTCGGCGCGCGTCGTCTACGCGGACAACGACCCGATCGTGCTGACCCACTGCCGTGCCCTGCACAGCAGTTCGCCGGAAGGCGCCACCGCCTGTCTCCAGGCCGACGCGACCGAACCGGAGCGCATCCTCGCGTCACCGGAACTGCACGGCACCCTCGATCTGCAGCAGCCCGTCGCGATCACGCTGGGCCTGCTGCTGCACTGGCTGCCCGACGGCTACGACGCGTACGGCATGGTGCGCACGCTGCTCGATGCGGTGCCCGAGGGAAGCGCGCTGGTGATCACGCACGTCACCAAGGACTTCGACGAGCGGGCCGGAAGGATAGAGGAGGACTTCAAGGGCACCGGGTCCTCGGTCCGCACCCGCACGAAGGAAGAGGCCGAGCGCTTCTTCGACGGCCTGGAGTTCGTCGACCCCGGCCTGAGCGCCCCGCAGCACTGGCGTCCCGGCCCGGTCCGGATCGAAGCCGGCGACCGGGGCGTGCTGAACGGGACCACCATCCCCATCTGGGCCGGCGTCGCCCTCAAGCCCGCTGCCTGAACCCGGCCCGGCCCGGCCCCGCGGACCGGGCACGGACCGCACTCCGGCCGGGGCCCGTGGCCGGGCCCCGGCAGGCCTGGCGGTGCGAGGGTGACCGCAAGGGTGAACTCCCTTTCACCGCACCGCAGCTGAGGTCCGATCAGACGGCGGCGGCCGCCATCGGATCCGCCCGGCCCGATCCCCGGTTTCGCGGATCAGAAGTCGAAGAGGCTCCCGCCCGCCTTCTGCGTGCACGAGTTGGCGAAGGTGTGCTGCCAGGCCACCCGCTGTCCCTTCCACACGCCGTCCGCGGTGACGACGACCGGGTCCCAGATCCTCGTGCACATCCCGGGAGTACCCGACGCCACGAGCTCCTGGAACCGGCCGCCCACGGCGTTCACGTCGGCGCAGGCCCGGGCGGCCACGGGGTGGCTGCCGCCGGGCTTCGGAGCGCAGTTCAGCACCACGGCACGCTGGACGGCGGCGTTCGCCGCGTCCGGGCCCTTGCCGATGGTCAGGACGAGCGCCGACGGTGCGTAGACGCTGTCCGCGCCGACGGAGTCCGCGTGCGCGACACCGCCTCCGAGGCCTGCGAGGCAACCAGCCGCGACCGCCGCCGCCGTCCCCAGAACCTTGACGCTGAACCGCATATCGAACACTCCTCGTGTTGAGATCCCGTATATCGGACGGACAGGACTCTGACGCAAGCCGGGCGAGAATGCACATCGGTCGATCACTTTCAGTCGACCGATGAGCTGCGGAGTGTGACCGGAGCGGCATAGGTCCAGGTCGACGCGAATATCCGGGACTCCCGCCTGTGTCCGTCATGTAGGGCAAATCGGTTGTCGTTCAACCGGAAACTTGTTCCTGAGCTGCGGAGATGTCGCCCCGGGTGCTTGCCGGTCGTCCCATCTCGGCCGGAAAGCACCGCTGCCGGGCGGTCTTTAGTGACGCGGCCGGGCCGGAGGGGACGCTTCCGCCGGTGCCGGTGCCGGTGCCGGCGCGGGGTGCGGGTGCGGGAGTGGGCCGCGACTCGCGGGCGGCCGCGGCCACCCGCAACACAAGGCTGCTCGCGCGGACATGGAAGGACATGCCGTACAAAGCCTCGATGCGAAAAGCGAGTTCACCGTCCGGGAATTCGCGGGAATTCGCCGGACCGTCCCCTCGCGTTCGGGACGGTTTCTTCCGTGAAGAGCTTTCACGCGCCCGCCGATTCCCTGTTGACTGGATGCGGGCGGGCAACCCGCGCCCTGCGGCCGCACATCCCCGGGGACGTCACGAACTGAGTCCCGGCCTTCCGTGCGCCGGCGGTGTACGGAATATCCGTGTGCGCGGAGCGAACGTGATGCTCCGGTGTCCCGGCCGCCGCGACCGTCGCGTCCCGAAATGTGCGGGCGGGCTGCCGGATTCGGAAAGAGCACGGCCACTCCTTCCTTTCAGCCCGGACCCGACCGAGAGGACGCGATGACCGGTTCCCGTGACGAACGGCAGCAGGACGACTTCGGCCCCGAGGAGACCGCCCGCCCTGCGTCCGGCTCGAAGGGCATGTCTGCCGCATTGCAGGATCAGGAAGACCAGCAGCGTGCGGAGAACGGGGAGGAGCGGACCTCGACGACGGCGGCGGAGAACGACGAGGACGAAGTCAGCCGTGTCGTCACCACGGTCAACCCCACGATCGTGCCCGCGGGTTCGCGCAGCCCGGCACCTGCGACCCGGCCGGGCGGCCGGGTACGGGCGGCCGTGCTCGCCGCCGTCGCCGCCCTGGCCCTCGTCGGGCTGTCGACCGGCGGGTATCTCCTCTACGGCGGCGACGACCGCGGCGAGATATCCGGCTCGGGCCCCGGAGCCGCCCCCGAGTGGCAGGGCGGGCAGGAGAACGACGCGCCCGGCTACGCCCCGTCCCCGGAGGAGTCGACGCCGGGCAGCGACAAGGACGGCAAGCCGGGCAGGAGCAAGTCCCCGGGCGGCGGTTCGCACGACGGCTCCCCCGGTGACGGGGACAAGGACCGGCCGCCCCGGGAAGGTGACGGCAAGCCCCCGCCCGGCGGGGACGGACCGCCCGGCGGTTCCGGAGGCGGCAACGGCTCCGGCGGGACGGTGCAGATCCGGAACCACAACTCGGACCAGTGCATCAACGTCCCCGACGGCCAGGCCCGCGACGGCATGTTCCTGGAGATCCGCACCTGCTCGGGCGCTCCCTCGATGCGGTGGAGGTTCGCGGACGACGGCTCGGTGCGGGCCCTGGGTCTGTGCATGGACGTCGCCAACGGGTCGTCCGAGAACGGAACCGTGATCCAACTCGCCCACTGCAGTGGGAATCCGGCGCAGCAGTTCCGTCTCAGCGAGGGCAGCGATCTGGTCAACCCGCAGGCGGACAAGTGCGTGGCGGTGCGGGACGGAGACGTCCGCAGCGGCCAGCACCTCCAGCTGTGGGACTGCTCGGGCGACGACAGCCAGAAGTGGAGCCCGATCTGAGAGCGTGCGGCACGGAGTCCGGAACCGGCTGACGCTCGTGGCAAGGCCCCGGGTCGTCCATGTGCGCGCCCCGGGTCCACGGCGACGGCGGCCGCGCCGGAGCCGGCGGGTGACGGGCTGCGCCCGCAACGCGGAGAGCCCTGCTCGCGCGGCCGCGCCGGAGCCGGCGGGCGACGGGGGTCAAGCCGGCCCGTCGCCGCCCCGGGTCGCCTTCTGCAGTTGCGGTGCCGTTCGCTCCGGACCTCCGGAACGCGGGCCTCCCCGCTCCCGCGCCGCGAGGGCCGCCGGCGTGATCAGTGCGGCCAGCAGGCCCACGAGTCCCATCGAGACGGTGAGATCCGTCAGTGAGGCGATGCCGCCGACCAGCGGGGGCCCGCCGAGCAGTCCCGCATAGGCGATCGTCGTGACGAAGCCCAGCTCACGCTCGCCGCCGCTGCCGTCCTCGCGGCGGCCCGCCTCACCTGCGAGCGCCATCGCCGTGGGGAAGCAGAACGCCAGGCCCGCGCCTGCGAGCGCGAACCCGGCGTAGGCCACGGCACCGGCGGGGACCACCGCCCCGGCCGTCAGTCCGAAGGCCGCGACGAGTCCGCTGCCCGCGAGCACGCGGTGCGGTCCGAACCGCTTCTCCACGCGTTCCCCGACGAGCCTGGTCGCGGCCATCGTCACGGAGAACACCGAGAAGGCCGTCGCCGCGACGGATTCCGTGACGGCACGCTCGCGCACCAGGAAGAGCGCGGACCACTCGGCGCACACGCCTTCGGCCACAGCTGCGCACAGCGCCACGGCGGCGAGCAGCCACAGCCGCCCGCGGACGACGACGCCGCGGAAGCTGCCCCCGGTCCGCTGATGCGGCTCCGGCCGTTCGCCTGGCAGCGCGCGCCCGGTGACGAGCAGCACCGGCAGACCCACGGCGGCCACCACGCAGAAGTGCCAGACGGGCGGCACCGTCAGCGCGGCGGCGAGCGCGGCGCTCAGGGACCCGAGGAGTCCGCCCGCGCTGAACCCCGCGTGGAAGAACGGCATCAGCGCCCGGTCCGTCTCCCGGACGACGGCGACGGCGGCGACGTTCATCGCCACGTCGACGGTGCCCATCAGGCCGCCGAGGGCGGCCAGCGCCAGGCCGAGCGTGAGCGGCGATCCGGTCATGCCCACCAGCGGCAGCACCAGACAGGCAGACGTCAGCGCCGCCGCGATGACGAACCGTGCGCCCCGGGCGGCGCAGGCGCGCGCCGCGAGCGGCGCGGTGACGATCATGGCGATGCCGGGGCCGAGGAGCGCGAGGCCGAGGCCGCCGGGCTGCGCGTCCACCTGAGCGGCGAGGGCCGGGACGCGGGCTGCCCAGGCGCCGTAGAGGCCGCCGTTGACGACGAACACCACAGCCACAGCGGCGCGGTGGGAGACCACGCGATTCCTCCTCCGTCGGTGACGAGTCTTCAGGCGGCGGGCGGTCAGGTTATTGGCATCCGCGTTCCAACGCCTGGAAAACGATCGAATCCTGGTCTTCTCCCGCTCCCGCGAAGGGTAGTTGCCCGTCGGGGCGCGCATTCCGCCGTGAGTTCCCAGGCAGTTGCGGCGTACCCGGGCAGAGCGGCACACAACGGCAGGAGTACGCGAGTCCATGACCGTGTTGTGGGGAATATCGTTCGACGCCACTCCGATCTCCGGCGTGGTGGTGGAATTCGTCAAGACCGCGCGGCACTTCCGGGAACAGGGCTACCGGGTGCATCTCGATCTCGGTTACGACATCAAAGCGGACAAGAACGCGTTCTTCCGGCCCTACAGAGACGAAGCGGCGCAGCTTCCGCACTGGATACGCCTCGACCGGATCGAAGGTCTCCGGGAAATCCCCGGTTACGACCAGCAGTTCGTCTCCGACGTTCTGCGCGAGCGCGTCCAGGAAAACGCCGGCGAACATCTGCTGCCGCGGGTGGACGCCGCTGCCGAAGCGATCAGCGAGAGGATCGTGGAGACCTGGGAGGGCCTCGGCGTCTCCGCCGTGCTGGTGGAGAACGGGACGCTGCCCGAGAACATCACGTACACCATGGCGCTCCGCTCGGCCATCGAACGCTACGGGCTGCGCCACAGGCTGGGCCGTTTCGTCCTGTGGCGTGACCACGACCTGATGTGGCAGAGCGAACCAGGCATCGCCAAGTACGGCACGTTTCCCTACCCCGGCACCGTCGCGCCCGTGAACTCGCCGTACATCCGCTACATCGCGCTGCACGAGGAGGCGCTCAGGAGAACGCTCGAATGGGTGCCGGGCCTGGAGAACATCGACGTCCTGCCCAACACCTTCACACACGTCCCGGCCGTGCCCGGCCACACGCAGGCAGCCCGGGACGGCCGACGGGCCGACTTCCGCCGCGACTTCGGGATTCCCGCGGACGCGCCGCTGATCGCCCGCTTCACCAGGATCATCCCGCAGAAGCGGATCGACCGGGACGTGCACCTGGTGGCCCGGCTCGCGGACCGCGCCGACGTCCACCTCTTCATCGCGGGCGACACGGGTGAGTCCCCGGAAGAGCACGCGCGGCTCGTGCGCCTCGCCGACTCGCTCGGCGTCGGCGACCGCGTCGTCTTCGGCGGACCGCTCGCGCCCCACGAGGCCGACATCGCTGCGGCACGCGCCGACGGCTACTCGGTGCGCGACCTGCTCGCGCACGCCGATCTGGCCTCGTTCCTGACCTCCTACGACTACGAGAGCTACGGGAACCCGATCGGTGAGGCGATCGCGTCGCGCGTCCCGTTTCTGACCACCCGCTACCAGCTCTACGACACGGTGTACGGCGACAAGGGGTTCCGCGCGCCCGTCATGGAGCTGACCGACGGCGACCTGCCCACGCCGGCCTTCGTGGACAGCGTGGCCGAGCTGATCCTGGACGAAAGGAAGCGCGAGGAGATGGCGGACTTCAACCACACGCTCGGCAAGCAGCACTTCGGCGCTGACCGTGCCGGCGAAGTCGTCGGTGAGCTCACACTGCCCCCCATGGGGGAGCGGACCAGGATGAGCGTCGTACTCCCCGTCTACAACGAGGCGGAGAACCTGCCGGCGGTGCTCGACTCCCTGTGGGGGCAGCGCGGTCCGCACGGCCCGCTGGACAAGTCCCTGTACGAGGTCGTGCTGGTGGACAACAACTCCACCGACGAGACGGTGCGCATCGCACGCCGCTTCGCCGCCGAGCATCCCGAACTGGCCCTGCACGTCATTCCCGAGCCCGAACAGGGCGTCGCCTGCGCACGCAGGACCGGCATGGACTTCGCGTCGCGGCGCAGCGCCCGGCGCGAGGCGACCGACGGGGAGCAGCGCTTCTACCTCGTCTCCGCCGACGCCGACTGCCGTGTCGACGCGCGGTGGCTGTGGGAGCTGCTGACGGCGATGGACTCGGGCAAGGCCGCCATCGGCGTGTGCGACTACTACTACGAGCCCGAGCACTTCGCCGGGAGGCCCCGGCTGTGGGACGCCATCCAGCGCACGCTGCGCTGCCGCGCCGTGACGTTCGCCCTCTTCGGCGGGTTCCCCGACGGCAAGGGCTTCGCCGTCGACCGCGACGCGTACGAGAAGGTCGGAGGCGTCGAGATCTTCTACCAGCTCCAGAACGGAAAGTTCGTCAACCACCTCTCGGACGACTGGGACTTCGGGATTCTCGTGCGCGGCTCGGGGGAGGACATCACCTACGTCCCGGCCTCACGGGTGGAGATCAACCCCCGCCGGGTCAACCACGCAATCGACGAGGTGATCACCGGACGCGCCTACGGTTCGGACGGGATCATCGTGATGCGCGACATCCGTGTGCAGGAACCCGCGGAGGGGGCCAAAGGCGGAGCTCCCGCCGCCGACCTGACGGAGGAACAGGCCCAGCAGGCATGGGAGTTCTCCATCAAGGACTTCACGCCGAAGAACACCGTCCTGCCCGTGCTGCTCACTCCGTCCCTCCTCGACGACCGCGCCGTCATCGACTTCTTCGGCCCGTCGCTCGCCGAACGGCTCGGGAGGCGCATCGCCGAGATCAAGGACGAGATGCGGGTCGTCGACTTCACGCCCATCCACTCGTACAAGACGCCGTCCTACCGGCTGTACTTCGAGTTCGCCGACGAGATTTTCGCCCGGCTGCGCGCCACCGTCGGCGAGGACATCGGCCACCCGCCGCCGCTTCCGGAATGCTTCCGGGACGTACCGCCGGAACGGTTCACGGAGTTCGTGAAGTACTTCTGCGAGGACCGCGAATCCGGCGAGGCGCACAACTACTTCGGGAACGGAGGTGTCTTCTGATGCAGATCGGACACAGGCAGACCTACGAGGACTCCGTCGCCTCGCTGCGGCAGACCGACCCGGGACACCCCGTGCCGTCGGTGGTGGAGACGCTCGCCGCCCCCGAGAACAGGCATCTGCTGGAGTACGTGACCGAGGACCCCTTCGGCGCGCACGTCTTCCCCGGCAACCTCCCGGACCACACGCCGGCGGACTTCCTCGCCGACCTCGACGAGCAGCTCGCCGGCACGGCGCCGATCCACCTGTGGTCCTACATCCCCACCTGCGCCTACCGGTGCCGCTTCTGCCAGTACCCCGTGGTGCTCGTCAAGGGAGCGCCGGAGGTCGCCGACAGCAAGGCCCGGCAGTGGGTCGACTGGAACATCCGTGAGGCGCGGCTGTGGCTGCGTGAGGTGCCGAACCTGGCGTCGGCACCGATCGGGGAGTTCAACGTCTTCGGCGGCACCCCCTCCCTGCTGCCGCCGGACGCCATCCGCGCCCTGCTCGACTTCTACAAGGAGAACTTCAACTTCACGCCGGAGACGGCGATCCGCTTCGAGGGCGATCCCAGCACCTTCACACCCGAGAAGCTGGAACTGCTCGCCGGGCTCGGCTGCACGAAACTGAGCAGCGGCGTGCAGTCCTTCGACGACCCGGTGCTGGAGCAGTGCGGCCGGGAGCACACCGCGCAGATGTGCGTGGACTTCATACGCAACGCCCAGCGCACCGGCTTCGACTGGACCAGCATCGACCTGATGTACGGGCTGCTCGACCAGACCGTCGACAGCGTGCGCCGGGACCTCGACATCGTCGTCGAGAACGAACTGACCGCGGTCGTCTGCACGAAGCTCCATCTGAAGTCCTACAGCGACACCAGGACCGGAGTGGCCGGGGTGCAGCCCGCCGCCTGGCAACTGCCCGACTACCGCGCCAGGTTGGTCGACAACGGCCACCGGTGGCCGACTCTCGGCGAGCAGTACCAGATGCGCGAGCTGCTCACCGAGGGCCTCGAGAGCGGCGGCTACCGCGAGCAGCCCACCATGTACTTCGCGCAGAACGGCAAGGGCCCGGAGAAGTGGAAGGCCATCATGGTCGACCAGGACAAGCAGGAGGCCGAGGTCGCCATCGGCCTGGGCGGCAGCTCCAGCTGCCGCACCTCGGAAGCGATCACCGACGTGAACTGGAAGCGCTACTCCGAGGCGGTCGAGGCGGGCCGGGTCCCGCTGGGGTCGGTGACCCGCTTCAGCGAGGAGGCGCAGGAGGCCAGGGCGGTCAAGATGGCCCTCTCCACGCTGAGCCCCCTCAGTGACCGGCTGCACAGGCAGCGCTTTCCAGGGGCCTCCCTGTTCGAGGAGCCCTGGCACGGCCGGTTCCGTTCCCTGGAGGAGCGCGGCCTGGCCGTGATGGACCGCGAGGCCGAGGAGGTACGGCTGACGACTGACGGAAAGGTCCTGGTGGAGGCGGTCATCAACTCCGAGTTCTGACGGCGGCCGCGGCACACCGGATTCCCTGACGCGGTACCGACGCGGTACCGGTGGCCGTATGAGGGCGCCCGCTCCGGGCCTCACGCCTTCCCGGAGCCATGTGCACATGCGCGGTCCGGCAACGTCCAGCCCCGTGCACGCAGCGGTGATTCCGGTGACGTACAGCCGTATTCGCCGGTCACGTGGCTGCCCGGGAGGTCCCGGGAGGCAGGCGCCGCGGCCTCTCAGCGGGAAGCGGGTGAGGAGTAGGGTTCGAAGCAGGGGGTGTGCACACACTGCGGGACCGACCCTCGTTGCGAGAGAGCTGATGAATGCCGTCACACGAGATCCGGACCTCGAGCGCCACGCGCTGAGACGGACGGTGTTCGAGACCACCGACTTCGATGCCGGGCGCTCCTTCATCATCAGCACCTACCGCACCAGCCTCCGCCTGAAGAGGGGAAGCGAACGGGACCAGTCCGTCAAGCACGCGCGTCACGACTTCGGCGACTTCTGCGTGGACGAGCTCAGCCTGCCCATGGAAGCCGGGTACGACATCGAACCGCTCGGGAGCCTCACGGTCGTCCAGCCGATCGCCGGCTGGGTGGACCACCGCTGGGAGGAGAGCAGCGAGAACACGGGGCCCGGCGACGTCGCCGTCATCTCGCCGCCGCACCGGCCCTTCAGTGTCACCCTGCACAACCTCGCCTCCGGGACCGTCGTCCTGCACCAGCCCCTGCTGATGCGGGCCGCGGGTTTCCCCGAGGACGAGCCGGACAGCTCACTCCGCTTCTCCGGCACACAGCCGGCCTCCACGGAGCTCGCAGGCGGGTGGCGCCACGCGGTCAGCTGCGTACGCCAGGTCCTCAGCGCTCGTCCCGAGGTGCTGGGCGAACCGCTCGTGGTCGGCAATCTGGCCCGCGGCCTCGCGACGACCGCACTGGAGACCTTTCCCAACACCGGTGGCCCCGAGCCGACTTCGGCGGACGGCGGCGACGCCACGGCCGCTGCCGTTTCGAGGGCCGTGGCCTTCATCGAGGAGAACGCGCACACCGACATCAGCCTCGCCGACATCGCCGCCGCGGCCCGGGTCACCCCCCGCTCACTACGGATCGCCTTCGCCCGCCATCACAGGAGCAGCATCTTCGGCTGCGTGCGCAGCGTGCGCCTTGAGCGCGCGCATTTCGACCTGCTCGCTGTCCACGCAGACATACCGGGCGCCCCGGACGGTGAAACCGTGGCGGCAGTCGGTGCGCGCTGGGGATTCGCCAATCCGGCCGATTTCGCCGCCTCCTACCACCATGCGTACGGCGTGAGCCCTGAGGAGATCCTCCCGGCCTGAGGCCCGCCGCGGCGCCGCGATTCCGGCACCGCAGCGGTTCCGCACGGTCAGCGGACCTCAGCCTCAACGGCTCCGTCCCCGTCCCCGTCCCCGTCCTCGTCCAGCGGGGCGTCGGTCGCGGTGCGGTGCGGCACCGGCTGGGGTGCGGTGGTGCCGAGGCGGCCGTTCTGGAAGTCCTCGACCGCCTGGAGGATCTCCGCCTTGGTGTTCATCACGAACGGCCCGTAGCGGGCGATCGGCTCGCGGATCGGCAGCCCGCCCAGGAGCAGCACCTCCCAGCCCGTACGGCTGCCGTTGTAGTCCTGGCCCTCGGAGGCCCGCAGAGTGAGCGCCTCGCCGGGGCCGAGCACGGCAAGCTGACCCTCTTCCAGCGGCCGCCGCTCCGTTCCGACGGTGCCACGGCCGGCCAGCACGTAGACCAGGGCGTTGAACTCCTGCGGCCAGGGCACGCCCAGCTTCGCTCCCGGGCTGACCGTGGCGTGGACGTACGTGATGGGGGTCCTGGTCATGCCGGGGCCGCGGTGTCCGGCGAGGTCGCCCGCGATGACACGCAGCAGGCTCCCGCCGTCGTCGCTGGAGAGCAGGACGGTCTGCCCGGCGGTGATGTCCTGGTACTGGGCGGGCGTCCACTTCAGCGACCTGGGCAGATTGACCCACAGCTGGATTCCGTGGAACAGGCCGCCCTTCGCGACGAAGTCCTGCGGGGGCAGCTCCGAGTGCAGCACGCCCGCCCCCGCGGTCATCCACTGGGTGGCGCCCTCGGTGATCAGGCCCCCGCCGCCGGTGGAGTCGGTGTGCTCGAAGGCGCCGTCGAGCATGTAGGTGACCGTCTCGAAGCCGCGGTGCGGGTGCCAGGGTGCGCCCTTGGCCTCGCCGGGTCCGTACTCGACCGCGCCGAGGTGGTCCAGAAGCAGGAAGGGGTCGGCCACCGCGAGATCCATTCCGGGGAACGGCCTGCGTACCTCGAAACCCTCCCCTTCCATCTGGCGGCGGGCGGTCACGGTCTTGGTGACCTCTCGCCACCGGAGGCCCGCACCTGCGGGGGAGGGGACGCGCGGCAGCGTGAGGGTGTCCGCGGTGACGGCCGGCATGGTGACCTCCTGAGTGAGGGGAAGCAGTGCACCCCGGTCAATGAAGTTCAGTTTTCAATTATTCCTGGTTCCTGGCCGCCTCCTGCCGCCTCTTTCCGGCCTGGCGCGAACGCTCTGCATCGGGCGCGCACCCGCCCGCGGTGAAGCTGCCCGCCGGCCCGCCGCAGGGCACGGCGGGGAATCCGACCGCCGTCTTCAGGAACTGCGGTCCGCGAAAGGGCCGTTGGCGCTGAACGCAAGTCCGGCGAAGCGCTCGCCGATGCGGCGGTGCGTCGCGGCGTCCGGGTGCAGTCCGTCGGGCAGCGGCAGCTCGGCGAAGTCCGCCTCACCGTAGAGGTCCGGGCCGTCGAGGTGGTGCAGGTTCTCGTCCTGCGCCGCCCGCTGCTCCACGATCCGTGCCAGCTCCTCCCGCACGACCTTGAGGGTGAGCTTCCCGCTCGCCGCTTCCGCCGGGTCGCCGGTGGCCCGGAAACGCAACTGCCCGGTGGCGAACGAGGCCGGGTCCGGGGCGCTGGGGCCGGGGACGTCCTCGTGAATGGGGCAGTGGATCGGGGAGACCACCAGCAGCGGCGTGGTGGGGTGGCCCTCGCGGACCGTGTCGAGGAACCCGTGGACCGAGGAGGTGAGGGCGCGCAGCCGCATCAGGTCGGCGTTGACCAGGTTGATGCCGATCTTGACGCTGATCAGGTCGGCCGGGGTGTCGCGCAGCGCGCGGGCGGTGAACGGGTCCAGCAGGGCGCTTCCGCCCAGACCGAGGTTGACCAGTTCCACTCCGCCGAGGGCGGCCGCGAGCGCGGGCCAGGTGGCCGTGGGGTTCGCGGCGTTGGAGCCCTGGCTGATCGAACTGCCGTGGTGCAGCCACACTCTGCGGCCTGTGCCGGGCACCGGCTCGACAGGGGCGTCGGTGCGCAGAGCGAGGAGTTCGGCGGACTCGTTGTGCGGCAGCCAGATCTCGACGTCCTTCTCGGCGCCGGGCAGGCCGCTCCAGCGGGCGGTGCCGGGCGTGCCCGGCCGCGTCTCGGCGGTTCCGGCGGTCATGTCGATCGTCATGGTGTTGCCGCCGGCCACGCTGGCCTGGCCCGCGAGGCGGCCGTCGACGACCAGGTCGTAGACGCCGTCGGGGCGGGGCGGGGCGCCCGCGTAGACGCGCTTGGTGGGCAGCGCGTCCAGCTCGACGGTGGTGGCGCGGGTGCGGAAGACCAGCCGCACGCCCGAGGGCTGAGCCTCGGCCATGGCGAGCTGTCCGTCGGTGCTCTGGGCGCGGGCACGCGCGGGCAGCCTGTGCGGCAGGACGCCGTGCGCGGTCTGCTCCAGTTCGAGCGCGCCGCGCACCAGGTCCGCGGTTATCGGCGTCGTGACGGTTGCGGTGGTCGGGTTGTGTTCGCAGTTCATCGCCTCGGCCTGTTGCTGGGAAGTCTGGATGGGACTGGGGGACCGGACCGGGCGGGGGTCCGGCGTGGGACGGGCCGCCTCGCGCATACAGATCACGGCGTGCGCTGCGGCGCGGGGCTTCAGGGCGAGGCCGCGCCCCGCAGCAGTGCATCGAGTCGGTCCAGGAGCCACGACCAGGTCTCCTGTGTGCCGACGGGGGTGTGGCTGAAGCCTCCGGCCGACTCCAGGCTGATGTAGCCGTGGAAGATGCTGCCCAGCAGCCGCACGGCGTGCGTCTGGTCCGGCTCGCTCAGGTCGTAGCCGCGCAGGATCGCCCGCGTCATCTGTGCGTGCTTGACCCCCGCGCTCGCCGCCGCCGTCTCCGGGTCGAGCCGCAGCTGTGCGGCGGCATAGCGGCCGGGATGCTCCCGGGCGTAGTCGCGGTAGGCGTCCGCGAAGGCGGCCAGGGCGTCCTTGCCGGCCCGGCCTGCCAGGGCTGCGGCCGCACGGTCGGCGAGTTCCTCCAGTGCGAGCAGGGCGATCCTGGTTCTCAGGTCCTCGGAGCTCTTCACGTGCGAGTACAGGCTCGCCGCCTTGACGTCGAACCGCCTGGCGAGTGCGGAGACGGTCACGTGGTCGAAGCCGGCCTCGTCCGCCATCTCCGCTCCCGCCCGGACCAGCCGTTCCGCGTTCAGTCCCGCGCGTGCCATGTTCTCTCCGCCCAATGTGCCTGAAGTGCCTAGGCTAAAACCTACACCATTTAGCATTGAGATCGGTTCGGCGACCACACCACACGCAGCGACCACACGCACGAACACACACGCGGCCTCGCGGATACTTCCGTGGCCGCCCCGCCGCCGGTCGGCACGCGGGCGCACAGGCGGCGCCGGCGTGAGCGGACCTGCGGTGGCGCCAAGAACCCCGACCGTCCGCGGACGAAGTCGAGCCTGCGGGCCGCACGCGACGAACACCGTCACGAGCGCCACGTCCCGTCCCCCCGGTCACCGACTCCCGCCCGGCAACCGGCAGTTCACCGGGGGCGCGGGGCCGCGACCCGGGGCAGGACGCACGAGACCCTGCTCCCCGGGGCCTCAGGGCCGGACGCGCTCGGCACCCACACGACGCGGAAGGGCCGCCGAGCGGTAACTCGGCGGCCCCGTGCGGAACACGAGCAACCGGTTGCATACGGAGGAACCCTCGCGGAGATCGCTGGCAACGGTCCGCGTGGGTGCCGCAGCAGCCCACCTAGGGAGATCACCCATGTCCACCGCACCCAGCGTAACGACCGGCACCGGGGCGTACACCACCTCCATCGCGGGATCGACGGAGGAGATACGCGCTGCCCAGCGACTCCGCCACCGGGTCTTCGCCGTGGAGAACGGCGCACGGCTGCGCTCGCCGCTGCCCGGGCACGACGTGGACCCGTTCGACGAAGCGGCGGATCACCTCATCGTCACCTCGCAGGACGGCGGTGAAGTCGTCGGCACGTACCGTCTCACGCCGCCCGGCCGGACCGAACGCCTCTACTCCGAGGCCGAGTTCGACCTGCGCGCCCTTCCCGTCGACGTCACGTCGGCGATGGTGGAGGCCGGCCGGGCCTGCGTGCACCCCGACCACCGCTCGGGTGCGGTGATCAACGCCATGTGGGGCGGACTCGCCCGCTACATGCTGCTGTCCGGACACCGCTATCTGGCCGGCTGCGGGTCGGTGCCGCTGGGCGACGGCGGGCAGGCTGCCGCCGACGCCTGGTTGCTGGGTACCACCAGGCACGCCGCCCCGGACGGCTTGCGGGTGCACCCGCACGACCCGTGGTCCCCGCGGCAGCAGTTGACGGCCGCGCCGGACCACTCCTCGCTGCCGGCGCTGCTGCGCGGCTATCTGCGGCTCGGCGCGTGGGTGTGCGGAGCGCCCGCCCACGACAGGGACTTCGGGGTCGCCGACTTCTTCGTCCTGCTCGACATGGAGCGGTTGAACGACCGCTACCGCCGCTACTTCCTGGGCCGGAGCCGGTGAACCCCTGGGCAATCGCCTCCCCCTGCTCGCTGCGGTGCCTCACGCTGCCCACGGGGAACGACCCGGCAGGGGCGCGCTCCGGCACGGTGTCCGCAGCGTCCGTGCTGCGGCGGTATGCGTCGCTCGCCGCCACTCTCGGCAGCGCGCTGGCAGCCGGGACGCGCATCGCGGAGCCGGCCGTGCTTCAGCGGCAGGCCCGCTCGGTGCTCGCCGCACTCGGAATCGGCCTGGAGGCGACGGGGCCGCTGCGGGTGCCGGGCACGGCCACCGGCACGTTGATCGTCGCGAATCACGTGTCCTGGCTCGACGTCGTCGCAGTGCTGGCGCTCGAGCCCGTGCCGCTGATCGCCAAGCAGGAGGTCGCAGGCTGGCCGGTCGTCGGTCCGCTGGCCCGCAGGACGGGAAGCCGTTTCATCGACCGTGATGCCCCACGCGAACTGCCCCGTTTCGTGGACGAGTTGACCGCGTACCTGCGTGACGGCGGCTCGGTGGCGGTCTTTCCCCAGGCGACCACATGGTGCACCGCGCCCGGAGGACCGTTCCGGCGTGCGACGTTCCAGGCGGCAGTGGGGGCGGCCGCGCCGGTGCGGCCCACCGCCGTCGACTACGCACAGGGCGGCACGCGGAGCGTTGCGGCGGCCTACGTCGGCGGAGACACCCTCGCGTCGTCCCTCCACCGGGTCGCCGCCACCGGCGCGCTCTCGCTGCGTCTCCGTCCGTGCCGGCCGCTGTGGCCCCACGGCCACGACCGGCGTTCACTCGCCGCGGCGGCGCACGCGGCCGTGTCCGACGCCGTCGGCGTCCCGGCAGGCGTGCCACGTACCGGGGTGCCCCCGGCGCAGCCGACGGAAGCGCGGCCGGACGCCGCCGCGTCCCCGCATGCACGAGCACCCGCATGAGCCCACGCCCCGTGCCGGGCACCGGACCCGGGGGCCGGGGGACTCGGAGGGGCCAGGTCCTGGTGGCCGCAGCCCGCCACCTCGCCCAGCACGGCGGCGAGTTCAGGGGGACGGGAGAACATCGGCCGGTGGCCGGTGGGCAGATGGTGCATGCCCGTCTCCGCCGTCACCTCGATGACCGGATTCCCGAGCGGCGGACCGACGGCACGGCCGGAGGGCCGCTGCACGTACGGCCGACCGGGTTGACACCATCGGGGCCCCGCAGAAGAATGACACGTCATTCCGGTCGGATCAGGGGCGAGGGACCAGGTGGGCGCTGTGGCTCAGGGAGTGGTCGACAAGCGGGAGGTCATCCTCCGTGCCGCAGGCAAGGTGATCGCGGAGCGTGGGTACCACGCGACCGGGATCGCCGACATCGCCCGCGAACTGGGTGCCGGACACGGCACGTTCTACCGCTACTTCAAGAACAAGGAGGACATCGCCCGCAGTCTCGTCCTCCGGGCGCTCGGGCAGATGCAGGAGGCGATCGCGGACGAGGAGCCGCAAGCCGCCCGCACGCTGGCGGAGTACCGGGAACAGGTGCGGCGCATCGGTGACAAGCTCTTCGACCTTGTCGCGGCAGAACCCGATCTGGCCAGGGTGCTGTTCTACGACGCCGCGGCCATAGCCCGTACCGATCCGGGACTCCTCGGTGCTGCCGTGGAGAACGCCGGTGCGTACACGGCGGCGTTCATCCGCAACGGGCAGACGAGAGGCTTTGTGCGCCGGGAACTGGACCCGCAGGTGGTCGGTCTGGCCGTGAACGGCATGATCCTGGCCGGCTGTGTCCAGCTGCTGCATGTCCGCAACGCCGAGGAGATGCGCACCTCCTGGATCCGGACGGTTGAGGCGCTCATGTTCGACGGGCTCGGAGGCAACTGAGGCCGGCAGCCCGCCGGGCCGGGGTGAAACAGCCCCGGCCCGTTTCTTTGCCCAACGAACGGAATGACGTGTCATTCCGAAAGGGGATTCAGCACATGGTGCAAGTCGATGTCTTCTGGGCCTACGGGATCGGAGCGGGCTTCGGGACCGCCGCGGCCTTTCACCTCCGCAACTCCGGCGCCACCGGGCCGGCCGGACGGAGCGGTCCGCAGCGGCCGAGCCCCTGGCTGCTCGCCACCGCCCTCTACTGCGGCATGCTGTTCGCACCGAGCGGGATATGGCTGCTGTGGAGTTTCCCGGACTGGGAGACGATGCAAGTCGCTGACGGGCACGGGGCGTTGCCCGGCTGGCTGGTGGCACTGTTCGCGCTGACGAACGTCAGTCAGGGGCTGCTGGGGTACGAAGTGGCCCGCCGCCTCATCGTCCGCGGGCGGGTGTACGCGGCGTTCCTGCAGACCGGTGCCGGCTACCTCGGGATGTTCCTCATCCTCGTCCACGGCTGGGACGGGCGGGGCTACCAGCGCTTCTTCTCGCCGGGACGGGAGGAATTCGCCGAGTGGCCCGAGAGTCACGGCCCCGGAGAGCTGCTCTCGCGCGCCGGTGACTGGGCGGGGTCGCCCGTCGGCCTGACGCTGGCCGGCATGGGTGTGGTTCTGCTGCCGGTGCTGTTCTGGCTGCTGGTCACGGCGATCCGCAGCGGGCAGCGGGAGGCGGGTGCCCCGGTCAACAGCGCGTCCCGCATCGTCGGTACGTTCCTGCTCGCCGTCTTCGGGCTCGCCCTGGGCTCCGCCGTCCTGACGAGCGTGCTCGTCCACCAGCTCGGCTGGTGGGCCGGAACGCCGGTCGCGGCACTCGTCGTGTGGGGCCTGGTCCTGCGGCGTGAGACGGGTGCGGCCCACCGGGTCTTCGGTCTGCTGGGTCTGCCGGACGCCCCGAAGTCCCGCGGGCCCGAGAACCGGGAGCACCCGGGAGGCCGCGCCCGCCCCGCCGCGGAAGCACCCGCCGCAGCACCGCGGGACGCGTCCGACGGAGCGGTGACCGCCTGACACCGTGAGCAGCGCCTGCGGGGTCTCCGGATCCGGAGACCCCGCAGGCGCCGGCCCGGCCCGTGTCCGGTCCCCCGGCCCGCCGGGTGCCGCAACTGCCGGTGCCTGCCGGGCGGTTCCGCGGCCCGGCCGGCACCATCACCTTCCCGCTGCCCCGCATCCGGAGCGGTCGCCGCTCACGGCGCGGCCGGCGCGTCCCCCGCCCCGGCCGGGGCCGTCAGGACGCGATCCGGCCGGATCGGCAGGTTCCGGTGCCGCACGCCCGTCGCGTGCCACACCGCGTTGGCGACCGCCGCGGCGGCACCCACGATGCCGATCTCGCCGATGCCCTTGATGCCGACGGGGTCGTCCGGCTCGGGGTCGTCCACCCAGTCCGCCTCGATGCGCGGCACGTCGGCGTTCGCGGCGACGTGGTAGCCCGCGAAGTCGGCGCCGACGGTGCCTCCGGACGCCCGGTCCCGGAACGCCTCCTCGTGCAGGGCCATGGAGATGCCCCACGTCATCCCGCCGAGGAACTGGCTGCGCGCCGTCAGCGGGTTGACGATCCGGCCCGCCGCGAAGATGCCGAGCATGCGCCGCACTCGTACCTCGCCGGTGGCCGGGTCCACGGCGACCTCCGCGAACTGCGCACCGAACGAGTGCCGTTCGGTCTCGGCGAGCGCCCCGATCGCCTCGGAGGAGTCCGAGCGGGCCGTGATTCCCTCCGGCGGAATGCTGCCGCCCAGGGCCAGTTGCTCCCGCAGGTCGCGCGCGGCGATCGTCACCGCCCACGCCCACGAGCGGGTGCCCATCGAACCGCCGGCGATCATCGCCTGCCCGAAGTCGCTGTCCCCGATGCGGACGCGCACCTGATCGGGCGTCACCGCGAGTTCCTCGGCGGCGACGAGGGTCAGGGCGGTCCGCGCGCCGGTTCCGATGTCCGCCGCCGTGATCCGGACGGTGAACGTGCCGTCCGCCTCGGCGGTCACCGCCGCCGTGGACGGCACGGCCCGCGCGGGGAAGGAAGCGGCGGCAGTGCCGGTCCCCAGCAGCAGGCGCCCCCCTTCGCGGCGCACGCCGGGACGCGGGTCCCGGTCCTCCCAGCCGAACCTGCGGGCGCCCTCCTGGAAGCAGGCCATCACGCGGCGGCTGCTGAACGGCAGCCCGGAGACGGGACCGGTCGTGGGGTCGTTGCGGGCGCGCAGCTCGATCGGGTCGATGCCGCACTTCTCGGCGAGTTCGTCGAGCGCCGCCTCCAGCGCGAACGAACCCGGTGCCTCACCCGGGGCCCGCATGAACGTGGGGCTCGGCACGTTGAGCCGCACGATCCGGTTCGCGGTGTGGTGGGCGCCGGCGTCGTACATCACCCGCCCGACACCGGCGCTGCCCTCGACGAACTCGTGCACGGTCGAGGTGAGGCTGAGCGACTCGTGCTGCAGGGCCCGCAGCCGCCCGTCGGGGCCGGCTCCGAGCCGGACCCGCTGCGCCGTGGGACTCCTGTAGCCGATCAGGGAGAACATCTGCCGGCGGGTCAGCACGACCCGGACCGGACGCTGGAGGACCGTCGCCGCCATCACGGCGGCCACCTGGTGCGCACGTACGCCCTTGGAACCGAAGGCGCCGCCGACGTGTTCCGAGCGGACCCGCACGGAGGCCGGGTCCAGCGAGAACAGCTGAGCCAGTTCGTTCACGATCCACGTGCTGCCCTGGTTGGAGTCGACGACCTCCAGGCGGCCGTCCTCCCAGCGGGCTGCCGCCGCGTGCGGCTCCATCGGGTTGTGGTGCTCCTCCGGCGTCGTGTACTCCTCGTCCACGACGACGGCGGACGAGGCGAGTTCGGCCTCCAGGTCGCCCTTCTCCTCCACCGCCTTGCCCATGCCGTCGTGCGCGTACGCGTCGGGCCGTCCGGCGGCGAAATCGATGTCGTGCGTCTCTTCCTCGTACCGCACCACCAGCGCCTCGGCGGCCTCCCTCGCCTGCTCCGAGGTCTCGGCGACGACGAGCGCCACCGGCCAGCCCCTGTGCGGCACGCGGTCGTTCTGGAAGACGGCGATGGTCGGGTCCGGAGCCCCCAGCATGCCGACGTAGTCGGTGTTCACATGCGGGGCGTTCCCGTGGTGCAGGACCGCGAGCACGCCCGGCATGGCGAGGACCGGCCCGGTCTCGACCGAGGTGATGCGGCCCCGGGCGACGGTGGACAACACCAGCCAGCCGTGCGCGAGTTCGGCGAAGGGGATGTCGCCGGCGTAGCGGGCGGCTCCGGTGACCTTCTCCAGGCCCTCCACGCGGGTGTGCGGAGCACCGTGGGAACTCTTCACCGGGGTGGTTCCGGTCGTGGCGGTGGTCATGTGGCCTCCTCGCAGAGTTCGGTCAGCACGGACACCACAAGGTTGCGGATCAAGGTCACCTTGTATCCGTTGTGCGGCAGCGCCTCGGCGGCCGCGAGTTCGGCGTCCGCGGCGGCGGCGAAGGTCTCGGCAGTGGCCGGAGCCCCGGTCAGCACCTGCTCGGCCGCGCGGGCCCGCCACGGCCGGGAGGCGACGGCACCGAAGGCCAGGCGCGCCCCGTGCACGGCTCCGTCCCGCACTTCGAGTGCGGCGGCCACGGAACCGATCGCGAACGCGTACGAGGCGCGCTCACGGACCTTGCGGTAGCGCGAGTTGGCGGCGAGCCGCGCGGGGGGCAGGGTGACGCCCGTGATCAGCGCTCCGGAAGGCAGCGAGGTCTCCAGGTGCGGGGTCTCGCCCACCGGCAGGTAGAAGTCGGTCAGGGGCAACCGGCCCGGCCCGTCCGCCGTTTCGTATGTCACGACGGCGTCGAAGGCGGCCAGCGCGACGCCCATGTCCGAGGGGTGCACCGCCACGCAGTGGGCGGATGCTCCCAGGATCGCGTGGTTGTGGTGCTCGCCCTCGACGGCGGGGCAGCCGCTGCCGGGGACGCGCTTGTTGCACGGCTGTGAGACGTCGGCGAAGTAGCCGCAGCGGGTGCGCTGGAGCAGGTTCCCGCCGACCGTGGCCATGTTGCGCAGCTGGCCGGAGGCCCCCGCGAGCACGGCCTGCGCCAACGCCGGGTAGTTCTCCCGGACTTCGGGGTGTGCGGCCAGGTCGCTGTTGGTGACGGTCGCGCCGATGTGCAGGCCGCCGTCCGCGGTCCGCTCGATCTCCCCGAGCGGAAGCCGTGTGACGTCGAGAAGTCGGCCGGGCCGCTCGACGCCGGTCTTCATCAGGTCGACGAGATTCGTTCCGCCTCCGAGGCAGCGCGTCTCCGGGTCCGCGGCGAGCTGGGCGACCGCGCCGGGCACGTCGAGAACGCGCTGGTATCCGAATTCCCTCATGCCGTGGCTCCGTTCCCGGCGCGTGCGTCTTCGCCCGCCTCGGTCCCGGCCGCGGCCGCCTGCGCGACGGCCTCGACGATCTGCACGTATGCGCCGCAGCGGCACAGGTTGCCGCTCATCCGCTCCCGGATCTCCTCGGCGGTCAGCGGCGGCGCTGCCGTTCTCACGTCGCCCGTGACGGCGCTCGGCCAGCCGGCCGCGTGCTCGTCGAGCATCGCGACGGCCGAGCAGATCTGTCCCGGCGTGCAGTAGCCGCACTGGTAGCCGTCGAGGTCCAGGAACGCCTGCTGCACCGGGTGCAGCCGGTCTCCGCCGGCAACGCCCTCGATGGTGGTGATCTGGCGTCCTTCGGCGGCCACGGCCAGCTGCAGGCAGGAGACGGCCCGCTGCCCGTCGAGCAGGACGGTGCAGGCGCCGCACTGCCCTTGGTCGCAGCCCTTCTTGGTGCCTGTCAGGTCGAGATGCTCGCGCAGCGCGTCGAGAAGGGTGGTGCGGTGGTCGACAAAGAGCGTGTGCTGCTCGCCGTTGATGTTCAGGGTGATGGCGCTGGACGTGGATTGGTCCATGCTCAGCCTCTTTCGCGTATCGGAGCGCGTCGGGAACCTCCGGCAGGCGAGGGAACGGGGACGCGGCCGTACGGACCGTGTGCAGCGACGGCGACTGCGGAAGAGTGCAGGAGAAGGAGGAGCGCCGACGGACCCTGTTCGCCGTTATGGTGGACCTGACCGGATAGTTGTCCGCTCCAGTCGAACGTAGTGGACAGTTGTCCGCATTGGCAAGGCCCTTTTGCAGGCCCGGGGTTGGGGCGCGACCCCGCGAGGAGGACGAGTGCGGCAGAGCAAGCAGACGCCTCTGCGCTCGGACGCGCGACGCAACCGCGAGCGCATCCTCGACGTGGCACTCGCCGAGCTGACGCGCTCCGCGAACGTGCCGCTCAGCGCCATCGCCAAGAAGGCCTGCGTCGGGCAGGGCACCTTCTACCGCAACTTCCCCAGCCGCGAAGCGCTCGTGCTGGAGGTCTACCGCCACGAGATGCAGCAAGTCGCCGATGCGGCGGCCCAGTTGCTCGACAAGTACGAACCCGACCGTGCGCTGCGGGAGTGGATGGACCGCCTCGCCCGGTTCGCCATGGCCAAGGCCGGCCTGGCGGACGCGATCCGTCAGGCGACCAGCGCACCCGGAAACGCGGAGAAACCGGGTCACGGCCCCGTGACGCGAGCCGCCGAACTCCTGCTCCGTGCCGGAGAGGAGGCCGGCACGATCCGCCCGGGAGTCACCGCGGAGGACTTCCTCCTCGCGATCGCCGGCCTGTGGCAGATCGATCCGCGGGGTGACTGGCAGCCACGGGCCGAGCGGCTCCTCGGCCTCGTCATGGACGGACTCCGGGCGGGAGCACCCGGCGAGCAGTGAGAGGCTGAGCGGGTCCGCGTGCGTGCCCGCCGCGCAGCGGCGACCGCCCAAGGGCCCTGTCCGGCGGGCGGGCGGCCGTGCTCCCGCGGGCCGGGGGAGGGGGGCGGCCGGAGCCGCCGGTCCGCGCGACCGGGGTCGCTGCCGCCCGTCCTCGCGGCCGGAGCCGCCGCGCGGACCGTCGCGGGCGCCGGGACGAACCGCCACCACTGGAGACCAACCACCTCACAGGTCCCACACACTTCGGCCCCAAGTGTGTTCCGGCTATGGCGTTCGGGGCTTGTTTGCGCTGGACTTGGTGACGACCACCCATGACATCGACTCGGCTCCGGCGCCGAGCACCGCGCGAAGCACCCGCCCCGTGACCCAGCCGCCCCGTGCCTTCGCGATCCGCCGGAGACACCGTGAACCTGGATCGGGGGAAACGGATGGACTGCGTACGCCTCTCCGACGCGGAGCTGCTGCGTCACATATGGGGAGGGGGCGAGAGTTCCCTTCCCGCGCTGCACGAGCTGGAGCGGCGCCACTTCCCCGCCGTGCGGGCCTTCGCAGCCCTCGGAGCCCTGAGCCCGCAGGCCGCCGACGAACTGGCGTACCAGGCATGGCAGGAGACGCTTCGGCAGCAGGCGGCGGGCAGCGTCAGCGGTGCGGTGCGTCCCGGCGCCCTCTCCTCGGTGCTGCACACGGCGTCCGCGTGGGCGCGGGGGAGTCAACGCGCGGCGCTCAACCCGCAGTTGGGCGCCTGGATGGAGGCCGGCGGTGCCTTGATGCCGGGGAGCACAGCCTCGGCGTGGTTCCACGCTCCCTCGCTTGTGGCACGCGCCTTCGCCGGTCTTCCCTGCCGCAGCCAGGCGGTCCTGTGGCACCGGGCGGTCGAGCGTGACGACGAGGCGCTGACCGGCAGGCTGACGGGTGCGGGCCCCGGCGAGGTGTCCGTGGCCACCGGCCGTGCGCAGGAGGAGCTGTACAACTCCTACGTCCAGGTCCTGCTGAACGGGATGCAGGACGAGTGCCGTCTCTACCACCGGCTGGTGCTGGCGTACGCGGACGCGAGGTCCACGAACATCGCCGCCGAGGTGACCCCGCACCTGCAGAGATGCACTCGCTGCTCCCGTGCCGTGGGCGACCTCGGGCGTCTGCGGCACGATCCCGGCGCGCTGCTGGCGCAGGCGCTGCTGCCGTGGGGCGGCCCGGAGTACGCGGCGCGGGTCGCACACCACGCCGGCACCCGGCCGGACCCCGCGCCGGCGGCGGGTGTCGCCCGCAACGCGGCGGTCGGCGCGCTGCCCGCCGGCAGCAGGACGCCGCAGGGCCTGGTGTCCGGCTCTCGCGGGGGGCGGTCCGCGGGCAGGGGCCGGCATGCGGCTGCCGAAGCGGGGGGAGCCGGTGCGGACGCCCGGGCGAAGAAGCGGCGTATCGACCTGGTCGTGCGGTGCACGGCCGTCGCCGGTGTCTGCGCAGTCGGCGCCGCCTTCGCCTTCGGCTTCGTCGGGGATTCCGAGCCGCGGGAGCCGCAGAGCAGGGAGCGTGCACCGGCGCCGCCCCTCAAGGCCTCGCCCTCGCCTTCCGGAACCCCGGGTCCGGCACGGGTGACGGCCACCGCGAAGGCCGCGTCGGAGGCCCCGGACAGGCCCACCTCGAAGCCCACGAGTTCCCGGCCCGCTCCGTCCGCCCCGGGGAAGGACCGGCCCTCCTCGCCGTCCGTCGGCGACCCGGCCGTGGAGTGGCTGTTCGACAAGGTCACCGCAGACGGCGTGACGCCCGACAGTTCGGACAACGACAAGGACGGCACGCTCTTCGGCGCCTCCCGTCCGAGACCCACGTCCGGGGGAGCGCTCGCGTTCGACGGACAGCAGTTCGTGGCGTCGAGCGGGCCCATGGTCGACACGAGCGGGAGCTTCACCGTCTCGGCGCAGGTCAGGCTCGACCGCACGGACATCTCGCAGACGGTGGTGAGCCAGGACTCCTCGAACGCGAGCGCCTTCATGCTCCGGTACGACGCGCAGGAGTCGGCCTGGGAGATGCGGATGCCGAAGCAGGACACCGGTGACGGGGAGTCCGACGCCGACTCGGCCCTCTCCGGGTCCGGGCCGGAGGCGGGCGAGCCGGCACACCTGACGGGTGTCTACGACGCCGCCGCCGGTGAGGTGCGCCTCTACGTCGACGGGCGTCTGGCGGGGACCGCCGGCCGGACGGAGAGCTTCGCGTCCAGCGGGAGCTTCGTCGTCGGCCGGGGGCTGTCGGGCAACGCGTTCTTCCAGGGGCTCGACGGGACGGTCGACGACGTACGGGCCTTCGGCAGGGCGCTCTCCTCGGCGGAGGCCGCAAAGCTGGCAAAGGACTCCTGACGGGCCGGCACCGCCTCCCCCTTCGCTGCCGCCTTCCCCTCCGCTCCCGCCTCCCCCTTCGCTCTCGCCTGCGCCTCCGCGGTGAGCCGCCCGGCCCCGGTGCCCCTTGATGCCCCTGCCCGGTGCGACGGACCGTCCCGGGCACCGGCGGCCGGGGTGACGCCGACCGCCGGTGAGCCGCGTGCCGCTCCGCTGCCGCCGCGAGGGCTGCGCCGTACCCGTGAACATCCGGGTCCTTGTGCCGAGTTGATACCTAGCTCTACTATGCATCAAGGTTCTAGGCATGGTTGCAAGGGGGTTCTCGTGAAAGTCACCAAGGATCTCGTCGCCGCCTCGGCGACACCGATGGTGCTGGGCATCCTGGCCGAGGGGGAGAGCTACGGCTACGCCATCCTCCGGCGCATCAACGACCTGTCCGGGGGAGAGCTGGACTGGACGGAGGGGCTGCTCTATCCGCTGCTGCACCGGCTCGAGCGGCTCGGGCACGTGGAGTCGAGCTGGCAGTCGCCCAGGGGGGAACGCCGCCGGAAGTACTACCGCATCACCGACAGCGGTCTCGCCGAACTCGCGGAGCAGCGCCGGCAGTGGGACACGGTCGTGGACGCGCTCAAGCAGGTCTGGCTCGCCACCGGCGGTCTGAAGCCGTCCCCGGCGACGCCGTTGGAGGGCCCGGCATGACGGCGCTGGAAGGCCGGGACGGCCTGGAGGCCCAGTTCGCCCAGTGGCGCCACTACGCGCAGCGCCGCCCGGAGCTGAGGCAGTCCGACGCCGACGAGCTCGAGGACCACCTGCGGGGCTCCGTCGACGAGCTCATCGCAGTGGGCCTGCGCGCGGACGAGGCGTTCCTGGTCGCGGTCAAACGCATGGGCGGACTGGACGAGCTCTCCCGCGAGTTCGCCCGGGAGCACTCCGAACGGCTGTGGAAGCAGCTGGTGCTGACCGGCGACGGCGACAAGGCGGCGGAGAACAGGTCGCGGCGCGACCTGTTCGCGATGGCCGTCTGCGTCGTGGGCGCGGCGGCGTCCGTCAAGCTGCCGACGCTGTTCGGGATGGGTCTCGAGCACGACGGCGGGTTCTACGGGCGCAACATCGCCCTGTTCGCGCTGCCCTGGCTGGCGGCCTTCCTGGCGTGGCGCCGCAGGGCCGCACCGGCACTGGCCGGAGCGCTGGTGGGGCTGTTCGCGCTGGGTGCCGTTGCGGCCAACGCCTATCCGCTGGCGGAGGATTCCCAGTCGGTGGTCCTGACCGCCATCCATTTGTCCATCGCCCTGTGGTTCGCGGTCGGACTGGCCTATGTCGCCGACGACCTGCGGTCGCCGCGGCGGCGAATGGACTTCGTACGGTTCACCGGCGAGTGGTTCGTCTACCTCTCCCTCATCGCCGCCGGCGGCGGGGTGCTGATCGGGATCACCGTCGGGACGTTCGAGGCGATCGGCATCGTCCCGGAGGACTTCATCGCCCAGTGGCTCGTCCCTTGCGGCGGCGTGTCGGCGGTCGTGGTGGCCGGGTGGCTCGTCGAGGCCAAGCAGAGCGTCGTGGAGAACATGGCTCCCGTGCTCGCGCGGCTGTTCACTCCGCTGTTCACCGCGGTGCTGCTGGCCTTCCTCGTCGCCTTCGGCGTGACCGGCGACGGCATCGACGTCGAGCGCGAGGCGCTGATCCTGTTCGACCTCGTGCTCGTGGTGGTGCTGGGCCTGCTTCTCTACTCGATCTCGGCCCGCGACCCGCTGAGCCCGGCCGGTCTGTTCGACAGGCTTCAACTCGCCCTTGTTGTCAGCGCGTTGCTCATCGACGTGCTGGTGATGGTGGAGATCACGGGACGTATCACCGAGTACGGCACCACCCCCAACAAGGCGGCGGCGCTCGGCGAGAACATCATCCTGCTGGCCAATCTCACCTGGTCGGCATGGCTGGCGCTCGGATTCGTCCGCCGGCGCACGCCGTTCGCGGCGCTCGAGGGCTGGCAGACGGGCTACCTGCCCGTGTACGCCGCGTGGGCCTGGATCGTGGCCCTGGTCTTCCCGCCGCTGTTCGGCTACATGTGAGGCCGCCGCAAGCCCCTCCGGGCGACGTCCCGTCATCCGGCGCGTCACCCGGCCCGCCCCCGGACAGCAACTCTCCCCGAGGCCGGGCCGGTTGACGCGCCCCGTCGCGGAGGACGCGGGGGCCTCAGTCCGTGACGCGGTACGCGGCGCTCAGCGGGAGTGCGCGTGAGGAGGAGCCGACCGCTATCCCGTACTCACCGCTGCGTACCCGGAACCCGTCGGAGTCCGTGTCCCAGTAGGAGAGCTGCTGCGGCTCCACGGACAGCCGCACCTTCCTGCTCTCACCGCTCTCCAGGCTCACCTTGCGGTAGCCGCCGAGCTCCCGGGGCGGGCTGTACGCCTCCGTGTGCGGCTTGCTGACGTAGACCTGCGGCGCCTCGGAGCCCGCGCGCTCCCCCGTGTTGGTGACCGTGAACGACACTTCCACCGGCTCGTCCGGGCCGCCGGAACTCCTCTCCAGCCGCAGGCCGGAGTAGGAGAAGCTGCTGTAGGACAGGCCGTGCCCGAAGGGGAAGAGCGGTTCCGTGCCGGTCCGGTCGTACCAGCGGTACCCGACGTCGACCCCCTCCGTGTAGTGCGCCGTGCCGTTCACGCCCGGGTACTGCGCCCTGGTGCTCGCCGGCACCTCGTCCTCCGCGGCCGGGAAGGTCTGGGGGAGCTTGCCGGAGGGGTTCACGTCCCCCCACAGCAGGCGCGCGGTGGCGGCGCCTCCGCGCGCACCCGGATACCAGGTCTCCAGGACGCTCTTCACCTGCGGCAGCCAGGGCATCAGCACGGGGCCGCCTGTCTGGAGCACCACGGTCGTCCGCGGGTTGGCCTCGGCCACCTTCGAGATCAGCTCGTCCTGGTTGCCGGGCAGCGACAACCCGGCGCGGTCGCTTCCCTCTTCCTCCTTGTCGTGGGCGAAGACGAGGGCCACGTCCGCGGCCTTCGCCGCCTTCGCCGCGGCCCTCACCGGTGTCCCGTCGTGATAGGTGACGCGGGCGGAGGAGCCGGCGCGCTTCCTGACCGCTTCGAGCGCCGTGTCCTCCGAGAGCGGGTCCACCTTGCTGCTGCCGCCGCCCTGCGCCGAGTCGGCGGCGGCGGAGCCGATGACGGCGATGTCCTCCGCGGAGCCCGCCAACGGGAGTCCCCCGTCGTTCTTGAGCAGGACGGCACCCTGCTCGGCCACCCGCTGCGCCGTGGCGTTCCCCGCGGTCTCGTCGAGCGGGGAGGTGGCGGTGCCGTCCCGCTCGAAGAAGCCGAACCTGAACAGGACGGTGAGTATTTCCCGCACACGCTGGTCGACGGCCTCCCGGGGGAGGACGCCCCGGTGCAGCGCGGCGCGCACGGTGAGGGAGTTGACGAGAACGGGCAGGGGCAGTTCGACGTTGAGGCCGGCGGCGAGGTCGGATGTGCGGTGGGTGGAGGGGTAGTCGGAGACCACGTACCCGTCGAAGCCGAACCGCGAGCGCAGCATCGTGCGCAGGGTGTGCGCATTGGAGCAGGCGTAGACGGAGTTGACGCGGTTGTACGAGCACATCGCGGCGCCCGGTCTGCCCTGCCGCACCGCGATGTCGAAGGGCTTGCCGTAGATCTCGTGCAGTGTGCGTTCGTCGATGTCGGCCGAGACCGACATGCGGTCGGTCTCCTGGTTGTTGGCCATGAAGTGCTTGACGGTGGCGATGACGCCCTGCGACTGGATGCCGCTGGTGTCGGCGCCCGCCATGGTGCCCGCGAGGTAGGGGTCCTCGCTGTAGTACTCGAAGTTGCGCCCGTTGACGGGGACCCGCTGGATGTTCGTGCCGGGCCCGAAGAGCTGCATCTGGCCCCGCGCGCGTGCCTCGCGTCCGACCGTCTGTCCGTACTGCCGTGCCACTTCGGTGTCGAAGCTGGCGGCCTGTGCGACGGGGGCGGGCAGGGCGGTGGCCGGCTGGCCGTTGCGGACCCCGGCGGGGCCGTCGGTCATCGTCACCCCGGGCACGCCCAGGCGCCTGATGGGCGCGATGTAGCCCGTGGTCGGCACGGGGGAGCCGAGGGTGCCGTGCAGCATGCGGATCTTCTCGTCCAGGGTCATCGCGTCGAGCAGCAGGCCGGCGCGGTCCTCGGGGCCGAGTGATCTGTCGGTCCACGGACGGTCCTCCTGCGTGCCCGGCGACGCGGCGTGCGCCGGGGTCGCGCCGGAGGGGAGCGGGCCCGGGCCCGGCACCGTCAGGGCGGCACAGAAGACGAGGGCGGTCGCGGTACGGACGAGGGGCCGAGGGGGTCTCATCACCCAGCACGTCCTTTCTGCCGCCTCGGCGGCCCGACGGTGACTGGCATGTACACGATCTGCTTTGGGTATCCCCATCCACGGCTCCGGGAATGCCGCAAGGGCCGGTCCGCGGCGGCCGTCCCGCCCCGCGGAAGCCGCGCCGGCCCCGGGGAACGGGAGAGACCCCGGCGTGAGCGGTCATCGGGCGTCGGGCGGCCGCCGGGCGCGACCCACCGGGCCGCACTAGCCTTGAGGGCGTGACGTGGCCGGTCGTTCTCGTCGTGGATCACGATCCGAGTTCGCTCCGTGTGCTGCTGGCCGACCTCACGCGACGGTTCGGCAGGGCGTTCACGGTGCGGGGCGCGGAGTCGGGGGAAGCTGCGCTCAGCACCGTCCGGGAGCTGTCACAGGCAGGGGAACCCCTCGCGCTGCTGCTCGTCGACGACGACTCGGCCGGGGTGCTCACGAAGGCGCGCGAGCTGTTCCCCAGTGCCAAGCGTGTGCTGCTCGTGGACCGCGACTACTCGTCGACAAGCCCTGCCGTCCAGGCGATCGCACTCGGCCGCGCCGACTACCACATCGTCCGGCCGTGGGCGGACGACGAGATGCTGTACCGCGCCATGAGCGAGTTCCTCTCCGCGTGGACGCGGGAGCAGGAACCCGCCTTCGAGCTGTTCCGCGTCGTCGCGGCCGAGGACGACAGCCGTATGCAGCAGGTGCGCGACGTGCTGGTCCGCTTCAACCTGCCCTTCGCGGTCTATCCCGCCGAGGGTGAGGCCGGGCAGCGGCTGATGAGGGAGGCCGGAGTCGACGCGTCGCAGCTGCCGGCGGTGATCCGCTACGACAACCGGGCGTTCGTCCAGCCCGGACTGCCCGATCTCGCGCGTGCGCTCGGGGTCAACGTCACCAACGACGTCGACGTCTGCGACGTGGCGGTCGTCGGTGCGGGACCGGCCGGGCTGACGGCGGCCGTCTACGCGGCGTCCGAGGGCCTCGACACCGTGCTCCTCGAGCAGGCCATCTCGGGCGGGCAGGCCGGGACGAGCCCGATGATCAGGAACTATCCGGGCTTCCCCCACGGCATCGCGGGCGGCGCCCTCATGGAGCAGACCTGCGAGCAGGCGTGGCTGATGGGGGCTCACATCGTCTTCGCACAGCGGGCGGTCGCCCTCGAGGTCCGCGGCGAGCGGCGAGTGGTGCACATGCTGGACGGCTCCCGGGTCAGCGCACGCGCGGTACTGATCGCCACGGGGGTCGACTGGCGGCGCCTCGGGGTGCCCGCCCTCGAAGCCCTGGTCGGTTCCGGTGTGTTCTACGGCTCGGTCATGGGTGAGACCCGATCGATGCGGGGCCAGGACGTCTTCATCGTCGGAGCCGGGAACTCGGCCGCCCAGGCCGCCGTCCACCTGGCCCGGTACGCCCGCACGGTCACCCTGGTGGTGCGCGGCGACAGCCTGGCGGATTCGGCCTCCGCCTATGTGGTGGATGCCGTCGGGGCGACGCCGAACATCCTCGTCCGTCACCGCACCGAGGTGGTCGACGGCGGTGGCGACGGGCACCTGGAGCACCTCACGCTCGCGGACCGGGAAGCGGGCACCGCCGAACGCGTCCCGGCGGCCGGGCTGTTCATCATGATCGGCGGCGAACCGCACACGCAGTGGCTCCGGGGCAGCGTCGCCTGCGACGGGCAGGGCTATGTGCAGACCGGTCGCGAAGTCCTCCAGGAGGCCTCCGCGGAATGGCCGCTGCACAGGGAACCCATGCCGCTGGAGACGAGCATGCCGGGCGTCTTCGCGGCGGGAGACACCCGGCGCGGATCCATCAAGCGCGTCGCCTCGGCGGTGGGCGAGGGCTCCACGGCGGTGCGCCTGATGCACGAATACCTGGGCGGCTGAGCCGCGGGCGCCCGGCGTTCCGGGCGGCGGCATCGCGGGCGGCCGCGGCCCGGCAGGCCCGGCAGCCTCCGGCGCGTGCGGGAGCGGGGGGAGCGGGCGGGACGTCCCGCGCCGGGGTGGAACCGGGTGGCCGAATCACGCCACTGCCGTCTCACGGCACGTAGTTGATCCGTAGCAGGTTCTTGCCGCGCACGGACGCGGGGCGGCGGCGCGGGGGAGGGTGGCGTTCTGCGCGCTGGCGCACATCACCGTCTGCGTGGGCAGGTTCGGGTGCCGCCGCGCTCCCGGTTGCTCCCGGGCGGGGTCGGCTGTTCACTCTACATGCTACATTCAAATGGCGTGACGGCGTGTAGACGTGGACTGAAGAGGACCCCGCACAGAAGGGCAGGAGCGGATGACGACGACGGAGGACCGCCTGGGAGCCGCGCCCGAGCCCACCGGCCCGGTGAGCAGGATCGACTACAGCGAGCGGATCCCGAACAACGTCGATCTGGCCGGTGACCGCAGGCTCCAGAGGGCGCTGGAGCGCTGGCAGCCGAAGTTCATCGACTGGTGGAAGAACCTCGGCCCGCAGGTGCCGACCAAGGAGGTCTACCTGCGCACCGCCGTCGCCATCGACCGCGACGGATGGGCCGTCTACGACTTCGTGCCGATGGAGGAGTACCGCTGGGGCATCTTCCTCGCCGAGACCGACCCGGACCGTGTGATCGGCTTCGGCCGGCACAAGGGCGAGAAGGTCTGGACCGAGGTCCCCGGTGAGTACCGCGCCGAGCTGCAGCGGCTCATCGTCATCCAGGGGGACACCGAGCCGGCCAGCGTGGAGCAGCAGCGCCGGCTGGGTGCCACCGCGCCGAGCCTGTACGACATGCGCAACCTCTTCCAGATCAACGTGGAGGAGGGGCGTCACCTGTGGGCCATGGTCTACCTGCTGCAGGCGTTCTTCGGGCGTGAGGGACGCGAGGAGGCGGAGGAACTGCTCCGCCGCAACAGCGGGGACTACGACAACCCGCGCATCCTCGGCGCGTTCAACGAGGACACCACGGACTGGCTGAACTTCTTCATGTTCACCTACTTCACCGACCGCGACGGCAAGTACCAGCTCGGCACGCTGAAGGAGAGCGGCTTCGATCCGCTGGCCCGCACCTGCGAGTTCATGCTCAAGGAAGAGGCCCATCACATGTTCGTGGGCACCACCGGCATCCAGCGTGTGGTCCAGCGGACCGCCGAGCTGATGAAGGAGCACGGCACCGACGACATCCTCCAGTACGGGGGGATACCGCTCGCCGTCATCCAGAAGTACCTGAACCAGCAGTTCTCCGCCTCCATGGACCTCTTCGGTTCCGAGCTGTCCTCCAACGCCGCCGCGTACTACACGGCCGGGCTGAAGGGCCGCTGGCAGGAGCGGCGGCGCAAGGACGACCACCGGCTGCAGGGCCGGACACGGGAGATGACGAAGGCCGGGAACGGTGAACTGGTCACCGAGACCGTCCCCCTGCTCAACGCGCTGAACCTGGACCTGCGCGACGAGTACGTCGCCGACTGCGAGAACGGCATCCGCCGCTGGAACCAGGCGCTGGAGGACGCCGGACTGCCGCACCGCCTGACGCTCCCGCACGAGGGCTTCAACCGCCAGGTCGGTGTGTACGCCGGCAACCACGTCAGTCCCGGCGGTGAGGTGCTCACGCGGGAGCAGTGGGACGCCAAGGTCCACCAGTGGCTGCCCTCGGAGCAGGACATGGCCGACGTGCGTTCGCTGATGAAGCCCGTGTACGAGCCGGGCGAGTTCGCCGGGTGGATCGCGCCGCCCGCGCAGGGCATCAACAAGCTGGGCGTGGAGTTCGACTACGTGCGCTTCTGGCAGGAGGACAACTGATCCGGCACCGCGCCGCAGCGCGGCAACGCTTCCCCGCCGCCGGAGGGCGCCAGGTCCGCAGGCGGGCCGGGCGCCCTCCGGGTGTCAGGTGCGGTCGTCCGCTCCGGCGCACAGGTGCTCCCAGTACGCCTGGGCGCGGCGGTGCCAGCGCTCGTGGCGGCGGTGGAAGAGCGTGGCCGCGTCGGGGCCGGGCCAGTCGTGATCGAGGAGCTCCGCGGGAAGTGCCGGGTCCAGTGCGGGGAAGTGCCGCCAGGCGTGGACCAGTTGCACCTGGGCGACGAACGCCTCCTGCCGGCCGCTCACGTCCAGGCTGCCGAATTGTTCGACAAATTCGCCGTAGGCCGACTCGATCTTGTCGAGTGGCCAGGCGGCTGCCACGACATCCTGCGGGTCGCCGATGCCCGCCGAGGGGCCCGTCCAGGACATGGTGCTGTGCTCGATGCCGAGCTCCCGCACGATGCCCTTGACCTCCTCCGCGCGCCCCGCGTCCGGCACCACCCACAGGCCGTGTGCGGGGGACCCCATGCCGGCCCACGTGAGGCGGGTGCGCAGCTTGTGCCGCAGCCGGCGCTGCGTCTCGGGCACCGTCACGGCGAGCACCAGCCACCGGCCGTCCCAGCGGCGGGTGTGCCGCATGAACGAGTAGATCCGTTCGGTGCCTTCCTCCAGCAGCTGCTGACCGTGCGCGGTCAGGCTCCAGCGGGTGCGCCGCCCGACCCGGTCCGCGGCCAGCAGTCCCTCGGTGGCGGAGCGGGCCAGCGCCTGCCGGGCCGCCTTCTCCTCGACGCCGAGGGCCTCCAGCGCCCGCAGGAGCGCGCCCGTCCACACCGGCTCGCGGCCGGGCAGCACGAATTCCCCGAGCACGGTCAGCAGCAAGGAGCGCGCGCTCGTGGAGCCGGGCCAGGCGCGCGCCGCGCGCGGTGGGCTCTCTGCGGTGCTGCCGGCAGCGGCCACGGTGTGAAGTCCTTTCGAAGGGGCTGGTCGGGATCATCCGGATTCTAGTGCGGCCGGGAGCCGCGACGGAGCGCACCGACGGAAAAACATGCTACGCACTATTGACGACTCGACACGCCATTGTAGAGTCATAGCTCTACTGACCCGATCGTTTGGAGGAGCTCGATGACCGCCGCGGTCGAATCCAGCACCCAGCCGTCCGCCACGGAGCCGGGCGTCGCGGACGCCGAGGCGGCTCCGGTTCAACACACCGCGCCCACGGTCTCGTTCGACACCTCGCCCGAGAGGTACCGGCACTGGAAGCTCGAGACCGACGGCGAGATCGCGACGCTCACGCTGCTGGTGGACCAGGAGGGCGGGATCGCCCCCGGCTACGAGCTGAAGAGCAACTCCTACGACCTGGGCGTCGACATCGAGCTCCACGACGCCGTGCAGCGGCTCCGGTTCGAGTACCCGCAGGTCAAGGCCGTGGTCATCACGGGAGGACTGGAGCGGATGTTCTGCGCCGGCGCGAACATCAAGATGCTCGCCCAGTCCACGCACGCCTGGAAGGTGAACTTCTGCAAGTTCACCAACGAGACCCGCAACGGCTTCGAGGACGCCACGGAGCACTCCGGGCAGACCTACATCGCCGCGGTCAACGGCACCTGTGCCGGCGGCGGTTACGAGATCGCCCTGGCCTGCGACCAGATCGTGCTCGTCGACGACGGCTCGTCCGCCGTCGCCCTGCCGGAGGTGCCGCTGCTGGGTGTGCTGCCCGGCACCGGCGGCCTGACCCGGGTGGTCGACAAGCGCCACGTCCGCAAGGACCGGGCCGACGTCTTCGCCACCAAGTCCGAAGGCCTCAAGGGCGCCACAGCCGTGGAGTGGAATCTGGTCGACGCCGCCGTGCCCCGCGGCCGGTTCGACGAGGAAGTGACGTCGCGGGCCAGGGAAGCGGCGAAGCGCTCACACCGCCCCTCGCAGGGACCGGGCGTCCGGCTGACGCCGCTGGAGCGCACGGAGACGGGCGACTCGATCACCTATCGGCACGTCAAGGCGCGGCTGCTGCGCGACCGGCGCCGCGTCGAGATCACCGTCGAGGCGCCCGCCACAGCCCCGCCGGCGGATGCGTCGGCCGCGCGTGAACAGGGCGCGGACTACTGGCCGCTCGCGCTCGCCCGCGAACTCGACGACCTGATCCTGAGGCTGCGCACCAACGAACTCGAGCTCGGCACCTGGGTGTTCCGCACAGCCGGAGACGCCGACGCCGTGCTGGCCCACGACGAGCAGCTCGACTCGCTCGCCGGCGACTGGTTCGTCAACGAGGTCCGGCACTACCTCAAGCGCACCTTCAAACGCCTGGACGTCACCAGCCGCAGTCTCGTCGCGATGATCGAGCCGGGCAGCTGCTTCGCGGGGACGTTGCTGGAACTCGCGCTGGCCTGCGACCGGCAGTACATGCTGGCCGGAGTTTTCGAGGACGTCGACCCCGACGCCGAGCCTGCGGCCCTGGTCATCGGCCGGGCCAACCAGGGTGCGTACCCGATGGGCAACGGGCTGACCCGGCTCCAGTCGCGGTTCCACGCGTCCGACGAGGAGCTCGAAGCGGCGCTCAAGCGCACGGGGACCCCGCTCACCGCGGACGACGCGGCCGGGCTGGGCCTCGTGACCATGGCACTCGACGACATCGACTACGAGGACGAGCTGCGCATCGTGCTGGAGGAGCGCGCGTCGCTCTCACCGGACGCCCTGACCGGCATGGAGGCCAACCACCGCTTCGTGGGGCCCGAGTCGATGGAGACCAAGATCTTCGGGCGGCTGACCGCCTGGCAGAACTGGATCTTCAACCGTCCCAACGCCTCCGGCGCCGAGGGCGCGTTGCGCCGCTTCGGCACCGGCAGGCGGGCCGACTTCGACGTCAAGCGCGTCTGACGGACCGCGGCAGCCCACGAAGAAGGAGGCGCATCGCCCATGTCCACGCCGTCACGGTCCTTCAACGCGGCCACCTACCTGGTCGACCGGCACCTCGAGCGCGGCCGGGGCCACCACACCGCGGTCCGCCACGAGGGAGAGGACATCAGCTACGCACAACTGGCGGACGACACCGCCCGCGTGGCCGCCGCGCTGCTGCGTCTGGGCATGCATCGCGACGAGCGCGTGATGTGCTGCATGTCCGACACCCCGGAGCTGCTGACGGCCATTCTGGGCGCGTTCCGCGCCGGGCTGGTCGCCGTGCCCGTCAGCACGATGCTGACCGGCAAGGAACTCGGCGACATCCTCGCCGACTGCGGCGCACGGGTCCTGGTGTGCACACCGGAGTTCGCCGACGCGTGCGGCGAGGCCGTGTCGGCGTCGCCCGACGTGAGCCACCTGGTCGTGGTGGGCGACGCCGGACCGCAGGTGCCGCAACGTGTGGTCCGCCTCTCGTGGGCCGAGTTCACCGGCGGTCTCGCGCCGGAGGACGGCGCCGTCGCGGGCACGGTCGAGGACACACCGGCGCTGTGGCTCTACACCTCCGGAACGACCGGCATGCCGAAGGCCGCCATGCACCGGCACGCCAACATCCGGCACGTGTGCGAGACGTACGGGCAGCAGGTGCTGGGAATCCGCCCCGACGACCGCTGCCTGTCGGTCGCGAAGCTCTTCTTCGCCTACGGCATCGGGAATTCGGCGTTCTTTCCCCTCTCAGCCGGTGCCACGACCGTGCTGGAGCGGCGCCGTCCCACCCCGGCGGTGATCGCCGAACGGGTGGGTGCAGACCGGCCCACCCTGTTCTTCGGCGTGCCCACGTTCTATGCGGCGATGCTCTCCGCGGAACTGCCCGGCGAGTTGATGTCGCCGGTGCGGCTGGCCGTCTCGGCGGGCGAGGCGCTGCCCGCGCCGCTGCTGCGCCGCTGGCAGGACCACTTCGGCGTGAAGATCATCGACGGTCTGGGTTCCACCGAGGCCCTGCACATCTTCCTGTCGAACCGGCCCGACGACATCGGCCCCGGCACGAGCGGTTTCCCCGTCCCCGGCTACGAGTTGCAGATACGCGACGAGGAAGGCACCGTGCGCCCGCCGGGCGAGCCGGGTTCGCTGTACGTCAAGGGACAGTCGATCGCCACGGGTTACTGGTGCCGCACCGAAACCAGCCGCCACGTCTTCCAGGGGGACTGGCTGGCCACCGGAGACACCTACGTGCAGGACGACGAGGGCCGCTACACATGCCTGGGCCGCTCCGACGACATGCTCAAGGCAGGCGGCATCTGGGTCTCGCCGAGCGAGGTCGAGAGCCGCCTGACCGAACACGAGGACGTCGTCGAGGCCGCCGTCGTCGGTGTGCCCGACGGTGAGGGCCTGGACAAGCCGGTGGGCTACGTGGTGCTCGCGAAGGGCGCCGCCGCGACACCCGAGGACCTGATCGGCTTCTGCCGGGACGGCCTCGCCCACTTCAAGGCGCCCCGGCGAGTGGTGTGCGTGGAGGCGCTGCCGCGCACCGCCACCGGCAAGCTCCAGCGCTTCAAGATCCGTCAGATGGCCGCTGACGCCGGCACGGACGCCGACGCCGACGCCGGCCCCGCGGACACCGCGGAGGGCGCCCCGGCGCAACGTCCGTCCCGCGCGTCCGCCGAGCCCGAAGCCGTCAGTTGAGCGCGAGCACCACGCAGGAGGAAGAGATGACGAGTGGGGAGCGGATTGCCTCCGGCGGCCACCACGAGGTGGACCTCGTGCTCGTGGGAGCGGGACCGGTCGGCCTGTACGGCGCGTACTACGCGGGTGTCCGCGGGCTGCGCGTCGCCCTGGTGGACTCGCTGCCCGAACCGGGCGGCCAGGTCACGGCGATGTACCCGGAGAAGCCCATCTACGACATCGCCGGGTTCCCCAGCGTGCGGGGGCGGGAACTCGTCGACAACCTCGTCGGACAGGCGGACCGTTACAGCCCGTTGTACCTCCTCGGCCGGCAGGCCCGCTCGCTGGAGAGCGTCGCGTCCGGCGGGGGCCCGGGCCGGTTCCGGCTGACGGCGTCCGACGGAACGGCGATCGACTGCGGTGCCGTGGTCGTGACCGGCGGCATCGGCACCTTCACGCCCCGGCCGCTGCCGGCCGGCGAGGAGTTCCTCGGGCGCGGACTGTCGTACTTCGTGCCGTCGCCCGGCGACTTCGAGGGCACCGACGTCGTCGTGGTCGGCGGCGGCGACAGCGCCTGCGACTGGGCACTGGCACTGAAGCCGGTCGCCCGGTCGGTGACCCTCGTGCACAGGCGGGCAGCCTTCCGCGCGCACGCCGCCACCGTCGAGGCCGTGCGCTCCTGCGGCGCCACGGTGATCACCGACGCACAGGTCACCCGCATCGAAGGGGGCGCAGCGATGGAGAAGGTCGAGGTGACCCCCAGGAACCAGGAGCCCTTCTCGCTGCCCGCACAGCGGGTCGTCGCCGCGCTCGGCTTCCTCGCCGACCTCGGACCGGTGCGCGAGTGGGGCTTCGACCTGCACGACAACCGCCACCTCGTGGTGGATTCGACAATGGCGACGGACCTGCCCGGCGTCTACGCGGCGGGGGACATCGCCGAGTACCCGGGGAAGGTGCGGCTGATCTCGGTCGGCTTCGGCGAGGTGGCCACCGCGGTCAACAACGCGGCGGTGCACCTGGACCCCGAGGCCTCGCTGTTCCCCGGGCACAGCACCGACGAGGCGCCCGTCGCCGCGGCCGCGGCCTGAGGAGGAGACCACGATGCCCTACGTGATCATGTCGGACTGCATCGACATCACCGACCAGTCCTGCGTCGAGGAGTGCCCCGTCGACTGCATCTACGTCGGCGAGCGCAAGCTCTACATCAACGGCAAGGAGTGCATCGACTGCGGTGCCTGCGAACCCGTGTGCCCCGTCGAGGCGATATCGCAGGACCGCCGGGTACCGGAGGAACAGCAGGAGTTCATCGAGGACAACAAGACCTTCTTCACCCAGGTGCTCCCGGGGCGCCAGGAGCCGATAGGAACACCCGGCGGCTCACGGCTGACCGGCGACATCGGCGTCGACACCCCGCTCGTGGCGAAGCACCCGAGCAACGACTAGGCAGGAGTCCCCCACGAATGCTGGACGGTCATCTCCTCATCGACGCCCATGTCCACGTGCCCGTGCTGTCCTCCATCGCCCCCGCATGGTCGCAGTGGGCACGCGATTTCGGACCCGAGGGAGTGCTGGGACTGGTCTGGGACGCCGACGGCAGGCCGGACCCGGCGAAACTGGACGGGCTGTTCGCCGCCGAAGGCGTCGACGTGGCGCTGCTGTTGTGCGAGTACAGCCCGAAAGCCACCGGCTACCAGCACTTCGACGACCTGCTGCCGCTCGTCGAGCAGAACCCGCGGCGCTTCCGTCCGGTGGCCAACGTCAATCCGCACCTGCACTTCCCGGTCGACCGGGAGCTGCGGCGCCAGCTCGACAAAGGAGCGGCCGCGCTCAAACTGCACCCCGTGCACGGGGGTTTCCGCCTGGACGATCCCGCGCTCTTCCCGGCGTACTCGGTGCTCGTCGAGCGGAACGTCCCGCTCGTGACGCACTGCGGGACCTCGTCCTTCCCGGGGTCGATGAACGAGAACGCGGACCCCACGCAGCTCTACCCCGTGCTGCGGCACTTCCCCGGCCTCAAGGTCGTCCTCGCACACGGGGGCCGGGGGTGGTGGTACGACGCGGCGGCGTTCCTCGCGCTCTCGCACGAGAACGTGTGGATCGAACTGTCGGGGCTGCCCCCCAAGCGCCTGACGACGTACTACGCGCGCCACGACCTGAACCGGCTCGCACGCAAATGGATCTTCGGCACCGACTGGCCCGGAGTCCCCGGAACCGCCGTGAACGCACGGGCGGTCGCCGGGCTGGGGTTCGCCGGCGATACGGTGCCGCTGGTGCTCGGGGAGAACGCCCTGCACGTCTACCACGGCCTCGACCCCGAAAGGGACTGACGCATGCCGATCTACGCCTTCGACGGAGTACGTCCGCGGGTGGGCGCCGGGGCCTACGTCCACCCCGACGCGGTGCTGATCGGGCACGTCACGCTCGGCCCCGAGTCGTCGGTGTGGCCGGGGGCGGTCCTGCGGGGCGACCACGGCAGGATCGAGGTCGGCGCGCGGACATCCGTCCAGGACGGCACCGTCGTTCACACCACCAGGCAGTGGCCCACGGTCATCGGTGACGAGTGCGTCGTCGGGCACAACGCGCACCTGGAGGGATGCACGGTCGCCGGCCGCTGCCTGGTCGGGTCCATGTCGGTGGTGCTCAACAGGGCCGTGATCGGCGGCGGTTCGGTCGTCGCAGCCGCGGCGCTCGTACCCGAAGGGCTCGACGTGCCCGAACGGTCGATGGTGGTGGGCGTCCCCGGCCGCGTGAAGCCGCTGCCCGACGAGCGGATGAAGGACCGGATCGAGCACGGGGTGGACGTCTACGTCGACTTCGCCCGCCGCTATCCGCAGGCGCTGACCCGCGTCGACCTGGCCGAGTGCCGCGTGGACGGACCCGGCTGAGGCGGGCCGGGGCAAGTCCGGGAAAGGGGGCGGGCATTCGGCCTCCCGGCCCGGTGGCCGAGGCAGTCCCGTCAGCGGAACGGGGGAGAGCCGCTCGGCGTCCGGTCAGTGCCCGTGGAAGGCCTCCTTCAGCCACCAGGAGCCCTGCTCGGATGTGATCTTGGCGTCGACGAGAAGCGGCGTGCTGCGCGGCCCGTTCACCCACGCGGCGACGGACGCCAGATCGTCTTCGCCTCGTACGGTGACCGCCGTGAAGCCGAGGCCGCGGGCAAGCGCGGCGATGTCGGTGTCGGGGAAGGTCACGGTGCTCAGGTCGGTGCCCCCGCCGGCGAAGTGGTGCACCTCGGCGCCGTACGCGCGGTCGTTGTAGACGACGACCGCCATGGGCAGGCCCAGCCTGACGACTGTCTCCAGCTCCGAGACACCCATGAGCGCACCGCCGTCGCCGAGCGCGGCCACCGGAAGGCGGTCCGGCCTGGCCAGAGCCGCTCCGATCGCCGTGGCCAGGCCGAGACCGATCGACTGGAAGGCCTGCGTGAAGCAGAATCCCCGCTCGTCCGGCACCGAAAGGAACATGGCCGGATAGCCCATGAAGTTGCCCGAATCGACGGCGAGTACGCGCTCGCGCGGCAGCAGTTCGTCGAGCCGGACGGACAGCGTGCGCGGATCGATGCTGCCGCCTGCCGAATCGTCCGTGTACGCAACGGTCCGCCAGGCGAGTTCGCGCTCGATGCGCGCCCGCACCTCGGGGGAGCGGTAACCGTGCCGGCCGTCCTGCGGCGGGTCCTCCGCGGGCGACGGGCCGCCTCCGGTGAACAGCGCCGTCACCGCCGAGGCCGTCGCTGCCGCATCGCCCACGACACCGAGGTCGACGGGCCGGTGGGCTCCGATCGCCTCGGCCTCGACGTCGACCTGCACCAAGGACGCGTCCGCAGCGATCAGCGAACCGTGGCGCGTCGTCCACTTGTTGAGCGCGCATCCCCAGCCGACGACGAGGTCGGCCCCTGAGATCAGCTCGGCCGCCAGCGGCGAGGAGAAGCCGCCGGCGACGTCGAGGGACCACGGGTCGCCGTGGAAGAGACCGCGCGCGACGGCCGAGGTGGCGAGCAACGCGCCGGTGGCGGCGCCGAGTTCGCGCAAGGCCTCCGCGGCGGGCCTTCCCTGTGAGCAGGGCCCGCGGAGCGCACCGCGGCCGGCGATGAAGACGGGACGCCGCGCCCGCGCGAGCAGCCCCGCGAGTTCGGCCACCGCTTCCTGCGCCGGAGCCGGGCTGTGCAGCCGCGGCGCTTCGGGTTCCGGCAGCGGCAGGGCAACTTCCCGGCTCTGCACATCGGTTGGAAGGTTCAGCACCACTGTGCGCCGCCCCGAGACCGCCAGACGGCAGGCCCGTACCGTGTCGGCGACGGCCGTGTCCGGTCCGTGCACCCGTTCCGGGCGCGCGCCCACGGCCCGGGCCAACGCGTCCTGGTCGATGCGGAAGTTGGAGCGCAGATCGGCTGCCGGGGTGTCGGCGGCCAGAACGACCAGCGGGGTGCGGCTCTTTGCCGCTTCGGTGATGCCGGTCAGGGCGTTGGTCAGACCGCAGCCCTGATGCACCGTGACGACACCGAGCCTGCCCGACACTCTCGCGTAGGCGTCCGCCATGACGGCCGCGCCGCTCTCGTGCCTCGCCGCCACGTACCGGGCGCCCGCGGCGACCATGGCGCCGGTGACGTGGAAGTTGCCGCTGCCCACCACTCCGAATGCTCTGTCGGCGCCGAGCCGGACGAGAGTGCGGCCCACGGCTTCCGCGACGATCACCAGCTCGTCTCCCCTCTCCCCGGGTCACGGACCTCCCCGGGCCTCGAACCGGCCCGTGAAGGCTGACCTGTGTTGATACGCGTCGATACCCGCTTCACTTCCGCAGCGCGGGTATCAGCAGCATGGCGACCGCGCCCAGCACGGCCGGCGCCGCGAACGCGTAGAAGTTCGCATCCAGCCCCCACCCGGAGGCGAGGATGAATGCACCGTAGATCGGCCCGAGGACGGCGCCCAGCCGTCCCACACCCAGGGCCCAGCCGAGACCGGTGGCCCGCATGTGGGCGGGGTAGAAGTTCGCCGTGTAGGCGTTCACCAGGATCGTCGTCCCGATCGTGCACGCACCTGCGATGCCGACCAGCACGAACAGCACGAACCCCGGCAGTTCGAAGCTCAGCAGGAAGATGCACAGCGCGGCCGCGAGGAACATGCCCACAGTCACCGGCTTCGACCCGACGCGGTCGGCCAGCGCGCCGAACAGCGGAGTGCCGAGGATGGCGCCCAGGTTGAGCACGAGCAGGAAAGCCAGCGCCGACCCCAGCGGATAGCCGGCCTCCCGCATGATCTGGGCGAGCCAGGTGTTGAGGCCGTACACGAGCAGCAGTCCGACACCGGTACCGAGCCAGAACAGCAGCGTGCCGGCCACGTAGCGCGGGACGAACAGCGCCTTCAGGGTGGACAGTCCGCGAGGGGCGCTGTCCGTGTGCGCCGGCGGCTCCTCCAGGGCGAGGCGGTAGCGGCGCGCCAGCCTCTCGGCCTCTTCCCTGCGGCCGCGTGCGAGCAGGAAGCTCGCCGACTCGGGCAGCATTCGCCATGCGACCGGGAGGAGCGCGACGCCCAGCGCGACGCCGATCCAGAACATCGCGCGCCAGCCCAGCTGCGGCAGCACGACGATGGCCGTGAGCGCGGCCAGGATGCCGCCGACGGAATAGCCGGAGAACATCAGGCCGTTGGTGCGGCTGCGGTGCCGCGGGTGGGCGTACTCGATCGTCAGCGCGATGGCGGTGGGCACGACGCCGCCGAGCCCGAGGCCGGCGAGGAACCTCGCCGCACCGAAGAAGCCCGGTGTCGGCGCGATCGCGGCGAGCCCCATGGCCGCCGTGAACCAGGTGATGCAGCCCAGCATGATGCGCCGGCGGCCCACGAGGTCGGTGACGGTGCCGGTCAGCATCGCGCCGAAGAGCATGCCGACGAGCGCATAGGCCCCGATACGTCCCGTCTCGGCCTCGGAGAGCTTCCACTCGGCCGAACCGTCGAGAAGGCTGGGCACGACGGTGCCGTAGACGATCAGGTCGTAGCCGTCGATGACGATCGTCGCGCAGCACAGGGCGACGACGAGAGCTCGTGAGCGGGTACGGGCTGCGGGCTCGGGCCGGGACGGCACCGGTCCGGAGGGTGTGGGTTCGGCGGGGGCGGGATCAGAAGTCACGCGATCTCCGGCGGGAGCGGTGCGTGCGCCCGCATTGCGGCGCGCACTGGGGACGGCATGGCCGGGGGAGGCCCTGGTGAGGCGCGTGGGGGCCACAGGAAACCACGCCGGGAAGCGCGGCGGAAGACTCTGGCGCCGCCGGAGACCGTGCGCGAGTTTTCACCGACCTGGCATCGCCTCGCGGTTGAGGGCCAGTTGCGGGTGCTGCCACGCAGCCGAGCGTGCGCGGCGGACGGGGCGGCCTCGTACGGAGGGAGCGGTCGTGCCTGCGCTCCCACGGCAGGCATGCGGTCGTTCGAAGACCGAACACCCGGGACGGGCGGACGAGTTGGCATCGTCCCTCATCGTCCCTCCGCCAACCGCGCCTTCTCACACAGTGGTTGCCCCGCACCCGCCGTCAACGGGACGCCGGCGTCCCGCTCGACGGACAGCCCTGCGCCCCACGGTCCGGATCCGGACCGTGGGGCGCAGAGCGGATGTGTTACCGGTCAGCGGCGGTGGTGGCGGCCCCAGGACTTGGTGTCGATCCAGCGGCCGCGGGCGTCGCGGAGGGTGGCTGCGTCGTTGTGGTCCCACACCTGGGCGCGGCGGCCCTGGTAGACGTGCCGGCTGTTGTCGCGGCCGAAACCGGTGTGGACCCGGACCGAGTCATGGCCCCGCAGCCACAGGTGGCGGAAGCGGTAGCGGTTCCCGTCGCGGTCGGTGAGGGTCCAGCCCTTCAGCCTCACCGTGTGGCGGCTGGTGTTGCGCACCTCGACCCACTCGGCATTGAGGCTGCGGTTGGAGTGGTGGCCCCAGCGGGGGCTTTCGTACTGCACCTGTCCGATCTTCACGGCCGAGCGGGGCGCGTGAGAGAAGTCGGAGGCCGTCGCAGGCAGGGCCGCTGCGCCCAGAAGGGCGCCGGAGGCCAGAAGCGTCGCCGCGAAGCGGAACGGACGGGAAGCAGCCATGTGGTGTCTCCTCGAAGTCATGCACACACGGCCGCCCTTGACCGGCCGGTGCGATCGGATTCCCGGCCGAGTGCCGAGAGGCACCAATGTGGTGGGGCATCACTCCCAGGAAGGGATACACGAGGGCGTATTACAGAATGCGGACAAATCTGCAATCTGCCGGTGGCCGTGTGCAGCGGCACCCCGCACCGGCCCGGCGAGCTGCGGCACCCGCACCGCTACCGGCCGCTCCTCGTGGGTCGGTTGCTGAGAGGCGTCCACAGTGGGTGCGCGAACGGGTCCCCGAACACGTCCCGTTCGGCCCCCGGCAGTGCGTTTCCGCCCGCCGGGGACTCTTCTTCGCCCCCGGGCACGCCTCGTGGTTGCCGGTTCAAGGCGTCACGACTCGCAGGGTGTCCACTTCCGGGGGGCCCGCTCGACGATCCGCACGGGCTCACGCGCACCCCGCCCTCTTACCGGCCGACCGCGTCGAGCAGCGACTTCGCGGCCACCGCGGCCCCGTCGGTGCGAATCTTGCAGGCCACGCTGGTCGCCCGTGCGCGGGCACCGGAGCTCAATGCGACTTCGAGCGCGGCAGACAGAGACTCCGAGGTCGGAACCGGACCGTCGTGTGCCGCCCCGATTCCCAGCTCGGCCACCCGTCCCGCCCAGTAGGGCTGGTCCGCCGCCTGCGGCACCACCACCTGAGGCGCACCTGCCCGGGCGGCCGTGGTCGTGGTGCCCGCGCCGCCGTGGTGCACGACGGCGGCCACGCGAGCGAACAGCGCCTGATGGTTGACCTCGCCCACGACGAAACAGTCGTCCCCGTCGTCGATCAGGGCGAGGCCGGCCCAGCCGCGGGTCAGTACGGCGCGGCGGCCCTGCGACCGGACCGCGTCGACGGCCACCCGGGCGACGTCTGCCGCGGCGTGCATCGGCATGCTGCCGAAGCCGACGTACACCGGCGGCGCACCGGCGTCCAGGAAGGCCTCCAGCTCGTCCGGTAGAGGGCGTTCGTCCGGCAGGATCCACGCGCCGGTCTGGACGACGTCGAGGTCCGGCGTCCCGTGCCACGGGTCCAGTACCGGGTCCGTCGCCAGCCACGGCCGCAGTCCGATCACGTAGTCGCGGACGCTGTCCACCGGCGAAAGGCCGGCCGACGCCCGGTTCGAGTTGAGCGCCTCACCGAACAGCGCGTCGATGCTCCGGGCGTCCAGGTCCCACAGGACCCGGTTGTCCGTCACCTCGGGCGGGTGCGGCCGTCCCGGATACTCCAGCGGCCGGCGGTGCGGCGAGGGCAGGGTGAGCTGCTGGAAGGTCACGGACGCAGAGGGCACGCCCAGTTTCTCCGCCACCGACAGAGCGCCCGCCGCAGCCGGCATCACGCCGGTCGCGACCAGGGCGTCGCATCCCTCGGCCGCCGCTTCGGTCACGGCGTCCAACTGGGCGGCGATCAGCTCGGCAGCGCGCCGGGGCAGCGACGACGGCGGCGGCGCCGCCTTCGTCAGTGAGCGCGCCGACAGCCAGACGGGCACCAGCGGCACGCCGGCACCGTCCAGGCGCCGGGCGAAGTCCTCGTCCGGCGGCGCACACACGCAAACCTCCGCGCCCAGTGTCCGCAACTCCACCGCGAGTGCCACCAGCGGTTCGACATCCCCCCGCGACCCGTACGTCGACAACAGCACGCGCATTCCGCATCCCCCGCTCTCCGGCCTCTTCCGGGCTTCGGCCGGTGATTCTGCGGCACAAGAGGGGCCTTGCCGCAAGGCCCCCTGTGCGCTATACGTTGAGAGTGGCAAGGAGCGGACGACCTCCTTGCCTTTCCTTTTGCACCCCGGTCGCGGACGATTCGCCGGGCAATCGGCAGCTGACGGTCGACTTCCCCTGGGGGAGGGGCAGTTCGGTGTGAGGCGGATCCGATGTCCGTACGGGCCGGGGCGCCGCGGTGCCCCGGCCCGCAGGTGCGGCACGGCTCGTCAGCCCGGCCGGCTCACCACCAGCCGAAGGCCAGCCAGGCGAGGAAGGGCGCCACGACGATCGACACGAGCCCGTAGGTGAGGAGCTGGCGGAAGAGGCGTGGCCGTGCGGACGGTTCCGCGGCCCCCAGGATCAGGCCGCCGGTGATGCCCAGCGGGTTGATGTCGACCAGTACCGATGCCAGCGCCAGGGCGAGCACGCCGCCCACGGGGGAGAGGCCGTCGGCAACCAGCGGGGGCAGCAGCGGCATCGCGGTGACGAACACGGCGATCGAGCTGGCGGCGAACGAGGTGATGCCCGCTATGTAGCAGAGCACCAGCAGGCTGAGAACCGGCGACCCGTGGACCTGGAGCAGGTCGCTGATCTTCTTGAACGCACCGAGGTCCTCCATGAGGCCCACGTACGTCAGCAGGCCGCCGATCAGCAGCACCACTCCCCACGGGATCCGCGAGACGACCGCCCCGGGCTTCAGGCGCAGCACAAGCTGGAGAAGCATCGCCGCGGTCAGACCGAGGTACCCCACGTTCATCTCCAAGCCGACCGACAGCACGACGACGGTGAGCAGGCAGAACACCGTGAGGGTGCGGGTTCCGCGGCTTGCACGCGGTGCTTCGGACAATGGCGGCGCGTCCGCCGGGCCGGAAGGCGCGTCTGACGCGCCGGCAGGACGGGGGTGTGCGGGTGCTTCCTGCGGATCCGGTGAGGTGCCCTCGGCCCGGCCGCCCCCGGCAGGCGCCGCCGGTGCGGCAGCGCCGACGCGTGCGGCCCGGGCACCCGCGCCGGCCGGTGCGGCGGCCCTGCCTTTCGGCACGGCACCGGTCCGCGAAGCGACGAAAAGGCAGCCCGTGCACACCGCCAGACCTGTCAGCACCCCGCCGAGGAGGAAGGTCACCGGAGCCGAACCGGGCAGGCCGACGCCGAGCTTGGTGCTCAGCTCGCGGGCGGTGACGCCGTAGACCGCGAGTGGCGAGAGCAGCCCGCTGATGATTCCGGTGACTCCGAGGACGGCCGCCACCAGCGGCGAGATCCCGTACCGCGCGGCGAGGCCGAGCGCGATCGGGGCGACGATGGCGGTCGCGGCGGCCGGCAGCGTGCCGACCGCGGTGAGCACGGCACCGATGACGAACGGAACCAGCGCAATCAGCACCAGCCGCCCGCCGACCAGCCGCAGCAGCAGGTCGAGCAGCCAGTCGAGCGTGCCGTTGAGGTGGGCGACGGCGAACAGGGCCGTCACGCCGACGATGAGCACGAAGAAGTCCGCCGGGAAGAAACCCGTCACGTCGTCAGCCGGCACACCGGCGGCGATACCGAGGAGGAACGCGGCCGACAGGGCGGCCAGCCCCAGGTCGAACCCGCGTATCAGGGTCGCCGCGAAGAGGACGACCAGCACGATGATGGACAGGACTGCGACTGTCATGAGCAAGCTCTTTCCTCAGACCACTCCGCGGTGGCGCAGATCATCGATCTCCGGCTCGGTCAGCCCGGCAAGGTCCCGCAGCACTTCGGTGGTGTGCTGACCGAGGGCCGGGGCGTCGCGGCCGACCGTGCTCCCGAAACCCGAGAAACGGCCGGCCGGAGCCTGCATGAGACGGGGACGTCCCCCGTCTTCGTCCGGTACCTCCACCACCGACCCGCGGAAGCGGATGTGCGGGTCGGCGCAGATGTCCGCCGCCGAGTTCACCGGTCCCGCGGCGACACCGGCCTCCACGAGCAGGGACATCAGCGGTTCCAGGTCGTGAGCCGCGACGAAGGAGGCGACTCGCGCCTCGATCTCCTCGCGGTGCTTCAGACGCGCGGTCATGGAGTCGTGGACGGCGAGATCCTCGGCGCCCATGACGGTGACCAGACGCCGCCACATCTGCTCCGTCGACGCGGGCAGGGCCAGCCAGCGGCCGTCGCGCGTGCGGTAGAGGCTGTTGGGGCTGATGTGGGGGTTCTGGTTGCCCTGACGTTCGCGGCTCTCACCCGTCGCGCCGTACTCGACGACGAAGTCCTCCATCATGCGGAGCAACGGCTCGTAGAGGGGGATGTCGGCGAGCTGTGCCTGCCCGGTCAGGTCCCGCTGACGCAGCGCCAGCATGGCCGCGAACGCCGCATAGATGCCGGTGACGCCGTCGGCGACCGGATAGCCGGCGAAGAACGGCGGCTGCTCCGGTGAACCGGTGCGGTGGGTCAGGCCGGCGAAGGCCTCCGCGACGCGTGCGAACCCCGGGCGGTCCGCGTAGGGGCCGGTGCGGCCGTATGCGCTGACGTGAACCATCACCAGGTCCGGCCGGTAGGCGCGGAGGTCGTCGAAGTCGATCCGGAAGCGGCGCAGCGTCGCCGGGCGGAAGTTGGTCACCACGATGTCCGCGGCTCCGGCCAGCCGTCCGACCACTTCCGCCGCGCCGTCCTGGTGCAGATCGACCGTCACGCTCCGCTTGGCCCGGCCCAGCATCGTCCAGGCCGCCGAGACGCCGTCCTCCAGCGGCGGATAGCCCCGCGCCGGGTCGCCGTCGACGGGATGCTCGACCTTGACCACCTCGGCACCGAACTCGCCGAGCAGTGAGGACGCCAGCGGTCCGGCCAGGATCGTCGAGACGTCCAGGACGCGGACTCCGTGCAGCGGACCATCGGACACTGCGTATTCCTTTCACGCCGGGACATCGGAGCGGCCCTGTCTCCAGGGCACTCGTCACAATGCCCCGCTCCGAGGGCGCCGGGAAGGCACGATCCGAGCTCACAGGTGAAAGGTTCTGCCTTTATGGTGGGCCGGTGCGGGTGGAGAGAGCGCGGTACTTCCTTGCCGCCGTCGAGACAGGGTCGCTGCGTTCGGCGGCCGTCCGGTGCGGAGTGAGCCAGCCCACCGTCGGGCAGCAGATCGCCCTGCTCGAAGAGGAACTCGACGTCGTCCTGCTCACCCGCAGCCGGCACGGTGTGCGTCCCACACCGGCCGGTCAGGCCCTCCTCGACCCGCTGGGCCGGCTGGTCGCGGCCGAGGACGCGGTGCGGGAATCGGCCATGGAATCCAGCGACGCATATCGCGGACGGGTCCAGATCGGCGGCGTCTCGGTGACCGCGGAGACGGTGATCGCTCCCGTGATCGGCGACCTTCGCCGCCACCATCCCGGACTGCGCTTCACCGTCCGTGAAGGAGCCTCGAGCGACATCGAGGCCGCCGTACTCGACGGCGGGCTGGACTTCGGAGTCATCACGACGCCGATGAGCCCGGCCGCGACGGGACTGCACCGGATACCCCTCGTCTCGGCTCCCGTCGGGATCTACGCGCGCACCGACCATCCCCTCGCCGGGCGCGGCAACGTCCACTGGCACGACCTGGAGGCCTGGCCCGTCGTCACCATGCGGAAGGGCACCGTGATGTGGGAAATGCTGCACCGGCACGTCGCCGCCCCCGACGTCGTCGTCCAGGCCATGTCGGCGCGCACCGTGAAGGTGATGGTCGGGCGGGGAGCCGGACTCGGGCTCCTCGCCGGCTTCGAGACCTCGGCCGACATCTCCGGCCTGGTCTGGCTGCCGCTGCGCGACGCGGACCCCGTCCACCTGTGCCTGACCCAGCGGCGGGAAGGCCGGCCCTCACGGTCCGCCCTGATCGTACGGCGCCTCATACGGGCCAGGGCCGACGAGTTGAGGGAGTCGGGGGAGCTGAGGGAGTAGGGCGCGGGGCGGCTCCGGGCCGGACCCTCACCGCTTCCAGCCGGGGCCGCTCGCGCCTGCCGGTCAGCTGATCTCAGGCCCGCCGAGCGTCGCGGACGCCTGCTGGAGCGGGCTGAGGGCGGGCGCGGACGCAGGCGCGGACGCAGCGGGAAGGCCGTGGCAGGTGAAGCCGAGCCGGGTCATGGCCCGGAGGACTTCGGCGGCGCTGAAATCGCGGCGGTCCTGGCGTGTGACGACCTGCCCGACCTGTTTGGCCGGGTAGGTGCGGCGGCCGATGACGACGGATTCGCCGGAGACCTGCTCGGGCTTGACGCCCTTCATCGATTCCAGGACGCCGCTCTTGGTGAGGTCGAAGGGGAAGCGGGCGATGATACAGCGCATGGTGCCTCACAGGGGAGAAGGGCCAAGGGGGACGGGTGCTGCGGCAGTGAACTGTCAGCAGTCGGCGGAGGCCGCCCGGAGCGCTGCCCGGTCCGTCAACGACAGGCAGGGCAGCGAGCCGGAGGCCGTCGTTGTCGCAGACGAGCGGGCGCCAGGAGCGAGCACCGGCCGTGACGGACAGGGTCGCCGTCGGGCACGGCCGTATTCGAAGCGGCGTCAACAGGTGCCTCCTGCATGGTGGCCGGCTTCCGGATCACGAAGTGCCTATGCCGCAGCGTCGACGGAGGACCGCCGCACGTTCCCGCGCCGCGCCCCCGAGGCGGAGCCGCGTCGGCGGCGTGGAGCCGACCCGCGCTTACGCTGCTCGGTCACCGGCGCTTTGATCGTCACGGGGATGCCGGACGGGGCCTGGGCGCCGGTGATCCGGGTGAGTGCCTCTTCGCCGGAGCGGACGGGGGTGGTCTCGGGCACGATGCCGGCGGCCGCCATGAGGCGGGTCATGTCGCGGCGCTGGTCGGGAGTGACCAGGGTGACGACTCTGCCGGACTCGCCCGCGCGCGCGGTACGCCCGCCGCGGTGCAGGTAGTCCTTGTGGTCGGTCGGCGGGTCGACGTTGACGACGAGTTCGAGGTTGTCGACATGGATGCCGCGCGCCGCGACGTTCGTCGCCACGAGCACGGTGACCTCACCGGACTTGAACTGGGCCAGGGTCCGGGTGCGTTGCGGCTGCGACTTGCCGCCGTGCAGCGCGGCGGCGCGAACGCCGCTCTTCAGCAGGTCCCGCGTCAGCCGGTCGACGGCGCGCTTGGTGTCCAGGAACATGATCACCCGGCCTTCGCGCGCCGCGATCTGCGTCGTCGTCCGGTGCTTGTCGGTCCCGTGGACGTGCAGGACGTGATGTTCCATCGTGGCCACCGCATTCGCCGACGGGTCGACGGAGTGCACGACCGGGTCGGTGAGGTAACGGCGGACGAGGAGATCGACATTGCGGTCGAGGGTCGCGGAGAACAGCATCCGCTGGCCCTCGGGGCGGACCTGGTCCAGGAGCGCGGTGACCTGGGGCATGAAGCCCATGTCGGCCATCTGGTCGGCCTCGTCCAGGACGGTGATCTCAACCTGGTTCAGCCGGCAGTCGCCGCGGTCGATGAGGTCCATGAGGCGGCCCGGCGTCGCGACGACGACCTCGGCGCCGCCTCGCAGCGCACTGACCTGCCTGCTGATCGACATTCCGCCGACGACGGTGGCCATGCGCAGCTGCACCGAGCGGGCGTAGGGGGCGAGAGCGTCGGTCACCTGCTGTGCCAGCTCACGCGTCGGTACGAGGACCAAGGCCAGCGGTTGGCGGGGCTCGGCGCGCTGTCCGGCGGTGCGGGCCAGCAGGGCCAGGCCGAAGGCGAGGGTCTTGCCGGAGCCGGTGCGCCCGCGTCCCAGGGCGTCGCGACCGGCGAGGGTGTCGGGCAGGGTCGCGCCCTGGATCGGGAACGGGACGCTCACACCTTGTGCGGACAGCGCGGCCAGCAGCCGCTCGGTGATGTCGAGGTCGGCGAACGCCTCCACGGCGGGCAGCGCGGGGGTGATCGTCTTCGGCAGGGCGAACTCGCCCTGGACCGCTGCGGGCCGCCGGCCCCGGCCGTCCGGCCGGCGCGGACCCCCGGAACGGTTCGGCGTCTTCGGGGCGAAGCGGCCGCCCCGGCCGGAGCCGGCGCCGGCAGCGGGTCCGCCGGTGCGCCTGCGGGAGGAGCGGTTGTTCGTACGTGCGGGGTTCATTCAGAACCTTCCTTGATACGGCACGCATCAAGGAAATTCCCGCAGCGGAAGAATATCGCGGGGAATCACAAGAACGAGCCGGATTGAAACGAGAATCTGGACTGCGGTGAATCCGTTGGATTTCGGGTGAAGAAATGGGCGACGTCATTGAGGGGGAATCGAGGACATCGAACGGGGGCAGATCAGAGGAGCCCCGTGCCGCTGCAGAGAGGTCTTGTCCACGGATCAACCACCGCGCGGAATCCCCGCAGCCGGTCTCCACGTCCCGGGGGGTGCGGGTCCCGGTCGCGGTCGGCGTCAGGTGGGCACGATGTTCTCGGCCGTGAGGCCCTTCTTGCCCGGTGCGATCTCAAATGTGACCTTCTGGCCTTCGAGCAGCTCACGGTAGCCCTCGGCGGCGATGTTGGAGAAGTGGGCGAAGACGTCGGCGCCACCGCCGTCCTGCTCGATGAAGCCGAAACCCTTGGCCGCGTTGAACCACTTCACGGTGCCTGATGCCATGTCATATCTCCTTCGGGGCGATGCGCCGGGAACCGCAGTGCGCGGATACCGGGTCGCTGCGATGATGCCCCGTCCGGAGAATCATCCGGAAATACAAGAGCGCTTCCAGTGGCAGGAACACCGCCGAAGGCGTCGAAAGTTTTGGGAACCAAGACTGCAACTGACGCCGACAGTAGCATGCGCCCGCGGGCCTGCGTGCGCCGAATAATTACACTCTGTCCGCCGCGCCAGGAACACTGCCCGCCCCGCGGGGCACACCCTCAACTCGCGGGCACAGATATTGTTCCCCCGGGGCTGGGGTTCTCGGCTCTCGGCTCTCGGTCCTCGGTCCTCCGTCCGGTGCGGGCGCCCGGGCAGAGCCTCCCGGGTCCGTGAGCGCAGCAGCCGCGGCCGCCGCCCCGGCGTCCTGAGGCCAGGAGTGCGCTCACGGTGCCGGCGTCGGGAGGCCGCTTCCTGTGCTGCTGCGCACTCCCGCCACCTGGCCGCTTCGGGCGTCACCGGTCGCGGCACCACCTGTCGAACAGCCGGCGGTAGACCTCGGCGGCGGCCTCGACCTTGGACGCCGAGCACCACTCGTCGACGACGTGGCACTGGTCGGGCTCGCCCGGCCCGAGCACGACCGTGGGCGCCGGGCGGTCGTCCCCGGACGGAGCGAGCAGTCGCGCGAGCACCGAGGCGTCCGTGAAGTACCGGGCGGGGGAGTGGGGTTCGTCCTCCTCGCCGGCGGCGACCAGAGCCTCGCGCACGAGACCGGCGAACGGGTCGTGCTCGTCGGTGTCGACGACGGGCAGCACCACATGGTCGTCGACCCGGACCCCGTCGCCGGCCAGTCCGGTGACGAGGGAGCGCACGTCGTCACCGTCCAGCCCCGGGACGGTGCGGACGTCGAGGAGCATCTCCGCGAAGTCGGGCACGACGTTGGGCTGGACGCCGCCGCGCAGCAGACCCACGTTCGCGGTCACCGGGCCGAACGTCGCGTGGGAGGGCCAGGCATCGTGGTCGTGCAGCGCTCCGGCGACCCGGGCCAGCCGCACGACGGCGTTGTCGCCGAGCTGGGGCGCCGAACCGTGCGCGGCGCGGCCTGTGGCGGTCAGCCGCATCCAGTGCGCGCCCTTGTGGCCGAGGACGAGACGGTTGGCCGTCGGCTCGGCCACGAGCAGCGGGCCTCCCGGCGCGAGCGACGAGCGCCGCAGACGGAGCGCTCCGGTGCAGCCGGTCTCCTCCCCGGCGGTCAGAACCAGCTGAAGGCCGCGGCAGTCGTGTGGCCGCGCGGCGTGGTCGACTGCGGCGGCGACGGCGGCGGCCACCCCCGATTTCATGTCGCTGGTGCCGCGCCCGACCACGCGGTCCCCGTCCCGTTCCGCCGCCCACGGGTCGACGGTCCACTGCGCGGGGTCGGCGGGGACGGTGTCGAGGTGCCCCGTCACCGTGAGCGGGGCGGAGCCCGAGCCGGTACGGGCGACGAGTTGTTCGCGTCCCTCCTCCCAGCCGGGCGTGGACACCTCGAAGCCGTTGCCGCGCAGCAGGCCGGCGCACAGCGCAGCCAGGGCGCCCTCGCCGGAGGCCACCGTCCTCCGCCGCACCAGCTCGGTGAGGAGGTCGAGTACGGAGGTCACCGGAGCGCCTCGTGGGCGGTCTCGCGCAGCGAGAAGATCGTCAGGAACGCGACGACCGCGCCGGCGGTGACGTAGACGAAGAACAGGTCGGGGCGGCCTGCGTTGGACAGGGAGGTGATCACCAGAGGCGCCGTGCCGCCGAAGGTCGCGACCGTGATGTTGTACCAGGCGCCGATGCCCACGCCGCGCAGCTCGGTGGGGAACAGCTCGCTCATGATGGCCGGCGCGATGGAGGACATCAGGGCGTACAGGCCCAGGCCCGTGCAGAAGACGACCAGCAGTCGCAGCAGCCCGGCTCCGGGGGTGATGAGCATGGACAGCGGGATCACCAGGCAGGCGAGTGCCGCGGACCAGAACAGCAGCTGCGGCTTGCGTCCGAACCGGTCCGACAGCTTGCCGCACGGATACTGCAGTGCGATGAACAGCGCCGTTCCGACCGAGAGCGCGATGAACACGTCGTTGTCGTCGGCTCCTTGGGTCTTCACGGCGTACGGCGTGAGCGCGCTGAAGAACACGTAGTAGTTCAGCGTGTTCAGCAGTGTGATGCCGACCAGCTGTCCGACCGCCTTGGGATGCTTGGTGATCGTGGTCAGCAGGGGCCGCTTGGTGCGCACGGCCTTGTTCTTGTTCTGCTCGAACTGCTCGGTCTCGGAGATGGTGCGCCGCAGGTACACGCCCACGACGGCGAGCAGCCCGCCGATGATGAACGGGATACGCCATCCGTAGTCGCGGAGCTGGCCGTCGGTCAGTACGGACGAGAGGAAGACCCCCAGCAGCGATGCGACCAGCAGCGCCGAGCCGGTCGAGATGTAGAAGAAGGACGAGTACCGGCCCCGGTGGCCCCGGGGGGCGATCTCGGCCAGATACGCGGAGGCGTTGGAGACCTCACCGCCGAGCGACATGCCCTGTGAGATGCGGGCCAGCAGCAGCAGGATCGGAGCCAGCCAGCCGACCTGCTCGTAGGTGGGCAGCAGTCCTATCGCCAGCGAGCCGCCCGCCATCAGCAGGATGGTCAGGATCATGGCCGCCTTGCGGCCGCGGACATCGGCGAAGCGGCCCAGCACCCACCCGCCGACCGGGCGGAAGAAGAAGGCGACCGCGTACGTCGCCGTCGTGTTCACCAGAGCGAGCTCGGGGTTGTCCGCAGGAAAGAACTGCGTCGCGAAGTAGATGAGGAACGTCGCATAGACGGTCCAGTCGTACCACTCGATGGCGTTGCCGATGCTGGCCGCGACGAGGGTCCTGACCGGCAGCTTGTGAGGGGCCGAGCCGGCGGTGGTCGCCGCCGTGTCCTGCCTGCTGTCGTTCATTGGCGCTCCGTATGTGTGAGAGCCCCCGATAGATTGGTCGAATGGCTGAGCCAAAGTAGCAGCGTCGGCACTTCCCGGCCAGGGTGTTGTCCCACCGGTGCGCTGCAACGGGCATATCCGTCAAGAGCGGATCCTCAAGGGGACGTTGGCAGCCCGGCCTGCGGCTTTCCCGCACGAAGCCACAACACTCGGTCAGCCAGGAACCACACGAGGGACCAGCGGCGCAGGGGGACGAACGGGCTGGAGGCCGGTGAGCGGTGGCCGGAATCAGCCGCGGCGGTCAGCCGAGGAGACGTCACCGGCCTTCGCGGCAGGGGTGGTTGAGCACCCACGGGGGGCGGCTCGGCGGGTGCAGTGGGCGGTTCAGGAAACGACGTCCTTCCGGGCGAACCCCCGGAACGCGAGGGCGAAGAACACCAGAGCACAGGCCACGGAAACGGAAGTGCCTTTGATCATCCCCGTCCACTCCAGCTGCGGCTGTACCGCGTCCGCCCATGCGTACTGCCAGTGCGCGGGCAGGAACTCCCGCCAGGAGCCGAGGGCTTCGACCGCGTCCAGGAGGTTGCCGACGATGGTCAGCCCGACTGCTCCGCCGACCGCGCCCAGGGGCGCGTCCGTGATGGTGGAGAGCCAGAACGCAAGTCCGGCGGTGACCAGTTGGGAGACGAAGACATAAGCGACGGCGAGCGCGAGCCTGAACAGGGCGTCGGTGGCGGGAGTCGAGCTGCCCGTCGGGCTCTGGAGCGGGTGCCAGCCGTAGGCGACCGTGCCGACGGCCAGGGAGATGGCAGGCAGCAGCACGATCGCGGCCAGGCTGAAGGCCAGCGCCACCACGAGCTTGCTCCACAGCAGCCGTGTGCGGGGCACGGGTGCGGCGAGCAGATAGCGCAGCGAGGACCAGCCGGCCTCCGAGGCGACGGTGTCTCCGAAGAACAGTGCCACCGGGATGACCAGCAGGAAGCCCGCCGAGAGGAACAGCGCCGAAGTGGCGAAGTTGAGTCCGGAGACGGTGGCGGTGTCCGTCAGGTCGATCCGCCGCTCCTGGCCGGCGCCGTCACCGCCGTCGCCTCCCCCGCCGATCGCGAAGGCCACGACGAGGACGAAGGGGAGGACGGCCAGGATCACCGCCACCACGGCCGTGCGGCGGCGGCGCAGTTGCCGTACGGCCTCGACGCGGAAGGGGAGGGTGCGGCCCGGCCGGTAGCCGGGCGCGGTCTCCGACTGGGCGGTCACGGGGTCTCTCCTTCGATCAGGGTGAGGAAGGCGTCCTCCAGTCGGCGGTGCGGACCCAGGCCGTTCACGGGGATCTCCATTCCGACGAGTTCCGCGAGCAGTTGGGACGGGCTCGCTCCGCCCAGCCGTACGAGCAGGCCGTCCTCGGACCGCATGGCGGAGACGACGCCCGGCAGCCCCGCCACCTTCCCCACCACTGCGTCCGGAAGGGGCGGGCCGTCGACTCCGACGAGCAGCGTCTCGCCGGAGCCGGTGATCTCCGCGACCGCGCCCGCCTGCACCAGGCGCCCGCGGTCCATGACGACGAGGTGGGTGCAGGTCTGCTCCACCTCGGCCAGCAGGTGAGAGGAGACGATCACGGTGCGGCCATGCGCGGCGTACCTGATCATGACTTCGCGCATCTCGCGGATCTGCGGAGGATCGAGTCCGTTGGTCGGTTCGTCGAGGACGAGCAGATCAGGCAGGCCGAGCATGGCCTGGGCGATGGCGAGGCGTTGCCGCATGCCCTGGGAGTAGGTGCGCACTGCGCGTTGGATCGCGTCTCCGAGACCGGCGATCTCCAGGGCCTCCTCGACGTGGGAGTCCCTCGCGGGACGGCCCGTCGCCGCCCAGTACAGCTCCAGGTTGGCCCGCCCGGACAGGTGGGGGAGGAAGCCTCCGCCCTCCACGAAGGCGCCGACCCGCGAGAGCACCGGTGCCCCGGGCCGCACGGCGTGCCCGTAGACCCGGATCTCGCCCTTGTCGGGCGTGACCAGGCCCATCAGCATGCGCAGGGCGGTGGTCTTGCCCGCGCCGTTCGGGCCGAGGAGGCCGAGCACCTGGCCCTTCTCGACGCGGAAGGACAGGTCGCGTACGGCGTACCGGTCGGCGGACTTCCCGTAGCGCTTCGTCAGCCCGGCGACCTCCAGGGGGACTTCGGCAAGCTCCGGATCGGGGGCCGGTGCCGGGGTGGTGCGGCGCCGTCCTCCGGTCACCAGCAGGACCGCGGCAACGGCACCGGCGGCGAGGGGGAGACCCCACACCCACGCGGGCAGCGGGGCGGCTTCGGTGGTGACACCGCGAGCGGTGGGAATGCTCAGCCCGCTCTTCACCGAGGCGGTGTACGAGTTCGGTTCGGCGGGGGACGCGTAGCCGAGGTCGGTGGCGGCGAGGACGAGCCGGAGCCGGTGGCCCGCCTCGACCTCGTGGTCCACGGCGGGCAGTCGCAGTTCCACGGTCCGGCCCTTCCGCACGCCGTCGACCCTGACGGGGGAGACGAGTTGGGAAGGCAGCGTCCGGCTGCCGTCCGGCCCGACGTCGTACACCTTCGCGAAGAGCACGGCGTCCTCGGCACGGTCGGACGTCACCCGCACCTTGACCGTGGGAGACCCCGTGATGCGCAGAGAGTTCTTCAACGGCCGGGAGTCGAAGCGCGCGTGCTGCCCCGGGAAGTCGAGGTTCAGCCCGCCGACGCCCAGGGAGGACAGCTGCGAGAGGCCGCTGCCGAGGCTGGGAACGGACGAGATCGAAGGCGGCCCCGCGCCCGGCGGGTTCTCGAAGCGTTGCTGCGCGGCGTCGAGGGCGACCGGGCGGGCACCGCTGGTCAGCCCGGGATAGGTGGCACCGGTGGCGCCTCGTGTCTGCAGGCTGCCGTCCGTGGAGTCCATCCCTCCGGTTCTGGTGACACGGAAGGCCGGTCCGGTGTCCGTGCCCTTGTCGCCCTTCAGATGGCGGTCGAACCAGGCCGTCGTACGGGTGTCGAGACGGGCCGTCTCCAGATCGCCGCCGTCGTGCCCGCCCGCGAACCAGTCGACCGAGACGGGCGCCCCGTTGGCACGGATCGCCTCGGCCATGGCGTCGGCCTGGCCGAGCGGGAAGAGGGAGTCGCTCTGCCCCTGGGCGATCAGCGCGGGAACCTTGATCCGGTCCGCGACGGCGGACGGGCTGCGCGCCTCGAGCAGTTCACGGGCGGCGGCGTCCGGCTTGCCGCTGACCGCCACCCGCTCGTACATCTCGCACAGCTCCGCCTCGAAGCGGCCGCAGCCGCCCGCCGGGGAGCCCGTGCCGAAGAAGACGCCGGCCCAGAGCTTCTTGAAGACCCCGTCCGGGAACAGGGCGTCTGCCAGGTTCCAGTAGGTCATCCGCGGCGCGACGGCGTCGATCCGGTCGTCGTGTCCGGCAGCGAGCAGGGCGATCGCGCCGCCGTAGGAGGCCCCGGCCACTCCGACCCGCGGATCGCCGCTCTTGTCGAGCCGCACTTCGGGACGCCGGGCCAGCCAGTCGATCAGGCGGGAGACGTCCGCGACCTCGTGCTCCGGGTCGTTGAGGCCGATGTTGCCCGTCGAGTCCCCGAATCCGCGTGCCGACCAGGTCAGTACGGCGTATCCCTCGCGGGCGAGGTTCTGTGCCTGCGCCCGCACCGCGTCCTTGCTTCCGCCGAAGCCGTGGCCGAGGAGCACCGCGGGCCGCTTCTCGGACCGGGAACCCGAGGTGAAGTACGAGGTGTCGATGCGCGCCCCCGGCATGTCGAACGCGCGGTCCGCCCGGTGGACGGGCGGCCGCCCGTCGGACGCCACCGCGTTCCACGTGCCCGCACCGGCGAGCGTGACGACGGCGGCTGCGCCCGCGAGCCACCGTCTCCAGCCGCCGCGTGCCGTGCCGCGAAACCGGGCTGAGAGCCGAGGCCGCCGTATCCCACGGCTCTGTCGCAGATCCATGCTCGAACCCTAGAAGGACGAGGCCCGTGGTTTCGGCGGTCTCCAGGTGGATCTTTGGTCTCCGCTCCGGGGCGTACGCTCGCGCGCCCGCATACAACCGACGGGGTACGGCACCACCCGCCCCGGCCCGGCGGGGACCGGGGCCGGGGAGGAAGGCGGCGCTCATCCCGGGCTGCCACCACCCGTCCTCTACCACCGTCAGGATCCGCCCTGACGGCCTCGGTCGGTGATCACTGCGTCGCGTGGGACGGCCGTGTGCTGCCATTCGCGCTCACCGGGGTGCGCATACCGGTGGAGCGCCGCCGGCGGTGGCGCTCCACCGCCGGGGCGGAACCGCATCTCGAGCGCTCGACGCGATCCTTGCCAGCCCACCTGAGACGAGCATACTGTATGCAGTATTCCTTGAGTCGAGCGCACCATCCAGGGAGGGTCCTCACCATGACCGCCGCTTCCGTACCGGGCACAGAGGCAGAGGGGGCCGACCACCCCGATGTCACCGACGGTATTCATCTCGTCGTCGATGCGCTCAAACTCAACGGCGTGGAGACCATCTACGGGGTCGTCGGCATCCCGATCACCGACCTGGCGCGCGTCGCGCAGGGAGCCGGTATCCGCTACATAGGCTTCCGCCACGAGAGCGACGCCGGACACGCCGCGGCAGCAGCCGGCTTCCTGACGAAGAAGCCGGGGATCTGTCTGACGGTGTCCGCACCGGGCTTCCTCAACGGGCTGGTGGGGCTGGCCAACGCCACCACGAACTGCTTCCCGATGGTCCAGATCTCCGGATCCAGCGAACGGCACCTCGTCGACCTGCAGCGCGGCGACTACGAGGAAATGGACCAGCTGGCTGCGGCCAAACCCTTCGCCAAGGCGGCCTACCGCGTCCACCGCGCGGAGGACATCGGCCGCGGCCTGGCCCGCGCCATCCGCACCGCCGTCTCCGGGCGCCCGGGCGGGGTCTACCTCGACATCCCGGCCGCAGTGCTGGGCGAAGTCATGGACGCGGAGAAGGGCGCCGCATCACTGTGGCCGGTCGTCGACCCGGCGCCGCGCCAGCTGCCCGACCAGGAAGCCGTCGACCGCGCGATGGGCCTGCTCGCCAACGCCGAGCGGCCGCTGATCGTGCTCGGCAAGGGCGCGGCCTACGCACAGGCGGACGAGCAGATCCGGGAATTCATCGAGACCACGGGAATCCCCTACCTCCCGATGTCGATGGCGAAGGGCCTCCTTCCCGACGACCACGCGGGCTCGGCGGCCACCGCCCGCTCGCTCGCGCTCCGCAAGGCAGACGTCGTGATGCTCGTCGGCGCGCGGCTCAACTGGCTCCTGGGGCACGGCGAAGCGCCGCAGTGGAATCCGCAGGCCAAGTTCATCCAGGTCGACATCGCCGCTTCCGAGATGGACAGCAACCAGCCCATCGCGGCGCCGCTGGTGGGTGACGTCGGGTCGGTGATGGAGGCCCTGACCGAGCGGAACAAGGCGGGCGCGATCACGGTGCCGGCGCAGTGGCGCGAGGAACTCGACGCCCGCTCGGCGCAGAACGTCGAGAAGATGGCCGGCCGCCTCGAGGCCGCCGCGAGCGCACATCCGATGAAGTTCCTGGGTGCGCTGCAGGCGATCCGCGACGTGCTGCAGGAGCACCCCCAGGCCTACGTCGTCAACGAGGGCGCCAACGCACTCGACCTCGCCCGCAACACGATCGGCATGCAGGTGCCGCGGCACCGGCTGGACAGCGGCACCTGGGGCGTCATGGGCATCGGCATGGGTTACGCCATCGCCACCGCCGTCGAGACCGGCGCTCCGGTCGTGGCCATCGAGGGCGACAGCGCCTTCGGATTCAGCGGTATGGAGGTCGAGACCATCTGCCGCTACAACCTCCCCATCGTCACCGTCGTGCTCAACAACAGCGGCGTCTACCGCGGCAACGAGGCCTCCCCTTCGTCCGACCCGGCACCGACCGCCCTCACGGCCCGACACGACGTCATGATGAAGGCGTTCGGCGGCAAGGGGCATCAGGCGACGACACCGGATGAGGTGGCCACGCTCCTGCGCGAGGCGCTGGCGTCGGGCACGCCGGCACTCATCGACTGCGTGATCGACCCGTCCGACGGGACCGAGAGCGGCAACATCTCCCACCTCAACCCCAAGGGCATCACCATCCAGAAGTAACGAAGCACTGCCGGACCGCCCCGGACCGACGTCATGACTGCTGGTCGAACAGCGAGGCGGGGCACGGCAATTGCCCGAAGGGTGAGTGCGAGGCGAAGTGACCGCGGCACGCGTGCCCCGGTGCCGACGCGAGCGTCGGCACCGGGACTACTCCGCGCCCTCCGGCGGGAGGCGCTCCGGGAGCCCGAGCCGCGGGAACCGGTCGTCGTGGAAGGTGACGATCTCGGTGATGGCCCCGCCGGTGACGCGCAGGACGTCGATCGTCAGTGGCAGGTACGCGCCCTCCCGCTCCTGCCAGAGGTAGAAGGCGACGGCGGGCTGCCGGTTCACGGAGGTGGGGACGGCCCGCAGACCGGTCATGCCCTCGAAGCCGTCCTCGATCCAGCTGTTCACGACCGTGTCGCGGCCGATATGCAGGCCCGGGGTGGGTGGCATCGAGCAGCGGACGTCGTCGCGCAGCATCGAGGCGAGCGCCGGGATGTCCGTGGCGATGCTGGCGTCGGTGAAGCGGCGAATCAGCTCGCGAGTCCCGGCGTCCTCATCGCCGCCGGTCCAGTCCTGCCGTTCGGCGGGCAGATGCTCCCGCATGCCGGCGCGGGCCCGCTGGAGCGCGCTGTTCACGGAGTTGACCGAGTCCCCGAGGAGCTCCGCGACGTCCTTCGCCGGCCAGCCGAGCACGTCCCTGAGGATCAGCACGGCCCGCGGGCGCGGCGCGAGGTGCTGGACCGCGACCAGGTACGCCAGCTCGATCGTCTCCCGCGCGACGGCGACGCTCTCCGGCTCCTCCGCGTCACCGGCAGGCAGCTCGTCGAGCAGCCGGTCCGGGTAGGGCTGAAGCCACAGCACCTCGCCGCCGGTCGCGGGCTGAGGGCGGCGCTTGGCCAGCAGGTCCAGGCAGGCGTTGGTGGCGATCCGGTACAGCCAGGCCCGGAACGTCGACCGTCCCTCGAAAGTCTCCCGCCGCCGCCAGGCACGCAGGAACGTCTCCTGAACGGTGTCCTCGGCGTCCTCGAACGACCCCAGCATCCGGTAGCAGTGCACGTGCAGCTCCCGCCGGTGCCGCTCGGCCAGCCCCGAGAAAGTCGGTTCGTCGACCTCGCCGAGCCCGCTCACGCCCAGCTCCTCCAGCCGTGTGTCCGCGCTCATCACGTCATCCCTCCGCCTCGTCGTGTCCCGTCGCAGGTGTGACGGGTGCGGACGCGAGAACTCATCACCAGGGTCGGCCGGGCTCGGTAACATGCGGCATGGCCATCAAACTTGAGAACGTCGGCATCGCCGTTCGGGACCTCGAAGCGGCGATCTCCTTCTTCACCGACCTGGGACTCACGATCGTCGGCCGTGACACTGTCAGTGGTGAGTGGACCGACACGGCCGTCGGCCTCGATGGCAATCACGCCGACATCGCGATGCTCCAGACGCCGGACGGTCACGGCCGCCTTGAACTTTTCGAGTACATCCACCCCGAAGCGATCGAGTCGGAGCCCACTCGTCCCAACGAGATCGGCATGCATCGCGTCGCCTTCTCCGTCGACGACATCGACAAAGCCCTTGAGACGGCCGCAAAGCACGGATGCCGTCCGCTTCGCGGTGTGGCGAACTATGAGGACGTCTACAAACTCACGTATCTCCGCGGTCCCAGCGGCATCCTTGTGATGCTCGCCGAGGAGCTGAAGCAGAACTGACGGCTCTCGCCGCCCGGACCGGCGGCGGCAGAGCAGGCGCCTGAACCGGGCGTGCCGGACCCGGGCAGGCTGGATGCCGCGTTCCGGACGGGCATCGGCGCCTTCCTCGGTGAGCAGGATGCCGGACCCCCTCCCGCTCCGGGCGTCACGTCCCCGCCGTGCGCCGTGCGCGAGGCGCAGCTTTCGCAGTCACCCCGGCCGAGGCGGAGTCGCTGGCGCGCTCGTGGAAGGCGGCCGCCCCGGCGGCACGGTACGCAGCTGCGGAGCCGCCTCCGGACGGGCCGGGCGGACCCCGGAGAGGTCAGGGTGCGTGCAACCGCAGCGCCGCACGCTCCGCGCCCTCCGGCGGCACCCCACGCCAGGACACCACGATCATGGTGAGGAAGGTCAGCGGCACCGTCCAGCACGCGGGCTGCGCCAGCAGCACCGTGACCACCCCGGAGTGCCAGTCCGTCGCCGCGGAGAGGAACGCGGCGCCCGTCGCCGACGCCGCGCCCACCGCGAGCCCTGCGCCGGCGCCCGCGACCGTGAGGCGGGGCCACCAGATACCCAGCACCAGCAGCGGGCAGAACGTCGAGGCGGCCACGGCGAAGGCCCAGCCCACGAGGACGTTGATGTCCAGATGGGAGGCGGGCAGGGAGAGCAGCACCGCGACCAGGGCGCCCGCGGCGACGGCCACCCGCAGGCGGGAGATCCCGCTGCCGAAGAGGTCGTGCGACAGGCCGCCCGCCAGGGCGAGCAGCAGCCCGGAGGATGTCGAGAGGAAGGCGGCGAAGGCGCCGGCAGCGACCAGGGCGGTGAGTACGCTGCCGAGTGCCCCGGGCACCGCGACTCCGGGCACGACGACGGTCACCGTGTCCGTGGCGTTGTTCAGCACCAGTTGCGGAGTGAGCACCCGTCCCAGCAGCCCGTAGACCACCGGGAAGAGGTAGAAGAGGCCCAGCAGGGCGATCACCCGGACCGCGACGCGTCGGGCGACTTGGGCAGTGGAGCTGGTGTGGAAGCGCATGATCACATGCGGCAGCCCGATCGCTCCCAGCGTGGTGGCCACCAGCACCGACCAGGTGGCCAGCAGCGGGTGGCCTGCACCCCCGATGTCCAGCAGCGGGCGGCTCCACCTCTCCGGCACGCTGACCGGTGTGAACGCCTCCGCCCGCGTCTCCGCTCCGACATGGATCATCAGAAACACCGCGGGCACGGCGATGAACGCCAGCTTCACCAGGTAGTGGAACGCCTGCACGTACGTGGCGGAGCGCATGCCTCCCAGTGCGATGGAGCCACTGACCACCAGGCCGGCCAGCACCACCCCCACCCAGTAGGGCGTGCCGCTGACCAGGTGGAGCACCACGCCCGCGCCCTTGAACTGCGGCACGAGGTACAGCCACATGATCACCAGCACGATCCCCCCGCACAGCCGCCGAATGCCGGGAGAGCCGAGCCGGTACTCCGCGAAGTCGGGCACGGTGAAGGCGCCCGAGCGCCGCATCGGGCCGGCGACCAGCGCCACCACGGCCACATAGCCCGAGGTGAAACCCACCGCGAACCACATCGTGCCGATCCCGTCCTTGAGCAGCAGCCCCGCGAGCCCGAGCACCGACGCGGCCGAGACGTACTCCCCGGCGATGGCCATGGCGTTCCAGCCCGGTGCGACACGGCGGGAGGCCACCAGGAAGTCCGGTGTCGTACGGGCCGCGCGCACCCCGTACAGGCCGATCGCCAGGCTCGCGGCCAGCAGGAATCCGATGACCAGCAGTCCCGTCACGGTGCGACGCCCCCGAAGCCCTGCTCCTTCCCGGCCCTGTCGTGCGCGGTGTCCGCGTCACGCGGGCCGGGCGGCACGATGTCCGGGCCCCAGTCGTGGGAGCCGGGGGAACCGGCGCCGTCCGGCTCGCCGCCTTCCCGGGCCTCGGTACGCTCCGCCACCCGCACATGCGCGACGGCGATCAGCAGCAGGAGCGGATAGGTCGCGATGGCCAGCAGCAGCCAGGAGACGGGGACGCCGCCCCAGGTCACCCGGTCGAGCACGGGCAGGGCGGCGATCACCCCGCTGGTGCCGAAGAGCACGATCCCGAGCAGGCCCATGGTGCGCAGGGCCGTCCGCCGCTGGGCGGCGAAGACCCGGCGGGCCCGCTCCGGGTCGGTGGGACCGGGCAGCGGCAGCGGCCGGGGCCGCATCCGGTGGTGGCGTGCCAGAGCGATCCGGGTCTGCGGGCTGGTGACCTTCGTTCTGCGGGGCCCCGTCATTGCGCGGCCCGCCCCAGCTCTCCGCTGCGCGCCGCATCCATCAGCCGTTCGCGCAGGCCTCGCGAGTGCCGGCGGCTGACCGGTACGTCACCGGCGGGCGTGCAGGCCACCAGCCCGGAGGAACTGGTCACGCGCAGGTCGTGCACCCAGCCGGCGGCGACCAGGTACCCGCGGTGCGCCCGTACGAAGCCGACGGGCGCCCACACCTCCTCCAGGTAGGACAGCGACAGCCGGATCAGATGCGTGCCGTCGGCCGTGTGCAGCCGCACATAGTCGCCGTGGGCCTCCGCGAACTGCACGTCGGCTCGGCGGACGAAGACGGTGTGGCGGCTGTGCTCGATCTGCACGACGTCCAGGTCGTCGTGCGGCGCCTCGTCCGTCGCCGCGCCCCCGCGCTGCCTGAGGACACGGGTGACGGATTCGGACAGCCTCTCCGGCCGCACGGGCTTGAGCAGGTAGTCGACCGCGCCGATCCCGAACGCCTCGATTGCGTGGGACTCGGAAGCGGTCACGAACACGATGGCGGGCGGTGCGGAGAGCCTGCTCAGCACCCGCGCCAGGTCCATCCCGTCCAGACCGGGCATGGAGATGTCCAGGAAGACGGCGTCGAAGGCGGGTGTCCCCAGCAGCCGTACCGCCGCTTCGCCGCTCTCCGCGGACACCACGTCGGCGATCTCCGGTATGCCGCCGAGCAGCACCGCCAGCTCCTCCCGGGTGGAGGGTTCGTCCTCGACGACGAGGACGCACAGCCCCGGGGAGGTGTGGGCCGTCCTTGTCATTCCGCCAGCACTCCTCGCATGAACCGTGGCACCCGTATGACCACCTTGGTGCCGCTGCCGGGCGCCGTCTCGATGAGCAGACCGTGTTCCGGTCCGTACACCGCACGCAACCGCTGGTCCACGTTGGCCATGCCGACCCCGCGGGCCGGCGGGCCCTTCCCGGCGAGGACCGCGCGGGCGAACTCCGGATCCATGCCGACGCCGTCGTCCTCGATCTCGATGATGCACAGCGGCCCCTCGCCGAAGCCGGACACGCTGATGTGCCCTCGTCCCGACCGGCGCTCCAGCCCGTGCCGGACGGCATTCTCCACGATGGGCTGCACCACCAGGAAGGGGATGGCGACGGGCAGGACCTCCGGGGCCATGCGCACGGTGATGTCGAAGCGGTCGTCGAAACGGGCCCGCTGGAGTTCCAGATACGTCTGGGTCGCCTGCAGTTCGGCCGCCACGGTGGCGTAGTCGCCCTGCGTGGAGAAGCTGTACCGCAAGTAGTCGGCGAAGTCCGTGAGAAGCCCGCGGGCGAGGTCCGGATCGCTGTGGACGCGGGCGGCGATCACGGCCAGCGCGTTGTGGAGGAAGTGCGGTGAGATCTGGGCGCGCAGGGTACGCAGGTCCGCGGCGGCGATACGGGCGCGCGCGGTGCGCAGTTCGGCATGGTCCAACGCGTCGGCGACCAGGGCCGCGGTTTCGGTCAGGTCCTCTTCGGCGATCTCGCCGGCGGCGATCAGGCAACCCGCCAGGTCGTTGGCGACGAGCAGCGGTGCCGCGGACAGCGGGGGCCGGCGCAGCACCGTCCCGTGTTCGTACACCTGGGAGAGGAGCGCGTCCGGCTCGCTGCCGGGGGGCAGCGCTCCGTGGCGGGCGACCGGCCCGTCGAGGTTGGCGAGGACGACGGCGTCGGCGCCCAGCAGGTGCCGTATGCGGCGCGCGGCCGCGGTGTTCCGGCCGCCGGCCAGTCCGTCCTGGAGGTCCCTGCCGAGCAGCCGGAGCTCGCGCAGCACGCCGCTGGTCGCGGCACGCGCCGCGGACGGCGACGGCGCCCCGCGGCGCAGGGGACGGCGGGCGAGGCGTTGCCAGGCGGTCCTGTTCACGGGCCGACGGTAACCCAGTGCGGGAGGAATGGGTCTGGTCAGGACGGGCGGAGGACTGCGGCACCGTGCCGGCCGCCCGTAGTCGCGGGAAGCCCGGGTCCGACGGAAGTCCGGGGCGCCGGCGGAGGGGTTGGCGCGGTCCGGAAGTGGTCCACCGTCGGACCCGGGCGTGGGCCGGTGCAGGCCCGTCAGTGCTGGGAGGCCCTTTCGGCGCCCGCACCGGTCAGGGCCCGCACCTGCAGCTGCGCGAAGCGGCGCGGGTCGTTCTCCTTGGACATCAGGGTTCCGACGATCGCGCAGAGGAGACCCAGCGGGATCGAGACCAGCCCCGGGTTGGCCAGCGGGAACCAGTTGAAGTCGGCGCCCGTGACCAGCGCCGTCTCCGAGCCGGAGACCACTGGCGAGAAGATGACCAGACCCACGGCGCTCAGCAGGCCGCCGTAGATTCCGGCCAGCGCGCCCTGGGTGTTGAACCGCTTCCAGAAGAGGCTCAGCAGCAGGGTGGGGAGGTTGGCGGAGGCCGCGATGGCGAATGCCAGCGCCACCAGGAAGGCGACGTTGAGGCTCTGGGCGAAGATCGCCAGGACGATCGCCGCGGCGCCCACCCCGAAGGCGGCCAGCCTGGCGACCTTGACCTCCTCCTGGTCGGTGGCCTTCCCCCGGCGGAGCACGCTGTTGTAGAAGTCGTGCGCCAGCGAGGACGAGGAGGCGATGGTCAGGCCCGCCACCGTGGAGAGGATGGCGGCGAAGGCCACCGCCGCGATGACGGCCAGCATGATCGCGGCCAGCCCGGAACCGCCGAAGTGGTCGCCCGCCGCCTCGGCAAGCTGGGGTGCCGCCGTGTTCCCGGCAGGGTCCTGCTTGGTGATGGCGTCCTTGCCGACCAGCGCGGCCGCACCGAAGCCCAGCACCAGCGTCATCAGGTAGAACGAGCCGATCAGGCCGATGCCCCAGTTCACCGACTTACGGGCGGTCTTCGAGTCCGGCACCGTGTAGAAGCGGATCAGGATGTGCGGAAGGCCCGCGGTGCCCAGTACCAGCGCCAGCCCCAGGCTGATCATGTCGAGTTTGTTCCACATCGTCTGCAGTGCGTCACCGGGCACCTCGGTGCCGAACCTGAGTCCCGGTTCCAGGAACGCCTGGCCGACTCCGCTGGTCTTCGCCGCGTCGCCCATCAGTTCGCCGAAGTTGAAGCCGTAGATCGCCAGCACCATGACCGTGAGCAGGAACGCGCCGCCCATGAGCATGCCGGCCTTGATGATCTGCACCCAGGTGGTGCCCTTCATGCCGCCGAAGGTGACGTAGACGATCATCAGGATGCCGACGACGACGATGCCCGCGATCTTGGCCGTGGCCGCGTCCATGCCCAGGTAGGTCTCGCCCGGCTTGATGCCCAGCAGCAGCGCTATCAGCGCGCCCGCACCGACCATCTGGGCCAGCAGGTAGAAGACGGAGACCGTGATGGTGGAGACCGCGGCGGCCGTCCGCACCGGGCGCTGCCGCATCCGGTACGACAGCACGTCGGCCATGGTGAAGCGGCCGGAGTTGCGCAGCAGTTCCGCCACCAGCAGAAGCGCCACCAGCCAGGCCACCAGGAAGCCGATGGAGTACAGGAATCCGTCGTAACCGAAGAGCGAGATCATGCCTGCGATGCCCAGGAAGGACGCCGCCGACATGTAGTCGCTGCCGATGGCGAAGCCGTTCTGCATGCCGGTGAAGCCGCGGCCGCCGGAGTGGAAGTCGGTGGCCGAGCGGGTCTGCCTGCTCGCCCACACGGTCACCGCCAGGGTCGCGGCGATCATCGCCAGGAAGAGCACCACGGTCCAGGTGCGGCCGGCGGACTCGCTCGCCTGCGCAAGGATGTTCATGCCCGCACCCCCTCTTCGCCGTCACCGGCGCCGCCCAGTTCGCCGCGGAGCTGCCCGGCCAGCGGGTCCAGCCGGCGGGCGGCGAACCGTGCGTAGAGGACGGCGATAGCGAAGGTGGAGGCGAACTGCAGCAGCCCGAGGACGAGGGCCAGATTGACCCGGCCGAAGAGCACGGTGGACATCGCGTCCCGCATGTAGGCGGACATCAGGACATACAGCAGGTACCACGCGAAGAACGCGATGCTCATGGGCAGGACGAAGGTCACGAGCCGGCGCCTGAGGTCCTGGAACCGCGGATCGCTGTGCATCGCGACGGTGTGCTCCACTGCCTCCCCCGGTGAGTGCGGTGGTGCGGGGGGCTGAGTCGACATCTGCGCCTCCTCGTCGTCAAATGGGCGGCTTTGGCCCATGGAATGGAGGCAACGTAAGCAGCGTCACCCCGGCGGGGAAGCGGCGCACAGCGCCGTGCGGCGAACGTCTCGGGTACGCGGCGAACGGTCGGGGACCGGTCGGCGGGCGGCCCGTATCGGCGCCAGGCGGTCGTCGCACCCGCCGGGCGGTCTGCTGCCGGGGAACGGGCCGGTGTGGGGGCAGACGCCGAGCCCGACCCAGTGGGCGGGCCCCGCTGCTGTGGCGAGCGCCCCACGGGTGAGCGGGACGCCCGGCCGTCTGGTCCGGCGGGGCGCTCCGCCGGGTTGTCCCTCGTGTTGAGAATCGCTCCCTGTGTGGATGAATTACCGCTTCGCCCGCACAGAGTGCGGACGGTTCCTTTCGTCCGCGAAATACTTGCGGGGGCGTCGGGGCTGCGGAAGTATGCACCGCCGAGAGCGTGGGGGAACGGCATTCCACTCGTTACCGGGGAAAGGGACCTGATGAGCAATCCATTCGACGACGAAAACGGCTCGTTCTACGTGCTCGTCAACGACGAGAGGCAGAATTCGCTCTGGCCGGCGTTCGCCGACGTGCCGGAGGGCTGGACGATCGCCTTCGGTGAGGACAGCCGTCAGGCATGCCTGGATTACGTCGAGGAGAACTGGACGGACATGCGGCCTGCTCACCTCGTGAACGGCACGGGCTGAGGCTTTCCGTCCCGGGGACCGCGGTCGCAGCGGCGGGTTCGTCCACCGCCGCGGCCGGGATGTGTGCGATCTGCCACCGGGGCGGGCAGCGAGCCGGGCCGTCCGCTCCTGCCCGGAAGACCCGCAGGTGGAGCCGCCCTTGGAGCGTGGCGGGAGGCCAGGTCGGGTTTCTCTCCCGGGCTTGTCCTGCACTCCCGCGGCGCCCCTTGAGGCGCCCCGGTTGCGTCGGCAACTCACCGGCGCCGGGGCGGCGACCGGCGCCGCGGGGAGCTCCGGCGCTGAAACGATCCTTTCCTCCCGGCGGGACGGACGGGGGCCGGAATCCTCGTCGGCTCCCCGCGGCGCGAACTTTTCCCTGCCCCGGAATGCGGGATTCCAAGTGTGTGGACACCGTAATCCGGGCAGAGTGTCCACACTCGCTGCTCTACGCGGAAAAACAACCCAGAACGAACCACGCCGCCGTCTTCGTCCATACCAATCCGGGCCGCATCGCCAATCCGATCAATGGGTCAACCATTGGCGATGAGACCGGGTTCTCATTTTCTCTCCTCCCGGCAGAGCCGGCTCGGTAGCATCCCACCCGACCAGAGAAATTGGGGGAGGATGCGTGACGCCTCAAGTCGCCGAAAACGGCGCATTTTCGGTGGCCGTGCGGGGTGCCGCCTGGCATGTGCCGGCGCCCGCCGTCGCGGTGCAGGACCTGCCGGAGCTGGCGTCGCTGGGCGAGAGCGAGCGACGTACGTGCCTCGCGCTGGGCGTCGACTCCGTCCGGGCCGACGAGGCCCTGAACTCGGCGGCTCTCGCCGAGATCGCCGCACGTGAAGCGCTCGCCCGGGCCGGCCTCGCCGCACGCGAACTGGGCGCCCTGATCGTCGTGGAGCCGCGCGCCCCGGAGACACTGCTCAGCTCCGAGGCGACCAGGCTCCAGCATCTCCTGGGAGCCGAACGGGCGGTCACGTTCACGGTGGGCGGCCTGGGCTGCGTATCGATCACACCCGCACTGCTCGCGGCGCGCGGACTCATGTGCGCCGACCGGGACATGGGCGACGTGCTCGTCGTGCACGGCAGCAAGCCGGCCGCCGCGGGCCGCTACCGCCACCCCGTCACGGTGAACGGCGACGGCGGGCAGGCGCTGGTGCTCTCCCACGGCGACTCCGTCCGCGCCCCCGTCCGGCTGCTCGACATCGCCCAGGAGACCAACGGCGAACACTGGGACCTCTTCCACGTGGAGTACCGGGACCGGCCCACCGAACAGTGGCGGGAGGTGTGCCGCGACCCCTCCACGTACTCCTTCCGCCTCGCGATGGAGACCCGGGGCAGGCTGTCGGGCCTGCTGAGCGGGCTGCTGGAGCGAAACGGGCTGAAGCCCGGCGACGTCCGCGGATACCTCAGCCAGAACCTGTCGGCGGCCGGCTTCACCTTCACCGAGGAGTCACTCGGGATCGGCATCATGCCGGTCTGCCGGGAGAACCTGAGGCGCTACGGGCATCTGGGCCCCAACGACGTCTTCCTCAACCTCTACACGGCGATGGAGCGCAGGGAACTCGCCGAGGGAGACCACGCCGTGCTGATCAACGTGAGCCCGGTGGCGGCGTGGAGCGTGCTGCTGGTCGAGATAGGACCCCAGGAGGAGCACGCACAGTGAACGACATCACCCGGGACATCACGGAGTTCCTCTCGGCTGCACTGAGACACGAAGTCGGACCGGACGACGACTACTTCGCCCTCGGCCTCGCGGACTCGCTCTTCGCGCTGGAGCTGGTGACCTTCGTCGAGGGCCGCTTCTCCCTCACCGTGGAGGTCGAGGACCTGGACCTGGAGAGCTTCCGCACGGCGAACCGCATCACCCGGTTCGTGCAGCGCAAGACGGGGTCGCCCGAGTTCACCGAGACCACGTGAACACGGAAGCGGGGACGGGGACTTCGCCGGTACGCGAGGCGGAGAGATTCGCGGCGGACGTACGCGGCCACACCGCAGCCTGGGACCGGGAGGGCTCGCTGCCCGCCGCCGTACGCAAAGAGGCGGCAGCCGCGGGCCTGCTCGCCGCCGATCTGCCGGAACACTACGGCGGAGCGGGCATCACCCCAGCTGAACTGGGCGAGATCTGCGCGCACTTGGGCGGCGTGTGCAGTGCGCTGCGCGGGCTGGTCACGGTACAGGGAATGGTCGCCGCGGCGCTGCTCCGCTGGGGCACGAAGGACCAGCGCGCCCGGTGGCTGCCGCAGCTGGCGGGCGGCGAGCTGACCGCGGCGTTCGCAGCCACCGAAGAGGCCGCGGGCAGCGCCCTCTCCGCCGTCGGCACACGCATCGAGGACGCCGGCGACGGCGAGCACGTGACGGTCACCGGACGCAAGAAGTGGATCACCTTCGGGCAGGTGGCACAGCTGTTCCTGGTGCTCGGGCAGGACGCGGGCAGACCCGCCGCGGTACTCGTCGAGGCGGACCGCGACGGAGTGAGCAGACAGGCCGTCAGCGGCCAACTGGGCATGCGGGCGGCGCAGATCGCCCACATCGGGCTGGACGCGGTGCGTGTACCGCGGAGCAATCTCGTCGCCCCCGCAGGGCTGGGTCTCTCCCACGTGGCTGCCGCCGCTCTCGACCACGGGCGGTTCACCGTGGCGTGGGGCTGCGTCGGCATGGCGGAGGCGTGCGTCGAGGACGCCACCGCGCACGCGGCCGCCCGTACGCAGGGGGGCGTCCCGCTGGCCGACCACCAGTCGGTGCGCGCGCTCCTGGCACGGGCGGCGGTCGAGACCGCGGGGGCGCGCGAACTCGCCCGGCGGGCGGCCCGGTTCCGCTCCGAAAGAGACACGGGCGCGGTGACGGAGACCATCGTCGCCAAGTACGCCGCGGCCGCGGCCGCCGCCTCCGCGAGCAGCACCGCCGTGCAGATCCTCGGCTCCGCAGGCTGCGAGCCGGACAGCCGGTCGGGGCGGCACTTCCGGGACGCGAAGGTCATGGAGATCATCGAAGGAGCGCAGCAGGTGGCCGAACTCCACATCGCCGAGCAGCTGATGCGCCGCCACGCACCGGCGGCTTCTCCCGGCTCCGCGTCCCCCGCCTCCGGCGGCGGCGCACGTATCGGGGAGGTGCGGGCATGACGGCCGCCGGCGGCGCTCCCGTCGTCAAGTGCCTCGTGTGGGACCTGGACGACACCTTGTGGGACGGGGTCGTGCTCGAGGGCGACGAACCGGAGCCGTTCCCCGACGCGCTGAAGACGCTGCGGACGCTGGACGAGCGGGGCATCCTGCACGCCGCCGCGAGCCGTGGCGAGTACGCCGTCACCTCCCGCCATCTCGACCGGCACGGCCTGGAGGAGTGGTTCAGCGACGTGCGGGTCGGCTGGGGCGCCAAGTCCGAAGCGGTGCGCCGCATCGCGGAGGGACTCAACATCGGCCTCGACACCGTGGCGTTCGTCGACAACGACCCGGTGGAACGTGCGGAGGTGGCTTCCGCACTGCCCGCCGTCCGCTGCTATCCGGCGGACCAGGCGGGAGCTCTGCCCGATCTCGCGGAATTCCAGCCGGAGTTCGTGACGGAGGAGGCGGGCAGACGCCGGCAGCTCTACCGCACGGAGCGGCGGCGCAAGGCGGCGGAGGAGGAGTTCGGCGAGGACAGGCAGGGCTTCCTCACATCGCTCGGCCTCGAGATGACCCTCCGGGAGGCGACCGAGGACGATCTGACGCGGGCGAGCGAACTGACCGTGAGGACACACCAGCTCAACACCTCGGGCCTGACCTACGACGCGGAGGAGCTGCGGAAGCTGAGCGCCTCGGCGGACCACCGCGTGCAGGTCGCCGAACTGCGCGACAAATTCGGCGACTACGGGATCATCGGCCTGGCGGTCACCGAACTGACCCCGCACGACTCGGTGCTCCGGCTGATGCTGATGTCGTGCCGCGTCGCCTCCAGAGGCGTGGGCACCGTCCTCCTGGACCACCTCATCCGGGAGGCGGTGGCGAGCGGCCGCCGGCCTGTCGCGCACTTCGTACCCACGGAGACCAACCGCAACATGCTCGTGACGCTGCGGTTCGCGGGCTTCGCACCGGCCGAGGGCGAGGACCCCGCACCGGCCGCGGGCGAGGAGGGCGGCGCAGCGCCTCTCGTCCTCGCCGTCGACCCGGGCCGCCTGGCTCCGCCGCGGAAGAGCCACGTACGAGTCGTCAGCGGAACGAACTGAGGTGGGACCACAGTGGTGCACGAGTCCGAGGAAGAGCGAGCCGAAGTGACCGCCCCGCACGCGTCGGGATCTCCCCGCGGGACGCAGGGGAGCGGGCCCCTGCCCTCGCTCCTGGAGAGGTTCCGGGGGCAGGTCCGGCACGCACCCGCGAGGACCGCGCTGATCGTCGGCGGTGTGGAGCTGACGTACCGTGAACTCGACCTGGCGTCCGCGGCGTTGGCGGACCGGCTGCGGCGGCATGGCGCCGGTCCCGGCCGCGTCGTGTGCATCCGCCTCGAACAGAACGCCCTCGCCGTCACCGCACTGATCGCCGCGCTGCGTACCGGCGCCGCCTGGGCCGTCGTGGAAGCCGACCAGCCGCCGAGCAGGCTGCGGGCGCTGCTCGCCGACACCGCCTGCGCGGTGGCGGTCGGTGCGGGGCCCGATCCGGTGCTGCAGGGCCTGCCGCATGCTCCCGCTCTCCTCGACGTCGCGGGGCTCGACGTACGTGAACTCGTCGCCGAGGGCGAGGCGTCCGCACACGTCGCGAACGGTGAGGACACCGAGGTCCCCGAGGAGGCACCCGCCTACATCGTCAGCACGTCGGGATCGACAGGCGCCCCCAAGGGCGTGGTGGTCAGCCGCGGTCAGCTGGCCACGTCCATCAGTCCCAGGGAAGGGGTCTACGGCTCCGAGCACTCCACCTTCCTCATGGCGATGCGGCTGTCGTTCGACGGGATGCTGGGGGGCATGTTCTGGTCGTTCACCAACGGCCACACGCTCCTGCTCCCCGACGACAAGCAGCTGAGGCAGGTGCACGAACTGGCCCGGCTGGCATCGGAGTTCGAGGCGACGCATCTCATCGTCGTCCCCTCCTACTACCGCGCTCTGCTCAAGGAGGGCCGGCTGCTGCCGGACACCCTGCGGCTGGTCGTCGTCGCGGGCGAGCCGTGCACGCAGGACCTGGTCCGCCTCCACCACGAGCGGCTGCCCGGCACCCGGCTGGCGAACGAGTACGGGCCCACGGAGACGACCATCTCCTGCACCGTCCAGGACGACCTCGACCCGTCCTGGCAGCGGATTCCCATCGGCAGGCCCTGGGACGGCGCCGAGGCGCGCGTACTGGACGAGCGGCTGCGCGAAGTGCCCCCGGGGGTGCGGGGAGAGCTGTACATCGGCGGCGGATTCGTGGCGCTCGGTTACGCCGGCCGGCCCGGCAGGACCGCGGAGCGCTTCGTGGCGGATCCCTACGGGCCGCCGGGCACGCGCCTCTACCGTACGGGCGACATCGCGCACGTCGACGAGGCGGGAGCGCTGCACTGCCACGGCAGGACCGACCACCAGGTGAAGATTCGCGGCACACGCGTGGAACTGGGCGAGATCGAGGCCGCGTTGGAGGCCCATCCGGGAGTCGGGCAGGCAGTCGTGGTGTACGACACCTCCGGAGCGGAACCCGGGCTCGTCGCGTTTCTCACGCCCGTCTCACCGGGCGGCTCCACACCGTCCTGGCCTCGGCTGCGCGCACACTGCGGCGAATTCCTCGTGGAGCAGGCCGTCCCCGTCCTCTTCCACACGGTGGAGCGGATGCCGCTCAACGCCAGCGGCAAGGCGGACCGTGCCGCCCTGAAAGCCCTCATCCCCGAGACGAAGGCCGCTTCGGGCGCCGCAGCGGGCACGGGGAACGGCTCCGGGACGGCGGGCCACGAGCAGGACGACGTGCCGGTGGACGACGCGGAAAGTCATCTGCGCAGCGTCACGGAGATCTGGGCGGCGGTGCTCGGGCACGGCGAATCAGGACCGCACGACAACTTCTTCGCGGTGGGCGGCAGTTCGCTCCGCGTCATCGACCTGCACAAACGGCTCGACCAGCGGTGGCCCGGTGTGCTGCGCGTGGGGGAGCTGTTCGACCTCACGACGGTCTCCGCACAGGCGGAGGCGATCACGTCACGGCTGGGTCTCCAGGCCCGGCCCGATGAAGAGGCACCCGCCGCCTATGAGTTGTGACGAGAAGGGTGCGGTGCTCGTGAGGCCGGCCGGTGCCGGTGAGGTGTCCAGGAACGGAAAGGCGATATGAGCGGCACGAACGCGACACGCGGACAGGCGGGCATCGCGGTGATCGGGATGTCCGCCCGTTTCCCGCAGGCCGACACCCTCACCGAGTTCCGGGCGAACCTGCGCGCCGGCCGCGACTCGGTGCGTGCTATGCCGCCCGGCCGGGTGGAGGCCTGCTGCCAGGATCCCTCCGCCGACTACCCGCAGCAGGGGTATCTGGACCGGATCGACCTGTTCGACCACGAGTTCTTCGGGCTGTCGCGACGCGAGGCGGAGGTCACCGACCCCCAGCACCGGCTGGCGCTGCAACTCACCCGGGAGGCCCTCGAGAACGCCGGGTACGCCGCCTCACGCATGCGCGACTCCCGCACGGCCGTCATCTTCAGCTCGCCCACGAACGGCTATGCGCCCCTGGTACGCGAAGTCGGCACCCTCAGCATGATCGGGAACATCCCCTGCGGTCTGCCGGCCCGCGTCTCGCACCTCTTCGGATTCACGGGCCCCTGCTACGGCGTGGACACCGGCTGCAACGGATCGCTCGTCGCCGTACACCAGGCCTCGCGTGAACTGCGCGACGGCGACGCCGACTTCGCCGTCGTCGGCGGGGCGAGCGTACGTCACGTCGTGCCGCCGGCGGCCACGGTCGGCGCCTTCCCCGGCATCGCCTCTCCGACGGCCAAGTGCCGTGCCTTCGACGAAGACGCCGACGGCGCGGCGGCCGGCGAGGGCGGAGCGGTGCTGCTGCTCACCACGCTGGAACGGGCCCTGGAGGAGGGTTCGTTCATCCACGCCGTGATCCGCGGCAGCGCCGTCGTGCACAACGGCCGCCACTCGGCCACCATCGCCACGCCCAGCGCCAAGTCACAGGCCGAGGTGATACGCAAGGCGTGGCGCAGCGCCGGCCTGGACATCGCGACGGCGGGCTACGTGGAAGCGCACGGGTCCGGCACCCGCCTGGGCGACGCCGTCGAGGTGGAAGGGCTGGCCCTCGCACGCTCCGGTGCCGCGGGCGCCGCCGGTGATCTTCCCATCGGCTCGGTGAAGACCAACCTCGGGCACCTCGATCATGCGGCCGGGATCGCGGGCCTCGTCAAGACGGTTCTGAGCGTGCGGCACGCCGAGCTGTATCCGACCCTGCACTTCACCCGCCCCGCCGAGGACGTCGACCTGAAGGCCGCACGGCTCGACGTGGTGACCTCGGGGCGGTCCTGGAAGGGCGACGTGCGCAGGGCGGGCGTGAGCTCCTTCAGCCTCGGCGGGATCAACGCGCACTGCGTGGTCGAGCAGCCGCCCGCCCCGGACGGGCGGGAGCCGGCCCGTGGTGAGGCCCCGCCGCAGCTGATCGGCGTCTCGGCCCGCAGCGCGGAGGACCTCGTCACGCTCTGCGAGCGGCTGTCGCTCGAACTGCGCGACCATTCCTGGCCGTTGGCGGACGTCGCGAGGACGCTGAACGAGGGACGGGACCACCACGGTCACCGCATGAGCGTGGTGGCACGTACGGTCCCGGACCTGGCGCTGAAGCTGGCCGCCCAGGTCACCTGGCGGAGGCTGGAGGCTTCCCCCGCCCCGGACGGCGAGGCCCCGGCCTCCGCCTCCGGCCTGGAGACCCCCGGGCGTGCGGGGGCCGGTTCCCTCGCGCCCCGGGTCGTCCTGCTGCTCTCCGGGGACGCTACGGGCACACCCGCCGGTGAGGGCGCCCCGCTGCCGGAGCAACTGCCGCTGCCGTCCGGCCCGGCCTCCCGCGTACGGGGCCAACTCGCCGCGCATGCACGGCTCAAGGACGCCGGAGTGCGCGTCGAGGGGCTCATCAGCTCCGGCGTCTCCCGCTACGCGGTGCGGCATCTCCAGGGCAGGCTCACGGCCGCCGACACGCAGGAACTGCAGGGCGTGAGGAACGGCTGGACCGGCGACGGCGACGCTCACGGCAACGGCACCGGCAACGGCACCGGCAACGGCGCAGGCGACGGCGTCTTCGGCGGTCCGCTGCGCAGCGACCGGCTCCACGCCGCCGTGGAGGAACAACTCGCCGCCGGGCCGGTGGTGTTCGTGGAACTCGCCACCCGCGGCGAGATCAGCGACCGGCTCGCCGAGCACCTCGACGGGCGCACCGATGCCCGGGTGATCACACTCGGGGAAGGTCCCGAGGGCGTCCTGGAGGCACTCGGAGCACTCTACGAGGCCCGGCTGGACCTCGACTGGACCGCGTTGAGGCCGACGGCCCCGGAGCCCGGGCCCCGCAGGGTCCCGCTCCCCGGCCACCCCTTCCGCGGTGTGCGGTGCTGGGCCCGCCCGCTGGGCGACATCATCCGCTTCGACGCCCCCGGCACCGCGCCGCAGCAGTCCGGGTCGGCGGCAGAGCAGCCACCCTCGGCGACCGCCCCCGGGCCTGCCACCCCGGGGCGGGACGCGGATCCCGCCCCGGAGCCGCCCGCGGCGAGCAGCACCCCGGCGGCACCCCGTGCATCCGCCCCCGCACCGCTGCCCGCCCCCGGGACCGAGCCGGCGGACAGTGCCCCCACGGTGCCCGGAGCGGCGCAGGGTGAACCGGCTGCCGCCGCCGTCACGCCGGACGGTCCCGGGCACCCCGCCGGGACCCGGGCGGCGAGGCATGCGCCGTCACAAGCCCCCGCGGCCCCCGCGGCCCCCGGTCCGGCGACGGGGGGCGCGGCCGAGGGATCGCCGCCGCCTGTCGGCGCGGACGTGCTGCCGTGGCTGCGCCGCACCCTCGCCGAACTGCTCTACGCGGACGAAGTGGCCCCCGACGCCGACTACTTCTCCATCGGCGGCAACTCCGTCATCGCCCTGCAGCTCATCGAGCGCGTCATCAGCCGGTACGGGGCACCCCTCAAGCTCGTCGACATCTACGCCCACCCCCTCGTGTCGGATCTCGCCGCCGCCGTCGCCGACCGCATGCCGCAACCGGCGGGCGACCCGGAGGAGCGGCCGGCGGCCGACGGTTCCGTGGCTGCCGCCTCCGCCGCGGACGTGCACAGGCTGCCGCCGATCCGCCCCGGCCAGGAGCCGACGCTCTCCTACGGTCAGGAGCGCATGTGGTTCCACCACCAGCTCGACCCGGACACCACCCTCTACAACCTTCCCGGCGCCTCCCGGCTGCGCGGCGAACCCGACCTCGAAGCGCTGCGCCTGGCCTGGGAGGACCTCGCCCAGCGCCATGAGGCCCTGCGCTCGAACTTCGCCGAGGTCGACGGCCGTCCGCAGCTGGTCGTGCGTCCCGAACTCGGCGACTTCTTCCGCGTACTGGACGTCTCGGGGGAGGAGGACCCGGAGGCGGCGGCCCGTGCCGCCGTGCAGAAGGAGACGCACTGGGTCTTCGACGTGGCCCACGACCCCCTGGTACGGGTCACCGTCGTACGCATCGCACCCGGCGACCACCTCTTCTGCTGGACGATGCACCACGGCGTGAACGACGGCTGGGCGCCGCAGATCCTCATGGGCGAACTGCTCCAGTTCTACGAGGCGCGCTGCGAGGGCCGTGTACACCGGCCCGAACCGCTGCCCGTGCAGTACAGCGACTACGCCCGATGGCAGCGCGACCTGCTGGAGGGCTCCCTTCTCGACGGCGAACTGGACTACTGGCGTGAGCAGTTGCGCGAGCCCCCGGCGCTGGAGCTGCCCACCGACCGGCCGCGTGCCGCACGCATGGACTTCGCCGGCGCGACGCACGGGTTCACGGTTCCCGCCGAACTCGTCGGCAAGCTGCGGGCCATGGGCAGCAGCGAGACGGCCACGCTGTTCATGGTGATCCTCACCGGGCTCAATGTGCTGCTCTCCCGCTGGTCCGGGCAGCGCGACATCGTCATCGGCACGCCCACCATCGGGCGCAGCCGTCCCGAACTGTGGGGGCTCCTCGGCTTCTTCAACAACACCATCGCCCTGCGCTCCGACCTGTCCGGCGACGCCACCTTCCGCGAACTGCTCCGCCGTGTCCGCGCCGTCGTGCTGGGAGCGATGGAGCATCAGGAGATCCCCTTCGACAGGGTCGTGCGTGAGGTCGCGCCGGACCGCGATCCCAGCCGGAACCCGATCTTCGACGTCATGTACGTCCATCAGACGCTGCCGCCGGACTTCTCCTTCGGCGAGAGCACGTTCAACCCGGGACGCCCGGGCGGGGAGGAGGACGAGACGCCGCTGTTCCCCGGACTGCCGCCGGGCACGGCCAAGTTCGACCTCACGGTGGTCGTCGCGGAACGCCCGGACGTCGAAGAGCTCGAGGTCGCCGTGGAGTACAGCACCCAGCTCTTCGACGCCGGCACCGTCACGGCGATGACCCGGTCTCTGCTGGACCTGCTGTGGGCCGCCGCCGACGACGCGGACGTCGACCACCTGGAACTGCCGGCCGGAGCACCCGCGAAGCCGGAGAGCGGGGAGCGCGGCGCAGCCGGCCGGAGCACCCCGTCCCCGGCATCGGCCGTCGACCCGGCCGCACCGGCCCCGGCACCCGCCCGGGACCGTGCGCCTGCCCCTGCCGCAGCTCCCGCACCGCCCCCGGCCCCCGAGGGCGTCTCCGCCTGCCTGCGTCTGCGTGGCGACGTCGATCCGGACGTGCTGCGAGCAGCGTTCGACGACCTGACGGAGCGGCACGACGTCCTGCGCGCCCGCTTCCCCGTCCCCGTCGAGCAGCCGCTCTCGCCCTTCGCGCGGGACGGCGCCGCCGGATTCCTCGGCGTGGCGGACGTCTCCGGCCGGACGAACCCCCAGGCAGCCGCCCGGGAGTTGGCGGCGGCCCACGGCCGTACAGCCATCGACCCGGCCACGGGCTCCCCGCTGCGGGCGCTGCTGCTGACGACCGGCACCGCCGAGCACATCCTCGTGGTCACCACACACCGCGAGGTCTACGACGGGGCACAGCCCGGAGTCTTCTTCGGTGACCTCCTCACCTTCTACGCCGCCCGCTCGGGCCACCTGACGCCGGGACCGGCCGCGCTCCCCGTCTCGTACAACGACTACGCGCGGTGGCAGCACAGCCTGCGCGCCGACGGGCTGCTGGACGGTCAACTCGCCCACTGGCAGGAGCGACTTGCCTCACTCAAGGCCTTCGAGACGCCCACCGACAGGCCGCGTCCGATGCGCGGCACGCACGCGAGCGCATCCCACGAGTTCCGCATACCGGCGCCGCTGGCCGGCGAGGTGATCCGCGACGGCGCGCGTGAGCGGCTGCTCGCGGGCATCACGGCACTGCTGACGCTGCGCTCCGGCGCGGACGAGGTGGTCGTCGGGCTCACCGAGTCGGCCCCCGACACCGATTCGCCACACCTGAGGGGCTCCGGCGCGGACCGGCCGCCCCTGGGTGAACTGCTCGGCCCGTTCGCGAACCCGCTGGCCCTGCGTATCGACACGGCCGACGAACCGGGCCTCGACGCCCTCACCGCCCGCGTCCGCGAAGTGATCGCCGCCGCCGAGGGCAACGCCGATGTGCCGTTCGAGGACGTCGTACGGGCCCTCCGGCTCCCCCGGCAGCCGGGGCGGGCACCGCTCTTCGACGTCACCTACGCCCACCATGCACTGCCTCCGGCCCTCGGCGCGGCCTCGGGGCTCGACGTGCGGGGAGTGCGCTGGCCCGGTTCGCACGCCGCCCGCCTGATGGTCCCCGCCGAGGACGGCACGAGCGCCCACGACCTGGCCTGGTCGGTGCTGGAGGGTGACGAACCCGGCGCGCTGAGCGTCTCCGTGGAGTACCGCACGGAGCTCTTCGAAGCCGGGACGGTGGCCGCCATGGCCGGCGACCTCGTGACGCTGCTGCGGCTCGGCCTGCGCGAGCCCGCCGTGCCGCTGAGCGACCTGTGGCCCGCGGCGACCCCGCCGCATGCCGGGCCGCACGCCGGCTGACCCCCCGAACGAACGCACCGAAGGAGGCCCCGCGACCGTGGGCGAACGCAAGGACATCGGGCCGGCCCGGCCGGTGGGAGTGGTCGGCGCCGGCACCATGGGCGCCGGAGTGGCCCAGTGCTTCGCACAGACCGGCCATCGCGTCGTGGTCGTCGACCCCGACGCGGAGGCCCGCCGGGGCGGTGCGGCGAGGCTGCGGGCCGGGCTGCGGCTGAAGAGCCTGCTGCGCGGCAGACAGACGGACGGTGCGCGGCGGCAGAGCGGTCTGCCGCAGAACGGCGGGACGCCAGGGCAAGCAGAGCAGTCCCGTGCCGCGGAGCGGGAAGAGCCGGCGGACCCGGCCGCACTCGTGGAGTTCACCGCCGACCTGTCCGACCTGGCGCAGGCGTCCTTCGTCGTCGAGTGCGCACGCGAACGGGAGCCGCTCAAGGAGGAGATCCTGCGCGCACTCGACGAACTGTGCCCGGCAGAGACGATCTTCGCCTCGTGCACGTCGGCCATCCCTATCGCCCGCCTCGGCTCCTTCACCGGCCGTCCCGACCGGGTCGTGGGCACGCACTTCATGAACCCCGCACCGCTCAAGGACGCCGTCGAGGTGGCACGTTCACCGCACACGAGCGACGACACCCTCGCGCGCACGCTGCGCATCCTGGAGGGCATCGGCAAGAGCCCCCTCGTCGTGGGGGACGGGCCCGGATTTGTGACCAACCGGGTCCTGATGCTCACCGTCAACGAGGCGGCGTACGTGCTGCACGGGGGAACCGCGGACGCCGAGACCGTCGACCGCGTCTTCCAGGAGTGCTTCGGCCACCCGATGGGGCCGCTGCGCACCGGCGACCTCATCGGGCTCGACACCGTCGTCGACACCCTCGACGTGCTCCGCGAACACACCGGCGACGAACGCTTCCAGCCGTGCCCCCTGCTGGCCGAGCTCGTCGCCGACGGCAGCGTCGGCCGCAAGGCCGGCAGGGGGTTCCACCACTATCCGAAGAGCCCGCTCGTCCCACGGGGAGAGACCAGTCATGGCTGACCACCGCACTGCGCGCATCCCGATGTCCCCGGCCGGACGGGAGAGTTGGCGCCGCACACCGGGCCGCGACGGCGGGCCCGGCCGGTACCTCGCCGAAGTCGTCGAGATATTCGGACCGTTGGACACCTCACTGTTCGAGCACGCGGTGCGCACGGTGACGGCGGAGAGCGAAGCGCTGCGCCTGCGCGTCGCGGGGGACGCCGCCCCGCAGGGTGATGTGCCCTCCGGCGGAGAGGCGCCGCACCTCGAGACGCACGGCGACTTCCCGCTCACGGTGCTGGACGTGAGCGCGGAGACGGACCCCGTGGCGGCGGCGCAGGAGTGGGAACGTGCCGAACTTGCACGGCCGTTGGAGCCGCGGGAGGCCCTGTCCGGCCAGGCGCTGATCCGGCTGTCCGGGGAGCGCTTCCGCTGGCTCCACCGCCATCACCCCTCCGCGCTCGACGCCTTCGGCTGTGCGCTGATCACCCGCCGGGTCGCCGAGGTGTACACGGCGTGCACGGAGGGCTGGAATCACGAGGACGACAGGCTCGTACCGCTGCCGTCCCTGGCGGCCGAGGACGCGGAGTACCGCGACAGCGAAGCACACGACGAGGACCGCCACTTCTGGCTGAGCCGGTACGGCGACCGGCCCGAGCCGCTCTCGCTCGCCACGGGCGCCGCCGGCGCTCACGGGAAGGGCGCCGCGCCGTCCGCGGACGCCTCGCCCCACGACCACGTGCGCTCCCGCACCGTCGCCCTCACCGCCGAGGCGAGCGCACGGGTGCGCGCCGCCACCCGGCACACCGGCACCGACCCCGGCGCGGTGCTGCAGGCCGCCGTGGCCGCGTACGTACACCGACTGACCGGCGGCACGGACGTGGTGCTCGGCATTCCCGTCGACGGCCGCACGAGCCGCTCCTCGCGGCGGGTTCCGGGCGCGGCAGGCGACGTCGCGGCACTGCGGACGACCGTGACGCCCGGCACCGTCTTCACCCGGCTCGTGCGGGAAGTCGCACGGGAGAGCCGCAGGGTCCGCCGCCATCAGCGCTTCCGGCACGAGGAGTTGTGCGTCCAGCTCGGCGTCGCGGACCGGGGCGGCCGCCTGTACGGACCGGTCGTCGACGTGCGCACCGCGGCACACGAGGTCCGCTTCGGCGACCACCCGGCCTCCGTGCGCCGCACCGGTGCCGAAGGAGGCGGAGAACTGCGCGTCGTCATCGACGAGGACCCCCGGCAGTGCACCTTCGGCGTCACCTTCACCGGCGCCGCCGGCCGCTTCTCGGCCGGCGAACTCGACGCGCACCGCGCGCGGTTCGAGCGTGTGCTCGCGGAGGCCGTCGCGCGTCCGGACCGCCCGGTGGGTGCCTTCGACCTGCTGGACGCCGACGAGCGGCGGACGGTGCTGTCCTGGGCGCAGGGAGGCGGGGACGCGAACGGGCAGGCGGCGCCCGCGGCCCGGGGGGCCCTCCTCCCCGGTCTGCTCGACGAGTCGGCGGCCCGGCACGCGGACTCCGTGGCCCTACTCGACCGGTCGGGCAGCAGCCTCACCTACCGGGAACTCGACGAGCGTTCCAACAGACTGGCCCGGCTTCTCATAGAACGCGGTGCGGGCCCCGAACGCGTCGTGGGCCTGATGCTGCCCCGTTCCGCCGGGACGGTCGTCGCGATGCTCGCGGTGCTCAAGTCCGGTGCCGCGTATCTGCCGCTCGACCCCGCGTATCCGGCGGAGCGGCTGCGCTTCATGGTCCGGGACGCGCGCCCTTCATGTGTGCTCACCGACGCCGCCGGAGCGGCCCGTGACATCGCCGGGTCCTCGCTGATCGTCCTCGACGACGCGGGCACCGCACAGGAGTTGGACCGCCGCTCGCCCGCCCCCCTCACCGACGCCGACCGCGCCGCACCGCTGCTGCCCTCGCACCCCGCGTACGTGATCTACACCTCCGGTTCCAGCGGGACCCCCAAGGGCGTGGTCGTCGCGCACAGCAACGTCGCTGCGCTGATCGCGTGGGCGACGGCGGAGTTCGGGCCGGGTTCGCTCGAACACACGCTGGCCGCCACGTCGTTCAGCTTCGACGTCTCGGTGGCCGAGATCTTCCCTGCGCTCACCACGGGCGGGCGCGTCGAGGTCGTGCGGGACCTGCTGTCGCTGCTGGACGGCGACCCGCCGCGCTGGTCCGGCGGACTGGTGTGCGCGATCCCGTCGGTACTCGCCAAGCTCACCGAGCAAGGGGGGCTCGAACTGGCCGCCGGGACACTGTCGATGGCCGGAGAGGCGCTTCCCGCCCCCCTCGCCGAGCGGGTGCGCGAGACGATGCCCGGCACCAGACTGCTCAACGTCTACGGGCCCACCGAGGCGACCGTGTACGCGACGGCGTGGGCGGACGGGGCGACCCCCGAGGGCGTCACACCGCCCATCGGCCGGCCCCTGGGCCACGTACGCACCTACGTACTGGACGGAGCGCTTCAGCCGGTGGAGCCCGGCAGGCCCGGCGAGCTGTATCTGGCGGGCGGGGGACTGGCCCGCGGCTATCTGCGCAGGCCGGGACTGAGCGCCGGCCGTTTCGTGGCCGACCCCTTCGGTCCGCCCGGTGAGCGCATGTACCGCACCGGTGACCTCGTGCGGTGGCTGGGGGACGGGCAGCTCGACTTCCTCGGGCGCATCGACGAACAGGTCAAGTTCCGCGGATTCCGCATCGAGTTGGGCGAAGTGGAGTCCGTACTCGGACGTCACGGCGGGGTGGCGGAGGCGGTGTGCGCCGTGCGCGAGGGCGCGGACGGCGAACCCGGGCTGGTCGCCTACGTCGTGCCGTCCGCGGCGGAGCGTCCGAAGCCCGAGGTGCTGCGGGAATGGCTGGCGGGGCGACTTCCGGCGTACCTCGTTCCCGCATCCGTCCAGGTGCTCGCGGAGCTGCCCCGTACGCCCAGCGGCAAGCTCGACCGCGAGGCCCTGCCGGCGCCGGGCCCGCTCTCCGGGCCGGTCGAGCGAGCCGAGCAGGGCGGGCAGGTCGCGTGGGCCGAGGCGTCCGCCTCCGCCGAGGGCGCCGCGCCTGCCGCACCCGCCGTGCCCGCGGACCCCGAGATCAGGTGGACGCCAACCGAGGCCGGGCAGGCAGCAGGGCCCGAGCAGGTGCCCGAGCCGGTGCCCGGGCCCGAGCAGGTGCCCGAGCGCACCGGAACCGAGAGCGCGGCGTCCCCCGCCGGGCCCGTCGCGACCCCGGACCCGGAGCCCGTCAGGTCGCGCGAGGACGTGGTGGCCGACGTCTTCGCCTCGGTGCTGCGGCTGCCCCAAGTCGCCCCGGAGGACAGCTTCTTCGACCTCGGCGGCGACAGCATCGTGTCCATCCAGCTGGTCAGCCAGCTCCGCAAGGCAGGGCTGGTGCTCACCCCGCAGGACGTCTTCGAGCACAAGACCGTCAGGGCGCTCGCGGCCGTCGCGCGTGAGACCGGGAGCGGTGCGGCCGGCGGCGGGAGCACGTCCGGCGTGGGCGAGGTGCCGCTCACCCCGATCGTGCACTGGCTGCGCGAACTCGACGGCCCGGTCGACGGGTTCCACCAGGCCGTCCTGCTCCAGGTGCCCGGCGGTCTGCGGCACGACGTACTGACGAAGGCCGTCCAGGCCCTCTTCGACCACCACGACGCGCTGCGGCTGCGCCTTGAGATGTCCGGCGGGGACTGGCGGCTCGTGGTGCGCCCGCCCGGCTCGGTTCCCGCGGCCTCCTGCATCCGCCGCGTCGACGTCTCGGGGCTCGGCGACGGCCTGGCCGAGGCGATCGGCCGGGAGGCGGCCAGGGCGAAGGAGGAACTGGATGTACAGGCAGGCACGATGGTGCGGGTCCTGTGGTTCGACGCGGGCGGGGACGCACCGGGCCGGCTGATGTTCATGGGACACCACCTGTCCGTCGACGGAGTGTCCTGGCGCATCATCGTGCCCGACCTCTCCTCCGCCTACGAGGCGCTGGAGGCCGGCCGGAAGCCGCAACTCCAGCCCGTGGAGACGTCGTTGAGGCACTGGGGGCGAGCCCTCTCGGCGCAGGCGAAGGAGGAAGCGCGCCTCGCCGAACTGCCGCTGTGGACCGGCATGCTCGCAACTCCCGGGCCGCAGCTGGCGAGCCGCCCGCTGGACCCGGCGCGCGACACCACGGGCCGTGCGCGTTCACATGTGCTGACGTACGGAGCGGAACGTGCCCGGCACCTGTTCACCACCATTCCCTCGGCGTTCCACTGCGAGATCAACGACGTCCTGCTCACCGCACTCGCCCTCGCGGTGGGGCGCTGCCTCGGCACCGAGGGCGAGGGCGAGGTGCTGATCGACGTGGAGGGCCACGGCCGCGAACCGGTCGTGCCGGGTGCCGATCTCTCCCGTACCGTCGGCTGGTTCACCAGCATGTATCCGGTGCGGCTCGCGCCCGGCGCAGCTGTACCGGGCAACGGGCGGATCTACGGGCAGGAGTTGGGGCGTGCACTGGGGCGCGTCAAGGAGCAACTGCGCGCCGTCCCGGACAAGGGCATCGGCTTCGGCCTGCTGCGCTATCTGAACCCGGAGACCTCAAAGGTGCTGGCCGCCGCGCCGCCGAGGCACATCGGATTCAACTACTTCGGGCGGTTCCTGCTGCCCGCCGCAGCGGGTGAGCGCGACTGGGCACCGGCGCCGGAGACGGCGATGAGCGCGGGCGCGGACGCGGAGATGCCGCTGACGCACCCGCTGTCCATCAACGCGCTGACGCAGGACGCCGAGGAGGGCACCGAACTGGCGGTCTCCTTCGTCTGGCCGGAGGGCGTCGTCGAGGAGGAGACCGTACGGACCCTGGCCGGCGCGTGGTTCGAGATCCTCGACTCGCTCGCCGAGTACGCGGTGCAGCCCGGCGCCGGCGGGCGCACCCCCTCCGACTTCCCGCTCGTGAATCTGAGCCAGGACGAGATCGACGAGCTGGAGCGGGCACATCCGGATCTGGAGGAGGTCCTGCCGCTCTCCCCGCTCCAGCAGGGCATGCTCTACCACGTGCTGCTCGGCGCCCTCGCCGACGACGCCGACGACGGCGAGGGCGATGAGACCCGGCACAACCTCTACACCGTGCAGCTCTCACTCGACCTGGAGGGCGCCCTGGACTCCCGGCTCATGCGGGAGGCGGGCCGGGCCCTGTTGCGGCGTCACGGCAATCTGCGCGCGGCCTTCGTGCACGACGGCATGCGCCAGCCCGTACAGGTGATCTGTGCCGATGCCGAACTCCCGTGGCGGGAGGAGGACTTGAGCGGCCTGTCGGGGGAGAGGCTGAAGCAGGAGTCGCATCGGCTGCTGCGCTCCGAGCGGGGCCGCCCCTTCGACCCGGCCCAGCCGCCGATGGTGCGGATGATGCTCGTGACGACGGGGGAGGACCGCTACAAGCTGGTGCTGACCACGCACCACATCCTGCTGGACGGCTGGTCGCTTCCCGTCATCGTGCGGGAGCTGTTCGCGCTGTACCGGGAGGCCGTCGGCGCCGCAGGGGGCGCAGACGGGGACCTGCCGGCGATCACGCCGTTCCGTGAGTACCTCGCCTGGCTGGAGAACGTCGACACGGACGAGGCGGAAGCCGCGTGGCGTGAGGCGCTCTCAGGTCTGACCACCACCACGCGGCTCGCCCCCGAGGAGGACGGCCGGCAGCCGCTGCCGGCGGAGCACGTGGCCGTCGAACTCACCGAGGAGACCACGACGGCACTGGTGGAGATGGCCCGCCGCCACGGCGTCACGCTCAACACGGTGCTCCAGGCGGGCTGGGGCGTGCTGCTGGGGCTGGCGACCGGCAACGAGGACGTGGTCTTCGGCTCCGTGGTCTCGGGCCGCCCCGCCGAACTCCCGGGCGTCGAGACGATGGTGGGGCTGTTCATCAACACCGTCCCGACGAGGGTGCGGATGGACCCGGAGGAGTCGCTGGGCTCGCTGCTCGTGCGGATTCAGCAGGAGCAGACCCGGCTGATGCCGTACCACCACATCGGTCTCGGCGAGATCCGCAGCATCACGAACATGGGCGACATGTTCGACACCGTGATGGCGTTCGAGAACTACCCCATCGAGGGTGTGATGGCCGAGCCGGCACCGGGGCTCACGCTGGCGGGCGCCTCCGGCGACGACGCCCCGCACTATCCGCTGGGCCTGATCGTCTCCGCGCGCGGCGAGCGCCTCTTCCTGCGATTCGACTACCGCCCGCACCTGTTGCGGCGGGACCGGGTGGAGGCCCTCTCCAGCCGCTTCGTACGGCTGTTGACGACGGTGGCGCACGACCCGGCCAGGAGCGTCGGCGCCGTCGAGTCCGGAGACGGGGGCGAGAGCGCGGTCCCCGAGGCCGTCACCGGCCCGGGGTCGGGCCCGGGCGCGTCCACGGCCTCAGGCGACCAGCACAGCGCTGCCTCCGGCGAGGCGGCGAAGGGCGAGCAGACCAAGAGCGAGCAGCAGGAGGCCAGCGGCATCGGGGTGCTGCTGCCGCTGCGCGACTCGGGCAGCAGACCACCGCTGTTCTGCGTGCACCCGGCGGCCGGTATCGCCTGGTCGTACGCGGGGCTCACCACGCCCCTCGGTTCCGATCAGCCCGTCTACGGCCTTCAGGCACGCGGCCTGGACGGCACGGAAGTGCTGCCCGCCACGATCGGGGAGATGGCGGCGGACTACCTCGCGCAGGTACGCCGAGTGCAACCGTACGGGCCCTACCACCTGCTGGGCTGGTCGTTCGGCGGGCTGGTCGCCCACGAGATGGCGGTACAGCTCCAGAAGAGCGGTGAGCCGGTCGGACTGCTGTCGGTGCTCGACGCGTTCCCGTCGGGACCCGACGGCGGCTTCGGCGGGGAGGCACCGGCCGACGCCGGGGCGGCCGGGGCAGGGGAGCCGCCGGCGGACGGCGGCGTGGGCACGGTTCTGGGGCTCCTGCTGGAGTTCTTCGGCTACGACCCGGCCGCGTGGGCCGGTGAGACGCTCACCTATCCGAGGTTCCTGGAGATCGCACGCGACCGTACGGGGCTGCTCGCCACGTTCGACGAGTCGAGAGTCGCGGCGATCTGCCGGATCTTCCTGAACAACGGCTCGCTCTCCCGTGCGCACAAGCCGGGCCGGTTCGCCGGTGACGCCCTGGTCTTCGCCGCGCGCGAGACCGACGCGCAGCTCGCTGCGGAGCTGTGGCTGCCGCATCTGGACGGCGGCAAGCCGGACGTGCGGACCGTCGACCACTCCCACGGTGAGATGGGACGCCCGGACGCGCTGAGCGAGATCGGCAAGGTGCTGCTGCGGCGCCTCCAGGGCGACGAGACCACGCCCGGGACCACGGCATGAGCGGCACGAGCGGATCGAGGGGAACGAGGGCCGCATGAGCGTGCTCCCGGCCGGGGGCAGAGCGGACGAGGGGCGCGACGCGACGCACGGCACCGTGCAGGGCGAAGTGCCCCTCACCACCGCCCAGTCCGGCATGTGGCTGGGCCAGGCCCTCGCGCCGGGCTCGGCCCGCTACCACGTGGGCATCAGTGTCGAGGTCGGGGGCTCCCTGGACGCGGAGACCTTCGAGGCGGCGTTCCGGCACGTGATCGCGGAAGCGGAGGGTCTGCGCGCCCGGTTCACGGTCGGAGCCGACGGCGAACCGCGCCAGCACACCGGCAGGTTGCCTCACTGGCGCGTGCCGTTCGTGGATGTGAGCGGCGAACCGCGGCCGCGGAGCGCCGCGACGGCATGGATGCGCAGGGACCTGGCGCGTCCCTTCGACCTGGCACGGGGCCCGCTCTTCCGCGGTGCCCTGCTGCGGCTCTCCGAGAGCAGCACGTGCTGGTACCTGGGAGCACACCATCTCGTTCTGGACGGCTTCAGCTCCTCGCTCTTCTCGCGGCGGCTGAGCGACGTGTACGCGGCGATGGAGAGCGGGAAGCCGCCCACGGCTGCGGAGTTCGGGCCGCTGAGCACACTGCTGGACGACGAGGCCGCCTACCGTGCCTCGCCCGGTCACCTCGCCGACCGGGGCTTCTGGCTGGGCCGGATGGCCGGCCGCCCCGGCCCCGGTGACCTCGGCTGGACCTCCACGCCGCGGGAGACGGGATCGCCGGGGCGCTCGGCGGCGGCGGGTCTCGCGGTGCGCCGCAGCGCCGTACTGCCCGCGGCCGTCTGGCAGACGGTGCGGGAGCAGGCCCGCCGACTGGACGTGCCCTGGCCGGCGCTGGTGACGACCGCCGCCGCGCTGCTCGCGCATGCCCGCACGGGAGCGGCGCACGTGCAGGGCGACGGAGCAGGCGGCGGCCGGGGACGGGACGGGGGAGAGGTGATGCTGGGCCTGCCCGTCGCCTGCCGCGTGAACGAGGACGTCCGCACTGCGCCCGGCATGGCCTCCAACGTGCTGCCGCTCAGGCTGCCCGTCCATGCGGACAGGCCCGCCGCCGAACTCGTGCGGGCCGTGGGCGCCGAGATGACCTCGGCGCTCGCCCATCAGCGCTACCGCTACGAGGACCTGCGCCGCGACCTCGGACTGACAGGCGGCGGGCGGCTGTTCGGCCTGGCCGTGAATGTGCTGCCCTTCGACTACGGCCGGCTCTTCGCGGGGCGGCCGATGGTGATGCGCAACGTCGCGATCGGCCCGGTCGAGGACCTGTCCGTCACCGTCCACCGGGACGCATGTGCGTGGGGGACCCCCGGATCGTCCCCCCAGGCCGAAGGACGAGGGTGGGGGTGCCCCCAGGCCGAAGGACGAGGGGGACTGCGCATCGAACTCGACGCCGACCCCGCCCGGTTCACCGGGAGCGAGGCCGGGGCCGAGGCGCGCCGCTTCGCCCAGCTGCTGCGCCGGCTCGCCTCGGACCCGGACCGGCCCGCCGGGCGGATCGACCCTCTGACAGCCGGTGAGCGGCGGCTGTTCGTGCCGCGGCACGCCGCCCGGGAGACGCGGGAGACCCAGGCGCGGGAACCCCAGGCGCGGGAATCCCGGGCCCGGGACGCGGAGGCGCAGGGAACGCAGGCGCAGGAAACCCCTCTGACGCTGCCCGAGCTGGTCGAGCGCTGGGCCGTGCGGACACCGCAGGCGGTGGCGGTGACCTCCGGGGAGTCCGGGTCCGGGTCCGAAGACCTGACCTACGCCGAACTGGACGCGCGCGCCAACCGGCTCGCCGGATGGCTGGTCCGGCACGGCGCCGGCCCCGAGCGCACCGTCGCCGTGCTGCTGCCGCGTTCGTCGGAGCTGGTGACCGCGGTCCTCGCCGTGGCGAAATCGGGTGCCGCCTTTCTGCCGCTCGACCCGCGCTGGCCCGAGGAGCGCGTCCGTACGGTCCTCGCCGACGCCCGGCCCGTACTGACGCTCTCACCGGATCAACTCGCCCGGGCCGAAGGGGAGTCGAGGGCGCGGCCGGAGCATCGCACGGCTGACGGGACCGTGACGGACGCCGGCAGGTCCGCACCCCTGATGCCGTCGCACGCCGCCTACGTCATCTACACCTCGGGCTCCACCGGCCGCCCCAAGGGCGTCGTGGTCCCGCACCGCAGCATCGTGACGCTGCTGGAGGACGCCGCGGCCCCGTTCGGCTTCGGGCCCGACGACGTGTGGACGATGTTCCACTCCTGCGCCTTCGACTTCTCCGTCTGGGAGATGTGGGGCGCACTCGCGCACGGCGGGCGGCTGGTCGTCGTCGGCCACGACGTGAGCCGCTCGCCCCGCGCGTTCCTCGACCTGCTCGTCAGGGAGGGCGTCACCGTGCTGAACCAGACGCCCACCGCGTTCCTCTCCCTGGACCGCGCCGACGCCGAAGAACCGCACCGCGGCCGTGAACTGGCCCTGCGTCTCGTCGTGTTCGGAGGTGAGGCCCTGCGCCCCGAGCGGCTGCGCCCCTGGTACGAGCGGCACGGACCGTCAGCGCCTCGCATGGTCAACATGTACGGCATCACCGAGACCACGGTGCACGCCACCAGGCTCGACCTGCACGGCGGCCATCTCGCCGAACCGGGCAGCCCCGCCGGAAGGGCCATACCCGGCACGCGGCTCTACGTGCTCGACGAGCGGCTGCGCCCCGTGCCGCCCGGCACGACGGGCGAGCTGTACGTCGCGGGCGCGGGCGTCGCACGCGGATACCTCGGCCGGCCGGGCCTGACCGCGTCGCGGTTCGTGGCCGACCCGTTCGGGCCGCCCGGGTCGCGGCTGTACCGGTCCGGGGACCTCGCCCGGTGGCGCGCGGACGGCGGACTGGAGTACGCGGGACGGGCCGACGACCAGCTCAAGGTGCGCGGATTCCGCATCGAGCCGGGAGAGATCGAGACCGCACTGGCCGACGCCCCCGGAGTGGCACACGCCGTCGTGGCCGCCAGGCCCGACCGTGGTGCGGCGGCGGACGAAACCCGGCTGGTGGCCTACGTCGTCCCGGACACCGCCCCGCAACAGGACGGCACGGACGACCCGTCGGAGGGCTTCGGGGCTCCGCTGCGCGAGTATCTGCGTGCACGGCTGCCCGAGCATCTCGTCCCGTCCGTGTTCGTACGGCTGGGCCGGCTGCCCCTGACGGCCAACGGCAAGCTCGACAGGGCGGCCCTGCCCGCCCCGTCCGCACTGCCGGCGCCGCAACCGGCGCCCCGCAAGCAGCCGCAGAGCCCGCAGGAGCGCCGACTCGCCGCGCTCTACTCCGAGTTGCTCGGCGCCGGCCACCTAGTCGGTGCGGACGACGGCTTCTTCGACCTCGGAGGGGACAGCCTGCTCGCGACCCGCCTCGTGAGCAGGGTCCGCCGCGAACTGAACGCCCGGATCGACGTACGGGACGTCTTCCGCCACCCGACCGTCGCGGGGCTCGCCGCACGTCTGCGAACACACACACCCGAACTGCCCCTGTCCGCGGCGGAGCCGGCCGGCGAGCGCCCGGAGAGCGTCCCGTTGTCGCACGCACAGCGACGGCTGTGGTTCCAGCAGTCGCTCACCGGGCCGGACGCCTCGTACAACGTCCCTCTGGCGCTGCGGATGACCGGGGATCCGGACAGGGACGCCCTGCGCACGGCCCTGTCCGACGTGACGGAGCGCCACGAGCCGCTGCGCACCGTCGTACGCCCCGGCACCGCGGGCCCCGAACAGCACGTGCTGCCGCCCGGAGAAGCCCGCGTGTGGCTCCCGGACGTTCAGACCCGCGCGGACCGGCTCGACGAGGAGCTGGGCGCGGCGGCCCGGCACGCCTTCCGGCTGGAGAGCGAACCACCGTTGCGGGCACAGCTGTTCACGACCCGGCCCGGCGAACACGTACTGCTTCTGCTGCTGCACCACATCGCCTGCGACGCGGCATCGCTCGCCCCGCTCCTGGCCGACCTGGGTACCGCCTACGCCGCCCGCCGCGAAGGACGCGCACCGCGGTGGGAGCCGCTGCCCGTCCAGTACGCCGACTACGCACTGTGGCAGCGCACCGTCCTCGGCACCGGCGGCGAAGCGGACGGTACGGCCGGCGCAGCCGCCCGCGGCATCGAACACTGGACCCGCGCCCTTGGGGGCCTGCCACGGCGGATACCGCTGCCCGCCGACCGGGCGCCCGACCCGGAACAGGCGGACAGCGCCGGCGACAGCGTCGCCCTGCGGATTCCGGCCGACGTGCACACGGGTCTGGCGGACCTGGCCGCCTCGGAGCAGGCCAGCCTCTTCATGGTGGTGCACGCCGCGCTGGCAGCGCTGCTGACCCGTCTCGGCGCCGGCACCGACATCCCCGTCGGCAGCGCGGTGGAGGGCCGGGCCGAGACGAGTCTGGACGGGCTCGTCGGCTTCTTCGTCAACACCGTGGTGCTGCGCACGGACACCTCGCAGGCCCCCACGTTCCGGGAACTGCTCCGCCGCGTACGGGAATCCGACCTCGCCGCCTTCGCACACCAGGACGTGCCGTTCGACCTGGTCGTCGAGGCGCTCAACCCCGAGCGCAGCGCACCGGGACAGCCCCTGTTCCAGGTCATGCTGACCCTCACGGCACCGCCGCCGGAGCGCCTCGCACTCCCGGGCCTCACGACCTCGGTCGGCACGGTCGGCACGGGGGCCGCCAAGTTCGACCTGTGTCTGAGCCTGTACGAGCACCGCGGTGCGGACGGCGGCTGCCTGGGGCTGGACGGCCGGCTCGAGTACCGCAGCGCCCTCTTCGACCCCGCCACGGCCCAGGCGCTCGGCGGACGCTTCGAGCGGCTGCTGGAGCAGGTGGCCGCCGCTGCGGACACTGCCGTCCACCGGCTCGAGGTGGTCGGCGAAGCCGAGCGGCACCGCCTGCTGACCGAGTGGGGCACCGCCGCGGCGCTGCCCGGCTCCGCGCACCGCACCGTCCCGCAGCGCTTCACCGAGCAGGTGCGCGCGACGCCGGACGCCGTGGCCGTCCGCGTGCCCGGCGCCGCTGGTCCCGCGGCCCTGACCTACGCCGAGCTGGACACCCGGTCCGAACGGCTCGCCCGTCACCTCGCCCGCTGCGGAGTGGGTGCGGAGACGCCGGTGGCGGTCCTGATGGAGCGCTCGGCCGGTCTGGTGGTGGCGCTGCTGGCGATCCTCAGGGCCGGAGGGGCGTATGTACCGCTCGACGCGCGGGCGCCGCGTCCCCGGCAGGAGCAGGTGGTGGCCGAATCGGGGGCACCCGTTCTCCTCGTCTCCAATGGGCAGGAGAGCGCAGGGGGCTGGCCCGGCGGGCCTCGTGTCGTCGAGGTCGAGGGGGACGGCGGCCCCTCTCCGCGCGGCGCACAGGACGGCGCCGTGCTCGGGGCCGCGGCGGGCACCGGCGCCGCGGAATCCGTTACCGCGCCCGATCCGGCCGGGACCCCCGGCCCGTGCGTCCCGTCCGGCCCGTCCGACGACCCGGCCGGGCTGGCCTACGTCATGTACACCTCGGGGTCGACCGGTGTGCCCAAGGGCGTCGCCGTCACCCACGCCGACATCGTCGCCCTCGCGCTCGGCCCTGCCCTCGGCCGCCGGGGACGCACACGGCGGCGGACGTTGCTGCACTCCCCGCATTCCTTCGACGCCTCCACGTTCGAGATGTGGGGACCGCTGCTGACCGGCGGCGAAGTGGTCGTCGCGCCGCCCGGCGATCTTGACGTGCGGACGCTGGAGCAACTCGTCACCGCCGAGCAGGTCAACACCCTCTGGCTCACCGCGGGCCTCTTCCAGCTGGTCGCCGAGGAGAATCCGGCGGCGCTGCGCACCCTGGAGGAGATCTGGACCGGCGGCGACGTCGTCTCGCCGCGCGCGGTCCGCGCCGTGCGGACGCACTGCGCGGACACGCGCGTGATCAACGGCTACGGGCCGACCGAGACGACGACCTTCGCGACCCGGCACGTCGTCGGCGCCGCCGGCCTCGACGCGGACGAGCACGGCGAGGGCACCGGGAGCGGCCCCGGCGTGCCCATCGGGCGGCCGCTCGACGGCATGCGCGCATACGTGCTCGACGGAGCCCTCCAGCCCGTACCCGCAGGCGTGACCGGCGAGTTGTACGTGTCGGGCGCGGGTGTCGCACGCGGCTATCTGGGCCGTCCGGGCCTCACCGCGGAACGCTTCGTCGCCGACCCGTTCGGCCCTGCCGGATCGCGGATGTACCGCACCGGCGACCTCGTCAGATGGCTGCCCGGCGGCGTGCTGGGGTTCGTCGGACGCGCCGACGGCCAGGTGAAGCTGCGCGGGTTCCGCATCGAGACGGAGGAGATCGCTGCTGCGCTCGCCGGACACGGAGGCGCGGGCCAGGCCGCCGTCGTCGCCCGCGAGGACCAGCCGGGGGAGCGGCGCCTGGTCGCCTACCTCGTGCCGGCCGACGGGGCAGAGGCGGACTCCGTGGACTGGGCCGCCGTACGGGAACACGCAGGGCGGGTGCTGCCGGACTACATGGTGCCGACCGCGCATGTGGTGCTGGAGCGCCTGCCCCTGACCCGCAACGGCAAGCTCGACCGCGCGGCGCTGCCCGCACCCCGGCGGGAAGAACCCGCCGGTGCCGGTGCGGCGCCGGGTACCGAGCGCGAGCGGGTGCTGTGCGGCCTGGTCGCCGAACTCCTGCGCCTGCCCACGGCAGGCGTCACGGACGCCTTCTTCGACCTGGGCGGCGACAGCATCACCGCCATCCAGCTCGTCAGCCGGGCACGCTCCGCCGGGCTGCGTTTCAGCGTGCGCGACGTCTTCAAGCACCCCACGGTGGCCGAACTCGCCACCGTCGCCGAGGAGATCACGGGCAAGGGCTCCCGCTCCGGCGCCGGGAGCACGGCCACGGCAGGCACGAGCACCCCGGGCGCGGACGCGGAAGCGACGGGCGAGACGGAGCGCGCGGCCGGCGAGGCGGCGTCCGCGAAGGAGGCCTGCGGCCCGTTGCCGCTCACCCCGGTCATGCACTGGTGGCGCGAACACGGCGGCGAGACCACGAAGTTCAGCCAGCGGATGACGCTGCGCGCTCCCCTCGGGCTGACAAGGGACCGGCTGGCCGCGGCCGTGCAGGCGCTCCTGGACCACCACCACGCGCTGCGGCTGCGGTTCGGGGCGCCCGAAGGCCCGCAGGAGCACGCGGGTTCCTGGACGCTCGAGGTCCTGCCGCCGGGAGCCGTACGCGCCGAGGACTGCGTCCACCACGTCGAAGCCGGCGATGCCGCAGGGGACGGGAAGCGGCAGGCCGAGCGGCTCTCCGAGGCGGTGCGCGCGGCAGAGGACCAACTGGACCCGCGGGCAGGCCGGATGGTGCAGGCCGTCTTCCTCGACTTCGGCCCCGGCCGTCACGGACGGGTGGTGCTCGTCGTGCACCACTTCGCCGTCGACGGTGTCTCGTGGCGCATCCTGCTGCCCGATCTGGCCTCCGCACACGAAGCTCTCGCTGCCGGGCGGCAGCCCGAACTGCCGCCCGCCGGCACATCGTTCAGACAGTGGGCCCGCCTCCTGGCCGGCCAGGGCGAGGAAGGCGCACGCAAGGACGAGACGGCGCTGTGGTCGTCGGCGCTGTCCGGGCCCGACCCTGCGCTGGCCGACACCTCGGCCCGTACGCCCGGGGAAGCAGGCAAGGGCCCTTCCGGCACCGGCACCGGCGTGGAGCGGCTGCGTGTGACGATGCCGCCGGGGCGTACCCGCGCGCTGCTGACGGAGGTGGGAGCCGCATTCCACTGCGGAGTCGAGCCCGTCCTGCTCACCGGCTTCACCCTCGCACTGGAGGAGTGGCGCCGCCGGCGCGGACTCGACTCCGGCGACGTCGTACTCGACCTGGAGTCACACGGCCGCCCGGACGGCGACGGCATCCACGCCGAGAGGGCCGGGGAGGCAGAGGAAGTCGAACTCTCCCGCACCGTGGGCTGGTTCACCAGCGTCCACCCGGTACGGCTGGAGGCCACCGGCTGCGGCTGGGGCGACGTGTGGCAGGCGACCCCGGCGCTCGGACGGGCGCTGAAGCGGGTGAAGGAACGGCTGCGGGCCGTGCCCGACCGCGGCGTCGGATACGGAGTCCTGCGCTACCTCGACCCCCGTACGCGCACCGAACTGGCCGGACTGGGCACTCCGCAGCTCGGGTTCAACTACCTCGGCCGGTTCGGCGCGGCGGACGAGGCGGACTGGTCGGTCACCGCCGAGGGCGACGGCCTCGCCGTCGGCGGCGAAGGCGCCGGGCAAGAGGATCACAGCGGCACCGAGAGCGAAGGCGCGCTGCCCGGCGGCCACCTCATCGAGGTCAACTCACTGACGGCGGACGGCTCCGACGGCCCCGTGCTGAGCGCCGAATGGTCCTGGGCCGCGGGGCTGTTCCGCAGAGCCGAGATGCGCGAACTGGCGGACCTGTGGTTCAGCGCCCTGTACGCGCTGACGGCCCACGCCGCCGGCTCTGGCGCCGGCGGACGCAGCCCGTCCGACCTGCCTCTCGTCGACCTGAGGCAGGAGGACGTCGACCAGCTCGAGGAGCACTACCCGGGCCTTACGGACGTACTGCCACTGACGTCGCTGCAACAGGGCCTGGTCTTCCACTCGTTGTTCGCCCCCCACACCCCCGACGTGTACCAGGCGCAGATCGTGCTGCGCATGCGGGACGAGCCCGACGCCGACGCGATGCGCGCGGCCGCGCGGTCACTGCTTCAGCGGCATCCGAACCTCGGCGCTGCGTTCGTGCACCAGGACCTGCCCCGCCCGGTGCAGGTCCTCCAGGGCGCCGTCGAACCGCCGTGGCGAGAGGCCGACCTGCGGGGAGTGTCCGCCGGACGCCGCGAGGGAGTGCTCCACCGCCTCCTCCACGCCGACCTGCGCCGGCGCTTCACCCTGGACCGGCCGCCGCTGATGCGCTTCAGCCTCTTCCACTGCGGCGACGACGACCACCGGCTGGTGCTCACCAACCACCACCTGCTGCTCGACGGCTGGTCGATGCCGCTGCTCGTGCGCGAACTCTTCGCTCTGTACGCCGCGCACACGGGCAGCGATGCCCCGGCCGCGCTGCCCGCGGTCACCCCGTACCGCGAACACCTCGCCGTGCTCGCCCAGTTGGACCAGGACGCCGCCCGCGCGGCATGGCAGGAGACGCTCGCCGGCGTCGACGCCGCGACGCGGCTGACCGGAGGCGAGATCAGTGCCGGGGCCGTACCGCCGCAGCCGGTGCACATTGTGCTCCCGGACGAACTGACGGCGGCCCTGCGGCGGACCGCCTCACACGGCGGACTCACTCTCAGCAACGTGCTCCTGGCCGCATGGGCGCTGCTGCTCGCCCGCTCCTGCGGAACGCGGGACGTGGTCTTCGGCACGACCGTCTCGGGGCGGAGGCCCGAAGTCCCGGGTATGGAATCGATGATCGGGCTGTTCATCAACACCGTCCCGGTGCGGCTCACGGTCGATCCGGGGGAGACGGTCCAGGAGCTGCTGGTCCGCTTCCAGCAGGAACAGGCACGCATGCTGCCCCATCACCACCTGGGGCTGGGAGACATCCAACGCATCGCGGGGCGGCGGGAGTTGTTCGACACCCATGTGGTCTTCGAGAACTACCCGCTGGACCGGGCGGGACTCGAACAGCCCGTGCCGGGCCTCCGCGTCGACAGCGTCGAGGGCCGCGACGCCGCCCACTATCCGCTCACCCTGGTCGCGTTCGCCGGGGAGGGAGGCTTCGCCCTGCGCTTCGACTACCGCCCCGACGTCCTGGACCGCGGGCGCGCCGAGGCGATCGCCGCCGGCCTTCAGCACATCCTCGAGGCCGTCGCCTCCCCGGATGCCGTTCCGGTGGCCGACGTGCTCTGCGGATGAGGGGCGAGCACGCCGATGGCGGGGAGCGTCCGTCGGCCCGGGCCGGGCGCCCGCGCAGCCGTTCGCGGACGGTCCGGGCTGCCGCGCCCGTACTCAGGCCGAGGCCGCCGCGGTGATGTGGGTGAGGACGCACGGCCGGCGGCCGTTCCGTCTCACGAACACATCCGTGGTCCACTCGCCGGCGCCGAAGCGAAAGCCCCGGCGGCAGGCGGTGTCGGTGACACGGGCGAGTCCCAGCGGCCGGTGACACGGCCGCTGGGACGGCCGGTCAGGTCTCTTGGCGCTCGGTCTCCTGGATGAGTCCTTCGCGAAGTGCAAGCGCGACGGCGAGTGTTCTGTTGGGGCAGTTGAGCTTGGCGATGACGTTGGCCACGTGCCGTTTCGCTCCGTGGTGCGAGATGTGGAGTGATCTCGCGATCTGTTTGTTGCTCAGCCCGTGTGAGAGGAGGTGGAGGGTTTCGCTTTCGCGTGGGGTGAGGGAGTAGGAGCGCTCGGAGCGGCGGGCTGTTCCATCCCGCAGCTGCCCGAGGAGCCTTCGGGACAGGGAGGCGGGCAGGGGCGTCTCGCCCCTGGTGATTCGGGTGAGTGCTTCGCCGAGGGATTCGACGGTCAGGTCGGCGGAGAGAAGGAACCCGTCGGCCGGCACTGCGGAAGCGACGGCGAGCTGCCCCTCTTCCGGCCCTTCGAGGAGCGAGAGCAGGTGGGTGCCGCATTCCCGGCAGGCAAGTGCCAGGTCTCGTACGTCGTCGGTGGCTGACGCCCAGCAGATGAGCACGTCGGGGCGGGCGGTTCCCAGTTCCCGGTGTGCGGTCCCGACGTCGCTGAAGACGCTTGTGCTCCCCACCAGGGCGAGGTCTCCCAGCATGGTTTCCAGCCCGCGTCTGACCATCTGGTGCGGGTGCACGACGAACACCTGCAGTCCTCGCGGTTCGTGGGGGTCGGCGAGTGTGCGTGCGCCGGCTGCTGCAAAGCTCGGTTCGAGCTGCCGGAAAGCCGTGGGCGCGTACCTCTGCTTGCCGATCTCGGGCATTCGGACTCCTTCAGGCCCCCGTGCCGGGCCGACGCGTCGCCGGCCGACCGGCTCCGGACGCGGCTTCGTACGGCGGTCCACGTTTCGAAGGATGGCGGAATTGAGCTGTTCGAAGTCGGCCTTCAGGGCTGTGGGACTCCGGCGGGAGAACCGGACCGGCCGCCGGGCCTGAACGAAGGAGGCGGCGAGAGGCGGTCGGCCCCGGCCGACCGTAAGAACGCGTGCGGGCCCGGGACCTCCGCTGCCGGCCCGAGGGAGACGGCCCGAGTGGCGGTCGGGATGAGACTCACACCAGGTTGCATATGGCGCATGGCATCAGATCCTGTCCGGGCGCTGAGCCGCCCCGCCGAGGGCGGGGCAGGAGTGGATGCTGGTCGACCGACCGGAATGGAGAGTACAGAATTCGCCTCACTGCGGAAAGCTGTAACGCTCAAGAAATTCCACGGTCCGCTCGTGCTGTGAGGTCCAGCCTTGCCCAAGACTCCATATTCGGGGAGCTTCTCGGCGAATGCCCTCTGTTTGGAGCACAGTTGGGGCACTCCGCGATCTTGTAAGCATCGTTACAATTCTCTACGCAAATGCGCGAAATGTAATTCCGCCGGGGAAGAAGCCGGCGCCAGCGGTGGCAACGCCGCGCGGGTCCGGCTCCCACCGCACGTCGCGCTGTGGGCGTCATCGGGAGTCCTTGTCTTCCCCGCCCTCTTCCCCGTCGCGGTCAGTGGGGGACCGACCGGGTGCCGGGGTCCTCTCGCCGTCGCTGTCAGAACCCGCCTCGGCGACGGAGGTCTGCTTGCGGGTGGCGATCAGGGACCAGGCGATGGAGACGGTGATGGTGAGGGCGATGACGCCCAGGGTCAGGGGGATGGGGAGCTTGCCCACCGGGGTTTCGGACAGGATGAGCTTGATGCCGGCGAAGGCGAGGAGGACCGCCAGCCCGTAGTGGAGGTAGGCGAAGCGGCGGAGCAGCCCGGCGAGGCAGAAGTACAGGCTGCGCAGGCCCAGGATGGCGAAGGCGTTGGCGGTCCACACCAGGAAGGTGTTGGTGGTGATGGCGAGGATGGCGGCGACGGAGTCGACGGCGAAGACGAGGTCGGTGGCCTCGATGGCGATCAGGACCACGAACAGCAGGGTCGCGACGCGCTTGCCGTTGACCCGGAGGAAGAACCTGTCGCCGTGGAAGGCGGGGTCGGTCGGGATGAGCTTCCTGACCAGGCGGACGACGGGATTGCGGTCGGGGTGGACCTCTTCGTCCTTGGAGACGGCCATCTTGTAGCCGGTCCAGATCAGGAAGGCGCCGAAGAGGTAGGCGGTCCAGAAGAAGATCTGGAGCAGCTCCGCGCCGACGAAGATGAACACCAGCCGTGCCGCGAGTGCTCCGATGACACCCCAGAAGAGGACCTTGTGCTGATAGGCGTCGGGAACGGCGAAGAAGGAGAAGACCAGCGCGAAGACGAAGACGTTGTCGATCGACAGGGCTTTTTCGATCAGGTAGCCGGCGTAGTAGGTGGAGGACACTTCTGCGCCCTGCCAGGCCCAGAGCAGGAGGCCGAAGCCGAGCCCGACGGCGATCCACACGCCGCTCCAGATCACTGCCTCGCGGAAGCCGATCACGTGGCTGTCGCGGTGGGCGATCAGGTCGACGGTGAGCATGATGCCGATGCCGACCGTGACCGCCGCCCAGGCCCACAGCGGGACGGCGAACGACAGATCATTCATCGCGCGGTGCTTCCTCTCCGCTGGCCGGGCACTTCAGTGAGCGGAAGTCACGGCGAAGTCGGTCGCCGCGGCACCCCCGCGGCGGGGGCGGCTGCTTTCACGTAGGGCCCGCCGTACAGGGCCGCGGCCTCGGTCAAGGTGAACGCGTCCAGCCCCTCCGGGCCGCGGCCGGCGGCCGCAACGGCGGCTGCCCGGTGGCGGGCGGCCAGGGCCAGCAGTTCCCTCGCCGCGGCCAGCCGCGAGGCGCTCCCGGCGGGCCGGTGGAAGACCTCGGGAACGTACCCGGTGCCGCACGGTCCGACCTTGGCGATGACCCGGGCGAGCACTGCCCGCACCATCGCGGATTCCGGGCCGAGGGACGACCCGGGGGCGCGCGGCGGCATCACGACGATCAGCAGCAGCGGGGAGCGGCGGGCCAGCGCCAGCCGGACGGCGGCTTCGGCCACCGCCACATCGTCCATGCGGTCGGTCAGTACCGCCGCCACCGGCTGGGCGAGGCCCGCCCGTGCGGGGCGGGGCGCGCTGCCGTGGGCGCGCTGAGAGAGCATCCGTTCCATAGCGGTAGAAACCTTCCCGGATATGGAGGAATCACCTCAAGCATCACCTCGGCAAGCTACACCCGTCAACATTTACACGAAAAACAATTCGCTAATGCGTGTTCTCTGGATGAGTGGGATATGCGAAGTGGGGTTCGTATGATCGAGGGCATGAGCACCTCACCTGCACGCAGCGGCCAGTGGACGTTCCTGACCAACCACGCGCGGGTCCTGCTCCGGATCGCCCGGGATCCGGAGGTGCGTCTACGCGACGTCGCCTCCGGCATCGGCATCACCGAGCGCGCAGCACAGATCATCGTGTCCGACCTGGAAGCAGGCGGCTATCTCACCCGCGAGCGGGTGGGCCGCCGCAACCGCTACACCATCGACCCCACCGTCGCGCTGCGCCACCCTTCGGAGGCCGGCCACCCCGTCGGCGACCTTCTCGGCGCTTTCCTCAGCCGCGAGAACACACCCGGGCCCGGGCCGGACGGGGCCCCGGACGCCTGACGTTTGCCGGCCAGGGGCCTGGCCGGTCGAAGGTGAAGCGTTCCGTGACGCCTTGAGGGCTCCGGGGGCGTCCATCGCTTTCGTGTCCCGTGCCGGTCAGTGGCGCGGCCGGCTGTGGCGGGCATCGAGCGAGATGACGTCGCGGCCGCCGGCAGGTCACGGATCACCGGAAGGCGACGCCGGTCCGGTCATCCAGACAGGCGCCCCGGCTGCCGGGCGCGCCCTCAGCCGCGCCCGGCGGGCACAGCTGTGACCAGCAGGAGACGCTGGTAGCCGCCGCGTTCGGGATCGAAGGGCGCCGCGCAGGTGACCAGCACCAGGGCAGGCCGTCCGGTCCTGCGGAAGATCTGCCCGGGGAAGGCGTCCTTGTCCACCGAGCGGCGCGAGACGACGGCATAGCGCGCCTTCCGGCCGCCCCTTCCGGCCACGACGACGGCGTCCCCCTGCCGGACGGAGGACAGGGAGGCCAGAATCCCCCGTTCTCCGCGACGGGAGTCGACGTGCCCGACCAGCACCGCGGAGCCGGCCGCCGAGCCCGGTGCGGCGCCGAAGCGGTACCAGCCGACTTTGCCGGCGTCCCCGGGGACCGCCACGTTGCCGGCGGCCGTCGTCCCGACCGGCACCACGTCGGCGTGCACCGCCAGTCTGGGCAGCGTCAGCCGCTCGGGCACAACCCTGCGGTCGGGCCCCGGCGCGCCGCGGTGGCCTGCCCCCGGACCGGGGCTGTGGCCGGTGGCGGGTCCGCCGACGGCGGGGCCGAATTCGGACGGGGCCTGTACGGGCATGAGCGTCAGGAGCAGGGCGGTGAGACAGGTCAGCAGCGCCACCACGAACGTCGCCCACCACGGGGCGCGGCCATCCCTCCGCAGGAGATCCCGGAGTCCGGGCCCTGCCGGCCTGTCGGCGGGACCGGGAGTGTGTCCCGGTCCCGCCGGCTTTTTCGTGCGGCGCAGTGTCACCGCCTCCGGGCGGTGAGCCGTACGCCGGCGACGAGGGCCACGAATGCGGCACCCGCGGCGATGGTGTAGAAGGCGGTGTCGTCGTTGGTGGCCGCCGCAGCCGCCCCGGATCCGCCGGCGGACGGGGCGCCGGGGGTCTTGCCGGTGCTGAGGGATTGCACCTTCAGGGCAAGATTCTTGTCCTTGGCGCTGCCCCATGCGTAGACCACGGTGGATGCGCCCTTGGGGAGATCGAGTTTCGCCGGGCCGATCACCACGTTGTCGGTGCCGGCGAGTGTCACGTCGGCGTTGACGGTTCCGGCAGGAACCTCGGCGGTGGCTTCCTTGGGGTTCTTCAGGCCCTTGAACAGGGCCTTGCCGTCGGCCCGGACGTCGACGGCGGGTGCGGCCGCGACGTGCCGCACGGTGAGGCGTGATTTCCCACCCGGGACGCGCGAGACGTCGTTCGCGTAGGCGTTCAGAGCGGGCTTTCCGCTCTCTGTGAGATTCGCCGTCAGCGTGGCGTTGGACCCCGCGGTCAGATCGACCTGCTTCTCGATGACCGGCTTCCCGGAGGAGGGCGACGTGCCGGCGGGGAAGACCTTCACGTCGTAGGAGCCGGCGGCAAGCTGCAGCGGGTCGGTCAGGCTTCCTGGCTTGAAGTCCGACAGGAGCTTCTTCCCGTCGGCGTAGACGTCGACGGGCGTGTCCGGTATGCCGTGGAAGACGGTGACCGTCGCGTTCTTCTGCGCAGCGACTGCGGAGCCCGCGGGCGCGAGGGAGAGTCCGATCGCTCCCGAGAGGGTCAAGGCGCCTGCGGCACGGAGGAGTCGGATTCTCATGGGGGGTCCTTCCTTCAGGAGTGGCAGGCTCACGTTCCAGCCGGGGCGGTCATGCCCTGACAAGACGACGCGAGGGGTCTGCAAGGGGCCGGGGCGAATGATCGAACGCCGGGATCCGGCTGCGAGCAGGGACGGCCGCCGGTATCCGCGGCCGCGGATGCTCCGCCGGGTTCACCTGCCCCGACCCGCGAGCATCGTCAAGGAACACGTTCCGAATGAGTGAGCGGGCGCACAATCGGAGCCGTGCCGGGACGGTGCCGCACAACGGCCCGGAAGCCCCGCGGAACCGGTCACGGCCCCGGGCGGGCCAGCGATGCGGGTGTCCCGCCATCCGGGTGACTGCAGGACGAGGCGCGGCCGCCGCCGGTACGCAGCACCCGGGCGACCACCCCGATACGGTCCGCCGCCCGCCGGACCCGTGGGGACCGGCTCCCAGGGGTCACGTGTTCCGGGGAATGACGTGACGGGGCCGCTCGGTGATCTGCCGGTGACACCGCGCCGTGAGTCCGGTGGACGGGACGGCTTCGGTCTCTTCTCCGTGGCCCGGCTGCAGGCGGGCTTCGGCGAGGCGGTGGCCACACATGGAGAGGTGCTCCGAGTCCGGTGACTCGGAGCACCTCTCCGGACCGCGTCCCCTTCCAGGAGCCGGTTCAGCTTGATCTGGCGCGGAATCCCGGGCGTTCACGCTGGGGAGGAAGCGTTTCTTGGCGCTGTTCTGACCCGCGCGGGTGCACGGGTCTGCGCTGTTGACCTCAGCCGAGACGTTTCTGGTTCTCGATGTACTCCTTGATGACGGCGAGCGGGGCGCCCCCGCACGAGGCGGCGAAGTAGGACGGCGACCAGAAGTGCTCACCCCACAGGTACTTGCGGATGTGGCCGGGGAACTCCTGCCGCAGGCGCCGGGCGGAGACGCCCTTGAGGGAGCCTACGAGCCGGGAGATGGCGACCTTGGGCGGGTAGTGCACGAGCAGGTGGACGTGATCGCGTTCCCCGTTGAACTCCCGCAGCTGCGCGCCGAAGTCGGCGCACACGTCGCGCATGACCTCTTCGCAGCGCCGGAGGATCTCGTCGGTGAATGGTCCGCGCCGGTACTTGGGGGTGAAGACCAAGTGCGCGTGGAGGGTATGGACAACGCTACGGCCCCTGCGGATATCGGCATTTGGCTCCCAGCGTGGTGACATAGATCAATGCTACGGTCACGTCTGTGAAGATCG
>NZ_FMHI01000012.1 GCF_900090145.1 Streptomyces sp. WMMB 322
CGCGGGCTGTGGCGATGAGGGTGAGGATCTGGGCCTCGTCGTTGATCACTTTCGTCGAGAACAGCGGCTCACCGTTGGCATCAACAGCCACCGCCCAGTGATGCCCTTTGCCCGCATCGATGCCGACCCATATACGCGGGTGAGACGTGTTCAAGCCCGTCACTCCGTTCCTCCGTGATCACCGTTTCACGGCCCGAGGAGCACTCCGCCGACAGGTCCCTAACCAGCGATGACCGCAGTTCTCAATCAGTGGTCGGAGCGTCCCGGAGGACCGGGCGGCCATTCTCCTGGAGCCATCAGCGGCAACAACCCATCAGCCACACCCGGTCCTCCCGGACCGGCCGACATTCTTAGGGAACACCCCATGACCGGGAACGAAGCGCCGCGGACCGGACCCGCAGCCGCAGCCGCCGACCAGGACGTGAGGCTGTGGGGCGGGCGCTTCGCCGACGGGCCCTCCGAAGCGCTGGAGAAGCTCTCCGCCTCCGTGCACTTCGACTGGCGCCTCGCGCCCTACGACATCGCCGGCTCCCGCGCCCACGCACGCGTACTGCACAAGGCCGGGCTGCTCACCGCCGACGAGCTGCGGAAGATGACGGACGGGCTCGACCGCCTCGAACAGGACGTCGCCGACGGCACGTTCACCGGCACCATCGCGGACGAGGACGTCCACACCGCCCTGGAACGCGGCCTGCTGGAGAGGCTCGGACCCGACCTCGGGGGCAAGCTGCGCGCGGGCCGTTCACGCAACGACCAGGTCGCCACGCTCTTCCGCATGTATCTGCGCGATCACGCCCGCATCATCGGCGGACTCCTCGCCGACCTCCAGGAAGCGCTCGTCGGCCTCGCCGAGGCGCACCCCGACGTGGCCATGCCCGGCCGCACCCACCTCCAGCACGCCCAGCCCGTCCTCTTCGCCCACCACGTGCTGGCTCATGCGCAGGCCCTCTCGCGGGACGCGGAGCGGCTGCGTCAGTGGGACGCGCGCACCGCGGTCTCCCCGTACGGTTCGGGCGCCCTCGCCGGGTCGTCGCTCGGGCTCGACCCGCAGGCCGTCGCCGCCGATCTCGGCTTCGAACACGGCTCGTCCGGCAACTCGATCGACGGGACGGCCTCCCGGGACTTCGTCGCCGAGTTCGCCTTCATCACGGCGATGACCGGCGTCGACATCTCGAAGATCGCGGAGGAGATCATCCTCTGGAACACCAAGGAGTTCTCCTTCGTCACGCTGGACGACGCCTTCTCCACCGGCTCGTCGATCATGCCGCAGAAGAAGAACCCGGACATCGCCGAGCTGGCCCGCGGCAAGTCCGGCCGCCTGATCGGCAACCTGACCGGGCTGCTCGCCACGCTCAAGGCGCTGCCCCTCGCGTACAACCGGGACCTCCAGGAGGACAAGGAGCCCGTCTTCGATTCGTGCGACCAGCTGGAGATGCTGCTGCCCGCCTTCACCGGCATGCTCGCCACCCTGACCGTTCACCGTGAGCGCCTCGCCGAGCTGGCGCCCGCAGGCTTCTCGCTGGCCACCGACATCGCGGAGTGGCTCGTGCGGTGTGGAATCCCGTTCCGGGTGGCGCACGAGGTCGCGGGGGAGTGCGTGAAGGTCTGCGAGCGGGAGGGCATCGAGCTCGACGAACTCACCGACGAGCAGTTCGCGGTGATCTCCCCGCATCTGGATCCGCAGGTCCGTGAGGTCCTCACCGTCCCCGGCGCCCTGGCCGCACGTGACGGCCGCGGCGGCACCGCGCCCTCGGCGGTGGCCGTCCAGCTCGCCGAGGTGCGCGACGATCTTGCCCGGCAGCGGGAATGGGTCGCTGACCAGCGGTGACGCTGCTCAGGCGTAGCCGCGCCGCGGGAGGGCACCCGGATGGCCCCCCGATAACGAAGCGAGGCGAACGCGATGATCGGATCTGTGCGTCACCGGCCCGAGGAGACGAATCACAAGACCGTCGCCGAGCTGACGAAGCGTGCATCCGAGCAGCTCAGCGATGTCGTGCGCAGTGAGATGCGTCTTGCGCAGGCCGAGATGAAGGAGAAGGGCAAGCGCGCCGGCTTCGGCGGCGGCATGTTCGGCATGGCCGCGATCATGGGGCTGCTGGCCCTGTGGGCGCTGGTCTTCGCCGCGATCGCGGGCATAGCGGTGGCGCTGCCCGTATGGGCCTCGGCCCTGATCGTCGCCGGCGGGCTGCTGCTGGTGGCCGGGGTACTGGCGCTGGCGGGGAAGCACGAGTTCGGCTCCGCCGGATCACCGAAACCCGAGAAGACCATCGACAGCGTCAAGGCGGACGTCGATGCGATCAGGGAAGGAGCCCATCGATGACGCGCAAGTCCGGCACCGCAAGCGACAGCCGACAGCTGCGGGCGGAGGTCGAAGAGGCCCGCGAACAGCTGGCCGGCACGGTCGCCGAGCTGGCGGGCAAGGCGGACGTCAAGGCCCACGCCCGCGAGATGGCTTCCCACGCCAAGTCGAAGGCTCTCTTCGAAGTCAACGAGGCGAAGATCAGGATGCAGCACGGCGCGGAGGAGGCGGCGAACCGCGGCTTCACCAAGCCCGGGGCCGCCGTCGGTGCCGTGGGCGCCATCGGCGCCGCCGCCTTGGCCGTCTACCTGGTCGTGCACCGGCAGCGTGCGAAGCACGAGCATCACTGGATGTGCCTGAAGCACTGGAAGGGGTGACACGGGCGTGGTCAAGCTTCTCTACAAGCCCATCTCGATCCTGTCCGTGCTGCTGGCAGGCATCATCGCCAACGCGGTCTTCAGCAAGGTCTGGAAGGCCGTCGCGCACGAGGACGACGCGCCGGACGCCTCCGACGAGGAGCGCGGCCTGAAGGAGATCCTCCCCGCCGTGGCGCTCAAGGGCGCGATCGCGGGAGTGACGAGGGCGGTGGTCCAGCGGGGCGGCGCGAAAGGGGTGCGCGGACTGACGGGAACCTGGCCGGCCTGACCGGCCGGTCCCGGCCCGGATTCCACCGGAGGGGAGGGGCGCACCGGGCGCGAGCCCGGCGCGCCCCCTTCTCGTGTCCGCCTGCCCTGCCTGTCCCCGTGCTCCCCCTGTTCCCCGCCTTGTGCCCCGCGGTGTTCTCCACATGGTGTCCCCGTCCGGCGGTCCGCGGTCCGTCCGGCCCCGTACAGACGGTGAGAGACCGCCGCGCAGGAGGAGCGCCGCTGCGCGCGGACGCGGTGGCGCACCGCCGTGCGTCGAGGAGCGTTCAGTTCCGGCCCGGCGCATCGCGCCGGCGAGACGCTCGGCTTCGGCCCCCTCGGCTGCCGCCGGTCTCCGGGTTTCTCGAGTGCCCGCGCGCTCAGGCCGCCCTGCGGGGCCCGCCCTCCTCGGGGCCGCCTTCGTGGGGGCCGCCTTCCCCGGGGCGGTGACCGCCGCGTTCGGGACGCAGTTCCCCGGGTCCGGCCTCGCGGGCTCCGTGCCCGCCGCCCGCGTCCTCTCCGGCACCCCCGGCGCCGCGCTGCGGCGTTCCCCGGTCCTCCGGTCCGGGCTCGGGACCGCCCTCGGGACGGCGGACACCGGAGGCGGGCCATTTGCGCGTGTCCCGCGGGGTGACATACGGCTCCTCCTGCGGGGGATGCCCCCCGCTGATGGCCCGCTGCCTGGCCAGCTCCGCGTCGAACTCGAGTCCCAGCAGGATCGCCAGGTTCGTGATCCACAGCCAGACCAGGAAGATGATGATCCCTGCCAGCGTCCCGTACGTCTTGTTGTACGAGCCGAAGTTGGCCACGTACACGGCGAATCCGGCGGAGGCGGCGAGCCAGATGAGTACGGCCAGCACGCTGCCGGGCGTCACCCATCGCAGACCGCGCCCCTTGACGTTGGGCGTCCCCCAGTAGAGCACCGCGATCATCAGCGCGACGAGCAGCACCAGGACCGGCCACTTCGCGTAGTCCCAGACGGTCAGCGCGGTACTGCCCAGACCGAGTGCGTCGCTCGCCCGCCGGGCGAGGGGCCCGGTGAAGACGACGAGCAGGGTGCTGACGGCGAGCAGCACCATCAGCAGAACGGTCAGTCCCACACGGAGTGGCGTGATCTTCCAGGCGGGACGGCCCTCGGGCAGGTCGTAGACCGCGTTGGAGGTGCGGATGAAGGCGGCGACATAGTTGGAGGCCGACCACACCGCGCCCAGCAGGCCCACGACCGCCAGGACACTGCCGGTGCTCGTGCTGTTCCGGAGCTGCCCGATCGCGTTGGTGAGGACGTCGCGCACCGGGCCGGGCGCGAACTTCGAGACGTTGTCGAGGAGCGGGTCGATGGAGTCCTTGCCGAGGATGCCGAGAACGGAGACGAGCACCAGCAGCGCGGGGAAGATCGACAGCACTGCGAAATAGGTCAGCGCCGCCGCCCGGTCGCTCAGCTCGTCGTCCTTGAACTCCTTGGCGGTGCGGCGCAGGACGGCCTTCCACCCCCCGCCGCCGAGCTGGGTGGGCTTGTCCGCCGCGGCCCTCTCCGTACCGGCATCGGGGCCGGCGTTGGGTTGCCTGTCGCCGTGCGGCTCGCTGCCTGACATGACCTCCGGGGTTGCCCCACGGGGACGGGCCAATCGGCGCCGGGACGAGTTTCATCCGGCCGGGGGTCCGGGCCGGCGGATGCTCCTGCCGTCCACGGTGAGCTCGGGCCCGCCGGAGCGGCGACGGGGCAAGCGGTAGGTGCCCAGGCCGCCCGGAGTCAGGCGGCTTTGGCCTTCGTGGCGTAGACGTCCACGTACTCCTGGCCGGAAAGGCGCATGACCTCGCTCATGACCTCGTCCGTCACGGCACGCAGCACATAGCGGTCGCGGTCCATGCCCTCGTAGCGGGTGAAGTCGAGCGGTTCGCCGAAACGCACATCGATGCGCCGGCCCGGGGCAGGACGCGGCACGCCCTTGCCGCCGGGCTGGAACGCGTCGGTCCCGATCATCGCGAACGGCACGACGGGCGCGCCGGTCATCAGCGCCAGACGGGCGATCCCCGTCCGGCCGCGGTACAGGCGGCCGTCGGGGGAGCGGGTGCCCTCCGGGTAGATGCCGAAGACCCTGCCCTCCTCCAGGATGCGGCGGCCCGTCATGAGCGCCGCGACGCCTCCCCGCCCTCCGTCGCGGTCGACGGGGATCATGCCGACACCGGTGAAGAACCACGCCATGAGGCGGCCCTTGAGGCTGCGCCCCTTCACGTACTCGTCCTTGCCGATGAAGAAGACCTGACGTTCGGTGACCAGGGGCAGCACCATCGAGTCGATGAAGGTGAGGTGGTTGCCGGCGAGAATCACCGGACCGGAGCCGGGAATTCGCTCCGCCCCTTCCACCTGGGGGCGCAACAGCGCCCGCAGGAGCGGGCCGAGCATTGCCTTGATCAGACGGAAACGGGACAACGGTTCCTCCGGTCGGTGACGGCTGCGCGCGGACCCGCGCAGGTGAGGACGATACTCGCCGCCTGAGGCGGCCCGCACACCGGGGTCATGAGACCGATACACGGAATTGACAGGGGATAGCGTCCCTTTACCGTCTCCCGTGCGTCGTGCCGGAGTGCGTCAGAGTGTCATGTTGGCCGTGTTTCCCGCATGTTCGGCCGTAAGCCTCCCTCTCGTACCGGCGGCCGACCTACGATCGGCCAGTCGTCCGCCCGGACCCTTGCGTTCAGGCAGACGGAACCGACGCAGACGAGCTGAGGAGAGCCATGGGACAGGAGCAGCAGCCGGGTCGGAGACTCGTGCTCGGAGCGGCCGTGCTGGGCGCCGCGGGCGCCGCCGCGGTCGGCACGGGCGGGAGTGCGCTCGCGGAGGAAAAGAACGGGGGACGCGGGAAGGACCGGCCGGGCGGAAAGCTGCCCGTGCCCGCCGCCATCGCTCACCGCGGTGCCAGCGGGTACCGCCCCGAGCACACCTTCGGCTCCTACCAACTCGCCCTCGACATGGGGGCGGACGTGATCGAGCAGGACCTTGTGCCCACGAAGGACGGGCACCTCGTCTGCCGTCACGAGAACGACATCTCGGCCACGACGAACGTCGCGGACCACCCCGAGTTCGCCGCCCGCAGGACGACCAAGACCGTCGACGGGAAGTCCCTGACGGGCTGGTTCACCGAGGACTTCACCATCGCCGAACTGCGCACGCTGCGCGCGAAGGAGCGCATCCCGCAGACCCGCCAGCACAACACCCTCTACGACGGACGCTGGGAGGTTCCCCTTTTCGAGGACGTCCTCAAGTGGGCGCAGAAGCAGGGAAGTCGGCGCGGCCGCCCCGTCTGGCTGCACGTCGAGACCAAGCACCCCAGCTACTTCCGCAAGCTCGGCCTCGAACTGGAGCCGCGCCTGGCGAAGCTGCTGCGCAAGTACGGGCGCCACCGGGCGGATTCGCCCAACTTCGTGCAGTCCTTCGAGCCGAGCAGCATCCAGAAGCTGAAGAAGCTGGTGGACTGCCCCGGTGTGTGTCTGCTGGACGCGCCCACGTCGCGGCCCTGGGACTTCGTGGAGGCGGGCGACCCGCGGACCGTCGCCGACCTGGTCAAGCCCGAGGGGCTGAAGTGGATCGCACGGTTCGCCGACGGCATCGGGCCGGTGGTGAATCTCGTCATCCCGAAGAAGCCCGACGGCAGCCTCGGCGAGCCGACGACCCTGGTGCGCGACGCGCACGCGGAGGGGCTGGTCCTCCACCCCTACACGATGCGCAACGAGAACACCTTCCTGCCCACCGAGTTCCGGAGGGGAGAGGACCCTAACGCCTACGGCGACGCCTTCGGCGCGTTCAGCGCCTACTTCGCCACGGGCATCGACGGCATCTTCTCCGACAACCCCGACACGGCGCTGCTTGCCGCCGAGGACTTCCGCCGGGGCTGAACGGGCCGACGGGCCGACGGTCCGGACGACCGGCCGGCGGCGGTGTCACCCGCAGGGGTGGCATCGCCGCCGGCCGGCAACCGGAGGGCGCCCGGCGGCGTCCCGGCCTGCATGAACCACCGCTGCGCCGACACAGGCGCCCGGGCCGGCGGCGGCCCCCCGGAACCGTCTTCGGCTGCCGGCTCTCCGCCCGACCCGCTGCACAGGCTCGTCGCCGCCGAATGTGCGGCCGAGGCCCCGGCCGCGGGCGAGGACCCCGAGGAGCTGCAACAGGCCGTGTGGCTGCGCTGGCTCGAGGCCGGCCGGCCTGCCGGGACCGCGGCTTCCGGCGGCGCGGCGGGCACCGGTGCCCGCCCCGCCGTCCAGCCCTCGGCGAGATGGCTGCGCGGTGCCGTACGAGCGGAGGCGCGGCGGGCACGCCGGCGCGTGCGGCGCGAGATCCCGCTGCCCGACGGCGGCCTCGCGGACTCCGCCGGAGCGGACGCCCCGGTCCTCGCCGCCGAGCAGCGGCGTCTGCTCGCCGCGGCGGTCGCACGGCTTCCCGGACCGTGCCCGGAGGTGATGCGCGCCCTGTTCTCCGGCAGGGACCTCACCTACCCGGAAATCGCAGGTGAGTTGGGTATCTCACAGGGAAGCCTCGGCCCGGTTCGTTCCCGATGTCTGGGTTGCCTGCGCACAATGCTCGCCGCGTCGGATTGCGGCGGGTGAACTTGGGGGAATGCTGCGGGGAGAAATCGGCGTCACCAGGGCGGACAGCCCGGGCACGGCCCCCTCGACACCGGCCCGTGCCCGGGACGCATCATGACTAGGGGAGGCAGGCGGACATGGGCATGAGCGTGACGATCGCCGCGGCGGCCGACGGCGACGCGGAGCAGATCCTCAAGCTCCAGTACCTGTGCTTCCAGAGCGAGGCGGAAGCCTACGGCGACTACGCCATCGCTCCGCTCACCCAGACCCTGGAAGGGCTGCGCGCCGAAATGGCCGCCGGCTGCATGATGGTGGCCCGTCTCGGTGACGAGGTGGTCGGCTCCGTACGCGGCGCGGTCGACTCCGACGGCACCGCACGCATCGACAGGCTCTGCGTCCACCCGCGCCTGCAGCGGCACGGTCTCGGCGGGCGTCTCCTCGCCGCCATCGAGGACCGGCTCGCGGCCGAGCGCGACGCCAAGCGCTACCACCTGGTCACGGGGCACCGCAGCGAGGGGAATCTGCGGCTCTACCGCAAGTCCGGCTACACCGCCTCCGGCGCCCCCGAGTGGGACCGGAAGGTGAAGCTGACGTCGATGACGAAGGACGTCTCGGGCGCCTCGGGCGGCGGCTCCGCGGCGGTCGGCGTGAGCGCCTGACGGTGCCTCAGGCGGAGCCGGCGCGGGACCGGCGCAGCCACACCAGCCCCGTCACCGGCAGGATCACCGGGATGAAGAGATAGCCCATGCCGTAGTCGGACCACACGGTCGCGTCGGGGAAGGCCGACGGTTCCACGAGGGTCCAGGTCCCCACCGCGAGGACGCCGAGCAGCTCCACGCAGCAGCAGCCGAACGCCGCTCTGCGCGCGCGTTCCCCGCCCCGCACGAGCGAGAGCGTGATGAAGGCGTAGACGAGGGCGGCCACGGCCGACAGGAGGTAGGCAAGCGGTGCCTCGCCGAACCGGGTCGTCAGCTGGACGATCGACCGGGAAGCCGCACCGACGGTGAAGATCCCGTAGAGGGTGACGAGCAGCGTGCCCGGGCCCTTGCCGATGGGGGGCCGCCGCGAAGGCACCGCCGGGGCCTCCTGGGCCTTCGGGTCCTCCGGGGCCGGCGCGTCCGCGTCGCTCTTCCGGGTATCCGCGGAGCCGGGGACTCTCTCAGGACGGTGTGACCCCCGCGGCGACGGGTCAGCCGCCATGTCCGCCTCCCCAGATCTCGTGCAGCCGCGCCTGGAGTACCGCCAGCACCAGCGCCCCGGCCGCGACGGTGAGCGAACCCCACTTGGTCCGCTCGGTGAGCGAGATGAGCCCCACCACGGGGACGCAGGCGGCCACGGCGGCCAGATACGCCAGGAAGATGACCGTCCCCTCGGCGGCCTCGCCTCCGCCGGCCAGTTTCACGATGCCGACGACGAGCTGCACGAGCGCGAGCAGCGAGACCACGGCCATGCCGATGAAATGCCAGTCCTTCGTGGGCTGGTCCCGGTAGGCAGCCCAGCCGCACCAGGCGGCCAGGGCGAGCGCGGCCACGGCGAGGGCGACGGTGAGCGGCGTGAACACGGTGCGCAGTCTAGGAGGGGCGTCGGAAGACATACGCACCGGATGCCTTGCACCCAGCGCCGGGCAGGCCCCCGGGACGGGGCCCGGGCCTGCCGGCCGGCAGAAGTCCGTGCTCCGGCCGGGGCAGTCCGCCGAGCCGGTGCATCCCGGGCAGCCTCCTGCCCGTGGGCCCGTGGGCCCGGGGGCACGAGGGGTAACCGGCGCCACTCGCGCGGCCCGGGCGTTCAGACATGAGGCGGCCCGTACGCCCCACGGGAGCCTGCCGCCGCGGTCCCGCCCGCCACGTGGAGCCGGGCGGGGCCGGGCCGGGCACACCCTCCGCCCGGCGGAAGCGCCACGGCCGGGGGCCACGTCGTCAAGGCCCGGACGCCGGACGACCCCCGCGTGCGCGAACCGCACCGCAGCCCGGTCCACCCGCGTGAGGAAAGGGACCCGGAGTGAGTCGGGGGCGCCGAGGCTCGCCGTCTCCCCGGCAGCCGCCCGTGAGACACCGGGCGCCTTCGGAGGACCCGGCAAAGGTGCCCGTATCGACAAGTCGGTATGCGGCGCCGCGTCCCGCCTGCGAAGGGGCCTCTGACACTGCGCACACACCGTCCGATGCTGCATGCTGTGCACTGCGGCAATCGTCTGGTGCACCCAGGACCCGTGCCGGCGTCGCTCCCGCAGCGGCCGGCAGACCCCGCGGTGGTCCTCCGGGGAGCGACACCACCAGCCCCTCGATCCGTATGGAGCGGCGCATGACTTCGACCTTTCCGGACGTCTCGATCAGCACGGACCGTCTCGTGCTGCGCCCGTTCGAGGAAGCGGACGTGCACTCGCTCACGGAGATGATGCGCGACGAACTGGTGGCCGCCTGGACGACGGTGCCGGTGCCCTACCGGGAGGCCGACGCACGCGAGTTCGTCCTGCGTCACGCGCCGGCCGTGCGCACCGAAGGTGAGGGCATCGTCTTCGCCGTCGTCGAGTTCCTCACCCAGCGACTGGTCGGACTGCTGCAACTCGACCACACGGACTGGCGCATCCTCGCGACCGAGGTCCGCTACGTCACCGCGCCCTGGGCACGGGGCGAGGGGTACGCCTCCGAATCGGTGCTGGCACTGGCCCAATGGCTCTTCCAGGACCAGAAGTTCGAGCGGATGGAGCTGCGCACCGCCGCGGACAACACCGCCGCGCAACAGGTCGCGCAGAAACTCGGCTGCATCAGCGAAGGGGTGCTGCGCAACGCGTGGATAGCGCGTACCCGCACCGAGGACGGCGGCTGGGCGGAGATCCGCACCGATCTGCTCGTGTGGAGTCTGCTGCCGGAGGACCTCGACGGCATGCCGGAACAGCTCGCCGACGCGGGTGGCTACGCACCGTACCCGGACTGGCTGCACTCGCCGCGTTAGATGTATTGGTCACGAGCGTTGTTGACTGTGCGGCCGTTGCCGTCGGTGTGGCCACTGAGGCCATGCCTGCGAACCCGGGGATTCACCGCCGGGAGGCGGACCTCTTCGCGCCGGGTTAGCGCCGGGTTCGCGTGAGGTTGGTGTCGGGGCGCGGGCGTCGGGTCGGCGTCAGGCCCGTCCGGGCCGACGGCGCGTGGTGCCTCAGATGCGCAAATCCCCTCGTAGGCCCGCATGTCCGGAACCGTCGGTACCCAGGCTCGGGGCCCGGTCGCCGCAGAGGTAGGCTCAAGGAACCCCCACCTGCGACGAGCCCAGGAGAGACCGACCGATGGCCGACCGCGTCACCGTTATCGGGTGGGACGGTTCGCCCCTGTCGGGAGCCGCCCGCTCCGCCATTGGAGCAGCCACGCTCGTTGCGGGGGCCGCGCACCACCTCCAGCTGCCCGAAGTGCCCTCCCGTGCCGAGCAGGTCAGGCTCGGCAGCGTGTCGCTCGCGGCACAGCGCATCGCCCGTCACCGCGGCACCGCCGTCGTCTTCGCCGACGGCGACCCCGGCTTCTTCGGCGTCGTGCGTACTCTGCGTGCGCCCGAACACGGCATGGAGGTCGAGGTCGTTCCGGCGGTCTCCTCGATGGCCGCCGCCTTCGCGCGGGCCGGAATGCCATGGGACGACGCGCAGTTGGTGGTCGCCAACTCCCGTACGCTGCGCCACGCGGTCAACGTCTGCCGCGCCCACACGAAGGTCGGCGTGCTGACGTCCCCGGGGGCCGGCCCCGCCGAACTGGCGCTGCTGCTCGGCCCGGTGCACCGCACGTTCGTCATCTGCGAGGCGCTGGGCACCTCGCAGGAGCAGGTCACCGTCCTCACCTCCGACAAGGTCGCAGACCACTCCTGGCGGGATCCGAACGTCGTGATCGTCTCGGGCGGTTCGACGGGCCCGGCGCCGCATCACGGTCCCGCAGGCCACCCGAGCGGGCCGGGCCCCGGCCCCGGAGGCGCACAAGGCGGCCCCGGCGGCGCCTGGCTCGCCGCCCACGGTCCGGACTACCCTCCCGCCGTGCGCGGTTGGGCGCTCCCGCTGTCGCACTACACCGACGACGTGCCCCCCGGAGGCGAACAGGGCCCTGCGGCGCCGGCACGTGGAAGCGAGTCGCAGCAGCTGCGCGCCGGGCAGCTCGCCAGGCTGGGTCCGCGCATCGGGGACCTCGTGTGGGACATCGGCGCCGGCAGCGGGGCCCTTGCGATCGAGTCGGCACGTTTCGGCGCGGCCGTCATCGCCGTCGACCACGACATGGACACCTGTGCCCGAATCGCAGCGGCGGCCCGCCGGTTCGGCGTGCAGCTTGACACTGTGCACGGCACCGCGCCGCAGGTCCTCGAGGATCTTCCGGAACCGGACGTGGTGCGCGTGGGCGGCGGAGGCATCCCCACCGTCACGGCCGTCGTCGACAGGCGCCCGGGACGCATCGTCACGCATGCCGCGACGAGGGACGAGGCCGAGGCGATCGGGAGGGCGCTCGGCGAGGGGGGTTACGCCGTGGAGTGCGCCCTGCTCCAGTCCGTGGAACTGGACACCTCGGAGTGGGTGGAAAGTGAACGAGCTGTCGTTTTCCTGCTTTCCGGTGTCCGGATCTGAACCTCTGTGGCCAGTGCGTGACGAAGCACGACGAAGTGCGGTTTCTCACCCCTCCGTGGACGGAGGCCGGCTCAGCCCCGGGTAGGCTGACCGATCGATGTGCCGCCATGCGGTGTTGACGGTTCATCCGTCAATGTCCGGATGGCGCGTGGCCGGGGAACGTGCCGCACCGAGTGCATGCTCGTTCTTCATCCACGGGGCCCGCGGCTGGTCGCAGGGCTGGAACAAGCACTACCGATGGGGCGAGGGGTACGCATGACTGACACCGGCCAGATCCCGGGTGAGGGGCAGCCGGAGAATTCAGGCGGGCAGCCGGACGGCCAGCAGCCGGGATTTCCGGTGAACGGTTCCCACCCCTACGCGGGCCCGGGTGAGGCCTTCGGTGACGCTCAGGTTCCCGGAGTCGCCGCCATGGACCCTGAGTTGCTGCTGCCGGGTTCGCACGGTGCCTGGAACGATCCTCACGCCGCCGCAGCCGCACAGGTCCACCCGCAGGCCGCCCTCCAGCAGGAGGTGTACGGCGGGCAGGACCCTTACGCGCAGCAGGCTGCCTACGCCCAGCACGAGCCCTACGCCCAACAGGACGGGTACGCCCAGCACGATCCGTACGCCCAGCACGAGCCGTACGCCCGGCAGGACGGGTACGCCCCGCAGGAGCCCTACGCCCAGCAGGACGCGTACGCCCAGCAGGATCCGTACGCTCAGCAGGATCCGTACCCACAGCACAATGACCACGCGGCGGCGGACCCGTACGGCGGGCAACAGGCCCAAGAGCAACAGCCAGTGCCCCAGGAGCAGTTCGCGCCTCCGCAGGAGCAGCCCGCGCACGTGCCGGAACCGCACGAGACCGACGGGCGCGACTCGGGCGCCATCGACATCGGCGCCGTACGTGCCGCGAACCCCGAACGCCAGGAGACCCCCGCCAAGGGCACCCGGCGTGGGCAGACCCCGCCGCGCCGGCCGCTCCACCTCGGCCCGCCCGTGCCCGAACAGTCCGGGGCGGTACGCCCTCTCTCGGACCGCGGGCTGAGCAGCCGGGGGCGCGGGACGGCGCAGAAGGGCGCCGGTGCAGCGGGCACCGCCGCCCCGGACGCCCCGGCGCAGGCGCAACCCCAGCCGGGGCCGCAGCCGGGTCCCCAGCCGCAGCCCGAGCCCCGGCCCCAGTCGGAGGCGCCCCAGCCGGAGGCGACGCACCGGCAGGCGGCGGTCCTCTCGCAGCCCGAACCGCAGCCCGAGCCGCAGACCGAACCCGCCCCGCAGCAGGGCGAGTTCACGGCTCCGTACGACACCCCGGCACAGGCGCCGCAGGACGGCGGTGCGACGTCCGGGGGCCCCGAGTACCTCGACTTCGCCCAGGCCGAGGCCGAATCGCTGCCGGGCCCTCAGCTCGGAGCGCTTCCGCCGGAGAACGAGACGTGGGCGACGCCGCCCGCGCAGCAGCCCGGTGCGGGCGAGGCACCCGCTCAGGCGGACACGGACACGGACACGGCGCATGCGGACCACCGGCAGGCCGCCGCCCCGGAGGGGGTTCCCCAGCCGGCTGCGGCCTCCGAGCAGGCCGGTCTCTCCGCCGCGACCGCACCGTCCGCCGCGACTGCCGCGACTGCCGCGTCCGCAGTGTCGGCACCGTCTGCGATTCCCCGGACGGAGTCCGTCCCCGAGGCGCAAGCGGCCCTCCCCGAGGTGCAACCGGCGCTTTCCGAGGCGCAGTTCGCCGTTGCCGAAGCGCCGTCGGAAGTCGCGGATGCACCGGCCGGCGTTCCCGAGGGCACCGCGCAGGAGGCGGAAGCACTTGCGGCGTCCGGCCCGGGGCAGGGCTCCGCGGACCCGGTGCCGCAGGAACAGGAGCAGGCGCCGCGCGCCAAGGGCGGCAGGAGGCGGCGAGGTCGCCGCGCCAAGAGCGAGAGCACCGACGAGACCACCGGCACCGGCAACACCTGGGTCTCGTCGCCGGGTTCGACCGCTGTGGAGGCCTTCGAGCCGCAGCAGGCCACGGCCACGGTTGTCGAGGGCGACGACGCTGCCAAGGGCCTCCCGGAGGGCTCGCCGGACACGCAGAGCGCCGGCGCCGCTGCGGAGGGAGCGAAGATCCCAGCGCAGCAGGCGGGGGAGCTGCCTGCTGAAGCCGTGCCCGCCCAGGAGGCTGCACAGGAGCCCGCGCAGGACGTTCCCGGCCACGGCACGCCGGTCGCAGGCACGGTCGCGGACATCCCCGCCCAGCAGACCCGGCACACCGACCCACCCGTCGCGCAGGAGCAGCCGAACCAGCAGGACCGGCAGGAGAACGGGGGCCAGGAAGCCGCCGTCGCCGGAGGCACCGGTGAACAGATCACCGGTGAACAGATCATCGGTGAGAACAGCACCCACGAAACTGCGGCGGGCGAGACCGCCCCCGGCGACTCCGGTACGGGCACCGACGGGAACGGCACCGACGAGAACGGCACCGCCGACTCCGGTACGGGCGGGACCGCCGCCGACGAGAGCGCCGCCGGTGAAGCGGTCGCCGCACCCGGTCCTGAGGAGGCGCCCGTGGCCGATGCCGCCGGCCCCGGCCACGGGCAGCACAGTGCGCCCCCGGCAGTGGAGGCCGGGCCGCAGACCCCCGAGGTGCCGGAGGCCCAGGCCCCCGTCCCGGTCCCCGTTCCCGCCCGGGCGCAGGGCCCGGCCCCGGCAGCGGACCCGGCCACCGCGGGCCAGGTCATCGCGGACGGGGCCACCGCGGACCCGGTGGACGACAGCGCGGACTCCGCTACAGTGCCTCAACCCGCCGCGGGCGCAAGCGAAGACGCCCTGCAGGCGGCCGCAGCCGCGCCGACCGGCGGCGAGACCCCAGGAGGAGCCGTGGACGCACCGCAGCCGTCGCCCGTGCCGGACGACGTCCGGGGGACCGCGTCCGGGCCGGCACAGGCACCGGCACCGGATGCCGGACAGGAACCGGCAGCACAAGACGCCGGACAGGAAGTGGCCCCCGGGGCGCCCGCCGGGCAGCAGACGGAGTCCGGGACGGAGCCGAAGCCGGACGGCCGAGCGGATTCCGTTGGCGAGGCTGCGGCCGAGCCCCGGGCCGCAGCCGAATCCCCGGACGACGCCGGGCCCCGGGCCGACGCCGGGCCCCTGGCCGCCGCCGAGCCGGAGCCGGGCCAGGAGGCTCAGGAAGCCGAGGCACCTGCCGAGGCTCCCGTTCCGGCCGGCCCGCCCGCCCCCGGCTTCGCCGACGACGAGCGCGAAGCCGTGCACCGCCTGATGCGCGAGCGCCGCGACATCCGCAACGGTTTCCGGCCCGACCCCATCCCGCACGAGGTGCTGCTTCGCGTGCTTGAGGCGGCGCACACCGCACCCAGCGTCGGACACTCCCAGCCCTGGGACTTCGTCGTCATCCGCTCCGAGGAGACGCGGCGTGCCATGCATGAGCTGGCCGAGCGCCAGCGCATGGCATACGCCCAGTCGCTGCCGAAGGGCCGCGCGAAGCAGTTCAAGGAACTGAAGATCGAGGCGATCCTCGACACTCCCGTCAACATCGTCGTCACCGCCGACCCGACGCGCGGCGGCCGCCACACGCTCGGCCGGCACACCCAGCCGCAGATGGCGCCGTACTCCTCTGCGCTCGCCGTGGAGAACCTGTGGCTGGCGGCCCGCGCCGAGGGGCTGGGCGTCGGCTGGGTCAGCTTCTTCGACGAGCGCGAGATGGTCCGCGCCCTGGAGCTGCCCGAGCACCTGGAGGTCGTGGCCTACCTGTGCGTCGGCTACGTCGACGAGTTCCCTCCGGAGCCGGAGCTGGCGCAGGCGGGCTGGTCCAAGCGCCGTCCGCTGTCGTGGGTCGTGCACGAGGAGTCGTACGGGCGCCGCGTCCTGCCCGGCTCCGAGCCGCAGGACCTGCTCTCCGACACCGTCGCAGCCATCCGCCCCCTCGACGCCAAGGCGCTCGGCGAGGCGTGGGAGCGGCAGAAGCGGATGACCAAGCCGGCCGGTGCCCTGGGCATGCTGGAGATCATCTCCGCGCAGCTGTGCGGGCTCTCCCGCAAGTGCCCGCCGCCGCTGCCGGAGCCCGCCGCCGTCGCCGTCTTCGCGGGCGACCACGGTGTGCATGCCCAGGGCGTCACCCCGTGGCCGCAGGAGGTGACGGGCCAGATGGTCGCCAACTTCCTCGGTGGCGGCGCCGTCTGCAACGCCTTCGCCAACCAGGTCGGGGCCGAGGTGTGCGTCGTCGACGTCGGCGTGGCAGGTGAACTCCCGTCCACGCCCGGGCTGTTGCCCCGCAAGGTCCGTGCGGGCACGGACGACATGACGCAGGGCCCGGCGATGACCCGCGAGGAGGCGCTGCGGGCCGTCGAGGTGGGCATCGAGACCGCGCGTGACCTGGTCGCCGCCGGCAACAGGGCGCTGCTCACGGGTGAGATGGGGATCGCGAACACGACCGCTTCAGCGGTGCTCATCTCCGCCTGCACCGGCGCCGACCCCTCCGAGGTCACCGGCCGCGGCACGGGCATCAACGACGAGACGCACGCCCGCAAGGTCGAAGTCGTGCGCCGTGCGCTCGAGGTGCACCAGCCGGATCCCGAGGACCCGCTGGGGATGCTGGCCGCCGTCGGCGGTCTCGAACACGCGGCGCTGGTCGGCCTGATCCTCGGCGGTGCCTCCCTGCGTACGCCGGTGATCCTCGACGGTGTCAGCGCGGGCGCCGCCGCGCTCGTCGCGCGCTGCGTGGCACCCGAGGCGCTCGCCGCGTGCATCGCGGGGCACCGCAGCTCCGAACCGGGCCACGTCGCGGCGCTCACCAAGCTCGGACTGCGTCCACTGGTGGACCTGGATCTGCGACTCGGCGAGGGCACGGGTGCGCTGCTGTCGCTGCCCATGGTGCAGAGCGCCGCACGCGCCATGCACGACGTTGCGACGTTCGACTCCGCCGGCGTCACGGGCAAGGGCTGACCGGCCCCGGCCCGGCCCTCTGAGGCATGCGCCGTGCACACGCACACGCACACGGGGACCGGTCCCCGTGTGCGCGGCGCCCGGAACACGTGGAAGGCCGCGTGGAGGGCGTCGCCCGACTGTGCGGCGGGGCCGGGCGGGACGGGACGGGGTATGCCGCGCGACGGCGCGCGGTTCCGAGCCTTCCGTCATGGGCCCGCCGTCATGGGCCCTCCGCTACAGTGCCGTCCGCTTCCGTGCCGTCCGGTCCTTAACGTCCCGCAGTGATCCGCGGAACAGCGGCCGCACGTCGCGAGCCATAGGCTGTACGCGAGTCCGTACGCGACGTCCCCGCGCACGTCATCCGCCGCTCCAGTGCCGTAGCGGCCCGTTCCGCAAGCAAGGAGCCGCAGCCGCATGCCCGAGTCCGAGTCCGTCACCGGGACACGTCACCAGCCCGAGGCCCGGACCGACCACCCCGCCTATCCCGTCGGTCTCCGTCTGGCGGGCCGCCGGGTCGTGGTCATCGGCGGCGGAAGCGTCGCCCAGCGGCGGCTGCCCGCACTGCTGGCCGCGGGTGCGGACGTGGTGCTGATCTCCCCGTCAGCGACCCCGTCCGTCGAAGCGATGGCCGACGCGGGCGAACTGACCTGGCAGCGCCGCCCGTACGCGGACGGCGATCTGGACGGGGCCTGGTACGTACTGATCGCCACCGACGATCCGGCGACCAACTCCGCCGCATCGGCGGAAGCGGAATCGCGACGGGTGTGGTGCGTACGCAGCGACGACGCATCAGCCGCCACCGCGTGGACCCCGGCCACGGGACAGAGCGAGGGCGTGACCGTCGCCGTCCTCACCGGACGCGACCCGCGCCGCTCGGCGGCCGTACGGGACGCCGTCGTCGAAGGACTGCACACCGGCACCCTCGGTGCGCCCCGGCACCGGGACCGGACCGGGGGAGTGGCGCTGGTCGGCGGCGGTCCCGGCGACCCGGAGCTGATCACGGTGCGCGGACGCCGCCTGCTCGCAGAGGCGGACGTGGTCGTCGCCGACAGGCTCGGGCCGCGCGACCTGCTGGCCGAACTCCCCCCGCACGTCGAGGTGATCGACGCAGCGAAGATCCCCTACGGCCGCGCCATGGCGCAGGAGGCCATCAACGACGTCCTCATCGAGCATGCCAAGGCAGGCAGGTCCGTCGTGCGCCTCAAGGGCGGTGACCCTTTCGTCTTCGGCCGCGGCATGGAGGAGGCGCATCAACTGGCGGAGGCAGGCGTTCCGGTGACCGTCGTGCCGGGGATCAGCAGCGCGGTGAGCGTCCCGGCCGCCGTCGGCATCCCCGTCACGCATCGCGGTGTCGCGCACGAGTTCACGGTGGTCAGCGGTCATGTCGCCCCCGACGATCCGCGTTCCCTCGTCGACTGGCCCGCGCTGGCGAGGCTTCGCGGGACGCTCGTTCTGCTGATGGCCGTGGAGCGCCTCGGCTCCATCGCCGAGGCGCTGATGCGGCACGGCAGGGACGCGGAGACGCCGGTCGCCGTCGTGCAGGAGGGGACGACGGCGACGGAGCGCCGCGTGGACGCGACCCTGGCGACCGTCGCGGAACGTGCCGCAGCAGCGGAGGTCCGGCCGCCGGCTGTCGTCGTCGTCGGGGACGTGGTATCCGTCGGCGCCGCGGTGTCACGTGCGACGGAGCCCGGCCGGGCGCCGGGTGCGGCGCCGGACGGTGCGGCCGGCAGCGAAGACCGAAGCGGAAGCGGAGCCGGAACGGATTCGGAGCCGGGCACAGGTCCGCGCACCGGAGCCGATCCGGGGGCCGGGACGAATCCGGGGACCGGAAGCTGAACCGGGGTCAACCTTGGCTGACATCATTCCCGTCGACGATCCGGCCGACCCCCGGCTGAGCGACTTCACCGCCCTCACCGACGTCGAGCTGCGCCGCAGGCGCGAGCCCGCCGAGGGCCTGTTCATCGCGGAGGGCGAGAAGGTCATCCGCCGTGCCGCGCACGCCGGTTACCCGATGCGCTCGATGCTTCTGTCCGAGAAGTGGGTCCCCGTCATGCGCGACGTCATCGACGACGTGCGGGCACCGGCGTACGTCGTGAGCCCCGCACTGGCGGAGCGGGTCACCGGATATCACGTCCACCGCGGCGCGCTCGCCTCCATGGGACGCACTCCGCTGCCCGGACCGGAGACCCTGCTGGCGGCGGCGCGGCGTGTGGTGATCATGGAGGCGGTCAACGACCACACCAACATCGGCGCGATATTCCGCAGCGCCGCGGCGCTCGGGATGGACGGCGTGCTGCTCTCGCCGTCCTGCGCGGACCCGCTCTACCGGCGCTCCGTGAAGGTGTCGATGGGCGCGGTCTTCTCCGTCCCGTACGCGCGTCTCGACAGCTGGCCCCACGGCCTCGCATCGGCCCGCGAAGCCGGATTCCGGCTGCTGGCGCTCACCCCCGGCGCCGGGGCCGTCCCGCTCGACGACGCCGGGGCGCACCGGCTGCCCCGTGTGGCGCTGCTCCTGGGTGCCGAGGGCGAAGGGCTCTCCGAACGGGCGATGCGCGCCGCCGACACACGTGTGCGTATCCCGATGGCACACGGAGTGGACTCGCTCAACGTCGGTGCCGCCGCGGCCGTCGCGTTCTACGCCGTGACGAGGACGTGAGCCCGACCGTAGGCACGTACGGCACGAGGTCTGACGGCCGGCCGCGCGGCGGATCACAAGTGGTGCGGCCCGGCCTCCGCGGCCTCCGTGGGCTGCGCCGGCTGCCCGCCGGGGGACGGCAGGTCGAGGACGGCCTGCGTCCCGCCCGAGCCGTGGCCCGCGACGGCGGGGGCCGCCGGTGCCGGACGGACGGGCCCGTGCTCCTTCCCGAGGCCGCGTGTGGGGCCCTGGCAGCCCTGCGCTGCCGCGATGCCCAGCGCCACGAGCAGCGTCACCGTCACGAACACCACCAGCCGCTGCCGCAGCAGCCTCCGGTCGGCCACGCGCCGCGCCTGCCCCGGACCGTGCTCGCGTCCTTCCGCGCCCTGCCGCCGCGCCTGACCGGCGAGCCCGGCGCCGGAGTCGCCCGCCCGCGTCGACGTCCTCGAAGCGGGACGTCTTCCGGTGCCGGCCGCCGCGGAACGTTCGCCGTTGCGGGGCGTGGAGGCATGCGGCGAGCCCACATGCCCCCCGGCACCGGGCGGCGGGCCGTCAGGGGTGCCGGGATCACGGTGGTGCTCGCGGTGCCCGTCCTTGCGGGGACCGTAGGCACGCTGCCCCCCGCGCTTGTCGGACCGCCGCAGGCGGGGGCGGTCGCCGGGCGGCCGGGACCGGGGCACGGTCCCGCCACGTGACCCGGGTCCGGCCGAACCGGCGGACGGGCCCGGCCTGTTGGCGTTCGTGTTCACGCCCGTGGCCCTGGTGGCCGGTGGACGTGCTCCGCCGCCCTGACCGCCGCCGGAACCCTGCCCGCTCCCGGCGGTGCCCCTGCCGCCGGACCTGTCGGAGCCGTACGACCCGTGAGACCCGTACGAGCCGTGCGGGGCGCCGCCCCTGCCGGCCGTGCCCGGACCCGTCGCACCGCCCGTCTGCTCCGGCAGGCCGCGCGCCTCACGTGTCGCGATCTCCTTCAGCCGGAGCGAGAGCTGGAGGGGGCTGGGACGCTCCTCCGGAGACTTCACCAGGCACGCATGGATGAGCGGAGCGAGCGAGGCGTGCACACTCTCCAACTGCGGCTCCTCGTGCACCACGCGGTAGAGCATCACCTCGGAACTTCCCTGCCCGAAGGGGGAGTCGGCGGTCGCCGCGTACGCCAGCGTGGCCCCCAGCGCGAACACGTCGGTCGCGGGCGTCACCAGCGCGCCCCGGACCTGCTCGGGCGCGAGGAAGCCGGGCGAGCCGACAGCCGTGCCCACATGCGTGAGAGTGCTGGCGCCCGTGGCCCATGCGATGCCGAAGTCGATGATGCGGGGGCCCTTGGGCGAGAGCAGGATGTTCGACGGCTTGAGGTCCCGGTGCACGACGCCCGCCTCGTGCACGGCGACCAGTCCCTCAGCCAACGACGCCCCGATCGAGGCGACTTGGCTGGCGGGGAGAGGCCCGGCCTCGGTGACCTTGTCGTGCAGCGACGGGCCGGGCACGTACTGCGTGGCGAACCAGGGCCTGTCCGCATCCAGGTCGGCGGCCACCAGCCGTGCGGTGCAGCCTCCGCGGATCCGCCTGGCGGCCGACACTTCGCGGGCGAAGCGCGAGCGGAATTCCTTGTCCTCGGCGAGGTCCGGGCGGATCACCTTCAGAGCGACCCGCTGCCCCCGGCGGTCGGAGCCGAGGTAGACGACGCCCATCCCGCCGGCCCCCAGCCGCCGGTGAAGCCTGAACGAGCCGACGACTCGCGGATCCTCGCGTCGGAGCCGCATCATCGCCATGTGTTCCCCTGCCTGCGGTGGTGAGGTCTTCCGTCCCGGACGGGCTACCCCGAGCGGTCACGGGTAGGCCCCCTGGCCGTCTCCCGGCGCGTCCGTCTGACGGGGCACAGCTTACGGACTGCTGCCACGCCGCGACGACAGGCCGCGCACGCGGCGCCCCGCGTCTTGCCGCGCCGGGAGCTCCGCCGAGCTCACCGGCTCAACTGGCCCGCACCGTGCGGACGGAGCCTTCGCGGGATCCCACTGGCGTACCCAACGTCCCGTCGGAGCACACGAATTGACGGGGCGTGAATCACCCGGCGAGCAGACGTCGGAATGTGCGGCCGCCGGGCCGCGGCCGGTCTACTGAACGCACCGCGACGGGACTTGACCGGCCTGAAGCGGCGTCGGCCGCGCAAGGGCTGGTGAGCGATGTCACCTGTTCACGCGACCGGATCTCCGCCCCACGCAGGTGTCCTGCCCCGCGACAGGCCTCTGCCGCACCTGCCCCCGGGAGAGGGTCTGTGGCGGGACCTGCCCGGACGCGGCACACGGGGCGCCGTTGCGCCCCGGCGCGCCCGCACCCCTCCGGGAAGACCCCCGGACAGGCGGGGTCCGCCTCCACCCTGGGGAGTATCCGGCGGACGCGGCCGTCATCCTGCGGGAGGCCCCGCAGTCGATACGCGGGCATGACGCCTCGCGGGTGCCCGCCCGCCTAGTCTTTTCGCAAGCGGCGGGCGAAGCACTCGTCCCCCGAGGTCAGTCGCCCGCCGCCCCAGGAAGACGACAGGAGCGGACCATGGCGCACACAGCAGAGCGCGCGGCCGGGAGAGCCCGGGAGCGGTTGACGGCCGTCGCCGGCATCGGCACCCGTGGAAGCGGCCGGCGCCATCCGCTGGTGGCGGCCGCGATGGTGCTGCCCCTGGCCATCGTTCTCGCCATCGCCTTCGGTGCGGCGCAGGCGGTGGTCGCACAGGCGTCGTCCGTGGCCGGGATGCTGGGGCACTGATCCGTGCCCCGGCCTCGGGAGAGCGGCCCGAGTCGGGGATGACCCGGCCATCAGCCCCGTGGGGACGGGGGTGCGACGGACGGCATTGAGGTCCGGGCAGCTGGGGAGCTGCCCGGACCTCAGGTATGTGCGGCCCCGGGGTGCCCGGGCGTGGGCGCGCGTACGATCCCACGAAGGGGGCACCGGTCATTCGTACGAGCGACGGGGCGGTTGCGTTGCCTTGACGTCCCCTCGCTGACGTTCCGTTCGTCGACGTTCCGGCTCCCCACGCCGGACCGCCTCGGCCCTGGGAGGACCGTGTCCACCACGCTCTCGCTCACCGCCCTGCTGTGCGAACTCGCACAGGGCGCGGCCTCACCGCTGCACCGGACCGGCGTCCCGGCTCCGGCTCCAGACCTGGTCGCCGACCGTCCCGACGGCACGGTCGTCGGATGCGGCGCCGTCGTCGCCAAGGCACACCCGGCCACCTCGGAAGCCGGAATGCGAGAACTGACCGTGCGTCTGAGCATCGCCGCCCACCCCCGCCTCACCGGGATCATGCCGGCCCCGCTCGGCCCCGGAGGAAGCCCGGTGGAACCCGGCACGGCCATGCCCCCGCTCCTCCTGGACGGGGATCGTCCGGCGACCCTCTGGCCCCGCGGCGAGCCCGTCGACCCGAACGCGCCCGACGCCGCACCCTGGAGGGCGGCGGGCACGCTCCTCGCTCGCCTGCACGCCGTACCGGCAGACGCGCTGGCCGCACAACTCCCGGGCCCGGTCCCGGTGATGAGAGGTCCCGAGAAGGCGGCACGCGCGGTCGAGAGGATGCGGACCGCACTCGCCGACGGCGCCGCCGCCCCCGCCCTCACCGACGCGGCCGCGGCGGCCGAGGCCGCCTGGGAGACGCTGCCCGCCTGGTGCAGGAACGAGAAGCTCCCGGAGCCGTCACGCGCCGGCACCCTCTGCCACGGCGACTTCCACCTGGGCCAGTTGATCAGACACCCGTGGGACGGCTCCTGGCAGCTCATCGACATCGACGATCTCGGCCTCGGCGATCCGGCGTGGGACCTCGCCAGACCTGCCGCCTGGTACGCCACGGGAGTGCTGCACCCCACGTTCTGGACCGCCTTCCTGCACGCCTACCAGGCCGAGTCCGGCACGGAAGGCGTCGATCCCTGGCCCGTCCTCGACGCACCGGCGCGGGCCCTGACCGTCCAGACGGCGGCACTCGCCGTGACCAAGGCACACGCGGCCCGGCGTCCGCTGGACGAGGCCGAGACGGCGTGCGCCGATGCCTGCGACCGCATCGCCGCGGCCGCCGCCGGGCAACCCGGCGAACCGGGTTCTAGTCTTTAGCCGCAGCAGCCGAGCGGTGAATACGCCGACGTGGAAAGGAAGTTGACCATGCAGTGTCCCAAGTGCGGTGCCCCGATGCAGACGTTCAACCGCAACGGAGTCCAGATCGAACAGTGCGGTGGCTGCCGGGGGATCTTCCTCGACTACGGCGAACTCGAGGCGCTCACGCGGCTCGAATCCCAGTGGTCGCAGCCGTCGGGCCCGCCTCCGTCCGCCCCGTACGGTCAGCCGGGTCACGCCCCGCAGGCCTACCCGGCCGCTCCCGCCTGGGGCGCCGCGCAGCACGGCCACCACGGACACCACGGTCACCGCAAGCACAAGCGCGGCTTCGGCCACATGCTCTTCTCGTCATGAGCCCCGCCCCGCGGCGGGGTTGATCCGCGCACCGCAGGGTCGACCCGGGCACGGAGCCGTCGGGTGAGACGCAGAAGTGCCCCGGCCGTTCTCCGGCCGGGGCACTCACATTGTGCGCGGTACTGGGATTGAACCAGTGACCTCTTCCGTGTCAGGGAAGCGCTCTCCCGCTGAGCTAACCGCGCGGGCTGTTGCGTCAGAGATATTGTCACGCCCTGACCTGCAAGACAAATCCGCAGGGGTGCGGGGGCGTCCGCCGGGGTCCGGGGCGGTAGTCACTCAGATGGTCACGCAGTTGGTCACTCAGCAGAGCACGGTTGAGGGTGCCGGCGCGCACGCTGTGCGCTCCCTGCTCCGGGGTGTAAGGAGGCGCTCGCTGTGCCCAAGAGGGCCTCCCGGGCTGCGACTCAGCGGCGGAGCAGGAGCATGGCGGCATCGTCGACAAGTGGGCCGCCGGTGTGTGCGACGACGTCACTGCGCAGGGCCTCCAGCGCGCTGGTGGGATCGGGCGTCCGCAGCAGTGAGGCTCGCTCCCCGAGCGGGTAGAACTGACCGGCGGCATTGCGTGCCTCTGTAGTGCCGTCGGTGTAGAGCAGCATCTGGTCGCCGGGATCGAGTTCGACGCGGTACGGCGTGGGGTGGCCGCCTCCGATGTCGGTGAGGCCGAGCGGGAGAGCGGGCTCCGCCGGTTCCGCGAAATACGACGTACCGTCCCTGCGGACGATCAGCGGTGGCGGATGGCCGTAGTTTAGAAGAGTCACGGTTCCGTCCGCATTCACTTCGGCGAGGATCACTGTCGCGAAAGCAGCCTCCGGAAAGTGCCGTAGCGCAGCACGTTCGAGGCACATGCCCACTTCGGGCAGCGTGTCTTCGTCGTAGGCGGCGACCTGGTGCGCGCCGAGCACTACGGAGGCCCTCTGAACCGCGTTCAGTCCTTTGCCTTGAACGTCGCCCACCACGGCTCGCACCCCGGCACGACTCTCGATCGCTTCGTAGAAGTCCCCCCCGATCTGAACATCCCGCGTTGCCGAGCTGTAGGACACAGCGAGCTGAAGGCCGTCCGGCGTCTCGGGCAGTTCCCGCAGCAAGATCCGATGTGCCACCTGCGCCACCGCACGGATGCGGGCCAGCCGCTCCTCCTGTCGTTGCCGCAGACGCGTGGCCAGCAGCCCCGCCATGCTGGTACCCAACACTGCGATCAAGGCGGTCACCCCGCGGGCGGTTCCGAACAGATTGTCGTACACGCTGAGCAGCATGCAGAGGGCCAACGACAGCAGTCCCACAGTCGCTACGTGGAGCATCCCGCCGGTCAAGGTGGCGAACGCGGGGCCGAGCGCGAGCAGCGGCAGTAGGCCGAGGGGGCGGCCAGCGGCCAGATCCGCGGCTGTAGCGAGCGCTATGGCGATGTACGGCAGCAGGAACAGAACAAGGTTGCCGTCGTCGCGCGTTCTCATCGGCACAGGAGCGCTCACAGGAATGAGAAGTTTGTTTAAGGACCACATCGCTGAACTACGTCACTCTAGACTGAGACGACCTTCTGACAGGGGAGTGACGAGTAGTCCGTGGGCTGTTCGGGGCATGTGAGTGCGCTCAGTAGGCTGCCGATCGAGGCGTAACCGATGAATTTCAGCACGCCGATCCGGATGTAAACGCGCCCATTCGCGGGGAGCTTCCGGGGGCTCGGCGTAACGCGTACCCTGAGTTACAGGAGTCTTCGTTGGATCGCGCCCTTTGATGTCCCAGGGGGAGGCCGAGCACAGTGGAGCCAGCTGAGCCCTCGCGTTCGGAACTCACCGTTGCTGTATTGACCGGGATGCACGGTGACGAGGAAGTGCTGGTGATCAGCGAAGAACTCAATGTGCAGAGCATGTACACGCTCCGTAGCTACATTGCGTACTGTCTTCGCCGGGGTCGTCGCCGTATCCGATTGGACATGAATGACGTCACTTGGTGCGATGGGAGCTCGCTGCACGGGATTGCCGGCCTTCAGGATGCTCTGCATGCTGTCGGAGGGTATTTGCGTATCACGAGTGTCAGTGAACCGGTGCGGGATGCCCGTGCCGATGTCGCGCTGCCTCATGGCATTTTCGGGGTGAGTACCCCCGGATGATTGGTCGTGTGTTCCGAAGGTGAAAGGCCGGTGTAGCGGCTTTGGGGTGGAGCTGGTTTGGAGCGAGAGATCATGGCCCTTACGCTTCCGCGAATCGGGCTGGCTCCTCGCCTGCCCGCAATAGCCCGATCTGGGCCATGATCGTCGAGGCTCGCTCCAAACTGGCTCCGTAAAGCCGTGTAGCCGGCCGTCCCAGCCACAATGGCGCCCTCTTCTTGTGGCTCGCGCCGCGCGCGGGCCGGCGGCCGGGCCGGAGCGGGGCGGAGACATGAGCGTCGGCCCGGCGGCAAGCCGGGCCGCGCGGCGAGCGGAGCGAGCCCTTGATGAAGTAGGGAAAGTCTTATCGCAGTGTTGACCTGGGGCGTTGTCCGGTCTCGGGAGATGCTTTACAGGCCGGTCTCACCTGATGCTTGACGGCTGAGCCCGTCGAGCTGGGTGGTCGAGTGCTGCTCGGCACAGGTCGGGAGTATGGCGCCCTGACGGTTCGCCAGGGGCAGGAAGCTGACGGGCCTCGTGGTCCAAGTGATCTCAGTGGTCTCGTGCTTGATGGTGACTGTCTCGGAGTTGCCGTCATGTAGTGCCCGGAGTGCTGGCAACTGCCCGTCGCTCGTCCAGTTCTGCGCCTGCCGGTAGGCGTCTTCGTCGAGCGACGTGGCGATCATCATCAGGCTGGTGCGGACCCATCGGAGGGCCTGTTCCGGGTCGGTGGCGTCGAAGGAGCCGAGCTTGCCGCCGTTGACGGTGCACTCGCACCAGTAGCCATGCAGCAGGCCGGTGTTGGCCGAGGCGGCATGGAGTTCGGCGGTGACGGTGTGGCCGTACTCGTCGTTGCCGTGGACGTGGAGACGCTGGGTAAGAGCGGAGACCAGGGCGAGCCCGCGGCCGTGCGTCTCGTTCTCATCGGGGTGCTCGACGTGGGGAGTTGTGCGGGTGCCGCCGGCATCGGTGACCGAGATCCATACTGTCTCGGGGGTACGCGTGATGGTCAGGTAGAAGACCGCGCCTTCGTTGCCGCTGGCGCTGTGGAGGAGGGCGTTGGTGCCCAGCTCGGTGACGATTAAGGCGGCGTCGTCGGCGTGAGCGTTGTCGCTGAGGATGTCGCGTGTCCATCGGCGTGCGTGGCCGACCTGCTCCATGAGACCGGGGAAGGTGCGGCTGTAGGTGGGCATGGTGTTCCTCCATGGCACTGACCAGCGGCTTTCCAGTCCTGTTGTCCCGAGTGGCTGACCGGAACCCTGGAGAGCCGTACAATAAGTACTAGCACCGTACTCGGTGTGTGAGTACTTTGAATGCTAGACCGTACTTTTGGTGCGGGTCATTCATGGACAGGTGTTCACACGTGGGAGGGGGTGCCCGAGACGACCAGGAAGGAGATCACTGCATGTTCGGATTGATGGTCCGCTTCACCTGCAAGGACGAGGAAGCGGCAGCCGCATTCGACGAGTTGGTCTCGCGGACCGGCGAACAGATCAAGGCGAACGAACCGGGGACGCTGATCTACACCGTGCACCGCGTGGAGGGGCGTCCGCTGGAGCGGATCTTCTACGAGCTGTACGCGGACAGGGACGCCTTCGACGTGCACGAGTCGCAGGGTTACGTCATGGAGTTCCTTGCTGCTCGTGAGCAGTACCTCTCGTCGACCGAGGTCGACAAGTTGGACATGGTGTCCGGCAAGGGCGTGGAAGGGTGAGCCCTGACTACGAGAAGGCACTTGGCCGGAAGATCGCGTTCAACCGAAAGCGCCGCGGGCTGTCGCAGAAGGAGTTCGCCGCGCTGCTGGATCGCTCCGAAGCCTGGTTCTCCCAGGTGGAGCGCGGCGTCCGCCGCATCGACCGGATGACAGTCTTGGAGAAGGTGGCGGAGGTCCTGGACCTCCCGGTTGCCGAGTTGGCGGCCGAGGCGCCCGTTGTCGCGTCGACCACCGCGGAGCCGCCGGGTGCGAGCCGTCTGCGCCTCGCGCTGAGCGCCGCTCATTCGCTGAGGGCGATTCTCGGGGAGCATGAGCCCCCGGATCTCGACAAGCTGCGTGAGGATGTCGACCGGGCGTGGGAGCTGACGCACGAGGGCAACTACGCTGATCTGGCGGAGCTGTTGGAGAGCCTGGTGCCCCAGGCGGAGACTGCGGCACGGTCGGCGCCCGAGGCTGACCGCCCATCGCTGTTCCGTCTGCTGGCGACCGTTTACCACACGTGCAGCGCCGCGTTGACGAACATGGGCGAGCCCGAGGCGGCATGGATCGCCGTGGACCGCTCCGTCGTCGCCGCCGAGCGCGCGAACGATCCGTTGTTGATGGCAGCGGGCGAGTTCCGGCTGTCGATTGTCTTTCTGGGGGCACGGCACTACGAGCAAGCCGCCCAGGCATCGGGCAGTGCTGCTGACGCACTGGAGCCGCTTGCGGCGTCGGGTGATGTCGAAGCGACCGCGCTGCGGGGCGCGCTCACCCTGCAAAGAGCGGTAGCGGCCGGCAAGAACAACCAAGCCGATGCGGCCTACGAGTTCATCCGCGCGGCGCGAGAGATGGCCAAGACGGTCGGGCCCGGACGGAACGACTACAACACCGAGTTCGGGCCGGCGAACGTCGACCTGTACGAAGTCGCCGTTGCCGTCGACTTGGGAGACGCAGGAGTCGCGCTGCGCGCCGCCGAGCGAGTGGACGCCTCCGGGCTCTCCTCCGAGCGTCAGACGCGCTTCCACCTCGATGTCGCGCGGGCTCACGCGCAACGTCGGCAGATCGGCGAATCCGTGTCCTCAATCCGCGCCGCACAGCGCCTCTCGCCCGAGATCGTCGGAGCGATGCCTGCCGTCAAGCAGCTCGTCGCGGACCTCGCGACCATGAGCCAGCCGCCGTCTGACGACCTCCGGTCGCTGGTCACGGAGCTAGGCGTACCTGGAGTACGGATTGGTACTTGAAGTACTAGACAATACTTAGAGTACGGGTTACTGTGGTGACTGTTCGCAACGCCCTTCGTTGCCAACGGAGTTGCTGAGCGGACATTGCGAACGCGCCGGACAGGTAGGCAGACCTGAACCGGCGCGTGAGTAACAAGGCCACAGACATGGATGTGGCCTGAGCGGGAGGCAGCCCACTCAGGCCGGGTGCGTTGTTGGAGTCAACGCGCAAGCAGCGTATCGCGCCCTGCCCGTATGCGGTCAACCTCCCGTTGCGTAGCGATTTGTCAGCTATGCGTGCCTTTATGGCGCGCTGTGCAAGGGAGTTGCTTCACTGTGCCGTCCTTCAAGATCGACACAAACACCGCCGTCGTCTTCGTCGCCGTGCCGCCGGCCAAGAAGCTGGCCAACCGGCAGACCGGTGAGATCGCCGTGGACCGGGAGACCGGTGCGCATATGATGACCGTCGGCCTGATGGTCACCGACGACGGAGAAGCCGAGGTCTACAACGTCTCGGTGCCCGAGACCGGCATTCCGGAGGGCCTTACGCCTGGAACGCCTGTCGCGGTGACCAACCTTCGGGCTCGTACGTGGGAGAACGAGTTCAACGGCCAGAAGCGACATGGGATCGCCTTCCGCGCCGTGGCCGTCACCTCCCTCGCCGAGGCCGGACAGAACCAGGCGGCCTGAACATGACGGCCGCACTGATCACTTCGATGATCGCCGGTGGGCTGGCGGTGCTGCTTCGGTGGCGTCGCCCCGCCTGGTACTGGCTCGGCATCGGCGTCTTCGTCGCCGGCATCCGGGTCCTTGTCCGGTACGGATCGGTGATGGAGGCCTGCGGGCTCACCGTTCCTCCCTCCCGCATGCGGCTGGCGCTGGCTCGGGCGACCCGTACCGAGGCGCCGTCATCGCGGGTGCCGCACATCCTGCGGATGCGTCCGACCCGTACCGGCTTGGTGCTGCGCATCAAGCTCCGGCCCGGACAGGACGCCTACGACTTCATCGCCTCGACCGACCGGTTGCGGCACTCCTTCACGATGCAGGGAGTCTCCTGCCGGGAGATCAAAGCGGGTGTGGTCGAGCTGCGGATGACCGGTTACGACGTGCTCAAACGGGTGCAGATGCCTGCTCGGGTGCAGTCCGATGTTCTTCGGGTTCCGGTCTCCCTGCGTGAAGACGGTGCCGTGCACTACCGGGACTACCGGGAGGTGCCGCACGCGCTCAACCTGGGTGCGACTCAGTCGGGGAAGTCCGTCTACCAGCGGCGACTCGTCACGGCTCTCGCCGGACAACCGGTCGCCCTGGTCGGCATCGACTGCAAGAACGGTGTGGAACTCGCGCCGCTCGCCCGCCGGTTCTCCGCTCTGGCGGCCAACCAGGATGACGTGCTCGGCCTGCTGGAAGCGCTCATCGAGCGTATGGAGGCGAACTACGAGTTGATCCGCGCCGAACAGCGCATCAGCGCGGACGTCCCCGATGCGGAGATCACTGCCGACATCTGGGGACTGCCCGACCACCTGCGGCCCCTGCCTGTGGTTTTGCTGATCGACGAGGTCGCCGAACTCGCCCTCTTCGCCAGCAAGGAAGAGGAGAAGCGACGCGACCGGATCGTCACGGCGCTGGTGCGGCTCGTCCAGCTCGGCCGGGCCGCCGGCATCTACGTCGAGATCTGCGGGCAGCGTTTCGGCTCGGAACTCGGCAAGGGCATCACGATGCTCCGCGCCCAGCTCACCGGACGCGTCGCTCACCGGGTCAACGACGAAGCCTCGGCGAACATGGCCTTCGCGGACATCTCGCCGGACGCCGTGCTCGCTACCACGCAGATTCCAACCGACCGTCCAGGCACGGCCGTTGCGGGTGACTCTTCCGGCGGCTGGGTCACGACTCGTACGCCGTACACGTCGCTCCGGCAGGCCGTGAACACCTGCAACGCGGAAGCCGGACGCACTCCGGAGCTGCCCGAACTGGCCGCCTACCGGCCCAACCTCGAACTGGCAACAGCCAAGGCTGATCTGTCGGCCGTCGAGCCGATCCACAAGGCAGCCTGACCCCTTCCCCCGACACGGTCGGCGCGACCGCTTCGCGCCACGTCCCTACCCGACCCATGCCCGAAACAGGAGGTGAATCGATCATGACCCGGCTGCCGCGCGTGGACGCCGTACTGATCCAGGCTGTGATCGCAGGCGCCCTGTCCTTCGCACACCTGCATGACATCGCGCGTGCAGCCGGGCAGGACGGCTGGAAAGCCTGGGCCTACCCCATCAGCGTGGACCTGCTGCTCGTGGCGGCATGGCGACGCATCCGGGCCCTGCAAGAGACCGGGGACTCGGCGCGACTGCCCTGGTGCTGGTTCGTCATCGCGCTCGCGGCGTCCCTCGGCGCGAACATCGCCACGGCGGGGCTCCTCGACCTGGAGGCGGTGCCCGCCTGGCTGCGCATCCTCGTCGCCGGGTGGCCCGCACTCGCCTTCTTCGGCGGAACGCTGCTGGCCCATTCGCCGGTGGGGGAGTCCCAACCGGAAGCGTCGGCGGATACCGCTCCCGCGACTGCCGCTCAGCAGGCACCCGACCCCGTGACGGCCGTGGAACGCGATGCTCCCGAGCTGCCGCAACCCGCTCCTCAACCCAGCGAGCCGACCGCGCCGCCTTCGCCTCCGCTGCAGTCCGTCCCGCCGGCGCTGGTCGACCACGCGCGAAAGCTCGCCTACGCACACCAGGCCCGCACCGGCTCGCCCATCGGCACAGACGCGCTACGGGCCCAACTTGCCGTGCCTGCGCCGATGGCTGACGCGATCGCCGCACACCTCACCTGAAAGGAGAACCACCCTTGCCCGCACGCGACTTCTTCCACTCCGTCCAACGCATCGGCCCCGTACAGATCGGCACCCACCGCAACCGCCGCACCGGCCAGACCCTGCACGCGGCTGTATGCACCGCCGAACGCTGCGGCTGGTCCGCCGACTACGGCACTCGTTCCGCCGCACAACTCGCCGCTCGTACCCACCGCTGCGCCGTCCGCTGAAAGGGGACCACGCCATGACCGTCCAATTGCCGCTCGTCCTGGTGCTCGCCCTTGTCGGCTACTTCGGCATCCGCCTCTTCCGGCCGCCGATATGGCTGGTCGTCGTCCTGCTGCTGGGCGGCTTCCTGCTGGCAGACACCTTCCTCGCACCCGCCATCGACTCCGGCACCCGCACCGGGACCGAGGTCGTCAACGGAACCAACGACTGACCGAAGAGAGGACCCATGCTCCGGCCCAAGTACCCGACCACCCCCGCGCCGACAGCTTCGGCCTCGCCAACTGTCGTGACGCCGACCGTCGTTCACCCCGCTCACGAGGCCGTACCGGTCTCCCCGCTGGCCGCTCCTCGCGGCACCGTGCAGCTCACGCCCGGCGCACTTGCCGCCGTCGTCGGTGGTGGCGGAGCCGTCGCACTCGTCGTCGGTGCGGTCCTTGTCTCGCTGCTCCTGGCCGTCGCGGTCACCGCGGTCTCAGTGGCCGTGTTCGCGGTGGTCCTCCGCTCACTCCTCAACTCGCAGCACAAGCGCTACTGACCGGCCCTCGGGGCGGCCCCGATACCGCCAAGCATCAGCCGCCCCGAGAGCCCTGCCCCTTCCCGACCGAGATCGAAAAGGAGACACCCATCATGACCCACCGGGCTAACGCTCCGGGGCGGCTCTGCCGCTGCTGCTACGGCTTCCCCGTCGTGGCGGTCACCACTGGTCAACTGCACGATGACGGCAGCCGCGTCACGCTCCGAATCACCTGCCCTGCCTGCCGAGGTACCGGCAAGACCCGGCCCCGGCGAAACGCCCCCGCTGCTGTTGGGGGACGCGCATGACCGAGCCCGCGACCTCTGCGGGCCTGGACCCGATCACCCTTGGCGACGCGCTGAGGGTGGCCGGGTCCGCCGACTTCGCCCGCTGGGAAGACCAGATCCGCCGAACCGGCGGCTGCTCCAATCCCGTCCACCTCACCGGCTGGACCCTGACTAAGGACCGCACCACCGGCGAGACCCTGCACCGCTACAGCACCGACAAGGAGCCCGGCGGGGCTCCGCATCGCCTGCGGTAACCGCCGCGCGTCCCGGTGCCCCTCCTGCGCACGCACATACGCCGGGGACACCTACCACCTCATCCGCGCCGGACTCGCCGGCGACGACCGACGCGACATCCCCGCCACGGTGCGCGAACACCCGCGCGTCTTCGCCACCCTCACCGCGCCGAGCTTCGGGCCCGTGCACAACCGTCCCGACACTGGCCGCTGCCGCTGCGGCGCCCGTCACAGCGACGATGACCCGGCCCTGGGCACACCGCTCGACCCTGACTCGTACGACTACGCCGGGGCCGTCCTCTTCAACAACCACGCCGGACAGCTCTGGCAGCGCTTCACCGTGCGACTGCGCCGCGAGATCGCCGCCCGCGCCGGACTCACACAACGCGAATTGCGCGAGGTCTGCCGGATCTCCTACGGCAAGGTCGCCGAGTTTCAGCGCCGCGGAGCGATCCACTTCCACGCTGTCGTACGCCTCGACGGCGCCGAGGGACCGGAAGATCCGCCGCCGTCCTGGGCCCGAACCCGGCTCCTGGACGACGCGATCCGAGCCGCCGCCGCTCACGCCTACACCACGGTCACTGTCCCGGCGGCCGGTCACCAACCGAGCCGAGCCCTTCGGTGGGGCACCCAGCTCGACATTCGACCTGTGCGGGCCTTCAGCGACGGTTCCGAGCTGACCGAACAAGCCGTCGCCGCCTACGTGGCCAAGTACGCCACCAAGGCGGCCGAGACCACCGGCACGTTGGACCGCCGCATCGGCGAACTCGCCGAACTGGACCGCTATGACGTACCCGACCACACACGACGGCTCATCCGCGCCTGCCGCGACCTGGAAGTGCTCTACCCGGACCGGCGGCTGTGGGCCTGGGCGCACATGCTCGGTTTCCGCGGCCACTTCTCGACGAAGTCCCGCCGTTACTCCGTCACCCTCGGCGCCCTCCGCCAGACCAGAGCCGACTATCGGGCAGCCCAGCAAGCCGAAGCACTCGGGCTGGACGACCTGGAGCCGGACACCGTGCTCGTCCTAGCCGACTGGCAGTTCGCCGGCCACGGCCACAGCCCAGGTGAATCACTGCTTGCAAGCACCATCGCCCGCGATCTCCACCTCAACCGCGAGGCCGCACGCGAAGCCCTGACGGATCTGACTAACGAGGGGGAGTGGTGACGATGGCAGTAAGGGCAGTGGGAAATGAAATTGGTGGTCCCGTCCTCCATCGCGTTGAGGACGCAATGAGGCTGCTCAACCTCAGCCGGTCCGTGATCTACGAGCAGATCCGTGCCGGTCGGCTTCGCACCGTGAAGCAGGGCCGTTCACGCCGGATTCCTGACTCGGCGATCCGCGAATACGTCGCGCTCCTCGAACGCGAAGCCGGGGGAGTCAATGACCAAGCGGCGTAGCAGAGGTGACGGCGGGCTCCACTGGGACGACAGGCGGGAACGCTGGGTCGCGACCGTCAGCCTGGGTCATGACGGCAGGGGCAAACGAATCGTCAAGCGTGGCAGCGGTCGTACGAAGACCGAGGCGAAGGCCAAGCTGCGGCAGGTGATTCGCGACTATGAGGACGGTCTCGCCATCGCGCCCGCGTCCTTCACGGTCAAGAACGCGGTGGAGGACTGGCTCGCCTACGGCCTCACGCGAGTCGCTCCAGTGACCGTCGAGAAGTACACGATCCTCTGCCAGAGGCACGTCATCCCGGCGCTCGGCGCACGGAAACTCCGGGACTTGAGCGCCGACGACGTGGACAAGTGGCTCGCAGACAAGGCCAGGACTCTCAGCACCGACACCCTGCGCGTCATCCGCTCCTGCCTCAACCGTGCGGTCAAGCGGGCCATGGTGCGCGACAAGGTGAAGCGCAACGTCGTGGAACTCTGCTCCATCCCCACTGGACAGGCGGGCCGGCCCTCGAAGGCGCTCACTCTCGCCCAGGCCGAGGCCGTACTCGACGCCGCGGCGGACACCTCGATGCACGCGTACATCGTGGTCTCCTTGCTCACCGGCGCCCGGACGGAGGAGCTGCGCCCGCTCGCGTGGGAGCACGTGGACCTCGTCGGGATGCCGGACGCGAACCCGCCGGTACCGCCGTACCTCGCCGTGTGGCGGTCCGTCCGTGCGGGCGGAGACACCAAGACGCGGAAGTCGCGCCGCACCCTCGCCCTTCCCGGTCGCTGCGTGGAGGTACTGACCGAGCACAGGCAGGCACAGGAGCGACGGCGTGCGAAAGCGGGGGAGGAGTGGAGCGAGCGCGGTCTCGTCTTCGCCTCGGAGGCCGGCACCGAGCTGGACGCAGCCAACGTACGCCGTGCATTCCGGCGAGTGCTCAAGGCCGTTGACGGGCTCGACCCCGCGGAGTGGACGCCTCGGGAACTGCGACACAGCTTCGTGTCGCTACTGTCCGACAGCGGCGTCCCGTTGGAGGAGATCTCCCGCCTGGTCGGCCACTCCAGCACGGCCGTGACGGAGAAGGTCTACCGGAAGCAGATCCGTCCCGTGATCCAGACGGGAGCGGTCGTCATGGACCGGGTCTTCGAGAACGACCGGGTCGCCGGCCCATCCGACACGTCCGCCGTGGAACCCAACTCCAACCCATAGTCACGCAGTTGGTCACTCACAACGCACCAGGGGCCGCTTCCCTCTTCGGGAAACGGCCCCTGGCCTGTGTGGACGATACTGGGATTGAACCAGTGACCTCTTCCGTGTCAGGGAAGCGCTCTCCCGCTGAGCTAATCGTCCTTGGAGGTGGAGACGGGATTTGAACCCGTGTAGACGGCTTTGCAGGCCGTTGCCTCGCCTCTCGGCCACTCCACCGAGGCGGGAGCTGCACGAACCCCCACTCAGAGCGGACGACGAGATTCGAACTCGCGACCCTCACCTTGGCAAGGTGATGCTCTACCAACTGAGCCACGTCCGCAGGTGTTGCTGTCCCGGTCGGCTTGCGCGTCCCGGCGACGGGTTGAACTCTAGCGGATATCGCTGCCAGCTCAAATTCTGTTTGCCCTGCGTGACCGTCCGTCCGGCCCCGCCGAGCAGCGCCACGTCCCCTCCGTGCCCCCTCGCAGGGAGCCCTGGGTGCCCGCCCGGACCCGGACGGGGCTCCGTCACCCGCACCATAGACTCGGCCATGTGCATGCTCCGTCCCCCTTCGCCCGCTTCGGCGCTCTCCTCGCCACCGATCTGCGTGACGTCACGAGCGACCCCTCTGCCCTGGAATCGGCGGGGTGGTGGGCTGTGGTGGCCGACTTCGAAGGGCGGCTGCTGTGTGCACGCTTCGGCGACGTACGGCGGACACCGGCCCCCGGTGCGCCGCGGGGGGCCGCCACCGCGGCCTCGCGATGGCACGGCCCGGCCCCCGGTGCCTGGACCAGCTCCGCGGACCGTGCCGCCTACACCGCCGGGGTCCGCCGCATACGAGAGCACATAGCCGCGGGTGAGGTCTACCAGGCGAACCTCTGCCGCGTGCTGAGCGCACCTTTGCCCGATCCCTCGCCGGAGACCTCCGACATCGCAGGGCTCTCGGCCCTGCTGGCGAGCGGCAATCCCGCCCCGTACGCGGGCGCCGTCCGACTCCCCGCCCACGGGGTGGAGGTGGCCACGGCGTCCCCCGAGCTTTTTCTGCGCCGCGGGGGCAGCACCGTCACCTCGGGCCCCATCAAGGGCACGGCCCGCACGGCGGAGGAGATGCTGGAGAAGGACCACGCCGAGAACGTGATGATCGTGGACCTCGTGCGCAACGACCTGGGCCGCGTCTGCGCTCCCGGCTCGGTCACGGTGCCGGGCCTGTGCGAAGTCGAGCAGCACCCGGGGCTGGTCCACCTCGTCTCCACCGTTCGCGGCGAACTGGCTGCGGGCGCCGGCTGGCCGGATCTGCTGCGGCACACCTTTCCGCCGGGCTCCGTCACTGGCGCCCCGAAGCTCAGCGCCCTGAAGATCATCGCTGAGCTCGAAACCGCTCCGCGCGGCCCGTACTGCGGAGGCATCGGCTGGGTCGACGCGGACCGCGGGACAGGCGAGCTCGCGGTGGGCATACGGACCTTCTGGATCGAACGGGCCGGCCCCGCCGGCGGCGCAACGGGGCCCCGGACCTGCGGCGGCGCGGTGCTGCGTTTCGGAACGGGCGCGGGGATCACCTGGGGATCCGACCCGGAGAAGGAGTGGGCGGAGACGGAACTCAAGGCATCCGGACTGCTCAAGGTAGCGTCGGACGTGCGGCACCCCGAGGTGCCCGGCTCCACGGCGACGAACGGAAGGGGAGCCCTGTGAGGATCTGGCTCGACGGCGGACTCCGGGACATCGACGACGCGCATGTCTCCGTTCTCGACCACGGACTGACAGTGGGAGACGGGGTCTTCGAGACGGTCAAGACGACCGACGGCACGCCGTTCGCCCTCACCCGGCACGTCGAGCGCCTCGCCAGGTCCGCCCGCGGCCTGGGTCTGCCCGAGCCCGACGCCGGGGAGGTGCGCCGCGCCTGCCTGGCCGTCACCGAGGCAGAACCCGTGCCGCTGGGCAGGCTCCGCGTCACCTACACCGGGGGTCCCTCACCGCTCGGCTCCGACCGGGGCGAGGTCCGGCCGACTCTCGTCGCCGTCCACAGCGAGTTCCACCGGCGCCCCGACAGCACCGCCGTGATCACCGTCCCGTGGACCCGCAACGAGCGGGGCGCGCTCGCCGGACTGAAGACGACGTCGTACGGAGAGAACGTCCTCGCGCTCGCCCGCGCGCACCGGCACGGCGCCGGAGAGGCCCTCTTCGCCAACACGCGGGGCCGTCTGTGCGAGGGCACCGGCACGAACGTCTTCGTCGTCCTCGACGGTCAACTCCACACGCCGCCGCTGGAGTCCGGCTGTCTCGCGGGGATCACGCGGGCCCTGGTCGCCGAGTGGTCGGGCGCGCGGGAGACCGATCTGCCGCTCGACGCGCTGGAACAGGCCGAGGAGGTCTTCCTCACCTCCTCCCTGCGCGACGTCCAGGCCGTGCACCGCGTCGACGACCGCGAACTGCCCGGCGCCCCCGGCCCGGTCACCCGCGAGGCGATGAAGATCTTCTCCGAGCGCTCCGCGGCCGACATCGATCCGTGACCGCCGGGCACGCTTCCCTGCCACCGCGGTCCGCAGCACGCGTGACGGGAAGCTGCCGGGCCGGGTAGAACACGAGCGTGACCACGACGCTGCGCCCGACCGGACCCGACCAGTACGACGCCGACGGCATCCGCTCCCGCTCGTACGACATCTGCGTCAACAGCCGCCCCGTGGGCATCCTCCGGCTGACCGTCGACCCGAAGCACGGTCCGCTCACCGGCCGTGTGACGCAGCTCGTCGTCGAGGAGCGCGAACGGCGCCGCGGGCGGGGCGCCGTGGCGGCGCTCGCCGCCGAGGAGGTGCTGCGCGACTGGGGCTGCCGGGGAGTCGAGATCACCGTCCCGGCGAAGGCGGATGCGGCACGGGAACTCGCCGCGGGCCTCGGCTACCGTGAGCGCAGCCGCAGCATGCTCAAGGAGCTGGGGGAGGAGCCGCCGCTTCCCTTCGGCAGCGCGGCGCGGCCCATGAGCGACGCGGAGTTTCCCGCATGGCGCGAGAGCGGGCTGCTCCGGCTGGTGGAGACGATGACGGAACGAGGCCTCTCTGCCGACGAGGCCGGACGAAGGGCCGCGGCGGCGTTCGAGGAGCTGCTGCCCGGCGGGGCGTCGACGGCGGGCGCGGCAATGCGAGTCCTCGTCCACGACGGCGCCGACGTCGGGCGGCTCTGGGTCGAACTCGAACGCAGCCCGCGCCCCGACTGCGACGCCTACGTCTACGAGGTGGAGGTCGACGAGGCCCTGCGCGGCCACGGGCACGGCCGCGCCCTGATGCTCGTGGCGGAGCGCGTGGCCCTCGCGGCCGGTGCACGCACCCTCGGGCTGCACGTTCTCACCGCCAACACCCCGGCGGTGAACCTGTATTCGTCACTGGGCTACCACGTGGCCGAACACCACTTCCGCAAGCAGCTGCTCTGACTTCCGGGACGGCCCCGTCACTCCGCTGACGGACAGGGGCCCGACCCTCAGGCGCGGTCGCCGAGCAGGCCGTCCGCGATCTCCTCGATGCGGGCCCTCAGCCCTTCCTGGCTCTTCCCGCCGTCCAGCCGCTGCCCGCCGATGACGTACGTCGGTGTGCCCTTCACCCCGATCGCCCTGCCCTCCGCCTGGTCCGCGTCGACGATCAGCAGGTGCCGTCCGTCGATCAGTGCACCCTCGAACTCGGCGTCGTCCAGCCCGAGCCCGCGCGCCACCTCCAGCAGCAACTCCTCACCGCGGCGGGCGAGTTCGCCGCTGCGCGCAAGGACGGCCGCCGCATAGGCATCGCCCTTGCCCTGGGCGAAGGCCTCCTCGGCCGCCTGCGCGGCGGCGTAGGCGTGCTTGTGCTTCTCCAGGGGGAAGTGCCGCAGCCGGATCTCCAGCCGCTCCCCGTACCGTTCGCGCAGCGCGTCCAGGTCGCCCTGAGCGCGGTGACAGTCGGGGCACTGAAGCTCGCACCAGTAGTCGAGCACGGGGCGGGAGGAGACGTCCATGCGGACAGTCTCTCAGCCGCGCGGAACGCCCATGACCCGGAGATCTCCCCTGAATCGGAGGGACGGCCATGGCCTGTGACGTGCGGGCGTTGCAAAATGGAACACATGCTGACCACGACCGTGTGCGCCGCTCTCTCCGCAGCCGGCCTGGCCGTCGCCTTCCTGACGGCCTTCCGGCGGCGCTTCGCCGCCGCCCTTCGCATTGCGGCGTTCTCGCTCGTCCCCGTCGGGCTGGCCATGTCCGGCCTGATCGGCCTCGGCGGCAGGATCGGAACAGCGGTCGGCTCCTGGGCCGCGGATCTCGTACTCAAGCCCACCGTCTGGGCGGGGTTCGCGGTCCTCGCCGTGGCGTTCGTGCTGTACGTCGTCGGCCGGGTCGCGGGCCGGCACTCGCGCCGCAAGGCCCGCGAAGCACCCCGCGGCGCAGCGACGCCCCCGGGCCGCGCCGTCGCCTCCGGAACGGCGAGCGCGCCCGCCCTCGGCTCCGCGGCCGCGGCGACCCCCGCCGGCCCGGAGCGAAAACCGTCCGCCGGCAAGCAGGGGCAAGCCTCCGGCGGCGACGCCGACGACTTCTCCGACATCGAGGCCATCCTCAAGAAGCACGGCATCTGACGCACCCCAGCGCACACCCGTCGCAGCCGCACCTTCGGCGCTCTTTACCAGGTTCTCCGCCACGGCACCGGCATCCCCATGAACTCCACCGTTCCGTGGGCGTGTTGACCATCGCCGAAGTGCGGGCTGCGTCATCATCACCGCGAGATGGACATGACGCCGAATCCCCCGGCCGAGCTCGCCGAGCCGCCCGCCGCGCCTGCCGCGACCGCCCAGCCCCTCCACGTTCCGGCCCTCCCCGAGGTGCCGCTGACAGAGCAGAAGGGCTGCCTCTACGCCCTCTCCCAGCCCCCGCTGATGTTCTTCCTCGCGTTCATCGCGGTGCTGCTCGCCATCACCGGCGCCCATGATCTCTTCCTGGAATGAGCGGCGCGGACGGGCAGGACGCCCCGCCGGCGCTCAGCCCCGCGCGGTCTCCGCGGACTCCCGCTGCCGTGCCCGGTACGCCGCGACGTGGAGCCGGTTTCCGCAGGTACGGCTGTCGCAGTAGCGCCGCGAGCGGTTCCGTGAGAGGTCCACGAAGGCCCGCCGGCAGTCGGGGGCGGCACATCTGCGCAGCCGGTCCAGCTCCCCGGAGACGATGATGAAGGCCAGCGCCATGCCGCCGTCGGCGGCCAGGTGGTGGGCCACCGAGGCGCCCGGCGCGAAGTAGTGCACGTGCCAGTCGTAGCCGTCGTGGTCGGTCAGCTGCGGAGTGGTCCCCGCCTCGGCCACCAGGGCGTTGACCAGCTCCGCGGCGGTACGGACGTCGTCCGCGCCGAAGACCTCGGTCAGGCGCTCCCGCACCGACCGCACCGCGTCCAGGTCCTCCTGGGTGAGCGTGCCGACGTCGCTGAGGCTGTTGCGCTCCACGTACGCCCTGAGGTCGTTCACCGAGACCAGCAGGTCGGGCCGTGCGCCGTCGGCCGCTGTGTTGAGCAGGTCCACGACGTCGTCGAGCGCGCACCGGGTGTCGTGGTTGATCTGCACGGGTCGCTCCTCGGGTCAGCCCAGCGGTGTCCGGTGCGCAGAGACTAACGCCTGACACGCTTGGCGACGCCGCCACCGACGGAGCCCGGTGAAGCCGGTTCCGAGGGCGACGGCGTCGCCGTGCGTGCCCTGCTGGGCCGAGGGAGGCGCAGCCGTCGCCCCGAGTCGGACGGCTGCGCGGGACCGGTGGTTCAGCTCTCGGCGAGGATGTGCGAGAGCTCTGTGTCGAGGTCGAAGTGTCGGTGCTCGGTGCCGGGCGGCACAGCAGCGTCGGTTCGCTTGAGGAAGGACTCCAGGGCCCGCGCCGGGGCCTCGAGAAGAGCCTCGCCCTCAGGGGAGCTCAGGGCGATGCAGACGACGCCCTGACCGTGGCTACGGGAGGGCCATACACGAACGTCACCGGTGCCGGTGGGCCTGTGCAGCCCCTCGGCGAGGAGGTCGCGCGCGAAGACCCATTCGACGGTCTCCTCGGCGCCGGTGTGGAAGGTGGCGTGGACGGCATAGGGATCGGCCGTGTCGTACCGCAGCCCCGCGGGTACCGGCAGTGATGACTCGCTCGAAACAACGAGGCGCAGGTGCAGCTCGCAGCTGACCGTGGTGTTCATAAGCGCCAGGGCCTTTCGCTCAGTGTGCGCTCGGGGGTTCGCACGTCGGCGAAATCGACATGCCACGTACTCGTCGGTTGTAAACCCCTCTGACCGTTTTGCGAGTAATGCAGCCCTTGATATGGCCTGTGTCGTTTTTTTGGCGTAGGGCTATTCCGGTGACGGCGCCGGCTTCGGTTACGTTGGGGATATGTACGCAGAGAGTGACCAGCGACCGCTGGGGTCTCGGGCCCCGCGGTTCATCAAGTCATCGAAGCCCCTGCACCGGACCTGGCAGGTGTTGATCTTCCTTCTCGGTCTGGCGGTCGTGGCCGGGGGAGTGGTGCTGCTCCCGCTGCCGGGTCCCGGCTGGCTGATCATCTTCGCGGGCATTGGACTGTGGGCGACGGAATTCCCCTGGGCACAGCGGGTGCTGCGCTGGACGAAGCGGCAGGTCCTGGAGTGGACGCACTGGCTGAAGGCCCGGCGGCAGGCGCGCCGACGACGCAAGGAGGCCACGGAGAAGCAGTACGTGCGGTAGGGGCCGAGGGTGTCCGCGGAGTCCGGAGGACGGCTTCACATGCGGTAATCTGATGCGCGCAGCGGGCGATTAGCTCAGCGGGAGAGCGCTTCGTTCACACCGAAGAGGCCACTGGTTCGAACCCAGTATCGCCCACCGCTTCGAGCGGGGTCCGGCTGAATGGCCGGGCCCCGTTCTCGTGCATCGGGCACGCGGCGTCTTCCGGTCTTCTCTCCGGTCCCGCACCGTGATTCTCGTCGAAGCGGAGAAGCAACGGGAATTCACTTCATCGGTAATTACGGACGGATGCATTCCGCGGTTCGGGTGTGTGAACTCCCGCAGGAACAGACGAATTCGGGGAACGGGCTTCGGTGTACGGCGGTGACCGTGGTGACAGGATCCCGGGAGAGTTCACGGTCCGCGGGCGGCAACGGCCTTCCGCGGGGGAGAGGGTGAGGAGCGTGCCGATGACGGCCAGACGACACCGCTTCGCGTTCCGCAGCGTCTGGCGGCTCCGCGCGGCCCCCGAAGCGGTCTACGCGGCGCTGGAGCGCGGCGGTGAGTACCCGCTGTGGTGGCCCCAAGTGCGGGAGGTGCGGGCGCTGGACGGGACGTCGGGCACCGCGCGCATCCGTTCCGTCCTCCCCTTCGATCTGTTGATCACGGGCCGGGCGAGGCGGCACGAGCCTGCCGCCGGCGTCCTGGAGATGGAGATCACCGGGGACGTGGAGGGCTGGGCGCGCTGGACGGTGGCCGGGGGCGCAGCCCCGCACTCCGGTGGTGCGGTCGCCGTGTACGAACAGCAAGTCGAGGTGCGCAAGCGGCTGCTGAGGCGGTTCGCGGTGCCCGCACGCCCCCTCTTCCGTGCCAACCATGCTCTGATGATGCGGGCGGGGCGGCGGGGCCTGGAGCGGTGGCTCCAAGGGCGTTTGGATGATGACTGAAGCGCACTGTATGGTTCTGCACGTGCCGCGAGCGGGCGATTAGCTCAGCGGGAGAGCGCTTCGTTCACACCGAAGAGGTCACTGGTTCGAACCCAGTATCGCCCACGTGTTGAGGAGGCCGGTCCGTCACCCCGACGGACCGGCCTCCTCGCGTGCGTTGGCGGCGGGGGACCGGAACCGGGCAGTCGTCATCGGCCGCAGCGGCCAGATGTGGTCCGCCGCCCGCCGTGTTCCGCTGGTGAACCAGGCCGCGGTGCCTGATGCTTCGGCGGCGAACCAGACCGCCTGGAGGGTGTGCAGCGTGGCGGGTGTGAGCCCGGCGAGCTGTGAGGCGAAGCGGCGGCCGAGCGCCCTCGCCAGCGCCAACGCCGCGACGGCCTCGTCCTGAACGGTTTCGGCGGGCACAGCAACGCCGTAGTTGTCGCAGAGCCGGTCCAGCCCGCGGTGCGGGCTCGTGGCTCCCGGTGTGCGGTTGAGACGCCGGTCGAGAAGCACGGGATCGAGTACGCACATGCCGCGGCCGCCGAGGCGGTTCGCGAGCGGCACGTTCGTGTGGCGCCTCAACTCGCGGTCGAGCAGCGTCAGATCGTACGGCGCGTTCAGCACGACGAGTGGCCTGCCGGTCGCATGGGTCGCCAGGAACCGCGCCACGCAGTCGGCCGCCGGCCCTGCCGCGAGGGCCGGGGTGCCGGGCGGCAGGTGCAGTTCCGCCGGTGCCTGCGGCGCCTGCTGGACGGCCACCGCGGCGGCGCACAGCCGGTCCAGTTCGGGGTCGGCGTCCGCCGTGGTGTCCGGCTCCGGTGCGGTCCCGGGGCGGCGGGCCCGCAGGGCGAGTGCCGCGAGGGGCCCCTCGTACCACTGGGTCATGGCAGCACTCCCGTCCGTAAGGGCACCGAGCTGCTGATACCGCATTCCGGGACACGTCAATCGCGGCCGCACCGATCGCGGTTGCCCTGGCGGGAGCAGCCCCGGGGGAGCGGCGAAGCGAGGGCGGGGGGCAGATAACCGTTTCGCGGGAAGGGGACCGCTCTCGGTACGATTCGAGCGGCGCCCGGCACACGTCGGCGCTCCGTGGAATGAGAGTCAGGAGAGACCGGTGACCGATGTCCGTGTGATCATCCAACGCGATTCCGAGCGGGAAGAGCGCGTGGTGAACACGGGCACTACGGCCGGCGCTCTCTTCGAGGGGGAGCGCTCCGTCGTGGCCGCCCGCGTGGCGGGGCAGCTGAAGGATCTGGCGTACGAGGTCGCCGACGGCGACGAGGTCGAGCCCGTGCAGCTGACCAGCCAGGACGGGCTCGACATCCTCCGCCACTCCACCGCGCACGTCATGGCGCAGGCGGTGCAGGAGCTCTTCCCGCAGGCCAAGCTGGGCATCGGACCGCCCGTCCGCGACGGCTTCTACTACGACTTCGACGTCCCGGAGCCGTTCACCCCCGACGATCTGAAGCTCATCGAGAAGAAGATGCAGCAGATCCAGAAGCAGGGGCAGCGCTTCTCACGACGCGTCACCACCGACGAGGACGCCCGCGAGGAACTGGCGGACGAGCCCTACAAGCTGGAGCTGATCGGGCTGAAGGGTTCGGCGGCGGAGGCGGCGGAAGGTGCCTCGGCGGAGGTCGGCGCCGGCGAACTGACCATCTACGACAACGTGGACGCGAAGTCCGGCGAGCTGTGCTGGAAGGACCTCTGCCGCGGGCCGCACCTTCCCACCACCAAAGCGATCCCTGCGTTCAAGCTGATGCGCAGTGCGGCCGCGTACTGGCGGGGCAGCGAGAAGAACAAGCAGCTGCAGCGCATCTACGGCACCGCGTGGCCGACCAAGGACGAGCTGAAGGCGTATCTGGAGTTCCTGGCCGAGGCCGAGAAGCGTGACCACCGGAAGCTCGGCGCCGAACTCGACCTGTTCTCCATCCCGGAGGAGCTGGGTTCGGGGCTGGCCGTCTTCCACCCCAAGGGCGGCGTCGTGCGCAAGGTGATGGAGGACTACTCGCGGCGGCGGCACGAGGAGGCGGACTACGAGTTCGTCAACACCCCGCACATCTCCAAGGAGCAGCTGTTCGAGACCTCGGGGCACCTGCCGAACTACGCGGAGTCGATGTTCCCGCCCCTGGAGTTCGAGGGGCAGAACTACCGGCTCAAGGCGATGAACTGCCCCATGCACAACCTGATCTTCAAGGCGCGTGGCCGCTCCTACCGCGAACTGCCCCTGCGGCTCTTCGAGTTCGGCACGGTCTACCGCTACGAGAAGTCGGGCGTCGTGCACGGCCTCACCCGCGCCCGCGGCTTCACCCAGGACGACTCGCACATCTACTGCACCAAGGAGCAGATGGCGGACGAGCTGGACAGCCTGCTCACCTTCGTCCTGAACCTGCTGCGCGACTACGGGCTGAGCGACTTCTACCTGGAGCTGTCCACCCGCGAGGAGGGCAACCCCAAGTTCATCGGTGAGCCCGAGGAGTGGGAGGAGGCCACCGAGGAGCTGCGCCTGGCCGCCGGCAAGCAGGGCCTGGAGCTGGTGATGGACCCGGGCGGCGCCGCCTACTACGGGCCGAAGATCTCCGTGCAGGCCAAGGACGCCATCGGGCGCACCTGGCAGATGTCCACGATCCAGGTCGACTTCCAGCAGCCCAAGCGGTTCGAGCTGGAGTACACCGCGGCGGACGGCTCGCGGCAGCAGCCGGTGATGATCCACCGCGCGCTCTTCGGGTCGATCGAGCGGTTCTTCGCCGTGCTGCTGGAGCACTACGCGGGCGCGTTCCCGGCGTGGCTGGCCCCGGTGCAGGCCGTGTGCATCCCGATCGGGGACACACACGTTCCGTATCTGGAGGAATTCGCCGCGGAGGCCGGGAAGAAGGGCCTGCGCATCGAGGTCGACTCGTCCTCGGACAGGATGCAGAAGAAGATCCGCAATGCGCAGAAGTCCAAGGTCCCCTTCATGATCATCGCGGGGGACGAGGACGTCTCCGCGGGCGCGGTCTCCTTCCGCTACCGCGACGGCACGCAGAAGAACGGCGTCCCGCAGAACGAGGCCGTGGCGGAGTTGCTGGAGTCCGCCCGCCCCAGCTCGTAGAGCCGCGGCGGCTCGCTACGGCACGGGGGAGCGCGGCCGTGCCGGGGCGGGGCTCCGGGCAGCACCCTGGAGCCCTGCCCCGTACCGGCGAAGTCCTATGCTGGCCCGCATGACGAGCGAGCCGGAAGAGCAGATCGGGGTCGGGACACCGGACGCGTTCCAGCGACTGTGGACACCGCACCGCATGGCGTACATCCAGGGTGAGAACAAGCCCGCCGGCCCCGAGGAGGAGGACGGCTGCCCCTTCTGCGCGATTCCGGCCAAGAGCGACGAGGACGGGCTGATCCTCGCCCGTGGCGAGCACGTCTACGCGGTCCTCAACCTCTACCCGTACAACGGCGGGCATCTCATGACCATCCCCTACCGGCACGTTGCGGACTATCCCGCTCTGACGGACGAGGAGACCGCCGAACTCGCCCGGTTCACCAAGCGGGCGATGAAGACGCTGCGGGTGGCCGCCGCGGCGCAGGGCTTCAACATCGGCATGAACCAGGGCTCGGTCGCCGGCGCCGGAATCGCCGCGCATCTGCACCAGCACGTCGTGCCGCGGTGGGGAGGCGACACCAACTTCATGCCGGTCGTCGGCCACACACGGGTGCTGCCGCAACTGCTCGGCGAGACGCGCGCGATGCTGGCCGATGCCTGGCAGGACTAGGGCCAGGACCAGGGCCATGGCCCTCGGGCGATTCCCGCGGACCACGTGCTCGTTGGTGGGGGCGTGTCGTCAACTGGCGTGCAGCGGAGGCGGATTGGACACTGCCGCCACCGGACCGGGGGCCCTCAGCGCGAGCAGTGCAGCACCGTGCAGCGCTGCATCGGCACGGCTCAGGCGATGGTGGGGCCCGGCCCCCGTCACGACAGAAGCGGTGCCGGCTGCCTCGCGGCACTGCACCCCGTCGGCGTCCTCCCGTCGCTCGCACGGCGGTCCGGAGACTCCTCAGGACTCAGGACTCAGGACTCGGGACTCAGGGCGGGCTCAGGACTCCGGGTTCAGGGGGGCTGCGTCCTCGCGCCGTGACGCCGGGCGACCGCGCATCCCGCCGATCTAGTCTGGAAGCATGCGTCCAGGATGCGCGCGTCCACGTCGATCCGGCCGAGGCGGAGAGCGCCCCCGGCGCGCGGCCGGCGGGACCGTCCTGAACGGCTGTGGCGGTCATGGTCCGCTTGACGGGGCGGGACCGTGACCCCGCCGTCGGCCCGTGCCCCGGAGGACCTGGCCCGGGCCTTCGGGCTGGCCGGTGTCACGGACGGCCGGCTGCTGCGCGCAGTACGGGAGACTCCCCGGGAGCACTTCGTCCCTCCGGAGCTCGTCCCGTCCGCGTACCAGGACGTGCCCCTGCCCATCGGGCACGGACAGGTGACCACGCAGCCTTCACTGTCCGGGATGATGATCGAGGGGCTCGGTCTGGACGGGGACGAGCACGTCCTGGAAGTGGGTACCGGCCTCGGCTTCCAGACCGCGCTGCTCGCCCGCCTGGCCGCCGACGTGGTGAGCGTCGAGATGTGGCAGGACATCGCCGAGAGGGCCCGGCGCAATCTGGACCGCCGTGGTGTCGGGAACGTCGAGGTCGTGGTCGGCGACGGCAGCCGCGGCGTGCCGGAGCGGGCCCCGTACGACGCGGTGGTGGTGTCCGCCGCGTTCGCGGAGGTGCCGGAGCCGCTCATCCGGCAACTGCGCGTGGGCGGCGCCCTCGTCCAGCCCATCGGGCCGGGGGGACGGGAGCAGGTGACGGCCTTCCGCCGGACCGGGGCAGGGCTGGAATTCCGGGAGGTGCTGGCGGGGGCCTGCTTCGTGCCCCTGCGCGGCCGGTACGGGTATCACGTCTGAGCCAGTGCTCGGCGAGGCTGCCGGGCGGGGATGCACGGTCGCCCCGCGCCGGGCCGTGGGCCCCGCTGCTATCCGGTCCGGCTCTTGCGCAGGAACCGGCGCAGCCGCCGCAGCGGCCAGGTGTTGATCACGTCCTCGCTCGTCAGCCACCCGCGCTGCGCAGTGCCCACCCCGTAGCGCAGGTTCGCGAGTTGGAGCACGGAGTGGGCGTCGGTGTTCACCGCGAACTTCGCGCCGTACTCCTTGGCGCGGAGGATGTCCTCGTCGCACAGGTCGAGGCGGTCGGGCTGGGAATTGACCTCCAGCGCGGTACCGCTGCGGGCGCAGGCGGCGAAGACCTCGTCCAGATCCACGTCGATCCCCGGCCGCTTGCCGATCAGGCGAGTGGTCGGATGGCCGATGACGTTGACGTGCGGGTTCTCGCAGGCCCGCAGAAGCCTCCGGGTCATCGCGGCGCGGTCCAGCGCGGTGTGGGAGTGCACGGAGGCGACGCAGATGTCGAAGCCGGCGAGGAAGTCGTCGGGCCAGTCGAGCTCGCCGTCCGGTCCGATGTTGAGTTCGACGCCGTGCAGCAGCCGCATCCTGCGGTGCCTGCCGTCCATCGCGCGGACCTGTTCGCGCTGGGCGAGGATCTTCTCCTCGGTCATGCGCTGCATGTACAGGTTGGGCGCGTGGTCGGTGACGGCGTAGTACGCGTAGCCGCGGCCGGCGGCGGCGGTCACCATCTCCTCCAGCGGCGCGAGGCCGTCGGTGAGGTCGGTGTGGGTGTGCAGGTCGCCCCTGACGTCTCCCTCCGTGATCACCTCGGGCAGTTCGCCGCGCAGGCCCGCCTCGATCTCCCCGCGGTCCTCGCGCAGGGTGGGCGGGATCCACGGCAGGCCCAGCCTCGCGTACACCTCCTCCTCGGTCCGCGAGGCGACCGTCCGCCCGCTCTCCACCTCGGACAGTCCGTACTCGGAGAGCTTGAGCCCCTGCCGGACGGCGATGGTGCGGGTGCGGACGTTGTGTGCCTTCGAACCGGTGAAGTACTGCAGGCCCGCGCCCCAGGAGTCCGGCGGCAGGACGCGCAGGTCCACCTGGAGGCCCTTCAGGGTGCGGATCGTGGTCTTCTTCTCGCCGTGGGCGACGACCTCGGCCGTGGAAGGCAGCTCGCTCAGCGCCGTCATGAACCGCTCGGACTCCTCCGCCGCCACGAGGAGGTCGATGTCGCCCACCGTCTCCTTCATGCGGCGCAGGGAGCCCGCGTAGGCGCAGCGCCGGCATCCGGTCATGCTGGAGAGTTCGGCGACGATGTCCTCTGCGGGACCCGTGGCGACGTCGAGCGGGATTCGGCCGCCCGCCTGCCGCATGAGGGCGATGCCGTGCAGGATGTTCTCCTCGGTCTTCCTGCCGAAGCCCTTCAGGTCGGCCAGTCTCTCCTCCTTGACGGCCTCGGCCAGCTCGTCCACGGAGGAGATGTGCAGACGCTGATAGAGGGTCATGGCCTTCTTCGGGCCGAGAGTGGGGATGGCGATGAGTTCCCGCACCCCGGCCGGGATCTGCGCCCGGGTCTCCTCGACTGCCGCGACCCGGCCGGTGCTCAGGTACTCGAGCACCTTGTCGGCGATGGATCTGCCGACTCCCGGAATCTCGCGCAGGCCCTCGGCGTCCAGCCGGGAGACGTCGGCGGGGTGTCCGCCGATCGCGCGGGCGGCCTTCTCGTAGGCACGTGCCTTGAAGGCGTCCCCGCCAGTGATCGCGATGAGGTCGGCGTACTCCTGGAGGAGTGTCTCGACCTCGTCGTTCGGCCTGGCCACACTGAAAATTCTAGGAGGACGCGTTCGGCGTGCCACTCGAGGCGCATCTGCCCCCGAAGAGGTTCGCCGTCGACGGACGGCGAACCGACCGGCATGCGGCTGAGCGTGACGCGCGGCCGACCGGACGGGGCGAGGCGCCCGCCCCGCCCCGGTGGAGCACCGCGGTTTCGGGGGGCCGCGCCGTCGAGCACCGCACCCTGAGCTGCTGCACCCCCCGAAGCACGCCCGAAGAACCCCCTAAGCACCGCGGCTCGGGTGCGCCGGCGTCCGCGGCTGCCGACCGGCGGCATCCGCAATACGATGGAGGCCGAGGTGGGGACGTGAAAACCGAATCCGCGGCATGGGCCGTGGCACCCGGCTCCGAGCGGCAGACGGCCTTTGCCTTTGCGGTCAGTCTTCGCTGTCTCCATGCAGGGTGAATCCTTCTGAATCTCCTGACAACTCCGGCATCGCGCCGAACTCCGTCCGCGACGACGTGCAGGGACGGATGCCGGGAACAGACCGGAAGGGGAGAATCCTTGTCTGCCACACGCTCTCTCGACTTCGAACACGCCATCCACTCGGCCAACATCTGGCTGAAGGACGTTTCGGACGCCCTGGGGACCGAGGACCGCCACCTCGCCCACCGCGTCCTGCGTACCTGGCTGCACACGCTCCGCGACCGGCTCACCGTCGACGGCGCCGCCCACTTCGCGGCGCAGCTCCCCGAGCTGCTGCGCGGCGTCTACTACGACGGCTGGGACCCGAGCGTCGTACCGGTCAAGTACGACCGCGCGGCCTACGTGGACCGCTTCGTGCGGGAGGCCAAGGTCGGCACCGACGACGTGCCGCACATGGCTCCCGCCGTCACGGGCGTCGTGCGGCGGCACGTCTCACCCGGGCTGCTGGAGACGGTGCTGGAGCAGCTCCCGCACGACGTGCGTGCTCTGCTCCTCCAGCCCGCCTCCTGACGGGCCGACGGGCCCGGCCGGGGCCCCGTCCCGGGCTCGCCCACCTCGCAGTCGGCGCACGTCCGAACCGACGGAGGGTGACGGCATGGACATCACGCTGGTGGAAGACGGTCCGTTCCGCTTCCGCATCGACCGGCGAGGACCCATGCGCGTCCCGGGTGTCGTGCACGCCACCAGGGACCTGCTGCCGGAGGCCGCCGGGGACAGGGCGCTGGAGCAGGTCGTGAACGTGGCGACGCTGCCGGGCATCGTTCGCGCCTCGTTCGCCATGCCCGACGTGCACTGGGGGTACGGCTTCCCGATCGGCGGGGTCGCCGCGACCGCCGTCGATGACGGCGGTGTCGTCTCGCCCGGCGGCGTGGGGTTCGACATCTCCTGCGGGGTCCGGCTGCTCGCTGCCGACAGCGGGTTCGACCGGTCCGATCCCCGGCTGACCAAAGTGATGGACGTGCTCGGCGAGACGATTCCGCGCGGCATGGGACGCGGTGGCCTCTGGCGGCTTCAGGGGCGTGCCGAGCTGGAGAAGCTGCTGGTCGAAGGGGCGCAGTACGCCGTCGAGAGCGGTCACGGCGTGGCGCACGACCTGGCGCGCTGCGAGGACCGGGGGGCCCTGCCGGACGCCGATCCGGCACAGGTCGGGCAGCGGGCCGTGGACCGGGGGCTGCAGCAGGTGGGCAGCCTGGGCTCCGGGAACCACTTCCTCGAGGTGCAGGCCGTCGACCAGGTCTACGACGAGAACGCCGCCGCCGTCTTCGGACTGCATGCGGGTCAGGTGTGCGTGATGATCCACTGCGGCTCCCGCGGCCTGGGCCACCAGGTGTGCACCGACCATGTGCGCGCCATGGAGGGTGCCCTGCACACCTACGGCATCGAACTGCCGGACCGTCAGCTGGCCTGCGCTCCCGTCGTCTCACCACCGGGCCGGGACTACCTGGGCGCGATGGCGGCCGCCGCGAACTACGCGCGGGCGAACCGGCAGTTGCTCACCGAGGCGGCCCGCCGCGCGTTCGAGAGCGCTGCGGGGACGGGCCTCGACCTCGTCTACGACGTCTCGCACAACATGGCGAAGACGGAGACCCACGACGTGGACGGCGTGCCCCGCCGGCTGTGCGTCCACCGCAAGGGCGCGACGCCGGCTCTCCCGCACGGTGCCGGGGACCTTCCCGCGGATCTCGCCGCGGTGGGCCAGCCCGTGCTGGTCCCGGGCACGCTCGGGACGTCCTCGTACGTGATGGTGGGCATGCCCGGCAACGAGGCGTTCGGGTCCGCGTGCCACGGAGCGGGGAGGGTGTGGAGCCGCCACCAGGCGCTGCGCCGGGTGCGCGGCGAGGAGTTGCGCGAAGAGCTGGAGTCCCGCGGCATCGCCGTACGGCCGTCCTCCTGGCGGGGGCTCGCAGAGGAGGCGCCGGGGGCCTACAAGGACGTGGACGCGGTGGCCGCGGCGACCGAAGGCGCCGGGCTGGCCCGGCTGGTGGTGCGGCTGACGCCGCTCGGTGTCACCAAGGGGTGACCGGCCGGCCGGCGGGCGCCATCCGGCCGGACCGGCGAGTGCGTGGCGGCCGCGCCGTCGCAGACGCTCGTTTCCGCCGCTCGGAGCCACGGACAGCGTGCACCGAGCCCCGGACGCATCGCGTCCGCCGGCCCGCGGGCCGCGGCCCGAGAGCTCGAGGCCGCGGCGAGGTGCCTTGCGCCGCCCGCCGCTCGCCTTGCGCCGCGGCGGTCATTCGCCTCGCGGCGGTGAATTGCGTCCCCGCACGGACGGCAGGCGGGCCGTGCAGCTCATGTGTACCGGAGCAGCGCCCCCACCCCGTGGGCAGGCGCCCCCTCCGTGCCGGGCGGGACGACACGCACGTCGGCGTCGGTGAGAAGCGCGGCCCGTGCCGCCACGTCCGCCAGAGAGCCGGGCGACAGGCGGGGGCCGCCGCGGTCGGGCATCTCGCGGTCCGCGATGTCGGTGGGCCCGGGGCCGAACCACGCGGTGCGGGTGTCACTCGGATCGTGCGTGAGCACGAGGGTGCGGACCTGCCCGCGGGCGAGGGCTTCCGTGGTCTCCCGCACCCCCTCCACGGTGCGGCCCCGGGGGCCGCGCTCCTCGGCCATCTCCTGCAGCAGCTCCCGCGTCTGCCGCTCGCCCTCGCCGCGCCGCTCCGCTTCGACCTGTGCCCTGCGGCCGTCGAAGGCCCCGTCGTGGCTGCGGCTCCCGCTCACCCCACGAATGCGCACCTGATGCCGCACGGCCTTGGGCAGGTGCTTGGTCACGTACTGCACGGCGCGCACGTCTCCGGCGAGCAGCACCACACGCGCCGAGACGCGGGCCACGGCCCGGCTGAGGGCGTCGGCGACGTGTGCGGCGTTGTGTTCCCAGGAATCCTCCGCGCGGTGCTGATAGCGCATCTGGGACCAGCCGCCGGGCGCGTTCCGTACGATCTCGTCGTCGGGGCCGTCGACGGTCTCCCGGACCGGCCTGGTGCCGGCCTCCGGGCAGATCTCCAGGTCTGCACCGGTGCGGTCGCACACGGCCAGCACGTACGCGGGGTGGTCCTGCCGCCACTCCAGCACGGGCAGCAGGTGCGGCAGCGGTCCGTACATGACGAGGTCGGTCTGCCGGCCCCCCGGCATCTCGGTGACGTGGACCAGCTCGCCGTCCGAGGCGAAGGCGGCAAGCGTGCCGGAACCGGGCAGCGCCGCAAGCGCCTGCCGGGCAACGGCCTGCATGGCCTCCCTGCCGTCGGTGGTCTGCTCGGCCAGCTGCTGGACGAGGGCCTTCCAGCGCAGCTCGGCGTCTTCCTCCTGCTCGGGGCGGGCGTCCAGGGCGTAGTACACCGATATCACCGGCGCGTGGCCGGCCAGCAGGTTCGTCAGGACGCCGTCGCTGATGTCAGTGACCGTTTTCATACGGGCCTCCTCGGCCAGACGAACGGTTCTTCACGTCCGGAACCGCGGCAGCCCGCCGGAGCAGTGCTTCGATGCCATGCCCCCGCCGGGTGGGCACGGATGGTGCACACGGACGTGCCCGGCCGGCCCGGACGGTGGGCCTACTCGGCGGGGGTGACCAGGCCGTAGTGGCCGTCGTAGCGGTGGTACAGCACGCTTCCGCGGCCGGTGGCCGCATCGGCGAAGAACACGAACGGGAACCCGGCCAGATCGAGCCTCTCCCTCGCCTCGTCGACCGTCAGCCGCGGGGCGGGGAGGTCGCTGACGGTCAGCGGCACAGCAGAGGTCTCCGTCCCGAGGGGGCGGGGGTGCAGCTGGGCGAGCCGGTATCCCGTGGGGCCGGCCCGGTAGAGCACGCTGTCCTCCCCGGTGCCGATGTCGGTGAACAGCTGAAAGCCGTAGTCCATCATCTCCAGCTCGAAGGCCGCCTCGTCCGGGGTCTCCCGGTCCAGGGTGAACGACTTGTGCCGGACGACCTGCCGCTCTTCGGGCGGCCGGGGGAAGTAGTCGGGATGATGGGTCGGCTCGCTGAGATGCCGCCACTCGTTCGGGGCGGACACGGGCATCCCGCCGCGCCGGGCCTCCCAGTTCCGGGCCAGCCGGTCCAGCCGTTCCCCGAGCCTGTCGTGCAGGAGGTCCGCCGCCTCCGTCGCCGTCCTGCCGGCAACCTGGGCGCGTGCGACGCGTCCGTTGACGTCCAGGCTGGCCTGGGCGGTCACCGGGCGCCGCGTGGCGGGGTTCGCCGTGCGCGTCAGCCTGACCCGGCCGTAGAGGACCGGTTCCGGTGCCCGGGACAGCAGCGCCTGCACCTTCCGCTGCGCGTAGTCGGCGGCGTCCGGCGACAGTTCGCCCCGGGTCGCCACCTGGATCTCGGGAGCCCGCTGTTGCACCGTTCGCCTCATGCCAGCCTCCTGTCACTGAGTGCTGGTTCCACCCTGGCCGCCCGGAGGTCATCCGTGCAGGGGCCGAAGGGCCCACGTGCGGGGCCGCCCCGCCCGCCCCCCGGACACTGCCGGGCTGCCGAAGAGGCGGGCCGGTGAATCCCGGGCCTCCAGCGCTCCGGCACCCGGCATGACGCAGACCGGGCCCGCGCGAACGCGAACTGGTCCGCGACTTGCCGCCACGGTGTGCGCACGCGCTGGGGGCCCGGCTCGCGGCTCAGATGCTGCGGGCCACCACGGCCTCGACGAAGCGGCCGACCTCCCTCTCGGGCAGGTTGCGGGCGAGATCCGCCTCGCTGATGATCCCGACCAGCCGCTTGTCGTTGTCGAGGATCGGCATGCGCCGGACCTGGTGCTCCTCCATGGTCTCCAGCACCTGCCTGATGTCCATCTCCGCCGTCGCCGTGACCGGCTTGCCGGCTATCAGCTCCCCGGCGGTCATCTTCTTCGGATCCCCGCCGGCCGCGATGCACTTCACGATGATGTCGCGGTCCGTGACGATGCCGCGGAGCTTGTCGTCGTCACTGCAGATCGGCAGGACACCGACGTCCTTGTCGCGCATGTGGCGCGCCGCGGTCTCCAGCGTCTCGTGTTCGCCCACGCAGTGGGCGCCGGTGTGCATGACGTCTCGGGCGATGGTCATGGCAGCCTCCTCGATTCAGGCACAGAGGGCGGCGTTCCCAGAGGCACACGGGTCTCGTATGTCCCCTGAGGCCCTCAACCAGACTCCATTCTCAGCTCGCCACTCCCGCCACGCATCCGGAGTAACGCGCTGCCGCGGCCCCGCCCCCGTCGGCGGAGCATTGACCATGACGGGCAACTCACGAGGAGGCCGCGCCATGGTGTCACCCGGCAGTGCCGAGGGGCGGGGCGGGCACCGCACCGTCCCGCACACGGCGGACCTGCGGGTGGAGGCATGGGGCCCCACCCGTGAGGAGTGCCTGGCGCACGCGGTGCGTGGCGTGTGCGAGTCGTTCCTGGACGTGAGAGGGACGGCCCCCGTGCGGAAGCGGGAGGTCACGGTGCGGCCGGAGACGGACGAGGACCTGCTCAGAACGCTGCTCGAGGAGTTGGTCTACCGGCTCGACACCGACGGCGAAATCCCGGTGCAGATGACGCTGACCCAGGTCCCCGGCGGTCTGCGGGCCGCCCTGCACATGGCCGAGGTCGCCCCGCTGCCGGTCACCGGGGCAGCGCCGAAGGCGGTGACCCTGCACGAGCTGGTCTTCCGCCGCGGCCCGCACGGCTGGATCTGTTCGGTCACTCTCGACGTGTGAGCGGGGCGGGCGGCGGGCGACGCGAACGCCCGCGCGGCCCGGGACCGGCCGCAGGCCACGACGCCCCTGATGCCGGCGGGGCTGCCGCGCCGCCGCCGGTTCACGCGTCGTAGACGTCGGCCTTCGTCGGCTCGGCGCCCTGCACCTGAGAGCTGAGGAAGAGGGAGCGGGTGCCGAACTGCTGGGTGTCGCAGCCGTTCTCGTCGAGTATGCGCATCGCCGCCGCGTGCACGACACGCAGCACCGGAGTGGCCGCGCGCAGCGCGTCGTCGGCCATGAAGCGGTGCCGCCAGGGCTTGTCGGCCCAGGCGTGGCGCAGACCGAACGGTTCCGGAAGCGTCAGCTTGCCGCCGAGGAAGTCCAGCACCGGGGGGAACCAGGTGAAGGGCGCGCGGGCCGTGAGCCGGACCACTTCCTTGGCCTCCACCAGCGGCAGGTTGACCTCCTTGGTCTCCCAGAACTTCACGCTCTTGGAGACCTCCTTGGTCTTGGCCTTGGGCTTCGTGGTGAACAGCGGATGCACGGGGCCCAGGGCATGCCCCGTGACCTCGATGCGCAGCGTGTGGTGGAGCACGGTCACGGTGATCAGCAGCGTGATCACCAACTGCCCGTCCCAGAGGACGAACTGGACGCCGAGGTAGTGCCTGTCGCCGGCGCCGAACTGCTGCTCGTTGCAGATGCGCTGTATCTCGAAGTCCTTGATGCGGTACCCCTCGACCTCCTGGCCCTCGGGGCGCTTGACCTCGCCGGCGCCCTCGCCGATGGGGGAGACGATCCAGTGCCGTATCGACGGTGTGGGGAAGCCGCCGGTGTGCAGCGGTCCGCGCTCGAGCCTGCGCAGCTGGTCGTGGATGGCGCGCACCACGTCCCAGCTGCGGAAGGGGTTGATGTCGGCCGCCGGGTCCTTCGGGACCAGCTCCTCGGCGAGCTGCCAGCTGCCCCAGCGGGTGCCCATGCCGAGTATCCCCTTGGGGCCCGCGTAGTAGACGAGGTTGCTGGCCTGCTCGGCGCTGAGCTTGGCCAGACCCAGCCGGATGCGTTCGGCGCTCGCGTCCCCCGGGTCCTGCGGGACCGCCTCGGGGATCTTCGCCCCGACGCCGCTGCCGCCCAGCAGCTGCTCCCACTGCCCGCGGAGCATCTTGGCCGAGCGCTCGCAGACCTGCTTCGCCCACAGCCAGCCGACGACCGGCACGATGAGCATGCCGCGCAGGTAGATGCCGAGCACTCCGTCGAAGGGGAGCTTGAGTACGAACAGAACCGCCAGACCGCCCAGTGCGATCATGGCGGCGATGCCGAAGGCGCCCATCCGCTTGTCCTGGGCTCCGGCGAGGGCGCGGCGCAGCTGGAAGGCCAGCAGCCACAGCAGCGTCCCCGGCAGGAACAGCACCCCGAAGATGACCATGATGACGGTCAGCCGGGTGTCGCGGTCCTTACGGATGCGGGTGGCCGCCAGGCAGTGCTCGACGACCGTCTGCGGCTCGATGCCGAAGGACTGGATGAGTGCCTTTCGGGCCCCTCCCAGCAGCCGCACCTGCACGGCGCGCGAAAACGCCTCGCCCAGGTTCGGCTCGAACAGCGAGACGCGCGGGGGCTTCACCTTCGCGCCGTCGTTCGCCTTGATCAGTTCCGTTATCGGGCCGTCCCGGTACGCGGCGGAGGCGAGGGCCTGGGTGGCCGCGGTCTGGCCGCCCGAACCCGAGAGGGGCACCTGGGCGCCCGGACTGAAATCGGACGCGGCCTCGATCCCTTCGAAATCCTCGAACCCGGCCACTGAGCCCCCACTTCGTCAAGCCTCGGCGCTGCCCGCCCACGTGCGGTGCCGACCACAGCACATTCCCAACTGCCGTGGCCGGCACACCTCTTCACGTGCTTTGTCCAGCGTAGCCGCAGTCAGCCGCCGTTCTGCGCGGCTTCCAGGATCTTGCCGGCCAGCTGCTGGGGCATCGGTTCGTGGCAGGCGTACGAGCGGGCGAAGCGGCCCGTCCCGTGGGAGAGCGAGCGCAATTCCACGGCGTAGCGGCTGATCTCGATCTCCGGGATCTGTGCCCGTACGAGGGTGTGCCCGTCGGTGGCCTGCTCGGTGCCGGAGACCTTTCCGCGCCGGCCGGACAGGTCGCTCATCACCGAACCGACGTACTCGTCCTCGACGTCCACCTGCAACTCCGCGACGGGTTCGAGCAGATGGATGCGCGCCTTGGACGCGCACTCGCGCAGCGCGAGCGCACCCGCCGTCTGGAATGCGGCGTCGGAGGAGTCCACCGAGTGGGCCTTGCCGTCGTACAGCGTCACCCGGAAGTCGACGAGGGGGTAGCCGGCGGCGAGGCCCTTTGCGGCCTGGGCGCGAATGCCCTTCTCCACCGAGGGGATGAACTGCCGGGGCACGGCCCCGCCGACGACCTTGTCGACGAACTCGATTCCCGAACCGCCCGGCAGCGGCTCCACCTTGATGTCGCAGATCGCGAACTGCCCGTGTCCGCCGGACTGTTTGACGTGCCTGCCGCGGCCCTCCGCGCTCTCGGCGAACGTCTCCCGCAACGACACCTTGTGCGGCACGGAATCGACGTTGACGCCGTAGCGGGCACGCAGCCGCTCCAGTGCGACGCCCATGTGCGCCTCGCCCAGGCACCACAGGACGAGCTGGTGGGTGTCCGGGTTCTGCTCCAGCCGCATCGTCGGATCCTCTGCGACGAGCCGGGAGAGCCCTTGCGAGAGCTTGTCCTCGTCGGCCTTCGTGTGCGCCTTGATGGCGACCGGCAGCAACGGGTCCGGCATCACCCACGGTTCCATCAGAAGCGGGTCGTCCTTGGCGGACAGAGTGTCGCCCGTCTCCGCGCGGGTCAGCTTGGCCACGCACGCGAGGTCGCCGGCCACGGCCTTGGACAGGGGACGCTGCTGCTTGCCGAACGGTGCGGACAGCGCCCCTATCCGCTCGTCGACGTCGTGGTCCTCGTGCCCACGGTCCTCCAGTCCGTGACCGGAGACGTGCACGGTCTCGTCGGGACGGAGCGTGCCGGAGAAGACACGGACGAGTGAGATGCGGCCGACGTACGGGTCCGAGGAGGTCTTGACGACCTCGGCGACCAGCGGGCCGTCGGCGTCGCAGGTCAGCGCCGGGCGGGGCTTGCCCTCCGGCGTGGTGACGGCGGGGATCTCGTGCTCCAGGGGCGAGGGGAAGCCGCCCGTGATCAACTCCAGCAGTTCCACGGTGCCCAGGCCGTGCCGTGCGCCGTCGGCGGCGGGCGCCGCCGCCAGCACGGGATGGAAGACGCCGCGCGCGACGGCCTTCTCCAGGTCCTGGATGAGCGTCGGGACGTCGCACTCCTCGCCGCCGAGATAGCGGTCCATGAGGGTCTCGTCCTCGCTCTCGGAGATGATCCCCTCGATGAGCCGGTTCCTGGACTCCTCGATCTGCGGCAGCAGTTCGGGCCCCGGCTCCCGCTCGGTGCGCGTCCCGGACGAGTAGTCGTAGACGCGCTGGGAGAGCAGCCCCGTCAGGCCCTCCACGGGTGCGTGCCCGTCGGAGCCCTCCGCGCCGCGCAGCGGCAGGTAGAGGGGGAGGACGGCGTCGGGGTCGTCCCCGCCGAAGACGCTCTGGCAGACCGAGACCATTTCCTCGAAGTCGGCCCGTGCGGCGTCGAGATGAGTCACGACGATGGCGCGCGGCATCCCGACCGCCGCGCACTCCTCCCACACCAGCCGCGTCGCGCCGTCGAGACCGTCGGCCGCCGAGACGACGAAAAGGGCCGCGTCCGCTGCCCGCAGACCGGCCCTCAACTCCCCGACGAAATCCGCGTATCCGGGGGTGTCCAGCAGATTGATCCGGATGCCTTCCCACTCGACCGGCACCAGTGAGAGCTGCACCGACCGGTGCTGGCGGTGCTCGATCTCGTCGTAGTCGGAGAGGGATCCGCCGTCCTCCACCCTTCCTGCTCTCGTCACCGCCCCGGAGGCCAGGGCGAGTGCTTCGACGAGCGTGGTCTTTCCCGATCCGCTGTGGCCGACCAGGACCACGTTCCGCAGCTGGGAGGGGTGGTCGGCCGCCGCTGCCCTGCCGGCGGCTCCGGGGTGTGTGTTCGCCTTGTCGCCCATGTGTCCCGCCTTCCGGTCGACACGTGCCGGCTCATCTGGCTTCGTCGCGAAAACCGCGGTACTTCGAGCTTTCCACCGCTCCCGGCACGCGTCCATACGTAGGAAGGGACGGTGCCGCGGACCCTGGAAACACGGCTCGGCGCGCCTGGCTAACATGGGCCCGCCGGTGGCCGTATCCGCCGCCGGGCCCGCCATCGATCAACGGGACCACCATGCTGAACAAGTACGCGCGTGCGTTCTTCACGCGTGTTCTCACTCCTTTCGCGACGCTGCTGCTGCGACTGGGAGTGAGCCCGGACACGGTCACGCTGATCGGCACCGGAGGGGTCGTTGCGGGAGCGCTGGTCTTCTACCCGCTCGGCGAGTTCTTCTGGGGCACCGTCGTCATCACGCTGTTCGTCTTCTCCGATCTCGTCGACGGCACCATGGCGCGGCAGCTGGGCCGCTCCAGCCGGTGGGGCGCCTTCCTCGACTCGACCCTCGACCGCGTCGCGGACGCGGCCGTCTTCGGCGGCATCGCGCTGTGGTACGCGGGAGGCGGCGACAGCGTCCTGATGTGCGGCGTGACGATCTTCTGCCTCGCCAGCGGCCAGGTGGTCTCCTACACGAAGGCCCGAGGGGAGAGCATCGGGCTGCCGGTGAACGTCAACGGCCTGGTGGAGCGCGCCGAGCGGCTCGTGATCACGCTCGTCCTGGCCGGCTTCTCGGGCTTCACGACCTTCGGCGTCCCCTACATCGGCGTGCTGCTGCCCGTCGCGCTGTGGGTCGTCGCGCTCGGCAGCCTCGTCACGCTCGGCCAGCGGATGGTGACCGTGCGGCGCGAGGCCGCCGAGGCGGAAGGGACGGGTGCGGCGTGAGCGGCGCCCGCGACCGGCTGACCGATTCGCTGTACGGGCTGGGCTGGGCCGGCGTGCGCCGACTCCCGGAACCCGCAGCGGCGGCCCTGGGCCGGAGCATCGCGGACACCGTCTGGAAGCGGCGCGGAAGGGGCGTGCGGCAGCTCGAGGCGAACCTGGCGCGTGTGGTGCCCGGAGCCTCGCAGCAGAGCCTCAGGCAGCTCTCACAGGCGGGGATGCGCTCGTACCTGCGGTACTGGATGGAATCGTTCCGGCTGCCCGTCTGGCGTGAGCGGCACATACAGGACAGCGTGCACATCCACGACCTGCACCTGCTCACCGACGGCATCGCGTCGGAGCGCGGAGTGATCCTCGCCCTGCCGCACCTGGCCAACTGGGACCTGGCAGGCGCGTACGTCACCACCGTCCTGAAGACGCCCTTCAGCACCGTCGTCGAACGCCTCAGGCCCGAGTCGCTCTTCGACCGGTTCGTCGCCTACCGGGAAGGGCTCGGCATGGAGGTGCTCCCGCACTCGGGCGGCGCCGCCTTCGGCACGCTCGCGCGCAGGCTGCGGGACGGCGGCCTGGTGTGTCTCGTCGCCGACCGGGACCTGTCCTCGTCCGGGATCGAGGTGAGCTTCTTCGGCGAACGGACGCGGATGCCCGCCGGTCCCGCCCTGCTCGCACAGCAGACCGGAGCGACGCTGCTGCCGGTGACCCTCTGGTACGGGGAGTCGCCGAGGATGGAAGGGAGGGTGCATCCGCCGGTCCCGGTGCCCTCGCAGGGCACGCGGGCCGAGAAGTCCGCCGTCATGACGCAGTCCGTGGCGGACGCATTCGCCGGGGGCATCGCCGAGCACCCGCAGGACTGGCACATGCTGCAGCGGCTGTGGCTCGCGGACCTGCCGGCCCGTCCGGGAGCGGGGGGTGCGGCCACCGCCCCGGAGGAGGACGGCGCGGCCGGGCACGCGAAGTACGGGGAGGAGCGGGAGAGATGAGGATCGGCATCGTCTGCCCGTACTCCTGGGACGTCCCGGGCGGCGTGCAGTTTCACGTGCGCGACCTGGCGGAACACCTGGACGGTCTGCGGCACGAGGTGTCCGTGCTGGCGCCGTCGGACGACGAGACTCCGCTGCCGCCGTACGTCGTCTCCGCGGGCCGCGCCGTTCCCGTTCCCTACAACGGCTCCGTCGCGCGGCTGAACTTCGGCTTCCTCTCCGCGGCCCGCGTACGGCGCTGGGTGCACGACGGCCGGTTCGACGTGCTGCACATCCACGAGCCGGCCACGCCCTCCCTCGCGCTGCTCACCTGCTGGGCGGCGCAGGGCCCCATCGTCGCCACGTTCCACACCTCCAACCCGCGCTCGCGGGCGATGATCGCGGCGTACCCGATCCTGCAGCCGGCGCTGGAGAAGATCAGTGCGCGGATCGCGGTGAGCGAGTACGCGCGGCGCACGTTCGTCGAGCACCTCGGCGGCGACGCCGTCGTCATCCCCAACGGCGTCGACGTGGACTTCTTCGCGCGCGCCCAGCCGAAGGCCGAATGGCAGGGCGGCACGATCGGCTTCATCGGACGGATCGACGAGCCGCGCAAGGGACTTCCCGTCCTGATGAAGGCCCTGCCCCGCATTCTCCGATCGCTGCCCGGTACGCGGCTGCTGGTCGCCGGGCGGGGCGACGAGGAGGAGGCGGTCGGCGGCCTTCCCGAACACGTGCGGGAGCGGGTCGAGTTCCTCGGCATGGTCAGCGACGAGGACAAGGCGCGCCTGCTGCGCAGCGTCGACCTGTACGTCGCGCCCAACACCGGAGGCGAGTCCTTCGGGATCATCCTCGTCGAGGCCATGTCGGCCGGTGCGCCGGTGCTCGCCAGCGACCTGGACGCCTTCGCCCAGGTGCTCGACGGGGGAGGGGCCGGCGAACTCTTCCCGAACGAGGACCCCGACGCCCTCGCGGACGCCGCCGTGCGGCTGCTGAGCGACACGGAGCGGCGGGAGCGGCTGCGCACATACGGGAGCCGCCACGTCCGGCGCTTCGACTGGTCCACTGTCGGCGCCGACATCCTCTCCGTCTACGAGACCGTCGCCGACGGCGCAGCCGCCGTGGCGCCCGACGAACGCATCGGATTCCGCGCCCGTTTCGGCCTGGCCCGTGACTGAACGCGCCGGGTGGCCCGGGGCGTGTGCCGCCGGTCCGGACCGCGCCGGGCGGCCCGGCGGCCCGCACGCGTGCGGCCGGTGACGGCCGAAGTGCCCGCAGACAGCTGACGAACGAGGGAGAGCGCGGCAGCGATGCCCACCATGACCACTGTGATCCTGCTCGTCGTAGCCGTGCTGCTCATCGGCGTCTACCTCAGCTGGACCGCCGGACGCCTCGACCGGCTGCACGCCCGCATCGACGCCGCGCGTGCGGCGCTGGACGCGCAGTTGCTCCGGCGCGCCTCCATCGCACAGGAGCTGGCGACCGCCGGGGTGCTCGACCCGGCGGCGTCGATGGTCCTGTACCAGGCCGCGCACGACGCCAGACAGGCACCGGAGGAGCAGCGTGAGGTCGCCGAGAGCGAACTCAGCCAGGCGCTGCGAGCCGTCTTCGACACCGGCGCCCAGGTCGAGGCCGTACGTGCGGCGCCGGGCGGAGAGGACGCGGCCGTCGAACTCGCCGCGGCCGTACGGCGGGTACCGATGGCCCGCCGTTTCCACAACGACGCGGTGCGCGCCGCGCGTGCGCTCCGGCGCCACCGCACCGTCCGCTGGCTCCGCCTCGCCGGCTACGCGCCCTTCCCCCTCGCCTTCGAGATGGACGACGAGCCACCGCCGGCCCTGGCCGACCGGGGCAACGGAGCGCCCGGGTAGACGCGGCGGACGCCGCGGCGGGCGGCTGCTCGGCGAGAGGCAGGCGGACGAGGGGGCGAGCAGGGGACGAGAGGGAGGCGAGGGGGCGAGAGGGGCAGAGGGGCGCGGGGCTGGAGCTCCGCCTGGTACTTCGGGGCGCCCGGCGGGCAGTCCACCGCAGCCGAATTGGCCCTTTTCCAAGGCCACCCCGTTCCGGGACCGTGTATGCAGCGGACCTACCATGGTCCTGTCGTACTTTTCCTGTCGAGTGAGGTCATACGTGTCCAGCCCGTCTTCCGTGCCCTCTGTCACATCGGCCGCCCAGTCCCCCGAGACCGGCACCGCGCGTGTCAAGCGCGGCATGGCCGAGCAGCTCAAGGGCGGCGTGATCATGGACGTCGTGACGCCGGAGCAGGCGAAGATCGCCGAGGACGCCGGTGCCGTCGCGGTCATGGCGCTCGAGCGGGTCCCCGCCGACATCCGCAAGGACGGCGGTGTCGCGCGGATGTCCGACCCCGACATGATCGAGGGCATCATCGAGGCCGTCACCATCCCGGTCATGGCCAAGTCCCGCATCGGCCACTTCGTCGAGGCCCAGCTCCTCCAGGCGCTGGGCGTGGACTACATCGACGAGTCCGAGGTCCTCACCCCGGCCGACGAGGTCAACCACAGCGACAAGTTCGCCTTCACCACGCCCTTCGTGTGCGGCGCCACCAATCTCGGAGAGGCCCTGCGGCGCATCTCCGAGGGAGCCGCCATGATCCGCTCCAAGGGGGAGGCGGGCACGGGGAACGTCGTCGAGGCCGTGCGGCACATGCGCCAGATCAACGGCGACATCGGCAGGCTCAAGTCGCTGGACAGCCACGAGCTGTACGGCGCCGCCAAGGAGCTGCGCGCACCGTACGAGCTGGTCAGGGAGGTCGCCGCGCTGGGCAAGCTGCCGGTGGTCCTCTTCTCCGCCGGCGGTGTCGCCACCCCCGCGGACGCCGCGCTGATGCGCCAACTCGGCGCGGAGGGCGTCTTCGTCGGCTCCGGGATCTTCAAGTCCGGCGACCCGGCCAAGCGTGCCGCGGCGATCGTGAAGGCGACGACCTTCTACGACGACCCGAAGATCATCGCCGATGCGTCACGCGGTCTCGGTGAGGCCATGGTGGGCATCAACTGCGACACCCTTCCCGAGGGCGAGCGGTACGCCTCCCGCGGCTGGTGAGGCGCTTCGCGCCGCCGGCCCCGCACCCGCCCTCGGACCCGGGCGAGGAATTCAACACCCGCACGAGAGGGACCTGTTCGTGAGCACCCCCACCGTCGGCGTCCTCGCCCTGCAGGGCGACGTCCGCGAGCACTTCGCCGCCCTGGCGGCAGCGGGCGCCCGCGCGTGTGCCGTGCGGCGGCCCGAGGAACTGGCCTCGGTCGACGGCCTGGTGGTCCCCGGCGGCGAGTCGACCACGATCTCCAAGCTGGCCGCCCTCTTCGGCCTGATGGAGCCGCTGCGCGAGCGCGTGCGGGCGGGAATGCCGGCCTACGGTTCCTGTGCGGGCATGATCCTGCTCGCGGACAAGATCCTGGGCGCCGCCCCCGTCGCATCCGGCGCGCAGGAGCAGGAGACCATCGGCGGAATCGACATGCTCGTGCGCCGAAACGCCTTCGGGCGCCAGAACGAGTCCTTCGAGGCTCCGCTCGACGTCAAGGGCGTGCAGGGCGGCCCCGTCGAGGGCGTGTTCATCAGGGCCCCATGGGTGGAGTCCACGGGAGAGCGCGCCGAGATCCTGGCCGTACACGACGGGCACACCGTCGCTGTGCGCCAGGACGCCCTGCTGGCGACGTCCTTCCATCCCGAACTCACGGGTGACCACCGCGTGCACGCGATGTTCGTGGAGATGGTGCGCAGCGCGCAGGGCTGACCACCCGGTGTGCGCGCCGGTTTTCGACCGCTCGTGCCTGAAGGTGCGCGGGCCCCGGGCCGGGGAGCGGGGCGGTCGGTGCGCTGAGCCGCTGGCGGTAGGATCTCCGCGTCGGTTCATGTCGGTGACGTCGAAGGAGCGAGGCTGTGTCCGGCCACTCTAAGTGGGCAACCACCAAGCACAAGAAGGCCGTGATCGATGCCAAGCGCGGCAAACTCTTCGCCAAGCTGATCAAGAACATCGAGGTCGCCGCCCGTACGGGAGGGGCCGACCCCGACGGCAACCCGACGCTCTACGACGCCATTCAGAAGGCGAAGAAGAGCTCGGTCCCCAACAAGAACATCGACAGCGCGGTCAAGCGCGGCGCCGGCCTCGAGGCGGGCGGTGCCGACTACGAGACGATCATGTACGAGGGCTACGGCCCGAACGGTGTCGCGGTGCTCATCGAGTGCCTCACCGACAACCGCAACCGCGCCGCCTCCGACGTGCGTGTCGCCATGACCCGCAACGGCGGCTCCATGGCCGACCCGGGCTCGGTCTCGTATCTCTTCAACCGCAAGGGCGTCGTGATCGTCCCCAAGGGCGGTGACGGGCTCTCCGAGGACGACGTGCTCGCGGCGGTCCTCGAGGCCGGTGCCGAGGAAGTCAACGACCTGGGCGAGAACTTCGAGGTCATCAGCGAGGCCACCGACCTCGTCGCGGTGCGCACCGCCCTGGTGGACGCGGGAATCGACTACGAGTCCGCCGACAACAGCTTCCTGCCCAGCGTGCAGGTGCCGCTGGAGGAGGACGGCGCCCGCAAGATCTTCAAGCTGATCGACGCGCTCGAGGACAGCGACGACGTGCAGAACGTCTTCGCCAACTTCGACGTCGACGACGAGGTCATGGCGAAGGTCGACGCCTGAGGCACCGCGCGGCCGCCGCGCGGGCGGCCGCCGCGCGGGCGTGCCGCCACCGCCCGCCGCGTGCGCCGCGCCGTCGCCGACGTCCCGCAACTGCCGCCGGGAGCGGGCCTGTTGGCGTGCCCGTACCGGCAGGTTGCCGCCGGATTGTCGGTGCCTGCCGATAACCTGCGGGAACACAGTCGGAGCGCGAGGCGTGAGCGAGGAGGACGGGCGTGCGTGTGCTCGGTGTCGATCCGGGACTGACCCGCTGCGGCCTCGGAGTGGTCGAGGGCGTCGCCGGGAGGCCGCTGACGATGAAGGCGGTCGGCGTCGTCCGCACGCCGGCCGACATCTCCGTCGCCGAGCGCCTCGTGCTGATCGAGCAGGGGGTCGAGCAGTGGCTCGACGCGCACCGGCCCGAAGCCGTCGCCGTGGAGCGGGTGTTCAGCCAGCACAACGTCCGCACCGTGATGGGGACGGCTCAGGCGAGCGCGGTCGCGATGCTGTGCTCCGCACGCCGCGGCCTGCCCGTGGAACTCCACACTCCCAGTGAGGTGAAGGCCGCGGTCACCGGCGCCGGCAGGGCGGAGAAGGCGCAGGTCGGCACGATGGTCATGCGGCTTCTGCGGCTCGACGGACCACCCCGCCCGGCCGACGCCGCCGACGCCCTCGCGCTCGCGATCTGCCACATCTGGCGCGCTCCGGTGCAGCAGCGCCTCAACCGCCTCCAGCAGGCGCACGCGAGGCACTCCACTGCCTCCTCCCGAACGCCCGGCGCGCAGGCTGCCGTCGCGGACGGCACCGCACGAGCCCCGAAAGGCACCGCCCGATGATCGCCTTCGTATCCGGCACGATCGCCTCACTCGCCCCCGACACCGCAGTCGTCGAAGTGGGCGGCGTGGGCATGGCCGTGCAGTGCACGCCGGGCACGCTCGCCCAGCTGCGTGTCGGGCGGCACGCCAGGCTCGCAACCTCCCTCGTCGTACGGGAGGACTCGCTGACCCTCTACGGATTCGACGACGAAGACGCCCGGCAGACCTTCGAGTTGCTGCAGACCGCGAGCGGTGTCGGGCCGCGTCTGGCCCAGGCCATGCTGGCCGTCCACCCGCCCGACGCGCTGCGGGCAGCCGTCTCCAGCGGCGACGAGAAGGCTCTTACAGCCGTTCCGGGCATCGGGAAGAAGGGCGCGCAGAAGCTGCTGCTGGAGCTGAAGGACCGCCTCGGCGAGCCCGTCTCCGCCGCCGCGGCCCACCTTCCGGGGCAGGGAGCCGGTGCGGCGGGCGCCGGTGGCTGGCGCGGCCAACTGCACTCCGCGCTCGTGGGGTTGGGGTATGCGGGACGGGAGGCGGACGAGGCAGTCGAGGCCGTCGCCCCGCAGGCCGAGGAGGCGGCGGCCTCCGGCGCGGAACCCCCGGTGCCCCAGCTGCTGCGCGCCGCGCTCCAGACGCTGAACCGGGCGCGGTGAGCCGCCCGGTGACGCCGCGCAGGAGCCTCGCGGAGGCTTTGCCGGGAGCGCCGCAGTTGCGGCACCGCGACGCGGTCCCGCTTCCGCCGCCGCCCGGGAACCACACGCACGGCCCGTGCACCACCACAGTCGGAGGCAGTCGCCATGAGCGGTGAGGAGTACGGCGGAGCCGGCGCGGCGGACGACGGCACGGACCGTCTCGTCGGCCCGGAGGCCGAGAGCGACGAGAGCGCGGTGGAGGCGGCGCTGCGCCCCAGGGAGCTGAGCGAGTTCATCGGTCAGCCCAAGGTGCGCGAACAGCTCGACCTGGTGCTCAAGGCCGCCCGCCAGCGCAACGGGACGGCGGACCACGTGCTGCTCTCCGGCGCCCCCGGCCTCGGCAAGACCACGCTCTCCATGATCATCGCCGCGGAGATGGGCGCCCCCATCCGCATCACCTCGGGCCCGGCCATCCAGCACGCCGGGGATCTCGCCGCGATCCTCTCCTCGCTGCAGGAGGGGGAGATCCTCTTCCTCGACGAGATCCACCGGATGTCGCGCCCCGCCGAGGAGATGCTCTACATGGCGATGGAGGACTTCCGCGTCGACGTGATCGTCGGCAAGGGCCCCGGAGCCACCGCCATCCCGCTCGAGCTGCCGCCCTTCACCCTCGTGGGGGCCACGACGCGGGCGGGGCTGCTGCCTCCGCCGCTGCGCGACAGGTTCGGGTTCACCGCCCACATGGAGTTCTACGAGCCGGCCGAGCTGGAGCAGGTCGTCCACCGTTCCGCGCGCCTGCTGGAGGTGCGCACGGACGCCGAGGGCGCCGCCGAGATCGCGGGCCGCTCACGCGGCACGCCGCGCATCGCCAACCGCCTGCTGCGGCGGGTGCGTGACTACGCCCAGGTCAAGGCGGACGGCGTCATCGACCGCGAGATCGCCTCGCGCGCCCTCGGCGTCTACGAAGTGGACGAGCGGGGCCTGGACAGGCTCGACCGTGCCGTCCTGGGCGCACTGGTGAAGCTCTTCGGAGGCGGCCCCGTCGGCCTCTCCACGCTCGCGGTGGCGGTGGGGGAGGAGCGGGAGACCGTGGAGGAGGTGGCCGAGCCCTTCCTCGTGCGGGAGGGACTGCTGGCCCGCACACCGCGGGGCCGCATCGCCACCCCGGCCGCCTGGGACCATCTGGGGACGGCCCGCCCGGCGCCCGCTCCAGGCCGCCCGGATCCCGCGGCGGGACCGGGACAGCCGGGGCTGTTCGGAGAGTGACGCGGACAGCCTCGCCCGACCAGGAACCCCCGTGGCACGCTTGACGTTGTTCCATTGGCGAGGGCTCGCTTAGACTCCGCCGACGCCGCGCCTTCACGGGCGGCACGCCCACCCCGAATCCAGGCCGCTTCACCCGCGGTCCGTCGAAGGACTTTCTCCCGCCGTGAATATCGTTACTCTCCTCCCCTTCATCGTGCTCATCGGGGCCATGTTCCTGATGACCCGGTCCGCCAAGAACAAGCAGCGTCAGGCCGCCAAGATGCGTGACGCGATGACGCCGGGCACCGGTGTCCGGACGATCGGCGGCATGTACGCCACCGTCAAGGAGATCCGCGACGACACGGTCCTCCTTGAGGTGGCTCCCGGTACGCACGCCCTCTACGCCAAGAACGCCGTCGGCGCCGTGCTCGAGCAGGAGGAGTACGAGCGGATCGTGAACGGCACGTCCGGCGAGCTCGGGATCGGCGAGACCGTCGTCCCGGACGACGCCTCCTCGCTCACCTCGGACGACGACGCCGACGGCTCCAAGGTGGACTTCGCCAAGGAGGACGGCGCGGACTCCTCGTCCGCCGAGGACGCCACGACTGCGGCGGACGCGAAGGACGAGCAGACAAAGGGCGACGACCGGCCCGAGGATGCCAAGCGGAAGGGCACCGACTCCGAGTAATGTCGGCGCCGCCGGGCCACTGACCGGGCCCGGCGGCGGAGCACGTCCGCAGACCATTTGTGCGCCGCGTGGCGGCCCCCCTCAACTCCCGGGCCGGCACCGGCTGCTGGGACAGGAGAGACGAGAAGGTGGCAGCACCGAAGAAAGGCCGCAGGAGCCCGGGCACCCACGCGAAACCGTGGCGTTCGCTGTTGCTGATCCTGCTGGCCCTGGTGGGCCTGACCGGGGGAACGATCTTCTCCGGTCACCACACCCCCCGGCTGGGCATCGATCTCGCCGGAGGTACGAGCATCACGCTCGAGGCCAAGAACCAGCCGGGGAAACCGAACGCGATCAACCAGACCAACATGCAAACCGCCGTGGGCATCATCGAGCGGCGGGTCAACGGTCTGGGTGTCTCGGAGGCCGAGGTCCAGACCCAGGGCGACCGGCACATCATCGCCAACATCCCCCGCGGCACCAACGAGAAGCAGGCGCGTGAACAGGTCGGCACGACCGCCAAGCTGGCCTTCCGGCCGGTGCTGACGTACATGCCGACCACCAAGCAGCCCGAGCCGCCGAAGCAGTCGCCCTCGCAGTCACCCTCCAAGCCGCCCTCCAGCGGTCCCGAGAGCGGCCAGGGCCAGGAGGACGGCAGCAAGGGCGACCAGGGCCGCGCCGTCACCGACGGGCTCAAGGCGAAGGCCGCGCCCGCCGACGACAAGCCCAGTCCCAAGCCGGACAAGCCCACCGCACCGCCCACCGCGCCTCCGCAGCAGCAGCAACCGCCGGGCGTCCCGGCGGAGCTGGCGAAGAAGCTGCAGAAGCTGGACTGCAACAGCAAGCGGGCCAAGGCCAAGGTGAGCGAGCGCGCCTCCGCCGCCAAGTCGAGCGAGCCGGTCCTCGCCTGCGACTCGAAGGAGAAGATCAAGTACGTTCTCGGGCCCGTCGGGGTCGAGGGCAAGAACGTCTCCGACGCCAAGGCCCAGTTCGACCAGCAGCGCGGTCAGTGGATCGTCACGATGTCCTTCGACAGCAAGGGCTCCGACGACTTCGGTGACACCACGGGCGAGCTCGCCAAGAAGCAGCAGCCGCAGAACCAGTTCGCGATCGCCCTGGACGGCGAGGTCGTCTCCGCTCCCTCCGTGAGCCAGCGGCTGTCGTCCAACGCCGAGATCTCCGGCAGCTTCACCCAGGAGTCCGCCCAGGAGCTGGGCAACATCCTCTCCTACGGCGCCCTGCCCCTCACCTTCGAGGAGTCGGACGTCACGACGGTCACTCCCGCACTGGGCAGCGATCAGCTGGAGGCCGGTCTCATCGCGGGTGCGATCGGGCTGGCACTCGTGGTGATCTACCTCGTGGCGTACTACCGCGGGCTGTCCCTGATCGCGATTGTCAGCCTGCTCGTCTCCGCGGTGATGACGTACACGCTCATGTCGCTGCTCGGACCGGCCATCGGGTTTGCGCTCAACCTGCCGGCCGTGTGCGGTGCGATCGTCGCCATCGGTATCACCGCGGACTCGTTCATCGTCTACTTCGAACGCATCCGCGACGAGATCCGCGAGGGCCGCACGCTGCGGCCCGCCGTGGAACGCGGCTGGCCGCGAGCCCGGCGAACGATCCTGGTCTCCGACTTCGTGTCGTTCCTCGCCGCCGCGGTGCTGTTCATCGTCACCGTCGGCAAGGTGCAGGGCTTCGCGTTCACGCTGGGACTGACCACGCTGCTCGACGTCGTCGTGGTCTTCTTCTTCACCAAGCCGCTGATGACGGTGCTGGCACGCACGAAGTTCTTCGCCAGCGGCCATCCGTGGTCCGGTCTCGATCCGACACGGCTCGGGGCCAAACCTCCACTGCGCCGCGGCCGACGCCCGTCCGCCGTCCGCACCGACCCGAAGGAGGCCTGAGATGTCGCGACTCGGCAACGTCGGTGCCCGGCTCTACCGCGGTGACATCGGCTACGACTTCGTCGGCAAGCGCAAGTTCTGGTACGGCGTCTCCATCCTGATCACGATCACAGCCATCGTGGGTCTCGTGGTACGCGGCCTCAACATGGGCATCGAGTTCGAGGGCGGCGCGGTCCTCACGACGCCCAAGACGACGGCCAGCGTGCAGCACACGACCGAGGTCGTCGAGAAGGACTCCGGGCGTCAGGCCATCGTGCAGCAGTTGGGCAACGGCGGCATGCGCATCCAGATCGCCGGTCTGGACACGGCCAAGTCGACCGACGTGAAGGAGTCCATCGCCAAGGAGCTCAAGGTCGACCCCAACCGGATCGACACCCAGCTCGTCGGGCCCAGCTGGGGTGAGCAGATCGCCAACAAGGCGTGGCAGGGTCTGGGGATCTTCATGGTCCTCGTGGTGATCTATCTGGCCATCGCCTTCGAGTGGCGGATGGCTCTGGCTGCGTTGATCGCGCTGATCCACGACATCACGATCACCGTCGGCGTCTATTCGCTCGTCGGGTTCGAAGTCACTCCGGGCACCGTCATCGGTCTGCTGACGATTCTCGGTTACTCCCTCTACGACACCGTCGTCGTCTTCGACAGCCTGAGAGAGAGCAACCGGGGCGTCACCAAACAGACGCGCTACACCTACAGCGAAGTCGCCAACCGCAGCATCAACTCGACCCTGGTGCGCTCCATCAACACGACGGTCGTGGCGCTGCTGCCCGTCGCGGGGCTGCTCTTCATCGGCGGCGGTCTGCTGGGCGGCGGCATGCTCAACGACATCGCCCTCTCCCTCTTCGTGGGCCTCGCGGCCGGGGCGTACTCCTCGATCTTCATCGCGACGCCGCTCGTCGCGGACTTCAAGGAGCGTCAGCCGGAGATGAAGGCGCTGGCCCGCCGTGTGCGTGCCAAGCGCCTCAAGAACGAGGACCGTGAGACGAGCGGCGAGGACGAGCCGGAGGACGGGCAGCCCGACGGCTTCGAGGGCCCCGGCGACGGCGGCGTGCCCGTCCTGGACGGCAGTGCCCCCGCGGCAGCCGGTGCTGGGGTCGTCGGCCCGCGCGGCGGGAGCGAGACCTCCGGCTCCCGCGGCCAGCGGCGCCAGCCGCCCTCCCGGAACCGCAGCCGCAACCGTCCCTCCGGAAAGCGCAGGTGATCCGATGACCGGCATCAGTGAGCCGGAGGCCGCGGCCCCCGAGGCCGTCCGGGAGATGCTGCTCGGCCGTATCCGGGACGTGGCGGACTACCCGGTGCCCGGCGTGATGTTCAAGGACATCACTCCGCTGCTCGCCGACCCCAAGGCGTTCACGGTGCTCACCGACACGCTCGGCGCCCTGTGCTCCCGGCGCGGGGCCACCAAGGTCGTGGGCCTCGAGGCGCGGGGCTTCATCCTCGCCGCCCCGGCGGCGGTGCGTGCGGGTCTCGGCTTCGTCCCCGTCCGGAAGGCCGGCAAGCTCCCCGGAGCGACGCTCTCGCAGTCCTACGAGCTGGAGTACGGCACCGCCGAGATGGAGGTGCACGCCGAGGACCTCACCGAGGAGGACCGGGTACTGATCGTCGACGACGTGCTGGCGACGGGCGGCACCGCCGAGGCCTCGCTGGAGCTGGTGAGGCGGGCCGGAGCGCAGGTCGCCGGCATCGCGGTCCTGATGGAGATCGGATTCCTCGGCGGCCGGGACAGGCTGAAGCCCGCGCTGCACGATGCCCCGTTGGACGCGTTGGTCACGGTCTGACCACGGCAGGACGCAACGAGGCGGTCACCCGGTACGTTCTCCCCAGGAGACGCGGGTGACCGCCTTCGTGCTGTGGCCGCACCGCCGGTGGCGGGCGGGGTCGCCTCCGGGGTCGATACCATGGCAGCAGTCCGACCTGGGGTCCAACGAGGAGTGCTCTTGCCAGACGAGGCCCAGCCGTACGCGGCGGCACAGCGTCACGACGCCGAGCCCGGCGGGCCCGGCGCACTCGCCGCGGCCCCGGACGAGCTGCCTCGGGACGGGGCCGAGGCCGCTGAGCAGCGCGAGCATCGCGTTTCCCGTACGCCTGCCGGCCGGCAGCACGGCAGCCGCGGCACGACCGGTTCCGCGTACGAGGACGCAAGCGGCGCCAATCCCGCCGGTCCCACCGTGGAGGAGCACGGCACTGCCGCCGCGGCGGACCCCTCGGACAGCAAGGCGCACAGCGAGCGTGTGGCCCCCGCCCGCGCCGTCTCCGGTGTCTCGGGCCGCTCCGGCTCCTCCAACCGCGTACGGGCCCGTCTCGCGCGTCTCGGCGTGCAGCGTTCCAGTCCCTTCAACCCCGTCCTGGAACCGCTGCTGCGGATAGTGCGCGGCAACGACCCGAAGATCGAGTCGGCGACGCTGCGCCAGATCGAGCACGCCTACCAGGTCGCGGAGCGCTGGCACCGCGGTCAGAAGCGCAAGAGCGGCGACCCGTACATCACGCACCCGCTCGCCGTCACCACCATTCTCGCGGAGCTCGGGATGGACCCGGCGACGCTCATGGCGGGGCTGCTCCACGACACCGTCGAAGACACCGAGTACGGCCTGGAGGCCCTCCGGCGCGACTTCGGCGAGCAGGTGGCCCTCCTCGTCGACGGCGTCACCAAGCTGGACAAGGTCAAGTTCGGCGAGGCGGCGCAGGCGGAGACGGTACGCAAGATGGTCGTCGCCATGGCCAAGGACCCGCGGGTGCTGGTCATCAAGCTCGCCGACCGCCTGCACAACATGCGCACCATGCGCTATCTGAAGCGGGCGAAGCAGGAGCAGAAGGCCCGGGAGACCCTGGAGATCTTCGCTCCGCTCGCGCACCGCCTCGGCATGAACACCATCAAGTGGGAACTGGAGGACCTCGCCTTCGCGATCCTCTACCCGAAGATGTACGACGAGATCGTGCGGCTCGTCGCCGAGCGTGCGCCGAAGCGGGACGACTATCTGGCCGTCGTCACCGACGAGGTCCAGGCCGACCTGCGCGCCGCCCGTATCAAGGCCACGGTCACCGGCCGTCCGAAGCACTACTACAGCGTGTACCAGAAGATGATCGTCCGTGGCCGGGACTTCGCGGAGATCTACGACCTGGTCGGCATCCGCGTCCTGGTGGACACCGTCCGCGACTGCTACGCGGCGCTGGGCACCGTGCACGCCCGGTGGAACCCGGTCCCCGGCCGGTTCAAGGACTACATCGCGATGCCGAAGTTCAACATGTACCAGTCGCTGCACACGACGGTGATAGGGCCCGGGGGCAAGCCCGTCGAGCTGCAGATCCGCACCTTCGACATGCACCGCCGCGCCGAGTACGGCATCGCCGCCCACTGGAAGTACAAGCAGCAGGCCGTCGCCGGGGCCTCCAAGGTGCGCACGGACGTCCCCAAGGGCACCGGCAAGGGCGACGAGCACGTCAACGACATGTCCTGGCTGCGCCAGCTGCTGGACTGGCAGAAGGAGACCGAGGACCCGGGCGAGTTCCTGGAGTCGCTGCGCTTCGACCTCTCCCGCAACGAGGTCTTCGTCTTCACCCCGAAGGGCGACGTCATCGCGCTGCCCGCGGAGGCCACGCCCGTCGACTTCGCCTACGCGGTGCACACCGAGGTCGGGCACCGCACCATCGGAGCCCGCGTCAACGGACGACTCGTACCGCTGGAGTCGACGCTCGAGAACGGCGACACGGTCGAGGTCTTCACCTCCAAGTCACCGGGCGCCGGGCCTTCCCGCGACTGGCTCGGCTTCGTCAAGTCGCCCCGCGCCCGCAACAAGATCCGGGCCTGGTTCACCAAGGAACGCCGCGACGAGGCCATCGAGCAGGGCAAGGACGCCATCGTCCGCGCCATGCGCAAGCAGAACCTGCCGATCCAGCGCATCCTCACCGGCGACTCCCTCGTCACCCTCGCCCACGAGATGCGCTATGCCGACATCTCCGCCCTGTACGCCGCCATCGGCGAGGGCCATGTCTCGGCGCAGAGCGTCGTTCAGAAGCTCGTGCAGTCCCTCGGCGGGGAGGACGCCGCCAACGAGGACCTGGCCGAGACGGCGCCGCCCATGCCGGCCGCCACTCGCCGTGCCAAGCGGCGGGCGAACTCCGACCCGGGCGTCGTCGTCAAGGGCGTGGACGACGTGTGGGTCAAGCTGGCCCGCTGCTGTACGCCCGTACCCGGTGATCCCGTCATCGGCTTCGTCACGAGGGGCAACGGCGTCTCCGTCCACCGCACGGACTGCGTCAACGTGGACTCCCTGACGAAGGAACCCGAGCGGATCATCGACGTGGAGTGGGCGCCCAGCCAGTCGTCCGTCTTCCTCGTGGCCATCCAGGTCGAGGCGCTCGACCGCTCGCGGCTGCTCTCGGACGTCACGCGCATCCTCTCCGACCAGCACGTCAACATCCTCTCGGCGGCCGTGCAGACGTCCCGGGACCGGGTCGCCACCTCCCGCTTCACCTTCGAGATGGGCGACCCGAAGCATCTCGGGCACGTGCTGAAGGCGGTCCGCAGCGTGGAGGGCGTCTACGACGTCTACCGGGTGACCTCGGCCCGACGGCCGTCCTGACCCCCGGAGTCGGCCCGGCCGCGGTGCCTCGGCCCTCGGCCCCAGGTGCGCGTACAACGACGGTGCGCCGCCTGCCACGGCAGACGGCGCATCGGCTCTCGGCTGCGGAGTCTCCGGTTCCCGGTCAGCCCCCGAACTCCTCCAGGCCCTTCATGGCCTGGTCCAGCAGCTCCTGGCGGCCGGCGAGCTCCTTCTCCAGCTTCTCGGCCTTGGCCGTGTTCCCCGCCGCGCGGGCCTTCTCGGCCTGGCCGCGCAGCTTCTCGACGGCGTCCTGAAGCTGGCCCGTCAGCCCCGCCGCTCGTGCCCGCGCCTCGGGGTTCGTACGGCGCCACTCGGCCTCCTCGGCCTCCTGGATCGCCCGCTCCACCGCGTGCATGCGGGCCTCGATCCGGGGCCGGGCGTCACGGGGCACATGTCCCACGGCGTCCCAGCGCTCGTTGATGGCGCGGAACGAGCCCCGGGCCGTCTTCAGATCCGTGACCGGAAGCAGCTTCTCCGCCTCGGCGGCCAGCTCCTCCTTGCGGGCCAGGTTCTCCCGCTGCTCGACGTCGCGTTCGGCGAACACCTCGCTGCGGGCCTGGAAGAAGACGTCCTGGGCGCCGCGGAAGCGCTGCCACAGGTCCTCCTCGTTCTCCCGCTGCGCACGCCCGGCGGCCTTCCACTCCTGCATCAGCTCGCGGTACTTGGCCGCCGTGGGACCCCAGTCGCGGGAGTCGGAGAGCGCCTGGGCCTCGGCCACCAGCTTCTCCTTGCGCCGGCGGGCCTCCTCCCGCTGCGCGTCGAGCTGGGCGAAGTGGGCCTTGCGCCGCTTGGAGAAGGCCGAACGGGCATGGGAGAAGCGGCGCCACAGTTCGTCGTCGGTCTTGCGGTCGAGCCGCGGCAGGCGCTTCCAGTTCTCGACCAGGGTGCGCAGCCGCTCGCCGGCGGCCCGCCACTGCTCGCTCTGCGCCAGCTCCTCCGCCTCGCTGACCAGCTCTTCCTTGGAACGGCGCGCTCGCTCGTTCTGCTGTGCCTTCTCGGCCTTGCGCTCCTCGCGGCGCTTTTCCACGGCCACCGTCAGGGCGTCGAGGCGCTTGCTGAGCGCCTCCAGGTCACCCACGGCGTGATGCGCGTCAACCTGCTCGCGCAGGTGCTCGATCGCAGTGGTGGCGTCCTTGGCGGACAGATCGGTGGTCTGCACACGCCGCTCCAGGAGGCCGATCTCCACGACCAGGCCCTCGTACTTGCGCGTGAAGTAGGCGAGCGCTTCCTCCGGGGAGCCTGCCTGCCACGATCCGGCGACCTTCTCGCCGTCGGCTGTACGCACGTATACGGTCCCCGCCTCATCGACGCGGCCCCACGGGTCGCTGCTCACAGCGCCTCCTCCACAAGATGCCCAGGCTGGGTGCGGGCCCCCCGGCATCGTCCACAGATCTCGTCACTGCCAACATAGGCGAACGGCGCCCGCGCTGTCCGCATGCCGGTGGAGCGAAATTGTGCACGCGAAGGCCCTTGTGCGTATACGCCCGGGCCGGTCAGGACTTGCGCACGGAGGTCTCCTCGATCACCACGGTCGCGATCGGGGCGGTGTTCCGGTTCTCCGGTTCCGGCCTCGAACCGGCGTCGGCGATCTTCTTCAGCACGTCCATGCCCTCGGTGATCTTCCCGAACGGTGTGAAGTCCGGCGGCAGCTTGCTGTCCTTGAAAACCAGGAAGAACTGGCTGCCCCCGGTGTCCCGGCCCTTCCCGGTCTGTGCCTGGTACCTGTTCGCCATCGCGACGGTGCCCGCCGGGTAGGTGCCGTCCTTCACCCGCGGATCCTTCAGGTTCTCGTCCGGGAGCGTGTAGCCGGGGCCGGACTTGCCGGTGGCCGTCGGGTCGCCGCACTGGAGGACGTAGGGACCCTGCTTCACGAGCCGGTGGCACTTGGTGTGGTCGAAGAACTTCTCCCCGGAAAGGAAGCGGAAGGAGTTGACCGTGCGCGGGGTTTTCGACGCGTCCATCTCGAAGCTGATGTCCCCGCAAGTCGTTCGCAGCGTCATCGCGTACGTCGCGGAGTCGTCGATGCGGAGGGCGGGCTCCTTCTCCCACTTCTTGCCGTTCGGCTTGCCCGGCGCGGCCTTGCGGCAGGGATCCGGGTCCTTGCCCGCGGACGACTCCTTCTTCTCGCCGCCCCCAAAACCGCCGGAGGCCATGTAGGCCGCGCCTGCCCCGATCAGGAGCGCGCTGCCGGCCAGGATCCCGATGGTGCGCAGACGGGCCCGGCGCCGGCGCTGCGCCCGGCGCTCCTGCTGTCTGAGGTACTTCTCGCGTGCGAGCTGCTTTCTGCGCTGTTCGCTGCTGACCACCGGAAGCTTCTCCTTCGGGCGTGCGTGCGTGGGGATGCGTGCGTACCTACCAGAGTCCGCCCGTACCGTATACGGGTTCGCCGCTGCGCTGCCGCCGCCGGTAGGCTGTGACCAGCTTGATCGGCGGGGCGGATTGCGCCGGACCGCCGCAGGCTCCGGCGCCCCCGGGCAGGACACCCGGGCGCCGTGACCGTTTCCGGACGACTGAAGGACGATCGTGCTCGTTGCCGGGTTCCCCGCCGGGGCCTGGGGGACCAACTGCTACCTGGTCGCCCCCGCCGCCGGCGAGGAGTGCGTGATCATCGACCCAGGCCACCAGGCCACCGAGGGCGTCGAGGAGGCCGTCGCCAAGCACCGGCTCAAGCCGGTCGCCGTCGTGCTGACCCACGGCCACATCGACCATGTCGCCTCGGTCGTGCCCGTGTGCGGCGCCCACGACGTGCCCGCCTGGATCCACCCCGAGGACCGCTACATGATGAGCGACCCCGAGAAGGCCCTGGGGCGCAGCATCGGGCAGCCGCTCATGGGAGAGCTGACCGTGGGCGAGCCGGATGACGTGGAGGAGCTGACCGACGGCACCACGCTGCATCTGGCCGGGCTGGAGCTGACCGTGACGCACGCACCGGGTCATACCAAGGGGTCGGTGACGTTCAGGATGCCCGAACAGGCCGATGTGCCACCGGTGTTCTTCTCGGGCGACCTGCTCTTCGCCGGCTCCGTCGGACGCACCGACCTTCCCGGGGGCGACCACGAGGAGATCCTCCAGTCGCTGGCGCGCGTGTGCCTGCCGCTGGAGGACGAGACCGTGGTGCTCTCGGGCCACGGCCCCCAGACGACCATCGGCCGGGAGCGTGCCACCAACCCCTTCATGCGGCAGGTGGCCGCCGGGCCGGGCGGCGGCATTACGGGCGCCGCCCCGCGACGAGGAATGTGACGAGAACCTTCCGTGACCACCTTCAAGGCCCCCAAGGGCACCTACGACCTCATCCCGCCCGAGTCCGCGGACTACCTGGCGGTGCGTGAGGCGCTATCGGCGCCGCTGCGCCGGGCCGGGTACGGCTACACCGAGACGCCGGGCTTCGAGCAGGTCGAGCTGTTCGCGCGCGGTGTCGGCGAGTCCACCGACATCGTCACCAAGGAGATGTACACCCTCACCACCAAGGGCGGCGACGAGCTCGCTCTGCGCCCGGAGGGGACCGCCTCCGTGCTGCGCGCCGCCCTGGAGGCCAGCCTCCACAAGAGCGGCAACCTCCCGGTGAAGCTGTGGTATTCGGGCTCGTACTATCGCTACGAGCGTCCCCAGAAGGGCCGCTACCGGCACTTCTCGCAGGTGGGCGCCGAGGCGATCGGCGCCGAAGACCCCTCGCTGGACGCCGAGTTGGTCATCCTGGCGCACGACGCGTACCGCTCGCTCGGGCTGCGCGACTTCCGCATCCTGCTCAACTCCCTCGGGGACAAGGAGTGCCGGCCCGTCTACCGCGCTGCGCTCCAGGAGTTCCTGAGGCGTCTGGAACTCGACGAGGACACGCGCCGCCGCATCGAGATCAACCCCCTGCGGGTCCTGGACGACAAGCGCGAGAGTGTCCAGCGTCAGCTCGCGGAGGCGCCGATGATGCGCGACCACCTGTGCGAGGCGTGCAAGTCGTACCACGAGCAGGTGCGGGAGCTGCTGACGGCGGCGGGCGTCGCCTACGTGGACGACCCTCGTCTGGTGCGCGGCCTGGACTACTACACGCGCACCACGTTCGAGTTCGTGCACGACGGACTCGGTTCGCAGTCCGCCGTCGGCGGCGGCGGCCGCTACGACGGGCTGTCCGAGATGATCGGCGGCCCGGCGCTGCCGTCCGTCGGCTGGGCCCTGGGCGTCGACCGCACCGTCCTGGCGCTGCGCGCGGAGGGCGTGGAGCTCGAACTGCCTGCGACCACCGACGTGTTCGCGGTGCCGATCGGTGACGAGGCGCGTCGCGCGCTCTTCCGGGTGGTCACCGAGCTGCGCCGGGAGGGCGTCGCGGCCGACTTCGCGTACGGCGGCAAGGGCATGAAGAACGCGATGAAGTCGGCCAATCGTTCCGGCGCGCGCTACGCGTTGCTGGTCGGGGAGCGGGACCTGGCTCAGGGCGTGGCGCAGTTGAAGGACCTGCACACCGGTGAGCAGACCGCCGTGGCGCTCGACGGAGTCGTGGCCGAGGTGGCCGCGAAACTCCGCTGAGACGGTGGGCCTTGGTGCAGAATGAAGCGGCAGACGGGGCAGAACACGACCGAGGACGGGAACTAGGGCTCATGACCATGACGGCACCCCTCGACGACGCTCGCACGGGCACGGACGAGTCTCCCAGGAGCGTCGTCGGCGCCGGACGTGCCTTCGCCTGGATGCTGTTGGTCACGGGGGCCGCGGGACTGCTCTCGGCCTGGGTGATCACTCTCGACAAGATCAAGCTGGCGGAGAATCCGGACTTCACACCCGCGTGCAGTCTCAACCCGGTCATCTCCTGCGGCAACATCATGAAGAGCGAGCAGGCCGAGGCCTTCGGGGTGCCGAACCCGATGATCGGTCTCGTGGCGTACGGGATCGTGATCGGCGTCGGGATGAGCCTGCTCGCGGGCGCTCGCTTCCCGCGCTGGTACTGGCTGACGTTCAACGCCGGCACGCTCTTCGGCGTCGGGTTCTGCACCTGGCTGATGTACCAGTCGCTGTACGACATCGGTGCCCTGTGCCTGTGGTGCTGCCTCGCATGGGTCGCCACCATCGTCATGTTCTGGTACGTGACGGCGCACAACGTGCGGCACGGCTTCCTGCCCGCGCCGGCGCCCGCCCGGGGCTTTCTCGACGAGTTCCCCTGGGTGCTGCCGGTCCTGCACATCGGTGTCATCGGCCTCCTGGTCCTCATGCGCTGGTGGGAGTTCTGGACGGGCTGAGGCCGCGGGCCGAGGCACTCCCGTCACCGCTGTCGGAGGGTTGATTTAGGGTTCCTGACGTGGAACCCGACCTGTTCACCGCGGCCGCAGAGGAACGCCGGGAGAAGGATCCGTCGGCCAGCCCGCTGGCGGTACGGATGCGTCCCCGCACTCTGGACGACGTCGTGGGCCAGCAGCACCTGCTGCGGCCCGGGTCTCCGCTGCGCCGCCTGGTCGGGGAGGGCGGCGGTGGCCCCGCCGGGCCTTCGTCGGTCATGCTGTGGGGCCCGCCGGGCACCGGCAAGACCACCCTGGCGTACGTCGTCAGCCAGGCGACGGAGAAGCGCTTCGTGGAACTCTCCGCCATCACCGCGGGCGTCAAGGAAGTCCGGGCGGTCATCGAGAGCGCGCGGCGTTCGACCGGTGCGTACAGCAAGGACACCGTCCTCTTCCTCGACGAGATCCACCGGTTCAGCAAGGCCCAGCAGGACTCCCTGCTGCCCGCCGTCGAGAACCGCTGGGTCACCCTGATCGCGGCGACGACCGAGAACCCGTACTTCTCGGTGATCTCCCCGCTCCTGTCGCGCTCGCTCCTGCTGACGCTGGAGGCCCTCACCGACGAGGACGTGCGCTCCCTGCTGCGCCGCGCGGTGGAAGAGGAACGCGGCCTCGGCGGCTCGGTCACGCTTCCGCCCGAATCGGAGAGCCATCTGCTGCGCATCGCGGGAGGCGACGCGCGGCGTGCGCTGACCGCGCTGGAGGCGGGTGCCGGCGCCGCGCTCGCCAAGGGGGAGCGGGCCGTCACTCTCGCCACTCTGGAAGAGGCGGTCGACAGGGCGGCCGTCACCTACGACCGCGACGGCGACCAGCACTACGACGTCGCGAGCGCTCTGATCAAGTCCATCCGCGGCTCGGACGTCGACGCCTCGCTGCACTACCTGGCCCGGATGATCGAGGCGGGGGAGGACCCCCGGTTCATCGCCCGCCGCCTGATGATCTCTGCCAGCGAGGACATCGGCCTGGCCGATCCGACAGCGCTCCAGACGGCGGTGGCGGCGGCCCAGGCAGTCGCCATGATCGGCTTTCCCGAGGCCCGCATCACCCTGGGCCACGCGGTCGTCGCACTCGCCCTCGCCCCGAAGTCGAATGCCGCGTATCTCGCCGTCGACGCAGCCCTCGCCGACGTACGGAACGGGGCGGCAGGGCCCGTCCCCGCACATCTGCGCGACACCCACTACCAGGGCTCGGCGAAGCTCGGCCACGGCAAGGGATACCAGTACCCGCACGACCTGCCGGGCGGCATCGCGGCACAGCAGTACGCCCCGGACGCGATCCACGGCAAGCGCTACTACGAACCGACGCGCTACGGCGCCGAGGCCCGCTACGCCGAGGTGGCCGAGCGGGTTCGAGAGCGGCTGCGCGGCGCCGCCCCGGCGTCCGAGGAACCACGGGCCGCGGAGGAGGCCCACAAGTCCCGCAAGCCGCAGGAGGGTTGAGCCGGACGGGACGGGCGCCGGCCGGGTTTGCGCACCACCGCACACCTTCCCCCGTGCATGCGCCGGCGCCCGTTACTGTGCGGCGGCTTCGAAGAGGAGACGCATCGCCCGCCGCAGCCCAGCGACCTCGTCGACCGGTTCCGGGAACTCGAACCGGGCGTCGAAGCACGCCGAAGGGGGTTGCCCCTCGAGGTCGCAGAACCGCACCCGCATCCCGTAGCGGTCCAGAGCCAGTGGAACCGCCCGGGCGCCCTCGGCCGCGCAGGCCGGCCCGGAGTCGCCCAGGAGCGAGCACAGGGTGCGCATCTGATCGTCGTGCGAGGAGGCCAGGTGCTGGAGCAGCTCCGCCTCGTGGGGCGCCAGCGGATCCGGTGCCGCCGCCGCGAAGTCGTCGGGTTCGACCGCGTCGGAGCCCCACAGATCCTCGATGTGCGCCTCGCCGACCTCCAGCCGCAGCAGGACCCACGCCATCTCGGCGGCGGGTGGCCCGGCCGGGTGCCGCTCGGACAGCAGCCGTGCGAGCGCGGCACGTTCACCGGGCCGCGCCGCGGTCAGCCAGCCCGCCACCCGTGCCCTGCCCCGTATGCGGCGCGGGACCGCGACGGGGGCGACGTCGGTGATTTCCATCACCGCGACGAGCTCGTCGCCGCTTGCGTGTTCCGCGACCTGTGCGGCCTGCGAGGAGGCGGGGACGAGGAGGACCACGTCACCGTCGTCCGTGACGGCGCGGGCCTCCGGGCTGCCGTGTCCGGACGGCGCCGGGTCCGCCGACCGGACTCCGGGAATGTCCAGCACGGCCGATACGCTGGATTCCACGAGAGTTCGTACGCGCTCTGCGGCAGTAGGTGCCCGGGCGTCTTCCACGGGACGCGGCTGTCCCCGGCCGGTGTCAATGCCGGAGCGGGGAATCCCAGGTCGAAACATACGTTCTCCTCCGCTAAGGTAAGCCTCACCTAACTTACATGGAGGTCTGTTCAGTGAACCAGTCGCGTCCCAAGGTCAAGAAGTCGCGTGCGCTCGGCATCGCGCTGACCCCGAAGGCCGTGAAGTACTTCGAGCACCGGCCCTACCCGCCGGGGGAGCACGGCCGGGGCCGCAAGCAGAACAGTGACTACAAGGTCCGGCTGCTGGAGAAGCAGCGTCTGCGTGCCCAGTACGACATCAGCGAGCGCCAGATGGTCCGCGCCTACGACCGCGCCCGCAAGACGGAAGGCAAGACCAGCGACGCGCTCGTCATCGAGCTCGAGCGGCGCCTCGACGCGCTCGTGCTCCGCTCCGGCCTGGCCCGTACGATCTACCAGGCCCGTCAGATGGTCGTGCACGGGCACATCGCCGTGAACGACCGGAAGGTCGACAAGCCCTCCTACCGGCTCAAGCCGGACGACGTGGTGCGCGTCCGCGAGCGCAGCCGCACCAAGCACCCCTTCCTGGTCGCACGCGAGGGCGGCTACGCGCCCGACGGTGAGACTCCGCGCTACCTCGAGGTCAACCTGGAGGCGCTCGCGTTCCGCCTGGACCGCACGCCCAACCGCAAGGAGATTCCTGTGGTTTGCGACGAGCAGATGGTCATCGAGTACTACGCACGCTGAGCCCGCGGGAGCGACGGGGGCGGCACAGCCGGGCGGCACGCCCGGACCGCGCGTGCGGCGCCCTTCGCCGTCGCTGAGCCCGCGGAGCGCGCAACAGGACGGCACAGCCCGCCTGCCGCGTGCGCCGGGCCCTGTGCGCCCGGCGCCGGCGCGGCGGGCTGCCGCGCACCCGTGAGGCCTCAACCCGCCCCGGGCGTGCACATGTTCACCCCGACCTGGTGCAACGCCCTTGCCGCACGGGCCCTTTCGGGGCTGTCCGCTGCGTCCGTCGCGGGCTGTGCCGTCACGGCCGCACCTGCTCCGCCGGCGGAGCACGCCCTCCCTCCTGCTCCGATGCCGTCATTTATGCGGTACGAGCGGCACTCGCGGGCGCGATAGGCTCGGTACCAGCCTCCGCTGCCCGCAGCGGGTGCCGGACGCGGTCCGCGAGCGAGCGCGTCCCGGAGCGGAGGCGGACCCCGAACGACCCGAGGGAAGCGGTGCAGCGTGTCCGGTGGAGAAGTGGCCGGCCTCCTCGTGGCGGTCTTCTGGGCGATTCTGGTCTCGTTCCTCGCCGTGGTGCTGGTGAGGCTCGCACAGACGCTCAAGGCGGCCACCAAGCTGGTGACGGGTGTGACGGAACGGGCCGTCCCCCTGCTGGGAGAGGCGTCCGCGACGGTGCGCTCCGCGCAGACCCAGCTGGCCCGGGTGGACGCGATCGCGACGGACGTCCAGGAGGTCGCCTCCAACGCCTCTGCGCTCTCCTCCACCGTCTCGACCACATTCGGCGGACCGCTGGTGAAGGTCGCGGCCTTCGGCTACGGCGTACGGCGTGCGCTCGGCCGGAAGGCGAAGGGCTCCGCACAGCAGACGCCGCCGCCCGTCGTCGTCTCCCGCACGCTGCCGGGTGCCCGGCGCGGCGGGCGCGGGCGTGAACGAGGGAAGGGCTGATCCGCAGATGTTCCGCCGAGCCTTCTGGTTCACCACCGGCGCCGCAGCCGGTGTGTGGGCGACCGCCAAGGTCCAGCGCAAGCTGCGCTCCCTCGCGCCCGACGCGCTCGCGGTGCGTGCCGCCGACAAGGCCGTCCAGGGCGGCCACCGCCTCAAGGACTTCGCTCTCGACGTACGGGCCGGAATGGCCCAGCGCGAAGGCGAGTTGAACGACGCTCTCGGGCTGTCCGCACCGCCGGCCGGCCAGGGCCGCGGGCTCCCCGCCCAGGCCCGCAGGGCAGAACTGGGCCCGGCGCACCACCGGCAGGGCCCCGACCGACCACACGACCGAAACGAGGACCACTGATGGAGTCGGCTGAAATCCGCCGCCGCTGGCTGCGCTTCTTCGAGGAGCGGGGGCACACCGTCGTGCCGTCGGCGTCGCTCATCGCGGACGACCCGACGCTGCTGCTGGTCCCGGCAGGCATGGTCCCCTTCAAGCCGTACTTCCTCGGCGAGGTCAAGGCGCCGTACGACCGTGCCACGAGCGTGCAGAAGTGCGTGCGCACGCCGGACATCGAAGAGGTCGGCAAGACCACGCGCCACGGCACGTTCTTCCAGATGTGCGGCAACTTCTCCTTCGGCGACTACTTCAAGGAGGGCGCCGCGAAGTACGCCTGGGAGCTGATGACCACCCCGCAGGACAAGGGCGGTTACGGTCTGGACCCCGAGCGTCTGTGGATCACCGTCTACGAGGAGGACGACGAGGCCGAGCGCATCTGGCGCGACGTCGTCGGAGTCCCCGCCGAGCGCATCCAGCGCCTCGGCAAGGACGAGAACTACTGGGACATGGGCGTCCCGGGCCCCTGCGGCCCCTGTTCGGAGATCAGCTACGACCGCGGCCCCGAGTACGGCCCCGAGGGCGGCCCCGCCGTCAACGGCGAGCGCTACGTCGAGCTGTGGAACCTGGTGTTCATGCAGTACGAGCGCGGGCCGGGCGAGGGCAAGGACTACCCGATCCTGGGCGACCTGCCCAGCCAGAACATCGACACCGGACTCGGCTTCGAGCGCCTGGCGATGGTGCTGCAGGGCGTGCGCAACATGTACGAGATCGACACTTCGCGCATGGTGCTCGACAAGGCCACCGAACTGACCGGGGTGCGCTACGGCGACGCGGAGAAGACCGACGTCTCGCTGCGCGTGGTCGCCGACCACATCCGTACCGCGATCATGCTCATCGGCGACGGCGTCACCCCCGGCAACGAGGGCCGCGGCTACGTCCTGCGCCGCATCATGCGCCGCGCCATCCGCAACATGCGTATCCTCGGCGCGAGCGGGCCGACGGTCGCCGAGCTGACGGACACCGTCATCAAGGCCATGGCGCCGCAGTACCCGGAGCTGGAGACGGACCGCAAGCGCATCGAGACGGTCGCTCTCGCCGAGGAGGCCGCGTTCCTCAAGACCCTGCGTTCCGGCACCAACATCCTGGACACCGCCGTCACCGAGACCCAGGCCTCCGGCAGCACGGTCCTCCCGGGGGAGAAGGCGTTCCTGCTCCACGACACCTGGGGCTTCCCGATCGACCTCACGCTGGAGATGGCCGCCGAACAGGGCCTCTCCGTCGATGAGTCGGGATTCCGGCGGCTGATGCAGGAGCAGCGCGACCGTGCCAAGGCCGACGCCAGGTCCAAGAAGCAGGGCCACGCCGACCTCTCCGCGTACCGCGAGATCGCCGACAGGAGCGGCACCACCGACTTCACGGGCTACAAGCACACGGCCGGCGAGGCCTCGGTCGTGGGTCTCCTCGTCGACGGCGTCTCGGCGCCCGCGGCCCACGAGGGCGACGAGGTCGAAGTCGTCCTCGACCGCACTCCGTTCTACGCCGAGGGCGGCGGCCAGCTCGCCGACACCGGCCGCCTCCGCCTGGAGAGCGGCGCCGTCATCGAGGTCCGGGACGTGCAGCAACCCGTCACCGGCGTCTTCGTGCACAAGGGCGTGGTCCAGGTCGGCGAGGTGACCGTCGGCTCGTCCGCGCACGCGCAGATCGATGTGGACCGGCGCCGCTCCATCGCCCGCGCCCACAGCGCCACTCACCTCACGCACCAGGCGCTGCGCGACGCCCTCGGGCCGACGGCCGCCCAGGCCGGCTCGGAGAACTCGCCCGGCCGGTTCCGCTTCGACTTCGGCTCGCCGTCGGCCGTGCCCGGCACGGTCCTCACGGACGTCGAGCAGAGGATCAACGAGGTTCTCGCCCGCGAACTCGACGTCTCCGCCGAGTACATGGGCATCGACGACGCCAGGAAGCAGGGCGCGCTGGCCGAGTTCGGCGAGAAGTACGGCGAGCGGGTGCGTGTGGTGACGATCGGCGACTTCTCCAAGGAGCTGTGCGGCGGCACCCACGTCCACAACACCGCGCAGCTCGGCCTGGTCAAGCTGCTGGGCGAGTCCTCCATCGGCTCCGGGGTGCGGCGTGTGGAGGCGCTCGTCGGCGTCGACGCATACAAGTTCCTCGCCCGTGAGCACACGGTCGTCTCCCAGCTCACGGACCTGGTCAAGGGCCGTCCCGAGGAGCTGCCGGAGCGGATCTCCTCGATGGTGACCCGGCTGAAGGACGCCGAGAAGGAGATCGAGCGCTTCCGCGCGGAAAAGGTCCTCCAGGCCGCCGCCGGCATCGCCGAAGGCGCCACGGACGTACGGGGCGTGGCGCTCGCCGCCGCACGTGTCCCGGACGGCACCGCCCAGGAGGACCTGCGCACTCTCGTGCTCGACGTCCGTCAGCGCATCCCGGGTTCGCGTCCCGCCGTCGTCGCTCTGTTCGCCGTCACAGGTGGCCGCCCGCTGACCGTGATCGCGACGAACGACGCCGCCCGGGACCGCGGTCTGAGGGCCGGTGACCTGGTGCGCGCCGCCGCCAAGGCACTCGGCGGCGGAGGCGGTGGGAAGCCGGACGTCGCCCAGGGCGGCGGGCAGAACCCGGAGGCGGTGGAGGACGCGATCGCCGCCGTCGAGCGGCTCGTCACAGACAGCGGCAGCGCCTGATGCGCCGAGGGCGCCGTCTCGCCGTCGACGTGGGTGATGCCCGCATCGGCGTCGCCGGCAGCGATCCGGACGGACTGCTCGCGACGCCGGTCGAGACGGTGCCGGGGCGCGATCTGCCCGCTGCGTGGCGGAGGCTGGCGGCGCTGGTCGAGGAGTACGAACCGATCGAGGTCGTGGCCGGCCTGCCGCGTTCCCTCAACGGGGGCGAGGGGCCGGCCGCGGCCAAGGTCCGTGCGTTCGCCGAGGAGCTGGCGAGGAAGATCACACCGGTGCCGGTTCGGCTGGTGGACGAGCGTATGAGTACAGTCACGGCTGCACACGGCATGCGTGCGTCCGGCGTGAACTCCAAGAAGGGCCGCTCCCGCATCGACCAGGCTGCGGCGGTGGTCATCCTGCAGAACGCCCTGGAGACTGAACGGATCTCGGGCAGTCCACCCGGCGAATGCGTCGAAGTGGTTGTCTGATCGCGATACGGTAACGTTCCCGCGACACGCGCAACCGCCGAGGGGGTCGGCCCACCCCGGGTGCCGTGGGTGCACTGCCCGAATTGCGTACGGCAGACGACTGCCGTCCGGCGGATCTAGGGGATCGATGACTGAGTATGGCCGGGGGCAGAGCCTCCCATCGTGGCATCCCGATGACCCTCTCTTCGGAGACAAGGGGTGGGACGGTGGCAGAGACGGCGCCTACGAGGGCGACGGCGACCCCTATGCCGGTCAGTACGCCGACCCGTACGGCACCGGTCAGCATCAAGTGCCGCAGCAGCAGGGCTACTACGGGCAACAGCAGCAGCAGTACTACGGCCACGGCGGCTACGAGACAGCCGGAGCGGGACAGTCCTACGATTCCGGCTACGGTCCGGGGGCGACGGACCCGCACGGGATGCCGACCGTCCAGGACCCGTACAACACCGGCGAGCAGCCCGGCTACTACGCGGGTCAGCAGGGCTTCCCGCAGCAGCACCAGCCTCAGCAGCACCCCCCGCAGCAGCACCACCCGCAGCAGCACCACCCGCAGCAGGGCCAGGGCTACTCCGGCCCGTACGCGCAGCCGGGCCGGGAAGGATTCGACGCACCGCCTCCCGCCCGTCACGACGCCGACCCGGAGACCGGCTGGGATCCGGGCCCCGACCAGGGCGAGCACGCGTTCTTCTCGGACCGCGACGACGAGGACGACGACCTCGACGAAGGCAAGCGGTCCGGCCGCCGCAACGGCAGCGGCGAGACCAAGCGCCGCAGCGGCTGCGCGTGCCTGGCGGTCTCGGTGCTCCTCGCGGGAGGCCTCGGCACCGCCGCCTACTTCGGGTACGACCTCTACCAGACCTACCTCGCTCCGGCCCCCGACTACCCGGGCAAGGGTTCGGGCCAGGCCCAGGTGAGGATCCCGGACGGCGCCTCCATCGCCGACATGGGGAACGAGCTGCAGAAGGCCGGAGTCGTCAAGAGCGCCGGTGCGTTCGTCGAGGCGGCGCAGGCGGAGAAGAAGGCGAGCGGGATCCAGCCCGGCACATACAGCCTCCGCAAGAAGATGTCCGGCGCCGCAGCGGTGAAGCTGATGCTCGACCCGGCCAGTCAGAACGCACTGATCATCTCCGAGGGGCTGCGGGCGAAGAAGATCTACGAACTGATCGACAAGAAGCTCGGCAAGGCCGAAGGCACCACGGAGAAGGTGGCCAAGAAGGCCGACTCAACCGATCTGGGGCTTCCTGCCTTCGCCAAGGGCAACCCGGAGGGCTTCCTCTTCCCGTCGCGCTACAGCGTCGGTGAGAACAGCGATCCGCTCGAGGTGCTGCGGGACATGGTCAAACGCGCCAAGGCCGAGCACGCCAAGGTCGATCTGGCAGGCGAGGCGAAGAAGGCCGGCAAGACCCCGGAGGAGATCGTCACCATAGCGTCGCTCATCCAGGCAGAGGCGCAGCAGGACAGCGAGTTCGGCAAGGTCTCCCGCGTCATCTACAACAGGCTGGGCAAGAACATACTTCTCCAGTTCGACTCCACCATCAATTACGCCAAGGGCCGCTCCTCGCTGGACACTTCGGTCGAGGACACCAGGCTGAAGTCGCCCTACAACACCTATCTCAACCGCGGTCTGCCGCCCGGCCCGATCGACAACCCCGGCCACCAGGCCATCGAAGCAGCCCTGAACCCGACCAAGGGCAACTGGATCTACTTCGTCACGGTCAAGCCCGGTGACACCCGCTTCACCGAGAGCAAGGCCGAACACGACCGCAACGTCCAGGACTTCAACAGGGAGCAGCGCAAGAAGAAGGAGAGCGGCGGCTGATGGACCGGCACCACCCCGTACGGCCGGCTCCCGCGGCTTCGCCGTCCGTACGGCGCGCCGCCGTCCTCGGCTCACCCGTGGCCCACTCCCTCTCGCCGGTGCTGCACAGCGCCGCGTACGCGGAACTCGGCCTGGAGGACTGGACGTACGAGCGGTACGAGGTGGGGGAGGAGGACATCGCCTCCTTCCTCGGCGCCACCGACGAGCAGTGGGCGGGCCTTTCGCTGACGATGCCGCTCAAGCGGGCCGTGATCCCGCATCTGGACGACGTCAGCCCCACCGCGGAGTCCGTCGAGGCCGTCAACACCGTTGTCTTCAGGGGCCGCAGGCGCATCGGCGACAACACCGACATCCCCGGCATGGTGGCCGCCCTGCAGGAGCGCGGAATCATGGGCGTGGAGCACGCGGCCGTCCTCGGCGCGGGTGCCACCGCGTCCTCCGCGCTGGCCGCCCTCTCCCAGATCTGCGACGGCGTGGTCACGGCGTACGTGCGCAGCGACGCGCGCGCCCGTGAGATGCGCGCCTGGGGCGACCGTCTCGGGCTGAACCTGCGCACTGCCGAGTGGGCCGACGCCGCGGAGGCGCTCGGCGCACCCCTGGTGATCGCCACCACCCCGGCGGGGGCCACCGATGTGCTCTCCGCGCACGTGCCCGCGGAACCGGGCACCCTCTTCGACGTCCTCTACGACCCGTGGCCCACGCGGCTTGCGGCTCAGTGGTCCGCACAAGGAGGCACCGTCGTCTCCGGGCTCGACCTGCTCGTGCACCAGGCCGTGCTCCAGGTCGAGCTCATGACGGGGCATGCTCCCGCGCCGCTCGAAGCCATGCGCGCAGCCGGCGAGGCGGCGCTGCACGCGCGCACCGTCTGACCGCCGCGCCCGCCCGCCCCGAGGAAGCACAGCAGCGCGTGGAGAACAACGCGCCGGGCGGGCCCCGGCGCGCCGTCCGGCCAGTGGACCGGGGCGGGCTCCGGGCCGCGCACGTGGGAAGATCGGAGCCAGAGCCGAACACGTACCGCAAGAGGCGCCCAGGCGCGAGATCGAGGAGCACCGTTGAGCAGGTTGCGCTGGCTGACCGCTGGGGAGTCGCACGGCCCCGCACTGGTGGCGACGCTGGAAGGGCTGCCCTCCGGCGTGCCCGTCACCACTGAGATGGTGGCCGACGAGCTGGCACGGCGGCGTCTCGGTTACGGGCGCGGGGCGCGGATGAAGTTCGAGCGGGACGAGATCACCTTCATCGGCGGCGTGCGGCACGGCCTCACCCTCGGCTCGCCCGTCGCGATCATGGTGGGCAACACGGAGTGGCCCAAGTGGGAGCAGGTCATGGCCGCCGACCCGGTCGACCCGGAGGAGCTGGCCGGCCTGGCCCGCAATGCCCCCCTCACCCGTCCCCGGCCCGGCCACGCCGACCTCGCGGGCATGCAGAAGTACGGCTTCGACGAGGCGCGCCCCGTACTGGAGCGGGCCTCCGCGCGGGAGACGGCGGCGCGTGTGGCCCTGGGAACCGTCGCCCGCTCGTACCTGAAGGAGACCACCGGGATCGAGATCGTCTCCCACGTGGTCGAACTCGGCGCCGCCAAGGCCCCCTACGGCCTCGTCCCGAAGCCCGGCGACGTGGAGCGGCTGGACGCCGACCCGGTGCGCTGCCTCGACGCGGACGCGAGCAAGGCGATGGTCGCGGAGATCGACCAGGCGCACCAGGACGGGGACACCCTCGGCGGCGTGGTCGAAGTGGCCGCGCACGGCGTTCCGGTCGGGCTGGGCTCGCACGTCCACTGGGACCGGCGGCTGGACTCCAGGCTCGCCGGAGCCCTCATGGGCATCCAGGCGATCAAGGGCGTCGGGCTGGGCGACGGCTTCGGGCTGGCACGGGTGCCGGGCTCCAGGGCCCACGATGAGATCGTCTCCACGGACGAGGGCATCCGCCGCAGCTCCGGCCGGTCCGGCGGCACCGAGGGCGGGCTCTCCACCGGTGAACTCCTGCGGGTACGGGCCGCGATGAAGCCCATCGCGACGGTGCCGCGCGCACTGGCCACCGTCGATGTGCAGACCGGCGAGGAGACCCGCGCACACCACCAGCGCTCCGACGTGTGTGCCGTGCCGGCCGCGGGGATCGTGGCCGAGGCGATGGTGGCGCTCGTGCTGGCGGACGCGGTGGCCGAGAAGTTCGGCGGCGACAGCGTCACCGAGACCCGCCGCAACGTGAACGGCTTCCTCGACAGCCTGGAGATCAAGTGAGCGGGCCCCTCGTCATCCTCGTCGGCCCGATGGGCGTGGGAAAGTCGACCGTCGGCGAACTCCTGGCGCAGCGGCTGGGCGTGGGCTGCCGGGACACCGACCACGACATCGTCGAGGCCGCTGGCAAGCCGATCTCCGAGATCTTTCTCGACGAGGGCGAACCGCACTTCCGCGCGCTGGAACGCGAGGCCGTGCGCACGGCGCTGGCGGAGCACACCGGAATCCTCGCGCTGGGCGGCGGCGCCGTCCTCGCCCAGGAGACCAGGAAGCTGCTGGCGGGCACCCCCGTCGTCTTCCTCGACATGGACGTCGCGGAAGCCGTCAAGCGGGTCGGGCTCGACGCACCGCGCCCGCTGCTGATGATGAACCCGCGCAAGCAGTGGCGGGAGCTGATGGACGCACGCCGCCCCCTCTACACGGAGGTTGCCAGGGCCGTCGTCAGCACTGAGAACCGCACGCCCGACGAGGTCGCCGGCGAAATCCTCGACGTCCTGGAGCTGAAGCAGAAGTGACCAGCCAGACCCCTGCCCCCACGGCATCGGACGGGCCGGACGCCCACACCCGCATCACCGTCGGCGGAGACCCCGGCACCACTCCCTACGACGTGCTCATCGGCCGCCGGCTGCTCGGGGAGCTCCCCGGGCTCATCGGCAAGGCCGCCAAGCGCGTCGCCGTTCTCCACCCCGAGGCACTCGCCGAGACCGGCGAGGTGCTCCGCGAGGATCTCGCGGAGCAGGGTTACGAGGCGATCGCCGTCCAGCTCCCGAACGCCGAGGAGTCCAAGACCGCCGAGGTCGCCGCCTACTGCTGGAAGGCGCTGGGCCAGACCGGCTTCACCCGCAGCGACGTCATCGTCGGCGTCGGCGGAGGCGCCACGACCGACGTCGCGGGATTCGTCGCCGCGACCTGGCTGCGGGGGGTGCGCTGGATCGCCGTGCCGACGACCGTCCTGGGCATGGTGGACGCCGCCGTCGGCGGCAAGACCGGCATCAACACCGCAGAGGGCAAGAACCTCGTGGGCGCCTTCCACCCGCCGGCCGGGGTGCTGTGCGACCTGGCCGCACTGGAGTCGCTGGGCGTGCACGACTACGTGGGCGGCCTCGCGGAGGTCATCAAGGCGGGCTTCATCGCCGATCCGGTCATCCTGGACCTGATCGAGGCCGACCCGGCCGCCGCGCGCAGCCCCGAGGGCCCGCACACCGCCGAGCTGATCGAGCGCTCCATCAGGGTCAAGGCGGAGGTCGTCTCCGCCGACCTGAAGGAGACCGGGCTGCGGGAGATCCTCAACTACGGGCACACGCTCGCCCACGCCATCGAGAAGAACGAGCGGTACGAGTGGCGCCACGGCGCCGCCGTCTCCGTCGGCATGGTTTTCGCGGCCGAACTGGGCCGCATCGCCGGGCGGTTGGACGAGGCCACCGCCGAACGGCACCGCGCCGTACTGGAGTCGGTGGGCCTGCCCGTCACATACCGCGGTGACCAGTGGCCGAAGCTGCTGGAGACGATGCGCGTCGACAAGAAGTCCCGCGGCGACATGCTGCGCTTCATCGTGCTCGACGGGCTGGCCAAACCCTCGGTGCTGGAGGGGCCCGACCCGGCGATGCTGCTCGCCGCGCACGCGGAGATCGCCGCGTAGCGACCGCGTCCCGGGGCGGGGCGCGGGCAGGCACCCGCGCCGGCAGCGGATACCGGGCACTTGCCGTTGTCCTCCGGCGTTCCAACAGGAACGACCTGGGCGGTACCTTCCGGTACTGTCACACAATCATGGCGCTGCGGGGGCAGTGCCTGCGGACCCGAGCGGAGTTGGGGAGCGGATGCAGCAGTACGGGGCGCAACAACCCGTGCCACCTCCGGAGTCGGCTCCGGGCCGACATCAGGAAACGCGTCCCCCGTACAACGGGCACTCCGACGGTCAGGTGCCTCCTCCTCCGCCCCCCGCTCCCGCCCCGGGCCCCGGAAGAGCGGTGCCGCAGCCGGCCTGGCCGGGTGCACACTCCCAGCCTCCGCAGCCCCCTCTCCAGCCGCCGGCGCGACCGCCCGCGCAGCCGCCGGCGGGGGGCCCGCCGCCCCCGGCCCGGCCCCCGGCGCCCGCGCCGCCACCGGTGCCCACAGCTCCGGCACGGCCGCCCGGTCAGGTGCACCACGGTGACCCCGACGTCCACCCCACCGAGTCCACCGGACACCTGCTGCTCTCCCGCGGTGCTCCCGTGGAGATCCCCACACCGGACGCCGACCCGGCACAGCTCGACGCGACGCGGGCGGCCGTGGCCGTACTGCTCATCGGCCCGGCCGGTGCGGGCAAGACCACCGTGGCCCGCTACTGGGCCGACCGGCGGGCCGTGCCGACGTCCCACATCAGCCTCGACGACGTACGTGAATGGGTTCGCTCGGGCTTCGCCGACCCGCAGAGCGGCTGGAACGACCACTCCGAGGCCCAGTACCGGCTGGCGCGCCGCACCTGCGGCTTCGCCGCCCGCAACTTCCTCGCAAACGGCATCTCCTGCATCCTCGACGACGCCGTCTTCCCCGACCGTCCCGTCGTCGGGCTGGGCGGCTGGAAACGCCACGTGGGGCCCGGCCTGATCCCCGTCGTGCTGCTGCCCGGGCTGGAGATCGTGCTGGAGCGCAACGCCGCCCGCAGCGGCAACCGCAGGCTCAGCGACGAAGAGGTCGCACAGATCCACGGCCGGATGGCGGGCTGGTACGGCTCGGGCCTGCCCATCATCGACAACTCCCGGCAGGACGTCGCAACCACGGCCCGGATGCTCGACGACGTGGTGGCCCGCAGCCTGGCAAGCCCGCCGCGCTGGTGACGCCGGACCGGCGGAGGGGCCGGCCCGTACGGCACCTGCCCGTGGCGCGGCCGTCCTCCCCGTGCGGCACGCGATGTCGCTCGCACGGCCCCGCACGGACTGCCGCCGCCCTGGGCCCTCCGTAGGCTCGGAACCATGTCCGAAGTCCATGTGGCTCGCCGTGCCCTGCTCCGCGAGCGCTGCGCCGCGACCGCGGCGAAGGACGGCCCTCCCGACGCGGTGCTGGTCACCCGGCCGGCCAACATCCGCTATCTGACCGGCCGTCCGCCGCAGGGAGCCGCGCTGCTGATCGGCCCGGACGGCATCGACACGCTGCTGGGCCCCTCCTGCGACGACACCCCTCAGCACGAGTCCGGCAGCCACCACGACGACGAACTGCGCACCGGCCGCCTCTCCAACCCGGAGGGGGACACGGCGGTGGCCGCAGCCGACCTGGCCGCAACGGCGGGCGCACGGCTTCTCGCCGTCGAGGAGCACCATCTGACGGTGGCCAGGCACCGGGCCATGGCATCCGTCGCGGCAGGGCTCCGCCTGGCCGCACTCGACAGCCCCGTCGAGGCCCAGCGCGTCATCAAGGACGACGAGGAGATCGCCGCGCTGCGCATCGCGGCCGAGATCACCGACCAGGCGCTCGGTGAACTGCTGGAGTCGATCCTCGTCGGACGCACCGAGCGGCACCTCGCCCTCGAACTGGAGCGCAGGCTCATCGACCACGGTGCTGAGGGCTCCGCCTTCCCCACCTGCGTGGCGACCGGCCGGAACGCGGGCCTCGCCAGGCACCGTCCCACCGACCGGCGGGTCGAGGAGGGCGATTTCCTCTCCGTGCGACTGGGCGCCCAGTACCACGGCTACCGGTGCCAGATCGGCCGAACGTTCGTGATCGGCACCGCTCCGGAGGACTGGCAGGTCGAGCTGTACGACCTCGTCTTCGCCGCCCAGCGGGCCGGACGGGAGGCGCTGACGCCCGGCATGGCCTGCAGTGACGTCGACCGGGCCACGCGCCAGGTACTGAGGGGCGCCGGCCACGCCGAGGCGCTCGGTCCGGCGACGGGCCACGGGGTGGGACTGGAAATCGGTGAGGACCCTCGGCTGTCACCTGGGGCCATGGGTAAACTGGACGCTTGTGTGCCGGTCACCATTGAGCCCGGGGTCCACATTCCGGGCCAGGGCGGTGTCCGGATCGATGACACGCTCGTCGTCCGCCCCGCTGCGGACGGCGGACCCGAGCTACTCACCATCACGACCAAAGAGCTGCTCGCCCTCTAGTTCCTGACGGGGCGACGGAGCCGGGCAGCCCTCTGGTCTCCGCAGCAGCAGTCTCAGGAGATTCCGCAACCGTGGCATCCACGAACGACCTCAAGAACGGCATGGTGCTCAAGCTCGAAGGCGGCCAGCTCTGGTCCGTCGTCGAGTTCCAGCACGTCAAGCCCGGCAAGGGGCCCGCCTTTGTCCGTACGAAGCTGAAGAACGTCATGTCCGGCAAGACCGTCGACAAGACGTTCAACGCGGGCACCAAGGTCGATACGGCCACCGTGGACCGACGCGGAATGCAGTTCTCGTACAAGGACGGCGAGTACTTCGTCTTCATGGACATGGAGACCTACGACCAGATCCACATCACCCCCGAGATCGTCGGCGACACCGCCAACTATCTGATGGAGGGCTTCGAGGCCACGGTCGCGATGTACCAGGGCGAGGCACTGTTCGTCGAACTGCCCGCCGCGGTCGAGCTGGTCATCGAGCACACCGAGCCGGGTGTCCAGGGCGACCGCTCCACCGGCGGCTCCAAGCCCGCGCGCCTGGAGACCGGTTACGAGGTCGGTGTGCCGCTGTTCATCACCACGGGGGAGAAGATCAAGGTCGACACCCGGTCCGGCGAATACCTCGGCCGGGTGAACAGCTAACCGTGGCAGCCCGTAACAAGGCCCGTAAACGGGCCTTCCAGATCATCTTCGAGGCGGACCAGCGGGGGAGTGCCCCCACGGCCGTCATGCAGGACTGGATCCGGCATGCCGGGACCGACGAGCGGCAGCCGCCCGTCAGCGAGTACACGATGCAGCTCGTCGAGGGCTATGCGGCGAACGCCGAGCGCATCGACGAGCTGATCTCCACCTACTCGGTGGGCTGGACGCTTGACCGTATGCCGGCGGTGGACCGCTGCATCCTGCGGCTGTCGGCCTACGAACTGATCTGGTCGGAAGAGGTTCCCGAAGCGGTCGTCATAGACGAAGCGCTGGACATCGCCCGGGAGTTCTCCACTGACGAGTCACCGCCCTTCATCAACGGGCTGCTCGGCCGGCTGCAGGACCTCAAGCCGACGCTCCGCCGCTGACGGGGGCCGCTTCTGCGGCCCCCGTTCCGCACCCCCTGTCGCGCATCTCGTTTCCGCACAGACGCGCTTCGCCGCCTCGGCCGGACCCGCCATTTGCGCTCGCAGCGCGAGGAGGCCGCCCCCTGCGGCGCAGGCTTATTTGAGTTTGTTTCGGCGCGTTCCCCCGTTCGTGTGAACGGAGGCCTGGGCCGGAGCAGTTGGTCACTTTCCGTGGTGATGTGCTCACGACTCCGAGGGCGTAGCGGGCGGTGGGACAGCAAAGTGAAACCGCCGCCGGTGGGCCTCCCCGAAGGGAGGCACCACCGGCGGCGGCACGTTTCGGCGGAGCCGGCGGAAGCCGCCGGTCAGGCCGTCAGGCGTCCTCGTGGGCCACCGCGCGGCGGGCGTCCGCGTCGAGGACGCCCCAGCTGATGAGCTGCTCCGTCAGCACGGAGGGGGACTGGTCGTAGATGACGGCGAGGGTGCGCAGGTCGTCCTGGCGGATGGAGAGGACCTTGCCGTTGTAGTCACCGCGCTGGGACTGGATCGTGGCCGCGTACCGCTGGAGGGGGCCCGCCTTCTCCGCCGGCACGTGTGCCAGGCGCTCCAGGTCGAGCACGAGCTTCGGCGGCGGCTCTGCGGCGCCGCCCGGGGTGGTGCCCGGCAGCAGCTCCTGGACGGGCACGCCGTAGAAGTCGGCGAGCTCGGCGAGGCGCTGGACGGTGACGGCGCGGTCCCCCCGCTCGTAGGAACCGACCACGACCGCCTTCCAGCGGCCCTGGGACTTCTCCTCGACCCCGTGGAGGGAGAGTCCCTGCTGGGTGCGGATGGCCCGGAGCTTCGCTCCGAGCTGCTTGGCGTATTCGCTGGACATATCGCTCCCCGCGGACGAGAAAGTGGTAACTCACTGTGAGGTTACGCAGCGTAATGTCTGCCGTCAAGCCGAACGGCGATCAGCTTTGCGAGGTAGAGCGGAATTGAAGGCTTCGCTCCGATACCGAACACTCTTCCGAGCGAATTCGGCCCCCATCCGGACGGACTCCGGCCCCCTGGTACCGTTGCGCTGACAGTTCAGACGTCCTTTAAGGCCCGTCCCGTGAGGCGGGGAAGGAGGTCCCTTTCGTATGGACAGCCGTACGGACGACGGCAGCAGGGGCACGGCCGCGGGCCGCCCCGTACTCGAGGCGCCGGACATCGCGCGCGTCCTCACCCGCATCGCACACGAGATCGTCGAACGCGCCAAGGGCGCCGACGACGTGGTGCTTCTCGGCATTCCCACCCGCGGCGTCTTCCTGGCACGGCGCCTGGCGGCGAAGCTCGCGGAAATCACCGGCAGCCCGGTTCCGCACGGGGCGCTGGACATCACCATGTACCGCGACGACCTCAGACTCGGTCCCGCCCGCGCGCTGGCGCACACGGACATCCCGCCCGACGGGGTCGACGGGCGCCTGGTCGTCCTGGTCGACGACGTCCTCTTCTCCGGGCGCACCATCCGTGCCGCCCTGGACGCACTCGGCGACATCGGACGGCCCCGGGCGGTCCAGCTCGCCGTGCTCGTCGACCGCGGCCACCGCGAACTGCCCATCCGTGCCGACTACGTGGGGAAGAACCTGCCCACCTCGCTGCGCGAGACGGTCAGGGTCCAGCTCACGGAGGAGGACGGCCGCGACGGGGTGCTCCTCGGGTCGGCGCCCGGCGGTGAACGGCCGCACGGCGGCGGAGCCCGGCCCGCACAGCAGGCGGAGCGCTAGCGCCCCGGACGAGCACGAGCCCTCGGTGCACCGCACGACCGTCCGGCCGGCCACGACGTGTCCCTCGCGCCGCCCGCCGCCGGCCCCCGAACCCGCCGAGCGACGCCCCGGCACGGCGCGGCGGCACACCGCCGCCCGCCCCGGTCCGGCCGGCGTCCCACGCCCTCCCCACCGACCCCTGCCCGTCCGTCACGCCCGCGGACAACTGACCCACGGAAGGCAACAGATGAAGCGTCACCTCATCTCGGCCGCCGATCTCACCCGCGACGACGCCGTGCTCGTCCTCGACACCGCCGAGGAGATGGCCCGCGTCGCCGACAGGCCGATCAAGAAGCTGCCGACACTCCGCGGCCGCACCGTCGTGAATCTCTTCTTCGAGGACTCGACGCGCACCCGGATCTCCTTCGAGGCCGCAGCCAAGCGCCTCTCGGCCGACGTCATCAACTTCTCCGCGAAGGGTTCGTCCGTCTCCAAGGGCGAGTCGCTCAAGGACACCGCACTGACGCTGGAGGCCATGGGCGCCGACGCCGTCGTCATCCGGCACCACGGCTCCGGGGCGCCGCACCGCCTCGCCACCTCCGGCTGGATCGGCGGCTCCGTCGTCAACGCCGGGGACGGCACCCACGAGCACCCCACGCAGGCCCTGCTGGACGCCTTCACGATGCGCCGGCGCCTCGCCGGCGGTGAGGGCGACCTGTCGGGGCGTCGCATCACGATCGTCGGCGACGTCCTGCACAGCCGCGTGGCGCGCTCCAACGTCCATCTGCTCAGCACGCTCGGCGCCGAGGTCACGCTCGTGGCGCCGCCCACGCTCGTCCCCGTCGGCGTGAACAGCTGGCCCTGCGAGGTGAGTTACGACCTCGACTCCGTCATCGCCAAGTCCGACGCGGTGATGATGCTGCGCGTCCAGCGGGAGCGCATGAACGCGGCCTTCTTCCCGACCGAGCGCGAGTACGCACGCCGCTACGGGCTGGACGGGCAGCGCATGGCCCGCATGCCGGAGCACTCCGTCGTGATGCACCCCGGTCCCATGAACCGCGGGATGGAGATCACCGCGGAGGTCGCCGACTCGCCTCGGTGCACCGCCGTCGAGCAGGTCAAGAACGGCGTCAGCATCCGGATGGCGGTGCTCTACCTGCTGCTCGGCGGATCCGAACCCGCCGTCTCCGGCCCCTCCGCCGCCCACCCGGAAGCCCACACGGACGCCGTCCGCACGGAAGCCGCCCGCACCGAGGAGAACGAGTGACCATGGCAGGCAAGAACAGCACCACCGCCCGCACGCTTCTCCGCGGCGCCCGCGTACTCGGCGGCGAGCCCCAGGACGTCCTGATCGACGGGGAGAAGATCGCGGAGACCGGCAGCGGAATCGACGCCGCGGGTGCGGAGGTGATCGACGCCGGGGGTCGCATTCTGCTGCCGGGCCTCGTCGATCTGCACACACATCTGCGCGAACCGGGCCGCGAGGACTCCGAGACCGTGCACACCGGCACCAGGGCCGCCGCCAAGGGCGGTTACACCGCCGTGCACGCCATGGCCAACACCTTCCCCGTCGCGGATACCGCCGGCGTCGTCGAGCAGGTGTGGCGCCTGGGCCGCGAGTCCGGCTACTGCGACGTGCAGCCCGTCGGCGCGGTCACCGTCGGCCTGGAGGGCAAGAAACTCGCCGAACTGGGAGCCATGCACGACTCCGCGGCGGGCGTGCGGGTCTTCTCCGACGACGGCAAGTGTGTCGACGACGCCGTGATCATGCGGCGGGCGCTGGAGTACGTGAAGGCGTTCGACGGCGTCGTCGCCCAGCACGCGCAGGAGCCGCGGCTCACGGAGGGCGCCCAGATGAACGAGGGCACCGTCTCCGCCGAACTCGGCCTGGGCGGCTGGCCCGCCGTCGCGGAGGAGTCGGTCATCGCGAGGGACGTGCTCCTCGCCGCCCACGTCGGGTCGCGCCTGCACATCTGCCACCTCTCCACGGCCGGCTCGGTCGAACTGGTGCGCTGGGCCAAGTCCAAGGGCTGGCAGGTCACGGCCGAGGTCACCCCGCACCATCTGCTGCTCACCGACGAGCTGGTGCGCTCCTACGACCCCGTCTACAAGGTCAACCCGCCGCTGCGCACCGAGACCGACGTGCGTGCGCTGCGTGAGGCGCTCGCGGACGGCACCATCGACTGCGTCGCCACCGACCACGCCCCCCACCCGCACGAGGACAAGGACTGCGAGTGGGGCGCGGCCGCCATGGGGATGCTCGGCCTGGAGACGGCGCTGTCCGTGCTCCAGCACACGATGGTCGAGACCGGTCTGCTGGACTGGGCGGGCATCGCCGAACGGATGTCGCACCGCCCGGCCGCGATCGGCCGCCTCAGCGGCCAGGGCCGTCCCGTCGCCGCCGGAGAACCCGCGAACCTGCTGCTCATCGACCCGGACTACCGTGGAGCGGTGGACCCCACCGGCTTCGCCTCCCGGAGCCGCAACACCCCCTACGAGGGCCGGGAACTGCCGGGACGTGTGACGCACACCTGGCTGCGGGGACGGGCAACACTCGTCGACGGGAAACTGGCGTGATCGCACAATCTCTCGCTTCGCTGGCCGCCGGGGCGGCGGCCGAACCCAGGTCGCAGGAGGTCACGGACTGGGCGGCCCGCATCGGCTGGGTCGTCGGGCTGGCACTCTTCGTGGCGCTGCTGTACTGGCTGATGCGGCAGGGCTGGAAGTGGCGCGGCACCCTCCAGGGCGACCTGCCGGAGCCCGAGTCCCCACCCGCTCCCGAGGAGGCCGGAGAGACGCTGCTTCATGCGGCCGGCCGCTACCACGGTTCCACCACGGCCGGGCAGTGGCTGGATCGCATCGTCGCTCACGGCCTGGGCACGCGAAGCCGTGCCGAGCTCGCGCTGACGGCGCAGGGCCTCCACGTCGTGCGGCCGGGGGCGCGGGACTTCTTCATCCCGGCCGGGCGGTTGCGCGGCGCCCGCCTCGACAAGGGCATCGCGGGCAAGGTCCTCACCGAAGGGGGCCTGCTGGTGATCACCTGGCAGCTCGGCGACCGCCGCCTCGACTCCGGCTTCCGCTTCGACACCGCCGCCGGGCACAGGGCCTGGGCGGACCGCATCAGCGCAATGGCGTCCGGCGACAGCGGCGTCGCCGGGAGGCACCACACTGCAGTAACCCCGGAGAGGGACACATGATGACGAGCACCGACCGGACGGCCGGGAGTTCCGCCGTACTCGTGCTGGAGGACGGCCGCAGCTTCCGCGGACGCGCGTACGGAGCGGTGGGGGAGACCTTCGGGGAAGCCGTCTTCAACACCGGCATGACCGGATACCAGGAGACGCTGACCGACCCCTCCTACCACCGTCAGGTGGTGGTGATGACCGCCCCGCACATCGGCAACACGGGAGTCAACGACGAGGATCCGGAGTCCGCACGGATCTGGGTCGCCGGCTACGTCGTGCGCGACCCGGCCCGCAGGCCCTCGAACTGGCGCTCAGTGCGCAGCCTCGACGAGGAGCTCGCCGCTCAGGGCGTCGTCGGGATCAGCGGCGTGGACACGCGCGCGCTCACCCGGCATCTGCGTGAGCGCGGCGCGATGCGCGCCGGGATCTTCTCCGGGGACGCGGCCTCGGCGGGTGGGGCGGCACTGCTGGAGCGGGTGCGCTCCGCGCCCGCGATGAAGGGCGCCGACCTGTGCGGCGAAGTGGCCACGCGGGAGCCGTACGTGGTGCCCGCGCACGGCACCAGGCGCTTCACCGTCGCCGCCGTCGACCTCGGCATCAAGGGCATGACGCCGCAGCGGATGGCCGAGCGCGGGATAGAGGTGCACGTGCTGCCGGCCGACGCGAGCGTCGAGGACGTCTACGCGGTCCGCCCGGACGGGGTGTTCTTCTCCAACGGGCCCGGCGACCCCGCCTCGGCCGGACACCCAGTGGCACTGATGCGCGCGGTGCTGGAGCGCGGGACGCCCCTGTTCGGCATCTGCTTCGGCAACCAGATCCTCGGGCGGGCCCTCGGTTTCGGAACCTTCAAGCTCAAGTACGGCCACCGCGGCGTCAACCAGCCCGTGCAGGACCGCATGACCGGCAAGGTCGAAGTGACCGCGCACAACCACGGGTTCGCGGTCGACGCGCCGCTGGACACCGTCAGCGAGACCCCGTACGGACGCGCGGAGGTCTCCCACGTCTGCCTCAACGACGGCGTGGTCGAAGGGCTGCGGCTTCTGGACCGGCCCGCCTTCAGCGTCCAGTACCACCCCGAGGCGGCGGCCGGTCCGCACGACGCCGCTTACCTCTTCGACCGCTTCACCGCCCTCATGAGCGGTGCGGCGGACGGCGGGCACAGCGGAAACGAACAGCACAGCACCAAGGCGCACATGGAGGACCGGCGTGCCTAAGCGCACCGACATCGAGTCCGTTCTGGTGATCGGCTCCGGCCCGATCGTGATCGGCCAGGCGGCCGAGTTCGACTACTCCGGTACGCAGGCCTGCCGGGTGCTGAAGTCGGAGGGTCTGCGGGTGATCCTCGTCAACTCCAACCCGGCGACGATCATGACGGACCCGGAGATCGCGGACGCGACGTACGTCGAGCCGATCACCCCGGAGTTCGTGGAGAAGATCATCGCGAAGGAGCGCCCGGACGCGCTGCTGCCGACGCTCGGCGGCCAGACGGCCCTGAACACGGCGATCTCGCTGCACGAGTCCGGAACCCTGGCCGAGTACGGGGTCGAGCTGATCGGCGCCAACGTCGAGGCCATCAACAAGGGCGAGGACCGGGACCAGTTCAAGGAGGTCGTCGAGGCCGTCCGCGCCCGCACGGGGCACGGGGAATCGGCCCGCTCGTACATCTGCCACTCCATGCAGGACGTCCTCGACGGAGTCGAGGAGCTGGGCGGTTATCCCGTCGTCGTACGGCCCTCGTTCACGATGGGCGGCGCGGGCTCCGGCTTCGCTCACGACGAGGAGGAGCTGCGCCGCATCGCCGGCCAGGGGCTCGCGCTCTCCCCGACGAACGAGGTGCTGCTGGAGGAGTCGATCCTCGGGTGGAAGGAGTACGAACTGGAGCTGATGCGCGACAAGAACGACAACGTCGTGGTCGTCTGCTCCATCGAGAACTTCGACCCGATGGGCGTGCACACCGGTGACTCGATCACCGTCGCGCCCGCGATGACCCTGACCGACCGGGAGTACCAGGTCCTGCGGGACATCGGCATCGCCGTGATCCGCGAAGTGGGCGTCGACACCGGCGGCTGCAACATCCAGTTCGCGGTCGATCCGTCCGACGGCCGCGTCGTCGTGATCGAGATGAACCCGCGGGTCTCCCGCTCCTCCGCCCTCGCATCGAAGGCCACGGGATTCCCCATCGCCAAGATCGCGGCGAAGCTCGCCGTGGGCTACACGCTCGACGAGATCCCCAACGACATCACCGAGCAGACTCCGGCCTCGTTCGAGCCGACGCTCGACTACGTGGTGGTGAAGGTCCCCCGGTTCGCCTTCGAGAAGTTCCCGGCCGCGGACGACGGCCTCACCACCACGATGAAGTCGGTCGGCGAGGCGATGGCCATCGGCCGCAACTTCCCCGAGGCGCTCAACAAGGCGCTGCGCTCGCTGGAGAAGAAGGGCAGCCAGTTCGACTTCACCTCCCCGGTGGGAGAGAAGAGCGCGCTGCTGGAGAAGGCCGCCCGCCCCACCGACGGCCGGGTCAACACCGTCATGGACGCCATCCGTGCCGGGGCCACCCAGGAGGAGGTCTTCGAGGCCACGAAGATCGACCCGTGGTTCACCGACCAGCTCTTCCTGATCCACGAGGTGGCCGAAGCGCTCGCCGCGGCACGGGAGCTGAGCCCCGGACTGCTGGCCGAGGCCAAGCGGTACGGCTTCTCGGACGCGCAGATCGCACAGGTGCGCTCGCTGCGCGAGGACGTGGTGCGCGAGGTGCGGCACGCACTGGGAATCCGCCCCGTGTACAAGACCGTCGACACCTGCGCCGCCGAATTCGCCGCGCGTACGCCGTACTTCTACTCCTCCTACGACGAGGAGAGCGAGGTCGCGCCGCGCGAGAAGCCGGCCGTGATCATCCTCGGTTCCGGGCCGAACCGCATCGGCCAGGGAATCGAGTTCGACTACTCCTGCGTCCACGCCTCCTTCGCCCTGGGCGAGGCGGGCTACGAGACCGTCATGGTCAACTGCAACCCCGAGACCGTCTCCACCGACTACGACACCTCCGACCGGCTCTACTTCGAGCCGCTCACCCTGGAGGACGTACTGGAGATCGTCCACGCCGAGCAGGAGGCCGGGCTGGTCGCGGGCGTCATCGTGCAACTCGGCGGGCAGACGCCGCTCGGCCTGGCCCAGGCGCTGAAGGACGCGGGAGTGCCGATCGTGGGCACGCCGCCCGAGGCGATCAACCTCGCCGAGGAACGCGGCGCGTTCGGCCGGGTCCTGGAGGAGGCCGGGCTTCCCGCGCCCAAGTACGGCACGGCCTACTCCTTCGGGCAGGCCAAGGACATCGCCGCCGGCATCAACTACCCGGTGATGGTGCGTCCTTCGTACGTGCTGGGCGGGCGCGGCATGGAGATCGTCTACGACGAGGAGTCGCTCGCCGCCTACCTGGAGCGGCACGCCGGGCTGATCTCCGAACACCCCGTCCTGATCGACCGGTTCCTCGACGACGCCATCGAGATCGACGTCGACGCGCTCTACGACGGCGAGGAGCTCTACCTCGGCGGGGTCATGGAGCACATCGAGGAGGCCGGCATCCACTCCGGCGACTCCGCCTGCGCCCTGCCGCCCATCACCCTCGGCGGCCACGACATCAAGCGGCTGCGCTCCTCGACGGAGGCCATCGCGCGCGGAGTCGGCGTGCGCGGACTGATCAACATCCAGTTCGCGATGGCCGGCGACATCCTCTACGTCCTGGAAGCCAACCCGCGCGCCTCGCGCACCGTCCCCTTCACCTCGAAGGCGACGGCCGTCCCCCTGGCCAAGGCCGCAGCCCGCATCTCCCTCGGCGCCACCGTGGCGCAGCTGCGGTCCGAGGGCATGCTGCCCGCCGCCGGCGACGGCGGCGACCTGCCGCTGGACGCGCCGATCTCCGTGAAGGAAGCGGTGCTGCCCTGGACGCGCTTCCGCGACGTGCAGGGACGCGGCGTGGACACCGTCCTCGGGCCGGAGATGCGTTCAACCGGCGAAGTGATGGGCATCGACGCCGTCTTCGGCACGTCCTACGCCAAGTCGCAGGCCGCCGCGTACGGTGCTCTGCCCACGAAGGGACGGGCGTTCGTCTCGGTCGCCAACCGCGACAAGCGTTCGCTGATCTTCCCGGCGCGCGAACTGGCCGCAATGGGCTTCGAGCTGATGGCGACCTCCGGCACCGCCGAGGTGCTCAGGCGGAACGGGATCAACGCCACCGTCGTACGCAAGCACAGCCAGGGCCCCGGCCCGGACGGCGAGCCGACGGTCGTCCAGCTCATCCACGACGGCCAGATCGACCTCATCGTCAACACTCCGTGGGGGACCGGCGGCCGCCTCGACGGATACGACATCCGCACCGCCGCAGTCGCCCGCGCCGTACCCTGCCTCACCACCGTCCAGGCACTGGCCGCGGCGGTGCAGGGCATCGAGGCGATGGCCCGCGGCGAGGTGGGTGTCCGCTCGCTCCAGGAGCACGCCGACCACCTCACCGCGGCCCGCCGCTCCGGCTGAACCGTTCCTCCGTCCCGGCCGGAGCTCCCCGACGCCCCGACCGGACCCGACCCCGCTGCCCGTACCCACACCGAAGGCCCGCCCGCATGTACTCCCTGCTGTTCAAGACCGTGTTCGCGCGGATGGACCCCGAAGCGGCCCACCGGACGGCCTTCGGGCTGATCCGTCTCGCCGCGCGCCTGCCGGTGGTGCGCGGCCTGGCCGCCGCCAGGTTCGCGCCCCGCCGCCGGGAGCTGGCCGTGCGGGCTCTGGGGTGCAGCATGCCAGGGCCGTTCGGGCTGGCCGCGGGGTTCGACAAGAACGCCGAGGGCATCGACGGCCTGGCGATGCTCGGCTTCGACCACGTCGAGGTCGGTACGGTCACGGGGCGGGCGCAGCCCGGCAATCCGCGCAAGCGGCTCTTCCGGCTGCCGGCGGACCGGGCCCTGATCAACCGCATGGGCTTCAACAACGACGGCTCGGCCGCGGTCGCCGAGCGGCTCGCCGCCCGTGTGCGCCGCCGCGGCGGCTCCGCGGGACGGACAGCGGTGGTCGGCGTCAACATCGGCAAGACCAAGGCCGTCCCGGAGGAGGAGGCGGCCGGCGACTACGTGACGTCCGCGCGGCGGCTCGCCGCGTACGCCGACTACCTCGTGGTCAACGTCTCCTCGCCCAACACCCCGGGCCTGCGCGCCCTTCAGGCCACCGCGACGCTGCGCCCGCTGCTCGGCGCGGTGCGGGAGGCGGCCGACGAGGCCGTTCCGGACCGCCGCGTGCCGCTGCTGGTCAAGATCGCACCCGATCTCGCCGACGAGGACGTGGACGCCGTGGCCGACCTCGCCGTCGAGCTGGGCCTGGACGGCATCATCGCCACCAACACCACCGTCGCCCGCGAGGGACTGGGCCTGACCGGCGACCCTGCCGTCGTTCAGGAGAGCGGCGGCCTCTCCGGCGCCCCGCTGCGGGAGCGCTCGCTGGAGGTGTTGCGACGCCTGTACGCACGGGTCGGCGACCGGGTCACCCTCGTCGGCGTCGGCGGGGTGACCACGGCCGAGGACGTGTGGCAGCGCATCCTCGCCGGCGCGACGCTCGTGCAGGGGTACAGCGCCTTCGTCTACGAGGGCCCCGGCTGGGCCCGGAAACTGCATGAGGGCCTGGCCGAGCGGCTCGCGGCGAGCCCGTACGAGACGCTCTCCGAAGCCGTCGGAGCCGGAAACAGAAGGGCCGAAGCCGCATGAGCCTCACGAATCCGGGCGCCGCGCGCCCCGGGAACGGCAACCCCCGCGACACCGTCCGCCGCGAACCCTTCGGCACCCGGCTGCGCCGCGCCATGGACACCAGGGGCCCGCTCTGCGTCGGCATCGATCCGCACGCGGCGCTCCTGGCCGACTGGGGACTCGGCGACGACGTCGCCGGACTCGAACGCTTCACCCGCACCGTGGTCGAGGCGCTGGCGGACCGGGTCGCGGTCCTCAAACCGCAGTCGGCGTTCTTCGAACGCTTCGGCTCCCGCGGTGTCGCCGTCCTGGAACGGGCCGTCGCCGAGGCCCGCGAGGCGGGCGCGCTCGTCGTCATGGACGCCAAGCGCGGGGACATCGGGTCGACCATGAGCGCCTACGCGGACGCCTTTCTCGACCCGGCCTCCCCTCTGTTCGCGGACGCGCTGACCGTGAGCCCGTACCTGGGCTTCGGTTCCCTGCGCCCGGCCGTCGACCGTGCCCGCGCGTCCGGCTGCGGCCTCTTCGTGCTGGCTGCGACCTCCAACCCGGAAGGAGCCGAGGTGCAGCAGGCCGTCGTCGCGGACGGACGCAGCGTCGCGGCCGCCGTTCTCGCCCACCTCGCGCGGGAGAACGCGGGGGAGACGCCGCTCGGCTCCTTCGGCGCGGTCGTCGGCGCCACACTCGGGGGTTCGCTCTCCGGCGTGCAGGGCGTCGGCCTCGACATGGGCGGGCCGCTGCTCGCACCGGGGATCGGCGCCCAGGGCGCGACCGCGGCCGACCTGCCACGTGTCTTCGGTGCCGCGGTGGGCAACGTGCTGCCGAGCATCAGCAGAGGGGTGCTCAAGCACGGTCCGTCGGCCCGAGCACTCCGCGAGGCCGCCGCAGCCGAGGCGCGCATGATGGCCGGGGCCCTCGCGTGAAGGCGACCGGTCCCGGGTGAACCCCTCGATCGAACGTGCGTGAACCCGTACGGGGCGGTCGCACGTGAGAGTGCGGACCACCCCCGGGCGCCCCTTCGCGACTCCGCTTGCGGGACTGCCCCGCACCCGCTCCGTACCTGCGGAGATGCCCCGCAGTGACCCCGACGGCCGTACGAAAACGCGCAGTTGGGCAAAAAACTGGAGCGATTTGTCTCGTTATGCACCGATCGACTTGAGTCTGACCAGGACTTTTCCGCAGTTCTCGCTGACTCAGGCGCGCTCGCCCGCTAGTCTCCGTCGGGAGCAGCGTGAACAGGCACGTTGCTCGCTGCTCCGCCTGTGCGGGGCTACGAGGTTCCTCACAGAATCCATTTCCGACAGTTCTAACTGAGGTGACGTAGGCGTGGCTCTTCCGCCCCTTACCCCTGAACAGCGCGCAGCCGCGCTCGAAAAGGCCGCCGCGGCTCGCCGGGAGCGCGCCGAGGTCAAGAACCGGCTGAAGCACTCCGGTGCGACCCTGCACGACGTGATCAAACAGGGCCAGGAGAACGACGTCATCGGCAAGATGAAGGTCAGCGCTCTCCTGGAGAGTCTGCCGGGCGTCGGCAAGGTCCGCGCCAAGCAGATCATGGAGCGTCTCGGGATCTCCGAGAGCCGCCGGGTGCGTGGCCTCGGCTCCAACCAGATCGCCGCCCTGGAGCGGGAGTTCGGCGGCGCATCCGCCTGACCCCGCCCCGTGAGGCACCGTGGGTTCCGGCCCGCGGTGCCGTGGTGGCAAGGCACCGCCGAGAACCGGGATAATCGCTGCATGAGTTCAGCAGCTCCCCGGGGGGCCACCCCCGAACCTCCCGCCGGCACGCCGCGGCTGACCGTGCTCTCCGGCCCTTCGGGCGTCGGCAAGAGCACGGTCGTCGCGCATCTGCGCAAGGTCCATCCCGAGGTCTGGCTGTCCGTCTCCGCGACCACGCGCAGACCGCGCCCCGGCGAGGTGCACGGTGTGCAGTACTTCTTCGTGAGCGACGACGAGTTCGGCAAGCTGGTCGCCAACGGTGAACTGCTGGAGTGGGCCGAATTCGCCGGCAACCGGTACGGGACGCCGCGGGGGCCCGTACTGGAGCACCTGGAGCGCGGTGAGCCCGTGCTGCTGGAGATCGATCTGCAAGGGGCACGCCTGGTGAAGCAGGCGATGCCCTCCGCCCGGCTCGTCTTCCTCGCACCCCCCAGCTGGGACGAGCTGGTGCGCCGCCTGACCGGCCGCGGCACCGAGGCTCCTGAGGTGATCGAGCGCCGTCTTGCGGTGGCCCGCACGGAGCTGGCGGCTGAAGAAGAGTTCGACACCACTCTTGTCAATACCTCGGTCGAGGACGTCAGCGCCGAGCTGCTAGCCTTGATGCGGATCGCTTGATTCTTGATCTGTTTACGACCTCCACACACCCTCCGGAAGGCAGAGCGTGTCCTCTTCCATCTCCACGCCCGAGGGCATCATCAACCCGCCGATTGATGAGCTGCTCGAAGCCACCGACTCGAAGTACAGCCTGGTGATCTACGCGGCCAAGCGCGCCCGTCAGATCAATGCGTACTACTCGCAGCTCGGTGAGGGCCTGCTCGAGTACGTGGGCCCCCTGGTGGACACCCACGTCCACGAGAAGCCGCTCTCGATCGCTCTCCGCGAGATCAACGCGGGCCTGCTGACCTCCGAGGCCGTCGACATGCCGGTCACGCAGTAGCACTTCGCCCGTCCGCGATGCGCAGGCAGTCGGCGGACACGGCTTGTCGCAGGAGCCCGGCAGCGCGGCTGCCGGGCTCTTGGTGTGTCATGGCGAGTGAGCGGAAACGCTGAGCACCGACAGGCCCGCGCCGAGCGACGGGCGCCGCATGGGGAGAGGCGAACGATGGAGCAGCGCCAGCAGGACAGGCCCAGGGTCGTCCTGGGAGTCACCGGCGGCATCGCCGCCTACAAGGCGTGCGAACTGCTGCGGCGCCTGACCGAGAGCGGTCACGACGCACGGGTCGTGCCGACGGAGTCTGCGCTGCACTTCGTGGGCGCCGCCACCTTCGCGGCTCTGTCCGGCAAGCCGGTGGCCACCGACGTGTGGGAGTCGGTGCACGAAGTCCCCCACGTACGGATCGGCCAGGAGGCCGACCTCGTGGTGGTCGCCCCGGCCACCGCCGACATCGTCGCCAAGGCCGCGCACGGCCTCGCGGACGATCTGCTCACCAACACCCTTCTCACCGCGCGATGTCCGGTGATCTTCGCCCCTGCCATGCACACGGAGATGTGGGAGCACCCTGCCACTCAGGAGAACGTCGCCACGCTGCGCCGCCGGGGCTCGCTCGTCGTCGAGCCGGCCGTGGGGCGGCTGACCGGCACCGACACCGGCAAGGGGCGCTTCCCGGATCCCGAGAGGGTATTCGAGTTGTGCCGCCGCGTGCTCACCCGGGGCAGCGCCGAGGTGCCGGCCGACCTGGCCGGGCGCCACGTGGTGATCAGCGCGGGCGGTACGCGCGAACCGCTCGACCCCGTACGGTTCCTGGGCAACCGCTCGTCGGGGAAGCAGGGTTACGCGCTGGCCCGTACGGCAGCCGCCCGCGGCGCACGCGTCACGCTGGTCGCGGCGAACACCGCGCTCCCCGACCCGGCCGGCGTGGACGTGGTCCCCGTCGAGACGGCCGCCCAGCTGCGCGAGGCGGTCGTGAAGGCCGCCGGCGACGCCGACGCCGTCGTGATGGCGGCCGCCGTGGCGGACTTCCGGCCCGCTGTCTACGCGGCCGGCAAGATCAAGAAGCAGGGCGGCGCCGAGCCGGAACCGGTCGCCCTCGTGCAGAACCCGGACATCCTCGCCGAACTGTCCACGGACCGTCCGCGCGCGGGCCAGATCGTCGTGGGCTTCGCCGCCGAGACGGAGGACGCCCTCGCCAACGGCCGGACCAAGCTCGCACGCAAACGGTGCGACCTCCTCGTCGTCAACGAGGTGGGGGAGCACAGGACTTTCGGGGCCGAGGACAACGAGGCCGTGGTGCTCGGTGCCGACGGCAGCGAGACCCCCGTTCCGTACGGCCCCAAAGAGGTGCTGTCCGACACGGTTTGGGACCTGGTCGCACTGCGTTTTCCCTGACCCGGACGGTGGCCGGGCGGCAGTGCGGAACCAACGGTTCCGTGCGGTCCGGCTTGTGTGGTATGTCACGAGGTGGCCGCTGTTCCGGCGTCGCGTCAAGAGGGCCTCGGCGGCGATCCGGGACAGGGTTGCGCAGGTCACCGTGGTATCGAAGTTCGAGACGACGTGATTGGATGCGGCCGTAGATGGATAAACTGGCGGCGGACCGTGCTTGGGCTCTTGCCCCTGTGCACAGCCCCCGGCCGGTCCGCCCATGAATAGCCAGCAGCCGCTGCAACCCCAGGGAGCGATGTGTCCCGCCGTCTGTTCACCTCGGAATCCGTGACCGAGGGTCACCCTGACAAGATTGCTGACCAGATCAGCGACACCATCCTCGACGCGCTGCTCAAGGAGGACCCGCACTCGCGGGTCGCCGTCGAGACTCTGATCACCACCGGCCTGGTGCACGTTGCGGGTGAGGTGACGACCAAGGCCTATGCCCCGATCTCTTCGCTGGTGCGCAACAAGATCCTCGACATCGGCTACGACTCCTCGAAGAAGGGTTTCGACGGTGCCTCCTGCGGCGTCTCGGAATCCATCGGCGCGCAGTCCCCGGACATCGCCCAGGGCGTCGACACCGCCTACGAGAACCGTGTCGAGGGCGACGAGGACGAGCTCGACAAGCAGGGCGCCGGCGACCAGGGCCTGATGTTCGGCTACGCCTGCGACGAGACCGCCGAGTACATGCCGCTGCCGGTGCAGCTGGCGCACCGGCTCTCCGAGCGCCTCTCCGACGTCCGGAAGAACGGCACGATCCCCTACCTGCGCCCCGACGGCAAGACGCAGGTCACCATCGAGTACGAGGGCGACAAGGCCGTCCGTCTCGACACCGTCGTGGTCTCCTCGCAGCACGCCGCGGACATCGACCTCGACTCGCTGCTCGCCCCGGACATCCGCGAGTACGTCGTGGAGCCGGAGCTCAAGCGCCTCGTCGACGAGGACGGCGTGAAGCTCGACACCAGCGGGTACCGGCTGCTGGTCAACCCCACCGGCCGCTTCGAGATCGGCGGCCCGATGGGCGACGCCGGCCTGACCGGCCGCAAGATCATCGTCGACACCTACGGCGGCATGGCCCGCCACGGCGGCGGCGCCTTCTCCGGCAAGGACCCCTCCAAGGTCGACCGGTCGGCCGCGTACGCGATGCGCTGGGTCGCCAAGAACGTCGTGGCGGCCGAACTGGCCACCCGCTGCGAGGTCCAGGTCGCCTACGCGATCGGCAAGGCCGAGCCGGTGGGCGTCTTCGTCGAGACCTTCGGCACCGCGGCCGTCGACGTGGAGAAGATCGAGCAGGCGATCGGCGAGGTCTTCGACCTCCGCCCGGCCGCGATCATCCGCGACCTGGACCTGCTGCGTCCGATCTACGCCCAGACCGCGGCCTACGGCCACTTCGGCCGTGAACTCCCGGACTTCACCTGGGAGCGCACCGACCGCGTGGACGCGCTGCGCAAGGCCGCCGGTCTGTAACCCACAGCTCGCGCACCCGCGCACGGACTCACGGGCCCGGCCGCCCTTCACGGGGTGGCCGGGCCTCGTCGTGTCCGCAGCCGCCCGGCGGGCCGTCCCCGGTCCTCAGCCGACCCGGTGACGGCGTGGACGGCCTCACCTGACCAGCGCCGAGTGCCGGGTTGTTCACTTTTCGGCCGATACCCTCGTGCGGTGAAAAGTCGGCACGAGACCTGGCTGCGCCCACCGGGAGTGGACCCTGAAGAGGCGGCGGAGCTGCTGCTGCGCGATCTGCACAGCTCCCGGCGAGGGCTCTCGAGTGCCGAGGCCCGGCGGCGGCTGCATCAGTACGGGCCCAACGAGCTGCGACGTGCCCGCGGCCGGCGGTGGCCGGTTCAGCTGGCCCGCCAGCTCACCCACCCGCTGGCCCTGCTGCTGTGGCTGGCGGCCGCGCTGCTGCTGGCCGTGGGCTCCAAGGTGGTGGCCGCGGCGGTCGTGCTGATCATCCTGCTGAACGCCGCCTTCGCCTTCGTGCAGGAGTTGCAGGCCCAACGGGCGGTGGAGGCGCTCTCCCGGTACCTGCCGCAGCGCGCCAAGGTCCAGCGCGACGGCGAGCGGGTGGAGGTCGACGCGGTCGAACTGGTGCCGGGCGACATCGTCGTGATCGAGGAGGGCGACCGCATCGCGGCGGATGTGCGGCTGCTGGCGGGCGCGATCGAGACGGACATGTCGGCGCTGACGGGCGAGTCCGTCCCAGAGCTGCGCTCGGCCGCCCTCATGGACACGCAAGTGCCCGTGATGCAGGCTCACGATCTGGTCCTCAGCGGCGCCAACTGCACCGGGGGCGAAGCTCACGGAGTCGTGTTCGCCACCGGGATGACGACCGAACTGGGCCGTATCGCGGCGCTCTCCCAGCGCGTCAAGCAGGAAACGAGTCCGCTGGAGCGCCAGGTCCGGCGGGTGGCGTGGCTGATCGCGGCGGTCTCGGTGGTGCTGGCGCTGGCATTCGTGCCCCTCGCGGTCTTCGGGGCGCACCTGTCGCTGACCAACTCCGTGATCTTCGCTGCGGGACTGCTGGCGGGCATGGTCCCCGAGGGACTGCTGCCCGTGATCACGCTCGCCCTGGCGCTCGCCGTGCGGGCGCTGGCCGCCCGTGGTGCGCTGGTCAAACGGCTCAGCGCGGTGGAGACGCTCGGCTCGACGGACGTCATCTGCACCGACAAGACGGGCACGCTCACCGAGAACCGCATGCGTCCCGTGGCCGTGTGGACGCCGGCGGGACTCACGGGCCTGGAGCCGGAGCCCGGCGCGGGCGAGAGCCCCCGCCGGGACGGACCGGACCTCCGCGCCGCTGCCCGCATCGCCGCCGCCTGCAACAACGCCGACATCCGGCAGGACGACGAGCCCAGCGGCGACCCCACCGAGGTGGCCCTGCTGCTCGGGGCACAGGCACTGGGCGCCGACACGGACGCGGGCCGGCGGGAGGCCGCCCGCCGGTGGCAGTTCCACTTCGACCCCGAACTGAAGCTGATGTCGACCCTCGACCAGTGCGACGGCGACATCGTGGTGCACACCAAGGGCGCTCCCGAAGCGGTTCTGCCACGCTGCACGTCGATGCTGGACGAGCGCGGCACCCCCACCGCGCTGGACGACGACGGCCGCAGCCGCATCACCGTGCAGGCCGACGCCTTCGCCTCGGACGGGCTGCGCGTGCTGGCCCTGGCCCGACGCACCCTGCCGGCCGGGCGCCCGGCCCCGCACCGGCGGGAGGAGGCCGAGTACGACCTGTGCTTCGTCGCCCTCATGGCCCTGCTGGACCCGCCGCGAGCCGAGGTGGCCGACGCCGTCGCCGCATGCCGTACGGCCGGGATCCGCATCATCGTCATCACCGGCGACCACCCCCTGACCGCTGCGGCGATCGCCCGCCGGGTGGGTATCACCGGCGACCGTCCCCGCGTGGTGACCGGTGAAGAACTGGACCGCCTGCACGAGCACCGGATCGCCGAACTGACGAGCAGCGAACCGGAGATCATCTTCGCCAGGGCCTCGCCGGAGGCGAAGCTGCACATCGCCGACGCGCTGCAGAGCCAGGGTCACGTGGTGGCCATGACGGGCGACGGGGTCAACGACGCCCCCGCGCTGCACCGGGCGGACATCGGCGTGGCGATGGGACGCTCCGGGACCGACGTGGCGCGTGAAGCGTCCACGATGGTCCTCACGGACGACAACTTCGCCTCGATCGTGGAGGCGGTGCGGGACGGACGCCGCATCTACGACAACGTCCGGAAGTTCATCGTCTACATCTTCACCCACTCCACTCCCGACGTGGTCCCGTTCCTGGTCTACGCCCTCGCCGGGGGACTCGTGCCGCTGCCACTGACGATCCTGCAGCTGCTCGCCTTCGACGTCGGGACCGAGACCCTGCCGGCACTGGCGCTCAGCCGGGAGAAGGCCGAACCCGGTCTCATGCGGCGTCCCCCGCGTCCCCGCTCCGAAGGAGTCATCCGCACCCCCATGCTGCTGCGGGCCTGGCTCTTCCTCGGGGTGCTGGTGGCCGCCCTCCAGATGGCGGGCTTCTTCTACGTCCTCGTGGAGGCCGGGTGGCATCCCGGCGATCCCACGGGCCCCGGCACGCCCCTGCACCACGCCTACCAGCAGGCCACCACCATGACGCTGCTCGGGATGATCGCCGGTCAGGTCGGCACCGCGTTCGCCGTCCGGACCCAGCACGCCTCGCTGCGCTCCGTCGGCGTGCTGTCCAACCGGCCGCTCCTGGCCGGCATCGCGGGCGCACTCCTGCTCGCCGCGGTCTTCGTCTACGCGCCTCCCTTCCAGGCTCTGCTGGGGACGGCCGCGCTCCCCCCGAGCACCCTTCTGCTCCTGCTGCCCTACCCGTTCGTCGTGTGGGGAGCGGACGAACTGCGGCGGTACCTGATCCGTCGGCGCGAACGGACACGCGGCCGGAGGGCTCCGGCCGGCGGCGGCGCCCGGCCGGAGTGAACTCCGGCGAAACACGATCGCACGCAGCAGGAGGACTCCCGGCCGGCCTGCCCGGCTCCCGCGCCCGCGGCCCCCTCGCTGTCCGAGCCGTCTGCTATGACTGAACGCTGTGAGCAGCGACAACGAGCAGGGGGAGCCCTCCGGTGAGGCGCCGGAGCAGCTTGCCCTGCTGCGGGAGACCGTGCGCAGGCGCAAGTCTCCGAAGGCGAAACCGCGCACATGGCGTGGTGCGGAGCTCGCCTCGGAGCTGCCCGTGGCGCGTGTGCTGGTCGACAAGGGCCTGGTGCACCTCGACCGCTACTTCGACTACGCGGTGCCCGCCGCCATGGACGAAGAGGCTCAGCCCGGTGTGCGGGTGCGGGTGCGCTTCGGCGCCGGCGAGAAGGAGGGCCGGCGCGAGGGCGGCAGGCTGATCAACGGTTTCGTCGTGGAGCGGGTGGCCCGCAGCGACTACCCGGGCGCCCTCGCTCCCATCGCGCAGGTGCTCTCGCCGGAGCGTGTGCTCACGCCCCAGCTGCTGCGGCTGTGCCGCGCCGTCGCGGACAGGTACGCGGGATCGCTCGCGGACGTCGTGCAGTTGGCGGTGCCGCCACGCATGGCGCGGGCGGAGAAGCGGCCCTCCCCGGAGCCGCAGCCGCCGCCGGAGCCGCCCGCACCGGGGAGCTGGGAGCGGTACGCGGAGGGCCCCGCATTTCTGGGCGCCCTGGCCGGCGGAGGGAACCCCCGCGCCGTCTGGACGGCGCTGCCCGGTCCGCACTGGCCCGGCGAACTGGCGCGTGCGGTCGGGTCCGCGCTCGCTTCCGGGCGGGGTGCCCTTGCGGTGCTGCCCGACGGACGCGCGGCGCAGCGGGTCGATGCCGCGCTGACCTCGCTGCTCGGCGAGGGGCAGCACGTGCTGCTGACCGCCGGGGCCGGCCCCGAGGAGCGCTACACGCGCTGGCTGGCGGTCAAGAGAGGATCGGTACGTGCCGTGGTGGGGACCCGGGCGGCGATGTTCGCGCCCGTGGCAGATCTGGGCCTGGCCGTCCTGTGGGACGACGGGGACGCGGCCCACAGCGACGACCACGCACCCCAGCCGCACGCGCGTGAAGTGCTGCTCCAGCGCGCCGTCACGGAGGACGCGGCCTTCCTGCTCGGCGGGCACAGCTGCACCGTGGAGGCGGCGCAGATCGTCGAGTCCGGGTGGGCGAGGCCCGTCGAGGCCGACCGGGAGACCCTGCGCAGGACGGCGCCGCTGATCCGCACGGTCGGCGAGTTCGACGAGGCACGCGACGCCGCGGCGCGCACGGCACGGCTGCCGAGCCTCGCCTGGAACACGGCCCGCAAAGCGCTGGAACGGGGCCCCGTGCTGGTGCAGGTGCCCCGGCGCGGCTACGTACCCGGCCTGGCGTGCGAACAGTGCCGCGCTCCCGCACGGTGTGCCCACTGCGCGGGCCCGCTCGAGGCGCTGGAGGAAGGCGCCGTGCTGCGCTGCGGGTGGTGCGCCCGCGAGGCACCCGACTGGCACTGTGCCCAGTGCGGCGGCACACGGGTGCGCGGCCGGGTCTTCGGGGCGCGGCGCACGGCCGAGGAGCTGGGGCGGGCCTTTCCGTCGGTGCCGGTGCGTACGTCGGGGCGTGACCATGTGCTGGACAGCGTTCCCGGCGCCCCGGCGATCGTCGTCTCCACGCCGGGCGCGGAACCCGTCGCGGAGGGCCCCGGTTATGCGGCGGCGCTGTTGCTGGACGGCTGGGCGCTGCTGGGCCGCCCCGATCTGCGGGCCGGGGAGGAGGCGCTGCGCAGATGGCTCTCGGCCGCCGCGCTCGTACGGCCCGGGGGCGAGGGTGAGGAGGTGGAGGGCACGGTGCTGGTCGTGGCCGAGCCCGCTCTGCGTCCGGTTCAGGCTCTCGTGCGCTGGGACCCGGCGGGCTTCGCGGTGCGTGAGCTCGCGGACCGCGCGGAGCTCGGCTTCCCTCCGGTCGCGAGGATGGCGTCGGTGAGCGGAAGGGCCGAGGCCGTGGACGGGCTGCTTTCCCAGGCCCGGCTGCCCGGGGACGCCGAGGTCCTCGGCCCGGTGCCGGTCCCCGTGATCGAGCCGGGCCGGCCGCGCCGCCCCGGGGATCCGCCGGCGGGGGAGGAGTGGGTACGTGCGCTGGTGCGGGTGCCCCAGGGCTCGGGTGCGGCGATGGCGTCGGCGCTGAAGACGGCGCATGTGGCGCGGCTGACGCGGCGCGAGGGGACGCCGGTGTGGATCCGCGTGGACCCGCTGGACATCGGCTGAGCCGCCGCCCCGCCGTGCCGGGCGGAGATGACACCGCCCGGCGGCGTACGGAACGCGCACCGGGCGGTGTGGCAACGGCCGTGGAGGAGTCAGCCGTTGCGAGGGCCGGGTAGGGCCCCCGGTCTGTGATCGCGGTCGCGCCCGGGCTGGCCGGGTACGGGACGTGAGGCGGGCAGCGAGCCTGCCGACGCGGCGGTCCGGGCCGGAGCACCCGGAGGGGCGGTGGCTGCGGACGGGAGCGCGTTCGCGCTGCGGGCCGCAGCCGGCAACGCCGGCACGGCGTCGGGCGAGGAGGGCGCATCGGCGGACTGCCCGCCCGCCTCGGCCAGTTCACGTGAGGCGTTGCGGCGCGATCCGTAACGGCGGTGCACCGCCTGCTTGGTGACTCCGAGGGCGGACCCCACCGCGTCCCATGAGAATCCCAGCGACCGGTCGAAGTCCACCGCGGCGGTGACCAGCGTCTCGACGCTGTCCCGCAGTTCCTGGGCGAGCCGCACCGTGGGGGCGGGAGCACGTCCGTAGACGACGAAGCCCGCGGACGGAGCTGACCGCCGGGGGCGGTAGACGTTGCCGAGTTGGGCGGTGAGGGTACGCAGCGCGTCCACCTGGCGGCGGACCCGCTCGATGTCCCGTACCAGCAGGTGCAGGCTGGCCCTCGCCTGGGCGTCGTGGGTTGCGTGGTCGGCCATGAACAAGCCTCTCGAACCGTCTTGCAGGGGATAGGAGCCGCGAACGGCTCGTTTCGGTCAATATGACTTGACCAACGCGGTAACAGCGGCCCGGGTCACGCCCGGCCGGGGCGTTGTTGGGAGGGGAGGGGTGCGCGGGGGCCCGTACGCCCCCTCTGGCGGCGGAAAGTGACGGAACGTGAGGACCGTAGACTGGCGCGTCGTCGTCCGCGGCGGCGCAGGACGCGGCGCCGTTGCAATGTGAGAGGTGTTCCCCACCGATGAAGCTGGTCTTCGCAGGTACCCCCGAGGTCGCCGTGCCCGCGCTCGACGCACTGATCGCCTCGGAGCGGCACGAGGTGGCAGCCGTGGTGACGCGGCCCGACGCCCGCGCGGGACGCGGACGCCGGCTGGTGCCCAGTCCCGTCGCACAGCGGGCGGAGGAGGCGGGCATCGAGGTCCTCAAGCCGGCGCGGCCACGGGAGGAGGACTTCCTCGCCAGGCTCCGCGAGATCGCGCCTGACTGCTGCCCCGTCGTCGCGTACGGGGCGCTGCTGCCGCGAGTCGCGCTCGACGTGCCCGCCCGCGGCTGGGTCAACCTGCATTTCTCGCTGCTTCCCGCCTGGCGCGGCGCGGCGCCGGTGCAGCACGCGGTACTGGCCGGCGACGGGATGACCGGCGCCAGCACGTTCCTCATCGAGGAGGGCCTGGACTCCGGGCCCGTGTACGGCGTGATCACGGAGAAGGTGCGCGAGACCGACACCAGCGGCGACCTGCTCACCCGTCTCGCCTTCGCGGGCGCCGGGCTGCTCGCCGCCACCATGGACGGGATCGAGGACGGCACGCTGCGGGCGGTTCCGCAGCCCGAGGAGGGCGTCTCGCTCGCACCCAAGCTGGAGGTCGAGGACGCCCGCGTCGACTGGACGGCGCCGGCGCTGCGGGTGGACCGGCTCGTGCGGGGCTGCACGCCCGCGCCGGGCGCATGGACGCTCTTCCGCGGAGAGCGGCTGAAGATCCGGTCGCTGACGCAGCACCCGGAACACCCTGTTCCCGGCGGCGACGGCGGCGGCACCGCCGGAGACGGCGGCCCGGGCCCGGGCGAACTGCTCGCGAACAAGAACTCCGTGTGGGTGGGCACCGGTTCGCACCCCGTCGAACTGCTGTGGGTGCAGCCGCAGGGCAAGAGGCCGATGACAGCGGCGGACTGGGCACGCGGAGTACGCGTCGGCGACGGCGAGCGCCTGGGGGAGTAGCGGCCGGGCGGGGTCGGCTGCCGGCGGAAGGCACACCGGGCGCCGGCGTCCGCGGTGCGTCGGGCGCCGGCGGGCGGCCCCTCCCGTATCCGCCGCGCCACCGGGGCGGGCGTACGCTGGCAGCACCTCTGCCGGCACCGCCGGCCCGTGAACCCCGGCCGCACGGCCGGACACCTCGTCATCGCAGCACCGGAGCACCTTCCCCGTGAGCAATAGGCCGCGCCGCCCTTCCAAGCCGTACCGCCGCCCCCGCAAGGACCCCGTCCGCATCCTCGCCTTCGAGGCACTGCGCGCCGTCGACGAGCGCGACGCCTACGCGAACCTCGTACTGCCGCCGCTGCTGGACAAGGCCCGCGCCAAGGGGGAGTTCGACGCCCGGGACGCGGCGCTGGCCACCGAACTGGTCTACGGCACCCTGCGGTGGCAGGGCACCTACGACGTGATCATCGCCGAGTGCGTCGACCGGCCGCTGCGCGACGTCGACCCTCCCGTGCTGGACGTGCTCGCGCTCGGTGCCCACCAGCTGCTGGGCACCCGCATCCCCACGCACGCCGGGGTCAGCGCCACGGTCGAACTCGCCCGCGTCGTACTGGGCGACGGTCGCGCCAAGTTCGTCAACGCCGTGCTCCGCAAGATCGCCGCCGAGGACCTGGACGGCTGGCTGGAGAAGGTCGCCCCCGCCTACGACGCGGACCCCGAGGAGCATCTGGGCATCCGCCATGCGCATCCGCGGTGGATCGTCTCCGCGCTGTGGGACGCGCTCGGCGGCGGCAGCGCCGGCATGGAGGAACTTCTCGAGGCGGACAACGAGCGGCCCGAGGTCACGCTCGTCGCCCGTCCCGGCCGGGCCACCCCCGGCGAACTGCTCACCGGCGACGCAGTGCCGGGACGCTGGTCGCCGTACGCGGTGCGGCTCGCCGAGGGCGGCGACCCGGGAGAGGTGCAGGCCGTGCGGGAAGGACGCGCCGGCGTGCAGGACGAGGGCAGTCAGCTGGTCGCCCTCGCCCTGGCGGCCGCTCCGCTGGCGCCCGCCGGCGCAGGTAACGGCGGAGCGCAGGCGGCGGTCCGGGACGAGCTGTGGCTGGACGGATGCGCCGGGCCCGGCGGCAAGGCGGCGCTGCTCGCCGCCCTCGCCGCGCAGCGCGGGGCCCGGCTGGTCGCCGCAGAGAAGCAGCCCCACCGTGCGGGGCTCGTGAGCCGGGCGCTGGAAGGCAACCCGGGCCCGTACGCCGTGGTGACGGCGGACTCGACAAGGCCCGCCTGGCGGCCCGGCACCTTCGACCGGGTCCTCGTCGACGTGCCGTGCACCGGGCTGGGGGCGCTGCGCCGCCGGCCCGAGGCCCGCTGGCGGCGGCGGCCGGAGGACGTGCCCGGGTTCGCGCCGCTGCAACGGAATCTGCTGCGGCAGGCACTGCACGCGGTGCGTGCGGGCGGGGTCGTCGGCTACGCGACGTGCTCGCCGCACCCGGCGGAGACCCGGGCCGTGGTGGACGACCTGATCAAGGAGACCGGGGCCGAACTCCTCGACGCCCGCCCGCTGTTGCCGGACATGCCCGGCCTCGGTGACGGCCCCGACGTCCAGCTCTGGCCGCACCTGCACGGCACCGACGCGATGTACCTGGCGCTGCTGCGGCGCACGGACGCAGCGAACGGCGCGTGAGCTGAGGCGCAGCGCCGGATCTCAGCGGCCCTCCCACTCGGGGGGCCGCTTGTCGAGGAAGGCGGAGACGCCTTCGCGGAAGTCACGGCTGCCGTAGCAGAGTTCGTACAGGTCGTCGGCCGTGCCGGGCGCCGAGGCGCTGATCACGCGCCGGTCGGCCTCCTTCAGCGCGGCGAGCGTCAGCGGTGCGCACCCGGCGATGCGGGCGGTGAGCCCGGCGAGGTGTGCGTCGAGCCCTTCGGCGTCGGTGATCTGCGCCACCAGGCCCGCCTCGTGCGCCTCCTGCGCACTGATCAGCTGGGCGGTGAGCAGGGCGTGCTGTGTGCGGGCCCTGCCCAGGGACGCATGGAGCCGGGCGATCACGGTGGGGGAGAGGCAGTTGCCGAGGGTGCGTGCGATGGGCGCGCCGAAGACGGAGTCCGGGGTGCACACGACGATGTCGCAGGAGACGGTCAGCGCCAGTCCGCCGCCGACGGCGGGACCCTCGACGGCGGCGACGACGGGCATCCGCAGGGCGGCCAGGCGTTCGACGGCGCTCCCCACGCGCCGCTCGTACTCGACGCCGTCGCGGCCGGTGAAGCCGCGGAACTCGCGGATGTCGGTGCCCGCGGCGAACGCCCGGCCGCCCGCCCCGCGCAGCACCGTCACGCGGACGTCGCAGGCGGCGTCGATCTCCTCGCACGCCCGGTGGAGCTGGTCGTACATCTCCAGCGTCAGGGCGTTGTGCCGGCGCGGATTGGAGAGGGTGAGCCAGGCGACGGACGTGTCGCCCCCCGGCACGGTCTCCTCCTGCCAGCTGACGGACGGAGCCTGTTCCTCGACGCTCATGCGTCCCCCAGGAGTTCGTCGTTGTGTTCGCCGAGGAGCGGCGGATGACGCCGCATCCGCGCCGGGGTGCGTCCCAGCTTGACGGGGAAGCCGAGGACGCGCTTGCGTCCGGACACGGGATGCTCGTACTCCTCGACCATGCCGCGCGCTGCGGCGTGCGGGTCCGGATCGTCTCCGAGCAGCTGCTCGTAGTCCAGGATCGGCCCGGCGGGCACGCCCGCGTCGAGGAGCCTGGCCACGGTCTCGCCGGTGGACTCGGCCGCCAGGCGTCCCTCCAGCATCGCGATCAGCTCCGCCCGGTGCTCCATGCGCGCGGTGTTGGTGACGAACCGTTCGTCCTCCACGAGGTGTCCGAGGCCGAGCGCGCCGCAGAGCCGCTCCCACAGGCGCTGGGTGTTGGCGGCGACGGTGACGTATCCGTCCGCGGTACGCACGGCCTGGTACGGGGCCGTCATCCGGTGCGCCGAGCCCAGGCGCCGCGGCGCCCGTCCTGTGGAGAAGAACTCCGTGGACTCCCACACCGACATGGCCAGCACCGCCTCGTACAGCGAGGTCTCCAGGTACTGGCCCTCTCCGGTGCGCGTGCGGTGCACGTACGCCCCGAGGATGCCGACCGCGCACAGCATCCCGGCACCCAGGTCGCCCACGGGCAGGCCGCACTTGACCGGGGCGCCGTCTCCTTCGCCCGTGACGCTGAGGGCGCCGGCCATGCTCTGGGCGATGAGGTCGTAACCGGGACGCTGGGCGTAGGGGCCGTACTGCCCGAAGCCCGAGATCGACGCGTAGACGATGTCCGGCCTGGTCCTGCGTGCGGCCTCGTAGCCGACGCCCAGCCGGTCGGCGACTCCGGGACGGAAGTTCTCCACCAGGACGTCCGCGTCTGCCACGAGTGTGTGGAAGTGCCGCTGCCCCTCGTCGGAGCGCAGATCGAGGGCGACGCTGCGCTTGTTGCGGTTCAGTGCGTGGAAGGAGGCACTGTCGTGGCCGGGCGCCGGCGCGTCCCAGCCACTGCGGGTCTGGTCGCCGGTGCCGGGCGGTTCGACCTTGATCACGTCCGCGCCGAGGTCGGCGAGGAGCATCGTGCAGTACGGGCCCGCCATCACCTGCGTGAGGTCGATGACGCGTACGCCTTCGAGGGCGCCCGTGTTCTGGCCTGTCGTCACCGCGGCGCCTCTCCTTCCGTGGCGGTCGCGGGGGTCTCGTCCCCGGTGCCGCCGGTGTCCGGGGAACCGGTCAGCAGCGCGGCGCGCACCAGCTCGACCGGATGCCAGGCGTTGCGCTCCGTGCCGTGGAAGATCTGCTGCCGGCACGAGACCCCGCTCGCGGCGATGACCGTCGTGTCGTCCTCGGCCCTGACGGCGGGGAAGAGACGGTCGCTGCCGACGGTCATGGACGTCTCGTAGTGCTCGGACTCGAAACCGAAGGAGCCGGCCATGCCGCAGCAGCCCGCGTCGAGTTCGACGACCTCGGCGCCGGGAATCCGCTTCAGCAGCGCGACGGTCGCCGCGGTGCCCACCTCGGCCTTCTGGTGGCAGTGGCCGTGGTAGAGGATGCGGCGGCCGGCGGGCCACGCGTCGGGCGACAGGCGCAGCCGCCCGTCGTCGACGGCCTCGGCGAGCAGTTCCTCGGCCTGGCGCACACGGGCGGAGACGTCCGCGACCGCCGGGTCCTGCGGCAGCATGGCGCGGTGCTCGTCCCGGAGCGTCATCAGGCACGAGGGTTCGCAGCCGACGACCGGTGAGCCGGCCGGCGAGTTCTGCGCCAGCAGCTTCGTCAGCTTGCGCGCCTGGTCCTTGGCCTCGTCGAGCAGCCCTTTGGAGAAGGCGGACCGCCCGCAGCAGCCCCGGGATTCCAACGTGACGTGCCAGCCCGCCAGTTCGAGGAGTTCCACAGCCGCCCGGCCGATGCCGGGCTCGGTGTAGGTGGTGAAGGAGTCGGCGAGGTAGGTGACGGTGCCCTGGGATCCGGGCGCGGCCGGTCCCGTCGCCGTCGCCGGGGAGGCCGCCGCCCGCCCTCGCCGCCGGAACCAGCGCACCAGGTTGCCCCGGACGAAGGCCGGAAGCGGCCGGGCGGGGGTGATGCCCAGGTACCGGTCCATCAGCGCCCGCAGGAACGGGACGCGTCCGGGGAGGTTGGACAGCGGCGCGGTGGCCGAGCCGATCCGGTTCAGCCGGCGGATCGAGGCGAACACCCGTGATCTGCGGGGGATTCCGTGCTCGTCGTGGTGGTGGGAGAGCGACTCGGCCTTGAGAGTGGCCATGTCGACGCCGAGCGGGCACTCGCTCTTGCACGCCTTGCACATCAGGCACAGGTCGAGGACCTCGTGGAGGCGCCCGTCGCCCAGCGCCCGGTGCGGGTCGGGTTCGGAGAGGGCCTTGACCAGCGCGTTGGCGCGGCCGCGCGTGGAGTCCTCCTCCTTGAGGGTGGCCATGTACGAGGGGCACATGGTGCCGGCTCCGGCCTTGCGGCACAGCCCGATGTTCATGCAGCGGTCGGCGGCGCCGCGCATGCCGCCGACGACCTCGAAGTCCAGCCGGGTGCGCAGCGGCCCGGCCGGTGGCAGCGCCGGGTCGCGGAGGTTGTCCGTCATGGAGGGAGCGTCGACGATCTTCCCGGGGTTGAGGCGGTTGTCCGGGTCGAAGAGGCCCTTGACGCGCCGCATCGCCTCGTACAGGTCGTCGCCGAAGATCTCGCGGTTGAACTCGCTGCGGGCCAGGCCGTCGCCGTGCTCGCTGGAGTTGACACCGCCGTACTCCCGCACGAGGTCCTTGATCTCCTCCGCGACCGACCGCATCGTCGCGACCTGCACCGGGTCGGCGGTGTCGACGAAGGGACGGATGTGCAGGCAGCCGACCGAACAGTGGCCGTAGAAGCCCGCGTTGAGGCCGTGGCGGTCCAGGACCTGCTTGAACCGCCGTGTGTAGTCGCCGAGATGAACCGGGTCGACGGCGGTGTCCTCGATGAACGCGAGCGGGCGGCGCGTCCCCTCGCTGGCGGCCATCAGCAGCCCGAGGCTGGACTTGCGGACCTTCAGCAGCGAGCCCTGCTGGGCGGGGGTGACGGCCTGGAGGGTGTGGTAGCCGTGGCCGTGGCGCTGCCAGAGCGCCGTGAGCTGCTGCAGCCGGCCGGCGAGTTCGTGCTCGTCGTCGCCGGTGAAGCTGACGAACAGCAGGGCTTCCGGGTCGCCTTCGAGGATCGAGCCGAGCGAGGCGTACTCGATCTTCTTCCGCGACAGGTCGAGGATCGTACGGTCCATCATCTCCACCGCGGACGGGTCGCACGCCAGGGCGTCGTCCGTGGCGGCTATCGCACCGGCGACGGAGGTGAAGTGGCCGACCGCGATCACCGTGCGGGAGGGTTTGGGCACGAGGTCGACGAGGGCGCGGGTGGCCAGCACGAGAGTGCCCTCCGAGCCGACGACGAACTTCGCCAGGTCGAACTCCGCTCCGGTGGCCGCGAGCCGGTCCAGCCGGTAGCCGCACGCCCGGCGCCAGAACTGCGGCATGCCCTCGGCGGTCGCCTCGGCGCTCTCCTCGACGATCCGGGGGAGTTCGCGGTAGAGGCGGCCCTCCAGCGTCGGCAGTCCGGCGCGGCGTCCGCGTTCGGCCTCGTCGACGGGGCCGAGGCGGGCCGTGGCCGAGTCGGAGAGCACGACGTCGAGTTCGCGCACGTGGTCGATGGTCATGCCGTAGCGGATCGAACCGCTGCCGGCGGAGTTGTTGCCGATCATCCCGCCGATGGTGGCGCGGTTGCTGGTGGAGGTGTCGGGCCCGAACATCAGGCCGTGCGCGGCCGCGGCCCGGTTGAGCTGGTCCTGCACGACGCCCGCCTCGACCAGCGCGGTGCGGCCCTCCGGGTCGATCTCCACGATGCGGTTCATGTGGCGGGAGAGGTCCAGGACCAGGCCGGGTCCGACGGTCTGCCCGGCCAGCGACGTCCCGGCGCCGCGGGGCACTACGGGTATGCCCGCCTCGGCGGCCGCCGTCACGGCCGCCTGCACGTCACCGGCATGCCGGGGGAAGACGACGCCCAGGGGCTCGATCGCGTACATGCTCGCGTCGCGGGAGAAGAGGTGCCGCGTGTACTCGTCGAAGAGGACGTCGCCCTCGATCTCGCCGCGCAGACGGGCCTCGACGTGACGGGCGGTCTCAGCCGTCCCGGCCGGGGACGGTGCGTCGCCGCTGATCGCTGTCATGTGGTGCGGACTCCAAGTGCTCGTGGACGCTGCGGAACCGGTGCCCGCGCGCCGCGGCGGAGCAAGGGCGCGACGTCGGGCTGCGAGGGTCCGGGGCGTGGGCGAAGGCGGGATTCCGGTGCGGGCGCCCTCACTCGGCGTCGCGCAGCGTCGAGAGGGCCGCGCCCAGACCCTCCGGTTCCACGGGCACCCCGGCGAGTTGGAGGCCCATCTGCACCCCGGCGAGCGTGCCCGCGAGGGTGAGGTCGCCGAGGTGCCCGAGGTGGCCGATGCGGAAGACCCGGCCCGCCAGCCGCCCGAGACCTGCGCCCAGCGACATGTCGAACCGCTGCAGGATGATCTCGCGGACCTTGTCGGCGTCGTGCCCGTCCGGCATCAGCACCGCCGTGAGCGAGCCCGAGTGCTCCCGCTCGTCCTGGCACAGCACTTCCAGGCCCCATCCGCGCACGGCGGCGCGTGTGGCGGCGGCGTGGCGCGCGTGCCGGGCGAAGACGTTCGGGAGGCCCTCCTCCCGCAGCATCCGCAGCGCCTCCTCCAGCCCGTAGAGCAGGTTCGTCGCGGGGGTGTACGGGAATGAGCCCTTCCGGTTCGCCTCGATGACAGGGCGCCAGTCCCAGAAGACCTTCGGCAGCCGGGCCGTCCGGCTCGCCGCGAGCGCCTTGTCGCTGACGGCGTTGAAGCTCAGTCCCGGCGGGAGCATCAGACCCTTCTGCGAGCCGGCCACCGTGACGTCGACACCCCACTCGTCGTGGCGGTAGTCGATCGAGCCGAGCGAGGAGACGGTGTCGACGAGCAGCAGCGCCGGGTGGCCCGCCTTGTCCATGGCGCGCCTGATCTCAGGAATGCGGCTGGCCACGCCGGTCGAGGTCTCGTTGTGGACGACGCAGACCGCCTTGATCGCGTGCCCGGTGTCGGCGGCGAGCCGCTCGGCCAGCACGTCCGGGTCGGCGCCGTGCCGCCAGTCGCCGGGGACGAAGTCGGTGCCCGTCTCGAGGCCCAGGGACGTCGCCATCTCGCGCCAGAGCGAGGAGAAGTGACCCGTCTCGAAGCTGAGGACGCGGTCGCCGGGGCTGAGGGTGTTGACCAGGGCCGCTTCCCAGGCACCGGTTCCCGACGCGGGATAGATCACGACGGGGCCGGCCGTGCCGAACACCGGCTTCAGCGCGTCCAGCAGACGCAGCGTCAGCGCCGAGAACTCCGGTCCGCGGTGGTCGATGGTGGGCGCCGACATGGCGCGGAGCACCTGGTCGGGGACGTTGGTGGGGCCGGGGATCTGCAGGAAGTGGCGACCGGTGCGCGGAGTCATGGTCCGGCTCCTCCCAAATGCTTGTGCCGTAGAGCGGCACGCTGTATCGTCACGCGGCACGCTGGAGCCTAAGGTTCCCCCACGGAACGAGTCAATGGATGCAGAACGTCCTCAACGCCCTCCGGGCCCTCGAAGAAGTCGCCGCCCGCCAGCCGATCGGGGTCGCCGAACTGGCGCGGGCCATGGGGCTTCCCAAGTCCTCCGTGCAGCGCACGCTGGTCACGCTCAAGGAGGCGGGGTGGATCCGCTCCACCGGCTCCGCCCCCACCCGGTGGGTCGTCACCACCAAGGCGCTGCACGTCGGCCGGCACGCCACGGACGAACTCGGCCTGCGCGACATCGCGTTGCCGGTGATGGAGGAGCTGCGGCGCCGTACCGACGAGACGGTCCACCTCGCGGTCCGCGAGGGCAGCAAGGTGGTGCTGGTCGAGCGGCTGGAGACGTCGCAGCCCGTACGGATCATCCTGCCGCTGGGCCAGAACCTCTCGGTGCATGCGTCCGCCAACGGCAAGGCGGTGCTCGCGGCCGATCCGGAGGAGGTCGTCGAGCGCTACATCGCCCAGGGGCTCCGTGGATTCACCGGCACGACCATCACGGACCCCGAGCTGCTGCGCGCCGAACTGGCCAGGACCCGTGAACGTGGCTGGGCGACCAACAGCGGCGAATGGCGCGCGGACGTCTCGGCCGTCGCGTCCGCGGTCATCGGGGAGGGTGGGCTTCCGGTCGCGAGCATCAGCATCAACGTGCCCACGAGCCGGATGACGGAGGAGTCGAGACCCGTCTACGGCGCTCTCGTCAGGGAGGCGGCCAAGAGAATCAGCACAGCTCTGGGACGCGCGCACGAGGAGGCCGACGGCAGTTGAAGGATCCTCACGCGAACCCTTGACGGGTCCCGACCCCCCTCACATACTCACCCAAGGCGAAAACCGGATTCCGCATCGCGGAATGCTGTGGCGTTTTGCGGGCAATCCCCAGAAGCGCTCGCAAGGGCGGAGTCACAGGCCCCCGAAAGGCTTCTGATTTCCGTTCGGATATGTGCCGGCACGCCTTTGCAGTGACCATTCGACCGAAGGCGAGGAAGCCTCGTGCCAGATCACGTCATAGCCATCATCGGGTTGGTGCTGGTGTTCGCCGTCGCCACCTTCACGTCGGTCCACATGGGCGCGCTCGCCATCGTCGCCGCCTTTGTGATCGGAAGTGGATTCGTGGGCAGATCCGCGGACGACATATTCGGCGGCTTCCCGGGCGATCTGTTCGTCGTTCTCGTCGGTGTCACATTCCTTTTCGCCATCGCCAACAACAACGGAACGGTGAACTGGCTCGTCCAATCGGCAACCAGGGCGGTGGGCGGCAGGATCGCGCTCATACCCTGGGTGATGTTCCTGGTCACGGCCGTTCTGACGGCGACCGGGGCCGTCGTGCCCGCAGCCGTGGGAATCATCGCTCCCATCGGCATGGGATTCTGCGTCCGCTACCGGATCAATCCGGTGCTGATGGGGCTGCTCATCATCAACGGCGCCAGCGCCGGCGGATTCTCCCCGATCAGCATCTTCGGCAGCATCACGAACGGCGTCGTGTCGCGGAACGAACTGGCAGGAAATCCGACGCTGCTCTTCGTCAGCTCGTTCCTCTTCAACGTGGTTCTCAGCCTCGTCGTCTTCTTCCTGTTCGGTGGACGCAGCCTCATGGGCCGCAGGGCTGAGGACACGCAGAATGCGACGGAATCCGGGGACGGCGAGGGCGGTTCGCTGGTGACGGCGGGCGCACCTGCCGGGTCGGGCGAAAAGCCCGGAAAGGAGACCGACGGCGGCACCGGAGCGACGGCTGTCAAGGGCGGCGGAGCCCCCGCGCCCGTGACTGCACCCTCCGGTGCAGGAGGTACCACCGCCGTCGAGGAGGAGGAAGAGGCCGCACAGCTCACCGGCATCCGGGCCCTCACGCTGCTCGGGCTGGTCGGGATGGTTGTCGGGACACTCTTCTTCGACCTGGACCCCGGCCTCATGGCACTCACCGTCGGCGTGGTGCTCACGCTAGTGAACCCCGCGTCCGCCAAGGGTGCAGTGGACGCCTGCGCCTGGTCCACGGTGCTTCTCGTCTGCGGCATCGTCACCTTCGTCACGATGATGGAGGACATGGGGACGATCGACTTCCTCGGCGACAGCGTCGCGGGGATCAACGCCCCGCTGCTGGCAGCCCTGTTGATCTGCTTCATCGGTGCGGTGGTCTCCGCCTTCGCCTCGACGACCGGAATCCTCGGTGCGCTCATCCCGCTGGCCGTGCCCTTCCTTCAGGGCGGTCACGTCGGAGCGGTCGGCATGATCATCGCGCTGGCCGTCTCCTCGTCGGTCGTCGACTCCTCGCCCTTCTCCACCAGCGGTGCGCTCGTGACGGCGAACGCGCCTGCGGAGCAACGGGAGATGGTCTTCAAGAAGCTGATGATCTGGGGCTTCAGCATGGTCGCCGTCGCGCCGCCCGTGACGTGGCTGCTCTTCGTCATCCCGGGCTGGCTCTGAGTACGCACCTTCGCCCGGGCGTGCGCCGCGGAACAAGGACCCGCGGCGCACGCCCGGCGTTCGTCTCCGCCCGCGCCTCCGAGGCGCGCACCGCCCGCATGGCGGCCCGCGCCCCGGAAGCACGGGCGTGCGAGCCGGTGGCCGCGCGAGGGCCCGCGCCCCGCGGATGGCATGATCCGGCGTGCGGCACCCCGAACGCCCCGCGCCGCACGGTTCAGGGCAGCACAGGCGGGCGCGGGCCGGGCAGGCCCGGCCCGACGGTTCAGATAGGCAGGCACCAGGCACATGGCTCAGATCAGCCCCAGCATCCTCTCGGCCGACTTCGCGCGTCTCTCCGAGGAGGCCCAAGCGGTGACCGGCGCGGACTGGCTCCATGTCGACGTCATGGACGGCCACTTCGTCCCCAACCTCACCATCGGGGCGCCCGTCGTCGAGGCGCTGAGCAAGGCCAGCGACATCCCGCTGGACTGCCATCTGATGATCGAGGAGCCGGACCGCTGGGCGCCGCAGTACGTCGAGGCCGGCGCCAGCTCCGTCACCTTCCACGCGGAGGCCGCGGACGCGCCCGTACGGCTCGCCAGGGAGATCAAGGCGCTCGGCGCCCGCGCGTCGATGGCGCTCAAGCCCGCGACCCCCGTCGAGTTCTACGAGGACCTGCTGCCCGAGCTGGACATGCTGCTGGTGATGACCGTCGAGCCCGGATTCGGCGGGCAGGCGTTCCTCGACATCATGTTGCCGAAGATCCGCCGGGCCCGGCAGCTCATGGACAGGCACGGCCTGGAGATGTGGCTCCAGGTGGACGGCGGGGTCTCCGCGTCGACCATCGAGCAGTGCGCCGAGGCCGGAGCGGACGTCTTCGTCGCGGGATCGTCCGTCTACGGGACCGACGACCCGGCCGCGGCCGTGCGGGGCCTGCGCCAGCAGGCGGAGGAGGCGGCCCGCCGCTCGGCCGGACGCTCAGCCGCGGCCCCCGGCGGCGACCGGCTCTGACCCTCTGACCCGGGTTTTCTCCCAGGGACGCGGTCCCGGCGGCCCGCCGCAGGCCGGTGCCGCTGAGGACGCTTCGGCATGCGTCCGCGGTGTGCGCACACTGGAATCAGGCTCCGGGAAACGGTGCCGGAGCTGTCCGCAGGCGCACGAACGGGATCGGGGGCACCCGGGATCTGCAAGGATGAACGCCCAGCGCTGATGCGCACGTACGGCAAGACAGTGAGGTGAGTGCGGTGTCGTCGGGTCGGACCACACGAATGGGACCCGCCGAGCTCATGCAGGCGGCAGCAATGGCACGCCGCTTCTACCTTGAGGGTAAATCCAAGATCCAGATCGCGGACGAGTTCGGCGTGAGCCGCTTCAAGGTGGCGCGGGTGCTGGAGACGGCGCTGGAGCGCGACCTGGTCCGCATCGAGATCAGGATTCCCGCGGAACTGGACGCCGACCGCTCGGACGCTCTGCGGGCACGCTTCGGACTGCGGCACGCCGTCGTCGTCGAATCCCCCTCCGAGGCGGCCGACGACGGCGCCGACCCGGAGAACCTGGGAGAGGTCGCCGCCGGCCTGCTCGGCGAGCTCGTCACCGAAGGGGACGTGCTCGGCCTGGCCTGGGGCCGCTCCACCATCCACATGGCCGCCGCGCTCCGCCAGCTGCCGCCGTGCACGGTCGTGCAGCTCACCGGCGTCTACGACGCGGGCACCGCCGACCGCGGCTCCGTCGAGGCCGTACGGCGGGCGGCCGAGGTCGCCGGGGGAGAGGCACACCCCGTCTACGCCCCGATGCTGCTGCCCGACCCGGCGACCGCCGCCGCGCTGCGCAGCCAGACAGGCATCGCCCGCGCCTTCGAGTACTTCGACAAGGTGACGGTCGCCGCCGTGTCCATCGGATCCTGGGAGCCGGGCATCTCCACCGTCCACGACATGCTCAGCGACACCGAGCGCGAGCACTACTCGTCGCTCGGGGTCGCCGCGGAGATGTCCGCGCACCTCTTCGACAAGAGCGGCCGGCGCATCGGCCGCGACCTGGGGGAGCGCTGCATCACCGTCGAGGCCGAACGGCTGCGCCGGATCCCGGAGGTCGTCGCCATCGCCGGCGGCCAGCGCAAGGCGGAGGCCATCGGTGCGGTCCTGCGCTCCGGCCTCGTCACGAGCCTCGTGACCGACACTGCTGCCGCCGACTACCTGCTGACCGAGGCCGAGCCGGGACCGAAGCCGGCCCTGGAGCGCGCCGACCCGGACGGTTCGTAGGCGTCAACGGGTCGCCTGCGCCGGTCACTTGACGGTGGCCCGGCACGGGCTGCCCGCGCCTTTGCCGGAACGCGTCCCCCCGACTCTCCCCCCCCCGCTGGGCGGGCGGAGGACCGGCGGACGCGGTTGGGGGTGGGCGCGCGGTACGGGTTACTCTCGTGCTCGCCGCGTCGTGCGGCCCGTATCGCACTCTCCGAGGAGGCAGAGGCAGCCATGACCACGCAGCGCACCAAGCTGCCGGGAGTCGGCACGCAGTACGACATCGAAACCCGGGCGGGCCGCCACATCTCTGTCGTCGCCCATCAGGACGGGCGGCGCTTCCTCGGCTTCTACGAGCCGGACGACCCCGACGCCTGCCAGGCAACCGTGCCGCTCGACTCCGACGAGGCCGCATCCCTCGCCGAGCTGCTCGCACCACCCGAGACGCCCGCACTCGCCACCAGCGAGATGGATCTCGACCTGGTCACCGAGCGCATCGCGGTCACGACCCAGTCCCCCTTCCGCAGCCGCCCGCTGGGGGAGACCCGCGCCCGTACCCGCACCGGTGCCTACATCGTCGCCGTGCTCCGCCGCACGGGGCCGCATCCGTCTCCCGGGCCGGAGTTCCGGCTGGAGGCGGGCGACGCGGTCGTCGCCGTCGGTACCCGCGAAGGTGTCGACGAGCTCACCCGCATCATCAGCGGCACCTGACGGGCCGCACCCGGGACGGGCCGTCCCGGCCGGCTCCCGCCCCCTCCCGGAGCCCGGACCCGGCAGGACCGGTGGCACGGACGGGAGCGCGTCGAGCCCGTGCACGACACCACCGTTCTGCTGGTCGAACCGGGCGCCGTGATTCTCGGCCGGGGCCCGCCGGGGTCCCGGCGCTCGCCGGCGTCACCTGGATCTCCTCCTCGGGGCGCGTACGCGAATGCGCCCCCGTCGGGGGTTCGCCGGGCTCAACGCTCGTCCACCGCGGGAGTCCTGTCGCCCGACGGCGCGTCAGGAGTGCGAACCCCCATACACGAAGGGGCGGTTGGTTCCTGCCCGTGCGCGGAGCCACGTGCGGTCTGCCGCGTGCCGGCCCCCGGGGACGGGAGCGCGCCGGACCCGCCGCCGGCGTACCGTGCTTACTGGCGGTTACCCCCGTCGGGGTGCCCGCCGCAGGCCGTCCGCACGGGAAGCCGAACAGGCGCTGCGCAGGTGAGCGGCCGAATTCCCTCACACACCCTCCTCCGATTCCACGCACGGGAAGATCCTGGATTCCCTAGGCAACAGGCCGCGCAGCGAGGTAATTTGCGCGGTCAGTCACTGAACGTCGTGATGTGAGCGGTCGGGGTGGGGGGCGATGTGCTGTGCGGGACTACAGCCTTCCGTCGCTCGTGGAGCCGCTGAGATCGGGCGGGCTCGCCGACTCGGTCTACGAACTGGCCGCGCGGGAACCGGGGCTGCCACAGCTGGCACGCCGTGAGGGGCCCGACGGGAACACCGGCCCGTGGCGTGAGATGACCGCCGCCGCCTTCGCCTCACAGGTGCTCAGGCTTGCCAAGGGGCTGCTGGCGGAAGGCATACGCTTCGGCGACCGGGTCGCCGTCATGACCCGTACGCGCCACGAATGGACCCTCTTCAGCTTCGCCCTGTGGTCGATCGGCGCCCAGGTCGTACCGCTGTATCCGGCGTCCTCCCCGGAGCAGTTGCGCTGGGTCCTGGGCGACTCGGACGCCTGCGCCGTCGTCGTCGAGCACGAGGACGACGCGATGACCGTCGGCTCTGTGGTCGACGTGCTGCCGCGGCTGCGTCACATCTGGCAGTTCGACGCCGACTGCGTGGCGTGGCTCACGGAAGCGGGCCGCACGCTCGAGGACAACGACGTCCACCGTCACCGCTGGGCCGTCACACCGGAGATGACGGCCGCCGTGATCTACACATCGGGCACCACCGGCCGCCCGCGCGGATGCGTCATCACGCACCGCAACCTGGCCTCGGAGTGCGACACGATCCTCGCCGGCTGGGGCCCGCTGATGGGCGAACCGGGCCAGCAGCCCTCCGTGCTGGCCTTTCTGCCGGTGGGTCACGTGTACGGGCTGATGGTGACGGTGATGTGCATCCGGGGTGGTTACCTGCTGGGGCATCAACCCTCCGTCTCCGCGAAGGACTTGATGCCGGCGATCAGGTCCTTCCGGCCGACGTGCCTGTACGCGGTCCCGTACTTCTTCGAGAAGTTCTACTCCGGTGCGCGGATGATGGCCGAGACGGCCGGCCGCGGAGCGATGTTCGCCCGGGCGATGGACGTCTCCAGGAGGTACGCGGAGGCGGCGGAGGCCCAGGCGCTGGGCGCCGGGCCGGGTCCCCGCGCGGGGCTGCGGGCACGGCACGCGGTCTACGACCGCCTGGTCTACCGGCACCTCAGGGACGTGCTAGGCGGCCGTACGCGCAACGTGGTCTCGGGAGGTTCCCCGCTCAGCCGTGAACTCGGCCTGACCCTCGCCGGCGCGGGCATCGTCGTCTACGACTGCTACGGGCTGACGGAGACCACGTGCGCCATCACCGCGCAGCCTCCGGGGCGGCCGCGGTTCGGCACGGTGGGCCGTCCCATGCCCGGCGCCTCGGTGCACATCGCCCGCGACGGCGAGGTGTGGGTGCGCGGCCCGATGGTCTTTCCCGGCTACACGGGCCGCTCGGAGGAGGCCGGGACGCGGCACGCCGCCCATCCGGAGGGCGGGGCCGCGCACGGGCAGGACAGGCGCCACTCGTCCCGGGGCGGGGGCGCGCACGCCAGGAGTCCGTACGAGGAGACCCTGCGCGACGGCTGGCTCGGCACGGGCGACCTCGGCTACCTCGACGACGGTTACCTCGTCATCACGGGCCGCAAGAAGGACGTCATCATCACCAGCTCAGGCAGAAGCGTGTCACCGATGATGCTGGAGACGCGTCTGCGTGCCCATCCGCTCATCTCGCAGGCGTTCGTCGTCGGCGACGACCGTCCCTACATCGCCGCACTGGTCACCCTGGACCCGGAAGTCGTCGAGCAGTGGCGCAGGGGCCGCGAGCAGTGGGGTCCTTCGGGCCCCGGCTACGGCAGCACGCCGTCCGAGGAACTGGAACGCGAGGTGGGACGAGCGATGGTGGCGGCCAACAGCGCCCTGTCACGCGCCGAATCGATCCGGTCGTTCCGCATCCTGCCGGAGGAGTTCAGCATGGCCGACGGGCTGGTGACGCCGTCCTTGAAGCTGCGCCGGTCGGAGATCACGCGGATGTACGCGGAGGAGATCGAGGAACTCTACTCGGCCTGACCGCCGTCACCCGGCGCTGTGGCCGGGAAGGTCTGCCGGGAGCCGGTGGACCTTACCGATCACGGCACCAACACACGGCAGTTACCACTCGGCAATGTAGCAGTGTTGAACGCTGCAGGACCGGTTCTTGTCAGGTCGGGACGAAGCCTCGACCACATCCTCACACACACCATTAGCGTCCGTCGCACTTCGAAGATGTCTGTGGAGAGGAGGGGGCGGATGCGTTCCGCCATGGCTTCCGGGCGGGCGATCGGCACTGTGCTGGTCGTTCTGGGGCTTGTCGCAACCCTGGGCGCGCTGTTGCTGCCGAATCAGTTCTTCGACGGCAACCGCAACATCGCGCTCGCCCGGGCAGGATGGCAGGACGACGGTAAGGGAACCCGGTCAACGAAATACGGGCCTCTTACTCCGATGGACCGTGACTTCATACGCAAAGTGCGGAATGCCGGTTTGTGGGAACTGCCCGCCGGCAGATCCGCACAGGAGCGCGGGACGACCAAGTCGGTGCGGATCGCGGGCGATCATCTCGTCGACGGTCACACGGAGTTGGACCGGCGGGCCATCGATGCCGGTCGCACCCTGAAGGTTTCGCTTCCGAACCGGCCTTCCGGCAAGAACCAGGACTACCTGGACGAGATCAACAGGGCGAACGGCAAGGAATTCGACAAGGTGCTGGTCGAAAGGCTGCGCCAGGCTCACGGCGTGGTTTTCGGCCTCATCGGCCTTGTACGTGATCAGACCCGCAACTCAATGGTGCGGTCGTTGGCGACCCGGGCCAACGCCATTGTCCTCGACCACATCACAGTCCTGGAGGACACGGGACTCGTGGACTTCGAGGCGCTGAACGACGTGAAATGAGTGGAGTGAAGTCAACATGAGACAAAAAGGCCACAAACGCTCGCGCACGGCGAATAAAACGATAGCAATCGTCGCAGCGCTGGTGGTCGGTGGTGGTGGCGCGGCGGCGATAGGTGTAAGTGCCTTCGCAGGGTCGAACGAAGACCCCGCTCTTGCTGCGAGCACGATCGACTGTCCTGATGTGAGCCTTGCACTGGACCAGGTGCCCGAGGGCGCGAAGGAGTCAGTGGGTCAGAAGCTCGCCACTCTGGATCAGCAGGTCGCTCAGGCCTACGGCCAGTGGAGCTCCAAGGAGAAGAGTTCCGAGGAGGCTCTGGGTCAGCTGAATCAGCAGCGCTCCGAGACGATCCGCAGCATCGGCCAGGACCTGCAGCAGGCCGGCGCACAGCAGCCCGCCGACATGGGCTCGATGGCCCAGTGCGAGATGATGCAGGACCAGGCCGCCCAGGAGGGCGGTGACGAGGGCCAAGGTCAGCAGGCTTCCGGCCCGGTGGCCGAGGACTTCGTCAACATCGAGGACGTCGAGCCCAACGCCTCGGAGGAGGAGGACCCGGGCGGCAGCTTCACCACGGAGTGCGGCAACAACGAAGAGGAACACTTCAACTCCGACAACGTGATCGCAGCTCCGGGCGTTCTCAACGGTGCCCACCACGTCCACGACTACGTGGGCAACCTGGACACCAACCAGGCCTCCAGCGACGAGTCTCTCGCCGCTGCGGATACCACCTGCGCCAAGGGCGACCAGTCGACGCACTACTGGCCCGTGATCCGTTCGCTGGACGGGAACGAAGACCAGCGCGGCGCGGTCCAGGAGAGCGACGTCTCGGGTGAGCAGGCCGGGAACGAGGTCGGCACCAACAGCTTCGCCGACGGCGGGCAGGGTGCTGACCAGGGTCAGGACCAGGGCCAGGACCAGGACCAGGGTCAGGATCAGGGTCAGGATCAGGGCCAGGATCAGGGCCAGGATCAGGGCCAGGATCAGGGCCAGGATCAGGGTCAGGATCAGGGTCAGGATCAGGGTCAGGACCAGGGTCAGGACCAGGGTCAGGATCAGGGTCAGGATCAGGGCCAGGATCAGGGCCAGGATCAGGGCCAGGATCAGGGTCAGGATCAGGGTCAGGACCAGGGCCAGGACCAGGGCCAGGGTGAAGGCGAAGGTGAAGGCGAGGAAGACCAGGTCGGCGGCGGCGAGGGGGCCGAGGCCCAGCCCGGCGACGGCGGTGCCAACGACCTGAACGTCGGGACCATTCTCCCGCCCGACGCCACGCTGAAGTTCACCTCCGGCGGTGCCGACCAGGTCGCCGAGATGCCGCGCTTCCTGCGCATCATCACCGGTGACGCGAAGTCCTTCACCAACGGCGACGAGAACGCCAACGCCTCCTGGAGCTGCGAGGGCTTCGAGGACCGTCAGCTGGAGGACAAGTACCCGATCTGCCCCGAGGGCAGCGCGACGATCCGTACCTTCAACTTCCAGAACTGCTGGGACGGTCAGAACACGGACAGCGGCAACCACCGCGACCACATGGCGTTCTCGGACGACCAGGGCAACTGCCCCGAGGGATTCCAGAACGTCCCGCAGCTGCAGCAGACCATCAAGTACGACATTCCGCAGGAGAACCTCCTCAATGCGGATACGCCGTTCGCGGTCGACTCCTTCCCGGAGCAGCTGCACAAGCCCATCACCGACCACAGCGACTTCATCAACGTCATGCCCGAGGACCTGATGACGGAAGCCGTGAACTGCATCAACGAGGACCAGGACTGCTGATGTAGGGACTCCGCCGCGGGGCCGCCTCGGGCCCCGCGGCGGAAGCACACGACAGCGGCCCGGACACAGATCCTGTGTCCGGGCCGCTTCGTTGTTCTCCGGTGTTCTCTTGTGTCAGGGCTTCACTCGTGGATCCCGTGCAGGCACCCGGCACGCGAATACCGGGTGCCTGCGGTCACAGACCGTTGACGCGGGCCTCACGTGCGACACCCAGCGGGCGTACGCCCGATGTGGTGGTGCGCGCCCTGCGGCCTGCACGGGTGCGCTGCCGGCGTATCTGCCCCAGCAGCCTGCGGCCGCGAAGGGTCATCTCCAGTTCGAAACGGGTACGCGGGTCGCGCAGCGCCGAGCCGAACAGCTTCTCTATCTGACGCAGCCTGTACCGCACCGTCTGGGGGTGCACCTGCAGCGTCTTCGCCGCCTCAGGTGCCCCGCCGCTCTCCAGCCACGCCAGAAGCGTGACTTCGAGACGCTCGCTCTGCCGCGGGGTGAGCTCGGCGAGGGGGCCGAGCCAGCGGGAGGAGAGCGCACAGGCGAGTGACTCGTCCTGCAGCAGAAGAAGCATGGACAGATGGTCGTCGACGAAGAGGACCTTGCCGTCCTGGCTGTTTCCGATACCGCCGTTGATGCCGCTGCCGCCCGGTGGTGCTGCCGGAGGGGGTGTCAGTTCCAGCAGCCGCCGGGCCCAGCGCACCGATGAACCCGCATCGCTCAGCGGGACGGTGTGCCCGACCGCAGCCGTACGACCGCGAAGCACGTTCTCCAGTGCTTCGCGGTCTTCTTCCGGGTCGGGTACGAGAAGGCACAGTTCACTCTCGACGGGGCTGACCAGCGCATTGCCGAGCGCCGCAGCGAGCTGGGGCACCTCGCTGGGTGAGGCGAGGGCTATCGCACGCACGGTCTCGGGCAGGGGCCACCTTGCTGACCTGGCCAGTTCCGTCAGGCGTGATTCCGGGAATTCCTCCTCTCCCATGAGTGCCGTGAACAGTTGACGCCGGGCTCGGTCGATGGGAACCGCAGCTGTGACGTTGTCAGCCTGGTTCGCGGTTCCCGTGTCCGTATCCTTTGTCTCCGGGAAGTGATGTCCCAGTGCCGCCAGCAATGCCTGCTCGACGGCCCATTGGGCATCCTCGCGGTCAATTTCCCGCAGAAAAGCGGACATTGCCGGTATGCTGCGCTGTAGAGCTTCCACCACCTGGTCTGCGACGGCGGGCAGCTCCTTTCTCGGAACACGCACCCACTCGCCGCGTGGGCGAGAGCGGGTGCGGTTGAGAACGTCGCTCATCTCTACCTCGTTCCTGCCGGGTTGGGCCTGCCCGAGCACGGGAGGACAAGCCCGCGGAGGTTGCCTCCGGTAACCGGTATCCCGCCCCGGTCCCGGAGTTGAGGGTCCCCCTGCTTCCCCTGAAGGGGCATCATCGACACCGCGGGGTGCGGCGGCGATCCCACTGCCAGAATTTGTCACAGAGCGATAAATCCTGTGAAGGTCCCGGGGAGTTTCGAGATGCTTCTGCATCCCGACCACCGCATTCTGGTCGCGCAAAGTAGAGAGCTTCACACCGGAACGTGACGGGTCATTCCCGATTCAACTGCTTTGCGGTATACGGCAGATGCGGGACCGAGGGTCAGGTCGGACTCGGCGACAGTGCGATCGGAAGATCCGGATGCCCCCAGAACAGATCCGTGTCCCGCCGGCGAAGCGCCGCCCGACGGCGCTCGTGGACGAGCGGCGGGGTGACTCCTCCCCTCGTCAGGGCCGTCAGCGCCCGAACCCGGCTCCCAGACTCGATGCCGAGAATCCCGGGCGTGGTACCGCGGCCCGCTTCGTCCCCCGTTACACGGCCTTCATCATCGTTTCGACCCTTGCGATCGTTTTTGCGATCAGCAATCAGTCGATGCAGAGGCTGTGGGCGTTCGTCGAGTTCGGCTCGGGTGTCTTCTCCCTGCTGCTGCTCACGTTCGCCGTCCTGTGGGGCGTCGCAGCTTCGGACCGCATGCTGCTGGACCCGAACCACCGGCTGATAGCTCAGGCGATCCACCGGGGCTCTGCCGTCGGCGGCATCGGTTTCCTCGGCCTGCACATCTGGTCCAAGCTCGCGCTCCAGTCCACGTCCTGGCAGGCGACGCTGATACCGGGGCTCGACGGGGCCCAGCCCATCCTCATCGGCCTGGGCACGGTCGCCGGATATCTCTTCGTGGCGGTGATGGTCACCGGCGCCGTGCGGGGCGCCTTCGCACGCAAGGGCCAGTCCCGGATGTGGCGTGCCCTGCACATGACCGCCTATCTGGCATGGGGCGCTTCGCTGGTGCACGGCCTGCGTGCCGGCCGTCCGGTCGCCGACTGGGTGGACTGGGGATACGGCGTGGCCCTTACCGGAGTGACGGTCGTCCTGATGATGCGTCTGGCCCCTGGGCGCAACCCATCGGCCGAAAAGCGCAAGAAGGAGCAATAGTGACAGCTCTCGTGCCCTCCCCCGTCTCCGCGGGCAACGCGGACTCGGTGCCCTCCCTCGCCTCGTTCGGCCCGCCGCGGCTGCTCGCGGGCCTGGGCACCGGCGCGGGATGGACCAGGCGCCTGGAGCGCGTGGGCCATCTGACGGTGCACGGAACGATGCCGGAGCTGCGGCTGGAGGAACTGGTCGATCTCGCGGAGAACATCGACCTCCGTGGCCGCGGCGGCGCGGGGTTCCCCTTCGCCAAGAAGCTCAAGGCCGTCATCGAATCGGCCCACCGGCGCCAGCAGGCGCGGGCGGCCGTGGTCGTCAACGGCAGCGAGGGCGAGCCGAGTTGTCTCAAGGACACCGCGCTGCTGCTCTTCACCCCGCATCTGGTGCTGGACGGAGCGATGCTCTGCGCCCGAGCCCTCAACTCGGACGAGGTCAGCGTCGCCGTGACGCGGCCCGACGTCGAGCGCTCCGTCCGGGACGCCGTCGCCGAGCGCGGCCCGGAAGGCCCGCGCATCCGCGTCGTGCGCATGCCGGAACGCTTCGTCACGGGCGAGTCCAGCTCCATCGTCAGTGGTCTCAACCAGCTTCCGGTGCTGCCCTCGGGGTCGGGTGTGCGCGCCAGCGACGCCGGTGTCGCCGGAATGCCCACGCTGCTGTCCAACACCGAGACGTTCGCGCAGCTCGCCGTCGGTGCCCGCCTCGGAGCTCTCGACTTCCGCAACGTGGGTCTGCCCACGGAACCGGGCACCGTGCTCCTGACGGTGAGCGGCGACAAGGTCGTGGAGACGCCGACCGGTGCGCCGCTCCCGTACATCCTCGGGCTGTGCGGCATCGACCCGGGCCAGGGTGTGCTGATCGGGGGCTACCACGGCCGCTTCCTTGAGCGGGACTCGTGCTGGCAGGCCCGCATCTCCCGCGACTCGCTGGAGGCGATGGGCTCCACGCTCGGCGCCGGAGCGGTACTGGCGCTGCCCGAGGGCACCTGCCCGGTCGGTGAGGTCGAGTTGGTCGCCCGGTGGATGGCGGAGGAGTCGGCCGGGCAGTGCGGTCCCTGCTTCCTGGGGCTGCCGGCGATCGCCGACACGATTGCCTGGGCCGCGGACGGCGGAGGAATGGAAGCGCTGGAGGCGATACGGGCGCGCACGAAGGGCGTCAAGAAGCGCGGCGCGTGCAGCCACCCAGACGGAACGGCCCGGTTCGTCGAGTCGGCGCTGGAGAGCTTCGCCGAGGACTTCGAGGAGCACGCCCTCGGCAGCGGGTGCGGCAGGCCCGTCTTCGGCAGCCTGGCGGTTCCCGAACAGGTGCAGCTCGCCGCGGGCTACGAGCCCCCGGCGCGTCCGGAACGCGCACGGCGTGCCGCGCCGAAGCTCCAGCAGAAGCAGCGGCGCCTCGTCGTGGACTGGACGCTGTGCCAGGGGCACGGGCTGTGCGCGGGCGTCGTACCGGACATGATCGAGCTGGACATCGACGGCTACCCCATGGGTGCGTCGGCGACGATCCACCCGCACATGCAGAAGCAGGCGCAGCGTGCCGTGCGCCGGTGCCCGGCGCTGGCGCTGCGGATCGTGGAGCGCTGAGTCCCCTCCGGCCGGTCGTGCCGGGGGCTGCGGCGGAACGTCACGGGGGACCGCGCGGTGCTCAACGTGCTGCAGTGAAAGGGAAGTTGGCCGGTCAGCACATTTGGCCGCGTGGCGGAACCGGTCCGATTGGCACGATCGGACAACTTTCCGCCGCCTGGATCACTCCTGCACCACACTCACATGCCAGCCACACATATCCAGCATGAAGGAGCGGTCATGAGGAAGCAGCGTCACGTGGCTCTGATCGGGACCGCGCTCGCCGTCGCGTTGCTCGCTACGGGCTGCGGCTCGCAGGGCGATGACTACTCCGGTCAGAAGATCAAGCCGGCCGGACAGGCCGCCGACAGCGGGGGAGACGCGAGCGGCACCAGCAAGAGGGAGACACCGGCGAAGACGCTGGAGGTCAAACCCACGGCGAAGCTGGGCGACGTCGTCACCGACTCGGAGGGCTGGACGCTCTACCGCTACGACGAGGACACGGCCTCCCCCTCGCAGTCCAACTGCAACGGCAAATGCGAGAAGGCCTGGCCGCCGGTGCCGGCGAAGGACGCCAAGGCGTCGGCGGGCATCTCCAAGGAGCAGATCGGCAAGGTCAAGCGCAGTGACGGTTCCTGGCAGCTGACCCTCGGCGGCTGGCCGGTGTACCGCTTCGCGAAGGACTCCAAGCCCGGCGAGATGGAGGGTCACGGCTCCGGCGGGATGTGGAACGCCATCACGCCCGACGGCGGCAAGGCGAGCCCGCGCAACGTCAAGGACGTGAAGGCCGTCGACAACCCGGAGCTCGGCAAGATCCTGGCCGACGGGAAGGGCCGTACGCTCTACCGGTTCGACAAGGACTCGGCGTGGCCGATGAAGACCAACTGCAAGGGCGAATGCCTCAAGAGCTGGGTGCCCGCGAAGCCCGCCGACAAGAACAAGATCAGCGGCGTCGACCCGAAGCTGATCACCACCTTCAAGCGCCCTGACGGCACCGAGCAGATGACGATCGACTGCTGGCCGCTGTACTGGTTCAAGGGTGACAAGAAGCCCGGCGACATCAACGGCCAGGGCAAGATGGGCCTTTGGCACGCCGCCACCGACAAGGGCAAGAGGGCGGGCGTGACTCGCTGACTTCCCGGGGCCGCACGCCCGGCGCTCGGCAGCACCGGAACCCGTCTCAGGGCCCGCCTCCCCCGTAACGCCCCCGGGGCGTGCGGGGGAGGCGGGCCCTGAGCGTGCGCGGCCCGTCCAACGGGCGGTGCGGTCACGGTCGATCCGTGAGCGGTTCTCTCCGCCCCGCGGAGGTCTGCCTCCGGGCCCAGGGCCGACGGGTCGCCGTGCGGCTCTCAGAAGTGCCCCTGAGCCCCTTGAGGCCCCCGAGCCGCATGAGTGACCCAGGGGCCGTCCGGTCTGCCCCGTCCCCGGCTGCCGGGCGGAGTCCGCGGAAGGGGTGCCGCCTCGCAGCGTCCGAGGGGTCCGGCGGCCAACTGACGTGCGTGCGGCGAGAGTTGAACGGGCCTGACGGCGCCACCTCTCACGGGACTCACGGAGGCCGGCGGCCTCTCGTGGGGGAGTCCGGGCGGGTCAGGTGACGGCAGGGGAGGACGGCCGGTCGGCCCGGCGGCCGGCACCTCGGCACCGCGCGCCACCGCCCGCGGTTCCGCGCCGGGAGTGCGGACAGGACTCGACGCCCGCCGACGGCCTGGCGCCCGGTCGGCGCATGCGCATGGGCAACGAGTGGCCCTGGCCTGGGCGGAGCAGTTGTGAGACATAGATGCAACGAAGGGTTGACCCATAGATACAAGGACCCTAGGTTCCGTGACGCGGTCCTTGAATACCGGACTCCGGAATTCGCTGAACTGCCGTTCCGTCGGAGGGTCTACGGGTCAGGAGGCACGGTGCCATGGTCGACTCCGCACTGCTCCGGGAGTTCGAAGCCGCACTGGGAACGGACGCCGTGCTGACCGATCCGCTCCAGCTGCGGACCTACGAGTGTGACGGTCTGACCGGTTTCCGTGAAGTCCCCGCCCTGGTCGTGTTGCCGCGCAGCACCGAAGAGGTCGCCGCGGCCGTCTCGTTGTGCGCGAAGGCCGGTCTGCCGTTCGTCGCGCGAGGGGCCGGAACGGGGCTCTCCGGGGGAGCGGTGCCCGTGGCGCAGGGAGTGGTCATCTCTCTCGCCCGCATGCGCCAGGTGCTGGAAGTCGACCCGGACGACCGGCGGATGGTCCTCCAGCCCGGCGTCACCAACGCCGAGATCTCCCGCGTCGCCGCGCCCCACGGCCTCTACTACGCGCCCGATCCCTCGAGCCAGGTGGTGTGCACCATCGGCGGGAACGTCGCAGAGAACTCCGGCGGCGCCCACTGCGTCAAGTACGGCTTCACCGTGCACCATGTGACCGCACTGCGGGTCGTGCTGCCCGACGGGTCGGTCGCCGAACTCGGGGGAGACGCGCCGGAGAGTACCGGGCCGGACCTGCGCGGCCTGTTCATCGGCTCGGAGGGAACCCTCGGCATCGCCACGGAGATCACCGTCCGCCTGCTGCGCACCCCCGAGAGCGTGCGCACCCTGGTCGCGGACTTCCCGACGGTCGAGGCGGCGGGGGAGGCCGTCAGCGGCATCATGGCTTCCGGAATCGTGCCGGCAGCGGTGGAGATGCTCGACGCCCTCGCCATCGAGGCGTGCGAAGCGGCGGTGAACGCCGGCTACAGCCTCGACGCCACAGCGGCGCTCGTCGTCGAACTCGACGGCATGGAACACGAATGCGACGAGCAGTTCGAGAAGGTCGTCGCGCTCTGCCACGAGAAGGGCACCACGAACGTGCGCATCGCCACGACGGCCGCGGAGCGGGCACTGATCTGGAAGGGCCGCAAGGCCGCGTTCGCGGCAGTGGGCCGCATCAGCCCCGACTACTTCGTGCAGGACGGCGTCGTGCCCCGCACCCGCCTGTCGGAAGCGCTGAGCCGCATCGCCGCGATGTCGGGCGCCGAAGGCCTGCGTGTGGCCAACGTCTTCCACGCCGGGGACGGCAACCTGCACCCGCTCGTCCTCTTCGACGAGCAGGCCGGCGAGGCGGAGCGTGCCGAGAAGCTGGCCGCCGAAATCGCCGAGATGTGCGTGGAGTTGGGCGGCTCGCTCAGTGGCGAGCACGGCATCGGCCTCGACAAGGCGTGCTCCATGCCGGAGATGTTCGGTGAGACGGACCTGGCGGTGATGCGGCAGCTGCGTGCCGCCTTCGACCCGGAAGGACTCGCCAACCCCGGCAAGGTGCTGCCCACTCCACGGCTGTGCGGGGAGACCCCCGGCCGCTACCGCCCGCACCCGCTGGAAGCAGCCGGCGTGATCGAGAGGTTGTGAGCAGAGGTGACCGAGGAGTCCTCCGGGACGCCGGTGGAGACCACCACGCCCACGGACGCCGGACCCGACCGGGCACCGCCGCCCGCCGCGGAGCGGGGGAGCGGCGCAGGTGAAGTGCCCGTCCGCGTAAGGCCGTCGGGCCTTGCCGAGGCCTCCGAAGCGCTGGCCGTCGCCGCACGCGAGCGGCGTACGGTGCTCTTCGAGGGGGCCGGCACGGCGCTGGAGTGGGGAGCGCCTGTCGCGCGGACCGGTCTGGTGCTGGAGACCTCCGGCATGGACCGCCTGATCAGTCACGCCCCCGAGGACTGGACGGTCGGCGTCGAGGCCGGGATGCCCCTCACCCGCCTTCAGGAGCTGCTGGCCCCCGCCGGGCAGTGGCTGCCCGTCGACCCGCCCACCGGCAGCCGGGGCGCCACGCTGGGCGGACTGCTCGCGTGCGGCGACGCCGGGCCGTGGCGCCTGAAGTACGGCGGCCTCGCCGATCTGGTGATCGGAGCGACCCTCGTACTCGCCGACGGCACCGTGGCACGCACGGGGGGCGACGTCATCAAGAACGTCGCCGGCTACGACCTGGTCAAGCTGATGGCCGGCTCGCTCGGTGCGTTCGGCCTCGTCGCCCGGCTCAACCTGCGCGTCCACCCCCTGCCCGCCGCCACGACGACCCTCGCCCTCGCGGTGGACGACGCCGGCCGCGCGCTCTCGGCGGCGCGTGCCGTGATGAGCTCCCCGCTGGAACCGGTCGCGGTCGAGTGGGACGGGCAGCAACTGCTCATCCGCTTCCAGGGCACCGAGGAGAGCGCGACGGAACGCGGCCGCCTCGCCCCGCGGGTCCCCGGGCTCGAGGCCGGGCGTGTGCTCGGCGCCGAGGCCGAACGGGCCGCGTGGCAGCGGCTGTCCGCACTCGTGCACGGGGCGGACGGCGAGACCGTCCTGCGCGCCGGAACGCATCCTGCGCGGCTGCCCGCCCTCACACGCAGGCTGCACGACCTGACCGAGGGCACAGGCGTGGAGGCCGCCCTCGTCAGCGGCGTCGCGCAGGGGCTGCACACCGTTGTGCTGCGCGGCGGGGACGCGGCGGAGCACGCCGAGTGCCTCACTGCGTGGCGCGAGTCCGTGCACGAGGCGGGCGGCTCGGTGACGCTGCGGCGACGCCGCGAAGGTGTGGACACCGCGGCCGCCTCGTGGGGGCCCGCTCCTTCCGCGGTCGCCGTACTGCGTTCTCTCAAGCGGCGGTTCGACCCCGACGACAGGTGTGCACCGGGGCGCTTCGCGCCCTGGTTCTGACCCGGCCGCGACCCCCGGCCGCGACCCCCGTCCCCGACCGACCGTCCCCGACCGACCGTCCCCGACCGACCGTCCCCGACCGACCGTCCCCGACCGACCGTCCCCGACCGTCCGCCCCGGTTCCTCTGCCCCGGCACTTCTCCAGGGAGCACCGCATGACCACGCCGCACGGTGGAACACCCCGGACGCCGGCCTCGCCCGGCGGCTTCGACGCCCACCACCCGCCGTCCCCCGAGCTCATCTCCGACTGCGTGCACTGCGGCTTCTGCCTGCCGGCCTGCCCCACGTACACGCTGAGCGGCGAGGAGATGAACTCACCTCGCGGCCGCATCTACCAGATGCAGCTCATCAACGAGGGCGACGCCGCGCTCGACGCCGCCGCCGTCGCCAGCTTCGACAACTGCCTCGGCTGCATGGCCTGTGTGACGGCGTGCCCGTCCGGCGTGCAGTACGACCGGCTCATCGAGTCGGTGCGTCCGCAGATCGAGCGCAACTGGGCACGCACCCGCTCCGACCGGGCCTTCCGTGGACTGATCTTCCGCCTCTTCCCCTACCCGCGGCGGCTGCGCGTCGCCGCGGTCCTCGGCGCCGTCTACCAGCGGCTGGGCATCCGCCGCGCCCTGCACCGTACGGGCCTGCTGCGGCGGCTCCCGGCGAGGCTGCGGGCGCTGGAGGCGCTGATGCCGGACGTGCCCCTGCGCTCCGCGCTGCGCCGCACACCCGAGCGAAGCCGGGCCCGTGCGGACACGGGCCGTACCCGGACGGCACACGCGGAGACCGCCTCGGCCGCCGGGGAGCGGGGCACGGAGCCTGCCACCGCACGCCGCACCGTGGGCATGGTGACCGGCTGCGTGCAGCAGGTCTTCTTCGCCCAGGTCAACGAGGCCACGGTGCGCGTACTGACCGCCGAGGGCTGCGACGTGGTCGCGCCCGCCGCGCAGGGCTGCTGCGGCGCCCTCAGCGAGCATGCAGGACGTGAGGAGGAAGCGGCCCGCCGGGCACGGCAGTTGATCGACACCTTCGAACCGCTCGGCGTCGACGTGATCGTCGTCAACGTCGCGGGCTGCGGCTCGACGCTCAAGGAGTACGGACGGCTGCTCGCCGACGATCCCGAATACCGCGAGCGCGCCGAGGCGTTCGCGGCCAAGGTGCGCGACGTCTCCGAACTCCTCGCCGAACTCACGCCCAGCGCCCCCCGGCACCCCGTCGCCGCACGCCTCGCACACCACGAGGCGTGCCATCTCGCCCACGCGCAGGGCGTGCGCGAGCAGCCGCGGGCCGTCCTGGGGAGCGTGCCGGAACTCGAGGTGGTCGACATCCCCGAGGCCGACATGTGCTGCGGCTCCGCGGGCGTCTACAACCTCATCCAGCCCGGCCCCGCGGAGGAACTCGGCCGCCGCAAGGCGGACAACGTGCGTTCCACCGCGCCGGACGCCGTGGTGACGGCCAACCCCGGCTGTCTGCTGCAGATTTCGCGCCATCTCGACAAACAGCTCCCCGTGCTGCACCCCGTCCAGGTCATCGACGCCTCCATACGCGGCGTCAGGCCCTGGTGATCCGTCCCGAGTTCCAACCCGCCACCGGAGGCACCGTGTTCCAACCCGTACTCGATCCGCTGGGCGGTTCGCTGGGACTGTCGTCGCTCGTCGCCGCGCTCCCGCTGGTCGTCTTCTTCGTGCTGCTGGGAGTGCTGCGCGTCCAGGCGTGGCTCTCCGGGCTCGCCGCACTCGCCACGTCGATCGCCGTCGCCGTGGCCGCATACGGCATGCCCGTGGGGCAGAGCCTCAACTCCGCTGTCCTGGGCGCCCTGTTCGGCCTGTTCCCGATCATGTGGATCGTGGTCAACGCCCTGTGGGTGTACCAGATGACCGTCGACACGGGGCACTTCGAAGTGCTGCGCCGCTCCTTCGGCAAGCTGTCGGACGACCAGCGCCTCCAGGCCGTCATCGTCGCCTTCTGCTTCGGGGCGCTCCTCGAGGCACTGGCCGGTTTCGGGGCTCCCGTCGCGATCAGTTCGGTGATGCTCATCGCTCTGGGCTTCAAGCCGTTCAAGGCGGCGACGGTCGCGCTGGTGGCCAACACCGCGCCCGTGGCGTTCGGCGCCATGGGCACCCCCGTCATCACGCTGTCGGAACTGACGGGACTGCCGCTGGAGGACGTCTCCTCCATGGTCGGCCGCCAGACGCCGCTGCTGGCCGCGGTCGTGCCCCTGCTGCTGGTCTACCTGGTGGACGGCCGGCGCGGTGTGCGGCAGACCTGGTGGCCGGCGCTGGTGTGCGGACTCTCCTTCGCCGCGGCCCAGTTCGTCTGCTCCAACTACATGTCGGTCGAGCTGACGGACGTCGTCGCCGCGCTCGTCTCCGTCGGGATGCTGGTGCTGGTGATGCGTACCACGAAGATCCCCGCACCCGAGCCCGCGGACATCTCCGGCGACGACGAGGCCGGCGGCCCCTCCCCGGCGAAGGGCGGCGCGACCCCGGACGGCGGCGCCGCGACCGGCGGTACGGGCGCCGGCACCGGACCGGGCACCGGCGCGGAGCCCGCGACGCGGACCAGGAGCCCGCAGACGGGCACCACGGCGGACACCACGGCGGGCACAACGGCGGACACCACGGCGGACACAGGCACGAAGCCGTACGCGGAAACGCAGGACAGCACACGCGCGGCAGTCAACGCCTACCTGCCCTATGCCGTGATCATCGTCATCTTCGCCCTGACCAAGCTGCCCGCGGTGAAGACCGTGCTGGAGGAGAAGGGCACCGTCCTCTTCAACTGGCCAGGTCTGCACGTGGCCGACCCCGTGAGCGGAAAGCCGGCGGCCTCCACGGTCTTCAAGTTCGACTGGCTGCCCGCGACGGGCACGATGCTGCTCCTCAGCGGCGTGATCACGGCGGTGCTGCTGGCCGTCTCTCCCCGCGTCGCCACCCGCGCCTACGGCCGCACCCTGCACCAGCTGCGGTGGGCGATCCTCACCGTCGCCACGGTCCTGGCTCTGGCCTACGTGATGAACCTCTCCGGGCAGACGGCCACGATCGGCAACTTCATCGCGGGCGCCGGAGCGGCGCTGGCCTTCCTCTCCCCGGTGCTGGGCTGGCTGGGAGTCGCGGTCACGGGCTCCGACACCTCCGCCAACGCCCTCTTCGGCATCCTCCAGGTGACCGCGGCCAAGAACTCCGGATACGCCCCGGAACTCCTCGCAGCGGCCAACAGCTCCGGCGGTGTCCTCGGCAAGATGCTCTCCCCCCAGAACCTGGCCATCGCCGCCGCGGCGGCGGGACTGGGCGGCCGGGAGCCCGAACTGCTGAGGAAGGTCGTCGGCTGGAGCCTGGCTCTGCTGCTGCTGATGTGCGTCCTGGTCTTCCTTCAGTCCACGTCCGTGCTGGGCTGGATGCTGCCGGCCTGAAACCCGAGGACCGCTGCGCGGGTGCCACGCAGGTGCTCGCGCAGCGCGCTCCGGTAGGCCGCGAGGTCGCCCTTCTCGAGCAGCGCGACGAGTTCGACGTGTTCGTGGTTGGTGGCGCGCAGCCGGTCGCTGTCGTTGAAGACCGCGTACAGGCCCATGCGCTGCTGGCGGTCGCGCAGCCCCGCGTAGAGATCCAGCAGAATCGGATTGTCGGCCGCCTGGACGATCAGCTGGTGGAAGTGCTGGTCGGCGGCGACGAACGCCTTGCCGTCACCGGCTTCGCGCAGCCTCCTCTGCTCCTGGAGCTGCCCGCGCAGCTCCTCGACGAGCCGCGCCAGCACCGCCGGTGCGAGGGAGGAGACCTTCTCGGCGGCGAAGGACTCGATCAGCTCCCTCGTCTCCAGTACCGTCTCCACCTCCTTCGCGGAGACCGGAACCACCACCGCGCCGCGCTTGGGGTAGAGCCGCAGCAGTCCTTCCGACTCCAGCCGCAGGAACGCCTCACGCACCGGTGTACGGCTGATGCCCAGGGCCTCGGCGACCGTCCCTTCGCTGATCAGATCGCCCCCGGCGAGGATGCCGTCGAGTATCTGTTCCTTCGCGTACCGGTATGCGCGCTGGGACGTGGGGAGAGCCCTGCCCACCTGCTGCCCCCCACCATGGATGGATTCTTGAGTCCAAGCGGGACACTAGATGTGGCCCCGGCGGGCGTGCAACAGGCCGGAAAGGAGGGGCCGCGGTGCTGTGACCACCGTCCCGGCAGGGCCGGTGTGCGGCTTGCGGGCCGCCTCGGGGATGATGGAGGAGGAGCAACAGCCCGGACACGGCGCCTCCGGCACTCACTCCCCACCCTCCCCCAGCTACCGCTGGGAGGTGCCCCCACCCAGCTGCCGCTGGGCGGGGTCCCCCCGGTTCCGCCGGGGCAGTGCCCCACACGGAGCGACGACGCAGGTGAGAGAGCCGGTATGCGATTTCTGAACGACCAGCAGCCCCCGTACGACCTGACGTACGACGACGTCTTCATGGTGCCCGGCCGCTCGGCGGTCGCCTCGCGGCAGGGCGTGGACCTCGCATCCCCCGACGGCAGCGGCACCACGATCCCGCTTGTCGTCGCCAACATGACGGCCATCGCGGGCCGGCGCATGGCCGAGACCGTGGCGCGCCGCGGCGGGCTCGTCGTCATCCCGCAGGACATCCCGATCGACGTCGTCACCGAGGTGACCGCCTGGATCAAGCGCCGGCACCTCGTGCTGGACACCCCCATCACGCTCACGCCGCACCAGACGGCCGCCGACGCGCTGTCGCTGCTGCCCAAGCGGGCGCACGGGGCGGGAGTCGTGGTCCAGGACGGTCGTCCCGTGGGCATCGTCACCGAGTCCGACCTGACGGGAGTGGACCGCTTCACGCAGCTGTCGGAGGTCATGTCCCGCGACCTGCTTGTGCTCAAGGCGGACGTCGACCCGAGCGAGGCCTTCGACCAGCTCGACGGCGCACACCGCAGGCTCGCCCCCGCCGTCGACACCGACGGGCGGCTCGTCGGCATCCTCACCCGCAAGGGAGCCCTGCGCGCCACGCTCTACACCCCGGCGACGGACGCGGCAGGGCGGCTGCGCGTCGCCGCCGCCGTCGGCATCAACGGCGACGTGGCGGGCAAGGCCCGCGCGCTGCTGGAGGCCGGCGTCGACACCCTCGTCGTGGACACCGCGCACGGCCACCAGGAACGCATGGCCGACGCGCTGCGCGCCGTGCGCGCCCTCGACCCCCGGGTTCCCGTCGTCGCGGGGAACGTCGTCTCCGCCGAGGGCGTGCGCGACCTGATCGAGGCCGGCGCGGACATCGTGAAGGTGGGCGTCGGACCGGGAGCCATGTGCACCACCCGGATGATGACCGGTGTCGGCCGCCCCCAGTTCTCCGCCGTGCTCGAATGTGCCGCGGAGGCACGAAAGTCCGGCAAGCACGTCTGGGCCGACGGAGGTGTGCGGCATCCGCGGGACGTCGCCATGGCCCTGGCCGCCGGGGCGTCCAACGTCATGATCGGTTCGTGGTTCGCCGGTACGTACGAGTCTCCGGGTGACGTCCAGCAGACCCCCGACGGACGGGCCTACAAGGAGTCCTACGGCATGGCGTCGGCGCGTGCCGTGCGCCACCGCACCAGCGAGGAGTCCGCCTACGACCGTGCCCGCAAGGCGCTCTTCGAGGAGGGCATCTCGACCTCGCGGATGTTCATCGACCCGGCACGTCCCGGCGTCGAGGACGTCATCGACGCGATCATCGCCGGGGTGCGCTCCTCGTGCACGTACGCGGGCGCGGCATCCCTGGAGGAGTTCGCCGAGAAGGCCGTCGTCGGAGTGCAGAGCGCCGCGGGATATGCGGAGGGCGAGCCGCTGCACGCCAGTTGGTGACATCCCGGTCGCCCGGGCGACGGCGCCCCGGGGGCCGGGAGGGGTGCAGGCCGGACCCGGCAGGCGCAGGGTCGGGCTGACCGGACCGCTCCCGACAGGGGGCAAGCTCGCGAAGCTCCGGGCCGACAGGCTGCTCTCGGCAGACGGGCCGCCTGCCAGGAGCTTCGCTCTTCCTCGAAGCCGCCCGCGCCAACAGGCGTGCCGACCGGTCATGTTGGGAGCCGCTGAAAACCTAGTTGTCCCCACTTGGGGGCGATTGCAGAGTTTACGTGAAGCTGTCATGGTAATCATCCGAAAGACGGCGCGCCCAATTCGTCATGGTATGCGAACCACTTGGGTTCCGTCCGTCGGTTCGTTGCAAGACAAGGGGGGCGCAGGCGCCGGTCGTCACGGCGGCCCGTGGCAGCCTTCAGGAGATTCCGGGGGGACCTTGAAGTTCGTCATGTTGCTGTCGCCATCGCTGCGACAGCCTCGGCGCAGCGCGAGCGGCAGCGCCCTGATGCCGAAGAAGCCAGAAGAGTTCGTACACCCTTCCCGGCCTTGCTCCGTGTTGGAGCGTTCGCCGCGGTCGTGCCCGCGGACGCCCCGGAAGCCGGCGGCCGAAGGGGCGCCGGCGCCGCTGCGACGACGCGGCCGGATCGCTGCGCCAGGCGGCCGGCGCCGCCCGCGGTGACAGAGGTCCTCCGGCCGGCAGGCGGTTTCCGCCGCCGGCGGCACCGCTCCCGCGCGCCTGTTGCGGCGACGCGACTCCTCATCGTCAACCGCCCGGCGAAAGGCCGCACATGAAGCGAACCATCACGGTGATCATCGCGCTGATCGTCAGCATGCTGCCGATGACAACGGCTCACGCCGCGGTCAAGAAGGCCAAGTCCCCGCTCAGTTGCGAGTACCGGACGTTCACCTCCAGTCCGGGCCCGCGCTTCAACGACCCCGAGGACCCTGCCACCCGGATGGAGGTCATGGGCCCGATCATCGAGTCGATCAACAGCGCCGGCTGCGGGCAGACCATCCGGGTCGCCATGTATTCGATCAGCAGGGCACAGCCGGGCCCGGACTTCGCCGACGCGCTGATCGCCGCGCACCGGCGCGGCGTCGTCGTCAAGGCCCTGATGGACGCCCACAGCGACAACGCGGTCTGGCAGTCGATGGTCGACGAGCTGGGCAACGACCCGCGGGCCTCCAGCTTCGCCGCGATGTGCCCCGGCGGCTGCCTCACCCACTTCGCCGGCTCCTCCCTGCACGCGAAGTACTACATGTTCAGCGGCGGGAGCGAAGCGAACAGGACGGTGACCGTCAGCAGCGCCAACCCCACCTCCGCCCAGGTCGGCACCGCGTGGAACAGCAGCGCCACCGTCAAGGGCAACGTCGCCCTGTACAACTCCTACGCCCGCCACTTCGCATCCATGGCCAGGGGGGCCGTCAACGGTCCGGGTCCGCTGGCGCCCGACCACTACAACTCCGCCAGTGCCAAGGCCGCCAGGAAACTTTCCCCGCCCTCCTACCAGTGGCCCAAGGCCCGCTCCAGGAGCGACACCTGGGTGGACTTCCTGAACAACATCAAGGCGCCGGCCACCGTCAACATCGCCATGTTCCAGTGGACTTCTCACGGTAAGCCGGGCGGCCGGAACTATCTTGAGCTGCCGAAGAAGCTGGTGAGCCTGGCGCGAACCGGTGTCAAGATCCACATTCTGATCACCGCCGCCCAGGTCGATGACAGCGTGCAGAGCTACCTGAGGAACCGGCCGAACATCCACGTGCACGACACCAGCCGCGGCACCGACGCGAACGGCAACGCCCTGCACTACACGCACGACAAGTACATGATGATCAACGGAACCTACGCGGGGAAGGCAGGCTCCCGGCTCGTGTTCGTCGGTTCCTCGAACTGGACGAGCAACGGCGTCTGGCACAACGACGAGACGGCCCTGAAGCTGGTCGGCCGGTCCACCTACGACACGTTCATGGCGGACTGGCGGAAGCAGTACGACCGCTGCTGCGGGACCGCGGGGCGGGAGTCGGCCGCCGAGAAGCGCGCCGAGGACACGGCGCGGGAGATTCCGGTCGATCCGAGGCAGGCCCGGGAATAGGCACTCCCGGCCCGGCCCGGCCCGGCCCGGCCCGGCCCGGCCCGGACAGTGACGATGAGCAGATGTCCGGACGTGAAGAAGCGTCCGGCCGACGGCCTGAGCTCTGCCCGGCGAATCCGGGGATGTGCCGGGTACGCCCCGGGATTCGTCCCCGGACGAATTGCTACCCGCCCCCGCGAGGCCGTGCTGCCATGCCCCCATGACCGCATTCACGCGTGACGGACACTCGGGCACCGGCCCCGGAGCGATCACCCGCGACGGCTGCTCGGTGGAGATGTACTCCCGCCTCCCCACCCACGGCGAACCGGACGTCGTGCTGTCGGCCGTGCCGCCCGGGGCATCGCTCCTCGAACTCGGCGCAGGAGCGGGCCGGGTGACCCGGCCCCTGGTGGCGGGCGGTCTGGCGGTGACCGCCGTGGACGAGTCGGCCGAGATGCTCGCGCAGATCGGGGAGACGGCGCCGACGGTGCTGTCCGCCATCGAAGACCTCGACCTGGGGCGGCAGTTCGACGCCGTGATGCTCGCGTCCTTCCTCGTCAACACCGCCGACGACGCACAGCGCGGCCGGCTGCTGCGCGCGTGCCGCCGGCACACCGCCCCGGGCGGCTGCGTCCTGCTGCAGCGCGAACGCGACGGACTGCACGAGGCGTTGAACGCCGGGGACACCTGGGACAGAGGCCCGATGAAGATATCCGTCGTCTCCATCGAACCGCTCGGTGGCGGGGTCTCCCGCACCTGCATCGGCTACGCCTTCGAGGACGCCCGCTGGACGCAGACCTTCTTCTCGCAGAACCTCTCCGAGCCCCGGTTCGAGGCGGCACTCGCCGACGCCGGGCTCGCCGTCGACGCCTACCTCACCGACGACCGGACGTGGGTGCGCGCACACGTCGTGCGTGCACAGCCGGGCTCCTGAACGTTTCGCCTCCCAGGGCCACTCGGGCGCAACGTATCGCCGCGAACGCGCAAGGCTGCCCCGTTACCGGCCGCCGGTCGCGGCTCGTAGGGTCGTGCGCCGTAGCAGGACCGACAGCGAGGAGGCCGTTGCCGTGCTGGACCAGGGCGCAGGCCCGCACACCCCGAAGATCCCCACCGGGCGGCACGGCGGCGCCTCGCGGCTGACCCGCCGCAAGCCCGTGGAGATGCTCCTGGCCGAGGGCGGCCACGGAGGCGGCGGCGAACTGCGCCGCAGCCTCGGCCTGTGGCAGCTGACCATGATCAGCATCGGGGCGACACTCGGGACGGGGATCTTCGTCGTCCTCGGGCAGGCCGTGCCCGACGCCGGGCCCGCGGTCGTCGTCTCCTTCGTCATCGCGGGCCTCACGGCGCTCTTCTCCGCCCTCTCCTACGCGGAACTGGCCGGCACCATCCCCGTCGCCGGTTCCTCCTACTCCTACGCCTACGCGACGATGGGCGAACTCGTCGCCTGGGTGTGCGGCTGGTGCCTGCTGCTGGAGTACGGGGTCTCCGTCGCCGCCGTCGCCGTCGGCTGGGGCCAGTACATCGACGAGCTGCTCCACGCCACCCTCGGGCTGAACCTCCCCCAGGCGCTGTCGGCCCCGCCGGGCGAGGGCGGGCTCTTCAACGTCCCGGCACTCCTCGTCGTGCTGCTCGCCATGGCCTTCCTGCTCGGCGGCGCCCGGGAGAGCGCGCGGGCCAACACCGTCATGGTCATTGTGAAGGTCCTCGCGCTGCTGCTGTTCTGCGCCGTCGCGGCCGCAGGTGTCCGGGCCGGCAACTACCAGCCGTTCATGCCGCTGGGCATGGCCGGGGTCAGCGCCGCCGGAGCGACCCTGTTCTTCTCCTACATCGGCTTCGACGCGGCCTCCACGGCGGGGGAGGAGGCGAAGGACCCGCAGCGCGACCTTCCGCGCGCCATCCTCCTCTCGCTCGTCCTGGTCACCGCGCTGTACTGCCTCGTCGCGGCAGTGGCCGTGGGCGCCATGCCCTGGCAGCGGTTCGAGGGCGGCGAAGCGGCGCTCTCCGGCATCCTCCGCGAGGTCACCGGCCAGGACTTCTGGCCCGCGGTGCTCGCCTTCGGCGCCGTCGTCGCCATCGCGTCGGTCGTGCTGACCGTGCTGTACGGGCAGACCCGGATCCTCTTCGCGATGTCCCGCGACGGCCTGGTGCCCGCCGTCTTCTCCAGGGTCGATCCCCGCAGCGGCACCCCGCGCGCCAACACCGTCATCGTCTCCGCGTTCTGCGCAACGCTCGCCGCGGCCGTGCCGCTCGGCGGTCTCGCCGACGCCACCAGCATCGGCACCCTCTTCGCCTTCGGACTCGTCAACGTCGCGGTGATCGTGCTGCGCCGCACCCGGCCCGGGATGCGCCGCTCCTTCCGGGTTCCGCTCTCGCCGCTCCTGCCGCTGGCCGGACTGGGACTGTGCCTGTGGATGATGCTCTCCCTGGACGCCGTCACGTGGGCGGTGTTCGGCGTCTGGATGGCGGTGGGCGCTGTGGTGTACTTCGGGTACGGGATGCGCCGCTCCCGGCTGAAGACCGCACCGGACCCCGCGAGCACGGAAGAGTGACCGGCCCCGCAGTGACTCTCAACGACCTCGACGAGCGCATCGTCCACCTCCTCTCCCAGGACGCCCGCCGCTCCTACGCCGACATCGGTGCCGAAGTGGGCCTCTCCGCGCCGGCCGTCAAACGCCGGGTCGACCGGCTGCGGGACCAGGGCGCCATCACCGGCTTCACCGTCCGCGTGGACCCGGCGGCGCTCGGCTGGCGGACCGAGGGCTACATCGAGATGTACTGCCGCTCCAAGACCGGCCCGGACGACATCCGCCGCGCACTCGCCCGCTACCCGGAGGTCGCCTCCGCCTCCACCGTGACCGGTGAGGCCGATGCGGTGGTGCAGGTCTTCGCCTCCGACATGCGGCACTTCGAGCAGGTGCTGGAACGCATCGCGGGGGAGCCGTTCGTCGAACGCACCAAGTCGGTGCTGGTGCTCTCGCCGCTGCTGCGCCGCTATCCGGCGGGGGCGCCGGGCTGAGCACGCGCCGGTACGGCATCGGGGTCGCGCAACGAAACCCCGCAAACGAGCCCCGATGCGCAACGGAACGCCCTCCGATGCGCAACAAATGTGCCTTGTCGGCCGGATTCCCGGAACGTACCGTCGAAGTGTTCCCAGCACACCCGTACCGGCGGCTCCCGGCGTCCGCGCCCGCCTCCGTACGCCCGAGCACAGCCAGAGGTCCCATGCCGTCGCTGCGTCTCGCCCTGCACCAGGGCCCCGCGGGCGTTCCCCGCACCGTCGAGGACGGTCTCGCCGCGCTCGACCACGCCGCACGCACCGCCGCCGCCGAAGGCGCGCGTCTCCTGGTCACGCCCGAACTGTCCCTCACCGGCTACGCGCTGGGCGACGGCGTCGCCGCACGCGCCGAATCCGCCGACGGCCCCTCCGCGCGTGCGGTCGCCGGCATCGCCGCCGCGCACCGCATCGCCGTCGTCCACGGATATCCCGAGCGCGACCCGGACAGCGGCGCGCTGTACAACTCAGCCGCCCTCGTCGGACCCGACGGAACCCGTCTGGCCGGGTACCGCAAGACGCACCTCTACGGGGGCTACGAAAAGCGCCACTTCACCCCGGGCGACCGGCTCGTGGTGCAGGCCGACGTGGACGGCGTCCGCGTCGGGCTGCTCATCTGCTACGACGTGGAGTTCCCCGAAGCCGTGCGCGCCCACGCGCTCGCGGGCACCGAGCTGCTGGCCGTCCCGACCGCGCTGATGCGCCCCTACGACATGGTGGCGGAGACGCTCCTGCCCGCCCGGGCGTGGGAGAGCCAGCTGTATGTGGCGTACGCCAACCGCGTGGGCCGCGAAGGGGAGTTCGACTTCGCGGGCCTCAGCTGTCTCGCCGCCCCCGACGGAACCGTCCCGGCGCGCGCCGGCCGGGAGTCCGGGCTGCTGACGGCCGTCGCCGACACCGCCGTGCTGCACACCTCGCGCGAGCGGAACAGCTATCTCACCGACCGGCGGCCCGAGCTGTACACCACCTGACGGGCCGCCCCGCCCGGCCCGCACGACGCCGCCCGGCCGGCGGCCGCGCCGCCGCGTCCCGCACCCGCACGCCGAACACCGTCCCTGCCCGAGCAGTCACCCGAACCCGGGAGAGGAGAAGCGCGCCGATGACGTCCACGGTGCCCACAGCCGTACACGAGGAACCGCAGCCGCCGGCCGTCAGGCCGCTGACCATGTCCGGCCCGGACTTCCCCTTCGCCTACGACGACCACCTCGCCCACCCCGCAGGCCTGGGGTCGGTCCCCGCGACCGAACACGGCACCGAGGTCGCCGTCATCGGCGGCGGACTCTCCGGCATGGTCACCGCCTACGAGCTGATGAAGGCGGGCCTCAAGCCTGTCGTCTACGAGGCCGACCGGATCGGCGGGCGGCTGCGCACCGAACGGTTCGAGGGCTGCGAGGGCGAGTTGACGGCCGAAATGGGAGCCATGCGCTTCCCGCCGTCCTCCACCGCCTTCCAGCACTACGTCGAACTGACCGGCCTGCAGACGCGGCCGTTCCCCAACCCCCTCTCGCCCGCGGCTCCTTCGACGGTCGTGGACCTCAAGGGCACCTCGCACTACGCCCGTACGCTCGAGGACCTGCCACCGGTCTTCCACCAGGTCATGGACGCGTGGAACACCTGCCTGGAGGACGGCGCCGAATTCTCCGCCATGCAGCGGGCGCTGCGGGAGCGCGACGTGCCGCGCATCCGCGAGATCTGGTCCCGCCTGGTGCACAGGCTCGACAACCAGACCTTCTACGGTTTCCTCTGCGACTCGGAGTCCTTCGGCTCCTTCCGCCACCGCGAGATCTTCGGGCAGGTCGGCTTCGGCACCGGCGGCTGGGACACCGACTTCCCCAACTCCATCCTGGAGATCCTGCGCGTCGTCTACACCGGTGCCGACGACGACCACCGCAGCATCGTCGGCGGAAGCCAGCAGCTTCCCGAGCGGCTGTGGCAGCTGGAGCCCGACAAGCTCGTGCACTGGCCCGCCGGCACCTCCCTGGCCTCACTCCACCAGGACGCGGGAGCCGACCGCGGCGGCCGCACCCGCGGCGGGCACCGTCCCGCCGTGACCCGGCTGCGCCGCATCGCCGGCAACCGCATCACCGTCACCGACGCCGGAGGCGAGATCCGCACCTACCGCGCGGCCGTCTTCACGGCCCAGTCATGGATGCTGCTGAGCAAGATCGACTGCGATGACGACCTGCTGCCCATCGACCACTGGACGGCCGTGGAGCGCACCCACTACATGGAGTCCTCCAAGCTGTTCGTGCCCGTGGACCGGCCGTTCTGGCTCGACGAGGACGTCGATGAGCGCGGCGAGCCGACCGGCCGCGACAAGATGAGCATGACGCTCACCGACCGGATGACGCGCGGCACCTACCTGCTGGACGAGGGCCCGGACCGGCCCGCCGTCATCTGCCTCTCGTACACGTGGTGCGACGACAGCCTCAAGTGGCTGCCGCTCGACGCGAGTCAGCGCATGGAGGTGATGCTGAAGTCGCTGGGGGAGATCTATCCGAAGGTCGACATCCGCAGCCACATCACCGGCAGCCCCGTCACCGTCTCCTGGGAGAACGAGCCGTACTTCATGGGCGCGTTCAAAGCCAACCTGCCCGGCCACTACCGCTACCAGCGGCGGCTGTTCACGCACTTCATGCAGGACTCCCTGCCGGAGGACAAGCGCGGGCTCTTCCTCGCCGGCGACGACATCTCCTGGACGGCGGGCTGGGCCGAGGGCGCCGTGCAGACCGCGCTCAATGCCGTGTGGGGAGTGCTGCACCACTTCGGCGGCGGCACCGACCCGGCCAACCCGGGTCCGGGCGACGTCTACGACGAGATCGCCCCGGTGCTGCTGCCGGAGGACTGAGGTGACGGGGCGAGGCCGACGGCGCCGCCGCCCGCGGACAGTGCGTCAGGTCGGCAGACGCCAGCGCGGGCCGTCGGCGTCGCCGAGCCAGACGACCTGGTCCCACTCCGTGACGGTCATGCCGAACGCCGTCTGATCGGGTGCGTCCTCCGCCTGCCACGCCATCAGCGCGTCCTCGACCTGATCCCACAGGCGCAGCGGGCCGTCCTGATGCACCGTCCAGCCGTTGCCGTCCGGCTCGGTCCATGCCTGTGACCCGGTAGCGGCGTCGACCAAGGCGACACCGTCCTCCGAACGCGTCAACTCTGCCGACGGAGCGCCCAGTTGCGCGACGAAGTGCGCAGTCCAGTCCTCCAGCAGGTCCGGGCTCACGCGGGCGGACCGGGTGGTTCCGGGGTGCTGGTAGAAGGTGGGACGCGGCGGGCGTTCATGGGGGCGGGCGAGCATGTACGTGACGGGGTCGCCGGCGAACCGGCCGCTGGCGACTCCCTCGTCGTCGAGGGCGAGGCGGATGAGCCCGGATGCGAGCATCCATCCGCTGATCGTGGTGGTGATGCTGCCGCCGTCCTTGAGCTGCCAGAGCCACGACGGCGGGATGCTGCGCACGGCACAGGTGGCGACGACGGCGTCTTACTCGGCGCCGTCCTGATGACCGCGCAGGCCGTCACCGACCACGGCGGTCGGTGCCCGCCCGGCGGCGTGAAGGTGCTGCGCCGCGCTCGTCGCCAGTTCCTCGTCGTACTCCACGGAGTACACGAGGTGGTCGCCGAGCCGGTGGCACAGCACAGCGGTGGAATAGCCGGTGCCGGTGCCGATCTCCAGCACTTTGTCGCCGTCGCCGATCTCGGCGAGCTCGACCATGCGCACCACCAGCGAGGGCAGGGTGCTCGACGAGGTGGGCCGCCCGGCCAGGCGGCCGGTGGCCTCGGCGGCGTTCATGCCGTCGACCTGCGTCACCCAGGTCGTATCGGCGTACACCATGCGGAGCCAGTCCTCCTCGTCGAACTCCTCGCGGCACACCGGCCTCCACTGCGTTCCGTCGGGCCGGAAGACCGCGTCGCCGAGAAACACCTCGCGCGGTACGGCCTCAACGGCGGCCTGCCACGCCGGGTCGGTGAGCCGGCCTTGGGCTCTGAGTTCGTCGACGAGGTCTTGACGGAAGGATGTGCTGCTCATCCAGGGTGCTCCCGGTCGGGGTGCTGGAGTCGGTCGGCGATGGCGGCAGTGATCCGGCTGGTGATGGGCTCGGGAAACCATGCGAATTGCCCGTTCGGACTGCACTCATGCCAGTGCCAGACGCCGACGGCGTCAAGCCCGAAGTCGAAGGCCCCGTAGGTCAGATCGAAGACAGTGAGGTAGTCGCGCACGGCCCTCGCCACCTCGGGCGGCGTGTCGATGTCGTGTCACGCCAAACGAGTGGATGGTCGAGCAGTCACTCGACTGTTGTGCGACTGCGTACCGGGCGATCACTGCCGCCCCTTCGAATGGCCCACCACACGTCGGCGGCGGGCGCGGTGCGGACCGCGCCCGCGGCGACGCGCGTGGGCCACGCGAGCGCGGGGCGTCACCCGCTCACATGCCGGCCTCCCGCACCGCCGCGAACAACGCACGTGCCGCGTCCGTGAGTTCGGTCGTGTCGCGCGAAACCGCCTGCACGTCCAGGATCGCCTCGTCCACACCGGCCGCCACGCCCTCAGCGAGGTCCTCGACGACCTGCTCGACGGTGCCCTGGTGCGTCCTGCGCCCGGCTTCGAGCGGCTTGTCCGTGAGGCTCACGCTGCACCGCTGCACGACGGTGAGCGAGTCCGGATCGCGGCCGTTGCGCTCGGCCATCTCCCTCAGCTTCGCCCGGTTGCGGGCCACGACGGGGTGAGGCGTGAGAGAGGGCGCCCAGCCGTCGGCCCGCCGGGCGATCCGCTCCAGGGTGCGGGAGTTGCTCGCTGCCAGCAGCACGGGGATGCCTCCGTCGTGCGGCTTGGGTCCGACGTCCGCAGGGGCGATCTGCGTGCGGCTGCCCTCGTATGCCGACGTGCCGGGGCCCCACACCGTCTCGCACACGTCCAGCAGTTCGTCCAGCAGCGCGCCCCGCCGGCCGAAGTCCGCGCCCGCAGCGGCGTATTCGTCGCGGGACCAGCCGGTGCCGAAGCCCGCGAGAAGGCGGCCGCCGCTCGCGGCGCTCAGCGTGCCGAGAGCACGGGCCAGGTCGAACGGCGCGTGCAGCGGGCCCACCAGCACGGACGTGCCCAGACGCACCCGTTCCGTGACCGCCGCGGCCTGGGCCAGCGTGACGAGCGGGTCGGCGACGTGCCGGAAGGACTCCGGCCACGGGCGGCCCTCGATGCCGTACATGCCGTCGACCGGGTCCTGCGGGATCAGGGTGCGTTCGAAGACCCACAGGCTGTCGTAGCCGCACTCCTCCGCCTCCCGTGCCACGGCCGTCACATCGCGTCCGGGTGCGTAGTGCTTCATCTGTGGCAGCCCCAGACCCAGTCGCAGCGTCATGTCGTCCTCCGTGAGGGTCGTGTCCGTACGGGGATCTCCCGCCCTGCATGGATGCCCCCTTCTGCTCCGGTGACCCCTTCCCGTATCTCCGGCGTCCGCCGTGGCCGTCAGTGGCCGCGCGGCAGGGGAGTGAGCAGACACCGCCCGGCGAGGCCGACTCCCGCGTCCAGCGCTTCGGTGAACTCCCCGGCCAGTTCGGGCTGTTCGCGCAGGCCCCACAGGGTGCGGAAAGCCATCCACGCGCCCGCACGGGCCATCTCCAGGCTCCATGAAGCGAGCAGGTGCGTGAGCGGATCGGCCACGTCCAGGACGTCCGGACCCGGCAAGAGCACACTTTCAAGATCACTGAGGCATCCACGTCCGGCTCGCTCCCGCCGCTCCGGTTCGACAACCGGTTCTCTCCGCAGAAGGCATGTGCAGGCTCATCACGCTGGCACGGGGGCGTTACGGGGTTCGACCTGGGACGACTCCTAGCCAACCGTGAGCCGCGAGGACGGCGCGGTCATCAGCCCCGGTGCGGGAGTCGCGAGCATGACCTACAGGCCCATACGGGTTCGGAGAGCACAGCTGTGTGGACGGGCACCGTGAAGTAACCGGACGGCAAAGAGCCCCCGTCCCGGTCAGAGGAAGTGACCAGGGGCCGGGGGCCCGTCTGTGTGCTCAGTTGTAGGGAGGTAGGCCGATGAAGCCCCGTGTGGGCCCGTCACCTCCGGGACCCTTCGCGGGCACATGCTCAGCGATGGCAGCGAGCACGTCCGCCGTTGTGTCGCTCCGGGTCTCGGGGTCTGCATGGTCGTACACGCGCCACTCACCGGACGGCGCCTCCGGGTCGATTGGCGCTACTACCCCCGGAATGCCCAGCGAGCGCATCACCCTGTCAACGCGTCCTGCCTCGTCTGCCGTCACGGTCCCTCTCTCCTGCTGCGCCTTAGTGTCAGCCTAGGCCCTCTTCGGCTTGGGCATCGGCTGGATAGGGCCGCATCCGCCCGGCACGGGGGTGTGGGAGCACTTCGCAGCAACATCGACGAGTGCCTTGGTCGGCCCCGTCCACAGCTCTTGATCGACGCTGTGCCCGGACTGCTCGATGACCGCCACGGTGCGCGTGAGCACGTCCGGGTCGAACCGCTCAGCGTCGGGGCGCTCCGGGTGGTGGTGAACGAAACCACCGAGACGTGCGCACAGGTCGGCGTACGTCTCCGTGTGGAGGATCAGCGCATGCCAGCCCTCGTCAACGACACGGGACGGTGCTGTGCGCACCGTAGGGAACTGCGTCACGGCGTCTACGTACTTCAACGCCTCCGTCACGATGCGGACGGCCATGCCTTCGGACATGCCGGTGTTGTTGTCCCGCACAGTCGCGGCAATGTCCTCGAACTGGTCGGGCGTAAGTAGTGCGCGTACATCGGCCATGTTCTCTCCCTGTTGATCAGTCGGGCGTACTGGCGAGGATCAGGGCGACGACAAGCAGCGTGGCGAGGACGGACAGGGAACCCGGGTTCACCACGGCCACGGCAGTTCCTGCCCATGCACTTCCCTGACGTGCAGGCGCAGCTTCACGCGTGCGTCCGCCTCCGCGCTCCTGTCGCATTCCCGCGCTGCCTTGTCCATCTGCTGTGTGATCCGTGCGCATGCAGCGCACCCCCTGCCGCTGGCATCCATCGCTGCTTGCCTTCCGGGTCGCTCTCAGCTGCAAGCTTGCGGCGGTTCCGAGGGACGTTGAAACCATGGACAATCGGCACTTCGGGACGTCCCACAGTGGATAGAACGTCCCTACCAACGTCCTGTGCTCCGGGGTGAGACTGCGTGTCGAACGAAAGATTGCGGGCCGCTTTGGCGGCAGGGGGCTGGACTCATGCCGGCCTGGCATCGAAGGTCGACGTTGACCCAAAGTCAGTTGAGCGCTGGGTGAACTTGGGCCGTACCCCTCGCCGAGAGACCGCCATGCGCGCCGCCGAGGCGATAGGGGAAGACGTGTTCGCTCTTTGGCCGACCCTGAGGCAGGCACGCGCAGCACGGGCGGTGAGCCCTGAACTGGTTGCGTTGTACGAGCAGCGCGCAGACGTGCCAACGACAGCCTTCGTGGACATGCTCGCGGCAGCACGGGAGCGGATCGACGTTCTCGTTTACGCCGCTGTGTTCCTGCACGAGGCGTACCCGGGACTGAATGAGCTGCTGCGCGAGCGTGCTGCGGAGGGTTGCATCGTGCGAGTTGCCGTGGGAGACGCAGACAGCGAAAAGATCCAGCAGCGCGGCAGGGAAGAGAAGTTCGGGCACGGAATCGAGTCCCGCTGCCGCCTTGCCGTCATGCACTACCGGCCGCTCACAGGGGTGTCCGGCATCGAGCTGCGAACGCACGGCACCACGCTCTACAACAGCATCTATCGCGCTGACGATCAGATGTTGGTCAACGCGCACATGTGGGGCGTCAACGCCTACGGGGCCCCCGTGTGGCACCTTCGCCGGAACAAGGGCAGCCGCATGTTCGACGCCTACACTGCGAGTTTTGACGCGGTGTGGGAGACGGCGCAGCCGGTACAGGAAGGCAGCGAGTGACACGCACGGAGTTCTATGACGATCCCGATGCCCCAGCGCCCAACAGTCTGGTCGTCGCTGCCTCCGCTGTCGTGACAGACGAGCAAGGGCGCATCCTGTTGCAGCGCAGGACAGACAACGACTTGTGGGCCCTGCCCGGCGGGGGCATGGAGATGGACGACTCGCTGCCAGGAACGGCTGTGCGGGAGGTCAGGGAAGAGACTGGTCTTGATGTGGAGATCACAGGCCTTGTCGGCACCTACACCGACCCTCGGCACATCATCGCCTACAGCGATGGGGAGGTGCGGCGTCAGTTCAATGTCTGCTTCACGGCGCGGATCGTCGGAGGGGAACTGTCGGTCTCGCACGAGTCCAAAGAGCTGCGGTTCGTCGCGCCGGAGGACATTGACTCGCTGCCTATGCACCACACACAGCAGCTTCGGTTGCGGCACTTCCAGGAGAACCGCAAGGCGCCGTACCTGGGCTGAACCGCAAGCCCGGCAATGGCCGCGGCGCGTTGTGAGTCCCCCCGGACATCCGAGATGGAAGCCAGAGAACCTCAGCCCCCTTCTGCTCCGGTGACCCCTTCCCGCATCTCCGGCATCCGCCGTGGCCGTCAGTGGCCGCGCGGCAGGGGAGTGAGCAGACACCGCCCGGCGAGGCCGACTCCCGCGTCCAGCGCTTCGGTGAACTCCCCGGCCAGTTCGGGCTGTTCGCGCAGGCCCCACAGGGTGCGGAAAGCCATCCACGCGCCCGCACGGGCCATCTCCAGGCTCCATGAAGCGAGCAGGTGCGTGAGCGGATCGGCCACGTCCAGGACGTCCGGACCCGGCATCAGCTCCTCACGGATGCGCTCCTCCAGAAGCGTCAGCAGAACGCCGACGCGCTCGAAGTCGCCCTCCAGCGCGGACGGTTCGGCCTGCCGGACCTCGCAGGTGGCCAGCAGCGCAAGCGGCAGGTCGTAGCCCACATGTGCGTTGATCCCCGCAAGGGCGAACTGGAGTGGACGCACATCGGGATGGCGGCGCATCTGGAACAGCGGCCGCCAGGACGCGGGAGGGCGGAGGCCGGAACCGTGCGCCTCCACCGCTGAGAGATAGCGGCCCGCGAAGCGCGCGCCCAGGTCCTCGGCGGAGGCGCGGTCGCCGAACCAGCCTGATTCCAGGCGCCGTTGAAGCTCCAGCGTCACCGAGAGATAGACCCGCCCGAAGACCGCGACACCGTCGCCCTGCGGTACCCGGGCACCGACGCCGCGCATGCGCCGCACCACCGGGCCGAGGGTCTCGTACGGCCGCGACGGCGCCGTCTCCCGCAGGGGTGTCCGTTCAGCTGACGTCATGGGTGCAGCGTGCCAGGCGCGGTGGCGTGCGGTGGCGAATACGGCGTCCGTGGCGCTCGGACGGAGGACACCGGCGCGCGAACGGGCCCGGCCGGCCGCGACGTTCGGGCGGGAGACCGGGAAGTGCCCCTGGAGTCAGGAAGTCTCGGGAGCGGACGCCGGCCGGCTCTGCGGCCTCCCGGGGGAGCCCTCGCCCGCGACCGGGGCCGTCGTGTGCCCTTCGGGACGCAGCACGCCCGCGCCCAGCACCAGCCCCAGCAGCAGCACGGTGACCAGCCCGAACGATGCGGACAGCGAAGTGGCCTCCGCTATCCAGCCGACCGCGGCGGGAGCCGCCAGCCCCGAGGCGTAGGCGAGCGTGGCCACGCCCGCGATCTCCTGACCCGGCGACGCCGACGGAATGCGGCCCGCCGCAGCGAAGCACAGCGGAACCACCACGGCCACGCCGATCCCGATCAGCGCGAAGCCCGTGATCGCCAGCGCGGGTGTGCGCGCGACCATCACCAGCGCTGCGCCGACAGCCGCCGTCAGCCCGCTGATCCGCACCGTGCGCACCGGCCCCAGCCGCCGCACCACCGCGTCGCCCAGGAGCCTGGCGACGGCCATCGTGCAGGCGAAGGCGGTGAACGCCGAGGCGGCCACGCCCGGATCGGCGTTCGTCACATCGCGCAGGTAGATGGCCGACCAGTCCATCGACGAGCCCTCCGCGAACACCGCGAAGAAACCGATGAGCCCGACGGTGAGCGCCGCGCGGCTCGGCAGGGCGAACCGGGGCGGCTCCTCCGCCGCCGCGGTCTCCCCCGACTCCGCGGCCGCGGGGGTCGGCTTCTCCCTCACATCCAGCGTCCAGCGGGACGAGACGAGCGCCGCGGCGGCGGCCAGCGGGGCCACGACGCCCAGATGGACGCGCCCGTCGAGACCGGAGTGCGCGGCGAGCGCGCCGCCGGCACCGCCCAGCAGAGTCCCCACGCTCCACATGCCGTGCAGGCCGGACATCACCGACTTCCCGTACCGCTCCTCGATCTGCACACCGTGGGCGTTCATCGCGACGTCCATCAGGCCGAGGCCGCACCCGTAGACGAAGAGGATCAGGCACAGCCACAGCAGGGAGGGCGAGAGCGCGGGCAGCGCAAGACCCGCACAGCACATCAGCGACAGCCACGCCAGCGAGCGGCGCGGACCGTGACGATGAGCGAGGCGCGCGGAGAGCGGCATCGCCGCCGAGGCGCCGACCGTGAGAAACACCAGCGCCATCCCCAGCCAGCCGTGGCCGAGTTGGAGGTGCTCACGGATCCACGGGATGGCCGTTGCGAAACTGCCGCTCACCACGCCGTGGACGGCGAAGACGGCTGAGATCGCTCGCCGTGCCCGGCGGGTCTCGCCGTCCATGGCGGTCTGCTGCATATGCGGGACCCTCCGGCCTGTACGTGTGTCTCCGGCAGCTGCCTTTTCAGCGCCCTTCCCCCGCGCCCGTACTCCTTCGGCCTGCGCGATCCGGGCCACTGTACGGGGGGCCTCGGCCGTCCGAACAAGGGGTTTTCGCAAGGTCTTTGCAAGAGACTGAAAGCGCTCGCACACCCTCGATGCACTTCCGTGCACGCGCTGTGAGTGAGCCCACAGGTGACCGGAGCATGACCCGCCCCCGTCCGTGGCAGACTTGCATGCGTACCAGTGACGTCAGCGCACTCCGGGGTCGGTGAAAGTCCGAACCGGCGGTTACAGTCCGCGACCCGGTCGCCTCCAGCGGCCGGTTGACCAGGTGAAATTCCTGGACCGACGGTGAAAGTCCGGATGGGAGGCAGTGCGCGGCGGGCCGAGACCGGTACACCGCCCCGTCCGGCGGGCGCTGCCGTGCTTTGCACGGAAGCGGCCTTCCCCAGTGGTGGTGTCCCGGCCCCGACGGTCCGTGCATGCCCCGGAGTCCGTGCCCGAAGAGGCAGGAGAGACCCGGTGGCAACCGACGCAGCAGCCGCAGTGTCAGGCCCTTCCGCCGAACCGGCCGAACGGGCAGCCATGCGCCGCGCCGTCGAACTCGCCTCCCGCGGACTCGGTTCCACCAGCCCGAACCCTGTCGTGGGCTGCGTCGTCCTCAACTCCGAGGGCTATCCCGTCGGCGAGGGGTGGCACCAGCGTGCCGGCGGCCCGCACGCCGAGATCCACGCCCTGGCCGAAGCGGGCGACGACGCACGCGGCGGTACCGCCGTGGTCACCCTCGAACCCTGCGACCGCACCGGCCGCACGGGCCCCTGCTCACTCGCCCTCATCGAGGCGGGCATCGCCCGCGTCGTGTACGCCGTCGCCGACCCCTCGGCGCCGGGCGGAGCGGGCACCCTCGCCCGGGCCGGCATCGACGTGGTGCACGGACTGCTCGCGGACGAGGCGGCCGCCGGCAACGCAGCCTGGCTCACCTCCGTGCGGGAGCAACGCCCGTACGTCGTCTGGAAGTACGCGGCGACGCTCGACGGGCGCGTCGCCGCAGCCGACGGCTCGAGCCGCTGGATCACCTCCGGTGAGGCGCGTGCTGACGTGCACCGGCTGCGCGCCCGCACCGACGCGGTGCTCGTCGGCTCGGGCACGGCACGCACGGACGACCCGCACCTCGCCGTGCGCGGCGTGCCCGGGGCGGTGCAGCCGCTGCGCGTCGTCCTCGACACGGAAGCCTCCGCCGTACGACCCGGTGCGCGCGTCCTCGACGACGCCGCGCCCACGCTCGTCGCCGTCGCGGAGGACGCGGCCGGACTCGAAGGCGCCGTCGAACTCGAAGGCACCGCCGAGGTGTTGAGGCTGCCGCGCGCCGGGGGCGGCCGGCCGGGGCTCGACCTGGCGGCGCTGCTGGAGCACCTGTACGCGCGTGAGGTCCGCTCGGTGCTCGTCGAGGGCGGTCCGGCGCTGGCCGGGGCCTTCGTCGGGGCCGGAGCCGTCGACGAGGTCATCGGCTACGTCGCTCCCGTACTGCTCGGCGCCGGGCCCGCCGCACTCGGCGACGCCGGAATCGCCACCATCGCGCAGGCGTTGCGGCTGAAGGTGACCGAGACCGTGCGCGTCGGCCCGGACCTGCGCATCACCGCGGTTCCCCCGACGGCGCTGCGCGCCAGGGCTTCCGGCGCTTCCGCCGCGGTCACCGCTTCCACCGCGTCCCCCGCTTCCACCGCTTCCACCGAGGAGTCCTGAGTGTTCACCGGAATCGTCGAAGAACTGGGTGAGGTCGTCGCCGTGGAGGAACTGCCGGGCGCAGCCCGCTTCCGGCTGCGCGGCCCCCTCGTCACCGACGGCGTGCGGCACGGCGAGTCGATCGCCGTCAACGGCGTCTGCCTCACCGTCGTCGAGACGTCCGGAGGCGAGTTCACGGCCGACGTCATCGGCGAGACCCTGGCCCGTTCCTGCCTCGGCGCCCTGACCGCCGGCTCCCGCGTCAACCTCGAACGGCCCATGGCGCTGGGCGGGCGGCTCGACGGGCACCTCGTCCAGGGCCACGTCGACGGCACCGGCACCCTCGCCGAGCGGTCCGAGGACGGGACGGTGCGGGTCGAGATCCCCCCGGACCTGGCCAGGTACATCGTCGAGAAGGGGTCCATCACCATCGACGGCGTCAGCCTCACCGTCGTCGAGGCCGGTGACACCCACTTCACCGTCAGCCTGATCCCGACGACGCTCGCGCTGACCACGCTCGGCATCAAGCAGCCGGGAGACCCGGTCAACCTCGAGGTCGACGTGCTGGCCAAGTACGTCGAGCGGCTGCTGACGCACGGCGGGCCCGGTACGGCGGCGGCAGTGGCCCGAGGGGAACGAGGGGAACGTGGGGAACGAGGGGAACGTGGGGAACGTGGGGAAGAGGCCTCCGGCGAGAAGGAAGCCGTGCGGTGAACGCTCCCGGACTGCTCAACACCGAGGCCTTCACGGCCTTCGGCCAGGACGTCATCTGGTCCGACCTCATCGGCAACGTCATCGGCCTGGCCGCCCTCGCGCTGGGCTGGCGCCGCTCCGTCCTCACCTGGCCCGTGCAGGTGCTGGCCGGCCTCGTCCTCGTGTGCGCCTACTACTCGGCGCAGCTCGCGGGCGGAGTCGGCAAGCAGCTGCTGGTCATCGTCGTCGCGCTGTGGGGCTGGTGGCAGTGGCGCCGCGGCAACCGCACGGCCGAGGACGGCGCGATCACGGTCCGCTTCGCGCGGCCGCGTGAGCGCGTGGTGCTGCTGGCCGGCACCGTCGCGGGCACCCTCGCCGTCGGCTCGCTCTTCACGCTCGTGCCGGAACTGTCGTGGAACCCCTGGCCCGACGCCTACATATTCGTCGGCACCCTCGCCGCGATGACGGCGCAGGCCCGCGGACTCGTGGAGTTCTGGTTCGCCTGGCTGCTGGTCGACATCGTCGGCGTCCCGCTGGCCTTCAGCAGCGGCCTTCCCTTCTCCGGCCTCGTCTACGTCCTCTACCTGGGGCTCGTGCTGTGGGGCCTGCGCAGCTGGTGGCTGAGGACCCGCATCAGCACCCCCGTGGCTTCCGCCACGCGGGAGTCCGCCGTCGAAGGAGCACGTCCATGAACGGGCCCGGCAGCACCGCCGGGCCGCTGCCCGGCACCAACGGCCCGAGCGGGCCTCAGCAAGGAGGCGCAGGAATGAGCGCAGCCGTCACCGGCTGGTACACGGACGCAGAGACCGGCGGGGACCCCGGGTTTCCCGGAAGCGGCCCCGACGACTTCAGCCTCGACCCGGTCGGGCGCGCCATAGCCGACGTCGCTCTCGGCCGTCCCGTTGTGGTCGTGGACGACGAGAACCGGGAGAACGAGGGCGACCTGATCGTCGCCGCGGAGCGCGTCACCCCGGAGATCGTCGCCTTCATGATGAGCGAGTGCCGCGGCCTGATCTGCACGCCGATGGAGCCCGCCGCACTCGACCGGCTCGACCTGCCGCAGATGGTCGAGCGGAACTCGGAGGCGATGGGAACGGCCTTCACCGTCTCCGTGGACGCCACCGGCAGCCACGGCGTGACCACCGGCATCTCGGCCGCCGACCGGGCCACCACCATCCGGCTGCTGGCCGACCCGCGTTCCGCGCCGTCCGACTTCGTCCGCCCGGGGCACGTCTTCCCGCTGCGTGCCAAGCCCGGCGGCGTGCTGGAACGGGCCGGGCACACCGAGGCCGGGGTGGACCTGGCGAGGCTGGCGGGGCTGCGTCCTGCGGCGGCCATCGTCGAGATCGCCGGCGAGGACGGCACCATGCTGCGGCTGCCCGAGCTGCTGCCGTTCGCCCGCAAGCACGGCCTCGCGGTGATCTCCATCGAGGACCTGGTCGCCCACCGTGAAGCCACCGAGGGGCGGGCCGGGGCCGAGGGCGCAGTGTCTGAAGGGCCCGCCGCCCCCGCGGAGCCGGCCGCGGCCGCGGAAGCCGTCGTGCCGGAGATGCCCGCGGAAGCCGCCCACCGGGCAATGCCCGCGGAGCCCGCCGTGCCCGCGGCCGCCACCGTGGAGCCCCCCGTACGGCGCGAGGCCGCCACGCGGCTGCCCACCCGCCACGGCGAGTTCCGGGCGTACGGATACCGCTCCACCGCCGACGGCGTGGAGCACATCGCGCTGGTCACCGGTGATCTCGCCGAGGGCGGCGGCGAGGACGTCCTGGTACGGGTGCACTCCGAGTGCCTCACGGGCGACGTCTTCGGGTCGCTGCGCTGCGACTGCGGAATGCAGCTGGACTCCTCCCTGGAGCGCGTGCAGTCCGAGGGCCGAGGCGTGGTGGTGTACCTGCGCGGACACGAGGGCCGTGGCATCGGGCTGCTGTCCAAGCTGCGCGCGTACGAGCTCCAGGAACGCGGCCGCGACACCCTCGACGCCAACCTCGAACTGGGGCTGCCCGCCGACGCGCGCGACTACGCGGCAGCCGCCCGGATGCTCGACGACCTGGGTGTGCGGTCGCTGCGGCTGATGACCAACAACCCGGAGAAGTCCGACGCGCTCGCCCGCCACGGTCTGCGCGTCACCGAGCGCGTGGCCATGCCCGTGGAGGCCGGGGAGCACAACCTGCACTACCTGCGCACCAAGCGCGACCGGATGGGCCACGAACTGCCGTGGCTGGAGGCGCGGAACGCCTCACCCTGCGGGAACCAGTGACCACCGAAGCGACGCCCGGACGAGGGCGCAGCGCATCACAAGGACCGACGGCGCCGAGGACATCGGCCGCCAGAAGCAAGGAGCGAGGAACGTGAGCGGCAAGGGCGCCCCCCAAGTATCCGTCGAGGAGTGCGGCGATCTGCGCGTGGCCGTCGTGGCAGCGCAGTGGCACGAGACCGTCATGGGCGGCCTCGTGGACGGCGCCCTGCGCGCCGCCCGGGAACTGGGCACCGCCGAACCCACGCTGATCCGCGTCCCCGGCAGCTTCGAACTGCCGGTCGCGGCCGGGGCCCTTGCCCGGGCCGGGTACGACGCGGTCGTCGCGCTCGGCGTCGTCATCCGCGGCGGCACACCGCACTTCGAGTACGTCTGCCAGGGAGTCACCCAGGGGCTGACGCAGGTCGGTGTCGAGACCGGAGTCCCCATCGGGTTCGGCGTCCTCACCTGCGACGACGAGGAACAGGCCCTCGACCGTGCCGGACTGGCCGGCTCCCGCGAGGACAAGGGCCACGAGGCCGCCACCGCCGCCGTGGCGACCGCCGCCGCCCTGCGCACGGTGGCCTGAGCGGCCCCACCCGGGCGCGGGGGGCCGCCGGGCCTCCACGTAGAGTTGGGACACCATGGCGAACAAGACATTCGAGGAGCTCTTCGCCGAGCTCCAGCACAAGGCCGCCAACGGCGACCCCATCACCTCACGCACGGCGGAACTCGCCGCCCAGGGCGTGCACTCCATCGGCAAGAAGATCGTCGAGGAGGCCGCCGAGGTGTGGATGGCCGCCGAGTACGAGGGGGACGAGCGCACGGCCGAGGAGATCTCGCAGCTCCTCTACCACGTGCAGGTCATGATGATCGCCCGCGGCGTGACCCTCGAGGACGTATACGCTCATCTTTGATCCGTCCCGCGCCCGGCGGCCACGGCCACAGACCGCCCGGCCGCCGCTGCGCAGCCGCCGGCCGGCGCACCCGCCGCCCGGCACACCGACGCAAGCTCCCGCAACCCAGACCGTCCCACGCAAAGGAATCCCGCACCATGCTGCGCATCGCCGTCCCCAACAAGGGTTCTCTCTCCGAGCCTGCGGTGGAGATGCTCCATGAAGCGGGCTACAAGCAGCGCAAGGACCGCCGCGAACTGGTGCTGACCGACGCCGAGAACGACGTCGAGTTCTTCTTCCTGCGCCCCCGCGACATCGCGATCTACGTCGGCTCCGGCAAGCTCGACATCGGCATCACCGGCAGGGACCTGCTGCTGGACTCCGGGGCGAAGGCCGAGGAGATCCTCCAACTGGGCTTTGCGGGCTCGACGTTCCGCTACGCCACCCGTCCCGGCACCGCAAAGGACGTGAGCGAGTTCGGCGGCATGACCGTCGCCACGTCCTTCGCCGGCATCGTCGGCAAGCACCTCGCCGAGCACGGCGTGGAGGCCTCCGTCGTCCACCTCGACGGCGCCGTGGAGACCGCCATCCAGCTCGGCGTCGCCGAAGTCATCGCCGACGTCGTGGAGACGGGCAGCACGCTGCGCAACGCGGGGCTCGAGATCATCAGCGAGCCGATCCTGCACTCCGAAGCGGTCGTCGTGCGCGGCACCGACGCCCCCGTCGACGACCCCAAGGTCCAGCAGTTCCTCCGCCGCATGCAGGGCGTTCTCGTCGCCCGCCGGTACGTGATGATGGACTACGACATCCGCGCCGAGCACCTGGAAGCGGCCGTCGCGCTGACTCCGGGCCTCGAATCGCCCACCGTGTCCCCGCTGCACGATCAGGGATGGGTCGCCGTACGCTCCATGGTGCGTACGAAGGAGGCGCAGCGCATCATGGACGACCTGTACGACCTGGGCGCCCGCGCCATCCTCACCACCGGTATCCACGCCTGCCGCATCTGACTGCCGTGTGTCCTCCAGGAGACCCCGGATGACCGAACTGCCCCCTCTGCCCGTGACGTTCCGCCCCAAGCGCACGCGTGCCGTCCTCGTCACCGTCGGTGTCGCGCTGTTCGTGGTGCTCACCGTCGTCGCAGTGACTGTGCCGGCGATCGGCGCGGGGGAGCGGGTCAGCTTCGTCTTCACCGGGCTGCTCTTCCTCGGCGTGCTGCTGCTTCTGTCCCGTCCGCATGTGACCGCGGACGAGGGCGGCGTCACCGTCGTCAACCTGACGACCAGGCGGCGCCTCGAATGGGCGGAAGTGCTCCGAGTGAACCTGCGCCAGGGCGACCCGTGGGTGAGTCTCGACCTCGCCGACGGCACCAGCCTGCCCGTCATGGGAATCCAGCCCGGAATCGCCAGGGAACGGGCCATCGCCGACGCCGGCGCGCTCCGTGCACTCGCCGAGACCCGCGGCACCGGGCAGACGGTGCGCTGATGCACTGACAGGCGCCCCGCCACGCCCCGCCGCAGGACCGTCACAGCCCGCTGTGGCGCCCCCGGCGGAACCAACTCGTCCGCCCGCTGCCTCTGCCGCAGGGCTCATGGACGTGTCTACTCTGGTCGAACGGCGCGTCCAGCCGCCCTCGACCACCAACCGCTACCCGAGGAGTGACCCCCGTCAGAGATGGACGGATCGTCCTGTAGTACCTGCGCTGTGTCCCCCCGTCACCTCAGGGGAGACACAGCATGACCCTTTCGCTCGCGCTCCTCGCCGCCGCCTTCGTGCTGATCCTCGCCAACGGCTTCTTCGTCGCCGCCGAGTTCGGCCTCGTCACGGTGGAGCGCCCGGAGGCCGAACGGGCCGCCGCCGACGGGGACCGCCGGGCGCGCTCCGTCACCGCGGCCCTGCGCGAACTCTCCTTCCAGCTCTCCGGCACCCAGCTCGGCATCACGCTGACCTCCCTCGTCGTCGGCATGCTCTGCGAGCCTGCGCTCGCCCATCTGCTGAGCGGTCCGCTGACGGCGGCGGGCCTGCCCGCGAACGCCGTGCCCGGCACGGCCGTGACCATAGGCATGTTCCTCGCCTCGGCCGTGCAGATGGTCATCGGGGAACTCGTCCCCAAGAACTGGGCCGTCTCGCGGCCGCTGGCCGTCGCCCGTTTCGTCGCGGGGCCGCAGCGGTTCTTCTCCGCCGCCCTCCGCCCCGTGATCACGACGCTCAACGCCCTCGCCAACCGCATCGTCCGCGCCTTCGGTGTGGAGCCCGCAGAGGAGCTGGCCTCGGCCCGCACGCCGGTCGAACTGATCTCCCTCGCCCGGCACTCGGCACGTGCCGGAGCCATCGAGCAGGACACCGCGGACCTGTTCGTGCGGACGCTCTCCCTCGCCGGACTGACCGCGCAGCACGTGATGACGCCGCGGGTGCGGGTGAGCGCGCTGCAGAGCGGCGCCACGGTCGAGGACGTCGTCAACCTGACCCGCGCCACGGGTCTGTCCCGTTTCCCCGTCTGCCGCGAACGCCTCGACGAGATCACCGGCACCGCCCACCTCAAGGACGCGCTCGCCGTTCCCGCTCAGGAGCGGCTGCGCACGCCCGTCGACGACATCACCGCTCCCGCCCTGCTCGTCCCGGAGACGCTGCCCGTGCAGCCGCTGCTGGCCAGGCTCCGCAGCGAGGCACCCATCGCGGTCGTCGTCGACGAATACGGCGGAACGGCCGGGGTCGTCACCCTGGAGGACATCGTCGAGGAACTCGTCGGCGAAGTGCGCGACGAGCACGACGGCGACGACCTGCCGGCGCTCGCCCCCGCCGCACCCGACCCGGAGGGCCGGCCCGCCTGGGAGGCCGCCGGCGGCTGCCGAGTCGACCTGCTGCGGCGCATCGGCCTCGACGCGCCGGAGGGGCCGTACGAGACGGTCGCCGGACTCGTCGCCGATCTCCTGGGCCGCATCCCGGCGCCCGGCGACACGGCGTACCTTCCCGGCGGTCCCGGTGCCTCCGGCTGGCAGCTGCGGGTGCGCCTCGTCGACCACCACCGAGCCGAACGCGTCCGCATCGTACGGACCGACGAGAGCGGGCGGGCCGGCGCGCCGCGCCCGCGGACCCCGCACGCGGAGGGGAGCACCCTGTGAGCGCCTTTCAACTTCTCTTCGCGGCGCTGCTGGTACTCGGCAACGGCTTCTTCGTCGGCGCCGAGTTCGCACTGGTCTCGGTGCGCCGCAGCCAGATCGAACCGCTCGCGGCGGCCGGATCGGCCCGCGCCCGCCGCGTGCTGAACGGCCTGGAGAACCTGCCCCAGATGATGGCCGCCGCGCAGTTCGGCATCACGGTCTGCTCGCTGACGCTCGGCGCTGTCGCCGAGCCGACCATCGCCCATCTGCTGGAGCCCCTCTTCGACGCGGTGCGGCTGCCCGAGGCGCTGGTACACCCCGTCGGGTACGTCGTGGCGCTGGCTGTGGTCGTCACCTGCCACCTCGTGATCGGCGAGATGGTGCCCAAGAACCTCGCCATGGCCGCACCGGAGCGGACCGCACTGTGGCTGAGTCCCGCGCTGGTGGCCTTCGCCCGGCTGTGCCGGCCGGTGACGGCCGGCCTCGGCAGCTGTTCCAATGTCGTGCTGCGGCTCTTCCGCGTCGAGCCCAGGGACGAGGTGGAGTCGGCGTTCACCAGCGAACAGCTCGCCGACCTCCTCGCGGACTCCCGGCAGGCGGGACTGCTGGACCACGAGGAACACGAACGCCTCTCCGACGCCCTGGAACTCGGTTCCCGGCCGGTCACGGACGTGCTTCTGACCACGGACTCCCTGGTGACGGTGGGCCCGGACGTCACACCGCGGCAGGTCGAGCAACTCACCGTGCGCACCGGCTTCTCACGCTTCCCGATCTGCGCACCCGACGGGGCCTTCATGGGCTATCTGCACGTGAAGGACATACTCGATCTGACGGAGGAGCCCAGCGAGCACGACCGCGCCGTACCGCAGCACCTGTGGCGTTCCATGACGACGCTCCGTGCCGAACTGCCCCTGGACGACGCGCTGGCAGCGATGCGGGGAGCCGCCTCGCACCTTGCTGCCGTCGCCGACGCGTCGGGACGGGTGCTGGGTCTGGCGGCGCTGGAGGACGTGCTGGAGATGCTCGTCGGCGAAGTGCACGACCCTGCGCACGAGTCGGCGGGCGTCCCGCCGAAACAGCGCAGCGGCGGTGGCACTTGCGGCAGCACGGCCACTACGGGCAGCGCAGGCTCCCGTCCCGGCGCACCGGCCGCGTCCCACGGGCGTGAGGCGGCCGGAGAGGCCAGCGGGGAGGAGCCGGTCAGGACAGCGGAGGCGGCGAATCCGGACGCGGACCGTCCGGGCCCCGGCCGGAGAGCACCTCACCGTACGCCTGCATGAGGTCGGGCAGCCGCAGCGTGGCCAGATCGTCCCGCGTCGGCGTGCCCGGGTATCCGGTGAGGCGGAGGTCTCGGTAGGCGCAGCTCTTCTCGTAAAGGGTGCGCAGGAAGCGGCCGTTGCCCAGCTCGTCGACCCATCCCTGGTCGACGACGTGGCCGCTGATGCTGCGCATCTCCTCCAGGGCCTCCTCGTCCCAGGCGTCGCCGTTCTCGGCGGCGAGGACCTCACCGATCGCGGTCAGCTCCAGCGGACGGTAGCTGGGGAAGTCGACGCGCGTCGTGAAGCGCGAGGAGAGGCCCGGGTTGGCGGCCAGCAGCCGGTCCATGCCCTCCCGGTAACCGGCGAGGATCACCACGAGCTGGTCCCGGTTGTCCTCGGCCCGCTTCAGCAGCACCTGCAGCGCCTCGTCGCCGTAGGCGTCGCCCTTGCTGTAGCCGGAGTTGGACAGGGAGTACGCCTCGTCGACGAAGAGCACGCCGCCCATGGCCGAGTCGATCAGCTCGTTGGCCTTCACAGCCGTCTGACCCAGGAACTCGCCCACGAGATCGGCCCGCTGGGCCTCCACGAGATGGTCGCCGCCCAGGAGTCCCAGCGCGTAGAACGCGCGGCCGAGTATGCGCGCCACCGTCGTCTTCCCCGTGCCGGACGGGCCCGAGAAGACGAAGTGCCGCTTCGGGGGCTGCACCGGAAGCCCCTGGGCCGCCCGCAGCCGCGCCATGTGCAGCTGCGCCGAGAGCGCCCGGACCTGCCGCTTGACCGGCTCCAGGCCCACCATCCGCTCCAGCTCGTCCAGCGCCTGCGCCAGCAGCACCGGATCCGACGGGCCGGTCAGCACACGGTCGGCCGCAGCGCCTGCGGCATGCGGCACCATCCGGTCCCGTACGGCGTCCGAGTCGACCCGCACCGGCTCCGCGGGATCTCCGGAGTCCTCCAGCCGCAGGGCGTCCGCACCCGGGTCGACGTCCGGGTCGGCGCTCTCCGCCGGGTCCGGCACAGCGGGCCCGCCGCCCAGCCCGTCGAGGCCCGCCGCGGCCGGGGCGCCGCCTCCCGGACCGGTCCCCGCGGCGGACGCCTCGGTCGTGGCAGCCGGCCCGTCCATGTCCACCCCGGCCTCGATCGCGCCGTCGACGCCCTCCAGGCCGTCCGTGCCGGCCCGGCCGCCGGCGCCTGTGTCGGTTCCCGCGAGGGTGACGGCGGTGGCGAGGTCGCCGGTGTCGCCGAGGCCGTCGCCCTCGGCGATCGTGGTCAGCCGCGCGGCGGTGTCCATGAAGGCCGGGTCGATGCGGTGCACCGCGCGGTACAACGGGAGGGCCGCGGCGCTGCGTCCGGTGCCCTCGCGGGCGCGCGCGAGCCAGTAGCGCAGCTCCTTGCGCTGAGGCTGCTCGCTGCGGCAGCGCATCAGCGCGGCGGCCAGCAGCGGCTCCGCCTGCCCGAACATCTCCAGACGCACCCGCGCCATACCCGCGAACAGACCCGCCTCGATGCCCAGCAGCGTGTCGTCGACGAGGGGTTCGGTGTGTGCGACGAGGCGTTCCCAGTCCTTGGCTAGATACGCCCGGCAGGCGTGCAGGAAACGCACCTGCGGATCGGTCTCCACCGGCGGGCAGTCGGCGAGGGCCCTGTCGAGCTCCGCGACGTGGCGCCCGTCCAGCCAGTGCGACGCGTGCGCCAGCAGCAGATCGCGTTCGCTCTCGAGTACCGGCTGCACCCACCAGCCCAGCCAGTACCAGGAGTTGAGGTTGCGGCCGTGGCGTGTGCGCTGCTCTCCGAAACGGCTGCGGTTGTGGTACATGCGAAGCAGGGCCGTCGCGGTGTCGGCGCGCAGCGCGTGCAGCCCCAGCCAGGCGTCGGCCATCCCGGGGTCGAGCCGCACCGCCGTGGTGAACTCCTCCTCGGCCTGGGCGTACTGGCCCACGGTGTAGGCGTCCACGCCCCGCAGCCAGGCAAGGTCGGCAGGGGTGTGCAGAGGCGGGCCGCTCTGCGTGCCGTAATCCATCACGTCCCCCACGAAACGTCCCCCGTCATCCGCCGACGGCCTGCCCGCTCCATCCCCGGGAATCGGCACCCCGGACCCCGGCGCCGGGCAGCCGGATGAGGTGTGGGACGAACGTCCGTACTCCTGGCGGGACTTGAGGCTCGTTGACCCTGGTTTGCCCGAAGTCCTGCTTCCCTACGCATCGTACCCGCGAGATCGTCGCGGCCGAAGGGTGGTGCACGCGGTACGGAAGGAAGCCGTGGGAGATGCCGGTACGGTCGGATGCGGTCACATACGGTGAACGGCGTTCCGCGGGCGGGGATACGGCGAGAGCGGAGGAAGACAGAACGAAGCCCCCGATCACGGGGGAACAACCGGGGGCTTCGCGTCTGCAGGCGACCTGTACAGAGCGCCTGTTGGAAAAGTAATTCCTGTGAGCCTCCCGGGTCAAGCGACTCCGGGGACCGGCACCGTGAGGAGCGGCCGGAATCCGCCAACGCGTAACTGAGTGTGAGGAGTTGGGACTGTCAGCGGTCTCCCGCAGGTCCCACCCGAACCTCGAACCCCAGCTCTCCCTGACGCACCAGGTAATTCGCAGACGAATACGAGGGGTCCTCCGCGAAATGCCTGTTCTCGCTCCGCGTCCACGAATCCCAGAATTCCGCCAGTTCCGCACCGTCCCGCATGCGGCCGCGCCGCCACGCGTCCTGCGGCGCCATGTCCATCCACAGCAGACGGGACAGGTACGGACGCAGCGCGTGACGGCCCGCCCCGACGCCCTCGACGAGGATCACCGGTGCGGGCGGCAGCGGCGTCGACGCGTGCTCTCCCCGGGGGAAGGCCGCGCGTGTCCAGTCGTACCGCGTGTAGTGCGCCGTGCGGCCCCGGGAGAGGGGCGTGAGGACCTGCTCGTCGAGCCGCCCGGTCCAGTCGAAGTAGGCGTCGTGGCTGGCCAGGTCGTCCAGATGCAGCACGGGTGCTCCGCCCAGGCCGGCGGCGAGCCGTCCCGCGAACGTGGTCTTGCCCGAGCCCGCGTGACCGTCCACGGCGACCAGCCGTACGGGCCCGCACGAAGGCGGCAGTTCCCGGAGCAGTTCGGCGAGGACGGGGAGGGGTATGTGAGGGGCGTCGGAACCGGACACTCTGCCAGCCTACGGTCCGCCGGGATGTGCCGCGGCGTCAGCCGTGTCAGTGGTCCACTCCAATATTGGTGTGTGCGTCGCAGCCGGACCGGTGGCCGGGTCGGTGCCGGAGCGGGGATAGTGGCAATCTGACGCGCACCTGCCGCAGGGGAACCGAGGTTGAGGGATCTATGGCCATGAACAGCAGACCCACCACGCGCCGTACCGTACTCGCCGCCGCCGTCGCCACAGCCGCCATGGCGACCGCCCCGCCCGCCTCCGCCTCGGAGCGGGCCGCCGGGCCCGGCCGGACCGCAGCCGCCAGGCCGAAGATCTCGCTGCACAGCTGGAACACCCGGCGCGACTGGAAGGCGGGCACGGCGAAGGGCACGCGCGTGGTCGGCCGGGGCCGTCCCGCCGTCGTCTTCGAGACCCCGCAGGGCACCGCCAAGTACAAGGACCCGCACACCGGCGAGGTCGCCACCTGGGAGTACGCCACCTGGACCTCGCCGCTGCAGCCGACCGAAGTGGCCGCGGGCGAAATCATCGCCTCGTGGAACGCGCACACCCCGAAGGGCACCTGGCTGCGCGTCGAGATCGAGGGCCGCTACTCGGACGGAACGAAGACGCCCTGGTACACGATGGGGATCTGGACCTCCGGCGACGGCAAGGACGTTCCGCGGCGCACCTCCGTCGACGACCAGAGCGACGGCAAGTCCAGTGTGTGGACGGACACCCTCGCCCTCGACGAACTGGACAGCGGCCTGCGGCTGATGGGTTACAAGCTGCGCCTGACGCTCTACCGGGCACTGGCCGGCGGGGCGAAGCCTGCCGTGTGGCGGCTGAGCGCGATGAGTTCGGATGTTCCCGACCGCTTCGAGGTCCCGGCCTCCGAGCCGGGCCCGGGCCGCGGCATCGAGCTGGAGGTCCCGCGCTTCTCGCAGGAGGTGCACAAGGGCCAGTACCCGGAGTACGACGGCGGCGGCGAGGCATGGTGCAGCCCGACCTCGTCGACGATGATCCTCGAATACTGGGGCCGCACGCCCTCGGAGAAGGATCTGGAGTGGGTCGACCCGGACTTCGCCGACCCGCAGGTGTGCCACGCGGCGCGCTACACCTTCGACTACCAGTACGAGGGCTGCGGCAACTGGCCCTTCAATGCGGCGTACGCCTCCACCTACCGCGACATGGAGGCCGTGGTCACCCGGCTCGGAAGCCTCACCGACGTGGAGCGTCTCGTGGCGGCGGGGATCCCCGTCATCACTTCGCAGTCCTTCATCGAGTCGGAACTGGACGGGGCGGGCTACGGCACCGCCGGCCATCTGATGACCGTCATCGGCTTCACGCAGGACGGTGACGTCATCGCCAACGACCCTGCCTCCGAAGACAACGAGGCCGTGCGCCGCGTCTACAAGCGCCGCCAGTGGGAGAACATCTGGCTGCGCACCAAGCGCAAGGACGCGGACGGCAAGGTCAAGTCCGGTACGGGCGGCGTGTGTTACCTGTACTTCCCGACCAGCCTGACGGCCGGGCAGCGCAAGGTCCTGCGCGACCTCGGGGTCCGCTGAGCCTCACCCGGCACGGGGCCGGGTTTCCGCGCGGGCGGCGGCAGGTGCCGCCGCCCGCGGCGTGTTCCGGAGCCGGCCCGGGCGGCGGCCGGGGTGCGGCCGGGGCGCGGCCGCACCGGGAGGCGACCGGCTGGGCGCGACCGTGTGAGGCTCCCGCTGCGACGCCGCCCACATGGCCAACGCATGGCGAAAACCGTTCAGTTGACCTGTTGCGGATCGACGGAACCTCGCGGACGGGCCCCGAACGGGGCGGTTCAAGGCATCCCGGCTACGTCCACGGCAGGGCCGACCTGTGCTGCCAGTACGCGGGCGCCGGCCCGGCCATGGACGCCAGCCGGTCCAGATCGCCGTCGCCGAGGTGGACGCCGGAGGCCGAGACGTTGTCGTCGAGCTGGGCCGTCGTGGCGGCGCCGGAGAGGACGACGTCCGCCCAGGGCCGGTGCAGGACGGCGGCCAGCGCCAGGGCGCCGGGGGAGGTGCCGGTCTGCCTCGCGAGGATGCCGAGGGGCGACTCCGGGACGGCCTCGTGCACGAGACGGCCGTTGGCGAGGGCTTCCTTGACCAGGACGGTGCGTCCCGCGTCGTGCGCCTCGGCGAGGGCGGGGCCTGCCGAGGGTTCCAGCAGGTTGTACGTGGCCTGGACGGTCGAGAAGAGCGGTACGCCCTCCACCTCGACCGAGAGTGCGGCACGGATGGCGGCGGGCTGTTCGGGCCCGCTCGTGGACAGGCCGACGGTGACGCCTTCGGCGGCGAGGGCGGCGAGTTCGTCCTGCAGCGCGCGGTCCGTGAGGGCGGGGCTCTCCGGCGTCACGGAGTGCACCTGGTACAGGTCGAGGCGGTCGCCGAGAAGCTGCCGCGTCTGGGCCAGTTGCCGCTCGAACGTGGCCCGGCCGTGATCCTTGACCTCGTGCACCGCCGCGTCCGTGCGCCACTCGGCGGTGTAGGTGTAGCCCCACTTGCTGCCGGTCACGACATCGTCGGCCTCCGGACGCTTCCGCAGCCAGCCGGCGAGGAACTGCTCCGCCCTTCCGTAGGAGCGGGCGACGTCGAAGTACCGCACCCCGTGCGCGTACGCGGCGTCGAGGACTTCGTGCGAGCGGGCCTCCATGGCCTCGACCGTCCGCTCGGCGGGCAGGTCCGAGTCCCGTCCCAGGGTGATGTAGCCGGGACGTCCGAGAGCGGCCAGGCCGAGCCCGATCCGCGTGACGGGCGTGGCGGCAAGAGGTTCGAAAGGCACGGTCGGCATCCTCCGGTGAGCTGGTCCGGGCGGGGCGGCGTCACCGTACCCGAACTGCATCTGCGGCCCCGCGGTCGGGAAACCGCCGCGGGGCGGTCGCACCAGGGACTTGTCGGCCGAGTGCGGGCACAGGGGAGTGTCCACGGCGAAAGGGCCGGGCGCCGACGTGGGGCTGCATCGGCCAGGCCGACCCGGCGGGGTGAACGCAGAGCCCGGCAGATCCCGAAGTTCCCGGCAGTGTCGGTCCGGTGGTGTGCGTCATGCCGAGGGCCCGGCCCGTGGCCGGCCGTCCTGCCCGTTCGGCGCATTTCGATGGCCCGCACAGGTGGCACGCCGGGTCTGCGCGAAACCGGTTGCGCGGACCGGGTAATTGTCGATTTAGCAATAGAGCGTCGCGCCCGTCGGGCCGGCCAGGCATTCAACCAATTCCGCATGGCTTCCGGAGGGATGTGCTCCGGGCAACGTCCAGGTGTGAGGTACGCGGACGGCGGCCCGGAAGAAGACTTCCCTCGCTTTTTCTGAGTGGCTCACGCACGCACGGAACAAGGAGCGCAGGAATGGAATCCGAGGTCAGGACTTCACGACGTGTCAACGGCCGGTCCAGGAGCATCACCTGGGCCGCAAGAGGTCTTTCGGCGGTTGCCGGAACCGTGATCGCCGGGGTTCTCATCGCCTCGCCCGCGGCAGCAGCCGACAAGCCCGTCCCGCCCAACACGACGAACCCGAAGCCCGCGGCACCCGCCAAGGGGCTCGGTGAGCACGAGAAGAGGAAGTCGCAGAAGATCGTCCGGGCCGTCGTGGAAAGCGACGCGACCCTCGTCAAGAAGCAGAGCTTCGGTGCCACCTCGGCGACCAAGCTCGGCACCGGCGTCTACCAGGTCTGCTTCGCCGTCCCGATCAACAAGGGCACCTACGTCGCAAGCATCGGAATTCCCGGCAACGTAGGCGTTCCCCCTGCCGGAGAGATCAGCGTCGTGGGCCGGGTCAACACCGACAACTGCCTGTACATCCAGACGTTCAACTCCGCAGGAACACTGACGGACCGCGGCTTCCACGTGGTCGCGGCGTACTCCAAGGAGCGGCGACACTGACGGTCGACCACCGGGAACCGCTCGCACCGTAGTGAGCAGCGGTCTCGTCCTGGACGCCGGCCGGTACGGCGGCGTCCAGGACGGGCAGGTCCGGCTGATGTGAGGGCCGAGGGCGGCGCCCGCTCGGCGGGCGGCACACTTGCTCGTATCCCACGGCCCACGTGCGGAAGCCCCACCGCACCTTCGCCGAGGGTGGTCGCCCTATCTGTCTCCGCGCCGGGCCTCGGCAGGAGTGACCTCCTCGCCCGTGGTGACGCCGTGCAGGATGTGCGCGAGCACTTCCGTGCCCCGCACCACGCGCGGCCCCGGGCGGTTGAAGTACGCGGGGCCGTCCACCACCCACACCTGCCCGTTCCGCACCGCGGGCAGCTCCGCCCAGCCCGGCAGCCCGGTGAGCAACTCCTGCTCGGCTTCGGTTCGTTCGGGACTGAGGCCGCACGGCATCAGCAGCAGGACCTCGGGCTGCGCGGCCCGTACCGTCTCCCAGTCGACCGGTTCGGTGTGCTCCCCGGGCTCGGCGAGCAGCGGTTCACCGCCGGCCGTGCGGATCTGCTCCGGCACCCAGTGGCCCGCCGGCCACAGCGGGTCCAGCCATTCGATCGCGGCCACCCGGGGCCTGGGCCGTCCCGCGACGGACCTGCGGACCTGCTCCAGCCGTCCCCGCAGTGCCGAGACCTGCCTCGACCCCTCCAGGGGCACCCCCAGCTCCGCGCCGAGGCGTTCCACGCAGCCGAGGACGTCCGTGAGCGTGCGGGGCTCCAGGCTCAGCACCGTCGGCCCGCTCTCCATCGTGCGCACGGCTCCGGCGACGCTGCCGTACGAGACGGCGCACACCTCGCACAGCTCCTGGGTCAGCACCACATCCGGCGCGAGTTCGGTCAGTTTCCCGACATCGAGCGCGTACAGCGAGGAGCCGCTGTGACGCGCGCCGCCGACGGCCTCCGAGATCTCCTTGCTGCCCATGCCCTGCGCGTCGAGGCCCGCAGAGGTGACGACCGGGGTGTCCCGTACTGCCTCGGGCGGCCAGTCGCACTCGTGCGTACGGCCCACCAGGGCGCCGGCCAGGCCGAGTTCGGCGACGATGTCGGTCGCCGCGGGAAGCAGGGAGACGATGCGCATGCCCGCACCGTACTGTTCCGCAGGCGCGAAATCCCCGACGGGACAGGCGGGTTCCCGATCTCCTCACAGAGATCGCTGACCAGCACGGAAAGGACTTCACAGCTGCGTCACATCCCCGTGCTGCCGTGCCGCGGGCAGCCGTGGTCGCGACGGTACGCCGACGGTCCGCAGACGGCTGAACGGGAGCCGGATCCAAGGGAGTCCGGTGCTCGTCGGGCTTCGTCTCCGGCGCGCCGCCGTGAGGCACTGCCCGTGGCCGCGGGCCTGCTCCCGCATCGCTTCATCCGGTTCGAAGGACGCAGCGAGGAGGCGCGGCTACGCTGACGGAGCGTGCCGCACCCCGGGCCGTTGCGGCGCGAACGCCCGACCCGGAGGTATCCCGACCCGTGCCGACCACCGAAGCAGCCCCCTCGCGGGCCGGCGGACGCGACGCGGACACTCCGCAGCCCCGGCGGGTCAGCTCCTCGCTCGTACTGACGATGCTGCTGCTCCTGGTGATGTTGCTGCAGGCACCCGTCGGCCGGGCCCTGTCCGCCCCGGTGATGCAGAGCTGGATGACCGTGTTCGTCGCGGTGGTCGTACAGGCTCTGCCTTTCCTCGTGCTCGGCGTGCTCCTCTCGGCGGCCATCGCGGTCTTCGTCCCGCCCTCGTTCTTCGTCCGTGCGCTGCCGCGGCGGGCCGCCCTGGCGGTTCCGGTCGCCGGAGCGGGCGGGGCGGTCCTGCCCGGCTGCGAGTGCGCTTCGGTTCCTGTGGCCGGTGCGCTCGTGCGGCGGGGCGTCACCCCCGCTGCGGCCCTGGCCTTCCTGCTCTCCGCCCCGGCGATCAACCCGATCGTGCTGACCGCCACCGCAGTTGCGTTTCCGCGCAATCCGGAGATGGTGCTCGCACGGTTCGCCGCGAGCCTGCTGGTGGCGTGCGCGATGGGCTGGATGTGGCAGCGGTGGGCCCGCACCGACTGGCTGCGGCCGCCGGACCGCCCCTCGTTCGAGGGCCTCGGCAAAGGGGCTGCGTTCTGGGGTTCCGTGCGGCACGACGTGGTGCACGCCGGAGGCTTCCTCGTGGTGGGGGCGATGGCTGCCGCCACCCTCAAGGCCGTGGTGCCCGCCGGATGGCTGCAGAGCGCGGCCGGCAACCCTGTCGTGGCAGTTCTCGCCCTGGGCCTCCTCGCGGTGCTGCTGTCGATCTGTTCCGAGGCCGACGCGTTCGTGGCCGCGTCCCTCTCCCAGTTCTCACTCACGGCCCGGCTGACGTTCCTCGTCGTGGGCCCGGTGATCGATCTGAAGCTCTTCGCCATGCAGGCCGCCACGTTCGGACGCGGATTCGCGATGCGGTTCGCGCCTGTCACCTTCGCCGTGGCCGTCCTCGTCTCCGTCCTGACCGGGGCGGTGCTCCTGTGAACCGGTACGCACAAGCAGCGGTGCTGTTCCTCACCGGCGTGGCCGTGCTGCGCGCCGGGGTCACCGACCTCTACCTGCGCTACGTCAAGGAAGGTCTGCGTCCGCTGCTGCTCGCCGCGGGCATCGTCCTGGTCATCACGGCTGCGGCCACCGTCTGGTACGAACTGCGGCGGCTGCGCGGGCAACAAGGGAGCGCGGCAGACGAGGACCACGAGCGGCACGGGGGCGGGCACGGGCACCGGGAACCGCGAATATCGTGGCTTCTCGTCCTCCCCCTGCTCGCCCTCATCCTGGTCGCACCGCCCGCACCGGGCTCCTACAGTGCGATGCGCGCAGGCACGGCCCTGCAGAAGCCTCCCGGTTTCCCGAGCCTCCCCGACGGCAGCCCCCTCCGGCTCGGCGTCGGCGACTACGCCGCGCGGGCGGTCTACGACCACGGACGTTCGCTCGGCGACCGACGGATCAGGATGACCGGGTTCGTCGCCCTCGACCGCAGCGGCGCCCCGTACCTGACCCGCATGGTTCTCAACTGCTGTGCCGCGGACGCCGCGCCGGTCAAGGTCGGCCTCGCGGGCCGGCTGCCTCCCACGCTCCAGGCCGACACGTGGCTCGAAGTCACCGGCACGTACTCGCGCAAGCGCACCGATGACCCCGTCAACGACGGCGTCATTCCCTACTTCGACGTCAGCCGGGCCCGCCCCGTCAAGGCTCCCGCCGACGAGTACGAAGGCTGAGACAACACGTCACGTCCACCGCCGGGCAGGCTCCGTCACCTGCGGGCAGGCAGGGATCCGCAGTTGGAGGAGGCAGGCCTGCCGGAGAGGCGGTCGGTCAGCCAGGAGACGGCGCTGCCCTGGTCGACGAGGAGCGGTGCGAGGTGGTTCGTGAGCAGTCCGTCGCCCAGGTTGGGCAGTTCGACCGGCTTGTAGGTGACGTCCGCGCCCTTGTGGCACCAGTCCACGGCCAGCCGGCGTGCCTGGGCGTGCCCCACGATGTCGTCCTGCACACCGGTCGCCACACGTACCGGGCCCGCCGGTTTCAGCCTGCCGATCCGCTGTTCGTCGAGGGTCGCCCGGAGCTCCGGCTCCGCCTCGACGATGTCGGTGAGGGACTTGCCGCTGGTCGTCCACCGCGTGCTCCTGCTGAAGCCGTACCTGAGGATCGCGTCGCCCACGCACATCGTCGACAGGTCCTCGAGCGCGGCCTTGCCCGTCGCGTTGATGTTGGCGTCCGCGATCTTCCGGAGAGAGGGATCCGACTGGACGAACCCGTTGATCGACCAGCCCAGGGCGCCGGCGAGGGCACTGCCGTCGATGCCCTTGACGACCTCGGCCAGGTCGGCTGGCGGTGCGCCCGAGTAGGTGCCGGCCAGCTTCACGTCGGGAGCGTAGGAGGGCTGAAGTTCGGCCGCCGCGGCGGTCGCGCCTCCGCCCTGGCTGTAGCCGTACATGCCCACGCGTGAGGCGGAGACGACTGACGATCCGTCCACGGTGCGGGCCGCACGTGCGGCGTCCAGCAGCGCGTGGGCCTCGTCGAGCCGGTTGACGTAGGTGTGCAGCCGGTCGGTCGCGCCGAGGCCGGCGTAGTCGGTGACGGCCACCGCGATGCCCGCCGCAAGAAGCCGGTAGACGGCCACGTCCTCGTAACCGACGGAGACGGTCCGGCCGTTCAGCGTCACCGGGTGCTCGAGGGCGAGCGATGCCGAACACTGGTCGCCCTGGCCCATCGTGCCCGGCGCCAGGACCACCAGCGGGCGGGGTCCGCCGCCCTTCCACCCGGCCGACGGCTCGATGTAGGCGCCGGTCACCGCGACCGGATCCCCGCCGGAGTCCGTGGACTTGTACATCATGCGGGTCGCGGTGCCGGGGAGGGTTCCGTGCGGGCCGGGCAGGCTCAGGCCGAGCGGAAGCGTCTCGGTCCGGATCAGGGCGCCGTCGGTTTCCGGCAGTTGCGCGGGCGGGTCGTAGAACGCCGGGACGGGCACGCCCCGCGAGACCGTTCGGTCCCGCTGCTCGCGGTCGGGCTGCGCCCCCGTCGCCCAGGCCGGTGCGGCCTGTGCGCCGAGGCAGGCGGCGACCGCGACGGCGGTGGTCAGGAGGCGGCCGTGGCCTGCGGCCTTCCGCGGAGGGGCGGTGGGAGCGACCGGCCGCGCCGTCACCGGACCACGGTCCCTGCGGCCGAAGGCCGGGCTGTCCCCTGCGGGCCTCGACGGTTCTGCCATGGCTCTCTCCTCGCTCTGCTCGCGATGCCGGGCGAGGGAAAACTAGCCGTGCTGGCGTACCGGCGGTAACCCGTCGGTCGGTTACGCTACGGTAACTTCCGTTCGCTGTGGGCCCGGTCCGGCCTCGCCCGGCTCGGCCCTGGCCCGGCCACCGCGGTCCCGCGCCGCCCGGGCAGCGTCTTCCGGTCACGCAACGGGCGCACACAGGACGCGCTCACGCGTCGGCAGCGGCCTGTGCACGCCGCCGCGCGGTGCGCAGCCGGAGGCGCCGGACCGGCCACGCCAGGGCTCGCCGCCCCTGCCGCGCCAGCCTCCGGACGCGGCCGGCGGGGCGGCCGAAGACCGCCTGGTGCCGCCGTTGCGCCGCGCGCATCTCCCGGACCCAGAGCCTGGTCACGGCGGCGTCGGAGAACCGCCCCGCGGCCCGGCGGGCCTCCCGGCGCATCCGCGTCAGCCGCTCCGGCGCCGTCGTCACGAGCGCGGCGACCGTCCCGGCCAGCGCCTGCTCGTCGCCCGCTTCGACGAGGAACCCGTTGTGCCCGTGAGTGATGACGTCCGCGGGGCCGTAGGGAATGTCGTAGGCGACGGGGATGCAGCCTGCGGCCATCGCCTCCACCAGGACCAGCGGGAGGCCCTCAGTGCGTCCGGTCAGAACGATGAACGACGCCTCGCGGAGACGGGCGCGGGCATCGGACCGGTGGCCGTGCAGCCGGACGCTGCCGGCCGCGCCGAGTCCGTCGATCAGCGACTCCAGGCGCTCCCGTTCCCGTCCGTCGCCGTAGATGTCGAGACTGATCGCGCACTCGGTGAGCCGCCCGGCGCGGACCGTTGCGCGGACGGCGTGATCGACGCGCTTGCGGCCGATGAGCGCGGCGACGACGATGCCTCGCCGCGCCGGCCTGGGGCGTTCGGGCCGGGAGTGACGGCAGAGGCTTCTGCTGTTGGGGATCACGCACAGGTTGCCGGCGGGGCCGAGCAGAGACTCGACGTCCTGCTTCTGGCGGGGAGTCAGGAGGACGACGGAGTCGAAGTCCTGGAGGCGCTCGAAGACCGGGCGCCGCGACTCCTTCAGCAACCCGGTGGGTCCGCCGTCCGGAGCGAGGTGCGAGTTGTGGACCACGTGCATCGTGGTGGCGAGCTTGCGCCGGTAGGTGAGCATGAACGCGGCAACGGTCTTGCTGTCGACGATCATGATCGAGGGTTCGCGGTTCCGGACGAGGTCCAGCCAGAACCGGTAGAACGACCAGATCCGGCTCCAGGAGCGCACGGGGTTCCCGTCCCGGTCGCACAGGACGACGGATCTGCCGCCCTCCTTGCCGGGGACGAGGATGTCCCGCCGGTCGCTCAGCAGCAGCGAGCCGTCCTCCCGGTAGTGGTCGGTCTGAAGCACCGTCCCGTCCGCGGCGCACCGCCTCCGGCTGAGCACGTGACCGTCGCGCAGCGCCGGGACATGGGAGCCGCCGGGGCTGAGCGGTGTGAAGAGGTGCCGGCGCAGGTCGGGTGAACCGGCCGCGGAGGCCGGGAGTTCGCGGCCGCGGAAGAAGTCGTAGAGGTTGATCAGCCGCATGCCGTCGATGAGTTCGCCGGACGAGCGAAGCTCGGCCTCGACTGACGGGTAGTCGGGACGGTCGTCGAAGGTGAGGACATCGACGGGGCGTCGCGCGAGGGTGACGAGAGCCCGCGAGCGGTGGAGTATCGCACTCGTCATGCCGCCGAACTGGTCGGGGATGCTCCAGGTCAGGGCGAACTGCCTCCCCTTGGGCGGCAACGGGCGGGCAACCGGCAGAAGGTTTGCCATTGAACGAGCGTAGCCGGGATGATCAGCCGCTTGACCGGCGCACAGTCGCACGCCGATGCGTCTTTGTGCTCCTGTCCGCGTGCTTTGGCGCGTGTGCTTCCGTCCGCGTACACAGCGGAGGCGCGACATTGAAACCCGGCAGGGAAAAGGAAGTTGAGCAGGGGGCGAGCGGTCCCGGCCCGTTGCCCGGAACAGGCGGAGTGTGCCGTCACCGTGGAGCGCCCGGTGGCAAAGGGGGGATCAGCCGCCCGGCGGCCACGGTCACGCCTGCATGCCTACGCCCCGTGCGGCGCGGGCCGCAGCGTGATGGTCGCTTCCGTGTGCTCCTCCACCGCGGAGCGGCTGTAGAGGAGCACCCGCCTCAACTCCTCGACCTGCGGCCCGAAGTCGCGCAGCGTCAGCGCCCGCGCGACCTCCTCGCCCAGGTTGTAGTGGAGTCCGTGGCTGCGGATGCGGCCACGTCGGACGGCTCCCAGAACGCAGGTTCGTAGCCGAGCAGGCCGAACTCCGCGGGCAGCAGCTGTCGTCGACGTCCGCACAGCTCCACGAAGGCGTTGACGCCCGCGGTGAACGCCCTGGCCGCCGGCTCCACGTCCGGACCGTAGGAACGCCACTCCTCCTCCATCGCACCCCCGTACAGGAACAGCCGGGCCGCGCGGTCGTGTTCGAGGTACCGCTCGCCGAAGACCTCCGAGAGCAGTCCCAGCCCGCGGCGACGCCACAGGTCGATCTGGAAGAGGCGGTCACGGGCGGCGTTGAAGCCCTGGGCGAGGAAGAGGTCCCGCCGGGACGAGGCGTACAGATGCGGTACGCCCCACCGGTCGATGCGCACCTCCACGGGCGCGGCGAGCCCGGGCACCGTGAAGACGGAGTGCGATTCCTGCTTGTCCGGCCCGCTTGTCCGGCCCGCGATGCGGCGGGACCACCCGGGCTTCCGGAGGAGGCTCCGGCCGCGCCCCGGGCACCCTGGCACCCAAGGGCGACGGCGGACGCCTGCCCCGCCACGTGCCCGCGCACGCATCGGACACGCCTGCCCGCCGTCGTTCGGCGTCCCTCCGCGACTTGGGGGTACACGTCCCCGGACGGCGTCCGGCCGGGCTCACGCGCCGGCCCGTGGGGGAAGAGGAACGGTGACAACGACGGCGAGGAACGGCGAGGCGGAGACTGTGCACGTGAAGATGCTGCGGCTGGTGGGCGCGGCCACCGCCCTGTACGGGATTGCGGTGGCGGCCAGGCCCGAACTGCTGGCGAAACCCTCGGGCCTGACCGGCGCCGACGGACGGGCCGCGGAAGGGACACGGATCTCGCTGCGTCCGCTGGCGCTGCGCGACGCGGCCGACGGACTGGCGATGGCATACGCACCGGAGGGGCCCGCGCTGCGCACGGCCACGCTCGTGCGGATCGCCTCCGACCTGGGGGACGCCCTTCTTCTGGGAGCCACCCTTCCGAAGCAGGCCCGTGCCAAGGCCGTCGCGGTCTCGGTGGGCTGGGCCTCGCTGTCGGTCGCGGGACTGTGCGCCCGCGGAGGCCGGCGCGGCGAGCGGGGTTCCGCCGGCTTCCGCACCTCTCGCCGTCGCCGGGCGGCCCGGTGACGGAGTGTGAGGCACAGGCGGCCCCGGCTCTGCTCCCGCACACCACCGTCGAGGAGCCGAAGGCCGCCGTGCTGATGCTGCACGGCGGCCGCTCCGACGGGCTGGAGGCCCCGCCGCCGTGGAACCTTCCCGGCGCCCGCATGCGGCTCTTCGTCCCGTCCCTGATCAGGGCCACTGCGGGACGATCGGTGCTGCTTTGCCGGGTGAGGTACCGGTGCCGCGGCTGGAACGGAGAACGGGAGGACGCCTCGCGCGACGCCCGCTGGGCCCTCGGCGAACTGGCCCGGACCGTGGGCGGGTTGCCGGTCGTGGTCGTCGGACACTCGATGGGCGGACGGGCCGCGCTGCGCGTCGCCGGTGACGCCGCGGTGCGGGGCGTGGTGGCCCTGGCCCCGTGGTGCCCGGAGGGTGAGCCCGTGCGTCAGCTCTCCGGGCGCCGTGTCGTCGTGCTGCACGGAGACCGGGACCGCGTGACCGATCCCGGCGCCTCCCGCCGGCTGCTGGTGCGGGCACGTGAGGCAGGAGCGCAGACCCGCTTCGTCCCGGTACCCGGCGGCGACCACGCGATGCTGCGGCGGCGTGCCGACTGGCACCGCACGGTGGCGGAAGAGGTGGCCGGGATGCTCGCGGACGGCGCCGAGGGGTAGCGGGCGCGGTGCCCTCATGCCTCACGGGCACCGGGATGGCCCGACGCACGGAAGGTACCGCTCCGCAGACGCCCCGTCGGGTTTGGTGAGCATGTGTTCACACGCGTGTGCACAGGTGGATTCTGGGGAGGGGACGGCCCATGACGCAGCCGACCGATGCCGCCGGGCCCGCGAAGGCAGCCGGCGAGGCCCCACCGATGCGCCCCGGGCGCCAGCTTCTCGCCGCCTCCGTAGGCAACGCCGTCGAGTGGTACGACTGGCTCGCCTACACCTTTCTCGCGACATTCATCGCCGACGAGATCTTCCCCCGGAGCGCCGGCAACTCGCTCGTTCCGCTGCTCTCGACGTTCGCCGTCTTCGCCGTCGGCTTCTTCATGCGTCCCATCGGCGGGCTGCTGCTCGGAGCCATCGCCGACCGCCGCGGACGCCGGGCCGCACTGACCGCCACGATCCTGCTGATGGGCGGCAGCAGCCTCCTGCTGGCGCTCACCCCCAGCTACGCGGCCGCCGGACTGCTCGGCCCGGTCGTGCTGGTGATCGCCAGGCTGCTGCAAGGTCTGTCCGTGGGCGGCGAGTTCGCTGCGGCGACCACCTTCCTCGTGGAGTCGGCGGGCCCCGGCAGGCGCGGGTTCTTCTCCAGCTTCCAGTACGTCTCCACCACCGTGGGACAGCTCATCGCCTCCGGCGTCACGGCGCTGCTGGTCGCAAGCATCGACGACGCCGCGATGCACCAGTGGGGATGGCGGGCGGCGTTCCTGCTCGGTGCGGTGCTGAGCCTCGTGGGCTTCTGGATCAGGCGGGGTTCGCAGGAGACCCGCAGCGCCGAACAGCAGGCCGCGTCACGCCCCGGGCTCTTCGAGGCGCTGCGCACGCACCCGCGAGAATCGCTGCTCATCTGCGGCATCACGACCGGCGCGACCATCGCCTACTACACCTGGACCTCGTACCTGCCGACGTACGCACAGGTCAACGTCGGCTTCGACAAAGGCGATTCGCTGCTGATCGGCACCATCTCGCTGGCGTTCTTCGCGCTGCTGCAGCCGCTGGGCGGTCTGCTCTCCGACCGTGTCGGGCGCAAGCCACTGCTGCTCACCTTCTCCGTGGGCTTCGCCGTGCTGTGCGTCCCGCTGCTGAACTCGATCACCACGTCGTTCATGTCGCTGCTGCTCGTGCAGTGCGCGGGCATGGTCCTGCTGACCGGCTACACCTCGATCGCCGCGGCCGTCAACGCCGAGGTCTTCCCCGCCCGCGTGCGCGCGGCAGGCATCGGATTCCCGTACTCCGTGACGGTGGCCCTCTTCGGCGGCACCGCCCCCTACATGGGAACCCTCTTCAAGGACCTGGGACGGCCGGGCGCCTTTCCCTGGTACGTGGCCGCGCTGTGCCTCATCTCCGCGGTCGTCTACCTGAAGCTGCCGGAGGGTGCGAAAAAGCCGCTCGACCGGTAGGGGCCCGGGCCCGCAACCCGACGGCAACTCCGACGCCGACCCGACGTGGCCGCGGCCCCGGTGCGAACCGGGGCCGCGGCCACGTCGGGTGTTTCGGCGCCGGCAGTGGGCCTCAGCGGTAGAGGAAGTACTGGCGGCGGGTGCGGTCGAAGGCGCGGACCTCGTCCTTCCAGGCGCCGACGACCTCGTCCGTGCTCTTGCCCGCGTCGAGCATCGTCCGCAGCCGCGTCGACCCGGACAGCTTGTCGATCCAGTACGGGCGCGGGTCGTTGTCCTTGCGCCAGGCGAAGCCGTCGTACTTCATCGCCTCGGCGAGCATCGCCACGGCCGTCGGAATGGGCCGGTAGCTGCGGGGGTCGGTGACGTGCAGCTGGACGCCCGCGCAGGTCTTGCCCTGGTACTTGCTGAAGGTGGGCACGAAGTAGCCCTCCCTGAAGCGCACCCCGGGCAGCTTGCGGGCGTTGAGCCGGTCGCTGTAACGGTGGTCCAGGTAGGGGGCGCCGATGAATTCGAAGGGCCGGGTGGTGCCCCGTCCCTCGGAGAGATTCGTGCCCTCGAAGTAGCCGGTGCCCGAGTAGACGGTGGCCGTGTCCGGGAACGGCATGTTCGGCGACGGCGGCACCCACGGCAGGCCCGTCTCCTGCGCGGGCGCCTCGGGGTCCCAGCCGCGGACGCGTACGACGTCGAGTTCCGCCTTGCCGCCCTTGCCCTCGTCCGGCAGCAGTTCGCCGTTGAAGTAGCCCGCCAGCTCACCGACCGTCAGACCGTGCTGCTGGATGATGGGCTTCAGGCCGACGCCGGAGGTGTACTCCTTCGTCATCATCGGCCCGTCCGCCCTCCGCCCGACGGGGTTCGGACGGTCCAGGACGAGGAAGGAGGCGCCGATGTCGCGGGCGGCGACCATCGCCTGATACATCGTCCAGATGTAGGTGTAGAAGCGCACTCCCACGTCCTGGATGTCGAAGACGATGGTGTCGGCGCCTGCCTTGCGGAACAGCTGCGCCATCTTTGCGGCGTCCGCGCCGTAGGCGTCGTAGACCGTCAGGCCCGTGCGCGGGTCCTCGAACTCGGGCTCGGACTCGCCCGCCTGCGCACTCCCGCGGAAGCCGTGCTCGGGCCCGAACACCCCCACGATGTTCAGCTCCTTGCGTGCCGCCATGGAGTCCACGATGTGGCTGGTGTCCCGCAGAACCCCCGTCGGGTTGCTGACCACCCCGACCTTGCGGCCTCGCAGCATCTTCCAGCCGGACGCCGCGGCCACGTCGGCACCCGGTGTGACCCGGCTGTGCGCGGCGCCGCCGGGAGGAGCGGCGGCGGAGGCGCTGCCGGCGGTGAGGAGCGGGGCGCCGAGAGCGGCTGCTGTGCCGCCGAGGAAGACCGAGCGGCGGGAGGGGGTGCTGGACATCGGCAGGTGTCCTTCCGGAGACGGGTGCTCAGGGCACGGCAGGTGACGCAAGTTATCCCACGGCCACAGCGCCTACCAGTGTGCGTGCACGCCGCCAGTGGTACGCGCAATGAAAGGCCCGCTCACCCTTGTGCGGAGCAACCGGCCGACGGGCCTGCGGTGTGCGCCCCGACCGCGGAACCGTCCTGACGGCGAAGAGCTCCTGGCAGCGGGGGAGCCTGCTCCGCCTTCGGACAGAAGCGCGCGACTCATCAGACTGTGAAAGTTTCCCTCAAAGCCTTGTTATCCGGACATCACGGGCGCACTCTCGAATTCAGCCCTCAGGGCCGGTCCCCGCCGCGTCGGGTTTTCTCCCCCAGTAGGCCCGACGCGGCGGGGGCTCTCTCAGCTCGGCTCCCTCAGGCCGGTGCGTGGAGGCCGGCGCCCTGGGCCACCCGGAGTCCCGGGGCCGGCGCCGCGGAGATGCGCACTAGGGCCCGCGGCGCGGTGCGAGGATGACCCGTATGCCGAATCCGACGAATGCCGCTGTCACGATCGTGCAGGGCGACATCACCGAACAGGACGTCGACGCGGTGGTCAACGCCGCCAACTCCTCGCTGCTGGGCGGCGGCGGAGTCGACGGCGCCATCCACCGCAAGGGCGGCCCGGACATCCTCGCCGAGTGCCGCGAGCTGCGCTCGTCCCGCTACGAGGAAGGGCTGCCGACGGGGCAGGCGGTGGCCACGACGGCGGGGCGGCTGCCCGCCCGCTGGGTGATCCACACCGTCGGTCCCGTCTGGGCGAAGAGCGAGGACCGCTCGGAGCTGCTGGCGTCCTGCTACCGCGAATCTCTGCGCGTCGCCCGTGAGTTGGGCGCCCGCAGCGTCGCGTTCCCGGCGATCTCCACCGGCGTCTACGGCTGGCCCCTCGACGACGGGGCCCGCATCGCCGTCGAAACCGTGCGCGAGGAGGCCGGGCGCTTCGACGAAGTGCGGTTCGTACTCTTCGACCGGCGTTCCTACGACACCTTCGCGGCCGAGATGTAGGGCCGGCCCGGGTCCGTTCCCCGGCCCGGGTCCGCTCCCGCCGCCTTCTGCTCAGGCGGGGTCGATGAGTTCGACGGAGCGCAGCGCCGCGGCGAGCGCGTGCACGCTTCCACCGCCGGTCGCGGCCGCATCCCGGGCCGCGACGTCCAGGGCGGTGTCGGTGAGTTTGATGGCGTGTTCGTCCCCGTGTGCCGCCGCACGCTCGAAAACCTCCTCGGAGGTGAGGCGCGCAGCGGCGTCGAGAGGCGCGGGCGACGCGGCAGCCGGCGCGTAGGCCGCGGTCACCACGGTGGCCGCCGACCATGCTGCCTCCAGGCTCGGCAACCACAGTGCCTCGGGCAGTGCGGGCAGCGTCCGCAGCACGGCGTTCGGCGCGGTCGCCGCGTGCACGAGCATCACTGGTTGCCCGTGGGCGTGTGTCGCGTACCGGTGCGTGGCCGCCCGCACCAGGTCCTCCAGGAGCGCACGTGCCCGACCGGCGCCGGCCGGTCCGGAGTCCGTTCCGTCCGGGGCCGTTCCCACCGGGCCGGTGCGGCCCGGACCGTCGGTGCCGGTCCCGTACGAGCCGGGAAGGGCGGGAAGCGTGGTGATCCGGGGAACGCGGTCCCGGAATCCGCCGCTCTGATCACCGATGCGGGGGACGGCGTCGAGGCCCGCCGCGGCCGGACCCGGCCCGGGGAAGAGGCTGAGGCGGGGCAGCGGCCGGTGCCGGCCCGCCCAGTAGCCGAGGGCGTGGGCGAGCTCGTCGAGCCGGGGGCGCGAGGCGACTGCTCCCCGGCCGCCGTCGGCGGCGCGCTCGTCGAGAAGCGTGCGCACCGCGTGGCCCACGCGGATCACGCCGTGCGTCGCCGCGGCGCTGATGCCCGGCAGCAGCCGTGGCCACCATTCGGCGAGCACCTCCCGCCAGGGACGTTCCTCCAGCTCCCGCGTGAAGCGGGCGATCCAGTCGGCCAGGCGCCGCGGGTCTCCCAGCGCCTCACGCCAGCCGGCGTCGGTGACGGGGGACGACGGGACGGGCAGGTCTTCCAGCTTGTCCTCGTACCGGTCCAGCCAGCGGTGCACACCGGGGGCCTGACCGTGCCGCACCAGCGCCTCGACGGCCATGGGGGCGTGGTTGCTGAGCCAGTCCTCGCGCTCGGGGCCGCTGCGGTGCAGCCGCTCCAGTGCCTCGTCCAGTGTGCCGCTGCTGTCGGTTCGGTGGGTGTCCATGCCGGCTGACGCTAGGCCGCCGCCGCGCAGTGCGTAACGGGCTGCCGACCTGGGCCGCCGGACCGGTGTGCGCGGGACGCGGGGCGTAGGCCTCGCGGAGGCAGACCTGGGGCGTCCTCCCGGAGCTTCTGTGCTGACCAGGAGAACGCCCCGGGCTCAGCCGGCCGCGGCAGGCGCCCGGGCTCGGGGCAGGCGGTGCCTTCCCCTTCGTCTCGGGGCTCCTCGCACCGGTACAGCGATACGGCGATCCACCGCGAACACCGCCGGTGCGGCGGCGCGGCCTCGACGGAGCGGCGTCAGGCCTCATCCGGTGCCGTGGCCGACGTGGCCGGCGTCGCCGGCGTGGCCTGCCGTTCGGCCGCGCTGCGCAGCACGCAGAACTCGTTGCCCTCGGGGTCGGCGAGCACCGCCCAGCCGGTGCCGTCGTCGGCCCGGCGGTCATCGCACATGGTCGCCCCCAGCGCCAGCAGCCGTTCGACCTCGCGGTCGCGCCGCCCGTCGGGCTCCAGGCACAGATGCAGGCGGTTCTTCACGGCCTTGGGCTCGGGGACCTTGAGGAACAGCAGCTCCCGTCCTCCGTCGAGGGGGACGCCCACCTCGTCCTCACCGGGCTCGTCGTCGGGGTGGACCGGGATGCCGAGGACCTCGCCCCAGAAGCGGGCCAGGGCGTACGGGTCGGCGCAATCGACCGCGATGTTCTTGAGAGTTGACTTCACCGGCTCAGTGTTCTGAGGTCCGCCGCACCTGTCCAGCGGATATCAACGTGCTGCGCTGGACGCGTGCCGGTCTGCCCGTCCGTCATCCTCCCGGCGCGGTGATGATCACCTCCAGGGTCCTCGGGCCGTGGACGCCCTCCACGCGGTCGAGCTCGATGTCGCTGGTGGCCGACGGGCCGGAGATCCAGGTCTGCGGACGGGCCGGGTCGAGCCTGCCGAGCGCCTGCGGCACGGAATCCACGATCTGTTCCGGGGCGCGTACGACGCAGATGTGGTGGTCCGGCACGAGGGAAATGCGGCGCCGGCCCTGGTCCTCTCCCGCGTCCAGCACGATGGTCCCGGTCTCGGCGACCGCCACCGCGCAGCACGTCACGACGCTGTCGAGGGCGTCGAGTTCGCGTGGCGACATCGAAGGGTCGTCGGCGACGCGTTCGACTTCGCCCGGCAGCCAGCCGGCCGGGAGGCCCGGCGGCGCGACGACGCTGCGGGCACCGCGCGCGCTCAGCAGTTCCGCGATCGTGGCGGGCAGCCGGGCGGGTGTGCAGCGGTGCACGAGGGCGCGGTAGTCGGCGAGGTTCTCCGCGAGCAGGTCCAGCCGCTGGGCGTCGCTGCGCTCGGCGTGGGTGGTCCAGTAGTCGCGGGGGACCGCCGCCTCCTGCGGTCCCTCGTCGCGCGGCACGTCGGCGAGCGCGCGCCGTACGCGGCCGAGGACGACATCGCGGCTGTTCACTCGGCGCCGCCCCCTTCCGTGCGCGGAGCGGCGCTTCCGCCGCCTCGGGTCCGCCTCCACCAGTCGCGGAAGGACTCCGGCGCCGGCCGCGGAATGTCCCGGCTGTCGGACCAGGCTCTGCCCGGTCCCGGCAGCGGAAGGCGCCGCGGCGTCAGACGCCGCGTGCGTGCGGCGATCCGCTGGCCTGCGCGCAGGGCACCCGGATGCTCGAACGTCCAGCGCGCCGCGCGCATGGCGGCACGCTCGGCGGCGTGCCCCTTCGCCGGTTTGACGGAGGTCCGCTGCCCGCGGACGGTGACGGTGCCGCCCTCGACGACGCGCTCGCGCAGGTGCACCAGCACCTCCGGGATGTCGATGGCGACGGGACACACCTCGTAGCAGGCCCCGCACAGCGACGATGCGTACGGCAGCGAGGCGTCCAGTTCGCTCTGCACTCCGCGCAGTTGGGGAGTGAGGATGGCGCCGATCGGTCCGGGATAGGGCGAGCCGTAGGCGTGGCCGCCGGCGCGTTCGTAGACCGGGCAGACGTTCAGGCATGCCGAGCAGCGGATGCAGCGCAGGGCCTGCCGTCCGACGGTGTCGGCCAGCGCGTCCGTGCGGCCGTTGTCCAGCAGGACGAGGTGGAAGGCCGAGGGCCCGTCCTCGTCAGTCGTGCCCGTCCAGGTGGAGGTGTAGGGGTTCATCCGCTCCGCCGTGGAGGAGCGAGGCAGCGTCTGCAGGAAGACCTCCAGGTCCTGCCACGTCGGCACGGTCTTCTCGATGCCGACGACCGAGATCAGTGTCTCGGGGAGCGTCAGGCACATGCGGCCGTTGCCCTCGGACTCCACGACGACGAGGGTGCCGCTCTCGGCGACCATGAAGTTCGCGCCGGAGATGCCGACCTTGGCACTGAGGAACTTCTCCCGCAGGTGCAGGCGCGCGGCCTCCGCCAGTTCGCCGGGGTCGTCGCTGAGGCCCTTCGGCGCCGCCCGCCCCCAACTGCCCATCTTCTCGCGGAAGATGTCGCGGATCTGGTCGCGGTTGCGGTGGATGGCGGGGACGAGGATGTGGGAGGGCAGGTCGTCGCCGAGCTGCACGATGAGTTCGGCGAGGTCGGTCTCGTACGCGGAGATACCCGCCTTCGCGAGCGCCTCGTTGAGCCCGGTCTCCTGCGTGGCCATGGACTTGACCTTGACGACGTCGCTCTCGCCCGTCTCCCGGACGAGGCCGGTGACGATCCTGTTGGCCTCCTCCGCGTCGCGAGCCCAGTGCACCTGGCCGCCCGCCGCGGTCACGGCGGCCTCCAACTGCTCCAGATAGTGGTCGAGATGGCGCAGGGTGCGGTTCTTGAGGGCCGCGCCCGCCGCGCGCAACTGCGCCCAGTCGCCGAGCTCTTCGACGGCTTGTGCACGCTTGGCGCGGATGGTGTGCGTCGCGTGCCGCAGGTTGCCGCGCAGCCTCATGTCCCGCGTGGAGGAGGCCGCCGCCCGGGGGAAGGAGGGCATGCCCAGATACGTACCGCTCACCGGACTCCTTTCGGTGAAGCTCCAACGCTGAGGCCAGAGCGGAATTCGATTCGGGGTGCCTCGGTGTCCTTGCAGAGGGACTTGTCATTGCCAAGCCATAGATTCTTGCTATGTCCCGTTTCCGGTTGCAGCCCACGTCCGATCAGGTGATGGGGCTCGTTGGGCACTGCCGTCATGCCCGGTACGTGTGGAATCTGTGCGTTGAGCAGCAGTCTTGGTGGGCACAGTGGCGTGGTGCGGCGCCGGGCTTCGCCGAGAGATGCCGTCAACTGACTGAGGCCCGGTCCGTGTTCGGCTGGCTGGCTGCGGGATCGGTCACGGTGCAGCAGCAAGCGCTGCGAGACTTCGGTCAGGCGATGTCCAATTTCTTCGCAGGGACTCACCGCAGGCCGACGTGGCGCAAGGCTGGCAGGCATGAGAGCTTCCGGATCACCGCCGTCAAGCCTTCCGACGTACGGCGACTGTCCCGCAGAGTGGGAGAGGTTCGAGTCCCGAAAGTTGGCTGGGTGCGCTTTCGTTGGTCCCGCGCCGTACCCGGGGCCAAGTCCTACCGAGTGACGAGGGATCGCGCCGGACGCTGGCACATTGCGTTCGCAGTGGTACCGGCCCCGATCACGACACCTGACAGTGGTGCGACAGTGGGTATCGACCGCGGCATCTCCGTCTCTGCAGCGTTGTCGACCGGACAACTGCTGTCCTGCCCCGTGCCATCGAAGTTTGAGACTGCAAGGCTGGCGCGGCTTCAGAGACGCCTTGCCAAAGCCACACGCGGATCCAAGCGGCGAGCCCGGCTCAAGGCCGCCATCGGCCGCACCAAGGCCCGCCAGACAGACCGGCGCAAGGACTGGACCGAGAAGATCTCCACCGACTTGGCCAGGCGATTCGACCGGATGGCATTCGAGGATCTGAGGGTGACAGCGATGGTGGCTAGTGCGAAGGGCACTAGCGAAGCGCCCGGATGGAATGTACGCCAGAAGGCCGGGTTGAACCGGTCGATCCTGCAACATGCCTGGGGCGGCCTGCTCCAGCGCACCAAGAACAAGGCACCAGGCCGGGTGATTTTGGTGCCTGCGGCTTATACGTCCCAGCGTTGCTCCGCATGCGGGCACGTGGCAGCAGAGAACCGAGAGAGCCAATCGGTCTTCGCTTGCCGCGCGTGTGGATACGCGGTCAACGCGGATGTGAACTCGGCGAAGAACATCGATACAGCCGCAGGACATGCGGTGGTGCAGCGCGGGGAGGGTACCCGGGCTGCCGGGCCGAAGAACCGCGAACCTCAACTCGTCTCCTCCGTCACATGAATGGCTGAGGGATGGGTTGGAATCCCCTCGTCGAGGGCGAGGGGAGGACGTCAAAGTGGTGCCTCCTCGGTGCCCGCCAGGATCTCGGCGATGTGTACGGGGCGTGTGGCGGCGCCGCGCCGCGTGAGGGTGCCGCCGATGTGCATGAGACAGGAGTTGTCGACGGTGCAGACCGCCTCGGCGTCGGTCTGCTCGATGTGACGGGCCTTGTCGGCACCCATGGCGGCGGACACGTCGGCGTTCTTCACCGCGAAGGTGCCGCCGAAACCGCAGCATTCCTCGGCGCCTTCCAGCTCCACCAGCCGCAGCCCCTGCACGGCTTGCAGCAGCCGCCGCGGGCGGTCCCCGAGCCCGAGCATGCGCAGCCCGTGGCAGGTGGGGTGGTAGGTGACGGTGTGCGGGTAGTACGCGCCGACGTCGGTCACGCCGAGGACGTCGACGAGGAACTCCGTGAGTTCCCAGGTGCGGGCGACGACCTCCTGCGTGGCCCCGGCGTCGATCCGCGGGTAGTTGTCCCGCACCATCGCCGCACAGGAGCCGGACGGCACGACGACGTGGTCGTAGCCGCGGAAGACCTCTGCGTAGCGGCGGGCCAGCGGCACGGCCTCCTTCCGGTAGCCGGTGTTGAACTGCGGCTGTCCGCAGCAGCTTTGGGCCTCGGGGAAGCCGACCTCGACGCCGAGCCGTTCCAGGAGGGTGACGACGGCCTGCCCGGTACGGGGATAGAGCGTGTCGTTGATGCAGGTGATGAAGAGCGCGACCCGCACGGTCCCTCCTTGTCTCTCCGCTCGCCCGCCGGGGGCGTCCGTGTCAGCTGCCGGCCCGGACCGCCGCCGCGGCCCGGGCCCAGGCCTGTCTGCTGCCGTGCTCGCCGGAGGGTTCGTACCTCCGCAGCGGCAGCGTGTCATACAGCAGCCGCCGCACCAGCCCCGCATCGTCACCGATCACTCCGTGTGCACGTGCCTGCGTGGTGACGTTGCCGAGCGCCGCGGCCTCCGCGGGACCCGCGATGACGGGCAACCCGCAGGCGTCGGCGGTGAGTTGGCACAGCAGCTCGTTGTGCACGCCGCCGCCGACGATGTGCACCACTTCGATGTCGGTGCCGGCGAGACGCCCGGCGTCCTCGATCGCCAGCCGGTGCGCGACCGCAAGCGAGTCCAGCACGCACCGGGCCGTTCCGGCCGGTCCGTCCGGCACGGGCTGCCCCGCACGCCGGCAGGCCTCGTCGATGCGCTGCGGCATCCGGCCCGGGGCCAGAAAGCCCGGATCGCCCGCGTCGAGAACGGACTTCAGGGGAGCGCGGGATCCGGCCTCGCGCAGCAGCGGCCCCAGATCCAGGGGCCTGCCCTCCGACTCCCAGAAGCGCAGGCACTCCTGGAGCAGCCACAGGCCCATGATGTTGCGCAGGTAGCGGACGGTGCCGTCCACGCCGAGCTCGTTGGTGAAGTTGGCCTGCCTGCTCGCCTCCGTCAGCACGGGCCGGGTCAGCTCCAGCCCTGCCAGCGACCAGGTGCCGGTGGCGATGTACGCGAAGCGGTCCGTCACGGCCGGGACGGCCGCGACCGCCGAGGCCGTGTCGTGCGAACCGACGGCCGTCACCGGTACCGGGCCCTGAAGTCCCGTCTCGTCCAGCACGGCGGGCAGCAGCTGTCCGGCCGGGTCGCCGGGGCGGCGCAGCGGCGGGAAGAGTGACAGGCGGATGCCGGCGGCGTCGGCGACGGGCCGTGACCAGTCGCGGGTACGCGGGTCGATGAGCTGCGTGGTGGAGGCGTTGGTCAGCTCCGTGCCCAGCTCGCCCGTGAGCCAGTACGAGACGAGGTCCGGAATGAGCAGCAGGTGCCGGGCCGCCGCCAGTTGAGCGGAGCCGCGGGCGGCGAGGAGCTGGTACACGGTGTTGAAGGGCAGGTACTGGAGGCCCGTGCGGGCGTACAGCTCCGGCGGCGGCAGCGACTCGGCGAGGCGGGCGGCCATGCCCTCCGTCCGCCCGTCCCGGTAGTGGACGGGGTTCCCGAGCAGCTCGCCGTCGGCGTCCAGCAGTCCGTAGTCCACGGCCCAGGAGTCCACTCCGACCGAGGCGACGGGCCCGGCCTCGCGCAGCCCGTCGAGCACGCCCCGGTAGAGGACCAGGATGTCCCAGTGCAGCGTTCCGCCCGTACGGACCGGTCTGTTGGGGAAGCGGTGCACCTCGCGCAGGTCCACCGAGGACGGCCCGACGGAGCCCGTCATGACGCGCCCGCTCGACGCGCCGAGGTCGACGGCGGCGAACCGGGCGGGTGACCGGAGGGGGAGTGGGGATGCGGAAGGCGGCACGGCGGTGGTCCTCGCGGGTGGCTTCGGGCGGTGGCATCGGACGGTGGCTTCGGCTGTGCACTGCGGCGGTTCCGGTACGGGCGCCGCCGGAATTCCGGGGTTCGGGGCCGGCTCTCGGTGCCGGGACGGCGCCGGGCCGGTTCTGCCGGTTCCGGTCCGCGGGTCTGTGTTTCCGGCCGGCCGGTTCCCCGCGGGCTGCTCAGCGCAGGAACGCCGCGGCGACTCCGGCGTCGACGGGGACGTGCAGTCCGGTGGTGTGGCTCAGATCGCCTCCCGTCAGGGCGAAGACGGCATTCGCGACGTGCTCGGGAAGCACCTCCCGCTTCAGCAGGGTGCGCTGGGCGTAGAACTCGCCGAGCTTCTCCTCGGGCACCCCGTAGACCGCTGCGCGCTGCGCTCCCCAGCCGCCCGCGAAGATCCCGGAACCCCGCACGACGCCGTCGGGATTGACGCCGTTCACGCGGATGCCCAGCTCTCCCAACTCGGCCGCGAGCAGCCGGACCTGGTGTGCCTGGTCGGCCTTCGCTGCTCCGTAGGCGACGTTGTCCGGGCCCGCGAAGACGCCGTTCTTGGAGGAGATGTAGACGATGTCGCCGCCCATTCCCTGCGTCTTCATCACCCGAGCCGCCTCACGGGAGGCGAGGAAGGAGCCGCGGGCCATGATGCTGTGCTGTGTGTCCCAGTCCTGCGCGCTGGTCTCCAGCAGGGGCCTGGAGAGGGAGACGCCCGCGTTGTTGACGACGAGGTCGATGCCGCCGAAGGCGAGCGCCGCTTCGCGGAAGGCCGCCGCGATCTCCTCCTCGGAGGTGACGTCGACGGCGACGGCTACTGCCCTGTCGGGACCGCCCAGTTCGCGGGCCACTTCACCGGCGCTCGCTTCGTTCCGGTCGGCGACGACCACACACGCGCCTTCGGCGGACAGCCGCTGAGCGATCGCCCGTCCGATGCCCGAGGCGGCCCCGGTCACCAGCGCGACGCGCGTCGCCAGCGGCTTGGGCGCCGGCATGCGGCGCAGCTTGGCCTCCTCCAGCTCCCAGTACTCGATGCGGAACTTCTCCGGCTCCGGGATGGGGGAGTAGTACGACACCGATTCGGCACCGCGCATCACATTGACGGCGTTGATGTAGAACTCGCCCGCCACTCGCGCTGTTTGCTTGTCCCTGCCGAAGGAGAACATCCCCACGCCGGGCACCAGCACGATCGCGGGATCGGCGCCGCGCATGGCGGGCGTGCCCGGTCCGGCGTGACGCTCGTAGTAGGCGCGGTAGTCGTCGCGGTACCGCTCGTGCAGCACGCGCAGCCTGGCCCCGGCCTCCTCCAGGGGAGCCGTGGCGGGCAGATCGAGGACGAGCGGGCGGACCTTCGTGCGCAGGAAGTGGTCGGGGCAGGACGTGCCGAGGGCGGCGAGCCGCGGATGCTCCTCGCGGGAGAGGAACTCCAGCACCGCCGCGGAGTCGTCGAAGTGACCGACCTGCGGCCTGTCCGCCGAGGCCAGTCCCCTCACCAGCGGGGCGAGTGCCGCTGCCCGCTCCCGCCGCTCCTGCGGCGGAAGCGGCTCGAATCCCTCCAGCACGGCGCCGAACGGTTCCGGCGCCCCGTGTTCGGCGAGGAAGGCACACGCGCCGTCGATGATGCGCAGCGAGTTGCGTTCGCACTCCTCGCTCGTCGAGCCCCACGCCGTGATGCCGTGCCCGCCCAGTACGCAGCCGATGGCCTGCGGGTGCTCGGCCCTGACGGCGGCGATGTCCAGGCCCAGCTGAAAGCCGGGGCGGCGCCAGGGCACCCACACGACCGTCTCGCCGAAGCACTCGCGCGTCAGCTTCTCCCCGTCGGCGGCGCAGGCCAGCGCGATGCCGGAGTCGGGGTGGAGATGGTCGACGTGCGGCGCGTCCACCAGACCGTGCATTGCGGTGTCGATGGACGGTGCTGCCCCGCCCCTGCCGTGGAGGCAGTGGTCGAACGCCGCGACCATCTCGTCCTCGCGTTCCACGCCGGGGTAGACGTCCCTCAGCGCCCGCAGCCGGTCCAGGCGCAGCGCGGCGAGACCGTTCTCGGTGAGTGTGCCGAGGTCGCCGCCGGAACCCTTGACCCACAGCAGTTCGGTGTCCTGCCCCGTGACGGGGTCGGGCGCGAGGCCCTTGGCGGAGGTGTTGCCGCCCGCGTAGTTGGTGTTGCGGGGATCGGCGCCGAGGCGGTGCGAGCGCGCGAGGAGTTCGCCGACCGTGGTGTGCTGCTGTGCCGTCATGCTGAACTACGCTCCCCAGCCGGCCTGTTGGCCGCTCTTGCGTTCATCGGTGATCCTCCGGGCCCATCCCGAGCGGTGGTATGCGGCGACGGGGTCGGGATCCAGCCCGTTCTCCTCGCGCACCTCTGCGAGCAGAGGCCGCACGTCGGTGTTGTAGGCGTCCATCAGCACCGCGTTGGAGCCGAGCACGTCACCGGAGAGCTGAGCGCGCTCCAGCGCGCCGCGGTCGACGAGGAGCGCTTTCGCCGTGGCCTCCTGGACGTTCATCACCGAGCGGATGATGGCGGGGATCTTCGGCTCGATGTTGTGGCACTGGTCGAGCATGAAGGCGATCCCGGCCTCCTCCTCCAGCCCTCCGCCGCGCACCACTTCGTACATGATGCGGAAGAGCTGGAAGGGGTCGGCCGCGCCCGCCATCAGGTCGTCGTCGGCGTAGAAGCGGGAGTTGAAGTCGAAGCCGCCGAGTTTCCCCTCACGCAGCAGCAGCGCCACGATGAACTCGATGTTGGTGCCCGGGGCGTGGTGGCCGGTGTCGACGACGACCTGCGCCTTGGGCCCGAGCTTGAGGCAGTGGGCGTAGGCGGTGCCCCAGTCGGGAACGTCGGTGGTGTAGAAGGCCGGTTCGAAGAACTTGTACTCCAGCAGCATCCGCCGGTCTTCGCCGAGCCGGTCGCGGACGGCGGTGAGGGCCTCGGCCAGCCGGTCCTGACGGGCCCTTATGTCGTCCTGGCCGGGGTAGTTGGTGCCGTCGGCGAACCACAGCTTCAAGTCGCGCGAGCCGGTCGCGTCCATGATGTCGACGCATTCCAGCAGGTGGTCCAGTGCCTTGCGGCGCACGGCCGCCTCGGGGTGGGTCACCGACCCGAGCTTGTAGTCGTCGTCCTGGAAGACGTTGGAGTTGATGGTGCCCAGACGCAGCCCGCGCTCCTGCGCGTACGAGGCCAGCGCTCCGTAGTCCGCGGTCCTGTCCCAGGGGATGTGGAGGGCGACGGTGGGAGCGACACCGGTGTGTTCGTGGACGCGTGCGGCGTCGTCCAGCTTCTCCTCGGGCGTGCGCGGCACTCCGGGCTGCGCGAACACCTTGAACCTTGTTCCGGAGTTGGCGTAGGCCCACGAGGGAGTCTCGATCCGCTGTGAGGTGAGGGCGGCCTTCACGCTCGCCCTGTCCGGCTCTGACATGCGTCTCCTCTGTGCGGCACGGCGGGCGGGGACCGGGGCACCGTCCGCCGTGCGCCATGCCATGAAACGTTTCAGGAAAACTACTTGCACAGGTGACCACCGTCAATAGCCCGCGCCCCCGGCCGTGCGGCCGGGCTCCTCGGTCGTCCGGCGCGAACCGGCACGTGCCCCGGCCGGCTGTGAGGGCCGTGCCGCCCTGCCGGGCATGCGGGCACCCGTGCGCCGCGGGCTCGCGCTCGCTTGCGCGGACTCCGTCGTGGTGCGGGTGAGGAGCGAGGCCCTCCCGTCCCCGCCTCCCTTCACCCCCGGCGGAACCGGCGCCGGCGGCGGGCGCGGCGGGCATGGCGGTTCCCCGGTCGGCCCGGGGCGCCGGAGATGGACGCCGGCGGGAGCAGGTCACGTCCGCTGGTCGATGAGCACCCCCTGTGAGGGTGCCGCCTCACCGCTCACCGGGTGTGAGGCAAACGTTTCAACCGTGCGTTGCCGCAAGACCCCAACCCCCGGTCAGGGGCCGCAACAGGGCCGGAATGCAGGGCAATCACCTGGTGCCCGACCCTTGACGCACCTGGAGTGCGGGGCTAGCTTCCCCGGAAGCTGATTGAAACATTTCATTTCGCGGTCGACTCCACTCCCGCTCACTCCGAACGCAAGGTGCCCACCCCTCCGGGGCCACGCGGATCACACCCCGGCCGCACCCCCCCCGCGCAACGGCGGCCGGCAGTGCAGAACCGGTAGTGCAGAACCGGCAGCAAAGAAGGAGCACGACATGACCCAGCCAGAACCGGGAGCGGCCCCGGTGCCGGTCCTCGCCCTGGAGGGGGTGAGCAAGTCCTTCGGCAACCTTCGCGCCCTGCAGGGCGTCGACCTGGCGCTGCACGCGGGAGAGGCACATGCGCTCGCCGGGGAGAACGGGGCGGGCAAGTCCACGCTCATCAAGATCCTCGGCGGCGTGCACCCGCCCGGGACGGGCACCGTACGGCTCGACGGAAGTCCCGTCGGCTTCGCCGGCCCCGCCGACGCCCGCGACGCGGGCATCGCCGTGATCTACCAGGAGCCCACGCTCTTCGCGGACCTGTCCATAGCGGAGAACATCTTCATGGGCCGTCAGCCACGCAGAGGCCTCGGACGCATCGACCACTCGGCCGTACGTGAGGCGACGGCGGCGCTCATGCGGCGGCTCGGAGTCGACCTCGACCCGGACCGCCCGGCCCGCGGACTGTCCATCGCCGACCAGCAGATCGTCGAGATCGCCAAGGCCCTCTCCTTCGACGCACGTGTGCTGATCATGGACGAGCCGACCGCGGCGCTCACCGGCAGCGAGACCGCGCGGCTGTTCTCAGTCGTCGAATCGCTGCGCGCGCAGGGCGCCGCGGTGCTGTTCATCTCGCACCGGCTGGAAGAGATCTTCCGGCTCTGCCGCCGCGTCACCACGCTGCGCGACGGCAGGCTCGTGGCCACCGAATCCCTCGACGGGCTCACCGAGGACGACCTCGTGCGCCGAATGGTGGGCCGCGACCTGGACGAGCTGTACCCCAAGCAGGACACGACACCCGGGGCGCGAGCCCTCACGGTGCGCAGGCTCACCCGCGAAGGCGTCTTCCACGACATCTCGTTCGAGGTGCGTCGCGGCGAGATCGTCGCCCTCGCCGGCCTCGTGGGAGCCGGACGCAGCGAAGTCGTGCAGGCCGTCTTCGGGGTCGACCGCGCCGACGCCGGCGAGGTCGAGGTCGACGGAGCGGCGCTGAAACCCGGTTCGCCGAGCGCCGCCATGGACGCGGGAGTCGCGCTCGTGCCGGAGGACCGGCGGCAGCGCGGACTGGTGATGGAGATGTCCATCGAGCGGAACATCGCACTGACCGGGCTCGACAGGCTCGGCAGAGCGGGCATGGTGCGGCGCACCATGGAGCGCTCCCGCGCCGCCGGCTGGGCTGTGCGGCTGAGGCTGAAGTACAACCGCCTCACCGACACCGTCGGAGTGCTCTCCGGCGGCAACCAGCAGAAGGTCGTGCTCGCCAAGTGGCTGGCCACCGAGCCCGGCGTCCTCATCGTCGACGAACCGACGCGAGGCATCGACGTCGGCACCAAGGCCGAGGTGCACCGGCTGCTCACCTCCCTCGCCGAGGAGGGCATCGCAGTGCTCATGGTCTCCTCAGACCTTCCCGAAGTCCTCGGCATGGCCGACCGGGTGCTCGTGATGCACGAGGGGCGGCTCGTGGCGGAGATACCCCGCGCGGAGGCCTGCGAGGAGTCGGTCATGGCCGCCGCCACCGGACGCACCGCCAAGGAGGCTGCGTGAGCGACACCCTGCAGAAGCCGCAGCAGCCGCCGGGAGCATCCCCCGGCGACCCTCCCGCGCCGCCCCGGCGGTCCGCCCGGGCCCTGGCCGACATGGTCCTGCGCATACGGGAGTTGAGCATCGGCGGCGCACTGGTGCTGCTGATACTGGGCACCTGGCTGGTCAACCCCGGCTTCCTCGACGGGCAGGGCGTGCGGGACCTCCTGCTCAACTCGGCGATTCTGGTCCTGCTCGCGACCGGCCAGTCCGTCGTCGTGCTCACCCGGAACATCGACCTGTCGGTCGGCTCCGTCGTGGGCCTGACCGCCTTCGCCTGCGGCAGCTTCGTCTCCGGCACGCAGCACAGCGAGCTCACCGTGCTGCTGCTGGGCACCGGACTCGGGGTGCTGTGCGGGCTGGTCAGCGGACTGCTCGTCAGCTTCGGGAAGGTCCCCGCCCTGGTGGTGACCCTGGGCATGCTCTACGTCATCCAGGGCGCCGGCCACGTCTGGGCGCACGGCCGGCAGATCAACGCTGCCGACGTCCCCGACGGAGTGCTGAGGCTCGGCAGCGGAAGCCTCCTCGGGGTTCCGTATCTTCCGCTGATCACCGCCGTCGTGCTGGCCGCCACCGCGTACTACCTGCGCAACGCCCGTGGCGGACGCGAACTGTACGCCATCGGCTCCAGCCCCGAGGCGGCGCGCCTGGCCGGTATACCCATCCGGCGGCGGGTGCTCGCCGCCTACGCGTTCTCCGGCGCCGTCGCCGGGTTCGCGGGCGCACTGTGGCTCGCCAGGTTCGGCACGGTCGTCGCCGATGCCGCCAACGGCTGGGAACTGACCGTCGTCAGTGCCGTCGTCGTCGGCGGCATCGCCATCACCGGCGGTGTGGGCACCGTGTGGGGAGCCGCCCTCGGGGCCCTGCTGCTGACGACCATCGGCAGCGCCCTCGTCGTACTCAAGGTCAACCCCTTCTGGGAGCAGGCCATCACGGGTGCGCTGCTGCTCGCGGCAATCAGCACCGACCGCGTCGTACGCAGCCGTACGACCGAGGCGCTGCGGAAGAGGAGCAGGAATTGAACGCCCCGACGCCCATGACACCAGCGGCGGAAGAGGCTGCCGCCACGGACGCCGCCACGGACGCCGCCGCGGCTCCGGGCGGTGGCGGCGGCCGCGACAGCGGCACCGGTCGCGCCGGCAGGTTCCTGCGCTGGGACGCCGCCGTCGGCGTTCTGCTGGTCGCCGTGATGCTCGCCGGGGCCGGCACCACCGACGGCTTCGCCGACATCACCAACCTTTCCGCGGCCCTCAACGACACCGCGGAGATCGCCCTCATCGCCCTGCCCATGACTCTGCTCGTCGTCGCCGGGCAGGTCGATCTGTCCGTCGCGTCCATGCTCGGCCTCTCCAGCGCGCTCGCGGGCGCGCTGTGGGACGCCGGCTGGGCCTTCGAGCTCATCGTGCCGCTGTGCCTCGTCGTCGGTGTGCTCGGCGGACTGCTCAACGGCTGGCTCGTCACCCGCATCGGGCTGCCCTCGCTCGCCGTGACCATCGGCACCCTCACCCTCTACCGGGGACTGGCTTCCGTCGTACTCGGCAACAAGGCCGTCTCCGACTTCCCCGAGTCCTACGCACAGTGGGCCTCCTACACCGAACCCGTGCCGGGCACCTTCATCCCCTACCCCGTCGCCGTGTTCATCGTGCTCGCCGTTCTCGCGGCGGTCGTGCTGCACTGCACCGCCGCAGGGCGGGCTCTGTTCGCCATCGGGGCGCAGGAGGACGCGGCGCGCTTCGCGGGCATCCGCGTCAGGCGGATCAAGCTCGTGCTCTTCGCGGTCACCGGCTTCGTCGCCTCCTTCGCCGGGATCGTCTACACGCTGCGTTACGGCAGCGCACGCGCCGACAACGGGCTCGGGCTCGAACTCGTCGTCATCGCGTCCGTCCTTCTCGGCGGCATCGACTTCAACGGCGGCAGGGGCACCCTCGGCGGTGCCGTCGCCGGTGTGCTGCTGATCGGCGTTCTCAACAACCTGCTCACCCTCAACGACATCTCCAACGAGATCCAGGTCATCGTCACCGGTGTGCTGCTGGTGGCGTCCGTGCTCACGCCGCGGGTGATCGCCCTCGTCACCGAGCGGAGAGAACGCCGGTCGGCCGCCGTCTGACGCGGCCGCGCGCCCCGCCCCGTGCAGACCGAACCGCTGCTCCTCCTCTGCCCGGGCTCAACCTCCGTTCCGTGCCCCTCAGTTGAAAGGCCCCGACATGCGACCCACGACACGCTCACGCACCCCGCTTCGCACCGCCGTGGCGGCCGTCTGCACCCTCTCGATCGCCCTCGCCGGATGCTCCGGGACCACCAAGGGCGACGCACAGGACGACGCCGAGGAGAAGGCTCAGGGAGCGAAGGCCGACCCCGACGCGCCGCTGAAGAAGGGGCTGAAGATCGCCTTCCTGCCCAAGCAGATCAACAATCCGTACGAGAAGATCGTCGACGAGGCAGGCATGGCCGCCGCCAAGGAGTACGACGGAAAGGCAAAGGAGGTCGGCCCCTCCGACGCGAAGGCCTCCTCCCAGGTCAGCTACATCAACACCCTCGTACAGCAACGGCAGGACGCCATCCTCATCGCCGCCAACGACCCCAACGCCGTGTGCGGGCCGCTGAAGCAGGCGATGAAGCAGAACATCAAGGTCGTCTCCTACGACTCCGACACCGACAAGGACTGCCGGCAGCTGTTCATCAACCAGGCCAGCTCCGAGGAGATCGGCCGCTCCCTGATCCGCCGCACCGCCGAACAGACCGGCCACAAGGGCCAGATCGCGATCCTCTCCGCCACGCAGAACGCGACGAACCAGAACGCGTGGATCGAGTTCATGAAGAAGGAGCTGAAGAAGCCCGAGTACAAGGACATGAAGCTGGTCAAGACCGCCTACGGGGACGACGACGACCAGAAGTCCTTCCAGGAGACCCAGGGTCTGCTCAAGGCCTACCCGAAGCTCAAGGCCGTCATCTCACCGACCACCGTCGGCATCGCCGCAGCGGCCCGCTACATCAGCGACTCCTCCTACAAGGGCAAGGTCGTCCTCAACGGGCTCGGCACTCCCAACCAGATGCGCAAGTACATCAAGGACGGCACCGTCGAGGAGTTCTCCCTCTGGGACCCCAAGAAGCTGGGCTACCTCGGCTCCTACGCCGCCGCCTCCCTCGCCTCCGGCCGGATCACCGGCAAGGAGGGCGAGAAGTTCGAGGCGGGGAAGCTCGGGGAGCGCACCGTCGGCAAGGACGGCGAGGTCATCCTGGGCCCGCCCACCGTCTTCGACGAGAAGAACATCGGCGAGTACGACTTCTAGGAACTCTTGGAAAGAGGCCGGAACCGTGCAGCGAGTCTGCTTCCTGTTGAAGGTCCGCCCCGACCGGGTGGCCGAGTACCGCGAGCGGCACTCGGCCGTCTGGCCGGAGATGCTCGAAGCGCTCTCCGCCTGCGGCTGGCGCAACTACTCACTCTTCCTGCGCGAGGACGGACTGCTCGTGGGCTACCTCGAGACCGACGACTTCGGCGCGGCACGTGCCGCGATGGAGAAGACGGAAGTCAACGACCGCTGGCAGCGGGAGATGGCCCCCTTCTTCGAGCCCGCCGGAGCACCGGAGACGACCGGGGCACCGCAGATCACAGGCGCCCCGCGGCCCGACGAGGCGATGGCTCCGCTCACCGAGGTCTTCCACCTCGACTGACGCAGCGGCACACACAGCGAGGAGCGTCCGCTCATGAACACATCCGCCACCGCCGGCACCACGCCGGGCACGGTCCCCGCAACACCGCCCGCCGGTCCGGGACCGGCGTCCGCTCACCGGCCCCGGATCGGGCTCGTCGCCGGTGGACTCGGCGCCTACTGGCCCCAGCTCCCCGGCCTGCTTCCACAGCTGCGCCGGTCCGCGGCCCGGGTCGCCGAGCGGATGGACCGGTTCGACGCCGACGTGGTCGACGCCGGCTTCGTCTCCGACGCCCAGGAGGGAGCGCAGGCCGCGGAGAAGCTGCGCGCCGCCGGATGCGACCTGATCGTCGGCTTCCTGACCACCTACATGACGGCCACGATGCTCGTGCCCGTCGCCCAGCGCAGCGGCGCGCCCGTCCTGCTGATCAACCTCCAGCCGACCGAGGCCATGGACCACGACACCTTCGACACCGGGCAGTGGCTGGCCTACTGCGGCGCCTGTCCGCTGCCCGAGATGGCCAACGCCTTCGAGCGCGTCGGTGTCGAATTCCGTTCCGTCTCAGGTCACTTGGAGGACGAGCGCGCCTGGGAGCGCATCGGCGGCTGGATACGCGCCGCGGGGGTGAGCGGCGCCCTGCGCACCTCCCGTCACGGCCTGATGGGACACCTCTACCCGGGGATGTACGACGTCTCGACGGATCTGACGATGGTGCCCGCCTCGTTCGGCGGGCACGTGGAGGTCCTGGAGTTCGACGACTTGCGGGTCAGGGTCGAGGGCGTGGGGGAGAAGGAGGCCGCCGCCCGCGTCGCCGAGGCGAAGGAGACCTTCGAGTCCGACGCCTCGGTCGACGAGGACGACCTGGCCTGGGCCGCACGCGTATCGGCGGGACTCGACCGCCTCGTCGCCGACTTCGGCCTGGACTCGCTCGCCTACTTCCACCGCGGCCTGGACGGAGAGGTGCACGAGAGGCTCGGAGCGGGGATGATCCTCGGCGCCTCGCTCCTGACCTCCCGCGGTGTCCCGGCCGCCGGGGAGTACGAGCTGCGCACGTCGCTGGCCATGCTGATATGCGAACGCCTCGGCGTGCCGGGCTCGTTCACCGAGTTCCAGGCGCTCGACTTCCGCGACGGCGTCGTCGAGATGGGTCACGACGGCCCCGCTCACCTCGGCCTGGGCGGGCGCCGCCCGCTGCTGCGCGGGCTCGGCGTCTACCACGGCAAGCGCGGCTGGGGCGTTTCCGTCGAATGCACCGCGCGACACGGTCCCGTCACTCTCGTGGGCATCGGCCAGACCCGCGCCGGCCGCTACCGGATCGTGGCCGCGGAGGGGGAGGCCGTTCCCGGCCCCCTGCTGAAGATCGGCAACACCACTTCCCGCGTCGGTTTCGGGTGCGACCCGGGCGAGTGGACCGACGCGTGGAGCGCGAGCGGCGTCGGCCACCACTGGGCCCTGGCCGTAGGTGAACTGCTGCCCGGGCTGCGTGCGTTGGCTGACCTGACCGGCCTGGAACTGACCGTGGTCCGGCCTGGATGAACGGCCGCCCGGTGGACATCAAGGACGTGGCGCGTGCCGCCGACGTCTCGGTCGGGACGGTCTCCAACGTCATCAACAGACCGGACGCCGTCTCCGAGTCCACCCGCGCCCGCGTGCTCTCCGCCATCCAGCAGCTGGGGTATGTGCGCAGTGAGTCGGCGCGTCAG
>NZ_FMHI01000018.1 GCF_900090145.1 Streptomyces sp. WMMB 322
GTCCGGCTACCGCGACGCCGGCCGACTGGCCTCCCACGCCGGCCTGGCCCCAGTCGCCCGGGACTCCGGCCGACGAACCGGCAACTACCACCGGCCCAAGCGCTACAACCGGCGCCTGCGGCACATCTTCTACCTGGCCGCCCAGACTGCGATGATGCGGCCCGGTCCCTCCCGGGACTACTACCTCAGGAAGCGATCCGAGGGCTTGCTGCACACCCAAGCCCTGCTCGCCCTCGCCCGCCGACGAGTCGACGTGCTCTGGGCGATGCTGCGCGACAAGAGGCAATTCACCTCCGTCCCACCGGCCACGCAGGCGGCTTGACACGCTCATTGAGATTCTCCTCGCTCTGTGGGGCTGTGGGGCTGTGGCTCTGCAGGGGCCGGGCCGGGGCGTCTACCGGACGGCCGCCGCCCGGTCCGGCGTCGTGCCTCGTGCACCTGCCGTGGGCCTGGCCTGTTCCGTCTGGGCCGCTTCCGGCGGCCCGGCCGCGTCCGTGCGCGCCGCGATCATCAACTGGCCCAGGGCGAGGCCCCCGTCGTTGGGCGGCACGAGGCGGTGCCGCAGCACGGTGAACCCGTCCTCGCTCAGCAGGCGCGCACAGGCCGCGGACAGCAGGGAGTTGGCGAAGACGCCGCCGCTGAGCGCGACCGTCTCCAGCCGGTGCCGCTCCCGGGCCGCACGGCAGACGCGGAGGACGAGTGCCGCGACCGACCGGTGGAAACGCGCGGCCGTCACACCGGAGGGCACCCCGGCCCGTACGTCCGCGACGATCCCCGCGAGTACCGGTGCCGGATCGCAGGCCAGGGTCTCCGCCGCCGTGGTCCGCAGCGCGAACGCCCACTCGCGGCCGCCCTGTCCGCCGTGGTGGGGGACGGCGGCCGCCTCGAGTTCCATGGCGGCCTGGGCCTCGTACCCGGCGTCGTGGCACACACCCGCGAGCGAGGCCGCCGCGTCGAACAGGCGCCCCATGCTGGAGGTCGGCACACATCCCAGTCCGCGCTCCAACTGGACGGCGAGGGCTTTGAGTTCGTCGTCCGGGCAGGCGGCTGTGCACGGCAGGTCGCGCTCCCAGGGCAGGCCCGCCGCGTACAGATGCGCCAGCGCCATCCGGTAGGGGCGCCGCACCGCCGCGTCACCGCCGGGCATCGGCACGGGACTGAGATGAGCCAGCCGTCTGTACCCGTCGTAGTCGGCGAGCAGGAACTCACCGCCCCACACCGTCGCGTCGTCGCCGTAACCGGTGCCGTCGAACGCGACACCGATGACGGGGGACGTGCCGTCCAGCCCGTGTTCCGCCATGACCGAGGCGACGTGCGCGTGGTGGTGCTGCACGCGGCGCAGCGGCCGCCCGCGGGCGTTGCGCTCGGCCCAACCGGCGGACCGGTAGCCGGGGTGCCGGTCCGCGGCCAGCAGGGCCGGACGCACCCCGGTGATCTCCTCCAACTGCCGCTCCGCGCCGTCGAAGGCGGTGAGTGTGGCGAGGTCGTCCATGTCGCCGATGTGTGCGGAGAGCCAGGCGTGGTGTCCCTCGCCGACGCAGAAGGTGTTCTTCAGGTCGCCGCCCACGGCGAGTGCGGCCGTCACGGGTCTCGGCAGGTTGACGGGGAACGGGGCGTACCCCCGGGAGCGGCGCACGGGCAGCTGTTCCCCGGCCGCCACCCTCACAACGGAGTCGTCGCAGGGCACATGGATCGGCCGGTCGTGCATCAGCCAGGCGTCGGCGAGCGGGGCGAGCCGCTCGAGCGCCTCCTCGTCGGAGGTGACGATCGGTTCGCCGCCGAGGTTGCCGCTGGTCATCACCAGCAGCCGTGGCCCGGGAGGGTCACCGGGCAGTCCGAGAAGCAGGTGGTGCAGCGGTGTGTACGGAAGCATGATGCCCAAGTCGGCGCTGCGGGGCGCCACTTCGTCCGCCACGGGCGGCGCGGGGCGATCCGGGCCGTCCGTGCGTCTGCGCAGCAGCACGATGGGACGGCGGCCCCCGCCGAGCAGACCGCGCGCCACGGCGTCCAGGTGCACGAGCCGCCCGGCGTCCTCCAGGTCGCGCGCCATCAGTGCGAACGGCTTGTCACCGCGGGCCTTGCGGCGGCGCAGCAGGCGCACGGCCGCGGAGTCGGACGCGTCGCACGCGAGGTGGTAGCCCCCCAGGCCCTTGACCGCCACGACAGCGCCCTCGGCGAGCAACTTCCGTGCGGCGGCGACCGGTTCACCGCCCCCCGCGCGGGCCGCACCGTTCGTTCCCGGCACATGCAGCCGCAGCCGCGGCCCGCAGTCGTGGCACGAGACGGGCTGCGCGTGGAAGCGGCGGTCGCCGGGGTCCCGGTACTCACGGGCGCACCGCTCGCACATCGGGAAGCGTTCCATCGTGGTGTGGGCGCGGTCGTACGGGAGGCCGGTGACGATCGTGAAGCGGGGTCCGCAGTGCGTGCACGTGATGAAGGGGTGCCGGTAGCGCCGGTCGCCCGGGTCGTTCATCTCGGCGAGACAGTCCGCGCAGGTAGCGGTGTCCGGCGCGACGAGGGTGCGTACGGTGCCTCCGCTGCCGCGGGACTCCGCGATGCTGAATCCGCGTCCGCCGGCCGGGTCCATCGGTTCGTGCGTCACGGACTGGACCACGGCCAGCGGCGGGGCGTCCGAACTGATGCGGCCGCAGAAGGCCGCGAGCGCGTCCGCCCCGCCCTCGACCTCGGCGACGACGCCGTCCCCGGTGTTGGCCACGTGTCCGGAGAGTCCGAGCTCACCGGCGAGCGCGTAGACGAAGGGCCGGAAGCCGACGCCCTGGACCACGCCCCGCACAGTGACCTTGCGGCGCTGCGCCTCGCCGGAGTCCTCCGTACCGGTGCGTGCCGCGGTGGCCGTGCCGTGCTGCGGGTTCACGAGTGGCTGCGGGCCGGCACCCCGGCGGTCGGTGCATGCGGGTGGGTGTGCGTGTGGCCGTCGTGAGCATGCGCATGTGCGTGCGTGTGCCCGAACGCGGTGGCGACGCCGGAGGCGGAGGCGGTACGGGCCATGACCGGCCGGTGCGCCCGCTCGCCGCCGGCGACGGCCAGCGCCCGCTCCAGCATCAGGCCGACCCCTGTCCCCCGCCGCGCCGACGTCAGCACCACCTCGACACCCGGGTTGACCTGGCGGACGTTCGCCCGGAACACGTCCTCGTCGAAGCCCGCCGCCTCCGCGATGTCGTCCTTCGTGACGACCACGAGTTGCGCCAGACCGAACGCCGTGGGGTACTTCAGCGGCTTGTCCTCGCCCTCCGTCACGGAGGCGAGGACGACGCGCAGCGACTCCCCCAGGTCGTAGGAGGCCGGACAGACGAGGTTGCCCACGTTCTCCACGAACAGCAGGCGGGTCTCGTCGGGCAGCCAGCCCTCCAGCTGAGCCCGGAGCATGTCGGCCTCCAGATGGCACAGCCCGTCGGTGAGCACCTGCTTGACCGGGACGCCCGCCCGGGAGAGGCGCTCCGCGTCGTGCTCCGTGGCCAGGTCCGCCGTCAGCGCCGCCACGGGCACGCCGCGCGAGGCGGCGAGGGCGAGTTCCGCCTCGAGCAGTGCCGTCTTGCCGCTGCCGGGGCTGGAGAGGAGGTTGACGACCGTCGTTCCACGGGCGGCCAGTTCCGTGCGTAGTGTCCCGGCGCACTCGTCGTTCTTCACGAGCACCGCCTGCTGCAGATCGACGACTCGGCACATGCGTCTCAGCTCTCCTTGACCTGTACGGGGGCGGGGTGTGCGGCGCCGGCAGCGGTACCGCTGCCGGTGTGGCGGAGGCCGACGACCTGCAGTTCACGTCCCTGCACCAGCTCGGCCCTGCCGCCGTCGCACTGCGGGCAGCACAGCTGGGGCGGCATGCCGGTGGCCCACTCCGCTCCGCAGGGGGCGCACCGGGCTCTGCCCGGTACGTGGTCGATGAGGAGTTCGGCGCCGTCGAGAACGGTCCCGGCGCAGGCGAGCGAGAAGCAGAAGCGCAGGGAGTCGGCCACCACACCGGCGAGTTCGCCGAGGCGCAGCCGTACGGCGGACACCGTCCCGTACCCGTCAGCGGCGGGGCTCTCGGTCACCTGCTCCACCATCGCCACAGCGATGGACATCTCGTGCATCTCATCCCTCCGCGTCGCGGTTCATTACAGGCCCGGCCCAGCGGGGCTCTTCCCTGACACGCCGCCCCCCGTCGGGAAGGTGATCCGTTCGGCTCACGGGTCCGGCGCGGTTACGTTGTGGCGTATCTACCTATATGTCAGATTTTTAAATCGGCATTGACCTGAGAGCTGTACGAGCGGTCGGCGACGGTGCGAAGGGATCGGTCCCCATGGGCGACGAGACGGCAACGGCAGCGACAGCGACAGCACCGGGAGCGGCGCTCGACGAGATCCATATCCTCTGGACCTCGGAGGGTCTGAGCTGCGACGGCGACACGGTCTCGGTGACCGCGGCCTCGCTGCCCAGCCTGGAGGACGTGGTACTCGGCGCCATCCCCGGACTTCCCAAGGTCCACCTGCACAACAAGGTGCTGGCCTACGAGACCGGCGAGGACTTCCTGGCGGCCTTCCGGAAGGGAGCAAGCGGTGAGCTGGGGCCGTTCATCCTCGTCGTCGAGGGGTCCATCCCGAACGAGAACATCAACGGCGACGGCTACTGGACCGCCATGGGCAACGACCCGGACACGGGGGAACCGGTCACTCTCAACACCTGGCTCGACCGGCTGGCCCCGCAGGCCTGGGCCGTCGTCGCGATCGGAACCTGTGCCACGTACGGCGGCATTCACGCGATGGCGGGCAACCCGACCGGCTGCATGGGGCTGGCCGACTATCTCGGCCGGGACTACCGCTCCAAGGCCGGTCTGCCGATCGTCAACGTCCCCGGGTGTCCCGTGCAGCCGGACAACTTCATGGAGACGCTGCTGTGGGTCCTCCACCAGGCGGCCGGGCTGGCACCCACCATCCCGCTCGACGAGAACCTGCGGCCCACCTGGCTGTTCGGCAAGACCGTCCACGAGGGGTGCGACCGGGGCTCGTACTACGAGCAGGGCGACTTCGCCAAGGACTACAACTCCCCCAAGTGCCAGGTGAAGATCGGCTGTTGGGGGCCGGTCGTCAACTGCAACGTCACCAAGCGCGGATGGATGGACGGCGTCGGCGGCTGCCCCAACGTGGGCGGCATCTGCATCGGCTGCACCATGCCCGGGTTTCCCGACAAGTTCATGCCGTTCATGGACGAGCCGCCCGGGGGCTCGCTCTCCTCGTCGCTGATGGGCCTGTACGGGCCGTTCATCCGCAGCCTCCGGTCGATCACCAACCGTTCGGCGAACCGCGAACCCAAGTGGCGGCACGACGAGCCCGCGCTGACCTCCGGCTACCAGCCCCGCTGGACCGGCCGCAACTAATCCGTCAAGCGACCTGCGAGAGGAACGAGAAGTGGCGACCGCCCAGCAGACCACCAAGGCCCCGGGTACCGGTGAGCGCGAACTGACCGAAGTGGCCTTCGACCCCATCACCCGGATCGTCGGCAACCTCGGGATCTACACGAAGATCAACTTTCCGGGCCGTGAGGTGGTCGAGTGCCGCAGCACCTCGTCCATCTTCCGCGGCTACAGCGTCTTCATGAAGGGCAAGGACCCCCGCGACTCGCACTTCATCACCAGCCGGATCTGCGGCATCTGCGGCGACAACCACGCCACATGCTCGGTCTACGCCCAGAACATGGCGTACGGCGTGAAGCCCCCGCCGCTGGCCGACTGGATCATCAATCTCGGCGAGGCGGCCGAGTTCATGTTCGACCACACGATCTTCCAGGACAACATGGTCTTCGTCGACTACTGCGAGCGCATGGTCAAGGAGACGAACCCCGGAGTCCTCGACCGCGCCGAGCGGACCGCCGCGCCCCGTGCCGAGTCCCACGGCCACCGCACCATCGCCGACATCATGCGCTCCTTCAACCCGTTCGAGGGTGAGACGTACAAACAGGCGCTGGTGATGAGCAGGCTGACGCGCGAGATGTGCTGCCTGATGGAGGGCCGCCACGTGCACCCGTCGACGCTCTACCCGGGCGGCGTCGGCACCGTCGCGACGCCGCAGCTCTTCACCGACTACCTGGTGCGGCTGATGCGCTGCATGGACTTCGTCAAGCGCGCGGTCGCCATGAACGACGACGTCTTCGACTTCTTCTACGAGGCGCTGCCGGGATACGAGGAGGTCGGCCGCAGACGCACGATGCTCGGCTGCTGGGGCAGCTTCCAGGACCCCGACGTCGTCGACTACGACTACCGGACGATGAACACCTGGGGCAATTCCATGTTCGTCACCCCCGGCATCGTCGTCGACAACGAACTGGTCACCACGGACCTCGTCGACATCAACCTCGGCATGCGCATCCTGCTCGGCAGCAGCTACTACGAGGACTGGACCTCCGAGGAGACGTACGTCGACCGGGATCCGCTGGGCAACCCCGTCGACCGGCGGCACCCCTGGAACCAGACGACGCTCCCGCAGCCGCAGAAGCGCGACCTCGACGGCGGCAAGTACAGCTGGGTCATGAGCCCGCGCTGGTACGACAAGCGGACGGGGGACCATCTGGCTCTCGACACCGGCGGCGGTCCGATCGCCCGGCTGTGGGCGACCTCGCTGGCAGGAAAGGTCAGCACCCCCTATGTGCGCTCCACCGGCCGCAGCGTCCAGATCGATCTGCCCAAGACGCCGATGACGCCGGAGACGCGGCTGGAGTGGAAGCCGCCGGCCTTCCCCAACACCATCGAGCGCAACCGCGCGCGGATGTACTTCGTCGCGTACGCCGCCGGCATGGCGCTGTACTTCGTCGACCGTGCGCTGGAGGAGGTGCGCGCGGGGCGCACGAAGGTCTTCGAGGACTTCAAGGTCCCGGAGGAGGCCATCGGCGTCGGCTTCCACGAGGCGGTGCGCGGCGTGCTCTCCCACCACCTCGTCATCCGCGACCGCAAGATCGCCAACTATCACCCCTACCCCCCGACCCCCTGGAACGCGAGTCCCCGCGACCACTACGGCACGCCCGGCCCGTACGAAGACGCCGTCCAGGGCATGCCGATCTTCGAGGAGAACACCAAGGAGAACTTCAAGGGCATCGACATCATGCGCACGGTCCGCAGTTTCGACCCCTGTCTGCCCTGCGGGGTGCACATGTACCTCGGCGGCGGGCGGACCGTGCGGGAGAGCCACTCGCCCACCTTCGGCGCTCTCGCGTGAGGCGGCGGGGATGACGTGGAACGAGCGCGAGGCGCGTGAACACGTGACCCGGACCGAGCAGTTGCTCTCCGGGCTGGACGGCATCACCGACACCGCCGTCCGCGAGCAGGCCCTCGATGCACTGCACGCGCTGGCCGCGATGTACGGCGAGTGCCTCGCCCGGGTGATGGGCGGAGCCGACGACGCGACGCGGGCGGCGATCGCGGGCGACGAACTGGTCGGTCACCTGCTGCTGGTCCACGGGCTCCACCCCGAGGCGGCCGGGCAGCGGGTGCGCCGTGCCCTGGAGGACATGCGCGGTGTCACGGTGCTCTCCGCCGACGAGGCCGGGGTGCGCGTGCGCATCGCCCCGCAGGGCTGCGGCGCCCCGTCCCCGGAGGAGCTGGCGCGGACGGTCCGCGAGACGGTCGCCTGGGCGGCGCCCGAGGTCGCCCGGGTGGAGACCGAGGACGCCGCGCCCGAGTCGGCGCTGATCCCCGTGGACTCCCTCTTCCGGGACGCCGCCGCGCAGCCCGCCGGGAACCGGTGAGCGGCGTGGGCCCCGCGGCGCCGTCGCAATCGGTGAGCGGTGCGGCGCCGGGCGTGCCGGGCGGCCGGCTGCGGGCGCTGCTGGAGCGGCCGCGGGCCGGCGGGACCCCGGGAAGTGCCGGAGCGTCCGCAGCCGCCGGCGCGGAGCGGTGCGACCTGTGTGCCGAGCAGGTGCCGGAGAGTCACCGGCACCTGCTGGACGTCCAGGAGAGTTCGGTGCTGTGCGCATGCGGGCCCTGTGCTCTGCTCTTCGGGCAGAGCACGGCGGGCGGCAGGCACTACAAGCTGCTGCCCGACCGCCGGGCCCGGCTGGACGGATTCCGGATCGACGCCATGCTCTGGGCCCGGCTCCGGGTGCCGGTGGGCCTGGCGTTCTTCGTACGCGACGGCGCGAGCGGCGAGGTGGGCGTGGGGTACCCCAGCCCCCTGGGCGTGACACGCTCCGCCGTCGAACCGGAGGTCTGGGAAGAGCTCACACGGGGGTACCCGGAGCTGGCAGAACTCGCGGACGACGTGGAGGCGCTGCTGGTGCACCGCTCGGACGGCGCGGACGAGCACTGGATCGTCCCGCTCGACGACTGCTACCGGCTCGCGGCTGTCGTACGCACCCACTGGCGGGGGCTGTCCGGCGGCCCCGAAGTGCGCGAGCACCTGGACGCGTTCTTCGCGGGACTCGCCGGGCGCTCCGCGAAGTCACGCACGAGCGGAACCGCCGTGCTGCCGAGCACAGCGGACGAACCGAGGAGTCAGCATGGCTGAGATCAAGGTCGGCAGGCCGCATGCCAGGCCCGACAAGACCGCACACGTCACCGGAGTACGCCAGGGCAATCACGAGGGCCTCCACAAGCGCCAGCCGGGACACCTGCCCGACGACACATCCACCGCCCGCAGGTCCACGGGCATCGGCGCGAAGTCGAAGGACCCGATCCTGCCCGGCATGCCGAACCTCTCCCCCGCGTGAAGGCGCACACCGCCCCGAGCGCGACCGAAACCCCGCCCGGCACCGGCGCCGGGCGGCGCACCGACCTGCCCGACCTGGACTTCACCGTCACGGGTGCACGTCCCATGGCCGACGCCGCCGTACCGACCCTGGTCTTCCGGCTCGCCCTCGCACGCAGCGGCGGCGGCAGGGTCCGCTCCGTCTCGCTCAACACGGACGTGCGGATCGCGGTGGCCCGGCGGCGCTACGACAGGGCCGACCGGCTCGTCATGGCCAGGCTCTTCGGCCAGCCCGAACAGTGGGCCACCAGCATGCACCCGCTGACCTGGGCCAGGATCAGCACGGTCGTCCCGCCCTTCGACGAACGCGCGGAGAGCGACCTGCCGGTGCCCTGCAGCCGGGACATGGAGCTAGCCGTCACGTCGTACTTCCACGGGGTGCGCGACGGGGAGATCCCGCTGGAGTTTCTCTTCAGCGGGACCGTCTTCCACGACGGCCCCGACGGGCGGCTGCGCACCGCGCAGATCTCCTGGACCAAGGACGCCGCCTTCCGGCTGCCCGCCGCCCTCTGGCACGAGGTGACCGGCCGATACGACGGCGGCACGAATTGGCTGCCGCTCTCTCCCGGCACCTACGGCGAACTCACGGCCCACCGGGACCGCCACGCACTGACGAGCTGGGACGAGACGGTCTCCGACCTGCTCTCCCGTGCAGGGAACACCGCAGGAGGTACGGCGTGGACGCCGTAGAGAAGATCGCCCGCGCCTGTCTCTACGAGGGGTACCTGCTGTGGCCGTACCGCAGGGGCGCGCTGAAGAACGCACAGCGCTGGACCTTCGGCGGGGTCTACCCGCAGCGCTGCGGCGAGCTGATCGGTGAACCCTCGCGGATGCGCACGGAGGTGCTGCTGCGGGGCAGCCCCGCGGCGAAACTTACGGTGCACGTACGGTTTCTGCAGGTCATCGACCGGCAGGTGTACCGCAACGGGCCCACGGGTCCGGTTCCCGTCGACGAGTTGCGCGTGGCCGGCCACAACCATCTGACGTGGCAGGAAGCGACCGAGCGGCGCTGGGTGTGCCCCCCGTGGTCACCGCGCCGCGGTCCGCGCACCAGCACGGTCGACATCGCGGCGGGCTCGGACCGCGAGGCGCTGCGCTCCGAGTCGGGCAGCGTCGCCGGGACGCTGGTGCGCAGCTGGCAGCGGCTGACGGGAAAGGTCCGGCTGTCTTCCGTGCCCGTCACGGACACGGTGATGCGGGTGACGGTGGACGTCCGGAACACTTCGCCGTGCCCGCTTCCCGCCCCCGGTGCCCGGGGGGCACGGGATGCGATGGCGCCGTACTCCTTCGTCTCCACACACGCAGTGCTGAACACCGACGCGGGCCGGTTCGTCTCGCTGACCGATCCGCCGGCCGGGCTGCGGGAGGCCGCGGCGGCCTGCGAGAACGTCGGTGTGTGGCCGGTGCTCGTCTCGGAGGACCCGCAGGCCGCGCAGAGCAGCCCGCACTACTCGTCCGCAGTGCTCTCCTCGCCCATCACCCTCTACGACTATCCGGCCGTCGCGCCCGAGAGTCCCGGTGACCTCTTCGACGGGGGCGAGATCGACCAGCTGCTCATCCTCAGCGTCCTCAGCCTCACACCCCGCGAGCAGGACGAGGCGCGGGCCACCGATCCGCGCGCACGGGAGATCCTGGACCGCTGCGCATCCCTGGAACCGGAGGAGCTGGCCGCCCTGCACGGGACGATCCGCGCCTTCCGGCCGGCACTGGAGGCACGATGACCACGGCTTCCGGACGGACCGTCCAGGTGGGGGACGTACGGCTGGGCCGCGGAAGCCGCGTGCGGCTGCGGCCGCGGCAGTCGGCGGACGTGCTCGACCTGGCGCTCACTGGACGCACGGCGGAGGTCGACGCCGTCGAGGAGGACCTGGAGGGCCGCGTCCACGTCGTCGTGACGCTCGACGGCGACGACGGACGGGACTTCCGGACCGGCCTGGGCCACCGCTTCTTCTTCACCCCGGAAGAGGTGGAGCCCGTCGGGCCCGGCCCCGCGGGCCCGCGCATCCTCGTCGCCGGCGTCGGCAACATCTTCATGGCCGACGACGCCTTCGGCCCGGAGGTCGTGAGCGCCATGCGCGGGCGGGCCCTCCCGGAGGGCGTGCACGTCGCGGACTTCGGCATCCGCGGGATGGATCTGGCCTACCGGCTGACGGAGGGCTACGACGTCGCCGTGCTCGTCGACGCGGCCCCCAGGGGCAAGGAGCCCGGCACGGTCCACCTGATCGACCCCGGGCCGCCCGGCACCCCGGACACCGCCGAGTGCGCCCTTCCGCAGGCGCACGGCATGAACCCCGTGCAGGTGCTCGCGCTCGCGCGGCAGCTGGCGGACGGGACTCAGGACCTGCCCCGTGTGCTCGTCCTGGGATGTGAACCGTCGGTGCGGATGCGCGGCGACGAACCCGATGTGGTCGTCGGGCTGAGCGATCCGGTGCGGGCCGCGGTGCCGGTGGCCGCGGACATGCTGGAGTCGCTCACCGGCGAGCTGCTGCGCGATCCGCACCGCGACCTGAGCAGACCGGCAGTTGGGAGGTGAGGACATGAGGAAAGGCATCTTCATCCCGGCGGTCGCCGTCCGCGTCGCCGTCGGCACCGCCGTGGTGGCGGTGGCCGCGATGACCGCGATCAGCGCACCGGGAATGGTGCGCTACATCAAGATGAAGTCGATGTAGGGGACGGGCAGGCGTGCGCGTCGGCCCGGGGCGGCTCGTCACCTCTCACGGGAGTGCACGGTGAACAGGCCGCCCTCGGGGTCGACCAGGCGGGCCGAACGCCCGAAGTGATCGTCGCCGGGGCCGGTCGCGACGGCACCGCCGGCGGCGACCGTGGTCTTCGCGGCGTCGTCGACGTCGTCCACGGAGAAGGAGACGTGCCAGCGCGGCCGGATGTGCGGATCGGGCGCGGACTCGACCGCTCCGCCGCGCACCGTGGCCACGGCGCGGCCGTCGACCCGTACCACGACCGCCTCGTACTGGTAGTCGACCTCGCAGCGCCCCCATTCGGACGCCCAGCCGAAGACTTCGGCATAGAAGATCGCGGCGGCGAAGGCGTCCCGGGTGCGCAGCTCCAGCCGGGCCGGCAGGTCGCGGCGGTCGGCGTCCCAGCTGGAGAGCACCGCGCCCTCCCAGAAGCCGAACGTGGCGCCGGCGAGGTCGGCCGCCAGGGCCGTGCGTCCCTCGCCCATGCGGAGCGGGCCGACCGCCACCGTCGCGCTCCGCTCACGCACACGCGCTGCCGTGGCGTTGGCGTCGGGAACGGCGAAGAACGGTGTCCACTGCACGGCCACGCCCATCGTGCGGGCGATGGCGCCCAGGCCCACCACGGGCACGTCGTCGAAGTAGGCGACGCTGAACTCCTCGCCGAGGGTGGCCCGCCGGAAGGACCAGCCCAGCACCTGGCCGTAGAAGCGCTGGGCGTTCTCGAGATCGCCCGTCGCCAGGCTCACCCAGCAGGGCGCTCCGTACACGGGTGACACCTCGGAGGCCATGCCGGCTCTCCTCGCCGCTCCTGCGTAGCCGATCAGCGGCCCAGTGCTTTCTGGAGCTGGCGCTTGTTCATCGAGGAGCGGCCCTCGATGCCGCGCTGCCGGGCCTCGTTGTAGAGCTGGTCCCGGGTGGGGCCGCCCTTGGGGCCCATGCCGCGGCCCGAGCGGGTGCCGCCGCGCGCGGATGCGGACCTGCCCTTGGTGGAGGTCCGGCTGGCGCGCTCCGCCTCACCCGTACGGGCCCGTTCCTTGTTGACCGTCCGGGCTGCGATCTCCTTGGCGCGGCCCTTGGAGGTGCCGCGCTTCTCGGCGCCCTCCTTGATGTGCTCGTACTGCCGTTCACGCTTCGCGTTCGACCCTGCAGGCATGGCGCCTCCTGTCTCACGTTCGGACCAGTGCCCCGGCTACCCGTCGGCAGCGATTGCTAACAAGGACACGCAAAACGGAAGCGGCGGGCGCCTTCCCGCCCCCGGAGGTTGAATGTGCGACGGTCCAGCGGCGGGAGCCGCGGGGCAGGGCAGGGGCCCTCGCGTCAGGGCTTGCGGGCCACCGCGCCGTAGCACGTCGCCTCCGCGTCGGTGACGTGGGAGAGGTCGTGCTCGGGATCGGGCCGCCAGCGGTGGGTGACGGTGATGCCCGGGTCGAGCAGTTCCCAGCCGTCGAAGAACCGGGTGAACTCCTCGCGGGTGCGGGCCTGTACGGGGGTGCCGGCCGCGTCGTAGGCGGCGAGCGCCCGCGCCAGTGGCTCCGGGTCGAAGTCCGGCGTGACGTGGCTGATCGTCAGCGTGCTGCCGGAGGGCAGGGCCTCGCGGAAGTACTCGACGACGTCGTGGGCGGTGCGCTCCCCCGGTACGAAGTGGAGCAGCGCGATCAGGCTCAGGGCGACGGGGCGGCCCAGGTCGAGGGTCTCGCGCACCTCGGGGGACTTCAGCAGGGCCTCGGGGTCGCGGGCGTCGCACTGCACGTAGGCGGTGCGGCCCTCGGGGCTGCTGCGCAGCAGGGCGTGCGCGTGGGTGAGGACGACGGGGTCGTTGTCGGTGTAGACGACGCGCGCGTCAGGGGCGGCCTCCTGCGCGATCTCGTGCAGGTTGGGCGAGGTGGGGATTCCGGTGCCCACGTCCAGGAACTGGCGCATCCCCGTCTGCGCCAGGTGCCGCACCGAACGGTGCATGAACTGCCGGTTGGCGCGGGCGGCGACCAGCAGCGCGGGGAAGACGGCCATGGCTTTGCCGGCGCTCTCGCGGTCGGCGGGGAAGTTCGTCGTGCCGCCGAGGAAGTAGTCGTACATCCTCGCCGAGTGGGCCCGGTCGAGCTCCAGGTCCACCGCGCCCTCGTCAACGGCCACAGATTCCGCCTTTCTCGATTTCCGTGTCACGCACGGCTGCCGGGGCCGCTATCGTGCGCCACTCCGGTGAACTTGCCCAAGGCACATGGGAGTCGGCGACCGGGACCGGTCGCAGCGTGGCGCGAAAGCAGCACCTCCGCACGGGCGCAGTAGCGGGTCATTCACTCTGTGTAGTATTTTGGCCGGACTTCCGCGGACACGTGTGTTTCCGGCTGTTCGCGTCTTCTTGACCAACTCTTTCCGACCGACGTTCTCCCATGGGAGGGCTCCTCCATGACGGCCGAGGACCACCAGCCGCCCGCCCGCGCCGCCCCGGCGGCGACCGCGACGGACGTGGCACACGACGGCCTGGAGCGCCGGAGGCTGATGCTCTCCTTCGACGCGTTCGACACCTCCCACCACCGGCTCTGGCTGCGCTACGCGCACACCCAGGCCGGCAGCCGCGAGGCGGCGCAGCGCATCGTCGAGGACGCGTGCCGTCATCTGCTCGCCCACTGGGAACACGCCCTGCGGCGGCAGTCGCTCACCGGGTACGCCTGGACCGTGCTCAAGGAGCACGTGGCCGCATGGCTGGCCGAGCGCGGGCTGCGGCCGCAGCTCGCCGAGACCGCGGCGTTCCACACGGCGGTGCGCAGGGTGCTGCTGGACGAACTGCGCGACGAATTCGCCGTACTGGAAGGCGAGATGGGACTGTACGCGGCGATCGTGCGGCTCCCGGAGCGGCAGTACGACGTCGTGGTGCTGCGCTACGTCCTCGGCTGTTCGGAGGAGGAAGTGGCCGACTGTCTCGGTTTTGAGACAGCGACAGTGCGCTCCCACATACGCTATGCGAAACGGAGGCTCGCCCGGGAGCTGCGTACGGCACCGGGGCCCGGCACAGGGGAAGGCTGATGCGGGGGACGTACGAACACCGCACCATCGACGCGCTGTTGAGCGGTGCGGAGGTGCTCGCCGACGACTACGACGAGAGCGACGTGGCCACGGTGAGGGAGCGGGTGCTCGCCGGCACGGAGCGCCGGGGTACCGGCGGCTCAACGGGTTCAGCGGCTGCCGCCACCGCCGCGGCGGCTTCGACGGCAGGGGCGGACCGGGCGGCAGTTCGCGCGCGTCATTACCCAACCGAGTGCGAACAGGCAGCGCACGACCTGGACTTGGCGGTGAGCCTCGTCCTCAACGCCCCCGAGGCGGCGGCGAGTCTGACACGTCTGGTCGACGACCAGGAGTCCATCGCGCCGGAGGGCGCGCTTGTCTTCGGGTGCCTGCTGCATCTGGCGCACTACCGCGAAGCGGCCCAGTTCTGGTGGCAGTTCGCGGCCGGCGGCGGTTCCGGGACCGCCGCCTTCTGTCTGTGTCTGCACCACCGGCGGCACGGAGAGTTCCGCGACGCCGAGTACTGGCGGGCGCAGTCGACCGGGCTGACGCGGCGCGCCCGTACGGCCGCGGTGCCGGCGCCCCGCCCGACTCAGCGGCCGGCGGCACGTCCCCTCCTGCCGGACGGGGTGCGGCACGGGCTGCTGAGCGAATGCCACGAGGGCGGGCACCCCCGCCTGCCGAACGCCCTGGAAGCGGTGATTCACCGGCTTCCCGTGCTGGACGACGACGAGGACTTCGGGGAAATCCCCCAGCCCGCCGCGGACTTGGCGGGGCACCTGACCGCTGTCTGAGAGCGGCCGGACGGCGCCCGCATGCGGCGGGACCTTCTTTCGGTATCCCCCACCCGGCACCCGGCAGGCGCCCGCCTGCCCTGCCGGGCGCCTGCCGGGTGAGCTGCTGGTCGCTGCTGGTCGCTGCTGCTCAGCCGTGAGGCGTTCTGCGAGCGGTGTTACAGCCGCCCGCCGGTGAACCGCGTGAACGGGCCGGTCCGGCGCCTGACCGAGTAACGGCCGGCCGCGAACGTCGCGGCGAACGCGGTGAGCGCTCCGGTGCCGAGACCGGCGGCGACGGCCTTGCGGTTCTTCACCACGGTCCATGTCGCGGAAGCGGCGGTCGCGGCGGTGCTGGAGACCGTGACGAGCTTCTGGCGTCCCGCCTCGGCACTCCTGCTCGCGACGTGTCCGGCGCGCCTGGTGGCGTCGCCGAAGTTCCGGCCGCTGCCCTCGACGGCTTCGCCGGCGGACCGGGTGGCCGAACTCGTCTTCTCCGCGGCCTTGGTGATGCCGCGGTCCGCCTTCTCCCCTGCCTCGGCGGGCTTCTTGGTACTGGCTGCAGCCTTTCCTGCGGTGCTTGAGGTCTTGCCGTTCTGAGTCATGGTCAACGGGTTGCCGTGCGTGGGGGCTTGAAACATTCGATGTGGAGGGATTGTGTGCAACCTCTCGGGGAATACGCACTCGCCCCCGTACGCGCTGCGCCGGCGCCCCGGACGGGTCTATCCGTCCTGGCGCGGCAGCAGCGAACCGAGCGGCCCCAGATCGAGGTTGAGGTCCTCCATGGTGAGCCCGTAGCGATCGCACAGCTCCGTCATACGCTCGTGGAGGATCATCAGCGTCATGCCGATCCGCTCCTCCTGGTCCTCGCTCAGGTCGCCCTGGTCGACTCTGTTCAGGGCCGTGCGTTCCATGAGCTGACGCAGCAACTCCACGATCGTCAGGACGAGTTTCATCAGATCGCGCTCGACGGAGTCGGGGTCCGTGCGCAGCCTCTGGGCCAGCCTGCCGTCGCCGCGCGAGCCGCCGCCGTCGTCGTCGGGTCCGGCGGGCAGCAACTCGAAGGCGCGGGCCGCCGAGCGTGCCACGTCGTCCAGGCGGACGCCGTCCGGCAGCCGCTCCGGCAGCCCGCCGGACTCCGGCCACGCCGGCTCGTTTCCGGCGTCGTGCCCCGCGTTCTTCCGCGGTTCCTGCTCACTGGTCATGCCTGGCTGTCCGTCCGTTCCGTCGGTCGGTCCCTGCCCTGCGCCACCGGACCGGCCGGCGCGGCCGCGCTCACCACGGCGCCGGGTCGTCGGCGGTGACCGAGTGGATCACGGCACGCAGGTTGATGCGCACCAGGTCGACGTCCGCGATGGACAGCACGAGGTCACCGGTCAGCACCGCACCGCCGGAGAGCAGCCGGTCCAGGAGGTCGATGAGGGCGACCTGGCGGCCGGCCAGCCCGTTCTCCTCGGCGATCCCCTCCGCGAAGCCGTCGCACGCGGACCGGGTGCCCGCCGCCACGGTGTCGGCGAAGCCATGGCCGGGCAGTTCAGGCTCCATCGTCGGTGGTTCCATCGGGGGTGGTTCCCGCGTGCCGGGACTGCTGCGTGGAGGGCGGGGTCGCGAACGAATACGGCGCCCACGGCCCCGTCAGCACGACGCGGACACCCGGCACGTCCTCGGCGAGGCCGCCGATCGCGGCCCTGAAGTCCTCGCTGCGCGCCTCGGGGACCAGATAGGCGTCGTTGGCGATGTTCTCGCCCGGCTCGGAGGCCAGTTCGCCCTGCTGCGGCCGGTGCGAGACCTTGGCCGTGGCGATGCCGTCCGCGAGCTCCGCCACGCGTTCGCTCACCGCGCCCGCTGCCCGGTAGGTGTCACGGTGTGTGCTGCGCTGCTGCCTGCGCTGCTGGAGGTACGCGCGTCCGGGACTGCCCGACGCCGGCGACGACGCCTCACCGGACGAGGATGCAGAAGCAGCACCGGCCGCCGCCTCGCGGGGGTCGGCGTAGACCTTCACGCCCCACTCGACGTGGCCCTCCAGCCGGGAGAGCAGGGCGTCGAACTCGCCTTCCCGCTCGGCCAGCATCTCCGCGACCCGCCCGTCGTCGAGGTACACCGTCGCCAGGCGCATGGGCAGCACTGTGGTGTGCTCGTACGCCGCGCCGACGACCGCGTGGTGGGAGCGGGCCATTGCCTCCAGCCGCTCCATGTCCTCCAGTTGGGCCTTCAGCCCTGCCTCGTCGTAGAGACCCGCCGGGACGTCCGAGACGAGCGCGCTCAGCCCGGCCGCGTCCACGGTGCGCACCGGGGAACCGGACGGGCCGGAGAGGCCCCCGGCCGCGGATTCGAGCCGGCCGCCGCTGCGGCCGACCGCGAAGACATAGCGGACCCGGGCCCGTTCGTCCTCCTGGCCGTGCTGCGGCACCGAGGGCTCTCCCTCCGGGATCGGCATCCTGATCGTCACCTTCCGCGTTTGCGCGTGCCGTCGCCGTCGTCCTGCCGTGCGGCGGACCGCTTCCGGGCGGGCTCCTCGCCGGCTGCTGCGCTCTCGTCCGTCCCGTCGCCGGCGGGGAGTTCGGCGGCCGAGCGCAGCCGTTCGATCTCCTTGCGGAGCCGGTCGTTCTCCTCCGCCAGGGCACTGCTGTTCCCACTGCCGCCCACGACGGTGCCGGACTGCTGCGAGCGGACAGGCGCGCGGGAGGAGAGCGACGGGTCGTTCTCCCACCAGTCGATCCCCATCTCCTTCGCCTTGTCGACGGAGACCACGAGCAGCCGCAGTTTGATCGTCAGCAGCTCGATGTCGAGCAGATTGATCTGGATGTCGCCGGCGATGACGACGCCCTTGTCGAGCACCCGCTCGAGAATGTCCGCCAGGTTGGCGGAGGAGCCCTGCTGGCCGTATGGGCCCGCCCTGTTGGGGGACGGGCCCATACGGCCGGCCAGTGAATCGGACACGTGGTATCAGCCTTGCCTGCTCAGTCGGAGTGTCACTTCGGACGGTCAGCGGCCGGCGGAGACAGTGCGGCGGCCACGCTCGTCTTCCTCTTCAGCGTCGTCCGCATCGTCCTCGTACTCCTCCTCGGGCTCGTACTCGTCGTCGTACTCGCCCTCGGATTCCGCCTCCGCGTCTTCCTCTTCCTCTTCGTCTTCCTCTTGGTCGTCGTAGTCGCCTTCGGGCTCGTAGTCCTCGTCGTACTCGCCCTCGGGGTCTTCGTCCTCGACGTCCTCGTCCTCGTACTCCTCGCCGGACTCGTCCTCGTCGGAGGGGCGGTCCTCGTCGTCGTACTCGCCCTCGGGGGCCTCGGACCCCTCGGTCCCGGAGCTCCCGGACTCGGAGCTCTCGGACTCCTCCCCGGCGCGCTCTTCCTCCTCGACGGCGTCGTCGTGCTCGACCACGACCTCGCCGTCCCGGATCTCACCGCGCCAGCCGTCCGTGGCCTCGCCCCGCATCATGATGAACTTGCGGTACAGCTTCAGGTCCAGCCGAGCACGGCGGCCCTGCGCCCGCCAGATGTTGCCGGTCTTCTCGAAGAAGCCGCCGGGGAAGTACTCCAGGACCAGCAGCACCCTGGTCAGGTTGTCGGTGATCTTGTGGAAGGTCACCACACCCTTGACACTGCCCTTGGCGCCGTCGGTTGTCCAGGAGATGCGCTCGTCAGGGATCTGCTCGGTGACACTGGCCTTCAGGCTGCGCGTGGACTTGGCGACCTTCACCTTCCAGTTGCTGGAGGTGTCGTCGGCCTTCTCGACGCTGACGACGCCCTTGGCGAACGTGCTGAACTCCTGGAACTGCGTCCACTGGTCGTACGCCTCGCGCACCGGCACGCCCACGTCGATGTCCTCGACGATGGTCACGCTCTTCGACTTCCCGCCGCCGCTCTTCCTGCCCTTGCCGAACAAACCCTTGACCTTGTCCTTGACCATTTCCTTCACGTGCGAGGTGCCCACCGCCATGGCGGCCTGCGCCGGGGACTTGCCCTCGCTCAGCGCCTGGCCGCCCTTCGCGAGGCTGCCCACGAGGGCGCCCGGGCCGCCGCTGCCGGGATCGGCCAGCTTGCCGACGCCCTCGCCCAGCTTGCTGCCCAGGCCCGACACGGCCTTGAAGGCGCGGGCCTGCAGGTACGACTGGAGCTCCTGCTTGAGACGGTCGGTGGCCGGGTCGTTCGCCACTTCTTCCCTGAAGTTTCTCAGTGCGGACTCAGCCATTGCCGCCTCCCCGGTTGGCGGCCTTGCGTGCGCCGCCCGAAGCGGTCTTCGCGGCGGTCTTGCGCGCGCCGCCGGTGGTCTTGCGCGCGCCGGACGAGGCCGGCTTGCGGGCGCCGTCCCCGGATCCGCCGGTGCGGCGGCCGGACGCCGCCTTGCCGTTGGAGGAGGCGGCGCTCCCGCCGGCCTTGGCGGTCTTGGCGGTCTTGGCGGCCCTGCCGCCCGCCGAGGTGGACTTGCGCGCCCTGGGCCGCTCCTCGCGCTCGTCACGTCCGGCACGCTCATCGGCCTCGTCGCGGCCGGCTTCGGCGCGCTCCGCGCCGTCCTCGGCGGCCTCGCCGTCCTCGGCCTCCTCGGCGCGCCTGGCGCGCCGCGTGGGGTCGTTCATGTCGAGCGTGCGCTCGTGGAGGGAGTCGGCGAGACTGCCGGCCCGCTTGGTGACGGCAGAGGTCAGCGCGGACTTCGTGTTGTCGAAGAGGTCCTTGCGGACCTGGTCGCTCAGCTGGCCGACCACGGGCGAGTTCGCCACCATCCTGGCCAGCTGCTGCGGATTGATGTTCAGCTTCTTGCCGGCGAGGGCCATGCCCAGGCCGATGGCCAGTTTGGCCTTCTTGGTGCGCCCCAGGAGGTAACCCCCCACGAGCGCCATCCCTATCTTGCTGTTGTCCGTCATCTTCCGGTCACCTTCCGTCTCCCCGCTCTTCCGGACGGGGGTCTGGGCGCAGTCATGAGCGCTCCTGTTGCTGTCGCTGCCAGGCCTGGCGCCACTCCAGTTCGTCCAGGAGCTGGTCCTCGACCCGGTCGAACTCCTCTTCCGTGATGCGTCCGTCGAGCAGTTCCTGCTCGAGTTCGGCGAGCTGCCGGACCACCGGCTCCGGGTCGTAGTACTGCTGCTCCGCGGTCAGCACGAGCTGGTCCATGACCCACAGCGCACCGCGTACAGGAGCGAGCGGCAGGGCCAGGAGCTCGGTGATGAGGCCCATGAACAGGCCCTCCGATCACGTGTCAGACGAAGCTGTAAGGGGGCAGCGGCCCGTGGAGGTTGAGCGAGTAGGCGTCGCCCTTGCGCTCGGCCTCCTCGTGCACGGCCTGTGCGAAGTCCGCGGCGTCCTCCCGCCGTACCAGGAACGAGGCGTTGAGGAAGTGCGACTGCGTCGGCTCCGCGACGGTGTGGCGCTGTGCGCCGCCCGACAACCGCTGCAGCAGTTCTCCGCCCTCGGCCTCGTGACGGGCCTGGACCTCGTTCGAGACCAGCTCGCCCAGCCGGATCTTCTCGTCCTGGGCCTCGGGGCGGTCCCTGGTGACCTCGCGCAGACGCTGGATCTCCTCGGAGCCGGCGACGATCTCGCGCAGCAGGTCGTCCTCTTCCCGGCCCGCCTTGAGGTTGTACTCGACGCAGCCGTCGAGCTCCGAGAGCCGCTCGGCATAGACGTCCTGGTTCTCTTCCAGCACCGTCTCGACGGCTCCGTCGTCGGGGCCGACCAGGCCGAAGCGCATCGGCAGCGTCGCGCCGTCCGCCATCAGCCTCTCCAGGACGGCCTGGTGAGCGGCAAGGTCGCGGCGCTTGGCACGCAGGTCCCCGGGTGCGTCGCTGACCACGGCGCCCAGGGACCCGGACTTGACCGTACGCAGCGTTCCTGCCGGTTCGCCGACGCCGTTCAGCCCTTCGAGGTTCTGCGGGTGGTCGGCGGCCGTGATCGCGTAGATGTAGGTGGACAACCGGATCAGTCCTCCTTGCGGCGGGTCGTGCGGCGGCTGCCGGCGGAGGCGGACTTCCTCGGTTCGCGCTCGCGCTCTTCGTCGTCGGCGTCGCGTCCCCTCTGGAAGGACTCGCTGAAGGCCTCGACCGCTCCGGTCAGTGCGCCTTTCGACTTGCCTTTCGCACCGCTCTCGGTCGCGTCGCCCACGATGTCGGTGAGCTGGCTCGGCGCCTTGCGCCCGGCCTCGAGGTCCAGCCTGTTGCAGGCCTCGGCGAAGCGCAGATAGGTGTCCACGCTGGCGACGACCACACGGACGTCGATCTTGAGTATCTCGATTCCGACGAGGGAGACCCGCACGAAGGCATCAATGACGAGACCACGGTCCAGGATCAGTTCGAGGATGTCGTAGAGATTCCCACCACCCGCGCCGCTGCTCGGCTGGGAGTTGCTCGTCTGTGGGACAACCGTCACCTTCATCATCCTTTCGGGAGGGCATTGCAGGCGGAGACCGCCTTTGCGTGATCAGTGCTGCGGGCAGCGCGGCTGCTTACTTCCGCTGATCGATTACTTCCGCTGATCGATCTGGCCGCGCGCGTACCGGCGGGTGCGCTCGTAACCGAGCAGATTTCCCTGGCCGTCGAGCTCCACGTGGTAGGTGCCCATCACGCTGGTCGTCTCGGGAACGCGCTCCACCTCGACGACCTCGACGTCGGCCTTCCAGCCCTGGTCGGTGGCCTTGACCGACGAGACGGACGCGGGCTCGCACTGAAGGAGCTCGGCGAGCTGTCCGGCCGCGAGACGCATGGCCTCCGCGATCGGGACCCGCCCGCTCTGCGAACTGCCGCTGCGCCCCTGATTCCGGTCGGCGCCGCTGCTGCGGTCCTGCTTCCGGTCTGCGTTCTCCGGCGCCCGACTTGGCCGTTGCTGGCCCGTCTGTTGCGCTTTGTTGTCTTTGCTCTCTTTGTCACCAGTTGTCGCCATGCTCTCACCCCTTTCCGTGAAGCCGGGCCGCAGTCCTGTGTTCCAGGTCTCACCGCGCAATCAGCGGAGGGTCTGTTGGGTGCCCCGGTCGTGAAGACCTATGCGTCGGGTTTTACGGAACGATCACAACTGCCCTGCGAGAGCGGGATGTTGGTGGCTCAATTCATGCGGAGGCGGTCTCGCGCACGATCAGCCGGTGCGGGACGGTGACCCGGCGCGCGGGCAGGTGACCGAGGCGTCCGTACACGCGGTCCGCGAGGCACTGGTCCTCACGCGAAGCGCCGGTTCCTGGTCTACGCGCTGACGAACGCGGCCTGCTGGATCTTCGTGCTTCGCCGGGTTCCGGAGACACGCGGACGCACGCCGGAGGAGATCGAGCAGGCGCTGCGCCACCTCGCGGGCAGGAAGAGCACCGCGAAGGAGCCGACGAACGCCTGACGGTCCTCACAAAAGCGCCGGGCCGCGTGAGGTGACGCGGCCCGGCGCTTCACTCCTTCACGGCGCCCGTCAGCATTCCCTCGATGAAGCGGCGCTGCAGCGCCACGTACACCACGACGACCGGCAGGGCGATGAGCACCGAGGCGGCCGCGAGCAGCGCCGTGTCCGAGCTGTGCTGCCCCTGGAAGAAGGCCAGCCCGAGCGGGACCGTGCGGTGGGCCTCGTCGCTGACCATCACCAGCGCCATCAGGAACTCGTTCCACGTCCACATGAAGACGATGACGACCATCGTGGACAGCGCCGGACGCCCCATCGGAACGAGTACGCGCCACAGCGTCGTCCAGCTGGACGCCCCGTCGAGGCGGGTGGCCTCGATGACCGAGCGCGGACTGCTGCGGAAGTACGTGCGCATCCAGAACACGCCGAAGGCGAGCGACTGCGCCGTCTGCGGCAGGATCAACGCCCAGTAGGTGTCGGTGAGTTGCCAGTACCGCAGGTCGAAGTACAGCGGTACGACGAGAGCTTCCTGGGGCAGCGTCAGTCCGAGGACGAAGAGGTAGAAGAGCACGCCCGAGCCGGGGAAGCGCATCACGCCGAAGGCGTAGGCGGCGACAGTGGCCAGCACGGCGGTGGCTGTGACCACGGCGACCGCGACGAGTACCGAGTTCGTCAGGTACGAGCCGAAGTGCCCGCGGGTCCAGGCCTCGGCGAAATTGGCCCAGTTGAGGCCGTCCGGCAGCGAGAAGCCCGCCGCTTGCGAGGAGGAGCGCCCGAACGCCGTGGAGAGGATGCCGATCACGGGGGTGAGGCTGATGACGGCGAACAGGGCGAGAATCCCGTAGGTTGCGCTGCGTTCCAGGCGGCCGGTCATCGGTTGCGTCCTTCTGCGAGCCGTGCGACGGAGACCGTCAGCACGAAGATCAGCACGGTCAGCCCGACGCCCATCGCGGCCGCCGACCCGACCTCGTTCGTCTCGAACGCGCGGTGGTACACCTCGTAGGCGGGCACGGAGGTGGCGTTGCCCGGCCCGCCGGCCGTCGTGATGTAGATCAGGTCGAAGTTGCGCAGCCCGGCGACGATGGTCAGGGTCAGCGCTACGGCGATCTCCGCGCGCAGCGCCGGGAGGGTGACGGCGAGGAACTCCCGCACCGGGCCGGCTCCGTCCATGCGTGCGGCCTCGTACAGCTCGCGCGGGATGCGCTGTACGCCGGCGAGGAAGAGCACCACGCACAGCCCCGTCTCCACCCAGGTCCCGATCGTGCCGACCGCGGGCAGCGCCCATGTGTAGTCGCCCAGCCAGGAGCGTGCGAGGGAGCCGAGGCCGACCGCGCGGAGCGAGTCGTTGAGCAGTCCGTCCGGGCCGAGGATGGAGCGCCAGGCGACGCCGACGACGACCATCGCCAGGACCTGCGGCAGGAAGAAGACCGTGCGGAAGAAGGCCGTTCCCCGCACCCGGAAGCGCGAGAGCGCCGAAGCCAGGAGCAGGCCCAGCGCCACGGGCAGGACGGCGTAGAACAGCAGCAGCACGAGGGCGTGCAGGAAGGGCCCGCGCAGCGACGGATCGGTCAGCAGGGCCTGGTAGTTGGCGGCGCCCGCCCAGGTGGCGACGGTCAGTCCGTCCCAGTGCAGCAGCGAGAGCCACACGGTCTGTCCGAGCGGGAAGAGCAGGAAGGCGCCGTACAGCACGAGGGCCGGGAGGACGTAGAGGTAGCCGACCGCGCGCGGCTCGCCGGGGGCTCCGCCCCGGCGGCGGCCCACGGTGCGGCGCAGCGGCCCGGAACCTCCGTCCGCCGCAGCGCTCCCGGGGCCGCGGGAAGCGCCGTCGCGGGGTTCGGCGGCCGGCGCCGCGGGGGCGGAGCTCACTGCTCCGCCTTCGCTTCGGCGCGCTTCTTGTCCTGGAAGGCCTCGTAGGAGCGCTGCATCTTCGACGACAGCTCCTCCGGGGAGACCGAGCCGTCGATGACACCCTGGAGGTCGGCGGAGAGCGAGTCGTAGAAGTCGGGCGTGGTGTAGTCGAGGTACGGCACGAGCCCGTCGGCGGCGTTGAGCTGCTCCCAGCCCTTCACCATCTGCGCCTCGGCGCTGCCTTCGGGGATGTCGCGGGCGGCCTTGCCCGGAAGCGCGGGCAGCACTCCCTCCTCGGTCATCACGTCCGCCGCGTGCGGGCTGGTGATGAAGTCCAGGTAGGCGGCGGCGACTTCGGGGTGGCGGGACTTGGACGTGACGGACCACGCCAGGCCCTGACCGCCGGTGGTGACGGGCGCGGCGTCCTTCTTCACGGGAGGCGGAGGCATGAATCCGAGGCGGTCGCCCATGGTCTTCTTCAGATCCGGCAGTTGCCAGGTGCCGGTGATGAGGAAGGCTCCCTCGCCGCCGGCGAACTTCTTGGCCGCGTCGTCGTATCCGGTGCCGTTGGCCCCCTCGGGGATGAAGCCCCGCTTCTTCCAGTCGGCGAGAGTCCCGGCTGCTTGTTCCGTCGGTTCGTTGTCGAAGCCCTTGCCGCGGCCGAAGACGCTCTCGCGGGTCTCTTCCGCGCCGCCGGCCTGGTTCTGGAGAACGCCGAAGGTGTGGATCGCCGGGTACTTGTCCAAGTTGCCGAACTGGACGGGCAGTTCACCCTCGTCCTTGATGCGGGGCAGTGCGTCCGTCAGCTCGGCCCAGGTCTTCGGGGGCTTCACCCCGGCCTTCTTCAGGACGTCCTTGTTGTAGTAGACGCCGATGTACTCGCCCGTCTGGGAGATGCCGTAGAGCCGTCCGGTGCCAAAGTCCCGGCCGTCGAAGGAGACCCGGTTGAGGTTCAGCAGCGTCGAGGGGTAGCGGGTGTTCCAGGCGTAGATGCCCGCGTAGTTGTCGAGCGGCATGAGCAGCCCCGCCTTCACGAAGGCCACCATGTCGGAGTAGCCCTGGTTGGCCTGGACGACGTCCGGGGGCTTGTTCCCCGAAATGGCCAGCTTCAGCGTCGTCTTGAGGTCGGAGAAGCTGCGCGCGACGCGCTTGATGCGGATGTGCGGGTACTTCTTCTCGAACTCGGCGTTGAGCCGCTCCAGTTCGTCGTTCTGCCCGCCGCGGACCTCCTGGTCCCACACGGTCAGAGTTGCCCTGCCCGCCTTCGACGGGTCGGGCTTGGACGTGGCGGCGGCACCGGGCACGCCCGCTCCGGCCGCCCCGGAGCCGTCGGTCCCCGGCACACAGGCCGCGGCCAGCAGCGCGCCGCCGAGGGCCAGCGCGAGAGCCGCCGTACGCCGCCGGGTGCGTCCCGTGTCACTGAACGGGCCTTGCCGGAACGGGTGTCGGCGGCGCGGCAGCCGGAGCACCGGGCCCGCGCCCCTCAGTCGCTCGGCACGCATGGAGTCTCCTCTCGGCGCCCCTGCCGCGGTGGCCGCGGTCACGGGGGCGGGCCCGCCCCCGTGACGGCGGCACCTGTCAGGTCGCACGGAATCCGATGGTGGGCGTGGCACGGCGCAGTGCCGAGCCCCGGTTCGCCCCGGGCAGGAGGTCGGACAGGAAGGCGTAGCGCCGCATCACGTCCTCGCTCTGTCCTCCGCAGCGGGTCGCGTACTGCCACCACGCGGCGACCTCGGGCCAGCCCGGCGCGGAGAGCGAACCGCCGAAGTGCTGCACGGACAGTGCGGCGGTGAGGTTGGCGAAGGCGAGCCGGTCGGCGAGCGGCCAGCCGGCGAGCGTGCCGGTGATGAAGCCGGCGACGAAGACGTCACCGGCACCGGTCGGGTCCAGCGCTTCGACGGGCAGCGCGGGAAGGTCGGCACTCTCGCCGCTCAGCGAGTCGACGGCGACGGCCCCGCCGGAGCCCTTGGTGACGACGGCGATCGGCACGAGTTCGGCCAGGGCGCGCACCGCTTCCTCGGGGCTTCCGGTGCGCGTGTAGTGCTGCGCCTCGGCCGCGTTGGGCAGGAACGCGTGGCAGTAGGCGAGGTCGGCCAGGGTGTCCGGGTCCCAGGCCCCGGTGTCGTCCCAGCCGACGTCGGCGAAGATCTTGCTGCCCTCGTCGTGGGCCTCGCGCACCCAGCTCTCCAGCCGCCCGGGGGCCAGGTCGGTGAAGCAGGCGCGGGAGCGCGGGCGGGAGGCGGACCGCACGCAGGGGGCGGGGGCCTCGTGCCCGTGGGAGACCATCGTCCGCTCGCCCTCGTAGGCCATGGAGACGGTGACGGGCGAGTGCCAGCCCTGGGCGCGGTGGGACGGTCGCAGGTCGATGCCTTCGCTGTCGGCCAGCGACTCCCAGCAGTAGTCCCCGTAGACGTCGTCCCCGAAAGCGGCAGCGAGGGAGGTGCGAAGGCCGAGGCGGCGCAGGGCGGTTGCCATGTTGGCCACGCCGCCGGGCGACGAACCCATGCCGCGGGCCCAGGACTCGGTGCCGCGTACGGGAGCGTGGTCGAGCCCGGTGAAGATGATGTCGAGGAAGACGGTGCCGGTGAGGAACACGTCCTGCTCCGGGCCGCCGTCGCCGCGCAGGGCCGACAGCGGGTCCAGGGCCGCCGAAGTCGGCGCCGGATGTGCGCTCCCGGTCGTGCTCACTGCTCCTCCCGCCCCCTCCGGCCCAGTCCTGCGGCATGCTCTGCGGCCTGTGAAGACCCGTCCTCCGGTGCACCGGCGGCGTCGCGCTGTGACGGCGTCGCACTGAGCCCCCCGAGGAGCCCGCGAGCCGTGAACGGCCGTGGGCGGCCGGAAGCTTCTCGATTCTTTGAGCGATACCTTGCACGTCAGCAGCCATGAGTGCAAGACCCCGGTCACACTCGCGCAAAGACGCTCAGGCACGCTACATTGCCTGACATGTTGCGCGAGACCCGTCATGAGCGGCTGCTGAAGCTGCTCCGCGAAGAGGGCGTGCTGCCCGTCGGGCAGATCGCGCAGCACCTCTGCGTCAGCGAGGCCACCGCGCGGCGCGACCTGAACGACCTGGCCGACGCGGGCCGGCTGACGAGGGTCTACGGCGGCGCGGTGGCGCGGGGCCCGGTCGAGCGGCCCTTCGCAGAAGAGGAGGTCGACGACCGCGCGGACAAGGACGCCGTCGCCAGGAGCGCCGCCGCCACGGTCGAGGACGGAGAGGTTCTGCTGCTCGACATCGGCACCACGGTGCTTCAGCTGGCGCGCAGGCTCCACGGCCGCAACATCACCGTGGCGACGAGCAACCTCGCCGTCTACGAGGAGCTGAAGGACGACACCGAGGTCACGCTGGTACTCCTCGGCGGCCAGGTGCGCCGCAACTACCGCTCCCTCGTGGGCCACTTGACGGAGTCGAGCCTCAGTCACCTCTACGCCGACCGGCTCTTCCTCGGCACCAGCGGCGTACTGCCCGACGGGCGCGTGCTCGACACCACGGACGTCGAAGTGCCCGTCAAACAGGCCATGCTGGCCTCGGCCCGGCACGTGGTGCTGCTCGCCGCGGCACGGAAGTTCCCCGGGAAGGGCACCGCCCGCGTCTGCGGGCCGCAGGACATCGACGCCCTGATCACCAATCAGACGTCGGACCCGAAAACCCTCGCCGTCTTCCGCGAGGCCGGGGTGAAGGTGCAGACAGCCATGGACGCGGAGGTGGAGGGCCGATGAGGCTGACGGTGCTGGGCGGCGGCGGATTCCGGGTGCCGCTGGTGCACCGGGCGTTGCTGGAGGACCAGGGCGACGACGCCGGACGCATCACCGAACTCGTGCTCCACGACACCGACTCGGACCGCCTGGGCGCGATCACATCGGTCCTCTCCCACCAGGCGGAACAGGCGCGACAGGCCCCGGACCGGGTCGGCAGGGGCCCGGCACCCGCCGTACGCGCCACCACTGACCTCGACGAGGCGCTGCGCGGCGCCGACTTCGTCTTCTCCGCCATCCGCGTCGGCGGCCTCGAGGGACGCGCCCGCGACGAGCGCACCCCCCTCGCCGAAGGGGTCCTGGGCCAGGAGACGGTGGGCGCCGGCGGTGTGCTCTACGGACTGCGCACGCTGCCCGTCGCCGTGCACATCGCAGAACGCGTCGCCGAAGTCGCCCCCGACGCCTGGGTCATCAACTTCACCAACCCCGCCGGCATGGTCACGGAGGCCATGGGCCGCGTCTTCCGCCGACGGGGCCTGGGCGAGCGGGTGATCGGCATCTGCGACTCCCCGGTGGGCCTGTGCCGGCGCGCGGCCCGCGCCCTGGGAGCGGACCCCGACCGCGCCGACTACGACTACGTGGGGCTCAACCATCTGGGCTGGCTGCGCCGCGTCGTCGTCGACGGCAAGGACCGGCTGCCCGGCCTTCTCTCGGACGACGCGCTCCTGGAGTCCTTCGAGGAGGGCAAGCTCTTCGGCGCCGGCTGGCTGCGGGCCCTGGGCGCGCTGCCCAACGAGTACCTGCACTACTACTACTTCAACCGCGAGGCCGTCGCCTCGATCCGGGGGGCGCAGACCACCCGTGGGGAGTTCCTGCGCGAGCAGCAGTCCCGCTTCTACGAGGAGTCACGTCCGGGGCGTGCGGCCGGCCCGTCCGAGGCGTATGCGGCCTGGGCCCGCACGCGCCGGGAGCGCGAGGAGACGTACATGGCCGAGAGCCGCGAGGCGTCCGGCGGCTGGGAACGCGACAGCTGCGACCTCGAAGGCGGCGGCTACGACCGCGTCGCCCTCGCACTCATGCGTGCGGTCTCCCGCAACGAGCGCACCACGCTGATCCTCAACGTGCCCAACCGCACCGCCGTTCCTGGTCTGGACGCGGAGGCGGTGGTGGAGGTGCCGTGCCTGGTCGACGCCGGTGGGGCCCGGCCCCTCTCCGCCGGCCCCGTCGCCGCGGACCAGCTGGGCCTGATGCTTCAGCTCAAGGCGGTGGAGCGCTCGGCGATCGAGGCTGCGGAGAGCGGCTCACGGGCGGCGGCCCTGCGGGCGCTGGCCCTTCATCCGCTGGTGGATTCGGTACGGGTCGCGGAGCGCATCCTCGACACGGCGGGCGGGTTCTGAACCGCCGCACCCAATTCGCCCGTCCTCAGCGGCTGTTGCGGAAGACGAGCAGATAGCGCCAGAAGAGCAGCCTGCGGATGCGGGAGCCGGGCAGCAGGACGGCCGCCTCCGAGTGGATCCGGGACAGCGTCATCCCTGGCTGCTTCACCGGGGGATCCGTGCGTGCCCAGCCTGCCGGGGCGGAGGCAGGACGCAGCCGGTCTGCTGCCCGAGCCGCAAGCCTGGCAACGGCGTTGACGGGAACAGCGGCCAGGCTCCAGAGAAGGTCGAGCCGGCCCTTTTCCCGGTAGCAGCCAAGGATCACCAGGACACCACCCGGTGCGAGCGCCGCCCGCAGCGCCGAGACGGTCTCGAACGGCACATGGTGGATGCTCGCCAGGCACGAGATGAAGTCGTAGTGGTTCCGGGGCAGTTCGAGGTCGGTGACATCCGCCTGCCGGAAGCGCGGACTGCGGGCGCCCTCTTCGCGCGGGCACAGGGCCCGTGCCTGCGCGATCATCTCCCCGGACGGGTCGATCGCGTCGACGTCCATCCCGAGCCGCGTGAGCCGCAGCGCGAACCGTCCGGAACCGCAGCCCACGTCCAGCGCCCTGCCGCCGTGCCGCGGCACATGGCGCGACAGCAGCCGGTGGTAGTGATCGTTGTGGTCGAAGGGCACCCGCACGATCGTGTCACGGAACGGAGCCCGCCAGGCGCGTTCCCCCGGGCGTTCGCCCGCGCTCCACGGCCGCACGGACGGCCTCCGCTCACCGGCCGCCGGTCGCACCCACCGGCGGGACCGGCGGGACCGGCGTCCGGCCGACGGAGGGCGATGCGGCGGGGGCTCCCGGTGAGTCCGGCGGAGCCGCGCGATCACGCGAACGCGGGCGCGGGGCACGGCCGTTGGCGAGCCCCCGGACACCGAGGGTGCCGGGTCAGGCTCGCCCGTCGCGGCACGCACAGTGGACCGCCCGGCCCCCGGCCCCTTTCCTGCTGTCCCGGCGCGGTTCAGGGACGCGGGAAGGCGTTGACGAGGGGCTCCCCTGCTGCGTAGCGGCGGACCTGTTCCACGATCAGCCGCTCGGCGCGCGGACGGAACGTGGCGGAACCGCCCGCGACGTGCGGCGTGATCAGCACCCCGGGCTGCTTCCGCAGCGGATGGTCACCCGGCAGCGGTTCGGGGTCGGTGACGTCGAGCGCGGCGCGCAGCCGTCCGCTCCGGGTCTCGTCGAGCAGCGCACCCGTCTTCAGCGTGCGGCCCCGTCCCACGTTGACCACGAGCGCCCCGTCGGGCATCGCGGCGAGTTCGTCGGGGCCGAACATGCCTGTCGTGGCGGGGGTTTCGGGCAGTACGAGCACCGCGATGTCCACGTCCGGCAGAAGTTGCGGAAGTTCGGTCACCGCGTGCACGTCCTCCTCGGGCCTGGGCCGCCGGGCGATGCGCACGACCTCCGCCTCGCAGGCCAGCAGCCTCCGCTCCAGGGCCTGCCCGATCGATCCGTATCCGATGACGGCGACGCGCGCCCCGGCAAGGGAGCGGGTGAAGTGCGGCTCCCAGCGTCCGGCCTGCTGATCGGCGACCCAGCGCGGAAGGTCGCGCTGCGCGGCGAGGATCAGTCCGAGCGCGTGTTCGGCGGTGCTGGCGTCGTGCAGGCCCCGGCCGTTGTACAGCTTCGCGCCCTCGGGCATGACCGGCAGCAGCTTCTCGACGCCGGCGCTGAGGGACTGCACGGCACGTACGGCGGGGAGCCGCGGCAGCAGCCGCTCCGCGTCGGGCACGGCGTAGGGCATCACCCACAGGCCGGTCGACTCCAGTGCTTCGGCGGGCAGTTCGTCCTCGGGTGTGCGTCCGTCCCATATGTGCACGCGGACGTTCGAGGGCCACGGCCCGTGCCGCTCGTCGAGGCCTTTCCAGGGCAGGAGCACGTGGACTGCGGGGTCGGTGGTCTCGGGCATCGGCGTGTGCCTCTCCTCGTCGCGTACGGCGGATGACGGGCGGACGGCCGGAACGAACCGACGGACGGACCGGCGCCAGAGCGCCAGACCGCCAGACCGGACCGGCAAACCGGCAGACCGGCAGACCGGCAGACCGGACAGTCGCACCCGGCTGACCCACGGGCCGGGCCGGCCGGCCGGGACGTCCCGGAACGCCCGCGGCGTGCGGACCGTGACGGGTCCTGACCGGCCGCAGCCATTGACCCGGCCCGCACACACTCGTAACGTCCTTCCCGCCCAGTGAAACACTTTCCATCCGACGGAAAAAGGGGAGGTCCGGGAATGACGGCAGCGTCTCCCTCCCGCACCGGCAGCGGCGGCTTCTGGTCATCGACCCGCGCCCGGTATCTGATACCGATCGCGTTCGTCACGTACTCGCTCGCCTATCTCGACAGGTCGAACTACGCGATCGCCTCGGCGGGCGGCATGGCCGACGAACTGAACCTGTCGGCCGGGACCGACTCCCTCATCGCGGCCTCGTTCTTCCTCGGCTACTTCTTCTTCCAGATCCCGGGCACGATCTACGCCGAGCAGCGCAGCGTGCGCCTGCTGGTCGCCGGCTCAACGATCGCCTGGGGCGTGCTGGCGACGGCGCAGGGCCTGCTCAGCAGCCCGGGCCAGCTGATTCCGGTGCGCTTCGCGCTCGGCGTCGTCGAGGGCGCCGTGCTGCCCGCGCTGGTGGTGCTGCTGAGCCGCTGGTTCACCAAGCGCGAGCGCGGCCGGGCCAACTCCCTGCTGATCCTCGGCAATCCGATCACCGTGATGTGGCTGTCCGTGCTCTCCGGATGGCTCATCGAGATCTCCGACTGGCGGATGATGTTCATCGTCGAGGGCGTCCCCTCGATCGTCTGGGGCCTGCTGTGCCTGCGGCTCATCAAGGACCGGCCGGCCGAGGCCCGGTGGCTGCCCGGGGCCGAACACGACCGGCTGCGCACGGAGCTCGCGGACGAGCAGCGCGCCGCCGCATCCTCGCCCGGCTCGGCCGTGACAGCCGCAGAGGTCGACGCGGGAACTCCGGCCGCGCCGGAGGCCGAATCCGACCCCGGGGCGCACGCCACCACCGCCGACGCGCCGCGCGCGACCGCCGCGGACTACAAGAAGGTCCTGCGCTCCCGTGCCGTGGTCGTGCTGGCCGCCCAGTACTTCTTCTGGTCGTTCGGCATGTACGGCTTCATCTTCTGGCTGCCGTCCATCGTGAAGCAGGCCTCGGGCGAGGGCATCGGCGCGACCGGACTGATCTCCGCGATCCCCTACGCGTTCGCCGTCGTGGCGATGATGCTCAACTCCCGCCTGTCCGACCGCACCGGACGCCGCCGCATCGCCGTGTGGCCCTGGCTGGGCACGGGGGCGCTGGCGCTGTTCGGCTCCTACCTCGCCGGTCCGAACTTCCCACTCGCGCTGACCCTGCTCGTCGTCGCGGGACTGTGCATGTACGCGCCCTACGGCCCGTACTTCGCCTTCGTCTCGGAGCTGGCCCCGGCCGGTGTCGCGGGCGCGGCCGTCGCAGCCGTCAACTCCTTCGGTGCGCTGGGGTCGTTCGCGGGCACCTACCTCGTGGGCTGGGTGCGTGGCACGCAGCTCGGCGACGCGGGCGCCTTCGGCTTCATGGCGGTGTGCACGATGATCTCCGCGGCGCTGATGTTCGCAGTGCGGGAACCGCGGGCCACCACGGGCGATACCGGTACGGTGAACCGGGAGCCGCACACGAGTGCCGCCACGGCACCGGGCAGTGGCGGACGCGACTGACCTTGCCGCGCACGATCTTCGAGGGAGCACCGACGGTGACCGCACCGCCCGGCGACGACATGCTCAGCCGGGGTCTGCGGCTGATGACGGTACTGGCCGACAACCCGTCGGGGCTGGGTGTCAGCGCGGCGGCACGCACCGCCGGGCTTCCCGTCAGCAGCGCCCACCGGCTGCTGGGGCGTCTGGCCGCCGAACGCTTCGTCGCCTACGACGAGGACACCCGCCGCTACGCCCTCGGGGTGCGCGTCCTGGAGTTCTCCCGCGGCTTCCAGCGCTCCCCCGCCGGCTACTCGGCCGCGGCCGCACCGATGCGCCGCCTCGCCGCCCGGACCGGACTTCCCGCCATCGCGGGGATCCTCGACGGCGGCGAGGTGCTCATCGTGCTCAGCGCACAGGGCACGCAGCACCTCCAGCTGCGCAGCGCCGAGGGCACCCGCAATCCGTGGCACGCCACCTCCATGGGCCTGGCGCTCGCCTCGGTGCTGCCGGAGGAGGAGCTGGCGGCTCTCCTCGCCTCCGACCTGCCCTCCCCCACCGCGCACACCGTCACCGACCCGGAGGCGCTGCGCGAGAAGGTCGCTCGCGCACGGGAGCGGGGCTGGGCGGAGGTCGACGAGGAGAACGAGGTCGGAGTCCGCTCCGTCGCCACGGTCGTACCCGATCTGGACGGAGCAGTGCGCCCCCGGCTGGCCATCTCGCTCGGCGCCACCGTCGTGCTCACCACCTGGGACGAACTGCACGGCCACGTACCGGCGTTGCGTGCCTGCGCGGAGGAGATCGCCTCCCTCATGGGGTGACGGCGCTTCGGGGTGAGAGCTCTTTGGGGTGACGCCTTCGGCCGATCGTCCGGTCCTCCGGGTCGGGCGCCGTGCGCGGGGGTAGGACTGGGTGCGATCGGAAGCCGAACGGCCTGCGACGCAGCCAGGCCCTGGGGGAGGAAACCAACGTGCGGACGGGCATCAAGACGCTGACCTTCGTCGTCGGCACCGGGCGCAGCGGCTCGACGGCGCTGTCGCAGGTGCTGCGGCTGCATCCCGACGTGCTCAGCCTCAACGAGCTCTACTCCTGCATCGACGGACCACCGGCACTGTCGCAGCAGCCGCTCACGGGCCCGGAGTTCTGGCGATGTCTGCGCGAACCGATGGAAGTCTTCGACGCCATGGTCCGCAGCGGGACCCCGCTCCCGGAGTTCATCTACAACCGTCACCCCGAGTGGCGCTACTCGGCCGGAACGACGGGCATCCCCGCGATCAGCATGATGACGCTCCCGCACCTGAGCGACGACCCGGACGCGCTGCTCGACTCCCTCGAACCGGAGGTGTGCTCCTGGCCCGAGCGTCCCGCCCCGCAGCAGTGGCAGGCCCTCTTCGGCGCGCTCGCCTCCCGCGCCGGCGGGCGCGAGGCCGCCGTGGAGCGCTCCGGATACTCGCTGCACCGCGTCGGACTGCTGCACGAACTTTTCCCCGAGGCCCGCTTCGTGCACCTCTTCCGGGACGGCCCCGACTGCGCGCTGTCCATGAGCCGCCACAACGGCTACCGCATGATCTCCCTGTTGCGCGAGATCGTCCGCCGCTCGGGCGTGGAGTCCGCCTCCGACCTGACCGACGACCACATCAAGCAACTCCCCGAGGACCTGGCCCCGTTGCTGGGCCCGCAGTACGACCCGGCGCTCGTCCTCGACCGTGAGATGCCGGTGCCGGACTTCGGCACGCTCTGGTCGGACCTGATCTGCGAAGGCGTGGACCAGCTCGCCGCCGTCCCGCGGGAACAGGTCACGACGCTCTCGTACGAACGCCTCCTCGACGCGCCCCGGGCGGAGCTGGCCCGCCTGGCGGACTTCATCGGTGTCCAGCCCTTCTCGGAGTGGCTGGAGGAGGGCGACGAGATCCTCGACGGCACGGGCCGCCGCGGCTCGGCGCTCGGCCTGCCCGAGAGGGTTCTCACCGCGCTCCGGGAGAACTGCGCCCGTGGAGAGGAGGCGTTGGGCGTGCGTGGCGCGGATGCCGCCGTGCCGCACGGGAGTTGATCCGGCCCTGCTGCCTCGCCGCTCCACCGTCTCGGACACGCTCCGCCTCCGTCCCCGGTCACCGGCCTTCCGGCCGGAGCCGGGGACGGACTGCGTCCGGCACCCGATCGCCCCAACTCCGCCGCGACTGCGAAGAGTTCTTCCCAAAGAACCCTTCGCAAAGACATCTTTGCGTTCTAGGGTTCAGGGCATGGGGAAGACCGACGAAAGCAGCTCTCGGCACACACCGCCGCAGCAGGTGGTGCCGCAGAAGACCCCGCAGGACACGGTCGTCCTGGACGCGAAGGGCCTGCGTGCGCTCGCGCACCCGGTGCGCGTCCAGCTCGTCGGGCTGCTGCGCAAGAACGGCCCGTCCACGGCGACCCGTCTCGCCGAGCAGCTGGGCGTCAACTCCGGGACGGCCAGCTACCACTTGCGCCAACTGGGCGCCTCCGGCTTCGTCGAGGAGGACACCGAACGCGGCAACGCCCGGGAACGGTGGTGGCGTTCGGTACACCGCAAGACGCGGTTCGACGACATGGAACTGGCCGAGCGCGAACCGGAGGCGACGCTCACCTATCTGCACTCCGTGGCCGCCGCCTACACCCTGCGCACCCAGCGGGCGGTGAACGAGTTCCAGACCCTCCCCCGCGAATGGCGCGAGGCCTCCGACATGAGCGACTGGGCACTGCGCCTCACTCCGGAGGAAAGCCGTTCCCTGTACGCGGAGTTGGCCTCGGTCATCGGCCGCTACCGGCGGGACGCGCCCGGGGCCGACGCCCCCGACGGCGCGGAACGCGTCACGCTGATCACGCAGATCCTCCCCGAGCTGGACGGCCCGGGGAGGCGGGAGTGACTCGATCCCCGTCCGGGCGCCGGTCGTTGCGGCCTCTGGCCGGCGTGCTCGCCGCAACCGGACTGTCGCTCACGGGCACCCGCATCTCAGTCATCGCTCTGCCCTGGTTCGTCCTCGTCACCACGGGCAGTGCCTCGCAGACCGGCCTCGTGGCTTTCTGCGAACTGGGACCGTACGTGCTGGTCAAGGCGTTCATCGGACCGCTGGTGGACCGCAGCGGCCCACGGATCGTCTCCTGGTCCACGGACCTCGTGAGTGCGACGGCCGCCGTGACGATCCCCGCTCTCCACGCCGCGGACCTGCTCTCCTTCTGGCTGCTGCTGCTCCTCGTCGCGGTCATCGGCGCCGCACGCGCTCCCGGCGACCTGGCCAAACAGGTCATGGTTCCGGAGGCCGCAGACCTCGGCAGCGTACGGCTGGAGCGGGCCACAGGGCTCAGCGGCGTCATGGAACGCCTCGCGTTCACACTCGGACCCGCCGCGGGGGGAACCCTCGTCGCGCTCCTCGGCCCGATGACCGCACTTGTGGCCAACGCCGCGTGTTTCGCGATGGGTTCGCTCGTCATCGCACTGGTCGTTCCACGCGGCGTCGGCCGTACCGCCGAAGCGCGCGACCCCGACGCGGAGGGCCCGGGCTACTGGAGACGCCTCGGCGAGGGCATGCGCTTCCTGCGCAACGATCCGCTGCTGCTCACCATCACGGCGATGATCGCAGTCACCAACCTGCTGGACACGGCCTTCTCCTCGGTGCTCGTACCGGTCTGGGCGAAGGAATCCGGCAACGGCCCGGCCGCGATCGGGCTCACCGGCACCGCATGGGGGCTCTCGGCCATCGTCGCCAGCTTCACGGCCGCCGCCGTGGCACACCGGCTCAACCGCCGCGTCGTCTTCTTCGCCGGCTTCGTACTCGCCGGCGCCCCGCGGTTCCTGATCCTCGCCCTCGACGTACCGCTGTGGACCGTGGTCGCCGTTTTCATTGTCAGCGGCTTCGGCGCGGGCTTCCTCAACCCCATTCTGGGAGCGGTCATCTACGAACGCATCCCGCGCGAACTGCTGGGCCGCGTGACGGGCCTGGGCACATCGATGGCCTGGCTGGGCATGCCGCTCGGCGGACTCGTGGCGGGAGCGGCCGTGGCCTCGGTGGGTCTCGTCCCGTCGCTGGCAGTGGCTGGAGCGGCGTACTTCCTCACCACGAATCTGACGGGACTGCGCCCGGAATGGCGGCAGATGGACCGCCGACGCGCCGAGGAGCGAGATCTCCCGGATGAACAGATTCCGCAACGAAGTGACACAGCACCGACATAGGCTGCGTGCAACAGATCCGTCACTCCCGGTGAGACACATGACCGACATCGAAGACCTCGACGCCGACGAAGGCACACCGGACCCCGTTCACAGGGTCCTCGGCAAGCAGATCAAGCACCTGCGCGAACAAGCGGGCCTCACCCAGACGGAGTTCGGCAGACAGGCGGGCTACGGCACGGACCTCGTCTCCTCCGTCGAACGCGGCCGCCGCGCCGCCAAGCCGCAGTTCATCGACGCGGCCGAACGCATCCTGGACGCACGGGGGTTGCTGAAGGCCGTCGAGGAGGACATCGACAAGGCGCGGCTGCGATACCCGGCGTTCTTCCGCGAGTTCGCACGACTGGAGACCGAAGCGGTCGAGCTTCACGAGTACGCGACCATGGTCGTGCCGGGCCTGCTTCAGACAGAGGAGTATGCGCGGGCGCTGTACCGCATGCGGCGTCCTCTCCTGGACGAAGAGACCGTCGAGGCCCGCGTGGCAGCGCGACTGGCCCGCCAGCAGATCTTCAGCCGCTGGCCGCCCCCCACACTGAGCTTCGTTCTCGAAGAGGTAGTGCTGCAAAGGCCGTTCGGCAGCGCCGACGTATTGCGAGGACAGCTGCGGCAACTGCTCGCCCTTGGACGGATGCGGCATGTGGAGCTTCAAGTTATGCCCACCAAGCGATCTGACCACCCGGGGGTCGCCGGACCGGTGATCCTTCTGGAAACTCGAGAGGGGCAGAACCTCGCTTACGCCGAAGCGCAGGGACGCAACGTCTGGTTCACGAAGCGTGAAGCAGTACGCACAGTGGAGAGCCGCTATGGGATCATCCGCGCGCAGGCACTCACGCCCGACGAATCCCTGGGGCTCATCGAGACGTTGCTGGGAGAAGGATGAACACCACCCTGAAGTGGCTCAAGAGCAGCTACAGCGACAACGAAGGCGGCGCGTGCGTCGAAGTCGCCCTCTCCTGGCACAAGTCCAGCCACAGCAGTGGTGAAGGCGGGAACTGCGTCGAGGTCTCCAACTGCCCCGGCACCGTGCACGTCCGGGATTCCAAGAAGGTCCACGGCCCACGATTGGCGTTCAAGTCTGAAGTTTGGACGGACTTTCTCACGCACACCATCGGTCGGTGACGGGTTGCCAGCCTGATCTGCGAGGGGGTCCATTTCGAGCCGTAGCGAATCCTGAAGTGGCGGGAAAAGACCAGTAGTTGACGCCCTTGCTTATGGCATTATCACGCCATGAGTCGGACATTCATGACCTCCTCGGCGCCCGATATGAGCAGCTACGCCTTCGATTGGGCGCTGGTGGATGTGGAGACATCCGGCCTCTGGCCGCGCCACCATCGTGTGCTGTCTGTCGCTGTCATCACAGTCAATCGGCAAGGCGAGCAGACCGGCGAGTTCAGCACCCTCGTCAACCCTGGTTGTGATCCCGGCCCCGTTCACATCCACGGACTCACACCTGACCGCCTGCGCGGAGCACCCAGGTTCGAGGAGGTCGCCGATCACATCGGCACCCTGCTCAAGGACCGCGTAATGGTGGCTCACAACGCACAGTTCGACTACGACTTTCTGGCGCACGAGTTCGCCCGCGCCCGAAGCTGGATACCAGTATCGCGACGACTGTGCACCCTGGCACTCAATCGGCAGCTCGGCACTTCTTCTGTCGATCTGGCACTGGGCTCCCTCGCCGGCCACTACGGCATCCCGCAGCACAAGGCCCACGATGCCTTGGACGACGCCCGCGTACTCTCCGGCGTATTGCGGGAGTCGCTGAGGGAAGCCGCTCACCTCGACATTCCGCTCCCCCTGCTGGATTGTCCTCCCAGGCAGGAAACACAGTTCACGCCGCAGCCGCCGAAGACACCGTGCGCGTACCGCAACCCCGGGCGGCTTGTCTCCGGCGGCAGGCTGAAGCAAGGGATGAAGGTTGCGATCACAGGGGAAACCGCTGTCGCGCGTGCGGAGCTGGTGGCGCGCGCGGTCGCTGCCGGACTGAATGTGATGACTTCGGTCAGCCGGCACACAAGCCTACTTGTGACGAACGACAGGACGCTCGGAACAGCAAAGGCCAAGCGAGCCGCCGCTGAAGGAGTTCCTGTCCTCGATGAACGGTCGTTCCTGAAGTTGCTCGGCGATGTACGGCCAGGGGTGCCGCACAGAGCCGGCGGTACGCCGGAGTCGACGGCCCTGGCACGCAGTACTTCCTCAGAACAATCGATCCAGACAAGTTCTGTTGCCACTTCGTCGAGCGAGGCGATTGTCAGGAAGGACACCGGGACCAACACCGACGCCGAGAAGAACCCGAAGCCCCTTCTCGGGCACCGAGTGCTGGTTCTTGGTGGACCTCATCCTCAAGCTGCCAAGGCCCGAAGCAGGATCGTCGAACTGGGCGGCGCGGCGGCCGTCAACCTCTCCGGGAACGTCACCGATCTCATCGTTCTGCAAGGCGGATACATCGATCCGCGACGCATGCGTCGGATTCAGTCCCTCGATCTCCCGACGCACGAAGCTGAAATCCTCGACTCGGCCAGTCCCGACTTCGGAAACGCGGTGCATGGAGACCGGCTGGGCACACTCGTACTTCCGCGGGGCGGTGTCATCGACCTACCGAGCCGCTCTGGCTACGTCAGTTGGACGGTCGCAGCATCCTGGGGCCAGCAGACCGAGTGCGAGATCGACATCGTGGCCTTCAGCGTGGACGAGGACGAACAAGTAACGTGTGACGCTGACTTCGTGTTCTACGGGGCGCCGGAAGGCCCGAACAGTGCCGTGCGGCTGTCCACCGATGCGCCAACCGAACAAGCGATCACCGTGGACCTTGCCTCAGTGACTCCTGCCACCGACAAGGTCGTCATCTGCGCAGCGCTCGATGGAGACCTCACCTTCGGTGACGTGGGCGCCATCGAGATCAGCACGTCACCAGGACCCGCGGCACGACCGGTGGCCCAGGCAACGCTTGACGCGGCGACCACGGAACGCACCCTGCTCCTTGCGGAGATCTATCGTCGTGGCCCCACCTGGCGTCTTCGGGCCGTGGGACAGGGCTACGACTACGGCCTCGACGCCCTGGCACGGGGCTACGGAGTCGACGTTGCCGAGTGACTTGGAAGCTGCCCTTCACGTGGGTGACCTCCTATGAGAGGCAGCACGTCAGGAGCCGCAGGGTCCAGACACCCCAGTCCGGTACAGGGCAGCGGGTCCGGGGGCTCCACTCAGGACACCGGGCCCGCGCTGCTGTCCTTGAACCCGCCACCGCGAGTGCGGCCCCGGCTTCGTCCCGAGATACGGTCGGCCCCCGGAACCGAACTGAGAGGAGACACCGTGGCCGAGGCCGAGTTCCTGGCTGTACTCACCACCACGGACAGCGAGGAGAGCGCTCAGGCGCTCGCCGCGTCCGTGGTCGCGGAGCGGCTCGCTGCCTGTGCTCAGATCGACGGGCCGATCAAGAGCGTGTACCGGTGGCAAGGGAAGACCGAGACCGACGCCGAGTGGCGGGTGCTCCTCAAGACCACCGCCGTCCGGTACGGCGAGCTCGAAGCGCACATCAAGTCCCTGCACTCCTACGACACGCCCGAGATCATCGCCACCCCCATCACCGCCGGCAGCGACGAGTATCTGGCTTGGCTGCGGACCGAGACTCAGACCAGCAACTGACCCTCGCACAAGCCGAGTTCGACGAGTCCCGCCCACAGGCCGCGGGATCCGGCCTCCGGAGGCACCCTCGTACCGGCGGGTGGCGGGTGGCGAGTCACGGCGGCGACGGCGGCGGCGGCGGCGAACCGTCGCGCCACCGCCCGCCTACGCCTTGATGTCCCCGAACTCCGGCGTCTTGTCCACCAGTCCGCTGTCCTGATGGAACCGCCGCGCGACCTCGTACGGTTCCTTCGTCAGCTCCGGTGACTGCGGCATCTCCCGGCGCAGGATCGGCACGAGCGCGTCGAGGGCTTTCGGGTCGGAGTCCTTGAGGTACTTCTCCAGCAGCTGCCGCACCGTGTCCGGGTCGCCCTGCACGTCCTGCTGGGCGCGCTTGATCGCGCGCTGGAATCCCTCGACCTCCTTGCGCTTCTTCTTCAGCAGCTTCTGTGTGGAGAAGACGACACCGTGCAGCGCGCCTGTCACGTCCTTCACGTCGCCCCTCGCCGGGGATATGAGGATGCGGCCTGCGCCGACAGCCTCAACCTGCTGTCCGATGGGCTGGAAGAAGGAAAGGGCGTCCACCCGGCCGGACTTGAGCGCGCCGATGGCGGAGGTGGCCGCACTGCCGAGGTTGACGAGGGTCGCGTCCGTCTTCGCCTTCCTGCCGACCCCGTCGAAGAGGTAGGTCACCAGGGCCTCGGTGCCGCTTCCCGGGCCGGTGATGCCGATCTTCTTGCCGACCAGCGCCTTCGTACGCTCCTCCAGACTCGCACCGTCCCCCGGCCCGTCGAAGGACTTCCCCACGACGATGTCCACGTAGTACTCCGTCACGAGGCTGGAGAGGACGCGCGTCTGACCGGGCTCGGAGGACTTGGCGAGGTTGAAGGCGTCGGTGAGCACCCCCGCGCCGAGGTCGATGGAGCCGGACTTCAGGGCCGCGGCCACCTTCGCGCCGGTGCCGAGCCGGGGGCGGTCGCCGAGCTTGATGCCCTCGTCCTTGAAGTAGCCCTTCTCCTCGGCCACGAAGAGCGGGAAGAAGGCGACGGAGTTGCTGATCTGCCCGATGTTGAGCGTGCCGGCCTTCGTGGTGGATCCGTGCTTTGCGCATCCGGCGGCCAGTGGGGAGAGGAGTACGGGGGCGGCCGCGAAGGACTTCAGCAGCGTCCTGCGCTCAATGTGCTTGCCCATGGTTCACGCTCCAGTCGCATGAGTTCCAGCTCCGTTCGGAGAGGAGGGAGAGGGTGGAGTAGGGGAACGTCGCAATAGGGAAGACGGATGGCGGACGGGGACGGGGACGGCACCTGGTGCACGGGGCGGCGGGGTGATCAGCCCTGGGACTCGACGGGTTTCCACCGGTTGACGCGGCGGTCGATGAGTCCGACGAACACGTTCAACAGCCCCGCGATGACGCTCAGTACGACGAGCGTGGCGAACACGCCGGCGGTGTCGAACTGCGCGGCCGCGTCGTTGATCAGGTAGCCGAGACCCTGGTTGGAGGCCACCAGTTCGCCGATGACGGCGCCGATCAGCGCGTACGGGATGGCGACCTTGAGTCCGGTGAGCACACCCGTCATGGATGCGGGCAGCACGACCTTGACGGCGATGTCCCGCCGGCTGCCGCCCATCAGCCGCACGGCGTCGACGAGCCCGCGGTCCACTTCCCGTACTCCCGCAGCCGTGTTGAGGAACACCAGGAAGAAGACCGTGGCCGCGGCGAGAAGCACCTTCATGTGCATCCCGATGCCGAACCACACGATGAACAGCGGTGCCAGCGCGACCTTCGGGATCGAGTACAGCGCCATCATGAACGGATCCAGCACGCGGTAGGCCAACCGCAGGGAGGCCAGCACGAATCCGGCGACCGCCCCGGCCAGCGCTCCCAGCAGGAAGCCGTAGACGATCTCCTGGATCGTCACCCAGCTGTGTGTCCACAGCGTGCCGTCGCCGGACCACTCGCCGAGACGCTGTGCGATGGCGGTGGGCCTGCTGGTGAAGGTGATGTCGAAGAGGCTTCCGGCGGCTGCCTCCCAGCCGGCGAGCAGCACGACGACGAGAAGGAGTCGCAGGCCCCACACGGTCGCGGTGCGTCCGTTCCGCTGCCACCACGTGCGCTCGACGGGTATTCGCACCGGTCCGGAAGGGCTGCCCGGTCCGCCCTGGCTGCGCGTGGCGCCTTCCGGGGTCGCTTCCCCTGCCGAACCCGCCTGCGCCGCGGCGGACTTGTCCCCGGGTGCGGGTGTCACGGTCCGCTCGGTCATGACGAGCCCTCCTTCAGCGCGGCGGCCATGGCGGTGTGCAGCCGGACGAACTCCGGGTCCACGCGCAGCGTGTCCAGTGAGCGGGGCCGTGTCAGGGTGATCTGCTCGTCGGCGACGACCCGGCCGAGGCCGCCGAGCACGACGATGCGGTCACCCAGCAGCAGCGCCTCCTCGATGTCGTGCGTGACGAACACGACGGTCTGCCCGCTGCCCTGCCACAACTTCAGGAGTTCTTCCTGGAGTTCGGTGCGCAGCTGCGCGTCGAGCGCTCCGAACGGCTCGTCCATCAGCAGCGTGCGCGGTGTTCCGGCGAGCATGCGCGCCAGCGACGCGCGCCGCCGCATGCCGCCGGACAGTTCGCGCGGATAGTGCTTTCCGAAGCCTTCGAGGCCGACGCGCCGCAGCAGTTCGGCGGCCGTCCTGCGGCGCTCCTCGGTGCGTACGCCGCGGATCTCCAGCGGCATCTCGACGTTGCGCTGCACGTCACGCCACGGCATGAGGGTGTCGGACTGGGTGAGGTAGCCGATGTCGACGTTGGGGCCGGTCAGCTTCGTGCCGCGGTACGACACGACGCCCTCGGAGGGTTCGGTGAGCCCGGCGAGGAGGTTGAGCATCGTGGACTTGCCGCAGCCGCTGCGCCCGAGGACGGTGACGAAGCTGCCTTCCTCGACGGCGAGGGCGAAGTCGCGCAGGGCCACGATGGCGCTGTCGTCCTTGGCGAACTGCTTGGTGAGCCTTTCGGCACTGAGTACCGCCGTCATGTCGCAGCCCCCTCGCCCGAGTTCTCGTCCGCTTCGCGCATCCCGTACGCGTCGTAGCTGAACTCGCCGGCCGCCCAGCGCCTGCGCAGCCCGTCCTCCTTGGCGATGCGCTCCCGGACCGCTTCGAGCGCCGATGCGACGTGGGCGGCCTCGACCGCGGTGACGCCGTCGTCGTCGAGTACGAGCACGTCTGCGGGGGCGACCGTCGTACCGCCGATCCGCACGGGCACGTTCACGCTGCCGCGTTCGTTCTTGGTCGCTCCGCGGGCGCGTCGCCAGCGCGTCCACACCCCGTAGTCGAGCCGCGCCAGCTCGGCGCTGTCGCGCACGGACGCGTCGACGAGTACGGCCGCCGCGCCGCGTGCCGCGGCCTGGGTGGCGAGCAAGTCGCCGAAGAGGGCGACGGGTTCGGGCTCGGGCATGGTGAGGACGAGAACCTCGCCGGGACGAAGATGGGTCATCGCCTCGTGCACGGCACGGTTGTCGCCCTGCCCGCAGAGGGCGGTACGGGCGGGCCCGGCGATGCTGCGTCCCGTCTGCAGCGGCGTCCACTCCACGTCGAGCAGGCCGCGCCGTCCGTACGCCTCGTAGACCGTCGCCACGCCTGCCGCGGCGAGTTCCTCGACGGCCGAGGCCGTGACCGCCGCGCTCACAGCGCACCGACCACGTTGGGCAGCAGCCGGTGGAACGCCTCCGCCTGCCGGATGTCCTGGTTGCCGGTGACCTTGCGGGCGTGGTTGCCGCGCTGGTCGGCGCGCTGCGCGTAGTACTCCTGGAGGTAGCGCTGAGCGGCCATGCAGCTCATGGCTTCGGCCTTCCGGTCGAACACGGGCGTGATGTCCACGTAGACGGTCGGTACGAAGCCGCACAGTTCGGGCTGGTGGGGTTCGAAGGCCAGGAACTCCGAGGGCGGCGCCGTGCGGAATCCGCTGGCGACGCCGGCGCCGGAGGTGAGAAGCCGGGCGCGGGCCACCGCCTCGTGGGCGACCGGATGGTCCGGGTTGAACGGGTCCTTCTCCGGGTGGGTGAGCACCACGTGCGGGGCGAAGTCCCGCATCAGTTCCGCGAGTTCGGCGACGGATTCCTGGGAGACGTGGAGCGGGTAGTCGCCGAGGTCGAAGGCACGGAAGCCGGCACCGACGGCGGCGGCGGCGCTGGTCGCCTCCTCGTGGCGTATCCGCTTCACGTTCTCCTCGGTCTGGCCCTCCTCCTTCCACAGCACTCCCGACTCGCCGCGCTCTCCGTAGGTGAGCGCGACGACGAGGGCTTCGCCTCCGGTGGCGGTGTGCGCCGCGACCGTGCCGGCAGAGCGCCACACGAAGTCGGCGCTGTGGGCGCCGACGACGAGCATGCGACGCCCGCCGGTACGCTCCCCGCTCCTGCCGGGCCCGCTCATGCGAGGTTCTCCTTCCGGTGGCGGGAGGGTGCGTCCTCGAGCGGGTCGGCGCCGACGAGCCAGCGGCTGTTGTGGACGGTCATGGTGCGCACGTCGGCCTCGGAGATGCCTTCCTCCAGCAGAAGGTCGGCGCAGACGGCGAGTCCGTCCTCGACGGGCGGGTTGAACGGCTGGCCGAGGTCGCTGGAGATCACGGAGTTCTCGGGACCGGCCTCCCGTACGGCACGGAACCAGGTCTCCCAGGCGACCTTTCCGGTGTAGGGCGTGGTGAAGCAGCGCTCCAACAGGGCGCCCCGGGCGGCCAGTTCGCGCTGCCGGTCGAGGGCGACGCGCTGCGACGTGAACTCGGGGTGCGTGACGACCATCCGCCGGACGCCCTCTTCGGCGGCGGCCTCGACGACGGCGGCTATCTCGTCGGCGTGGAGATGGCCGGTGGCGAGCACCATGTCGTGGCGGGCGATCAGCCGGAAGACCTGCCGTGCGGCGGGAACGACATCGCCGCCGGGGGTGACGACCTCGACGGGGTCGGCGGCCATGCCGTCGGCGCGCAGGTCGTCCTGGAGCCTGGCCCACATCGGAGGCGTGGCGCCCTCCGGCTCACGGGCCTGGCACTGGCGCTGGTTGGCGCTGTCGACGGTGGGAAGCCAGACGAACTTCGCGCCTCCGCGCCCGGCGATCTCCACGGCGACCGGATTGAGGCCGCCGACGGAGGCGTTGAGGGTGATCGCGCCGAGAGCAGTGGCACGGGGCTCGGCGCGGCGGACGACGGCGGCACGCTCGGCGGTCGGCGCGTAGTGCGACTTGAGCACGAAGCCCGCGAGCCCCACGTCCGCGAATCGCCCGGCGAGAGTCACGTCGTCGATGCGGCGGCTCATCACGTCCGGCGCGACGTGGATATGCACGTCGTACGCGCCGCGCACCAGCTCTCTCGCCCGCTCGGACGGCTGGGGGTGCTCCGTCATCCCGCTCCTTCGCAATCCTTTGCAGCCATAATCTCCGCTCAGATTGTTAACAATCTTGGCTACAGGGGTCAAGGGGTGCGTCAAAAGAAGGGGTGCGTCAGAGAAAGCCCTGCGGGCAGGACGGGGTGAGCGGTGGGACGCAGGGCCCCCGCTACAGGAAGCCCTCACGGGGAGCCGGAACGGGACGGGACGGAGGCACCCCGCGGGAACGGAGCCCGGAAGGGAGCCTGAAGCGCAGCAGGCCGGGCCCCGCGACCGGAAAGGGACGACCGGCGGAACACCCACGGGCCCCGCGACAGGCAGCACGGAAGACCCGGAGGAGCGGGCGGCACCGGCAGTCGGGACGGGTGACCGGGACGGGAGACGGGGGCCGGGACAGGGGCCCGGAGGAATATGCACAGCCGGGGGCGGGAGGACTGCACGGAAGGCCCGGAATGGAGGACCCGGAGCGGGCCCCGGAACGGAAAGCCCCGGCGGGACGGGCAGGCACCCCCGGACCGGGCCAGGGGCGACCGGGGCGGCAGGGCGACCCGGGGCCGAGCGGGGTGGCGCGGAAGGCCCGGCGCGGGGACACCGGGGCCGCCGCCCCGCCCGGGGCCGGAATCAGCGCACCGGGCGGGACACTGTTCGGCGCACCGAACGGACCCGGCTCAGCCCGCCGGGCCGGCCCCGCTCACTTCACGGGGCCGCCGCCCGATCGGTCGACCTCCTTCAACGCCTCGATGACGCTGCGCAGATGGGCGCGGGCCGCCGCCTCCGCGGCCTCCGCGTCGTGCGTGCAGACGGCGTCGATGATCGCGAGGTGCTCCGGCAGGGACACCGACGGGCGCCCGGGGTGCATGGCCAGACGGAACTGGTGGCGCACGTTCTGCCCCCGCAGCCGCTCCAGAATCCGCGAGGCGGTCCCCTGGCCGCCGATCTCCCGTACACGGCGGTGGAGTTCCTGGTTGAGGGAGGAGTAGCCGAGCAGGTCGCCCTCGGCGACCGCTTCGCGCATGGAGCTGCCGATCGACCGCAGTTCGCGGATCTCCTCGCCGGTCACGGCCCTTGCCGCCTTGGCCGCACAGAGCCCTTCCAGCACCATCCGGACCTCGGAGATCTCGACGGCCTCGTCCAGGGAGACGGCACGCACGCGCGCTCCGCGGTTCTGTATGCGCTCGACGAGTCCCTCGTTGGCCAGCTCCAGCAGCGCCGAGCGCACGCTGGCCCGGCCGGCGCCGAACTGCGTGGACAGATCGGCCTCGACGAGCCGCTGGTTCGGCACGAACTCGCCGCGGATGATCGCTTCACGGATGGCCTCCACCAGGGGCACTCCGGCCCCGTTCCGCGCCCCGTCCTCTGCCACGTCCGCTCCGGCTCCTCTCCGTTCCGCATTTCCGTCCGCACATGCGCACGTGCGCCAAAGATGCGCACCGATATTGTCAACAATATTGTGCGCGTTTAGTGTACAGGCATGTCCTCCGACGCGACCTCCGAAACCGTCGTCGCCGTCCTCGGTCTGGGCGAGGCGGGCAGTGCGCTCGCGGGCGATCTGGTCCGGGCCGGTGCAACGGTACGGGGCTACGACCCGGCCCCGGTGCCCCTTCCCGAAGGTGTGCGGGAGGCGCGGAGCGAAGCGGACGCCGTGACGGGCGCGCATCTGGTCCTCAGCGTCAACAGCGCCTCGGCCGCGCACGACGCGCTCCGCGCCGGTGCGCGCGCCGCCTCGCCGACGGCCGTCTGGGCCGACCTCAACACCGCCTCGCCCGGGGCGAAACGGGCCCTCGCCGCCATCGCCGCAGCACACGGTCCGATGTTCGCGGATGTCGCGATCATGGCACCGGTTCCGGGACGGGGCCTGCGCGTACCGATGCTGGCCTGCGGGCCGGGCGCCGCACGCACCGCCGAACTCCTGGTGCCGCTGGGGGCGTCGGTCGGCACCGTCGAGGGAGGGCCCGGCGCCGCCGCCGAACGGAAGCTGCTGCGCAGCGTGTTCTTCAAGGGCCTCGCCGCGGCCGTGGTCGAAGCACTCGCGGCGGGCCGCGCGGCGGGCTGCGAGGACTGGCTGCGGGAGAACATCGCCGCCGAACTCGGCCGGGCCGGCGCGGCCACGGTCGACCGGCTGGTCGAGGGCACCCACCGCCACGCCGTGCGCCGTACGTCAGAAATGGCCGCCGCGACGGAGATGCTTCGCGAACTCGGCGTCGAGCCCGCGGTCTCCGCCGCCAGCCGCGACCTGCTGGCACGGCTCGCCGCGGACGAAAGCCGCTCACACGGCGGTAGTTGAGCCCGAAGCGGCCGGCACCTCTCAACGCCTCCGGGCGCCCCGGGCTTCAGCGCGACCCCGCCCGCTGCCTCGCGGCGGCACGTGCTCCGTGCCGTCGGACTGCAAGTCACCGGATTCCCGCCGAAGGCGGCAGGGGAAGGCTCCGACCCGCCGGGCGAAGCCCGGCACCCCGGCCGCCCGCCGCCATCGGTGAGGGCAGCTCTACCCCACGGCCTTCGCCGCCGCCCTGCCCGCCGTGCGTCCCGAGAAGATGCAGCCGCCGAGGAAAGTCCCCTCCAGCGACCGGTATCCGTGCACGCCGCCGCCCCCGAACCCGGCGGCCTCGCCCGCCGCGTACACGCCGGGCAGCGGCTCGCCGCCCTCGCTGAGCACCCGCGCGTCCAGGTCGGTCTCCAGTCCGCCGAGCGTCTTGCGCGTGAGGATGTTGAGCCGCACGGCGATGAGCGGCCCGGCCTTCGGATCGAGGAGCCGGTGCGGCGTCGCGACACGGATCAGCTTGTCGCCCAGGTACTTGCGTGCGCCGTGGATCGCCGTCACCTGGGAGTCCTTGGTGAAGGGGTTGGTGATCTCCCTGTCACGGGCCTCGATCTCGCGCCTCAGCCCGGCCTCATCGATGAGCTTCCGGCCGGTCAGTTCGTTCATCCGCCGTACCAGTGAGCCGAGTTCGCGTTCGATGACGAAGTCGGCTCCCTGGTCCATGAACGCCTGTACGGGGCCGGGCGCACCGGACCCGACCCGGGCCAGCAGCAGCCGCAGGTCACGTCCCGTCAGGTCAGGGTTCTGCTCGGAGCCGGAGAGCGTGAACTCCTTCTCGATGATCTTCTGACTGAGCACGAACCAGGTGTGGTCGTGGCCCGAGTGCATGATGTGGTCGAGCGTGCCGAGCGTGTCGAAGCCCGGGTAGAGCGGCACGGGCAGCCGCTTGCCGGTGGCGTCGAGCCACAGTGACGACGGCCCGGGCAGGATGCGGATGCCGTGCAGGTTCCAGATGGGGCTCCAGTTCTCGATGCCCTCGGTGTAGTGCCACATCCGGTCGCGGTTGATGATGCGGCCGCCCGCTTCCTCGGTGATGCCGAGCATCAGTCCGTCGACGTGCGCGGGAACCCCGGAGAGCATCCGGGCGGGCGGAGTGCCCAGCCGCTCCGGCCAGTTGGCGCGCACCAGTTCGTGGTTGCCGCCGATGCCGCCTGAGGTGACCACGACGGCCTGCGCCCTCAGCTCGAACGTGCCGGTCACCTCGCGGCTGCTCGCCGTGCCCCGCTCGGCGTCGCTCGGCTCCAGCACCTCGCCGGTGACCGTGTCGACCGTGCCGGAGCTGCGGGCCAGGCCCGTGACCCGGTGCCGGAAGCGCAGTTCGACGTTGCCGCGTTCGACGCCGGCCCGCACGCGCCGTTCGAAGGGCTCGACGATGCCGGGGCCCGTCCCCCACGTGATGTGGAAGCGGGGCACCGAATTGCCGTGGCCCGTCGCTCCGTAGCCGCCGCGCTCGGCCCAGCCGACGACCGGGAAGATCTTCAGGCCCTGGCCGCGCAGCCACGACCGCTTCTCACCGGCCGCGAAGTCGACGTACGCCTCCGCCCAGCGCCTCGGCCAGTGGTCCTCCTCGCGGTCGAAGCCCGCGGTACCGAGCCAGTCCTGCCAGGCCAGCTCGTGGCTGTCCCGGATGCGCATGCGGCGCTGTTCCGGGGAGTCGACGAAGAAGAGCCCGCCGAAGGACCAGTGGGCCTGCCCTCCGAGGGACTGCTCCGGTTCCTGGTCCAGCAGGAGCACCTTCCGCCCCGCGTCGGCCAGTTCGGCCGTCGCCGCGAGCCCCGCGAGTCCCGCTCCGATCACGATGACATCGGCGTCGTACGCCATGCGTCCCACCTGTTCCGCGCCCGGCTGTCCACCCTGAAGATCTGGTGACGGGAGGGTATGCCCACCCGGACGTGGGCGGCACCCCGGGGCAGCGGGTTCCGGCGGCGTGTCCGCGGAGCCGGTGAGGGGCGGGGCGACTGGTCGGCTTCACCGGCCCGAACAGCGCACCGAGCCCCAGAGACGACGTCGTCACGGAAATCACGAACCCTGACGCACACCGCTGGCTCACCGGGTGACCCCGGTTCCCGTTCGGCGCACCCTGCCGTAAACAGACGTGCGCGCTGACCGCGATGAATCCCTTCCCCACCCGCCCGGTCGAGTCTCGGCGCCGGAGACCCGGGAACGTGGCAGCCCGATCAGGCTCCACACTTCCTGCAAGGGAGAAGAGATGGCCTCGACCAGATCCGTCGTCAAGTACCTCCTCAGTACCGGGACGGTCGCCCTGATGTGGGCGACCGGCCTCGCCGCACCGGCGTCGGCCACCCAAGCGGTGATCGTCGTGGGGACACAGAGCCCAACGTGCTCGAATCCCCAGTTCTCGACGATTCAGGCAGCAGTCACGGCCGCGACAGCCGGCGACACCATCCGCGTCTGCGCCGGTACCTACAACGAAGCAGTGACCGTGACCAAGTCACTGGTCTTCCGCGGAGCAAAGGCAGGCGTGGACGCTCGCGGCGGCCGCACGAATCCCGCCCAGGAATCCATCGTGCAGCCCGGCGCGTCCACCGGTTTCACGGTCGCATCCGGGGTCAGCGACGTGACCATCGACGGGTTCACGATCCAGAACTAGGCAGCCGACGGAATCGACACGCTCTCGGCCGGGAGCGACTTCACCATCGCCAACAACATCATCACGGGAAACCGGATCGGGATCAATTTCCGTTCCCCGGGCACGGCCTCGACCCCGTCGGTGATTCGGACCAATCGGATCGTGAACAACAACAACAGCATCCCGGACGGTGGCGGATCGGGCGTCTTCTTCGGCGGCGACGAGGGCACCAACAACACGTCGATCATCCGGAACCGCTTCGGCGGTCACGTCAACGCGGACGTCAACACGCAGGGAGTCCTGGGCGGCGGAGACCCTGCGGAAGCGCTGACCATCGCCAGCAACACAAGCGCGGACAGCGCCACATTCCTCGTGCTGGTCAATGCCAACGACCCGAAGGTCATCAGCAACCAGATCACCAAGAACCCCGCACTGGATCCCGGCAGCGCCATGCTCATCGACACGAAAACCGATGACGCACAAGTCCTGAGCAACATCATCACGGGCGGCCAAGGCACGGGCATCCGGGTGGCAGCGCTGTTCGGCCCGGACGCCAGCACCGACCTGAGGGTCTCGAAGAACATCATCCAATCCCGCACCAACGGTGTCCTCATCGAGGAGCTGGACTCCGGCAGGTTCTCCTCCAACGTCATCCAGGAGAGCACCGCCAACGGCATCCAGGTGGACGCGACGGTGGACCCGGTCACCCCCCTGCTGTTCTCCGGCAACGTCGCCCAGGACAGCGGCACATGGGACGCCAGGGATGAAACCACCGACGGCGGCACAGCCGGTACGGCCAACATCTGGCAGGGGAACGTGTGCCCTCAGGACTCCCCGAACGGCATCTGCGTCTGAGGACGGCTGCGGATTGAGCGAGAAGGCATGAGCCCGGTGGCGCGGGCGGACCCGGAGCAGGTCCGCCCGCGCCACCGGTGTCCCGGCACGGCTCCGGGACACCGGGCATCATCCTGTGCAGGAATCCGCGCTACTCAGCATGGGAGTCACGGTGACAGATCCGATGACGGAAGAAGCCCTCTCGGCGGACGAGTTGCTCGACATCGTCGACGAGGACGACCGCGTCGTGGGGCAGGCTCCGCGCGGTGAGGCCATGGCGCGGCGGCTGCGGCACCGGTCCACGTCCGTCCAGGTGCGCGACCCGCTGGGCCGGACCTTCGTGCACCGCCGCACACCGCGGAAGCTGGTCTTCCCCTCCATGTACGACGTGGTGGTCGGCGGCGTCGTCGGAGCGGGCGAGAGCTACGACGACTGTGCTCTGCGGGAGGCCGAGGAAGAACTGGGCGTAAGGGGGCTGCCCGCACCCGAGCCGCGCTTCACCTTCCTGTACGAGTCGCCGGAGCACACCTGGTTCCTGCGGGTCTACGAGCTCGTGTGCGAGCTGCCTGTACGGCCGCAGCCGGAGGAGATCGACTGGTGGGACTTCCTCCCGGAGGAAGAGCTGGAGCGGCGGCTGACACTGCCGCAGTGGCAGGTCGTACCTGACGGACTGGAGTGCCACCGGAGGCTCCGTGCCAGGCGCGGGGCGGGCGACGGCGGCTGAACCGCCCCTGCGCCGCCGGGCGTCACGCGACAGCACAATCCGCTCAAGTACGCCACCCGGGCGCAGTCACTCATGCGTGCATTGAGTACGCATACCGATGCTTCGCCCCTTTTCCTGCGGCAATGTGAGGTCCGCTGAGGCCCACGGGGGGCCACGGATCTCAGTCACCAGGGGGAAGTTGATGAACACAGCCGTTCGTACCGTCGCCGCCGGCGGCTTCGCCGCCCTTCTCATCGCGACCGCCGGGGCCGGTTCGGCCGGGGCCGCGCCCGCTGCCGCGTCGCCTGCCCGCTCCGGGGCCGGGGCAGGTTCCGGCGACACGGCAACGTCCGTGTTCCAGGCCAGGGATGCCAGGAGCAGCGACGTCATCACCTGCAAGATCACGACGCACACGCCGCACTACTCCCACCACGCCCACGCCGACAACAAGCACCGCGTCAACGTCACCGCCGACATCAAGTGCTCGAAGAAGGTCTCGAAGCTCTCCATCCAGGTCGGTCTCTACAAGAACGGGAGGATCTACAAGAAGAGCGCCGTGAAGAGCTCGGCCGGCAAGAACCGCGTGAGCCAGAACGCCGCACGCCGGTGCGTGAAGAAGCAGACGTACACCGGCCTCGCCAACGGCCTGGTGACGTTCCCGCCCAACTACACACCGCGGACCAAGAAGGTCAGCCACCGAAGCTCGGACGAGGTGATCCGTGCGTGCAAGAAGAAGTGACCCCCCGGCGGTGACGCGCACGCGACGGTGACGCCTCCTGCGCGTCTCACCCGCGCAGAGCGCCCGGCACGTCGACCGCCAGCGCCTCGAGGCGGTCTCCGCCCGTCAGATCCCCGATCAGACGGGCGGACCCGCCGACGAAGGTGGAGTCCAGGTCGACGTCGGTCGCCACGCACCATGACCGGTCCCCCGGCCACCACAGGTTGGGCGACTGGGGGAAGAAGAAACCGGCACCCCGCTCCCCCATGTCGGCCGCTGCCCCGACGGGGCCCTCGTAGAGCAGGTAGGCGCGGCTTCCCAGGTCCGCTCGCGGGACGTCGTCGCCGCAGCCGATCCAGCCCCAGCCGTCCCACAGGCCCATGACGCAGTGCTCCGGATCGCTCGTGTGAGAGGCGAGCACGTCGCAGAGGACCGGCAGCAACTCCTCGGGGAACGACCCTTGACGGGGTTCCGCCTCGACCGTGCCGGCGATCTCGGCGAACCGCGTCCCCGCCCCCAGGTCCCGTCCCGACCGCGCCGCGATGTCGCGCCAGGTCAGAAACCCGCCCCCGGCGGCCTCGGCGGGGTGCAACACCCGTGCGTACGCCTCGAACCCGGCCGGCAGCGGCGTCGGGACGGCCGGTGAGAGGTCCCGTGCGCTCTCCTCGACCCAGCGTGCGGGGGCGGTGTCGTCGATGTGCCGGAGGCGGTTCCCCTGCCCCGGTGCTGCTGCCGATGCCCTCACCTGTCCGCTCCCCCTGAGACCTCGCGGGGCCGCCGGCCCCCGTACACGTTCCGCTCCTCCGCCCGCGACGAGCGGAAATCCAGTATGAGCCCTCGGCTGCAGCCGCACCCCGGAGCGAGGGCCCGTAGGCTCGTCGGCATGATCGACCGGCTCAAGGCGACACTCCGGCTGTGGTTCGCACCTCAGCAACTTCAGGCTGAGGGCACCACGCCCGACTACCGCTTCTCGCTCGCCAACGAGCGCACCTTCCTCGCCTGGATCCGCACCGCGCTGGCACTCGTCGCGGGCGGCATCGCCGTGGACCAGTTCCTCACCGAACTGAGCTGGGCCGTACGCACGGCGATCGCGGTGGCGGTGCTGGCATTCGGCGCGCTGTGCGCGTTCCGCGCCGTCAACCACTGGATGCGCTGCGAGCGCGCGATGCGGCGCGATGAGGACCTTCCCGTCTCGCGCTTCCCGGTGCTGCTGGCGACGGCGACGGCGGTCGCCGCGCTTCTGGTGCTCATCGCCCTGCTGGTGGGAGGCGGCCGGTGAATGCGGGCGGGGCGCCGAACACCCGCACCGGCGACCCCGCCGCCCAGCCGGAACGGACACGTTTCGCCTGGCGCCGCACCACGCTCACGTTCGCCGTCGCCGTCGCCCTCGGTGTGCGTGCGGCGGTGCACGGGGGCGACGGCGTCTCGGCCGCCGAAGCGGCCGCAGCCGCCGTCGGCGCCCTGGCATGGCTGGTGTTCCTGGTACTGGCCCACCGCCGCATCCGAGCCATGGAGGCGGACCGGCCCCCAGTCGTGGGGGCGGGGACCGTACGGGCTGCGGCACTGTGCACACTGGCCATGGCGACGGTTGGAGTGGTCTTGCTGTGGTGAACGACGAAAGCGGACGCGCGGAACGGCCCGGGGCGGCCGGGGGAGACGGGACCGCCGACGGCGGGCGGACACCCCTGGTCGTGGTGATGGGGGTCTCCGGCTCGGGCAAGTCAACCGTGGGCGAGTTGCTCGCGGAGCGGCTGGCAGTGCCGTACGCCGAGGCCGACTCCTTCCATCCGCCGGAGAACATACGGAAGATGTCCGCCGGCACACCGCTCGACGACGAGGACCGGCGCCCGTGGCTCGACGCCATCGCCGCCTGGCTCTCCGAACACGCGGAACGCGGCGGCGTCGTGAGCTGCTCAGCGCTGCGGCGCCGGTACCGCGAGCGGCTGCGCGCGAGCGGCGCGCCGATGTTCTTCCTGCATCTGGACGGCCCGGAGGAGCTGATCGCCGAGCGGCTGGAGGGCCGCAAGGGCCACTTCATGCCCCGTTCGCTGCTGCGTTCGCAGTTCGCGACGCTGGAGCCGCTGGAGCCGGACGAGCGGGGGGCGGCGGTCGCCGTCGGGGGGAACCCGCAGGAGGTCACGGACCGGGCACTCGCCGCGCTCGCGCCGTAGCCGCGACGCCGAACGCACTGACAAGCTTTGAGCGTTGTGACACGTGGCCGGGACCGCAGGACGGGCGGAACCGCCGACGGTCCGTCACCGGTCAGACGGCAGTCAGGCGGCAGGCGGCAGGCGGCAGGCGGCAGGCGGCAGGCCAGAACGAGGGAGAGCAGCGCATGACGTCTGCGTCAGCGGCGGAGGCGGGCGAGAGCGCCCCGGCGCCGGGTGAGCCGTACACGGAGGAACTCGCCGGCGGGGTCCACGCCTACATCCAGCCCGACGGCGGCTGGTGCCTCAGCAACGCGGGCTGGATCAGCGACGGCGGCGAGACGCTGCTCGTGGACACCGCGGCCACGGAACGCCGGACCAGGGCCCTGCGCACGGCACTTGTGGCGAGCGGTGCGCCCCTGCCCGCCACCGTCGTCAACACCCACCACCACGGCGACCACACGTACGGCAACGCGCTGTTCACGCCCGGCGCGACCGTCGTCGGCCACGAGACCTGCCGGCGGGAGACGCTGGCCGCCGGGCACCAGCTCCACGAGATCTGGCCCGGCGTCGACTTCGGCGACATCCGCATCACCGCGCCCACCCTCACCTACCGCGACGAACTGACGCTGCACGTCGGCCGAACCGAAGTGCGCCTGCTGCACCCCGGCGTCGCGCACACGGCCGGCGACACCGTGGTCTGGCTGCCGGAGCAGAGCGTGGTCTTCACCGGCGACATCGTCTTCCACCGCGGCACCCCCTTCGTCCCGATGGGCTCGCTCAGCGGTTCGCTGCACGCGCTGGACCGGCTGCGGGCGCTGGGAGCGCACACCGTCGTACCCGGCCACGGCCCGCTCGCCGGGCCGGAGGTGTACGACACCGTGGAGCGCTGTCTGCGGTACGTCGACGAGGTGGCCCGTGCGGCGCACGGGCGCGGGCTCACACCTCTGGAGGCCGCGCGCGAGGCGGGGCCCGGCGAGTTCGCCGAACTGGCCGAGAGCGAGCGGCTGGTGGCGAACGTGCACCGCGCTTACGCCGAGCTGGAGGGGCGTCCTCCGGGAGACCCTCTCGACATCCTCTCCGTGTGGGCGGACATGGAGCAGCTGAACGGCGGCAGGCCGGTCGCGTGCCACGCGTGAGCCGCCGCCCGCCGCCCGCCGCGGCGCCGGGTCAGCCGAGCCGGGTGGCGGTTCGCCGGGTCCGGGTGGCGGTTCGCGGGTGTGTCTCGTCACATGCGGGCCGTCCGGCGGGGTATGTGGCGCCGTACCCCTGGACGCCATACCGACTAGTCGGCATGATCGTGCCAACCGCCGTCCCACGGCCGTCAGTCAGCCGTCCCGTTCCCGTCCCCGGTCTCCGCTAACCCGTCCTCCCGCCTCCCGTCCTCCCGTTCCCCGGCGTCCACTCCCCTGTCACCCACTCCCCGTCCCCGACCCACTCACGCAGAAGGAGCGCTCACGATGAGCAAGGAGAATCCGCCCGGGCTCGATCCGGAGCGGCTCGCCGCACATCTGGACCGGGAGCGGCCGGGCCTGGTACGGGGGCCGCTGGAGGCAGAGGTGATCCAGGGCGGCCGGTCGAACCTCACGTACCGGGTGACGGACGGGGTGAACCGCTGGGTCGTGCGGCGCCCGCCCCTGGGTCATGTGCTGGCCACGGCGCACGACATGACGCGCGAGTACCGCGTGATCAGCGCCCTTCGGGGCACGGACGTGCCGGTGCCCGGCACGGTGCTGCTGTGCGAGGACGAGGACGTGCTCGGTTCGCCCTTCTACGTCATGGAGGAGGTGGAGGGCACCCCGTACCGCACGGCCGGTGAACTGGCCGCGATCGGCCCGGAGCGCACTCGCGAGCTGGCGCTGGCGCTGCCCGACACGCTCGTCGCACTGCACTCCGTGGACCCGGCGGAGGTGGGGCTGGGGGACTTCGGGCGCCCGGAGGGCTTCCTGGAGCGGCAGTTGCGCCGCTGGGGCAAGCAACTGGAGGCCTCCCGCAGCCGGGAACTGCAAGGGATCGACGAACTCCACGCGTCCCTGGGGCAGCAGCTGCCCGACTCCCCCGGACCGGCCGTCGTGCACGGCGACTTCAGGCTCGACAACGTGCTGGCCGGCGCGGACGACAAGATCGCCGCCGTACTCGACTGGGAGATGTCCACCCTCGGCGATCCGCTGACCGACCTGGGCCTGCTGGTGATGTACAGCGAGCCGCTGAACGTCCCTGACGCGCCGGTCAGTTCGACGGCGGAGGCCCCCGGGCACCCCTCGCCGGGCGAGCTGATCGAGCGCTATGCCGCCGGCTCGGGCCGGGACGTCTCACGCATCAACTGGTACACGGCCTTCGCCTGGTTCAAGCTCGCGGTGATCCTGGAGGGCATCCACTACCGCTACACGCTCGGCCAGACGGTCGGGACCGGCTTCGACCGGATAGGCGGCCTCGTCCCGGTCTTCATCGACAACGGACTCACCACGCTGCGGAAGGGATGAGCAGTGGACTTCGCATTCGACGCCCGCACGGAGGAACTGCGCAGGAAGCTGCAGACCTTCATGGACGAGCACGTCTATCCGGCCGAGACCGTCGCCGACGAACAGCGGGCCGCGCAGGACTCACCCTGGGAGACCCCGCCCGTCGTGGAGGAGTTGAAGAGGACGGCGCGCAAGCACGGCCTGTGGAACCTCTTCCTTCCCGACCGCACCTACGGCGCCGGGCTGACGAACCTCCAGTACGCGCCCCTCGCGGAGATCCTCGGACGCAGCCCCCGGCTGGCACCGACGGCCGTCAACTGCGCCGCGCCGGACACCGGGAACATGGAGGTGCTCACCGAGTTCGGCAACGCGGAGCAGCGCAGGACCTGGCTGGAGCCGCTGCTGAGCGGCGAGATCCGCTCCGGCTTCGCCATGACCGAGCCGGACGTCGCCTCGTCCGATGCGACGAACATCGAGACCCGCATCCGGCGGGACGGCGACGACTACGTCATCACGGGCCGCAAGTGGTTCATCTCCGGTGCGATGAACCCCGACTGCAAGATCTTCATCGTCATGGGGAAGACCGACCCGGACGCCCCCGACATACGCCGCCAGCAGTCGATGGTGCTGGTGCCGCGGGACACCCCGGGTCTCGAAGTGCGCCGCGCCATGCAGGTCTACGGGTACGAGGACCACTACCACGGCGGCCATGCGGAGATCGTCTTCGACGGCGTGCGGGTGCCGAGGAGCAACCTCATCGGTGAGGAGGGCGGCGGCTTCGCCATCGCCCAGGCGCGGCTCGGGCCCGGCCGCATCCACCACTGCATGCGGCTGATCGGCATGGCGGAGCGGGCCGTCGAGCTCATGTGCCGGCGGGCGCAGGGGCGTTCGGCCTTCGGGGGGCAGCTAGCCGCGCAGGGGCAGGTGCGGGAGTGGATCGCCGACGCGCGGGTGCAGATCGAGCAGCTGCGGCTGCTGGTGCTGAAGACGGCCTGGCTGATGGACACCGTGGGCAACAAGGGCGCCCACACGGAGATCCAGGCCATCAAGATCGCCACGCCGCGTGCCGTCGTCGGCATTCTCGACCGTGCAGTGCAGCTGCACGGCGCCGGCGGCGTCAGCCAGGACTTCCCCCTCGCGGAGCTGTGGGCGGCCGCCCGAACCCTCCAGCTCGCCGACGGGCCGGACGAGGTGCACCAACGCTCCCTGGCCAAGCGGGAGTTGAAGCGGCACGCCGTCGACGGCGAGTAACCGGCCCGCCGATGTCCCGCTCCCCGGTCGCCGGCCGGGGAGCGGGGAGCGGGACCGGGGAGCGGGGCCGCGGACGGGCAGACCTTCCGCTTCCCGGCCGCCGCGACTCACCGAACCCCCTCGTCACACGGACGTCCGACGCTCCCCGTTGCGGCAGGTTCAGCGGGCCCCGGCACGGCTGCCGCCGCCAACAGAGGCCTGACAGACAGCCGCTGGGGCATTTCTCCTGGATCACCGGGCTGCTCACGCGGAGACGTTCGCCCCGGGACGGCCGTCCACGCGTTGAAAGACCCTTCAGGAACATTCCGACTCGAACGCCTGCGCCACGGCGAGGCTGTCCTCGTAGATGTGGAAGCGGACGACGAGCCCCTCGTCGAACGTGAGGTGCAGGGCGAACCGTGCCCGGTAGGCACGCCCCGTGGGGCGGGCGGTCTGCCGGATCTCACCGAGGACGACCGCGTCGTCGCCGTCGACGAGAATCCGCTCGATCCGCGTCGCCGCGCCGCCGGGAACGTGGTGTGCGGCGAGATCGCGGAAGTGGGCCGCGACTTCGGCGCGGGTGGCCCGGTGACGGATCCACGGCGTGGCGCTCCGTCCGTGCTCCTCCTCCGGCCAGTCCAGCTTCCAGTCGACCCGCTCGGCATACAGCTCGGCGATGCGCCCCGGGGCGCCCTCGGCGATCCGGGCGAGCAGTTCCTGCACGTGTGCGCGGGTGTCGGTCGGGGTTGCGAGCACGGGAAGTCTCCGTCCTGGTGGCCGGCGTCGCGCGGCGCGACGTACCGGATTCTTCCTGCGAGCGCCCACCCGATCGATTACCCGCCGGGTAATGGCCGCTTCCGGTGTTCCTCCCCGGCTTTCGGGCCGCTACGATCACTCGCATGACTGCCGGGTCGGCCGCGGGCCGCACACAGAACGGATTCCCGGCCGGCGTTTGATCACCGCGCGGGCGAGAGGCCCGCCCCCGTTACGAGAAGTGCGCACAGCCACTCGTAGCGGAAGGAGGTGAATTAATGAGCTGGCAGGAATTCCTCGCCCGTCACCAGGCAGGTGACGTCATCGAAGGCGTGGTCACCGCTGAGGTGCCGTTCGGTTCCTTCGTCGAATCGGAAGGTGTCACCGGTCTCGCGTACCAGGAGTCCTGGCCCGTGGGCACCCGCGTTTCGGTCCGCATCCTCGAGATCGATCCCGAGAAGCAGCGGTTCAGCCTGGCCTCGGCCTGAGCCCGGCACTGATCCGGGGGAACGGGACTCCCCCGGATCAGTGTGACCGCATTGTCCCGCCCCGTTCCCGCACCGGAGCGCCCCGGGCACCACTCACACGAAAGGGTCTCTGCGATGCGTGAACCGCCGCCCACCCAGACGGGCAGCAGACGCAAGCCGTGGGCGGAACTGCCGCAGCCGGTGAGGTCCGGCATCGAGGACGTCTTCGGAAGGCGGGCGGCCGTGGCCACGAGCCTGCCGGGCGGCTTCTCCGAAGGGCTCGCCGGCTCGGCGTGACGATGTATCTGCCCCGCCCGGCGACGGAGAAGACGCTGCGTACTGTGGCGGGGCACCGCCCGGGGACCACACTCGTCGTCAACTTCGTCCTTCCCGCAGGCGAGTTGGACGAGCTGGCGGCGGCCGTCACCAGGAGCGCGGCCTCGGCGGTCGCGGAGGCACACGAGCCCGTACTCGCCTGCTACACGGCCGCTGAAGCGGCATCGATGCTTCGCGATGCGGGCTTCGGCGACGTCCGCGTGCTGGACGCCCGGGCCCTCGGCCGGCGGTTCCTGACCTCGAAGGCGCAGGCCCCGCCACGGCTGCCCGGCTCGACCGTCGTCGCGGTCGCCACCGTCTGACACGGCCGGCGATGGCGATGCGCCGCCGCCGGCCGACGAGCCTCCCTCATGTCCCGCCTGTTCAGGGCTGGATGACGACCCGTCCCGTCGTGGTGCCGTCGAAGACGCGCTGGACGGCACCTGCGCATTCCTCCAGCGGCAGGCGTTCGCTGATGAGTGGCTTGACCTGGCCGTCCGCCGCGAGTGCGGTCAGTTCCTCGTGGCAGGCCTGAACGGCAGCCGGATCCTTGGTGTTGTAGAGGCCCCAGTGCAGGCCGAGGACCGAATAGTTCTTGATCAGCGCGTGATTGAGGCCCGGGGTCGGCACGGCGCCGCTCGCGAAGCCGACGACGACGATGCGGCCCTCGAAGGCGATGCACTTGACCGACTTGGCGTAGGCGTCGCCACCGACCGGGTCGTAGACGACGTCTGCGCCGCGGCCGCCCGTGGCTTCCTTCACGGCCGCCACGATGTCGTCCTCGCGCCGGTCCACGACCACGTCGCAGCCCAGCTCACGCGCCGTGTCCGCCTTGGCTTTTCCGCCCACGACGCCGATCACGCGCGCACCGGCCGCCTTGCCGAGCTGCACCGCCGCGCTGCCGACACCGCCGGCCGCCGCGTGCACCAGCAGCGTCTCGCCGCGCTGGAGCCGGGCCCGGCGGTGCAGGCCGAACCAGCCGGTCTGGTAACCGATGTGGAGCGCCGCCGACTCGGCGTCGTCCAGTGCTTCGGGCGCCTTGCGCACGCTTGCCGCGGCGACGAGCGTGGTTTCCGCGAAACCGCCCATGGGCAGCGCCGGCTGGGCTATGACGCGGGAGCCCGTCTCGGGTGCGTCGCCCTCCGGGGTGCCCTCGCCGACCGCGAGGACGTCCCCGCACAGCTCGACGCCGGGAGTGAACGGGAACGGAGGCCTGACCTGGTATTCGCCCCGGCACATGAGCGCGTCGGGAAAGTTGACGCCGGCTGCACGCACCCGCACCAGCACTTCGCCCGCGCCGGGTTCGGGGTCGGGGATGTCCTCCAGCCGCATCACCTCACGCGGCTCGCCGTTGTTGTGGACGCGCCATGCCTTCACCGGTGCTACCTCCGGAACGTAGTTGTGCCTGCTCTTCGCTCGTCTGCTCGCTCGGCCTGCCGCCCGTTGCACGGGGGCGGGCCCGTCTCCGTGTCCGTGACTGTGACTGTGCCCGCGTGTTCCGCGTCCTAAGGCCTCAGCGCCCGCAGCAGCAGGTCGGCGAGATGGTCCGCGACCTCCTGCGGAGTGAGCCGCCCCTCGGGCCGGTACCAGGTGCTCAGGTGGTGGACCGAGCCGAAGTGGTAGTCCACGACGAGGTCCGCCGGCGTCGCCCTGCTGAAGACCCCCTCGCGCTGGCCCTCGGCGACCAGGTCGCGGAAGCGTTCGTGGTAGCGGCGCCGCTCGGCGCGCACCTGCTTCTGCTTCTCGGGGCTGAGCTGGTGCATGGAGCGGAAGAAGATCCGCGCGTCGTCGAGGTTGTCGATGGTGGTCACGACGACGTCGGCGGCGGCTCTGCGCAGACGGTCCTCGACGGGCTGCTCCGCGTCCGCGTAGGTGTCCAGGCGCTCCTGCTGGAGGCGGAGCAGCCGTCCGTATATCTCGTGCAGCAGATCGTCCTTGGAGCCGAAGTAGTGGTAGAGGGCGCCCTTGGTCACCCCTGCCGCCTCGACTATCTCCTGGACGGACGTGCGGTCGTAGCCGCGTTCGGAGAACAGACGCGTCGCGGCGGCCATCAGACGCTGCGGTACGGGGACGGCAGCCGTGCCGGCCGTACTGCTCTTGCGGGCGCCGGTGCGGGGCGCCGTCCTAGGTGTGGCCATGCGCCCTCACCTGCCTTTCCTCGTGCGCCCGCTCACCGCGTCCACCGCGACGGCCGCCGCCGCTGTCTCATCTGCCGCTGTCACCGCGGGAACGCAGTTCCCGCCTGAGGATCTTCCCACTGGTCGTCTTGGGCAGGTCCGCCAGTATCTCGACCTGCCGCGGGTACTTGTACGCCGCCAGCCGTTCCCTGCAGTGGCCGATCAGTTCCTCGGGCCCTGCCGGGTTTCCCGGTCGCAGGCTCACGTACGCCTTCACCGACTCGCCGCGGTACGGGTCGCTCACGCCGACGACCGCCGCCTCCCGCACGGCCGGATGACTGTGGAGAACGTCCTCCACCTCTCGCGGCCACACCTTGAAACCGGAGGCGTTGATCATGTCCTTCTTGCGGTCCACGACGTAGAGCCAGCCGTCGGCGTCCATGAACCCGATGTCCCCGGTGCGCAGTTCGCCGTCGGGAATCGCCGCGGCCGACTCCTGCGGCCTGCGCCAGTAACCGGGCACGACCTGCGGTCCGCGTACGGTGATCTCACCCTGCTCGCCCAGCGGTACGGGCCTGCCCTCGTCGTCGACTATGCGGACCACCGTGTCGGGCCCGGGCACGCCGACGGCGAGCGTGCCGGAGGCCGGGTCGACGGGCGCCTCCCGGCCCGGCGGCACGGACGCGCAGGGCGCGGTGCACTCGGTGAGCCCGTATCCGTTGCGCAGGTACGTTCCGAAGGCCGCACCGAGCCTCGTGACGAGCGCCGGCGGCAGCGGCGCCCCGCCCGAGGAGAGGACTCGGAAGGAGGAGAAGTGCTCCCGCGTGGCCTGCGGCTGGGCCGCCAGCGCCATGTAGGCGGTGGAGGGACCGACGGTGAACGCCGGGCGGTGCTCCAGGAACGCGTCCAGTACGACGCCGGGTTCGAACCGGTGAGTGAGAGCGAGGGTGCCGCGTCCCGCCAGGCAGGCCGACAGCTCGCAGACCATGCCGGTGATGTGGAAAAGCGGTGCGAGGACGAAGATGCAGGCACCGTCGGGCAGTTGGAGGCCCGTGTGCTGGCGCTCGGCGTTGTAGGCGATGTTGGCGTGCGTGTTCATCGCGCCCTTGGGTGCGCCGCTCGTCCCCGACGTGTAGCTGATGAGCGCGATGTCGGAGCCGGCCGGTTCACGTCCCGGCGGGGCCGCGCCGCCCGCGCGCGCGACCGTGAGCAGGTCGTCGGCGTCCTCCGCCGGCGCGGCACGTGCGAAGTCCAGTACGCGCGGGTCGTCACGTGACTGGAGGTCGAGTTCGCAGGCTGTCAGGGCGATGCGCACGGGCGATCCGGCGGCGGTGGCCCGCAGATACGGCTCCCATGCCCTCTCGTCGCACACCAGCGCCGTCACCTCGGCGTCGTGGAGCACGTGCGCGACCTCGCCCGCCTTGTACATGGGGTTGACGGGCACCACCACTGCTCCGGCCTTCCACGCGCCGAGCAGCGCGAGCACGAAGTGCGGACTGTTCTGCAGCATCAGCGCCAGCCGGTCCCCGCGTTCGAAGCCGCGGGCGGCGAGGTGCGCGGCTATGCCGTCGGACAGCGTGTCGGCCTCGCGGTAGGTGAGGCGTCCGTCGAAGTAGGCGAGGGCGGTGCGGCCGGGGACGGTGCGCACTGCGTCGCGGAACGCGTGCAGCATGGTCTCCGGCGGCTGGACCGGGGCACGCTGCACCTCGTTGAGCTGATTCAGCCACGGCTTGTCCTCGTACGTCACGGTCAACGTGCCGCCCCCTGCGAGCGGTCGGACCCGCCGGCTCCCGCCGCTCCCCCGGTGGTCCGTCCCTGCGCCTTCTGGTCGAGGAGCGCCTCCCGTCCGAGGATCCCCTCGAGCTTGCGCTGCATCTTGTTCATGCCGCCCAGCCAGTGGTCGGGGTCGCTCGCCCGGGCCGTGTAGAAGTCCGCCGTCTCCGGGTGCGGCAGCACGAGGAAGCGCCCCGCCCGCATCGCCTCGAAGAGGGAGTCGGCGACGGCCTCCGGCTCGATGGCGGTCTCGGCGAGCACCAGTTCGCCCGCGGCGCCGGTGCCGGCCAGCATGTCGGTGCGTACGCCCTGGGGGCACACGGCGTGCACGTCGATGCCGCGGTGCTTGTAGGTGACCGCCAGCCACTCGGCGAAGGACAGAGCCGCGTGCTTGGTCACGCTGTACGGGGCGGAGCCGAGCATGGTGAGCAGCCCCGCCGCGGAGACGGTCGCCACGAACCGGCCACGGCCCCGCTCCAGCCAGCCGGGCACCAGTTCGCGTGCCGCCCGCACGTGCGCCATCACGTTGACGTCCCAGGCGCTCTCCCAGAGCGCTTCGTCCGCCTCCTGACCGCCGTGCGGTGCGATCCCGGCGTTGGCGCAGAAGGTGTCGACGGTGCCGCCGAGCGCTTCACGGGCGGCCGGCACGATCGTGGAGGCGTCGCCGGGAACGGCGACTGCGCCGATCTCTTCCGCGACCGCCGCCGCCTTGGCCTCATCGAGGTCGTTGACCGCGACCCGGGCGCCCTCGGCGGCGAACCGGCGGGCCAGGGCCGCTCCGATACCGCCGCCCCCGCCGGTGACGACCACTGTGCTGTCGCGCAAAGACTCCATCCCCGCAACTCCCCTTCGCACTCTCGCGTCGGCTCTCCCTGCGGCGGCAGACTAACCAGTCGGTATGCCCGGGGGAAGAGGGAGGTCCGGGCCCGGGCAGGGGGAAACGCGGGGAAGCCGGCGCTGAGAGCCGCGGCCGGCGCCGTCCGGTCACACGCTGACCAGCGTCCTTCGCCGGGGCGTCACGGGCCGGGCCGTCAGGGCTTGAGGCCGACCCCTCCGTAGGTGGTGACGGGAGTCACCGGGAACGGGGTGTGGTCGGGCCGCCACTGGGTGACGGGAACGAGCCCCGGTTCGAGCAGTTCGAGTCCGTCGAAGAAGCGGCCCAACTCCTCGGGGCTGCGCAGGTGGTAGGGAACGGCGCCGCTGTTGTTGTACTTCTCGTGGGCCGCCTGGCGGGCGGCACTGACGTCGGTGCCGTCGCTCAAGGTGAGGTAGCTGCCCGGGGGCAGGGCGTCCAGCAGCCGTCGCACGAGCGACCGGGCGAGCTCGTCGTCGTCGATGTGGCCCATGATTCCCAGCATCATGAGCCCGACGGGCTGTTCGAAGTCCAGCGTTCCCGACGCGGCCTCGAGGATCGTGTCCGGCTCGCGCACGTCGGCGTCGATGTAGGCGGTGGCGCCCTCGGGCGTGGAGGTCAGCAGCGCCTGCGCGTGCACAAGCACCAGGGGGTCGTTGTCGACGTAGACGATGCGCGAACTCGGCGCGACGGACTGGGCGATCTCGTGGGTGTTGTCCACCGTGGGCAGGCCGGTGCCCACGTCGAGGAACTGGCGGACGCCGATCCGTCCGGCGAGATGACGCACCGCGCGGGCGAGGAAGTACCGGGATCCGCGTGCCGCGTCGACGATTCCGGGGAATGTGCGCGCGAACTCGTCGCCGGCCTCGGCGTCCACCGGATAGTTGTCCTTGCCGCCGAGCCAGTAGTTCCAGATCCGCGCGGAATGCGGCACGGATGTGTCGATCTTCGGCGGAAGGTCCGGCTCCGGCTTCTCGTCGGCCATGCTGATCGTCTTCCCGTCTGCCCGGTGGATTCCCTGTTCCACCCTACGGCGGTCGTTCTTCCCCCGTGCGCCGGAAAGGCGAACGGCGCGCGTCCCCGCACGGCCGACTCCGCCTGCTGCGGGCCGAGTTGGCCTGTCCGGAGGGCCGCGCCCCGGTACGGCCCGAGCACGTTCCGTCCGCGCCGTGCACGGCGGAGCCATATGCGGAACCACTCGTTTCCATGTCTTCACGAGTGATGGGCGTCCTGTGAGAAGTCATGAGAACAAGGTGAGAATTCCTCTCGGAGGAGAGTGCCCGGACCTTCGCGGGGTAGCTGCCGGGCCCGGGAAGACGGGGGACAGAAGGCCCGGACAAGCAGAAAAAATGACTTCGCAACGGGGGGATCCGATTGCGCGGCACTTACGTCATAACGCCGACGAGTCGGGTCCAGTCCGTCGGAGGTGGGATGATTGGCCGGTTTCAGAGCCCTCGCAGAGCAGGTCCGCGACCCTGACAGGGCGCCCTCCCAGCGTCGGCAGGCGCTGCGCAAATGCCTTGAGCGCTTCGCCCCGTACGGGCACCGCGCGACGTGGCAACACCTGTGCGCCCGCGCCGGTTTCGGCCCGGACGACCGTGAACCCGACCCGGAGCTGCTCGTCGCCGCCCTCGAAGAGCTCGAGGAGGCGCGGACCGTGTGGCTGGAGTACGAGTCGCAGGTCGCCAGGAGGCGCAGAGCCGAGAAGCGGCACGGCATCAGACAACCGGCGCAGCACGACGAATGGCATCGGCTGACGTGGGGCGGCAGGTCGCTGCTCCCCTGTGACCCCTCCACACCGCCCACGCCCCGACTGGCGGACGTGCTGCGCCGGATGATCGCCGCCATGGACAAGGACGTCGGCAAGGACGTCATCCGCCTTGCCGGACGGGGACGGGGACTGCGCACCGGAATCGGCCCGATGGCCGCTTCCCGCGGCTGACGGCACCGCACGGACCTCCCGCACCCCGCGGACGTTGACACGCGAGATAGCGCCCCAGCATGCTGAGCGAGCGCTTAGCATCGGGCGGCGCGTGAGACGCATGCGGAGGTTGTACGGATGGCGGAGCCCCGGGTCTTCACCTCGACCGACGAACTGGTGGGCGCGGTCGGCCAGGAACTCGGCTTCAGCGACTGGCTGACGATCGACCAGAAGCGGATCGACCTTTTCGCCGACGCGACGGGCGACCACCAGTGGATCCACGTCGACCCGGCCCGCGCGAAGGACGGCCCGTTCGGGACGACCATCGCCCACGGCTATCTGACCCTCTCCCTGCTTCCCGACCTCGTACCGCAGATCATGCGGGTCGAGGGTGTCCGTATGGGCGTCAACTACGGCGTGAACAAGGTCCGTTTCCCCGCGCCGGTGCCGGTCGGATCGCGGGTGCGCGCACGCGCGGAGCTCGTCGACGTCAGTGATGCGGGCGGCGGAGTGCAGGTCGCCGCCAAGGTGACGGTCGAGCGGGAAGGCGGCGACAAGCCGGTGTGCGTGGCGGAGACCCTCAGCCGCTACTACTGGTAGAGCCCCCGCCGCCGGCGGCGTTCCCCCGTCACGGCACCCGGGCGTCGCCCTGCGGGGCGACCATGCGCAGGACGAGGTCGGCGTAGAGCGTGCCGATCTCGTCCGGTGTCCTGCGGCCCGACGGGCTGTACCAGCGGGCCACGTCGATGCACAGCGACATCACCGCGAGCGTAGTGCCGCGGATGTCGGCGATCTCGAACTCGCCCGAGGCGTCCCCGCTCTCCAGCACTCCGCGGAGGATCTCCTCGCTGCGGCGGCGCAGAGCCACGATCTCCTCGTAGTGCTCCGCGCCGAGCGCCGCCAGTTCGTACTGCACGACGCGTCCGGTGGTGTGGTGTTCGGCGTGCCAGCGCACGAAGGCCCGCACGGCGCGGGCCAGCCGCTCGGCGTCGCTGCCGCCGGCCTCCGCGGCCTCGGCGAGCACGCTCACGGAACGCTCGTGCCCGACCTTGCTGATCTGGAAGAGCAGCTCTTCCTTGGTCTTGTAGTGGATGTAGAGCGCGGCGGGGCTCATCCCCGCACGTCCGGCGATGTCGCGGGTCGTGGTGGCGTGGAAACCGCGCTCCGCGAACGCTTCCACCGCGCCCAGCAGCAGCCGCCGGGCGGCGTCCGGGGAGACACCCTCGAAGGATTCGTCGGCAGCCGCGACCCGTTCCGCCTCCGATGCCATTGCCTGTGCCCTTCCCGTCGACCGGTCGAACACCCTACACGGGCGGCTGAGCACATGCTTAGCGACGGGTGTGCGGGCCGGTCGGCGGGGCCCGTGGCGGGCCGTGCGGAAGGTGCCGCTTCGGGGCCGGGTCCGGACCGCGTCGCTGTGGCGCCGGTGCGCGCCCGCCGCCGGGCGCGCTGCGTCCCGCTGCCGGCTGCGGAGGGCGCGGCACGTCGCGCTCCGCCCGTGACAGGCGGCGCCGGAAGCGGCCGGGGCCGGCTCCGCGTCGTGGTCGCTCTACCATTCACCGCATGGCCAGACCGTCCAAGCCGCTGCTGAGCCGCGAGAGGATCGTCGCGTGCGCGCTGGCGCTCGTGGACGCGGAAGGCCTCCAGGCCGTCTCCACCCGGCGGCTCGCAGCCGAACTGGGCGTGAGCGGACCGTCGTTGTACAACCACTTCCGCAACAAGGACGAGATCCTCGACGCCGCCGCCGACATGGTGTGCGCACAGGTCGAGGTGTCGATGTTCACCGACGGCACGGACTGGCGGCAGGCCCTGGTGGAGTGGGCGCGCTCCTACCGCGCGGCTCTCAACGCGCACCCCAACATCGTGCCGTTCCTGGCGCAGGGCCCGGGCAGGCGGCCGAGCCAGCTGCGGATGGCCGACGCGGTCTTCGGCGCGATGACCGCGGCCGGCTGGAGCAATGCCCAGGCCACCCACATCGGCGCCCTCATGCGCTACTTCGTCGCCGGGTCGGCGCTCGGTTCGTTCGCCCGCGGCTTCGTCGGCGACGCCTCGCTGTACGAGGGCGACTACCCGCACCTGGACCAGGCCCATCTGCTGGCCAGGCACCAACAGCAGGTCGACGACGGGGCGTTCGAGACGGGCCTGCGCGCGATCGTGGACGGGCTGGCACCGCGCTTCCCCGGCTGACCGGCCGGTGGGTCCGAGCACTCCGGTACCCGGCGGGCGACGGGCCGGGGGCCGGGGCCCTCAGCCGCGCAGGAAGTACAAAGCGGTCGTCGTCACCGCAGTGGTCAGCAGGATTCCCCGCAGCAGCGGGGCGGGGAGGCGGCGGGCGAGACGGCCGCCTGCGAAGCCGCCGGCCACGGCACCCACCAGCATCGCGCCGAGCAGCAGCGGGGCGCTCAGCGCGTCGGAAGCGACGAGGAACAACACCGTCGCGCTGGCGAAGACGGCCGCGAGCTGCACGATCCGCATCGGATTGCCGGCCGCGGAGTCGAGGCCGGCACCGATTCCCCACAGGGCCAGCATCATCACGCCGACGGCGCCACCGAAGTAGCCCCCGTACACCGCGATGAAGAACTGCCCGACCAGCAGGGCACGGGAGCTGAGGGCGACCGAGCGGCCCAGTGCCTTGCTCAGCGCCTGCGAGAAGCGCCGCCCGAAGGCGAGGACCACCGTGGCGAAGGCGAGCAGCCACGGCGCTGCGGCGTCGAACGACGAGGCGGGCAGCACGAGCAGCAGGCAGGCACCGGCTCCACCGCCGACGACGCTGACCGTCGTCAGCTCTTTCATGGATGTGGGCCCGACGGGGGCGAGTTCGCGGCGGCACACCCAGGCTCCGGCCACGGCTCCGGGTACGAGGGCGATCCGCGACAGCGCGTTCGCCGTCACCGGCGACAGGCCGAAGGCGACGAGAGCGGGCAGCGCCACGAACGTGCCGCCGCCACCGACGGCGTTCAGCGCTCCGGCGGCAATTCCGGCCAGCACAACCAGCAGTATGTCGAACACGTGTCGAGCATGAGGGCGTGACCAGCGCTTTCACAATGCGTGATCGCTGTGATCGCTGCCATCGCCGGCCATGGCCGTGCTCCCGTGTCCCGAGTCGAAACTGCTTCTCGGGCCGGGGCGTTCACCCGGCGCGGAGCCGTGTGCGGCTGCCGGCAGCCGTCTTCGAACCGAACCCGAAGCGCCTCCGGCGGCACACGCAGCGGGTCAGGAAGGGTGGGACCGACCGTCGAAGACCACCAGCGCACGCCCGCCGCGCCCGGCGAGCATCGCGTCGAAGGCCGCGGGAATGCCCTCCAGACCGATCCGGTCGGTCACCAACGCCCCCAGATCCAGGCGCCCTTGACGTACGTGCTCCGCCAGCGCGGGCAGATCCCGGGCCGGGTCGCAGTTACCGTAGACGCAGCCGGTCAGGGTGCGGGCGAAGTGGAAGATCTCCAACGCCGAGAGATGCACCTGCTCTTCCTTGCCTCCGATGCCGACCACGCTCGTACGGCCGCCACGCCGCGTGGAGTTCCAGGCGGTACGGATGGTCTCGGCCCGCCCGACGCACTCGACGGCAACGTCCGCTCCATGGCCCCCGGTGAGCTTCCGGATCTCCTTGGCGGTCCTCTCCGAGGCGAGGAGGAACTCGCTCGCGCCGGCCCTCCGCGCCAACTCCTCCTTCTCCGGGGAGACATCGACGGCCACCACGGCCCCGGCCCCGGCCAGCCGCGCCGACTGGATCGCGGCCAGCCCGACACCGCCAGCGCCGAAGACGGCAACGGACTCCCCGGCGCGCACCCGCGCGCTGTGGTGCACGGCGCCGTACCCCGTCAGCGCCGCGCAGCCCAGCAGCGCGGCCTCGTCCAGCGGCACGCCCTCGGGCAGCGGCAGCACCGAGCGGGACGAGACCACGGTCTCCTCGGCGAAGACCGCGGAGGAGAGCCCGGGGTAGAGCTCCTCGCCGGCCTTGGTGCGTGCGTACGGGACGGTCGTTGCGGCGTTGGCGTTCACGCACAGCCACGGTTCGGCGAGCGTTGCGCAGAAGTGGCAGTCACCGCAGGAGGGCGCCCAGTTGAGGACGACCCGGTCTCCGGGGGCGTGCCCTTCCACTCCTTCGCCGACGGAGACGACCGTGCCCGCGCCCTCGTGACCGAGCACGGCCGGTACGGGCTGTCGCAGCGTGCCGTTGGACAGCGACAGGTCGGAGTGGCACACGCCCGCTGCGGCCAGACGCACCCGGACCTGGCCCGGTCCCGGCTCTGGCAGATCGATGTCGGTGACTTCGAGCGGCGTTCCGACGGCGGAGAGTACGGCGGCGCGGACCATGTCGGGCTCCTGGCGGGTGGGTGTGCGGGCTCGGTTCGGGTGCGTGAATCCCGGGCGGCGCCGGGTGCTTGAAGCATGGACGGGCCGGGGGACGGAGCCGGGTCCGGACGGCAGGGCGCCGGCCGGGGTGCCGAGGCCCCTGCCGGCGCGCACCGGCAGCTCCGGCAGCCGGACTCCCTCAGAACTGGAGGGACTTGGTGTGGAGGTACTCGCCCAGCCCGTGCCGGCCCAGCTCCCTGCCGACACCGGACTGCTTGTAACCCCCGAACGGTGCAAGGGGGTTGAAGCGACCGCCGTTGATGTCGACCTGACCGGTCTCCAGCCGGCGGGCGAAGGCGACAGCCTCGTCCTCGTCCTCCGCCCATACGGCTCCGGCGAGTCCGTAGACGCTGTCGTTGGCGATGCGGACGGCGTCGTCGACATCCTCGTACTTCAGGATCGACAGGACCGGGCCGAAGATCTCCTCCTGCGCGACGGTCATCTCCGGAGTCACGTCGGACAGGATGGTCGGGCGCACGTAGCAACCGCCCTCGTACCCCTCGGGTGCGTCGGGGCCTCCCGCCGCGAGGGTGGCCCCTTCCTCGACGCCCTTCGCGATGAAGCCGGTCACGCGTGCGTGCTGCTTGGCGTTGACGACCGGCCCGATGCGTGTCGTCTCGTCCTTCGGGTCGCCCGGGAGGTACTTCTCGACGGCCTCGGCGGCGAGGCGCACGGCCTCGTCGTAGTGTTCCGCGTCGACGAGCATGCGCGTCCAGGCACTGCACGTCTGGCCGGAGTTGGCCATGACGTTGGCGACGCCCTTCTTGACGGCCTTGGTCAGGTCCGCGCCCGGCAGGATGACGTTGGCGGACTTGCCGCCCAGCTCCAGGGCGACGCGCTTGACCGAGCCGCCCGCCGCGGCGCCGATCCGCCGGCCCACGGCCGTCGAGCCGGTGAAGGACACCAGGTCCACGCCCTCGTGCCCGGCGAGCGCCTGCCCCGCGACGGGGCCGAGGCCCGTGACGAGGTTGAACACGCCCGCGGGCAGGCCCACTTCGTGCACCGCCTCGGCGAACAGCTGCGCCACCAGCGGCGTGTCCTCCGCCGGCTTGAGCACCACGGTGCACCCTGCGGCGAAGGCGGGGGCGGCCTTGGCGACGATCTGGTGCAGCGGATAGTTCCACGGTGTGATCGCACCGACGACGCCCACCGGCTCGTGGAAGACACGGGAGTTGCCGACCTGCTCCTCGAAGGGGTACTCGGCCGCCAGCTTCGCGTAACTGCCGCAGACGGCGACCGGTACGGCGGCGTGGACGGCCTTGGAGAAGGCCAGCGGCGAGCCCAGCTCCGCGGTGACGGTCTCGGCGATCTCCTCGCGCCGGGCCTCCAGGGCGTCGTGCAACGCGCCCAGCAGCGCCGCGCGTTCGGCGGGCGGTGTCGCGGCCCAGCCGGGGAAGGCCGCACGTGCCGCCCGTACCGCGGCGGACACGTCCTCCTCGCCGCCCGCCGGGACCGTGGCGATCGTGCTGCCGTCGGCGGGGTTGACGACCTCGAGCTTCTCCGGGGATATCGCGGGGCGCCACGCGCCGTCGGTGTACATACCGTCGTGTGCCTGCATGGACCCAAACTAGCGCCGCTAGTTTGGGGTGTCAGTACAGCGGCGGGTGCCGTGAGTCACCCGCGGGCAGGCGTGCCCGCGGCCACGCCTGCCCGCGGCTACCGCGTCCCCTCCCCCCGCCCCGCCCGCTCCGGCCTCCGGGACTGCTCCGGCCTCCGGTGCTGCTCCGGCCGCTTCCGTCGGCCCGGCCGGTTGCTCACGACCCCCGGTAGCACCATCGGCAGCGCCGCCTTCGGCGTTCCCCGCGCTCCCCGAACTCCCCGCACCGCCGGCCCCGCAGGCTTCGCCCGCCGTGTCCCGCCGGCCGGCGCGCCAGGGCGCGGCCGTGGCCGACGCCCCCAGCAGCAGCGCACCCAGGAGCACGAACGGCGCCGCCGCTCCTGCCGCTCCCGCGACCAGTCCGGCGGCGGCGGGAGCGGCGACCTGGCCGAGCCGGTTGCCCGTCAGTCGCAGCGCGAGCGCCGTGGACCGTGCCCTGCCGGGCGCCGCCTGCACGACCGTGGTCATGGTCAGCGGCTGGCCGACGCCGAGGCAGAACCCGAGAACGACCATCGCGAGCACCAGCGTCCACAACGGGAGGGGTACGGCCAGCAGGACGCACAACAGGCCCGCGACGGAACAGCTCACCACGAGGAGCGGCTGCCTGCCCAGCCGCGCCGTCATCCTCGTCAGCCAGGCACGTGAGAGCACGGACGCCGCGGCACGCAGACTGAGCAGCAGACCCACCACGCCGGGTGCGATCCCCCGCTCCTCGCCGACGACAGGCAGGTAGGCCGTGAGTACGTCGGTCGTGGAGAGCACCGCGAGGGAGGCGAAGATCCCCGCCGGAACCCCGCGCGAGCGCAGAATGCGCGCCACGGGGACCGGCAGGGGCGGCGGCCCGTCCGTCTCGGCACCGTCCCGCTGACGCCGCTCCGGCGCCCGGCCCTCGAGGCGCCACAGCGTCGCGTACGAGCAGAACGCCAGCGCGCAGGATCCGAACAGGGCGACGGCGCTTGCGTGTTCACCGCTCCCGGGCCCGCCGGCGCCCGCACCGCCCACGAGCCAGCCGGAGAGCACGGGACCGGTCAGCTGGCCCGCCGAGCCGCCGATGGTGAAGTGGCCGAAATTGCGGTCATGCCGGTCGGCGCCGCTCTGCCGCGCCACCAGCGACTGCGCCCCGATCATGAACACCAGGTGCCCGAGGCCCAGCAGTGCGCTCCACGCGGCGAGCAGCACGAGGGAGGGCGCCGTGCCGGCCAGTGCACAGCCCGCGGCGACGAGAGCGACGCCGGCCGGCAGCAGCGGCCCGCACCGCTGCCGGTCGGTGCGCCTGCCCAGCGGTACGGCGACCACCAGCGGCAGCAGCGCGAACGCGGCCGTCACGACGCCGACGGCCCGCGCACCGGCTCCGAGTTCCAGCGCGTGGTAGGAGACGGCGGGCCTGGCCATGCTCACCGCGCCCTGGAGGAAGGCGAAGGAGACGACGAGGCGGAGCAGCCAGCGGTGCGGCGCCCCGCCCCCGTCCTGCGACGACGAGGACGGGGACGGTGTCGCCCCCGGCGCCGGCGGGACTCCCGAGGTCACCCGGCGCCCGGCGCGGCGACCGGGACGGCGGGCGCGGCGGGGCCGCCCGGAGCGGCGGCCGGAGCCACCCGCACCGGGAAGCCGTTGAGGACTGCGGTGCCGGAGAGCGGGTCCAGCAGCGTTCCGTCGAGGAGCTGGTTGACGTTGACGCCGGGGTCGTCGGCGGCGACCCGCATCCGCGTGCCCGGGCGGTCGTGGCCCCAGCCGTGCGGCACGCTGACGACTCCCGTGCGTACGGCGTCGGTCACCTCGACCGGCACTGTCAGTTCTCCCCCGGCGCCGGTCACCCGGGCATCGGCGCCGTCGGCGAGGCCGAGGCGTGCGGCGTCGTCGGGGTGGATCTGGAGGGTGCAGCGGTTCGAGCCCCCGCGCAGCGCCGGCACGTTGTGCATCCAGCTGTTGTTGGAGCGCAGATGGCGCCGTCCGACGAGGACGAGGGCATCCCCCGTGGAGCGCCGCCGCAACGCCTCCCGCAGCCGCGGCACATCCTCGCGGATCGGCCCGGGGCACAGTTCCACGGTGCCGGAACGGGTGCGCAGCACCTCCGCGAGCCGCGGACGCAGGGGCCCCAGGTCGATGCCGTGCGGGTGGGCGAGGAGCTTGTCCAGGCTGAGCCCTTCGGGGTCCGCGCCGAAGCCCTCTCCGTACGGGCCGAGCCGCAGCATCATGTCCAGGCGCCGCTCGACGCCGTCCCGCCCGGTCAGCTGCTGCGAGAGATGTTCCGGGTCCTTGCCGTGCACGGGTGAGTGCGGGTCGGCGACCGCCCTGTTCAGGGAGCGGGCGATGACGTTCTCGTCGACCGTCCGGGCGGGGGCGTCGGGGTTCCCGGCGATGCAGAGCAGCAGCCGCGCCATGATCTCGGCCTCGCCCCGCTCGTCCCCGTCCGGTTCGACGACGGCGCGCGTGTAGCGGACCTGGTTGCGTACGGGCAGCGCGTTGAAGGCGAAGTCGAAGTGCGCGGCGCGGCTGGGCCTGGCGGGAGGCAGCACGACGTCGGCGTGGCGGGTGGTCTCGTTCAGGTACGGGTCGACGCTGACCATGAAGTCCAGCTCCGCCAGGGCCTTCTCCAGCCCTTCGCCGTCGGGTGCGGAGAGCACCGGGTTGCCGGCGAGGGTGATCAGCGCACGTACCCGGCCCTTGCCCGGCGTCGTGATCTCCTCCGCGAGGGCCACGACGGGAAGCTCCGACTTGGCCTCCGGGTGCGAGGAGACCCTGCTGTGCCAGCGGCCCAGGGCGAATCCCTTTCCGGGGGTGCCGGCCCGGCGCGGGGGCCGTGCGGTGGCGGAGAGGGGGAACATGGAGCCGCCGGGCCGGTCGAGGTTGCCGGTCAGCGCGCTGAGTACGTCGACGAGCCAGTTGGTGAGGGTTCCGAACTCGACGGTGGAGGAGCCGACGCGGCCGTACACGGCGGCGCTCGGGGCGGCCGCCAGCTCGCGGGCGAGGGTGCGGATGTCGTCGGCCGGCACGTCGCAGGCGCCCTCGACCGCTTCCGGTGTGAACTCCCGTGCCAGCTCCCGCACTTCGTCGACGCCGCTGAGGTGCGGGCCGAGTTCGCCGGTGTCGGCGAGGTCCTCGTCGAAGAGCACCTGCACCATCGCCATGAGCAGCAGCGCGTCGCTGCCGGGACGGATCGGCACGTGCCGGTCGGCGAGCTTCGCCGTGCGTGTGCGGCGCGGATCGACGACGGTGAGGCGTCCTCCGCGCCTGCGCAGCCGCTTCAGCCTGCCCGGGAAGTCGGGGACGGTGGCGAGGGATCCGTTGGACTCGACGGGGTTGGCGCCCAGGACCAGCAGGTGGTCGGTGCGGTCGACGTCGGGGACGGGTATGGCCTGCGGATCGCCGTACAGCAGCCCGCAGGAGACATGCTTGGGCATCTGGTCGAGAGTGCTGGCGGAGTAGAAGTTCCGGGTGCGCAGCGCTCCCAGGAGCTGCGCGGGGTAGAGGCCGCCCGCCATGGTGTGCACGTTGGGGTTGCCGAGGTAGACGGCGACGGCGTCGGCCTCGCCGCCGGCGAGTACGGGGGCGAGCCCGGCAGCCACGGCGGCGAACGCCTCGTCCCAGCCCGTCTCCTTCAGCTCGCCGTCGCGGTCGCGCACGAGCGGACGCGTCAACCGGTCGGGGTCGGCGTCGAGTTCGCCGAACGACGCGCCTTTCGGACAGACGAATCCGCGGCTGAAGACGTCGTCGCGGTCACCCCGTGCCCTGGTGATGCGTCCGTCCTCGACGGTGACGGTCAGGCCGCACGTCGCCTCACACAGCGGACAGATGCGGAGGCCGGTGCCGGCCTCCGCACGGGTGCCGACTGCGGTGCGGGTGTCTTCGGCGGGCGTCTCGGGCGTACCGGTCGCGGTCATCGCGCTCCCTCGGACCGTGCTGCTGTCACTCGGTGCCACGAACTGTAGGCCCTGCGGGCGCAACTTCGCCCGCGGGAGCGGTGAACGTGACCGGATTTGCGGCCCGGAGCCGGCCCGCGTGCCGCACCAGCAGCCGGCACCGCCGCGTGCCGGCGGCTGACCCGCCCTTGGGCCCGTGCCGGACTCACCGCCGCTCACGCCTCATTGACGCCGGCACTCCGCATTCCTATGGTCAAGTACAGGAATTCAGGGGGAACCATGAGCGGCAGGAGCAACCGATGACCCTCGGCACCGGCGCCACCGGCGGTACGGCAGGCCAGGAGCAGGCACGCAAGACGGCGGAAGGGCTGGGCCACCTTTCCGGCTTCGGCAACGAGCACAGCAGCGAAGCAGTGCCCGGAGCCCTGCCCGTGGGCCGCAACGCACCCCAGCGCGCACCGCTCGGCCTGTACGCGGAGCAGCTGAGCGGCACGGCCTTCACGGAGCCGCGCGCGCGGAACCGCCGCTCCTGGCTCTACCGCATCCGTCCCTCGGCCGCGCACCCCCGCTTCCGGCGCACCGCCAACGGCGGCCTGCGCTCCGCCCCGTTCACCGAGACCCGACCCGACCCGAACCGGATGCGCTGGAACCCGCTGCCGGACCCTCCGCAGGGCACGGACTTCGTCGCCGGGCTGTGGACGCTCGGCGGCAACGGCGACGCGGCGCAGCGCACCGGCATGGCGGTCCACCTCTATGCCGCCGACACCTCGATGACCGACCGCGTCTTCTGCGACTCGGACGGTGAACTGCTGATCGTCCCCGAGCGCGGCGGACTGCTGCTGCACACCGAGTTCGGGCTGCTGCGGGCGGACCCCGGGCACATCGCACTGATCCCGCGCGGGGTGCGCTTCCGCGTCGTGCTGCTGGACGGGACGGCGCGCGGCTACGTCTGCGAGAACTACGGACAGCCCTTCGAGCTGCCGGAGTTGGGCCCGATCGGCGCCAACGGCCTGGCGAATCCACGGGACTTCCTGGCGCCCGTCGCCGCGTACGAGGACGACGCCGATACGGAGCGGCCCGTGGAGGTGGTCAACAAGTTCTGCGGAAACCTGTGGGCCGCCCGGTACGACCACTCGCCGCTGGACGTCGTCGCCTGGCACGGCAACCACGTTCCGTACGTCTACGACCTGCGCCGCTTCAACGTGATGGGCACCATCAGCTACGACCACCCGGACCCGTCGATCTTCACGGTCCTCACCTCGCCGTCCGACACTCCGGGACTGGCCGGCGTGGACTTCGTCGTCTTCGCGCCGCGCTGGCTGGTGGGCGAGGACACCTTCCGCCCGCCCTACTTCCACCGGAACGTCATGAGCGAGTACATGGGCCTGATCGAGGGCGCCTACGACGCGAAGGCGGAAGGCTTCGTCCCGGGCGGCGGCTCACTGCACAACATGATGTCGGCGCACGGACCGGACCGGGAGACCTTCGAACGTGCGAGCTCCGCCGAGCTGAAGCCGCAGAAGATCGACGACGGTCTGGCCTTCATGTTCGAAACGCGCTGGCCGGTGATCCCCACCTCACAGGCGATCGAGGCCGACCACCTGCAGTCCGGCTACGACGACGTGTGGCAGGGTCTCCAGCGCAATTTCCGCCCGTAGGGGGTGCGTCCGTGTCCGTCTTCGCTCCCGACTCGCTGGAGCTCAACCGCAAGCTGCCGCTCTGGTACCAGGTCTCGCAGTCCCTGCGTGCCTCGATACTCGGCCGCACCCCGCAGGCGCCGCTGCGCCTGCCGACCGAGGAACGCCTCGCCCAGCACTACGGGGTGAGCGTGCTGACCATGCGGCAGGCACTGAAGGAGCTGGAGGCGGAGGGGCTGATCTCCCGGCACCGGCGGCGCGGCACCTTCATCGAGCCCGACGCCTGCCGGACGAGGCCGGTGCGGCTGCTGGGCTCGGTCGACACCATCGTCGCCCAGCAGTCGGGCGACCTCACGACGCTGCTGGACCAGGGCGCAGCGCCCGTACCGTCCGAACTGGCCGAGCACTTCCCGGGCGTGGCGGAGACGACGGTCTTCCGGCGGCTGCGCCGTGACCCGGAGAGCGGCGAGGCGACCAACTGGGCGGAGAACCACATCCATCCACGCGTCGCACCACGCATCGACCCCGCCGACCTGGAGCGCGGCTGGCCGATGACGAAGGTCCTGCGGGACAGGGCCGGCGTCCGGATCAGCCGGATCACCGACACCGTGGAGGCACGGCTGGCCGACCCGGCGACCGCGAAGCTGCTGGACGTGCCGCTGCTCAGCCCGATCCTGCACTACACGGGCGTGACGTACGACGAGGACGGGCAGGTCGTCGACGTGGCGCTGATCCACTACCGCGGGGACCGCTTCTCCTTCTCGGTGACCCTCCAGGCGCACTGAGGTGTGTTCATCGACCCCGGTCGCCGGCACGCTGACCGAACCGGTGCCGCGCAGGTGCTTCGCATCCGGCCGGATGCCCGAGCCACATCGGCGACCGGTGAGTACGAGAAGGCCGGATCGCCTGTTCATCGACGCCCGACCAGCGATTCGCGGCCTGGTGGGCCGTCTGTATCGTGCCGCAGATGGTGAGTGATTCCCCGACGGCGCCGGAGCAGGCGCCCGCCCAGACGGCGGTGTCCTCCGCCTCGCCCCGGGAGCGCCAGAAGCATCAGCCCTCCACGACGGTGGATCTGCTGCTGATGGCCGTGGTGGTGATCTTCCTCGCGGCATACGCCTGGCCGATTCTCCAGCCCGGCCTCAGCCCGGGCTGGAGAACTGCCTGCACCTGGACGAGCTGGACGACCTGGTGCGTCTTCGCACTCGACTACCTGATCAGGCTCATACGGGCGGAGAACCGCTGGGCGTACTTCAAATCGAACCTCTTCGTCCTGGCGACGGTGGCGCTTCCGTTCTTCCGGCCGTTGAGGATGTTGCGGCTGCTGACGGTGCTGAACGTGCTGCACAGGCGTGCCGAGGCGAGCCTCCGGGGCCAGGTGACCACATACGCCTGCGGAGCGGCGGGACTGCTGATGCTCTGCGGAGCGCTGGCTGTGCTGGACGCCGAGCGCGGAACCGACGGTGCCAACATCGACAGCTTCACGGACGCCATCTGGTGGGCCTTCGCGACCGTGACCACGGTCGGATACGGGGACGCATATCCGGTGACGCTCACCGGACGGCTGGTCGCCGTCCTGCTGATGATCGCCGGCATTGCCGTACTGGGCGTAGTGTCCGCCTCCCTGGCCTCATGGTTCATCGAGCGTGTCTCCGACGCGAGCGCGGAGCGGGAGGCGGCTTCCCGCAAGGAGGTGCAGGAGCTCACCGCAGTGATCCAGCGGCAGCAGGAGGAGCTTGCAGAGCAGCGGAGACTGCTGCGCGCCTTTGTACCGGACGAGGACGGGAACCGTTTCGGGTCCGGTGTCCCCGGGCCCGCCGCGCCCGACGGATAGGGCACGGGCAGGCAGCCGCATCGCCTCTCCGGCGCGGCTCCGGAGGACCTCTCACTCCAGCTGCGAATGCGGGGGGCCGAGGGCTGACGGCTCCACCGGCGCAAAGAACAGCGATCTCCTTCAGCCACGACACGATTACGCTCACCCTCGGCCCGTCCCCGGTCACCATCCGCGCAACCGCGGCCGGGAGCGCGGGAACCCGCCACGAGCGGCACAGCCGGAGACCTCCGTTTCAGACGATCTCCGCCCCGGACGCCGCCCCGGCCGGCACGGGACCGGCAGCTTCACCCGCACCACCCACCGCCGGCCTTCGGAAGTCGGGAGGCGCGCCGGTCACTCAGCACACCGGCCGTCCGGAAGGACGAAGCAAGGGGGCACCGGCACGCCTGACGGCGGCGCGCACCCCCTCGTAGCATCGAGCGGTGAGCGACGACGGAACCGGCACCAAGGACGCACCTGCACTCGACGCGCCCCTGCTCGACGAGGTGATGCCCTGGTCCGTCGCGCCGCTGCGCACGGGCCGCGGATGGGTGTCCGCGCCCGACGCCGCGTCGCTGCGCCGGCGTTGGAACGCACTGGTGCGCACCGAGGACGAGGCGGAGCGTGCCGCGCTGTTCGTCCCGAGCCGCTCCCGCACACTGCACAGCTCGGTGGCCCCGCTGCCCGGAGTGCCCGCGCACGGCGGGCCGCTGGCGCAGGAGCGGGGCGGCTGCCCGGAACCGGTGCGGTTCCTGCACGGGCCCTTCGACCAGCAGTGGCTCATTCCCGACCACCGGCTCATCGACGCCGCGCGGCCGCAGCTGTGGCGGGTGAGCGACGCCCGTCAGACGCATCTGGTGGAGACCGGCCACGACCACCGGCATCCCGGCCCGCTCGTCACGTTCACCGCGCTGCTGCCCGACGGGCAGGCGGCGGCGGGGCGTTCGGGCCGCATCCGTCCGCTGTACAGACGTCCCGGCGGCGGTGAACCCAACCTCCTCCCGGGTCTGACTGACCACCTCTCCGGGCGGCTGGGTGCGCCGGTCACCGCTGAGGACGTGCTCGCCTGGATCGCCGCCGCGGCGCGCCCCGGCCCGCGGGGGCGTGTGGTGCCGCTGACCACGGACCCGGACCTGTGGCGGCGCGGCGTGGAGCTGGGCCGCCGGGTCGTGTGGCTGCACACGCGGGGCGCACGGTGCGCGGGCGGGGCGAACGAGGGCCGTCCGCGGCTGCCGGGCGGTCATCGCCCGTACGTGCGTGCTCCGTTGCCCGCCGCGGCGCCGCCGGAGGAGGAGCTCGTCCATGACGGGGAGGAGCGCTCGCTGCACATCGGGGAGGGACGCGTGGCGCCGGTGGCGCGGGAGGCGTGGGAGTTCGAAGCGGGAGGGGCGCGGGTGCTGGGGGCCTGGTTCGCGCGCCGGGCGGCGCTGCCGGCGGCCGCGGGGAGGCTCGCTGCCGTGCGTCCCGGCAGCTGGCCGCAGGAGTGGACGTCCGAACTGCTCGAACTCATCACGGTCTTGACGCTGCTGGCGGAACTGCGCGAGGAGCAGGGCGACTTGGGGCGGGCGCTGGATTCCGGCGGGGAGTCCGGACGGGCCGTGCTCGAGCGCGCCGGGCTGCTGCCGGTGCCCCGGTCCGCACGTCTGCCGGCCTCGGTCCTCGACGTGCCCGAGGAGGGTCCGGACGGCCAACTGGCACTGCTTTAGGGGACGTTCGGGCTGCGCACGAACGTGCCGGCGCGACGGCGGCGGGATCACCGGCCACCGCCCCCGGGGCGCAGGGTGGGGGGTCTCCCCGGGCCGACAAGGCCCAGGGATGGGGTCTCCCCGGGCCGACAAGGCCCAGGGATGGGGTCTCCCCGGGCCGACAAGGCCCAGGGGACCTACGGAAGACTCAGCCGCGCCCGCCGAAGAGCGTGCGGCGCAGTTTGCGCAGCGGCGCGAACAGCGACACGCGCGCGCTCCGGGCTGCGGTCCGGTTCCGCGCGGAATCACGCTTGGTGATCTCACGCATGAGCGAAGTCGCTTCTTCCGTCTCACCCTGCGGCACGGCGGGGCCCGCGAGCACAGCCAAATGCCGGTCGAGGCGCGAACTCGTCGCACCTGTACCGCATTTGATGGCGGGCACTCGCGCCCTGCCGCTCACCGTTATCTGTTCCATGACACTCCCCACCCGTACGAGGGCACGAGGCCCGGGCACAGCAACCCTAACGCCCGACTGCTCCACCCGTGTATCCCGGTCACAGGATTCACCTGCCCCACAGGCGCGTTGACGAACATACGGGGCGCCTTGTGATACGCACCTGTTTCCGGACGGACGGGCGGAAACGTGCGTGCGCCGGGGCCCGGCATGCCGGATCATGACTGCCATGCCAGCACAGCCCCGCCGGCCGTCCGCCGCCGACAGGAGTGAGACCCTGACCTCCCCGACCAGGCCCGAGCAGGCGATCGCTCCTTGCCTGACCATCGATGACACGGACTCGCCGTCAGACGTCATCGACGCCCTCTTCCTCGGCCGTTTCACCAACGGGGAGCAGCCCTACTCGCGGGGTCACTCCGTCGACCGCGTCAAGAAGGGCCGCACGCTGCTGCCCCCGGACGCGAAGGTGCTGCGCGAGGCGAAGGACGACGGCCGCAGCACGGTCCTCGCGGAAGGCGAGGGCTGGACGGTTCTGGTCTCGCGCTGGACGCACGGGGCGGACGTCACGGTGACGGCGGTGACCGGCGAACTCGCCCAGAAGCGGCTCGACGAGGCTGTCCAAGACGCGGAGGACGAGCCGGAGCCGCAGTCCGACAAGGTCTCCATGGGCTTCTGGTACCACTCGCCGATGCGTGGCCCGCGCCGGACCACGCGCGCCATCACCGCGGGCACGTGGCAGGAGGTGCGTCCCAACTACACGGCACGTGTGGCCGATGCCATGGACGGGCTGATGAAGATCACCCCGGACGAGGTGTCCGGAAGGCTTCTGCTGCTGCACGGCCCGCCGGGTACGGGCAAGACCTCCGCGCTGCGCACGCTCGCCCGTTCGTGGCGCGACTGGTGTCAGGTGGACTGCGTCCTCGACCCGGAGCACCTGTTCAACAACATCGGTTATCTGATGGACATCGCCATCGGCGCCGACGACAGCGACTCCGACGAACAGCGCTGGCGGCTCCTTCTCCTGGAGGACTGCGACGAGTTGATCCGCGGCGAGGCCAAGCACGCGGCGGGCCAGGCGCTTTCACGGCTGCTCAATCTGACGGACGGTCTGCTGGGTCAGGGCCGCAACGTGCTCGTGGGCGTGACCACGAACGAGGACCTGGAGCGGCTGCATCCCGCGGTCGTGCGGCCGGGGCGCTGTCTGGCCCGCATCGAGGTCGGCGCGCTCACCCGCAAGGAGGCCGTGGGCTGGCTCGGCACGGAGGAGGGCGTAGGCCGCGAAGGCGCCACGCTGGCCGAGCTGTTCGCGCTCCGCAAGGGCGCTTCCCCGGCGTCGGTGCCCATGCGGAACGACGGCGAAGGCTCGGGCCTGTACCTGTAGGCGAGGCTGCCCGGAGGTCCCGCGCGGGCACGGCGTCCCTCTCCCCCCCGGTGGTACGGGCCCCGGCACGACCGGCGCCCGTACCACCGGCCTCCGCACCACCGGCCTCCGTACCAACGGGCGTCCGTACAACGGGCGTCCGTCGACCTGATAAAGAGTCGAGGGAGGCACCCCGGCGCTGCCAGAATCGGGCCATGGTCGACAACGTCGCTGAACTCGCCGAGCGCGCCGCGCGGGGCGAGCGCTTCAAGTACCTCTATTTCTGGGGCCATCGGCCACGGCGGGACGGCTCCGTCGGCAAGGGCTGCCTGAGCCAGTGGTGGCCCTCGCCCTTCGAGGCGGAAGGCGTCGAGTACGCCACCGCGGAGCACTGGATGATGGCCCGCAAGGCCCGCCTGTTCGGGGACGAGGAGGCGGAGCGGCGCGCGGTGGCCGCCGGGGATCCCCGGCAGGCGAAGGCCGCGGGCCGCTCGGTGCGGGGGTTCGACCAGGACGTGTGGGAACGTGAGCGGTTCGCCATCGTGGTCGAGGGCAGTCTGCGGAAGTTCGGGCAGCCCTGCGAGCTGCGTGAATTCCTGCTGGGCACCAACAGCCGTGTACTGGTCGAGGCCAGCCCGCTGGACCGGGTGTGGGGCATCGGACTCGCCGCGGACGACGCGCGGGTGCGTGACCCTTCGCAGTGGCGCGGCCAGAACCTGCTGGGCTTCGCGCTGATGGAGGCCCGTACGAGGCTGCTCACCCGGACGGGCACGCTGACATAACCTCATCGCCCCCTCCGCGGACGGACGATGCGGCGCCGTGCCGCACAACTCCCGTGCGCCGCAACCCTGTTGAACACGCCTGCCGAGGACGCCTGCTGATCAGGCGTGCCGAGTTGGGGACTGCCTCACGTCCCGCCCCTGCCCGGGCACGTGCACGGCTCCCGGCGCCCGGCGCCCGGCGCCCGGCGCCCGGCTCTCACCCGTACACGGCGCGCAGCGCGTCCTCGACCGCCGCACGCGCCGCATCACGGTCCAGGCCCAGCCTGTTCACCCGTTGGGCGTAGGACATCGCAGCCTCGGACGCCTCCCTCTGCGCGGCGTCACCCGCCGCCGCCACGAAGGTGCCGTGCCGCCCTCTGGTCTCGATGACTCCGTCCGACTCCAGCGCCCGGTAGGCCTTGGCGACGGTGTTGGCGGCGAGGCCGAGTTCCCCGGCCAGACCGCGCACGGTCGGCAGCTTGTATCCGGTCGGCAGATCCCCGCCGCGCACCTGCCCGGCGATCTGGGCGCGGAGCTGCTCGTAGGGGGCGTCCGGCCCGGCAGGGTCGATGGTGATCTGCAACGGCACGTGATCTCCGGTGTGTTCGCGGTTTTCTTCCGTCAGGGCGGCGCATCGGATGCGGAGCCGATTCTCTCTCAGCGGCGGAAAAATCAGGAGCGGCGCCACCCCCGGGTGCGTAGCGTGCCGGGGCATGACACCGAAGGTCACCGTGGAACCCTTCCGCCCGCGCGACGCGGATGCAGTGGCCGAGGTGAGACGTGCGGCCGTCCCCTATCTGGTGTGCACGGCCGAATCGGTGGCCTGGGAGGCCGAGTCCGCCCCCGCGGCAGGTCGTACGCGCTGGCTGGTCGCCAGGGAAGCCGGCGGACGAGTGGTGGGCTGCGCCGACACGGGGCTGCTCATCGGCAGCGTCGAGCCCCGGCAGGGGTATCTGCACACGGCCGTGCACCCGGCCGGCCGGGGACTTGGCGCGGGCGCGGCTCTCGTGGCCGAGGCGGAACGTCACCTGTCCGCCGTGGGGGCCGAGCGAGCCTGGACGTGGGTGGCGGACGACGGCCGCTCACCCGGCTTCGCGGAGCGCCGCGGCTACACGCGCGGGCGGCGCGCCTGTTTCCTCGGTCTCGACCTCGCACGTGCCGGGCTCCCCGGACCGCCGGAGCGGCTGCCCGCCGGCGTGGAGCTCCGCACGGCTCTCGACTTCGCCGGTGACCTGCGTCCGCTGTACGAGGCCGACTTGGAGTGCACCGCTGACGAACCCGGCGATGTGCGCCACGGTTTCGTGCCGTACGAGGACTGGCTGCGGCTGAACCGGGACCGCCCGGACATCGACCACCGCCTCACCTCCGTCGTTCTCGTCGGCGGCGAAGTCGCCTCGTACTCAGTGGCGCAGACGGACGGGCGTGAGCGCTACTGGTCGGGTATGACCGGAACACGGCGCGCGTTCCGCGGGCGCGGCCTGGCGCGGCTGGCCAAGCTCGACTCCCTGCGCCGTTCCCGCTCCGCGGGCCGCAGGCGGGCCTTCACCGGGAACGACGCCACGAACGCCCCGATGCTGGCGCTCAACCGGAGCCTGGGCTATGAGCAGGCCGCCGCAGAATGGCGATACTCCAAGCCGCTGTGAGAGGGCAGGGGCTCGGGGATCAGCACACGGCTGCGCGCCGCGCCGCCCGCCGGCGTCCCGGCGGGGCTCACAGCGCCGAGCGGTTGCCGGTGTCGACGGCCCGGGTGGCCGCGGCGCCGCTCCGCGCGTGCTGCTGCACCTGTTCCGCGGTGAGCGCGTATCCGGTGCCGTTGTCGGTCGTCGAGCGGGCGAAGATCACCCCGAGGACCTTCCCGTCCTTGGACAGCAGCGGGCCGCCGGAGTTCCCGGGCCGGACGGTGGACCGTATGGCGTAGATGTCGCGGGTGCTGAGGTTGTCGCCGTAGATGTCCTGGCCCCGCGCCTCCACGCGCTGGGCGACGGCGGCCGCACGCAGATCGAGACTGCCGTTCTCCGGGTACCCGGCCACCACGCCGGGCGTTCCGCGCTCGGCGTTGCCCGCGAAGTCCAGGGCGGGTGCTTCCAGCCCGGGCACTGCGAGGACGGCGACGTCGGCGTTCGGATCGAATTCGACGACCCTCGCCTCGTAGCGCGGTCCGACGCCGCCCACCCGGACCGTCGGCTCCTCGACTCCGGCGACGACGTGGGCGTTGGTCATCACGCGCTGCTGCGTGTAGACGAAGCCGCTGCCTTCCTGCCCGCGGGCGCTTCCGTCGACGTCGGCGACTCCCTCCACCTTGACGGTGCTGCGCTTGGCGGCCTGGGTCGCGGCGGGGGTGACGGAGTCGCCGGACGGCTTGGCGACGGAGGTGCCGGGTTCGTGCTCGAAGGGGTTGAAGACCGGCGGGAAGCCCGCCGTCGTGAGCGCTCCCGTGGCGTCGTTGAACCAGGTGGCTGCCTGGTCGGGCATGCGGTCCTGGACGGTTCCGAGCACGACGGAGTTGCGGATGGCCTGGTTCAGCGTGGGCGAGGGCGACACGGACAGGGCGCTTGCCGCGACCCATCCGACGACGAGTACGGCTATCGCGTTGACGGCCACGCCCCCCGCGCCGTCGGCCCATCGCACAGGGGTCCAGCTGAGCACCTCACGCAGCCGCCACCCCAGCGGCGCGGCCACGGCCTGCCCCAGCGCCGCCGGTACGAGCACGGTCAGCAGCGCCACGACCGTGGCCTCCGTCGTGCCCGTCTGGACCCGCTGCAGTACGAACGGCAGGGCCCACACACCGATGACGGCTCCGCCGACGAAGCCGGCGAGCGAGACGAAGCCCGCGACGAGGCCGCGTTGATAGCCCGAAACGGAGAAAACCAGCACTGCGAGCAGCAACAGCACATCCAGCAGGTTCACCGCACACCCCTTCTCGCCCCACTCGGGTAACTCATCGTGCTCATGTTGCGGCCCTGTCCTCCGATTGTGCCTCGCCTGCCTTCCGCATCTGCCCCCGGTCGCAGAACACACGCGAATCGGAGCAGGGTTGGTTCCGCATCACACACGCCCACGGCGCGGTCGTCCCGTTATGCGCTGTTATGCGCCTGCCAACGCCGGGCGGCTCCGGTTGATTCCGTGCTCGCCTCGGCGGTTGCCGATCTCACAGTCGACGGGGACAGCCCGCCGGCCCGCTCTCGTCAGCCGCCCTCATGGGGTCGAGGCGGCACCGGCGCAGCGGCGCACCGTAGTCGCCGCCTTCCGGGCCGCGGACACAAAGCGCCGGGTGCGGGGCGGCTTCGCGCCCCGCACCCGGCGGTCGTTGCGGCTCAGCGGGAGGCGGCCCAGGTGTGGGCCACGTCGATGACGAGACGGTCGCCCAGTTCGAGCACCCGGAACGGCAGCCGCGCCCTGACGCCGAGCCCGAGCTGCGTCGTTCCCTCGAAGCTGGCGCCGAAGCGGGCGTCGCGGAAGGTCTTGTACCCCTTGAGGTTCACGCCCGGCAGCGGCTTGCCGCCCCGGCCCGGGTAGGTGGCCTCGTAGGTGTCCGGGTCGTAGGCCGGCGCCGTCGCCACGATTTCCAGGACGGCGCCGCCGCCCACGTCGATGCGGCGGCCGGAGCCGTCCTGGTACAGCCTGTCGACGTAGCGCACCCGGTACGCCGGTGAACCGGCGGGCGTTCCCGGACGGACGTCGAGGACCATGCGGTCGTAGCAGTCGTGCCGCCCGGTCCTGACGTCGGTGAGCGGGCGCGTGCCCGTGCCGTGGCCTGCCTTCGGCACGCTCCCCCAGGTGACTCCGCAGCTCGCGGCGGCTGCCGGGGCGTGCGGTGCGGTCGTCGCGGCCCCGGCTCCGGCCCCGGCTCCGGCGGCGGTGGCCGCGGAGGTGGTGGCCAGGAGCCCCGCGCAGGTGAGCACGGTGGTGATGAGCAGTCTGGTCCGGCGCATTCTGGCCCCCTTGTCGTGCATTTGCTGTGGCATGAGGCTAGACCCTCGAAAAGGCGGCAGAGTTGTACGAATCAGATTCAACAGAATCGGATGACGAAAAAGGATGTACGGCGCACATCGACGCGCCCCGGACTCCGCGCCTGAGCCCCCTCTTACCGCCACCTTAACGGCACCATAAGGATGGGCAGTTGGGGCTTCCGGGCATCGAAAGGGCAGCTGAGCGCGGCTAGCGTGCTGAGGCATACAGCACCGGCCCGGCCCGCCCGGCACCACCGGGGCGCGCGGGGCGCGGGCGACACGCACGCCCCCCACACCCAGGAGCCCCAAGATGTCCGCTCGTCGCTCGGTCGCACGCATGGCCGCTCTCGGAGCCGTGCCGCTCGCGCTCTCCATGGCGGGGGCGGCACCCGCCGCAGCTCACGGATCGATGACGGACCCGGTGAGCCGCGTGTCCGCCTGTTTCGCGGAAGGGCCGGAGAATCCCCGGTCCGCCGCGTGCAAGGCGATGGTGAAGACCGGCGGCACCCAGCCGCTCTACGACTGGAACGAGGTCAACATCCCGGACGCGGCCGGCAGGCACAAGCAGATCATCCCGGACGGGAAGCTGTGCAGCGCGGGACGTGCCAAGTACAAGGGCCTGGACCTGCCGCGAAAGGACTGGCCGGCGTCGGAGATGGCCGCCGGTGAGCACGCCTTCTCCTACAAGTCGACGGCTCCGCACAAGGGCAGCTTCGAGCTCTACATCACCCGGCCCGGCTACGACCCGTCCGAGCCGCTGAAGTGGTCGGACCTGGAGTCCGAGCCGTTCGCGAAGGTCAAGGACCCCCGGCTCGTGGGCGGGGAGTACAAGTTCAAGGGCGAGGTGCCCAAGAGGTCGGGCCGCCATCTGATCTACAGCGTCTGGCAGCGCTCCGACAGCCCCGAGGCGTTCTACGCCTGTTCCGACGTCACCTTCGCCGGCGGGAAGGGCGCGGCCGGCCCCGAGCGGAAGGCCGCTTCGGCGGACGGCCCCGCCGCTCCGGACGACTCGCAGATCGAGGCGGGCGCCGCCAGGTCGACCGTGGAGCACGGCGGCCGCGGCAACCCGTCGGCCGGCGAGCACAGCGCTCACGGCAGCGACGTGAGCACCAGGGCCGGGCGCTCCTCGCACAACGCCCCCGGTACGAGGAGCGCCGGACAGGCTGACCGGCTCGCCGAGACCGGCGACGACGGCACGACGACGGACATCGCGCTCGCCGGCGCGGGCGTCCTCGTCATCGGTGCGGCGCTGATGTGCCTCAGTGCCCGCCGCCGTGACCTCGGCCGCCGCGGCAGCAGCTGACACATGCTCGTAGGATGCGGATACGAGCAGGACAGGGACGGAACCTGCGTGCCCTGCGGGGAAGGTGAGGCAGGGTGGAGCATGTGGAACCGCCGCCGGCGACGCGGGAAGTCACTTCGGAGGCCGAGCTGCGAGCACTGCTGGGCGAGCCCGCCCCGCATGCGGCGCGGAAGGTCCGGAGCACGCTGCACGCGCTGGACCGGGAGTGGCTTGCACACTCGCCGCTGTGTCTGATCGCCACGTCGGGCACCGACGGCTCGTGCGACGTGTCGCCGAAGGGCGATCCGCCCGGTTTCGTCAAGGTGCTCGACGAGCGCACCCTCGCCATCCCCGACCGCCCGGGCAACAGGCGTGCCGACGGGTTCCGCAACATCCTCCGGAACCCGCACGTCGGACTCATCCACCTGCTGCCCGGACGCGGCGACACGCTGCGCATCAACGGCAGGGCACGGATCGTTCGCGAGGCGCCGTTCCTGGAGGAGATGACGGTCCGGCGGAACACGCCGGTGCTCGCGCTGGTGGTGGAGATCGAGGAGGTCTACTTCCACTGCTCCAAGGCGTTCCTGCGCTCCGCCGCCTGGGACCCCGCCACCTGGGAGCCCGGGGCGCTCCCGGCGCGGGCGAGGATCTCCAAGACCCTGGAGCGCCAGGAGGACCCGCTGGAGGTGCTCGAGGAGCACTACGGTCAGGCGTACGCGGAGAAGCTCTACCAGTGGTGACGTGACGGACGGCGGGGCCCGCCCGGAAGCGGGCCCCGCCGTCCGTCACGCGCCGGCTCTCCGGTCAGGAGGTGCAGGTCGTGGGTTCGGCGTTGGCGGGGTCGAGGGCGTTTGCCGTCTCGTGGAAGGCCAGCCTGTCGAAGAGGCCCACGGCCAGGTGTTCGGAGATGTCGGCCGGGCACAGGTCCTGAAGCGTGACGTTGTTGACGTCCGGGCCCTCCAGGAACTGCGACTTGTAGGGCGTCACGATCTGGTCGTACTTCGTCGCGATCACCGTGTACTTCACGCCCGGCAGGGTGTCGCCGCCTTCGTTGAGGCGGTTGATGAAGTCCGAGCCCTTCTTCTGCTGCATGAGCGACGGCGCGAGCCCGTCGACGGCGTCACCGAGGCCGGGGATCAGGTCGACGAGTCCGGTGAGCCCGCTCAGCGTGGTGCCGTGGTTGCTGGGAGCGATCCCGACGAGGGCGTTCACCTTCTCCGCTCCGTCGAGGAACTTCATATAATAGCGGGGCATCATGCCGCCCTGCGAGTGGCCGACGATGTCGACCTTGCCGGTTCCCGTCGCGTCGAGGACCTTGTCGACGAAGGTGTCGAGCTGGGCGGCGGAATCCTCGATCGGGCCCAGGCCGTGCAGCAGCGGAATGCCGTTGTACTGGCCGTAGTCGAGGGAGAAGACGCAGTAGCCGCGCTTCTTCAGGTAGGGCGCGAGACCGAGCCAGTTGTCGATCTTGTTGCCGCCGGTGCCGTGCACGAGCACGACGGGGCGGGGGTGTTTCTCCGACGGCTTGCACTCGTAGTCGTTCCAGCCGCCCTTCGCCTCGCCGGCCGCGAGTCCGCCGGCAGCGGGCTTGTCGGCGAGCCGGGCCTGCCCGCCGGCGTCCGCGTCTGCGGCGGTGTCCTTCTCTGCGGACGTCTTGGCATCCGGAGTGGACGTGCCCGACGCGGAGGCCTCCGAAGCAGAGGCACCTGAGGCCGTGAGGGGGAGGGCCGTCATGACGATCGCGGTCGCCGCAGCGACTGCCGGGGCATAGGGGTGCTTCCAGGACAGTTTCACTGCCGTCTCCTCGTGGAGTGAGGGGGCGTTTTCCTGTGGCGCCTCGTGGGGGGTGGTGCAGATGGTGCGTGGGGGGTCGCGCGTGGGGGGTGGTGGCTGTGTGGTGGCGATGGGGGGTGAGGCAGACCACATTTGACGAAGTCACGTCAATTAACGCAGCGGTAACTTGGGAGGGCCATAAGCGTGCCTGTGAAGATTCAGTGACCGTCGCGCTCTTGTGTAGGCTGCCGCCGCAGCACGAAGACACGAGCGGAGGAAGTCCCCTGGTTCAGAAGATCACCTCCCGCAACGCCCGCTTCCAGCAGTGGCAGTCGCTGCTGACCAACCGGAACAAGCGCCTGCGCGCACGGGAGTTCCTCGTCCAGGGAGTCCGCCCCGTCACGGTCGCCGTCGAACGCGGCTGGCCGGTACGGGCGTTGATCCACTCGGCCCGCCGGCCGCTCTCGCGCTGGGCGGAGGACCTGCTGCGCACCGTCCGCGCGGAACAGGTCGCGATGGCCCCCGAACTCCTCGCCGAACTCGGCGGGAAGGACGAGAGCGCACCCGAGGTCGTCGCGGTGCTCGAGATGCCGGAGGACGACCTGTCCCGCATCGGCGTGGACGAGGACTTCCTCGGCGTGCTCTTCGACCGCCCCTCCGGCCCCGGCAACATCGGCACGGTGATCCGCTCCGCCGACGCCTTCGGGGCGGCAGGCGTGATCGTGACCGGTCACGCCGCCGACGTCTACGACCCCAAGTCGGTGCGGGCCAGCACCGGTTCGCTCTTCGCACTGCCCGCGGTGCGGGTGCCCTCGCAGCGTGAGGTCGTCGCGTGGCTGGAGCGGCACAGGGCGCTCGGAGGGCACGTCACGGTCGTGGGAACCGACGAGGACGGCACGACGGATCTCTTCGACGCCGATCTGACCGGCCCCGTACTGCTCCTCGTCGGGAACGAGACCGCCGGGCTCAGTGCGGCCTGGCGCCAGTTGTGCGATCTCACGGTGCGCATCCCGATGAGCGGATCGGCCAGTTCACTCAACGCCGCCGGCGCCGCGACCGCCGTGCTGTACGAGGTCTCGCGGCAGCGCATCGCCGCCCGGCGCCGCTGACCTGGCCCGGACACGGCCCACCACGGGACCACCCGCCCGGCCGGCCCCCTCTCGCCGGTTGCTGCGGAATGCCCGGCGGGTTCAGCCGGTTTGCTCCGTCATGAGCCGACCTCCGGGACCGCGCGTCCTGTCCGAAGAAGACCTCTCAGCCCTGCTGGGCGCTCAGCACTTCAGCATCCTGGCCACCAACAGGCGCAGCGGCCACCCGCACCTGACCACCATGGTGCACAGCTGGGACCCGGAGTCCCGCGTCGTGCGTTTCTTCACCACCGCCGACCGCGTCAAGGTGAAGCACCTGCGGCGCGATCCGCGTGCGGCCGTCCATGTTCCCGGTGAAGACGTGTGGTCCTTCGCCGTCGGCGAGGGCGAGGCGGAGGTCTCGGAGATCACGACGACGCCCGGCGACGCCGTCGGCAGGGAAGTGCTCTCGATACTCCCGGAGCCGATGAGACCGGCGGATGAACGCGCGTTCCTGGAACAGCTGGTGGAGGAGCGCCGGGTGGTGATCCGGCTGAAGGTGAACCGCTTGTACGGGACGGCTCTCGACGTCGACGGATGATCATCGCCCGCCACGACCCGGGCCGGACAGGCCCTAAGCCGCGTCGAACAGCCCCGCCGGGTGCGCCGCGGCCGCGCCGAACCGCAGGCGGGCCCGGTCCGCCGCCGCCTCGGCGCGCCTGGCCTTCTCCTCACGGGCGTCCAGGGACAGCTGCAGGGAGGCGAGTTCGGCCGGCATCAGCTCCTCCGCGCGCAGGGCCACCGCGCGCACGCGGGCCCGCTGCAGCCCGAGCCCGTCGTGCATGGCGTAGGCGGCAGCGGTCAACGCCGGGGTGTGCGCGGAGGGTTCGGCGAGCGTGCGGGTGCGCGTGGTGACGGAGCGGTCGGCGTAGCGGACGGTGAGGGTCAGCGCGCGGGCCACCTGCCCGCCGGTGCGCATACGGAAGCCCAGGTCGTCGGCGAGGGTGAGCAGCGCGCGGCGGCGCTCGCCCGGGTCGGTCTCGTCCCGGGCGAAGCGGAGTTCGGAGCTCTCCGAACGCGCCGGTTCATCGGGAACCACCGGTGTCGGGTCGATGCCGCGGGCCCGCTCCCGCAGGAGGCGTCCGGTCCTCGCGCCGAGGAGGCGCTGCAGGGTGGCGGGCGGGGCGCCGGCGACGCGGCCGACGGTGTCCAGGCCGTACGAGCACAGGGTGCGAGCGGTCGCCGGGCCGACGCCGTGCAGGGCCGCGACGGGCTTGCCTGCCAGGAAAGCGGCGGTCTCCTCCGGCCGCACGACCCGGACCGCACCCGCGGGCCCGGAGTGCGCGGCCATCCTCGCGAGCAGCGGGTTGACGGCGACGCCGACGGTGCAGTCGGTGCCGTACAGGGCCAGCGACCGGAGACGGATGAGCCGGGCCAGCCCGGGCGCGTCCCGGTCGAAGTAGCGCAGCGCGCCCCGTACGTCGGCGAGCGCGGCATCCGGCGGCAGCGCCTGCACGACGGGGGTGAAGCCGGCGAGAAGGCCGAGGAGCACGGGGAACTCCGGGCGGCCCTCGTCCGTCTGCCGGTCTCCGGTCCCGAAGTGGACGTACAGCACGCGCAGTTGTGCGCCGTCCACGACCTGTCCGCGGTGGCCGCCGCCTCCGCCCGGTTCGCCGGGGCCGCCCTGCTCGCCGTATCCGCTGCGGCCGCTGTGTCTGCCGGGTCCGCCCGGTCCGCTGTGCTCCTCGCCGTGCTCGCTCATCCCGCGCTCCCCGGGCTGGAGTGCCAGAGCTTGCGCAGGGCGTTCGGAGAGCCGGCGGCATCACCGGGCGGACGAAGATCCGCCCAAGGGTGCATCTCGTAGCCCTTGGCCACCTCGACGGTGCGGCCGCCGGAGCCGCTGCCCCCGCTCCGGGCCTCGCCCTGGCCCTGCCCCTGGCCGCTCTCCTGCGTCTGCCCGGTTTCCTGCTCCGGTCCGGGCCTGCCCGGCGGCTCCGCCAGCCGGGCCGTGACCGCGTCCAGGCCGCCGGTGCGGCGCAGTTCGGCCAGCTCGGCCAGATCCCATGCCGCCGAACCGACCACGCTGAGGCTGCGCGGACCGCGCCGCTGCACCACTCCCCGCACCAGCAGCAGCCAGGAGTGGAAGACGGTGTGCGCGCAGGCGGCATGACTGTCGTCGAAGAAGGCGAGGTCGACCAGGCCGGTGCCGTCGTCGAGGGTGCTGAAGATGACGCGCCGCCCGGAGCGGATCGGCGGGGTCTGGGTCGCCGCCTTGGCCCCCGCGACCAGAACCGTCTCGCCGTGCCGCGCGTCGCGCAGCGCACGCGCGGAGTACGCGCCCAACTCCCGCAGGAAGGCGGTGTGATCGTCCATGAGGTGCCGGGAGGTGTCCATGCCGAGTACGCCGAGTTCCGCTCCCAGCCGCTCGTCCGCGTCGAGGTCGGGAAGCCCGGCCGGCTCGGGGGCGGCGGCGCCTTTCGCCAGATGGTCCAGTGCCATCTGCCCCTCGCGGGCACCGGACCGGCCGCGCTGCTGACGGTGGAGTTCGGCGATCTGCAGCAGCAGATCGCGGCGGTTGCCGCCGGGGGCGAAGGCGTCCAGGGCCCCCACCCGCGCGAGTCCTTCGGCCACGGGGCGCGGCGGCCGCGCCCGGCGCCAGAGGTCCGCCAGCGAGTCGTAGGGCTGCCCGGCGGCGATGCGCTCCGCGTCCGCCTCACTGATGCCCTGCACATCGGAGAGGGCGAGGCGGAGCCCCCACCGGAGCCGTTCCGGCGGAGGGCCGGGAAGCTCCGGGAGATCCGCCGGGAGATCCGGAAGATGCGGGACCTCCGGAAGGCCAGGGAGGTCCGGAAGGTCAGAGTGCCCGTGGGAGGGTTCCGGGGCGTTCGCGGCACCGTCCCCAACACCCTTGGAATCAGACACCAGTTCGATGCTATAGCCGACCGAGGACCGGTTCACATCCAGCGGCAGCACCGGCACCCCGCGCCTGCGCGCGTCCGCCAGCAGCAGCCTCTTGGGGTACATCCCCGGATCGTGCTCCAGCACTCCCGCGTAAAAGGCCGCCGGATGGTGGGCTTTCAGCCACGCCGACTGATACGTCGGCACGGCGAAGGCGACGGCGTGCGCCTTGCAGAAGCCGTAGGAGCCGAACGCCTCCACGATCTCCCAGGTGCGTCCGACGGCCTCGGCCCCGTACCCGCGCCGGGACGCCTCCTGCGTGAACCAGGCCCGCACCCTCCCCTGCCGCTCGCCGTCCGAGAGCGCACGCCGCGCCTCGTCGGCCATGGCACGGCCGCATCCGGTCATGACGGACAGGATCTCGATGATCTGCTCGTGGAAGACCACGACGCCGAACGTCTCGCGCAGCACCGGCTCCAGGTCCGGGTGCGGATACACGGCGGGCCGCCGTCCGTGCCGCGCCTCGATGAACGGCCGCACCATGTCGGCGACGACCGGCCCCGGACGGAACAGCGAGATGTCGACGACGAGATGGTGGAAGTTCTCCGGCTGCAGCCGCCCCACCAGGTCGCGCTGGCCCGGCGATTCGATCTGGAAGCAGCCGAGCGTCTCGGCGGAGCGGATCAGCTCGTACGTCTGCGGGTCGCCCTCGGGCACCTCGTCCAGCGCGACATGGCCGCCGCCGGTCCGCTCGATCTCCGCGACCGCGTGCGCCATCGCGGACTGCATCCGCACCCCCAGCACATCCAGCTTGAGCAGCCCCAGCTCCTCCACGTCGTCCTTGTCGAACTGCGACATCGCGATGGGTGCGCTCCCCGACCCGGGAGGGCTGAGGGGCACCTCGCCGCTGGTGGGCACGACGGGCGTACGGGCACGCAGCGAGGAGTCCGAGAGCAGCACCCCGCACGGATGCATGGCGATGCCACGGGGCAGCGCGTCCAGCGACTCGACCAGGTCCCAGAAGCGGGGCCCGTACTTCTCGGCGTCCACACCGCGCAGTTCGGGGAGTTCGTCGAGGGCGGCACGCGCGTCGCGTGCCCGGATGTGCGGGAACGACTTCGCGAGCCGGTCGGTCTCGGCGGGGTCGATGCTCAGGGCCGCGCCCACGTCGCGGATGGCGTGCCGCACCCGGTAGGTCTCCGGCATGGCGACGGCGGCGACGCGCTCCTCGCCGAAGCGGTCGAAGACGGCGCGGTAGACCTCCAGCCTGCGTGCCGACTCCACGTCGATGTCGATGTCCGGCAGGGTGGCGCGGCGCGGCGAGAGGAACCGCTCCATGAGCAGGCCGTGTTCGAGGGGATCGGCCTGTGCGATGCCCAGCAGATGGTTGACCAGCGATCCGGCGCCCGAGCCGCGCGCCGCGACCCGCACGCCCATCGCCCGTGCGTCCTCCACGACTTGCGCGACGGTGAGGAAGTAGGAGGAGAAGCCGAGCCCTTCGATGATCCGCAGCTCGTGTTCGAGTCTCTCCCAGCGCTCCCGCTGCTCCTCGTAACGCCGTGCGACCATCCCGGCCGCACACCGCGAACGCAGCACGCGCTCCGCGCTCCTGCCCCCGCCCGCGCCGACCAGCCACGGTTCGGGGAAGTGCACACGCCCGATGCCGATGTCGTACTCCGGGTCGACGCGGCAGCTCCCGGCGGTCTCCTCGGTCAGCGTCAGCAGCCGGTTCGCCGTGTCGCTCCGGTAGCCCGCGGCATGAGCGATGCGCTCCGCGGCCGCCGCCATGGCCTCCGGGCCCTTGAGCCACCGCTCGCCGCCGTCCAGTCCCTTCCGTGGGTCGACGGGGACGAGGCGGCGCGCCGCGTCCAGCACGTCGGCGACCGGACCCTGGCCGGGGTCGGCATAGCGCACCCCGTTGGCCAGTACGGGCTTGATCCCCTCCGCGGCCGCGAGACCCAGCATCCGCGCGGACTCCCGCGTCGGTACGTGCGCACCGGCCTCCAGGCGCAGCGCCTGCGTACCGAAGATCTCCCGCCAGCCGTCCAGTTGCCGTGCCGCGCGGTCGGGGCGTCCGGCGGCGAGCGACCGGCCGACGTCGGAGTCGGGGCCGAGCAGCACGGTCAGCACGTCCTGGTGCAGACCCGCTCCGGACGCCGGCGCCCCTCCCACCGCGGCCAGGTCCTCCCACTCCAGGCGGGGGCGCTCGCCGCCGGAGGCGTGGGCCGCCGTGACCAGACGGCACAGCCGCTCCCATCCCGCTGCGCCCTGCCCGGCGAGGAAGACGACGCGCTGGGCCGATTCGTCGATGAAGGCCCCGCCTCTGACGGGGGTACGGCGCCGGCGCACCGCGCTCCTGCTCTCCGGGCGCTCCGCCACGGCCAGATCCACCCCGTACACCGGGCGCACTCCGGCGCCGGCGCTCGCGCGGGCGAAGCGGACCGCTCCGGCGAGGGTGTCCCGGTCGGTGAGCGCGACCGCGTCCATGCCGCGCTCGGCGGCGCGTTCGGCCAGGGTCTCGGGGTGCGAGGCCCCGTATCTCATGGAGAATCCGGAGGCGACGTGCAGATGCACGAATCCCGGCATCGCACACACCTCCTGCCGCATCCGCACCTCTGCCCGTCCTCGGGTACACACCCACCATAGACCAGTCTGTCGAACTTGCGTTCGAACAGGGTGTGTGACGTCTCTCCGCAGCTCAGCGACGGTACGCGGCAGTCCGCACCGGGCCCGTGGACACCGGCCGGGCAGGGTGTGCGAACCGCCCCTCCGGGCGCGCCACGCCGAGGTTCCGCGCTGGGGTTCCGCGCTGGGAGAACCACCCCTCGCCCGCCCGGTTGCCCGGCCATGCTGAGCCGCATGACCCGACAAGCCGGACGCGTAGCGGTGCTCTCGGACATCCACGGCGTCCTCCCCGCCCTGGAAGCGGTGCTCGCCGAGCCGGGCGTGCGGACGGCCGATCACGTCGTCCTCACCGGAGACCACCTCGCCGGTCCTCAGCCGCTCGAGACCCTGGAGCTGCTGCGCGGACTGGGCGACCGCGCGGTGTGGGTGCGGGGCAACGCCGACCGGGAGCCGGCCGAACTCCGCGACGCAGCCGTACGCGGCGCGGGCGAGGGCGAGGGCGGGGAGAGCGGGAACAGCGGGGACGAGGAGCGGCGCGAGCGGGCGGAGCAGCACGGCGCGCCCTTCGCCATCGACCTGTGGGCCGCGGGCCTGCTGAGCGAAACGGATGCCCGGTTCCTTGCAGGGCTGCCGCGAACCGCACGGCTGGAGGTCGACGGGCTCGGCCCTGTGCTCTTCTGCCATGCCACACCTCGCGACGACGCCGAAGTGGTGCTGGCCGACTCCGGCTCCGAACGCTGGGCCGAGGTGCTGTCAGGCGTGGACACCGATGTGCGGACCGTGGTGTGCGGCCACACCCACATGCCGTTCGTCCGGATCGTTCAGGGCCTGCTGGTGGTCAACCCGGGGAGCGTGGGAATGCCGTACGGACGCCCCGGCGCACACTGGGCCCTGCTCGGTCCCGGCGACTCCGTGACGCTGCGGCGGACCACGTACGACTACGCGGCCGCCTGCGCCCGCATCGCCGCCGAGTCCGCGTACGAGGGAGCCGCGGCGTGGGCGGACGAGTACGTGCACGCGCGCAACAGCGCCGAGGACGCCCTCGCCGCGTTCGGACCGCTCGACGGCCGTGCACGGTGATCTCCCGCCACGTGTGACCGATGTCAAAGAAGTGGCCGATCGTAGCGGGGGCAGGGCAGGGTAGAAGAGCCAGCGCCCGGCCCGTGCCGCCCCGCGGACAGGCAGGGCCCGGACCCACTCGCACAGGACATGCACAGAAGGAGCCCCATGAGGATCGGGATCGTCGGAGCGACCGGCCAGGTCGGCAGCGTGATGCGGGAGATTCTGGCCGAGCGGAAACTCCCCGTCGAACAGCTGCGTCTGTTCGCCTCCGCCCGTTCCGCCGGGCGCACGCTCCCCTGGCAGGACGGCGAGATCACCGTGGAGGACGCGGCCGCGGCCGACTACTCCGGACTGGACATCGTGCTCTTCTCCGCCGGGGGTTCGACGTCGAAGGCCATCGCCGAGAAGGTCGCCTCCCAGGGGCCGGTCGTCATCGACAACTCCTCGGCCTGGCGGCTCGACCCCGAAGTCCCGCTCGTCGTCTCCGAGGTGAACCCGGACGCGGCGAGGCAGCGCCCGAAGGGCATCATCGCCAACCCGAACTGCACCACGATGGCCGCCATGCCCGTGCTGCGCCCGCTGCACGACGAGGCCGGGCTGACGGGCCTGGTCGTCGCCACCTACCAGGCGGTCTCCGGCAGCGGACTGGCCGGCGTCGCCGAGTTGAACGAGCAGGCCGGCAAGGCTGTCGAGTCCGATGCCACCAGGCTGACCTTCGGCGGGGACGCCGTGGACTTCCCCGAGCCGGACAAGTACGAGCGCCCGATCGCGTTCAACGTGCTTCCGATGGCCGGTTCCATCGTCGACGACGGCCTCGACGAGACGGACGAGGAGCAGAAGCTCCGCAACGAGAGCCGCAAGATCCTCGACATCCCCGGCCTGAAGGTGTCGGGCACCTGCGTGCGCGTGCCTGTCTTCACCGGTCACTCCCTCCAGGTCAACGCCCGGTTCGAGCGGGCGATCACGCCGGAGCGCGCGCGTGAACTGCTGGCGTCGGCACCGGGTGTGGAGCTCTCCGACATCCCCACGCCGCTCCAGGCCGCGGGCAAGGACGCGAGCTACGTCGGGCGCATCCGCACCGACGAGACCGCGGAGAACGGCCTTGCGCTCTTCCTCTCCAACGACAACCTCCGCAAGGGGGCGGCGCTGAACGCCGTGCAGATCGCGGAGCTGGTAGCCGCCGAGTGAGGCGATGAGCGCGGCGCCCCGGCGAAGGACTTCCGGGGCGTGCGGACATCACACGACGGAACCCCCGGGCACCGCCCGGGGGTTCCGCATGTGTGCGACTGTGCCCGTTTCCGGGCCGGCGCTCAGTGCGAGGTCACACCGCGCGCCTCAGGTGCGTCAGGGAAGCTGGGCACCCGTGGCCTCGAGGGCCGTAGTCACCGGCTGGAAGAAGGTCTCGCCGCCCGAGGAGCAGTCACCGCTGCCGCCGGAGGTCATGCCGAGAGCCTTGTCGCCGGCGAAGAGGGAGCCGCCGCTGTCGCCGGGCTCGGCGCAGACGTCGGTCTGGATCAGCCCGTTGACGGTGCCCTCGGGGTACGTGACGGAGGCGTCCACGGCCGTGACCGTGCCCTCATGCACCTGCGTGGTGCTGCCGCTGCGGGTGACCTGCTGACCGACCTCGGCCTCGGCCGGCCCGCTGATCTCCTGGGTGCCGCCGTCGTAGAGGTTGACGGAGCTGGGGTGGTCGACCTCGGCGGTGTACGTGGCGATGCCGTAGTCGGCACCCGGGAACTCACCGTCGCCGCTCTTGGCGATCTCCTGGCCGCCCGCGGTGTCGGACCAGCTGGCGATGGCGGTGGTGCAGTGGCCCGCGGTGAGGAAGGCCGGCTGGCCGTCGAGGGTCACGTTGAAGCCGAGCGAGCAGCGTCCGCCGTCGCCGTGGATGGCGTCGCCACCGGCGATCCTGGTGGTGTACTTGCCCGAGGTGCGCTTCAGTTCGACCTTGCTGCCCTCGGCCTTGGCTTCCTTCTTCAGCTGCGCGAGGTCGGCGCCCTTGACCGTCCTGTCGGCGGTGATGACGACCTTGTTGGTCTTGACGTCCACCATCCGCGCGGTGCCGGCGATCTCCTTCGCGGTGAAGTCGTCCTTGACCGACTTCAGCTGGGACATCGTGTGCTGGACGATTCTCGCCTCGGCACCCGCCGCCTCGACCTGCTTCTTGGCGTCCTGGTCCGTGACGTTGACGACCAGCTTCTTGGCCTTCGCGTCGTAGTACGAACCCGCGTCACCCTTGACGTCCGACGTGAGCTTCGTGGCGAGCTTCGAAGCCGACGCGCTGGTCAGGGTCTTGAGACTCGGCGCGGAGTCTTCCGAGGCGTTCGCTGTCGACAGGGTCACCGATCCGGCGACGAGGGCTGCTACGCCCGCGCCCGCGATGACCATCTGCCGCTTCGATATCTTCTTCAACTCTGAACCTCCAGTGGGGGGTTGAGGCCGCCCTTCGTGTTCCCGGGAGACGGCCCCGGAGGAAGTACGGACGCGCCCTTCGCCGAACGGAGGAAGTCACGTCCATGCCAACCCGTACGCATGAGTATTACGAGGATTGCTCTTTCCGCACAAGGCCGAGTAAGCGCCATCCGGTGAAAAGCCGGACCGTTGCAGGTCGGCCGTACACAGCGCAACTCGTCGCGTCGGCGCCGTAATCGAGTTGCAAGGGGCGACAAGGGAGCATCATGCCCTCAACTGGCACAACAAGCGCACTTGTCCCGTTCTGTCCATCGATTCCTGTTTGATGCGCCGGATTTCGCCGAGGGCTCCGCAGTGAAAGCAGAAAATGATTCGGAAAACTCCGCGAGTTGAGTTTCCCGGTGCCTCCCGGCGGGTTCCCGTGAATTCCGGCCGCCGGCACTCCGGGCCCGATCGACGAGCGGACCGCGTGCCCCGCTCGCGAAATCGGCGCCCGCCCACGTCAACAGGCCGCAACCGCCCGCAACATGACCGGCCACCCCCGGAGGGAGAGACCGAACGCCCCTTCCACGCCTCCCTGTTGACCCGTCGCACAGTGTTTCGTGTGTGTCGGAGGGCGGCATCACACTGGCGACAGTCCACCATGGGGTGCGGCAACGACCCGTACCGTCTGCTCCCGTCCGCACAGCGGCGGGAGATGCACAACTTGCACACCGTCACCACACGTGCGCCACAGGTTCCTTGACCCGGCGCCATAGGTTCTGCACCAGTACCGTCACGAAACCCGTACCGGGCAGGTAACCGCTTGGCGCAACATCCGCATCATGGACGACCATAGAGATGCGGACTCCCGGGGGGAGCTGCTCGATGTGACCGCGGACGGACCGCGCAGAGGAGAGGAGGCGTCCATGGGATCGGTGCGCAAGGCGAGTGCCTGGCTGGGCCTCGTCGACGACAGCGAAATGCGTTACTACGACGACGACTACGCCGAGGGACCGGAGCCCGGTGACGCCGCCCGCGAGTCCTGGGTCACCGACCCGCGGATCCGGGTGACTGCGGAAGCCGCACAGGACCAGGGCACCCGGATCGCAACCGTGACGCCCGACGGGTTCCGTGACGCGCGCGGGATCGGCGAGCTGTTCCGGGACGGCGTTCCCGTCATCATCAACCTGACCATGATGGAGTCCGCGGACGCCAAGCGCGTCGTGGACTTCGCCGCCGGCCTCACCTTCGGGCTGCGCGGGTCCATCGAGCGTGTGGCGACGCGCGTGTTCCTGCTGACGCCCGACGACTACAGGATCGTCGGCGGCGAGAACCGCCGCGCCGCAGAGGGCGGCTTCTTCAACCAGAGTTGATCCGGTTCGACCGGAGTTGATCCGGGACGCTCGCCGAGTCACCGCTCTCCCCCGGCAGTTGGCGCCGAGGGTGGCAGTGCCGTGCCCCTCCGCGCGCCCCGCGTCCGGTAGCGAACGCCTCAGGGCCGTGTGATCCCGCTCGGCAGGAGATCGCTGCCGTCGCCCTGCCCCTTGCCCTGCCCCTTCTTCCGGTCGCGTCCGTTCCCGTTCCCGGAGCCGTTGCCGCGCGGGGTCCCGTTCCCGCCCGGGGCGCCGTTGCCCCTCCCCGAGCCCGCCGAGAGCGCATGGGGAACCGCTCCGCTGCGTTCCTGGCTCCCGTCGGCCTGGCGGGGCAGCCGCCCGCGCACGGACGCGGGCGCGGGACGCCCGCCGTTGCCCTCGACCGCGTGAGGCTCCTCGTCCCGCCCGTCCTCCTCGCCCCGCCGGCGGTTCTCCGGGGCGGTCTCCGGGGCGGAGGTCTCCTCGCCGCGGGCCGGGGCCCCGTCCGCCGCGGTCTTCCCGTCCGCCCCGCCGGAGGCTCCGCCGTCCATGGCGCGCGGAAGCCTCAGTGCCGCCAGGGCGCCGAGGAGCAGCAGTACCGCACTGGCGACCAGCGTGACGTGCATCCCGTGTACGAACGCCTCGCGCGCTGCCGAGCGGAGCGCTTCACCGGCGGAGCCGCCGACCTGGGCCGCGACGCCGTACGCCTCCCCGAGCGAGTGGCTGGCGTCGCCCCTCGCGGCGGCGGGGACGCCGGGCACGTCCCGCACTTCGGGCGCGTATGCCGCGTTCATCACGCTGCCGAGCACCGCGATGCCCATGCCGGCCCCCAGCTGGTACGCCGTCTCACCCACCGCGGCGGCGCCTCCGGAGCGGGAGGCCGGCGCCTCGTTGAGCATCGACTCGTAACAGCCGAAGAGCGTGGTCTCCAGACCGAATCCCAGCAGCACGAACCCACCGACGAGCAGCACCGGCCGGTCCTCCTGGCCGAGGCCCATCAGGCAGAGCACCGCGACGGTGGTGACCAGGAATCCCAGTCCGACCATGCGCCGCGGGCCGAGCAGCCCCAGCAGCCGGGAGCCCGCCAGTCCGGCGGCGATGGCCGCCAGGGACAGGGGCAGCAGCCGCAGACCGGTCTGCAGCGGCGAGAGTCCGAGCACCAGTTGCAGGTACTGCGCGGCGATCAGGGCCAGCCCGACGAGGGCGAGCACCGTGAGCACGATGCAGCCCACCGCCGTGCCGAAGGCGCGGCGCGCGACCGTACGGACGTCGATGAGCGGGTACGTGCGCCGGCGCTGCCTGCGCACGAAGACCCCGAGCAGCGCCAGCCCCGCCGCCAGCGGCACGAGGGTGCCCGCCGAGAAGGGATGGCCGCCGCCGGCGTGCTTGACGCCGAGGATGAGACCGAAGAGGCCGCCGGCGGCCACGACGGCGCCGAGCACGTCCCAGGGACCCCGGCGGTCGCCGGTGGACTCGGGCAGCAGCCAGCGCCCCACGACGAGGCCGGCGGCCATCAGCGGAATGTTGACGAGGAAGACCGAGCCCCACCAGAAGTGCTCGAGCAGCAGCCCTCCGACGAGCGGGCCGACCGCGGCTCCGACCGCGGCGACGGCACTCCAGATGCCGATGGCCAGCGCCCGCTCACGGCGCTCGGGGAAGACGTGGCGAAGGATCGACAGCGTCGCCGGCATGATCATCGCACCGCCGACGCCCAGCAGAGCGCGTGCCCCGATGAGCATGCCCGGTGTCTGTGCGTACGCGGCCAGAGCGGATGCCGCGGCGAAGAAGGCGTAGCCGAAGAGCAGCACCCGGCGACGTCCGGTCCTGTCGCCGAGCGTGCCGAACATGATCAACAGGGAGGCGCAGACCAGCGGATACGCGTCCACGATCCACAGCAGTTCGACGGAGCCGGGCCGAAGCTGTTCGGAGACGGCAGGCACGGCCACGTGCAGCACAGTGGCGTCGACGGCGACCAGCAGCAGGCTGGCGCAGAGGACGACGAGTACCGTCCACCGGTTCACGCGGGGCGCGTCGCCGGAGACGTGCCGGGCTGTCCCGTGCGCCGAAACGTCAGCCGTCTCGTGCGCGGGAACATCCGCCGCCTCACCGGCCGGTCCGCCCGTGGTCGTCCGGGACATCTGCGCACCTCCTCTCACGCTCACCCTCCGCTCGGTGGGGGATCACCGGGCCCGCTGCCGACGGTTGCCCCGAGGAGGACGGAACACTCGGGGCGGCCCGGTCGAGAGGGCGAGTGGCAAGTCAGGGTACGCGAGTCCGCCGGGCGGCCGCGTGGCGCATCTCACCTACGGTCCGACCTGCACCGCACCCCCACGCAAGCCCTCGTGCCCTGCCCTTCCGGGCCCGCAGAGCGTCAACTCGGCGGCGCCGAAAGGGAATCCGGCCGGAAAAGCAGAACCGAATTCCGTACCGACCTGCGGTGAACAGAAATTCCGGGGCGTGTTGGCCGTCCGTACTCGGGACGGCATCCGGAATGCGGTGCCTAAACCCCGGATAAGCTGCGGGAATTCACCTGCACAAACGCCTCGGTGAGACACACTCCACATCACATCGTCATCACGAACCCTCGTCATGTGTGCGGCCACCTCTCACACCCGTTGTAACGTCGACTGGGTGCGTACCGACCGACTACTCGCCCGGCTGGAACAAGAGCCCGAGCGACCGAGCAACCGCGAAGTGCCGCGGATGAGCCGAACACGCAAGCTGTTGTTCGGCTCTACTTCGGTGCTCTATGCGGTGATTGTCGTCGCCGTGCTGATCCGGGCAGATCTGGTACGGCTCGACTGGCAAGTGATGCTCTTCCGGCCGTACAAGCAGTGGCCGCAAGTGCACGAGTTCCTGGACTACTTCGTCGTCCTGGGCCAGCGCGGCCCGACCGCCGTGCTCGTCGCGGCGTGGCTGGGCTGGCGCTCCTGGCGACAGCGCACGCTGCGTCCGCTGCTGGTCCTGGGTGCGGCGCTGCTGGCCCTCAACGTCACTGTCGGAGCCGTGAAAATCGGCCTGGGCAGACTCGGGCCGCACTATGCGACGACCGTCGGATCCGCCGAACTCTTCGCCGACGGCGATATATTTCCCTCGGGTCACACCGCCAACGCCGTTGTGACCTGGGGCATTCTGGCGTATCTCGCCACAACTCCCCGGGCCCGCCGGGTACTGTCCGTCGTAGCTGCGAACTTCGCACTCGGAGTCGGCGCGACCACCGTCTACCTCGGTACGCACTGGGTGAGCGACGTCCTGCTCGGCTGGGCCGCCGGGCTGCTGATCCTGCTCGGACTGCCGTGGGCCGAGCCCCTGATCGCGTTGTCCGAGGACCGCATCCAGGCCTGGAGGGACCGCGGGCGCAGCACGCTTCCCGGGCGCCGGCTGGTGCCTTCGCCGCTCTCGCCCGTCACCCGGCAGGCCTTGGTGCCCTCGGGCAGGGCGGTACCGGCCGAGGAGCTGGCGACGCAGGACGAGGCACACGGGGAGACGGCGGTCATCGGCGGCCGTGCGCCCGCTTCGACCTCGTCGGGCACCGGGATCGGAGCGGCCCGGCTCTACCACGTGCCCGGCCGTCAGCACTCGCTGCGGGCCGAACGGGCACCGGTCGGTCCGCAGCCTCCCGTGCGCCCCTACTCGGACCGCTCACAGCCGCGCGCAGCGCGTCTGCGGCCACGAGGCCAGTAGCCGCACGGCATTCGGCCCCGGCGTCCCTCCACGGGATGCCGGGGCCGGATGCCGTGCCGGGGGCGGCCGGTATCAGCCCTTCCAGCAGCGCACCACGTTGCCCGTGCTCTTCTCGACGGCGAAGTTCAGCCGCCCGCTCAGGAACTCCATGGTGATGATCGCGTCCGGCGGCAGGGAGCGCACGGTGGTCCAGCCGCGTGCGTACGCCTGCTCCTCGGCCGCCTCCGCCGTGAGTCCCACGTAGCTCTCGGGGTCGTCCTGCGGGTTTTCCTGGGCTGCGGGTTCCGGTGACATGCCGCCACCGTACCGCCGGAAGTCCGGGCAGTATCGTCAGCTCGTCACACTCTTGTCACAAAGACCCTTGTGCGCTTCACCCTTCACCATGTCACTCGTACGTGGGAAGTCGGCGAACTCTCATTTCACGCCCCGCTGCGCACGGAATCGGTCGCGGAAATTCCACGGCGGACGCACCGTCAGGAATTGCGGTATTCCGCGAATTCACTTCGCTGCCCGGATCCGGTAACGCTGAGGAAGCACTCGGAACTGTGCGTCGCGACTGCATGCACAATTCCGGCGAAACAAGCTCCCGGTCGCGCTCGGCGCTACGGGCCCACTCCCCGGAGGAAGAAGAGCAAGCGTCAGGAAGGACGAGGAACCAAGTCAAGCAGTCGCACAGTCCTCAACTTCCGCCCAGGGCACCGTCCAACCTGTCTCTCAATGCCCTGACCTGCGAGAACAACCGTTCTGGAGCGCGTACTTCAAAGTCGAAACCGAGCATCAGGATGTGCGGAAGGATCACTTCCAGCGACGGACCGCCGGTGTGCAGCAGGCAGCTGTGCTCGTCGACCGCCTCCAGAGTGCCTGTCGAGACCGTCACCGCCCCGGCCGCACGCTCGACCGGCACCCGCAGCAGCACCGTCACCTGCTCCGCGTACGCCCTGACCGCCACCCCCTCGGAGACCCATGCCGCCAGGTCCTCGGCCGGCGGCGTGCGGGGAACGAAGCGCGGCCCGTGCGGGGGCGTGAGCGTGATGCGGTCGACGCGGAAGGTGCGCCAGTCCTCCCGCTCCGTGTCCCAGCCGACCAGATACCAGCGCCGGTAGGAGCTGACCATCCGGTGCGGTTCGACGACGCGTCGGCCGACGGTGCCGTCGTGCGTCTCGTACGAGAAGCGCAGCTGCTGGTGATCGCGGCAGGCATGGGCGAGTTCGGTGATCACCGACGCCTCGGCCGCGGAACCCTGGTGGGCCCGCGTCATCGGGACGGTGTAGGCGCTGAGCGCGTTCACCCTGCGACGCAGCCGGTGCGGCAGCACCTGTTCGAGTTTGGCCAGCGCACGGCCGGAGGACTCCTCGATGCCCTGCACTCCCCCTGCCGCGGCGCCCCGCAGACCGACGGCCACGGCGACGGCTTCCTCGTCGTCCAGCAGAAGTGGGGGGAGTTGGGCGCCGGCGCCCAACTGGTAGCCGCCCGCGGTGCCCCTGCTCGAATGCACGGGATAACCCAGGCCCCGCAGCCGGTCCACGTCACGCCGGACAGTCCGCGGAGTGACACCGAGCCGCTCCGCGAGTTCGGCGCCCGACCATTCACGCGGGGACTGCAGAAGGGAGAGCAGGCGCAGAAGCCGTGCCGAGGTCTCGACCATGCAAATGAGTCTGCCACCTGCTGCGGACATGTTCTGTCCGCAGCAGGTGGCAGAAAGAGAGAGCTCTCCGGCCCGTGATCCGGGCCGTGCTCACGGGTCGTGGTTCCGGCTGCTTACCGGATCGCTACCAGCGATACCAGCGGGCCTTCGTCCCCCCGGCGTTGGTGCTCCGCAGCAGGAAGCCGAGCAACCAGATCACCAGGACCGCCACAGCGATCCACCACAGAGCCTTCAGTGCGAAACCGGCGCCGAAAAGGATCAACGCCAGAAGCAGCACGAGCAGAATGGGAACCATTCGTTCAACACCTCCTGGGCTGTGGGTGCCCCGCTCACGGTTTTTACACCACCCCGTCGCAACCAAGTCGCAGAGAGAGGTCGTTGCCGAGGGTGTAGTACGGCCTCACGGAGCGGATCGCGCCGTGAGGCCCGGTCACACGCTGCGGCGGGTAAGTGAAGATCTTCCCCTTGTCCGGCACGTCGTCCAGAATCCGGGCGAGCCGAACGGGCTCCTCACCGGACGACGGGCGCACCCACAGGTCCCACACCCGGTGCCCGGACACGACGGCGTCCAGAGGCAGCTGGGCGGTGAAGGGCGGATCGGGCTCCGAACTGTCCGGGCAACTGCCGCCCTTCTCCTGGCCGCCCGGGTCCGTTCCGTCCAGGAGGACCGGAACGCTCACGGGTTCCCGGACCTCGCCCTCACCGCCGCGGGGATGCGCCTCCAGGCGCGCCGTGACGGAGAGCCGGGCGCCGTAGAGCCTCCCCCGCAGCACCAGGCAGCCGTCCGAGACGCACAGCGGGCCCGCCTCCGCATGCGGCCAGCGCAGCCATGAACGGACCGTGAGGTTCCCGTACTTGGTGGCATACGGGATGCGAACGCCCAGCCAGGTGCGCCCCTGGCGCGGCACACGGCCGATCAGCGACCGCAGATCGTGAACACCGGGCAGCAGCCTGCGCGGTTCGCGGCCGTCCAGCGCGAGGTAGGCGTCCCAGCGCCCTTCGGGAAGGCTCATGATGCTGGGCAGCACCGCCCGCAGCGTTCCCTCCCCCTCCGCGGGCCCCAGAGGCAACCGGACGGTGTCGGCGGGTCCGTCGCCGCCCCGCAGCCGGAGCAGCATCGCGGCGTCACCGGCCGGTGAGCCGGCGCCCGCGGTGCCGCCGCCGGGCAGCCTTACGTCGAAGGTGAGCCCTCCGGCGCTGTCCGCCGTGCAGTCGGCGCGCGGGCGCACGGACGCGGGAGGGGCGCCGGACGCCGGTGGGCGCACGGTCTCGTCGTCACGGGGAGCGCCGCCCGCGGCTCTCGCGTCCTTGCCGGCTCCGCGTGTCCGGCCCGGCCGCTGTGCCTTCGCGGCCCGCCCCGTCCGTCCCCGGCGTGCTCTTCGTCCCGCCCTGGTGGCCGTTCCGGCGGGGGCCGGTGGTGCGCCCGTGGCCGGGTCCGCCCCCGGGGCTTCCGCGGCAGCCTCCCCGCCCGCGGGCGGGGACGGGACGGCGGTTGCCATTGCTGCGGGCGTTCCGGCGGCGTAGGTGGTCATGCGCGTCCTCCTTGCAGTGCGAGTCCCGCGCCCTTGAGCGCGTCCTTGGCCGCGTAGGCGCCGCCGAGCAGCACCCCGCGCGCCCTGTGCAGGGCGCCGCCGCGGCGGTTGACGAGGGCGGTCATCAAGTCTTCGTAGCGCGCGCCCACTCGGGCCGGATCGAAGCGGGACGACGAGGCGAGCGCTGCCTGGCCCATCCGCTGCCGCAGCGCGTCGTCGTTCATGAGGCGCAGCAGGGCGCCGGAGATGGACGGCACGTCGCCCACGGGCGCGAGGAACCCGTCGACGCCGTCGCGGAGGATCTCGCCGGGCCCGTGGGGGCAGTCGGTGGCCACGACCGGCAGTCCGCAGCGCATGGCTTCGACGATGGTCATCCCGAAGGACTCCAGACTCGAAGTGACGGCCCCGATCGCACCCTTGGCCCACTCGGCCTCGATGGGATGCGCCGGGCCCATCAGGAACACGTGGTTGTACAGGCCGAGTTCATCGATCAGCGCGCGCAGCCGGTCACGCTCCCGCCCGTTGCCGTAGATCCGCAGCTCCCAGTCGGGGCGTTCGGACACGGCCCGTCCGAAGGCGCGTATCAGCACGTCGTAACGCTTGGCGGGGGCGAGCCGCCCCGCGGCGACGACTCGTTTGCCCGTCCCGTCGGACGGTTCGACATCGGGTGCGGGAACGCTGTTGGGCAGAGCCTCGATCCGTACGCCCGGCAGCCGCATGATGCGGCGGTAGTCGCGGGCGTCGGCCTCGGTGACTGTGGTGACCGCGTCCAGCCGCGGATAGGTGGCGCGCAGCATCAGCTTCAGCCGCGCCGGGTGCGTGGCGAGCGTGAGGTGTTCCTGGCCGAGACGGGCCGGTCCACGCCGCGTCTGACGGGCCATCTGCACATTGAGCCCGGGCCGGGTGCCGACGACGACGTCCGCCGTGGTGCTCCCCAGATGCTCGCCGATCCGGCGGTCGGTCAGCGCGCTGTACTGCGGATGCCGGCCGTCGCCGCGCGGGAACACCCGTGCCGGCAGGGCGTGTTCGGGATCGTCCCCCTCGTAGCCGGGGCTGTGGCGGCGCATGTCGATCAGTGACCGCAGCCGCACGCGCGGACCCGGGTCGAAGAACGGCTTGTCCCGGTACCGGAAGACCGAGACGACCTCCACATCGTGCTGTTCGGCAAGCGTCCGCGCCAGGTTGAACGTGGTGCGGACGGTTCCCCCCATGCCGTATGCGCCGCTGATCAGAAAGGAGATGTGCATGGCCCCGACTCCCGCATGTGTAGAGCGTTCGTTCCCCCGAGTACTCCTTGGTCGCTTGCTAGACCGGCCCGGGTTGGTGATGGTTGGCCGCAATCGAGGTTTTGTTCCAGAAGAGTTCCGGCATTGTGAAGAAAATGCTGGAACTCGACGGGCCCGTGCGGCGTTCCTCCGGTCCCGTCCCCGCCGTTGCCCGGCGGTCCGATTCCGCGTCCGGTCACGCGTGACCGGGACCACGGCTCCCCCGTTGTTCATACGGACAAGAACCGAACGCCCAGGGAGCCCCCGTGTCCCCCATGCTCGATGTCAGCGACGAAGTACGCGCCGAGATCGGCGATGACGAAGCCAACCGGCTGCTCACGGGCGACAACGCCCCGGGCAGCTACGACTGCACCTCGTGCCGCGCTCCGGGCGACACGGGCCGAATCCCCACCAGCACAGTCCTGTTCGTGGGCGAGGAGACCGCAGTGCTTGCCTTCGCGCACGCCACGTGCGTCCCGTCCCAGGTGATCAAGGTCTCCGAGGAAGAGGTCCAGGGAGCGGTCCGCACGATCACCGCCGACGCCGCGGCCGCAGCCCATGCCGCTCCGCCGGCGCCCTCCCTGCCCGCACAGGCGCCGGCGCCCGTACCTCCGCCCGGGCCGGCGGGACCGACGGCCCCCATGGCGGCAGCCGCGCACGCCCCCGCGCCGGCGCCCCCGTACGACTCCGCCCATGCCCAGGCTCCGGCCCACACCCGGGAGCCCGCGCCCGGCCCCGCCCGGCCCGACACCGGCCGGTCCACGGAGCACGCCGTACTCGGCGTCACCTGCGGGCAGATCCTGATCGACGAGACCCTGCACGCGGCCGTCGTCGTCGAACCGACGGCCCGCATCGCCCGCCCCGGCTCCGACGGACACGGCGACGACTTCCTGCCCCTCCTGGTGGAACAGGGCTTCATGCCCGTCACGGGACTCACCCAGGCCCCGGCGCCGGTGCCGGGCTGGTCGGTCCTCGTCGCCATGGGCCAGCTGCACGCGATCCTGCAACCGCCCACGGGCGGAAGCCTCCAGCAGAACATCTGGTGGCAGGCGCACGAGGCACTGCCGGTCACCGACGGATGGCGCACTGCCGCGAACCAGAGCAACTCGGTTCTGGTCTACGCCGCTCCCGTCGGCTCCATCGGCCGGCAGCCACGTGAGGACCTGCTGCGTGAGGCACTGGTTCAGGCCGCCGCCAAGGGCGTCCTCGTCGCCGCGGCCATGCCGCTCGCAGGGTCCTGACCCAGGCAGGGACGGCCCGTACCGTGAGTACGGTCTCGCACGTACGGACCACGGCCGACCCCTGCGAACAGGTCATCCGCCGCGCCGCCCCGCATCCGCGGGGCGGTGCGGTCGTTGGCCCAGACGTGCAGCCTTACGAACCTTCCCGAGCTCCCCGTCCCTACCGCGACCACGGCAGAGGCCCCGGCCTCGGCATCCCCGCCATGCGGACCGGCCACGGCTCCAGAGCCGGCAACGCCTCCTCCACGCCCATCTACGACGCGCTGTACGCCGAGTACAGCAGGCTCTTCCGCACGCTGCCCGGCGACCGGACCGGCGAGGAGGAGCTGCGTTTCGAGGGCTTCGGCACGGTGCACGGCACCGGCAGCTGGGGCAGCGAGAACTGGCAGCACGACTCGCTGCCGCGGCGGAGCACCCGCGTACCGGCGGCGCTGCCACCGGGCCCGCGGGACGGCCAGGCGTACTGATCCGGTCACGGCGGGCCCGGAAGCGAGCCGGTCCGGGGCCGCCGTTCCGCGCCCCGGCTCCGCTGCTCCTGCCCCGGCTCCGCGGCTCCTGCCGTTTCCGCCGGCTACTTCTTCCTGCCGCGCTTCTCCCGCACGCGTACAGAGATGTGGATCGGCGTCCCGTCGAATCCGAACTCCTCGCGCAGCCGGCGCTCAACGAAGCGCCGGTAGCCGGCCTCCAGGAAGCCCGAGGCGAAGAGCACGAACCGCGGCGGACGGGTCCCCGCCTGCGTCCCGAAGAGGATGCGGGGCTGCTTGCCGCCTCGTACCGGATGGGGGTGGGAGGCGACGATCTCGCCGAGGAACGCGTTCAGCTTCCCTGTCGGCACCCGCGTCTCCCAGCCCTCCAGGGCCGTCTCGATGGCGGGAACCAGCTTCTCCATGTGGCGCCCGGTGCGTGCGGAGATGTTCACGCGCGGTGCCCAGCGGACCTGGACCAGGTCGCGCTCGATCTCCCGCTCCAGGTAGAAGCGCCGCTCCTCGTCGAGGTTGTCCCACTTGTTGTAGGCGAGGACGAGGGCACGCCCCGCCTCCACCGCCATGGTGATGATGCGCAGGTCCTGGACGCTGATCGGCTCGGTCACGTCGATCAGTACGACCGCGACCTCGGCCTTCTCCAGCGCGGCAGCGGTGCGCAGCGACGCGTAGTAGTCGGCGCCCTCCTGGAGGTGCACCCGGCGGCGGATGCCGGCGGTGTCGACGAACATCCAGTTCTTGCCGGCCAGTTCGATCAGTTCGTCCACCGGGTCACGGGTGGTGCCCGCCGTCGCGTCGACGACGACGCGGTCCTGCTTCGCGGCCTTGTTCAGCAGCGAGGACTTCCCGACGTTCGGACGGCCGATGAGCGCGACCCGCCGCGGACCTCCCGCGCCGACGCCGCCGAAGGTCTGCTCGGGTGCCTCGGGCAGCGCCTCCAGCACGACGTCCAGCAGGTCGCCCGTGCCGCGTCCGTGCAGTGCCGAGACCGGGTGCGGCTCGCCGAGGCCCAGTGCCCACAGATATGCCGCGTCGGCCTCGCCGGTCGGGCCGTCGACCTTGTTCGCGCACAGGACGACCGGCTTTCCGGCCTTGCGCAGCATCCGCACGACGGCCTCGTCGGTGTCCGTCGCACCGACCTGGGAGTCCACGACGAGGACCACGGCGTCCGCGGCCTCGACGGCGAACTCCGCCTGGGCGGCGACCGTGGCCTCCATGCCGAGCACGTCCTGTTCCCAGCCGCCGGTGTCGACGACCTTGAAACGGCGGCCGGCCCACTCGGCCTCGTAGGTCACGCGGTCGCGGGTCACGCCGGGGCGGTCCTCCACGACGGCTTCGCGCCTGCCGAGGATGCGGTTCACCAGGGTCGACTTGCCCACGTTGGGGCGGCCGATGACGGCCAGCACGGGAAGCGGGCCCTGCGAGGCCTCCTCCAGGGCGCCCTCCACCTCCTCGGCGTCGAACCCCTCTTCGGCGGCGAGCTCCATGAACCGGTCGAACTCGGCGTCGCCGAGCTCACCGTGGTCATGCCCGGGCTCGTACACGCCGTGCTGTTCGTTCTCGTCCATCGGATCTCGTCCTCGTCGTTCTCGTTCAGGTGGTCCGCCGCGGTGCGCGGCGCTCCGCACCACGGCTGCTTCAAGTCTGCCGGGCCTCCGCCGGGGCCGTGTGGCCCTGCGAGGCACCCGTACGGGCCACTGCGCCGGTGCCCGTTTCCGGAACGCCGTCAGCGCTCCGTGCGCCTCCTCGCCTCCGCCAGGTGGTCCGTGAGCCGCCGCTGGATCCGCACGGTGGCATCGTCCAGCGCGGCGCGCGTACGTCTGCCGCTTCCGTCGCCCGCGTCGAACGGGTCGCCGAAGACGACATCGATGCGGCTGCGCAGTGCGGGCAGAGCCCTGACGAGCCGGCCCGGCCGGTCGTTGCTGCCGAGCACCGCGACCGGGACGACGGGCGCACCCGAGCGTACGGCGAAATAGGCCAGGCCCGCCCGCAGGGATGCGAAGTCGCCCTCGCCGCGCGTGCCTTCGGGGAAGATGCCCATCACCCCGCCGCGCTCCAGCACACCCAGGGCACCGAGGACGGCGGCACGGTCGGTGCTGCCGCGGTCGACCGGGATCTGCCCGATACCACGGAGGAACGAGCCGAGAGGCCCCTTGAACATCTCCTGCTTGATGAGGAAGTGCACCGGGCGCGGAGCCGTGCCCATCAGCATCGGGCCGTCCACGAAGTGGGAGTGGTTGACCGCCAGTATCGCGGGCCCGCTCGGCGGCACGCGCTCGGCGCCCAGAACACGCGGACGCCACAGGCCGTGCATCACGCCGAGGCCGATCCGCCGTCCCGCCGCCGCCCCTCGCGCACCGGGCGCGGAGCCGGTCGATGTCACTTGGAGATCTGCCCCGCCTTCTCGTCGGAGCTCCCGGCGTCGCGGCCGTCCCCGCGGCCGCTCTTTGCGGAAGCGGCCTTCTCGACGAGCGTGACGACGCACTCGACGACCTCGTCCAGCGTGAGGCGGGTGGTGTCGACCTCGACGGCGTCGTCGGCCATCTTCAGCGGGGAGGTCTTGCGGCCGCTGTCGGCCGCGTCCCGCTTGATCAGCGCCTCGCGGGTGGCCGAGAGGTCGGTGGCCTCCTTGCCCTTCAGCTCCCCGCTGCGGCGGGAGGCACGGGCCTCGGGCGAGGCGGTGAGGAAGATCTTGAGGTCCGCGTCGGGGAGGACGGTCGTGCCGATGTCCCGGCCTTCGACGACGATGCCGCCGGCCGCCTCGGCCGCGATGGAACGCTGGAGCTCGGTGATGCGGGCCCGCACTTCGGGGACGGCGCTGACGGCGCTGACCGCCGAGGTGACCTCCTGGGTCCGGATCGGCCCGGAGGCGTCCGTGCCGTCGACGGAGATGGCGGGGGCGGCCGGGTCGGTGCCCGAGACGATCACAGGGTCCGCCGCGGCCGCCGCCACCTTCGCGGGGTCGTCCACGGGAACACCGTGGGTCAGCATCCACCAGGTGACCGCCCTGTACTGGGCGCCCGTGTCCAGATAGCTGAGACCGAGCGCCGTCGCGACAGCCTTGGAGGTGCTGGACTTGCCCGTGCCGGAGGGGCCGTCGATGGCGACAATCACTGCAGACACGCTGTGGGGGACCTTTCTGGAACACGGGCAGGGCGAGCGGGGCCGTGCCGTACCGGCCCGGGCCCAAGGCTACCGGCTCGGTGAAGGGCTCAATTCCGCCGCCCTCGCACGGCATCGGCGCCCCTGGCCCGTCTCCTCGCGGCCCCGGCGAGTGCGTTCACTGCTGCCGGAGGGCCCAGCCCCGCTCCCGCAGCGCCGTCTCCAGCGCCGATGCCGCGCCGGGCTCGACCATCAGCTGCACATGGCCCGCCTGCTGGCCCGTCGCGTGCTCGATGCGCACGTCCTCGATGTTGACGCCCACGGCGCCGGCGTCCGCGAAGATCCGTGCCAGCTCTCCCGGCCGGTCGCTGATGAGGACCGCCACGGTCCGGTACGCGGCCGGTGCCTGGCCGTGCTTGCCGGGCACCCTGGCGCGGCCCGAGTTGCCCCGGCGCAGCACGCTCTCGATGCCCGTCATGCCGCTGCCGCGCTTGTCGTCGTCGGCCGAGCCGAGCGCGCGCAGCGACCGCACGGCCTCGTCGAGGTCGCTCGCCACCTCGGCGAGGATGTCAGCCACGGGCCCCGGGTTGGCGGAGAGGATCTCCACCCACATCCCGGGGTCGGAGGCGGCGATGCGCGTGACGTCGCGGATGCCCTGACCGCACAGGCGCACGGCCGTCTCGTCGGCGGCCTCCAGCCGGGCAGCGATCATGCTGGAGAGCAGCTGCGGCGTGTGGGAGACCAGGGCGACGGCCCGGTCGTGCGCGTCGGCGTCCATCACGACGGGGACGGCCCCGCACAGTGCGATGAGCTCCAGCGCGAGATTGAGCACCTCGGTGTCGGTCTCGCCCGTGGGCGTCAGCACCCAGGGCCGGCCCTCGAAGAGGTCGGCGGTGGCGGCGAGCGGTCCGTTCTGCTCGCGGCCCGACATGGGGTGGCTGCCCAGGTAGCTGACGAGGTCACCGCCCAGTTCGAGGACCTCACGGCGGGGCCCGCCCTTGACGCTGGCCACGTCGATGCAGCCGCGGGCGAGACCGCGGCGCTGCACGTCCGCGAGGACGCGGGCCACGTGCGCCGGCGGCACCGCAACGATCGCGAGGTCGACCCGCTCCTCCGGCTCGTCCTGCGTACCGGCGCCGAGGGCGGTCGCCGTACGGACGCGTTCCGGGTCGAGGTCGCTCAGGTGCACCCGCACTCCGCGTCCGGTGAGGGCGAGCGCCGCGGAGGTGCCGATGAGGCCTGTGCCGACGACGAGAGCTGTGCGCATTACTGGGCGATGTCCTTGCGGAGTTCGGCTGCGGCCCCGAGGTAGACGTGGTTGATCTGCGCCTTCGGCAGATCCGACTCGACGTGCGCCATCACCCGCACCACACGCGGCATGGCGCCCGCGACGTCGAGTTCCTGCGCGCAGATCAGCGGGACGTCCACGATTCCGAGCTTACGTGCGCCTGCCGCCGGGAAGTCGCTGTGCAGGTCGGGGGTGGCCGTGAACCAGACGCTTATCAGGTCCCCGGCGGTCAGGCCGTTGCGCTCCAGGACGCTCGTCATCAGCGCCGCCACCCTGTCGTGCATGTGGCCGGACTCGTCCCGCTCCAGCTGTACGGCTCCGCGCACCGCTCGCACCGCCACGCCTGCTCCGCTCCCTGTTCCCACGTGCCGCCGGGTGCTCTGCTCACCGGCGCCTTCCGCGGCCGGGTACTCACCGGCCGCGGACAGCGTAGATCGGCGCGGGGGCCCGCGTCCGTGCGGACCGGAAACTGAGACGCCGGCTGCCCTGCGTACCGCGGGAGCCGCTGCCCGGGCCTGTCAGGCCGCCGGGGACCGGCCCCCTAGAGACCGACCTCGTTCATCAGCATGCCGACCTCGGTGTTCGTCATGCGGCGCAGCCAGCCGGACTTCTGGTCGCCGAGGGCGATGGGGCCGAAGCGCGTGCGTACGAGCCGTTCGACGGGGAAGCCCGCCTCCGCGAGCATGCGGCGCACGATGTGCTTGCGGCCCTCGTGCAGGGAGACTTCCACCAGGTAGTTCTTGCCGGTGTTCTCCACGACCCGGAAGTGGTCGGCGCGCGCGTAGCCGTCCTCCAGCCGGATGCCGTCCTTCAGCCGCTTGCCGAGATCACGCGGCAGAGGCCCCTGGATCGCGGCGAGGTAGGTCTTCTTCACGCCGTAGCGGGGGTGGGTGAGCCGGTGGGCCAGCTCCCCGTGGTTGGTGAGGAGTATGAGGCCTTCGGTCTCGGTGTCGAGACGCCCGACGTGGAAGAGGCGGGTCTCCCTGTTCTGCACGTAGTCCCCGAGGCACTGGCGGCCGTCCGGGTCCTCCATCGACGCGACCACTCCCGAAGGCTTGTTGAGCGCGAAGAAGACGTGCGACTGCGAGGCGATGGTCAGCCCGTCGACCTTGATCTCGTCCTTGTCGGCGTCCACGCGGACGCCCTGTTCGACGACGATGCTGCCGTTGACCTCGACCCTGGCCTGCTCGATCAGTTCCTCGCAGGCACGGCGCGAGCCCATGCCCGCGCGGGCCAGCACCTTCTGCAGCCGCTCGCCCTCCTCCTCCCCGAAGGTCTTCGGCAGCTTCCGGGCCGGCTTGCTGTGACGGGCCCGGTTGCGCTCCTCGACCTGCGCCTCGTACTCGCGGGGGCGCGCGGGCGCGGAGGCGTTGCGGGCACGGGCCTTGGGCGCGCCGCTGCCGGTGACCTTGCGCGGTCCGCTCTTGGCCGCGTTCTTCGCCGCCACGCTCCTCGCTGCCGCCCCGCGTGCCCCGGCGCTCCGGGGACCGCTCTTCGCGCCCCCGCCGGCACCGGCACGGGCGCCGGACGCCTTCTTGGCCGCCGCCTTCGGGGTGCTGCCGGAGGGGCCCTGCGGGGACTTCCGTGCGGGCTTGCCGCCACCCTTGCCGGCGGCGCCCTTGCCGGCGGCGCCCCTCTTGGCACCGCCGCCCGCGGACCGCTCCTCGCCCTTGCCGTAGCGGCGCTCCTCCGGGCGCGGACGGTCCGTCCGCTTCTGGCTGCCTCCGCCTCCTCCGGCCGCGCGGCGGGACTGCCCGCCGCCCTGGCCGCTGTTCCTACGGTTGCCGCCGGTGTTGCCGCTGCTTCGCATCAGTGTTCCGTCTGCGTTCTGTCGTGGATTTCGTCGCCGCTGTCATCTACGTCGAACGACGGCACGCCCTCCTGCGAGTCCCCCTCGACGGCGTCCGCCTCCGGAAGGAAGGGCGCCAGCTCCGGAAGCTCGTCCAGGCCGCGCAGGCCCAGCCGTTCCAGGAAGTAATGCGTCGTCGTGTACAGGATCGCACCTGTCTCGGGTTCCGCGCCCGACTCCTCGACCAGCCCCCGCTGGAGGAGCGTACGCATCACACCGTCGCAGTTGACCCCGCGCACGGCGGAGACCCGGGACCGGCTCACGGGCTGGCGGTAGGCGACGACGGCGAGCGTCTCCAGCGCCGCCTGCGTCAGCCGCGCCTGCTGGCCGTCGAGTACGAAGCTCTCGACGGCCTCGGAGAATTCGGCCCTCGTGTAGAAGCGCCACCCCTCCGCGACCAGACGCAGTTCGAATCCCCGGTGCTGCCGGTCGTATTCGTCGGCCAGTTCCCGCAGAGCGTCCGAGATCTCACGGCGCCGCCGTTGGAGGACCTTCGCCAGGTGCTCCTCGGTGGCCGGCTCGTCGACGACCATGAGGACGGCTTCCAGGGCGGGCTTGAGCTCCAGCGCGGCGACTCCGTCGACCTCGTCGGCATCGCCGGCATCGCCGACGTCCGGACCGGCGTCCGAACCGGCGCGCGAACCGGCAGCGTCCGGGCCGGCAGCGCCCGCGGGCGCCCCGCTGCCGCCCGTCTGCGCGGCCGCTTCCGCCGCGGGCGCAGGCTCGGCCGCCGCGTCCGCGCCCGCCTCCTGGATCTCGTAGGTCTCCTCGCTCATGGCTGGATCTCCTCCTCGGACGCGGACTCCCGCGGGGGCTGCTGCTTCTCGTCCTGCTGCCCGGGTTCCTGGTCGAACTCGTCCGTCACCAAGGGCTCCTTGCCCTCCTCGCCGCTCCAGCGGACCGTGAGCGCCCCGAGCGCCTCCTCCTGCTCGAGGGAGACGGCCCGCTCACGGAAAAGCTCCAGGAGGGCGAGGAAGCGTGCGACGACGGTCAGCGTGTCCGGGGCGTCCTGCGTGAGGCGCTGGAAGCTGACCTCGCCCAGCTCCCGCAGCAGCGCCACCACGACCTCCGCCTGCTCCCGCACGCTCACCAGGGGTGCGTGGATGTGCTCCACGTACACCTGCGGCTTCGGCTTCGGCTGCATCGCCTTCACCGCGAGACGGGCGAAGCCCTCCGGACCGATGCTGATGGCCACTTCGGGCAGCAGCTCCGCGTGGTGGGGCTCCAGACCGACCGTGCGGGGGTGGCGGTGCGCCTCCTGCGCCATGCGTCCGGCGAAGATCCCGGCGATCTCCTTGTACGCGCGGTACTGGAGCAGCCGCGCGAACAGGAGGTCACGGGCCTCCAGAAGCGCGAGGTCCGCCTCGTCCTCGACCTCGGCGGCCGGCAGCAGTCTCGCGGCCTTCAGGTCGAGCAACGTCGAGGCGACGACGAGGAATTCGGTGGTCTGGTCGAGGTCCCAGTCGGGGCCCATGGCGTGGATGTAGGCCATGAACTCGTCGGTCACCTTCGAAAGAGCGACCTCCGTGACGTCCAGCTTGTGCTTCGAGATCAGCTGGAGCAGCAGGTCGAAGGGGCCCTCGAAGTTGTCGAGGACGACCTTGAAGCGCCCGTCGTCGGGCTGATCCTCTTCCTGATCTCTCCGCTCATCCGGTTCAGCCGGTTCAGCTCGTTCAAGCGATTCGGGCTGTTCATCCGGTTCGTGCGGCCGCGGGTCCGCGCCGGGGGGCGTGGCGGCTCCGGCACCGGTCTCGCCGAGGAACTCGGTGACGGTTGCGGTGCCCGACTCCGGCCGCTCTTCCGCGAGTTCCGGCTCGCGCCCTGCCTCTGCCGCGGGCCGCGGTTCCGCCATGGGTTCCGGCATGGGTTCCGGCAGTTCCGGCTCCGGCGACGCGGGGGCGGGGGCCGGCACGGTCCCGGGTCCCGGTGCGAGCTGCTGCTCCGGTCCGGCCGGCGGCGCCGGTACGGGCTCCCCCGCGGCCTGAGGCTCCGGCTCACCGGGACGCTCCTCGACGGGCCCCGGCTCCCTCCCGGGGAGCCCGGCGCCGGGCGACGACGACGTACCCGGTCCCCGCCCGAGGGAGCGGCGGGCGGCGCGGGGCGTCGTGCGGTCGTGGTCGTCAGGACTGGGCATCGCGGGGCAGCGTACTGGGGAGGAGCCGGTCAGGGCGTTCCGGCTCACTCATCTGCCCGCGCTTTCGGATGTGGTGGCGCACAGGAATGTTCAGCGCCCCCGCAGCCGCCGTACGAGAATGCTCGCGTCCCCGCGGGATTCCAGGTCGGCCAGGACGACGGCCACGGCCTCACGCACGATGCGGCCACGGTCCACGGCCAGTCCGTGCTCGCCGCGCAGCACGAGGCGGGCGTGCTCCAGGTCCATCAGTTCCTCTGCGGAGACGTAGACCGTGATCTTCTCGTCGTGCCGTTCACGGCCGCTGGGGCGCCTGTTGGCGCCGCGCCCCCCGCGCCGGGGTGAACCGGCAGCCTGCTGACGGGACCTGGGCTCGGCCGCCCGCGGACTCTTCGGCTGCTGCGGTGACTTCGGGCCGCCGGCCGCAGCCGTCTGCCCGGTCCGCCGGGAGGGGATGTCCGCGCCCGGGGGGCCCGCCTGGCCGCCTCCGCCCGAGGAGCCGGCCGCAGCCTGCGACGTGCCCTGGCCCGGCACCGCCGGGCGCGGCGCGGACCGGCTCGCCAGTCCTTCGCCGCCCTCACGGCCGGTGTGTTCGCCGACGCCCGCCGCGGCGGGGCCTCCGGGCGCCGCTCCGGCCTCCGCGGCGGACTCGTCGCCCTCTCCCGCGGCGCTGTGCTCGCTCTGCCCGCCGTCCTCGGTGAGGCCGCCCCCGGCTGTGTCGTCGCCGGCTGCGGCGTCCGCGGCGCCCGCTGAGTCCTGTTCACCGGCGGGCGCCGGAACCCGCGTGGCGGACTGTGCGCTCTTGCCGGACGGCTCCTCACCGTTGGCGTGGTTCTGGTTGGCGGGGGACGACGGCTGGACCGCTGAGCCCCCGGTCGTACGGAACAATTCGTCAGCTGCAGGAAGACTCACTCGGCGTGGCACCGGGCGAGCACCTCCCTGGCCAGCTGGCGATAAGCGGCTGCACCCACGGAGTTGGAGGCGTACGTCGTGATCGGCTCTCCCGCGACGGTCGTCTCCGGGAAGCGGACGGTGCGTCCGATGACCGTGTGGTAGACGTTGTCGTCGAAGGCCTCGACGACACGCGCCAGAACCTCGCGGCTGTGCACCGTCCGCGAGTCGTACATCGTCGCCAGGATGCCGTCGAGCTCCAGCTCCGGGTTGAGCCGCTCCTGCACCTTCTCGATCGTCTCGGTGAGCAGGGCGACACCGCGCAGCGCGAAGAACTCGCACTCCAGCGGCACGATCACCTTGTGCGCCGCCGTGAGCGCGTTCACGGTCAGCAGACCGAGCGAGGGCTGGCAGTCGATGACGATGAAGTCGTAGTCGTTCAGCAGGGGCTGGAGGGCGCGCTGCAGTGTCGACTCGCGGGCGACCTCGCTCACGAGCTGAACTTCGGCCGCCGAGAGGTCGATGTTGCTCGGCAGCAGGTCCATTCCCGCCACGGCCGTCTTCAGCAGCACCTCGTCGGGTGCCAGGCCGCGCTCCATCAGGAGGTTGTAGACCGTGAGTTCGAGCTCCATCGGATTCACGCCGAGGCCCACCGACAGCGCCCCCTGGGGGTCGAAGTCGACGAGCAGCACGCGCCGTCCGTACTCCGCGAGCGCCGCGCCCAGGTTGATGGCGGAGGTCGTCTTGCCGACGCCGCCCTTCTGGTTGCACATCGCGATGATCTTCGCCGGGCCCGGTTCGCTGACCGGGCCGGGGATCGGGAAGTACGGGAGCGGGCGCCCTGTCGGGCCGATCCGCTCGCGGCGCTGCCGGGCGGCGTCGGGCGCGAGCGTGGCCGCGTACTCGGGATCCGGTTCGTACTCCGCGTCCGGGTCGTAGAAGTGCCCTTCGGGCAGCTCGCCGTAGGGGACGCGGTGCGGGTCACTGTAGTCGGCGAGTTCGGCGGACTCGTCGCCCGCCGAGTTGCCGGCCATGGCGTTCACTTGGCGGCCGTCCATGCTCTGTTGGGCTGTAGTGGTCGGTGCTGCGTTCTGGTGGGCGGCGAAGGTGCGGACAGCGACGGAGCCGACACCCTCGGACCCCGAGGACTCCTGGCCCCGTGCAGGTGCTCCTGGTCGACCACCCCCGGGAGAAAATGTCGACTCATTCACAAGTCGTCCTACCTCCTTGGCGACCAGGGAACTTCTAGACAGGTCAGCGTGACACCATGCCGACGATTGGCGACTCTATGGCGTGTCGGCGGTTCGCAGCAACACAATCCACCGGAGACGGCACGATGTGTCGAGCTGCGAACACTTCGCTGTCAAGAGGCAATGCGGGTCGGGGCACCCCTGCGAAGCGGGCGCCGGAGCGCCCGGAGACACGTGAACGCCGCGGCCCCGCCCCGCGGTTGAGCGGCTGTCACCCACCCGGGACCACCCGGGAAGCACCCGGAAACGCGTCACCGGCCCGGCCGCCGCAGCGGCGGCGGACGGACCGGTGGACGGCCGGTGACCTGCCGTCAACGGCAGGCCCGCGGCATTGACTTGCCGGGTTGACGTGCCGAATCAGCCCAGCAGCGTGCCGAGTTCACGGCTGCCGAGACCGTGGGCCTCGGCGACGGGCCCGTAATAGACCTCTCCGTCATGGACGTTGAGCCCCTTGGCCAGCGTCCCGTCCCGGCGAAGTGCGTCGCGCCAGCCGCAGTTGGCCAGCTCGACGATGTAGGGAAGCGTCGCGTTGGTCAGCGCGTACGTCGACGTACTGGGCACGGCGCCCGGCATGTTGGCGACGCAGTAGAAGACCGACTCGTGCACCTGGAAGGTCGGCTCGGCGTGCGTCGTCGGCCGGGCGTCCTCGAAACAGCCGCCCTGATCGATGGCGATGTCGACAAGAACACTTCCCGGCTTCATGCGGGAGACCAGCTCGTTGCTCACCAGCTTCGGCGCCTTCGCACCCGGGATCAGCACCGCGCCGACGACCAGGTCCGCCTCGAGGACGGCACGCTCCAGTTCGTAGGCGTTGGAGGCGACCGTGCTCACCTTGGTGCCGAAGATGCGGTCGGCCTCGCGCAGCTTGTTGACGTCCTTGTCGAGGAGCGTGACATGGAAGCCCAGTCCGATGGCGATCTGCGTGGCGTTCCAGCCGGAGACGCCGCCGCCGATGACGACGGCCCGCCCGGCCGCCACACCCGGCACACCGCCGGGCAGCACACCGCGGCCGCCGGCGGAACGCATCAGGTGGTAGGCGCCGACCTGCGGGGCGATGCGGCCGGCGACCTCGGACATCGGAGCGAGCAGCGGCAGTGCGCGGCCGGCCGTCTCGACCGTCTCGTAGGCGATCGCCGTCGTGCCCGATTCCAGGAGCGCCTCGGTGCACTCCCTGGATGCGGCCAGATGGAGATAGGTGAAGAGCGTCTGGTCCTTGCGCAGCCGCCCGTACTCCTCGGCGACCGGCTCCTTGACCTTCAGCAGCATGTCGGCGGTGGACCAGACCTCGTCGGCGGAGCCCAGGATGACGGCTCCGGCTGCGACGTACTCCTCGTCCGGGATGGAGGAGCCGAGTCCGGCTCCGCTCTCCACCGTGACCTGGTGTCCGTTGCGTACGAGTTCGTGCGCCCCGGCCGGGGTGATGGCCACGCGGAACTCGTTGTTCTTGACCTCGCGGGGGATGCCGACCTTCACGTCGATCACGGTCCTTGACTTCGGGTTGTTTCGGAAGCGCCCGCGCCTGTGGGCGCGGAAGCATCCGTGGCGCACATCCCGGTACGGCGGCATAAGAAGCCCATGGGAGGTATATGCCGGCTTGTCGCATGGACGGCCACGGCTCCGCCAGTCTAATGAAGGATCGTTCGCTGTCCAGCCTTACAAACAACCAATTTTTTCTGTCACAGCTATTAGTTTCTTAGGTCTACTCCATGCGCACCGTCAGATCGTGCGCATCCAGCAGCTCTTCGGCGGCACGGCGGTGCTTTCCGCCTTCCCTAACGTCCCCCGTCCGGTCGCACGCGTCGGCAAGCCGAAGCAGCAGGGCCGCGCGCAGCCGGACGTCCTCCCCGTCCCGCAGGGCCTGGAGCGCCTGACGGCACAAGCGCACCGTCTCCTGCGGACGTCCCGCGCGCTCGTGCACCCTGGCGAGTTCGGCCAGCGCACGGGCGTGGGCAGCCGCGTCGCCCAGCCTCCGGAAGTTCGCCGCCGACGCACGCCACTCGCGCAGTGCCTCCCCGAAGTGCCCGGCGGCGGTGTGCACCGCACCCAGCCGTCCGTGGAGCCGGGCCGCGGCGGCAGCGGCGTCCCGGGTCTGGTGGTGGGCGAGGGCGCGGCCGTACCAGTCGGCCGCGCGCTCCAGATCGCCCATGTCCTCGTAGGTGGACCCGATGGACTCCAGGGCGCGCGCCGCGGCGTGGTGGTCCTGCGCCCGGCGTCCCTCCCGGCCGGGACCGCCGTCGCGGCCGCTGCGCACGCGGGAGGCGCCTTCGTCGCCGTCCCCGTCGCGGGCCGTCCCCAGCGCGGCCCGGTAGCGCTGAAGGGCACGGGAGTGCCGGCCCGTCCGGGCGTCCAGATCCCCGAGGTTGAGCAGCGCCGCGGCCCGCTCCCGCTGCAGATCGGCACGTTCGGCGACGTCGAGCACCAGCTCGTGCAGCCGGTAGAGCTCCGGCGCCGCCTCCTCGGGCGAGCGGTGGGCGTCGAAGGCGCGCGCCAGTGCGGAGATCAGCCGGCGCGCGAGACCGTCGAGTCTGCCGCCGCCCTCCGCGACGGCCAGCCGGGCCGCGGCGAGTATCGCGGGACGCCGGGCCTCCAGCCATTCGCGCGCCTCGCGGCGCGTGGCGAAGCGGACCGTACGGGGCAGCAACGCCAGGCGCTCGCGGGCTTCGGAACCCTCCGGCTCGGTGACGGCATGGCAGGCCCGCAGCTGCCGTACCGTCCGCTCGAGCATCCGCGCACGGGCGAAGACCGTCCTGTCCGGGCCCTCGTGCTCCGCGAGTTCGGTGCGCAGCAGCGGGTCCAGGCAGCGCGGCACCGCGTAGCAGCCGGGCGCGAGCGCGCTGGTGCGCAGCAGTCCGAGCCGCAGGAACTCCTCGAGGATCTGGCGGGCGGCCGCCACCGGGCAGCTCGCCAGTGACGAGGCCGTGTGAGCGTCGACGAGACCGTCCGGGGCGAGAGCGAGCATCCTCAGCACGCGGGCCGGCGTCTTGGCCAGGGAGCCCGCGACGAGCCGGAACGCCCGCTCCAGAGGGTCGGCGTGCGGCAGTTGTGCGAGTTCCTTCGCGGCGTCCGCCACGGAGAGTTTCGGCCGTGCGGCCAGCCATCCGCCCGCCAGGACGAGGGCGGCGGGCAGGTGTCCGCAAGCCTCTGCGACGAGTTCGGCGCTGCGCGGGTCGACGGTCGTACGGTGCGGGGCGCCCGCACGCGACGCGAGCAGCGAGACGGCGGCGTCGCGGTCCAGGCCTCCCACCGCGCAGGGCCGCACGTCGGGCACTCCGGTCAGCGGCCCGGAAGCGACGGCGACGACGAGGCAGTCACGGGTGTCGGGAAGCAGGTCGAGCACCTGCTCGGGCAGCGTCACGTCGTCCAGGAGCAGCAGCACCCGGCGTCGTCCCAGCTCCGTCCGCAGCGTCCCGGTCAGTTCGTCCTCGTCGGCGCCCGCGGGGACGGGGTCGGGGCCGAGGGCCGCCAGCAGGTCGCGCGCCGTACGTTCCGTGGGCACGGGAGTGCCGCCGGGCTCGGTGAGGCGGGCGCGGAGTACGCCGTCGGTGAAGCGGTCCGACGCCTGCCGTGCGAAGGCCTCCGCGAGCGCCGTACGGCCGGACCCCGGCCGGCCCGCGACGAGCAGGACGCGGCTGTGCGGCGAGGGACGGCCGGAGAGGGTGTGCAGTCCCGCCTTCTCCATGTCGGCCAGCATCTGGGCGAGTTCGCACTCACGTCCCGTGAAGTGGCCCGGGGGCGCCGGAACCGCGGCTCTGCCGGCCGGCCCGCCACCGCCGCGCGGTTCGCCCTCGCGCGAGCCGCCCTCGCGCGTCCCGCCGCCGGATGCGTCGTCCGTGCCTGCGGGCTGCACCGCCTGATCCGTCACGGGCCACGCTCCCGTCCACCTGCGTCCGCGCGTACGAGCCCGCCGCAACAGCGACCGGGCACGCACAGAGCGTAGTTCACCCCAGGCGGCGGCATGCGGTTCGCACGCCGCACGCGCCGGGAACGCACAGGCCGCGCGGGCGGGCGCGGGCGGCGGGGCCCAAAGCGTCCGCGCGGGGGGCTACTTCTCGAACGGGCGGGCGGGCCACGGCGCGTCCGCCGGGCGCAGCGACTCCAGCCCGGGCCCGGAACGCGCCGCGGTCAGCGCCAGAACGCCCACCACAAGACAGTTGTTGTGCAACTCCCCCGCGAGCACGCCGCGTACGAGATCCGCCACGGGCACCCGCGCCAGCTCCATGTCGGCCTCCTCCTCGGAGACTTCGAAGCGTTCGCCGTCGGCGGCGCCGATCTCGCGCGCGAGGAAGATGCGCACGGCCTCGTCGGAGCCGCCGGGAGTGGTGTAGACGTCGGCAAGAACCCGCCAGTCCTCCGCCTTGACGTGCGCCTCCTCGTACAGTTCGCGCCGCGCCGCGTGCAGAGGGTTCTCGCCGGGGACGTCGAGGAGCCCGGCCGGGATCTCCCACAGCTTCTCCCGCACCGGGTGCCGGTACTGGCTCAGCACCAGCACCCGGTCCTCGTCGTCGAGGGCGAGCACGGCGACCGACCCGGGGTGCACCTGGTAGTCGCGGCGGACGACGGAACCGTCGGGCATGACGACGTCGTCGGTGCGCACACCGGTCTTCTTCCCCTCGAAGGGCAGTGCGGTCGAGGTGACCTCCCACGCCTCGGGGGCGTCGGCGATGTGCTTTCCGGAACGCACCGGCAGCCTTTCCTCCGTCATGCCTCAGTCCTCGCCCTGCTGCCGTGCCACGGCGGCCGCGACCAGGCCGGCGAAGAGCGGGTGGGGGCGGGTCGGCCGCGAACGCAGTTCGGGGTGCGCCTGCGTGGCGACCAGGTACGGGTGCACCTCGCGGGGGTACTCCAGGTACTCCACGAGCTTGTTGTCCGGGGAGGTGCCGGAGAAGACGAGGCCTGCCTTCTTCTCCAGTTCGCCGCGGTAGGCGTTGTTGACCTCGTACCGGTGGCGGTGGCGTTCCTCGACGTACGGCTCGTCGCCGTACACCTCGCGCACGATGGAGCCCTCGGCGAGCTTCGCGGGGTAGAGACCGAGCCGCATGGTGCCGCCCATGTCGCCCTCGCCCGCGACGATGTCGAGCTGCTCGGCCATCGTGGAGACCACCGGGTGCGCCGTGCCCTGCTCGAATTCGGTGGAGTCGGCGTCCTCGATGCCGGCCAGGTTCCGCGCGGCCTCGATGACGATGCACTGCAGGCCGAGGCAGAGGCCGAGGAGCGGGACCCGGTTCTCGCGCGCGTAGGTGATGGACGAGAGCTTGCCCTCGACTCCGCGCTCCCCGAATCCGCCGGGGATGCAGATCGCGTCGCAGTCCCCGAGCTGCCTGCGGGCGCCCTCGGGCGTGCGGCAGTCCTCGGAGGTGACCCATTTGACCTTCACGCGGGCGTTGTTGGCGAAGCCGCCCGCGCGCAGCGCCTCCGTCACGGACAGGTAGGCGTCGGGCAGATCGATGTACTTGCCGACGAGGGCGACCGTCACCTCGTGGTCGGGGTGGTGGACGCGGCGCAGCAGGTCGTCCCACTGCGTCCAGTCGACGTCCCGGAAGGGCAGGTCCAGCTTGCGCACGACGTAGGCGTCCAGGCCCTCCGCGTGCACGACCTTCGGGATGTCGTAGATGGACGGGGCGTCCTTGCAGGCGATGACGGCGCTGTCGTCCACGTCGCACATCAGGGAGATCTTGCGCTTGATGGAGCGGGGCACGTCCCGGTCCGCGCGCAGCACGATGCCGTCCGGCTGGATGCCGATGCTGCGCAGCGCGGCCACGGAGTGCTGGGTCGGCTTCGTCTTCAGTTCCCCGGACGGGCCGATGTAGGGAAGCAGCGAGATGTGCACGACGAAGACGTTGTCGCGGCCGACCTCGTGACGCACCTGGCGCACGGCCTCGAGGAAGGGCAGGGACTCGATGTCGCCGACCGTGCCGCCGACCTCGGTGATGACGACGTCCACCTCGTCGGTCGCCAGGCGCCGGATGCGGTTCTTGATCTCGTTGGTGATGTGCGGGATGACCTGCACCGTGTCGCCCAGGTAGTCCCCGCGCCGCTCCTTGGCGATGACGCTGGAGTAGATCTGCCCGGTGGTCACGTTCGCGGACCCGTCGAGGTCCACGTCGAGGAAGCGCTCGTAGTGCCCGATGTCCAGGTCGGTCTCGGCGCCGTCGTTGGTGACGAACACCTCACCGTGCTGGAAGGGGTTCATGGTGCCCGGATCGACGTTCAGATACGGGTCCAGCTTCTGCATCGTGACGCGCAGGCCCCTCGCCTTGAGCAGCGCGCCCAGGCTGGAGGCGGTGAGCCCCTTGCCGAGTGAGGAGGCCACACCCCCCGTGACGAAAAGGTGCTTGGTCGTCCTGGACGTGGGCGGCAAAGGCAAGGGGTGCTCCCGTGGTAGCGAGGTGAGGTGCGCACCGGCGCCCTGACCTCGGTCACGCAGCGGTGCGCAAGCGGTTGTTCAGGGGTACCGTCGCTGCGGCTCGGGGGGCTTCCGTGCCGGAGATTCGCGGACGAATCCGGGAACTCCCGCCCACCGGTCCACGGGCCACCAGGGTATCAGCGACCCTCCCCCGGTGTGTCTCGCCGTGTGCCCGACTGCGTCCGGGGTCACAGCTCAGCGGCTTCCGGGAACGCTCTTGCCGTGCCCTGAAGTGAGGGCATGGTCGCACCTTGTGAGCGGCCTCGTACAGGCTCACCGCATAGGGTCATCCATAGTGGGGAGAGCGCGGGCAGAGCCCGTCGCTCCGTCGTATCCTGCTCGGACGCTCGATCGGACACGTGATTGAGTGTGCTGGAAACCCGCAGGTCAACGCACGTCCCAAGGGGCGAGCCACAGTTCGACTGGAGATATACGTGGCTGGGCGCATCGAGGATTACGCACTCATCGGGGACATGCAGACCGCAGCCCTGATCGGCCGGGACGGCTCGGCGGACTGGCTGTGCCTGCCGCGCTTCGATTCCCATGCGGTCTTCGCGAGTCTTCTCGGCACGGGGGAGCACGGGTGCTGGCAGGTGGGTCCCGCCGTCGCCGAGGGCACCGAGCCGCCGAGGGCGGACCGCAGGCGCTATCGCGGCGACTCGCTCGTCCTGGAGTCGGAGTGGGACACGCCGCGCGGCACCGTGCGCGTCATCGACTTCATGCCGCCCCGTGAGCAGCACGCACCGCAGCTGGTGCGGATCGTGGAGGGTGTCAGCGGCCGGGTGCCGATGCGTTCGGCGCTGCGGATGCGCTTCTCGTACGGCTGGGTCGTGCCGTGGGTGCAGCAGATCGAGGGACGCACGGTCGCTGTCGCGGGGCCCGATTCGGTGTGGCTGGACACCGACGCCGAGACGTACGGCAAGGATCTGACGACGTACGCGGACTTCACCGTCTCCCCCGGCGAACGCGTCGCCTTCACCATCAGCTGGCAGGCGTCGCACAAGAGCCCGCCGGCCGAGCCGGACCCGGAGTCCGCGCTGGAGGCGACACAGGAGTTCTGGCGCGAGTGGGTCGACCACTGCACGTACCACGGCCCCTACCGTGAGGCGGTCGTACGGTCGCTGATCACGCTGAAGGCGCTGACGTACGCGCCGACCGGCGGCATCGTCGCCGCCCCTACCACGTCGCTGCCGGAGTGCATCGGCGGCATGCGCAACTGGGATTACCGCTTCACGTGGCTGCGCGACGCGGCGATCACGCTGTCGTCCCTGCTGCGCACCGGCTACCACGACGAGGCGCTGGCCTGGCGCGAGTGGCTGCTGCGCGCGGTCGCCGGCGACCCGGAGAACCTTCAGATCATGTACGGCATCGCGGGTGAGCGGGAGCTGGGCGAGGCCGAGCTCAACTGGCTGCCGGGGTACGAGAATTCGAAACCGGTGCGGATCGGGAACGGAGCCGCCGGGCAGCTCCAGCTCGACGTCTACGGCGAGGTCACCGAGGCGCTGCACCTGGCGCACATGACGGGTCTGTCACGCAACGACTACGCCTCGCTCCTCCAGTTGAAGCTCATCGGCTACCTGGAGGACCACTGGGACGAGCCGGACGAGGGCATCTGGGAAGTCCGCGGCCCGCGGCGGCACTTCGTGCACTCCAAGGTGATGGCGTGGGTCGCGGTGGACCGCACGGTCAAGCTGATCGAGTCCGGTGACGTGGACGGCCCGCTGGAGCGGTGGCGCGACCTGCGCGACGAGATCCACCGCAACGTGTGCGAGAAGGGCTACGACAAGGAGCGCAACACCTTCACACAGTCCTACGGTTCGCGCGAGCTGGACGCCTCGCTGCTGCTGATCCCGCAGATGGGCTTCCTGCCGCCCGACGACAAGCGCGTCATCGGGACGATCGAGGCGATCCAGCGGGAGCTGTCCACGGAGGACGGCTTCGTGCTGCGCTACCCCACTTCCCAGGTGGACGGAGCCAACCTCGACGGACTCCACGGCGAGGAAGGCGCGTTCCTCGCGTGTTCCTTCTGGCTGGCCGACGACCTCGCGATGATCGGAAGGGTGGAGGAGGCGCGGAAGCTCTTCGAGCGGCTGCTCTCGCTCCGCAACGACCTGGGGCTCCTCGCGGAGGAGTGGGACTCCCGCCTGCAGCGCCAAGTGGGCAACTTCCCGCAGGCGTTCAGCCATGTGCCCCTGATCGACACGGCCCTGCGGCTGACCGCCTCCGGGGCGTACAGCGGCTGACGCCGCACCGCCCGCACCCGGCCCCCGCAAGTGGGCGCACGGGCACGGGGCCCACGGACGAACCCACGCCCGCTGCCCGGCGACAACCGGCAGCGGGCGTGGATGTGAGGGAGGGGCCGCCCCCCGGGCCTGTCGGCCCAGGGCCCCGGGACCGGAACTCCCGGGGGCCCGGCGGGTGGGCGCCGGCCCCCGATCGGTTCCCTCAGAACGGGGTCAGCGTCAACGTCATTTCGCTGGCCCCGCCGTCTTCGATGTAGGAGGCGAAGCCCGCGACGTCGTCGAATGCGAAGCCGTAGGCCTTGCCGTCCTCGGTGGCCGCGTGCATGGCCTTCACGTACTGGTGGGCGGACTTCCCCTTGTAGAACTCGGCGGGGTCGGTCGTCGGCTGGGAAGCGGCCGAGGCGAGCGTGGTCCGGTTGAACGCGGCACCGAGGATGGCGGCCACCGGCCCGAGGGTGCCGTCGTTCGGCGCGGCGAGCTCCCCGTCGCAGAAGAGGATGTCCTTCGTGCTGGGCTTGTTGAAGGAGACCTCGCCGGGCCCGGTGAAGGAGAGCTTGTCGCCGCTGACCTTGCCCGTGAACTTGCCTGCGTTGGTGGTGACGACGAGTTCCTTGCCGGCGTAGGTGCTCCACACTTCTTCGACGTACTCGTCGAAGAAGTCCTCGGCGAACTTCCCCTCGCCCATTCCGTGTCCGGGTGCGATGACGCGCCTGTCGTCGATCACCAGGTGGGAGAAGCCCTCGGCGGCGGCGACGTCCTTGAAGATCTTGTCGCGCCCTCCCTCCTTGAGGAAACCGGTCTTCTGGTCCTTGTCGCCCTTGAGCTGGATGCCGAGCGGCACGCTGAACATGTCGACCATGGTCGTGTTGCAGTACATGGCGCCGTCCTTGTACGTGAACTCCGCGCAGTCGTGGAGAACCCCGAAGTTGGGGTCGGACTCCACCCAGCCCGCCGGATAGGCCAGCGCGGCCTTGCCGTCGCCGTCCTCGACCGCCTTGATCTTCAGCTTGTCGCCGAGCGCGAAGTAGATGCGTCCGGACATCTCGGGAAGCTTGAGCGTCGTCTCGCTGCCCGAGAGCGGAATGGCGTAGTCGGTAAACCCGTCGCTGCCGTTGTCGCCCGCCGAGACCGTCTTCAGCTCGCCCTCCGGGGTGACGCGGACCTGGTTCGTCCCGTCGTTCCCGACGATGTAGACGTGAATCGACTTGTTGTCGAACTGACCGCTCTTGTTGACGATCTTCAACGACAGCGGGCCGGCCGCCTTGCGGGCGTTCTTGCGGGTCGCACCGCCGGCCTGCGACACGAGGAGCCCTGCCGCCGGTACGGCGACGGCTGACGCGGCGGCACCGCGGATGAGGGACCTGCGGCTGATCACTTGGAGGCACCTCCGGTGCTTTCGACGGACACGTAGTCGACGGTCAGGGAGCCACCGGGCTTCGTGGCGCCGGTGGGCGTCTTCGAACCCGCGACGCCGTCGGGGAAGGCACCGCCCATGGCGAGGTTGAGCAGGATGAAGTGACCGTGGTCCGTGGCCTGAGCCCAGGTCTCGGCGCCGACGTCGGACTCCTTCACGGAGTGGAACTGCTCGCCGTCGACGTACCAGCGCAGCTCCTCGGTCCCGCCGCTGCGGTCGAGTTCGAGCGCGTACTCGTGGAAGTCCGCCTTGCAGTCGCCGGTGCACTCGTGCGCCTTGCCGATGCCGGTCGTCTCGTTGCACGGCCCGCCCGGGTTGGTGCCGCAGTGCAGCACTCCGTGCGTGGTGTTCTGGCCGTTGACGTTCTCCATGATGTCGAACTCACCGACACCGGGCCAGTTGTGGTAGTTGCCGCGGTACGCCTCGCCCAGCGTCCAGAAGGCCGGCCAGTAGCCGAGCGCCTCGTCGCCGGACACGTCGGGCAGTTTGAGGCCCGCCTCGATGCGCATCTTGCCGCCCTCGGGTGCGGCGAAGTCCGTGCGCTGGGTCTCGATGCGTGCGGAGGTCCAGTTCTCACCGTCCTTCAAGGCAGTGATCTTCAGGTGGCCTTCGCCGTCGAGCTGGATGTTGTCCGTGCTGTCGGTGTACTCCTGGATTTCGCCGGTGCCCCAGTTGTCGGGCCCGCCCGGGTAGCTGTGTCCCTTGTCGATGATCCAGTCCTCCCCGGAGGGGAGTGACCCGGCGTCACCGTCGAAGTCCGTACGCCAGACTTCCTCCATGGCCTGCGCCTTCTTCGCCTGCGCCCGGCCGTCGCCCTCGTCGGCCTGGGCGTACGGGGCCACACAGGTCCCGATGACCGCCGCTGCCGCGATGCCTGCAAGTGCCCAACGCCGTCTGCCGCTCTTCAAGAGCATGACCTACGCTCCTCTTCGGTGGGGGGTGAGAGCGCTCTCACGTCATGGGCAGCACCCTGCCCATGAAACTCGCCTATGGTCAAGACCTGGACAGAGAAAGGGAGTTGTTCGTGCACACTTTCCGCCAGTCCCGCCCGACGCTGGAGGCCGTGGCCGCCCATGCCGGGGTCTCCCGGGCAACGGTGTCGCGGGTGGTCAACGGGGGGCCCGGCGTCCGTCCGGAGGTTCGCGAGAAAGTGCGAAACTCCGTGGAGGAGCTGGGGTACGTGCCCAACAACGCCGCCCGGACTCTCGTCACCCGGCGCACCGGCGCCGTGGCCGTCGTCATCGCGGAGCCGGAGAGCCGTGTGTTCGCCGACCCGTTCTTCGCACAGCAGTTGCGGGGTATCAGTCGCGAACTGTCCGAGTACGACACGCAGTTGGTGCTCATGATGGTGGAGCGGCAGAAGGACTACGCGCGCATCGGACGGTACCTGTCGGCCGGACACGTCGACGGCGCCCTGATGTTCTCCCTGCACGGCGACGACCCCCTGCCCACGGTGGCCCGCCGGTCCGGCTTGCCGGCGGTCTTCGGCGGCAGGCCGGGCTGGCCCGGTGCCGAGGGCGATGCGGATCTGCTCTACGTGGACACCGACAACCGGGACGGCGCCCGGCAGGCCGTTGCTCATTTGCAGGAGCGAGGGCGGCGTACCATCGCGGTCATCAACGGGCCCCTCGACCAGACCTCCGCGCTGGACCGGATGCACGGCTACTGCGACGCCCTCGGCATCGGCGTGCACGAGGCGGATCCGGCGCTCGTCGCGCAGGGCGACTTCACCGCCGAGGGCGGCGAGCACGCCATGGAGCGGCTGCTCGACCTCTGCCCGTCCCTGGACGCCGTCTTCGCGGGGAACGACCTGATGGCGTCGGGGGCGCTGCGTACGCTGCGGGCCCGCGGCCGCCGCGTGCCCGAGGACGTGGCCGTGGTCGGCTACGACGATCTGGAGCCCGCCGCATGGGCGTCACCGCCCCTGACGACGGTGCGCCAGGACGTGGAAGGCATGGGCGGGATGATGGCCGAACTGCTGCTGCGGCGCATCGGGCTGGCGGGAGGGAAGCACGACGCACCGCCCACGCCTGTCGTCACCCCGGCCACCCTGGTGGTACGCGATTCCAGCTGAGAGACGGCGACGCGCGGGACGGGGCGGCGGCGCTCGGGTCCCGTGCGGAAGGCACACCGAGGGCCCCGGGACGCAGACGGACAGCGCGGACGGGGCGGACGGGGCGGACGGGGCAGACGGGCGGACGGAGACGCCGCAGACGTACGCAGACATACGCAGACCTACGGAGCCGAAGTCCTGCCGGCCGGGAAGGAACGGGTCGCCGGACAGGCTCAGGAGCGGCCCGAACCCGTCAACTCGTCGTAGACGCTGAGGACATGCGCCACCGTCGACTCCTCCGTCGGCCAGTCCGCCGCCCGGGCCCGGCCCCGCTCGACGAGGCGCACGCGGCGCCCGGTGTCGGCCAGCAGGCCTCCCACGGCGGACGCGATGGCGTGCGAGTCGCCGTAAGGGATCAACTCGGCGGCGTCGCCGACGAGTTCGGGCACCCCGCCGACCGAGGTGGCGACGAGCGGAACCCCCTCGTGCAGCGCCTCCTGCGCCAGCAGCGGACGGCTCTCCCAGCGTGAGCACAGCAGTGCCACGTCCGCGCCGGCCAGCAGCTCGAAGGCGTCCTCCCGCCGGCCCAGCAGCCGTACAGGCAGCTCCTCGTCGTCGATGCGCCGCTGCAACTCCGGCCGCCGCGGCCCTTCGCCGGCGATGGCGAGCAGCGGCGGAGGGTCCATGTGCCGCCAGGCACGGGCGGCACTCAGCGCGGTGACATAGCCGTGACGGTCGTCCAGACGTCCCACGCTGAAGACCAACGGACGCCCCACCGCGCCCACTTCGGCACGCGACTTGTGCCCTGCCCGGCTCTCGACGGCGGCCAGCGGCTCCGGCGGGCTCTCGTGGCGGGCGGGGCCGGGAAGGACGACGGGCGCGAGCCGCGCGTCGCGGGCGCCGCGCCGCCGCGCCCGGTCGACGAGGTCGGTGGTGACCGCCAGAACGACCGAGGCGCCACGGGCCACGCGCCGCTCCATCAGCTGCCGCAGCTGCGCCCGCGCCCCCGAGGCGCTGCCGCGGTGGTGCCAGGTGACCACGAGCGGGACTCGCCGCGCGCGCCCCGACAGGGCGAGCGTGGTGACAGCCAGCAGCCCGGCCCGCACGCCGTGGGCGTGCACGAGGTCCGCGTCCGCGCACAGCCGGCGGAGCACGGCGGCCGCCTCCGGCTCGCTGCACGCGGGAAGGGGGGCGAAGCGGGCCCCGGCGCCGGTGAATCCGTACACGGCCTCCGCGCCGGGCGGCGCGCAGACGGTCACCCGCAGGCCGCGCGCCACCAGCCCCTCCGTGAGTGAGCGCACATGGGCGCCGGTGCCGGCACTCGCACCGTCCACGACCTGGACGGCGTGCTGCGGCTCCCGGACGGCTGAGCGTGGGGACGGCGTGGGGGGACGGGTCACAGCAGGTCGAGCTCCCAAGAGGTTCGGTGCCGGTGCCGCACGGGCACGGGCACGGGCGGTCGGTGGGGCGAGGGGTCCGGGCCCCGGGGCGGGGCGGGGCCGCGCGCCCAGCATGCCAGCCGGGCGGGCCCCGGGACACCGCGCCTGTGCGGGCGGTGCGGCACATCGCATGCGTACGGTACCGCCATCACTCACGCGAGTGATGCCGCCGGCCTCCGGAACCGCCCTGTCCCGGACCGCCGAGAAGGCCGTCCGTCCGGCCGCTGCGGCTTCCGCCGCTCTCGTACGGTGCTGTTCAGGAACCGGAGCGCGCGGCTTCGAGCAGTTCCTCCGCGTGGGCCCTGGCCAGTTCGGAGTCCTCCTGCCCCGCGAGCATCCGCGACAGCTCCCGCACCCGGGACTCCCCCTCCATCGCCTTCACGCCGCTGTGCGTGACGGAGCCGTCATCGGTCTTCTCCACGACCAGGTGCCGGTCGGCGAAGGCCGCGACCTGGGGAAGGTGCGTGACGACGACGACCTGGGCCGACCTGGCCAGCCGTGCCAGCCGCCGTCCCACCTCGACCGCGGCCTTGCCTCCGACTCCCGCGTCGACCTCGTCGAAGAGGTACGTGGGCACCGGGTCGGCGCCCGCGAAGACGACCTCCACGGCGAGCATCACGCGCGAGAGCTCACCTCCGGAGGCGCCCTTGGCCACGGGACGCGGCTGCGCCCCGGGGTGCGGCGCCAGCAGGAGCTCGACCTCGTCCGTGCCGTGCGGCCCGAACGCCACGCTGCGGCCGTCCAGTTCGAGTCCGGGGGCGCCGGCGGCAGCGTCGCTGCGTTTGAGGGAGAAGGACACCCGGGCGTGCGGCATGGCCAGTTCGGAAAGCTCCTCGGTGACGGCGTCCGCGAAGCGCTTGGCCGCGTCCGCGCGGGCGTCCGTCAACTGCTGGGCGAGACCGGTGAGTTCGCTGACGAGGGCGTCGCGCTCCGCGGAGAGTTCACCGATGCGTTCGTCGTCGCCCTCGAGTTCGGCGAGGCGTGCGGCGCTCTCCTCGGACCAGCTGAGGACTGCGGCGATGTCCTCGCCGTACTTGCGGGTGAGCTGCCCCAGGGCCGCGCGCCGCTCCTCGACGGCGGCCAGCCGCAGCGGGTCGGCGTCCAGATCGTCGGCGTATCCGGCGAGTTCGCCCGCCACGTCGCCCATCAGGATGGCGACCTCGCCCAGGCGGTCGGCGAGCGAGGCCAGCGCGGGGTCGTGTGCGCGCTGGGCCTCCAGGGCACGGTGTGCGGCCGAGACGAGCGCCGCCGCATCGGAGTTCTCCGGGCGCCCGGTGTCCTCGGGATCGCCCGCGAGGGCCGCGTGCGCGGTGGTGGCGGCGGAGGCGAGGGCTTCGGCGTGGCCGAGGCGTTCGGCCTCCGCCGCGAGTTCGGTGTCCTCCCCCGCGCGCGGCTCCACCGCGGCGATCTCCTCCAGGCCGAAGCGGAGCATGTCCGCCTCCTGGGCCCGTTCGCGGGCAAGCGTGGTGATCTCGTCGAGTTCGCCGCTGACGCTGCGCAGCCGCTGGTACGCGGTGGTCCACCTGGCCAGCGGCGCGGATACTGCCTCCCCGGCGAACCGGTCCAGGGCCTGCCGTTGGCGTGCTGGGCGCAACAGGCCCTGCTGGTCGGACTGTCCGTGCACAGCCACGAGGTCGTCGCTCAGCTCGGCCAGCAGCCCGACGGGCACGGACCTGCCGCCGACGTGCGCACGAGAGCGGCCTTCGGCGGAGAGCGTGCGGCTGACGAGCAGCGCCCCGTCGTCGAGTTCGGCTCCGGCCTCGCCCGCGCGGACCGCGGCGGACGACTCCGGCGGCACGACTATGCGCCCCTCGACCACCGCGGCCCTGGCTCCCGCCCGTACGAGGGCGGCGTCGGCCCGTCCGCCCAGCAGCAGCCCCAGGCTGGTGACGACCATGGTCTTGCCCGCTCCGGTCTCACCGGTCACCGCGGTGAAGCCTGGGGACAGTTCGACGACGGCGTCGTCGATGACACCCAGGGACCTGATCCGCATCTCCTCCAACACGGGTACGACCATACGCAGTCCGCGGAGGTACCCCCACCCTCCCCCGGAGACTTCGGCCCGGGTGGGGTCCCTGGGGGCACCGCCCGGCGAAGCCAGGGGGAGCAGCGAGGGGGAGTGCCCCAGCCCCCGGAAGGTGCGGTCGCCCGGTCGCGGGAAGCGGCGCGCGTCAGTGCGGCGCGCCGCGCCAACCCGCCACCGGCAGCGCGAACTTGGCGACGAGACGGTCGGTGAACGACGCGTGGTGCAGTCGTGCCAGCCGCACCGGCACGGCCCCCCGGCGCACCTCGACGCGCGCACCCGCCGGAAGTTCGACGCTGCGTCTCCCGTCGCACCACATCACGCCGTGCGGCGTCTGCGGCTGCACCTCCACCGCGAGCACCGAATCCGGGGCCGTCACGAGCGGTTTGGCGAACAGCGCGTGTGCGCTGATCGGCACCAACAGCAGCGCCTCCACCTCGGGCCAGACCACGGGACCGCCGGCGGAGAAGGCGTAGGCCGTCGAGCCGGTGGGTGTGGCGCACACGACGCCGTCGCCACCGAAACGGGAGACGGGACGGTTGTCGATCTCGGTGACGACCTCCAGCATCCGCTCGCGGGAGGCCTTCTCCACCGACGCCTCGTTGATGGCCCAGTCGTGGTGCACGATCTGGCCGTCGTTGCGCACGAGGACGTCGAGCGTCATCCGCTCCTCCACCTCGTAGTCCCGGGTGACGACCCGGTGCACGACTTCCTCCAGGTCGTCGCGCTCGGCCTCGGCGAGGAAGCCGACCCGGCCCAGGTTCACGCCCAGCATCGGCACGCCGGAGGCACGGGCGAACTCGGCGCCGCGCAGCAGCGTTCCGTCGCCGCCGAGGACGACGATCAGCTCGCAGCCCTCCGCGGCCTGCCCGGTGGAGGGCACCGTGCGCACCCGGTCCGGCAGGGGCAGGGCACCGGCCTCCTCCTCCAGCACCCGCACGCCGATGTCGTTGCGCAGCAGGCCCTGTACGACCAGCTCCGCGCTGCGTACGGCTGCTCCGCGTCCCGTGTGGGCGAGCAGGAAGACCGTGCGGGCGTCACTGCCTGTCGTCATTTCGGGCCCTCCGCCACAGCTCGCTCGACTTCGGCCGCGTCGATCGCGGGTGCTCCGGCGCGCAGCCACAGAAAGTACTCGACGTTCCCGGACGGCCCCGGCAGCGGACTCGCCGTCACTCCGAGGGCGCCGAGTCCCAGCCGTGCGGCCTGGGCCGCCACTCCCAGCACGGCCTCCGTGCGCAGCGCGGCGCCGCGCACCACGCCGCCGCTGCCGAGGCGTTCCCTGCCGACCTCGAACTGCGGCTTGATCATGAGCACCAGGTCGGCGTCCGGCGCGGAGCACCGCACGAGAGCGGGGAGCACGAGTCCCAGGGGGATGAAGGACAGGTCTCCCACGACGAGGTCCACAGGCCGGCCGTCCACGTCGTCGAGTGTCAACTCCCGTACGTTCGTACGGTCCTTGACGGTGACGCGTGCGTCGCTGCGCAGGGACCAGGCGAGCTGCCCGTAGCCGACGTCCACGGCCACGACCTCGGCCGCGCCGGCACGCAGCAGCACGTCGGTGAAGCCGCCCGTCGAGGCGCCGGCGTCCAGGGCGCGGCGCCCCTCGGTACGCAGGCCCACAGGCCCGAACACCGCGAGCGCGCCCGCGAGTTTGTGGCCGCCGCGCGAGACGTACTCCGGGTCGGCGTCGTCGGCCCGTACGACGACGGCGGCGCTGGTCTCCACCTGTGTGGCGGACTTCGCGGCGACGTTGCCGCCGACGGTGACCCGTCCTGCGGCGATCAGCTGGCTGGCATGCTCGCGCGAACGGGCCAGGTTGCGGCGCACCAGTTCCGCGTCGAGTCGGCGTCGGGGCAAGAGTCAGCTCCGGTGAGGCTGAGGCCCTGGCGCGGGGCGGCCCGGACCGTGTACGGAGGCGGGGCCCGGGGCGGGTGCCGAAGCGGGGTGCCGGTCGAGCCCGGCCAGCACCTCCCGCAGCCCGCGGTGCACGTCCTCGTACACCTCCAGATGGCCCGAGACCGCGAGATGGTCGGCGTCCTCCAGGCGTCTCAGCTGGGCGTCGACAGGGGCCTGGCCAGTCGGCTCGACGTGCAGCCCGAGCGGACGCGGCCCGTCGTCCTCAGCGTCCGCCTCCGCCTCGCGGAGCTGTGCGGGCTCCTCCGCGTCCGTGTGCTCTCCGGCGCCCGCGTGGTCCCCGGCGCCGGCGTGGTCCGCGGCACCCGCGTGGTGCTCCGTCCCGAAGGACTCACGGGCACCCGGCCGCTCGCCCTCCACGGCTTCCGCTTGTTCCGCGGGTGCCGCTTGTTCCGTCGGCTCCCCTGCGCCCGCCACCCGTGGGGGGTCGGCGTCCTGCTGCGCCGGCACTGCGCCCGGCATCGGCTCGCTCATGCCCCTGACGCTACCGCTTCCGGAGCACCCCGCGGGCCCGCCCCGTGTGCATGGGCTCAGGTGCTGCGCGCCGCGCGCGCACGGGACCGCGCGGCCGGTACGACCAGCGGCGTCCCCGATTCCGGATCCTCGATCACCCTGCACGGCATGCCGAAGACCTCCTCCACGAGGCCCGCCGTGACGACCTCGCCCGGGGCCCCCTCCGCGACCACTTCGCCCTCCCGCATCGCGATCAGGTGCGTGGCGTAGCGCGCCGCGTGGTTGAGGTCGTGCAGCACCGCCACCAGCGTGCGGCCCTCCTCCTCGTGCAGCCGGGCACACAGGTCCAGCACCTCGATCTGGTGGGCGATGTCGAGATAGGTGGTCGGCTCGTCCAGGAGCAGCAGCGGTGTCTGCTGCGCGAGCGCCATGGCGATCCACACGCGCTGCCGCTGGCCGCCGGACAGCTCGTCGACGAAGCGGCTCTCCAGGTCGTCCACCCCCGTCGCCTCCATCGACTGCCTCACCACCCGCTCGTCCTCCCGCGACCACTGGCGCAGCAGGCTCTGGTGCGGGTAGCGCCCGCGCGCCACCAGGTCGGCGACGGTGATCCCGTCGGGGGCGACGGACGACTGCGGCAGCAGCCCGAGGATGCGCGCGAGCTTCTTCGCGGGCATTGCGCCGATGTCGGCGCCGTCCAGCAGCACGGACCCGGCAGCGGGCCGGAGCATGCGGGAGAGGGCGCGCAGCAGCGTGGACTTGCCGCAGGCGTTGGGGCCGACGACCACCGTGAAGGAGTTGTCCGGCACGGCGACGCTCAGCCCTTCCGAGACCGTCCGCCGGTCGTAGGCGAGGGTGAGGCCCTTGCCCGTGAGCCGGCTGGCGCCTTCCCAGGCGCCGTCAGGCCGCGGGGAGTCGGGTGCGTGCGGCTGCCGCGGGTACTCCGGGGTCTGCTGTTCGGTCACGCTCGCCGTCCTTGCACTGTCGCCCGTACCGGTCGTCGCATCCGTGGTCTTCGTCCCCGTGGTGGTCCTGTCCACGGCCGTCGCATCCGCCGCCGTCGCGACCGCGCCCGTTCCGTTCGTACGCTTCGCATACCTGGCGGCGTCCGTGCGCTCCGCATCCGTGACGGCACCCGTGACGGCGTCCCTGGCTGTGACGCCCCCGGTGTCGCGTCCGCCGCGCTCCCGCCGCTCATATCCGTCCCGCCCTGCGCTCGGTCGCCAGCAGCCACACCAGATAGCCGCCGCCCAGCACACCGGTCACCACCCCCACCGGCAACTCCCTTTCACCGAAGACCCGTTGGGCGCAGAAATCGGCGGTGACCAGCAGCGCGGCACCCATGCACATCGCCGGCAGAAGGTTCGGTCCCGGCGCCTTCGTCAGCCGACGCGCCAACTGCGGCGCCGTCAGCGCCACGAACGCGACGGGGCCCGCGGCAGCGGCCGCGAGGGCCACCAGGAGCACGGCGGCGGCGAGGAGCACCAGCCGCACGCGCTGCACGCGGACGCCCAGCGCAGCGGCCGCGTCGTCGCCCATCTCCATCATGCGCAGGGGCCGTTCGCACCCGAGCAGCACGACCGGCACCAGCACCGCCATGGCGGCGAGCAGCGGCGCCGCGTCGTCCCAGCCCCGCCCGTCGAGGCTGCCGGTCATCCACAGCACCGCACGCCCGGCCTCGGTGATCTGGGCCTTGGTGAGGAGATATCCGTTGACGCCGGTGAGCATGGCGGCCACGCCGATGCCGACGAGCACGAGACGGTAGCCGTGCATGCCTCCGCGCCACGCCAGTCCGTACACGGCGATCCCGGTGACGACGCCGCCGGTCAGCGCACCGCCCGCGAGTGCGGCGCTGCCTCCCCCGACGATGACGATCGCGGTCAGCGCACCGGTCGCGGCGCCGTGGGTGAAGCCGAGCACGTCGGGGCTGCCGAGCGGATTGCGCACGACCGCCTGGAAGACCGCGCCCGCCAGCGCCAGCGCGGCGCCCACCGAGAGAGCCGTCGCGGTGCGCGGCAGCCGCAGTTCGTTGACGATGAAGGCGTCCGCCGGTGCACCCTGGCCGGCCAGGGTGCGGATCACGTCCGCCGGTGCCATCGGGTATTCACCGCTGCCGATGGCGAGGACTCCGACGACGAGCGCCAGCACCGCGCACCCCGCCCCCGCGAGGAACGCGCGCGGCCGGAGCGTGACGGAGTATCCGCCCGCGGTACGTATGACGCTCATGCCTGGGCCACCTTCCGGCGCGGCACGAAGTACAGGAAGAACGGCCCGCCGAGCACGACGGTCACGATGCCCACCTGCAGCTCGGCGGGCCGCCCGAGCACGCGTCCGAGCACATCCGCGCCGAGCATCAGCACCGGCGCCAGCAGCGCGCAGTAGGGCAGGAGCCACCGCAGGTCCGGGCCTGTCAGGGAGCGCACCATGTGCGGCACCATCAGGCCGACGAAGACGATGGGACCGCAGGCCGCGGTCGCCGCACCGCACAGCAGCGTGACGGCCACGATGGCAGCGCCGCGCGTGAGTCCGGGACGTGAGCCGAGCGCCCGTGCCGAGTCCTCGCCGAGTGCAAGCGCGTTGAGCGGACGTGCCAGAGCCAGCGCCAGCAGGATGCCGGCCAGCACGAACGGCAGCGCCTGGACGTTGGTGCCGTCCTCCGCGCGGGCCAGCGAGCCGACCGTCCAGAAGCGCATGCGGTCCAGCGATGCGGTGTCCAGCAACTGCACTGCGTTGACGTAGGAGATGAGCGCCGCGTTCAGTGCCGTACCGGCGAGGGCCAGCCGTGCGGGAGTCGCCCCGCGGCCGCCACCGACCGCGTACACGGCCACCGAGACGGCCGCGGCGCCCGCGAAGGCGAAGCCGATGTAGCCGGTGTAGCCGGAGACCCCGAAGAAGGAGATCGCGGTGACGACGGCCGCGGCGGCGCCGCCGTTGATGCCGAGCAGTCCGGGGTCGGCTAGCGGGTTGCGGGTCAGTGCCTGCATCACGCCGCCTGCGAGCCCGAGTGCGGCTCCGGCGAGCAGCCCGAGAACGGTGCGCGGCAGGCGCATTTCGTGCACGACCGGGTACGACGGCGAGCCCGTGTCCGTCAGGCCGTTGAGGACCTCGGTGAGCGAGAGCTGCTTCGCCCCGACGGCGATGCTCAGTGCGAGTACGAACAGCAACAGGGCCCCGGCGCCGAGCAGTCCGGCGGCGCGGAACACGAGGACGGTCCGGCCACCGCCCGCGGCGGGGTCACCGCTCCGGCCCGCGGTCCCGGACCGGCCGGCACCGGCCTTCCGCACGGACACCGCCGCCGGTGGGGGCCGTTCGGCCTCCCCGGGACGTTCGGTCGCCGAACTGCCCGATCCCTGGCGGGAGTTGATGAGGGTCACGTACGGGCTCCGGTCGGGGACCGGGGCCTTGGGCACCCGGCCACTGGACAACAACGACTTTGGTTAGGTTAACCTAACTTGCATCCCGGCACGCCGGCCGCCCTGAAAGACACCGGAAAGAGAAGGCTCTGCATGCCCCATTCGTCCGCGTCCCCCAGTCTCTCCCGTCGTGGTCTGCTGGCCGTCGGCGGCGCCGCGGGTCTCGGCGCCCTGCTCACCGCCTGCGGCAGCGACGGGGGTTCGAAGTCCGGCTCCGGCAAGGGCGGAGGCGCCTGGTCCTTCACCGACGACCGCAAGAAGAAGATCAGCCTCGACGCCCGGCCGCAGCGCATCGTCGCCTACGTCGGCACCGCCGCGGCCCTGCACGACTTCGGCGCCGGTGACGCGATCGCCGGAGTCTTCGGCCCGACGAAGAAGAAGAACGGCGAGCCCGACGTGCTCGCCGGTGACCTGGACGTGAAGAAGCCGGCGGTCATCGGCAACGCCTACGGCGAGTTCGACATCGAGAAGTACGCGAAGGTCCGTCCCGACCTGCTGGTGACGAACATGTACGTGAAGGACGCCCTCTGGTACGTGCCGGACGAGAGCAAGGCCAAGATCCTCAAGCTGGCCCCGGCACTCGCGCTCCAGACCGCCGAGAAATCCATGCTGGACACGATCAAGCGCTTCGCCGAACTCGCCGGCTCCCTCGGCGCCGACCTCAGGGCCGAGCGCGTCACCGACGCCAAGGACCGCTTCGAGAAGGCCTCCGAGAGGCTGCGCAAGGCGGCCGGGGCGAGCGGTGGCCTGAAGGTGATGGCCGCCTCCGGCGCCCCGGACCTCATGTATGTCTCCGACCCCTCCGCGAATGCCGACCTGCGGTACTTCAAGGAGCTCGGCGTCGACATCGTCGTACCGAAGAAGCTCAGCAAGCAGGGCTTCTTCGAGGAACTCAGCTGGGAGAACGCCGACAAGTACGAGGCCGACGTGATCATGCTGGACAACCGCACGCAGGCCCTGCAGCCCCCGGCGCTCAAGTCCAAGCCCACATGGTCGGACCTGCCCGCCGTCAAGGCCGGCCAGGTCACCACATGGGACGCCGAGCCGCGCTTCTCCTATGCGGGTGCCGCCCCCGTACTCGAACAGCTCGCCAAGGCGATCGAGGACGCGAAGAAGACCGCCTGATGGGTGGAGCGGGCGGCGGCACCTCTCCGCCGCCCGCTTCGCGCCCCGGACACCTCCGGACCCCGTTCCGCGCAACCCGAACCGCCCGCAAACGCCGCGTGGTTCACACTCCGCCGGACCCGCCCCGGGACCCGGGGCGCGTGGCCGCGGCACCGCACAGCCACCGGTCTCGCGGCCGGACCACCAGCAACCCGACGTCCACGCACGGCACGTCCCACCCGGGAGGAAAGCCGCACCATGAGCACCGCAGCCCCCGAAGCCCCCGCCCGCGCCGTCCCGTTCGAGTTCTTCGACGCCCACGTCGTACGGACCCTCCGGCTGGGCCCCACGATGCTGCGCATCACGTTCGGCGGCGAGCCGCTGCGGGACTTCGCCTCCGGCGGGCGCGACCAGCGCTTCAAACTCTTCCTTCCGCACCCGGGCCAGAAGGCACCCGTCGTCCCCACCGACGCCGGCGACGCGTGGTTCACGGCCTGGCGGGCCATGGACCCGTCCGTGCGCGGGATCATGCGCTCCTACACCGTGCGGGAACAGCGCCGCTTCCCGCAGCACGAGCTGGACATCGACTTCGCGCTGCACGGCGTCGGCGACCCGTCCGAGGCCTCATCGGCGGGCTTCGTACCGGCCGGTCCCGCGTCACGGTGGGCCGCCACCGCGCGCCCCGGTGACCGGGTCACGCTCCTCGGCCCCACCGTCCACGACAACGCCGGCGTGGACTTCCGTCCCGCCGCCGGCACCGACTGGGTCCTGATCAGCGGCGACGAGACCGCGCTGCCCGCGATCGCGGGCATCCTCGAGTGGCTGCCGCCGGGCACCCCCGCCAAGGTGTGGATCGAGGTGCCGCACGCCGAGGACGTCCAGGAGCTCCCGACAACCGCGGACGCCGACATCACCTGGCTCGTCAGGGAGAACACCACCGGGAACCGCACGGACTTCCATCTCGCGTCCCTCGCCGCGGCCGGCCTCCCCGAGGGCACCCCGTACGCGTGGATCGCGGGCGAGGCCGGAACCGTCAAGGCGCTGCGGCGGCACCTGGTCGGTGAGCGCGGCTTCGACCGCAAGAGGGTGAAGTTCACCGGCTACTGGCGGATGGACACGAGCGAGGAACAGCTCGTCGAGGAGGCCGTCTCCGGCGCCGCGGGTGCCACGGGCGACTGAGGAGTCGCTGCGCCTCAAGGCACCGCGCCTCAAAGCCCCAGCCGCGCAAGTGCCTTGTCCGCCTCCAGCGTGCAGCGGCCCGGCCCCGCGGCGGTCCACGCGGCGGCGCACAACGCCCGCAGTCCGTCGAGCACTTCACCCTCCCCGTCGAGGACGAGTTCCCCGCTGGCCGCACCGGCTTTCCAGCCGGCGCATCCGAAGCCGCTCCCGGCGTCGCCCGCCGGCTCCGGGTGGGGCTGCGCCAGTCCGCGCAAGTCCCGCGCGACGTACGCCGGGCGGTGCTCGGGCGGCGCCGCGAGCAGCTGCGCCGCGTCGGTCAACCCTGTCAGGACGAGCAGCGAGTCGACGCCTCCGACGTGCGCGCCCTCGATGTCGGTGTCCAGGCGGTCGCCGACGACCAGGGGCCGCCGCGCTCCCGTGCGCAGAACGGTCTCGCGGTGCATCGGCGGCTGCGGCTTCCCCGCGATCCGCGGCTCGGGAGCATCACGCATCCATCGGGTCGCCAGGCGGACGACTTCGACGGCCGCGCCGTTGCCGGGGAGTATTCCCCGGTCTCCCGGGAGGGTGAGGTCGGTGTTGGAGGCGAACCACTCGGCGCCCCGTCCGACGGCGAGCGCCGCCTCCCCGAGCCGTCCCCACTCCAGGTGCGGGCCGCCGTAACCCTGCGCCACGACGGCCGGTTCGTCGTCGGCCGATTCGACGACGCTCATCCCCTGCGCGCGCAGCGCCTCCCGGAGGCCTTCGCCGCCGACGGCCAGCACCCGGGAACCCGGCGGATGCCGCTCGGCGATGAGACGGGCCACTGCCTGCGCCGAGGTGATCACGTCTCCGGCGTCCGCGGGGATGCCCAGGTCGCACAGGTGCGCCGCGACGGTCTCCGGCGTTCGTGATGCGTTGTTCGTCACATACGCCAGGCGCATTCCGGCTATCCGCGCCTCCTCCAGCGCTCCCACCGCGTGCGGCACCGCATCGCCCGCGACGTACACCACACCGTCCAGGTCCAGCAGCGCAGTGTCGTACGCCTCCCGCAGGGCCCGGGGGCTTCCGGAAGGGCTCGTGCGCACAGTGCCCGCCATCGTCTCTCGCTCTCCTCGCAACGGATACCTCTCTTCGCCCGGCTCCCCCGATGATGCCGCCCTGCGCCGCCAGGGGCCGCTCCGCCCCCGGCCGGAGTCGGGCATAGCATGCGGTAATGACCACCGACGGCCTCCGGCTCACTCCCTTCCGCGGCCTGCGTTACGCCCCCGGGGAGGTCGGCTCTCTCGCCGCCGTAACCTCGCCGCCGTACGACGTGGTCGTCCGTCCCGACGAGTTGCACCACCTGGAGACCTCGGACCCGTACAACATCGTCAGGCTGATCCTGCCGCAGGCCGGCGACGCGGCACGAGGTCAGGCCAAGGCCGCGGAGACACTGCGTTCCTGGCGTGCGCGCGGCGTACTGGCGCAGGATCCACGGCCGGCGCTCTACGTCTACGAGCAGCGCCGCGGCGACCTGCTCCAGCGCGGACTCATCGGCGCGCTGCGGCTGTCCGAGCCCGAGGAGGGCGTGGTCCTGCCGCACGAGGGCGTCATAGCCGAGATCGTGGAGGACCGCGCGGCACTGATGCGCGCCACCGGAGCGAACCTGGAGCCACTGCTCCTCTCCTACCGCGGCGACGGCATGGTCACCGGCGCCACGGCAGTCGTCGAACGGGCCGTGCTCCGCACGCCGTTGCTCTCCACCACGACCGAGGACGGCTTCTCGCACCGCCTGTGGTCGCTGACCGATCCGGGCGAACTCGCCGAGGTCGACGCCGACTTGTCCCGGCACCGCGCTCTCATCGCGGACGGACACCACCGATGGGCGACCTACCTCCGGCTCCGCAGCGAACACCGGGGTCCGGCCGGGAGCGCCGACGGCGACGCACACGGCAGCCCCGCAGCGGCGGCCGGCCCGGCCGGCGGCCGCCCCGGCTCCGCCTCCCGCTCCGGCGGTTCGCCCTGGGACTACGGCCTCGTCCTCCTCGTCGACACCGTCCGCCATCCGCTGCGGGTTCAGGCCATCCACCGGGTGCTTCCACGGCTCCCGCTCGAACAGGCACTGCAGGCCGCCGCGTCGGAGGGCGCCTTCCGGGTACGTGCTCTCGGCACGGGTTCCCTTGCGCAGGCGCTCAGCACCCTGGAGGAGACGCCGGGCAACGCCTTCCTGCTCACCGACGGTGGCGCCTTCCATCTGCTGTCGGACCCCCTTCCCCGTCTGCTGGAAGGGCTGAACGCCCGCGGTCCGGAGTCGTGGCGGCGCCTGGACGCGACCGTGCTGCACTCCGTGCTTCTCGACGAGGTGTGGCAAGTGCCCGACGTCCCCGAGGAGATCAGCTACATCCACGACGCCGCCGCAGCCGTCGGCAAGGCGGCCCGCGCGGGCGGCACCGCCGTTCTCATGAGGCCGGTGCGGGAGGAAGTCGTACGTGAACTCGCCGAGCGGGGCGTGATGATGCCCCGCAAGTCGACCTCCTTCGGCCCGAAACCGGCGACCGGTCTTGTGCTCCGCGTGCTCGACGACGACTGCTGAGGCCGTCCTGCTTCCTGTGACGCTCGCGACCCGCCCCGCTGCACCCCCGTCCGACCATAGTTAGGGTAGCCTTACCTAACTGCACTCTCCGTGCGGTTCATGACGACGATGCCCGCGTCAGGGAGGACAGTTCATGAGCAGCAGGTCCCACCTGCTCAACGACGGGACGGTGGAGCGCTACCGGCGCTGCGTCACGGACGGCGTCGGCCGTGTGGCGGACAGGATCGCCCGCACCGACCGCCCCTTCACCGGAGTCACCCCGTCCCAACTCCGCCCGGCCGTCGAGGGCATCGACCTGGAAGAGCCCCTGGACGACCCGGCCGCCGCCCTCGACGAGCTGGAGAACGTCTACCTCCGCGACGCCGTCTACTTCCACCACCCGCGCTACCTCGCCCACCTCAACTGCCCCGTCGTCATCCCGGCGGTCCTGGGCGAGGCGGTGATCTCGGCCGTCAACTCCTCGATGGACACCTGGGACCAGAGCGCCGGCGGCACGCTGATCGAACAGCATCTGATCAAGTGGACCGCCGAGCGGGCCGGCCTCGGCACCGCGGCCGACGGCATCTTCACCAGCGGCGGCACACAGTCCAATCTGCAGGCGCTGCTGCTCGCCCGCGAAGAGGCGTGCCGCCCGGCGCAGAAGAACTCCCCGACCCCGCTGCGGAAGCCGGAGATCCTGCCGCGGCTTCGCGTTCTCACCTCCGAATGCAGCCACTTCAGCGTCGAGAAGGCCGCCACGCTGCTCGGCCTGGGAGCCGAAGCCGTCGTCGCCGTACCGTGCGACCAGGACCGGAAGATGCGCACCTCCGCCCTCGCAGCCGAACTCGAACGGTGCGAACGCGAGGACCTGGTGGTGATGGCCGTCGTCGCCACCGCCGGCACGACGGACTTCGGCAGCATCGACCCGCTGCCCGCCATCGCGGGCCTGTGCGAACGATTCGGTACATGGCTGCACGTGGACGCCGCCTACGGCTGCGGTCTGCTGGTCTCCCGGCGGCGCGGTCTGCTGGAGGGCATCGAGCGCGCCGACTCCCTCACCGTCGACTACCACAAGTCCTTCTTCCAGCCGGTCAGTTCGAGCGCCGTGCTCGTACGCGACCAGTCCGCGCTGCGCCACGTCACGTACCACGCGGACTACCTCAACCCGGCACGGATGGCGGAGAACGACATCCCCAACCAGGTCGACAAGTCCATCCAGACCACCCGCCGCTTCGACGCCCTCAAGCTGTGGCTGACGCTGCGCATCATGGGCGCCGCCGGAATCGGCGAACTCTTCGACGAGGTCGTGGACCGTGCGGCCGACGCCTGGCGGATGCTGCGGGAGGACCCCCGCTTCGAGGTCGTCACCCGGCCGCAGCTGAGCACCCTCGTCTTCCGCTGGCTGCCGCCCTCGCCGGCCGACCGGTCCCTGACGGACGAGCTCAACCTGTATGCGCGGCACGCCCTTTCGGCCTCCGGTGAGGCCGTCGTGGCGTCCACGGTCGTCGACGGACGGCACTACCTGAAGTTCACACTGCTCAACCCGCAGACCTCGCTCGACGACATCGCCGCCGTCCTCGACCTCATCGCGGAGCACGCCGGCCGACACCTCGCCGAGCGCCGAGGCGGCTCCGAGGACCGGCTTCCGGCGCCGGAACCGGTCCACCCCCGCGCCAGCTGACCGCCCGCCCCCGGAGATCCGGAGACCTACGTGTCCACCCCACAAGGCACCACCCACGTCCACGACTTCATCGCGGTCGGCCTCGGCCCCTTCAATCTCGGCCTCGCCTGCCTGAGCGACCCCGTCGATGAGCTGGACGGCCTCTTCCTGGACGACAAGCCCGGGTTCGACTGGCACTCGGGGATGCTGCTCGAAGACGCCACGCTGCAGACCCCGTTCCTCTCCGACCTGGTCACCCTCGCCGACCCCACCTCCCCGTTCTCCTTCCTCAACTACCTCAAGGAGTCCGGCCGCATCTACTCGTTCTACATCCGCGAGAGCTTCTATCCGCTGCGCGCCGAGTACGACGACTACTGCCGCTGGGCCGCCGGGAAACTGGATTCGGTGCGGTTCCGCAACCGCGTCACCAGCGTCGAGTTCGACGACAAGGAAGACGTCTACCTCGTCCGCGCCGACGACCTGGACGCCGGGGAGAAGCGCACCTACCGGGGCAGGAAACTCGTGCTCGGCACCGGCACCCCGCCCCACATCCCCGACTCCTGCCGCGGCCTGGGCGGGGACTTCCTGCACAACTCGCGCTATCTGGAACACAAGACGCGGCTGCAGAGGAAGAAGTCCGTCACGGTCGTCGGCAGCGGCCAGAGCGCCGCCGAGATCTACTACGACCTGCTTCAGGACATCGGCAGCCACGACTACCACCTCACGTGGGTCACCCGCTCCCCGCGGTTCTTCCCGCTCGAATACACCAAGCTGACACTCGAGATGACCTCCCCGGAGTACGTGGACTACTTCCACAGCCTCCCGCCGGCCACCCGGGACGAGCTCGTCGCATCGCAGAAGAACCTCTACAAGGGCATCAACACCGAACTGATCGACGCGATCTTCGACCTGCTCTACCAGAAGAGCATCGGCGGCCCCTGCCCGACGCGGCTGATGACCAACACCTCGCTGACGGACGCCTCTTACGACGCCACGTCCGGCACGTACACCCTCGGCCTGCGCCAGGAGGAGCAGAAGCAGGACTTCACCCTCAGCACCGAGGGCCTCGTTCTCGCCACCGGATACCGCTACCGCACGCCCGAATTCCTCAACCCCGTTGCCGACCGCATCGAATGGGACGAGCAGGGACGCTTCGACGTACGGCGCAACTACCGCGTCGACAACGGCACGAGCGAGGGCCACGAGATCTACGTGCAGAACGCCGAACTGCACACTCACGGATTCGTCACACCGGACCTGGGCATGGCCGCGTACCGCAACTCGTGCATCATCCGCGAGCTGCTCGGCCGCGAGTACTACCCGGTCGAAGAGGCCATCGCCTTCCAGGACTTCAGCGCCCCGGCACCCGACGGGGCGCCGGCACCGGCCACACGGACGGAGGTTCCGCACCCATGAGGAGCACCCGTACGCACGACGGCGGCACCGCCGCCGTCGTGCACACCCGCAACGACCCGGCCCTGGGCCGCTTCGCCCTGCGCCCCGTGGACCCGGCGGGCGACGCCGAGTTGCTGCACACCTGGGTCACCCACCCCAAGTCGGCCTTCTGGCTGATGCGGGAAGCCACGCTCACCGATGTGGAGCGGGAGTTCATGGGCATCGCCGCCTCCGAGCACCACGACGCCTTCCTCGGGCTGCACGAGGGCGAGCCGCGCTTCCTCATGGAGCGCTACGACCCCGCACACGTCGAGCTGAAGGGCCACTACGACGCACAGACGGGCGACGTCGGCATGCACTTCCTGTGCGCTCCCACCGACGCGCCGCTCCGCGGCTTCACCCTCGCCGTAATCACCACGGTGATGGACATGCTCTTCGCCGACCCGGACACTCGCCGGGTGGTCGTCGAGCCGGACGTGCGCAACACCGCCGTGCACGCACTCAACGAAGCCGTCGGTTTCCGCATCGAACGCACCGTCGCCAAACCCGAGAAGGACGCCTACCTGAGCATGTGCACCCGGGAAGAGTTCGAGGCCGCACGCGAGGCCCTCGCGGCCCGGGAGTCCGGCGGAACCCGCGAGACCCCAGGAGAGACGAAGAAGCGATGACCACCCCCACCTCCCTCTCCCCCCGCGAAGCGGTCGCCCATCTCACCCCCGAACGCTGGGACCTGGCCAACCGGCTGCTCATACGCAAGGCCCTCGCCGAATTCACCCACGAACGGCTCCTCAGGCCGGAACCGTCAACGGCCCCCGACGGGCAGCACACCACCCCGTACACCGTCCACAGCGACGACGGCACCACTCAATACCGGTTCACGGCACGGCAGTTCGCCCTCGACCACTGGCAGATGGACGCCGGCAGCATCACCCGCCACCGCGACGGCGACCGACTCCCCCTGGACGCCCTGGCGTTCATCACGGAGCTGCGGGATTCGCTGCGCCTGGGACCGGAGATCCTGCCCGTCTATCTCGAAGAGATCAGCTCCACCCTTGCCAGCACGGCGTTCAAGCTCGCCCGTACTTCTGTCAGTTCCCGCCGGCTGGCCCGCTCCGGCTTCCAGGACATCGAGGCGGGCATGACCGAGGGCCACCCCTGCTTCGTCGCCAACAACGGCCGCCTCGGCTTCGATGTCGCCGAGTACCGCGCCTACGCGCCCGAAACCGGCGCCCCCGTACGGCTGATCTGGGTCGCCGCCCACCGCGACCACGCCACCTTCACCGCGTCGGCCGGCCTCAGCTACGACAAACTGCTGCTCTCGGAGCTGTCCGCACCGACGCTGCGCCGCTTCTCCGCCGTCATGCGGGAAGAAGGCCTCGACCTGGACGACTACTTCCTCATCCCCGTCCATCCGTGGCAGTGGTGGAACAAGCTGTCCGTCACCTTCGCCGCCGAGGTCGCACGCCGGAATCTCGTCTGCCTCGGCCACGGGGACGACGAACACCTCGCCCAGCAGTCCATCCGTACCTTCTTCAACGCCACCGCCCCGGAGAAGCACTATGTGAAAACGGCACTCTCCGTCCTCAACATGGGCTTCCTGCGCGGACTTTCGGCCGAGTACATGAAGGCAACCCCCGCGATCAACGACTGGCTCGCCCGCCTCGTCGCCGATGACGAGGCCCTGCGCGAGACAGGCCTCACGGTGCTGCGGGAGTGCGCCGCCGTCGGCTACCACCCCGCCCCGTACGAAGCGGCCGCGGCCAAGGGCTCCCCGTACCTGAAGATGCTCGCCGCCCTGTGGCGGGAGAGCCCCGTCCCGCTGCTCGCGCCGGGTGAGCGGCCGGCGACGATGGCGGCGCTCCTCCACACCGACACCGAGGGCACCTCCCTGGCCACCGCACTCATCGAACAGTCCGGCCTGGGCGCGGCGACGTGGCTGCGCCGATACCTCGATGTGTATCTCACGCCGCTGCTGCACTGCTTCTACGAGTACGACCTGGTCTTCATGCCGCACGGCGAGAACGTCATCCTCGTACTCGACGAGGACGGCGTCCCCGCACGGGCGTTGTTCAAGGACATCGCCGAAGAGGTGGCGGTGCTGAGCGCGGACGCCGAACTCCCCCCCGAGGTCGAACGCATCCGTGCCGACGTACCGGAGGAGAAGAAACTCCTCTCCCTCTTCACCGACGTCTTCGACTGTTTCCTGCGCTTCCTCAACGGAATCCTCGCGGACAACGGCACCCTCGACGAGTCCTCCTTCTGGTCGACGGTCGCCGACTGCATCCGCGACTACCAGAAGTCCGCACCGCACCTGGCCGAACGCTTCGAGCGCTACGACCTCTTCGCGGAAACCTTCCCGCTCTCCTGCCTCAACCGCCTTCAACTGCGCAACAACCAGCAGATGGTGGACCTGCAGGACCCGGCGGGCGCTCTCCAGCTCGTCGGCGAACTGGAGAACCCGCTGGCACCCTTCGCACCGTAGCCCAGCCCTTCCCCCGACCCGTCGGACGACAAAAGAGGCGGGAGCCCGCCGCGGGCTCCCGCCTCCTCATCTCTCCCGGCTGCTCACCGGCTCACTCCGAGGTGCTGCCGCCGTCACCGTCCCCTGCGGCCTCTTCCTCCGCCTCCGGGTCGAGGGCGTCGATGAATTCCACGCCGTCGAGCTCGGCGAGCCTGTCCGACGCGTCCGTGGACCCGCTCTGGTCGGCCTCCAGCGCCCTGGCGAACCACTCCCGCGCCTCGTCCTCCCGTCCGACCTCCAGCAGTGCGTCGGCGTACGCGTAACGCAACCGGGCCGTCCACGGCTGCTGCGAACTGGACGCGAGTTCGGGGCTCTGCAACGTCACCACAGCAGCCTCGGCCTGACCCATGTCACGGCGCGCCCCCGCCGCGACAAGCCTCATCTCCACCTGTCCGGCCTTGTCCAGCTTCTGCACCTCGGGCTCGCCGGCCATCGCCAGGGCCTTCTCCGGCCTCCCCATGCCGCGCTCGCAGTCGGCCATCACCGGCCACAGATGCTGCAGCCCCGTCATGCGCCGGGCGGCCCGGAACTCCGCCAGCGCCTCCGCGTACTTCTCCACCGCGTACGCGGCGAAGCCCGCGGCCTCACGCACCGACGGAACACGCGACGCCAGCCTCAGTGCGACACGTGCGTAGCCGTAGGCCGCCTGCGGATCCTCGTCGAGCAGCCTGGCGACCATGACGAGGTTCTTCGCGACGTCCTCGGCAAGAGTCTTCGGCAGGCTCATCAGCTCCTGCCGGACCTCCTTGTCGATCTCGGCGCCGGTCACGTCGTCGTCGATGGGCAGCCGTCGCGGCGCATCCCGGTCCAGGCGCCTGTCATCTCGGCGCCCGTCCCTGCGGTCGTCCCGGCGGTCGTCCCGGCCGGGGCGCCGCGGAGGACCTCCGCGGTCGTCGTCCCTGCGCCCGCGGAAACCACCACGCCGCTCCCGGTCGTCCCGTCCGCGACCGCCGCTCTGCCCGTACGGGCGCCGGCCCCCGCCGCCGCTCCGCTCGTCCTCCCGACGGGGTCCACGCGGCCTGTCATCCCGGCGGTCCTGCCGCGGCCCGTCAGACCGACGATCCTGCCGCGGCCCGTCAGACCGGCGGTCCTGCCGCGGCCTGTCAGACCGGCTCCTGTCAGGGCGGGGAGCGCTGCCGCGCCCCTCGCTGCGCCGCGCCGGCCGGTCACTCCTGTCGTTCCGCTCATCCCGGCGAAAGCCGGCTCCGCGCGGCCTGTCCCGGTCTGTCCGGTCGTCACGCCGGTCGCTGCGACGCCCGTCCTCGCGTCGATACCCGTCCCGTCCACGGTTCTCACCACCGCCGGCGCGACCATCGCGCTTTCCACCACGAGGGCGGTCATCGCCGCTCCGCGGCCCGGACCGACGGGGACGAGGCTCAGGCCGATCGTCTGGCGAATCGGTGGACATCGACGTGACTCCTTCTACTGCACAGGGCCCATCTCCAAGGCCCGCACTACTGCAATTCCGAAAATCAAAAAAGCCCGTGGCCCACAGCGCATGCACGCTGTGGGCCACGGGCCCTTCAATAGTAGTTCGGCGGTGTCCTACTCTCCCACACGCTCCCGCATGCAGTACCATCGGCGCAGTAAGGCTTAGCTTCCGGGTTCGGAAAGTAACCGGGCGTTTCCCTCACGCTATGACCACCGAAACACACCCCCCACACATGGC
>NZ_FMHI01000023.1 GCF_900090145.1 Streptomyces sp. WMMB 322
CTGCGTCAGGTGGAGGCGGGGCGGCTGGATGTGGCGGCGGGGAGGGATGCGGGGGCGCGGTTGCTGGGGATGTCTCCGCGTCCTTCGGGGGTGTTCTGTGCGAATGATCTGCTGGCGTTGGGTGTGTTGCAGGCGTTGTACGGGGCGGGGGTCTCGGTGCCGGGGGAGGTTGCGTTGGTGGGGTATGACGACATCGAGTTCGCGGCTGCGGCTGCGGTGCCGTTGACGTCGGTGCGGCAGCCTGCGTTCCGTATGGGGCGGGCGGCGGCGGATCTGCTGATCGAGGAGACGGGGGAGAACTCCGGGGGACATGAGCATCAGCGGATCGTGCTCCAGCCCGAACTCGTCGTCCGCCGCTCCAGCATTCCCGTCCGGACCTGACCGCCGCTTTCCTGTCCGTGCTTCCCGGCCTCCGGGGACCGTTGCGTGCCTGTCCCGGGGGAGGGCTGCGAGGCCCTGCCCCGCAGCAGCCGGTCCACCTCGCGTGCGGCGGAGCGGCCGGCACGGTTCGCGCCCACCGTGCTGGCCGAGGGACCGTATCCGACCAGATGGATGCGGGGATCCGCCGCCACCCGTGTGCCCTCCATGCGAATGCCGCCGCCCGGCTCCCGCAGGCCCAGGGGTGCCAAGTGGCCGGTGGCGGGCCGGAATCCGGTGGCCCACAGCAGCGTGTCGGCCTCCATGCGGCGCCCGTCGCTCCACTCGACGCCGTCCGGCACGATCCGTTCGAACATCGGCTGCCGCACGAGCACGCCGCGCTCGCGGGCCAGGGCCATCTCTTCGGTCAGGGGCAGCCCCGTGACGGACACGACGCTGCCCGGCGGCAGCCCCCGCCGGACCCGTCGCTCGACGGCCGCCACCGCGGCGCGTCCCTGGTCCTCGGTGAACGGCCCTTCGCGGAAGGAGGGTTCGTGGCGCGTCACCCACGCCGTCTCCGCCGCCACCTGCGATACCTCCAGCAGATGCTGCACCGCCGAGGTACCGCCGCCGATCACAACGACGCGCTTGCCGGTGAAGGCCTCGGAGTGAGGTCCGGGGTATCCGGCGGTGTGCAACTGGCGCCCGCGGAAGGTCTTCTGTCCGGGGTAGCGGGGCCAGAACGGACGGTCCCAGGTGCCTGTCGCGCTGATGACGGCCCGGGCCCGCCAGACGCCGGCCGACGTCTCCACGCGCAGCAGCCCGCCGTCCTCGCGCACCGCCCGCACACGCACCGGACGCCGCACGTCGAGGCCGAAGGTCTGCTCGTACGCCGCGAAGTACTCGCTGATCACCTTGGACGACGGACGCGCCGGATCGGCCCCGCTCAGTTCCATGCCGGGGAGGGCGTGCATGCCGTGCACCTTGCCGTACGTCAGCGTGGGCCAGCGGAACTGCCAGGCACCGCCGGGCCGCTCCGCGCGGTCCAGGACGACGAAGTCCCGCCCCGGTTCGTAGCCGAGACGACGCAGGTGAAAGGCGCTCGAGAGGCCCGCCTGCCCGGCCCCGATCACCACAGCCGCAACCTCGTTCCCCATGCTCACTGCAACCCTCCGGCGCTTGCGGAACTTCCCGTCCGCGTGTGCGGGAAGGGGGCGTGCAGGGTGCGGAAGCGGCCCTGCATGGAGGATGGAGGCATGACCGACGCACTTCGGACCCACGTCCTGCACATCACCACCGGCTCGGGTGAGAGCGTCAGCGACCTCACCCACGAGTGCGAGTCCTTCCTCGCCGGCGCGGCCGAGGGCCGGGACGGCCTGCTCAACGTCTTCGTCCCGCACGCCACCGCGGGCATCGCCGTCCTGGAGACCGGAGCCGGCAGCGACGACGACCTCCTCGCCGCCCTCCGCGACCTGCTGCCGGCCGACGACCGCTGGCGGCACCGGCACGGCAGCCCCGGCCACGGCAGGGACCACGTGCTGCCCGCGCTCGTCCCGCCGCACGCCACGCTTCCGGTCGTCGGCGGGAGGCTGGAGCTGGGCACCTGGCAGTCCGTGTGCCTCGTCGACACCAACGGGGACAACCCGCACCGGAGGGTCAGGCTGAGCTTTCTGGGGTGAGGAGGCGGCCGCGAAACATGGTCGTGGGACCGTGGGCGTCCTGGGCAGTTTGCCGCGAGGTGCCCGTACGGCCTCGACCCAGCCGATTGCTGAAGGCTCCTTCACCCCCGGTCGTGGAATGTCCAGGTGGGGGATGCGGATATCGAGTCGTGCCGGACGGTCCCTGAGCATGTGATGCCTCAGCCCGTCGCCCCGCGCTCGCGTAGCTGGTACGGAGCGACGCCCCTCCCGTTGGTGCGGCGCTCGACACAGCGCTCGGCGGCGTCGGTCGCGTGCCCGGGGCCATGCGAAACCGGAGTAGACGGAGGCTCGGTCCGAACACCGTCGGCAGTAACGGGGCAGCCAACCCCGAACGTCCTTGAACCGAACGAGGAGCTGACGAATTCAGTGCGCAGCGTGATGCACTCAGCCTTTGAAACCCGGTGGGGGCGCGAGCTTTCCGAGTATCTGTTGCTGTGCTCCTCCCTTCAACCGGACGCTGCTCCAGGAGCCGTCGGTGAAGTGCAGGCGGCTATTCGCGACATACGGCGAGTCGTCTGCCCACTTCAGTGGCTCCGCGTCGCGCACGTGTTCCAGCGGCAGCGACCAGCCGGCTTCGGAGCCGAGGTCACCGACGTAGACAAGATGCAGCCCCGAGCGGCCAACGACGAGATACGTTCGTGCCGGAGCGTCACAAGCGGCCAGTAGCCCGCCCGCCTGACTCCGCCAACCACCCCGCAGTGGCCTGCGCTTGCGGCGGAGGGTGATCGAATCGGCAATAAGATCATAGAGAGTCTGTGGCACATCAGTCAGCCAGATGAACACGAGGACCAGCCATCCCCACCACGGCGGCCGCTGCTTGCGCTCCTTCCCGGCCACCCGCGGCTTGGGCCTCAACCTCTTCGGCACCCTCCGTGCATCCGTGCCCGGCGTCACCAGCCCCACGGCCACGGGGGTATCCGTATGTCCCAGGGCCGCCACCACTTGAGTATGAACTTCCTGCGACATCTGCCCCGCCCCGCTGTTCATCGCTTCGCCTGCGTCAGCTCCACTCATCCGAAGTCCCTAGCCACTTTCTCCTTCGCTGAGAGTCCGGAGTTCATCCGGTCCGCGAAGTTACGGGAGTCACCCCGCGGAGGCGCCTCCTTCGGCGCGACACCGGGTGCGCCTTCGGGGCCGTAAGTCTCGTATGCCTGCCCCAGAGGCTCGCCGACCTGGTTACCGACGATCGGCGCGACGTCCCCCGCTTGATGGCGCGTTTGGCAGCGGCCCGTTCGCCGACCATTCTGAGGTCCTCCGTCTGCCCACCGGGAAGCTTGGCCCCCGGGGTATCAGGATCCTTGACCCGACCCAAGTAGCGCTTGGCCGCGTTCTTGTGGCTGAATGGGTCCTTCTTGTCGCGCATGGATTGCATCAGCTTCTTGAGTTTCTGCGCTTTCTTCAGGGCCTGCATCCGCTTCGCCAGGTCGGCCAGGGTGTCGGCCAGCTTCGCCGTGATTTTCACGGCCCTCATAGCCTTGTGCGCGATCCCTGCGGCCGCGATCAATGGCCCGATCGCGGCGGCGGCGCCCGCCGTGAGTACGGACAGGATCGCAGTCGTCGCGGCCGCTGCCAGCGCAGCCTGAACGATCTCCACGAGCAGGTCGATCATCAGTTTCTCGGCCTCGGCGCACGCCTCCACTGCGGACTCCAGCAGTTCGGCGATCTGGTCCATGTCCGTGGCCTCGCCGTGGAGGGCCTCCTCGAAGGCGGACGCCTCCTTGTGGAAGGCGTCCGCAGCCTCCCCGGCCCAGTGGCCACTGAGACGCTTCCGTTCGAACTTGAGGTCGTCCACGACACCGCGCAGGTCCCGGGCCGCTTCGCGATAATCCCCGGCGATCTGCGTGAGACGCTCGTTGTCACCCGAGACCTTCTCCAGGTCGTCCTCGAGGCCGAACTGCTTGATGATTCCTCGGACAGCCTCGTCGAGGACGTCGGAAAACGGCCCGGAGATGCTGATCCCGAGCCGGCTCAGGATGTCCATCACTTGCCCTCGAAGTCCACGTTGACATCGTCCTCGGTGCGGTCGTAGGCGTCCGCCGTGTCCTTCACCGCGTCCACGATGCCTTCCAGTGCACCAGCTGCGCCCTTGAGGTCCTCAAGCGAGTCGGAACGCTGCTTCTCTTAGTCGTCGGCCAACTCGTCCGATTCGGGAAGTTTGCCGAACGCCCCGGGCGACAGTCTCACCTGGTCGATCTTGTTGCGTATCCGCCGGATTCGCTCCGCTTCCTTGTCGACGTTCTTCGCATAACGCCGCAAAGCACTGGGATTCACCTCGAACTGAGCAGGCAATGTTGCTCCCCGTCGCGCCGGCTCATGGTCGTCCGTCAGGCTAAAGCGCCGTCAGCCGTGGTGGATTGCCTTTTGTGTTCAGATCCCGTCACAGTGCCTGCACTGGCCCAGGTGCGCCGCGACGCACGGCTCACACAAAGCCCTGGGGGAGCCATTTCTGAAGGCATCTGCTGAAGTCGAGACGTCCCCTGGAAACGAGGGAAGGCCATGAACGGGATGCTCGACTGAGAGGGGAGACCGCCGCAGAGCGGGCCGATGCTGGGGGCGGACCGGCCCTGGTGGCTGCGGTCAGAATCCTGGCCGGGCGGCAACAGCCGCCATTCGCCCTGCCCCCCGCCCGCTTCACCCCGGCGGCAGGCTCGCGCTGATGCGCCGCGCCGCGGCTGCCGTCAGCGGTCCGAGCAGGCGGCCCCGCTCCGCGTCGTAGCGCTGGACCGGCACGGAGACCGCGAGCGCGCCGACCGGCCGGCCCCGCTGGTCCACGAGCGCCGCGCCGACGGCGCCGACGCCGGGCCGCCACGCGCAGTCGTTCGTCGCGTACCCCGCCTCGCGCACACGGCGCAGGTCTTCCAGGACCGCCGGCAGGTCGGCGGGAGTCGTCTCCGAGAAGCGTTCCAGCGGCCCTTTCAGCAGCCGTTCCACCTCCGCGTCCGGCAGGCGCCCGAGGATTGCCCGGCCGCTGCAGCTCGCGTGCAGCGGTACCCGTGTGCCCAGGCGCACCCAGGTGCGCACCGGCTCGTCGCTGTCCACCCGGTCGATGACGATCAGGTCGTGCTCAAAGCCGTAGCCGGAGAGGTGGATGGTCTCGTGCGTCTCGTCCCGCAGGTCCCGCATCACCGGAAGTGCGGCCTCGCGCAGTCCGACTTCGGCCGGGGCGTGGATGCCGACGGACAGGGCCCGGCCGGTCAGCACCCACAGCGTGCGGTCGCCCCGGGAAGTGGTCAGCCATTCCGCTTCGCGCAGCGTGACCAGACAGCGGTGGACGGAGCTCTTCGGGATGCCCGAGGCCCTCGCGATCGCCGAGACACCCACGGGCTGCAGCTCAGCAACTGTCTCCAGTACGCGCAGAGTTGTGATGACGGCGCGCATCCCGGTGCCGGAGCTTGGCATCAGCGATCGTCCCCCTTGCCCGGGTCTCGTTCCGGTTGGCGCCTGCACACCTCTTGACAGTACGTGAGCGCCATCACCAAGGTAAGGGCGATCGTACCGCCACGTGGTACGTGTTCCGTCTCACGGAACAATCCTCAGGGAGTCTCACGGAACAGGAAGAGTTCATGGACGTCGGACGGACGCTGCTGTTCGTTCCCGGCGACCGTCCCGACCGGATCGCGAAGGCCCTGACGAGCGGAGCCGACGCCGTTGCCGTCGACTTCGAGGACGCCGTCGGGGAGGCGTCGAAGGAGACCGCGCGCGCCCTCACCGCGGAAGCGCTCACCCGCCTCGCCCCGGCCCCGCCCGGCGGGGCGGCACCCGGCGCGAGCGGTGCCGCCGTCCGTCCCGCCGTCCTCGTCCGCATCAACGCCCTGGAGACCCCCGAAGCCGAGGCGGACCTGGCGGCAGTCGCATCCCTGCTCGGCACGGTCCGCCTGGACGGCCTGATCGTGCCCAAGGCGGAATCGGTCCGGCAGCTCGACGAACTCGACGCGCGACTCACCGCGGCCGAGGCCGCCGCGGGCACCGGGCCCGGAGAGCTGTCGCTGCTGCCCGTCGTGGAGACCGCCGCAGGAGTCCTGGCCTCCGCCGGTGTCGCCGCGGCCGGGCCCCGTGTGCACGCGGTGCTGTTCGGCACGCTCGACCTCGCCGCCGGACTCGGCGTGCGCCCGAGCGTCGAAGGACGCGAACTGCTCCACGCCCGCTCGCAGTTGGTGCTCGCCGCACGCGCCGCGGGGCTCACCGGCATCCTGGACGGACCGTACGCGGCGCTGGACGACGAGAACGGCCTGGCGCGGTCCACGCTCGCAGCCCGCGAACTCGGCTTCACTGGACGCGCCGTGCTCCACCCCCGCCAACTCGCCCCGGTCCGCGCAGCGTTCACACCGACGGACGCCGAACTGGACCAGGCCCGTGCCGTGCTGGCCGCCCACCGGGACGCCTCCGGACGCGGCGCCGCTGCGGTGCGGCTGAGCGACGGGACCTTCGTCGACCGCCCGGTGGTGGCCCGGGCCGAGGCGCTGCTGCGCGAGTCCGGCCGGCACGGGGCGGAGGCCGGCTCATGACGGCGCACGCCGCGTCGCACGGCGGGCTGCCCCTGGACGGCCTCACCGTCGTCGCGGTGGAACAGGCCGTGGCCGCCCCGTACGCCACCCGCCGGCTCGCGGACCTCGGAGCCCGCGTGATCAAGGTGGAGCGGCCGGACGGCGGCGACTTCGCGCGCGGCTACGACCAGGTGGTCGGCGGCGAATCCAGCGCGTTCCTCTGGCTCAACCGCGGCAAGGAGTCCGTGCAGCTCGACCTCAAGGACCCGGCCGCGGTGGAGGATCTGCACCTGCTGCTGGAGCGCGCCGATGTAGTGGTCGCCAACCTCGCCCCCGCCGCCCTCGGCCGGCTCGGCCTCGACGCCGCCTCGCTGCGGCAGCGCCATCCCGGTCTCATCGTCTGCCTGATCTCCGGTTACGCACCCGGCGGACCCCTCGCCTCGAAGAAGGCCTACGACGCGCTGATCCAGGCGGAAACCGGCGTGATGTCGCTGACGGGCACACCGCAGGCACCCGCGAAGGTGGGCGTGTCCATCGCCGACATCGCCGCCGGGAGCCACGCCCTCAGCGGAGTGCTCGCCGCCGTCCGCCACCGCGACAGGACGGGCGAAGCCCTGCCGGTCCAGGTCTCGCTCTTCGACGCGCTCACCGAATGGATGGCGCACCCGCTGTACTACACCCTTCATTCCGGCAACGCGCCCGTCCCGATGGGGACTTCGCACCCCGCGATCGCCCCGTACGGCGCCTTCACGGCGGCGGACGGGGACTCGCTGCTGATCTCCGTGCAGAACGAACGCGAATGGGTGCGGCTGTGCACCGACGTGCTGGATGCCCCGGCGCTCGCCGGCGACGACCGCTTCGTCTCCAACACCGCCCGCGTCGCCGAACGCACGGCCCTCGACGCGGAACTGGCCGACCGCTTCGCCGCGCACACCTCGCGGACACTGACCGCACGGCTGGACGCCGCCGGAATCGCCTGGGGGCGGATGACGTCGCTGACCGACCTGCCCTCCCACCCCGAACTCGCCCGCGACGGACGCTGGATGGACACCGGCACCCCGGGCGGCACCGTGCGCACCCTGCGTCCGACCGGCATGCCCGGCGGGCGCACCGCCGAGGGCGGCGCCGTGCCGGCCCTGGGCGCCCACACCGCCTCCGTACTCGCCGAACTGCACGCCGCCAAGGGGGAGTCATGACGACCCACACCGGCTGGCAGGGCCGCTACTACGAGGACTTCGTCGTCGGCGACGTCTTCGAGCACCCGCTGGGCCGCACCGTGACCACGACCGACAACATCTGGTTCACCCTGCTCACGCAGAACACCGCTCCGCTCCACTTCGACCACGAGTACGCGCGGCGCACCGAGTTCGGCAAACCACTCGTCAACTCGGCCTTCACCCTGGCGCTCGTGGCGGGCCAGAGCGTCACCGACGTCTCGCAGAACGTCTTCGCGAACCTCGGCTGGGACGAAATCACCCTGCCCAACCCGGTCTTCGAGGGCGACACCATCCACTCCCGGTCGAGCGTGCTGAAGGCGAGGGAGTCCGCCTCGCGCCCCGGCCTCGGCGTCGTCACCGTCCGCACCACCGGCGTCAAGCAGACCGGTGAGGCCGTCATCGAATTCACCAGGACACTGCTGGTCCACAAGCGCGGCCACGGCCCACGGCACCAGGGCCCCGCACAGAACGGGGCGCACGAGGGAGAGGGACAGTGACCAGCGAGGCGACCAGCGAACTCCGCCGCGACCTGCGCCGGCTGACCGACCGGATCTGCGCGGACTACCCCGACGCGTACTGGCGGGAGGTCGACGCCGAACGTCGCTACCCCGAGGAGTTCGTCGACGCCCTGACCGGCACTGGCTGTCTCGGGGCGCTCGTGCCGGAGGAGTTCGGCGGACTGGGGCTCGGCCTGGGCGACGCCTCCGTCATTCTGGAGGGCATCAACGCGGCCGGCGGCAACGCCGGACCTGTGCACGCCCAGCTCTACACCATGGGCTCACTGCTGCGGCACGGCACTGTGGAGCAGAAGCGCCGCTACCTGCCCTCCATCGCCTCGGGGGAACTGCGCCTCCAGGCGTTCGGCGTGACGGAACCCACGGCCGGCACCGACACCACCAGCATCCGCACCACCGCGGAACGCACCGGCGACGGCTACGTCATCAACGGCCAGAAGGTCTTCATCTCCCGCGTGCAGCACTCCGATCTGATGCTGCTGCTGGCGCGCACCACGCCGCGGGAGCAGGCGGCGAAGAAGTCCGAGGGGATGTCGCTGTTCCTCATCGATCTGCGCGAGGCGGAGGGCGTGGGACTGCGGCCCATCCGCACGATGGTCAACCACGAGACGAACGAGGTCTTCTTCGACAACGTGCGCGTGCCCGCCGACAGCCTCATCGGCGAGGAGGGCAGGGGATTCCGCTACGTCCTCGACGGCATGAACGCCGAACGCATCCTCATCGCTTCCGAATGCATCGGCGACGGACGCTGGTTCGTGGAGCGTGCCTCGCACTACGCGCGGGAACGCGAGGTCTTCGGCCGTCCCATCGGGCAGAACCAGGGCGTGCAGTTCCCCATCGCGAGAGCGCACGTCAACGTGGAGGCCGCCGACCTGATGCGCTGGCGTGCCTGCGACCTCTTCGACGCGGGCGAACCCTGCGGGGCCGAGGCCAATATGGCCAAGCTGCTCGCGGCGGACGCCTCGTGGGAGGCGGGCAACGCCGCGCTCCAGACCCACGGCGGCTACGGCTTCGCCGCCGAGTACGACATCGAGCGCAAGTTCCGCGAGACGAGGCTCTACCAGGTCGCCCCCGTCTCCACGAATCTCATCCTCGCCCACATCGGCCAGCACGTACTGAAGATGCCGCGCTCGTTCTGACCGCGGCCCCGCAGGCAGATCCGCACCACGAAGGAGGCTTCAGCGCACATGACTCCCGCTCCCGGCTACGGGCTGGTGCTGTGCAGCCAGTTCACCTCCGACGACGACGTGGTGGCACGCTTCGCCGAACAAGTGGAGCAGGTGCGCTTCGCCCGCGACGCCGGCTTTTCCTCGGTGTGGGCGACGCAGCACTATCTCGCCGACCCCTTCCAGTACCTGCATCCACTGGCCGTGCTCTCCCGCATCGTTCCCGAATCCGGCGACATGCGCATCGGCACCGCCATCACGCTCATGGCGCTCCAGAACCCCGTCGACATCGCCGAGGAACTGGCCACGCTCGACATCATCAGCGCAGGCCGCCTCACCGTCGGAGCCGGACTCGGCTACCGCGACACGGAGTTCGACGCCTTCGGCGTGCCCCGGGACGCGCGGCTGCGCCGCTTCCTGGACAACCTCGGCCTGGTGCGCCGGCTGTGGACCGAGGAGGAGGTGAGCTTCACCGGCGACCACGTCAGGCTCGACGCCGTACGGCCCGTACTGCGGCCGGTGCAGCGCCCCCACCCGCCGGTCTGGCTCGCCGGCCACACCGACGGGGCGCTGCGCCGCGCCGCGCGGATGGGGCTGCCGTGGATCGCCGCCGCTGCACACGTCGACCGCGACTACCTGCACCGGCAGGTCGCCCTCTACCGGGCCGCCTGCTCCGAGTACGGCCGCGAAGAGGCCCCCGTACAGGTGCTCCAGGAGATCTACGTCGGCGAGAGCGACGAGGCGGCCGTCGAGGACGTGCGCGCCGCGATGACCGCGAAGTACGACGCCTACCGCGCCTGGGGCCAGGACCGGGTGCTGCCGCCCTCGCAGAGCTTCGACGCGGAATTCGACAAGCTGCGCAGGGGCCGGTTCATCCTCGGCGGGCCCGCCGCCTGCCGGGCGCAGCTCAGCGACCTCATCACTCATGTGGCACCGGAGAACATCCTGCTCCGCCCGCAATGGCCAGGGATGCCGCAGGAGAAGGTCATGGCCAGCCTGAAACGCCTTACGGACGAGGTACTTCGATGAAGACAAGAGCTATGGGACGGCGGAGCTTCCTGTCCGCGGCGGGCGTGGGCCTGGCGGCGGCCGGAGCCTCCGCCTGTGCGCCGGCGAGCGCGAAGACGGGCGGCACGTCGAGGATGGCGACATATCTGCCGTCCTCGTACGACGACCTGTACCCCGGCATCGAGATGTTCAACGAGGCCGCCGCCGAACACAGCGGCGGGCGGCTGACGTTGGACATGTACGACTCGGGCGCCCTCCTCGGCGCCGAACAGCTCCTGCCGGGACTGCTCGCGGGCGTCGCCGACGTGATCTTCCAGACCAGCTCCTACGTGTCCTCGACGTATCCGGTGCTCGGCGCCATGGAACTGCCCTTCGTCACGGAGGACTACGGCAAGCTCCGGCGCGCCATCGAACCGGGGAAGCCGCAGTACGAACTGGTCAACAGGGAACTGGCACGCCAGGGAGTGCGCGTACTCGGCGGCATGCCCACGACCTTCGAGTACCTGTGGACGGTGGACAGGCCCATCCGCAGGCCCGAGGACGTGCGCGGCCTGCGCCTGCGCGTCGCCGGCGAGATCGAGGGCGAGACGGTCAAGGCCCTCGGCGGAGCGCCCGTGACGATGGGTTCCGCGGAGGTCTATCAGGCGCTGGAGAAGAACACCATCGACGGGCTCGTCAGCTACATCGGGACGGTGGTCTCCCGCGATCTGCAGAAGATCGTCAGGTACGGGACGGCCGGGCACTTCGGCGCCTACACCGTCGACGCCTACTGCCGCAGCGACTGGTACGACCGGCAGCCCCCCGCCGTCCGCACCGCCCTCGACGAGGCGGGCCGGAAGCTCTACCGCGACGGGACCGCGAACATGGTGAAGGTCCACACGAAGGACTACCTCCCCAAGGTCGAGGCCGCCGGTGTGCAGCTGGTCAGGCCGGAGGGCGCCGAACTGGACGCCTTCCGCAGGGCGGTGTCCCCGGTGCACGCGGCCTGGAGGCAGCGCCTCGGCGCCCGCACGGCCGACCGGGCCGTCGAATCCATCCGGAAAGCATGAGGGGCCCGGCATGAGCGCGCTGAACTCGATACGCAAATACGTACTGGCCTGCGCCCTTGCGCTCGCCGTCGTCGCCATGGCCGTCGTCGGGCTGATGATGCTGACCATCACCTACGACGTGGTCGTCCGGGCGGTCCTGTCCGCACCGACGGACTGGGCCTACCCGCTGAACTCCGCGGGGGTGCTCGCCGCGACCTCGCTGACGGTCCCGTACCTGTACGCCAAGGGCCGCCACATCTCGATGGATCTGGTCCACCGGGCGCTCCCGCCCGTACTGCGCCGGGCCGCCGACCTGGTGACCGCCGCCGCCACCGCGTTCCTCGGGGTGGTGCTCGCCGTGACCGCGTACCGCTCGATGACGGTGGCCGTCGAAGGCGGACTGACCGGCTCCGGCACCTTCAGCATCCCCCTGTGGATCCCCGACGCCGTTCTGCTGGTCAGCGGCGTGCTGCTGGCGGTCGTCGCGGTCCTCTTCCCGCCGCCGGCCACCGACGCCGTGACGGCGGTCCAGCCACCGTCCGCGGCCGCACCGTCCGCGGAGGGCGCACCGGCCCCCGGTGACCGCGACACCGCCGCCGGCACCACAGAAGGGCAGGCACGCCCATGATCTCCGACGCCGCCATCGCCGGCCTCGCGGTCGTTCTCCTGCTGGTCCTCATCACGATGCGCACACCGATCTTCGTGGCGCTCGCCGTCTCCGGCATCGCCGGGCTCATCGGCCTGGACGGGCTGTCCGGGGTCGAACTGGTGCCGCTCTCCCTCGTCGCGCAGCTCCAGAACTACGCGCTCGTCGCAGCGCCGCTTTACATTCTCCTCGGTGAGGTGCTGGCGGTCAGCGGCCTGGGCCGCGACCTGTTCGGCGCGGCCTACCGCTGGTTCAACCGGGTCCCGGGCGGGCTCGGAGCCTCCGCCATCGGCTCCTCCACCGTCTTCGGTGCCATGTCCGGCGTGAGCATCTCCTCCGTCGCGGTGATCGGACGCATGGCCGTACCGGAGATGCTCGCCAGGGGCTACCGCCCGACCTTCGCCAGCGGCAGTGTCGCCGCCTCCGGCGCGCTGGCGATGCTGATCCCGCCGAGCCTGATGTTCATCCTCTACTCGTCCGTGACGGGCGTGAGCATCGCCGAACTCTTCGCGGGCGGCCTCCTCCCCGGACTGCTCCTCGCCGCGTTCATGATTCTCTACGTGGTGGTGCGGGCCAAGTCCTCACCGGCCGAGGCGCCCGTCACGGAGGAGCGCTTCACCTGGCGGGAACGCCTCGTGGCCCTGATGAAGATCTCGCCCGCGCTGCTGCTCATCGTCCTGGTCCTCGGATCGATCTACCTGGGCGTGGCCACCCCCACCGAGGCGGCGGCCGTCGGCGCCCTGGCGGCGTTCGCCATGACCGGTTTCCTGTACCGGAAGCTGGGCCGGCAGAACCTCCGCACGATCTTCGTCTCCACCGCGCACGTCACCGCGTCCATCCTGGCCATCGTCGGCGCCGCCTTCGTCTTCACGCAGATGCTCGTGGTGGCACGGGTCCCCGACGCCGTCTCCGACTTCGTGGTGGGCCTGGAGGCATCGCCGTACCTGGTGATCGCGGCGATCATGCTGGTGCTCGTGCTGCTCGGCTGCCTGGTCGACGCCGCCTCGCTGCTGCTCGTCGTGACGCCGATCCTCGTGCCGGCGATCGAAGGGCTCGGCTTCGACCCCCTGTGGTTCGGAGTGCTGCTGGTGATCAACCTCGAAATGGCGGTGATCACGCCGCCGGTCGGGCTGAACCTGTACACGATGAAATCGGTCGTTCCCGAACTGGACCTCGCGGACATCTTCCGCGGGATCCTGCCCTACCTGGCCATCGAGGCCGCGATGCTGGCACTGGTGACGGCCGTGCCCGAACTCGCCACCTGGCTGCCGGAGTTGATCGCGTGATCGCAGACCTCGCCGACTGGGCCGCCGCCCTCGGCCCCGACGAGGCCGACAGGGAAGTCGCCCGCAGGGCACTGGTGGACACCGTGGCCGTCACCCTCGCCGCGGCCGGCGACCCCGTCGCCGCAATGACGGCGGGGCTGCCGGAGCCGCTGCGGTGGGCGGCGACCGGGCACGTCCTGGACTTCGACGACGTTCACCTGCCCTCGACCTCGCACGTCAGCGTCGTATGCGTCAACGCGGCGCTCGCCTGCGGAGGCGGAGCGCGCGCCTACCTCGCGGGAGCGGGAGTGATGGCCCGGCTCGGCACGGCGCTGGGCTGGAGCCACTACGCGAGCGGCTGGCACACCACGTGCACCGCCGGAGCGCCGGCCGCCGCCGTGGCGGCCGGGACCGCCCTCGGCCTGGACACGGACGGGCTCAGGCGGGCCATGGCGCTGGCCGTGCCCGCGGCGGGCGGTGTCCAGCGGGCCTTCGGCACCTCCGGGAAGTCACTCCAGGTCGGCTTCGCGACGGACGCCGGCGTGCGCGCGGCGCGGCTGGCCGCGGCAGGCGCGACGGCCGAACCGGCAGCGCTGGACGACTGGTTCGGCCTGGCCGGCGGCACCGCGGAACCGGATCTGTCCGGACCCGCCGTTCCGGACGGCCTGGCCCTCAAGCTCCACCCCTGCTGCTACGCGATGCAGCGGCCCATCAGCGCGGCGCGTGAACTGCCGCGCGAGGGGCGGGGGACGGAGGACATCGAGCGGATCACCGTCACCACGCCCGAGGCGGGCATGCAGCCGCTGATCCACAGGCGGCCCCGCACCGGACTGGAGGCGAAGTTCAGCATGGAGTACGCGGTGGCCACGACCCTCCTCGACGGATTCCCGCGCATGGCCGACTTCACCGACTCCGCGGCCGCCCGGCCGCAGGTGCGCGAACTGCTGGAGCGTACCAAGGTCCGGGTCCTGCCCGGCGGCGAAGGCGGGCTGACGGGCGGCGAGACCCGCATCGTCGTGGAGAGCTGCGGCGGTGAACGGGCCGAGGCGGCCGTGGAGTTGCCACGCGGCCACCCGGAACGGCCGGCGAGCGACGCGGAGCTCGCCGCCAAGGTCGCCGACTGCGTGGGCGAAGAACGCGCCGCAGAGGTCATGGCACTGACCTGGGAGTCCGCGGCGCCGCTGCTGCGTGGCGCTCTCGGCCCGGACCGAGGGCAGGAGAACCGGAGCGTCAGCCCCGGCCGGTGATCCAGTCGAAGACCCGTGCGGCGTCGAACTGGTCCTGCCCGCCCGCGAAGAGGAGCCCGGCGGAGGCGAACGCCGGGTCCGTCGCGGTCTCCCGCACGTACGGAACCGCCACGCAGCGCATGCCCGCGCGGCGCGCCGCCTCCGCGCCGGGCGGAGCGTCCTCCAGCACCACGCAGCGCCGGGGCGGCACCCCCAGCCGCCGGGCCGCCTCGAGGAAGACGTCGGGCTCCGGCTTGCCGTGCGCGACCTCTTCCGCGGAGACCCGCACGGGCAGCAGCGCCGACAGCCCCGAGCCCTCCAGCACGGCCTCGACGGCCGCACGCGAGGACCCCGAGGCAAGCGCCAACGGATATGACGCGCCGTGCAGTTGCTCCACGAGAGTGCGCATCCCGGTGAAGACCGGCGTGGAGTGCGCGGCGAGACGGACATAGATGCGGTTCTTCTCCGCCAGCAACTGCTCGACGGGCGCGGCGATTCCGTGCTCGGCGCGCAGCGTCTCCAGCGTCTGACGGGTTCCGATACCGATGAACCGCGTGTGGTCCTGCCACGTGAAGCCGGTGACCCCGTGGTCGGCGAGCACTCGCCGCCCCGCCTCGTAGTAGTGGGGTTCGCTGTCGACGAGCGTGCCGTCGAGATCGAAGATGACGGCGGCCGCGGAGTTGTCCATGGCCACCAGGGTGCCAACTCTGCGGGCGAGTGACCGGGGCCGGGCGCCGGGTGTGATCGAGTACGCCCCGCCTCACCGCGGGCGCTGCTACGGTCGGCCAAGATCGCGGAACTGTCTCCGGAGGAAGGGCGCGGCGCGGTGAGTGAAGTGAGCGGGCAGTGGGCCGACAGGGCGTACATCGGATCGTTCACCTCGGCGGGCGGCCGGGGCATCACCACCGCCGCACTCGACCCGGAGAGCGGCGCGCTGACGGAGCTGCACCACACCGAGACCCTCGTGCCCGACCCCTCGTACCTCACCGTCGTCGAGGGCCCCGGCGGGCCGGGCAGCGCCGGCGGTCACCTCTACGCCGTCAGCGAGCGCGAGACGGGCGGAGCGGCCGCCTTCTCCCTCGCCGACCGGGACAGACCCGAGCTGCTCGGGGAACCGACTCCCGTGGGAGGTGCGGGGCCGACGCACCTGACCGTCGCCGCGGGACATCTCATCACCGCCAACTACGGCTCCGGGAGCATCAGCGCACTGCCCGTACGGGCCGACGGCACGCTCGGCAGCCGCGCGTCCGTGCACCAGCACACCGGCCACGGCCCCGAGACGCAGCGGCAGGAAGGGCCCCACGCGCACGCGGTGGTGCCCGACCCGTCCGGGCGCTGGCTGCTCTCGGTCGACCTCGGCACCGACTCGGTGTGGATCTACGACCTGCGCGACGCCTGTCCCGAAGGCGAACCCCTGCCGTACGCGGAGGCGCACATGCGGCCCGGAAGCGGGCCCCGGCACCTGGTCTTCCACCCCGACGGCGCCCACGCCTACATCGTCAACGAGCTGGCCTCGTCCGTGACCGTGTGCGCCTGGGACGCCGGGAGGGGCGCCCTGGAGGCGACCGGCGAGACGGCGACCGTTCCCGACAGCGCTGCACCCGAACGCAACTTTCCCTCGGAGCTCGCCGTTTCACCCGACGGACGCTTCGCGTGGGCCGCCAACCGCGGCCACGACAGCATCTCCGTCTTCGCCGTCGCCGCAGCCGGAGATTCCCTGCAGCTCACGGGGACCGTGCCGTGCGGCGGGCACTGGCCGCGCGACCTCGCCCTGCACCCGTCCGGGCGCCACCTCTACGCCGCCAACGAACGCTCCGGCGACGTCACGTGGTTCGCCGTAGACCAGGTCACCGGCACGCCGCACCGTGAGGGCACCGTCTCCGTCCCGGCCGCCGGCTGCGTCGTCTTCGGCTGAGTCACCGGGGCCGAGTCACCGCGGCCGAGTCACCGCGCTGGAGGGGCGCCGGGCGGTCGGGTCCGCGGCCCGTCAGTTCGTCCGCCCGTCTCCCGTCTGATCGCCCGTCCGCCCGTCTCCCGTCCGTCGCCGCTCTGCAGGCACCCTGCGAAGGACGCGCACGCCGCGGGGCCCAGGCATGCGCGGAGGCGGTGTGCCCGTCCTCCCCGACGGGCACACCGCCTCCGTTCCGCGCCGGCGCGGGCGGAGACCCGCGCCGAAGAGCATGCCCCCGGCCGCCGCGTCAGCGGGCCGCCAGGCCCTGGGGCGAGTGCTGCTGCGGGATGCCGAGCTTGGCCGCGTACGTCGACGCGACGAGCTTGCCCACGGCCGGGTAGGCGCCCAGCGGCTCGGCCACGGCGCAGCCGGCCTCCGCCGCCGCGGCGTCCAGCAGCCCCTCCGGAACCTCGGGGCCGATGAGGCACGGTGCAACCGCGAGCTGCTGCGATCCCGCCTCGCGCAGCTGCTCGGCGACGCGCGCCACCGCGCCCGCCTCGTCGAGGCCCGCGGCGAGCACCGGAACGGCGAGCCGCGCGGCCAGCAGCATGCCCGTGATGCCGGCGGCCTGCACCGCCTCCTCACCGCCGACCGCCGCGAGGATGATGCCGTCCGCGGCGGTCGCGACGGTGAACAGCCGTGCGCGGTCGGCCCGGGCGAGACCCGCCTCCGAGAGCTTCACGTGCACCGCTTCCGCGAGCAGCGGATGCGGCCCCAGCACGTCGGTGAGTTCCGCGCCGGTGCCGCTGGAGAGCACCGCCTGCCGTATCTGCCGCATGCCGGCGGCGTCCGGGCCGGCCAGAAGCGGGATGACGAGCGCGACGAGGCGCTCCTCCGCCCCCGTCTTCGGAGCCTGGCGGGCGGCAGCGGTCGCCCCGGGCTCCGCCTGGCCGCCCTCGTCGCCCGCCTCCGCGGCCGCTGCGGCGGCCTCGACCGCGGCCAGGTCCGCAGCGCGGTCCTCCGCGGCCTGCTGGTCGGCGGCGGTCTGCGTCAGGACGTTCCCGAGAGTGGGGTACTCCTCGCCGTCGCCCTCCACGTAACCGATCCGGGCGTCCATCCCCGGCAACTCCGAGCGGGCGATGCTGAGGATCTCCTCGGCGAGGCTGCGGACGGCGCTGGACGGTGTGCCGGGCACGGCGAGTACCAGCGCAGGGGCGTTCTCTGGTGCAACAACAGGCTCCGGCTTGCGGTGCCTTCCGGGCCTGCGTGGACGCGGCATTCGTACTGGCAGGCCGTTGTCCGGGTCAGTGGGGGAGCTCATGCGCCCGCATGCTAACGCCTTGTGGGACCCGGCAGTTCAGGCGGGGGAGAGTGGCCGGAAATGCCGTTTTGATCCGGTGGAGGGTTGTTCGGCTTTGCCGGATTTCTCAACTCAGGGCCAGCAGGACCGGATCCGGTGGAAGCCGCAGCGCACCGTCGGTGAGCCGCGCCGCGATCAGCAGCGCACCGTCGAGAGGGCCGCCCTCCGGCGTCAGGACGCGCGCGCCCGGCAGCCGCCCGTCCAGTTCCTGCCGCAGCGGCTCGGCGAGGGGGGCACCGAGACGGAAGAGGCCACCGGTCAGGGCCACGGCGGCACCCTCCGCGGAGGGGCACACGGCCGTCGCGGCCGCGGCGATCTCCCGCGCCGCCGACCTCATCACCGCACCGGCGACGGGGTCGCCGTCCCCGGCGCAGGCGGCGACATCGGGGGCGAACGACGCCAGCACGGCCGGGCGGTCGCTGCGCGGATAAAGCTGCGAGGGCAGACCGCTGAGCGGTGCGCCGAAACGGGCCTCGGCGCGCTCCCGCAGCGCACGCGAGCCGCCTTCCCGGCCGTCGAACGCCCGCATCGCGGCCTGCAGTCCGGCCTGCCCGATCCACGCCCCGCCGCCGCAGTCGCCCAGCAGATGCCCCCAGCCGTCGGCGCGCTGCCAGCTCTGCAGGTCGGTGCCCATGGCGATCAGCCCGGTGCCGCCGGCGACGACGGCACCCGGCTGTTCGCCCAGCGCGCCCGCGTAGGCGGTCACCGCGTCGGCGGCCAGTGCGACGCGCCGGGTGCCCAGCTCCCGTCTCAGCGCGCCGGGCAGGGCGGCCCGCAGGCTGCCGCCCAGCGTGGCCATTCCCGCCGCGCCCACGCACACCGCGTCCGGGCCGGCGCCCTCCTCGCCTGCTTCGGCGAGCAGACGCCGCGCAGCGGGCAGCAGTTGGGCCAGCATGTGTGCGGCGTCGATCCCCTCCGGGCCGGTGCGGACCGGTTCGGTCGAGGTGACCGTGCCCGCTGTCCGCGGGGCGGCGCCCGGCCGGGAGGCGTCCGCCAGCGCGACGCGCAGCCCCGAGCCGCCCGAGTCCGCGCCGAGCACCCACACGCGCCTGCCTGCCGTGCCCTCCGGGGGCGGCGGAGACGGGCCGGGCCCCTGAGCGGTCACGGCAGCCGCCAGTCCACCGGCTCGGCTCCCTGCTGCGCGAGCAGGTCGTTGACGCGGCTGAAGGGGCGCGAGCCGAAGAAGCCCCGGTCCGCCGACATGGGGGAGGGGTGCGAGGACTCCACGACGGGGCGGCTCCCCAGGAGGGGACGCAGATTGCGCGCGTCGCGGCCCCACAGCACCGAGACCATCGGCTTCTCCCTCGCGACGAGCGCCTTGATCGCCTGTTCCGTGACCTCTTCCCAGCCCTTGCCCCGGTGGGCTCCGGGGCGCCGGGGCGCGGTCGTCAGCGCCCTGTTGAGCAGCAGTACGCCTTGCCGCGTCCAGGGCGTCAGGTCGCCGTTCGAGGGGCGCGGCAGGCCGAGGTCGCTGCCCAGCTCCCGGAAGATGTTCTCCAGGCTGCCGGGCAGCGGGCTCACGTCCGGCGCTACGGAGAACGACAGCCCCACGGCGTGACCCGGTGTCGGGTACGGGTCCTGTCCGACGATGAGGACCCGCACGTCGTCGAAGGGCTGCTGAAAGGCGCGCAGTACGTTCTCGCCCGCGGGGAGATAGGTTCTCCCCGCGGCGATCTCCGCCCGGAGGAACTCGCCCATGGAGGCGACTCGTTCAGCGACGGGTTCGAGCGCCTTCGCCCAGCCCGGTTCGACGATCTCGTTCAACGGTCGTGCAGCCACGGGCGGTTACTCTACTGGCTCCGGAAGGCCGCTTCGGACCCCGGATCTCCCCGTCACATCAGCCGATCACCGCCGCCCGCACGCACAGCACGTCCGGCAGATGTCCCGCGAGCTGCTGCCAGTTCTCCCCTTCGTCGGCGCTGGCGAAGACCTCGCCGTTGCGGTTGCCGAAGTAGATTCCGGCGGGGTCCGCCCCGTCCGAGCACATCGCGTCGCGCAGGACCGGACCGTAGTGCGCCTCCACCGGCAGCCCCGCCCCGAGTTCCTGCCAGCTCGCGCCCGCGTCCTCGGTGCGGTGGACGCGGCAGCGGCGCTCCGCCGGGACCCGGTCGGAGTCGGCGTTGAGCGGGAAGACGTAGGCGACACCGCCGCGCTGCGGGTGGCTCACCACGGGGAAGCCGAAGTCGGAGGGCAGACTCCCCCCGATGGAGGTCCAGTTGCTGCCGTCGTCGTCACTGCGGTAGACGCCCCAGTGGTTCTGGAGGTACAGCCGGGACGGGTCGGCGGCGTCCCGCGCGACCTTGTGCACGCACTGCCCGTACTCGGGGAAGCGCATGTTCTCCGGGAGGAAGACCGCCTCCACGCCGCGGTTGCACGGCTCCCAGCTCTTGCCCGCGTCGGCCGTGCGGTAGGCCCCGCCCGTCGAGACGGCGACGGTCACCCGGCGCGGATCTCTGGGGTCGACAAGGATGGTGTGCAGACCGAGCCCGCCGCCCCCCGGGACCCAGTCCTTGCGAGTGGGGTGCTCCCACAGCCCGCGCACCAGCTCGAAGCTGCTGCCGCCGTCCTCGGAGCGGAAGAGCGCGCCGGGTTCGGTGCCGGCCCAGACGACGTCGGGCTCGTCCGCCCCGCCGGGCTGGATCTGCCACACGCGCTCGAGGGAAACCCCCGTGTCCTGGGGGAACTTCACCGCCGGTGCGGACGGCTCCGTCCACGTCGATCCCAGGTCGTCCGAGTGGAACACCGACGGCCCCCAGTGCGCACTGTCACCGCCGACGAGGATCCTGGGACCGGAGGCGCGGCGCGTGTCGAAGCCGACCGAGTAGACCGCCTGCGCGTTGAAGTGCGGACCCTCGAACTCCCAGCCCGTTCCCCGCCGGCCGTTCCCCGGCCGCCGCGCGAGGAAGAGCCCTTTCCGGGTGCCTACCGCGAGAAGTACGTCTGACATGTCTGATCCTGCCTCCGTGACGTCTTTGTCCGGGCTTTCCGAAGTGGCCACAGTCTGCACCCGACCACCGACAATGACGCCGCCGCGGAGGTCGCCGCAGGTGAGAGCGGCGCGTGCGGCCTCTGGACATACACGCCGCAGCGGGGCGGCTGGTGAGCAGGGTCCGGACCCGGCGTTCCGTGCCGCCGAAGGCCGTCTTGCCGCCGCGGCCCCCGTGCCGCCGCCGGCAGGTGCTCAGTTCGCCGAGGGCCTCCGGCGGGGCGGGCCGGCGGGCGCCTGTGCCTGCGGCTGCCGCAGCACCTCGTACGGCTCCGGCTCGGTCCGCGGCTCCTGCCCTCCGGGGGCTCTTGTGACGGTCAGCCGCCTCGCCTGCGCCGAATCGTTCACCGCCGGGCCCTGTGCCGGGGGACTGCCCAGTTCCCACTCCAGTTCGTAACGCGCGAAGAGTTCGGCACGCAGACGCGCCACCGGCATCGGCACGCCGGGGATCAGCACGGCGAACACGGCACCCATCAACAGCGCGCGCAGCAGCGGATAGTCGGCGTCAGGGTCGGAGGATCCGTAACGTTCCACGGTCCTGCTCAGCAGAGACGCCAGGCGCTGCTGCTCGGGGCACTGGACGAATCCTTCCTGCTGGAGGATTCCTGCCATGTGCGCCCGCATCAGCACGGGGCGGTCCTGGGCCAGCCCGAGGATGGCGTCGATCGCACGCGCCAGGAACTCGTTCCCCGCCTCGGGGCCCTCCGGCAGCGGCTCACGCTCCAGGGCCTCCTGGAGCGTGAGGTGCATCAGACGGTGCACGGCGGACTGGAAGAGCTGCCGCTTCCCCGGGAAGTAGTACGAGATGAGCCCCCGGGCCGAGCCCGCACGGTCCGCGATGTCACCCAGGGTCGTCGCCTCGAAGCCGCGTTCGCCGACGAGGTCGACCGTCGCCTGCAGCAACCGCTCACGCGAGCGCCGGCGCAACTCTTCGTTGACCGAGGCGCTCCGAGGGGACATCCTGTTAACTCCTATGTTGACTGGCTCCGAGCCAATATACTCGTGGAGACTTCGGACGCACGCCCCCGACCAGGCTGCTTCCGGCACGACCGCCGGTATTGGGCGACGCGGGGGATCGCCCAATACCGGCCTGCTCCGGCCTCTGCGCCGTTCCGGAGGAGCCGGGGCCCTCCCGTCCGCCCGGCCCGGGGCTCCTGCGGCACAGCCGATCCGTGATGTTGCCGCATCCGGCCGCGAACCCGCCGCCCTGCGCCGGCCCGAGCCCATTGCCCACCGGTCCCAGGCACCTGCCCGTTCGGGCACGGGATGTGCCGGCCGGAGCCGAGGGGCCGCACAAGCGCGCAATTCATCGTGTGCGGAACGTTGTTGAACTCGAGACGAGCAATAGAATGAACCGACGAACGCGCTGATACGGGAACTCGCGGCACTGCAGTCCGAGCAGTCCCTCCCGCCCGGTCCGCGCTCTTCCGGTTCCCGCGGCTTACTAGGAGAGTCCATGCCGTTAGCGGTGGTCTCGCTCATCTGGGACGCACAGCACTCCTCCGGTCCGCAGCACGTGAAGTACGACGACGACGGCTACTACCTCGTCCGCTTCCCCTACGGGCAGCAGGAGTCGTACGACCCCTGGAACATGCACGCCGCCCGTCGGGACGGTGACACCTCCGAGTTCCCCGACTCGCGGTCGGGCCTGATCCATCCCAGCCACGAGGGCTGGGGCGTCCTCTCCGCGATGGTCCACTGGTCGAAGGACGGCGAACCGCACGAGTACCGCGCGCGCTTCGTGCGCGACCCGCTCGGGGACGGCTACGACTCGACGGCCACCACGGACGCCGCGGAGACGGGCGGCGGCCAGTACAAGGCGTACATGTGGCAGATGTTCGTATACCCGGACGTGCCGCTCGGACTGAAGGTCTCCGCACGGGGCAAGGGCGACACCAAGATCCGCACGCCCTTGCTGCACGCCCAGTTCAAACTCGCCATCCACACGGACGTGATGACGCCCTGACCCGCCCGGCCCCGACGGGCGGTTGGTTCAGACGGGGCTCCTCGACGCGCCGAGGCTGCCCCTGTTCACCAGGGCACACCACAGGCCGATGGACAGGGCCGCCAGCGCGATGCCCAGCACCGCGCCGACCACGGTGTCCGTGAGCCAGTGCACCCCGAGCGCCACGCGGGTCAGGCACGCCCCGGCGACCGAGACACAGGCGAGGAGGAGCACGAGAGCACGCAACGCCCTGTCCGCCGCGGAGCGTTGCACCAGCCACACCACCACAACGCACGTGAGCGCGGCGGTCATGGCGTGGCCCGACGGCATGGCGGCAAAGTGGGCGGAGTCCACGGGCTGCTGCCACTCCGGACGCGGACGGTCCACCAGTGCCTTGAGCCCCTGCTGAACTCCCGCTCCCACTGCGGTCGTTGCCAGGCACCACAGCGCGAGCACGCCTTCCCCCCGGAGCCACACCCACAGCGCCGCCGCCCCGATCACGAGCCGCATCGTGACCGGGTCCCACACCCAGTCGGTGAGAACGCGGTTGGCCTCCGTCCAGGCCGGATGCGTCAGGGCCCGGGCGTGGAACCAGTTCGCGACCTCCTTGTCGGTGCTCAGCAGGGGCGGCCAGCCGGCCGCGACGAGCACGATGACGGCCGAGGCGACGGCGCTCAGCACGAGCGCGGTCCACAGCCATGCCGCGCAGTGGGCAGGGGAGTTCGCCGGTGAATTCGCCGGCGAAGGTGCGTCAGTGGTCGGCGCGTGCGTCGGTCCGTGCATGGTCCGATCTTCACCCGGCGGACACGCGCGTGGCTAACGCAGCGCCGAGAGTCCCGGCACGAAAGCCACGACGAGTGGCACGGCGGGAACGAGCACGGCCGCCGCCGTCATCCGCAGCCGGCGCGAGACGGGCAGCCGGGGAGCGGCGGACAGCAGACGGTGCACCCTGCGGGGAACCTGTGCGAGCGGGGCGGGCGCGGGACCGAACACGCCGCTGTCCTCGTTGAGTTCGACCAGGGCCAGCGCGACGGTCCGGCGTCCGTAGCGCTTCGAGGCGGCGTCGTCCGCCGCCATCTCGACCAGGGTGTGCACCTGGTCGCGGAACGCGGCGAAGACCGGCACCCGCGGGAAACCCGCCGCCAGCGCGGACGAGCAGTGCATCAGCAGGTCGTGACGGGCACGCGCGTGTCCCTGCTCGTGTTCCAGGACCGCATCCAGCTGCCGCCCCTTCAGCCGGCGCAGCGCGGCGGTGGTGACGACGAGCTGCGGTGTGCTGCCGGGCAGCCACCAGGCTTCCGCCTTCTCCCCTTCGAGGACCACCAGAGGGCCGCCGTCGCACGGTTCCTCGCCGGGCAGCCGCGGTGCCCGCTCGAGCAGTTCCGCACGCCTCCTGCGGCGCCGCGCCCTTGCCTCGTGCACCTCGCGCAGCAGCATCGCGCCCGTCCACGCGCCGCCGCACGCCAGCAGCACCGCGAGGGCTCCGGCCCAGGGCCCGTACGCTCCGAGGCCGAGCCCGTAGGCCTCCTCGACGCCGCTGGGCGCCGGTGCGAACACATGACCCCTTACGACCTGCCAGGCGGCGGCCGCCGAGAAAGCCATGGCCAGCAGGCAGCACAGAAGTACGGCGGCGACGACGCACTGCCACACCCACAGGCCGAGCACCGGTTCCCGTTCCGGCCAGGACGAACGTGCCAGCACTCGGGGCGCGACGGCAGCGGCCAGGGCGCCGAGGACGAGCAGCGCCAGCGGGACCATCATGAACGCAAGACTATGAGCCGCCGGCCGCGGGGCGGTACGTCCACCGGCACAGAAGTGACCGATCCCTCACAGCATGACGAGCATCGCCAACATGCCGATGCCCATGGCGACTCGGCACGCCGACGCCAGCTCCGGCCGGTCGTGCGCCGGGCAGTCACCCCCGGGCGCCCCGGCCCCGGCCCCGGCCCCCGCCACGGCGGCGCCGCGTGCGGGCGCCGGAAGCAGCAGCAGGCCCGTGCGCATCACGTACGCCGCGTAGTAGACCAGCAGCGCACCCGTCAGCAGCGGCAGCCCCGGAGCGGCACCGGCCGTGTGACCGCCCTGCGCGGCGCCGTGGGGGCCCGGCATCGCCAGTGCCATGTAGATCATCGCGAGGGCGCCGACGAGATGATGGAGGTGGTGCCCACTCCCGGACCGCCTCCCGGACCGATCCGGGGAGCCCCGCCCCCGTGGCGGCCGGGCCGCCCGCCGCGCCTCGTGCAGCAGCGTCAGCTCCCGCGCCCCCACCCCGGCGAAGAGCAGCACAAGGACGAGCGGGGGCGGTCCCGCGGACACGCTGCCGGGCAGCGCCATGGCCGCCATCCCCAGCCCCATCAGGGCCTCGCTCCTGGCAGTACGCCGCCGCATCCCCCCGGCCCCCCGTGCGCGCAGCAGGCACACACAGGCGACGAACGCGCACAGTGCCGTCAGCAGCCAGCCGACGGTTGCTGAGCCGTGCATCGCCGCCCTCCCCGCTCGCCCCCTGGTGAGGCTTCCCGCCCGGCGCCGTCACACGGGAGCGCACGGGCGCAACGGGGGAGCGCTCAACCGCACGGCGTGGCCGCACAGTTGGGGCAGGGCAACCACGTGCGGGTCCGGGTCAGATCCCCGGGCGGTAGCGCATCGGGTGGGTCTCGGGAACCTCCACGACGCAGATGCGCACGCCGTCCGGATCGGCGATCCACATCTCGATCAGCCCCCACGGCTCCCGCACCGGCTCCCGCAGCACCTCCGCCCCCGCTCCGGACAGCTCGCGGTGCGCTGCCGCCACGTCCTCGACCTGGAGCCACAGCTGCAGCCCCGGTGCGGGCGGGTGCTCGGAGCGGCCGGAGACCTCGAGGGAACCACCGCCCAGGAAGTAGACCGTGCCGCGCTCCGGTCCCGTCCCGAACTCCCGCTGGACCGCCAGCCCGAGCGTCCGCCCGTAGAAGGTCCTCGTGCGCTCGGGGTCGGTCGGCCGCAGCAGTACGCGGCTGCTGAGTACATGCACCATGCCGGCCGACCCTAATCCGGGCAGCCGGTATTAGGGTCGCTCAGCATGGAGAACGTCAAGGAGAACGCGAAGGCGGGCGTCCACGGGAGCGGCGGACCGGTCTTCCGCGTCGCCGGACCGGAGGACGTCCACGCGCTCGTGGCGCTTCTGGAGTCCGCCTACCGGGGCGACTCCAGCCGCGCGGGCTGGACCACCGAGGCCGACCTGCTGGAGGGGCAGCGCACCGATCCCGAGGGCGTCGGCGCCGTCGTCACCGGCGCCGGCAGCATCATGCTCGCCGCCGAGCGGGCGGGGGAGCTGGTGGGCTGCTGCCAGCTGGAGCGGCGGGGCGACGTCGCGTACTTCGGGATGTTCGCCGTCCGTCCGGGACTCCAGGGCGCGGGCCTGGGCAAGGTGGTCCTCGCGGAGGCCGAGCGCATGGTGGTCGCCGAATGGAGGTCGCGGGAGATGCAGATGACCGTGATCCGGCAGCGCGAGGACCTGATCGCCTGGTACGAGCGACGCGGCTACACGCGCACCGGCAAGGTGTCGCCGTTCCCGTACGGCGACGAGCGGTTCGGCATTCCGCAGCGCGACGACCTGGCCTTCGAGCTGCTGGTCAAGACGCTCGGCGGGCCGCCGTCCTGATCTCCGGCAGGTCCGTCACCAGGCCGTCGAGTCCCAGCTCGCGGACCCGGTCCAGCTCCTCGCCGGTGTTCACGGTCCAGGTGATGACCTTGATCCCCTCGGCGTGGCAGCGCTCGACGGTCTCCGCCTCCAGCCACCGCAGTTCGCACGAGACCATGAACGCACCCAGCTCGCGGGCCCGTTCGGGCGCGGTGGGAGTCGAGCGGCCGGTCACGAGCACCAGCGGCATCTCCGGCAGGTGCGCGCGCACTTCCCGCAGCGCCTCGTCGTGGAAGGAGATGACGGTGACCCGGTCGTGCAGCCCGAGCTCACCGATCACTCCGGTCAGCACCCGTGCCGCCGCCCGGTCCTTGATCTCGGCCTGCAGCGGGGAGCCCACGGCCTCCACGACCTCCTGGAAGGTCGGGACGCGCTCGCCCTCGCCGGCGTCCAGCTCCCGCAGCTCCGCCAGGGTGAAGTCGCTGATGGCACCGGAACCGTCCGTGGTCCGCGAGACGTCGGCGTCGTGCATCACGACCAGCTCGCCGTCCTTGCTCAGGTGCAGGTCCAGTTCGATGACGTCGAGACCCTCGTGCTCGGCGCGGACGAAGGAGCGCAGAGTGTTCTCGGGCTCGACGCCCATCACCCCGCGGTGGCCGACGATCAGCAGTGACAAGGCGCTCTCTCTTTCCTCCGGGACGGCGCACGGCGTGACGTGCGCGGCGGACAGACTAGCCGTCGTGCCCGGTGCGGCCCCGGCCCGTGCGGCTCCTGCGGAGCAGCTCAGCATGCCCGGCGGCCCTCCGGGAGGCGGCCCGGTGCCGGAGGGGCCCACAGAAGGTGAACGGACAGCCGGCGGACCGTGCGGAACGCACCCACGCGACGAAGACGAAGGAGCAGCAACGTGAGCGGCAGCAGCGCACCCCAAGGTCCCGAGCGCCTCGCCCCGGGGGCCCGCGAGTTGATGGAGGCCATGACGGCCGTCTTCCCGGACGTCGGCGTGAGCGTCCACGATGCGGCGGAGGCCCGCCGCATCTTCGCCCGGTCGCTGCCGGAGCCGCCGCGCGAGCCGCCCGTGGGCGAGGTGTCCGACCGTCTGATCCGCGGACCCGAGGGCGCACCCGACCTGCCCGTGCGGATCTACCGGCCGTACGAGGAGGACGCCGGACCGGCACCGACGCCGGGCGGTGGCCCCACGGTGGTCTTCTTCCACGGAGGCGGCTGGGTCCTGGGCAACATCGAGACGCACGACGCGACGGCGCGGGCGATGTGCCGCGCCTCCGGGGCCGTCGTCGTCTCCGTCGACTACCGCCTCGCACCCGAGACCCGCTTCCCCGGGCCGGCGGAGGACGCATACGCAGCGGTGTGCTGGGCGGCGGGGAGCATCGCGGAGCTGGGCGGCGACCCGCAGGCGCTGCTGGTCGCGGGCGACAGCGCAGGCGGCAACCTTGCGGCGGCGTCCGCCCTCATGGCCCGCGAGCGCGGCGGTCCGGGGATCGCGCATCAGCTGCTGATATATCCCGTCCTCGATCCGCTGGCCGAGACGGAGTCCCGCCGCATCAACGCGGAGGGCTATTTCCTCACCGAGGTCGCGATGCGCTGGTACGGAGCGCAGTACTTCGGCCCCGACGGCGACCCGGCGCACCGCTACGCGGCGCCGCTGCGGGCCGATCTGCAGGGTCTGCCGCCCGCGCATGTGATCACCGCGGGCTGCGACCCGCTGTGCGACGAGGGCCGTGACTACGCGGCGAAGCTGAGCGACGCCGGTGTTCCGGTGAGCGAGGCGCACTTCCCGGGCATGTTCCACGGCTTCCTCGGGGTCGGCGACCTGCTGCCGGACGCGTCGGAAGCCATGGCCGGACTGGGCAAAGTCATTGCCTCAACTGCGTCGAACAGGAAGATCCACGGCGAACACGGGGGTTAGAGAGGAGGATTTCCTGCCCCCTCCACTTGAGAGGGCCACCGGTCCCGGCTACCTTTTTCATGACGCCAGGTTCTTCTGTGGAGGGGTAGTCATGACGGAAATGCTTTCGTCCAAGGTCGCGGATGTCCGGGAGATGTCCGCCGAGCGCGTGGTCGAACACCCGGCATGGACAGTGCTGAAGGACGCCGTCGAAGCCATCCGCCCCGCACAGTCGAAGGACGGCTCGATCGACTTCGAGGCGGAGGGCGCTCCCGCGCGTGACGCCGTGGAAGCCGGCGTGCAGCGGGTCTGCGACGCCGTGCGGGACCTCTCACCGCTGCTGCCGCACGATGCCGCCTACCACGAGGCCCTGGTCGCGGACCTGCGCCGCTGGGCCGACGGCGGCTTCGGCGTCCCGGACTTCCTCGACTCCCTGCTCGCCTTCCAGCCCGCGCAGAACCGCCAGGACGGCCTCCAGCACCTCGTCGTCTTCCCGATGTACACCCAGAACGGCAACCCGGACCGCAACCTCGAAGCAGTCGTGCTGCGCATGGTCTGGCCCGACTGGCTGGCCGAACTGGAGCGCACCCGCTACGACAACCCGCTCTTCTGCGGCATCACCTTCGAGGACTTCACCTCCGGCTACGACACCAACTCGGCCGTCCTCTTCCCGGAGACGGTCGCGGTCCGCGAGGCGCCGGAGCGCTTCTCCTGGGGCGGCATCTTCTGCGACCGCGAGGCGGCACGCTTCCGCCGCGTCGTCGATGCCGCATGCGACGTCACGAGCCTCGAACTGCCCGACGTCGTCCGCGGACTCGTCGCCGACCAGGCGCGCTGCCAGCAGACGTTCGTGCTGTGGGACATGATCCACGACCGCACCCACAGCCACGGCGACCTGCCCTTCGACCCGTTCATGATCAAGCAGAGACAGCCGTTCTGGATGTACGGGCTCGAAGAGCTGCGCTGCGACCTGACCGCCTTCCACGAGGGCGTACGCCTGGAGGCCGACGGCTATGAGCAGGGCCGCGACGTGCAGTTCGCGGTGCTGCTGGACCGCCTCTTCCGCTTCCCGGTCACCGGTGAGCGCAACCGCAACTACGACGGCCTGGGCGGCCAGCTCCTCTTCGCCTACCTCCACCAGCACGGGGCGCTGCGCTGGACCGACAACAAGCTCGCCGTCGACTGGGACCGGGCCCGCCGGGTGACGGTGCGGCTGCGTGAGGAGATCGAGACCCTCTACCGCGCAGGCATCGACCGTCCCAAGCTCGTCCACTGGTTCAAGGCGTACGAGCTGGTCTCCGCCTACCTGGCACCGCACCCCGGCTCCACATGGGCCAAGGGGCCCGACGCGCTCGACCTGAGCCTGCCCCCGCGCAAGCTCGTGGACGAGGTGCTTCCGGACGAGTTTCCGCTGAGCATGTTCTACGAGGCCCTCGCGAAGAAGCTCCGTTCCGTGATCGCATCGACCAAGGGCATCACGGCGGAGGCACCCGTGCGGGCCGCGGCCTGAGCGCCCGGGCGGACAGCAGCACCAGGCGGGCGTCGAGGACCAGGAGGCGACAGGGATGAGCGACAAGGCGGCACACGGATACCAGGGCAATGGCAGGGGGAGCCTCGAAGGGTCCGTCATCGCCGTCGCAGGCGCGGCGGGACCGGCCGGCGCGGCCACGCTCCTGCGGCTCGCCGAGGAGGGGGCCACGGTCGTCGGAGCCGATTCCGACGTCGAACGCCTTGCCCGGGCCGTCGACACGGCCCGCTTCGCCCACGGCGGTGCGAGGGTGACGGGCGAGACCGTCGATCTGCTGGACCTGACGGCGACGCGCGAGTGGGCCGCCCGCACCGAGAAGGAGTTCGGCAAGGTGGACGGGCTCGTTCACCTTGTCGGCGGCTGGCGGGGCTCGGCGTCGTTCGCCGAGACCGACCTCGCGCACTGGGACACACTGCACGATCTGCTGATCCGCACCGTCCAGCACACCTCCCTCGCCTTCGAGGCCCCGCTGACGCGCAGCGACAACGGCCGCTTCCTGCTGGTCAGCGCCGCGGGGGCGAGCAGCCCCACCGCGGGCAACGCCGCCTACTCGGCCTCCAAGGCCGCGGCGGAGGCGTGGACGCTGGCGCTCGGCGACGCCTTCCGCAAGGCGGGGGGCGAGGCCGGGCCGTCGGCCGCCGCTGCCATCCTGGTCGTCAAGGCACTGGTCAGCGACCAGATGCGGGCCGAACGCCCCAATGCGAAGTTCTCGGGCTTCACCGACGTCAAGGACCTGGCCGGTGCCATCGCCGACACGTGGACCACGCCCACCGAGGAAGTGAACGGACAACGCCTGTGGCTGACCCCGAAGCCCTGAACACCGACGCCAAGCGCCGCCACGACCCCGGCATCCGCGGATTCGCCAGCGACAACTACGCCGGCGCGCACCCGGAGGTCCTGGCGGCGCTGGCCCTGGCCAACGGCGGCCACCAGACCGCTTACGGCGACGACGAGTACACCGAGCATCTCCAGCAGACCGTCCGCAGCCACTTCGGCCCGCGCGCCGAGGCCTACCCGGTCTTCAACGGCACCGGCGCCAACGTGATTTCGCTGCAGGCGCTCACCGACCGCTGGGGCGCGGTGATCTGCGCCGAGACCGCGCACATCAACGTCGACGAGTGCGGCGCCCCGGAACGCGTCGGCGGGCTGAAGCTGCTGACGGTCCCCACCGAGGACGGCAAGCTCACCCCGGAGCTCATCGACCGCGAGGCGCACGGCTGGGACGACGAGCACCGGGCCATGCCCCAGGTCGTCTCCCTCACGCAGAGCACCGAACTCGGCACTCTCTACTCGGTGGAGGAGATCCGGGCGATCTGCGACCACGCCCACGAGCGCGGCATGAAGGTGCACCTCGACGGGGCCCGCATCGCCAACGCCGCCGCGTCGCTCGACAGGCCTATGCGTGCCTTCACCAACGCCGCGGGCGTCGACGTCCTCTCCCTCGGCGGCACCAAGAACGGGATGCTCTTCGGCGAGGCCGTGGTCGTGCTCGACCCGGACTCGGTGCGTGCGATGAGGCACGTGCGCAAGCTGTCCATGCAGCTCGCGTCCAAGATGCGCTTCATATCCGCGCAGTGGGACGCCCTGCTCTCGGGCGACCTGTGGCTGCGCAACGCCCGCCATTCCAACGCGATGGCACGCCGGCTCGCGGAGGGCGTCAAGGACGTCGACGGGGTCGAGATCCTCTATCCCGTCCAGGCGAACGCGGTCTTCGCACGGCTCCCGAACCAAGTCAGCGAGCGCCTCCAGAAGCGCTACCGCTTCTACTTCTGGAACGAGGCGGCGGGCGACGTCCGCTGGATGTGCTCCTTCGACACCAGCGAGGAGGACGTCGACGGGTTCGTCGCGGCGCTGCGCGAGGAGATGGGCCGCTGACGGAAGGGCCGGCGGGGCCGGGCCCGCCGGCACCGGGCGCCCCGCCGCCGGGTCCTCTTCCCGTCCTGTCCGGCGCGGCCGCGCGGGAGTTACATGGCCCTCGCCTCGGCGGGGGTCGGCGCGGTTCCGCCCATGTGAGCCGGCAGCCACCACTTGTCATCGGGCCCGCTGGGGGTGCCCGGGTATGCGTGCTGCGCCGCCTCCAGCAGTTCCTGGATGCGTTCGCGGACCCGGGAGGTCAGCCCTGCCGCGGACTCGCCCGCGTCGGCGTGCAGCGCTTCGCCGACGCGTATGCAGACGGGGAAGTGGTTGCGCCCGAAGTCCCGCTTGTGGCCCTTGGTCCACATGCGCTGCGTCCCCCACAGTGCGACCGGCACCAGAGGGACGCGGGCCTCCTGCGCCAGCCTGGCGGCACCGGACTTGAAGTCCTTGAGCGTGAAGGAGCGGGAGATGGTCGCCTCGGGGAAGACCCCCACGATCTCACCCGCGTCCAGCGACCTCAGTGCGTGCTTGTAGGCGTCCTCGCCCTGCGAACGGTCCACCGGTATGTGCTTCATCGCCCGCATCAGCGGCCCGGACACCTTGTGCCGGAAGACCGACTCCTTCGCCATGAAGCGCACCAGCCGCTTCGAGGGCAGCGCCGCGAGCCCGGTGAAGATGAAGTCCAGGTAGCTGATGTGGTTGCTCACCAGCAGTGCGCCGCCCCGCCGCGGCACGTGTTCGGCCCCCTGGATGTCGAAGCGCAGGTCCAGCGCCTTGAACCAGGCGCGTGCGGTGGCGATCACGGGTGGGTAGACGAGTTCTGCCATGTCCGGAGCCCTTCCTTTCCGTCCTGGGAGGGAGTGGCTCCCGCCAGGTGCGCAGCCATGTACCTACGGCTGCGTAACTTCGGTCCGCCGCCGATGGTTCCCCATCGGCCTCGCGATGGCTACACCCGGGACCTGCGCGGAGGCCGGGACGGGCAGGGAATGTCACTGCGTGCGGCTGTGCTGCACACTCGGGACGCGGGAGTGCCGGCAGGCCACAGGAGCGAAACGGCAGGAGAGCGGAGTGCGGCAGCAGAGCTGTGACGGAGGCGCGCGTCTGGGCGCGGAGACGCTGGGGCCGGGCGTCCTGGGGCGGCGGGCGACGCTCGTGCAGTTCTCCAGCGCCTTCTGCCAGCCGTGCCGCGCGACCCGGCGCGTCCTGCGCGAGGTCGGCGGAATGGTTCCCGGCGTGACCCATGCGGAGATCGACGCGGAGGAACACCTCGCCCTCGTACGGGAGTTGGGGATCGTGCGCACTCCGGCCGTGCTCGTACTGGACGCCGGTGGGCGCGAGGTGAGCCGCGCCTACGGACAGCCGCGCAAGGCGGACGTCATCGCGGTGCTGGGTGCGGTGGTCGAGGCCGGCGGGGCCGTCGGCGCGTCGGGGGAGGACCCCGGGGAGGGCGGCCGTCGTGCGGAGCCGGTGGAACCGGGGGCCACGGCCTCCCGTGATTGATCTCGCATCGCACGGCGACCTGCTTGACCCCTCCCTGCCGCCTCGGCACGGTGACAGCGCGGTCACCGGCGGCATCGCCGGACTGCCGCCGTGATTGAGTTGGGCTCGTGCTCCCGGTGCGCCGGGGTTGGCAAGGTCACAGTTCGGGGCCTTGAGAACGGGGTACGCGCTGTGTGTACTGGCGAGTAATATCGAGGACGGGGTGCCGGTTCAGCGACGGACCGGAACCGTAGGACAAGCAGTAGGAGAGCCGGCGTGAGCTTGAGGATCGTTGTCTGTGTGAAGTACGTGCCCGACGCCACCGGCGACCGGCACTTCGCCGAGGACCTGACCACCGACCGCGACTCCGTGGACGGCCTGCTCTCGGAGCTGGACGAGTACGCGGTCGAACAGGCCCTCCAGATCGCCGAGGACGCCGACGACGCGGAGATCACCGTGCTGACCGTCGGGCCCGAGGACGCGAAGGACGCGCTGCGCAAGGCGCTGTCCATGGGTGCCGACAAGGCCGTCCACGTCGAGGACGACGACCTGCACGGCACCGACGCGCTCGGTACGTCCGCCGTACTGGCCAAGGCGATCGAGAAGACCGGGTACGACCTGGTCATGTGCGGCATGGCCTCCACCGACGGCACCATGGGCGTGCTCCCGGCGATCCTCGCCGAGCGCCTGGGCGTGCCGCAGGTGACGCTGCTGTCCGAGGTCTCCGTCACCGACGGCAAGGTCAACGGGCGCCGCGACGGTGACACCGCCACCGAGCACCTCGAGGCCTCCCTGCCGGCCGTCGTCTCGGTCACCGACCAGTCCGGCGAGGCTCGTTACCCGTCCTTCAAGGGGATCATGGCGGCGAAGAAGAAGCCGGTGGAGTCCCTCGACCTGGACGACCTGGACATCGAGGCGGACGAGGTCGGACTCGAGGGCGCCTGGACGAAGGTCGACGACGCCACGCCGCGTCCGCCGCGCACCGCGGGCACCGTCGTCAACGACGAGGGCGAGGGCGGCAAGCAGCTCGCCGAATACCTCGCGGGCCAGAAGTTCATCTGAGGCCCGCCCGAGCGACACGCACCTGATGCGAACGCCCGCCCGCACCATCCGCCCCATTCTTCCGCAGGAGCAACCCCATGGCTGAAGTCCTTGTCTACGTCGACCACGTGGACGGTGCCGTCCGCAAGCCGACCCTCGAACTGCTCACTCTGGCCCGCCGCATCGGCGACCCGGTCGCCGTGCACCTCGGCCCGGGCGCCGACGAGGCCGCGAAGACGCTCGCCGAGTACGGCGCCGTGAAGGTGCTGGCCTCCGACAGCGGTGAGTTCGCCGACTACCTCGTCGTGCCGAAGGTCGACGCGCTGAAGGCCGCCTACGACGCAGTCTCGCCCGCAGCCGTCCTCGTCCCCTCTTCCTCGGAGGGCAAGGAGATCGCCGCCCGCCTCGCGGTGCGCATCGGCTCCGGGATCATCACCGACGCCGTCGACCTGGAGGCCGGCGACGAGGGACCGGTGGCCTCCCAGTCCGTCTTCGCCGCGGCGTTCACCACCAAGTCCCGCGTCAGCAAGGGCACTCCGGTCATCACCGTCAAGCCCAACTCCACCTCGCCGGAGGCCGCGCCGGCCGCCGGTGCGGTCGAGCAGCTCCCGGTGTCCTTCGGTGAGACGGCGACCGGCACCAAGGTCGTCTCCCGCACGCCCCGTGAGTCGACCGGGCGTCCGGAGCTGACCGAGGCCGCGATCGTCGTCTCCGGCGGCCGCGGCGTGAACGGTGCCGAGAACTTCCACATCATCGAGTCCCTGGCGGACTCCCTCGGTGCGGCGGTCGGTGCCTCCCGCGCCGCCGTCGACGCCGGCTGGTACCCGCACTCCAACCAGGTCGGCCAGACCGGCAAGACGGTCTCCCCGCAGCTGTACATCGCCACCGGTATCTCCGGCGCGATCCAGCACCGGGCCGGCATGCAGACGTCCAAGACCATCGTGGCCATCAACAAGGACAGTGAGGCACCGATCTTCGACCTCGTCGACTACGGCGTCGTCGGCGACCTCTTCGAGGTCGTGCCGAAGCTGACCGAAGAGATCAAGAGCCGCAAGGGCTGACCCTCCCCGCTGGGCCTCTTCGGCCCGGGCCGCTCCGCCGCCCCCGCACGCCACCGGCATGCGGGGGCGGCGCACTGTGTTCCGCTTGTTCTGCCGAGAGCAGGACGGCGCCCGCGCCTTCCCCGGGACGGGCACACTCGCGGAATGCGACTCCTGATGCTGGGCGGGACCGAGTTCGTGGGCAGAGCCGTCGCCGAGGCGGCGGTGGCGCGCGGCTGGCAGGTGACGGTATTCCACCGGGGACGGCATGCGCCGCCGCCCGGCGTGCGGGTCCTGCGGGGCGACCGCTCGTCCGGCGACGGCCTCGCCGCGCTCGGTCAGCAGGAGTGGGACGCCGTGGTGGACACCTGGTCGGGGGCGCCCCGCGCCGTGCGCGACGCGGCACGGCTGCTGGCCGGCCGGTGCGGGGCCGGGCCGTACGTCTACATCTCCAGCAGGTCGGTCTACGCCGAGCCCGTCGCGGCGGGTGCAGACGAGACCTTTCCGGTCGTGGACGCCTCACCGCACGACACGGAGGCCGAGGACTACGCCCGGGTCAAGCGTGGAGGGGAGCTCGCCGCCGCCGATGCCTTCGGCGACCGGGCCCTCTTCGTGCGGGCGGGCCTGATCATCGGTCCCGGTGAGAACGTCGGCCGCCTCCCGTGGTGGCTGCTGCGCACCGCCCGGGGCGGCGACGTGCCGGCACCCGGCCCGCCCGGACTGCCGCTGCAGTACATCGACGTGCGCGACCTGGCCGAATGGGTGCTGTCGGCCGCGGCCCGCGGACTCGGCGGCACCTACAACGTGGTCTCCCCGCCGGGTCACACGACGACGGGCGAACTGCTGCGCACCTGCGTGGAGGTCACCGGGGGCCGTGCCCGACTGTGCTGGCGCACACCGGAGTCCGTGCTCGCCGCCGGAGCAGAGCCGTGGACGGGGCTCCCTGTGTGGCTGCCCCCGGACAGTGCCGACTACGACCACATGCACCGCAGTGACGTCTCCAGGGCGCTGGCCGCGGGACTCCGCTGCCGCCCGGTGGAGGAGACGGTGGCCGACACCTGGGAGTGGCTGCGGCGGATCGGCGGAAGAGCCCCGATGAGGGCGGACCGTCCGCTGAAGGGTCTGGACGAGGAGACCGAGGCGAGGCTCCTGGCGATGCCGGACTGACTGTTGACCCGCGCGGAAGGCCGCGGATAGCGTCTTAAACGAATTGTTGAATTCGCTGGCCGGGAGGCCGGAACCAGACCGGCAGAGGAGGCTGGCGTGGGTCAGGACGCGGACGTGGCCACGAGCCTGCCGGACGGCGTGAGCGAAGAGCTCGCGGCCCGGCTCGCCCCCGTCGACGCGGAACTCGCCCGCCGCTACCCCGGTGAGCCGCCGCACCGCCAGCCCGTGCACACCGTGTACGTGCCCGCCGACGCCGTCACGTCCGGGACCGCACGCGAGTGGGGAGAGCAGGCCCGGGAACTGCTCGACGAACACGCCCCGGACGCCGCCTCCTTCGCCTCCGTGCTCGGCCTGCCTCCGCAGCTCGCGGGGCCCGTCCACGACCGCGTACGGGCGAAGCTGGAGCGCGAGCCCGTCGAGGACCTGCGCATCGACTTCGAGGACGGCTACGGACTCCGCCCCGACAGCGAGGAGGACGCGGCGGCCGTCCGCGCGGCCCGGCTGGTCGTGGCCGCATCCGAAGAGGGCGGCGCACCCCCGTACATGGGCATCCGCATGAAGTGCATGGAAGCCGACGTGCGCGACCGCGGCATCCGCACCCTCGACATCTTCCTCACGGGTCTCGCCGATGCGGGCGGACTGCCCGCCGGACTGGTGCTCACCCTCCCCAAGGTCAGCCACCCCGAACAGGTCGCGGCAATGGCGCGGCTGTGCGGTCAGTTCGAGGCGGCACGAGGACTGCCCGAGGGCCGCATCGGCTTCGAGATCCAGATCGAGACCACCCAGTCGATCCTCGGCCCCGACGGACGAGCCACCGTCGCCCTGATGATCGACGCGGCCGGCGGGCGTGCGACCTCCCTGCACTACGGCACCTTCGACTACAGCGCGGCGTGCGGCGTGAGCGCCGCCCACCAGGCGATGGACCACCCGGTGGCCGACCACGCAAAGGCCGTCATGCAGGCCGCCGCCGCGGGGACCGGGGTGCGGCTGTCCGACGGGTCGACGAACATCGTCCCCAGCGGACCCATGAGGCAGGTGCACGACGCCTGGAGGCACCATCACGCCCTCGTGCGGCGGTCGTTGGCCCGCGCCTACTACCAGGGCTGGGACATGCACCCCGGACACCTGCCCACGCGCTACGCCGCCGTCTACACCTTCTACCGCGAAGGCATGGAGCGAGCCGCCGCGCGGCTCGCCGCCTACACCGGTCACACCGGGGCGGACGCCGCCGTGATGGACGAGCCCGCCACCGCGCGCGCACTGAGCAACTACCTGCTGCGCGGCCTGGACTGCGGCGCCCTGTCACCGGGCGAGGTCGCGAGGCACTCCGGGCTGACCCGGGCGGACCTCGACCGTCTCGCCGGACGGGCCTCGGAGACGCAAGTCAACTGAGGCCCGTAGTCTGGCCCTTCGGTACGCGGCAGTTACGCGACAAAGGGGACGGGCAGTGCGGACACCGGGGGATCGGCCGCCGGAGGACGGCGGCGGCGGCAACACCGGCCCTGCGGGGGAGGACACGGGGCCGCCGGAGGCGGGCAGGGTCCTCGCGGGGCGCTACCGCGTCACGGGCCGCCTCGGCCGCGGCGGAATGGGCGTCGTCTGGCGCGCCGTCGACGACGTCCTGGGCCGGGAGGTCGCGGTCAAGGAGCTGCGGACCTTCACCGACGCTGCCACCGGTGAACTGGACGGGCTGCGCACCCGGATGCAGCGCGAGGCACGGGCAGCCGCACGCGTGCGGCACTCGGGAGTGGTCTCCGTGCACGACGTCGCACAGCACGAGGGCCGTCCCGTCATCGTGATGGAGTTGGTCGAGGGCCCCTCGCTCGACGACGTGCTCCGTGAACGCGGCACCCTGGAGCCGCGGGAGGCAGCCGCCATCGGCGCCGCGGTGATGGACGCCCTGGCCGCCGCCCACCGCGCGGGAGTGCTGCACCGGGACGTCAAGCCGGGCAACGTGCTCCTGGAGAACGGCTCCGGACGCGTCGTCCTGACCGACTTCGGCATCGCCTCCATGGAGGACCCGGACGACGGCGCCGGCACCCAGCTGACGGGAAGCGGCGAACTGGTCGGCTCCCTCGACTACTTGGCGCCGGAGCGTGCGCGCGGCGAGGCGCCGCGCGAGGCCTGCGACGTATGGGCCCTGGGCGCGACGCTGTACGCCGCCGTCGAGGGCGCCGCCCCCTTCCGCCGCACCTCGACCTGGTCCACGCTCAACGCCATCGTCGTGGAACCGCTTCCCGAACCGCAGCGTGCGGGGCCGCTGGCGCCCGTACTGGCCGAACTGATGGACAAGGACCCGGCGAAGCGGGCCGATGCGGAGCGTGCGAAGGCGCTGCTCACGGCCGTCGCCAAGGGCACGGCGCCTCCGGCGGGCCCCTCGGAGACGATGCGGCTCGGCCCGGGCGGGCGCTCCCAGGCACGTCGTCAGGGCCAGGTGGCCGCAGCGGGCGCGGCCGAAGTCGCGGAGGGACAGGGGCAGTCGGGGCAGGCGGCGGACTCCGCCGCGAACAGCGCCCTGCCCCCTCGCGCGGATGCTCCGCGGAGTGCGTCCGGCGCGGCGTCCGAGCAGGCGCCCGCGGCCCTGCCTCCGGCCTCCGGCCACAGCACCGGCACCGACCGGCACACCGTCCACACCCGCGCCGGACGGTCCCGCGGGCACCGGCGGACCCTGCTCGCCGCCGCCGTGGCCGCGGTCGTGCTGACCGGCGCGGGTGGCACCTACGCCGTGATGTCGCAGACGGGCGGAGACGGTGGCAACCGGGCGCGCGGAGGTTCCGGCGACGACCGGACCGCGGGGGCGGGCAAGCATGAAACGGGCAAGGGCGAAGACAGCGTCCCGGAGCGCAACGGCCCCTCGTCCGACGGCCGCAAGAGGCAGGGCGACAAGGCGGGGGCGTCCGCAGGCGCCCCCGGCGACGGCAAGGGAAGCAGAGACGGGACCGGCGACAGCCGGCCCGCCGATGACAAGACGGGGGGCTCCAAGCCGGGTGCCGCGGGCGGCTCCGGCGGAGACAGCGGCGGCGGCGGGGGAGGCGCGCCGAGCCCGGAACCGGCCTGCCATGCGCGCGGCGACGGGAAGTTCGACTGCACGGTGTGGAAGACGGCCACGTCCTACAACGGGGCGCACAAGCCGGTCGGCCGGCTCAACGCCGGCACGAACTACTTCTTCTGCCAGAAGAAACTGGCCCATCGTGAGACGTCGGGGCAATGGACGAACGTGTGGTGGGCGAAGACCGACGACGACAGCGGCAACTCCGGTGTGTTCGTCAGCGACGTCTACATCAAGGGCGGAGACAACGACCGGCCGGTCCCCGGGCTTCCGGTCTGCTGACGCCCGGACGTGGCGGGCCGGTCCCCGCGGGCAACCGGCCCTTTCCGCTTCTCCGGTGGCTTGATGAGCGGGCCGAGGGCCCTGCGAAGGCTGGCACTTCGGCGTCGTCACGATGTACGCCGGAGGAGGTGCCCGCAGCTGCCCCCGCGGTCGTGGACTTGCCGGTGTTCCGGTGAGGCTGCCGAACGGCGGATTCAGCCGTCCGTTCTGTTGAGGACTTCGGCAACGTAGAACTTGAAACCCAGCAGACCGGTGTACAGCGTCGTCGCGATCACCAGTGCGGGGATGCCGTAGAGCAGTATCGAGTAGAGGCCCATTTCTCTTCCTTCCTCTCAGGACGGTCCGGCAGCGGTTGTCACACCGCGGTCACCGGTTTCACGGTTTCGGCTGCGCGTCAGCGTGTGGGCCACCACGAAGGCCACCAGATTGGCGCCGGCGCCGACGACGATCGGGTCCAGCCCCGTCCGCTCCTGGAACCACACCAGCCAGATCAGCGTCGCTGCCGCTCCGGAGACGATCGCGGCCAGCGCCGCGGTCCTGGACCTGCTGCCCAGGAGCACGGCTATGAGGAGCGGTATGACGATCGTCGGTGCCCAGAACGAGTAGGCGTAGATCAGCGCATCAACGATCGAGGGGACGACCAGCGCGAAGCCCGTCGCCAGCACGCCGACGAGCAGTGTGAGTGCACGCTCCAACGTCAGCTTGCGCCGCATGCTGAGGCCTCCCGGCGCGAGCGGCTGGTAGACGTCCTTGACGAAGGCCACGGCCGCCGCGTTGAGGTACGAGCTGGCAGTGGACATGACCACGGCCAACAACGCCGCCACGACCAGTCCCATGAGTCCGGCCGGGACCAGGTTCGTCACCAGCGTCGGCATGGCCTGGTCCGGCTCGATGTCCGGATAGAGGACGAGGGCGACGAGGCCGAGGGTGGCGGCGACGAAATAGAAGAGGAAGGCGAAGACCCCGGTCAGTGCGAATCCGCGGCGCGCGTGCTTGCTGTCCGGTGTGGAGAACGTCCGCTGGGCATACGGCGGCACGAGCGTCTCGCCCAGCAGGAATGCGATGAACAACCCGATGAATGTCGCGAGGGTGTAGTCGCCCCCGAACGTCAGATGTGCGTCAGGAAGCGAGTTGACCATCTCGGCAGGCCCGCCTGCCTCCCGGAGTGCCAGCACCAGGGTCACGGGAATGAACACACCCAGGAACACGAACTGCAGCATGTCGGTCTGGATCACTGCCCAGGCGCCGCCGAATGACGAATACAGCACCACGACAGCCATACCCACCGCGATGGACGGTCCCTGCGGCAGATCCAGCGTGGCGTTCACCACCGTGCCTATCGCCAGTGCCTGTGCACCGAGAATTCCGGCGCACAGCAGGATCGACAGCACACCGGTGAGCAGCCTTCCCGGCTTGCCGTAATGCTCGTGCATGATGTCGCCGACCGTGTGTGCCCCGGCATAGCGCTTGAGACGCGGTGCCACGAAGAGCCCCACCAGGAGAAAACTCACCGCGTATCCGAAGAACGCGAACATGTAGACGTAGCCGTCCGAGAACGTCTTCCCGGCCACACCCATCGAGGCACCGCCACCGAGGAAGGATGCCGCGAGAGAGCCGAAGAAGACGGGCCAGATGATGCGGTTTCCCGCCACGGCGAAATCCTCCTCGGACTTCACCTTGCGCATCGTCTGCACTCCGATGACGACCAGGAGAACGAAATAGGCCACCAGCATGACCCAGTCGAGAAACCCCACGGCACCCACCATCCCTCCGAGCCGGTAGAGAGTCATCACGGTAGGGACCGGCATTTATGACGTCACTGTTCAAAGCAGCTGGTTTATCGACGCTATGAGTGATCGGTTTCGTACGAAGCGTCCTACAGCTTGTCCAGGCGCTCGACAAGGCAGGCCAGATACAGGGGGGTTGCCTCCGCCGGGTCCCTGACGTTCCTGCCCGTCAGTGTGCTGATCTTGTCCAGTCGGTAGAGAAGGGTGTTGCGGTGGATGTGCAGACGTCTCGCCGCGTGCACCAGGTTGAATCCGGACTCGTGCCAGGCGACCAGAGTGGAGCGCAGCGGCGACCCGGCAGGCTGATCGGCCATCCCGGCCAGCTGGTCGCGGCTGAACCTGGCGCGGGCCCGATGCCCCGCACTCGTCAGCAGCTGCTCGATCCGCAGGGCGCGGACGGGGAAGACGGCCTCACCGGAGATGACCTTCGGCCCGATCCGGACCGCGTCGTCGGCGTCGGTGTAGGAGGCGTGCAGAGCAGCCACGTCCGCGCCGGCCTCGCCGAAGCCCACGTGCGCCGCGATGCCGTGGCGGCGCTGCAGTTCGTCGACGAGGGAGTGGCACCGGTCCTCGAGTCCGTACGCCCAGTCCGCACCGGTGGACACATGGCACAGCACGGCGATCCGCCCGGCCCGCATCTCTGCCACGACGTCGTGCGAGGCGTTGAAGACGCCCCGGACGGTCCGAAGCGGAGAGGCGGTGGAGGGCAGCCTGCCTGACGGGCCGGGACGGGCATCGGCGGCGTCCTGATGAGAGGTGACGACCAGCACTGCCGCCCTGCGCACGAGGAGATCCACGCCCAGTTCCGCGGCGCGCGCCACGATCACTGCGGGGTCCGCCGAGTCCGGGTCGAAGAACGCGACGTCGCGCAGCAGGTCCTCGCGTGCTCGTTCACGTACCATCCGGTAGCGCTGCAGGACCGACTCCTGCAGCAGGATTTCCGTCTGCCGCTGTACGACCCGCCCGAACTGCCGTACCCGCCGCGGTGCTCCGGTGAGACCCACCGTTCCCACCGGTACGCCGTCGAGCACGATCGGCAGGGTGATGCCGGGCCGCACCCCGTGCAGCTTCCGTACCTCTTCCGCCGTGTGGGTCCGTGGACTCAGGGTCTCCAGGACGCTGCGCGATGCTTCGTGCACGGTTCCGACGCGAAGCGTGTCACCGCTGCCGATCACAGTCCCTTCGCGGTCGGTGATGAGCACGTTCAGCCCGATGATGGCGCTCGTCTCGCCGGCGATCTCCTGCGCCAACTCAGGGGTGAGAACCGGTGCTCTGCCCGCATCCGCCATGACTGCCTCCACTTGCTGTTGGATCAACCATACGAAGAACGGCTGCTCGGAGATCCGTTTACGGGACGCTTCGGACGATGCTGCCGCCGGTCCTGTTTCCTAATGTCCTCTTCGAGGGGCAGCGCGGACGCGTCCTGCCGGCCGTATGCCATCGCACACCCGCCTATGGGGAGGGCACCGTGACCAGCGGACCAAGGACCGAGTCGGCGACAGTGATCGGCGGCGGACTGATCGGCCTCTGCTGCGCGTACTACCTGCGACAGGCCGGGCTGCACGTCACCGTCGTGGAGCGTCATCGGGTAGGGAGCGGGGCGTCCCGGGGCAATGCCGGTGAGATCTGTCCCGACCTGGTCACGCCGCTTCCCGCCCCTGGGGTCATCGGTCCCGCGCTCCGCGGTCTGCCGCGCCGCGACAGCGCGCTGCACCTTCGCCCACGGCTGGACGCCGCGCTCGTCCGCTTCCTCATCCGGTTCGGACGGAACTCCACCCGCCGGCGCCACAGCGCGGGCGTACGCGCCCTCTCCCAGCTCGCCGCCGGCAGCTTCCGGCTGTTCGAGGAGATGGAGAGCGCCGGGGTCGACGCCGAGCCGGTCAAGCGCGGCTACGTCTTCGCATACGCGTCGGCGGACAGCGCCCGGCGCGCGCTCGGGGGCTTCCGCGAGGTCGGCGCCCCGCTCGGCTCCGACGTCCTGGAGGGTGCTGAACTCACGGAGCTCGAACCGGCGTTGGGGCCGAGGGCGCGGGCGGGAATCCTCATCGAGGACCAGTGGTCCGTAGACCCTTCGCTCTTCGTGGACCGGCTTGCGGGCACGTTGCGCGAACAGGGCGTCGACATCATCGAGGGCGCGCGGGTGAGCTCCCTGGCCGAGGCGGGCGGCCGTACTCGTGTACGTACCTCCCTCGGCGACTTCATCAGCGACACCGCCGTCATCGCGGCCGGAGTGTGGTCTCGGGAACTGTGCCGCGGCCTGGGCGTGGACATCGACCTTTTCCCCGGCAAGGGATACAGCTTCTCCGTCGAGGCGGACCCGATGCCGCGCCGGGTGATCCATCTCGGGGACGCACGGGTGGTGTGCACGCCGATGGGTGAACGCTTGCGGGTTGCCGGGAGCATGGAGTTCGACAGCAACGCCGACGCGTTTCATCCGCGCCGGGTTGAGGCCGTCGTCGCCGCGGCCGGCGGATACCTGAGGTCGGCGGACTGGTCGGGACGGCAGGATGAATGGGTCGGCGCTCGTGTGATGACCCCGGACGGTCTGCCCGCGGTCGGACTCGTACCCGGTCACTCGCGCATCCACCTGGCGTCCGGCCACAACATGCTGGGCCTGATGCTGGGGCCGGCCACAGGACGTCTGATCGCAGACCTCCTCTCGCCCGGGCCCGCCCCGGCGGTCAGCGGGCTGCTCTCACCCGGCAGGAGTGCGATCAGAGTGTGACGCCGCAGCCGAAGCCCGAAACGGGCGGCGGCAGTTGGGCCGGCCCCGCCCGGCCTGCCGCCGAAAGAACGGGGCGGGGCGAATCCGACTGCGCGGCGTGAAAGACGGCACGTTCACGAGGTCACCCACGAGCCGGCGGGTCGGTTCAGCCCCTGTGCGGACCACTTCCAGCTTCGGGCTTCCGGTCCGCCGACGTCCCGAGGCAGGTACAACGGCCACATGGACGACCGGACTTTCCTCGACCACGTCGCCGACGCGCTCGCAAGACTGCCCGCGGTGCGGGCCGTCGCCCTCGGCGGATCCCGTGCCCAGGGCACTGAACGGCCCGACAGCGACTGGGACTTCGCGCTCTACTACCGGGGCTCCTTCGACCCGGCCGACCTGCGGGCCCTGGGCTGGCCGGGGGAGGTGAGCGGGATCGGGGAGTGGGGCGGCGGTGTGTTCAACGGCGGTGCCTGGCTGACGGTCGACGGGCGCCGCACCGACGTCCACTACCGCGATCTGGACGTGGTCGAGCACGAGATCGCCGAGGCCCGCGAGGGCCGCTTCCACCGGGAACAGCTCATGTTCCACCTGGCCGGGATCCCCAGCTACCTCGTGGTCGGCGAACTCGCCCTCAACCGGACGCTGCGCGGTCAACTGCCGAGCCCGTCCTACCCGCCGGCTCTGCGTGCTTCGGCGTCCGTCCAGTGGCGCGAGACGGCCCGGGCCACGCTCTCCTACGCCCGGACCAGCTACGCACCGCGCGGGTGCCTCACGGAAGTCGCCGGATCGATTGCCGTGGCGGCGATGCAGCACGCGCACGCCGTGCTCGCGGGCCGGGGCGTGTGGGTGACGAACGAGAAGACGCTGCTGGAGCGGGCCGGGCTGCGCGGCATCGACGAGGTGACGGCCTCGGCGAGCACCCGCCCGGAGGACCTCGAAGAGGCCCTGCGCGAGGCGGAGGCCTTCTTCGAGTCCGTCGTGCCGGGCTGACGCGACGTCCTGGATGCCCGAAGGCAACTCCCGTGCATCGGACCGGACTTCACCCCCGGCCACAGGGACCGCGGGGCCGGGGACCGGGTGCCGGGGAAGTCACAGGTGACAGGTGCGCCCGACGGCGCGCCAAGTGCGCTCAGGCGGGCGGCAGTTCGCCGGAGCCCCGCGCGATGAGCCTCGTGGGGTGTGTCTTCAGGCACGGCGGGTCCTGCGCGCCCTCCAGACGCCGGAAGAGCAGATCGGCCGCGCTGCGCCCCAGTTGGGCCGGGTCCTGCGCCACGACGCTGACCGGGGGCGAGAGCATGTCGGCGAGCTCGAAGTCGTCGAAGCCGAGCAGCGCCACGGGCCGCCCCACCTCTGCCAGCACCCGCACCAGTGTGACCGTCACCCGGTTGTTGCCCGCGAAGAACGCGGTGACCGGTTCGGGGCCGCCCAGCATGCGCTCGGCGTCCGCGCGTACACGCGAGGGGTCCGTGGCGCCCGGAGCCATCCAGCCCGGATGCACGGGAAGCCCCGCTTCGGACATCGCCGCCTCGTAGCCCCGTATCCGTTCGTGCGCCGTGTGGATGCGGGGAAGGTCGCCGATGAAGCCGATGCGCCGGTGTCCGTGCGCGACGAGATGCGCCACGCCCTCACGCGCACCGGCGAAGCTGTCGACCAGGACCTGGTCCGCCTCGATGCGGCCCGGCGGCCGGTCGACGAAGACGGTGGCGACCCCGGCGGCCATCTCGGGTTCGAGGTAGCGGTGGTCGTCGCTGGCCGGGACGATGACGAGGCCGTCCACACGCCGGGCGCACAGGGCGAGCACCAGCTCCTGTTCGCGTCCCGGGTCCTCGGCGCTGGAGCCGTTGATCAGCAGCGCTCCGTGCGCGCGGGCGACTTCCTCGACGGCACGGCTCAGCGGCGCGTAGAAGGGGTCGGCGAGATCCTCCAGGACGAGCCCGATGCTGGCCGTGCGGCCCTTGCGCAGGATGCGGGCGCTGTCGTTGCGGCGGAAGCCGAGAGCGGTGATCGATTCCTGCACGCGCCGCTCGGTGTCGGGCGAGACGCCGGCCTCCCCGTTGACCACTCTCGAGACGGTCTTCAGGCCGACGCCGGCGCGGGCGGCGACGTCCTTCATGGTCGGCCGGTTGCCGTACCGCCCGGATGACGGGCGGGCGGCGGCGGAACGTACGGAGTCGGGCACGGTTTCGGGATCCCCCTCGTGAGGCGCGGAGCGGCAGGCGAGCAGCATAGCTGCCCCGCACAGCGGTCTGGACAACGTTGTCATCACGCGCCAGACTGATCTCTCGACCGTTCCCGGCAGGGGGCGGGTCTGCGGCCCCCTCCACCGGGAGAACATCACCACATGCACACGGACATCGTCGCGGCTCTCGACATCGGCGGTACGAAGATCGCAGGCGCGCTGGTGGACAGCGGCGGCGACCTGCTCGTACGGACCCAGCGCCCCACACCGCCCGCAGGAGAGGGCGAGCAGGTGATGGCAGCAGTGGGCGAGGTGCTGGGCGAGCTCGCCGCGTCGCCGCTGTGGCCGGCCGCCCGTGCCGTGGGCATCGGCAGCGCGGGCCCGGTGGATTCCAATGCCGGCACCGTCTCTCCCGTCAACATCCCTGGGTGGCGCGACTATCCGCTGGTCCGGGGAGTTCGTGAGCTTGCCGGCGGCCTGCCCGTGACCCTCGTCGGGGACGGGGTGGCGATGGCCGCGGCCGAGCACTGGCAGGGCGCGGCCCGGGGGCGCGTGAACGCGCTGTGCATGGTGGTCTCCACGGGCGTCGGCGGCGGACTCGTCCTCGGCGGCGAGCTGCACCCGGGGCCCACCGGCAACGCCGGCCACATCGGACACATCAGCGTCGACCTGGACGGCGACAGCTGTCCGTGCGGCGGTCGCGGATGCGTCGAACGGATCGCCAGCGGCCCCAACATCGCCCGCCGCGCCCTGGAACGGGGCTGGCTGCCCGGCCCCGACAAGGACGTCTCGGCCGCCGCCGTCGCGGCGTCGGCGCGGGACGGCGATCCCGTCGCCGTTGCGTCGTTCGAGCGCGCGGCCCGTGCGCTCGCCGCCGGCATCGCCGCGACGGCCACGCTCGTCGAGATAGAGATAGCGGTGCTCGGCGGGGGAGTGGCCAAGTCGGGCGAGGTCCTCTTCGCGCCGCTGCGCAGGGCGCTGCGCGAGTACGCGACGCTGTCGTTCGTGCGGGGCCCCGAGGTCGTGCCCGCCCAGATGGGCACCGACGCCGGGCTCATCGGGGCGGCTGCGGCATGCGGGGACGTCAGGCCCGCGAGGGCTGCGCGCGCAGGGCGGCGCGTACGTACTCCGTCGGCCGAAGGCCGACCGTGCCCGTGAAGTCCCGCACGAGATGGGCCTGATCGCTGTACCCGAGCTCGCCGGCCAGCCGGGCCCAGTCGATGTCCGGGCGGCCGGCGGCCTGTTCCATCGCCTCGTGGATGCGGTAGCGCAGGATGACCCACTTGGGGCTCACGCCCACGCAGGCCGCGAAGAGCCGCTGAAGCGACCGCACCGAGACCCCCTCGCGGCGGGCGAGTTGCTCGACGCGTGTGATGCCGCGGTCGGTGCGCACGAGATGGGCCAGCTCCATCGCACGCCCGGCGGCCGGGTCGGCCTCGGGGCCCAGATCCAGGAGGAACGCGTCGAGCGCCTCGACCCTGGCGTCCTCCTCGGCAGGCGAGAGCACCGCGTCGGGAAGCGTGGGCTCGAGGCCGGGAAAGACCTCGCCGAGCGCGTCCCTGCGGCCCGTCAGTCCCGCCACGCTTCCGGTGCCCCGCCGGACGAGGAACGGCCGGAAGCCGCCGGGACGGAACTGGACGCCGCACACCCGCCCCGTACCCTCCAGCGTGATCGAAAACAGGCCCTGCCCCACACCGGCCACCTCGGCCTCCGCGGAGCCCGTGCCGCGGCGCTGGAAGACGAGGTTCACCGAGGGATGAGGCACGACCTGGGAGAGGTGGGGCTGCTCCAGCCGCCAGTCGATCAGCCAGTAGTGCTCCACGTACGGCCGCAGCGGCGCAGCGGCCATGCGACGCCTGAAGCGCACACGGGCGAAGAGCTCACCGGCGTCGACGATGCCGCGGGTGTCGCTGCGCGGCGTGTGCCCTCCGTAACCGGCCGCCGCGGTCCGGGAGGCGGGGCCGTCCTCGCGGTGCTCACCTGCCATGCCGCCCGATCCTATGACTGCGCCGCTGTCGCGTTTCTTCAAGCGGCGGCCTGCACGGCCGCCATAGTGTTCCGGACATGACGAACGAAATCTCCCCGCTGCTCGAAGGGGCCGCCGCGCAGGCCCGCCCGGTCGTGCACGGCGTGCGGGACGAGCAGATGGGTCTCCCCACTCCGTGCAGCGAGTACGACGTGAGCGCGCTGCTCAACCACCTCTTCCACGTGGTCGTGAGCTTCCAGTCCCTCGCCGCCGGGGGATCCGCGGACTTCTCCAGTACCCCCGACTACCTGGACGGCGGCAGGGCGGACTGGCGCGCGCGCTTCGACGAGGAGACCGCGCGGCTGGTGGAGGCGTGGTCCGCCCCCGGTGCGCTGGAGGGCACCTCGCAGGGCATGGGACTGCCGCAGCGCACCGTCGGCGGGATGGTGCTCGGCGACCTGACCGTGCACGCCTGGGACCTCGCGCGAGCCACGGACCAGGACTTCCACCCGTACGGGCCGGGCCTTCCGGAGCTGCTCGAGGGCTGGAGGGAACTGGCGCCCATGGGACGGAAGATGAAGGTCTTCGGTGAGCCCTTCCCGGTCTCCGGGAACGCGTCCCCCTTCGACGAACTCCTTGCGCTCAGTGGCCGCGACCCGGACTGGCGTCCGCCCGCGCCGTCCTGATCCGTACGCTCCCCGGCGGCCCCGGGGACGCGGGAGAGCCGCCCAGAACGTGCCGCGCCGTCGCACAGTGGTGAAATCCGCCGCGTGCGCCAGGGTTTTGCGACGGCGCCGCCCCCGCGCGTTTCCGTGACAGGGTTGAGCGGGCAGCGTCAAACGGGGGGCGACGGCAGAGGGGGACCGACCGTGATCGTGTGGCTCAACGGCGCCTTCGGCGCGGGCAAGACCACCGCGGCGCACGAACTTCTGGAACTCATCCCGGGAAGCACTCTGTGGAACCCGGAGCTGATCGGCACGGGGCTCAGATGCATGCTGCCCAAGGAACGCCTCGCCCAGGTCGACGACTACCAGGAGCTTCCCTCCTGGCGGCGCCTGGTGGCCGACACCGCGGCCGCGCTGCTCACGGAGGTGTCCGGGCCGCTCATCGTTCCCATGACGCTGCTGCGGCAGGAGTACCGGGACGAGATATTCGGGTCGCTCGCCGCCCGCCGCATTCCCGTCCGTCACGTCCTCCTCCACGCGGATGAAACGATCCTTCGCATGCGCATCGACCGGTCCGGGGACCTCGACGGCCGCCACGGGCGCAGCTGGTGCCAGGGCCAACTGCCCGCCTACCGGGCCGCGTTGAGCTGGCTCACCGACGACGCGCACACCGTGGACACGTCCGGGCTGACCCCGCGGCAGACCGCGGAGGAGGTGGCAGGCGCGCTGCGCGAGGGCGCCGGGAGCCTGGAGATCGTTCAGACGCCGGAACCGACCGCCGAGACCGTCGCCGCGGGAGTCCTGCTCTTCGACGAGCAGGACAGAGTGCTGCTCGTCGACCCGACCTACAAGCCGGGCTGGGAGTTCCCCGGGGGCGTCGTCGAACCCGGTGAGGCACCCGCCCGCGCCGGGGTGCGGGAAGTCGCCGAGGAACTGGGCCTGGAACTCAAGACGGACCCCCGGCTGCTCATCACGGACTGGGAGCCGCCACGCCCGCCCGGCTACGGCGGGATACGCCTCCTCTTCGACGGGGGCTGCCTCACCGCGGCGGAGGCGGACCGTGTGCTGCTGCCGGGCGCCGAACTGCGCGACTGGCGCTTCGTCACCGAGACGGAGGCCACCGAACTCCTGCCTCCCGTACGGCTGGAGAGGCTGCGCGGCGCGCTGCGGGCACGTGAGACGGGACGCCCCCTCTACCTCGAGGGCGGCGTGCCGGTCGGCGATCAGGGCGGCCGGGACGCGGCGTAGAGGGGGACGTTGGGCGGGGCGAGGTGCGGCGGCGGGGCGGCGTCCGGCGCCCTGAGCGCGGGGGACGCCGCCCCGTACGCGGTCAGGCCCGGCGCGCGTACTCCCGGAGGAAGACGGCCTCCGCGACGGACATCCGCTCCAGCTCCTCCGGCGAGACGCTCTCGTCGACCGCGTGGATCTGCGCGGCGGGCTCGCTCAGCCCGACGAGCAGGATCTCCGCCTGCGGATAGAGCGTGGCCAGGGTGGCGCACAGCGGGATCGAGCCGCCCTGGCCCGCGATGTGCATCTCCTGCCCGTCGTACGCCGCGCCGAGGGCGTCGGCCATGGCCTTGTAGGCGGGGCTCGCGGTGTCCGCGCGGAAGGGCCTGCCCTCGCCCGTCGCCTCGACGGTCACCCGCGCACCCCACGGCGTGTGCGACTCCATGTGACGGACGAGCAGTTGCGCCGTCTGCTCCATGTCGGCGCCCGGCGGCACCCGGAGACTGACGGACGCCCGCGCCTTCGCCTGCACCGACGGCGTCGCGCCGGCGACGGGCGGGCAGTCGATGCCCAGCAGCGTCACGGAGGGCTGCGCCCAGACCCGGTCGGCGACGCTGCCGGTGCCCGTCAGCTCCACGCCGTCGAGCACCCGCGCGTCCTCACGGAAGGTCTCCTCGGGGTACTCCATGCCGTCCCACGGCGCGCCCGGCTCCAGACCGTCGATGACGGTCCCGCCGCGGGCGTCGCGCAGCGAGTCCAGCATGCGGATGAGCGCGGCCAGCGCGTCCGGGGCGGCGCCGCCGAACTGACCGGAGTGCAGGTTGCCTTCCATGGTCTCCACGGTGACCTGGAAGGAGCACATTCCGCGCAGCGACGCCGTCACAGTCGGCAGGCCGGCACGGAAGTTGCCGGTGTCGCCGATGAGGATCGCGTCGGCGGCCAGCAGCCGCGGGTGCGCTTCCGCGTACCGCTGAAGACCGTCCGTGCCCTGTTCCTCCGACCCCTCCGCGATGAACTTCACCGTCACCGGCAGGTCTCCCTCGGCACGCAGCGCGCGAAGTGCCAGGAGATGCATGACGATTCCGCCCTTGCAGTCGGCGGCGCCGCGCCCGTACCAGCGTCCGTCGCGCTCCGTCAGCGTGAACGGCGGTGTGCGCCAGGCGGCTTCGTCCAGCGGCGGCTGCACGTCGTAGTGGGCGTAGAGCAGGACTGTCGGAGCGCCCGGCGGACCGGGCAGCACGCCGTATACGGACTCGGTGCCGTCCGGAGTGGCGAACACCTCGACGTCCTCGAAGCCGTCGGCGCGCAGCATCTCCGCGACCCGGCGCGCCGCACCCTCGCACTCGCTCCTCGGGAACTGCTCCGCATCGGCCACCGAGCGGAAGGCGACGAGTTCCGCGAGCTCGGTCCGTGCCCGCGGCATGAGAGAGGAGACGGCAGCGGCGATGGCGGCGGCGGAAACGCCGGCCTTGTCATCTCCGCGGGCCGGGGTGAGGGTCATGGAACGCTCCTTGTGGTCGCGGTCGTGCTGTCGGCGGTGGCCGAGGGATGCGGCGTCCCGATGCGTGGCCCGTGTGGGGCACACGTGCAGGGAACGTGCCGTGTGGGTTGTGGGTGATCCTCCCACAGCGGGGACCGGAGGACCGGCGCCGTAGGATGCCAGCGGCCACACCAAGCCGAGGTCGAGCGGAGCGGAAGCACATCGTGAGCAGCGAGGACGCAGCCGGGGCAGAGGGCCGGAGCGACGCCGGGAGCGCGGAGGGGTCCGGGACCGGGGGGCCGGCGGCACCCCGGAGCGAGGGCGGTCCGCATGCGTCCAGCGGGTCCGGCGGATCCCGCGGCGCCGGGGACGCCGACGCCGGCGAGGGCATCGGCAGCGACGAACAGGCCCGCGGGGCCGCGGAGTTCACCGGTGACGACGGTCCGGAGCCTGCCGCGGCCGGGGAAGGCCTGCCGGGCGCGGCGGCCGAGGACGACGACGTCTGGGACGTGGTGGTCGTCGGCGCCGGTCCGGCCGGCGCGTCGGCGGCATACGCGGCCGCCGTCGCCGGACGACGGGTGCTGCTGCTGGAGAAGGCCGAGCTGCCCCGCTACAAGACCTGCGGCGGAGGAATCATCGGCCCGTCGCGCGACGCGCTGCCGCCCGGCTTCGACCTGCCCTTCCGCGACCGTGTGCACGCGGTGACCTTCTCGCTCAACGGCAGGCTCTCGCGCACCAGGCGCTCCCGGCACATGCTCTTCGGGCTGGTGAACCGCTCCGAACTGGACGCCGCCCTCGTCGAGCACGCGGTCAAGGCGGGTGCCCGGGTGCGTACGGGCGTGACCGTGACGCGGGTGGAACAGCACGGCACCTCCGTGCCCGACCGCCGCTCCGTCGCCGTGGTGCTCTCGGGGAACGAACAGCCCGTGCTCGCCCGTGCGGTCGTCGGGGCCGACGGCAGCGCCAGCCGCATAGGCGCCCACGTCGGCGTGAAGACGGAGCAGGTGGACCTCGGGCTGGAGGTGGAGATCCCGGTGCCGCGGAGCGTCGCCGAGGACTGGGCGGGCCGCGTGCTCATCGATTGGGGCCCGCTGCCCGGCAGTTACGGCTGGGTGTTCCCCAAGGGCGAGACGCTCACGGTCGGCGTCATCTCGGCTCGCGGCGAAGGAGCCGCCACCAAGCGCTACTTGGAGGACTTCATCGGCCGCCTCGGGCTGGCCGGCTTCGAACCGAGCATCTCCTCGGGGCACTTGACCCGTTGCCGCGCCGAGGACTCGCCGCTCTCCCGCGGCAGGGTGCTGGTCTGCGGCGACGCGGCAGGGCTGCTGGAGCCGTGGACGCGGGAGGGGATCTCCTTCGCGCTGCGCTCCGGCCGGCTGGCGGGGGAGTGGGCCGTGCGCGTGGCGCAGGCGCACGACGCGGTGGACGTGCGCCGGCAGGCACTCGACTACGCCTTCGCCGTCAAGGCCGGCCTGGGAGCGGAGATGGGCGTCGGGCGGCGCATGCTCAATGTCTTCTCGCGCCGCCCCGGTCTGCTGCACGCGGCGCTCACCAGTTTCCGCCCGGCCTGGAACGTCTTCGCACAGTTCACGCGTGGAGCGACCTCGCTGGCCCTGGTCGTGCAGAGGCCGATGGCACGGCGGGCCCTGAACGCGCTCGACCGGCGGTAGCGGCAGGCCGGGCTGCTCGTGCGGTGGCCGGGCTCGTCAGGCCTCCTGTCCGGCGGCATGGCGGTGCCGGCGAGACGTCGGTACGGTCCGTCGGAACCGGTCTGTCCGACGCGGAGACCGCCGGCCTCTTCCGGTCCCGCCGCCGGCCGCCAGGACGCATGCGAGCCGCGCGACGGTCGAGCCCGGCGCCTGCGACCTGGCCCGCCTGGTCGCCCCGGCCCACGAGTCGGGACCGGTGCGCCCCCGGCCGGCGCGACTGAGGGCCACCGGCGGGCGCACCGGCCGGTGCCCTCAAGCGTTCTCGCCTCCCCGGCCCCGGCCCTTCCCGTCTCCCGTCCCGTCCGCGCGGCCCGCGCAGTGCGCGCCGGTGTGCTCCGGCAGCCCCGTGCCGTCCTCGTCGTCCGCCTCCGGGCCCAGCCGGCCGGACGGCGCACGCATCAGTACGTACAGCACGCGGCAGACGAAGACGGTCGCGGAGGTGCTCCCGGCGAGCATCAGCCACGCGTGCCCGGCCGACGGGGTGAGCAGGCCCAGGCCGGCCAAGGCCCCCATGACTCCGGCGAACAGCAGGAAGCACAGGCCCGCCATCACCAGCCCCGTCAGCAGCGCGAAGCCGATCTCCACCGTCTGGGCGTCCCGCTCGGCCTGAGTCCGTGGACCCCTCATCGCATTTCCCCCTGTTGGTCTTCCTGCTCCCGGCGGCCGGTCTCCCGCCGTGGCCCCGGCGCGTGCGCCACGGGCGAAGGGTTCCTTCCCCGCTCGTGCAGAGGCACACGCGCACCGGCTCCCGGCCGGTTCCGGGACGGCCGCGAACCCGAAATGTATGCGCTTCCAAAAACTCGGTCCTGCATCCCTTTCGTCCCTTGACCGCCCATGGAGCGGCGGATTGACTGCCTCCCGGAAAGATCCATGCGAGCAGCCCATGAGGCACACCGAAGGAGACCCGAGTGGCCGGAGACCTCAGCCGTCGCGACGTGTTCGACGCTTCCGCGGTGGCGGAAGCCGCGGAGCGCGCCTCGTCGACGTCCCTTCCGGCGCCGAAGGCCGCACCGGCCGCCGCCTCTTCGCCGGCCCCGTCCGGGGCGCAGGACCCGGCGCCCGGCGCGAGGACCGAGGAGCGCGTGCGGGAGCTGCTGGAACGCATGACCGTGGCGGAGAAGTTCGGCCAGCTTCAGCAGCTGACCTGGAACCCCGACACCGGTCCGGGCGAGGCCCAGAACGAGCTGGCCCGCAAGGCCGCCGCCGAGGGCAGGCTGGGCTCCGTCCTCAACATCACCGGTGCCAAGCAGTGCAACGACCTCCAGCGCATCGCCGTCGAGGAGTCACGCCTCGGCATCCCGCTCGTCTTCGGGCTCGACGTCATCCACGGCTTCCTGACGACCTTCCCCGTCCCTCTCGCACAGGGCGCCTCCTTCGACCCGGCCGTGGTCACCGCCGATGCGGAGGTGAGCGCCCGGGAGACCGCCTCGTGGGGCGTGCACTGGACGTTCGCGCCGATGGCGGACGTGAGCCGTGAGCCGCGCTGGGGCCGCGTCGCCGAGGGCAGCGGCGAAGACCCCTACCTGACGGCCCGTCTGACGGCGGCGAAGGTGCGGGGCTACCAGGGCGAGGACTACTCGGCAGAGGGCCGGATCGCCGCGTGCGCCAAGCACTTCGTGGGGTACGGCTTCCCCGAGGGCGGCCGGGACTACAACACGGTGGACATCTCCGAGAGGCGGCTGCGAGACATCGCTCTGCCGCCGTTCAAAGCGGCCGTCGACGCGGGTGTGGCCACGGTGATGGCCGCCTTCAACACCGTCAACGGCGTCCCGGCGCACGCCAACCGGCACACCCTCACCGGCATCCTCCACGAGGAACTGGGCTTCGACGGCTTCGTGGTCGGCGACTACAACGGGGTGCAGGAGCTGATTCCGCACGGGGTGGCCGCCGACGGGGCGGACGCCGCGGCTCTCGCTTTGGGCGCGGGCGTCGACATGGAGATGGTCAGCACGACGTACGCCGACAACGGCGAGGAGTTGCTGGAGGCCGGCCGCATCGAACGGCAGCGGCTCGACGACGCCGTCACCCGCATCCTCCGCGTCAAAATGCGCCTGGGCCTCTTCGAGAACCCGTACACGGACGAGGACCGCGAGATCGCCGAGCCCACCCGGGCAGCGCGCGGGCACGCCCGCGAGACCGCGGCCCGCTGCGCGGTGCTGCTCAAGAACGACGGCGGCACACTCCCGCTGGGCACGGACACCCCGTCCGTCGCCGTCATCGGTCCCCTCGGCGACGACACGCGGGAGCTGCACGGCACCTGGGCCGGTCCCGGTGCGCTGAGGTTCCCCGCGGTCTCCGTGCTGGAGGGCGTGAAGCAGGCCGTGCCGGACGCTCAGGTCGCCTTCGCGCGCGGATGCGACGTCACCGGACCGGACACCGGGGGCTTCGACGGGGCCGAGGCGGCGGCACGGGCGGCGGACGCCGTCGTCGTGGTCGTCGGGGAGAAGGCGAGCCACAGCGGAGAGGCCGCGTCACGCAGCGACATCACCCTGCCCGGAGTCCAGGAGGAGCTGATCCGCAGGGTGGCCGCAGCCGGGAAGCCGCTGGTCGTGGTGGTCCTCGCGGGACGGCCGCTGGTGCTCTCCGGCGTCGTGGAGCACGCGTCCGCGGTTCTCGTGGGCTGGCATCCCGGGCTGGAGGGCGGAAACGCCGTCGCGGACGTCCTCTTCGGCAAGGTCAACCCGGGCGGCAAGCTCCCGGCGACCTTCCCGCGCGCCGTGGGGGCGGTCGCCGAGTACTGCGCGCACGAGAACACCGGCCGTCCCTACGACGCGGACGACGGTTACACCTCCAAGTACCTCGACCTGGCGCACGGTCCGCTCTTCCCCTTCGGGTACGGACTGAGCTACACCACCTTCGCCTGCTCGCAGCTGCGGCTGAGCGAGCAGAGCCTCAGCGCGCAGACGGTACGGGACGGCGGGAGCACGGTCGGCGTGACGGTGAAGGTCGAGAACACAGGCAGCCGCGCGGGCGACGAGGTCGTGCAGCTCTACATCCACGACAAGGTCGCGAGCCTGGCTCAGCCCGTGCGGAGGCTGTGCGGCTTCGAGAGGGTCACCCTCGAACCCGGTGAGATCCGCACGGTCTCCTTCGAACTCGGCGCCGACGAACTCGGGTTCCACACCAACCACCCCGCAGGTGAATTCGTCGTCGAGCCAGGGGAGTTCGGCATCTACGCGGGAGGCAGCCCGGAGGCGGAGCTGACCACGACGCTCACGCTCACCTGAGCCCCCCGCAGACGGCGCCGGAGGGTCCGCCCGCTGCGGTCATTCGTCCCCGGCGTCCGCCGTGGTGCCCGCGAACCGGGCCACCACGGCGGCGACGGCGGCGAGCAGGGCGACGGTGGTGAGTGCCGCCGTGAGCGAGAACCACTCGGCGAGGAAGCCGATGGCGACGGGGCCGATCAGCATTCCGCCGTATCCGAGCGTGGAGGCGGCGGCCACACCGCCCGGGCCCGCGACGGCGCCCGCCCGGGCCACGGCCACGGGGAAGAGGTTGGCCAGTCCCAGCCCGGTGATCAGGAAACCCGTGAGGACCAGCGGCACCTGCGGCGCCAGCGCTCCCAGCAGCATGCCGGCGCCGGCGGTGAGCCCGCCGGCCGTCAGCAGCCGCGTCCGGCCGAGGCGTTCGAGCATCCAAGTCCCGCACAGGCGGCCCGCGGTCATGGCGAGCGCGAAGACGGAGTAGCCGGCGGCGGCCGTGCCCGGGCCTGCTCCCAGGTCTTCGGTGAGGTGCAGGGCGCTCCAGTCGGCGAGCGCGCCCTCCCCGTACGCGGTGCACAGCGCGACCAGTCCGAGGACCAGGACGAGCCGCCGCTGCCCGCTCGTGCGTCCGGTCCGCGCGGGTGAGCCGTCTGAGGTGCCCGCCTCCGGCCGGGCGGACGCCGGTGCCGGGGCCTTGCCGAGGGGAGCGCGGCCGGTGAGCAGGACCCGCCCGGCCAGCGCCGTGACCAGCAGTCCGCACACCGTGAGGAGCAGCAGGTGACGTGCCGGGGTGAGCTGCCCCGCCACCAGCCCGCCCACGCCGGCGCCCGCCATGCCGCCCAGGCTGAACGCGGCGTGGAATCCGGGCATGACGGGGCGGCCGAGCGCGGCGATCAGGTCCACGGCTGCGGCGTTCATCGCGACGTTCAGTCCGCCGTAGGCTGCCCCGAACACGAGCAGGACGAGACCGAGGGACAGGGCCGAGTGGGTCAGCGGCGGCAGCGCGGCACCGATCGAGAACAGCGCTCCCGAGGCGACGGTGACGGCGTGGTTGCCGAAGCGGTGGCACAGTCGTCCGGTGAGCATCATCGTGACGACGCCGCCCGCGGAGACGCCCAGCAGCGCCAGTCCGAGCGCACCGGGGGAGGCGCCCGTCTGCGTCTTGATGTCGGGGATGCGCACCACCCAGCCGGCGAAGACGAAACCGTCGAGCGCGAAGAAGACCGTGATCGCGATGCGGAGGCGGCGCAGGCCGGGACGCGGGGAGGCGGCATCGCCGGGACCGCCGGGCCGCGTTGCTCCGGCAAGCACCGACCGTATTTTGTTCAGAGTCGGCACAAAGCGAGAATAGAGGGGTGACCCCGACGCGTACAAGCAAACTGGAGCGAGGCCGAAGCGCTCTCGGCCCCGCACTGGAACTCGTCCACACCGGCAGGGCGCCCACGCGCGCCGCGCTCACCGCCGAACTCGGCGTGACGCGGGCGACCGCCGGAGCCGTCGCCGCCGAGCTGGAATCGCTGGGCCTGATCACGGTCGACTCCCGGCCGGGCGCCGCGTCGGGCACGCAGGGACGTCCCTCCCACCGGCTGGCGGTCGACCCCGAGGGGCCCGTCGTACTGGCCGCGCAGGTGCACGCCGACGGCTTCCGCGCCGCGCTCGTCGGGCTCGGCGGCCGGATCGTCGCCACCGCACCCGTCCGCCGGGCGGTCGCGGCCGACCCGGCGCAGGTCCTCGGCGAGCTCGTCGAGACCGGCGCCGGACTGCTGGAGAGCACCGGGAGGCGCTGCGTCGGAGCGGGCCTGGCCGTCCCCTCCGCCGTCGCCGAACCCGAGGGCACCGCGATCAACCCGCTGCACCTCGCCTGGGAGGTCGGAGCCCCCGTACGGGAGATCTTCACCCGCGCACTGGCCGAGGCCCGCATCGGTGGTCCGCCCGGGGACGCCACCGCGACCGGCTACGCCGCCAACGACATCAACCTCTCCGCCCTCGCCGAACACCGGCACGGCGCCGGGCGCGGAGGCCGGCATCTGCTCGTCGTGGGCACCGGGCACCGGGGCGTCGGCGGCGCGCTCGTCCTGGACGGGCGCCTGCACACGGGCAGTTCGGGTCTCGCCCTGGAGGTCGGCCACCTGACCGTCGACCCCGACGGACGCCCCTGCCACTGCGGCAGCCGCGGCTGCCTCGACGTCGAGACGGACCCGCTCGCCTTCCTGGAGGCCGCCGGACGCGAACCCGGCCCCGAGGTCTCCCTGCTGAAACGCTCCCAGGAGCTGATCGGCAACGAGTACGGAAGCGATCCCGCCGTGCGCGGCGCGGTCGGCACGCTCATCGACCGGCTCGGACTGGGACTCGCCGGACTCGTCAACATCCTGAACCCCGACCGCATCGTGCTCGGCGGCCTGCACCGCACGCTCCTCGAGACCGACGGCGAACGCCTCCGCTCGGTGATCGCCGACCGCAGCCTGTGGGGCAGGAGCGGCAGCGTCCCGGTGCTGCCCAGCTCGCTCGAGCACAACAGCCTCGTGGGCGCCGCGGAACTGGCCTGGCAGCCCGTCCTCGACGATCCGCTGGGGACGCTGACGGGATGACGGAATGACGGCAGTGCGCATCAGAGCCGGCGCCGAGAGGGACCTGAGGCGCCTTCAGCGGATCGAATGCGCCGCGGGGGGCCTCTTCCGCGCACTCGGCATGGACCGGATCGCCGACGACGCCCCGCCCCCGCTCCCCGTGCTGCGCCGCTACGCGCACTCGGGCGGTCTGTGGGTCGCGGTGGACGGCGACGGCGAAGCACCGGCCCACGAGGACGAACCGGTGGCTTATGCGATGACCGAACCCGTCGACGGCAGCGTCCACATCGAGCAGATCTCCGTCGACCCCGCTCGCGCGCACCGCCGCATCGGACGGGCACTGATCGAGCACGCGGCCCGGCGGGCGCAGGAGGCGGGAGTGCCGGCACTGACTCTGTGCACCTTCGCCGAAGTGCCGTGGAACGCCCCGTACTACGAGCGCTGCGGCTTCCGTGTGCTGGCCGGGGACGAACTGACCCCGGGGCTGCGCCGCATCCGTGCCGAGGAGGCGCGGGCCGGCCTGGACCGCTGGCCCCGCGTGTGCATGCGGCGCGAACTGGGCGCCGGCTGAGGGCTGTCCGGGCCGGGATGTCCGGGCCGGGATGTCCGGGCGTCGCGCACGTGGCGGAAGCCGTCCGCGCCACAGGCGGCGCCCGGTTCGGGGTCCGCGGTGCGCGCTCGCACCCGGGGCCGTAGCCTCGGCACGTGACGCCATCCCGGATCGCCGCAAGCCGCTACGTCAGCCTCACGACCTTCAAACGCGACGGGACGCCCGTCGCCACCCCCGTCTGGGCGGTCGAGGACGGAGGTGAGCTGCTCGTGTGGACCCGTGACGACAGCGGCAAGGTCAAACGCATCCGCAACGGCGCCCGCGTCACCGTCACCCCGTGCGACGCGCGCGGCCGTACGGCGGGGGACGCACAGCCCGCCGAGGGCACCGCGAGGCTGATGACGGAAGAGGGCGGCCTGGACCGGGTGCGCCGGGCGATGGCCCGCAAGTACGGCTGGCAGTTCCGTCTCACCGACTCCGGCGGGGCGCTGCTCAGGTTCGGCCGGCGCCCCCACATCGGGATCGCCGTCACGCTCTGACGCCGGGCCGGACGCCGCCCGGCTGCACCCCGCACCCGCCTGCGGAGTGTGGCGCCCTCGGCTGCTTCACCGGGAGGCACGGGGACCGCCGTCCAATTCGCCGGGGCGGAGCCCCTGCCCCAGCGAGGCCCGGTGGCGAAGGAGAACGAGCGCAGCCGCTTCGCGAGACAGCCCTTTCGCAGGGCGGCACGGTCCGGTGTGCCGGGCGGGCGCCGTCACCGGGCCGGGACCGGAACCGGGGGGACCGGAACCGGCGGGGGACCGGTGCGTCGCTCAGGGATGCGCCGATGTGCCGGGATCGGTATGCGGCCGGCCCGCGGGCGGCGGCCCGGACGTCGTGCTCCCCGGCTCCCCGCCGGCACCGGCCGCCGCGGCGAGCGCGGGCAGGGCGGTCTCGTCGGGCCCCGCGCCGGCGAGGGCCGAGGCCCGCTGCGGCGGCGTCCCGAACGTGACCGGCAGCGTGAACCACACGACCTTGCCCGAACCGTCGTTCTGCGCACGCATGCCCCAGCTGGCGCTGACGGCGGCGATGAGTGCGAGCCCCCGGCCGTTGGTCGCGGCCGGTTCGGCGCTGCGCACCCGCGGCAGACGCGGATCGTGGTCCCGTACGGACACCGTCAGGTGATCCCTGCGGAAGACGATCTCGACGCTGCAGTGCTTGTCGGACCCGGTGTGCCGGTGAACGTTGGTGAGCAGCTCGGTCACTCCGAGGGCCGCCGCGTCGACGAGCGACTCCAGGCGCCAGTAACGCAGCTGCGCAGCCACGATCCGCCGCACCTGCCCGATCCGCGAGGGCAGTGCCTGGAACTCGACCGCGCAGTGGGTGCGTGATCTCCCTGTGGTACGGGCGGTCACGGCAACGGCTCCACAGACGCACCGGTCAGGGAGCGCAAAGCGGCATTCGCGACATTTGTGATGGAAGACACACGACAAGGATGAGTCGGCACCCCGTCTCCCGCAACGCGAGGGAGACCGCTCCGGGCGGCCCCCGGGACGTCACGGCGGCCGCCTGCCGCGCCTCCCGCGCCGCTTCAGCCGCCGAGCACCCCGCGCTCCGCGGCCGCCTTGGCGCGCGCCGTGCGCACCGCGTTCAGCAGGCCCGCACGGTGCCCGAGACCGAAGCGGAGCACGTAGCGTGTGCCGCTGATCGTCGCCAGCGCGCTGTCCTGCATGCCGTAGCCGCTGATGCGGACCTCGTCGACCGGAGCGCTGTCGATCTCGCTCCCGTAGCTGGTCTTCAGCACCAACTGCCCGTCCCGGACCTGGACATGACCCGCACGTGTGAGTGAGCGGAGCATCCGCCGTATCCGGACCCCGCCCGCGTCGTACTCCGGCTCCACCACGATCGCCTCCCACAGTCGCCGCGGTCCCGGGAATTCGGCAAACCCCGGGCCGGCCGCCCCATACCCTCTGTGAAGTGTGCACGCAAGCTGCGGGCTCCACCAGGGGGCCCTTCTATCATCGGCCCCGTGAGCACCACCGAACCTGCCCCGTCATCCGGCCCGGGGCCCGCACAGCCCTCCCTCAGTCCTCCCGGTGCCCGGGACTCCGGCGCGGCCACCCTCGATGTGGACCGCAGCGACGCCGAGTACCGGGCCTGGCTCAAGGACGCGGTCCGCAAGGTCCAGGCCGACAGCAACCGCAGCGCCGACACCCATCTGCTGTCCTTCCCGCTGCCCGAGACCTGGGGCATCGACCTGTACCTCAAGGACGAGTCGACGCACCCCACCGGAAGCCTCAAGCACCGGCTTGCGCGGTCCCTGTTCCTCTACGGGCTGTGCAACGGATGGATCCGCGCCGGCAGGCCCGTCTTCGAGGCGTCGTCCGGCTCGACCGCGGTGAGCGAGGCGTACTTCGCGAAGCTGATCGGGGTGCCGTTCATCGCGGTGATGCCGCGCACGACCAGCCGTGAGAAGACCAGGCTCATCGAGTTCCACGGCGGACGGTGCCACCTCGTGGACGACCCCCGCTCGGTGTACGAGGTCTCGGCAGCCCTCGCGGCGGAGTCCGGCGGCCACTACATGGACCAGTTCACCTACGCCGAGCGGGCCACCGACTGGCGCGGCAACAACAACATCGCCGAATCCGTCTACGAGCAGATGAAGTTCGAACGCTTCCCGGAACCGGCCTGGATCGTGGCGACGGCCGGCACCGGCGGCACCTCGGCGACCATCGCCCGCTACGTGCGGTACATGCAGTACGACAGCCGCGTGTGCGTGCCCGATCCGGAGAACTCCTGCTTCTTCGACGGCTGGCTCCGGGGCGACGACGAGGCGTCCGTCGAGGGCTTCTCCCGCATCGAGGGCATCGGCCGCCCCCGCATGGAGCCCAGCTTCCTGCCCTCCGCGATCGACCGCATGATGAAGGTCCCCGACGGCGCCGCCATGGCCGCGCTGCGCACCCTGGAGCGCACCATGGGGCGGCGCGCGGGCGGTTCCACGGGGACCGGGCTGTGGAGCGCCCTGAAGATCGTCTCGGAAATGGCCGGCGAGGGGCGCACGGGCAGTGTCGTCACGCTGATCTGCGATCCGGGCGACCGTTACCTCGACAAGTACTACTCGGACGACTGGCTCGCCGAGCAGGGCCTCGACATCGCCCCGTACGCCCGGACCCTCGAGACCTTCCTGGCGACGGGCGACTGGACCGGCTGACGGGGCCCCGGGGGTTGCGGGGCTCCGGGCTGCTCCGGCCGGTTTCAGCTCTCCGCGGCGCCCCTCAGGGCCGGAAGGCGGTCCAGGACGATGCCGAAGTGCTCGCGGTAGGCGGCGAGCACCGCGTCCTCGGGCAGTTCCTCCTCGCGCCGGTCCCCGCCCTCGGTCACCGTCAGGGTCCGGCCGCTCAGGGTGACCCGGCCGGTCTCCGTGAGCAGCGAGCACACGAGAGAGCGCGTGAAGTGCGACTTGGGTGAGGTGCGGTTCCACCAGCAGCCCAGCTCGAAGTCGGCGAGCGCGCGGGGACGCTGTTCGAGGCGGTACTGCGGAACGCCGTCCCGGTGGACGTCCAGATCGCCCTGCGGGGTCTCCAGGATGCGGAAGGTCCCGCCGGGATCGGCCTGTTCGCCGCGCCGGTCCAGACGCAGCGGATATTCGCTGTGCCGCCCGAAGCCGACGTCCACCAGCCACGGCCGCGGTGTCTCCACGCGCAGCGCGAGGTGGTCGAAGAGCGGACCGGGCAGCCCGTCCCCGCCGAAGACCCGCGCCGCCATGAGCGTCACCGGGTAGCCGAGGGCGGTGAGGAGGGCGGCGAAGGCGCCGTTGAGTTCGTAGCAGAAGCCCCCGCGGCGGTTCACGGCCACCTTGCCGGTCAGCGTCTCCGCCTCCAGCACGATGTCCTCGCCCAGGTGCACGCTCAGATTCTCGAACGGGACGGTGAGCAGGTGGCTGCGGTGCAGGTTCCGCAGCGAATCCGCGTCGGCCCGCGCCGGGCGCGGTGCACCGATGCGGGCGAGGTATTCGTCGGTACGTGAGGGGCCGATGTGCAGGTCGTCCATGTCTCAGTTATGCCAGCCGGTCCGGCCGGGCACATCGGGCGAGGGAAGTACGTCCCGCGGCCTGCACGGCAGCGGCGACGCCCGAGGCGAGCGCGGCTGCGGGCCCTGCGGGCGGAGGCTCCTCCCCGCCCCTCGGAGTCCCCCGTCAGCCCTCGGACGCCGGCTGCCCGCTCTCTGCGCCTGCCGGCCGCCCGTCCGCGACGACCAGTTCCCTGATGTGTTCGCGTACCCGGTCCCGGGCCTCGTGCGGCAGACCGCCGTCGGTGACGAGCGTGCCGACCTCCTCCAGCGACGCGAACGAACTCAGCCCAACCGTCCCCCACTTGGTGTGGTCCGCGACCACGACAACTCGCCGCGCGGAACCGACGAGATGTCTGTTCGTCTCGGCCTCCGCCAGGTTCGGGGTCGACAGGCCCGCTTCGGTGGATATGCCGTGCACCCCGAGGAAGAGCACGTCGAAGTGGAGCGTGCGGATCGCCGCGTCGGCGACGGGGCCGACAAGTGAATCGGAGGGCGTGCGCACACCACCGGTGAGGACCACCGTCGCGGCACCCGTGCCCGGGCGCGACCCGGCCGGCGTGCGGCGCTGCGCGGCATGGAAGACGTCCGCGACGCGCACCGAGTTGGTGACCACCGTCAGGTCCGGCACCTCGGTGAGCCGCTGCGCCAGCGCGTACGTCGTCGTGCCGCCGGACAGCGCGATCGCGCTGCCGGGCTTCGCCAGCACCGCCGCGGCACGGGCGATGTCCTCCTTCGCCGACTGCTCCAGCGACGACTTGGCCTCGAAGCCCGGCTCGTGCGTGCTCGCTTCCGCGAGGGGCACCGCGCCGCCGTGCACCTTCTCCAGGGTGCCGCGGCGGGCGAGCACGTCCAGGTCGCGGCGGATCGTCATGTCCGAGACCATCAGCCGCCGCGTCAGTTCGTTCACCCGGACACCGCCGCGTTCGCGCAGCTCCTCCAGGATGAGCGCACGCCGCTGCTCCGCGAGCAGATTCTGGTTGTCGCCCGCCGTCTCCACCGTGTGCCGCCGTCCCTTCGCGTGCCGCCGCGTACCTGCCCGGCCATCCTCCCACCCGCCGGAGCGGGAGCCCACGTCACGATTTCGCGTTGCTTGTGTGTGGACGGTCATGGCCGCCCGCCCGCGGGCAGGATGCTGGAGGGAGATCAGGAGGACGCAACTTCCCGGGGGAGCGCAGAATTGCAGACGGCCGAGTACGGCGACGGGTACGACGAGTCCGGTGCGGCAGCCGCACGAACCACCCCGGGAGAGTCGGGAGTTGAGCCCCCGCCGGGGCCGGGCCCGAATCTGGAACTGCTCGTGCACGGGGTGGGCGGCACCACACCCCAGGAGATGCTCGGCGACCCGAGCATCGAACGGGTCACCGGCGACCTGACCGCGGCCGTCTACCGGCGCAGAGACGACGTCGACGCCGAGACCCGGCCGCAGGACTACGCGGACAAGCCGGTTCCCGAGGCGTACTCCTGGTCCAACCTGACCTCCGGCAACGGTGCCCGCGCCCTGTGGCTGATGCTGCTGCCCTTCATGGTCGCGAACCTCGCCCACTGGATGCGACCGGCCGACTACGGCCCCCGGCTCGTGCTCGCGCGTCTGCACGGCGTGCTGGTGCGTCTGGTGGCCCTCAGCCTCACCGTGCTGCTCGTCGCCGCCGCCTGCGAGGTGGCGCTGGACCTTGTCGCCTGGCAGTGCGCGGGCTCCACCGGGTGTGCCGCAGAGCGCTCCTGGCTGGGCTTCATGGCGCAGGGCCCCTCCGGTGAGGGCGGCTGGTGGAGCCAGCCGGGCCGCCGCCTGGCGCTGGCCGCGGCGGTGCCCGCCGTGCTGACACTGCTGCTGTGGTGGCTCTCGCACCGCACCTGGGCGGCGTACGAATCGCAGCCCCCGCTGCGCCGCCCCGTCGACGAGTACGACCGTGAGGCCCGGCACCGACCGGCGCTGTGCCTGCCGGGGTTCTGGTACGGCAAGCGGCTCGTTGCGCGGCTGCGTGCGGCGCACACCGCCGCCGGGCTCCTCACGGTCGCCGCCGCACTCGCAGCCGCCACAACCCGCTACGACCGCACAGCCGGCGGCAGCACCGCACTCGACACGGTCGGCTGGCTGACGCAGATCCTCGTCGTGGGGTGTGCGGCGTGGGTGCTGTACGTCGTGTGCCGTCGCGGCCGCAAGGAGAGCGAACCGGACGACGCCCTGGACAGGATCACGGTGCGGGCGCTTCCGGGCATCAGCGCCGGCGTGCTGCTGCTGGCTGCCGTGCACGCCTCGTGGTCGAGGCCGCGGTGGGTCTCCCGCGGCGGCGGACCGCCGGGCGACGAGGCCTTCGCCGTACTGGTCGTCGCCCAAGGAGTCCTGGTGGCGGCGATCGGCGTGCTCGGCATCGTGCTCCACCGCCGGCACCCCGAGGGGCGCACCGCGCTGAAGGGCCTGGGCTCCGCCTCCGTCGCGATGCTCGCGTGCGCGCTGGGGGGCGTGATGTCCGGCGGCGTGACGCAACGCGTCGGCGACTGGCTCGACGGCCCGGGCACCCCCGGCATGGGCAACGGCCTCATCGAGGGGCCGCCGGTACTGCTGACCTGGCAGTCCTCCGCCATTCCCGTCATGCTCGGCGTGGTGCTCCTGTTGCTGCTGTGGTTCCTCCTCCAAGTCTCCCGCCGCAGCCGGAAGATGACCGACGAGGTGGAACGCTCCTACCCCGGCGCCCGCCACGACGCCTCCCGTTCGCGCCGCATCGCCTCCGTCGTCGCCCGTGCCGCCCTCACCGACGCCACGCCGTGGCTGGTGGGCGCCGCCGCGGCCATAACGCTGCTCCTCGGCGGCGCCGGCGTGCTCGGGGCGTGGCTCACCGGTGAGGTTCCGGGACGCGCCGCGGACGGACAGGCCGCCGTCGTCGACGGATTCGCCGACACCGTCCAGGCGCTCGGCTCGTGGCTGATCGGCTTCGCCTTCGTCCTCTTCCTCACCTGGGCACGCCGCGCCTACCGCGACCCGTCGGCACGCCGGACCATCGGCATCCTGTGGGACGTCGGCACGTTCTGGCCCCGCGCGGCACACCCGTTCTCCCCGCCCTGCTACGCGGAACGCGCCGTGCCCGACCTGGCCTGGCGGATGGCCACATGGACGGAGCAGACCGGCGGGCGACTGGTGATCTCCGGGCACTCACAGGGCAGCGTGCTGGCAGCGGCAGCGGTCTGGCACCTCGACCGTGTCACGCGCCGGCAGGTCGCGCTCCTCACGTACGGCTCACCTCTGGAGAGGCTCTACGGGCGCTGGTTCCCCGCCTACTTCGGGCCGCGTCAACTCCAGGACCTGCACGAGCAGGTGGACCGCTGGCGGAACCTGTGGCGCGTGACCGACCCCATCGGCGGGCCGGTCCGCGTCGACGGGGGCGCGGCCATCGACCGCGGTCCGCTCGTCGACCCCCTCGAATACGGCCGGACTCTCCGGCACCCGCTGCCCGCCCCCATCCTCGGCCACGGCGAGTACCAGGCCGACCCCGTCTTCGACGAGGAGCGAAACCTGCTGCTGCTCAGCTTGCGACAGCGCGAGTCCGGCCCCGCACCCGGCCCCGTGCACGCAGGCGCGGACGAGCGTGCCGCGGCGGACCTGCCGCGTCAGGGCACGCCCGGGGACGCCGGAGAGGACGGGGCGGACGGGGAGGGCGCGGGCGCTCAGACGGACCCGGGAAGGTCGTCCTCGTAGAGGAGGGTGAGGTCCTCGGTACTCGGGTCGGACAGCTGCGCCACCCGGCCCGCGTGCCGCTCGACCATCGACTCGAACGTCTGCCGCGCCGTTCGCCCGTTGCCGAACGAGGGGCCCTTGGGCAGGGCCGTGAAGTGCTTCAGCAGCGCTTCGGTCGCGGCCTCGCCCAGGTGGTACTCGTGCTCCTCGGCCTGCTGTTCCACGATCCGCAGCAGTTCCTCCGGCGTGTAGTCGCCGAAGGTGATCGTGCGTGAGAAGCGGGATGCGACACCGGGGTTGACGGCGAGGAAGCGCTGCATCTCCGCGGTGTATCCCGCGGCGATGACGACCACTTCCTCGCGGTGGTCCTCCATCAGCTTCACCAGGGTGTCGATGGCCTCGCGGCCGAAGTCCCGGCCGCCGTCCTCCGGGGAGAGCGCGTATGCCTCGTCGATGAAGAGCACCCCGCCCCGCGCACGGTCGAAGGCCTCCTGGGTGCGGATCGCCGTGGAGCCGATGTGCTCGCCGACGAGGTCGACGCGGGATACCTCCACCAGATGACCCCGCTCGAGGACGCCGAGGGAGTGCAGAATCTCCCCGTACAGGCGGGCGACGGTCGTCTTGCCGGTGCCGGGGGAGCCGGTGAAGACCAGATGCCGTCGGACGGAGGCGGCCTTGAGCCCGGCCTCCTGACGGCGGCGCCCCACCTCGATCATGTCGGTGAGCGCCCGCACTTCACGCTTGACGCTGTCCAGGCCCACCAGGGTGTCCAGTTCGCCGAGGACCTCCTGAGCGGGCCGGGCCGGCAGGGCGGAGGGCTGTGCCTCCTCACCCGGAGCGGGGTCCTGCCGCGCCTTCGCGGGCTGCTGCGGGGCCGCCGCCTTCGCCGGCAACAGGCCCGCAGGGACCGCCGTTTCGCCCAAGGTGGCGTCCTCGGCGGGAGCCTTGGCCGCGGGAGCGGACGAGGACGCGTCTCCGGGCGCCGCGACGACGGCGCTGTCGTCGCTCCTGCAGTCCTCGACCTCGGGGCCCTTCTCCGCGAACTCGAAGCCGCCCCGCGCGCACCGCTCCGTACGGCACCGCCGGAGCGTGGTGCGGCAGCCGTCGATGACGTGGAAACCGTATCCCTGCGATCCGCTGACCCGGCAGCCGTGGAAGGTGCCGCGGCCGTCGGCGGAGACGTAGAAACCGGCCTCGGAGGGGGAGGTGACGGTGCACCTCTCGATGCCCGGGTCGGCTCCCTTGGTGACGATGAAGCCCGTCGCGACCCCGTCGACGGTGCAGTTGGCGACCGTGCCCCCGCTGCCGTGGTCGCGGAACCACGCGCCCGTTGCAGCCTCCCGGATGCGGCAGTCGTCGAGCTGCACGGCCGCCCCGTCGCTCACCGAGACCGCGGTGCCGCGGACCTGGGTCAGGTCGCTGTCGACGACGTCGGCACGCGAGCCGCGGTCGAGGACGAACAGTGCGTCCGGGACGGTGTGCACGCGGCAGGAATCCAGTACCACGCTGGCGCCGTCACTGATCCACACCGCCGGATAGTCGCCCGTACTCTCATGTATCTCACAGCTGTTGGCGTCCGCGCGGGTGCCCGGGTCCCACACCGACAAGCCGTTGCGGCCGAAGCGGCGCACCGTGGAGCGGGTGAGGGTGAGAACCGAACGGGCGCGCAGGTCCAGGGCGTTCTCGGGGATGTCGTGGATGTCGCAGTCGGCGAGCGTGAGGACCGCGTCGGTGTCCAGGGTCACGCCGTCGGCCGACGTGCGATGGACCCGGCAGTCGGTGAGGTGACCCGTCGCACGGGAGACGACCTGCACACCGCTGCCCTTGATCTCGTACACCTCACAGCCGACGGCCTCGGCGGCGCTGCCGTCGCCGTGCAGCAGCAGCCCGGCGCCCGTCGCGTGGTGGATACTGCAGCGCTCCAGGCGCGGATGGGCGCCGTCGCGCACGGAGATGCCCGACTGTCCCGCCGAGACGATTTCGCACTCCTCGTACACGCCGCCGGCGCCGCCGGTGACGGTGATGCCCGTCCCGGCCGGGTTGTCGACGGTGCAGCGGCGCACCGTCGGGCGGGCGCCTCCGCGCACCTCGATGCCGGATGCCGAACGCGTCATCACCCGCAGTCCGTTCAGCTCCGCGGCTCCGTCCTCGACCAGCAGCGCGGGGGAGGTGGCGTCCTGCGCCTCGATCTGGAGGTGCTGCACGACGGCCGAAGACCGCACGGTCACGGCGACGCCCTCGGAGGGGGCGATGCGGACGGATCCCGAGGCGCCACGCTCGGGGCCGCGAAGGGTGACGGTGCGCTCCAGCACCAGGTTCTCCCGGTATGTGCCGGGAGCAACAGTGATCACATCTCCGTCGGTTGCGGCCTCCACGGCGGCCGCGAGAGAGCCGTACTCTCCCGTGCGGCGCCGCCACCGCGACGTACCGGCGTGCGTCACCTGCACCGAGCCCTGTGCCATGGACAGTTGTGCCCCAACCTCGAAGTTCCGGTGGCGCGTTGATATGCGCGCCGGGGAGGCACCACCGTAGCGTGCGCCGGGAGCGGCGCATTCACGTGTCCGCACTTCGGGCGCCCGGGGACCACCGTGCGACCGCTGTACGCGCGTCCGGGCGGCACGGCCTCACGGTGCGGGCACACCCGGTGCGGGTACACCCGGGGGCGGGATCCCGGAGCCCGGAAACCGGGCAGGAGACCGGGCGGGCACGGGGACGGCCTGAGCCGGGGCGCCCCGCCCGGCCCCGGCTCAGTTGCTGGAGCCGGTGCGTCCCCAGTCCGGGCCGATGCGGGACCACTCCGCGTCCCACAGGGCGTACCGGCGGCGCAGCAACTGCCGCATGGTCAGCCGGCGTCCGGCCTCCATGAGCCCGGCGGCTCCCGCGCCCGCGGCGAGTCCGGCCAGCGCGGCGTACGAGGACGCGGTCTGCGAACTCATGGGACTTCTCGTGGCGAGGCCCTCGGCGTCCGTCCAGATGCGGAAGCGCTCACCGGGCTGGACGCGCTGTTTCGTGGTGACGGTGCTCTTGTGCGTCTCGCCGTCCGGGCCGGCCCAGTGGGCGACCACGTGACGGCGGTCGGGCTGCTGCGAAGCGGACTCGGGATCGGCATCCAGCGGAGCCCGGTCCTGGACCGATTCGGCCACGGCCCACACCTGTTGACGGCCCTGCCGCTGCTCCTCGGCGTTCTTCAGCAGCGCTCCGTGCGCCGCGGAGGCTCCGAGCCAGCCGGCGAGCGGAGCGATGACGACGACGAGGATCACGGCACCCAGTGCCAGCCATGCTTCGCGGCGGTCGCTGCGGCGGCACAACGGGTTGCCGCGCCAGCGCCACAGGCCGACGATCGCGCGCATAACTTCTCACCCCCTTCTCCACGTGCGTGAGTACCTCGAGCAGGCGGGTACATGCGTGGAGTAGGCCAAAGAGACTCAAATCACCGGAACATGGTCAAGGTTCCGGTCCCGTAGCCACCCCATCGTGGAACACCGAGCCTACCTCGCGTGCCCGGGCTCCGAAGGGCCGGGGGCCGGAGCCCGGGGTGCACTGAGTGTCATGTCGGTGGCCGGCGGCCCTCCGGGCCCCTCTGTGGCTGGTTTCCCTCCCTCAAGTGCGGGCCGGTACCCAGGCACTTGGGCGGTCATTCCGGGGAATGGCATCTCTTTTGAGCGATTGCCCGTTATGAGCACGGCGGATTAGCTTCGTCTGCGCAACGACGAATTGCCGGTGCGGACACGGAGATTGGCGGTACCCATATGGCGACTGCGGTGGAGACGAATTCCGGTGGCGAGGATGCCGCACAGCGGGCACAGGCGAGTCTTGCGACGGCGGCCGCACGCAATCTCACCACGACCACCAAGACGCCCCCGCAGATGCAGGGAATCAGCTCCCGCTGGCTGTTGAAGGTTCTCCCCTGGGTGCAGGTGCCCGGCGGCACCTTCCGCGTCAACAGGCGCCTGACGCACACCCTGGGCGACGGCCGCGTGGAGTTCACCACCACGGGTGCCGAAGTGCGGGTCATCCCGCTGGAGCTGACCGAGCTCCCGCTGCTGCGCGGCTACGAGGACCGTGCGGTGCTCGAAGCGCTGGCGAACCGTTGCGAACAGCGCGACTTCGGTCCGGGCGAGACGATCGTCGAGGAGGGACGCCCGGCAGACCAGGTGGTGCTCGTCGCCCACGGCAAGCTGCGCAGGACGAGAGAGGGCAAGTACGGCGGCGAGAGCGCCCTCGGCGTGCTGGCCGACGGCGACCACCTCGGGTCCGACCGGCTCACCGGCGAGCCGGGGAAGTGGGACATCACGCTCACCTCGCTGACCAGCGGCACCGTACTGACCCTCGCCCGGGAGTCCTTCGAGGAGATCGCCGGCCGGTCCGAGAGCCTGCGCGCGCAGACCGCCACGGCGGCATCCGAGCTGAACGGGCGGCGCACGCCCGACGGAGAATCCGAAGTGGCCCTGGCTTCGGGGCATGTGGGGGAGGCGTCGCTGCCGGGTACGTTCGTGGACTACGAGCTGTCTCCGCGTGAGTACGAGCTGAGTGTGGCGCAGACGGTGCTGCGGGTGCATTCGCGGGTGGCGGATCTGTACAACCACCCGATGAACCAGGTCGAGGAGCAGTTGCGGCTGACGATCGAGGCGCTGCGGGAGCGGCAGGAGCACGAGATGGTCAACAACCGCGACTTCGGGCTCCTGCACAACGCCGCCCTGGCCCAGCGCATCCACACCCGTTCCGGCCCGCCAACCCCCGACGACCTCGACGAACTCATCTCGCGCCGCCGCAAGACGCAGTTCCTCCTCGCCCATCCCAAGGCGATCGCCGCCTTCGGCCGCGAGTGCAGCCGCCGCGGCATCCAGCCCGACAGCGCGGAAGTGGACGGGCACCGGCTGCCCGCCTGGCGGGGCGTGCCCGTCCTGCCGTGCAACAAGATCCCCGTCGGCCCGGAGGGCACGACGAGCGTGCTGGCCATGCGTACCGGCCAGGAGAAGCAGGGTGTCGTCGGCCTGCACCAGACAGGAATTCCCGACGAATACCAGCCGGGGGTCTCGGTCCGTTTCATGGGTATCGACGAAAAGGCCCTCATCTCCTATCTGGTGAGTGCCTACTATTCGGCGGCCGTTCTCGTGCCGGATGCTCTGGGAATCCTCGAGGACGTCGAAATCGGCCACTGACCCCGCGCGTCGGCGTCACGGCGGTCCGCTCCCGCCGAGCGGGATTTCCGGACGATTCCCGAAAGCAGTTCAAGTACCGGCCACAGCACGAAAGGTCTCCGGTCGATGACCACCCAGCCCGAGACGACGCCCGCCTTTGCACCCGGGCCGAGCCTCAGCCTCACCACTGCCGCTGCCCGCAACCTGACGACCACCACCAAGACACCCCCGCAGATGCAGGGGATCTCCTCACGCTGGCTGCTGAAGGTCCTCCCGTGGGTCGAGGCCACCGGCGGCGTCTTCCGCGTCAACAGGCGCCTGACGCACACCCTCGGCGACGGACGGGTGGAATTCGTCGTCACCGGCGCCGACATCGGCGTGATCCCCGCCGAGCTCCGCGAGATCCCGCTGCTGCGCGGGCTGACGGACGACGCGGCCCTGGGGGCTCTCGCCGAACGGTTCGAGCAGCGGGAGTACGCCGCCGGGGAGACGGTCGTCTCGCCCGGTGACCCGGCACGGCTTCTCCTCATCGCCCACGGGAAGGTGAAGCGCACGGGTGCCGGCAAGTACGGCGAGGAGGTGTCCCTCGGCGTTCTCGCCGGCGGCGACCATGTCGGCGACCAGGCCCTCACGCCGGAGCCGGGGGAGTGGGAGCACACCCTCACCGCGCTGACGAAGTGCACCGTACTGTCCCTGTCCGCACAGGAGTTCCGCGAACTGGCGGACCGCTCACGGGCGTTGCGCACCTACCTCGACGCCTGCCTCTCCCGCGCGATCCCGCGGCAGAACAGGCGCGGGGAGGCCGAGATCGAGCTGGCTTCGGGGCATGCGGGGGAGGCGTCGCTGCCGGGTACGTTCGTGGACTACGAGCTGTCTCCGCGTGAGTACGAGCTGAGTGTGGCGCAGACGGTGCTGCGGGTGCATTCGCGGGTGGCGGATCTGTACAACCACCCGATGAACCAGGTCGAGGAGCAGTTGCGGCTGACGATCGAGGCGCTGCGGGAGCGGCAGGAGCACGAGATGGTCAACAACCGCGACTTCGGGCTCCTGCACAACGCCGCCCTGGCCCAGCGCATCCACACCCGTTCCGGCCCGCCAACCCCCGACGACCTCGACGAACTCATCTCGCGCCGCCGCAAGACGCAGTTCCTCCTCGCCCATCCCAAGGCGATCGCCGCCATCGGCCGCGAGTGCAGCAGCCGCGGCATCTACCCCCAGCAGACCGAGCTGCACGGTGCGAGCGTGCGCTCCTGGCGCGGCATTCCGCTCCTGCCGTGCAACAAGATCCCGGTCAGCCGTGAGGGCACGACCAGTGTGCTGGCCATGCGCACGGGCCAGGAGAACCAGGGCGTCGTCGGCCTGCACCAGACGGGCATCCCCGACGAGATCGAGCCCGGTCTGAACGTGCGCTTCATGGGCGTCGACGACAAGGCCCTGATCTCGTACCTGGTGAGCACCTACTACTCGGCAGCGGTGCTCGTCCCCGACGCTCTCGGCGTGCTGGAGGACGTCGAGATCTGACGTCGCAGGCCACAGCACCATCGCAGGCCACTGCACGGGCACCCGCCAGGCAGGACGCGCGCCGGCAGCAAGGGGGATCCGGACCGGGAGGGGAGGAGGGGACCTCAGCCGGAGGCCGCGGACCAGCTCCAGTCCGCGACCTCCGGCAGGTCCGTCCCGTGCTCACGGGTCCATGAGTGGTGCCGGGTCCGCACGTCCCCCATCGCCTGCCGCACACCCGCGGCCCGCACCGGCAGGCCCGGCGTGCGGTCGATGACGTCCATCACGAGCCGGTAGCGGTCCATGTCGTTGCGCACCACCATGTCGAACGGCGTCGTGGTGGCGCCCATCTCCTTGTATCCGCGCACATGGAGCGAGTCGTGCACGGCCCGCCGGTAGGTGAGGCGGTGCACGAGCCACGGATAGCCGTGGTACGCGAAGATCACAGGCCTGTCGCGTGTGAAGACGGCGTCGAACTCCGCGTCGGTCAGGCCGTGCGGATGCTCCGACCGCGGCAGCAGCCGCGCGATGTCCACCACGTTCACCACCCGCACCGCCAGCTGCGGCAGATGCTCGCGCAGCAGCGACGCCGCCGCCAGCGTCTCCTGCGTGGGAACGTCGCCGGCACAGGCCAGCACCACGTCCGGCTCCCCGTCCTGAGCCTCCGTGCCCGCCCATTCCCACACGCCGAGGCCCCGCTCGCAGTGGTTGCGGGCCTCCTCCAGCGACAGCCAGTCGAAGCACTGCTGCTTGCCGGCCACCACGACGTTGACGGTGTCGCGCGTGCGCAGCACATGATCCGCGACGCACAGCAGCGTGTTGGCGTCCGGCGGCAGATAGACCCGCACGACCTGCGGGCTCTTGTTCATGATGTGGTCGATGAAGCCGGGGTCCTGGTGGGAGAAGCCGTTGTGGTCCTGCCGCCACGCGTGCGAGGTGAGCAGGTAGTTGAGCGAGGCGAGCGGCATGCGCCACGGCACTTCCCGCGAGCTCTGCAGCCACTTGACGTGCTGGCCGGCCATGCTGGCGACGATGTGCGCGAAGGCCTCGTACGTGCCGAAGAGACCGTGCCTGCCCGTGAGCAGGTAACCCTCCAGCCAGCCCTGGCACATGTGCTCCGAGAGGACCTCGAGGACCCGCCCGTGCCGGCCGAGGTGCTCGTCCGTCCCGAGGGTCTGCGCCTGCCAGCCGCGCGGCGTGACGTCGAAGACGCCGTCTAGGTGGTTCGAGGCCGTCTCGTCGGGACCGAACAGACGGAAGTCCCGCCGCTGCTGAGTGGCGGAGAACAGCTCGGTCAGCACGCCGCCCAGCACGCGTGTGGGCTCGTGCGAGGTGTGCCCGTGTCGCTCCACGTCCACGGCGTGCGGTTCCAGCGCGGGCAGCGGCAGTTCACGCAGCAGGCGTCCGCCGTTGGCGTGCGGGGATGCGCCCAGCCTGCGGTCTCCCTCCGGCACGCATGCCAGCACCTCGTCGACGGGCCTGCCCTCCTCGTCGAAGAGCTCCTGGGGACGGTAGGAACGCAGCCAGGCCTCCAACTGCCGCAGCCGCGCCGGGTCTTCACGGACGCCTGCCAGCGGGATCTGGTGCGAGCGCCATGTGTCCTCCACGGGCACACCGTCGACCTCCGAAGGGCCCGTCCAGCCCTTCGGGGTGCGCAGCACCAGCATCGGCCAGCGCGGCCGGTGCACCGAAGCGCCCGCACGGGCGCGGGCCTCACGCTGGTACTGCCCGATCCGTTCCAGCGCCACGTCGAAGGCCCCCGCGAGCGCGCGGTGCGTCTCGGCCGGAGGCGTCCCGGGGTGCGCGGTGACGTGCAGCGGGTCGTATCCGTATCCGCGCAGCAGGGCGTCCAGTTCGTCATCCGGGAGCCGGGCGAGGACCGCCGGGTTCGCGATCTTGTACCCGTTGAGGTGAAGCACGGGCAGAACCGCTCCGTCGTGCACCGGGTCGAGGAACTTGTTGGAGTGCCAGGCCGCGGCCAGCGGACCCGTCTCGGCCTCCCCGTCGCCCACGACGGAGCACACCAGCAGATCGGGATTGTCGAAGGCCGCGCCGTATGCGTGGGCCGTCGCGTAGCCGAGCTCGCCGCCCTCCTGGATCGAACCGGGCACGTCGGGTGCCGTATGGCTGGGCAGCCCGCCCGGATGCGAGAAGTCCCGGAAGAGGCCGAGCATGCCCGCGGCGTCCCGCCGGCGGTCGGGTTCGAGTTCGCCGAACGTCCCCTCCAGCCACGCGCCCGCCAGCACGGCGGGCGCCCCGTGGCCCGGCCCCCAGATGCCGAGGGCGTCCAGTCCGTGTGTCCGGACGGCCCGGTTGAGGTGGGTGTAGACGAGCCCCAGTCCGGGTGCCGAACCCCAGTGCCCCAGCAGCCTGGGCTTGATGTGCTCCGGGCGCAGCGGCTCACGCAGCAGCGGATTGTCCCGCAGGTACAGCTGACAGGCGGACAGGTAGTTCATGGCACGCCAGTGGGCGTCCAGCCGGGCGGTCTCGTCGTCGGAGAGCTGAGGGTGCGTGTGCATGCGGTGATGGGTACCAGGGGACGCCGCATGACACACGTGCAGGCGGACCGGTGAGTATCCCGAAGCGTGCTGGATTGTCCGGGTCCACAGCGTTGCCTGGGGCTGTGACGCGCGGCACGATGACGGTGTGCTGAATCCATGGCTGGCGCTGGAGGCAGGGGCAGACGCGGCCGAGCGGACGGGCCAGGTCCGCCGCGCGCACGAGGAGTTCGTGACCGAGGGCGCGATCGGCGCGCAGGTGCGGAACGTGGTGGCCGAGTCCTGGCAGCGGTGCGCCGGTGCCTCCGTCGAGCCGGAGAGCGTGGCCCGGGTCGACCTGGAGGACGCCGAGCTCGCCGCATACCGGTCCGCGCATCCCCTGCACCGCGTCATGCCGCTCTTCCGCGAACTCCTCGGCACCGTCGCCGACGACGGTGCGCATCTGCTGTCCGTGTGCGACGAGAACGGACGCATGCTGTGGGTCGAGGGACACTCCCAAGTCCGGCGCCACGCCGAGGGGATGAACTTCGTTCCCGGCGCCCGCTGGTCCGAGCGCTACATCGGCACCAACGCCCCGGGCACGGCCCTCGCCGTCGACCACGCCGTGCAGATCTTCACAGCCGAGCACTACTGCCGCCCCGTGCAGGCGTGGACGTGCGCCGCGGCACCCGTCCACGATCCGCGCACCCACCGCCTCATCGGGGCCGTCGACATCACCGGCGGCGACCATCTCGCCTCGCCGCAGAGCCTCGCGCTCGTCCAGGCGACCGCCCGCGCCGCGGAGGCGTATCTCGCCGAACTGTCCGCCGCCGGCGGCACTTCGGCCGACGGCGCGCCCGTGCTGAACGCCCTCGGCTGCGACGAGGCCCTGCTCGATCCCGGAGGCGGCACGCCCGTGCGGCTGGGCAGGCGGCACAGCGAGATCATGGTGCTCCTCGCGGCGCATCCCGAAGGCCTCACCGGAGAACGTCTCGCGCTCGAACTCTACGGAGAGCGCGCCGTCACGCCGGTCACGCTGCGTGCCGAACTCTCCCGGCTGCGCGGGCTGCTGGGGTCGCTGCTGGACTCACGCCCGTACCGGCTGCGCACCGCAGCGCACACCGACCACGACGCCGTCGCGCAGGCACTGGCCGAGGGCGATCTGCCCGCCGCGCTCTCCGCCTACCGCGGCCCGCTGCTGCCGCTCTCCGAGGCGCCCGGTGTCGTACGGCTGCGCAGGCGGCTGGAGGACCGGTTGCGCCGTGCTCTGCTCTCCTCCCGCGACCCGGTCCTGCTGGAGGAGTGGGTGCGCACCCCCTGGGGCGAGGACGACCTGGAGATGTGGGAGGCCCTGCTGGCCGGACGCCGGGGCGGTGAGGCCCGCACCGCCGCCCTCACCCGCCGCGTGCGCGAACTGCGCCGCTCCTACGGGCTGGAGAGCACGCAGCCGCCCTCCGCGCCCCGTCCGCACACAGAGGCAGGCACAGCACACGCAACGTATCGGCAACGTTCCCGTCCCTAGGCTTCCCCGCAACACGGGCCCGCCGCGGGATGAGGCGGGCCACCAGCACCAAGGGGAGGCAGTGATGAGCCGCTACGCCGCGCCCGGGTCCGACGGGGCCGTCATGAACTACAAGTCCCGCTACGACCACTGGATCGGGGGCGAATACGTCGCCCCCAAACAGGGCGGCTACTTCGAGAACCCCACACCGGTCACCGGAGCGCCCTTCACCGAGATCGCCCGCGGCACCGCCGAGGACGTCGAGCGGGCCATCGACTCGGCACACGAGGCCGCCCCGGCCTGGGGCCGCACGCCCCCTGCCGAACGTGCCGCGGTACTCAACCGCATCGCGCAGCGCATGGAGGACCACCTCGAGGAACTGGCCGTGGCCGAGAGCTGGGAGAACGGCAAGCCGGTGCGTGAGACGCTGGCCGCCGACATTCCTCTCGCCATCGACCACTTCCGCTACTTCGCCGGTGCCATTCGGGCACAGGAGGGGTCGCTGTCGGAGATCGACGAGGACACGGTCGCCTACCACTTCCACGAGCCGCTCGGCGTCGTCGCCCAGATCATCCCGTGGAACTTCCCGATCCTGATGGCCACGTGGAAGCTGGCTCCCGCGCTGGCGGCCGGCAACGCGGTCGTGCTCAAGCCCGCCGAACAGACCCCGGCCTCCGTCCACTTCTGGATGAGCCTGGTCGCCGACCTGCTGCCTCCGGGCGTCGTCAACATCGTCAACGGCTTCGGCGCGGAAGCGGGCAAGCCGCTGGCCAGCAGCCCCCGCGTGGCGAAGGTCGCCTTCACCGGCGAGACCACCACGGGCCGGCTGATCATGCAGTACGCGTCCGACAACCTCAAGCCGGTCACGCTCGAACTCGGCGGCAAGAGCCCCAACATCTTCTTCGACGACGTCTCCCGCGCCGACGACGACTTCTTCGACAAGGCGCTGGAAGGCTTCACGATGTTCGCCCTCAACCAGGGCGAGGTGTGCACGTGTCCGTCGCGTGCCCTCATTCAGCAGGGCCACTACCGGGACTTCCTCGATGCGGGCATCGCGCGCACGGAGAAGATCGTCCAGGGCCATCCGCTGGACACCGACACCATGGTGGGCGCCCAGGCCTCCAACGACCAGCTGGAGAAGATCCTCTCCTACCTCGACATCGGCAAGCAGGAGGGCGCGAAGGCGCTGACCGGCGGCAGCCGCGCCGAGCTCGGAGGGGAGCTGGAGGGCGGCTACTACGTGCGGCCCACCATCCTCGAGGGCAAGAACAGCATGCGCGTCTTCCAGGAGGAGATCTTCGGTCCGGTCGTCGCCGTCACCGGCTTCTCCGACTTCGCCGACGCCATGACGACGGCGAACGACACCCTCTACGGACTCGGTGCCGGCGTGTGGACCCGCGACGGCAGCACCGCCTACCGAGCGGGCCGCACCATCCAGGCCGGGCGCGTGTGGACGAACTGCTATCACGCCTACCCGGCGCACGCCGCGTTCGGCGGCTACAAGCAGTCCGGCATCGGCCGCGAGAACCACCGCATGATGCTCGACCACTACCAGCAGACCAAGAACCTGCTGGTGAGCTACTCGCCGAAGAAACTCGGATTCTTCTGATGTCCTCCGCGGAGCAGGCTCACGACCGAGCCGCCGCCGAGCCGCCGGAACGGGTCGGCGTCACCGACGAGGCGGCCAGGATGATCCGCCGGCTGACGGACCAGCACGGGCCGCTGATGTTCCACCAGTCGGGCGGCTGCTGCGACGGCAGCTCCCCGATGTGCTACCAGCTCGGCGAGCTGCGCACGGGGGACGCGGACGTGCTGCTCGGGCGGCTGGCGGTGGAGGGCGTCGGCGAACCGGTGCCGTTCTGGATGTCCTCGAGCCAGTTCGCGTACTGGAGCCACACCCACCTGACGGTGGACGTGGTGCCGGGACGCGGCAGCGGATTCTCCCTGGAGGCCCCGGAAGGGGTGCGCTTCCTGATCCGCTCGCGGCTCATGGACGAGGGCGCTTCGGCCGAACTGCCGCCGCAGCAGCGGTAGAAGGGGTGCTCGCCGCGGACGACGGGCCCTGCGCGAGCACCTCGACCGAGTCGCCGCTGCGTACCCTGCCCGTGCGCTCGGGGATCAGATTCTGACCGAAGACCAGCTGATCCCCGAAGCGACGGTGGCGGGCCAGGGTGCGCAGCGGCTCCTTTCCCCGGACGCCCGACGTCTGGTCGGTGGTGGTCACCACGCAACGCCCGCACGGCTTGGCCACCCGGAAGACGGCCTCGCCGACGCGGAGCCTCCGCCATCGGTCCTCGGCCCACGGGGGAGATCCGGTGACGACGAGGCTCGGCCGGAAGCGGTCCATCGGCACGGGCCCCTCGTCGGCGTGATCGCCCTGTGCAATCAGGGAGTTGAGAGCGTCCAGCGACGAGACGGCCGTGAGCAGGAGCGGAAAGCCGTCGGCCAGCGAGACCGTCTGACCGCCGGGGGCGAACTGCGGGTCGATGAGGCGCCGCCGCTGAGGGGCGTCCAGATGCACGAGCAGCACCTTCGTACCGAGATACGCGGAGAACCAGTCGCCGGCCTCCGCGTCGGCGGGCACCACGTGCAGCTTCTTCCCGAACAGCCGTACGGGGACCGTTTCCCGGTCCGCAGGCGGCACGCCGACCTCGAGCGGCTCCCTCCCCGGAGCCGTGATGCGCAGCGCCGCTCCCCCCGGACCTCCCCCGCAGGCGTCATCGGACAGTGGAACCGCCCGGACGAGGGCAAGGCGTGGCTGCTCCCGCTGTGTGACCTCGCTGCCGTCCGGAGACGTCAGCATCCAGCGCCTGTCGGCAGCCGGTCCCCACGGCTCGACGCTCAACTCCTCGCGCGTGATCCCCGCCAGTGCTTTCACCGGGTAGAGGTGGAGCGATGCCAGCGTCATGGACGTCATGCCGTCATCCTGCCACCGGCGCCGGCCGCCCGAAGGGGCCGGATCCGGTCAGTAGCCGCGACCGGGGTACTGCTGCCCGCCGTAGGGGTCCTCGTAGGCGTTCGGCATCTGCCGGGGCGCCGCGGGACGCGGTGCGGCGGGACGGGGAGCGGCAGGACGGGGCGGTGCGACCGGCCGCATCTGCTGCGGCGGCTGGGGCTGTTGGTACTGCTGAGGGTGCTGACGCGGATCCTGGTGTCCCCGCTGCGGCTGCTGCTGCGGAATGTGAGGCGCGGGCGCCTGCTGCAGCGGAGCCGACTGAAGGGGGGCGGGCTGCGCCATGCCGTGCTGCGGGGGCTGGTGGCCCATCGCACCCGGGTACCCCTGCGGTGGTGTGTGCTGCTGGTGGCTCGGCCCGGCGGGAAGCGCGGGCAGAGCCGGGGGAAGTGCGGCGAGGGAAGGCAGCGCCTCGTACGCCGAGGGGACACGGATGGGAGCGATCTGCGGGGTGCCGCGCTCGTTCACGAGCATGTCGTAGATCGGTGTGTCGGGGTACGAAGGGCCAGCGTAGTAGCCGCCAGGGGAGTAGCGGGGGGAGGTCATGCCCATAAGGTAAGCCCAAAATGTGGCCGTTGGGCACCCCGGTCGAGGAGCGGTTTCCCGTGCTTGCGGTGACTGCCCGTCAGCAATCGGAGCGAATCCGGTAAAACCGGGCACGCAGGGCCTGTCGAGATGTTGTGACGGGCCGCTGCAGCCGCGAGGACGCGGCGGACGGAGAGCCTCCGGCGACCAGGACGCCGGAGGAGGAGGGAAGTGGAGTGGCATGACGATGCGCAAGGGCACCAACATCCCGGTCGCGGCGACGTCGGTGCGTATCGAGCTGGGGAGGGATTCGGGCACCGGTCCCGTGGACGTGGACGCCTCCGCCCTGCTGCTGACGGCGTCCGGAAAGGTCCGCTCCGACGACGACTTCGTCTTCTACAACCAGCCCCGTCACGCCTCGGGCGCAGTGAACCACGAGGGCAAGCGCTCCGAAGCCCCCGTTGCCGTGGACGTCTTGAGCGCGGACCTGGCGAGGGTCGAGCCCGATGTCGACCGGATCGTCCTCGCTGCCTCCGCCGAAGGCGGCACGTTCGGACAGGTCCCCGGGCTGCACGTACGGCTCGTGGACGCGGACGGCGGAGCGGAGATCGCCCGCTTCGAGAGCGCCGACGCCACAGTCGAGACGGCCTTCGTCCTGGGTGAGCTCTACCGCAGGCAGGGAGGCTGGAAGTTCCGTGCGGTCGGCCAGGGCTACGGGAGCGGACTGGCCGGTCTGGCAACGGACTTCGGGATCAGCGTCGACGAAGAAGCGGACGCCGGCGCACCGGTGCGCGAAGCGGCGCCCGCCGCCGCGGTCCCGCCGCAGGCATCCGCCTCGCCCCCGCCACCGGCGGCGGCCCCGGCACCGGCGGCGGCGTCCGCACCCGCGCCGTCCGCACCCGCTGCGGCCGGAGCCGTGCGGCTGACCAAGGTCACGCTGACCAAACAGGCACCCTCGGTCTCCCTCACCAAGCAGGGCGGCACCGGCGGAGTCATGCGGGTCAACCTCAACTGGCAGACGCAGAAGCAGTCGCAGAAGAGCGCCTCGGGCTGGGGCCGGAAACTCGGCAGGGCCGTCGCCGGACACTCCGGCCTCGATCTGGACCTGTGCGCGCTCTTCGAACTCGCCGACGGGCGAAAGGGGGCCGTCCAAGCGCTCGGCAACGCCTTCGGCTCGCTGCACCAGCCGCCGTACATTCACCTCGACGGCGACGACCGCACCGGCGCGGTCGCCTCCGGCGAGAACCTCACCGTCAATCTCGATCACGCCGCTCAGCTGCGGCGCGTCCTGGTCTTCGTGACGATCTACTCCGGGGCGCGCAGCTTCGAGGGAGTCCAGGGCACCGTGACCCTCCAGCCGCAGCACGGCGCTCCGGTGGAGTTCTCGCTCGACGAGTGCACCGTTCCCTCCAGCGTCTGTGCGCTGGCGCTCATCACCAACAAGGGCGGCGATCTCGTCGTGCACCGCGAGGCCCGCTACCTGGTCGTCGAGCGCGGCAGCAGCCCGCAGCGCACGGTCGACGCCGCCTACGGCTGGGGCATGCAGTGGGCTCCCGGCCGCAAGTGAACTGCCGCCGGCCGCGCGGTACCTGCGCTCACGCGTAGGTGCGCCCCTTCCAGGCGGCACCGCGCCCCCGGTGGTGCCGCAGCGCCGAATCGAGGGTCATCAGCAGGTACAGGGCAGCCGTCACCGGCAGTGCGAGCGCACACCACGGCGGCTGCCGGTAGTAGCGCAGCATCGGCACGTACGTCAGCGCCATCACCGCCCACGCCGCCGCGCCCACAGGCGACCCCGCCAGCGCGGTCAGCGGCGGCACCAGGTACACCAGCGTCAGGGCGGCCACCGCGCCCAGCAGCACCAGCGGACTGTTCCCGAGCTGTGCGTACGCGCTGCGCGCCACCATCCGCCACAGCTGCGGCAGCCGTTCGTAGGGGCGGACGCTGCGCACGCCGTCCGCCAGACCCAGCCAGATCCGCCCGCCGCTGCGTTTGACGGCACGGGCGAGCGTCACGTCGTCGATGACGGCGTGCCGGATGCTCTCGGGGATGTCCGCACGGACGGCCGCCTCGGTGCGCAGCAGCACACAGCCGCCGGCTGCCGCGGCGGTACGGGACGCGGGCCGGTTGACCCGGCCGAAGGGGTAGAGCTGCGCGAAGAAGTACACGAAGGCGGGCACGATGAGCCGCTCCCACGCGCTGTCGGCCCGCAGCCGGGCCATCTGGGAGAGAAGGTCCAGACGGGCACCGGTCGCGGCACTCACCAGGTCCCGCAGCGAGTCCGGCGCGTGCGCGATGTCGGCGTCCGTGAGCAGCAGGAAGCCCGCGCCCGTCCGCTCCTGCGCGAGGGCCATGCCGTGCCGCAGCGCCCACAGCTTGCCCGTCCAGCCCGGTCCGGGCTCCCCGGGGGAGGTGACGGTCAACGGCAGATCGTGCGGCGCCTGTTGGCTCGCGAGGCGGCGGGCCACCTCACCGGTGCCGTCCGTGGAGCCGTCGTCGACGAGGAAGATCTCGGCCCGCCCCGGATAGTCCTGGGCGAGCAGGCCGGGCAGGCTCAGCGGCAGGACGTCCGCCTCGTCCCGCGCCGGCACGACGACCGCCACCGCCGGCCAGGCCTGCGGCTCCGAGCGCGGCGGCAGCCGGATGTCGGTACGCCAGAAGCGGGCCTGCGCCAGCAGCAGCCACAGCCAGGCGGCAAGCGATCCCGAGGCGGTCCAGGTCAGGGCGCTCATCCGACGCAGTCTGCCGCACCGGGGGCGGGGCGCACGGTATGCCGGGGCCGCGGTGACACCGGATGAGGCCGCATGGCCGATCGACTACAGTGGCCTGCCGTGAAGATCGCGTTGATGGACTCCGGTATCGGCCTGCTCGCGGCGGCCGCGGCAGTGCGCAGGGCCCGTCCCGATGCGGATCTCGTCCTCTCCAGCGACCCCGAGAGCATGCCCTGGGGGCCGCGCACCGCCGACGACATCACCGCACACGCCCTGGCCTGCGCGAAGGCCGCGGGAGCCCACGAGCCGGACGCCCTGATCGTCGCGTGCAACACCGCATCCGTGCACGCCCTCGCGGCGCTGCGCGAGGAGCTGGAGCCGGACCTCCCCGTCATCGGCACGGTGCCCGCGGTGAAACCGGCGGCGCAGGGCGGCGGTCCCGTCGCGGTCTGGGCCACCCCGGCGACCACGGGAAGCCCCTACCAGCGGCGCCTCATCGCCGACTTCGGCAGGGAAGCCCAGTTCACCGAGGTGCCCTGCCACGGTCTGGCGGACGCCGTGGAGACGGCGCAGGAACACGCCATCGACGTGGCAGTCGGCGCCGCCGCGGATCTCACTCCGAGCGGTGTGCGCGCCGTCGTCCTCGGGTGCACGCACTACGAACTCGTCGGCGAACGCATCCGCGCGGCGCTCACGGATGCGGACGGTGCGCCGCCGGTGCTCTTCGGCTCCGCCGACGCGGTCGCCGCCCAGGCCCTGCGCAGGATCGGCACCGCCCCCGACCCGGGCGCCGCCCCCACCGGCGGGCTGACCGTGCTGCTCGGGGGGAGCGCGGCCAGGCTGCCCGAGGTGGCGAACACCTACGCCGAGGGCCGGCTCCTCGCGGGCGCACCCGTGACGCCTTGATCCCGGGCCGGGCCCGGTCCGGCGCAGTCTGAGCCCCATGAGCGGGCAGACCCAAGCCCCGCCCCGGCCTCCCGCAGTCCGGACCGGCGGGCGGCCCACCGCCTGCCAACCTCCTGCCAACCGCCTGTCTCCCCGGCAGCCACGTGCTCGTCCACGTGCGGGTCACCGTCGACAGCGACGCTCTGGAACTGCGCCGCGGACACGCCGGGGTGGCTGCGGCGCCGCGTCCCGCTTCCCACGTCCCGGCCGCGGAGGTCCGCCGCGTCACGCGACATCAGTGGGGTGGCCGCGGCTGCAGGGGGCGCCCCGGCAAGCGCAGGGCGGTCGTCGTACGGCGCTGAGGGCGTGGGCTGCGGCGGGAGTACGGGCAGACGTTCACCTTCTCCGCGGACGCATTCACCGGGGAGGCCTTCACCGTGGACGACGCGGAGTCGGCGGTGCGGGCGATCCGCGGGCAGCTTTCCCGGGGAGGCGGCTCAGCCGAGCCGCCTCGCACAGGCGATACCTGCGAGGAGCCCCGCCCCGGCCGTCACCTGCGTGAAGCTCAGGGCGTTGCCTATCGCCGCGAGAGCGGCCAGCGCCGAGAGCGCCGCCCCCGCCGTCAGTGCGACAGGCGTGGGCCGGGGTGAGGTCCACAGCGCGAACAGCAACCACCCGAAGGCCGAGGCGAGCAGAGCCAGCCCCGGCAGCCCCTGTTCGGCGGCGACCTGCAGGGGAGCGGAGTGCGGCTTGCCGTCGGGCGGCGCCGCTTCGTCCGCGTGCAGCGTGCCCTGCGCCGTGAACGCCGCCGGCGCCGCGCCGGTGCCCGTGTCACGTGCCGTACCGCTCAGGTCCCGGAAGGTGTCGGGCCCCGCGCCGAAGAGCGGGTACTCCCGCGTGATGGCGATGGCGTCCCGCCACAACCCGACCCGGTGGGCGGTCAGTTGCTCGTGCAGAGCGGCCGACGCCCCGCGCGGCTGCTGGTCCTGTGCCACCGCGAAAGTGACGCCCGAGACGGCCGCGGCGGCCAGCGTGAGAGCCGCCAGGTACGCGGGCCGCCGGCGAATCCCTCCCGCCACGAGGGAGCACAGCAGCACGCCCAGGGCTGCCGCGAAACCGACCGGGGTGCCCACGAGCAGGGCGCACAGTACCGCCCCGGCCGCCAGCAGCCGCATGCTCCGCCGCACGGCAGGCACCGGTGCCGCCCAGGCTGCACAGCAGAACGCGCCGACCGAGAGCGTGAGGAGCGCGGCCGTCACACCCGAACGTCCCGCCGGGCCCGCGAAGTCGATGCCGCCCGGGATCAGGTGCAAGGACGACGGGCCGAAGAAGGCGAGAACGACACCCAGTGCTCCCGCCCCTGCGGCCGCTCCGACGGGCAGCAAGGAGCCCATGATGCGTCCCGTGGCGTATCCGGCACCCACCGCGAGCACGGCGAGCAGCAGCCCTTCGGGCCGCGCGTCCCTCCCCGCGGCCGTGACCAGCGCCCATGCGGCACACGCCCCCAGTACGAGCACACCTGTGACGTCGGCGGTGCCGTTCTCGCGTTCGCGCACCCCCGACGATCCGAGCACCGGCGACGTCATCCCCTGCGACCCCCCGAAACCGGCGCGGCCCGTACCGCCGGCCGGTCGGCTGCGGCGCGGGCTGCGACTTCGCGGCTCAACGGTAATGCGTGAGACGGGAATTGTGGATATCCCGTACCCGAGTGATGTTCCTCCGGTGAACGGTGACGGGGCGACGGCACACCCCGACCCGATACGCTCGGGATCATGGCGACACCCGAATTCATCCGCAGAGTCCGCGCCGCCGCAGGCCATCAACTGCTCTACCTGCCGGGCGTGAGCGCCGTCGTGTTCGACGACGAGGGGCGTGTGCTGCTGGGAAGGCGGGCCGACACCGGGGACTGGTCGATCATCGGCGGCATCCCCGAACCGGGTGAGCAGCCTGCGGCGGCGGCCCGGCGTGAGGTCGAGGAGGAGACGGCCGTGCGGTGCGTCGCCGAACGAGTGGTCGCGGTGCAGGCGTTGGAGGAACCTGTCACCTACCCCAACGGCGACGTCTGCCAGTTCATGGACATCTCCTTCCGGTGCCGCGCCACCGGGGGAGAGGCCCGGGTCAACGACGAGGAGTCGCTGGAGGTGGGCTGGTTCGGGCTGGACGCGCTGCCGCCCATGAGCGAGGCCGTCGTCAGCCGCATCAAACAGGCCGCGGGCGACGGCCCCACGTGGTTCGAGGGGATCGGCCGGAGCTGACCGGGGCCGGGCGCCGTGCCCCCGGTCACGGGCCGTCGGGGGCCGAGGCCCGGCGTTACGTTGGAGTGGAGGGCTGCTCGGGGGAGACGACCCGAGGAGACGAGCATGACCGGCACCCTGGAACGGCTCGCGGGCGAAGGCGTGGCTCCCTGGCTGGACGATCTGAGCCGTGAGCGCCTCGTGAGCGGCGGGCTTTCCCGGCTGGTGAACGAGCAGGGCGTCGTGGGCATCACCAGCAATCCGACGATCTTCGACAAGGCGATCGGCTCCGGGCTCCACTACGACGCGCAGATCACCGATCTCGCCCGGCGGGGCGTCGGCGTCGCCGAGGCGGCCCGGCTGCTGACCGCCTACGACGTGCGCTGGGCCTGTGACGCCCTGCGCGGCGTCCATGAGGCCACCCACGGCGTGGACGGACGCGTCTCGATCGAGGTGGCGCCGCAACTGGCCCGCGACACCATGGCGACCCTCGCGGAGACGCGGGATCTGTGGTGGCTGGTGGACCGGCCGAACCTCTTCGTGAAGTTTCCCGCCACCCGCCAGGGGCTGGGAGCCATCAGCGCGGCCCTCGCCGAGGGCATCAGCGTCAACGTGACCCTGATCTTCTCCCTCGACCGCTACGACGAGGTGATCTCCGCCTTCCTCGCCGGAATGGAAGGGGCGCGGGCCGCCGGTCGCGACCTGTCCTCCATCGCATCGGTGGCGTCCTTCTTCGTCAGCCGGGTCGACACCGAGACCGACAACCGCCTGGACAAGATCGGCAGTTCACAGGCGCGGACGCTGCGCGGCCGCGCAGCCATCGCCAACGCGCGGCTCGCCTACCGGCAGTTCGAGAAGGCCCGTGCCGGCGACCGCTGGCGGGCACTGGAAGCGGACGGAATGCGGCCCCAGCGTCCGCTGTGGGCCTCCACCGGCGTGAAGGACCCGGCCTTCGACGACACCCGTTACGTCGTGGAACTCGTCGCACCGGACATCGTGAGCACCATGCCCGAGGCGACCCTCCGCGCGGTCGAGGACCACGGGGAGCTCAGAGGCGACACCGTCCACGGCACGTACGCGGAGTCCCAGCAGATCCTCGACGACCTCGACGTGGCCGGTGTCTCCTATCACGACGTCGTGGCGACTCTTGAGGAAGATGGCATAAGGAAGTTCTCGGACTCCTGGCGGGACGTTTTCGGCACGGTGGAGAAGGAACTGCGCACCGCGTCCTCGAAGGGCCGGCGCGCCTGACACCCCTTCGCAGCGCCGGCAGCGCCGCCGGACCGGGGAAACCGACCCGCGCCGAGGGGTTCCCTGCCGCAGCGCCCGATCGTCACCGAGGAGCAGAACATGGCCGTGAACTCCCCCTTCGTGATCGTCGGAGCCGGACTTGCCGGCGCCAAGGCCGCTGAAGCGCTGCGCGAACGGGGATTCGACGGGCCGCTGGTCCTGGTGGGCGACGAGCACGAGCGTCCCTACGAACGTCCGCCGCTGTCGAAGGAGTACCTCCAGGGCGCATCGCCCCGTGAGGACGTCTACGTACACTCCCGCGACTGGTACGAGGACAACGGCGTCGAGTTGCGGCTCGGCGTCCCCGTGACGTCCCTCGACCCCGGTGGCCACGCGGTGACTCTCGCGGACGGCAGCTCCCTCCCGTTCGCGAAGTTGCTGCTGGCCACCGGCTCCTCGCCGCGCAGGCTGCCCGTGCCGGGCGAGAACCTCGACGGCGTGCACTACCTGCGGCGGCTGGCCGACAGCGACCGCCTGAAGGAGACCTTCCGCACCGCTTCCCGGATCGTCGTCATCGGCGGTGGCTGGATCGGACTGGAGACCACCGCCGCCGCCCGCTCGGCAGACGTGCAGGTCACACTGGTGGAGGCGGCGGAACTGCCCCTGCTCGGTGTTCTGGGCCGGGAAGCCGCCGAGGTCTTCGCCGGTCTGCACACCGAGCACGGCGTGGATCTGCGCTGCGGCACACACGTCACGGAGATCACCGGCGAGGACGGCCACGTCAGCGGCGTGCGGCTGCGGGGCGGCGAGCGGATCGAGGCCGACGCCGTGATCGTCGGCGTCGGCATCACACCCGACACCGGCCTCGCCGTACAGGCCGGGCTCGACGTGGAGGACGGCATCCGCGTCGACGCCGCCCTGCGCAGCTCGCACCCGGACATCTGGGCCGCCGGCGACGTCGCATGCGCCCTCCACCCGCTGCTCGGCAGGCACATCCGCGTCGAGCACTGGGCCAACGCACTCCACCAGCCCGCCACGGCTGCCAGATCGATGCTCGGTGAGGACGTGAGCTACGGCAGGCTCCCGTACTTCTTCACCGACCAGTACGACCTCGGCATGGAGTACACGGGCCATACCGGACCGGGCGGATACGACCAGGTCGTCTTCAGAGGAAGCACCGCCCGCCGCGAATTCATCGCGTTCTGGCTCAGGGAGCGCCGGGTACTGGCCGGGATGAACGTCAACGTCTGGGAGGTCACCGACCCGATCCGTACCCTCGTGACGTCCGGTCTGCCCGTCGAAGTGGCGAAGCTCGCCGATGTGGGCGTTCCCCTGACCGAGGTCTTCGCGGAAGGCTGACCACCGGCGACGAGGAGGGCGGCGACCCCCGGGTGCGGGGCGGCGGACGCCGGTGAGCAGCGTGCACATGGTCAGCGAGGGAGAGAGCATCACGTGCAGGAGAGCCAAGAGCAGCAGGGCGGCGAGGCGGCATGCTGGCTCAACCAGGTGTGCGAGGAGTGCGGCCGGGTCAGGGAGGACTCCTCGCGTCCCGGCTGCGAACACTGCGGCCACGACCCGCGGGGAACCCGTACCGCCGCCTCCGGACGCGGTTCACGCCGGCGCGACCGTGACTCCGAGGGCAAGGCCCGCAACGCGCGGCCGCGCGACGGGCTGGGCCGGCCCCTTCCGCACGGCGAGCAGGGCGTCCCGCGCGCGCCCGAGGGCGTCGTGCGTACCCCGGAGCGGACGCTGGAGGAAGCTCAGCGGCTGCTCGACGACGGCATGCCCTTCCACGCACACGAAGTGCTGGAGGACGCCTGGAAGAGCGCACCCGAGGCGGAAGCGCCACTGTGGAAGGGCCTGGCGCAGCTCGCCGTCGGGATCACCCACCTCGCCCGCGGGAACACCAAGGGCGGCGCACGGCTGCTGCTGCGGGGAGCCGAGGGCATCGAGCCGTACGGGAGTTCTCCCCCTCACGGCATCGACGTGGCAGGACTCGCGGACTGGGCGCGCGCCACCGCCGAGGGCGCGGAGGAGACGGGCCGGCCGGACGCGGACGGAAAGGCGGCCGGGGAGCCGGCGGCTCCCGGCCTCCGCAGGCAGGGCTGAGCCGGCCCGCGGAACGGCCGCTCACACCTTCCGGAAGTGGTAGGCCTCCTCGGCGGCCGCCGCCACCGCCGCCAGGTCCGCACCGCCCGCGGCGGCGACCACCGCGGCGATCGCCCCCTCGACGAGCGGGGCGTCCACCAGCTGGGCGGTCTCCGGCAGTTCGTCTCCCTCGGCCAGCAGTGCCTTCACCGTCAGCACGGCGCTGCCGAGGTCGACGAGGATGGCCACTCCGGCCCCCGTGTCGACCCTGTGGGCAGCCTCGCTGATGAGTTCCGCGCTGGTGCCCAGGGAGCCGTCCGGTCCGCCGCCCGCGCCCTCCACAGGCGGGCTGTCGTCCCCGGCGGCGAGCCCGACGGTCAGGCGTGCGACGGAGTCGGCGACCTCCTTGCTGTGCGAGACCAGGACGATCCCGACCTTCGGCCCGGTCCTCCCCGTCGCGGCCCGGGCCGGAGCCTCCCCGCCGGCGGGGGAGGCCCCGTGCTGCTCACTCATCGGCGACCGCCTCGGCCAGCGCCGCGAAGAGCAGCGCCGAGGAGGTCGCGCCCGGGTCCTTGTGCCCCACGCTTCTCTCGCCCAGGTAGCTCGCCCGGCCCTTGCGCGCCCGCATCGGCACAGTCGCCAGTGCGCCTTCACCGGCGGCGGTGCGCGCCGCGCCGTAGGGGTGCGGTCCGCCCGCGGTCAGGGCCTCCACGCCGGGATAGAGCGCGTCCAGCATCGTCTTGTCCCCCAGGGCGGCACCGCCCAGCTGCGCCACGGCGTCGACACCGACGCGCAGCGCCTCGGCCAGCTGATCGCCCGTCACCCGCTCCGCGTCGCCGAGGGCCTTTCCCGTGCGGCGCAGCAGCGTCCCGTACAGCGGACCGGACGCGCCTCCGACGCTGGAGACCAACTGACGCCCCGCGAGCACCAGTACGGCCCCGGGCGCCGAGGGTGAATCCTTGCCGAGAGCGGTCACGACAGCGGCGAATCCGCGCTGCAGATTGGTGCCGTGGTCCGCGTCCCCGATGGCCGAGTCGAGTTCGGTGAGCATGTCCGCGTCCCGTTCCACGGCAGCGGCGGCGGCGGTCAGCCAGCGGAAGGCGATATCGGCGTCCAGCTCATCGGTCAGTTCGGTCAAGACAACTCCCTCTCCAGGACCGGGTGCCGTTCCCGGAACGGCGACCGCGGCCCCGCCCGGTGCTCGTGACGCATCCTCAGCAACCCCAGCGCAGTCCCGGCGTGTTCACCGGCGCGTCGTACAGCCGCAGGATCTCCTCGTCGGCCCGGCACAGTGTCACCGATGCTCCCGCCATGTCCAGCGAGGTCACGTAGTTGCCGACGAGGGTGCGGGCGACCGGCACCCGGCGCTCGTCCAGGACGCGCCGCACCTCGGCGCAGAAGCCGTACAGCTCCAGCAGGGGGGTGGCGCCCATGCCGTTGACGAGGACGAGCACGGGACCGTCCGGCTCCAGGTCGCTGAGGACGGCGTCCACGGCGAAGTCGGCGATCTCGCCGGAGGTCATCATCGGGCGGCGCTCACGGCCGGATTCTCCGTGGATGCCGATGCCCAGTTCCAGTTCGCCGGCGGGCAGGTCGAAGGTGGGGCTGCCCTTCGCGGGTGTCGTGCAGGGGGCGAGTGCCACCCCGAAGCTGCGGGAGGAGCCGGCGACCTGACGGGCGATCGCCTCGACACGTTCCAGCGGCGCGCCCTCCTCCGCGAGGGCTCCGGCGACCTTCTCGACGAAGAACGTCGCGCCGGTGCCCCGGCGTCCTGCGGTGAACTCGCTGTCGGTGACGGCGACATCGTCCTCGACGAGGACCTTGCCCACCTGGATGCCCTCGTCCTCGGCCAGCTCGGCGGCCATGTCGAAGTTGAGGACGTCGCCCGTGTAGTTCTTCACGACGAACAGGACGCCCTTGCCGCTGTCGACGGCAGCGGCGGCCCGCGTCATCTGGTCGGGAACCGGGGAGGTGAAGACGGCGCCGGGGCAGGCCGCGTCCAGCATGCCCCTCCCGACGAAGCCGTTGTGCAGCGGCTCGTGGCCGGAGCCTCCTCCGGAGACCAGGCCCACCTTGTCGGCCACCGGGGCGTCACGCCGCACCACGACGCGGTTCTCCACGTCGACCGTCAGCTCGGGATGCGCGGCGGCGATCCCCCGGAGGGCGTCGGCGACGACGCTCTCCGGCACATTGATCAGCATCTTCATTGATACCTCCGAGTGAGCGGAACACTGTTCCACTGGCCAGTATTACTACAGGTGGGAGCCGGAAGCGCGACCGCGTCGTCCGCCCGTCCCGGGTGCGGGCAACGGGCCCGCCGGGACGGGCGCCGTGACCGGAACCCGTCCTGACGTCCGGTCAGGAGGTCCCCGTGCGCCGGGCCAGGACCCGGAGCGGCCGCACACCTACAGACTGCCGCACGGAGAGGCCGCCGCGGTGGTCCCCGCCGGTGCTGCGGCGGGTCTCCTCGCGCGTCTCCTCGCGTGGCACGGATCCGGAAGCGCCGCAGCCGTCAGCCGAGTTCGAGACTCGTGACGCCGAAGACGCGCTCCGCGCGCGTGCCGGGCGGGTCGCCCTTGTACATGCGGACCGTCTCGGAGCCGAGTTCCAGTCCACGGCTCGTGGCCAGGCCGACGGCCGCTGCGTGAGTCTCCGGGATGTCGATGTGCACCTCGTCCTCCGGGCCGAGGTGTGCGATGAGCGTGTCGAAGACGGCCTCGGCGATCTGCGGGGTGTCGGCGAAGAGCGGCCCGATGCGGTGGCCGTTCCTGGCCTGCCGGATCACGCCGTAACCGGCCGGCTCGCCGTTACGTACGCAGACGTGCGCGCGGTGCCCCGGCGCGCTCAGCCACCGGCCGAGGAACGCCTTGCGGGGCGCGGGGAAGCAGGTTTCGTCGTATGCGGCGATCGCCTTGAGGTGATCCTCCGTCACTGGCTCCACGGAGGGCGAGGGGACGCCCGGGGAAGCGGGACGCCCGCCGTAGCGGCCCGTGCGGTAGGCAGCGGCGAAGCCCGAACGCCGGTAGGTCTCCTCCTGGGCGGGGACCGCGTCGAGGCCGATGGTCCTGCCGTCGGCGTGCGGCACGGCCGCCTGCCAGGTGGCCATGCCGATCCCCTTGCCCCGCAGCGCGGGATGGACCAGGTAATAGCCGAGGAAGGCGTATTCGTCGGAGTAGTTGACGACGGAGACGGCCGAGACGGGCCTGCCGTCCTGGCGCCCCAGGAAGAACCCGTCCGGGTCCGTCGGATGGAAGCAGGCCGTGTCGCCCAGGCCCGGGTTCCACTGTTCCTCGGCCGCCCATTCCTCGACCTGGAGCCATTCCTCGGCCGAGGCGCGCGTGACGCCGAGTCCGGCGGCGTGGCCGCCGTGGAGCGGGCCGGCTCCGGCGGTCCCGGCTGCGGAGGGTTGATGGGCGGCGTCGTCCCCGAGAGGTTCCATGCCGTGTGTCCGTCCTTTCCTTGGAAGGTCGCGGCGGCGGACCGGCACCGCACGGCCCGCCGGCGCTGCGTCAGATCAGGTCCATGGCCGCCACTTCGTCGGGACGGCCGTAGCTGACGGGGCCCTGGAAGCGCCTGCGGGCGGTGGCGAACCACCACACCGTCGCGATGATCAGGACCACGGCCAGTGCGATCGGGGCGTAGTTGAACGTCGTCGCGGTGATCGGGGAGGCGTGCGGCAGCATGAACAGGACGTTGCTGACGAGGATCCACGCCACCGCGACGATCCCCACCGGCTTGCCCCAGCGCCCCAGGTGCCACGGACCGGGCTGGAAGTCGCTCAGGCGCAGCCGGAGGTAGATGGGCACCGCGTAGGCGAGGAAGAGTCCGACGACGTTGACGCTGACGATCGCGGTGAACGCCGTCTTCGACCACCAGCCCGGGACGACCAGGACCAGGGAGCACGCCGCGGCGAGCCACACGGCCTTCACGGGCGTGCGGGTACGCGGCGAGACCGAGTGCCACCAGCGGGAGCCGGGCATCGCGCCGTCACGTGAAAAGGCGAAGATCTGCCGCGTGTTGCTGGTCATGTTGGCCAGACCGCAAAAGAGCATTGCGCCGATCACGATGAGCAGCAGAAGCCTGGCCGCGCCCGTGCCGACCGAGTCCAGGAGAATCTGCACGGGCGGGGCGTCCGCGGCGGCCTCCTTGCCGTAGTCGCGGATCGCGAAGACGAGCGCCAGCATGAGGACGAAACCTGTGATCGCGGAGTAACCGATGGCACGCATGATGCCACGCGGCGTGTTCACCGTCGCCTGCACCGTCTCTTCGGACATGTGGAAACTGCCGTCGAAGCCGGTGAAGGTCCAGCTCGTCACGAGCAGGCCGAGCATGCCGCCGTAAAGGGCGCTCGTGAAACCGGTGTTGTTGGCGAAGTGCGTCACGAAGGACGCGGACTGATGGTGCTCGGGCATCACTGTCAGTGCGGTGACGATCACCACCGTTCCGGTGAGCAGCCACCACACCGAGACGCGGTTGAGTACGGCGACGAGTTGCACCGTGTAGGTGTTGGCCAGGCCCTGGAGCAGAAGGATCACCGCGGTGATGAGAACGGTGCGCTGCCCTGTGACCTCGTAGGAAGGCCACTGCATCGCCAGGAACGCCTGGATGAAAGTGGCTGCCGCGTAGCCCGTCGCCGCCGTGCCTCCCACCTGTCCGACGAAGTTCAGCCAGCCCGTGTACCAGGACCATGCGCCCTTGTTCTTCTTTGCGAGCTTTCCCGCGGAGAAATACAGCGCGCCGCTCGTCGGATAGGCCGACGCGACCTCTCCCATCGACGCTCCGATGAAAAGAACCATCATCGAGACGCCGATCCAGCCGAATACCAGGACCAGCGGGCCGCCCGCATTCATTCCGAAACCGAACGAGGAGAAGATCCCGGAGATGACGTTGATGATGGTGAAAGAGATCGCGAAATTGTCGAACGCGCGGAACCGGCGCGTCAGTTTCCGCGGATAACCCATCGCATGCAGAGTGGCGTCATCGTCCAGGGTTGCAGGCGCTTCGCGCTGACGTATTCTCGTGCGGCCTGCGAAGGCGGAATCGGGCACGGTCGGCCTTTCTTGTGCGGAATGCGGGAAAAGACGTCGCGGCGACCGGTGCCGGTCGTGCGCGGACGCCCGGTTCGGGGGCGGGCCCCGGCGGAGGCGGGGCGGCGGGACGGGTCATCTCAGCGCGAGCCCGGTACGGGGAGCCCGCAGGCGAGACGTGCCTTGCAGAGCTGCTCCTCGGGATCGCCGAAGGCGCTCCACGGCATCCGTGAGGCGTAGGGCCCCATCGCCGCGAAGACGGCGCGGGCCTCGAACTCGCAGTCCGCCATGACAAGTGCGTGTGCCAGGTAGGCCAGGTCCAGTACGGGCGTGAACTCGTAACCCGTCACCTCGGGCAGCCAGTTCCGGTACGCCCCCAGCGCCGTGGCCTTCCACTGGGGCTGTTGCCATGTGCGGCCGGCCAGGAGCGAGTCGGGGTCGTGCTCCTCGATCAGGGCCACCAGCGGCAGCAGCCTCAACGCCGAGGACGCCGGGGCCCGTTGGCCGAGAAAGGCGGCAACGTCCCATGCGGCCTTGCCCGATCCGCCGTTGCGGGCGAAGAAGAAGGACAGCAGCCGGTGATGGGCCTCCCTGTGCCACGGATCGAGCCGCACGATGTGGGAGAAGAGCGACCAGGGGCCCTCCGGTGAGGTCAGCAGTCCTTGCGGTGCGGGGTCCCGGGGGCGCTGGAGACGGGCGAGTGAGAGCTGGGCCACCCACGGCGTGGGGTCTCGGGGGGCCATCAGCGCCGCCCGCTGGCACGCGGCGAAGGCGATGCGGCCGAGGTCACCGGCGTGGCGGTCCTCGGCGTCGGCCGCGCGCAGCGCGCGCAGCGAGGAGACCCGGGCCCACAGCAGCGCCGCCTCCCTGCCGGGCTCCTCGGCGAGCCAGCGTTCCGCGAGGTCGGAGTCGCATGCCTCGGAGGCGAGAACGAGTGAACGGTGGGCGCGCAGACCGAAGTTGCGACGTGCGTCCCTCAGTACCTCGTTCGAGCTGAGGTAGCGGCCCGCCCGCACATCCACGCATGCCCGCGCCAGCTGACGGTCATCGGCCGCGGGGTGCCATATGTACTGCCCCTCGAAAAAGCCAGCGGTCATGCTCTCCTGCCGAATCTGCTGTTCCTGCCGGTGCCGTCCCGATATGCGCGATTCGGGCACGCCGAATTCGACCGGCACGAGTCCGGTACCCGGCAGCAACGCACACCCTACTCAGCGTCATGAGTGACCGGAACCACTATTCCTCATCGCTCCCGGCCGGGGAGTCACTTCTTCTGTCCGTTCCGCACCGGATTTCCCGTAGTGGCGGCGGGCCGGGCATGTGCTGAGCGCATGCCGGTCCGTCCCGTCACCTTTTGCGCCGAGCGGAGTTGCTCATCCTGAGCCCTGCGCGCCTCGGATGCTGCACGGCGCGTCCGCCGGACCGCGGGAGGTGGATCCCTTCTTCAAGTGGCGTACCCGGACCGCCTGTTCGAAGAAATCGCACAGGAATGGCATGCGGTTGAAAAGTCAACTGGTGTGCATGCCACGGAAGTCGGGTGCGTGAGCCCCGCACGCGGGTGACCGCCTTCCCCGGGGCCGGATCCCTCCCTGTGTCGGGGGAGCCGGAGAAGACGCACTTCCTGGTATTTTCCGGGCCAATCGGAGCAGGAGGAGGCGCGTGATGGGGCTGGCTGCTCCACTGTGGGACGTGCACAACCATCAGGGCTGGTCCCAGCTCGGTGAGTTGGGCCTGGCGCTGGTCCTCTCCACGCTCATCGGCTGGGAACGGGGCTCGCGTCAGAAGAGCGCCGGACTGCGCACACACGCGCTGGTCGGCATCGCGAGCGCCCTGATGATGCAGATCTCCCAGTTCGGCTTCAGCAGCGTGCTGGGTGCCGAGGACGTCTCCTTCGACCCCTCCCGCGTCGCCTCGCAGATCATCACCGGCATCGGGTTCATCGGCGGCGGGCTGATCTTCGTGCGCCGCGACGCCGTGCGCGGCCTCACCACCGCTGCGACGGTCTGGCTCACCTGTGCCGTGGGCATGGCCTGCGGCGGCGGCCTCGGCGTGCTGGCGGCGGTGACGACCGCGCTGCACTTCCTCGTCATCCGCGGCTACCCGCTCGTTGCCGCGCGGCTCTCCACGGGGCCGGGACTCACGGAGTCCACGGTCCGGCTGCGCTACCGCACCGGAGAGGCCCTGCTGCCCCGCCTGATGGAGATGTGCACGAACCGGGGGTTCCATATCCTCGGCGTCAGTGTGGAGAGGCTGCCGCGGTTCGAGGAGGTCTCCGAGGCGGAACGTGCACACGCGCGGGAGACCGCACGGGTGGCTCTCCGGCTGGAGGGCAAGGCGGACGTGCGGACGCTGGCGTCGGAGATGTTCCACACCGCGGGAGTGCTGGGCATGGAGGTGACGACGGACTCCGATCCGGGGGAATGAACGTGTGGCCTCGGCCCGGGACATGCTACGAAGAGGCATGCCTGCCGCCTCCCGCGCCACATCGCCGAACGCCTCCGACGACTCCTCCGCATACGATGCCGTCATCGTCGGCGGAGGCCACAACGGTCTCGTCGCCGCCGCGTATCTCGCACGCGCCGGCCAGAGTGTCCTGCTGCTCGAACGCCTGGGCCGTACCGGCGGAGCCGCCGTCTCCGAGCAGACCTTCCGGGGGGTCGACGCCCGGCTCTCGCGCTACTCGTACCTGGTGAGTCTGCTGCCGCAGCGGATCATCGACGACCTCGGGCTGCGCTTCGCCGTACGCAAGCGCGGCGTCTCCTCCTACACGCCGACCGTGCGCGACGGGCGGCCCACGGGGCTCTTCGTCGGCGACGGCACGGCCCGCACCCGGGAGTCCTTCGCCCGGCTCACCGGAGGGGAGAGGGAGTTCGAGGCGTGGGAGCGCTTCTACACCATGACGCAGCGAGTCGCCCAGAAGGTCTTTCCCACCCTCACCGAACCGCTCCCCACCCGCGAGGAGTTGAAGAGGCGGATCGGCGAGGACGACACGTGGGAGGCGCTGTTCGAGCGCCCGCTCGGCGAGGCCGTCGAGGAGTACTTCACCGACGACCTGGTCCGGGGCGTCGTGCTGACCGACGGGCTCATCGGCACCTTCAGCCATGCGCACGACCCGTCTCTGCTGCAGAACCGCTGCTTCCTTTACCACGTCATCGGGGGCGGCACCGGCGACTGGGACGTGCCCGTCGGCGGCATGGGTGCGCTCACCGACGCCCTCGCCGACGCCGCACGCTCCGCCGGTGCCCGGATCCGTACCGGGCACACGGTGCAGCGCATCGACACCGACGGCACCACCGCCGAGGTGCGCTACCGCACCGACGAGGGGGAGGGCACGGTGGCGGCCCGCCGCGTCCTGGTCAACGCCTCACCACAGGCGCTGTCGCAGATGCTCGGCGGGGAGCAGGGGGCGGCGTCCGGGGCCGGGCGGCGCGGTGAAAGCCCCGTCAGCGGCTCGCAGTTGAAGGTCAACATGCTGCTGCGGCGCCTTCCCGGCCTGAAGGACACCGCCGTCGACGCGCGGGAGGCCTTCTCGGGCACCTTCCATGTCGCGGAGGGGTACGAACAGCTGGCCGAGGCCCACCGGCAGGCGGCGGCGGGAGAGCTGCCGGGGGCGCCTCCCTCCGAGCTGTACTGCCACTCACTCACCGATCCGAGCATCCTGGCCCCGGAACTGGCCGCTGAAGGCTTCCAGACGCTCACCCTGTTCGGGCTGCTCACTCCCGCCGAGTGCTTCGAGGCCGGGAGCGCCTCCGAGCGGGACGCCCTGCGTGACGCGGCTCTTGCCCGTACGCTCGCCGAACTCGACCGTCACCTGGCGGAGCCCGTCGGCGACTGCCTCGCACACGACGCCGACGGCAGGCCGTGCATCGAGGCGAAGACTCCCCGGGATCTCGAAGGCGAACTGCGGCTGCCGGGCGGCCACATCTTCCACGGGGACCTCTCCTTCCCCTGGGCCGCCGAAGAGGGCGGTGGACGCTGGGGGGTGGAGACGGCGCACCCCAACGTGCTTCTGTGCGGCGCCGGTTCGGTACGCGGTGGCGGTGTCAGTGGCATCGGCGGGCACAACGCCGCGATGGCGGTGCTGGAAGCCGAGGGCGGCCGGGTGGCGGCGCAGGTGCGGTGAGTGCTCCGACCCGGGCGCCGCCGGGCCGGGCCGCCGGTCGCCGGTTTCTGCCCGGCGTCGTCTGCCACGCTTGCAGAAGGACATGGAGGCCGTGGCCGAGCGCATCCCGCTCGGCACGTTCGTCACCGTCGAGGACGGCGGGCACATGGTGCACGAGCAGCGTCCCAAGGAATTCGCCGCGGCCGTGCAGACGTTCCTGGCGGGCGGCGCCCCGGCACGGTGACCACCCGTGCCCGTGGCGGCTCGCAAAGCGGTACCCACACCTCTAGAGTGATTGTTGAAGAGCAAATCACTTCTGCAGGGAGGTCCGTGATGGCTGAGCCCGAGGGATCGGCACTGGAGGAACTGCGTACCCGGCGGGAGACCCTGCGGGAACGCTATCTGCGCGCCGCCCCCGGCCGGCCCGCCACCACAGCCGCCGGCGTCCACCACGTCGCCTTCATCTGCCGGGACGTGGAGGAGACCATCCGCTTCTACCAGGACCTGCTGGGCTTCCCCCTCGTCGAACTCGTCGAGAACCGCGACTACAAGGGCTCCACGCACTTCTTCTTCGACATCGGCAACGGCAACCTGCTCGGCTTCTTCGACTTCCCCGGCCACGACCACCCGGAGTTCGCCGAGACCGTCGGCGGTGTACAGCACCTGGCGCTGTCGATGACGGACGAAGCCCACTCCGCGGCCCGCAGCGCCCTCGACTCCGCGGGCATCGAGTACGCCGGTCCGGACCGCGGAGTGGAGGAGAGCCTGTACTTGAAGGACCCCAACGGCGTGCCCGTCGAGCTGTACCGGGAGCGGCTCGGGGTCTTCAACGGCAAGAAGATCGTCTGAGGACGCCCCTGCGACCGGCCGCCGGCCCGAATCCACATCGGCACAGCTCTGTCCGCTGCCCCTCGCCGCTCGTTACGCTGAAGCCCCTTCCGATGAGAGAAACAGGAGGAGCGCACGTGGCCGAGCGCACCACCACCAGCACCGCGACAAGGCCGGACCTCGATCTCACCAACGCCCGCTGGCAGTCGGGCACCCAGCAGATGGGCGGCGTCGAGATCGCCTTCGTGGAGGGCTACATCGCGATGCGCAACGGCCGCACACCCGAGATCCCGGCGGTCATCTTCTCGCCGGGGGAGTGGAACGCGTTCGTGCTCGGTGCGCGCGACGGACGCTTCGACCTCACCTGACACCCTGCTGCGGCGAAGCCCAACGCCTGTGCGCGCTGCGGCAGTTCACGCTCACAGCGTTGCCCGTGAGCCACCGGTCGCCGTTAGCCGCTGCGCCGCAGTGGACGGGCTCCCGGACGCGGGTGCTTGTCCACCGGCCGGCCGCGGAGGCACCCCGCCGGAGCGCACGGGCGCCGGCGCGGACGGCAGGCCCACGGGCCGCAGCCTGCGCCGCCTGCACCGTCATGGTGACCTCCCGTACCTCCAAAGCGGCCGGCCCGGAACCGCCTGCTTCCGGGTCAGGTGACGGTACGGCTCACAGGCTCCGGATCGGTGGCAGTGACAGGTCCGTGACCATGATGAGACGCCCCCGGGGAGAGGCACGCCGTGGGACGTACCATGTCCGCATGTCCTTCCTCCGCCGTCGCAGCGCGTCCGTGCCCGCAGGTCCGGACTTCGATGTCCTGGCCATGGACCCGACCGACTGGCCCGGCAATCTCGGTGCGGGCCTGCTGCCCGCACCTGACGGCACCTGCCAGGGCGTCTTCCTGCGCTACGACCTGTTCGGCGGCCGCGGCCCGGCGATGATCATCGGCAACCTGCCGGAGGGCTCACCGGCCCGCGAGGTCACCGGCAGCCAGGTGCCCTTCGAGGTGGCGCAGCTGATGGCGGCGCTGGAGAACGACGAGGCGATCGAAGTCACCGGGGTCGAGGACGATCCGGTGATGCACGAGGACAACCTGCTGATCGTGCGCCGCGTGAAGTGCTCCGAGGAGCGCGTCTCGTGCGTGCAGTTCGACCGCAGCGACGGGGTGCTCGTGACCATCGCGAGCTGGGACCGTCCCATCACCAACGACCTCTACGCGCTGCTGAAGCCGCTGCCGGCCGAGATGTTCCAGCACTGACCCGCCCCCGGCCGTCACGGGCCGGAGCCCTCCGGCACCGAACAGCCCGCGCGCCCGCGGCAGGGGCCCGGCAGCCCCGGACGGCACCTTGCCGGTGCCGGCCGCGGTGCCGGGCCCCTGCCGCACTTCCGGAGCCGGATCCGTCAGGAGCGGATCACCTTCACGTCCTCCGCCTTGACGAATGCGACGCGGTGCCCCAGCTGGATCTGGTAGTACGTGAGATCGCCGCGCACCACCTTGAACTTCTCGGCCTCCGGGTCGAACTCCTTGGCGTAGAGATACTCACCGCGCGTCTTGAGCCCCGCGGCGTACGCCTGGCCCGCCTTGATCCGGTAAGGCAGCGGCGAGAGCTCCTGCGCCGGGATGCCCTCCGGGTAGGCCTCCTTCTCCGGGTAGGCCCGCCCGTACACCGGGATCTCGTCCTTGCCGTCCGCGGGGACGATCAGCCTGCCCCGGGCGGGAACCGCCGTGGGCTGCTTCTTCGGGTTGTGGAACCAGGCCTTCTGCCCGAGGTACCAGATCGCCGTCCAGTCGCCCTTGCGGCCGGCCACGGCGTACTGCTGTCCCGTGCTGGCCCGGGCGCCGGTGTCGTTGACGCCGGTGGTGGACTTCCCGCCGGGGTGCAGCCCGATGTCCTGGACCAGCTCCGAGTCCGCGTCGGGCGCGGTGTGCAGGCGCACCGCGCCCGAGCCGTGTGCCGGGCAGGGGTCGCCCGAGTCGTCGCACTTGGTGTACTCCGGGCGGTGCTTGCGGTAGTCCGGCCTGATGGTCAGCAGCTTGCCGTCCGGTGCGCCCTTCGACGTGAACGGCCGTCCCAGCAGCGTGAAGTAGTGCTGCCAGTCGAAGTAGGGACCCGGATCGGTGTGCATGCCGGGGATGTTGGCGCTCGTCACGCCGGGAACGTTGTCGTGACCGAGGATGTGCTGCCGGTCCAGAGGGATGTCGTACTTGTCCACGAGGTAGCGCACCAGGCGGGCCGAGGAGCGGTACATCGCCTCGGTGTACCAGGCGTCGGGATCGGTGAGGAAACCCTCGTGCTCCAGGCCCACCGACTTGGCGTTGACGTACCAGTTCCCCGCATGCCAGGCGGCGTCCTTGCCCCGTACGTGCTGGGCGATGTGCCCGTCGGAGGAGCGCAGCGAGTAGTTCCAGGACACGTACTCCGGGTCCTGGATCAGGTCCATCACGGTGTCCCAGTTGCCCTCGGTGTCGTGCACGACGATGTAGTCGACCGAGGCGGAGGCGGGCCTGCGGGCCTTGTCGTGGTTGCCGTAGTTCGGGTTGCCGTCGTCGTCCGTGTACTCCTCGTACGGGGCCGGCAGCCACTCGCACGACACGCTGCGGGGGCATTCGGGCTTCTGCCCGGGGGCGGAGCGCAGCCCCGCCTGCCCGGTTCCGTCCACCTGTGAGGGGTCCGCGCGCAGAGCGGGGTCGGCGTCGAGCCGCACCCGCTGGCCCGAGTCCGTGGTGCGCTGCTCGCCCGAGCGCATCACGTCGAAGACGTCGTCCGCGAATGCCGTGCCGGTGCCGCGCTCGGACGCGGCCGGAAAGGAGGCCACCGCGCCGTACCAGTCCGCCGGGTCCGGACTCAGGGGACGTCCCAGCTTCTTCTGAGCGGCCGCGAGCAGCGCGGCGCCGCCCCGCAGGTTCGCGGCCGTGGACTCGCGCAGTTCCTTCCGGGTCAGGCCCGTCAGCTTCGCCGCCCGTTCGGCTGTGCGAAGCCGGGCCGGCAGCTCGCCGGGCTTCAGGGCCTCGTCGCCGTCCGTGGCCGCGGCGGTCTTGAGCGCAGGACGTGCCGTGTCACCGCGCGGGTCCTCCGAGCCGGAGCCGAAGTGGCCGCCGTGCGCGGCGGCGGACCGGGCCAGCGCCGTTCGGGCGTCCGTCAGGTGCATCGGTCCGTACCCGCCGGAGACGCTGGGGGCACCGCCGTGAGCGTCCCACCGGGACTGCAGGTAGGACACCCCGAGCAGCACGCTCTCAGGGACGTCGTGGTCCTCGGCGGCGTCCGCGAACTGCTGCTGGAGTCGTGAGGTGCCGCGCTGCTCCGCCGTCGCGTACGGGCCGGCGGAGACCAGCGGGAGCAGCAGGGCCGCCGCGGCGACGCCGGTGCCGGCGGCCCACAGGGCACGCGCGCGGCGTGCGCGCGGCGCGCCCTTGCCGAACGCACCACGGGCAAGGCGTCTGAGCGGGTCGGGAGCTTCGGGAACGGGACCAGAACTTCCGGGTGATCCGGGCAATGCGGCCTCCTCGGTCGGGGCTCGTCGCATGCAAGTGCGAGCAGGCCTCAGAGGTATCGGTTGCCCGACCATCCGTCAATGACCGCAGGAGGAGGAGAAGTCGCACGTCAGCGTGGTGTGTTCGGGAGCACGCGGGGTGCCTGCACCGAGCTGCGGGGCGTCACCTGTCCAGACCGGTGACGCCCCGCAGGTGACGAGCGGATACGGGCCGGAGCCCCCGCTCGCCGGCAGGTTCTACCGCGTGCCCACCGCCGCACGCACCGCACCCCTGACGAGACCGCAGTCGTCGTGCAGCCGCCGCAGCAGCAGTCGTTGCTGCTCGCCGGTCGCCATGGCACCGGGGCGTTCCTGGCCCGCAGGCCCGGCGGCCGGGGCGGGACCGCGCATGGTGCGCTGGACGGCCGACTCGTACGCACGGATCTCGCGCGTCAGCACGAGCATCAGATTCACCAGGAAGGCGTCCCTCGCGGCCGTGCCCTGAGCCTGGGCGACCTGGCTGATGTGCCGGCGGGCCATCGGTGCGTCACCGAGCACCACCCACAGCGTTGCCAGGTCGTAGCCCGGCAGGTACCAGCCCGCGTGCTCCCAGTCGACGAAGGCGGGACCCGGCGGGGCGAGGAGCACGTTGGTCAGCAGGGCGTCACCGTGGCAGAACTGCCACGGCGGGACACCGCCGGTGCCGTGTCCCTGGACGGCCCCGTGCAGCAGCGTCTGCAGATCCCCGAGGTCACGGTCCGTCAACAGGCCCTGTGCGTGGCAGCGGGCGAGCCGTGACGGGTAGTCGATCGGGCGGCTGAACGCCGATGCCGGCGGCTGCCAGAGGTTGAGCTTGCACAGCGCGCCGAGCGCGGCGCGCAGGTCCGCGCGCGGCGGCGTGTCCAGCAGGTGACGCCGCAACGCCGCCACCCGGCCCGGCATGCGCTCGATCACCAGCACGCACTCTTCGGGATCCGCCGCCACAAGCCTCGGCGCCCGCACCGGGGGCCGGTGCCGCACGAAGGCCCGGTAGGCCGCTATTTCGTGCCGGAAGCGTTCGACGGACGTCTCCGCCTTGTCCACCAGGCACTTGGCGACGACGGCGTTGCGCCCGGCCGTGCCCGAGACCAGGACGGACCGGCCGACCCGGCGCAGTACCTGCACCGGGTGGAACTCGGGGCAGATCCGGTGGACGGAGGCGATGGCCGCACGCAGCTGCGTACCGTTCGGGCCGGACAAGTCCAGTCTCCCGCTGACGGATTGAGATCCGGCGCCGGCCGGCTGCCGCGTCCGCACGGCGCCGCTCCCCGGGGCGGACGGCCGCGCCGCGGAGGGAATCACGGGAGATCCGCCACCGTGAGGTGGCATGCCGAACGGCCGGAGCGGTGCGGACACGGCGGACGTCGCTGGATGCATGGTGAGCAGGGTCCCTTCGTACGCCGACGGGTCGCGCGCCCGTCCGGGCCCGCCCGGACGGCGGCCCGGCACCCTGGGGAATGCCTTGCCGTGTTGCTGGTCGTCCGGACGGGACCGGGGTGGCGCGTTTCTACAGGACAACGGCGCGCGGGTGGCACACCATCTGGCGGACCCTGGCGAACCCTGGCGAATGGTCGCAGGGCAGTTGAGCGGAAGTTACTGTCAACTCAGCCGAGAACCTGGGGGCTTGACGTGACAAAGGGACCCAACACCCGTCTCGCGGACCTGTTCGGCCTCGCCGGATGGTCCAAGGGCGAACTCGCGCGGCTGGTGAACCGGCAGTCGGTGGCCATGGGCCACGCTCAGCTGTCGACCGACACCTCGCGGGTGCGGCGTTGGATCGACATGGGGGAGACCCCGCGCGATCCGGTGCCGAAGGTGCTGGCGGCTCTTTTCACCGAGCGACTCGGCCGTGTCGTGACCATCGAGGACCTCGGGTTCAGCAGGCCGGGCCAGTCGGCCAGACGGCAGCAGTCCGGACTGGACGGAGTGCCGTGGGCACCCGAGCGGACGGCCGAGGTCCTCACCGAATTCACGGGAATGGACCTCATGCTCAACCGACGCGGCTTGGTGGGCGCGGGCGCCGCGCTCACCGCAGGATCGGCACTCAGCAGTGCCATGTACGACTGGCTCCGCGGCGCCCCGGGCTCCGCCGCGGGCGTTGCGCAGTCCGGCTTCCCGGGTCCGGCCCGCCATGCGGACCAGGCAGCCATCGACAGGTACGACGCGGCTCCCGTGGGATCGCAGGAGATCGAGGCGCTGGAGCACTCCGTCGAGGTCTTCCGCGCCTGGGACGCCGCACGGGGCGGCGGACTGCAGCGCAAGGCGGTCGTCGGCCAGCTCAACGAGGTGGGCGGCATGCTCTCCTACCACCACCCCGAGCGTCTTCAGCGGCGGTTGTGGGGCGTGGCGGCGAACCTCGCGGTGCTCGCCGGATGGATGTCGCACGACGTCGGCCTGGAGCCCACGGCGCAGAAGTACTTCGTCATCGCCGCGCATGCGGCGCGCGAGGGGGGCGACCGGCCGCGCGCCGGCGAGGCGCTCTCGCGTGCCGCGCGGCAGATGGTGCACCTGGGCAGGCCGGACGATGCGCTCGACCTGATGAAGCTGGCCCGGTCCGGCTCGGGGGAGGAGACGCTGCCGCGTACGCGGGCGATGCTGCACACCATCGAGGCGTGGGCACAGGCGTCGATGGGCCACGGGCAGGAGATGCGGCGCACCCTGGGGGAGGCCGAGGAGCTGTTCGCCTCCGACAAGGGCGATGTGCCGCCGCCCAGTTGGATGCAGATGTTCGACGAGGCCGATCTGCACGGCATGCAGGCGCTGGCGTTCCGGACGCTGGCCGAGCACGATCCGTCCGCGGCCGGTGCGGCGGAGGCGCACGCCATGCGCGCCCTCGAACTGCGAGCCGACGGGCGGCAGCGCTCGAAGATCTTCGACTGGATCTCGCTCGCCTCGGCCTGCTTCATCGCCGACGAGCCCGAACAGGCCGACCGTTACGCGCGCCTGGCCGTCGTCAGCATCGGTGAGAACTCTTCGCACCGCACGTGGGACAGACTGCGTGAGATGTACCGGCTCACAGGTCAGTACGCGGGCCACGGTCTTGTCGACGACCTGCGGGAGGAGATCCGGCACGTGCTGCCCAAGCAGCCCAGGACGCCCCCGCTCTCGGGCGAGCCCAAGCCGGTCCGGCTGCCCGGGAGCAGAGGGCTGCGCTCGGTGTGAGCGTCAGCAATCCCCGTGCAGGCCGGGCCGGTCGGGAATCGCGGCGGTTCCCCGGGCCGGTGCGGCCGGGCCACCGCCGCTGAGGGCGGCGGCCCGCGCCGGCAGTCGCGCGGAGGCCGGCGGCGCCGGCAAGCCGTGGCGGCGTCCCGTGGCACCGGCGGGCCACGCTTCCGGCAGGGTGGTCTTCCGTGTCAGCCGTGCAGTCCGTGTCAGCGGTGCAGATAGCGCTCCGCGACAACCGTCGGGTACTCCACAGGCGTTCCGCGTTCCAGTGACCACGCCAGGCGCAGGTACTGCGCATGCGTCCACGCGAGCGGCGTGGCCGACGCCGTGCCCTTGCCCGACTGAACCTCCGGCACCGGGGGCCGGTCGTCCCAGACCTGCTCGGGCAGCATCAGGGTCTCGCCGGCCGTGGCGGCGATGTCGCGCAGCCGCCTCCCGGCCGACTGCCGGTCGCCGCGGAGGAGTTCGTACTCCCCGCGCTCACCGGAGAAGATCGGCCAGAGACGGCCGTAGGTGGTCTTCACCTCGGGACGGTCGACGGTCCAGGGCTCGCCGTCGGGCTGCTCGCCGTAGCCGTCGCCGCTGTAGCGGTGCCAGTGGCGGCCGGAGGGGGTGTCCACGGCGAGTTCGCGGTCCACCACCTCGAGAGAGTTGCGGATCACCGGGTCGTCGGCGGGCTTGACGCCCAGCCGCACGAGCTCCAGGAAGCCCGCGTCGACGACGCTGCGCTGGTCGGCCCTGCCCTCGTTGTTGTTGCCGAGCTCGTACGCCGTGCCCGCGTTCGGCTTGCCGTCCTTGGTCAGCCGCAGGTAGTACGGCTCGGAGGAGTGCGGGCCGTTGGTGCTCACCGTCCAGCCGTCGAGCGACTCCCGCCACTTGTCCGCGGCCGCGAGGTACTTGGCGGCGTCCGCGGCCTGTCCGCCGCGCTGCATCAGATCCGCGAGGCACACCAGCGCCGCGATCGCGGAGGCGATGGTGGAGGGCGAGTAGCCGCTCTGCTCCTCCCAGCGCTCCTGAGGAGTGAAGGGGGCCCTGTGGCCTTCCTCGCTCTTGAACTCCAGGATGAAGTCGGCGCCGCGGCGCAGGTGCCGCAGGGTCTTCTCGTCGTGGCGGTCGAGTACCCAGGCGAGCAGCAGGGGGGCCGAGGTCTCGTCGAGCTGGATGTTCGTCCAGAACGGTGTGCCGTCGACCTTGTGGTTCTGCGACCAGTGCCCGTCGGGCATCTGAGTGCGCAGCAGATGGTCCATCGCCCGGTCCGCCGCGTCGCGGTCGCCGGCCGCGAGCAGCCCCGTCCCGATGTGGTAGAGATCGCGGGCCCACACCAGGTGGTACGAACCGGTCTCGGGCGCGATGTTGCGGTCGGTGCCGAACGCCCACGGCATCGACGGGGAGGCTATGAAGGCCCCCGGGTTGCGCTTGTCCTCGCCGGCAGCGAGCGTCACGACCGACGCCGTGTACAGCGACCGGTCGGAGGGCGAGCGCAGGCATCCGGGGGCCTTCGGCAGACCCGCGAGATAGGCGAGCCAGCCGCGCTCGTACGCGCCCTCGGCCGCCTCGAAGCCCCGCCGCAGCGACCGCTTCGCCGTGCGCACGGCGTCCGCGGCCTGCTCGCCGAAGCCGAGCACGACCGTCTGACGGGTCCGGGCGCGCCCGTCCATCCGGAGCCGGCCGAGCTGCACGACGTTGCCGGGGCCGGCCGTGGCGTAGCGGTGCTTCAGGCGTCCGTTGTTCCCGGAGAGCTGGGTCCAGCCGTCGTTCACGTCGAGGTAGCCGACGGTGGATTCGGCGAATCCGTCCTGGGCGACCAGCGCGCTCGCCGCGTGCTCGTCCTCCGCCACCAGCGCCCCGCCCTGCGGGAAGGCACTGTCGTCGTTGCCCTCTCCGGACAGCGACGGGTCGTGCAGGACGAAGATCTGCAGGGGAGCGCCCGTCTCCGAGAGCACTTCGACGTCGATGAGCACGCTTGCGCGCTCCGGGTCGGTGACGTACCGCGTGACCGCGCGCCAGCCGGTGCCCCTGCTGGTGAGCCGGTAGCCCGGTGCCCCGCCGTTCCCGCAGAGTTCGGTGCGGGTCTCGCCGTCGCTGAGGCGTTCGGCGAACGTCTTCCCGTCGGTGATCACCAGCTGCGTCTGCCGGCTGGCGGGGGTGCTGAGGTCCGGATAGTACGTCTCGCTCATCCTGCCGCCCTGCAGGGTGAACCAGACGGGGCTCTCCTTCGTACGGGAGGTTCCGAAGCCGGTCTTGTCCGCGGGTACGAACGCGGCGCTCGTTCCCGGTCGCCCGGGTGCCTCCCCCGAGGGGTCGGCGGCGGCTCCTGCGCCCCCGGTCCCGGCCCGGGCGACGCCGGCCAGCGGGACGGGCGCCGCGATGGCCGACGCGCCGACCAGCGCTGCTCGCAGGAAGTTCCGACGGGAATTGCTACGCACACATCCTCCAGTCGAGGAGAGAACGGGGCGATCGACGGGCGCCCTCTGTGAGTTCACCACGTGAAGCCGTTTGGTCGGGCGGCCACGTCTCGGGTGAGCGAAAGCCTCGTCGCGGAAGACGACGACGTCAAGAGAGCGTGATGTGACTCCAAGAAATGAACGCTCACGAGTGTTTTCTTCCGTGCCGTCAGGCATGCGGGCCCGGCTCCGTACCCCACAACGAGGCCGGGAGCAAGGGCAGTTGGGTCAGCCGGTCACGCGGGCGACCAGGACGCAGGCGTCGTCCGTGCGGTCCCGGTCGCCGAACTCCTCGATCACCGTGCGCAGGCACTCCTGCGCGCATCCCGCCGAGGCGAAACGGCCGGCGAGGTCCAGCAGCCGTCCGGGCGCGCCGCGTTGCGTGTCGGTGGCGTTCATCCGCCCCTCGCGCGGGGCGAGTCCGTCCGTGTGCAGCACCAACACGTCGCCGGGCTCCAGCACTTCGGTGCTCTGTCCGTACGCGGTGCCCGAGGCCGCACCGAGCAGCACACCCCGGGGCGGGCGCAGCACCCTGCCCGTGCCGCCCCGGAAGACGACGGGCGAGGGGTGCCCGGCCTGCGACAAGGTGAGGGTGCGGTCGCGGGGCTCGTACCGGCAGCACACCGCGCTGCCCAGAGCCGGCTGCGCCGAGGTCTCCAGCAGCTGGTTCAGATGCCCCATCAGCGGGCCCGGCCCCACCCCCGCGAAAGCCATGCCCCGGACCGCGCCCAGCAGCATCGCCATGCCGGAGGCGGCCGCGACTCCGTGACCCGTAAGCTCCCCGGCGGACAGGAGGATGGCGCCGTCGGGCAGCTCCAGCGCGTCGTACCAGTCGCCGCCGATCATGGCGCTCGTCGTGGAGGGCAGGTAGTGCGAGGCGATGTCGAGTGCGGGACCGGCGCCGGCGTCACGGGCGTGGCCGGGACCGCCGTGCGGGATGCGCCGCGAGCCGCGCCACGGGGGGAGCACCGTCTCCTGCAGCTCCACCGCGAGCCTGTGCTCGGCACGGGCCGCGTGACGTTCGCGCCGCACGGTCTCATGGATCTCGCGCACGGCGAGTTCGCTGCGGCGCAACTCGCTGACGTCCCGGAGCACGGCCCACATGGCGGCGGTGCCGCCCTGGCCGTCGAGCACGGGTTCCCCCAGCAGGTGGAGGGTGCGCACGGCACCGTCCGGACGCATGATCCGGAACTCCCGGTCGATCGGCCTGCCGTCGACCAGGCAGTCGGTCACGGCGGCAGCGAGCAGGGGCTGGTCGTCGGGGAGCACCCACGAGGGCAGTTCGTCCAGGGAGAGCGGGCCGTCCTCCGGCCCGCGGCCGAAGATGCCGTACAGCTCCTCCGACCAGGACACCTCGTCGGTCAGCAGGTTCCACTCCGCGCTTCCCACCCGGCTCGTCAGCGCGGAGGGCCCGCCAGGGGCGGGTGCGGCTCCGCCGGGGCCGGCCCCGTCCGGTTCCGGCGGGGAAGGTGCGCCCGCACGGAGCCGGCCGAGATGTTCGCCGAGGTCGTCCAGCTGGTGGGCCGCGAGATCGCACAGGGCGCGCTGCCAGCGCCGTGCCGGGTCCTCCACCCCCTCGGCGTCCTCCTCCTCCGCGCGGGGCCGCACGGCGTCGATGCCGCCGCGCAGATGCCGGGCCTGCCGGATGAGGGCGTCCAGCACTCCGCGTTCGGGCGGCTGGGCCGGACGGTCCGCATCGACGTGGGAGGGCATCGAGGTCTCCGATACGGGAAGTGAGGGCTCGGTTACGACTGTTGCACAGGCTGCGACCGGCCGTAAGTGATTTCGCGATACCCGATCCGGTGGTGCTGCGGACATATGTCGCCGGGCCCTACGGTCCGGGATGCGTGCGGGGCCGGGTCACGCGGAGGGTGCCGGTAGGCTCACGGCCCGTACGGGACGGAGCGGTCCCCATTCCGCTTCTCCCTCCGCCCCCGGCCAGGAGTAGAACGGCTCGCAGGGGCAAGGATGCTGGTCAACGGAAATCCCGTTGCCAGTCGAAGACCCCGCACCGGATGCTGACCCTTATGTTCGCCGATTCCGTCGATTCAGGCATAGCGCCCAGCGGTACGCTGCTCGGCCTCCTCCAGAGGGGGCGCGGCGACGGCACGCTGCACGCTCTGGCTGCGCCCCGCGCCGAAGCGCTCACCGCGCTGAGGCAGTGCGTGCTCCATGATCCCCGGCGGGACTGGCAGATCGAACACCGCTCGCTCTACTACGCCCGGCTCCACATGGAGCTGGACGCCTCCGTCGACTACATCGGAGAACACCTCTTCGCGCCCGAGGACGAACTCCCGCCCGCGGGTGACTGCGAGGCACGCACCGGGCTGGCCCTGTCCGTGCTCGGCCACCTCGCCTCCTACGACGACGACGCCGCGACGGAACTCCTGCGCAGATACGCCGCCTCGGGCGCCAACTGGCAGTGGGCCCTGGACGAGCTGGCCGTACGGGACGAGGACGCCGGGCTGCGCCTGCTGGGCCCCGCCGTCCTCGCCCGCTTCCCGGAGACGGAGCAGGGCGACGCCGACCTGGCCGCGGCGGCCAAGGACGCCTTCGAGCCCAGGCCCTGGCGGCTGTGGGCCGAGGACCCCTCCCGTCCCGGCCAGGCGGAGCGGCTGCGGCGGGTCGCGGAACAGGGGTGCTTCGACCGCTGGCAGCGTCAGCTGCAGAGTCAGGGCCCCCGCCCCGGGTGGAGCGTGCGCGAGGTCCTGGACTGGGCGCAGGAGGGATGCGAGCAGCATCCCCCCGTCCACCGCGAGGCGGCCGCCGCGCGGTGCCTGTCCGCCGTCGCGGGTCCGCTGGACCGCGAGGAGCTGCTCGCCGCCGCCGCCGGTCAGCGCGATGCCGCCCGCGCCGCCGCGCTCCGGCACCTCGCCGACCGCGGTGACCCGGAGGCTCTCGACCTCATCGAGGAGGCCGCCGCCGATACGTGCGAGAGCGTCGCCGGGGCCGCGCTGGCCGCGTTCGCGCGGATGCGCAGCACGGCGGCCGTCGTGCGGGCACGGAAATGGGCCGCCGCCCCCGAGGGGTCGCTGCCCGAACGCCTCACGACCGCGGCCGCCGAGATGCTCGCCTGCTGCGGCGGTGCCCAGGACGCCGGCGCGGTGCTGAGAGCCCTGCGCCGCACCGTGCGCAACGACGGCCCGGACAGCGACGCGCTGTGGCCGCTGGTGGACGGCGCCGGTCGGCTCGGCGTCGCCTCGGCCGCCCCCGTCCTTCGGCACATCTACCGGGAGACGGCCTCCTCCCAGCTGCGGGGCCGCGCGGCCGGGGCGCTCGCCCTGACCGACCCCTCGTTCCCGGCGGGCTTCGCCGTGGAGTGCCTGTGGGACTGCGAGGAGACCACGAGGGCCCTGGCCGCGGAGTTCGCGGCGACGGGGGACGAACGGGTCGTCGAGAGGCTGCGCAGGCTCGCCTCCGATCCCGCGGAGGAGGCCGGTGTGCAGAGCGCGGTGCGCGGCAGGCTCAGTCCGGAGTCCGGGCGCTGACGGGCAGTTGACGGCGCCGTGCACGCGTGTGGTGGCCGCCGGCCGGTGCCGTTGCGGGCAACGGGCGTTTCCGCGGCGCAGGTTCGGGGCGACCGCGACCATGCCTTGCGTGACAGTGCTTCGGGTGATGGTGATCCGGTGACGGTGCTTCGGGCCAACGGCGGTGCGTGCACCCGACGGTGAGGCACCTGCCCGTCGGCCACACGGACGTCAGCACGCCCTTCCGGCACGGTCCCGGTCCGTGCGAACGACTCCGCGTGAACTTCCCCATGGGGCGCGCAGGATCGCGCCGCACGCTGGTGACGTAACCGACATCAAGGGGTGATCCGGGCGTTGTCACAGTGACCGCATAGTGTGTCTGCCGTGACTGAGCACGCCCCGCCGATCCTGCCGTCCCCGGCCCCCGGCCCCGCCGCCGACGAAGGGCTGGCGCGCCGGCTCCGCGCCCTGGCGTGCACGGCGCCGCTGCACGACCTCGACGTCCGCAAGGCCAACCTCGCGGGGGAGTACAGCATTTACGCGATGGCGGAGGTGGCGCTCAGCGCCATCGACCTCGTCACCCTCCAGATGGACTTCGACACGGGCGCCGACCACGAGGACGTCGTGACGAGGCTGATGCCCCGCATCTCCGCGCAGGCTCCCGGGCGTCCCGCGGCCGAGCACGAGCGCGTCGCCCGGTGGGTGCTGGAGAACCTGCTGAACGTCGGCAGCGTCGACCGCGGATTCCGCGCCGTGTACGGCACGTTCGGGCCGGAGGGCTCCTATGTGCGCCGGGACTACGACTTCAAGCTCATCGAGGAGGTCCCCGGCCCGGGCGGCAGCGTGTACCTGCGCACCACCGACGAGGCGGTCAACGTCCTTGTGGGGGCCCTCGACACGGACGTCACCAGCGCCCAGATCGCCGCCGAGGTGAAGCTGGAGGTCCTCATCAGCCGCGGCCGCCTCGCAGACGCCCAGCTCGCGGCCGAACAGGCCCGCTACCGCACCGTGCAGTACGCCGAGACGCTGCGCCGCACCCTGGAGGCCACCCGTCGCAACGTGCGCGCGGTCGACTGGCTGCGCACCGTCCCCGACATGATCGACGAGGCCCTGGAGCACGTCGCCGAGCGCTACCGCCATGAGAACGCGATCCTCACCAACATCCGCCGCGCGCGCGACGAGGCGGCGTCGGAACGCGGCCCCGACCACAAGCGCCGTGCCGCCGAGCTCGTCGACATCGTCAAGGACTGCATCCGCCGGCACACCCAGCTCCAGTCGCGGCTGCTGGCGGCCGGGCCGCTCTTCCGTGCGGAGCAGGACAGGCAGGCCTTCGCACCTCCCGCCGCCCGGGCCGGGCTGGACCTGTACGGCCAACTGCTCGCGCCGCTGCTGCCGTTGGCCGTGGAGCGCGCCGGTGCCGTCACGGACGCCTTCTTCGCCGGCGGCGTGGGGATGCGCACCCCCGGCGCAGTGCGCCTCGGCGACCTGACGGAGATGCTGCTGACGCCTCCGGCACCCCGCGAACACCTCGGCGCCGAGATGCCGGAGCCCGACCTGATCGCCACCCCCGACGACAGCAGGTTCAGCGAGGCGCAGCTGGAGTCGGCGACGGCACTGCTGGACCTGCCCGCCGACGCGCCACGCAGACTCTCGGGGCTGCTGGCGGACGCCAGGCGCCTCGATCCCGAACTGCCCTATCTGGTCGCACTCCTGGCCGTCCACGCCGCGAGTCCGCCCGTGGGCACGGCCTGCCGGCAGGGCGAGCGCAGGCTCCTCTTCGCCGTGGACGACGGTGAGGAGCTGAACGACGAGGAGTTCGGCGGAGCGGATCTGATCGTCGGCACGGCCGAGTTGGACGCAGCGGGGGCGGCGTCCGGCCGGGACGTCCGCGAGAGCCGCGAGGGGGCGGCGTGAGGCACCTCGGACCTGTCCACGGGACGGGGCCGCAGACACCCGCAACGGGCAGGGGCTCGGCGGAACCGGGACAACAGCCGGGTGCCGCTCCGCCGGTCCGTGAACGGCGGCGCGGTCCGGGCCGACCGACCCCGGGGCGCAACTCCGGGCAGCGGATGCGCTCCCCTCTGCCCGTCTCTTCCCCACCGCCCCTCGCCGGCATCCGTGGTCTGCATCAGTGCCCCGCATCCGACCCATGCGCAGGAGTGACGCACCAGTGACCGAACACCACGACGAGAGCCCCGGTCCGGCATCCGGCACCTCCGCCTCTTACGCCGCCGCCTCTTTCCCCGCCCCGGAGCCCGCGCCGGCCGACGCGGCCGCTCCGGCCGGCGGCTCGCACGCCGCCGTCACTCCCGCCGACACGGCCGACGCCGCGCGCCTTGTCTCCTTCGGGCTGCACCCCAAGCTGCTCCCCGCCCGTGACGCCGAATACGCCGGGCTGCTGCGGCGCTACCGCGACGAACCCGCCTTCGCCCGCCTCGCCGACGCCGTGGCGACCGGGCTGGGCCTCGTCGTCCTGGAGGTCTCCAGCAGGGCGGGAATGGCTCTCGCCGCCGGTGAGGAGTCGGCCTTCGCCGTGCGCATGGGCGACTACTCGCGCCGTGCAGCAGCGGACTCCGCCGACCGTTTCCTGCACGGGCTGGCTCATCTGGCCGTCGCCGCCATGGCCTTTCCCCGTCCCGAAGACCTGGCCGACGACGCCTACATCGGCCGCATCTCGGTCAACGGGGTGGACTCCTTCGTACGGCAGGCCTGCCGCCGGCTCGCCGAACGCGCGGAGGAGCGGGGAGAGAACCCGGACCCGGCCGCCGACGCCCCCGGCCTCGAGGCCGCCTGGCGGGTCTACGCACGACGCAGCACCACAGGCGCCACCAAGGACGCCCGCAGGCTTGCCGGTTCGACGACCGGCATCATCGGCAAGGCCGTCGCCTTCCTCGTCGACTCGGGATTCCTTCAGCGCACGAGCGACGAGGCCGGAGGCACCTTCCGCACCACGCCGCGCTATCAGCTCCAGGTCCGCGACATGGCGGGCAGCGCCGCCATGTCCGAACTGCTGGAGCTGGGGGTCGTCCCCGTCAGCGACGGAAGTGCCACGCTCCTTCCGGCCGCGGACGCGGAGGAGCCGGGGATCGAGGGGGAGGCAGCCCTTCCCTTCCACACCTGACCCGGCCCGGCCGGCTTCCCCCGCCCGCCCGTCTCCCGGCCTGCCGCACCGAGGGCCCGGCCGTTGCCCGTGCCCCCTGCCCGTCCCTCCGTGCGAACCGCGCGCCGCGGAGCGCCGCGCGAGACCCGCCGAACACCACGACCACGAGAGCCCGCCACCATGTACGAGCTGTCCCGGATCCGTCTCTACTCCATCGGTCCCGCCGGTGCGCGCTATGCCGACACCGTGCTGGACCTGCGCGGAGTGGGCGGCCCGGTGCCCAGCCCCGCCCCGGCCCAGGCCGACTTCTTCGAGGAGGAACCGGGCGGTCCGCCCCGCCGCCCCGCCCCCGCGGGAGTGCTCTTCCTGGAGAACGGCGGAGGCAAGTCCGTCCTGCTCAAACTCATCTTCTCCGTGATGCTGCCGGGCCACCGCAACACGCTCGGCGGCGCGAGTTCCGGCGTGCTGCGCAAGTTCCTCCTCGCCGACGACTGCGGGCACGTGGCACTGGAGTGGCAGCACACGCGGACGGGCGAGACCGTCGTCGTCGGCAAGGTCAGCGAATGGCGCGGCCGGCAGGTCTCCAGCGACCCGCGGAGGTTCGCCGAGGCGTGGTACTCCTTCCGGCCCGGCCCGGGGATGAGCCTGGACTCGCTGCCCGTCTCCGAGTCCGCCGCGCTGCGGCCGCCGTCCGAGGGCACCTCGTCGGCACGGGGACGGCGCCGCACCATGAAGGGCTTCCGCGACGTGCTGACCGAGACGGGAAAGGCCTACCCGAACCTCGACGTCACCTGGGAAGAGGTGCACGAACGCTGGACGGAGCGCCTCACCTCTCTCGGTCTCGACCCCGAACTCTTCCGCTACCAGCGGGAGATGAACGCGGACGAGGGAGAAGCCGCGGGGCTCTTCGCCGTCAAGAACGACTCGGACTTCACCGACCTGCTGCTGCGCGCCGTCACCGACACCCGCGACACCGACGGACTCGCGGACCTGGTCCACGGGTTCGCCCACAAGCTCGGCCGCCGCAGCGAACTCACCGCCGAACGCGACTTCACCGCCGGCTCCCTGGACCTGCTGCGCCGCATCGCGGAATCCGCGGAGCAGCGCCGGCGGGCCCGCGACATCCACGCCGCCGCCGAAGTCCGCGCCCGGACCCTGGTGCACCGCCTCGCGGCACGCGGCAGCGCGGAGCGCAGCCGCGGCACCGGACTCGCCGGCCAGGTCGCCGAGGCGGAGGAGAGCGTCACCCGCGCCGCCGACACGCACGCCCGCTCGTCCCTCGTCGCTGCCGAACTCGCCTACAGACACGCCTCGTTTGCGCTGGAGAGCGCGGAGAAGGCCGCCTCGGCACAGCGCCGCGAACTCAGCGAGGCCCGAACCGCGCACTCGGCCTGGCAGGCCGCCGAGACGGTGCTGGCCCACCGCACCGCCGCCGACCGCGCCGCCCGCCTCTCCGACGCGATCCGCGAGGCCGAGCGGGACGCGGCACCCGCCCTCGCGGCCCGCGCCACGGCCGCCGCCGGTCTCGTCAGGGCCCTTCACGCCGCCGCGGAGAGGGCGGAGTGCACCGCCGCCGAGGAGGAGGAACGCTCGGCACGGCTCCAGGCCGCCTCGGAGGCCGCACACAGCGACGCGACGGCGGCTGCAACCGAGGCCCAGCGCGCCCGCAGCGAGACCGGCCACCTGCGCCAGCGCCTCGCCGAGGTGGAGCAGGAGACCCAGGAGGCCGTGCGCGCCGGCTGGCTCGATGCGGGCGAGGAGGGCGACGGCGAGGCGGACCCTGCCGCCGCCGCACTGGCCGCCGAGGACGCCGCGCAGAGCCTCACCGCCGCCTGGGAGGAGTCACGCGAGGCCGCACGCCGCGCCGCCGAGCGCGCCCAGGAGACGGGTGCGGGGCTCTCCCGCGCGGAACTCGCCGCCGCCCGCGCCGAGGACGCAGCGGAAGCGGCGTCCGCGGCCCACACCGCGGAACGGCGCGTGGCCGAGGCCCTGGGCACGGAGGAACGCCTCGCCGAGCTCCTCGGCCTCCCGCACGCCGCCACGCACGCCGGCACGCAGGCCGCTCCGGGCGCGCGCTCCGACGGGGACCCCGTACCGCCCGCCGTGCCCTCCCCGCGCAGTGCCGGTGAGGAGACGGCGGCAGCGGGCCCCTCCCCGGAGGGTGAGGGGGCCTGCGTGCCCGGCACCGCAGGCGCTCTGACCGCCGAGGAGCTGGACGCAGGGGGCGAGTCGCTGACGGAGCTGCTCGACGACGCCGTCGCGGCCTGCGAACGGCAGCTGTTCGAGCTGCGGACCGCCGCGGCCGAGGACTCGCGCATGCTCGGCGCACTCGGCGACGGGGGCCTGCTGCCTCCCGCGCCGGATGTCACCGCGACTGTCGAATTCCTCGGCGAGCACGGCATCCCGGCCCTGCCGGGCTGGCGCTACCTCGCCCAGGCGGTCGCCGCCGCCGACCACGCAGACGTGCTCGCCGCCCGTCCGGAGCTCGTCGACGGCGTCGTCATCACCGACCCGGCCAGCCACGCACGGGCCCAGGAGGTCCTCGCCGGCGCGGCGTTGCTGCCGCGCTCCGCGGTGGCCGTGGGCACGGCCGCGGCCCTGCTGGCGCCCGTTCCCCGGGACGGCTCCGCCGCGCGCCGCGACGACGTCTTCCTCGTCCCGCCGAACCCGGCGATGCACGACGAGCACGCCGCCGACGAGGAGCGCCGCCAGCTGCGCACCAGGGCACTCGCCCGCGACGAGGAGATCCGCGCCGTCGCCGCCCGGCTCTCCCGGGACCGCACGCTCGCCGCCCGCCTCGCCTCCTGGCGCACCGGATGCCCTCCCGGGCGCCTCGCGGAACTGGCCGCGGCCGCGGACGGGGCCCGCAACGCGGCGGCGGACGCCCGGGAACACCTCACGCACGCACGGGCCGCGCACGAGGAGGCGGAGGAGGCCGCCGCAGACGCGGCGCGCGTCCGCGACGAGCGGCAGGAGCAGGCGCAGCAGGCACGCCGCCGGGCCGACGCTCTCGCGGGCCTCGCCTCGCGGCTGCGCGAGCGGGGCGGACGCCTGAGCCGGCTGCGCGCCCTGGCCGACGAGACGGCGGAGGCGGAGGAACGCGCGGAGACCTGCCTGGCACGTGCACGCGCCGGCGACGAGGACAGGCGTGCCGCACAGCGCGCCGCCGACGACGCCCGGCGCACCGCACGCGCGTTGCGGGCCGAGCGGGCCCAGATCGCCGGCGTCCCCGACGACATCGACGAAACCCTCCAGCCGCCCGACGGCACGTCGCTGCCCGCACTGCGCGAGGCCTACAGGTCGGCCTCCAGCCTGTACGACAAGGTCGGCGTCGGCGCCGACCTGCGCGCCGAGCAGGCCCACGCGGAGAGCGACGAATCCGCGGCCCGAGCCGCTCTGGACCGGCTGACCAACAAGGTGCGCACCCGCGCCGCGCAACACCTGGACGGCCCGGACGGTGCGGACGGCCCCGCCCGCCAGGCCGCGGCGGCACGCGCCGAGGCACGGGTGCAGATGCTGGAGTCCCGGGCCGCTGCCGCGAGCGAACAACTGGGCAGGCTGCGCGGCGAGGCGGAGCGGCTGGCCCCGGAGCACGGCGGGTGCCACACGGATCTCCCCGCGGGCACGGAGCCCGCGGACGTCGAGGAGGCCCAGCACCTGCTGCGCACCGCCAACGCCGAACTGGCTGCGCACAGCGACGAGTTGGACGAGGCCCGCAGTGCGCACGCTGCTCTCGTGCGGGCGCACCGTGCCGCCCAGGAGGCCGCGGACGGATTCGACGAGACCGCGGCACTCCTGCGCGACCTGCTCCGCGACCCGCAGCAGGCCGCGGAGACCGGCGAGACCCCCGAGCCCTTCCCCGGCTCACCCGCCGAGGCACGCCAGGCCGCCGCAGAGGCGCGCCGCTCCCTGCGCGGCTGTGCCGCCGACCTGTCGGCCGCCGAGCAGGCGGTGCGTGAGGCGTCCGACGTGCTCGTGCGGCACGCCAACTCCTCACGGTACGAGCAGGTCCGCACGCCGGCCCGGCAGCAGATCCGCGAACTGCCCGCCTCCGCGCTCCCCGACCACGCCTCCGCCTGGGCCGAGGCCTTCGCCCCGCGGCTGCGCGTGCTCGGTGACGAACTGGAGCAGCTGGAGCGCAACCGCGACAGCATCGTCGACCGGCTGCGCGGCCTCGTGGAGTCGTCACTTGCGACGCTGCGCTCCGCCCAGCGCCTCTCCCGGCTGCCGGAGGGGCTGGGGGAGTGGTCGGGCCAGGAGTTCCTGCGCATCCGCTTCGACGACCCCGACCAGGCCGTTCTCTCCGAGCGGCTCGGCGACGTCATCGACGAGGCGACCCGTACCGCCGTTGCGAAGAACTCCGACCTGCGGCGGGACGGAATGTCCCTGCTGCTGCGCGGAGTTCACGCCGCCCTGGAGCCGCGCGGGGTGTCCGTCGAGATCCTCAAGCCGGACGCGGTGCTGCGCGCGGAGCGGGTGCCGGTCGGCCAGATGGGAGACGTCTTCTCCGGCGGTCAGCTGCTGACGGCCGCCATCGCGCTCTACTGCACCATGGCGGCCCTGCGCGGCAACGACCGCGGCCACGAGAGGAACCGGCACGCCGGGACGCTGTTCCTCGACAACCCCATCGGCCGCGCCAACGCCACCTATCTCCTGGAGCTGCAGCGTGCCGTCGCCGACGCGCTCGGCGTCCAACTGCTGTACACCACGGGGCTGTTCGACACCACGGCCCTGGCCGAGTTCCCCCTCGTGATCCGCTTGCGAAACGACGCGGACCTGCGGGCGGGGCTGAAGTACATCAGCGTCGAGGAGCATCTGCGCCCCGGACTGCCGCAGCAGGACCCCGAGGAGGAGCCCGTCCAGGGGGAGATCACCGCGACGCGCATGTTCCGCCGGCCCGACGGCGACAGCCGGCAGCCTCGCGTCCCGGCACAGGCCGAAGGCCCGCGCCGGGAGCCGTGACCGCCCGTGCAGCACCGGCGCCGGCCTCCTCCACGGGCCGGCGCCGCGCGGAAGCCCCGTCCGGGAAACGGTCCGACGGCGCCGAAGATGTCCGGAATCAGTCCCCGTCGGGCTGCGGCCTGCTGGAACTCACCGCCGGTCGCCGTCCACGCTCCCGCCTGTCCGCGTGCGCGGTTCCCGGCCCCGGCCGTCGCTGTGCGCCCCCTGCCTCGTCCGCTCTCTGGCCTTCTCCACCGCCCGCCGGCGGGCCACACTGCTGGGTTCGGAGAACACGCCGTGACGCTGCCGCCACACCTGGCGGGTCACCCACACATCCAGGACCGCCCACGTCGCCACGACGGTGCTCACCACGGTGGAGATCACCATGGGGAAGGCCAGCCACACCTGCGCGAGCGAGCACAGCACCGCCACCATCAACTGGACAAGCGTCACCGCTACGATCACGAGCGCCCGCACTGCCGCAGAACGTACGGAATCCGGCAGTCTGGGCTTCGCGTACATGAGCCTTTCACTCCCCCCTCAATATCCCCCACACGTCACACGTTTCCACGTCAGTGGCTTGCGCCACAATCCAAGGACACGTGTAGGGCATCACCGGACATCTCAGGATGAGGCAGCCTGGACGGCTGGTTTTCCCGCTCGGACACACCTACGACTCGGTCCTGCGTCAGTAGTAGGCTCAACGCCGTTTGCTGTCGGAACTCGCCCCCGTGCGACGGGGGTTGACTAGGGGAGGCCATGCGCTTGCGCGGGAGGTCTATCCGCCGGAAGATCGTGGTGCTGCTGCTGGTGCCGCTGCTGTCTCTGGTGTCCATATGGGCCTTCGCCACGTACGTCACCGGCCGGCAGGCGCAGCAGCTGCTCAACGTGGTCAACACCGTGGACAAGGTGGGCGATCCGGCGCAGGACGCGGCGCAGGCGCTCCAGCGCGAGCGTCGGCAGGTCATGGTCTACCTCGCCGACCCGCGCGGCTCCGAGGCGCTCACCCAGCTGAAGCAGCAGCAGAAGGACACGGACGTCCAGATCGAGAAGCTGCGCGACAACGCCCGTTCCCCCGGGATGCGTTCGAACCTCACGGGCGACGCGCACCAGCGCCTCGACGCGATGCTGGACAAGCTCGACAGCCTCGAGAAGGTCCGCAAGGCCGGGGAGAACACGCTCACACGCGGCGGCGCCTTCCAGGCGTACAACGAACTCATCGACCCCTGCTACAACTTCCTCAGCGCACTCGGCGGCCTCGACGACGTGGACCTCGACAAGCAGGGACGCGCCCTCGTCGGTCTGGAGCGGGCCCGTGAGTACCTTGCGCGTGAGGACGCGCTGATGGCCTCGGCGATCGCCTCCGGGACGATGACCAAGGGAGACCGGCGCGCCTTCTCCGACCGGATCGCCGAGCGGGGCCTGACGTACCAGACGACGCTGTCCGAACTGCCCGCCGAGGAACGCCAGAACTTCGAGACCTACTGGAACGGCACCGACGGCCGCACACTGCGCAGCTACGAGGACGCCGTCATCGCGGCAGGAAGCCGGGCCACCGACGGAGTCGTCAACGCGGAGCGCTGGCAGGCGGCGACCTCCACCGTTCTCACCGACCTCGAGCGCATGAACTTCGAGGCCCGCGACCGCTACGAGCGGCGCGTGCAGCCCGACGCGACGAAGGTGCTCATCCAGGCCGGCGCGGCCGGTCTCCTCGGTGCCGCGGCCGTCGTCGCCTCGGTCATCATCTCCTTCCGGGTCGGCCGTGGCCTCGTACGGGATCTGCGCACCCTGCGCAGGGAGGCCCAGGAGGCCGCGGGGGTGCGGTTGCCGAGCGTCATGCGCCGTCTCGCCGCGGGGGAGACCATCGACATCGAGACGGAGGCGCCGAGGCTGGAGTACTCGCAGGACGAGTCCGGTCAGGTCGGCCAGGCGGTGAACACCCTGCAGCGTGCGGCCGTCGAAGCTGCCGTCAAGCAGGCCGACATGCGCCGCGGCGTCTCCGAGGTGTTCGTGAACCTCGCCCGCCGCAACCAGGTGCTGCTGCACCGTCAGCTGAGCCTGCTGGACCACATGGAGCGGCGCACCGAGGACTCCGACGAACTCGCCGACCTCTTCCGCCTCGACCACCTCACCACCCGCATGCGCCGTCACGCGGAGGGTCTGGTCATCCTCTCCGGTGCCGCACCGTCCCGTCAGTGGCGCAAGCCGGTGCAGCTGATGGACGTCGTGCGGGCCGCCGTCGCCGAGGTCGAGGACTACGAACGGATCGAGGTGCGGCGTCTGCCGCGGCTCGCCGTGGACGGCGGCTCCGTCGCCGACCTCACGCACCTCATCGCCGAACTCCTGGAGAACGCCACCGTCTTCTCACCGCCCCACACGGCGGTGCAGGTCCTCGGCGAACGGGTGGCGAACGGCTACACCCTGGAGATCCACGACCGTGGCCTGGGCATGGCCCCCGACGCGCTCCTCGAGGCGAACCTGCGTCTCGCGGAGACACCGGAGTTCGAACTCTCCGACACCGACCGCCTCGGTCTGTTCGTGGTCTCCCGGCTCGCACAGCGCCAGGGCGTACGCGTCTCGCTCCAGCCCTCGCCGTACGGCGGCACCACCGCCGTCGTCCTCGTCCCCGGGCGGATCCTCACCGAGACCACCGGCCAGGACGAGGACCGCCTCGAGCGGGCACCGGCCGGCAACGGTGTCTCCGGCACCCGGCTCGACGCCCTCACCCGCGGCCCCTCGGGCGCCGGCTCCTCGCCGACGCCGCGACAGCGTGCGGCCCTGGACGGAGCAGTCGAACTGGAGGCTCCGCTCAGCCAGTTGGAGGAGAAGCCGGGACGCGGCAAACGCAAGGAGGACGCGGACACAGCCGCCACCGCCTTGCACAGCGCCGGCCCGCCCGACCGGGGCGGGCCGAAGCCGGGCCTCGAGCAGCACCAGCAGGCCAAGGACGAGGCCGACGGTCCTTCGAGGCCCAAGTCCCCCCAGGGTGACGGCAAGGGAGGGCTCGCACCACTGCCCCGGCGCCGCCCCCGTACCCCCGTGCTGGTCGCGGACCACGGGCGTACCGTCGGCAGCCAGGACCCGGAGGACGGGCAGGGCACGGACGAGACCGGGCAGCACACGGAGGGACGCGCGCACCGCGACCGTGCGGAGCGCCCCACGGAAGTGGGAGCCGGTACGGAGCAGTCCGGCGCGTCCGCACCGTCGGCCACGGGCGCCGGCCTGCCCCGCAGGGTCCGGCAGGCGAACCTTGCGCCGCAGCTCAAGCAGGATTCGGCCGAAAACACGACGGGGCGCGGCGAGAGCCGCCGCTCCGAGGATCTGGCGGACCGCGACGCGGACGAGGTACGCAGCAGAATGGCCTCGCTCCAGCGCGGCTGGCAGCGCGGCCGCCTTCAGAACGCCGGCGCATCGGGGGACGAGGCGGCGGAGTCAGCACAGGGAACGACACCGGAGGGGGACGGTCGATGACCGCACCGAAAGGCACGGAGAACACCGCTTCTGGGAGCGGTGAACTCAACTGGCTCCTCGATGAGTTGGTCCAGCGTGTCGGCAGCATCAGCAAGGCTCTCGTACTCTCCGGCGACGGGCTGCCCCGCGGAGCGTCCCAGGACCTGACGCGGGAGGACGGCGAGCACCTGGCCGCCGTCGCCTCGGGCTTCCACAGCCTCGCCAAGGGCGTCGGCCGCCACTTCGACGTGGGTGGTGTGCGGCAGACGGTCGTCGAACTGGAGGAGGCGTTCCTCTTCGTCACCGCAGCAGGCGACGGCAGTTGTCTCGCCGTGGTCGCCGACGCCGACGCCGACGTCGGACTGATCGCCTACGAGATGACTCTCCTGGTCAAGCGGGTCGGCGTGCACCTGGGCACCGCACCCCGGTCGAGCCCGCCCAGCCACGCCGGTGGCAACTGACGGGATCTGAACGGAACACAGTGATGACGGACCGGTGGTTCGACGACGCCGCAGGGCCTGTGGTGCGGCCGTACGCCATGACGCGCGGCCGCACCCGCAGCAGCTCCGAGGAGGCACGACTCGACCTCATCGCACTCGTGATCGCCCAGAGCCGGGACGGTGAAGGGGACGCGAAGCCCCCGGAGAACGGCGGCGAGGACGACGAGAATCACGAGGGCGCGGCCGGCGAGGAGACCGGCGGCAGCACCCACGACAACGCAGACGTGTACGCGGACAACTCACTTGCCCCGGAACACGTCGACATCGTCGTCCAGTGCCGCCGGGCTCCGCAGTCCGTCGCCGAACTCGCCGCCGAACTCGACCTTCCCGTCGGCGTCGTACGCGTTCTCATCGGGGACCTCATCGACGCGGACTGGGTCCGCGTCAGCCGGCCCGTCCCTCCGGCGGAACTGCCGGACGAAAGCATTCTCAGAGAGGTAATCGATGGCCTTCGGGCGCTCTAAGCGAGGCGCCGCCGCGGCGTCGCCGGCCGAACCCGTGACACTGAAGCTGCTCGTCGCCGGCGGCTTCGGCGTCGGCAAGACGACCCTCGTCGGCTCCGTCAGCGAGATCAAGCCGCTGCGAACGGAGGAGACACTCACCGAGGCGGGACGCCCGGTGGACGACACGGCCGGGGTGGAGGCGAAGACCACCACCACCGTCGCGATGGACTTCGGCCGCATCACCATCAACGAGGCCCTGGTGCTCTACCTGTTCGGCACGCCCGGCCAGGACCGGTTCTGGTTCCTGTGGGACGAGCTGGCGCAGGGCGCGCTGGGGGCCGTCGTCCTCGTCGACACCCGGCGGCTGGAGGACAGTTTCGCCGGCATCGACTACTTCGAGCGGCGCAGAATCCCCTTCACCGTCGCCGTCAACCACTTCGACGGGGCGGAGATCTACCCTCCCGAGGCCATCCGCGAGGCGCTCGACCTCGACGCGGAGGTGCCGGTGCTGGTGTGCGACGCCCGGCGCCGCGAGTCCGTCCGTGACGTTCTCGTCTCGGTCGTCGAGCACGCCAGGCGCCGTGCCATCGCCGCACAGCAGGCGGCGCCCCGCCCCGCCCCGGTGCGCTGAACCCACCGGAACGGGAACGGGGCGCCTGCGCGCCGCGGCGCTCCCGGCCGCGTGCTGCGGGCTGCCGTGAGCCGCGCTCAGCCGGTCACTCGCCGTCCTCCACCCAGCCGAAGCTGCGCTGCACCGCCTTGCGCCAGTTGTGGTACTCGCGCTCCCGCGTCTCCTCGTCCATCTGCGGGGTCCACTCGGCGTCGCGCTTCCAGTGGCTGCTCAGCTCGTCGAGGTCCGACCAGACTCCCGTCGCCAGTCCCGCGGCGTAGGCCGCGCCGAGGCAGGTCGTCTCCGCGACCACCGGCCGGATCACCGGCACCCCGAGCACGTCCGCCTGATGCCGCATCAGCAGATTGTTCGCCGTCATACCGCCGTCGACCTTCAGACTCGTGATGTGGACGCCGGAGTCCTGGTACATCGCGTCCACGACCTCACGCGTCTGCCAGCTGGTCGCCTCCAGCACCGCCCGCGCCAGGTGCGCCTTGGTGACGTACCGGGTCAGCCCCGCCACGACTCCGCGTGCGTCCGAACGCCAGTACGGAGCGAAGAGTCCCGAGAAGGCCGGGACGATGTACGCGCCGCCGTTGTCCTCGACGCTCGCGGCGAGCGTCTCGATCTCCGCCGCCTCCTTGATGATGCCGAGCTGGTCGCGGAACCACTGGACGAGGGCACCGGTGATCGCGATGGACCCCTCGAGGCAGTACGTGGGGGCGTCGCCGCCGAGCTGGTAGGCCATCGTCGTCAGCAGGCCGTTCTTGCTGGGCACCGGCCGGTGCCCGGTGTTCAGGAGCAGGAAGGACCCGGTTCCGTAGGTGTTCTTGGCCTCGCCGACGTCGTAGCACGTCTGCCCGAACAGCGCCGCGTGCTGGTCACCCAGCGCCGAGGCCACCGGCACGCCCGCGATCTGGCCGTGTGCGGTGCCGTACACCTCGGCCGAGGACTTGATCTCCGGCAGCACGGCCGCGGGCACGTTCATGGCGTCGAGGATGGACTGGTCCCACTGAAGCGTCTCCAGGTTCATCAGCATCGTGCGCCCGGCGTTGGTGACGTCGGTGACGTGCACACCGCCGTCCTTGCCGCCCGTGAGGTTCCAGATCAGCCAGGAGTCGATGGTGCCGAACGCGATCTCCCCGGCCTCGGCCCGCTGCCGCAGTCCCGGCACGTTGTCGAGCAGCCAGGCCACCTTGGGGCCGGCGAAGTAGCTGGCCAGGGGCAGGCCCGTACGGTCGCGGAAACGGTCCTGCCCATCGGCGCCACCCAGCTCGGTGCACAGCGTGGCGGTGCGGGTGTCCTGCCAGACGACGGCGTTGTGCACCGGCTTCCCGGTCTTCCGCTCCCACAGGACGGTGGTCTCGCGCTGGTTGGTGATGCCCAGCGCGCTCAGCTGGTCCGCACGCAGACCGGCCTTGGCGACGGCCCCGGCCACCACGGCCTGCACCTTGGACCAGATCTCGGTGGCGTCGTGCTCCACCCAGCCTGGCTTGGGGAAGATCTGGCGGTGCTCGCGCTGGTCGACGGCTACGGGGGCGCCGTCCTGGTTGAAGATGATGCAGCGGCTTGACGTGGTGCCTTGGTCGATCGCTGCGACGAACTTGTCCGACATGATCGCGTCCCTTGTCCGAACCGGAGTGCTGGCGAGTCTCCCGGGGTCTTGGGCCCGGGGTCAGAAGGCGAGTTTGAAGATGCCCGCGGCTATGACGGCCCCGACGAGCGGTCCCGCGACCGGAACCCAGGAGTAACCCCAGTCCGACCCGCCCTTGTTGGGGATCGGCAGCAGCGCGTGGGCTATGCGTGGCCCCAGGTCACGGGCGGGGTTGATGGCGTACCCCGTCGGGCCGCCGAGTGACAGCCCGATGCCGACGACGAGCAGCGAGACGATGAGGACCTGCGAGCCCGTCCTGGCGAGTGCCGTGGTCGCACCGAAGGCGAGGATCGGCAGAACCAGCGCGATGGTGGCGACTATCTCGGTGGCGAGATTGGCGGCCGGGTTGCGGACCTCGGGGATGGTCGAGAAGTTGCCCAGCGTTCCCTGGGCGAACTCGGGATCGGCGTTGGCGGCGAACTGTGCGTAGTAGGCCACCCACACCAGGACGGCGCCGATCATGGCCCCGAGCATCTGCGAGCCTATGTAGAGCGGCACCTTGCTCCACTCGCCGGACTCGACGGCGAGCCCCACGGTCACCGCGGGGTTGATGTGCCCGCCGGAGAGCGGCAGCGCCGTGTAGGCGCCGGCGAGCACGCCGAAGCCCCAGCCGAAAGCGATGACGACCCAGCCGGAAGCGGCAGCTTTGGAGAAGCGGAGATTGACGGCGGCACAGACACCGGCTCCGAACAGGATGAGAATCGCGGTTCCGATGACCTCGCCCGCGAAGATGTCCGTGTTGGAGAACTGGCTCATGACGGCTCCCTTGTCCCTTGGCGGGGCGGACGCCCCGGACGATCCTTCGGGATGGTGCTGATCGGGCACGGAGCCGGCGCCAGGGCAGAGGGCCGCTGATCACGGTCCGGCGCGCCACCCCGCCCGGTCTCCGTGACGAGCGTGTCGGCAGTGTTCATCGCAGCTGAGGGACCGTCAAGGGCACTGACATCATGGACGTGCGGGGGCGTGGAGGTCATCGACATCGCCGTCGTGTCGGAGTGATCAGCTCCGTATTTCCCCCGGATTCCGGGCCGCTCACGGGACGCTGTGCGGCTGTTCCGCCGGGCGCTTCCGCCCTGCCGCGACGAGGCGCGAGCCAGGGGCCGAGGGCGGCAGGGACGCCCGCCCGGTGCCGGACGCGGCAGGCCCGGGGGACGCAGGAGCGAGCCGGCCCGGCTGTCGCGGAGGGGCCCGTGAGGCCCCGAGCGGTCCGGCGCTGTCGTCCCAGCGCCCTCGCAGCACGCGGGAGAGACGCCCTCGAAGGACCCGGGAGACGTCCCCGAGGGCCCGGACGGTGCGGGACGGAGGGGGCACCACCGTTGACACCGGTGCAGGTCAGCCGGAGACTCCCGCCAGCGACCATGAACGGAAGTTCGTCTGGCGAACATGGTCTTGTCCGCGGTGCCCGGCGGCCCCGTTGCCCGTGCCCTGGCGGTGAGACCTCGCACCCGGACTGCACTCACCTCGGGAGGACCCGCCATGACCATCCACCGTGACCTGCTCATCGGCGGTCAGGAGACTCCCGCCGTCTCCGGACGCACGGCACAGGACCACAACCCGTACACCGGCGAGGTGTACGCCACGGTCGCCGCGGGCGGTCCGGAGGACGTGCGCAGGGCGGTCGCAGCCGCCGACGCCGCGTTCCCCGCCTGGTCGGCCACGGGGCCCTCCGAGCGCCGGGCCGTTCTCCTCAGGGCCGCGGACATCCTGGACTCCCGGGCCGAGGACGCCGCGACGTACATGGCGCAGGAAGCCGGAGGGAGCCGGCCCTGGGCCCTGTTCAACGTGCAGCTGGCCTCCGGCATGCTCCGCGAGGCGGCCGCCGCGGTCAGCGCACCCCGGGGCGAGGTTCTCACGGCGCAGGACGGCGAGACGCTGAGCCTCGCGGTGCGCGAACCCGTGGGCGTGGTAGCCGCGTTCGCGCCGTGGAACGCCCCGGTGATCCTCGGCACCCGCGCCGTGGCCGCGCCGCTGGCCGCGGGGAACACCGTCGTCGTCAAGCCCAGCGAGGACGCTCCGCTGTCCTGCGGCTACTTCGTGGCGGACGTCCTGCGGGAGGCCGGCCTGCCGGACGGTGTGCTCAACGTCGTCAGCAACGCACCCGAGGACGCCGCCGAGGTGGCCGAGGCGCTGATCGCCGAACCCGCGGTCCGCGCCGTCAACTTCACCGGTTCGACCGGGGTCGGACGTCTCATCGGCAATCTCGCTGCGCAGCATCTCAAGCCCGCCGTACTGGAGTTGGGCGGCAAGAACTCCGTCATCGTCCTCGACGACGCGGACGTGGACTACGCGGTCGACGCCGCGACGTTCGCGGTGTTCATGAACGCCGGCCAGATCTGCATGTCGGGTGACCGGATCCTCGTGCACGACTCGCTGGCAGAGGAGTTCACCCGGAAGTTCACGGCGAAGGTCGCAGCCCTGCCGCACGGCGGTCCGGAGGAACCCACCACCGTCATAGGCCCGATGGTCAGCGCTGCCTCGGCGGACCGCGTGGCGGCACTCGTCCGGGACGCCGTCGGCAAGGGTGCCGAAGTGCTCACCGGGGGAGGGGCGCCGGAGAACGCCGTGCACCCGGCCACCGTGCTCACCGGTGTCACGCCGGGCATGGATCTGTACCACGGCGAAGCGTTCGGACCGCTCTGCGCGCTCGCCACCTTCACCGACGACGACGAGGCCGTCGCCCTGGCCAACGACACGGAACACGGCCTGACGTGCGGCATCATCACGGAGAACGGCACGCACGGCCTGTCCGTCGCGCGCCGCATACGCACCGGCATCGTGCACGTGGGCGACCAGTCCGTGGCGGACGAACCGCAGGTGCCGTTCGGCGGCTTCAAGGCCTCGGGATACGGGCGGTTCGGCGGCCGCTGGGGCATCGAGGCGTTCAGCAACACCCGTTGGGTAACCGTGGCCGCCGGGCACGCTCACTACCCGTTCTGAGCACCGAGGATTCCACCGCCGTCCCGCATGTCACGGACCGGTGACCGGACGATCACAGGCGCGCACGCCCTGCACCGGGCAGAACCGCCGCAGGGCCGGTGCCGTCCTCGACGGCAGGACGGCGGCAGGGGATCCACGTGGGTGGTGCCGTGCCGCCGTCCGCCGCGTCGGTGCAGCGCAACCGGGGCAGCCGGACCTTGGGCTGCCCGACTGACGTGCCCTCAGTGAGGGTTGAGCGCCCGGCGCCAGACAGGGAAGTCGAAGAAGGTGTCGGGGAAGGTCTCCTCGGTGAGCGTGTAGTGCCACCACTCCTCGGGGAGATTCGTGAACCCGGCCCTCGCCATGGTGTCCTTCAGCAGCATCCGGTTGGCACGCTGCCGGCCCTTGATGCGGGGGTCGGCGGTGTGCGAGAGAGTGTCGAAGCAGTCGTAACCGGTGCCCATGTCGACGGAGTTGTCCGGAAAACGCACGTCCTGGGGCGCGAAGCAGGGCACCAGCGGTTCGCCCGGCCGGTAGGGACGCGTCGGCTGCGCAGGCAGCCGCACGAGGGTGAGATCGACCGTACTGCCCCTGCTGTGGCCCGACTTCTCCGCAATGTACCCGTCCTCGAAGAGGCGGTCCTTCTCCACGCGCGGATAGAACTCGTCCTTCATCCGCTCGTCGTCCAGGTCCTTGGCCCATTCCACGAAGTGGTCGACCGCCCGCTGCGGGCGGTAACAGTCGTACACCTTCAGGGAATAGCCCTTTTTGAGGACGGAGCGCTGCGCCGCCTTCAGCGCCTCCGCCGTGTCGCGGGTGACGATGCACATGCCCTGCCGGTAGCCGTGCACCCGGTCGCCGACGAAGTTGTGCCGTGTCCGGTAGCGCATCTCCTGCATGACGGAGGGAGCCACGTCGCGCAGCGCGACGAACTCCTCGGGAGCGGACGGGTCTTGGTGCCTCCCGGAACCTGCAGCACCGGCAGGGCCGCCGGTCGCTGCGGTGGCCGAGGGCGCCGCGGTCACGAGAGTCGCCAGGGAGAGCAGCGCGGCAGTGAGAGCCGTGCGGCTGAATGATCCTCTGAATGCTGCCATGGCCAATCGTCTATCAGCCGCGCACCCGTACCGGGTAGCCCGCAGGAGCCCCGTCTTCCCGGGTCACCACCGTGGTGTCCTCGCGCCGCACGACGGTGAACCGCTCGGCGGGCACCGGGCGGTCCGCGCCGCCTGCGCCCGAGTCGCGGATGACAAGTCCCTTGCCGCGGCGTCCCGGTGCGGGTGTCCATACCTCGAGTTCCAGGCTCCCGTCCGCTCCGGTCACCGGAACCGCCGCGCCGGCCCGCGCGAGCACGGGGATGCGCGAGAGCGGTGCGTCGAGCAGAACCTCGCCCGGCCCTTCGTGCACCTCGCCCGTGGCCGTCTCGAACCACCGTCCGTACGGCAGCCGCACCGCACGTCGTCGCGTGCCCTCCTCCAAGACGGGCGCCACCAGCAGCGCGTCACCCAGCAGGAAGGCGTCACCGCACTCCCGCAGCGGACGCTCCCGAGGGTGCTGCCACCACAGGGGGCGCACATACGGTGCTCCCGTGCGGTGGGCGACATGCGCCAGCGTGGTGAAGTAGGGACGCAGCCGTTCCCGTTCGGCCATCGCCGCCGCACAGCCCTCCAGTACCTCGCTGCCGAACGCCCAAGGCTGCCGCGGACCGCTGCCCTTGACGCCGTACGCGTGGAAGTGCGGGTACCAGGCGGCCAGTTGGAACCACCGCAGATACAGCTCAGCGGACGGGGTGCCGGTCGATCCGCCGATCCCCGGGCCCGAATACGGCACACCGCACAGCCCCAGCCCTATGACCAGGGACAGCGACGCGCGCAGCCCTTCCCACCCGGTGGGGACCTCGCCGCCCCGGGTGCCGCCGCCGCGCTGCATGCCCGCCCAGCCCGAGGACGCGAGGGTGAACTCGCCGCCGGCGCGGGCGCCGCCTCGGACGCCTGCGCCGGTGCCGGCGCTGTTCCCCGGCGCCTCGCCCGCGTCGGGGGGTTCACTCACCGCCGGTGCGTCCGGTGAGTCCGGTTCGGCGGGTGCCTCCGGTGCGGCCGTCACCGCCGAACCGGCCGCACCCGGAGCCACCAGTTCCACCCCGTCGGTCCTCAACTCGGCTGCCAGGCACGCCAGATCGGCCGGGCTCCCGCTCTCCCCCGAAAGGAGCCGGCGCCCGGGAGGGCTGCTGTCCTCCTCCAAGCGCAAGGCACGCAAAGGCAGTTCACGTTCCCGGTAGCCCGCGACCGCATCCCGTGCCCGTCGGCCCGACCCCCCATGGGCTCCCGCGTACTGATGGCCGAGCGCCCAGCCGGGCGGCAGCGCCGGAGCCCCCGTCAGCCGGGCCCAGCTGTGCAGCACGCGAGCCGGCGGCCCCGCGATCACCCAGTAACGCAAGGGCCCGCCGGCCATGCGGATCTCGCTGCGCCCGGGCCGGTCGTGACCCGACCCCCTGCCTTCCACGCCTTCCCGGACCGTCACCCGGCCCTCTCCCGGGTTGTCGTGGAAGACCAGGTGTGTCCCGGCGTCTGCCACGACCAGCTGCACCGGCATGGTGATGCGGGGCATGCCGCTCTCCCGGTCCGCGTCCGGTCGGGCACCGTCCCATGCCCGAAGGCGATAGGAGCCGTTCGGCAGCGGCGGCCCGCACGCGTGCCCGCCGAGCCCGAAGAAGCGGGCGTCGGCGGCCACTTGGGAGCGCTGCATCCAGCGGCCGTCCGACGGGGACGGTGTCGGCCCCTGCCCCGGCGGTGCCCCGGGCCCGTCGTCCTCGGCCGCTTCCTCGCCGGCCACCGGACCCGCAGCCGCTCCGCCCCCGTTCCCGCTGGTTTCGCCGCTCTTTCCGTTGCCACCGGCGACTCGCTGCCGCGCACCGGACGCCGGCTCCGCGGCCGCCTCCCACCAGCGCGGCGGCAGATCCCTGCGGAGCAGTTCACCGCCGGGAGTACGCACCTCCACGGTGCCGTGCCGGGAGACGGTCACAAGGAGCCGTTCGGAGACCACCCGCCACCCGCCGTCCTTGTCGGGCTCCAGCACCGCCCGTGTGTCAGGCCCCGGAGCCGGCCCGGCCAGCGCCGAGGACGGACCCGGCTGCGCACCGTCCCAGCCGAGGAAGACGGCTCCGCCCACCGCCACCTGTACCGAGAGTGACGAGCGCCCGAACCGGATCACCCCGCCCCCCGGCCGTGCCAGCGCCCCGGTCGCCGGACCCGGTACACGCGCCCGCTCGGCGCTGTGCGACTGGCCCCGGCCGGCCGCCGCACGCCGGCGCCCCCATGAGGAGAGCCCCGGCCGCGCCCGCCACGCCGCGCCCGCCGCCCTCAACGTCCCCACCAGGCCACGCCCATCCATGCTGTTCAGGGTGCCAGCGGGGTGAGGCGGCAGTCAGCGGCGTTCAACTGGAGTTCACCCAGGGACCATCCGCTCGTGCCGTGCGCCCCTGCGCCTTCACGTACACCCCGTCGACGTGTGGTGCGTGCGCCCGTGCCTCTCACCGTCGAAGCATGGTCCCGCCACATTCGCAGCGAGAACGGCATGTGGTGTGCGCCCTGGCGTGAGCGATGACCGCATGGCATCGTCCTGACCAGCCACACGTACGCCCGCCAGGCGTGCCGCCAGCCCAAACGGACCGGGAGCCGCCATGACCACAGCGCACAGCACACCGCAGCCGCAGCCCGTCGCGCCGGAACCCCTCTGGCAGCCGGACGCGGAGCGAGTGGCTGGCGCCAGGATCACGCGCTTCCAGGCCTGGGCCGCCGAGCACCACGGTGCGCCGCCCGCCGTCCCCGGCGACCCGGAGGCGAGCTACGCCGCTCTGCACCGCTGGTCCGTGGAGGAGCTGACGGCTTTCTGGAAGGCGGTCACCGAGTGGTTCGACGTCCGCTTCTCCGCCCCGTACGACACGGTTCTCGCCGACTCCTCGATGCCCGGAGCCGAATGGTTCCCCGGAGCGAAGCTCAACTATGCGGAGCACGCGCTGCGTACGGCGCAGGACCCGGCACGCGTGGACGAGCCGGCGCTGCTGCACGTCGACGAGGAGCACGACCCCCGCCCCGTCACCTGGCGCGAACTGCGGCGCCAGGTGGGCTCCCTCTCCGCCGAGCTGCGCCGTATGGGAGTGGGCCCCGGCGACCGCGTCAGCGGTTACCTGCCCAACATCCCCGAGGCGGTGGTGGCCCTGCTCGCGACCGCCGCCGTCGGCGCGGTGTGGACCTCGTGCGCGCCCGACTTCGGAGCCCGCAGCGTGCTGGACCGCTTCCAGCAGGTCGAGCCGGCCGTGCTGTTCACGGTGGACGGGTACCGCTACGGCGGCAAGGAACACGACCGCCGGGGGACCGTGGCCGAGCTGCGCGGCGAACTGCCCAGTCTGCGCGCAGTCGTTCACATCCCCCTGCTGGGCACTCCCGCGCCCGAGGGGGCGCTCGAATGGTCCGCGCTCACCGGCTCGGCGGACATCGAGCCCGTCTTCGAGCAGGTGCCCTTCGCGCATCCGCTGTGGGTCCTGTACTCCTCCGGAACGACCGGGCTGCCCAAGGCCATCGTGCAGTCCCAGGGCGGCATTCTCCTGGAACACCTCAAGCAGCTCGGACTGCACTGCGACACAGGTCCCGGTGACCGCTTCTTCTGGTACACCTCCACGGGCTGGATGATGTGGAACTTCCTCATCTCCGGGCTGCTGACCGGCTCCACCGTCGTCACGTACGACGGCAGCCCCGGACACCCGGACATGAACGCCCAGTGGAACGTGGCCGCCCGCACGGGCACGACCTTCTTCGGCACGTCGGCGGCGTACATCATGGGATGCCGCAAGGCCGGCATCCATCCGGGCCGCGATCTGGATCTCTCCCGCGTCAAGTGCGTCGCCACCACCGGCTCGCCCCTGCCGCCCGACGGCTTCCGCTGGATCCACGACGAGGTCTCCGACGACATGTGGATCGCCTCGGTCAGCGGCGGCACCGACGTGTGCAGCTGCTTCGCCGGCGCCGTCCCCACACTCCCCGTGCACACGGGTGAGCTGCAGGCCCCCTCCCTCGCAACCGACCTGCAGTCGTGGGACCCGCAGGGCAAGCCGCTGACCGACGAGGTCGGCGAGCTCGTCGTCACACGTCCCATGCCTTCCATGCCCATCCGCTTCTGGAACGACCCCGACGGGACGCGCTACCGGGAGAGCTACTTCGAGATGTTCCCCGGCGTCTGGCGGCACGGCGACTGGATCACGCTCACCGGACGCAACACCGTCGTCATCCACGGCCGTTCGGACTCCACGCTCAACCGGCAAGGTGTCCGCATGGGATCGGCCGACATCTACGAGGCCGTCGAGCGCCTGCCGGAGATCCGTGAGTCCCTCGTGATCGGAGTCGAAAAGCCCGACGGCGGTTACTGGATGCCGCTCTTCGTCCATCTCAGCGAGGGAGCCGCGCTCGACGATGCGCTGCGTGACCGCATCAAGCGCACCATCCGCGAAGGGCTCTCGCCGCGCCACGTGCCCGACGAGATCATTCAGATCGACGGCGTACCGCACACCCTGACCGGAAAGCGTCTCGAAGTCCCCGTCAAGCGACTCCTTCAGGGCGCCCGCCTCGACAAGGCCGTCAACCCCGGCTCCGTCGACGACGTCGAACTGCTCCGCTTCTACGAACGGCTGGCCCGGGAGCGCGAGAGCTGACCGGCCCGACCCGGGCGGGCGGCGCCGGCGCGCCACTGTCAGACCCCCTGATTACGCTGAGTGACCAAGTGATCCGTATGGTCCGAGGGGGAGTCCATGGCACACACAAGAAGCAACAAGCGCGGCCGGCGCCGCATCCTGCGCCGCGAAGCACCGCACATCGTCCCGGTAGTGGCCGACGAGGCGCACTTCGCCCGCATGCGCAGCTACCGGACCTTCGCCTTCGACGACCACCGGAACTATCTTCACCAACTGGAAGGGCTGCTTCGCTCGCTGACGGCGGACCAAGTGCACGCCCGTCTCGCACTGTTCGACGCGGTCGACTACGAGTTGTTCTGCCAGGAGCAGCGGCTCGACGCGGACAGCGCGGCGAGCCGCAGCCGCTACGTCGCCGAAGTCGCCACGACCGGCACCACTGTCCCGTACGCAGGGCAGGCTCTGGGCCGCCTGCTGTCCGAGCTCCGTGACGCACACGCCTGTCGTCTCACCTGGCAGGCCGGGGTGGAGATCCTGGCGCGGGCGGGATCGTGCGGCCGGTGCGGGAGCGACATCGGAAGGGCGGCATTCGACCGGGCCGCGCGGGCGGTGGGCGCGGTGCTCGAAGCCGCGGGCTGCGGGGTTCACCACCTGGTGGCCAGCGTCGCGGTCCCGGGCTCGCCCCTCGTCACCGCACTGGATGTGCGGCGCGACGCCGAAGGCGCCCTCGACGCCCACGAGTCCGCGGTGCTCGCACTGACCACCGCCCTCGCCGCAGGCATCGCCACCGGCAGCGACGGAGGCCTCGTGCTGCGTACGGAAACGGGCGGCTCGCGCGCGGCAGCCGGCCGCGCGCCAACCGCCGTCTCCCGCACCGGCGGTGACGAGCAGACACCGCGAGACGTGGTGCGCGGCTGGCGGCTCGAGGCCTCCGTCTGCTGGCTCCGGCCGCTGAGCGCCGCCGAGGTCTTCGCCGCGTACTGCACGGACCCGGCCACCCGGGAACCCGTTGCCCCCGAGCCCGGCGTCGAGTACGCCCCTGGTCATGCCCTTCCGCACCCGGGAGGTGAACTGCACTGCTGACCGGACCTGTTGACGGAACCAGGAATGTGCGGTCCCGCCCGGCGGCGCATGCACCGCGGCAGGTGTTCGCCGGTGCTCTCCCGGAGGTGACGGCGCCGGGCCGCAGGCCACGCCAGTCGTCCGGCTCACTCGCCGGAGAGCACCGCCTGGGCCGCGATGCGCGAATCGTGTGCGCTGTCGGCGGCCCGCGCGGCGGCGCCCGCGCGTTCGCACTGCGCCAGCGTGTGCTTCGCGAGGGTGGCCCGCACATACGGAATGGAGGCGGCACCCATCGACAGGCTGGTCACGCCCAGGCCCGTCAGCACACAGGCCAGCAGCGGATCCGCAGCCGCCTCGCCGCACACGCCGCAGCTCTTCCCCTCCGCGGCCGCGGCCTCGGTGGCGAGCGCGACCAGGTCCAGCAGCGCCGGCTGCCAAGGGTCCTGCAACCGGGAGACCGCGCCCACCTGACGGTCCGCCGCGAAGGTGTACTGCGCGAGATCGTTCGTACCCAGCGAGAGGAACTCGACCTCCTTCAGCACCGACCGGGCACGCAGCGCCGCCGAGGGCACCTCCACCATCACCCCGCACTTGGCCGCGAGGCCCGCCTCCCGGCAGGCCGAGGCGAAGGCCCTGGCGTCGGCGCGGTCGGCCACCATGGGAGCCATCACCTCGAGAGAGAGGGGCAATCCCTCCGCCGCCTTGGCAAGCGCCGCGAGCTGCCCCTGGAGCACCTCGGGGTGGTCGAGCAGCGTACGCAGACCACGGACACCGAGCGCCGGGTTGGGTTCCTCGCCGGGAGTGAGGAAGTCCAGCGGCTTGTCGGCCCCGGCATCCAGAACACGTACGACGACGCGCCCCTCGGGGAATGCCTCGAACACCTGCCTGTATACCGTGGCCTGCTTCTCCTCGGAGGGCGCCCTCGTACTGTCGTCGAGGAAGAGGAACTCGGTACGGAACAGCCCGACTCCCTCCGCCCCGGCCTCGACCGCCGCGCTCACGTCGGCGGGTCCGCCGATGTTCGCCAGCAGCGGCACCTTGTGCCCGTCGGACGTCGCACCGGGGCCCTTCGCCGCGTCCAGCGCAGCCTTCCGCTCCTCGGCTTCCCGGGCCAGCCGGGCCTGTTCGGCCTCACTGGGGGAGACGCGCACGGTCCCGGAGCTGCCGTCGACCGCGATCACAGTCCCCTCAGCCACCTCGCACGCACCCCCCAGCGCCACGACGGCCGGTACTCCCAGAGCCCGGGCGAGAATGGCACTGTGGCTGGTCGGCCCGCCCTCCTCCGTGACGAAGCCGAGTACGAGTGCCGGATCCAGCAGCGCGGTGTCTGCGGGAGCGAGGTCACGGGCGACGAGAACGAACGGCCTGTCGCTGTCGGGCACACCGGGCATCGGTACACCCATCAGGCGCGCGACGATGCGGTTCCGCACGTCGTCCAGATCCGCCACGCGCCCGGCGAGGTACTCGCCGGCGCCGGCCAGAAGTGCCCGGTAGGAGGCGAAGGCGTCGTAGACGGCACGTTCCGCCGTGCTCCCCACGGCGACGCGGCGTTCCACGTCGGCCAGCAGTTCGGGGTCCTGGGCCATCATGGCCTGCGCCTCCAGCACCGCCTGTGCCTCGCCGCCCGCCAGATTCCCGCGGGCGATGAGGTCATTGGCCACAGCCTCTACGGAACGCCGTGCCCGCTGTTGTTCCCGCGGTGCCTCGGATTCGGAGATCTGGCGGGCGGGCGGCTCCATGACGGCCGTGCCCATGTGCCGTACTTCGCCGATCGCCACTCCGTGGCTCACGCCGACGCCTCGCAGGGTTGTGTCCATCTCACTCATCTCCGGTTGCTGCGGTGGCCCGGCGCCGCCCTACGTCGTGGGCACCAGATGCTCTGCGCGGGAACTCGTGCGGCGTCACTTCCACTTGAAGAGCGTGGTGCCGGTGTCGACCACACCCTCTTCGAGGACGGCCGCGAGTGAGTCCGAAGCGGCCTCGAGAGCGATCACCGGGGAGATGGGCGACTTCCCCGCCTGCTCGATGGCGGACGGATCCCATCGCACGAGCGGCTGACCGCGCTCCACTGTGTCGCCCTTGGCTGCCAGGAGTTCGAAGCCCTCTCCGTTCAGCTGAACGGTGTCGATCCCGAGATGAGTCAGCAGACCGTGACCGTCCGCGTCGACGACGACGAACGCGTGAGGGTGGAGCGAGACGATGATCCCCTCGACGGGGGAGACGGCCTCGATGCGCTGTCGCACCGGGTCCACCGCGGTACCAGGACCGACCATCGCCGCGGAGAAAACAGGGTCGGGCACCGCCGAGAGTCCGACGGCGACTCCGGTCAGCGGGGACGTGACGGTGGTCATGGTGCCTCCCGATGAGGGAACGGAACGTCCGCCGTCCCCGAGCTGACCTGGACGGCGCCTCGTTGAGCAGCGTAAGTCATCGAAACCGCCGCCTCAGCGCGAGCGGGAGGGCGTGGCGTGTGCCTTCCCTCCCGCAGTCTGGCTCCTGCCGCGAAAGCGGTTTGCCTCCACCTCTACTGCCCGGTACTGTTCGGGGGCGGCCGAGAGCCCGACTGCTCGGCGGACAGCCCCAATTCGATTGCAGGGCAAGGACTTTGATAGTGTCGGGTTTACCGAGAGGGAAGCGCCCGGAGCGGCCTGTGAGGGTTGTGATGGAAGCGTCCGTTCTTTGAGAACTCAACAGCGTGCCAAAAGTCAACGCCAGATATGTTGATACCCTCGTTTCTCCACGGGTTTGTTTGTGGAGGCGTGGGATTTCTTTGATTGACAGCGAGGATGCTGTGCACGCCGGGATTATTCCTCCTGGTTGTGCCGCTCTTTCGTGGTGTTTTTGATGCATTCACGGAGAGTTTGATCCTGGCTCAGGACGAACGCTGGCGGCGTGCTTAACACATGCAAGTCGAACGATGAAGCCCTTTCGGGGGTGGATTA
>NZ_FMHI01000020.1 GCF_900090145.1 Streptomyces sp. WMMB 322
TTCGCCGAGTTCGATGCGGTGGCCGCGGATCTTCACCTGGTGATCGGTACGGCCGAGGAACTCCAGAATCCCATCAGGGTGATAACGCCCCTGATCCCCCGTCCGATACCAACGCCGACCCTCAACCACCGGAAAACACTTCGCCGTACGCTCCGGATCATTGCGATAACCACGGGCCACCCCGTCCCCGCCGATCCACAACTCACCCGGAACCCAGTCCGGCCGGTCCCGACCCTGACCATCCACCACCCGATAACACTGATTCGGCAACGGCAGACCATACGGAATCGACACCCACTCCGGATCAACCCGCTCCACCTCAAACGCGTTCGACCAGATCGCCGCCTCCGTCGCACCACCCAACGCCACCAACCGCGCCCGCGACGACACCCCCGCCAAACGGTCTTTCAAATCCAGACCGACCCAGTCCCCCGACACCAACACCACCAGCAAACTCGGCAACGCCACCGAATCCGCAGCCGTCAACACCATGTCCAACAACGCCGGCACCGTATTCCACACCGTCACCCCATGAGCACGCACCAACCGCGCCCACACCGCAGCCTCCCGCCGCTCCCCCTCAGCAACAGTGACAACCTGCCCACCCACCGACAGCAACCCGAAAACGTCATACACCGACAGATCGAAATCCAACGCCGAAACCGCCAGCACACAATCCCCGGACCCCACCCCGAACCGCGCATTCACCGCACTGATCGTGTTCGACGCCGCAGCATGCGAAATCTCCACACCCTTCGGCTCACCCGTCGAACCCGACGTGAAAATCACATACGCCAAATCCCCGACCGACGGCACAACAGGCTCCGCCAACGGCACAGCCCCCACCGCCACCCCCAAACCCACAACCTCCACACCAACCGGCCAACCACCAGACCCACAAGACCCAGACAAACCAGAGGAACCAGAGGAACCAGAGGAACCAGAGGAACCAGAGGAACCAGCAGAAGAATCAGCGGACTCAGAGAAACCAGCAGACCCAGAAGAACCAGAAGACCCAGCAGAGACAGAGAATTCGGCAGACCCGGAACCCTCCCCCACCAGCACATGCCGCGCACCCGCAGCCCTCAGAATCCGATCACGCCGCGCCCGAGGCTGATCCACCCCCACCGGCACATAACACCCACCGGCCGCCAACACCCCCAACACCGCAACAACCTGACCAGGACCCTTCGGCACACACACCGCAACCGGATCCCCCCGGCCCACCCCCGCAGACCGCAAACACCCCGCCACCGCCAACGCACGATCCGCCAACTCCCCGTACGTGACCACCTCACCCGCAGACGAACGCACCGCCACCCGCCCCGGCGACTCCACCGCACGCTCAAACACCGGCACATGCAACAACCACGGCTCGAACCCCACCTCCGTCGCATTCACCTCAGCCCGCACCACCGCCTGCCCCACCGGCAACCCCACGGGCAGCGGCTGCGACCAGGCGTCGGCGTCGTCGGCGAGCAGGCGCACGCGTGCGACGAACGCGTCGAACATGGCGGCCGGTACGCCCTCGCAGAAGAGGTTCTCGGCCGTCTCCCAGTTGATCAGCATGCCGCCGTCCTGCTCGACCAGTTGCACGTCGATCCAGACGCCCGGAGTCTGCGAGCTCATCCAGCTCGGCTGGCCGAGCAGCGCACGCGCCGCCGGGTCGAAAAGCTCGCCCTGGCTGAGGGCGCTGGTGAACACGGCTCCGGAACGGTTGATGAGACCGGCCTTCGTGGCCGCCAGGTCCCGCAGGACGGAGGTGCCGCCGTAGCTGGAGTGCGCGGCGTCCCGCCGGTACTGCTCCTGCACGCCACGGGCACGGTCGAGGAACGTCCGGGTGGCATCGGGGCGGACCTCCAGCAGCAGCAGGTCCGTGAAGTCGCCGACCAGGCGGGCGGCGTCCGGGTGGACGGGGAGCCGGTTGAGCACGGGGAGGTTGAGCAGGAAGTGCGGGCTCTCGCTCCAGGCCGCCAGCACATCCGCGTACGCCGTGGCCAGCGCCATGGAGGTCGTCACACGGTGGCCGCGGGCGTGCCGGGCCAGCCGCTCGTAGACGTCCGGAGGCAGCCAGGTGTGGCGCCGCACCGACTCGACCTCGTCGAGCCGCTCGGGTGCCGTGGCCAGGGGAAGCGCGGGCGCCCCCGGCAGGCTCTCGGCGCGGGCGCGCCAGTACTCGACGTCGCGTTCCCGGCGCCGGCCCGACTGCTCGACGAGCCGCAGGTAGTCGCGGTAGTGCAGCTCCAACGGCTGCTCGCCGGCGCGGTCCTCGGTGTAGAGGCGTGCCAGGTCGGAGACGACGATGCCGAAGCTACCGGCATCGCAGACGATCATGTCGATGTCCAGGTGCAGCCGGCAGGTCTTCTCGCCGATGAGGACCAGCCGGGCTTCCAGGCCCCGCCCGTCCTCGATGCGCAGCGTCTGGTGGGACATCAGCGCCCGGATGTCTCCCAGTCGCCTCTCCCGCGCGTCGGCGTCCAGTCCGCGCAGGTCCACCACTTCGTCCAGGCCCCGCACTTCGGGGTGTACCTGCTGGATTCCGTCACCGTCGATCCGGGTCCGCAGCATCGGGTGGCGCTCGCGGAGTGCCCGGACCGCCCGGTCCATCCGGCCGGGGTCGATGTCCTCATCGATGTCGAACTCGAAGTAGAAGTGCGAGCCGGTGCGCAGCGGCATGCCCGGCTGGCGGCTGGACCAGTAGGCGTGCTGCATGGGCGCCAGGCCGAACGCCTCGCTCTCCGCGGGCTTCGCCGGCTCCTGCCCGGCGGACGAGGCGTCTCCCATGAGCCGCGCCCACGCCGTGATCGTGGGCTCCTCGATCAGGTCGCCGAAGGTGACGTCCACGCCGGCGGCCTGCCAGGCAGTCGCCAGAGTCATCACGCCGAGGGAGTCGAGGCCGAGGCCGACGAGGTCCTCGTCGGCTCCGACGTCGGTGGCCGGAACGCCGAGCTTCGCGGCGACTTCCACGCGGATGTCGTCCAGCCGCGGAGCCTGCAGACGCTCTCCCTGGTCGATCTCTCGCTCGATCATGCGGAACCTTCCTTCAGCTCCACGGCGCTGCCGGCCGAAGCTGTGCAGATCTCGACGTACGTGGAAAGAAGCTCGCGGACGAACTCGGAGGAGAACCGGTCGGGGTTGAAGAACAGCAGGATGCGGACCGTGTCCTCGCTCGGTACTGCGACGAGCTCCAGCTCGAAGCGCGTCGCGACCTCGTCGGGGACGAGAACCTCGATGTCCAGGCCGCCGGCCCGGGTGGTGTAGACGGGGTCGGGCATCATCTGGAAGACCACATCGTCCGGCCGCCGGCTCTTGTCGTTCAGCCTCAGCGGCAGCATCTGCAGCGGCATCGCCTGGTGGACGAACGCGTCCATCACGGTGGCGTGGGTGGCCCGCAGATGCGCGGCGAAGTCCGCCCCGGGACGCAGCCTGGCACGCAGCAGCACCATGTTCGCCAGGAAGCCGACGGTGTTGCGGTACTGCGGCGCGCGGTTGGCGAACAGCGTGGCCACGGTCAGGTCGTTGCTGCCGCTGACCTGTTGCAGTGCCTGGTAATAGGCCGTCAGCAGGGCGACGAACAGGGTGCTTCGCTCGCTGCGCGCGAGGGCTTCGAGCGCTTTGACGGTGCCGGCACCGAGCGTGTGCTGCACGAGATCGGTGTGCCGTGCCGCTCCGGGCGTCGCGCGGGACATCGGCAGCGGTGGAAGCGTCAGGTCGCGCAGCTGCGCGGACCAGAACGAGGTGAGCCGCTTCCCCGTGCCGGAGGCCAGGGCCTCCCGCTGTTCCGCCGCGAAGGCCGAGTAGGGGGTTGCCGCCTCGGGGACGGGCTCGTCCGCGGGCCGGTCCAGCGCGGCGCACAGATCCTGAAGGATCACGCGGCAGGACCACGCGTCGGTGACCATGTGATGCATGTTGAAGCAGAGCACGTGATGGTCGGGGGCGAGCCGCCACAGTGTGAGCCGCACCCCGCTGTCCGTCGGGTCGATACGGGTGCCGAGCTCGGTGCTGACGGCGTCCCCGACCGCCGACTCCGGGTCCGGCTCCCCGGAGAGGTCGACCGTGTGCAGCCGGGGTGAGGCGCTTTCGGCGACCCTCGCCCTGAGCCGGCGGCCTCCCCCGGTGAACGTCGTCCGCAGCGCCTCGTGCCGCGCCACGACCTCGGCGAGGCCGGCGCGCAGCCGCGCCACCTCGAGCGGTCCCCGGATACGGCACAGGGTCGGGCAGTTGAGGGCTCCTTCCTCGCCGCGGTAGCGGTCGAGGAACCAGAGCAGGGACTGACCGATGGAAGGCTGGGATTCGACTGCCACGGACGCAACGTAGTCATGCGGGCGCCCGGTTCCTCGGGCCGATGAAAGAAAGGTGCGAGGACTTCCGGGCCCGGGCCGGACCGCCCGGCTGCTCCTTCACGAACCTGTCGTCGCTGCTCACACAGGTGCGGCCGAGGCGCCATCGTGGGGGCCGAGTGCGTCGGAGGCCGCCGCCGGTCATCTGTCGCCGCGCTGCGACAGCGGACGGCGGGGGACGGCAGGCGCGGCTGCACCGGAGGATCTCGGAGGTGTGCGATGGGCGGGAGTCCGTTCGAGTACGACGGGGCCGGATACGCGGTGCTGCGCAACGACCGCGGCCAGCGCTCGCTGTGGCCCGAGGGGCAGCCGGTTCCTGCCGGTTGGCACGTCGAGCGCGGGCCGGTCGCACGAGCCGAGGCGTGCGCTTTCGTCGAGCGCGTCTGGCCCGATGTGTGCGCCGTGGCCGGCCCGCCCCCGGAACTGCCCACACTGCCGGAGCAGTTCGCGCGGGTGGCCGCCGATCACCCGCGCGAGATCGCGGTCGAGGCCCGGGGCGAGGTGCTCTCGTACGAGGAGCTCGAAGCGCGGGTCCACCGACTGGCCAGAGTGCTGCTCGCCCGCGGGCTCACGGCCGGTTCCATGGTCGGGCTCTCCCTCGCCCGTGGCGCCTGGCAGCCTGTCGCGGCTCTCGCCGTCGCCGCGGCCGGCGCCGCCTACGTACCGCTTGATCCGACCTATCCGCGCGCCTGGATCGAGCACGCGGTCAGTGACGCGGGGCTGGACTGTCTGCTGCGCAGCGGCCCGCACGACGCCCCCACGGACACGGTCCCGGTCCTCGACCTCGACGACCCGGGCGTGCGGAGCAAGATCTCCGCCGAGGCGTCCCACCCGGTCGCGCCCGAGGAGCGTGTCCGGCCGCTGACGGCCGACGATCCGATGTACGTCATCTACACCTCCGGCTCGACAGGGGTGCCGAAAGGCGTCGTCGTCCCCCACGCGGGCATCGCGGATCTGGTCGCGGCCCAGCGGCGGTGGATCGGTGCGGGACCGGGGGACCGGGTGCTTCAGTGGGCGTCGTTCAACTTCGACGCCGGCTTCTGGGACATGACCCTGGCGCTGCTCTCCGGGGCCACCCTGGTGCTCACCGACGAGCGGGACGTGCTGCCCGGCGACGACCTGCACCGCACTCTGCGGCACCGGCGCATCAGCCACGCCGTGCTGCCTCCGGTCGCCCTCAGCCTCACGGACAGCACCGGCGTCCTCGACGGCGGCGTGCTGCTTTCCACGGGGGACGTCTGCACGCCGGCGCTCGTACGCACGTGGGCGCCGAACCGCCGTATGTACAACGGCTACGGCCCGACCGAGATGACCGTCGGAGTCACGATGGCCGGCCCGGTGGACCCCGACGCCCCGATCAGCATCGGACGCCCCTGGCCGGGCAACGAGGTGCGGGTGCTCGACGACGATCTGCTCCCCTGCGCGCCCGGTGAGGAGGGCGAGTTGTACCTGGTCGGCTCCGGCGAGGCTCTGGGCTATCTGAACCGGCCGGGGCTGACCGCCGAGCGGTTCGTCGCCGACCCGTTCGGTGCGCCCGGTGCGCGCATGTACCGCTCCGGCGACCGCGGACACCGGGCGGCGGACGGCGAGCTGTTCTTCTCCGGCCGGGCGGACCAGCAGGTCAAGGTGCACGGCTACCGCATCGAACTGGGCGAGATCGAGGCGGCGTTGGACTCCTGCCCGGGAGTGGCTCTCAGCGCGGTGGTGGTGAGCGGCTCGCTCGACTCGGCTCGTATGACGGCGTACGTCGCGGCGCACCGCGGCAGCAGCCCCGAGGAGGCAGGTCTCCGGCGGCGGCTGGCGCGGAGGCTGCCCGCGCACATGGTGCCCACGGAGATCGTGCTGGTGGAGTCGCTGCCGACGACGAGCAACGGCAAGGTCGACCGCCGTGCCCTGGCACGGCTCGGCGTATCGCGGGGGCCGGTTCCCGAGGGGGCCCGCGCGGCCGCATCCGATGAGCCCGCCGGAACCCCCAGCCCCGTCGACGAGGACGAACGCCTCGTCGCGCTGTGCGAGTTGGCGGCACGGGTGCTGCAAGTCCCGGCGATCGGGGCGCACGAGAACTTCTTCGACCGGGGCGGTCACTCCGTCCTCGCCGTCAAGCTCTCCCGCAGCGTGCGGGACGAGTGGGGGCTGGCGCTGCCCGTCCGCGCGATCATCGAGAGCCCGACGATGGCCGACCTGGGCAAGCACCTCCAGGCCTCGTAGCGGCTGCCGCTCCGGTGGCGCGGGCGCGGCCGCGTACGCCCGCGCCACCGGCCGTGGGCGTCCCCTCAAGCGTGGGCGTCGCCCGTCAGCCGTGGACGGCGCCCGTCAGCCGAGCGCGAGCTGCAGGCCCGTGTATCCGTAGAGGAAGGTGCTGTAGACGCGACGCGGTCGGGCAAGCACCTCGATCGTGCGCGCGCGGCGGAGGAGCGAGGTCAGCACGGCGGTGAGTTCAAGCCTGCCGAGGAAGGCGCCCAGGCAGAAGTGCGGCCCGTGGCCGAGGGCGACGTGCGGGTTGGGGTGTCGGCCGACGTCGAAGGTGCGCGGCTGGTGGAACACCTCGGGGTCGTTGTTGGCCGAGATGTTCCACAGGCTCACGATGTCCCCGGCGCGGATGTGCTGTCCGCCGATGCGCAGGTCGCAGGTCGCGGTGCGGGCGAAGTGCATCGCGGGCGTGATCCAGCGCAGCACCTCCTCGACGGCGGTATCGATCCCTGCGGAGCCTGCCGTGAGGCGGTGCCACTGGTCGTCGTGGCGGCCGAGGGCGTCGAGCGCCCCGATGAGCGACATACGGGTGGACTCCTCGCCGCCGAGAATGAGGCTGTAGCAGTTCAGGGCGATCTCGTCGTCCGAAAGCCGCTCGCCCTCCACGAGCGCGCCGGCGAGCAGGCTGATCACGTCGTCGCCGGGCCGCCGCTGGCGCTCTCGGGCCACGTCGACGAAGTAGTCGATGATCTCGTTGCGGGCTTCCAGGGCGTCGACCGGGTCGGCCCGGTCGTCGAGGAAGGACAGGGTGCGCTTGTTCCACGCCAGCAGGTCCGGGCGGTCGGACTGGGGCAGCTCCAGCAGGTCACAGATGGTGTTGATCGGAAGCACGTCGGCGACCGCGGCCGCGAAGTCGAAGGAGCCGGCTCCCACGACGTCGGCCACCAGGGCGTCGGCGCGGGCCATGACCTGCTTCTCGAGCCGGCGGATCAGCCGGGGCGAGAACGCACGCAACAGCACGCGGCGCAGATCCCGGTGGCGGGGCCGGTCCATGACGGCAAGCATCCGGCCGCCCGCCGAATCTCCTCCCCGCAGCAGCACGTCGAGGACGGTGCCACGGGCGGAACTCAGGCGCGCCGCGTCCTTGTAGGCGGCCAGTACGTCGGCGTGCCTGGCCACCGACCAGAATCCTGGTCCGATCGGTGACTCGTGCCAGGCGACCGGGGCTCTGCCGCGCATCGACTCCCAGTAGACGTACGGGTCGTTCTCCACCATCGCGGCGGGATCGGTCAGATCCAGCGGCGAAACCGATCCGGCTGTCGCTCTCTCCGGCACCACGCGATCCTCCTCCGGCTCGAACGGGCCCACCCCAGGAGCCTGGCAAGGGTGGTGGACCGCGGTGCGCGCGATGAATGAAAGGAGAAGGATTCCGTTGGGCCGTCCCTGACACATGCCATCGTCGAGGGCCATCGAGGGAGCGGAGGCCGGCATGGAAGCGGGCACGTGGGTGAGGCACTTGGAGCCTCGCGGCGTCGCTGCACGGCAGCGCGGGGCGACCCGCGGTGCGGGCTCCGCGGAAAAAGCTCGCCGGAACCGGACCCTCCTCGTCTGCTGTCCTCATTCCGGCGGCTGGGCCGACAGTTTCGTCCCCTGGCGGGAGCCCGTGAGAGCACTCAACGAGGCCGGTCCGGCCGCAGTCGGACTCCTGGCGGTCCAGTACCCGGGACACGGTGACCGGGGATCGGAGGAACCGGCGGCGGACGTGCGGGCGATGGCGGCGGCGATCAGCGCGGAGCTCGCCGGCCTGGATCCGGCACGGACAGTGCTCTTCGGTCACAGCTTCGGGGCGATGGTGGCCTACGAGACGGCGCGCAGGCTGGAGTCCGCGGGAGCGCCGCCCGCCGTGCTGGCCGTCAGCGGCGCGCGCGCCCCCGGCGACCCGGCGGCACCGCGCGGGGAGGCGGGCCTTCCGGACGCGCAGCTCTGGCGGCGTGTGACGGAACTGGGCGGCATCGACCCGCTGCTGGCCGACGACCCCGAGCTGCGTGAGCTGGTGCTGCCCGCTCTCCGCGCCGACATCACCGCCCACGAGCGGTACGCGGCCGCGCCCGCCGGAACCGTCGGGGTCGACATCCGGTGCTATCTCGGCGCCGACGACCCGCTCGCCCCCGAGGACGCCGGCGCCGGGTGGGCGGCGCGCACCACGGGCAACCTCGTGGTCCGGGTGCGCGGCGGGGGGCACTTCCACCACGTCGAGCGTCCCCGCGAACTCCTCGCCGACCTGCTGGACGGTCACCTCGGCAGGCCCGGCGCCGACCAGCCCGTAGCACTGCCGGGGCCGGTGGCATGAGCGCGGCGGTCCCCTGGTCCGGGCAGCGCGTCGTCGTCACGGGCGGCGGCTCGGGCATCGGGGAGGCGATCGTGCGCAAGGCCGCCGGGCTGGGCGCCACGGTCCTGGCGGTGGGCCGGCACCGGGGCAGGCTGGCGCGGGTGGCCGAGAGTTCCGGCTCGCGCGTGCACGTCCACGTCTGCGACGTGACGCAGCGGGGGGCAGCGGCCTCGGTCGTATCCGCCGCCTGCGAGAGGCTCGGCGGCATCGACGCCCTGGTCAACAACGCCGGGCACGCCCGGTTCGCGCCGCTGGAGCGGGCCGGCCCGGAGGAGTTCGGCCGCATGCTCGAAACCAACGTCGTCGCCGCCGCCGCGCTGATCCGCGCCGCCCTTCCGCAACTCCGCGTCAGTCGCGGGGCTGTCGTCAACGTCTCCTCGGTCGGCGGCGCGCTCGCCATGCCCGGGCGCGCGTACTACGGCGCGAGCAAGGCCGCGCTCAACTCCCTCACCCGTTCCCTCGCCGTGGAGCTGGCCCCCGACGTCCGGGTCAACGCGGTGCTGCCCGGACCGGTGGACACCAAGCTCTGGACGGAGGCCGCCGGGGACGGCGTCGACGCGCTGCGCGAAGGCGTCATCGCCGGCACGCCGATGGGGCGCTTCGGCGAGTCCGACGAGGTGGCCACCTGGGTGTGCCACCTGCTCGACCCCACGGGCGCCGCCTGGGTCACCGGGTCCCTGATCCCGGTGGACGGCGGCAGAACAGCCTGAACGACATCCCTTCAAGCACAGGAGGAGTCCCGATCATGGCGCAGCTGAATCCGGTGTTCCCGGTGGCGTCCTCGATACCGACTTCATGGCTCTACGAGTCCTTTCGGATGGCCAACGAGCGGGAACGCCGGGCTCCGTCCCTGATCAAGCTGAACGTCGGCGAGCCCGCGTTCGGCCCGCCCGAGTCGGTCGGGCGGAGCCTCGCGGAGGCAGTGCTCGACGGCCGGACCCGCTACATCGACGTGCAGGGGCTGCTCCAGCTGCGGGAGGCCCTCAGCGAGAAGCTCGACACCGTCAACGGTATCGACGTCCCTCCTGACCGCCTCTTCGTCACCCCGGGCTCGTGCCAGGGCCTCGTCTCCCTCATGCGGAGCATGGCCGAACCGGGCGCGGAGATCCTGCTCCCGGAGATCCACTGGCCGGTGCATCTCCAGCAGGCGCTCCTGGCGGGACTGCGGCCGGTGTTCTACGGGCTGGACGACGCCCTCGCACCCGACCCGGAGTCGATCCGCAGCGTCTCCACCGCGAACACCCGCGTGCTTCTGCTGAACTCGCCGTCCAACCCGGCCGGTGCGCTGCTGCGGCCCGAAGTGCAGGCGACGCTCTATCAGTTGGCCTCCGAGCGGGGATGGCAGATCATCAGCGACGAGGCGTACGAGGACTTCGCCTTCGAGTCGCCGCACGTGTCGATCGCCGCTCTGGAACGCGACACGGCCCCGGCGCGGCGACGGGTCAGCACCGTCTTCACCTTCTCCAAGGGGCTGGCGATGACGGGGTACCGCCTCGGCTACGTCGCAGTCGCCCGTCCCGAGATGTGCAGCGCGATGCGGATGGTCCAGGAGTCCAGCATCATCGCGCCGTCCGCCCCCATCCAGTACGCCGGGCTGAGCGCGCTCCAGGCACGGGAGGCGCTCGCCGGGAACCACGCGTACGTGCGGAACAACCGGGACAGCGTGCTGCCGACCCTGGTGGACGCCGGCCTCCTTCCGGCGCTCCCGGGCGGCGGCTGGTACGCGATGGTCGACGTGTCGGCCAGCGGCCTGTCCGGCGAGGAGTTCGCCGCCGAGCTGATGGAGAGCGAGGACGTCGCGGTGGTGCCGGGCAGCGGATTCTCGGCACGCCCCGAGTTCGCCGCGGACGGGACGCTGCGACCGCTCCGCCCCGGAGGCATGGCCAGCCGGCTTGTCCGGGTGGCGTTCTGCGTCGACCACGACCAACTGGCCACCGGTGTGGAGCGCCTCGTGGCACTGGTCGAGAGGAAGGGAAGCAACACATGACCGCCGAGGTCTCCTATCAGGACTACCTCAGAGTGGACGAACTGCTCGCGCTTCAACGTCCGTTCACCGCGCACGGGGACGGCGGGGGCGTCGGGGAGACCGGTCACACGGCGCTGTCCGAGCACTTCTTCATCATCTGTCACCAGACGTGCGAGCTGTGGCTCAAGCAGATCCTGGCGGACCTGTCGGCCGTCGTGGGGGCGTTCTCGACGATGCGCCCCGCCGACCTGGAGCGGGCGGTCGACCTGCTCTACCGGGTGGGCGGGCTGCTGCGGCTGCTCCACGAACAGCTGGTCGTGCTGGAGCAGTTGGACGTGGAGGACTTCGCACAGTTCCGGCAGTTCCTGGGCTCGGCTAGCGGCGCCCAGTCGGCACAGTTCCACGAGTTGGAGCGGATGCTCGGGAACGCCTCCCGGAGCGGCACGCTCTACACGGCGTTCGAGCGGGGCGTCGAGCGGACCGGCGGCACCGTGGCCAAGATCGTCGAGGCCGGCGCCGAGGCGGGCACCGAGCACCGGCTCGTCGAGGGGCTCCTGCACGTGGGCAACGGGTTCCTGCGGTGGAAGGTGGGCCATGTGGGCCTGACGAGCCGGATGCTGGGAGGGAGCCCGGGGACGGGCGGGAGTTCGGGCGTGGCGTATCTGGTGGATCGCGCGTCCCTGCCGTTCGGTGAACTGCGCAGGCTGCGCGGCAGAACGCACGAGCGGGTCGCCGCGAGCGGAGTGACGGCGGAAGGTGACATTCCGTCTACCGACTGACGAACGGGCGCAGTCGCTTTATCGGGCTGAAAACAACAGTCCTGACAAGTCCATTGCATACCTGCACCTCCCCACATACGGTGTACCGGGTGGCCGAGACGATATTTCTGGACAGCAACCGAAGCACCGGTCCAGAAGATCACGAAACGGTCATGGACAAGAACGGCGCGACCGGCCCCTTTCGTCGGGCCGGCCATGTAGAGCAATTCTCCACGGTACGGAAGATGTACGGATCCTTTTCGTGGGCCAGCAAATCTCTGGATGAAGCCATTGAGATGCCGTCGCGGGGGTGACATGTTCTACGTTCGGAAAGTGTCCTGCAATCGGGCCGGACTCTGTCCTGGCAGAGCGAAGACCACTGTTCGCTGGCTGCTGCACCAGGTACTCCATACGACCGGAGGGGGAGGTGCCGGCCGAACGGGGCAGCGATGAGTGCGCGAGGGGTCGTATTCCTGCGCTGGCCTGCCCAGAAGCACGAGCGCACACGCTTACGCGAAGCCGGGGTGCCGTCGTTGCTCGTCGTCGAGGGGAGCGCCGTCCCGCCGACCGACATCGCCCCCAGCGAGGACTGGGTCCGTCCGCCGGTTCCGCGCTGCGACATCGAGGCCAGGGTCTCGATGCTCAGAAGGCGCACCGTCGGGGCCGTACCCGTACTGGACCCGACCGGAGTGCTGTACTACGAGGACGAGTCGGTGACGATTTCGAATGCGCAAGTGGCGATGATGCACTGCTTCCTCGCCGAGTTCCGCCAGGTGGTTCCTCGCATGGAATTAAAGGAGGCGCTCGCCGGTATCAATGTGGGGTTCTCCAACAACGCATTGGACCTGCACATTCTGCGTCTTCGAAAACGGATCGCCCCCGTCAGCCTTGAGATACGCACGGTATGGGGCCGGGGATACATCCTGGAGTGGGCCGAAGCCAAGGCCCGTTCCACCTAGAGTCGCAAGGGCGCATCCCCGTACCCGGGAATGCGCCCCTGCGGCGTTTCTCATCCGCCACGCAGGGAAACGGGAATTTCCCGGTAGCCACGGAACGACACGCTGGGCCGTCTGACGATCTCTCCCGCAAGCTGCGGCATTTCGTCCGAATGCGCCAGCCAGTCGACGACCGCGCGGCCCTCGACCTGCGCCAGAGCGGCACCCAGGCAGTGGTGTGGTCCGCCGCCGAAGCTGACGTGCGGATTGGGGTCGCGGGCGATGTCGACCTCGTCCGGCCGGTCGAAGCGTGCCGGGTCGCGGTTGGCCGCGCCGAGCAGCAGGACGAGGATCCGTCCCGGGCGGACGGTCCGTCCCTCGATGTCGACCGGCTCCTTGACGTAGCGGGCCGTCGCCTGGATCGGGGCGTCGTAGCGCAGCATCTCCTCCACAGCGCTCGCCGCCAACTCGGGCCTGGCACGCAGCAGTCGGTACTGACCGGGGTTGCCCAGCAGGGCCGTCCAGATCGTGGAGATCAGGTTGGTCGTCGTCTCGAAACCCGCGAAGAACAGAAAGACGACGTTGTCGATCAGCGTCTCCATGTCGAGTTCCGGGGTCTCGCGCTGCATGGCGAGGAGATTGCCGATGAGGTCGTCGGACGGCCGCAGGGCGTGCTCGTCGATGAGGGTCTTGATGTAGTCACGGAGCCAGCTGACGGCCGCGTGCACTCCCTCCCTCTCCTCGGGCGGCACATAGAGCGCGAACGCCTTGGCCAGCTCCACGGCGTACGGACGTACGGCCTCCCGGTCGACCTCGGGGATGCCGATCAGTTCGCACACCACCGTCACCGGCAGCGGGAAGGCGAGGTCGTCGACGACGTCCATCCGGCCGCGCGCCACGGCCTCGCTCATCAGCTTGTCGACCTGCCCCGCGACGTAGTCGTAGAGCCGGCGCATCAGCGACGGGCTGAAGGAGTGCTGCATGACCCGTCGCCAGAACGTGTGCGTCGGCGGGTCCTGGTCGAGGACGATGCGCTGCAGGAAGTCGTTGGCCGGGCCGGTGCCGTTGGAGAACTCGTGGAACTCCGCGGGGTACTGATGCCCGAGCCGGCGGTCCTTCAGCAGCCGGAACACGTCCGCGTGGTGCGAGACGACCCATTGCCCCGCGGAACCGCGCGCCAGCCGCCCCTCCGAACGGAGCTCCGCGTACACCGGATAGGGGTCCGCGAGGACGCGCGGATCGCGGGAGTCGAACTTCGCCGGGAGTCGTCGCATCGGCGTCTGCCACCTCCACCTTCCGCGTTCGGTCGACTCCGAGAGTGGCAGAGCGGCGGCGGCCGGGCGGCGAACCTGTCGGCCAACCTTCGGCGACGGAGCGGGCGTTGCCCCGCCATGCCTACATTGGCCGCGAAGTGGAGGTGCCAATGCGGACGGACATGCCTCGCTACGTACTCGACGACGCCAAGGACGCGGCGGATCCGTACCCCGTCTACCGGGAGTTGCGGGCGTACGGCCCGGTCTGCCGGGGCGGCCCCGGGCAGTGGGTGTTCCCTCGGCACGCCGAGGTCAGCGCGCTGCTGCGGGACACGCGACTCGGCCGCGAGTACCCCGAGCAGTACCAGGCGCTGTCGATCGGAGAGGGCCCCGCCAACGACTATCTGCAGCGCATCGTCATCAACCGCGACCACACGGCCCACGCGCGGCTGCGGCGGCTGCTGATCAAGGCCCTCAACCCCGCGCTGGTGCGCTCGCTGGCCGGACCCGTCGGCGCGCTCGTCGACCGCAGGCTCGACCACCTCGCGGAGCGCGGGACCTGGGACCTCGTCAGCGACCTCGCCGTTCCCGTCCCGATGTCGGTCATGAGCGAACTGCTCGGCGTGCCCGAGGCCGACCGCGACATGATCGCCCGGTGGTCCGCCTCGCTGGCGCAGGCCTTCGCGGTGTTCATCCCCGACGACAAGCGGCACGAGGCGCACGAGTCGGTCGTCCTGCTGCGCGACTACTTCGCGGGCCTCCTGCGGGAGCGGCGACGCCGGCCGGGCGAGGACCTGCTGTCGCGGATGATCACCGCGGTCCGCGACGGTACCGAGCCGCTGACCGACGAGGAGATCGTCGACAACGCGCTCTTCGTCTACTACGCGGGCTTCGAGACCACCACCAACGCGATCGCCACGGGCGGCCAGGTGCTGCTCACCCAGCCCGGGGCACAGCGCCGACTGCGCGCCGAACCGGGCCTGGTGGGCACCGCGCTCGATGAGTTCATGCGGTACGACGCGCCGATCCCCACCACGTCGAGGCTGGCGCTGGAGCCGATCGAGATCGCCGGCCACACCGTACGCCGCGGCCGGGTCGTGGTGCTGCTGCTGGCCTCGGCCAACCGTGACGAGTCGGTCTTCGAGGACCCCGACCGCGTGGATCTGACCCGTTCGCCCAACCCTCATGTGAGCTTCGGCGGAGGGGTCCACCACTGCCTGGGAGCGGCGCTCGCGCGCGTTGAGGGCGGGGTCGTCTTCGAGCGGCTGATGTCCCGCTTCTCGCACCTGGAACCGGACGGCCCGCCCCGGTGGAATCCCAGCGCCGGCGGATTCCGCTTCCCTTACTGGGCCTACGAGAGCATTCCGGTCGCCGGCCGCCCGTCGTGACCGTCCCGGTCCTCGTCGCGTCCGGCGGGCGGGCGGCCGCCGGGCAGCTCGCCAACGGACGTGGCGATCGCCGCGATCAGGATGCCGCGACGCGCCAGCCAGCGCCCTCGCAGGGCGGGGAAGCCGGCTCCGTCCGCCGCCCGCGGACGGTGGCGGGAGGCGGAGGCGGTGAGCCGGACGGTGAACCCCCGCTCCGGCAGCCGCGGATCGGCGGGGTGGAAGAAGGCCTCGGCCTCGTCGAAGCCGAGCCAGGTGCCCATCACGGGTGACCACACCTTGTAGAACGCCTCCTTGGCGCAGAACAGCAGCCGGTCCCAGCGGACCGCCGGGTCCGCGGACCGCAGTTCGGCGAGGTGGCGCCGCTCCCCCGCCGAGGTGACGTGCGCGAGCACGCGCTCCGGCAGCGGCGCGTCGGGCTCGGCGTCGATGCCCAGCCCGGAGACCGAGGAGTTGGACGCGACGACGGCCGCTCGGTAGCCGCGGCAGTGCGTCAGGCTCCCGACCAGTCCGTGCGGCCAGCTCGGCGCCCCCATCCGGCCGGGCAGCAGCGGTGCGGGCTCGTGCCCCAGGCGCCGTACGCACTGCGCGGCGGCCCACCGCACCGTGGTGAACTCCCGGACGCGCGAGGCGACGGCGCCGTCGACCACCGCGCGCTCCGCAGCGAAGAGCCGGTGCGAGCACACATCACCGAAGACATCGAGCGCGGCGGCCTGCGCCGGCACCAGCTCCTCGACCACGTGCCCGTTCTCCTCTCAGGAGACGGCGCCGGACGCGTCCGCCCGCAGGACGGTCTTGTCGATCTTGCCGACGGGGGTGCGGGGCAGATCCTTCACCGGCCGCACCTCGTCGGGGAGTTTGAAGACCGCCAGTCCCCGCGCGGTCAGATGCCGCTTGAGGTCGGTGAGGCTGACCGTGTCGTCACCGGCCGGCACGATGTAGGCCACGGCGGCCTCGCCGAGTGCCGCGTCGGGACGGCCCACGACGGCCGCCTCGCTGATGGCCTCGTGGCCGCGCAGATGGAACTCGACCTCCTCGGCGGACACCTTCTCGCCGCCGCGGTTGATGATGTCCTTCACGCGCCCGGCGACGACCAGGTTGCCGCCGGGCGTCAGCCTGGCGAGGTCCCCGGTGCGGAAGAACCCGTCGCCGGTGAAGGCGGCGCGGTTCGCCTCGGGGGCGTTCCAGTAGCCGCGGATCGTGTACGGGCCCCGTGTGAGCAGTTCGCCGACATCACCGGGCGGTACATCGTGCAACTCCTCGTCCACGATGCGGATCTCGTCGTACTCGGACAGCGGCCTGCCCTCCGTGCCGTGTATGACGTCCTCGGGGTCGTCGAGACGGGTGTAGGTCAGCAGGCCCTCGCCGATGCCGAACCAGTTGCTGATGCGGCAGCCCAGCGCCCGCTGGGTGCGTCCCGCGGTCTCCGCGTCGAACTTCGAACTGCCCACTTGGAGAAGGACGTTGCTCATGTCGACCCGCCGCGTGGCGCTCGCCGCCGACCAGAGATTGGCCACCGCGGGCACCACGGTGGTGTGGGTGACCCCTTCCCGTTCGATCAGCGGGAAGACCTCGTCGGGTGACGGGCTCGCGGCGAACACCGCCTTGCCGCCCACGAGGAGGGCTCCCCACACGCCGGGGCATCCCAGTGCCGCGTTGTGGGCGGCCGGATTGGCGGACAGGTAGACGGAGTCGCGACCGAAGCGCAACGCCTCCGCGCAGCCGCGGATGTTGAACGCGTAGTCGTCGTGTGTGCGCGGTATCAGCTTGGGCCTGCCGGTGCTCCCGCCCGAGAGCAGCAGCAGGGCGACGCCGGAGGGGTCGACGTCGGGCAGCCCGGTGCTCCCGCCGGAGGCCGCCGAGCCCGCCCCGGCCTCCCGGACGGCCTCGAGAGCGGTGAACTCCTGGGCGTCTCCGTGGATCACACAGATGAGGCCGGGCGACGCCGCACGCAGATGACGGGCGAGGGCCCGGTAGTCGAAGCCGTGGAAGCGGTCGACCGTCAAATAGCCGACGGCCTCCGAGGCCTCCACGAGATGCTCGACCTCGGTGCGGCGATGGCCGGGCAGGGCCAGCACCGGAATGATCCCGGCCCGCAGCATCGCAACCGTCACGGTGAGGAACTCGACGATGTTCGGCAACTGCACCACCACGCGGTCGCCGGGACGAAGGCCCAGGCCGAGCAGGCCGTGAGCTGTCTCGTCCGCTTCGGCACGAACCTGGGCGTGGGTGATCCTCCTGCGGCGGTCCACCCCGGCGATCGCGTCGGGGTCCGTATCGGCCACGGCGGTCAGCGCGGTCCCCAGGGGGACGCCCTGCCAGAGGCCCGCCTTCCGATAGCGCTCGGCATCCTGTTCCGGCCACGGTGTGAACTTCTCGGTCATCCGGCCAGTCTCGAGGAGTACGAGGAGGCGGGCGGGCCCAGCAACAGAGCTGTGAAAGAGACGGCCGGTGCCGTGTGCCGGTCTCGTACTGTCCCAGATGACCGGCTGCGGGAGACCCTGCCGGCAGTCACCGGAGGCGGTGGCTCTTCCGTGCGTCGTCGACCAGGAGGCAGCGAATGACCGGGACCGGCACCCATCCGCTGGCGTGGCTGGAGCAGCCGCGCGTGGATGCCGCCGTGGAGGTCTTCGACGCCGAGTCGGCCGCCCGCACCCCGTACCCCGACCTCGCCGCGCGCGCGGCGGGCATCGCCGGCGGCCTCGTCGCCCGCGGCGTACCTGCCGGTTCCGTGGTGCCCCTGCTCTGCCGTACGGGCACGGACCTGATCGCCGGCTTCTACGGAATCCAGGCCGCCGGCTGCGCCGTCTCCGTGCTCGCCCCGCCCACCCGGATGTCCGGCGACGCGCACCGCGAGCGCACACGGCAGGTGCTGGACGCGCTCGACGCCGAGGTGGCCGTCGTCGACGAGGACCACGAGCCGTATGCGCGGCAGTTGGTGACCGAGGCCGGCTTCGCCTCACGCAGGACCGTGCGGCTGCTGCCGATCGGCGATCTGGCGTCCTGCGACCCCGCGCGCCGTGTCCCCCCGGAGCTGGCGCTCGTCCAGTTCACCTCGGGCAGTTCGGGCCGGCCGCGCGGTGTGCGGATCTCGCACGCGGCGCTGGCGGCCAACGTCGCGGCGATCCGCGACTGGGAGTGCGCCACCGAGCGCGACGCATGGTGCTCCTGGCTGCCGATGCACCACGACATGGGCCTGATCGGCTGCATGGTCGTCCCGGTGTCGGGCGGCAACAACGACCTCGCCGTGTGCGCCCCCGAGACCTTCCTCCGCCATCCGCTGTCCTATCTGCGCCGCTTCGACCGCGGCGGCGCCACTGTCACCGCGACCCCCGCCTTCGGGCTCAAGCGCATCGTCGACAGGGTCCGCCCCGAGCAGCTCGACGGACTGGACTTCGCGGGATGGCGCGCCGTGATCGTGGGCGCCGAGCGGATCGATCCGGCGGTCGTGCGGTCGTTCACCGAGCTGCTGGCCGGCCACGGTCTCGCGCCGGAGGCGCTGACTCCGGCCTACGGGCTCGCCGAGAGCACGCTCGCGGTGACGGGGGTGCCGGTGCACCGGCGTGCCGCCGCCGTACGGATCCGCCGGCACGAACTGGCCGTCGGCGCCCCGGTGCGCACCGACGTCGACGGCGTGGATCCCGGCGGGATCGCCGACGTGATCAGTTGCGGGCGCCCGCTCGCGGGTCTGGACGTCCGGCTGGTCGGCCAGGAGAACGAGCCGGTGCCCGAGGGGCACCTCGGAGAGCTGGTGGTGACCGGCACCTCGCTGGCCGACGGTTACCTGGACGGCGCACCCGCGGGCGGCACCGGCTTCTGCGAGGACGGCCTGCACACCCGCGATGTGGCGTTCGAACGGGACGGAGAGCTGTATGTGCTCGGCCGGCTCGGCGACGGCGTCAAGGTCAACGCCCGGTTCCTCTTCGCCGAGGACGTCGAGATGCTGCTCGGGCGTGCCGGCCTGGACCTCAACCGCACCTGCGTGGTGCTCGGGGAGATCGTCTCGCGGGCCCATGCGTACGCCGTCCTCGAAGACCTCGACGCCGAGTGCGCACAGATCGCCGAGCGGGTGCTGAGTACGGCCTGCCCCGGCATCGAGCGGCACGTCGCCCGCGTCCCCCGCGGGGCCATTCCCCGCACCACGAGTGGCAAGACCCGGCGCCGGGAGCTGTGGCTCACGCTCAACCGCCACGCCGCACAGGCGACGCAACCATCCTGATGAGGCCGAGAACGGAGAAGGCTTATGCGTTACACGGCGGCGGAGGTCAGGGAGACCGTGCTGGGGATCATCCAGCAACTCGCCCCCGAGCCGGAGCGGTTCGATCCGGCGAAGGACCTGCACATGGTCGACGATCTCGGCTTCCACTCACTGGCCCTGCTCGAGTTGGCCTTCGCCATCGAGGACGACTTCGACCTGCCGCCGATCGACGAGGAGACGGGACGCGGCATCCAGACCACCGAGCAGGTGCTGGAGTACGTCCTGGGCCAGCTCACCGAGCAGGACCAGCTCGTCTCCTCCTGAACGGCGCCGCGCGGCGTCGCCGACCGAAGTCCTGGAGCGGGATACCACGGAGGACCTCATGAAGATCACACTGCCCACCGACGTCACCTTGAGCTACGACATCTACGGCCCGGACGACGGGCCGGTGGTCGTGCTCGTCCCCGGGCAGCACCAGGCGTCTCTCTTCGAGGACGTGCAGGTGCCGCATCTGACGAAGGCGGGCTACCGGGTGGTGACCTTCGACCTCCGCGGCGTCGCCCCCTCGGAGGAGACGCCGCCGCCCTACACCGTCGAAATGCTCGGCGCGGACCTGGCAGCCTTCAACGAGGCGCTCGGACTCGGCAGGTGCACGTACGTCGGGTACTCGGTCGGCGCGATGATTCTGCTCGAATTCGCCATGAAGCGGCCCGACCTGGTGGAGCGTGCGGCGCTCATCGGCGTGCCGTGGAAGGCCAGCAAGCTCCAGGAGGCCATCCAGGCCGAGGCCGTGACCCGGCTCAACTCCGACCAGAAGATCCCTGCCCTCCTGGAAGGCGTCTACCGCGCGATGTATCTCTTCGGCCCGCGGGCGCTCAACCGCGACGCCTTCATCGCGCCCTTCCTGGAGGGCCTCCAGGGATGGGCCGAGTCCGGCGGGCACGGCGCGATCGGCCACGCGGAGGCCGCCCGGCGGTTCCGGCCGTCCGAGGACGAGGTCGCCAAGGTGACGGTGCCGCTTCTGATCGTCGGCATGGAGCACGACATCGTCGCGCCGCGGCACTTCGCGCGCGAGCTGGCCCGGCTGATCCCGACGGCCGAGTACACCGAGATCCGCAACAGCGGGCACGCGTCACTGCTGGAGAAGCCGACCGAGGTCAACAACCTGGTGGGCGAGTACCTGCGCAGCGGCAAGGTGGGCACGCCCCGCGGCACCGCCCACGTCCGGAAGGAGGAGGACGCCGAAGCGGGCACCACGGCCTGAACGGGCTCCCGGCCCATCCCTCACAACGGAGCGGCTCCGAGCCGGCCCCCGCCGGCTCGGAGCCGCTTCCTCATGCCGCCCGCAGCCGGTAGAGCCGGTAGAAGAGGTGACCGACGTCGATCACCTCGGCCTCCAGACCCGCCTCACGTGCATAGGCACGCACGGTGTCCGGGCGCATGACGGTGCCGGTCGCCGCGGATGGGGTGTCGCTCATGCCGACCGGGAGGCAGTGCAGAACGCTGACGGCGTAGTGGAAGCGCTCGGTGTCGTCGGGTTCGGCGGTGAACCGCTCGGCGACCGAGGGCTCCATCAGCAGGACGGCGCCGCCCGGGGCCAACATCTCCCGGCAGGCGCGCAGCACTTCGACGGGGCGCGACATGTCGTGCAGTGCGTCGAAGACGCATACGAGCAGGCTGCCCTCCCCGGCGCCGGCGGCCCCGGGGCCGTCGGCGCCGCGCCCGGAGCCGGCGGCATCGCCGCTGCCGAAGCTGACCCGGTCGCCGAGGTCGGTCTCGGCCAGGCGCCGGCGGGCGGCGTCGACCGAGGCGGGGTCGAGGTCGACGCCGTGCACCCGGGCGAGTGGGAAGGCGCGGGCCAGCTCCAGGGTGGACAGGCCCGAACCGCAGGCGACGTCCGTGATCGCGGCGCCCGGCACATGCAGCCGCGCTTCGATGTCGGGCAGGTGCCGGGAGATCCAGCCGGCCAACTGGTGCTGGAACACGCCGCGGTTGAGATTCGCCTGGCCGTCGCGCATGGCCCGGCCGTAGGCGGACGGAGCCAGGCCCTCCCGGTTCCGGTAGGCCGCGACGAGCTGCGGGAGTACGGAGGCCATGCCGCCGATCGGCATCACGACCAGCGGTGCGATCCAGTTCGGGCTGTCGGGGTCGAGGAGCGCCTCGGCGTGCTCGGGGGGAAGCGTGAAGCGGCGCTGTTCCGGGGCCTGTTCGGGGTCCTCGACCTGGAGGATGCCCGCACTCGCCTGCTGCTCCAGCCACTCGCGGGCCATGCGTTCGTCGAGGCCCGCGCGGCGGGCGAGTTCGGCCGCCGTGGCCGGGCCGGAGTCGGCCAGTGCGTGATAGGCGCCGATCTCCAGCCCGAGGTAGCAGGTCATCAGCTCGGCGGCGGCCAGCCCGGCGCCGAAGAACCTGACGGAGAAGCTCTGCGGACTCCTGCGGGTGGCGGGCGGCCCGCCGCCCGCCACCCGGGGGCGCGGGAGCGGTCCGCGTCCCGTGGGCACGGCCTGACGTCGGGGCGGGGGAGCCGCCACGGCTACCTCCTCGGTTCCTCCCGCAAGGCGGGCGGGCTCGGTGGGCTCAGAGATGTGTGAGCACGTTGATCACATTGCCGTCGCGGTCCCTGAAGAAGAACCGGCGTACGCCCCACTCCTCGTCCTGGAGCTCGTGCACGATCTCCATGCCGGCGTCCTGTGCCGCCCTGTGCGCGGCCTCGACGTCGTCGACTTCGATGGAGGCGTTCATGTTGACGGGGCCGGTGCGGTCCCGGGTGATCAGGCCGAACTGGACTGACGGGTTCTCCGGCGAGGCCACGATGGCGATCCAGCCGTGGTTCATGACCACTTCCATGCCGAACACCCGCACATAGGTGTCGACGGCGGTCTCCAGGTCACTGACCGTGAGTGCGGCCATCACACGACGTACATCCATCACGGCATGCTAGCCGCGTCTCCGCGCGGGCCCCCGTGGGCCTGTCGGCACTCTTTCACCGGCGCGCCGCACCCGCCCGTGACGGACTACGTTCACGGCAACGGACGCGGGAACGCGCCTGGTCCCTGCGTTCCACTGTTGCTCACACCCACTTGAGGAGAACCGACGTGGTACTCGTGAACACGGCCGGAACCACCGTCAAAGATGCCACGCTTGAGCAACTGCGCGGCGCCATCCGCGGCGAGGTGATCGAGCCCAACGACCCGACGTACGACGAGCGCAAGCTGATCTGGAACGGGTACTTCCAGAAGAGCCCGGGTGCCGTCGTCCGCGTGGACGGCGCTTCGGACGTCATCAAGGTCGTGAAGTTCGCCCGCGAGAACGAGATCGAACTGGCCATCAAGGGCGGCGGCCACTGCTTCGCAGGCTCGGGCACCACCGAGGGCGGCCTGCTGCTGGACACCTCCAACCTGCGCGGCATACACGTTGATCCGCACCGCCGGCGCATGGTGGTCCAACCCGGGCTGCTGCAGGGGGACGTCGACGCGGAGACACAGAGCTTCGGTCTCGCCGTCACCGGCTCGCAGGAGTCCTACATCGGCATCGGAGGCGTGGCGCTCGGTGGTGGCCTGGGCTGGCTGGCCCGCTATCGCGGCCTGCTCGTCGACAACCTGATCTCGGCCGACGTCGTCCTCGCCGACGGCTCGCTGGTGCGGGCCAGCCCCGAGGACGACGCGGATCTGTTCTGGGCGATCCGGGGCGGCGGCGGCAACTACGGCATTGTCACCAGGTTCGAGTTCAAGCTCTACCCCCAGGGCGAGTGCGCGGCCGGAATCCTGGGCTTCCCGATCGACCAGACGGTCCAAGTGACCAGCCGCATCGACGAGTTCAACAAGACCGCACCGAACGCGCTCACCACGTCGTTCGCCTTCCTGGTCGCTCCCAACGGTGAACACGCCGTCGGCATGGGCTTCATGCACGCCGCCCCCGACGACAGCACCGAGGGCCTGATCGAGGAGATGCGGGGCCTCGGTTCGCGTCTGGTGCTCGACCACTGCGGCGTGATGCCCTATGTGGCCGTCCAGCGGCTGCTCGACGAGAACACGGTCGCCGGACACCGCTACTACCCGCGCTCGTTCCTCCTGCCGGAGCTGCACCCCGAGGCGATGCAGATCCTGGCTGACGGGTTCGTCAACACACCTTCGCAGCGCAGCCTGGTCGGCGGCGCCCAGATGGGCGGAGCGATGCTGGACGTCTCGCCGGAGGCGACCCCGTTCCCCCACCGCGACGGCTATCTGACGAGCATCCTGCCCTCCTGGACGGACCCGGCGAAGGACGAAGAGTCCGTGGAGTGGACGGAGCGCGTCTACACCGAGCTGCTGCCTTACACGGTGGAGGGCGTCTACGCCAACCATCTCGGAACGGACGCCGACGAGCGGGTCCGCGAGGCGTACGGGAAGAACTACAAGCGCCTGGCTGAGCTGAAGCAGGTCTACGACCCGGACAACTTCTTCCACCGCAACGTCAACATCAAGCCCGGGAGCTGAGCCCGCTGCGCCTGCGGCCCCGCGCCCGGAGAACCGGGTGCGGGGCCGCAGGCGATGCCGCAGGCGCGAGATGCTCAGCTCATCGGAGTCTGGACCAGCCACTCGTGGCCGAAGGGGTCCCTGACCCGGCCGGCTCGGGCGCCGTACTCGCGGTCGGCCACCTCGAAGACGTAGTCGCCGCCCGCTTTCACCATGGCGCCGGCGACGCTGTCAGGGTCCTCGACGGTGAGCTGGAGGAGGACGCCCGGCCTGCCCAGGCTGAGCGGGTCCTGGTCGACCGAGTCGGCGTCCTTGACTTGCACGGCCGAAGGCCCGACCCGCACCACGGAATGCACGATCCGGCCCTCGGCCTCGTGCCGGTCCTCGACCTGCGCGCTCAGGGTCCGCGTGTAGTAGTCGAGTGCTTTGCGTGCGTCGTTGACAACGAGCTTGGGAGTTACCGCGTGGACCGTCATGCCGGAATTCTAGTGCGGCGCCGTCCGGTTGACGGGGAGTCGGAAAGGAGTGCGGCACAAGGTGTCATGCCTGACACGGCGTGACAGATCCCCGGCAGATGTCGCGCCTTTCACGCTTCCGCCCCGCGGCGCGTGACTAGCATGACGGCCATGCAGATGCTTCCTCGCCTGATCGTTCCCGACCCCGACCGTGCCTCGGCGTTCTACCAGGAGACACTCGGCGCCAAGCAGACCTTCCGCGCTCCGGAGGGCGACGACGGCCGTCCCAGCGTCGTCTTCCACGACCTCGGTGAGCAGTCCTTCCGGGTCTCGCCGGCGGTGTCGGAGTGGGGCTGGCTCTCGCCCGACGACATCGGCGGTTCCGCGGTCCTCCTCGAGGTCGTCGCAGACGACCCCGACGCCGTGGGCAAGCGCATGGTGGACCAGGGCGCCGAGGTGGTCGTGCCGATCGAGAACCGGCCCTACGGCATGCGCTCGGGCCGCATCCGTGACCCGTTCGGCCATCTGTGGATTCTCACCGGCGACCTTCGCTGAGGCGACGCCGTGCCGAGCCGGCCCCTGCCGGCCCGGCTCATCCCGGCGCCCGCGCCGGGTCCTCGGCCGGCGCGCGCTGAGCGCCGGCCGGGGAAGTGCACCGCTCAAGCGATCTGGCCGGCCGGCGGCCAGGGCTGCAACCGGTAGCCGAAGCCCTGCTCGCTCCTCTTGATCGCCGACCTGACCGCAACAGGCAGGATGAGGTCGCGCATCGTCCGCTGCCACCAGTGCCGCGGGGCCATGAACGCTCCCATGCGCTGGGCCTGCTTGTTCATCTCCTTGGTGCGGGCGCTGCGGTCGGCCTGGAAGGCGGCGAAGGCGGCGGCCGCGTCGGGCTGCCGCCGCAGCGTGGCAGTCAGCTCGTAGGCGTCCTCCAGAGCCAGCGTCGCCCCCACCCCCAAGTGCGGCTGGATGGCGTGCGCGGCATCGCCGATCACCACTGCAGTGCCCCGGTGCCACTGTTCCAATTGCTGCACCTCGTACACCGGCCAGCGCCACACCTCCCCCGCCGAGGCCTTGATGACCTCGCTCACCACCCCGGGGTCGGTGCGATGCCGCTCGACGAGGGAGCCGACCCACTCGGCGTTGCTGAGCCGGGCGAGCTCGGCCATCGTCCGTTCCTCGTACTCGTAGTGGTTCTCGAACCAGAGGATCGTGCCGGGGCGGATGGTCTGGTAGCCGAAGAAGCCGTGCAGCCCGAAGGTCATGTGGAAGAGACCGTCGACCTTGAACTGCTCGCCGACCTCGGAGAGACCACCGGACCCGACGACGCCGGCGTAGCTCGCCCCCGGGGCCTGCGGCAGGGCGAGACGGCGGACGTCGGAGTGGACGCCGTCGCAGCCTATGACGATGCCGGCCTCGGCGGAGGAGTCGTCGGCGAAGCCCAACTCCCAGCTGCCGTCGGGCCGTTCGGTCAACGCGTCCAGCCGCTTCTCGGTGAACAGCTGCACGCCCTCGGCGACTGCCGCCTCACGAAGCGCCGCGCTGAGCTCTCCGCGCATGATGTTGGTGGTGGTCTCGGGGTTCTTGGCGAGCCAGCGTCCCTTGTGGTTCTGGAACGTGATCCCGGTGCAGATCGTCCCGCTCTTGAGCGCCCGGTCGGCGATTCCCAGCGTCTCCAGCACCTTGCGTCCGAGCGGTGCCAGGTTGAAGAACGAGCCCACGTCCTGGACCCGGCGTGCGTATGCCTCGTAGAGCTTCACCTCGTATCCCGAGCGGGCGAGCCCGATCGCTACCGTCGGTCCGGCCACCCCTCCTCCTACGACGGCTACGTTCCGGTCGGTCCTAGCTCCACTCACGTCGGACTCCTCTCGCGGCGGACGCGTCAGCACAGGGCGGCGAACGCCCTCACCGTAGGAAACCGCGCGATCTGCGACCGGACTGATGTCGTGAATCTGTCGCGGGGCGCGCGGAGCGCCGCCGGAGCGGGTGCCGGCCGCGCACCTCAGTGGCTGCGGGCGCCCGCCGGCACGACGATGACCGGGCACTGCGCATGGTGCACGGCCCCCTGGCTGACGGAGCCCAGGAGCATCCCCGCGAATCCCCCGTGACCGCGCGTGCCGACGACGAGGCCGAGGGCGTGTGCCGACTCCCTCGTGAGGACGTCCACCGGGTGTCCGCCGAGGACTTCGTGGTAGACGCCGACATCGGGGTCGGCGGCGGTGCGTCCGGCCACCGTCTCGGAGAGCAGCGCACGGCTCTCCTGTACGGCGGCGTCGTCGTCATCGCCTCCACGCCGGGACGGATGCCGCACGTACAGCGCCCGCAGGTCGGCACCGCGCAGTGAGGCCTCCTTGAAGGCGAAGTCGACGGCCGCGCCCGAGTCACTGCTGCCGTCCACACCCACGACGAAGTACGGCGGACGCGTGGTGACGTGCTCCGCCTCCCGTACGACGACCACCGGGCACGGTGCGTCGGCGAGGACGGGCAGGACGACCGAGGACGAGCTGAAGAGGGCCTTCCGTTCGCTCAGCCCCCAGGAGCCCAGGACGACGAAGGCGGCATCCTCGGCCTGCTGACGCATCACCCAGGCCGCCTCGCCCTCGGCGAGCACCGTCGAGACCCCCACCCCCGGCCGTCGTTGTGCGGCGAAGGCGGCGGCCTGCTCCAGCGCACCCTCACCCCGCGCACGCAGCAGCGCGTCCCGCTCCTGCCGCAGGTCGCCGGATTCCGCGGAGCGCAGCGTCGCGGCCGGTGAACCCCAGGCATGCACCAGCCGCAGCGGGATGCCGCGCCGGTCCGCCTCGTCGACGGCCCATGCGAGTGCGAGCCTTCTGCCCGGATCGGCCTCCACTCCGGCGACTGCCGGCGGCACGTGCGGAGGTTCGTGCGTGCTCGTCACCGTTGCCTCCGGAGGGTCGCGGGAGATTTGCCGGCCGCGCGTACCCGCAGTGTGCGCCGTGCACCGCGGGCCCGCTCGCCGGGACCGGCCGGGCGCGGGTTCGGACGGGCGCAGGACCGGACGGGCGCAGGACCGGACGGGCGCGGGGCCGGACGGGCGCGGGACCTGGGTGTCCCGTGAGCGGATCAGCACGGTCGAACGGGGACCACCAGCAGCCGGTGCGCACGTCTCCGCGGAGGGTGCGCCGGCCCGGCCGAGCCGCATCCCGGGCCGGCCCGGCAGGTCCGTTGGGCCGCACATGCCGGGATCAGTCACACAGCTACCTGGCTGACCTGGGGTTTCATCAATCTGGATAGGTATGCGGTGCAACTTGTACATCCTGATTGTGGTGCCCATGTCCCCACGCCCGGTCCACTGCTGTCCCTCCCCCACGCCGCGAGCCCCCGAGAGACAGGATCGGCGAATGACGGACGACAACGGCGGATTCCTCCGCGTGCTCGGCAGAGGAGATGTTCTGGCACTGGCCTTCGGGGCCATGATCGGTTTCGGGTGGGTCGTTCTCACCAGCGATTTCATCAGCGACGCGGGGCCGGTGGGCGCGGCGATCGCCTTCGCCGTGGGCGGCGTGGTCGTCACGCTCGTCGGGCTCACGTACGCGGAGCTGGTCTCGGCGATGCCGCACGCGGGCGGCGAGCACCACTACGCGTTGCGCTCGCTCGGGGGACGGGGCGCCTTCCTGGCCTCCTGGGCCATGGTCCTCGGCTATGTGTCGGTCGCCGCGTTCGAAGCTGTCGCGCTGCCCCACAGCCTGGTCAACCTCTTCCCCGACATGCTCGTGGGCCACATGTGGACGATCGCCGACTACGACGTCTACGCGAGCTGGGTCGCCGTCGGCGTGATCGCTGCGATCGCCATCACGGCCGTGAACTACATCGGCATACGTCCGGCGGCGGTCTTCCAGACCATCGCGGTGCTCTTCCTGCTCTGTGCTGGCGCCGCGCTGCTCGCCGGAGCCTTCATGGGCGGTTCGACCGACACCATGGAGCCGATGACCGGCGGGGGCATGGACGGGATCTTCACGGTGCTGGTCGCCGTGCCCTTCCTCTTCGTCGGCTTCGACGTGATTCCGCAGTCGGCCGGTGAGATCAAGCTCCCGTACCGCCAGGTGGGCAAGCTCCTGGTGATCTCCGTGCTCTGCGCAACCGCGTGGTACATCATGATCATGCTGACCGTGGGTTCCGGGCTCAGCGCCTCCGCCCTCGCCGACTCCAACGTCGCCGCCGCCGAAGCCATGGCCGCCCTGTGGAACAACGAGACCATGGGCGACGTCCTGGTCATCGGTGGCATCGCCGGCATCCTGACGAGCTGGAACGCCTTCCTCATCGGCGGCAGCCGGCTGCTGTACGCCATGGCCGAGTCCCGCATGATCCCCGCCTGGTTCGGCAAGGTGCACCCGAAGTACCGCACCCCGGGCAATGCAGTGCTCTTCGTCGGGGCCCTCTCGGTGGTGGCCCCGTTCTTCGGACGGCCGATGCTGGTCTGGCTGGTCGACGCGGGCGGCATCAACATCGTCGTCGCCTACGTCGTCGTGGTGCTGTCGTTCCTCGTGCTGCGCCGCCGGGAGCCGGGCATGGAGCGGCCGTTCCGCACCCCGGCCGGGCCGGCCGTCGGTGTCGCCGCGCTGGTGCTGAGCCTGGGACTGGCCGTGCTCTACCTGCCCGGCATGCCCGCGGCCCTCGTCTGGCCCTCGGAGTGGTTGATCGTCGGCGTGTGGTGGCTGGCCGGCGCGTTCTTCATGTGGCGGCTGCCCAAGGTGACAGCGGGCGAGGACGCCGAACAGCGCCTCATCGCCGCCGTCGCCTCCCGCTGACGGCAGGGGCAGGCGCCCCTCCCGCCGCTGCCGGCCCGGACGAGGGCTACGGGCTTTCCTCGTCCTTCGGGCCGGCAGCGGCGCGGGAGCGGACGGGCGCGGGATCGGACGGACGCGCCAGGGTGACCCGGGCGACCCTGGCGGCTCCACGGGTACCGGTCTGCCAGGCGGCGCATGGACGGGCCGGTCGACGCCTCCCGCGTCCGGTCGCCGCCGGGCGGGCGCCTTCGTAGCATCGTCATGGTGAGTCCTGAGGGCGCACGCGGTGGCGCACCCCCCTTCAGCGGCCTGTCGGCCGACGAGGCGGCACGCCGCCTGAGCGAGCACGGGCCCAACAAGGTCACGGTGGAGCGCCGGACTCCCGTGTGGCGTCGCCTCGTCCGGCAGTTGCGCGATCCGCTGATCCTGGTGCTGCTGGTCGCCGCCGCCCTCACCATCGCCACCGGCGACCACACCGATGCGGCGGTGATTCTTCTCGTCGTCACCGCCAACTCGGTCGTCGGCGTGGTGCAGGAGGTGCGGGCGGACCGCGCGGTCACGGCCCTGTCCGCGATGAGCGCTCCGACGGCGCGCGTCGTGCGCGACGGGCAGGAGCGGGCCCTGCCGGCCGCACAGGTGGTGCCGGGTGATCTGGTCCTGCTCTCCGAGGGCGACATCGTGCCTGCCGACGGAACCGTGCTGGAGGCCGTGCTGCTGCTGGTGGACGAGTCCTCGCTGACCGGGGAGTCCGTGCCGGTGGACAAGGTCCCCGTCCGCGAACGGCCCGCCGGCGATCGTTCCGCGAGCGGGCAGCCCGGCGGCGAGCAGTCCGGCGGCGAGCAATCCGGGAGTGAGCGGCCAGGCACCGAACGGACCGGCAGCGAACGGACCGGCAGCGTCTCCGCGGGAACCGTCGTCGTGCGGGGCCGTGGCCGCATGGAGGTCACCGCCACCGGTCCGGACAGCGCGCTGGGGCGCATCGCGGCGCTCATGAGCACCGCCCGCGAACTCACCCCCCTCCAACGCCGGCTGGTGGGCTTCGGACGGACGCTGGCCGTCGCGACGGTTGCTCTGTGCGCGGTGGTGCTCGTGCTCGGGGTGGTGCGCGGCCAGCCCCTCGAGTTGATGATCGTCACGGCGATCAGCCTCGCCGTGGCCGCCGTGCCGGAGTCGCTGCCGGCCGTCGTCACGCTCGCCCTGGCCCTCGGAGCCCGCCGCATGGCGGACCGGCAGGCCATCGTCCGCAGGCTGCCGGCGGTGGAGACGCTGGGGTCCGTCACCGTGCTCGCCACGGACAAGACCGGCACGCTGACCGAGGGACGCATGGTCGCCGAGCGGCTGTGGACACCGGACGGCGGCTGGGCGACGGTCCTCGGCACCGGTTACGAGCCCGTCGGGCGGGTCGCACGGGACGGCACCACCTCGACCCCAGGGAACGCCCCCGATCTGGCGAAGCTGCTGGGCGGCGCCATGCTGTGCAACGACGCGGCGCTCACTCGGGACGCGGACGACAAGGTCGACAAGGCGGGCGGGGAGGCGGGCGGCGCGACGGGTGACGGGCCCGGCGACGCGGCGCTCCACAGGGCCGATGACCGGGCGGGCGGCGTCGAGTGGCAGGCGACGGGCGACCCGACCGAGGCGGCTCTCCTCGCGGCAGGAGCGAGACTCGGCCTCGACCGCGCGGAGCTGGAGCGCGAGCTGCCGCGCGTGGACGAGATCCCCTTCGAGAGCGGACGGAAGAGGATGACGACGGTGCACCGCCGTCCCGGCGGCGGGCTGCACGTCGTCTGCAAGGGCGCGCCGGAGGCGGTGCTGCTCCCCGGCGTCCTCAGCGAGGGACGGGTCCTGCGTGCGGCCGCCGACCGGTCGGAAGAGCTGGCACGGGAGGGGTACCGGGTCCTCGCCGTCGCCTCGTCGGACATCCCCGGACCGCACGAGCCCGAAGGCGGCTGGGAGTCGGGCCTGGGCCTCGACGGCGTCGTCGGCATCGTGGACCCGCCCCGCAGCGCGTCGAAGCCGGCCATCGACGCGTGCAGGGGCGCGGGCATCACGCCCGTGCTGGTCACGGGAGACCATCCGCTGACCGCGCGTGCCGTCGCGCAGCGGCTGGGCATCCCCGCCTCGCAGGACGACGTCACCACCGGCGAGGGCATCCGCAACGCCACGCCCACCGACCTGACCGGCGTGCGCGTCTACGCCCGTACCGACCCCGCGCAGAAGCTCGACATCATCGAGGCGTGGCGCGGGGCGGGGCAGGTCGTGGCGATGACAGGGGACGGCGTCAACGACGGTCCGGCACTGCGCCGGGCCGACATCGGCGTGGCCATGGGACGGCGCGGAACGGAGGTCGCACGCCAGGCGGCCGACCTCGTACTCGCCGACGACAACCCGGCCACCGTGGTGGCCGCCGTCGAGGAGGGCCGCCGCGTCTACGCCAACGTTCGCCGCTTCCTGCTCTACGGCCTCGCAGGCGGCACGGCGGAGGTTCTGGTGATGCTCGTCGGTCCGTTCCTCGGGATGCCGCTGCCGCTGCTGCCCGCTCAGATTCTGTGGATCAACCTGCTCACGCACGGGCTGCCCGGCGTCTCGCTCGGCGCGGAACCGGTGTCGCCCGACGCCATGCGGCATCCGCCCCGCCCTCCGGAGGAGAGTGTGCTGGGTGCCGGTCTGTGGCCACGGCTGTTGTTCATGGGCGCGTTCCTCACAGCGGTGACCCTGGCCGCCGGGGTGTGGGCGCGGACGAACGGCCACCCCTGGCAGTCCGTGATGTTCCTCGTCCTCGGCGCGATGCAGCTGGGCGTGGCTTTCGGCTCCCGGGCCCGGCCCGGCACCCTGGCGAACCCGTTCCTGCTGCTGTCGGTCGGTGCGGCGCTCCTCCTTCAGCTCGCCGGGATCTATCTCCCGCCGCTGCGGACTCTGCTGGGCACCGACCCGCTTCCGCCGGCGCCCCTGGCAGTCTGCTGCGCGCTGTCCGTCCTCGGGTATCTCGTCATGCGGCTGCAGGCCGGGGTGCGCCCGGAGCGGCCGCCGCACGGCGCCCGGCCGTAGGAGCTCCTCCCCTCGGTCCTGCTCCGCCTGAGCCGGACCGACCGGATCGCCCGGGGCCTCCCCGGCGGGCCTGCCCTGCCTGCCCGTCCTCCGCGGAATCGGCACGGCGGAGCCCGTTCCACGGGGTTGTGCGGCTTACGGAATCCGCTCCGGCGGCCCGAAGCCGCAGGCCGGGCCGGGTCCGCATCTCATCTGCCCCGGAGATGGCCGCCATCCGCCGATCCATGGGTACGGTGGTGCCCCCCGAGGTCGCGCCGTCCCCGCCGCAGCCCCTCGTGCCAGCCACCGAAGGCGCTGCTCACCCGGCCGGCCTCGAGCCCCTTGACGTCCCCGAGAGGCAAGAACGTTGACGAGCGAGACCGGCACGATGCTGCGCGAGTTCCTGCGATCACCCGCCGACATCGGTGCGGTGGCCCCCAGCTCCCCCAGACTCGCCGCGGCAGTCACCGCACCCATACCGGAACTGGGCGAGCCGGTCGTGGTCGAACTGGGCCCCGGCACCGGGGTGGTCACCAGCATCATCCAGGAGCAGCTGGGCGGTCGCGGGCGCCAGCTGGCCGTCGAGGCGAATCCCCGGCTGGCCGATCAGCTGCGATGGCGCTGCCGCGGGGTGGAGGTGCTCCACGCCGACGCCTCCGCGCTGCCGCAGCTTCTCGCGGAGCGCGGCCTGGCGAAGGCGGACGTGGTCGTCAGCGGCCTTCCGTGGGCCTCGTTCTCCGACGAAGTGCAGCGCGAGATCCTCGCCGGCGTGAGCCATGTCCTCGCGTCGGACGGGGCGTTCACCACGTTCGGATATGTCCATGCACTGCGGCTCGCCTCGGCGCTGCGCTTCCGGGAGTTGCTGCACACCACCTTCGAAGAGGTGGTGCCGGGCCGCACGGTTTGGCGCAATCTGCCGCCCGCGCTCGTCTACCACGCCAGGCGCCCCAGGACGACGGTGTTCCACCGGCAGGTCGTGGTGCCGGCCCGCCGCAGTCCGGACGGCGTCTCCGACGCGACGTCGGTGGGCTGAGCCCGCGCACGGCGCACGGCACACATGTACGGCCGGGTTCCCGGGAGTCTCCCGGCACCGCCGGCCGGTGTGGGAATCGCGAGGGTGTGACGGAAGATCCGTGAAGGGTCTTCCGTCACACCCTCGTTTCTCAACTACTCGCGTAGCAAGGGAAGTTGGACTAGGCCAGAGTCAGGGGCGCGGAAGCGGAACGGGCACCCCCAGAACGGGAAACGGGCATACTCCGACAGCCCCCGCAGCCCCCGCCACTGGTCAGCTGACTCGAATCCATCCTCAACTCGGGCAGAAGCAGGCAGGATTGAATGTCATCCGGACTTTTTCTCCCCCATCTCGGGCATGTAGAACTCTCCGCATGATCGGCGTCACGCTGCGTCCGGGTGCCTCGGAACCCCCGGGTGCCGTCGGACACCCCTCGCAGGGTCGCGCCAGGACCACGACGAGGAGAGCCGCGTGTTCAAGTCCCGGTACACATCCGGACACAGAGGAAGGACGGTAAGGATCGTCGCCGCGGCAACGGTCACGGCGGGCCTGCTGACGGCATGCAGTCCGGAGGACGAGAAGCCTCCGGAGAAGAAGTCCTTGAAAGTCCTGATGGTCGACAATCCGCAGATGCTGGAGCTGAAGAAGCTCACGGCCGAGCACTTCACGAAGAGGACCGGCATCGAGGTCGACTTCACCGCACTGCCGGAGAACGAGCTCCGCAAGGAGGTCCACTCCGACTTCGCCCTCCAGTCCGGCCGCTACGACATCGCGACCATCAGCAACTTCGAGACGCGGGACTTCGCACGCCGCGGCTGGCTCAGACCCCTGGACTCCTTCATCACCAAGGACCGCTCCTTCGCCCAGAGCGACATCATGCTTCCGATCCAGCTCTCCCTGAGCGGAGCCGACGGCAAGGTCTACGCGGAGCCCTTCTACGGGGAGTCCTCGTTCCTGATGTACCGCAAGGACGTCTTCCGCGATCTCGGCCTGAAGATGCCGGAGAAGCCCACCTGGAGCCAGGTCGCCGCGCTGGCGGAGCGCGCCGACGGCGCCGGGAAGGACATGAGCGGGATCTGCCTGCGCGGCCAGCCGGGATGGGGCGAGATGGCCGCTCCCCTGACCACCGTGGTCAACACCTTCGGCGGCACGTGGTTCGACGAGGACTGGAACGCCAGGCTCACCGACCCCGGCTTCGCGGACGCGGCAGAGTTCTACGTCGACCTCGTACGCGACCACGGCCAGGAGAACCCCGAGAAGTCCGGTTACGCCGGCTGCCTGCGCACCATGAAGAGCGGCAAGTCGGCGATGTGGTACGACGCGACCGCGGGAGCGGGCCCCCTGGAGGCCGACGGCTCACCCGTGAAGGGAAAGATCGGGTACGCGCCGGCGCCGGTGGAGAAGACCAAGTCCTCGGGGTGGCTCTACACATGGGCGTGGGGCATGCAGAAGTCGACCCGTCAGCCCCGTGCGGCATGGGAGTTCATGTCGTGGGCGTCGAGCAAGCAGTACGAGAGTCTCGTCGGCCGCGAGATCGGATGGGAGAACGTGCCCGCGGGGAAACGCGAGTCGACGTTCGAACGCCCGCAGTACAAGAAGGCCGCCGGCGCGTTCGGCGAAGCGACCGAGAAGGCGATCCGGAAGGCCGACCCGCGGAAGCCGGGCGTGCAGAAGCGCCCCACCCTGGGCATCCAGTTCGTCGGCGTCCCGGAGTTCACCGGCCTCGGTGACCACGTGTCCCAGCAGCTGAGCGCCGCGATCGAAGGGAAGCAGTCCGTGTCCGCCGCTCTGCGCACGTCCCAGCGCGAGGCACTGAAGCTGGGCGCGCGGTACCGGAATCGCTGACTTGAGCGCCGCCCCGCCGGCGGGCGCCGGCGGGGCGCCCCCGCGCCGCGCCGCTGCCGCCCACCGGTTCCGGCTCAGCCCGCCGAGGGGACCGGACCGCCGCCCCGGCGGGCCCGTATCCCAGGTCGGGCTCGGGCCCGGCGCGGCTCACCAGTCGTGGACGGTCCCGTCGGCGAGCCGGTTCACGGGCAGGTACGCGGGCTCGTACGGGAACCGGGCCGCCGCGTCCGTGTCGAGCTCGACACCGAGGCCCGGGGTCCCGGACGGGTGCAGCAGCCCCTCCTCGAAGGTGTAGGAGGTGCGGAAGACCTCCAGGGTGTCGGCGGAGTGCCGCATGTACTCCTGGATGCCGAAGTTGTGCACGGCAAGGCCGAGATGGAGCGCCGCCGCCATCCCCACCGGTGAGATGTCCGTCGGCCCGTGCATCCCGGAGCGGACGCCGTAGACGGCGGCCAGGTCCAGGAGCTTCTTCATCGCGGTGACACCGCCGGTGTGGGTGACCGCCGAGCGGACGTAGTCGATCAGCCGCTCGCTCAGCAGAGTCGTGTAGTCGTGCACCGAGTTGAAGACCTCGCCGATCGCGAGCGGCGTGGTGGTGTGCTGCCGGATCAGCCGCAGGGCGGCCTGGTCCTCGGCGGGAGTGGCGTCCTCCAGCCAGAACAGGTCGTAGGGCTCGAGGGACTTGCCGAGCTTCGCCGCCTGGACGGGCGTCATCCTGTGGTGCCCGTCGTGCAGCAGGGGCAGCTCGGGCCCGAACTCCTCGCGCACGGCCTCGAAGACACACGGCACATGGCGCAGATAGGCCCGGGTGTCCCAGGTCTCCTCCGCCGGCAGGGCCGGGCCGCCGGCGGTGCGGCGGGCCGGCTCGTAGTCGTAGCGGTCGCCGGAACCGGCACCGGAGGAGGCGACCCCGTACACGGAACCGAGGCCGGGAATGCCGGTCTGCACGCGGATCGCCCGGTAGCCGTCGTCGAGGTGCGCGCGTACGGAGTCGAGGAGTTCGGGGATGTCCCGCCCCGACGCGTGCCCGTAGGCGAGCGCGCCGCGGCGGCTCGCGCCGCCCAGCAGCTGGTACAGCGGCATGCCCGCCGCCTTCGCCTTGATGTCCCACAGGGCGGTGTCGACGGCGGCGATGGCGGCCATCGTGACCGGGCCGCGCCGCCAGTAGGCACCGCGGTAGAGGTACTGCCAGGTGTCCTCGATGTTGTGCGCGTCGCGGCCGGTCAGCAGCGGCACGACGTGGTCGCGCAGGTACGAGGCGACGGCCAGCTCACGGCCGTTGAGCGTGGCATCGCCCAGACCGGTGATGCCGTCGGCCGTCACCAGGCGCAGGGTGACGAAGTTGCGTCCCGGGCTGGTGACGACTGTGTCGGCCGACTCGATCCTCATCCGGCGTGTTCCTCTCCTCGCCCCGTGCCTGTACTTGTGTCTGTGCCTACGTCCATACCTGTGTCCGTGGCTGTCCTGCTCACGGTGTCATCTCGGCGACGGCGACCCCGTACGGGGGCAGTCGGACCGTGCCCATGGCGGCCCCGTGTTTCCATCGACCCGTGCGGGGGTGCGCCTGGGGTGGGTGCGGGGTGCCGGGGGCGTGCCGCTCCGGGGGGCAAGTCCGGGCGGCATGATTTCCCTCCCTGAACCGGACGGAGTTCTGTACGACCTTCCATATGGCGGTCCGCAAATCACTCCCCCACGCTTCGCTGGGGAGACCCCAAGGGCCCGGCCATGCCCCCCTGCGCGTCCCGCCCCCTCCCGCCGGTCCGCGGCTCTCCCCCAGGGGCCCCACCAAGATCCCCTCTTCCACACCGGGCAGTGGGCCCGTACCCGTCGTCCTCGACGAGCGCGGGCCCACTGCCCGGTGGCCCGTCGTCTCGACGGGCGCGGCAGATGGCCCCGCCATGTGGATGGACACCCGGGCCCGTCCACACCCGACCCGGAGCCGCGATTAACCGGTCCACGCGGCAAAGGAGTTGAGCCATCGGACGATTCTGCGCGAGTGACCCGAAGGACCACCGGCGGGACAGCCGCCCCGCAGGCCAATCGGACTCCCGGAGGGGAGAAGGGGGACGAAAGCGGCAGACGCCGGACGGGCGGGAGGGGGCGGGACGTGGAGGCGGGAGGCACGGGGCCATTGGGGTCTCCCCAGCGAAGCGTGGGGAAGTGATTTGCGGACCGCCATATGAAGGGCAGCACGGAAACCCTTGACGGTCCAGGGAGGTAAATCATGCCGCCCCGGGACACCCGCCGGAACGGCACGCCCCCGGCACCCACCACGAACCCCACGCGCACCCACCACGAACCCGCACCCGCAAAACCAACCCGAAGCAAACACGGCCAACCCCCGCGACAGCCGGCACCGCCGGCACCGCCGGCCCCCGTCACTTCTTCGCGGAGACCCTCACGACGGCGCGGTCCGCACCGATGGCCTTGAACTCGATGACGAGCCGGTTCATCTCGATCTTGGTTTTACTCCTGCTGAGCTTGCCGCGGCAGAAGCCGTTCGAGCAGCTCGTGGAGGAGTTCTGCATGCCCCGGGCCGAGGTGGTGACACGTCCGCCGCTGAAGCGCGCCGTCCAGGTGACGATGCCGTCCTCGATGTCCTGGACCGTGAACTCGTGGACTCCGGAGGAGGACGGGGGATGGATTTCGTCCCCCTTGGACAGCTCGACCTCGCAGTCACCGTCGGCGCAGGCGCCGGTGTCCGTGCCGTCGGCGGCCTTCGGGAGCGCCGACGAAGTGGGCTTCGCGCCGGCGGACGCCCCCTCCCGCTTCGCCGGCGAAACGGACGAACGCTTCGGTGAGCTCAACGCGCCCTTGCCGTCCGACGGCGTGCCGGGCACCGCGTCGGCGCTGGTGTCGCCTCCGTCCGTACCCGAGCAACCAGCAAGCCCTGTGAGCAGGGCGAATGTCATCAGCGACGCGCAGAGCGCCGACTTGCCGTGATGTCCACGACACAGCACACCGACCATGTTGCCCCCGTGATCACCGGCGGGCGGCGGTCCTGCCGCCCGGTTCCATTTCCGGCGACGTTAACACCGGTGGGGCATGCCTCTGACACAACGTCAGGTGGTGATTCGCATCTCGAACCACGTCGTCTTGCCGCGGGGCAGCAGGTCGACGCCCCAGCGGTCGGAGAGGGTGTCGACGAGGAAGAGGCCCCGCCCGCTGGTGTCCAGCCCCTGCACGGGCAGCAGGCACGGCAGACCGCGGGACGGGTCGCGCACCTCGACGCGGATCCAGCCGCGGCGGCGCATCATCTGCAGCCCGAAGACGAGGGCTCCGGTGTGGCGCACGGCGTTGCCGACGAGCTCGGAGACGAGCAGGACCGCGTCGTCGGTGAGGGGGGCGGGCAGCGCCCAGTGCGACTCGAGGACGGTACGGGCCAGTTCCCGGGCGCATCTCGCCGACTCGGGGCGGTTCGGCAGGCGCACTTCACCGATCGTGGGGTCGCCGACGAGGTCAAGAGCGCCGCCGGGGAGGCCGTCGCTCGTCGGTTCACCCGGGATTTCTGGCATTTCGCTCACGCTCGCCACTTCTCCCTGTCCCGCCATGGCAACCATCATGGGGGGAGCAGGGCAGTTGTGGGGCCGTTCAACCAGATCCCGATTTCCGGAACAACTCCCTCCGCACGCTGGGCTGTTGCCCACCCGCGCTGGACGAATCGAGTGCCGGCGGCCCTGACCTGGCACGACGTCAGGTCACGTCCGGCCACGACGGGTCACGGGAGCGCAGCGCCCGGTGCCCGGCCGATCCGGGGGCCGTTCCCCCACAAGGGTGGGCGCACAGGCAACGCGGCGTGCGCCACCCCCGGCCACCCCACCCCGGTACGACGCGTTCCGCGGAATGCCGTGCTGCGGGGCGCCGTACCGGGAAGCGGCTCCCGGGCGTGCCCCGGCCGGGTCACCGAGCCGTGACCGCCGCCGCGTCCAACGCCCGGCGGATCAGCCGAACTTGGCCTTGCCCGGGCCCTCCTCGACGAAGCTGCGCATGCCCGTTGCCCGGTCCTCGGTGGCGAACAGCCCCGCGAACCAGTTGCGTTCGACGGCGAGCCCGGAGTCGATGTCCGTCTCCAGGCCGACGTCGACGGACTCCTTCGCGGCGCGCAGCGCGATCGCCGGACCCTTGGCAAGCTGCGCCGCCCACTCCCGCGCCTGTTCGTAGACCTCCTCGTCGGGCACCACGCGGTCCACGAGGCCAATCTCCAGCGCCTCGGGCGCCTTGACCTGCCGGCCGGTGAAGATGAGGTCCTTGGCCTTCGACGGGCCGACGAGCCGCGCCAGCCGCTGCGTCCCGCCCGCGCCGGGGATCAGCCCGAGGAGGATCTCCGGCTGGCCGAGCCTGGCACGCTCCCCGGCGATGCGGATGTCGGCGCAGAGCGCCAACTCGCAGCCCCCGCCGAGCGCGTAGCCGGTGACGGCCGCGACGACCGGCTTGGGAATACGGGCGACGGCCGTGAAGGAGTCCTGCAGCGCCTTGGAGCGCTTCACCATGGCCGTGTGGTCCATGGCCTGCATCTCCTTGATGTCCGCGCCGGCGGCGAAGACCTTCTCGCCTCCGTAGATCACGACGGCGCGCACGTCGTCGCGCACGGCCGCCTCCTCTGCGAGTTCACGCAGCCGGTCCTGGGTGGCGACGTCCAGCGCGTTCATCGGGGGACGGTCGAGGCGCAGCGTTCCCACGCCCTCGGCGACTTCGAGATTCACAGTCATGGGGGAAGGTTAACGGCCGTTACGGACGAGGCCGATGGTGCGGCCGCGCTCCGGCCGCACCGTCGCGGGAAGGGACCTACTTCTGCGGGGCCTTCCACTCGTCCCAGTCCATGTTCCAGCCGTTGAGGCCGTTGTCCGGCTGGATCTTCTTGTCCTTGGAGTTCTTGATCTCCACCACGTCACCGATGATCGACTCCCGGAAGAACCAGGAACCCGGCGTGGACTTGTCGTCGCCGCCCTTCTTGTCGAAGAGCCCGACGCAGCCGTGGCTCGCGTTCACCGAGCCGAACTGCCCCCGTGCGAGCCAGTAGTTGCCGTGGATGAAGGTCCCGGACGTGGAGAGCCGCATGGCGTGCGGCACGTCCTTGATGTCGTACCCGCCGGCTTCCTCCTTGCGCCCGAAGCCCACGGTGCGACCGTCCATCCGCGTTTCCTTGTGACGCTCGCTGATCACCATGCGGCCGTTGTACGTGGGGTTCTCGGCGCTTCCCGAGCTGATGTCGATCGTCTTGAGCTTCTTGCCGTCCCGGGTCACCGTCATCTTCTTCGACTTGGCGTCGACGACGCTCACCTGGCTGCGCCCGACGGTGAAGTTCACCGACTTGTCCTGCTCGCCGTAGACGCCGTCGTAGCCTTCGACCCCGTCGAGGTCCAGGTCGAGTTCGACCTTCGTGCCGGCCTTCCAGTAGTCCTCGGGCCGGAAGTCGAGGCGGTTGTTCCCGAACCAGTGCCCCTCGATCTCGACCTGGGGTTCGGCGGTGACGGAGATCGCCTTCTCGACGGCCTCGCGGTCCTGGATGGCGTGGTTGAAGTTGAGGGAGACGGGCATCCCGACGCCCACCGTGTCGCCGTCCTCGGGAGTGAAGCGGCCTATGAAGGTGCTCTTGGGGGTGAGCGTGGTGAACTCGGCCCGCTCGGTGGCCCTCCGCCCCTCGGAGTCCTCGGCCTGCGCCTCGACGGTGTACTTCGTCTTCGTCGTCAGGTGCTTCGCGGGAGCCCAGCTCTTGCCGCCCTCGGCGATCTTCCCCTCGACAGCCGTGCCGTCCTCGTCCTTGACGTCCACCTCGACGAGTTCGCCCTTGGCCGCGGTCACCTTCAGGGCGTCCTGCGTACCGACGCCGTCGGCGCCGTCCTTCGGTGATATCTCCACGACCGCCCGGGACTTGGCCGGCTTCTCGCCGCCCTTGTCACCTGCCACGCTCCCGGCACCGCCGCAGGTCGTCAGGGTCAGCACCAGCACCACGGCGATCACGACGAGCCCCACGGCGGACCCGCCTATGAGCTGTGTCCTGGTGTCCCCCCGTATCGCCTCCGGGCTGAGCCTTGCCTTGGCGTCCCTGGCGACGGTCTTGAGATCCACAGCGGGCCACTCCCCTCGCACGGCTGCTTGCACCATCGTGGCGGCTGCGAGCGGAAACCACGACAGTGCATGCGCTAGATAATCACACCGAGATGGAGAAGGAATCCCCGAAACCGTCACCGTTCCGTCGCGATTTCCTCCGGGCACTCCGGGGCGCCGGCGGGCACCGCACCCTCCGCGCCGGGACGCTCAGTCGAGCGCCGTACCCGCCTTCCACGCGGACCAGGACATGTTCCAGCCGCCGAGGCCGTTGTCCGGCGCGACCCTGCGCTCCCCGGAGTTCCTCACGGAGATCACGTCTCCGGTCAGGGAGCTGCGGAAGAACTCGCCGGCCGGGCTCAAGGGGTCGCCGCCCTTCCTGTCCGGCAGGCCGATGCATCCGTGGCTGACGTTCTCCCTGCCGAACGTCCGCTTCGACGCCCAGTAGTTGCCGTGCAGGAAGGTGCCGCTCTCCGTCAGGCGCATCGCGTGCGGCACGTCCTCGATGTCGTACTCGCCGCCGAAACCGACGGTACGCGCGTTCATCCGGGTCACCTCGAACTTCTCGCTGATGACCATCTCCCCCGTGTATGTGGGGTTCTTCGCGGACCCCGTCGTGACGGGCACGCGGCTGACGATCTCGCCGTTCTGCCGGACCGTCATCGTGTGACTGCGGGCGTCCACCACGCTGCGCCGGTCCCGGCCGACCGTGAAGTGGACCCGCTTGCTCTGCACCCCGTACACCTCCGGAGCGCCGCGCACACCCCGCAGCCGCAGATCCAGCGTGACGCGCGTGCCCGGCTGCCAGTACTCCTCGGGGCGGAAGTCCAGGCGGGTACGGCCGAACCAGTGCGGCGCCACCTCGACCTGCGGGCTCGCGGTGACGCTGATGCCGCGCTCAACTGCCTCGCGGTCGGCGATCCGGCGGTTGAACCTGATCGAGAGGATCATCCCGGTGCCCACCGTCTGCCGGTGCTCGGGGGTGAAGAAGCCGATGAAGCGCCGCGGCTGGGCCTTCGTGGTGAAGGAGGTGTGCCGGGCCGCCCGCCGGCCTTCCTCGTCCAGCGCGGTGACGTCGATCCTGTACTTGCTGCCGAGCCTGAGTTGACGTGCGGACTCCTCGGGCAGCCAGGTCCGCCCGTCGGGCGAGATGGCACCGGGAACCGCGTGGCCCTCGCCCCTGCTTCTGCGGGTGACCCGCACCTTCTCCAGCCGGCCCTCCGTCGCCGTCACTCGCAGTCGGCTGCCGGCTGTCACGTCCCTTGCACCGTCCCGGGGCTTCACCTCGATCAACTGCGCCGGCGTCTGCGGTTCGACCATCGCACCGCAGCCCGCCAGCGGAGCGCCCATCACGCACAGCGCGGCCAGCGAGCACTTCAGCGCACTGCTCCTCATCAGCAGGCCCTTCCAGTACGAGTGTTCCGTCCGCCCCGCCCGATCCATGTCCGCACTCCCCGTGAAGCTCATCCGTACGGAGACCAACGACCCGCTGCCGGAGGGGATGCGAGTCGGTCACGCACGGTGTTCGAGTTGTCCCGTAGAGGAAGCATTGCGGTCGGACCACCGACGTGCGAGCACCGACTCGGCGGGAAAAAAGCAGATGAAGGATGCAACCACCCGGCCGTAGTCTCAGCCCGGTGACGACCGGGGCGGGGACGGGGAACGAGACCACCGGCAGCATGGCCGGGGGCGGCGCGGAAACGAAGGCCGGCAGCGGGACCGGCGGCAGGGCCGTCGGAACGCCCGTCGGAACGAGCGGGGGAACGCGCGCAGGCCCCGCGCCCGAAAGCGGCCGCTCGGCGGTGCGTTCGCTGCTCCGGCTGTGGCCGTACGTGCGGCCGGTACGCGTGCGGATGTTCGCCGCGGCCCTGGTCGCCGTGCTCGCCTCGTGCACCGGTCTGGTGATCCCGCTCGTGCTGAAGTGGATCGTCGACGGCCCGGTGGCCGAGCGGGACACCGCCGGCGTGTGGGCGGGCGGTGCGCTGCTGCTGGGGGTCGGGGTCCTAGAGGCGGGGCTGTTCGCGCTGCGGCGGTGGCTGAGCGCCCGTCCGCTGGCGGGCGTGGAGGCGGCCATGCGGGCCGACATCTACGGGCACCTTCAGCGCCTGCCGGTCTCCTTCCACGACCGCTGGCCCAGCGGGCAGTTGCTCTCGCGGGCGACGACCGACCTGGAACTGCTGCGCAGATTCCTCTCGTTCGGCGTGACCTTTCTGCTGGTCAACGCCGTTACCGTGATGGTCGGTTGCATCATCCTGCTCTCGCAGCAGTGGACGCTCGGGCTGGTGGTCCTCGGCCCGTTCGTGCCGCTGGTGTGGATGTGCGCGGTCTTCGAGTACCGCTACTCCCACGCCGCGCGCCGGGCACAGGACCAGATCGGGGACCTGACGACGCTCGTCGAGGAATCGGTCCTCGGAATCCGCGTCATCAAGGGATTCGGACGGCACCGCAGCCAGGCCCGCGCGTTCCGCGCACTCTCCGAACGGCTCCTCGGTACGGAGCTGGAGAAGGCGCGGCTGCTGGCCCGCATCTGGGCGGTGATCATGCTGTTGCCCGAACTCGCCATCGGGGCGGCACTGGTGCTGGGCACGCTGCAGGTGGCCCAGGGCCATCTCTCGGCGGGAACGCTCGTGGCGTTCCTCTCCACGGCGCTGGCGCTGCGGTGGCCGGTGGAGTCGACCGGGTTCCTGCTGGCGCTGAGCAACGAGTCGGCGACGGCGACCGACCGGTTCTTCGAGGTACTCGACGAGCCGCTGCCCGCGGACGTGCTCGTCAAGAGCGCGCCGGAGCGCGGAACCCCGGACGGCCCGCGCGGGGGCGGGTTGCGCTTCAGCCGCGTCGTCTTCCGCTATCCCGACGCGCCGGACGGCACCCGGCCCGTCCTGGACGGAGTCGATCTGCACGTGTGTCCGGGCGAGACGATGGCTCTCGTCGGCGCGACGGGAAGCGGCAAGACGACCCTCACGGCGCTCGTGCCGCGTCTTCACGAGGTGACGGCCGGCCGCATCACCCTGGACGGAGACGACATCGGCACGCTCAGCCGCGCCGATCTCCGCTCCCGGGTCGCCGTGGCGTTCGAGGAGACGACGCTCTTCTCCGCGACCGTCGCGGAGAACGTGCTGATGGGCGCGGACGGTCCGGCCCACGCCGCAATGCCGGCGCTGCCACCGCCCCGGCCGGGATCAGGCGCCCAGGCCGCACCGGACGCCGCCCGCAACAGCGCCACCCCGGACGGCGCGGCCGACGACCGTGTGCCGCCGCCCGGCCGGCTGACCCCGGGCGCCCCGCCGCTCCCCGGACATGCCGCGCCGGAACACCGGGCCGGGAAGCCGGCCGGGCAGCGGGCCGGGCTCGACCGCGCACTGCGTGTCGCACAGGCCGACGGCTTCGTCGCCGCCCTGCCGCACGGCTCCGCAACCCAGGTCGGCGAGCAGGGCCTGAGCCTGTCCGGCGGGCAGCGGCAGCGCCTCGCCCTGGCGCGTGCCGTCGTCGGCCGTCCCTCATTCCTCGTACTGGACGATCCGCTCTCCGCGCTCGACGTGCACACGGAGGCCGCCGTCGAGGCCGCCCTGCGGGAGGTGCTGGCCTCGACCACCGCGCTCGTCGTCGCACACCGGCCCTCGACGGTGCTGCTCGCCGACCGGGTGGCGCTGCTCTCGGGCGGCCGCATCGCGGCCGTCGGCACGCATCACGAGCTGCTGCGCAGCAGCGAGGAGTACCGCCGCCTGATGTCGGGCGAGAACAACGAGCGGGAGAAGGAGCGGAGTTGACCAGCACAGCCGAAACGGCGGGCGGGCCGCAGCCCGGCCCCGCGCAGACCCCTCACGCGTCCGGGCCCGAACAGCCGCCCGTGCCCGACCCGTTCGACCGCGACGTGCTGCCCGCGCCTCCGCACGCCGCGCGCACACTGCTCGCATCCCTGCTGCGCCCGCACAAACCGCGCGTCGCCGCCGCGGCCCTGCTTCTGCTCCTGCAGCAGGCGGCGGTGCAGGCGGGTCCGCTCCTCGTCGCCTTCGCCATCGACCATGCCGTCCCGGCGCTGAGAGGTGAGGGCGGGCAGAGCGGGCAGTTGCTCCTCGCTGCCGTCGGCCTCGCCTATCTGTTCTGTGCGCTCGCCTCCGGAGGGCTCCAGTACGCCTTCATCGTCGCCGCCGCCCGCGTCAACCAGCGAGTGCTGCTGGAGTTGCGCGGACGGATCTACCGGCACGCGCAGGCCCTCGACGTCGACTTCCACGACCGCTACACCTCGGGCCGCCTGATCTCCCGCTCCACGACCGATGTCGGCTCGCTGCGCGAACTGCTCGACGAGGGCCTCCAGGAACTGCTGGCCGTCATCGTCTCCGTCGTCTACATCGTGGTGACGCTGCTGTGGCTCGACCCCGGTCTCGGAATCGCGGCGCTGGCCAGCTTCGTCCCGCTGGCGCTGCTGGTGCGCAACTTCCAGCAGCGCTCCGCGCGCGTCTACCGGGGCCGCTCCACCGCGATGGCGGCCGTCATCGTGAAGTTCACGGAGACCGTCGGCGGAATCCGCGCCGTGCAGGCCTTCCGCCGGGAGCGCGCGAACGACGAGGAGTTCGCACGCCTCAACGGCCGTCATCTGAAGATGAACGGCGACTCCCTGCTGGAGATGGCGCGTTACGTCGTCACCTCACGGCTCACCGCGAACATCGCCGTCGCGGCGATCGTGCTGTGGGGCGCCTACCGCGTGGCGGCGCAGGATCTCGCGCTCGGTGTGCTGGCCGCCGCCGCGCTCTATCTGCGCAGGCTGTACGAGCCGATCGACCACCTCGGGATGTTCCTCAACTCCTACCAGTCGGCGGCGGCTTCGCTGGAGAAGATCGCGGGGCTCCTCGCCCAGCGCCCGTCCGTGCCGGAACCGTCCGCACCGCGGGCCCTCCCGCCGCGCGGCGAGGGGAGCGGCGGCCGCGAAGTCGTCTTCGACTCGGTCTCCTTCGGCTACCGCACGGGCGACGAGGTGCTGCCGCGCTTCGGACTGACCCTCCGTGCGGGGCGGACGGTGGCGCTGGTGGGCGCCACCGGGGCGGGCAAGTCCACGCTCGTGAAGCTGCTGGCCCGCTTCTACGACCCCACGGGCGGCCGGGTCCTGCTCGACGGCGTGGACCTGCGCGACGTGGACGGCTCCCAACTGCGGCGCAACGTCGTCATGGTCACGCAGGAGGCGTTCCTCTTCTCGGGCACCGTCGCGGAGAACATCGCCATCGGCCGTCCGGACGCGACGCGTACCGAGATCGAGAACACCGCGAAGGCCCTGGGCGCGCACGACTTCATCTCCGGCCTCCCCGAGGGGTACGACACCGACGTGCGCAAGCGGGGCGGCCGGATCTCGGCGGGGCAGCGGCAACTCGTGGCCTTCGCCCGCGCACTGCTCGCGGACCCGGCCGTGCTGATCCTGGACGAGGCGACGTCGTCTCTGGACATTCCGGGCGAACAAGCCGTGCAGCAGGCGATGATGACGGTGCTTCGGGGCCGCACGGCGGTGGTCATCGCCCACCGGCTCTCGACGGTCGAGATCGCGGACCGGGTGCTCGTGATGGAGGACGGCAGACTGGTGGAGGACGGCACTCCGGCTCAACTGATCGCCGGCGAGGGCAGATTCGCGGGTCTTCACAGCGCCTGGCGCGAGAGTCTCGTCCAGACCCACGCACCCCACCATGACCAGCGGTGACTCCCAACCGCACTGGAATCAGCGTCCGTTATCCGGAAAGCGGACGGTCAAGGGCGAACAAAGTCTGGTCAACCTGTGAACGCTGTCTGCCGGAAGCGGTGACATGCACACGTACTCGACAGTAGTGTGACCGGCAGTCGTGATTTCGCACACTGCACGACTGTTCGCGTTCCAGTTCCAACGTTCTGCCCGGGCAGCCGCGATGGCAGGCCGCCCGGCCCCCACGGCAGAAGGAGCCACCGAGTGAGATCCCTCAGCAAGAAGCAGCGGATATCCGCCCTTGCGGCCACCGCCGCGCTCGTCGTCGCCGGCGTCACCGCCGGCACCGCGACGGCCGGCCCCGCTGACGAGCAGTCCTCGATGAAGACGGGCGCCCTGGCCGCCGACATGACCGCGGCCCAGAAGACGCAGCTCATCAAGAAGGCCGACTCCACCGAGGCCAAGGCCGCGGACGCCAAGGCCCTCGGCCTCGGCTCCAAGGAGAAGCTCGAGGTCAGGGACGTCGTCAAGAACCGGGACGGCGCCACCCACGTCCGCTACGAGCGGACCCTCGACGGCATGCCCGTCCTCGGCGGCGACATGGTCGTGCACAAGTCCAAGTCGGGCAAGCGGACCGGCGTCACCAAGTCCACCGAGGCCGACATCTCCGCCGTCTCCACGAAGGGGATCAGCACCGCCGAGAAGCCCGCCACGCCGAAGGCCGAGGGCAGCAAGGCGCCGCGCAAGGTCGTCTACGCATTGAGCGGCAAGCCCGTCGTCGCCTGGGAGACCGTCGAGGGCGGTACCCAGAAGTCCGGCGCACCGAGCCAGCTGCACGTCATCACCGACGCCAAGACCGGCAAGAAGCTCCTGGAGTACCAGGGCATCCACGAGGCCGACGGCACCGGCGCCAGCATGTACAGCGGCGAGGTCGAGCTCTCCACGGACGGCGCGGACGGCAAGTTCACGCTGACCGACGCCTCCAGGGGCGGCAGCAAGACCGTGAACCTGGAGAACGGGGAGAGCGGTGACGGCAAGGAGTTCACCGACGAGGACAACAAGTGGGGCACCGGCAAGCCCGAGGACCCCCAGACCGCTGCTGTCGACGCCCACTACGGCGCCATGCAGACCTGGGACTTCTTCAAGGACACCTTCGGCCGTGAGGGCATCGCCGGCGACGGCAAGGGTGCGCCCAGCCGCGTCCACTACGGCGACAACTACGTCAACGCCTTCTGGGACGACAGCTGCTTCTGCATGACCTACGGCGACGGTGAGGGCAACAAGGCCCCGCTCACCTCGCTCGACGTCGCGGCCCACGAGATGTCGCACGGTGTCACCTCGACGACCGCGAAACTGGTCTACGCGGGCGAGTCGGGCGGACTGAACGAAGCCACCTCGGACATCTTCGCGGCGGCCACGGAGTTCCACGCCCCGGAGAACAAGGAAGACGTCGCCGACTTCCACGTCGGCGAGGAGATCGACATCAACGGCGACGGCACTCCGCTGCGTTACATGGACAAGCCGAGCAAGGACGGCAACTCCCTCGACGAGTGGAGCGACAAGGCCGGCGACGTGGACGTGCACTACTCGTCCGGCATCGCCAACCACTGGTTCTTCCTGATGTCCATGGGCAGCGGGAAGTCCGAGAAGAACGGCGTCGAGTACGACTCGCCGACTTCCGACGGCTCCACCATCGAGGGCATCGGCATCACCAAGGCCCAGGAGATCTGGTTCAAGGCGCTGACCGAGAACATGACCGCGAACACGGACTACAAGGCGGCCCGTGAGGCGACGGTCAAGGCCTCCAACGACCTCTTCGGCGCCGACTCCGCCGAGACCAAGGCGGTCGAGGCAGCCTGGACGGCCGTCGCGGTCAAGTGACCCGGGCGGACCGGCCCGCCGCCGGATCCCGGCCGTAGAGCCGTAGACCCAGGGCCACCGGCACAGCCGCGGGGCGGGTGCCGTGCGCAGAACGCGCACGGCACCCGCCCCGTCGTCGTGCTCAGACCTCCTCGGCCTCGGGTGCGGCCGCGAGGCCCATTTCGGCCGCCGAGGCCAGCAGCCGGTGCGCGGGCAGTACCCGCACCGTGTACCCGAAGGGGCCCGCACGGCCGGGCGTGACGGTCCCCTCGTACGTCCACCGCCCCTCCAGGTCGGGGCCGCCGCTCGCGGACGTCACGGGCTTGAGCGGCACGCTCACCGCGTCGCCGCCCGTGATGCGGTCGGTGCCGTCGAGCCGTCCGGAAACGGCCTGCACCTCCACGTCCTCGGGGGACAGCGTCCCGAGGACGACCCGCGCGCGCAGAGTCAGGCACGAGCCGAGAGCCAGGCCGTCGTCCGGTTCGTGCTGCCGTCCCGCAGCGTCCTGCCGGACACTCCCGTCGTGCCCGTGGTGCTCGTCGTGCCCGTCCCGGCGGCCCGCGCCCTCCGGTCCGTCATGCCGCTCGTGCTCGACCCGGCCGACGGCGACGGACGGCCACTGCTCCCGCACACGCGCCTTCCAGGCGGCCAGTTCGCGTGCCGCGTCCGGGCCCGCCTCGCGCTGGGCGCGGGCGGCCGGCGCGTACAGCTGCTGGACGTACTCGCGCACCATCCGCTCCGCCTGCACCTTCGGGCCGAGCCGCGAGAGCGTCCTGCGGACCATCTCCACCCAGCGGGCCGGGACGGGCCCACCCGCGCCCCCGGCCGCAGCGCGGGAACCCGGACCCGAACCCGACCCGGAATCGGACCCGGGACCGGGACCGGGACGGACGCTGCCGCCGCGCTCGTAGAAGCAGGGCGCGACATGGTCCTCGATCAGCGAGTAGAGCGCCGCGGCCTCGATGCCGTCCCGGCGGTCCTCGTCCGCGGCGGCCTCGCCGTCCGCACTCGGCACGGCCCAGCCGAAGTCCGCGTCGAACCACTCCTCCCACCAGCCGTCCCGCACCGAGAGGTTGAGGCATCCGTTCAGCGCGGCCTTCATCCCGCTGGTGCCGCACGCTTCGAGCGGCTTCAGCGGATTGTTGAGCCACACGTCGCAGCCGGGGTAGAGCGCCTGGGCCATCTCCATTCCGTAGTCGGGGAGGAAGACGATGCGGTGACGCACACGAGGATCGTCCGCGAAACGCACCAGCTCCTGGATCAGCTCCTTGCCTCCCTCGTCCGCCGGGTGCGCCTTGCCCGCCACCACGATCTGCACCGGACGTTCGGGGTGCAGCAGCAGCCCGGTGAGCCGCTCACGGTCACGCAGCATCAGGGTGAGCCGCTTGTACGACGGCACGCGCCGCGCGAAACCGATCGTCAGCACATCCGGGTCGAACACCCCGTCCGTCCAGCCGAGTTCGGAGTCGGCGGCGCCGCGCTCGCGCCACGAGGCGCGCAGGCGCGCCCGCACCTCGTGCACGAGCCGCTCGCGCAGTCGGCGGCGCAGCGCCCACAGTTCGGCGTCGGGCAGCGCCGCCGCATCGTCGGGCACGTCGGGCGATCGCCAAGTGGGCGCGTGCACGCCGTTGGTGACGGACGTGATGGGCACCTCGGCCGGGTCGAAGCCCGGCCAGAGCCCGGCGAACATGGCGCGGCTGACCTCACCGTGCAGGGTGCTCACGCCGTTGGCCCGCTGGGCCAGCCGCAGGCCCATCACCGCCATGTTGAACAGACCCGGGTCGCCGCCGGGGTAGCTCTCCGCGCCGAGGCGCAGCACGTCGTCCGCGGGGATGCCCTCCAGCTCGCCGTCGTCGCCGAAGTGGGCCGCCACCAGGGCGTTGTCGAAGCGGTCGATCCCCGCGGGGACGGGTGTGTGGGTGGTGAAGAGGTTGCCCGCACGCACCGATTCCAGGGCGGCGTCGAACTCCAGCCCCTGCTCCCCCAGTTCGCGGATGCGTTCCAGCCCGAGGAAGCCGGCGTGGCCCTCGTTGGTGTGGAAGACCTCGGGTGCGGGGTGGCCGGTGCGCCGGCAGTACGCGCGCACCGCACGCACGCCGCCGATGCCGAGCAGCATCTCCTGGAGGAGGCGGTGCTCGCCCCCGCCGCCGTAGAGCCGGTCGGTGACCTCGCGTTCGGCCGGCGCGTTCGCACCGACCATGGAGTCGAGGAGCAGCAGCGGTACGCGCCCCACCCGCGCCTGCCACACCTGGGCGCGCAGCGACCGGCCGCCGGGCAGCCGCAACTCGACGCGTACGGGCAGGCCGTTCTCCTCGCGCAGCAGCCGCAGCGGGAGTTCCGCCGGATCGAGCGCCGGATAGTGCTCCAGCTGCCGGCCCTCGCGGGAGAGGCTCTGCCGGAAGTATCCCTGGCGGTAGAGGAGCCCCACACCGATCAGGGGTACTCCCAGATCGCCGGCGGCCTTGAGGTGGTCGCCGGCGAGGATCCCGAGCCCGCCCGAGTACTGCGGCAGGGCGCCGGTGATTCCGAACTCCGGTGAGAAGTACGCGACGGCGCGCGGGAGATCGCCGGTGGCGGCCTCCTGCTGGTACCAGCGCGGCTCGTTCACGGCGTCGTGCAGATCGCCGGCGACGACGGCGAGCCTCCGCAGGAAGGCTCCGTCGCAGGAGAGCCGGGCGAGCTTCGAGGGCGTCAGGGCGCAGAGCATGCGCAGCGGGTCGCCGCCCGCGAGCCGCCAGGCCTCCGGGTCGAGTTCGCTGAAGAAACGGAGGGTCGGGGGATGCCAGGACCAGCGCAGGTTGTGCGCCAGTTCGCTCAGGGGACGGAGTGGTTCGGGGAGTACGGGATGAACGGAGAAACGACGAATGGCCTTCACTCCTCGACCGTAACGGGGCATACGCACCCATTGCGGCAATGATCCGCCCGGCGCGGGATGTCCACCCCGACGCGGTGACCGCAGCGGTGCGCGGGCGGCTGTCCGCACCGTGAGGCCCTCGACCCGGATGCGGTCGGTGACGTGCCGTCAACGCGCCCCCGCGGAGGGGGCGGGCCGGCTCGTTCTCCGATACATCCGTCACATCGTGCGGGTAATTCCGCTCGTCACGGGCCCGGGCCGGAATGCGCAGCTCCACCCCCTCGACCGGGCTCCGTCTCTGCTCCTAAGCTTCGGGACCTCAGTACACGGGGCACGACTTCTGCACGTCCCACCTGGGCTCTCCACACGGGACGCGGACAGTCGCGGGCAGACCACGGAGGTGAACGGAGAGCAACGGTGCGGGCCGCGCACAGCGGCCCAGGGCACGCTCGCTCCCCGTCGGGGTGAAGTGTGACGGCGCAGCACAGCGGTGGGTTCCTGACCAGCTCCCTCTCCCGCTTGCGCCGCTGGATCCGTGTTCCGACCGGGTCGCGCATTCCAGTACCCGTCCACGCAATCGGTCGCGATCCATCACACGGAAGGTTTTGCATCGTGACGGCGTATCAAAGCGCCCACCAGGGGGATTACGGATTCGGGACACCGGCCGCCCCGCCGCCGGGGTGCCCGGCACACCCGGCGGACGACGCGGTGCCGCTCAGCGGCCCCCGGTTCCACACCGACCCCGCCGGCCACTACCGCGAGATGCGGGCCGAGTACGGCCCCGTTGTGCCGGTGCTGCTGCCCGGCGACGTCCCGGCCTGGCTGGTGATCGGCTACCAGGAGATGTACCAGGTCACCACGGACTCCAAGCTCTTCCCGCGCGACTCCGGGCTGTGGAACCAGTGGGAGACGCTGCCACAGGACTGGCCGCTCCGGCCCATGATCGGCGAACGGCAGCCGTCCATCTACTACACGGTCGGCGCGGAGCACCAGCGCCACCTGGAGATGGTGCAGACCGCCATGCAGAACATCAGCCCGCTCGAACTGCGCACACACTGCGAGGAGTTGGCGGACCACCTGCTGGACCGGTTCTGCGCGCGCGGCGAGGCGGACATCATCGCCGAGTACGCCAAGCCGCTGCCCGTCCTCGTACTGGCCAGGCTGCTGGGGTTCCCCGACTCCGACGGCCCGGGCCTGATCAAGGCGATGAGCGACCTGGCGGACGGCGGAGCCGATGCCCTGGAGGGCTTCGCGCACTTCGGCGCCAAGATCCACGAACTGGTGGCGGCCAAGCAGGAGGCCCCGGGCGCCGACCTGACGTCGTGGATGCTCGCCGACCCCGAGCCCTTCACCGACGAGGAGTACGCGCTGGACCTGATGGCCATCACGGCCGCGGGACACCTGCCGACCGCCGACTGGATCGGCAACTCCGTGCGCCTGATGCTCACCGACGACCGCTTCGCCGCCTCCCTCACCGGCAACCGGCGCAGCATCCCCGAGGCGATGAACGAGGTGCTGTGGGAGGACACGCCCACACAGATCCTCGCCGGGCGCTGGGCCGCCTGGGACACCTGGCTCGGCGGCCGGCGCATACGCACCGGCGACATGCTGCTGCTCGGGCTCGCCGGCGCCAACGCGGACCCGAAGGTGCACGTCACCGCCGAGGGGGCCGACACGGGGCTGCGCGGTGGCAACGGCGCCCATTTCGCCTTCAGCCACGGGGAGTTCCAGTGCCCCTTCCAGGCGCAGGAGATCGCGGAGACGATCGCCCGCATCGGGATCGAAGTGCTCCTCGACCGGCTGCCCGAGATCGACCTGGCCGTGCCCGTCGGCGCCCTCGCGCGGCGGCCCTCGCCCTTCCTGCGCGGGATGACCGCGCTGCCCGTCCGCTTCGCCCCCACTCCTCCCCTCGAAGGCTCGCGATGAATGCTCCCGCCTCTCCCTCTCCCTCTCCGTCGGCCGGGCCGGACGAGTGCCCCGTCGTCATCGACCCCATGGTGCGCGACCTGGACGGGGAGACCCGCCGGCTGCGCGAGGCCGGCGCCCTCGCCCGCATCGACCTGCTCGGGGTGCCGGCCTGGACCGTCACGACTCACGCCGAGGCCAGGCGGCTTCTGACGGACCAGCGGCTGGTGAAGGACATCAACCGGTGGACGCTGTGGCGCACGGGGGAGGTGACCCACGAGTGGCCGCTGATCGGCATGATCGACGCGGGACGTTCGATGTTCACCGTGGACGGCACCGAGCACCGCCGGCTGCGCACGAAGACCGCTCAGGCGATCACTCCGCGCCGCCTGGAGGGTCTGCGTCCGGTGATCGAGGGAATCACCCACCGGCTGCTCGATGACCTGGAGGTGCAGGGCAAGGAGGGCGCGGTCGATCTGAAGTCCGTCTACGCCCTGCCGCTTCCGATGTCGGTGGTCAGCGAACTCATGGGTGTCGACCCGGCACTCCATCCGCGGCTGCACGTCCTGTACAAGGCGTTCTTCTCGATGCTGACGCCGCAGGACGAGCGGCTCGCGGTGATCGACGAACTCGACGGCATCTTCACCGACATGGTCAGGGCCCGTACCGCCGAACCGCGGGACGACCTGACCAGCGCGCTGATCCTCGCGGACCAGGGCGGCGAGCCGCTGACCGAGGAAGAGGTCGTCGGCAACCTGAAGGCGATGGTGGCCGCGGGGCACGAGACGACCATCGGTCTGATACTCAACGCCGTGCGGGCGCTGCTCACCCACCCCGCGCAGCTGCGCATGGTGCTCGACGGCGAGGTGGGCTGGGACGCCGTCGTCGAGGAGACCCTGCGCTGGGACACACCGACCACGCACGTGCTGATGCGGTTCGCGACGGAGGACATCGAGGTCGGGGACTGTGTCGTCCGCGAGGGCGAGGGCGTCGTGATCTCCTACCGCGCGATCGGGAGGGACCAGGAGCAACACGGGCCCGACGCCGACCGGTTCGACATCGCCCGGCCCTCGCCGAGCCGTCACATGACGTTCGGCCACGGACCGCACATCTGCCCGGGTGCGGCGTTGTCGCGGCTCGAGGCGGGCATCGCGCTGCCGGCGCTCTTCGAGCGCTTCCCCGGCATCCGGTTCGCCGTCCCGGTGGAGGAGATCGTCAACCAGCCGGTGCTCACGCAGAACGACCTCCGGTCCTTCCCCGTCCACCTGCACGGGATTTGACGCGGGCCGCCCCGCCCCGGCGGACCACAGCGTGCCCGCCGGGGCCAACTCTGCGTGCGGGGCGTCCCGTTGGGAGCAGATGCGGGTCCGTGCGCAGATCCGTTCACGTCCCGTGCTCCCGGACCGGGACCGTCCCGACGGCCGGCCCGAGGACCCGCCCGGAGACCGGTGGGCGGCTGTCACCGGGCACGGCCCTCGTGCGGAGGGCCGGGCGGGTGAACGCGCGCTGCCGCCCTGCACGGGGCACCGGGGCACCAGGTGAAGCAGATAGAACAGGCAGAAGATCACAAACCGTCCGCCTGTTCCGTCCCGCACCAAGGTGAAGCAATGATCGGTCGCATTCCCGTCCTCGACGTCCGCCCCCTCGTCGACTGCGGGCGCCACCCCGCCAAGGCCGTACCGGGCGAGACGTTCCAGGTCTCGGCCACCGTCTTCCGCGAAGGACACGAGGCCCTCGGCGCCAACGTCGTGCTCCGCGACGCGAGCGGCCGCCAGGGGCCCTGGACCCCGATGCGCGAACTCGCCCCCGGAACCGACCGCTGGGCGGCCGACATCACCCCCGACAGCGAGGGGAGATGGACCTATGCGATCGAGGCCTGGAGCGACCCCGTCACCACGTGGCGGCGCCGGGCGAAGCTGAAGATCCCCGCCGGCACCGACACCGAAGCCGTGCTGGAGGAAGGCGCGGTGCTGCACGAGCGCGCCGCCGCCGACGTGCCCAGAAGTGAGGGCCGGGACTGCGTGCTGGCCGTGGCCGACGCGCTGCGCAGCCGCAGCCGCAGCGTTGCCGCACGGCTGTCGGCCGCGCTGACACCTCAGGTGACGGGGGTGCTGCAGCGGTATCCGCTGCGCGAACTGATCACCTCGACACGTCCGCTGCCCCTCCAAGTCGAGCGGGAACGTGCCCAGTTCGGCTCGTGGTACGAGTTCTTCCCGCGCTCCGAGGGCGCGCGGCTCCCGCAGGAGGAGGGCGATCCGCCCGTCTCCGGCACGTTCCGCACCGCGGCGCGACGGCTCGACGCAGTGGCGGCGATGGGGTTCGACGTGGTCTACCTTCCGCCGGTGCACCCCATCGGCGACGTCTTCCGCAAGGGCCCCAACAACGCGCTGTCCGCGGGGCCGCACGACGTGGGCTCTCCGTGGGCCGTCGGTTCGGCGGCCGGCGGCCACGACGCGCTCCACCCCGATCTGGGGACGGCCGAGGACTTCGCGTACTTCGTGGAGCGCGCCCGGTCCCTGGGGCTTGAGGTCGCGCTGGACTTCGCCCTGCAGTGCTCACCGGACCACCCGTGGATCAAGGAGCATCCCGAGTGGTTCCGGCACCGCCCGGACGGCACCATCGCACACGCCGAGAACCCGCCGAAGAAGTACCAGGACATCGTTCCTCTCGCCTTCGACACGGACCCGGACGCCTACGCCTCGCTCGTGCGCGAGACCCTGCGCGTGCTCCGGCTGTGGATGTCACGCGGCGTGCGCATCTTCCGCGTGGACAATCCGCACACCAAGCCCGTGGGCTTCTGGGAGAAGGTCATCGGGGACATCAACCGCTCCGATCCCGATGTCGTCTTCCTCGCCGAGGCGTTCACGCGGCCCGCGATGATGCACACCCTCGCCAAGGTGGGCTTCCAGCAGTCCTACACGTACTTCACCTGGCGCAACACGAAGCAGGAGCTGACGGAGTACCTGACGGAACTGTCCGGCGAGGCCGCCGCGTACATGCGTCCGAACTTCTTCGTGAACACCCCCGACATCCTGCACGCCTGCCTCCAGCAGGGCGGGCGGCCCGTCTTCGAGACGAGGGCCGTGCTCGCGGCGACGCTCTCCCCCTCGTGGGGCATGTACGCGGGCTACGAACTGTGCGAGTCGCAGGCGGTACGGCCCGGCAGCGAGGAGTACCTGGACTCGGAGAAGTACCAGCTGCGTCCGCGCGACTGGGCCGCGGCCGAGGAGTCCGGCCGGACGATCGCGCCGCTGATCACAAAGCTCAACCGGCTGCGGCGCGCCCGTCCCGCCCTGCGCGGACTGCGCTCCCTGAGATTCCACCACTGCGACAACGATCAGGTCATCGCCTTCTCCAAGCACTGGTCGGCGCCAGGAGAAGAGGCAGAGCAGGGAAAGGAGGCAGAGCAGGCAGATCCAGGACAGCGGGACACCGACACCGTCATCGTCGTGGTCAGTCTCGACCCGGCGCGTACGCAGGAGGCGACGGTGACGCTGGAGGAAGGGGACCTGCGCCGCTTCGGGCTGACGGCGGCGCAGGCCGACGGGAGGGAGAACTTCCCGGTGCGCGACGAGCTCACCGGGAGGACGTACGAGTGGAGCAGGAACAACTACGTGCGGCTGGAGGCGGGGGACGGCTCCCCCGCAGCGGCGCACGTTCTCACGCTGCGGCCCGAACCAGGCGGTGTCTGACGAATTCCTGTGCTCCGCCCGATGGGCGGACGAGCTCTTCGCAAGACACCCCCCACCGACCCGAAGGGCACTCACCCATGACCGTGAACCAACCCGTACACGACAAGTTCGAGGACACGCCCGCCAGGGACCGCGACCCGGAGTGGTTCAAGCGGGCCGTCTTCTACGAGGTGCTGGTCCGCTCCTTCTACGACAGCAACGGCGACGGCATCGGAGACCTCAAGGGGCTCACCGCGAAGCTCGACTATCTGCAGTGGCTCGGCGTCGACTGCCTGTGGCTGCCGCCGTTCTTCAAGTCGCCGCTGCGCGACGGGGGTTACGACGTCTCCGACTACACGTCGGTGCTGCCGGAGTTCGGGGACCTCGCGGACTTCGTGGAGTTCACCGACTCGGCGCACCAGCGCGGCATGCGCGTCATCATCGACATGGTCATGAACCACACCAGTGACCAGCACCCGTGGTTCCAGGAGTCCCGGCACGATCCGGACGGCCCCTACGGCGACTACTACGTCTGGGACGACGAGGACACACGCTACGCGGACGCGCGGGTCATCTTCGTCGACACCGAGGCCTCCAACTGGACGTTCGACCCGGTCCGCAAGCAGTACTTCTTCCACCGCTTCTTCTCCCACCAGCCGGACCTGAACTACGAGAACCCGGCCGTGCAGGAGGAGATGATCTCCGCACTGCGCTTCTGGCTGGACCTGGGCGTCGACGGCTTCCGCCTGGACGCCGTGCCCTACCTGTACGCGGAGGAGGGCACCAACTGCGAGAACCTGCCCCGCTCGCACGGCTTCCTCAAGCGGGTGCGCGCCGAGATCGACGCGCACTACCCCGACACCGTGCTGCTCGCCGAGGCCAACCAGTGGCCGGAGGACGTCGTCGACTACTTCGGCGACTACGCAAAGGGCGGCGACGAGTGCCACATGGCCTTCCACTTCCCCGTCATGCCCCGCATCTTCATGGCGGTGCGCCGCGAATCGCGCTACCCCGTCTCGGAGATCCTCACCAAGACGCCCGAGATCCCCTCCGGATGCCAGTGGGGGATCTTCCTGCGCAACCACGACGAGCTGACGCTGGAGATGGTCACCGACGAGGAGCGCGACTACATGTACGCGGAGTACGCCAAGGACCCGCGCATGCGCGCCAACATCGGCATCCGCCGCCGCCTCGCCACCCTTCTGGACAACGACCGCGACCAGATCGAGCTGTTCACCGCTCTGCTGCTGTCGCTCCCGGGTTCGCCGATCCTCTACTACGGCGACGAGATCGGCATGGGCGACAACATCTGGCTCGGCGACAGGGACGCCGTACGCACCCCCATGCAGTGGACGCCGGACCGCAACGCCGGCTTCTCCTCCTGTGATCCGGGGCGCCTCTACCTCCCCGCGATCATGGACCCGGTCCACGGCTACCAGGTCACCAACGTCGAGGCGGCGATGAGTTCGCCGAGCTCCCTTCTGCACTGGACGCGGCGGATGGTGGAGATCCGCAAGCAGAACCCGGCCTTCGGGCTGGGCACGTACACCGAGCTGTCCTCGTCCAACCCGGCCGTGCTGGCGTTCCTCCGCGAGGTGCGGCTGCCGGACGGCGGCGACGACCTTGTGATGTGCGTGAACAACTTCTCCCGCTTCCCTCAGCCGACGGAGTTGGACCTGCAGTTCTTCAACGGGCGCGTGCCCGAGGAGCTCATCGGCGGCGTGCGCTTCCCGCCGATCGGTGAACTTCCCTATCTGCTGACGCTGGGCGGCCACGGCTTCTACTGGTTCCGCCTGCGCAGGCAGAACTGACGGGAATTCACGACAGCGGAGCCGGAGGGCCCGGGGCCGGCGCCCCGGGCCCTCCGCGGTTCCGGTGGCGGGCGGCGGCCTTGGCCGGTGGGTGAAGATCTCCGACACGGCCTGCACAACCAGACACAGAACATGACATTAAGCAACAATCTGCGTGCTTTCCGTGTACCCGGGGAAAGGACGCCAGACGTCATGTCGGAAAGTTCCTTGTCCCGCACAGCCCTTCGGACGGACACCGTCCCCTCCTCCGGCGAACTGCTCGGCTCCCTGGCCCGGCCGCTCGCCGAATGGCTCCCCCGGCAGCGCTGGTTCGCCGGCAAGGGCCGCGCCATCGGCGGCTTCGGTCTCCTCACCGCGACGTGGCTGCTGCCCTGCGACCGCGCGGGAGAGGCCCCCGCCCTGCTCCATCTGCTGCTGCGGGCACGGCACCACGGCGGCGACGCGCAGCCCGCCGACTGCTACCAACTGCTGCTCGGGGTGCGCGACGCCGCCTCCCCCCTGCCTCCGGAACTCGACGCCGCCCTCATCGGCCGCCCCGACGCCGGTCCGCTGCAAGGCCGTGTCGTCTACGAGGCGCTGCACGACCCTGTGCTCGCCGGACATCTGCTGGAACGGCTCGGCGATCCCGGACGGGTGGGGCCGTTGCGCTTCCGGCGCGAGCCGGAGTCGGCGGTACCGAGAGGCCTCGCGCCCCGGCCGCTGGCGGCGGACCAGTCCAACTCCTCGGTGGTCTACGGCAATCGGTACATCCTCAAGCTCTTCCGCCGCGTCGAGGCCGGGATCAATCCCGATCTGGAACTGCCCCTCGCACTCGCCCGGCACGGCTCGCGCCGGGTTCCGGCCCCCACGGCCTGGTTCGAGGCGGAGGCCGTCGCGGAGAGCACGGGGGAGGCGGCGGCGCGGAGTGCGGGCGGCCCGCCTGGGGAGATGACGGACCGCGCCGCTCCCCCGCTGACGCTCGGTGTGCTTCAGCCGTTCCTGGCCGGCTGCCGCGACGGCTGGCAGCTGGCGCTCAACGCCCTCGGCGAGCGGCGCGACTTCACCTCCGAGGCGCACGCCCTGGGGCGCGCCACCGCCGAGGTGCACACCGGCCTCGCCGAGGCGCTGCCCACCTGCGTCCTCGGACGTGACGCCCTGGAGAACACGGCCGCAGCCATGACGCGGAGGCTGGAGGCCGCCGCGCGGGCGGTGCCGGAGCTGCGCCCCTACCGGCCGGGACTGCGCGACGCCTTCCGCGCGCTCGCGGAACTGGGCCGCCACGGCCACACCTGCCCGGCCCAGCGCGTGCACGGCGATCTGCACCTGGGCCAGGTGCTGTCGGGGCCGGAAGAGCGCTGGTCCCTCATCGACTTCGAGGGCGAGCCGGCCCGGCCGCTCGCGGAGCGGCGCGTGCCCCAGCCGGCCGTGCGCGACATCGCGGGAATGCTGCGCTCCTTCGACTACGCGGCGTGCCAGCGGCAGCTCGCGCAGCCGGGCCCCGTACCGGCCCCTGCCGGACCCGGGGACGACGGCTTCGCACAGCGGTGGGCGGCCGCCAACCGGGAAGCGTTCTGCACCGGTTACGCCGAGGCCGCAGGCCAGGACCCGCGGGGGGAGGTCACGCTGCTGCGCGCGTACGAGACCGACAAGACGGTCTACGAAGTGCTCTACGAAGCCCGGCACCGGCCCACGTGGCTGCACGTTCCGATGTCCGCGATCCGCCGCCTCGCGGCTGCGGCCGTGCACCGGTAGCGGAGGGCCGTCCTTCCCCTTCCGGCATGCCGGTCCCGATCACGCAATCAGGAGGTTCCGACCGTGACCGCCTCTCAGCTGCCGCCCGACCCCACGGGGAGGGTACGGCCGCCCGTGCCTGCCACCTTCCTGCCCGGCCGGGCCGACGGCCCCGCCGGGGACGCCCGCGCGGACCTGTCGCCGGCCGCCCTGACGGGCTTGCCGGCCGGACCGCCCCGCGGGCTCGTACCGCCGGAGCGGGCCCGTCGCGGCAAGGGGCGCAGGAGGGCGGCGCAACTGCCGCAGACCGCGGCGCCCGAAGCTGCGGGGCTGTGGACGGCAGAAGTCCGGACCGCGGGAGGCCGGACCACTGGAAGCCGGACCCCTGCAAGCCCGGCCGCTGGAGCGAGGCCCCCGGCGCACAAGGCACCCCCCGCACGGCGGGACGAGTCCGGCCCCGGCTCCGGGCCGGCCGCGCACCGTGCCGCCGCGGCGCCGGCGCTGCCCGGCGAGGACCGGGCGCGGCTGCTGGCGGGCACCCACCGCAACCCGCACGCCCACCTGGGGGCCCACGCCGTCCCCGGCGGTGCCGTCCGCTTCCGGGTGCTCCGCCCGTTCGCGCGCTCCGTGACCGTCGTCGTCCAGGACGGCGACGGCGAGCGGCGGGCCGAACTGCCCGACGAGGGCGACGGGTTCTTCGCCGGCGAGCTGACTCTTCCCGGCGACACCGACGAGGACGGTGTCCCCGCCGACACCGGTGACCACAGCATCCCCGCCGGCACCGGTGACCACAGCGTCCCCGCCGACACCGGCGAGGGCGTCGGCCAGGACGGCTCCGCCCGCCCGGACGCCCCCCGCCGGGTTCCCGGCTACGAGCTGCTGGTGCGGTACGGGGAGCGGCCCGGCGAGGACGAGGTCCGCGTCCGCGACCCGTACGGATTCCCGCCCGCCGTGGACGAGTTGGACCTCCGCCTGTTCTCGGAGGGCAGGCACGCGGCGCTGTGGAAGCTGCTCGGCGCCCGCACGATGACGCACCGGGGCGTGACCGGGACACGGTTCACCGTGTGGGCCCCGAACGCGCGCGGCGTGCGCGTCGCAGGGGACTTCAACCGCTGGGACGCCGGGGCCTTCCCGATGCGTTCGCTCGGTCCGTCGGGCGTGTGGGAGCTGTTCCTTCCCCATGTCGGCGACGGCGCCCTGTACAAGTTCGAAGTCGTACGGGATGACGGCTCCCGCGTGCTGCACGCCGACCCGGTGGCCCGCGCCACCGAGGTTCCGCCCGCCACTGCCTCGGTCGTCCACACCTCGACGTTCAGATGGAGCGACGGCGACTGGCTCGACCGGCGCGCCGCCGGCCGTCCGCACGCGGCGCCCCTGTCCGTCTACGAGGTCCATCTGCCCTCCTGGCACCCGGGTCTGACGTACCGCGAACTCGCCGTGCTGCTCCCCGCGTACGTGAAGGACCTGGGCTTCACCCACGTCGAGCTGATGCCGTGCGCGGAGCATCCGTTCGGCGGCTCGTGGGGCTACCAGGTCACCGGTTTCTACGCGCCGACCTCGCGCCTTGGAAGTCCGGACGACTTCAAGTACCTGGTGGATTCGCTGCACCGGGCGGGGATCGGGGTGCTCATGGACTGGGTGCCCGCGCACTTCCCCAAGGACGAGTGGGGGCTCGCGCGCTTCGACGGCTCCTCGCTGTACGAGCACCCGGACCCCTCGCGGGCCGAGCACCCCGACTGGGGAACGCTGGAATTCGACTTCGGGCGGCGCGAGGTGCGCGATTTCCTCATCGGCAGCGCGGTCCACTGGTGCGAGGAGTTCCACATCGACGGCCTCCGCGTGGACGCCGTCGCCTCCATGCTCTACCTCGACTACTCGCGCGGTCCCGGCGAGTGGACGCCCAACTCCCGTGGCGGACGGGAGAACCCGGACGCGGTCGCCCTGCTCCAGGAGATGAACGCCACGCTGCACCGCCGCTGCCCCGGCGTCATCACGGCGGCCGAGGAGTCGACGACGTGGGACGGGGTGACGCGGCCGACGGACCAGCCGGGCGAGGGCGGTTTCGGCGGCCTCGGCTTCGACTTCAAGTGGAACATGGGCTGGATGCACGACTCGCTCGGGTACATGCGTCTGGAGCCCCGTGAACGCACGTACCGCGGCGCTCAGTTGGCGCGTGCCATGAGCTACGCCTACTCCGAGAGCTTCATCCTGCCCGTCTCGCACGACGAGGTGGTGCACGGCAAGGGTTCGCTGGTGCGGAAGATGCCCGGCGACGCCCGGCAGCAGCGCGCGGACCACCGGGCGTTCCTCGGCTTCATGTGGGCGCACCCGGGCAAGCAACTGCTTTTCATGGGCCAGGAGTTCGCGCAGGAGTCGGAGTGGTCCGAGGAGCGCGGGCCCGACTGGCGGCTCCTCGACTTCCCCTCCCACGGGAACGACGGGCACCGCGGGGTCCGGGACCTGGTGCGGGACCTCAACTCCCGCTACACGAGCACGCCGGCGCTGTGGCAGCTCGACACCGATCCGTCGGGCTTCTCCTGGGTGGCGGACGGAACGAGCGGTGCGGCCGGCCTGGGAGGGGAGAGCGTCCTCGCGTTCCTCCGGTTCGACGCCGCGAGGAATCCGCTGCTGGCGGTGAGCAACTTCTCCTCCGCGCCGGTGGATTCGTACCGGCTGGGTGTGCCGCACACGGACTGCGGCGCCTGGCGCGAGGTGCTCAACACCGACGACGCGCGCTACGGCGGCGGCGGCACGGGCAACCCCGGGACGCTGAAGTCCGAGGCGCACCCGGCCCACGGGCACCCCGCGTCGATCACGCCGGTGCTGCCCGCACGGGCGACGCTCTGGTTCCGTCCCGCCTGACCAGCCCGACGGCAGGCACCGACGGCACCGACGGCACCGACGTCATGGCGAGGCCCGCCCGGTACGGCGTGTACCGGGCGGGCCTCGTGTGTGCCGGGCGAGCGGCAGCCGGCCTGCGTCAGCCGTCGCTCTTCGCGGTGGAGACGGACACCTTGGATTCGCCGGAGCGGGCCCCGGGCACGTCCGCGTCGCCGTCGCCGCCGACGGCGTCCTCCCGGCCCTCCGGTGTGCCGGTGTCCAGGAGCGTCGACTCGTCGAACGGCAACTCGCCCGAGAGGACCTGCTTCACCCGGGTCTTGTCGATCTCCTTGGTCCAGGTGCCGACGAGGAGCGTGGCCACCGAGTTGCCCGCGAAGTTCGTCAGGGCGCGGGCCTCGCTCATGAAGCGGTCGATGCCGACGATCAGCCCGACCCCGTCGAGCAGTTCGGGCCGGTGGGACTGGAGGCCGCCCGCGAGCGTGGCCAGTCCGGCACCGGTGACTCCGGCGGCGCCCTTGGATGCGACGAACATGAAGATGAGCAGCGAGATCTGCTGGCCGAGCGAGAGCGGGTCGCCCAGGGCCTCGGCGACGAAGATCGAGGCCATCGTCAGGTAGATCATCGTGCCGTCGAGGTTGAAGGAGTAGCCGGTCGGCACGGTGATGCCGACGACGGGCCTGCTGACGCCCAGGTGCTCCATCTTCGCGATGAGCCTCGGCAGCGCCGACTCGGACGACGACGTGGAGACGATCAGCAGGAACTCGCGGGCCAGGTACTTGAAGAGCGCGAGGATGTTGATCCCCGTGACGGCCTTCAGCAGCAGCCCCAGCACCCCGAAGATGAAGACGACACAGGTGGCGTAGAAGCCGAGCATGATGACGGCCAGGGACTTCAGCGCGCCGAGCCCCGTCTCCCCGACCACGGCTGCCATGGCGCCGAAGGCACCCACCGGAGCCGCCCACATGACCATCGCCAGCACGCGGAAGACCAGCCGCTGGATGTGTCCGATGCCGCGGATGATCGGCTCGCCCGCCTGCCCCATCGCCTGAAGCGCGAAGCCGACGAAGAGGGCGATCAGCAGCGTCTGGAGGACTTCGCCCTCGGTGAAGGCCGAGATCATCGTGGTGGGGATGATGCCGAGCAGGAAGTCGGCCGTCCCCTCGCTCGCGCCCTTCGCCTCGGCGGCGCCCGCGCTTCGAGCCTCCTCGGACAGTTGCAGACCGCTGCCCGGGTCCAGGAGGTTCCCGACGACCAGGCCGATCACGAGGGCGACGACGGACATCGCCAGGAAGTAGCCGAGCGCGAGACCGCCCACGGCACCGACCTTCGCGGCATTGCGCACCGAGCCGACGCCCAGCACGATGGTCACGAAGATGACGGGCGAGATCATCATGGTGATGAGGGAGACGAAGCCCTCGCCCAGCGGCTTCAGTTCCTTGGCGGTGTCGGGCGCGATGAGGCCGAAGGCCACTCCGAGCACCACGGCACCGATCACGGCCAGGTACAGGTAGTGCGTGCGGTCCCGCCTCGTCCTCTTCGGCGGCGCCGTCGGCGTGGGCGGCGGTGTCTGCTGGGACACGTCGGGCTCCTCGTTGTGCGTTGTCGCGGCTCTGGCCCGGTCCCGGAGGTGCCGGGCTGCGGCCCCGGTCCGGTTCCGGGTCCCGGTGACTATGCAACGCGGCGTGACGCCCGTCACGGTTGAGTGCATTACGTGCACGGAAATTCCACCGGGCAGACTGGCGGCATGCGCACGCCCCGTACTCCCCGGCCTCCCCGCAGCCTGGCCGGCCAGCTCTTCGCGATGCAGGTCGTGCTGGTCGCGGTCGTGGTGGCGGGGTGCGCAGTCTTCGCCTATGTCACGGACCGCATGCAGGCGGAGGAGTCGGCACGGCACCGCTCGTCGGCGACGGCGGCCGCGATCGCCCACTCCCCGTCCGTGCGGGAGGCCATAGCCGGCCCCCGCCCGAGCGAGGCGCTGCAGCCGTACGCGGAGAAGGTGCGCCGTGACACCGGGGTCACCTTCGTCACCATCATGAACACCGAGGGCATCCGCTGGACCCATCCGAACCCCGAGCGGATCGGGGGCCGCTTCGTCGGTCACATCGGCCAGGCGCTGAAGGGCCGCAGCTTCAGCGAGACCTACACGGGGACGCTCGGCCCGTCGGTGCGCGTGGTGACGCCGATCCGGGACGACGGGCGCGTGGTGGGGCTGGTCAGCGCGGGCATAGCGGTGGACACGATCACCGAGGAGCTGCGCCGCCAGGTCGTGCTCCTGCTGGGAGTCGCGGGCGGCGCCCTCGTACTCGGCGGCGTCGGCACGTACGTGATCAACGCGCGGCTGCGGCGCCACACGCACGGCATGAACGCGGCCGAGCTGAGCCGCATGCACGACTACCACCAGGCGACGCTGCACGCGGTCCGCGAGGGACTGCTGATGCTGGACGGACAGAAGCGCGTCGCCCTGGTCAACGACGGTGCGCGCGAACTGCTGGGGCTGCGGGGCGCCCGCAACGGCGCGGGCCCCGGCGCCGGCAACGGTCACGCCGAGGCCGAGGCCGGAACCGAGGTGCTGGGCCGCAGCGTGGCGGAGCTCGGACTGCCCAAGGCGCTCACGGGCGCGCTGCTCGCCTCCGAACCCCGGGTGGACGAGGTGCATCTCACCGAGGACCGAGTGGTCGTCGTCAACACCTCACCGGTGGACGGCGGCGAGCAGCGCGGCACCGTCGTCACGCTGCGGGATCACACCGAACTCCAGTCGCTCGCCGGTGAGCTGGACTCGGTGCGGGGCTTCGCGGAGGCGCTGCGGTCGCAGGCGCACGAGTCGGCGAACCGGCTGCACACCGTCATCTCGCTGATCGAGCTGGGGCGTACGGACGAGGCCGTCGAGTTCGCCACCGAGGAACTGCAGCTGGCACAGGCCCTCACGGACGAGGTCGTCGCGGCCGTCGCGGAGCCGGTGCTGGCGGCGCTGCTGCTCGGCAAGGCGGCACAGGCGAACGAGCGGGGCGTCGAGCTGTCGCTGAGCCCGGACAGCCACATCGACGACGGTCTGCTGCCGGCCAGCCTCCCCCACCGCGACGTGATCACAGTGCTGGGCAATCTGATCGACAACGCGGTCGACGCCGCAGCCGGTTCGGGTGCGGGCCAGGGAACCTCTCGCGTCGGGGTCAGCGTGCGCGGCGAGCGGGACGGGAGCGGTGGCACGGCGCTGCTGCTCAAGGTCAGCGACAGCGGACCGGGCATCGCGCCGGAGGAGACCGAGTCGGTCTTCGAGCGCGGCTGGTCCACGAAGGACGCGGGGACGGCCCGGACCGCGGGGAGCCACGGGACCTCCGGCCCGGAGGACGGACGGGAGAACGAGACCGGCGCGGGTGTCCGGCCCGTACGCGGCCTCGGTCTGGCCCTGGTACGGCAGGCGGTGCGACGTCACGGCGGCACGGTGGCCGTGGGGACGACCCCGCAGGGCGGCGCGGAGTTCGCGGTGCGGCTGCCTCTTCCGCGGGAGGAGGGGTGAGCGGCCCAAAGGGGGCGGCCCCGCCCGTCCAGGTCCTGGTCGTGGAGGACGACCCCGTGACCGCGGACGCGCATGCGCTCTACGTCTCCCGCGTCCCGGGCTTCGCCGTTGCCGGCGTCGCGCATTCGCGGGCCGAGGCGCTGCGTGTGCTGGAGCGCACTCCTGTCGACCTGATCCTGCTCGACCTGTATCTCCCCGACGGTCACGGCCTGGCGCTGCTGCGGTCGCTGCGCGCCGCGGGCCGTACGACGGACGTCTTCGCGGTGACGTCGGCCCGCGATCTGACCGTCATCAGGGAGGGCGTGTCCCTGGGCGTCGTCCAGCATGTGCTGAAGCCCTTCACCTTCCCCACGCTGCGCGAACGGCTGCGCCGCTACGCGGAGTTCCGCAGCACCGCGGCGGCGGACGGCGAGGCGGGCAGCCAGGCCGAGGTGGACAGGGCGCTGTCGGGGCTGCGCGCGACGCCCGGGTCCACGGCGCTGCCCAAGGGGCTGAGCGAGGCGACGCTGGAAGCGGTGACGCGGGAGCTTCGCGAAGCGGGCGACGCCGGGCTGACGGCGAGCGCCGCGGCGGAAGCCCTGGGCGTCAACAGGATCACGGCTCGGCGTTATCTGGAGCATCTGGTCGAGGACGGCCGCGCGGGCCGCAGGCCGCAGTACGGGCAGGTCGGACGCCCGGAGCTGTGCTACAGCTGGCGCGGCTGAAGCGCAGCTGAGGCGTCGGCGGCGGACGGGGAAGCGAAGGCGCCGCCGGGTTCGGGATCGAGCGGAGCGTTTCCTTACCTTCTGCCGTCCGGACCATGCCCGCGCGCCGGCGTGCCGACGCACCACGCCTCCGCGACGGCACCCGGCCGTCACGGGCGGTTCATGCGTCCCAGATCGCCCACCCATGACGGGAGTTCGACGCGGCGGAGTCGAACTCCCAGCCGTGGGAGTTCTCCAGGATCTGCGCCGGGAACGGGGGTTGAGCCACCCGCGACACCCGTGACCGGCGCGCGGCGACCGGCGCACGGCGGACGTTCATAACAACGTTGTCACGGTGATGAACTGCGCCTCTGCACGGCCATTGACCTGGACACGGCGGACCGGGAAATTGTACGGACAAAGCCGTCCCACGCGGCCCGCGGCCCCCGTCGGCGGCCCGGCCGTGGCCCGAGGAGGTCATGCTCCGTGATGCCCGTGCGCCGCACCAGCCCACTGGTCCTCAGTATCGCCGCCGTCCTCGCCGCAGGAACGCTCACAGCCTGCGGCGGAGGCAGCGGCAGCGACCCGAACACGATCAAGATCGCCTTCCCGAAGGACACCGACAAGAAGGTCACGGTGCGGGACGACTACGTGAAGGACATGGCCGAGGAGTTCGAGAAGAAGCACAAGGGCAAGAAGGTCGAGATCATCCCTATCCAGGCGTCGCAGCAGGACTACTACTCCAAGATCCAGCAGATGATGCGCTCGCCCAAGACCGCGCCCGACCTCGTCTACGAGGACACCTTCCTCATCAACTCCGACATCAAGAGCGGCTATCTGCGCCCCGTGGACAACTACCTCCGCAAGTGGGAGGCCTGGGACCAGTTCGAGCCGTCGGCGAAGACCGCGGCCAAGGCGGAGGACGGCAAGACCTACGGCGTGCCCGACGGCACGGACACCCGCGCCATCTGGTTCAACAAGAAGATCTTCAAGAAGGCCGGCCTCCCCGAGGACTGGAAGCCGAAGACCTGGGACGAGGTCCTGGAGGCGGCCCGTACGGTCAAGAAGGAAGTACCCGGCAAGATCCCGCTCAACGTCTTCACCGGCAAGGCCGCCGGCGAGGCGGCGGCGATGCAGGGCTTCGAGATGCTGCTCTACGGCACCGGCGAGGACCCGCTGTACGACAAGAAGTCGAAGAAGTGGGTCAAGGGCAGCAAGGGATTCCGGGACAGCCTGAAGTTCGTCGAGACGGTCTACGGCGACGGCCTCGGGCCGGACGTCGACGCGGCCCTCAACCCCAACATCCAGACCAAGGTCGGCACCGACCTCTTCCCGAACGGGAAGCTGGCAATCGGCATCGACGGCTCGTTCCTCAGCAACAACTGGATCAAGACCGGCGGAAGTCCGTGGCCCGAATGGGACGAGACCATGGGCATGGCGCCGATGCCGACGCAGAACGGCGAGGCGCCCGGTGAGGTGAGTCTGTCCGGCGGCTGGACCTGGTCGATACCCGCCAAGTCGAAGAATCCCGACCTGGCCTGGAAGATGATCGAGACCTTCCAGACCAAGGAGAACGCGCTGGAGTGGTGCATCCGCGGCTCGCAGATCGCCGTACGCAAGGACGTCGCGGCGGAGGAGAAGTACCTCAACTCCCTGCCCGGCATCAAGTTCTTCACGGACCGCGTCGAGCACAGCGACTACCGCCCGGCCCTCCCGGTCTACCCCCAGGTCTCCACGGCCATCACCGAGGCGATGGAGTCCGTGACGACCGGCGACTCCTCCGTCGAGGAAGCCGCGAAGTCCTACGACCAGCAACTGGAATCCATCACCGACGGAGACGTCACCACCAAGTGACCACCACCGACCTGACCCCGCCCGTCGGCACAGGACCCCCGGGCGGGGGCGGCGGCCACACCCGCAAGGCGAGCGGCGACCGCGCGCCCGCCTGGCGGTGGCTGCCCATCGCCCCCGCCACGCTCCTGCTGCTGCTCTTCCTCGCCGGACCGATCGCGTACTGCGTGTACATCGCCTTCACGGACATGCAGCTGACCGGCCAGGCGTCCGCATCCTTCGTGGGCCTGGACAACTTCGAACGGGCCTTCAAGGACGACGACTTCCGCAACGCCGTCGTACTGACGCTGGTCTTCACGCTCGTCTCCAGCATCCTCGGGCAGAACACCCTGGGGCTGGCCCTGGCGGCGCTCATGGCGCGCTCCTCGAAGACCGTCCGGTCGGTGACCGGAGCCGTCGTCATCAGCGCCTGGGTGCTGCCGGAGATCGTGGCCGGCTTCCTGCTCTACACCTTCTTCAACAAGGAGGGCACGCTCAACGCCGTACTCGAATGGCTGAGCCTGCCGTCCCAGAACTGGCTGTACACACTGCCCATCATCGCGGTCTCCTTCGCCAACGTCTGGCGCGGAACGGCGTTTTCGATGCTGGTCTACTCGGCCGCCCTCTCGGAGATCCCCAAGGAGGTCACCGAGTCCGCCGAGGTCGACGGCGCCGGAGCGTGGCAGCGCCTGTGGCGCATCACGCTGCCGATGATCCGGCGCTCCATCGGCACCAACCTGATGCTCAACACCCTGCAGACGCTGTCGGTGTTCGGGCTGATCTGGGCGATGACCCGCGGCGGGCCCGGCAACCGCAGCCAGACCCTGCCGATCTTCATGTACGACCAGGCGTTCAACAAGTCGCTCATCGGCTACGGCACCGCGGTGGCACTGCTCCTGCTGGTCGTCGGCGCGCTGTTCTCGGTCGTCTATCTGCGCCTGATGCGCGAGGAGGTCTGAGGCAAGCGATGACCGCCCTCCACGACTCCACCCCCGCGGCGGGGGCCCCGGGCGCCCGTTCCGCCGGACGGGGCCGCCGACCGCTCCCCCACCACGCCCTCAGCCGCGGCACCCGGCAACGGATCGCGGCGGACCTCGGGCTGCTCGTCATCATGGCCTCGTTCGTACTCCCGCTGCTGTGGCTGCTGTTCGCCTCGGTGGACGAGAAGCCCGGGATGACGGTGACGCCGCCCGGCTCCCTGACGCTGGACAACTTCTCCAACGTCCTGACGGACGAGATCACCTTCACCCCGATGCTCAACAGCCTGCTGCTGTGCGGCAGTGCCACCCTGATGACCGTCGTCTGCGCCGCACTTGCGGCCTACCCGCTCTCCCGGTACAGGGCACGATTCTCACGCCCCTACCTGCTCACCATCCTCTTCACCACGTGCCTGCCGATCACGGCGGTCATGGTGCCGGTCTACGGCCTGTTCGTGCAGACCAACCTCATCGACACCATGCACGGCACGTCCTTCTTCCTCGCCACCTCGCAACTGCCCTTCGCCATCTGGCTGATGAAGAACTTCATGGACGGCGTACCGGTGGCGCTGGAAGAGGCGGCCTGGACGGACGGCGCGAGCTGGCTCCAGGCGCTGGTGCGGGTGATCCTGCCCCTGATGGGGCCGGGCTTCGCCGTGGTGACGGTCTACAGCTTCATCATGATGTGGGGGAACTTCTTCGTCCCCTTCATGCTCATCATCAGCCCGGACCAACTGCCCGCGTCGGTGAGCATCTTCACCTTCTTCGGCAATTTCGGTTCAATCGCCTACGGCGAGCTCGCCGCGTTCTCGATCCTCTACTCCACGCCCGTGCTGCTGCTGTACATCCTCATCTCGAAGCGGCTGGGCGGCGGCTTCACGCTGGGCGGAGCGGTGAAGGGCTGAGACGGTTCCGTTTCTGCCGCGGCCGGCAGGCCTTCAGGCCGCGGCAGAAACGGGCGATCGGCGTACCGCCCCCGCACCACCCCTCACGGGCCCGCGGCCACGGTGCTCACGGCCTGCGCGCCGCCCGTGCGAACAGGCCCTCCGGATCGTACGCGGTGCGGATCCGCTCCAGCCGTTCCTCGTGCGGGCCGAAGACCTCGCCGTGCAGCTCGCTCGCATCCTCGCCGAGACCGGCGAAGTTGACGTACGTACCGCCGCTGGAGAACCGCTTCATGTCGTCCCACGCCGAACGCGCCCACCCGATCGCGGCGTCGTCGAGGGCCGGGTCCTCCCAGGCCGAGTCGACACTGACGTTGTACCGGGCCGACCGGTGGGCGAACGCGCTGTCGTCGCGGCCGACGCGCGCCACGGCACCGCCCAGGGTGCGAACGACGACGAGGCTCTGCGGAGTCGGCCGCCGGGAGTCCCACTCCAGCAGGGTCCGGATGGCCTCGTCGGTCAGCTCCTCCGTGAAATGCGACTTCATGAAGTAACGCCGGCCGTCGGGGAACAGCCCGTCGTTCGCGCTCTGCAGCGCGACGTAGGGCACGGTTCCGCTCAGGTCCGCCAGGGGCGGACCGAGGTCGCGCAGCGGCGCCAACGCGGCGTCCGCGTCCGCACCCGCCGGCCCCCCGTACACGCCACCGACGATGACGCACTTCGCCCCGTGCAGCTCCTCCGGGATCGCGGGATCCGGGGGGACGCTCCACAGCAGGATCTCCGGCGTGACCGTCTCCGGTGCGGTGCACGTCACGTCCCGCCAGGCCCGCAGCACGGACTCGGCGTGCTCATAGGGGTACAGAACCAGTGCCGCGGCCACCTGCGGGCCGAGCCGGTGGAGACCGAACTCGAAGGACGTGACGACTCCCATGCCGCGTCCCCCGCCGCGCATCGCCCAGAACAGCTCGGGGTCCTCCTCGCGGCTCACGGTGCGCACCGCGCCGTCCGCGGTGACGACCTCGAGCGAGCGCACGCTGTCGCAGCTCAGCCCGAAGGTGCGCATCACGAAGCCGAGCCCGCCACCGAGAGTGAGCCCCGCGATGCCCGTCACCGAGATCTCTCCTCCGGGCGCGGCCAGCCCGTGCAGCTGCGTCTCGGAATCGAGCTCGCCCCAGGTCACGCCGGCCTGGGCGCGTGCCGTACGTGCGGCGGGGTCGACGTGCACGCCCCGCATCCGCGAAAGGTCGATCACCAGCCCGTCGTCGCACACCGCGCTGCCCGCCACCTGGTGGCCGCCGCCGCGGACGCTGACGACGGGACGGTGCTCGCGCGCGGCCCGCACCGTCCCGACGACGTCCGCGGTGCCGCGGCAGCGGGCGATGACGGCGGGGCGGCGGTCGATCAGGCCGTTCCACACGGCGCGGGCCTCGTCGTACCCGGGATGCCCGCGGTCGATCACCTCGCCGCGGAGCGAGTCGCGGAGCTGACCGGCGATCGCCTGCTCCGCGGCGGCTGTCGATGCGTTCGTCTGCTCGTGCGGCATCGGCGTCACCTCCCGGTGCGCGCTGCCTTGTGCCGCTGTCCCTTCCAGGGTAGGCCGCGGCCGCGGGGCCCGGAGGCCGGCCGGGCGCCCGCAGGCTCTGGGACCACCGCCGGGAACCGCCGGCCGTCAGTAGACGGATTCGGCCTCGTCCATGCGGTCCTGCGGAACCCGCTTCAGTTCGGTGACCGCGTTCGCCAGCGGAGTCATGACGATCTCGGTGCCGCGCAGCGCCGTCATCTGGCCGAAGTCCCCGCGGTGTGCCGCCTCCACGGCGTGCCAGCCGAAACGGGTGGCCAGCACCCGGTCGTACGCGGTGGGCGTTCCGCCCCGCTGCACATGCCCGAGGATGACCGGCTTCGCCTCCTTGCCCAGCCGGTACTCCAGCTCGCTCGCGAGCCGGTTGCCGATGCCGACGAAGCGCTCGTGCCCGTACCGGTCGATGACGCCCCGCTCGTACGGCATCGAGCCCTCGGCCGGGTGGGCGCCCTCCGCCACGCAGATCAGGGCGAACTTCTTCTCGCGGGAGAAGCGCTCCTCGACCATCTTCACCAGGTCGTCGACCTCGAAGGGCCGCTCCGGGATGCAGATGCCGTGCGCGCCCGCGGCCATGCCCGCCTCCAGGGCGATCCACCCGGCGTGCCGCCCCATGACCTCGACGACCATGACCCGCTGATGGGACTCGGCGGTGGTCTTGAGGCGGTCCATGGCCTCCGTGGCGACGCCGACGGCGGTGTCGAAGCCGAAGGTGCGGTCGGTCGCGGAGATGTCGTTGTCGATGGTCTTGGGCACGCCCACGACCGGTAGGCCCGCGTCAGCCAGCATCCGGGCCGCGGTCAGCGTTCCCTCGCCGCCGATGGGGATCAGCGCGTCGAGGCCGAGCCGGTCGATCAGTTCCTCGGAGTTGTCGCACGCCTCGCGCAGGCGGTCGCGCTCCAGTCGGGCGGAGCCCAGGATCGTCCCGCCGCGGGCGAGGATTCCGGCGACGTCGTTGGTGCCGAGCGAGCGGTAGCGTCCGTCGAGCAGCCCCGTGAATCCGTCCTCGAAACCGATCACTTCGTCGTGCCGGTCGTGAACTGCCCTGTGGACGACGGAACGGATCACGGCGTTCAGGCCGGGGCAGTCGCCGCCTGCCGTGAGGACTCCGATGCGCATGGGGGTTCTGTCTCCTGGTGTCGGTCGGCCCGCGCCGGGCGGGCGCTTCTTGCTTCTCGGTCCTTGCGGTGAGCCGTCTGAGCGATGACGAGTGTTTCATGTGTTGAACGCACGCCGCACCGGCGTCCGCCCACCGGACCGCTTCTCCGGCTCTCCTGCCCGCTCCGGGAACCGGCTCACCTCGCACCGCGGGTACGGTCGGGGGCGAGGGGGCGTGGGCACCTGCAGAAGTGCGGCAAATCCCCGCACGGGCCGACTATTGCACGGTCTGCCGCCATGAGCGCCCGGCCGGAGACGAGAGGAAGAACACCTGTGACCCGCAGCGTGTACGTGACCGGAATCGGCCGCGGCGACGGCCGCCAGGTCATCGAGCTGGGAGTCATGGAGCTCCTGACCCGCCGCGTCGACCGCGTCGGGGTCTTCCGCCCGCTGGTGCACGACGGCCCGGACCGCCTCTACGAGCTGCTGCGCAGCCGTTACCGCCTCACCCAGCCCACCGACAGCGCCCTCGGCATGACCTACACGGAGGCGGCCGCGCTCCAGGCCGGCCGGGGGGAGGACGAACTCGTCTCCCGCCTCGTCGAGCGCTTCCACGAAGCAGCCGCCGGCTACGACGCCGTGCTCGTCCTCGGCACCGACTTCGCCGACACCCAGCTGCCGGCCGAGCTCACGCTCAATGCCCGCCTGGCCAACGAGTTCGGCGCCTCGGTGCTGCCCGTCGTCTCCGGCAAGGGCCAGGGCGCCGCCTCCGTCGCGTCGGAGGTGCGCAACGCCCGTCATGCGTACAGCTCGCTCGGGTGCGACGTCGTCGCGATGATCGCCAACCGGGTGCGCGGTGCCGAACGGGACGAGACCGCGCGCCGCCTGGCCGGCCGGCTTCCCGAACCGGTGTACGTGCTGCCGGAGGAACCGGCGCTGTCCGCTCCGACGGTGGCGCAGGTACGGGACAAGCTCGGCGCCGAGCTGCTGCTGGGCGAACCGGCGGCGCTCGCCCGCGACGTGCGGGATTTCGTCTTCGGAGGAGCGCACCTCCCCGTCTTCCTGCCGGCCCTGACCGAGGGCTGCATGGTCATCACCCCCGGGGACCGCGCCGACCTCGTCGTGGGTGCACTCGCCTCGCACGCCGCCGGCTCCCCCGCCATCGCCGGCGTCGTCCTCACCCTCGGCGAGCGTCCCGGCGCGGAGACCATGGCGCTGGCGGCACGGCTCGCGCCCGGTACGCCCGTCCTGGGCGTCACAGGCGGTTCGTTCCCGACGGCGGCGGAGCTGCTGCTGCTGGAGGGCAGGCTGACGGCCGCCACGCCGCGCAAAGCGGAAGTGGCGCTCGGTCTGTTCGAACACCACGTGGACACCGGGGAGTTGACCGGCCGGCTCGCCGTCGCGCGGGGCGAACGCGTCACGCCGATGATGTTCGAGCACCAGCTCGTCGAGCGGGCCCGCGCCGACCGCCGCCACATCGTGCTGCCGGAGGGCACCGAGGAGCGGGTGCTGCGCGCCGCTGAGGTGCTGCTGCGCCGCAACATCTGCGACCTGACGCTGCTGGGCGAGCGCCCGGCGGTGCGCAGGCGGGCGGCGGAGCTCGGCATCGACCTCACGCTTCTGGGCGAGGACGAACTCCCCTCCGACGCGCAGGCGTCCGCGCGGATCGTGAACCCGCAGACGTCGCCGCTGCGGGAGCGCTTCGCGGAGACGTACGCGAAACTGCGCTCCCACAAGGGCGTCACCTTCGAACTCGCCCACGACGTCGTCGCGGACGTGTCCTACTTCGGGACGCTCATGGTGCACGAGGGGCTCGCGGACGGCATGGTCTCGGGCACCGCCCACTCCACGGCCGCGACCGTCCGTCCCGCCTTCGAGGTGATCAGGACGAGCCCCGACGCCTCGATCGTCTCGTCCGTCTTCTTCATGTGCCTGGCCGACCGTGTCCTCGTCTACGGCGACTGCGCGGTCAATCCGGACCCGGACGCGGAGCAACTCGCGGACATCGCCGTCCAGTCGGCGACCACGGCCGCCCGCTTCGGAGTCGAGCCGCGTATCGCGATGCTGTCCTACTCGACGGGCACCTCCGGCTCCGGCGCCGATGTGGACAAGGTCCGCCGGGCGACGGAACTCCTGCGCGAACGCAGGCCGGAACTGCTGGTGGAGGGCCCCATCCAGTACGACGCGGCGGTGGAGCCCTCCGTCGCGGCCACGAAGCTCCCCGGCTCACAGGTCGCGGGCCGCGCGACCGTGCTGGTCTTCCCGGACCTCAACACCGGCAACAACACCTACAAGGCGGTGCAGCGCTCGGCCGGAGCGGTCGCGGTCGGGCCGGTGCTCCAGGGGCTGCGCAAGCCGGTCAACGATCTTTCACGCGGGGCGCTGGTCTCCGACATCATCAACACGGTCGCGATCACCGCCGTCCAGGCGCAGCGCAACGGCGGCACGGGCGGCTGAGGGCGCTCGCCGCCGGCCGCCCGGGACGGCCCGCGGCGACGGCCGCGGCGATATCGTCGTGAGCGGCCGCCGCCTGCCCGCAGGCCGCACGCCGCCCCGCCACCGCCGCAGGACCACGCAGAAAGCCGAGCACCCCGTGACCGCCACCCGCGTCCTCGTACTCAACTCCGGCTCCTCCTCGGTGAAGTACCAGCTTCTGGAGATGACCGACGGCACACGCCTCGCCGCGGGGATCGCGGAGCGCATCGGGGAGAAGCAGTCGCGTCTGCTCCACAGTCCGCTGGCTTCAGGAGGTGAACGCCGGGAGCGTGTCGAGGAGTTCGCGGACCACGAGGCGGCGCTGCGTGCGGTCTCCGAGGAGCTGGAGGCGGACGGGTTCGGTCCTGACTCCCCGCGGCTGGCCGCGATCGGGCACCGCGTGGTGCACGGCGGGCGCACCTTCACGCGGCCCACGCTCGTCGACGACAGCGTTCTCGCGGAGATCGAGCGGCTGATCCCCGTGGCGCCGCTGCACAACCCGGCCAATCTGACGGGCATCACGACCGCCCGTGCCCTCAACCCCGGCCTGCCTCAGGTCGCCGTCTTCGACACCAGCTTCCACACGACGATCCCGGAGTACGCCGCGCGGTACGCCATCGACACCGCCACGGCCGACGAGCACCGCGTGCGCCGCTACGGCTTTCACGGCACCTCCCACGCGTACGTCTCGCGCGAGACCGCCGCCCTGCTCGGCAAGGACCCCTCCGAGGTCAACGTCATCGTGCTGCACCTGGGCAACGGGGCCTCCGCGTCCGCCGTCAGGGCCGGCCGCTGCGTGGAGACCTCGATGGGGCTGACCCCGCTTGAGGGCCTGGTGATGGGTACCCGTTCCGGCGACGTGGACCCCGCCGTGGTCTCCCATCTGGTGAGGGTCGCGGGCATGTCCGTCGACGAGGTCGACGAGCTGCTGAACAAGCGGAGCGGGCTGGTCGGTCTGTGCGGCGACAACGACATGCGTGAGATCACCCGCCGCGTCGAGGAAGGGGATGAGGCAGCCCGGCTCGCCTTCGACATCTACATCCACCGCCTCAGGAAGTACATCGGCGCCTACACCGCCGTGCTGGGAACCGTCGACGCCGTGGCCTTCACCGCCGGTGTGGGCGAGAATTCCGCTCCGGTACGACGGGCCGCGCTGGCCGGCCTGGAGGGCCTGGGGCTGCGTGTGGACGAGGAGAGAAACCAGGCGGAGCGGGAGGACCCGGCCGCACGGCAGGCCAGGTTCATCTCGCCCGAGGGCGCCCGCGTCGCCGTGGCCGTCGTACCGACCGATGAGGAGCTGGAGATCGCAGAGCAGACCTATGCGCTGGTCAGCGAGTCGGGTTCACCGGCTCGTCACTGAACTCGTGATCCACTTCACCCCCGATACGTTCCGCATTTGAACAAACCGTTAGGATCGTCCTCATGCGCCGTTCCAAAATCGTCTGCACCCTGGGCCCAGCCGTCGACTCCTACGAGCAGCTGAAAACGCTGATCGAGGCCGGCATGAACGTGGCCCGATTCAACATGAGCCACGGCACCCAGCCCGAGCACCAGGAGCGGTACGACCGCGTCCGCAAGGCCGCGGAGGAGACCGGCCGGGCGGTGGGCGTACTGGCCGACCTCCAGGGCCCCAAGATCCGCCTGGAGACCTTCGCGGAGGGGCCCGTCGAGCTGGTGCGCGGCGAGGAGTTCACCATCACCACCGAGGACGTCGAGGGTGACAGGACGATCTGCGGCACCACGTACAAGGGGCTGCCGGGAGACGTCACCAAGGGCGACCCCGTCCTCATCAACGACGGGAACGTGGCCCTCCAGGTCACCGAGGTCGACGGTCCGCATGTGCGCACCATCGTGATCGAGGGCGGCGTCATCTCCGATCACAAGGGCATCAACCTGCCGGGTGCGGCGGTGAACGTCCCCGCGCTGTCCGAGAAGGACATCGAGGACCTGCGCTTCGCCCTGCGCATGGGCTGCGACATGGTGGCGCTGTCGTTCGTCAGGGACGCCTCCGACGTGCGCGACGTGCACCGGATCATGGACGAGGTCGGCCGGCGCGTCCCGCTGATCGCCAAGGTCGAGAAGCCGCAGGCCGTCGCGAACATGGAAGACGTCGTCATGGCGTTCGACGGCGTGATGGTGGCCCGCGGCGACCTGGCCGTCGAATATCCGCTGGAGCGGGTGCCGATGGTGCAGAAGCGGCTGATCGAGATGTGCCGCCGCAACGCAAAGCCGGTGATCGTCGCGACCCAGATGATGGAGTCGATGATCACCAACTCCCGTCCCACGCGCGCCGAGGCCTCCGACGTCGCCAACGCGATCCTGGACGGGGCGGACGCGGTCATGCTCTCCGCGGAGTCCTCCGTCGGCCAGTACCCGGTGGAGACCGTCAAGACGATGTCGAAGATCGTGGAGGCGGCCGAGGAGGAACTGCTCAGCCGCGGCCTGCAGCCGCTCGTGCCGGGCAAGAAGCCCCGCACGCAGGGCGGTTCGGTGGCACGCGCCGCGGCCGAGATGGCGGACTTCCTGGACGGAAAGGCGCTCGTGGCGTTCACCAAGTCCGGCGACACCGCCCGCCGGCTCTCCCGCTACCGGGCCTGCCAGCCGATCCTCGCCTTCACCACCGAGCCCGAGACCCGCAACCAGCTCACGCTGAGCTGGGGCGTGGAGACGTACGTGGTGCCGCACGTGGAGCACACCGACGAGATGGTCGAACTGGTCGACGCGGAACTGCTGAAGCTCCAGCGCTACGACGAAGGCGACACGATGCTCATCACCGCGGGCTCCCCGCCCGGTGTCCCGGGCACCACGAACATGGTCCGGGTGCACCACCTGGGCGGCTCGGCGCACTGACCGGGCTCGCGCGCCTGAGCCCGACTGCTGCGGGCCCGTGGCCGGTTCTCCGGCCACGGGCCCGCGGCAGTCTCGCCCGAGGCCGCCTGTCCCGCACACGGCTCACGGCTCACGCGCGGCTCACACCCGCGGAGCGCAACGAGCAGGGCCCGCGGCCTCGTTGAGGTCGCGGGCCCTGCTGTGGCGGCTCCCGGTGAACGGCTGCGGGCGGCTCAGTCGATGCTCTGGTGCAGACCGGGGACCGTCAGATTGCCCCCGAACTGACCGGCCTGCCTCACCTCGACGTTGGTGAAGTACGCCTCGGGGATGTTCAGCGGCGGCGGGTGCTCCGGGTCGAAGACGATCGGGATCAGCCCGAACAGGTTGCCCTTGAGTTCCTCGGTGTACATCGTCACCTTGCCGCCACGGATCGTGGAGGTGGAGCCCTTGGCAGCCTGGACGTGGTAGTTGGTGCCGTCCGGGCCCTTCACGATCTGGTGCAGGTCGCCGATGTCGAGGCTGCTCGCGGTGAACTTCAGGGCCTGCTTGGTCCTGCCGTCCTGCGTGCGGATGTTGACGACGCCCTCGTAGTCCAGGCCGTGCAGACCGAGCGAACTGGCCTTCAGCTGCCACGGCTCGTTGGGCAGGCTGTTCGGAGTCTGCTCGTCCTTCCCGGCGGACTTCTTCGCCTCGACGCAGGGGAAGTCCTTGCCGTCCTTGCGGGCGTTCTCCTCTCCGGCCTCGTCCTCGCCGGCCGAAGGCAGCTTGTCCGCGGCGCCCTTGCCGGCCTCTTCGACACCCTTGCCGAGCTTGTCGGTGGTGTCCTTGAGGCCGTCGCCCACCTTCTCGACGGCGTCGCCGACCGGCTCGTCCGCCTTGGTGGAGGGCTCGGGGGAGGAAGAGGCCTTCTCCTCTTCCTCCTCCTTCTTCTCCGCTGCCTTCTCTTCGGGGGAGAGGATGTCGCCGATCGCGTCGCCGACACCGCCCAGGAGACCGCCGCCGTCCTCGTCCTCTTCGGGGTCGGACGGTGACGGGCTGGGCTCGGGGTCCTCGGACCCGCCGCTGCCGCCGCTGCCGCCGGACGGGCTGGGCTCGGGCTCGGAGGAGCCGGAGCCGGGCTCGGAGGAGTCGGAACCGCCGTCGGCCTCGTCCCGCTGCTTCTCCTTCTCGGCCTTCTCCTTCTCGGCCCTCTCCTTGGCCTCCTTCTCGGCCTTCTCCCTGGCCTTCTCCTCCGCGTCCTCGTCCTTGTCGGGCTGGGACACGCAGGCGCCGCCCTTGAAGGGGTTCTTGGGCAACGGCTTGGCGCTGGCGAGCTGCGGCGTCAGCCCCATGCCCATCAGGACCGCGGACGGCATGGCCGCGATGGCTATCGCTTTGCCCGCGGGGACATGCAGGCGGTTCAGCAGCGGTTTCCTCGGAGCCGCGTGACGCGGTCCGATTCTCCCGCGGCCGGCGTCGGACGCTTCTTGCGCCGACGGCACCGCCTCCTCCTGAACCTCGTCACCCGGCACGGTGCCTCCCGTTCCCGTGGTTCACATCGGCTCCGGTCGACGAAGCCGTTCCAAAGACTGAAAGGTCGTCCTGGGCCGTGCCGCTGGGACGGCCGATTTCCGAGTCCCTGTCCGCGTCGGTGGGCGACGAGGAGTAAGTGGGGCTCGAGGGTGCCCTGCGGGCGGCCGAGTTGACGTCCTCGGGCTCATCGCCTCCAGCCTCTCGCTTCGCCAGGGGCTTTCCCGGCCCCCAGGAGACACCGAGCGCCCCACCGATCAGACCCAGCAGGAATCCGATCATGTAGCCGCCGAAGTTGGAGACGACCAAGGAGACCAGGCACAGCAGAATCGCCGCGATACCGGCGAACACCCGAGAATGCGGCTGGAACCACATCGTCAACCCGAGCACGATGAGCAGGGCGCCGATGATCAGCGAGCCGGCGCCCGCCGTCGTCGACATCCGGATCGTCAAGGAGCCCAACGTGAGGTTGTGATACGGGATGTACATGATGGGGATGCCGGCGAGCAGCGTCAGCAGTCCGCCCCAGAACGGGCGCTGTCCACGCCAGTCCCGGAACGAACTGCGCTTCTGGCCGAATCCGGTCGTCAGCCTTTGTCGCGTCTCGGCGCTCATGTCGTACAGCTCCTCGGGACTGGCACAAAGCTTGCGTTGGTGGAGCAGACCGGATGGGTGCGGGGCGGCAAGGAGCAGCCGCGCCACACCCATCCGGTCAGCGAGTGCGCATCAGTAGCACTCGTTCTTGCCTTTCTTCACGGCCATCTTGAGACCGCTGAGCTTGAAAGTACCGGCGGTGGTCGCCCAGGCACGCTGCTTGACATCCGTGAATGTCGCGCTGTCTGCCTGCTGGGCGAACGATCCCGGCGCGTACTTGTCGCCCTTGTTCGGGCCGGGGCCCTTCGAGGTGCTGTCCGCCGCGACGCCGATGTCGATGTTGTTGAACTGGGCGTTGGCCGCGATGTCATCGGCATCGATGTACAGCTTCTTGGCCTCGACCGGCGTCGCCGGATCGGCGCCTGCGCCCAGCTTCATCGTCACGTCGCCGAATGCCGGAACCGGCACGACGACGGACTGGCAAAGATTCCTGATCTTCGCCTCGTTGAAGCCGACGACCGCAACGGGCTTCTTACCGGCCTTCGTCGAGTCGACGGCGCCGTACTGGACGAAGCCCTTGCCGTCCAGGCGGTCGGCGCTGACCTTGAACTGCTGGCCGGAGACGCTGAACGACGCCGCCAGCGCACCCTGCGAAAGTGCCACACCGATCGCTGCGGTGGCAGCGACGCTCGGCACCATGACGACGGCGAACCGCTTCCATCTGGTCCCGCCACGAGCCAGGGACTCCATGACTTTCCTCCTTCTCGGACGTACATCTCCGGCCTGGACGGACCGATCCTCAACGGCCCGCTCCCTGACCTGGGATGGGAGAAGTGCTACGTCCTCGGGAAGGAGAGCGCCGTCATCGACAGACGTACGGGTACGTCACGTCCGAGCTGTCGGCGATCACCCCCGAGCGACAACCACTGGCCACGCTCTCGCGCAACCTGCTTTGTTCGGACAGGCCCTGCCGGTTTCGGCAGAGACCCCCCTGTCCGTAGAACCGGCGGTGTTACTGGGTCGAGCTCAAGCTTGCGTGCCGGTCCTGCTCGGTGGGGATCCAAAGCCAGCAAGGCACCGAATGGTTGCCGGGCTGCGGGCAATGGACCGAGCTTGGCCGATCGTGGTCTATCCGAAGGCTGCGCACAAGGGGGTGCGTTACCAGTGAGTAACGGCCAGATAACCGCTCAGCGGCCGATCAGCATAGGGCAGACACACAGGGTCGTCACCCCTGGGGGAAGGAACCGGGAACCAACCGGACATCCGAGAAGAAAGCTCGCAGGGGCATTTACTGCGAGTAACAGCGACTGCGATTGCCAAGTTTTGGCAAAACACAGCCGCTGATGTCGCTAAAACCATCTGTCGTGACCGAAGGTGCGGCCCCGCACACTCCGGTCAGAACAGCACGCGTGCGAGGGCGCTACGCGCCGTGACTACCCGTGGATCCTCCGCGCCAATCACGTCGAAGAGCTCCAGCAGCCGCAGACGCGCAGTCTCCCGATCCTCCCCCGCGGTCTTTTTCACCGTCTCCACAAGCCGGCCGAACGCGTCCTCCACGTGACCGCCCGCCATGTCCAGGTCTGCCGCCCGGAGTTGGGCCTCCACGTCGGCCGGGCGGTCGGCGGCGTCCTTGCGCACCTGCTGCGCGTCCAGACCCTGCACACGGCCGAGCAGTTCGGCCATCGCGAGGCCGACCCGGGCCTCGGTGTTGCCGGGGTCGGTCGACAGGACGTTCTTGTACGCCTGTACCGCACCGTTCAAGTCACCCGTGTCCAGGGCCTGCTGGGCCGCCGCGAGCGCCGGGTCCTCCGGTTCCGAGGGCTGCTGCTGTGCCTCCTCGGCACCCTCGTCGGCCACGGCGCCCTGCAGGCCCGTGATACCGAAGCGCTCCTCGGAGACCTGGATCAGCTGGTCGAGGGTCTGTCTGATCTGTGCCTCGGGAGCGGCGCCCTGGAAGAGGGGCAGCGCCTGACCGGCCACGACGGCGAACACCGCGGGGATCCCCTGGACGCCGAACTGCTGCATCAGCATCTGGTTCTTGTCGGCGTCGATCTTCGCGAGCAGCACGCGCCCCGCGTACTCCCGCGTCAGGCGCTCGAGCACGGGCGAGAGCTGCTTGCACGGCTCGCACCACTCGGCCCAGAAGTCGATCACCACGGGGACCTCGGCGGAAGGCTGGAGCACCTTCGCCTCGAAGTCCGCCTCGTCGACGTCGATGACCAGGCTCACCGGGGCGCCGGCGTCGCCCTGCGCCGCCGAGCGCGCCCTGGCCTGCTCTGCTTTCTGCTTGGCCTCACCGGCCGCCTTCACCGCGGAGAGGTCGACCACTCCGCTCATGGACATGTTGCGTGGCTGCATGAGTCCAGTCTCCCCCCTTTCCCGCCGTGCTGTGTGCCGCGCCGGGTCCCCGTCCGGCTGTGGTCGTGGTCGTCGCACCGGAAAGCGCCCCCGTTTTCCGATACGGTTCGTAGCGTAACTGCTACGGGGTCCCCTCGCGCAAGCCCCCCGCGTCCTGTTCCGCCGGCGTTCCGGCCCAGGTCCCGCTCGCGCCCCGGTTCCGCCCGGGCCCCGGCTCCCCTCGCGTGCCCGTGCCGTTCCGGTTGCCCCGGCGGTGAATGCCCGGAGCCCGCCGTCCGCCGCGGCAGACCGCCCGGTATGGTCTGACGGCATGGCCCCCTCCGAGCCCTCGCGCCGCCGCGCCGGCAGGCCGCGCAGCGCCGAGGCCGACGCCGCGATCATGGAAGCGACACGTGAGGCGCTGGTCGAGGTGGGCTGGAGCAAGCTCACCGTGGGACACGTCGCCGCGCGGGCGGGTGTGGCCAAGACCACCCTCTACCGGCGCTGGGCGAACAAGGGCGAACTCGTCGTCCACGCGGTCGCAGCCCTCTTCGACGAACTCGAACTGCCCGACTGCGGCAGTCTGCGGGCCGACATCGAGTTCGTGGTGCTCGCCTTCGCCGGTCTCCTGCAGCGGCCCGGAACGAACGCCTCGCTGATGGCGGTCGTCGCGGAGTCCACCCACGACACCGTCCTGCGCGAGCACATCCGCGAGGCGATCGTCGAACGGCAGAAGCGGCTCGTGCTCCAGGGCCGCCAACGGGCCCAGGCACGCGGCGAGTTGCCGGCCGCATCGGCCGACCCCGCCGAGGACGCACAGCTGGTCGACATGATCTTCGACGTCATCGCGGGAGCGGTGGTGCACCGCACACTGGTCAGCGCGGAGCCGGTGGACGCGGAGTGGGCGGGCCGCTTCACCTCCCTGTTCCTGCACGGCCTTGCGGCCGCCTCCTCCCCCTGACGTCCGGAGGGCCCACGCTGCCGCACCCCTGCGGGGCGGCGGAAAGGCGGTGCCTCCGTCCGAAGTGAGCGCCCGGGCGGGCCCGTCGGCGATCGCCCCGTGCACGAGCGCACCACCACCGCCGACCGCACCGCCCGGCCGGCGGTCAGAAGACGGGCGGCTCCGTGTAGACACCCCACTCGTCGCGCAGCGCGTCGCAGATCTCGCCCAGCGTGGCCTCGGCACGCACCGCGTCCAGCATCGGTCCGATCATGTTCGCGTCGCCGCGGGCCGCCTCCATCATCGTGGCCAGGGCGGCGGACACGGCAGCCTCGTCCCGCTCCTTGCGGCGCCTGCCCAGCTCCCGGACCTGCTCGTGCTCGACCTCGTGACTGACCCTCAGGATCTCCAGGTCACCGGTGACCGAGGAGGTGTGGCAGTTGACGCCGACGACCTTCTTGTCCTGCTTCTCCAGCGCCCGCTGATAGGTGAAGGCGGCCTCCGCGATCTCGCCGGTGAACCAGCCGTCCTCGATGCCGCGCAGAATGCCCGAAGTGATGGGCCCGATGGGGTGATTGCCGTCGGGGACGGCACGGCGCCCGCGCTCCTTGATCTGGTCGAAGATCTTCTCCGCGTCGGCCTCGATGCGGTCGGTCAGCGCTTCGATGTACCACGAACCACCGAGCGGGTCGGCGACGTTGGTGACGCCGGTCTCCTCCATCAGCACCTGCTGGGTGCGCAGCGCGATCTCCGCGGCCTGCTCGCTGGGCAGGGCGAGCGTTTCGTCCAGGGCGTTGGTGTGGAGGGAGTTGGTGCCGCCGAGCACCGCCGCGAGCGCCTCCACCGCGGTGCGTACGACGTTGTTGTACGGCTGCTGCGCGGTCAGCGATACGCCCGCCGTCTGGGTGTGGAAGCGCAGCCACTGCGCCTTCTCGCTGGTGGCCCCGTACTCGTCGCGCATCCAGCGGGCCCAGATCCTGCGCGCGGCGCGGAACTTGGCGATCTCCTCGAAGAAGTCGACGTGCGCGTCGAAGAAGAAGGAAAGGCCCGGTGCGAAGCTGTCGACGTCGAGGCCGCGGCTCAGGCCCAGTTCGACGTACCCGAAGCCGTCGGCGAGCGTGTACGCGAGCTCCTGCGCGGCCGTGGAGCCGGCCTCCCGGATGTGGTAGCCGGAGACCGACAGCGGCTTGTAGGCGGGGATGCCCCGGCTGCAGTGCTCCATCAGGTCGCCGATGAGCCGCAGGTGCGGCTCGGGCTGGAAGAGCCACTCCTTCTGGGCGATGTACTCCTTGAAGATGTCCGTCTGCAGGGTGCCGTTGAGCACGGCAGGGTCCACGCCCTGACGTTCGGCCGCGACCAGATACATGCAGAAGACGGGCACCGCCGGGCCGGAGATCGTCATCGAGGTGGTCACGTCGCCGAGGGGGATCCCGGAGAAGAGCACCTCCATGTCGGCGGCGGAGTCGATTGCGACGCCGCAGTGTCCGACCTCGCCGAGCGAGCGCGGGTCGTCGGAGTCCCGGCCCATCAGGGTCGGCATGTCGAACGCCACGGACAGCCCGCCACCGCCGGAGTCCAGGATCATCTTGTAGCGCTCGTTGGTCTGCTGCGCGTTGCCGAAGCCGGCGAACTGCCGGATCGTCCAGGTCCGGCCCCGGTAGCCGGTGGGGTACAGGCCACGCGTGAACGGATACTCGCCGGGCCAGCCGATCCGCTCGAAGCCCTCCACCGTGTCCCCGGCGCGGGGCCCGTAGACCGGCGCCACCGGGTCACCGCTCAGCGTGGTGAAGTCGGCATCCCGCTTGTTCGCGGCGTCGTACCGGGCCTGCCAACGGCGACGGCCCTCTTCAATCGCGTGTGCATCCATACCCCCGAATTTACTTGGACGTCCAAGTAATTGTCGACCGATCGTTCGGTGACGCGTGCGGACGAAGAGGCTCGCGGGGTCCGCGGGATGGCGGTTACGCCTCGGCTGCGGCGGTGCGCCCGTCCTCCACCAGCGGCGAGACCTCGCGCACCACCTTGCGCTCGACGAAGAAGGCGGCGGTGGGAATCGTCCCGGAGAGCAGGATCCACAGGAGCCTGCCGAACGGCCAGCGGGCCTTCTGGCCCAGGTCGAAGGCGACGACCAGGTAGATCATGTAGAGGAGGCCGTGGGTCTGGGAGACCACGAAGGTCAGATCCTCACCCATGCCGAAGCCGTACTTGAACGTCATGCAGACGCACAGCACCAGCAGCATCACGGCGGTGACGTAGGCCATCACCCGGTACCGGGTCAGTACGGACTTCTTCATGAGCACGAGCGTAACGGGCCCTTCCGCGGGCCCTTTCCGCGGGCCCCTCCGCCGCCCCCGGCCCGCACCGGCGCGGGCGGGTCCGGCGGAGGGGCCGTGCCGCCGGCACCGCGCCGACCTGCGCCGGGGCCTGCCGGGCCGGCCTTCCGCGGGCCGGAGAAACCGGCAAGAGAGGACCGCAAAGGCCTGCGACTCCCAGGCGAGCAGGCCCTACTCCTCCGAGAAGTCCTGAGCCGCCACGCGCAGCGGACGGAGCATCGCGAAGATCTCCCCGCACTCCTCCGCGTCGTAGGCGCCCATGCCGAACTCCACCGCCATCAGCTCCCGCGTGGCCGCGTCGCAGACCTTGCGGCCCTTGTCGGTGATGGAGGCGAGCGTGCCGCGCCCGTCGTCGGGGTTGGGGCGCTTGTCGACGAGGCCGGACTTCTGGAGCCGGTCGATGGTGTTGGTCACCGACGTCGGGTGCACCATCAGACGCTCGCCGATCTTCGACATCGGCAGCTCGCCGGCCCGCGAGAAGGTGAGCAGCACCAGCGCCTCGTACCGGGCGAAGGTGAGTCCGTACGGCTTGACCACCGCGTCGACCTGGGCCAGCAGGATCTGGTGCGCTCTCATGATGGAGGTGATCGCGGCCATCGACGGCACGGACCCCCACCGCTCCTTCCAGAGCTCGTCGGCGCGGGCAATGGGATCGAACGTCAGACTGAGGGGCTTCGACACGCGGTAAACCCTAGTAGCCGCTCACATGCCGGCCATAGGTGTCTCAGCAGCCGGTCTCCCGGGACCGTCCTCACCGGTCTTCGCGCTCACCCCCGCCGCATCCCGCACATCCCCCGGCGGCAGCTCCCCCGCCTTCCGCGCCGCGCGCACCGCGACCACGGCGAGCAGCACACACGCTGTCCCGACGACGCCGGCGGCCACGATCGCCAGATGCGGCGGCATGAACTCCGCGGCGACGCCGCCGGCGGCCATGCCCATGCCCTGCACCGTCATGAGCCCCGCCGTCATCACCGTCATGGCGCGCGCCCGCAACTCCTCGGGGACGGCGTCGAAGAACCAGCGGTCGAGGCCGAGCGTGGAGGCCACACCCGTCCCGGCGACGAGGAGCACGACCAGCGCCGGCAGCAGCCCGGGCCGCCACGCGAAGAGCAGGAACGGCAGCAGCATGGTGCCCGCGAGCGGCAGCACGAGCCGCTCCCGGGTGGCGGGCTTCAGCAGCGCTCCCACGGCCAGTTCGGCGGCGACGCCGCCCACGGGCATGGCCGCCAGCAGCAGCCCGACACCCACGGACCCGGCGCCGATCTCCGCGGCGTAAGGGGCCGCCAGTCCTTCCGGTACGACGACGAAGGCGGGCGGCAGCCAGCACAGCGCGAGCAGCGCCCGTACGCGCCTGTCGGCGAAGAGGGCGCGCGTGCCGCCGCGGGTGCGTTCCACGGCCGCCGGCGGGCGCCGGGCGCTGCCGAAGCGCAGCAGCGCCGCCGACGCGAGAAACCCGGCGACGGTCAGCAGCAGCGCTCCCCGCGGCGGCAGCACGATCAGCAGCAGGCCGGTGGCCGCGAACCCGGCGATCTGCGCGGCCTGCGCGGAGATCCTGATGAGCGAGCGCCCCAGTACGAAGGCGTCGCCCGCGAGGATCTCCGCGAGCCCGGCCGCGCGTACGCCGCCGAAGAGCGGCTGCACGAACGCGGTCACCGCCCGGAGGACGAGCAGAAGCGCCGGCGACGCGTCCGGCACCGTCATCGCCGCGACGGCCACCGCACAGACCAGGTCGCAGCCGACCAGTACCGGGCGCCCCGGGTACCTCTCGGCGACCGGCGCCAGCAGCGCGCCGCCGAGTGCCTGCGGCATGAACCCGAGCCCGAAGGTGAGGGCGGCCATCAGGGGCGAGGCGGTCTGCTCGTACACGAGCACCGGCAGCGCAACGTGCGAGACGACGCCGCCGAGAAGGGAGAGCACGTGGGCTGCGAAGACGAACCGGAATTCCCGCACCCGGAAGACCGCGCGGTAGCCCTGCTGAGACGTCATGCCGCAACTCTGTCGCCGCCGCGCCGGGCTCTCTACTCTTTCGGCACGGGACGAATCCCCGGCGGCCGCAAGTGCGGCGAGACCCGGGCAACGGCGAAGCCGGGGTTCGGCGGGCCGGACGTGGACCCCGGCCCGCGGGACCAGCCCGGACGCAAGCCCGGCCAGAGGACCAGCTGTGGGCCCGGCCGCAGGGCCGGCCGCACGGCCAGGGACAGGAAAGCGGAGCGGGGGGCCATGCCACTGCACCTTCAGTTCGGCACGGACGATCTGCTGCGCTGCCGCTTCGCCCTGTCGCCGCTGTGCGAGACCCACGAGGCCGTACGCACACTGCGCCGCACGGACCGGCACAGCTACCACCTGCCGTGGCTGCGCAGAATCCACGACGCCCTCGCGGAGCTCGACCTGACCCCGCTGTGGCTGCTGATGCCCCGGCAGACCGGATACACGCCGGACTTCCTCGGTCCGCCGCCGGCCGCGGCCGGCGGAACGGGTACCGCGGTCTCCTTCGGCGACGAACTCGCGCGCGTACGGGCCGTCGACCCCGGCCTGGCTCGGCAGGAGATCGCCCGTTCCCTGGCGGGCACCCCGGGAGCCGCCGAGTCGGCGCGCGGCCGGGCGATGCTCGCCGACCCGGCACGGGCCGTGCGGGAGCTGGCCGACCTCACGGAGCGGGCCTGGGAGGCGCTGGTCGCCCCCGACTGGCCGCGGCTGCGGGACCTGCTGGAGGCCGACATCGCCCACCGCGCACGGCAGTTGGCCGAGGAAGGCCTGGAAGGACTCTTCGCGGACCTCCGGCCCGGACTGACGTGGCGCGACGGCACTCTGTCGGTGCGCACCAAGTCCCGCACCCTGCTGGTGCAGGAGCTGAGGGGCCGCGGGGTGATGCTGATGCCCAGCGCGTTCATCTGGCCCGACGTCGTGAGTGGTTTCGCTCCGCCCTGGCAGCCCACAGTGATCTATCCCGCACGCGGTGTCGGCAGCCTGTGGCAGCGGCCCACACCCGGCGCGGCGAAGTCGCTGGCGCGTCTCATGGGCGCCAACCGGGCGGCCGTACTCGGCGAGTTGCAGGAGCCCGCCTCGACGACGGCGCTCGCCGCCCGCCTCGGACTCGCCCCGTCGTCGGTCTCCGCGCACCTCTCGGCGCTGCGCGACGCGGGACTGCTCACCTCTCGCCGCGTGCATCACCAAGTGCTCTACGAGCGCACGCCGTTGGGCATCGCCCTGCTCGGCGGAGGCGGCGGCTCTCAGCCCTGACCGTGCTCCCCGCCGCCTCCGCCGAGCTGCTGCTCTGCCCGAAGCACCCGCCGAAACCGCCGCCCCGGAGGTGGCCTGCCAGCGGGCCCGTGGCCCCTCACCCGGCCGGCGAGGGGAGCCTGTCGGCTTCGCCGTCTGAGTGGACGTGAACACCGCGTTGCGGCCTTGCAGTTCTCCGGCTGCCGGGCCTGTGCTGCTCGACCGCTGGAAGCAGCCCAGGCCCGGCGCCGTCGCCGCGGCTCCGGCCCGATCTGCCGGTCTCCCGAGACACCGAGGCTTCCCCATACCTCTCGGTTCAGAAGATCTCTCCGGACCGCGGCGGTCCCCCCTGTGCCTGAGTATTGTGGTCGGCTCGATTGGGCGTATCACTGGTACAGGCTCTGGAAGAGACGCCGGCGCACTCACGAATGTGTCTCTTGGACGGAGCACCTGGCCGAGCCGGGGCGGGAAGGACAACGGGGGTCGCAGGTGGGCGCGAAAAACGCAGAGGACGCCGAAGGACCGTTACGGTTCACGGTGTTCGGCGCAATCGGGGCCTGGCGGGGCGAGGAGCAGCTGGACTTGGGGTCTGCGCGTCAGCGAGCCGTGCTGGCAGTGCTGCTGTTGCACGCGAACCGTCCGGTGGGCCGGGAACGGTTGATCGAAGCGGTGTGGGGAGCTCCCTCACCGGCGTATGCGGTCAACCAGTTGCAGAAGTACGTCTCGGCGCTGCGGCGGATCTTGGAACCCGGCCGGACGGCACGTTCGCCGTCCAAGGTCCTGGTGTGGTCGGAGGGTGGATACATCCTGTGGGTCGCGAGGGACAGCCTCGATCTGTCGGTATTCGAGCACCGGGTCAGCCGGGGGCGGGAAGCATTCGCCGAGGGAGATGCCCAGCAGGCGGCGACGGAGCTTGCGGACGCGCTGGCTCTGTGGAGCGGCCCGGCCTTGGAGAACGTCTCCAGCGCGGTCCTGGATGTGGAGCGTGACCGGCTGGCGGAGTTGCGGACCGCCGTATTGGAAGAGCGCATCGATACGGATCTCCACCTGGGACGCCATGGCCGGCTGATCCCCGAACTGACGCAGCTCGTCGCTGAGTTCCCACTCCGCGAGCGATTTGCTTCGCTGTTGATGCTGGCCCTCTTCCGGGCCGGCCGACAGGCCGAGGCGCTGGCGGTCTACGACACGGCGCGTGGCGTGCTGGCTGAGGAGCTGGGTATCGACCCCGGTCCCGAACTGCAGCAGCGGCACCGCCAGATCCTCACCAGCGACGCCGCGTTGACCCTTGACGGGGCCGATGCCACAGAGCATCGGGGGCAGGGGCGACATCGGGTGCCGGCCTCGTGCCGCCCCGATTCAGCTGAAGACCTGGCGTTGCGGCTGGATGACGCACGCAAGATGCAGATCAAAGCGGGGGACGAGGCGCGCACAGCCTACGCATTGGTGTTCCGGCTGCTGGGAATGGTGAACTCGCTGCAAGAAAGAGTGCAGCACCTCGAAGCCGAAAAGCGCCTGCATGCGCCGGGTCCAGAACTTCAGCAGGAACTGACCGCATCTCATGAACGGTTGGCGAAGGCCAGAAGGCAGCTCGCACAGGCACGGCGCGAGCGGGAGAGGGCTGAAGAAATCCAGTTGGCCACTCAGCGCTTGGTCGGAGAGCGGCTCCATGAACGGGAACCGGGCCCTCAGTCCCAGCTCGGAGAAGGTGACGCCGGCCACGACCGGTTCACGAGCGCGGAAGAATTCGGGCTGGCCCCGTTGTACGAAGTCGATCACCTCCTCGAAGCCTCCGAAATGCAACTCAAGGAGCAAGCGGGCCAGCTGGACGAACTGAGTGGCATGCTCGATCTCACAAGGCCGGCGGAGGAGGTCGACACCGATGACGACGTAAGAGTTGTCCGCGGAGAACTCGTGAACGGCCCTCCTGCGGGCGCTACCGCCCTGCCGGACCCACCCGAAGCCGCCGGAAGCCCTTCCGCCCGGAGTGACGGCCCGGTCGAGCGGGACGCGGGAGACGATGGGACGGCACCCGCGGCAAAGCCCCTGCAGGCCAGGAAGAGTGAAGTCTCTGGGAGACTGACGTGGCTTCCGGGAGGGCTTCTTGCTGGGGCGGCTGCCTTCTTACTGGTCTATTCGTCGACGGTCTACGAGAGCCGCAACGTGAAACTCGACTACGATATGTCGAACCCTCCGGCCAGAATCAGCAGTTCAGCCACAGCGCTGCGCCCCCTCCTCCCTCCATCTCCGCAGTACACGCAGATGGGCAATCAGGACCTGTGGAGCGTATACACCCCCGATGAGCGGTCTCCGGCCATAACATTCGAACGTCACCTGAAGGCGAAGCTCATCCTCTCTGCACCCGAAGACGCCGGCCCTCACTGCTCGGAACCTCTGAGCATCGGCACAGGGTGGACTCTCAGCATCAACGGCGAGACAGAGATCAAGTCAGGAACACTCTCCGCGAACGCCGGGGACACCACGACGATCGACAGCGCTCTCCCGGCCGATCCGGAGACGATCACTCTCACTGCATCAGCAAACAGCGCATGTGAGTTCAAGCTCGAGTTCCGGAAACCTACGATCCACTACAAGGGCCTGTGGGTCTGGTGATCTGCATCACCTCCACGGCGGCCGGGAGCACGGCACCGAAGCGGCGGGCATGAGCGCTTGAACGGACCACCGTCCTGTCCAGGTCGACGCGGCCGGAAACCGGTGATCGCCCACCGAGGGCAACGCTCCGCTCCATCAGGGGCGGAAGGCTCAGCGCCGGTCCAGCTGCTGCTCCACGGACGCGACCTTCGAGGTGAGGCCGTCCGTCACGCCCTGCCGGATGTCGGCCTTGAGGACGAGCGAGACGCGCGGCGCCCGCGCCTCGACGGCCGCGACCGCCCTGCGCACGACGTCCATGCACTCCTCCCAGTCGCCTTCCAGCGAGGTGAACATGGCGTCGGTGCGGTTCGGCAGGCCCGATTCGCGCACGACGCGCACGGCGTCCGCCACGTAGGACCCGACGTCCTCGCCCACCCCGAGCGGCGTCACGGAGAAGGCGACGATCACGGCTTCTCCGCGTTCACGCGCCGCGAGTCCTGCTCCTTGCGGGCGCGGGCGGCGATCACGCCGGCCTCCTCCTCACGCCGCAGTGCCTTGTCGGCGAAGAAACCACCGGCAGGCAGCACGGACAGGACGAACATGAAAGCGGCCCGGCCGAGCGGCCAGCGCACGCGGTTCCAGGCGTCGGCCCAGAAGAGCACATACAGGACGAAGAGCCCGCCGTGCACGGCGCCCACCACGGGCACGGCGTTGAACTCGGTGGTCCGCTTCAGCACGGAGCACACGAGCAGCAGCAGGAACGAGATCGCCTCCGGGGTGGAGACCAGACGGAGACGGCGCAGGGCGGAGACCGACTTCGGCGGCAGGCCGGTCGGGGATTCCAGGATCGACACGGGAGACCTCGCTTGTTTGTGAAGTGATGCACAAGCGCTGCCCATTCTTGCAGCCTTGCCCGGCCTCGCCCAGCCCAGGGTAGGTTTCGTGTGTGGCTCAGTTCCGACTTCACAGTCCGCATGTGCTCGCCGTCTCGATGACCGGCGACGCCGTGAAAGCGAAGAACGGTTCCATGGTCGCCTACGACGGCGAGATGGCGTTCAAGAAGATGTCAGGCGGCGGCGAAGGCCTGCGGGGAATGGTGACCCGTCGGCTGACCGGCGAGCAGATGACGGTCATGGAGGTGAAGGGGCACGGCACGTGCTACTTCGCCGACCGCGCCAGCGAGATCAACCTCGTCCAGCTCAACGGCGAGACGCTGCACGTCGAAGCGAGCAACCTGCTCTGCACCGACTCGGGCCTGCGCACGGGCACCAGCTTCACCGGGCTGCGCGGCGCCTCCCAGGGGAACGGGCTGTTCACGACCACCGTCGAGGGCACCGGGCAGGCAGCCCTGATGTCGGACGGGCCGGCCGTGGTCCTGAGGGTCGCGCAGGGCATGCCGCTCCAGGTCGACCCGGGCGCCTACATCGCGCATCAGGGCAACCTCCAGCAGCACTTCCAGTCCGGGGTCAACTTCTGCACGTTCATGGGCGAGGGCTCGGGCGAGTCCTTCCAGATCCGGTTCGAGGGGGACGGGCTGGTCTACGTGCAGCCCAGCGAGCGCAACACGATCGGGGGCGAGGTGTGATGCCGTTCCGCGAGATCAGCAGCAAGATGGTCGAGGCCCAAGTGCAGCCGGGGCAGCGGCTGTTCAGCCAGCGTGGCGCCATGATCGCCTACAAGGGGGACGTCCGCTTCACCCCCAACATGCAGGGCGGCCAGGGGGGCGTGATGTCCATGATCGGGCGCCGTGTGGCGAACGAGGCGACACCGCTGATGACGGTCGAGGGAAGCGGAACGGTGATGTTCGGCCACGGCGGTCACCACGTCGAGGTGATCCAACTGGACGGTGACACCCTCTGCGTCGAGGCCGACCGTCTCCTCGCCTTCGACGGCACGCTGGAGCAGGGCACGCTCTTCCTCGGCTCCGACGGCGGCGTGATGGGCATGGTGCGCGGCCAGGTCACCGGCCAGGGCCTCTTCACCACGACGCTCAAGGGCAAGGGCTCCGTCGCGGTGATGGCGCACGGCGGCGTCATCCAGCTGCCCGTCACCCCCGACCGTCCCGTGCACGTGGACCCCCAGGCATATGTGGCGCACCACGGCGACGTGCGCAACAAGCTCTCCACGGCCCTCGGCTGGCGCGACATGGTGGGTCGCGGCTCGGGCGAGGCCTTCCAGCTCGAACTGTCAGGAAACGGCGCCGTGTTCGTTCAGGCCAGTGAGGAGAAGCTGTGACCGCCCCGCAGATCCTGGACGTCACGACCCTGCCGTCCGACGACAACGTGAACTCCTACACCTTCTGCGTGGAACTCAACGGCCAGTGGTTCCTCCAGAAGGGCAAGATGATCGCCTACTACGGGCAGATCGACTTCAGCGGCGTCGGCCACGGCCATCTCGACGCCCTCGTCGCGAGCAGCTTCCACTCCCCCCTGCACGCGGCCGACTGGGTCGTCGCCGAGGGCCACGGCAAGATGCTGCTCGCCGACCGCGCCTTCGACGTCAACTCCTACGACCTGGAGGACGGCAACCTCACGGTGCGCTCCGGGAACCTCCTGGCCTTCGAGCCGACGCTGTCGCTCAAGCAGTCGATCATCCCCGGGTTCCTCACGCTCATCGGGACGGGCAAGTTCGTCGCCGCGTCCAACGGTGCGGTGCACTTCGTCGAGCCGCCCGTCCGCGTCGACCCGCAGGCCCTGGTCGGCTGGGCGGACTGCCCTTCGCCGTGCCATCACTACGACCACGGCTACCTCAAGGGCGTACTGGGCGGCATCAGGGCCATGACGGGTATCGGCGGCGCCTCCGGCGAGGAGCACCAGTTCGAGTTCGTGGGTTCGGGGACCGTCCTGATCCAGTCCAGCGAGGCGCTCATGGCGGAGCAGGCGACGGGTGCGGTGCCGAACGAGGCGGGCGTCCCGGGCGGAGGCCCGCACGGCGGACAGCAAGGGGGCCAGCACGGCGGGCAGGCCCCGCAGCTCCCGGGCCAGCTCGGAAGCCTGCAGCGCAGGTTCGGGCTGTGAGTGAGGGACCAGCGCACATCTGTACGGGCGCTGGGTAAAGTCTCATGCATGGACCCCGACAACGGCACCAACGGCACCCGTTGGCTCACCGCTGACGAGCAGAGAGCGTGGCGCATCCACCTGGACGTGAACCGCCTGCTCATGTACCAGCTGGAGCGCGACCTCCAGCCGTTCGGCCTGACCATGAACGACTACGAGATCCTTGTCAACCTCTCCGAGTCCGCGGAACACCGGATGCGGATGAGTGACCTCGCGGCCTCCACTCTTCAGTCCAAGAGCCGCCTTTCGCACCAGGTCACGCGCATGGAGAAGGCGGGTCTGGTCCGCCGGGAGAACTGCGAGTCCGACAAGCGCGGACTCTTCGCCGTGCTGACCGAGGACGGCTGGGAGACGATGCGCCGCGTCGCGCCCCATCACGTCGACTCCGTACGGCGCCACTTCATCGACCGCATGTCGCCCGAGGACCTGGAGCACCTGCACGAGACGCTCCTGCCCGTGGCCGAGAAACTCCGCGCCGAACGCGGCAGGTTCTAGGGACCGTCCTTGTCCGGCCCGGCCGAGGGTCCGACGCCCTCTTCGCCGGGCGCCGCCGGGAGCCGCAGAACGAAGCGGGAGCCCTCCGTGACCGTCAGGGTTCCGCCGTGCCGCGTCGCCACATCGCGGGCGATGGCGAGGCCGAGCCCCGCGCCGCCCTCGTCGCGGCTTCGGGCGTCGTCGAGACGTACGAAACGCTCGAAGATGCGCTCCCGCTCGTCCTCCGGCACGCCCGGGCCGTCGTCGCCGACCTCCAGCTCCACCCACCGGCCGGCGGCATCCCTGCTCTCCCGCACGGACACGTCGACCAGGGAGGCCGCGTGCCGCTGCGCGTTCTGCAGCAGATTGATCACCACTCGCGCCAACTGCGCCCGCGAGCCCGTCACTTCGGTAACGGCCATCTCCCCCAGCCGTACGGGGTGCGGCCCGCGGTGCTGCGCCACCTCCTCCCGTACGAGCGCGCCCAGCGCCACCCGGGCCTTCCCCGGCCGCTCGCCGGCGTCGAGGCGGGCGAGGAGCAGGAGGTCCGTCGCGAGCTGCTGGAGCCGCACCGTGTCCTGGACCGCACCGTCCAGATCGAGCAGGTCCGGGTGCGCTGCGCCCACCTCGAGCTGGGTGCGCAGTGAGGCGATGGGGCTGCGCAGCTCGTGCGAGACGTCCGCGACGAACCGCCGCTGCCGCTCGACGGACGCCTCCAGGGCCGCGAGGGTGTCGTTCGTCGTGCGGGCCAGTCGCGCGACCTCGTCCCGTGCGTGCGGTTCGGGCACCCGGCGCGAGAGGTCGGCGCTCGCCATGATCCCGGCCATCTCGCTGCGAATGCTCTCCACCGGCCGCAGTGCACGCCGCGTCACGAGCCAGGTGACACCGCCCACGACCAGCAGCAGCAGCGGCAGTCCGATGAGCATCGCCTGCGTGACGGAGGAGACCGCTTCCTGCTGGTCCTTGAGCGAGGCGCCCGCGTAGACGGTGACGGGGGTTCCGTCGCGGGTGCTGCCCTGCACTCCGGCCACGGTGAAGTCCGCCTCGGCGGAACCGTCGTCGTCCGTGGGGAGCGAGAGCGTCTTCACCTCGCTGTCGCTGTCGGTCCCGCCGTCGTCGCCGTCCTCGTCGCCGTCGTCGTCGCGCTCCCCCCAGTCCCCCGCGGGCCCGGGGCGGTTGAAGTCCGCGACGGGGCCCTTGCCGCGCAGGGTCTCGCCCGCACCGAGCACCTTTCCGCGCGGGCCGACGACCTGCACGGGCTCGTCCGCGTCGCTGTCGATCCCGTCGACGTCCTCGCCGATTGCGGACGCGTCGACGTGGGAGACCTGCGCCGCCACCTCCCGCGCCGTCGCCTCCGCCTGAAGCCGCGCGTTCCCGGCGAGTCCGTCCCGCAGCACACCCACCACCGCGATCCCTGCGGCCACCAGCGCGACCGCCACCACGAGGGTCGCGCCCAGCGCCGCACGCGTACGGACGGGCAGGCTACGCACCGGCGTCCACCAGCCGGTATCCCGCGCCCCGCACGGTGGCGATCCAGTCCGCCCCGATCTTGCGGCGCAGTGCGCTGATGTACACCTCGACGATGTTCGCATCGCCTTCGTACGCGAAGTCCCAGACGTGTTCGAGGATCTCCGCCTTCGAGACGACGTCCCCGGCCCTGACCGCCAGATGCTCCAGCACCGCGAATTCCTTCGCCGTCAGCTCCACGTCCCGCTCGCCCACGCTCACCCCGCGGGTGCCCGGGTCGACGCAGAGCGTGCCGAGCCGGAGCACGGTGCGTGCGCCGCGGGTGCGCCGTCGCAGCAGCGCCCTGACTCTCGCGAGCAGCACGACGTACGAGAAGGGCTTCGTCAGATAGTCGTCGGCCCCGGTGTCCAGGCCCTCGGCCTCGTCGTACTCGCCGTCCTTCGCGGTCAGCATCAGTACGGGCGTCTCGTCGCCGGCCGCGCGCAGGGCGGCGCAGACGCGGTACCCGTTCATGCCGGGCAGCATGATGTCCAGGACGATCAGGTCGTAGGTGCCCTCGCCGGCCCGGTGCAGCCCTTCGTCGCCGTCGTGGACGACGTCGACGGCGAACCCCTCGGCGCTCAGCCCCCGGGCGAGCGAGAGGGCGAGCCGCCGTTCGTCCTCCACGATCAGCAGGCGCATGGGAACACTCTCCCCCATCGAACCTGAAGTGATCTTCAGGTGGCTTCAGGTTCTCTTCAGCCGGCTTCCGCCACGGTGGATCCCACATCGCAACCGCTCGGGAGGAACCATGAAGCGCAAGCTCGCCATCGCCACCGTCACCGCCGTGGCCCTGATCGGCGGAGGCTCCGTCGCGGCGGTCGCCAGCGACGACGCCACGCGGTCCGCCTCCTCCTCGGCCCGTGCCGTGGACCGCGACGACCACGACGACGACCGCGACGAGGACCGCGACAGCGGCAAGGACGACAAGGACGACAACGACGAGCTCAGGGACGACGACAAGGACGAGAGCCGTGCGGCCGAGAGCACCGGAACGACGGCCGCCGAGGCGGCGGAAGCGGCCCTGAAGGCCGCACCCGGCACCGTCACCGGCGTCGACCTGGACGGCGGCAGGCAGGGCCCGGTCTGGGAGGTCGAGGTGACCGAGGGCCGTACGTCGCACGAGGTCCGGCTGGACGGGGACACGAACAAGGTCCTGGACAAGAGGACGGAGCGGGACGACGAGGCGTACCCCGGCTCGAAGCTCACGGCCGCGGACGTGGCCCGCAAGGCCGCCGAACGCGGCACGGTGACCTCCGTCGAACTCGACGACGACGCCAAGGCCCCCACGTGGGAGGTCGAGACGACCCAGGGCGGCAAGGGCGGCAAGGGCGGCAAGGGCCAGGAGACGGAACTGAGCGTCGACGGCCGGACCGGCGAGATCACCCGGTCCGCGGCGGACCACGATGACGACGGCCGGGACGACGACCGGGACGGGGACGACCGGGACGACGACCGGGACGGCGACGACTGACGACTGCACGCACCACTGCAGCCCTGCGGGGTGCCGGGACCGCGGTCCCGGCACCCCACACGTGCGACAGCCCGGCGGGGAGAACCCGCCTCAGGCCTCCGTGACGCCCGCGACCAGTTCGTCGGCCGCCGCATACGGATCGATCGATCCGCCGACGACCTTCTCGGCGAGCGCGTCGAGGCGCTTCCCGCCGCGGAGTTCGCCCATGCGCTCCCGCAGCGCCGTCACCGCGATCGTCTCGATCTCGTGGGCCGCGCGCTTCGTGCGGCGCTCGGCCAGCACCCCGTGCTCCTCCATCCACGCGCGGTGCTTCTCCAGCGCCTCCACGACCTCTCCGACGCCCTCGCTGCGCGCGGCGACGGTCTTGACGATCGGGGGACGCCAGTCGCCCGGGGCGCGCGCCTCTCCGAGCCCGAGCATGTGGTTGAGCTCGCGGACGGTCGCGTCCGCCCCGTCCCGGTCGGCCTTGTTGACGACGTACACGTCGCCGATCTCCAGGATCCCGGCCTTCGCGGCCTGGATCCCGTCCCCCATTCCAGGGGCGAGCAGCACGACGCTCGTATCGGCCTGTGCCGCGATCTCGACCTCGCTCTGGCCCACTCCGACCGTCTCGACGAGCACCACGTCGCAGCCCGCCGCGTCCAGCACGCGGATGGCCTGGGGTGCGGCCCACGCCAGCCCCCCGAGGTGTCCCCTGGTCGCCATGGAACGGATGTAGACGCCGGGGTCGGAGGCGTGCTCGCCCATCCGGATCCGGTCCCCCAGCAGCGCGCCGCCGGAGAACGGCGAGGACGGGTCGACGGCGAGGATGCCGACCCGCTTGCCCGCACGCCGGTACGCGGTGACGAGTGCGGAGGTCGACGTCGACTTGCCGACACCGGGTGACCCGGTCAGACCCACCACGTACGCGTTGCCGCAGCGCGGCGCCAGCGCCGCCATGACCTCGCGCAGCTGCGGGGACGCCCCCTCCACGAGGGAGATGAGCCGGGCGACGGCCCTCGGCCGGCCCTCTCTCGCCTGCTCGACCAGCTCGGAGACGTCCACCGTCATGCTTGCCGCTCCCCTGTCCTGTGTGCTTTTCCAGGCCGCCGGCCTGCGACGGCTCCTCTGCCCGCCGGCCTGCGGCCGGCCCTCGGGCCACCTTGCCCGCCGGTCCCGGACCGCTGCCGGGACCGGCTCGATCCGCCGCTGCCGGGACCGGCTCGATCCGCCGCGTACCGGCTGGGCCTACCGGCCCGCGTTCCCCGGAACCCGCAGCAGCAGCGCGTCTCCCTGGCCTCCGCCGCCGCACAGGGCGGCGGCGCCGGTGCCGCCGCCCCTGCGCCGCAGTTCCAGGGCGAGGTGCAGGACGATACGCGCACCGGACATGCCGATCGGATGCCCGAGGGCGATGGCGCCGCCGTTGACGTTCACCTTTTCGGGGCTGACACCGAGGTCCTTCGTTGACTGGACGGCGACGGCGGCGAACGCCTCGTTGATCTCGATGAGGTCGAGATCGGCGGCCTTGACGCCGGCGCCGTCCTTCGCCAGTGCGTGCTCGATCGCGCGGGAGGGCTGCGACTGGAGGGAGTTGTCCGGACCGGCCACGTTGCCGTGCGCACCGATCTCCGCGAGCCACTCGACGCCCAGCTCCTCGGCCTTGGCGCGGCTCATCACGACGACGGCCGCCGCACCGTCGGAGATCTGCGAGGCCGAACCGGCCGTGATGGTCCCGTCCTTGGCGAAGGCGGGCTTCAGCTTGCCCAGCGACTCGGCGGTGGTCTCGCCGCGGATGCCCTCGTCCTGGCTGAAGACGACGGGGTCGCCCTTGCGCTGCGGGATCTCCACCGGCGTGATCTCCGCCTCGAACAGGCCGTTCTTCTGCGCCGCGGCGGCCCGCTGGTGGGAGCGTGCCGCGACCTCGTCCTGTTCGGGACGTGCGATGCCGAGCCTGGTGTTGTGCTTCTCCGTCGAGGCGCCCATCGCGATGTTCTCGAAGGAGTCGGTCAGCCCGTCGTGCGCCATCGCGTCGAGCATCTCGACGGCGCCGTACTTGTATCCCTCACGGGACTTGGGCAGCAGGTGCGGCGCGTTCGTCATCGACTCCTGTCCGCCGGCGACGACGATGTCGAACTCGCCCGCCCGCACCAGCTGGTCGGCCAGGGCGATCGCGTCGAGCCCGGAGAGGCAGACCTTGTTGACGGTCAGCGCCGGCACGTTCATCGGGATGCCCGCCTTGACGGCCGCCTGCCGTGCCGGGATCTGGCCGGCGCCGGCCTGGAGCACCTGGCCCATGATCACGTACTCGACCTGGTCGCCGCCGATACCGGCCCGTTCCAGCGCCGCCTTGATCGCGAAGCCGCCGAGGTCGGCGCCGGAGAAGGACTTCAGCGAGCCGAGCAGCCGTCCCATGGGCGTACGGGCACCGGAGACGATCACCGAGGTGCTGTTGCCGTCCGTGCGAGCTGACGTACCAGTCATCAGGTTCAGATCCCTTCCTGAGGGTCCCCCGGGCCGCGGGGCTCAGGGGTGAGGTCCACGGGCCGTGGGGCACAGGGGAGTTAACGAGGGTTAAGGGGACTTCCGCCAATGTACTGAGCGGTACTGTCCCGGGTCACCGGTCGAAGGGTGTGACCGTGCGCACGTTGCGTAACCGGGCACGCAGACGCTGCACTGGGGCCATGCTGACGCGAATCGACCACATCGGGATCGCCTGTTTCGACCTGGAGCGGACCACCGAGTTCTACCGTGCCACGTACGGCTTCGAGGTGTTCCACACCGAGGTCAACGAGGAGCAGGGGGTCCGCGAGGCCATGCTCCGGATCAACGGCACGGACGACGGCGGCGCTTCGTACATCCAGCTCCTGGAGCCGGTGCGCGAGGACTCCACCGTCGCGAAGTGGCTGGACAAGAACGGCGAGGGTGTCCACCACATCGCCTTCGGCACCGCGGACGTCGACGCCGACTCGGAGGAGATCCGCGGCCGGGGCGTCCGGGTGCTCTACGACGAGCCGCGCAGGGGCTCGATGGACTCGCGCATCACGTTCCTGCACCCCAAGGACTGCCACGGTGTCCTCACCGAACTGGTCACCGCTGCCGTCCCCGGGACCCCTGGGAACTCATCGGCAACAACGAGCCACTGACGGCTGCTTCCCGGCCCGGTAGAGTGGCCTCTCGGCCGGGGCGGGCCTCCGCGTCATCCCTAGGAGGGTCCGGGCCGGGGGTTCCGACCCCGAAGATCTGCCGATGTTCTGACACCCTCTGCAAGAGGGGTCAGTTCACCACCACGACCAGGGGACGGATGGGACCGCGCAGTGCGGGGCTACGACCGCTACGAGGCTGACGACCACCTCTCGCAGTTCGAGGCCGAGATGGAGCGGCTGAAGAAGGAGCGGGAGAAGGCCGTCGACCATGCCGACGACCTCGGCTACCAGGTCGAAGTGCTGCGCGCCAAGCTGCACGAGGCGCGCCGCGCTCTGGCCACGCGCCCGGCCGGCTACGACAACCTGTCCCAGCAGGCCGAAGCGCTGCTGCGCAATGCCCAGCTGCAGGCCGACCAGATGCGGGCCGACGCCGAACGCGAGCTGCGCGACGCCCGCATGGAGACGCAGCGGCTGCTTCAGGAGCGCGCCGAGCAGCAGTCCCGCCTGGAGTCGGAACTGCACGCCGAGGCGGTGCGCCGCCGCCAGCAGCTCGACCAGGAACTGGCCGAGCGCCGCTCCACCGTCGAGACCCACGTCAACGAGAACGTCGCCTGGGCCGAGCAGCTGCGCGCCCGTACCGAACAGCAGGCGCAGCGCCTCATGGAGGAGACGCGCGCCGAGTCCGAGCGCTCCCTCCAGCAGGCACGCGAAGAGGCCGAGCGGCACGCGGACGACACCCGCAGCAGGATGAACTCGGAGGCCGAGAAGGCCCGCGCGGAGGCCGACGCGATCCTGCGCCGGGCGCGCGCCGAGGCGGAGCGGATGCTCAATTCCGCTTCGACTCAGGCCCAGGAGGCCAGCGAGCACGCGGAACGTCTGCGCACCTCCTCCACCTCGGAGTCGGAGTCCTCCCGCCGCGAGGCCGCGGACCTGGTGCGCAGGGCCGGCGAGCGGATGCAGGAGGCCGAAGCCGCGCTGCGCGAGGCCCGCGCCGAGGCCGAGGAGAAGCTGACGAAGGCGGGCGAGACCGCGGAGAAGCTGCTCGCCGACGCCGAGTCGGACAACGAGCAGCGCCTGCGCACCGCCAAGAACGAAGTGGCCCGCATGGTCGGCGAGGCCACCAAGGAGTCCGAGGCCATCAAGGCCGAGGCCCAGCAGCTGCGCGACGAGGCGAAGGCCCACGCCGAGCAGCTGATCGAGGAGGCCAAGGCCGAGGCCCGTACCCGGTCGGCCGAGGAGTCCGCGAACCAGCTCGCCGAGGCCGCCCGTACCGCCGAGGACGCACTCGACAAGGCGTCCGAGGAGGCCAGGGCCACCACCGGCAGGGCCGCCGAAGAAGCCGAACGCATCCGCCGGGAGGCCAACGAGGAGGCGGAGCGGCTCCGCGCCGAGGCCGAGCGGATGGTCGAGGAGCTCGAGGGCGCCGCCAAGGACGACACCAAGGAGTACCGCGAGAGGACCGTCGAGTTCCAGGAGGAGGCCCGGCGGCTGCGCGCGGAGGCCGAGCAGCTGCGCGCGGAGGCGGTCGAGGAGGGCGAGAGGCTGCGGGCGGAGGCGCGCCGCGAAGCCGTCCAGCAGATCGAGGACGCGGCGAACCGCGCTGAGGAACTCCTGGTCAAGGCGAAGGCGGACGCGGAGGACACCCGCACCGAGGCCGCTACCGAGAGCGAGCGTGTACGCACCGAGGCCATCGAGCGCGCCACGACGCTGCGCCGCCAGGCCGAGGAGACGCTCGAGCGCGCCAACGCCGAGGCGGAGGAGCTGCGTTCGACCGCCGAGGAGCAGGCGGGCAAGACGCGCACGGACGCCGACGAGGCGGGCAGGCGCATCCGCGAGGAGGCCGAACAGGCCGCCAAGGACCGCAAGGCGGAAGCGGCCGCGGAACTGGAGCGGCTGCACAACGAGGCGGAGAGCAAGCTCGCCGAGGCCGAGCGCGAACTGCGCGAGGCGCACAGCGAGTCGGAGCGGCTGAGGGACGAGGCCCGCAACGAGACCGAGCGGCTGCGCACGGAGACCGCCGAGCGGCTGCGCACCCTCCAGCAGCAGGCGGAGGAGGCAGCCGAGCGGCTGCGCAGCGAGGCACACGCGGATGCCTCCCAGTCCCGCGCCGAGGGCGAGGCGCTGGCGGTGCAGTTGCGCAGCGACGCCGCATCGGAGGCCGAGCGGCTGCGCAACGAGGCCCAGGAGACCGCCGACCGCATCAGGTCGGAGGCCGCCGCAGCCGCGGAACGCACGAACACGGAGGCGGCCGAGGCGCTGGAGGCCGCCCGCGAGGAGGCCGACCGGCGGCGGCGCGAGGCCGAGGAGCTGCTGGCCGGCGCCCGCGAGGAGGCACACAGGGAGCGCACGGACGCGCGCAGGCAGAGCGACGAGCTCCTGGCCACCGCGCGGCAGCGGGTCGAGGACGCGCAGAGCGAGGCGGCCCGGCTCGTGGAGGAGGCGGAGCGCCGCGCCGCGGAGATGGTCAGCACCGCCGAGGAGACCGCCCAGCAGGTGCGCGACTCGGTCACCGGTCTGCACGAGCAGGCCGAGGAGGAGATCACCCGGCGGCGCGCGGAGGCCGAGAAGGCTGCGGCGCAGCTGCGCCGGGAGGCCCAGGAGGAGTCCGAGGCCGCCAAGGCCATGGCGGAGACGACGGTCTCCGAGGCCCTGGACGAGGCGGAGCGTACGCGTACCGAGTCCGAGCGGATTCTGGACGAGGCGCGCGAGGAGGCCGCACGCCGGCGCAACGACGCGGCGGAGCAGGCCGACCGGCTGCTCGCCGAGGCCCGTGAGGAGGCCCGCCGCACCCAGACCTCCGCCGAGGAGCAGGCCGACAGCATGGTGGGCGCGGCCCGGCGCGAGTCGGACCGTCTGGTCAGCGAGGCCCGCGAGGACAGCCGCCAGGTGGTGGAGAAGGCCCGCAACGACTCCAACACCATGCTGGACGAGGCCCGCAGCGACGCCGCGGCGATCAGGGAGCGCACGCAGGAGCAGCGCACCCGGGTCGAGCGGGAGATCGAGAAGCTGCACGAGCGGGCACGCAGGGAGTCCTCCGAGGCGATGCAGTCCGCGGGAGAGCGCTGCGACAAGCTCGTCAAGGCCGCTCAGGAACAGCTGCGCGAAGCCGAGGAGAAGGCCGCTCGCCTGGTCCGCGAGGCGGACAACGAGGCGAGCAACGTGCGCATCTCCGCGGTGAAGAAGGCCGAGGGCCTGCTCAAGGACGCCGAGCAGCGCAAGGCCGAACTCATCCGGGACGCCGAGCAGATCCGTGAGGAGGCCAGGGCCGAGGCGGAGCGGACCGTCGAGGCCGGACAGCGCGAACTGGCGGTGCTCGAGCGCCGCCAGGAGGACATCAACGCTGAGATCTCCCGCGTGCAGGACGTACTGGAAGCGCTGGAGTCCTTCGAGACCCCCGGAGCCGGCGGTGGCCCGGAGAGCGGGGGCGGCAGGAAGGGCGGAGCCGAAACAGCGTCAACCAACGGTGTGAAGGCGGGAGTTGGTGCAGGTACGACCAAGCCCGCTGGCAAGGAGTCCGGAAGTTAGCCACTCGAACGAGCGCACATTCTCCAGATCAAACCCGCAATGGCTCGATGACACGCCGTCTTGGCCCCTAGGATTCCCCTATAACTCCCCGTCTGATAACCCGTCTGACTCGACAGGAAACCCATGAGCGACACTTCCTCCCCCTTCGGCTTCGAGCTCGTGCGACGTGGCTACGACCGCGGGCAGGTGGACGACCGCATCACGAAGCTCGTCGCCGACCGTGACAGCGCACTGTCCCGAATCACCTCGCTGGAAAAGCGCATCGAGGAGCTTCACCTCGAGACTCAGAACGCCCAGGCCCAGGTAAACGACGCAGAGCCGTCCTACGCGGGGCTCGGTGCGCGCGTCGAGAAGATCCTCCGCCTCGCCGAGGAGGAGGCCAAGGACCTGCGCGACGAGGCCCGCCGCGCCGCCGACCAGCACCGCGAGCTCGCCGAGAGCGCCGCTCAGCAGGTGCGCAACGACGCCGAGGCGTTCGCCGCCGAGCGCAAGGCCAAGGCCGAGGACGAGGGCGCCGGCATCGTCGAGAAGGCCAAGGGCGAAGCCACCGCGCTGCGCACGGAGGCGGAGAAGGACGCCCAGTCCAAGCGCGAGGAGGCGGACTCCCTCTTCGAGGACACCCGCGCGAAGGCCGCCCAGGCCGCCGCGGACTTCGAGACGAACCTCGCCAAGCGCCGGGAGCAGTCCGAGCGTGACCTCGCCTCCCGTCAGGCGAAGGCGGAGAAGCGCCTCGCGGAGATCGAGCACCGTGCGGAGCAGCTGCGGCTGGAGGCCGAGAAGCTGCGCACGGACGCGGAGCGCCGCGCCCGTCAGACGGTGGAGACCGCCCAGCGCCAGGCCGAGGACATCGTGGCCGACGCCAACGCCAAGGCCGACCGCGTCCGCAGCGAGTCGGAGCGCGAGCTGGCGGCCCTCACCAACCGCCGCGACAGCATCAACGCGCAGCTGACCAACGTGCGCGAGATGCTGGCCACCCTCACGGGCGCGGCAGTTGCCGCCGCCGGACAGGGCGGCGAGGAGGGCGAGACCGCCGCCGACGACGAGGCCGCTGCCCGCAGCGTCCCGGCGCAGCAGTCCCGCTGACGCACCCGGTCACCGGCCACGCGGTCACGGCCACGCGGTCACCGCACGCGGTACGAAGGGCCCGGCACGGAATGTGCCGGGCCCTTCGGGTGCCCGCCGGCGCCGGCCACGGCCCGACCCGGTCACGGCTGCGGCCCGTCGGCGTGACGCGCGGTCTCCCGCATCGGGGGCGGCCCCGCTCCGCACCGGCCGGAGGGCAGCGGGCCCGTGTCGTCCGCAATGTGCGAAAGCACCGGGAACCGGCACCACAGCCTTGCGCACGCATGTGAGTGAGCCCGCGCATCCCCTGGCATCGGGCGCTCAACGCGCATAGCGTCGGCCCATGATTGAGCTGCGCGGCTTGACCAAGCGGTACGGGGACAAGACAGCCGTCGACCACCTCACCTTCAGCGTGCGTCCCGGAGTGGTCACCGGCTTCCTCGGTCCCAACGGGGCGGGCAAGTCCACGACGATGCGGATGATGCTCGGCCTGGACAAGCCGACGAACGGTGACGTGCACATCGACGGCAAGCGCTACGACCAGCTCCGCGACCCCCTCAACCACATCGGCGCCCTGCTGGAGGCCAAGGCGGTGCACGGTGGGCGCAGCGCCTACAACCATCTGCTGTGCATGGCGCAGGCCAACAACGTCCCGAAGAAGCGGATCGGCACGGTGCTGGACCTGGTCGGGCTCACCGACGTGGCGAAGAAGCGTCCGAAGGGCTTTTCGCTGGGAATGGCGCAGCGGCTCGGCATCGCGGCCGCGCTGCTCGGCGACCCGAAGATCCTGATGTTCGACGAGCCGGTCAACGGCCTGGACCCCGAGGGCATCCAGTGGATCCGCAACCTCATGAAGCATCTGGCCTCGGAGGGGCGCACCGTCTTCGTCTCGTCCCACCTCATGAGCGAAATGGCGCTGACCGCGGAGCACTTGGTGGTCATCGGGCGCGGCAAGCTCCTCGCGGACACGTCGATGGCGGACTTCATCGCCGAGAACTCGCGCTCCTTCGTGCGCGTGCGCACGCCACAGCCCGAGCGGATGCGTGACGTGCTGGGCAGCGTCGGCGTCATGCCGGTCTTCGAGCGGGACGGCGGGATGCAGGTCGAGGGCATCGAACCGGCCCGCATCGGCGAGCTCGCCGCCTGGTACCAGGTCGTGCTGCACGAGCTGAGCCCTCAGAAGGCCTCGCTGGAGGAGGCGTTCATGCGGCTGACGGCGGAGTCCGTCGAATACCAGGCGACCACTCAGGCCCCGCAGCCCGCACAACGGCCGGACCAGGGCGGCAAGCCCGTCAGGAGGAGGCGGTAATGCCACACGCCACGCGCGTCATCCGCTCCGAGTGGACCAAGATCCGCTCCGTGCGCTCGACTCTGTGGACACTGGCCACTGCGCTCGTCGTGACGGTCGGGGTCTCCGCCGCCATCTGCGCCGTCACCGCCTCGCAGTTCGACAAGCTGGGCAAGCAGCAGCAGGCCACGTTCGACGCCACTCAGACGAGCTTCTCGGGCTCCGGCCTCGGGCAGCTCGCGATGATCGCCTTCGGCGTGCTGGTCGTCTCCAGCGAGTACAGCACCGGCATGATCCGCAGCTCGCTGGCGGCCGTGCCGCAGCGCACCGTCTTCCTCACTTCCAAGATCTTCGTCGCCACGATGCTGGTGCTGGTGGTCGGCATGGCCACGAGCTTCCTCGCCTTCTTCGTCGGGCAGGCGGTGCTGGGTGATCTCGGCGTCTCGATCAAGGACGAGGGCGTGCTGCGGGCCGTGCTGGGCGGCGGGGTCTATATGACGCTGATCGCTCTGTTCTCCATGGGCCTGAGCTTCGTGCTGCGCAGTCCGATGCTGGCCTTCGCGATCCTGATGCCGTTCTTCTTCCTGATCTCCAACATCCTCGAAGCAGTCAGCGCGACGAAGAAGTACGCCCACTATCTGCCGGACCAGGCGGGCAAGACGATCACAGCCGTCGTGCCGGAGTCGCTCAACCGTCCGTACGGCCCCTACGAGGGGCTGGCGATCATGGCCGCGTGGGTGGGGGCGGCGCTGATCGTCGGCTGGATCCTCCTCAAGCGCCGCGACGCGTAGCCCGGGCCGCGGCATGCGGTGCAGGGCCTGAACTCCCCGTGACAGTAAGGGAGACGGGTTCCGGGGCCGGGACGGAGACCGTTGCGTCGGCCAACGGACGGAACCGATCGGGCGCCTTGTAGCCTCCTAGGCCATGTCCGGGGGCGAACGCGCCCCGAACTTCGTCCAGGGACAAACGGATGATAGAGGCGTACGGCCTGACAAAGCGCTACGGCGCCAAGACGGCCGTCTACAACCTGTCCTTCCAGGTGCGGCCGGGAGCCGTCACCGGCTTCCTGGGGCCCAACGGCTCCGGCAAGTCGACGACGATGCGGATGATCCTGGGCCTGGACACCCCGACCGCGGGCCAGGTCACCGTCGCCGGCCGCCGGTTCCGCGATCTGCCGAACGCCCCGCGCCAGGTCGGCGCGCTGCTGGACGCCAAGGCCGTGCACGGAGGACGCTCCGCACGCAGCCACCTGCTGTCGCTGGCCCAGCTCTCGGGCATTCCGGCCCGCCGGGTGGACGAGGTTCTCGACGTCGTCGGGCTCAGGCAGGTGGCCGGGAAGCGCTCGCAGGGTTTCTCGCTCGGCATGGGCCAGCGGCTCGGCATCGCGGCCGCCCTCCTCGGCGACCCGCAGGTGCTGCTCTTCGACGAGCCGGTCAACGGCCTGGACCCCGAAGGCATCCTGTGGGTCCGCAATCTGATGAAGCAGCTGGCGGGCGAGGGCCGCACCGTCTTCGTCTCCTCGCACCTGATGAGCGAGATGGCGCTGACCGCCGAGCATCTGATCGTCATCGGCCGCGGGCAGCTCATGGCCGACACCTCGGTGAAGGAGTTCATCGCGCAGAACTCGGTGGGCTTCGCCCGTGTCCGTACGCCGGACGGCGACCCGGGCCAGCGGGAGAAGCTGACCTCCGCCGTGCAGGAGGCGGGCGGCCACGTGCAGCCGGAGGACGACGGGGCCCTGCGCGTCAACGGCCTGCCGCTGCCGCAGATCTCCGAACTGGCGCACAACGCGGACGTACGGCTGTGGGAGCTCTCCCCGCACCAGGCGTCGCTGGAAGAGGCGTACATGCAGCTGACGCAGGGCGCGGTGGACTACCGCTCCTCCGTCGACCAGCGCGCCGGATTCCAGCAGGCGCCGCAACAGCCGTCGCAGCAACAGCAGTTGGCCGCATCCCAGCTCGGAGTGCCGATGGGTCCGGGAGCGCCCGGAGCACCTGGCATGCCGGGTGCGCCGGGCATGCCCGGCGCCATGCCGCCGCAGGGCGTCCCCGTGGGTGCGGGTGCCGCGGGCGGCTGGGGGCCTCCGCCCGGCGGGGCGCCCGCGCAGCAGGCAGGCCCGTACGGCGCAGGACCCGGCCACGGCGCGGGGCCCGGCTACGGACCGCAGCCGGTGCCGGGCGGCACCCCTGACCCGTACGCGCACGTGGCGGCCCAGCAGCCCCAGGGCGGGCCCCCGCAGGCGCCGCCGGTGCCGGGCGGACCGCCGGCGCCCGCCGCGCCCACCGACGCTTCCCGGCCCGACAGCGAGGACGACGCCCGATGACCACGCCGAACAACCCGCACCACCAGCAGCCGCACCCCGCGCAGCAGCCGCCTCAACAGCCGTACCAGGGCCAGGAGTTCCAGCCGCAGCACGGCGCGGCACAGCACGCGGCGGGAGGCGCGGCGGCCGGCACGGCGACGGCGCCCCCTCCGCAGGGCTTTCAGGGCGCGCCGTACGGACCTCCACAGGGCGGTTCCCAGGGCGCTCCGCACGGCGCCCCCCAGGGCGGCCCCGCGTACGGCGGCGGCTACGCCTCCCCGATCCCCGTCACGCGCACCCACCTGGGCCACGCGATCGTCTCCGAGTGGACGAAGATCCGTTCCGTCCGCTCGACGGTGTGGACGCTCGGCGTCATGTTCGCCCTCGTCGTCGGCATCGGCCTGATGACCGCGCTCCTGCTCAGCGACACCGACTTCGTCGGGTTGCCGCTGCTCGCCCCGGGCCTGTTCGGGCTGATGCTCGGCCAGATCTGCATCATCACGCTGGGGGTGCTCGTGGTCACCTCCGAGTACGGCACCGGCATGATCCGCACCACCATGACCGCGTGCCCCAAGCGGGGCCGCGTGCTGGCCGCCAAGTCGCTGATCTTCTTCCTCCTCGCGTTCGTCATGACGGCGGCCGCCTGCTCGGTCACCGCTCTCATCAACGCCACGATGCTCAGCGGCCAGAAGGTCCCGGAGTTCGCGGCGAAGTCGGGACCGCTCAAGGACTCCGTCGAGAACGGCGAGCTGGTCGCGAGCAGCAGCCAGTGGCTGGGAGCCACGGTCGGCGCCGCCCTGTACGTGGCTCTGCTGGGCCTGCTGGCCCTGGCCGTCGGTGCGCTGCTGAGGCACTCGGCCGGAGCGATCACGGCGATGATGGGCCTCGTTCTGCTGCCGCTGGTGCTCGCCCTGTTCATGATCGGCGAGACGCTCAGCGACTTCCGTGAGGTGCTCATGGAGTACTCGCCGCTCAACGGGCTGGCGTCGCTGTACCGCATCCCCATGTCGGAGGACCAGACCGCGACGGGCTGGCCGCTGCTGGGAATCCTGGCCATCGCGACGGCGGTCGTGCTGACCCTCGCCTTTGCGCTGCTGAACCGCCGGGACGTCTGACGCGGAGCGCGCGTACGCGCAGGCCGCGTACGCGCGCCCGCACTTCACGGCTGCCGCACACGGCCGAATCTCCACCGGACCGCCACGAGTGAATCCGGTCGAGCGGGGCACTGGTCCCGCGCGATCCGTGGACGCGCGTGGACGGAGGACGGCGATGGGTGTGCGCACCTGGCTCGAGAGCTGGCCTGTTTACCGGCAGCTCACCGGAGACGATCCCCTGGGGCGCGGCGCCGCCGCCTCCTCCGCGTACACACGCGGCCTCCGGCCCCGCACCGAGGAGGCCGACGAGGTCGTGAAGTCGGTGTGCCCGTACTGCGCGGTCGGCTGCGGGCAGAACGTCTACGTGAAGGACGGCGAGGTCGTCCAGATCGAAGGCGACCCCGACTCCCCCGTCAGCCGGGGCCGGCTCTGCCCCAAGGGCTCCGCGACGCTCCAGCTCACCACCGGCGACTCGCGCCGTCACGAGGTCCTCTACCGGCGTCCGTACGCGAAGGACTGGGAGCGGCTGGACCTGGAGACCGCCATGGACATGGTGGCCGAACGGGTGATCCGCACGCGGCGGGAGACCTGGGAGAGCGAGCACGAGGGGATGCGCGTCAACCGCACCCTCGGCATCGCGACGCTCGGCGGCGCCGCTCTGGACAACGAAGAGAACTACCTGATCAAGAAGTTCTTCACGGCTCTGGGCGTCGTCCAGATCGAGAACCAGGCGCGGGTCTGCCACAGTTCGACCGTCGCGGGACTGGGGACGTCCTTCGGGCGCGGGGGCGCCACCACCTTCCTTCAGGACCTGCAGAACTCCGACTGCATCGTCATCGAGGGGTCGAACTTCGCGGAGGCCCATCCCGTGGGCTTCCAGTGGGTGATGGAGGCCAAGGCACGCGGCGCCAAGGTCATCCACGTCGATCCGCGGTTCACACGTACGAGCGCGCTGGCCGACCTGCATGTGCCGATCCGGGCCGGCACCGACATCGCCTTCCTCGGCGGCATCATCAACCACGTGCTCAGCACGGGCTCCGACTTCCGCGACTACGTCCTGGAGTACACCAACGCCGCCACCCTCATCGGCGAGGACTTCGAGGACACCGAGGACCTCGACGGCGTCTTCTCCGGCCTGGACCCGGACAGCCGCAGCTACGACATGCGCTCCTGGCACTACGAGGGCGGACGTCCCGTCCAGGCGGCCTCCGGGAAGCGCGACGCACTGTACGAGGAGCGCGTCCATGGCCCCGGCGCACCGGGCGGTTCGGGAGAGGCGGAGGCGCACGGCTCGGGCGGGCCGCCGCTCGCGGGCGAGTCCGAGTCGCGGCAGGACCGCACGCTCCAGGACCCGCGCTGCGTCTACCAGATCCTCAAGCGGCACTACTCGCGCTACACCCCGGAGATGGTCGAGGAGACCTGCGGCATTCCGCGGAAGACGTTCCTCGAGGTGTGCCGCGCGCTCGTCGAGAACTCCGGCCCGGACCGCACGAGCGAGTTCTGCTACGCGGTCGGCTGGACGCAGCACACCGTCGGCGCCCAGTACATCCGTACCGCCTGCATCCTGCAGCTGCTGCTGGGCAACATCGGCCGTCCCGGCGGCGGCATCCAGGCGCTGCGGGGCCACGCGAGCATCCAGGGCTCCAGCGACATCCCCACCCTGTTCAACCTGCTGCCCGGCTACATCCCGATGCCGCACGCACACAAGAACGAGGATCTGGACAAGTTCATCGAAGCGGTACGGGCCGACAAGGGCTTCTGGGGCAACATGCGCTCCTACTTCGTCAGCCTGATGAAGGCCTACTGGGGAGACGCGGCCACCGCCGGGAACGACTACTGCTTCGATCACCTGCCGAGGCTCACCGGCTCGCACAGCACGTACGACACCGTGCTCAACCAGCTCGACGGCGTGTGCAAGGGCTACTTCCTCATGGGCGAGAACCCCGCCGTCGGCTCCGCCAACTCCCGTATGCAGCGCCTGGGAATGGCGAACCTGGAGTGGCAGGTCGTCCGGGACTTCTCACTCGTCGAATCGGCGACGTGGTGGAAGGACGGCCCCGAGATCGAGACGGGCGAGCTGCGCACCGAGGACATCGGCACCGAGGTGTTCTTCTTCCCCGCGGCCGCGCACACCGAGAAGGCGGGGTCCTTCACCAACACCAACCGGTACGTCCAGTGGCACCAGGCGGCCCGGGAACCCGACGGCGAGGCCCGCAGCGACCTGTGGTTCATGTACCACCTCGGCAGGCGGATCCGTGAGCGGCTGAAGGACTCACGGGACCCGGTGGACCGTCCGCTCCTCGACGTCACCTGGGACTACCCGACCGAGGGGCGGCTGGAGGAGCCGAGCGCCGAGGCGGTGCTCGCCGAGATCAACGGCTACGACGCCGACGGCCGGCCCCTCACCGGCTACCAGCAGTTGAAGGACGACGGCTCCACCTCGTGCGGCTGCTGGATCTACTGCGGGGTCCGCGCGGACGGCGTCAACCAGGCGGCCCGCAAGAAACCCCACACGGAACAGGACTGGGTGGCCTCCGAGTGGGCGTGGGCATGGCCGCTCAACCGGCGCATCCTCTACAACCGGGCCTCCGCCGACCCCGACGGCAGTCCGTGGAGCAGCCGCAAGGCGCTGGTGTGGTGGGACGAGAGCGCGGGCCGCTGGACCGGGCACGACGTTCCCGACTTCATCGCCGACCGGCCGCCGTCCTTCCGTCCGGAACCGGGTGCGACGGGCCCCGACGCCATCAGCGGCGTCGACCCGTTCATCATGCAGGCCGACGGCAAGGGCTGGCTCTACGCACCGGCCGGGCTCCTCGACGGGCCGATGCCCACGCACTACGAGCCTCAGGACTCCCCGGTCGCCAACCCGCTGTACGGGCAGCAGCGCAGCCCCGTCCGGCAGATCTTCGCGCGTGAGCACAACCGCTACCACCCCGACGTGACGGAGCCGGGCGGCGACGTGTATCCCTACGTGGTCACCACGTACCGCCTCACCGAGCACTTCACCGGCGGCGGCATGACCCGCTGGTCGCCGTATCTGGCGGAGCTGCAACCGGAGTTCTTCTGCGAGGTCTCGCCGGAGCTGGCCGCCGAACGCGGCCTGGAGCACGCGGGGTGGGCGACGGTCGTCACGGCGCGTTCCGCCGTCGAGGCGCGGGTGCTCGTCACGGAGCGGATGTCCCCCGTGCGGGCCGGCGGGCGCACCATCCACCAGATCGGGCTGCCCTACCACTGGGGACGCAACGGCTACTCCACGGGTGACTCGGCGAACGAGCTGACGTCCATCGCCCTCGACCCGAACGTGCACATCCAGGAAGTCAAGGCCCTCACCGCCGACATCCGCCCGGGGCGCCGGCCCCGCGGCCAGGACCTGCTGCGGCTGCTGGAGGAGTACCGGGAGCGCAGCGGCACCGGCGAGGAGACGGGAATGGAGGTACGAGGATGACCGGCTCCGGCACGCGGCGGACCCGCAGCGGCGAGGGCTCCCTCGTCGGACGCAACCTGCTGGCGGGGCCCGAGGGAGACCCGGCCGGCGACGCCGGGCACGGCGCGCCCGGCGAACACCCGCCCCGCATGGGCTTCTTCACGGACACCTCCGTCTGCATCGGCTGCAAGGCGTGCGAGGTGGCGTGCAAGGAGTGGAACGCCATCCCGGAGGACGGCCTCGACCTGACCGGGATGAGCTACGACAACTCGCAGGGCCTGGGCGCCTCGACGTGGCGGCACGTCGCGTTCATCGAGCAGAGCAAACCCGTCGGGCACGCGCACTCCGACGTGGACCACAGCGACGTCGACGTCCTCGCCCTCGCGTCGCAGGGCTCGGGCACGTCGCCCGAGGACGCTGCGATCACTCCGACCACCCCCGGCGCGGCCGGTGACGCGGCGGCGGACGGCGACGGCCGGGGCGAGTTCCGCTGGCTGATGTCCTCCGACGTGTGCAAGCACTGCACACATGCCGCGTGCCTCGACGTGTGCCCCACGGGTTCGCTCTTCCGCACCGAGTTCGGCACGGTCGTCGTGCAGGAGGACATCTGCAACGGCTGCGGCTACTGCGTGCCGGCCTGCCCGTACGGCGTCATCGAGCAACGTCCGCACGACGGCAGGGCGTTCAAGTGCACGATGTGCTACGACCGGCTCGGCGCCGGCCAGGAACCGGCCTGCGCGAAGGCGTGCCCCACCGAGTCCATCCAGTACGGCCCGCTGGACGAGCTGCGTGTACGGGCGCAGGAGCGGGTGGACCAGCTGCAGGAGGCCGGGGTGCACGACGCGCGGCTGTACGGGCACGACCCCGAGGACGGCGTGGGCGGCGACGGCGCCTTCTTCCTCCTGCTGGACGAGCCGGAGGTGTACGGACTGCCGCCGGACCCCGTCGTGACCACACGTGACCTGCCGGACATGTGGCGGCACGCGGGGGCGGCGGCACTCACGCTGCTCGGCGGACTGGCGGCCGTCTTCGCGGCGCACGGCAGAATCCGTGAACAGGTGAGGAGGACGTGGCGATGAGCGGCGCGACCGACGGCGGGCACGGCACGAGCGGGCACGGCCGCGATGCCGGCCCCCGCAACGGCTACAAGCCGGGCCGGATCTACGGCAACCCGGCCGAGGAACGCGAGTGGGGCAGCGTCGCCGACGTCACGAAGGACGGGCTGCGGGGCGTACGTCCGGGACGTGGCGCACTCGTGGGCGGACAGGACCTCACCCGCGAGGACGGCCACGGCCCGCCCGCCACCGGGGAGGCGGACACGGGCCGGGACCGTCCGCGGGAGGCGGACCGTGACACCGCCCCGGCCAGGAGCGCGCCCACGGGCAAGGGCAGGCACCGCCGCGGCCGCAGGCGCGGCCGCAAGGGCGAGCGGACGATGGTGCCGGAAGCCGAATTCACCTCGTACTACGGCAGGCCGGTGCTCAACCAGCCGGCCTGGAAACCGCTGAACATCGCCGGCTACTTCTTCCTCGGTGGTCTGGCGGGCGCCGGCTCGGTGGTGGCCGCGGGAGCGGAGCTGACGGGACGGCCCGTGACGGCCCGTGCGCTGAAGACCAGCTCGGCCGTCGCCGTGGCCGGTTCGGCCGCCGCTCTCATCCACGACCTGGGCCGCCCCGGACGTTTCGCCAACATGCTCCGCGTGTTCAAGCCGACCTCCCCCATGAGCGTCGGTTCGTGGCTGCTCTCGGCGTACGGACCGGCCTGCGCCGTGGCCGCGGCGTGCGACCTGACGGGCAGGCTGCCACGGGTGGGCCGGGCGGCCGGCGCGGGCGCGGCGCTGCTCGGGCCGGCCGTCGCCGCGTACACGGCGGTGCTCGCGGCGGACACGGCCGTGCCGGGCTGGCACGAGGGCTACCGCGAGTTGCCCTTCGTCTTCGTGGGCTCGGCGGCAACGGCCGCCTCCGGCATGGCACTTGCGATGTCCCCGACCGCGGAGAACGGTCCGGCCCGCTCCGCCGCGCTCGCCGGAACCGCGCTGGAGAACGCGGCGACGAAGGCCATGGAGCGCAGGCTCGGCCTCGTCGCCGAGGTCTACCGCAGCGGCCCGGGCGGGCGCTGGATGCGTGCCGCCGAGACGCTGTCGGCGGCGGGTGCGGCGGGCGCCGCGCTGTTCGCGGGGCGCAGCCGCGTGGCCGCGGGTGCCAGCGGGCTGGCTCTCGTCGCGGCCTCCGCGTGCACACGTCTGGGCGTCTTCCACGCGGGACTCGAGTCCTCCAAGGACCCGAAGTACACCGTGGTGCCGCAGCGCGAGCGGATGCGACGCCGCGAGCAGGACGACGCAGCCGCCGGATGAGCGGGCGCTCCCGGGCGGTCCCGGTCCGGACCCGCCCGGGCCCCGTCCGGGAGCGCCCGGGACCGTCCGGGAGCGCCCGGCCGACAGCCGGCCGGGGCAGCCGCCGCCCGGGTCAGCCGTCGCCCGGGTCCGCCAGCAGTTCGCGGATCTCGTCGACGCCGGTCTCCTGAAGCTCCTCCCCCACGAACAGCCAGCGCGTGATCCCGACCGCCTCCAGGAAGCGCAGATCGTGGGCGGCGACGAGCAGCGCTCCCTCGTACGCGGCGAGCGCACTCGTCAGCTGCCGCACGCCCGACGCGTCGAGGTTGTTGGTCGGCTCGTCCAGCATGAGCAGCTGAGGCGCGGGGGCGGCGAGCAGCATGGCGGCGAGTGCGGCCCGCAGGCGCTCCCCGCCGGAGAGGGTGCCCGCAGGCTGTTCGGCACGCGCACCCTTGAACAGGAAGCGCGCGAGCTGCGAACGGATCTGGTTGACCGTCACCCCGGGAGCCACGCGTGCCACGTTCGCGGCGACGCTCAACTCCTCGTCCAGCACGTCCAGTCGCTGCGGCAGGAAGCGCAGCGGTACGGACACCTCGACCTCGCCCGACAGCGGTTCGAGCCGGCCGGCGAGGGTGCGCAGCAGAGTGGTCTTGCCCGCGCCGTTGCGACCCACCAGGGCGACGCGTTCGGGTCCGCGGACCTGGAGGTCCGCTTCGCGCAGCCTCCCGTACCGGGGGCGCAGCGCCCGCAGTGTCAGCACGGTGCGGCCCGTCGGCACGGCGGTCCGGGGAAGATCCACGCGGATCTTCTCGTCTTCGCGTACGGCTTCCGCAGCCTGCTCCCGCCGCTCGCGCGCCTCGACGAGACGGTCCTCCTGCACTCCGCGCAGTCTGCCCGCCGACTCCTGCGCCGACCGCCTCCGCTCCCCGGCGACGATTCGCGGGGCCCGCCGCTGGGCGTCCATCTTCCGGCTGTAGCGCCGCCGTTGTGCCAGCTTGATCTGTGTCTCCGCCAGTTCGCGCTTCTGCCTGCGTACGTCCCACTCGGCGGCGCGCAGTGTCCGGGTGGCCGCCTCCTGCTGTGCGGCCAGCGTCTCCTGGTACGCGGACCAGCCACCTCCGTACGAGGTCACCGCCCCGGAATGCAGCTCCGCGATGCGGTCCACGCGCTCCAGCAGTTCCTGGTCGTGGCTGACCACGATCAGGACGCCGGTGCGCCAGGAGTCGACTGCCTCGTAGAGCCGCCGGCGGGCGAACAGGTCGAGGTTGTTGGTCGGTTCGTCCAGCAGCAGCACGTCGGGACGTTCCAGCAGCAGTGCGGCCAGACGCAGCAGTACGGTCTCGCCGCCGGAGAGCTCACCGACGGTGCGGTCCAGTCCGGCCTCGGCGAGGCCGAGGGAACCCAGCGTCGCCAGGGCCCGTTCCTCGACGTCCCAGTCGTCGCCGACCGTCTCGAAGTGCTCGTCGCTCACCTCTCCGGCCTCGATGGCCCGCAGCGCACGGCGCCGTTCGGCGATGCCGAGAGCCTCCTCGACGCGGAGCGCCGTGTCGAGAGTGACGTTCTGCGGGAGGTGGGCGAGGCTGCCGCCCACGGTGACGGACCCCTGTGAGGGGCGCAGGTGCCCGGCCAGCAGCCCGAGCAGTGTCGACTTGCCGGAGCCGTTGGCGCCGACGAGGCCGGTGCGGCCCCGTCCGATCGTGAGCGAGAGCTGGTCGAGGACGGCGGTGCCGTCGGGCCACCGGAAGGTCAGGCCGGAGCAGGTCACGGAGGGGCCAGAAGTATTGGGGGCGGTATCGGCGTTGGTCATGGTGAATCTCGCAGTCGCGTGCGCAGCGGACAGAAACGTCGTGTGCGAGCACCACGCGGCGACGGAACCGTGAGAAGGGGTGTGGCCCTTGCCCTGCGGAGGGGTGGGGACGGCCGATGCCGAGGTCGCATCCACGCGTCGTCACGGGCAGCCGGCTGCCCGGCATGACGGTCGCACGGCAGAGCCGTGGCGCGTGGTGATCGCGGACCTCAGATGCGCAACGTCCACCTCTATCGGAGACGACAGGACCCGCGAACTCTACCGCGACGGCCGGTGGCTGCGCCGGGCCTTTTCCGGGCCGGAGCGGCAGGACGAGCCCGGTGCGCAGCCTGTCCGGTCCCGGCTGCGGCAGCGGCGTTCAGTACCGGGGCGCGTTGCGTGAGCGCTGAACGCGCGTGCCGCGCCGGTCACGGGCGCTCCAGCAGGCCTTGTGCCAGTGCCGTCGGTCGTCCACGTCGCCCAGCCGGGGCCAGGCCACCACATGCGGCACCCCGGGCGGGATCTCCTGGTCGCAGCCGGGGCAGCGGTACCGCTTGCCCGTCGAGCCGCCGACCTGCCGTACGGCCCAGTCCTCGCCGCGCCACTCCTCGGTGCGCTCCAGCCCGTACCGCATTGCCGGTCCCCCGTCGCGGCGGTCCTCGGCGGGGGGCTTGGCTGAACCGCCGCGGGGACGGTTTCGACGCGGAGACACGGAACACCTCGGAGGTTCGGAGGGCGGGCGCTCCCCACAGTAGCCACAGATCCCTTGCATAACCGCAGCACCGGTGCAGGAACGGACCGATAGGGCGAACAGCCGACGCCGCGAGCCGTTCATCGGAACAATCGGCACCAGCGAGGCCGTGCCCATGGCACGTGTCAGCCGTTAATGCCAGGAGGGGTCCTGACGCTCAAGAGGACGGAGCAGCATGCGAGTTGGAGCATTCGTGCTGGCCGCACAGTTCCCCGGACAGGGTCAGTGGGAGCCGCTGAACAGAGCGGTCCGTACGGCGGAGACCGTGGAGGAGCACGGACTCGATTCCGTATGGCTCGCCGAGCACCACTTCGTTCCGTACGGCGTCTGCCCGTCCGCGGTGACGCTCGCCGCGATGCTGCTGGGGCGCACCCGGCGCATCGGAGTGGGTACGGCGGTCTCCGTGCTCCCCAACGCACACCCCGTCGCCCTGGGCGAGCAGTCCGCGCTGCTGCACCTCACTTCCGGAGGCCGCTTCACGCTCGGCGTGGGACGCGGCGGGCCGTGGGTGGATCTGGAGGTCCTGGGCGGCGGGCTCGACGCCTACGAGAACGGCTTCCCGGAGTCGCTGGATCTGCTGCTGCGCTGGCTGCGGGAGCCACGAGTCGGAGCCGACGGCGAGCGCTACCGCTTCCGTGAGGTCGAGGTCGTGCCCCGCTGCGAAGAACCCCTCGCACACGCACACGCAAACCCCTCCCCTCCCGCGCAGGGCGCCGCGGACGAACCGCCGCCCCGCCGCCCCACGGTCCTCGTCGCCTGCACCTCGCCCGCCTCGGTCCGCCTCGCCGCGCGGCGCTGTCTGCCGATGCTGCTCGGCATGCACTGCGGCGACGAGGAGAAGGCGGAGACCGTGGCGATGTGGCGGCGTGAGGCCCGCGACGCGGGGCACGCCCGTGAGGAGATCGAGCAGGCGGCCTCGCTCCACGTGTCCGCGGGAGTGGCGCAGGTCGGCGATTCCACGACGGAGGCCGTGGAGTCGCTGACGAAGTCGATGCCCGGCTGGTTCAGCGAGGGGCTCGGCGCCCACCGCACCGTCGACGGACGGGAGCGCACGATGCGCGACCCCCTCGGCTACACCGAACTGCTCTGCCGGCTGCACCCGGTGGGCACTCCGCAGCTGTGCGCCGACCGTCTGGCCGCGACGCGCGAGCGCACCGGCATCGACCGCTTCGCGCTTCTCGTCGAGGGCACGGGCGATCTCGCCTCGACGGAACGCAATGTGCAGCGGCTGGGCGAAGAGGTGCTGTCCCTTCTCCCAGCGGGACAGTGAACCCTCGCGGCCCGCACCGCCGTTGACGTTGCGCCCGTTCACCCACAACACGCTGCCGCTGCCCACGGGAGCAGCGGCAGCGTGGCACAGGAGGACGCCGGACCGACGGAGCCGGGCGCGTCAGCAGTCGCGCAGCGTCGGCGACTGGTTGAGCAGCTGCCCGCGGACGGACGTGAATCGCGCCAGCCTCTCGTCGACCGCTTCGTCCAGCGGGAAGACAGCGACGCGGTGACAGTTCTGGAAAGCGAGCCGTACTCCGAAGTGACGTTCCAGCGCGCCGCGTATCGCGTCACTGGCGAGAGCACGCAGCAGCTGGCCGCGGGCCTGCTCGTCCGGTGGCGGCGTCTGGTTGTCGGCGAACTCGCCGCCGTCCACCTTGAGCCGGGCCACCAGGGTACTGATCATCTCCCAGGCGTACGGGAGAGAGGTACGGACGCAGTCGACGAAGTCACGCTCGTCGACTTCGCCCCGTTCTGCCTGTGCCAGCAGAGCCGGTGAGACGTCGAGCGACATGGGTTCTCCTCTCGCGACCCCAGGGGATACAGGGGTCTACCTGACGGATTGGAAGGGACCCGCTCGGCGCCGGGTGATCACGCGACTCCGTACGGCGACACCCCCCATCGTCAACCGTAAGGGGCGGAGAGTGACCGCACCATGCGAATGGGCATACATCCGGCCACAGCCGAAGAGGGCCATCAGGGGGCGAATCGCATCGCCGGAGCACGTCCAGTAGCGTGACCGCCCATGCGTCTCGTCATCGCCCGGTGCTCCGTCGACTACGCCGGCAGGCTCACCGCTCATCTGCCGTCCGCTCCACGGCTGATCCTGGTCAAGGCCGACGGATCGGTCTCCGTCCACGCCGACGACCGGGCCTACAAGCCCCTCAACTGGATGTCCCCGCCCTGCACGGTGAAGGAGTCCGCGGACGAGGCGTGCCCGGTGTGGACCGTGCAGAACAAGTCGGGCGAGAAATTGATCATCACCATGGAGGAGATCCTCCATGACTCCTCGCACGAACTCGGCACCGATCCCGGACTGATCAAGGACGGCGTGGAGGCGCACCTCCAGGAGCTGCTCGCGGACCGCATGGAGACCCTGGGCGCGGGCTGGACGCTCATCCGCCGCGAGTACCCGACCGCCATCGGCCCTGTGGACATCCTCGGCCGCGACGAGACCGGCGCCACCGTGGCGATCGAGATCAAGCGCCGCGGTGAGATCGACGGCGTCGAGCAGCTGACCCGCTACCTCGACCTCCTCAACCGCGATCCCCATCTCGCCCCCGTCAAGGGCGTCTTCGCCGCTCAGGAGATCAAACCGCAGGCCCGCGTGCTCGCCTCCGACCGCGGCATCGGCTGCGTCACCCTCGACTACGACTCGTTGCGCGGCATCGAGGACGACAAGCTCCGGCTCTTCTGAGCAGGCCGCCCCGGCACGCTCCGGCGCCACCGGGGCCGGGGCCGGCCGGACCCGTGCTCAACGTGCACCGGCCAACGGAAATTGAGCCGTTCTCCCGAAATCTCACGTCCGTACGGGTCGTGCCCTGTCACACGCCTTATGGTTCGACGATCCGCCCGGCAGGTCCGGCCAGGGGCTGTCCGGCGGATCTTCGTGGATCTGCGAGCGGCGTCCGGCGTCGCGCGCCGCAAGGCGCGAGGGTCGTCCTCATACTGGGGTTCCCCATGCCGAAGGGCTGGGGTTCCCCACGCGAAGCCTTGGGGTTCCCCATGCGAAGCCAGGGGAGGGAGCGTTCGGGCGACCCCGACGACGCAGCGAGGTGCGGTGCCCGGGGCGCCCCCGGACGAAGTCCAGGGGAGTCGCGAGCCCGCGAAGATCCGCCGGAGCGCCCCTGGCTTCCGGGGACTGCCGGCGCCGGGAACCTCCCGGCCATTGGACCTGGGAGTGTTCGGTGCGCATCCTGCTCGTGGCAAGTGCCTTCAACAGCCTCACCCAACGCGTGTACGCCGAACTGAGCGACCTCGGCCATCAGTTGGACACCGTGTGCGGCGGCGACGAGGACGCCGTACGGAAGTCGGTCCACCGGCACGCCCCGGCGCTGATCGTCGCGCCGATGCTCAGGACGGCCCTCCCGGAAGACGTCTACTCGCGCCACGTCTGCCTCATCGTGCACCCCGGACCTCCTGGCGACCGCGGCCCCTCCTCCCTGGACTGGGCGATCGCGACCGGCGCCCGCCACTGGGCGGTGACGGTGCTCCAGGCGGACGCCGAGATGGACGCCGGGGACATCTGGGCCACGGTCCCCTTCGCGCTGCCCGAAGCCGGCAAGAGCGACGTGTACCGCAACGAGGTGTCGGACGCCGCGACGGCAGCGGTGAAGCTCGCAGTGGCCCGCTTCGCCTCGGGCACATACAAGCCGCAGCGCCAGGACGAGCTGGGTGCGGAAGTGGTGTGGCGCCCGTACTTCCGCCAGGAGAAGCGACGGATCGACTGGGCCGCGGACTCCACCGGCACGGTGCTGCGCAAGCTGCGGGCGGCGGACTCCCAGCCGGGGGTGCTCGACGAACTGCTCGGCGAGGAGTGGTTCCTGCACGGCGGACACCCCGAGTCGGCGCTTCCCCTGCGTGGCGCGCCCGGCGAGGTCGTGGCGACGCGGGCGGGCGCCGTGTGCCGTGCGACGCGTGACGGCGCCGTGTGGATCCCCCAGTTGAGACCGCGCCGCACCCCGGGCGGGCCGGCCACGTTCAGGATGCCGGCGGTGGACGCGCTCGGCGGGCGCCTGCCGGGGTCGGTGCCGGAACTGCCGGCGCAACTGGAGCCGGGCGCCTGGGGAAGCGGCGGCTGGAGCGACATCCGCTACGAGCACAGGGGCGACACCGGCTTCGTGTGGTTCTCCTTCCCCGGAGGCGCGATGAGCACCGACCAGTGCCGCCGCCTGCTGGCGGCGTACCGGTACGCGCTCTCGCGTCCCACACGGGTGATCGTGCTGGGCAGCCGCCGTGACTTCTTCTCCAACGGCATCCACCTCGGTGTGATCGAGGCCGCCGCCGACCCCGGCGCGGAGTCATGGGCCAACATCAACGCGATGGACGATCTGGTGGAGGCCGTCCTGCGCACGACGGACCGGCTGGTCGTCGCCGCGCTGGGCGGCAACGCCGCGGCCGGCGGCGTGATGCTGGCACTCGCCGCGGACGAGGTGTGGTGCCGGGAGGGTGCCGTCCTCAACCCGCACTACCGGCTGATGGGCCTGTACGGGTCGGAGTACTGGACCTACACGCTCCCGCGCCGCGTGGGCCGCGAGACCGCGGAGCGGCTGATGCGGGAGGCCCTCCCGGTGAGCGCGTCGTCGGCCGCCTGCGCGGGGCTGGTGGACCGTCTGGTGGCCGCCTCGCCCGAGGACTTCGCCGGTGAGGCGTCACGGATGGCGGCGGAGCTGGCACACGCACCGGCATGGGCGGGCCGCGTCGCCGGAAAGGCCGCCGCGCGGGCACGGGACGAGGCGGTGAAACCGCTGGCGGACTACCGCGCGGACGAACTGGCCGTCATGCACCGGCAGTTCTTCGGCCCCCACGAGCCCTACCACGCGCTGCGCAGAGCGTTCGTGCGCAAGGAAGCCATGCACGGCACACAGCCGACAGGCACCGCCGGCCGCTGACGAACCCGCCGTCCGTGCGACACGGTGGTGCCTCGCCCGTCCCGACGCGGTCAGACGACGAAGTACGAAGGGCTCGCGGACGGTGCGAAGCCCACGGCCCCGAGGATCGTGCCCCCGCTGTCGCTGCCGCCGTCGGTCTCACCGCCGTCGGTTCCACCAGCGCCGGTGCCGCCGGTGTCACTGCCACCGCTGTCGGTGCCGCCGGTGTCACTGCCACCGCTGTCGGTGCCGCCGGTGTCACTGCCACCGCTGTCACTGCCGCCGCTGTCACTGCCGCCGCTGCCGGTCGGACTGCCCGTGGGGCTGCCGGTCGGGCTCCCCGTCGGGCTGCCGGTCGGGCTGTCGGTGGGGCTCCCGGTGGGACTGCCGGTCGGCGAGTCGCCTCCCGAGCCTCCCGAGTCCCCGGGTTCGCTGCTTGAGGGGTCCTCGTCGGGCCCGGAGCTGCTCTCGCTCGGCGACTCCTTGCTCGCGCTGTCAGAGGCGCCCGGGGACTTGCCGGACTCGCTCGGGCTCTCCGGCCCGCTGCTGCGGCCGGCTCCGGGGGTACGGCTTCCTGGCTCGTCGGCGTTGACTTCGTTGTGCTCGTCCCGCTGCGAGGTCGAGCCCGGCTTGCCGCGGTCCAGCGGGCCGCTGCCGTCGTCCGGCATCCGGCCCAGTCCCACGATCGTCGCGAGCACCGCGATCAGCACCGCACCCGCCCCGGCCGCCGCCAGGTTCCTGCGGGCCCCGTAGGCGACCGCGCCCCGTGCGGGAACGAGGGCGGGCATCGTGTCGTGGGAAGCACCGGCGGCACCGCGGCCCGGGTTGGCGACCGTGGCGGCGACCGTCCGCGCGCTCTCGTACTCCCCGTCCCTCACATCGCCCCGCCGGTGTCCCCTGAGGGTGGCGGCGAGCGAGTGAGTGGGGGTGTCCCCGGCCTCGTACAGGGCGGGCTCCGCCTGTCCGCCGTCACCGGCGGCAGCGGCCGCGGCACCTGCCGGGGAGCCCGGACGCTCTGCCCGGTCCCGCACGGAGGGCCCGCCCGGGCCGTCGGGCGCGACGGGCCCGCCCGGGTTCTGCGCCACGAGAAGGTCCGTGGCGAGGGCGAGCACCCGCCGTCCCGTGAACGTGCCCTGCTGGTCCGCGAGCGCGTTGCGCATCGCGATGGAGGCCTCCAGCTCCGCAGCCGCGCGCTGCAGCTGACCGGTGCAGAGAGCGAGCACCCCCAACTCATGGTGAAAATAGGCCTCTTGGGCGACCTCGCCCGATGTGCGTGCGGCCTCCAGGCCGCCGCGCAGCAACCTCTCCCAGGCGCTCCAGCGCAGCGAGGCGGCCAGCACCGGAGCTGCCGCGCGGGCCAGCAGGACCGCTGCGCTCGCGTGACCGCCGCGATGGGTGCCCCGGACCGCGGCGAGCACCGCGTCCGCCTCCGTGGCGACCGTTGCGGGGGTTACGGAGGGGTGGTCGGCCCACCAGCCGTAGTGATGCGCCGCCATCAGGGCACACCCGTCGGCCCCGTCGGCGAATCCGGCCGCGGTGAGGGCGTCGGCGACACCGTCCGCCAGCCGGTAGTGCCCGCCCGCGCAGGTGACGAGTCCGGCGCGGGCCAGTTCACCCGCGGCCTCGTCGGCCTGCGGGTCCCCCACGAGCGCGGGAAGCTGTGTGTGGTGCGGCAGTTCGCCGCCGAGGGAGAGCGCGATGCGCAGCGCGTCACGTGCTGCCGAGGAGAGCCGCTCGGCGACGCGGGCACTCATGGCGCTGCCGCGGCCGCCGCTCAGCTCGCCGGCCCGGCCGCCGTAGCGCAGGAGCGCGCCCGCCTGCACGAAGCGGAGCGGCAGGCCTCCGGAGGACTCCTCCGAGGCGAGCCACATGTCCTGCGCCGCGTCGGTCTCCTCGTTCGTCAGCGGCCTGCGTACCGCGTGTTCGAGCAGTTCCAGGCAGGCGGTGCGGCTGAGTCCGGTGAGCCGGAACTCCTCCACGTGGACGTCGCCGGAGGGAGGGGCGACGTCCGGCGTGGCGGAGAAGAGGAAGGCGCATTCGGGCGTGGCGTCGAGGAGTTGGTCGAGCGCTTCTCCGCCGAAGGCGAGGTCGTCGACGATGACGACGGCTCCGATGCCCCGCAGCGCCTCCCGCATCTCCTCGTCGCCGGGACGGTGGAAGGGGGCGTCGTGCACCGCGGAGAAAAGTTCCTGCAGAAGATCGGACGGCGTGCGGCGGTAGCCGCTCAGCCGCACCACACCGTCCGGCGCGAGGTCCGCCACGTCCGCGGCGACGGCCTCCAGGAGTGTCGTGCGCCCGGAACCGGGAAGCCCGGTCAGACGTATGGACCGCCCGCAGGCGAGCTGCCCCGCCAGGCGCTCGCGCTCCTCGTCGCGCTCGAGGACCGGTATGACGCGGCCGGGTGCGCCGGAGGATCCGGGCCCGGGGTCCCCCCGGGTCGCGGAGACGGCCGTGGCCGCGTCACTTTCCCGCGCGTACAGCGAGCGTTCGCGCAGCGTGAGTCTTCGCGGTCCGCCGGGTGACTCCGTCGGCGGGCAGGCCTCGACTTCGCTGCCGTCGACCGGATTCAACGTGAGCAACTGTCCGCCGACGAAGAGCTTCACCGGGCGTCTGCTGGGCGGCGGGCCCTGGTCCGTCCCGCCGTCGTCTTCACCGCCGTGCTGAGTGTTGCCGTGCTGAACCATGCTGGAATGCCCCCAGATACTCCGGTACGAGCACGCCCCGCCTCTATCGGCCTCTCCCGTCGCAGGTCGGCGCGAACGGCAGCACCGGGCGCTGCTTCCGGCACAGTATTACCGCGAGCGCTCAGGCTGAACCGCCGTGCACGTCAAGGCTTGGTGAGAATCTGCGCCTCGGAAACCGTCAAACCACCCTCGATGGCGAGAATGCGGTGCAGTCTGGTGGCCATCAACAGCCGCTGCATCTGCGGCGGGACGTCCCTCAATACGAGCCTTCGGCCGCAGCGGCCGGCCCTTCTGTGTGCGCCCATGATCACGCCGAGCCCGGTCGCGTCCCAGGAATCGAGTCCTGCCAGATCCAGCACAAGATCGCCGTCGCCGGAGTCGACGGCGGAGTGAAGGACCGTTCGGGCGTCCGCCGCGCTCCGGACGTCGAGGCGACCCCCGACGGCCAGCTCGGCATGGTCGCCCCTGATATGCATAACCGCTCCCCGGATGTGTCTCTGCTCCGCGTACCTTCACGTCTGAATGTCTCACCACAACTGACTGCGATTGCCGCAACCAGGTTGCCGTCCGTGCTCGAACCGACACGGAAATCACCCTCGCGGGCGATGCTCTCGAACGCGCCCACGCGGGGCGGCAGTCGGTCCGGCGTATGTACGTGTATGTCTCAGTGGTCGTAGTAACCCCGGCCGCTCTTACGGCCGATGTCGCCCGCGTCGACCATCCTGCGCATCGACTCGGGCGGTGCGAACTTCGGGTCACGCGACTCGGTGTAGATGTTCTCGCTGGCGTGCAGCAGGATGTCGACACCGGTCAGGTCGGCCGTGGCCAACGGCCCCATGGCGTGGCCGAACCCCAGCTTGCAGGCCGTGTCGATGTCTTCGGCGGTGGCCACGCCGGACTCGTGCAGCTTCGCCGCCTCGACGACGAGTGCGGAGATGAGCCGCGTGGTGACGAAACCGGCCACGTCGCGGTTGACGACGACGCAGGTCTTGCCGACGGACTCCGCGAACTCGCGTGCCATGGCGAGGGTTTCGTCGCTGGTGCGGTGACCGCGCACGAGCTCGCACAGCGCCATCATCGGAACGGGTGAGAAGAAGTGCGTCCCGACGACCCGTTCGGGGCGCGAGGTGGCCGCCGCGATCTTGGTGATCGGAATAGCGGAGGTGTTGGAGGCGAGGATCGCCCCGTCCTTCACCAGGGTGTCGAGCCTGCCGAAGATCTCCTGCTTCACCTCGATCTTCTCGAAGACGGCTTCGACGACGACGTCCGCCTCGGCGGCCGCGTCCAGATCGGTGGTGGTCGTGATGCGCGCGAGCGCGGCCTCCGCCGCGGAGGCGTCGAGCTTCCCCTTGCTCACGAACTTCTCGTAGGAGGCCTTGATGCCGTCGGTGCCGCGGGTGAGTGCCTCGCCGGTCACATCGCGGAGGGTCACGTCCCACCCGGCCTGAGCCGACACCTGAGCGATGCCGGACCCCATGAGACCGGCACCGATGACGGCGAGCTTCTTCCCCACGACTGCCACCTGGCCCTACCTGCCCTTGCCTTTGCGTGAACGCCTGTTGGGCGGACATTAGCGCTTCGCGGAGACCTTGTGGCATTGAAGAGACACGCGTCACGTCTCACATGGCGGACATCACACAGGGTGTGTCCGATGCGTGCGGCTTGGGCGGATCCCGGGACCCGGGAAGTCCTTCGTCCGGCGGTCGCGCGCCGCCGCCGGAGGTGCCACGAGTCTCATCTCCCGGGCAGCCGGGCATGGTTGAGCCCTCGCTTCCCATAGCGGCCCGAACGCACCGTGCGGGGCACGGGCACCTGGCCCCGAGCCGCAAGCAGATGCCGGAGCACGCACGCCCGTTCCGGCTCGGCGACAAGTCGGTGCGGATCATCGGGTTCTCGCCCTGTGGTCGACGAACCTGATCGTCCACTGGACGGGCCGGGACACCAACTGGAAGCCCTTCCTCGCGATCGTCCTGCGCCATGCCCTGATGGCCGTGTACCACGCCGCCAGCCAAGCGGAAGACGCCTCCGCTCGGCTTCAGGCACGGCTGGTGGCTCCTCGTGCGGTACGCCGGACTCGCCCCCACCGGCTACTCGGTGAGTGCCCGGAGCAGACGGAGAAGGCCGGAAACCTCGGCGTGCTCGACTTCGACCTCGGGGCCCTCGCGTGCCCGGTCCTCACCGGCGTCGCGATCTGGCCGGCGCTGCGGTGCGCACTTCCGACGGAGCGCGTCGAGGAGATCCTCTGCCGGCAGGACGCGAGCGTGGACGCACCGGAGGCGCACTGAGCGGACCGCTGACAGACCCGATGCAGCCGGGGAGGTGACAGATCGGCACTTCCGGGCGACCGGACCGCTCCACCCGCGCGGGCCCACGGCGTACGGGGTCGCGGCGTACGGGTCGGGCCCGCGCCCGTGTCACGGCGTACGCCGGCCGCACGGGGACCGGAAGCGGCCGGTCCGCCGCAGACCGCCGGCACGTAGTCTCGGTGCATGGTCAATCTGACGCGCATCTACACCCGTACCGGCGACTCCGGCACCACCGCGCTCGGCGACATGAGCCGCACCGCGAAGACGGACACACGCATCGCGGCGTACGCCGACGCCAACGAAGCGAACGCAGCCATCGGCGTCGCCCTCGCCCTCGGCGAGTTGCCGCACGAGATCAAGACGGTCCTCGTACGGGTGCAGAACGACCTCTTCGACGTGGGCGCCGACCTGGCCACACCCGTGCAGGAGGAGCCGGAGTTCCCGCCGCTGCGCGTCGAACAGAGCTACATCGACAAGCTCGAGGCGGACTGCGACGCCTTCCTCCAGGACCTGGAGAAGCTGCGCAGCTTCATCCTCCCCGGGGGCACCGCGGGAGCCGCCCTGCTGCATCAGGCATGCACCGTCGTACGCCGGGCGGAGCGCTCGACGTGGGCCGCGCTCGACGAGCACGGCGAGATCATGAACCCGTTGACGGCGACATACCTCAACCGCCTCTCCGACCTGCTCTTCATCCTCGCCCGCTCCGCCAACAAGGAGCTCGGCGACGTGATGTGGGTGCCGGGCGAGAACCGCTGAGCCAGGGCCGCCGAACGTCGGCGGCCACCCCCGTGGGGCGCCGCCCCCGCGCTGCGCCGTGCCAGCGGCGGCCGCCCAGCCGCCGGGACCGCTGGGACGGCTGGGACGGCTGGGACGGCTAGGGCCCTCGGCCGCCCTCGGCCGCCCTCGGCGTCGGCCATGCGCTGCGCGCCGGCCACGCCCCTGAAGCGCAACTGCCCGTCGGACCGGGCGCGTTGGCCCAGCCGTCGACCGCCCCGGGAAGCGTGCGCGCGACGGCGCTGCGCACGACCGTCCGCCCGCGGTGGGCGACGGAGCCGTGCGACGGGCGGGCTGTACGCCCGGAGGACACGACGAGCGGGCCGGGCCAGGCCGCGACCGGCCCGGCCCGCTGGTCGCGCCCGCCCGTCGACCAGTCGCCCGTCAGCCCTTCGGCTCGGCGGCCCGTCATGCCCGGCGTCCCGTCACGCCCGGCCCGCGGCACCGCAGCGCGGGGGCCGGGCGGCGGGCAGCGCACGAGGCCGGTCCGGCCCTCTGCAGGTGTGCCCCAACCGTGCCGGCCCCCGAACTCGGGCTCGCCCGAAAATGCCTCCCGAACGCGGTCTCCGGCGGCCGATGCCCGTTCCGGCCCGTTTCCACGTTTTCCCGGTCCGCCTCGCGCATGAATGTGAAGACGAACGGGAAGGACCTTTCCGATCCGCCTCGCTCGGCTCTTTGATTTCGCTCCGCGCGGGCCTCGGTCGCCCCCTTAAGGAACTCTTAAGGTTTTTTTGAGGCTCCCCTGAGATTTCTCCGCGCATATCCCCGGCGACATGGCCAGCGGAACACAAACCAGCAGGTCAGAGCAAGTACAAGGTCATCGAGCCGCACCGCTGCGACACTTTCTGCAAAACACCGGGAGCCCGGATGGAACAGCCCCAATCCGGACGCACGGGCATTTCCTTTCCATCGCCCCGGCGGTGTATCCGGGTGAGAGCTGTGCCACATCTGGAGCACTCGACCTCGCGGTTTTCGCGCGTAGATTCCGTGAGGCGTCGGCTTATTTTTTGGATTCCCTTTCCATTCCGCTCCGTGTGAGTACCATCACCCTCACAAGGCCTGGACCAGAAATGCTGGCCGGACACGAGGGGTTGGAGTCACACACATGGCCACCGACACAAAACGGCGTACGCGCATCACCGTTGCCGCCGTGGCACTGCTGGCAGGCGTCATCGCCGTACCGGTAGCGAACGGCGCGGTCTCCGGGGACGAGACGAAGGGCGACGCCAAGGGGCAGGGCAACCACTGCACCCTGAACGCCGAGAGCGGCGAGACCCAGTGCTTCAAGAGCCTCTCGAAGGCCGCCGGCGTACCCGAGAGCGACCGCCTCCTGGACGCACCCGCCACCGGCGGGAAGGCCGAGATCAGCGAGGCCCGCAAGGGCGACAAGCCCGTCGCCTCCTCCGGCGTCACGACGCAGGGCGAGGGCGACATCATCGCTGCCACCCTCTTCAAGGACACCAAGTACGGCGGCGGCTCCCTGACCATCACCGCCGAGTCGCTCTGCAACGGCGACGACGACGTGGACTTCCAGATCGACCTGGACGACGAGTGGAAGGACCAGATCTCCTCGGTCCAGCCCTGGGGCAACTGCACCCTCAACCTCTTCTCGGAGCCGGGCCTCGGAGGTGACCGCGACGGCCCCTTCAAGGAGCTCACCCCGAACATCGGTGACGTGATGGACAACCGCGCGAAGTCCATCAGCTTCAGCTGAGCCCGGCCCGAGCGGTGCACCACCGCGCCCGGAGACAACCAGGGCAGCAACTGCCTTACCCCACCTCGTCGGAGGCATCATGACCCACCGCAAGAAAATGTCCATGCTGGTGGTCGCCATCGCCACCGCGGGCGCCACGGGACTCTTCCCCGCGACCGCGCAGGCCGATGACGAAGAGCAGCCCACCACAAGAGAGTTGCTCGAGCAGTGCGACAACGGCACCGACAAGTGCGTCTTCCACCCCTCCGGCGCCCCCGTCGACTCGATCGGCGAGGCCCACCAGGTGGGTGACAGCGCCTTCAACTGCACCAAGGACCTTCAGCGTTCCGCCGTCTCCTGGTCCGACACCACCGGAGAGTCCAACACCGTCGGCGTCTCCATGAGCGCCGAGTACGGCTTCACCGAGCTGTTCAAGGTGACGGTCCAGGCGAGCTACGAACACTCCTGGCAGAGCTCGCACACCGAGGAGCAGCAGACGAACGTCGAGGTCAAGCCCGGCGAGGTCGGCTGGATCACCCGCGAGGCCGCCATGGAAGAGATCCAGGGCACCTACGAGATGCACTTCGAGGACAAGTTCTACGGCCACCACATCTGGTACGTCCCCTTCACCGCCAAGGGCCCCAAGGCCGACGCACCCAGCACCAAGACCCAGCACACCCGCAAGATGACCAAGAAGGAGAAGAAGGAGCACTGCGGCTGACGCACAGCCGCGTCCTCCCACGCCGGTCGCACCGCCCGTCAGGTTCCCTCGGCGAGCCCGGCCCGGAGACCGGCAGCCTGATGATCAACCGGACGCGGTCCACCGGCCTCACCCGGGGGCCGGCGCCGCAGAGACGCTCCCAGCAGCCGCTGGGTCTCACCCCCACCTCGTCGGAGAGACCATGACCCGCCGCAAGAAGCTGTCGATGCTGGTGGTCGCCATCACGACCGCCGGTGCCACAGCCCTGTTCCCCGCGACCGCGCAGGCCGATGACGAAGAGCAGCCCACGACCAGGGAACTCCTCGAGCAGTGCAACAACGGCACCGACAAGTGCGTCTTCCACCCCTCCGGCGCCCCCGTCGACTCCATGGGCGAGCCGCACCAGGTGGGTGACAGCGCCTTCAACTGCACCAAGGACCTTCAGCGTTCCGCCGTCTCGTGGTCCGACACCACCGGAGAGTCCAACACCGTCGGCGTCTCCATGAACGCCCAGTACGGCTTCACCGAACTCTTCAACGTGACCATCCAGACGAGCTACAAACACTCCTGGCAGAGCTCGCACACCGAGCAGCACCAGACGAACGTCGAGGTCAAGCCCGGCGAGGTCGGCTGGATCACCCGCGAGGCCGCCATGGAAGAGATCCAGGGCACCTACGAGATGCACTTCGAGGACAAGTTCTACGGCCACCACATCTGGTACGTCCCCTTCACCGCCAAAGGACCCAAGGCCGACGCACCCAGCACCAAGACCCAGCACACCCGCAAGATGACCAAGAAGGAGAAGAAGGAGCACTGCGGCTAGGGCGGCGTTCGGCTCCTCCCAGGCGCCACCTCACCCCGGTCGCCACCTCCACACAGGCGCCACCCCCCACACAATCGGCCCGGCCCCGCGTTCCCCTGCACGCGAGGCCGGGCCGTTTTTTCATGTGCGACCGGGCGCCCGCCGGGCACCCGCCCTATGGTGAAAACAGGAGTTCTGTACCTATTTGCACCCTTCAGGGGGCGGCATGAACGCCAAGGACAACAGCCCTGAGCAGCGGGAACCGGAAGAGTACGACGACGAGTACCCCGAGCCGTACGACGAGGGGAACGGCAACGGTGACTCCGAGGGGTACGACGACGAGAACGGCCGGAGCGAGCTGTCCAGGGTGACACTGGGCGAGGAGCCCGACGTACTGCTCGACGTGCCGCAGCTCCACGTCGACGAGATCGGCCTGGAGGTCGACGACCTGCGTGCACGGGTCTCACTGCAGGCCGAGGTGCTGGACATCCTCAAGCTCAACGTGGGGGCGGACGTCGCGCTGGGCCGGGTCCAGCTGGACATCAAGGGCGTGGACGCGCAGGCGCTGCTGAAGGTCCACCTCGACAACGTCACCCAGGTCATCGGGCGGGTGCTGACGACGATCGACCGCAACCCGCAGATCCTGGAGCAGCTCACCTCGGGCCTCGGCTCCGCCGCGCGTGAGCTGGGCAGCGGGGCGAGCGAAGCCGTCGGGGAGCTCGGACGCGGGGCCGGCGGCGCCGTCGAGGAGATCGGGGAGGGCGCCAGTGGGGCGGTTGAGTCCGTCGGAGAAGGCGCCAGCGGGGCAGTCGAGTCCGTCGGGGAAGGCGCGGGGTCGACGGCCAAGGAACTCGGCAAGGGAGCCGGCCGCGCCGTGGAAGACGTCGGGGAAGGTGCTTCCGAGACGGTCAAGGACGTCGGGGAAGGCGCCTCCGAAACGGTCAAGGACGTCGGGGAAGGCGCCTCCGAGACCACCAAGGAGGCCGGGCGCAGCGCCGGCAGGACGATCGACGAGGCAGGCCGGACGGCGGGCAAGGCGCGGAAGACCGCCACCCGAACCGCGAAGAGAGCAGGTGAGGGGGCCGGCCGCCGCTCGGCCCGGTCCGAGGAGCGTCCCAAGCGCCGTACCGCGCGCAGGCCCGACAGCGACGAGCCGCCGTGAAAGGGCGAGGAGGGTCACGAGGGGCCGGCGAACGCTGACGCTCCCCCTGTACGCCCTGACATCGAACTGACGACTTCAACTGCCGCCGACCGGCTCCGCTTCGGGCGCGAGCCGGAGACCGAGGTCCGCTTCCACGGCTCGCCCGGCCACGCGTCCTACTCGGCGAGCGACCGCACGAACCTGCCCGAGCAGGTCGAGGCCGGCACCGACTACAGCGACGTACGCGTGCGGTACCGGCTGGCCACGGCGCTGAGACGCGTACGGAGCCACGGGCCGCGGGCGGACGGCGGGAACCGGCACGAGTGATCCGGGCCGGTCCACCTCCGGCCGCGCCGACGGCTGGAACCCGCCGCCTGCAGGGGTTCCGTCAACGCGGTCCGTGCGCTTGCGGATTCACCTCGTGAGGTCACCTCCCCGGACTGCACCTCCCGGGAGATCACCGTCCGGAGGTCACCGTCCGGGAGATCACCATCCGTGAGGTCACCGTCCGTGAGGTCGATGCCCTTCGCCGACGGTGCCGGTCGGGTCGCAGTCGCGATCGCTTCCCGGGCGTGCGCCGCCCGGCCCCGGGCCCTGCTTCGGCCAGATCGTGTAACTCAGCGCGACGATCAGGCTGATGACGGCGACCAGTCCCATCCGCTGCTGCCACATCCGCAGCGACTCGCTCTGCCCGGCGTCGCCCACGTACCAGGCGGCCAGCTGAAGCAGCCCCGCGGCGATCGCCGCCGCCCCGACGGCACGCGCGCTCATCTTCCACTCGTGCACGGCACGCGGCGTTCCGTACCGGGGAGGCCTGACGGGCGGCGGCCCGCCGGCGAACCGGTGCAGAAAGTGACCGTCGGCCCACTTGATCATGTAGTGGCCGTGAGTGGCGGTGAAGCCGATGTAGACGGCCGCCAGTCCGTGCTTCCAGTCGGGCTCGGCTCCCCCTCGCAGGTCGATCGCCGTGACGACGAGCAGGAGCACCTCCAGCAGCGGCTCGCACAGCAGCACCGCGGCCCCCGTGCGCGGCATGCGTGCCGCATAGCGCAGCGCGAGCCCGCCCGCGAGCAGCACCCAGAACGCGACCTCGCAGATGATGATCAGCGTGACGATCACGCTCGTCCCCCTTGCCTCGACATCCCCTCCACCATCCCGTCCCGGCCCGCTCGTACACGTCCTCACCAGCGACGATTTACCGAGGCCGCCCCTCCATCCTTCGATGTACCTCGCGTTGGCACTCTGGTCCCCGTGGCCGACGCCCGCGCCCGGCCGCCGTGCTGAGATGGACGCATGCCACACCGCCGGTCCGCGCTTCCGCCGCCGTGGGTGCGTCCGCACCGCGACGGCGTGCTCATCGCCCTCGCCGGCCTCGTCGGCGGAGTGACCCTCTGGTGGTTCGGCCTCTACAACAATCCGCGGGTGGGCGGCAGTTACGGGGCATGGCTGCTGCTGCCCCTGGTGGCCGTGTGCATCGCCGCCCTCGGCCGCAGGTCCGCACAGCCCTGGGCGCTGGTGGTCGCCGTCGCCGCTCTCGCGGCGGATCTCGCCATGGGGTCGCTGCTGGCGACCGTGATCGTCTTCACCGACGTCGTCTACGCCGCGGTGCTGTACGGACCTCCCCGGCTGTCGCGTGCGCTGCTCCCCGCCTGCGTCGCCGTGTCGGTCGCGGCGACGCTGGTGATGATGGCGGTCCTCCGTACGCCCGCGACGCTGCTGCTCGGCGTGTTCTGCGCGGGCATCACGGTCGTGCCCGCCTGGTCGGGCGTGGTCATCCGCGACCACCGCAACGCCGCCGCGGCCGAGCGGCTCCGCGCCGAACAGACGGCGCTGCTCGCCGAGATGGACCGCGTCCAGGCGGTCACCGCCGAACGCGGGCGCATGGCACGGGAGTTGCACGACCTCGTCGCCAACCACCTCTCCGCCATCGCGATCCGCTCCACGGCCGCCCTTTCCCTGGAGCACCTGGATGACGCGGCCGCCCGCGCCTCGCTCGGTGTCGTCCGCGAGAACAGCGTGCAGGGCCTGGCGGAGATGCGGCGCCTCATCGGTCTGCTGCGTGACGCGTCCGTCGACGCGGCGGAACCCGCGGCCTCCCCGACCCTCGCCGGCCTGGACGCCCTCATCGAGCGGGCCCGTGCGGGGGCGGGCAACCCGGGACTCAGCTTCTCGCTGCGCGACGAGCGCGGACCGGCCGGTGCGTCCCTGCCCGCGCCCGTCGAACTGGCCGCGTACCGGGTCGTGCAGGAGTCGGTGACGAACGCGCTGAAGCACTCGGCTCCCGGCACCGTCACCGTGGAACTGAGGCACACCCCTGCGCGGGGACCGCTGACGGTCCGCGTCACGAGCCCTCTGCACGGCGTACCCGGCGGCGGCCGCGAGGCGCTGGACGCGGCGCCGCTCCCGCGGGCTCCCGGCTCCGGCGCCGGGCTGATCGGCATGCGCGAACGCGTGGAACTGCTGGGCGGAGCGCTGAGCGCCGGCCCCGCGGAGGCTTCGTGCGGGGAGACGGGGATCTGGGAGGTGCGGGCCGAACTGCCCGTCGGGGAAGGGAGTCTCCGGTGAACGCGGACGACGGCACACAGGCCACGATCCGCGTCCTCGTCGCCGAGGACCAGCTGGCCGTACGGGCGGGGCTCGTCCTGATCCTGCGCCATGCTGCCGGCATCGAGGTGGCGGCCGAGGCCGGTGACGGCGAGGAAGCCGTCCGTCTCGCCCGTGAACTGCGCCCGGACATCGTGCTGATGGACGTCCAGATGCCGCGTCTCGACGGCGTCTCCGCGACCGCGCGCATCACGGCCGAACGGCTGGCGGACGTGCTGGTGCTGACCACCTTCGACCTGGACGAATACGTCTTCGGGGCGCTGCGCGCCGGTGCGTCGGGCTTTCTGCTGAAGGACAGCGAGGCGTCCCAGGTCGTCGACGCCGTACGCACGGTGGCACGCGGCGAAGGCATGATCGCTCCGGCCGTGACCAGACGCCTGATCGCGGAGTTCGCCCGGCCCGGAGCGGCGGGGCGGCCTCCCCTGCCGAGGGCGGGCCCAGGATCCCCACCGGGGCTCGACGAGCTGACGCCGCGCGAGCACGAGGTGCTGCTGTGCCTCGGGGAGGGTCTCTCCAACGCGGAGGCGGCGGTGCGACTCGGCCTGGCGGAGGCCACGGTGAAGACCCATGTCAGCAGGCTGCTGGGCAAGTTGGGGCTGCGCAGCCGCACGCAGGCGGCGGTGCTGGCGCAGGAATCGGGCCTCACCGGGAGCTGATGCGGGCGGCGCGGGCCCGGACCGGAGGGAGACGCCCGGTGCCTTCGAGCCACCTTCACGCTCCCCGGACTTCGTCCCGGGGCAGCGCCTCCGATTCATGCAACATTGACGCGCTGGCCGGGCGGTGCCGCCTCCAGCCACGCCAGGAACCCTGTGAGCGCGTCCTCGCTCATGGCCAGCTCGACCCGGGTGCCGTGCAGGGAACACGCGAGGATCACGGAGTTCGAGAGCAGTGCCAGTTCCTCCTCGCCCTCCGGATCCCGCCGCTGCAGCACCTCGATGCGGTTGCGCTCCAGAAAGCGCCGGGGGCGCGGCGCGTAGGAGAAGACACGGAACCATTCGATCTGGTCACCGTTGTAGCGCGCGACGCCGTAGGCCCAGCCCTTGCCGTCCACTGCCGGAGGCTCTTCTTCCGCCGGGTCGTCGTCGGCGTACGCGGAGGGCCGCGCCGGTGCGTTCCAGCGCAGGTTGCAGTCGAAGGTGCCTCCGGAGCGCTGAAGCAGGCGGCGCCGCAGCCCGAAGGCGAAGAGACCCGCCAGCGCCAGCAGCACGGCCACGCCGACCAGGCACAGAACGAGGACCATCATCACCGACCTCCTCGCACTCTCTCGTACCACGCGTGGCGCGGTGCTCCCGGAGCCGTGAGATCCCGCGGATCCCGCGTCCCCCTCTGTATTGGCTCAGCCGCGGGCTGTTCCGGGGTGACCCGGAACAGCCCGCGGCTGAGCTTCGTACCTGTCGTGCCCGGCTCCGTGCAGGGCGTCGGCCGCCTCCTCAGCGGACCGCCACCACGCGCTTGCGGACCTCGGCACGCCGCTCGGCGGCGGCGTCGCCCTCGGACTTGGCGCGCTCCAGCGCCCGCTCCGCACGTTCGACGTCGATCTCCTCGGACAGCTCGACGATCTCCGCCAGCAGCGACATCTTGTCGTCCGCGAAGGAGACGAAGCCGCCGTGCACCGCTGCCGTCAGGGTGCCTTCGCCGGATTCGCCGGTCGTACGGATGGTCACCGCTCCCGGCTCCAGCACGCCGAGCAGCGGCTGGTGGCCCGCCATGACGCCGATGTCGCCGGACGTGGTGCGCGCGACGACCAGGCTGGCCTCGCCGGACCAGACCTTGCGGTCCGCGGCGACCAACTCGACGTGCAGCTCAGCCACTGTGGCTCCTTCGTAGGTTAGGAAAAGGATAAGGGGTGCGGGGACGGGGACGGACCGAAGGGCTGTGCCCCGCGGCCCGGCCCCGCCTCGCGCCGGACCCGGACGTCAGGAGACGCCGAGGTCCTTGGCCTTGGCCTTCAGGTCGTCGAGGCCACCGCACATGAAGAACGCCTGCTCCGGGTAGTGGTCGAAGTCACCGTCGGCGATCGCGTTGAACGCGGCGATCGACTCGTCCAGCGGCACGTCCGACCCGTCGAGACCCGTGAACTGCTTCGCCGCGTGGGTGTTCTGCGACAGGAAGCGCTCGATACGGCGGGCCCGGCTGACGGTGAGCTTGTCCTCTTCGGAAAGCTCGTCGATGCCGAGAATCGAGATGATGTCCTGGAGGTCCTTGTACTTCTGCAGGATCCCGATGACGCGCTGGGCGCAGTCGTAGTGCTCCTGCGAGATGTAGCGGGGGTCCAGGATCCGGGACGTCGAGTCCAGCGGGTCCACCGCCGGGTAGATGCCCTTCTCGGAAATCGGCCGCGAAAGCACCGTCGTCGCGTCGAGGTGCGCGAACGTGGTGGCCGGCGCCGGGTCCGTGAGGTCGTCCGCGGGCACATAGATCGCCTGCATCGAGGTGATGGAGTGACCACGGGTCGAGGTGATGCGCTCCTGGAGCACACCCATCTCGTCCGCCAGGTTCGGCTGGTAACCCACCGCGGAGGGCATGCGGCCGAGCAGCGTGGAGACCTCGGAACCGGCCTGCGTGAAGCGGAAGATGTTGTCGATGAAGAACAGCACGTCCTGGTTCTGCACATCGCGGAAGTACTCCGCCATGGTCAGACCGGCCAGGGCGACCCGCAGACGGGTGCCCGGCGGCTCGTCCATCTGACCGAAGACCAGCGCGGTCTGCGGGAGGACGCCCGACTCGGTCATCTCGTCGATGAGGTCGTTGCCCTCACGCGTACGCTCGCCCACACCCGCGAAGACGGAAACACCCTCGTGCAGCTTCGCCACACGCATGATCATTTCCTGGATGAGGACGGTCTTGCCGACGCCGGCTCCGCCGAACAGGCCGATCTTGCCGCCCTTGACGTACGGGGTCAGCAGGTCGACGACCTTCAGGCCGGTCTCGAACATCTCGGTCTTGGACTCGAGCTGGTCGAAGGCGGGGGCCTTGCGGTGGATCGGCCAGCGCTCGGTGACCTCGGACTCGGCCTCCGGCTCGTTCAGGATCTTGCCGAGGGTGTTGAAGACCCGTCCCTTGGTGACGTCGCCGACGGGGACGGTGATGCCGTCGCCGGTGTCGGTGACCTCGGCCTGGCGGACGAGGCCGTCGGTGGGCTCCATCGCGATGGCGCGCACCAGGCCCTCACCGAGGTGCTGGGCGACCTCGAGAGTGAGGGTCTTCTTCTTCCCCTCCTCGGCCGGGTCGGTGATCTCGACGGTCAGGGCGTTGTAGATGTCCGGCATCGCGTCGACGGGGAATTCCACATCGACGACCGGGCCGATGACCCGTGCGACGCGGCCCGCCGCCGTGGCCTGCTCAACAGTAGTGGTCATGGTTAGCGGTCACTCCCCGCAGAAGCGTCAGCCAGCGCGCTAGCGCCACCGACGATCTCGCTGATTTCCTGGGTGATGTCGGCCTGGCGGGCCGCGTTGGCAAGCCGCGTCAGCGACTTGATGAGGTCTTCGGCGTTGTCCGTCGCCGACTTCATCGCACGGCGCGTGGCTGCGTGCTTGGAAGCGGCGGCCTGCAACAGAGCGTTGTAGACGCGGCTCTCGACGTACCGCGGCAGCAGCGCGTCGAGCACCTCCTCCGCCGACGGCTCGAAGTCGAAGAGCGGACGGACCTCCGGGCCTCGCTTGATGTTCTCCTGGATGACCTCCGCCGACTCCTCCGCGGTCGACTTCATGCTGAGCGGCAGCATCCGGTCGTCGACCGGGGTCTGCGTCATCATGGAGACGAACTCGGTGTAGACGATGTGGAGTTCGTCCACGCCGTTCTCCGCGCCCGTGTCCGCCGTGATCGCTTCGATCAGCGGCGCGGCCACGGCCTTGGCGTCCGCGTAGGTCGGGTTGTCGGTGAACCCGCTCCAGGATTCCTTGATCGCCCGCTCACGGAAGCGGTAGTACGTCACACCGCGGGTGCCCACGATGTAGTTGACGACTTCCTTGCCCTCGCCGATCAGCCGGTTCGTCAGCCGGTCGGCCGCCTTGATGGCGTTGGAGTTGTAGCCGCCCGCCAGACCGCGGTCGCTCACGATGAGCAGCACCGCAGCCCGGGTCGGACGCTCGACCTCCGTGGTGAGAGCGTGCTTCACGTTCGAGCCGGTGGCGACCGCGCGCACGGCGTTGGTCAGCTCCGTGGCGTACGGCTCGGAGGCCGCCACCCGGCGCTGCGCCTTGATGATGCGCGACGCGGCGATCATCTCCATCGCCCTGGTGATCTTCTTGGTCGCCGTGACGGACTTGATCCGCCGCTTGTAGACCCTGGTCTTGGCGCCCACGGCTCAGTCCTCGCCCAGCAGCTTGCCGTCCGAGGTCTCGAACTGCTTCTTGAAGGCGTCCACCGCGTCACCGAGGGCCTGGACCGTGTCGTCGGACATCTTGCCGCCCTCGACGATGCTGGTCAGCAGCCCCTTGTGCTCGCGGTGCATGTACTCCAGCAGCTCACGCTCGAAGCGGCGGATGTCCTCGACGGGCACATCGTCCATCTTGCCGTTGGTGCCGGACCAGACGGAGACGACCTGGTCCTCGGTCGAGAACGGGTTGTACTGCGGCTGCTTGAGCAGCTCGGTCATCCGCTTGCCGCGCTCCAGGGCGCCCTTCGAGGCGTCGTCCAGGTCGGAACCGAAGGCGGCGAACGCCTCCAGCTCGCGGTACTGGGCGAGGTCCACACGGAGCGAACCGGTGATCTGCCGGATCGCCTTGTGCTGGGCGGAGCCACCGACACGGGAGACCGAGATACCGACGTTCAGCGCGGGCCGCTGGCCGGCGTTGAAGAGGTCGGACTCCAGGAAGCACTGGCCGTCGGTGATGGAGATGACGTTGGTCGGAATGAACGCCGAGACGTCGTTCGCCTTCGTCTCGACGATCGGCAGACCCGTCATCGAGCCCGCACCCATGTCGTCGGAGAGCTTGGCGCAGCGCTCCAGCAGGCGGGAGTGCAGGTAGAAGACGTCGCCCGGGTAGGCCTCACGGCCCGGCGGGCGGCGCAGCAGCAGGGAAACGGCGCGGTAGGCGTCGGCCTGCTTGGTCAGGTCGTCGAAGATGACCAGGACGTGCTTGCCCTGGTACATCCAGTGCTGGCCGATGGCGCTGCCGGTGTACGGGGCGATGTACTTGAAGCCGGCCGGGTCGGATGCCGGGGCCGCCACGATCGTCGTGTACTCGAGCGCACCGGCCTCCTCCAGGGCGCCGCGCACGGACGCGATGGTGGAGCCCTTCTGGCCGATGGCGACGTAGATGCAGCGGACCTGCTTCTCCGGGTCGCCCGAGCGCCAGTTGTCGCGCTGGTTGATGATCGTGTCGACGCACAGCGCGGTCTTGCCCGTCTGGCGGTCGCCGATGACCAGCTGACGCTGGCCACGGCCGATGGGGGTCATGGTGTCGACGGCCTTGTAGCCCGTCTCCATCGGCTCGTGGACCGACTTGCGCTGCATGACCGAGGGGGCCTGCAGCTCGAGGGCGCGGCGGCCCTCGGACTCGATCTCACCGAGGCCGTCGACCGGGGCGCCCAGCGGGTCCACGACGCGGCCGAGGTAGCCGTCGCCGACCGGAACCGACAGGACCTCGCCGGTGCGGCGCACCTGCTGGCCCTCCTCGATGCCGCTGAACTCACCGAGGACCACCGCGCCGACCTCGCGCTCCTCGAGGTTGAGGGCCAGGCCGAGGGTGCCGTCCTCGAACTTCAGCAGCTCGTTCGCCATGGCCGAGGGCAGTCCCTCGACCTTCGCGATGCCGTCTCCGGCAACGCTGACCGTCCCGACCTCTTCGCGCGAGGCCGCGTCCGGCTCGTACGACTGGACGAAATTCTCCAGCGCGTCCCGGATCTCATCCGGCCGGATCGTGAGCTCCGCCATCTGGGTTCCCTGCTCTCCTTGTTGGGACCGTATCGATCTTCTACGGCCCAACTCGGGCCGCTAAGTGATGCTGTTGAGTTGGTGTCTGCGGCTGAGCGCCGGCCGCGTGTGCCGGACCGCCGGTGCCGCCGGTGCTCCGCGCCGGCCGTCAGCCGGCCATACGGCGCTCCGCCTCGCTGAGGCGGTCCGCGATGGAGCCGTTGATGACCTCGTCTCCGATGCGCACCGTGATGCCGCCGAGGACCTCGGGGTCCACGTCGAGGTTCAGGTGCATCCGGCGTCCGTAGAGCCGCGCAAGCACCGATCCGAGACGTTCCTTCTGCTGGTCGCTGAGCGGCACCGCCGAGGTGACGATCGCCACCGAGCGGTCCCGGCGCTCCGCGGCCAGCTTGGAGAGGCCCTCGATCCCGGCTTCAAGGCTACGTCCACGGGGCTGGCTCACGAGACGCGTCACCAGGCGCTCCGTGGCGGGCCGCACCTTGCCGCCGAGCAGCGTCTGCACCAGCCGCGCCTTAGCCTCGGGGTCGGCGCTGGGGTTGGCCAGCGCCGCCCGCAGGTCGGGCGCGGAGGCGACGGTGCGGGAGAAGCGGAACAGCTCGTCCTCGGTCTCCTCCAGCGAACCGGCCCGCTCGGCGGCGACGAGGTCGGCGGAGTCCGCCAGCTCCTCGGTCGCGTCGACCAGGTCGCGGGGCGCGGACCAGCGGGAGCGCACCATGCCGGAGACCAGGTCGACGGTCGGGCCGCCGACCCGGTCGCCGAGCACGGTCCTGACCAGCTCGGCCTTCTGCTCCCCGCTGCGCGACGGGTCCGCGAGGACCCGCCGCAGCCTGACCTCGCGGTCGAGCAGCCCCGTCACGGCGGCCAGCTCGTCGGCGAGCTGCGTGGCGTCGACCGAGGTGTTGTCGGTCAGCGCCGTGAGGCTCTCGCGTGCGGCGGCCTGTGCGTCACGGCTCGCGCCGTTCATCGGGCGGCCTCGGCCTTCTCCTCGAGGTCGTCGAGGAAGCGGTCGATCGTCCGGCTCTGGCGGGCGTGCTCCTCGAGGGACTCCCCGACGAGCTTGCCTGCCAGGTCCGTGGCGAGCTTGCCCACGTCCTGACGCAGTGCCAGCGCGGCCTGCTTGCGGTCGGCCTCGATCTGGGCGTGGCCGGCCGCGATGATCTCCTCGCGCTGGCGCTGGCCCTCCGCACGCATCTCCGCGATGAGGGTGGCGCCCTGCTCCTGCGCTTCGGAGCGCAGCCGGGCGGCCTCGTGCCGGGCCTCGGCGAGCTGGTCCTTGTACTGCTTGAGGACCTCGGCAGCTTCTTGCTGGGCCGCCTCGGCCTGCTCGATACCGCCCTCGATGGCCTCGCGACGCTCTTCCAGAACCTTGTTGATGTTCGGGAGGAGCTTCTTCCAGAGGAAGAAGAAGACGATGGCGAATGCGACCAGGCCGATGACGAGCTCTGGGAGCGGCGGGACGAGAGGGTTCTGCTTCTCGGCCGCCATGTTTACCAGGGCGATCACATCAGTGCCTTTCGACGAGTATTTCGGTCAGTGAGCGACGATCACGGACCGTAGACGAACGGCATGACAATGCCGATCAGGGCCAGCGCCTCACAGAAGGCGAAACCGAGGATCTGGTTCTGACGGATCAGACCAGCGGCTTCGGGCTGGCGGGCGAGCGCCTGGGTGCCGTTTCCGAAGACGATGCCGACGCCGATGCCCGGGCCGATGGCGGCGAGGCCGTAGCCGACGGAGCCGAGGGAGCCGCTGACAGCAGCGAGGTTCTGGAGAGCGGACATGCCGTTTCTTCCTTCTGTTTCACGGGCCGGTGGGGGTTGGCCACCGGACAGCCAGGTGGTCGTGTACGTACGGGAGTTGGTCTCAGTGGTGTTCGGCGAGCGCACCCTGGATGTAGCTGCACGCCAGGAGGACGAAGACGTAAGCCTGGACGGCCTGGATGAACAGCTCGAAGGCCGTCATCGCGATGGTCATCAGGAACGAGACGCCCGCGTAGGCGATCCCGATGCCGTTGAGCATGTACCAGGTGGCGATCGTGAACATCACGATCAGCAGGTGACCGGCGAACATGTTGGCGAAGAGCCGGACCGCGTGCGTGAAGGGACGCACGAGCAGGTTCGAGAAGAACTCGATGGTCATGCTCATCGGGAGCACCGGGCCGAGAGACTTGTCGTAGCCGGTGAAGTTCTTGAACGCGCCGACCACGCCGTGCCGCTTGAAGGTCAGCGAGACCCACAGGATGTAGACGATCAGAGCCAGACCCATGGGGTAGGAGATGATCGACGTCACCGGGAACTGGGCGAGGGGGATGACCGACCAGAGGTTCATCACCCAGACGAAGAAGAACAGGGCGACCATGAGGGGGACGTACTTCTCGCCCTCCTTCTTGCCGATGGTCTCGTAGACGATGCCGCGGCGGATGAAGTCGTATCCGGCCTCGCCGATCATCTGGAGCTTGCCCGGCACGATCTTCGGCTTGCTGAACGCGGCCCAGAAGAACCAGAGGATCGCGATGGTGCCCAACACCGCCAGCAGCATGGTCTTGTTGATGTCGACGCCGCCGACTGTGGCGATCGGTTTGAACACGAAGGAGTGCAGGCCCGGCGAGACTTCATTGAAGCCACATCCACCGAAGAGGTGGCAATCGGTCTCGAAGGCGAGCATCTGGTCAGCACTCACCGCGAGCTCCTTCTGCATGGCGCATGGATACGGCTACCTCGATGTGTCGGCGCGGCGCACGGCCACGGAGCGGCACTGGACTGTTCTGACGAATATGGGGGCGCCGACCGGTCACCGGGCGGGACCGCCCGTTCCGTTCCGGGGAACGGGAGGACTCGGCCGCCTGCGCCTGCTGCACCGCAGCTGGGACGGGACGATAGCAGTTGCCGAAGCGGTTGCTTATCCCGGCCCTACACCCACCGCGGATCACGAATTCGCGCCGGTCGGAGCGGTCTTCGTGTCACCACCGGAGGGTTCCGGCTCCACATAAAGGATCTTGGCCTTCGTGTGTGCCCGGGCCTGCGCGGCGACCCACACCAGGGAGGCGGCCAGCAGCGAGAAGCCGAACGCCTTGGTGTTGAAGAGCGTCGTGTCCTTGAACGCCATCAACACCACACCGAGGAGGAGGATCTGCGTCGTGTAGAGCAGCAGACCCATCGCCTGGAAGAGGTGCGGCAGTGACTTCGCGATGTGCTGGAGCACGCCGAGGCCGATCCCCATGAAAAGGATCACCACGGCGGCGCCGACCACCGCACCGATCACACCCTTGCCGCCCGCGAGCACACTGCTCACGACCGCGGCCACGGCACCTGCGAGGGCGGTCGGGACGGCGCACTGCACGAGCATGCGGGCGTCGTTCGACTGCATGGGAGTTGCTCCGGAAGATCGGGGGCGTCTGTCGTCGGGGACGACCGTCTCCCCGGCGAGGAGATGCGGAACCGCACCAAGGACCTTCGCATTACGGTCCTTCGGCCCCGTCGCCGGGTTTCGTGAACGCTATCACAAACTATTTGATGAGGTCTTTACCTACTTGGTGTGCTCGCCGTCACACGCGGGCTCCGAACTCCGGGCGCTGCGCTGACCGTTGCGGCCGATCGCGGTGGCCCCGTTGAGCCCCGCGAATGCGGGCTGAGGTGCATCTTCGGCCTTTTCCGTTTTCTCCTTCTCCGCCACCTCGGCCGAATTTCCGCTGCTCGCGGTGAATTTCGCATTCTGCTCGATATCACCCAAAGCAGGTGAATCGGGCGAAGTGTTCGATCCGTCATCGGTCCCGTCCGCGCTCTCTGCCTCACGCCGGTAGCGCGGCGGCACGAACGCGTACGCCCACCGCGGCACTTGCGGCGTGAAGCGCGGCAGCAGCAGCACCACGAGGCCCACAGCGCTCAGCAGGACGATCGCGAGCACGATCCCGAGGCTGGCGGACTGCACCGAGAACGCGACCGCCCCGAAGGCGATCAGCGCCGACCAGAAGTACATGATCAGCACCGCGCGGCTGTGCGAGTGCCCGATCTCCAGCAGCCGGTGGTGCAGGTGACCCTTGTCCGCCGCGAACGGCGACTCCCCCCGCCAGGTCCGGCGGACGATCGCCAGCACCAGGTCGGCGACGGGGATCGCGATGATCGTCAACGGCAGCAGCAGAGGCATGTACAGCGGCACCATCGTGTGCACCGCGGACCGTTCGGAGCCGGTGTGCTGCACCATGAGGTCCGGGTCGACCTGGCCGGTGATCGAGACCGCGCCCGCGGCCAGCACGAGACCGATCAGCATCGATCCCGAATCGCCCATGAAGATGCGCGCCGGGTGCATGTTGTGCGGCAGGAAGCCCAGGCACATGCCCATCAGAAGGACGGCGAAGAGCGTGGCCGGCGCTGCCGCCTCGACGCCGTAGCCGTACCAGATCCGGTAGGCGTACATGAAGAACGCCGCGGCGGCGATGGTGACCATGCCCGAGGCCAGACCGTCCAGGCCGTCCACGAAGTTCACGGCGTTGATGGTGATCACGACGAGTGCGACCGTCAGCAGCGTGCCCTGGAGCTGGGTCAGCGCCACGTTTCCCACACCCGGGACCGGCAGCCACAGGATCGTGAGGCCCTGAAGGACCATGACGCCCGCGGCGATCATCTGACCGCCAAGCTTGACCAGCGCATCGACGCCCCACTTGTCGTCCAGGACGCCCAGGAGCCAGATCAGGCCGGCGCCGGAGAGCAGCGCGCGCGGCTCGTCGGAGAGGATGAACAGCTCGCCGATGTTGGTGAGTTGGGAGGCGACCAGAAGCCCCGCGCACAGGCCGCCGAACATCGCGATGCCGCCGAGACGCGGCGTCGGTTCGCGGTGCACATCGCGCGCCCTGATCTGCGGCATCGCCTTCGCCGCGATGGCGAACTTCCGCACCGGCCCGGTCAGCAGATAGGTGACCGCTGCCGCGACACAGAGCGTCAGCAGATATTCACGCACGGGTTCCCCAGGGGTTTCGCTGTTCCTTGGCCCCACACCATAGGACACCTGCGCGGGACCGGCGGTTCCACGTATGCGGACAACAGCGCCCCTACCGTGCGGGAACGCCCGTCAGAGCGGTGACGACCGGGTCCAGGGCCTTGCTGATCTCGTCGCCCACCGAGCGGAAGTACGGGATGGGGGCACCGTAGGGATCATGGATCTCGTCCGCCTCCGGGCTGGGCGCCAGCAGCCAGCCGCGCAGGGCCGCCGCGGCCTGGACCAGGGCGTAGGCACGCTCGACGACGCCCTCGGCGGAGCGGGGGTCGGGCAGCGTCGCCGCATCTATGGCCCGTACGAGCCGCGTGAACTCCTTCAGCGTGAACGTACGCAGCCCGGCCGAATGCCCCATCGAGACGACCTGTGCGCGGTGGTCGCGGGTCGCGGTGAGCACGAGGTCCGCGCGGATCACGTGCTCGTCCAGCAGTTCGCGGCCGCGGAATCCCTCCGGGTCCGCACCGTGCTCCAGCAGCACCTCGGCCGCGTGATCCTCCATCGGTGCGCCCTCGTGCCCCCACGTGCCGGCGCTCTCCACGAGGATGCCCCCGCTGCGGCCGTCCCCGAGCCGCTCCTGGAGGGCATGCAGGGTCAGCCGCTCGGTCAGTGGCGAGCGGCAGACGTTGCCGGTGGAGACGTGGAGGATGCGGAAGGCACCGGCGCGACCCGTGCCGGAGGCCGCGCCCGCGCCCCATGCGGAGCCTGCGCCGCTTATGCCGCCGGGTTCCGCGGTGCCACGCCCGTGCGGGGTGTTCACTGCAGGCATCTCCCGGCCCGCCCGTCCGCGGGACGCTTCCTCCGGCCCCTGCTCCCGGTCCGGCCGGAAGCGCCGGCCGTGCAGCGGCCGGCCGGGGAGGCGGACCCCGGAGGGCGAGGCGCACCGGAGGGGGCGGGGCCTGCTGCGGCCCTCCTCCCGCTCATGGGGCCACCTCCAGGTCGGGTACGACCTTGCACAGCTCCTCGGCGCTCACCGCGCCCGTGCGCAGCAGCACCGGCGTCGTGCCCGTGACGTCGACGATCGAGGACGGCACGGAGTCGGGTGTCGGACCGCCGTCGAGGTAGACGGCCACGGAGTCGCCGAGCATCTCCTGCGCCGCGTCGCAGTCCTGCGGCGCGGGGTGACCCGTCAGGTTCGCCGACGAGACGGCCATCGGCCCGAACTCCTTGAGCAGGTCGATGGCGACGGGGTGCAGGGGCATCCGTACGGCCACGGTGCCGCGGGCGTCGCCCAGGTCCCACGTCAGCGACGGCTGGTGCCTGGCGACGAGCGTGAGCGCGCCCGGCCAGAAGGCGTCGACCAGTTCCCAGGCCGACTCGGAGAAGTCGGTGACGAGGCCGTGCAGCGTGTTCGGGGACCCGACGAGCACCGGCGAAGGCATGTTCCTGCCACGGCCCTTGGCCTCCAGCAGATCACCGACGGCGTCGGGGCTGAAGGCGTCGGCGCCGATGCCGTACACCGTGTCCGTGGGGAGCACGACGAGTTCGCCGCGGCGCACCGCCGAGGCGGCCTCGCGCAGGCCGGTCTTGCGGTCGGTGACGTCGGTGCAGTCATAACGCCGTGCCATCACGGCACCTCCCTGCGGGCTGTGGCGAATCGGGGCCTGTTGTTGAGGTCGGGGTGGTCCGCCGCGTCTGCCCAGCCGCGGTCCTCGGTGAAGATCCACGGGACCTGACCGCCCTGGGTGTCGGCATGCTCGACGACGACGAGGCCGCCGGGGCGCAGCAGCCGGTGTGCCGTGCGCTCCAGACCACGGATCGTGCTCAGCCCGTCCTCCCCGGAGAACAACGCCAGTTGCGGGTCGTGGTCGCGGGCTTCGGGTGCCACATACTCCCATTCGGTGAGCGGGATGTAGGGCGGGTTGGAGACCACCAGGTCGACCTGGCCGTCGAGTTCGGGGAGCGCCGTCAGCGCGTCGCCGTGGTGCAGCGTGACGCGGCTGCCCTCCACGTTCTTCGCGGCCCAGCCGTAGGCGCCCTCGTCGAGTTCCACGGCGTGCACCCGGGAGCGCGGCACTTCCTGCGCCAGTGCCAGCGCGATGGCTCCGGAGCCGGTGCACAGGTCGACGATGAGCGGCTCGGCCACGTCCATCGCCCGTACCGCCTCTATCGCCCAGCCGGCCACGGACTCGGTCTCGGGGCGGGGCACGAACACCCCCGGTCCGACCTGAAGTTCGAGGTACCGGAAGAACGCACGGCCGGTGATGTGCTGGAGCGGCTCGCGGGCCTCACGGCGTGAGACGGCCTCCCAGTAGCGTGCGTCGAAGTCGGAATCCGGGACGAGGTGGAGTTCGCCGCGCTTGACGCCGTGCACGTACGCGGCCAGTTCCTCGGCGTCGAACCGTGGCGAGGGCACCCCGGCGTCGGCGAGCCGCTGGGTCGCCTGTGCCACCTCGGCGATCAGCAGACCGCGTGGGTTCGGGGGCCGCCCCCCGGACGAATGAAGCATTTTCTCTTCCGTACCAACCGTCCGTACGCGCGCTCAGTGGGCCGCGGCCAGCTTGGCCGCGGAGTCGGCGTCGACGCACGCCTGGATCACCGCGTCAAGGTCGCCGTCGAGAACCTGGTCGAGGTTGTAGGCCTTGAAGCCGACCCGGTGGTCGGAGATCCGGTTCTCCGGGAAGTTGTACGTCCGTACCCGCTCCGACCTGTCCACCGTACGCACCTGGCTGCGGCGGGCGTCCGACGCCTCCTGGTCGGCCTCCTCCTGCGCGGCGGCCAGCAGCCGGGCCCGCAGGATGCGCAGCGCCTGTTCCTTGTTCTGCAGCTGGCTCTTCTCGTTCTGGCAGGAGACGACGATGCCGGTCGGCTCGTGGGTGATGCGCACCGCGGAGTCGGTGGTGTTGACGGACTGGCCGCCGGGCCCGGAGGAGCGGTAGACGTCGATCCGCAGATCGTTCGCGCTGATCTCGACGTCGACGTCCTCGGCCTCGGGCAGCACGAGGACGCCGGCGGCCGAGGTGTGGATGCGGCCCTGCGACTCGGTCGCGGGCACGCGCTGCACGCGGTGCACCCCGCCCTCGTACTTCAGCCGCGCCCACACGCCCTGGCCGGGCTCCGTCGCACCACCGCCGCCCTTGGTCTTCACGGCGACCTGCACGTCCTTGTAGCCGCCGAGGTCCGACTCGGTGGACTGGATCAGCTCGGTCTTCCAGCCGACGCGTTCCGCGTAGCGCAGATACATCCGCAGCAGGTCACCGGCGAAGAGCGCGGACTCGTCGCCGCCCTCCCCCGCCTTGATCTCGAGGATGACGTCCTTGTCGTCGCTGGGGTCGCGCGGCACGAGCAGCAGCCGCAGCTTCTCCGTCAACTCCTCGTGCCGGGCCTCGAGTTCTTTGCCCTCGGCAGCGAAGTCCGGGTCGTCCGCGGCGAGTTCACGTGCGGTGGTGATGTCGTCCCCGGTCTGCTTCCAGGAGCGGTACGTGGCGATCACCGGCGAGAGTTCCGCGTACCGCTTGTTGAGCTTGCGGGCGCGCGCCTGGTCGGCGTGGATCGCGGGATCGGCGAGCTGCTTCTCCAGCTCGGAGTACTCGCCGACGAGTTCCTCGACCGCCTCGAACATCGTTTGTCCCTTTACGTGAAGAAGGAAGTGCCAGGCAGCGCGAAAGAGCGCCGGCCCCTCACGCCCGGCGGGGCGTGCCGAGGAGACCGGCGCTCGGGTGGTGCTACTTCTTTGCGGAACCGGAGCTCTTGCCGAAGCGGGCCTCGAACCGGGCCACGCGGCCACCTGTGTCGAGGATCTTCTGCTTGCCGGTGTAGAACGGGTGGCACGCGGAGCAGATGTCGGCACGGACGATGCCGCCGCTCACGGTGCTGCGAGTCGTGAAGGAGTTGCCGCAGGTGCAGCTCACCTGGGTCTCTACGTACTCGGGGTGAATGTCGCGCTTCAAGGTGTCTCCTATTTCCTGGAGGGCACCGGGTCGGAGGACGGGCTTGTCCACCGTGAACCGGGGCCGACGGTCCAGTCTGCCATCACTGGCCGTACCTCCCAAAACCGGGGGCAGGCGCCGGATATTCCCCTGCGCGGCCCGCGGGAGGGCTTCAGCCGACCACGCGTGCGGCGTCGCCGGACTCGCTCGCCGAGCCCTTCTGCGCGGACTTCGGTATGGCGGCGTCCCGCTTGACCGCCGACCACATCTCGGCTGCCTTCGACTCCAGCGGCACCACGCGGTTGGGGTCCTGCGGGTCGTACGTCACCGGCAGCGTCGACATCTGGATGTCGTCGGACTTGATCCCCTTGAGCATGCGGGCCAGCCCGGCCAGGTCACCGACCGTGTCCAGTCCGGAATCGGTGGTGACGGCGGAGGTGGCACCGTCGGCCAGGCCGTACAGCTTCTTCGGGCTGCCGAACACGCCGACGCTGTCGACCTGGTCCCTGAGCGCCTTCAGGAACGCCTGCTGGAGCTGGATGCGGCCCAGGTCGCTGCCGTCGCCGACCCCGTGGCGCGTGCGGACGAGGCCGAGGGACTGCTCCCCGCCGAGCTTGTGGGTGCCGGGCTCCAGATCGAGGTGGCTGTCGGGGTCGCTGATCGGCTTCCTGGTGGTGACCTCGACGCCGCCGAGGTTGTCGACCAGCTTCTTGAAACCGGAGAAGTCGACCTCCACGTAGTGGTCCATGCGCACGCCGGACATCGACTCCACCGTCTTGACCGCGCACGCAGGGCCGCCGACCTCGTACGCGGAGTTGAACATCGCGCTCTGCGGGGGCGCGGTCCCGCTGCCGTCACCCGTCACGCAGCCCGGGCGCTCGACGATGGTGTCGCGCGGTATCGACACGACGCTCGCCTTGTCGTGCTTCTTGTTGATGTGCACGACCATCGCGGTGTCGGAGCGGGCACCCGACTGCCCGCCGCCGTACCCGGCGTTGTCACCGGAACGGGTGTCGGAGCCGAGGACGAGGATGTCCATCGAGCCGTTCGGGACGTCACCCGGCCGGTGCTTGCCGAGCTTGGCGTCGATGTCCACGCCGGAGATGTTGCCGTTGAGCTTGAAGTAGGCGAAGCCCAGGCCGGTGCCGCCGAGGACGACCGCCACCGCCGCGGTCCAGGCGGCCGCCTTCAGGACCTTCCGGCGTCGTGTGTGCGGCTTGCGACGTCGGCCGCGGGCGCTCGGCCGGCCCCCGGAGCGGCCCGTCTCCGGGGCCGGTCCGCCGGTGCTCTCGTCCGTCATCGTCGCTTACCCCAGTCCTGCCGCGCGGCTTTCCCGTCCGTCCCGGTACGGGCACGGCATGCGCACCCGTTTTCACACCCCGGCAGGGTTGCACACTGCGTGACGAGCGCGCTTCGCCTGTGGACAACGGCCCGGAGTGCGCCGGGTGGGCGGGGAGAAGGCAGCTTCGCGCCGCCTACCTGGACGGATGGCTCTCCGGAGGTTCCGAGGAGAGACCCGGGTCACGGGCGGCAGCTGTGTCCAAGCTCTCAGCCTCCGTCACACAGAGCGAGGACCGTCCCACCACAAGTGGCGGAGCGGCCCTCGCTGCCGGGCCGGCGCGGCCCGTACGTACTCCCGGTCAGTCGCCGCCGTTGCCGGGGGTGGGGGTGGTCTTCTGGATCTGGAGCAGGAACTCGGTGTTGGACTTGGTCTGCTTCATCTTGTCCAGCAGGAGCTCGATGGCCTGCTGCTGGTCCAGGGCGTGCAGGACCCGGCGCAGCTTCCAGATGATCTGCAGCTCGTCGCCCGCCATGAGGATCTCCTCCTTGCGGGTGCCGGAGGCGTCCACGTCCACGGCGGGGAAGATCCGCTTCTCCGAGAGCTTGCGGTCCAGCTTCAGCTCCATGTTGCCGGTGCCCTTGAACTCCTCGAAGATCACCTCGTCCATGCGCGAACCGGTCTCCACCAAAGCGGCGGCCA
>NZ_FMHI01000021.1:0-687 GCF_900090145.1 Streptomyces sp. WMMB 322
TGTCGAAGCCGCCCCGGACACCAGCGGCACCGGACCGGACAGGTTCCCGTCGCCGAAGTCGAACACCACCGACCCCGTCGGCGTACCCCCACCCGGAGACACCGCCGAGACCGTCGCAGTGAACGTCACCGACTCACCCACCACCGACGGATCCGGCGCACCCACCACCGCCGTCGACGTCCCAGCAGCATTCACCACATGCGAATCCACGCCCGACGAACCCGAGAAGTTGGCACTGCCGCCATACGTCGCCGTCACCGTGAACGGCGAACCACCAACCGTGGCGTACGCATGTGAAATGGTGGCGACGCCACCGGACAACGGCACCGGCGCCGAGACGTTGCCGTCACCGAAGTCGAAGACCACCGACCCCATCGGCGTACCCGAACCCGGAGACACCGCCGAGACCGTCGCAGTGAACGTCACCGACTCACCCACCACCGACGGATCCGGCGCACCCGCCACCGCCGTCGACGTCCCAGCAGCATTCACCCCGTGCGTGTCGGCTCCAACCGATGCGCTGAAGTTGGCACTGCCGCCATACGTCGCCGTCACCGTGAACGGAGAACCCGACGTCGTCGCATAGGCATGCGTCGTCGAAGCCACGCCGGACACCAGCGGCACCGGACCGGACAGGTTCCCGTCGCCGAAGTCGAACACCACCGACCCCGTCGGCGTACCCGAACC
>NZ_FMHI01000021.1:1212-152939 GCF_900090145.1 Streptomyces sp. WMMB 322
CGTGCCAGTCCCCACCGAACCCGAGAAGCCGGCACTGCCGCCATACGTCGCCGTCACCGTGAACGGCGAACCCGACGTCGTCGTATACGTATGCGAGATGTTGGCGACACCGCCGGACAGCGGCACCGCCGCCGAGACGTTCCCGTCACCGAAGTCGAACACCACCGACCCCGTCGGCGTACCCGAACCCGGAGACACCGCCGACACCGTCGCAGTGAACGACACCGACTGACCCACCACCGACGGATCCGGAGAATCCACCAACGCCGTCGACGTCGCAGCAGCATTCACTGCATGCGTGCCACTGCCGACCGATGCGCTGAAGTTGGAGTCACCGCTGTATACCGCTGTGACCGTGAACGGCGAACCGGACGTCGTGGAGTAGGCGTGCGTCGTCGAAGCCACACCGCCGGACAACGGCACCACCACCGATGGGCTGCCGTCACCGAAGTTGAACGTGACGGTCCCCGTAGGAGTGCCCACGTTGGGAGGGACGGGCGCGACCGTCGCGGTGAACGTCACCGACTCGCCCACCACCGACGGATCCGGCACATCCGTCAGCGTCGTCGTCGATGTCGGTGCGCCGACGTAGTCGTAGGCGTAGCCGCCGCCCGGGCCGGCTGCGGTCACCACAGTGACCAGCGCCGTGCCGGGGACTCCGGGGGGCACCACGACGTTGTTGATCACCGTGGGACCGACCACGTTGTAGCTGGTTGCGTTGACGTTGCCGAACTTCACGGCCGTCACACCGGTGAAACCGCTGCCGACGATGGTGACCACGTTGCCGCCGCTGCTCGGTCCGGACGCCGGGCTGATTGCTGAGATCCTCGCGCCGGGTGTCCCGCTGTAGGTGAAGGCCTTGCCGTTGCTGGTGCCGCTGGGGTTGTCCACGGTGATCAGCAACGTGCCGCTTCCTGCGGGAACGGTGGCGTTGATGCGTACATCGCTGACCACCGTGAAGGCGGCGTTGGTGCTGCCGAACTTGACGGCGGTCGCACCCGTGAAACCGGAACCCGTGATGGCTACGGTGTTGCCGGCAGAGGCCCTTGTTGGTGAAACGACACTGATCGTTGGTGCGGGCATGATGCAGCTCCTCCTGAAGGAGATTCCAGGGCGGAGGCCTCACTCGCAGGGACGGCGCCCTCGTCAACTCCCCGTCCCCGCCCGGGGGTACGGCAGAGTGGGCCGCCGTCCGGTCGACTGACGGAGGTGAAGCCCGTTGCCTCTCAAGGGCAATGGAACCGAACAGGATGGATGCCCCGAAAGGAGTGAAATCTGGCAGAAGATGCATACGGAGTGAATAGGACAATCCCATGAAGGCATCAACTGCGCCCGTTCGCGCCGGAGTACGCCCCTCCAGGGAGCCATGCCGGGCACCCACGGACCACGTCCCGGACGGCATCCGCCCTGAGAGTGACCCCTCCTCCCTCAGGGACTGCCCGGCGACAGCCCCTGCGGCGGGCATCGCCACCCCGTAGCCGCCCGGCAGGGTTCCCGCCCCCGCCCTCACCCCTCCTCGGCGGGCCCCCACGAGCACTCACGGCAGGCATTCCCTGAAAAAATCCGCGCCTGGCGGTTCACGGGGCCCGGCGTGGCCGTGTTCACTGACGTATGCCCATCTTCAGAGCCATGTCCCGCATGTCTTCATCGTGTTCTTCGTATGCGAGTCGCCGGTTTCCCATTGCCACTTTTCGTGCTGAACGTGGTAAGCGGTCGCTCGCCGGTGGCGACTGACGAGTAGATTTTTCCGTCGCGTTGCGCCACAACCGTTTTCCAGGGCTACTGACTGCACTACGTTGTCAGGCGCGTACACCCCGCGAACCGGTCGGGTCAGACCAGCCCGTCTGACGGTTCTCCCGTTTACGGGTCAGATCTGCGCCGTGAGCGATGCCCCGTGCCGCGGCAGCCAGCGCTCACTGGGGGAAGCCCGCCCGAAAGGCTCCAACTTCGCGTGGCGACGGACAGTTGAACAGCGAGCTCAAGCACCGCCCGGACCAGGCGCCCGATGCTTCACCGCTCCTGTACCGCCGGCGGCTGCTCTCCGCGACAGCACTTCCGGCTCCACTGCGAATTGGTGGATCGGCGACTTCAGCACCCGCGCAAGCTGCCCCGAAAGAGAAATCATGAAAAGACCTCGCATTGCGGTAACACGCCTTGCGGCCGCCGCAGCCGCTCTCACCATTACGGCGACTGCGTGCAGCGGCCTGAACAGCGCTTCCGGTGAACAGGAGTTCAGCGGCCAGACCCTCACGGTCGCCGGCTCCTGGACCGGCGGCGAGGGAAAGAACTTCAGAAAGGTGCTCGACGGCTTCTCCAAGAAGACGGGCGCCAAGGTGAAGTTCGCTTCCAGCCGTGCACAAGGACGCGACGACTTCGCCCTTTTCATCCGTGATCTGCTCAAGAGCGGAAAGGCCCCGGATGTGGCAATGGTGCCGCAGGTGGGTGTGCTGCAGCAGTTCGCGCAGAAGGGCTGGCTGGAGCCGCTTCCACCGAGGGTCGAGCTCGAGGCCGCCCGGAACTTCGCCCTCGTGTGGCAGAACTACGGCAGCGTCCGGCGGATCTTCTACGGCCTCTACTTCAAGGCGTCGCACAAGTCGACGGTCTGGTACAACCCCAAGGCGTTCGAGAAGGCCGACGTGACTCCGCCGGAGGACTACTCGGAGATGATCGAGAACGGCGAGAAGCTGGCCAGAGCCGGCACCCCCGCCTTCTCCGTGGCCGGGAAGGACGCCTGGCCGCTCACCGACTGGTTCGAGAACATCTACCTGGCGCAGGCCGGGCCCTCCAACTACGCCAAGCTGGCCACGAACGAGATCGGCTGGACGGACCCCACCGTCATCAAGGCACTGAAGACCTTCGGCAAGCTGTTCGAGGGCGACCGGCTGGTGGCCGGCGGCGGTACGGAGGCTCTGCGCACCGACCTCAACGAGTCCGTCGGCGCCGTCTACGGCAAGGACCCCAAGGCGGCGATGGTCTACGAGGGCGACTTCGTGGCGGGGATCATATCCGGGGAGTTCAACAGGAACGTCGACGAGGACGCCGACTTCTTCGAGTTCCCACCGGTGGCCAAGGACAAGCAGGCTCCGGTGATCAGCGGCGGCGACGCCGCGGTCGCCATGAAGTCGGGCAAGAACAAGGACCTGGCCATGTCCTTCATCGAGTACCTGGCCAGCCCGAAGGCGGCCGAGATCTGGGCGAAGGAGGGCGGATTCCTCTCGCCCAACATCAACTTGAACCTCAACGCCTACCCGGACGAGACGACCCGCAAGGTCGCCAAGTCCCTCGTGGACGCGGGTGAGGCCGTGCAGTTCGACATGTCCGACCAGGCGCCGGGCGCCTTCGGCGGCACACCCGGACAGGGTGAATGGCAGCTGCTCCAGGAGTTCGTCCGCGATCCCTCGAACCCGGAGAAGACGGCCGAGAAGCTCGACCAGGCAGCAGCGAAGGCGTACTTGGACGCGTCGGCCACGGGCACCACGGGCTGAGCCCTCGCACCACCAACGCCGTGACGCCCGGTCCGGCCGCCCCGACCGGGAACGGACCTTGCGCGCCCCGCCTCAGGAGACGACGAGGATCGCCCCTGGGCGAAGCCGAGGTCCGTTCCCGGCTGCGCCGGGCCGCTCCCCCCCCTCACGTCGCCCGACCGCCCGTTGCGAGGCCGGCCTTCCCCCCGCGTCCTTGCAGACCTCGTTCCCGAAGCCGGCCTTGCGAAGCCGTGCCGTTCTGCCCGGCCACGCCTCCCCTCCCCCGGTGCCTGCCCGTCCTTCCTGCCCGGGGACCTCCCGGTCCGGCCTCGTCGGCCGTATCCGATGTGACGACCGTGTGACGTGTCACAGACAGGCGGGCGAGGATGTGGGAACTTCAACTCCCTTACTCATCAGTAGAGTTGCTGCGATTCCGAGTGCGAAGTCCCGTCCGTGAAGCGGGCCGCACCGGCTCCGTCGTCCTGTCCGCGGGCGCGCGCCGGGTGGCTTTCAGGATTCGCCAGGAGGTGGCTCCCCGGCTTCGCTGGGAGGCCCCCCGGCGGACCCGGCCGGGCGTACGGCTCGGGGCGTACGGCTCGGGGCGGCCGGCCCGCGGGCGGGAGAGGATCGGATGAGCACTTCGCAAGCCACCACACTGGAGGAGCTGGTCGACACGGACCGGTATCCCCTCACGGACCTCGACAGCGCCGGAGCACGCGACGTGCTCTCCCGGGCCAAGGAGGATCTCCTGGCCGACGGCTGCACCGTGCTGCCGGACTTCATCCGCCCCTCCCTCCAGGAGACGCTGCGGAAGGAGTGCGTGCAGATGGCGCCCCGGGCGTACTTCGACGTCGCCACGGTCAACGTCTACAACATGGCCGCCGGCCCGGACCTCCCCGAGGACCATCCGGGACGCATGGCCTTCGAGCGTGGCAACGCCTTCGTCCCCCGCGACCGGATTCCCTCCGGGGCCCTCATCAGCCGCCTCTACTCCGACGAGACCTTCAAGCGCTTCATCGCGGGATGCTTCGAACTCGGCGAACTGCACGAGCTGGCCGACCCGTTGTCCGGGCTGGTGCTCAACGTCGTCGAGCCGGGGATGGAGCACCCCTGGCACTTCGACACCAACGAGTTCACCGTCAGCATGCTCACCCAGGAGGCGCAGGTGGGCGGCGTCTTCGAGTACTGCCCCAACATCAGGTCCGCGCAGGACGAGAACTTCGGCCGGGTGCGGGACGTACTGCAGGGCAGGGGCGAGGAGTTGACGCGGCGCCTGCTGCTGCGCCCCGGTGACCTCCAGCTGTTCAAGGGACGTTTCTCCCTGCACCGAGTCAGTCCCGTGCGGGGCGGCGCGGCCCGCCACTCGGCGATCTTCGCCTACAGCGAGCGCCCCGGCGTCGTGGGCAGCGTCTCGCGCACCAGGCAGCTCTTCGGGCGTGTGCTGCCGGAACATCTGGAGGCCGAGGGCCGCGCCGTGCGCGGCGACCGGCTGCTCGACTAGGCCGGGCGGACGCGAGGCCGACCGCCCCGCCGACGGCCTGCCCCGCCCGCCTGCCGCCCGTACACCGTTGCGACCCTCGCCCCCCTGCCACCCCCACAGGAGCCGTCCGTGCGCTTCGACGCCACCGGGAAAGTCACGCTCGACCACATCTACAACGGGCCCGATCCCCGCGCCTACTTCAGGGAGCTGCGCGAACTCGACTACTGCGTCCCCCAGCAGGCCAAGCCCTACTTCGCGAAACTCATCGAGGAGTACCGCGACGTGCGGCAGGTCGCCGTGCCGAAGGTGCTCGACATCGGCTGCTCGTACGGCATCAACGCCGCACTGCTCAAGTACGACGTGACGATGGACGCGCTCTACGCCCGGTACTGCGACGAGCACCTCGCCGCCGGGTCCGGCGCCGGTGCCCGTGCCGAGGAGACCTCCGAGGCGCTGCTGGCACGCGACCGCAAGCTGGCACGTGCGCACACACCGGCGCGTCCGGTCCGCTTCGTGGGCCTGGACACCTCCGGCAGTGCACTCGGGTACGCGCTCGAAGCGGGTTTCCTCGACGACGCCGTCCATGCCGACCTGGAACAGGACGATCCGTCGCCGCGGGCTCGCGCGCAGTTCGCCGGCACGGATCTGGTCATCTCCACCGGCTGCATCGGCTATGTCACCGAGCGCACTCTTGCGCGTATCGTCCGCTCCACGGGCGAACGGCGGCCCTGGATGGCGCACTTCGTGCTGCGCATGTTCCCGTTCGATCCCGTCGAGCGGGCGCTGGAGGAGCTGGGATACAGCACTGTCCGCGTCGACGACGTCTTCCGGCAGCGCCGGTTCGCCTCGCCGCAGGAGCAGACGCAGGTGCTGGAGACGATGAAGGAAGCCGGAGTCGACGCGGACGGCCTGGAGGCCGACGGCTGGCTGTACGCGCGGCTGTATCTTTCCCGTCCGTCCGGAACCGCGGGATGGCCCTGGTCCCCGGAGCGTCTCGCGCGGGAGACCGCTGCCGGGCCGCCCCGGGAACCAGCCGCACCCGCCGCACCGGCCGGACCCACAACACCCACCGACGAACCGGAGTGAGAGCGCAAGTGAACACCAGTCAGGGAAGCGCGAGTCACAAAAGCGCGACGACCAACCCCACCTTCGCGCAGGAGGACTCCCTGCCGCGCGTGCCGCTGCCCACGCTGGAGGCCAGCTGCGAGAGGTTCCTCGCCTGGTGCGCGCCGCTGCTCTCGCCGGGTGAACTCGCCGCGTCCGAGGCGGAGGTGAGGGCCTTTCTCGACCCGGAGGGGCCGGGGCGGGTGCTCCAGGCCGCTCTGGAGGAGTACAACTCCGCGGAGGGCGTGCACAGTTGGCTGGACACCTTCTGGCCCTACCGCTACCTGGGGCGGCGGGACCGCATCGCCCTGAACGCCAACTTCTTCTTCCTCTTCAGGGATTCGGACGAGACGCAGGTGGAGCGGGCGGCCGGACTCGTCGCCGGTGCGCTCGACTTCAAGCGGCAGATCGACGAGGAGCTGATCCCGCCCGTGGTGCAGCGGGGGAAGCCGCAGTCGATGGAGCAGCTGAAGTACCTCTTCTCCAGCACCCGTATCCCGGGCGTGGAGCAGGACACCTCGCGCACGCCCTATTCACCGGAGCGGCCCGGCCCCTCGCGGGAGCGGCACATCCTGGTGTTCTTCCGCGGCAACATCTTCCGGATGGACGTCATCGGTGAGGACGGCGCCCCGCACAGCCTGGAGGATCTGCAAGCGGGGCTGCGCGAGGTGATGAAGGCGGGTGCCGAGCGGGCGGCCGGGGGAACCCCGGTGGGTCACCTCACCACCATGGCCCGTGCGGAGTGGGCGAGGGCCCGGGCGTCTCTGCTGGACTGCGATCCGGGCAACGCGCAGTCCCTGCGTACCGTCGAGGACGCCTTGTTCTGCGTGTGCCTGGAGGACTTCGCGCCCTCCGGGGTCCAGGAGGCGTGCGACGAGCTGCTGTACGGGGACCGCGGCAACCGCTGGTTCGACAAGGCCGTGTCGTTCGTCGTCTTCGAGGACGGCCGTGCCGGGCTGAACGTGGAGCACTGCCAGCTGGACGGCACCACGATCCTGAGTTTCGTCGACGCGCTGCTGCCCGTTCCGGCGGTGGTGCACTCCGAGCAGTCCGGTGCGCGCACCCGGGGAGCGCCGGACGTGCGGCCCGTGGAGTTCCGTACCGACGACGCGTTGCGGGAGCAAGTGCGTGCCGCAGCGGCGGAGTTCGCGGAGTACGGGCAGAGCACCGCGACGCGCACCGTCTCCTTCGGTGACTTCGGAAGCAACCACGCCAAGTCGCTCGGGGTCTCCCCCGACGCCTTCGTGCAGGTCGCTTACCAGCTCGCCCACAAGCGCGCCAAGGGCCGCCTCGGCGCCACGTACGAGTCGATCGCCACGCGGCAGTACAAGCACGGCCGCACGGAGGCGATGCGCGTGGTGACTCCGGAGATGTACGCGTTCGTCGACACGATGGAGGACCCGGAGGCGGACAGGGAGACCCGGCGCCTCGCCTTCCGGGCCGCCGCGAGCGCGCACGTGGCGCGGGCGAAGGAGTGCCAGGCCGTCGAGGCTCCCGAACAGCACCTGTGGGAACTGGAGTTGATCCAGCGCCGCCGCGGTGCGGAGCTCGGTGTGCACGAGCAGCCCTCGCTGTACCGCAGCGCGGGCTGGCTGAGGATGCGGGAGGACTATCTGAGCACCAGCTCCGCGCCGTCCACCAACATCCAGTTCTTCGGGTTCGGTTCGACGAGCAGCCGCTGCATCGGCGTCGCCTATGTGCTGCTTCCGGAGCGCTTCAATCTCTACCTGAGCACGCCGCTCGCGGTGGCGGACCAGATGCACACCTTCGCGGACAGGCTGCGCGAGGCCGTCGGTGAACTGCGGGAGCTGCTGGCCGACTAAGGACTGTCCGGCGGGAAGCGAGGAGCGGGCGGGCCGTCGCGGGACGGCCCGCCCGCCTGCTGTCGGGTCGTCACTCCCGCGCGGCGCGTGCCGACGTCAGCGAGGCGTGCAGCGGTTCGAGTCCCGCCAGCAGGCTGTGCAGGGCGAGTTCGAAGCTGTCGGTGTCGATCTCCTCGGCGTGGGCCGGGATCAGGTGTGCCTGCACGAGGTTGGGATAGCGCTCGAAGTAGACCCGTGTGTCATCGGCGAAGCCGCTCGCGAAGGGAGTGGTGGCGGCCCCGATCACGAGGTACTTCACGGACGCGGCGATCATCGTCGCTTGCCGCGGGGGCCAGCCGGCTTTGACGAGCCCGCCGTGCACGGCGTCGGCCATGGCCAGGAAGTCCTCGCGCCTGCCGGTGCCGGCGGCCACGACCGGGGCGGCGTTGGGGTGTCCGCGCAGCGCCGCGTGGTACGACCTGCCCCACGTCTCCAGGCCCTCCCGCCAGCCGCGTTCGAAGCCGGAGGTGTCGACCTGGCGGGTGAGCAGGTTGGCCACTGCGTCCAGCACGGCGTCCTTGTTGGGGTAGTGGCTGTAGAGCGATGCGGCCTTCACATCGAGCTTCAGGGCGAGGTTGCGCATGGAGAGTGCGCCGATGCCCTCGGCGTCGATCAGTTCCAGCGCGGTGTCACGGATCCGCTCCCGGCTGAGCAGCGGCGTTTTCGGGCGTGGCATCGGGACTCCTTGTGAAAACTAACGCCGTAAGGTTAACGTACCCGGAGACAGAAACCTAACGCTGTTAGAAACAGATGAGGAGATCGCCGTGCCGCCCGTGACACCCCAGACCCCGCTCGGACTCTTCGGCACCGAGGCCCTGATCGGCGAGGAGGACCGCGCGATCCGGGACACCGTGCGGCAGTACGTCGAAGAGAAGGTCAGGCCCCGGCTCGCCGACTGGTACGAGACCGGCTCCGTCCCCGTGCGCGAACTGGCCAAGGAACTGGGCTCGTTGGGCGTGCTCGGCATGCATCTGGACGGCTACGGCTGCGCGGGCACCAGCGCCACCGCCTACGGGCTGGCGTGCATGGAACTGGAGGCCGGCGACTCCGGGCTGCGGTCCCTGGTCTCCGTGCAGGGATCCCTCGCCATGTTCGCGATCTGGAAGTACGGCAGCGAGGAGCAGAAGCAGCGGTGGCTGCCGCCGATGGCGGCCGGCGACGCCATCGGCTGCTTCGGCCTGACCGAGCCGGACTTCGGCTCCAACCCCGCCGGGATGCGCACCCGCGCGGTGCGCGACGGTTCCGACTGGGTGCTGGACGGCACCAAGATGTGGATCACGAACGGTTCCGTCGCCGACGTCGCCGTGGTGTGGGCGAAGACGGACGACCCCGGGAACAAGGTCCGCGGATTCGTCGTGCCGGCGGACACTCCCGGATTCTCGGCGCCCGAGATCAAGAAGAAGATGTCGCTGCGCGCGTCGGTGACGTCCGAACTCGTCCTGGACGGCGTCCGGTTGCCGGAATCGGCGGTGCTGCCCGACGCCGTCGGCCTCTCCGGTCCACTCTCCTGCCTCAACGAGGCGCGCTACGGCATCGTCTTCGGCGCACTCGGCGCCGCGCGCGACTGTCTGGAGACCGCCCTCGGCTACGCCCGCCAGCGGGAGATCTTCGACAAGCCGCTGGCCGCCTACCAGCTCTCACAGGCCAAACTCGCCGACATGTCACTGGAGTTGGGCAAGGGAATGCTGCTGGCGCTGCATCTGGGCAGCCTCAAGGACGCCGGCACACTCCGCCCGGAACAGGTCAGCCTCGGCAAGCTCAACAACGTCCGCGAGGCGATCGGCATCGCACGCGAGTGCCGCACGATGCTGGGCGCCGCCGGGATCACCCTGGAGTACCCGGTCATGCGGCACGCCAACAACCTGGAGTCCGTGCTCACTTACGAGGGCACCTCCGAGGTGCACCAGCTGGTGATCGGCCAGGCGCTCACCGGCGAGGCGGCGTTCCGCTGATCCGACGCCCAACGGCCCACGGAACGTCGGCCGTTCGGCCTACCCGGCGGGGGCGTCCCGCCGGGCGACGAGCTGGACGTTGCGCGTGGTGTGCCCGTGGAGCGTGGCCGTCGTCCCCGTGCGCTCCTCCTCGACGGTGAAGCCGTTGCCGGCAAGCAGCGCCCGCAGTTGCTCGGGGCGGTGGTGCCGGAAGAGTCCTCCGTCGGGCGTGGAGAACGTGCCGTAGGCGCGGTACGGGGCCGCGGCGACGGCCTCCTCGTAGCGCCGCGAATGGCGTTCGTCGTCCTGGAGCGGCACATCGCTGAGGTAGAGCACGCCGCCCGGCCTGATCAGCCGGGCGAGTTCGCAGACGAGCGCGTTCTGGTCGGCGTCGCCCGGGACGACGCCGAGCACCACGAACAGCAGGGCCGCGTCGAAGGAGCCGGCGGCGAACGGCAGCGGCAGCGCGGTCTGCCGGGTCAGCGTCAGGCCCGGATGTTCGCGTGCTCCGCGCTCGATCATCGCCGCGGAAGGGTCCACGCCCTGCACGTCGCGGTAGCCGAGTTCCTCCAGCTGCGCGGTCAGCCGCCCGTAGCCGCAGCCGTAGTCGAGGATCCGGGCGTCGCGCGGCACATACCGCTCCAGCAGCGCGTGGTCGAGCGGGTGCGTGAACGCCATCGTCGCACCGGTGGTCTCCCAGTACGTGTGCACGGCCGGGCGCGCGGAACCGCCCGATGCGGCGGAACTCGCCGAATCCGGGGAACCGGCTGAACCGGCGGAAGGAACTGAACCGGCGGAAGGGGCCATACCGGAAGCGTAGCGACGGCGCACCCCGCGCCGCTGGAATCCGGCCCTTCCGTGACCGGGCCGGACGAAGGCCGGACGACGCACCGCGAGGCGACCGCCCCTGCCGCGGCCACGTTCGTCAACCGCCGCCTCGCGCACCGGTGTTCGCTACCGGCCGGTGTCCGGCTCCGGCCGGCGCGGTGCATGCCGCGCACGCCTGTGGGCCGTGCCCTCCCGGTCCGGGAGGGCACGGCCCACAGGTTCTGCGTCCGCGAGGCGCGGGGCTCCGGCTCAGCCGGGCGATGGCTCAGCCGAGCGACGCGAGGGCCTCGTTGAAGATCTTCGAGGGACGCATGACGGCGGACGCCTTCGCCGCGTCCGGCCAGTAGTAGCCGCCGATGTCCGCGGGCGACCCCTGCACCGCGATCAGTTCGTCGACGATGGCCTGCTCCTGCTCGCCCAGGGTGCGCGCGAGGTCCGCGAAGGCCTCGGCGAGCTGGGCGTCCTCGGTCTGCCGGGCCAGCTCCTGCGCCCAGTAAAGGGCCAGGTAGAAGTGGCTGCCGCGGTTGTCGAGGCCGCCGAGCCTGCGCGTCGGTGACTTGTTCTCGTGCAGGAAGGTCGCCGTCGCACGGTCGAGGGTGTCGGCGAGGATCTGGGCGCGCGCGTTGCCCGTCTTCTGCGCGAGGTGCTCGAAGCTGACCGCGAGTGCCAGGAACTCGCCGAGGCTGTCCCAGCGCAGGTAGTTCTCCTTGACGAGCTGCTGCACGTGCTTGGGTGCCGAGCCGCCGGCGCCGGTCTCGAAGAGCCCGCCGCCGTTGATGAGCGGCACGACCGACAGCATCTTGGCGCTGGTGCCCAGCTCCAGGATGGGGAACAGGTCGGTGAGGTAGTCGCGCAGCACGTTGCCGGTGACCGAGATCGTGTTCTCGCCGCGGCGGATGCGCTCCAGCGAGAAGGCGATCGCCTCGACCGGCTTCATGATCTCGATGCGCAGACCCTCGGTGTCGTGCTGCGGCAGGTACTGCTCGACCTTCGCGATGAGGTTCGCGTCGTGCGCACGGTCCTTGTCCAGCCAGAACACCGCGGGGTCGCCGGTCGCGCGGGCACGGGTGACGGCGAGCTTGACCCAGTCCTGGACGGGGACGTCCTTGGTCTGGCACATGCGGAAGATGTCGCCGGTGCCGACGGCCTGCTCCATGACGGCGTTGCCGTCGCCGTCGAGGACCCGCACGGTGCCGGCGGCGGGGATCTCGAAGGTCTTGTCGTGGCTGCCGTACTCCTCGGCCTTCTGCGCCATCAGCCCGACGTTGGGCACGGAGCCCATCGTGGCCGGGTCGTACTGGCCGTTGGCGCGGCAGTCGTCGATCACGGCCTGGTAGATGCCGGCGTAGCTGCTGTCGGGGATGACGGCGAGGGTGTCCTGCTCCTCGTCGTCCTTGTTCCACATGTGGCCCGAGGTGCGGATCATGGCCGGCATCGAGGCGTCGACGATGACGTCGCTCGGCACGTGCAGGTTGCTGATGCCGCGGTGGGAGTCGACCATCGCCAGGTCGGGGCCCTCGGCGAGCTCCGCCTCGAAGGACTCCTTGATCTTCGCGCCGTCGGGCAGGGACTCCAGGCCCTTGAAGATGCCGCCCAGTCCGTCGTTCGGGGTCAGTCCGGCCCCGGCGAGGGTCCTGCCGTATTCCGCGAACGTCTTCGGGAAGAACGCGCGGACGACGTGGCCGAAGATGATCGGGTCCGAGACCTTCATCATCGTGGCCTTCAGGTGCACCGAGAACAGCACGCCCTCGGCCTTGGCGCGTGCGACCTGTGCCGTGAGGAACTCACGGAGCGCGGCGACGCGCATCACGGAGGCGTCGACGATCTCACCGGCGAGCACGGGGATCGACTCGCGCAGGACCGTGGTGCTGCCGTCGTCGGCGGCCAGTTCGATGCGCAGGGAGCCGTCGGCGGGGACGATCACGGACTTCTCGGTGGAGCGGAAGTCGTCGCCGTCCATGTGCGCGACGTTCGTCTTCGAATCCGGCGACCAGGCGCCCATGCGGTGCGGGTTGGACCGGGCGTAGTTCTTCACCGACGCCGGTGCGCGGCGGTCCGAGTTGCCCTCGCGGAGCACCGGGTTGACGGCGCTGCCCTTGACCTTGTCGTAGCGGGCGCGGATGTCGCGCTCCTCGTCGGTCTTCGGCTCGTCCGGGTAGTCCGGCAGCGCGAAGCCCTTCTCCTGAAGCTCGGCGACGGCCGCCTTCAGCTGCGGGATGGAGGCCGAGATGTTCGGCAGCTTGATGATGTTGGCCTCGGACGTCCTGGCCAGCTCGCCGAGGTTGCCGAGGGCGTCCTCCACGCGCTGCCCGGGCTCCAGACGCTCGGGGAACTGGGCCAGGATGCGCCCGGCCAGGGAGATGTCGCGGCTCTCGACACCGACCCCCGCCGTCGAGGCGTACGCCCTGACCACAGGCAGGAACGAATACGTCGCCAGGGCCGGGGCCTCGTCGGTGTCCGTATAGATGATGGTCGAGTCAGTCACCGGTACTCCGCTCCACGTGCTCCACGTCTACATCGTCTCGACATCAAGATATCCGGTCCCGTCGCTTCCCCGTCCACCCGCCCCCGCACGGGAAGGGAGGCCGACGGCGGGTGTTCATACTCGGAGCCGGACCGGAGACCCGGCATGACCGGAATATCGGACCCGGCGCCACTGCTGCTTGTCCTGACGACCAGGAAGGAAGTGACCATGTCCATCACCGCAGGCGAGGCCCGCAAGAGCCTTCTCCGACTGATCGAGCAGGTCAACGACGACCGTTCTCCCGTGCACATCACCTCCCGCAGCGGCAACGCCGCCCTGCTCTCCGAGGAGGACTATTCGTCCTGGCAGGAGACGGTCCGTTCCATGCGCCCGCCCGCGAACACAGGACGACCGGCAGAGTCGGCGGGCGAGGCGGGCACGACCGGGCCGCACGGACTGCGGCTCACCACGGACCCTCGCACCGGCTGAGACTCCGCGGCCGGTGGCTGACACACTGACCGGCCGGTGCCATGGGCGAGCCACGCTCTGGCCAAACCGGCCGTCACGCCTGATCATGGCTGCCGTCGCCCGACCGAACGCCTCTCCCTGCCGGAGCCCGCATGCCCTTCGACATCGACCTCTTCCGCGCGCAGTTCCCCGCCCTCGCGACCGGAACGGCGTTCTTCGACGGGCCGGGCGGCACGCAGACGCCCCGCGCGGTCATAGAGGCCGTCGCGGGAGCGCTCGCCGGACCGCTGTCCAACCGCGGCCGCGGCAACCCCGCGGAGCGCAACGCGGAAACGCTCGTCGCCGAGGCCCGGCAGGCGCTGGGCGACCTGCTCGGGGCGGACCCGCGCGGTGTCGTCTTCGGCCGCAGCGCCACGCAGCTCGCCTACGACTTCTCGCGCACGCTCGCGAAGTCCTGGTCCCCGGGCGACGAGGTGGTGGTCACACGCCTGGATCACGACTCCAACGTCCGCCCGTGGGTACAGGCCGCCGAGCAGGCGGGTGCCACCGTGCGGTGGGCCGAATTCGACCCTGGGACCGGTGAGTTGACGGCGGACGCCGTCGGCGCCGTCCTCTCCGGCCGCACCCGGCTCGTCGCCGTCACCAGTGCCTCGAACCTGATCGGGACGCGTCCGCCGGTCCCGGAGATCTCCCGGCTGGCCCACGACGCGGGCGCCCTGGTCTACGCCGACGGCGTCCACCTCACCGCGCACTCACTCATCGATCTGGAGGCGCTGGGCGCCGACTTCTTCGCCTGCTCCCCCTACAAGTTCCTCGGCCCGCACATGGGGGTACTCGCCGCCCGCCCGGAGCTGCTGGAGACGCTCGCCCCGGACAAGCTGCTGCCCTCCACCGACGCCGTCCCGGAACGCTTCGAGTTCGGCACTCTGCCCTACGAACTCCTCGCGGGAGCGCGCGCCGCCGTCGACGTGCTCGCGCACCCCGGAGCGCACCCCGAACGGGACCGCAGGGAGCAACTCGTCGCCGCCTACTCGATGCTGGAGAAGCACGAGGACGCGCTGCTGCAGCGGCTCGAGAGCGGCCTCGCGGAACTCCCCGCCGTCCGCAGCCACTCGCGTGCCGCCCTGCGCACGCCCACGCTGCTGCTGACCTTCGACGACGGCCACAACACCCCTGACGCAGCACGTCACTTGGCTGAGCGCGGCATCAACGCCCCGTCCGGTTCCTTCTACGCGATCGAGGCCTCCCGCCACCTGGGCCTCGGCGACGCCGGAGGGCTGCGGGTGGGCCTGGCCCCGTACAACGACACGGAGGACGTGGACCGGCTGCTGGAGGGCCTGGCGGACTTCCTGCGCTGAGCTGAGCTGAGCGGGGCCGAGGGCCGCCGAAGCACAGCGGACCGAACGCCGGAGGAGGCACAGGCGAGCTCCGGGGGGCGGTTCCGGCACGCCGCCCCGCCGGGCCGGCACCGTCCGGGATCTGCCCCGGGACGTCCGGGATCTGCCCCGGGACCGCTCGGGCGGGGTTGAAACCAGACCGCTCGCAAGTTGACAACTACCGCATACGTCCCTGAGCCCTGGATAGGTTTGACGATGACCTGCCAACTGTGCGCCCCAGTCGGCGTCCGGGTGGCAAAAAACGAGGGAACGCGTCGTGATTCCGTCGAGGGGGCCGACGATGGCAGCACTGAAGTGCTCCAAGTGTGGAGCGAGAATCCAGCTCGACGGCACGTCGTCGTGTTCGTGCCCGCCCGCGGCCACGGGCCGCAACGACGTCTCGGCCTTCCAGGCGTTCCGGCCCCGCCTGAAGGCCTCGTCCCGACAGCTCGAACGGGGCGCCGCAGGACGGTCCTTCGAGCGCGCCCGCAGGTCCCTGGACCGGCGCGGCACGGGTGTCGCCGTGGGTGTGGCCGCGGCCGTCGCGCTCGGGACGGTCGCTTTCAGCGTGGACGCGATGAATTCGGGCTCGTCGGTACAGGGAGGCGGCAGGCCCGCCGTTTCGGTCTCACCCGACCCCGACATCGTCGCGCGGGAGGCGGCGGAACGCTCCGACGGGCAAGGCGCCCCCGAGCAGCCGCAGGCGGGCAACCCCCCACCGGCCATGGACGACGAGGGCATGCGGCCCGCGGGCGAGGAGCAGGAGGAGCACCCCGGCTCGCAGCCTCCCCCGTCGGACGACGGGGAGCCGGCGCCCTCGCCTTCGGGGGACGACGCGGGCGGCGCCGCGCAGGGCGGCTCCACCGGCGACCCGGGCGGCGGTGACGACGGCGACGCGGGCGGCGACACCGGGGACGGCGGCGCGTCGGACGCCGGGGGCTCGCAGGGAGGCGGCGGCCAGGACGAGGACGACGACGGCGGCCTGTTGGGCGGCCTGCTGGGCTTCCTCTTCGGAGGCGGCCAGGACGACGGCGACGACGGCAAGGACCAGCGTGAGGCCGCCGACCACGGAGGCGGCAAAGACAGCGGCAGCGGCCCCAAGGGCGGAGCTCCCCACGGAGGCGGGGGCCACAAGGGCGGCGGCGGACCCCACGGTGGAGGGCCCCACGGAGGCGGCGGCCGGCACTAGGGGCTGTCCGGCGGATCTTCGTGGATCAGCGAGCGGCGTCCGGCGCATGGGGCCTCCCCCGCGAGAGCGAGGGGACGCATCGCAAGGCGGAGGGTCGTCCTCATACTGGGCGTATTCGGGCGATCCCGACAACGCAGCGAGGTGCGGTGCCGGGAGTCGCGAGCCCGCGAAGATCCGCCGGACAGGCCCTAGCCGGGGCCGCTCCGGTACTGGCCGGCGCCGCGATCCGCAATGTCCGCGAGGCGCTTGAGGACTTCCTCCTCACACAGGGCGCCCGCAAGACCGGCGGCGTACGCGTCCCCGGCCGGGAGCCCCAGCCGCTCCGCCAACTCGTACTCGCGGTTCAGGTCGGTGCCGAACATGGCCGGATCGTCGGTGCCGACCGAGCACAGAACCCCCGCCTCCCGCAGCCGGGGCAGCGGGTGCGCGGAGAGCCGTTCGACGACTCCGGTGCGCAGGTTCGACGTCGGACAGACATCGAGCACCACGGCCCGGTCCGCCAACTCGGCGACCAGCGCGGAGTCGTCGGCGGCGCGGATGCCGTGACGCAGTCTTACGGCGCCGAGTCCGAGGGCTTCCCGGACCGACTCCACGCCGGCTGCTTCTCCCGCGTGCGGCACGAAGGCGAGTCCGCCGTCCTGTGCGATCCTCACAGCCCTCCGATACGGCTCCAGAGGGCCTTGCAGCTCATAGCCTCCGATTCCCAGGCCCACCACGCCCCGGTCCCGGTAACGCACCGACACACTGGCGCACTTCTCCGCCAGCTCCACCGGACAGCCCCGGTAGAGGTCCGGCGTGAACCGCACCGTCAGCCCGAACCGCTCCTGCGCCTCGACGGCTCCTTCGCAGTAGCCCGTGTAGATCTCGTCCCAGCCGATGCCGTGAGCCTCCACGCGCTCGGCCGGAGAGAAGATCGCCTCAAGGTAGACCGCGCCGTGGCTCCGGGCCTGCTGCGCGTAGTCGACGACCACCTGCCGGAAGTCGTCAGCCGTCCGCAGGCAGTTGGTCGTCATGATCCACACGTCGATGAAATGGCGGAAGTCGGTGAAGCGGTAGAGCTCCTCCAGACCGCCGACCGTGTCGGCCGGCAGTGACTCGCCGTTGCGGCGGGCGATCTCCAGCAGCGTCGCCGGGCGGACCGAACCTTCCAGATGTACGTGCATCTCGATCTTCGCGGAGGTCACGACCTTGAGCTTTCCACAAGGACGCCCCGCCCACCGGCGCTTCGGCGCCACGGGCCGCCCCTCGGCACGACGGTGCACGGAAGTTGCGCCGCAGGTGCCAACTCCTGGACGAGTGCGCGTGCGGCTCCCTTCTCGCGTCGGGAGTTGCGCCGCCTCAGAAGCGGCGATCCACTCTCACGCCGCCGACGAAGACCCTCCAGGAACCCGCCGGAACGACGACCACCGGGCTGCCGGAAACCTTGCTGTCACGGACGGCCACCACGCCGGGAAGGCCGTCCGCCACCTCCACGCAGTTGCCACCCTCCTGATTGCTGTAACTGCTCCTGCGCCACACGGCGCCGCCGAACCCCGGACGGGACACAGACTCCACGGTGGTAGCCCTCCATCACGCAGCGAACGCCGCCGCCTCAGAAGCGGCGGTCCGCCTTCACGCCGTCGACGAAGACCCTCCAGGACACCGCCGGAACGACGACGGTCGGGCCGCCGGGAACCTTGCTGTCACGGACGGGCACCACGCCGGGAAGGCCGTCCGCCACCTCCACGCAGTCGCCACCCTCCTGATTGCTGTAACTGCTCCTGCGCCACACGGCGCCGCCGAACCCCGGACGGGACACTGACTCCACGGTGGTAGCCCTCCATCACGCAGCGAATGGTGTCGAGCGACATCTTGGGGGGCAGGGCCATGGCCCGCAAGCGGTCATAAATCGCCGAGTACCGTTTGACCCCGGCCGATTCCTCGATGAGTTGGCCGTAGTCGGAGCCCTCGAGATAGACGGCCTCCGCCTCCTCCGGCAGGGTCAGAACCGTCATCGATCCGCCCATCGAGTCGTGCTCGCCATGGTCGAACGGCAGCACCTGAACCGTCACCCAAGGGCTCTCGGCGACCTCCAGCAGCCTGTCCAACTGGGCTCCCATGACTGCCCGTCCGCCGACCGGGCGCCTCAGTACCGCCTCGTCGAGGACTGCCCAGACCTCGGGGCGGTCGGACGAGTCGAGCCGCTCCTGACGCTCCATTCGCGCGGAGAGCCGTTCCTCCAAGTGCTCCTCGCCGCGCAGCGACCGGCCGACGCTCAGCACGGCCCGCGCGTACTCCCGCGTCTGCAGCAGACCCGGCACCACATGCGCCGCGTACTGGCCGATGTTCACCGCCCGGGCCGAGTACGCCATGAAGGCGCGGGACCAGTCCGGGAACGTCTCACGGTGGACATACGGCCACAGGTCGACCAACAACCCGTCCGCATTGAGGGCGTTGTCGAGCGCGCGGGCCAGTTCCAGCGTCGGCTTCGCACCGGAGGCGCGCTCGATCTGCGTGATGCGCGTGCTGACCACGTGCGTTCTGCGGCCCAGTTCCGCCTGCGTCATGCCCGCGGCCATACGCAGCTTGCGCACCCGCGAGCCGAAGAGCGCGGCCATGGACGAGGAGGGATCGATTTCGTTGGCCACGGCCTTACTTCCGTTCCTTACGACCACCGTTGTAAGCCTTCGGCACCTTTTGAGGATAGTCCCGCCCGACGATGCTTGAGTACGGAAAGTCACGAATCATGAACCGAATCGGGATGACGCACCGTGCTCCACGCGACGACCAACGAACAGCCGGACCCCGAACGGGAACCCCGGCCCGCCCCTCACCCCGCCCCGGAACCGGACTCGGCTCAACTGAGCACGTTCGCCATGCAGTTCGCGTCCTCGCCCCGGGGAGCGCGTCTCGCGCGGCGGCTCGCCGTGAAGCGGATGGACCAGTGGGGCTGCCCGCCCGCGTCCGACATCTCGTGCAGCGTGGCGCTGCTGGTCGGTGAGCTCACCGCCAACGCCGTCCGTCACGGCCGCGTCCCGGGGCGCGACTTCGCGCTCCGCCTCGCTCTCGACCCGGAGACGGGCGCCGTCCGCATCGAGGTCTCGGACGCCGATCCGGAGCCTCCGCCCGCCCGTCCCGTCCACCCCGGGCCGGACGACGAATCCGGCCGCGGACTGCTCCTCGTTGACATCCTGGCCACCCGCTGGGGCACGTCGCCCCGTCACCCCGTGGGGAAGACCGTCTGGGCGGAGATCGAGCGGGAGCCGTGGACGTGGGGCACGTGGTGAGAGCCGCCGTCCGGGCATGTGGAAACGCCACGACGGCCCGCTCGCCACAGGCGCCTGCCGCGACCGGCCGCCCCTTCAGTGACCGCCGGTGTCGATGACGCAGAACCGGTTGCCGTCGGGGTCGGCAAGAACGACGAAGTCGGCGTCGTCCGGGTACAGGTCCCAGTCCACGCGCTGCGCCCCCAGGGAGACCAGTCGCTCGACCTCTGCTGCCTGGTCGTCCTTGTCCCCCGCGTAGAGGTCCAGGTGGACCCTCGGATACTGCTGGACGGGCGTCTCGCTGAGGCCGAGCGAGAGCTGTGCCCCCGGTCCGTGCGCGGGAACGAGGACCGCCCATGTCTCCTCGACCTCGTCGCGCGGGACGTACCCGAGGGCCTGCGTCCAGAACGTGACTGCGCGCCGTACGTCCGAGACGCCCAGGACGACGGACCCGATTCTCAGCATGTGCCGATCCTGGCACGTGGCAGCTTCCCGGTCTGCGGGACGCGGCCTCGTCCGCGCGGGACCTCGCCAGTCCTCCCACCGACTGGCAGGCTCACGTCATGACGCGACTCACATTTCACGGGGGTGCCCGTTCCCCCCACCCGGCGCCGGGCACGGACACACCGTCGCGGCCGGTCTCCTGGTCCCGCACGCGCAGGAAGGTCGTCGCCGTGACCGCGGGCGTCGCCCTCGCCCTCGGCACGGGCGGCTCCGCCGGGGCGCGCACCACCGCGCCCGCACCCGAGCCCTCGTGGCAGAAGGCCGTCGAGCGGATTCTCACCGCCGAGCGGCTGAAGGGAGCGGCGACGAGCATCGTGATCAGCGACGCGGACAGCGGCCGGACACTGTACGAACGCAACCCCGGCAAGCGGCTGATGCCCGCTTCCAACACCAAGCTGCTGACCTCCGCCGCCGCTATGGACGTCCTGGGCCCGGACTACCGCTACCGCACCGACGTGCTCGCCCACGGCGACCGGCACGGCGGGCGGCTCGACGGCGACCTGTACGTGCGCGGCACCGGAGACCCGACGCTGCTCGCCGAGGACTACGACGCGCTCGCGGCCGACGTCGCCGCTGCCGGGATCAAAACGGTGACGGGCGAACTCGTCGCGGACGACACCCGGTTCGACTCTCAGCGGCTCGGACGCTCGTGGGCGGCCGACGACGAGTCGGCGTACTACTCCTCACAGATCTCCGCGCTGAGCCTCGCGCCCGACACCGACTACGACACCGGCAGCGTCCACCTGGAGATCGTGCCGGGCTCGTCGACGGGTGAGAAGCCCAAGGTGAAGGTCACGCCGTCCAACAGCTACGTCGACGTCGACGTCACCGCCACCACGGTCGACCGGGGCGGAAAGAATACGATCACCGTCGAGCGCGAACACGGCGGCAACACCCTCACCGTGAGCGGCGGCATCCCGGCCGGCGCGGACCCGGACGAGTCGTGGACGAGCGTGTGGGAGCCCACCGGCTACGCGGCCTCCGTCTTCGCCGACGCGCTGAAGCGGCACGGCGTGCGGGTCTCGGGGAAGACGGAACCGGGCAGGGCCACACCGGACGGCGCCGAGCGCGTCGCCAGGCACACGTCGATGCCCCTGGCGAAGATCAGCGTCCCGTTCATGAAGCTCTCCAACAACAACCACGCCGAGGTCCTCACCAAGACCATGGGCGACGAGACGGCGGGCAAGGGCACGTGGAGCGCGGGCCTGAAGGCGGTACGGGACTTCCTGGAGAAGCAGGACGTGGACGCGGGCACGCTGCGGCAGGTCGACGGCTCGGGACTGTCCCGTATGAACAACGTCTCCGCACGCCACATCGCCACCCTTCTCCATTCCGTGCGCAAGAAGCCGTGGTTCAAGCAGTGGTACGACGCCCTGCCCGTCGCCTGCGCCGGGGACCGCATGACGGGCGGCACGCTGCGCTCACGCATGTGCGACACCCCGGCCGAGGGCAACGCACACGCCAAGACGGGTTCGCTGACGGGAGCTTCGGCGCTGTCGGGCTACGTCACCGACGCGGACGGCCGTGAGCTCGCCTACAGCATCGTCCTCAACAACTACCTCGCCGGTTCGGTGAAGGACATCGAGGACGCGATCGTGGTGGCCCTGGCCTCCGACGGCCGCGAAACCGGCAGCGGGGCCGGGGCCGGGAAGAAGGCCCGCCCGAAGGGCGCTGAGGGCACGGGTGAGGACCGGCGCCCGGCGGGGCCCCTCGTCGTCGGCCCGGAGTGCTCCTGGAAGAAGCCCGCCCGCTGCTGACGTGCGGACCAGGGCCTGTCCGGCGGATCCTCGCGGGGCGTGCGCCCTGGTGCCGGGGTGCCGCGGATGCGGCGCCCCGGCCCTGCGCGGCAGGCGCCACGCCACGGCGTTCGCCATCACCGTCGCCCGGGTTCAGTCCTTCAACGCCCTCATGAACGCGTCCGCCTTCTTCCCGATCCCCGAACAGGTCGCCTGTGCCTTGGAGTTCGGGCCACCCGGGCAGGGCTTGTCGCGGGTGGCGGACCACATGGACAGACCGCCCAGCTTCTTCCTGTCCGCAAACTTCCTCAGTTCCGCGGCGTCTTCGGGGCGGAACACCTCGCCCTTGACGTCGTTCACACCGATCATCGGGGTGATGGAGAGAGCGTCCCAGGCCTCCTCCTCGTCCCTGATCCCGAGGGCGGGCCGGATCTGCTTGTGGGCGGCGGTGGCTGCCTTGACGGCGTATTCGCCCATGTCTCCGTCGTAGTACGTGCCGTAGTCCATGGCCATGATGTTCACGCGGTTCACGCGCGCGCCGTTCTTCTGCGCGTTCTCCAGCACGGCACGGGCGTCCCGGTTCAGACCCGAAGGCATCACGGGCAAGGTGAAGGAGACATTGAGGTTCGGACGCTGCCGCTGGAGACGCACGATGGCCCGGCTGCGAAGCTCGTTCGCCTTCTTGTCAGTCAGCGCCGGGCCTTCGAGGTCGAAGTCGAGCTTCGTCAGGCCGTATGCGTCGATGACCTCGGTGTAGGCGCTCGTCAGTTCGTCCACCGAGCCGCAGACCCGGGCGAGTTCGTTGCCGCTCTGACCACCGAAGGAGACCCGAACGTCGCCGCCCTCGTCGCGCAACTGTTTCACCTGCGCGGCCACGGGGTTGTCCTCCAGCCGCTGCCTGCCGCCCCACTTGGGCACGCAGCCGCCTCCCGGGGAGACGAACGCGAGGTTGTACTCCTTCACGCCGGTCTTCCCCGCCCTCTCGAGAAGGTCGTATGAGGGCTTGAGGGAGGTGTCGACGTACGGCGCGAAGTCACCGGCGTCCGGCAGCGGGTCCTCGGTCTGCGAAGGCGTCGCCGGCGGCGGGCCGGTGGGTCCGGGGTCGGTGGTCTCCCCGCTCGAACAGCCGGCGAGCAACGACGCGGCAACTGCCGCCGCGATCAATGCGGTTGCCGCATGCTTCCCTGCGCCGGTCCTCGGGGAAGCCTGCGCCTCCACGCGCTCGGTCATCGCCGGGCTGCCTCCTTCTGCCTGCCGGACGTCCGGTCTCCTGCCCACCCGACAAGCTAGCGAGCGGGAACCGGACAATCGGCACGTTGGGAGCGGCGACGGGGAGGGCTTAACTCACATTTAAGGAAGCGGGAAGCGGGAACGACTGCCCCGCTGCTCACGAAGGGCTGCCCTCAGCCCTGCTTGAAGTGCTCGGACGGCCTGGGCTGCCCGGCATGCCCCAACTTCCCGGGCCGCTGGGGTTCCGCGGGCTGGGATTCCGCGGGCCGATCCGGCTTCGGCCGCCCGGAACACGCGCTCGGCGGGACGCAGTTGTCGGGACGGTTGCCCTTGACGACGCTGCGCCACAGCGAGACCTCCCCGGGCGGCGCGTTGAAAATGCCGCCTCCGGACCGCTCGGCGACGTTCTCCACCACCGCGGACTTTCTGAGCAGCAGAGACTTCTTGTTGAAGATGCCCCCGCCGTCGCTCGCGGAGTGGTTGCGCGAGACGCGGGTTCCCGTCAGCGTCGTCGAACCCTCGTTGTACACGCCGCCTCCTGCGAGCGCCTCGTCCCCTCTGTTGCGTGTCACCACGCTGTCGATCAGATGGGTCGTCATGTTGACGTCGACCCCTACCCCGGTCCCGCGGTTGCCCGCCACGGTGCTCCGCCGGACGGTGGCCGTGGCCGTGGGTGCCGGGGTGGAACCGCCGGTCACGATGCCGCCGACCTCCGTACCCGCGTTGCCGGCCACCCTGCTGCCCGTCATGTTCAGGGTCCACCGGTTCCAGATGCCGCCCCCGCCGCTGCTGGTCGAGTTGTGCGTGATCCTGCTGGAACGCACCGTCAGCGGCCCGTCGTTGAGAATGCCGCCGCCCCACCGTGCGAAGCCGCGGGTGACCTCGCTGCGCACCAGTTCAAGACGGGCACTGGGCGCCCCCACGAAGGCATTTCCCCCGAAGGAGAATCCGGGGCTCAGCCTGCCGTTGCGCAGCGTGACGTCCTTCAGGGTGAGCGAGCCGCCGCCGGCGACCTCGACGATGCGCATGTCGGGCGCCGAACCGGCACGTGCGAGCACCGCGCCGTTGCCCTCGACGGTGATGCGGCCGGTGATGCCGGGCAGCGCGTTGTCGCCGTAGTTTCCCGGGAAGACCCGGCTCAGCCGGTACGTGCACCCCTTGGCGAGGCTGATGGTTCCCGAACCCGCCGCGTTGGCCTCCTGCACCGCTGCGATCAGGGCGGCGTTGTCGTGGCAGGGCACGGCCCTGGTCCTGTCACCGCCGGCCTGCGCCGTACCGGCGGGCAGTACGGTCAGCGCCGACACCAGGGCGAAGGCCCCCAGGGTGCGCACGGGGACGGACGGCATGGGGCCTCCTGCTCGGCTGCTCCGGGTGCTGACGTCGAAACGCTAAGCAGACCTGGCGGGCGGAGCACGGCGGAGTGCGCCGAATGCCCGAGGGCGCGCCGCCCTGCGGATTCCGGATTGCTGAAGGCGGGGCCGGTGCCGTCCCGTCCCGTCCCGCCCCGCCCCGTCCTGGTGATGGGCTGCCCCGGTGCCGGTCCGTCCTCGTACCCCGTGGAGCCTGGGCCATCGCGTCCGTTTTCCGCCGGTTCGAGGGCGGCTCAGGCTCAAGACTGGTGCCTCAGCGCGAGGCCGTGCCCGGCAGCACCGGCAGTCCGGCAGTGCACCGGCGTGCCGTCGCTGTCTGACGACGTCCACCGAGACCGGCAACACCTACCGCCAACACCGCCAACACCGCTGCCCCGCCTCGCAGTTGAGATATCCGCAGTTGAAGACCCCCGGAGAAGACGAGGAACCGCGATGCCCGATCGGCGGACACTGAACGACAAGGCCCGGCTGCTGCGCTCGCTGCACGACGTGCAGGACGGCGAGGCGCTCGTGCTCCCCAACGCCTGGGACGCCGCCGGTGCGGCGTTGATCGCCGGCGCGGGAGCACGGGCCGTCGCGACCACGAGTGGCGGTATCGCCTGGTCGCTGGGCCGCCCGGACGGCCAGCACCTGACGCGCCAGGAGATGGCCGAGGCACTTCGCCGGATCGTCGCCGCGGTCGACGTCCCCGTGACGGCCGACGTGGAGGGCGGGTACGGACCCGCGCCCGGGGACGTAAGGACAACGGTGGAGGCCGTGATCGAAGCCGGCGCCGCCGGCATCAACCTGGAGGACTCGCGGGCGCCGGGCGGCCCCCTGTTCGACCCCGGAGCCCAGGCGCGGCGGATCACTGCCGCCCGTCGGGCGGCGGCCGCCGGTGCGGTGCCCGACCTCGTGGTCAACGCCCGGACGGACGTCTTCCTCGCCGAGATCGGCGCCCCGGAAGGGCGGCTGGACGAGGTGCTCCGACGAGGTCTGGCATACGCCGGGGCCGGCGCCGACTGCCTGTTCGTGCCGGGCCTGCTCGATGCGGCCTCGCTGAAGGCCCTGGCGCACGAACTGCCCATGCCGGTCAACGCGATGGCCGTGCCCGGTGGCCCGGACATCGCCGAACTCGCCGCCGCGGGCGTACGGCGGATCAGCGTCGGCGCGACCCTCGCGCAGGTCGCGCACGGCGCGCTGCGGCGGGCCGCCGCCGGAATCCTCGCGGGAACCTTCGAAGACTGCGCGGGCGCGCTGGAGTTCGCCGAGGTCGATTCGCTGTTCGACCGGTCCGGGCGCTGAGGGGCCGGCCCTTCGCGGCCCCCGGAGAGTGACACCCGCCCGTCCCGGGTGACTCCTGGGACGCCGGAAGCCGGCCGGGGCGCGCGGGCCGGGCGCCGGGGCCGGGCGCGGAGAAGCCCGGTCCCCGCGCGCGATTGCGCCGCCGGAGGGCAAGCCGCATGAGTCCGGGCGCCTTCGGGCACACGGCCCGGCCGGAGCTCTTTCACCAGGGGGCTTCTCACTCGCCGGACCCGGAGAGCTGGAGGGCGGACGATGGCCGCGCCAGGCGCTGTGCGCAGTCCCGCTGTGCGCAGCACGTTTCTGCACGGTGCTCACCCCGCGGCGTGGCGGCACGCGCGATGGGTGAGGCCCGTACGTGTGCTGGCGTGCCTCATGGCGGTCGTGTGCGTGACGGTACTCGTCGGCGCGGCGACGCTGCGCGCCACGGTGCTGGAGCGCGGTTACTACCAGGGCGTGCTGGACGACGAGCGGGCGTACGAGCGGCTGTACGACGAGGTCCTGGTCGACCCGCGCTCGCGTCCCGTCACCAGGAGCCTGCTGTCCCGGCTGCCCGTTCCGGAGCCCGTGGTGACGGCCAACCTGAAGACGGTGCTGCCCCCGGCCACCGTGCGGGAGCTGACGGACGAGCAGATCGCCTCGCTGACCGGCTACTTCCGCGGTGACTCCGACACCCTGGGGGTGTCGGTGAACCTGCGGCCGGTGATGGCGAACGTCGGCAAGCTCGCACAGGTGTACCTGGGTGACCTGACCTCCGGGAACCGGGCCGCGCCGGAGGCTGACGTCTCGGCGGCGCTCACGCGCATCGACAAGGCCCTCGACAGCGTCGCGGCGGGACGCAAACCGGCGGACCTGCCCAGGGTGGAGCTCAGCGACCGGGCCGTGGAGAAGGTGAGTTCGGCACTGCTGTCCGGGGTGCCCGAGGACGAGCGGGCGTCGCTGAGACCGCAGGTCGAGGGGGCGCTCGCGGTCGGTGACACCGGCACGGCGCTGGCGGCCGCCGGGCCGCATCTTCCCGGCAGCAGGGCCGACAGCGGCGAGGAGAAGAGCCGTCGTGACCTGCTCCGCATGGCCGACGGCGGCCGCTGGAACGTCGTACGGGACCTGAGGAACGCGGACTTCGACATGGGCGCACTGGAGTCCGCGCGCGACGTCACCCGCTTCACGCAGGGCCCTGCGCAGTCGCTCGCCGTCGGCGCCGGAAGCCTCGCACTCGCGTTCCTGTGGGTGTCCGGCCCGCCGGCGCGGCACACACGCCGGCTGCGGACCGTCGGCGGGCTCCTCGTCGCGGGCGGAGCGGTGCCCGCGGCTGCGTTCTGTGCGGTGCGGTGGAGTGCCGACGGCCTTCTCTGGCAGCCTCCCGCGACGTGGCCGACGACACTGGCCCGCCTGGTCGAGGACGTGCAGCACAACGCCCTCAGCACCCTGACGGCGGCGGGCCTGTCCGCGGCCGCCGTTCCCATCGCCGCCGGTGCGCTGCTGGTGACCGCCACCTTCGTACGGGAACGGCACCGGGCCCTGCGCAAGACGCTGAGAGCGCTGACCCGGCGTACCCGCACACGTCTGGTGGGCATCTCCGCGGCGGCCGTCGCCGCCTCGGTCGTGCTCGGCGTCGTGTTCGCCCCCGCCGCTGCCGGCGGACCGGAGAAGCCGTACTGCAACGGGTCGGCCGAGCTGTGCGACCTTCGCTACGACCAGGCCGCCTATCTGGCCACGCACAACTCGATGTCGTCGACGGCCGACCGGTTCATCAGTCCGCTCCAGGACGGCGACATCAAGACCCAACTGGACGACGGCGCCCGTGCGCTGCTCGTCGACACCCACCTGTGGGAACGCTCCGAGCAGGTCGCCGACCGGCTGAAGCTGTCCGACTTCGCGCCCGGCATGCGGGAGAAGGTCGCGAAGATCATCGACCGGACGGGCCGCTCGCGGCCCGGTCCGTGGCTGTGCCACGCGGTCTGCCGCGCCGGCGCGCTTCCCCTCGTCGACACGCTGCGCGAGATCCGCACCTGGCTCGACCAGCACCCCGGTGAGGTGGTCACGCTGATCGTCCAGAACGGCATCTCCGGCGAACAGACGGCCTCGGCCTTCCGCAAGGCGGGCCTCCAGGACCTGCTGTTCACCCCGGACCGCGACCCGGAGGCGCCCTGGCCGACGCTGGGCGAGATGGTCGCCGACAACAAGCGGCTGGTCGTCTTCTCGGAGGGGTCGGGAGGACCGGCGCCCTGGTACCGCAGCTTCTACGAGTACGGAATGGAGACCCGGTACGACTTCTCCGAGCCCGCGAAGATGAGCTGCGCAGCCAACCGCGGAGGCACCGGCAAACGGCTGTTCCTGCTCAACCACTTCACCACCGATGCGGGCGGCAGCCGCCTCGACGCCGGCAAGGTCAACGCGAAGGACTTCGTCATGGACCGCGCCCGCCGCTGCGGGGCGGAACGCGGCCGTCCCGTGAACTTCGTCGCCGTCGACTTCGCCAACGTCGGCGACGCCGGCGGCGCCGTGGCCGCCCTCAACGCGGCACGCGCAGCCGCCCGCGCCGGCTGAGCCGCGGGGACGCGGGGGACGCGGGGGACGGGGACGCGGGGCCCGCGGGCCGGGCCCGCAGCGACAGGGCGGACGGCTTCGGCGCCCCGACTCGCCTCGATCGGTACCGCGTTGGTGCGGGACGTCATACCGCCGTCAGCGGTCCGCCCGCTAGGACGTCGACACGGATTCCTCGGTGGCCTCCGCCCGGGCCCCCGGCGGGACCGGGCACGCCTCCATGGCCGAGAGGCGGCGCAGAGCGGCCTCGGCCAGCAGCAGCACGGAGGCCACGGCGAGGAAGGGCTGCAAGGGCGCCCAGTAGCTGAGCGCTCCCGAGGTGCCGAGCAGGAGCAGTACGAGCTTGTTGCACACGGGGCAGCCCACGGCGACGAACGACAGCACGCCGCCCACGGAGCCGAGGCGGCGGCCCGCCCCGGGCTCGGGGGCCCCGGGCTCGGGGGCCCCGGGCTCGGGAGACTCTGAGCCTGGCGCCTGTGGACCGGGCGCCTCTGGACCGGGCGCGAGGTTCTTCGGATCCCGGACGTACGTGGCCAGCACGACTCCCCCGAGTACGGCCGTCAGCGCCAGCGTCGGGTAGCTCCACCACTGCGCCGGCACGGCCCGTGAGAACAGCGGGCTCGGCACGACGGCGGTGGGGAGACCGACCAGCAGTGCCGTGCCGGCGGCCGCACAGGCGGCCACGGTCCAGCGGCGCGGCGACCACCGGCGCAGGGCGAGCCCCGCGCGCCGGGGCGACCTTGTGGCAGAGGACATGGTTGCCGTCTCCGATCGAAGCGTGGACCGATGTGCGGGGGAGCGCCTTGCACGGTGCCGACGAAACCACATCCCTGCGGGCGGATCGAGGGGTGCCGTCGGCGAACGGCCGGCCGGCGGTGGGATGTGGCCAGGTGCTGGACGCCGGCCAGGAGCAGGCTGCCGACCCGGCACCTTCGCGGCACCCGGCGGTCGTCGGCAGCCCCCCGGCCGTCTTCGGCGGCGCCCGGCGTGTCCGGCGGCGTCCGGCGTGTCCGGCGCGTGTTTCAGCCGGGTGCCTTCTCCGCGTCGTCGGTGAGGATCTCGGAGAGGTGACGCAGCATCTCCGGCTGCCTGTTGTGCAGGAAGAAGTGGTCGCCCTCGATCACCTTCAGGCTGAATCCCGCACTGGTGTGGCGCCGCCATCCGGCCACCGACGAGACGTCGACTTCTCCGTCCTCGCTGCCCGCGAAGGCTGTGATGGGGCAGCTCAACGGGCGGTCCTCGCTGAAGCGGTAGGTGTCGGCGACGGCAAGGTCGGCGCGCAGGATGGGGATCATCAGCTCCATGAGCGATTCGTCGGCGAGCACCGCCTCCGGCGTCCCGTTGAAGGAGCGCAGCCGTTCGCGGAAGAGCGGCTCGGGCAGGTCGTAGTCGGGAACGGCCGTACGGCGCAGATGCGGTGCGCGGAAGGCGCCCACGCACAGGTGCACCGGAGGACGTCCGTGGCGCTGCTCCATGGCGCGGGCGAGTTCGAAGGCGACGAGCGCCCCGAGGCTGTAACCGAACAGCGCGTACGGGGAGTTGCCCGCGGAGGCGAGTTCGGGCAGCAGATCCGCGACCAGCGGCTCGATCCTGTCGTGCGGGGCCTCGCGGAAGCGCCGGCCCCTCCCCGGGGGCTCGACGGGGCGCACGCGGACGTGCGGGGGAAGCCCGCTGTCCCAGTCGGCGTAGAGACGTGCGGAGCCTCCCGCGTAGGGGAAGCAGAACAGTTGCAGTGTGGCGGGGGCGGCGGGGTGGGAAGTGGCCACCGAACCCCGTCGCGGATCGGTGTCGTGCGCCATCGCCGCTCAGCCCTTCCTGAATTCGGAGTCGTTGCGGGGGTGTTCGCGGTCCGGACGTGCCCCGGTGCCGTCCCGCCGCCGCGTCAGCAGGGAGGCTATCGTCTTGAACTGGACGTTGGAGGTGCCCTCGTAGATCGAGCCGATCTTCGCGTCGCGGTAGAGCTTCTCCACCGGATGCTCGCCGGCGAACCCTGCGCCGCCGAGGGTCTCCACCGCCTGCGACGCGGCACGTTCGGCCACGGCGGAGGCGATGTACTTCGCCATGGAGGTCGCCTTGATCCGCTCGGCCTGCGGCGCCCCGTTCTGGAGCAGACGCGCGGTGTTGTACAACAGCACGCGGGCCGCCTCCAGTTCGGCTGCCGTGCGGGCGAGAGGGAACTGCACCCCCTGGAAGTCGATGATCCTGGTGCCGAACTGCTCCCGCTCCTCCGCGTGCCGGAGGGCGTGGGTGAGGGCTCCGTCGGCGAGGCCGACGAGTTGGGCGGCGATGCCGAGCTTGCCGATGTCCAGGGTCTCCACCATCAGTACGCCGCCGTCGCCGGGGCGCCCGATCAGGCTCCCACGGTCGACGCGGACGCCGTCGAAGGTGACCTCGCAGGTGGAACTCGCACGTATGCCCATCTTCGGCACCGGTTCGCCGATGCTGAGACCGCTCGTGTCGCGGTCGACGAGGAAGGCGCCGAGGCCCGGGGCCGCCCCCGGCGGGCCGGTCTCGGTGCGCGCGAAGACCAGGAAGAGACCGGCCTCGGCGGCACTGGTGATCCAGCGCTTGCGGCCGTTGATGACGAACCCGTCGTCCCGCTGCTCCGCCCGCGTCTCCAGAGCGAAGGCGTCGCTGCCCGCGTGCTCCTCCGAGATGGCGTACGCGCCCACTTGGCCGCCGGCGAGCCGCGGCAGGTGCCGCCGCTTCTGGTCGCCGCTTCCGTGCCGCAGCAGAGCGCTGACGACCAGGGCGTTCTGCACGTCGACGAAGACGGCGGCGGCGGGGTCGTGACGGGCGATCTCCTCGATGGCGAGCACCACTTGGAAGAGGTCGCCGCCGCTTCCTCCGTAGACCTCCGGGATCTCGATGCCCATCAGGCCCTCGTCGAACAGCTCCTTGACGAGGCCCTCGTCGAGCCGGCCCGCCACGTCCATCGCACGGGCGCGCGGGGCGACGGACCGCCGGCAGAAGTCGCGGACCTTCTCACGCCAGGCCCGTGCCGGTTCCGGCAGCGTCGTCAGCGCCTGGGGGCATTCCCCCGGTTCGGGTGTCGGCATCCGGTGTCCTCTCACGGTCGGCGGTACGGGCGGCCGGGGCGTTTCGCGGGCGCGGTCATGGTCGGGGTCACGGGCGGGCCGCGGCGTTCACGGCCGGTGTGTGGTGCAGCCGGGGCGGCTGCTGGAGCTCGCGCCACATGGCCTCCTGGCCGCGGTGCGCGAAGAAGGTGGTCATGCGGAGGAACAGCGGCCTGAGCAGCCGGTTGTCGACCTGCGGGGCGCCGGCGACCTTGAAGATCGTGTCCCGGACCCGGCGGACGCGTTCCAGCCGTGCCTGTTCGTATGCGCGCAGTGCCGCCACGGGGTCGCCGGGAGCGGCGGCCATCTCGTCGCCGAGGACCACGCCGTCCTCGATGGCCTGGCAGGCTCCCTGTCCGAGGACGGTCGTCACGGCGTGCGCGGCGTCGCCGAGGAGCGTGACGCGGCCCTTGCTCCAGCGGTCGCGCCACTCGCCGTAGAAGAGGTCGGTGCGCAGCAGCCGCTCCTCGGGGGTGTTCTCGACGAGGCAGCGCGGCGGGCCCTCGAAGCGTTCGGCGAGTTCCATGACATGGGCCCGGCGGGTGCCGGGAGCATCCTCGCCGCCCTCGGGGGCCGGGTGCCCGATGGTCCATGTGACACGGCCGTCGGCGATGTGCCAGGCGCCGCCGTTGACGCCGTGACGCGTCTGGAAGAGGTGCACCGTGCCCTTCGGGACGCCGCAGGGGCTGTCGCTGACGCCCCGGTAGGTGGTGACGCCGGTGTAGACGGGCTCGGAGGTACCGAAGAGTTCGGCGGCGATGCCGGACACCCCGGACTTCAGTCCGTCCGCGCCGATCAGTACGTCGCCCTCGGCCCGGGATCCGTCGTCGAAGCCGACCACGACCCGCTTGTCCCCGGACGAGAAGCCCGTGATGTTCGCGCCGAAGTGGACCTCCACGTCGAGGCTTTCGCAGCCCTCGGTCAGGATCCGGGCGAGGTCGCCGCGGGCGATGGTGACGCCGGGGGTGCTGCCGCGCGCGGTGAACTCCTGCACGGGCGTGCGGATGACGGACACGTCGCGTTCCGTCATCACCCTGCTGCGCTCGATGGGAATCCCGTATTCGAAGAGCTGCTTCTCCACGCCGAGCGCCGCCAGTGCCGTGGTGGCGTTGCTCCAGATCGTCACGCCGGTGCCGCTGGTCTCGACGCGGAGGCCGCTGCGCCGCTCGTACACGCGTACCGGGAAACCCTGGCGGCCCAGGGCGAGTGCCGCCGTCAGCCCTCCGATGCCTGCGCCGACGACGAGAACGGTGGGTTTGGCTGTCATCTCATGCCTTTCGCGGGGCGGGTGGCGGGTCCGGGGAAGGGTGCGGGACGGTGTCCCAAGTGCCCGGGTGTGCAGGGCGGTTCAGGCACCGTCGGCCCGTCCGGCCGAGGGCGGTCCCGGGGGCCGCGCCGAAGGTGGGGCTGCCGGGGGTGGCGGCGGCAGGAAGCCGATGGCGGTCAGTTCGCGCAGGTAGCTTCCGAGCAGTGCGTCGTCCACCGCCGGCGGGCGGCGGCCGCCCGTGACCCGGAGCGTGTTGGCGGTGTCGAAGACCGGTTCCCGCAGCCCGCTGCGGTCGTCCTCGACCCGCTTGCCGAACAGCGAGAGCGTGGGCCCGAGTTCGCTGCCGGGATGCCGGTCGGCGTAGTCGCGGCACGCCTCGTACCAGTCCTCGAAGGCGTCCCGGCGCACCGGGTGCCCGGCCAGCCGCAGCGCCCTGTGCACCCCGTCGAAGCGCAGCCGCTCCGTACCGCCGAACTGGTAGGTCCGGCCGAGGTGTTCGCGGCCGCGGGCCGCCTGTGCGACGACGTGTGCGATGTGGTCGACGGGCACGATGTCGGTGCTGAAGTCCAGCGCCGGGACGGAGCCGACCAGTGCGCACGCCCGCAGGATGTGGGTGAAGACGTCGTCGGCGCGCCACACCCCCGTGGTGCTGTCTCCGGCGATGCGGCCGGGACGGTAGACCGAGACCGGCACTCCCCGCTCACGCGCCAGGGCGACGATCTGCTCGGCCGCCCACTTGCTCTGGTTGTAGCCGTTCTCGGCAGGGGGAGCATGCTCGGGCAGTTCGTCCTCGCGTGCGGGCGGATCGCCCTCGCGGCGCAGCGTGAACACCGAGAGGGTCGAGACATGGTGTACGGGCTTGACCGGGCCCGTGCACGCCAGCCGCAGGATCTGCTGCGTACCGCCGACGTTGGTGCTCCGCAGGGCCGCATAGGGCTTGGCGAAGTTGACGGCCGCTCCGCTGTGGTGGATCTCCTCGACGTGGTGGGCGAGTTCGCGGAAACCGTCCTGCCCGAGCCCCAGGTGGGGTTCGGCGAGGTCGCCGGGGAGCGCCCTCATCCGGTCCCGCGTCGCCTCGTCCCACCTGTCCCACAGCTTCAGACCGCGCAGATGGCCGACGAGCTTCTCCCGGGCCGCTTCCGGAGTCTTTGCCCTTACGAGGCAGACGATCTCGGCTCGGGTGCTCCTCAGCAGCGCGTCGAGCAGGAACGCGCCGAGGAAGCCGGTCGCTCCGGTCAGCAGCACCGCCCGCGGGTCGGGGTTCCACTCCCAGGTCCCCTCCACCCGTATCGCCGGGTCCAGGACCACGTCGTCGGCCGGGTCCGGGCTCTCGTGCCCCGCCTCGTCCCCCGCGACGGCCCGAGCCAGCGCATGCGGGGTCGGACGTTCGAACAGCAGCCGCAGGGGCGGCGCGGCGTCCGGCCAGGCGTCCCGTACGGCGGCGTGCAGTCGCGTGGCCGACAGCGAGTTGCCGCCGAGTTCGAAGAAGTCGTCGTGCGCGCCGGCTTCTTCGACGCCGAGCACCTGCGCGAAGAGCTGCGCGATGTGCGCCTCGGCGGGCGTCGAAGGCGTCACATGGCCGGAGCGTGCGGCTGCGGTGCGTACCGTGCCGGGCGCGGGCAGGGCGGCGCGGTCCGTCTTGCCGCTCGGGGTGCGGGGGAACTCCCGCAGCACGGCCACATGGGCGGGCACCATGTACTCGGGCAGGCGGCCACGCGCCAACTCGTACAGCTCGGCGATGAGTTCGGCGTCTGCGGGATCAGCGGAGCCCACGCCCTCCTGGGCCTCCTGGGCCTCCTCGTTCTCCTCACCCTGCGCGCCGCCGGTCCCCGTGCCGCCGCCGCTGCCCGGACCCGTGCTGACGTACGCCGTGAGACGGGGGTCGCCCGGCACGTCCTCACGGGCCACCGCGACCGCGTCCCGCACCGCCGGGTGCGTCCGCAGCACCGCCTCGATCTCGCCGAGTTCGATGCGGAAACCACGGATCTTGACCTGGTCGTCCTCGCGCCCCAGGTACTCCAGCTCGCCGCCGGGCAGCCAGCGCACGAGGTCACCCGTGCGGTAGAGACGGCCACCGGGCCGGTCCGGATCGGGCGGGAAGCGCTCGGCGGTCAGTTCGGGGCGGCCCAGGTAGCCGTGGGCGACGCCGGGGCCTCCCACATGCAGTTCGCCGGGCACGCCGACCGGAACGGGACGCCCGTCCTGGCCGAGGACCTGGAGCCCGGCGTTGGGCACCGGTCGGCCGATGGGCGGGTGCCGGTCGCCCGCGAGGGGCCCGGCGAGCGTGGCGTAGACGGTGATCTCGGTGGGGCCGTAGGCGTTGAGAAGCCGGACGTGCGGCGCCCAGCGTGCGGCGACCGCCGCCGGGCAGTCCTCCCCGCCGGAGACGACCGTACGCAGCGAGGGCAGTTCGCCCGGGTCGAGCAGGGCCAGCAGCGACGGCGGGAAGAGCGCCACCGTAGCTGCGCCGGAGCGCACCTCGGCCGCCAGGTCCTCGCCCGCGAGGGTCGCGCCGTCGTCCGGCACCACCAGGCAGGCTCCGCCCAGCAGCGCCATGACCCACTCCCACACGGAGGCGTCGAAGCTGGTGGAGGCGAACGCCAGCATCCGGTCGCCTGGGCCGACACCGATCAGGTCGCGGGTCAGATGCAGATCGGCGACCGAACGATGGCTGATCATCGTGCCCTTGGGGCGGCCCGTGGAGCCGGAGGTGTAGATGACGTACGCCAAGTCGTCCGGCCCGGCGAGCGGTGTGGGGTTCTGCTCGTCGTCCCGTTCTTCTGCCTCCCGTTCTTCTGCCTCCTGTGCTCCTTCCTCCCGTTCCTCCGCCTCCACAGGCTCCTCGTCGACGAGCACGGTCGTCGCCGGCTGCTCGCCGCCGGGGCGGTCCCCGAGGCGGTCGAGCAGCCCGGACCGGGTGAGTACGACCGGCGCCGCGCAGTCGGCGAGCATGAAGCGGATCCGCTCGGGCGGGTATCCGGGGTCGACGGGGACGTAGGCGCCCCCTGCCTTGAGCACGGCGAGTATCCCCGTGTACGTCTCGACCGAGCGGCCCGTGAGGAGGGCGACGAGGGTGCCGGGGCCGACTCCGAGGGCGCGGAGCCGCCGGGCGAGGCGGTTGGCGCGGGCGTTGAGCTGCCCGTAGGTGACGGTGGTGGTGCCGCTGCTGAGCGCCGCCGCGCCGGGACGGGCCGCGGCCTGCTCCTCGAAGAGCACATGCGCCGGCACCCCGGGTATCGGCCGCACCTCGCCCCGTGACCAGGACCGAAGGTGCTCGCGGTCCGATGCGGGGAGGCCGGGGAGCCCGGAGAGGGGGGCCTCGGGGGTCTGCGCGACCGCCTGGAGCAGTTCGAGGTAGTGGTCGAACATCCGGTCCACGGTGGCCGGTTCGAAGAGGTCGGTGTTGTACTCCATCGCGGCCCGCCAGCCGTCCCCGCGCGGAACGATCTCCAGTACGAGGTCGAACTTGGAGGTGCCCGAGTGGATGTCGAAGGGACGCACGTCCGCGTCCCCCATGCGAACCTGCGGCACCTCGACGTTGCCGAAGGAGAAGACCGTCTGGAAGAGCGGGGTCCGTGACAGATCGCGCGCGGCACCGACCTCGTCGACGAGGCGTTCGAAGGGGACGTCGGGGTGTGCGTAGGCGCCCAGGCAGGTCTCCCGTACCCGGGCCAGCAACTCGGTGAAGGCCGGGTCGCCGGAGAGGTCGGTGCGGAGCACGAGGTTGTTGACGAAGAAGCCGATGAGGTTCTCCGACTCGGGACGTCCGCGGCCCGCGACCGGTGACCCGACGGCCACGTCCTGCCGCCCGCTGTAGTGCTGGATCAGCACGTCGAACGCGGCGAGCAGCACCATGAACAGCGTGGCGCCGGAGCGGGCGCCCAGGTGCTCCAACGTACGCATCACCGCTGCCGGGACGGGCCGGTAGCGGACGCCGCCGCGGAAGGTCTGCACCGGTGGCCGCGGATGGTCCGCGGGCAGCTCGACGGGCATCAGATCTGCCAACGTCTCCTTCCAGTAGGCGAGTTGGCGTTCCGTCTCCGGGGCGGTGAGGTGCTTGCGCTGCCAGTCCGCGTAGTCGCCGTACTGGACGGGAAGCTCCGGAAGGGCGGGGTCGGCTCCGGCGAGCCGGGACTCGTACAGCGTCACGAGTTCGCGCACGAGAACGGACACGGACCACCGGTCACAGACGGCGTGGTGGAAGACCAGCGAGAGGACACGGCGCTCCTCCCCGGTGCGCAGCAGCGTCGCACGCATCAGGGGCGCCCGTGCGAGGTCGAAGGGGCGGGTGGCGGCCTCCCGCAGGATGCGTTCCGTCTCCCGATCACGCTCGCCGTCCCCGGCGCCTCGCAGGTCGATCCGCTCCAGGGGGACGGTCACCTGCGGGTGCACCGCCTGCCGCAGCTCCCCGTCCCTCTCGACGAGGGCCGTACGCAGGGTCTCGTGCCGCTCGGCGAGGCGGCCGAGGGCGTCGGTCAGCGCCGGCTCGTCGACGGGGCCGTCGAGTTCGACCTGGGCGGGCATCAGGTACGCCCGTGTGCTGCCGGGGTCGAGCTCGTGGAGGAACCACAGCCGCGACTGCCCGAGTGAGGCGGGCAGCAGCACGGCGTCCTCGCCGGGCGCGGCGAGGCGGGGCAGCGGTGCGGGGCCGTCCGGACCGGGCCGGGGAGCCTGTTCCCGCTGCTTCGCCTCCCCGTCCGGGGCGGGCGCCCCGGTCCCTGCCGGGGCGTCGGCCCCGTCCGGGGCGGGCGGGGAAGCCTGGTCCGGGGTCTCGCGCCCGGTCTCCTGCGCCTCCGGGGCGGGAGCCGCCGCCTGCTCCTCCCCGGAGCCGTCCAGCTCCTGCGCGAGTGAGGCGACCGTGGGCCTGTCGAAGAGCAGCCGCACCGGGATACGGCGCCCGAAGCGCTTGCTGAGCCTCCCCACGACCCGCCCGGCGAGCAGCGAGTGCCCCCCGAGGACGAAGAAGTCGTCGTCGGCGCCCACCCGTTCGACGCCGAGCACTTCCTTCCACAGTCCGGCGATGTACTCCTCCGTCCCGGTGCGGGGCGCGGTGAATTCGTCCGCCGAGGCACGCGCGGCACCGTCCGGCACGGGCAGGGCGGCCTTGTCGACCTTGCCGTTGGGGGTCCTGGGCATGGCCTCCAGTACGGCGAGGGAGGCGGGCACCATGTACTCGGGCAGCCGCGCGAGCGCCCACTCCCGCAGATCCCCCACGAGCCCGCCCGGGTCGCCGGTCGTCGTGCCGGGCACGACGTACCCGGTGAGCCGGCGGTCCCCGGGTGTGTCCTCACGCAGGACCACCACGGACTCGCTCACCGCCTCGTGCTCGCGCAGCACGGCCGCGACCTCGCCGGGTTCGACGCGGAACCCGCGGATCTTCACCTGGGAGTCCGCACGCCCGACGAACTCCAGGCGCCCGTCGCTGCGGTAGCGCACCAGGTCGCCCGTCCGGTACATCAGGGCGCCGGGGTTTCCCGGCTCCGGCACGAAGTGGTGTGCGGTCAGCTCCGGCCGGCCGTGGTAGCCGAGTGCGACGCCGGGACCGCCGATGTACAGCTCACCGGTGACGCTGACCGGCACGGGCCGCCCGTCGCCGTCCAGTACGCGGAAACGGGTGTGCGGCAAGGGCCGTCCGAGAGGCACGGGCGACTCGCCCTCACGTGCCCGGTGGCAACTCGCCCACACGGTGGTCTCCGTGGGCCCGTAGACCTGCCATGCCTCGACCCCGGCAGCGGCCATGCGGGCGGTCATCTCCGGCGTGAGGGGCTCGGCGCCGCACAGTCCGCGGAAGGGGTGTTCCGCCTGCCAGCCGGTCTCCAGCAGCAACTGCCAGGCGGCCGGGGTGGCTTGCCAGTACGTGGCCTTCGTGGCGGTCATGCGGGCCGCGAGCCGTTCGCCGTCGATCACGTCGGCGCGGGGAAAGAGGGCCACCGTCGCGCCGGTGGTCAGGGGCAGGAAGAGGTCGATCACGGACATGTCGAAGGCGTGCGTGATCGTGGCGGCGACGGTGTCGCCCTCGTCGAGGCCGGGCTCGTTCCGCATGGAGTCCAGCAGGTTCGGCAGCCGCCCGTGGGGGATCATCACGCCCTTGGGCCTGCCGGTGGAGCCGGAGGTGTAGATGACGTACGCCAAGTCCTCCGGTCCGGCGAGAGGTTCGGGGTTCGTGGACGGCTCGCCGGCCGCGGGCCACGGGTCGTCGTCGAGGTGGAGGGTGCCGGTGTCGTGCCGGGGAAGCCGTCCGGCGAGCGTGCGGTGGCTGAGCAGCAGCGAGATGCCGGAGTCCTGAAGCAGGTAGCGGACTCGTTCGGCCGGGTATTCGGGGTCGATCGGCACGTACGCGCCACCGGACTTGAGCACGGCGAGCAGGGCCACGACGAGGTCGGGTGTGCGCTCGGTGCACACTCCGACGCGTACCCCGGGGGCCACTCCGCGGCGGCGCAGCAGATGCGCGAGGCGGTTGGCGCGCTCGTTCAACTCGTCGTAGGTGAGGGCCTGTTCGTCGAGGAAGACGGCGCACTTTCCGCCGAGGCGGGCGGCCTGCTCCTCCACCATGCGGTGCACGGGCAGTTCGCGCAGCGGGGCGTCCGTCTCGCCCGTGCCCCACTGCCGCAGCTGTTCCAGTTCCCCCTCGGGCAGCGGGCGCAGGCTCGACAGGCGTTCACCGGCGGCGGCCGGTGCATCCCGCAGAAGCATGCAGAAGTGGTCGAGCATGCGGTCCGCCGTGGCGGAGTCGAACAGGGCCGTGTCGTATTCGAGTTCGGCGCGCAGGCCGTCGCCGTCGGGCACGAGGGCGAGGAACAGGTCGACCTTGGCCGTGCCGGGATCGACGGGCACGGGCTCCACGGTCAGTCCCGGCAGGCGCAGCTCGTCGGGCGGGGTGTTGCCCAGCATGAGGATGGCCTGCGCAAGGGGTGCCCTCGACAGGTCGCGTTCCGGCCGCAGTTCCTGCACGAGCTGCTCGAACGGCACGTCCGCGTGGGCGTAGGCACCCAGGCACACCTCGCGGCAGCGGTCGACGAGTTCGCCGAACGTCGGGTCGCCGCCCAGGTCGGTGCGGAGGACGAGCGTGTTGATGAACATCCCGATGAGGTTCTCCAGTTCGGGCCTGTCACGGCCCGCGACGGAGGTGCCGACGGGGATGTCGTCCTGCCCGGAGTACCGCGACAGCAGCAGGCAGTACGCGGCGTGCAGCACCATGAAGAGGCTGGCGCGGTGCTCACCCGCGAGCCGCTGCAGATCGGCGACGACGTCCGGCGGTATGTGCGCCACGCGGGTGGCGCCCCGGAAGGACTGTGTGGCCGGGCGCTGCCGGTCGGTGGCCAGGTCCAGTGCGGGCAGGTCCTCCAGCGTCATGCGCCACCATGCGAGCTGGCCCAGCAGCTCGCCGCTGTCGAACCGCCGGCGCTGCCACTCGGCGTAGTCGCCGTACTGGACGGGGAGCTGCGGCAGGTCGGGGCGTCCTCCGGTGAGGAACGCCTCGTAGCAGGCGGCCAGTTCACGTACGAACACCGCGCCGGACCACATGTCGCCGATGCCGTGGTGGAAGGTGACGACGAGTACGTGGTCGTCGGCGGCGAGCTTGATGAGCGTGACCCGGGCGAGGGGGGCCTCGTCGACGGCGAACGGGGTGGAGGTCTCCTGCGCGAGCGCCTCGTTCAGGGACGCGCCGGGGTCGGCGGCGGCCGTCACGTCCCGTTCGCGTACGAGCAGCCGGCAGTGCGGTCCGGCGTCGTGGACGAACTGCACCGGTTCGCCGTCGTGCACGCCGAAGCTCGTACGCAGCGTCTCGTGCCGCTCCACCAGCGCGTCCACGGCGCTCTGCAAGGCCCCGCGGTCGAGGGTGCCGCGCAGATGTGCCGCGCCGTAGCCCAGGTAGGCGGCGGCGCTTCCGGGGTCCAGCTGGGCGAGGAACCACAACCGCTGCTGGCCGGAGGACATCGGCAGGACGAAGGGCTGGTCCGTCTCCTGCGCCGCCAGGGTTCCCGGCTCCGCTTGTTCGGTCGTCACGTCAGCTCTCCTTGCTGTTCCCGGAGTCGGCGGCACCGCCGGTGCTGCCGGTGTCTCCGCCGGTGCTGCCGCCGCTCCTGCGCCGCGGACGTGACGTGCGGTCGGCCGCCACCAGCTCCGGTCCCCCGGAGCCGGCCGGTGCGCCCCCGGACGGTTCCGCCGTCTCCTTCAGCTCTTTCGCGAAGGCGGCCAGCACCGGCCGTTCGAAGAGGGTCCGCACTCGTACGTCCCTGTGCAGGGCGGCCTTGAGCCTGCCGGTCACGCGTGTGGCCAGCAGGGAGTGGCCGCCGAGTTCGAAGAAGTCGTCGTGGGCGCCGACCCGGTCGACGCCGAGCAGCTCCGCCCACACGTCGGCGATCCGCTGCTCCAGCTCGTCGCGGGGTGCCACGTACTCTCCCGCCGCTGCCGTGCGGCCGGTGCCGGGCGCGGGGAGGGCCCGCCTGTCGACCTTGCCGTTGGCCGTCAGCGGCAGCGCGTCGAGGAGCACGGCGGACGAGGGCACCATGTACCCGGGCACTTCCGCGCGGGCCAGCTCGATCAGTTCGGCGGCCAGCGCCTCGCGGGCTTCGTCCTCCTGGGCCTCCACCTCCGGTACGACGGCGTAGGCGACGAGCCGTACGTCCCCGTGCCGGTCCTCGCGCGGCACGACGAGGACGTCCGTCACCGCCTCGTGCGCCTTCAGCGCCTGGGCGATCTCACCCGGCTCGACGCGGAAGCCGCGCACCTTGACCTGGTCGTCGACCCTGCCCAGCACCTCCAGCTCGCCGTTGCCGAGCAGCCGGGCGAGGTCGCCGGACCGGTACATCCGCTCGCCGCCGCCCGCGAACGGGTCCGGCAGGAACCGCTCTTCGGTCAGTTCCGGCAGATTGCGGTAGCCGCGGGCGACGCCCGGTCCCGAGACGTACATCTCTCCCGGTACCCCCTGCGGCACCGGCCGCAGATGCGGATCGAGGAGGCGGATGCTCAGGTCGGGCAGCGGGCGCCCGATGTTGCTCCGCACGCCCGAGCCGGCCTCCTGCCGCGTCACGCGGTGGAACGTGGCGTGCACGGTGACCTCGGTGATGCCGTACAGGTTGACCAGCTGCGGCTCGTCGTCGCCGAAGTGGCCGAACCAGGGGGCCAGCGCCGGCACATCCAGGTACTCGCCCGCGAACAGCACGTACTTCAGGGGCGGTTGCTTCTCCTCGCTGTCGATCGCGTGCTGCATGTACGGGCGGAACGCCGACGGTGTCTGGCTGAAGACCGTCACTCCCTCCTCGGCGAGCAGGGCGTGCAGCGCGTCGGGGGCGCGCACCGTCTCGTGCGGAACGACGACGAGGCGTGCGCCTGCCGCGAAGGCGCCCCACATCTCGTAGACCGACACGTCGAAGGCGTAGGAGTGGCACAGGCTCCACACGTCCCCGGCGTCGAGGTCCATGAGCTGCTGCGCGCCGCGTACGAGGCGCACGACGTTGGAGTGCGGCAGCTCCACGCCCTTCGGGCGGCCCGTGGAGCCCGAGGTGTAGATGACGTACGCCAGGGCCGACGGGCCGGTGCCCGCGGGCGGCGCCGACGTCTCGCGGGCCCGGATGGCGTGCGCGTCCTCGTCCAGGTTCACGGTGCGGCCCTCGAAGCGGGGAGCGCGGTCGGCGGCGGCGCCGTGCGTGACGAGCAGCGAGGCACCCGCATCGGCGAGCACGTAGGCCATGCGCTCCTGCGGCTGGCCCAGGTCGAGCGGTACGTAGGCCGCTCCGCTCTTGAGCACCCCGAGAACGCCGACGACCATGTCGGCGGTGCGATCCAGGCACAGGCCGACCCGCTCCTCCGGCTTGGCGCCCAAGTCGCGCAGGTGATGGGCGAGTTGGTTCGCGCGCTCCTCCAGCTCCCGGTAGGTGAGGGTGTCGGTGCCGCTGACGAGGGCCACGGCGTCCGGTGTGCGGGCGGCCTGGCGGCTGAAGATGTCGTGGAGGCAGGACGCGGAGTCCTCCTCGACGGGCTGCGGCCGGTGGCCGCCGTCCAGCAGCCTGACGCGTTCCTCGGGGGTGTAGGGCTCGATCTCGCCGAGCGCCCCGCCCGGCGCCGCGGCCATGCCGCCCAGCAGGTGGTTGAAGTGGGTCAGCAGCGTCTCCGCCACGGGCCCGGGGAAGCGGCGCCGGTCGTGCACCAGCCGGGGCGGCAGTTCCTCCTGGGGGAAGACGACCATGGTCAGCGGGTAGTGGGGCCGGCCGTCGTAGGAGAAGCCGGTGATCTCCAGTCCGTGCAGGGCCATTTCGGGCGGCGGGGTGTTCTCGAAGGCGAGGTCGGTCTCGAACAGCGGCTGCCCGCCGGGCAGTCCGGCCCACCGGGGGAAGAGATGCAGCGGCACGTCGGCGTGTTCGCGTGCGGCCGTCATCGAGTCCTGGAGGCGGTGCAGCCACGGCAGCAGCGGCTCGGCGGGGTCGATGCGGGCCCGCACGGGCGTGGTCGTGATCATCGGGCCGACGATGGTCTCCGCGCCGGGCAGGCCGGTCGGCCGGTGCGTGGAGGTGGCGCCGCTGACGACGTCGTCGCGGCCGGTGTAGCGGCTCAGCAGCATCAGCCAGGCACCCTGGACGAGGGTGTTGAGCGTCAGCCGGTTGTCCCGGGCGAGGTCGTCGAGGTCCCGTACGAGTGAGCCCAGGGAGCGGTCGGGGACGAAGCCGTGCGTGGGGCCCTCGGGCTCGGGGTCCGGCGGGCCGATCTCCAGCGCGGGCGGCGGCACGTACCCGGCCAGTTCACGGCGCCAGAACTCCTCCGCCCCCGCCATGTCCTGCTGCTTCCACCACGCCACGTAGTCCCGGTAGGAGCGGGCGGGCGCCAGACCGGCGGGCTCCTTGCGGCAGCGGGCCGCGTACAGCGCGGCGAACTCCTGGAGTACGAGGCCGAACGACCAGCCGTCCATGACCAGATGGGGGAAGCTCCAGAAGAAGCGGTACAGGTCGTCCTCGAAGCGGATCAGGGCGAGCTTCATCAGCGGGGGCCTGCGCAGATCGAAACCGGCCCCCCGCTGCCGGGCGCGGAACGCCTCGTAGTGTTCCTCGCGTTCGGCGGGGGCCACCTCCCGCCAGTCGTGCTCCTCCACGGGTACGTCCACGCGGCGGTGCACGGCCTGCAGGGACTTGCCGACCTCCTCCCAGTGGAAGCCGGTGCGCAGGATCGGGTGGCGCGCGGCGACGTCCTGCCACGCCTGCCGGAAGGCCGCCCGCTCCATGCGCCCGCTGAGGGTGAAGGAGAGCTGTTCCAGGTACACGCCGGACTCGGGGGCGAACAGGCTGTGGAAGAGCATCCCTTCCTGTATGGGCGTCAACTCGTAGACGTCCTGGAGGTTTTCGGGCTTCACAGGGCCTCCTCGGCAGGTGCGGTCGGGCCGGGCTGGGACGGGGAGGTCCCGGAGGGTTCGCCGTTCCCGGCGAGCGCGCCGAGGAACGTGTCGAGGGTGTTCTGGTCCAGTCCGGCGAGGGGGAAGTCCCCGGGGCTGATCACTGCTCGCCCGGTGTCGCGGCAGTGCTCGGTGATCCGCCGGAAAGCGGCGGGCAGCGCGTCGAGGACGGCGGCCAGCCGTGCGCCGGACGGTTCGCCGGCGCGGCAGGTGAGCGTCGCCAGCAGCCTGTCCTGCGCCACGTGGGTGCTGAGGGTGACGGGGTGGCCCGCTCCGTCCAGCGCGGGTGGTCCCGCGGGCAGCAGATGGGCGCCGGCCGGGAGGTCCAGCTCGCCCAGGTGGCGGACCAGCACCTGCGCGGGTTGCGGCGAGGGGGGCGAGGGTTCGCCGTCGCCCAACGTCCCGGTGCGGCACTGCTCCTTGACGGAACGGAGCAGGGTACCGACGTCGTCGCTGCCGGCGGTGCCGGTCCCGGCGGCGGTACCGTCGCCGCCCGCACGGAACATCAGCGTCACATGGGAGTTGAAGCTTCCCGCCGTGAACTCCGCGCCCGCACCGGCCTCTTCGCTGCCGCGCAGTTCGTACTCCAGGTCGTAGCGCAGCAGGGGCGGGCCGCCGGCCGCGGAGACGGCCAGTGCGAAGGCCGCCGCGACCGTCTCGGAGGGCGTGAGCCGGTACGTGGCCGAGGTGCTCCTCAGCAGCTCCGCCGTCTCCTCCTCGGTGAGCTGTGCCTGGAGGGAGTGCCGGGTGTCGCCCTCGTCGAGTTCCACCACGGGAGGCGGGGCGGGCAGCGGGGATCCGTCCGGCCCCCCTGCGTCCTGCGTCCCGCCTGCATCCTCCGTCGTGTCTGCGCCGGGTGCGCCTGCCGCGTTCTCCTCCGCGCCCGCCAGCGCCGTCAACGCCCGTACCCGCAGCGGGTCCTGGACCGGCAGCGCCGGCTCCTTCCCGTTCGCGGCCGCCTCGACGGCGACGTGGAGGTCACCGAGGAGCGCCCGCCAGGAGCCGCCGTCGACGCAGAGTTCGTGGACGAGCCACACCATGCGCTGCTCGGACTCGCCGAGCCGGAAGAGTGCCGCCTTCGCCACGGGCCCGTACTGCGGGCACAGTTCGCCGCCCATCTCCTCGACCATGCTGGTGAAGGCACGCTCGCGGCGGCCCTCGGGCAGCGCGGTCAGATCGATGTCGGGCACCGCCGGCTCGTCGGCCTCCGCAGCCGTGCGCACGGCCCGCCAGCCGCCGTCCGCTTCGGCCAGCCGTGTGTGCAGTGCCGTGTGGCGTTGCGTCACGGCGGCGAGGGCCGATTCCAGCCAGGCGGACTCCACTTCGGGGCCGACCCGCAGCTCCGCGCGGTGCACTCCTGCGGGCAGCCCGGGGGCCGCCCACTCGACGAGCTGCCGCTGGCGCCGCGTCAGGGGCTCCGTGGAGGCCGCACCGGCGACGGTGGCGCCGCGCGACTCCAGTTCTGCGGCGAGTTCTTCGAGCGTCTCGTGCCGGAAGAGGTCGGCCGCGGTGAACTCCAGGCCCTCCGCGTTGGCGCGGGAGACGATCTGGATGCCCATGATCGAATTTCCGCCCACCGAGAAGAAGTTGTCGCGGGGCCCGATCCCGGACACCCCGACGACCTCCGCGACGATCTCCACCAGCCGCGCCGCGACAGGGCCCTGGGCGGCCACCGAGCCTCCCCCGGCGCGTGCGGGGTCGGGCAGGGCCCCGCGGTCCACCTTGCCGTTCGCGCTCAGCGGCAGCCGGTCCAGCACGAGGAAGACGGTCGGCACCATGTAGCTGGGCAGCACCTCTTCCGCCAGGGCCCGCACCTCGCCGAGGAACGCCTCGTCCCACTCGGGCGTGCGCGCCGGCTCCGCGGCGTCCGGCACCACGTACGCCACGAGCCGCCGGTTGTGCCGGTCCCCGGGGGCGGCCGCCACGGCGGCGCGAACACCGTCGTGGCGCGCCAACGCGGCCTCGATCTCGCCGAGTTCGATGCGGAAGCCGCCGATCTTGACCTGGAAGTCCTCGCGCCCCAGGAACTCCAGCGTCCCGTCCGGCAGCCGGCGCCCCAGGTCACCGGTGCGGTAGAGCCGTTCTCCCGTCTCCGGCCAGGTGACGAGCGACGCCCGCGTGCGCTCCTCGTCCCGCCAGTAGCCCTCCGCCAGTCCGGCGCCGCCGATGTACAGCTCGCCGGTGACCCAGACCGGGCAGGTCTCCATGCGGTCGTTGAGTACGTGGAAGGTCTGGTTGCGCAGCGGCGTGCCGTACGGGACGGAGTCGCGGGCGCCGTCGGCCTCCGGGTCGATCGGGTGCCAGATGGACCACACGGCGGCCTCGGTGGCGCCGCCCAGGCTGACCGGCTCCACCTGCGGAATCAACTCCCGTAGCTGCGCGGGGAGTTCCACGGGAATCCAGTCGCCCGACATCAGCGCGAGCCGGAGCGGGTTGCCGGGCCCGGCGTCCAGGCCGGCCCGGGCACCGCCGCCGTCACCGTCGCCGCCGGCGCCGTTCTGCCCGGCGAGGTGTTCGACGTACATGCGCAGCAGCGCGGGAACGCTGTTCCACAACGTGACCCCGTGCCGCCGCACCAGCTCGTCCCAGTGGCCCGGGTCGCGGCTCGTGCCCGGCAGGGGAAGGACGAGCCTGCCGCCCGCGCCCAGGACGCCGAAGACGTCGTACACGGACAGGTCGAAGCTGAGCGAGGAGAGGCCCAGCACGGCGTCGCCGGGCCCGACGCAGAAGCGCTCGTTGATGTCCGTCAGCGTGTTCAGCGCAGCCCGGTGGGAGAGCATGACGCCCTTGGGCTCGCCGGTGGAGCCCGAGGTGAAGATGGTGTAGGCCAGGTCGCCCGGCGACTGCACCGGCTCGGGCGGCGTGCCGTCGGCGCCCGGCCCGTCCGGGTCCGCGCCCAGGCCGACCTCGACCTCGCGGATGCCCTCGGCCCAGGTGTGCCCGGAGCCGCCCTCGGGCACGAGGACGAGCCGCACCTCGCCGCGTTCGCACAGATGGTCCTGGCGTTCGGCGGGCAGCGCGGGGTCGACCGGCAGATAGGCCGCGCCCGCGAGCTGCACGGCGAGCGCCGCGACGATCTGCTCGCAGCCCTTCTCCACGGCCACGGCGATCAGCCGCCCGGGACCGGCGCCCAGGCCGCGCAGCCGGTGCGCCAGCACGCAGGCGTGCGCCCGCAGCCGTCCGTACGTCAACTCCGCGCCGGAGGCGGAGACGACCGCGACACGGTCGGGGTGCTCCGCCGCCCTGGCCATCAAGGGCGCGTAGAGGAAGTCCTCGTGGAGCGGGCCCTCGGTGGCGTTGACGCCCTCGGTGATCTGGCGCTGCGCCGGGGGCGGCGGGCAGCGCACGGTGCTGTGCCACGTCTCGTCCGAGGCCGCCAGGTCCGTCACCAGCCGCTGGAAGGCGTCGAAGACCTCCTCGATCACGCCCTCGGGGAAGAGCTGCCGGACCCAGTGCCAACTCAGCTGCACGCCCTCGGCGTTCTCCATCACGGCGAAGTCGAGCCACACCTGCGGCGTCTGGGCGATCTCGTGCTCCATGCGGCCGAGCCAGCCGAACATGGAGGCGTCCTCGGCCTCGTTCTCCTGCACGAGGGTGCTGGTGAAGACGACGGGCATCACCGATCCGCTGGTGCCGCCGCGCATGCGGGCCATCTCGCGGAGGATGTCCACCCCGTTGAGATAGCGGTGTTCCAGGTCGGCCCAACTCTGCCGCTGCACGGCCGAGGCTAGTGAGCCGAAGCTCTCCGCCCGCGACAGGTCCACGGGCAGCAGGTCGAACGACGCGAACTCGCCGACGAGGTCGCGCACGTCCTCATGCACCTGCAGACGGTTGATGACGGTGACGTTCAGCGTGAACGACGCGGACCGCGACCAGGTGCCAAGCGCCGCCGCGTAGGCGGTGAGCAGCGCGGCGGACGGCGTGACGCCGGCCGCCGCCGCGCGCTCCTTGAAGGCGTTCCACTGCTCGGTCCCCAACTGGGCGTTCCGCGCGGTGAATTCGGGGTCCTTCAGGGAGCCGGGGCTGAGCGCCAGCGGAAGGTCCGGGCCGGGCGGCAGCTCGGTCACGCGTTCGCGCCAGTACGCCAGTGAGCGCTCGTAGAGCGCGGTGCCGCGCAGCTCCTCGGAAGCGAGCACGTAGTCGCGGTAGGAGATGCGCAGCGGCCGGATCTCGTCGTCGCGGCCCTGGTAGTACCTGCGCCAGTCCCGCACCAGCAGCCGGATGCTGCCGATGTCGGCGATCAGCAGGTCGAAGCTGAAGTGCAGCCGGGCGCGGCCCTGGGGAAGCAGCGTGATGCGCACGTCGAACAGGGGCCACTCGTCGGCCGGCCGCACCTCGCGGGAGTGCTTCTCGCGCAGCTCGGCGAGCCGCCGTTCGCCCTCCTCGGCGGAGGCGTCCCGCAGGTCGAGCAGTCCGAAGCGGTAGGGCCCGGTGTCGTCGAGTATGCGCTGGCGGCCGTCGTCACCGATCACGGCGCGCAGCATGTGGTGCCGCTCGACGACCCGCTGCCAGGCCTCCTCGAGCCGCGCGACGTCGACGTCGGCGCCGAGTTCGACCTCCCAGTAGACGTGTGCTGCGACGTTGCCGCCCTCGAAGCTGTCCTGGCGCCCGATCCACTGGGCCTGCTGCATCTCCGAGAGGGGGAACGGCTCGTGGAGGCGCTCCGGATCGGGCTGCGCCACGGGGAGTTCTCCGTCGCCGCGCTCCGGCCCGGTGCCGACGGCCCCGCCGCTCGTCGCGCCCGAGGTGCGGGGCTCCCCCGCGCCCACTCCGCTCTCTTCGAGGAGTGCCGCCAGCCCTGCCACGGTGGGCTCGGCCAGCAGGTCGCCGAGCTTCACGCCGGTGCCGAGGTCGGCCTTGACGCGTTCGACCATGCGCGCCGCCAGCAGCGAATGGCCGCCGAGTTCCATGTAGTTGTCGTGGACGCCGACGGGCGCGACGCCCAGCAGCTCCTGCCAGATCGTCACGAGCCTGCGGTCACGGTCGTCTCGCGGCTCGGCGTACTCCGTGGTCAGGGCCGGCCGGGGGTCGAAAGCGCCCAGGGGCGCGGGCTCGCCGCCACCGCCGCTCTCCTGCTCCTCATCGGCGGCCTGGAGCACATAGCCACCGGGCTTGGCGCCGTGGACGCCGGGAGCCGCATCGATCCAGTAGCGGCGCCGCTCGAACGGGTACGTCGGCAGGCCCGTGCGCCTGGCCCTGCCGCCCTGGACAAGGTTCCAGTCGATGTCGCCGCCCGCGGTCCACACCCGGCCGAGTCCCAGCATGAACTGCCGTACGTCGTCCCGCTCCTCGCCGGCCGACGGCAGCAGAGGAACGGTGACCGAGCCGCGGGCACGCACCGTCGAGCGGGCCAGGGTGCTGAGCGTGGCACCGGGCCCGGCCTCCAGCAGCACGCAGGGCCCGGACTCGGTGAGCTTGAGTACGCCGTCGCTGAAGCGGACCGGTTCGCGGATGTGGTGGACCCAGTGGTCGGGGTCGGTGGCCCGCTGAGGGGTGATCCAGTCGCCCGTGCGGTTCTCCACGTAGGGGACGGACGGTTCGTGGAAGTCGACGCACGACAGCTCGTCCGCGAAGCGGCTCATCATCGGCTCGACCATCGCCGAGTGGAAGGCGTGCGAGGTGTGCAACTCCCTTACAGGCGTGCCCTGTTCGTCGAGAAGGCGGGCGAAGGAGCGAAGCTGCTCCCCGGGCCCGGACACCGCGCACACGTCGGGTGCGTTGACCGCCGCCAGAGAGAGCCCTTCGGGCAGCCGCTCGAGGACCTCCTCTTCCGGCAGGGCGACGGAGAGCATGCCGCCGGGCGGCAGCTCCTGCATCAGCCGTCCTCGTACGGCCACCAGCCGCAGCGCGTCGGGCAGCGAGAAGACCCCCGCACGGCAGGCCGCGACGATCTCGCCGACGCTGTGCCCGATCATGGCGTCCGGGCGGACGCCGACGCTCTCCAGCAGCCCGGCGAGTGCGTAGCCGACGACGAACAGCGCGGGCTGGGCGAGGGACGTCTGGCGCAGCAGCCCGGCCGCGGCCCCCGGATCGGTGGTGGCGGCCGGGTGCATCACCTCGCGCAGATCGTGGCCGAGTTCGTCGAAGAGCAGGTCGGCGCAGGTGTCCACGCACTCGCTGAAAACGGGCTCCTGCTCGTACAGCAGCCGCGCCATGCCCGGGTACTGGCTTCCCTGGCCCGGGAACATCAGGGCAATGCGCGGCTCGGGGGACGCGGCTGACGTGGCGGTCGACGCGGAGTCCCTCGTCTCCAGGGCCTGCTGGGCCTCCGCGGCGCCCGCGGCCACGACGAGCCTGCGGTGCCCGTGGGCCGCCCGCCCCTGCTGGAGCGTGGTCGCGGTGTCCGAGAGGTCCTCGGTGCCGGCGAGGGCGGCGGCCAGGCCGTCGGTGGCCGCTTCGAGGGAGGCCGGGGTGCGCGCCGAGAGCGGCAGCAGGAACAGGTCCCGGGTGAAGGGCACCGACGTCGCGGGCTCGGGCCCCTCCTCCAGCACGACGTGGGCGTTGGTGCCGCCCATGCCGAAGGAGCTGACACCGATGCGCCGCGGCATCGCGTCGGGCCGCCAGTCCTCCAGCTCCGTGACGACCCTGAACCGCGTCTCGTCCAGGCGCAGTTCGGGATTGGGTTCGTCGAAGTTGAGGCTGGGGGCGAGCTGCCGGTGCCGCAGCTGGAGCACGGCTTTGACGAACCCGGTGATGCCGGCGGCCTCCGCCAGGTGCCCGACGTTGGACTTCACCGAACTGAGCGCGCAGGAAGCGGAGGCGGCCGTGCGGGTGCTGAACACCCGGCTGAGGGCGGTCACTTCGATCGGGTCGCCCAGCGGTGTCGCCGTGCCGTGCCCTTCGAGCGCGGTGACGGTGTCCGGTTCGACCTCGCCGACGCCGAGGGCGCCGGCGATGGCGCGGGCCTGGCCGTCGACCCCGGGGGCGGTGTAACCCACCTTGGCGGAGCCGTCGTTGGTGACCGCGGAGCCCTTGACCACGGCGTCGATCCGGTCGCCGTCGGCGACGGCGTCCACCAGCCGCTTGAGTACGACCGCACCCACGCCGCTGCCGAACATGGTGCCGCTGCACCGGGCGTCGAAGGAACGGGTGTGGCCGTCCGCGGAGAAGATCATCCCCTGGCGGTGCAGGTAGCCCCGCCCCTGGGGCAGCCGCAGCGAGGCCCCGCCCACGAGGGCGACGTCGCACTCGTGCCCGAGCAGTCCCTGCACGGCCATGTGCACGGCGACCAGCGACGACGAGCACGCCGTCTGCACGGACACGGCGGGCCCGTCGAGGCCGAGGCCGTAGCTGATCCTGGTGGCGAGATAGTCCTTGTCGTTCGTGGTGAGGAGTTCCGTCACGTCGGCGATGTCATCGAACCCCGGCCCGGCGGTGAGCAGATTGGAGATGAGGTACGTCGACAGGCTGCTCCCGGCGTACACGGCGATGGAGCCGGGGAAGAGCGCGGGCACGCACCCGGCGTCCTCCAGCGCGGCGTGTGCCGTCTCCAGCAGCAGCCGCTGCTGCGGGTCCACCATCGCGGCATCACGGGCGTTGTAACCGAAGAACGCGGCGTCGAAGAGTTCGGGACCGTCGAGCACGGAGCCCGCCTTCACGAACGCCGGGTCGCCGACCAGTTCCTCGGGGACCCCTTTCTCCCGCAGTTCGGCGTCGCCGAAGAAGGTGACCGACTCCGTCCCACTGCGCAGGTTCTGCCAGAAGCTCGCCACGTCGGCCGCGCCGGGGAACCGCCCGGCCATGCCGATGACTGCGACGTCCCCGTCCGCGGCGGGCTCCGAGGGGGTGCTGTTGTGGGATGTGGTCATGCCCGGGCTCCTCCTGATGTGTGCGGAACGACCACCGCTTCGGGCGCCGCGCTCCTTCGCGCGGCGTGCCGGAGGCCGCCCTCGGGCCGCGGTCCCGCGCCGGGGTGCGGCCTCGCCGTACGGGTGCTCAGACGGGTCGGACCGTGTCCTGGGCGGGCTCCGCCGGCTGGGAGTCGCCCGGATCGTGTCCCGTCCCGAGCGGGCGGTTGCGGTCGTCGACGAAGACCACCTGTGGCCGGTGCTTTTCCAGTTCGCTGTCCGTCAGCTGGGCGTAGCTGATGATGATGACCAGGTCGCCGGTGTGGACGAGCCTGGCGGCCGCTCCGTTGATTCCGATGACGCCGGAGCCCGGCTCGCCCTCGATGACGTAAGTCTCCAGCCGGGCGCCGTTGTTGATGTCCACGACGTGCACGAGCTCACCGGGCAGCAGGTCCGCTGCTCGCATCAGGTCGGCATCGACGGTCAGCGACCCCACGTAGTGCAGGTTCGCGTCCGTGACCGTGGCGCGGTGGATCTTCGAGTTGAGCATTGTCCTGATCGGCATGGTCGGCCCCAAGCGATGAGAAGGTCTGGCCACAGCGAGGATGCAGCGGCGGGCGGGATGCGTCGCACCTCGTTCAGAGAGGTCCTTCGTACTGCCGGGAGGGGCCCGGTCGGACAGCCCCGACTGCGGGCTGACGGAGTCGCCGGTGCGGCCCTCCGCCCGTACCCGCCCGCCCGGCCCGATCAGGCACCCCGACGGGGCTCCGTGCGGCACGCCGGGTGTCCGCGCCGGCAGGCGCCACCGCGGCCGAAGTGGCCTCCTGCCGGGGCGGCCGGCGTCCCGGCGGCTGCCGCACACGGGTGCGGTGGCAATACGGGTACGTAGGTCGGCCGCCCAGGAAGCGGTTTGTACGGCGTTCCGCCGACTTCCAGTCTGGAGCCCGTAGTCGAGGCGAAAATCGCGAGCTAAGGAGCGCCGATGAACGGCTTGAGCGCCGGTTCCGGGACCGCGGGCGTGAACGGCTGCCCTGTGGCGCACCAGCCCTCAGGTGCCGGCGACGCAGAACCCGGCTACGGCGACCTTCTCCGCCTTGACGAGCTGCTCGCTCTCCCTCCCGGACGCGGCAAGCTCCACGACGAGCATTTGTTCTACGTCGCGCACATGGTCTACGAGCTGTGGTTCAAGGTGATCCTCGACGAGCTGGAGTGCGCCCGCGACGGGATGTTCGGCGACGACGTGCCGCGTGTCCTCTACTGTCTGCGCCGGGTGGCGACCATCGAGCGGGTGATGGTCCAGCAGGTAGAGGTGCTGGAGACCATCAGCCCGGGGAGCTTCGCCAAGCTCAGGCCGTTCCTGTACGAGGCGAGCGGCATACAGTCCGTGCAGTTCCGGGAGATCGAGTTCCTCTCCGGGCTCAAGGACGAGCGTCATCTGGGGCGCGGCGATCTGCGCCCGGCGGACCGGGAGTCGCTGAGGCGGCGCCTGGCGGAACCTGCTCTGGGCGACGCCTTCCGTGCGCTGCGCCGAAGGCGGGGCGACCCGGATCTGCTGGAGCTGCTGCGCGAGGAGATCCCCGGCTCCGAACTGCTCTCCGTCGCCGAGGCGTTGACGGACCACGACGAGCAGTTCAGCGTGTGGCGTTCCCGGCACGTGCACATGGTGGAACGGATCATCGGTGCGAAGCCCGGCACGGGCGGATCGAGCGGCGTGCACTATCTGCGTTCGACCCTGGAGGAGCGCTTCTTCCCCGAGCTCTGGGAGCTGCGCACCCGCCTCTGACCCTGCCTACCGCGCCTCCGGCGGCACCGGACCACCGGCCGCGTGTGCCCTCCGGCGGCGCCCCGGCCGGGGGCCCGGGCGCTCCTCCCGTTTCCGGAGCGCGCCGGGGGCCCGGCGTTCCTCCCGTTCCGGATTGCCGGCCCGTCTGCGCAGCAGGCGCGTCACGCCTCCGGTCGGTTTCGGGCCGTCGAGGTCACGTCACTTGCGGACCATGAGGAAGCACGCCATCTTCGAGTCGAGCGGCGGCTCCGGGAGACGCTCGATGGTGAAGTCGTCGCCGAACAGCTCGTGTTCCTCACCGGGACGTATCCCGCTGAGGAACCGGGAGACGCCCTGGAAGGCGAACCTGGGCACTTCCTTGTCGTCGCTCTCGGTGTAGAAGCACCACAGCACGACCAACGACCCGGGATGTGAGAACCGCTTGAAGTTGGCGGCCATGTCCAGCCGGTCCTGCCCGGTCAGATCGTCGAGGGTGCCGAAGTCGAGCAGCAGATCGTAGGTGCCCTCGACGCCCGGTATGGACGGCCGGGTGAGGTTCCCCTTGACGAAGCGGACGCGGTCGGTGACTCCCGCTGCGGCGGCGGCCCTGCGAGCCTTGCGCAGGGCGACGGGGGTGAAGTCCACGCCCGTCACGTCCTCGAAGCCCTGCTCGGCGAGGTACACGGAGCAAGTGCCGCCGCCGCAGCCCAGATCCAGTACGCGCTTCTGCTCGGTGGGCGAGATCCGGTTCTCCTTCACCAGCTCCACCAGGTTCTCCCGTACGCCTCCTTCCCAGGGTGCCCCGACCCGGTACAGCACGTCGTACATCCAGCGTTTGACAGTCACGGAGTTCTCCCTCTGGTGACGTTCGGGCGCACAGCGCTGTTCGCAGGCGCATGGTCGCCAGGGCGCGACGAACCGGACAACCGCCATGAGCGCGCAAGAAAGACCAAGGTCACAGGTGGCCGTTCACCCCCCTCGGCCGGGCAGTGCCCACACGGGTATGTGAATCCCGGGCATCGCGGCGGCCCGGTCCCGCCGGCTCGCCGCCCGCGTCCGCACCGCAGTGCAGCGGCACGCCGGACCCGCCCCACGGCCGTGCGGACGGCCCGGGCAGCCGCCACCCGTCCGGCCGTACGTCCGGCTCCCCGTGCCGGTTGCCGTCCGCCGACGCGCCGGCTCCCCACGCCCGCACGGCACTTGTGCGGGACGAACACGCACCCGCCCGCACGGCACTTGTGCGGGACGAACACGCACCTGCCCGCGCCGTCCGCCCGGGCCCGAGCCGCCGGCCCGTCTGGAAGTGCATGGCATTCGGGGTGAGGCTTCCGTGCCCGTTCGGTCACCTCTCCCGGGGCTTGGGCGGTGCACGCGCTGCCCGCATGATCCTGCCGGGACGCGTACGTGCCGCATCACGGCGCGCACCCGCCACAGCGTCGTCGAGATTGGGGAACAGCTCATGACTGTCAGCATCCCGTCCGGCACCGAGCTTCCCGCCGGGAGTCTCCTCGACATCCTCCGCGTGCGGACCGAACAGGCGCCCGGGGCACCGGCGTTCAGTTTCCCCGCATTCGACGAGCGGTCGGGGCGTCCGCTGCCCGCGGGCGGTCTCACCCGCGCACAACTCGACGCCAGGGCACGGGCGGTGGCCGCGACGCTTCAGCACAGCGGCGCGGGGGGCGGGCGCGTCCTGCTGCTGCTCCCGCCCGGACCGGACTTCGTGGCAGGCCAGTTCGGCTGCTACTACGCGGGCGCCTGCGTCGTCGCCTGCGCACCCCCGAAAGGCGCACCCGACACCGTCCAGGGCGAGCGGTTCGTCCAGATCGGCCTGGACGCGGACGTCGCCGCCGTGGTCTGCCAGGCCGGCCGCAGCGGGGAACTGCACGCCGCCTGGCGGGAGTCGGGCGTGGCGGACGTGCCGTGGATCGAGGTGGACGGCGAGCTGGCCGACCCGGATCTGTGGACCGCGCCGAGGGTCGCGGGCGGAGATCTGGCGCTGATGCAGTACACCTCGGGGTCCACCGGCTCACCCAAGGGCGTCATGGTCTCCCACGACAACCTCCTCGAACAGCTGCGGGTGTTCCGCGACTTGGCGGAACTGCCCGACGGCGCCGAGGTCGTGACCTGGATGCCCGTCTACCATGCGCTGGGCATCGCAGGGACCGTGACGATGTCGCAGTTCATCGGCGGACGGTGCACGCTTCTCACGCCGGAGGACTTCGTCGCCGAGCCGTTCCGCTGGCTCAGGGCGATCTCCGACGCGGAGGCCCCCGTCTTCAGCTGCGGCCCCAACTTCGCCTACGACCGCTGCGTGGAGCATGTGACGCCCGAGCAGCGCGAGCAACTCGACCTGAGCCGCTGGCACTCCGCCTTCAACGCCGCCGAACGCATCCAGGCCCGTACCGTCGAGGCGTTCACCCGTACCTTCGCCCCGCACGGTTTCCGCCGCGAGGCGTGGTTCCCCGGCTACGGGCTCACCGAGGTGACCCTCGGCATCAGCGGCAGGCGCAGCGCCGACCCGCTGGCCCTCTCCCTCGACGCCGCCGAGCTGGAGAAGGGCCGGGTACGCCCCGCGGAGGACGGCTCCGGGGCCCGTACCGCCGAACTCGTCGGCTGCGGCCCCGCCCACCCCCGGGTGAGCATGCTCATCGTCGACCCCGCGACCCGCAGCGAGTGCCCCCCGGGCGAGGTCGGGGAGGTGTGGGTCAGCGGCGACGTCGTCAACCAGGGCTACTGGCAGCGCCCCGAACAGACGGAGGAGACCTTCGCCGGCCGGCTCGAGAACGGTTCGGGGCCGTTCCTGCGCACCGGCGACCTCGCCTTCCGGCACGACGACGAGATCGTGGTCTGCGGGCGGCTGAAGGAACTCATCATCGTGCGGGGACGCAACATCCACCCGCAGGACGTGGAGGCCGCCGCCCGCCGGGCGCACCCGTCGCTGGCGACGGCCCCGGCGGCCGCGTTCTCCGTGGACGCCGAGGAAGGCGAACGCCTCGTACTCGTACAGGCCGTTGAGGACCCGGGCGGCGATCTGGACCTGCCGGCCCTCGGCGCCCGCATCCGGACGGCCGTCGCCGCAGACGAGGAAGTCGAGCCGTACGCCGTGGTGTTCGTCAAGCCCGACGGGATCCCGATGACGGGCAGCGGCAAGATCCGCCGCACCACCTGCCGCCAGTCGTACCTCGACGGTGAGATCGACGCGCTGCACACCGACATCAGCCGCGCACGCACCGCGGCGCCCGGGCCCGCCGCGGAGGACACCGCGGCCACTCCGCTGCGGGACATGGCGCTCGCCCTGCCCGACGAGCTGCGCGGCCAGGTGGTGACCGCGGAGGTGCGCCGCCGCATCGCCGCGGCCCTGGACACGCCGCAGGACCAACTGCCCGTGGACACCCCGCTCATCGAGCTCGGGCTGGAGTCGCTGCGCATCGTGGAGTTGCGCTACGCACTCGGCAGGGACTTCGATGTGTCGCTGCCCATGGCCGACTTCGTGCGGGGCGGCGTCGCGGACGCGGTGACGCGCCTGCTGCGGGGACTCCAGGGCGACAGCCCCCAGGGCATCGCCTGGCCCGAGGTGACCCCCGACCCGGAGAACCGGCACGAGCCGTTCCCCCTCACGGAGATCCAGCACGGCTATCTCGTGGGCCGAAGCAGCGCATACGACCTGGGCGGCTCGTCCATCCACCTCTACACGGAGTACGACTGCGCCGATCTGGACCTGGAGCGGCTGCGCCGGGCACTCGACGCCCTGGTGCAGCGGCAGGAGATGCTCCGCGCGGTGATCTCGGCGGACGGCCGTCAGCGCATCCTGCCCGACGTGGGCGAGGTACCCGTCACGGTCTACGACCACCGGGGCTCCGACGAGGCCGCGCTCGACGCGCACTTGACGCAGGTGCGGGAGGAACTGGGCCATCAGGTACTGCCGTTGGACCAGTGGCCGATGTTCGACATCCGGGTCACCCGGACCGGCGGCCCCGGCAGCACACGGGCCCGTGTGCATGTGAGCCTCGACCTGCTGGTCGCCGACGTGGCGAGCGTCCGGCTGTTCTTCCTGGAGCTCGGCGACCTCTACGCCGACCCCGAGGCGCAGCTGCCGCCCCTGAAGGTGTCGTTCCGCGACTACGTCGTCGCCGCGCAGACGCTGCGGGACACCGACGCCTACGCCCGTTCCAAGTCGTACTGGCTCGACCGCATCGAGACGCTGCCGCCCAACCCGCAACTCCCCCTCGTATCCGGGGGCCTGCCCGAGGGCGCACGGCCCGAACGCAAACGGCGCCTCAGCAGACTCGACGCCCCGCGCTGGAGCCGGGTGAAGGAGCGCGCCGCCGCGCACGGCATCACCCCGTCCGCCGTCCAGCTCGCCGCCTACGCGGCCGTGCTGGGGACCTGGAGCCGCAGCGGCCACTTCACCATCGACGTACCCCTCTTCAACCGGCACCCGCTGCATCCCGACATCGACCGGATCATCGGCGACTTCACGTCGGTGACGCTGCTGGAGGTCGATCTGCGTCCCGGCGGCGGCTTCCTCGCCCTCGCCCGGCGCATCCAGCAGCAGCTCTGGCGGGACCTGGACCACCGGTTCTTCAGCGGAGTCGAGGTGATGCGCGAGATCACCCGCAGCCGCGGCGTCCCCGTCGGCTCCTACGCCGGGATCGTCTTCGCCAGCGCCCGTGAACAGGGCCGTGACCAGGACTTCCAGCAGGGCGAACTCGGCGCGGACTGGCTGGGCGAGACCGTCCACGCGGTCTCCCAGACGCCGCAGGTCCTCCTCGACCACCAGGTCTACGAGCAGCGGGGTGCGCTGTCGTACAAGTGGGACGCCGTCGAGGCCATGTTCCCGCCCGGCGTCATGGACGAGATGTTCGGCGCCTACGACCGGCTCATGCACGCGCTCGCCGACGACGAGGACGCATGGGGACCGCACGGCACGGACCTTCTTCCGTCCGCGCAGCGGCAGTTGGCGGACGAGGCCAACGACACCGCGGGCGAGTCGCCCGACGAGCTGCTGTGCACCGCCTTCGTGGAACAGGCCGTCCGGCACCCCGACCGTACCGCCGTGATCGCCTCCGGACGACAGCTCACCTACGGCGAGCTGTACCGGCACGCCTGCCGCCTGGGGCGGCGCCTCCGTGAACTCGGAGCGGCACCCGGGGAGTTGGTCGCGGTGTCGCTGCCCAAGTGCGTGGAGCAGGTCGCCGCCGTGCTCGCCGTGCATCTCTCCGGCGCCGCCTACACGCCACTCGACCCGGACCTGCCGGAGGAACGCCGGGCCAGGCTGCTGGCACACTCCGGCGCCCGGCTCGTGCTCACCCCCGCCGGCGGCTCGGGCCTCGACCGTCCCGGGGACGTCACCGAGGTGCCCGTCGATCTCGACGGCACCGGCGACGACTCGCCGCTCCCCACCGTGCAGCACCCGGACGATCTCGCCTACGTCCTCTACACCTCCGGCTCCACCGGCGAGCCCAAGGGCGTGGCACAGTCCCACCGTTCGGTGCTCAACACGGTCGCGGACTTCGCCGACCGCTGCGCGCTCACCGCCGACGACCGCGCACTGGGCCTGTCCGCGCTCAGCTTCGACCTGTCCGTGGGCGACCTCTTCGCCACGCTGCGCAGCGGCGGCGCCCTGGTACTGCCGGAACCCGAAGCCCTCAAGGAGCCCGGCCGCTGGCTGGAGTTGATGGCCGAGCACCGCGTCACCGTGTGGAACTCCGTACCCGCGCTGATGCGGATGCTCGTCGAGCACGTCGGAATCCCGGCGGTGTGGAACGGCGCCGCGCACCCCGGCCTCGACGCACTGCGCGTCGTGTGGTTCTCCGGCGACTGGATCCCCGTCGACCTGCCGGGCCGCGTGCGGTCGATCGCACCGCACGCACGAGTGGTGGCCTCCGGCGGCCCGACCGAGACCGCGATCTGGTGCGTCGCCCACGAGGTGACCGACGACGACGCCGGCCGCGTGTCCATCCCCTACGGCCGTCCGATGCGCAACCACACCATCGACGTCCTCAACGACCGCATGCAGCCGTGCCCCGTGTGGGTTCCCGGAGAGATGTACATCGGCGGCGGCGGCCTGGCCGACGGCTACTGGCGGGACCCGGAACGCACCGCGCAGTCCTTCGTGACCGACCCCGCCTCGGGCCGCCGCCTGTACCGGTCGGGCGACCTGGGACGCCGGCTCCCGAACGGTGAGATCGAGATCCTCGGCCGTGAGGACTTCCAGGTGAAGATCCGCGGTCACCGCATCGAACTCGGCGAGATCGAGGCGGCGTTGCTGCGTCACGACGACATCCGTACGGCCGCGGTCACACCCGTCGGCGACAGCCATGAGAGCGCCCGGCTCGCGGCGGTGTTCGTCGCCGAAGGCTCCCGCGCGGCCGCGGTGGCGGACGAGGCCCGTGCCCGTGCGGACGGCGGGTCCGGGCCCGCCGCGCACGACGTCTACGACGAGGCGCTGGGCGACGTCGTGACCGACCCGATGAAGCGGCTCGAATTCAAGGCGCGCCGCCCGGGTCTGCGTACGGATCTCGAAGGAGGCGCACACCCGCTGCCCGCCGCCCCGCCCTCGGAGCACGAGAGGCGACCCGGCGTGCCGCCCCGCAGGAGCCGGCGCACCTACGGCGCGGGCCAGTTGCCCCTGGCCGCTCTCGGACGGCTGCTGGAACCCCTGCGCACCGAGCCCGACCCCGGGGGAATGCTGCCGCGCCGCCGCTACGCCTCCGCCGGCGCCCTCTACCCCGTACAGACCTATCTCTACGTCGCCGAGGGCCGCGTCGCGGGACTGGCCGGAGGCACCTACTACCACGACCCCGACGGTCACCGGCTGGTGGAGGTGCGGCCCGGAGCGCTGCTCGACGCGGGCATCCACGCGCCCGACAACCAGGAGACGCACCGCAATGCCGCTTTCGCGCTCTTCCTCGTGGCTCAACTCGACGCCATCGGTCCCCTGTACGGAAAGCGGGCCCGGGACTTCAGCGTGCTCGAAGCGGGCCTGATGACCCAGCTTCTGGACGACGCGGCACCGGAGAACGGCATCGGACTCTGCCAGGCCGGCTACTTCCACGACACCGAAGCGCTGCACGCGGCGCTGGAGTTGGGGCCGTCGGCGGATGTCGTCCACGGGCTTCTCGGAGGTGTTCTCATCGAGGAGGACGGGAGCGGCGGCGGCAGTGCCGGCACCGCCGCGGCTCAGGGCGGGTCGGGCCTGGCGGCCGCTCTCCCCGGGCGGCTGGCGGACGAGCTGCCCGGCTACCTCGCCACGTCGCTGCCCGGCTACATGGTGCCGGCCACCTGTGTCGAGGTGCCCGAACTCCCGCTGACGCCACGGGGCAAGCTGGACCGTGCCGCGCTGCGGCGGCTCGCCGAGGAGGCGGGCGGTGCGCACGCCGAAGCGGCAGCGGGCGCCGAGGGGGACGGCGGCGCCGAGAACGAGACGGAGGCGTCGGTCCTCTCCGTCTTCCGTGCCGAACTGGGCCCGAGGGCCGCGGTCACGGTCCGCGACCGGTTCTTCGACATGGGTGCCGACTCCGTGTCTCTCGTGCGCGTGCACCGGACGCTCCAGGCGGAGTTGGGCCGTGAGTTCCCCCTGATGACCATGTTCGAGCACTCCACGATCCGGCGCCTCGCGGATTTCCTGTCCGGGGCGGGGCCCCAACAGGACACCGTGGACGAGGCGTTCGCCCGCGCACGCCGCAGGTCCCGTGGCCGGCGCCCGTCGGGGCGGCATGAGTGAGCCGCACCATGCGCCGGGGGCGGCGGCGCGTCCGCGTCGCGGCGTGCCGCTGAGCCGGGTGCCGGACCTCGCCGCGCAGTCCCATGGGGGTGTGCCTTTCGGCTGCGACGTCCGCTGGAGAGCGGGGCGGGCCTTCGTCGACTCGGTGGCGGGCTTCGCCGTGGCCGTCGCCCTGCATGCCCGCAGGCTTCGCGTGGCGGGCGTACGGCCCGGGAGCGTGGTGGCAGTGATCAGGCGCAACCATGCCGATCTGCAGGCACTGCTCTATGCCGCGCTGCGCGTCGGGGCCGTGCCCGCGCTGCTGCCTCTGCGGCTCGGCCGGGACGAACTGCTGGACTGCCTGGGGGCGTTGGACCGTCCGCACCTCCTCCTGGACGTCGGGGGCGTGGTGCGGCTGGACGGCGCGGAGGAAGCGGTGCGCAGCCGCTGCGGCAGGGTCTTCACGCTCTCGTCGGTGGACGAGTCGACGCAGTGGTGGGCTCCGCCCCTTCCGCACGGTGGGGAGGAGACGCAGCACGGCAGCACACCGGAACGCCCCGGCACCAGTTCCGGTTTCGGCCCCGGCCCCGGTTCCGGTCCGGACGAGATCGTCACGTACGACATCGCCACCAGCGGCCTGCGGTTGCTCCTCGGCAGTGAACTGCACACACTCGCACACCAGTTGACGAGCGGGCGCCGGGCTCAGGGACCGGGTGCCGACGCGGCGCACTTCGACTTCTGCACCCCCGACGCGTGTGCGACGGTCCTCGGCAGCCTGCTGCACGAGGTGCCGTTCCTCGCGCTGACCCGCACCGAGCCGCCCGCGCTGGAGGTGTTCCTGCGCGACCACCGGCCGGTCTCGCTGGAGGCGCCGGCCGAAGTCCTCGCGTCGTGGGCGCCGTTGGCGTCCGCGCCGACGATGCCTTTCTCCTCGGTGCGCAGATTCGTCGCCAGCGACGGCCTGCTGGACCGGCGCACGGTCCGCACGCTGCTCGGCGCGTCCGCCGCGCGCCGCCCCTTCTTCGTGCAGCGGGACGCCCGGCGGAAGCAAGTCGTCTGCGTACAGGGCGGGTTGCCTGCGCCTGCTCGCCCCGTCAGATGAAGTAGGACACGACGGGGTCGGTGTCGCCGCCGGAGCGCAGGTACGCCGAGAACCGCTCCTCGTGCACCCGGTGGGTGAAGTTCCAGGTGAGGGAGACGCTGTCCTGGAGCGCGACGGCCGTGTGGTACCAGCCCTGCGGGATGAAGATCGCGTCGCCGGGCGACAGGACCTCGTCGAGCACCGGGGCGGCCTCCCGCCAGCTGGGGAACCGGGCCTCGTCCGGCTCGTCGACGTCCACCGTGCCGCCCTCGCCGTCGGTGAGCAGCTCGCCTGCCTCCGGCGGATACATGATGAAGCGCTTCTCCCCCGTCACCTGGCACAGGCACGCGTCGCTCGCCCACGGGTCGACGTGCAGCCGGGTGCGTCCGCCCTTGCCGCACACGAAAAGGCCCCTGGCGGGGAACGGGTCACGGGTGGCGTCGAGCCGCCCGGCTGCGCGCGGGAAGATGTAGTCGCCCTCGGGCAGCCACGACGGCACGGCCCAGTCGTCGGCCAGCTCCTCGAACGCGTCGTCGGCCGTGATCATCTGGTCCTCGCGCTGCCGGGTGAACCAGCGCAGATACGGCGGTATGGGGGCGGGGTCGTCGTGCCCGGTGTGGGTGTCGACGTAGTCGGCGAAGGTGACCAGTTCCTCGAGCTCGAAGAGCGTGTCGAACAGCGGCACTTCGTAGTCGCCGAAGCGCTCCTTGAGCGACTCGATCTCCCAGGGCGGCGGCGTTTTCCAGCCGTTGAGGGTTCCCCTGACCACCACGGGCCTGCCGGGCCGCAGATGGTTGTCGAGAAAGTCCGCCGCAGTGAGCGAGTCGACCACGTGAGAGCATGGCATGCGCGCCTCCGTACGTCTTCTTGGCCGAGGCCCGAGGGCCTGTCCGGCGGTCTCCGGCGGAACCGGCCCTGGCCCGGGGGCTGTTGCACGCACCGGCTGCGGCACGTCACCCCGTGCGTGAGAATCTACGGCGCGAAACCGCACTGTCCCGTAGCCGCCGAGGGCGCCTCTTCTTCTTGACCACAGTGCGAGGTCCGAGGTCCCCGGACGGCGTGACCGATCGGGCACCCGGTTCGGTCGCTCTTTTGTGACTGTCCTCAAGTCCTGTGCTGAGTACGGTCGTTGGTGCATCACGGCCACCGGCCTCGACCGCCTCGTCCTCACGCTACGGAGAGACATTGGGACAGCCGCGCGGCACCGCACGCACGTGGGCGCTCGCCGCCCTCTGTGCGGCCCAGTTCATGTCGATGCTCGACAGCACGGTGGTCAACCTCGCGATGCAGAGCATCCGCAGGGACCTCGACGCCGGTGTGTCGGGGCTCCAGTGGGTCGTCGGGGCATATGTGCTGGCGTTCGCCTGCCTGCTGCTGACCGGCGGCTCGCTCGGCGACCGGTACGGCCGCAAGCGGATGTTCCTGTCGGGCCTGACGGTCTTCACCGGCGGCTCCCTGCTGTGCGCGGCGGCGCAGTCCCTGCCGACTCTGGTGCTGGGAAGGGTTGTTCAGGGCCTCGGCGCGGCACTGTTCGTGCCGACCACGCTGGCCGTACTCACCCATCTCTTCCCCGAGGCGAAGGAACGGGCCCGCGCCATCGGCGTCTGGGCAGGCGTCTCGGCCCTGGCCCTGCCACTCGGTCCGCTTCTCGGCGGCCTCCTGGTGGACGGCTTCGGCTGGCCGAGCGTGTTCCTCGTCAACGGGCCGGTCGGCCTCGCCGCGCTGGCGGTCTCGTACCGGGCGCTGCCGGAGACGCCGGTGACGCGGAGACCGCTGGACCTGCCGGGTCAGGTGCTCGGGATCTGCTGGCTCGGGGGCGTGACCTACGCGCTGATCGAGGCGGAGCAGGAGGGCTGGGGCTCGCCCCGCATCGCGGTGCTGCTCGCTCTGGCGCTGGCGGCGCTGGCGCTGTTCCTCGTCGCGGAGAAGCGCGCCGCGCAGCCCATGGTCCCCCTCGGACTGTTCCGCCACAGGCGCTTCGCCGCCTGCAACGGCGTGCTTTTCGCCGTGGCCTTCGGCCTGCTCAGCTCATTTCTCTTCCTCTCGCTCTTCCTGCAGCAGGTGCAGGGGTACACCCCGGCGGAGGCCGGGGTGCGCATGCTGCCGCTGCTGCTGCCGGCCGCCGCGGCGGCCCCGGTGGCCGGCCGGCTGGCGGGGCGGTACGGCCCCGTACTGCCGATGACCTGCGGGCTGATGATGGCGGGCGGTGCGTTGCTGGCGCTGTCCGCAGCGGACGCCGCCACCCCTTACGCCCGGTGGTGGCCGGTGCTGCTGCCGCTGGGCGCGGGCGTCGGGATGACGGTGACGCCGACCAACGCCGCCCTGATGGCGAGCGTCGAGCAGGCCAAGGCGGGAATCGCCTCCGCCACGTCCATCGCGAGTCAGCAGGTGGGCAATGTGCTCGGCATTGCGGTCGTCGGCGCCGTGGTCACCATGGGCTTCTCCGCGTCGCTGACTGAACGGGCCGCTCGGCTCGAGATGTCCCCGAAGGCCACGGAGAGGCTGGTGGACGCCGCGGTCGGAAGCAGTCTCGGCGCCGGGCACTCGGAGCACGGCCGTCAGGAAGAGACGATCGACAGGGCCTTCGCCGACGGAATAGGCCGCGGGCTGGTGGTCAGCGGCTCCGCCTATCTCTTCGGCGCCGCGCTGACCCTCGTGTTCGTTCGTGAGCGCACGGAGCCGCAGCCGTCCGAGGCGGCGCTCGCCGGGAGCTGAGGGCCGCACGCGCGCGGCCGCCGTGGCCGACGAATTCCATCACGAGCGACCCGGACGCTGAGCAGCTCAAATGCAGGATCATGAATTCTGTGCGTGTTCACGGGCCACGGAATTCGCATTGCAGCCACCTCCAGGTATATACTTTCGCAGAGCCGCTCGGAATGACGTGCACATAATTCGACATTTCCCTCAAGGTCGTCTTGCCGTTATCTTTGCAAAATGTCTAGGGGAGTTTACCCCGGGAAGTCTTCATCGTTGCAGGACAGGCATGAAAACCCTGCCGACACGTTCACTGCCGCGATCCGGCCAATGGCGGTGCAGTCGCCACACGACGCGAACGAACCGTAAAGCACGCCAAGTTGACAGGATTTTGCCAGATCCTTGCCCGCACCCCCTTGCAGTCGGTCGCTGAAATTACGCGTATCTCCCCACTTCGCACAAACACTACAACGTGGGAAATCATAGACCCTAAAATTTGCTTGTGAAAACAATACCCTCGCGTACTCGACTGCCCTAAGATGAACCTCGAACGAGGTCGGCTTCGGACGGCAAAATTCCATGCCACGCCAGGAACAGGCAGATCCCGCTGCACGAAGTCGCGTTCGGAACCTGTTGACCCGCGACACGTTCACCTGGAACGGAATCCTGGGGAGTCCGAATGCCCGACACCGGCAAGCAGAGTTACACGCACACGACCTCTCGACCGGCCAGACCGCGGCTGAGAACCGCCGGCCTCCACCCGCACGACGAGACGGTGGAGCGGAGCGCCCTCGACCGGGGCGGCCTTCGCGTCTTCGTCGTACATCCGCACCAGATGGTCAGATGCGGGCTCGAAACCATGATGAGCGAGCTGGCCCTCGTGGAGCACGTACGCGTCTTCGCCGACGTCGAGACCGCGCGGCGGAGGCTGGGGCTCGCGCACCCCGATGTGCTCATCTGCCGGGGCTCCGCCACCGACGACGTACGGGATCTGGCGCTGAGCTGCCAGGAGCAGGGGACCAAGCTGCTGTCGCTTCTGGAGGGCCCGGAGGAGCAGCAACTCGCCCTGGCATCCGAAGTTCCGGCCGACGGCTTCCTGCTCGCCGCGGACCTGACGGTCGAGTCGCTCGGTGAGTCGCTGACACGGCTGACGAGCGGTGAGATGCCGCTTCCGGCATCGCTCTCCCGCTGGCTGCTGGGACAGTTGAGGGAGGGGGCGCCGCACCGGGCGGAGCGCTCCTACTCGCTGACGCCCCGTGAGAGCGAGACACTGCACCTGCTGTCGAAGGGTCTGAGCAACAAGCAGATCGCGAGATCGCTGCACATCTCGCAGCACGGAGCGAAGCGTCACGTCGCCAACGTCATCGCCAAGCTCAACTGCCCCAACCGGACCCTGGCGGTGGCCCTCGCCCTGCGTGAGGGCCTCATCGAGGACTCGGACGACGAAGGAATCTGAACGGTGCGCTCCGCCCGCTCCCGAAATTCTCAAGGGGACGCTGGGGCAGAGGACTTGACGAGGCCCTGCGCGGGGCCGCGCATCCGCTGCAGGCGTACGGTCCCGTCGCCGGTGCGCTCGTCGGCGGAGTCGCGTCAAGTGTCAACTCAGGGGTTTGTGAGGCTTTCCGACGCATGCATGAGACCGATCGCGGCCTCCCACGGGCCGCCACCGGGGCCCGCCGTCTTCCGCCGGCGCTGACCACCGACATCCCGGTGCTGGTGATGCTGGTGGCCTGCTGGATGCTGGTGCCGGTGGCGTGGGCGCACCTGGCGACAGGGTTCGCCCTCGTCGCCCTGATCCTGCTTCACCTGTGGACCCGGCGCGGGCTGGTCGCCGGACTGTTCCGGGGCGACCGCCGTACCAGAAGGGGCCGTTGGGGCAGGCGGCTGGCGTACGGGCTGTTCCTGCTCGCAGCGATCCTGATGACGGCGTCCGGCGTGATGCGCTGGGCGGGCATGCCACCCGAGCACACGGCGCACGCGGCCACCAGCACCATGCTGCTGGCCGGCGCCCTCGTACACATCTGGGCAAGCAGACGCGCGCTGCGGGCCCGGCTGCGACGTGCCGGCCCGGCGACAGCGGGGGCGAGGGCCACGGCGACCGGGCGGCGCGACTCGGCCACGACCAGGTGACGGGCGGCCGGCCGCGGCTCGGTGACGGCTACCGGCCGCGGGGCTCCCCCGCGTCGGCGCCAACCACCTCACTCAGGTCACCAAGGCACGCTCCGACTCCCGTGCTCGCGGGCCACTTGGGCAACGACAGACCCGCACCATGTTCGGCGCCCTCAACCGATTCGCCTCCGAGACATGGCCCGAGTCTGCGGCTCGCTCACCCAGCGGTCCCGGACACCAGCGATGTCCGCACACCCCCGACGCGGACGGACTCGGCGGTGAAGTGAAGCGACGGGCCTCCGCCTTCCGCCACCACGCTCACCCCGGCCGCCACCGGGGCCAGTTCGAGAGTGGGCGCCGGGAGCTCCCAGCCGTTCAGCGGACTGCCCAGCCGAAGCGTGTGAGTGATCAGCGCGTGCCGACGCTCAGCCCGGTCATGAACACGAGGCCCTCAGGACGCACGCGGCAACAAGACATCGGGCTGTTCCAGCGTGAGGACGTCCGGCGGGCCGTGGTGCGGCGGTCCGGACACCCCGCAAGTCCCAGACGGTAGGGCGGGAGTTCGAGGTCGTACACCCCCACTCCTCGGTGAATTGGCCCTGATGTCATCGGCCGTGGTGGAGGAGGGAGCTGGGAGGCGGCCTGCATCCCCCGGCGGAACGATCCGAATGCCCGTCCCCCGGACGGAGTTTCAGCCCGTTTCGGCTGCAGCGGCGACGGACTCGTTCCGGCTGTGCGCCCGCCCGTGGGTCATAGTGACCGATTTTCCGGTGTTGAGCACTTGTATGAACACCGGCCCGGGGGGTGTGACATCTGTTCATGGTGCTGAACCGGAGGCGCTCCTAACGTCTGGCACGTGCTTTTTGTCGCCGGGTAATCCCCGGCGCCCGCTTCCCACATGTGCGGGCGGCGTGCCCAGCGGGCGCTGTCACCGGAGTGGGTGGCTGTACGCGGATACCCCTTGAAGGGCCGCCCCATCGGGCGGACTGCCCGGGGTACGCCTCGAAATCAAACCTTCCCTCCCCCGCCCCCGGTGGTGGCTCGGCCGTGCCGGACCGACCGCACACCGGGGTTCTCCGACGATCCTTCACGAAAGGGACACCATGAGCATCGAGAGCTCCGGCGGCGCAACGCCGCCTGAGCCGCTCCCTTCGCCGCGTCCGCTCCATCTCCGTTGCCACTGCGGCCAGTTGCTGATCAGATGCGGTGGCTGCAGCGACTTCCGTTGCCTCAACTGCGACCCCTACCGGTCCGATGACTGTGTCTTCGCTCTCTGAGCGGCGCCGTGAAGACGAGCGCGGCAGCGCGCTCGTCGACGACGGACCCCGCGACCGGGATGACGACGGCCGTGGCGAACACGGGGCAGCCGGACGGTACTTCGTGGTGATCGGCACCGATATGGCGCGCAGGGTGTGCGGTTCGCTGCAGTCGGCCGGACACCGTGTGTGCCACCTCGGCCGGCCCACGGACCAGGAACTGCGCGCCGCGCTGGACGGAGAAGTCGCGGGAGTCGCGATCCTGCTCGACGACGACGTCGAGTCCCTGCGCTACGCGCTGACGACCGAGCACATTCGGCCCAACGTCCCATTGGTGGTAACGGTCTTCGACAGAACCGTCGCCGAACAACTCAGCCGCGTGGTCCCGAACTGCCGGGTCACCTCCCCCGCCGAAGTCGCCGCTCCCGTTCTGCTGGCCGCCTGCCTCCAACCCGACCTGCTGGCGCTCATCCCGGCCTACTCGCGCCCGGCACCGGATTCGGATTCGGATCCCGCCCCGTGCCACCTCGGCGCCCGCGCCGAGGGTGACACCGTGCGGCTCGAACCGTACCGGGCACCACGATCGCTTCGAGCCCGTGCATGGTTCGGCAAGATCCGCGGACAACTGCGACCGCACGACGGCAGCTCACGGATCATGCTGACCGGCCTGGCCGGGATTCTCGCGGTGCTGCTGGCCGACTGGACCTGGTCCGTGGCGCTTCGCCACCGTGCCCCCGTGGAGGCGCTGTTCGAGGCCGCTCGAACGGTCGCCACCGTCGGCCCGGCAGGCACCCACGGTTCGGACGCATATCTGGTGTTCTCCGCTCTCGCGATGCTCGTGACCGTCGTCTTCACCGCGGTCTTCACCGCAGGCATGGTCGACCGCCTGCTGGCCCCGCGCTCAGTGGGCATCCTGGGCCCCCGGGCTCTCCCCAGGGGCGGCCATGTGGTCGTGGTCGGGCTCGGGCAGGTGGGTCTGCGGCTGTGCACCGAACTGCAGGGTCTGGGCGTCGGGGTCATCGCGGTCGAGCGCGATCCAGCTGCCCCGAATCTCCGTCTGGCCAAGGCACTCGGCGTGCCGGTGGTCGTGGCCGACGCAACCGACCGATTCGTTCTGCGCCGACTCGGCCTCCACCAGGCTCAGGCCATGGCGGCGGTTGCCTCGGACGACCGCGACAACATCGCCGTCTCCATCGCATCCCTCGCCGTCGCCCCCGAACTGCGCCTGGTCATGCGCGCGGGCGACCATGATGCGATCGCTGAAACCCGCTCCCTCTTCAGGATCGGCCCGGTCCACGACCTCAACACCCTCAGCGCCGCGTACACCACCGCAACCCTCAGCGGCCTGCGTCCACGCACCGTGCTGGCACACGGCAGGCAGCTCTTGCTGGAGCGCCCGGACGGCACCTTCGCTCCCTGGCCCCACTCCGACCGCTGCACCCATCCCCAGGACCCGGACCACACCCCCTCCCGGGAAACCGCCGCCTCCCCCGCCCGATGAAATCCCTCACCGCAGGTCAGGCGCCCCCTGTCCAGGTCATCGCCCACCTCGGGTACGAGCGGACAGAGTGAAACCCTCGACGCCACACAGGTCCGGGTGAGCCGGCCCACCACCTGTCTCATCTCATGGGGTTGGTACACCACTTGATCGCTTCATGGCCGTGGCGGCCTCGTCTCTCCACCTCCGACGGCGGGTTGATCGCTGTGGTGGCGCAGGAGGCTTGCTGCACCAGCAAGAAGCCGTTCCCGGGTCAGCCGACTTCGGCGGTGGCCTTTCGTACGGCCTCGTCGAGATCCTTCGCGCTGACGTCGAGTTCCTTGGCGACGTGTTTCCGGGCCTTCAGCTCGGCCTTCTCAACGGCGTGTGCCAGGTCGCTGCTCCCCGATGATGAGCAGGGCGGCCTGGCCCAGCGGCACGGGGCCCGGCGCGAGGTGAAGGTCGGAGCCAAACCCTCCCCACGGTCGGCAGCGGGGCCATCCTCTCTCGTCCCGAGTTCGATCCCGGTGCACACCAGGGCGGATCGAGGGGGACCGCAGCGCTGGTACGAAACCGTCGGTGCAGGCCAGCGAGCCGCTGACCTGCACCGACGACAAGAGCTCGAACTGCGTTTTCGCAGCTCAGATGCCCCTTTTAGATGTCGAAGTACAGCTACGAAGGAGCCTTGACCTGCACAGAAGCAGGACGTTCGGCGGGTCGGTGCACATCGGGTGCACACCGTGGGCAGCCGACTTCTGGCCTACGCCTGCTTACGTCCAGCCAGCCTTGCGGACACTACAACCGATCACCGGCCTGCAGTTCTTCCGCACTGTGGTGGTGACTTGCCGGTCACCGCGCCTCCGGTCCGCGACCGTCCGCCACCCGCCTCCTCGGGAATTGCCCAGCTTCTTGATGTCCACGTGTATGAGTTCACCGGGCCAGGATCGATCGTAGCGGCCGACGGGTTCTTCAGCGGGCCGGTCCAGCTAGGCCAGCCGGTGCAGGCTTGACGGGTCAAGATTCATTGCACAGTCGAGGCAGGCAACCAAAGATCGGGCCGATGCCGGCCGGGCCCAGCTTCCGCCTCCCTGCACAGCATTCGACGCCCAGGGACCCAATCGGACCGGGACGACCGCTCTCGTCGGATTACTGACTCGGAGCCGCCGGAAACTGGGACAGCAACTGCTGCCAGGTCTGGCCGACGACCACCAGGTCACCCCAGGAGCCGTCCGAGAAGTGGAACCGGAGAGTGGCCTTGTGCGGCATGCCGCCGGCCCTCTCGAGATGCTTGATGCTGCGGACCTGTTCCCTCGGCAGGGACCAGCCCACCTCGGAACCCAGCTCGCCGATGTACACAAGGTGGAGTCCGGTACGACCAGATACCAGAAAACGCCGTGCGGATGTGTGGTGAGCCGCAAGCAGTGAGCCAGCAACACTCCCCCAACCCCCGTGCAATGCACGCCTCTTACGGCGGAAGGAAATCTTGTCCAGCACCCAGTCGAAGAAGTTCCCAATCGGATCGGTCACGTAGTAGACGGGGGCGATGACAAACCGGAACAACCCGTCCAGCAAGCCCTTCTTCGGCTTTTGGACCACAGCAGGATTCGGCCACCTTCGACGCGGCGGCGTCTTCGCACGCCCCGTGCCCTGGCTCGGTCCGAACATCTCTGGCTGATCCACGCCGGCCAGCGCCGCCGCGACCTGGCCCTGTACCTCCTGCGCTACCTGCTCTGCCTTGTTGCTCATCACGCTCGCTACCCCATCCGGTCAGCCGAAGTCGCTCTTGATCTTCTCCTTGGCCGAGAGACCGTCGTTCATGCGGTCCTCGAAACTGCGGGAGGCATCCTGCGGAAGGGGATCCTTCGGCGCAACGCCTGGGGCACCCTCGGGTCCGTAGTTCTCGTAGCCCTGCTTGACCTCGTCGCCGGCCTCGACGCCGAGCATCGGGTACAGGACCTCCTTCTTCACCGAGCGCTTGGCCATCCAGTATTCACCGGCTGCCTTAAGGTCGTCCCTTGAACCGCCCTCGATGCCTTCGATCTTCCCGCGGTACCGCTTGAGCGCGTTGCGATGGCTCAAGTCGTTCTTCTTGTCGTTGAATCTCCGCAGCGTCGTGCGCAGCTTCGCCAACTTGCGCATGGCCTGCATCCGCTTCGCCAGGTCGGCGAGGGTGTCGGCCAGCTTCGCCGTGATCTTCACGGCCTTCGCGGCCTTGTGTGCGATTCCGGCAGCGGCGATCAGTGGTCCGATCACGGCAGCTGCACCGGCCGTGACGAGGGACAAGATCGCAGATGTCGCGGCCGCGGCCAGCGCAGCCTGAACGATCTCCACGAGCAGGTCGATCATCAGCTGCTCGGCCTCGGCACATGCGTCGGCTGCGGTCTCCAGCAGCTCGGCGATCTGGTCCATGTCCGCGGCCTCGCCCTGAAGACCCTTCTCAAAGGCGGACATCTCCTTGTGGAACGCGTCCGCAGCCTCCCCGGCCCAGGCGTTGTCGAGGCGCTTCCGTTCGAACTTGAGGTCCTCCACAACACCGCGCAGGTCCCGGGCCGCCTCCCGGTACGTTCCGGCGACATCCCTGAGACGTTCGTTGTCGCCGGAGACCTTCTCCAGGTCGTCATCGAGGCCGAACTGCTTGATGATCCCGCGCACAGCCTCGTCGAGGGTGTCGGAGAACGGCCCGGATATGCTGATGCCGAGCTTGCCCAGGATGTCCATCACTGGCCCCCGAAGCTCACGTTGGTGTCGTCCTCGGTCTGGTCGTACGCCTTCGCCGTGTCCCTCACCGAGTCCACGATGTCTTCCAGGGTGCCGGCCGCGTCCTTGAGGTCATCCAACGAGTCGTTGCGTTGCTTCTCGTAGTCTTTCGCCAGTTCGTCCGACTGGGGAAGCTTCCCGAACGCACCGGGCGACAACGTCACCTGGTCGATCTTGTTACGGACGCGCCGGATGCGCTCCACTTCCTTGTTGACGTTCTTCGCATACGTCCGCAGAGCCTGCGGATCCACCTCGAACTGTGCAGACAACGTCGCTCCCCCATCGCCTCGACTCGCAGCTGTCGCCCCACGGTAATTGACGTTCCCCGTCGTCATTTTCGGCTCCGGCCCCCACACAGGACTTCCACGCCGTGGGTGACAAAGGATCACACCGCGGCCTGAGGGGTTTCTGGTTCAGGTCCTTGCCGACTTCGCCGTGTACGACTTCTCGGGTGCCGCCTGGGCAGTCAGTTGAGAACTCCGAGAATTCCTTGACGGGCACAGCGGACACCTCGCCCATCAAGGGGCTTCCCCGCCGTGCCTCTGGAACGAACCGTGGGCCGTGCCTTCCGAGAGTGAAAGACACGGCCCACGGCCCGTGTACGGCCCAGGAGAGCGAACGGGCGCTCCGACCTGCGTCGTTTCTAGATGTCGAAGTACAGCTCGAACTCGTGCGGGTGCGGCCGCAGTTGCATCGGGGCGATCTCGTTCTCGCGCTTGTACTCGATCCACGTGTCGATCAGGTCGGCCGTGAAGACGCCGCCCGCCTGCAGGTACTCGTTGTCCGCCTCCAGGGCGTCGAGGACCGCGGGCAGGGAGGTGGGGACCTGCGCGACGCCCGCGTGCTCCTCGGGGGCGAGCTCGTAGAGGTCCTTGTCGATCGGCTCGGCCGGCTCGATCTTGTTCTTGACGCCGTCGAGGCCCGCCATCAGCAGCGCCGAGAAGGCCAGGTACGGGTTCGAGGACGGGTCGGGCGCGCGGAACTCGACACGCTTGGCCTTCGGGTTGGAGCCCGTGATCGGGATGCGCATCGCGGCGGAGCGGTTGCGCTGCGAGTAGACCAGGTTGACCGGCGCCTCGAAGCCCGGGACGAGGCGGTGGTAGGAGTTCACCGTCGGGTTGGTGAACGCCAGCAGCGACGGGGCGTGCTTGAGAATGCCGCCGATGTAGTAGCGGGCCGTGTCGGACAGGCCCGCGTAGCCCTGCTCGTCGTAGAAGAGCGGCGAACCGTCGGACCACAGCGACTGGTGCACGTGCATGCCGGAGCCGTTGTCACCGAAGATCGGCTTGGGCATGAACGTGGCGGTCTTGCCGTTGCGCCAGGCGGTGTTCTTCACGATGTACTTGAAGAGCATCAGGTCGTCGGCGGCGGCGAGCAGCGTGTTGAACTTGTAGTTGATCTCGGCCTGTCCGGCGGTGCCCACCTCGTGGTGCTGGCGCTCGACCTTGAGGCCGGCCTTGTTCAGCTCGCTGCTGATCTCGGCGCGCAGGTCGGCGAAGTGGTCGACGGGCGGGGCCGGGAAGTAGCCGCCCTTGTAGCGGACCTTGTAGCCGCGGTTGCCGCCGTCCTCGATGGTGCCGGTGTTCCAGGCGCCGGCCTCGGAGTCGATGTGGTAATAGCCGGCGTTGGCCTTGGTCTCGAAGCGGACCTCGTCGAAGACGTAGAACTCCGCCTCGGGGCCGAAGAAGGCGGTGTCGGCGATGCCGGAGGAGGCGAGGTAGGCCTCGGCCTTCTTCGCCACGTTCCTTGGGTCACGGCTGTACTGCTCGCCGGTGATCGGGTCGTGGATGAAGAAGTTGATGTTGAGGTGCTTCTGCTCGCGGAAGGGGTCCACCCGGGCGGTGCTCAGGTCGGGGACGAGAGCCATGTCCGACTCGTGGATGGCCTGGAAGCCGCGGATCGAGGAACCGTCGAACATCAGGTTCTCGTCCGGGTCGAAGGACTCGGCCGGAACCGTGAAGTGCTGCATGATGCCAGGCAGGTCGCAGAACCGGACGTCGATGAACTCCACGTCGTTGTCGGCGATGTATTTCTTGGCCTCGGCGGCGTTCTGGAACATCCATCCTCCTAGTCCCGCCGCGGAGGGACGGGAATTGCTGGTACGCAGGCCAGTGCGGTGGCACGCGCTGGGCCCGACCATAGGCAGACGCCATTTCTCAAGCATGACCCGTCTGTTTCGCTGATGTTAACCACAGCCCTGCCGATACCCGATGACCTGCGCACGAGGTCCTTCACCCCTCACGGTACGGTTGCCGTGTGAACAACAGGGACGCGATCGGCTCATGGCTCTCGGGCCCTCGTGCCGCCGCCGAGGACATGGGCGCGGACTTCGGGCACCGTGGTGAGCGGCTGGGTCTGCCTGCCGAGGGGCCGCGTTCCGTCGCGCCGGTCGGGCGCCGGGTGGGCGCGCTGTTCATCGACTGGGCGCTCTCCGTGCTGATCGCCTACGGGCTGTTCGCGGGCGGCGAGCTGCACCGCGCGAACAACTGGGCACTGGCGGTGTTCCTCGTGCTGAGCCTGCTGACGGTCGGAACCGTCGGCAGCACCCCCGGCAAGCGGCTCCTGAGGCTGCGCGTGGTGTCCGTGGACGGGCTGGGACGGCTGGTCCTGTGGCGGGTGGCGGTCCGTACGGCTCTGCTGGGTCTGGCCGTGCCGGCGCTGATCTGGGACAGGGACGGGCGCGGCCTGCACGACAGGCTTTCCGGCGCGGTTCAGGTACGGGTGTAGGACGGGCTCTCCGGAGCAGTCCGGGTACGGGCGGTCACGCCCGGCACCGGGCACCCGGCTCCGCTTCACGTGCCCGTCGGCACAGACTCCACCTGCCCGTCGGCACGGACGCTCCAGGTCGTCGACGCACCCGCCGAGGCCGGGCACGTACACGACGGAAGCGCCGCACACGTCAGAAGGTCCGGCCCGGGAGATCGTTCCCGGGCCGGACCTGTGCGTAAGCGATGGGCGAACGTACCGGCGGACGCGCCGCCGAGGGCTCAGCGGCCGCCCTGGCCCCGCGGCATCCGCATGCCCTTCGGCATCGGGCCCTTCGGGATCGGCATGTTGCTCATGAGGTCGCCCATCGCGCGCAGCCGGTCGTTGACCTGCGTGGTCTGGGGGCCGGTGAGCACCCGCGGCAGCTTCAGCAGCTTGGTGCGCAGCTTCTTCAGCTCCACCTGGCCCTCGGCCTCGCCGACGACGAAGTCGTGCACGGGAACGTCGGAGACGACGCGGGCCATGCGCTTCTTCTCGGACGCCAGCAACGAGCGGAGCCGGTTCGGGTTGCCCTCGCCCACGAGGACGATGCCCGCACGGCCCACGGCCCGGTGGACGACGTCCTGGCTGCGGTTCATCGCGACGGCCGGCGTGACGGTCCAGCCGCGCCCGATGTTCTCCAGCACGGCCGCCGCGGCACCCGGCTGTCCTTCCATCTGGCCGAAGGCCGCCCGCTCGGCCCGGCGCCCGAAGATGATCGCCATCGCGAGCAGGGCCAGCATCACGCCCAGGATGCCCGCGTAGACCGGGTGCCCGATCAGGAAGCCGACGGCGAGGAGTACACCGAAGGTGACAAGCCCCACACCGGCAAGAATCAGGCCGATCTTCCGGTCGGCACGCCGGGTCATCTTGTACGTCAGAGCGATCTGCTTGAGCCGCCCAGGGTTGTTCTCGGAGTCTTCCTTCCTCGCCATGCGGGGAAGTTTACGTGGCGGCCGGCCTCCGGTCGGCCGCGGCCTCCAGTACCCGTTCGGCCTCGGTACGCGCGACGGCCCGGCGGCGGTTCTCCAGGACCGCCGCCCAGGCGTTCCGGCGCGCAGTCGCATGGCCCCTGCGCATCAGCAGGTTCTCGACGCTCTCCAGCGCGCGCAGTGTGGTCCGCAAGGCGGTTCCCTCCGTGATCTCACGTAGCTGCCGTGAACTGTAAGTACAGCCATCGTCACCGTTAGGTGTTACCAGCGGATGACCAGCGGGTCAAAGGCTGTGAACGCCGATGCGGCCAACGTCACGCCGCCGTCGGGCGGTTCGTGCGCCGGTACGGATCTGCGGGCGGTGTCCCCGTCATCCCCGTCACGCAGCCCGCGCGTCGCGTGCCTCGACGGCCTGCTTGTACAGGCGGCCCGCACGGTACGAGGAGCGCACCAGCGGCCCGGACATGACGCCCGCGAAGCCGATCTCCTCGGCCTCCTGCTGGAGTTCGACGAACTCCTGCGGCTTCACCCAGCGCTCGACGGGGTGGTGACGTGCGGAGGGCCTCAGGTACTGGGTGATCGTGATGAGTTCGCAACCGGCTCCGTGCAGGTCGCGCAGCGCCTCGCTGACCTCCTCGCGCGTCTCGCCCATGCCGAGGATGAGGTTGGACTTGGTGACCAGACCGTCCTCGCGGGCGCGGGTGATCACCTCCAGGGAGCGCTCGTAGCGGAAGGCGGGGCGGATGCGCTTGAAGATGCGGGGCACGGTCTCGACGTTGTGCGCGAGCACCTCGGGACGCGAGGAGAAGACCTCCGCGAGCTGCTCCGGTACCGCGTTGAAGTCGGGGATGAGCAGCTCGACGCCGGTGTCGGGCATCAACTCGTGGATCTGGCGCACCGTTTCGGCGTAGAGCCAGGCACCGCCGTCGTCGAGGTCGTCGCGGGCGACGCCGGTGATCGTGGCGTAGCGCAGTTCCATCTGCTGGACGGACTCGGCGACGCGGCGCGGCTCGTCCCGGTCGAGCTCCGCCGGCCTGCCGGTGTCGATCTGGCAGAAGTCGCAGCGGCGCGTGCACTGTTCGCCGCCGATGAGGAAGGTGGCCTCCCGGTCCTCCCAGCATTCGAAGATGTTGGGGCAGCCGGCCTCCTGGCACACCGTGTGCAGGCCCTCGCGCTTGACCAGGTCCTGCAGAGCGTTGTACTCGGGCCCCATCTTGGCCCGGGTCTTGATCCACTCGGGCTTGCGCTCGATGGGGGTCTGGCTGTTGCGGACTTCAAGGCGGAGCATTTTGCGACCGTCGGGTGCGACAGCGGACACGTCCGGCTCCCTACGTACTTTCGATTCCTCGGCGAACTTCAGGGTACGCCCATCGCTCCGGTGTCTCCCACCGCCGGGTGGCCTCACAGACGCAGGGCGGGGTCACGGCGGCGGCAGCGACAGGTGCCGAGGGGCGGGCGGGGCGCCGGCCGGGTGCCGGAGAGACGGGTGCGGCAGCGGGCTCACACGGCGCGGGGCAGCGGCTCCGACGACTCCAGGACCTCGCTCAGGTGCTTCTCCATGACGGGCAGCACATCCGCCACGGGAACGTCGCGGCCCAGTTCGTCCGAGAGCGACGTCACGCCCGCGTCGCGGATGCCGCAGGGGACGATGCGGTCGAACCAGGTGTTGTCGGGGTCGCAGTTGAGCGCGAAGCCGTGCATGGTCACGCCCTTCGCGACGCGGACTCCGATCGCGCCGATCTTGCGGTCCTCGCCGCGCTGGCCCGCGTTGGAGGGCGCGTACTCGGGGCCGCGCAGCCGTGGGTCGTACTCGTCGTCGTCACCGGGCTCGGGGTCGAAGTCGAGGGCGAGACCGCCGAGTTCGTCACCGGAGCGGCCGGCCGCGCCGGAGGTGTCCCCGAGCACCCACGCGCCGCTGCGGCCCTCGATCCGCGTGGTCTCCAGGCCGAAGTCGGCACAGGTGCGGATCATGGCCTCTTCCAGCCGGCGTACGTGCGCGATCACGTCCACCGGGCGGGGCAGCTTCAGGATGGGGTAGCCGACGAGCTGCCCCGGGCCGTGCCAGGTGATCTTCCCGCCGCGGTCGACGTCGACGACGGGAGTGCCGTCGACGGGCCGCTCGCCGGGCTCCGTGCGCCGGCCCGCCGTGAAGACCGGAGTGTGCTCGAGGAGCAGGCAGGTGTCGGGAATCTCCTCCGCGAAACGCGCCGCGTGCACGCGGCGCTGCTCCTGCCATGCCTCTTCGTAGTCCACGGCCTCGGCGCCGAACCCGAGACGGACAAAGCGCAGCTCGTTCACGGCTCCTCCAATGTCGTGCCGGCCCGTGCCCGGTCGGCCGGTCCGTGCGGGGCGGGCCGTGGAGCCCGGTCCCACGGAAAACTCTACGGGTGCGGCGGCCCTCTGCGGCAGCCGGGAACCTCCTCACACGTATGGATGAAAAGGACAGCGAAGGGTGCGAGAGGCGCCCGCAGGACGGCTAAGTTCGCGCCGTTCCGCAGGGTGCCACGGCGCCTGCAGCAAGCCGTAGCTCAGGAGCCCGTAAAGCTGATGACCACCGAACGTTCCGTGGACTCCTCCGCCCAGTCCTCCCCCTCCTCCCCTTCCGCCTCCGCCTTCTCCTCGTCGTCGTCCTCTCCGCCGTCGTCGCAGCCGTCGTCGCAGCCGTCGTCGTCGGCGCAGTCCCAGGGGCAGTCCTCGGCGCAGCGCGTCCCCAACCGCCAGCTCGCCGCGCTCATCGCGGAGGCCGGCTTCTCCAATGCCGGACTGGCCCGGCGCGTGGACCAGTTGGGGCTGGAGCACGGCCTCGACCTGCGTTACGACAAGACCTCCGTGACGCGGTGGCTGCGCGGCCAGCAGCCCCGCGGGACGACGCCCGCGCTGATCGCGGAGGTCTTCACCCGCCGACTCGGCAGAAGGCTGACCGCGCAGGACCTGGGCCTGGACGCCTGCGCCCCGGTCTACGCGGGGCTGGAGTTCGCGGCGACGCCCTCCGAGGCCGTGGACATCGTCAGCGGGCTGTGGCGCAAGGACTCGGGAAGCCACGCGGAACTGCGCAAGATCGCTTTCACACCGGCCGGGCTGGTCGTCCCCAGCCGTGACTGGCTCATCGGGCGCCCCGACGAGCGGGTGGCCAGGGGCGTGGACCCCGACGCCGGGCCGGGAGCGGACGGGGCGGGCGGTCTGCTCGGCCGGCCCCATGCTGCGGGCGTCGCGGCACGGCAGGGCGTCGGCGCCACGCGCGTGCCCTCGCCCCGCGGGACCGCGGCCGCGCCGGGCGGGCCCCGCCCGGCCGCGGGTGCCGCCGCGGCTGCGGGCGCGGCGGCACGCGCGGCGGCCGTCGCCGGTGCGGCGCGGGCCGAGCGGCCCGACCGGACGGAGCGGGGCCCCGGCCAGCGCGTGTCCGTCGGAGACGTCAACGCGCTGCGCTCGGTCGGCGAACTCTTCCGCGCCCTCGACCACGCCTACGGCGGCGGTCACGCGCGGCAGGCCCTGGTGCGGTACCTGGAGCACGAGGCGGAGCCGATGCTGCGCGGCGTGTACGGGGAGCAGCTGGGGCGGCGGCTCTTCGGCGCCGCCGCCGACCTGACGCGTCTCGCGGGCTGGACGTCGTACGACATCGCGGCGCACGGCCTGGCCCAGCGCTACTTCGTTCAGGCGCTGCGGCTGGCGCAGGCGGCGGGCGACCGCGCCTACGGCAGCTATGTGCTGGTGACGATGAGCAGGCAGGCGGTGTATCTGGGGCACGGCCGGGAGGCGGTACAGCTGGCGAGGGTCGCGCAGCAGGGCGTCGGGAGCGCCGCCCCGCCGCTGGTGCAGGCGCTGCTGCACGCGGCGGAGGCCCGCGGTCACGCCGTGCTGGGCGAGGTGCGTGCCTGCACGTCCTCACTGGCGCGGGCCGAACGGGCGCTGGAGGCGGCCAAGTCCGGGGAGGAGGTGCCCCCGTGGGCGCGCGTCTTCGACGAGGCACAGCTGGCGGACGAGAGCGGGCACTGCCACCGCGACCTCCAGCAGTACAGGGCGGCGGCGCAGCACGCGGAGCGCTCGCTCCAGCTGCGCGGCACGGGATTCGCGCGCAGCCGTCTGTTCTGCCGGATGGTGCTGGCGACGGCGCGGCTGGGGCTCGGCGAGGTCGAGCAGGCGTGTGCTCTGGCGGCGGAGGCGGCACAGCAGGCGGCGGACATGCGGTCGGTGCGTGCGCACGAGTACGTACGGGACTTCGAGCGGCGGCTGGAGCCCTACCGGGACGCGGCGCCGGTACGGGGGTACCGCGAGCGGGTTGCGGCGCTCAACTGACCGGACCCGCGCGGGAGTCGGCGTCCGGGAGTCGCGTGCGGGAGTCGGCGTCCGGAAGTCCCGTCCGGGAGTCGGTGTCCGGAAGTCCCGTCCGGGAATTCCCTCGCGCCGTTTCCCGACCAGCCGGGACACCGGCGGAAACGGGACCGGCACGGGAGTCCCGCCGGGCTGATACGGAGGCACGGGAGCCGGGGGCGCGGCGGACGGACGCGGCCGGGGCCCTGCTCCGCTCCTTCGGCCGCCCCTGTCATTCGCCGGTGCGTCCGTCGATTGTCATTCGCCGGTGCGTCCGTCGATGTGCTCCCGTATGAGGTCGGCGTGGCCGTTGTGCCGCGCGTACTCGTCCGTCATGTAGACGAACAGGGCGCGCAGGTCCATGAGTTGACCATTCGGGCGGCAGAAGGAAGCGTCCAGCGGGCGATCCGCTGCGGCTGCGCGGGCCGCGGCCACCTCCCGGTGGTAGATCTCGAAGTCGCCGGGAGCGCTCTCGGCGGTGCCGTCCTCGAAATCCCCCTCCATGTTGTCCTCCGTGAAGAAGATCCACGGCAGAGCACTCTCGCCGGCGAGGTGGTTGCGGAACCACCAGCGTTCGACTCCGGCCAGGTGCCGGGCCAGGCCCAGCAGGGACAGCGTGGAGCGGCCGACGGGCCGCCGAGCGAGCTGCTCGCCGGTCAGGCCGCCGCACTTGTACAGGAACGTCGCCCGCCCGTGGTCCAGCGCGGACTCCAGCACGTTTCTCTCGTCGCCCGCGTACACGCGCTCGGGGCGCTTCACCTCGGGAGTCGTCCAGGTCATGCGCTCACGCTAAGGCGCACCACCGACAACGGCGCCCGGCCGGCAGCGTCCGTCGGGTGCGGGCCGCGCCTTCCCGGTCCCTTCCCGGTCCCTTACAGGTGCCTTACAGGTCCCTTCCGGGTCCTTTCCCGGTCCCGTCCCGCCCCTCCCTCAGCCCAGCCGGCGGAGTCCGGCCGCGGTCGGGCCGAAGCCGCAGCGTGCGTAGAACCCCGTCAGGTGCTCCTCGTAGTCGACGTGCAGCCACCGCGCTCCGGCCATCCGTGCCTCGTCCGCGGCACGCCGTACGAGCCGCACCCCCACCCCCTGCCGCCGCACGGCCGGGTGCACTGTCGTGTCGAGCACGAAGGCGTGCACACCCCCGTCGCCGACGACGTTCACATAGCCCACGAGTTCGTCCCCGCGGTACGCGGCGACCCACAGCAGGCTGCGCTCCAGCCGGGCGCCGAAGTCGGTGTGTTCGTGCGCCGGCCAGGACGCGGCGAAGAGGGCGTTCAGTTCGGCGTCGCTCAGCGGCGGCCGCACCCGCAGCCGCACCGGCGTCGCGGCGGGCCCGGTCACCGGCCGACCGGATCGCAGGGGATCTCCATGGTCACCATCGTCGGGCCGCCGGGCGGGCTGCTGACCGCGAGGATGCCGTCGAACTGGCCCAGGCGCCGCTCGATGCCCGCCATTCCGGAGCCCTTCCGGGGGTCGGCGCCTCCCCGTCCGTCGTCGGTGACGGCGATCCGCAGCATGCCCCCGGCTGCGGTCTCGCTGTAGTGGACATCGAGCCAAACGCGTCCGGCCTGCGCGTGCTTCGCGGCGTTGGTGAGGACCTCGCTGATCGCGAAGTACGCCGCGGACTCGACCGGTTCCGCGAAGCGCCCCTCCAGTTCGACGTCCGCCTCGACCGGGACCTGCATGCGGAGTGCCAGTGCTCTCGCCGCGTCGCCGAGGCCTCGTTCCGCGAGGACCGGCGGGTGGATTCCGCGTACGAGGTCGCGCAGTTCGGTCAGCGCCTCGGCGGAGTTCTCCCGTGCCTGCGCGAGCAGCTTCTTCGCCTGCGCCGGGTCCTTCTCGACGAGGGCTTCGATCGTGCCGAGGCTCATGCCCATGGACACCAGGCGCGCCTGCGCACCGTCGTGCAAGTCGCGTTCGATGCGGCGCAGTTCGGCAGCGGAGGAGTCGACGGCGTCGTGACGCGTCTCGTAGAGCCGCTCGACGCGCTGTGCCAGCTGCGCTCCCCGGCTGGGCGAGATCATGCCTTTGACGATGAGGAAGTGCCCCTTGACGAAGTACGGGTTCACACTCGCAGCCAGCGCGATCAGCAGCGCGCCGAGGCCCGCGCACAGGGTGGCCGTGCCGAAGCCCTCGACGGGGATGAAGGCGTACCAGTAGTTGTGCTGAACGGCCCGCCAGACCCCGGCGAAGATGACGAAGCCCTCGACGCCGTACGCGATGAGCGCGGCGGGGAGGAGCGCGGTGACGAAGCCGAGGACGGCGTCCGCCGGCAGCCAGGCCAGGTCCCGCCACGTGGCGGGGTCGCGCAGCAGCTTCGTGCAGCGTGCGACTGTGCCGCCGACGCTGTCGGCCGGCGGGAGCGCGCGGTAGGGCGGCCGGACGGTGATACCCGCCCAGTCGCGGGCGAGTTGGCGCCGCTGGTTGGCGTGCATGCGCACCAGGTGGGTCACCGCGGGTGTCGTGAAGAGGCCGACGCCGAGCACGATGAAGGCGATGGACAGCACACTCGCGATGAACAGCGCCAGCGAGACGCCGAGCGAGAGCACGCACAGTGCCAGTCCCCGCGCCGCCGCCGTCAGCGCGTCGCGGACACGCCCGCGCAGCGCCGGTGGGCCCGGCGCCGTCCGTGGGACGCCGGCGACGCTCCCCTCCGCCGTTGCTCCTTGGTTCACCGCTGCCGCCCCTTCTTCCTGGCCCCCGCCGCTCCCCCGTCGGACAGCTGCGGCGCTCCGTGCGCCGGGCACTGCTCCAGTCTGCGCCGCGCGGGGCCCCGCGGGCAGGGGGACCAGCCCCCCTTCGACGGTGTGGCCGGCTACACCCCCGGCACATGCTGCTCGGCGCAGCGCAACCGGTACCTGCCGTGCCTGCGCGCGGGCTGTCCCGGCCTGTCGCACAGGGCCCCGGCACGGGTCTCGGCCGCGCCCGGAACGGGGGCGCGGCGGACGTCCCGTCCCGCTCGGCCCGCCCGGCGCGGCGGAGCCCGCCCGGTCCGGCGCCCCCTCCCGCTGAGACGGCCGGCCGGACGGAACCGGGACGTCTCCCGGCCCCGCGCCACCCGCCGCGGGGCCGGGGCACCTTCCCCGTGCGGCGACCGCGGGGCGAAGCCCCGGCCACGCCACGGCCGGAGGCCGTTCTGACGCAGGTCAGAGCGGCTGGGGAGCCGACTTGAGCAGGTGTCACGGCACCTGGCTCGATCGGCGGGCTTCCCTCATGAGCCGCACCTTCAGCCCGTACGCTGCCCCCATGCCGCACATCACTGTCGACTACTCCGATGCCCTCGCCGAGACGTTCGACCGCCGCGGCTTCGGGCTGGCCCTGCACCCGCTGCTCGCCCGCACCGTGGTCGGTTCCGTCTCGGGCTGCAAGACCAGGTTCCGGCAGATCGACGAGTGCGTGATCGCGGACGGGACGGACGAGGTCGCGATGCTCCACGTCGAAGTGGCGCTGCTGTCCGGGCGCACCCCCGAGGCGAAGGCCGAACTCTCCAGGGCCGTGCTCGGGCTCGCCCGCGACCACGTCAAGCCGACGCCGGGCGTCACACTGCACACCTCCGTCGATGTCTGCGACCTCTCCCGCCGCAGCTTCGCAAGTCACACGGAAGAGGACCACGTATGAGATTCGGACTGCTCGGCACCGGGCCGTGGGCATCCAGCACGCACGGGCCCGCTCTCGCGGCGCACAAGGACGTGGAGTTGACGGGCGTGTGGGGCCGCCGCTCCGAGGCGGCCAGGGAACTCGCCGGCGAACTCGGCACCCGCGCCTACGACGACGTCGACGCTCTGCTGACCGACTGCGACGCCGTGGCCGTTGCGCTTCCCCCCGACGTGCAGGCGCCGCTGGCGGTGCGGGCCGCGGAGGCCGGCTGCCATCTGCTGCTGGACAAGCCCGTCGCCACGACGCCCGAGTCCGTGCGGCAGGTCACCGACGCGGTGGACGCCGCGGGCGTGGCGTCCGTCGTCTTCTTCACCTTGCGCTTCAGCGAGCCGACCGCCACGTGGATCGGCGAACAGGCCGCCACGGAGGGATGGCTGACGGGCCGGGCCGACTGGCTCTCCCCCGTCTTCGGCGGCGCCGACTCCCCCTACACGGCCTCGCCGTGGCGCAGGGAGAAAGGAGCCCTGTGGGACGTCGGTCCGCACGCGCTGTCCGTGCTGCTGCCCGTACTGGGCGATGTGACCGACCTCGGTTCGGTCCGCGCGGGGCGCGGCGTCGGCGACACCGTCCACATGGTCCTGCGGCACGCGGACGGGGCGTCCAGCACCTGCACGCTCAGCCATTCCGTGCCGCCGGCGGCCGCCGGGGTCACCGCAGAGGTCAGGGGTGCCGCCGGTACGGCGGCTCTGCCCCAGCGGGACGAGGCTCCGGTGGACGCGTTCGCGAGGGCCGTGGACGCGCTGGCCGAGTCGGTGCGCACGGGTTCGGGCCACGCCTGTGACGTCCGGTTCGCGCAGCGGGTCACGGAGATCCTCTCGAGCGCTGAGGCGGCCCTCGGTCAGTAGCCGTCCGTGGAGCGGGAACGCATCCCGTCCCCGCGCGGAGCGGGATGCGTTCGGGGGGCAGCAGGCACGCCGCGGGCGCCCCGGACGGCTCGGGCGAGGGGCCCCGTCCGGGCCGCGCGCGACCGTCCTCCCCGGGCCCGGGGTCTGCCGGGCCTCGCCCCGGCTGTGCTCCGAGCCGGTAGATTCCGGGAGCGACCCAGCTTTCCGGCCACCGTGGAGACCTTGTGCGCGTCGTCATCGCCGAAGACCTCTTCCTCCTGCGTGACGGCCTGGTCCGCCTGCTGGAGGCGTTCGGATTCGAGATCGCGGCCGCCGTCGACAACGGGCCCGAGCTGACCAGGGCGCTGAAGGAACTGGAGCCCGAGGTCGCCGTCGTCGACGTGCGTCTGCCGCCGTCGTTCAGCGACGAGGGGCTGCAGTGCGCGCTGGAGGCGCGGCGCAGACGCCCCGGGCTGCCGGTCCTGGTCCTCTCCCAGCACGTCGAGCAGCTGTATGCGCGTGAGCTGCTCGCGGACGGCACGGGCGGCGTCGGCTATCTGCTCAAGGACCGGGTCTTCGACGCGGAGCAGTTCGTCGACGCGGTGCGACGCGTCGCGGCGGGCGGTACGGCGATGGACCCGCAGGTGATCCAGCAGTTGCTCTCCCGGCGTTCGCAGGAGGCGCCCATGGCGAGGCTGACGGCCCGGGAGCGGGAAGTGATGGAACTCATGGCGCAGGGCCGGTCCAACACCGCCATCGCCACACAGCTCGTCGTGACGGAGCGGGCCGTCGCCAAGCACACGTCAAATATTTTCGGGAAGTTGGGCCTTCCGCCCTCCGACGACGACAACCGTCGGGTGCTCGCGGTGCTGGCTTATCTGGACGGGGCCGACCGGGGCTGACCAGTACAACCCGTGCCGCGCCCTCTCGTATAAGCACATAAAACTCCATTAGCGTGCGCATCACATGTGTCAGCGGTGACCGGATGTTGCGAGAAGTGGAGCACGCCGTGGAGGACATCAACAGACGCACGCTTCTGGGTACGGCCGGAGCGCTCGGCGCCGGTGTGGCACTTGGCCCCAGCACCAACCCGGCGGCCGCCCAGACACCGGCCGTCCCCGGCTTCCACACCGCGGCGCCCGACATGGAACACGCCGCGGCGGCCGTGCGGCGTCTGCTCCCCGACCACCACGACCAGATCTCCTTCACCGCGCTCACCGGCGGCAAGGAACGCTTCAAGGTCTCCGGACGCGCAGGCGCCGTGGAGATCGCCGGAACCTCCCCGGCCGTGGCCCTCACCGGGCTGCACTGGTACTTGAAGTACACCTGCGCCTGCCACATCTCGTGGGCGGGCAGCCAGACCGACCTGCCCGAGGAGCTCCCCGCACCGGGCAGCAAGTACGAGCGCAGCGCCACCGTGCCGCACCGCTTCATGCTCAACGACACGCACGACGGCTACACCGCCCCGTACGCGGACTGGAAGCACTGGGAGCGCTTCATCGACGTGATGGCGCTGCACGGCTGCAACGAGGTGCTGGTGACGACCGGTTCCGAGGCCGTCTACCACCGCCTGCTGACGGACTTCGGCTACTCCGACGACGAGGCCCGCACGTGGATCCCCGCGCCCTCGCACCAGCCCTGGTGGCTGCTGCAGAACCTCTCCGAGTACGGAGGCCCCGTCTCCTCGGGACTGCTGAAGAAGCGTGAGGACCTGGGCCGCCGCATCGTGACACGGCTGCGGGAACTGGGCATGCACGCCGTGCTGCCCGGCTACTTCGGCACGGTCCCCGACGACTTCTCGGACCGCAACCCCGGCGGAAGGACCGTGCCCCAGGGCGACTGGAACGGCCTGACCAGGCCCGCGTGGCTCGACCCGCGCACGTCCGTCTTCCGCAAGGTCGCCGCCGCGTACTACAAGCACCAGAAGGACGTCTTCGGCGAGATCCGCCACGTCAAGATGGATCTGCTGCACGAAGGCGGCAAGGCCGGCGACGTGCCCGTCGCCGAGGCGGCGCAGGCCGTGGAGAAGGCGCTCCAGGCGGCGCTGCCCGGCGCGACCTGGGTGATCCTCGGCTGGCAGAAGAACCCGCGCCTCGAACTGCTCGACGCGCTGAAGCACAAGAACCGCGCGCTCGTCGTGGACGGCCTGTCCGACCTGGAGAGGATCACCAGCCGCGAGTCGGACTGGGGCGGGGTCCCGTACGCGTTCGGCACCATCCCCAACTTCGGCGGCCGCACGACGATGGGCGCCAAGACGCAGATGTGGACGGAGCGGTTCACAAAGTGGCGCGACAAGTCGGGCAGCAAGCTTGTGGGCACCGCGTACATGCCGGAGTCCTCGCACCGCGACCCGCTCGCCTTCGAACTCTTCAGTGAACTCGCCTGGCGGGAGGAACCGGTCGAACGCAAGCAGTGGTTCGCCGACTACGCGCGGCTGCGCTACGGCGGGGACGACGAGAAGGCCCGCGCCGCGCTCGCCGCCCTGCGCGGCACCGCCTACGAGATCAGCAGCACGGACGGCCGCCCCCACGACAGCATCTTCGCGGCACGGCCCAGCCTCGACGCCCGCTCCGGCGCCCACTACGCCACGCACACCCCGGCCTTCGACCTCGCCGACTTCGACGCGGCACTGACGGCCCTGCTCGGCGTCCGCGAATCGCTCCGCGGCAGCGACGCCTACCGCTACGACCTCGCCGACGTCACGCGCCAGGCCCTCGCCAACCGCTCGTGGCTGCTCATCGGCAAGCTGAAGTCCGCGTACCAGCAGCAGGACACGGCGGCCTTCCGCAAGCTGAGCAATCTGTGGCTGTCGCTGATGAAGCTCAGCGACGAGATCGCCGGCACCCACCAGTCCTTCCTGCTCGGACCGTGGCTCGCCGACGCGCGGCGGATGGGAGGCAGCGAGTCCGAGCGGGACAAGCTCGAACTCACCGCACGCACGCTGCTCACCGCGTGGGCGGACCGTCCGGCCGCCGACAAGGGCAGGCTCGCCAACTACGCCAACCGCGACTGGCAGGGCCTCATCGGGGACTTCCACCAGCCCCAGTGGCGCGCCTACCTGGAGGAGGTCGAGGACGCCCTCGCGGAGGACCGGACCCCCAAGAGCTTCGACTGGTACGAGCTGGAGGCAGCCTGGGCGCGGGAGACCAAGTCGTACGCGCAGCGCCCTTCGGGAGATCCCTACCGCACCGCGCAGCGGGTGCACGCCGCCCTGGCCAAGGCGCCGTTCCAGGGCAGCGTGACCGCGAAGTCGGACCCGGTCACGCTGACCCCGGGCGCTTCCGGCACGTTCGAGGCCGTCTTCCGCAACGAGAGCGGACTGCGCGCGACGGGAGTCGTCGACTTCTCCCTGACCGGCCTGCAGAACGCCGAGCCGCAGGGCTCCACCTCCGTACTGCGGGTCGAACAGGGCAGCAGCGCCGGCGTCAAGTGGCGTGTCCGGGCTCCGAAGGACGAGCTGAAGGATCCGCTGAAGCCGCTCGCCTACGAACTGACGGTGGAGTACGGGCCCGAGGGCGAGCGCCGCGTGCGGATGCCGCAGTCCGGCAAGCTCTACGTCGCGGGACCGCTGGACCGGGAGCTGTCGACCGTCAGCACCAACGACGCCGTCTTCGGCCAGCTCGGCGACCGCTTCGCGATCGAAGGCGCCGGCGACGACATGTGGAAGGGCACCTCGCACTTCGGTGCGATCTACCGCGAGGGAGCCCTGCGGGACGGGGTCTCGGCGACGGTCCGCGTCACCTCTCAGGAAGTGACGGGTCCGTGGGCGCGCGCCGGCATCGTGGCCCGCAACCAGCTGCCCGGCACCGCGTCGCAGGGCTTCGTGAACCTGTCGGTGACGCCGGACAACGGGGTGGTGCTCTCCTACGACTCCGACGGCGACGGCACCCTCAACCGATACGTACGCGTCACCGGCGTCACCGCGCCCGTCGCGCTGCGCCTCACCCGCGACGGACGCTCCTTCCGGGGCGAACTGTCCACGGACGACGAAGCGAACTGGCACACGGTGGGCACCGTCACCGTGCCGGGGGTCTCCTCCCGGCAGGACGTGGGGATGTTCATGTCGGCGACGAACGGCGGCACGGCAGCCCGCGGCACCGTGGAGTTCCGGGACTGGGACGTGAGCTGACCTCCGGCGCCACGGCGCTCCCCGGGGGCACGGCGGAGCGGCGGGGTGCCCGGGGGACCAGGTGACCAAGCCACCGGTCGTTCGTTTTCGTGAGCGTGGCACTTTCGGAAACGACTTCGCAGCATTCGCGCACACCGTCCGGCTCCGTCGATGTGGAGCAGGCCCAGGCGGCGCTCGTCGAGCACTACCCGCGGCTGGTACGGCTGGCCTATCTGGTGCTGCCGCCCTCCCTCGCGCGGCACCGACGGGTGCTGACGGCGCATTCGCTCGTACAGCGGACGCTTCCCCGTGGCCGCGGCAGCGCCGAGGTCAAGGTGCTGCCGGCGCAGCGGCGCGGCGGCCACGGCCCGGCAGGCGGCGACGCGACCGGCGCGGACGTCTATGAGTTCCTGACGACGCGCGTGCTGCGGGCGGCGCTCTCCGGTGAGCGGCGGCCGCGCCTGGCGCCGTGGCGGCTGCCGGTGCGGCCCGGTCTCTTCCCCCTGGTCCTGGGGCTCCAGCTCTTCCCGCGTTCCGGCGGCGCGTACGAACTCGCCCTGGAAAAGGCCCTGTCGGAGGTGTCGGGCGCGGCGCGGGCGGCGTGCGCGCTGCGCGGCTGGGAGGGCATGACGGACGCAGAGGTGTGCCGTGTGCTCGAGGCCGCGGGGGTGCAGGAGCCCGCCGAGGCGCTTGCCGCCGCGTCCGGCATCCGACTTCCTGCGGGAAGCAACGACAAGCCGGTGCTGGGTCCTTCGGAGTTCGACCCGTGCTCGCTCCAGGCACGCCCCACGGATCTGCTGCGCCGCCGTCAGCATCTGCGCGCGGCTCTCTCGGCGGTGGCCGCGGTCGTGGTGTGCGGCGGGCTTCTGGGGCTGCCCGGCGACTCCTGGGGTCCGGACGGTGCAGCCGCGCCCCTCTACGCGCGCAACCCGGCCGCCGAAAAGGCCCTGGAACCGGCATCGTTGACCCGCGTCGCCGCCGGGGCCTGGAAGGACGCCTCGCGCACGGACTTCTCCGCCTGGCCGGCGCGCGGAGACCTCACCGACGACGACGGGCTGCTGCGCCGGGCGCTGGCCGTCTGGGCGCGCCCCGGTGGAAAGGTCCGGCTGTCGGTGACGCAGGGGACGTCCCCCGGGCCGCCCTCCGGGCCGCCCCAACTGCTGTACGCGGGGCGGGTGGACGGCGCGAAAGTCGTCCTGCTGCACGACGGGCTGCGGGCGGCGCGGTACGCCGAACCCGAGGGAGCGGACAGCGGCGGAGCGGTCCTGGACGTCGCCCGCACGGACGGTGCGGACACCGCGGAGTCCGGTGCGCTGGTCATCTCCCGGAGCGACTCCAACGTCCGCTATCTGACGGCGCCCTGGGTCTCCAAGGCGGCAGAGGTGGATCTGCTGCAGTCCGACGACGAGGGCCGCAGCCTCAACCGCGAGGACGACGGAGTCCTCGTGTCGCTGACCGGACCGGGCCGCGACCCGCGCGAGTGCAACCGCTGGCCGGGGCTGCTGCTGTCCACGCGCGGCAAGTCGAAACGTCATCTCTACACCGATCTGGGCGAGTTGACGCCGGCACGGCTCACCTCCGGAAGCCCCACGAAGAAGCCGCGCGACGCGACGAGCGCGACGGCGAGGGGACGGCTGGCGCACACGGCCTGCGGGTTCCGCTCGATGGTGGGCGGCGGCGTGCGCTCGGTCAACACCTGGAAGTTCGCGACGCAACTGCTGCCGGGCGGAATGAGGTCGGCGACCTGGCTGTGCACGCGGGGCGAGACGTGGCGGGGCAACGGAGCCCGCATCTTCACCAGTTTCCGGCGTTCGGGTCTGAAGCGCGGCGAGCAGGCCGTGTTCACCTCACGCGCCTCGGACACCCCGGCGTGCGGCCCGCGCCGGCCGCACGCGGTGAGCGGCGCCCTGTGGAAGAGCGACGCCGGCAACTGGTACGTGCTCGCCGCAGGCAGCCGCAAGGTGGCGGGTATCCGTGCGACGGGCAAGTCCGGCGGTCCGAGCGGCAGTTCACCGGGGCGGAAGCTGGCTCTGCTCGCGAAGAAGGGCGCCGAGGCGAAGATCAGCGCCCGGCTGGCGAACGGCGAGAAGCTGGAGCCGGGTCACTGACCCACCGACCGGGCCGGCGGGAGGCCGGGGCGAACCCCTCCTCCCGCCCGGCCGCAGGGCGGTGCGGTGAGGACCGGCCCGACCGGCCGGGCGCGTGCGGACCGCGCGTGGCGGGCCGCCGGCCGGCCGGACCGGAGAGTGGCGCCGGGCGAACGCGTGCAGCGCACCGGGAGGCGTGCTGCCGGGACGCTCACCCGTTCCGTGCCCGGGACCTGTCCCCCGCGTGAGCCGGGGCCTGCCCCGTGGAGCCTCGTACGACGAGCTCGGGCTGGAAGACGAACTCACTGTGCGGCACGGGGTTTCCGCGGATCTCCTCCAGCAGCGTGTGCACCGCCGCGTTCGACATGGCCCGCACCGGCTGCCGGACGGTCGTCAGCGGAGGGTCGGTGAAGGCGTTCAGCTCCGAGTCGTCGTAGCCGACGACGGAGACGTCCCGGGGCACGTCGAGGCCCCGCTGGCGTGCGGCCCGCACGACGCCCAGCGCCATCAGGTCGCTGCCGCACACGATGCCGGTGCAGCCCGCGTCGAGGAGACCGCCCGCCGCGGCGTGGCCGCCCTCCACCGTGAACAGGGTGTGCCGCACGACGCCCGACGCCGGGCCCGGCCCGTCCTCGGCGAGTTCCTCCGCGAATCCCTGTGCCTTGCGGCGCACCGGCACGAACCGGTCCGGGCCGACTGCCAGGCCGATCCGCTCGTGGCCCAGCTCGCGCAGGTGCCGTACGGCGATGCGGGCGGCGGCGTGGTCGTCCGGTGAGACGAAGGGCGCGGCGATCCGCTCGTTGTAGCCGTTGACGAGGACGTACGGCACGCCGCGGGCCGCCAGCCGCGCATAGCGCGCGGGCTCGGCCGTCAGGTCGGCGTGCAGCCCGGAGAGGAAGATGATGCCGGTGACGCCGCGGTCGACGAGCTGGGCGACCAGTTCGTCCTCGGTGGCTCCGCCGGGCATCTGCGTGCCGAGTACGGGCGTGTAGCCGTAGCCGGTCAGGGACTGCTCGATCACCTGGGCGAAGGCCGGGAAGATCGGGTTGGTCAGCTCGGGGATGACGAGGCCGACTAGTCCCGCGCTGCGCGAGCGCAGGCGTACGGGCCGCTCGTACCCGAGGACGTCGAGCGCGGCCAGCACCCGCTGCCTCGTCGAATCGGCCACGCCCGCCTTGCCGTTGAGGACCCGGCTGACGGTGGCTTCGCTGACACGTGCCTGCCCGGCGACGTCGGCGAGCCGCGTGGCGGGGAGCGCCGAGGCCGCAGCCGTCATGCGCCGCTCCCGGGGGCCGGCGTGGTGGCGGCTCCGGCCACCCCTGCGACGCTCCACCAGGCGGTGGTGTCGGCCGGGAGGGGACCGCGGCCGTCGTACGGGCCGCTCGCCAGGAGCAACTGTCCCGGGGTTTCCTCCAGTTCGGCGGGCTCCTCGCCGGTGTTGGCGGTGCACACGAAGTCGCCGCGGCGGAAGGCGAGCACGCCGTGCGGTGCGGACAGCCACTCGACCGAGTCCCCCGCGCCCAGGCCGGGGTGGTCGCGGCGCAGCCGCAGCGCCGTGCGGTACAGCTCCAGCGTGGAGCCGGGCTCGCCGGCCTGTGCCGCCACCGACATCTCGCCCCAGCCTTCGGGCTGCGGCAGCCAGCTCGTGCCGCCGCCGAAGCCGAAGGAGCTGCCCGTCCGCTCCCACGGCAGCGGAACGCGGCATCCGTCGCGCAGCCCCTCCTGCCCGTTGTCGCGGAAGAAGGAGGGGTCCTGGCGTGCCTCGTCGGGGAGTTCGGTGACCTCGGGCAGACCCAGTTCCTCCCCCTGGTAGACGTACGCGGAGCCCGGCAGCGCCAGCATCAGCAGCGCGGCGGCGCGGGCGCGGGGCAGGCCGCCGCCGAGGCGGGTGCGGTGGCGTACGACGTCGTGGTTGGAGAGCACCCACGTCGCGGGCGCGGCGACGGGCAACATGGCCTCCAGGGACTCGGCGACGACGGCCCGCAGCGCCTCGGCGTCCCAATCGGTCTGCAGATAGTGGAAGTTGAACGCCTGGTGCAGCTCGTCCTCGCGCACGTAGAGGGCCGTACGCTGCGAGTCGGGCGTCCAGGCCTCGGCGACGCCGATGCGTTCGCCCGGGTACTCCTCCAGTACGCGCCGCCAGTCGCGGTAGATCTCGTGCACGCCGTCCTGGTCGAAGAAGGGCAGGCGGGCGTTGCCCAGCAGCCGCAGCTGGCCGCTCTGCCCCGTGTCGGGCAGACCCGGTGCCTTGACGAGGCCGTGGGCGACGTCGATGCGGAAGCCGTCGACGCCCAGGTCGAGCCAGAAGCGCAGCACCGTGCGGAACTCGTCGTGCACGGCGGGGTGTTCCCAGTTGAAGTCGGGCTGCTCCGGGGCGAAGAGGTGCAGGTACCACTCGCCGGGGGTGCCGTCCGCCTCCTTCACCCGCGTCCAGGCGGGGCCGCCGAAGACCGACTCCCAGTCGTTGGGCGGCAGTTGGCCTTCCTCTCCCCTGCCGGGCCGGAAGTGGTAGCGCGCGCGGGCCGGTGATCCCGGTCCCTCCTCCAGGGCCTGCTGGAACCACACGTGGCGGTCCGAGGAGTGATTGGGCACGACGTCGACGATGACGCGCAGTCCCAGCGCGTGAGCGTCCTTGATCAGCGCGGCTGCGTCCGCCAGGTCGCCGAAGCGGGGGTCGACGGCGCGGTAGTCGGTCACGTCGTAGCCGCCGTCGGCCTGCGGCGAAGCGTAGAACGGGCTGAGCCACACCGCGTCCACACCGAGGTCCGCGAGGTACGGCAGCCGGGACCGTACGCCCTGGAGGTCGCCCATGCCGTCACCGTCGCCGTCGGCGAAGGAACGCGGATAGACCTGGTAGATGACGGCGTCGCGCCACCAGCCCGTGCGCTCCGGTCGCGTTCCCTGCTCGCCGGCCGGGGCGGCTGCGCCGGCGGGTCCGAGATGCTGGGTCATGTCATCCCTGAGAGTTGGAGGTGTGGTGCGGGTCCGTGCCGTCGCAGCGGGGGCCGTGACGTGGCCGGGGTCAGGACTTCGTGGCACCGGCGGTGAGCCCGGCCACGAGATGGCGCTGCGCGAATCCGAAGACGACCGCGGCGGGCACGGCGATGATGACGGCCGCGGCGGTCATCGAACCCCAGTCGGAGCCGTAGCGGTTGACGAAGGTCTGCAGTCCGCCGGCGAGCGTGAGGTTCTCCTCGCCGGTCATGAAGGCCGTGGCGTAGGCGACTTCGGCCCAGGCGGTCACGAAGCTGTAGAAGCCGGTGACGGCCAGGCCGGGTCTCGCCAGGGGCAGCACGAGCCGCCAGAAGGTGCCGAAGGGCGTCAGTCCGTCGACACGCCCCGACTCGTCGATGTCGACGGGGATGGTGTCGAAGAAGCCCTTCATCATCCAGGCGCAGAACGGCACGGCGATCGTCAGATAGGTGATGATCAGACCGACGGGCTGGTTGAGCAGGCCGAGGTTGGCCATGGTGTTGTACAGCGGCACGATGAGCACCGCCATGGGGAACATCTGCGTGATCAGCAGTACCCACATCAGCGGCCGCATCCCGGGGAAGCGGAACCGGCTGATGGCGTAGCCGGTCGTCGCGGCGATGAAGACGCCGATCAGGGTCGTGCCGAGGACGACGAGCAGCGAGTTGCCCAGCCACGTCAGGAAGTGGGTGTCGGCGACGACATGCGTGTAGTTGTCGAGCGTGAAGTCGCGCACCAGCGCGGTGGAGAACGATTCGCTCTTCGGCTTGAAGGACGTCACCAGCAGCCACAGCGGCGGGAACAGCGCGACGGCCGTCGCCGCCAGAAGCCCGGCGTGCAGTCCGAACGCGGCCAGGGGGCCTCGCTCGCCGCGCCTTCCCGGAACGGGGATCGTCTTCGTGGCGGTCACGTCACCACACCTCTCCCTGGCGGCGCAGCGACCGCCTGTAGACGACCGTGAAGAGCGAGAGCAGCACCAGTATCAGCACACCCCAGGCGGCCGAAGTGGCGAAGTCCCGCGGGCTGTTGATGAAGGACAGCCGGAACGCGTACGTCACGAGGATCTCCGTGGAGTCCTCCGGGCCGCCCCTGGTGAGCAGGTAGATCACGGGGAACATGTTGAAGGTCCAGATGGTGCTGAGCAGCACGACGGTGCTGCTGACCGAGCGCACGCCGGGCAGCGTGATGTTGCGGAACCGCTGCCAGGGCCCGGCGCCGTCCATCTCGGCCGCCTCGTACAGCTCTCCGGGTATGCCCTGAAGCGCACCGAGCATCGCGACGATCATGAAGGGGACGCCGAGCCAGACGTTGACGGCGATGACCGCGGCCTTGGCCCACAGCGGATCGCCCAGCCACGGCACCGCGTCGATGCCGCCCCCGTCGAGCACCTTGTTCAGCAGGCCGTTCTTCTCGTTGAAGAGCATCTTCCAGGCGAAGACGGAGACGAAGGCCGGGATGCCCCACGGCACGATCATCCCGATGCGGTAGAAGGAGCGGCCGCGCACCTGCCTGTTGAGCATCACGGCCAGCGTCAGACCGAGAGCGAATGTGACGCCGACACAGCCCGCGGTCCACACCACCGTCCAGCCGAGGCGGTCCCAGAAGACGCTGTCGCCGAGGATCGCCGTGTAGTTGTCGAGCCCCGTGAAGCGGTACGTCGCGGGCAGGTGGTTGACGCCGATGGTGCGCTCGACGTTCGCCTCGTCGGCGTCGGTGAGCGACAGATAGAAGCCGCGCAGCAGCGGATAGCCGATGATGACGCCGATCACCACGACGACGGGGGCGACCATGGCCCACGCGTACCAGTGCTTCTCCGCTGCCCTGCGCAGCCTTCCGGCTTCCCCGCTTCGTCCGCCGCTCCCCCGCCGGCGGACGCGGGCGCCGCCTTCGGCGTCCGCGTCCGCGCGGGCCGGCCGGCTGGTGGTCTCCACAGCCATCTCCCGGGCCGTCCCCTCTTCCTCGGTGGCCTACTTGTAGTCCTTGAGCACCTTGCGGAAGCCCTCACCGATCTTGTCCGCGGCGTCCTTCGGGCCCCGGCTGCCGGTGAGCACGGCGTCCATCTGCCCCCGGATCGGCTCGAAGAGGGAGTTGCCCTCGGCGATCCACGGACGCTGAACGGCCTTGTCGACGGCGGGCTTGAAGAACTCGACCATCTTGTTCTCGCGGACCGAGGGCTTCTCGTACACGGACTTGCGCGTGGGCAGCAGGCTCAGTTCCTCGGTGGTGCGCTGCTGCACCTCGGCGGAGCTCATGTACTTGGCGAACTCCTGGGCGGTGCGCATGTTCTTGGTGCCGGCGTACACCGAGAGGTTCCAGCCGCCCTGGGGCGAGCCGCTCCCCTTGCTCCCCGCCGGTACGGGCGCGACGCCGAGGTTGTCCTTGTCGTCCTTGAACTCCTTGCCCTGCTGGGCTCCGGCGATGTCCCACGGGCCGTCGATGATCATGGCGACGTCGCCGTCCTGGAACGCCTTGAGGCCGTTCTCCTGGCCGTCGCTGCTGTCAGTGACCGCCGCCTTGGAGTCCACGAGGTCCTTCATCCTCGCGAACGCCTTCGCGCCGGGCCCGTCGTCCACGGTGATCTTCTTCGCGGTGGGATCGACGAGGTCGCCGCCCTCCCCGTAGAGGTAGGGCAGGAACCAGTAGGGGTCGTCGCCGCGCAGGTAGAGCGCGGTCCCGCCGGTCCTGCTCTTGATCTTCTCGGCGGACTTCTTCAGCTCGTCGAAGGACTCGGGCACGCCGACGCCCGCCTTCTTGAGCATCTTCTTGTTGTAGAAGAGACCGAGGGTGTCGGTGACCTGCGGCACGGCGTAGGTCTTGCCCTTGAAGCGCGTGCTGCCCGCCGCCGTCTTGATGTAGTCGCCGGTGTCGTCGAGCGCCGGGGTGCCGTCCAGCGGGGCCAGATAGCCGAGGTTCGCGAAGTCGGCGACCCAGGCGACCTCGGTGCGCATCACGTCCGGGGCGCCGGAGTTGCCGCCCGCCGCGTTCTTGAACTTCTGGTTCGCGTCACCGAAGTTGACGTGCACGTACTTGACGTCGACCTTCGGGTGCTTCTTCTCGAAGTCCTCGGCGATCTTCTTGTACGTGCCCTTCTCGGCGTCGTTCGAGGTGTCCCAGTACGTGACGGTGCCGGCGATCTCGCCCTTGGCGGCGCTGTCGCTGCTCCCGCCGTCCCCACCGCATGCCGTCGCCGTCAGTGCGAGCACCGCTACCGCCGCGGTGACTGCTGTGCCACGCCGCATGTCATTCCCTCCCATGTCTTCCCCCGGACCCGCGGTCCGGGTGGACCCCGCCCTCGGCCTCGCTCCGGTGGAACCCGGATCCCGTCCTCCGGTCCGGGGGCCCCACCCGCGGCCTCCGGGCCGGAGAACCGGCCTCGTGCGCCTGGACGGCGCCGGACTGCGGAGGAACGTAACGGGATCGAATGAGTTTGCGCAAGACCTTGCAGCAAACTTGCAGCAATTTTCAGAGCTGCTTTCCGGCCTCCCGGCTCCGGGCGCGGTGTGCAGTGATTGCCGCGCCCGGTACAGTCCAGCCCTGTGACCGCACGGCTAGCTGACATCGCAGCACAGGCGGGGGTCAGCGAAGCGACGGTCAGCCGTGTCCTCAACGGCAAGCAGGGCGTCGCCGCGGCCACCCGGGAATCCGTCCTCGCCGCCCTCGACGTGCTCGGGTACGAGCGGCCCCTCAAGCTGCGGCACCGCAGCGCGGGCCTCGTGGGGCTGATCACCCCCGAGCTGGAGAACCCGATCTTCCCCGCGTTCGCGCAGGTGATCGCCCAGGGCCTCACCCGGCAGGGATACACACCGGTGCTGGCCACGCAGACCCCCGGCGGATCGACCGAGGACGAGCTGACGGAGATGCTCGTCGACCGCGGCGTCGCCGGGATCGTCTTCGTCTCCGGACTGCACGCCGACACCACCGCCGACATGCAGCGCTACGAGCGGCTGCGCGGGCAGGGCGTGCCGTTCGTCCTCATCAACGGCTACTCGGACAAGGTCCGCGCCCCGTTCGTCTCCCCCGACGACCGTGCGGCGATGCGACTGGCCGTCACCCACCTCGCCGCCCTCGGCCACCGGCGCATCGGACTGGCCCTCGGACCGGAGCGCTTCGTGCCCGTGCAGCGGAAGATCGAGGGTTTTCTCCGCGCCGTGCACGAGCAGCTGGAACTGACGGAGAGCCAGGCACGCGGCTTCGTGCAGCACTCCCTGTTCACCCTGGAGGGCGGACAGGCCGCCGCGAGTGCACTGTTGGACCGTGACTGCACGGCCGTGGTGTGCGCCAGCGACATGATGGCGCTCGGCGCGATCCGTGCCGCCCGGCAGCGGGGACTGGAAGTCCCGGGCGACATCTCGGTGATCGGTTTCGACGACTCACCGCTGATCGCCTTCACCGACCCCCCGTTGACGACGATCCGTCAGCCGGTGCCCTCCATGGGGCAGGCGGCCGTCCGTGCGCTGCTCGAGGAGATCGGCGGCACGCCCGCTCCGCACAGCGAATTCGTCTTCCTGCCCGAGTTGGTCGTACGGGGCTCGACGGCGTCCGTCCCCTCGGTCCCAGGGAGGACGGAAAGGGCCGGATACCCGACCGCAGGATGATCGGAGCGGTGTCCCCTTCTGGCAGACTGTCCCCTCATGGGGGCATCCACAACGAGGACCGAACGGGCAAACGGGACAGCCACCGCGAAGCCGCAGACCGACCACCGCGGGGCCGGCAGAGCCGAGGACGCCGACGAGAGCGACAGAGGGTCCGAGGCCGAGCCGTTGCGTGCCGCGCGGCGGCCCAGCATCTGGTTCGAGATCGTCCTCGTCCTGGTCTTCTACGCGGTCTACTCCGCCATCCGGAACGCCGTGCCCGAACAGCGCGTCCAGGCCCTCAACAACGCCGACTGGGTGTGGAGGACGGAGCATCTCCTCGGCATCGCCGTCGAAGACACCATCAACCACGCGGCGGACAGCGTCACCTGGCTCATCCTCACGATGAACTACTACTATGCGACGCTGCACTTCGTGGTCACCGTCGTGGTGCTGGCCTGGCTGTACCACTCGCACCCGGGCCGCTACGCCGCCACTCGGCTCGTCGTCTTCGCCACCACCGCCATCGCCCTGCTCGGGTACTACCTCTTTCCGCTCGCGCCGCCCCGGCTGATGCGCGGCGACGAGTTCATCGACACCGTTCAGGTGCACCAGACTTGGGGCTCGATGGCGTCCGGCAACCTCGCCGACATGTCGAACCAGTACGCGGCGATGCCGTCGATGCACATCGGCTGGTCGGTGTGGTGCGGCATCACCATCGCCGCGCTCGCGAAGCCTCTTTGGGTGCGTGTGCTCGGCGCGCTCTACCCGCTGGTGACCCTCACCGTCATCGTGTGCACGGCCAACCACTTCTGGCTGGACGCGGTGGGCGGCGTCATCTGTCTGGCCTTCGGTTTCGCGCTCTCCTGGGGCTGGTACGGCGGTGTGGCCTACCGGCTGCCGAGACTGGCCGCGACGCCGGCACCCGCGTAGGGCAGCGGGGCGGAACCACCGCCCGGGCGTGTGGAGCTGCGGGTGGGCCGGGACCGCCCCTCACTCCGGCCTCGCAGCGGCGCCACACCTCGTGAAGGCGTCAGCCTCCGTGCAGGAACCGGGCCGGGCCCCGGGGAAGCGTCAGCCTTCGTAGAAGAGCCGTTCGGCGACGCCCCTCGCCCGCCGCGTGACGCGGCGGTAGTCGTCCAGCATCTCGCCGCTTCCGCCGGCCTCCGTGGGCCTCGGCCCCGGCCCGGCGGCCTCGTATCCGAGGTAGCGTCCGACGGCGCCCAACTCCCGTGCCTCGGAGGGGAATGTGTCGCCCGCACGCCCCCGTACGAGCATCACCGCGTTGCGCACACGCGTCGCCATCAGCCACGCCTCATCGAGGATGCGGGCGTCCTCCTCGCCGATCAGTTCCGCCTCGCGGGCGGCGGCCAGCGCCTCCCGTGTACGGGTGGTGCGCAGGGCCGGCACGGATGCGGCGTGCCGCAGCTGGCAGAGCTGCACCGTCCACTCGACGTCGGCGAGGCCGCCGCGGCCCATCTTGGCGTGCGTGGTGGAGTCCGCGCCGCGCGGCACCCGCTCCGCCTCCATGCGGGCCTTCAGACGCCGGATCTCGCGCAGCGACTCCTCGCTCAGGCCGTCGGCCGGATACCGGAGAGGGTCGATGAGCTCGGTGAAGCGGCGGCCCAGCTCCTCGTCCCCGGCGACGGGCGCGGCACGCAGCAGCGCCTGGCTCTCCCAGGCCGAGGACCAGCGGCGGTAGTACGTGGCGTAGGAGTCGAGGGAGCGCACCAGCGGCCCGGACTTGCCCTCGGGCCGAAGGTCCGCGTCGACGAGCAGCGGCGGGTCGGTCGTGGGCAGCTGGAGCAGCCTGCGCAACTCGGTCGCCACGGCGTACGCGGCCTTGTTCGCCTCCTCATCGCTGACGCCCTCCCGTGCCTCGTGCACGAACAGCACGTCCGCGTCGGAGCCGTAGCCCAGTTCGGCGCCGCCGAAGCGTCCCATGCCGATGACCGCGAAGCGCGTGGGCAACTCGTCGCCCCACCTGCCGCGGACGGCGGCACGCAGCGCGCCGGCGAGGGTGGCCGAGTTGATGTCCGTGAGGGCCGTTCCTACGCGGTCGACCGCCGCCGCCGGGTCCTCCGAGGGCAACTCCTCGGTCCCGTAGGCCCCGATGACGTCGCCCGCGGCCGTGCGGAACAGTTCCCGCCGCCGCACACCGCGGGCCGCCGCCACGCCCGACTCGGCGTCCTCGGCCCGGCCGACGGCGGCCAGGACCTCCTGGGTGAGCGACTCGCGTGAACGCGGCAGCAGCCCGTGCTCGTCGCCGAGCAGCGCGACAGCTTCGGGGGCGCGCAGCAGCAGGTCGGGGGCGAAGCGGCCGGCGGAGAGGACCCTCGCGAGATTCTCCGCCGCGGCTCCCTCGTCCCGCAGCAGGCGCAGATACCACGGGGTGTTCCCCAGGGCGTCGGAGACCTTGCGGAAGCCCAGCAGCCCCGCGTCGGGGTCGGAGGAGTCCGCGAACCAGCCGAGCAGCACCGGAAGCAGCGTCCGCTGGATGGCGGACTTGCGGCTCACGCCGCTGGCCAGGGCCTCCAGGTGCCGCAGCGCCCCGGCCGGGTCGGCGTAGCCGAGCGCTTCCAGCCGCTGCCGCGCCGCGCTCGGCGACAGCCGCGCCTCGCCGACCTCCAGCTGGGCCACGGCGTCCAGCAGCGGACGGTAGAAGAGCTTCTCGTGCAGCCGCCGCACTGCCGCGGCGTGCCGCCGCCACGCCCGGTGCAGCTCGGTGACGGGTTCGCTGCGGTAGCCGAGCGAGCGGCCCAGGCGCCGCTGGTCCTCCTCGCTCTCCGGCATCAGGTGCGTACGGCGCATCTTGTGCAGCTGGATGTGGTGCTCCATGGTGCGCAGGAACCGGTACGCGGAATCCAGCGCGGCCGCGTCCTGGCGTCCGACGTAGCCGCCGACGGCGAGGGCGTCGAGCGCGTCGAGCGTATTGGGGCTGCGCAGCGTCACGTCGGAGCGGCCGTGCACCAACTGCAGGAGCTGTACGGCGAATTCGACGTCCCGGAGACCGCCCGGGCCCAGCTTCAGCTCGCGTTCCACCTGGGCGGCCGGGATCGCCGCGACGACGCGGCGGCGCATCTGCTGTACGTCGGGAACGAAGTTCTCCCGCTCCGCGGCCTGCCAGACCAGCGGCGCCACCGCCTCCACGTACGCCTCGCCGAGTGCGGCGTCGCCGGCGACCGGACGTGCCTTCAGCAGCGCCTGGAACTCCCACGTCTTCGCCCAGCGGTTGAGGTAGGCGAGGTGGGAGTAGAGCGTGCGCACCAGGGGGCCGTTGCGGCCCTCGGGACGCAGGTTGGCGTCGACGGGCCAGATGGTGCCCTCCGCCGTGGTGTCGGAGCAGACGCGCATCATGCGGGAGGCGAGGCGGCCCGCGGCCTGCAGCGCATGTGATTCGTCGGTGCCTTCGACCGGTTCCGCCACGAAGATGACGTCCACGTCCGAGACGTAGTTCAGCTCGTGGCCCCCGCACTTGCCCATGCCGATCACCGCGAGCCTGCACTTGGCGGCGTCCTCGGGCCCCTCGGACTGCGCGATGGTGAGCGCGGCCCGCAGCGTCGCGGTGGCCAGATCCGCCAACTCGGCCGCCGTGCGGGCCAGATCGCTGGTGCCGCACACGTCGCGGGCCGCCACGGACAGCAGGCTGCTGCGGTAGCGGTGCCGCAGGTCGTCCGGTCCGCTCGCCGGGCGGACGCGGGCCTCGAACTCCTCGACGCCGGGGTGCAGATCGGCCGACTCGTACGTCACGAGGGCCTGCCAGTCGTCGGGGTGGGAGGCCAGATGGTCGCCCAGCGCCTCGGAGACGCCGAGCACGCCGAGCAGCCGGTCGCGCAGGGGCTTGCTCGTCAGCAGCGTGCCCACGAGCGGCTGCGGGTCCTTCTGCGCCTCGATGAGCCGTACGAGCCCGCGCAGCGCGAGATCCGGGTCCGCGGTCGCGGCGAACGCGTCCAGCAGACCCGTGTCGGCCCGCACCTCCTCCAGGCCGGCCATGGCGAGCAGCCCTTCGGCGGCGGCGGGTTCGGTGAACCCGCGCCTGATCAGTTGTCCGTACCGGCTGCCCCGGCGCCCGCCCTGCACCTGACCGTCCTCCGTCGTCTCGCTTCCGGGTTCCTGGTGCCCGGACACCCCGCCTCCCCCTGGAGTGGGGGTACCGCCCGGGCTGCCCCTGGGGGTGGGCCCCCGGATGCGGCCGGACCTCACAACACCGGCAGGCTCTTGCGCAGTTCGAAGGCGGTGACCTCGCTGCGGTACTCCTCCCACTCCTGCTTCTTGTTGCGCAGGAAGAAGTCGTACACGTGCTCGCCCAGCGTCTCCGCGACGAGTTCGCTGCGTTCCATCAGCGTGATCGCCTCGCCCAGGTTCTGCGGCAGCGGCTCGATGCCCATCGCCCGGCGCTCCGCGTCGGAGAGGGCCCACACGTCGTCGTCGGCGCCGGGCGGCAGTTCGTAGCTCTCCTCGATGCCCTTGAGCCCGGCAGCCAGAAGGGTGGCGTAGGCGAGGTAGGGGTTGGCGCCGGAGTCGAGGGAGCGCACCTCGATGCGGGTGGAGCCCATCTTCCCCGGCTTGTACATGGGCACGCGGATCAGCGCGCTGCGGTTGTTGTGCCCCCAGCAGATGTACGAGGGGGACTCGCCGCCCTCGCCGGCCGTGCGGTTGGCACCTCCCCAGATGCGCTTGTAGGAGTTGACCCACTGGTTCGTGACGGCGGAGATCTCGCCCGCATGGGTGAGCAGCCCGGCGATGAAGGAGCGGCCGACCTTGGAGAGCTGGTATTCGGAGCCGGACTCGTAGAAGGCGTTGCGGTCGCCCTCGAAGAGCGACAGGTGCGTGTGCATCCCGGAGCCCGGGTGCTCGGAGAAGGGCTTGGGCATGAACGTGGCCTGGACGCCCTGCTCCAGCGCCACCTGCTTCATCACGAGCCGGAACGTCATGATGTTGTCCGCGGTGGACAGCGCGTCGGCGTAGCGCAGGTCGATCTCCTGCTGGCCGGGGCCGCCCTCGTGGTGGGAGAACTCCACCGAGATGCCCATCGACTCCAGCATCGTGATCGCCTGCCGCCGGAAGTCCATGCCCACGTGCTGCGGCGTGTGGTCGAAGTACCCGGAGGAGTCCGCGGGCACCGGCCTCGTGCCGTCCACGGGACGGTCCTTCAGCAGGAAGAACTCGATCTCGGGATGGGTGTAGAAGGTGAAGCCGAGATCGGAGGCCTTGGCGAGGCTGCGCTTGAGCACGTAACGCGGATCGGCGTACGAGGGTGAACCGTCCGGCATGAGGATGTCGCAGAACATCCGGGCCGTGCCGGGGGCCTCGGCCCGCCACGGCAGTATCTGGAAGGTGCTCGGGTCCGGCTTGGCGATCATGTCGGACTCGTAGACACGGGCGAAGCCCTCGATCGCCGACCCGTCGAAGCCCATGCCTTCGTCGAAGGCCTGCTCGAGCTCGGCGGGCGCGACGGCGACGGACTTGAGGAAACCGAGGACGTCGGTGAACCACAGCCTTACGAACCGGATGTCGCGCTCCTCGAGCGTGCGGAGCACGAATTCCTGCTGCTTATCCATAGTCACCCATCCTCGCTGGTCGGGGTGGCTCCTCGCACCCGGCGGGCCCCCTGGGCCGGTCGGCCCGCAGGGCCCGGCTCACGGGCCGGCCGCCCGGATTCCGGGACGGGCCGGACGAGCATCCCACCTCAAGGTTTCCGGAGCGTTGCCTGCGCCGCGCTCCGTCTCCTCACGCCGCTCCCAGTAGACCACGTGAGGGGTGCACGGACGCGAGCCGGGAAAGGCAGCGCCGCGGGGTCGCGCGGGGCCCGGGACGCGTCCGGCGGATGCCCTCCGAGACGTGGGTGAGGACGCGGGGCGGGCATCGGCCCCCCGGCGGGCCCGGGTGGGAGCGGGAGCGGGGGCCCGCGCGAGGACGACTGCGGGAGCGGGCGCGAGGCGTGTGCCGAGCCGGACGCGGAGCCGGACGCGGAGCCGGACGCGGAGCCGGACGCGAGGCGTGCGCGGAGCCGGACGCGAGGCGTGCGCGGAGCCGGAGCCGGGCCCGGTGGGCCCTTCCCCGGACCACAGGGGTGAGGGCTCCGTGGCCTCCGGAGTGAGGGCGGGCCCGAAGGGAGGGCGGGCGGGAGTGAGCGCGAGCCCGGAGTGAAGGTGAGCCCGGAGTGAAGGGAGGCCGCCGGGGCCCGACGTCGGTCCGCCGGAAGACCCCGGGAGAACGGCCGGAGAATCCGCCGAGGAAGTTGAAAGCCGCGGTCCGGCAGTGGGGGATACCGGACCGCGGCTGGGTGGTGCAGGCCGGTCCGCCGCGGGAGGCGGCCGGCCGTGTGGCAGTGAGTCGTGAGCCGTCCTGCCCGGCGACGTCACGCATCGAAGCTCGCACACGGCGAAGGGCAGAACAAGAGTTACCGGCGAGTGTGCCAATCGACATCTTGTGGTGCGTACTTCGCGGGTCGGACACCCCTTGAAAGCCCCTCAGGCGGGCTCTTCGGCGCCGGCTCCCGTCCCGACCCGCACAGCCGCGTCCGCCGGCTGCGACACCCAGCCGAGGCTCGCGGCACGCATGCCGAGCTGGAAGCGGGTGCCGGCGCCCAGCCGCTCCATCAGACCGCTCAGCCGGCGCTGGAAGGTGCGGTAGCTGACGCCGAGTTGACGGGCCATGACCTGGTCCGTCAGCCCTGTCGTCAGCAGCGCGAGCAGCCGCGCCTCGTCCGGCGTCGGAGCGTCACCGGCACCGTTCGGACGTCCGGCGAGATAGGCCGACAGCGGCAGGGCACGCGCCCACAGCACCTCGAAGAACTCGCAGAGGGCGTCCAGCAGCCCCGAGGGGTGCACGACCACGCTGCTGGCCATCTCGTGCGGCGCGGAACGCAGCGGGATGAGTGCCACCCGGTCGTCCGCGACCAGCAGTTTCGTGGGGGTGTCGGCCATGACCCGGGCCTCTTCGCCCAGCTCCGCGCACGCCTCGATGTCCGTGTTGATGCGGTGGAAGGTCTCCAGGCCGTGGGTGTCGTATATGACGCGGTAACCGATGCCGCGCCGCATCGTCTTGGCCTGCACCGGCATCATCCCGGTCTTGGGGTCGAGACGGTCCGGGTCGCTGTTGGCGTAGGGGGGCCGGTCGATGCCGCGTATCTCGCTGGTGGCGCTGTGCTGCAGTTGGTCGACCTGCTGGATGACGGCGGCCCGCCCGGTCACGATCTCGACCAGGTCGACGGGGTCGCGAGCCGTGGCGTTGGCGCGGAACCGGGTGGCCAGCAGCTGGATGTGCCTGCGGGTGCGGTGGATGGCCTCCTCACGGGCCAGCAGCAGCGATTCGAACGCGACGTCGGGCGCGACCGGCAGGAACCGCTCCTCTCCGCGCCGCTCGCCCGGGTACCGGCCCACCAGGCCCAACTTCTCGAGTGCGGCGAGGGTTTCACGTACTCTCCCGGCGCTCAGACCCAGCGTCGCGCGCAGTTCGGCGACGGTGACCGCCCCGTCGACGAGCGCTTCGTACGCCTGCTGCTGGACGGCTTCGAGCCCGAGCGACTCCAGCATGTCGATTCCCCCTGAGGTGTGGCGAGTTCACGTCACTGACCGATGCCCGCCAGACGGGCACCGAATCCAGTACACCAGGTATCGAAATCCTGCGGATACCCTCGCAGAGGGGTAGCCACAGAGTGGATACGGTTGTGAAGCTTGCGTGAATGCCTCGTGAGGGACGGCGGCACAAATCACCCGCAAACGCAGGCGCAGCCCCGTGACCACCGGTAACGAACGGCCCTCCGCATCGCGTCAGAGAGACGATTACAGTGGGCTTCGTGCCTCAACTACGTCTCGCACTGAACCAGATCGACTCGACCGTCGGCGACCTCGAGGGCAATGCCGAGGCCGTCCTGAGGTGGACCCGGCACTCGGCCGGGCAAGGGGCGCACCTCGTGGCGTTCCCCGAGATGATGCTCACCGGGTACCCCGTGGAGGACCTGGCGCTGCGCGGCTCGTTCGTCGACGCCAGCCGCGCCGCACTGCGCACGCTCGCGCGGAGGCTGGCCGACGAGGACCTGGGCGACGTGCCCGTCGTCGTGGGTTATCTCGACCGCGCCGAGCACGTGCGGGCGACGCTGGGCAGCCCGGCGGGCGCACCACAGAACGCCGCGGCCGTGCTGCACGGAGGCGAGGTCGTGCTGACCTTCGCCAAGCACCATCTGCCCAACTACGGCGTATTCGACGAGTTCCGCTACTTCGTGCCGGGACGCTCCCTGCCCGTCGTCCGCGTGCACGGGGTCGACGTCGCGCTCGCGATCTGCGAGGACCTGTGGCAGAGCGGCGGCCGGGTGCCCGCCGCCCGTGACGCGGGGGCCGGACTGCTGCTCTCCGTCAACGCCTCCCCGTACGAGCGCGACAAGGACGACACCCGCCTGGACCTGGTGCGCAGGCGGGCCCAGGAGGCCGGCTGCACCACGGCGTATCTGGCGATGACGGGCGGGCAGGACGAGCTGGTCTTCGACGGCGACTCGATCGTCGTCGGCGCCGACGGCGAAGTCGTCGCACGCGCCCCGCAGTTCGAGGAGTGCTGCGTCGTTGTGGACCTGGAGCTGCCGGCCGCCGCGGCCGAGCCGCCCTCCGGCACCGTCGACGACGGGCTGACCGTCGAGCACGTCGTCCTCTCCGGGGACCCCCTGCCCCCGTACGAGCCGGAGGCGGCGGGCACCGAGGCACCCCGCATGGAGGACGACGAGGAGATCTACACGGCGCTCGTCGTGGGCCTTCGCGCGTACGCGGCCAAGAACGGCTTCCGCTCCGTGGTGCTCGGCCTCTCGGGCGGCATCGACTCCGCGCTGTGCGCCGTGATCGCCTGCGACGCCCTCGGGCCCGGGAACGTCAACGCCGTCTCGATGCCCTCGCGTTACTCCTCGCAGCACTCGAAGGACGACGCCGCCGAACTGGCACGGCGAACCGGCCTGTCCTTCCGCACGGTGCCGATCGGCCCGATGTTCGACGCCTTCATGAAGAACCTGGAGCTGACCGGCGTCGCCGAGGAGAACCTCCAGTCCCGGCTGCGCGGCGTCACGCTGATGGGCATCTCCAACCAGGAGGGCCACATCGTGCTCGCGCCGGGCAACAAGTCCGAGCTCGCATGCGGGTATTCGACGCTCTACGGCGACTCCGTCGGCGCCTACGGGCCGATCAAGGACGTCTACAAGACGAACGTCTTCCGCCTGGCGAAGTGGCGCAACCGCGCGGCCGCCGAGCGCGGCGAGACACCGCCCATCCCGGAGAACAGCATCGCCAAGCCGCCGAGCGCGGAGCTGCGCCCCGGCCAGGTCGACACCGACTCCCTTCCCGACTACGACGTGCTGGACCGCATCCTGAAGCTGTACGTGGACGGCGACGTGGGCCTCGAGGGGATCGTCGCGCGCGGCTTCGACCCGGAAGTCGTCGGACGGGTGCTGCGCATGACGGACGCCGCCGAGTACAAGCGCCGCCAGTACCCGCCGGGCACGAAGATCTCCGCGAAGGGCTTCGGCAAGGACCGCCGGCTTCCCATCACCAACCGCTGGCGGGAGAAGGCGGACGGCGACGCGGACTGAGACGCGGCGACCGCCCGCATCTCAGTCCGCGTCGCCGTGCGTTCATCGACCGGAGGGGGCGTACGCCCACAGCCCCCGCCCCGATGGCGGCGCCGCGCCCGGCGACCGCGCAGCCGCCCCACCCACGGCAACGGGCCCGTGCCGGAGCACGGGCCCGTACCGGAGGGGCGGCGGCCGGCGAACACGCGCCGCCGCCCGGCAGGTCACCCGGAGACGCTCTCCGCCGGGCGTACCCGGCGCAGGCGCGGAACGCCGCGGGCGACGATGCGCGAGCGCGAGGCGGTCGTGCCGCGGTCCAGCACCCCCGCCAGCACGGCGATGCCGAGGCCGCTCAGCGCCAGCACCACGCCCACGAGCATGGGCGAACGCCAGCCCCAGCCCGCCGCGATGGCGACGCCGCCGAGCCAGGCTCCGCCCGCGTTGGCCAGGTTGAACGCGGACTGGTTTCCGGCGGAGGCCAGCGTCGGCGCGTGCCGCGCGTTCTGCATGATCAGCATCTGCAGCGGTGTGGTGGTCATGAAGCCGAGCCCGCCGAGCACCACGACCATCGTCATCGCGGCCCACTTGATGTCGACGACCGAGTGGAAGACGAGCATCGCGGCTGCGAGTGCGCCGAGGCCCCCGTAGAGCGTGGGCCGCAGGGCGCGGTCGGTGAGCGGACCGGCGGCCAGGGCACCCAGCGTCATCCCGATGCCGAAGAGCGCGAGCACGATCGTCATCGAGGAGGAGGCGAGTCCGGTGACCTCCGTCATGATCGAGGCGAGGTAGCTGTAGACCGCGAAGACTCCGCCGAAGCCGAAGACCGCGGTCAGCAGGCCGAGTACGACCTGCCGGTGGCCGAGAGCGCGGACCTCGTGGCCCACGCCCCGCTGGTGCTCCAGCGGCAGGTGCGGTACGAGCGCGGCGAGGCTCACCATGGCGAGCACACCGATGGCGCTGACGACGAGGAACGTCGACCGCCAGCCGAGCGCCTGTCCGACGGCGGTGCCGGCCGGTACGCCGACGATGTTGGCGACGGTCAGCCCCAGGAACATCGTCGCGACGGCGCGTGCCCGGCGGTCCTCCGTCACGAGGCGTGCGGCGACGACGGCGCCGACGCCGAAGAAGGCCCCGTGCGGCAGGCCCGCCAGCACACGGCCGGCAAGCAGCCAGCCGTAGCCGGGCGCCAGCGCGGAGGCGAGGTTGCCGACGGTGAAGAGGCCCATGAGCAGCACCAGCATCCGCTTGCGCGGGACGCGGGAACCGACGGCGGTGAGGATCGGCGCACCTATGACGACGCCGATGGCGTAGGCGGAGACGAGATGGCCGGCGGTGGGCACGGAAGTCCCCATGTCATCCGCGACGTTGGGAAGCAGCCCCATCATCACGAACTCGGTCGTGCCAATTCCGAAGGCGCTGATCGCAAGGGCGAGCAAGGCCAGAGGCATGGGCGGGAAACCTTTCAGGGCAGGGTCGAGCAGAGCTCGGGAAGTTCAGGGATGTGTGTGCTCGGCGTGCGCACCGAGGGCGCCTTCGGGCGTCTGCCGCCCTGGCACAGCTTCTTATGTTCTCACACTGAACAAAGTCTCTCAGACGTCGCGCCGCCGTGGCCACCATCTGTGTCTCAGGACAGCAACAACCCGCCGGAACAGGCGTGATTCACACCACGGGCCGCCAGGAACTGCTGTCCTGGCGGCCCGTTGACCGGCGCTTGTGCGCCCGGTGCCGTGCATTGCGTGCGTGATGTGCGGGCGCGTGTGAAGAGCGCCACCACCCGCGTCAGAAGTCGACGGAGGCCGCCACCGGAAGGTGGTCGCTGCCAGTGGTGGGCAGCGACCAGGAGGCGACCGGCTCCAGCCCCTTCACCATGATCTGGTCGATCCGCGTCGTCGGGAACGAGGCCGGCCAGCTGAAGCCCGGGCCGTCTCCCGCCGCACCCTGCGTCGAGCGCATCTGGGACGTGACGGGCGCGAGGGCACGGTCGTTCATGGTGCCGTTGAGGTCCCCGAGCAGCACCTTCCTGCCCGTGGCGTCCTGCGCTATGGCCCTGCCGAGCGCCTCGGCACTGTCGTCCCGCTGCCCGGCGGTGAAACCGGAGGCGAACTCCAGCCGCACGGACGGCAGATGGGCCGCGTACACGGCGACATCGCCCTTCGGCGTGGCCACCGTGGCGCGCATCGCCCGGGGCCAGCCCATCTTGATGTCGACGGTCCGCGCGTCCCGCATCGGGTACTTGCTCCACACACCGACCGTGCCCACGCGCTTGTGATGGCGGTACGCGCCGGCCAGCTCCTTGTCGTACTGCTCTGCCTGGGCTCCCGCGACCTCCTCCAGGGCGACGATGTCGGCTCCGGAGCCGGAGAGTTCACGCGCAGTGCGCGCCGGGTCGGGGTTGCTTGCGTTGACGTTGTGCGTGACGACGGTGAGATCGCCGCCGGTGCCGGACTTGGGCGTGAACTGCCCGCCGAAGAGGTTCAGCCACACGAGGGCGGGCAGCACGAGCGCCACCAGCGCGATCACGGACCGGCGCAGCAGAGCCAGCAGCGCCAGTACGGGCACGAGAGCGCCGCCCCAGGGAAGGAAGGTCTCCCACAGCGAGCCCAGGTTGCCGATGGTGTTGGGCACCTCGGAGTGCAGGAAGAGGGCGAGTCCGAGCAGCAGGGCGAGCGCGGCGAGGATCCAGCCGCGACGCCAGGCGCCCGGCCCGCCCCAGCCGGCGAACACCCTGGGCGCGGAACTCCCGTACCGGCGGGACCGGGCCCCGGCCCCGTGCCGCTCGCCGGAAGTCTTCGAGGCCTCCGCCATGTACGCGCGTGCCATCCGCTGTCCTCACTCGCTTGCCGTCGTTGTCGAACCATAGGTGATGCGGAACGGGTAGTTCCTGTCCGGCGAATGTCCCGCACAACGCCCCTGCCCGCCACGGCGGGTTGGGGGAATCCCCATGTGTGGTGCAGGACGAACTCCCGGCCAGGTGAGGTTCCTGCCCGGGGCCGGTCCGCGGGAGCTGTGACGGATCACGCACACGCCCCCGGAGGACCCCGCTCCTCCGCGCCCGCCGCCCAACGCGCAGCGAGCGACCGGACAGGCGGGAGCGTCCGCGCTCACCCGCCGGGGCGCACCCCGTCCAGCACGGAGTCGACGATCTGCTCGGCGAGCCCCTCGGGGAGATCCTTTCCCTCGTGCAGGACCGTACGGGTGAGCATCGGCCCGGTGAAGAGCTCTCCGAGCAGGCCCAGGTCGATGTCGTCGCGCAGTTCGCCGCAGGAGACGCCGCGCCGCAGCACGCCGTGCAGGGTCTCGCGGCGGGCCTTGATGACGCTGTCGTGGTACTGCTGCCACAGCTTCGGGTGGCTCTTGACGTGGCTCGTCATGGTGCGCAGGACGGCGGACTGGCGCTTGGCCATCCCCACCCGCCGGTACCACTCGAGGAGCGCGACGAGGTCGTCCCGTACGGACTCGCCCCGCGGTGCGGCCGGAGGCTCCTCCAGCGCGTCGACGACGGCCAGCAGCAGTTCGTCCTTGCCGCCGGGCCAGCGCCGGTAGACGGTCGCCTTCCCGACTCCCGCGACCCGTGCGACGCCCTCGATGGACAGGGCGTCGATCGACGTGCCCTCCTCCAGCAGCCGCAGCACTCCCTCGATGATGGCGCGCTCCGCCGCCTCGCTTCGCGGGCGGCCCCGCCGCACGGGCGCGGCGCCGGACGCCGACGGCGTCGGATTCATCGTGGTGCTCCTTCGGTCACGGGCTTCCGCCCGGTCCTTCGCGGGCTTCGGGCCGCTTGCGTCGCGGGCCGCGGCAGCGGTCGCGGTGCCGGGCCGGCGGACGCCGCCGGAGGCCGCTTCGCAACTGCCGGCGGGGTCGCACGATTCTGTCACGGCCCGGCCCCTGCGCCCCTCCGGCAACCGCGCGCGTTCCCGTCAACGCCCGGCGCCGACCGGCGTGTTGGTCTCGTCCTGCTCCGGCTCTCCGGCCTCGCCCGTCCGCGCCTGCGGTTTGCCCGGCAGCCACAGGGCGACGACCAGCGCTCCCAGCAGCGCCACGGCGGCCGAGCCGAGCACCGTCACGTGCATCGCGTCGATGAAGGCGTCCTTGGCCGGGCCCACCAACTCCCGTCCCGCGGGCCCCAGTCGGGACGCCACGGCCAGTGTCCCCTCGATCGACTCGGCGGCGGCGTGCCGCGTGCCCTCCGGCAGCGGCAGCTGCGCCAGCCGGCCCTCGATGCCCTCCCGGTAGCGCGCCGAGAGCAGCGAACCGAGCACGGCCACCCCCATGGCGCCGCCGACCTGCCGGAAGGTGTTGTTGACCGCCGACCCCGAGCCCGCCTTCTCGCGCGGCAGCGACTGCATGATCGAGACCGTGGCGGGCGGCATGATGTGCGCCATCGCCGTGCCCTGGACGAAGAAGACCACCTCCAGCGCCCACACCGGCGTCGTACGGCCGAAGAGCACGAACGCCGCCATACCCGCCCCCACCAGCACCATCCCGCCCGCGCAGACGGCCTTCGCGCCGAAGCGGTCCACGACCAGCCGCGCACGCGGCGCGAAGACGAGCTGCGCGAGGGCGAGCGGAGTCATCAGCAGCCCGGCCTCCAGCGCCGAGAAGCCGCGCACGCTCTGCATGTAGAAGACCGCGAAGAACGTCACGCCCATCAGCGCGAAGAAGACCAGGGCGATGGCGGTGACGGCCGCGGAGAACGCGGGATTGCGGAAGTACGTGACGTCGATGGCGGGGTGGTCGCTGCGCCGCTCGTGGAAGACGAAGGCGGCCAGGACGGCCACTCCCCCGCCCAGGGGCAGCAGCACCCCGGGGTCGGTGAAGTCGGCGAGCTGGCCTCCCTTGATGATCCCGTAGACCAGCAGCACCAGACCGGCGACGGACAGCAGCACGCCCAGCGGGTCCAGCCGCCCGGGCCGCGGGTCACGGGAGTCGGGGACCAGCAGCACCATCGCCGCGAGAGCCACGAGGACGATCGGCACGTTGACCAGGAAGACCGAGCCCCACCAGTAGTGCTCCAGCAGCGCGCCGCCCGTGACGGGGCCGACGGCGATGCCGAGCCCGACGCCGCCCGCCCAGATGCCGATGGCCTTGGGTTGCTCGTCCCGTTCGAAGACGTTCATGAGGATGGCGAGGGTGGAGGGCATGACGAACGCGCCTCCGAAGCCCATCACGGCACGGAACGCGATGAGCTGGCCCGGCGAGGTGGCCAGGGCGGCGAGGACGGAGCCCAGGCCGAAGACGACGAGCCCGAAGAGGAGCACCCTGCGCCGTCCCAGCCGGTCGCCCAGCAGGCCCGCCGTGAAGAGGAGCCCGGCGAAGACGAGCGTGTAGGAGTTGATCGCCCACTCCAACTCGCTCTGGCTCGCGCCGAGTCCGGTCGGCGCGGGCTGGGCGATGGTCTTCATCGCCACGTTGAGGATCGAGTTGTCCAGGACGACTATCAGCAGGCTCAGCATCAGCACGCCGAGGATCACCCAGCGTCGGCGGTGCACGTTCTGGGGCACGGGGGAACTCATGGCCGGAACTCTACCGTATTCCGATACGAGGCCGTCTCGTATTGGATAGGGCGTGGCCCCGGCTCCTCCCGGTCCATCGTTCTCTTCCTTCGCCCGACGGCGCGTGCCAGCATGGAGGGGTCTCCCCGGGCGAACGCCATTGGGGTCTCCCCAGGCGAACGCCATTGGGGTCTCCCCAGGCGAACGCCATTGGGGTCTCCCCAGGCGAACGCCTAGGGGACGTATCCGGGGACGCCGTCAGGTGCCTCGAGACGACAACACACAGGAGCGTTCAGCCATGTCTGATGCGCAGAAACAGGACCGCGTCCCTGAAGGGCCGTCCAAGAAGCAGCCCGCGGCCCTCTACGGCGGCGTACGCAACCGCCGCGTCACCGTCCGCGACCTCGGTTCCGCGAAGGACCGCGGCGAGCGGTGGCCCATGCTCACCGCCTACGACGCCATGACGGCCTCCGTCTTCGACGAGGCGGGCATCCCCGTCCTGCTCGTCGGCGATTCCATGGGCAACTGCCACCTCGGCTACGAGACCACCGTGCCGGTGACCCTCGACGAGATGACCATGCTCACCGCCGCCGTCGTACGGGGGACCGAACGGGCCCTGATCGTCGCGGACCTCCCCTTCGGCACGTACCAGGAAGGCCCCGTACAGGCGTTGCGCAGCGCCACCCGGCTCGTCAAGGAGGCGGGAGCCGGTGCGGTGAAGCTGGAGGGCGGCGAGCGGTCGGCGCACCAGATCGAGCTGATGGTGCAGTCCGGCATCCCGGTCATGGCCCATGTCGGCCTCACGCCGCAGTCCGTGCACGCGATGGGCTACCGGGTGCAGGGCCGCGGCGAGGAGGCGGCGCAGCAGCTGCTGCGCGACGCCAAGTCGGTGCAGGACGCGGGCGCGTTCGCGGTCGTGCTGGAAGCCGTCCCGGCCGGACTCGCCGCCGAGGTCACCCGCTCTCTGCACGTGCCGACCATCGGCATCGGCGCCGGCGCGGAGACCGACGCCCAGGTGCTGGTGTGGACGGACATGGCGGGGATGACGGCCGGCCGCGTGCCGAGCTTCGTCAAGCAGTACGCACAGCTGCGCCAAACCCTCGGCGACGCGGCGAAGGAGTTCGCACAGGACGTGATCGCGGGCGACTTCCCCGAGGAGCGGCACAGCTTCGCCTGACGGCCGGTTCGAGGGCGCCCGACACCCCGGTCGAAGGCGCCGGTTCCGCGAGGGCCCCGGGCCCCGGAGCTCGGGGTTCCGCGGGCCCCGGGCCCCGGGGCTCGGAGCTCGGGGTTCCGCGGGCGCCGGGGCCCGGGGCACGGTCACGGGCCGCCCGGCCCGTGACCGTGCCGCATGCTGCGTGAGCCGGGCCGTCCCGTGCGTATCCCGCGCCGGACGGCCCCGTTCACGAACGAGCGCCGGCCGGGGTCCGCAGATGTACGGCACGACGCTGCGCCGTAGGTGCATTCCAGGACCTTCCGGTCGTCATCGGGACGAACTCCCGCAAGGCACGGGACCGTTGGCCCGCCCCGTCACGCTCCGGGTACGGTCTGACCCCATGACCAGCGTCTCCACCCACCCCGACCACCACCGCATCAGCCCGGTCTTCCTCGGACTCGCCGCGGTCATGGGCGTCTCCGGCTGGGCCGTCTGGTCGGGGCTGGCCGACGTGACGGGCGTGGCGGTCTTCTTCTTCGTCGTGTCGGGCTGGATCGTCTCGCTGTGCCTGCACGAATACGCACACGCCCACACGGCGCTGCGCAGCGGCGACACCTCGGTCGCCGCCAAGGGCTATCTCACGCTCAACCCGTTCAAGTACACGCACGCCCTGCTGAGCATCGTGCTGCCGGTCGTCTTCGTCGTCCTCGGCGGTATCGGACTGCCGGGCGGCGCCGTCTACATCGAACGCGGACGCATTCGCGGCCGCTGGCGGCACAGCCTCATCTCGGCCGCGGGGCCCGCCACGAACGCCCTGTTCGCGGCCGTTCTGACGGCCCCGTTCTGGCTGGATGCGATGGGGCAGGTTCCCTTCGCGTTCCGCTACGCGCTCGCGTTCCTAGCGATGCTCCAGGTGACGGCGGCCATCCTCAATCTGCTGCCCGTGCCGGGGCTGGACGGCTACGGCGTGCTGGAGCCGTGGCTGTCACCCGCGGCACGCCGGCAGGCGGAGCCCTTCGCGCCCTTCGGCCTGCTGGTGGTCTTCGGCTTCCTGTGGGTCCCGGCCGTCAACGGCGTCTTCTGGGACGGGATAGGTCACGTCATGGGCGTGCTGAACGTCACGGACCTGGACGTGGCTTACGGCTACGACTACTTCCGCTTCTGGCAGGGCGAGCCCGAACTCTCCGTCACTCCGCAGCCGTAGCCTCGCGGGCGGCCGACGCGCGGCGGGCCTTGCGCCCGTAGTACCACGCCATGTTGGAGGCGAGACCCGCCAGCAGCACCCATACGACGCCGAGCCAGCTGCCCTTGACGAACGAGAGCACCGCCGCTATCACGGCGAGCGCGCACAGGACGGTGGCGTAGCGGGCGATCCCCCGCGACGAGCGGGGGGAGACGGCGGGGGCGGACATGCGGGCGGCTCCAGTCGGACGGTGCGGGGCAGGGGACGGCGGTACGGAACGGGCGGTGCGGCCCGGCCGGTACGGGCGCGCGGTGCGCCGTGCGCGCGGGCTCCCGGCGAGGGGTCGGAGACGCGGTGCGCGGTGCGCCGTGCAGGCAGCCGTGCCTCCGGTGCCTGCCGGGCGCGGCCCGGCCGCCTCACCCATTGTCCCCCATCCCCGCGGCAGGCTCGCGCCCCCGTCCCCGGGCCGCACACGGCTCACATGTCGGTGAAGCGGATGCCCGCGTGCACCTTGTAACGCCGGTTGACGGAGATGAGGTTGGCCACGATCGACTCCACCTGGTGCGCATTGCGCAGCCGCCCCGAGAAGACGCCCCGCATGCCGGGGATGCGGCCCGCGAGCGCCTGCACGACCGCGCAGTCCTCCCTGTCCTCGCCGAGCACCATCACGTCCGTGTCGATCTTCTCGACGGCGGCGTCCATGAGCAGCACCGCGGAGAGATGGTGGAACGCAGCGGTGACCCTGGAGTCCGGCAGCAGCGCCTCGGCCTGCTGAGCGGCGCTGCCCTCCTCGGGACGGATCGCGTAGGCGCCCTTCTTGTCGAAGCCGAGGGGGTTCACGCAGTCCACGACGAGCTTGCCGCGCAGCTCCTCGCGGAGCGCCTCCAGCGTCCGGGCGTGCCCGTCCCACGGCACGGCGACGATCACCACGTCCGAACGGCGCGCGCACTCCGCGTTCTCGGCGCCCTCCACGCCGAGGCCCAGTTCCTGTGCGGCCTGTTCGGCCCGCTCGGCGGCGCGCGATCCGATGACGACGCGCTGGCCCGCCCGCGCCAGCCGGTAGGCCAGGCCGCGGCCCTGGTCGCCGGTGCCGCCGAGGACACCGACGGTGAGGTCCGAGACGTCCGGCAGGTCCCAGGGGTCCTTCCGGGGTGCGGGCGAAGAGGATGCGGATGCGGAGGAAGTCATACGGGGGATCCTGCCACCCGGTGCACCGGCCGCGCCTCACTCCCGGCCGTGAAGGTGATCACGTACGCGGGGCGCACGCGGGGCCCCGCGCATCCGCCGGGCGTGCACCGGGCCCGGCGGCTCAGCGCGCGGGCCCGGTGCCCGGCCGCGCGGAACCGCCCCGGCCGAGCGTCTCGCAGAGGTCCTCGTACGGGCCGCGCAGATCGAGGAGCGTGCGTGACGACGTCCCGCCGTCCTTCGTGATCTGCACGGACATCGAACCGCGGCCGGTGATCCACCTGTTGTGCATCGGCCGGTCCGACGTGTGGAAGCCCGCGCCCCAGTCGCCGCCGCTGAGGATGTACGAGTCGGCGCCGAGGCAGGTGATGGTGCCCGAGCCGGAGATGTCGCGCGTGACCTTCCGCCCGGTGGCGAGGTTCGTCACAACCATCACCAGCGGTCCGCTCTCCGCCGCGAAGACCGGCCGGTCCTTCTCGTCGTACCGGGTCCGCAACGTCAGGTCGTCGACGGGGAATTCGGCCACCTTGGCGGACGGGGCTGCTGCTCGCGCCGTCCGCGTTCAGCTCGTACGTGCCGTGCGACCCGGACAACGAACAACCCACGCTGTACTACGAGGTGACCCGTGACCCGCTGCCCCGTGACCCCGTCCCCCCGGTGCCGCCCCCGGTGCCGGGGCCGGAGGAAGGAAACGTCAGGGAGCGTCCGGCCCGCCGGCCAGCTCCGCGACGGGTATCCGTGTGAACGTCACCGTCGCGTAGGGGCTCTCGTCCCCCGTCTCGTAGAGCAGGCCGAGCGTGTCGTCGTCGACGCGGACGAGGTCCGAGTAGGCGGCGGGCCGGTCGTCCACCGTGTGCACGGTCCGCCAGTTCGCACCGCCGTCGGTGGACGCGCGCAGCGTCATCTCCCGCCGCTCCTCGGGGTGACCCGGCGCGGAGAAGACCAGCAGCTCCGGGTCGTAGAGCTGCAGCACGCTCGCCTCGACCACCGGCGCGGTCAGCTGCGGCTGCGGGGCGAACGGGGCGAGCAGCCGCTCGCCGCCGTCCCCGGAGTGGGCGTCGGCGCGGTGCTCGGGGGCGATCGCATCGGTGCGGGTGTTGAAGTAGAGGCGGCCGTCCGGGAGTTCGGCCGCCGTCGTCTCGTTGACGTTGACCCAGCCGTCGGGGTTGTCGTCGGTGTAGCCGATGCGCCAGGTCTCGCCGCCGTCGTCGCTGAGCAGGTCGTGGCCGCCGTTGTAGCGCCCCTGAGTGCCGTCGTCCCCGCCCTCCGGCGGCAGCGAGTGGTTCGCCGGAACGACGAGACGCCCCGCGTACGGGCTCCTCTCCAGCCGCAGGGCGTGGCCCGGTGTCGTCGCGTACCAGCGCCAGTGCGGCAGCTTCGCGGACGGGGTGATCTCGCGCGCCGCGGACCAGCTCACCCCGGAGTCCGTGCTCTGCTGCACCCACACGCGGCGGCCGTCCTCGGCCGTGACCTCACCGCGGCGGATGCGGGACTCGGTCGCGTCGGCGGCGTTGGTGACGAAGACCAGGACGATACGGCCGCCCGTGAGGCAGCCTTCCCCCTCGCCCGGGGGGATCACGATTGGCGACGGATTGCCCGCGGTGCCCGCCCCGTACGACGCGACGACGCTCAGTGCCCCCCAGCTTCGCCCGCCGTCGTCGGAGCGCCGGGCGACGATGTCGATGTGCCCGGTGTCGCTCGAGGAGTCCACCCGCCCCTCGGCGAACGCGAGCAGTGCGCCGTCGGGTGCAAGGACGCACGCGGGAATGCGGAAGCTCGCATAGCCGTCGCTTCCCGAACTGAACGGCACAGAGGTCTCGTACGGCATGAGCGGCTCCCAACTTCCGGGCTCGGGAACGGAGTCCACTGATGCCCGAAAGTAAGCACGCAGCAACGGAGCGTCAATGAAACAGGAGATGAACAGCCGGGTGCGCCTCACAGAAGACGCGTCTCCCCCGGGGGCCTTTGGCGCTGTCGGTGCGGACGGTGCGCCCCGGGCGGCGCCCCCAGCCACATCCGTACGGGTGACCACAGCCGAATCGCCCGTTGCACAGGGGCTGTTGAGGCATCATGCCGGGCAATGGATGCAGTACGAGTCGCACATCTGCGGGAAGTGCTCGCGGGGACGGAATGGGTGCAGTCCGCACGCCGGTTCGCCGGTTCGCTGCGCACGTCCGTCACCCCGCATCGCGGCGGTCTGCTGCTGGTCGGCACCGAGACGTACGAACCGTGGCACCTGGCCGCGCACCTCGACGACGAGGCCGCCTGGTCCGGGCAGCCCGAACTGTCCCCCACGCTCGTACGGCACCGCGTACCGCCCGCCGCTCCCGCGCATCTCTCCGCGGGACTGGGCCGGATCGAGGCCGCGGGGCGCAGGGAGACGGTCCTGGTGGTCTCCCCGGGGGAGCCGGGCGCGGAGCTGCTGGAACGCGTGCACGGCGCACGCCGGGCAGGCGCCACGGTGCTGGCACTGGACGAAGGCGGCAGCGCAGGCGCCCTGGCCGATCTCCGGGGCATCGCGCACGACGCGCTGAGCGCCGACGCGGCCGAGGTCGATCTCGAGATGGTCCAGCATCTGGTGAGCGCGGCGGCCGGCGAGACCTTCCAGGGGCGGCGCGGCCCGGGTGGCCCGCCGGGAGCACCGGCCACGGCCGGATCGCGGCGCCCGTTCCGCGACCGCCTCTCCCGCATCGCCGAACAGCTCTCGGCACCGCCGCCCACCCGCTGGTGAGGCCGACCGCCTCCGCGAGGATCCGGCAGCGGCACGGGCGGAGCGCCGCGGCAGCGGCAGTAGACCGGCCGCCGGGACGGACAAGCCGACCGCCGCGGCAGCAGACCCGCAGCCGGGACGGGCGTACCGGCCGCCACGACGGACGAGCCGGCCGCCGGAACAGACCGGCACCCGCTGCCCGGCCGCTCTCCCCCGGCGTCCGCAGCTCCCGACGCCCGGAAGATCGCCCGGGCATCTGGTGCTCCGGACGGGCACGGGGCAAGCTCGGACTGCCGGCCCCACCGCGCCGTACCAGCCCGCGCAGGAGACAGATGCCCCCTCACCGCCGTCCCCGTGCGGCCCTCGCCATGGATCCCGCCGCGGCCCGTGCCGTCCTCCACAACGACGTGCTCGCGGAGCTCGCCGGACTCACCGCACCGTCACCGCTCCCCGCCCTTCACGACCTCGGCGGCGACCGGGCACGGCAGGTGCTCTCCGGCACCGAGCTGCTGATCACGGGCTGGGGCTGCCCGCCCCTCGACGAGGCCGTGCTGGCGTCCGCCCCGCGCCTGCGCGCGGTGGCGCACACCGCCGGCAGCGTGCGCGGGCACATCACGGACGCCTGCTGGGAGCGCGGCATCGAGGTCTCCTCGGCAGCCGCCGCCAACGCCCTCCCCGTCGCGGAGTACACGGTGGCGATGATCCTGCTCAGCGGCAAGCGCGTCCTGGAGACGGCCCGCGACTACGCCTCCGCGCGGGCCCGCACGGACTGGCTGCACGACCGCCCCGGCATGGGCAACTACCGCCGCACCGTGGGAATCCTCAGCGCCTCCCTGATCGGCCGTCGTGTGATCGAGCTGCTGCGCCCGTACGACTTCCGGGTACTGCTCCACGACCCGTTCGTCACGGACGAGGAAGCCGCCGTGCTCGGTGTGCGCCTCGTCCCGCTGGAGCGGCTCTTCGCAGAGTGCGACGTGGTCAGCGTCCACACGCCGCTGCTGCCCGGGACCCGCGGACTGGTGGGAGGCCGGCTCATCGCCGCCATGCGGCAGGACGCCACCCTCCTCAACACCGCGCGCGGCGCCGTCCTCGACCAGGACGCGCTCACCGAGGCCGTGCGGGCCGGCCGCATCCGCGCGGTGCTGGACGTGACGGAGCCGGAGGTGCTGCCGCCCGAACACCCGCTGTGGGACTGCGAGAACGCGTTCATCACCCCGCACATCGCCGGTTCCCTGGGCAACGAGCTGCGCCGGCTGGCGGACCTGACCGTCTCCGAAGTCGCCCGCTGGGCCCGCGGCGAGGGCTTCGCCCACCCCGTACGACGCGAAAGGCTGGCGTACCTCGCATGACCAGGACCACTGCCGGCCGGAGGGCTGCCCCCCTCCGGCGCCTCTCCGGGCTCCCCTTCGAACTGCCGCCGGAGGACCGGGAGTCGAGCCCGTTCACCGGCTGGACCCGCGCCCACTGGGAGGCCACCGCCGACGGCCTGCTGAACGCCGCCTGGCGCTTCGCCACCCCGCGCGGCGCGATGCTCGACCTGCCGGGCCGCCCCTCCCGCACGGGTGTGCGCTCCGACGGGCTGGAGGGCTACGCGCGGACTCTCCTCGCCGCCGCCTTCCGCGTCGCCGGTGCGCGGGGCGCCGACCCGCACGGCCTGCTGGAGCGGTACGCGGACGGGCTGGCGGCCGGCACGCGCACACCCGGACGGGACGACGGGGAGTCGTGGCCGCGGATCCTCGACCACACCGTCTACGGCCAGCCGATGGTGGAGTCGGCGTCCGTCGCGCTGGGGCTGCGGCTGACCCGTGCGTGGCTGTGGGACCGCCTCGACGAGACCGTGCAGGACCGGGCCGAGGAATGGCTGCGCGGCGCGCTGCGCCACGTGCCCGCACCCAACAACTGGTATCTCTTCCCTCTCACCGTGGCCGGGTTCCTGGAAGCGGCGGGACGGGGCGACGAGGAGACGCGTCGGGCGATCGGGCGGGGTCTGGAACTGCTGGAGAGCTGGTACGCGGGCGAGGGCTGGTACTCGGACGGGGACGGCCGCGCGTTCGACCACTACAACGGCTGGGCGCTGCACCTGTATCCGCTGCTGCACGCCCATCTCGCGCAGGACGCCGCGGAGTCGGCCCGTCACGGTGCCCGGCTCCGCGCCCACCTCGACGGCTTCTCCCTGCTCTTCGACGGCAACGGCGCGCCCCTCCACTTCGGCCGCTCCCTCACCTACCGCTTCGCCGCGAACGCGGCGGTCGCCCTCGGCGCGCTGACGGGGCACACGCCCCTCTCCCCCGGCGTCTCCCGGCGGTTGCTGAGCGGCTCCGTGCGCTACTTCCTGGAGCGGGGCGCGGTCGGCCCGGACGGCCTGCTGACGCTGGGCTGGCACGGCCCGCACGAGGCCACGGTCCAGGACTACTCCGGCCCGGCCTCCCCGTACTGGGCCTCCAAGGGGCTGCTGCCGCTGCTCGTACCGGAGGACGACCCGCTGTGGACCGCCCGCGAGGAGCCGGCGCCCAGCGAAGGCCCGGCCCGTGCGGTCGCGCTGCCGTCGGCCGGTCTGCTGATCCAGACGAGCGGCGACGGGCCGGTGCGGCTGCACAACCACGGCAGCGATCACGTGCCGCCGCACGAGGCGGAGGCCGCGCGGGCGGCCGACCCGCTGTACGCGCGGCTCGCCTACTCCACGCGTACCGGACCGACGGCCGCCGCCAACGTGCCCGACAACCACTTCGCCGTGGAGGTCCCGGGCCCGGACGGCACTCCGGTCCGCAGCTCCCGCGTACGCATCCACCCCATGGGCGCCGCCGCGGCCGGGGACGGAGCGTGGGGCTGGGCGGCGTCCTGGCACACGCCGGTCTTCCCCTCCGGAGGCCCGATGGTGCCGGGCCTGCGCGTGCAGAGCCTCACGTATGTGCGGGGCGGCCTCGAACTGCGCCTGCACCGCGTGACGGGCGCGCCCCGGGCGACGCGCGTACGGCTGACGGGCTGGGCGACGGGCGTGCCCGGTCACGAGGCGCAGGCGCCGACCGAGGGGCACAGGCCGCACGAGGCCGAGCCGCAGGACCCCGCCGCGCACGCACCGCACGCACCGCACGCGTCGCACTCGCTGCACGGCCTGCACGGGTGGGACGAAAACGCCCCGGCCACGCTCCGCGCACCGCAGGGCACCGCCTTCACCCGGTGGGCTCTCGTACCGGCACTCACGGGCGAGGCCGAGGGCACCGCCCTCTTCGCCGCACTCGCCACGCTCCCAACGGGCGAGAGCTGCGGGCCCGGAGGGAATCCGGCCCCGCTCGACCGGGCCGCCGTGCTCGTCTCCGCCGACGACACCTCCGCGGTGATCCGCTGGAGCGCCGACGGCTCCCTCACCCGCATCGCCTTCACGCCGCACTCCGCCGAGGTCACCAGCTCCCCGGACCCGTAGGTGCGCTGTCCGGGCACGTCGGTGACGGTGCCCGCGCACCACATCAGCCGGAAACCGCGCGAGGAACGCCGAGGTGACAGCTGCTGTCGTACTCGCTGGGCCCGCACCCCGGGCAGGTCCGGCCGCCGCGCCTCAGCCGTCCGAGGACCCGCTCCCGTCGCGCGGGGGTGCGTCCTCCCAGCCGGGGTCGTGGTCCCACGCCTCGTTCCGCTTGTGGACGGTCTCGATCGCACGGGACGCCTCGGCGGGGGTCCCGTAGGGGCCCAGCCGGTTCTTGGCCGGGCACTCCGGGCCCTCCTCGACCTTGCCGTGCTTGATGCAGTAGTACCACTCGCCCGGCTGACCGGGCGCATTGCGCTTGAAGAGAGCCATAGGGTCATGCTCCCCCCTGAGCCCTGGGCGTACCACCGTTAGACTCGCGCACATGTCTGGCCAGTCATTGCTCTCTCCTGGTGAACTCTCGCCGCACCGCACCGTCCCCGCCTCGATCCCGCGCCCCGAGTACGTGGGCAAGGAAGCCCCCACCCCCTACTCCGGGCCCGAGGTCCAGGACAGCGAGACCATCGAGAAGATGCGCATCGCCGGCCGTATCGCCGCGCGGGCGATGGAGGAGGCCGCCCGGCACATCGCACCGGGCGTCACCACGGACAAGCTCGACGAGGTGGCGCACGCCTACATGTGCGACCACGGCGCCTACCCCTCGACCCTCGGGTACCGGCAGTTCCCCAAGTCGCTGTGCACGTCGGTCAACGAGGTCATCTGCCACGGCATCCCGGACTCGACGGTTCTGCGCGACGGCGACATCGTGAACCTCGACGTGACCGCCTTCATCGACGGCGTGCACGGCGACAACAACGCCACCTACCTGTGCGGGGACGTCGACGAGGAGTCCAGGCTGCTGGTCGAGCGCACCCGCGAGGCACTCAACCGTGCGATCAAGGCCGTACGCCCGGGCCGGCAGATCAACATCATCGGACGCGTCATCGAGTCCTACGCCAAGCGCTTCGGCTACGGAGTGGTCCGCGACTTCACGGGCCACGGCATCAACACCTCGTTCCACTCCGGTCTGATCATCCCGCACTACGACGACGAGCGGGCGACGACCGTGATGAAGCCCGGGATGACCTTCACCATCGAGCCGATGCTGACGCTGGGCACGTACGAGTGGGACATGTGGGAGGACGGCTGGACGGTCGTCACCAAGGACCGCCGCCGCACGGCGCAGTTCGAGCACACCCTCGCGGTCACGGACTCCGGCGCGGACATCCTCACGCTGCCCTGACCGGCCCGCCGGTCCGTACCGCCCTGACCGCCCGGGCTGCTGCGCCGGCCTCCCCTGCCACCGGGCGCGTCCCGGGGTTTTCCCGACAGGCCGTCGGTAAAGAATGCCGTCATGACCTCACCGCTGCCGGCGCATCTTCCCTTCTCCACCCTGGTCCGTGACGCCACGAAGGCGGAGCACACCCGGGCGGAGAACTCGACGTTCATGAGCGACATGCTCAGCGGGAGGCTCGGGTTGGAGGCGTACACGCGCTACACCGAGCAACTGTGGTTCGTCTACCAGGCGCTGGAGGAAGCGGCGGGCAGGCTCGGCGGCGACCCGGTCGCCGGACCGTTCGTGCGGAGGGAGCTCTTCCGCCTTCCTTCCCTCGAACGCGACCTCGACCATCTGCACGGCACGCCCGCGTGGCGGGGCACGGTCACTCCGCTCGCCTCGACGGAGACCTATGCGAACCGCATCACCGAGGTCTCGCGGGACTGGCCGGGCGGCTACGTCGCCCACCACTACACCCGCTACCTCGGCGACCTCTCCGGCGGCCAGGTCGTACGCGGGAGCGCGGAGAGGAACTGGGGCTTCGCACGCAAAGGCGACGGGGTCCGGTTCTATGTCTTCGAGGACATCCCGAACCCCGCCGCCTTCAAGAGGGGGTACCGCGAACTGCTCGATTCGGTACCGGCCGACGACGAGGAGAAGTGGCGCATCGTCGGCGAGTGCGGGCGCGCTTTCACGCTCAACACGGCGGTCTTCGAGGAGCTCGCGGCTCCCGCTCCGACCGCCGGGTGACGCACCGAGGCGGCACCGGCCGCTCAGCGGCGCGCCCGCGGCGTCAGCCCATGGCCTTCTGGGCCTTCGCGCTGTTGTTCAGCGCCGAGGGACGCACGTCCTTGCACAGCTTCACGTGGCCGACCGTCTTGATGTAGCGGGCGCTGACCCAGTAGTTGCTGTGGCGCAGCTTGTACCAGTACGGGTTGTGGTCGATGAGCTGGGCACGGACCTTGCAGTCGAGGCCGCGCTTGGCGTGGTAGGGGAGGACGTACTTCACCGAGGAGTCCGTGCTCGGGTACTGACGCACGTTCAGGCCGGACTTCGCGGTGACGATGCCGTACGGCCTCTTCGGCCAGGCGGCGGTCTCGGAGGAGGGGGACGCCTGGGCGACGCTCGCCCCGAGGAGCGAGCCGCCCAGGAGGAGAGCGGAGGTCGTGGCGGCGATCCGTACACGACGAGCAGTAGCGGCAGCCATGCAGCTGCCTCCTTTCCGTAAGCCGTGAGCGGGTGGGGCTCCTCGGACGCGTGCGAGACGCATATCGCGCGGACGCCCACGCCGGATCACGGGACTGCTGGGACGTTCTGCCCGATTTTATGCAGCTCTGTGGTGGTCTATGAGGTCTCACACGCGCGACGGATGACTTCTGTTCACCAGTGCGGACCGGGAGGCACCGGACACCGGCCGGCCTCCGGGAGCGGCTCGCGAACCCCGCCGGGTCCGGGCCGGTGGCAGGGGGCGGTACGGAACCTCCTTGGAGGCTCCACCAGGCCCCCCTGAGATCCACGGCGAGGGCCGCGCATGATTGCATACGGGCGCCCGGCTCGGTGAGACGAACGCCTTGGGCGGGGCGATAAGGTGCTATACCGCAAGCGGGGCGGGGAGGACACGGAAATGGATGCGCGGCAAGCGCGGCGGACAAGGCTGCTCGCAGCGGCGACGGCCACGGTGGCGCTGTCGGTGGCGCTGTCGGGATGCGTGACGGTGCACGGCGAGAACGCCGTGATCCCGGCGGTCTCCAAGACCGAAGCGAGAAAGGTCCTCAAGGAGTTCAACGCCACCAGCAACAAGGCCAACTCCTCCCACGACCCGGAGCTGAACTCCACCATCGAGACGGGCGCACTCGGCGCGATAGACGGGGCGGGGCTCAAGTCGCGCAAGAAACTGGCGCCGAAGGGCAACCCGGGCTACAAGCCGCTGAGGCTCTCCGACCCGCGCTTCCTGATTCCCAAGCAGGCGGGCTGGCCCAAGTTCTTCGTCGCCGACACGCGCAGCAACCGTACGGCGGACGGGCGTTGGTTCCTGGTCTTCCAGCGCGACGACGCCGAGTCGGACTGGCGGGCCTCGTATCTGGCGGTCCTTCAGGACTCGGAGATCCCCGAGTTCGTCACCGGCAAAGGCGGCCACGTGAAGCCGGTGCCGGGAGGTCCCCGCTCACAACTCACCGTCGCACCGGACCGGATGAGCGACTCGTACGTCAGCTACCTCCGCGAGGGGACCGGCGACTTCGCTCCGGGCGAGCACACCAGCAAGCGCCGCGAGCAGCGCCAGAAGTCCGCCAACCGCCCGGGAAAACGTACCGAGTTCGCGGACGTGCCCGCCAAGGCGCCGCAGTACGCGGCGTTCGGGCTGCGGACCCGGGACGGCGGGGCGCTGGTCTTCTTCAGCTCGCAGCACCACACGAAGGAGACCTATGCGAAGGGCTACAAGCCCCCGGTGAAGGACCCGTTGGTGAAGGCGCTGATGACCGGCACGCCGCGTCAGGCGGTTACGTACGTGCGGGTCTCCGAACAGGCCGTCAAGGTGCCCGCGAGGAAGGACGGCGGGAAGGTCGAGTTCCTCAACCGGATCGACGGACTCACCGCCGTCAAGGGCGAGTAGCCGCCTCGCACCGCTCGGGCCGCCAACGCGTCCTGCCCCGCCGACGAGGCCCGCGAGTGACCATGAACCGCCCGGCAGACGGTCAACCGGCTTGCTCCGGCGGGCCGTTCGTATCCACCGCCCAGCGAACCGGGCCGAAGCCCGTGCCGGGCGGCCGAGCGGCCCGGCACGCCGCTGCCGGGGCGGGCCTCAGCGCGCCGGCCAGGCCACGGTCTCCTCGCCGGCGTGCGCCGCGCACGCGTCGGTGAGCGCTTCCAGCAGCATCAGCGGTTCGGGCAGCGGTTCCGCGCCGCCCGCCGTCTCGGGCGGACGCACCCAGCGCACCTCCGCCTTCTGTCCCGTTCCGGGCAGGGTCGCGGGAGGGACGAGCACGTAGCTGCCCCGGCAGTGCCAGCGAAGGCCCGGGTGCTCGTCCATCGTCTCGGGGTGGCAGTCCAGTTCGCACGGCCACCACTCGTCCTCGTCGTCGGGGGTGCCGCGGGTGGCGGTGAAGAAGAGCATCCGCTCGCCGCCGGAAAGAGCCACCGGACCGAGCGGGACGCCCTCCGACTCCAGCCGTTCCAGCGCGGCCCGTCCGGCTTCTGCGGGCACGTCGAGCACGTCGTGGTCACGCCCCGTCGCGGCGACGAAGTTCGCCAGCGGGTGACTCAGCGCCCACCGCTCGATCTGTGCGGCGTCGGTGGTGGCCTGCGTCTGCCAGCCGAACGACAGAGGGTGGCGGCCCGGGGTGGGACAGCCGATGCGTACGCAGGAGCAGCCGTACCCCGAGGGGTGCGCGGCGGGCGCGAGGGGGAAGCCCGCCGCGGCGGCGGTCAGCAGCAGTTCCGTACGGGCGCGGGCGGCGTCGGCCTCTGCGACGGCGCTCCTGGACCTTGCCGTCCTCGCCCTGGGGCCGCTCCGCGGGAAGTGGCGCAGCCACCGGTCGAACCTGCTCTCGCGTTCCATCTACCGCCTCGTTCCGCAACTCCGCGACCGCAACCGTGGATCTCCGAGGGTACGCAGCGGCGAGCGCGCTCCGGGCCGAATCCCCGGATCGTGGCTGACCCGTCGTCATCCGGCGCGCGGCCGCCCGTCCGTACGTCCGCACCGGTCCGGGCGCCTGTGCGGACGCGGAACACCCGTCTGCCGCACGACAGGCTCTCCGGGCGGCATGTTCCGGCGGGCGCGCTTAGCTTGAGGTCCATGGTCATGATCACGGTCAGGGCCGTCCGGGCAGTGCGAGCAGCCCGAATCCGGGGTGCCCTCCTTCCGCTCCTCGTCCTCGTGCCCGTGGCACTCACACCGGGCTGCGCCCCCGCGCCGGCGCCCGTGCGCGCCCGCGGCTCCGAGGGGCCGCGCGCCGCCGGTCTGCCCGGCACGGTCCACGCCGCCCACCGCGGCGGCGCCCTCGAAGTGCCGGAGAACAGCATGGCCGGGCTGACGGCGGCCTACCGCCGAAGGTCCGCAGACGTGCTCGACGTGGACGTGCGCACGCTCCGCGACGGAACCCTCGTCGCGATGCACGACCGCACGCTGGACCGCACCACGGACCACAAGGGGCCCGTCTCCGCGCTGACGCTGCGCCAGTGGCGGCGCGTACGGCTGCGTCCGGACGGCGGACTGCCCGGCACCTGGCCCCCGGAGCACCCGCCGACGGCTGCCGACGTCCTCGACCGCTTCGGAGGCCGCATCGTGCTGAACGTCGAACTCAAGGACAGCGGCGGCCTGAAGCGGCTGGCGGGGATGATCCGCAAGCGGGGCCTGACCCGCTCGGTCTACGTGCAGACCAACGAGCTGTCACCCGCGGAGCGGGCCCACCGCATGGGTCTGCTGACCTCGGTGTGGCGGTCTGTGAAGCAGGCGCGTACCGACCGGCCGGAGAAGTGGCGGGACGTGGTCGACATGCTCAGCGTCGACCACCGCGCACGCGCCACCGACATCCGCAGGGCCGTCGCTTCGGGCATTCCTCGCGTGTGGGCGCACACCGTCCGCACGCCGGCCGAGCGCGACCGGGTGCTGCGGCTGGGCTGCGACGGAGTGATGACGGACGCGCCCGGACTGCTTGCCCGCACACCACAGCGGGACAGGACGGGCGGCGCCGGTGACCGGTGAGCGGACATTCCGTTGACCATTCCGTTCACAACGCGGCGAAGAACCTCCCGACGGCGCACCATGGGCTCAACACAGTGCGCGTCGACCCCGTGAAGGAGCCTTCGTTGTACGGACCCGGCTACACCCCACGCCGTTTTCTGATGTGCCCACCGGCACACTTCCGCGTGACGTACTCCATCAACCCCTGGATGGATCCCGAGAAGCCCGTGGACATCCCGCTCGCGGTCGCGCAGTGGGAGGAGCTGCGCAACCGCTACCGCTCCCTCGGCCACACCGTCGAGGAGCTCGAACCCGTCCCCGGACTGCCGGACATGGTGTACGCGGCGAACGGCGCCACCGTCGTCGACGGCCGGGTCCTCGGCGCCCGCTTCGCACATCCCGAGCGCGCGGGAGAGGCCGCCGTGCACCGCGCCTGGTACCGCGCGAACGGCTTCTCGGACGTGCACGAGCCGGAGCACATCAACGAGGGCGAGGGCGACTTCGCGGTCACCGGCACCTGGCTGCTGGCCGGGCGGGGCTTCCGCAGCAGCCCGCTCTCCCACGGCGAGGTCCAGGAGTTCTTCGGGCGTCCCGTGATCGGGCTCGACCTGGTCGACCCGCGCTACTACCACCTGGACACGGCGCTGTGCGTGCTGGGCGGCGACGACATCATGTACTACCCGCCGGCGTTCTCACCGGGCAGCCGGGCCGTTCTCGAGCGTCTCTTCCCGGACGCCCTCGTCGCCTCCGCGGCGGACGCCGAGGCCCTCGGGCTGAACGCCGTCAGCGACGGGCATCACGTCATGCTTCCGCACGCGGCCGTGGGTCTCCTCGAACCGCTGCGCCGGCGCGGCTACGACCCCGTACCGGTCGACCTGACGGAGCTGCTGAAGGGCGGCGGAAGCGTGAAGTGCGTGACGGCCGAACTGCGCCCGGCGGCCTGAGATCCGGCGTGCGGTCCCACGGGTGGCGCACCCGTGGGACCGCCCCTTGCGCTCAGCCCGGCGAGGAGGCGGCCCCCTCGCCGGGCTCCCGTTCCGGCGGCCAGGCGTCGCCCCATTTCGCGTCCCGGGCCAGGCGGTAGTCGGCGCCGTGCCGCTTGGTGACGGTCGCCGGGCGCAGCCCGTCGCCCGCGGTGCACAGCTCCAGCAGCACCTGGCCCTTGCGCTTCTGCGGCCTGCGCAGGATGCGGCCCGACGCGGGGAGACCGGTGACCGCGGGGTGCGCGGCCGCCACGTAGCTGAACTTCTCGTCCTCGTACGGAAGTGAGCCGCCCTTGACCTGCCTGTGCAGCGAGGAACGGCTGACCCTCGCCGCGAAGTGACACCAGTCCTCGCCCGGGACCATCGGGCAGCGTTCACTGTGCGGGCAGGGCGCGAGGACGCGCAGCCCGGCCGCGACCAGGTGATCGCGTGCGGCGATCGTCCGCGCGTAGCCGTCCGGCGTACCCGGCTCGGTGACGACCACCGCACGTCCGGCGCGTGCCGCCGCGTCGATGACCGTCAGCCGGTCGCGCTCGCCCAGTTCGCCCAGTACGTAGGAGACGGTGACGAGGTCGGCGGCGGGCAGCGCGGCCTCGCCCGGCCCGGCGCCCTCGCCGTGCCCCGTCAGCGGGCGGTGCCGCCATTCGGCCATGCGCAACGCGTCCGCAGCGGAGGCGCCCGCCAGTTCACGACCGAGCGCGAGAGCGGGCTCCGAGCGGTCGAGCACCGTGGTGCGGCGCGGCGTGCCCTCCGGGCCGCCGGCCGTGCCGCCCCACACGGCGGCGGCCGCCCACACGGCGGCTCCCGTACCGCCGCCGACGTCCAGGTGGCTCTCCGGGCGCCACTCGCCCGTACGCGAGGCGAAGGCCCCGAGGGCGGCGGCGACGGCCGCGAAGGTGGCGGGCATCCGGTACGCGGCATAGGCGACGACGTCCGCGCGGTCGCGCAGCACGGGGGCGGTCTCGTCGTGCCGGTAGCCCTTCATCAGACGCTCGACGGCACCGGACGCCTGACGGGGCGGCAGCCCGTCGACGAGCGCGGCGAGGGCGCCCCGCAGTTCTTCCTCGATCACCGCGACAGTCTAAGGAGCCGCCGCACGCGCGGCGCGGGCGAGCCGGGTGGCCTCCCCGGCGCGCGGCCGGTCGCCGCGGAGGGCCGGGGGGACCGACGGGCGCAGCCTCGCCTACTCGGTGGTCGGGGTGCGCCTCAGCTCCGGGCGGACCGCCACGGACGGCACAGCCCCAGGAACGCGGCGGCGGCGAGCACCAGAGCGGTCAGCTGCACCAGCGCCATCGGCACGGCCGTGTGCTCGCCGGCGACGCCGACGAGCGGTGACGCGACGGCGCCGATGAGGAACTGGGCGGTGCCCAGCAGCGCGGAGGCCGAGCCGGCCGCGTGCGGAGCGCGCATGAGTCCCTGGGAGTTGGCGTTCGGCATGACGAAGCCCATGCCGGTCATCAGCACGCACAGCCCGGCGGCGACCGGGAGCAGCCCTGTGCGGCCGAAGACGCCGCTCGTCATCAGCAGCAGCGCGACCGAGGCCGCGCCTGTCATGCAGAGCCCGAACCCGAGGACGCGCTCCAGGGGCACCCGGCCGACGAGGATCTTCCCGTTGATCTGGCCCGCGGCGACCAGGCCGATGGAGTTGACCATGAACAGGAGGCTGAAGGCCTGCGGGCTCGCCCCGTAGATCTCCTGGATCACGAAGGGCGACGCGGCGACGTAGGCGAAGAGCGCGGCGAAGCTGAGGCTGCCGGCCAGCAGATAGCCGGTGAAGACCCGGTCGGCGAAGAGGCCCCGCATCGTCCGCAGGGCGTCGGGGACACCGCCGCTGCGCCGTTTTCCGGGCGGCAGCGTCTCCGGCAGCCAGCGCGCCACGACGACGGTGAGCACGACACCGATGGCGGCGAGGATGAGGAAGACGCCCCGCCAGTCCGTGAAGCGGAGTATCTGACCGCCGAGGACGGGGGCGAGGATCGGAGCGAGGCCGCCAATGAGCATCAGCGTGGAGAAGAAGCGGGCCATGGCGAGCCCGTCGTACAGGTCGCGGACGACGGCCCGGGCGATGACTATTCCGGCGGCACCGGCGAGCCCCTGCACCAGGCGGAAGACGATCAGGGTCCCGATGCTGGGGGCGAGCGCGCAGGCGGCTCCGGCGAGGATGTATCCGCACATGCCTATGAGCAGCGGGCGGCGCCGTCCGAACTGGTCGCTCATGGGTCCCACGACGAGCTGTCCCACGGCCAGGCCGAGCAGGCATCCGGTGAGGGTGAGCTGCGCCGTCGCGGCGGGGGTGTTGAGCGTGCCGCCGACGGCCGGCAGCGCCGGGAGGTACATGTCCATCGACAGCGCGGGCAGTGCGGTGAGGCTGCCGAGGATGAGGGTCACCAACAGGCCCGCACGCCGGGGGCCGGTGAGCCGCGGAGCGGGCTCGCCCGCGGAGACGTCCGTCGGGACGGCGGCGCGACCGGCCGGGTGGCCGGCCACCCGGCCGGCGGGACGGCCGGCGGGGGCCGGAGCGGACGGGGGTGCGGGGGCGGGAGCTGAGTCGGGGGCGGCGGAGACGCCGACGGGGGCTGTGGCGGCGGCCGTTCGGGCAGGGCCGGGCTCGGACATGCACCTCTCCAGGAGATTGTTGATGACAGGCACATTCTCCCAGAGATTTCCGACCCTGGCCGAACGGGTTTTCGTCACAGGGCCCCGCGTGAGGCGCCGGACCACCGCCTCGCGACGGCCCTCAGAGCGGTTCGAGACCCGGCTCACCGGCCCGCGAGACAAAGGACGCGGCAGTCGTGACCGGTGCGCCCGGCCGGGTGACCACGTCCACCGTGCGGTAGTCGGCGCGCAGTTGCCGCTGGTCAAGGGTGAGCAGGACGTAGCCGCGGCGTCCGTCGTAGAACTTCATGTGCGGGTTGGCGTCGCGGAAGGTCTGCCAGTCGCCCGGCCTGGCGACCCCGTCGCCGCCGCTGGCCACCGATGTGGTGACCAGTTCCACACCCACCGAGCGGGAGCCGGCCTCGTCGAAGTCCTCCTTGATGTCCATGGCGTAGTGCACGTGGACGTCGCCCGTGAGGACGGCGAGGTTCTTCACGCCCGCGGTGCGCACCGCGTCCAGGAAGCGCGTCCGTGCCGCCGGATACCCGTCCCAGGCGTCCATGGACAGCGGGAACGGCCCGGTGGTCCGGTTCCGGCGGCGGGAGAGGACGGTCTGCTGCTGGACGAGGTTCCACACGGCCCGCGAGTTCTTCCAGCCGTCCGCGAGCCAGCGTTCCTGGGCCGGGCCGAGCATCGTCCGGTCCGGCCTGTCGGTCTCCGCCGTGGGCACTTTCCACCCGTCGCCCGCTGACTGGTCGTCACGGTGCTGCCGGCCGTCGAGGATGTCGAGCTGCGCGAGCCCGCCGAAGTGCAGCCTCCTGTAGAGCTGGAGGCCGGCGCCCGAGGGCTTCTGCGGCGGGCGCAGCGGCAGGTTCTCGTAGTACGCGCGGTACGCGGCGGCGCGGCGGGCGAGGAAGGCCTCGGGCGGTGAGCCGTCCGGGATCTCGTCGGCGTAGTTGTTCTCCACCTCGTGGTCGTCCCAGGTGACGATCCACGGGTGCGCGGCGTGAGCCGCCTGGAGGTCGGGGTCGCTGTGGTAGAGCGCGTACCGCAGCCGGTAGTCCTCCAGCGTCACGGTCTCCTTGTTGAACTTGTCGGGGAGTTCGAGCGCGGGGTCGGCACGGTCGCCGCCGTGTGCGTCGACCGCGTACTCGTAGAGGTAGTCGCCCATGTGGAGAACGGCGTCGACGTCCTCCTCGCGCGCGAGATGCTTCAGCGCCGTGAAGTACCCGTCGTGGTACGCCTGGCAGGAGACGGCCGCGAAGCGCAGCGAGCCGGAGGAGTCGCCCGCGGACGGCGAGGTGCGGGTGCGGCCGGTGGCGCTCGTCCAGGAGCCGACTCGGAAGCGGTAGTAGTAGCGGGTCCGCGGGCTGAGGCCCTCGGGCACGACGTGTACCGCGTGATGGAACTCGGGGTGCGCGGTGACGCTGCCGCTGCGGACCTTCCGCTTGAAGTTCTCGTCGCTCGCCAACTCCCAGCCGACGGCGACGGGTTTGCGGTCCAGGCCGCTGTGCGGCTCGTACGGTTCGGGGGCGAGACGGGTCCACAGCACGACGGAGTCGGGCAGCGGATCGCCCGAGGCCACGCCGAGGGTGAAGGGGTCCTTGTCGATTCGGGCAGGGTCGAGCTTCGCTGCGGCGTGTGCGGGCCGGGGAAGGTTGGTCCCGAGGGCGAGTGTCACGGTCGCCGCCGTCCCGGTCAGCAGTCTGCGACGGCACAATTGCCGTGCTGCCGCACGGTATTCGCTGTCTGCGCTCGAAGGCTGCGTCATACATCTGATTGCACAGTCCGTGAGCGTCGGGCAGCGGTCAGACACGCGACCGCGGGGTGTCCGTTCGATTGCCGTCCGCCCACTGCCCGATCGGGAGCCGCGGGGACGGCGGCACGTACCCTGCCGCCCATGACGAACGACGAGACGACGCGGGCGGGGCGGCCCGCGCAGGGGCCGCGGACGGCGCTCGTGACCGGTGCCGGCTCCGGCATCGGACGGGCCGTTGCCCTGGAACTGGCCGCCGCGGGCTGGCCGGTCACGCTCGCGGGGCGGCGGGCCGGGCAGCTGGAGGAGACGGCGCGGCTGATCGGGGCAAGGGCGGGAGCGGCCGGCGCCGATGTCGTCCCGACGGACGTGACGGACCCGGAGGCGGTCGCAGCCCTGTTCGACTCCGTGCGGGAGAGCAGGGGCCGGCTCGACCTGCTCTTCAACAACGCCGGGGCCTTCGGCCCGGCGGTGCCGCTGGAGGAGCTGTCGCCGCAGCAGTGGCAAGGCGTCGTCGACGTCAATCTGACGGGTGCCTTCCTCTGCGCGCAGGCGGCGTTCCGGCTGATGAAGGATCAGCGTCCGCAGGGCGGGCGGATCATCAACAACGGCTCGGTCTCGGCGCATGCTCCGCGCCCGGGTTCCATCGCGTACACGGCGACCAAGCACGCGGTGACGGGGCTGACCAAGTCCCTGTCGCTGGACGGCCGTCCGTACGGCATCGCCTGCGGCCAGATCGACGTCGGCAACGCCGCCACCGAGATGACGGCACGCATGCAGCAGGGCGTGCCGCAGGCGGACGGCAGCACGAGGGCGGAACCGGTGATGGACGCGGGGGACGTCGCCCGCACCGTCGTGCACATGGCCGGGCTGCCGCTGGAGGCGAACGTGCAGTTCGCGACGGTGATGGCGACGGCGATGCCGTTCATCGGGCGTGGCTGACGGTCCGTCCGCCGGGCACCCCGGGAGCAGGCACCCGCGAGCACACCGGGGGGCGGCGGCGGGGCCTCTGCGGGCCCGGGCCGGCGAGCGGGCCGCCGGCGGACGGAGGGTAGCCGCAGACGCCCTGCACAGCGCAGACTCAAGGACCGGCAGAGGGTCGGCAGAGAGCCGGCGGAGAGAAGGGGATACCGCGATGAGTGAGGCGTCCGGGACGTCCGGGGCCGATGCGGCCGGGGCGGCAACCGAATCGACCGGGACGACGGGAGCGGCCGGAGCGCCCGGAGCCGCGGAGGCGCCCCCGGGACCGGGCTTCGGCAACTACCAGAACGACATCTATCTGAACGGCCTCGACAACCGGCTGCCGCCGTTCACCACCGACCTCACCCTCCTCGGCTCGTCCGCGCGCGAACACCTCGACCCGGGCGCCTTCGGCTATCTCGCCGGAGCCGCCGGCTCCGGCGCCACCCACCGCGCCAACCGCGCCGCCTTCGAGCGGCACCGCCTCGTCCCGCGCATGCTGCGCGGCCCTCAGGGACGCGACCTGAGCACGACCGTGCTGGGCACCCGCGTGCCCGCGCCGGTGATGCTGGCACCGGTCGGCGTCCAGTCGATCATCCACCCCGACGGAGAGCTGGCCACGGCCCGCGCCGCGGCCGCCCTAGGCATCCCGATGGTGCTCTCCACCGCCTCCTCGCACACCATCGAGCAGGTCGCGGAAGCTCACGGCGCGGGCAACCCGCGCTGGTTCCAGCTGTACTGGCCCAACGACGACGACGTGTGCGTCAGCATCCTGGAACGCGCCCGCAAGGCCGGGTTCACGACCCTCGTCGTCACCCTCGACACCTGGACGCTCGCCTGGCGCCCGCAGGACCTCGACCAGTCGTATCTGCCCTTCATCCGCGGCATCGGCACCGCGATCCCCTTCTCCGACCCCGCCTTCCGCGCCGGCCTCGAGAAGCCGCCGGAGGACGAGCTGATCCCGGCGGTGCTGCGCTGGGTGCCGATGTTCACGGGCACCGACCACTCCTGGGACCAACTGCCGTTCCTGCGGGAGCACTGGGACGGGCCGATCGTGCTGAAGGGCGTACTCCATCCCGACGACGCCCGCAGGGCGGCCGACGCGGGCATGGACGGCATCGTCGTCTCCAACCACGGCGGACGTCAGGTCGACGGCGCGATCGCGTCCCTGGACGCCCTCCCTCCGATCGTCGAGGCGGTGGGCGACCGCCTCGAGGTCCTCTTCGACTCCGGTGTGCGCACCGGCTCGGACGTCCTAAAGGCGCTCGCTCTCGGTGCGCGCGCCGTTCTCGTCGGCCGCCCCTTCGCGTACGGGCTGGCGCACGGCGGCGAGGAGGGGGTGCTGCACGTGCTGCGCAGCCTGCTCGCCGATCTGGACCTCACGCTGGGCCTCTCGGGCCACCGCACACCCGCCGATCTCTCTCCGGACTCGCTGCAGAGCGGTACGTGAGCCGCGGCTATCATTGGACGTGCGGCGGACGAGCCGGCCGGGCGGCCGCGGCGGGGCCCGGGCCGAAGGGCCCGCACTCGTCGAGGAACGTCCGGGCTCCACAGGGCAGGATGGTGGGTAACGCCCACCCGGGGTGACCCGCGGGAAAGTGCCACAGAAAACAGACCGCCGGGACCGCACGCGAGTGACGGCCCCGGTAAGGGTGAAACGGCGGTGTAAGAGACCACCAGCGCCCAGGGTGACCTGGGCGGCTCGGCAAACCCCATCCGGAGCAAGGTCAAGAGGGGCCGTCGGACGACGGCCCTGCGCGGACGACCGAGGGCTGCCCGCCCGAGTCCGCGGGTGGACCGCACGAGGCCGGCGGTGACGCCGGTCCCAGATGGATGGCCGCCTCCCCCGGCGCCGCAAGGCTCCGGGGAGACAGAACCCGGCGTACAGGCCGGCTCGTCCGCCGCACCGTCAGAACCGTCGGCTCCCTTGGGCCGGAGACAGTGTTCCTCCGGACGGGTGTTCCTGCGTTCGCGTCGGGCAGACAACCCGTTCTCAGGCCCGGCCCCCTCACGCCACCTCGACCGTCCCGGCTCGCTGCTTCCCGGCTCGTCGAAGATCGGCCCCCTCGAGCACTTGGGCCGCTGAGCCCGTTCATCCGGGAGGTACGGGGCTGGCCCTCTTGCTTGTCGGCCAGGGAACCCGGAAGGCCGCGGAGCGCCGGACGACGACAACGGCGGCCAAGCCGCATGCGGCCGCGGTGGCGATCGCGACGGGCAGGGCACCGCGGTCAAGGAAGACGCCTCCGACCCCGGCTCCGAGGGCGATGCCGACCTGGAACGCGACGATGTACACAGCGGACGCGAGGTCTTGCTGACGGGCAGCGGTGCGCAGGACCGCGGCCTGCAGCACCACGGCCACGCCGGCGGCGGGCACGGCCCACAGCACGACGGCGACTCCCGCGACGGAGGCGGAGTCCGGGCCGATGACCAGCAGCGTGAGCATGCACGCCGCGAGGCCACCGGTCACGACCAGAGCGGTGCCCTGCGGACGGCTGTCCACCTGCCGGCCGAACAGCACCAGGCCGAGCAGTCCTGCCGCCCCGTGCGCGAGCAGGAGGGTCGAGGTTGCGGGGCCGGTGAAGTGAACGTAGTCGGCGACGATCACGGTGATGTAGGTGAACGCCGCGAAATGGCCTGTCACCAGAATCAGCGTCACCAGGTTGACGGGGGCGAGAGAGCGATCGGTGACGACGCGTCGGATCTCTGACGGCCTTCGCCGCGACGACGAATGCTCCGAGGGCAGGGGACCGATCGTGAGACGTATCGCCACTGCGCATATCGCCGCGGCGCCGGCCACGGCGAGGACGGTGGGCCGCCAGCCGATGGTCGCACCGAGCCATGAACTCAGCGGGATCCCGACGAGGAAGGCGAGCGAGTTCCCGGCGAAGACCACTGCGGTGGCACGGCCACCCCGCTCCTGCCCGAGCAGGCGTGCGGCCACCGGCGCGACGACCGACCAGAACACCCCGTGGCCGACCGCCGAGACCGTCCGGGCGACCACCGCGACGCCGTAACCGGGAGCCGCGACCAGCACCAGGTTGGAGACCATGATCGCAGCCACCGTCAACAGGGCGGTCGTACGGCGGTCCCAGTGAGCCGTCATGGCCACCAGCGGGACCACCGTGACCGCGACGACGACCGCGTACCCCGTGACCAGCAGGCCGATGGCCGAGCCGGACACGTCGAAGCTGGACGCGAGTTGAGGCAGCAGGGCGACCGGCAGGTACTCCGATGTCACGGACACGAAGCAAGCGGCACTGAGCACGCCCAGGGCGGCCCCCGTCCTGGACAACCTCACAGCGCGCATTGTGTAACGATACACAGATAGGCTTGGCTCATGTCCAGCCCCGGGTCGTCGCGCGTCACCATGGCCGAGGTGGCGCGCCGCTGCGGTGTCTCACCGATGACGGTTTCGTACTGCTACAACCAGCCGGACCGGGTCGCCGCGGACACCTTGCGCCGGGTCAGGGAAGTCGCCGCCGAGCTGGGCTACCGCGGGCCGGACCCGACAGCGCGGTCACTGCGCCGCCGCCACAACGCCGCGATCGGTGTCGTGCTCGGCGAGCACCTCGCCTACGCCTTCGAGGACCCGCAGGCCCGCCGCTTCCTGGCCGGCGTCGCCGAAGTCTGCCGGGAGCGCGGCAGCGGACTGAACCTCATTCCCACCACGGGTGAGGACAAGGACGTCGACCGGGTGAGATCGGCCTCGGTCGACGGCTACATCGTCTGGACGACGGTCGACTCAGACCCCGTGCTCGGCGTACTGAGCGGGCTCGACAAGCCGGTCGCCGTGCACGGAGGCCCCGCGGTCCCGGGTGCGCAGGTGGTCAGCATCGACAACCGGGCCTCCGCCCGCGAGCTCGCGGCGCGCACCTTCCCCGGAGCCCGCCGTCCGACTGTGCTCAGCTTCCCCTTCGGACGGGACCGCAGGCCGCGGCTGGAGAGCGGGCCGGACCCCGAAAGCGTCGACTTCCCCGTCACGCGGGACCGGCTCCTCGGCATCTACGACCACTGCGAGGAAGCGGGCTTGGATCCGCGGTGTCTGCCTGTCGCGGTCGTGGCCCGCAACGACCGCCCCGACGCCACGGCCATGGCCGAGGTGCTGTTCGACTCCTGCGACACCGACGCGGTCATCGCGATGAGCGACCAGCTTGCCTTCGCCGTCCTCGGAATCGCACGCCGCCGAGGACTCCGCATCCCCGATGACCTCGCGATCGGCGGTTGGGACGACGACCCGGACGCGGAAGAAGAAGGTCTCACCACGATCGCCCAGTCGCTGTTCGAGCAGGGCCGGACCTGTGCCTTGATCGCGCTCGGCGATCGCGGGCCGAACGCCGGCGCGGCATGGACCGCGACCGTGCGAACAAGCACGAGAGGAACAGGAGGAGCAGGAGGAACGAGGGCAAGGGGCCCCGCGACCTGACCGTTCCACGGGCCGGGCCGGCCTCACCCGGAAACGGGACGTCGACTCACGAACCGGCCTCTTGCGGATCCAGGAGTTCGACCCCCAGTGGCCATCCCGCTCGCGAAACGGCGACGTCGGAGTTCAGCTGTGCGGAGACCTCCATCGGTGCCGTGATGACGTCCAGGAACATCTCGTGCGTGGTCGGCAGCGCGGGCATGTGCTCGGTTGTCGCCGGCCGGCTGCTGCGTGAGGGAAGGGTGCGAGGGGTGGGGGCGGTCATGGGCTCGCCTCCGCATCGGTGTCTCAGGCGGACGGGTCGGGACCTCGCCGGCCGAGGGCATGCACCGCCCCGGCACGGCGGACACGGACCGGGGAACCCGGACGGAGCGGAGGAACCGAGTCCCTTCACTCCGTCCAGGTCCCGCGCGGGGGTCAGGACAGCTTGGCGAGTTCCTCGGCGAGGACCTCGACTGTCGTGACGATCTGCTTCTCGGTGTGCTCGGAAGTGATGAAGAACCGCAGTCGTGTGAGGCGCTCCTCCACCGCCGGGTGCAGGATCGGGTTGGCACTGACACCCCGGTCGTAGAGACGGTCGGCGAGTTGCAGCGCCTTGAGGGAGTCACCGGTGATGGCGGGCACGATCGGGGTGTTCTCACTGGTGCCGACGTCCACCCCCGCCTCGCCCGCGAGCCTCAGGAACGCCTCGGCGTTGTCGTGCAGCCTGGCGATGCGCTCGGGTTCCTCGCGCATCAGCCGCAGCGCCTCCACCGCCGCGGCGGTGGAGGCCGGGGGCAGCCCCGCGCTGAAGACGAATCCGGGGAGCGTGTACCGGAAGTGCTCGATGAGTTCGCGCCGGCCGGCGACGTAACCGCCGCAACTGGCCAACGACTTGGAGAGCGTCCCCATCCAGACGTCCACGTCTTCGGGGTTGACCCCGGAGAACTCCGCCATGCCACCGCCGGTCTTGCCCATGACGCCGATGCTGTGCGCTTCGTCGATCATCAGCAGGGCACCGTGCTTCTCCTTGACGGTGATCAGAGCGGGCAGGTCGGCCGTGTCGCCGTCCATGCTGTAGACCCCCTCAACGACGATCAGGACGCGGCGGTACCGGTGGCGCACCTCGCTGAGGATCCGGTCCAGGGCAGCGAGGTCGTTGTGCGGGAACGGCTGGCGCGCAGCCCCCGACTGCCGGCAGCCCTGAAGGATGCTGTCGTGGGCCAGGGAGTCGTGGAGGATGAGATCCTCGGGGCCCGTCAAGTGGCCGATGACGGTGACGTTGGTGGCGTGACCGCTGACAAGGCTCACCGCGTCCTGGGCTCCGATGAGTTCGGCCAGTCCCCGGTCGAGCTCGTCGTGCACGGGCCGGTTGCCGGACAGGATCCGGGCGGCGGACACCGAGGACCCGTAACGCTCAACGGCCTCATGGACGGCCTTCGCCACCTGCGGGTGCCCGGACAGGCCCAGGTAGTTGTAGCTGGAGAAGGAGATCAACTCGCGGTCTCCGACCCGGGTGGTGTCGCGGATGTTGCCCTCGTGCTGCAAGAAGTACGGGTTGTGCGTGCTGGCCGAAGCGATGGTGCGCGCACGCTCCTGGGATGCCACGACCTCCGGGAACAGGCGGACGTCGGCGTTCTCCCGGCGGTCGGAGGCGGTACGTTCCGGCTCACCGGCGCCGGCCTGCGCGCTGGACGCGGGTGGCGTCACCGTGCCCTGCACCGGAAGTGCCGTCGGCCGCTCCGCCCCGAGCCGCTTCTGGACGATGCCGACCAGTGAGCCGACGTCGGCGCTCTCGATGATCTCGGCGACGCTGACCTCGAGCCCGGGCCACTGCTTGCGCAGCCGGACCGCGAGTTCGCCGAGCATGAGGGAGTCGAAGCCGAGATCCGTGGTGAAGGCGTGCCCGGCACGCAGGAAGTCCTCGGAGTACGCGCTGACGTTCGCAATGGAGGACAGCACGACGGCTTCCACTTCCTGGGCGGTGTCCGCCGCGCCCGGTGCCGGTGTGGCGCCCGCAGCCGGGAGCCGGTCGGCGCCGGAGTCCTGCGCCGCCGCCTCGGCCCGCTGCTGCGCGGGCACTTCGGCGGTGGGACGGGGGCCCGGGGCGGGGAGCTCCCGGGCAGCAGGGTCGACGGACTGCAGCAGCGCGACTTGCGCGTGCAGGAACTCGACGAGACCGCTCATGTTCGGCTCTCCAAACTGATGCGTGGGGACGGGGGAAGGAAGGGCGGTTCCGGGGCCGGAAGCCGCGTCCTGGCTGAGGCCCGTTGCCGGAGAAGGCGCTGCCGTGGTGGGTGGTACGGACGGGCGTGCGGGCTTGGGCTTGCGGCCCGTACCGGTGAGGACGCTGTAGACCTCCGTCTCCAGCGGCGACGGAGGCAGCGGCAGCAGCTCGGCGCCGGCGGGAAAGAGGGCCGACGGCTCGACGGGAACCCCCGCGACCGCGAGCCGGGCGAGGACGGTGAGGAAGGCCCGTCCGCCGTTGGCCCGGCCGTTGGTCACGGCCAGCAGGTCCAGTCCGGCACCGGCTTCGCTGCGGCGGGCCATCTGCAGCAAGTTGTCGCCGCCGTAGAGCTGGACGAGGAATCGCGCACCGCCCTCGGCAACCGAGCGGACGGCATCGACGAAGCGCACGGGGTCGACGTGGTGGCGCGCCCACAGGTGCTTGACCTCCTGTGGTTCCGTGCACGGGCGGCCGCTGACGCTGGAGACGAAGGTCTGCGTGGGGGTGGTCAGGGGAAGCTCGGCGACGAGCCGGTCCATCGCCTCGTCCGCCGCGGCCACCATGGGCGAGTGGAAGGCGTGAGAGACCTCCAGCCGCGCGGAGGTGACGTCGTGCCGAGTGCAGTGCTCACGCAGGGCGTCGACTGCCTCGCTGCTTCCACTGACGACGAGTTGGCCCTCGTGGTTGTAGCAAGCGGGCCACACACCCTCCACTGCCGCGGCGAGTTGTTCCGCCTCTGCGACCGGCGCCTGCACGGCGAGCATGGCGCCCGCGCCGGGTGCGACCGTCTCGGCGAGGGCCGAGCCCCGCCGGGCCATGAAGGGAACCGCGTCCGTCGGGTCGAACACGCCGGCCGCCGCTGCGGCCGGGAATTCGCCGACGCTGTGCCCGACGGAGACATCGGGCCGCACTCCGAAGGCGGCCAGCATCTCCACGATGCTCAGACCGGAGAGACCGAGGGCCGGCTGGCACCGGTCGGTCACCGTCAACGCTGCTTGTGCCTCTTCGTCGTCTTGGTCCCGGCCCCACAGCAAGTCCGGGAGTTCCTGGGCGAGTTCCCCGGACACTTCGGCAGCCGCTTCGGTCAGTTCGGCGGCGGTTTCGGCCATCGAGGGGAAGCGGCGCACAAGTTCGGCAAGCATGCCGGGGGTCTGCGTGCCCTGACCGGGAAAGGCGAAGGCGATCTTGCGGTCCTGGGGCGGCAGGGGCTCGGCCGCCGCGTGTACCCCGTCGGCCGGCACTCCGACCCGTCCCTCCGCCAGGTGCCGGGCGGCCAGTTCGAGGCGGTTCAGGAGTTCCTCGCGAGAGGCGGCCACGACGGCCAGGCGGGCGGTGAGCAGCGTACGGGAGGCGAGAGTGCGGGCGACGGCGGCGGGTGCGACATCGGCGTTGTCCAGGACGTACCGGTGGATCTCCTCAGCGTGGCGGGCCAGTTGCCGAACCGACCCGGCGGACAGCAGGAAGAGCCAGGGCTGGTCCCCGGTTTCCTCGGTGGACTGCCGTACCGACCGACCGTCTGCGGGAGCCGGTCCGCGAGTGCGACCGGGTGGCGCGCTCTCCAGGACGGCGTGCACGTTCGTACCGCCGAAGCCGAACGAGCTGACTCCCGCCCGGCGCACCTCCCGGTGCGGCCACGGCAGCTGCTCCGTGGTCATACGCAACTCCGCCGCCTCCAGCTCCAGTTCGCTGCTGACGCGCGTCTCCGCGGGCTGCGGGGGTACGACACCGTGGTGGACGGCGAGCGCCGCCTTCACCAGGCCGGCGGCACCGGCACCCGAGAGCGTGTGGCCGATGAGTGCCTTGGAGGAGGACACGTAGCACGGCCGGACCTGTTCCTCCCCGGCACGCAGCATCTGCAGCGCCTCCACCTCGGTCCGGTCGCCGACCGGGGTACCGGTGCCGTGGGCCTCCAGCAGATCGATGTCTCCGGGAACGACCCCGGCGTCCCGGTACGCCGCCCGGAGCGAGGCGAGCTGGCCCTGCGTCTGCGGGGTCATCGGACCGCCTCCGCGGCCGTCGTTGGCCATGCCCACACCTGAGATGACGGCGTAGACACGGTCACCCGCCGCCAGGGCGTCCTCCAGGGGGCGCAGCACCAGCGTCGCGCCGCCCTCCCCCAGGACGAAGCCGTCGGCGCGCTCGTCGAAGGGCCGGCACACTCCGTTCCGGGACAGCGCGCCGGCCCGGGAGAAGCCGACCATCCCGGCCGGGCTCAGACCGAGGTAGACGCCACCGACGACGGCGATCGAGCAGGCTCCTGAGCGCAGCGACCGGACGGCGGTGTCCAGAGCCACGAGCGCCGAGGAGCAGGCGGCATCGACGGAAAGGGAGGGCCCGCCGAGATCCAGGATCTCGCTGACCGTGGCGGGGACCATGATTGCCAGGGCTCCGGGAATGGTGAACGAGCTGAACGGCATCACCGAGGAGTCGCCGGCCTCCTCCAGTTCGGCGAGCAGCTCCGAGTCGCTGACGCCCTGGTGCATGGACCCGTCTGCGAGGAGACCGGCGGTGACGCGCGAGAAGCTGATGTCGCGGTGGTCCATGGACGCAACGCCGGCGAAGACTCCGGTCGCGGCCCGGTCGAAGCCCTCCCGCTCCCAGCCCGAGTCCTGCAACGCTTCCCGGGTAAGGTCCGTGAAGAGCTTCGCCTGAGGGTCCATGGTGCGCGCCCGGCGCGGTGGAATTCCGTAGTGTGCAGGCGCGAATTGGTCGACGTCCTCGAGGAAGGCTACTTGGTCCGTGTAAGCACTGTGCGGCTTCCGGAACTCGCCCGGCCGATACCATACAGAATGGTCCCACCGGCTTTCAGGCACTGTTCCGAACTGCGGTTCGGCGTTCACCAGGATCTTCCAGAAGTCACTGGGGTTGGACGCTCCGGGAAACCTGCAAGACATGCCGACGACCGCCAGCTGATCCATGTCCGGTACCTCTATCGACGTCGATTCTGCAGAGTGGCTCGGTACAAAGGGGCGAACGTTCGGAATCGCTTTTGCTGTCGCCCCGGTGGCGAACACGGCTCTCCCCTTCCGAGCTGTGGTCGCAATTTGTGGGTTCCGCCTTCTGACAACTACATCCAGAGCGTGGCCGGAGGACCGCCGGCCGGACAACCCGCTTTCTCAGCCAGTGAAAAGCGGGCTTTGAATTCACTGGGGATTAACTCGCGGAGTCACGGGGGAAGAGCCCGGACCGCTCGTATCCGGTGCTGCAGCAAGCAGGACCGGCCGCTGCCTCGGCCGGCCCCGGGGCGGTTGCGTGTGGATGGCCGGTTCTCATGGCGCGCGAGTCCGGTCCGGGCGAGGCCCTCGTCCACGAGGCCGGCACAGCGCCGGATCCGGCGAGAGCCGCGCTTGATGCGTTCGGATGCGGTCTCGCGGATGCTGAACGCGACGCTCCGCAGCAGGCCGCGCCGCAGGACGGCCAGATGTCTCCGGCAGAGTCGGGGGATGCGCCAATTCCCGGAACCAGGGGGCCTTGTGGACGTTCGATCACTGTCCCTGACCGGGCCGGTGTGCGCTGATCCTGCCGGCCGTGCGCAGCCGGGCCCTTGGCCTGCTCCTGCTCCTGCTCCTGCACCTGCACCTGCACCTGCTCCTGCTCGGCGAAGTGACCCGGCGCCGGCCCGCCCCGGGCGCAGCGCGGCCGGGCGGCCGGGCCGTGCTCAGACGGTGCGCAGTCCCACCACCACGTTGTGGCCGCCGAACCCGAAGGAGTTGTTCAGTGCGGCGATTCGTCCGACGGGCAAGGGGCGGGGCTCGCCGCGGACGATGTCGGCGTGGACGTCGGGGTCGAGATTGTCCACGTTGATCGTGGGCGGTGCGGTGCGGTGGTACAGGGCGAGGGCCGCGGCCACGGTTTCGACGCCACCGGCGCCGCCCAGCATGTGTCCGGTCATGGACTTCGTGGCAGACACGGCGAAGTGGTCGGCGTCGACCCCGAAAACATCCCGCATCGCCTTGACCTCGGCGACGTCACCCAGAGGCGTCGCGGTGGCGTGCGTGTTGACGTGCATGATCTCAGTGGGCTTGAGGTCGTTGGAGTCCAGCAGGTGCTGCAGGGCGGCGGCGATTCCACGGCCCGTCGGCTCGGGCTGGGCGATGTGGTGACTGTCGGCGGACAGACCTTGGCCCACCGCCTCCGCGTAGACGCGTGCCCCGCGCCGCTCGGCGTGTTCGGCGGACTCCAGTACGACGACGCCCGCGCCCTCGGCCATGACGAAGCCGTCGCGGTCGGTGTCGTACGGGCGGGACGCCGCCGGCGGATCGTCGTTGCGCTTGGATACGGCCGTCATGTTGCTGAACGAGGCCATGTTGAGGGAGCAGACCGCCGCGTCCGACCCACCCGCGACGACAAGGTCGGCGCGGCCGGTGCGGATCATGTCTATGCCGTAGCCGACGGCTTCGGCACCGGAGGCGCAGGCACTGGCCGTACTGTGCACGCCGGCACGGGCGTTGACGTCCAGACCGACGTCGGCCGACGGCGTGTTCGGCAGCAGCATCGGCATGGTGTGGGGGGACACCTGGCGGGCGCCCTGTTCCCTGAGGACCTCGTACTGCTCAAGCACCGAGGCCATGCCACCGACGGCGGACCCGATGACGACGCCGAGCCGGTCGGGATCAGCCGGAGACCCGGCGCCCGCCGGGCCGGTGAACCCGGCGTCGGCCCACGCCTCGCGCGCCGCGACCAGGGCGAGCTGTGCGCTGCGGTCGAGCCGGCGTGCCTGAGGCCGAGGTATGCGTTCCGCGGGCTCCACCGCGACCTCGGCGGCGATGCGCACAGGGCTGTCCTCGGCCCACTCATGGTCCAGCAGCCGGACGCCGGAGCGGCCGGCGAGCAGCGCCTCCCACGTGGACGCGGTGTCGCCGCCCAGCGGAGTGGTCGCTCCAAGACCGGTGATGACCACCGTACGGTTGATCGAGTTCACGGGATGACTCCAACTTCGCGTATCGATAAGGGAAAAGCGGCTGCGGATCGCATCCGATGCGATGTGGCCGACAGACGGGTCGACGGTTGGCGGCGGCGCTGTCGCCGATGGCCGCGCACTTGACTGTCTCCTTCGGGATGCTCACGCCGAACGACTCCTCGGCGGCCGGATCTCCGTCACTGCGAGCGGCTCGACATCAAGGTCGCCGGCGAAGGGCCTCTCGGCGAGGACGCTCCGGTCCGGCACCTCGTCGTTGTCCTTGACGAGGGCTCTCAACTTCTCCTGCCGTCCGGGGTCCGACGCCGCGAAGGGAACCTCACTCCTTGCAGCTTCGCGAGGTCTCGGGATATACGCCTGGTGGTTGCCAGCAGCGGCTTCACACCCTGATGCGGCGCCCCGTCCGCCGACGGACCGCACAGAGCGACACAGGCGACGTCGGTTCCACCACCGCCGTGAACGGGAGCTGCGACTCCCGACAGGTCGTCGCACGGCTCGCTGTCATCCACGGCGTACCCTCGTCGTTTCACTTCGTCGACGAGTTTGCGGAGAGGAAGCGAGCCGGTGACGGCCCTCCCCGTCACGGCCCGTGCGCCGCGCGAGTAGAGCTCACCCTGGATCTCCGGGTCGGCGTGGGCCAGCAGGACTTGCCCGGACGCCGACGCGTACAGCGGGAACCGGTTCCCTACGATGCACGAGCCGTCGTAGGGAACTCCGTCACCCCAGAGACTCTCCAGCCAGATTCCCTCGCCTTCCTCCCGTGGCGAGAGGAAGACCGATGAATTGGTTTCTTTTTGCAGTTCAAGCATGTGCGGCAGGGCGGCTGTACGGAACATCGAGAGCCTCGGAGCGAGCGAGGCCACTTCCCACAGGCGCAGTCCGATGCTGTATTTGTTGCCCGCTGCCCGCTCCAGCGCCCCCCACGACACCAGCTTTGAAACGAGGCGGTAGGCAGTCGCTACCGGCAGCCCCGACATACGGCTGATTTCACTTACGGTGAGAGCGGTGTTCCTGACATTGAAACACCCGAAGATCTTGAGGGTCCTGTCGACGACCGAACGATCTGCGTGATCGACAGATGATTTCTGCATCGAGTAGACGCACCCTTCCACATTCTGGCACACACGCGCACGGCTGAACCCGACGCCGCCCATTGGGTGCTGCAGGAGTTGATGCCTGCACTTGAGGGGTCAGAAACAGATTGCGAGGGCGTTCCGTTTCATGTCCGTTGGTCAGACGGTACGGGCCGGTCTGCCACTGCCCCGGGAATCGAAGAGAATCTTCCGATTTCGCGGCGCGGTCGGCTCTGTGTCTGCTTCCGACCAGGTCGGGCCGGGAATACACCCGGCGAGTTGCGCTTCGGTGGACGTCTTTGCAGCACGGCGGGGGCTCCTGGGACGCAGCGCCGGAGCGGTTGCGGTAAAGCCCGCACGGACCGCAGCGGTTGGCGTGATCGCCCACCGGGCGACCCGGCTGAGATCATCACAGTCCTCCTTTCTCCCCCGGCCTCCGGGACCCGGAGGCCGCTGCCGGACCAAGACGGTCCGGGGTCGGCATCTGCGGGACTGCCCGTGCCCGGGGTGCTCTACCCCCGAGAGCGGATCACCGCGCGGCAAGCGGGTCAGGGCCTGCGCAAGGCGGTACGAGGTGCGGTGTGTCCCGCGACGCTGCGGGCACCCGGCCTGAAAGCGAGTCAGATTCTCGATGTGGTCACAGCCCAGTGTGCCGTGAACACTGCTCTGAAACAAGGGTACTGCTCTCCTACTGGAACAGTGTTCACTGCACTGTGGAAGACTGATCACATGGAAGCCATCAAGGGAGCAAGAGAACGGGCCCGGGCCGAGATCACCTGCGCCATCAAGGCCCAGGCACGAGAGCAGCTCGCCGCCGACGGAGCCGCCAGGCTCTCGCTGCGCGCGGTCGCACGTGAGTTGGGCATGGTTCCCTCCGCCCTCTACCGCTACTTTCCCAGCAGGGACGATCTGCTCACGGCGCTCATCATCGACGCGTTCGAAGCGGTGGGCGAGGCCGCGGAGACGGCGTTGAAGGACAGCGGCAGCACCGATCTCATGCAGAGGTGGCTGGCCGTGTGCCGGGCCGTCCGACGCTGGGCCCTCGCCCACCCGCACGAGTACACACTGATCTACGGTGCGCCTGTCCCCGACTACCGCGCGCCCCAGGAGACCGTGAAGCCGGCCTCCCGGGTGGCACTGGTGCTGCTGTCGCTGGCCGAGTCCGCCCAGGCCGCCGACTCCCTGAGAACACCCGCCCAGGGGGCGCCTCCCGCCACGGTGCTGAACTCCCACGTCCTTGAGCTCACGCAGGAATCCGACCCCGCCGTCCCGGACCACGTACTGCCCTGGGTCGTCACCGCCTGGGCGCAGCTCTTCGGACTCATCAGCTTCGAGGTGTTCGGCCATTTCCAGCGAGTGGTCCAGGCGCCGGACGAGATGTTCGACCAGGCCGTCATCGCGCTGGCCCACCAGACCGGCCTGAAGTCCTCGAAGACCGGCGGCACAGCCTGACCAAGCCCTCGCGGCTCAGTGTCAACGCACGTGAGATGCCTGCCGAGAGGGGGCCGCGGGCCGCTGATGTGCCCGCGGCCGCCGACCGCAGGATCACGCAGCCATCCCTGACGGCCCGAATACGAGGCCAGGAACATCGACGGCAGACGGGAGCGACACATGCCACGCCACAGCGAGATCAAGCACCGGATCGTCACGTCGTTCCAGCGAAGGATCGTGAACCCGCTGACGGTCCGTCTGCCGACGCAGGTTCTCCTGGAGACCACCGGGCGGAATTCCGGGCTCCCCCGTCGGACGCCCGTCGGCGGGCGCCGCGTCGGCCGGGAGTTCTGGTTCGTTTCGGAGTACGGCGAGAAGTCCCAGTACGTGCGGAACATCAAGGCGGACCCGCGTGTCCGTGTCCGCATCAAGGGACGCTGGCACAGCGGCACAGCTCATCTGATCCCGCGTGACGACTCCCGTGCACGGCTGCGCACGCTGTCGCGTTTCAACAGCGCGGCGGTGCGGGCGCTCGGCACGCACCTGCTGACAATCAGGGTCGATCTCACGGACTGACCCGGTCGCAGCGCGAGTTGCCACGCGTCCTACGCAGTCCCGGCCGGCGAGCGGCCGGCGAGGAAGCCCGCACGCGTGTCCGGCCGGGACTGCTCGATCAGGCCGTGCAGGGCCCGCAGTTCGCCCTCAGGTGGCACCCCCCGAGACGGGTCCAGCTCGTCGCGCAGACCCGCCATGGCACCGTGCAGTGCCCGCATGGCGCCGGTACCCGCTCCCCGGCTCGCGTCCCTCCCGCTCGCTCCGAGCTGCTCCTGGGCGCGGCGCCCGGCTCGCTCTCCTTCCGGGCCGTCCGCGAGGTACGGGTACAGCTCGTTCGCCACGCGTCCGGCCTCTCGCAGAAGTTCGCCGGCCTCCGCCGCGCGCCGGGCATCACGCCGGGCGTTGTCCCGGACCACGATCACGGTGCACACGAAGACGAGCGCGGCTCCCGCCGTCCCGAAGTGGAGAGGCCACACCTCGTTGCCGCCGACATGTCCGGTGCCGCCCAGCACGAGCGTGCCGAGAAGGAGCACCGCACACACCCCGCCGTTGGCGGCCAGGCTCTGCCTGCTGACCTCACTCCGGACGCCGTAACGGCGCGGGAGGAGAAAGGACGCGGCGACGGTCAACGGCATGACGATCACCAGCGGCGTGAGCACAGAGGCCACACCGGCAAGAGGCAACACGCGACAACTTCCTTTCACCGAACGGGTCAGCCGGTCTTCCTCAGGCGGGACGCAGTCATGAGTACGGCCGGGCACCTGGACCGCTCCCAGGTGTTTTCACCGAGCGGCGCGGACGTGTGGCGATCCGCCGCCGATGCCCGCGTGACGAGGAATCCTCCAACTCCCGCACGGGGTTCCCGGCAGAAGGATGCCGGGGTTCGTCTCCGTCCCGCGGGGGATACGCCGCGGCCGGCACCGGAGCTCTACAACTGCGCCCCGTTCTCGACATTCTCGACTCCGTTCGACCGGCCGGTCCTTGTCCGTGCTCAACGGCCCGACGTCCCCGGTTCCGCGCTGCGAACTCCACGGCGGCCAGACGGTGTTGAAGACGGTCGGGGAGGAAGTACCGGGCGCCGTCCCGGAGATCCTTGCAGAGTGCGCGCCGCCTCCGGCCGCCGCGGCCCGCACGCACTGGAAGCCGAACAGCCGCGACCCGGAGTTCCCGCCGGCGGAAACGCTGTGTCAACTTGACCCGGCTCTAAAGGGCCGGGTTTGGAGGTAGTGCCCAGCTGGCTGCTGGGGTGGACTCCTCCGTCCAGACACCCCGTTATGGGGTGGCAGGGACGCGTGACTCACGCCCCGCATTCCACACGCTCTCGCCACGGGTGGCGATGTTGTGGGAAGCATTCCGGTCGGCGTGGGCAACGACCCCGCACCCTCGGCAGATGAATAGCCCCTGGTCGATACGGTTGCGTTTGTCGACGTGGCCGCACTCGGCGCACGTCTGCGACGTGTACGCGGGATCAACGAAGACCAGGGGCACACCGGCCCGCTTGGCC